>NZ_PXYI01000032.1 GCF_003012735.1 Allosphingosinicella deserti | reverse complement strand
CATGAAAGCCACTGCGCGAGACCCCGAGCGCCTCGCAGATCCACGATATCGGCCAGATCCCCCGGTGCTTCGCAACGAAGGCAAACCTCATATCGAGTCCTTCGCGAAGTAGGCCGCTGCTTTTTTTTAAGATATCGCGCTCCGCCTTCATCTTGGCGAGCTCGCGGCGCAGCCGCTCGATCTCCTGCTGCTCGGGTTTCAGATTGCCGTGGCCGGGAAAGGCCGCGCCGGCATCCGCCTCGAACTCC
>NZ_PXYI01000031.1 GCF_003012735.1 Allosphingosinicella deserti | reverse complement strand
CCCCGCGCTCGCGAACCAGCCTCACCGCCTCAAGCTTGAACTCCCGGCTGTGTCTTCGTCGTTCCAGCCATACCCTCCAGTTCCATAAACACCTTATCTCGGTGTCCACGAAACCGGCAGCAGCTCAAAATGAGCTGCTGCCAGTCTGATGGACACTAAGATAGGCTAGGCTACCTCAGACAGCTTCTCGAAGTCGATGGGGCTGAGGTACCCCAAGGTCGAGTGTCGGCGCCTGGGATTGTAGAAGCGCTCGA
>NZ_PXYI01000030.1 GCF_003012735.1 Allosphingosinicella deserti | reverse complement strand
GGGGGGGGGGGGGGGGGGGGGGGGGGGGGGGGGGGGGGGGGGGGGGGGGGGGGGGGGGGGGGGGGGGGGGGGGGGGGGGGGGGGGGGGGGGGGGGGGGGGGGGGGGGGGGGGGGGGGGGGGGGGGGGCGGGGGGGGGGGGGGGGGGGGGGGGGGGGGGGGGGGGGGGGGGGGGGGGGGGGGGGGGGGGGGGGGGGGGGGGGGGGGGGGGGGGGGGGGGGGGGGGGGGGGGGGGGGGGGGGGGGGGGGGGGGGGGG
>NZ_PXYI01000029.1 GCF_003012735.1 Allosphingosinicella deserti | reverse complement strand
GAGCCCGAAGGGGGTAGTCGATGGGAACCACGTTAATATTCGTGGGCCTGGAGGTGTGTGACGGATCTCTTAAGTTGTATGCCCTTATCGGATTGGGTGTGCTTCGACGAGGTTCCAGGAAATAGCCTCTCCGTATAGACCGTACCCGAAACCGACACAGGTGGTCTGGTAGAGTATACCAAGGCGCTTGAGAGAAGGGTGTTGAAGGAACTCGGCAAATTGCCTCCGTACCTTCGGAAGAAGGAGGCCCTCACT
>NZ_PXYI01000028.1 GCF_003012735.1 Allosphingosinicella deserti | reverse complement strand
AGTGAGGGCCTCCTTCTTCCGAAGGTACGGAGGCAATTTGCCGAGTTCCTTCAACACCCTTCTCTCAAGCGCCTTGGTATACTCTACCAGACCACCTGTGTCGGTTTCGGGTACGGTCTATACGGAGGGGCTATTTCCTGGAACCTCGTCGAAGCACACCCAATCCGATAAGGGCATACAACTTAAGAGATCCGTCACACACCTCCAGGCCCACGAATATTAACGTGGTTCCCATCGACTACCCCCTTCGGGCTC
>NZ_PXYI01000027.1 GCF_003012735.1 Allosphingosinicella deserti | reverse complement strand
ATCGCTGCCCCGTCGGTGAGAGGCCATATATGAGCGGCAAAACCGCCCGTCAATGGCTTTTTGAAAGTTTTTCGAAGCTTTCGTGACAGTCGAAACCACTACCCGCCAACCCGCGATCCCGAAGAGCCATGCTCCTCAGTACCGGCGCCAGCGCCGCTTCGAGAGACTTCCAACCCCAGCACCGCAAAGGCGCCGAAGCCTGCCGGACTTCCAAGGTTTCCCCAGGCCGTCCAGCCTCTCAATACTCGATTTTCAAA
>NZ_PXYI01000026.1 GCF_003012735.1 Allosphingosinicella deserti | reverse complement strand
AGCGCCGATGGTACTATCGCTTAAGCGATGGAAGAGTAGGTCGTCGCCAGGCTTTGCGACCTGCGCCAAGAAGAACCCATTCACATGTTTACACTCCGGCCGCCCGAGCTTCATGCAAAGGCGGCCGTAGTCGTTGTTGACGCGGGATGGAGCAGCCCGCCGCCGGTTCGCACCGCGAAACGGGAAACAAACAGCTCCCGGGTTGCCGCACAAGCGCCCGATCGTTGGTGACGCGGGATGGAGCAGCCCGGTAGCTCGTCAGGC
>NZ_PXYI01000025.1 GCF_003012735.1 Allosphingosinicella deserti | reverse complement strand
ACGTGAGCTCCGTTCCGTTGTCACTGACGATCATCCTGGGCGCGCCGCGCTCCGCGACCAGATCGGTCAGCTCACGCACCACCCGCCTGCCCGAGATCGACGTGTCGGCGACGGCGCGCAGGCATTCCCGGGTGACATCGTCGACGATGTTGAGCACGCGAAAGCGGCGCCCGGTGGCAAGCTGGTCGTGCACGAAGTCGAGGCTCCAGCGCTGGTTGGGAAGCGCAAGCACCGGCGCCGGTGCCCGCGCGCCGACGGCGCGCTTTCGTCCCCGTCGCCGCCGCACGGTCAGCCCTTCTTCGTGATACAGGCGCTGCGTCTTCTTGCGGTTGATCACGATTCCGTCGCGCCTGAGCAGGACGTGCAACCGTCGATAGCCGAACCGCCGTCGCTCCGCCGCCAACTCCCGAAGGCGGTCGCGGATCTCGCCATCGTCAGCACGACGCGCCTGATAGCGGACGCTCGTCCGATCCGCGCCGATCACCGCACACGCTCGCCGCTCGCTCATCTTGAACGCCGTTCTGAGATGCGCGACCGCCTCACGCCTGGCGGCCGCGCTCACCACTTTTTTGAAAGCAGGTCCTTCAGACCTGCATTGTCCAGCATCGCATCGGCAAGCAGCCGCTTCAGCCGCGCATTCTCATCCTCGAGTGCGACCAGCCGGCGCGCTTCCGACACCTCCAACCCACCGTATTTAGCCTTCCAGGCGTAAAAGGTCGGACCCGACATGCCGTGCTTGCGGCAAAGCTCCGTCACCACCGCCCCTGCCTCGGCCTCCTTCAGGATGCCGACGATCTGCTCTTCCGAAAACCGCTTCCGCTTCATCCATCCGTCCCTTCATTGGGCCGGACTCTAGCTCAAACTGGAGGAGAAAACGGGGGTCACGTCA
>NZ_PXYI01000024.1 GCF_003012735.1 Allosphingosinicella deserti | reverse complement strand
TAGAGCATGATCATCTTAGACTGAAGCATATCCGCTGTTTGCGAGGTAGTTTGCGCATTCGACGGGGTCGAAGCAGTCGAGGAGGGTTCCGATGCGCTTCCAGCAGGCTTCGACGGTGCGCTCCTCGGCTTTTCGGAACAGCGTCTTGAGCTTGGCGAAGACCTGCTCGATCGGGTTCAGGTCCGGCGAGTAAGGCGGCAGGAAGAAGAGCTTGGCGCCGGCACCGCGGATTGCTTGCCGCACAGCCATGCTCTTGTGGCTACCCAGATTGTCCATGATGACGATGTCGCCCGGGCCGAGCGTTGGCACCAGGAATTGCTCGACATAAGCGAGAAAGGACTGGCCGTTGATCGGACCATCGAGCACGCATGGAGCATCGATCCGGTCGTGGCGGAGCGCTGCCAGAAAGGTGAGCGTTCGCCACCGGCCGTGGGGTACCTTGGCGCGAAGCCGCTGCCCGCGCCGGGAGCGGCCATGGGTGCGGGTCATGTTCGTCTTGGCCCAGGTCTCGTCGATGAAGACCAGGCGTTTCGGGTCAAGCCGGCCCTGGTATTTACGCCACTGAGCTCGTCGCCTCGCAATCGCCGGCCGATCCTGCTCGCTGGCGAACACGGTTTTTTTTAAAGCTGAAGCCCTCGCGCTCCAGATAATTCCACAACGCCCCGTAGCTCACTTCCACGCCCCGATCGTGCAGCTCGGCCAAAAGAGCCCTCAGCGTCAGATCGGGGTCGCTCTCCAGGCGGGCCACCAGCCAGTCGTGCTCCGCAAGAAGGATCGGCTTGCGGTATCCTCCCATCTTGGCCGGAGCCACACTCCCCGTCTGGCGCTTGCGTGTACACCAGCGCGAAACGCTCGCCGCACTCACTCCCAGCAGTGAGCCGGCCTCGCGGTTGGGAGAGCTCTCCGCCATCGCCACAACCCGCTCGCGAAGATCATTTGAATAAGGCCGCGTCATCCATGCTGGCCTCCTTCCAGCCAGCACCTTGAATCACGATCCAGGCCCTTTGGGAATCCCCTGCCAGATTCACAGAAAAATGATCATGCTCTA
>NZ_PXYI01000023.1 GCF_003012735.1 Allosphingosinicella deserti | reverse complement strand
TTTCCATCTGTGGACGCCCCCATCAGCGCAAGCGATTTTTCGTTGGGTATTTGGCACGTGATCGGATGCTGCCATCTGTCCGGCTTCTCGATGCAGCGATGTGAGCTGCGAGCCTGTATGGGAGTTCGCGGACCGGATCCAAGTCACCCTCGCGTGCTCATGAGCACGGTGGAAACGTCTGGTTCTTCCAGCCCCGTCTCGCCGACCGTTGTGCCATACCCTCCTTCGATCACTTACGCCTTCGACAACCTCACGCCCGCAACAGCCCGATCAGGCTGTTGCGACCGGAGCTCGGTAATCTTCGTTCTTCGACAACACGGCCCAAACGATCCGTGCCATCTTGTTGGCCAGCGCCACGGTGACCAGCATTCGCGGCTTTCGCGCGAGCATCTGCGCCAGCCATGATCCCGCCGGTGCGCCACGCTTGCTAGCGTGGAGCACGACAGCGCTGCTGCCGATGATCAACAGCCGTCGCAATGTTCGCTCGCCCATCTTCGAGATGGCGCCGAGCTTTTGCTTGCCGCCGGTCGATTTCTGAAGTGGGGTGAGCCCCACCCAGGCTGCGAAGTCGCGCCCCTTGCGAAAAGTCTCTGGGGCGGGCGCCAGCGCCAGCAAAGCCGTTGCCGTGATCGGGCCGATGCCGGGTATCGTCATCAGCCGGCGTGCCGCGGCATCTTCCTTCGCACGGCGCGTAATCTCCTTGTCGAGTTCGGTGATGCGTCGATCGACGTCCTTGATGCTGTCGACCATCATCACGAACACGCCGCGGGCACTTTGCGGCAGCGGGCAAGCCGGATCCTCGATCCGCGCCATCAGGCCAGCGAGGTGGAACAGCCCTTTGGGTGCGATCCAGCCAAGTTCCGCGACCAGGCCGCGCAGCGCATTGCCGAGCTGCGTGCGTTGCCGCACCAGCAGATCGCGAGCGCGAAACAATACCGCAGAGGCCTGTTGCTCCTCACTCTTCACCGGCACGAAGCGCATCGAGGGGCGCTGCGCGGCTTCACAAATCGCCTCCGCATCAGCCGCATCGTTCTTCTGTCGCTTCACGAACGGCTTCACGTACGCCGGCGGGATCAGACGAACCTTATGCCCCAGCTTCTGAATCTCGCGTGCCCAATGATGCGCGCTGCCGCACGCCTCCATCGCAACTACGCACCGCGGCTGCGAGGCGAAAAAACTCAGCACCTTCGCCCGAGTCAGCCGCTTCTTCAGCAGCGCAGCGCCCGACACATCCACACCGTGAACCTGAAAAACCTGCTTTGCCAGATCCAGCCCAATCGTAGTAACATCGCCCATGGACGCCTCCCTCAAGTGGCAGTTTGACACTCCACTTTGGCACATAGATGCCGTCGGGGGGCGTCCACCCCATCACCCTCCCC
>NZ_PXYI01000020.1 GCF_003012735.1 Allosphingosinicella deserti | reverse complement strand
TGCCTTCGCCGCCGGCTTCGAAAAGCAACGGCCTGCACGCGTGCAGGCCGTTGCTTCACATGCGCCAATGCGCAATCACAATCGCCGGTCTCTAGTCCCGACTGGATGAAAGTTGGGGGTCACGTCATCGTCGATCAATGGCGCACCGAGCGGTGCCCCTATGACCCTATGCGGGACGCACTCGCGAGCTTTCGCACAGGTCGGCCGTGAAATCTCGCCGTGACTGGCCCGGCAGGTTTCCGCCGCCCATATAAAAGCTGTGCGAACGCCTTTGTTTTGGAAGTTGTAGGGTCCTCGAGAGAATCACCGAGCAAGCGGCACACCCCTGCTGCACCCATTCTTTGATGCACCGTTAGCCGGCGAAATCCCGCTTGCGAAACGGCTCTAAGCTTTTGTGGAGGACCCATCATGATACGATTGCGCGAAGGCGAACGTCTCTACTCAGAGGAGGAGACGTATTTAATGATGCGTGCGGAGTCTGAGTTGCGAAGAGCACAGGAAGCAAGCCACCCCGAGGCGGTGAAGGCGCACTACGAGCTTGCCGAAGGCTATCTCGGGAGGGTGCATTGCTTTGCACCGGTTGACGTAGATGCAGAGCAAAACTGACGGGCCACGTTGCTTTCATGGGTTTGTCGGCTGCTAACCGCACCTGTCTACGCCGAAAATATCCTCAATGGCGAGACTGACGTTCGCCTCACCGGAGTTCAGGCCGAAGCTGATGGGTTCGTCTATGTCGCTCCCTCCGGACCTCGGTTGATGTTGACCCTTCCTTGCTGCCTGGACCGACTTGCGTGAGTAGAAGTAGCTGTGCAGGACCTTCGAATGGCTTCCATCGACACATCCAAATCGGAACGCAACGCCGGCCTGCTGCTGATGGGCGCCGCGACTCTCGCTCTCCTCGTCGCGAACTCTCCGCTGGCCTCGGCCTACCAACATCTGCTGCACACGCGCATAGGGCCGTTGTCGATCCACTATTGGATTGCAGACGCCCTGATGGCCGTGTTTTTCCTGATGGTTGGCCTCGAGGTGAAACGGGAGTGGTATGACGGACAGCTTGCAACGCCCGCTGCGCGCAGGCTCCCCGTCGTCGCTGCTGCTTCGGGGATGGCCGTTCCCGCGCTGATCTACACCCTGGTAGTCGGCTTCGATCCGCAATTGAGCCGTGGCTGGGCCATCCCTGCCGCAACGGATATTGCCTTCGCCCTTGGCATTCTGGCGCTCATCGGCGGCCGGGTTCCGGCGTCAATCAAGCTCCTACTCGTCACCATTGCGATCATCGACGATATCGGCGCGGTCGCGATCATCGCGATCTTCTACACGGCAGATCTTAGTACATGGGCACTCGCTGTCAGCGCCGGGATCGTTGCCTCAATGGCCATGATGAACATGTTCGGCGTGCGGCGACTCTGGCCATATCTACTCGGCTTTGCCGTGCTTTGGATTGCCGTCTTCCAGTCCGGAGTTCATGCGACCATCGCAGGCGTGCTCGCCGCGCTGACGATCCCGCTCGGGCGCGGGGAGCAGTATAGTCCCTTGAAGCGGCTCGAGCACGCTATCCACCCCTGGGTGATGTTCGGGATCGTACCGGTTTTCGGATTTGCGAGCGCCGGGGTCGCGATCGAAGGGCTCGACGTGCTGTTGTCACCTTTGCCGCTGGGCGTCGCGCTCGGGCTGCTTGTCGGGAAGCAGATTGGGGTGTTCGGCGCGGTCTGGCTGGCGGATCGGAGCGGCCTGGCGCCAAAGCCCTCCCATCTGCGATGGGCGCATATCTACGGCGCGGCCCTTCTTTGTGGGATCGGCTTCACAATGAGCTTGTTCATCGGCGAACTCGCCTTCCCCGATCCTGCCTTGATCGATTCTGCAAAGATCGGGACGCTGGCGGGATCCGCCTTGGCTGGCCTGCTTGGCTTCGCCGTGCTGCGCCTGACGGGGCCGATTCCAGCCACGGCGCATGAAGATGCGGAAGCGGAGGAGATATTCGGAGAGGATTGCGATCGCGAACCCCGCGTATGCGTTGATGACGAGTTGCCGTCTTCCTCAAAGAACTGAGCGCACGCCTCATGATCATCGCCACAGTTGGGCGGACCGCCTGCCGCGCCGCGCTCTCGGCCAGCACGCCCTGCGCGACACCGGGAATGCTACGGGGCAGGAAGATCACAATAGCGTTCGGTGGTTGTCTCATCGTCCCGTCAGTCGTCGCAGCACTCAGCCGTAGGACCACTCCGCGACCAGCGAGTCGGTGTCGACGCGTCGCAATTCGACCTTCTGAATTTCAGCCGAGATGATGCAGGTCGGCGCTGCATTCGGCCCATTTCCGATACAGCTCACCACCTTGCCGCTCGCAAGACTACGGAGTCGGCCCGACAGAACGAGGTCGAACCCGGCACGCAGCTCTTGGGCCTTGTCGGGGGGGAGGGACTCAATCTTCTGATAGGAGCGGCTTTCACGACGCTGAACCCGCGATTCCTCCGGGCCGTGGAACTGGGCGATCCCGACCCAGGGACCGTCCGCAGGCTTGGTTACGAGTGAGCCGGAAGTCGCTGGGCACGCGGCGTCCAGGAGCCACGGCTTCGGTATCCAGAAGCCGTTAACCGCCTCGTAGGTTTGACCGGCAAGCTGTGCGGCGATGGGATCGGCAAGATCGATGTCCGGGGCGGCGGTCACCTCGAGGCGCTTGCGTTCCGCGTCATAGCGCCAGCCCATCGAAGACTGCCATTGACGGCTCGGAGCTTCCTTCGGTTGCACGGCCGGTGTGCCCGCCGGATCCGCGGCCATTTTCGCCTCAATTCGCGCATCAGGCGCTGCAGCCTCGGTCGCGCATCCGAAGCGCATCGCAAACTCGAATCGTGACCCGTCGATCCGTTTTTGCGCTTCGCTATCGTTGCGGCCAATAGCGGTCGCGCTGGCGGCCCGCAGCGCTGCCAGGAGGATGTCCTCTCGGGTCAGCACCGCAGGCTCCGGCGGCAGGGGCGGCGGTGCGGCGGCAAGCACGTTGTCCTCTGCCGGCGTAACGACGTTGTCCTGTTCGTTGGTCTGGGGCCCGCAGGCCGCCGCGGCGGTGACGGCGATTGCGGCAAGAAAGATTCGCTTGGAAGCGCGTCGTCGGCAGTGCATCGCATGACGATAGCACAAGCCGAAGCCGCCGCGACACCGAAGGGAATTTGGCTGCTCAGGAAACCCACCCATGGAGCGAACCTGTAACAATGGCGGACGTTTCAGGCAGGTGAGCCTCGACCAGATCATAACCCTTCTCGTCCTCGTGGGCGTTGTCGGCGCGCTCATCTGGGACAAGGTGAGAGGCGACGTCGTCGCTTTGACGGGCGCCGCGCTTCTCCTGGTCACGGGTGTGGTCAGGCCCGTGGAGGTGCAGGGCGCTTTCGCCAGTCCAGCGATCATCGCCTTGGCGTCTCTGTTCGTCATTGCCTACGCCATGGAGCTCTCCGGATTGCTCGACAGCGCGATCGAGCATCTCGTCGCCATTTGCCGGCGCATCGGAGCGTCCGGGATCTGGCTCGTCATCGGAATATGCGGGGCCGCCTCCGCATTCCTCAACAACACGCCGATCGTGGTGTTGAGCGCTCCGGTGGTACGGGATGTCGCCCGGACCTTGCACCTGTCGCCCAAGCGGTTCCTCATGCCCCTGTCCTATGCCGCGGTGCTGGGCGGCTGCTGCACCCTGATCGGCACCTCCACCAACCTGCTCGTCAACGACATGGCGACCATTGCGGGGCAACCCCGCTTCGGCATCTTCGAGATCACGCCGGTCGGGCTGGTGGTTGCGTTCGCCGGCGGCGCCTATCTGATGCTGTTCAGCGGGCGCCTGATCCGCCTGCAAGACGGTGATGAGGCGGCGAGCGTTGGCGACGTGCTCGCCGATCATGGCGAGCCTGGCATTGCCGGCGGATCGGTCGGCGCCGCAAGCGCCTTCAAAACCCGGCGCCCGTTCCGTCCGGCGGCGGCGCTCGCATCATCGCTCGTGTTCCTGGCAGTCATTGTTCTTGCCAGCTTTGATGTCGCGCCGATCGCTGCATGCGCGTTCGCTGGCGCGGTGCTGCTGATCCTGATGCGTATCATCACCGCCGACGAAGCGTATCAGGGGCTCCGGCCCGACGTGCTGATGCTGATCGCAGGGATGGTAGTGCTTGGGATTGCGCTTGACGAAACTGGGCTTGCGAGCGCCGCCACGGAATCGCTGGTCGGCTCGCTCGAGGGCTTAAGCCCGTTGCTTGCGCTGATCATCTTGTACGGGGCGACACTATTCCTGACAGAGCTGCTTTCCAACGCAACGGTGGCGGTTCTCGTCACGCCGCTTGCGGTAGCACTCGCCGAGTCCCTTGCTGTCAGTCCACGCCCGTTCCTGGTGGCGGTGATGATCGCCGGCAGCGCCGCGTTCGCAACCCCGTTCGGCTACCAGACCAACGTGCTCGTCTATCAGATGGGCAGCTATCGCTATCTTGATTTCGTCAAGGTGGGGCTGCCCCTCAATCTGATTACCTGGATAGCCGGCATAATCGCCATTTCGCTCCACTTCCCCTTCTGATCCAGGGTCATTCGCGAGAACTCTTCTCCAGGATCTGATGCAACGCAATCAGACCTCTCGAGAGCGGCGGAGCTTTCATCTACAAAGCATCCGAAGCCCCTGGCCTGCACCGTCGTAGCTGGAGCCGACGAGGCGGGCGGTTCATCTCGCGCCCCCATCATCCCGGACCTATTTTGCCTCATCCGAGCTTGGGACTTCACGCGCCATCTTCGCGCGAGGCACTCAGCCCGCGAGCCGGTAACCCACACCTGGCTCCGTCAACAGGATGCGCGGCTCGGCAGCGTCCTCCTCGAGCTTCTGGCGTAGAAGCGCGATGTAGCTGCGCAGATATTGCGGATCCGCGGCAGGATCGCCCCACCCGGCAAGCAGGAGTCGGCGGTGGGTGACCACCTGGCCGGCATGTTCCAGCAACGTTCGGAGTAGGTCGAACTCCTTGGGGGAAAGCTTGACCTCATCGCCCATCAAGCGAACCTCCCTACGGCCGAAATGGACCGAGAGCTCGCCGACGGTAATTTGTTCGCGCTCGCGGCCGTGAGAGGAAGCACGTCGTTGGGCGACACGAATGCGTGCCATCAACTCTGCGATGTCGAATGGCTTGTCGACATAATCGTCGGCGCCGGCATCCAGCGCGGCGACTTTTTCACTACCCTGGTGCCGGGCCGAGATGACGATGATCGCCATGTCTCCGAAGCTCCTCAGCGTGGAGATGAGCTCCTTGCCGTCCGCATCCGGCAGTCCAAGATCGAGCAGAACGACGTTGATGGCAGCGGTTCGGGCGACGTGAAGACCCGCCTGCGCATTGGCGGCTGTCAAGACGGTGGAGCCGGTCGCCTCCAGTACTGGCTGAAGGACACGTGCGATGGCCGGCTCGTCGTCCAGAATCAGGATACGGTTCCTCATCGGGCCTCGCGTTTCGTACGTTGGAGAGGTAGGCAGATCTCGACCGTCGTTCCACCTTCTGCGCCGCTCGCCACCCGAATGGTGCCGCCGAACGCCTCCGTGAAGCCTTTGGCAATCGACAGACCCAAACCGCTCCCCTCCTGATGCGTGGCCCGAGATGAGCGGTAGAAGCGATCGAATACCCGGTCGCTGTCTTGCGGCTCGATGCCGATTCCGCAGTCAGTTATCGTCACGTGCAGCCAGTCTTCGCCGGTCCAAGCTGCGACCCTGATGGGAGCAACGTCCGGGCTGTAGCGGACAGCATTCTCGAGAACGTTGTAGAAGACCTGCTCGAGCATCAGCGGATCAGCGCGCACGAGTGCATCCTGGAACGCGAAATGTTTCGAAATTTCACGTCCCGAAGCGATGGTTCGTGCGCGCGAGATGGCCGCCCCGAGGACATCGAGCGCCTCGCACTCGGTGAACTGGCCGGCATCGACCCCGAACTGAAGACGAACCAAATTGAGGAGATTGGTGGTATAGCGGTTCAGGCGATCACATTGCTCTTCGATCGTCTCCAGGAGATCGTTGCGGACAGAGGCGGCGAGCTCATCGCCGTAGCGCCGGACACTGCTTGCCGACGCTGAAATCACGCTTAGCGGCGTGCGCATGTCGTGCGACACCGAAGAGAGGAGGCTGGTTTTGAACTCCTCGGAACGACGTACGAGCTCCGCTTCGGAAACCTGCTCCAGAAGAAGACAGCGCTCGAGAGTAATGGCGAGAAGGGTCAGCAAGCCATCAAGGTCCTGCTCCTGGTCGTCGCTCTCGGCTTGCCCACTCCGGGTGACGACGAGCACGCCGAGAGGCTCTGAGCCCTTGGTAATCAGGACCGCGCGCTCCTGATCCCGCTCGATCGACGGATCGCCACTTACCAGCAAATGCTTGGCCAGCTGCACCCGATCAATCACCGGGGGATCAGCGGACAAGGATCCGTTGGAATCCGCAAGATAGACTGCGGGATGGATATATCCTCGGCGCGCCAGGAAGCCTGCGATCGCCTGCGGGATCTGATTGACGTGGGCTGCAGATTGAAGCCGCCGGCTCACCTCGAGGAGCGCGGTGACGCGGCGATTTGCGCTTTCTGCCGCGACTGCGCGCTCATGTAGGCGCCCGGCGACGAGGGCCGACGCTGCCGCACTCACGTTGAAAGCGAGTAAGGGGACGAGTTCTTCCGCCGAGGTAAGGCTGAAGCGGAAGACCGGGTCGCTGATGAAGAAATTGTAGATCACGCTTGCTGCAACTGCAACGAAGAGGCCCCCGCGCATGCCATGCAGCGCTCCCGCGACAGTCACGCCGAACAGATAGACGATTGCCGCCGTAACCGGTCGCCCGAATTGCTGCGAGAAGATCGCCAGCCCTGTTGCCAGGACGAATATCGCTATCCCAAGTAGAACGCGCCCTGCCGGATGCTCCGTACCCTCGCCAAGGAGGTCCATTTCGCTGCTTTCTGCGAAACCATCTTCCTTGGTGTTGCGCGATCTTGCAGCACCTGGTGACGGGCCAAAAGAGCTGATCATTGGTCGTTCGCGCTCCGCCAAAATTCAACTGCTTCCCAAAAGACCATCTGCCAGCGATGCCGTGCTCGAAACGCCTGACGAGACCATCGGTGCAACGGTTCTCCGACATGAAAGTCGATGCGTTCGAGCCTGACATGGTCATTCCCCGGTGCCTCCTACGCCGCCCAGCAATTTGCCAGCTCTGCAAGCGAGCCCCGTGGCGAGAGACTTGCGACACCTCTGAAGGGTGGTGATGGGGACAGGGGGCGTCCCCATCACCGGATGCGCCCAGAGAAGATTCGCATCCTGACTGCAGCTTGGACGAAGACGCGCGAAGACGTGACCACGGATTTCCTATGGGGATTGGAAGCGCGCCGCAAAGCGATATCAAAGCAGGTTGGTCGACGCTGAGCTGATCTGGAAGTTCGGTCATCATCCCGTCGCGGGTCAGGAACTGCTCACCAGCACCGTTACCGCGCGGCGATTCTGGGCCAGCGAGGCTACATCCGAGCCAAGTGCGGCGGGCCGCTCCTTGCCCCAACTGACGACGTTCATGCGCGACGCTGCCACGCCGCGGGCGGACAGAAAATTCTTCGCAGCGTTCGCCCGTCGTTCGCCGAGCGCGAGATTGTATTCGCGTGTGCCGCGCTCGTCGCAATGGCCCTCAATCGTGATCCGAACCGACGGGTGCGCAAGCAGCCATCTCGCTTGGCCCTCGAGAATGGCGCGGGCCTGATCGTCGAGGATATGGCTGTCGGTGACGAAAAGAACGGTGTCCGCGCCGGCCTGCGAGACCATGTCGCGGCGCAACCCCTCAAGTTCCGACACCTGCCCGGCGCTGCCGAAATCATCGCCGACAGCCGTTGCCCCGTCGCTCCCAACCGGCGCGGGGGGCAACTGTGCCGGCTGCTTCTTTGCGCAGGCACTGGTGACCAAGGCCGCACCTGCGGCAAGAGCAAGGGGAGCAAGGCGCAGCTTCATCGAAATCCTCCAAGGTGTGGGCGCGCCCTGTAATCCGTACCTCCGAGCGACCGTTACAACGGCTTTTCTATGCTGGCGGGAGGCAGCCCATGGCCGCGAACGCTGCCGAGGGGCGGCGAATGCCACCATCGACCGTCATGCCTTAGGACCAATAGTCTCAACTGATGGGCTTCAGGTCAGGATCGTCCGCTTGTCCAAGCCACAACGATTGGCGGAGTCAGGCCCCTCTAACCTCGCCCGGGCCACTGCGACGTTCTTTCGTGGGCCGCGAGACGCATAAAAAAGCCGTACGAACGCTTAGGTCTGAAGCAGGATAACCTCCGCATCACTACGCGCAGGAGGCAAGGATGCGACGGCAGCTTGGTGCCGAAAAAGTCGATAACTGGGCCGATATCGCCTACGCGGTAGAGCTGCTCTGCTGGCTGCTCGCTGCCCTCGTTCTGCCTGCCTGGATGGGCCTGCGAGGCAGCTCGCTTCTACACTTTGCCTCTTTTGGCGTTGGTGCCGGCGCAATGCTCGGCGGTGCAGTTTACGCGAGCAACGGCCGACATTTCAAAGGTCAGGCAGCTTTTGCGTTACAGTTCGTCGCGGCCACGATCCTCTCGATCCTGCTGATAGGGGGCGTGGTGTATGGGCTCGTACGCATGCTGGCGTGAATGATCAGCGGGCAAGAACGGAAGCCGAGACGCACTTTGTCTGCAAGGAATCTGGGATCCATGACCGTGCTCCCGCCGCTTTTCACGCGAGCTAGACTGAAGGCAGGATGAGGTATCGAATGGGCAAGAGACGCACATTCTTCGGGTCTCTGATCGGTGCCGCAATCGTCGCGCCCATGATCGTCCTGGCGTCTACCGGCACAACTGAGAGCACCGCAAGCAAGGAGAATTGGGTTGAAATCGGAGTTGCCGGGGATGGCACCCGGGCCGAGGTCGACCAACTTTCCATTACGGGCGAGCCGCGGGGAGTAGCGCTGCGTCAACGGTTCTTGCGCAACTTCGCCGGTTCCACTGAGGCCACCGAAATCGAGCAGTGGGTCATCTACGACTGCGGAGCACATGTGGTCCATACGGTAAGTTCGGACGAACGGGCAAAAGGCGGTACGATCCTTCGAGCTGATCGTTTCAGTCCGCCGGAAAAGGCCCGTATCCGCCCAGGATCTCTTCCCGCCCTTATTTACAACGCCGTCTGCTGATACGCCTGCGAGATGGTTGTTCTGAGGCGGCAACCATGCGCCGCGAATGCCTGCCCGGAACGCGACGCAGGCTCGATACCGTCGCGGGAGTAGTGCTCTTCCAAGCTATTTAGCTGAAGGCGTAGGCCGTTGACCATTGCCGCATATAGTCCCTAAGGCGCACCTATGAGCCCAGGATCAACGTCGGGCACAGGGGCGTCGCAGCGCGACAGCGCGTCCCCCGAACCGCGCTGCCAGGACAAGCGATAGGTCACGAGAAGCCCGTCGTGATCGGAGAGGGGGGCGCCGCGCCAAGGCACGTCGAACATTGCTTCGAGCCGAATTGGCGAGACCTGCACCAACTTGCCGCTTGCGAATCCCTGCAAGTCCTGCGTGTCCATCCATGGTTGATCACCGTCCCAGGAAAGCTGGACGTCGCAAACATTCTCCCGAGCAACGCACCACTCATGCACGAGCGGCCAGCTCTTTCGCGTTGCGAACGTCTCGAAGCGGTCCGGAGCATTGCGCATGTTGAAGTCGCCTCCGAAGATCATTGGGTAGTCGGGGCTTCGCCGTTGCTCGATGAAACTCATCAGCTCCTCCACCTGAAGCTGGTGTGCGAGCAAGGACCTTTGGGCGGACACTCCGGCTGCTCCGCGCGAGTTCAAGTGGGTGTCGAAGAGTTCTAGCGGCTGAGGAACCCCCTTGAGCAGTATCCGCGCGTAGAGAATGCCCTTGTTGGCCAGGCAGTCATAGCCAGCGCACTCGCGCTTGCGGAACGGCTTGCGATCGGTGTCGACGATCGGATGATCGCTGAGGATGTAGAGCCCGCTCGGCAGAAACCGCCTCAAGCCTTCCCCTTTTGTCCGATTGCGTCGGGTGACCAGCTGGCGTGCTGCGGCAGCGCTGGTTGGCGCGCGTCGCATGTGGGTGCTCGGGCCGCGCACAAAATACGGGTAGCCAGAACGGCTGCCGATCCTCGAAGCGTCGCCGGAGAACGCTTCCTGCAGAAGAACGATGTCTGGCGCTCGTCCGGCACTCCGGAGTGCCGCCAGCTGAGAGACGATTTCCCGAAGCCGGGTTCCCCGCTTTTTGCGGATCGGCCACGGAAGTCCTTCCACGTTGTAGGTGAGAACTGATATCGTGGCGTCTCCCCGCTCAGGCCGGTGCGCTTCCGCAGCGGAGGGCAGGCACACTCCCATCTGGTCGCGGGGGAAGGAGGCACACCCGCCCGAAGTAAGGAGGGTGAGCACGCACAAGGTGGCCAACCGCAGGCTACGGGGCCGCAATCGGCTGGTCAGCGATCGCACCCTGCTCAATGGATCGGCTCTAGCCGCGCCGGCAGGTGTTCCGCGGCCGATCGAGCATCCGCTTCTGGAGGGATGGCGCACTTTCTTGCCAAACTCTTCGTCCTGCATTCACGCCGATTTGAGTACAAGCCGAGTCACGAGCAGAAACAGGACCTGGGGGCAAGTCTGCACGGCGATGGTTTGGATCTTTCGTTCGAAGCACGAGTGAGCTTGCCTCGACGAAGCTCCATCGTGAATTTTGTTCGTCGCGCGCCGGCGAGCTGCCGGAGGCTCATAGCCAGGCAAATGACCGCGCTTGCCGCAGCCCGTCGTTACTGCCCGTCGTTGCGAATGGCTTTGGTCGTGAGCTAATCCTGATATCCATACGTCGCGGCAGCCTATCGAATTGCTACACCGGTGGCCGCCTGACGTGACCCCCAACTTTCATCCAGTCGGGACTAGAGACCGGCGATTGTGATTGCGCATTGGCGCATGTGAAGCAACGGCCTGCACGCGTGCAGGCCGTTGCTTTTCGAAGCCGGCGGCGAAG
>NZ_PXYI01000019.1 GCF_003012735.1 Allosphingosinicella deserti | reverse complement strand
CGAAGCCTGCCGGACTTCCAAGGTTTCCCCAGGCCGTCCAGCCTCTCAATACTCGATTTTCAAAGAGTGGCCAACCAGGCGAAAACGCATCCGCGCCGCCCCGTCGACAAACCCCATATGGAAGACCGGAAAGCCTCCGTCAAGAGCCAGATTCCAGAAAATTCCGAGATCCGCCAGCAGGTTAGTGGAACAAGCCGCCCCGTCCCTGCCGGTGACCGCCATTTGGTCGAGAACGCGCCGACCGTCAAGCACTATGTTGCAAAAAACTACTCACCTGCGTGCAACCTTCTGAGATCCCGACGGTTTTCGGCGCCTCTCGCCCTCGGCGGTCCGGATCAGCTCGCCTGGATGTAGGCGCGCATCGCCTCGGCTTCGTCCTCGATCTTGCGAATCCGATAGGCGACGAGATCCCCGATCGAGACCATTCCGGTGAGCCTGCCATTCTCGACCACGGGCAGATGCCGGATCCGCCGACGACTCATATCCGACAGCGCGGACAAAACGGTGACGCTGGGTTCTATGGTGATCGCCGGGGCCGTCATCACCTCGCTTACGGGGCGGTCGAGGATCGAATCGCCATGCTCCTTCAGACAATAGACGACGTCGCGCTCCGACATGATGCCGCTGACGCTGCCCCCGTCGACCACGGCCAGCGCGCCGATTCGACGCTCCGCGAGCAAGGCGATCGCGTCGCGGACGCGCGCACCCGATTCGATGGTGACGACCTCATGGCCCTTCTTCTCGAGAATCGCGGCGATGGTCATGATTGCGCTCCTGCTTCACCGACTCAGCGTGCGATACTCCCACGAGGTTCCGCGGAATGGAAGCTCGGGACTCGCCCCATCGCGGGGGATGCCCGGGATAGTGGCCGCTGGATCAGAGGCTTATCAGCCGCGGAGCCAAAAGCGCCTTGATGATGCACCCTCTCCCCGCCACATGCGGACCATGCCCCAGCACGATCCCATTCCCCCGCGACCGCCGACGCGCCAGGCCGATGTCGAGCAGCTCCAGCGCGCCGCGGATGCTTGGGCGCGCTACAAGCGGATGATGAAATGGATGCTGCTCGCCTCGGCCGTGGCAGTGCTGCTCGCGCTCGCGTGGCTGCGCAACGACGGCAGCCCGCTGACCGTCCACATGATCATCGCGACGATCGCAGGCGTGGGCCTGTCGGTGTTGGTCGGCACCGGGCTGATGGGGCTCGTCTTTCTTTCCAACCGCAGCGGCCACGACGATGCCGCCTCCGGCCGCGAGGACCAATGATGAACATCTCCAACCGTGAACCGATCCTGCGCGTCGTCCCGCGTCCCGCCGACATCAATGCCAACGGCCACATCTTCGGCGGTTGGGTGCTGTCGCAGATGGATATCGCCGCCGGCATCGTCGCCTCGCGCGAAGCGGACGGCGCGGTGGCGACGGTGGCGATCGAGGCGATGGAGTTCGTGGCCCCGATCCTCCTCCACGATCTGATCTCGGTCTATGCCGACATCGAACGGGTCGGGCGGACCTCGATCGGCATCCGCATCGAAGTCGTCGCCAGCCGCGACCGCGGCAAGGAGCAAGTCAAGGTGACGGAAGGCCTGTTCACCTTCGTCGCGCTCGACGAGCATCACCGTCCGCGCCCGGTCAAGAAGAGCTGATCCCGAGCCCGTTCGGCCTCATCGGACGGGATAGCGGAAGAGCATCTCGGTTCGGCCGTGGGCAGGCACCGTCACCGCCCAGATCCGTCGTCCGTCCCGCTCGACCAACTCCGATGCGGCGACATCGGCTTCGGCCGCTTGGAGATCCGCTTCGAATCGGACGGCGTTCGACTTCGAATTGGCGACGATCAGCCGGAAGGTTCTGAGCGAGGCGGTGCGCGAGACCTCGACGATCTCGGTCCGCAAGTCGGTCGATTGGCCGGTCTCGAACTCGACGTCTTCGCCGACGGCGCGGTCGCCGAGCCTCCCCTCTCCGATCAGCAGCGGGCGATCGCCAAGGCGTTCGAAGACGCGAACCGCGCCGCCGGGCAGGGGTATGCCGAGATTTTCCCGTGGGCGGTTGCGAGTTCGAATGACGCGTCGAGCACCGACGCTGGTGCCGGGCGCATCCTGAAACCGGGCTCGATAGACGATCTCGATCGGAATATCCCCGTGTCGCAGCAGCGCGATCTGCTTCTGGCTCCTCGCCGCGACCGTGACCGGCTCGGGGATCCGGTAAAGTTTGAGATCGCCGAGATCCTCGAGGACGGCCACCACGCTGTTCACCATATACGCGGCGCTCCGCTGCACCCGTGACCCTGTGACGACGATTTCCTCGCCGCTCCGAAGGGGCGGCAGCCGGGTCCGCACGGGCTGCACCTCGCGAAGACCGCTGGTGGTGGTTCCGGCGGGCCAGCATTGCAGGCGAAGTGGCGGCGCCTCCGCCGCCTGCGGCGCGCGTGAGTCGCGATTCACGCGGCCCGCCACCGCCTGCGCGTCCGCCTGCACGAACCCGGTCTCCCCGCCATTGGCGAGCGTCAGCCAGGCGAACAGGTTCATCCGCTTTTCGTCGGGGTCGATCTCGGCGACATAATCGGCCTGCCAGTCGAACTCGGCGGCGAGATAGGAGAGTGTCACCGTCGCCCGCGCAGCCCGCCGGCTCCGTGTCCGAACCGAGAGGGTAGGTTTCGCCGACAGGCCTGGCGGCACCGAACGGTAAATCATCGTTTCCGGCAGACCGGTGCAGCGCAGCGATTCGATGCCGCTCTTGGTCTCGATCACCACGGCACCGTCGGCGCTGGAGCGGATCACTGCAT
Source organism: Allosphingosinicella deserti (assembly GCF_003012735.1). Lineage (GTDB taxonomy): Bacteria > Pseudomonadota > Alphaproteobacteria > Sphingomonadales > Sphingomonadaceae > Allosphingosinicella > Allosphingosinicella deserti. The sequence continues at coordinate 13,027 of NZ_PXYI01000019.1, read as the reverse complement.
CCAGTTCGCGCACCCGCCCCGTCTCCCGGGAGGTGCGGCGAAGATGGACTCGCTTGCCAAGCGACGCATCGAGCAGGCTGCCCGGCGACAGCAGCCAGGCGTCGCGATTCTTCTCGAGGATGCCGTCGGGGAGCCCGGTGATGATCGCCGTCTCCGGGAAGATGCCGCCGGCCACGCCTTCGAACCGGATTTCGGACTCCCCCGGGGGAATGTCGACGACGCGCGCTTCGGTGACCAGCGCGTAGCCGCCTAGGGCGCCGAGCTTGAGGCTGCCGCCCAGTTCTCGTTCCGGATCGCGGTAGACTGTTACGCCGACGGAGCGCGGCGCCGGCGAAGTGACTACGGCGGCCGAGGCCTCGGTCACGTCGACCAACAGCAGGAAAGCCAGGAGCCCAAACCGCGGGCGACCTGACCCGGCGGCGGCGCTCACGCTCCCGGCTTCGCGCTTTTCACCCGCATCGTCACCCGGCCGTTCGCCGGAATCGTGACCGACCAGATCCGCCAGCCATTGCGGCTGGCCAGCGGCGTTTCCCAGTCCATGCCATCGGCGAACTGAGCGAACTCGGCTTCGTAGCGGACCGGAGTCGCAAACGCGTTCGAGACACTGATCTCCCACTCCCGCAGCGGCGCGGTGGCGGGCGAGAGTGGCGTCACCTCGACAGTGATCGCCGATGCCGTCGAGATGCCGAGCTCGATCTCTTCGCCGACTGCGTGATCGGCAAGCGCGCCGCGCCCGATCAGCACCGGCTTGTCGCCGGCCATCGTGTAATAGGCGATCCGTCCCGCCGGCAGCGGCAATCCGAGGCCGGCCGCGGCGTCGTTGCGGGTGACCAGCATCCGGGCCGGGTTCCGGCCCGCGCCTTCGAGCGCATAGAAACGCTGGCGATAGACGGGCGTCACCTTCACCGCCTTGCGGTGGAGCAAGGCGACCTGCTTCTGGCTCTTGGCGGCGACGGTGACCGGGAGCGGGATGCGGTAGAGCTTGAGATCGCCGAGTTCCTCCTGCTGCGCCATGACAGGCGCGGGCGGCGGCGGTGGCGGTGGCGGAGGCGGAGGTGGCGGCGCCATCGCTTGCGGGAACATGCCCATGTCCATCGCCATCACCTCGAGCTCTTCGCGCTCGAACTCCTCCTCGCGAAGGTCGCTGGTCGTATTGCCCTGCGGCCAGCATTCGAGCGTCAATGGCTGGGCGCGCGGCTTCGGCGCGCGGACGGAGGTGCGGTTCAGCCGCCCGGCCACCGCCTGGGTGTCGGCATTGCGAAAGCCGGTCTCGTCGCCATTGGCAAGAGTGAGCCAGGCGAACAGATCCACCTTTGTGCCGTCGGGCGAGATCTGCGCGACATAGCTCGCCTGCCAGTCGAAATCGCTGGCGAGATAGGAGAGCGTTACCGTGGCGCTGGTCGAGCGCGGCGCGCGCACCTTCACCGACAGGGTCGGCTTGGCGGACAGGCCTTCCGGGACCTGATCGTAGACCAGGGTCTCGGGCAAGCCGGAACAGCGCAGCGTCTCGATCCCGGCCTCGGTCTGCAGCACGACCGCGCCATTCTCGGCCGAGCGGACGATCGCGTCCATCGCGCGGACCTTGCCGGTGTCACGGGACGTGCGGCGCAGATGCACACGGCGGCCGAGCGACGCATCGAGCAGACTGCCCGGCGAGAGCAAAAGGGCGTCCTGATTCTTCTCGACAACGCCGGTCGGCAGGCCGGTGACGATCGCGCTTTCGGGGAGGATGCCGCCTGCCACGCCTTCGAAGCGGATGTCGGTCTCGCCGGCGGGAATCTTCACCCGGCGGGTCTCGCTGATCAGCGCATAGCCGTTCAGCCATTTGAGGTCGATCGGATCGCTGCCGCTGCGGTTCGGCGCGCGGTAGACGGTAACGTCGACCGCATTGGGTCCGGGCGAGCGCGCGACCTGTTGGGCCGGCGCCGCGGCCCCGATCCCTGCCAGGAGCAATGCGCCGGCGAGAGGCAGCCGCCTCGTCATCCGCGGCTCAGTAGCGCGTGTCGAAGGCGGCGGTGACGACCGCCTCGCCATTGGCGGGCACCGACACCCGCCACGCGGTCTCGTCGGCCGAGCGGCGCGCGCTCTTCTGGCTTTCATCGACGATGCGGACGTCGCCCCACAATCCCGACTGGATGAGATCCACCGTCACCGCATTCGGCTTGGAATTGGTGAGCGTGTAGCGCATCGACGTCCGCCAGCGGTTGTTCGCCATCCGCTCGCGCTTCTCGACCACCGGTTTGACCTTGACGTCGAACGCCTGGCCGGTGGTGAGGCCGATGTCGGAGCCCATCGGGGTGTGGCCGATCTGGCTCTCGCCGACGAACTGGGCATTGCCGCGGCTGTCCTTCTGATAGACCCGGACGGTGCCGGCGGGCAGCGCGTCGCCGAGCCCGGCATCGCGGGCGCTCGAAAATTGCAGAACGGTGTCGGCGCTGCTGGCGGTGTCGGCGGTGCCGAGCCAATCGTTCCGGAAGACATAGGCGCGCTGGGCGGCGGCGCCGGTGACGTCGAGAAAGCTGACCTGCTTGGTCTGCTGGTTGGCGATCGTCGTCCGCTCCTTCAGCGGATAGAGATAGAAGTCGCCGAGGCTTTCGCGGTCCGGCGACTGGGTGCCCGGACGGACATTGGAGCGCGGGCGCGAAGGCCGGTAATCGCCGTTATAGTCGTTGCCGCCGCCGCCGACGGTTCCGGCGACGAGCAGAGTGTCGGCATTGGTGAAGGTGGTGCCGGTGGTGTTGGTCAGAGTCACCCAGCCCTGGACGTCGATCTTGCCCGCCGCTTCGTCGAACAGGGTGACGTAATCGGCCTTCCAGCCCATTCCGGGCGTGAGATAGCTCAACGTCACCGGACGAGTGCCGCCGCTCCGGCTGTCGAGCGTGACCGACAAAGTGGGGCGGGCCCGCAGATTTTCGGGGACCTTGTCGAAGATCACCCGGACCGGCAGCCCGTCGTCGCGCAGCACCTCGATGCGCGGACCGATCTGGAGGACGACGCCGCCATTCACCGCAAGCACCCGGGCCCGTTCACGCTCCTCGGCGCCGGTCGCGGGATTGGTGCGCACCAGCGTGATCTCCTCGCCGACGGCCTTCTCCATCAGCTTGGACGGGGAGAGCAGGTCGAAGTCGAAATTCTGCTCGACGATGGCGAGGTCGCGGCCAGACAGGGTCACCGTCTCGGGGCTGATCTGGCCGGAGACGTTGGGGAATTCCTGCCGCGACCGGCCGCTCGGGATGTCGATCTGCCGCGTATCCTGCACCAGCGCCAGATTCTGGTTGTAGACGGTCACCGAGACATTGCCCTGCGCGGTGGGCCCGGTCGCCGGTGTCGGCTGGGCCGCGGCGAGGCCGGCGGGCGCCGCCAGGCAGGCGGACAGGTAAAGCAGCTGGCGCATCAGCGACATCCCCCTCTTTTGGAGGAGTGTGTTACATTATCACCTTGGCTGTCAACCGCCGCGCTGCAGCCACGAAAAAGGCGGCGATCCGAAGACCGCCGCCTGTTTTCGTCGGCACTGTCCGAAGCTCAGGCCGCGGGAGCGATGTCGGCATCGCCTTCGGTACGCGGCCGGCGGGTGCGGCGGGCCCGGGGCTTGGCGGGGGCATCGCCGTCGACCACCGCAATGGCGGGCGAAATCGCCGGCGGCAGCACGTCCAGCGAGATCTGGCCGTCATTGTCGGCCGGCGCTGCGGCCTCCGCGCTGCGGGTGCGACGGCGCGGGCGGCGCTCGAAGGTCGGCTCGGCAGCCTCGGCGGGCGCGTCGGCATTCGCCGACGGCTCGGCCTTGGCGGCGCGTTCGGCGCGAACCGGACGCTCCGCGCGTTCAACACGCTCGGGACGGTCCGCACGTTCGGTGCGCTCGACACGTTCCGGACGTTCTGCACGCTCCGGCCGTTCCGCGCGCTCTGCACGCTCGGGCCGTTCCGCGCGCTCTGCACGCTCGGGCCGTTCGACACGCTCCTGGCGCTCGGCACGGTCCGGACGCTCGGCACGTTCGGCGCGGCGCGGGCGCTCCTGGCGCTCGGCGCGGTCTTCGCGCGGGGCACGGTCCTGGCGGTCGCTACGCTCGCCGCGATCGTCGCGGGCGGCACGCTCCTGGCGGTCGCCGCGGTCCTCGCGGGCGGCGCGTTCCTGGCGGTCGCCGCGGGGCGCGCGGTCCTGACGCTCGTAGCGGTCGCCCCGATCCTGACGGTCGTCGCGATCGTCGCCAGCGTCGTCGCCGTCACCATCCTCGGCCGAGGCATTGACGTCGTCCTGATCGTCCTCGTCGTCCGCATAGAAATCGTCGCGGCGCGGGCGCTGCTCTTCGAAACGGGCGCGGTTTTCGTTCAACACCCGGAAATAATGGTCCGCGAACTGAAGATAATATTCGGATTGGACGCGGTCGCCCTGGAGCTGCGCGTCGCGGGCGAGCGACTTGTACTTCTCGAGGAGCTGCGCCGCATTGCCGCGGGAGCGGTTGTCCTGCCGATTGCCCTGCTGGGGCTGGTTCGGGCGCGGTCCGCTGCCGCCGCGACCGCGACGGCGGCCGTTTTGACGATTGTTGATCAAAAGTTGGTCCTCGTCTGCGTGGTCCTAACAGCCACTGCGGCCAGGACCCTCCCGGCCGCAATCTTGCACGACCCTGCCAGGCAGGCGGCCGCACTGCGCGGCTCCCGCCACCTCACGCTACGACCGTCCGGAGACGTCCAAGCAATCGGGGGTCGGCGACGGTCAGCCTCACGCTCTCAGTGCTGTGAAAGGCCCCGTCCCTCGAAGCCTATGTAAACATGGCGGAAGCGAAATCCAAGTGGAAAGATGATTATCTCGATCAAGCGCGGACGAGCAGGCAGCGGCGGTGCCCACCAAGATCGGCGCGGGTGTCGGTACTGGCGCCCGTCGCCCCGAACAGAGCGGCCACGCGATCGGCCTGGCCGGCACCGAGCTCGATGCAGGCGACACCGTCGGGGGCGAGCAGACCGAGGATCTGCGGCGCCAGCCGGCGATAGTCGTCGAGCCCGTCGGCACCGGCGAACAAGGCCGAAGGCGGCTCCCAGCCGCGCACGTCGGCGGGCAGATCGGCGCCGGTCTCGACATAAGGCGGGTTGCAGAGGATGAGATCGAACGGGCCGGAGACACCGTCCGCCCAGTTGCCGAGCCGGAATTCGGCACGAGGCGCAAGACCGAGCCGCGCGGCGTTGCGGCGCGCATAGGCGAGCGCGTCTTCCGAGGCGTCGATGCCGAGCCCGTGCGCCTGCCACCAGTGATCGAGCGCGGCGAGCAACAGGGTGCCGGGGCCGGTGCCGAGATCGAGAATGGTGCGCGGCGAGCGCGCGCCGAAATGATCGACCGCGGCATCGATCAGCGTCTCGCTGTCGGGGCGCGGCACGAGCACGCCGGGACCGACCTCGAGCTCGATCGTCCAGAAGGCGCGGCGGCCGACGATATAGGCGACCGGCTCGTCCGCCTCGCGGCGCGCGACCAGGGCGTCGAAGCCATCGGGCGCCGGCGCGCCGAGATCGGCGAGCAGCAGTTGGCCGCGGTCGACGCCGAGCGCGTGCGCCATCAGCAGCTCGGCATCGAGCCGCGGCGTGTCGCTGTGCGGCGCGAGGCGCCTGGCGGCGGCGGCGAGCGCGGCACGGATGCTGGTCGCCGCGTCAGGCCAGGTGGACTCCGGGCCGGCGGCCTCGGGACCCGCGGGTTCCAGGGGTGCGGGCTCAGGCCTCATCGAGGCTGGCGAGGCGCTGGGCCTGGTCCTCGGCGACGAGCGCGGAAACGAGTTCGTCCAGGCCCGGCCCTTCGAGGATTTCGGGCAGGCGGTGGAGGGTCAAATTGATGCGGTGGTCGGTCACGCGCCCCTGCGGGAAATTGTAGGTGCGGATGCGCTCGGAGCGGTCGCCCGAGCCGACCATCGACTTGCGCGCACCGGCGCGCTCGGACGCGAGCCGCTCGCGTTCGAGCTCGTAGAGGCGGGTGCGGAGCACCTTCAGCGCCTTGGCCTTGTTCTTGTGCTGGGACTTCTCGTCCTGCTGGATGACGACGAGGCCGCTCGGCAAATGGGTGATGCGGACCGCGCTGTCGGTGGTGTTGACGGACTGGCCGCCAGGGCCGGACGAGCGGTAGACGTCGATGCGCAGATCCTTGTCGTCGATCTGGACGTCGACCTCCTCGGCCTCGGGCAGCACCGCGACGGTGGCGGCCGAGGTGTGGATGCGGCCGCCGCTCTCGGTCGCCGGCACGCGCTGGACTCGGTGGACCCCGCTCTCGAACTTCAATTTGGCGAACACGCCCTGGCCGGTCACCGAGGCGACGACTTCCTTGAAGCCGCCGACATCGGAGGCGCTGGCCGAGATCGTCTCGACCCGCCAGTTCCGGCTTTCGGCATAGCGCTGGTACATGCGGAACAGATCACCGGCGAACAAGGCGGCCTCGTCGCCGCCCGTGCCGGCGCGGATCTCGAGCATCGCCGGGCGCTCGTCGGCGGCATCGCGCGGGAGAAGCTTGACCGCGAGCGCGCGCTCCGCCTCGGGCAGGCTGCGCTCGAGCGCGGCGAGCTCCTCCTCGGCCATCTCGCGCATCTCGGGGTCGGCGGCCATTTCCTTCAGCGCCTCGATCTCGCCGCGGATCCGCCGGACCTCGCGCGCCGCCGCGGCGACCGGCTCGATCTCGGCATAATCCTTGGAGAAGCGGACGATGTCCTCGGGCGCCAGCGACGGCGACGACATCGCGCTCTGCAGCTCGTCCCGCCGCGCCTCGATCGCGGCGATCCGTGCGTCGGAAATAGCGGTCATCGGGCGCGAACCGCCTCGGCCAGGCCGGCCAGAGGCACGTTGGCCTGTTCGCCGGAGACGAGATTCTTGACCGCCGCCTCGCCGCGGGCGAGCTCGTCGTCGCCGAGGATGATCGCGAAGCGGGCACCGCTGGCATTGGCGCGCTGCATGCGCTTCTTCATATTGCCCTTGTAGCCCATGTCGCAGGCGATCCCGGCGCGGCGGAGGTCGGCGACGAGGCCGATCGCGGCACTCTCGGCAGCCTCGCCCATCGGCACGATGGCGGCGTCGATGCCGGCGGGTGCGGGCGCGGCGGCGAGCATCGCCAGCCGCTCGATCCCGGCCGCCCAGCCGACCGCGGGCGTGTGCGGCCCGCCGAGCGCCTCGACGAGGCCGTCATAGCGGCCGCCGGCAAGCACGGTGCCTTGCGCGCCGAGACGGTCGGTGACGAATTCGAAGGCGGTGTGACGGTAATAATCGAGGCCGCGGACGAGCCGCGCGTTGCGCTCCCAGGCGATCCCGGCGGCGTCGAGCCCGGCGGTGACCTTGTCGAAGAAGGTGCGGGCATCGTGGGAGAGGAAGGCATCGATGTCCGGCGCGCTGTCGGCGGCGGGGCGGTCCCTGGGATCCTTGCTGTCGAGGATTCGCAGCGGATTCTTGTCGAGCCGCGCGAGGCTGTCTTCGGACAGATCGGCGCGGTGGGATTCGAAATGGGCGACCAGAGCCGCGCGCCAGGCATCGCGGGTTTCGGCGTCGCCGAGCGTGTTGAGCTGCAGGGTGACGCCCTCGGCTATGCCCAGATCCTTGAGCAATTGGTCGGCGAGGACGAGCAGTTCGACGTCGGCGAGCGGCGAATCGCTGCCGAGGATCTCGGCATCCAATTGGTGGAACTGGCGATACCGCCCCTTTTGCGGGCGCTCGTAGCGGAACACCGCGCCGTGGGTGGCGACCTTCAGCGGCGCCAATTGCTGCCAGCCTTCGGAGATGAAGGCGCGGCACAGGCCGGCTGTGAATTCGGGGCGCAGGGTCAGCGAATCGCCGCCGCGATCCTCGAACGTGTACATTTCCTTGGAGACGACATCGGTGGTCTCGCCGATCGAGCGGCTGAACACGGCGGTCGCTTCGAACACCGGCGTTTCGACTCGGCTGAAGCCGTAGAGGCGCCGGATTCGCTCGAATGCGGCGACAACCGCCTGAAAGCGATCGGCTTCCTCGCCCCAGATGTCCTGGGTTCCACGGATCCTTTGCGGCCCTTTACTCATCGCCGCGCCTTAGCATTTTTGTCGGCGGTGGGAAGTGCGTGACGCAGTGCAGCAAAGTGGCTAAAGGGCGGGGCCTATGAACATCGATCTCATCCCGGTGGGCGACGATCCGCCCCATTCGCTCAACGTCATCATCGAAGTTCCGGTCGGTGGCGAGCCCGTCAAATACGAGTTCGACAAGGTGTCGGGCGCGATGTGGGTGGACCGGATCCTCCACACGCCGATGCGCTATCCCGCCAATTACGGCTTCGTGCCGCACACCTTGTCGGAAGACGGCGACCCGCTCGACGCCCTCGTCGTCGCGCGCTCGCCGTTCATCCCGGGCTCGGTCGTCCGCGTCCGCCCGATCGCCATCCTGTTCCTGGAAGACGAAGCCGGCGGCGACGAGAAGCTCCTCACCGTGCCGGTCGACGCCACCTTCCCTTATTACGAAAAGGTCGAGGGTGCGGGCGATCTGCCGACGATCGTGCGCCAGCAGGTCGAGCATTTCTTCACCCACTACAAAGACCTCGAAGAGCAGAAGTGGGTCCGCGTCGGCACCTGGGGCGACCGCGACGAAGCGTTCCGCATCGTCAAGGAATCGATCGAGCGCGCCAAGCGCGTCAAGGCCGAAGGCGGCGTCGCCTGAAGTTGGAGGCGCGGCCTTGGGGCCGCGCTGATTTCCAATCCTCCCCGAGCTCGTCTCGGGGAGGGGGACCGCCTTAGAGGGCGGTGGAGGGGCTGACGGCACTCGAGCCGCGCCCCCAAGTTCGCCTTTGGGCAACGCCGTTCCGACCGTGTAACCGGAATCTGCTGACTCGCTGTAAGCCCCTCCACCACCCGCTTCGCGTGCGGTCCCCCTCCCCATCCGCTGCGCGGACAGGGCGGATAAAAGGGTGGATCGCCCTGCCTCTGGTCCTCCCCGAGCTTGTCTCGGGGAGGGGGACCGCCTTAGAGGGCGGTGGAGGGGCTGACGGCGCTTCAAGCCTCGCCCCCAAGTTCGGATCTGCCGACGGCGGGGCGCACCCGATCAAGCCTCTGCCCCTCGACCAACACCGGTTGCCCCTCCACCGCATTTCATATGATCAGGCACGCCATGCCCCCGGCATGGCTGCGATTTGCCGGGGGCAGATCGCACCTGATCATCCCCCTCCCCCAGACAAGCTGGGGGAGGATTGAAGGCGCGGCAGACGCGCAGCTTCTCCGAAGCCAATCGCGCTAAGCCCTTGTTTTCGCCGGGGTCTGGACAGGCGGGCTTGAACCGGCCAATCGGTGCGCGAATGCAACCGAGGTTGGTGTCGATGCGCAAATCCGTTCTTGCCCTGTGTCTTCTCTCCGCCGCGCCGCTGGGCTCCGGCGCGCTCACCGGCGTTGCCGCGGCACAGGCCGTGCCCGCCAATTTCACCCGCGCGGCGCCGTTGCCGAAGGTCGACACGATCCCGGCCGCGCGGGACATCGCGTTCCCGGGCACGATTCAACTCCACGTCGACGTCACCGATCTCGACCGGCGGATCATCCGGGTGAAGGAAACGATCCCGGTGGCCGAGGCCGGGCGCATGGTCTTGCTCTACCCCAAATGGCTGCCGGGCGCGCATTCGCCGAGCGGGGCGATCAACAAGGTGGCGGGGCTGACCGTGCACGCCGGCGGCAAGCGGCTGGAATGGGTGCGCGACACGCTCGACGTCACTGCCTTCCATGTCGACGTGCCCGCGGGCGCGACCAGCCTCGATGTCGAATTCCAGTTCGTCTCGCCCACCGGCGACGGCCAGGGGCGGACGGTGCTGACCCCGGACATGGCGAGCATCCAGTGGATCGCAACCTCGCTCTATCCGGCCGGCTATTATGTCCGCAACATCCCGATCCAGGCGACGCTGACCGTGCCCGCGGGCTGGACGGTGGCGACCTCGCTCCGCCCCGCCACTACCGGATCGGCGACGAGCGGATCGGCGATCGGGGAATCGCCGACCGCGGGGTCGCCGACCGGGGGCTCGACGATCACCTACCAGACGGTGCCCTACGACGTGTTCGTTGATTCGCCGGCTCTGGCCGGGCGCCACTTCCGCAAGTGGGAACTGGCCCCCGACGTCACCCTCAACGTCGCCGCCGACACGCCCGGCGAGCTCGAGGCGAGCGAGGAGGTGATCGGGCTGCACCGCAAGCTGGTCGACCAGGCGGTGAAGGCGTTCGGCGCCCGGCATTACGACCATTATGATTTCCTGCTGTCGATCTCCGACAATCTCGGCGGCATCGGCCTCGAGCATCATCGCAGCTCCGAGAACGGGGTCGACCCGGGCTATTTCACCGACTGGAAGAGCGCCGGCGGCGACCGCAATTTGCTGCCGCACGAATTCACCCACAGCTGGAATGGAAAGTACCGCCGCGGCGCCGATCTGTGGACTCCGGATTACCGCACGCCGATGCAGAACAGCCTGCTGTGGGTCTATGAGGGCCAGACCCAATTCTGGGGCTATGTGCTCGATGCGCGCTCGGGGATGCTGTCGAAGCAGGAGACGCTCGATGCATTGGCTTCGATCGCCGCGACCTACGACATGACTCCAGGGCGGAGCTGGCGGCCGCTGGTCGACACCACCAACGATCCGATTATCGCCCAGCGCGCGCCGCAGCCGTGGCGGAGCTGGCAGCGCTCGGAGGATTATTACAATGAGGGGCTGCTGATCTGGCTCGATGTCGACCGGATCCTGCGCCAGCAATCCAGGAACAAGCGCTCGATCGACGATTTCGCCAAGGCGTTCTTCGGCGTGCGCGACCGCGATTATGGCGAGCTCACCTATACCCGCGAGGACGTGATCGCGATCCTCAACGGTCTCGTGCCCTGGGACTGGGCGGCCTATTTCGACAAGCGCGTCGACGGCATCGCGGAGAAAGCGCCGCTCGAGGGCATCGAGCAGGGCGGCTACCGGCTCACCTATGCCGACACGCCGACCGACTGGTTCAAGACCAGCGAGACCAAGCGCAAGGCGGTCGACCTCACCTATTCGGGCGGGTTCACGGTCGCCAGCGGCGACGGCAAGGTGACCAGCGTGATCTGGGACAGCAAGGCGTTCGATGCGGGCCTCAGCGTCGGCGCGCAGGTGATGGCGGTGAACGGGCGCAGCTTCTCGGCCGACGCGCTGAAGAGCGCGATCACGGCGGCCAAGGGCACCAGCACGCCGGTGCAATTGCTGGTGAAGTCCGGCGACGCGTTCCGCACCGTCGATCTCGACTGGCATGAGGGGCTTCGCTACCCTCGCCTGACGCCCACCGCCGGGGGCAAGGGCACGCTCGACGCCCTGCTCGCCCCCCGTTCCTGATAGACCGGAGAGACGCCGATGCGCCTTGCCTTGCTGCTTTCGACCGCCCTTGCCGCGGCCGCACCCGTCGCTGCCAGTTGGGCCGGTGCGGCCGCGGCTGCTGAGCCCGCCTTCAGCTCCGCGGTGCGGGCGGAGGCCAACACCAAGGCGGCGCTGCAGCGGATCAAGAGGCTGAACCCGAAGGTCAATGCGGTGATCGCCGTCGATCCGACCGCAATCGCGCAGGCCCGCGCCCTCGACCGCGCCCGCAAGAGCAGGCGCGAGACCCCTGACGCGGCAGGGGCTCAGCCCCTGTTTGGGATGCCGGTGCTGATCAAGGACAATATCGAGGCGATCGGACCGCTGCCGACCACGGCCGGCAGCCTGGCGCTGAAGGACAATGTCACCAACCGGGACGCGCCGCTGGTGGCGCGGCTGCGCCGGGCGGGGGCGGTGATCGTCGGCAAGACCAACTTGTCGGAATGGGCGAACATCCGCTCCAACAGCTCGATCTCCGGCTGGAGCGCGGTGGGCGGCCAGACCCGCAATCCGTTCGCGCTCAACCGCAATCCGTGCGGATCGAGCAGCGGCAGCGGCGCGGCGGTCGCGGCGGGGATGGTGCCGGCAGCGATCGGCACCGAGACCGACGGATCGATCACCTGCCCGGCGGCGATCAACGGCATCGTCGGGTTCAAGCCGACGGTCGGGCTGGTCAGCCGCACCCATGTCGTGCCGATCAGCCACAGCCAGGACACGGCCGGGCCGATGACCCGGAGCGTGCGCGACGCCGCCCTGGTGCTCTCGGTGATCGCCGGCAGCGACCCGGCCGATCCGGCGACCGCGGAGGCCGACCGACGCCGCGGCGACTATGCCGCCGGCCTGTCGGCGGACTCGCTGCGCGGCAAGAGGATCGGGGTGATGCGCTTCGCCGCCGGCTTCGGCACCGACGCCGCGTTCAAGGAAGCGCTCGCCACCCTCCGCCGGGAGGGCGCCGTGCTGGTCGACATCGCCAAGTTCGAGGGGCGCGACGAGATTGGCAAAAACGAATTCATCGTGCTGCTGACCGAGCTCAAGGCCGATCTCAACGGCTATCTCGCCACCACCCCGCCGAGCGTCCGCACCCGGACCCTGGCCGACGTGATCGCATTCAACCAGGCCAATGCCGCGACCGAACTGGCCCTGTTCGGGCAGGAGACGTTCGTCGAGGCCGAGGCGACCAAGGGCCTTGACGATCCCGATTACAAAAAGGCGCGGGCGACCTCGTTGCGGCTGGCGGGGCCGGAGGGAATCGACAGGATGCTGAAGGAGCATGACGTCGTCGCTTTGGTCGGCCCGACCATGGCGGCGTCGTGGCCGATCGATGCGGTCCATGGCGACCAGATTTCCGGCGGCGGCGCCGGCGGGCTGGCAGCGGTGGCCGGCTATCCGCACCTCACCGTGCCGATGGGCAGCGTAAAGGGCCTGCCGGTGGGTCTCAGCTTCATCGGGCCGAAGTGGAGCGACGCCGCGATCCTGTCGCTCGGCTATGATTTCGAACAAGCCTCGCACAAGATCATGACGCCGACGCTGCTGCCGTCGATCGAAGAGAGTCCGGAGATTGCGCCGCATCTGCGGCCGGCGGCGCGCTAGAGCATGATCATCTTAGACTGAAGCATATCCGCTGTTTGCGAGGTAGTTTGCGCATTCGACGGGGTCGAAGCAGTCGAGGAGGGTTCCGATGCGCTTCCAGCAGGCTTCGACGGTGCGCTCC
>NZ_PXYI01000018.1 GCF_003012735.1 Allosphingosinicella deserti | reverse complement strand
GAGGAGCGCACCGTCGAAGCCTGCTGGAAGCGCATCGGAACCCTCCTCGACTGCTTCGACCCCGTCGAATGCGCAAACTACCTCGCAAACAGCGGATATGCTTCAGTCTAAGATGATCATGCTCTAGGCGGACCTATCCCGGCTATTGCGTGATCGCGACAACCACCAACTCGAGACCTCGCCTCGCAACACCCTCTCGGCCGACAAATCCCACATGGTGCTGGCGATCCTCGGCGCCGGTGCCGCCTTTTGCGCGGCCGCGATAGGCGGGATCGGCTGGGCGCTCTTGCGCTTGTTCAGCAATCTGGCCGCCAATGTCTGGCCGATCCTGCTCCAGCGCTCCACACGGGTGCGGCTCACGAGCCTCGCGGAAAGGCAGAGTCGAGGGGAAAGCCGCGCGCGGACCCGCCCCTCGACCTGACTCACATCAGGGCTTCTTCGCGACACCGACCAGCGACGGCCGCAGCAACCGGTCCTTGATCATGTAGCCCGCCTGCATTTCCTGCACGATCGTGCCGGGCTCGGAGTCCGAGGCGATCTCGACCATCGCCTGGTGACGGTTGGGATCGAGCGGCTGCCCCATCGCCTCGACCTTGACGATGCCGTTGCGCTGGAAGACGCTGTCGAGCTCGCGCGAGGTCGCCTCGATGCCGATGATAAGGGCCTTCAGGCGCTCGTCCTCGCGCACGTCCTGCGGCACGGCGGCGAGCGCGCGGTCGAGATTGTCCTTCACCGACAGCATGTCGCGGGCAAATCCGGTCGACGCGTAATTGGCCGCATTGACCTTCTCCTGCTCCAGACGGCGGCGCACATTCTGCGTCTCCGCCTGCGCGTAGAGGACATTCTGCCGCGCTTCCTCGAGTTCCTTCAGCACCTCGCCGAGACGATCGGGCTCGGGCGCGCCGCTGTCCTGCGCCTCGGCTTCGGTGGACTGTTCCTGCAGTTCTTCTTGTTCGTTCATGCCATCAATCTCGATAGTGCCTGTGCTGTGAAATCCACCATGGGAACGACGCGTGCATAGTTCAACCGCGTCGGCCCGATAACCCCCACCACGCCGACGACCTTGCCGTCACCCCCGCGGTAAGGCGCGGCGATCACCGAAGATCCTGAAAGCGCGAACAATTTGTTCTCAGAGCCGATGAAGATCTTCATCCCCTGGCCGGCGCGCGCGCTGTCGAGCAGGCGGACGATTTCCTCCTTGCCTTCGAGCTCCTCGAGCAGCTGGCGAATGCGCTCGAGATCGGCAACGCCTTCCTGATCGAGCAGATTGGCCTGGCCGCGGACGATCAGTACCGGCCGCTGGGTGCCATCTTCGGACCACACCGCCAGACCGCGGTCGATCAGGGTCCGGGCGGCGCTGTCGAGCGCCGCCTTGCCTTCCCGGATCTCGCCGTCCAGGCGCGCCCGCGCTTCCTGGAGCGTGAGCCCGGACAGGCGAGCGCTGACATAATTGCCGACCTCGGTCAGCGACGACGCGGTGACGTCCGGCGGCAGATCGATCACGCGGTTCTCGACACTGCCCTCGGTGCCGACCATTACGGCAAGCGCCTGCCGCGGCGAGAGCTGGACGAAGCCGAGCTGGCGCAGCACCGGCTCGCGCTTGGGTACCAGGACGATGCCGGCGCAGGCGGAAAGTCCGGAGAGGGCCGTGGTCGCCGCCGCGAGGGCATCCTCGATCGGACCGCCGCCACGCGCCAGCCGCCCCTCGATCGCCGCCCGCTCTTCCATGCTTGGTTCCGCCGCCTGCATCATGCCATCGACGAACAGGCGCAGGCCCGTCTCGGTCGGCACGCGGCCGGCCGACGTGTGAGGATGCGTAAGCAGGCCCGCTTCCTCGAGATCCTGCATGACGTTGCGGATCGAAGCCGGCGACAGGTTGATGCCCGGGAGGCGCGAAATCGTTCGCGACCCGACCGGGACGCCGGAGCCGATGTAATTTTCGACGAGCAGGCGGAAGACCTCGCGCGCCCTTTCGGTAAGCTCGCTGACCGGGGTTCTCGACATGTCCCTCATGTAGTGCGCTGCGTGGCGGGCGCCACCCCAAGGATGCCGCTCAGAGCCCCTCTCCCTCGACCCAATGGGCATTGGAGAGCCGCCGCGCGACCGACCAGGTCTGTACCCGAATGTCGGGCACCGCGACGATCTCCCACGAGGCGCCGCGTGTCATCGGCCCGAGCGCGAGCAGCCAGTCGTTCGGACTGCCGTCGGCGGCGATCGTCCGCGCCTGGGCATCGACGTCGATGCCGAGCCGCAGCGTGTCCGGCCGGATCGTCCCGCGTGCCACCAGGGTCGCCAGCAGCGGGTCTGAAGAGCGCAGCAGATCGCCCTGCGGCCCCGTGCAATTGATCATTCGGGTGGCATGGAGATGCTCGGTCGCGCCGCTGCCGCGCCGCCGCCACGCAACGTCGATGCCGCCGCCTTCCGCCGGCGTGTAGGCGACCGGCTTGCCGCCCGTGATCTCGAGAATGCCGCTGTCCCGCATCTGCTGCAGCCGATTGGCGACGTCCGGCGCGATTCGGTGGCGGTGAATGTCCCACCACGGGCGGGCATGGCGAAGGAAACGCTGCCGCTGTTCGTCGGTCGCGGCGCGCCACATGTCCTGGGTCATCGGCCGCAGCTCATCGACGGCCGTCCGCCAGCCGACTGCACGTGCCCGCGCCCGGATCTGTTTCACCAGCGCCGAGACTTCGCCCTGCGGACGCTCGGCCAGCGGAGTCTCGGGCGGATGGCTCGGCGCGTGGACATGCGGCGAGAGACCGCGCCGCGACATCGCGACGATCCGCCCCTGGAAGCCTTCCAGCTGCAGGCGGAGCGCGACGTCGACCATGGTGAGGCCGGTGCCGATCACGACGATCGTTTCGTCCGGCTTGAGGTCGCGATAGGCGGCCTCGTCCCACGGGTCGCCGAAATAACCGTGCGCGGCGAGCGCGTCGCCGTCGAGGCGCGGCGGATGGTGGGGCGGCAGATTGCCGACGGCCAGAACCGCGGCGTCGGCATCGAGCCGAGTGCCGTCGGCGAGATCGAGATGCACGACGCCGTCATGCGCCAGATCCCTGACGACGCCGTAGCGTATCTCCAGTCGCCCCTTCGACCGCTGCCGAGCGGCTTCGAGCTGCTCCAGCAGATATTCGCCATAGGTCAGCCGCGGGACGAAGGCGCCGGCCGAGTCGGCGACTCCGCGATCCGAAAGCCAGCGGGCGAAGTGCCCCGGGTCGTCCGGGAAGGCGCTCATGTTGGACGCGCGGACGTTGAGCAGATGAGTCGGATGGGCGGCGCCGAAGGCAAGCCCCTTGCCCGCCGGCTCGCAGCGCTCGATCAGGGTCGCGCGCGGACCGCCGTGGCGGACGAGGTTGATGGCCTGGAGCGCGCCCGAAAATCCGCAGCCGATGATCGCGACATGTTCGGTCACCTTCGGGCGCCCCCCGCCGACACCGTCAAATTTCATATTCGAGCTGCCAGGCCGGATCGGTGAAGGCGGGCGGCTGACTGCGGAAATTGGGCTGGCGCGACTTCATCTGCAGGTAAAGCTGTTTGACCCGATCGCTCGCGGTCTTGGTGAAAAGCGTCGGGAAAACCGCGTGGACAAGACAGGCGAGCCCGCCGACCACCATCGTGCCGCCGAACCGCGCGGCCACACCGGCATGCTCCCAGTAACTTTCTCCGACGCTGCGCGGGTGCGACAGAAACCAGCGGTCCAACATGGCTTTTCTCCCTCTAGGGCGCAGGCCGTACAGGGCCGCGCGAATGCTTGCCGATCCCATGCAGAAAGCCCGGGCAAATACCAAGCTCCCGGGCGGGAATATGCACCAGGGTGGACGGCGCGGAAAGCCGATTGACCCCGGTCAGCAATCCTCGAGGGCGCTGCGCGGCAGCAGTTCCGAAAGCCGTGCCGCGACCTCCCGCTGCCGAAAAGGCTTGGTCAGCAAGGGCAGGTCGGCCATCTGGTGCCCGGCAAGGTTCGCATAGCCGGTGGCGAGCAGGATCGGCATCCTGGGCAGCCGCTTGCGGATTTCCATCGCCAGCTCGGCGCCGTTCATGCCCGGCATCAGATAGTCGGTGATCACCAGATCGGCCGTGACTCCGTCGCGGAGCAATTGCAGCGCCTCGCCCGCCGAACGGGCTTCGACCACGACATGGCCGAGATCGGCCAGCAATTCGGCGGTGCCGCTGCGAACCAGATCCTCGTCGTCGACGAGCAGGATGGTGGCGGGGGGCATGTCGAGGATCGCGGATCCGTCCTCCTCCATCGATTGCTCGGCCGCGCCGGCGGCGACCGGAAGCCACAGCTCGGCCGTGGTCCCCTCGCCGATCTTGCTGTCGAGCAGCAGCGCGCCGCCCGATTGCGCGGCAAGGCCGTGGACCATCGACAGCCCGAGCCCGGTGCCCTTGCCGATGCCCTTGGTCGAGTAGAATGGCTCGATCGCCCGCTTCAGCGTTACGTCGTCCATGCCGGAGCCGGTGTCGCGTACGGCCACCCGCACATAGGTTCCGTAGCGCAGGCCGTTGGGGTGTCCGGGGCCGACCGTCTCGGACGCGATCGAGAGTGTCAGCGTTCCGCCGTCCGGCATGGCATCACGGGCATTGACCGCCAGGTTGAGCAAAGCCAGCTCGAGCTGGTTCGGATCGACCCGCGCCGCCGGCAGATCGTCGGCAGCCCGAATCTCCACGCGGATCCGGGGTCCGATCGAGCGGCCGATCATGTCGCGCGTACCCTCGACGAGCTTGGCGACGTCGATCGCCCGCGCTTCCAGCACCTGCCGACGGGCGAAGGCAAGCAGCCGCTGGACCAGTGTCTTGGCACGCTCCGCCGCTTCGAGCGCGCCGGTCAACAGCCGCTCGGCGCGCGCGTCGCCGTCCAGGCGCCGACGCAGGACGTCGAGTCCGCCGACGATCGGGGTCAGCAGATTGTTGAAGTCGTGCGCGACTCCACCGGTCAACTGACCCATCGTCTCCATTTTCTGCATTTCGGCGAGGTGGCTGAACGCCGCCTCGCGCTCCGCGATGGCCTCGACCACGCGAGACTCGAGTGAATCGTTGAGCCGCTTCAGCGCGGCTTCGGCCGCGACCTGCGCCGAAACATCCGTGCATGTGCCGAGCCAGCGAACGATCGCGGCACCCTCGCCGCGGACCGGCACGGCACGGGTCAGGAACGGTCGATATTCGCCGTCAGCACCGAGCAGCGGGATCGTCATTTCGAACGGCTCGCCCGCGGTGAGGCAGCATCGCCACTGGCGCAGCACGTCGGGCAGGTGGTCGGGGTGGTGCACCCGCTCGCGACCAAGCGCCGCCATCTCCTCGGGCGTGGTGCCGGTATATTCGTACCAGCGCTGGTTGTACCAGATCGTGTCGCCGGCGGGGTTGGCCATCCAGCACAGCTGCGGCAGAGTGTCGACCAGGGTGGCGAAATTGGCTTCGCTCTCCCGCAGTGCCGCCTCGGCACGGCGGCGTTCCCGCCGCTCGGACGCTTCGGCGAGCGCGCGCTCGACCA
The DNA here is from genome assembly GCF_003012735.1 of Allosphingosinicella deserti. Taxonomy (GTDB): domain Bacteria; phylum Pseudomonadota; class Alphaproteobacteria; order Sphingomonadales; family Sphingomonadaceae; genus Allosphingosinicella; species Allosphingosinicella deserti. The sequence continues at coordinate 12,439 of NZ_PXYI01000018.1, read as the reverse complement.
CTTCGGACAGTCTGCCGAGCCGCTGCTTTACGACGAAGTCGGTCGCGCCGCGCTTCAGCGCCTCGACCGCGACCTCTTCGCCCAGCGTGCCGGAGACAAAGATGAACGGCGTTTCCGGCGCCTTCTCGACCGCAATCGTGAGCGCGGACTCTCCATCGAACGCAGGCAGGCGATGATCGGCCAGGATCAGGTCGTAAGGCGTGCCGTCGAGTGCCGACGCGAAATCCTCGCGCGACCAAACCCGGTCGATCTTGCACTCAGCGCCCTTGAGGCGAAGATATTCGCAAACAAGGTCCGCGTCGATGCTGCTGTCCTCCAGATGGAGGACGCGCACGATCTTCGTAACCTGGGCCGGTGCCGGAGCTGCCATAAGGCGATCAGCCTCCGCGCGCGATCGGCGGCGGCTCGTTCAGCACCGCCCAGAACATGCCGAGATCCTGGATCGCTTCGAAGAATTGCTCGAACCCGACCGGCTTCACGACGAAAGCATTGACCCCCAACTTGTAGCTTCGCACCAGGTCCTGCTCCTCGCGGGACGAGGTCAGCATGACCACCGGCGTGTGCTTCAAGGAATCATCCTGCTTGATCTGTTCGAGCACCTCGAGGCCGTCCACCTTGGGTAATTTCAGATCCAGAAGAACGACGACGGGGTCGCCGCTGTTCCGCCCGTCGTATTTCCCGCGGGCGTGGAGATAATCCAGTGCTTCCGCGCCATCGCGGGTGATCACCACGGAGTTGGCGAGCTGGCAGCGTTCAAGCGCGGCGAGGGTCAGTTCGACGTCCTTGGGACTGTCCTCGACCAAGAGGATGGGCTTCAATTCTGGCATACTCACACACTCCCCCGAATATTCGGCAGCGCGAAATGGATGGTCGCACCGACGTCCGTCTCACCCTCCGCCCACACGCGGCCACCATGCCGTTGCTCGACGATACGCTTCACGTTCGCAAGGCCGATTCCGGTCCCTTCGAACTCCTCCACCCGATGCAAGCGCTGGAACACGCCGAATAACTTGCTTGAATAGGCCATGTCGAAGCCGGCGCCGTTGTCGCGCACGAAATAGGCGATTTCGCTTTCGTCGGCGGCGCCGCCGATTTCGATGACGGCTTCGTCGCGGCCGCGCGTGAACTTGACGGCATTGTCGACCAAATTCTGCAGCACCAGCCGCATCATGCCCGGATCGGCGAAAGCGGGCGGCAGATCGGCGATCTTCCAGTGAACGGTGCGCCCGCGCGCATCCTGCTCGAACCGGCCCCGGACCTCTGCGGCAAGCGCGTTCATGTCGATCAGGATGGGATTGAGCGTCGCGCGACCCATTTGCGAGAAGCTCAGCAGATCGTCGACCAGGCCTCCTGCAGATACGGCGGATTCGATGATCGTGTCGATGTAGCGGCGTCCGCGCTCCGACAGGCTCTGCCCCTCATTCTGCTTCAGCAGTTCGGAATAGCCGACGATGTGCCGGAACGGCGCCCTGAGATCGTGGCTGACCGAATAACTGAAGGCTTCGAGCTCGCGGTTGCTGCGGACCAGCTGCTCGTTGAGCTGCGCCATTTCCTCGGCGCTGCGAAGCACGATGTCGACGATCGCACTCCTTAGCTGGCCCGCGGCATCGATCTCCGCTTCGTCCCACGGTGCCGATCGCAGTCGCACGATCTCCTTCCAGACTTCGAACGATTTGCGCGGGTGGATGCGAGCGCCGTCCGGCTCGGCTGGCTTGATCGGCGAGCCGCCCCACGAAACCGTTCGCACGACCTCGGGCCGAAACCAGATCAGGTAGCTCCGCCGCACCCGGGAGATCGTCGCAGCGAGGATGCCGCTCGCCCGGTCCTTGAAGCCCTCCGCGTCCGGCATGTCGGCAGACAGTGCGTCGGTCGCGTAGACATCACCCCTGCCGTCTTCGCTCAGCCATTGGACAAGGCGCGCAATCTCGTCGTCGGATGGTGTCTCGCCGATCGTGCGGCAGCTGCCGTCGAGGATGATCGCCGCGCCGGCCGCGCGGGTCAGGCCGAGCAGTTCCTCGGGGCTGGCGAGAAGCGCGTCGGCAAAGCCGACTTCGCTGCCCGCCATGTGCGACAGCAAGCGCGACTGAATGCTGCGCAGCTCGATCCGACGCTCGGCGAGCGCGGTCGCCTCGCGGGCCGCGATCTGCAGCGACAGGATCTGGCCGATGAATTCGCAGGCGGTGCGGACGTGATAGGGTACCCGGTGCGGATCTCGATTGTGGCAGGAGATCAGGCCCCAGAGCCGTCCCTCACTCAGCAATGAGATCGACATCGATGCGCCGGTCCCCATGTTGCGCATATATTCGAGATGCACCGGCGAAACGCTGCGCAGCACCGCGAGGCTGAGGTCGACCGGTGCGCGGCTGTCCGGATGAACAGGCGGCTCGATCGGGATCGGCACGTAATTCGCATCGGCGATCAGCCGCAGGCGATTGAGCCGATAGAGCTCACGGGCCTGCGCCGGGACGTCGCTCGCGGGGAAGCGCAGGTCGAGATAGCTCGGGAGACGCTCGTTGCGATCTTCAGCGACGACCGTGCCGTTCCAGTCGGCATCGAAACGATAGACGAGAACCCGGTCCAGACCCGTGATTCGCCGGACTTCGCGCGCTGCGAGCACGCCCAGTTCCTCGATCGAGCGCGCCGGCTGGAGATCGTTCAAGAAGGAGCGGACCAGCGGATGGACGTCCTCTAACGAGCCGGGCTCCCCCTCCACAACCTCCTCGAGTTCGAGGATGATCGCCGCCCCTGAGCGGTGCGCCAGGAGGTTGAACGGGGTCCCGCGGGCGGCGAGGCGGCCTGTCCCGAGAAAGGTTGCGCCGCCACTGGGGAGCTCAGCCAGCAACGCCGAACAAGAGGGCGCACGATCCGGCCGAACGAGTGCATCGATGCTTTGCCCGAGCGGATCGCCCGCGCGCGACGCCTGCGCTGAAGGGCCGAGCGCGGCCTGCCAGACGCGAAGATCACGCGGATCGAGGACGAACAGCGCGCCCTGCGGCTGGATCGTACCGGGGATGTGGATCGGCTCGCGCGCGCACGCATCGAGGTCGCCCGGCCCCGTTGCCACCGCGTTCCCTCCCCGCAAATTGACGGTCATTCACTCTCCACCGCGCCATCATGCGACGCGCCACGTTGCGAGCCATAACGATCGTCGTGCGGCGCCGCTACCTGCCCAAAAGGCGACAACCGATCCAGCTGTCGCCTGTCGGCAACACTTCGCCCCAAGCCGTGGTCACCCGGAACAAAGTCTTCTCCCACAAATTCGAAGGCAATCGGTCGTGCAGGCAGTCATGCGCGCCACGCGTTGCAATCCTCTTGTCCCAACCGCATCCGGAAAGGCAATGATCGCGTGAGCGGGCTGCAATCTTTACTCTTCGTCAGCACCAGCTTGATCGCGTCCGCCGACGAAGCACACGAGATCGAAGCAATCCTTACCGTCGGCGAGCAGCGCAACGCAAAGCTCGGCGTCACCGGAGCGCTCGTGTTCACGCACCGTCACTTTGCCGAGATCATCGAAGGTCCGCCCGGCTCGCTCGCGGAACTGATGACCAGCATCCGCCGTGATCCGCGCCATGCCGATCTGTCCGAAGTGGATTGCCTCGGGATCGATCGGCCGAGTTTCGCGCGCTGGACAATGGCCTATCATGGACCCGCGACCTATGTCGGCAAGCGCGTCGAAGCCCTGCTGACCGGCGGAGCGTCGGCCGATGCCCGCGAATTGCGGTTGTTGATCCGCGAGCTTTCGAAGGTCGAATGCCCCGCGCAAGGGCGCTCACGAGGAGGCGGGTCGGAGAGCGGCCGTGAGAAGGAGGGAGCTCCGCAGACCCGCACGCAAATGAGGGCATCGAGACCCGGCGCCGATTGGCGGCGATGCACGCCTGTGCGACAAGATCCGAATGACGGGGACCTGCGTCAGCCTCTGGATCGGCCCTGCGCTCGGCGCGGTCGAGCGTGCCTGCATCCGCTCGGTCCTCCGCCAAGGCCACCGGTTCGTCCTGTACCGGTACGACGATATCGAGGGCATCCCGGTGGGAGTCGAATTGCGCGACGCTGCAGAGATCGTCCCGGCGAGCCGCATCATCCGGCACAAAGGCGGTAGCGTCGCCTTGTTCGCCAATCTCTTTCGCTACGAGTTGCAGCGCCAGGGGCTCGGCACCTGGCTCGATCTCGATCTTTACCTGCTCAAGCCGCTCGACATGGAGGCGCCCTATCTCTTGGGCGAAGAGGAACCGGGCCGGTACACGAACGGCGTGTTGCGGCTGCCACCGGACTGCCCGATGCTGCCGGCGCTGCTCGCGCTGTTCGAGGAGCGCACCGTCCCCGCCTGGATTCCGTGGCGGGCTCGTCTGGCCGCGCACTGGCGATTGTGGCGCACCGGCCGCGCCGGGCTCTCGCAGATGCCGTGGGGCAGCGCCGGTCCGGCTGCTCTAACCCATCTCGCTATTCTTCACGGCCTCTCCGACCGGGCCCTCCCCCCCGAGATCCTGTACCCGGTGCACTGGCGCGATGCCCGCTGGATCGTCGATCCCGAATGCCTGCTGGAAGATCGCGTCAGCGGCCGAACGATCGCACTCCATCTCTACAACGAGCTCATCAAGGGCTTCAAGGACCGGCCGGCGCCGCCCGGAAGCTTCCTCGCCCGGCTTCAAAGCGAAGGTGCGCCGTGAACGCGCCTCCGCGCTTTTGATTACAGGATCGGCTTGCCGCCGGTGACGGCGATCGTGGCACCAGAGACGTAACTCGCTTCGTCCGATGCCAGCATGACATAGACCGGTGCCAGTTCCTTCGGCTGTCCCGGCCGCTTCATCGGCACCTGCTCGCCGAAACTCTCGACCTTATCCTGCGGCATGGTGGACGGAATCAGCGGAGTCCAGATCGGCCCGGGTGCCACGCAATTGGCTCGAATGCCCCGCTCGGCCAGCAATTGCGCAAGCCCCGCGGTGAAATTCTGAATCGCGCCTTTGGTGGTGGCGTAGGCGAGCAGCTGCGGCGTCGGGCTATCGGCATTGACCGAGGTCGTGTTGATGATCGATCCGCCCTGGCCCATGTGCGCCACCGCTGCCTTGGTGATGTAGAACATCGCATGGATGTTGGTTCGGAACGTCATGTCCCACTCTTCGTCCGGGATCTCCTCGATCGTGTCGAAGGTCATCTGGTGGGCGGCGTTGTTGACGAGGATGTCGATGCGGCCGAACGCCTCGACCGCGGTGGCGACCAGCGCTCGGCAGTGGTCAGCGCTCGAAATGTCGCCTGGGAACAGCACGGCCTGCCGGCCCGCCGCCTCGATCTGGCGCTTGGTGTCCTCGGCATCCTCATGCTCGTTGAGATACGAGATCAGCACGTCCGCACCTTCGCGGGCGTAAGCGATCGCGACGGCCCGGCCGATGCCGCTGTCGCCACCGGTGATGACCGCCTTCTTGCCGGCAAGACGGCCTGAGCCCCGGTAGCTGTCCTCGCCGTGTTCGGGCTTGGTGCGCATCTCCTGGGTGCTGCCGGGGGCGGCCTGTTCGGGTTCGTCGAACGGGGGTCGGGGAGTCTCGCTCATCTTGGTCTCCGGGCGCTGAGAGGATGCGACGGCGAACCCCCGGGGACGAAGCGGGTTCCGGGCTCGCCCGGAGGAAATTGCGCATGGCGGAGACACCAAAATCTCGATGCAGAACGGTCAAGTCCGGAACGGCCGCAAATCCGGTGCGTTGCCGTTGAAGTTACGAAAACCCCTTCTCTCACAAAGGTTTAGAAATGATCCCAACAACTTCGTCGAGGCGGACTGCCGGCTTGGCGGGCTGCCTTGCGGCGGCCCTGCTCGTCTCCGCCTGCGCAACGTCTACTCCCTATCAGCCGATCGGCACCCGCGGGTCGCAGGCAAGCGGCGGCTATAGCGAACAGCGGATCGAGGATAATCGCTACCGCGTGAACTTCACCGGCAACAGCTTCACGTCGCGCCAGCAGGTCGAGAACTTCCTGCTCTACCGTGCCGCGGAGCTCACCACCCAGAACGGTTATGACGGGTTCACGATGGTGGCGCGCGCCACCGATCCCAACGTCCGCACCCGCGTCTCCTCGTCACCCTTCGGTCCGGGGCCGTTCGGCTATTGGGGCCCCTCCTGGCGCTATCGCTACGGCGGCCTCGGCTGGCGCAACTGGCATCCGTGGGGCGGCGATCCGTTCTGGGCCGACGATGTCGATGTTCGCACCGTCACCAATTATGAAGCTTCGGCAGAGATCGTCATGTTCCGGGGTCAGCGGCGGGACGATCCGAGCAGCTTCGACGCGCGTCAGGTGATCCAGAATCTCGGCCCGACGCTGCAGCGTCCCAAATGAACGAAGAGGGCGGACCGCAAGGCGGCCGCCCTCCTCCCGTAGGACCAGCCGCGCTTCAGCCGAAGCGCGGCAGATCTCGTTCGATGCGATCAGCGGCAGTTCTTGTCCCGGGTCAGAGCGCGCCCGCCGAGCAGGCCTGCAGCACCGCCGAGGATGGCGCCGACCGTGCGGTCTCCCCGACCGGCAATCTCACGGCCGAGCAACGCACCGCCGGCACCGCCGATGATGGCACCCGTGGTGCCGGAACGGCAGCGGCCGTTATTGCGGTACGAGCGGCGATCATAGCGATCGGCATAATAGCCGTCGCGAGCGCTGTTGTTGTGATAGCCATGGGCGCGACCGCGCGGATGGGCGTCGGCTGCTGCCGGAACGGCAGTGAGAGCGGTCATAAGGCCGGCGGCGGCAAGGGTGACCTTCTTCAGCATTGTCTTTCTCCTTTTTGCCGCGAGGCCATCTACTCGGCCTCACGCTTGCTGAGCCTGTGTTGGCCGATTCGGTTTGAGCGCCTCCTGAACGCGCTCGAAAGCTTTCGTTCATCTCAACGGCCCGTCTCATGAACGGGCCGATTCATCGCGCGATGACGATTGACACCCGGGTGCCGGCGCGCCCAAGCGGTCCCGCTTCGCCCGCCAGGCCGTTCCGGAGACATCATGCAAAGCCCCCATACCGGGCCGGCCCTCGGGCTGGACTTCGGCACGACCAATAGCGTCGCTGCGATCGTCGGCGACGATGGCGCTCCAGATCTGATCGGCTTCGGCAGCGACGGGGACGCGATCTTCCGGTCAGCCTTGTGCTTCTGGCATGACGAAGCGGTGAAGGGCGGCCTCGCCGTCGAGGCGGGCCCGTTCGCGATTGCCGAATATCTCGAATATCCCGAGGACAGCCGCTTCCTCCAGTCGTTCAAGTCGGTCGCCGCCAGCGCAAGCTTCGAAAGCGCGTCGGTGTTCGAGAAACGCTATCGCTTCGAAGAGCTCGGACGCATCTTCCTCGATCGGCTTGCCGGCCATGCCGGCGGGCGCCTCGATCCGCGGCCGAGCCGCCTCGTCGTCGGCCGCCCCGTCCAATATGCCGGCGCGCGCCCGGATCCTGCGCTTGCACGATCGCGCTACGATGCGATGTTCCAGGGATTCGCCGACGAGATCCATTATGTCTACGAGCCGATCTCCGCGGCGTTCAGCTATGCCTCGCGGCTGACCGAGCCGACCACCCTGCTCGTTGCCGATTTCGGCGGCGGCACCAGCGATTTCTCGATCGTCGAAGTCGCCGAGCCCGGCGCCGCTCGCCGCTGCACCCCGCTCGGCCATGCCGGACTCGGCATCGCCGGCGATCGCTTCGACTATCGGATCGTCGATCGGCTGGTGCTGCCGATGCTCGGCAAGGGCAGCCTGTACCGCTCCTTCGGCAAGGAGATCGAGATCCCGCGGGGCTACTTCAGCGATTTCGCCGATTGGTCGCGGCTGGCGCTGATGCGCAATCGCAGGACGATGGACGAATTGCGGCGCCTGCAACGCGACGCGGTCGATGGCGCGGCGATCGCCCGGATGATCGCCGTGATCGAGAACGAGCTCGGCTATCCCCTTTACGATTCCGTCGGTCGGCTGAAGCGGGCCTTGTCGTCCGAGGAGAAGGCGCACTTCCACTTTGCCGGCGCCGGGCTCGAGATCGAGGCGGACGTCACCCGGAACATGTTCGAGACGTGGATCGCCGACGACATCGCCCGCATGGACCAGACGGTCGATCGTGCGTTGGCCGATGCGGGGCTTCCCTCGGGCGCGATCGACCGGGTGTTCCTGACCGGAGGCACCTCGCTCATCCCGGCGGTCCGCGCGATCTTCGAACGCCGCTTCGGCCCCGATGCGATCATGACCGGCGGCGAGCTTACCTCCATCGCCCACGGCCTGGCACTGATCGCTCAGGAAGAGGATCTCGCGCCGTGGGCGGCGTGAACGCCGAGAGACTTGCCGAGACGAGCCTCTATCGCCCGGTCAAGGCGTTCCTCGAGGCGCAGGGATTCACCGTCAAAGGCGAGATTTGCGGCTGCGATCTGGTCGCCGTGCGCGGTGATGAGCCGCCGCTCCTCGTCATTGCCGAGCTCAAGCTCAGTTTCTCGCTCGAGCTCGTGCTGCAGGCCGTGGATCGTCTGCGCGCCGCCGACAGCGTCTATCTCGCCGTGCTCGGCAGCCGGCGCGGCCGCGATCAGGATCGGCGCGCGCATCGCCTTTGCCGATTGCTCGGGATCGGCCTACTGATCGTCGATCCGAAGCTCGGCAGTGTCGCGTTGGTGGCCGAACCTACACCCTACCGCCCCCGTGCGGATCTCACCCGGCGCAAGCGGTTGCTCAAGGAGCACAAGGCACGCCGGGGCGACCCGGCGGTCGGCGGATCCACCCGTCAGCCGATCATGACCGCCTATCGCCAGCGCGCCCTCGCGTGCGCCGCCGCGCTGCGCGACGGCCCGAAACGCCCCCGAGACCTGAAGCCGCTCGCCGATGATGCCGGCGCAATCCTGCTGCGCAACGTCTACGGCTGGTTCGAACGATTGGACAAAGGCGTATATCGGCTTACCGCAGCCGGAGAGGCGGCAGTCGGCAGCGATTGATCGACCTCTCCGGCAAGTCTGCGACCACGGTAACCAAAGCAGGCGACTTGCACGCGTGGTCGATGTAATCGGCGCCCATGACCGCCGAAATCGAGCAATTCCACGCCATCGCCATCAGCCGCCTCGCCCATCAGCTGAAGGCGGAAGGACGATCGATCATCCACATGGAGTTCGGGCAACCCTCGACCGGCGCGCCGGCGGCCGCGATCGCCGCCGCGCACCGGATCCTCGATGCCGATGCGATGGGCTATTGGGAGAGCCCACAGCTTAAGGGGCGGATCGCCGCGCTTTACGACGAACGCTACGGGGCAGGCGTCGATGCCGAGCAGGTGATCCTTACCTGCGGCGCGTCGCCGGCCCTCGTCCTCGCTCTGGCCTGCGTGTTCGCGCCGGGTGCGCGGGTTGCCCTCGCTCGCCCCGGTTATGTCGCCTATCGCAACACGCTGAAGGCGCTGCACATCGAACCGCTCGAGCTGCCCTGCGGCGAGGCGGAGCGGTATCAGATTACCGCCGCGGCGCTGGAGTGCATCGATCCGGCGCCGGACGGGCTGATCGTCGCCAGCCCCGCCAATCCAACCGGCACGATCATTGCGCCCGACGAACTCGCTGCCATCGCCGAAGTCTGCCGCCGCCGGAACATCCGCATCGTCTCCGACGAAATCTACCATGGCCTCAGCTATGTCGGCCCGGCGCACACGATGCTGGAGCATTCCGCCGATGCGCTGATCGTCAACAGCTTCTCCAAATATTACAGCATGGCAGGATGGCGGCTCGGCTGGCTGGTGGTGCCGCCGGATCTGATCGGGGCCGCCCGGGCGCGCATGGGCAATCTGTTCCTGACGCCGCCGTCGCTGTCGCAACATGCCGGGCTGATGGCGATGGACTGCGAGGGCGAACTCGAAGGCCATCGCGACACCTATGCCCGCAATCGCGCGCTGCTGCTCGACGCACTGCCGCGCATGGACCTGCGGCGGATCGCACCGCCGGACGGCGCATTCTACGTCTATGCCGACATCGGCCATCTGACGAACGACAGTCTCGCTTTTTGCACCGCTCTGCTCCGGGATACCGGCGTGGCGACCGCGCCAGGGATCGATTTCGATCCGGTCGACGGCCACCATTTCATGCGCTTCAGCTTTGCTGTGGCGACGAATCAGGTGGAAGACGCGATCGCGCGGATCGAGCCATGGTTTGCGACGCGCGCGCCGTTGCGCTGACGCGGGCGACGCGATGGAGCTATCGGACCGAGAACCTTCATCAATGACGAGCGCATGATCGATCATGCCCCAGGCTCGTGCTTCCGGCCTCCCCGTGAAGGCAGAGTCTGCCAGCCTCTCTCTTAAACGGTCTTGCGTCCGGCGGTTCGTAGTTGGTGGCCGAGCGACGCACATTTGCGGTTCGGCAAGCGGGAGCCCCGCCTGCCGAACCCTGATCCGCGGCCTTGGCGCCGCGCCTGCAGCACGGCGTCGCAGCCCGCCAAGCGCCTAGGCCTTCTTGGCGGTAAGATGCGCGCTGAGATGCTTGTTCATCTCGAACATGCTGACCGATTTCTTGTTGAAGATCTTGCCGAGCTTGTCGTCGGCATTGATCTGGCGCCTGTCCTTGGCGTCCTGCAGATCATTCTTCTTGATATAATCCCACATCTTCTTGACCACCTCGCTCCGCGGCAGATCCTCCTTGCCGACGATCTCGGCGAGCTCGGCGGATGGCGTCACCGGCGCCGTGATCCCGCCCCGAGCACCGCCCGCGGGCTTGCCGGTCGCCTTCACCTTCTTCTCCGCGACCTTGGTTTCCTCTTTGCCGCGTTTCTCTGCCGATCGTGCCATCTCTTACTCCTGTGAACGCTCACCTGTTGATGGGGCGCGCTGGATGGAACGCGCCAGCAACGATCTGGTTCGTTCCGCAACGTTCTTGGCCCCGTCGCGGGCGCGAAGTGAGGTGCAAAGAACTCGTTTTCCCATCGGGCGCAGCGTGAGCGACGGCCGAGCACCAGGTGATGTCGCCTGGAGTGCCCGGCCGTGCCCAGTCAATGCAAGTCGAAGAGCAGCATCTCGGACTCGGTGTCCGCCTCGATCGTGAGCAAGGTCTCGCCCGTGATCGCCGCGCCGTCGCCTTCGCGCATCTCGGTCCCGTTGAGGCCGATCACTCCGGCGGTCACCTGCACCCAATAGCCCCGGCCTGGCGACAGCGCGCGGGTCAGCACGCTGCCCTCGTCCAGGCGAGCGATCTCGATCGCGGCATCCTGATGCAGCCGGACGGAGCCCTCACGACCATCCGGAGTCGCGATCGCGACGAGTTCGTTGCGCCGGTCTTCGGCCGGGAAATGCTTCTGTTCGTAGGAAGGCGGCAAGCCCTGCTCCGACGGAATGATCCAGATCTGCAGCGCGTGCGCGCGCGCGTCCCCGCTCGGGTTCACCTCGCTATGGACCACGCCGGTGCCCGCACTCATCCGCTGCACATCGCCGGCGCCGATCGTCGCTTCGTTGCCGAGGCTGTCGCGGTGGGTGATCCGCCCCTGAAGGACGATCGTCACGATCTCCATATTATCGTGCCCATGGTCCGGGAAGCCGGCCCCCGGAACCACGCGATCCTCGTTGATCACCCGCAGGCTCCGGAAGCCCATATGCTTGGGATCGTGATAGTGGCCGAACGAAAAGCTGTGCCGCGCATCCACCAGCGCTCCGCGATGATGGCCTCGGGCACCCCGGTCCCTGAATTCGATCATGATCGTTCTCCTGTCTGGAGCCCATCTAGGGTGACGCAAGCGTCCCGGTGAGAGCGATAAAATGCCCGCGGTCGTTCGAGAAAGTCGAACAATGGGCAGCTGCGCCGATGAAACGGTTCTTCGCCTTCAGCTTGTCAGTGCTCCACCGTCGCTGCCGATAGGGCCGTGCCGCCAATCTGGCCATCGATCGCTTTTACGTGCGCTCTTACGATTACCCTTAGGAGCGCACGCTCGTACTCGCGCGGCGGAGGCTGGCTGATCGGCCTCCTCCTGACCCGTCACTCCAGCGATCGACGACTACAACACCGAGCGCCCGCACTCCTCGCTCGGCTACGCCACACCGGCCGCCTTTGCCGCCGGCTTTGACAAGCAACGGCCTGCACGCGTGCAGGCCGTTGCTTCACATGCATGCGCCGATGCGCAATCACAATCGCCGGTCCCTAGTCCCGACGGGATGAAAGTTGGGGGTCACGTCATACCGTGATCTGGCTCATCACCCGCTCTTACGTGTGACCTTACGAGCACCCTTAAGAGCGCTCCCTCACGCCCGCGCCAAGACGGCCTCCACCGGAGGGATACGGCTATCGCCCCTGCGGCGTCCTTACGAGCACCCGTAAGAGTGACGTCACGCTTCATCTGCTCCGGGCACAAAAAAACCGCCGAGGCTTTTGCCTGGCGGTTGTGGTTGGTTGCGGGAGTAGGATTTGAACCTACGACCTTCAGGTTATGAGCCTGACGAGCTACCGGGCTGCTCCATCCCGCGTCACCAACGATCGGGCGCTTGTGCGGCAACCCGG
>NZ_PXYI01000017.1 GCF_003012735.1 Allosphingosinicella deserti | reverse complement strand
CTCGCGAAGATCATTTGAATAAGGCCGCGTCATCCATGCTGGCCTCCTTCCAGCCAGCACCTTGAATCACGATCCAGGCCCTTTGGGAATCCCCTGCCAGATTCACAGAAAAATGATCATGCTCTAGGCTGATGCCGAAGAACAGGAAACCCCAGGTCCCGACCAGCTGAATGTGGCGGGCTACCGGCAAGGCCGGGCTCTCGGCGCCGAGAAAGAGGGCCAGCGCCGGGCGGTCGGCGATGGTGAGCAGGAGGATCAAGGCGCCGGTCAACACGATGTTGAGGATCACGCCGGCACGGGTGACGGCGGAAACGCGCTGCCAGTTGCCTGCGCCGATATTCTGGGCCGCCATTGCGCTCACCGCAGCACCGAGCGCCATCGCAGGCATCTGCACATAGGTCCAGAGTTGCTGGGTGACCCCATAAGCGGCGGCCGTGTGCACGCCCTCGCGATTGACAAGGCCGAGCATGGTGAGCGCCGACGAGGTGATGACGATCATCTGCAGACCCATCGGGAAGCCCTTGATCACGATTGCCCGCAGCCGGGCCGGATCGGGCAGCAACCAGGCGACTTCCGGCCCGCGCAAGCGCAGCGGCAGATCGCGGGCATAGATGTAGACGAGCAAGGCGGCGAGGCTGACATAATTGGCGATCGCCGTGCCGTCGCAGCGCCGGCGATGCCGAGCGCTGGCGCCGGGCCCAGCCCAAGGATGAAAACCGGATTGAGGCTGCTGTCGAGCAACACGCTGAGCCCCATGAACCACAAGGGGGTCAGCGAATCGCCCGATCCGCGCAGCGCCATCATCAGCATCGTCATCATCAGCGCCGCCGGCATGCCGACGAAGATCACACGCAAATAGGACAAGGCGAGCGCCAGCGAATTGCCCGGCGTCCCGAGCAGGCCGAGGATGTGCGGGGCGGCGAGCCAGCCGGCAACGGCGACGACGATCGCGATCGGCACGAACGATCCGATCGCCGTTCCGACCACCCGCCGCGCTTCGATGATGTCACGGCGCCCAAAGGCCTGGCCGATGAGGATGGTCGAGGCCATTCCGAACCCGAACACGAAGGCGAGCAGCATGAACAGCACGATGTTGCCGTTCGCGGTCGCCGCCAGTGCGTCCTCGCCCAGGAAGCGACCAACCCAGATCGCGTTGATCGATCCGTTCAGCGATTGCAGGACGGAGGAGCCGAGCGTCGGTATCGCGAATGCGAGCAAGGTCGAGGCGATCGGGCCCGACGTAAGATCACGCTGTCCGGGGCGGGCGGGTGCTTGACTTGCCATCCGCGACATACGCACGAAAGCCGCAGGGGATGCCAGCGCTCCGCTATCCGCACGCTCCTCCCCGAGCGAGGCTCAGGGAGGATGGAAACGTCACCCCAGCCTTGCCAGAGCGGCGCGATACTTGTCCGCGTCGGAAGCCTTTTCGGCGTGGTCGGCGCGTGCTTTCTCCACCGCCTCGGGCTTGGCGCGTTCCACGAAGCTCGGATTGTCGAGCCGGCCGGCCAGAGAATCGCGTTCCTTCTCGGCCGCCTGGAGAGCCTTGGCGAGACGGCCGCGCTCGGCCTCGATGTCGATCACCCCTTCGAGCGGCAGAACGAACGTCGCTTCGTCGACCACCACCTGGGCCGCGCCCCCACTCGCCGCGTCGGTGCGCACCGTCTCGATTCGGGCGAGCCGCTTCAGCGCGGCATCGTGACGGCCCAGACGTGCGAGCGTCATCTCGCTGGCGTCGCGCACGTGGAGGGCGAGCTTCGCGCGCGGAGGCACGTTCAGTTCGGAACGAGCGCCGCGGATGCCGTTGACGACGCGGATCAGCCAGTCGATCTCGGGCCCGGCCTCGGGATCGAGCGCGCGCGCGTCCGGCATCGGCCACTTGGCGACGATCAGCGGCGTCGGCCGCTCCCCGAGGGCATGCCACAATTCCTCGGTGATGAACGGCATGAACGGGTGGAGCATGACCAGGATCTGGTCGAGCACCCAGCCGGCGACGATCCGCGTCTCCTGCCCTTCTGCACCGGCGAGGAGCGGCTTGATCAGCTCCAGATACCAGTCGCAGAAGCTGCCCCAGACGAAGTGGTAGAGCGTGTTCGCCGATTCATCGAAGCGCAGCTCGGCGAGCGCGAGGTCAAGCGACTGGATCGTCTTCACCGTCTCGCCGACGATCCAGCGGTTGACCGGATGGTCGGCCGCCGGCGGCTCCAGCGACGCAGACGCGCCGATGCCGTTGGTCTGGCAGAAGCGCGCGGCGTTCCACAGCTTGGTCGCGAAGTTGCGATAGCCCTCGATCCGCTTCTCATCGAGCTTGATGTCGCGGCCCTGGCTTTCCATTGCGGCCATCGTGAAGCGCAGGGCATCGGCGCCGTACGTGTCGATGAGACCGAGCGGATCGACCGTATTGCCCTTCGATTTCGACATCTTCTGGCCCTTGGCGTCGCGCACCAGGCCGTGAAGGTAGAGCGTCTTCCAGGGCACCTCGCCCATGAAATGCAGGCCCTGCATCGCCATCCGGGCATCCCAGAAGAAGATGATGTCGAAGCCGGAGATCAGCACGTCATTGGGGTAATGTCGGCGCAGGTCACTGGTCTGCTCCGGCCAGCCGAGCGTCCCGAACGGCCACAATGCCGAGGAGAACCAGGTGTCGAGCACGTCAGTCTCGCGGCAGAGGGGAACTCCCTCGCCCGCCTCGGCCTGCGCCTCGGCCTCCGTCTCGGCGACATAGACCTTGCCATTCGGATCGTACCACGCCGGGATCTGGTGACCCCACCAGAGCTGGCGCGAGACGCACCAGGGTTGGATGTTCTCCAGCCAGTTGAACCAGGTCTTCTCCCAGGTCTTCGGCACAACCTTGATCTTGCCGCTGCGCACGGCCTCGATCGCCGGCTGCGCCAGCGTTGCGGCGTCGACATACCATTGATCGGTAAGCCAAGGCTCGATCACCACGCCCGAGCGATCGCCATAGGGCGTCTGGATCGTCCGATCCTCGATCCGCTCGAGCAGTTCATCGGCCTCAAGCCGCTCGACCACCCGATTGCGGGCTTCGAACCGGTCCAGCCCGACGAGATCGGCCGGGATCAGTCCGTCCGAGGTCTGCGCGATCCGTGCCTGGGCGTCGAGCATGTTCAGCATGTCGGCCGCCTTGATGCCGGCGCGCCGGCCCACCTCGAAGTCGTTGAAATCGTGGCCCGGCGTGATCTTCACCGCGCCCGATCCGAGCTCCGGATCGGCATGTTCGTCGGCGATGATCGGGATCAGCCGGCCGGTGATCGGCAGGCGCACGTTGCGACCGACCAGCGCCTTGTAGCGCTCGTCTTCGGGATGGACCGCTACCGCCATGTCGGCGAGCATCGTCTCGGGCCGGGTGGTCGCAACGTGAATGAAGCCGCTGCCGTCTTCGAGCGGATATCGGAGATGCCAGAACTTGCCCTGGATCTCCTTGGTCTCGACCTCGAGATCCGAGATCGCAGTGCCGAACTTCGGATCCCAGTTGACCAGCCTCTTGTCGCGGTAGAGCAGGCCCTCGCGGTAGAGCTGGACGAACACCTTCAGCACCGCGGCCGAGAAGCCCGGATCCATGGTGAAGCGCTCGTTCGACCAGTCGCAGGAGGCGCCGAGCCGGCGCAGTTGGCGGGTGATCGCGCCGCCGGACTGTGCCTTCCACTCCCAGACATGCTCGACGAACGCCTCGCGGCCCATGTCGGCGCGGCGCAGCCCCTGGCTTTCGAGATTGCGTTCGACCACCATCTGCGTGGCGATGCCGGCATGATCGGTGCCGACCACCCACAGCGCATCCTTGCCCTGCAGGCGCGCGTGCCGGATCAGGATGTCCTGCAGCGTGTTGTCGAGCGCGTGGCCGATGTGCAGTGAGCCGGTGACGTTCGGCGGCGGGATGACGATGGTGAACGGCTCGGCCGCCTCGCGCTCGGGGCGGAAGAGCCCCGCTTCTTCCCAATGCGCATACCAGCGCGATTCGATGGCGGCGGGGTCGAAGGTCTTGGCGAGTTCGGTCATGCGCGCCGCTTAGACCAAGCGCAGGCGGCGGAGCAATCCGCCTCCTCCCCCGATCTTGCCCCGGACGTGGTCAGAAATGCTTGCCGGTGATCCGGGCGATTTCGCGGGTGACCAGCTCTTCGACCATGTCGGGCAGATGCTGGTCCAGCCAATCTTTGAGCATCGGCTTCAGCATTTCGCGGACGACCGCTTCGAGAGGCCCATCGCCCTGCGGCAGCGCCTGGCTGGACTCCTTGAGCGCGGACAGGGCCGCGAGCGATCGCGCGCTCGCCGCCGCCGCGTCCTCGGACACGAGCCCGTGGCCTTCGTCGACTGGATCCGAAAGCTCGAGAACGTCGTCCTCGGGCGCTGGTGGTGGCGGCGCCGGCGGCGCAGCCGTCGGACGTCCGCCGCGCGCCGGACGCGCGGACACACGGCCGTCCTCGGCGATGACCCGCTTGATGGAGGCGAGAATGTCCTCCATCGAGGGTTCCTGGTTAATATCCCCCATAGAGAATGGCTTATCGCTTATTCCGTGGTGCCTGTCACGGGGGTGTTTTGCCGACCCGTATCGACTGGCCCGACCGGCCCCACGGGCGGGGGCGCAACGGTCCTCGTGGAGACAGGCTGCGGATCGGGATCGTCTTTCCAGTCGGAGCCGCGCCGCGAAACCCGCTCGTAATTGACCAGAGGATCGTAAAGTGCGCCGCCGTCGAGGTTCAGATCGTCAGCCTCGGCACGTCCCATCGCGTTCAGGAGCTGAAATCCCGCGACATAGGCGTCGCGACGCGCCGTCACGACGGCCACCTGGCTATTGAGCAGCTCCTGCTCCGCATTGAGCACGTCCAGGACGTTGCGGGTACCGACTGTCTGCTCGGCGCGGGTGCCTTCGAGCGCCAAGGTGTTGGCGTTAACCGCCACCTGGTTCGATTCGACCGCTTCCTGTGCCGCCTGATAACTCGCAAAGGCGGCGCGGGTATTGGCGACCACACTGCGTTCGATCTCGACACCGCGCTCGAGCAACTGACTCTGGAGCGCCTGAGCCTGGCGCACCTGGGCCCCGACAGCTCCCCCCTGGTAGATTGGAATGCGCGCCTGCACGCCCACCCCGGTGTTGCCGATCGAATTGCGGTTACCGACTCCGCCGAACTGGTCGTCGGCCGTGCCCAGATAGTTGGTGTAGCTTTGAGATCCGATCGCCGACACGCTCGGCAGGCGCCCTGCGCGCGCAATCGCAACGTCGCGCTGGGCGGCGCGCACCTGCGCAGCGATCGAGACCAGATCGGAATTGTTGGCGAGCGAGATGTCGACCGCCTGGTCCGGCGTGGTTGGCAGCGCGGGGAGAGGCGGCGGCGGATCGAGTTCGTCCGGAAGTTCGCCGATGACGCGACGATAATTTTCCTCGCTGCCCTCAAGTCGCCCCTCGGCGGTCGCCAGATTGGAACGTGCAAGCGCCAGCCGGGCTTCTGACTGGGCGACATCCGTGCGGGTGAGATCGCCGACCTCGAAGCGATCGCGGGTCGCCTGAAGGTTCGTCTCCAGCACGCGCACCTGGTTGCGGTTCAGGGTGACGATGGAGCGGTCACGGATCACGTCCATGTAGGCCGCAACCGTTTCGGTGAACACGTCTCCTTCGGTCGCCCGCAATGCGGCTCGGCCGGCCAGCACCCGCTCGTCGGCGGCGCGGATCTGGTTGCGGATCCGGCCGCCGGTGAACAGGGGATAGCTGACGTCGACGCCGGCGCTGAGATTACGGCCCTCGCCGCCGCCGGTTCGAAGCAGGTTCTGGTTGATACCCGCCGTACCCGAAAGCTGCGGCCGATTTTGCGATCGAGCGAGCGCCACGCCTTCGTCGAGCGAACGGAGCTGCGCGCGCTGCCCCATGATCGTGGGGTTGGTCTGATAGGTCTGCACGAGCGCGTCACGAAGCGTTTCCGCCCCGGCGCTTCCGCCGACAATCAATGCTGCTGCCCCCGCAGCCGCCAAGAACCCCACCCGCATCATGTCACTCCCCGCTCAGATCGAGCCCACTCTCAGAATGTAAAAACCTTCGGCCGTACGAAATCCGGAAGCACGGCCGCGGCCGCATCGGAGAAGCTTGCCATACCGAATGCCTCGCCCGACTTGCGGCCGATCGAGAGGCGCGTGACGCCGCGATCGATCGTCGGTGCGACCAGCCGTCCGAGATCCTTCAGCTGGGAAACGATCTCGTCGGGCACGAATTCCACGGCGCCGTCGATCAGGATCAGGTCGTACGGCCCTCCTGCGCGGTGCCCCTCAGCGAGCGGACCTTCGACCAGTGTCACTCCCGTTCCCGCGAGCGCGTCGCGGGCGAAGGCGGCAAGCTCGGCGTCCTCTTCGACCGCAACGACCGAGGCCACCATCTTCGACAGCAGAGCGGCGGAATAGCCCGTCGCGGCGCCGATCACGAGCGCACGATCGCTCTCGCGCGGGCCCGCTTCGGTGAGCAGCCGGCCAAGCGCCAGAGGATTGTTGAGATCACGGCCCGGCTTCAGCGGCACGAGGGCGTCGGCATAGGACAAGGCGAGACGCTCGCGCGGCACGAAGCGCTCGCGGGCGACCTCCTCGAACGCGGCCAGAACCACGGGATCGTTGGTCCCCGTCGTTCTCAACAGGTTCGAGATCATGGCGCGGCGCATATGGTCGAAATTTTGCTCGGTCATCTGGTTCTCAATCGCACAGCTGTCTTATTGATGCAATACACCTTGCGGCTGCCTTTGTCTTTATCGGCTCCCCAGGGGGAGGGAAAGCGAAGATGTCTCCACTTCCCTCTGGGGAGCCTTCCCTGCCTGGAATGAGCAAGAGCTGTGCCAAGGGCTTCGCCTCCGTCGCTACGGCGGGGCTTGGAACTCGAGCGTTCGATTTCGGACACAACCCGTCCGCTCGCGGACAGGCGTGGCCGGCTCAGGCAGGAGGCACGATCGACGCCGAGGGCTCCGCACGGCGCTGATCGTGATGCCCGCGGCGGGCGGCAGTGAGCATGAGCAGCAATCCCACGGCTGCAATCACAGCGCCCAGGGCGACCGCGACGCCGATGCCGCGCAGCCCCAGTGGCGCTACCAGGAGGCCGGCGGTGCCGAAGATCGCGCCCGCTGCGATTGCGCGAACCACCAGCACCCGTCCGGCAGGCCGAGCGCGAAAAGCGCGCTTTCCCGCGGAAACGCAGCCGGATTTGAAGACGAAGCAAAGCGCTATGATCTGGAGGATCGGCTGCGCCGGGGCATAGTCTTTTCTCATGGCGAGGGTCACGAAGAACGTTACCAGCACGGCGATCCCCGACTGTGCGCCACGAAGTGGGCGCGATCCAGTCATCCGCGTCCGATCCCTGCAGGACGGTAGGGCGTGGCGGATCGTCCTGGAAGTCCATCCGCCCTCTGTGTCGCGGCACCGCTCGGCCCGCGACCCTGTGAAACCCGCAACCCAATCCGGGATAACCCCGCCTGTCCGCCCCGCGACGAGAACGCAGTCGGCGACCAGGGTCTCCGACTTGGGTGTTGACTTGCGCGCGGTTCCCGGACAAGTCCCGCCGCCTCGGCCCGATGGCGGAGTGGTTACGCAGAGGACTGCAAATCCTTGCACGCCGGTTCGATTCCGGCTCGGGCCTCCACTCTTCAGGAAATAGAGCGCATCTCCAGCGTCTTAGCTTGATTTGGTGTCTAACCGTGGGCCCAGGTTAGACATTTCCCACGCCGCCAGCCGCCGGATTGCCTGCTCCGCGAGCCTCTCCTGATCGGCTGCCTCGGTATAGCGAGACACCTCCTCGTCCTTGCTGTGGCCGCTCACCGATTTCATGCTCTTGTTGGGCATCTCGAGCTGCCATCCGCCGCATCGTTGCCTTTCGTAGACCGTGCGCGGTGCATTTCGGAAGTCCCGCAGCATCGCACTGGTCGCGGAACCAGCCTCGAAGCCCTTCACCGAGAACGGCCGCCCCCACTCGGTCACGATGAAGCACATGGCGTCTGACGGGGGCATGGCGTCGATCGCGGCCGCCAATGGCGGTGCGATCGGGAGAACCAACCGCTTGCCGGTCTTGGTCTGGCGGAGGACAAACTTGCCTTCGCGGACGTGCTGGCGGCCAAGATGAATGGCATCGACCTTGCGCTGATCGGTCCAGAGAATGAGCTCCATCGCAAGGCGCTGCTTCGTTCCCAGAGGCCACCGCGCGCGGAATCGAGAAATATCGTCCTCGCTCCACGTATAATAGCCGGTCGAACGCTCGCTCGGTGCCACCTTGATTGGCTGCGAGTCGTCGACGGGATTCTTGACGATCCAGCCAAGCTTTACCGCAAAGCCGAAGAATCTGCGCAGCTCCTTTCGGAGTTTCCGGGCTGCTTCGATCCCGCCGGCAGGGCGGCCCCTCGCGTCCACCGTCTTCACCCGAGATCGAGATATGATGGCATCGACGTGGTCGAAGCGGAGGTCGCCCACCATTCGCTCCTCCCTGCCTCGAGCGAACCTTTCGAGGATGCTCCTGACCTTTGATCTCGTCACCTCGGTGGGGCCGAGTCGCTCGGGAACCGCCATGTAGCGCTCGAGAAGATCCCCGATGCTGCCGGGCATGTATCGCGAGGAGACTACAACCTGCCGGGCCTCAAGAGCCGCATCCGGGCTGTTGAACAGGCGATATTCCTCCCGAAACTCCTCGCTGCCCAGCGGCGTTCAAAAGTATCGCGACGGGAAGCCCTTCCGCCGGAAACGCAGCCGGTCCTTGCCATGGCGGTCCCTGAACCGGGTGACATATTCCGGAAGGAACCGGTTCGACCGCAACTGCCTGCGCTTGCTCATCGACTGAGCTCCTCGTCCCAAGGATTGGGCGGTCCCCTTTTACCAGTAACCGACCCGCTGAAGATCACAATCTTCCCGCTGGTCTCTATCTCTATCCGCTCGATCCTGAGACCCGCCTTCTCGGCGCCACGGACGGCTCGCGTGAGATCGGACTGCCTGAAGCGCAGGGCTCGGCGAGACATAGCTCCACCATCGGAATCTGGCGACCGATACCGTTTGCCGCGTCAAGCACCTGCGTCACAGGGTCTGTTCGGGGCAGGACGCGCTTGTTCGTCGAAGGTGGCGGGCGGGCAGCGAGATCCGGGCGATGTAACGAACCCCCGGTGCGCTGGATGATCCCATGCTCAAAGCTCGTCTGGCGGGATCAGCAAGTTCGGGATCGCTGGCCACTCCCAACCGAATCAGGGCAGCGGAAGCAGGGCAAAACTTGCCTTCAGTACCTGGGCGTCGAAACGGTGCTCAACGAAACGAACAAGCCCTCTGAGCGAGCTTCGCCCGTAACCGCCACTGCGCCGATGCCTTCGTCTCCATCTGCCCGGCGTACGACGAAGATATCGCGCCGCATCCTTGCCGTCGGCACGCCTATGTTCTCGCTCCCGGTCACCGCAGCAACATAGGCTATCGTCTCGCCCGGCAGCCTCTCTCCGCGGGCGACATGGCGCGCATAACGCGCAGGACCCGCATTGTAGGCTGCGAAAAGCCCGGGATAGCCGAAGCGCTCGTACATCATCTTCAGATAGAACGTGCCTGCGAGGATGTTGTCGCGGGGATCATGAGGATCGGTCCCGAGACGCAAATGTCTCCGCGTCTCCTTCCACGTCTCCGGCATGAGCTGCATGAGTCCCATCGCTCCCGCACGGCTCGTGATCGGGCGGCCTTCAAACATGGTCCGCCCGCCGCTCTCCGCAGCGATGAGCCGGCGGATCCAGGCTTCGGGTACGCCAAACCGGGCCGCGGCTTCGCTGATATGGGGCGCCCACCTGTCCAGCGGAGTCCCCGAAGCCGGCGTTGCCGCTGCAAGGCAGGCTGCGGCCAGGATCGGCCTCAAACGCCCCACAACAGGGTCCCATGTCCGATGACCTCGTTCCGGCGCGTGATTCCGAAATAGCGCCCGTCGAACGAAGCCGCGACACCCTCGGCCAGCAGGAAGAAGTCCCCTTCCCCGAGCGTTTCACACCCGGTCCAACGCGGCAATGGCCTTCCAGCCGGGTCCTCGCGCCGCCGCGTCGCGACGGGCCGGTCGTTCACGAAGATCAAATCGCCTCTGGAACAGATCCGATCCCCAGCGATACCGGCGATCCCCTTCACCAGCGGCACGAACGGGGGCAGATAGCCTCGAGCCGCAGCGAGATCCCGAGCGGCCGGCGGAACAGTCGCGACGATGATATCGCCCCGGCCGGCGTCGTCCGCATCCGAAATGGCATAGAGGCCCGGCGGCGAGCTGGCACTTGCATTCCAGATCAGCCGCGGCCGCGGCGAGAAGAGGAGCGTGGCAAGGACGCACGTGACAACCGAAGCGGCCCCTGCCGCCGCCGCGATCCGCGAGCGGCACCGGCGCCTGGCGATCCGACGACGCTGCAAATCCTCGCTCCAGCGGAGCCGCGGAAGGTCTCGCGGACTAGGCCGTAGACTCATAAGTTCGCAGCCACAGGCGCATTGAGGCGAGCTGGATCATGGCAAGGAAGTTGGCAGCGAGCTTGTCGTATCGGGTGGCGACGCGGCGGAAGTGCTTCAGCTTGGAGAAGAACCGCTCGATCAGGTTGCGCTCGCGGTAGAGCCGTTTGCTGAAGCAGGGCTTCCACTTGCGGGTGCTCTTGGGCGGTATGTTGGGCGTGGCGCCCTGATCCTGGATCAGCTCGCGGATGCGGTCGGCGTCGTAGGCCTTGTCTGCCAGAACGATGGTGTGCGGCCCAAGGTGGTCGAGCAGCGTGTCGGCGATCTGCCCGTCATGCGTCTGCCCGGCGGTCAGGCCGAGCCGGATCGGGAGTCCCTGCGCGTCGACGACGACGTGGATCTTGGTCGTGAGTCCGCCGCGTGATCGACCGAGACAATGATCTGGACCCCCTTTTTTGCCGTCGCAGCCTGCTGGTGCGCCCGGATGGAAGTGCTGTCGATCATCTGGATCTCGCCGTCGTGCGCTGCGCTGGTGGCATCCATCAGCCGGTTGCATACGCCTGCCTCTCGCCATCGGTTGAAGCGGTTGTAGCAGGTGGTGCGCGGGCCATAGCGCTCGGGCAGGTCACGCCACGGCGCCCCGGAACGCAGCACCCAGAAGATGCCGTTCAGCACGCGCCGGTCGTCTACACGCGGCACACCTCGCGGCTTGTTGGGCAAGAGCGGCTCGATCACGCGCCACTCGAAGTCGGTCAGATCATATCGGCTCATGCCGACGCTGAATCAGCTTTCTCACGTCGTGGGAAGGTCCGGTTGAAGACCTGCTGCTCGCGCGTACCAATATGCCGCCAATGCCTCGGCGACGCTATGGTCGATATCCAGACCGTCCCGCTCAACCCGCCATTCGAGGTAATGTACGATGGCGGTAGCCTGGTCCTGTGTGAGGCCGTCCCATCGAGCGCGCGCAAAGCCAGTCCAAGTTTCCTCTTTTCGCGGCCAAACTCTCTGATCACGTGACATGTCGTCAAAGCCATGCACGAGCGTGAAAGTCGGATCGACGCGACGTAACGCGCCCATCAGGTCCGCTGCTAGATATGCAGGTATATAGAAGCGGATCGCCTCATCACCGAGGAAGCTGAGGGCGGATGCGAGCCCATTCGGCGCGGCATCTAGCCACTCTGGCAAGAGTCTGGTCCAATCGTCCTTGTCGGCGAAATCCGCTTCAACCTGCAACGGCTCTTCGCCTTGGACGCTATTCACCATCGGCACGAACTGACCTTCCCGCGTCGACGGGAAGACGGATTTCAACTCCTCAACTATGGCGTCAGCGGACGAGGGCATGGTCGTCGTCTATGGCATAGCAGGCCGTCTGCGGCGATCCCTCGTGCTTTGCAAAGCCAACTTTATGGGTTCACGGCTTAGCAACATGGTCCTCCCGAAACAATTACAGTCACTGCCTTGGCAGTAGCGCGAACGGCCTGGACTCGGAGCAACCGCATGGCAAAGAGGGTCGAACGCCTTGCGCCGACCCTGGCTTCTGGTCTTCAGTGCGGCGAAGAGTTGCGGTGCCTTTCATGGGAGCAGCCCGTCGCGGCTATGCCCGCCTGAGAGCTCCCGCGGTTCCTGCCGAACCGGCCCGCTTCGACGAACGCTGAAGGCCTCTCTCGTGCCTTGCGCGGTCTCGGCGACCGCATGCGAGGCCCGACAGGTTGCGACGCGATACTGTCCGCGCCGCGAGTTCGTATCCATGTTCAGGGGTTGGCGAGGCTCCCTGCGCAATCCAGAAATGTCTGCTCATAGTCTTCGAACTGGAACGCACGTGTGAGCGTCGTGGTAATGGCCGGCGGCTCCCCATCCTTGTGCTCCCGCTGCATACGACAGGCGATGATGTGCCCGCCGATGAAGACGCGGGGGTCGCAGGATTGCTCGTCCTGGATGATCCGCTGCTTCCTGGAGACCTCGACGAAATCATCCGGGAAGACACTCAGCCGGTGCCCGCCCCCATAACCGGGCTGGGTCAGGGTTCCATATTGAAGTCGCTCGCTGACGAACCGATTTCTGGAACGGTAGGCGAAGCCGACGAAGCGATCCTCCGCATCGTCAAAGCCAAGGTGGTAGATCGTGCTGGCATGTGCCTGCCGCCCGTCCTCCGGTCGGTGGTCGTAGAGGTATCGCAGGCGCGGCGGTACGAATTCGTCCAGCATCCCGATATGGGGTGCATGCAGGCTGCCCAGCAAATCCCGACACCAATCCAGGGTAAGATCCAGGGATCCGGACCCGCAGACCAGCGCGTTCAGATGCGGCATGACGTGGATTTTCGAAGTGAAGAAGCCCGGCCTGTTGCCACTCACTCCGACCAGAGTATCCGCAACAACGAACACGCCATCTTCTGTCAGTGCGATGTTGATAACGGTCATCCACGCGCTTCCTCAGCTAACTCGCCATTGCTCGTGTTTCCTTTTGAATGAAATTCGCGCCGCCCGCCTGTATGGAGGACAGGTCATGTAATGGGCTTCCGCTCAGTGGATGCGCGTGCTTCGACAAGTCTCCACCATATTCGATATGTCCTTGACGCCGCAGGCGGCCGGACGGCGTTCAGAGATGCCATGTCCCGGAAAGTGGCGACATTCCTGGCCGATGCGCTGCCCGGTCAGGTTCGCACCCTCCTGTAGCACGGCGGCCGGGACACGGGTCCGATCTTCGGGACTACCTCTTCGGGACCATTCGCGTCGGCTAGCGCGACCTGACACAAGTCCGTGTCCCTCGGCGGCAAGCCTTGAGCGGCCGCAGCTGCCTGCGACAAAGCGCCCTAGACCCGCTTTCCGCTCTGCAGATGCTCCGCGGCGGCCGCAGAACGACGGCAAGGGCCGACGCCGCCGGTACCTTCTCGATGCCCGCGCACCTACCCGCCGATCAGAATGTCGGACTTGTGAGCCCCAGGCGATCCAGGAACGCGCTGCCGAAAACATACTCCGCCTGCCGATCAAGCAGGTCGGTCCGGGTCCGCATCCAGGCTTCGAGATCGTCGCCATAGGCGTCCCGGACGCTTGTCGCGGTCATCTGGTTTACCTTGCCCCAATGCTCCGTGTGGGGAATGCCCTGCGTCCTCAAATCCGCCACTGCCTGCGCCATCAGCTTGCGCGTGCCCACCGTGTCGATGCCGTCGATGTCCACGATGGTGGTTCGACCATGGCGCGTAAAGGCAAGCAGTCCCGGCGACTTTACCGCGTAGCGGCAGGCGAAGGCGGCGGGCACCTTGCCGACCTTCTTCATCGCCCGTTGCAGGATCTCAAGGGCGTCGAGCGTTCTTTCGGTCGGCACCGCGACCGCCGCGCCGGCGGTGCCGGAGCGCGGCGTCGTGTAATTGAAGCTCTGCCCCCAGCTTCGCTTGCGTGCCTTGAACGGCTTCAGCTGGTCGGACAATACCGCCTTGGTGATCGGGGGCGAGAGGCCGGGAAAAGCAGACAGCAGGTTCGCCACGACAACGGCGAGTTCATAGCCGGGCCCGCGCTTGTTCACGAGATCATAGTCGAGCTTTTGATCTTCTTCCCAGGGCAGGTCATAGCCGACGGTGACATAAGCGTGGCCTGCGTCGATGTGACGGTTGACGACCGACTGGAAGAAATATGGACGACGCGTGCCTCCCGGCAGCCCGGCCGCGTCGAAACCGCCGCCGTTCATCGCCTTCTCGATCTCGGCGGTCAGCGGGCGGCGCTCCCGGCTCATTTCCAAGAGAAACCTCGGCACCGTGCGCACCAGAACCGAGTGAACGACACCGAAGGCGCCCAGCCCGACGAGCGCAGCCGAGAACAAGGCGTCGTCCCGGACGACGGTGGCGCCAAGATCAGCCGCGAGCCTGCCGTCCGTCACGGGCCGTGACGCAGGCTCAACCCAGAGATTGAGATCGGGCGCAGGGAGGAGCTGGAAGGCGGCAACCTGCCCCTGTATCGCCGGATGGTCGATCGCGGAGCCGTGGGTACCGGTACTCATGGCGCCGACGAAGGTCTGTCCGTTCGAAGCGCCGGTGGTCGCCAGCGACCTCCCCCGTCCTTCGAGAAACATGTTGAGCTCCGCCACGGAGATGCCGGTCTGGCAGAGGATCAACCCCTCCCTGTCGAAGGGATAATCGGGCACGACATGGGCACCAGGCAGACGAAACAGCCAATTGGCGTGCCCGGTGGCGAGGCACCATCCTCCCGGAATTGCGGCGGCTTCCGAGAAGGACCAGGCGGCGCCCTGCGCCCGAAGGCGCCTCCCCTCGCGGCAGGCGCGGCCTAGGAGAAGCTGCACTGCGGCGGCACTTTCCGCCATTCGCGCAATGCTGGCGGATCCGCCGCTGTTGTGGAGTTCGAAGCGGCCGGCAATTGGCACATCCCGCACCGTCAGGTGCCAGTTGGTCCATCGTTGTTCTTCGAAGAAGACGGTCTTTGCCACGCCATCACCTCACGGTTCAATCGTTCCTTCCTGCGTCGGCATCTTGGAGCAACGATATTCAATGCGCGCGGGCTGGACGGCGCCCAATGTCAGCACGGTGATCAATGACCGGCCCAACGATGTCCTGACGCGGACTTCCGAAAGGAGGCTGGTCTCGCACTTGTCGGCGACCTTCTGCTCCTCGGCCGCCCCCCAGCCGAAAGCCGTGCTGTTGACGGAGTGATAATATTGGTCTGCCGGATTGGGGTTCCTGACCGCCAGCCGGTGATAAGCGCAGCCCTGAAGAAGAAAAACCACGAGGACGATCGGGCGAGCACGCATATGTTCCTCCCCTCGACTCGAATGCTGATGTCGATAACTTAACAGCCATCAAATGGAGCGCCAGCGCAGATCCGCATTGATCTTGCCGGCAGGTCACGTGCGTTGCGCAGCGCCGATCCCGGGCTTCTGCCTGCGGGCGCTGACAAGGCCTTGCGGCTTTCGTCGCAAACCGTGCGTTCCGGCCGCGGCCCGACACTCCGCCCCATCATGGACCAGATCTTCAAGCGAAGACGATCATGCCGAGAACGAGCGCGAGCCAGAGGGGGATCGACACGGCCAGGCCCACCAGGGCACCTTTGACAAGCGGTCGCGCCTGGTCGCGTTCGGCCCACGGAGCCTCGCCGGAACCGAAACGCACATGGCGTTGGTGGGCAGAGTTGAGTTTCGCCATCCAGCCTCTCCGCAGGTGCTCCTTGCCCGCTTGCCATAGCCCCTTGTACCAGGCCGCGTGGCGACCATTGTGGGCGACCCCGGAAGCACAGCATTCCAACAAAGGGTTTACGCGGAGCAGCGACCAAGGTGCAGCCGCTCAGCATGTCCGCCCTTCCGGAGACCGCAAGCGAACGTTCGGCCGGACCGGTCGGCGACCCGCGGCCACCGGGCTCCACCGTCCCCGAGAGGCGACCGAGATCACTCCGCCAGGACGGCGGCGCACCGGCCCTGGACCCGGATCGTACGGGAAACGGCTTCAGGGGAGGCTCAGTTGTCCCCGGATGGCACCGGGTGGATAAGTCGCGTTGTGCACGTTCACGTAGAAGTCGGCCGGCTTGGTGAGTATCTCGACAGCCAGCTCCTTCCCGATATTCATGCATGCTTCGCTGCTGCCGCCCGTAGGCGGCAGAAGGCCTATGACGATCGGGCCGGCAGCATTGGGCGGTGCTCGATGGATATGTGCCGCAGTCGCAGGCTCGATGGCGGCCACCGTCAGGGAATAGCAGAGCTGTCCCTGGTCCGCCTTGATCCGAACGCGCGCGGTTCCGGTGCCGTCCGGGTCTCCCGGGGCGGGCCGCTCGGCGGCACCTGTCAGCTGCACCACGATCTCGCGGCCGCCCCCCTCGGCTTTCGGATCGCCGGTCCCGACCTGAAGCGCTATCGCAAGAACAATGACCGCTGGGCTCACCTGGGCTCTCCTCGTCAGCTGGGTCGTATCGTTGCTATGTCACTCAAGGGCACGCCGATCTCGAATGCCCATTTGCTCTCTGATCCCGGCAACCCCTTCCTGCAGGATCGCGCGCCGGAACGCAGACCCGATCGACGACCACGCACATGCGCGCGGCCCGATCGTCTTCGCCATCGGCGAACAGACATGCGCTCCGGAAGGACCACTGCAAAGAGCGAATTGGAGGTAAGACCTTCGATCGACAGGCAACGGCCTGTTATTGCCCGGCGACCATCGACAACGAATAATCATCGTTCGCCTCCACGGCGCCTGAAGGGTGGCAGAGTTCGCCGGCCTGTCCGGCGCCATGCCTATGTGCGGATCTGCCGTTCGCTTCGGATCGGCCCGCGGATCGCTGCCGCTTCATCCTCGTCACGGAGCACCGGACATGGCCGACGACCGGTCCGCCGGCCCCAGCCCACCAGATGGCAGCGTGCGTCGATCCAGCGGTCACAGCTTTTCGACTGAAAGTGGCGACCGGGCCGGGAGGACTCCAGCCGCGGCGCATCGGCCGAACAATGGCGCCGATCTACAGCATAAGGGCCATCGTTTCTCGAAACGGGGTGACGGATACTGACCCGGTGTCGCGTCATTCGGAGATCAGCGTGCCGACCTATCGCCTCTTTCACTTCAAATGGGGTCATATCGATCGGGCGGATATCGTCGCCGCACCCGACGATGTCGAGGCCATCCGCCGAAGCGCCGATATGGTGGCCGGCGACACGGCCGAGCTCTGGCGCGGAGCAAGCATGCTGAAGGCCTTCAACCTCGATCCCGAGGGGCGATCGGCTTCGGGATGGACAGATGATGCGGTGGCGACCGCCTCTTGAGCAAGGGTCCAGGGGGTATTCTTTCTCCTGCCAGCTCGAATCACCATGGTGGGCATGGCCTCCGATCCGAGCCACTCCGTGCCTAAAGGGGCTCCCGCAGCCCTCCCGTGGTAAAGGGTTGCGGGCAATGAGGCACGCAAGGGCGATCGCCAGGGTCAACTTAGCCGCTCGATCCGGGATGTCGACTCCGCGACCCATTCCGCATCGTAAGCACCCCAGAGCCGGCGTGCATCAGCTCCACCCGGTGCGGTGGCATCGAGGCCGCAGACCGCAACCTGGAAGTAAAAGGAGCCAAAGGCCGTAAACAACCTCGACACGAACAGCACTTTCCTTCCGGACGATCTCGGGCGGGTCGCGCATCACCTTGGCAGCGAAGGAGATCGGCATCAGCCGCGCCGCGGCGGGACTGGCCGGTTCATGCCCGCTGTCGTCGCGTACCGGCAACCGTCCGCCGTGTTGAAAATCTATCGCATGCGCCGGGCTCTTCCAGACTGCTCAACGTCGCACCGTGCGAACCCGATGCATCCAGACTAAGGGGCTCCGCCGCGGAAAAGGGATCACGCGGCGGAGCCGATGGCCCGCAAGGACCCCCACAGCATGCGAGTCGGTCTGCTTATACCAGTCCGGCGGTTGGCCCAGAAGCTGTCACGCCGCTGACTTTCCTGCGTCCCAGCACGAGACGGTGCCGCCGGAGTCCTGAAGATCACCATCCCTCCTCCAGCATCATTCGCGCAGCGGCCGCCCGATATCGTGGTGGACGCGTCGCGCGGCCGAGCCGAACAATGCCCGTACAGGCCACCTCCCGGCACCCTCGCAATCGCTCGGGAATGAAGCGGTGAGTGGGAGCTCGAGTTCACGGTCCGGCTGGCTCCCGAAACACGCCCATCTTTCCGGAGGCACGCGTCGAGGCAGGAGATAATAGCGGCTGGATCCACAGCTTCCGGACGGACGATCGCCTCCGGGCCGAGGAGCGTGCATCAACATGAACTTGAGTCGGTCATCAAGTTCACGCTATTCTCCTCCCGGCCGCGTGATCCTCGATCACGAAGAGACTGCAACAGGGGAGCGACAGGTGGAATGCAAAGGCATTTATCCGACGATCTTCAACGTCGCGGGGATCGTTACGAAGCGGAGGCGGCACGCCAGAGCGACCCTCGCCGAGCCGATCTCCTCCTGATCATGGCGCGTGCCTATCGGCATGAGGCCCAGCGGCATCGCGAAGCAAGCGATCGTTCGGGCGCCTGACGGCCATCGTTGCGAGCAAAGCGGAGTCGCACGTACCGGGCGCCGACCTCTCCCGAAGAGCCGTGCAGCCGAGATCTAACCCCCGCTCCAGGATGCGGCGTCTAGGGTCGTGGACGGTAAGTCGGTCGAGTCCCGGTCGGCGGCCCGGGCAGCGGCATGGCGGGATGATGTGCCGCGGCCCGGTCGCCGGGGGCACTACCCCTAACGGGAGGGCGCTGCGCACGCGCTCCTCACCAGTCCCTTGCCGCGAGGCGATTGGCTGGCGACCAGGCGCATCGATCTTGCGGCGCTTCGGAGCTCCGCCACCCGATCGATACGCCTGAAGCCTTTACACGTGCGAACGAGGAGCAGCGACGCCGCGGAACATGTCGTTGACCCGGCCGCCCTGTTCACGCGCTCTGCGGCGACGATTTCCGCGCCGCGGGCGCAGAGTGACTGACAGCAGCGAAGCGACGGTGGTTCGGCTGCGACTTCAGTGGCGATCGTGACGGCGGGCATCCGGCTGCTTTCCCGGCTCCGGCTTTCAGCGATGCCGGACTATCCTGCACCCTCGACCCTTTCACGTGACACGCCCGGTGGCCGGCGCGCGGATCTGATCGGTGCGGCGTGCATTCGCCCGTTCCGGACATCCCCTGCCCGGCCACCTCCGACTTGCGAACTAACCCATAAGATCCGGAGTGAAGCAAAGGGACCCGCGACGTGCAAGGCGCTTGCCTGCTATCCTGGAGACATCGCCGTGTGCGGCCCTCGATCAGCAGCTGGATTCTTGCGCGTGAATGTCGACCGCATCGCAATCGACGACCTTGCCGACGCATTGAGAATGACGCTCGGACAGCTGCGGGTGACCGGCGAACTCGACCTGACGATCGGCGACGAGCGGTCAGTCTCGTTCATCGGCACGCCAAACGGCAGGGACATGATCGTCAGCGTTCGGGTCATGTACCTGGACGACGATGCGGATCCGCGGTGAGACGATTGAAGGACCTCCCGGCGGCCGCGCGTCGCTTCGCGACGAGCCGCAGGCGCAATGCCGGTCGCCCTCGGGTCTTCGGCCCCTCGAACATGGCCTCTCCCGCGTGCGGGTTCGAGGCGGGACAGAAGCCACTCGTCGGCACGAGATTGCGCCTTCGGGGAGCGTCACGGAACCGGGAGGAGACTGCAACGGACGACGTATCGGCCTGCTGG
This sequence comes from Allosphingosinicella deserti, assembly GCF_003012735.1. Taxonomy (GTDB): domain Bacteria; phylum Pseudomonadota; class Alphaproteobacteria; order Sphingomonadales; family Sphingomonadaceae; genus Allosphingosinicella; species Allosphingosinicella deserti. The sequence goes on along the minus strand of NZ_PXYI01000017.1, from coordinate 16,183 downwards.
AGACGACAGGAAGAGGGAAGTTTGCCATCCGAGCGACAGACAGGAGGGGGGATGAGCTGCCGTGGATCGCCGGGATGGCGCGAACACCATTCCATCCGTAGGTCGCCGCCACAAGGGGGCAAGGGAGGTAGACCCTTAGGTCCGCGATTTCAGCACTGTTGGCGCGCGATGAAGCCACGACCTTGCGATGCATCCCAGCGCTGGTTGGCGGCTCAGGTGCCGTCCTCGACCTCTCAGTTCAGGATCGGCATCGAATGAACGCATCCGGGCCGGGTGGCTTCCGCGCCGAGGGCCGCTCCCCGATCCACCGGACCGCCCGCACGGGGCCAGCCGAGCAGCGCCGACACGTGCTCGGCCCCGGGTCTGGGCATGAAGATGCCGAGTATCTTCGCGCCCGACCGCTGGAAGTCCCAGACACGGTCGAGCGCTCGAGCGAGATCCTCGTTGGAGCCAATGGCGTCGGCCTCGGCGAGAACGAGCAAGACCACGTCTTGCGCATCGCCCGACGGATGGTGATCGCGTGCAGCCGCTCCCTGGGAGGGACACACGATCGACCCGGACAACCCCGGCAGGAATTTTCGAGAACGAGCCATCGCGTTTCTCCTGGACCCCTCGATGATGGGAGATCCTGGCGCCGACGCCTCAGATCAGGAAGCCGCCAGCGGTGCCTACCTGCCGATGACGCCGACTAGATTGTCAACTTAGCAGGTAGAGTTCTTGGTTGTCAATTTACTCCCCCCTGTCCTTCCTGGTTGAAGCATTGATTTCGGCGCGGCATTCGGGCGTTCCGTCGTGCGGCCATCTCCAGCACGCGACTCGCCCGGACCTGCGACTCCATTTCCACGGCGCACGGTACTCATCCCGTCACGTCGGTAAGATCCGTGCCGACCTGTGTCTGTCGCCGGAGCCGGACGGCGGCTGCAGGACATGCGCCCGCAATGACGCTCCGGTTCCGGATCACGCGCGCATTGCCGTCCGTTCGACGTCGACACCATCGGGCGGCGCCTCCGCGCCAAGTCCCTCATGCACGTAGGCATCGGCATATTCGCCCAGGGTCCCGCCGATGAAACAGGCCGAGGCGTGGGTGAACAGGATGTCGAGGTGATCGTATAATCGCTCGATCTGGTCCCCGGTGCGAAAGGTAGGGCTGCCTCCCGGCATCAGTTCCGAGGAATGCAACACGAACTGGACATAGTCGCGGCCTTCCCGCTCCGCCCTGTCGAGGAGATACAGCATGTCGGTCAGGTTGTGTCCGTTCGGGCGCAGCCAGAGAACCCGATGCGCGGGACGCCCCGCCAGGCGACGCAGGCCGCGCAAGAAAAAGGGCGCCTCGACCCGAACGGTCGAGACGGGGATCTCGAGCAGACGACCGCTGCCGAACTCGTACCAGAAAGGCCGGTCGGGGAAGCGCGTGTAATCGGGACCTCCGGGACCGCCCTCAGCTCCGGGCACGTTGCGCCAGGACCGGTGGGGGGTAACCGAGCAATCAACTCTGTAGCCATGATCCGCGAGGATACGCGCATAGGCGGCATTGAAGCCCCAGCGGCCGGCACGGTGAGAAACCATCTTCACGGCAAAGACATCTTCCAGCCGATCCGTCAGCATCCCGACCTTCTCGCGCATCCTGTCCTCGGGATAATCGATCAGATAGGGATGTTGCATGGCATCATCGGAGGTAAGCGGATCGAGAGGCGGTGAATCCCAGGCGTGCAGGTGCATCCCGATTTCGGCGGTTCGCCTGGCAAGCACGTCGTGCCCAAGTTCCCGGAACGCCCCGTCGTTGACCATCTCCCAATTGACCAGATAGGTCGGCTTCATGCCATGCGTTTCGCAAAGCCGCTGAAAACGGGGAAGATATCGGGCATTTCGGGTCGTCCCGGGCGAAGGACGAGCCCATGCATCGTCGCCTTCCGTGTCGATCGTGATCTGAAAAGCGGGTCGCTGCATCTTCGGCGCCTTGCAAGCTATTCTCGAGCAATGGCTCGTCAAGGCTCCTGCGTAGCGGATCCGGAACGGATGGTTCAAAGTCTATTATGACCAGCGGCGCTAATCCTTTCGGAGGATGTTGCGGCGGATCTGCGGCGCCTATCATGCTCCGCTGTGCCCAGCTTCAAGGAATGTTCGTGTCCCAGCGTCTGGACGGCTCCGGCAGTTTGCACCGGTCTCGGCACGAACGCCCGCTCTCCGGCGGATGCAAGGGCATCGCGCTCGTGCTGTCGGGGCTTGGTGCCGGTGGGACCGAGCGTGTCGCGTGCAGCCTCGCCAACCACTGGGCATCCGACGGACGCAAGATCCATGTCATCGCGCTCGACAGGGAAAACGACCCGTCATATTACGACTATCACACCGACGTGGAACTCGTCCGCCTCGGCCTTCCCCCGCAACGGCGTCCGGCCGCACAGGCCGCGCTCGCGATTGCGCGGCGCGCGCTTGCGATCAGGAATGCGATCCGGAACGCCGCGCCCGACGTCGTCCTGTCCTTCCTTACGCGTCAGAATATCCTGACGCTCGCCGCCACGAGGGGGATGTCCGTACCGGTGGTCGTATCGGAGCGGAGCAATCCGGAACGGCAGCATCCCGGACCGCTGTGGCATTGGCTCCGAAACCGGCTTTATCCGCGCGCCGCGCGCCTCGTCGTCATGACCAACGGCGCTCGCGACTTCTTCAGCCCCGCCATTGCTGCAAGGACCAGCATCATCCCCAACCCGGTGGTGCTGCCATCCGGATGGCGCGCCCGACGCGGCAACAACCGGCTGGTCGCCGTCGGCCGCCTCGAGACGGTGAAGAGGTTCGACCGGCTGCTGCGGGCCTTCCACGCCGTGGCTGCCCGCCATCCCGCATGGACGCTGACGATCTGGGGAGAAGGACCGGAGCGTGCCGCTCTCGAGCAGCTGACGCGCCGGCTCGGACTGGACGGCCGCGTCGAGCTGCCCGGCGTGACCGAGATGCCGGGAGGCTGGATCGAGACCGCCGATGCCTTCGTTCTGACGTCCGATTACGAGGGATGGCCCAACGTTCTTGCCGAAGCGATGGCATCGGGACTGCCTGTGATCGCCGTTGACTGTCCGCACGGGCCCTCCGACATGATCCGGCACCGGCACGACGGATTCCTGGTATCGCCCGACGAACCCGCGGATCTCACGGCTGCGATCGACGAACTGCTTGGCGACCCGCTCCTGCGCGACCGGCTCGGCACCGCTTCGGCGGCGAGTGCGGCCCGGTTCGCGCCCGCACCGATCATGGACCTTTGGGAGGAGATCGTCGCCGACGTCTGCGGCCGTACCATGCCCAAGGCTCCGAGCCCGGTCTCAGTCGGTGATCGCCGCGCGGGCCGCGCGGGGCGGGAGCTGCCTCAACCGCAAGGCGGGCCTGCCGGCTGAAGCTCGAGATTTCGTCCGGGGAGACGCCCGGCCGCCGTCGCACCAGCGGCCATGGTCTACGCGGTCGGATCGCCCCCCTCCCCCCCCCCGGCGTTTCTCCTGGCCGCCGCCGGAAGGATCCGGCATCCGGAGCCCGCGGCTGCCGGGTGTCCGCCATGACGAGGACTCCCGCACGGCGACCGACGGATCTTCCCGGAAGCGGCGACCGGTTGCGGCAGTCACGGTGTCGGCGACGCCCCTCGGATCCGAAGCTGGAGCCTGCAGGGCGCCCCTTCTCTTGCGTCAGGAGACGAAGCTCTCGACGAAGGAGCTTGCCGGCGCTTCCTGGATTCCTTGCGGGGTATCGAACTGTTCGATCCGTCCGCCGCTGAGGATGGCGACGCGGTCGGCGAGTGCGAACGCCTCCTCGTGGTCGTGGGTGACGAAGATGGTGGTCAGTCCGATATTCTCGTGGATCCGGCGCAACGCACTTCTCAGCTCGCGCCGCACCCTTGTGTCGAGCGCCCCGAACGGCTCGTCCAGGAGCAGGATCTGCGGGTCCCGCGCAAGGGCGCGTGCAAGGGCAACACGCTGGCGCTGCCCGCCGGAGAGCTGCGCCGGATAGCGTTCGCCGCAGCCCTGGAGCTGGACGAGTTCCAGCAACTCCTCGACCCGCCGGGCAATTTCGTGCCGCGGCGGGCGCTTGCGGCGTGGCAGGATGGAAAGGCCAAAGGCTATGTTGCGAGCAACCGTCATGTGGCCGAACAGGGCGTAATGCTGGAAGACGAAGCCGATGCCGCGCCGGGCGGCAGGCTTGTCGGTCACCTCCTCCCCTGCGAAGACGATCCGCCCGGAGTCCGGAAAGTCGAGGCCGGCTATGATACGCAACAGGGTGGTCTTGCCCGATCCGGATGGACCGAGAAGCGCGACGAACTCTCCCGGGCCGATGTCGAGAGATACGCCGTTGAGCGCCGGGTAGGTCGAGAAATGCTTCACGGCCTCCTCGACCCTGATCGACATGTCAGTGGCCGCGTGCAGCGAGGACGTCGCGATGCCGCCATTCGAGGTAGCTCTTGAGCGCGAGCGTGACGAGAGCGAGGAGCGCGAGGAGAGAGGCGACTGCAAAGGCGGCAACGAAGTTATATTCATTGTAGAGTACCTCCACCTGAAGGGGCATGGTGTTCGTCTCGCCACGTATGTGGCCGGACACGACGGATACGGCTCCAAATTCACCCATGGCACGCGCATTGGCGAGCAGGACGCCGTACAGCAGTCCCCAGCGCACGTTCGGCAGGGTCACGTGCCACAGAAGCTGCCAGCCGGACGCCCCGAGCGTCAGCGCCGCTTCCTCGTCCGACTTGCCCTGTTCCTCCATCAGCGGGATCACTTCGCGCGCGATGAACGGGAAGGTCACGAAGATCGTGGCCAGCACCATCCCGGGCAGAGCGAAGATGATCTGCAGGCCGCTGTCCTGAAGCAGCGGGCCGAACCATCCCTGGCCTCCGAACAGGAGGATGAAGATCAGGCCGGCGACCACGGGCGAGACGGAGAAAGGCAGGTCGATGAGCGTGGTCAGGAAGGCCTTCCCCCGGAAATCGTGCTTCGCGATCGCCCAGGCGGCCGCGATCCCGAACACGAGATTGAGCGGCACTGCGATCGCCGCGACAAGCAGGGTCAGCCGGATGGCGGAGAGCGCGTCCGGCTCGGTTATCGCTGCGTACCATGCGCCGATGCCCTCGGCGAATGCCTCCGCGAACACCGCGCCCAGCGGGATCAGCAGAACCAGCCCGACATAAGCGAGAGCGAGCAGGACCAGGCCCAGGCGCGCCGTGCGGCTCTCCTGGAGAGGGTTGGAGCGGCTCATGCGACCCTCCGGCGCTGCCAGACCTGGAGCGCGTTGATCAGGAAGAGCATGGCGAAAGAGACGATCAGCATCACCACGCCGATCGCCGTCGCCCCTGCATAATCATATTCCTCGAGTTGCGTGACGATCAGCAGGGGCGCGATTTCGGAAACATAGGGCATGTTGCCGGCGATGAAGATCACCGAGCCATATTCGCCGGCGCCGCGGGCGAATGCGAGTGCGAAGCCGGTCGCGAGCGCAGGGAAGATGGTCGGCAGGACCACCCACAGGAAGGTCTGCAGCCGGGTCGCCCCCAGCGTCACGGCGGCCTCCTCCATCTCGCGCGACACCTGGGCAAGCACCGGCTCGACGGTGCGAACGACGAATGGGAGTCCGATGAACACCAGGGCGACCACGACCCCGGCGGGCCGATAGGCAACGGCAATACCGGAATTTGCAAGGTAGCTGCCGATCATCCCATTAGGAGCGTAGATCGCCGTCAGAGCAATACCCGCCACTGCCGTCGGCAGGGCAAAGGGAAGATCGACCAGGGCGCTGAGCAGGCGCTTGCCGGGAAAGGCATAGCGCACCAGAACCCACGCGACGACGAGACCGAAGACCGCATTGATGATCGCCGCCAGCAATGCACTGCCGAAGCTCAGCCGGTAGGCGGCGAGCGCCCGATCGGACAGCGCAGCGTTCCAGAAGGCCTGCCAGCCCTCGCTTCCACTCTTGACGAAGATCGCGCTCAGCGGGACCAGCACGATCAGCGACAGCCAGGTGATGGTGATCCCCAGGGCAAGCGGAAGGCCGGGCAAGGAGGATTTCTGCCGCTTTCGTCGCATCATCGGGGCGGGTCGCGCTGCCAATGTGAGAGTGGACATCTGGAAGTTCCTCGATGGTTGATCAGCAAGGAGGGCGCCGCCGCAAGTGCCTGCCGCCCCGGGCGCTTGCGCGGGCCGCGGACGGCTCCCGTTAGAAGTTGAGGCGCAGCGTCATGCCGTATGTTCTCGGGTCGGCGGGTTGCCCGACCACCAGCCCGGTGCTTCCCGACTGCGTGGCGAGAATGTCGAAATAGTCGCTGTCGAAAGCGTTGCGCATCCAGGCGAAAAGATCCCACTTTTCGGGGACGCGCACTCCGAGCCGGAGATTGACGATCGAATAACCGTCGATGTCGGTATATCGGGATCGCGACGGGTTGGACGAGAATTTCGAGCGGTAGCTCGCATCGGCTCCGGCATAGGCTTCGCCCTCGCCTCCCGGCAGGGCAAGCGGATGGCGGAACTCGGCGCCACCCGAAAATGCCCAGCGCGAAATGCCGGGCAGCCATTGACCGGAGATATCGCAATTTGCCGGACTGATCCCCCCCGGGGTGCCCGGGGGGCTTGCAGCCTGTCCGGGCCCGGCCGCGGTACCGCCGGACAGCTCGGGAGGGCATGGCGCATCCACGAACCTGCTATATTCGTGGTCGGTGAAGGCGCCGCTTGCGTATAAGGTGAGCCGCTCGGTCGGGCGGGCCGAGAAATCCGCTTCGAGTCCGCGGACGCGCACCTTCTCGGCATTTGCGAGATAGCCGCGCAGCACGCCCAGCTGACCGTTGGTGACGGTGGCCTGATATTCCTCGATCTCCGACCAGAAGCCCGCGAGATTGAGCGTGATCCGGCGGTTCCAGAACTCGGTCTTGAGCCCGACCTCGAAATGGGTCACGTCCTCGGGCTTGACCGTCTGCACGCTGAGGATCGGATTGTTGTTCGCGTCGAGCGGCAGGCCCGCGAGGTTGATCCCGCCCGACTTGAAGCTCTTCGCGTAAGTGGCATAGGCCATCGCGTCGCGTCCGAGCTGGTAGGAGACGGTGAAGTCTCCCGAAATGTTCCAGTCGCTGAACCTGGGCGCGTAGCTTTGCGGCGGCAGGCTCGCGCACTGGTCGCGCGTGATACTGCTCGCGGGCGGCGGGTTGCACTGGAGCGCCGCGCCGGTCCCCGTGAATACCAGGGCTTCGTAACGGCCCGACTTCTTGTCGTAATTCACGCGCAGCCCCGGCTGCAGCGTCAGGCGTTCCGTCACTTTCCAGCTCACCTGCCCGAAGGCGGCAAGGCTCGTCGTCGACAGCAGGATATCATTTTCGGACCTGAGGCCGTTCAGGACAGACGGATTGCAGGCGTTGGCGGTCGGCGGGGAGCAACCGCCGGATCCCGCCGCAACGTTGCCCGGGTTCAGCAGCCAGCGGCTCGCGGCCGGCCCCTGCGCCTGCACACCCGTCGTACGCTGGCGCTGATGATAGGCGAACAGGCCGAGCACATAATCGAAGCGCGGGCCGGATGCGGCATAGCGGAATTCCTGGGAATATTGGTTTTGCCTGGAGGGATTCGCCGAGATCGTCGTGATCGGAAGCCCGGTGAAATCGCGATCGTTGGACGGTCCCCAGTTCCAGAACCTCCAGGCCGACACCGACGTCAGGGCACCAGGCCCGATTTCCCATTCGAGGCGCAATGCCGCTCCGCCGATCTCCTGAAACGCCTCGAGCGGCGTGTCGAGGTCCGTGCGGCGGTCGAACGGATCGGTGCTCGGGGGCTCATAGTCGAACGCGGCCGCCAGCGCCGCGAATTGCCGGTTGAGCGGGCGCTGGGTCGCTCCCGTTCTGACGTAGATCTGGGCGCAGCATTCCGGATCCTGGCGGTTGTAATCGCTCGTCAGCACGACATCGAAATTGTCGGCCGCACGCCAGAGAACGGATCCCCTGAAGCCGAGATTGTCCTGTTCGTTGACGCGCGAGCCGGTGAAGATGTTGAGGATCGTGCCCCGGCGGCGAGTCGCGGAGGCGGCCACACGAACCGCGAGGCGGTCGTCCACCAGCGGGCCCGAAATCGAGCCCTTCGCCTGCACGAACCCGAGATTTCCGACGCTCAGCTCGGCGCGTCCCTCGAATTCGAACGTCGGCAGCCTCGTCGTGATGTTGATCGCACCGGCCGTCGTATTCTTGCCGTAGAGCGTTCCCTGCGGCCCGCGGAGCACCTCGACCTGCTCGACGTCCAGGAAGTCGAACGTCGCCGCCGCAATCCGGCTGTTGTAGACCTGGTCGATATACACGCCGACACCCTGCTCGATCCCGTCATTGGTGAGCCCGAACGGGGCCCCGAGCCCGCGGATGTTCGCTGCCGAATTGCGTGGGTTGCTCGAATAGAATTGCAGGGAGGGCTGCAATTGCGTGAGCTTCGCGACATTGAAGCTTCCGGTGGATTCAATTGCGTCGGAATTGAGGACCGAGACGGCGAGCGGGACGTTCTGGACGTTCTCCTGGCGCCGCCGGGCGGTGACGACGATCTCCCCCTCCCCCTGCGCGACAGGCGCAATTGCAGGCGCCTGATCAACCGGTGCGCCCGCGGCAGGTTCGATCGCGCCCGGCATCGCCTGCGCCGCAGCGGTGCCGGGCAGGACCAGGATCGCGACGGCCGTTGCCTGCCGGTAAGCTGCTCGCATGGGTTCGTCTCCAGAAGATGGGAACGGTTCTGGAGCAATCTTGATGTCTACCGGGAAAGTAGACAAATACCCTTTGGGATATACCTCTTTTTGTCTACTCGCATGCTCGACAAGCCAGCCTGCCCCCGTCCGGGATGCCTCTTTCGGCGCCGTCGAGCGGCCATTCGCCTTCCCGCAGAAGGTCGATCGCGCGACTGCCTGCCTGCTGCCGGGGAGCGCTCCTGCCGACGTGCCTGCGATATCCGGCACGAGACGGGTTGCCCGATCCGGGACAGTGTCTTCCTGGCACAATTGAAACCAAATTGCCGTCCGGTCAGCATGCGACTGTGACGACAAGGGTTCTCTTTGGGACACGTCGAGGAGAGGTGTCATGAAACCAGCGAAGGAACTGATCGGGAGTCTTCGCCGGCGGGCGGAACGCTACCGGACGATGTCGGATGCCACGGCCTTGGAGGGACGACGGATCCTGCTGAGACTGATCGCGGGCGCGTATGAGCAGGAAGCGGTTCGGCTCGCCCAGGGGGTCGCGGCCCGGAGCGAAAACGAGCGCGCTTGCGGCAGCGTGGACGTCGCGCGCGGCGGGCCTCGCTCCCAGCCTGAATCGCGGGAACAGGACGCTTAGACGACACGGGAGCTTGGCAGAGCGCGATATCGCCGAGGCGCGCTCGGTCCCCGCCGCTCGCTCCGATATCAATGCGCCGGCATCGCGCCGGCTCAGATCACATTGGAGGAATTGAACGCCGCCAGCATGCTCGCGCCGAGCAGGATCACCCCCTGATCGAGAATGCCGTCCCCATTGCCATCCCAGAACAGCCATCCGTCCAGGGGGCCGGCGACGAACACCACCGAGGTGCCGGCCGTCATCTGGGTGGTCGCCGCCGACAGGGCGTCGCTCATCAGCGTGCCGGCGATTGCCCGCTCCGCATAGGATGCGGCAGCGAGGATGCCGCCGACCATCGCGAGGTCGATCCGATCCTCAACCGCCAAGAAATCGGTAATGGTGTCGGCCGCGGCGGCCTGGACCGAAGTGTCGCCAGGAGCGAAGTAGAAGGTGTCGGCGTCAAGGCCGCCGGTCAGCACGTCCTTGTTCAGCCCTCCGATCAGATAGTCAGCGCCCTCCGAGCCGTTCAGCGTATCGTTCGAGCTGCCCCCGTTGAGCCAGTCGTCTCCCGCACCTCCGGTGAGCTTGTCGGGAGATTCATCGCCGCTCAGCCGGTCGTTGCCGGACTTTCCGCTGAGCGTGTCGCTTCCGAGGCCGCCGAAAATCGTATCGTCTCCGCCGGCGCCTTCGATCGTGTCGTTGCCGGCATCGCCGTTGAGACGATTGGCGGCCCCGTTGCCGGAGATGACGTTATCGAGCGCGTTTCCGGTGCCGTCCAGAGCATCGGCTCCGACGAGCGTGAGATATTCGACATTGTCGGGAAGCCGGTACGAAACCGACGCTTTGGCGTGGTCGGCAGTCCCTTCGCCGGCGAACTCGACGATCCTGTCGTCGTTCAGCGCGTCGCCATCGTCGGAATAGGTGTCGACCGCGTAGACGTCGCTGTCGATCCCGCCCTGCAGAAGATCGGCGCCGGCGCCGCCATCCAGCTGATCGGTTCCCGCGCCGCCGCGCAGATCGTCGGCGCCGAGACCTCCGGAGAGGGTGTCATTATTGTCGCCGCCGTCCAGGACATCGTTGCCGTCGTCGCCGACCAGCACGTCGTTGCCGCCGAGACCCTGAAGGGCATTGGCGGCCATATTGCCGGTGATGAGATTGGCAAGGTCGTTGCCGATGCCGGTGAGCGCGCCGAGCCCGGTGAGCGTCAGCCGCTCCACGTTTGCGGGCAGGCGATAGGAGACGGCGGCGTTCACCAGGTCCACGCCTTCGCCCGCGAGCTCGACCACGAGGTCGTCGTTGATGTCCTTGCCGTCGTCCGAGAACGTACCGACGAAGTAGATGTCGTCGCCAGGCCCGCCGACGAGGCGATCGGTACCGGCGCCGCCATCGATGCGGTCGTTTCCGCCAAGCCCGAAGATCGTGTCCGACAAGGCGGAGGATCGAAGGGCCGAGGAATTGGCGGTCGGTGAGAAGGTTTCGCCTGCCGCAGTGCCGGTCAGGGTGCGGCCGATCTCGTTCACGTCTGTGATCGTGACTCGGATCGCCTGCAACGCGGAGAGCATGCCGTCGGTCGCCCTTACGAACACTTCGTAGATGCCGTCGGAATCGGCATCGATCCGGTCCTCGTAATCGGGCGCTGCCCGGAACGCGAGCGAGCCGGTCGCTGCGTCGAGGAGGAACAGGTCCGCATCCGCTCCGCCCTCGAGCAGATACGAGATTCGAGGACCGTCGGCATCGCTCGCCTGCACAAGAGTCACCGCGATCGTGTTCTCGGCGATGCTCACCTCGGCCGTCGCCCCGCCGCCGTTCGACGTGAAGGAAGGCGCGACGTCGTTCACGCCGAAGATTTCGACCGACAAGGCCTGCTCGGCCGTGAAGCCGCCGTCGGAGGCGCTCACGACGACCTCGTAAACGCCATTACGGTCGGAGTCCGAGGCATTCTCGAAATCGGCGGCTGCGAGGAAGGACAGCCTTCCGGTCGCCGCGTCTATCGAGAACAGGCCGGCATCCGCACCCCCGGCAATCGCAAAGCCAGGGTTCGTCCCGTCCGCATCGATAGCCAGGACGGTCGTTACCAGCCCGAGATTCTCGGGCATGACGATCCTTGCCGCGGCGGTGCCTCCGTTCGACACGATTGCCGGTGCGAACTCGTTTTCGTTGCCGATGGCGATGCGGAGCAGCTGCGAGCTCGTGTTGATACCGTCGGACGCACGAACGCGCACTTCGAACATGCGGTCGCCGTCAGCATCTCCCGGCTGCTCGAAATCGGGGGGCGTGATGAAGCGCAACTCGCCCGTGAGCGCGTCGATCACGAAGGCCGCGGCATCGGGGCCGCCGGCGATCGAGAGCGTAGGCACGGTGCCGTCGGGATCCGCTGCGGTGACGGTCGCGGCGAGACTCGTGTTCTCGGCGACCAGGAGATCGACGGTCGCCGCGCCGCCATAGGAGGTCATGACCGGGGCGGCGCCGTCCGCGGCATCCGTGACCGTGATCCGCAGCGTCTGGATGTCGGTGCCGCCATAGCCGTCGAGTGCCGCGACGACCACCTCATAGACATTGTCTGCGCCCTGATCGGCAGGAGATTCGAAGTCGGGAGCGCCCAGGAACGAGAGCGACCCGGTGGCGGCATCGATCTGGAACAGGTTGCGGTCGGGCCCGGCGACGAGAGCGTAGCGGATCACCTGGCCAGGATCAGGATCGGTCGCCATCACGACGGTCACGTCGAGGCTGTTTTCGGTCAGGGTGAGCGCCGCCACGTCTCCGCCGCCGCCGGACTGGATGACCGGGAGGGCGTTGATCTGCCCTGCCGGGAAGATGCCGTCCGCAAACTGGAAGAACTCGACGTTCCTGACCGTGTCGGACGCTCCATCCGGCGCCCCGGGGCGCAGGTCGACGAACAGGGTGTCGCCGCTCGCGAGCGTGGAGAACGCATAGTCCGCACGCCGACCGGAGAATCGCACCGTGTCCGTGCCGGCACCGCCATCCAGGAAGTCGTTGCCGCCGCCGGCAACAAGGACGTCGTCCTCGGTTCCGCCGCCGGCATTGTCGTCGCCGTCGCCCGCGTCGATCCAGTCCGCGCCGGCGCCGCCGGCCAGGACGTCACTCCCGGCGCCGGCGTAGAGCGCATCGTTGCCTCCGCCGCCGTCGAGGCTATCCTCGCCCGCGATGCCGTCCACGTCTCCGAACAGCGTGTCGTTTCCCGCGCCTCCGAGAAGAGTGTCGTTGCCTATGTCGCCATGAAGCAGATCGTTGGCTTCCCCGCCCTCAAGGCGATCGCCGCGCCCGCCGCCGTGCAGCACATCGTTGCCGGCACCGCCGAACAGCGTGTCATCGCCCGCGAACCCGTCATAGCCGAGATCGTCGCCATAGAGGCTGTCGTCCCCGCCACCGCCGTAAATGGTATCCGCGCGTTTGCCGCCGATGATGATGTCGTTTCCCGCCCCGCCGTCGAGGCTGTCGCTTCCCGCGCCGGAAATCAGGATATCGTTGCCCTCCTCGCCGAAGATCTTGACGTCCTTCGCATAGTCGAGCCCGTCGACGCCCTGGGGGCTGAGATCGACCAGGTCGTCGCCGGCCCCGAGGAAGATCTGCTCGATACCCGAAAGGCCGCCAAGACCGTTGAGAAAGGTTCCGTTGTTGTAGAACAGGGCATCGCGGAACGCGGATCCGTAGACGATGTCCGTACCCTCGGCCCCGGCAAGGATGTCGAGCGACACCTGGATCTCGTTCGCGACGACCGTGAACGCGGATCCGTCGGCCAGATGATAGGGGGTCGTCCAGGTCAGCGTCGCGAGCACGGCGTCCGGGTTGCTGAACGCGAAATTCGTGTCTGCCATGAACGCCCAGAAGGCGTCCTTGCCGCTCGTGCCCTGGATGGTGCTTTTGCCCTTGGCGTTGAAATAGGTCGCCATGTCTCGCTCCCGCAATTTGCGGCCCGCGGCCCGGGCACTGCGCTCCCGGCTTCTACCAGCAAGCCGCCGCAGCGAGACCGGCCTTCCGGTCAGGCGACTAACTCTTAAGGCTGACCCGGACGGGTCTAAGACGGGTTAGTCATGTCCCTGTCCCTACGCAGTGCTCACGAATGTCTCGGGACGGCGGCAAGGCGGTAACAGGATCGAAACCGGGCTCGGAGGCGCGTTCGGCAAGGCGGCCTTCTCGTAACCGTCCGGTGAGCCGCGTGTTGCCGAGCGGGGCGTAGCCGTCGATGTCCGGACCTGTGGTGGTCTCCTTCTGGAGTGCAGAAGGAGGTCAGGAGATGAGGCGGATGGAGGTCATCACCCGGACGGAGCGCCGGCGGACCTACAGCGAGGCGGAGAAGACGGCGGTGGTCGCCGAGGCGTTGGCGCCGGGCGTGACGGTGCGCGAGGTATCTCGGCGGCTCGGCATCGCAGAGAGCCTCATCTACAACTGGCGGTCGGCGCAGCGAAAGGCGGTGAGCATCGCCAGCGAGCCGTTGCAGTTCATCCCGTATGGAGTGGTGACGGACGTCGTTTCGACTGAACCGAGTATGGCGCTGATGCCGGCGACACCTGCACCGGCACCCGCCAGGTCGTCGCCATCTGCGGCACCGGCGGAAGACCTGGTTCGCCCGCATCCAGGGACGCGACCGGGCAGCATCGACATCGACTTGGCCAGCGGTGTCCGACTGTCGGTCGACAGCTACGTCAACGAGAAGGCGCTCGCCCGCGTGCTGCGGGCACTGGGGCATGCGTCGTGATAGCGCTGGCGCCGGGCACCAAGGTGTATCTCGCCTGCAAGCCGGTGAGCATGCAGAAGGGCTTCGACGGGCTGACCGCGCTTGCCGGTATCTCGCCTGCAAGCCGGTGAGCATGCAGAAGGGCTTCGACGGGCTGACCGCGCTTGCCAGCCATGTACTCGGCGCCGACCCGTACTCGGGTCACCTGTTCCTGTTCCGGGGCAAGCGCGGCGACTATCTCAAGGCGCTGTACTGGGACGGCTCGGGCATGTGCCTGTTCGCCAAGCGGCTGGAGAAGGGCCGGTTCGTGTGGCCGCCACTGGTCGACGGCGGCATCGTGCTCAGCCCCGCGCAACTGGCGCTGCTCATAGAGGGCATCGACTGGCGGCGCACCGTGGCGCCCGCCCCGGTGACTGCGCCAACGCTGGTCTGAGCGGCACTTTTCAGCCCTTTTCGCTTGGCCTGAGTCGGGCCGGTGGTAAGATGGGCCATGTCGCTGGCGATGGTCGATCTCCCCTCCGACCCGGATGAGCTGCGCGCCTTCGCACAGGCGTTGCAGGCCCAGCACGCAGCCACTGTCACTGCACTCGCCACCAGCGAGGCCGAGCTTCGCGCCGCGAAGGCGACCATCCAGCTGACCGCGTTGGAGATCGAGAAGCTCAAGGTCCAGCTGGCACGGCTCACGCGCATGCAGTTCGGCCAGTCGTCCGAGCGGCTCACCCGCGAGATCGAGCAGCTGGAGCTGCGGCTGGAAGAGCTGGAGACGGTCGAGGCCGAGGCGAACAGCGCGTCCGCTGACGCCAGCGTGCCGCCCCCCGCCCGCGAGAAGCGCAAGCCAAAGCGCCTGCCGCTGCCTGACCATCTGCCACGCCAAGAGGTCCTCCACGCCGCTCCGCATGCGGACGGCTGCGGCGCTTGCGGCGGGACGATGTCGGCGCTGGGCGAGGACGTGACCGAAGTGCTGGAGTATGTGCCCGGCCGCTTCCAGGTCGTGCGCCATGTCCGCCCCAAGCTAGCCTGCCAGCGCTGCGACGCCATCACCCAGGCGCCCGCACCGGCGTTGCCCATCCCACGTGGCAAGGCTGGACCCGGCCTGCTCGCGCACGTGCTGGTGTCCAAGTACGCCGACCATCTGCCCCTCTACCGGCAGGCGGAGATATACGCCCGCGAAGGCGTCGACCTCGACCGCTCGACCATGGCGGACTGGGTCGGCCAGGTCAGCTGGCTGCTCCAGCCGCTGGTCGACCACATTCGCGCCCACGTGTTCGCAGCCGACAAGATCCACACGGACGACACACCGGTGCCGGTGCTGGCACCAGGGACTGGCAAGACCAAGACCGGCAGGCTGTGGGTCTATGCGCGCGATGACCGGGCTGGCAGGGTATCGGCCCGCCGGCAGCGGCCTACTTCTACACGCCCGACCGCAAGGGCGAGCGACCGCGTGCGCACCTCGCTGGCTTCAGCGGATTCCTCCAAGCCGATGGCTATGCGGGCTACGACCAGCTCTACGATGGACGCCGTCAGCCCGGTCCCATCGTCGAGGTGGCGTGCTGGGCGCACGTCCGGCGCAAAATCTACGACGTGTGGAAGGCGACCGGCTCGACCACGGCGCGCACCGGCGTCAGCATGATCGACCTGATGTACGAAATGGAAGAGTTGGGACGCGGGCTTCCGGTCGACGAGCGTCACGACCGCCGACAGGTCGTGAGGGCAGCGGTAAACGGCTTCTTCAACTGGGCCGAGGACACCATGCGGCGCATCTCGGGCAAGGGCGCGCTGGCCGACGCCATTCGCTATGCGGTCAAGCGTCGCGCGGCGCTGACCCGCTTCTGTGACGACGCGCGGCTCGAGGCCGACAACAACCGTGCCGAGAACTGCCTTCGCCCCGTGGCGCTCGGCCGCAAGAACTACCTTTTCGCCGGCTCGGACAAGGGTGGCGAGCGCGCAGCGGCGATCTACACGCTCATCCAGACCGCCCGGCTCAACTTCGTCGACCCAGAAGCCTGGCTGCGCGACGTGCTTACCCGCATCGCCGATGGGCACCCCGCCAACCGTATCGGTGAACTCGCCCCGTGGTACTCTTTAGAGCATGATCATTTTTCTGTGAATCTGGCAGGGGATTCCCAAAGGGCCTGGATCGTGATTCAAGGTGCTGGCTGGAAGGAGGCCAGCATGGATGACGCGGCCTTATTCAAATGATCTTCGCG
>NZ_PXYI01000016.1 GCF_003012735.1 Allosphingosinicella deserti | reverse complement strand
CTCGCGAAGATCATTTGAATAAGGCCGCGTCATCCATGCTGGCCTCCTTCCAGCCAGCACCTTGAATCACGATCCAGGCCCTTTGGGAATCCCCTGCCAGATTCACAGAAAAATGATCATGCTCTAGATCATCACGCGTCCGGATCCGCGCAAGACGATGATGCGAGCCCAAAGGGACGAGTGTGGCCGGATCGGCCGGTCGCCGGCCTTGTCGACTGGAAGCTACTAGCTGCGGTCCGACCACGAGTTGCCGAGTTGTCCCGTCACCAGGTCCAGACGGCCACCCATTCTCGAACCCGTAGCACTCGCCCACTGACCGCGCTCCCTCCGCCCATCACGCCAAGGCACGAAGCTTCCTCTCCCTGACATGGAGGGGCTGAGTAGGCCGGCCTGGCCCCGATGCGCCTACGCCATGCGGCGCATGGCGTACCTGCTCACGGCGGATCAGCGACAGCGGGGCTCGATGTCCCGCTGTCGCTGCGCGACGCGAGCCGCGATCAATAGGCCGCCGACAAGGTCAGGAACCACTGCCGCGGCGCGATCGGATAGGCGGAATAGCCGTTGGTCGCCGATCCGATCGATAGCGTCGAGACGCCCTTGATGTCGCCGAGATTGGTGACGTTGAGCGAAAGCTCGGCCTTGCGCAGGCGGAAGGCCTCGGCCGGCAGCTGGGCGGCGAGCCGCAGCGAGGCGAGGAAGTAGGATTTGACGCTGACGTCGTTGGAGTAGGTGGCGAAGCGGCGGCCGACATAGTCGCCGATCAGCTGCGCCTCGAACGGGCCCGCGGTGAAGGTCGCAACGCTCTTGTTCATCCACTTGGGCGTGCCCGGCAGCCTTTTGCCGCAGGTCGGCACGACCCCGCCGACGACCAGATAGCCGCCGATGCAGCTGCCGGTGGCCGCGCCGATCCCGCTTGCCGCCGACGTATAGTCGCTCTGATATTCGGAGAGACTGTACGAGGTCGCATTGTAGAGCGACACCGCCCTGCCGAGCCGGAGGGTGAAGGCCGCGTCGACGCCGTCGGTGTGGACGTCGCCGACATTGACCAGGATCGAGGTGCCGCCGGTGATGCCGCTGCCGGCGATGCCGCCCGGGTTGGTCGAGATGGCGAGCAGGCGATTGTTGAAGACGACATGATAGTAATTGATCTGCGCGCTCAGCGCGATGTCGTTGCCGAACTCGCGGTTGCTGCGCAGGCCGCCTTCATAGGTCCAGCTGCTCTCCGGCTTGCCCTCTTCGGCAAAGGCATCGAACGCCGCCTGGCTGCCGGTGAACCACGGGCCGCCGCCGCCGGCGAGATAGGCCTGATATTGGCGCAGATTCTTCTGGACGTTGAAATAGATCTGCTCGTGGCCGTTGAAATCGTAGGTCGCGCCGACCGCCGGCAGGAACCAGCGCAGGGTGTTGATCTTGCCTTCCGGCAGGCCGCCGGCGAGGCCCGAGAGCGAGCCGGCCCTGGGCTGGACCGGGTAGCGCCCGTCCGCCCATTGGGCGCTGGTCTTGAAGCCCGCCTGGATGCGCAGGGCATCGTTGACCTGCCAGCTGTCCTGGAGGTGGAGCTGGAGCTGATTGATGCTGGCTTCGCCCTGATATTGGGTGAACAGCGGGTCGGCGACCTCGCGCGGGCGAATATAGGGCGTACTCGAGGCGGGATCGTTGACGTCGACCGCATACCAGCGGCGCCACTGGGTGGTGCTGTTATGCTCGAACCAGCCGCCGAACTCGATCTGGTGGGCGCCGAGATCGATGTTGAGCGCCGAAATCACGCCTTCGCGGTCGATCCGATATTCGGTGGTGCGGGTGATCAGCCCCGATCCGCCGGTCGCCGCGACCAGAGCGGCCCCGCGTGCGGCGGCCTGGGCCGGGGTCAGCGCGGTACAGGCCGCGGGACGGGTGCCGTTGGCGTTGCCGCCGAACCGGCAATTGGCCGGCAGGGTCGCATAATTGGGATCGAGATAGGGCTGTGCGGTGGTGATCGATTGTCCGAGCGGGCCGGCGACGACGCCGGCGCCGTCATTGTGGTGATAATAGCCGGTGGTCGACCAGCGGACGCCGTCCGCCAGATCCTTGTCGAAGCGGGCATAGACCAGATAGTCGGTGCGCTGCGCATCCGAATAATAATTGCGGTAGTTGCTGCCTTCCGCCGCCGGTGAATTGCCGAGCGGGCTCAGATAGGTCGTCCGGTAGGTGGTGAAGTCCGGGTAGAAGAAGGGCTTGGTATAGGGCGTGTAGAGCTGCACCGGAGTGGCGGTGCCGCCCGCCGAAGGCTTGAAGAAGACGGTGGCGTCCTCGTTCGGCTGGATCATGTCGTTATAATCGAAATAGAGCGTCAGCTTGCCGATGTCGGAATCGTGGACGAACTTGGCGTTGGCCTGCCACCCGCCCTGCCGGCCGTCGAAATCCCAGGCGCGGGCGCGCTGGCGGGCGCCCGAGAGATAGGCCCGGTTCGCGCCGCCCGGTCCGAACCCGCCGCTGTCGACCCGAAGGAAGGTGCGCGAGGTGTCGTAGCTGCCGATCGTCTGGCCGAACCGGATTCCGAACGTGTCGAGCGGGTCCGACGAATAGGTTTCGACGGTGCCGCCGAGATTGCTGTTCGAGGCGGTGGCGAGATCGCCGGCCCCGGTCGCGACGACGACACGCTCGACATTCTCCGAGATCACCGCGCGTTGCGGCGACAGGCCGTTATAATTGCCGTAGCTCTGGTCGCCGAGCGGGATGCGGTCCATCGTGTAGCCGAGCTGGTTGGCAGCGAAGCCGTGGATGAAGAGCTGCGCATTCTGCTCGTTATAGCCCCACGGATCGGCGGTGATGTAGAGCACGCCGGGCAGGGTCTGGATCGCCTTCAGCGGGCTGATGCCGGGCAGGATCTTCTGCATCTCGGTTCCGGGCAGGACGACGGCAGTGCGGGTCTGCCGCCCGGTGACGACGATCGCCGCATCGGCATCGGCCGCGCTCGCAGCATCGGCGTCCTCGGCGCCCGTCGCCGCGCCTTCGGTCTCTTCGGCCACAAGAGCGGCCGCCGCTCCCGTACCCGCGGCGATGCCGGACGTAGCTGCCGCACCACCGCCTTCCGTCACGCCGATGTCGGCCGCTTCGGCCAGCGGGGCGGAAACCGGCGCAGCGGGCTGCGCGGCCGCGGATGCAGACTGCGCCAGAGCGACCGCCATGGCCGAAAGTGAAACCGACAGACGTAACATTGGAATTTTCCCCCTGATTGCTGCAGTGCAAGATGCAGCCAGGGGGCGAGGGTTAACGGCGCTTCGCGGGACTTTGGTGACGCCTTCGTTGCAGTTCGATGAAACTGGTGCTGGACGATGTGACGGCGTGCACCCAAGCTGAGCACCGCGCGACGTCTGACAGAAAGGCCGCTCCATCTCCGTTGTGACAGGAGGGCGCGGCCGGACTTTCTCTCTCGCAGGCGCGGGCCGGCGACCGGTCGTCGACAGGCGGCACTCCCACGGCTTGACCTTGATAGCCCCGCAAGCGACAGAATATGCATGCGCATGCGTCGCAACCTAATCCTTTATCCGGCTGCCGCACTCGCGGCGGCAATCTATTGGTACGTGGCAGCTTGGTTCTGCTTCATCGTCACCGGACATGATCCGCTCGATGCGCTGACGGGGACGGTGACGGATGAACGGCGCCTTCTGGTCGCTGCAATTGTGAGCGCGTTTGTGATCATATCAGCGCTCGTCAACAGGCGATGGCAGCTGAGGCGGGAACATTGAGGAACTGTCGTTGCCTGACGACGGCATGGTGCACCGCTTACAGCCGGCGAACTGTCACAAGCCGGCATCGGTCGCGATGGCACCGAATGAAAAGTCTATCTCCTGCGCCGAAATACCATCCGAGGCTCCTCGATCCACATCCTTTGGCACCGCACCATGGCAATGGCGATGCACGCCGATATGAGGCAGTCATCCGACGCGCGATCCCGGCGGCCGTTCGGTGACCAGCGTGATCCCGTGGATCTGCAAAGCGTTACTGGGCGCCATTTACTGGCTCACGGTCCTGTACATCGCAACCGGCATTTTCTTTGGCGATCGCTTGACGCCGGAGGGAGTCTCGGAACGTGAAACGACGGTGCCGCTCTGGCTCTTCGCCGTCCTTGCTTTGACGCTTTACGCGTTCTTCTCGTGTCTCTTCGACAGGTTGGTCGCGCGTCGATCCACCACACGAGACCGCTCCCGGATCCGGGACGAGAGCAAGATCCCAGAGGCTTGAGCCAAGCGCCGACGCCAAGATGATCGGCACGGAAGGACCACGCTTTCAGCAACCCTTCCAGACAGGAGCGGCGGCTTCCACTCCCTTGCCCGCTCGGAGTGTCCGTTTCGGCTCCTGCCTCATGAGGAGGTTGCCGTCCTTCCCCTTGCTTCCAAGGAGGGTCTGGGTTGGGCCCGCAACAGCGAAGCTCGATGCCTCGCTGTCGCCTCGCGGCGCGGAGTCCCACCGAGCGGATCGCCATCTTCCCCCTCAGCGCGGGAGCATGCGCGCCCGGAACAGCTGGCCGCCTTCCACCACGAACACGATCGCGAGCGCGGCAAGCCCGATCAGCAGATAGCCGATCGCCAGCGGCAGCGTCGTGCCGGCATAGGCCTGGCCGATCGCCGATGCGACCAGCACCGCGCCGATGCTGGTGATGAAGCCCTGGATCGAGGACGCGGTGCCGGCGATATGCCCGACCGGCTCCATCGCCATTGCGCCGAAATTCGATCCGCACAGGCCGATGCAGGTCATGCTGAGCGCCTGGAAGACGACGTAGCTCGACAGCGTCTCCCACCCGGCGAGGATCACCAGCACGTGCACGATCGAGAGCAGGATCAGCGCGAGCAATGCCGAATGCGAGATCAGCCGGGTGCCGAGCCGCTCGACCAGCCTGCTGTTGGCGAACGATGCGATGCCCATCGAAAAGGCGCAGATCGCGAACAGCAGCGAGAAGCGGCGGCCGGCGCCGAATTCGTCGACGAAGATCTGCTGCGCCGACGACACGAAGGCGATGATCGCGCCGAAGGTGAGCGACGCGGCGCAGGAATAGCCGATCGAAAATCGGTTAGTCAGCGTCAGCTTATAGCTCCGCCTCAAATTCGCGATCGAGATCGGCATTCGCGCGCCGATCGCCAGCGTTTCCGGCAGGCGCATCGCCGTCCAGGCGAGCACGAAGGCGGCGAAGGTGCCGAGCGCGTAGAAGATGAAGCGCCAGGGGCCGATCTCGAGCAGGAGCTGGCCGATGGTCGGCGCCAGGATCGGGACGATGAAGAAGATCATTTGCGCGACCGACATGGTTCGCGCCATCTGCCGGCCGGACGCGCCGTCGCGGACGATGGCGACGGCAAGCACGCGGCTGGACGCCGACATCAGCCCCTGCAGCAAGCGGGCGCCGAGCAGCGCCTCGAACGTGCCGGAGCGCGCCGCGAAGGCACTCGCCGCGATGAACCCGGCGAGGGTCGCGACCAGCACCGGCTTGCGCCCGAAGCGATCGGCGAGCGGACCGTAGACCAATTGTCCGGCACCGAAGCCGAGCACGTAGACGGTCACCACCCACTGGCGATGATTGGCCTCGGTGACCAGGAGATCCCTGCCGATATCCGCCAGGGCGGGGAGCATCAGGTCGACGCCGAGCGCGTTGACCGCCATGACGGAGGCGATGAACGCGACGAATTCGCGCGGATGCATTGGAGAACGGGCAGGAGTCTGGTGCATGCGGCGCCTATCGGCGACCTGCGCCGGCACCACAAGCCATGCCGGAACATGCGCGCGTCCGCTACCGGAGCACGCCCGCGACATGGACCGGCCAGCGCGCTTTGTCTGGACGTTCCGCCCGCACTCCCGCCCGACTTCGAGAAGTCGGGCGGGAGTGCCTCAGATCACGACCTGTGCGCGACGATCAGAAATCGTAGCGCAACGAAGCGGAGACGGTGCGCCCGTTGATCGCCCGGCCCCAGCCGATGCCGTTCGCCGGCACTTCGCTCTGGTTGATCTCGAAGAAGCCGACCGCGTCGAACAGATTGCTGGCGTTGAGGCTGAGCTGCACCCGATCGACGGGTCGAACCTGCAGAAAGGCATTCACCACGGTGAACCCCGGCATCTTGAGCAGGTTGCTGTCCTGCGCGAAGCTGCTGGTGATCGTGACGACGTTCGCACCGAATGTGACGTTGCGCAGCTCGACCTGGGGAGTGGCCTGCAGCGTCCACGCGGGCTGGTGCCGCGGCTCCTTGCCGGTGAGGCTCGGATCGAGCTTGTCCTCGGTGATCTTGGCCTTGGTATAGGTCGCCCCGGCCATGATGCTGAACGGGCCACGGCGGAAGCTTCCTTCCATCTCGACGCCGTGCGCCCGATAGGCGCGGATGGTCTGGGTGGCGGCACCGTTCAGGACGTTGTGATCGTCGGCGTTGGCCAGGAACGCGGTGACGTTGAGCGTCGCGCCGGAGCGGCGGAGCTTGAAGCCGCCCTCGAGCTGACGGACTTCGTCATAGGTGTCGGCCTTGTTGGGCACGCTGCCGTCGACCGTGCTCACCGCGGGCGTGAACAGGATCTTGTCGGCGTTGGCGCGCCCGCCCCGGCTGTACCGGGCGAACACCGAGAACGGCTCGGCGACCCGGAAGTTGATGCCTGAGGAATAGCTCAGATAGCCGTAATTGTAGTCGACCAGAGCCGGCCGATCGAGCGGCAGATAGGCGACACGGGTCTCCGGTGCCGAAATGACACCGTTGCCGTTGACGTCGTAGGAAATCAGGCCGACCCGCCCGCCGCCGAGATCCGCCCCCACCAGGGAACCGCGCACCTTGCCGAAATCGTAGCGAAGGCTGCCGCCGATCGCGATCTTGCCGAAATGATAGTTGATCGAGCCGTACGGCGCCGTGATGTCGTACTTCACGTCGAAGATCCGCCGGAACTTGCTGCCGTTGCGGCTGAAGGCGTAATAGCCGCCTTGAGTCTGCGGCGTGCCGGCGGCGCTGGTCACGTCGACCATGGCCGTATCGCCGCCGCCGACGACATCGGTGTCGATCGCCGAGTGCAGCCATTCGGCGTGAAGATCCTGGATCGCCTTGTAGAGGCCGGCGGTAGCCGTGAGGTTGCCGCCTCCCGCTTTCCAGACCCGCGTCGCGCGGAAGTCGTTGGTGAAATTATCCAGCGACCGCGCCCGGGTCTGCGCCATGTAGGAGAAGGCCAGCAGGCCGTTGCCGTTGGCGTCGGCAGGCACGATTTGCCCGGCATTGGGGCCGGTCGCATAGCGCGCAGTCGCACCCGCACCGGCCTGCGACGCAGCCAGCGCCGCCACGCTGTTCACTGCGGACGGGAAGACGCGCAGGAAGTCGCCTGAATTGGCCGAGAAGCGCGCGCGCTCGCTCAGGGTCCAGCCGGCGATGTCGAACTGCGCCTCGAGCCCGATCGCCTTCGACAGCGCATGCATGCCGTTGTCGAGTGCGAAGTGCCGCAGCCTGTTGTCGCCGTCGAGCGTGGTCACCGGGCCGATGTGCGGCGAAAGGATCGAATCCTTACGGATGTCGAAATTCGCGTAGTTGCTGAAGACCGGCTTGTCGTTGGTGCCGGTGATCCTGATGAAATAAGGCGCGAAGGTCGGCGAGCGATCGTCGAGATATTTGGCGTGCAGCCGAACATAGCCATTCTCGAACTGCTTCGTGACGTTCAGCTTGATCTGCCCACCCTTGTAGCCGGTGAAACCGATGTCGCGCGGCCCCTCACCCGAGCGATAATAGCCGCCGACGTGGAAACGCAGCGTATCGCTGAGCTTGCGGCCATAGTCGAAGTCGATCCGCTTTTCGTCATAATCGAGTCCGCCGGTAACCTGTACTGCGCCGCCCTCGATGTCGCCGGTTTTCGAAATGACGTTGACGACACCACCAGGCGCGTTCGACGAGAAGGTCGATCCGGATCCGCCGCGGATCGATTCGATCTGCGCGATGTTGAAATCGGCGCGCAGAAATACGTCGGCGGCGACGTTGAAGATGTCGCCGAACTCGAGCACGGGAAGCCCGTCCTCCTGAAGCTGCATATATTTGGAGCCGCCGGCCGCAAGCGGCAGCCCGCGCACGGTATAATTGGCATTGCCCTCGCCGATCGCGGATTCGACGCGAAGGCCGGGCAGCGCGCGAAGGATGTCGGCAAGCGGGCGTGGTCCCAGCTTCTGCGCCTCGCTGCCCTTCAACGCACTGGTCGAGGTTGCGCTGTCCAGACGATCGCGGCCCTTCGCCACACCGGTCGAAAAGACGTCCTGCGCCGCGGCCTTTTCGCGCCGAGCGGGCGTTACGGCCTGGCCCGCGCCGGCTCCCGAAGCTTCGCTGGCTCCGGTGGCCTCGCCTCCGCCGGCGGGATCGCCACCATCGCCAACCCCGTTGGCATGAGCCGGGATCGCGACGAGGGTCGATGTAAAGGCAAGCAGCACGCAGCGAATATTCACGATCAACCTCTCCTGTCTCGTCGGACGCTTTCGTCTCCTTTCATTTCATAGCTGCGTATTCAGCACCCGATTGCCTCGTATCAGGATAATTGAACTGGTAAGTGATATTACGTACAAGCAAACATCCGCTTCTTAGCGGGAATTGTGAAAGCTTGCTTGACAATATCGCGAACGATTACGGCCGAAAGAACTCGGTTTCTATTTGCAATTAACAAATGTGTTCGAAAATGCATTTTCGATCCTGCTGCATATCCTGCATCAGTTCTGCAGCCTGCCGTTTCGCGCGGAAGGGCCGTACCCGACTGGATGTGATGCTTTGCGGTCGGTCGCCCTTTCCACGTCCGGTCGCGTCCTCCCCGGCCGTCAATCATCTGTTTACCCTGCGCCGATAGACCGGATTCGTGGACACGATCACTCCCTTCGACGAAGCGCTTGTGGACTGGGAAGTCCACGCCCGCACGCGCGCGCAGCTCGGCGCCGCTTTCGTGCGGATTCTCGGCTATTTCCGCGAGGATGGCGACAAGTCGGTCGCGCGCATCGAGGATGCGATGCAGCGCAAGGATGCGACCGGCCTCGTCCTTCCCGCGCACACGATCAAGACGGAGGCGCGTCAGTTCGGTGCCGAGCCGCTCGGGGCGCTCGCCGAGGAAATCGAGCACGAGGCGCGCAGCGCGATCGAGATGCACTTTTTCCCCGATCACCTTATTCCCCAAGTGGCACGGCTGCGGCCGCTCTATCTGCAGACGATCGACCTTCTCGAGCGGGACGCCAATCCGCTCCGCCAGCGCTCGTCCGCCGGACCGGGCGCGGCCTGAGGCCGTTCGGTGCGCCGCAACGGCGTGCCGGATCCGATCCGTTCCCGACCAGGAGCTCGAACACCCCGCGCGCACGCCTGGTCCGATCTGCCCTGAGCGCCTTCGTGCGTCATCTATCCCGAAGCCGCCCTTGGTGCGTCCCTTTCCTCAATCCTCCTCTTCGACCCAGAAGATGAAGGCATTGTCCGCATCATAGCCGATGACGCCGCAGTCGAAGGTCGCGGCGCTGAGTGGGGAATAGCCAAGCGGGGAACCTGGGTTCCAATGCCCGTTGCCAAGGAACGTGGCGCTGCCGGCGAAATCCTTGAGCGCGGCTTTGGCCTCTGCGAGACTGGCTTCGCTCGGCGACGGCGGGTCATAGGCCAGGCTCGTCGTGCCGGCGACTGCAAGCACGTGCGCGGCTTGCGCCCGGTCCAGTCGGATGATCCCATCGTTCTCGAACGGGTCGCTTCGTGCGGTCGGGTAGCCGACCAGCCCTGCGATGGCGCGGGCGAGCTGGCTGTCGCGAACGTCCGGCCGCTTGCCGATCCACCAGCGCGCGTCGGCCCCGTCGGCGTAAGATCGGAGCAGTGCTTCGAGTGTTCTCATCGGGCAATTAGAACGTAAACCTATGGCTCGCAAAGACGCCCGGGAGGCGACGCGTCGCCGGCTCATCCCCGAAAAATAGTCCGTTGACGGACAACCTGACATGCACTGACAATCGACGCCAAGCAGGCTGACGCGACGATCCGGCAATTGCGGCCGCAACGCGCCGGAATCGTCTGGGCAAGGAAATGGGGCCGCGCCGGCCGCCGGGCGGGTCCGGACATCTCGAGGAAGAGTGATTGACGCCGCACCTCATCCACATCGGCTACGCCAAGGCCGGCTCGACGATCCTGCAGCGGTGGTTCGAAGCGCATTCGCAGATCGCGTTCGCCGCTGGCCGCGTGCTCGGAATTCGGTCGGTCTATGATATCTCACGGGGTGAGCGGCCGATCCGGGGCACGACCCGCCTGCGCGTCACCAGCGACGAGAGCCTGGCGACACCACATCCGGCGGCAGGCGGCAAGCTCGTCCCGCGCCCGGAGGCGTGGGGCCTCAAGCCCCATTCCGGCGCGGATCGCGTCTGCGAAGACCTGGCGGACCTGTTTCCCCATGCGCATATTCTCATCGTCACCCGCGGCTTTCGCCACATGATGCTGTCGGGCTATTCCCAATTCGTGAGATCGGGAGGAACTGCAACTTTTGCGGAGATGCAGGAATCCTTCAATGAGGATTATGACACGTTCAACGTCTTCGATTACAGTGCCACGATCCGTCACTATGAGTGCCTGTTTCCTGGAAGGGTCATATTTCTTCCCTTTGAGTTGCTGCGGCACGATTCACGCAAGTTCCTTTCCGTCGTCGAAGAGAAATTCGGCCTCGATCACGAGCCTCTTCCTGAAATGGTCGTGAACCCATCGCTCTCCGCCGTGGAGCTTGCCTGGTATCCGCGCTTCACAAGCTTGGCTGAGCGCCTCCCTTTGCCGGGTCGCATCAAGAACGCCGTCTTGCGCGCGCATCTGCGCACGATCTCCGCGGGCAGGCTGAGGAAGCTGGCCGCCGCATGCCAGAAGGTTCGGCCGCTCACGCCCGTCACCGCGAACATGGTGAGCGATGCAGCCCTTCAGGAATATCGCTGCAAGACGAGCCGCCTGCGCGACAATCCTCTCTATCGGCCCTATGCCTCGGACTACCTTCTCGAGTTCGATTGAACCCGAGCGGACCAGCCTGTCGAGCCTGATCCGATCATGCGCTCGGCGCCATCCCGCTCGCGCTTATTCGGCAGACCGGCAAATCGCCGGCGCGCCGTCGTGCAAGCAATATTCGTGTGCATAGGGGTGGAACAGGGGTTCCGCGGCGAGAAGCGCGGCGCGTCCACGCCAGGCTTCGACGACCTTGCCGATTGCGTCCCGATCCGCGTTCAGCGCGAGCGGCTTCAGCCGCTGCAGGACGTGCGCGAGGAGAGCCAGGCGGCCACTGCGAATGGCGCGGAAATAGGGCTTGAGAATGGCGCGCCCGATCGGCCTGGGCAGGCCGGTCACACGCCTCGTTATCCGCGGATACCAGGCCTGCTCGACGGCCGAGAGCGCCGGGTTCACCTTCGTCGGTTGCGGCACGTGCCTGCCGAGCCGAAGACGCTTCTCGAGAGACGTCGTGAACCGCACCGGATCGTCGCGGAGAAGCTCGAAGGGCATGACGATCACATTCTCCGCACCGAACTTGCGTCGGTAGCAGGTTATGAAACGATCATAGTCCCAGGGGCTTTCATCGGCACCCAGAAGCGCCGCCATCTCGTCGCAAAACGCAGTCAGCGACGAAGCGCCGCCTGATTTGACATATTGAGAGTAAAGCGACGGCACGAGCGATGCGATGGCGCGCGTGACGATCAGGATCGTGGCTCCTGGGAAAAGATCGGCAACGCGATCGCACGCAAGTTGCTGCACTTTCGCGGACGATCCGGAGAGAGCCGGTCCTCCGATAAGGCTCGCGACGCCTGCGTGCCGGGTGGGAGTCGCGAGGTTCTCGGAGCTGGTAACGCGGCAGAGCACCTGCGGCGCGGCTTCCGATGCATCGAGCGCGATCTCATCGGGATTGCGGTAGCCGGCGAACCCTGCGTGGAAAAAACCGATCTGCGGATGGGTGCGAAACCACCGCTTGAGGAAGCTGGAGCCGGTCTTCGGGTAGCCGACATGAACGAGGTGGCAGATCGTCGCTCCCTCCGGGCAGGAAAGGCCTTGCTGCATCACGGTCCTCGCTACGCTGGGTGACGAAATGAAGGCGCCGTCGCGGCTTGGCAAGTGGGAGCGCGGCCTTGCCGGCTGAAGCGCAGCAACGGCGGGATGCCCGGTCCGTCATCGCTGCGTCTCTAAAACAACGGGAGGCCGGCTCGAGCGACGGAGACGATCCCGCTGAGCGGCCCTAGGATCGGCTTTCCGGCCCGGCCTTCGCCAGTGCCGGCACCCGCCGCCCATAAGCCCCGCCCCTGCGAATTCCCTGCTTGAAAGGAGGGACCAGGGGTGGGTGCGCGGCGCAGCCGCGGCTTGGCCGGCGGCGCGCGCAAGAGGCGCTTCCTCCATCGAGGGGCAGAAAGCGCCCCCTGCCTCCCTTCCTAGGGCGGGGTGTAAGACCGCGGAACGGCTCAGGGAAACGCAGAGCGGCCTGCTTCTGTGCAACGCTTTACCGCGGCCGTCATGCACCTCTCAGATAAGCCCGGCACGGATATCGCAAATCAAGTGGTTTGTTTTTTAAACCGGTTTGTATATACCTCGATCATCAGGACGCGCTTGGCTGCATCCGAGGGAGAATGGACATGGCCCACCTATCGCCCGGCACCACGCCCGAGCGCCTGCATGCTCTCGATGGGGTGCGCGCCGGCGCGCTGCTCCTGGGCGTGCTCTTCCACGCGTCCCTCAGCTTCCTGCCCGGCGGGCAGATCTGGGTGGTCCGCGATGCGCCCAGTGACGCACTCGGCATGTTCTCCTTCGTCGCGCACATCTTCCGAATGGCGGCCTTCTTTCTGATTGCGGGCTACTTCGGCCGGATGCTGCTTGCGCGCCGCGGACCCGGCGGGTTCGTCCGCAACCGGCTGGTCCGCGTCGCTTTGCCCCTCCTGGTCTTCTGGCCGATCGTGCTTGCCGGCATCGTCGCCACCTTCGTCTGGGGCGCTGCGACCATGGCGGGCGGCAGCCTGCCGCCTGGGCCGCCGCCGCCGCCGCCGACGCTGGCGACCTTCCCGCTGACCCATCTCTGGTTCCTCTACGTCCTGCTGCTCTTCTACACGGCGGCCCTGGCGATCCGCGCGCTGGCGTCGCTGGTCGACCGTCCGGGAAGGTTCCGCGGCGGGATCGACCGCGGGATGCGCGCGCTGAGCGCGACACCCGCTGCCCCACTGTTTCTCGCAGCACCGCTTGCCGCCGCGCTGGCGGTGCGTCCGGATTGGCATGCCTGGGGCGGTATCCCGACGCCGGACACCGGCTTCCTCCCGAACATGGCGGCACTGGCCGGATACGGCACCGCCTTCGCCTTCGGCTGGCTGCTCCACCGTCAGACGGGTCTGCTGGAGCAGATCCGCCGATGGTGGGCGGTCCAGCTTGCCGCCGCGATCCTGCTCTCCATCGCCTGCTGGGTGCAGCTCGCTTCGGTCCCGGCCTCTGCACCGATGCCCGCGGGTTCGACCAGGACCCTGTTCGCGTGCCTTTATGCCCTTGCCGTCTGGACCTGGACGCTCGGTCTCACCGGCGCGGCGCTGCGCTTTCTGACCCGCGAGCGGCCGGGCGTGCGCTACCTCGCCGATGCGTCCTACTGGATCTACCTGATGCACCTGCCGGTGGTGATGGCGCTGCAGGTGGCGATCTATCCGGTCGCGGCGCCGGGGCTGGCGAAATGGGCACTGGTCTGCCTAGGCGCTTTCCTTATCCTGGTCGCGAGCTACCATCTGCTCGTGCGCCACAGCTGGCTCGGCCGCTGGCTGAACGGGCGCAAGCTTCCCTGGCGCGGCTCGGCGCCGGTCCTGGAGACGCACAAAGCATGACCGACACCGCCGAGAAAGCGCGCGATGATCTCGCCTTCGTTCGTGCCCTCGTCAGCGAAGGCGGGCAGGTGCAATCCTCGCTCGGCCAGGCTCTGCTGGCCGCCGGCACCTGTTATGGCGTCCAGTGCCTCCTCCAGGCCCTGTTCGCCTCCGGTCTCGCCGTCCCGGTCGCGGTCCATCTCACGGTGGGGCTTCTGCCGACGCTCATCTTCCTGGTTGCGATCGCGCGGATCACCATGCGCGATCGTAACACCAGCCGGCACAGCGTCGGCACCCGGGCGATCAATGCAGCGTTCGGGGGCGGCGGGCTGGCGGCGCTCGCAACTGCGTTGATCTTTGGTTATCTCGCGTTTCGCCATCAGAATATGGGAACCTGGCTGCTCCATCCGATCATGATCTGCGTGGTCCAGGGCACGGCCTGGTACACGGCCTACGCGATCCGCCGCCGCGGCTGGTTCGGCCTCGTCTCGGCCGGCTGGTTCGCGACCTCCCTGCTGCTCGCGTGGATGCTCGGCAGCGGCGATCCCGACATGATCACGCCGTTCCTGCTGGTGCTGGCCGCCGCCTTGCTTGGGCTGATGGCCGTGCCCGGTTGGATAATGATGCGCACGGGCGCCCGCCCCGCCGCATGACCGGCTTCGACATCGGCCAGATCGACGACGTCATCCACGGGCGCATGCGCCTGGGGATCATGGCCTATCTCGCCGATACCGAGACCGCCGATTTCAACGAGCTCAAGGCGCTGCTCCAGGCGACGCAGGGCAATCTGTCGGTCCATCTGCGCAAGCTGGAGGAGGCGGGATATATCGCGATCGAAAAAAGCTTCCTCAATCGCAAGCCGCTCACCCGCGCGACGATCACGCGCAAGGGCCGGGAGGCCTTCGCCGCCTATCTCGAAGCGCTCGGCAAGCTGATCGGCCCGTGATCCTCAGCCTCGGGGCGCTGATACGGAATGCCCGTCGGCGTCGTCGATCGTGCAAGCAGTCGCGATGCACCAGCGCCTCCCGGTCGCGCTGGAGCGCAAGCGCGGATGCGTTGCCGGCTTCAGCGATGCTACGGCCGAGATTAGAGCGGCGCGGCGATCGCCGCCTCGTAAGCTGCCTGCAGCTTCGCGAAGACCGATTCCGGCGGCGCGGGGGCATCGAGGTGGAGGTGCCGCAACTCCCCCATGAACGCGTCCCACAAAGCGGGGCCGCCCGCCTCCAGGATCTCGGCGCGCACCGACAATTCCCGCGACGCCTGTGTGTGGCGCAAGCCCCAGCCGCCCATCTGGGCGAGGAGCGGCACCAGCGCGATGGAGGGTTCGGTCAGGCTGTAGATACTCTTCTGCTTGTGGCTGGGATCGTCACGCCGCGACACCAGTCCCGCGGCCTCCAGGCGCTTCAGCCGGTCGGCCAGGATGTTGGAGGCGATGCCCTCTTCGGACCGCGTGAGCAATTCGCGATAGTGGCGGCGATTGCCGAACATCAGGTCGCGAATGACGATCAGGCTCCAGCGATCCCCCAGCGTTTCGAGGGTGAGATTGATCGGGCACCCGGATCGCTGCGCATGCTTCACCTATTTCCGCCTCCGACTGCTTGCAAAATAGGATCGGTTGACCTAACCCACAACCAGTTGCAGTCTGCAAGCAGTGTGGAGATCGCGGCGATGATCACGATATTCGGCGAAGGACGGGGCTTCAGAGTGGCCTGGCTGCTGGAGGAGATGGGGCTTGCCTATCGGCTGCGGCCGATCGACCTTTTCGCCGGCGCCGAGCAGGATCGCGAATTCCTTGCCGTCAATCCCGCCGGCTTCATCCCGGCGCTCACGGACGACGACATCGTCATGGTCGAGTCGATCGCGATCCTGGAATATCTGATGGCGCGCTACGGCCCGACGCCTCTGGCGCCGACGGCAAGCGATCCGGTCTTTCCCCTCTACAAGCAGTTCCTCCACCTCGGAGAGGCCGGGCTCGCAATGCCGATCAACGCCGTCGTCGCGACGCAGATGCTCGCGCGGGAGGGGGAGCAGGACAACAGGACGACCCGCTGGGCGCGAGACATCTTCGAGAGCCGCCTCGGCTTGGTAAAGCGCCAGCTCGAGCGAACCCCGTATCTTGCCGGCGAGGCGTTCACCGCGGCCGACATCTCGGTCGCTTATGCCCTGCTGCTGGCCAGGAGAACCGGGAACGCCGACTTTGGCGACGCCGAAGAGGCGTACCTCGCACGCCTCACCGGCCGCGACGGCTACAAACGTGCCCTGGACACCTGCCAGGGGACCAAGGCCTGGGCGATGGCGAACGGCGGATGATGTCGGCCCGGAGGACCCTCCTTACACCTCCTGAAAGTCTCTAGGACGGGGGGGGCGCGATTTTCGTCGATGTCCCGGATCGTGCAGGCTCTTGTCAGGCCCGGGCCCGGTACACGAAGCCTCCCCGAGCGACTGCGAGGGTGTGGCCGATGGCGTCGACGAGCTCGGCGGCCGGCATCGCCCGGCCGTAGCGATACCCTTGTGCTTCCTGGCAACCGAGGCGCACCAATGCCCGTTCCTGCTCGGCGGTCTCGACACCCTCGGCAATCACGGTCAGCCCAAGGCTCGACGCCATTCGGATCACCGCTTCGACGATCGCCGCGTCGCCAACCTTGCGGTCGATCGAATCGACGAAGCTGCGATCGATTTTCAACCGCGTCAGCGGATATTTCTGAAGCAAGCTCAATGACGCAAAGCCGGTGCCGAAATCGTCAAAGGCAATCCCTACTCCCAAATCCTTCAGCCTGCGCAGCGCTTCGGTGGAGACGGCACTATGCTGAAGGACGGTTTTCTCCGTGATCTCCAGCTCGAGCCGACCGGGAGACAGGCCGTGCTTGCGCAGCGCCGCCGATACGACGTTCAACAATTGGCCCGACCGCAGCTGAGCGGCGAACAGATTGATCCCGACCCGCAATGCTCCCACGCCCAGTCGGTCCCAGTCGGCTGCAGCTGCGCACGCCTGCTCGACGATCCAGGTGCCCACCTCTTCGGCAATCACACTGTCCTCGAGCACTCCGATGAAGGTCTCGGGGGTGAGCAGACCGTGCTTGGGGTGGCGCCATCGAAGCAGCGCCTCGACGCCGCTCAGGGAATTGTCGGCAAGGCGAACCTGCGGCTGGTACCAGAGTTCGAATTCCTTCTTCGAGAGTGCCTGTCGAAGCTCGGATCCGAGGCGGTGCCTCTGTTCGGAGCTGTTCTGCATTGCGCGAACGAAGAATGTCCGCGTGCCCCCGCCCTCGCCTTTGGCGCTGTACAAGGCCAGATCCGCGCAGGAGAGGAGCAATTCGACCTGCAGGGCATCCTGGGGCGACATCGCGACGCCGATGCTTGTCCCCACGTAGATCGATTGTCCGCCAAGCTCGAATGCGGGTTGCAGGCCTTCGAAGATGCGGGTCGCAAGCGCGTCGACCCGCAACGGATCGGCGCAGTCCGAAAGCAAGATGGCAAACTCGTCTCCGCCGAGCCGCGCCACGAAGCCGGCGGACCCGACCGCACGCGTCAATCGGGCTCCGACCTCGGTCAAGAGTGCGTCCCCAACGGAATGGCCGAGCGTGTCGTTCACATGCTTGAACCCGTCGAGGTCCAGAAGCAGCAAGGAACACGGCACATGGCCGATCTCAGCCGCGAGCCGCTCGTGGAGCGCATTGCGGTTGGGCAGAGAAGTAAGCGTATCGCAATGCGCGAGATGTTCGAGGCGCTTCTTCGCCGAGTGCCGGTCCGCGATGTCGCGCAGCAGCGCGCCGAACATCGGCTTGCCGTCCTCGAACCACATCGACAGCGAAAGATCGACCGGCATTTCGCTGCCGTCGGCGTGCAGCGCAAGGATGTCGACGGAGTGGCCGGCAAGGCGCGCATGCCCGGCTTTGACTGCTCGTGCCAAACCCGCATCATGGGCCGCCCGAAGCTTCGCAGGGATGATGATCGAAAGCGGCTTGCCGATTGCGTGCTGCGCACTGTGGCCGAAAAGCTCCTCGGCCGCGCTGTTCCACGACACGATCAGATTGTCTGCGCCGGCGCATACAGCAGCGGTTCCGGAGCTGGCGAGCATCTGCTCGTAACGGTGCTTTGTTGGATCGCGATTGGCGATCCTGTCCTCACCACCTTCTGCGTGTCCCGTGCGATTCATCATTCGATCTCCGCGCCGATGATAGCTGCGGGAACTTAAGCTTTTCCGCGATCCCATACGGTTGATTGCTTAGAGGCGCTTCGAAGCGGAACGGGGTTCGGACGGCGAGCCACTCAGTAGCAGCCGCTTGGCCCGAGAAGACCGAGCATGCATGGCGAGAGGGTTGATTGCTCCCGTGCCGCTCGACTCTCATGCGAATGATTTGCAATAGCGCCGGAGCCAATCTAATGACGCGTGCGGGACGGGGGGAACGCATCGTGCGGAAGTTGAATACGTGTCTCGGATCGGGGATTGCGATTCTGGCGGCATCGCCGCTCCACGCGGAGACGGCAGTCGAGGCGGACGACAGCGAGATCGTCGTGACGGCGACCCGCTCGGGCTCCCCCATTGAAGCGCTGCCGCTGTCGGTGTCGATCGCGGACGAGGAAGACATCGGCGCGCAGCTCAGGCAGAACCGGAACATCCTGTCCGGGCTGGAAGCGATCGTTCCCGGCCTCAACATTCAGCCGAGCGAAAGCCGCGGCTCCTGCCTCACGCGCGTGCGCGGCCGGGCGGTATCCTTTCAGCTGAACGGCGTGCCGATCAACGAGGATCTGCGACAGGGCTCCTGCACCGGCCCGTTCACGATCAGCCCATTCGCGCTTGAGCGCATAGAGGTCGTGCGGGGCGGCACGGCATTGTACGGCGCCGGCGCGCCCGGCGGCATCATCAACCTGATCACCAGGCGCGGACGGACCAGTGACGTCGCAGTCGATCTGACGGCGCAGACCAGCTTCAACACCGAGCATGCGGACGACACCTGGACGACCGACGTATACGCGGGTGCGGGGCAGCGGACGGGTGATTTCGATTATTATGTCGCGGCCGCCTACACCGATGGCGGACGGGTGCGGGATTCGCGCGGCGATCCGCTGCTGTCCGGCGCGTACGACGCCGTCGACCTGCTCGGGTCTTTCGGCCTGGCACTTGCGGGCGGCAGCGAGCTCCGCTGGATCACCACCTTCCACAATGAGGATGTCGGCCGGCAATTCTATCCGAGCGGCGCGCTCATCCCCGGCACGGACTTGGCCGAGGTCATCGAAATCGCGCCCAATCCGCAAGTCGGGCAAGGTCGGGACCGGGACGTCACCACGACCCTGGG
The DNA here is from genome assembly GCF_003012735.1 of Allosphingosinicella deserti. Taxonomy (GTDB): domain Bacteria; phylum Pseudomonadota; class Alphaproteobacteria; order Sphingomonadales; family Sphingomonadaceae; genus Allosphingosinicella; species Allosphingosinicella deserti. Next base: position 23,811 of record NZ_PXYI01000016.1, on the reverse strand, counting down.
CTACGGCAATCCCGATATCCTCGGCCACGCATTGAGGCTCAGCCTGTTCTATCAGAACCAGTCGATCAGGCAGCGCGACAATTTCTTCGATGTCGGAACCGGCGACAGCTTCTTCTCGTCCAATCGGCGCAACGAGCGGTTCGGCTTTCGCTCGGCGGCGGTGCGGGATTACGAACTGGGCAGCGCCGTATCGCTGAAGACCAGCTACGGCTTCGATTATACGCGCAACGCGCTCTACCGCTTCGTCGTCGACGCGAAACAGACTGTAACGAGCGCCCTCTCCCCCGAAATCGTGCTCAGGACCTATGCGCCCTTCGCCCAGGCGGAGCTGTCCTTCGGTCCGGTGACTTTGACCGGCGGCGCGCGCCACGAATTCTATCGCGGCGAGATCACCGCACGTGCCTTCCGTCCCGATCTGCCCGGGCGGGGCACGCCCGGCGACATCGGCAAGTCGGAGTTGACCCTGTTCAATCTGGGCGCCGTCTACCGGATCACACCCGACGTTCAGATCTATGCCGGTTTCAGCCAGGGCGCGGAGCTGTCGCAGCTTGGCCGGGCGGCGCGCAACATCCGCAATCCGGCGACGCTGACTCCGGAGCCGGCCACCTCGGACCAATATGAGGCCGGTGTGCGCGGATCACTCGGCTCGGTCCGCTTCGGGGCAGCGGCCTATTATTCGGAATCGAACAGCGCCGCCCTGCTTCAGGCGGACCCGAGCTGCGCCGGCGTCACCCCGATCTGCCCGCTCATCCCGCTCCGCTCGCCGCAGCGTTTCCACGGCGTCGAGGCGGAGCTCGGCTGGAAGGTGGATTCGACACTCGAGCTCTCCGGCATCCTCACCTTGCAACGGGGCAAGGTGTTCGACGAGGATCTGGACGACTATATCGATTATGCGACGGACATCGTCGTTCCGCTGCGGATCACCGCCCGCGCCGACTGGACGCCGGTCGAGCGGGTCGGGATCGGCCTTCAGGTCTCGCACTATGGCGCCTCGTCCTTCTTCAGCCCGGCCGAGGAAGGACTGGGCCTCGTCGACACGGATGCGGTGACCCTGGTCAGTGCCAGCGCCCGCTACGCCATCGGCCCTGCCGAGCTCTATGTCGCGGCCGACAATCTGCTGGACGAGACGTACATCAGCCCCAACAACCAGGCAGCGGGGGCCGGCAGCTTCGCATATTATCGCGGCGCCGGCCGGCGCATCACGCTTGGCGTGACGACGCGGTTCTGATGCGGTGAACCGGCCGGCGGCGATCCCCCGCGGACGGCCAGGCGAACGGGTCGCGCCCGCCGGTGCCGTGCGGCGGCCGCTGGCCTTTCTCCTGCACAGCCTGTTCGGGCTGAAGCTCAGTCTCCTGCTCGGCTTCGTCTGCCTGACCGGCACCATTGCCACCGTCAGCCACGAAATCGAATGGGTGATCCAGCCGGAGGTGCGCGGCGTCAGCGACGGCCGAACGGATGATTATGCCGCCATGTGGGGGCTGGTCCGTGATCGCTATCCGGACGCCTATATCCAGAGCATCGGCACCTACGACCGGGCCGACACCGGCTATTTCGCGCGCCAGGCCGACATCGTCCTTGCCGACGGTACCGCGCGCCGGCTCTACATCGATCCGTCGCGGATGGTCGTCACCGGCGAGGGAAGCGGCCCGAGCTTTCACTTCGTCATGCGGGCGCTTCATTACTACCTGCTTCTGCCGACCGACTGGCCCTTCTACCTCGTCACCAGCCTGGGCTTCGTCCTGATCCTGTCGCTGGTCACCGGCCTGCTCACCTACAAGAAGTTCTGGCGCGGCTTCTTCCGGCTGCCGCGGTGGAACCGTTCGACCCGGACTTGGTCGGGCGACCTGCACCGGCTGATCGGCCTGTGGTCCTTGTGGTTCGTGGCGGTGATCGGCCTCACCTCGATCTGGTATTTCGTCGAGCGCGCGGCGCCGTCTTTGGAAACGGCGGAGCCCGAGGCGAGGTCGCGCCATGTCCTGCCGACGCCTGCGCCCGCGCGGGTCTCCGCCTGGATCACCGCCGCCCGCTCGCGCTTTCCCGGAATCTCGATCACCCTCGTTCAAATGCCCTATGGCGAGAGCGATCCCGTGGTCGTCCAGGGGCAATGGCGCGCCTGGCTGGTGCGAGAGCGTACCAACGCGCTCTTCATAGATCCCGCCACCGACCAAGTCGTCGGCGCGCGCGTGGCGGGCGAACTCGCGGCGGCCGAACGATGGGTGCATACCGCGGATCCGCTCCACTTCGGCAATTTCGGAGGGCTCGTCACCAAGCTGATCTGGATGCTGTTCGGGCTGCTGCTTACGGCCCTTTGCGCGACGGGCGTGATCATCTTCACCAAGCGGGTTGCGCATGCCGCGCAGGCGCTGCGATGATGCGCTGGCTCGGCGCGCTGGGATGGTTCAAATGGCCCAGCCTCATCCTGGTCGCCTCGCCGATCGCGGCCTATCCCTTTTGGCTGCGGGACACGACGCCCGCCGAAGCCTGCGGGTTCGTCGCGTTCGAAGGCGGCCTGTTCCGCGCCCATCGCCGGGCAGACGGGGCCTTCGTCCTTCGTCCGGCCATGCGGGCGGAAGAACCGCCGATCGCGCTCGCCGCGCCGGAGCCGATCGGCTTCGACTCCGGCGGCATGATCGTGAAGCCCGGGAGCATCTCTCCAGACAAGCTTGGTTGCCCTTCGTCAGAGTCGAACGAGCAGCCCGTTACCGGGTAAGGTTCTGCACCGCATCTGTGGCGCGCAGCCGCTTGCGTTCCGACCCACAGCGATGTTAGCGCTAACGCCAGAGCTCGCGGCAAGCGGCCTTGGATGGAGAGGGTAATATGAAGCGCTTCAAACTTGCGATCAGCAGCATCGCCTTGCTCGCCGTGCAGGCGTGCACGGGGCCGGCCGACGGGCAGGCCAACACGAGTTCGGCCGACCAGACGGCACCTCAGGCCGGGTCGCGGGCCAAGGATGCCGCGCGCTATCTCTCGCAGCCGCTGGTCAGCGAGATCTACACGGCCGATCCGTCCGCGCACGTCTGGGGTGACGGCAAGCTGTACATCTATCCCAGCCACGACATCGACGGCGACGCCAAGGAGGACGATCTCGGCGGCCATTTCGAGATGCGCGATTACCGCATCCTCAGCATGGACTCGCCGGGCGGAAAAGTGACGGTCCACCCGACCGCGCTGGACGTGAAGGACGTGCCCTGGGCGACCCAGCAGATGTGGGCTCCGGACGCCGCGTTCAAGAACGGGACCTATTACCTCTATTTCCCCGCCAAGGATAAACAGGGCGCCTTCCGCATCGGCGTCGCCACCTCGAAGTCGCCGGTCGGCCCGTTCAAGGCCAATCCCGCGCCGATCAAGGGCAGCTTCTCGATCGATCCGGCGGTGTTCACCGACACCGACGGCAAATCGTACATGTATTTCGGCGGTATCTGGGGCGGCCAGCTCCAGCGCAACGTGACCGGCACCTACGACCCGAACGGCTCAAAGACCGATCTGGAGCAGCCGGACAAGCCCGCCCTCGCCCCCAAGGTCGCGGCGCTCGACGGCAGCATGACCGAGTTCTCGGAAAAGCCGCGCGACGTCGTCATCCTGGACGAGGCCGGCAAGCCGCTCTTGGGCAAGGATCACGATCGGCGCTTCTTCGAAGCCGCGTGGATGCACAAGTACAACGGCAAATATTATTTCAGCTACTCGACCGGCAATACCCATTACCTCGTTTATGCGATCGGCGACTCGCCCTACGGCCCCTTCACCTACAAGGGCCGCATCCTGGAGCCGGTCGAAGGCTGGACCACCCATCATTCGATCGTCGAGTGGCAGGGCAAGTGGTGGCTTTTCTATGCCGACAGCCAGCTCTCGGGCCAGACCCGCTTGCGCAACGTCAAGATGACCGAGCTCACATACAATCCCGACGGCACGATCCAGACGATCAACCCGTTCAGGAAGTAAGCGGAGGACCGGCGTGGACCAGCGCCGGTCATTTCCGCAATCCCGAGGGGAACGGCCCGTCGACAGCGGCGGTTGCACCTTCAACAGCCGGCGGGCGGCGGGTTCGCCCAATTCGGGCGTGCCGCTTCCAGGCCGCCCGTCGCTGTCGCCGAGGGAATGCGCAATCAGGATGAAGGCCTCGACAAGGCTTGTAACGCGCTCCGCACCAGTACAGGCGAGCGGCTCGCTGACCTGAGCGTCGGGTCGGCGCGATCGCAGCGGGGAGTGTTGAGGGACATGAACCAGACGCCAAGCTTGCGCCACCGCCTTGCGGCCGAGGCAATCGGCTCGTTCTTCCTGTTCGCGACGGTCATCGGCTCCGGGATCATGGGCGAGGATCTCTCCCCGGGGAACGTCGGCGTTGCGCTCCTCGGCAACACGATGGCGACGGGCGCGATCCTCTATGTGTTGATCACCGTGCTGGGTCCGATCTCCGGTGCGCACATGAACCCAGCGGTCACCTTGGTCGCCGCGGCGCGCGGAGAGATCCCCTGGCGCGCGGCCTTGCTCTACGTGCCGGCGCAGCTCTGCTTCGGCATCGTCGGGGTCTGGGCCGCGCACCTGATGTTCGACCTGCCCCTGTTCCAGGTCTCTCTCAAGACTCGGACCGGGCTCGGCCAGTGGCTGGCGGAGGGCATCGCGACCTTCGGCCTGGTTCTGACGATCATCGGCACCGTTCGGCACCGCAAGGCGGCGGTCCCGGCAAGCGTCGCGCTCTACATCGTCGCCGCCTACTGGTTCACCGCGTCGACCAGCTTCGCCAACCCGGCGATCACCATAGCCCGCAGCCTCTCGGACACCTTTGCCGGCATAGCCCCGGCGAACGTTCCCGCATTCGTCGTCGCACAGCTTGCCGGCGCGTGCGCGGGCGCGATCGCGGCCAGCTGGCTCTTCCCAGGTCGCGCTGATGTCGGGAGCGTTTAGGGGGGCGAACCTGCCGGGATCGCCGGTCCCCTTCCGCCGCGCCCGCCGATTTTGATGTCGCGTCCCTGCGCCGCGAGTCAGATCAAGACGCCCGAGCCGGTCCTCGTGGCTCCCATGAAGCCCCGCTCACAACCAGGCGCCCGGTCCTGCCCGGCGCTAATCCTGCAAGGCCAGCCGGCTGCAGTTCCTCCCGCCATTCTTCGCCTCGTAGAGCATTGCATCCGCTCTTGCGAACCAGTCTCCGACGGAGGCCAAGCCCGGCGATACCGAGGCGACACCAAGGCTCGCCGTGATTTTCAGCCGCGTCCCGCCCGGAAGATCGAACGAATGCGCTTCCACCGCCTGGCGGAGGCGTTCCGCCGCGGCCAGGGCATCGGCTCCTCCGGTCTCGGGCAGAAGAACGGCGAACTCCTCTCCGCCGAGGCGGCCGAACGCGTCCGACGGACGCAAGGTATCGAGTGAAATGTCGGCGAGCTGACGAAGCACTTCATCCCCGGCCGGGTGGCCATGGCTGTCGTTGACCGACTTGAAATGATCGACGTCGATCATCACCAGCGCGCTCGGTCGGCCATAGCGGGAATGCCGCGCAAGCTCGCGTTTCGCCTGTTCCTCGAACCCTCGCCTGGTGAGAGCGCCGGTCAGATAATCACTCTGCGCGATCAGTCGCAGTTCGAGTTCGTCGCTGACGATGTTGGCGAAGTTGCTGAGGATGGCGATGTCGGCAGGACTGAACCGGCGTGGCTTGTTGTCCATCGCGCACAGCGAACCGACATTATAGCCTTCGGGCGTACGAAGCGGAATGCCCGCGTAGCTCCGGATCCGCGGTGCCCCGAGCACCAGCGGGTTGTCTGCAAACCGTTGGTCGAGATGCGCGTCTTCGACGATCAACGGGTCTCGCTGCCGGATGGTGTGGGTGCAAAAGGAAATGGATCGCGGCGTCTCCGGCACATCCAGGCCGCGCTGCGCCTTGAACCACTGCCGATGGCGATCGACGAGGGTCACGGTGGCGATCGGCACTGCGAGCACAGTCCGGACCAGGGTCACGATCTTTTCGAACGGCTCCTCGGGACCCGTGTCCATGACGTCGAGGCGCCGGAGCGCAGAGAGACGCCCCTCGTCGTCGGCGAGCTTCTGCTCAACCACAGGATTGATCCTTGACCATCGCGCGCATCGCGTCCGTCAGCTCGTTGCGATAGCTGTCGAGAAGCTGATGAACGCTCGCTTCGATCATCTCTTCCCCGACCCCTGCGGCCCGCAAGCTGCCGACGAGGGCAGCCAAATGACGCTGGTGCCGCTCCACGCTCTGCTGGAGTTCGGGCGGAATCTGAGCCGCATAATCGCCGGGTTGGTTTTGCATCGGATCACCTTTCCCACCCATTATAGGCGGGACGGACCTCCGCGCCGCGCAACGCGCGCTTGCGCGACATCAGCATTCCCCCTCACTCCGTGCGGCGAGCACGCAGGATCAGGCGATCGCTTGCGGGCGGAAGCCGCGATGTCTCCGGTTGATGGCCGCGGATATTTGCCGCCGCGACCCGTCTGGGAGGAGCGTCGAGGCCAACCGCTTCGGCAAAAGCCGTGCGCGGGAATGGACGCAAAAAATCGGCTGCCGCGGCGGGATCGGCCAGGCTTGCTGCCGTTTTCGGAAGCGGACAGGTCGATCATGCCGTTCCGACGAGCAGATGACGATCGGTCGGAGTCGCCTCCGCCTCGCTGCGGGTCGCGGACGCCGCCGCGGCGCGTGCCTCCGCGCGCTTGGGCAGTGCCAGGAGGCTGAGGGCGTAGCCGATGATGGCGCTGCCGCCATAGCCCACGATCGGCGTGGGGTAATTGCCGAGGGCGGCAGCCATCACGGCTGCGAACCAGACGGCGCCGAAGGTGACGTAGGTGGCGCGGTTTGCCGGGTCACGGTTCCAGCCGGCGAGTGCCGGCACCAGCAGCAGAGCCGCGCCGCCCAGCACCGCAATCCCCGCAGCAGCGTGAACGTCGAAGGACGAATAGAGAACCTCGTCGACGAAGGGGACGGCCGAGAGCGTGTCGGGGCGCGCCAGCGTTATCGCGAAGCCGGCGGCGCTGACGGCGGCGGCCGCGATGACCTGCCTCTCGCGACGCATGATCGCCAGCACGATCAGCGCCAGCGCCAGCATGCCGGCCATGGCCCGGTCGGGCTGAAGCGCCATCGCCAGGACGGACGCGACGATGCCCGCCGTGGCAAGCGCGTTGCGGCTGCGCGAGAAGCCGACGAGCATCACCGGCAACAGGATCAGGCTCGGTTGCAGGGACACTCCGGCGAGGTGCACCCAGCGCGCCGCGCCCTCGACCTCGTCGCCCAGCAGCGCGGTCGCCAGCAGCGCACCCGCCATCGCCGAAATCGCTCCGCCGGTCCCTTGCCGCGCTGCGGCCTCGGCGCGGCCGAGCAGGGCCAGCATCGCAAGGCCGATCACCAAGGCGCTGGCATTGACTGCAAGGTAGCGGACCGGGGCACCGGCGATCAGCAAATAGGCCAGGCCCAGGGCAACCGCGCCGATCGCGCAGATCGTGCCGAGCGCGCGCGGGCGGCGCATCGTAGCGTCGTAGACGGTCATGGTGATCGTACCTCCGGAGTGAAGAGCGCCATCGCCTGTCGGCGACGCACAGGGGCGGAGCAGGCGCGCCCCGATCGCATGCGGCATCAGCCCGCACAGGCTCTCGAGCGCGAACAGAAGCGCCTCGGTGTCGTCCGGGATCTCCGCCGTTTCGCAGCGGACCGCCCATCCCCAGGATTGCAAGGAGGGCGGCAGCGTCACCTGCAGGACACGGCAGGCGAGGTCGGCAAGGCCGCGTCGCAAGCGGCCGCTCACAGGGTCGCCTCCCGTCGCCGGGAGGCCTGCGCGGCCGGCTGGCCGGCGGGATTGGCGCGGGCGAGTTGCACGCCACTGGCGGTCAGCCGGTAGGCGTGCCGGGGCGGCCGCCCGCCCTCCGGAGGCTGCTGCCACTCCGCTTCGAGATAGCCCTGTGCTTCCAGGCGGATCAGCAGCGGATAGAGCGTGCCCGATTTCACGTCGGCAAGCCGTGCCAGTTCATAGCCGTGGGACCATGCGCCACGAGCCTCGAGCAACACGGCGAGGACGATTCGGGCATGGGGAGAGAGCGCGCGCGTACGAGGCATGGGCAATAAGTCTACCTAGATAGACTTTCCGTCAAGTGCCGACCACGGAACCATCCACAGGCTTCCGGATTATGACAACTTCTTGTCAAAGTGGTAGTATGTTGCCCATGAGCGAAGCGGTGAATGAAACGGTCGTCAGGAGCCTGGTGCTGGCGGTGTTCGAAACCAATGGCCGCCTCGTCGACACGGGCAACGTGCTGGTGCGTCCCGCCGGGTTGACCACGTCCTGGTGGCAGGTGCTCGGTGCTTTGGGCTATTCGCCGCATCCCCTTCCCGTGGCGCACATCGCGCGGAACATGGGGCTGACGCGGCAGGCGGTGCAGCGTGTCGTCGATCTGCTGATCGCGCGCGGTCTCGTCCGCCAGCAGGTCAATCCCCACCACCAGCGCGCCAAGCTGATCGTCCTCACCGCGGCGGGCCGCGCCGCCTTGGCGAGCGCGGAGGCGGCGGTCGCGCCGCTCGACCAGGCCATTGTCGACAGGATCGGCGCCGAGCGCATCGCCGGCGCGGCCGCGGTCCTGCGAGAGATGAACGCGGTGATGGGCGAAATCCTGCCCGCTTTGACGCAGCCTGAAGATCAAAAGGAGAGTACATGACCCCCGAGCCGCACCATGATCGCTTCGATGCCGACGTCATCATCGTCGGCGGCGGCCCGATCGGCCTGACGACCGCCTGCGCACTGGCGCATCACGGCATCGATTGCCTGCTGATCGAGCAGCGGCGTGCGCCCAAGCCCTGGTCGCGGGCGAACAATCTGTGGGCAAGGCCGCAGGAACTGCTCGCCGCCATCGGGGTTCGCGACGCGCTTGCCGAGAAATCCTATCGGATCACGCAGGTCAACACGCTGCTCAATGGACGCATGATCGATCCGGTGGAGATCGCCGACGTGCCCAGTCCCTTTGGTCCGGTGCTCTACAGTGGCCAGGACGTCATCGAGAGCACGTTGGCGGAACAGGCCGCCGCGAAGGGCGCCAGGATCGAGCGCGGGTCGAAAATCACCGGCCTCGAGCAGCAGACGGACGGCGTGTTCGTGACCCTGGCGACGGTCGGCGAGGATGACACGCAGGAGACGACCGGGCCGGAGAGGACGCTCCGCTGCCGCTATCTCGTCGGTGCCGATGGCGCGAAGAGCCTCGTTCGCAGCTTATTGGGTCTCGACTTCGAACCGCAGCGCCTTCCCAATTGCATGAACCGCCAGGTCGATGCGAAGCTCAGCTGGCGACGATCGACCGACTTCGACCACCTCTGGTTCTTTTATTATCCCCGCGGCTTCTGCGGCGTGCTGCCGGTATGGGGCGGCTATCACCGGCTATTCTTCCTTGCCGACGACACCGGAATTCCGGATCGCGATCCGACGCTCGATGAAATGCAGGCGATCGCGCGCGAGGTCACCGGGGACGAAACGCTGACGCTCAGCGATCCGCAATGGCTGACCCACAGCCGCTTCCAGCACGGCGCTGCGGCCCATTATGCCAAGGGGCGTGTGTTCCTGGTCGGCGATGCCGGACACCTTTCGCTACCCGCAGGCGGTCAGGGTATGAACGCCGGCTTCCACGATGCGGTCGGTCTCGCATGGCGGCTCGCCATGGTCCTGGACGGCAAGGGCACGGCGACCTTGCTCGAATCCTACGATGTCGAGCGTGGCGGCGAGCACCGGCGCCTCGACGCACAGCAACTCCGCGGCTTCCAGAACAGCGTCTATCGCGGCCGCCTGAAGGACGCGGCGATGGATGTTGCGGCACGGTTCCTGCCCAATATCGGCACCCTCATCCAGGGCACCGGCGATCTCCAGCAGCTCACCGTCCGCTATCCAGACAGCCCGCTCAGCGAGGATCATCTCGGCGGCCTCGGCGGCCTCGTGCAGCGGCGTCCGCCCAAGGCCGGCGAGCGCGCGCCCGATGCCGCCGTCATCCTTGGGGACGGCAGATCGACGACGCTGTTCGCCTATCTGTACAATCCCGACGGCATCAGCTGGGGCTGGTCGCTCCTCGCCTTCGACGGCCGACACGGCGAGGCCCTTCCTCGGCTGCGGCAGGCAATTGCGGATATCGCCGGATGGAACTGGATCCGGCCCAGATACGTGCTGGCGGCGGCGATCGGCGAACCCGACGGCGACATCGTCCTGTCCGATCTGGATGGGGAAGCGCACGCCGCCTACGGCATCGCTGACACCGCCGCGCTGGTCCTGGTCCGACCGGACGGTCATATCGCATTCCGCGGCCCCGCCGACCGGCCCGACCTGCTCCGCGCTTATTGCGAGAAGCTGTTCGGTGCCGAAGATCCCCAGGCGGCAGGATTGGCCCGCAAAGCGTGCGGCCCGGCCCTGCCGGTCAGTCCCCTCGAACTCAGCGAGGGCGCGCTTGCCCGTTGACCGGCCTCTCCGAAGCGGGTCGCATCCGCGAAGGTCGGCGTGGCCCCCTTCGTAGACTGCCGGAAACCGACCGATGTCGGCCGATGCGCTGCCCTTCGGCACGAACCGCCGGCGCGGACGTTCGCCCATCTTTCACGCCCTCCGCTCGACAGGAGCCTGCCTTGCCTTCGATCACCCCTTCCCTTGCCAACCATGTTGCCATCGTGACCGGCGCGAGTTCCGGTATCGGTCTTTCGGTCGCGGAAGCGATGGCCCGTGCCGGCGCCGCCGTCGTCATCAACTACCGCTCGCACCCCGAAGCCGCACAGGAACTCGCCGGCCGCATCACCGGCCAGGACGGCCGCGCGATCGCGGTGAAGGCGGACGTGTCGAAAGAGGAGGACGTCGTTCATTTTGTTCGACGCGTCGGTGGAAGCCTTCGGGCGCGTCGACGTGCTCGTCGCCAATTCGGGCGTCCAGAAGGATGCCGCGGTCGCCGACATGACGCTCGACGACTGGAACACCGTGATAGGCATCAATCTGACCGGCCAGTTCCTCTGCGCGCGCGAGGCCGTGCGTCGGTTCCGCGGACAATCGCCTGATTCGCGTCCCGCCCGAAGTTCCGGCGTGATCATCGCGATGAGCTCGGTGCACGAGGTGATCCCGTGGGCCGGCCACATCAATTATGCCTCCGCCAAAGGCGGAATCCGCATGCTGACCCGCTCGCTCGCCCAGGAGGTTGCGGCCGACGGGATCCGAGTCAACGCCATCGCCCCCGGGGCGATCAGGACTCCGATCAACAAGGAGGTATGGGACAGCGAGGAAGCACTGACGAAATTGCTCCGCCTCATCCCCTATGGCCGCATCGGCGAGCCCGAGGATGTCGCGCGCGCCGCGGTGTGGCTCGCCTCCGACGACGCCGATTACGTCACGGGCACGACCTTGTTCGTGGACGGGGGCATGTCGCTCTACCCGGAATTTCGCGACAATGGGTGAGCCGGTTCGGACGATCGGCGACCACGGCATCATCGGCAATCTGGAAACCGCGGCGCTGGTCGCGGGCGACGGGACCATCGACTATCTTTGCTGGCCCGCGCTCGACAGCCCGACGATCTTCGCCGACCTGCTCGACGCCGGCAAGGGCGGCGCCTTCGCGATCGCGCCCGAGCTTGGGGAGGCGCGCACCCTGCAGCTCTACATCCCGGACACCAACGTGCTCGTCACCCGCTGGATGGGGGAGGAAGGCAGCGCGGAGATCGTCGATCTGATGCCGCACCCCGATACGGGAGAGCAGCCGGGTCGGAGCACACGCCGTTTGATCCGACGCGTGACCGCGACCAGAGGGAGGATCGCGCTCACCGCGCGCTGTGCGCCGCGCTTCGATTATGGGCGCGACACGCCGGGGGTCGTCGCGCTCGAGGACGGAGTCCGCTTCGCCGGCCGTGACCTCGTGCTTCGGCTCTTCGCCTCGGTTCGGCTCGAGCCGGAGCCCGGCGCTGCGAGCGCCCGCTTCACCCTCGCCGAAGGGGAAAGCTGCTGGTTCGTGCTCGGCGACGACACGTGCGTCTGCCCGGACGATGCCGCGATCACGGACGAGATCGACGCAACGACACAGGCCTGGCGGGCCTGGCTGGCGCGCACCACCTACAAGGGGCGCTGGCGCGAGCAGGTTCTCCGGTCGGCACTGGCGCTCAAGCTGCTGACCTCGGCCCGGCACGGCTCGATCGCCGCGGCGGCGACCTTCTCCCTCCCCGAGGCGACCGGCGCGGAACGCAATTGGGACTATCGTGCGACCTGGATCCGAGACGCATCGTTCACCGTCTATGCGTTCATGCGGCTCGGCTTCGTCGAAGAGGCCCAACGCTTCAACCATTGGGTGGGACAGCGGGTGATGGCCGCCGATCGCGGCAACCCGCTCCGGATCATGTATGCGCTCGACGGTTCCGAGGCCGCCGACGAGCGCGCGCTCGAGCATCTCGCCGGCTATGCCGGCAGCCGGCCGGTGCGGATCGGCAACGCGGCCCATGCGCAGAGCCAGCTCGACATCTTCGGCGAGCTTCTCGACAGCGTCTATCTCTCCAACAAATACGGCACCGCGATCAGCCATCACGGCTGGCAGCACGTCCGCGGCCTGGTCGATCATGTCATCGGCCATTGGCAGGAACCGGACGCGGGCATCTGGGAAATGCGTTCGCAGCCTCGGCACTTCCTCCATTCGCGCGTGATGTGCTGGGTGGCGCTCGATCGCGCCATCCGCCTCGCCAAGAAGCGCTCGCTCCCCGCCCCGCTGGTCGCCTGGGCCGAAACCCGCGACGCCATCGTCGACGATATCTGGACCAACTTCCGTCACCCCCGGCTCGGCTATTTCGTGCAGGAACGCGGCGGGACCGAGCTCGATGCGGCCTTGCTGATGATGCCCCTCGTCCGTTTCGTGTCCTCGACCGATCCGGTGTGGCTGAAGACCCTGGATGCCATCGGCGGGCAGCTGCGCGACGACGGATTGGTCTATCGCTACCGCAATTCGGACGGGCTGGAGGGCGGCGAGGGTGCGTTCACCACCTGCACTTTCTGGTATGCCGAATGTCTCGCGCGCGCCGGGCGGGTCGACGAGGCCCGGATGATGCTCGCCCAAGGCATGGCCTATGCCAATCCGCTCGGGCTGTTTTCGGAGGAGCTCGACGCGCGCGGCCTGCCGCTCGGCAACTTCCCGCAGGCATTAACCCATCTTGCCTTCGTCAGCGCAGCCTACTTCCTCGATCGCCGCCTCGATCCCGCCTACCGGCCCAATTGGCAGCCCTGAGCCGGGCGGCCCGTTCAGCGCGCGAGCTCCGTTCCGGGACGGAGTTCGTGGAAGGCACGGTGTGGCGAGGAGTGCCTCGCCGCTCGGTGCTGATCAGCGACTTGCGCCTCGAGACGCAGACTGCGTCGCGAACGCCTCCGTCAGGGTCGCACGCGGCCAATCGTGCGCCGCATCGTTCTGGAACCGGGGATGCCACCAGAGACATGCATCGCTTCGCGGCTTTGCGAGCGGAGGTGTGAGGATCGCGACCCAAAAGCGGTCATAGGTCGTAACGGGTTGGAGCTTGCTGCCGGAGTTTTCTTCGGTCCGCACTTAGGCTGTACCTGGCCGCCGGGGACTGGCGGGTTTTGGATCGTTCGCGGGGAAAGCGGGACGCGCACGGCACCCTTCGGTGTAAACGAGAGGGTCCGAGGTCGGCCGCTTGCTGGCCAGTCGGCTTCCCGAACGTCCAGTAGCCCCTCGCCCCTGGTGCTGATGGCCAGCCGACGGACGTCGCTACCATTTGCCGATCTGGCTCTTGAAGCTGCAAAGCACGCTATTATCTAGCGTACTATGAAATCAGACACTTCGGAATATGCCGGCGGGCAGGCGTCCCACCGGTCCGGCGCGGGCAGTGAATTGTCCTTCGCCTTGTACGGCGCTGCCAACCGCATGGCGCGGATGCACAAGCCGTTCCTCGAGCCGTTGGGCCTGACCTTTTCGCAATATCTCGTGCTGCTCGAACTGTTCGCCGGGACACCCCGCACGGTCGGGGATCTTGGCGCCAAGCTCGGCATGGACACCGGCACGATCACGCCCCTCCTCAAGCGGCTTGCCACCGCCGGCAAGGTCACACGGACCCGTGACGCAGCCGACGAGCGACGCGTTCTGATCGACCTGACCCCCGCCGGCGAAGCGCTTCGTGCGCAAGTTCAGGCGGTCAGCGGTCAGATCAGGAGTGCCTGCAAGCTCGACGAGAAAGGAATCTCGGACCTGCGAGTCACGCTCGACGACCTCGCCTGGCCCGCTGACAAATCCGATCGGTAACAATCCAGGTTTTCCAAGAGGTAGTTATGGCAACCCAGCTCATTCAACGCGAAACTGAAGCAACATCCACCGGCCTGTTGTCGTTCGAGGATGCCACCCGCGTCCGGCGCTCGATCCGAGGTTTTCTCGACAAGCCGGTCCCGGACAGCGTCCTCCGGGAGGTGCTGGAAGATGCGCAATACGCGCCATCCAACTGCAACACGCAGCCGTGGAACACCCATGTCGTCTGCGGCGAGAAGCTGAAGCAGCTTTCCCGGGTGCTTCACGCCAAGAACGATGCCGGCGAGTTCACGCCGGACTTCTCGTTCGACGTGAACGACTTCTACGGCGAATATCGCGAGCGCAACAACGCGCTCGGCAAGGCTTACTACGAAGCCATGAACGTCATGCGCGAGGACAAGGAGGCACGCCATCGCGCGGGCGCGATGAACTACTCCTTCTTCAACGCGCCACAGGCGGCGTTCCTGTTCATGCCGTCGTTCGGCGACAATGTCCGCGTCGCGGGCGACATGGGCATGTACGGCCAGACCTTCCTGCTCTCGCTCGCGGCACGTGGCCTCGGCGGCATCCCGCAAACCGCTTTGGGCTTCTTCGCAGGCACGATACGCGAGTTCCTCGGAATTCCCGACGATTTGAAGCTGCTGTTCGGCATCTCCTTCGGTTATCCCGACGATGACGCGCCGGGCAACCGCGTGCGCATGGATCGTGTGCCCCTCGACACGAGCGTGACCTTCCACGCCTGAACGAAGCGCCGGGGCTGCAAAGGCGTGCCGGCGGCGCGGCACCGCGCGCCGCCGTCTTTGCTGACACGCCAGATATGAGAGAGAGAGAAAACCATGAAAATCGGTATCTTGGGCACCGGCCACATCGGCGCCACGCTGGTGACAAAGCTGATCGCGGGCGGGCACGAGGTAAAGGTCGCCAACTCGCGCGGCCCCGAGACGATCGACGTCGAAATCCTCAGGAACGGTGCTCGCGCGGTCACCGCCGCAGATGCTGTCACAGGTGTCGACGTGGTGATCATGTCTACGCCGCTTGGCGCCATTCCTCGGATCGCACCTTTATTCTCAGATGTGCCCGTCGAAACGATCGTTATCGATACTTCGAACTACTATCCGAAGCGCGACGGCGAGATCGCGGCCATCGAGGCCGGGCAGACCGAGAGCGAGTGGGTCGCCGCGCAGATCGGTCGACCGATCGCCAAGGCGTGGAATGCGATCACCTCCGCCTCCTTTGCCGAAAAGGGAGCGCCTCCGGGGGCAGCGGATCGTCTCGCCATTCCCGTCGCCGCCGATGGTGACCGGGAGCGGGACGTCGCGATGATGCTGGTCGACGAAACGGGTCTCGACCCGATCTATTCAGGCACCCTCGCGGAGTCCTGGCGCCAGCAGCCCGGATCGCCCTGCTACTGCACGGACCTTACCCGGGAGGAAATGCCTGCCGCTCTCGCGTCGGCGGAGCGTGCGCGATTGCCGAGGCGGCGCGAACTGGCGATCGAAGCCATCATGGAGCGGGTGGGCGATAGCACCACCAACCCTGATTCCGACTATGCCGTGCGCCTGACTCGTGCGCTGTTCATGTGACCGGCGCGACAGACATCGAGCCCGGAGCCCCCCGCGTCCCGCGTAATCCAGCTGCCGGATCGCGCCGCCCTTTCGCAACACGACGACCTACTGGAAAACTCAAATGACGACCGACACCACCCCTCTCATCTTCCTCATGGGTACCACCGGCCAGACTGGTCGGCTGATTTTGGAGGATTTCGACCGGAACCCTGGTGGCGTGCGGATCCGTATCGGCGTGCGCAAGCAGAAGGATCTGGAGCGGCTCCGCGCTGATGGGCGCGATGCGGTCTTGTTCGATCTGGACGATCCGAGAACCTTCGGCCCTGCGCTTTGTGGCGTCGATCGCATGAACATTCTCACCGGCTACACCATCGCCATGACCCACCAAACCAAGACCGTGGTGGACGCCGCGAAGAAGGCGGGCGTGCAGCACATCGTCAACCAGGGCGTCTTCGCGGCCGAAGACGCCACCGACTCGAAATATTGCTGGTTCGCGCTTGTCGAAGCCTACATCGAGGCCAGTGGCATCGCTTGGACGCACCTGCATCCCAATGTCTTTCTCGAGAACATGCTCAGCGTGTCGCAGCCCATTGGCGGCACCTTCTCAACATTCTGGGGCGAGAACCGGGTCGGTTACGTCGCGCTCGAGGATCTGGCCGCAGTCACCGCCAAGGTCTTGCGCGACGGTCCGGGACGCCATGGTTCGAAGGACTATTATCTCAGCACCGAAACCATGACCGGCCAGGAACTGGCCACCGCACTCAGCGAAGTGCTCGACCGTCCGATCCGCTGCAACGTGCTCGGAGCGTCGGAGATGGAGGCGCTGTTCAAGAAAGGCACGTTGGAAGTCGAGGACTGGTATGCCCGCAGCTCGTTCGAGCTTCTGACACAGTTCGCCGACGGACGGATGGGCTATATGGGCACCGTCAAGGACGACGTGCCCTACTTGCTGGGCAGGCCCGCCATCGGCGTCCGGCCCTGGGCCACGGCAAACCGGGCCGAACTGCTCGCTCTGGTCGATCAGCGGGCCGACGGAATTCTCGCGGGATGAACGGCGATTGTCCGGAGCGGACGTAGGCGCCGTGCCGTGACCCTGCGTCCGCCAACGGGCATCCGCTCGAATGCCTCGAACGTCCGGCTTCGGCTCGGCTGCCCTTCAAAAGGACGCTTCAGAACGGCCCTCGACAAGCCGCAACCGCGCGCCTCCCCTCCGGCCACGCAACAAGTTCCGCCGGATCGGCGCCACCGGCGAGCGTTCAGCCAAAGGTACGGTAAGGGATTCATCCCCGGTACGTCGCCGGCTCATTCGCGCCGCAAGGCCAGCGCAGGCTTCGTCCGCGAAACCTGCGCTGCGTGGAAGGCGACGGCGATCAGCGCGAGGATGAGGGCAATCCCGGCCGCGCCCACGATCGCAGGATAGGGCATGTCGATGCGATAGGAGAAGCCGTTCAGCCAGCGGCGCGCAAGCAGCCAGGCCGCCGGACAGCCGATCGCGGCCGCGATCAGAACCGGTTTCGCAAAGTCCCAGAGGAGCAGCCGCAAGATGTCGAGCGCGCCTGCGCCGAGCACCTTGCGGACCGCGATTTCGCGGGTTCGGCGCTGCACGGCAAAGGCCGCCATGGCGAGCAGGCCGAGGCACGAGAGCGCCGTCGCAAGCGCCGCGAAGATCGACAGCAGGCGCATCTGCCGGGCCTCGCGATCGTAGAGCCGCTCCAGCAGATCGGCCAGAAGGTCGCGCTCGATCGGGCGGTCGGCAATCCGGGATCGCCAGACGCGGTCGATCGCAGGCAGCAACGCGGACAGGCTTTCCGGCCTGAAACGAACGGAGATCGCGCTCGCGGCCGTGTCGTCGATGATGAACATTTCCGCGCGCACGGACGAACGGAGCGATCGGAAATGGAGGTCGGGAACGACTCCGACGATCTCGTAGGCGGTATCGCCGTGTCTCAACGCCCGTCCGATCGCGCCGGCCGGGTCTTGATAGCCCAGGCGCCGCGCGGCGCTTCGGTTCAGGACGATCGGAACGGAGCCGGAGGCGGGCCGCGCCTCGTCCGTCCGTGCCGACCGAATGTTCCGCGTACGCCCCGCAAGCGCCGTCACGCCATAGGTATCGAAGAAGGCAGGATCGACACGGTGGAAACCAAGCTGGACATCGCTCGAGGCGCCGGAGGGCCGCACGGACATATTGTCTTCCGAAACGTCGCCTGGAACCGCCGACGATGATGCCACTTCGGTCACGCCGGCCAGCGTACGAAAGCCATCCTTGAGCGATCTTGCCAGCACTTCCTGGCCGCTTTCGTCCGCAACCCGGACGACAAGGATGTCATTCCGGTCGAAGCCGAGATCCGCATCCCGGGTCATCCGGAACTGCAGCAGCATCGTGGCGACGACGGCGATGAGGCAGATGGAGATTGCAAACTGCCCGACGACGAAGGCGCGCCTCGCCCGTCCGCCCGATCGAAAGGCGAAACTGCCGTTGAACACGGCCGCCGGCCCGATCCGCGACGCCAGCATCGAGGGATACAGGCCCGCGGCGACCGCGGTCAGGAGAATCAAGGCCGCGACCCCGGCCCACACTTGCCAGATGCCGGCCTGAAGCGGGTTTCCGGCAAGGCCGAGCAGGTTCGCGGCATAGGGCCCGAGCAGCTCCGACAGCGCGATCGCGACGACGCCCGAGGCTCCGGCGACGACGATCGCCTCCACCAGGAATTGGGCGAGGATCTGCCGCGAGGATGCGCCGACGACCTTGCGCAGCGCGACTTCGCGGGCCCGCAACGTCGAGCGTGCCGCCGTTAGGTTCGCAAAGTTCACCGAAGCGATGACGAGAACGAGGAGGGCAACGGCCGCGAGGCTCATCACGCCCGCACGGCTCCCCGGCGGGCGCATCGCCTCCAACTCCGCGCCTTCGAAATGGACGTCCCTGATCGGCACCAGGCGGAACGAGAAGAGATCATGTGCCGCGGGCCCGATCGCCGCCACCAGGCGCGGCGGCAGCCTGCGGTCAACGACGGCCGGCAGCTGCGCGAGAATGTCCCTGGGGTCGATGCCCGGCCGAAGCCGCGCATAGGTGTGGAAATAGGCGCCGGCCCAGCTGTCCGGGATCTCACGGATCTCGTCGGTGTTGGCGCCGAAATAGGCAGCGTGGGGGACGATCAGATCGAAATCCATGTGGCTGTTCGACGGCAAGGTCTCGAACACCGCCGAGACCGTGAAATCCCGCGCCACCGGAGCCCGCAGGCTGAGCCTTCGGCCGACCACGGCCGTGGACCCGAACATTTTCTCCGCCAGCCGCGCGCTCAGAACCACGGACCCGCTATCCGCCAGAGCCGTCCGCCCATCGCCTGCCAGCAGCGGAAGCCTCAGCACGCCGAGGAAATCGGAATCGGCGGCGACGATCCTCTCGCGAAAAAGCGCGGCGTCGCGGAGCACCTCCCCCTCGACCGCGAAGGCGCGGGTCACAGCCTCGATCTGCGGGAATTCGGAGAGCAAAGCCGGCTTCAAGGGCCCTGGCGTGAGCGCGATCTCGATCGGCGGCTGGCCGGGAACACTCTCGACCGTGTCCACCCGATACAGGCTGTCGCTGCCCGGCAGGAAATCGTCGTAGCTGAGCTCGTAATGGACGAAGAGCCCGACGAGGATCACGCAGGCGAGACCGAGCGCAAGCCCGCCGAGATTGGCGAGCCCGAACCAACGATCCGCGACCATCGCCCGCAATCCGGATCTGACGAAATGGGACAGCATCCACGTCTCCCGCTTCCTTGGCGCCCCGACAGTGATGCCCGGCGCAAGCGCATTCTTCGGGCCGAGCCCGGGTGCGCGCCCCGATTCTTGTCCACCCGTCGCGCATCGCGGTCAAGCTTGGGCGGCAGTGCCGGCCGGAGGAGCCGGCTCTTCACGATTGCCAAGCCGGGCGGCGGTTACTCTCGAGGAACGGCCGGCACGCCGCCAAGACCGCATCCGGCGCTCGCCCGGTGGGGACGATGTGCTAGCCCGCCGTCGGCAGCCAATTGCCGTGAAAGCCTGCGGGGATCCGGTGAGGAATACGAATGCTGGCGACGGGCGCCTCGCCGAAAAGTCGGGCATCGAGGATGACGAGCTCCGTTTCCTGCCGGCGCATGTCGACGACGAGGCCGATCAGATAGCCCTCCTCTTCTCCGGCGTCGGGCGCTGCGGGTACGAAGCTGAACTCGCCGGGATGGCGGCCGGGGCCGAAATCGTGCACCTGGCGCCCGCCCGCTTCCAGATCGTGCTTGTAGAGGCAGGTGCCGGCGAACGCGCTGTCGTCGCTCGGATCCGGTGCGATCGCCATGGTGTAGCAATAGCGATAGGGCTGTCCGAACCGGCGCTCGTCCAGCCGCGGGAACTCCTGCGGCGCGGCATCGATGATCCGGCGATCCACCGACCGCGCGGCCGGGTCGATCGTCCAGCGTTCCAGCCTTCCCGCGCTGTCGGGTCCCTGGGTCGATCGGTCGAACATCGTGTCGTAGGCGATCACGTCCATCCCCACGCGGCCGTCGGGCAGGTCGTAGCCGTTGGCGACGTGAAACACATAGACCGGATCCACCGCGCACCAGATCACGTCCTCGCCCCGGCCGCTTCTGGGCAGCAGTCCGATCCGGGCCTGATGGCGGGAATTCCAGCGATAGGGGAAGCTGTGCCCGGCAATCAGCGTCCGCATGCTGAAGGTTACCGGCAGATCGAGAATGATCGCGAAGCGCGCGGTCAGGCCGCAATCGTGGATCGACGGGCCGTTTGCGACCGCGATCGGCTCCTCGCGCACCACCTGCCCTTGCGGCGAGAGGACGATGTGCCGGATCGTCGACGGATCGGTGCCTTCATAGGCGATCGCATGGTGCTCGCCGCTGCGCGGATCGCGGTGCGGATGCGCGGTGAAGCTGCCTTTGAGCGTGCCGTCGAAGGGGTTGTAGGTCTGTTCGTCCAGCGTCGCCGAAAGCTCGACAGGATAGCTGCCGGCCTCGACCAGGGCGAAGATGCGTCCGTTCACGCCGATCACATTGGTGTTGACCGTGTCGAAGCCGCCGTGGCGCGGCCCGGGTGCCGGCGGCTGGCCGAGCGCCTGCGCGACTCGCTCCGAACGGATCCAGCGATTGCGATACCATTGGGCGCGCCCATCCTTCAGCGCCACGCCATGGACCATGCCGTCGCCGGCGAACCAGTGATGGGAGGCGGGGTCGGGCGCGATCGGGTTGGGGCCGATGCGCAGGTAGCGGCCGTTGAAGACCGGCGGAATGGTGCCGGTCACCTTCAGGTCGGTCAGGGTCAGCTCCGCGGATATCGGTTCGTGGAGACCGGACAGATAGGGGTGGGCGTCGGCGGGCGGCAAGCGGCGCCGGTTGAAGTCGGCGAGCTTGGTGACGCCCTTGACGAGGGCGGACCGGATCGACGTTTCGATTGCGCTGGCCATGACCGTTCTCCGATGTTAACGATGACAACATAGCTAAGATGTCAACAGTGTCAACATCCGATCGGAAATACCATCACGGCGATCTGCGCCGCGCGTTGATCGAGGAAGGCCTGCGCCTGATCTCCGAGGGACCGGCCGATCAGCTGTCGCTGCGCGAGCTGGCGCGGCGCGTGGGCGTGTCCGCGACCGCCGTCTACCGGCACTTTCCCGACAAGGGCGCGCTGATGGCGGCGCTCGCTGCGGAGGGTCTGGCGAGGCTGGCAGCGGCCCAGCATGCGGCCTTCGACGGCGCCGGCGGCGGGGTCCAGGGCTTCGCCGCCACCGGCGCCGCCTATGTCCGCTTCGCGCTGGGCAACCCGGCCTTGTTCCGCCTCACCTTCCAGCACCCGGCCCCGGCCGATCTGATGCAGGGCGCCCAAGGCAGCGACGAGGCGATGCAATTCCTGCTCGCCAACGCCCGCATTTATGCGCCGGCGCCCATGGATCCTCAGGTGTTCGCGCTACAGGCCTGGTCGGTGGCGCACGGCCTGGCGATGCTGATGCTCGACGGGCAAGTGCCCGCCGACGACGCCATCGTCGACGCCGTGATCGGCGCGCATCTCGCGCAGAAGCTGGGATAGCGGCGTGCCGGCGACGACGCGCGGTGGTGGATCGGTCGGAATCAATCCACGGAAACAGGACCGCCCCTCCCCCGCCGTGAGTCGCGCCCTCTATGGCGCCAAGCATCGGATCGTCCCCTAACGGCCACCAATTCCGCGCGGTGGAGAGACGAGCATCCACCAAGGGTTCGACATTATCCCGGAAACCGGGATGCCACATGCCGGTTCGTCCCGATTATCGGCGGGCCTCTCGGTCGCTAAATCGCTCTCGTCCCCCCGAAGGAGATGAGCAATGCCGATCGAACTCCCCAAACCCATAGCCGATTATGTCGAGGCGAATGCCCGCCTCGATGTCGACCGAATGCTGAAGCCCTTCGCCGCCGATGCGATCCTCCTCGACAATGGAGGCCGTCATCAGGGCCACGCCGAATTGCGGACCTTGTTCGAACAGGCCGTGATCCCCGTCCAGGCGATCTTCACGCCCGACTCCGTTCGCGCCGATCACGATCAGGTCGTGGTCGAAGGCCCCGCGCATGGCGATTTCAAGGGCAGTCCGCTCCGATTCACCTATCGCTTCACGCTCGAAGACGACGCGATCAAGGCGCTGGAGATCACCGCATGACCGTCAAGGCTGATCCCACCGAATTCGCCGGCAAACGCGTGCTCGTCAGCGGCGGCACCAAGGGCCTGGGCCGCGCCACCGTCGATCGCTTCCTGGCAGGCGGCGCCCGGGTGCTCACGGCGGCGCGCGGAACCCCGGACCCCATCGACGGGGTGGTGTTCGTGCAGGCGGACCTGACCACGGCCGAGGGCGCAAGGATCGTGGCCGAGGCCGCGGTCGAACGCCTGGGCGGGATCGACATCCTGGCGCATGTGATCGGCGGATCGTCCACACCGGGCGGCGGTTTCCTCGCCCTGACCGACGATCATTGGCTCGCCGAACTCAATCTGAACCTGCTGGCGACCGTTCGCCTCGATCGTCTCCTGATCCCGCAGATGATCGAACGGGGCGGCGGCGCGGTGGTGCACGTAACCTCGATCCAGTCGGTCCTTCCGCTGCCCGAGGCCACCACCGCCTACGCCGCCGCCAAGGCGGCGCTCAGGACCTACAGCAAGTCGGTGTCCAAGGAACTTGGTCCCAAGGGCGTGCGGGTCAATGTCGTCTCGCCGGGATGGATCATGACCGAATCGTCAGCGGACCTGCTGAAGCGCTTGCAGGCCGCCAACGGCGGCACGATCGAGGAGGCGCGGCAAGTGGTTCTCGACAGCCTGGGGGGCATCCCGATCGGACGTCCGGCCGATCCTCACGAGGTCGCCGATCTCATCGCCTATCTGTCCTCGGACCGCGCCGCCGCGATCCACGGCGCCGAGTTCGTCATCGACGGCGGCACCGTTCCCACCGTCTGAGGCGGCCGCACCGACGTTCGCACCCGGGGCGGACGTCGGGACGCAGCGGGCCGGGCGGCACAAGCCTTAGCCTCGTCGGCAGAGCGCCGGCTGCCGATCGCGGATCGGCGAGACGGCCTGGAACCGTGAGGACGCGTTCGCACGTGACCGGATCGATGTGCCGTTCTGGTCGACGACCTCCATCGTCCAACCCGTCTCGTTCTCCCGCGATAGATCGAAAGCTCGACGGCGACCCCCTGCTCCGCCACGACGCAGCCCAAGCCGGAATAGGTGATGTCGGAGTTCCGGTTACAGAGTTCCGGAGTTCCGCAGAGTTCCGGTGACAAGTTCCGGTGACAGTGCACATGATTAGTTCCGGTGACATAGTTCCGGTGACAGTGCACATAATTGCATCGCCGCCAGCCGCTGTGGAACCCCGAAGGAGACAATGCGGCGCGCAGTGTCGATGGTCTACACGCGGGGTTGGCGAGTCCGTCGCCCGGACGGCTCGAGCGGCGAGCTCTTCAACCAGCGTGAATTCAACGACCGCTTTCAAACCTGCGCAAACGTCTAGAAGTGGCGCTGAGCCGACCAGCAGGTTCGGGACGGC
>NZ_PXYI01000015.1 GCF_003012735.1 Allosphingosinicella deserti | reverse complement strand
CCTGCCTCGGCCTCCTTCAGGATGCCGACGATCTGCTCTTCCGAAAACCGCTTCCGCTTCATCCATCCGTCCCTTCATTGGGCCGGACTCTAGCTCAAACTGGAGGAGAAAACGGGGGTCACGTCACCGCCCATCCAACATCTTACGCGATGTTGCCTACCTGCTTGGTCTGCTTATAGGCCGACTGCGGGGCACGACGTACCCCTTTGTTCATTGAGGTAGCTTTGACGCACGCACGCTCTGGCCCGAGCCCGTCCACGGCCGATTACGCCCGAGATGTTCTCGAGAACATGTCGGAGGCCTTCTTTCTTCTGGATCGGGAGTTTCGGCTCCTCGATGTGAATGCTGCTGCATTGGCATTGGACGGGCGGTCGAAGGAGGAGCTCGTCGGACGAACGCTCTGGGATCTCACGCCCGGCTTGGAAGGCTCCGAGCTCGGAGGTCTCTTCAAGTCCGTCATGCTCGACCGGCGGGCGCAAACCTTCGTTCATCACCAGACGTGGGAGGATGGGCACGGTGCCTGGCTGGAGTCGCGGATTGTTCCCGTTCAAGCAGGCGTCGCTGCTTTCTACCGCGATGTCACTGACGAGCGATCAGCTCAGGAGAACCTGCGCGAGACGAGCCGGCGGCTCGATGCGGTACTTGGCAACACTACGATGGCCGTGTTCCTGATGGATGACCAGCAGCAGTGCGTCTACGCAAATGCCGCAGCCGAGAAGCTTACCGGCTTCCCGTTAGCGCACTTGCAGGGGCGTCCGCTGCATGATGTCATTCACCACACCAAACCCGATGGATCTCACTACCCGCGGGCAGAGTGCCCGATTGATCGCGCTTTTCCCAAACGCGCGCAGGTGCAGGGGGAAGATATCTTCGTTGCCCCAGACGGCAGCTTCTACCCGGTAGCCTTCACCGCAAGCCCGCTCTTGGATCAAGCCGGCGCTCCCGTCGGGACGGTTATCGAAGCTCGAAATATCGAGAAGGAAAAGGCGAAGCAAGCCAGGTTAGACGTCCTCAACCAGACCGGACAGGCGCTGGCTGCTGAACTCGATCTCGAACGCGTTGTGCAGATTGTCACTGACGCAGGCGTGGAACTGAGCGGCGCGAAGTTCGGAGCCTTCTTCTACAACGTGATCAATGGGGCCGGAGAGAGCTTCCTCCTCTACTCTCTGTCGGGGGCTGAGCGATCGGACTTCGACAGCTTCGGCCATCCTCGAGCGACGGAGGTGTTCGCCCCGACCTTCAAGGGCGACGGCGTCCTTCGATCCGACGACATCACGTCAGATCCACGATATGGTCGAAATCCGCCACACAAGGGGATGCCGCAGGGACATCTGCCTGTCCGCAGCTATCTGGCAGTGCCGGTGACGTCTCGGTCCGGTGAGGTAATCGGCGGGCTCTTCTTCGGGCATCCCGAGTCCGGCGTGTTTGGCGAAGAGTCCGAGCAGCTGCTGCTGGGACTAGCGGGGCAGGCGGCCGTCGCGATCGACAATGCTCGTTTGTTCGAGGCTACTCAGCGCGCCAACCACGGCCTGGAGCAGAGGGTTGCTGAACGAACGCGCGAGCTTGAGGTCGCCAACGAGGCTCTTCGACAAAGTCAAAAGATGGAGGCGATAGGCCAGCTCACGGGCGGGATCGCACACGATTTCAATAACCTGCTGACGGTGATCAGAGGCTCTGCCGACGTTCTTAGGCGCGAGGGGCTGAGCGAGATGAAGCGTCGGCGTTACGTCGATGCAATCTCCGACACTGCAGATCGGGCCGCTCGGCTGACTGGCCAGCTCCTGGCATTCGCCCGTCGGCAAGCGCTGCGCCCGGAGCTGTTCGATGCCGGTCGACGGATCACCACAATCTCCCAGATGCTACGGAGCCTGCTCGGCTCAAGAATACGCCTCGAGGTGGACGCTGAGTGCCCAGACTGCTTCGTAGAAGCCGATGTAGCGCAATTCGACACCACGATCGTGAACCTGGCGGTCAATGCGCGCGACGCTATGGAGGGCGAGGGCGTACTGAGGATCACGGTCCGCCGGCACGCACAAGTCGATCACGAGTCTGTTTGCGTTGAGGTTGCCGACACCGGTCACGGCATCGAACCTGCGGAGCTCGACCGCATCTTCGAGCCATTCTTCACGACAAAGGAGGTGGGCAAAGGCACTGGCCTCGGCCTGAGCCAAGTCTATGGTTTCATCAAACAGTCTGAGGGCGAGATCACGGTAAACAGCGCGTTGAACGTTGGAACTACCTTCCAACTTCTGCTGCCGGCACGTAGTGCTCTACCGAGCACGTCTGAAGACCAGCGGTTGTTTGAGACGCACGCCCGCGATGGTCGGATCCTCCTCGTAGAAGACAATGCCGACGTTCGTGCTTTTGCGGTAGACCTCCTTACCGATCTTGGATTCGAAGTCGAGGTAGCCTGCTGCGCGCAGGAGGCACTTGAAATGCTTTCCACCCGTCCTGCTGTCGATATCGTCTTCAGTGACGTAGTGATGCCAGGGATGAGCGGGATCGAATTCGCGAGGATAGTGCAAAGGAAACTGCCCGGCACGCCGATTGTGCTCACAAGTGGGTACAGTCACGTTCTGGTGGACGAGGGTCGACACGGATTCCCGCTTCTCCAAAAGCCTTACAGCGCGGCAGATTTGACCGAAGCTCTGCATCAAGCCATCGCCACCTCCGGTGGGAAGCGCCACCGAGAACTCCGTCAGCCAGACGGAGACAATGCCCCGAATACGACGCCCGTTTGAAGACCAAGGCTCCTACTTCACGACACGAGCCTGTAAGCGCCGCCGGACCGGCTTGAGTTGCTGGAAATGGCGGGCACTCTGCTCGGCCGTGCGATGTCGGCACCCGGTTGCATAAGAGACCAGCCCTCTCCTGTCGTTGCCGCGGTGATCGCCCGGCCTCTCACGGATGAGGGACATCGAGTGGCAGCGTGGCGTCGCGCAGTGCCGCGGTTTTAGGTCGGGTGGGCCTCAGATTGTGGCGAGCGGCACCCTGTTCAGCTTTTCGAGGTTGGTACGGCCGCCACGAGGCGGGCACGCTCCCAGACCTCGACAGTCTCTGCATGATCTCGCTCCCGGGCTGTTGCAATCGCGGCCTCGTCATCCGCCACGTTGACGTCCTCGGCTCGTAAGAAGCCACCGTCGGGACCAAGGAAGTAAAGGCGGTAGTGGATCATCGTCACCTCGAAGCCGGGGCGGAAGACGATGTCTCTCAGCGCCAACGCCCAGAAGCCTGGTTGACGATCATTCCACCTTAGCATCCAATCGGCGAACTTGCTAGCTCTCAAGTTCGCACCGAGTGGATCCCGCTTACAGCCGACACTCGTGCGTGAGCTGCTGCCGGTCTGATGGACACTAAGATAGGCTAGGCTACCTCAGACAGCTTCTCGAAGTCGATGGGGCTGAGGTACCCCAAGGTCGAGTGTCGGCGCCTGGGATTGTAGAAGCGCTCGATGTAGTCGAACACGTCGGCCTTGGCCTGGTCGCGGGTTCGATAGACCTTCCTGGCGATGCGCTCGGTCTTGAGCGAGGAGAAGAAGCTTTCCATCGCCGCATTGTCCCAGACGTTGCCTGAGCGGCTCATCGAGCAGGATACGCCGTTGTCGGTCATCAGCCGCTGGAACTGCTCGCTCGTATACTGGCTGCCCTGGTCCGAATGGTGCAGCAGGGCGTGCGGCTTGCCGCGACGCCAGATCGCCATGATCAGCGCATCGGTGACGAGCTGGCTTGTCATTGTATCGCGCATCGACCAGCCGACAACGCGTCTCGAGAACAGGTCGATGACGGCCGCCACGTACAGCCAGCCTTGCGCGGTCCAGATGTAGGTGAAGTCCGCCACCCATTTCTGGTTCGGGCGATCGGCGGAGAACTGGCGATCGAGAACGTTGTCGGCGATCATGGAGCGGGTGCCGTCGTCCTTGGGCAGGCTGCGCCGCCGTGGCCTCGCACGAAGCCCCTCGAGACGCATCAGCCGCTCAACGCGGTGCAGGCCGCATGAAAGGCCTTCGGCCAGGAGGTCGTGCCAGACGCGGCGCGAACCGTAGGTGCGGTCGCTTGCAACGAAGCTGGCACGTACCTTGGCGCCAAGCTTCTCGTCGCTCTTCGATCGTGCACTAGGACCACGCTTCAGCCAGGCATGAAAGCCACTGCGCGAGACCCCGAGCGCCTCGCAGATCCACGATATCGGCCAGATCCCCCGGTGCTTCGCAACGAAGGCAAACCTCATATCGAGTCCTTCGCGAAGTAGGCCGCTGCTTTTTTTAAGATATCGCGCTCCGCCTTCATCTTGGCGAGCTCGCGGCGAAGCCGCTCGATCTCCTGCTGCTCGGGTTTCAGATTGCCGTGGCCGGGAAAGGCCGCGCCGGCATCCGCCTCGAACTCCCGGACCCATTTGCGCAGCACGTTCACGTGCAGATCCAGATCGCGCGCGGCCTGTGCAATCGACACCCCGCGCTCGCGAACCAGCCTCACCGCCTCAAGCTTGAACTCCCGGCTGTGTCTTCGTCGTTCCATCCATACCCTCCAGTTCCATAAACACCTTATCTCGGTGTCCACGAAACCGGCAGCAGCTCAGCGGACCCTCAGGCCGCCGCCGGTAAGCCCGGTACTTCATTCGAGAACTGGATGGTGCGCGGGGCTGCCCTGTTTTCGGTTTGTGTTTGTTAGCTACGGTATTAAGGCTAGGACAAGGCGCACAGTCACCGCTGCAGGGAGAGGCTCAATATGCCAGACCTACGCGTCATGGTTGTAGAAGACGAGCCGTTGCTCAGGATGATGCTGGCTGATCAGCTGGGTGAAGACGCCTTTGAAGTGTTGGAAGCCGAGAATGCCGACGTCGCCCTCTCGATCCTTCGAACCAGTGGCTTAGAATTGAACGCCGTCATCACGGACGTTCGGATGCCCGGATCGATGGATGGCTTGGAGTTGGCGCGCCGGATCTCGGTGACTTGGCCGCACCTCAAGGTTTATGTCACGTCTGGCCACTGCCAAGCGGGTGACCTCGGCATGCCTTCCGACGCAACCTTCGTGCCCAAGCCCTACTTCACGAAAGCATTCTCTGAATTACTGAAGAGCGAATTCGAGCACGGTCCTTCCCGCCGCACTGGGGCCTCAAAGTCAGGCGCATATGCGCGCGACGCGAGGACACCTTCGGCAAAGCGGAGCCACACAGAAGGTGAAGAGACGGTGTCCCGACTTCTGGTGATTGAAGATGATGATCGTGACCTGGAACTCACGCTCTGCGCGTTGCAGCAGATGCAGATCGAGGTTAGAATTGATGTAGCCCGCGATGGTGGCGAAGCCCTCGAATATCTGAATCGCGCCAAGTTCGAAGGCTGTCGGTGCGGGCCGCCGTCGGCTGTCATGCTCGATCTTAAGTTGCCGAAGCATGGCGGGCTGGATGTGCTTGCTGCCCTGAAAGGAGACCCAACAACACGCTCCGTTCCTGTCATCGTTCTCACCGGCTCGAACGAGCATAGCGACAGAACCGCCGCCTACGCGCTTGGAACCACAGGCTACGTTGTGAAACCTCTGGGGGTGGCTGCCTTGGTTAACGCCCTAAGTGAGTTTAAAGCGATCTTCGGCTCGCAGGTAGGGCGCGGCGCGGATGATAGTCGCACCCCAAACTAGGGCAACCTCGTCACCTCGCTTGTTTCTGGTTTTCCGTTTCGAATTCGATTGTCACATCGAGGCCGTGGCTGTGCCACTGGAGTGCAAGTCTCCCATGCCGGGCTCTGACGATCCTTGCGATCAGCTCCAGCCCCTGACCACCTGCGCGCCCCGTCGCCCGCACTGATCGTGCGCTCTGTTCTGACCACGTCACTCGGAAGCCATTGGGTAGGCCTTCAGCGCCAATGTGAAGCTGACCATGCTTCGACAGGGCACCGTGCTTGACTGAGTTGACAGTGAGTTCGCCGAGCACAAGCGCGATCGCATCCGCCTGACCTT
Organism: Allosphingosinicella deserti; assembly: GCF_003012735.1. GTDB lineage: Bacteria > Pseudomonadota > Alphaproteobacteria > Sphingomonadales > Sphingomonadaceae > Allosphingosinicella > Allosphingosinicella deserti. The sequence continues at coordinate 85,053 of NZ_PXYI01000015.1, read as the reverse complement.
TCGAAACGGGTGTCGCAGGTAAGCTTCCGATTGTCATCGTGGCGCCTGCCCCTTTGAAAGGGCCTACAAGTGCTTGAATGAGCTGGTCGAGGCGGCAGGGAGCGTCTTGTGCTGAAAACAGGGCCTGTGCGTTGCTGAGGGCTGACAAGCGCTCGACCATCTCCTCTGCAAAGGCTTCCCTCTCAGGCGACCCCCGCGCGAAGCCTGACATCAACGTGCCGATAATCGTGTAGGTATTCTTCAGGCGGTGCCGTAGTTCGGCTGCCGCGATCTCAAGTGCCTCGCGGGCGGCCTCAGCGTCGGTGATGTCGCGCGAGATCGCCAGATATCCGGCTTCCCTGCCCGTCACATCCTGCACCGGCGACACCGTGACGTCCCACCACCGCGGCGTACCTTTGGCGGTTGGGCAGGACGCCTTGAAGTGAGAAGCCTGCCCTGCCTTTGCCGATGAGAGCGCGCGCGCGAGCAGGTCACGAGCCTCTTCAGGCCATAGATCCTGCCAATGCTGGCCACGTACGGTATCGAAGTCATCGATCTCCATCGCGCAAAGGCCGTTGCGGTTCATCCATTGAACCGTGCCGTCAGGGTTCAGCAATTTCACGCAGTCGACGCTCTGATCGAGAACGGCCGCCAGAGTCTCTGACGAGAGGCCCGCCGATCCCAACATGCAGCTCGCTACCTCCTGATTTCGACGATCGCCCCTGCAAGATTGGTACTTAGATCACCCGCAAGGTTCAAGCGAAGGCGCGGCAACGCATTGACGTTAGGTGCGCAATCCCGTGGTCAGATCGGTTGATGCGTTTGCTTGGTCAGCATATCGCTTGGACGGCAGCACGGGGGGAGTACGATGGATGGAGATCAGGTAGGCGGGATCGAAGCTCTCGAGGCGCGATCTCGGCGAGCAGCCGTTCGGCTGTCAGCTCTCACCGACAGACAGCGCCAGGTACTCCGTTTCATGGTCAGCGACATGCGGAACAAGCAGATCGGCCAGATGCTCGGTATCGACGAAAAGACCGTGAAGATGCACCGGGCAGGTATTCTGAAGCGGCTTGGCGTAGGCACTGCCGGAGCCATCCGCTTGGCGGTGGAGGCTCGGTACAGCATCTGCTTCGACCCGACCGAAGAGCTATCTGGAAGCCTTCAAAAAAATGAAGAGGTGGAGGAAGCTTCTCTCGCTGGTAGCGAGCAAGGTCATTGGGCGCAGAGAGGCCGTTGACGCTTGATGCGGCCGAACTCCAGCCTGGCCCGTTCGCGCCGGCGTTCCTCCTGCTCGAGCTGTTCCCAAGGAGACAGCACGACATACCGCTCGAGTTCTGGCGGCAAGGTGGTATTGGTCATCTCGCTCCCACAATATGAACACGCGTACCGCCCTATGGGCGTACGCTGACCATAAGTAGCTGTGGTAAACACGGTATTACCGTCGCGGCATCGAATTGAGTGAAATCAGGGGTTTGCTGTCCCGAAGACGTGGAAGCCAGCCTGCGAGAGGTACTGGAGGCTGCGGTTAGCGAGAGGTGACCTTAGCGCTTCAAACCGGAGCTGGCGTACGCTGGTGGCGACCGCCGCGGGATGTCCGGGGTAGGATTTCTCGCGGGTACCGGACCGTCATGGTGGGCATGACCTATGATCCGGGACCACTACACGCCTAAAGGGGCTCCTGATGTCCTCCCGTGGTCAGAGGATACAGGCGATGGGCTTGCAGGGCGGTCGCGCAGGCAATCTACGGCCTGAGAGGGAATTGTCGAGTCCCCTACCCTTTCGGTGATCGGCCAGATGCAGCTGCTTCCCCGGCAGGCGCGAAGTTCGAGAACGTCAAAACTTCGAAGAGAAGCAGGCCGCGGTCGTCAGTGACCTGAACCCTGACATCATGCCCTTCCCAGATGAATTGCGGGTCATCCTGGAGGATTTCCGTGGCGACGATGACGGCATATCGCTGGGCGGCTTCATGATCCGGCAGTTCCTGCCCGATGTCGTCGCGAACCCGCTGTCCGTCTGCGATGTTGAAAAAGTAGCGCATGTGGTTCGGCAACGCGCAGACGCGCTGATCGCTTCACACGCGCTCAGGCGCCGAACCGCGACAGCCGCGTGAGCCTGACGGGTGAGCTCGATGCCTTGGGAGTACCGCGCGTGGCACTCGACTGGCGCCTCTCAGAAATTGACAAGCGTAGTGTCAGCGTGCTCGTGGACACCCTAGGGGCGGAAATGAAGCGCCTCGGCTTGGGACACGTGCACCCTGCGGAATGGCTCGGGGATGCAGGGGAACTTTGGCGCGTGGATCCACTCGTGTCGTCGCACCCGATCGGCGGCTATCATCACATTGGAACAACGCGGATGGCCGCCGATCCACGGCGGGGCGTGACCACTCACGAGGGTCGGGTTCACGGACTAGGCAACCTTTATCTCGTGGGCTCGTCAACGTTTCCGACCGCGAGTTGGGCGAACCCAACGTTAACAATCGTGGCTCTGGCGCTGAGAACAGCCGATCGCCTTTCCGCTGCGATCGGTCGTGCCGCAAACAGCGTGCCGGAGTCCCGGAAGATCGCAGCTTCGTCGTAGTATTCGTCTCCGAATGCCCATTCGTGGCCACGCCGAGTGACATGGTTGGCCAACATTATCTGGCAACGCGTTGGGCCTCGCTAAGGAAGACTTCGGCGCCGTTTGAGCCAGATCCCGATCAGTCACCGCCCTCGGTGTTGCGAGGCCGTCGGGCGGGGATGCGGCCGAATGCGATGAGAACTCCGAGCAACACCCCCATCGTGACGGGGGCAATCCACTCCGCTTCAACGACGTGATTCACAAAGATCCCGATCACGACGGTGAGCGCGATCGACAGAGCCGTCCAAGGAACCGTCACACGGGCGACCCGCATCAAATTTCACACCTTCCAACCCCAACCACTCGCTAGGGCTTGCTGCTAATCCCATCGGTCTGCAAGCCTCAGAAGCGCGATATTAGGTCCTTTGTCGTGGGGGGACAGCAAGCGGCGGCTTGCGAACGGCTCTGCTCGTCGCCGACGAGCCGTCAACCCTCTCCGCCTTTGGCGAAGCGCCTTGTCGTGGAAGGTGACCACTACCAAACGAGTGAGTTAGCACTAGGTAGGCCCGTTCCACGATGTGGAACGATGTCATCGAGAGCGGACCTTTTATCGGAAGCCTACCGACTGACGAGCGCTCTGGGATGTGCCATTATCGCTCGGCGCGGCCCTCGACGAGGTGCCCGAAAGCACGAATGGCAGCGGGTCTGCCGCGGCGCCTCGTCGAGCCATGCGGCTGATGGAGGCGGCTGCTCGCCCAAGTTCGTGATCATATTGGACGTAGTTCCCCGGTAGGAGCCGCGGGGCGCTCAATACCTCAGGGTAACTGAAGAAGCTCCCAACTCACCCACGCCAGAACCGCAACGATCAAGAACGCGACGCCGACGAGTGCGAGCCCGAGCTTCGGACTTTTGTGCTCACTTACCGCCATGCGCCTTTCTCCATTGCCGCCAAAAGGCTGTGTCTTCGAAACGCCTTGATCGCTTCTAGGTGCCGTTTAATCCAGGACACGCGCAATCTCGATGCGTTTAGGATCTGTACGAGACGCGGAGCGCCTCGTGGTTCGTTCCCGGGGCACTGGCCGTCATCCAGGAAGCTTACATCCAGGGCATATCGACCCGCTCGGTCGACGACCTGATCAAGGCCATGGGCGCAACCGGCATCTCGAAGAGCCAAGTCAGCAGGCTCTGCAAGGAGATCGACGAGCGCGTCAACGCGTTCCTCACCCGCCCGATCGAGGGCGATTGGCCGTACCTCTGGATCGACGCCACCTATGACAAGGTGCGCCAGGCCGGCCGGATCGTGTCCGTCGCGGTGATCGTCGCCGTCGGCGCCAACAGCGACGGCCGGCGCGAAGTGCTCGGCATGGCGGTGGGCCCGTCCGAGGCCGAGACCTTCTGGACCGAGTTCCTGCGCAGCCTCGCACGACGCGGCTTGCGCGGCCTCAAGCTCGTCATCTCCGACTCGCACGAAGGCATCAAGGCGGCCGTCGCCAAGGTGTTCTGCGCCACCTGGCAGCGCTGCCGTGTCCACTTCATGCGCAACCTGCTCGCCCATTCCGGCAAAAGCGGACGCCGGGTCGTCTCCGCCTTCGTCGCCACCGCTTTTGCCCAGGAGACCCCCGACACCGCCAAAACCCAGTGGCGGCAGGTCGCCGATCAGCTCCGGCCCAAGGTCTCAAAGCTCGCAGCGCTGATGGACGAGGCCGAAACCGACGTGCTCGCCTACATGAGCTTCCCACGGGAGCACCGCACCAAACTCCACAGCACCAACCCGCTCGAACGCCTCAACGGCGAGATCAAACGACGTAGCGAGGTCGTCGGCATCTTCCCCAACGAGGATGCCATCACCCGACTCGTCGGCGCCATCCTGCTCGAGCAGAATGATGAATGGGCCGTACAGCGCGCCCGCTACATGACACTGGAAAGCGTGTCGCAAATCGGCGATGATCCAATCGTCACGCTGCCGCCAATGGCAGCATGATCAATCCGGCACTGCCGAAGACCGCCGCAACCACGCCGGCGAAGTTACACCACGTCTTGGGACACGATCTCTCGGAGGAGAGTGAAGGGACTGGTTTCGCGTGTAAAGGGAAGTTCATGGCGCTGTCCCCATCAACCCAAATCGCTGACGCCGAGTATCTGCTTCGGCGCGCGGAAGCAGAAGCCGTTCAAGCCAATACGAGCACGTCGAGAGCCGCTGAGGTCCATCACAAATTAGCGTCCGCCTACCTGGATCAGCTCTTTGGTGACTCTGCCAGTGGACCCGCGGGGGCGCAGCGCCCCGCCGAGACCGCCGCAGCGTTGAGAAGCATCTTCGCCGATTGGCCTCTTCCCAATGACTCTGACGATTCTTTCGAAGAAGTCGTGAGCGGTCTGGCCCAGGCATAGCCGACGGTCGGGAGCGCGACGGTGTGTCGGTCCCCTCGCCCCGGTGGCACTCCGCAGTATCAGGCAGTTCGCGGCGCCGACGCCAGCGTTGATAGGAATTGACCAAGAGCGGGGTTGCAAAGTCAGCGGACTAGATGTTATCTCATCTCATAATGCAACGTTTGCTTCTCCTTTTGTTCCTTCTCGCGTTCGGCGCCACGAATGCAGTTGCAGCGCCGCTGGCTCTATGTCGGCATCCGAACGCTGCGGCCCACGTCGCAGCGCTGGCGAGTTCAGACGTGGCCACGGCGGCAGCCGCTCACATCGAGGACGCCGCGGAGAAGCAGGCGCCTCTTGCGGATTGGGCGACAGCTGCCTTGAGCGGCGCATTGTTACCCGATGCCCCTGTTCTGCCGCCTCTCTGGAAAGCGGCACTGTTGGCACGTCGACCAGCCGCGTCCCCCCTACTCATCGGAAGGGTCGTCCCCCCGCTGCTGGATCCACCGCTCGCCTGACCCTGGCAGGCCGGACAGCCCGCTCCCCGTAGTTGAGGCACCGAAAGTGAATTCTCACCAAAGCTTCTCGGCCCGCTGAGGCTCCCGCTGCTCGCCGTCGGTGCTCTCGCCGAGGTGAGTGGCATGGTGGAGTTAGCCCATTCGATGGCTGCCAGCGCGACGCTGGCGATCGCTCATCGGCTAAACTGCGAGTGAAACAGGCTGCAAGCCCCGCCGATCTCTCGCTGAGCCCCTTCTCGGTGCGGGGGCCTGGCCGCCATCGTCGCATCTTTCACGTCCACCGAACGAACATCCCCTGGAGTATCGGAATGAATTATCGTCTGCTGACGACCACAGCATTTGCACTCGCCTTTCACAACCAGGCGACCGCTGCAGGCAACGAACGGGGAGTGGCAGTCGCGGCCGGCGCGTCTGCTCGGACGATTGCGGCTAGCGCAGCTCCGGACAACGACATGTCTCACGAACCCGGCAGGCAGGCCAGCAGCGAGACCGTCCTACTCGCCGACTTGGCCACTCTCGAGGCGCCAACAGCGTCGGCAGCACGGGAGGCGACCGAAGGCCGCGAGCGAGAGAGCACGTCTGAGCTCGGCGAGATCGTGGTAACCGGCAGGTCGTTGGAGACCAACAAGCCAGGACCTTTGCCGGTCCAGGTTCTGTCAGGCGACGATCTGGTTCACCGCCGCCAAGGCGGCCTCGGCGAGACGCTAGCAGGACTTCCGGGCATCCATCTGGACAATTTCGGCGGCGGCGCGTCGCGGCCAGTCATCCGTGGCCAGACTTTGCCCCGCATCGAAATCCTGGCCGATGGGGCCAATCTGTTCGACGTCTCCGCGGTCTCGCCCGATCATGCCATCACCACGGACCCGCTCTTGCTCGATGCCATCGAAATCCAGCGGGGGCCCTCTGCTATCCGCTACGGCGGCAACGCGACTAACGGCGCGATAAACCTGATCGACAGCAAAGTACCAAAGTCAGTTCCGCAAGGCGGTCTCACCGGCGCTACCGAAGTGCGCTACGGGACTGGTGACGAGGAAAAATCGGTGGTCGGCCGCGTAACCGCCGGCATAGGCCAGTTCGCGATCCATGCCGAAGGAGCGCGTCGCAGCGCAGAGGACTATGATGTTCCTGACGCTTATGGCTCGGACACGCTGCGCGACTCCTTCGCCGAGAGCACGAGCTATGCTGTCGGCGCATCCTGGATCACCTCCAAGGGCTATCTCGGCGCGGCCTATTCGCGGATGGAAAGCGAATATGGGCTGCCCGGCCACAGCCACCGGAACGGTGTTTGCCATACGCATGGTTTGGACCTGCATTGCGAGGCGCATGGCGGCTTTGACGACCCGTTCGGCGGGCCGGATCATCATACCGCCTTGATCAAGCTGCGCAGCGACCGCGTTGATGTCCGTGCCGATTATCAGGATCTGTTGCCGGGCTTCTCCGACACGCGACTGCGCCTCTCCTACACCGACTATGCGCATGACGAGATCGACGGGGACCTGCTGTTCACCCGCTACACCAACGAGGTCTGGGACGGACGCCTCGAGCTGACCCATAAGCCGATCCTGGGCTTCACCGGCACTATGGGCGTTCAATATACCGACGGTCGGTTCGGAGGCATCAACGTCAACGACCTGCACAAACCGTTTCCGGACGGGGCCTATGGTTTCGACGGGAACCCTGATTTTCTGACCGATAATGTCGGGATCTTCCTCATCGAGCGTCGCTCGTTCGGATCGGTCGATGTCGAAGCCGCCGTGCGCAAGGATTGGCGCAGGATCGACGTGTCGGTACCGACGTGGCGCTCGACCCTTTCGCCCGAGGTCCAGGATCTCTTTGTTGAATGGTACGGACCTGACTGGCAGCAACTCCTCGAAAAAGAGGACGTCGATGCGTTCCGCTCGAGGTACCCCACTGTTCGGCACGCTCCATTCTCCGCCTCACTCGGCGCTACCTGGACTGTTGGGCAGGGATATGCACTCGGGCTGTCGCTGGGTCATACCGAACGCGCGCCAAGCGTCCGCGAACTCTACGCACGCGGGAACAATCTGGCGACGAACAGCTATGAGCTCGGACTCGCGGTCGGCAATCCTGTCCTCGGCGAACAGGGACTGGCCGCTGAAGATGTCCTGGAGACCACGGACGCGGTCAATCTGACGTTTCGCAAGACGGGAGGACGGTTCGAGTTCGAGGTCGGCCTGTTCTATCAGAAGGTCGATGATTATGTGTTTGCGCGGTTGCAGGAGACGGAGACCGCAACCGGGATACCGCACAATTTCCTGATCTACACTGCGGCCGACGCGCGTTTCGCAGGCATCGACGGCGCCATCAGCTTCCAGCTCACCCCGCAGTCCCGCCTCACCTTATTCGGTGACTATGTCGATGCGAAGCTGAAGCGCGAGAACGATAATCTGCCGCGGATCCCGCCTGGGCGTCTTGGCGCGCGCTACGGTCTGGCCGCCGGCCCGGTATCGGGAGATGTGGAATATTACCATACCTTCGCCCAGGATGAGGTCGCGTCTTACGAGACGCGCACGCCGGGCTACGACATGCTCAATGCCACACTCAGCTACCGCTTTGACCTTGGCGAGACGAAGGCCGTGGAGTTGTACGTCCGCGGAAGCAACCTGCTTGACGAATTGGCCTTCGCTCACACCTCGTTCGTGAAAGACCAGTCACCGCTTCGCGGCCGCAGCATCGTGTTCGGAATGCGGCATGTCTTCTGATGTCAGAAGCTGGCGGCCGTCGCCCGGCGTCGTCCGTGCCGTCCGTTCCGGCCTTCCGCGAGCCGCAATCGGCCTCCCCGATCTCCCCCACATTCCTATGATCGAGACGAGGATGATATGACCGAAGTCCCACCCATTCGGATCGACGATTTAACGGCGCGCTATGGCGCAAACCGGGTGCTCAATGCCCTGTCGCTCGAGGTTCCGACCGGCAGCATCACCGCTCTGCTAGGCGGCAACGGTGCCGGCAAGTCGACCACACTGGCCGTTCTGCTCGGCTTTCTGCGCGCAGAGTCGGGCAAGATCTCCGTGTGCGGTATCGACCCCGCGGTCGATCCGGACGGCGCACGCCGCCGCATCGCCTACCTCCCGGAAAATGTGGCGCTCTATGAGCACCTCACCGCGTCCGAGAATGCGGAGTATCTCCTGGCGCTCTCGGGTGATCCGCAGGATCACGGAGCGATTGCGGATGCGTTCGCCGCCGTCGGGCTTCAGGAGCGCGCCTGGGACGAGCGCCTCGGCGGCTTTTCCAAGGGCATGCGGCAGAAGGTCGCCATTGCCGTTGCCCTGCTGCGGCGGGTCCCGGTGCTGTTGCTCGACGAGCCGACGTCGGGGCTCGATCCTCGCGCCACGGCCGACTTCAACATGCTGCTGTCCAGTGCCCGCGCGCGCGGCACGGCAGTCCTCATGGTGACGCATGACCTGCTGAGCGCCGCTGACGTCGCTGACCGCATCGGCTTCCTGGAGAGCGGCCGCATCGTCGAGGAGGTTACAGCCACCGGACCTGATCGCTTCGACATCCGTGCACTGCATGCGCGCTTCTCGGCTGCGCCCGAGGTGCCCGCATGAGCGCGACTCGCCTGATCGTCGCGGACGAACTGCGCTTGATGCGCCGCAATCGCGTCGCGGTTACCGCCTTTCTATTGCTGGTGCTGCTGACCCTGGTGGCGGTGCTGACGTCCTGGACCCATCAGAAGAACATCGCGGAGCTGCGGGCGCGCCACCAGGCCGCCGCCGAACAGGCATTCGACGCTCAACCGGATCGCCACCCGCACCGAGTGGTTCATTATGGCCATTTCATCTTCCGCCCTCTGGGACCGCTGGCCGCTTTCGATCCGGGCGTCGATGCCTTCACCGGCAGCAGCATGTTCCTGGAGGGTCACCGCCAGAACAGCGCAAACTTCGGAGACGTGCGCCAGAGCTCGATGCTGGTTCGCTTCGGTCAGCTCACGCCCGCATTCGTGCTTCAGGTGGTGGCGCCGCTGCTGCTGATCTTCCTCGGCTATGGTGTGATCGCACGCGAGCGCGAGCGAGGCACGCTCCGGCTGCTGATGCTGCAGGGTGTCTCGCGAGGACAAATAGTCGCGGGCAAGCTTCAGGCACTCGGGTCTGTTGCAGCGCTGGTCGGCCTGCCCGCCATGATCGGCTTTGCCCTGATCGCCGGACAGCCAGGCGCGCTGGCCGTGCCGATGTTGGTCGTAGCGACCGGCTATGCGGCCTATCTCGCTTTATGGGCGGTCGGCATCGTGCTGGTCTCTGCGCGGGTGCGCCGCAGCCGGGATGCCCTGCTGATCCTGCTCGGCGTCTGGACGGTTGCGGTGGTTCTGCTTCCTCGCATCGCTCCGGACGTGGCCAGCGCCGCGGTGCCGCTGCAAGACCGCTTGCAGACCGACGTCGCAATCGCGCGCGACTTGCGGCAGATGGGCGACAGCCACAATCCCGACGACCCCCATTTCGCCGCCTTCAAACAATCGGTGCTGAAGCGCTACGGCGTGGCCCGCGTGGAGGACCTGCCGGTGAATTATGGCGGCCTCCTTGCGATCGAAGGCGAACGCCTCACTTCCGAGCTATTCGACCGCTATGCACGCCACAGCTTCGGAGCACAGTCGCGACAGAACGCGATCGTCGAAGCGATTGGTGCGTTAAGCCCGACCATCGCGCTACGTTCCCTCTCCATGTCGGCGGCAGGCACCGACTTTGCGGGACATCGCCGGTTCCTCGAGCAGGCCGAGTCCTATCGCTACGATCTCGTGCAACGGTTGAATCGTCTGCAGGCGGAACGGGTCACTTACGCCAATGACACCGCGAGCGATGCGGACGCGGACCGGCGCAAGCGTATCGCTGCATCCCATTGGGAGCGGATGCCGGACTTTGCCTATCGACCGCCGGACGCCGGGACGCTCGCCAGCGGGGCCCTGCCCGGGCTCAGCATTATCCTGCTTTGGCTCGCCCTTGCCGCCCTGCTGCTGGGGCGCGCCTCGCGCCGACTGGGAGCGAATTGATGCGCTTGTGGAAATTTGAACTGCGCCTGCTGCTTCGGGCGCGGCTTGCAATGGTCGCTTTGGGGCTGCTCGCCATCCTCACCGTCGCTGCTCTGGCGGCAGGCATGGCCGACGTCGGTCGCCAGAAAACACGCATTGCGGCGATCCCGGCCGCGCAGGCTGAAGATATCGCTGCGGTGGCAGATTATGTGGAGCGCAGTCGGGACGCCGGAAGCGCCGCATATTACTCCTTTCATCCAACCTGGGACGACCCCTCCCCGCTCGCCTTTGCTGCGCTCGGGATGCGCGACGTTTCGCCTTACATCTTACGAGTTCGGGCACTCGGTCTGGAAGCGCAGATCTACGAGGGAGACGTGTTCAACCCGGAGCTGGCGCTGGCCGGCCGGTTCGACTTCGCCTTCGTTCTGGTCTTTCTGGCGCCCCTGTTCACGCTCACCCTCTTTCATGACTTGACCTCCTCGGAGCGCGAGGCGGGTCGGCTGCGCACCCTCGAGGCACTGCCGGACGGAGGAAGACGGCTGTGGCGCCGCCGCACTACCCTGCGGTTTGGCTTATTGTTCGTCGCGCTCGCCCTTCCTTTCACCATCGCCGCCGCTCTCTCGGCGGTACCGGTCGGCACGATCGCGGCAGTCCTCGGCATCACTGCCGGTTATCTCCTGTTCTGGACGATCCTGGCGCGGCTGGTGGCGCGTCTGCGCTGGAGTTCGGCCGCAAATGCGGCGGTCCTTGCCGCCTGCTGGATCGTCCTGGTGCTGGTGCTTCCGACCTTGGCGAACGTCGTCATCAATCGGGCTGTCCCGGTCAACGAAGGTGCCGAGATTGCCCTGGCTCAGCGCGAGATGGTCAACGGCGCCTGGGAAGTCCCGCGGGACGAGACGATGCGCCGCTTCTACGCCAGCCACCCGCAATGGGCGAAGTCGCCACCGCTCACCCAGGAATTCCATTACAAATGGTATTTCGCATTCCACCAGGTCGGCGATGAGAGCGTCATCGGGCGGGTGGCAGCGTATCGCGCGGGCCTGGAGCGCCGAACCTTGCTTGCGGAAAGGCTCGGCTGGGCGCTTCCTTCGGTCGGCGTCCAGGCATTGATGACGCGCTTGGCCGAGACCGACCTGGAAGCCCAGCTCGCCTACCAGGACCGCGTCCGCGCCTTCCATGCAAGGCTTCGCAATTTCTACTACGGCTACCTTTTCACCGACCGGCCGTTCGGACGATCGGATTTCGCCAAGGCGCCGGAGTTCGCCGACACCAGGCGGTGAAACAACGACGGCCGCAATTGTTCTGGTGGGTCGCGGGCGCGCAAGCGTTCAATATCGGCATTACCGATATCGAGGCCGCCGTGCTTGCGACCGATCTTAACATATCGGCACCTGCCGATATCGACGGATCGGCAAAACCGGATCCGGGTGACAGGCTCGATCAGGAAGCACTTCCGACTATAAGCTCGGGTAGATAGTCGTGAGCGTCCCTCAGCTGTTGCCGGGTCCAAGGACCACCAGATCGTCGGCCGCACGACCGGCCAAGCCGGCGCAGGCGGCCTCCTCGAGGATGCGGTCTGCGGAGATCGTCCAGCAGTCATAGGTCGCCGTCTCGCGTGCGACCTCATCGCTACCCAGGTAGGCGCGATAGGTCATCCGCCATCGCTGTCGGTCGCTGCCGATCCGCTGCGCAGCGGCGCTTGCCGAATAGGTCATGCGGCCGACCTCAACGCTCGGCATGGAGAACTCGGCAAGATCCTCCGCCTGCGGGCATTGGACTTCGACGATGATCCGGCCGTTTCTCGTCAGCCGCTCTCCAAGCAATGACCACAGGCGCGCCCGCTCCCGCGGGCCCAAATGGACCAACGAGGCGCTGAGCACGGCGCCTGAGATCGTGTCAGGCAAAGGCGCTTCGAGGATATGGAAGGGCATGATGGTCACGCGCCCGCGCAGATCCGGACAGGCCCAGATGCGGGTCATCAGCGCGGCGCGCATTGAGGCGTCCGGCTCGATCGCCACGATTTCGGCGTCGGGAAGGATGGATGCGATCAACGACGTGGAGAGGCCCGTGCCTGCACCTATGTCGACGATCGGTCCGGCGCCGGTGTCGAACCCGCCCAGCGCGGCGGCGATACGCCCGTCGACAGCGCCGTGCGTCGCAGCCGCGAACGGATCATAAAATTGTGCAGTGACCGCGTAGCCCGACATCAGAAGCGCGCCGCAAGACCGAGCCCGGCACTGCGCGGCCGCGCAACCGCCTCTCCCTCCACGCCCACGCCGTACAGGACGCCGTTCAGCACCTGGCGGGCGTCGAGGAGGTTGCGGGCGAAGACATAGACCTCGATGGCTCCGAACCGCAGCCCCGCGCGGGCATCGACATTGTGATACGCTGGCAGGTCGAAACTGTTGGCAACGTCGGCGGCGCGGCGGCCGGCATATTGGTGGGCGATCGACAGGACCGGCTGCCCGCCGATCAGGGCCCGTTCGGTTCCAAGCCAGTCGACCGACAGGGCCGTTGAGAAGTCGGCGACGTTCGGAATGCGATTGCCGAACGCGGCGCCCGACACCGCATCCGCTTCGCGGATGCGTCCATGGGTCCAGGAAGCGCCGCCGGTGATGGTAAACCCGGCGCCGAGTTGCGCATGGCCGTTGGCTTCGATCCCGTAGCTGCGCGTGTCGATATTTGCGGGCTGGAACTGGAAGGTCGCGAAGTCGAGGACGAATAGCTGCTCGTCGGACACGTCGTTGTAGAAGCCGGCTATGTCAAAATTGGCGCGGCCATCCCAGGCGCGTGCCTTCAGCCCCGCCTCATAGGTCCACGAGGTCGACGCCCGGTAGCTTCGGCTCGAACTGCCGACCGCCGCATCCTGCCAGAAGCGCGGGAAACCGCCGCTTTTCGCCCCGCGCCCGGCGGTCGCATAGATATTGACGGCTTCGCTTGCCGCAAACGTCAGGGCCGCGCGGCCTGTCCACAGGTCGAAGCGCCGCTGCTGGCGCTCGCTGAACGCCGTAACAGTGCCCGGAAATCCGTTTCCGGTGAACGAGGCCTCCAGGCGCTTCTGGTCTCGGGTGAAGCGGCCACCGAGCGTCAGCTTGAGCCTGGAGGCGATCGGCGCGGTGACTTCGCCGAAGCCTGCATAGCTGTCGATTGTCTGACGGTCCTGCCGGCGCCCGTTCAGATAGGGCGAGAAGCTCGAGACATTGGCGAGATCGGTTCTGAAATCGCTGTGGAAGTATGCCGCCCCTATCGTCCACGCGAGAGACGCCCGATCCGCGCTGCTCAATCGCACTTCCTGGTAGAAGCGGTTCTCGTCCTCGACCCAGTCGGACCACTCGGTCCGCGGTAGAAACGCGGCAGGCGGCGCGCCGAACAGAGGGCCGTAGATCAGGCCGTCGGTATCGTCGGTAACCTGGTTGTTGTGGAAGCCGTTCAGAGCCGTGATCGAAGTCAGCTCACCGAACGGGAGCGGTACCTCTGCCTTGAGGCTCACTCCCCAGGAGGTTCTCTCGACGCGGAGCTCGGGGTCAAGCTCGACCCGATCACGGGTCTGCCCCGCGAGAACATAATAATATGGGTTGCTGATCTGTCGGTCGAGGCTGCCGGTCAGCGTGACGCGAGCACCGGACCCGCCCTGTGGCGTGAACAGCAAGGTGGCGCGTCCTGCATAATTGTCGCGGTCTCCGAGCTTGCCCCCTCCGGGAGCGATGTTGCGCACGAACCCGTCTCTGGTGGACAGCCGGGCCATGATGCCGCCGGAAAGCCGATCGGAGGCGAGCGGGCCGGAGATCGAGACCTGTGCCAGCCCATAATCATCCTCCCCTGCCTCCAAGCGCACGCTGCGATCGGGTGCTTCGCCGGGTTTTCGGGTGGTGATGTTGATTGCACCGCCTTGGCTGTTGCGGCCGAAGAGGGTTCCCTGGGGACCGCGGAGAACCTCCACCCGTTCCAGGTCGACATAGGCGAACTCAGACGCATAAACCGGCTGCGGTACGCCATCGACGTACGTAACGACCGAACCGTCGTCGGGACTCACCGCCTGGCTCAGCGGTCCGACGCCGCGTAGCTGGAAGTAGGCGAACCGGCCGTCGTCGAAGCTGGTCAGCGACAGACCGGGCACGTGGCGGAAGAGGCTTTGCGTATCGTCGATCCTGCGCGCCGCGAGCGCCTCCGAGCCAAGCACAGTTACGGCGAACGGCACCTCGAATATGGACTCCTCACGCAGCCGCGCGGTGACGATGATCTCGCCGGGGGCAGTCGATCCGTCGGCTCCGACGCTCTTCGAAGCCACGGTAGTCTCGGCACTCTGCGCCAGAGCGCCATTGCTCCAGACCGGGAGCGCTATCATTGAGGCAAGCAGGACCGAACGGCGCATATATCCCCCGGGACGTGACGTACCCCTCCGTTAGCTCGGCCTTCCAGGGGCCGTGTGTAGGCTGCGGGAGTATTACCCGTTGGCTGCGGGAGTTTTCCTGATGGAAGCACGCAGCACTTCACTGGGAAGAATGCCGAAGTGCCGCCGAAATGCATCGGTGAAGCAGCGGGAGCATTCGTAGCCTGCCTGAGCCGCCGCCGTCGCGACTGACTGTCCTGCGTGAAGGTCGCCAGCGGCCCGCTCCATCCTGCGCTGTCGGACGTAACCGAAGATGGTTGTGCCGAACGCCGCCTTGAAGGCGCGCTTCAGCTTGAAGTCGTTGATGCCGCAGATCCGCGCGAGCTGAACGATGCTCGGGGGGTCGTCGAGATTTGCATCGAGGTACGCGCGGGCCTCGACCAATCCACGTTCCACTCCCGCCGATCCGTCATTGCCGGGCATCACTGCCTCGAGCTGCGCCGCTAGCAGAGCAAGTGCGCAAGATTCGAGGAAGAGTGTTCGCCCGGCACCTGAATAAGGCGCTGCGAACATCGACTCGACCATCGCGACCCCTGCTGCCTCGAGAGGCGCGAGCCGCTTGGCGGACACCGTGCGGCCTGCCTCCTCAACCATCAACACAAGACCGCTGCTGGAGAGCCCATGACGAGCGAACAGGTCGCCTGCGGCCTCAGGGGTAAATCGGAGCGACACCGTGCGGAATCCGTGGGCCGGCAGAAGGAAGGACGATGCCGAAGACCGCGGCGCTGCGCCTGCATGCACTTCCAGGGGTCTGGTCTCGAACGCGATCCCGTCCAAGTCGAACCGGCTGCCGCCCTTGAGGTGGAAGCCGATCCCGAAGACATCGGTCGGCTCGATGAAGTGGAACGCGCATTCCTCGGCCGGGTCGATATCGCTCATGACCAGAGTGACCCCTTCGCGAAGCTCGAGGCTCTCGACCCGGTGCCCGACGGCGCCAGCACCGTTCCACGGCCGATCGCCCTGTTCCACTCGCTGTTTCATTCTTCCACCTCAATTGGCCGTGCTCGGCACGGGGTTGCATGTCCGTGCATGCTTGATATGCTGTATCATATCTTTGGCGGCGAACCCATCGACAGATTGCCTGACGTCTCGCCCTCTGAGGAAGCCCGAACATGCCTCGACCTCGGCCTCTTGAGCGCAGCCCGGTTTGGCGCCCCTTTCGAGACCTATCGCGATCGGACGGGGAGCGGCATTCTGACTCGCGGATCAACGTTGCGTCTTTACCCGCACCCCGTCGAGGCAGCGTGCTCGCGCTCCGGCAGTTCTGCGCAAAGATCCTTGCGTCGCTGCTCCTGCTCGCCGCTGCTGTGGCGCCGGCAAGAGCCGAGACGACAGGTGCTTTGCTGAGCCGCGAAGCCTATGCCTTTCCCTTTGGGTCGCGCGCCGAATGGCTGTCATTCGTGAGAGGCACCCCCGGCGGCGTAGCGGCCTCGAGCGCTTACGCGGCTTTGTTCAGCGACGCGGACTACAAGCGCTACAAGGCCGGCACACGCACGCGGACCTCCCGCATCGCCTATCGCAGCGGTGACCTCAGCATCAATGGCTTCATTGTTGAACCTTTGTCCCAGGGACCGCACCCCATCCTGGTCTTCAACCATGGCGGCGTGATGCAATGGGGGCGGATCGTGCTTGCCGAGCTGCTCGAGTTCAACCGGCTCGCCGAGCGCGGCTACATCGTCGTCGCTTCGAACTTTCGCGGCGAAGGCGGCAGCCAGGGTACACCGTCGATGGATGGCGGCGACGTTGACGACGTGATGGCTCTGGTCGAACTCGCATCCTCTCTGCCCAATGCGGACCCGAAGCGCATCGGAATGTGGGGCTTCAGCCGCGGCGGCCTCGTGACCTATGGAATTCTTGCTCGGACGAACAGAATTGCGGCGGCCGTGATCACGGGCGGCCCGACCGATCTCGTGAATGCACCGCGGCGCGCTGAGTTCGACGAGCACGTCTACCCGCATGTTATCCGCGACTACGCTGCCGACAAGGATCGCGCACTTGCGCGGCTTTCGCCGATTCACTGGCCTGAGCGACTCTCCCCGGCGACTTCGATCCTCCTGCTCCACGGCGGCGACGATCCACGCGTCGCGCCCTCGGACTCGATCCGGATGGCAGCAGAATTGCAAAGGCTCCAACGAGCCTATCGCCTTCTGGTGTTCGAAGGCGGCTCGCACGACCTGCTCACCCATTTTGGCGAGCAGCGCCGGGAGCTCGACCGTTGGCTTGACCTATACGTTCGGGACCGGCGCCCGCCCGATCGGAACGGCGTTCGGTCGATATCAGGAACGCTATTGCGATAAGGGGTGCAATGGGACACGCGGCACTTCCGACGTCGGATCAGCGGCTTCCCTATGGATCCGCGGGCGCGGGACAATGCATCTCGAATTGACGTCGCGCCCCTGCCGGCCAAGTACAGTGCCAGCTGCTCGGCAGACCAGTGGTCCTGATTGGCCCAGGCAACGGCAAGCTCGACTCCCTCTGGGTTGCCGTCCGACTTCCCTCCGGCGGCAGATAGGACGAGCTGGGCGCCAGCGGTTCAAGACGATACCGCGTTCGTGCAAGTTAGTCCTGCGCTGCGTTGCCTGCCGCTAGGCCTTTCTTCCCGACTCTATGAAGCAGAAACGGGAATGCGCGGCCGTTCACACCCCCGCTTTGAGTACAGTCAAGGAGTGTGTGTCTGACTGACTTGCCATTAGCGCCACTCAGCGACGATAATATATTATCACAGTTTGGCTTACTGCCGAAAATAGTTGAGGATTGCTCAGGTCGGGATAATAACATCGATTACGTAGGATTGACACGAGATGATATCACGTTACGTGACGATGCCGGGAGGGCACATGCGTCAGGTACAACCAGATCAATCAGCTGTTCTCGATAATGGCCATTTCGCGCAAGCAACTCTCTCCTGCAGAGCGGAACTTGTAAGAGGAGCTGCCGCCGGTGGCAGGTCAGCGCGAGAGAGTTCGCAAGCCGTCGCCTGCCCGCGTGGCTCGCGGATTGCACAACAAGCGCGGCAAGCGACCAAGCCCAGCTTGAAGCTCGAGGTGCGATCGGCGCCTGAGAGGCCGCACAGCAGGTCAATAGTTCAGCCGACACTGAGCGGAGGACTCTTTGCGTGCACCGTCGCTTTGGCTCTCCCGGCAGCAGCCTTCGCGCAAGATGCACCCCCTGACGAGATTATCGTCACCGGCGTCGCCGACCGCCAGCTCCTGCTCGATGTCAGGACGGAGACCGGCAGCCGCCTTGGACTGACCGCGCGCGAGACGCCGGCGATCGTAGATATCCTCTCCGAGCGGCAGATCCGCGAATTCGGCGCCCGCACGAACGTCGAGGCGCTCAATCGGGCGCCCGGAGTGACGTCGTCGGTACCAGCGACGAGCCCGGGCGCACCAACGATGCGCGGCTTCAGCGGCGGCTCCGTAGGGCTTCTTTACGATGGAGTGCGGGTGGCGACGCCCGGCATCTTCTCACGCGCCAGCGACAGCTGGCTCTACGAACGAATCGAGATTCTCAAGGGCCCGGCGTCGGTACTGTATGGCGAGGGCGCGCTGGCCGGCGCGATCAACCTCGTTCCTAAGAAGCCGCGGATCGGAGAGACGACTGTCTCTGCGCTCGCGAGCTATGGGAGCTTCGATACGCTGCGCCTCGCAGGCGACGTCAACCTGCCCGTCAGCGACGGGATCGCCGTGCGGGGCGTCGCCAGCTACGGTCGCACCAGCGGGTTCGTCGATGACACGGATGCCGAATTCCTGGGCGCGAGCCTCGCCCTCGCGCTTCGCCCGACCGATCGGCTGACCGTCGATCTCGCGATCGATTACAGCGAGGACGCCTACAACACCGCCGATCTCGGCACGCCGTTGCTGCCCGCCAATGTAGCGCGCGATCCCTCGAAGGCAGCGACCGGCTCCGGCGGGCTGGTCATCGATCGGGCACTCCGCAAGACCAACTTCAACGTCACCGATGCGGTTCTCGATTCCGACACGCTGTGGCTGCGCTCGCGCGTCCGCTACGAGTTCAGCGACCGCCTCAGCTTCACCAACGAGCTCAGCCGCTACCACTCGGATCGGCATTTCATCAACGCAGAGATGTACAGCTACAATGCGGCGAAGGGCCTAGTTGACCGGACCACCGGCATCGTTACGCACGACATCGACTATCTGGTCGAGCGCCCCGCTCTGATTGGCGATCTGTCGATCTTTGGCCTGCGCGACCGCTTCACGATCGGCGCCGAGTTCAGCAATCTCGAGTTCGCGACCCGCCGCTACTTCGGCACGACGACCTCGGTCGATCCCGTCGCACCGGCCCGCGGCACGTTTCCGGGCGGGGCCGGCGCAGCTCTGCCGCCGCCCAATTCCAGTGCGCAGGTCAAGGTCGCATCGATCTTCGGCGAGAATGCGCTGAACCTCACGCCCAAATGGCTGCTGGTCGGCGGTGCCCGCTATGACTGGATCGACTTCTCGCGCCACATCGCGCCGGCCACCGACTTCAAGCGCGACTATGGCGCGCTCTCCTGGCGGGTCGGCACCGTCTACGACATCCTGCCCAAGACCCAGATCTTCGCTCAGTACAGCAAGGCAATCGTGCCCGTCGGCAATTTCCTGCTGCTGTCCTTCGCCAACGCCCAGTTCGATCTGACCCGCGGGCGATCCGTCGAAGCGGGTATCAAGAGCAGCTTCTGGAACGACAGGATCGACGTCACGCTCGCCGCCTATCATATTGCCCAGGACGATATCGTCACGCGCGACCCCAGCGATCCCAGGCTCAGCATCCAGGGCGGCAAGCAATCCTCGCGCGGCGTCGAGCTGTCGCTGTCGGCCGCCGTGACGCGGCAGCTGCGTGTCGATGCCAACTGGACCCGACTCGACGCGCGATACGACGAGCTGATCGAGGCAGGCGGGGTCAGTCGCGAGGGCAAGACGCCGCCGCGCATCCCGGAGACCGTCGCCAATCTGTTCGCCTTCTACAATTTCGAGGGACTGCCGCTGACGCTCAGCGCGGGACTGCGCCATGCCGGCCGCTTCTACACCGACGCCGCCAATTCGGTTCGGGCGCGCGGCTACACCACGGTCGATGCCGCGATCGGCTACAGGTTCGATTTCGGCGAGCTGACGCTGCGCGGCCGCAATCTCAGCGACGCCTTCTATGTCGATTATACCGACATGCTGCCGACCCAGTTCCAGGTCGGCGCTCCCCGGAGCGTCGAGATCAGCCTGTTGACCCGCTTCTAGGAGGACATCGTCATGCCCGCGCTCCGGCTGGACTCGGTCTCCATAGCTTTCAACGGTGACCGCGCCGTCGCTGACCTGTCGCTGACGCTCGCGCCAGGCGAGGTCTATGCGTTGCTCGGCCCGAACGGGGCGGGCAAGACGACCACGCTCAACATGATCCTGGGGTTCCTCAAGCCCGACCTCGGATCGATCCATGTTGGCGGCATCGACGCCGTGGCCGAGCCGCTGGCCGCCCGCGCGCGCATCGCCTATTTGCCCGAGTCGGTGATGCTGCACCCCGGGCTCACCGCGACCGAGAATCTGAGCTACTTCGCGCTGCTCGCGGGCAGGAGGATCGACGCCGCCACGGCCCGGCGCCTGCTCGCCGACGCGGGACTGCAGGATGACGCGCATGACCGCAGGGCGCACGGCTTCTCCAAGGGCATGCGGCAGAAGGTCGGCGTGGCGATTGCGCTTGCGAAGGAGGCGCGCCTGCTCCTGCTCGACGAGCCGACCTCCGGGCTCGACGCCAGCGCCGCCAACGACCTCAGCCAGGTGATCCGGTCTGCCTCCGACCGGCGCATCGCGGTGCTGATGGCAACGCACGATCTGTTCCGGGTCAAGGATGTCGCGCACCGTCTCGGCATCCTTCACGCCGGCCGACTCGTCGAGGAACGCGATGCCGCGTCGATCGGGCCGGTCGAGCTCGAGCGGCTCTATCTCGAGAGGCTTGCGGCATGATCGGCTCGCTGGTTCGCCTGGAGCTCACCATGCTTCGTCGCGACCGGCGAGCCTGGTGGTCGCTGATCGCGCTCGCCGTGCTTGTCCTCCTCTCCTTCGCGGCGATCGCCGGCGACAATGCACGCAGCGACGCCGACAAGCGGGCCGTGGCGGCGGCGGAACGGGAACGCTGGGTGGGCCAGGGCGAGAAGGACCCGCACAGCGCCGCCCATTACAGCATCTTCGCGTTCAAGCCGTCGCCGGCTCTTGCCGGCCTGGATCCGGGGAGCGAGCCCTTTGTCGGCCAGAGCGTCTGGCTCGAGGCCCACCACCAGAACGACATGCTCTACCGGCCGCAGCAGAACGCCTCGCTGCTCCAACGAATCGGCTTCGCCAGTCCGGCTGCGCTGATCACCGGCTTCGGTCCGCTGATCGTGTTCCTCCTCGCCTTCACGCTGGTGGCCCAGGATCGCGAACGCGGCACCATGCGCCTGGCACTCGGCGCCGCCGTCCATCCGCGGCTGATCGTCGGCTCGAAGGCGCTCGCCGTGTGGTCCGCCGCCGCCGGGCTGCTGGTGCTGCCGGTTGCGGTCATTTCGCTGCTGTCGCTGGGCATAGGCGGCCGGCTCGGGGGCGACGTGCTGTTGCGAACGCTTTGCTGGGCCCTGGCGATGGCGGGCTATCTGGCGCTGCTTGCGGCGGTCGGCATCGCAGTGTCGCTCCGTGCGGGCAATGCGCGGCTGGCGCTGGCCGGTCTGTTCGGCCTGTGGATCCTGTTCGCCCTCGCGCTTCCCCGCGTTGCCAGCGGAGTGGTCGATGCCGTGCGGCCACTGCCCTCGAGCCAGGCAATCCGCCAGCAAATGGCGGAACAGGCGCCCGCTTTCTGGTCGGACGAGCAGAACGCGCGCAACCGCGCCGCGCTGCTGAAACGCTCTGGCGTACGCCGGATCGAGGACATCCCGAACCTGCGCATGGCCGAGCTCGATCTGATGGAACGCCACAGCCACGCGGTGTTCGATCGCGTGCTCGGCGGCTTCTACGGCAAGGTTGCCAGCCAGGACGAGCTGTTCGCCGCGCTCGGTTTCCTGTCGCCGACGATCGCCGCGCAGGCGTCTTCGAGTTCGGTTTCCGGCAGCGACTTCAGCCATCACCGGCACTTCATCGACACCGCCGAGCGCTACCGCCGCAACCTGGTTAACGCGATGAACGCCGATGGCATGGCGCACCGCGCCCATGGCACCGAGCGGCACACCAACGACGCGCGGCTTTGGTCGCGAATTCCCGAGTTCGCCTACTCGGCGCCGCCCCTCGGAGCGCTCTCGTCTACCGCCCTGCCGGCCTTCGCCGCCCTCCTCTTCTGGCTCGGCATCGCCGGGTTCTTGCTGGTGCGCATTTCGAGGAGGCTGCGTCCATGAGCGGGCCCCGCTTTCGCGATCTCTTCGCCTGGGAGTGGCGGCAGGTCGGACGCTCACCCCTACTCTGGACCGTGCTGCTGATCGTCTCGGCGAGCTTCGCCTGGGGGGCGCTCAACACTGCGGCGCTGCATTCGGCGCAGGCCGCAGCACTCGAGCGGGCGCGCCAGGTCGATACCGCTTTCCACGCAAATGCGGCCGCGCGCGCCCGCGCCTACCGTGCGCCCGTGACGTCGTCTGGGGGACCGGTCGCCTATTGGCAGGACCCGACCGATGTCGCCGGCTACAGCGAGTATTTCGTGCGCATGTCGGCGTTGAAGCCGCACTTGCCGTCGTCGCCGCTGGCGGCGGGCGTCAGCGACCTCGCGCCGAGCCGGCTCGAGATCAGGCTCAACACCCCCTTTGGGTTCACCGACACATATGATTTCGAAAATCCGCGCGGCCTCGCGTTGGGACGGTTCGACCTCGCCTTCGCCGTCGTCTTCCTGCTGCCGATCGGGCTGCTCCTCCTGTTCGCGCTGTTCGTCACGTTCGAGCGGGATCGCGACATGCTGCGACTGGTCGCGGCGCAGGCGGTAGGACCGCGCGCCTGGACCGGCGCGCGCTTGGCCGCCATCCTCGCCTGGTCGGTACCAGCAACGGTTCTGGCAATGATCGCGGCGCTCGGCATCGCCGGCGTTCCGCTCGGCACGGCCGCCGGTTCGCTTGCCGTCGCAGCCCTTCTGACGGTCGTCTACATGCTGTTCTGGTCGGGCGTCGCCCTGACAATTCTCGCGCGGCAGCCCGGCGCCGGTGCGGCGCTCGGCTCGTTCGCAGCAATCTGGGCCGCGCTGACGATCGGCTTGCCGCTGGCCGGCTCTGCCCTCGTTGGCATGATCGATCCCGCGCCGTCGGCGGTGGGCTATGTCGATGCCCAGCGCCGCATCGGCGACGAGATCAATGCGGAGCGGGACAAGATCCTGGCGGCGGCGGTGACGCGCCGTCCCGATCTGCGGCCCTATGCCGATCGTGCGACCTCGCTCGACTATGCCACTCGGCTCAGCTTCCTCGTACCCGAGACCGAGCGGCGGCTCGCGCCACTGCGCTCCGCGTTCGAGGACCATCGGCTACGACAAGAAGGGGTCGCGCGCATCGCGGGCTTCGCGATCCCCACTCTTGGCATCGAAGCCGCATTTGCAACGCTGGCCGGCACCGACCCGGCGCGCCAGCGGACGTTCGAGGCCCAGGCACGGCAGTACCAGCTCCGGCTGCGCGGGATCGTCCATCCGCTGGTGCAGCGCGAGATCACGCAGCCGCCGTCCTCCCCGGCGCGCACGACGCGCGGCCGGCTGAACCTGGCAGAGCCGCTTACGCTGCCGAAGTTCGCGCTCGCGGACCGGCCGGCGGCGGAGCGGATCGGAGGGGTGCTGCCGTTCCTCCTCTGGCTCGGCCTGCTCGCGCTGCTCGCGATCACAATCGGCCTTGTACGCACTCGCGAGTGGAAGGTGGTGGAATGATCACCCGATATCCTTTGGCGGCGGTGCTCGGCGCGGCCGCTCTCGCCGCCCCTGCCGAAGCCCAGCGCACGAAGGACAATGCGGTGACCGCTGCCGAGGACGCGTTCGGCACCTCGATCGGCAACGAGAGCATCGGCCTCTACAGCGCCAGCCAGGTGAGAGGCTTCTCGCCGGTTGCTGCAGGCAACGTGCGCATCGAGGGCGTCTACCTCGACCGGCAGGGCTTTATCGCAACGCGTCTGGTCGAGGGCTCGACCATCCGGGTCGGCCTCTCCGCCCAGGGCTACCCATTTCCCGCGCCGACGGGAATCGTCGACTATCGCCTGCGCAAGGCCGGCGACCGGCCGCTCGTCAGCGTCGTCGCCGGTAGCTTCGCCTATGGCGCACCCTCGATCGAGGTCGATGCGCAGGTGCCGATCGCCGGGAGGCGACTCGGCATCGCCTTCGGCGCCTCTTACGCTCATGACGAATATTATGATGGCGCCGACGCCGGATACTTCCGTGCAGCGGTGATACCGCGATGGCGCCCCTCGCAAAATGTCGAGATCATTCCCTTCTGGTCGACGACGATAGGCCGCGGCGAGGAAGTCGCGCCGACCATCGTCACCGCCGGTGCCTTCGTTCCGCGCGATGTCGCGCGGCGGCGCTATTTCGGGCAGGACTGGGCAGCCAAGGACAGCCGCAGCACCAATGCCGGTGTAATCGCGAAGGCTCGGATCGGGCGGAGCTGGTCGATCGCCGGCGGCGTGTTCCGCTCGATCTTCGTCAACGAGGAAAATTTCGCCCAGAACTTCGTCGGCACGACAGAGGACGGGCGCACGCGCGCCCAGGTGATTGCCGATCCGGGTCAACGTTACGCCTCGACCAGTGGCGAATTGCGCGTCAGCCGCAGCCTGATCGACGGCCCGCGGCTCCATACCCTGCATGCATCGGTGCGGGCCCGCCAACTCGACAGCCGCTATGGCGGGGCGTCCGCGCCGATCGACCTCGGCGAGCGCCGGCTCGGCGAGGTCGTACCAGTCCCGGAACCCGCATCCTTCTCCTTTGGCGAGCGCACCCAGGACCGCGTGCGCCAGACCACGATCGGCCTCGCCTATGAGGGGCGTTGGAAGGGCGTGGGCGAAATGAGCCTCGGTGTGCAACGCGCCGACTACAGCAAGACCATCGACCTTCCCGGCAACCTTCCCACCACGCGCGCCAAGGATCGGCCCTGGCTGCTCAACGGATCGGCAGCCGCCTATCTGTCCGGCAGCCTCGCTGTCTATGCGGGCTATACACGCGGTCTCGAGGAGAGCGGGATTGCGCCGAATAGCGCCGCCAACCGCAACGAGGCGCTGCCGGCGATCCGCACCCGGCAGGCCGATGCGGGGCTACGCTGGACGATCTCCCCGCGAATGAAGTTGGTCGCCGGCCTGTTCGATGTGCGCAAGCCCTATTTCAACACGGACGAGGCGAACGTGTACACGATCCTCGGCGATGTCCGCCACCGGGGCGTGGAACTGAGCTTGTCGGGTAACCCGGTCGATGATCTCAGCATCGTTGCCGGAGCGGTGCTCATGAAGCCGCGCGTCACCGGCGAAGCGGTCGAGCTGGGCCGCGTCGGCCCAAAGCCGCTCGGCCAATCGGCCACCATCCTGCGCGGCAATGCAGACTATCGGCTGCCGTTCCTGCCGGGCATATCGCTTGACGTGGCGTTGTCTTGGTATGGCGAGCGTCCCGCCTCACGCGATAATCTGGTCTCCGTCGACCCTTACGGGCTAGTTGACCTGGGGGCCCGCTACCGCTTCAAGCTCGGCAGCAAGCCGGCGACATTCCGCGTCCAGGTGCAGAACGTCACCAACAGTTTTGCCTGGAGCATCGTCGGCAGCAACAGCTACGGTCTGATGGACAAACGACGGCTTACCGCCTTCCTCGCGGTGGATCTCTAGACGTGCGTCTCTCCCACTTCCGACCCCAAGGATCAGTGATGAACCTCGCTTCCAGGGGAGGGGCCGGAACGCGCAAGGCGCCTCCGGCTTCCCACGACCATTCGAATTGACCGCGATCCGGCATGTCTCCCTATGGTCCGCACATCTCCGTGCTTCGACGAGTTAGCGCTCGCGCCGGATAGGGTAGACGAGATGGTAAGGGCTCGGCGCGGGCAAGCGCTCGGTGAGCCACGCGAGCCGGGCCGCTCCATCCGCGGCAAATGCCGGTTCAGCGGCCAGCTTGGCTTCGAACGCGGACCGCACCGCTGCGTCATGTTCCAGAAGATCTTCGGCGAGCGGCGCGCGGACGAAATCCTCAGCGGCCGGCGGCGGCGAAAGCATCTCCGGGAAGAAGCCCCAGGCGAGGAAGGAATCCGGGGCTTCTGGTTCCAGCAACGCGGCGGCCAGTAGCCCAAGCGGTTGATCCGAGGGTACCCGGACCGCGCCCACGGCAAGTGTTTCGGAGACGGTCTCGTGCTCGAACGATGCGGCAAGCGGCAATCGTCCGTCCTGTGCGCGCTGCACGACGGCATCGCGCAAGCGAACGCGATCTACGGTCAGCGTTCGGGGTGCCTCCAACATCTGAAAGCCGATACCGTGCAGCCGCAGGCGGTCGAGGACCTCCGTCTGTTCCCTGGGTACCCACCACGCCTTTGGCAGCGTCACGGTTTCCACAGGCTCCTGGCCAATGATTGGCATGCGGAAGGTGATGGGCTTTCCCGTCCAACGTTGCTCCAGACGGCCGCTCGCGGGTGACCGATACGTCTCGAACGCAACGCCCTTGAAGCTTTTGACAAATCCGATCGGGTTCGGGGCCGGCCTCCAGCGCGCCAGCATTGTTGCGGGGCGGCTGGACCTGTCGCGCCGCTTGGCCTTGAGGATGCGCTCCCTGTCCTGCGCAGCCAACTCAAGCGCCGCTTCCAGCAGCACATAGGTCCCCAGCACACGTTGTCGGTAGGGCTTGAGCATGTGGTTTTCGACAAGCACCGTCGGCACTCCGATGAAATCACCGTAGCCAGTGGAATAACGCGGCCCTTCGGGTGCCTGGCGGATGCCCTTCTCGGGCACGCGCGTATCGATCGGGCTCGGGTAGATCGTCGGCACGTGTCCCGCACGCTCCAGCGCCGTGATCATCCGTGAGCCGAAGCGGCTCATCAGCCACTCGGCGGTGGCACGCCGGTAGGCGTAGCGTCCCCAGCCGGCATAAGTGAAGGTGATGTCATACTGCATGTCGAAACCGCTGCTGACATGACAGTCGATATAGAGGACAGGGTCGAGCCTGCGCAGCAGCGAGATCATCGCACGCGTCTCCGGCGCATCCGCCTTGGCATAATCGCGATTCAAGTTGATGTTTCGCGCATTCCCAACATAGCCCTTCTCAAGTGGGCCGCGATGCGCCGGGAAGTTCCAGGGGCTCATCCGCTCATGACCGTCGACGTTGTAGATCGGCACGAACACCAGGTCGACGTGATCCAGGAGTGTGTCCTTGCCGCGCAGGGCGATGTCGCGCAGCAGCATGAGTCCGGCGTCCTTGCCGTCGATTTCACCTGCGTGAATGCCCGCCTGGACCAGTACGACCGGGTTGCCGGACCGCCCCTTGCTCGCACGCACCATCAGCAGGTCCCGACCTTCTCCGGTGCGCCCGAACGTCTCGACGGAAACTAGCGGCGACGCAGCGTCCAACCGTTCGAGCCAGGCGCGGGTTTCGGCATAATGCGGGGTAGTCGCGAAACCCTCGCGCTCTGCCGGCGTGATCCACGGATCATCTGCTTTCGCGATCAAGCGCTCGCTAGCTCCTGACCAGGGCAGCGCGGGTGGCAGCACTGCGGCCGGGAGTGCTGTCACGTTCGCAGGCGATTGCGCCTTAGCGAGAGAGGAAAGGAGCACCGCAGCCGCCGCAGGCGGTAGCAGCATCGAACGCAGGATGTGCATGTTACGTGTCCTGGGCTTCGGGAGATAGACCAACCGTCGGACGAGAGGTCGGCAGACAAAAGGAGATCTGGTGCAGGACCGCACCCTCCGTCCATTCAAGGCGAGAAGACCCGGCGCTATGCTTCAGACTCTTATCGCAAGCCCGCCGCACAAAAGGAGAACCTTACAGCGCGTAGCGAAGCGAGGCGCGTATTGTTCGCGGTGCGCCCGGATAGATCCACAAGGCACTGTACGAGCTCGCGGCGTAGCGCTTATCGAACAGATTGTCCGCCTCAAGACGGAACCGCAAACCTTTGGCCAGAGGCGCTTCGATCGCCGCCTTCACCTTCACATAGTCCGGCAAGATCACAGGCGTTGCCGTCAGCGATCCGGCGCGGTCGCCCACGTAAGCAACACCGCCGCTCAACTGCCAGTCGCCGCGCGCTGTCGGGATACTATGCACGGCCAGCAGCGTGCCCGAATGCTCCGCCACGTTCAGCACGTCAGGCGTCGGGAACGCCGCGTCATCCGCCTTCGCATCGACCCAGGCATAGTTGGCGACGATCTGCCAGCGATCGCCGAGCCGTGCCGACGCGTCGAATTCGATCCCGCGGCTGACGAGACTTCCAACCGGGGCAAGGAAGTTCGGATCGACCGGATCGGTGGTGAGGATGTCCTGCTTGCGAATGTCAAACCAGGTCGCCGCTACGTCGATACCGGGCAGGTTGGCGGCAACCCCGACCTCGTAACCCCGGCCCGTTTCCGGTCCGAAGCCGGAGCCGTTGCGATCAGTGCCGGTATTCAGCGAGAAGTTCTCGCCCCAATTGGCGTGCACCGCGAACATGTCGGTGACGCGGTACCGCCCGCCGACGCGGAAGGTCACCGGCTCGTCGATGTTGCGCCCGGTGCCACCGGTGTTGTTGTTGACGATCTTCTGCCGATAGGAATCGAGCCGAGCGCCACCGACCAGCGTCAGCCGGTCGGTGACCTCCCACATGTCCTGAACATAGATCGTTCCTGCCCAGCGGCTCTCGTCATTGTTGGTGAACGGACGAAGCGGCGCGGCCACTGATCCGTACTCGGGATCGAACAGGTCGACGGCGTAGGGCGCGGCTGCGGATGGGTTGATACGCATCCAGCGCTCTCCGTACAGGAAGCGGTAGCCCTTCAGCCCGACGCTTACCCGATGCCGCCCAATCTGTCCGGCAAGCTCCAGCCGTGCCGAAAGATCGTCCACGCTGAAGTCGCGCGACCGGCGCTGCCGCCAGAGCGACGTCCCGACGATCCGCGACTGGTCCGCCGACAATCCCTTCAGCGTGCCCTCACGCCAGACCAGACCACCGTTCAAAGTCCAGCCACCGCCGAGTTCGGCCAGCGCAGTGACCTGATGCTGGTTGTTCCGGGACCTGGTGATGCCGTTCGATGGCTCGCCATAATAATTGGCGCGCGGCAAAGCGTTGGCGTCGCCGTCTATCGCTGGAATCCCGCGATCAAATGGTGTGTCGAACTGGCTGAACTCACCGGTGTAGGTCAGCCGAAAGGCGTCGCTCGGCTGCCAGGTGAGTGAAGGCGAAACGATGCGGCGTCGGATCGACACCGTGTCCCGCCAGCCGTCGCTGTCCTCCGCCGCAACGACAATCCGCGCGGCCAGCGTGCGCGTCAGCGGTCCCGTTGCATCGATCTCCATCCGGCGCGTGTCGAACGAGCCGTAGCTGACCATTGCATTGGCGTGAGGCGCAAACCGCGGCACCTTCGTCACGATGTTCACCCGCCCACCAGGATCGACATCGCCGAACAGCGCTCCGGCCGGGCCCTTGAGCACCTCGATGCGTTCGGTCGTGGCGGGATCGCGTGGGGGTGCCATTCCGCGGTTCGCCAGGAAGCCGTTCACATAATATTCCGCGCCGCCGTCCGGCGTGCCAAGGAACCCACGGACGGCGAAATTGTCGATGACGCCGCCGCGATTGTTCTGCTGGCTGAACCCGCTCACCAGTTCCAGAGCGTCGCTGAGCCGGTAGGTTCCGGCAGCGTCGAGAATGTCTCGCTCCAGCGATCGGCTCGACTGGGACATACGCTCTGTGACGCGGTCGGACGACAGGGTGCGATCCACCACGTGGCGTGTGCCGATCACCACGATGGAGCCTTCGGCGACAGCTCCGGCCGGATCAGCGCCATCCTGGGCGCTGGCAGGTGCTGCCCCGACCACGAGCGCCAGTCCCAAAGCGGACGACCGCATTCGCGTGGTGAAGCTGGCAACGACGGACATGAGCACTCCATGGCTGTAATCGGACCCACCCCGGCTTGGAACGGTCACGCGATATGTTGCAACATCCCATAGAGTTATCCCGCTGCAACGCAACAGAGTCGCTGCGCTGGAATCGGCATCTTGGATCAGGTGATGAAGACCCGCCGAAGCCCCAGGTTTCGCGCGAGCGGCGGCTTGGCATCGTCAGCGTATACCAAGTGCAAGGATCCTCGCCGGGGAGATTCCCGCCCCGGCGAGGATCCGCTCCGATGCGGAGAAAACGCGAACGGGACAGATCGCGTCGGGAGGAATTCAGCACGGCTGATCGGCCAAAGCAAGTAAGTTGGGAAAGGCTCGCCTCTTCATGCTGCGGTTGCCATTCCCTCCTTGAGACACGGTGGTCGAGGTAGTCACGACCCCTTCTACGGCGCAGATTCAATGCCGCCGCGGCGGCCAGAGTACGGCCTCATGCACGTCACCCGCGCGACGGTGCCCCAGATCGTGCTCGATGGCGCCGGGTCAGAGCTCCGGCGCCATCGCGTGCGCATCGCCGGCGGTCAGGCACCTGATGGTTTCAGATAAACAAATGTACTTCGTTTACGCATAGTTGACGTCCAGATACCGGCGTGCAACATCCTCGAACAAAGGGCAGAGTACGAGGCGGGATGGCTTGTCAGTGGGCTGAAGGTGAAGCGGAGTGAGGCTGATAACGGCGACTTCTCTGCTGCTCGCCGCGGCCGGAGCCGTCGCCAGCCCCGCCGTTTCTAGGGCGCAGCAAATTCCATCACTTTGGCGCGACGTCTCGAGCATTGGTGTCACCTGCCTGGTGCAGACACCGGGCGGCGTGGACAATGGCGCCATTCATGCGCGGCTGTGCGAGGCAGTTCGCGGCCGCGTCGCACCGGGCTCGCCCGTTCCGGTCCAGGTCGTCGAATTGGGCGGAGAGGCACTGGCGCAGGGCCGGGTCACGCTGCTGGTTCATGCCACCCTCACCGAAGTTCGCGGGCAGCCCCTGATAGCGTTGTCCGTACGCCCGTTCCGCAATGCCAGCGATGCGGGCCAGTTCTTCGGCGCGGCGCCCCAGGTAGTAGCAGCCGACGACAACGCCGCCCTCGATGCGGCAATCCGCGCAATTCTGGCGGAGACGCTGCCGTGGCAGGCCGCTGATCAACACGGCTCGAGGCCGCTACCGAATAGACCGAAAACGAAACAAGAATAGACTGCCTCAGGGAAGGACAAGAGAAGAACATGCTTTCAAAGATTGCCGCCAAGCCAAGCCAGCCAACCCTGCACACGTCGCAATTCGACTGTGCCTGCCCGATGTGCACCGGCGGTCTCGACCCCAATATCGGGCTCGTCATCACCGACCCCGGTGCGTTCGTCCCGAACACAGACGCTTCCGTCGATCGGCTGGCTGGAACCACGGCGGCCAACGGAAAGCCGATCTGGTCGCCCGACCAGATCGCCGATCACCTCAACCGCAGCGGCGCCAGCTGGATCGGCGGCAGAGATCCTGCCGTGCAAGGCGACGACAACCTGCGGGAGATTACCTTCGGATTCCATGAAAGCCAGCAAACGCTGGAAGACAACGGATATGTCTACACGGAGAACGGAACCGACTATTTCGCACTCTCGGAATATTTCAACTTTGCCGCGTTCAACAGCGGACAGCGCGCCGCCGCACGGGACGCGATGGGCTACTGGGACGATGTGGTATCGGTCACGTTCCGCGAGGCCGCGATCAACGACGCGGACATTGCTTTCGGCAACCTCGCCAATGCCCCCAATACCCAGGCATATGCCCGGCTCCCCTTCGGCACCGTCGTTGCGGGCAACCCAGCGCTGAACGATCAGGTGCGTGACATCGTCGGCGACGTTTGGGTGTCCGCCAGCCAGGCGAGCAACTTCCAGCTGACTCCTGGCGGCTATGGGCTCAACACGCTGACTCACGAGATCGGCCACGCCATCGGCCTGTCCCACCCGGGCAATTACAATTTCGGCCCCGGCTTTGCGGTGACCTACGCCAACGGCGCCGAATATTACCAGGACGCCCGCAACTACACGATCATGTCGTACTGGAATCCGCGTGATATTGGGGCGCGTGATTACAACTGGAACAGCATGGCCCTTGCCTATGGCGCGACGCCGATGATCCACGACATCCTGGCCGTGCAGAAGATGTATGGGGTCGACGCGACGACGCGCACCGGCGACACGGTGTACGGCTTCAACAGCAATGCCGGCAAGACGGTGTTCGACTTCACGGTGAACGTGGCACCGACGGTTACGATCTGGGATGCCGGCGGCAACGACACCCTGGATGTCTCGGGGTACCGTACCGATCAGGAGATCAATCTCAATCCCGGCTCGCTCAGCAGCATCGGCGGAGTCACTTATGCCGAGGCACTCGAGCGGCTGTCCTTCGAGCAGGTCAATGCGAACAGGGCTGCGCAGGGATATCCGCCGATCGCTCGAGCGACCTACGATGCCAACATCGCGGCTCTGGCGGCGAACAACCTGCTCGGCCGCCTCACCGACAATGTCGGCATCGCTTATGGTGCGATCATCGAGAACGCGGTCGGCGGCAGCGGCAACGATCGCCTCATCGCCAATGCAGTCGCCAACCTCCTCGATGGGGGCGCGGGCATCGACATCGTCAGCTATCGGGACGCAGCGACCGGCGTCGTCGCCTCACTGGCAGCGTTGCGAGGCACAGCCGGCGACGCCGCCGGCGACCGCTACGTGAACATCGAGGGTCTGGAAGGCAGCGCGTTCGACGACACGCTGATCGGCGGCACCGGCAACGAGACTCTGAATGGCGGCAACGGCAACGACATCCTTGGCGGCGGTAACGGAGCAGACTCCTTGAACGGCGGTGGCGGCAATGACGCCGTGCGCGGCGGCAACGACAACGATACCCTGGAGGGTAGCGCCGGCGACGACACCCTCGACGGCGACAACGGCCTCGACACGCTGCAGGGTGGCGACGGGCGCGATCTGCTGCGCGGCGGGAACGATGACGACACGCTGATGGGCGGCGGCGGGGACGACACCCTCCAGGGCGGCAACGGCAATGATGTGCTCGATGCGGGTGCCGGCAGGGACACGCTGACCGGCGGCAACGGTCAGGACATCTTCGGGTTCAAGGATCTCGGCGAGACCGACATCGTGACGGATTTCCGACGCGGGCAGGATATCTTCGATCTGAGCGGGCTTGATGCGATTGCCGGCGGCGAGCCCGATGCCTTCTCCTGGATCGGATCGTCAGCATTCGGCAACACGGCGGGCCAGCTCCGCTCCTACTCCTCCGGAGGAGCCTTCTTCCTTGCCGGAGACGTGGACGGCGATGGCGCTGCCGACTTCATCATCCAAACCAATGTTCAGGTGATACAAGCGGACATTCTGTTCGGCTGAGCCAGTACGAGGCCTGGCTCGCCCGCTGGCAAGCCAGGCCTTCGAGCGCGCGCAAAGCAGCCGCGCACGTGGCATCGTACTGAGGCCTGAACCCACCGGCACCGTCTTTCGCGGGCTCATCGTCAAACGTCCGGAAAGCGCCTGGAGCGTTCTAGGAGTTGCGCGTCAGGCGGAACGAACGCCGCGGTGCGTGCGATCAGCCCGGCTTCTAATGAGCTGGCAACTCGGCTGACCACGGGGAGACAGACCTTCTCGAGACTGTTGCTCTTTTGCACGGCTCGTGGAGAACCTGCTCCCCTTTCACGGATCGGGTTGCCGCCCGCGACGCCCTAATGTTATCTCATCGCCGATGTCGCGCCTTTTGGCCCTTCTCCTGCTGTTTTCGCTCGCCGTGACCAACAGCGCGGCGATCGCCAGCGTCGTCTGCTCGCACGCCGACGCACAGGCGCATGCTGCCGCCCGCGGAAGCGAGGACGTGGCGATCGTGCAAGCGGCGCTGGCCGAAGAGACGTCCGCCAAGTCGATATCGAAGAAGGGTTCGCTCGCGGACGCCGCCGCCGTGTCGCTCGCGGCCTATGCGCTTCCGCCCGAGACGTTCCAGCTGAGCGCGCATCGGCCGCAAATGCTGCGCGGCGTGCCTGCGGAGTCCGCCATCCTCCACGGCAGGACGCTTGCGCCGCTCGCGGAGCCGCCGCTCGGCTGA
This sequence comes from Allosphingosinicella deserti, assembly GCF_003012735.1. Taxonomy (GTDB): domain Bacteria; phylum Pseudomonadota; class Alphaproteobacteria; order Sphingomonadales; family Sphingomonadaceae; genus Allosphingosinicella; species Allosphingosinicella deserti. Next base: position 51,187 of record NZ_PXYI01000015.1, on the reverse strand, counting down.
CCCCGGCGTGCCGTCCGGCGCGTCATGCCTGTCCCCGCGCGCCAGCCGTCCGACACGCTTCGGAAGGCCGTGCGGCACGGCCACCCACCCGCTCTTCGCACATCATGGTGCCTTGCTGCGCCAATTCGCTGCCCAGCGGCAGCCAGCCAATCGGATGTACCTCATGCTTCGCCTCACCCTCCTTGCCGGCACCGCCGCCGCGCTCGTTTCCCAGCCTGCTTTCGCCCAGACCAGCAACCTCGCGCCGGCCGCCGACGCCGCCCAAGCGGCGCCCGGCAGCGAGCAGCACGAGGAATCGCAGGAGATCATCGTCACCGGCAATTACGTCCGCGAACTCAGCCTGCTTTCGGGCGCCTCGGTGCTGACCGGGACCGAGCTGCTGCGCGACGTCCGTCCGCAGCTCGGCGACACCTTGGCGCGCCAGGCGGGCGTCTCCTCCACCTCGTTCAGCCCGGGTGCCTCGCGGCCCGTCCTGCGCGGCTTTCAGGGCGAGCGGATCCGGGTGCTCACCGACGGCATCGGATCGATCGACGTATCCAACACGTCCGCGGACCACGCCGTCACCATCGATCCGCTCACCGCCGAGCGGATCGAGGTGCTGCACGGCCCCGCCGTATTGCTGTTCGGTAGCCAGGCGATCGGCGGCGCGGTCAACGTTCTCGACCGCAGGATACCGCGCGCTCTCCCGGAAAACGGCGCCCATGTCGACGTGATCGGCGCCTACGGCTCGGCCGCCGATGAGCGCAGCATCGGCGCCGGCGCCGACGTCGCCGTCGGAGAAGGCCTCGTCCTCCACCTAGACGGCACCTGGCGCAAGACCGATGATCTTCGCGCCGGCGGCTACGTGCTCTCCCCCGCGATCCGCGCCGAGCAGCTGGAGATCGCCGCGGAAGAGGCCGAGGAAGGCCATCTCGACGAGGCTGCCGAAGCCACCGAGAATGCCAATCGCCGCGGCAGGATCCCCAACAGCGGTACCGAGCAGAAGACGCTCGCCGGCGGCTTTGCCCTCATCCGCGACGGCGGCAGCCTCGGCGTGTCGGTCAGCTGGTTCGACAGCGATTACGGCGTTCCGACCGCGCCGGGTGCCGGCCACCATCATCACGAGGGCGAAGAAGGCGGCGAAGAGGCGGAGGAAGCGGAGCATGGCGAGGAAGCCGTCACCATCGGCCTGGAGCAGGTGCGTGCCGATCTGCGCGCGCAGGTGAATGTCGGCGGATCTTTCCTCGATCAGATCCGCGTCCGGCTCGGCGCGGCCGACTACAAGCACACCGAGTTCGAAGGCGACGAGGTCGGCACCGTCTTCAACACCCAGGGCATGGAAGGGCGCTTCGAGCTCGTCCAGGCCGATCGCAACGGCTGGCGCGGCGCCAGCGGCGCCCAGTTCTTCCAGCGCGACTTCGAAGCGATCGGCGCCGAGGCGTTCGTCCCCGCCAACGAGACCAGCCAGTTCGGCCTGTTCACCCTCCAGGAGTTCAAGCTCGGCGGGATCGAGCTCGAGGCCGCCGGCCGCTACGAGCATACCAAGGTGCGCTCGAACGTGGTCGACGTCGATCGCAGTTTCGATGCCTTCTCCGCGGCTTTCGGTGCGGCCTACGCGCCCAGCGAGGCATTCCGCTTCGGCGTGAACCTGTCGCGGGCGGAGCGCGCGCCCGCCGCCGAGGAATTGCTGTCCAACGGTCCGCACGTCGCCACCCAGGCGTTCGAGATCGGCGATCCAACGCTCGCCAAGGAGAAGAGCTGGGGACTTGAGGCCTATGTCCGGGCACAGGCCGGCCCGCTGCGCCTGCGCGCCAGCGTCTATGCCAATTGGTTCGACGACTACATCTTCCAGACGGCAACCGGCGAGGAACAGGACGAGCTTCCGGTCTTCCAATATTTCCAGCGGGACGCGCGCTATTTCGGCTTCGAAGCGGAGGCTTCGGCGGACCTGTTCAAGGCGGGCGATTTCACCATCCGCGCCGACGCCGTCGCCGATTATGTCCGCGCGACCGTCGACGCCGGCGGACCTGTCCCGCGCATCCCGCCGCTGCGCCTGCTCGGCGGGCTCGAGGCCGGATCGGACACGCTGACCGCGCGTGCCGAGGTCGAGTGGGTGGACGACCAGGACCGGGTGGCGGAGCTCGAGACGCCCACGGACGGGTTCACCCTGGTCAACGCCTCCCTCGCATGGCGGCCGTGGAGCGCCCGCGAGACGACCCTCATCCTCTCCGCCAACAACATCTTCGACGTCGATGCACGCCGCCATGCCTCCTTCACCAAGGAGTTCGTGCCGCTCGCCGGTCGCGACATCCGGGTCAGCGCGCGCGTGAGCTTCTGAGCGCGGAGATGCGCCGTGCCGATCGCAAGCCCCTCGATCCTGCGAAGCCTCCGCGACCATCTCGTTCCGCCGGGGGCTGAGCACAACGCTTTGCGCAGGTCCTCAGCCAGGGCGCCGTCCGGTTGCCCTGGCGAGGCGTCCTTGGTGAGTGGCATGGGCCTTACTCTCGCCGTGCTGCTTGCCGCCTGCGCGCTCGGCCTCCCCGCGCCGGCGGAGGCGCGGCCCCGCGAGCACGGGCCGCTGCACCGGGCGGTCGAATCCGGTGTCCTGATCCCGCTTTCCGCCATCGAACAAAGGATCCTCCCGAAGATGCGGGGAAGCCAGTATCTCGGCCCCGAGTTCGACGAGGAGGCGGCCATCTACCGGCTCAAGTTCATCCGCAACGGGCAGGTCATCTGGATCGACGTCGACGCGCGCTCGGGGCGGGTCGTGAGCCGGACCGGGCCGTGACCCCGCAAGCCCGCGAGCCGCGAGCCTGTTCTCCTTCCCGTGTGAAGGAAGGCTGCGGTCGCCCGCGGCGGCTGCCTGGCCGCTTGCCGACGAGCGCGCCTGTAAGGCCGCCTATTGCCATCCGATCCGGCACGGCCTGATGCCGGGCCGCAGCGGCAGTTGGGCGACGCTCCTCAGGAGGCGCGAGCCGTGCGCCGGTCGCTCCGCGGCCCGCGCAGAGTAGGAGGGCCGAGCCGATGCGCCGCCTTGTGATCCTGGTGCTGATGCTGGCGCTCGCGCTTGCCAACGGCCCCGCCATGGCCGCCGCCATGTGCGCGCACGCCGATGTCGCCGCGCATGTCAGCGCGCGCGAAGGCGGCGACGGCATGGCTACCCGCGCCGCGCTTGCGGAGGAAGTCGCGGGCAAGAGCGTCTCGCGCCATGAAGCGACGCCGGACAGCGCCGCCGCTGCGCTGGCCGGGTGTATCCTCCCGCGTGCGCCGGAAGCGCCCTTCCGTCTGTTCTGCGCAACGGCGCCCCCGGCCCCGATGGGTGTCGCGATCCTCGCCGGGCGGTCCGAACCCCCGCTGCTCAAGCCACCGCCTCTTGCCTGACCGGGTGCCGCTCGGCACGCCGTCAGGTCCTTGCGAGATCGAGCTCTGACGCGCTCGACCTCGATCTCCCTCGGGCTGCCCTGCTGAAACCGCCGCGCGGGTGCGTCACCGAACGCTTGCCGTCGCGCGCGATCGCAAAGGATTCCAGCTCATGCGTCACGAATACTTTGCCGGGAGCACCGGCGCACCCCAGGCTCACTCGCAAGGGTCCGCGACCCTGGAGCCCTTTGGGCCTCCCAGCCGTCCCGACATCAAAGATCGCGATCGGCCCCCGATGCGTGCGTTGCCCTTCGAGGCATATCTGTTTCACGGGGAGTCAGGCGGAATTCGTTGGAGCCCCCATCGAGAAAACGTGCTGCGCGCCCTCTGGAATGCAAATCGGCCGATGGGCGCCTATGAAATCGCCCATATTCTCGGCACTGGCAGGGGCCCGAAACACCCGACGGTCGTCTATCGGTGTCTCCACGCATTCCAGCACGCGCGCCTCGTGTTACCAGTAATAACTTGGAAGCGTTTCGTGATCTCGCCCGATCCCTCCACAGTGTGCTGGGGTTTGCTGCTCTGCAAGAGCTGCCGCTCCCATCTTCCCGTCGACCTGACGTCGCAGGTTGTGAGTCTGAACACCAGGTTGGCCGAGCGTGGCTTCATACCCAGAGATGTCTCGGCCGAGGTCGAAGGCGTTTGCAGGGCCTGTCAGGTACACTGAGGCCGGACGCTGGCTTGTGCTCTATTACACTCATTGGCCCACAGCAGCGGTGGTTCGCTAGCGTGCGCAGCGGTAGGAACCTCCCAGTGTGCCGCTCCCTGCGGATCCGCAATGGGCGGCCCCTGACGGCAGGATGCCGCCCATGGTCAGAGCAGAGCGCCCTGCCGCTCCGCCGCTCAGCGATGCTCGAAAAGCTCTGCGTCGTCGGGATCCTCGCGCAGCAGCTCGAGCATGGCTAGAGCGCAACCGAGATCAGGCCAATTCCCACCGACAAGCCTGCAAGGATGCTTCTGATGACTTCCCCCGCCAAGACGCTCGAGCGCTTCGTCGAAGCTCAGGCCCCGGTCTACGCCGGCGCGCTGGCCGAGATCCGACGTGGCGTCAAACGATCCCACTGGATGTGGTTCGTCTTCCCGCAGCTAGAGGGCCTTGACCGCAGTCCGGCAGCCACATTCTACGGCATCCGCTCGATAGACGAAGCTAGAGCGTACCTTGAGCATCCTCTCCTCGGCCCGCATTACCTTGAGTGTGTCACGACTCTCCAGGATCTTACAACCAGCGATCCGGTTGCGGTGTTAGGCGAGGTTGATGCGGTGAAGCTGCGATCATCACTGACCCTTTTCGAGCTGGCCCAGCCGTTGCCCCTCTTCACCGCTGCGCTTAATCGATGGTTCGCAGGCTCGCGAGATCAGGCCACATTGCGCATGCTGGACTCACTCGCCCGGCCCGGCGGCTCCGCTAGCTGAAGGCAGGAACCGGTACACCGTTCCCCGCGAAATTCCGAGCTGACGGGCAATATGGGCTGGCTTGACCCCGTCAGCCGCAAGCTTCCGTACTGACTCGGGATCAATTCGCTGCTTGCCACCCTTGTAGACCCCCCTCGCCTTCGCGGCCTGGATGCCTTCTGCCTGCCGCTCTCTCCAGGTTGGTCTCGAACTCGGCGAAGACGCCGAGTATGTCGAGGAACGCCTTGCCCGCAGCGGTAATCGCCAATGCCGCCGAAAAGCGAGGACTGGATGGCGAGCAGGTGTTTACGCGGCTGACGATGTTCAAGGCCGTCGACCGGCGGACGTACGAGCGCAGCCTCGTGGCTGCCAGGACGCACGCCGACGCCGCAGCCGCAGCCGAACACGATTCGTCGGTCCTGCGCGAGCAGTTCATTGCAGTGCACGGGCATGATCTCAGAAATCCGCTGGCGGCTTTGGCCGCCGGGATTCATATGATCTCCGAAAAGGAGACGCTGAGCGAGCGTGGCGAGTTGGTGGCCAAGGAGATGCGCGCGAGCGTCTCCCGCGCCCAGTCGCTGATCGAGAATGTTCTCGACTTCGCGCGCGGCCGGCTCGGCGACGGCCTCACCCTCGCCCGCACCCGGACGTATTTGGCACCTGTTCTCGAGCAGGTTGTCAGCGAGATCCGAGCGATCGCGCCGGATCGCGAGATCACCGCGCATTTCTCGATCGACTGCGACCCGAGCAGGATCGCGCAGCTCGCTTCGAATTTGATCGCCAATGCCGTGACGCATGGTGCTTCGGTCATCCCCATCGAGGTTGAAGCGAGATCTGCCGATGGCAGGCTCGTCTTTTCTGTCGTTAATGGCGGCGCTCCGATCCCGTCCGCCGCCCGTGAGCGGCTATTCCAACCTTTCTTCCGAGGGGCGGTTCAGCGCAGACAGGAGGGGCTCGGCCTCGGACTGTTCATCGTCAATGAAATTGCGCAGGCCCATGGCGGCACGATGGAGGTCGGCTCGTCCGAAGAGGAGACACGCTTCACCTTCACCATGCCACTTTCTCCTGCGTCCAGCTCGTCGGCCAGCGCTGCCAACGTCCAGCCGCCGGGCTGAGTGACGTAGCCTGCGATGGCCGAAATCGCCATGGCCGTCCCTCCACGGCGCTGGAGGCAATGATCCGTCCATGGGTACAAAGCCTAGTTGCCCAGTTGCACGAGATGCCCATATCGTTTTTATGAATAACAACATCAGTGACAGAGAGTTAGCCGACGTGGACGAACTCGTCGGTAACGGGCGGGCGGTGCCCGCAGTGATCGTCAAAGCGATATTGCAGCGGCTTCGCGAAGCCGAAGCTTGCGTCGCAGAGCGCGTCTAGGCGCACCGGACGCCTCAATATGGTCGCATGATCAGGTAAGGGTCAGAATGCCACATGCAAGCGCGTTCCTGCCCGATCGGCAGCGCTTCGCCTGCATTCGAGATGGGCCGACTCGTTGCGGGTAGCTGATTATCTTGCCTCGAAGGTCTCGACGGTTTGCCAGGCGATGCCTGTTCGGGCACGTGCGCGGCGCGATCGAACTGAACCTACCCACGAGCAAAGGAGCTCGCATGGCCAACGAACGGGCCGAGCTTTTACCACTCGCCTTTCCAATAGCTGGCGGAGAGATGGGAAGGCTGCTGCGAGACCGCGACTGGTCGGCGTCGTCGCTGGGTGATCCTCCCAGTTGGCCCCATGAGCTTCGTGCAGCGTTGCAGCTTTGCCTCGACACGCCGATCGTCGGGGCGGTGCATTGGGGGCCGGAGCTCCTCACGTTCTACAACGATGCCTATGCTCCGGTCCTGGCAGATCGCCAACCCCCACGCACTCGGACAACCGCTGAGCAGGGTCTGGCCGGAAGTCTTGGACGTGCTCGCCCCCCAGTACGCCTCGGTCATGGAGACAGGCCGGGGCTTCTCGACGGACCACCCACTCCTTCGGATCCGTCGGAACGGACGCCTTGAGGACACCTACTGGATTTACTCCTTCGCGCCCCTGCATGCTGACGGCGCGGTCGCGGGCGTTTTCGTTACCGCGTTCGAGACGACCGACAAGGTGGTCGCGGAGCGGCGCCTTACGGAAGTGCAGCAGCGCCAACGACACATGCTCCAGCAGATGCCGGGCTTCGTCGGAATGCTTTCCGGTCCGGATCTCGTCTTTACCTATGTCAATGACGCCTATGTGGCGATCTCGGAGCGCACCGAGTTCATCGGCCGCCGTTTCCGCGACGTCTTCGCCGACATCGAGGGCCAGGGCTTCCACAAGCTGTTCGAGAGCGTGTTCCACTCTGGGGAAGGCGTGGTCACGCGGGGAATGGAGTTGCGGCTGCACGGCCGGGAAGAAACGCAGTATGTCGACTTCGTCCTGGAGCCGATCCGCGACGACGATGGCGTCGTCACGGGGGTCTTTGTAGGCGGATACGAGACGACAGAGCTCTACCGCGGGAACGAAGCGCTTCGTCAAAGCGAGGAGCGGTACCGCACCTTGTTCGAGAATATCGACGCTGCCTTCTGCGTCGTCGAAGTGATCTTCGACGACGCAGGCCGCCCGGTCGATCATCGGTTCGTCGAGACCAACCCCGCATTCGAGCGGCAAAGCGGGCTCGAGGACGCGCTCGGGCGGACCGCGCGTGAAATCCTTCCGGAACACGAGCAGCACTGGTTCGACATTTACGGCGAGATCGTCAGGACCGGCAACTCGGCGCGTTTCGAGAGCAGCTCGGAAGCACTTGGCCGGTGGTTCGAGGTGCATGCGCTACGCGTCGGCACACCCGAACAGCGCCGGGTCGCCATCCTGTTCAACGACATCACGGAGCGCAAACGAAGCGAAGCGGCATTGCGTGAGCTGAACGCAACGCTCGAACAGCGCGTCGCCGATGGCCTCGCGGAGCGCAACGTGCTCGCCACGCTTGTGGAGATCACCGATGTCTTCGTCATGGCGCGCGACTTCGATTACAAGATACTGGCTATCAACAAGTCGAACGCGGACGAGTTCGAGCGCATCTACGGTGTCCGGCCCCGCGCCGGCGACAACCTTCTGGGACTGCTCGCCGACCAGCCGGAGCACCAGGCGCAGGTTCGTGCGGGCTGGGACCGAGGCTTGGCCGGAGAAGAGGTCTCGTTCGTGGAGGACTTCGGCGATCCTGGGCGCACACGACCTTATTACGAAGTCAAGTTTCGCCCGCTGAAGAACGAGGTCGGCGAGCGGATCGGCGCGTACCAGTTTGTCGCAGACGTCACCCAGCGCCTGCGCGAGCAGGCGCAACTGGTCGAGGCGCAGGAGGCGCTCCGCCAAAGCCAGAAAATGGAAGCCATGGGCCAGCTCACAGGCGGCGTCGCGCATGACTTCAATAACCTGCTGACTCCCATCATGGGCTCGCTCGACATGCTGCTGCGTCGGGGTTTGGGGAACGAGCGCGAACGGCGCCTGATCGACGGCGCTCTCCAGTCAGCCGAGCGTGCGAAGACGCTCGTCCAGCGCCTGCTCGCCTTTGCCCGCCGCCAGCCTTTGCAACCGGTAGCCGTGAACCTGGAGGGTCTCCTCAACGGCATTACCGGTATGATCGACAGCACGGTCGGCCCGCAGATCAGCGTACAGCTGAAGCTGGAGCCGCACTTGCCGCCGGTCAGGGCCGATGCCAATCAGCTCGAGATGGCGGTGCTGAACCTCGCGGTGAACGCGCGCGACGCCATGCCGGGGGGCGGCGTGCTGACGATCGATGCGGCCAGGGAGTCGGTGCGTATCGGCCACAGGTCCAAGCTTCGCCAGGGCCACTATGTCAGGCTGTCCGTATCCGACACGGGCATCGGCATGGACGAGGCAACGCTCGCCCGCGCCGTCGAGCCGTTCTTCTCGACCAAGGGGATCGGCCGTGGCACTGGTCTCGGCCTGTCGATGGTCCATGGACTGGCACTGCAGCTGGACGGTGAGCTGGCGATCGCCAGCGAACCCGGCAAGGGCACGCTTGTCGAGTTCTGGCTGCCGATCAGCTCGGACGCGATGGGTGATGACGAGAAACCAGTCGCCCGCACGGGCGGGCTGAAGCGGCGGCTCGGGACAGCCTTGTTGGTGGATGACGAAGAGCTCGTTCGGATGAGCACGGCCGACATGCTGATGGACATCGGCTACGAGGTCGTCGAGGCGAGTTCGGCCGAACAGGCGCTCATGATGGTGGACGACGGGCTGACACCCGACATCGTAGTCACGGACCATCTTATGCCCGGCATGACGGGCGGCGAGCTCGCAAGCGCTTTGAGAGCTCGGCGGCCTGCCCTCGCGGTGCTGATCGTCTCGGGTTACGCAGAAAGCGAAGGGATCGCGCCGGACCTTCCGAGGCTTACGAAGCCGTTTCGAAACGCGGAGTTGGCGACCAGCCTGGCGGCACTCTCGCCGGCGGCAGACTAGCAGCGGAAGCTGTTTGGAAGCACGAGACGCCGTTGGCGGCAGCCTCATTGCTGGCAGCGTCGGCGATCTCCCACGGGACGAGGAGGGCCTAAAGCCACGACGCATTCTGTTCGCCAGCTTCGAAGCGGCATGACGGTGTGGCAGCGGGCACGCGTGATCCCCAAGCTTCCGGCAGTCAGCGTTCGCAACGCCTGGTTCATCGGCGGTGTTGAATAGGTCTTGGATGCCGCCTCTCGACGCCCGGACGCCAATGGCTTCAGGAAGCAGGTGCCAAGCCTGCGGGGTTCGTGACTGCCGGCATTCCGCGGGATGGCTGCCCGTCCCCCTGATACCGCCTTTGTACCTTGATCGGCCGTTCGGGACCCGCCAAGGCGTTGGCAACAAGGTTGGAATGAGGACTCTGGATGGCGCAATCGACTTTCGAGGAGCACCTCACCGATCGAAAGTTCGAGCTGCTGGTGCAGTCGGTTACGGATTACGCAATCTACATGCTCGATCCGGAAGGGCGGATCGTAACCTGGAACTCGGGAGCCGAGCGCTTCAAGGGGTACAGCGCTGACGAGGTGATCGGAGAGCATTTCTCTCGCTTCTTTACCCGCGAGGATCAGGAAGCGGAGCTGCCCGCCCGCGCGCTTCGGATCGCTGCTCGGGAGGGTCGGTTCGAGGCAGAGGGTTGGCGCATCCGCAAGGACGGCACTCGTTTCTGGGCACATGCGATCCTCGATCCGATCCGCGCCGACGACGGCACGCTCATCGGCTTTGCCAAGATCACCCGGGACATCAGCGAGCGGAAGGAGCAGGAACGTGCTCTTCGTGAGAGCGAGCGCCGGTTCCAGCTGCTCGTCGGTTCGGTCGAGGATTATGCCATCTACATGCTGGACCCCCACGGGCTCATCACAACCTGGAATGCGGGCGCCCGCCGCTTCAAGGGCTACGAGGCCAACGAGATCATCGGCGAGCATTTCTCGAAATTCTTCCTTCCCGAGGACCGTCGCGACGGGCTTCCTTCACGGATCCTGAAGACCGCTTCCGAGCAGAAGCGCTTCGAAATGGAAGGCTGGCGGCTTCGCAAGGACGGCACCAGGTTCCTGGCCCATGTCGTGGTCGATGCCATCCACGACGAGGAAGGAGCCCTCGTCGGGTTCGCCAAGATCACGAGAGACATCACCGAGAAACGGCGCCTGGAAGAGTCGACATTTGCAAGTGGTCTGCAATTCCGGCTGCTCGTGCAGGGCGTTCGGGATTACGCCATCTACATGCTCGACACCACAGGGCGCATCACCAGCTGGAACTCCGGCGCGCGTGCCATCAAGGGCTATGACGAGGAGGAGGTGCTCGGGGAACATTTCTCCCGTTTCTACACGGAGGAGGATCGCGCTCGCGGCGCGCCCGGAGCTGCCCTCGACGCGGCCCTGCGGGACGGGAAGTTCGAGGCCGAAGCTCAAAGGGTACGCAAGGACGGCTCCCTCTTCTGGGCGCATGTCGTGATCGACCCCATCTATAATGAAGCCGGCGAGCATGTCGGCTTCGCCAAGATCACCCGTGATGTCAGCGAGAAGAAGCACTCTGAGCAGGAGCTTCGCGTCACTCAGGAAGCACTCCTCCAGTCGCAGAAGTTGCAGGCTCTGGGCGAACTTGCCGGCGGGATCGCCCATGACTTCAACAACCTCATGACGGTCATGCGTGGGTCCGCGGATTTCCTGCTGAGGCAGCCGGATCTGCCGCTCGAGAAGCGCAATCGTTACCTGCACGTCATGCTGGAGACCGCCGAGCGCGCGACCAGCCTGACCTCACAGCTGCTCGCCTTTGCGCGGCGTCAGCCGCTCGAGCCTGAGGTCATCGACTTGAGCCTCCGGCTGGACGCCCTCGCGGAGATGCTCCAGCGGACACTTGGCAGCCTCTACGATCTCAAGCTCGATCTCGCCCCCGCGTTGTGGCTCGTCGAGATCGATCCTGCCGGACTCGAAGCGGCGCTGCTGAACGCCGTCGTCAACGCCCGTGACGCGATGCCCGATGGCGGCCAAATCACGATCTCGACCCGGAATGTCTCCGATCCGGAAGGCGAAGGCGTCGCGCTCTCCGTCAGCGACACGGGCGAAGGTATTCCCCCCGAACGACTCCAGCGCGTGTTCGAGCCGTTCTTCACCACCAAACCCACCGGCAAAGGCACCGGACTCGGCCTCTCCCAGATCCATGGCTACGCCGTTCAGTCTGGCGGAACTGCGAAGATCGAGTCCCAGGTAGGGCGCGGTACCACCGTCGAGATCCGGCTTCCTCGTACGAGCAAGGAAGCTCTGAGGAAGGAGATCGCAGAAGAGAACACGGCGATCCCTCAGGGGTTGAAGGTGCTCCTGGTCGAGGACAGCGATCACGTGCGCTACTTCGCGCGCCAGCTGCTCCACGACCTGGGCTGCGACGTCGTGGAGGCTGCGAACGGCAGCGAGGCTCTTGACCGACTCGAACAGAGCGAGGTCGACCTCGTCTTTTCCGATATTGTTATGCCGGGCATGAGCGGGCTCGATCTCGCCCAGAGGATTCGAGAAGCTCGAGCCAGCCTGCCGTTGCTCCTCGCCAGCGGGTACAGCAGCAAGCAGTTCATTCCCAAGGATCAGCGCGAGTTTCCGATCCTGCGCAAACCCTACAAGCTCGAGACACTGGCAGCGGCCATCAATCAGCTTGTCACCTCCGCACAGCGCGTTGCGTGAGGTTGCCATCCGCTTCCTACATCCGTTTCGACCGGCCGATCGGAAACCATCCGGGAAATGGACGTTGGGAGCGCAGCGCTGCTCCCCTCAGCGCCTCTCGAGCGAACGAACCGAACTGCCGCTCCGGACCACCTAGGTGGTCCGGAGACGTGCCGGGATTCCAACCCGAGGTGAGCGTGGGCCATGACCGCTCGCAACTCCAGCCACGGGCGGCAAAGCCAATGCGGACATGGCGGCGAACACCTGAATGTGCTCGCAGTCACCGGCTCTAGTGACGGCGAGGAGGTGTGCGCCCTTCGAAGCCTCGGGCGGAACGCCGATCTTACCATCTGGGCCGTCGCCACCGACACCTGCCGCTGCCCGGCCGGCCTGCTCCGACCAAGGCCCGCTGCCAGGAGGCAGGACAGTTCCGATCTGATCCCCTTACGTTTTCGATGTCATCGTCCGTCACACAGCGACGCTCTCGTTAGCGAGCTGCGTCCCGAGCCGGCGTGAACGGGGTAACTCCGCACCGGCGACCTCCGTCTTGCTGCAAGGTCATCCAGGCATCGCAAGTGCATTGATTTGCTGTGGAAACGGTCCCAGGCTGGTCCGCACGTGAATAGGGAGTGCTCAATGGCCTTTCCCCGCTGCGTCTACGTTATCGAAGACGATGAGATGGTGGCGCGCTCCCTGTCGATCCTGCTTCAGACGCACCATTATCAAGCGCTTATATTCGACTCCGCAGACGAATTCCTGTCGCAGGTCCATGCGTTGCCCGAAGGCTCTATCCTCATGGATTACGATCTGCCGGGACGCGACGGCATAGAGGCTCTCAAGGAGCTCCGTGAACGCGGCTACGCATGGCCGGTGATCATGATGACCGGCTATCAGGAGGAAGCGATCGCAGCGGAGGCTCTGCAGCTCGGTGCCCGCTCCATTGTCGAGAAGCCATTTTCCCTGGGATCGTTGCTTTCGGAATTGAAGCGGCTCGAGCAGGAGATCATGGACGAAAATCTGGCCGTTCCTTGATCAACGGCGCGTAGCCCCTCCGCTCGCGCGGCGAACCACGATCCAGATTGCAGTGTCCTGCTGAGGCAGCAGCGCTCGGGAACCGCTTCCACGGAGCGCCTGTACAGGTCAGCGCCGAGACTTTGTCTCCGCACTGTGGTCACGCCCGCTGATCCGGTGGTCCCAAGCGCATCGGAAGATTGGCTGCAAACCAGCCTGAGCTTGACCGGCGACCTTCAGGTGAGGTCGTGGAAGGATTGGACACAGGCCGGCAAGTGCACCCAAGCGACGGGGAAATGAAGGGGAGCGATGCTCCGTCACCATAAGGCACGTGAATCCAGCCATTTCTCGACGTCTGACAGCTTGAAGCGAGGACAACGGCGATATTTGCATCCGCCGCTGCCAAGCTCATATTCTCGCGGGAAGCCGACCGGCCGGCGCTGCCGCAGGCGATCGATCTGCCGGCGCGACAGACGGGCGAGTTCGGCGAATTCCTCGACCGTGATCAACCGTGCCCGGCCAAGCGGATCACTGACGGCGTTGCCGGTCATCGGCCTGCTCTTCGCCATGGATCGGGAATGAGGCTGCCGCCGGAAGAGGGATTGGGGGTCATCCCTCCCTGGCACGCTCGCCGACAACGCTCTGCCGAGCGGCGGCAGATTCCTGGGAAGGGAACAGCCGCGAACGGAGAAGTCAATTCCCTTTCCCCAAGGCCTCGCGTGCGCGGGCGAAGCCGCGGTCGCTGTCGAGAAAGCTCGTCAGGATTGCCGGTATCAACTCTACGATCGGCTCTTCCCGCGCATAGGCCTCGGCGTAGATGCGGGCGTAATCCTGCAGCGCCTGGTGAAGGTCCGGAAGCACGGAGATCGTCAGCTTGATTGGAGTCCGATCCGGCAATCTGGCAAGCTTGAGTTCCGGCATGTCTCACTCCTTCCAGGGCGCGAGGACGAGATCGCGATGCACGACCATCCGGACCGGCGCGCCGGGTCGGATGGTGATCGTCGGCTGGATCTGCAGGTTGCGGGCTGCGAGCTGGTCTCCGGCGCGGGACGCATTCTGCTGCGTCGATTCCCGAACCGCCCGAACGAGGTCGCTCTCGCCGGAGAAGGTCAGGTTCGAGCCAACGCCGAGGATCGTCGAAATCGCGACGCCCTTGAGCAAGGTCCAGGTGTGGAAATCGACATGGTCGGCGAGACCGGCATAGCCGGAAGGATCGGTTGCCGGCACATTGTCGAGCCGCACGGAGCTTCCATCCGGCATGATGATCCGCTGCCAGACGATCAGTGCCCGGCGCTGGCCGAAGGCGACGACGCTGTCGTAGCGCCCGACCAGCCGCGCGCCCTGCGGGATCAAGAGACGCGTTCCGGTGGCGCTGTCGAACACGCGCTCGGTGACCTGCGCGGTGACCAGCCCGGGCAGGTCGGACCTGAGCCCCGTAATCAGGCTGGCGGCGATCACGCTTCCCGCAGACAGCATGTCGGGGGAAGCGGGCGGTGTAAGCCGGTGGACGTTCACATCGTCGCCATCGTCGCGAGACGCGATGAAGTCCGCCTTGCGCTGCTGACCGTTGGTATCATTGCCAGGATCGATGGGAGCTCGTGACGCCCCGACCGGCGGCTCCGACACCGCGACCGGAGTCGCCTCGCCGCCGCCAGGCTGGCCGGAGCGGATGCCGGAACCCGCGAGCAATCCCGACTCCCGCGCGGCGCGCAGCTCGGCGGCGCGGCGCTCCCGTTCCATCTCCGCAGCCTCTCTTGCGGGATCCGCCTGTTGCGCCGGAGGCTCGCTCAGCATCTTGCGCTGGTGCTCGAGTATCGGTCTGCCGAGATCTCCGGGCAGCGGCGGCCCCAATTTGGGAACATCGCCATAGCTGCGGGGCAGCCCGCTTACGGCGTCCGCCGCCGGCTTCGCCGCGACCTCGCGGTCGTCTTGCGGCGCCGAGAAGCGGAGCGATGACGAGCCGAACGCCATCCATCCGGTGGCGGCCAGCCCGACCGAGCCAAGCGCCGCGATTGCGATGACCACGCTCCGCCTGAAGCGGATCGCGCGCGGCGGTTGTGCGCGCAGCGCGAGCGACTCCGGGTCCGATTTCACCGGCGCGGGGCGCTCCTCGGCCTCGGACGGTTGTTCGACGGGGGCGGTCATGATCCGCTCCGCGCCGCTGCGCCCTCCTGCCGACGGATGCGCACCTTCGCCTGCTTGCTGGTGCCGAGCCGAAGCTCGGCGGCCTCGAAGATGCGGTCGACCACATAGAAGCGGCCCTTGACCCGGTAGTTGACCAACTGGGCCTCGCCGTCCGGCCCGAGCAGGAAGATTGGCGGCGCCTCGCCGACGGCCACGGTCTCGGGGAACTCGATGAAGGTACGCCGTCCATCGTCGAAGGCGCGCAGCGGCCGCCAGGAGGGGCGATCCCCCGAGATGGAATAGTTGAAGCGCAGCTGCTCGATCTCGAGCCCTGCAGCAACCGGGGCGGCAGCTTCGGCCTCCGCGGCCGCCCGCTTCAGCGCGATCAGCGCATCCTGCGGATAGGTCCATGACAAGGACGTCATCGCCACTCTCGACACGCTGGTCAGCGCGACATGATAGCTGCGCCTGTCGGTGGTGATGACGAGGTTGGTGGACAGGCCAGGACCGAATGGCTTGACCAGCACATGCGTCCGCTTGTCCGCGCCGGATCCGCTGGTCGTATCGCCGATCACCCAGCGCGCGGTGTCGCCGCTCGCCACCGCCACCAGCGCCTCGCCCGGCTGGAGCATGATGTCCGTCACCCGTTCGGGTGCGGTGATGAGGTAATAGGTCGTCCGGTCCGTGAACGGATAGACCTGCACGGCACCGGCGGATCCTCGCCCCCCCGGTGCGCGTGGTGCGCTCTCCCTGGCCGCAGCCGGTGCGCCGTCCTGCGCTGCCCGGCGAGGTACCGCGCAGGCATCTCCAGGTACCAAAGCAAGGCAGGCAGTGAGTAGAAGCGGTGCTTGAAGGGAGCGGATCATGGCTGGACCTCCGATTGGCTATTCGGCTGAGGGGCAAGGTTCGGATCGAGCGGAGAGCCGAGCGGCATCGGCTGAGGCGCCGGCCTGCCGACCGGCGTCGCCGCGGCGGGTGGGTCGAGTTCGCGGGTCCAGTCGATCGCATCGACATAGATTCCGAGCGGATTGGCGCGGAGCGTGTCGGCCGATCTCGGCGCCGTGGTCACGATCGTCACCATCCCGGTCCAGTGCGACGATCCTGCCTCGCTGCCGCGTTCGTAGGCCGTCTCGGTCCATTTCACCTGGAACGACGTCTCCGAGGCTCGGACGACGCTGGTGACCTGCACCGACACCGTCCGCTCGCCGAGGCCGGCGAACGGATCGGCGGCGCGCGCATAATCGTTGAGGAAGCGCGCGCCGCGCTCGGTGGCGAAGTCATAGGCGGACAGCCAGGCGCGGCGCATCAGCACCGGATCGAGCGAGACGCCGCGGACATTCTCGATGAACTTGGCGAGGTGCCACGCAATCTGCGCGTCGCCCGGGCTGTAGCCGGCCTCGGCTTCGCTCACCGCCCTCGCCTCGCCGAGGCGGTCGACCTCGACGACATAGGGCGTGACCCTGCTCTGGAGGGACTGCCAGACGATCGCGGCGGAGGTCCCGCACGCGAGGGCAAGCGTCCCGAACGCCATCAGCCGCCAGTTGCGCGCCTGCACGCGCGCGGCGCCGATCCGCTCGTCCCAGACCTGGCTGGCGCGCTGGTAAGGCGTCTCCGGTTCGGGCGTTCGTCCGTAACGCTGGACGGCACGTCTGAAGATCATCAATCGTCCCTTTCCTTGATGTCGGGGTGGGCGGATGCGCCGCCACGGTCGCCTTGCTGGAGTGCGTGCAAGGCGGCTTGCTGGTGGTGGCGGGCAGACTGCCGGCTGCGCATCGCCTGCGCCCATGCCGGGGCCTCGCTGGCTGCCGCAGCGCCCCCGGAAGATGCCCCGCCGGAGCCGTTGCGATTGAGCGCGTCCCAGGCAGCAGCACGGCCCCTCGATGCGGCATCGGCGAGCCCGAGCGCGCCGGACGCGCGGTCACGAATCGCATTACCGGCAGCCCGCGCAACGCCGCCGAGCCCCGCGCCAACGGTCGGAGACGAGGCGGTTTCCTTGCCGAGGCCGTAGGCGGTCGATGCCGCAGCGCCCATCGATGTGCCGGCACGAACGGCGCCGAGCGCAGTCCCGCCGATGGCGCGCGCTGCGCCCGCCGTGGCGCCGCCTGCAAGCATGGTGATCCCGGTCGCGCCGGCCACAGTACCGAGCGCCGCACCGGCACCGAGCTGCGGCGCTCCGGCGACGAGGCCGGAGGCGATGCCCGGTCCGAAGATGCCGAGGCCGAACAGCGACAGCGCGCCGAGCGCCAGGCTCATGGCGGCGCCGAGGTTGGGTTCCTGGCCCTGCATCGAGGTCGTGAACTCGGCGAAGAAGTTGGAGCCGATGCCGACGATTACCGCCAGCACCATCACCTTGATGCCCGAAGAGACCACATTTCCGAGCACCCGCTCGGCAAGGAAGCCGGTGCGGTTCCAGAGTGCGAACGGCACGAGGATGAAGCCGGCGAGGCTGGTCAGCTTGAACTCGATGATCGTCACGAACATCTGCACGGCGAGGATGAAGAAGGCGAGGATGACGATCGCCCAGGAGAAGAGCAGCACCGAGATGGTGAGGAAATTCTCGAAGAAGCTGACGAACCCCATCATGCCCGAGGCCTGCTCGAGCAGTGGCCAGGCGGCGGCATAGCCGGTGGCTGCGACACGTCCGGGCCGCAGCAGATCCTCGGCGGACAAGGTCCCTCCCCCGGCGGTCAGCCCGGCCTGCGCGAACGACCGGAAGATGATGTCGGCGAGCAGGGAGAAGCTGTTCAGGATCAGCGCGAAGGCGCCGATATAAAGGATCTTCCTGAGGAAGCGGCCGATGACATTGTCCTCGCCGCCCATCGCCCAGAACAGACCGGCGAGAGTGATGTCGATGCCGATCAGGGTCGCGGTGAGAAACTGGACGTCGCTGCCGAGCAGCCCGAACCCGCTGTCGATGTAGCGGATGAAGGCCTGCAGGAAGCGGTCGATGACGTTGAGATCGGTCACGTGTCTCGTCCATCAGGAGGGTGAGGCGAAGCGCGTTGTGGGATGCCGGCGCGCCCCGCGGCGGCTGCGGCGAGCACGAGGCCTGCTCGCCGCACCGGATCCGGCGCGCACCTAATGGGGGGTGTAGGCGGAGCCCGACCCGAGGAACTTCCTGGTGGCGGCGCGCCCTTCCGCCTCGGCCTGGACGCGACGCGCCGCTTCCGTTGCCTCGGCGCGATATTGGGCTGCCATCAAATTCTGGATCTGGAATTGCTGCTTGGCGGTCAGCGCGAGCAGCTGGTTGGTTGCCTGCTGCGCCTGCAGCGCGCCTTCGGCGCCCTGGCTCCTGCCGACGATGCCGTTCAGCACGTCGGCGTCGGCATTCAGGGTCGCGACGATCTGCGACTGCACGCCCATGGCCTGGCGGAACCCCGCTTTCGCGGCCTCCAGGCGAGCCCTCGCCTCGACCACGCGCTGGTTGGTCCCGAGCGCTTGGTCGAGCTCCTCCGGAAACAGCCGCCCGAATTGCTGGTCGAGGCCGTCGACACGAAAATCCAGGCCTTGCGCCTGCGCCATCAGCCGATCGATCGCCTTCAAATTTTCCGTCAGGGCCCGGAGCTCCGGAAAGGCGATCCGGGACAGGTTCTTCGACTGGTTGGTCAGCATCTGCGCTTCGTTCTGCAGCGAGCGGATCTGGTTGTTGATCTGCTGCAGCGTCCGCGCTGCGGTGAGCAGGTTCTGGCTGTAATTGGTGGGATCGAACACCTTGAGCTGTGCGCGGGCGGGCGTTCCCGGCACTGCGATCGCACAGGCGAGCGAGCCGAGCGCGACGAGACCGAGCGCCGACGCGACGAGATATTTGCGGGTGGAAAGGCGCATTGCATCTACTCCTTGGCTTGGGCGGTTGGAAAATCGGCGAGAAGGTCGGCGGCCCAGTCGAGGCCGGCGCTCTCGAGGAAGCGGGCTGCAAATCCCTCCGGCCCATGCTCGGCGAGCAGCGCGTCGATGCGCGCCTGGCTCGCCGGATCGGATGCGCCGCAGAGCGCCAGCGCGATCGGCCCGAGGCCGAGCTCGAACAGGCGGTTGCCGCGGGCGGACTGCAGATAATAATGGCGCTTGGGCGTGGCGCGGCTGACCAGTTCGATCTGCAGGTCGTTGAGCCCGAACCGGGCATAGGCCTCGCGCGACTGCGGCTCGATCGCCCTGTCATTGGGCAGGAAGATGCGCTGCGGACAGCTTTCGAGAATGGCCGGTGCGATCGCGCTCTGGGCGATGTCGGCAAGACTCTGGGTGGCGAACAGCACCGCGACATTCTTCTTGCGCAGCGTCTTCAGCCACTCGCGGATACGGGCGGCGAACAGGGGATGGTCGAGGAAGATCCAGGCTTCGTCGAGCACCAGTAGGGTCGGGCGCCCGTCGAACCGCTCCTCGAGGCGGTGGAACAGATAAGTCAGCACCGGGGCGACCACCCCTGTCCGGCCCATCAGCGCCTCGGTCTCGAAGCATTCCACGTCGCCGAGCGCGAGTGTCTGCTCCGAGGCATCGAGCAGCCGGCCGAACGGACCGTCAAGCGTGTAGGCGGCAAGTGCGGTCCGGAGCATGTTGGACTGGAGCAGCATGACCAGCCCGGTCAGCGTCCGCTCCTCCCGCGGCGCAGACGCAAGGCTGCCGAGCGCCGACCAGAGTGCGTCCTTGACCTCGGGCGTGACCGTGACAGTCTCGTGGGCGAGCAATGCTGCGATCCATTCCGCCGCCCAGCTCCGCTCCCCCGGCTCGTCGATCGCGCGGAGTGGCTGGAAGGCGAGCTCTTCGGCGCCGTCCCGCTCCTGCCCGAGCGCATGATGGGCGCCGCCCATCGCCAGCACCGCCGCACGCGCCGAATAGCCCTTGTCGAAGATGTAGACCTGCGATCCGGCGTAGCGCCGGAACTGGAGCGCGATCAGCGCCAGCAGCACCGACTTGCCGGCGCCGGTCGGGCCGACGACGAGCATGTGGCCGACATCGCCGACATGGGTCGACAGCCGGAACGGCGTCGATCCGCTGCTATGGGCGTAGAACAAGGGCGGCCCGCCCAGATGCCGGTTCGAGTCGGGTCCGGCCCACACCGCCGACAGCGGCATCAGGTGGGCAAGGTTGAGTGTGTGGACCAGCGGCTGGCGCACGTTGGCGTAGACCTGGCCCGGCAGCGACGACAGCCATGCCTCGACGGCGTTGACGCTCTCGCGCACGCAGGTGAAGCCGAGGCCGTTGACGACCCGCTCAACCGCACGAACCTTGTCCTCGACGCCCGCGCGTTCACTGTCGGCAAGCGTGATGGTGGTGGTCAGATAGCCGAAGGCCACGTGGTCGGCGCCGAGCACCTGCAGGGCAAGATCGGCATCGACGACCTTGTTGTCAGCGTCGGTGTCGAGAAGCTGTGCCGGCTGATTGTACATCACCTCGCGCAGCAGGGCAGTGACCGACTTGCGCTTGTTGAACCATTGCCGCCGGATCCGGGTCAGCGCCCTGGTGGCCTCGGTATTGTCGAGCGCGATGAAGCGAGTGACCCAGCGATAGCCGAAATCTTGGTGGTTAAGGGCATCGAGCACGCCCGGGCGGCTGAGGTTCGGAAAGCCGAGCAGGGTCAGGGTGCGCAGGTGGAGGCTTCCGAGCTTCGGCTCGAGACCGCCGATGAGCGGCGTGTCCGCGAGCACGGCATCGAGATAGACGGGGGTCTCGGGCACCCCGACGACGTGCCGGCGGTCCGAGATCGTACCGTGCAGGTAGGTCAGCGTCTCGGCGTCCCCGAGCGGCCGCAGCTCCGGCATGAAGCCGGCGAGAAGGTCGAGCACCCGGTCGGTCTCGGCGACGAACTCGGCGAGGCTCGCCCGCCAATCGCGGCCCTGCCCCTCGCCCGGCCGATCGACCAGCGTGCGTCCGGCCGCGTCTTTGCTGTCCGCCGGCGGCAACCACAGCAAAGTACCATGATAGATGCTCTCGAAGTGGCGGCCCGCAGCCTCGAACCCGGCGCGCCGCTCCTGGTCGACCAGCCAGGAGGCGGCGTCCGGGAAGCTGCTCATCGGATAGCCGAGCGCTTCGCGCCGCTCGGCCTCGAAGAACAAAGCCCATCCCGACCCGAGCCGCTTCAGCACATTGTTGGCGCGGGCGCAGGCCGAGACCAGTTCCGCCTCGGTGGCGCTTTCGAGATCCGGGCCGCGAAGGGCGAAGCTGCGCTGGAAGCTGCCGTCCTTGTTGAGCACCACGCCCGGCGCGACCAAAGCCGCCCAGGGCAGATGGTCCGCGAGGCGGTCGGCACGCCGCCGGTATTCGGCGAGGTTCAGCATGCGAGATAGCCTTTCTGGCGCAGGTGGCGCAGCAGGACGGGCGCGAAATCCGGATCGCGGCGGGCGGCGAACACGGCGATGCTGTGGCCGCCCGCCCACAGGGCGATGCCGACCAGCCATTGCTGCAGCCCCAGCCCCACCGCCGCGGCGACCGTGCCGTTCAGGATGGCTATGCCGCGCGGCGCACCGCCGAGCAGGATGGCCTGACCGAGACTGGCGTGGATCGGCGCCTCGAAGCCTTCGATATGGCTCATGCGACGAGGGCTCCGCCGGCGAAGCTGAAGAAGGACAGGAAGAAGGAGGAGGCCGCGAACGCGATCGACAGGCCGAAGACGATCTGGATCAGCCGCCGAAAGCCGCCGGCGGTCTCCCCGAACGCCAATGTCAGGCCGGTGGTGATGATGATGATCACCGCGACGATCTTCGCGACCGGTCCCTGCACCGACTCCAGCACCTGCTGGAGCGGCTCCTCCCACGGCATGTCGGAGCCGCTCGCCTGTGCCGCGCTGGCCAGCGCGAGCGACACGCCGATCGCCACCACGGACGCGGCAAAGCGGCATGGGCGGATATTGCGATGCTTCGACATGATCAGTCTCCTTCGGGTTCAAGGGTGAGCGATGGGGTGAGATCGACGAGGGCGTAGCCGCCCTCCGCATCGAGGCCGGCGACACGGGCGATCGTCTCGACGCGGCGGGCGGTGCCGCGACCGGCGATGAACACGATCATGTCGATCGCTTCGGCGATCAGCCGGCGCGGCACGGCGACCACGGCCTCCTGGATGAGCTGCTCGATCCGGTAGAGGGCGGCGGCCGCGCTGTTGGCGTGAACGGTCGCGATCCCGCCGGGATGGCCGGTGTTCCAGGCCTTGAGCATGTCGAGGGCCTCGCCGCCGCGCACCTCACCGACGATGATCCGGTCGGGCCGGAGGCGCAGCGTCGATCGCACCAGGTCCGCCATCGTCACGCTGCCCGCCCGCACCCGCAGCGCGACCGTGTCGGCGGCGGGCGATCGCAGCTCGCGCGTGTCCTCGATCAGGATCACCCGCTCGTCGAGATGCGCCATTTCGGCGAGGAGGGCATCGGCGAGCGTCGTCTTGCCCGAGCTGGTGCCGCCCGCGACGAGGATGTTCATGCGGTCGACGACGGCCAACGACAGCAGACGGGCGGCAGCGGCCGACATGATGCCGTCGCCGACATAATCCAGCAGAGTGTAGATGCGGGCCGCGGGTTTGCGGATCGAGAAGCACGGCCCGACCGACACCGGCGGCAAGATGCCCTCGAACCGTTCGCCAGCGCCGTCGCCGTGCGGCGGCAGCTCCGACGACACGATCGGCCGCTCGCCATGGACTTCGGCCCGCGCATGGGACGCCACCAGCCGGATGATCCGCTCGACCTCGGCCGGCTCGAGACGGAGCCCCGTGTCGAGCCGTCCTTCGCCGAGTACGTCGATGCGGAGGGCACCGTCCGGATTGACCATCACTTCGACCACCCGCGGGTCGCCGAGCGCAGCCGCGATCGCGGGACCCATGGCGGTGCGCAGCATCGCGCGGCGCCGCTCGGTCGAGGCCGTTCCCGGAGAGAAATCGCTCATGACCCGCCGCCCTCCCCGTCTGCCGGACCGAGCGTGCGCCTGCCGGCGGCGATCTGGCGGCCGACCTGGGCAACGAACGCCTCGAACCGGTCGCGGCCGACCGCGCGGGCGGCGGCATCCGCCTCCGGCAGCGGCGCAGTCACCATCAACTGGTAGCGCACGAACAGCGACAGGCTTTCGAGCAGCACGTCGATGTCGCGCCGCGCGCCGGCAATTTCGCGCGACATCCGGTCGAGGCGCGGCTTCAAAAGCTCGTCCACCTCTCTGGCGCCGCGTCGGGCGAGCCAGGCCTTGAGGGCGTCGTTGACGATATGGCTCTTGTTGCCCCGCGAGCCTGCGGCGAGCGCCTCCAGGGCCTGGCTGAGCTCCCGATCGATATAGAGGTTCTGACGGACCTTCATCTCGGCCTCACATCCCCGGCACGAGGTCGCGTTTCGCGCCCTCATTGATCGCATAGCCGCGGGCGACGGCGCTCAGCCCCCTCGCCTGGTCCATCACCTTCTTGTCCGCCGCCACATCGTCGTCGTCGGCCACCAGCTGCGGTTCGCGCGCGGCGTCGACCTCGTCCGGCTTGCCCCCCTGATCGGGTAGTCCGGGGTGGCGCTGCTGCTGCAAGCCGCCCTCGTCCTGGCTCGGCTCCGCAATCTCCGCCGTGCTAAGCCGATCGTCCCGGCCGCAGACCTTCCCGGACCAGTCGTCGGCACGCAGGGTCGGGCAATCGGAATAGGGGCCAGAGGCCAGCTGCGGCGCCGGCGCCATCCGCGCGATGAAGTTGCGGTCCTTGAAATAGCGCAGCTTGCGTGCCCGGACCGGCGCCAGGCCGGAGACCAGCACGAGCTCCTCGTCAGGGGACAATTGCATCACCTCGCCCGGCGTCAGCAGCTGGCGTGCGGTCTCCTGCCGGCTGACCATGACATGGGCGAGCCAGGGGGCGAGCCGGTGGCCGGCATAATTGCGCATCGCCCGCTGCTCGGTCGCGGTGCCGAGCGCATCCGAGATGCGCCTCGCCGTGCGCTCGTCATTGGTGGCGAACGCCACCCGGACGTGACAATTGTCGAGGATCGCATTGTGCTCGCCATAAGCCTTGTCGATCTGGTTGAGGCTCTGGGCGATCAGGAAGGCACGGATCCCGTAGCCCGCCATGAAGGCGAGGCTGGTCTCGAAGAAATCGAGGCGCCCAAGCGCCGGGAACTCGTCGAGCATCATCAGCAGCTGGTGGCGTCGTGCCGGCGTCTCCGGCGCCTCCAGCCGCTCAGTGAGGCGGCGCCCGATCTGGTTGAGCACGAGGCGCACCAGCGGCTTGGTTCGGCTGATGTCGGACGGCGGGATCACCAAATAGAGCGAGAGCGGCCGCTCCGCCTCGATGAGGTCGGCGATCCGCCAGTCGCAGCGCGACGTCACCTCGGCAACGGTAGGGTCGCGATAGAGGCCGAGGAAGGACATCGCCGTCGACAGCACGCCCGAGCGCTCGTTCTCGCTCTTGTTGAGGAGCTCGCGCGCGGCCGAGGCGACCACCGGATGGACGATGGGATGCTCCTCGTCCCCCAGATGATTGGTGGTCATCATCCGGCCGAGCGTCGACACGAAGCTGCGCTGCGGATCGGACAGGAAGGTCGCGACGCGGGCGAGGGTCTTCTCCTCTTCCGCATAGAGGATGTGGAGGATCGTGCCGACCAGCAGCGAATGGCTGGTCTTCTCCCAATGGTTCCGCCGCTCCAGGGCTCCTTCCGGGTCGACGAGGATGTCCGCGATATTCTGCACGTCGCGGACTTCGTCCGCCCCGCGCCGCACCTCGAGCAGCGGATTGTACCGGGCAGAGGCGATGTCCGTCGGATTGAACAGCAGGCAGTGCGAGAAACGCGAGCGCCAGCCGGCGGTCAGCGACCAGTTCTCGCCCTTGATGTCGTGCACGACGGCGGAGCCGGTCCAGGACAGCAAGGTCGGCACCACCAGACCGACGCCCTTGCCCGAGCGGGTCGGCGCGAACGCCATGACATGCTCGGGCCCGTCATGACGCAGGTAGCGGCCCCGAAGCAGGCCGAGCATGACGCCCGCGTCGCCATGCAGCCCGGCACGTGCGATCTCGCGCGGGCTCGCCCAGCGGGCGGAACCGTAGGTGGTGAGGTTCGCAGACTGCCGCGCCCGCCACAAGGATCCGAAGATCGCCGCGGCGCAGCCGAGAAAGCCGCTGCCGCCGGCAAGCATTCCGGCCTTGTCGAAGATTTCAGGCGCGTAGGCGTCGTAATGGTACCACCAGGCGAACAGGTCCCAGGGACGATAGACCGGTACGCCGCCCGCCCACAGCCAGGGCCTGCCGAGCTCCGGCTGATAGCGGAGCATGGCGGCGGCCCATTGCGTCGCTGCCCACACGCCGAGCACCACGATCGCGAACACGATCAGGATCTGCCCAAGGAGGAATCTGGTTGGCGTCACGTGGCGGCTCCCGCCGGCCGACGGGTGTCGGTCCGGACGGGCTCAGACTCCGCCTACGCGGCCCGAAACGGAATGGAGCAGATGGGGGCATGGCGGGGCAGAACGGGCAAGATCGGGCCGCGCACGCAAAGACTACAGCCCGGCCGAACTCCGCATCGCCTCCAGCCGCTCGCGTGACACGTGCTCAACCACATCGCGCAGGCTGCGGACGCTGTCCAGGATCGCCGTCAACTCCTCGACCGAGATCTCGTAGGCCGCCGAATAGCGCGCCTCGACATAAGCACGCTTGAGCAGCTGGAAGCGCCGCCGGTCCAGCCGACGCTCCCGAGGCCAGGCCTCAATCAATCGCGGCTCGCTATCCTCCGCCAGCGACCGCAGGAACTTGATATTGTGCGAGCGCGGAAAATAGAGCGTCCGCACGAGCAGGAAGCAGATGTACGCGCGTTCTGTGGCCTGATGGAGGGAGAAAGCGGCATCTTTGCGCCACCCTCGCTCGTTTGTTCCCTTCCGCGCCTGCTCGCTGGCTGTCGAAAGCGCCCGGTCTATTGCCGGTAGCCACTCGGCAAAGTAATCCGACGCCATCTCGCAGGCGTTCGTCGGGGTGAGCGGCATAGGCGTTGCCAACGGGTGGCAAGGCAGCTCGTACAGGATGATTCCGTCCCGCGCGATGTCGACCCAGAAATACTCCCCACGCTTCAGCGCCTGGTTCACCTCGTCGAGGGAGTGAACGATGATGTTGACGGGCCGCGCGACCTCGGCGTCCCGCAGGATGCGATCCTCGGCGACGTACCAATAATGGGCGATGTCGGTAAGATCCTCGTGGTTCACCACCACCAGGAGATCGAAGTCGGACTGGTAGCCGTTCTCCGGTTCGTCGACCCAATCGTTTCGCGCATAGGAGCCGAACAGGATGATCTTGAGGATCTTGCCGTTCCTGCGGCTGGGCGTGGTTGCCTTGGAGATCGCTTCCGCGAACTCCTCCATCAGCACGCGCTGGATACGCTCCAGCTCACGCTGTTGAACCGCAGGCAGGTGAT
This sequence comes from Allosphingosinicella deserti, assembly GCF_003012735.1. Classification (GTDB taxonomy): domain Bacteria; phylum Pseudomonadota; class Alphaproteobacteria; order Sphingomonadales; family Sphingomonadaceae; genus Allosphingosinicella; species Allosphingosinicella deserti. The sequence goes on along the minus strand of NZ_PXYI01000015.1, from coordinate 24,808 downwards.
CAGCATCCGTTCTCATCAGAGGAATCCTTGACCAGCTGCTCCAGCTTGGCAAGCGCTGTTGCCCAACCGCCCGGCGGCGCAGTAGCTATGATATGTTCGGCGGCGTCGAATGGCCGTTCACGGCACGCGTTCTCAAGCGCGTTTCTCAACTTCCGGGGCCGCCGGACAGCCCCGTCGATCGCCCACGCTGGCCTCTCCTCCGACCGACAAACCGTCCAGAGGCGCCTCGAATGTCTACTTGCAGACCTGTTGCGCGTGGAAGCTGCAGCGCGATCGTCCAGCTGCGCGCTGAGGAAGCGGCAGAGTTTGGGACATTGCCGCCGTTCCCAGATCTCCCATCAAACGGCAGCTCTCCCCGAGACCTGACGTTTAAGTGATCGCCAAGCTTGCACCGAGCGACAAGGTTGGGGCCGGATCGCAGACCGGCGGCCTTTGGCGGCTCATTGCTGGAAGCGGACACTCACTCGGGGCCACACGAGCTGCTAACGGCTCCGCACCGGACGTTCGTTCATCAAGAGGGTTCGGCACGCACCTCTTAAACGAGCATTGAGAATACGTGTGCGCGGCGAGGGACGTCCGCCGCGCACACGTTCGATCAGTCGTCGTAACCTTCAACCTCGAACGTCACGTCCTCGCCGAAGATCGACTTCAGATCCTCCTCCAGAGCGTCGAGGTTAGGATAGTGAACTCCTTGATCGACCTCCTTCGAGAGATCGTTACCTTCTTCGTCCGAGATCGACTCGATCTGAAACATCCCGCCCGCTCCTGCACGCTCCGAAGTTTCGCTATCCAATGTCACAGTCAGATGCATCTAGTCCTCCATGCGGCTGTCATGATGCCGCTGCCACCATCGTTAAGCTTAACGGAGCCGAGGTTCCATGGTGACTAGCATCGACCCACCTCAAGCCGTTCCGTGCCGCTGACGTGACCCCCACTTTCTCCTCCAATTTGAGTTAGAGTCCGGCCCACCAAAGGAACGGATAGATGAAGCAGAAGCGATTTTCGGAAGAGCATATCATCGGCATCCTGAAGGAGGCCGAGGCGGGTGCGGTGGTGACGGAGCTGTGCCGCAAGTACGGCATGTCGGGTCCGACCTTTTATGCGTGGAAGGCCAAGTACGGCGGCCTCGATGTCTCGGAGGCTCGGCGGCTGAAGGCGCTCGAGGATGAGAATGCGAGGCTGAAGCGGCTGCTCGCCGATGCGATGTTGGACAATGCAGGTCTGAGGGACCTGCTCTCAAAAAAGTGGTGAGCGCGGCCGCGAAGCGTGAGGCGGTCGCGCATCTCAGAACGGCATTCAAAATGAGCGAGCGGCGAGCGTGTGCGGTGATCGGCGCGGATCGGACGAGTGTCCGCTATCAGGCGCGTCGCGCTGACGACGGCGAGATCCGCGGCCGTCTTCGGGAGTTGGCGGCGGAACGACGGCGGTTCGGCTACCGACGGCTGCACGTCCTGCTTCGCCGCGATGGCATCGTGATCAACCGCAAGAAGACGCAACGCCTCTATCGCGAAGAAGGGCTGACCGTGCGGCGACGACGAGGACGAAGGCGCGCCGTTGGCGCGCGGGCACCGGCGCCGGTGCTTGCGCTTCCCAACGAGCGCTGGAGCCTCGACTTCGTGCACGACCAGCTCGCCACCGGGCGCCGGTTCCGCGTTCTCAACATCGTCGACGATATTACCGGCGAGTGCCTGCGCGCCGTGGCTGACACCTCGATCTCGGGCAAACGGGTGGTGCGCGAGCTGGCCGACCTGGTTGCGGAACGCGGTGCCCCCAAGCTGATCGTCAGCGACAACGGGACGGAGCTGACATCGAACGCGGTGCTGAGCTGGTGCGGCGAGGCCCGGATCGACTGGCATTACATCCAGCCGGCAGGCCGATGCAGAACGGCTACGTGGAGAGCTTCAACGGCCGCATGCGCGATGAGCTGCTGAACGAGACACTGTTCCTCAGCCTCGGTCATGCCCGCGAGGTGATCGCCCGATGGACCGACGACTACAACACCGAGCGGCCGCACTCCTGGCTCGGCTACGCCACACCGGCAGCCTTCGCCGCCGGCATCGAGAAGCAACGGCCTGCACGCGTGCAGGCCGTTGCTTCACACTCGCGAATGCGCGATCACAACCGCCGGTCTCTGGTTCCAGCTGGATGAAAGTTGGGGGTCACGTCAGACGGAACGAAGCTAGGTAGGCCAGCTATTTGGTCGCGGGCTAGGATCTATAAGCCATCCTGCGCGCAGCCCCCCGGTTCCCGCCGCACGGCCATGCTGGTAGATGGTCCGTGGGGAGGCACATCATGCGCAATCAAATTCGCACGCCGCGACACGCGGTCCGGCCGCTGCCGGAAGCTTCGGCGCATGCGTCACAGCGGGGACTTCGGCACTGATGGCGCGCGCGAGCAGCCCGCGGGGAATGCGGGAACATAGCGTTCAGGCGATCGCCAACGCGCCGCCCGACGCCGAAGTGATCTTCCTGTCAACAGATTCGGCCGGCACGCCCGGCGCGCTCAATTCGCAGATCCTCACGCAGCTTAACCTGCCGATGGCGCTCCCGAGCGGCGACGAACTCGCTCAGGGCTATGCGTTGCGCAACTCTCGTGTCGGCCTAATCTGCTATGTCGTCACGATAGACGGCCGCCCGACCAACGAGGCGCTCGAACACAATTTGGGGCTGGCCTTCAGCGATCCGCAGGTTGCGTCCGCCGCATCCTATTGGGTGCCATTGATGGGCACTGGCGCTGGCGGCCTCAGCCACGAAGAGAGTTTCGCGATCACCGCCGCCATCCTGCAGGCGCAGCCAACGATCCAGAACGGCAAAGCCCGCACTGTGATCGCATTGCCGCCAGACCTCGATGGCGCGGTGCGCAAGACCTTCGCGGCTCTCGCGCGTAAGCTCGGACGGGTGATCGTGGCCGACGACCTAGATGCACTGGCGCATAAGCGCCGCCCCGAACATGCCAATATAATCAATCCGTATCGCATGCCGCGTTCAGCGGCGGTCACAGACCTGCTCGAGCTGGCCTCGACCTTCGCGCCGATGGTGAAACGCTCGGGCGTCTCGACCAGCCTGTTGTTCTTCGCGCTTGGCGAAGGTCACGGCCCGGTGACCGAGACCGCGTTATTCCGCGACGGTGCTGCCGAATTCTTCACGCTCACGCTCGAGGAACTGTATGCCGATCAATATGATACCGCATGGAAGCACTATTTCGGCGACACTAGGCGGCCGAGCGGAGTCGCCGATACGATCCTACCGCCAACCGACAACGTCGCCGCGGTTCTGGTCGAAGCCCATGCCCGCGCTGGCGGCGATGACCATGCCATTCAAATCGACCACGTCATCGGCGCGCTACTCGAACACCAAGATACCAGGTTGCGAAACCTGCTTGAGGACGCCGGCATCGTGCCCGAGGCGCTGCTGGCTGAGTATCGTGATGCGCGGCTGGGTCGGGTCGCGACCCGGTTCCAAAACGATGTGGCCAATAGCGACGACCAGCTCGACTATGCGCGCTATGCGACCGCGATCCGTGCCTTCCTGACCGACAAGGATACGCGCGCGCCACTCAGCATAAGCGTTCAGGCACCATGGGGTGGGGGGAAATCGACGCTGATGCACCTCGTGCGCGAAGCGCTCGACCCGCAGGAGGTGCGTGGCAAGTATAAGCAGATGCCGCTTGCCGAGCTGCGCAAGCTGCCCAAGCTGCTGCTCGGCAAGGTCACCGAACTGCTCGAGGCCCGCGAGGAAATCTTGGTTACGCCGGACGAACAGGCGGCGCGTTCCAAGCGCCGTTGGACCGTCTGGTTCAACGCTTGGAAATATGAGACCACTGAACAGCTCTGGGCCGGGTTGGTGGACGCAATCGTCAGCCAGATCGCGCAGCGCCTCTCGCCACTCGAACGCGAGAAATTCCTGCTCAAGCTCCAGCTAGCCCGGATCGATGACGGGATCGTTCGCAAGCGGATCTACGACCGTATCGTCAATCTATGGTGGCGAAAGGCCAAGGTTTGGGCGGTTGCGGCGGGATCGATTATGCTCAGCCTGTTCGGCCTCGCCGCGGCGAAGCCGGAGCTCGATCCGGCGCTTCAACGCGCGGTTGGCCTGTGGTCCGGAAGCGGCTTCATCTACATGCTGATTGTACAGGCGATCCTGACACTCGGGTTCCTGATCAGTTTCGCAGCCAGCAGCTTCAAGACCAAGAAGGAGCCCGCCTCGTTCAGCCTTGCCGACGTCATCAAGGTGCCCGATTATGACAAAGGCGTCGGCGAGTTGCACCATGTCCATGCCGATTTGAAGCGCGTGCTCGAGTTGGTGCCGCACAAGGGCGAGGACGGCGATTCCGCGCCACTGGTGATCTTCATCGACGATCTCGACCGCTGCTCGCCCGGCAAGGTCGCCAGCGTCGTCGAGGGGGTCAGCATGCTGCTTGCCACCGACGAATATCGCTGCATCTTCGTGATCGGCATGGACCCGCAGATGGTCGCCGCCGCACTCGAAAAGGCGCATGAGGATGTCCGCCAGAAGCTGCCAAGCTATGAGCGCGCGGTACCACTGGGCTGGCGGTTCATGGACAAGTTCGTGCAGTTGCCATTCACGCTGCCGCCGAGCGAGACGGGCGCGTTCACCGCGTATGTCGACTGGCTGGCGGGCGTCGCGAGCCCCGCTCCCGCGATCGCCGCCACCCGGTCCGAGGCGATGCCGCAACCCAGCGTCCCGCCAGCGGCCGATCACACGATTGAAAGCGTGATCCGCGAAATCGCGGACGGCCCCTCGGCGGACACACCGCTCCAACCAGCACCCGAGCCAGAGACGATCGCCACGTTCACCGAAAGCCGCAATGTTGGGGCGATCATCCGGCGGATCGCGCAATTTTCGGTGGGGAACCCGCGCGAGATGAAGCGCATGGTTAACCTCGCCCGCTTTTATCTGACGCTGCGCGCCGCACGCAGCGTCAAGGAGCCGGCCTGGCACCCGCCCAATGCCGGCCAGTATGCGCGGTGGATCGCGCTCACGCTGCGCTGGCCCGACATGTTGCGCTGGCTGCAATGGGGCGCCGACGAGGCGCGTTGGCCGCCGGAGGAACTCGGCGTCCCGTTGATCGTCAGGCGGCTGCGCGCACTCGAGGCTCATGCCGAACGGGCCGAAGCGCCGGCAGCGTGGCGCAACGCGCTCAAAGAGGAGTTGAGCTTGCCGACCGATAGCGAAAGCAACTGGTCGCGCGACGCGAAATTGTTCGAGTTCTTCGTCGACGAGGTCAATCAACCGCGCGGCGAACGCCTGTCCGACGCCGCCGAGCGCGGGTTCTGGTGATCAGGAAACGGCTGATTATTTTCGACCACATGAGCCTGCTCGCCGAACCGAGCGGCCGGTTCAACGGGTTCGGCGACGGATAACGAATGCTCCCGCGGCGGGGGCGGGCACAACATGACGCGCGCGATGCGCATTCACAACGCGGAGCAAATCGAACATCCACGGTTTCCGCAGTGGATGGCTTGATCGCAAGAGAGCGCAGCCGAGATAGGGTCAATACCCTCTATCAGCCTTCCCGAGGGGGATTGTAAGATGATTGCTGACTCTAAGACCCTCGTTCGCTTCGTCGAAGCTCAGGCCCCAATCTACGCCGACGCGCTGGCGGAGATCCGACGCGGCGTCAAACGATCCCACTGGATGTGGTTCGTCTTCCCGCAGCTAGAAGGCCTTGGCCGTAGCCAGCTTGCCGAGTTCTACGGCATCCGCTCGATTGACGAGGCTCGAGCGTACCTTGAGCATCCGCTCCTCGGCCCTCGTTACCTGGAGTGCGTCGCTGCTCTCCAGAATCTTGCAATCAGCGATCCGGTTGCGGTGTTCGGCGAGGTTGATGCGGTGAAGCTGCGATCGTCACTGACCCTTTTCGAGGTGGCCCAGCCCTTGCCCCTCTTCACCGCTACGCTTGATCGATGGTTTGGAGGCTCCCGAGATCAGGCCACCTTGCGAGTGCTGGACCCAGTCCGCTGGCCCGGCGGCTCCGCTAGCTGAAGGCAGGAACCGGTTCACCGTTCCCCGCGAAATTTCCAGCTGGCGGTCGATATGGGCTAGCTTGCCCCCTTCAGCCGCAAGCTTCCGTACTGACTGCGCGTCTATCCGGTGCTTGCCACCTTTGTAGAACCCCTCGCCTTTGCGGCCTGGATGCCTTCGGCCTAACGCTCTTTCCTCAGGTTGGTCTCGAACTCGGCAAAGACGCCGAGCATGTCGAGGAACGCCTTTCTAGCAGCAGTGTCGGTGTCGACCGACTGCTCGGTAGCCTTGAGCGCTACGGTGCGACGGGCCGATTGCTCGCGCCCGACATGTCCGTGAACATCTTCACGCGTTTCGTCTTCAGGCTGTTAGGCTTGTATTTCGAGGTCCAGTCGGACGGCCTTTCCGCAAGGAACAGGCTCGACTTATCCGAAGTCGAGATCGCGGCAACACCGATCTCACCCTTCTTCTTGTGCTCACTGATTGCCTCACGCACGGAGCGAAAATAATAGTGAAAGAACAGCCGATTGAACTCGGTGAAATAGATGTCGGCTACCCGCCTCTCGCCTCGGATCAGCAGCATGTTCTCGTCATTGTTGTTGGTGGAATCGTCTGAGAAATTGGCGGAGCCTGTCACGACGATCGGATCGGGCCCGAGCGGGTCCTGAAGCAGGAATTTCGAGTGAATGTAGCTCACATGCTGGTTGAGCTGCAGCTTCTTGGCGTTGGTTTCCCGCGTCCAGCGATAGAGCGGGTCCTCGATGTAAGCCCCCGAGGCGGAGTAGATGTTGTGCTCCCAGTTCAGATCTATGAACGGCTTGGGCGCGGTCCCCGGCTTGGCCTTGCGTGGCGCATCGCGCTTTTCCAGCATGAGGAAGGTCAGCGGGGAAGTGGCGGTATGCGTAACCAGTCGCTTTTTGAACACCTCGCTGATTCCGAATGCGAGCGTGATGCAGCCGAGGGTGCTCGAACGGTCCAGCATATCGGCGTACATGTCGAGCACCGCGCTCCCCGCCCGAGGACTGAAAACCGGCGTCGTTCCTTGCTGGATCGTCGTCCAGTCCGTTGGTGCCTCCAACAAGCCGGCCACGTCGCTGCGGAAACTCCCCATCGCAGCCTTTGATTGCGCGAACGTGTCGGTCGGCGACTTTCCGGGGTCCTTCGAAAGCAATTGCCAATAGGCCTGAAACCGTTCAGCAACGGCAGCGTCGCGGACCCAATGACCCACATTGGTTTGCCCATGGATGCCACCGTTGGACAGATTGGTAGAACCCGTCCAGACTTGGACTGGCTTTTTTGCCGAGCCCTTCAGTAGAACCATAAACTTGTTGTGAGCAATGTCGCCGACATTCTTCTCACGCCAGCACGCGATTGCCGACGCCGGTAGCTGGGCGTTCTTGACCGTCTGCTTGTTGTCCGTCCGGGGGAAATCGGGAGCGGGCTTCCCTGTCTTCTTGTCGATCCGGCCGCCATTCTTCTTGGCGTCGATCACCAACTGGACGTTGACACCACGGTCGACCGCTTCCTTGAGCCACTTGGCGGCATTCGGATAGCGGAACTCGTAGAAGGCGCCGAGGATCGTGTCGCCCTTCTTGGCCTGTTTGATGAACTCGTGGAGCGCTTCGTCGAGATTTCGGCTCAGCCATTGCAGGGCCTCTTCGCGCTTCTGGCCCTTGAGCTGCTCCGGGGTCTTGTTGTCGAACCTGCGCGCATAAGCCTGGCTGCTAGCGACCCCGCGGTTGAAGAAAACGTCATGCGTGCCGTTCGTAAAAGTCTTTTCGGTCTCGATCCTGATCGGGATCGGCGGAAGCGAGCGGTCCAATTTCTTGGATGACCCCTTCAGAGGATGAAAATAATAGACGTATTCCTGACCATCCTTGGCGGTGAAATCGTCCCACACGAAGCTTTGCACGGGTTGGTCGAAGGTGGTTACGACCAAGGCCTCATCAGGGTGCGGGTAGATCGACTCGAAGACCTTGAAGCCGTACATGTAATAACGTTCGTCATTCTCCAGGTCGTGCCGCTCGACCGCGAATCCCATTAGGTCGGCAATCTTATCTGAATCGAAATCGATGCCAAAAGAAACCGTGTTGGTCCCGGAGACAGCATAAACCTGGAAATCGCCGACTTTGTCAGACTTGAACCGCATCGTATGTCGCCCCCGTGTTCGCGCTTAAAGCCCCAGTCGTGTGCCCAAATGATCGTCTCCGCTCGCCGCAGCGGGCATAAAATAGTAGCCGCCAGCGATATTGGACGCGCCGCCAGTCCCGTAGAGATTATCAATCCCCGCGCCTGGAACCGGGAAGTCAGGATTGGTCTGCCACATCAGCACTGGCCATTCATATTGTGCTCCCAAATTCCGGGCGAAGCTCAGATGATGGAGCCCGCGCAGTTCTTCGCCCGCCGCGTCCAGCCCGTCGTCGAAGAAATAGGGCCGGCGCAGAAAGCGGCGCTCGAGGTCGTCCATGTCGAAGAGATCGAGATGGTTGGTCCGGCGCGGGTTGATCTTGGCAACATGTGAATGCGCGTCGAGAGGCTCCAGGCGGGTGCCCGACTTCTTCTCGACGCCGAAGACCGACTCCTGCGCCGTGGGCGACAGGTCGAAGAAGCGCTTCATCCGGCGCCGGATCTTACGATAAGCGAGGTAGGTGCCGCCCGCGCACCAGTCTGGCTCGCTGTCCTCCGCGCGGACATAGACGACGTCGTGCATGGACGATGGCGCGGTGCAGTCCCGTGGATTGGTGATTCCGTCCTCGAAGCCGGAAGGTTCTCGGCTGTCAGGACGGGCATAGCCGCGCTCGACGCTGCGAACGCGAATGTCCGGATGGACGCCGCGATAATAGAGCCGGCCGAAGATATACTCGTTTACATAATAATCGTCGCTTGAGACCAGGATCACGAGATCGGTGGCGTGGTCGCGCGGATGGAAGCCCTCGTCTCCGTCGATCTGGGGCATTACCTTGAGCGACGCGGGCCGGCGCGCCGCCAAATTGAACCGATCATCGCCGGCAAGAGTCGTGAACAAGGTTGCGCCGAACCCGACCGTCACCGTCACACGCCGGGTTACGACGGGCGCGTCATAGGGGCGCTGGGTATCCTTGGGTGGGAGCTTGGCCATCTGACGCTTGGCGAACTTGGTCAGCTCGCAGAGCAGGTCGGACAGGTCCTCGCGCGTGCGTGACGCCACGTCTGCCGTTATGACGTGAAGATGGCGCTGCCGCTCAAGCTGACCGGCATAAAGCGCATCATACTGCGCCTCTCCCACGCCTTCCGGCGCAGTAGCCGGCCAGACCGGGTCAGTGATGCCGGGCTGATGCGGTCCCCCATAATCGGGCAGCGGCGGGGTTAGGATGGTTTCAGCCATAGATCGGCCGCCTCTTGTGCTGCTCTTGATGGTCGGGGAACAATGCGACGAAGAACTCCGTCCAGCCGCCCATCCTGACGCGGACCAGATTGTAGCGCTCGGGGTTCGCCTGCGCAGCGGCGAAGGTCGCCGGATCGGCGACGGTGAAGGTGCAGATCGACCCGCCTGTGCCGCCCGCGAAAGCCGCGAGCACATTCCCCAGCTTATCCGCCGGATAATCTTCCGGCAGCACATAGTCCGCGGGTGCGCCATCGCCGAAGCGGGTCATCACCTCGTGACGATAACTGCGCATGCTGTCAGCCAGGCTGAACTGCCGCGCATGTTCAATCTTGTCGCCGCCGACACATGAGGGGAGATCATTGGGGACCGGTGCCGCCGACAGATCGGAGGCGACCGGCGCCCTGGAACGCCGTCCATCAGGCGTCGCGCCGCTCCAAGAGCCGACTCCAACATATTGTTCGAACGTGCCGACGCCCGGCGCGATATTCATCACGAACGGATGGTCGGCGGTGCCGTATTTTTCGGCGAGGCGCGCGATGTTGGCGGCCTGCAGCGGATGCGTGCGCGCTTCATCGATACAGGAGACGAAGGTTTCCATGAGCCACCAGGCATGCCTGTCGACCGCATCGGTTCCATTGCCGAATTTCGGAAGCGCAAGACAGGTCTGCCGGATCTGCTCGATCCGTTCAACGCTCAGGTTGGGGCCGAATGCGGGCGTGACGCGCCCGGCCTGGGCGAGCATGCTGTGCCCCCAATCGGTAACCAGACAGGTGGTCAGCTCCTCGAGCGTGAAGGCCTTCTCGACGAAGACCAGCCGTTCGATCGCGTACAGCGAGTCCGCCGCGTTGCTGACCCCGACGAGGAGCGGCGAGAAGATGTGATAGTTTGATCCTCCCTCGGTCAGATCGCGGCCTTTTTCGACACAGCCGCTGATCAGCGCGGAGAGCAAGGGCGAAGGCGCAAAATCGGCCTTGTTGCCATAGAGGCTGGTCAGGCTCGTGAAGTAGCGGTGACAGGCGAGCATCAGATGCTCACGCATGATCGCGCGGAACTCGACCATATCGGCGATCAGCGCGGCGGGCTTGCTGCGCCAACTGTCCTTGGTGCCGCGCAGATTGACCGGCCCCGCGCCCGCGAGACCGGCGCCGCGGTTGAGCGCCTTCTCGATCAGGTCGAGCGCAGAGACAAACCCGAAGCTGAACTCGCTCTCACCCGCTATCATGGTCTCATAACAGCCATCACAGGCATAGTTGCGCGCGGCGGCCAGCGGGATAGGGGCAGCACTATTCTCGGCCAGCGCAGGAACGATGATGTCGTCGTTCAGCAGCACCGGATGCGCGCCACCGCTCATCAAAGCTCTCGCAGCGAGATCGAGCACGTCACGTGGCGTCCCGGAATGGACGCGCAGATCGAGAGTCGGGCTGTTGAGCGGCAGGCGACGGGCCGCTTCCAGACACAGGCGCGTCACTGCGTTGCAGGCGTCGACGGGCGCACCATCCTGCGGCAGCAGTCCACCAATGGTGACCTGCTGCATCCACTGGTTGAGCAAGCCGCCCTGGTCGTAGTTAGACGATCCGAGATACCCAGTCAGCACGCCATCCGACGCTGTGAAGCGATTTTCCGCATGCCGGTTGTCGAGGATCACGCGTTCGTCGAGCTTGATCCAGAAACAGTCGATCAGCTCCTGTGCGTCCTCAAGAGTCAGAGCGCCGTCGTCGAGGTCGCGCTGCAGATAGGGATCGAGCAGCTGGTCGAGGCGGCCGATCGGCACGATCTCGACGGTCCAGTGCAGCGCGCAATGGAGAATATAGATTGCTTGGAGCGCCTGGTGGAAGCTTTGGGCAGGCCCGCGCGGCGCGACGTAAAGGCACGAAGCGACGCGCTCGAGGCTTTCGCGCCGTGGATCGCCGCCCGCCAGTTTCGCCGCGGCCTCGCGCGCCATCTTAGCATGTTGCGCTGCATAGGCGCCCACGCTTTCGAGCGTGATCGCCACGGCCTCGTGGAAAGCGCGCTCCCGCTCGGATGCGCCATCGTTCGCCGCGCGCGCCCGGGCATCCGCCGCCATCGCATCGAGTCCCCGGTCGAGAACGAGCTTATGATTGGGGACGATATGTCCCATCGGGGAGAGCTCGTTGAGGAAGGTGAGCGCGCCACGCAGTTCTTCATCTTTGGTCAGATACCGGACGAACTCCTTGCCCTGGCCAACTGCGAAAGGCGGGAGAGTGCCGATGATGAGTTCGTCGGCGAGGATCTCTGACGATCCGGACGAGGCCGCGATCTCAGGGTCGAGTATGATCTCGAGCATGCGCTGCACGGCAAGTGCCTTGCGGATGATAACAGGTTGGGCTGCCAGCGCCTCGCGATCCGCTTCCGGCAGGTCGTCGCGTCCCCGGAAGAGATGGCCGACCTGCTCCTCGACAAGCCAGCCCGGCCGGCCCTTCCAGCGCTCAAACATCCGCAGGAGCAACTTGCACGCGCGTGGCGAAGGCAGATCCTCGTGGCCACGCGGAAGCGACTGCAAATAGCGCCAATAGGCGACATCACTATGATGCACTGGGTTGCACCGTTTTGCCTGCGTCGAGCACTTGGCCGAGCAGGATCTCGTTGTTGTCGGGATCGAGCACGGTCGCTATCCGCACTGCCGGATAGTTCAGGATTTCGCCCTTGAAGGTGACGCCACGTGCCTTGAGGTCGCCGACGATGTCGTCGAGCGACCGGGTCACTGCGAGCTCGATATTGATCGCTCCGCGCGTGCCCGCGGCGACGGTCTCAGGCGGACGCGCGCGATGAATTCCGATCACCAAACCTTTGCCCGCGTCGATTTCGGCCCATTCCGTTCCGACGCGAACCTTGAGCGGGAAACCGAGCTTTCTCGTGTAGAAGTCGACCGCCCGATCCATATCCGTAACGTAGATTGAAGCGTTGCCCCCCAGGCTTGGCGCCAAAGGCGCGTGCGTTTCAGGAGTGCCCCCAAGAAGCGCTTGACCTGCGGCGGGCCCCGTCACGGGGTGTGCCATCGGGAAGATCTCTAGCTTCACATATTCGTCGTGATTGCTGTTGATGACGAAGAAGCGTTTGTCTGGATAGTCCTGCTTGCAATCGCGCATTGCCGAAATCGCCAACACGACATTATTCGGATCGTCGTCGGACATCCCGAAGCGGTGCGGAAGGTCCGGACCATAACGCTCGAGCGCGAGACCGACCGCGTGTCTGATCGCCCGCTTCTTGACCGACGGCACAGTCATCGCTGGATCATCGGCTCCAAGCAATTTGCGTACGTCAGGATTGGAGACTGTGTAGATACCGAGGATCGGCGGGACTGCAACAAGCAAGCCACGGGCGACCAAGAGGGCAAGGCCGGCTTCGATCGTCGCTGGAGCATGACCCCGCGCCGTAACCATCGCGATGGCGCGGTTCTTGTTCGCGGCGTGCACCAGCAGCGGCCAAGATGGCCCCTGCCATGGTGCTACGCCGTCCAGCGCAGCGCGAAGATCGCGGATGAACGTCTGTTGCTCGACGGGCAGCGCGGGATCATCCCGGAAATCGCGGAAAGTGCCATCAAATATTGACCAAGACTGCCACGGGCCGGGCCTCCCAAGCGAATTCTGAATCGCGGCAAACTCTCCCGAGCCAACGACCTTTTCGGTCTTGGTCTCTGCATTCCATAGGTAGATACTGGTCGGCAGGAACAGCAGATTGTCGTCTATGTCGAAGAAATAGAAGCTTTGATCGCCACCGTTTGCCATAGTCCCCCCCGGGTAAATCGAAGCGTGTATCGATTCACCGGTTAGCCTATCGCGTTTTGCCCATAATGCAAAGTATTTCTGCTTTCAAAAAATGGTTGAACGCGATCATGCTCCTTCTAAGTTCATTCTGCAGGGTCAGTCGCCCGAGAATCAGGAGTCTTACCGCACCGAAGCACCTCTGAGGATCGGTTCGTCGCGGAGCTGGCGCTCGCTCCCGGCATGTGAATGAGGGGTAAGTCCCATTCAGGGCCGTCGGATGCCGCAATTGCGCCGGTCTTTGAAACCGGACGTTACCCTCGATCACCGACACATGTGGCCACATCTTTGTGCACTCCCACGGCCGCGGAAGCGGGGTGCCAACGCCCTCCCCGGACGACCGCCGGAGCCGATGACGGCCTACCAAAGTGCGCGGCTCTCAAGCCATGCCTCGACATCAGACAGTTTGAAGCGGGGGCAACGGCGATTCTTGCTGTCGCCGCTGCCAAGCTCGTACTCGCGAGGGAAACCCGTTGGCCGCCCGCTGCGGAGGCGATCGATTTGCCTCCGAGATAGCCTAGCTAGCTCAGCAAACTCCCCGACCGTGATCAGCGCTGCGCGGTGTAGGTGTTGATGCTCGCTCATTCGGCTGGCCTACCGCGCAACCTTCATCCAAGGCGAGTGGGCGAGCCAGTCCGGGAGGCTTTGGGACGATAATGCCGGAAACCGCCCTCGTGCTAGATGGTTTTTAGCGGGTTATTCACCCCGAATCGCCTTCCCTCGGGGGACTCAAGCAGCCGCGCACCGGCATCGCCCGGCTGTTCGCGACTTTCCGGGTGCCGTTCGGCACCCAATCGGTCATTCAGCAGCGGAGTGCAGCATGCCCAGCCACGCCGCAGCGTGGTCCTGATCGGCGACCTAGCTCTGGTTTCTTCCGCTATAATGAGAGCTCCTGCCGCAGATCGGCGCCACCAGTGCCTCGGTCTCGATCCCTGAGGAGCATGCGATGAAGGTGGATGACGCTAATGCAGTTCGGACGCTCACCAGAGGCGGGTGGCCACTTGTCTATCTAGCGTTTAGCAAGGACGCGAACCGATGGGCGCACTCCGTTGGGCAGCACTATATCGCAAAGATCGGCTTCTCGAACGCGAACCCGCTTGCCATCCAGGACAGGATCTCGTCGTTGAACAATGGTTTCCTGCAGGAGCGCAAACAGGACGACCTCGTCAAATACGAATTGGTCAGCGACCCGCTGCTGCTTGCCGGAGACTGGGACGTTCTCGCCGAGTACCTATTTGAAACGCGGTATGATGCCAAGGAATTCGAAACCGGCTTGAAGGACCTTCTTGAGGCTCAGGGCAGCTGCACCTTCGATCCGACTGCCGCCGATGGCCTACCATTCTCTTCCCTAAATTCGAACGGCATCTCCGACGTGATCCGGTTGGACGTGGACTGGCTGGCAAGCACGCTGCCCGACTTCCACGCGTTCGTAGAGCAGAATGGAGGGCCCACTGCTGACCACGTCCTTCAGGTGGTCAGCGACGTTTTCCGTCAAGTCACCAACGGTCTGGAGCCTCATGTCCCTCGCACTCGTGTCCCAAGGGGAGGTGCTCGTAAGCTCGTGGCGACGCTGACGGCGTCAGCCGATGGCGATTTTCGGCTGTGGGAAGACGGGCCCCGAATGATCGTCGCGGAGATGAACGGTGGAGACCTTGAGGAATAGACTTCTCTGAGGTGCATACGAAGATCGATCCCTATCGGAGCGAGATGTGTCGGACTCTTGACCGGGCACCGCATCTGGCGCACTCAGCGTGGAACACGAAGAGGGGATCGCTCTTTACCCGGTTTTAGCATTGATCCGAGTATGGGGCGAGGGAGCAGCGGAGGACAGCATGGAGATCAAGAAGGGCCCGCCGCCAAGCGGAAAATGGGTCTTGGTCGACTACTCGTGCCTGGTGGATTCCCGCTCCACCATCGTGAGGCACGATCCGCACGTTCGCAGCCAGCCCTCATTCGCTCCGATGGACCTGCGCGCAGCAGCACAAATCATCGGAATAAGAAGCGGCCAGAGGTAAGCAGGTTCGTGAACGACCCAGCGGGTCCGGGCGGTGAGAGCGCGCCAGACAATCAGGGGCTGCGCTCGAACGGAGATTATTTTCCCCGTGGTAGGCGGCTGCCACAGCAATCACCGCTTTTCTGGGTGGCGGAGAAGGATCGTTATCTTCGTCAGCTGCTCATCCGGGACATCGAGGAGCTCACCGGTCGACGGTTGCTGGTCTATTTCGCGGACTGCGAAAGTGGCGATCAGGGTGTCCAAATCACCTCGTCGGACGACGCGTATCTGGCCGAGCTTCTAGGCTCGAGCGCGCCGGAGCCGACCGATCTGCTTCTGGAAACGGACGGCGGCTCGACGGACGCAACCGAGAAACTGGTGGCACTGCTACGCAGTTGTGCGCCCGACCTGCGCGTGATCGTTCCGAGGCGCGCCAAGAGCAATGGCACGCTCCTAGCCCTCGCGTCGGCCGAGGTCCTGATGGGCATCACCTCGGAGCTGGGGCCGATCGATCCCATTCTCACGGTTTCCCCGCAAATGCGCTTCTCGGCTCATCTTCTGGTGGGAGATGATGTGGACCCCCTCCTGCGTCGGACCGCCGAGGACGCAATCGCGCAAACTAAAAAGCTCGCAACCACCCTTCTGGAGACCGGCATGTTGCGGGGCCGACCGGACGCGGAAATCAGCGAGATAGTCGACAAACTTGCTGGACGCGATCACTTCCACTCGCATGGTTCAGTCATCGATGCGGAGGAGGCGACCGCCTTGGGGCTACGCATCAAGCTCCTCCCTCTCGATGATCATCTCTGGCAATGCATCTGGCTGCTACGCTGCATGTATGCCCACGACCTGCGCAATCAGCAGCTTGTGAAGGTTTTCGAGGGTCGTAAGCTCAGCAACGCCTTGCGCGCCAATGGGCGATTGGAGATCGAGCCAGTCACCAAGCCAGTGTGAATTTTGATGTGAACTAGGTCGGACCCTTGCAGGAACCTTCAGTTCACACTATAGTTCACATGAAGCCGATGGAGCCAGTTATCCACAATTTGCCCACGCCGCTCGGCGGACCTCCACCTTCGGAGGTCCTGCTCGTGCGCGCCCCCCTTGCCCGGGTCCTCGCCCAGGTGAAGTTTCCTTACGTCCTCTTCATCGAGGACAAGGCACATGTGGCCCCGTTTCAGGCGGACCTTCGGGCCGAGTATCCCGTCTTCAGGCAGGACGAAGGTAGGGCCTTCCACATTGAAATGGCCCCGAATGGACCGAACGTACAAGCGAACGCGGTGACGGTATGGCGGTTCACTGACGTGAGTGGAGGCTGGACCGTGACCCTCTCTCCTGATGCTGTCACTCTGGAAACACGCCAATACGATCAGCGGTCGGATTTCATCGCTCGCTTCTCTAGAGTACTGGACGCCGTTGAGCGCCATTTCGAACCTGGCGTAGGTGAGAGGTTAGGTATTCGATACGTAACACGGGTGGTGGGAGATGGTTACGAGAGGCTGCATGAGATCGTGCAGCCAAACCTCATGGGAGTCGCGATACCCCCCCTGCGCGAGTATGTAACTCACGCGATCAGCGAGGCCTCGATGAGCGCCGAGGACAGCGCAGTGATCGCTCGCTGGGGCATGCTGCCACCCCAAGGGACTTTTGATCCCGTCGTCCTTGAACCCGTGGGAGAACCCAGCTGGGTGTTGGATATTGACGTGTCGACAGCGGGGTATCATCCGTTTGATGCGCAGGATATGGCCGACCGCTTCAATATGCTCGCTGAGCGAGCTTATTCGGTGTTCCGGTACATGGTCACCGACGAGTTTTTAACCCTCTACGGAGGACAACCATGAAGACGACCACTGGCGTATTCGGCGACGCCATCGCATTCTCCGCAAATGCAACAACTCCGTCGCCAGAACTGATGCTCAATCAAATGGGATCGATCCGCCGCCACCTCCAAGGCATCTTGGTTCAGGGGGGGAGCGGAACAGGTTCAACGTCTCCGCTGATCAGCTTCACGGATGCGCGCCTGCGCAACTACACTGACACGGCACGGACATCTAGGTCACGATCGGGCGACGACGGAGTTGCGGCAGCCCGGGGAAATGTCTTTCGAGCCGAAGTCACGGTTGAGGCATCTGAGGCGCAGGTGACGCGCGCCGACAACGATCACGTGCGCACTGCTGCGCAAGATCTTGTTGATCGTATCCGGTCTCGGTCTGGCCTGACGTTCGAGGAAATCGCACCACTTCTTCAGATCAGCCGTCGCGCACTACACAAATGGCGGGCGGGGGATGCCATCAGCAGCGGCAACGAGCGCCGGTTGCGCAGCCTTGCGGATGTCGTTGACCGTATTGCCACCGGCGATGAGCAGACCACGCGCCGCCGCCTTCTTGATCGGCAGACTGGCACCGTCAGTGCCTACGATCTGCTGGCAGAGGAGCGATTTGAGGCTGCCGTCGCGATGGCGACAGGCGTAAAAGGTAAATCCAAGTACAAGCCAAACCCGGGCGGGCTTCGCGATGACATCGTTGCGCGGCTGTCACCTGCCCCGGATATTGAGGCCCTGCCCGTCGGCACGCCCAGCGCGCGCCGGCTGAGGCGGAGCCGTCCGTAAACGGGAGCGCAGGACATCTCAGCCACCGCACCAGACGAGGGTTCTGACGAAGCCTCAAAGCCGCTCCCGACCGGAACAACCTTCCGGCCGGACGGGGGCGGCATGCGGCTGGAAGATGTCGATGCTAAGATGAAGGATTGGCGGCAAGGGGATGTGGTCCTTGGCTTGGCGGTTCCATTCGTCTCGTTCGCCCATTCCGCCACCCCGGTGTCGAGAGACGCGCGACTACAAGCAGAGGGAGCTGACCAAACTGACTTCCTCCTAGATGTGATGACCGATGTCCCTGGCTTCGCAGTGTTGAGCCAAACGTGCGACATCGTTCGAGACTCAGAGCGGCGACCCTATGTCGAAGTAGCGCCCCTCATCGCCTCCGACACCAGCAATCCGGCGGCGTTTCGTAAGAGCACCCACAGGGCGTACGTGCCCGCGCTCGAAGCACATGGCCTAGTCGCAGACCTCGATCGTGTGATGGTCATTGAGAAGCCTCTGCTGGCTGCGCTCCCGCCGGAGGCACGGATCATAGGATGTCCCAGCGAGGACGATCGCCGCCGATTCGCCGAAGCCCTCGCAAGGAAGCACCTTCGCTTTGCGTTCCCGGACGACTTCAACAAGGCGCTGGCGCGGATTTCTCAGCAAGTGACCAAGCGCCATGGCAAAGACAGCCCCATGGGTAACTTCCTTGGCCTCACGGATGATATCCGTGCCTACAGCCCCGACTGGGACGCAGCCGAGCCCAACGTCCTGATCCTCTTCGTTTTCCCGGAGGCTGCAGCCATTCCAGATAATGCACAAAAGCTCGTTGACGAGTTGATCGATAGGTTTGTGCCTACGGGCGCATTCAAGAACCTGCGGGGCCAAGCAGTGGCTTACGACACCATGACGGCCGCGCGCTACCGTGAGACCGACTCCTTAGACTTCGATCACCTTTCATCGTCGAGCGACAGGCCATCGCAGGGTGAATGACGGGGTGCCCAGCCTTAGCTAGTACGATCATCGCCCGCGGGCTGCCGGCGGGCGTAAGTTTCGCCGCCTTCCGCTACTTTGGCGTCGGATCCGATCACGGCTTTGCTCGTTTAACGATCACCTTGTCGTCGACATTGATGTCGAGGAAGACCAGCCGACCGTCGCGACGAAATGCGTTGATGAACTCCGCATCGCCCGGCAGCGGAACTTGCATTGGATCAACCACCACCCCCTTGATCGCGATGCCAGCGGCGGCGCCCTCCTCGAACACCGTATCGATCAACTCGGAAACCTGAGCACGAGTGAAGGCGGCAGTATCGATTTCAACGTCCCTCTGCGCCGGATTGGCAGCTAGGATTTCTATGGCCGCGCGGGCGAGTTCGGGCAGTTCAATCATCGTGACCTTCCTTCAAATTTGTGAGGCATTCCTTAGGCACGTGAACGGGACCAACCGGGCAATCGGAAGGCCGCAGTCGGTTCCACATCAAGATTAGCTCGCACTTATGATCCTCCCACCACCTGGAGATGTTACAGTCGAATTTCTCCAGCCCCTTCATCTCGGGGAGGCGGCACCCGGTGTCGAGAGCATACGACACATTGGCACCCGCGTGGCGCACGTGGAAATGTGGCGGCGGGTGCTCGTCGGAATAGATTTGGATCGACAGCCCACTAAAGCGCGCGAACTGCTCCTCCGTCAGCATGCGCCGGCCGAGGTCATCGATGATCGGCCCCGCGTTAAGGCTCTCTTCGAGCTCGGCGGCCAGTGGAAACGGGAATTATGCAGGTCAAGGAACTTACCCTCCGAGGCCTTGAAATGGGTTCGTATGCAGTTTCCCGCAATCGAAGCTCAAGGATCAGGCAAGGCATTTGTCCAGCGGTTTCTGGGCGAGAATGATCTTTCCGCTACTCCGCTGAAACTCGACCGTGGCGATCGCCAAGCTGGCAAGCGGCCCATGCAGTGCCTTGCCCATGCCTTCCGGCACCACCAGCACCTTGCGGTATCCACCTCCCAGCAGGCGGTCGTAGATGTGGAGCTGCCCAACAGCTTCGAAGATGTCGTTCGCGCCGCATCCCGATTTGATCTCGAACAGGACTTTCGGCCCTCTGGCATAGGTGTAAAGGTCCGGGCCGTATTGCGAGACCCGATCGTTCGAATGCGGCGTCTTGCGGCGCTTCAGTTCGGCCGCAAGTGCCCGCCAGATTTCGCCATGAACGCGGCGCCCGGTTCCGCCCGCCCGCGGCGCGAACGCGAAGGTGCCAACCAATTCCGGGCTCAGGCCTCGCTCCCAGGCCTCAACCTGTGTCAGGTCGGCCACGGCTTCACCCTTCGCCAGCTTGACGAGCCGCGCCCTGGAGCAATGCGCGATGAAAGCTGCAATCTGCTCCTGGATGATTATGGCTGAAGCGCTCAGATTGGCGATCTTGTGGTAGGCGCCCGACGTGCCGTCGCTGAATGTGACCTTGGTTGGTTTGAGCCCCGTCGCCGCAATGAAATCGGCCTCAGTGACCCGCGCCCCGGCAACGCTCATGCGTCCCTGATGCAAAAGCCAACGGCGGCCCGCGCTGTCTTGCGCGAACATCGCCTGGAGATTCTGATCAATCCCACGGGGCGGCATGTTGATCTCGACGATGATGTTGCCACGGAAATCATGCGGCTTCTGCCCGAACGCGTTCCAGGGGCGTACGATATTCTCTTTCCCGCCTGTCGTTCCGAACATGCCCCAAATACCGAACGCTTCGTGCCAGAATACCTTCTGGCCACCCATCGTTCCAATGACCTCGGCCCCCGTTGCGAAAGCGCGCTTCCATGCACCCAGCATGGCGGTAACTTCGCTGCCCTTCTCCAATGCCTTCATCATTGCCCCCCCCCAAAAAAAAAATACCGTTATGAAATCTCCGGTTCAGATGCCGCCTTCTCCCTAAGACCTGCGTACCGGAAGGTCGGAGTGCTCCAGCTGCTCTTCAGGCGGTGCGTGGCCACGTAGGTTCGAAGACGATCCTCCAAGACCGCTGGATCGATCGTTCCGAGCCCGGACTGAGACGCGACGCGGTCGATCAGCGGAGCGCTCGAATGCACCCAATCGATCGCCAGAACCTCCGAATTTGCCTCGAGCGGCGCGGTGCGAAATGCGGGCGAGAGCCGCGCCTTCTTGGCGGCAGCAATGGTCAGGATGGCGCCCTTGGTGTCCGTGAGCTTGTCCAGCGTCACCGCATTGATGATGCCCTGGCCCATGACTGCCTGGAGAGTCATGATGCCCTCGCCTAGGGAGATGACGTCGTCGTCACCGTCGCGGACCGCCTGCTTCTGCACCTCGGGCGGACGGCAGCCTGAATAGTCCGCGAGGTCGCCCTCGGCGATCGCCGCGCGCGCAACGCAGCCTGCCGCGGTCATGCCGCGCATCAGCGCAACCGCAATAGCGGCGCACCGATCAAGCGAAGCCTCATGGAAGTCGCTGGCGATATAGAAGCCGTCCCCGATCTGGTGCGCGAAAAGCCGGTCGGGATCCTCGGGATAGCAGCGAGTCCCGATCGCGAAGATCATGCGCGTCAGATGCTGGAGGCCTCGCAGCGCGAGATCGCCGGCGGACCACAGATTGCTGAAGCCCTCCACATCGATCCAGATGCCCCAAGAAGGCAGGACGTCGCCGCTTTCGCTGTCGCTTCCAGACATGCCAGCTGCGCTCCGGGAGGACTGCGCCAGGATCTGCCGCATTCCATAGACCTTCCAATCGAGCGCACGACACCTCCTCCACTAGGTCACGCAACCGCCGCACGCAATCGCTCAGCGCTTCAAGATCGTCGCGCCCGATCTCATCGTTCGCCGAATATCGCGCCTCGACATAGGCACGCTTCACCATCCCGAACCTGCGCCGATCCAGCTTCGTTGCGCGCGGCCATGCCTTGATAAGGCGCGGCTCACCGTCTTCCGCCAGCGACCGCAGAAACTTGATGTTGTGCGAGCGTGGGAAGTACAACGTCCGCACCAAGAGGAAGCAAGCGCAGGCCGTTTCCGCCGCTTGATGAAGATTGAACGCGGCGGCTTTAGCCCATTCGGCGTCCGCTTTCTGCTCAGCGAGGGAGACGTCGGCAAGCTTAGGCCAGCGATCAGTTGCCGCGAGCTGAGCACTGAAAAATCCGCTGGCCATCTCATATGCGTCTTGCGGTGAAGCCGGCATCGGGGTCGCAAGCTCGCGCTTCGGAAGCTCGTACAGCGCGATCCCGTCGCGGGCGATGTCCACCCACAAATACTCGCAGCGCTTCAGCGCCTGGTTCACCTCGTCGATCGAATGAACGATGATACCTTCACCGGAGAGATACCCCGCAGCGGGCGTCTCCGGCAGGCAACGGTTGCCGTAGATGGCGGACTGCTCCACGTTTCTGAGCGGACTACCCGTAGCAATATGCAGCCCAGTCGTTCATCAGAAGCGTTCGCTTCCGAAGAAAGTCGGTGCGCCGATAGGCCGCCTCAACTTTGTTAGCAACGGAGTGAGCCAGAGCGACTTCCGCGATCTCGCCCGGATAGTTCGTCTGCTCGGCCACCCAGTCCCGGAACGCTGAACGAAACCCGTGCACGGTGACGTCCAGTTCCATATCGCGCAGGATCTTCAACAGCGTCATATCGGACAGCGGCCTCTTCCGCCTTTGCCCAGGAAAGACTAGATCGCTCGCTGCGCTGGCGTAGCCCCGCGCCCGCCGAAAGGCGTCGATCGCTTGCGGTGCAAGGGGGACGACATGCTGGCGGCCCATTTTCATCCGCGAACCAGGAACGGTCCAAAGTCCCTCGGCGAGATCCAACTCGTCCCATACTGCACACCGGATCTCTCCAGATCGAGCGGCCGTAAGGATCAGCGCTTCAAGGGCAACGCGACCTACGGATTCGCGCTCCCGCAGGCGTGCAATGAATTCGGGGACCTGCTCATATGGCATGGCCGCGAAGTGGTTTCCCTTCTTCGGCTGGCGAGGGAGGCCCTTGGCAAGCGACCGGATCGGCGCCTCCGTGGCCCTGAACCCTTTCGCGTACGACCAGTCGAGAACCGTGGCGATTCGCTGGCGGACACGGCGCGCGGTCTCAGGCTTGCTGAGCCAGATAGGCGCCAGCACGTCACGGATGACCGGCCCCTCTATGTCGCTAACGAGCCGGCGCCCCAGCTTGGGGAAAGCGTAATTCTCAAGCGTCGAGAACCACTGCGCTTGGTGCTTCCCGTTTTTCCAGCCGGGCTTGTGTTCTTCAAAGACGAGCGTAGCGGCTTCCTTGAACGTCGGGATAATCAGGCGCTCCTGCCTCCGCTCAGCGACGGGGTCGATCCCGTCCGCAATTTTCTAGCGCATGGTCGCGGCAACGCCGCGGGCAGCGGCCAAGGACACGCCCTTCAAGGAACCCAGTCCGATATCGCGTCGCCTGCCATTGGCTTGCACCCGCAACATCCAGCGACGAGAGCCAGATTCGGAGACTTCAAGAAAGAGTCCGTCCCCATCCGCATAACGGCCCGGGGCTGAAGCCGCCTTCACCCTCAGTGCTGTGAGTTTCCCCATGCCATTTTACCCCACACTTTACCCCACACTTTGTGTGGGGTCTGCTGGAATTTCGCGGGACGCTGCGGGACAAGAAATCCGCTAATTTCCGCTACTTTATAGCAGGTTAGGTGGGTTTTGGCTATGCCCCCTGAGGGGCAAAATGGCGGAGCGGCGTCAGCCTGGTGATCTGGACCGCCAGATCACCGATCTCCTCGACAGCTTATCTTTCGACCTTCCCGCGTGGCGCTCATTTTCACAGCGGTTTCGTGGGCGGGTTTTCTGTGGATTGTTCCTGGCCAGCGGGAACGAGGGCTTGACCCTGCGTTCCGAAACGCTGGCGCGCCTTGGTGACCGTGGCCTTCTTCTTGATCTCGACATCTACGGTTTGGACGAGCCTGCCTAAGCGTCCGCTGCTGGACGCCTGTCGCTGTCCCGGGCGGCGTCCCGACGTCCGACTTGGGTCGGACCCGGACCACCGTCCCGATCTGAACACGCGGCGGCGCCAACGTCATACCGTCGCACGAAAACTGACCTTCGTCGTTGCAGCTCCGCTGAGTGTTGGAGACAGCTGAATCGCAAGGAGAAGCGGTCGTAGCCGCTTGGGGGTGAGTTCGTGAGATCAGGCGTTGCGGGCGTCGGGTATCGATGAGATGTTGCTCTCGCTGAGCTGGAGGGACCATGATGCTGGGTGCAGGTTTTGGCGTGCTCGCGGTTCTCGCCCTACAGGGGACGCCTCCTGTCCCCGGCGCATGCACCGCGCCTGCTCGGGAGAATGTCGGTAAGTCCGGCTGCTTCTTCACGACGCAGGTGACAATCGATAAGCCTCCAGCAACGCTTTACTGGCATATCGTGCCCGCTGCGAGCGAAGACGCGGCGAACGCGAGCGCTAATGGGCGTCCGTGGAGTGCCACCGTTCGAGCCCACGGCCGCTGGTGGCTTTACATCCTATCGTCAGAGAAGAACGAGGCGGCCTTACCTCCGCACCACGTTGCAGGGCCGTTCACAATGGCACCTGGAAGGCCGATCGTCGCTCGGTTCATGGAATCCTGGTTCACTCCCGGTATGCGAACGCGAGCTCACAGCCACTCGGGCCCGGAAGCCTTCTACGTGATCGACGGCGAGCAATGCACGGAGACGCCAACTGATCGGCAAAAGATCCAGGCGGGTGAGAGCTACATAGTTCCGAAAGGTGCACACCTGCAGGCCGCGCCCAAGGGGAGGCGCAGCCTTGTTGTGATCTTGGCACCAGAAGGGGAGCCGTGGATGAAGCTGACGAGCGACTGGGCGGGCACCGACTTCTGCCAATAAGCTTTCGCGCACAACTGATGCGCCTCTTAGCGAGCGGTAATCCAAAGTCCGGTTTGGGTCGGAGCACGTCGTAGCTCCCGATCTGGCGCATGCACACTGCCAAGGTCAGCCTGCCGCGCGAGAGCTGACATTCGCCACCGTCCCCGGCGGTCGCGCCGGCAACAGCCGGGGAGGGTGATGGGGTGGACGCCCCCCGACGGCATCTATGTGCCAAAGTGGAGTGTCAAACTGCCACTTGAGGGAGGCGTCCATGGGCGATGTTACTACGATTGGGCTGGATCTGGCAAAGCAGGT
>NZ_PXYI01000014.1 GCF_003012735.1 Allosphingosinicella deserti | reverse complement strand
AGGAGCGCACCGTCGAAGCCTGCTGGAAGCGCATCGGAACCCTCCTCGACTGCTTCGACCCCGTCGAATGCGCAAACTACCTCGCAAACAGCGGATATGCTTCAGTCTAAGATGATCATGCTCTAGCGATGGCAGAACGCCGCTAACGGGTCATCCGAACACGGTACTTGCATTGAAGGCGTTAGCTCAACCAGAATGTCCGTCAAGGCCATTTGGTGAACGCGAAGATGATGTTGAAACGTGCCTGGCCTCTCCTGCTGATCGCTCTGGTCGCCCTGCAAGCATTCGTGCGCCCCGACGCCAACATTCTAAGCGTGAGAGACGACAGCTTTCATATTCTCCGCCGGATCTCGGCAGGCAGGGAAAGCCCGTGGCCTGCCCAGACAGGTTTCACGCGATTGATGGCAACCGAGTATCAGTGTGGGTTTCCTGTCAGACCGGATCTTCTCGAACCGCGCCTTTCCGAAATAATCTCACCGCTTCGCTGGGCCTCGGAACGTATATACCAAGGCGATCTTGTGGATGCAGCCATGGCAAACCTGTCGCCTTGGCAAGTCAGGCTCTGGCAACTCCGCTACGGCCTGGGTTTATGGTCGGGTCGATTGGACGACGGGCCCGTTTCACCGCAGAAGGTGGACGAGGCGCGCCGCTTTGCCATTCTCTACTACCAAATGCGCCTTCGCCAGGTCGCATGCGACACCGCGCGCGGGATGCGCTAATCGACAGCCAAATGTGAAACCTTCGTTCCGGTTGATCTCATCGACGGTAATGAGCGGACGCTTACGCCTTCTCCGCGCCCCGCTGCGACTCGCCGGTCCGGCTTCTCTTCTTCTGCGCAGGATGGCGGCCTTGAACCGTCTCCACCGTCCGCCGGACGAGAGGCGCGCAGCAGGGCGCGAACGCGGCTCGATCTTCCCGTCGCCCGCGAACACCGTGGCCGCATCCGCGCGGAGCCCGCGAAAGCGACTGCCGCCGCTTGCACGATGTGCGGGTCCAGGTCGCGTGCATGCCGCCGCCGGAGGGGCCTGGAGCCGTGCTCGCCTCCAGGCGCCGCCCCGACGACGCCGACTTAGTGGGATCGTACCCGGCGGGCCGGCGGACTGCCGCGCACAGGGCGATGCGCCGGTCGCGAACCGGCTCGGTCCGCAGCGTCGATCGCGTCGAGCAGCCCATCGAAGATCTCGCAGTCCGGCAGCGGAATGGCGCGGCGCAGCCGCGCGCCAATCATGTCCAGATCGTCGTGCGCGATGAGTCTGAGCACGCAATGCCCCTCCTGGAAACGAACTCGTCCGCATCCCTGCCCGGGCGCGCTCGTGCCCGTCGATAATGCCTCATTCCGTCGCGCAGACCGTGTGGTCTTGCGGGCTAGTCCAAATGGTCAGCGGCTCCGGGGCGGAGGCGGGCCCGTCGCCCGCGCCCCGGCCCGCCGCATCATGCCATGAGGAGGTTGGCCTGACCGCCGCCCCGCCCAGGCAGAGAGAGAGGGAGAGGAGAGAGAGAGAGAGAGACGCAGTCGACGGGCTTGATGCTTGCCCGAGCGGACTACCTCCTCAGAGGCTTCGCTAACATCGCATTTACGACCTAAGGTCGGCTCTTCCCGGCGCCTCGCAGGCGGCGAAGTGTGAAAGCGGCGACGGCCGCATGGTACATCACCGCCGACCTGCACCGGCACCTCTGGACGATGGGAGAGAATGATTGGCACTGCCCGCGACTCTCGCGTCGTACATCCCATTCGGGCGCTTGCCCGCATGCTGGCCAACGGTTGCCGGATGCCGGTCCTGAATCTCGAGAATTGCTCCGGATGCGGAACCCTTCAGCCGGAAGGATCCAGCAGGTGCAGGAGCTGCGGCCGTCGCGCGGCTGGCGGCATTGCGGTTTCGGACCGGCGACGGCGGGCACTTGCCGTCGTCATCGTCCTGCTCGTGGCGGTTGTCGGCGTTGCGTTCGTTCGCCCGGGCGGGCGTGAGCCCGCCGGCGCGCTGACACAGCCGATCGTCCTCAGAGACCGGGACGACCCCAGATCCGTCTACCGGCTGGTCGCGTGGCGGCGAGAGCAACAAGGAACTGCGGAAGCACTGGTGCAGCGCGACGGCACCAGCGGCCGCAGCTTTTCCCGTCGCGAAATCGATTGCGCAAACGGACGTGCCCGAGAACTCGGCGCCGGAGACTCCCTGTCGGACTCGATAAGCAGCCGGGCCGCACCGCCTTATGCGGTTCCGCCGGCCGGGTCGATCTGGGCACAGGCGGTCATGCTCGTCTGCAGGTCGCCGCCGGGCTGATCCGGTCGGATGTCCGCCGGTTCTGCCGCGAGCATCGGCACGGCTGCGCATGGCGGCACTCATCTCGGCGGAGACCTGTCCCGCATGCGGCGCAGACGTCCCTCACGCCGGCAGGCAAGCCGATCGCCGGGTGCGCGCGTGCGGATACCCGGTATGCTCATCCGTTATCCGCGGCTCGGCAACCGACCGCCGGCGAGGCGGCAGGAGTCACCGCGCCGCGGCAAATGCGGCCGCAGGCTTTGCATAGCAGCCCACGAGTGCCTGCTCCAGGACGGTTGCGGCACCGGCGAGGGAGATATCCTGCACCGGACCGTCGTCGACCTGCACCCGCGCCGTGGGTGCATCTGCAAGAAGGTCCAGCAGGCGCGAGTCGCCGATCAAGCTGATCCAGACCGCTGACCGGCCGTCCCGCACAATGTCGAGCGCAATCCTCCGGCCTTCGCTTGAAATCGTAAGTCGGCCGCGCAGCAGGGTATCCGCGTCCACCAGGCTGATGGCGAGCACAGGCGTGGCATGCTGGCAGGTGATTGCGATCCCCTGAAGCCGCCCGGAGGCCGCAAGGCGCGCGACGGGGCGCCCCCCGGGCCTGGTCACGACCTCCCAGGCGGAATCCTGCGCGTGCGCGGCATCATGCGCCGCCGCAAGGACGCAGACTCCCACCGCAGCCGCGAGGGTAGCGGCAAGAGACCGACGAGAGCTTCGGACTGGCATGAGAACCTCCCGGCTGAACTGCAAAAGGAGCACGAGCCTCCGGCGGCCGATCGCCCGACTCCCGGCAAGTCCATCTTCTTCCTCGATCCGCCCGCGCGTCAAACACTATGAAGATGCGGAGGCCGCCTCTTTTGGCGATATCGGGCGCACCACTTCGCGCCCGAGCAGCTCGGGGACGAGGACACGACGCCTGGATCGAAGCCGGATCTCGGAGCCGGGGACGGTGTGACCATCCGCGGCGCTCCTTACCGGCGGCCAAGCCCACCAAATGCGTTGCGCGCGCAACGCCCTACCACTTTCGGTCGATTGTCAGCGCCGGCAAACGCAGTGAATACCCTCCCGGCACGGCCCGCACGCTCGAGACCTCACAAGCTCTGCGCTCGACGCATGGGAACGAAAGCGGCGGGCGGCGGATGTCGGAGGGGCGAGGACACATGCACGCACGGCGACGTTTCAGCATGGTCACGGTCGGCTTGCTCTGCGCCGGAGCCCTGTCGAGCTGCGGCGGAGACGATGACGCCGGTGCCGCGCAGCCGCCACCGCCGCTCCCCGCTCCGGTGCCACCTCCACCAACTCCTCCTCCTCCGCCACCACCGCCGCCGCCGCCGCCACCCGGTACGCCGGCAGGCCCACACGACCCTTCAAAGCTCGCGGATGGACGACAGCGCGCCTTTCCCAGCGCCCAGGGCTTCGGCGCCGCGAGCATCGGCGGCCGCGGCGGCCAGGTGATCGCGGTCACGACCCTGAACGACACGGGTCCGGGATCTCTGCGGGCGTGCATGATGGCGACCATGCCTCGTATCTGCATCTTCAGGGTGGCGGGAACGATCGTCCTGCAGAGCCAGATCAAGCCGACGGCGGGCCGCCTCACGGTCGCCGGCCAGACGGCGCCCGGCGGCGGGATCGCGATCCGCAATGCGCCGACCAACCTCACCGGCTCGCCTATCTTCCTGAACGCGCCCGAGAACATCATTCGCCATGTCCGGATCCGCCCC
This sequence comes from Allosphingosinicella deserti, assembly GCF_003012735.1. Classification (GTDB taxonomy): domain Bacteria; phylum Pseudomonadota; class Alphaproteobacteria; order Sphingomonadales; family Sphingomonadaceae; genus Allosphingosinicella; species Allosphingosinicella deserti. The sequence continues at coordinate 89,590 of NZ_PXYI01000014.1, read as the reverse complement.
GGCCCCACTTCGGGGGCCAAGCAGGACACGACCGACGCGATCACCGTCGACGCCGGTGCCACGAACACGATCATCGATCATGCGAGCCTCTCCTGGGCGACCGACGAGCAGTTCAACTCGACCAAGTCATCGGCCAACATCACCGTGCAATGGTCGCTCATCTACGAAGGCCTCAGCAAATCGACGCACGTCCAAGGCGAGCATGCAAAAGGCGTGTTCATGGAAGGCGGCAATCTGACGCTGCATCACAATCTGATCGCCCACGCCACCGAGCGCCTGCCCAATGCAGGCGCCGGCGCACGGATCGATGTGGTGAACAACATCTCTTACAACATGCGGGAGAAGGCCCACCAATATTTCTCGATGATCTTCCAGGGCGCCGGCGTCAGGCGAGAGGCGAACATCATCGGCAACTGGGTGTCGATGGGCCCCAGTTCGCTTCGCGGGATCGGGATCTTCGGTGCGGACTACCAGGAAGAATATTCGACCTTCCCCGGTCAGGCGGGATTCTATCTCGGCTGGAACATCGACGGGCGACGGCTCAGTGACACGCTCGACGAGCGCCTCTTCCTCGATCCGTCCGACTGGAGATATGTCGTCGCGGCCCCATACCCGATGTCCATGTCGCTTTATACACGGGCAGCACAGGCCGTTCAGGATGTCGCCGCACTGGCGGGCGCCTGGCCCCGCGACGGTGCCGACCAGCGCGTCGTCGCGGATTTCCTCGCCTGTCGGGGCAGGATCATCGACGATCCCGCCGAAGTTGGAGGCTGGCCTTCGCTCGAGGCGGGCCAGCCTTATGCCGACGGGGACGGCGACGGCATGGCCGACGATTGGGAGGCACAGCAGGGTGTCGGCGACGGGGCGGCCGACAAGGATGGTGACGGCTACACGAACCTCGAGGAGTTTCTGAACGAGCTTGCCGGGGACCAGGATCCGACAGGCAGGTTCCTCGACCGGATCGGGACCGGAAGCGCCCCCTTGCCGCCGGTGAATTGCGGTCTTCCCGTCGCCTGACGCGCACCTGCGCGTGCTTCGGAGCAGGTGCCTTCTTCCCGCTTCCTGTCGTCCGACCGCCGATGGCGGGCAGATCCTGCCGCCGATGGAACAAAATGACACAAGTTGCATAAATACATCGTTTATGGATGAAACCCGGGCTGGACAGCCGCAGCCGGATGCGTTTTAAACCGCACCCGGTGTCAGTTGCGTCTGATCCGAGTTTCCCGGACCTGAGCCCGCCGCCACACGAGCAGGGCACATCGTTCACGAGTGGCGAGCCATTCATGATGCAATATTGGAAGAGCAGACGTTGAGCGATCGACCGACGCAACTCGGCATAAGAGCACGCGGCGAGCCTTCGCCGCGCCTGCGCAAATATGAAGTCAGCGGCGAGGATGAGGAAGGTTTCATCCACAGCTTCCACACCGACGACATGCAGCAGGCGCTCGACATCGCCGAGATCATGCGGGAAGATCTCGCCCGCGTCCGCATCGACAGCCACGACACATAGCCGGAGCCGGATTCCCGGTCGGGCCTGCTCGCCACAGGGGCCGCTCGCGCGATCGAAGCATGTGTCCGCTCCGGCCGTCCTGCCCTGGCGGCTGTTCCTCGCGGTCGCGCAGACCTGACACTGCAGACCGGCGGCGGCTTCGTTGGCCTGATCCGCCCGAACGACGTAGCCGTACGGAAACGAAGAGGTAGTCGACATGTCGCGATCTCGGCTCGGAATATCCGAAGCCGATCATCGAAAAGCGGCTACAAGACGTCGCCCGGCAAGGGAGGCTGCGATGTGGCAGGTGCACAAAGAGCGTTCGCAATCGATCCATCTCGATGTCGAGGACAGGCATGACGACGATATCGAGACCGCTACCAGGCTTTCTGACTTGATTGTCCGGGGACTGGTTCTGTCGATCGTGCTGTTGCTGGCGCTCATGGCGCTTCTCGTTTCCATCCTCTGACCACCGGATGGAACGTGCGGCGGAAGGGTCGATGACGGGAGAGGCACGCCCCCGCTGTCGTGCTCCTGGCGCGCCAATCCGACGTCCGCAGGTTGAAGGCGGTGCCGCCGCATAGCCCCGTCTTCGTCACCGATGGGATCGCCGACTTCCGCCGCAGCGTTCGATCCTGTTGTCCGACGTGCTCGCATACGCCTTTGGCCCATCCCGGCGACGGCCCTCCGCAACATCCTGGCCCTGGCCCCTCTCGCGCCTCGCGGATCCGCAGCATCCGCTTGCGCGAACGTCACCGCCCACCCTAGCCGAAGACGAAATCCGAAGCGCTCAGGTCAGCGGCGGTCACGGGCGCCGGCCAGATGCCGTGGAGTTCTATCGTGAAGTGCTCGCCTGCCTCGGTCACCACATCCAGCGCGACGTGCCCCCCGTACGGGCTCTGCGCCGGCGGGACATCCCGCCCGAAGACGCTCCCTGCCGTCCCGCCCGCTTCGTATCGCGTCACACCCAGTCCGACGAACCTGATCAGATCGAAGCCGTCCTCGAATGCGATCGTATCGGTACCGTCCAGCCCGGACCGATCGAAGACGAAGAGGTCGACGATCTGGTCGGCGCCGCCCTCCAGCCGATCCGACCCCGCGCCTCCTTCAAGCGTATCGGCGCCACCGCCGCCGATCAGCATGTCGTCGCCTGCACCTCCGCGCAGGACGTCGGCGCCCGGTGAATAAGGCTGCGGAACGATCGCCAGATCCTCGCCCCAGAGTGCGTCGTCGCCGGCGCCGCCGACAAGCAGGTCGTCGCCCTGCTCTCCGTGAAGCAGGTCGTCGCCGCTCTCCCCGTAGAGGCGATCATCTTCGTTGCCGCCATGCAGGTTGTCGCCGCCGAGCGCGCCGTAGAGAGCATCCTTTCCGCTGCCGCCCTGAAGCCGGTCCGCTCCTGCCGCTCCGACGAGGAAATCGTCTCCATCCTCCCCGGACAGAGTGTCGCCGATACCGAGGGCGACGGATGTCGTGAGCGCCAGGTGATCGGCGTAGAGGCGATCGTCTCCGCTGCCTCCGACGAGCGTGTCGAGACCGCCATTGCCGATCAGCAGGTCGTTCCCCTCTCCCCCATCGAGGATGTCATGGCCCGCTCCCCCGAGCAGCGTGTCCTCGCCGGTCTCGCCGAAGGCGCTTGCGCCAGTTGCGTAAGCGGCGCCCCCGGGACCGTGCGCCGAGAGATCGAGGAAGTCGTCGCCCGCATCCAGGCGGAACGCCTCGATGGATCGGAAGGCCCCAAGTCCATTGGCCTGCACGCCATTATTGTAGACGAGGATGTCACTCGAGGCGGATCCATGGATCGTGTCGTACCCGCCGCTTCCCCTCAGCAGGTCCAACGAGATGGCCATCGGCGATCCCGCCCTCTTGTACGTGAAATTGGTCCCTCCTCCCTGGACGATCCCCGTCGTCCACGTGAAAGCCGCCGTGGAGGCATCGATGTGCAGGGCTCCCAAGGCATTTCCGAAGGCGTGGAAATGATCGTCGCCCTGGGTCCCTCGAATCGTCTCTGCCTTCTTGTTGTTATAGAAATTCGCCATCATGCCTCTCCCGTTTGCCCGGCGAACCCTATCCGCGACGGAGTGAGCCGGCATTTGACCAAATGGCGAGGGTTGCGGACGCATCGGTAGCGACTGGCTGCGATTGCGAAGTAAGCGATCCGGAGGGTTGCGCGAGCACGAGACGCTGGCAAGCGTTGCTGCGTCGACGGGCGGCACGGCGGAGAGGCAGGCCGCCGATGCCGCACCGACCCGGCCGACCCGAGATCCCCCGACACCGTATCGAGAGTCACCATGCGGGGATCGGACAACCCGAAAGACGGGGGCGCTGTCCATGCAGGGGCCCGCCGGAGAGGTTCCGAGTTGCCGGGTGACGCCTTGCCGCCGCCGTCCGGACGACCGTTCTTGCCAACGATCCCCGTTCCGCCGCTTCTCGGCCGACCGACGCGCGTGCAGCGTGCCACCCTGACATCCGGGATCATCCCGAGCCTCGGCGGGTGGTACGGGCCGAAGCAAGGGATCGACTTCGGCCCGCCACGCCTCAAGGGGTCAGGCGCAGGAACCTTCTACCACGATCTGACGCGCGCGCGGCGGCGCATTGTGAGTAGCGCCCTGCGCGTTTGCGCCGGCGCGACTCGCCGGCTTTCGTCAGCGCGCGTCCGGAGAGTCGCCGTCGCGCAGGCTCTTTCCCGCCGCCCGCGGCGCCGAAGCTGCGTCTCGGCGGCCCCTCGGGAACCCGCTTCCGTCGAAAAGGGATTAGTCCTTCACCTCTCTTGGCGGGACGGTTCCGAAGCCGGAGACTGGCGCCGACATCTCGCTCGTCGTGGAGGGACTGCGAACATGGGAAATGCTGATCTGGTGCAGCTCACCGCCGATATCGTTGCCGCGCATGTGTCGAACAACAAACTGGCGCCGGCGGACGTGGCAAGCCTCGTACAGCTGGTGCACTCGGCGTTGCGCGATCTCGACATGCCGGCGGCCCCATCCCTTCCGGAGAGCCGCCCGGCTATCTCCGCACGCGCGTCCCTGCGGCCCGGTCACCTCACCTGCATGGCGTGCGGCGAGCGGCACAAGCTGCTTCGGCGCCATCTGCGAACCAAGCATCACCTGTCGCCGCCCCAGTATCGGGAACGTTACCAGCTGGCGCCCGATTATCCGATGGTCGCTCCGGACTACGCCGTTCGCCGCCGGGAGATCGCGCTTGCGTTCGGGTTCGGCTCCGACTCCGACCGGTACCAGCCTGTCAAGCGCCGCGTCGCGCGCGCCCCGTCGCGGCAGGCCACGTCGTCGGCGTGAACCGGCCGCGGCGCGCGGGCAAGCGGTCACGCGGCCAGTCGTTCACCTCGCCCGGAAGCTTCGATCCGAGTCCCGATACAGCGGATCGCATGCTCGCCATGTTCCATCGGCTGCGCGTTCGAGCGGCCGGGCGCACGACTCGCAAAGGGCGACGAAGTGCCCTCCACGTCTCGTCATGGAGCAGGTCGACGGCCGGTGAAGGCCCAGAAAGCAAAGCAACTTCATGCACCTGGGAATAGCAGAAGATGTCGAGCCGACGCCATGGTCCCCGCGAGGCCGGGACCTTCCGGCGACCCCGGTGAGGAAGGCCCTAATTCTTTGGACGTAGAGAGCGAAGCGGCGGCTGCTCCTTGGCGATTACTCCGCGCGCGGGACCACAGGGCGGGCACGGTCCGCCGGTCCGAAAGGCGTAAGCCTTAATAGCGTCCCTCCCAGTCCGAGAGATCAGACAATGCGTCGTCGATCTCTGCTAACGCGGAGCGCTGCTTCGGTTGCAGCCGATGCCGTCTTGGAAGGGGAGGCTTGTGCCCGCCAGGCCAATGAAGATCAACTTCGTCATCGCCTCTCTCGCAGCCCTCGCGCCTGTCGGCGCCGGCGCGCAGGACGCTCTGACGGACCCTGCAGGATCCGGGGTGATCGTTGCCGCCGTTCAATGGCTCCAGGGAACACTTCTCGGGACCATCGCGACGGTCGTCGCAGTGATCGCCGTCGCCACCGTCGGCTTCATGATGCTCACCGGCCGAATGAACTGGCGTTACGGGGCGACGGTGATCGTCGGATGCTTCATCCTGTTCGGGGCAGCGAGCATCGTCGCCGGCATCCAGTCCACGGCAAGCCTCGGCAATTGAGCCGTGGAACGGCTTGACCATGATCCGCTGTTCGTGGCGCTGACGAGGCCGCAGATGTTTGCCGGCGTAACCTACAGCTTCTTCGTGGTGAATGCCGTGCTCGCGACGGAACTGTTCCTGATCTTCCGGTCTGCCTGGGTCTTGCTGACCGCCCTGCTCGTTCACGGCGTCGGTGCCGTGCTCTGCGTCGGCGAGCCGCGCTTCTTCGATCTCTGGCTCGTGAAGGTGCGCCGCTGCCCCCGCGTGAAAAACCACCGCTTGTGGCGATGCAACTCCTACCGGCCCTGACTCGTGATCGCCGGCTGATAGACCGCGAGCGGCCGGTCGGCCACCACCTGCCTTATGCACGCCACGTGGATGATCGAACGATCGAGACTCGCGACGGCTTCCTCCTCCAGGTGATCCAGCTCAGGGGTTTCCTGTTCGAGACGGCGGACACCGACGAGATCAACTACCGCAAGCGTCTGCGCGACGGCATGCTCCAGGCCATCGGCTCGTCCCGCTTTGCACTTTATCACCATATCGTCCGTCGCCGGGTCGAGGCGGAGCTTGACGCCGGCTTCGACGACGACTTCTCGCGCGCCCTGAACGCGGCATGGCAGAGCAGGCTTGCCACCAAGCAGCTGTACGTCAACGACCTCTATCTCACCCTCGTCCGGCGTTCTCTGCAGGGCCGCGTCGGCATCCTCGACGGCATCCGGCGCACTCTCGGCCGGGCCGCGGCGGATCCGGCGAGCAGCGCCGGATACGAACTGCGGCAGCTCGATACCGCACGCGAAGCGTTGCTGGCGGCGCTTGGAAGCTACGCGCCGCGCTTGCTGGCGATACGGAGCGGCCGGAACGGAAGTTTCTCCGAGCCGCTCGAATTCCTGTCCACCCTGCTCAACGCCGAGACCCGGCCGGTGCTGCTGCCGACCCGGGACATCGGCGAGTATCTTCCCTACCGCCGGATCAGCTTCGGCCAGGAGACGATCGAGCTCGGCGCTGCGGGACCGACACCGCGCAGCTTCCTGGCGATGGTGTCGATCAAGGATTATCCCGGCCAGACCCAGGCCGGGATGCTCGACGACCTGCTCCGGCTCCCGTACGATCTGACGATCTCGCAATCGTTCGGCTTCGTCGATCGCCAGGCCGCGCTTTCGGGCATGAACCTGGCACTTCGCCGGATGCGCTCGGCCGAGGACGAGGCGGTGAGCCTGCGCGCAGACCTTTCGCGCGCCAAGGACGATGTCGCCGCGGGACGGGCGACGTTCGGCGAGCATCACATGACCATCGGAGTCCATGGGGAGACTCCGGACGCCGTCGATACCGCGACCGCCGAAGTGCTCGCGTCCCTCGCCGATCTCGGCCTCATCGCGGTGCGCGAGGAGATCGCGCTCGAGCCGGCCTTCTGGGCCCAGTTTCCCGGCAATTTCGGTTATGTCGCCAGGCGCGCACTGATTTCTTCGGCCAATTTCGCGGGGCTCGCGAGCGCTCACAACTTCCCGATCGGCCGCGCCTCCGACAATCACTGGGGCGACGCGGTGACCCTGCTAGAGACGACCGCGGCCGGGCCCTATTTCTTCAACTTCCACCACGGCGATCTCGGCAATTTCACCGTCATCGGCCCATCCGGATCGGGCAAGACGGTGGTGCTCAACTTCCTGCTCGCCCAGGCGCGCAAGTTCCGACCGCGGATCATCTTCTTCGACAAGGATCGCGGCGCTGAATTGTTCATCCGCGCGATCGGCGGCCGCTATGATCTGCTGCGCCCCGGCACGCCGTCCGGACTCAATCCGCTGCAGATCGAGGACAGCAACGCGAACCGCCAGTTCCTGATCGGCTGGCTAGCGGTGCTCACCGGAGGCGCCGACGTCGACGAGATGGCGCAGATCAAGGACGCGATCGACGCCAGTTTCGCCCAGCCCGCCGCCCACCGCCGGCTGCGCAACATCGCCGAACTGTTTCGCGGCGGTCACCGTGCCCATTCCGCCGATCTGTGGGCACGGCTGCGGCCCTGGTGGGGCGACGGCGAGCGCGCCTGGCTGTTCGACAATGTCCAGGATCTCACCGATTTGACGGCCGAGTCGGTCGGGTTCGACATGACCCAGATCCTCGACGATCCCGCGGTCCGCACGCCGGCGATGATGTACCTGTTCCACCGCGTCGAGGAGCGGCTCGATGGATCGCCGGCGATCATCGTCGTCGACGAGGGCTGGAAGGCGCTCGACGACGAGGTGTTCGTCCGCCGGATAAAGGACTGGGAAAAGACGATCCGCAAGCGCAACGGCATCGTCGGCTTCGCCACCCAGAGCGCCCAGGACGCGCTCGAAAGCCGGATCGCAAGCGCGATCATCGAGCAGGCGGCGACCCAGATCTTCATGGCCAATCCCAAGGCGCGCGCCTCCGACTATGTCGAGGGGTTCGGCCTGACCAATCACGAATATGAACTCGTTCGCACGCTCCCCGACAGCGCGCACAGCTTCCTCGTCAAGCACGGCACCGACAGCGTCGTCGTTCGCCTGAACCTCACCGGCGAGCGGGATCTGCTCACCATCCTGTCCGGCCGGGAGCGCACGGTGCGCCTGCTCGACGAAATCCGCTCGGAGACCGGCGACGATCCTGCCGCCTGGATTCCGCGCCTGCTGGAGCGCGTGGGATGACCTGCCCTGCGTTCCTTCCGGGAGAGGCATTTCTCACCCGCGCCCTGTGGACGGTCGACTGCTACGCCCAAAGCCTGGGCGAAAACGGATATCGTACACTTGCGGCTCCGGGGTCGGCGACTTCGCTCGTGCTCACATCCGTTCTCACCATCTTCGTCGCCCTGTTCGGCTATCGCCTGCTGTTCGGCGACCCGCCCGATGTGCGGGAAGGAGTGGTCGCAGCCGCCAAGATCGGAGTCGCGCTCGCGCTTGCGACCAGCTGGCCGGCGTTCCGGACGCTCGCCTACGACGTCACTCTGCGGGCCCCGGCCCAGCTCGCCTCGACGGTGGGGAGACCGTCGGGGATACCGGGGACCGAGGGAGCCCTCATCGCCCGACTCCAGGGCGTCGACACGCTGCTTGCCGAGCTGATGATCATCGGAACGGGCAGGCCCCCTTGGGCCGAAGCGAATGTCGCGCCGACTGGAGTTCTGACGCCGGCACAACAGCAGCAGGAGCTTGCAAGGCTGCAACGGCTTCAGGACCGGCCTCCCTGGATCCCGGCCCGGGACGCCCGGCTTGTCGGCCAGGCGAGAACGCTGTTCCTCGTCTCGGCGATCGGTGGATTCGCGGCGGTGCGGCTCCTCGCGGGATTGCTTCTGGCCCTTGGGCCTCTGTTTGCGCTCTTCCTCCTGTTCGAGCGGACGAGAGGCCTGTTCGAAGGCTGGATCCGGGGACTCGCGGGCGCGGCGCTCAGCATGTTCGCGGTCGGGATCCTGCTCGGGATCGAGCTTGCCATGCTGGAGCCGTGGCTTGCCGCCCTCGTCACCCGGAGGCGGGCAGGCCTCGCCGCTCCCGAGGCACCACTCGAGCTGCTTGTCGCGACGGCTTCCTTCTCGATCGCCTTGCTGGCTTCCCTCGCGGGGGTCGCCAAGGTGGCCAGCGGCCTTCGTTTCCCGTTCTCGCGGCGTGTCCACCGGCACGCGGGGAGGCGAAGCGACAGGTTCGCCGATGCCCCGACCGCGACGCCGCCGCAGCGGCAGGCGGCCGAGGCGCTCGACATGCGAAGCCGGGCCGTGAGCGTCGCCGACGCAATGATGGCCGCCCAACGCCGCGACAGCGCAGCCGTCCCTCCCCAAGCGATGCAACTTGGAACCCGCCTCGTCGAGACTCAGGGGGCGCGCAGCGCACGAGCGACCGCGGCGGCCATTCCGCCGCTCACGCCGGACGGCCGTCGACGCACGCGGGGCCGCGTATCCGGGGCCGCGGATCAGCGGGACAGACGACGATGAGCGGGCAACCCGACGATAAACGCGAAGCGTATTATCAGCGCGCCGACGCCTGGGCGCGCGACATCGAGCATCAGCGCCGACGCCTCATCCGAAACGCCTGGCTGATCGCTGCCGCAGCCACCGTCATCGCGATCGCCGAGGCGATTGCCCTGATCGTGCTCGCCCCGCTGAAAACCGTCGTGCCCTACACCATTCTCGTCGACCGCCACACCGGCTTCGTTCAGTCGGTCGATCCGCTCGGCACGAAGCGTATCACCGGCGACGCGGCTCTGACCGAGAGCTTCCTTGCCCAATATGTCACGGCGCGGGAGAGCTTCGATCTCGACACGGTCCAGGCAGATTACCGCAAGGTCGGCCTGTGGTCGGCCGACCGCGCGCGGAGCGACTATGTGGCCGCGATGCAGGGCAACAATCCGGACAGTCCGCTCCAGCGTTACGGCCGAAATGCCTCGATCGAGGCTCGGGTGAAGAGCGTGTCGTCGCTGGGCCCCCATCTTGCGATGGTTCGATTCGACACCGTGCAGCGCGACGCCGGCGGCCGGGCGAGGTTCACGGGCGCCTGGTCCGCGATCATCCGCCATCGTTACACCAGTGCGACAATGCCGGTCGCCGACCGCTTCATCAATCCGCTCGGTTTTCAGGTCCTGCGATACCGGCGCACTGCCGAGGCGCTTCCGCCTGCCGAGACGCTTCCGATTGCGCCGCCTCCGGCGGCCGATCCGCGCGGATCGCAGCCGCTCACCGTTCCGGCGCCGCCCGCGATTGCTCCGCCGCCGTCCGGCACGGCTGGCGAGGATCGCTCCGGGCCGGAGCTATGAGACTGGCCGCCGCCATGCTGATCACCGCCTTCGTCTCGGCACCACTGGCCGCGCAGGTCCGCCCGCAGCCCGATGACGGCAACCCGCGGCTGCAGAGCATCGACTTCATCGACGGCCAGGTGGTCCTGCTGGAGACCGCTTTGGGCTATCAGCTCACCGTCGAGCTTGCCCCCGACGAGCAGATCGAGAATGTCGCGGTAGGCGAGAGCGGAGCCTGGCAGGTCACCGCGAACAGGCGCGGTGACCGGCTGTTCATCAAGCCGCTGCAAGCCGGCGTGGTCACCAACATGACCGTGATCACCAGCGCACGATCCTATTTCATGGACCTGGTCGCGCTCGCGGAACCGACTCCGGAAACGGCCTATTCCGTCAGGTTCCGCTATCCCGCCCCGGCCGACGAGATGGCGGCGGCCCCCGGTCCGGCGACAGCGACCGGGCGGTACCGGCTGGAAGGCGACCGCGCCTTGAGGCCGGTTGCAATCAGCGACGACGGCATTCGGACCTATCTCTCGTGGCGGGACGGACTCGCCATCCCGGCGGTGTACGGGACCGAGCGGAACGGCACCGAGAGCCTGGTCAACGGGATGATGCGCGAAGACGTGTTCGTGATCGATGCGGTGTACGAGAAGCTCGTGTTCAGGATCGACCGCGCGACGGCCAGTGCCGAGCGGGTGCGCCCGAGAGGGCGACGCTGATGGAGATCCGCGCCGATGACGTTGATCCCCGGGCCGATCCGGAGATCGCGCGCGACGTCAGGCCAATCGTTGCCGCGCCTGGAGGAGGCGTTCCTGCCTGGGTCTTCGTCGCGCTCGCCGCAGCGGGAGCGCTGCTCCTGTTCTTGCTCCTCGACTCCCGTCGACGCGCGATCTCCGAACGGCAGGAGGGCGCCGCCGTCTCGTCCGCGCCGCCGCTTCCGGGGCCTCCCCCGCCCCTCCTGCTTCCGTCCGCACCGCCTCCACCGCCGGCGCCGGCACCCCGCACCCGACAGGCTCCGGTGACCGTTCGCCCCGAGCGACGGCCGCCGCCGCCGCCGCCGCCGCCGCCGCCGGAATATGTGCCGCCGCCGATTGCGACGCCGGTGTTGCCGCCTCCCCCGGCGCGCGGCGATGCCGGGCCCGCGCTGGTGATCGACACGACCGCTCCGCCCGCCACGACGGACCCACCTGCCGGAGCCGGACCGCCGGCGGGCGCAGCAGGCGCCGGGGGTGCAGAGGGACAGACGGCGGTCCTGGGCTCTCGCGTCAGGGCCGGAATGCTGGCGAACCGCTCCACGACGGTACCGCAGGGCACGCTGATACCTGCTGTCCTCGAGACTGCCTTCAACTCGACCAGACCCGGTTTTGCCCGCGCGATCGTCTCGCGCGAGGTCCGAGGCTTCGACGGCACCCGAATTCTCATCCCCCGCGGCAGTCGACTCATTGGGGAGTATCGCGCAGACGCTGCGGCGGGCCAGAAGCGCGCGCTGATCAATTGGGTAAGGCTGATCCGCCCTGACGGTGTCACGATCGAGGTCGGATCGCCGGCAACCGACACGCTCGGGCGCGGCGGCGTCAAGGCCAAGGTGAACAATCACTTCTTCGAGCGCTTCGCCGGTGCGATCCTCCAATCGACGGTTGACATCGCACTGGCGCTCGCGGCCCGGAGCAGCAACAATTCGGTCATCGTCACGACGGCCGGGGGAGGCGCGCAGGCCGGCAATCTGATCCAGCCGGAACCGGTGCGACCGACCCTGACTGTTCCGGCCGCCACGAGCATCAGCGTGTTCGTCGCCCGCGACCTGGATTTCGCGAGCGCGGAGACTCGCCGATGAAAGCCTCTTCGCAAAGCGATGGCGCAGGCGTTTACCTGAAAAGCTACCTCGAACCGCTGAGGTCCGTCCTGGAACGCCCCGACGTGACCGACATCTATATCAACGCACCCGGTGAAATCTGGGTGGAGACGACGTCCGGAACGGTCGAGACCAAGCCTGCTCCGACGCTGGATGACACGACCTTGTGGCGCCTTGCCCGGCAGATTGCGGCAATGTCGCATCAGGGGATCAGCCGCGAGCATCCGCTTCTCTCCGCGACCTTGCCCGACGGCGCGCGAGTCCAGATCGTGGCACCGCCCGCCACCCGCGGCTCCCTGGCGATTGCGATTCGGAAGCATCTCGCAACCGACCTCACCCTTGCCGATTATGTCGCGGCCGGCGCGCTCAAGGACGTCAGCGTCCAGGCCGGCTTCGAGCCCGGCGGCGTCGATACCGCTCTGGACGACCGGTTGCGGCTCGGCGACATCGCCGGGGTCCTCGGCGAAGCCGTGCGAAGCCGGAAGAACATCCTGATCTCCGGCGGCACGTCGACCGGCAAGACGACGTTCCTGAACGCGCTGCTCCGCGAAGTGCCGCCGGAGGAACGCCTGATCTTCATCGAGGACACGCCGGAACTCCAGATCCGGCAGGCCAATGCCGTCGGCCTCGTCGCGGCACGCAGCCGGCTTGGAGAAAGCGAAGTTACGACCAACGACCTGGTCGCGGCGTCGCTGCGGATGCGCCCCGACAGGATCATCCTCGGCGAATTGCGCGGCGACGAAGCCTATGCGTTTCTCCGAGCGGTCAACACCGGCCACCCCGGATCGATGACCACCGTCCACGCCGACAGCGCCGAGCGCGCCGTCGAGCAGATCGCGCTTCTGGTTCTCCAGGGAGGAACGCGGCTCAGCCGGGAAGACGTGCATTTCTATGTGCGGCGGACGGTAGATCTGTTCGTCCAGCTGAGCCGGGCGGGCGGCCGCCGGCATGTCGCGCAGGTCGTGCTCAACGATACGCTTGCCTGAGCCGCAGGCGGGGGATCGACGGCGGCGTCAGGGCCTTGCTTCAGCGGCCGATGCCGGCCGGAACGGCCTTCGGCGCAAGGCTGGCGGCGTCGCGATGGTAGAGCTTGAACCAGGTCACGAAGCGCGGGATGCCGACGTCGATCGGCGTTGTCGGGCGATAGCCCAGATCGCGTTCGATCGCACTAATGTCCGCGAAGGTGTCGCGAACATCTCCCGGCTGGATCGGCATCAGGCGCCGCGCCGCCGTGCGTCCGCAGCTTTCCTCGATGAGGGCGATCATCCGCGTCAGTTCTTCCGAGCGATTGTTGCCGATATTGTAGAGGCGATGCGGAGCCCGGCTGCCGCCCGCTTTCTCCAGTCCATCGTCCGGCGGCGGATTGTCGAGGCTCGCGATGACCCCACTGACGATGTCGTCGATATAGGTGAAGTCGCGGCGCATCTCGCCCTCTCCGAAAACGTCGATGGCCCTGCCCTCGAGGATGGCGCTGGTGAACAGCCACATGGCCATGTCCGGCCGCCCCCAGGGCCCATAGACTGTGAAGAAGCGAAGCCCGGTGAGCGGGATGCGGTAGAGATGCGCGTAGGTCTCGCTCAGCAGCTCGTCCGCCTTCTTGGTCGCCGCGTAGAGGCTGAGCGGATGATCCGCACGATCCTCGACCCGGAACGGCAGGCTCTGATTGCCGCCATAGACCGACGAGGATGATGCGTAGACGAGATGGCGCACGCGCCGCGCGCGCGCGAGTTCAAGGATAGTGAGATGGCCGACCAGGTTTGACTGCGCATAGGCGCGGGGGTTGGAGATCGAGTATCGCACCCCCGCTTGCGCGCCGAGATGCACGATAGCGTCGAACCGGCGATCCGATACTTCTCGATCGAACGCTTCCCAGTCGGAGAAATCGGTCTCCAGGAACTCGAATCGCGCGCCATGACGAAAGCCGAGCTCGCGCACGCGATCCCGTTTGAGGGAGACTGGATAATAATCGTTCATGTTGTCGATACCGATGACTCGGTCGCCGCGCGCCATCAGGTGGTTTGCGACATGGTAGCCGATGAACCCGGCTGCGCCGGTCACCATTATCGTTTGTTCCATCGTAGCACCTCTGGCTGCGCGCTGCCGCCGCCGACCCGAAGGACAGGCGGCCCGGGGGGAAGGAATCCGGCAATCGAGCCGGCCGGCGTTCCAGGGCGAGAATGATGCGGGGCGGCGCGCTCAGATGATCGGTGCGCCGCGTTCGTCATAGGCGATGCCGGTGAAGTCGGACACGTAAGCGGGTTCTCCCGGGCCTGCTGCCGTTGCGGTGCGACCAGGCTCCGGGTTCGCATCCCGGACGGATGCGGCCCGATCACGCCTGCGGCCGGCCCGCGCCCCCGATCGCTGGATCCCTGTCCCCTTCGCCATAACATCCTCCCCGCCCGGCTCGTGGTGGAAGCAGTCTATGATGAGGACATTGCCAGTCGCCAGCTGTCCATCTGGCTTAAGCATGGACATTCCGGGGGAGCGGAGTTGGACTTTAGGGCAGCTCCAAAAGGTAAATGACCGCACGCGACACCGATCTGCTTGCAGGATGGAGCCTTTTGCTGTCCGTCCGCTGGGCCGTTTCTCGTTCAGCCGTGCAGGCAACCGTCCCGGGCGAACCTGCCCCGCACGGACTTCGTTTCGGGAGCCGCTTCTTCGAGAGAGTGCAGCATGCCGGCGAGGCCCTCCTCGAGCGCGACCGGTGCCCAACCGAGGGCTTTCAACTTGTCGATCGAGAGTGCCGCGAAGCCGCGGTCGGCACAGCCACCCGGATCGCGGCACTCGATCAGCTTGCTCCCCGATCCGATGAGAGAGGCCAGCAGGGTCACGATCTCCAATATCGTGCGCCGGGTGCCGGACCCGACATTGAAGACGCCGTCGGTCGCCGTTTCGAAGAATCGCAGGAGCGCTGCCACGACATCATCCACATGGACGAAGTCGGCCCCGAAGCCTCCTCCGCCGAGAAGAAACACCGGTTCCCCGGCGAGCAGCTTCCCCATCAGCGCCGGGATGGCGCCCGCTTTCTGCCCCGGTCCGTAGACGGAGCCGAGTCTCAAGGTGGTCAGCGCCGCCCCCGTCTGCCCGCACCGGTAGCGGGCAAGATGCTCCTGGGCGACCTTCGACGCGAGATAATATACCCTCGTCTCGGGGTGGAGCGGGTCCAGTTCGCACGGTCTCTCGATCCAGGGGGCATAAGCATTCGCGCTCGTCGTCTGGATCAGCCGGCGAACGCCCGCCACCCGCATCGCCTCGATCAGGCGAAGCGTGCCGTGCGCATTGGCCTCCATGCACAATCGCGCTTCCGCCGGATCCGAATGGTCCGCCGGCACGCGGGCGGCGAGGTGAACAACCGCGTCGGCGCCGGCGAGCACGGCCGGCTCGACCGGAGTCGTGGAACACAGGTCGAAGTCGCCGACTTGCCCGCCCGGTTCGGACGAGCCGCTCCGCCGGCACAGCAGCCGCACGTCGTAACCGCTCCTCCGGGCCGCTTCGACGAACCGCCGCCCGATGAAGCCGGTGGCACCCGTCACCGCGAGCAATGGACGCGCAGGCGCCATCAGCGCACCTGCTCGAGGGCCTCGGGCATGACCAGGGTTTCGCTGAGATGGCGCAGGATGATCGCCTCGGGTATCTCCGATGTCGCCACCGGCTCGTCCCGCAGGATCCGCCGGATGCACATCTCGACCTCGTTGAAGCCGACCAGTGCGCGCAGCGGCGTGGCCCCGGAAAATCGTGCGTTGATCTCGAACACGCGAGGCTTTCCCGATTTGTCCGTCCGAAACTGGAAATTGGCGGGTCCGTACGGATTGAGAGCCGCTCCGAGCCGCCGCACTTCCTCGTTCAGCGCCGGATAGGGCCCGGAATAAGCGCGGAACGTATTTCCGTCGCGAAGATCCCGCCGCATGACGATGGACGCGCAGGGAACGCCATCGAACACAAGGACGCTCGCGGTATATTCCCCGTCGGGTGTCCCGATACATTCCTGGACGATCAGCCCGCTGCGCCCGTTGAGGGCGCCCGCCAACTGATCACGGTCGTGAACGACGGAGACACCGACCGACCGCGCACCGATCCGCGGCTTGACGACCAGAGGAAAGCCGACCTGCTCGATCAATGCCTCGACCGCGTCGTCATCGTCGGCGCGCGCGGAGCCCGGCGGGTCGAAACCATGCGCCCGCAGAAATTCGAAGGTCCTGTACTTGTCGTCGGCGATTGCGATCACGTCCGGCGCGCTGACGATGATGCGGGTTCCAAAGCGCGTTTCCAGCGCGCTGCGATGGCGCGCGAAGGCGGCAAGCTCGACGTCCGTGCCGACGAGCACCACGTCCGGCATTTCGCGCTCGAGCAGCCCGCTGATCGCGTCGATATAGGCGGGGTCATCGGCCGGAGGCACCCGGTAGGCGCAAGCGCCCCAATAGAGTCCGGCCGAAAGCGGGTTCGGGTCGGTGACGACGATGGTCGCGTCCAGGGCCGATCGCCGGAGCGAGTTGATTATGCCCTGCCCGAGAACTGCGCCGCCACCGGTCACCAGTGCCTTGATCATGAAATATATCCACAGATGCGGTCTTTCGTTTTATCCGAAAGGCCGGTTGCACGAACGGCACGGATGATCGTGCCCCACTCCACGGCGACCCGGTGGCGCTGCAAAGCCATTTTTCCCTTCGTCCAGTCGACGAGACTCCATTCGCTGGTGTGTCCCGCATCCCGCGGCTGCCCGACCGATCCCAAGGTCGTGACCGAGCTTCCGTGGCTCTCCTGTGTTGCGAACCGGTGCGTGTGGCCGAAAAGCCCTGCCCTCAGGCCGCGGTCGGCGAGCCTCGAACAGGCGGCGATCAGATCCTCGGGCGCGCGAAGATAGGACCAGTCACCCGGCTGATAGGGATTGGCGTGCGCCATCAGCAGCCCGTCGACGCTCCAGTCGTCGAGCCAGTCGAACCTGGCTATGCGGTCTCCCCCGCCAATCCGTGCCCACGTCCACTCCACCGATTCCCGTATCCACTCCGGGATGGTCGCCTCGTAGCCGGAGCGGCGCGTTGCACGATCGAGATAGATCTGGTCGTGATTGCCGCGCACGAGCACGGCACCGTCGCGCGTGACGGCGTCGCAAGCCAGATCGAGGGTCTCGTCCGGATGCACGCCATAGGTCAGGAGATCGCCCAGCAGGAGGAGCTGGTCGAAACCGGTCCTCCGTGCCGCGGCAAGCGCTTCCCGGAAGGGACCTGCCGCGGCATGGATGTCGCTGATGACCGCTATCCTCATCGAATCTCCTGTCGGGGGTCCGGCGATCCACTCGCCGACCGCATCGATACAGTATCGGCGACCAACCATGCAGCCGAACGGCGGTCTAATCCGGAATCGCAGGCACTAGTCCGTTCGAGAGGCGCGCGGGCACCGGCGTCTCCTTGCCGCACCTCCACACCCGTCTTCGATCGGTCCGCCGCCGCCGGGCCGCTCCCCGCCTTCATCCCAAAGGCGTAGCCACGATGCGCTGTGCTTTTCTCCCAAGGGCTTTTGCCTTCGGTGCCCACCTCCCGGCAGGATCGTCGGGAGGCGCCACCGCTTTGACGTGCATCCCTGCACGCCAGGGCCGGGGATCCGGAGGACATGCGATGAACGTTCAGGCTCGATTGCTCGGACCAACGGCTGCGGGCGAAAGCCAGGCCGCGGGCGGGCGTGCATCGCTGCACCCCATCCAGGCCAGTCAGCTGCTGTCGATACGGCAGATGTGGAGCATCGTCCGCCGACGCAAGCTTCTGCTCTTTCTCGTGGTCGCCGCCGTGACCGGCTCCGTTACGCTCAGCCAGTTGATGGCTCCGCGCCTTTACGAGGCAGTGGCGACCACCCAGGTGGAGCTCAACGATGCCACCGGCGCCAATCAGGCGGACGTCGCCGCCCGCAACCAGCAGCGGGTCGCGAACGAAGCCCGTCTCTACCGGTCGCGCGCGCTTGCGGAGAAAGTGGTCCGGGACCTCGACCTCATCCACGACCCGCGGTTCATGCTCGGATCGGATCAGGGCGATCCCGACCGTGCGATCCTCCGGGCGAGCGCCAGGCTCGAGACCATGACGAAGATCAACAGCGCCGGCGATTCGGACCTCATCGACATCGTCGTGCGCTCCCGGTCGCCCGAGCTCGCCGCGCGCATCGCCAACCAGTTCGTCGACAGCCTTCAGGAACTGAAATTCGGGCGGCGCAACATCCGCAAGGAGCGGACGGCGATCGCGCTGGCCGCGGAGAGGGACCGGCTCGCCGCGGAGACGCAGGCAGCCGAGCAGGCGATCGCGACCTTCCGCCGTACCCACGGCATGCTGGCAGGTGCCGGAGGACCGGAAGACTATCAGCAACTCAATCGTATCGCCGTCGAAGCGGCGTCGGCGGGTGCCGCCCGGGCCGCGATGGCGGCGCGGACCGCCGGCCTGCCGGGTGCGGAAAGCCTCTATCGCTCGAATGCGGGCAAATCGGGGCTGCTCGAGCAGCAGCAGCGTCAATATGAGGAGCTGATGCGCCAGCGTTCGGACCTCAAGGTCACCTATGGCGCGCGTCACCCCGAAATGCAGCGGATCGATGCGCAGCTCGCCGAGATCAGGGGCGGGATCGAACGGGAACAGCTGGCGAGCGCGGCGGCGGAGCGCGACCGGGCGGTCGCGGCGGCGGCAAGGGAACGGCAGCTTGCGGCCAGCGAGGCGGCCGCGGCCGCGGCCCGGGCGAGCACCCTTGAATCCCGGGTCGGGGCGATACGCTCGAAGGCGTTCGCCAACAACGAGAACCTGGTGCAGCTCGCCGCCCTCGAACGCCGGGCCGAAGTTCTGCGTCAGAGCTATATCGTGACGGCACAGCGCGCCCAGGATGTTCGCGCGGAACTGAAGACCACGGGAGTCAACTCCTCGATCATTTCGCAGGCCACGGTTCCGGACCAGCCGGTTGCGCCCGCACCGAAAAAGGCCGCGCTGGCGGCTTTCTCGGGATCGATGATCCTCGGCCTTCTGCTGATCTTCGCACTCGAGATGTTCGACAATCGGATATGGTCGAGCGAACAGATCGCCCAGTTGTTCGGCCTGCGTACCTTCGCGATGTTCCCGAAAGTGCATGCGGCGAACCTTTCGGGTGATCCGGAGACCCTCGTCACCAGGCAGCCGCATTCCGTTTACGCCGAAGTTTCCCGCAACCTGTTCGCGGAAGTCGAGCATCTTGCCCCGGAAAACCTGCCGTCGAGCGTCCTCGTCACCTCGCCGCTTCCGGGCGACGGCAAGTCCATGGTGGCCCTGGCGCTCGTCGCGGCCGCCTCTGCCGCCGGACGGCGCGCCGTCGTCGTCGACCTCGACTTCCGCAATCGCGCCAGAGGCCTTGTGCAGTCGGAGGTCGACCGCGGCGATACGCCGGACCTCATGGACTATCTGATCGGCGATGCGCAAACGACCAGATTGCTGCCCCCGCCCAATCCTGCGCAGAGCCCTCGCGACGCGCCGACCTACACGCCGGTCGTGCTGGCGTCGCGCAGCGGCACCGACCCGGCCGCCTTCGTCCGACTGAGCCAGATCCGCCGTCTGCTGGGAGACTTGCGAAACGACTTCGACCTCGTCGTGATCAACGCGCCTTCGGTGCTCGCGGTTCGCGACGCTCGAACCATCGTCGGCCTCGCCGACAGCACGGTGATGGTGGTCCAGTGGGGAAAAACGACGATCGAGCAGATGCGCGCCGCAACCCAGATGCTGCAGGAGCAGGTGGATGGCGCGGTCATCAACCGCGTCGATTATGCGGAGCACGCCAAGCGCGGGCATGGCGATCCCTTGCAATTCTATGCGGAGTCCCTGGGCGCGCACCGGTCGACAACGTCGGGAGCGACCTGGCTGGGAAGGTTGATCCGAAAATATCGTCGCGAGGTCGCGTGAGGTGGACGTCTCAGCCTCGTTCCATCCGAGCGGAAGTCTGACGGTGGACCGGACACGCACGCGCACGAGCATCCTCGTGATCGATCCGCGTCCGTTCACGCGGACCTGCATGTCTGCGGGGCTCGCCGCGGCACCGGACTTCGACGTTCACGCCGTTGCAAGCCTCGACGAGGCCACCGGGACCGCAGTCCCTGACCTCGTTCTCCTGCAATATCACCGATCGGACGACGAGCCTTCGTCCCTGACGAATGAGGTTTCGCTGACCGCCAGGCGCTGGCCAACGGCGCTCATCCTGATCGTCGCGCCCGACGGCGACACCGACCGGCTCATCGAAGGGCTGCAATGCGGCGTGCGGGGTGTCCTGACGACCGACAGCAACCTTCAGGCGGTCATATCGTCCATTCGACTGCTCGTCGCAGACCTCGTCGTCTATCCGCGTGAAGCTGTCGGCGTGATCCGCGACGCATTGTTCGACACCGATCGCCAGAACCGGGAGGAAGGCGAGGAGGGATGGACCGGATCGGACCGGTTCCATCGGCTCACGCCCCGCCAGCAGGAGGTGCTTCGGCTGCTCGCGATGGGACTGCCGAACCGGGACATCGCGAGCACGCTCAACATCAGCGAAAGCACGGTGAAGGTCCACCTCCGGGCGATCATGGCCCAGACCGGAGTCACCAACCGCACCCAGGTCGTGGCCCAGTACATGAACTACAAATCGCAACCTTGAGGGAGGCCAGGTGTCCAGTCAAAGTCCGCATCCGGCGCTGTCCAGCGTCCCGTCGCCGCTGCAGGCCGGTCGACTCCGTCCGACGCTGTCGGCGCGTGCGTCAAGCCATCTCGACCAGCTTGAGGCCGAGAGCATCCATATCATGCGCGAAGTCGTCGGGGAGGCGAGCCGACCGGTGATGCTCTACAGCATCGGCAAGGATTCGGCCGTCATGCTGCACGTCGCCCGCAAGGCCTTCTATCCGTCGCGCCTCCCCTTCCCGCTCCTCCACGTCGACACGACCTGGAAGTTCCGGGACATGTACGCGCTTCGCGACAAGATTGCCGCCGAAGACGATATCGACTTGATCGTCCACCGCAATCCTGAGGCGGAAGCGCGGGGAATCACGCCCTTCGACGGCCCCGTGCACACCGACATGTGGAAGACCGAGGGTCTGAAGCAGGCTCTCGACGCACACAGGTTCGACGCCGCCTTTGGCGGCGCTCGGCGCGACGAGGAGAAGTCCCGGGCCAAGGAGAGGATCTTCTCATTCAGGTCTGCCGCCCACCGCTGGGATCCGAAGACCCAGCGTCCCGAATTGTGGCGCCTCTACAATGCGCGCAAGCATCCGGGCGAATCGATCCGGGTCTTCCCGCTCTCCAATTGGACCGAGCTCGACATCTGGCGCTACATCCAACGCGAGCAGATCGACATCGTCCCGCTCTATTTCGCGGCGCCGCGTCCCACCGTCGAGCGTAACGGAACCCTGCTGATGGTCGATGACGATCGTTTCCCGCTGAATCCCGGCGAAATGCCGGTGCTGCGATCGATCCGGTTCAGGACTTTGGGATGCTACCCGCTCACCGGCGCCGTCGAGAGCCGGGCCGCAACGGTGGCCGAGATCGTGGAGGAGACGCTTTCCTCAACGACGTCCGAACGACAGGGCCGGACCATCGACGGCGACCAGCTCGCCAGCATGGAGAAGAAGAAGGTGGAGGGGTATTTCTGATGGACATGGCTTCGCTGCTTGCGCCCCATGGGAAACCGGAACTTGCGCCGTCGCCCGACAAGAGCCTCCTCCGCTTCATCACCTGCGGCTCGGTCGACGACGGGAAATCGACCCTGATCGGCCGGCTCCTGTTCGATTCCAAGTCGCTGCTGTCCGACCAGATCGAGGCACTCGAGCGGGAATCGCGCGTCCACGGGACCACAGGAGACCGGCTCGATTTCGCGCTGCTCGTGGATGGACTGTCCGCCGAGCGGGAGCAGGGCATCACCATCGACGTCGCCTACCGAATGTTCGAGACTGCGGCGCGCCGATTCATCGTCGCGGACACGCCCGGCCACGAGCAATATACGCGCAACATGATCACCGGCGCGTCGACTGCCGACGCTGCGATCATCCTCGTCGACGCCCGCAAGGGCGTGCTCACGCAAACCCGGCGTCACTCTTATCTCGTCAATCTCGTCGGCATCCGCAATGTCGTGCTTGCGGTCAACAAGATGGATCTCGTCGGCTACAGCCGTGAACGGTTCGAGGAGATCGTCGCCGACTATCGCGCGTTCGCCGCCTCGATCGGGATGTCGGGCGTCGTCGCGATCCCGATCTGCGGATTGTCCGGCGAGAACGTCGCTGAACGTACGGAGCTGATGCCCTGGCACGCAGGACCCACCCTCCTCCAATATCTGGACCGGGTGGACGTGGATGACGACCGCCTGGCGGAACTGCCTTTCTCGATGCTCGTCCAGTGGGTCAACCGGCCGAACTCCGCCTTCAGGGGTTTTTCCGGCCTGGTCTCCAGCGGCGTCGTCTGTCCGGGAGATGCCGTCCGGATCCTGCCCTCGGGCCGGATGACCGTCGTCGATCGCATCGTCACCATGGACGGCGACTTGCCGGCTGCCGGACCGGGCCAATCGGTCACGGTCACGTTCAGGGACGAAGTCGATTGCTCGCGCGGCGACGTCCTGTGCGCATCGGCCGATCCGATCGAGGTCGCCGATCAGTTCGAAGCGACCCTCGTCTGGCTCAGCGAGGAGGCGATGCTTCCGCAGCGTCCCTATCTTCTCAAGATCGGGGCAACGACGGTGCCGGCGCGCATCACCGACCTCAAATTCCAAGTGGACGTCAACACGCTCGGCCAGGACGCCGGGAAGACGCTGCCGTTGAACGGGATCGGAGTGGCGAACATCGCAACCGACAAGCCGCTTCCGTTCATGCCTTATGCCAAAAGTACCGACCTCGGCGGCTTCATCCTGATCGATCGTCTGACCAACGAGACGATCGGCGCGGGGATGATTCATTTCGCGCTGCGCCGGTCGCACAATATCCAGTGGCAGGCGCTCGACGTCAGCCGCGAGGCCCATGCGGCGCAGAAGCGCCAGGAGCCAAGGCTGCTCTGGTTCACCGGTCTGTCCGGATCGGGAAAATCGACGATTGCCAATCTCGTGGAGAAGAAGCTTCTCGCGCTCGACAGGCACAGCTTCCTGCTCGACGGGGACAATATCCGCCATGGGCTCTGCCGTGACCTTGGTTTCACCGACGCCGACCGTGTCGAGAATATCCGCCGGGTCGCGGAAGTGGCGCGGTTGATGACCGACGCCGGCCTCATCGTGCTGACGGCGTTCATCTCTCCGTTCAGGGCGGAACGCGAGATGGTCCGCGGGATGTTCGCTGCCGGCGAGTTCGTGGAGATCCACGTCGACACGCCGATCGAGGTTGCCGAAGCGCGCGATGTGAAGGGCCTCTATCGGAAGGCCCGCGCGGGTGAACTTCGCAACTTCACGGGGATCGACTCGCCCTACGAACCTCCCGAACAGCCTGAATTCCGGATCGACACCCTGTCGATGTCGCCCGAGCAGGCGGCGGAGGCGATCGTCGCGCGCCTTCTCCAGGCCTGAAAAGACGACGAGCGGGCGCGATGTGCGCCAGAACCAGCCCTTGGGCGAACTCGGGAGGACGTTCATGGATGATGCACTGCTGGCGGCCACATTGGCGGCACGGGCCGGGGAGCTGCTCCTGCAGTTCCGCTGCGAGAGCGGACTGACCGGCAAGGCGCTGGGCAAGGCCGGCGACCAGCTTTCCAACGAGTTTCTCATGGCGGAACTGTCGAGACTGCGGCCCGGCGACGCCTTGCTCTCGGAAGAGACGAAAAGCACCGACGCTCGCCTTTCGAACAGGCGGTGCTGGATCATCGACCCGCTGGACGGCACACGTGAATATGGCGAGGGTCGTTCCGACTGGGCGGTGCATGTGGGACTTGCGATCGACGGCAAGCCCGCCGTTGGAGCGGTCGCGCTCCCGGAACTGGGCATCACCCTCGACAGCGCGCGCCCGCCTGCCCTGCAGACCGCACCGGAACGCCTGCGCATGCTGGTCAGCCGGACGCGCCCGGCGCCTGAAGCCGTGGAGGTGGCAGCCAGGCTCGATGCGATCCTGGTGCCGATGGGATCGGCCGGCGCGAAGGCGATGGCGGTGATCCGGGGAGAAGCCGACATCTACCTGCACAGCGGCGGCCAGTATGAGTGGGACAATTGCGCGCCTGCCGCGGTCGCGCTTGCGGCTGGCCTGCACGTCTCGCGGATCGACGGGTCGGGGATGGCGTACAACAAGCCCTCGCCCGAATTGCCCGATCTCCTCATCTGCCGGCAGGAGCTTGCCCCGGGCATATTGGCCTGTTGCCGCCGGGACGGGGCCTAGTGCGGGTGTTGCGAACGGGCCTCGCCCAAAAGCCTACTCCACATGCGCCCGGAATCGCGAGGAGTAGTGATGGGTGGTGCATCGCTGCTGCGCTAGTCTGCCGGGGCGGGACAAGCCCGCTTTTGGAGGAACTTACGATGAGAAAGCTTGCATCCCTCGGTTTGCTCGTCGCGGGACTTGCAATACCGGCCGTGGCCTCAGCCGTGGACGAAAGCACGATCTACGCCACCAGAGCCGAGTGCAAGGCGGCACTGGCCGAGGCGCGCATGGAGGATGATGCCTACTGGGCCCGCGAATGCCGTCCGGAAGGCGAAGGCTGGAGCTTCCGCCTCAAGGATCGCGGCGACGCGTCGACCAAGGGCATGGGCACCTGACCGGCAGGCGATAAGACGCTCGGAAACTCACGGTCGTGGACCCCACTCCAGGGTCGGCGACCGTTTCTTGTGTGGCTCAACCCGGCGGTGGCGCTCGCCGGGCGGCTTGCTGCCTGCGCCGCAAGGTCGGAAACGCCTCCTCGCGCACGTTCGAGACGTGCAGGCGCCGTGTCGACCCGCGCCCGCGCCCGCGCCAGGAGAAGCCGGTGCCTGTCTTCACGAACGGCCGTGCGGATAGGAATCCGTCAGTGGCTTGGAGATTGAACGGATTACGCTCCAGTTCATTGCTTTTGCCGTTCCGACGATCGGCCGAACGACAATGCGCTCGTTCCAAACGCGGTTCAGCGCCTGCGCGATTCAGGCGCTCGGACTGAAGCAGGTCCGTGCGGCGATGTCGCGCCATGCGTTCGCTGAAAGCCTTTCGCGAGAACCGTTTCGGGATAGTTCGAACGCAGGGCGGGCAGCGGGCCGAAAGTGGAGCCGCCGCTCTTGTCACGGGTGCGCGGAACGCGTCTTGCCGCGGCGACCTAGCGGCTCGCCGCGACGGCCAGCTCCGCCGGCTCTTCCTGAACCTGCGGGCGTGACCAGCGTAGCCATGCGACGTCCAGGACCAATGCCATGAAGGCAGCAAGGACGATGTGGGCGATATTCGCCCCGATGGCTCCGAGGACCGGGATCGCCAGAAGGCAGGTGCCGAGAAACAGGACCACGCCGATCGTGGAAGCGGCGAGCACGAAACCGGGCCGATGCATGGCCAGCAATGCCGAGCGGGACGGCGCGGCGTGCATGGTGAGCACCACCGCTACCAATTGGGTCAGAAGCAGCGGGTAGGCAGCATCGTAGCTCGCGCCCGGCCCGAGATGGATGATCCACCGCCCGAGCACCCAGGCCGCGAGCAGACCGGCAATGCCCACCGCGGCAAGCGCAGCCTGCGTACGGAGCACGGTGGCCCGGAATTTCTCGCGCAGTCCCCGTGCCCAGATCCGCGCCACATCCGGATAGATTACGGCCTGCACCTGGGCCCCGACCTGTTGCGCGACCTTGCCGATGCGCTTGGCGAGATAATAGAAGCTCGCGGCGGCAGGGCCTGCGAGCGCGCCGACAATCAATGCGTCGGCTTCCTGCGTCAGGGTGCGCATGGTCATCGAGAGGTTGGTCGACCAGGCAAAGGACAGGAAGCCGGGAAAGCTCGACCGCAGTCCCGACCAGCGAACGCTGAAGGGCCCCGGGATGCCGAGAGCTCGCAGGGCAGAATAACCGAGACCGATGAACAGGATCGACCCACAGACCTGCGCGCCGGTCCAGGCGATCATGAACGCCGCGATCCCCCAATCCTGCTGTGCGCACAGCATTGCCAGCCCAATGCGGACGATGTTCGCGGCGAGCTGGCTATAGGCAAGCAACCGAAACCGGCCCGCCATGCGCAACGCCGCCGTCGGAACTCCGGTGACGTTCACGCAGAGCGCTACCGAGTAGATCGCGACCAGCTGGATATTGGCCTCGTCTAGGCCGAACAGCGGCCCGAGCAGCGCGGCGCCCAGATAGGCGACCAATGCGGCGATCAGCGCCGTGCAGACGTCGAGAAGAAGGCCGAAGGCATAGAGCCGTCCAAGCCGGGCTCGATCGCCCGACCCTTCCTCGAGGGCCGCGAAGCGGATCAGCGGCTGCCAGGATTCGAAGCGAAGGACGCGCTCGACCGTCCGGCCATAAGCGAGCACCAGGACCATGACCCCGTAGATTTCGGGGCCAAGCGCACGGGCGGCGATGGCAACGCTGACCAGCATGATCGCGGCGTTGCCGAAATTGCCGGACAGCAGGTGTCCGATGGCGATGAGACGCTGCCTGAACGTCTGCAACGGCACCTCGCCGCCCCCGCTTCCCACGGGAACGGTCGGATCGCTCGGAGACCCCGCCATGACCTGCTGCTCCTGTTGGAGGCGTCGAAGCGGTGACTCAGTGCGCCGCCAGAGACAAAGGCGCGAGGGCCTCGTGGGCGAACATCTGCGGTGTCAGGTCCGGCAGCTGCGGCGGCTCGGCGTCCGTGCGAGTCAGCTGCTGCCTGCCCAGGGTTATCCCCTCGAGGCCGCGGTTGACGGCCCAGATGGCTGCCTGAGTCCGGTTGTGCACGCGGATCTTGCGCAGGATCGCCTTGACGTGAACCTTGACGGTCGCCTCGCTGATGTCGAGCTGGCGAGAAATGATCTTGTTCGGACATCCCATGATCAGGCAGCGCAGGATTTCGGTTTCGCGATCCGAAAGCTGGGCGTTCTCGATCGTCTTCTGGGCCGTCTCGGTGGTCGCGGCCGGCACGTGCGTGGGCAGCTGATCGGCAAGCTGCGAGGGCATGACCTTCTCGCCCGTCGCAGCAAGCTGCAAGGACATGATCAGCGGCTCGCAAGAGATTTCCTTCACGATATATCCGCTTGCGCCCTGGCGAAAGGCGCAGAGCATCGTCTCGAAATCGAACTGGTCCGCCAGCAGCACGACGCGGCCGCCGGCGAAGGTCTCGTGGATCGTCCCGACGATCCCGTCGACACTGCCGTCGGTGCCGATGTCGACCACGACGAGACAATTGTCCGTGCCTCCCTGGGCATCCGCGAGCCCCTTCAACGCGGCCGAACTCTCGACCGACGCGCGGATGGTGAAACCGTAATCCGCGAGGATCCGGCACAGGCCCTCCCGGACGATCGAATTACGTCCGACGAGCGCGACATTTATCGTGTCTGACATTTCTACCCCCTGTTAACGACAGACCTCCCCGCATCCGGACACGCAGTTCTAAACCGCGATTGCGGTGCTGGAGGTTTAATGCTTGGAGTGTCGACGCAAACGCGCAAGATATTCTGACCGAGGGAAAACGGCCTCAATCTTGTGATGAAATCCTACCAGACGGCGAACCTTCTGTCCAACTTCAGATTGCCTACCCCAAAAGGGCAGTCGTTAACAAAGGATTACGCCCAGAGAAGAACGCTTTTCTCTGGTTGCCGCGCAAGACACATCGCGCGCTATCTGGAACAGACTAGCCGAAAGGCGTAGATCGGCGCGCCTCCGACTCTGTTGACATAAATAGTTCGTTTGCCGAACCATGTGCGAGTCGCCCGCCGATTCGCCAGGCGACTGACGAAGCCGGGAGCCAGTCTTTCCTGAAAAACCCACCTCGGCGAGCAGCCGGGCAGGTCGAACGAACAGTCGATAAAGGTTAGCAACCGCCACGCGGAGTAAAAGAAGCGGAACTCGGTACGCAAATCATTGTCCGCAGGATCGAGTCGCCGCTCATCGTCCGCGGTGAAGCTGCTAAAGCACCTGACGGATGATCGCATAGGCCTCCGCGGCCCGGCGGTACACGGTCGCTCCCCGCGCCATGGCGAGCGCGCGGATCGCCTCGAGCGACCGCTCGTCCGGGAAGGCTTTCAGCTGCGACTCGAAGCCGGCGAAGGCGGACAGCTTGGCCTCGAGTTCATCCCCGATGTCGACGAAGACGTTGGGGATGAACGCCGGTGTGAGCCCTGGTGCCCACCAGTTCGTCTCCGACAAGGTTTCGTAGGCCAGGATCCGGGCGGGAGCGGAAGCGCCGCGCGGCCGAGCCCAGACGAGCGCCGCGTTGAACACCAGTTGGTGATCGACATGGATGTCGCCGATGAATGGCAGCAGCAGCGTGTCCGGAGCGACGTCGTCCAGCGCGCGGCCAAGCGCCGCGTTGAGGTCGCTGGAGGGCACCCGGTCCAGCTCCGCGGCGGGGAAGTCGAGATACCGGGTCGTGGTCACGCCGAGGGCAGCATGCGCACGCCGGGCCTCCTCCCGCACGGTCTCGACCAGCTTTCTCGGGAAGCGCGGCTCCTGCCCCGTCGTGACGATGACCACATGCGTCTGTGCACCGTCCTTGGCGAGGCGGGCGATGGTTCCACCGCAGCCCAGAACCTCATCGTCCGGATGCGGCGCGACGATCGCCACCCGGCGCCAGCAGGCGAGCGGGCTCATGCTTCCCGTCCGAGGATTGCGTGCAGCGCCGGCATCCTGCCGCCCGGTCGGCTCCAGTCGGTCACCGTCAGGGCGGTACCGTCGCCGCACGCTACGGTGAACATCGCCGGTGTCCGCTCGATGATCTGCCCCGGCAGCGCACAGAAGCGCTCGCCGACATCAGAAAGCTCTGCCGACCAGATCGTGAGCCGGTCGCTGCCGACCGACGTGAACGATCCCGGATAGGGGTGACCGACGGCGCGAACCAGGCGGTGGATCTCTTTGGCCGGCCTGCGCCAGTCGATCGCCCCGTCCTCCGCCGTCCTGCGTGTGGCCCAGGTCGCATGAAGTTCATCCTGGGGGTCGCGGCGCGGCCGCCCGGAGACGAGATCGGGGAGCGTTCTCGCCATCATCGTGCCGAGGGCCCCCATATGTTTCCGGTAGAGAGTCGCCGCGGTTTCCGCGGGCGACACGTGGAAGAATTGCTGGTCGAGTATCGCACCCGTGTCGACACCTTCATCCATCCAGAACAAGGTGCCTGCCGTGATCGGTTCGCCGGCCAGGATCGTCCACGGAATTGCCGCCCGTCCCCGCATGCGCGGCAGTGCGGCGGGATGGTAGCCGATCACGCGGCCGGGGGCGATCGCCATCAGATCGGGGCCGCAGATCTGCGACCAGCCGACGACGAAGATGAAATCCGGCTGGTAGGCGGCCAGCCCGGCGACGTTCGCCGCGTCGTTGATCCTGTCGACCGGCACGAGTTCCGCCCCGGCGGATAGCGCCACCGGCGCAAGGTCATGGAAGTCCGAATGTCGCGCGGCAAGATCCGGCGCCAGCGTGAACAGGGCGGCGAGCGTCCAGTCGTCGGCGGATGCGATCGCTCCGGCGGCAATGGACGTGCTTTCAACCGCGCCGATGACGACTGCTCGCAAATGCCTTCTCCAGATTGTCGCTGTTGCGTTGCTCGCCGAATGTCATCACCGCCAGCGTCCGCAGCATCACCGCCGCGTCCATGAACAATGTCCGGTTCGCCAAATACCAGAGGTCGAGTTCGAGCTTTTCCTCCTGCGTCAGCAAGGTGTTGCCGTTGACTTGCGACCAGCCGGTAAGTCCCGGCCGGACGCGGCCGCGGAGAACGCCCTTTTCGCCGAACACGCGGATCGTTTCCGGCAGTAGCGGTCGCGGGCCGACGAACGACATGTCGCCGCGGAGGATGTTGAGCAGTTCCGGTAGCTCGTCCAGCCGCGTTCGCCGCAGCAGCCGCCCCAGCGGCACCACGCGCTCGGCGTCGGGAAGCAGGCGTCCGGCGGAGTCTCGGGTGTCGCGCATCGTCCTGAACTTGACGATGTCGAACTCGATGCCGCCGAGTCCCGCCCGACGCTGCCGGAACAGCACAGGGCTGCCGAGATCGAGCCGCACGGCAACCGCAATGAGGAGGACGAGCGGTGACAGGCAAATCGCGGCGCTCAGCGCGAGGGCGATATCGACGAGCCTCGACACGCTAGGCCTCCGCCCTGACCCTTGGCGCGGGTGTACCGGCGGCGGCAGAAAGTCGTCGGGCCGCGAGCCCCATCTCGCGGAGCAGGAGCGCGTTCACCCGTTTCACGTCATAGACGCGTTCGGCGGATCGACGCGCACTTATCCGCATCCGCTCCAGCCGCTCCGGATCCTCGACGGCAAGCAGCATCGTCTCCGCGAGCCGGTCCGGGCGCCTCGGCGGCACGAGCCAGCCGCTCTCCCCGTCCGTGACGGCGTCGCGACAGCCGGGGAGATCGCAGGTAATGACCGGACGTCCGACCGACAGCGCCTCCAATATCGTTCTCGGCAAGCCCTCGCGGTAGAAAGAGGGAAGCACGAAAGCATGGCACCGCGCGAGATAGGGCCGCACATCGGAGGTTTCGGGGACATGTTCGATCAGCCCCTCCCGGGACCATCCGGCAACGTCCGCGTCCGAATAGCCGGTCGGGTTCTCGGTCTCCGGCCGGCCGAGCAGCATGAACCTGGCGTCAGGCAGCACCGACCTGACCTGTCGGGCCGCCGCGATATAGTCTCCCACTCCCTTGTCCCGCATCAGGCGGCCCATCATGAGAAAGGTCGGCGGGCCGCTCGGCAGCGGAGCCGCAGCGTAGTGGTCGGTGTCCACTCCGGAGCCCGGCACCTGGACAACGTGATGGCGCGCATCGATGATAGCGTGCTGGATCATCATTCGGCGATCGTCGCTGTTGAACACGAAGATCGTCGCCGCGCGGCGGACCGCGAGACGGTACAGCCACGAGACGATCTTGCGCAGGCCCGGGCGGTGATCGGCTTCGCTGCTGTAAACATAGCCGAGACCGCTCATGATCACGTGCAACCTGGCGCCCGTCAGCCGGGACGCAAGCCCGCCATAGATGATCGGTTTCTGGGTATAGGCGATCACCGCGCCTGGCCGTTCCCTCGCGAAGAGAGCCAGATACCGGCCGAAGGTAGCGATGTCCTGCAATGGGTTGACACCCGCTCGCGACATCGGCGTTCGCCGGAAGGTCACGCCGATTTCCGCCAGATCGCGCGTGACCGTCTCGTCTGCGTCGGGGGCGCAGGCGACGACGTCATGCCCGGCGGCGACCAGCTCTTCGAGCAGCTTGCCCCGGAACCGCACCAGAGACATCGCCAGGCTTGCCAGAACGACGATCTTCATCTTCAGCCTTTCCTTGCAGTGCCGACGGCTCGCCTCTTTGCAGTGCAGGCCACCCACGCTCCACGTGCCTTCCCAGCGCCCGTCCGGTCGAGCCTGGACCGAGATCAGGAGCATCCTGCGCAAGGGCGAGGCCGGCGCAGGCGAACCGCTTCCGCTCGTGAAAGGGATAAAGGTCCTGCAAGGGAAAGCATCCTGCGTATCGGGTGTAATCCATTGGGGTTAGCCAATCGTCCATTCAGCTGCACCGGATCGGCCGCCACGCAATAATGGCTACTGGCTAGATGGTGGAACTAAACCGCACCAGGGTTCGGCATGTTGCCGCGCAGAATAGCTTGAGGCGGCTGCCGATTATTCGCGTTCGATCGGATCCTGTCGCTTCTTCTTCAAATCGACGAAGAAGGAGGTCCCTGCCATGGCGACGAAATCTGACGCCAATCCGGCCGATCCTGCGGCTCCGCGCGTCGTGGAAGAAGCCAGGACGGCCGGAGCCAGGCATCGGATCGCTGGTTCCGGTTTCCTTCCGCAGTCGGGCGCCGGAATGGCCCGGCTTCTTGCGGTGGTCGGCCTCGACGCCGCAGCGGTGATGCTGACCTTGCCGATCGCCGTTGCACGCGGAGCGGCGCCGATGCCGCGGGCGGTGCCCACGTCGCTGCTCGCCATGGCCGCCTTTGCCGCCGTCGCGGTTACGGTCTTCTTCGCGCTTCGGCTCTATCAGCGCAGCTGGCGGTATCTGAGCTTCGAGGACTGCGCCTTCCTCGGCGCCACCGTAATCAGCGGGGTGTCTGCCGCCTGGGCGATCCGCCTCTATTCTTCGCCTTCCACCTTTTCCGATGCGACCACCCTCCTTCCCTCCATCCTCCTCCATTTCGCCCTGGTCACCGGCGCGATGGGAGCAATGCGGATCTGCCGCCGGGCGTTGCGCGAGCGCCTTCGCAACAGGGTGGTCCGCAAAATCGAGGTGAAAGATCGCCGGCGCGTGCTCCTGATCGGCGAACTCGACTGGGCGCGTGCGATCATCGAGCTTGCACGCGCGGATCCTTCCTGCACGTTCGAGATCTGCGGGATCCTGACGGATACGCCACATGTCGGTCGGCTGCAGATCGCCGGAGTCCGCGTCCTCGGCCCGCCGGAACGGCTGAGGCTGGTGGTCGCGGCGCTCACCGCCGAAGCGCGGCGGCCGGAGGCGATCATCGTCCACGAGGATAGCGAGAAGTCACACGATACCCTTGCCAGGCTGTTGCCGGCCGCCGACGATCTCGAACTGACCATCGGCCGCATTCGTCATCTGTGGGGAGAGGCGGGCGGCGACGGTTCTCACCTTCAGCTCGAGCAATTGCCGCTCGCCGAGCTGCTCGGACGTCCGATGGTGGAGCTCGACAAGAGCCCGGTCGCACGCACCATCGCCGGCCAGCGGGTGCTGGTGACAGGCGCCGGCGGGACAATCGGCAGTGAGCTGGTGCGACAGATTGCAGGCTTCGGGCCCGCGGAGATCGTCCTCCTCGACCATGCCGAATACAATCTCTACAGGGTTGATCTCGAGGTGCGGGAGCGTTTTCCCGACGTCACGTTCCACTCGGAACTTTGCTCGATCCGGCAGATGCCGGCGCTTCGCCAGATCTTCGATCGGCACCGCCCGCAGCTGGTGTTCCACGCCGCAGCGCTCAAGCACGTCCCGATCGTCGAGGCGAGCCCGTGCGACGGCGTCCACACTAACGTGCTCGGGACTCGCAATGTCGCCAATGCGGTCTGTGAATTCGGCGCGCGTGCGATGGTCCAGGTGTCGACCGACAAGGCGGTCAATCCGGTCGGGATGATGGGGGCAACCAAGCGGCTGGGCGAACTCTACTGCCAGGCCCTCGACCTCATCGGCGCGTCGGACACGGAGAGCCCGCGGTTCATGACCGTGCGGTTCGGCAACGTGCTTGGTTCGAGCGGGTCGCTCATCCCACTCTTCAAGAAGCAGATTGCGGAAGGCAAGCCGCTGACCGTGACGCATCCCGACATGGAACGGTTCTTCATGACCGTAGAGGAAGCCGTCCAGCTGGTGCTGCAGAGCAGCACCCGGACCATGGAGCTCCAGGGCAGCCGCGGTGCGATCTTCGTCCTGGACATGGGCGCGCCGGTCAAGATCATGGATGTCGCCAAGAGGATGCTGAGGCTCGCAGGCCGCGCCGTGACGGAGGACTCGATCCGGGTGGTCGGGCTGCGCCCGGGCGAAAAGCTTTTCGAAGAGCTTTTCGACATTTCGGAGGAACGCGTCCAAAGTCAGATACCGGGCGTGTTCGAGGCGCGACCCTGCCCGCTGCCGCTCGACCGTCTCGTCAGCGGCTTCTTGCAGCTCGAACAGCTGATCGGAGAGGGCGACGCGGACGCGCTGCGGGCGCTGACTCTCAAGCTCATCGAAGCTCCGAAGGGCGCCGCCTGGGATCCGATGCTGCTCAGGCTCATCCAGGAGAGCTCTCAGATCCGTCCCCGCCCGGATCCGCTTTCGCGACGGCTGACGGGGGAGCCCCGGCTGCAGCCGGCGGTGCCGCTCACCTACTCCCAAGGGAACGAAACGATGATCCAGATATGCGCCCTTCAGAAATCCGGCTCGGCTCCCGCGGGAGCGGCGGAGAAAGGACCGACTGCAATCACCAAGGTCCGGACAGCCTGGCCGCGCCACGAGGCAGAGGAGATCGATGCCGTCACCGACATCCTTGCGAGCGGCCGTGTGAATGCGCTCGTGCACGGCGACGAGACGCGCGCCTTCGAGGACGAATTCGCTGCTTATTGCGGCGCCTCGGCCGGAATCGCAGTGGCCAATGGGACGCTCGCTCTCGAGCTCGGCCTGCGTGCGCTCGGCATCGGTCCGGGCGACGAGGTCATCGTGCCGGCGCGAAGCTTCTTCGCAACTGCGGCCTGCGTGGTCGCAGTCGGCGCCTCGCCGGTGTTCGCGGACGTCGACCCGGTCAGCCAGACGATCGACCCGGTTTCGGCGGCACGTGCGGTGACCAGCCGAACCCGCGCCCTGATCTGCGTCCATCTCGGGGGCTGGCCTTGCGCAATGCGCGAACTGCAGGCGCTGTCCAACAGCCGCGGCCTGCGTCTCATCGAGGATTGTGCGCAGGCGCACGGCGCCAGCTATCATGGCCGGCGGGTCGGCTCGTTCGGCGACGTCGCTGCCTTCTCCTTCTGCACCGACAAGATCATGTCGACGGGCGGCGAAGGCGGGATGCTGCTCGTCAACGACGAACGCGTCTACGAGCGCGCCTGGGCCTACAAGGACCACGGCAAGAGCCTTGCCAAGATCCGCACCGCCGCCTCCCCCGGCTGCTTCCGGTACGTGCACGACAGCTTCGGCTCGAACTTCCGGATGACGGAGATGCAGTCGGCGATCGGCCGGATCCAGTTGCGCAACCTTCCACGCTGGCTTGCCCAGCGGCGGGTCAACGCGGCGAGCCTAATTGCGGGACTGCGCGCGGTGCGCGGCCTCAGGCTGCCGATCGTGCCGGACGGCATCGAGCACGCTTTCTACAAGTTCAATTTCCTGCTCGACGATCCCGGGGGGGCGAGGCTCCATTCCGGCTTCATCCAGGAACTCATCGATCGCGGCGTTCCGGCCAGCGCGGGAACCTGTCCGGACATGTCGAGGGAGGAGGCATTTACCGCCCGAAGCTTCGTCAATCCGGTCGAGCTTCCGGGCGCCGACTACCTTGGTGCCCGGAACGTCACCCTGCCCGTCGACCACACGCTCGGCGAAGCGGAAATGACGTTCATGGCGGAGGCGATACGCGCCTCGCTTCTTCCCGTCGCGCGCGCCGTGGAGCTCATTCGATGACCTATACTTCCACCCTCCCGGACTTCGCGATCATCGGAGCCGTCAAGGGCGCGACCACCTGGCTGCACGCCCAGCTCCGGGCCAATCCCGGCGTCTTCCTGCCCGCTCCCGAACCGCATTTCTTCAGCCGAGAATATCATCAGGGCTTTCGATTCTACGCAGAGTTCTTCGAGGACGCGCAACCCGGCCAACTGCTTGGAGAAAAATCGGCCGACTATCTGGCGCATCCCCTCGCACCTGCGCGGATGGCCGCGGCCCTTCCCGACATCCCGCTGGTGGTGCAGCTGCGCAATCCCGTGGATCGTGCCTATTCGGACTACAAGATGCTTTACCGCCGCGGCACGATACGCGGCGGTCCGGAAGCCCATCTGACCAAGGCTGCCGGCGAGCACCGGCGCTTCCTCGAGGACGGGCTCTACGCGATGCACCTGCGGCGCTGGTTCGATCATTTTCCGCGGCATCGCGTCAAGGTGCTCCTTTACGAAGACGTCAAGGCGGATCCGGAACACACCGTCAGGTCTGTCTGTCGGCACGTTGGAGCGCCGGAGCGTTACACGCCCGAAGTCGGAGCGCGCCGGTTCAATGACGGGTCCGAACGCTTCCTGCCGCTCGGGATGCGGCGCCTGCTCGCGCCCCTCAAGTCGGCCGTGAAGCCGCTTCGAACGAACCCCGCCTTCGCAAAGGCAAGGAGCTTGCTGGCGCGGGAGATCGCCTACCCGCCGCTGACGGCCGAGCTCCGGCAGCGCCTTATGGATTTCTACGCGGACGACGTGACGCAGCTCGGAGACCTTATCGGCAGGGACGTCGGGGGATGGGTCGGCCTCGACGAGCCGCCGCTGCGGCAGGTTGCGGCGCGCTAACCACTTTGAGGCAATCCGGATGTCCGAATTCGCACCGGGCGTAACCGGAATCCCCACCCATCGGATCGGGTCGAACGGCTAGTCTGGCTCTGCCTGATCCATGTTGGAGGTACCCATGTCCGCCCCAGGTCTGAAACTGGCATGTGCCCTGATGCTCACGCTGACCGCCGCCTGCTCCACCGGGCTTGGCAAGTTGCCGGAGACGGCAGGCGCTGACGCCGCCGAACTCCGTCTCGGAAGCGGCGACGAGCTGCGGGTCGTCGTTCCGGGCCTCAGCGGAACCGACGCTGCCGCGAACACCGCTTACGTGGTCAACGACCGCGGCGAGATTTCGCTGCCCGTGGTGGGGGCGGTCCGGGCTTCCGGCCTCACCCTCAGCGAACTCGAAAGGGCGATCGCGTCGAAACTGGTGGACGGCGAATATCTCGTCTCGCCAAGCGTCAGCGTGCAACCGGTGAAACTGAGGCCGGTCTATGTGACCGGAGAAGTTCGCAACCCGGGCGAGTATCAGTATCGGCCGGGCATGGCGGTGCTTGCAGCCGTCTCGGCGGCGGGCGGCTACACCTACCGCGCCGTGCAGGGCAAGGTCGCGATCACCCGCGTCGTGGGCGGGCGGGCCACGACGACGCGCGCTACCAACGCCTCCTGGGTGCTGCCCGGAGACACGATCGTCGTATACGAAAAGTGGTTCTGAGACATGAGGCCGATCAGGGGGGCGGTGCTGGTCTCCATCTCCAGCCTTGCGCTCGTCGCCCCCCAATTGGGAGGAGCCCAGGAGCTCAGCCGCGCCACTCCGGTGATCGGCAGCGCCGAAACCGATTTTCCACGGACCCCCGTCACCGTCGGGGACACGCGGCTTTTCCTCAACGGCGATGTCCGGCTCGAATATGACAGCAACATCTATGCTCTCCCGAACGACGTGACCTCCGATTTCAAGATCGTGGCCGCGCCTGCGCTCAACGCGGTGCTCGAGAAAGAGCGCTATCGGATGACCGGTTGGGCCAATGCCCGATTCGAGCGCTTCCTTGATGCCACTACGGAAAATTCCACCGCGGCGTCGGTCGGTGCGACGGGCGAATATCGGGTCCGCGGAACCGATGCGATCGCCGCTCTCGTCGCCTACG
Source organism: Allosphingosinicella deserti (assembly GCF_003012735.1). Classification (GTDB taxonomy): domain Bacteria; phylum Pseudomonadota; class Alphaproteobacteria; order Sphingomonadales; family Sphingomonadaceae; genus Allosphingosinicella; species Allosphingosinicella deserti. Next base: position 52,297 of record NZ_PXYI01000014.1, on the reverse strand, counting down.
AGCGGGCAGTCGAGTCGCGGGGAGATCCCGAGGCGAGGATCTCGCCGACCACGGGTCCTCGCCTGATCGACATCTCGCGCGCGGAGCTCGGCTATACCCGAACCGGCACCCGGGTCGGTTTTCGGGTGCGCGGTACGGCCGCACGGTTCGACCATGTCAGCGCCGTCGATCGCGAACGGGATCATGACAGCTTTTCGCTCAGCGGACGTTTGCGCTACCTGCTCACCGATCTGAGCAGCGCCTTTGCAGAGCTGTTCTACAATCGGCGCAACTTCGCGCTGCCCTTCGACTTGAGCGGCGTGAACCGGGACTCGGATACGGTCGGTGGAAGGATCGGGATCGCGATCGATCCCGGCGGGGTCCTGCGAGGCGAAGCGGGAGCGGGCATTTTCCGGTTCAATCCCGCAGATCCCTCCCTTCCTTCCCGCACCGGCTTCTCGGCGCAGGCGGCACTCATCTACCAGCCTCGCGCGCGGCTCGCCTTCACGCTCGACGGCTTCCATGGCGATGCCGCGACGGTACGCAGCGGCGCCTATGCCAGGGAGGACACGCGCGTGCGCCTCGGCGTGCAGCAGGAGGTCCGTCGCAATCTCCACTGGCAGGCCGGCGCCGTCTACCGCCGCTCGGCCTTTCTCGGCACGTCTGTCGTGGAACGGACGCTCGGCGGCTACGGCGAGGTCGAATATCTCGTCAATCGCCGGGTCGCGGTGGCGCTGAGCGGCCGCTACGCCGATCGCAACAGCAATCGGCCCGGCGAGGATTTCGAGCGATTTCGAAGTGCGCTCGAACTTCGGCTGCAATTCTGAGGCCGATCGTCATGATCTGTTCCGCACGCCCCCAGTTCCAGGCTCCAGGTCTTCGGCGCGGCTCCGCGCTGCTTGCCGGCGTGCTGGCCCTTCTCCCGTCCTGCTCCGGACGGACGGAAGCGGCGCCGCCGCCTCAGCCGACTCCGGTCTCGGGCGAGCTCGCCTTTCCCAGTGCCGTCGGCCATGGCGCCACCAGTCGCGGCGGTCGCGGCGGCCGCATCCTTTATGTCGACACGCTCGAGGATAACGGCCCCGCCTCGCTCAGGAGCTGCATCGAGGCCTCCGGGCCCCGGACCTGCGTCTTCAGGGTCAGCGGAACGATCCGCTTTCACGGCCCCTCTCCGGCGATCAAGCAGCCTTACCTCACGATCGCGGGGCAGACCGCGCCGGGCGGCGGGATTACCATCGCCAATTCTTCGGACGGTGCCGGACGAACTCCGATCATCGTCAAGGACACGCATGACGTGGTGATCCGCCATGTGCGGGTCAGGCTTGACACCTTCGGACCCGATCCGGCGGGGGAGGACGCCTTCACCATCGAGAACAGCCGCAATGTCATTCTCGACCATGTAAGCGGCAGCTGGGCCCGTGACGAACTGGTCAACCCTTATGGCGACAATGACCGGATCACGATCAGTTCGTCGCTGTTCGCAGAGGGAATACCGCCGCACGACAAGTGTGCGCTTCTCGGCAGCGACCCTCAGGGTCCGCAGAATCTGAGCTTCATCGGCAATCTTTGCGCGCACAGCGGCGATCGCAATCCGGACATCAATTTCGCACCCGGATCGTGCGTGGAAGTCGTGAACAACGTCTTCTACAACGCCAATTCGCAGTTCGCGGAAGTCTGGGAAAGCTATGGTGGAACGCCGGTGGCGATCACCGGCAATTATTTCCGTGGCGGGCCGAACACCGCACGCAAGGCGGTGGGCATCGACCGCGAGCTGATCGGCTCCAAGGGGATCTCCAGGGTCTATCTCTGGGACAATCACTTCGACGGCGCTTTCGTGCACATGTCCCCTCTCCTGCCGGCGGCGACCATCGACAAGCCGACCTGCAGTCCGACCGTCAGGACGATGCCGTCCGGACAGGCCTATGAACGGGTTCTGAAAGAAGCTGGTGCCTTACCGCGTGATGCTTTTGACGCCGGAGTGCTCTCGGACGTCCGTACACGGCGCGGCAGGATCAAGACCCGGCCCGGGACGATCCCGGCAGCGGCCGCGGCGCCGCCTTATCGCGACGACGATCGCGACGGAATGGACGACGAATGGGAGCGCCGGATGCAGATCGACCCGCAGCGCCACGATCCGTGGGGCGACGCCGACCATGACGGCAACTACAATTTCGACGAGTTCCTCGACCATCTGCACCGGCGCCTGACCGCAAGCGCTGCCGCAGACGCCGCAACCACGCTCCAGGGAGGGCAATGACATGCGCATCACCATCGTGGGAGCAGGCTATGTGGGCCTCGTTTCGGCAGCCTGCTTCGCCGATTTCGGCCACGACGTCATATGCGTCGACAAGGACGAGGCCCGGGTCACGGCCCTGAAGCACGGCCGCATGCCGATCTTCGAACCGGGTCTCGAGAAGCTCGTCATGCGCAACGCGAGCGCCGGACGGTTGCAGTTCGAGCAGGAGATCGGTCCGGCGGTGGCGACTGCGGACGTGGTGTTCATCGCGGTCGGAACACCGTCGAGGCGCGGCGACGGCCATGCCGACCTAAGCCATGTCTATGCGGCGGCGCGCGAGATCGGCCGGAGCCTCACGGGCTACACGGTGATCGCGACCAAGTCGACCGTCCCGGTCGGCACCGGCGACGAAGTCGAAGTGGTGCTGCGGGAGGCCGCTCCGAACGCGCGGTTCGACGTGGTCTCCAACCCCGAGTTCCTTCGCGAGGGCGCCGCGATCAGCGATTTCAAGCGCCCCGACAGGATCGTGATCGGCGCGGATTCCGGGGCAGCGCTCGCGGTGATGCAGGAGGTCTATCGGCCATTGTTCCTCAACCGCTCGCCGGTTGTCGCAATGGGGCGACGTTGCGCCGAGCTGACCAAATATGCGGCCAATGCGTTTCTCGCCACCAAGATCACCTTCATCAACGAGCTCGCCGACCTGTGCGAGGCCGTCGGAGCGGACGTCCAGAATGTCGCGCACGGCATGGGCCTCGACAATCGCATAGGATCCAAGTTCCTGCATGCAGGACCCGGCTACGGCGGCTCCTGTTTTCCCAAGGATACGCTCGCGCTTCTCAAGACGGCGCAGGATCATGAGACGCCCCTTCGGGTGGTCGAAGCAGTGGCAAGCGTCAACGAGGCGCGCAAGCGCGCGATGGGACGCCGGATCATCCGCGCGCTCGGGCGGGATGTGCGCGGAAGCCGAGTCGCCATTCTCGGCCTTACCTTCAAGCCGAACACGGACGACATGCGGGATTCGCCGGCGGTGGCGATCGTCCAGGCCCTCGAGGATGCCGGTGTCAGGGTCAGCGCCTACGACCCGGAGGGAATGGAGGCGGCACGAACCTATCTCCCCAATGTCACCATGGCCGGGAATGCCTATGAGGCGGCTGCGGACGCGGATGCGCTTGCGATCGTCACCGAATGGGACCTGTTCCGGGCGCTCGATCTCGAGCGGCTCGGCGCGGCGATGCGGCATCGAAGGCTCATCGATCTTCGCAACGTCTATTCGCGCGCCGCTGCGGAGGCTGCGGGGTTCGCCTACAGCGCGATCGGGACAGGATCGCCTGCTGTGTCGGCGTCGGCCGGGCATGCGGCGAACGTGGAACCTTCGGCCGGGCGCGCGCTGGCGGCCGCGGAATGAAGGGCTGGAGGGCTTCATGGCCGGCGACCGGCGTCTGACGGTCTGTTTCCCGTTCACGGGTGACACCGTGGGCGGCAGCCACATCTCCGTGCTCGGCCTCGTCAAGGGCTTGGACCGCGCCCGCTTCCGCATCCTGGTGGTGCCGCAGGCCCGAGAGGGTGCAATCGCCCGCCTGTTCGAAGGCGAGGAGATCGTGGCGAGCCCGGAGGCCGCCAACGAGCCTCTCGAGCCCGGTATGCGGATCGGGCCGCGGCAGGCCTTGCATGCGCTCTCGGGACTTCGCGCGAAGACAGCGTTCCTCAAGGCTCAAGGCGTCGATATCGTCCACAGCAATGACGGGCGCACGCATGCGGCCTGGGGCCTGGCCGCCCGGCTCGCCGGCGCGCGCTTGCTTTGGCACCATCGAGGCGACCCCAACGCGCGAGGACTTCGGCTGATCGCTCCTTTGCTGGCCGATCATGTCCTCGCCGTTTCTCAGTTCGCCTTGCCACCCGCAGGCCGATGGTCTGCGGCCCGCAAGGCGGAAGTGCTCCACAGCCCGTTCGACACCTCCGTCCGTGCGGATCGCCCATCGGCGCGGGCAAAGGTCCTGGCGGAGACCGGGCTGCCGCACGACACTCTCCTGCTGGGCTTCTTCGGAAGTTTCATCGACCGTAAGCGCCCGCTTGCCTTCATCGATGCCGTGGTCGCGGCAAGGGCGCTGCGCGGCTCGCGCCCCGTGGCCGGGCTCATGTTCGGGCGCCCCGAGGAGCCCGGAATGGAAGCTGCTATGGCCAGCCGCATCGCGGAGGGCGCAGCCGCCGGCTTCGTCCGGCTCATGGGCTATCGCTCTCCGGGCACGGAGTGGATCGCCGCGTGCGATCAGCTCGTCGTGCCGGCGATCGGCGAACCGTTCGGGCGCACCCTCATCGAAGCGATGCTGGTTGGAACCCCGGTCGTCGCCACCCGCTCCGGCGGCAACGTCGAAGCGGTCCGGGACGGCGCCGTCGGCATCCTGGTGCCGCCCGACGACCCGATGGCGCTTGCAATCGCCTGCTGTCGGCTTGCCGATCATCCCGGCGAGGCTGCGGCTTTGGCCGAACGGGCGCGCGAGGATGCGATCGCTCGGTTCGGGCAGGCGCGCCACTGCAGCCGGGTCGCGGAGCTCTATGCGACTCTTACCTGAGGCGCACGGACCGCCGGACGAGGCGTCGCGGCGAGTGCCTCGACGACATCGTTCCATGCGTTGAAGATCTGTTCGGGAGCGTAGCGGATCGCGACTGCGGGCGCGGCGTCCCGAAACCGGGCGCGGAGCGCCGCGTCGCCGAGAAGCCTGTTCAACCCTGCCGCGAGGGCCTCCATGTCGTCCGGTGCGACGAGCAGCCCGTTTGCGCCGTCGATGAGCAGATCCGAGGGCCCGAAATCGCAATCGGCGGCGACCGATGGCAGGCCGGCCGCGAGCGCCTCGCCGAGCACGTTCGGGAATCCTTCATAACGGGAGGAGAGCACGAACGCGCTCGCCTCCTTGACCCATGTGCCGGGCTCCGGGCTCAGACCGCGCAGGATCACGCGCTTACTCAGGCCCGCCGCCGCGATCCGCGCCTGCAGGACAGCACGCGATGGGCCTTCCCCCCAGATGTGCAGATCCCAGTTCGGGTGCCGGTCGGCAACGGCGGAAAAGGCATCGATGAGCATGTCGAAGCCTTTCTGCGGCGTAAGCCGGCCGACGGCTGCGAGGACCGGCCTCGCGGTCGCCACGGGCAGATGTTTCGCAGGGTTGACCGGGTTGGGAATGACGCGAACCCGGCTCCGCGCAGCGAGCGGGACACAGCGCCGGCTCCGTTCGGTCTGGCATATGACGAGGCTCGCCCGCAGGTGGACGAGGCTCGAGGCGAGACGCCAGAATATATGCGCATCCTGTCGCTCGGGATTGTTGCGCTCGGCGACCACGACCGGCGCCCGCAACCCCATGGTGGCGAGCAGGGTGAGGATGTTGACCTTGGTCAGGAAGCTCACCACGATGTCGGGTGCAAGCCCGTGCAGCGTGGATCGGAGGCGGCGAAGCCGGGCGAGGAAGGAGGCGCCGCCCTGGCCCGGGATGCCGAGCTTCACGACGGCGATCGGTTCCGGGAGCGGGTGGTAGACACGGTCGCCTGGACGATCGAAGCTGACGATCGTGACCCGGGTCCCGGCAGCCGACCAGCGCCCGGCAATCTCGGCGATCACCCTTTCGGCGCCGCCGGCGCCGAGCCCGGCGGTCACGATGGCGATGTGCCGCGGATGCGCGACGCTGCCGTTCATGCCGCAGGTTCCACCTCGTAGCCGAGCGCCGCGAGATCGTGATCGACGAACGCCTGGGTCCGTTGGTTGCTTTCGAGATAGTGATTGCCGACCCGGGCAGCGATGATCCGCCGAAGGCGGGCGTCCAGCCGACGCTCGACGATGCTTGGCGACAGGGCACGGAAGATGGGGGTCAGCCGCGCGAAGCGCTTGTGGAAGCGCGGAATGTGCAGCAGGGCGCCGGGGCTGAGCTCATTATGGTAGAACAACATGTTGAGCGGGCGCTGAACGGCCTGCATGATCAGCGGCCGTGCGGTGTTGACGCGCTCCCTGGCAGATGTCGGAATGCTCGCCTCGCCTCGGCAATGGCGGGCGATGCTGGCACTGAACGCGTGCGGATCCCGGGCGAGCAGCTCGTAGGGCAGAACCAGCACCCGCTCCTGGCCGAACAGCCGATGATACAATGCGATCAGCCGATCATAGCAGTAATATCCAAGGTTGAAGGTCGGCTTGCGGCAAAGCGCCGGCTCGGGCGTGGACAAGAACCGGGTGATCGATTCGACGCCTCCGTCGGTCACGTGCTGGCTGTACATCGAACGGATGACCGCCTTCTGTTCCCGGATGACGATCAGCACGTGCGCGCCCGGGAACGTCCCGGCCAGCCGCTCGGCCAGCAGCTGGCGGTCCCTACCGCCGGAGGAGGGATAGCCGGAAAGGCGTTCATGGCTGAGGACGAGCGTACAGCCCTTGTCGGCGGCAAGGCGAATGGCCCGGCGATAACCGGCGGCGGCTTCGGCCGGATCGTAGAATAGCGGGTCGGGCACGACGAGCCGCTCGACGAGCGCATGGCGCGGAGAGCCCGTTTCGGTCGTGAAGCCCTGTCGCGGATCATCGAACAGATTCGACTGCAGCCAGGTGGACGCGGTCTTGTGATAGCCGATGTGGAGAAGAAGCGGGACACGCGTCCGCACGCCTTCCTGTGGCATTGCACCGGTTTGCGCCTCTCGGGCCCGTTCGCCGACATGATCCATGCACACGATCTGCCATAGAGGCGGCCGGAATCGAAAAGGCGCAAAGAGCCTAACTCGGAATCGCAATTGCGGCCGGCTGCCCCTCGCCCGATGGTCGGGTCTGGGAGGCCGCAATGCACATCCTGTCCATCCTCACGAGCTTCACCTCGGGCGGTGCCGAGACGCTCGTCTGCAATCTTTCCAGGCAATTTGCCGGCAGCGGCCACGAGGCTTCGGTTGCCGCCCTGGCCGACGCCCGAGCGGTCGGCAATTCCGTCGAAACCGAGCAGGCGATGATGGCGGCCGTTCGCCAGGCAGGCGTGCACGCCAGCTCGCTCGGACTGGTGCGACGCGGCAACGTCCTGACGGGAGCGCTTGCCCTTCGCAGGCTGCTTGCGGACCTGCGCCCCGACGTCATCCATGCCCATACGGCACGAGTTCTTCCGATGCTCTGGCTTGCCCGCACCAGGCAGCCGGTGATTTTGACGCATCACAATACGAGGTTGAGCTTTCCGCCACGCATGTTTCGCTTCTTCGACCGATGTGTCCACGCCTATGTCGCGATCACGCCCGGCTGCGCCGCGATCGCAGCGCGCTACGCGCGTCGACCGATACGGCTTATCCCCAACGCAGCCTCCGAGTCGTTCCGCGCAGCAACATCCCGGGCCCGTCCTGCGTCAATTCCCACGATCCTCAGTGTCGGTGCGCTGACCAGCCAGAAGGATTATCCGACGCTGATCCAGGCGGCGCCCCTGCTGGCCCGCGCACTCTCGCCACACCCGTCGAGCGGGAGGATCAGGATCGTGGGAGGCGGTGCCCTGATGGACTCCCTCCAGGAGCTGGTCGAACGTCATCAAGCAGGATCGATCGTGGAGCTGATGGGACCGCGCGGCGACGTGCGCGAACTCATGGCCGCGGCCGACCTGTACGTGAATTGCTCGCTTTACGAAGGCATGCCGATCGCGGTCATCGAGGCGCTGTCGTCGGGATTGCCGGTCGTTGCGACGGATGTCCCCGGCAACAGGGAGTTGATCGGGCATGGGCGCAACGGCCTGCTCGTCCCTGGCGCCGATCCCGGTCGCCTTGCAGACGCGCTCGCGTCGATGCTGACCGACGAAGCTCTCTACCGTCGCCTGTCAGAAGGGGCGCTGGCCAGCGCGGCCGCCTTTTCGATCGAAGGCTGTGCGCAAGCGCATGTCGGGCTCTACGGCGAGGCGATCGGCAGCGCCACGGACGCGCGCAGAGTGGCCTGATATTCCGGTTCCCTCATACCGGTCCGATCACGGCATGAATACATCTGCGATGTCCGGCGGGCCGCGCTCCAGTCGCCGCGCGGCGCGATCATAAGCATCCGCCATCAGACGGAGGGTGTCGGTCTTCGCGCCACGCTCCGCGGTCGCCGCGAGCGCACGGTAACGATGCGCGCGTCGCCGCAGATCGGCGATGGATAGACTTGTCACTCTCCCCCCGCATTCGCCTGCCATGAAGATCGTCCCCCCGGCGGCTTGCAAGATCCTGTCTAGGCGGGGGGCGGACCATGAACCATAAGCCTAAAGGCGGTAGCGTTACTCTGCGCCCGATCCTTCGCCGCCTGCCGGGCCTGTTCCGCGGCGCGGGCTCACGGGGCGGCGAGGCGGCCGGTCTCCGGACCGCGGCGGGCGTAAACGGCGCTCAGCGCCACCATGACGGGCATCAGCCATAGACGTGCGTACATGTGCGCGCTCGAGTTCGTGTAGACCAGAAACACAACGAGGACTCCGGCCGCCATCGCTCCGGCCGCCTTGTCGATCCGGAGGGCGTTGAATGCGAGCAGCCCCAGCACTCCGAGGGTCGCGAGCAAGCCGAGGAACGCGATGAAGCCTCCCTCGGTCCAGATAAGGAGATACAGTTGGTGGACCGGGGCGCCGTGCAGGCTCTCCTCGCGAAACCGATCGACGCCGAGTCCGATGATCGCCGTGTCCTCTGCCATGCCCCATGCTTCCTTGATCAGCTCGGCCCGCCCGGCGAAGGTGCCCGCCTGGTTGAGGTCGCCGGATGCAATTGCTCCTGCAACGCGCTTTTCGAAGGTTGCCGGCAGCGGTGCGCCGCTGGCGAAGAAGATGGCCGCGGCAATCCCGAGCACGACCGCCAGGCGCATCATCTGCCGCCAGCCCAGGAGCAGGAGGGTGACCGACACGGAAAGCATCGTGGCGGAGAAGCCGGTGAAAGAGGCGCTCAGCAGCAGCCCCCAGACGAGGATCGCCCCGCAGATTGCGGCGGGAATCCAGCCGATGATCCGCTTGTGCAGCGTGTAGATCAGCATCGGCAGCGAGAATGCGATGACCGCACCATTCCAATTGGCTTCGCCGGCAAGCGCACCGAGACGCCCGCTGCCGGTGATGAACTTCGTTCCAAGCAGCGCACTCGTCTGGCCATAGGAAAAGAGATTTATGGCGATGATCCCGATGAGCTCCGACATCGCGGTGCCGAGACAGTAGATGAGCGGCAGCCTGCTCGTCTCCGACATCGAATAGGAATTGAGAAGCATCGGGATGAGGCAGAGCGCAAAGCTGTATTGCGCTCCGACAACCAGCCAGCGGCTGAGGTCCCCATGGATCGCGGTGCTGACGAACAACCCTCCGAGCATCGTCGCGACCGCCAGGAACCAGAGTGGCGTGAGGCCGCCGAACGGGGTGCCGCTGAGCCGCCCGGTCGCCACCATGATCGCGAAGCAGCCGACGAAGGCCACGTCCGAGACACTGATGTTGAGCGTCCCCGGGCGAAGCAGATGCCAGCTTCCGGCAAGCACCGACAGGAACATCAGCAAACGCCCCGTGGCGGTCAGCAGATCGCTTCCGGGCTCGATACGGCTGTCGGAGCGTCGCGGATCGGTGAAGCGCGCAGGGCGTACGTCCATCGTCCGGACCGAGGCCGAAGCGGGACCCGTGCCGTCTCCCGGAGGCACATTCTCGATCACGCCGGGACTCCTTCGCTGCGATCGCGCGACTGTGGAGTGCGGACCTCCGCGCAGCAAATGCGCATGGGGTACTTCCGCGGAACCTTTGACCTACCCCCTATGAGGTAGCTTCCCGGGCCGCCACGCCCCCGGCGGAGGATAACGAAGTTGTCATCGAGCAAGCCGCCCGGACTAACCCTTATGGCCCGTGCACCCACTCGGGAAAGCGATGTACTGTCGGGCCGACGGGACTTCGAAGCGCGCCGGGCGGCCGCTCGAGCGCGATGGCGGCTTACGAACGGAGAGCACCATGACCCTGCGACCTGCGTTCCTCGAGCGGGCCACGAGCGCCCGATGACCCGCTACGCCGGGCGCCCCGCCGACCGAAGCGGACGGGCGGACGGCCTCGCATGCCCGCCGAGCGGGTTCAGTCCTGCCGCGCATGGCCTTCGCGGGATCGCATGCCTGCTCGTCCTTACCGCGCATATCCTCGCGGGCGCATCGGAGCACATCTATCCGGGCGATCGGGACTATGCAGCGCTGGTTCGCATCCCTTCGATGTTCGGCACTTACGGGGTGTACCTGTTCTTCGTCATATCCGGCTATGTGATCCTTCCAAGTGCAGTCCGCTATTCGCCGAGGGAATTCGCGCTGCGCCGCTGGCTGCGTCTGTACCCGCTATTCTTTGCCTTCTCCGTGCTGTTCGTCGTGCTGAATGCGATCACGAACGCGTACCCCAAGGCAAACAGCCTCGAGGCGATCGTCGCCGGCTTTCTCTTCCTGGACCTCTTCACGCCGACGGAGCAGCTCACCCCCAACGCATGGAGCCTGTCCTATGAAGTCATATTCTACATTCTGACCTCGCTGTGCGTCTACGCGCTGCTGCGGCAGAACCGCAATTCGGTGCGGATTGCCGCCTTCATGCTCGCCGCGGCGTTCCTCCTGTTCGAGCCGGTCTCGATATATTTTGTTCTCGGCGTCGCCATCCGCCTCGTCCAGGATCGATGGTCGCTCCGGGCGAGCCCCGGGTCGCGCCTGCTCGAATGCGCCGTGCTCGCGCTGGCGCTCTATGCCGTCAGCAGGGGCCGCCATGAATATGTCTGGCACGAATTCGACCGACCGACCCTCCTCGCCAGCGTCCTGTTCACCGGTGCATTCTTCTATCTCGCAACCCTTCCCGGCAGCCTCACCGGGCAGATGCTCGGCAACCGGGTGACGACCTATGCGGGCACGGTGAGCTACAGCCTCTACCTCGTCCACCCCTATGTCTACTTCCCGGTGCGGGAGATTTTCCAGCGGCTGGGAGTCTTCACCGATGCGATCGCTCCCTCGATTCTGTTGTTTTTCGCAGTCGTCACGTGCCTGTCGATCGGTGCGTCTCACCTCGTCCATCTTCACCTGGAGCGCCGCCCCTATGAGTGGTTCTTCAGACAGAGGATCTACGGCAAGACAGGACAGGAGGCAGGCGCGGGGCGAACCTGCCCCTGAGCGCCGAAGCCGCCTTGTCCGCCGCGACGGTCAGTATTCAGGTCAGCCACGTCAACTTCCGGCGCTCCGATTCGCGGCGCAACGGCTGCCGATTGCGCGGCCGCGCATCGGAATGCCAGCCGCAGAATGGCCGCCCGCTCTTCTTCTGCCGCCGCATGAAAATCACGCAACCGGGTTCGTTGATTAGATAACTTGCTGTTAGCAACCTTCTAACGTCGAGTTTACGCAAGTACGACTTTCGGTCAGTAGTGAATCCCCGGCATTGATATCAGTTGTTGTCGCGGTAAATGGGTCGCGGTCAGCGCTCCAGGGCGCGGCTGTCCGACACGATGGCCTTATTGCCGATGTTTCGGTCGATTGGTCGGGAGTGATCTCGAAGTAGATCGCCTTGCTCCCGCGCGCCCCTGCTCCTGGAAAGCAAATCAACTGCATGTTCAAGGCTCCGAATAGCGTTCGATCGGGCCTGAATACCGGACGAAGAAGGTTATCGCGTTGAATAGCAAATATATGTACCTGTTGGTTGCAAGCGGGCTCGTGCTTGGCGTTGCCGCCTCGGAGGCCGTCGCCTACGACAAACCCAAGCCGACCAACCCGGCTCCGCCGCCGCCGCCGCCGCCGCCGCCGGCCCCTACGCCTCCTCCCCCTCCGCCCCCGCCTCCTCCAGCGCCGTCGCCATCGCCGTCGCCGACACCGGGCGCCTACAATCCCGCAAAATTGTCGACCGGTGCCCAGCGCGCATTTCCCACAGCCGAGGGCTTCGGCGCCGGCGCGCTCGGCGGCCGCGGCGGAAGGGTGTTCGCGGTCACGACCCTGGCGGATTCCGGCCCGGGCTCGCTCCGCGAGTGCATGATGGCGACGGGCCCCCGCACCTGCGTTTTCCGTGTATCGGGAACGATCGAGCTGCTAAGCCAGATCAAGCCGACGTCCGGGAATCTCACCATCGCAGGCCAGACCGCACCGGGGGGCGGAATCGCCGTGCGCAATGCCCCCTCCAACCTTACCGGCTCTCCGCTCTTCTTCAACAAGCCCGACAACATCATCCGGCACATTCGCGTTCGTCCCGGTCCGACGTCCGGAGCCAAGCAGGACACGACCGATTCCGTGACGGTCGACGCGGGCGCGAAGAACACCATCCTCGACCATGTGTCGCTATCCTGGGCGACGGACGAGCCGTTCAATTCGACGAAGATGTCCTCGAACATCACCGTTCAATGGTCGCTCGTCTATGAGGGCCTGAGCCACTCGACGCACAAGCAGCTCGAGCACGCCAAGGGCATGTTCATCGAGGGCAGCGGCATCACCGTGCACCACACATTCATCGGCCACGCCACCGATCGCCTTCCCAATGCGGGCGTCGGCGGGCGCGTCGACATCGTGAACGTCGTGTCCTACAACATGCGGGAGATGGCGCATCAGTATTTCTCGATGCTGCAGGTCGCGCGCAACGCCGGCTCCGGAGTGAAGCGCGAGGCGAACGTCGTTGGGAACTGGATCTCACGAGGGCCCAGCTCTTCGGCATGGCTTCCGATCTACGGCGGCGACTACCAAGAGGAATATTCGACCTATCCCGGGTACGCCGGCCTTTACCTCAAGGGGAATATCGATGGTCGACGCACGCACCCGACCCTCGACGAACGCTATTTCCTGGAGCCGAAAGACTGGAAATACGTGACCGCCTATCCGTTTCCGATGACGGTCACGCTGTACACGGATGCCACCCAAGGCGTCCGCGACGTCGCGCAATTCGCCGGCGCCTTCCCGCGCGACACTGCCGATACGAGGGTCGTCAGTGAGTTCCTTGCCTGCAAGGGCAAGATTATCGACAGCCCTGCCGAGGTGGGCGGCTGGCCCACCCTGGCGGGCGGAACGCCGTTTCCCGACGCGGACCTCGACGGCATGGACGATCGCTGGGAGGCGTCAAAAGGCATCACCCAGGGCACTCTCGACGCTGACGGCGACGGCTACACCAACCTCGAGGAATTCCTGAACGAACTGGCCGGCGACCAGGACGCGAACGGTGTCCTTATCCTCCGAACCGGCCGCGGCACCGCTACGGTCCCTGCGGTCAATTGCGGACTTGCGGTGAAGTGATGAACGCGCGGGCAGGCTCGCCCTGCCCGCGCCCCGGCAGCATTGCAGGCCCTTGTCCTTGGGCGCCCGGGGCCAGTGCAAATGGCGGCGTTCGCTCCGAAACGGCGAATTGTGCCGTTGCCGTGACGGTTGCAAGCGGGAGGCCTTGCAGGCCGCATAAGGGGCGAGCAGAGATACGGAACCAGGACAACGTGCTGACAGGCGGACATGATGCCGATTGACCAGGAAGCAACCGCCGCAGCGCGCCGGACCGAGTTCACCGTCCGGCGGCCGGACGCTCCGTCCTGCGCCTCGAGGCACTTTGAGGTCAGCGGCGAGGACGCTGACGGTCTCATCCACAGCTTCCATACCGACTGTCCGCAGCAGGCAGGCGACATCGCCGAGATCCTCTGCGAGGATCTGACCGACGTTCGCATCATCCAGCGATACCCGATCGCCTGAGATCCGGGCACATCGCTGACAGGGTGAGGCTGCCTCGGTGGCCGACGTGGTTACCCTGCGGGCGTCGCCTCAACCATGTTCCTCGACGCGAACGTTTGCGAGGTCTTCGGACAGGATCTCGGCAATATCCTGTGCCTGTTCAAGATTGTCCGTGTGGAAACTGTGCACGTTGCCGTCGCCATCCTCTCCGGCGACTTCGTAGCGACGGATCGCCGACGTAGGCATTCCCGCAGACCGTATGCTGAACTGAGTCGAACGATCGGCGTGAACCTGCGAGCGCTCGAACAGTGTCGAAGGAGGGGTTCGTCTCATGGGGCCGCACACGATATTGTTTTGGAAGCGGAATCAAGTCTACGGCACCTACTTATCCCCAAAAAAATGTGGAAAGTGTTTACGACGGGCGAAAACCAGTCCCGCGCAGAAACGCACCCGATGCCACATTATGTCTGATTGAATACTTCGTGGCTTCTTGCGCGCCACTCGGCGTGCAGAGCGCCTGCAATCGAGGCCGCCGGCTCTCCCTGCGAACTCTTTCGCACCAAGCCGTTGCGATGCCTCCCCGGCACCTCCTGCGGACAGCGCCACCAATCCTTGAAGAGGCGCCCGCGCGAGGCAGGACCGTGGCTCCGTAAACGGTCCGTCAGCGGATTCCCGAGACCGTTCTCGGCGGTTCGAGCAGCCGCCACCCGCTCCCGGTCACCGTCTGAAGGACATCGCGGCCACCCGGAATGTCGCGCAACTTGGCGCGCACGCGCGATATGTACACATCGATAATCTTCGAGGTCGCAGGCGCTTCCTCCCCGTACAGGATGGCGAGTAGCTCGGCACGGCTGAGTACGGCTTCTGCCGCTCCGGCAAGCGCTCCGAAGATTCGATATTCCGCGTCGCTCAAGCGAGCCTTCCCGCCGTTGAACGACACGCTCTGGTCGAACGGATCGAGCAGATATGAGCCGAGCCGGCTGGGAAGGCGGCCCGCGGCGTCGAACCCACCCTCTGCCGCATCGCCGGCCTCTGGAAGCGGTCTGCCATGTCGTCGCAGGCTCGCACGAATGCGGGCGAGAAGCTCGCCTGGCAGGAAGGGCTTGACGATGAAATCGTCGGCACCAAGGTCCAGAGCCTCGATGCGATCCTGTTCGGAGCCGCGCCCGGAGACCACCAGAATGGGCCGGTCGGAGAGTTGCCTCAGAATGATGAGGAGTTCGCGTCCGTCATAATCCGGCAAGCCCAGGTCGAGCAGCACGACGTCGCCGACACCCTGGGAGACGAGCGAAATCGCCTGGGATCCGCTTTCCGCTTCGCGGGTGTCGAAACCGCCGACCTGCGCGGTCGCGCTGAGAACCGAGCGGAGCTTGGGATCGTCTTCGACGACCAGTATTTCCATCGTCACCCCAAGTGCCTCCGGCTAGTGGCTTCGCAGCGGATTCACTCCTGGTCAGGCGATGCCGCCTTTGTTGACCAGCGAGCCCGGCCCGACTGCGACTGCCTGCGGACACTCGTCTCGAGCATTCGTGCAAAGCGCCGCTCGTGGTGGTGATGGCGGATTGCAGGGCATGCGAGCGCCGCAAGGTAAGTGCTGCAAATGTCATTATCGCATTCGTTTCGCCCGAACAATGGTAGCAAAGTTTCTACTGCTGGCGCTCAGTGGGAGCTAAGATGTGATGCGGCTGCGACAGGCTTGTTGTAAATCAAGGACTTGCCACAATCCCTCGGCGGTGGCGGATGCCTGTCCGAAAGGCGTAGTCCTTCGTGTCCATTGCGGACCTATCTTGGCGGCGTTGTACTTGCCGCGGCGCAATCGCCGGTCTCTCAAACAGGATAGGGACGCATCCATGCGACGGCGCTCGAAGCGGCTCACGGAAAGTTTGAGGCCATCCTACACGACCAAGCACCGCCTCCGGGAGAGCCTTGCGGGAGCCGATTGGACGTTCCTGCTCGCATCGTGCTGCCTCGTAGCCCTTGTGGTCCTCGGCATCGTTCTCCTTGGCTGATCCATGAACGCATCGGGGCGGCACGGCAGGACCGCAGGCGCGACAGGACCGGGCTACCCCCGGGCGGTGCGCAGGCAGTGCTACGAATGGAGCTTCACCGCGCCTTGGCCGAGACGATCCCGTACCTGATCAGCCCGTGCGGCCTTCGCGTCGACAACCTGCGACCGCTCCGGTTGCGCTGCGAACCTCTCGATCAATCGCCTCGCAGCGGGCGCTCGCCGTGCGGGTCACCGGGATCAGGGCCGGCGCTCCCCGCTTCGGACCCGAAGCGATTCCGACGCGTAGGCGTCTGCCATCATCGAAAGCAACTCCCGCAGCGGCGAATGCGGCGGGCATTCGACAGCCCGGGCGCGATAGCGGTTCGACCGGCCGGCCAGTTCCCGGGAGAGGACATCCCCCGGACCGACCGCTGATTGTCTCTCCGGCGCAGCAGGTGACGTCCTGTCGGTCATCCCGGCACTTTAGCCGCTTGCAGGCAGCGAAACCGTTCCGGTGCTTGCAAGGCTCGCGGTCCGGGCGCCCCCCGACGCCCGGACCGTCCGCCGCCTCCCCCGCCGACCGGACGCGCCGCCAGGGCCTCAAACATCGCGGTCGGCTTCGCACTGCGCTCATTCCCCTGGCACAGTCGCAAGCATCCGGCGATCGCCCCAGACACGCCCGGTCGTTCCAGTATTGCGGTTCTCGCCACGCCGGTGAACATCGGATCCCCCTTGCGCCCTGGTCCTCATGGGCAGGACACCATGAGAGGTATCAGGCGGAACCGGGGAGGAGGGATGTGGCAAAATGTGGCAAAATGTGGAATAAAGCGGCTAACCGGTCGGGATCAATGGTTTTTGCCGTGGTGTAAGGCTCCTCAGCAGCTGCTGCACCTCGGCGTCTCCCCGCCAGCGCTCAGCAATTCGCCGGGTGACCGGTGCCGAATACCATTGCTCCCGCAGGTCACTGGCCTCGGTCAGAAGCTGCACGAGCATGGCGCGCTCTCCCATGGAAGAAGCATAGAATGCAGGTGTGTCGCGCGACTTCCGCGCACCCGCCGCGATCTCGCGGCGTGACGCAGCGACGAGCACCCCCACGGCCGTGCGCGGATCCCGCCGCACCGCCGCCTCCACTTCGGCGGACACACGCAGCAGGTGAACCTCTCGCTGGATACGTGCTCGCGCCGAGAAGGCGTGGGCGAATTGCACGATGTCGCCATGAGAGATGTGGAGCCACGCCAGGCAATTGTAGACCGTGGCATCCTCCGGAGCCCGTTCTGCAAGCGCGGAAAGCTGCCTGAGTGCGAGTTCATCGCGTCCCGCCTGCCAGTGCGAGCAGGCTTGCTCGACCTCGATCGTGCGCGAACCGGGCGAAAGCAATCGCGCACGGTTATATTCCCGCTGCGCATTTTGGTCATCTCCGAGATCCGCCAGCACGTTAGCATACCAGAAGTGGGATTGCGGGTCGCGTTCATCGAGCGCGATTGCCCGCCGGAAGTTTTTGAGCGCGCTCGGCGCACGGCCGCTCCACCAATATTCGACAAATCCGAGGGCCCGATGGGCTCCGGGTAGCCGTGGGTCCAGGCGCAAGGCATCTTCGGCATGGCGACGCGCGCGCCGGTACGCGGTAGGATCGTCGACGGCCCCATATTCGCGGATGAGCAGCCACGCGTCTGCAAGTCCTGAATGCGCCGGCGCGAAGTGCGGATCACGCCGGATGACGCTCTCGTAGAGGCGGATCGCACTTACAAGGTCGCGCGACGAGCGGCGGGCCCACATATCGCGCGCGGTCACGAAATCCGCGGCAACGAGCGGGTCGCGCGGAAGAGACAAAGCCGGCCGCTCGACGATCTGCGCGGGTGCTTCGCCTGCCCGCCAAGCGACGTCGCCGGCCAGGATGACTGCAAGGGCGGCGCAGCCGGCCGCGATGACTGGGACGCGAATGGCCCGAATGCCCGCCGGACGCGTTTTCGCCGGTTCGGCAACAGTTGCCGCCAGCATCACCTGCTGAGGCACATGATCGGCTGCGATGGCAACGTCGTCGTGGCGCAATGCCCAAGCCGCGAGTTCGTGCTCGAACGCGAACACCGACCCCTGCTTGCCCCCGGGCATCCTGTGAATCGGCAGCTTGCGAGCGCGTGCCCAGCGCATGACGGTTGTCCGGTCACGGTTGAAGTAGGTCGCCACCGACTTCCAGCCATCGAGGCGCTTCGAACCCACCGGATCGGGATGATCCATCCGAACACTCCATGGCCTCATCGGTCAAGCCGGACGTACAGAGGTGCTTGATCGGGCAGGTTCACGTCAAGAGAGGATGTTGGCGCAGCAACCCGCATTCAGTCTCAAGCTCGGCCCCGGATCAAAGTGCCCCTAGCCTCTGCCGGGCGCCCACATTGCGGTTGTTGCCGCGGGCGACGCCTGCTCGCGATCCGCCGGACATGCCGCCTGCGCTCACAGGTAGGCAGTGCCCTCGGGTCATCGCCGGTTATTCCGTCACGGCCTGCGTTCGTGTCTTGAAGATTGGAGACCGCGCTTGGAGAGCCGGCGTCAAAGCGTGCCTCCGGTACGCTGCCGGTCGCTCCGAAGCGGGACATGGAAGAGGAGATTTGCATAGATATGTGTTGGAGCCGGCCGCACGGAGACGAGCAGGCATGCTGGGCGACGATTCTGCCGAAGCCGTTGAACTATCGTCGACGGCTGCACTCGAACCAGGTATCAGTGCAGCCCGGCCCTCCCGCGCCGTGTTGTCCACCTGCATCACGAAGCGCCCTGAGCTTCCGCGATTTTCTGGAACTCGGCGAGGATGTCGGAATGGTGGTGGGCGAGATGTCTTACCACCCGCACATTGCCGAGCAAACGTGTTACGAACCCGGTCGCGAGCACGAGGTCGAGCTGATCGACGCCGTAATCCTGCTCCACCAGGCGCAACTCACGGTCGAGGTTGCACGTCTCACGCCGCACTGTCTCGATCTGCGCGCGGGAGAGGCCGCGTCTGCGGCGCTTCTTGCCTTCCACCATCTGATCCGCGGGCGTCGCCGCGAGCAGTGACTTGGCGTAAGCGAGCGAATAACGGTTCATCGTGATCATCGCCTGCGCGGCTTCGATCTGCCGGACCGTTCTCATGAAACGCAGCTCGCGGAAAACATTGATAGGCACGTGCCGGTCCCGGAGCAGGTCGACCACCTCCGGACAGATACCGATCAGCATTTTCTGCTTGGCCCGAATATGGGCAATATTGACGTTGAGCGCGCGCGCGAGGCGCTCTTCCGGGACTCCCTTCGCGATCGCTTTCAGGATCATCTTGTGCTCCTGGATCGTGGCGACCCGGCTGATACGCTTGTTGTAGGTGAAAGCTTCGTCGTCGACGGCGATCAGGCATGTCACCTCCGTTTCGCCTTGCTCGCGCAAGATCGCGACGCGAACGTGACCGTCCAGAAGGTGGTAGAGATCGCGATCCTGTGCATCGCGTATGACGGCCGGCGGTTCGACGATCCCGACCTCCGCGATGGACGCGGCAATCTGACGATATGTCGCGGATCGCCTCGTACGGTCCGAAACTTTCCGCAAGGGCCGGATGGCGTCAATGGGGACGCGGACACTCGATTGCTCGAAGCCCAGCACGACCGGCTGTGCGCGGTGCAGCGCGGTCATGCCGCTTGCACGCTGGAGACGCGATCGGCGATCTTCTGAGGCATGGTATCCAGCCCTTCCTCCTTGATCAGCGCGGCGAAGGCCGCATCGGCGGCGAGCCGTCGAAGGGCTTCGGTGATCAGCACCAGCCTGTCCTTCGCGCTGTTGACCCGCCGGATGATCTCGCGCTTGCGTTGGGCATCGTCCTGGTAGGCCCGAACCAGCGCGGCGGAGTTGAGCTTCTCGGGCGCGTAGGGCTCGACGGACTTGAGGCGCTTCCCCCGGCGGCGGCGTGCTTCCACCAGTCGCTTGGCAGCGAGCAGCTTCCTGCCGCGCAGCAGACCCTGGTCGTAAGCGCTCTGCAAGGCACGCTGGACGTCATCATCGTCGGCGTCGGCGATCTCAATCGCGGCCTGAAATCACTGCTGGGACAAGCCGCATGCCGGATCAGGCTAATCCGCAACGTCTGCTCCGCGAACCACATTCCCGCCTTTCATAACCAATCGCACCCGGCGTGCCGCGGCGATGTCGCGCGTCGGGTCGCCGTCGACCGCCACGAGATCGGCAAGCAGGCCCGGCCGCACCGCGCCGACCCGATCGGCGATCCCGAAAATGCGCGCATTGCCGCCGGTTGCGGCGATGAGCACGTCCCCGGGACGCATGCCCCAAGCCGCCATCAGTTCCATTTCGCGGACATTGTCGCCATGGGCGAAGACGCCGACATCGCCGCCCATGCAAATCGGCGTTCCGGCGGCGAGCGCCGCGGCGAAGCTCTTTCTCTTCTCGGTGACGGCAGCGGGCTCGGGCGCGGCGCCGTTCCAGCCGCGGTAGCGCGAGGTCGCGTCGGTGGCGCCGAGCGTCGGGCAGAGCGCCACCTCCTTCTCCTTCATCAGCCGGAAGATTTCCGGCGTGCCGCCATTGCCGTGCTCGATCGTAGCGGCACCGCCGAGGGTTGCGCGGCGCATGCCTTCGGGCGTGCTGGCATGGATCGCGACCTGGCGCCCGGCGGCGCGCGCGGCGTCCACGACGGCGGCGATCTCGCTCAGCGAATAGGTCGGACGGCTGTCCTCGCCGGGACGCCACCGATAATCGCCGTAGAGTTTCACGACGTCGGCACCCGCACCGATCTGGCGGCGGGCGGCGGCAACGAGGGTGTCGCCGTCCGCTTCCTCGGCGCCGAGCGCGGCAAGATAGGGATTGCCGGATTTCGGCCCGTAGCTGCCGGTGGCGACCAGGGCACGAGTGGCAACCAGCATTCGCGGCCCAGGCACGATGCCCTGCTCGATCGCCTGCTTGAGGCCGACATCGGCATAGCCGGCGCCCTCGGTGCCGAGATCGCGCACCGTGGTGAAGCCAGCCATCAGGGTATCGCGCGCATGATTGACAGCGCGGGCGGTGCGCAGCGCCTCCGGCTCCTTCAGCACCTGATCGTCCCAGCTCGTCTCATTGTACGGGTGCAGGAAAAGATGTGAGTGGCCCTCGATCATTCCGGGCATCAGGGTCATGCCGGGAAGCTCGATCAGCCGCGCGCCGGCCGGCGCAGCCACGTTCGCACCCGCCGCCTCGATGCGATCGCCGCGGACGAGCACCGACCAGCCTTCATGCGCCGTTGCAGAGATGCCGTCGAACACGCGGGCCGGACGGAGAAGAACCAAAGTTTCCTGCGCGCCAGCAGGGGCGACGGCGACGAAGCAGGCGAGGAGCAAGGCGAGGAACCGCATGGATAATCCCGTTCGGAGCGGTTACGCCGCGTTGCAGCGCAGGATAGAGGGAGCCGGCCGTGGCGCAATATGAGCTGATTTCGGGCATCGAGATCGACGCCGAACTGAAGGCCTTCATCGAGGCCGAGGCGCTCCCCGGCACCGGCCTCGACCCTACGGAATTCTGGCGCGGCCTGTCGGCGCTGATCCGCGATCTCACCCCCGAGAACCGGCGGCTTCTGCGCCGCCGCGAGCAGCTCCAGGCGCAGATCGATTCGCGCAACGAATCGCTCGGCGGCCACATCCCCTCCCCTGCCGAAGAAGAAGAATTCCTCCGCGAGATCGGTTATCTCGTCGATCCCCCGGCGCCGTTCACCATCGGGACCGACAAGATCGATCCGGAAGTCGCCCTGATCGCCGGCCCCCAATTGGTCGTGCCGATGAGCAATGCGCGCTATGCCCTGAACGCCGCCAATGCCCGCTGGGGCAGCCTCTACGACGCATTGTACGGCACCGACGCGATGGGCGACCGCCCCTCGGCTGCGGGATACGACCCCGACCGCGGAGCCCGGGTGATCGCCTGGGGCCGCGACCTGCTCGATCGCATTGCCCCGCTTGCGGAGGGCAGCCATGCCGATGTCGGGAGCTATCGCATCGAGCAGGACCGTCTGATGACGGATCGCGGCGGGCTTGCCGATCCTTCGCTGCTCGCCGGTTGGCGCGAAGGCGCCATCCTGCTGCGTCACCACAATCTCCATCTCGAGATCGTGCTCCATCCAGACCATCCGATCGCGCGGCAGGACAAAGCGGGCGTCGCCGACATCCTGCTCGAAAGTGCGATCACCGCGATCATGGATTGCGAAGATTCGGTCGCGGCAGTGGATGCTGCCGAGAAGGTCGGAGTCTATCGCAACTGGCTCGGGCTGATGAAAGGCGATCTCTCAGCGCGCTTCGCCAAGAGCGGCCACAGCGTGGAACGCCGTCTCGACTCTGACCGGGTCTACAAGGCGCCAGGCGGAACATCGCTTACCCTCAAGGGCCGCGCCTTGCTGTTCGTGCGCAACGTCGGGCATCTCATGGCCAATCCGATGATGCGGATCGGCGGCGAGGACGTCCAGGAAGGCCTGGCCGACGCGGTGTTTACCTCCCTGATCGCGCTTCACGATCTGAACGGCGCACGCGCCAACAGCTCCACAGGATCGATCTACATCGTCAAGCCGAAGATGCACGGACCGGAGGAGGCCGCCTTCGCCGACCGCCTGTTCGCCCGCACGGAGGATCTGCTCGGTCTCGCGCGCTGCACGATCAAGGTGGGCGTGATGGACGAGGAGCGCCGAACCTCCGTCAATCTCGCGGCGGTGATCGAGGCAGTCCGCCACCGCATCGTGTTCATCAACACCGGCTTCCTCGATCGCACCGGCGACGAAATCCATACGTCAACGAAATTGGCTCCGATGATCCGCAAGGGCGAGATGAAGAGCGCGGCGTGGCTGAAGGCCTATGAAGACAACAATGTCGATGTCGGCCTCGCCTGCGGCTTCCACGGCCGCGCGCAGATCGGAAAGGGCATGTGGGCGATCCCCGATCGCATGGCCGACATGCTTGCCCAGAAGGTTGCCCATCCGCTGGCCGCTGCGAGCACCGCCTGGGTGCCCTCGCCGACCGCCGCCACGCTGCACGCGCTCCATTACCATGAGGTCGATGTCGCTGCACGTCAGCAGGAGATTGCCGGGCGCGCACCGGCGCGCCTCGCGGACATGCTCACCATTCCAGTCGCGGCCGGCCGCAACTGGTCGGCCGATGAAGTTCGCGAGGAGCTCGACAACAATGTTCAGGGCATTCTCGGCTACGTCGTCCGCTGGATCGATCAGGGAGTCGGCTGTTCCAAGGTGCCCGACATTCACGATGTCGGCCTGATGGAAGATCGCGCGACCTGCCGCATTTCCAGCCAGCACGTCGCCAATTGGCTGCATCACGATATTGTGGATCGGGATGCGGTCGAACAGGCGCTGGTGCGCATGGCCAAGGTCGTCGATCGCCAGAATGAGGGGGATCCGGCCTACCGGCCAATGGCGGCGGATCCGGGCTCCAGCATCGCCTTCCAGGCTGCGCGGGCGCTGATCCTCGATGGCGAGGCCCAACCGTCCGGCTACACCGAGCCAGTCCTGCATGCGCATCGGCTGCTGCTGAAAGCGGCGGAGTAACCGCGCCCGCCCGAACATAAGATGATGAGAGAGGATGGAGATGGACAGGAGCGCCCAGAATAGCGGCACGATCGATGTCCGCGATGCGCACAGGTTCGATGTCGAGGCGCTCGCCGGCTGGCTGGAACGCGAGGTCGACGATTTCGCCGGTCCGCTTGCCGTCGAGCAGTTCAAGGGTGGACAGTCCAACCCGACCTACAAGCTGATCACGCCGGGCCGGTCCTACGTGCTGCGCCGCAAGCCGCCGGGCAAGCTGCTGCCCGGTGCCCATGCGGTCGACCGGGAATATCGGGTCATCAGCGCCCTGCACGGCCAGAACTTCCCGGTCGCCCGTGCCTATGCCCTCTGCACCGACGAAAGCGTCATCGGGACCGCATTCTACGTGATGGAGATGGTCGAGGGCCGGATCTTCTGGGAGGCCGACTTCCCGCAAGTGCCCGAGGCCGATCGGCCCCGATATTTCGACGCGATGAACGAAACCATTGCCCGGCTCCACACGATCGATCCCGAGGCTGCGGGACTCGCCGACTACGGCAAGCCCGGCAATTACTTCGAGCGGCAGATCGCACGCTGGTCGGGCCAGTATCTCGGCGATGTCGAGGCCGGGCGGGTTCCGGCCATGGATCGGCTCGTCGAGTGGCTCCCGGCCAACATTCCGCCCGGCGAGGACGAGGCGAGGATCATCCATGGCGATTTCCGCTGCGACAACATGATCTTCCATCCCACCGAACCACGCGTGCTGGCGGTGCTCGACTGGGAGCTGTCGACGCTCGGTCACCCGCTCGCCGATTTCAGCTATCATCTGATGATCTATCGGATGCCGGCGGGCATCACCACCGGCCTCGCCGGGCTCGATCTCGCCACCCGCAACATTCCGTCGGAGGCGGATTATGTCGCGGACTACTGCCGCAGGACCGGGCGGGAGGGCATCGCGAACCTCGATTTCTACATCGCCTTCAACCTGTTCCGGCTCTCGGCGATCGTTCACGGGATCAAGGGCCGGATCGTCCGCGGCACCGCCGCGTCCGCCCATGCCGACAAGATGGCGGCCGGGCTTGAGCCGCTCGCGGAATTGGCCTGGGCCCAAGCGGTGAAGGCTGGTGCCTGATGGCAGACGGGCCCGGCATCGCTGCCGGGCCCGCTCGTCTCATTTCACCGGAAAGCCGCGCTTGCGCATCAGCGCCTTCACGTCGGGATCGCGTCCGCGGAACGCACGATAGGCCTCCGCGCGGTCGGTCTCGTTGCCTGTCGACAGCAGGGTCGAACGGAAACGATCGGCAGTCGCCTTGTCGAACGGATTGCCCGCTTCCTCGAATGCCGCCCAGGTGTCGGCGTCCATCGTTTCCGACCAGAGGTAGGAATAATAACCGGCCGAATAGGCATCGGACGAGAACAGGTGGTTGAACTGGGGCAGCCGGTGCCGCATCACGATCTCGCGCGGCATGCCGATCTTCGCCAGTGCATCGCGCTCGAACGCATCGGGATCGACCACGCCGGCCGGATCCATGTGCAGCATCATGTCGACGATCGCCGACGAAAGATATTCGACCGTGGCGAAGCCCTGGTTGAACGTCGACGCCTTCTCGATCTTGTCGATCAGGGCTGCGGACATCGGCTGCCCGGTCTTGTAATGCTTGGCGAAACGACTGAGCACCGGCTGGGTCAGCAGCCAATTTTCGTTCACCTGGCTCGGATATTCCACGAAGTCGCGCGGCGTACCGCCGAAGCTCGGATAATGAACGTCCGACAGGAAATAGTGAATGGCATGCCCGAACTCGTGGAACAGGGTCTCGGCATCGTCGAGGCTGATCAGCACCGGCTCACCGGGCGCGGGCTTGACGAAATTGTTGTTGTTGGAGCCGAGTACGATCTTGTCGCCGAGCAGTCCGGCGCGGCTGCGATAGGTGGTCGCCCAGGCCCCAGAGCGCTTGCCGGTGCGGGCATAATCGTCGCGATAGAAGACGCCGACTTGGTGACCGTCGCGGCGATCGGTGACGCTGTACACCCGAATGTCCGGATTCCAGGCCGGAACGGTGCCGGTGATCTCCTTGAAATCAAGCCCGTAGAGTTCGCCCGCCGCCCAATAAGAAGCCTCGATGATGTTGTTCAGCTCGAAATAGGGTTTCACCTCTTCCTGGGAGAGGTTGTAGCGGGCCTTGCGCACCTTCTCCTGATAGTAGCGGTAATCCCAGGGCTCGATCACCAGCTTGGGCTCGGTCTTGCGGGCGAGCGCCTGCTGGTCCGCAACCTCTTCCTTCACCCGTGCGACCGCCGCCGGCCACACGCCCATCATCAGCTCCATCGCCTTGGGCGGCGTCTTGGCCATCGTGTCCTGCATGCGCGCTTCGGCATGGCTTGCGAAGCCGAGCAACTTGGCACGACCGGCGCGCAGCTTGACGATTTCGGCAATCGTCTGGTTGGTGTCGTTCGCCCCCTTGTTGTCGCCGCGGTTGACGAAGGCGCGCCACACCTTCTCGCGCAGCGCGCGATTGTCGGCGAAGGTCAGCACCGGATCGACGGCGGAGCGCGTGTTGACGATCGCGAAGCTGCCGGCCGGCAGCCCGCGCTCCTTGGCGGCCGAGGCCGCGGCAGCCTTGATGTCCGCCGGAACGCCTTTCAGCTCCGCGTCCGTGGCCACGATGTGAGTGCTCTCGTCAGCGAGCACCTTCTCGCTGAAGGTCGCGAACTTCTCGGCAAGCTGCGAATTGTAGGCCGAAAGCTGCTGCTTCTGCTCGGACGTCAGATTGGCGCCGCGCCGGACGAAGCTCTCGTACAGGCGGGTGACGAGGCGCTGCTGCTTGGCGTCGAGGCCGGCGCTTGCGCGCGCCTCGTAGACCGCCTTGATACGCTGGAACAGCTTCGGATCGAGGGTGATCTCGTCCGAGGCGGCCGAAAGCTTGGGCGACCATTCCTTGTCGAGCGCCTGGTACGCCGGCGTCGCCATGTTCGACGTCATTACGCCGAACATCGACAGCACGCGGTCGAGCCGCTGGCCGGCCTTTTCCAGCGCCTCGACCGTGTTGGCGAACGTCGGCGCCTCCGCGCTGTCGGCGATCGCGCGAACCTCGCGGCGCTGTTCGTCGATGCCGAACTGGATGGCTTCCGGGAACAGCTCGGGCTTGACCTGGTCCCAGGGCGGAACCCCGTCATAGGCGCCCGTCCAATTGGCGAGCAGGATGTTGTCGGGCACGGTCACTGGGGCTTCCACGGGAGCCACGGCCGGTTCGGCGGCGGCGGATTGAACGGGGGCGGTGTCGGTGGCGCTGGTGCAGGCCGCCAGCGACATGGCGGCGGCCGAGGCAAAGAGGAATGCCTTCAAGTTCGAAACTCCGTTGAGCGGCCCCGAACGTGCGCCGGGGCGGATGGCGGCGACCATAATGGGAGGGGGCCGAACCGCAAGCAACGCGCCGTTCTTGCGCGATTTTCTTGGCCGAACGCCGGGCCGTGTCAGGCGCCTCCGATCCGCTTCAATCGGCCGATCAACCGCTCGCGGGCAGCGAGCACATCCGCCTGGCGCTCGATCAGGATGTCGCGGGTGAGAAAATGGCCGGTGATCCGCAGGCCGTCGAAAATATCGCTCCACGCCGCCGGGCCGCCGTCGAGCAGGAACGGGGGCAAGGCGAACAGGCGGTCGCGATAGCCCTCGCCCGCAACGGCACTGACGGCACGCCCGCTGCGGGGACTTACATAAGCAAGGTCGCTTTCGACCCCGGTAGCGGCGCATTCCGAAAGATCGAGGCCGAAGCCGAGTTCGGCGAGCAGCAGCAACTCGTACCGCACCAGCGCGGTCGCCCAGCCCCGCGCGGCGGGCGCCGCTTCCACGGCGGAAAGCAAACCATCCAGCGCCTCGTACAGCCTGGGATAGGGCTGCCCCTCCGGCAGTGCGGCGGCGGTGAGCGCCGTCGCCCATTCGATGGCAGCCGCCGGAAGCGGCTCCGACAGCAGCGCCCCGCGGCTGGCAACCAGTTCCAGGCTCATATGTGGAAGCTGATCCTCGGTGCGCGCGCGATATTCGGCGGCGACGAGATTGCCGGGGAGCAATACCGGCCGCAAGGTGCGCGACTTGCCGCCGCGCACGTAGCCGGCCTGAATGCCGGCGCCCGGCGTCAGCGCACGCACGATCGCGGCATGCTCGCCATGCGGCCGAACCGCGCAGATGATCGCCTGGGTCTCGAGCCGCATCGCGGCGGAGACTATCAGCGGCGGAGGCGGCGGGCGAGGCCCTGGAGCGCAGGCGAGCGAAGGATGCGCTTGATCCCTGCCACACCGGCGTCGAACCCTGCGAGCGACGCACCGACGATCAGGTTCGGGAGCGTAGGCTTCAGCAGCAGCAGATCGAC
Source organism: Allosphingosinicella deserti (assembly GCF_003012735.1). GTDB lineage: Bacteria > Pseudomonadota > Alphaproteobacteria > Sphingomonadales > Sphingomonadaceae > Allosphingosinicella > Allosphingosinicella deserti. Next base: position 24,619 of record NZ_PXYI01000014.1, on the reverse strand, counting down.
GCAGGCGACTTCGCCGGTCGAGAAGGTCCTTTTGTGCTGCCCCTCGCCCTCGGTGAAGTCGAACAGCCGGAAGCGCCCCTCCTCCATCAGCTGCCGCATCGCTTCGAACTGCAGAACCGTGCCCGGCGAAATGTCCGCGAAGTCGGGATCGTAGCCGAGATAGGCATAGATCAGAGTTGCCCCCTCGGCCGGCGCGTAGAGATAGGCGATCGGCTCGCCGTCGAGCGACAGGATCCAGCCACGCATCGAGTCGCGGGAGGCCAGGCATCGCATCTCCGCCAAGGCCCCGTCCCCGTCGGGCAGACCGGCGTCGAGCAACTGCTCCTGATAGCTTCGTGCCGAGACGTGCCGGGCCGCGCGGTGGAAGTCGTCCACCTCGGCCACATCACGATAGCAGCGCAGATCCAGCGTTCCGCCCGAGCGCTCAGTGAACTTGCGGACCTTGCGCTTGAGGGTCGAGCGACTCTTGGCCGAGAAGCCGGCCAGATAGGCGTCGAAGCTTGAGTCCAGACGCGCGTAGAAACGGTTGTAGCGCTGGCGCACGAACGGCTTCAGCCCGCTGTTCTGCGCAAGAACGCTGTCGAGCCGATCGGCCGGAAGCGACAGGATCAGGAAGCCGTCGTTGGCCCCCTCCACGCCACGCAAGGTCGGCACCTCGCCCGCCTGCGCCTGCTGGAGCGACACGGGGACGCGGGTCAGCCGACGCCGCACCCGCCAGAGCGTGCGCGCGCCGATCCGAAACGGAAGTGCGACCGAGGCCGTCACAGCGACCGCTCATAGACGAGGTTCGACCAGAGTTGCTGCGCCATGCGCCGCGTGGTTCGGAGCCGGTCCGCCGGAAGCGGCCGCGCCGGCCGGTCCAGTGGAAGGTCCGTCAGATCGGCGAAGTGGACGGTCGGAAAACGTTCGGCCTGATCGGCAAGGAAGGCGCAGAGCTTCTCGAACCGGCGGGCGAGCGTTCGGTTCGGGCGCTGCCCGTCGCGGCTGGCGAATTCGAAACTGTGGCTGACCAGGGTCACGATCGGGTGCGACTCCGCCTCGGCATGGACCAGCGCCGCCTCCATTTCCTCCATCGAGACCGCGCACAGCTGGAGGTGGCGAAGCCGGCCGGCACGATCCTCGATCTGCGACACCGGCACCTCGACGATTCCGGCGACCTCCAGCGGCGCGATCTGCGCCGGCGTCAACGGCAAGGCACTCGGCACCGGGTGATGCGAACCGTTGTGGCTGCTGTCGTAGCGGATTCCAGCTCCTGCCAAAGCAGCCAACGTGCGGACGTCTGCGGCATAGCTTCCGGAGCGAAAGGCGGTGGGCGGGGGTGCCCCCGCCTCGATCAGCAGGCGCCGCGCCGCCATGACAAGATCGCTTTGTCCCGCGGCATCGAAGCAGGTGAGCTCGAAATCCGCACCCTCGCGTACCCCCGCCGCAATGCTTCGCCAGCAGGGATGCAGGTGAAGCTGCACCTCCTGGCCCGCGTTCAGGATCGGCCCGATCATCTGCCGGATCGGTACGAGACCATAATGTTCCGCGGGCATGGGATCGACGAAGAAGCAGGCCTTGAGCTTATGCTCACGCAGCAGCTCGAGCTGCCACGATACGCCGACTCCGGCCGGATCGAACGACCGCGCCAGATTCTCCTGCCACGACGCACCGCGGGCGTAAGGCCCCCAGGTGAGCTCGGTGTCGACGGTGAGGAGGACTGGGGTTGCCATCCTCCGGGGCTTAGCCGCCGGAATGAAAATAATCGTAAATGGCGCGCGCCGTGCCCTTGGAGATGCCGGGCGCCTTTTCGAGATCCTCCAGCGCCGCGCCTTTGACCGCCTTGGCGGTGCCGAAGTGCATCAGCAGGGCGCGCTTGCGCCCGGGCCCGATTCCCGGAACCTCGTCGAGCGGCGACGACGTCATGCTCTTGGCCCGCTTCTGCCGATGCGCACCGATCGCAAAGCGGTGGGCTTCGTCGCGCAGCCGCTGCAGGTAGAACAGCACCGGCGAATTGACCGGCAGGGTCAGCTCGCGCCCGCCGGGCAGATGCATCACCTCGCGCCCGGCATTGCGATCCGGCCCCTTGGAAATGCCGACCACCGGCACGTCGTGGATGCCGGCGCACTCCAGCGTCTCGAGCACCGCATTGAGCTGGCCCTTCCCGCCGTCGATCAGCAGCAGATCCGGCCAGTCGCCGCGGCTGCGATCGGGATCCTCTTTCTCGAGCCGGGCGAAGCGACGGCCGAGCACTTCGCGCATCATCGCGAAATCGTCGCCGGGCACCGTCTCCGCCCGCTTGATGTTGAACTTGCGATACTGGTTCTTGAGGAAACCTTCCGGGCCGGCGACGATCATCGCGCCGACGGCGTTGGTGCCCATCACATGGCTGTTGTCGTAAACTTCGATCCGCTTCGGGGTCTCGGACATTTCGAACATCTCGGCGATCGCCCGCAGGTTGCGCACCTGGGTCGATGATTCCGCCAGGTGCCGATCAAGCTCCTCCTCCGCGTTGCGCTGCGCCTGGCGCATCATCCGCGCCTGGTCTCCGCGCTTGGGTTCCTTCAACGTCACCTTGCGTTCGGCGCGTTCCGACAAGGCTTCGGCGAGCAACGCCTCTTCGGAAAGCGCCCGATCGACGAGGATCAACTTGGGCGGCGGCAGCTCCTCGTAGAATTGCATTAGGAACGAAGTCAGCACCTCCTCCTCCGGCACCTCGGCAGTGTGGGCGGGGAAAAAGCTGCGATGGCCCCAATTGTTGCCGCCGCGGATGAAGAAGGCCTGGATCGAGATCGTTCCGCCCTTCGCCGCCAGCGCGAAAATGTCGGCATCGCCCATGCCTTCGGCGGCAATGGTCTGGGTGCCCTGGATGAAGGTCAGCGCGCGAAGCCGGTCGCGATAGAGCGCGGCCATCTCGAAATCCATCGCCTCGGCGGCCTGCTGCATCGACGCCGCAAGCTTCTGTTGCACCCGGGTCGACTTGCCGGCGAGATAGTCCTTCGCATCCTGGACGAGCTCGGCATAACCGTCCTCGCTGATCCGTCCCACGCAGGGCGCGGAGCAGCGCTTGATCTGGTAGAGCAGGCAAGGCCGGTCGCGGGTGGCGAGGAAGGTATCGGTGCAGCTGCGCAGCAGGAACAGCTTCTGAAGCGCATTGAGGGTCCGCGTGACCGATCCTGCGCTTGCGAACGGGCCGTAATATTGCCCCTTGTGCCGGCGCGCACCGCGATGCTTGCGCACCTGCGGGAATTCATGATCCTCGCGCAGCAGGATGAACGGGAAGCTTTTGTCGTCCCGCAGCAGCACGTTGTAGGGTGGCCGGTAGCGCTTGATCAACTGCGCCTCGAGCAGCAGCGCTTCCGCTTCGGTGTTGGTGGTGACGATCTGCATCGACCGTGTCTGCGCGACCATGCGCTGCAGCCGCTTCGTCAGGCGCGACACCTGGGTGTAATTGGTCACCCGGTTCTTCAGCGCGCGCGCCTTGCCGACGTAGAGCACTTCGCCCTTGGCATCGAGCATCCGGTACACGCCCGGCCGCACCGGCAGGGTCTTCACCACCGCACGGATCGCCGCACAGCCCAGCTCGATGTCCGGCTGATCGGACCCGCGGACGGTGTAAGCGGATTTCTCTTCGTTGAAGCGGTCGGTCGGGGTGTCGGTCACGGCTGCGGATGTAGGTTGGATGGGCCTTGAGGGCCAGTGGGTGAGAGGCTCGAAATCACCAAATCGCCGTTCGGGCTGAGCCCGTCGAAGCCCTCATTTTACCCCTTACGGCGCAAGAACAAGGAAGGGGTTCGACAGGCTCAGCCCGAACGGACTTCCAGTGCCCACAAACACGAACGCCGCGGCGGTTTCCCGTCGCGGCGTATGGTGTTCGAAAGGGAGGAAGGCTCAGTGGGTGGTGCCTAGCCCTGCAATCGTGCGATCGACGACGGCACGATCGGTCGCCGGATCCATTTCGGCACGGATCAGCCGTTCCGCGGCGGCGGCCGCTGCAGCAGCAGCCTTGGCCCGAATCTCGTCGACCGCATGGCGCTCGGCCGCAGCGATCTTGTCCTCCGCCATGCGGGCACGCCGCTCGATCAGCGCGTCGCTGTCGGCTTGGGCCTGCCGGACGATCGCGTCGGCCTCGTGGCGGGCGCGCTCGACCATGGCGGCGGCTTCGGCTTCGGCCGACGCGGCCTTCGCCTGATATTCGTTGCGCAGCGTCTCGGCCTCGGCACGCAACTGTGCGGCCTCGTCGAGCTGCTGGCGGATGCCCTCGATCTTGCGATCGAGCGCCTTGCCGATCGCCGCCGGCACCTTCTTCCAGAGCATGATCGCGATGACCAGGATCATCGCCAGGGCGACCCAGGCGGTGGCGTCCATGCCGAGCGCCTTCGGCTCGGCATGCGGTGCGCCATGCCCCTCGGCGGCGGCGGTGGTCACCGCATCCCCGCCGGTGTGCGGCATCGCCCCATGCTCACCCTTGGTGGATGCATCGGCGAGGTTCTGCTCGACGGCGGCATCGCCGCTGGTGATCGGATGATTAGCCATTGGCGAGCGCCGCCTTCACTGCGTTGTCGGCCTGGTCGCGGCTGACGGTCTTGCCGGTAAGGCGAGCGACCATCTCCTGCGCGGCTTCGGCAGCGACAGTCTCGATGTCGCCCATGGCAGCCTCGGTCGCCTCGCGGATCCGCGCTTCGGCGGTAGCGACCTTGGTCTCGCCCTGGACGTCGGCCGCCTTGACCTTTTGCTCGGCCTCGCGGGCGGCAGATTCCTTGGCGGCCTGGGTGACTTTCAGGGCCTCGGCACGATTGGCCTCGGCGCGGGCGCGATTGGCCTCGTCGATCTCCTCCGCCGTGCGGCGCGCCGCTTCGGCGGCGGCGAGGTCGCCGGCAATCTGCTTGTCGCGCGCATCGACGGTCGCTTCGATCTTCGGCAGCATCCCCCGGCCGATGACCAGGTAGATGAGACCAAAAGTCAGCACGAGCCAGAAGAGCTGCGACGCGAAGATTTCGGAGATTTGATCGATCTGAGGCATGTCGTTCCCGCTTCCGCGCCCGCCGGACGCTCAGGGCGTCGCGGCGGAGGCGGTTGTCTGGATCAGCGTGTTACGCGACGAAGAGCAGGATCATCGCAACGACGAACGCCAGCAGGCCGAGAAGCTCGGCGGCGGCGAAGCCGATGAAGAGACGGCCCTGCTGGCTGTCGGCAGCGGCCGGATTGCGCAGCGCGCTCTCCAGAAACGAGCCGAAGACGTTGCCCACGCCGAGTGCGGCCATGCCGACGCCGATCGCGGCGAGACCGGCACCGACATACTTTGCGGCTTCTGCGTCCATTTCAAAAACTCCTTTGTTGAATGCGTTGGTAAGTAAGCGATGAAAGTCAGTGAAGATTGATCGCGTCGTTCAGGTACAGCGACGTCAGCAGAGCGAACACATAGGCCTGGATGGCACAGACCAGCAGCTCGAGCAGGGTGATCCCGATCATCAGGATGAAGCTCGGCAGGCTGACCACGGGGGCAACCCAGAGGGCCTCGGCATTGAGGCCGTTGATGACGAATCCGGCAAGCACCTTCATCAGGATGTGGCCGGCAGTCATCGCCACGAACAGTCGCAGCGCGAGGCTGAACGGACGCACCATGAACGACACGAGTTCGACCGGCACCAGGATCGGCATCATCCACCACGGCGCGCCATGCGGCACGAACAGCGAGAAGAAATGAAAGCCGTGGCGCAACAGGCCGACGATCAGGACGATGCCGAACGAGACGATGGCGAGAACGCCGGTGACCGTCAGGTGGCTCGTCACGGTGAAGGGATGGATACCCACGATCCCGGTCGGCAGCATGCCGAGCAGGTTCGCGACCAGGATGAACATGAACAACGAGAAGACATAGGGCGTGAACTTGCGCCCCTGAGGCCCGATATTGCTGTCCATCATCGACGTGATGAAGCCGGTGACGCCTTCGACGGCCGCCTGCCAGCGGGTGGGGACGAGCTGACGCTTCATCCCGCCGAGCATGAACAGCCACAGGGTCGCGACCGCGACGACCATCCACAGCGCGCTGTTGGTGAACGCGATCTGGTGTCCGCCGATCGAGAAACCGTCGAAAATGGACTGCACCTCGAACTGGTGCATGGGGTCGATCTTGCCTGCTTCGGCCGCCACGTCTTCTTCCCGTCGATAATGCAAACGCCCGAAGATCAATCCGGGCGCTTGCTTGAAATCCGAATGATGCTCCTGAAGCCGGCCGCCGTTCCGAGGAACATCAGCAGCAACAGGAAGAACGGTGAGGTGCCGAACCACTGGTCCAAGACCCAGCCGATCACTGCACCGCCGCCAAGGCCCCCGATCAGGTAGGACAAAACCCGGCTGCCGAGCTGCTCGTTCCGATCAGCCGGCTTCCGGTCCGTGCCCGTCCTGACCGCCTCTTCCGCCTGCGCACTCCTCAGCCGCTCGTCGAGCTTCGAAAAACGCGCATCCCGCGAAGGAGACGTGGGATCCTGCCGGTTCTCGTCTTCCGCCATGTCTGTCTTCCATGTGCGGCCGCGCCGATCGGCGAGACTGCCATAAGGTGTGCGAGGACATGCCGGCGAACGATCCCGCCAAGGCGCCGTCCCTTTAGGAAGCGCCCCGGATCAAGTCAACACGTGGAAAGAATTGGAGAGTGCAAACACACGCGCCCGCCGGACTCGGAAGGCGCTTGGGGTAGCCTGGGGTGGCCCGATCATGGCGTGAAGCCCAATGTCCCCCTCCCGGTCGCGGAAGGGGGTGGGGCTTAGCCGCAATAGCTCGGCAACGGCACGGCAGCGCTTCCTTCGCGCTTCTTCCAGGCGCCATCGGTGCCGCGGTAGAACTGCCCCGGGCCGACCTTGGTGCGGAACAGCTCGCAGGCGGTGGTGGCGGCGACTTCCTCGATCTTGGCGCCGCGCTTGGCGGCGAGATCGGTGTAGTAGGCACGACGCTTGATGTTAACCGAATCGACCTGCGCGCGGACCGCGCCAGACGCGGAGCCGACGACGCCGAGATAGCCGTCGGCCTGCTCGCCCGCCTGGCCGCTGGAGCGCAATTCGGCGGCGGCATCCGCCTGGTACATGGCGAAGGCGGCCGTGGCGCCGCCCGTGATCGCGACGACCGCGACACCGGCGGCAATGATCAGCTTGAGACGGCGGTTCATGTCAGAAGACTCCCGGATTCTTGTCGATGAGATCGCGCACGTCCTGCTGCAGCCGCACGACGACCTCTTGCCTGATATTGATGTTGAGGTTGATCTCGATCGGCTTCTCCGGCGCGCTCACCTGAACGCAGCCCGCCGTCGAGATCATGACCGGCACAAGGAGAAGAACCCTTCCCATCGCACCCTGCGTCGCAGCGCCACGCAATCTCGTCAATATCGGGGCTTTCATCGCACACTCTCGCTTTCGTTGGGCTGAACAGGGGAAGGCGCCTGAGCCGGCAACGCCGCAGCAGGCGTGGGCGGTCGCTTGGGCGGTTCCGCGGGCGCAGGCGCCGGCGCCGCGGGATCGGCCGTCGGGATTGCCGGCGGCTCGCGCAATTTCTCGGGAAGAACGGACTGGATGAGGTTGCTCGGATCCTCGAACGACCGGGCGGTCGCAAGCAGGGCGCGGAAAGGACCGCGCACCGCGATGTTGAACTCGAACGGGATCTTGGCCAGCTGGCTCAACGCCCGACCGACCACCAGGCCGCTAATTCCACCCGAAGGGGCCGCGGTCAGCGCCGGATTCCGCGCGATGCCGTCGAGTTCGATGCCGGCGACGAACTCGCCGTCGAGGGCCCCGTCCAGATTGATGGCCAGCTTCGAATAGCGCATCGACTTGAGCGCGTCGAAGGCGAGCTTGCCGTAGGCGCCGAGATCCTTGTCGGTGAGTTCGCCGACATAAGACAGGGTGCCGCCGTCCTCGCGCGCAACCAGATGGCCGCCGACGATTCGGCCGCCGCGCTCGTCGAACAGCATCGGGATGATCCCGTCGAACGTGCCGGTCGCCGACAGATTGGAGAATTCCATCTGCGCGATGAAGCGCGCCGCATCGAGACCAGTGACCCGGAAGGTCAGCGCCTTGGTGCTCGGTTTTGCAAAATCGAGGATCGTCTCGTCGAGGTCGAGCTCGCCACCGGCGTAGGGCCATTTCCCGCTCTCGACCTTGACCCGCAGATCGGGGAGCAGCTGGTAGCGGACCCGGCCGTCGAAGACGTCGATGCCGGCGCGCACGAGATCGGCTTCGGCGATCTGCGACGGGGCGCTGACGAGGCCGAGCAGGTCCGTGAAATGCACCATCGTGCGGACGCCCTCGACCGGGCCGAAGGCGGCGGCGAAGTCCATGTCGTCGGTGCCGAAAGCGCCGCTGCTGGTCGTACCTTTCTCGTCCCAGGCGATCTCCCCTTCGCCGCGCAACACGCCCCGTACCAGCGCAACGACTCCGGTGGTCAGCCGGGTGAGCTGCTCCGGCTGGTAGCTTTCATCGAAGACGATCCCGGGAACGTCCAGGGTTGCACGGCCGCGTCCGGTGGCCAGATCGTGGGCGATGCGAGTCTCGAGGATGTGCGTGCCGGTTTCCGGATCGTCGAGCCGGCCGGCCGCGGCGATCTTGCCATCCGAAAGCGCGAGGCGGAACTGGGGCGCGACCAACGGGTAAAATCGTGCCGGATCGACCGTGTCCGAGACCCGGATCCGTCCGTCCATCTTGAGGTCGCTTCCGACCAGCGACCAGCGCCCGCTCCCGTCGTCGAGCAGGAGCGGCACCGCTGCCAGTTTGGCGCTCAGGCCCTGATAGCGTCCGTTGAGGCCACGTCCGTCGATCGTTCCCGTGAACGAGGCCGCGTCGAGCTGATTGACGGCGTCCGCCTGTCCGAGCCGGACCGACAGGCTCGACGCGTTGAAACCGCGCCGCTCCCATCCGAAATCCAATCTCCTGGCGGCAATGGCGATCGGCGACGTGCCGAGGTGACCGGTCAGCCGCGGTGCGCGGATCGCGGCGCCCCCGGCAACTGCGCCCCCGGGGACCTTCCACACCAATGCGCGACCGGTGGCGCAGAGCGGCAAGGCCGCCGGCGCCAGGCGAAGCGTGCCGGTGGTGAGGGCTCGGAAGCGGACGGCGGTACAGCCCTCTCCGACGACAAACCCGCCGCTCCCATCGAATCGTGCCGCAATTGGAAGGACGAGCCCTGAAACGCTGCCGCCGCCAAATGCTCCGTCGATCGTTGCAACAGTCTCGACCCGCGTGGTTTCTCCAGGCGCGGCCGTGAACCGCACCGGGCCGAGCGCGAGACGTGAGCCTTCGGCCTGCATCGCTGCGATCCGGCCCTCGCCGCTGATCGGCCCGCCGAGCTCCGGCTGCCGGAGCGTGAAATTCGCGGTCGGGAAGCCGCCGCCTGAAAGTGCAAGATCGCCGTCGATCCGGGACAGACCGGTCGGCCAGGCATAAGTGACCCCCTGCCCGCCTTTCAGCGTCAGGCGGGCGCCGCTCCGGCTGCTCGCGACCAGCCGATCGATCCGAATACCACCGCCTCCATTGCCCCCGACGATGCGGACCGCGCCGGCGGCGTCGAACGACTGCCCGGCGCGGCGCAGCGCGGCGGCGAGCGCCTCTCCAACCGATTCGACCGGGCTGCCGCCGAGCGATGCCAGCGCTCCGGCAGCGCCCTCGACGACCGGCCCCGCTGTGATGCCGCGGGCGCCGACATTGGCCTTGAGCGATGCCTGCCCCGTTTTCGGCGAGAGCGAATAGAAGCCGTCGACCCGTGCGCGCCCCGACGCCACCTGCCCCACCCGTGCCGATTGCGCGGCCAGAGCGATCTCGCCCCGGGTTGCTTCGGCGTTGCCGTTGAAGCCGAAATTCCCCGCCAGCGTGCCGAGCGCATCGGCGCCGAGGCGAGCGCCGCCGGCAGTGATCTCCGCCTTCCCGCGCCACGCGTCGAGCGCTTCGGCAAGGCTGGCGTCGATCGCGAGTGTCGGCCGATCGAGCAGCAGATCGCCGCAGCCGAGACTGGCGGCGCGCACCGGCCCGGCGAAACGCGGTTTCGCATCGTCGATCGCCACCTGCCACGACGAGGATAATGCCGAGAGGCGGCACGTGCCGATGCTCAGCCTCTGCGAGGCAGTCGCAACCTTGCCCCGGAAGCCATCGGCAAGATTGCCCTTGCCCTCCATGCCGATCCCGATCCGACCCCACGGGGTGTCGAGGCGCAGGGAGGCATCGGCCACGTCCACCGCCTGAGCGGGGAAGCGGAACGGCGCGCCGCTCGGCGGCGGCAGCAATTTGTCGACCTCGCCGAAACTGACCCGGCCGTCGATCACGCGTCCGCGGAGCCGAACACCCCGCGCCGTGATCATCGAGACTCGCGGCCGGCGGAAGCCCCAACTCAGCCGGATCTCGACGGTTCTCGCCGTCAGATCGGGATTGCGCGGGTCGCCGATGATCAGATTGGCGAGGCGCTGGCGGCCGAACTCGATCCGCTCGACGTCATAGCTTGCCTGCACCCCGCGACGGGCAAGCTCTCGGTCCAGGAAATCCTGGGCAATGCGCATTCGCGAAGCCCACAGCAGCGCGACCACGCCGACCAAGACGAGCAGGATCGAGGGCAGGACGAGTCTCTTGCCGCGGCTTCTTCGCACCTCCTGGCTGGGCTCTTCGTCCACGTATCCGCCTTAGGCTCCCGTCCGCACCCGCAAGGGAATACCTTCCTGCCCGAGAGCCATCCGTTGCTCAACCTCCATGCAACGGCTTCGTTCCGGTGCCGTCACTTTCCTGGCTATGCGTCAAGCCGATCCTAGCTGAACCGCCGCTGATTGCTCGGCCGGATCGTCCGTTGCGCCAGCCGAAGCGAAGACCCTTGCGAGGCAGAGTGCAAGCGCTCAAGATGCTGCAGAGGGGGATCAACTGTTTCCGTGAACGCGAAGCGGTTCTTCGGCGCAGGCCCGTCCGCTGGAACGGCGCCCGATCGTGGCGGCGAGCCAGTCGCCGGCGAGCATCTCGCGACGATCGATATCCTGCGCGGAATCGCTGCGATGTCCGTCTGCCTCTATCATCTTACCCGCCGCAACCTGATGACCTTCAACGATCCGGTGGCAAGCTGGCTGTTCGCCTGGGGTGCTGCGGGAGTCGACATCTTCTTCGTCATTTCAGGCTTCATCATTCCCTATACGATGATGAGCAGCAGCTATCGCCTCGCCGACTTCGGCCCCTTTTTTGGGCGTCGATTCGTCCGCTTGGTGCCGCCATCCTGGGTACAGATCGCGTCGATCCTGCTGCTTTTCGTCGTGGTTCGTGCGGCCTATGGCAGCGGCCCCGCATGGCTCGGAGAGCTGACGACCTCACGACTGTTGCACAATCTTGCCTACACCGTACCCTTCACTGACGAGGCGTGGATCAACCCGGTTTTCTGGACCCTCGCGGTTGAATTCCAATTCTATATTCTCGTCGGTCTCGCCTTCCCCTGGGTGTTTGCCGGGAAACGCGAATTCCTCGCCACGTGCCTGTTGCTGATCGTGCTGCGCCACGTGCCCTTCATCGGCGGGCTCCTCTTCCTCAAACATTCCACCCTGTTTCTGATCGGCGGCGCGGCCCTGCTCCACCGCCGCAAGGTCCTCACCAACCGGGATTATGCGCTGCTGCTCGCCGGCCTGACGTTCGCCACGGCGGTCCAGCCCGGGCCGCTTCAGGCAGGGTTCGGATGCGCCACCGCGCTGATCATTTCCTTTGTTCCGCTTCGCAGCGCGCTCGGCGCGTTTTTCGGCCGAATCTCCTATTCGCTTTACCTCACACATTCGCTCACCGCTGGCCTCACCGCGACCGTCCTGATCCGGATCATCCCGCCATCCGGCGCCGGTGCGAAGCTGCTCATCATTGGCGTCGCCGTGCTGATGGCGATCCTGACGTCCTGGATGTTCTACCGGATCGTCGAGCGACCCTTCATCGGGCTGGCCAAGCGATCATTCCCCCGCCCTCGCGAAAAGCCACAAGGCAGCGTCGAGATTGCCATATGACGGGGCTCCTAACCTGTTCCGCGCGCAGCGTTGATGCCGATGGCTGACGATTATCCGGATGCCAGTGGCGATCGCGCACGGCTGCGCAAGCGGCTTCTGGAAGGCGGTCCGGATGCGCTGCTGGACCACGAGATCGTCGAATTCCTGCTCGGCCTGTTCATCCTCCGCCGCGACACCAAGCCGATCGCGCGCAAGTTGATCGATCAGTTCGGCGGCTTTGGCCCACTGATGTCGGCGGATGCCGAGGCGATCCGGCGGGCCGCCGACGTCAGCGAAAGCGCCGCGGGCGCGATCAAGATCGTCCAGGCGGCGACGCTCCGCCTGCTCGAATCGCGTTTTCAGGATGCGCCGGTACTCGGCAGCTGGCAGGCCCTGCTGGATTATCTTCGCGCGGACATGGCCTTCAATCCGGTCGAGCGCGTCCGGGTTCTCTATCTCAACGCCAAGAACATGCTGATACGCAACGTGGCGATGTCGGAAGGCTCGGTCGACGAGGCGGCGGTCTATGTTCGCGAGGTAATTCGGCTGGCGCTCGAATATCACGCCACCGCGATGATCCTGGTCCACAATCACCCAAGCGGCGATCCGTCGCCGAGCCAGCAGGACATTCGCCTCACCCGCGAGATCATCGATGCCGGGCGGCCGCTGCGGATTGCGGTGCACGACCATGTCATCATCGGGTCGAAGGGCCATGCAAGCTTGAGAGCGATGGGCCTGATCTGAGGGAGCGAAAGACTTGGCGACACAAGAAAGGGCGGCCGAAGCCACCCTTTCCCTCGCGTCGCTCCGCCGTCGGAAAACTCCCGGCGGCGAAGGAGTCGGATGACGTGGTCGCCGTCAGCGCCGCGAACGGCCGCGCTGGATGCAGCTGTCGCGCACGGTGCGCGAGCAAACCGGATAATCCCGTGCTTCGCCAGTCGACGTGCTATTGGCCATGCCGGTGCCGGTCTGACCGGTCGTGCCCATCGAGCCGGTCGTTCCCATGGTGCCGGTCGAGCCGGTGGTGCCCATGGTGCCGGTCGAGCCGGTGGTGCCCATGGTGCCGGTCGAACCCGTGGTATCCATCGTGCCGGTCGTCCCCATCGTACCGCTGGTGCCCGTCTGGCCGCTGGTGCCCGTCTGGCCGGTGGAGCCCATCGTTCCGGTCGAGCCGGTGGTGCCCGTCTGCCCGGTGGTCCCGGTCTGGCCGTCCATGGTCGCCGTTCCGCTGCCCTGGGTGGTCATCGTCCCGTGGTTCATGCCCTGATGGCCGGTCGTGCTGCCCTGCGTGCCAAGGCCGGCGCCGGTCGTGCTGCTGGTGGTGCCGCCGCTCGCCTGAGTTCCGACCGAAGCATTAGGATCGGTCGTCTGATCGGCCGCGCTGTCGGTCGACGTCGTGCTGTTGGACGTTGCCGTCTGGCTCGTCGAATTGTTGGACGTGCTCATCGTCTGGGCAAGGGCGGGAACGGCCAACAGCATGGCGCCGCCAAGCAGAATAGATTTCAACATCGTGCTTTCTCCTCTGGTCTTGTCTCGTTCTTCGCGACCGAGATTGCGAGGTGGCCGCGATCGGTACGACAAGAACGACAGGATCGGACGCGCGTTCCGACTCTCACCTGCCGAAGGATCGGATTCGGTGGAAAGCATCGCGCTTCATTGAAGCACAGCCCGGTGCTTGCTAAGCGCGCCGCTCGCCAACGAACACAGGATACGCGCATGATCCCCCGCTACTCGCGGCCGCAGATGACGAGCATCTGGGCACCGGAAACCCGGTTCCGCATCTGGTTCGAGATCGAGGCGCATGCGCTCGACGCGATGGCGGAGCTGGGAATCGTGCCGAAGAGCGCCGCCGACGAAGTCTGGGCCAAGGGCGCATTCGAAGTTGAGCGCATCGATGCGATCGAAGCCGAGGTGAAGCACGACGTCATCGCCTTTTTGACCAATGTCGCGGAGCATGTCGGGCCGGAAGCGCGCTTCCTTCACCAGGGCATGACCAGCTCTGACGTGCTCGACACCTGCCTCGCCGTTCAGCTCGCCCGCGCGTCCGATCTGCTGATCGAGGATCTGGATCGGCTGCTCGAGGTTCTGAAGCGCCGCGCCTACGAGCACAAGCTTACGCCGACGATCGGCCGCAGCCACGGCATCCACGCCGAGCCGGTGACCTTCGGGCTGAAGCTTGCTTTCGCTTATGCCGAGTTCGACCGCTGCCGTGCCCGGCTGGTCGCCGCCCGCGAAGAAATCGCCACCTGCGCAATTTCCGGCGCCGTCGGTACCTTCGCCAACATCGATCCACGGGTCGAGGCGCACGTCGCCGAGAAGATGGGGCTGACCATCGAGCCCATTTCCACCCAGGTGATCCCGCGCGATCGCCATGCCATGTTCTTCGCGACGCTTGGCGTAATCGCCTCGTCGATCGAGCGGCTGGCCACCGAAGTCCGCCACCTCCAGCGGACCGAAGTGCTCGAAGCCGAGGAATATTTCTCGCCGGGCCAGAAGGGCTCGTCGGCGATGCCCCACAAGCGCAACCCGGTGCTGACCGAGAATCTCACCGGGCTCGCCCGCATGGTGCGGGGCTACGTCACACCAGCGCTCGAAAATGTCGCGCTCTGGCACGAGCGCGACATCAGCCATTCGTCGGTCGAGCGCTATATCGGGCCGGATGCGACGGTGACGCTCGATTTCGCCCTCGCTCGTCTCACCGGCGTGATCGACAAGCTGGTCGTCTATCCCGATCGAATGCAGAAGAATCTGGATCGCATGGGCGGCCTGGTCCACTCGCAGCGGGTGCTGCTCGCCCTCACCCAGGCCGGCGCCAGCCGCGAGGATTCGTATCGCCTCGTTCAGCGCAACGCGATGAAGGTGTGGGAATCGGACGGCGCTCTGTCGCTGCTGGAACTGCTGAAGGCCGATCCCGAGGTTTCCGCCCTGCTCACCACCGAGCAGATCGAGGAGCGCTTCGACCTTGGCTACCATCTGAAGCATGTCGACACGATCTTCGGCCGCGTCTTCGGATTGGATGCCTAAACGTCTGACGTACGACTGGGGCTGGAGCATTCCGCGCCACCCCAGCCGACCCCACCCTATTTACCCATCGTCGATCGGCACCAAGGGTCCGTCAGCGCGAAGTTCATCTTGCGGTCGCCACCGTAGCGATTGCCGATGATCCTTCCATTGCGCGGCATCCCTCCTATTTCGGCTGCGTCACGAAGGAGATCCACGCATGGCCGATCTGTCGCACTTTCCGATCACCCGCCGCTGGCCAGCCCGGCATCCTGGCCTGCAGCTTTACTCGCTCAACACGCCGAACGGGGTCAAAGCGTCGATCATGCTCGAAGAAACCGGCCTCCCATACGAGCCGCACCTGATCGACATCGGCCAGAACGAGACCTGGACTCCCGAGTATCTGTCGCTGAACCCGAACGGCAAGATCCCCGCGATCATCGATCCCGACGGGCCCGGCGGCGCTCCGATCGCGCTCTTCGAATCGGGTGCGATCCTGCTCTACCTTGCGGACAAGACCGGCATGTTCATCGCCTCCGATCCAGGTCGACGTTGGGAGACGATCCAGTGGGTGTTCTTCCAGATGGCGGCGATCGGGCCGATGTTCGGCCAGTTGGGCTTCTTCAATCGTTTTGCGGGCAAGGAGATCGAGGACAAGCGGCCGCTTCAGCGATACGTGGCCGAGTCGAAACGGCTGCTCGGCGTGCTCGATACGCGGCTCGAGGGGCGTGACTGGATCATGGATGACTATTCGATCGCCGACATCTCCGCGATCGGCTGGGTCCGCAACCTGATCACCTTTTACGAAGCCCGCGATCTCGTCGAGTTCGATTCGCTGCGCAACGTACCGGCATGGCTCGACCGCGGGCTGGCGCGGCCGGCCGTGCAGCGCGGGCTCGAAATTCCCAAGCGGAGCTAAGCAGCGGCTCCCGATTCCTCGTCAGTGGCGGTGCGTCTTGCCGCCATGGGCATGGGGCGCGCCCTTCGGCGGGCTGCGCAGGCTGGTATAGACCGCCTCGACGAACGCGTCGGGTTTGATGAACCCGTCCGGCATCCCGTAGGCCGCCGCCGGTTTGCTCGCCTGGATCTGGGTGAGACTCCGCTTGGCGGCGATTCCGGCGGCGACCTTGCCGCGAATGGCAATGAGCATGTCGCGATAGGCGGCGAGATCGGTGCGCCGCGCGATCGGACCGTGACCGGGGATGATCCGCGTCTCGTCGTTGGCCATCTTGAGCCCCTTCTCCGCCGCAGCGATGACCCCGTCGATCGATCCGCCCGAGCTCAGATCGATGAACGGGAAGCTGGCGCGGTGGAAGAAGGTGTCGCCCATGTGGAGCACGTTCGCCTTCTGCCAGTGGACGATGGAATCGCCATCGGTGTGGGCATTGCCGACATGGATCACGTGCAGCGTATCGCCGTTGAGATTGAGGTCGACACCTTCCGCAAAGGTGACCACCGGCAGCGCGTCCTTGGGGGACGGCGGGATCTTCATGTTCATCGCGGCGAGGAATTGCTCGGTGGACATCCGCTCGCGGACGTTGCGATGGGCGAGGATCACCGCGCCGGCCTTGCCATGGTCCTCGTTGCCGCCGGTGTGATCGAAATGCCAGTGCGTGTTGACGACGAAGCGCACCGGATCGGGATCCAGGCTGCGGATGGCGGCGAGGATCTTGGGGGTCAGCGGCGCAAACTGATCGTCGACAATGACGTTGCCGTCGACTCCGTGGGAGAGGCCGATATTGCCGCCGGCGCCGAACAGCACCGCAACTCCCGGCGCGATCTGCTCGATCCTGATCTCGACCTTGGAATAATCCGGCTGCTGCGCCGCAGCTGGCGCGGCGAGCGCCAACAGCCCGGCGGTGAAGGTGCGAAGTTGCATGTCATCTCTCCCCTGTCGGGGTGGAGACTAACCCATTCTCGAGACATGCAGAAGAGCGCGCGAGAATCGAACTCCTCCCCGCGAGGAACGCCGGGGAGGCGCTTGATCACCCGTCCCACAAGCTTCTGAGCTTGCCGAAGAAGCTCTTGCTCGCCGGGCATTCGTCGCCGGTCTCGGTCTTGCGGAATTCCTCCAGCAATTCCTTCTGGCGTGACGACAGCTTGGTCGGGGTTTCGACCTCGACCTGGACGACCATGTCGCCATTGCCGCGGCCGGACAGGATCGGCATGCCGGCGCCCCGAATGCGGAGCTGCTTGCCGGACTGGATGCCGGCCGGAATCTTGACCTCGTGGGTGGCCCGGTCGAGCCCCGGGATCTCGATCGTGCCGCCGAGCGCGGCAACGGTGAAGCTCACCGGGCAACGCGCGAACAGGGTCGTGCCCTCGCGCTGGAAGACGCTGTGCCGCGCCAGGTGCACGAAGATGTAGAGATCGCCGTTCGGTCCGCCGCGAACGCCGGCCTCGCCCTCACCCGACAGGCGGATGCGGGTGCCCTCGTCGACTCCAGGCGGAATGCGGACTTCCAGGCTGCGCCGTTTCTCGGCGCGGCCTTCGCCACGGCAGCGATCACAGGGATCGGCGATGACTTCGCCGACTCCTCGGCAGCTCGGGCAGGTGCGCTCGACGACGAAGAAGCCCTGCTGCGCACGCACCTGGCCGCGACCGTGGCACATCGTGCAGGTTCGGGCACTGGTCCCGGACTTGGCGCCGGTGCCTTCGCAGGGCTCGCACTTGACGCTGGTGTCGATCTGCAGCTCGACCTGCTTGCCATGATAGGCGTCCTCGAGACTGATCTCGAGATCGTAGCGCAGGTCCGAACCGCGCAGCACATTGGTGCGGCGATCGGCCTGGCCGTTCATGAACTCGCCGAAAATGTTCTCGAAGATGTCGGAGAAGGATCCGAAATCCTGCGCGCCGCCGCCGCCATGCCCGCCGTTGCGGAAGGCGGCGTGGCCGAAGCGATCATAGGCCGCGCGCTTCTGTGGGTCCTTCAGACAATCATAGGCTTCGCTGACCGACTTGAACCGCGCTTCGCTGTCCTTGCAGCCCGGATTGCGATCCGGGTGGCATTCCATTGCGATGCGTCGGTAGGCGGACTTGATCGTCTTGTCGTCTGCGGTGCGCTCGACCTGGAGCAGCTCGTAATAATCGGTTTCAGTCATGGCGATGGTCCGCAAGGCGCGCCGTCCCCAGGGCGAGACCCCGGGTCCCGGGAAGGACGGCCAAGGCCATCGTCCCCGGGATGCCGGCGTTCACCGGCATGACGGCGCTGCTCACGTTGTTAGCCCTTGTTCTCGTCGTCGACTTCCGAGAACTCGGCATCGACGACTTCCTCGTCGCCACCGGCCTGGGCACCCTGAGCGGCACCGGCACCCGCTTCGGCACCGCCGGCCGCACCGGAGGCCTGCTCTTTCTCGTAGATGGCCTGTCCGAGCTTCATTGCGACCTGCGCGAGCGCTTGGCTCTTCTGCTCCATCTGCTCGGCGTCGCCGCCCTCGATCGCAGTCTTGGTCTCGGCGACCGCAGCCTCGATCTCGGACTTCAGCGACGCGTCGATCTTGTCGCCATGCTCACGCAGCTGCTGCTCGGTCGAATGGACCAAGCTGTCGGCCTTGTTGCGCGATTCCGCGGCGGCGCGGCGCTTCTTGTCCTCTTCGGCGAAGCGCTCGGCTTCCTGGACCATCTTCTCGATGTCGCTGTCGTTGAGACCGCCCGAGGCCTGGATCCGGATCTGCTGCTCCTTGCCGGTGCCGCGATCCTTCGCCGAGACGTTGACGATGCCGTTGGCGTCGATGTCGAAGGTGACTTCGATCTGCGGCACGCCGCGCGGCGCCGGCGGGATTCCGACCAGATCGAACTGGCCGAGCATCTTGTTGTCCGCCGCCATCTCGCGCTCGCCCTGGAAGACGCGGATGGTCACCGCATTCTGATTGTCTTCCGCGGTCGAATAGGTCTGGCTCTTCTTGGTCGGGATCGTCGTGTTGCGGTCGATCATCCGGGTGAACACGCCGCCCAGCGTCTCGATGCCGAGCGAGAGCGGAGTCACGTCGAGCAGCAGCACGTCCTTGACGTCGCCCTGCAGCACGCCGGCCTGGATGGCGGCGCCCATTGCGACGACTTCATCCGGGTTGACGCCGGTGTGCGGCTCCTTGCCGAAGAATTCCTTCACGACGTCGCGGACGCGCGGCATGCGGGTCATGCCGCCGACGAGCACGACTTCGTCGATGTCGCTCGCCTTGACGCCGGCGTCGGCAAGCGCCTTGCGGCACGGCTCGAGCGTGCGCTGAATCAAGTCGCCCACCAGGCGCTCGAGATCGGCGCGGCCGAGCGACTTGACGAGGTGCTTCGGGCCGTTCTGGTCGGCGGTGATGAACGGCAGGTTGATCTCGGTCGTCTGCGCCGACGAGAGTTCGATCTTGGCGCGCTCGGCCGCTTCCTTCAGGCGCTGCAAAGCGAGACGGTCGCCGCGCAGGTCGATGCCTTCCTGCTTTTTGAATTCGTCGGCCAGCCAGTCGACGATCTTGGCGTCGAAATCCTCGCCGCCGAGGAAGGTGTCGCCGTTGGTCGACTTCACCTCGAACACGCCGTCGCCGATTTCCAGCACCGACACGTCGAACGTGCCGCCGCCGAGATCGTAGACCGCGATCGTCTTGCCGTCCTGCTTCTCCAGCCCGTAGGCGAGCGCCGCTGCGGTCGGTTCGTTGATGATGCGCAGAACTTCAAGGCCGGCAATCTGGCCGGCGTCCTTGGTCGCCTGGCGCTGTGCGTCGTTGAAGTAAGCGGGAACGGTGATCACCGCCTGCGTGACGGTCTCGCCGAGATAAGCCTCGGCGGTTTCCTTCATCTTCTGCAGGGTGAAAGCCGAAATCTGCGACGGGCTGTAATCCTTGCCGCCGGCATTCACCCATGCGTCGCCGTTCGGTCCGCGGGAGATCGTGTACGGGACCAGCTCGGTGTCCTTCCTGGTCACGGGATCGTCGAACCGGCGGCCGATCAGGCGCTTCACAGCGAAAATGGTATTGTCGGGATTGGTGACCGCCTGGCGCTTTGCGGGCTGACCGATCAGCCGTTCGCCGTCCTTGGCGAACGCGACGATCGACGGCGTCGTGCGCGCGCCTTCCGCATTTTCCACCACCTTGGGCTTGCCGCCTTCCATGACCGCGACGCAGCTGTTGGTGGTGCCAAGATCGATACCGATAACTTTTGCCATACAGAACCTCTTATGCCCCAATAGAAATCGTTCTCGCCGCGCCCAATCAGGCACGCGACGAGTGTTTCGGGAGCGATATAGGGGCCGTTTCAGGGGCGACAAGAAGCGGATGCGCCCGTAAGGTCGCGAGGATGTTGAAGAAGATGCGGAAAAGCCACAGCCGGCAGGCGATGCTCGGCTTCCTTGCCGTCCTCGCCGCCTGCGACACCAGCCCCAGGGTCGAGGCGGAGGATGCGGTGATCACCCTCCCCGCGCTCGCCGGTCGGCCCGGCGCCGCTTATTTCCGGCTCGAGACCAACCAGGCCGGCGACAGGCTGCTAAGAGTCGAGACCGATGCGGCGGGGCGCGCCGAGCTTCACGAAACGATGACCGCGGGGGGGATGGCGGGGATGGCGCCGCTTGCCAGCGCGCCGTTCGACACCGACGGCACATTGGCATTCACTCCCGGTGGCCGCCACGCCATGCTGTTTGATATGAAGCCGGGGTTCGCGGCCGGATCCAAGGCGAAGATGACCTTCACCTTCGAAAAGGCGCCGCCGCTCACGATCGTCGCTGATGTCCGCGGCCCCGGCCAGGGTTCTGCCGATCATCAAGGCCATTGATTTCCGGCCTGCGGACTCGACAGCGCATTGCGGCACGATAGGCTGGCGGACCGCACGACAGGAACGGACTCGATGAACGTCACTCGTCTGGCAGCAACGGCCATGATGCTCGCCGGCGCAAGCGCGCTGCACGCGGGGGCACCACCCGTGTCGCCCTCGTCGCTCGCGCCCGTCGTCGAAGCGGGGACGATCGAACCGCCCGTGGCGAAGCCGGTCGCCGATCCTGCGGTCGTCGTCCGAACCCTGCCCAACGGCATGCGCTATGCGCTGATGCCAAATTCCGGGCCGCCGGGCGCCGTCTCGATCCGTCTCGCCTTTCGGGTCGGCAGCTACGAGGAGGCCGATGACGAGCGCGGCTTCGCCCACTTCCTCGAGCACATGGCCTTCCGATCGACTCGGAATGCGCCGAACGGGGTGATGGACAACCGTTTCGCATCGTTCGGCGTCACCCTTGGGCAGGACCAGAACGCCTTCACGATGCTCGATGCGACCGTCTATCGTGTCGATCTGCCGGCCGGCGAACAGGACGGCATCCGTCAAGTGCTCGCCTGGCTGCGCGACACCGCCGACGGCGTGGTGTTCACGCCGGCCGCCGTCGATGCCGAGCGCAACGTGCTTGCCGCCGAATTGCGGGCCCGCATGACCCCGCTGGCGCGGGTCCAGAGGCAAACCGCCACGTTCCTCACCCCGGAATTGCGTTCGACAGTGCGCGATCCGGGCGGCACCCCCGAATCCCTGTCCGCCGCGCGCCCCGAGGCGCTCCAGGCTTTCTACCGACGCTGGTACCGGCCCGAAAACGCGATGCTGGTCGTCACCGGCGACATCGATCCGGCGGCCGTTGCAAGGCTTGCGGAGCAGAGCTTCTCGAGCTGGACCGCGTCGGGTCCGGCCCCGCAGCGCCCTGCGCGCCCGAAGGCCCTGAACCCGCGCCCGCTCGAGGCGATCAGCCTCGTCGATCCGTCGCTCCCGGCCAGCATCGCCGCCTGCCGGGCGGCGCTTCCCGATGTCGAGCGAGCGCCCTCGCCCGAGCGGTTGCGCAAGGAGATGCTGTCCGCGCTGTGGCTGCGCATCTTCAACGCGCGCCTGAGCCGCCTTGCCGCCGCGGGCGGAGCCAGCTTCCTCGGCGCCGGCGCGGTGGTCGCCCGCGATGGCCCCGACAGCCGCATGACCTGTATCTTCACCGCGCCGGCAGACGGCCGCTGGCAGGATTCGCTCGCGTCGGTCCAGGCGGAGTTGCAGCGCTTCGTCAAGGACGGGCCGACCGAGCTCGAGGTCAAGGACGCGGTCAACAATGCGGTGGTGACGGCGTGGAGCGCCGCCCGCCAGGCCGCCACCCGCCAGACTCCCGACCTCGCTGACGCGATCGTCGGAGCCGATCTCTCCGGCCGCACCTTCGAGACTCCGATGGGCGCCGCCGATACGGCCGAGGCGCTCACCGCAGGCGTCACCCCCGCCACAGTGAAGGATGCCTTTGCCGCGGACTGGAGCGGCACCGGTCCGCTGATCGCCGCGACCACGCCGGCGGCGATCGCCGAGGAGGCGCTGGTTGCCGCCTGGACGGCCAACGCGGCCGCGAAGCCGCTCGACGTCTACGCCGATCATCAGGCAGCGGTCTGGAATTACTCGAACTTCGGCAGGACCGGGAAGGTCAAGAAACGCGTCCCGTTCCCCGATCCGGGCTTCGTTCGCCTCGTTTACGGCAACGGCGTCATCCTCAACTTCAAGCATACCGATTTCGCCTCCGGCACCGCCGAGGTGCGCGTACGCTTCGGCCATGGCGAGCGTGCCTTCACCGCGCAGACACGCCAGCCGATCGGGTTCGGCGCGGGAATGGTCGCCTCGGGCGGGCTCGGCAAGCTCAGCGCGGCCGAGATCACCGAGGCGCTCGGCACAGGCAGCTGGACCTTCGACCTGATCCCGGAGACGACCTCCTGGGTGATGAGCGGCAGCGCCTTTGCCAGCGACATGCTGCGCGAGATGCAGGTGCTTGCCGCCTTCGTGACCGATCCTGGCTTCAGGCCGCTGATCGACGAGAAGATGCCGACGGTGGTCGACATGGGCTATCGCCTGATGAGGGCGGATCCGGCGGCGGTGGCCAATGATGCATTCGAGGAGGCCCTGTTCCCTGAGCAGCGCAGCTTCCCGCCGCGCGAGGATTTGCTCAAGTGGCGCTCGGCCGACATTGCCCAGGTCCTGAAGCCGGTGCTCGCATCCGCGCCGATCGAGATCACCATCGTCGGCGACATCGCCGAGGACTCTGCCCGGCAGGCGGTCGCCGCAACCTTCGGCGCGCTTCCCAAGCGTGCGTCGCTGCCCGTGCCCAGCGGCCCCGGCCCTTTCCGCCGCTTCCCCGCACGATTGCCGGCACCGGTCACCGGCTATCATGAAGGCGGCGCCGACAAGGCGGCCGCGCTACTGGTCTGGCCGCTTTATGTCGCCAACGTCGCTCGGCGCGACGAGGAATATGCGATCAACCTCGCCGCCGCCATCTTTCGCGACCGGCTGATGCAGCGCGCACGCATCCAGATGGGCAAGACCTACTCGCCGAGCGTCGACACGCAGACGCCCGACGATGCGGATCAGGGTTTCCTCGCGGCCTCGTTCGAGACGACCCCGCAGGATCTCGACGCGCTCGTCGCCGCCGCCGGCGAAATCGCGCAGGATCTCGCCGTCGGCAGCATCACCCAGGACGAGCTCGATCGTGCGCGCCTGCCGATGCTTGCCGATCGCCAGCAGGCGCTGACCCGCAACGAGGCCTGGGCAAGCATACTCTCGCTCTCCTATCGCTATCCCGAAGCGATCGACGAACTCGTCCGCTACCGCGATCAGATGCAGGCGCTGACCCTCGCGGACGTCAAGCGCGCCGCGGCGACCTGGCTCCGCCAGGAGCCGATGATCGCGCGCGCGCTCCCCGATCCGAAACGCTTCGCCACCGAGCGGTCGGCGCCTGCCGGGCCGGCAGGCGCGTTCGAGAAGCACTAGCCGGGTCGGGCAGGCCCGCTATGATAGCTTCGGATCATCCTGGGTCTGAAGGGACAGCCATGCAGCAGATCGACGTCTTCCGCTCATCGACCTGGGGCTGGCTGCGCGGCACGCTGGCAGGATGGGCGACCTTGTTGTCCTGCCTGATCGGCGTCGGCTTCCTGATCATCCTTGTCAAGTGGGTCGAGAACCTCGCCGCGACGTACGAGATCAGCGAGGATCGGCTGGTCATCCGCCGCGGCATCTTCATGAAGAGCATTGACGAAGTGGAGCTGTACCGGATCAAGGACATCCGGATCGACTTCAGCCTGATCAACCAATGGGCGGGCATCGGCACGATCACGATCAATTCCAGCGACGAGACCACCCGCCGCGCTCCACTGGTTATCCCGCACATCGAGGAGGCGCAACGCCGGCGCGAAGCCCTGCGCGCCCTCGTCGATGCCGCCCGCCAACGGCGCCACGTCCGCGAGATTGACATGGCGCACGAGGAATATTGAGCGCGGCTCTGGTGAAAGGCGGTGACGGCGATCCGGCCCGAAAGCTTTCCGACCGGCTCAACACCGTCGTCATTTGCGCATCCGGGATTTGGTCCGGCCCTGCCTGATCTTCTGGCGCCAGGCGCTCGGCATTCTGCCGCCTTTCTACGACGCGCCATCGCGCGGCAGCGATTTGCCCAGTTTGCCGCAGATTCCTTGATCGGCGGGGCCATGTTGCTGCTGCCGAAAGCATATTACCGCACGCGGCGGTTCGAGCACGGCGGCATGTGCCTTTCGCAAGGTCATGACCAACGGCAACCGGATCAACCGCAGGGCTAGAGCATGATCATTTTTCTGTGAATCTGGCAGGGGATTCCCAAAGGGCCTGGATCGTGATTCAAGGTGCTGGCTGGAAGGAGGCCAGCATGGATGACGCGGCCTTATTCAAATGATCTTCGCG
>NZ_PXYI01000013.1 GCF_003012735.1 Allosphingosinicella deserti | reverse complement strand
CCCTGCCTCGGCCTCCTTCAGGATGCCGACGATCTGCTCTTCCGAAAACCGCTTCCGCTTCATCCATCCGTCCCTTCATTGGGCCGGACTCTAGCTCAAACTGGAGGAGAAAACGGGGGTCACGTCAGGCCGTAGCAAGCAACCGGGCAAGGCACTGTCCGGAGCCCGATGCTCGCCAGCCGAAAACCTTCTTTCAGTCGCGCAGCGTTCGACGTCCCCACAAATGCAGCGATACACAGCACGCGACCGCGTGCTTGTACGCCCACATCTTGCAGGCGGATGACGGCCAACGGCCTGGCCATCTGCTAAGCGCTGCAAAAATTAAAAAAGTAAGTTCATGTAATATTGCCATCGACCGACGCCCGTGCCACCATCTTGGTCTGACTGCGAACGCGGTCGAGTCCTGAAGCCCGGAGAGGCAAGGATTAAGGAGGGATCATGCCTGCGCAGCGGCACCTGAAAGCAATTCCGGATCTTGGGCGCTGCCGGTCAGTCGCGCAGGCGGTTGGCGGCATCCGCGGCTTGGGCGCCCACACCTGCTCTTGCCGCTCGTCAAGGCGCCCCGCAACTGCAGATCCCATGGGCATGCCCAAAGGCGTGGTCCAGCCGCTTGCCTGGATGGTGGCTGACCCAAGGCTGGAGTGGACGGGCGTCCCAAGCCGCCAAGTACCAGTGTGACAGACCCAGTTCGATAAAGACCCTCCGATCGGGGATCCCGTCGATCCCTGCATGAAAATGACGAGTCCCGATGGGAGCGCTTCCAACGCACGGATTGAGGGGCTGCAAGGTGAGCATCCGCCAAAAAATGGGCAGGCAAGGAGATGATAATGAACGTGCGTAAGGCTATTCTGGCCACTTCCGGCTTTACGGTCGTCTTCGCGTCGCCGGCGATGGCCCAGACGGGCTTGCCGGCCGAGACGGCGCCGGAGACGGCCAGCGTTCCGGCGACACCGAGCGATACCGGCGAGATCGTGGTCACCGGGCTGCGACGAAGCCTTCAAAGTGCGCAGGCGCTCAAGCGGGACGCGGCGCAGATCGTGGACGCGGTCGTTGCGGAGGATATCGGGAAGCTGCCCGACAATAATGCCTCCGAGGCGCTTGCGCGAATTACCGGTGTGCAGGTCAACCGCGGCAGCGATGAGGCGGGCGGCGTTCAGGTGCGGGGCCTGCCCGACCTTACGACCACCTTCAACGGCCGCGAAGTGTTCACCGCCGAGATGCGCAACGTCGCCTTGCAGGATTTCCCCGCCGGGGCGCTGGCCGGGCTGGAGGTGTACAAATCCACCACCGCCGATCAGATCGAGGGCGGCATCGCGGGCCTCATCAACGTGCGCTCGCGCCGGCCGTTCGATTTCAAGGGTTTCCAGGTCGCCGGCGCGGTCCGTGGGACCTACGGCGACCAGGCGAAGAAATACGATCCCAACTTCAACATATTGGTGACCGACCGCTGGCAGACAGGCATCGGCGAGATCGGCGCGTTGGTGAACGTATCCTACACCCAGCTCCATTATCTGACTTCGTCACGCTACATCAACGGCAACATCCGCGCGCCGGGCAACGACCAGCCGGTGGCCGGACCGCGCGACTTCGTTCTGCCGGAATCGGTGGGTGTCTATTACGATCGCGGCAAGCGCTGGCGGCCGTCGGTGAATGGCTCGCTCCAGTGGCGTCCGGCGTACAATGTCGAGATTTATGTCGACGGGCTATTCCAGGGCGCTCGCACCAACGTCGAGAATGATTTCGTCGGGCTGAACCTGATCAACGACAATCCCGTGCTCGGTAACGTCGTCCGCAATCCGGATGTGCCCGGCACGCTCGACAGCGTTACCGTCACGCCCGATTTCGCCGGCGGCCGCGGCATCGATTTCTCGCGCAGCACGCGTGCGGGCCACACCAACACCTATCAGGGAGCGATCGGCGGAACCTGGGAGATCGACGAGCGCGCGACGCTCAGCACCGACTTCGCCTACACCGACAGCCGGGCCACCTATATCGATCATAATGTCGATTATGCGCCGGCAACCCCGCAATCGGCCGACATCGTGTTCGACGTCGGCGGCAAGGACGGCGGTCCGCAACTGTCGCTGCCCGGCTTCGACGCCCTCGATGCCGACAATTTCATTCTCCGCGGCATCTGGGACCGGCGCTCGCTTGCCAAGGGCAAGGGAATCCAGTGGCGAACCGACCTCAAGCTCAAGACCGAGCTGCCGGTGATCACCCAGATCGATTTCGGCTTCCGCTACACCGATCGCGATGCGCGGCTGCGCAGCGGCGGCCGCTATGCGTCGCTGCGGCCGCTGGGCATCCGGCTGTCGACGATCCCCGGCGCGGAGGACGGCGGGCCGATCCATGCCGGCTTCCGCGGCAGCAGCGCGCAGCCGTTCCGCCAGTGGTGGGCGCCGAGCCGGGATTCCATCTTCGGCAATATCGACGCGCTACGCGATCTGGCGCGAAGCGGCCTCGCCCAGATCGGAACGCCCGACGCGCTGCGGGAGCTGGCGACCTATGGTCCTGACGTTCCGGCCTATATCGCCAACGAGGATTTCGACGCGACCGAGCAATCCTATGCAGCCTACGGCCAGATCCACTACGGCTTCGACATCGGTGCGATCCCGATCGACGGCGTGATCGGCGCCCGCATCGTCAACACCGCCGTGGAGGCGACCGGCGTCGGGCTCGTCGGCGGCGTGCCGACCGCTTTCACCTCCGATCAGAATTACGTCGATATATTGCCCAGCGCCAATTTTCGCGCGCACCTGACCGACAAACTCCAGCTGCGACTGTCGGCCACCGAAACCCGCAGCCGGCCGAACTTCAACCAGCTGAGCCCTGCCCTCACCTTCAACCCCAACGAGACTCCGATCCGCGGCGGCAGCGGCAATATCGATCTGCAGCCGGTCCAGTCGAAGAACTACGATGCATCGCTCGAATGGTATTTTTCGAACACCGGTTCGCTGACCGGAGCGATCTTCCGCCGCGACGTGCAGGGCTTCATCACCAATCTCAACAGCACGATCGTCGATCCGACCTATGGGCCGATCATCGTCAATCGGCCGGAGAATGGCGGCAAGGGCCGGCTGCAGGGAGTCGAGGTGGCATTCCAGACTTTCTTCGACTTCCTGCCGGGCTGGCTGAGCGGGTTCGGCACGCAGCTCAATGCAACCTACATCGATGCGTCGCAGGCGCTGCCCGCATCGCTTGGCGAAGCGGGGCAGGATACCGCCATCCCCGGCGTATCGAAGTGGAGCTACAATGCCGTGGCCATCTACGAAAAGGGGCCGGTATCGGCGCGCCTGGCGTATAATTGGCGCTCGCGCGTCACCAACTTCTTCGCCACCGACGACGATGGCCAGCTGATCGGCGGCGAGTTCAACCGCCCGATCGAGCGGCTCGATTTTTCACTGTCGGTGGAAGCGATGGAGGCGCTGACGCTCACCTTCGATGTCAGCAACATCACCGGAAGCCCCTACCGGGCGCTGCGCGCCGCGACCAATCTGCCGGACGTCAGCTATCCGCGCGACGTTCGCTACGAAAGCCGGGTGTTCGCGCTTGGCGCCCGGTTCCGCTTCTGATGCGCGGCCCGGCAGTTTCGCGCCGTGGCTTCGCAGCCGGCGCCGCCCTGCTCGCCTTGCTGCCTGCGGCAGCGGGGGCGGCGCCGAAGCCGCGCAGCGGCGCCCGCGCCGAGCAGTGGCGCGCGGCGATGGA
Source organism: Allosphingosinicella deserti (assembly GCF_003012735.1). Classification (GTDB taxonomy): domain Bacteria; phylum Pseudomonadota; class Alphaproteobacteria; order Sphingomonadales; family Sphingomonadaceae; genus Allosphingosinicella; species Allosphingosinicella deserti. Next base: position 137,544 of record NZ_PXYI01000013.1, on the reverse strand, counting down.
GAACGGCTTCGCGCTGAACGACGGCACCGGACTCTACCGTGAATATGCGCCCGCCGCGGCCACCGATGCGAAATACGCGACCGAGTGGCCCTTCTCGCAAGCGCATATCGCCTATCTCGATCTGGCGATGACCGACGCCGCGGCCGCACGCCGCCACGGCGCGGCGCTGGCCAGGGTGCGGGCCGCGGAGGAGCTTTACTGGTCGGACACCAGCGCGAGCGGACAAGGCGGCTATCTGTCGCGGGTCGTCCCGCCGCTCGGCCCCGGTGACGACCTTTATTATGACGACAATGAATGGGTCGGCCTCGCCCAGGTGCAGCATTATCGCTTCTTCCGCACGCCGGAGTCCCTGGCTCACGCCAGGGCGGTGTTCGAGCTGATCCGCTCGGGCTGGTCCGAGGATCCCCGCCTCCCCTTCCCGGGCGGCGTGCGCTGGACGCAAAAGGCGGATAATGGCGACCGCAACACCGTGTCCAACATGCCCGCGGCGCAACTCGGGATCCGGCTCTACCAGATCACAGGGGAGCGCGCTTACCTGGACGATGCGCTGCGCTACTACCGCTGGACGAACGCGGTGCTGCAGCGGCCGGACGGCCTCTACCACGACCATGTCAAGGTTGACGGCACGATCGAGAAGACGGTGTGGACGTACAATCAAGGCGTTCCGATCGCGGTCAACGCGCTGCTCTGGCGGGTGACCGGAGAAGACCAGTATTTGAAGGAAGCGAAGCGGATCGCCACCGCCAGCCGAGACCGCTTCCCGCTTGCGCAGCTTGACCGCCAGCCGCCGCCGTTCAATGCCATCTACTTCAAGAACCTGCTCCTTCTCGACGGGGTGAGCCACACGCGGGAGCATGTTCCGGCAATGCGGGACTATGCCGATCACATGTGGCGCAACCGGCGCGACACCGCGACCGGGCTGTGCCGCCCACGCGATGGCCGGGCCGAACTGATCGACACCGCAGCGATGGTTCAGATCGAGGCTGTGCTCGGTTGGGCACCGGAGAACTGGACAGCCCTGTATTGAGCCGGGCCGCAAAGACACGGACCGCGACGGCTGTTCGTCCCGCTGCGAATCTGGCTCCCGGACGGCAGTGTAAGGGGACAAGACAGTTTCAAGTGAGGCGGACGGGCCGGGATTTCCTGGGACATAACAGGATTTTGGCGCATTTCCGCGACATATGGGGTGATCCATGCGCTCGGCGGGCTCCGGTACTTTGTCTAGAGTGGGCTGCCGTTTAGACATGGTAGGGACCAGACCGCCCGGAATCATGGAGCTTCAAGAGGGCAGCCGCCGTCAGCCTCTCAAGAACCTCTTAATCGGCCCCTCTCCCCTCCCTGAGAGGCCTCTTAGGCACTCGGTGGCCGGCGGAGCGGCGCTGCGAAAAAGCGGCTCACCAGGCATGCGGAACTGGTACCTAAGTGGCCCCAGGAGGTCCCAGTTCGTTGCCGAGGGGCCAGTTCTGAAAATGGCGGATTCCTGTGCGTTAAGTGACCAGCAGGCCTGGAGCGGCAGCTTACTGACTCTCGCGAAAGTGGGACCGTTTTCGACATCCGTCTATCGGAACTCGCTTGGAAACGGCAGCCCCCAATAGGCTCTGGTGTTCAGTATCCAAGATGTCGCCGGGCTCGTGAAGTTAGCCTCGTTGGAAAGAAAGATCTCAGCATCCTCTGGGTGGAGCATCTCTCGGAGGAGGTCATCACCAAGAGGCTGACGCTCAAGGCAACGTCGGAGCGTGAAGGCTGCCGCATCAGCGAGGCCGAGCAAGGGACCGCCTGCTTTTGGCATGAAGTGAGGATCATCGACGATGTGGTCAATTCTGATCCATGATGGCGGCGGAGATCGCCCGATAGCCTGGTCTTGCGATGAGGCGTGCTGCTGATCCGGCATCAATACGTAAGGCGCCTGTCGAGCGAACAGGCCAACTCTCCTTAGAAGCTCCCTTCTGTCCGTGACGTCCTCCGCGACGACCACTCCAATTTCGGACCCACTCAGGTACTTTCGGAGGAAGAGATCCGCCTTCACCATCGCTTGCGAGAATGCGATGGCATGGTCCCACTTCTCCGGGGTGATCCGTTTCTCCTTCAACCCAGCAATGACCGTCGACCAATCGACCTGCTTCAGGCTCGCAGCGAACGCTACCGGGATCGCATGATCGCGGATCAGATTTAGGATCGCCTTGAGGGTCGCAAGGCGGTCCGGGAACGCCCACTCATCTCGACTAAATTGCTTTCCGCCGTTGAAGAGTTCCTTGGCATGGAAGTGAAATCCTTTACGGATCTGGCTAGGCACGCGTTCATCCGCGATCTCGCCAAGTTTTTTTTCTAAGACTCGATACTGAGAGTCTGGCTCGACCAACACAGAGGCCACTACCAAGACAGCATCGCGGGTCGATGTGCCTGCCTCGTCAACGTAGATCATCCTCACGCTGCCCCTCCTAAGATCAGATTAGCGGACGGCAGGCGCATCGGTCTCAGCCACGGAAACATAAAAGAGCAGGAGCCGTGATCGTCGGTGGCCTCGACGCGAAACTCGTGGCCTTGCCAAATTATCGTTGGATCCGACTGGAGGCATTCGGCGAGGACCTTAACGGCCATGGCGCGGGCCGCATTGTGATCGGGCAGATCGGCGCCAACCTCATCGCGGTCGTGAGAGCCGTCTGCCGTATTGAAGAAGTAGCGCATTTCGGCTCCTGCCGTGGCCTCTCAGGGTCAAGATCATGGGCGGATTGAAAGCGCCTCGTGGGCGGGGGTTCCGGCTGTAGGTTTGCTTGCCTTTGGAGCACGATGATGCGCTGGGTGATGGCGATCCATTCGGCGTTGCCGTTCGGGTCTCCCTTGTCGCGCAGCTCGAACGCGCGAAGAGCTCCTGCCGTGATCGGATCTTCATCCAAAAGGCCGCAGACTGTGATCAGCCGCTTAGCACTCGGCCAGAGATCCGCCTCGCGAAGCACAGCTAGGGTGCAAGCTACTTCTTCGCTGGGCTAAATGGGTCCGGTATCGTTGGATCAGGATCGGCTTTCTCGCCCACCTTCTTCGGCAATCGACCGCTGTAAACATCAAAGGCACCGCGAGCGTATGAATCGCAGGCCAGCAGCTCTTGCCGATCGCGCACTGGATGGAGCTGCGCGGTGTAGGTCTGGATGATCGTGTAGTCGCCGCTCTCAACCGTTTCCCTCAACTTAGCGGCGCAGGTGTCAGTGAGCTGCTGAACCTGAGCCCGTGCCCGTTCAACCGAAACTGGATCGTAAGGACTGGCAGCAGCTGCTGCGTTGGCAATGAGAAGTAGCTTGATCATGGCAATCCTTTCCCCGCGTCGATTTACACACTTTCTCTTCGGTCTACGAGTGCCTCGCTCACCTCGGCTTTCTCGATTTGACCCAAGGGATGCCATCAAACCCGTGACGGGTTATCCCGATCGAGGTCGCAAGTCCTGCCGTAACTGCATCCGCGACCGCGTCCAATCTCTCGGCACGCCACGGGCCTCGCGGTACCCGCAGCGGGAGAGCGATCACTCGATATCGAGGCCCGGCGTCCGTTGCGGGTGACCAGGACCGACGAGATGAGGTATAAGGACGTTCTTTAGAACGGCTCAAGTGCCTCTAAGAGGGGTGAACAAGGCTGCGGATGACGTCTGCACGAATGATCGATAAGCCGATCGCATGAACCAGCCGAAGCGCCAAACCGTGTTCAAGAAGCTCCGCAGCCTTACAGGCGCGCGACCTGATGCCAAAAGCAGCTTTGAACTTTGGACATTTCCCTTGTTCAACCTCTCTGCCGAGCCGAGAGACCCGGGGAGAGATCGAGAGATCGCACTCGTATGCGCTAGCGTCCTAGAGCAGGCTCTTGAGGTGGCCCTGCTCACACGTTTCCCCGGGGTTACGAACGAGCTAGAGCGACAACTATTCTCGGATTCCGGAGCGCCGCTCGGAAGCCTCTCCAGCAAAATCACATTAGCACGCGCGCTCGGGATCATCGGGGAAAGGGCCAAAGGAGACCTCAATGCGGTCCGAAGCGTCAGGAACGCCTTTGCGCATAGCCGGCTAGCGCTGACGTTCGAGACGCCCGAAATAAGTGCTGCATGTGAGCTGATCGATCTGCATCATCGTTGGCCCGAGTTGAGCGCTTCGAACCGTCGCAACGATGCGCGCGAGACCTTCATCGAGTGCTGCTTCGAATTCACCTTGCACCTGACGATGTTTGGTGACGAAAAGGCCGAGCGCCTTACGAAGGTGGTGCTCGACGTAGATCGGTGAGGACACAAGATGGGGTGCTACAATCTGTCTTGTCCCGCTACACACAGTCTGACAGCAGCACTGATGGGGCGCTTACCCCCGATCCTGCCGGCGCGGCAGCCATCGGTACCTTTTTGCTAACCTTTTTCGGGCATCGCGGTGCCCATGGGGATCAGGCATTTCCGCAAGCTGCGCGAGCAGCTCAGGGACGGGCGGACGAAGGTCCTCCTCTGGACCACGCTTGCTGCCCTGATCTTCGGCGGTATCGAGTTCGGCGACCCGCTCGAGAAAGTCCTCGACCAACTGCGCAACAAAATCAGGAACCACCAGGCGAGCGGCCAAGTGGTACTCGTCGGGATCGACGACCCCTCGCTGCGAAGCGTTGCTCGCTGGCCTTGGAACGCCGGCAACTTCGCCGCACTGATCGAAGCTTTGGCGAGGCAGCGGCCGCGCAGCATCTCGATCCTGGAGAATGTGCCGCTGTCCGGAGAGGCTGAGGCGGACAGGGCGCTCGCCGCGACCATGGCCCGGCACGGCGACCACATCACTCTCGGCAACCGCTTCAAGGTCGACAAGCAGACGGACGAGCGCGTCCTTTTCTTCACCGACACCGCGTTCCAACCGAGGGACCGGCAGGCGAATATCAGTTTCAGGTACAATTACGCCGGCATCGCCTGGGAGCTGCCTTATGCCGTCGAAATGGAAGGACAGTCCGTTCCCGGCATCGCGGCCAAGCTGGCACGAATGCCCGGCGAAACCGGGACATCATTTCCGATCGATTATTCGGTCGATCTCTTTTCCGTGCCGGTGATCAGCGCGAAGGACATCCTCGCCGGGGCAAGTCCGGCCACCGCCATTCGTGGCCGCGACGTTATCGTCGCGAACACCGCCTCGGACGCGAGCAGCCGATTGTTCGTGCCGGGAATGGGCTATGCTCCATCTGCCTATGTCCAGATTGCTGGGGTCGAGACGCTTCGAAAGGCGCGCCCTGTCGACCTTGGATGGATCCCGGGATTTCTGCTGTCGCTGTTGCTCGCCGGGTTCGGGGTCTTCGCGCGGAAGCCCAGAGTCGCGGCGGCGATCGCCGCAACCGGCTTTGCCATCCTGATCGCCTGTCCATTGGCGCTCGAAACCGCTTCGATCCGCGCCGACAGCGTGCCGGGCCTGTTCGTCCTGACGATCATCTCGATTTGGCTCAGCCTGCAGAGTTGGAAGGAGGCACAGCGGCAGAAAGGCACGGTGAACGCGATTTCCGGTCTGCCGAACCTTAGCGCGCTACGCCAGACTGCCGGATTCAAGCCTCAGGTCCTGGTCTGTGCGCGGATCCACAATTATGCGCAGATCTGCATTGCTCTTGACGCCCGGCTGGAAAAGAGTCTCGCCCTGCAGATCACTCGGCGGCTGACCTTGGGGTCTCCCATTCCCAAGCTCTACCATGGCGAGGAAGGCGTGTTCGCCTGGTTCGTCGAGCCTGCTCCGGAAGAGAAACTCGGTGACCATCTGAATGCCCTGCACGCGCTGTTCCGAACTCCGATCGAGGTTGCGGGGGATCTGTTTGACCTGTCGGTAACGTTCGGCATTGAGGCGAGTGACGATCGATCGATTGCCAATCGTCTCGGCAGCGCGCTCGTCGCAGCGGAGGAGGCGCTGGCCGAAGGTCGGAAGTGGAAGAAATTCGATCCCGCCAAGCTCAAGGAGGCGCCGTGGCGCCTGTCGATGCTGAGCCAGCTCGACACTGCGCTCGAATCCGGTGACCTCTGGGTCGCGTATCAGCCGAAACTCGAGCTGCCCTCGCGGACGATCGTCGGCGCGGAAGCGCTCGTGCGCTGGTCGCATCCGGAAAAGGGCGCCGTGCCGCCGGTCGAGTTCATTCCCGTCGCCGAACAAAGCGGACGCATCATCGACTTGACGACGTTCGTGCTCGAACGGGCAGTCCGCGCCGGCGCCTTCATCGGCCACCGGCATCCCGGGTTCGGGATGTCCGTCAATCTTTCGGCCAAGCTGCTGGGCGAAACCGAGATCGACACCATGATCGGCCGCCTGCTCGATCGCTATGCGTTCGCACCCGAGCTTTTGACCCTCGAAGTGACCGAGACGGCAGCGCTCGCCACCGGGGTCGGGGCGCTCGAGCCGCTTCATCGACTTCGATCGATGGGCGTCAGGATCGCCATCGACGATTACGGCACTGGTCTTTCGACGCTTGAATATCTCCGGCGCATTCCCGCGACCGAGATCAAGATCGACCGCAGCTTCGTGCAGGCGGTCTACAAGAATCACAGCGACAAGCTGATGGTCCATTCGACGATCCAGCTCGCCCATTCCCTCGGTCAGAAGGTGGTCGCCGAAGGCGTCGAGGATGCGCAGACATTGGAAGCGCTGGCCTTCATGGGCTGCGACGAGGCCCAGGGCTATCTGATCGGCCGCCCCGTCGCCTTTCGGGAGCTGGTACGCGGTCTTCGCAGTGTCGGCAAAGCCCGAGCCGCCTCGACTTTTCGGGTTCGCGCCTGAGCTGATCCTGCGAGCTCGGCGCCCTGACGGACGCGCGAGCCTGGGCTTGAACGATCACGTCCGCAGTTCGAGGCTCGTCTTGGTACCGGAATGCGCGAGCACGTCTTGCCGGTGGCATGATGCGCACTCCGCTCCCGAGATGGCTGGAGCTCTCCCAGCCCCAGGAACGTCCCCGACGTGCGACCTCCAGTCTGGATGTAGTTAACGATTGCTAACCATAATCGTGATAGTTAACGTTATCAGCAGCGTTCGCGACAGTCGCAACGCCGTGCAGATAAGGGGCATGCCAATGCGCAAGCAGGTCCAACCAACCCGCGGTTTCTGGGAATGGGTTTTGAGACAGGGCGGCGACTGGATAGGATAAACGAACCCCGGCTTCGGCCGGGGTTTTTTCTTTTGGAATGGCGCGGACAGCCATCACGGGTCCAGAGAGAGCCCCATGAAGGCGACCATCTATCACAATCCGCGGTGCGGCACGTCGCGCAAGACGCTCGAGATTCTCAAGCAGAGCGGCGCCGACATCACCATCATCGACTATCTCGAGAGGCCGCCGTCCACGGACGAGCTGCGGCGGCTCTACGCCCGTGCCGGGATCAGCCCGCGCGAAGGGCTGCGCGCCAAAGAGAGCCTGGCGCAGGATCTCGATCTCGTGTCGGGCGCGGTCAGCGACGATGCGCTCCTCGACGCGATGGTCGGAAATCCGATCCTGATCGAGCGTCCGCTGGTCGAAACCGACAAGGGCGTCCGCCTCTGCCGCCCGCAGGACAAGGTTCGCGAGATTCTCTGATCCGCCCCCGATCCTTGCTTGGGGCCTGCGTCACATCCGAGGGCGAAGCCAAGCACGCCGACCCGAGAGAGAGGGCTCTGGCAGCGGCTGCAGATCCCACCCGCATCGACGCGCTGAAGGCGGAGTCCTAACCCCTTTTCCTCAATGCGTCACAAAAGGGTCTTACAGCGATCCTCTTGGGGGTAAGAAACATGCGCTCGATCGCGGTCTACAGTCTGAAAGGCGGGGTCGGCAAAACCAGCCTTGCGCTCAATCTCGCCTGGGCTGCGGCGACCCTGTCGTCGCGTCGGACCCTGTTGTGGGATCTCGATGCGCAGGCCGGCGCCACCTTTCTCGCCGGCGCCCGGCCGCGGAGCGGCGCCGGCGAGGCGCAGGGCCTGTTCGCCCGCGATGTCGCGCCCGACAAGCTGATCGCGGCGACTGAGACGCCGCGGCTCGATCTGCTGCCCGCCGATCGGTCGCTGCGCGGTCTCGATCGCTTCTTCTTCACGCTCGGCAAGAAGAAGCGGCTCGAGAAATTGCTCGAGTCGCTGTCGACCGGGTACGATCGCATCGTGCTCGATTGCCCGCCCGGCCTTGCCGAGACCAGCGAGCAGGTGCTGCGCGCAGCCGATCTGATCGTGGTGCCGGTCATCCCCTCGCCGCTGTCGCAGCGGGCGCTCGCCGAAGTGGTCTCGCATCTCGGCCGAAGCACCGGCCGCCGCGGCGCGATCCTGCCGATCTTCAACATGGTCGATCGCCGCAGGAGCCTGCATCGCGAAGCGCTGGAAAGCGCACCGGACTGGCCGGTCATCCCGATGGCGAGCGCGATCGAGTCGATGGCCGTGCACCGGGCCGCGATCGGCAGCTTCGCGCCCAACGCGGCCGCATCCGTCGCGATTGCCGGCCTGTGGCGCGGTATCGAACGGCGCCTGGCCGCTCAGCGCGAAAGCAGTTGACGCACTCGCACTCTCCCCTTCAATCCCGCGCGATGGCGCTGATCGATCCCGACCTGCTGCTGCGTGCTTACTCGATCGGCGTCTTCCCGATGTCGGACAGCCGGGATGCGGCCGATCTGTTCTGGGTCGAGCCGCGCAAGCGTGCGATCCTGCCGATCGACGGCTTCCATCTCTCGCGCTCGCTGCGCAAGACCCTGCGCGCAGGCGCGTTCGAGGTGCGCCGGGACACCGCCTTTGCCGAGGTCATCCGGCTGTGCGCCGGGCGCGACGAGACCTGGATCAACGACGAGATCGAGCGGAGCTTCGTCCGCCTCCACGAGCTCGGCCACGCCCATTCGATCGAATGCCGGCAGGATGGCGCACTCGTCGGCGGCCTCTACGGAGTCCGTCTCGGCGGCGCCTTTTTTGGCGAAAGCATGTTCTCGACCCGCACCGACGCCTCGAAAGTGGCGCTCGCCTGGCTGGTCGCGCGGCTGAAGGTGGGCGGCTTCCGCCTGCTCGATTGCCAGTTCATGACCGAACATCTGCGCAGCCTCGGCGCCATCGAAATTTCCCAGAAGGAGTATCTGGCGCTGTTGGCCTCGGCATTGTCGGGGGGCGCGGACGGAGCCGGTGTTCCCGCACCCGGCGACACTCCCGACTTCGGCGCGCTCGACCGGCTGCTCGCCGCGCATTCGGCGCCGGCCGCAGCGGGGGCCGTGGTGGCCGAGTTGGTGGCTTAGCGCCGGCTTTGGCGGCCGGCCGGCGCATGATATCGTCGTCGGACCGGGCATGCGGCGTGCTGCCGACAAGCACCGGACGCGAAGGAGCCGCCATGACCGACCATTACCGGATTTCGCTCGCGCCGGAGCAATTGTGGCAAGCGATCAACCCCATGACCATCTTCAACCAGGGCGGCCAGTTCGGCCTGATCAACATCAATCTCGGTCAGACTCCCCGGCCGGACATCGAGCAGAAGATCCTCGACGAAGTCGGCAGCTATGGGCGGCAGATCGGTCGGATCGGCGACGCGCTGCAGGTGCTCATGGATCACATCCCTCTCGACGGGCTCGATGCCGACGAGAAGGATGCGCTGGCGGTGCTGCGGGGCGAGCTTGCCGAAATCCGCAAGATCAAGCGGCGCGAACGGAGCGCCTCGGCCGAAAGCGTCTGACCCTTATTGCGGGGCGGCGGCCTCGGCCGGCGCGGTTGCCGGCGGCGGTGCCGCCGGTTCGCGCGCCGTAGCGGCCGGCGCCGCCGGTGCGTCCGCCCTCGGGCGCCGCGTCCCTCCGGCTCTGGGCGGCGCGGCGCGGTTGCCGTCTGCTCCGGCCTGAACGGTCGATTCGCCGGCTTCCGGATGGGTCATCGCGCAGCTCTTGGGCGTGACGTCGTAGATCGGATGCTCGACGACGTTGAGCGACGGCGTCTCCTTGTAGAGCCATCCCGAGAAGGCACGCTGGAACTGGCCCTGCGGGTTGCGGACGTCGAGCTGCACGAACGCGCCGGTCAGCTTCTGCACCTCCCACGGCGCCGTTGTCTCGCAGGCCCGCAGGCGAACGATGACGTCGCCGACGCGCAGCGCCTCTCCTGGCTTCATGGTGAGATCGCGGGCGCTGCCGTTGCGCTTGTTGAGCAGCGAGACCACCGCGACGCGCTGCGCCATCGGCGTGGTGCCCGGCGCCAAGGCGGTCACCGTCTGCGGAATGTCGACGGTCTGCGGCTCTGGCTCGTTCTGCTTGCCGGCCTTCTTCTGCTGGTTGCCCTCACCGCCGCACGCCGCGAGGGCCGCCAAAGCGGCAAGCGCGGCGGCGCGGCAGGTCCGGCGGCTCATGCCTGATCCGGCGTCCATGCCTCATAGTCGCCGCTCGCGGCCGCGCGCTGACCGCCGCGATCGAGGGCGCCGGACGGCTTGTAGGCGTCGGGCGTGCCGGTTCGGTTGCCGGTCGGCGCACGCAGGAATTTCGGCGCCGGCGGCAGCGACTCGTCGGGCAGGCCGTCGATCTGGTGATGCAGCCAGCTGAACCATTCCGGCGGGATCCGGCTGGCATCGTTGGGACCGTTATAGAGGACGAACCGGCGGCCGCCCTTCTTGGCCTCGTAATAGACGTTGCCGAGATCGTCGCTGCCGACCTGCCGGCCATTGCGCCGCACGTGCAGCGACGTGCCGATGGTCGCGCCATCCCACCAGGTGAAGATCTGCTTCAGGAATCCCATGGCCGTCCGCCTAGCGCCGATAGAGGGTTAGGCGCAAGCCTGCACCACGCCGGTCGTAACGCTTACCCCTCGCGCGAAGACGCATCCGCGGCGATCACCGCTGCGGCCCGCCCGGCCAGCTGACCCGGGCATCGGCGGTGATGCCGAGCTCGGCCGCGCGGCCGCCGGCGATTTCCAGCACCGCAAGCACCGGCTCGCCGACTCCGACCGGCTTGAGCGACAGCGGCTGGGCGGTGGCGATTCGGGCGATCGTGCCGTCGGCGCGGACGAAGATCATGTCGAGCGGGATCAGCGTGTTCTTCATCCAGAAGCTGGCCGGGCGCGGGGGCGCGAACGGAAACACCATGCCCTCGGCCGGGGCGAGCTGCTGACGGTTCATCAGCCCGTATGCCTGCTCGTCCTGCGAGCGTGCGACTTCGACGGTGAACGTGTGGACCTTGCCGCCGGCGCGAATTTCGAGCGGCACCACCGGCAGCCCGGAAACCGGGTGCGTCCCGTCCAGCGGTGAGGACGCCGGCGAGGCGGCGGGCAGCGTCGTTGCGTTGGTCGCGGCGAGTTTCTGCTCGGGTTCGCTTCGGCACCCGGCAAGCGCGAGCACGGACAGGCTCCCGACGAGCCAAAGTGGTGGAGTCACCGCGGCTCGACTTCGACGGCGAGCGGGCCCTTGCGGCCGCTCGCGATCCGCGCACTCAGCAATTGCTCCGGCTGGAGATCGGCAAGGCCGCCGCGGCGAACCGTCTCCATGTGAACGAAGATGTCCTCCGATTCGTGGCCCTCGCGATTAAGGAAGCCATAGCCTTTCAGCCGATTGAACCATTTCACCCGAACCGGCTCGAAGTCGCCCGCTTCGTCCAGCAGGCTCGCCGGATCGACGCGCTCTCTCGCGCCCGCGGCCGAAGCACGCGGCGGTTCCGGCATGATCGCCTGACTGAGATCGATCGAAAGCACCTTGCGCGCCTGAAGACCCCGCTCCTGCTGCGCAACCAGGCATTCGATGACGGCGCCTTCCGGAAGGCTCCGCCGCTCATGCTCCTTCAAGACACTGAAATGGACGAGTACATCGCCCGGCACCTCTTCCGACACCAGGAAGCCGAAACCACGCGTCGCGTCGAACCACTTCATCGTCCCGGTGACTTTGAGGAGCCCCTCTTCTTCGGGATGCACCTCTTCCTCCTCCCCCTCTTGCCGCGCGGAGCCATCGGCCAGCATTTCCCGTCGCGACATCATATTCGGCCGATCCACCATGTTTCCCCTGACAAGGACTATCACGGCTTTCGACGCCTTGTGAACTGTATACGTTAGCTTTTCAGTAACCGTCCAATTCCGGGATTTCTCCCGGACAAGCGTTAATGATCCTGCGGGCGTGATCGAGACCGTGTCCGGCCCGCAGCATTGCGGCAATTCCCTTCTCACGGGCGGCCCGATCGGACGGCGGCTGCGCCGCATAGGGGCCGATCCGGCGCTTCTGCGCGAACCGCAAGGCAGCTTCCCAGGCGCCCTCGCGCGCTTCCTCGCGCGCCGGTTCTGCATCGGCCTCCTCCACTCCGGCGGCGCGCAGCGCCTGACCGACCCGCCGCACGCCATATCCGCGCCGGGTCAGCGAAGCGGCTCGCGCGGAAGCGAAGGCGCGGTCGTCGACATAGTTCAAGGCGGCGAAGCGCTCGACGAGCGGCGGCACCGGGTCCGCCGCAGCGCCGGCCCAGCCGCGTTCTGCGATCTTGCGCAGCAGATAGGCGCCGAGCTTCGCGCGCGTCGTCGCGTAGCGCTCGACATAATGCAGGGCGAGGCGCTCGAGCGAGGCTTCGACGAGCGGCGGCCGGGGCTTTTTGTGGGTCTTCTGGGTCACGCGCCATGTTTGTGCCACAGTCGGTCCCGATTATGAACGGCCATTGCCTCCTCATGGGGTTGGTATCGTGCGGCCATGCTTTTGGACGGCCAATGGATGGGCCAAGCCCCTGGAGAGGAACGACATCGCAGTGCCAGTACCTCCCGGAATCGAGACCCTGCCGAAATCGAGAAATATGCAGACCAACAACACCACGCTCCCTCGCCCTACGCCCCTGGGCCCGACCCCTACCGCGGACGATCTTCCGCGCCGTTTTGCGGACTTCCGGACGCTCGGTGAGGCGCTCGATTATGCGGCGGAAGGCCGGCGCGGCCTTAATTTCCACGATCCCCGCGGCCAGCTTGCGCGGAGCTATCCGTTCCGCGAGCTGCGTGACGATGCGATCGCCGCCGCCTACCGCCTGATCGCCGCCGGAGTCCGCCCGCAGGACCGGATCGCGCTGGTCGCCGAGACCGGACCGGATTTCGCCGCTCTGTTCTTCGGCTGCATCTATGCCGGCGCCTGGCCGGTGCCGCTGCCGCTGCCGACCTCGTTCGGCGGCCGTGATTCCTATATCGATCAGCTCTCCGTGCAGCTGAACAGCTCCGATCCCAAGGCGCTCTTCTACCCGGCCGAACTCGCATCGATGGCCGGCGCGGCCGCCCAGGCCGTCGGCGTGGAGGGGATCGTCTGGGAAGAGTTCGCGACCCGCGAGGCCCCGGAAACGGCGCTTGCCGAGGCGAAGAGCGAAGACATCGCCTATCTTCAATATTCGAGCGGCTCGACCCGATTTCCGCACGGCGTCGTCATCACCCACGCCGCCTTGCTCAACAATCTGGCCGCACACAGCCACGGCATGGAGGTCTGCGACACAGATCGCTGCATCTCCTGGCTGCCCTGGTACCACGACATGGGCCTGGTCGGCTGCTTCCTGTCGCCGGTCGCCAACCAGGTTTCGACCGATTACCTCAAGACGGAGGATTTCGCCCGACGCCCGCTCGCCTGGCTCGATCTGATCAGCCGCAACCAGGGCACCACGCTCAGTTACTCGCCGACCTTCGGCTACGACATCTGCGCCCGCCGCATCGGCAGCCAGTCCAAGGTCTCGGAGCGGTTCGATCTGTCGCGCTGGCGCGTTGCCGGCAACGGCGCCGACATGATCCGGCCCGACGTCATGCAGGCGTTCGTCGATGCGTTCGCGGATGCCGGCTTTCGGGCCAAGAGCTTCACGCCGAGCTATGGCCTCGCCGAGGCGACGCTGGCCGTGTCGATCATGCCGCCGGGGGAAGGCATCGTCGTCGAGCTGGTCGAGGAGACCCTGCTCGCCGGCGGCGGCCGTGCCGAGCGCGACCGGCCGCAGCGCTACCGCTCGATCGTCAATTGCGGCAAGCCGGTCCGCGACATGGAAGTCGCGATCCGCGACGAAAATGGCGGCGCCCTCTCCGATCGCGAGATCGGCAAGGTCTGGTGCAAGGGCGCATCGGTCATGGTCGGCTATTTCCGCGATTCCGAGGCGACCGAGGCGTGCCTCAGCGACGACAAGTGGCTCGACACCGGCGACATGGGCTACATGTCGGACGGTTATCTCTACATCGTCGGCCGCGCCAAGGACATGATCATCATCAACGGCCGCAACCACTGGCCGCAGGATATCGAATGGGCGGTCGAGCAGATCCCCGGCTTCAAGGCCGGCGACATCGCCGCTTTCTCGATCACCACGCCCGGCGGCGAGGAAACGCCGGCGGTGCTGGTCCAATGCCGCACGTCGGACATCGCCGAGCGCAGCCGCCTGCGCGACGCGATCCGCGACCGGGTCCGCGCGATCACCGGCATCAACTGCGTCGTCGAGCTCGTCCCCCCGCGCACCCTGCCCCGCACCAGCTCGGGCAAACTCAGCCGCGCCAAGGCCCGAAACCTCTATCTGTCAGGCGAGATCCAGCCGTATGACATTGCCGCCTGACGGCGGAGGCGACATCGCGGCCTAAACCACCTCTCCCTTGGATGGGAGAGGATACGAAGCCTCGGCGCGCCCCTTCGGCGCACCTGGGCGCCGTTGGAGAGGGTGACACCGCCAGAGGATATGCTCCGCGCCCGCCGTCCCCCTCGAACCGCCTGCCCCTCTTGCGGGCGAACGCAGCGCCACCATCTTTCGGATAGGCCTTGCGCGGTCGGAATGCTGTTGCTAACGACCGCGCTCTCCCTGGCTCCCTAGGAGTGTAGCTCAGCTGGTAGAGCATCGGTCTCCAAAACCGAGGGCCGTGGGTTCGAGTCCCTCCACTCCTGCCAACCTTCGCTTCGGCGTCGGGCGGCTGAAGGGAAACCAAGGGACAGGGGGTCAAGCAAGGTCAAGGACGGTCCGCCCGGCGGATCAATCCTTGGCCTGATTTGTGTTGTTTTGAGGATTTGAACTGGTGGCAAAAGTCAATCCCGGCGAATTCCTCCGGCAGGTCAAGACCGAGACCGGCAAGGTCGTCTGGCCGACCCAGAAGGAGACGATCACGACCGGGATCATGGTCGTGATCATGGCGACGATTCTCGGCGTCTTCTTCTTCGCCACCGATTCGGCCTTCAGCGCCATCGTCCAGGCGCTTCTCGGCCTGCTGAGCTAAGGAAGTCACGTGTCCCGCTGGTACATCATCCACGCTTATTCCGGCTTCGAGAACAAGGTCCGCGAATCGATCCTGTCGGAAGCCCAGCGGCTCGGGCTCGAGCAGCTCGTCGAGGCCGTCGAGGTCCCGACGGAGAAGGTCACCGAAGTCCGCCGCGGCAAGAAGGTCACCTCCGACCGCAAGTTCTTCCCGGGATACGTGCTCGCCAAGCTGTCGATGAACGACGACGTCTACCACCTCGTCAAGAACACCCCCAAAGTCACCGGATTCCTTGGCTCCAGCGGCAAGCCGCAGCCGATCTCCGAGGCCGAGGCCGCGCGCATCCTCAACACCAAGGAGGAAGCCGCCGCAGCCGCGCCGAAGACCAAGGTCAGCGTCGATTACGAGATCGGCGACAGCGTCAAGGTGCTGGATGGCCCGTTCGCGAGCTTCAACGGCCTGGTCGAGGAGCTCGATTTCGATCGCGGCCGGGTCAAGGTCGGTGTCTCGATCTTCGGCCGCGCCACCCCGGTCGAGCTCGAGTTCGAACAGGTCGAACGGGTCAAGTAACGGCGCCCGTCGGCATCGGGCGACCTTCCGCCATCCCAGCGAAAGCTGGGATCTCGTGGTGAAGGGCCGAGCGTTTTCGACCTGAGATCCCGGCCACCGCCGGGATGACGGGCACAGAATTTCCGGAGCAATCCGGAAAAAGCGGATCGAAGGCCAACTTCGATCCGATCCGCGCGGGAGGCCTTCCTCGGAGGGCCGCAAATACCGCTAAACTTGGACGGAAGATCCGCCGCTTCGGCAGCGCCTTCCGGCAACAGAGTGAGTGAAACATGGCAAAGAAGATTACGGGCTATATCAAGCTCCAGGTGCCTGCGGGCTCCGCCAATCCGTCGCCGCCGATCGGCCCGGCGCTGGGTCAGCGCGGCGTCAACATCATGGAATTCTGCAAGACGTTCAACGCTGCGACGACGGAACTCGAGAAGGGCATGCCCATCCCGACGATCATCACCGTCTATGCGGATCGTTCGTTCAGCTTCGAGACCAAGACGCCGCCGGCGACCTTCCTCCTGAAGAAGGCGGCGGGCCTCAAGTCGGGCTCCAAGGAGCCGGGCAAGACTTCGGCCGGCCGCGTGACCCGCGCCCAGCTGCGCGAAATCGCCGAGACCAAGATGAAGGATCTGAACGCGAACGATCTCGACGCCGCGACGAAGATCATTGAAGGCTCCGCCCGCGCGATGGGCCTCGAAGTGGTGGAGGGCTGATATCATGGCCAAGCAGACCAAGAAGCAGAAGGCCCTCGCAGCGGCCGTCGACCGTGACAAGCTGTACGGCGTCGTCGAGGCGATCGAGACCTTGAAGGCCAACGCCACCGCCAAGTTCGACGAGACGATCGAAGTCGCGCTGAACCTCGGCGTCGATCCGCGCCACGCCGATCAGATGGTCCGCGGCGTCGTCACCCTCCCCGCCGGCACCGGCAAGGACGTGCGCGTCGCCGTCTTCGCCCGCGGCGGCAAGGCCGACGAAGCGACCGCCGCCGGCGCCGACGTCGTCGGTGCCGAGGATCTGATGGAAGCGATCCAGGCCGGCAACATCAACTTCGACCGCGTGATCGCGACCCCGGACATGATGGGTATCGTCGGCCGTCTCGGTAAGGTGCTCGGTCCCAAGGGCCTGATGCCCAACCCGAAGCTCGGCACCGTCACCCCGAACGTCACCGAGGCCGTCAAGGCGGCCAAGGGCGGTCAGGTCGAGTTCCGCGTCGAAAAGGCCGGCATCATCCACTCCGGCATCGGCAAGGCCAGCTTCTCGAGCGACGACCTGCGCCGCAATTTCGAAGCCTTCGTCGAGGCGATCGTCCGCTCCAAGCCGACCGGCGCCAAGGGCAAATATGTCCGCAAGGTCGCGATGAGCTCGTCGATGGGCCCCGGCCTCAAGGTCGACCTCGCCGAGGTCGCCGGCGCCTGAACGCCGCGCGCTCAGCGAAACGAAAGAAGGGCCGGGGCGCAAGCTTCGGCCCTTTTTCGTTGTGGTCACCAGCCTGGCATCAAAGCGGCGGCGCTGCCACGGACTCGCGGACGACCAACTGCGCGTCGAGCTGGACGAGCGACGTTGCCCCGCCCGCGCCCCCGGCCACGTTCCTGACGAGAATGTCGATGGCGTGCTGGCCGATTTCGGCCACCGGGATCTCCAGCGTCGAGAGCGGTGGGGTACTCTGGTCGGCCCCCGGTATGTCGTCGAAGCCGAGCACCGATACATCCTCCGGCACCCGTTTCCCGGCCCGGGTCAGGTGCCGGATGGCGCCGAGCGCGATCACGTCGGCGGCCGCGAACACCGCAGTGGCGCCCCCTCCATCCAGCGCGGCCGCCACCTGCGGCTCGAGATCGAGCGAAAAGGCGTTCTCGACCCGGAAGGCGAGCTCCGCTTCCTCTTCGATCAGCGCCTGCGCGCCCGCGCAGCGATCGCGCATGCTGGCGACGTCGCAAGGTCCCGAGATCATGCCGATCCGTCGATGCCCCCGGTCGATCAGATGGCGTGCCGCGATCCGCCCGGCCGCCAGGTAATCGACCCCGACATGATCATAGCCGGGCAGCGTCCGATCGAGCACCACCGTCGGGATCCGGTCGAGGCACCCTGCGGACGTGTCCTTGTCGCGGATCGGAAACCACACCACGCCGTCGACGCCAAGCCCGGTGACCATCGCCAGCGCCTTCTGCTCGAGCGGCTCCGATCCTTCCGTATCGACCAGGAACATGCCGAAGCCGGCGTCGCGCCCCGCGCGGAACACCATTTGCGCGAGGCTCGGGAAGAACGGATTGGTCATGTCGGGCACCACCAGCGCGAGCGTGCCCGATCGTCCCGTGCGGGTCACGCGCGCCGCGACATTGCCGCGGTAGCCGATCCTTTCAGCCGCCGAGAGGATATGGGCGCGGGTCTGCTCGCCGACGGAGCCATTGCCGTTGACGGCGTAGGAGGCGCTGGCGAGCGAGACCCCGGCCTCGCGGGCGAGGTCCTTGAGCGTCGGACGCCGGCTACCGGGATCGCGGGGCATTCAGTCCTCTCGTGTCGAACGGGCGAAGCGTGGCGCGTCGTCCGATTTCGTCGCTCACCGCAGTGACGCGACGGGCAAGGAAATCAAGAGCAGCCGGGTCGGCTCCCCGGCCTCGAAGCCATTGTCGCTCACCAGGATCAAGCTCCGGCGGCCGCCGCGCGACGACGGCCACCAGGCCATACCTTCCAGATTGCCGGTCGGGAAACCCAGTCGGTCGAAATCGGCCAGAAGCCGCTTGCCGGCGAGACGGACCTTCGCGCCGGCAAGGCTTGGCACCGCGGCGACATCCTCCGCGGCGCCGAAGTCCGCGAGATAGAGGCGGCAGTGGAAGTCGAAGCCGCCGTCCTCCCGCTGCGCGCCGGACCGTTCGAGAACGAGCAGGCGATGCGCGTCGACGGCAAGGATTTCGCTCACGCCATTGTCGGCGAGGCGGCCGGCGGGCGCCCGCGGAATGGCATCGAGCTGGTAGGCGTATTGCCGCGCGCGCCGGCCGCTCTCCGTCCGTGTGAAGCGCACCAGCGCCGGGCGTGCGATGCCCGCCACCGCGCCATCCTCGATCAGCGGCGCCTCCATCGACAGCCACAGCGCCCCGTCTGGAGCGATTGCCAGGCCTTCGATGGACAGATTGTCGCGCGGGCCGTTCTGCCGGGACGGAGCACGCCGCAATCTGGCCGGCAGGGCGATCTGCCCGCGCTCCCGCCCCTCCGCGTCCATATCGCGGATGACGGGGCCGATGCCGCTGCGTGCATCGCCCTCGCTCGCCAGCATGAAGGCGCTGCTGTTCGGGGCGAAGCGGATCGCCTCCGGATCGATGCCTTCACCCCCACCCGGCCGAGCGAACGGCGCACCGTTGCGATCACGCAGGGTAACCCTGCGCACCCTCGTGATGGTGATCTCCCCACCCCTGCCCTGCCCGAGGCGGACGCGGTAGACGCGGGCAGGCGCATGCTCGGAACGGTCGTCGCTGAGCAGCAGCCATTCGCCGCTGCGGGGATCGCGATCGATGGCGGAGATGCCGCCGAAGCCCGCCGGCACCTCCCCTTCGGTCGACTCCCACAGCGCTTCGACCCGGACATCGTCGGCAGGTCTCGTGGCCGCGATGGTGAGCAAGGCAGCAAGCCAAATGCCTGCGCGCATCAGCCCCCGCCCCTGCCTTCGCACGATCAGAAGCTCGCCCGTGCCGACAGCGTGTAGGTGCGCGGGGCACCGAGAAAATAGCGGTCGAGCGTCCGGCCTGGCAGCCCGAATTCGGGTTGGGTCGCGGTCGAGCTGCTGACCGATCCGATATAGGCCTTGTCGAGAAGGTTATCGACGTTGAACTGCAGGGTTAGGCCGGAAAACGGGCCTGCCGCGCGCACCGTGTAGGCCGCGCCCGCGTTCAGCACGACATAGCCGGGTATCTCCTCCACGCCCACTTCGGCAAAGCTGACGGGGGCAATGATATGCCCGCCGACGCGCTTGCCGACATAGCGCAGATTGGCGTGCAGGCGCGCGCCGTCGACCGGCTTCAGACCGATCTCGGCATAGGCGCTGTGGCGCGGAATGTTGCGCACCCGCGCGCCCGCGATCACGCCGACCGAGGCCAGCGCCGCGCGCTCGGGCGATCCTGCCGGCAAGCCGTCGTGCCGCGCATCCTGGTAGGCGTAGCTGGCATAGAAATCCGCCACGCCGACGTCACCCAGCGCGGTGAGCTCGATGCCGCGGGTCCGCTGACCGGCGATGTTCGCGGCGCGGGTCGCGACATTGCCGCGCACGATCTCGTCGGGATCGGTGACAGTCGGGTCGTTCGGGACGATGCCGACATTGTTCTTGAGGTCGGCCGAATAGGCCTGAACGGAAAGGGCAAGGCGCCCCGCCACGTAGCGGAGGCCGAGATCGAAATTCTCGGACCGGATCGGATCGAGCGTGCCCGGATTGATCACTGCGGTCGAACCCAGGAAGGCATCTTCCGGGATGCCTGCGAAGTTGCGCGCATAGCCGCCGAATATTTCGACCGCCGGCAGCGGCGTGAGCGTGAAGCCGACCTTGGGATTGATGCCGGAATCCTGCGAGAAATCGAGCTTCGATGCATATTCCAGCGGCGAGCGCGCCTCGTAGCGGACGCTCAGCCAGGTGAGCCCGGCGTCGAGGTGCAGGAGGCCGGGCACGACGTCGATTGAATCCCGGGCGTAGAGCATCGACGTCTCGATGCGGGTCGATCTTTCATATTCGACATAGCCGGGGCGGCTGCGGTCGAAGGCGATGCCCGCGGCAGGGTTGGTGATGCGGTAGAAACGGCGCTCTTCGTCGGACGTGCCGCCTTCCCACCAGCCGCCGATGCGGAGATCATGGCCTGCGAATGCGTCCTCCAGCCTGAACTCGGCGGTCGCGCCGTAGCGATCGCGGTTGCGCGGCGTGACCCGCATGTCCGCCGGGCCTCCGAGGACATTGCTGTTGCGCAACGTGGTCAGGGCGGGCCGTACCGCACCGCCCAGAGCATTGTAGGCGGTGACGGCATACGGGTCGCCGCCGCTGAGCAGGCGGGACCGATCCTGGTAACGCAGCGATTCCCCGCGCAGCATCTGATAATAAGGGTTGATCGTCAGCAAGGCGCGGTCGCCAAGCTGCAGGCCGGCATTCACATAGGCAAGCAGATCCTTGCGCGTGCCGCCGAGCGCGCCGCCGAAATCCACGTCGCGCGCAGGAATGCCGGTCACGGCATCGCTGGCCCGATCGGATCGACCGTCGGCCAGGAACTCGCTCAATGTGACGATGTTGAAGTCATTGTCCTGCTGGTCGTTCCAGCTCACCCGCGCCTTCAGGAACGAGCCGTCGGCAAAATCCTGCACGATCTTGAGCTCGGCATGGTCACGCTTGGAATGGCGGTTGTCGGGGCCCGCCCAGATGTCGTTCGCCTGGGTGGAGAAGCTGGCATAGGCCCTGAGGCCGGCTGCGATCTCGCCGCTGTCGATGCGGAAATAGCTGCGCCAGAAATCGCCGGACCCGTAGCCCGCCTCGATTGCGGCGCTTCGCCGCGCCGAGGGATCGTCGGTCGCGAAATCGACGAAGCCGCCAAGGGCGAAGCGCGACGGCGCGCCGAGGTCGCCCGCGCTCTGGGACACGGTGATCCGTCTGATGTTGCTCGGCTCAATGAAACGCTGCGGCGGCGATCCGCCGTTGAAGCGGGCATCGCCGGTGGGGATGCCGTCGATGGTGAAGCCGACCTGCTCCTTGTTGAGGCCGCGCATCGCGAACTCGAACGAGAAGCTGCCGCCCCGCGCATCGCCGGTGGTGACTTGCAGGCCGGCGATTTTGTTGAGGCTCTGGGTGATGTCGGCGCCGAGCGGACGGGTCGCGATATCCGCCTTGCCGAGAATGGCGACCGCCCGGCTCTGCCCTTGGCCGATCCGCTCCCCGGTGACGACGATTTCGCTTGCTTCGTCTTCGCCCGCCGCCATCTGCGCCTGTCCCTGCGCCGGGTCAGCCAGCAATGCGCCGGCCAAAGCGGCCCAGCCGGACGCTGCGCAGAAAGTCGTTTTCGCACGCTTGAAGTTCTTCATCACTCACCCCGCTTGCCGATTGTGATCCGCTCTATGGCGGGATGTCATGACGGTTTAGTGAAACGTTTCACTAGCGCTGCATTGGCGGTATGATGGCGGTAGATCGCGCCTTCTCCTGCGCGCGATTGCACTAAGACGGGCACCGACAGCAGAGGAGCATTGGTGACGAAGCCTCGGCGGGCTACAGGGGCGCGATGCTGAGCCGCCGGAACCTTGTCGCAGCCATGGGTGCCTTCATGGCCCTGCCCACCGTCGGTGCCGCACAAGCGGGCGCAGCGCCGGGCGCGAAGCCAGGCAAGCCGCCGCGGCTGCGGCCCGGCGATGTCGTCGGGCTGGTTGCGCCGGCCATGTTCAGCGACGGCGGCGCGGAGCTCGACGCGATCAAGGCCAATATGACCGCCTTGGGGCTGGTGCCGAAGGTCGGCCCTCACGTCACCGCGCGCTACGGCTATCTCGCCGGCAGCGACCGCAACCGCGCCGACGATCTCAACCGCATGTATGCCGATCCGGCGGTGCGCGCCGTGTTCGCGGTGCATGGCGGCTGGGGTTCGGCGCGCATCCTGCCGTTCCTCGACTGGACGACGATCGCCGCCAATCCCAAGCTGCTGATCGGCTTCAGCGACATCACCGCTTTGCACCTCGCCTTCGCCGCCAAGGCCGGCTTCGCCACCATCCACGGCCCCAATGCCGGAAATGGCTGGCAGCCGATCAGCACCGGCAGCTTCACCAGCCTCGCCTTCGCCGGCGACACGCCGCTGTTCCGCAATCCTTCGCCCGTGATCCTGCCCGCACCACTGCCCGCCGGCGCCAATCCGGAGGCCGCCGGACCGGGCCCCTATCCTGGTCCCGTTGCGGCGCCCGCAACGATTCAGGCGCCGGTCGCAGCGCCGGTCGATCCGCGCTGGCGCACGATGGCGATCCGCCCCGGCATCGCCCAAGGCAGGCTGATCGGCGGCAACCTCGCCGTGCTCGCCGCTTTGATCGGCTCATCCTGGATGCCCGACTTCACCGGCGCGATCCTGGTGCTGGAGGAGACGGGCGAGGCCGAATATCGGATCGATCGGATGCTCACCCAGCTTGGCCATGCCGGCATCCTCGGCAAGGTGGCCGGGATCGTCTTCGGCCAGTGTACCCGCTGCACCGGCAGCGCGACCGGCTATAGCGGCTTCACCGTGCCGCAATTGCTCCACCACCATTTCGGCCCGCTCGGCGTTCCCGCCTTCTACGGCGCCAATATCGGCCACGTCGCAAACCAGCTCTGCCTCCCGATGGGCGCCCGCGCCGAGATCGACGCCGCCGCCGGCACGATCCGGATTCTGGAGCCAGTCGTGGCGTAAGGTCTCGGCGGGTTGCGCTTAGAGGGCAAAAACCTCGTCGGCATATGCGCGCGTCTTCGGCTCATCTTCGCTCTCGATGCGGCGCAGTGGCTCCGCGATTCCAGACGACGCCACGAAGGCGCGCAAAGCCGCGAAGCGCTGCCTCAACCGCCCTTAGGGGGCTGGGCGGTTTCGGCGGAGGAATGAGCATCGATTTCTGCCCTCAGCGCTCCGCCTGCGCCACGACCTGCCGCACCACGTTCGACGGAATTGCGAACCCGATCCCGACATTGCCCTGATTGGGGCTGATCAGCGCCGAGTTGATGCCGATCACCTCGCCCTTCATGTTGATCAGCGGACCGCCCGAATTGCCCGGATTGATCGGCGCGTCGGTCTGGATGAAGCGACGCGGATCCTCCTCGCCGAGGCCCCGCTCGGTGGCGCTGACGATGCCGGCGGTGACGGTCTGCCCGAGGCCGAACGGATTGCCGATCGCGACGACATAGTCGCCGACATTGAGCGCGCCCGAATTGCCGAGCGGCAGCGCCGGCAGGTCACGGCCGCTGATCGACAGGATTGCGAGATCGAGCTGGGGCGCCGCGCCGACGAGGCGGGCGCGCAGCTGGCGGCCGTCGTGCAGGCCGATCTCGACCGCGCTGGCATTTTGGACGACGTGAAAGTTGGTGACGACGAGGCCGCGTTCGGCATCGACGATCACCCCCGATCCGGCCGAGATCGCCGGCTCCAGCGCGCTGTCCGGCACCCCGAAATAGCGGCGGAAGAAGGGATCGCGCAGCAACGGATTTTGGGAGGCGGGCGAGGGCTGCAGCACGGCGATGTTGACCACCGCCGGCGCCGTCCGCGCGACCAGCGGCGACAGGCTCAGCCGGTTGAGCGGCACCGCATCGACGGGAACCGTGCCGTCCCCCTGCCCGACCGCAGCGGAGGCGTCCGCACTCGCGCGCCCTCCAGCCTCGTAAAGATGGGCGGCCAGGCCGCCGGCGCCGCCGGCCAGCGCCAGCCCGAGCACGATCGGCAGGAACAATCCTCCCCGTCCCGCGCTTCGACGTTCATGGATCGGTTCAATCATCCTCGTGTCCCTGATCGGCACGCCGCGGATCCGAGACTTGTCGGCACGGCCGGAGCAAGGCAGACATGGTTCATGTCCCTCCTCGGTTTCAAGATGCCCAACACCCGCAATTCGGCCTTCGGCATGCCGCACTTCGGAATGCGCGGCGGCGGCTGGCAGGCGGTGTGGACCTTCATCGCCATCCTCGCCGGTGTCCGCACACTCGGCGAATTGTTCCGCCACGGCTGGTCGGATCTCGTCCTGATCGGCCTGTGCTCGCTTGCGGTCGCAATAGCCTTCGCCTTGCTGGCGCGGCGCACGCGCGCCGAAATCGCCGACGAGTTCGACCGCGGCGCACCGTTCTTGCGCCCGGCCGCGGCGCGGCGGCGGGTCGACGATCCGATCCAGCCCGGGCGCCGCTTCTTCTGAGCATGGCCGGGCCCTGGCTCGCCATTGCCCTCGAAGAGGAACGGCGGCGAATCCGCGAGGCCGATCCGGAAGGCACAAGGCGGATCCTCGAATATCTCGAAACCTGCGACGACCTCGAGCCCGGTGAGGAATTGCGCGACGACACGCCCTGGTGCTCGGCCTTCGTCAATTGGTGCGTGGTCCAGGCCGGCTTCCCCGGCACCGGCTCCGGCTGGGCGACCTCCTGGGCCGGCTGGGGCGTGGAGGATCCGAACCCCGGCGAGGGCACGATCGTCGTCTGGCGGCGCTCGCGCGATCTCGGCAACGGCCTCGAGCCGGTCGGCGGCCATGTCGGCTTCCTGCTCGAGGATCGCGGCGGCATGCTGCACGTCCTCGGCGGCAACCAGCGCGATCAGGTCTGCCGCCGCGACTATCCCCGCAACGGCTTCCTCACCGACACGGTCGATCGCAGCGGCGCCGTATCGGATCGCTACGAATTGCTCGGCTTCCGCACCGCACCGGCCTGAGTGCTTCATCCTCCCCGTAGGGGAGGGCAGCCCGCAGGGCTGACGGAGGGGCCGGCACGGCGGCGGAGCAGCCCTCCACCATCACCCGCGGCGGCAGGGAGGATTAGGTCAAAGCGACACAATCACTAAACGGTTGATTTCCCGCCCTCCTCGTGTATAGGCGCGGCTTCGCGTGCGGGGCTTGCCCTGTGCGCATCCGTCCGAGACAGCGGGTGGCCGGGTTTGCCGGTCTTAATCCCCCGCCGAGACGGGGAAGAGTTTTTCCGGGTGCCGCCTCGCGGCGCCGGGTCTGCCTGATGATGATCGGGCAAAACCACTCCCCTCGGACCGGTTCCCGTCGAAGCTTCGGCTTCGGTGCGTACCAAGCCCGTGCGCGGCGACGCGCGCGGGTTCACTTGCCCGGCAGGCATTCTGCCGGGCTGTTTGGAGTGTAAGGCATGGATCGAGCTCAAAAGTCCGAGCAGGTCGCCCAGCTCAAGCAGACGTTCTCCGAGACCAGCGTGGTGGTTGTCACCCGCAATCTCGGCATGACGGTGGCCCAGTCCACCGCCCTGCGGAACCGCATGCGCGATGCCGGTGCGTCCTTCAAGGTGACCAAGAACACGCTCACCCTGATTGCGCTCGAGGGCACTCAATATGCCGGAATCGGCGACATGCTGACGGGGCCGACCGGCCTCGCCACGTCGCCGGATCCGGTTGCGGCCGCCAAGGTCGCCGTCGATTTCGCCAAGACCACCGATCGCTTCGAGATCGTCGGCGGCGCGATGGGCGATACTGTCCTCGATCTTGCGGGTGTTCGTGCGCTGGCCGAACTGCCGTCTCTTGACCAACTGCGTGCCACGATTGTGGGCCTCATCCAGGCGCCTGCAACCAAGATCGCGCGGACGATCAACGAGCCGGGTGCTCAGCTTGCGCGTGTCTTCGGCGCTTATGCCGCCAAAGAAGACGCCTGATCATCATTTTGTTTTGAACTGAAATCTTTGGGGCATCGCCCCCGATTTGGAGACTTAAAATGGCAGACATTCAATCCCTCGTCGACCAGCTCTCCGAGCTGACCGTTCTCGAAGCCGCCGACCTCGCCAAGGCGCTCGAAGAGAAGTGGGGCGTTTCGGCCGCTGCGGCCGTTGCGGTTGCCGGCCCGGCCGGCCCGGCTGCTCCGGCTGAAGAAGAGAAGACCGAGTTCGACGTCATTCTCGTCAACGACGGCGGCAAGAAGATCAACGTGATCAAGGAAGTCCGCGCGATCACCAGCCTCGGCCTCGGCGAAGCCAAGGCGCTGGTCGAAGGCGCTCCGAAGCCGATCAAGGAAGGCATCCCCAAGGCCGAAGCGGAAGAACTCCGCAAGCGCCTCGAGGAAGCCGGCGCGACCGTCGAGGTCAAGTAAGCTTCTGCCAGGCGAAGCCTGGTCGAACGAAGAAGGGCGGCTCCGCGGAGCCGCCCTTTTTTTGTCTCCTCGCCCCTTCAGGGGAGAGGAAAGCGAGCGCAGCGAGCAAGGAGAGGGGAAGATTGTACCCCTGCCCTCCCCAGGTCCCCATCAAAGTACCACTTTGATGGGCTCCCCTCAGCTCCCTGCGTAAACCTTCACCAGCTTGTACAGATACGTCCGCCCGTCCATCAGCGACTTGACCCGCATCCGCTCGTTCAGCCCGTGCGCACGGCTGCCTTCGCGGTCGCTGAAGAAGCCGGTGAGGCCGTAGGTCGGGATCCCCGCCGGTGTCAGGAAGGCGCCGTCGGTGCCGCCTGCCGCCATCAGCGGCACCAGCGGCACGCCCGGAAACACCTCCGCGGCGACCTTGCGGGCCGGGCCGACCACGCGCTCGGTGAGCGGCGGCGGCGGTGCGATCTCGCTGCGGGTCTCGAGCGTGGTGATCTTGACCTCGGGATCGCCGACAACCCGCTCCAGTTCCTGCCGCACCGCCTCGACGGAGGTGCCCGGGAAGATCCGGCAATTGACGTTGGCGCGGCTGCGCTGCGGCAGCGCGTTGGTGGCATGGCCGCCGTCGAGCATGGTCGCCACGCAGGTGGTGCGCAGGATCGCGTTCCAGGCGGGATCGGCCGCGGCGATGGTCGACGCCGCGGCGGCGTCGCCCGGATTGGCGGCGAACACGGCCATTGCCGGCGCCGCCGGATTGGACAGCAATTTCGACATCGCCTCGAAATAGCCGCGAGTGGCATCGTTCGACTGGACCGGGAAATCGTAGGCGCGCAGCTTGATGAGCGCGTCCGAGAGCCGGTAGATCGCATTCTCCTTCACCGGGCGCGAGCTGTGGCCGCCGGGATTGGTGACTTCGAGCCGGTAATTCTGCGGGAATTTCTCGCCGGCCTGGATGTTGAGCGCGATCGGCTTTCCGGCATCGTCGAGCATGCCGCCGGCGCCTTCGTTGAGCGCGAATTCGGCATCGATCAACTGTCGCTCCTGCGCCGCGAGATATTGGGCGCCGTTGAAAGCGCCGGCCGTCTCCTCGCCGCAGGTCAGCGCCATCTTGATCGTGCGCTTGGGCTTGTATCCTTCCGCCTTGAAGCGGGCGAGCGTATCGACCCACACCGCCGCCTGCGCCTTGTCGTCGGACGCGCCGCGGGCGTAGAAATAGCCATTCTCCTCGACCAGGGTGAACGGATCGCGCTCCCAGTCCGCCCGGTTCGCCTCGACGACGTCGATATGGGCGAGCAGCAGCAGCGCCTTGCGCTTGGCGTCGGTGCCCGGAAGCACCGCGACCAGGCTGCCCTCCTTCGGGTGATCGGGATGGACGACCAGATGGAGATCCTGGTCCGGGAACCCCGCCGCCTTGAGCCGCGCCGCCATCCGCTCGGCGGCCAGCGTGCAGCTGCCCGCCGACAGCGTCGTATTGGTCTCGACCAGCTCCTTGTAGATCGCCCGGAACGCGGCTTCGCCCCCTGAAGGCTCGGTGGCGGGCGGCTGGGCCGAGACTGTGGTGGACGCAAGCAAGGACGCGGCAAGAAGTGCAAGGCGCATTCGGATCATCTCCCGTGAAGCATGCGCGCATCCTTCCTGCGGGCACGGCGCCTGTCCACCGGCAAGTTGAGCGCGCTGCGCGAACGCTCAAATGCCGCAGGCCCTCCTTACCTTGCGCGGAAGAACGAATGGAACACCGCGGCATCTGCCGTCATAACGCGGGACGGGTTCCGACGATGGAATTCTTCCCTGTGCGCGAAGCGCACAGGGAAGATAAGGATTTCACGACCGCAGTGAGCCAGACCCTCCGCTCCTGCGGTCACACCGCCGGATGCAGGCCCAGAATCTCCGGCGGGGCGAAGCGGACGTCGGCATAGCTGCCGGCGTCCATCAAGGTCACCGATCCGCCGCCATTGCTGAACGTGAGGACGAGATCGGCCTTGCCGTCGAAGTCGAGGTTGGTGCTGCGCACGCTCCGCACGCCGATCCCGTCAAGCAGCACCAGCCGGTCGTGGGCGCTGTCGAAATCGAGCACCAGGTCGCTGCTGCCGCTCTTGCCGAACACGAACAGGTCGTCGCCCTTGCCGCCGGTGAGCAGATCCTCGCTCTTGCCGCCGATCAGCACGTCGTTGCCGTCGCCGCCGACCAGAGCATCCTCGCTGGCGCCGCCGTCGAGCCAGTCGTCACCGTCGCCGCCGAACAGGGCGTCGTTGCCATTGTCGCCGGCGAGATGATCGTGGCCGGCATAGCCGTAGAACAGGTCGGCGCCGTTGCCGCCGGACAGGCGATCCTCGTCGCCGGTGCCGAACAGCAGGTCGGTGCCGTTGCCGCCGTTGCGGATGATGCCGTCGGCGACGCCGGTGACGGTGACTTCCACCGTCGCCGTCGAGGTCAGGCCGCCCGCGTCGGTGACCGTGTAGGTGAACCGGTCGACGACCGTGGCACCGGGCGCGAGCGCATCGAACGAGTCATCGTCGGCGACGTATCGCAGCGTCTTGCTTGCGGCATCGAAGACCAGCGAGCCGAGCGTGCCGCTGCTGTTCACCGCCGAGATCGACAGGGCCGATCCGGCATCCTGATCGCTGTCGTTGCCGAGCAGCAGGCTCCACAGATTGGCGCTGGTGCCATCCTCCTGCACCGCGACCTTATCCGCCGCTGCGACCGGCGCATCGTTCACGTCGGCGACCGTCAGGGTCAGCGTCCGCTCGACGAACAGGCCGTCGCCGTCGGTCGCTCGCGCGACCACCGTGTACGTCGCCGCCGCCTCGTGATCGAGCGGGGCGGTGGTGGTGATCCGCCCGGTGGCGGCGTCGACGGCGAAGCGGCCGCCGGCGTCGTCGACCAGCGTGAAGGCGAGCACGTCCGCATCCGGATCCTCGGCCGAAAGCGTGCCGACCAGGGTTCCCGCCGGCGCATTCTCGTCGACCGAGGCATCGTCGAGGACGAGATCGACCGGCGCCTCGTTCGGATGCGCGATGAAGAAGCGTCCCACGGTCGGGTCGTGGTCGGTCGCGCGGGCGCTGTCCGGCTGCTCGGCATTGATGTGGACCGCGTCGAACTGCGCACCGCTGCTGAGCCCGCCACTGACTAGGAAATTGTCGAGCGCCTGGAGATTGCCCTCGAAGAAGTAGGAGTAGCGCTCCTCCTCCGGCAGCAGGCGATGGAGGTTCGTGAGCACGCCCCCCGCTTCCAGCTGGCTGACATTGTCCTCGAACCAGAAGCCGTTGAAATCGCCCATGACGCCGAGCTTCAGCGACGGATCGGTCGCGAGGACCGAATTGACGTAACTCGCCACCGCGGCGCCCTGGGCTGCGCGGGCGCCGTCGCCGGCATCGGCCGGCGGCTGGCTGCTGCCCCACAAAGGATCGCTGCCGCCGCGCGAGGTGAAGTGGACGTTGATCAGCCGCACCGTCTCGCCGTTGAACACGAAATCGCCGACCAGCGGCTTACGGGTGCCGTTGAACGCGGAATCGCCGAGCAGCAGGGCGCTGCCCTCGACGTAGGAGACTCGGTCGGCATTGTAGAGGTAGCCGTTGCGGATATTGCCGCCGGGCTCGCCGCCCGAGGCGCCGGCCGTCGTCGGCGCGACCTCGACATAGACGTAATCGGGCCCGCCCGCCGCCTTGATCGCATCGATCAGCGCCTGCGCCGTCACCTGGCCGGAAAGGTCGCTGCCGCTGCCCGGGCCGTCGGCGTCCTGGATCTCCTGGAGCGCGACGATGTCTGGGGCCTTGAGGCTGTAGACGATGTTGTCGGCAAGCAGATCGAACTTGGCCGCACCGTCACCGACATCGAGATTCTCGACATTGTAGCTGGCGACGGTGAGGTGGTCGCGGTCGCCGACCAACTCGGTCGGGGCTTCCGGCGCAAGCGTCACGTCCTGCGTGACGGTCACGGCCTCGGTGACCAGCACTTCGTAGCTGGCAAAGCCGTAGGACATGATGCCGGTGACGTCGCCGAGCCGATCGCCCTGGCTGTGATTGGCTTCATAGCCGGCAAACAGCGCCGAAGTCGCGTCGATCTGGATCTTCTCGGGATTATAGTCGCCGTCCGAAATGGTGATGCCGCCGCGATCATTGACGCCGGTCGCACCGGCGCCGCCCGACGCGACCACCCAGGTCTCGCCGAATTCGCTGCTGGGGGCGACGACGAGCGGCGCTTCGATCGTCACCCGCATGCCCTCCAGCGACTCGTAGAAGTCGATGCCGTCGGTCGCCGGATCGTAGCTGGTGAGGCCGTCGTCATCGATGATCTCGGTCGGCGGACGAAGGCCGTTCTCGCCGATCAGCAGGCTGGCGGGGAGCGCATTGCCGCTCGACTGCACGGTCACCGAGGTTGCCGTTACCTGGGTCGCGCTGAGATTGGTGGCATCGCCGCCGGGAAGATTCTCCGCAACGGTGCCCCGCACCTCGATCGCATCGCCGGCAACCACGCCTGGCGCGCCGCCGGTGAACACGAACAAGGCGTCGGAGGTGCGGCCATTGCCATCACCGGCCGCATCCTGAACGAAGAAGCCGTTGGCGAGCACCCCGGTGACGATGCCCCCGGTGGTCACCGGCTGGCCGACATAGTCGGAACGGTGGCCCTCGCCCTGGATCTCGAAGATGCGCAACGGGATCGGATCGTCGTTGACGATCGTCCCGGTCGCCGAAGCGTCGCTGATCGCGATATTGCCGGCCGGGTTGGCGAGCAGCAGGTTGAAGGTCTCATTGCCTTCGCCGATCGTGTCGCCGGCGACCGCCACCGCGATCTGGACCGAGGACACGCCCGGCGCGAACGAGACCGAACCGGACAGTGGCTGGCCTGCGCCGAGATCGGCCGTGTCGGCGCTGCCGCCGAGGTTGAGCACCCAGTCGACGCTCGCCTGCTGGCCGAGACCGCCGGCGCGCTGGACGGTGAACACCAGCTGCTGGACGCCGCCGTCACCTTCGATCACCCGCGCGTCGCCGACGCTGACCAGGCCGGTCGCATCGGGGCCGACGAAATCCTGGCCTTCATTGACGCTGCCGAAGCTCGACGGGCCGGCGGAGGTCCAGCTGAAATCGGCCGCGCTCGCGCCGGCGCCGGTCAGCTGCAGCGACAGGCCGACACCCGTGCCCGAATCCTCGGCCACCCCGATGTCGGTCGAGGTCAGCCCGGCGGCGGCGCCGTTGGCGGCGACGAACGCGCCCTCGTAGCTGAGGAATTGAACCACCTGCCCCGCCGGATTGACCAGGGCGAAGCCGTCCTGGGCGCCGTTCTGCAATCCGCTGACCGCGAATTGGAGCGTGCCATAGCCGTCATCCTGATCGCCGACGATGCCGCTCAAGGCCACCGTGCCGTAGACGGTGCCGGTCGTCGCGCCCGAGCTGACGCTGTACAGGATCAGCGACCAGCCGGCGAGATTGGTGCCGGACGGCGCCGCGATCTCGATCGCCTCGCCCGTGTCGGTGCCGGCATTGTCGTAATGGATTTCGTTGACGAACGGCGCGCCGGGAGAGACGACCGCATCGTCGTTGATGATCGTGCCGGTGGCGCTGCCGTCGGCGATGGTGGCGCCGTTGCCCGGGTTTGAGAGCGTGACGACGAAGCCCTCGTCGGCCTCGTTCACCGCATCGCCGGCGATCTGCAGGGTGATCGTCTTCGAAAACTCGCCGGCCGCGAAGGCGAGGCTGCCGCTCAGCACCGGCGCGGCGAAGTCGGACGCATCGGCGCCGGTTGCGCCGCCCGCCAGGGTGACGGCATAATCGACCGACGCGGCGACATTGCTGTCGCTGCCGCGGCTGACGGTGAAGGTGATCGGAGTCGTGCCGCTTTGGCCTTCGACCACGGCCGCATCGGCGATCGAGAAAGCGCCCGGCGTATCGACGACGATGCCCGAGAAAGTTTGGCCGGCATTGACGCCGCCGGGCGTGTCGTCGGCGATCACCGCCCAGGTGAAGTCGCCCGATTCATCGCCGGTACCGACCCGGCCGATCGAGGTTCCGGTGGCATTGCCCGGCTCGATGACGCTTGCCCCGACCGAGACGCTGGTCATGCCCGCCGCCGGCCCGTTCGCCGCGGTGAAGCTGCCTTCGTAGCTCAGGAACTCGATGACCTGGCCGGTCGGATCGACCAGCGCGATCGCGTCGGGCGCGCCGTTCTGGATGCCGTCCGCCGGATAGGGGAAGCTGAGCGTGCCGAAGCCGTTCTGCTGGCCGGAGATCGTGCCGGTGAGCGCGCGCGTGTTGTACGATTGGCCATTGGCGCCGTTGTAGAGGACCAGGGACCAGCCGGTCAGGCTGGTGCCCGCCGCTGCCGCGATCTCGATAAACTCGCCCGTATCTCCGCCCGCATTGTCGTAATGAAACTCGTTGATCCAGACGCCAGCCATGAGATCCCCTCATATCCACGCTCCGGAGCACCCAGCGCACTCCGGTGAAATTCTCGATCCGTCGGGCAAGAAGCCGATGAGAATCAGCGGATTACGTAGTATCACGGACTTGTGACACGCGCATGTCACGAATCCGCGCGGGGCAGGGAAGCCCGGGGTTGCATTGGAAACGCCCGGGCCGGCCAAACAAATTTCCATTACATCGCCCACCCGTTCGGGCTGAGCCTGTCGAAGCCCTCCCCTTCACTTGCGAAGTTCGAAAAGGATCTGCATCGACACGCTCAGCCCGAGCGGCGGGACGGCAACGCGTTCCGTTTCTGATCGCTCGTGCCCCACGCTCGCATCTTCTCGCACCTCCCCGCGTTCGCACCTTATGGACCCGATCATCGGCACCGCTGGCTGGAGCATCGCCCGCGCCGTCGCAGACCAATTCCCTGCCGAAGGCTCCGCGCTCGAACGCTATGCGTCGCGGTTTCGGGGAGTCGAGATCAACTCGTCCTTCCACCGCCCGCACCGCGCCTCGACCTGGCAGCGCTGGGCGGCGAGCGTGCCGGTGGGATTTCGCTTCGCGGTCAAGCTGCCGAAGACGATCAGCCACGAGCACAAGCTCGTCGATTGCGAAGATCTCGTCGACCGCTTCCTGGATGAAGCCGGCGGGCTCGGCGACGCACTGTCGATCCTTTTGCTACAATTGCCGCCCAAGCTCGCCTTCGCGCCCGCTTTGATCGAGGATTTTCTGGGCCTGCTCGCCGGGCGAACCGCGGCGCGGATCGTCTGCGAGCCGCGCCATCCCAGCTGGTTCTGCGAAGAAGCGGATGCCCTGCTCGCCGGCGCGAGAGTGGCGCGGGTGGCGGCCGACCCGGCGATCGTTCCGCAGGCGGCGCAGCCCGGCGGCTGGACCGGGCTCGCTTATTGGCGTCTCCATGGATCGCCGGTCATGTATCGATCGGCCTACGGACCGGAGCGGCTCACCGTCTATGCGGACCAGGTCCGGCAGGCCTCAGCCGCGGAGCGCTGGTGCATGTTCGACAATACGGCGTCTTCCGCGGCCACCGGCGACGCGACCGATCTGGTCTCCAGGTTCGGAAGGAACGCTTAATCCTTGCGGGCCAGCGCCCGACCGTCGGCGGTGAGGTTCGCCTGCGATTGCGCTTCGGTAACCGCGGTCTCGATCTCCTCCGCGGTGACGATGTCCCGCGGCGGCGGCGTGGCGCCGGCGTCGAGTGCGATTGCGGTCGCCAGCGCGGCAAGCGTGAAGGCGGTGAGGAAGCGGATCATCTGCATTTCCCTGGGCTCCGGACATTCGGGGCGTCGATGCCCCGGTCCCCTGTTGATCCCGGAATAACCGCCGCTGCCGCAGTCGCGTGTCGCGCCCCTGCGAAAATGGTTTCAAATGTTTCAGCCCGCGCGCCCCTGCTCCGTCGCCCCAGCCTCACCCGAGCAAGGCGGCGATCTCCATCCGCAGCGGGTTGGCGGGATCGGCGAGCAACTTCACGGTCAACGCAAGGCACATGCAGACCAGCAACGGCCGCACCGCGCGCGCGCCGAAGCGCATTGCCGCATGGGCGCCGGCCTTGCCGCCGGCGATGCTCGCCCCCGCCATCGCCAGGCCGAGCAGCCACAGCACGTGGCCGCCGACGATCATCGCCGACAGCCCGGCGAGATTGCTGGCGAGGTTGAGCATCTTGGTGTGCGCCACCCCGCGGACGACTCCGAGGCCGGCGAGCGCCACCAGCATCGTCGTGAAGAAGGATCCGGTGCCCGGGCCGAAGAAGCCGTCATAGAAACCGATCCCGGCCGAGAACAGGAACAGGCCGGCCGCGCCGATCCGCGTGTGCCGGTCCTCGTCGCGCATCTTCGGCCCGGCGAGAAAGTAAATCGCCATCGCGATCAGCAGCAGCGGAATGAAACCGGCGAGGAAGGACGGATCGATCCGCTGGACGGTGAACGCCCCGGTCGCCGAACCGAGGAACGAGGCCAGTGCCGGCAGCGCGAAGCGGCGAACATCGACATGGCCGGCGCGCGCGAAGGTGAAGAATGCGGTTGCGGTCCCGAAGCTGCTCTGCAGCTTGTTGGTGCCGAGCGCCGCCAGCGGCGGCACGCCCGCGGCAAGCAGGGCCGGCAGAGTGATCAGTCCGCCACCGCCGGCAAGCGCATCGATGAAGCCGGCAACGAACGCGGCGGCGATCAGAAAGGCGATGATGTCGGGGGCGAGATCCATGGCCGGGCTCTAGCGATGACGCCCACCGAGGCAAACAGCATCGACACCGGCGGCCCCATTCCTCGGAGACAATTGGCGGGGCCCGCGCGTCCCAATGCGCACGCTCGAAACAAAGAACGAGCCCGGTCCCTCGGGGACGAAGGGCCGGGCCCGCGCGTCCCAAGGCGCACTCTCAAACAAAGAACGAGCCCGGTCCCTCGGGGACGAAGGGCCGGGCTCGAACGGTGCGGCACCTCTTGTGGGAGGTGGCCGCGGGCAGCTCTGGGGTTTCTTGACACCGGCCCGTCGCCCAGCGGCGGTCACTGGATCATCGTAGCGCTCGCACGCTGCGCGACGGACCGATGTCCCCGGCCCCCCGGGAAGTCGGAAAATGTGCCGGGCTTCAGGAGATCCAGAGCCGGCCGTTGGTCGCCGGGATGCGGCCGCCATTGGCCGGTTCCGGGGCGCTTTCGATACCGGCTTCGTAGCGGGCCCAGCGCGCTTCGCGTTCCTGGACCAGGCGGACGCCTTCGCGCAGCACTTCGCTGCGGGATCCGTAACGGCCGTTCTTGACCGCGTCGGTGATGAAATTCTCGAGCTGTTCGCCGAGGTTAACGCTACTCGCCATTACCCTTCTCCCATGTGATTGTCGTCGTCGCTGTCGCCGAGCGGCGCATCGCCGCCTTCGGATCCGGTGCCCACCCCTGGCTGCGACCAGGGCAAGGGCGTCTGAGGCCAATCGGCTCCGTGCGCCCACAGCGCAGGGATCCAGAGCGTCTGCCGCTCAGGCGCCGACAAGACCGAGCTCCTCTTCCACCGCCGCTTTGTCCTCGTGGCTGTGACGATCGGCGATGCCGCCGTCATATTGCCCGGCGGCCGTCGGCCAGGGCGTCGGGAGGAAGCTGGCATGCACCATCAGCAAAGCTGCGGTCAGTGCGAAACCTGCGAAAGCGGACCTCATGGCGTTGCTCCTTGCTATGAGAAGCAATCTGGAGGCCGCGTGTCACCGCTCTATGTCGCGGCCGGCGGAGAAATGTTTCAATTGTGTCGGCGGATTCGATGGCGGATGCGCACAATTTTGCATCCTCCCCGAGCTCGCTCGGGAAGGGGGACCATGCGCAGCATGGTGGAGGGGGTCCGGAGACCCGCGTTGCGACCGGAGGAATAGGACTGGCGCAAGACCGCTCACCTTCGCGCCGCGCGCACCACCACCGCGGTCGACAGCAGGATCGCGCCGACCAGGCCGCCGATCGCGAGCAGACCGGCCGGGCTCATCTGCGCCCGCGCCCGAAAGCGGAAGCCCCCCAGGTTCGCCTCGACCTCGGCGATTTCGGTGGGTGCCAATCCCGGCGCCATCTCTCGCGGCGCCGCGGCAAGCGCGCTCTCTTCGTGCGACCGCGCCCCCGCCTCGTCCTTCTGCGCGACTTCGTTCCTGCTCTTCTTGCTCATCGCAAACCTCCCGATCGACAGCATCGCCAACGTCCGACCGCAAGCCCAGTGCCCGCCATCCGGCGCAGGGGAACCCCGACCATCGGCCCACTGGCGCCGCTCCGCCGGCTCGATTAAGCCTCACCCGAAATCAGGGAGAAAGCGATGGCGGAACTGGACAGGCGCGACCTTCTGACCGGCCTCGGCGGGCTCGGCCTCGCCGTTGCCGCTGGCGCGTGCAGCGCCGCCGAGCCGGCCAGGCCAGGCCGCAAGATCGGCTATGCGATCGTCGGTCTCGGTTATTACGCGACCCGGATCATCATGCCGCAATTCGCCAATTGCCGCTCGAGCCGGCTTACGGCTCTGGTCAGCGGCGACATGGCGAAGGCACGGACCTTCGCCGCCCAGTACGATGTCCCCGAACGCTCGCTCTACACCTACGACACGTTCGACAGGATCCGCGACAATCCGGACGTCGACGTCGTCTATGTGATCCTGCCGAATTCGATGCACGCCGAATACACGATCCGATCAGCTCAGGCCGGCAAGCATGTCGTCACCGAGAAGCCGATGTCGGTCTCGGTCTCCGAGGCGGAGGCGATGGTCGCCGCCTGCCGCAAGGCCGGCCGGAAGCTCGCGGTGGGCTATCGCAGCCATTTTCAGCCCCACAACATTCTCGCGATGAAGCTCTCCAGGGACGGCTCGATCGGCACGCGCCGCTACGTCCATGCCGAACACGGTTTCGTCCAGGGCGATCCGACCAAGTGGCGGCTGAAGAAGGCGCTCGCCGGCGGCGGCTCGCTGATGGACATGGGCGTCTACTCGGTCCAGGCGATGCGCTACCTCACCGGCGAGGAGCCGGCGGCGATCACCGCCCGCAGCAGCACCGACCGCAAGGATCCGCGCTTCGCCGAGGTCGAGGACATGATCAGCTGGACGTTCGAATTCCCGTCCGGCGTGATCGGCCACGGAATGTCCTCCTACAGCTCCAACCACAATCATGTCCGGCTAACCGGCGACAAGGGCCGCATCGATCTCGAGCCGGCGACCCCCTATGAGGGCCAGGCCCTGCGCATCGCGCGCGGCGGCAAGGAAGAGCGGCTCGATCCACCGCCCGGGCCCGCGGTCAACCAGTTCGTCGGCCAGCTCGATCACATGGCCGAATGTATCCTCAACGATCGTCCGCCGCTGATCTCCGGCGAGATGGGCCTTCAGGACATGCGCATCGTCGACGCCATCTACCGCTCCGCGGCCGGCGGCGGCACGATCCGCCTCTGAGAGCCCGCCGTCGCGAAAGCCCGCGGCGCGCCGAAATCACGGATGAGAGCAAGAGCCAGCGATCGGGCTAAGTCAGCCCGATCCGCTGATGCTCTATTCGGCGGCGATGCGGGCGGCGCGCCGGCGCTGGGTGTCGAGGACGCGCCTCGCCATCTCGTTCCAGCTGGCTTCGGCGAGCAGGGCGCGATCCCGGACGTTGATCAAGGTGGCCGCCTCGGCCTCAGCCTTCGCGGCGGCCGCGCGGGTACGATAGAATTCCAGTTGTTCCGACATCGGGCCCCCTGTTCGAGTTTTTGCGCTAACGCACGGTTTCGACAGAGGCTCCCGCTTTTGCTCGAGGGGGCCGCGCGCGCGGCGCTGACGGGCGTCGCCGCTCAAAGTGGGTACCGGTTTCGGGCCTCAGCGACACGACGAGAAGGCCACATCATCGCTGCGCCCACATCATCGCGAGCCGAGCCTTACCGCGCCCGAAACGCGTAGGTGAGATGGGTCGCCCGCGGCGTCGGCACGGCGCCGACCGGCACGATCGCCACGCGATCCGCATTGACGCCCTCGAACAATCGGATACCGGAGCCGAACAGCACCGGCGCGAGCGCGATCGAACATTCATCGACCAGGCCGGCATTCACAAATTGGACGATCGTCTCGGCGCCGCCGGCGATCCGCACGTCACGCTCGCCAGCGGCCGCCCGCGCCTGGTCGAGCGCCGCTTCGATGCCGTCGTTGACGAAGTGGAAGACGGTGTTGCCCGGACGTTCCCACGCCGCGCGCTTTTCATGGGTGAGGACGAATACCGGGGTGTGGAACGGTGCCTCTTCCGGCCAGGCCAGCGCGCCGCCGTCGAACATGCGCTTGCCCATGATGCTCGCGCCCGTCCGCGCGTAGGTCGCCCGGGCGATGTCGTTGTCGGGCCCTTCCTCGCCGCCATCGCCGAGTTTGAGATTTTCGCGGAAGAAACGCTGCGGGAAGATCCACGCCTGCAGCTCCATCCACTTCGCCATCCAGCGCTGCACCCGTGGATCGGTCCGTCCCGCGGGCGAGAAAACATCGGCGAGCGGCACGTCGTCCGGCGCCATGAACCCGTCGAGCGACATCGTCACGCTGAAGAACACTCTGCCGGCCATCAGCCTTGCCCTCCGCTGCCGACCAGTGCGCCGACATAGGCCGCCAGATTGGCGAGGGTCTGCTCGCCGCCCTCGATCGCGTGATATTTTTCCACCGCCTCGTCGCGCGCTTTCCGGGTCGGGAAGGTCGTCAGCATCTCGATCCGGGTCGCGTCCCCCATAGCCGCGAAAGTCAGAACCGAGACGAAGGCGTTCGAATCGTCGCGCGATTCCCCGTGGAGCAATGCGATGCGCTCCGGCGTGACGATCTCGGTCCACAGGATCCACTCCGGATAGTCGGTTCCGTCCGGTCCGTGCATCACGAACACCCACTCCCCGCCGGCGCGGAACTCGAATGCCCTGGTGGTTGTGGAGAAGCCTTCCGGCCCCCACCATCGCGACAGATGGCGAACCTGCGTGAACGCCTCGAACACCAGCGCGCGCGGGGCATCGATGATCCGGGAGATCATGATTTCGCGGTCCGCCGCCGGGGATTGCGCATGCCTGTCGGATGCCGGTGTCGCCATGGTCACTCCTCCTTTTTGCCGTTCGCCGCCTTGAGATCCTGGACGTACGCGTCCAGCCGATCGAAGCTGTCGTTCCAGAAGGCCTCGAAGCCGCCGGTCCATTCGTGCACCGCGCGCAGCTTGCGCGCGTCGAGGCCGTAGAGCCGCTGCTTGCCGGCCTTGCGGTCGCGCACGAGCCCGACCTCGCGGAGCACCCGCAAATGCTTGGACGCGCCCGGCTGGGTCATGCCCAGGGCCTCGGCCAATTCCGTCACCGGCCGCTCCCCGGCGCGCAGCAGCGCCAGGATATCGCGCCGCTGCGGCTCGGCGATCGCATTGAAGACGTCGGAGGTGGTCGCTACCCGTGCCATGGGCGCATACATATGCCGATATCGGAATGTGTCAAGCCAGTCGTGCGGACGCCTTCTGCTGCGCTCGAATGCGTCAGCTTTTCCGAAAGCGCTGGCAATCACGCCCGCGGCGCGCCCCGGCCCGCCGTTCCCGGGACGGTGCGGCGTCCGGTGACGCTTAGGCGGTGACGACAGTCTTTCGGCAACGATCGCGCAACAAGGCGAACGAACGTGGATCCGGCCGCGCTTGGACCGCGGTGGCGCGGAGCCCGCGCAACGGAAGGCAGCACGAGACCTACGCTCGCCTTGGCCGCCGCGTCTTCGTCAGCCGCGCCGGCCCGCCGTGAAGAAGCCGATCCCGGCCCCCACCACCGCGCCGACGATCGGCCCGACGAACGGCACAGGGATCGCGATCAGCGCGCCGACACCGGCCGCAATCGCCGTCCGCTTGGCCACAGGATTGTCGAACATGCCACTCTCCTCTTCAAGAGGTGTATTATGATAGCAATACAGGCCTTTGTCCAGTGGCGGGCCCCGCGTGGTGATCCCGCTCCCCTGCCGAGATCGCGTTCCCCTTTGCGTAAGGCCGGGTGCGGGGACGTTCGCGCTTCGGCGGACGCGCACTGCGCGCATTGTGCCCTTGCGACGGCCGGTTTTCGCGCTACCAAGTTGGCAGCGACACCCAGGGGAAGACCAAGATGACCGTCAGCTTCGACCGCCGCACCCTTCTTGCGGGCGGTCTCGCCGCCTCGGCCGCCACGCTGGCGCCGCTCGGGCAGGCCTTTGCCCAGCCGCGCCGCGTCTCCGCCAACGACAAGGTCCAGGTGGGCGTGATCGGCTGCAAGGGTATGGGCTGGGCGGATCTCACAGCGATGCTCAAGGGGGCCGACGTCACCCCGGTCGCGCTCTGCGACGTCGATGTCGGCGTCCTCGCCGCGCGCGGCGCGGAGCTGCAGAAGGTCACCGGCCGGGCGCCGCGGCTGTACGGCGACTATCGCCGGATGCTCGACGACAAGAATGTGGACGCGGTGATCATCGCCACGCCCGACCATTGGCATGCGCTGCAGCTCACCGACGCGATGTCGGCGGGCAAGGACGTCTATTGCGAAAAGCCGCTCGGCAATTCGATCGCCGAATGCCGGGCGATGGTCGCCGCCCGGCAGCGCCACAACCGCGTCGTCCAGGTCGGCCAGTGGCAGCGCAGCAATCGCCATTGGGCCGACGCCGTCGCCCATGTCCATGCCGGCGGCATCGGCCGGGTCCGCAAGGTCAAGGCCTGGGCCTATATGGGCTGGATGAAGCGGATCGCGCCGCAGCCGGACCAGGCCGCGCCCGAGGGCGTCGATTACGATCGCTGGCTCGGCCCGGCGCCGCAGCGCGAATTCAACCCCAACCGCTTCCACTTCACGTGGCGCTGGTACTGGGATTATGCGGGCGGGCTGATGACGGATTGGGGCGTCCACCTGATCGATATCGCCCTGCTCGGCATGAAGGCGCAGGCGCCCAATGCGATCTCGTCGCTCGGCGGCGATTATGCCTATCCGGGCTCGGCAATGGAAACGCCGGACACCCAGACCGCGCTGTTCGATTTCGGCGACTATTCCATCGAATGGGAGCATGCCGTCGGAATCAGCAACGGCCCCTATGGCGGCCATGACCATGGCGTCGCCTTTGTCGGAGAGACCGGCACCCTGGTCGTCGATCGCAGCAAATGGTGGGTCACGCCGGAGACGAGCGACGGCAAGCCGCTGACCCGGGAGATCCCGGTCACCAAGGCCAGCGACAGCGGCCTCGATCGTCATACGGCGGACTTCATCGCTTGCGTGAAGGATCGCTCGCGCACGCCCGCATGCCCGATCGAATCGGCGGCGAACACCGCGATCGTCTGCCAGATGGGCAACGTCGCCCTGCGCACCGGCCGCAAGGTCCACTGGGACGCAGCCGCGGGCCGGTTCAAGGACGATGCCGAAGCCAACGCCCTGATTACCCCCCGCTACCGCACGCCCTACCGCCTGCCGGCCTGAAGCCTGATCTTCTTGGGTTGGAGCGCTCGGTTCAACCCAAGGACGAAAGCCGGAGCGCGGTGGCGCCGACCGCGCCGTTCAAAGCGCGCCTTCCGCCTGAAGCGCGGTGAGTTGGGCGTGCGTGGCAGCGGAGCCGGCGCCGCAGCGGCGCATCAGCAGGATCGCCTGGCCCGCGATCAGTCCGGTCGCCGCACCTGCTCCAAATGCGCGAAAGCGATCGCGTTCCGACCAACCCGCTCCTGCCGCTGCTCTCGTCCACGAAAGACCACTGTCGCATCCCACCCGATTGGAGGAGGATAGCCCGGCGCGCATCGGGACGAATTCCGAGGCACTCAGGAGAAGTTGCCGAGGCACCGAGGCACGGGACGGGGAGCCGCCCGGCCAGATCTCGTCCCCACGGGTCGGCGCGGGACCGGCGACCACCCGATCCTGGCCTCGCGCGGTCACCCGGCCGAGAGGGGAAGCGCACCGCTCAGCACAGATCTGACGGCATTCACGCCGCTTTCACGCCTCGCGGTCGTCCATGCGACCGCCGGGTTGCAACAAGGGGCTTCGCGTTTCCGGAGTCCCGATCAATGTATCCTTCACTATCCGCAACATGCTCGGCCGGCCGGCGGCACAGGGCCATCCGCGTCGCCCCTCTGCTTC
Organism: Allosphingosinicella deserti; assembly: GCF_003012735.1. Taxonomy (GTDB): domain Bacteria; phylum Pseudomonadota; class Alphaproteobacteria; order Sphingomonadales; family Sphingomonadaceae; genus Allosphingosinicella; species Allosphingosinicella deserti. The sequence continues at coordinate 95,250 of NZ_PXYI01000013.1, read as the reverse complement.
TCGCTGTTTCCGCCCTGGTATCGCCCGGCCTTTCCGCGCAGGTCATTACCCCGTCCGCGTCGGACGTCGAACGGCTGCAGCAGCTTTCCGGTCCCTACCGATCGAGCTACGGCCACGAAATCTCCGTCGCGTCGAACCCGGACGGGCTTGTGCGGATCGATGGCTCCGGCGAGCATATGAGCCTGCAATGGCATGCGGATCAGGCGCTTCGGGGAAGCTTCACGCTCTCCGACCCGTTCGACCGCAGGGAGAAAGTCGGAACGGCGCAGGTGCTGCTCGATCAGGCCCCGCGCACGTTGCACGGATCGATTGCCGATCCCCGGGATTCCGGCGCGTCCTTTCATTGGTCGGCGTGCCGGGTCAGCGATCCGCGGATTGCGGCGCGCTTCGCCGGCGTGGACCTGTGGCTTTCGCCGCGCAGCGTCGCCGTTTCGGGAAGCAACGTCACCATCTTCCTCAATGCGCAGACTGCGGGGCTGACCTGGACGCCGGAGACCTCCCCCGTGACCTTGCAGCTTCAGGACGCGAGCGGCAGTGTCGAGGCCAAAGGACGATTATACGCGATCGATCCCTTGCCCGACTCCACTCGGGTCTCCCCCTGTCAGGATATCGTGCTTGGGTTCACCTTCGAACGTCCCGGATTCCATGAGGGCAAGGCGATCCTGACCTTCCGCGGCTTGACCCGCGTGGCCTGGACCGTTCGCCCGGGGCGGGCCTCGGGCGAGTTCCAGGACACCGACCCCGCCGCTCCGCCCGTGCCCGTGCCCAATCCCCCCGCGGGCGGTGGCGGCACGCCCGATCCCCGCGGGCCGGTGCCCGGTCCGCAGCCGAACGGCCCTTCGGTTCCCGGCCCAGCCGCCCCCTCGGACGATCCCGCGCCGCAGCCTGCCCCACCGTCGATCCCCACCGGCGGTGGATTCAAGTCCCTTGGCAAATGGGACGTCCGCCTCGATCGGATCGATCTCCCGCGCGACGACGAGCTGGTCCACGTCTATCTGACATTCCGCAACGCGACCCGCGGCGTGCTTTGGCAGACCCAGGGCATCCAGGTCCGCTTGGGCGGCGACGACGGCGTCACCGAGCAAAATGGTCAGTCGCTGCGCGCGGTCGAAGGTCCGCTCCGGCAATTCCCGGCGCCACCCGCGGTCGATCCCGGCACCGAGCTTCCGGCCAAATTCGTCTTCTCGCGGCGGGAGGGGGCAAACCCGTCGAGCGTCACGGTGATCGAGGGCGACAAGCGCGTCGCCTTCACGTCCGGTGCCGGTACCTGAGCGCCCGGACTCGATGTCCGGTCACGCGACCAGCGGTTCGAATTTGTCGGATTGCTGGGTGCTCGGGCAATCGGCGCAGTCGCGCGCCGGGTGCGCCTGCTGGTGCGAGCGTAAGCGGCGTGGCAAGGTGTCGAGGTCGGCAGGGCTGCGCAGGTCCTCGACCGTGACTGCGAAATGCTCGGGCGCGAAGCTGCACGGCGCGATCCGCCCGGCCTCGTCGATGAACAGGAAGGTCTCGGCCAGGCGGCAATCCGCGATCTTCAACGGCCGGCCCGCCACCGTATCTGCAAACCGCTGGAGATAGGCAGCCCCGCCGACCAGGATCGTTCCCGCCGGCGCGAGTTCGGCGCGCAGCCGCGGCACCTCGGCCGCGAGGTACGCGACATCGTCCGCACGCAGCCGATGGCCGGGATAGAATTCGGGCCGATCGCGCCCGCCGAGCTGATTGAAGCTGATCTCGTCGACTCCCCACCCGGATAGCGTCCGGCACAAGGCGGTGAAGCCCGCAACGTTGTCGCGCATCAGCACGACGTTGGCGCGGATCTTGAGCGGCGCGGCGGCAGCGTCGCGTTCGGCCGCCAGCGCCGGCACCGACCGCGCGAGCTTGCCGAACGCGCCCTGCCAGCCCCGCATGGAGTCGTGGAAATCGGCCATGCCGTCGATGCTGATCGTGACCTCGCGATACCGTTGCAGCAGCTCCGCGCGGACCCGCGGCGCACCCAGACGGGTCCCGTTGGTGGTCAGGCTGAGGTCCACGCCCTGCTTCGCGGCGTGCGCATCCAGCGCGGCCCGGGGAGACCACAGCAAGGGTTCGCCGCCGAGCCAGCTCAACAGCACCGGACGTCCGGTCTTGAGCCGCCACGCCCCGAGCAGATCGATCACCCGTCCGACCTGCGCGGGATCCGCCTCGTCGCGGGGCAGCGCCAGGCGCTTGTCATAGGCGCAGAACGGGCAAGCCAGATTGCAATGGTTCGATACGCGCCACAGGACGATCAAGCCGCCGCCTCCATCCGCACCGGGGCATTCGCGAAATCTTCGGCGACGACCTGTTCGATCGACCGCGCAATGCCGCGAGTCAGTGCCGGCGGCACCACAACTGCGAAGCCGCGGTCGACAAGGCCGCCGATCGCCAGGCGCACGCAATAGTCGGCCGCGACACCGATCACCGCCACCTCTGTCACGCCGCCCGCCTTCAGCGAAGCGAAGAAGGCGTCGCGCGCCATCGTCTCACCCGTGGCGCCCGCCTCCACCGCAGACCCGGGCTCGGCCCACATGTCGAACACGCTCTTCTCGAGACGATAGACGGGGATGGCAGGATCGACCGCCCCGGGATCGAGCACATTCTCCCAGCCTCCCGTATGATGCACACAGTGGATCGGAAACTGCCGCGCCTCGGCGGAAGCCGGGTAGGTGTCGGCGAAATGGGTGTCGAAGGTGAACTACACGCCCGCCGTCTGCGCCGGCCCGAGCGACGCCAGCCATGCCTTCATTGGCGCGATCAGCGCCTCCGCGCCGGGGACTGGCAATGCGCCCTTCTCCCGGATGAAATCGGCCTGGGTATCCACCACGACAACAAAACGCATGATCAGCCTCCCTTCTTCACCTGGCCATAGATGTAGGATGCACATAAGTAAAGCGCATTCTGCGTATAAGGGGCACGCGTCACGCGGCGAGGGTCTGCCGACATGCGAGCCCCGCGACAGGGGCACCGGATGGCGCTCTCCCAGGTCGAGATGAGAAGCGTGGCAATGTCGACCGCACCGCTATAGGGGGGCTGCAACATTCAAGGCATTCAGATCCACGCATGGCCCGCAAGCATTCGAAACATGGTCCCTACGAGGATCCGCGGCCGGAGGCCGAAGCTCCGGCAGCACCTTTGCCCTGCTGGTTGTGCGGACGGCCGACCGGCAAGACGATCGTCTGGCATCATCCCGTGCCCAAAAGCCGGGGCGGGACGGATGTCGTGCCGATGCACGCCATTTGCCAGCAGACGCTGATCGCGAATTTCAGCAATTCCGAACTTCAACGTCACGGGATGGATGTGGAGGCCCTGCTCGCCAACCCCAACGTGCGCAAATTCGTCGACTGGGTCGCGAACAAGGATCCGGATTTCACCGCGACCACGGCCAAAAGGCAACGCTGACCCTGGCCTGATCCGCTCCGGCCGGATCAGTCCGCTCCGTCGAACATGCTCGTTCCTGGTTCAGGCCGGCCCTTCCTCGCCCGCCTGATAGGAACGCGGGCGGGTCTCGATCAGGCTGAACAGTCCGACGCCGCCGAGCACGCACAGGGTGCCGACCGCTTCCGGCCAGCCGAACGGCTCGCCCAGCACCACGATCGCCACGACGATCGTCACGATCGGGCTGATCGTCGACACGATGGCGGTGCCCTGTGCCCCGATCCTTGCCGTGCCGGCCGACATCAGGAAGGCCGGAACGATGGTCGCGAACACCGCCAGGGCAAGGATCAGGGCCCAGGCGCCGCGTGGCGGGACCAGCGCCGCCGCCGGATGGGTCAGGAAGAAACCAAGCAAGGCCATCAGTCCGGCCGCGCTCATCGCGATGGCGGTGAACAGGGATGCGCCGCAGCGCAGGATCAGCTCGCGCGCGAACAGCTGGTAAAGGGCGAATGTAATGGCCGCCGCGGCCACGAAACCGCCGCCGATCAGCATCGCCGCGCCCGCCCGCGTCGGGGCGCCCGCGAACATCACGAACAGGCCGACATAGCTCAGCCCCGCCCCGATCAGGGCATGCGCGCGAAGCGGATGCCCGAACAGCATGCGCCCGAACAGGATCACCAGGAACGGATAGGTAAACAGGATCAGGCGCTCGGTCTGGGCATCGAGTGTCTGCAGGCCCTGGAAGTCGAGCCAGGACGAGACATAATAGCCAAGGATGCCGACCAGCATGGCGAGGCAGATCGTCCGCGCGTCGGGGCGGCCCTCCCGGTCCAGTCTCCGCCATTGATAGGCGCCGACCAGCGCGAACACCGGCACCGCCAGAACCATGCGCATCGCGAGCAAGCTCGTCGTATCGATGCCGTAGCGGTAGATCAGCTTGATCAACACGCCCTTGATCGCGAACAGCATGGCCCCTGCCGCCGACAAGGCGAAGCCGGCGATGCGCCAGGAGCGCGGGTGCGTTTCGGTCATCATCGGTATCATTGGCCTTGCACGGGCCGCACGGGAGGCGCGGCGCGACGCACACATACCGTCGCCCGTCGCCATTCCTAGGGCATGATCGGATCAGGCTGGATCAGCCTGATCGCTGGATCAGCCTCGCTACGAGGACGGAAACTCGCGGCCACGCGCGAAGAGCGCAGCAACAGCAGTGGCAGTGCAGCGCGCTCTGATGCCCGCCTGTTCAGATCGACGGGGACAGTGCTCTCAACGGCCCGATCGCGCGGGTACTGCCGTCCTCTTCGACGTTTCGATGGGCGGCACGGTACGGATCGTGGACGCATATTCGGCGATCAGCACGAGCACCCAGAATTCCACGCCCGCCCACTTCCCCGTGGCTGCCGCGGTGACCACGTCCAACACCAGAAACAGCAGGCCGAGCATGCGGAAGAACCGGAAGCTCTCCGTCGGGCTGTCGGCCCGGCGGGTCGCAGTGATCATCATGATCACGCTCACGCCGCCCCACAGGATGGACGAGAACAGCGTGTCGGCACGGTAAAAGCCGTCGAGGGCCGCAATGAACCAGAACAACCGCGACACGGCGAACTGGCTCTGGCGGGTCACCTGGCACAGCTTGATGATCGGCGGGATGAACAGGGTCTTCCCGACCCAGGAATCGATTTTGGCGAAGGACATGCCGCCCATATGGGGGCCCCGAGGTTACCGATCTACCTTCGTCGAGCGGAATGTCCGGCTCCCTCCCTTCCGGGTCGAGACCAAGGAAGCCGAGTCCGCGAACACCGCTCGGCGCGCCGCTGCGACCCGCCACGACAGAACCGACATTGGAGTGCCGCTGACCGTGCCTTTCTTCATCGTCCTCCGGGCTGGCCTGGCCCGAGCGCCTGCAACGCGCGGGTCGACTCGCGGTCTCTCGTCGAGCCACAAGGCAATGCGGCTGGGCTCCGACACTGCCTTGCGATTGACTCGCGCACCTGCGCGGCCCAGCATTGCGGACGAGGGGGAGGCTGCCATGCCGAGCATCTGGCGAAGCGGGATCGTGGGTGCGCTGATGCTGGCGATCGCCGGGCCGACCCCCGCGCTGGCGCAGGACGACGGCACCAGCGAGATCGTGGTAACCGGATTTCGAAGGCTCAATCCCGACGAGGATGAGGACGAGAAGCTCAAACTGCTCGGATCGGGGCCGCCGGCCCCGGTGCAGACGCTCCGCCGCACCGCCGACTTTGCCGTGCAGCAGGTGATCGTGGTGAGCGATGCGACCGACGAGAACGAGGCCAGGGCGGAGATCTTCGCGATGGCACGCAAGGCGATCGATCTCTCGGCGCGCGCGGGGACGTTGCTCGCGACCGGCGAGCTGGTCGTCGAACCGCTGACGCCGGCCAATTACAAGGAATTGAAGGTCGAGGACGACGACGATGAGTTCGACGGCGAGCTCGTCAAGTTCCTCGTCAAGGTGCCGCTTGCCCCGGGGATCGACGCAAAGACGGCGCTCGCCAGGATCGACACGTTCCTCAAGGCGGTGCCGCCGGTCGGTCGCGCCGAGATGAAGGCCTATAGCGAGCTGACCCTGAGCGTGGTCAATCCCGAGCAATATCGCGGCGCGATCATCGATCTCGTCGCCAAGGACACGGCGGCGACGACCGCGCGGTTCGGCGCCGGCTACGGCGTCGAAGTCACCGGGCTCGATCGCTCCGTGCAGTGGCAGCGCGCCGGGCTGACGGAGGTGCAGCTCTATCTGCCGTCGGCCACGACCGTGCGGCCGCGCAGCTGACGGGGAGGATGGACATGCGGATCGCCTTGGCTCTGATCGCCGCCACCCTGCCCGCCGCCGCCGCGCCCGCCTGGGCGCAGGAAGTGATCCTGACCTCGCAGCGGCGGGGCTACAACAATGATGCGGTCTACAGCGACGGCGTCGTCGCGACCTCCCGCCCGATCATCAATCTCCGGCGCGCCGCGGATTATGCGGTGCAGAATGTTCGCGTCGCCGGCGACGCGCGTGATGCGGCGACGCGCCGCAACGACCTCCACGCAACCATCCGCAATATGCTCGACGCGGCGGCCAGAGGCGGCGTCGAGCTGGCGACCGGCAATTATGTGATCGAGCCGCTGACGGCGGCCAATTACAAGAACCTGCCTCTGCAGGGCGACGGCAGGCCCGATACCGATCAGGCCAATTTCCTCATCAAGGTGCGGCTTGCCGAGGGGATGGACCTCAAGGCCGCCGAGGATCGGATCGCGCGCTTCGTCAATTCGGTGCCCAAGGCTGGACGAACCCAGGTCAGCGTCAGCGGCATGACCGTGTCGGTGGTCGATCCGGATCAGTATCGCGGCCAGATCATCGATCTGATCGCAGCCGATGCGGCGATCTCGGCGGGCAAGTTCGGCACCGGCTCGGGCGTCGACGTCACCGGGCTCGACCGTCCCGTCGAATGGGCACGCGGATCCGGCACCGAAGTCTTCCTGTTCCTGCCGGCCAGCTATGTGGTGCGCAAACGCTGAACTGCGCTTGGACCAGGCCGAACCTGCCTGCCCCGTCGATCATGCTCTCCTCCCCGGTTCGGCGGCGCCTCTGGCGAAACATCATGACACTCCAGGGAGTCTTGAAACGATGCGCGTAACTCGCATCCCTGAGGCGGTTCGAGCGTTCACCGGCGATTCAGCCGATGGACCGCATCGAGGAAATATCCATTCGGCGATCGCGGAGCGAAACGGATGATCAAGGCTGTGATCCTTTCATCGGCGGCTTTCCTGATGGCGTCCGCCGCGGACGCACAGGATGTTACCGGCAACGTTGATCCGTCCGCCTACAGCCTGCCGAGCGTGATGCACTCGGCGATCAACGCACAGGCCAAGGGTGGCAAGAGCCCGCGCTCGGCCATCTCTGCGGAATCACGCGCGGGGTGTCGGAACCTGCCGAACTTCCGTGCCCGCTTCGGCGCCCGGGATCCCCGTATCCAGAAAATGACCCGGCTTTGCCGCGAGCTTGGTTTGATCCCATAGCCGTCGCCGCCCGGGCTCGATCGTTCCGGAGTCGCTGATATGGCTCCGAGACCGGCGATCTCGCCCGATCTCGGACAGGCATGACACGAAGCGGTGGATGTGCTTTCACCGGCGGCGATCCGAAAGTGGGACCGCACGCATGATGAGGCGCTACGAGATTTTCGCCGATTATTTCCAATTCTACCTCTGGGACGCGGGTGCCAAGCCCTCGCCGCCGACCGACTATACACAGGACGATCTCGTGCATCGCATCAAGTCGTCGCTGCATGTGGTCGTGATCCAACCGCTCAGGAACATGGACGTGCCGGTCTCGCTGGAGCTTGCCGAGACGGCTCCTCCGATCGACCTTGCCGAGTTCGATCATGTTGCCGAAACCAGCCTGGACCTGCCGTCCGGCCGGCTCGAAATCCACGAATGTACCGGCGGATCGATCGACATCCTCGATGTCGCGCCCGGCACCTATCGTGTTCGGGCTTGCTTCAAGGGGCTCGACACCCTGAGTGAGGACGGACTCGACGGCGATGATCGGTACCTGATCACGCTTTGGCCTGCACCTGCCGCACCGCTCGTGGTCCTCAAGCAATATGAGGATGCCCGCTGACGCGAGGGGCCACCACGTCGGAGTTCCACGCCGCCCTCCCGTTCCCGCGGCGATTGCCTGGAGCAAGGGCGAATGCCCGCTCTCACGCGGGCACGTGACGTCTGCACCGGCGTGACATGTCTCGTGGGTGACGTGCTCCGACTCTTTCCGGACCTCAGCGAAACGCCTTCACGACCTCGATCTTGCCCACGATCGCACGGTTGAAGGCATCCATCTCTTCAGCCGGAATCCAATATTCCTGGTGCGCCTTGCCGCCCCCATCTTGAACCTAGCGGCTCAGATAGTCCCGGCGGACACGGAACCTCGTGACGAAACCTGAGCCGCTCGCTGGAACGTTCCAGTCACGCGCGATCTTCACCGCATAGGCCTCGGTGGTCACCGGATAGAAGATGGGTTGCTCGGGTAGGCGTGGCGGAAATGCCTGCATTCCGCTTTCGTCGATCAGACGCAGTTCGGCAGGGCCGACCGGTCTCCAAAGGGTGATTGTCTCGTCGTTCATGAGGAGACCGTATGGAATTGGATGCCGACTTTCCACCCTCCCGGCTGTTTGCGTCGCCGGCCGGTTGACGAGACGGCAGGTCGCCAATCATGCGGCAGCAGGATGTTCGGCGCCGGCACGCGCCCTTCCGCACACCGATCCCGGCGTCGGGCATTCAGGAAAGGGGTCGTCATCCCGTCACGCCGCGAAGTGCCCGGCGACCTCGTAATGTCTCGCATAACAATCGAAGGAGATCAGGCTGCGGGCGGCGTCCGGGGCGACGACGGCGATCCGCGGATCGCTGCCTGCGAACGCGCCGATCGCCATCATCGACTCCCACCGCGTCAGCACCACGAATCCGACGACATCGCCGTCTTCCCGCACCAGCAATTCGGCGCCGAGACACCCGGGCTGGTGCCGCAACGCGGGCACGACATGCTGGTGAAAGTGCGCCGGATAGGCCGCCTTCCGTATCCTCTGCGCCCGGCCGCGCCATTCTCGAACCACCATTGCCCTCTCCCAGTGTTGACTCAATCAAGACTATATTGTTGATAGAGTCAACAAAGGAGCGTGCCGTGGGCGATCGTGAGCGGGATATCGAGGCCATTCGTGCATTCAACCGGATCTACACGGAACGGCTGGGGTTGCTCAGGCCGAAGCTGGATCGCAGCCCGTTCTCGCTCAGCGAAGCGCGGCTCCTCTACGAACTGGCACAGGGTGACACGGTCACTGCGGCCGAGCTTTCCCGGACCCTCGGCCTCGATCCGGCCCAGATCAGCCGTACGCTCAAGCGTTTCGCCGGGCAGGGCCTGATCGAGACGACGCCGCATCCGGGGCATGGCAAGCGCCGGGTGCTGTCGCTGACGCAGCAAGGCCAGGCGGCCTTCGCGGCGCTCGAACGCAATACGCGCGCGACGATCGGCGGCCTGGTCGATTCCCTGCCCGCTTTCCGTGCGAGGCGGCTCGTCGCCGCGGCCGAGGCGATCGCATCGGCTTTCGAAGCATCGTTACCGCCGGTGCCGCATCTGCGGTCTTTGCGACCCGGCGATCTCGGCCTGGTGACGGCGAGACAAGCGATCCTCTACGCGCGGGACTATGGCTGGAACGCCGAATACGAAGCGCTCGTCGCGCGCATCTTGGCCGACTTTCAGGAATCGTTCTGCGCCGAACGGGATGCGGCGTGGATCGCCGAGCTCGATGGCGAGATGGTCGGTTCGATCTTCCTCGTGCACGGCGGCACGGCCGACGTCGGCAAGCTGCGGCTCCTCTATGTAGAGCCGCATGCGCGCGGCCTGGGGATCGGCAAGTTGCTGGTGGCGACCTGCATCGCGCACGCCCGGGCGCTGGGCTATGCGCGGCTGGATCTGTGGACGAACAGCGTGCTCGTGGCTGCCCGCGGAATCTACGAGCGTGCCGGCTTTCGCCTGGTCGGCGAGGAACCCCATCACTCCTTCGGGCAGGACCTGGTCGGCCAGATCTGGTCTTGCGATCTGCGAACCGGCGCTGGACGCGGAGAGCAGGTCTGAGCATTAACACGATCCACCCGATCCTGCCGTTCGCGCCCATGACGGAGGCCGCTGCCTGGATTGCCGGCTTTCGCTGGGCAACCTGACGTCGGCACCGGCATGCCGCCGGATTGGGACGGTCGACCTGCTCCGAGCCGAAGCAGACATTTGGGCACGCCGGTCGAGGATGGTACAGGCCGCCATGTTCATCCGCTTCGTCATCGATGACCTTGATCCGGACTCCGGGCGACGGCAGGGGCTGTTCCAAGCTGGCGATGCCTTGCTGGAGAGCGGACGGTTGAGCACCGAGGACGCCGAACGCCTCCGAACGCTCTACGCTTGGTTCAAGGCGAACCTCTCGGTTCCCGATCGTTTTGCGCTCTCCGCCCGACCCCACGCCAAAGCTCAGGCGCTCAGCTGGTTTCGCGATAGCGCGACCGAGCATATTCGCCGCATGCGCGGCTATCACCAGTTGCTCCAAGCCCATGGCGTAGTCGTTGCGATGCTGCGAACCAAACGACCCGGATACATTGTCTACGAAGACGAGCATCAGGTGGTGGCGTATCCCTTCGCAGACACGCCCTGCTAGATGTCTGCAAGCCGCCTTCCCCTGTCATTCCTGCGCCGATCCCCGGGCGCTCCAGCGAGGTTCCGCGCGGCAGTCTGACATCGGCGCCGCCGGGAACCTGACGTCGGAACGACGTAAGGGCAGACCGGGACGATCGATCGGGTCGGACCCAATACAGAAACGGCGGCGAACATCAGAGAGCCGTCTTTGGCCACCACCAGAACGATATTCGCGGCGCTGCAGCTGAACCCTTCTCCCCGAAACGGACAGCGAAGTCCGCATCGCCCGAAGCCACGTCTCGCAACGCTCGCGCCAACTCCGCAAGCCACGGCCGACCGAGCGTCAATGTAATGCCCCCGTCCGCCCAGGAGAGTGTTGAGGCACTCTCGTCGTCCGGACAGTTCTGGAGCCGCAACTTTTCAAATTGCTCCACGCGCAGATCGTGAGCGCCGAAAATGCGATCCGCTCCCACAGTGACTGGATCGATCAGCGATATCGTCCTGTGTGCGGGCCATTGATCGTCGGCCAGCAGGTCAGCGAGCCCGGCCATGTCGTTGCATCCCCTCTGATCCGCGGTGCAGTGCCAGCCCGCGTACATGCTTGGTGCTCGCGCGTAGCGCCACAGGCAGATCCGGCCTCCCTGACGCCAATTCGCAAGGTTTTCGTTCATGCGCGCACCTTATCGGGTGCGCCGCCGGTTTCCAGCCGCCTCGGCTGTTCCCGACGGGCAGGCGCTGTGACGGCGAAGGTCTGCTCGCGCACGATGGGCCGACGATCGGGCGCTTTCGCCGGATCGAGATCAGGGCTGCACTGCTTGCCGCCCAAGGTTTGCTCCGCTTGCGCCCGGTCGTTTCACGCACGTAGGTGACGGAGGTGAGCTTTGGTCCCGCAGCCCCGCTCGTCGAGCGACCAAGTACGGGCCATAAATGGCCGGGCCGCTTGGGCACCATCCAGGTCGTGCGGCGTTCCCTTCAATGAGGAGATGCCCGATGTCCGAAGGCCGAACGAAACAAGATCCCCCGACCCCTGCGACCGAGGCCGAGGTGGAGCGGGTCGCCCGCAACAGTGGCGCATCGAAGGAGCAGGTTGCGCAACTCGCCAGGGCAACAGATCCGGACACCGATCTGGATGACGTGGCGGCCGCAGCAGCACGCTGGAGCTGAGGCAGCGATGGGAGAACATGAGATGTCGACCGACGATCAGCCCGCAAAGGGCGAGAATCTGCAAGGCCCCCCTACGAACAAATATCGTCCCAGCAACGTCGCGCCACCGCCGGAGGAAGAGATGCGCCACGACGCTCTGGGCGGACGGGTAGTCGTTCAGGAGACTTCCGGGACCGCCGCTGCCGAAGCCACGGGAAGGCTGCAACCGGACAACGATGCGGATCCGGAGGAAACCGCCGGCTCGGGCTGATTTCGCCTTCCGCGATCGCATAGGGCCTTGCTCACGCTCCTCATCAACCCAGCTGAAATCGTCGTTTTGCCAGCTCCACGCCGGATATGGCGCGATCGCCCGGTTCTCACTCGAAAACTGCATCCAAACCGATCTCGCATGGGGCCTGGCGCTTCTTTCGATCGGCAAGCGCCGTGAAGGCGAGGATCGCCTCGAGTGGTTCTGCGCGAACTTCGACGTGAAGCGGGACATGCCGACACTCGTGAAGGCGGAGGCAGAGGCGAAGCCGCTCGCGGAGCACTGAAGACACCGTTTATGCGTGTACCATCGGACATCACGACCTGCTCCAGCCCATTGCAGCCACTGACGTAACGCGGCACATCCGACCTATGAGCGACGGCATCGAGGGTGTTGACGAGAATCCCGAGGCGCTCCTGACGGAGCGTGAACTCGTCGAGCTTCTGCAATCCCGGAACGGATATCCAACTCTCTTGACCACATGGGAAGGGGAAAGGATGCGCATCGAAGAGGTGGAAGAGGCACCATGGCTGGATTCAGCGGTAGCCGAGTGGGCGCACTTCGCGGAAATCGGGGGAATCCCGCTCTCAGCGGACGACCGCTATTATTTCTACTCGACCGAGATCGGCCTGATTGAAGATCTGGCGAGCGGAGCCGCTCTCTTCCGACGCCGCTCAATCTAATCGAAAGTCCGGTTCCAAGCCGCTTTCGCTGCTGCCGGCGTGATCGCGAGCCGCCGCGCAGCGAACGTCCGCTTGCGCGCAATAGGCCGAGATCGAACCGCATCGGGCTTCCCGGAGCTCCTACAGCCGCCTGGATCATAGCAGACGTTACACTGCGATCTGCGACTTGACCCGGCCCCACTCCGGCTGCTGCGGGTTCGACATCCAGATCTGCACTTTCGTACTCGGCTCTGGCACCGGCATAGCAAGCCAGGCGAAGCCACGACTGGTGCTTGGACATACTACCCGCTGGGTGCCGGCAACTCACCCGTCAAGCACTCGACGCCGTCGCGCCCGCATGCCCGATCGCTGACGATTACCGTCGCGGGACCATCTACATCCGACTGCACCCTAGTGGCTCAGCCACGGCTGTCGCTTTCCCATCCTCGTCGGCTGTTCGCTCGGGGAGCCCGCGCCGGCGGGGCCTACGTCGGCTTCCGCCAGGCAGGCTGACGATCGCGCCACCCGGGGCGGGAGCACCCGCGGCCTTGGGCGGGAGCACCGCGCCACGCCGCGGATCGACCATAGCTGCCAGCCGCTCGCTGCGTTATCCAGGTTCAGCGCGGATCGCGATGGAGGCTGACCTGGAACCAAATCTCTCTCATTTGCTCTGTCGATCGCGCGCTCTGGCAGGAGGTCGGGCCGCGCCTAAGAGCTGTCACGGCGAAGGCTGACCAGGGGATCATCAGGCTCCGCTTCGCCTCTGGATCCAGCACCCTCAACCCGAATGCATGGCGGCTTTCCCCGTGAAAGACCCGCACGTTGGCGCCGAACACACTTCTTTTCGTTCGGACCTCAGCGACGTCTGAAACAGGTATGTTGTACTCCATGCCCCAGACTTCAGGCAGGAACATGAGGTTGAAGGGAAAACGCGGCCCCACCAACAATGCATCGTCGGTGACCGCCACGATCAAGCATCGACTTGCCATGCCGCCCGAGGCTCTGCCTTCTCCGTAGATCGGATCAGCGGGCATCTTGGGTATGATCGGTTTCTTCACCATCCGTCGGTAGATGATGGAGGAAGCCACGACGGCGACGATCCAGGCGGCTGACACGATCCCTTGATACCGCATGCTGCTCACCTGCCTTTCGAACAGAAAGGAAGCTGGGACGATGATAGTCAACGCGAAGAGCCGGTTTCGCCACGGATTGGCCATGGCGCTTGATGTAGATCGCTGATGGTCGGCTTTCCACCCTCCCTCGCTGTCATCAGCTCGATCGAGTAACGCTCCGGCGAGGGTCCGGTTACGCGCGCCAAAGCGACGTCGTACCGAAAAGACACGAGCGACTGACCACGTGACGGCATGTGGCATGCCTCAATCTTGTGCCATTCAGCGCATGTGGATATCTAGGCCTTCGTGACATCACTTAGGTACGCAGCGAGTGACGATAAGAACCATCGACATCAAGGTGGCTAGCAATGGCCGCATGGTCCTGCCCCTTTCGGTACGGAAGGCCATGGGCCTTCACGGCGAGGCGAAGGTCATCCTCACCATCGAGGACGACGAGGTGCGACTGTCGCCAATCGCCCGCGGGGTATCGCGCGCGCAAGCCCTTTACCGGGAACATGCCAAGACGGTGCGTACGACCGACGACTTCCTGAGCGACCGGAAAGCGGAAGCGCTCGCGGACACAGGCGACGCTGATGCTCCAGGTCCGAAGAAGGTGTCCAGGTGACCTCGGTCGTCTTCGATGCATCGGCGGTGTTGGCGCTTGTCCGGGATGAGCCGGGCGCGGACAAGGTCGTGCCCCATATCGGACGTGCCGCGATCTCGGCGGTCAACCTCCAAGAGGTCGTCAAAGAGCTGCTCCTGAGCGGCCTGGATGAGCCCACCGTACGCGAGTTGCTGAACGAGCTCCGCCTCGACGCACGCGCGCATGATGTGGAAGCCGCCTACGCCGCCGCAGCACTGCACGCCCAGACAAAGCAGTTTGGGCGCGGCCTCGGCGATCGCTCCTGCCTTGCGTTGGCGTTGCAGCTCGGCGTTCCCGCTCTGACAGCTGATCGTGAGTGGAAGAAGGTCAAGGTGAAGAACCTCAGGGTCGAGCACATCCGCTAGGCGCCAAGTCGCTCCTCCCCGCTCCTGACGTTCCATCTCCATTCGAGACATTCGCGATCGCAGGCTGCTACGTCGCGGATGCACCCCCACAGCGGACATACCGCGGCACGTCGACTTATGTCCGCTATTGAACCACGAAGCCGACATCAATCTGGAGATTCCCGCAGCCGGCAATGAAGGGTCCGGCCCGGCTCGGCCTATCAAACTCGTCGAGCTTGGCGGGAGCGCGAAGGTCCGCTTGCTCGCCAAAAGCCGACGATCGAGGCGCACCCAGGTCAGCCAGGCTCCTACAGCCGGGTCCGACCCGTTGCGGACCTTCGAGACTGGGTGCATCCCGTTTCCTCTGGGAGGATGACGATGCGGATCGGTGGGACATTGGCGCTTCTGATTGGCTTAGCCGGATGTGACTTCATGGGTGCCAGCCCGCCAGCGCTGCCATACATGACAGCAGGCACGTATAGCTGGGGGTGTGGTTACGACTGGAACGGGGCGGCTGCAGATCTCGACGCTGTGCCGAGGTTAACGAAGGAGTGGGACCGCCCGCTCGACGTCGTGATTCTCTTCCGGTTCGATCCGGTGCCGGAAGCCTGCTTTGCTCCCGCATACGAGGTGCTGCGGAGAGCGGGTTTCTCCCGCATCTATGTTGTTTCAGTTGCTAAACCAGGCCCAACCGATACACCGCTTATGCCGCATCGTTGAAGGAGGCTCCTCAGCCAACGGTCGCCTTTTCCCCCTCCCCAGCTGTTCCGATCGCGAGCTGGCGTGGGCGAGACCTACGTCCGGTCTCGCAAAGCGGGCAGACGGTCGCGCCGCCGCTAGTCGAATTGGGACACCAGAACCGCCGTTCGACATTGAAGTCATCCTGCGGAGCTGCGATCCTCCTGTTATGAATAATCGCTTCGTCATACGCAGGACCTTCAACGTCGATGGTCAAAAGGTCGGCTGTAAGTTTTTCCGACCGGAGGCGGAGGGCCAAAGCTACTTCTGTCGCTACGAAATCGAATGGCCTGAGGGTACGAGCTCCTGTCGAGTCGGGGGCGTGGACGAAGTCCAAGCGCTGCTACTGGCAATGCAAACTGCCCACACCGACCTTTTGGTCGCTCGCGAGCACGACGGCAGGCAAGTGCTGTTTGATAATCGGCAGAGCCTCGGTTTGCCTGTGGCGAACGCCCTTCGCGACTGGGACCCCGACAACACATTCTAACGTGCGCCGCAATGTCGCCTTTCCACCCTCCCCGGCTGTTGCCGCCGCGATCGCCCGCCACCGCGGCGAACGTCCGATTTTCCGCGGTAGTCCGACCATCGCGCGTCACCGAGGTTGCGCCGGCTTCTACAGCCCGCTGCAAACGATTGCGGCCATTCCGCAGGACCGGTAAATGATCCTGATGATGAACGGCAGAGCGGATAGGTAAGATGCAGGGTGGCCGAAGGGAGCTGTTCATTCGTGACGTCAGGATCGGGGACGCAGGTCAACGTGTCGTGATCGGCATCCCGAATTCCGGTGCACCAATCTGCGTCGGCGATGTTTTCTTATCCAGATACGAGGCCCCGCAATCTGTGGAGGACATCCTCAACGAGCGTCCTGCTCCGGCACCGACAAACGAAGCCAGGGTTGCTCTTACGGTCGCAAAGATCGAGTGGCCAAAGGGGCGGCATGCTGAGGAGCTACCTCATGGTCATGCTGGCGCCTTGTACCTCACCGGTTGCGGTTTGGACAGCGTAACACCGAACAGCTTTTTGATGACGTAGCCCAACCCGGTTGGCGCCGAATGTCGCGTTTCCACCCCGCCCTGTCATTCCCGCGGCGATCGCCAGGCAGCCTGCGAAGGTCCGCTTCCGCGCGGCACCCTGCCGTTCGCCGCCGGTGTGCGCCATCTGGTGACCTAGGACGTGCTTCGACCCGATGCGGACATTCGTCCGGCACGCGAGTTGCGCTGGCCGGACACGAGGATTTGAGGCTAAGGACCTCGCTTCGCAGCGGAGAGGTCAAGGTGTCGAAGCGGTTCCGGCCACGTCTGCTGCTCGTAGCAGTGTTCCTGCTGCTAACGATAGATCAGCTAGCGAAGCTTTGGGCCTACTCCGCTCTTGTGCCGGGCAGGAGCTTCCCCTTGCCCGGGCCGGTTGATCTCACCCTCGTGCTCAATCGGAGCAATGCATTTGGAATGGTGCCAAATTTTGGCGACGTTACCCGTTGGATGCTAGCTGGGGTGAATCTAGCGGTCGCGTCCGCTCTGGCGTACCTTGTCTGCAGCCGCGATCAAACACGGGCGGCATTCTTCGCCTGTGCGTTCATCATTGCGGGAGGTATCGGCAACGCAATAGACCGCATCTGGTTGGGCGCCGTGATCGACATGTTTGATGCGTCAAAAATCGGCTTTATCTGGGTTTTCAACGTCGCAGATATCTTCATCGACATCGGTATAGGTCTTTGGCTCTTGGACTCGTTTTTGGGGAATGCCGAGCACAATCCCGCAAGAACGGCTTCCACTGGCCACCAGCCACGGGCCTAAAGTCAAGGCCGGCATTCGCCCTTCCGATCTTTCCCGCACGAGCGGGCCTGTCGGCGAACATCGGCTTTCTCGCGGCAACCTGCCATCCGCCGAGACCGCGCGTTCCAACGAGCCTATGGCGTGCTCCGACCCGGACCGGACATTTCAATCCAGCGCGAGAATGACCTCTTTGACCTCTGAGTTGTGCAGCTCGAAGAAGAATGTGCCTTCGCCGAGGACGGCAAATCCGATTTTCTGAAGCACCCGCAGGGAGGCATGGTTGTCCGAAGCGGCTCAAACACCGACAAAAATGCCGGTTGAGTGGAGCGCCGTCCACGACATCAATTGCGGAAATTCACAGACCCGGTACTCTGCTGCTATGATCGCGCTCTTACCGCCGTCGAACCGCGATTGTGCAAGGGAGCAGGATTCATCGCGAATGTCCTGACGATGCTTGGTGCCCGGACCGTCCGTGATCCACTCGACGGATCGGCGCGGCCAAACCACGCCATTGCACGCGCCCTACGCGTCGCGGTCTTGCTCGTGGTGCTGACCTGTGCCGCAGGTCCGGAGCCGTTGTTCGCAGATGTGATCAACCTGCCTCCCGACACTTGCGAGACGGGCGGGCCGATCGGCGATGTCGAGTTCAGCACTGAATATCGCCCGCGCAAGGGGGAGGACTGCGCCGAAAGCCTGCCGCGACGCGCCGTCCTGCTCAACGCGCACGCGGAGTGGCAGCCGCGCGATGTGCCCGTTCTCGTCCAGATGGTCCGCAACCGGCGCGGTTATGTGATCTTTCTTGCATCGATGCTGGAGGACCGGCACTACCGACAGGCCTGCTGGACCGAGCACCTCGTCTCGTCCGGCTCGTCGGGACGGCAACTCTGGAGCGCGTTGAACCGACGGTTCCGGTCGTGGGTCGCGAACTGTCCGCCGCTGAGAACTGCGGCCCAAGGCGAGGCGGAGCGCCTCTTTGCAGGGCAGCGCGAGAGCTTCACACGCGCCCTTACCCGTATGGCGGCGTTGTCGCATGAGTTCGCTCGTCTGGACGACTACCGGACCACCTCGACCGGATCGTTCCTGCCTCGGACCGTGTCACAGAATCTGCTCGACGCTGTTGCTGACACGTGCGGGTTACCGCGCGATCGTGTTCGGCTTCGACCCGACGGACGGATTGCCTGGAGCTACGACGGTCGACAACCATTTGGGCAGGACGGATCTCGCCCAGCCGAGACTTGTGTCGAAATGCAGATCCGATACCTCCCCGGTTTCCTAAAGCCGTGAGGGGTCCCGCAACCTTCTCGCGGCTTTCGGCTTACGCCCTCGTCTGCATCGCAGCTGCGTGTCACGCTGCCGAGCCAAGCGGCGAGCAGCGGGCCGAAGCTCTGGTGCAGGCCGCGAAACGGCACCTCGGAGTACGTGACGCTGAGCGATCCTCGACAATGGCGCGCGCGTCACCGCATCTCCGCGCTACTGAGGTCCGCTACGAGCTACCTACGGGTGATCGCCTCGCAACTTACTTCATCGCCACTGACGGGAAGCTGAAGGAGTTCATACTGAACGGACCCGCCGCTGAGCCCTACATGCCCGTGAGGGAACGACGCGCCTTCATCGAGCAGATGATGGAGGTTGCCGCCCCGAGCAGCTCCCGGGCCGAGCGTGCCTGGGGCGCTAGGCAGCTGGACTCCAGCTGGCGCGAATGGTTGCGCCCTCTGCAGGTTGGCGAATACGTATTCGGAGGCATGATCGTCAGTTCAGCGAACGGCACGCATGACCACTTCAAGATCACCGCCGCCGACATTGAGACTACCGGCCTCAAATACCGTCCGCAACCGAAGAGCCTAGGTCTGCTTTCCACCCGATTCAGCTGCTCCAGCCATGCTCGGCTGCGATGCCGGCGAACGTCGGCTTTCGCGCGGCGGTCTAACGTTGGCACGGTCACCCGGTCAGATTGAGACGGTCGACCGGGTGCGACCCAATACGGGCTCTGCGATTTCAGATTTCTGGCCGCGCCGTCGAAGGGAGATCAGGCTGCAAGAGCAGACTGCAAGGCGCGAAGCTGAGCTGTTTGGCCGAATGGCGCTTTGACGAAGCAGCCATGATCGTCGCTCCATGCTGCATCGAATGTCGAGCCCTCCCAGTCGAAGGTGAAAGGTTGCATGTCTGCAACGATCACGCCACTCTTGGGCTGCACCCGCAACGCGGCGGTGATCCATTCTGCGAAATCCTCGAATGAGAACTCTGAACGGAAGTCTAATGTCTCAAGCACTGAGCTTCCATCATCTAACTCGACAATCCGGGTCGCGGTCATCTGCCTCCCACTTCGCTTGATCATAACCACCTCCCGACACTGCACTACCGAAGGTCGCCTTTCCACCCTACCAGGCTGTTCCCGGCGTCGTCGGCGGCCGAGGCAGCGTACGTCCGCTTTCGCCGGCCAGGCTGACGATCGCGCCGCCTCAAGCGTGAGCCCCGCGCTACAGCGCGGATCGACCCTTTTCAGACCTAGGCACCAGTCACCAAAGTGGTGGATAGAGCCTCCTAGGGCCAAGCGGGCTGCCCATCACACGTTCATAAATAGCTTCACCGGGTGGCCGATATCAGGGATCGTAAACCGGGCAGGTTCGGAGTCGGAGCAAGGCGAGGGTACGTTGTGCCATAACCGGTCGGCCATGCTACCGTTATCGCTAATAGGCGTCAGTGGATGGGACAGCGATCTGGCGTTGGCATCGTCCTAGCTGACGCGGAGCGCTTCAATCACGGCGCGCAGCCCGGCCGACATATGCCTTCGAGCGGGGTAATAGAGATAAAGCCAGTCTTCCGGCACAATCCATTCATCCAAGCATCGGATCAGCCGACCTGCCTCCACGTAGGGCTGTGCGCGATCTTCCCAGACGTAGGCGAGCGCAACGTCTGCAAGCGCCGCTTCGATCATCAGCTCGTGGTCGTGAAGCGCCAATGGGCCGGTCGGCTGAAACTCGACTTCCTGACCCTCGCGACTGAAGAACCATGGATAGCGCGCGGTGCTCGGGTACATATTCTGGATGCAAATGTGGCTCTTCAGGTCCGCGGGTGTCCGTGGGACAGGGTGCCGTGCGAAATAGGCAGGCGAGCCCACCACCACGAGGCTCATACGCGGCTTGATGCGCACGGCGGTCATGCCCTCACGCAGACTCTCGCCCAGCCGGATGCCCGCGTCGAAGCCTTCCTCGACGATATCGATCAGACGGTCGGTGGCGACGATCTCCAGCTCCAGGTTCGGATTGCACTCGATCAGCTTGCCGATCACCGGCCCGAGCACGAATGGCGCAATCGAGTTCGGCGCGTTGATTCTCACCTTGCCGAATGGCGTGTCCCGATACTGGTTGAGTGCATCCAGCGCCGAAGAGATGTCACGGAAGGCGGGCGAAAGCTGCCTCAGCAGCATTGCGCCTGCGTCGGTCAGCGACACGCTGCGGGTCGTGCGGTTGAGCAGGCGGATGCCGACGCGCGCCTCCAGGTTCGACACTGCGTGGCTGATCGCCGAGGCTGTGACACCCCGCTCTTCGGCCGCTTTGCGAAAGCTGCGATGGCGGGCGACCGCATCAAAGGCAGCGAGCTCGGACAAGTCGGTGTTGCGCATTACTGATTCTGGCTCAGCATAGTTCGGATAACTAGCCAGCTTATCGCAACAGTCCAGACGGCGCACATCACTCCTGTCACCGGCGCTGCCGGATCGAGGAGCCCCACGATGACCATCTCGGAGACCATTACCGCAGACCAAGCGCAGGTCCTGCTCGTCGCCGGCCAGGCCCACGCCGCCGCGATGGGCGTTCATGTCATTGTCGCCGTGCTGGACGCCGGCGCACACCTCAAGGCCTTTGCCCGCATGGACGGCGCGGTGCTCGGCTCGATTGATGTCGCCATCGGGAAGGCACGTACGGCCGCGTTGTTCGGCACGAGCAGCGCCGCCGTGTGGGATTACTGCCAGCCGGGTGCGCCGGCCCCGAACCTCCAGGCCAGCAACGGCGGGTTGATGCCCTTTCCCGGCGGAGTGCCGCTGATCGACGCAGACGGCGTGCTCATCGGCGCCATCGGCGTCTCGGGCGGCGCGCCGTCGCAAGACTTGGCCATCGCCGAAGCCGCGCTCGCTACGCTCAACGGCTGAGTTTCTTCTCTCGCAACCACGACCGCTAGCACCAGGAGAACGATCATGACGAAGACCATCCTCATCACCGGCGCAGGCTCCGGCTTCGGCGAGGCCGCTGCGATCGGCATGGCGAAGGCGGGCCACACCATTATCGCCACCGCTCAGATCAGCCCCCAGGTGGCGGCATTACGTAACAAGGTAGCCGAATTCGGGCTCGACAATGTCCGGGTCGAGAAGCTCGATCTCACCGACTCCTACGACATGGCGTTCATCCAGACATTGGATGTCGACGTGCTCTGGAACAATGCCGGCTACGGCGAGAGCGGACCGGTGAGCGAGATTCCGCTCGATCTCTTCCGCAGGAATTACGAGATCAACGTGTTCAAGCCACTCGAGCTGACGCAGGGCTTCATTCGCCGCTGGGTAGCGGAGGGACGCCACGCCAAGGTCGTCTTCACCTCGTCCATGGGCGGCCTGTTCACGCCTGCGGGCTGGGGCACCTACGTCTCCACCAAGCACGCACTGGAATCCATGGCGGAGGCAATTGCACAGGAAGTCGCGCCGTTCGGGATCAAGGTCCAGACGATCAACCCCGGCGCTTATCTCACCGGATACAACGAGACCATGGCGGATACAGCCTTCCGCTGGCTGGATGATGCCAGGAATTTCACCAAGCGTAACGAGCTGCGCGCCACCTTCGATGCGCTGCTCGCTAGCCCGCAGGGACATCTCGACCCGCAGGAGATGATCGACCGCATGATCGAAATCGTCCCGGCCGACACCGGCAAGGTCCGCAATGTCTGCCCGCAGTTCGTCGAGGACATGCTGAAGGATGCACAGGCTGCGGCCTGGACTGCCCAGATCTAACCCGGCGATCGGCGGCGCGGATTACCGCCCCTCACTCAATCAGGAGAAAGACGATGACGAGCACCTTCTGCAGATCCTTCGCCGTGCGCGCGAGTGTGGCATTCGCGGCGACCAGTCTTGGCTTTTTGGCCTTGTCGTCCGGCGCGTACGCGCAGACGCCATCCGGAAACAAGACGATCGTGCAGCGCAGCTTCGATGCCTGGACTGCCGGCACCGGCAGCCCGTTCCAATTGCTCGCCGACGAGGCGAGCTGGACCATCGAGGGCAACTCGGTCGTGTCGAAGACCTATCCGACCAAAGAAGCTTTCCTGCGCGAGGTCATCCGCCCGTTCAACGCGCGCATGTCGGTCGGGATCAAGCCGACCATCAAGAGCATAACAGCCGATGGTGATCGCGTCGTCATCCACTTCGAAGCCGCCGGCACAGCACGCGACGGCAAGCCTTACGTTAACACCTACGCCTGGTTTTTCCAGATGAAGAGTGGGAGCGTGACCCGCGCCTCCGCCTTTTTCGACGCAATCGCATTCAACGACCTCTGGGCACGCGTCGCGCCCGACGATTGACCTCCGAAAGCTCGGGACTGCGATGCTGCCGAGCTTCGCGGAGGACGAGCGGAAGGTCTGGAATCCACCCTGCCCTGTCATTCCCGCGCGGATCGCCAGGCGACCCGACGAAGTTCCGCTTCCGCGCGGCACCCTGCCGTTCGCCGCCGGCATGCGCCATCCAAGGACCTACGACGTGCTTCGACCCATAGGTGACATAGATCCCCTGATGTAGACACGCCGGTCGCATCTGCGGAGGGACGCCACACCTCTTCACTCGCGACCAAGAAGGTTATATGCCCACCTGATCACCAGAACAGTCACATGAAGCTTAGCGAGGAGCGAGGCGTGGCGGCGATTTGGTAGACCACGTTACTTCCCGCTCTTCATCGAGCGCATCCATTTCTTCTTTCGTAAACCAGATCCCGTGAGCGTCAAACTCGAACTGCCCTCCGTCAACCAGACGCACCTCTTCCGAGAGCAGGTACAGATCCCTTGTCCTTAGGATATCATTGGACACGACTCCAGTTTCGAAGATTGCGTCTGGACGATTGCCAGCCGTCTTGGTATCTGTAAGGCGTAGTGACCTTCTCCCATGGCTGTCTTGACACAACTCAATCTTGTATTCGACATAGTCGCGTATCTCGCTCATTTTCCACATATTCAAAACTCCGATGTCATGAAAGGCGAAGTCGTCTTCCTAGACCGCTGAGGATCGTCGTCTGAACTCCTGCCGGTCTATGGACACCGAACTAGGTTTCTCGCAAGCGGCGGCAGCCCGCGTGCCGGCTCGAGCGCAATGTCGCATTCCCACCCGATTCGGCTGTCACCGGCGCAATCGAAGGCCGCGGCGGCGGATGTCCGGTTGCGCGTGACAGGCTGACATTCGCGCCTGGTCCGGAGCGTCCGCCATCCTACAGCGCAGAACGACCCGTTGCGGACATTCAGTTCGCAAAGTATTGATCGCTAATGACCATCCTTCTCGCATTGGCTTTCGCCGGTTCAAACGTCCCGGTTCCGGTCACGCCTCCATCTACCTGGGTCAGTTACCCCCCTTCAGCCCTGCGAAATGGTGAGCAGGGCGTCGTGGGTTTCGAGGTAAACGTAAATGAGGCCGGGAAACCAACCAACTGCCGCGTTATCGCGTCGAGCGGCTTCTCCTCCTTAGATGCTGAGACATGCCGGCAGATCTTGCGGCGGGGCAAATTTCATCCCGCCACCGGCGCTGGCGGCGCTGCAGAGCCGGGCACATACGCCAGCAGCCTAAGCTGGTCTTTCCAAGACCAATAACCCGCACCCACCAACGTCCACCTTCCACCCCACCCGGCTGTTCGCTCCGACGGGGGAGGGCCGCGGCGCGAGCTCCGGTTCCGCGCGATAGGCCGACGATCGCGTTTTGGTCGAGATGGGCCGGGTTTCTACAGTCGGCTGCGCTCCATTGCGGACGTTCGCTCCCCGCCGGTAGAGTAGTCAGCTAAGCGAAGGCGCCGAACTGCCCCTCATGGCCTAGCCTTGTCGAGGACCATGCCTTCGGCATCCCTTGCGCTCCTGATGATTCCATTATCCATTAACAGTCGGATGAGATCCGGCGAGAGAAAGCCATTATGTCGCATCGACTTACCACCGGCGGTCTTGTCGAGGATCACCACCCCGTACGACCCGCGCCCAATCGACATCGGTGGCATGGAGCAAGTTGCCAATAAGTGCGAACCCGGACGCACTTTGATACGTTGGTCGCTCCGGTAGGGACCTTTGTAGACGTGAATGATACGTAGAGTGCCAACTCTGTTAGAATCCCGCCGCTTCTCGTCATAGCCAAGGCTGTCTTCCATGACGCCGTAGACGATCGCAGGTGCCTGTACGGCATATTTTTCAAATCTCTGAAGTCGCCTATCCCACTCGGCTGCACCCTCAGCGCTCGGCGGCGGTGAGGGCGGACACGCCAAGGTCGCGCCTTCGCAGGTGATTAAAGTAATCGTGAACGCCTTGAGAGCAGCACGCATAACCCGCTTATGCCGGAACTTCGGTCGCGGCTCAATGTCGCCTTTCCACCCGAGTCAGCTGTTGCCGGCGCGATCGCAAGCCTCCCCTGCGGAGGTCCGCTTCCGCGCGGCAGCCTGACATTCGCCGCCGGCGTGCGCCAGTGGAGCGCTACGACGTGGTCCGACCCTTAGCTGACGTTAACGATTCGCCATCTGATAAGTGATCTTCACACCGGAGACCTGTTCATCTTGCTCGAAGAGGCGGGAACCTTGCGCATACCGGATCAGCAAACGATTATTGCTGAGCCACCGTATCTCAGCCCAAGGCCCGCCCCACCCTCCGGTACGCGCGTTTCCGTGATCCGTGTCGGCCCTAAAGGCGTTGCCGCCCCCAGTCGGAACATTGCCATATTCCAGAACTGAAACTTGGGTGCTGAAGCCCGTCGTTGCACCACAACTTCGTTCGAACATTGTTACGACGTGCTTTCGGTCTGGAGACTCGATGGTTTGAACGATCGTATTTTCGCACATGTCTGCGGCAAACCACCACAAGGCGCCGGCTGCCGACACGATGATCACGAGCGACAAACACCCGAGTATCGTGCCGATCCTCCCCACCCAATGCGCTACATCAGTCATTACCTCAGCATAGGAGACAGCGACGTTTCGGCAAGCAGCCTACGGTAGCGCCTCTAACCTCATCTGCGTTCCGGGCCGCGGCAAGTTCCGCTTTCCACCCCACCCGGCGGTTGCCGGCGCGACCGCCCGCCACGGCGGCCAATGTCCGATTTCGCGCTGCGACCTGACGTTCGGCGCCAGCGCGCGCTAGATCGAGACGGTCGCCCGCGTCCGACCCTTTCACGACATCCCTCCAAGCGCTACAGGCACTGAATGCGAAAGGTGTTTGTGATGGTGATCGGCGCCAGCGTTCTATCGGTGAGCGCGCTCCTGGTGGTAGCGTTCTGGGCGTTAACCGCAATGTCGGCTTACTACGCGATGTTTTTCGAGTCCCTCTTGGGAGTGGGCATCACAATCGCTTTGGCCTGCTCGTCGTGGGTCTCACTTGCCGCGTTCAATCGCGTCGTCAGGCCTTGGTGGCGCCGCGTCAGCGCGCGCGCTTAACGTCCGGGAACCACCCGAGTCAGCTGTTGCCGGCGCGATCGAATGCCCCGCCCACGAATGTCCGGTGGCGCCAGATCGCGACGGCGGAGCGGGTGCCCCATTGCTGCCACCGAGGTATTCGGGTGCGCCCAGGGCATATCCAAAAGGAACCGTAGCAAACTCATGGCGCCATGTTGGCAGAGGGAACGTCGCCTTTCCACCGATAGTGTTGAAAAACGTCTGCTTCTAATAAGAGCGGACGTTCAGATAATGAGGGGCAGCCGCCCTCATCCTGCCATCGCAGGAGCCCCGGCGGGGATCAGCTTGGCAAGTTTGCGGAGGTTCTGGGCGGTGGCGGCGAGGTGGAACTCGTCTTTGGCGCCGTTTGGTCCCCTGAGGCGCAGGCGATCGAGCTTCAGGATGCGCTTGAGGTGGGCGAACAGCATTTCGACCTTCTTCCGCTCGCAGCGGGAGACCAGGTAGGCATCGGTCTTGGCGATGTCGCGCGCCATGTCCCGTGCGCCTTCGTGTACCGATCGCAGCACTTTGCGCATCGGCTCCTTTGGGCAGCAGCGCGTTTTGAGCGCACATCCGTCGCAGTCGGCTTTGCGGGCACGATATTTGTAGAGCCCGTCCAACGGCGGCTTGGCTTTGGCGGCGCGGCCCTCTTGCCAATATTGTCGGAGCTCCTTGCCGCCAGGGCAGACGTAGCGGTCATGCCTGTGATCATAGCGGAAGTCGGCGCGTTCAAAGGTGTCGTCGACACGTGCCGAATGGTCGAAGACCGGAATGTGCGGCTCGATGCCGCGCTCGTGAACCAGCCATGCCAGGTTCTCGGCCGAACCATAGCCGGTGTCCGCCACCAGTTTCTGCGGCCATATCGCGAAGCGATCCTGGGTTCGTTCGATCATCCGCCGCTGCGCCGTCACCTCGGCCTGGCGGATCGACGTGGTCGCCTCGACATCCATGATCACCGCATGCTTGAGGTCGATCAGATAGTTGGTCGAGTAGGCGAAATAGGCAAAGCCGCCCTCGGCTGCAGTCCAGCGCGAGGCGGGATCGGCAATCGAGATGAACTTCGGCGCGACCGGCGTCGCCGCGCCGAACGCGGCATCGTCGAGCACCGCCAGATATTCCTGCACCGCATGGCTCGTCGCGTCCGCGGGAAGCCCCTCACTGCCAGGGACGCCCCGCTGCCGGTTGGCATCGGCCTTGATCAGGCTGGCGTCGACCGCGAAGCCCTCGCCGCCGACCAGACCCTCGGCTATGCAGCGCTCGACCGTCGCCTCAAACAAGCGCCGCAGCAGATCGCTGTCACGAAAGCGACCATGCCGGTTCTTCGAGAATGTCGAATGATCCGGCACCGCGGCAGCGAGGTCGAGACGGCAAAACCAGCGATAAGCAAGGTTGAGGTGCACCTCCTCGCACAGCCGGCGTTCGGAGCGGATCCCGTGCGTATAGCCGATGATCAGCATGCGGATCATCAACTCCGGATCCACCGAGGGCCGACCCGTCTCACTGTAATAGGCTCGCAGATGCTCGCGAATGCTCGACAGGTCGACGAACCGGTCGATGCGCCTCAGCAGGTGGTCGTCGGGAACGTGCCGCTCCAGGCTGAACCCGTAAAACAGCGCCTCCTGCATCACCGTCCGCTCACCCATCATCGGCTCGCCTCCCGCCTTGCTCAGGCGGAGTGAATCAGAGCCCAGTCACCAGTGCAACGAGAGTTTTTCAACACTATCGACCCGATTCAGCTGTTGCCGGTGCGATCGGCGGCCGCCGCGGCCAACGTCCGATTGCGTGCGATAGGCCGACGATCGCGCGCCGCCGAAGTTGCGCCGGCTCCTACATCCGGCTGCGCCCCCTAAGCTGCCGTAAGCTACAGCCGGATTTCCTGTACCGGCTCGCCGAGCTCGCGTCCCAGACCTGCGCCATGTTCAGCACGTCTTCGAACGGCTCATCCGGGTGCGACGTCGTGCATAGAAATCGATCGGGCTCAGATCCGTCACCGACGACGATTTCGTCCACTATGTCCTCAAGCCGAGCCGAGCCGGGACCTACGATCGCAAGCAAGGACACCCCATCTCGTAGGCACTGCTCCACGAAGACGTCGAGCAACGCCTCGTCGGACCCGGGAGAATGCAGGATCAGCTTCCGAGCGAGCTTCATGGAAACGAGGCTATCAACCTGAATGTCGCATTTCCACCCTCCCCGGCTGTTCCCGCCGCGATCGCAGGCCGCGGCGGCGAATGTCCGATTGCGCGCGATAGGCCGACCATCGCGCGTCGGCGCGATTGCGCAGGCTCCTACAGCCGCCTGCGACCCGTGGCTGCCCCTCGGGCCCTGTCTGCTAATGGCAGCAAGCGCCCACTTGCGGACTTCCGATGGGCAGGTGAGGTTGGCTTCGAGCTTGCTATGGGAGATGCCTTGAAATTGCGACAGCTACCGGACTTGTCCAGCGAGGATGTCGAGCCACCTACCATCTCAACTGGGTTGTGGGCGGGGTTGCTACCGGCCAATCCACACACCATTCGTGCCGCGATAATGACTTGCCGTGGCAGCAACGATGGTGAGGTACTCCTCGTCCGGGTGGATCAGCGAAAGCTGGTAGCAGAGCGCTGTAAGCGTGGTTGGACAATTAGCCTCGCTCGAGAGGACCGTCGCCGAGATTGCGTTGCGGTGCGAGCGAAGTCGGCTCCGTCGGACCCCGTCATTATGGGATCGGTGCTTCATACCTTCTTCAGACGTTGGCCGGGCGATCACTTCGCCGACACCGAAGCCGAGGTGGCGATGCGGACCTTCGTAGAAGGCGATGCTACTCCTCCCTTTCTCCGCTGGCGGGCACTCATTTGGCGGTGAGTCTGCGTTCCACCAAACTCACGTCATACCGGCTATGACCGTTTTCCACCCTCCCCTGCCCTAGCTGGCGCGATTGACCGGCGCGACAGCCAACGTCCGGTCTCGCGAAGCAGTCTGACGTTCGACGTGGGCGTGCGCCGGATCGATACGGTAGGGCCTCTCGATCCGGCTCGGCCACCCCTTAGCACTCGGTTCGCCCGCCTGCTTCGGTCCCGGTGCGACCGCAGTAACGCTGTTGGCCACGTCGAAAACCGCAGGATCTATCAGCACGTCGGGCAGCACGACGTCGAAGCCCCAGCTGTTGTTGGGTCCGCTGCCATCGTCGGTGTAGTTGCTGCCGCCGAGCCTCAGGTTGCGGCTCAGATCGTCCTGAACCGAGTAGCACGAGATCCAGCCGACGAATCCGTCGCCAAAATCGACGCATATCGCCTGCACATCGGCGAAGCTGCTTTCATTGCACCTCGTGAGCGAGCGGCGGCCGGTCGGGCATGTCGGACGCTCGTAAGACCACCCCATCTTCTCGAGATTTTCGGCTGTCGCCGGCAAGATTGTCGCCTGTCGGACAAGGCTGACGTGCCCTGTGCAGCGTGTCCGGTCCGACCTAAAAGTAGGTCGCTCATAATAATTCGCAACGCTCGTGGGGCTGCGGTAAAGCCGCTGCACGCCCTTCCACAGGAGATCGCGGCCGTCCACGTGGGCAGAAACACCGCGCGCGGTACATTCTGCCTCAAGCTGCTCGACCGCAGCAATCACATCGGTGAGGCCGTAGCGGGACTCGGCGTAGAGGCCGGACATCTTCTCGCGCGTGCTTGGGCGGACTCCGCCCGGCAAAGGCGCTTCCTGACGCGGGCTTGCCGTTGCCTCCGTCGCCGGGACGCCGACTACAGCCAGCATACACGCCAAAGTTCCAAGGGTGGTGCCATTCGAAGTCATATCTCGATACTAAACGGCCGACATGCGACGAGCCAGCGAAAGTCCGCTCTCCACCCTGCCCGGCTGTTCCCAGCGCGACCGCCAGGCGACCGTGGAGAGGTCCGCTTCCGCGCGGAACCCTGACCTTCGCCGCCAGCGCGCGCCATTTGGGGACCTAGGACGTGCTCCGCCCCATAGGGGACGTTCCTCGCGTGACCTGTCCGAAATGATATCGAACTCAAGAGAAGTTAGACAGGACCCCCGAGAAGCAAACCAGCGCCGCGGCGAGGTGTGCGAGCGCAACTGCGATCGGGAACAGTGTCTTCCGCTCAGATGCGCTCCAAACCAGGAGCGCTCCGTAGAGTGGGAACTGGAGCAATCCGAGAGCTAGAGAGAACGGCCCAATCTGACCTCCTTCGACGAGCGTCAGAAGCATTGGCGCGGGGAACAGTGCCCGTGCGGCGACATAGTTGCCGTGGCCCGCGCCGGATGATGCAATTGCGATTATCAACCCAGCGAGCTCGAGGACTACGCCAAGCCCGAACCCGGCTGTGACGGCGCGTAAGGCCGTGAATTGAGCAGAGATCGACATTGGGTGGGCTTACATTCAGCGATGTCCGACTTCCACCCTCCCGGCTGTTCCCCGAACGATCGGGCAGCGCCGCGGTGAAGGTCCGCTTCCGCGCGGCACCCTGCCATTCGCCGCCGGCGTGCGCCATGTGGGGACCTAGGACGTGCTTCGACCCGGTTCGGACGTTCCGAGCCCTAGCCGTTCGGGTGGATCCCATCCGGCTTGAGCTTCCCAGCGTGATCACGTCTTGCTCGGAAGCCGCTATTCGTTCAGCTTTGGGCACGGAGGATGCAGGATGAAAAAGGGGGTGCGTTTAGCGTCGGCTCTCATCTGGGTGTCGATGGGGACTGCCGCGATGGCGTCGCCACCGGCGGCCGATCTTTGCGGCCGGGTGACGCTGGCGGATCCCCGGCAGTCGCCGGCTACGGCGGCGGTGGTGCGTTCGGCGAAGAATTGGTTCGATCAGATCAATTCGGCGGATGATGCAGCCTATCTCCGCTTCATCGAGGAGCGCGGGCCCGTACTTGCCGATCCGCCCGACCGACGGCTGGACTTGCGGGACTTCTTTCGCGGTTTCACGCTGTGCGGGATCAAATCCGCCGCCGCTGACGCAGTGGAGTTGTGGATGTTCGATCCCCGCTTCGACACCTACGCGGTTATCCGGTTCAAGCCCGGAGCGATCGAGGGCGCCAGGCCGGAATTGCTTTCCCACTGGCCAACCGACGAGGTGCCGCCCGGCGTGGCTCGGCCGGCGAAGCTGCAATTGCCTGCTTTGATCCGGGCGGTCGAGGCTCGAGCCGCAACCCGGGCCGCGAGCGACCAGTTCTCGGGCGCAGTTCTGGTGGCGCAAAGGGGGCGCGTGCTGTTCCGGAAGGCCTACGGCCTGGCGGATCGGGACCGTCGCAAGCCGAACACGCTCGAGACACAATTTCGCTTCGGTTCGATGGGGAAGATGTTCACCGCAGTCGCGATCATGCAACTGGTCGAAAAGGGAAAGATCGACCTTGAGGCGCCGATCGGACGCTACATCCTCAACTACCCGAACCAGGATATCGCGACCAAGGTGACGGTCGCCCACCTTCTCACCCATACGGGAGGGACGGGCGACATATTCGGACCGGATTTCGACCGCCGCAAGGCATCGCTGCGCAGCACCAGTGACTATGTCGACCTCTATGGCAGCCGCCCTCCGGAATTCGCGCCTGGAAGCCGCCAATCCTATAGCAATTACGGCTTCATCCTCCTCGGCCGCATCGTCGAGCAGGTATCGGGCCTCGAATATGATGATTACATCCAGCGGTACATCTTCAAGCCCGTCGGCATGACGTCCACCGGAAACCGCCCGGAGAGCGAGCGCCTCCCGCGCCGCGCCGTCACCTACACGGGTTCGGGCGCGCGGCTGAAAAGCGCCGAGGATACGCTTCCCCTCAACGGCACCGCGGCCGGCGGCGGCTATGCCACGGTGGGCGACTTCCACCGGTTCGTCGGGGGCCTCACGTCCCACCGGCTGCTGCGCGGCGCGACGCTTCAGAAGCTGATCGACGGCGGCGTGAAAACGGCCGACGGGCAGCTCGCCCCGTTCGACTTCGGCGGAACCCTGCCTGATGCGGGGCGGTTCATCGGGCATGGAGGCGGTGCGCCGGGGATGAGCGGTTCACTGCAGCACTTCCTGAACAGCGGAGTGACGATGATCGTGCTCGCCAATCGCGATCCCGGCGCCGCTGAAAGCATCACGCTGTTCGCCACGCACCGGCTTCCGCCGAATTGAGCTTGTCAGGCGCGAACGCACACGCCCGCCAAGCCGCCGCCGGCCAAGCGACCGTATCTCTCGAATGTCGCCTTTCCACCCCACCCGGCTGTTCCAGGCGTCGATGGAGCTGGCGACCGCCGATGTCCGCTTCCGCGCGCCAGCCTGACGTTGGCGCCGGGACGCGGCGAGATCGGTACGGTAGGCGGGATCCGACTCATAGACGACATTTCCATTGGTGACCAAGATCGCGCCGAGAGAGGCTGACTATGACCCGCGCTGACGCCCCAGAGATCTTGAACGAAGCGATTCCGCTTTATCTTGGCTACGGTTTTCTCGCGGAACCCGAACCCGACTTGACCCGGGTTGCCGATCATTTTGGCGGGGAAGAAGCGTGGCGACTGCGCCCTTCACTCGAAGCGCTGATATCCGAGGTGGATCACATTAGGCCGAAGTTGGACGCGCAGACCGCAGAGGCCAATGACGATTGGGTAATGAGCTTCATTCGAGCAGAATTCCCGTTCCTCGATGAGACAGGGCGCGGGGCGCTCGCTTGGTTTTGGCAAAGCCGAAACACCTGAGGGGCACGAGCCCACTCCGAGTCAGCATTCCTCTCCGGCGTTGGATGCGGCAGCAGCCAATTTCAGCCCCCCCGCCGCAGCCTGACGTTGGCGCCGGCACCCGGCAAAACCGGGACGGCAGGCGGGATCCGACCCTTATCGGACATCCCGCTGATCGGGTTTGGACGTTACCGGGCTGCCAACTCCGCAGGCAGCCAAGGCTTCACGGGCAAGCTGGTCGAGAAACGCGTTCTCCGACGGCTCCGTCCATTGAGCCAGCGCCTCGATTAATGACGGATCGGCGACGAGCTCAGCGGCTTCGAACACTGCCATGCAAGCGAAATCTCCGGCGAGCGCCTCGCGGATCAGTGGAAGCGCAAGCACCTTGTCTCGTCGCGCGAGGCCCAGCATCGCCTCTGCCCTGACAGCATCGTCCTGATCGCGCGCCGCGGCCAGGAGAGCCGCTCGCACGTCTGGCGTATCGATCTCTTCGTGCGAGAGGAGCATCGTCGCCCAGTCACGATTCGAAAGGTCGGCGTCCCGTGTCATTGCGATCAGCCGCCGCAAGTTCCTTTCACCGTATTCGTCGCCGAAAAGCGGAACCTCCTCGGCAATGATCGCCTTGAGAAAGTCGGAAGTAGGTTCATATCGCTCGCCCATGCGCCAACAGTGCCATGGCATAGAGTGCCTGAAAACCACCGAGGCTGTGTGAAAACGTGCTGATGTGATAGGATTCGGTCGATGCGAGGGAGGGCCGGATGGGGCGTTTCGTCGAGGGGCAGGACCGGCGGCAGAGGGCATTTCTGCCGGAGTGTTTGGACGATTATGTCGGTGCGGATAATCCGGTCAGGCTGGTCGATGCCTTCATCGACGAACTCGATCTACTTGCTTTAGGCTTCACCGGTGCGCGCCCTGCGGCGACGGGCAGACCCGCTTATCATCCGGCGACCATGCTGAAGCTGTATCTGTACGGCTATCTCAACCAGGTTCTGTCGAGCCGACGGCTCGAGCGTGAAGCCGGACGCAATGTCGAGGCGATGTGGCTGATCGGCAAGCTGGCTCCAGACTTCAAGACGATTGCGGATTTCCGGCGCGACAATGGTGATGCGATCAAGGCGACATGCCGCCGGTTCGTGCTGCTGTGCCGACAGATGGGCCTTCTCGCCGGCGGCGTCGTTGCCGTGGATGGATCGCGGTTCAAGGCGGTGAACACGCGCGACAAGAACTTCACGTCCAACGCGGTCCGGCGCCGGATCGAACAGGTCGAAGCGAGCGTCGCGCGCTACCTCGCGCAGCTCGACACCGCCGATCGCCAGGACGACGAGACCGCGGCGCTGCGTTCGGTACGGCTGAACGAGCGCCTCGGCCGGCTACGCGAGCAGATGCAGGCGCTGCACGACATGGAGGAGGCGCTCGCCGATGCGCCTGACGGGCAGATCTCGCTGACCGATCCGGACGCACGTGCAATGGCCACCAACGGCAAGGGCACCGGCATGGTCGGCTACAATGTGCAAGCCGCGGTCGACACGCAGCATCACCTGATCGTCGCTCACGAGGTGACCAACCTGGGTCACGATCGTTCGCAGCTCGCCAACATGGGCCGTAAGGCCAAAGCGGAGATGGACGGCGAACAGCTGACCGTGCTCGCAGACCGTGGCTATTATGGCGGCGAGGAGGTGCGCGCCTGCGAGGCCCTGGGTGCAACGCCGATCATACCCAAACCGCTCACCTCAGGCGCAAAGGCGCAAGGTCGCTACGGGAAGCAGGACTTCATCTACGACGCCGATGCCAATATCTATCGCTGCCCGGCCGGCGAGACGCTGACCTACCGCTTCGACAGCGTCGAAGCCGGCAAGACGCTGCACGTCTATTAGGCAAGCTCGTGCGCCGCCTGTCCGCTGAAAGCCAGGTGTACCACCGGCAAAGAGCGCCGGATCAGGAGATGGGAGCACGAGTACGTGCTCGATGCGATGCAGCAGCGCATCGACAAGATGCCCGATGCCATGCGGATCAGGCGGCAAACCGTTGAACACACGTTCGGCACCCTGAAACAGTGGATGGGGGCCACCCACTTCCGAACCAGGGGGCTCAAAAACGTAGGAACCGAGATGAGCCTGTGCGTCCTCGCCTACAACATCAAGCGCGTGATCGCGATCCTGGGCATGCCGGCAGCGCTGGCCGCAGTCGGACGCTGACAAGCGTCACCGCCCGCGCTCACATCATCTCCGCCGAAATCAGCCCCCCGGCGTTTTCACACAGCCTCCACCAACTCACGCCATACCGGCTATGACCGTGTTCCACCCTGCCCTGGCATTCCCGCGGCGATTGCCCGGCGCTTTCGCGAATGTCGGGTTTCGCGCGGCAGCCTGACGTTCGGCGCCGGCCCGCGGGCGATCTAGATGTTGGACCGGTTCCGACCCATAGGCGACATTGAGAGCGGAGGGGAACGGCAGGAGGGACCAGCAAGCAGATACTCATCTTACCCTAGCAACAGCCATCCAACAGCGACGAGCGCAGCGGCCGCAACGGTCGACCAGAGGATAGCTGAGCCGTTCGCGACATGCATCCAGACGCCGTCTTCGCAAAGCAGTTCGCTCTCAGGGGTCAGCGAAGAGGGCTGCACTCCCGTTTCCCTGCAGAGCGCATCGGCGAAGCGATCCCAGAGATCCAACTTGTCTGCCTCCTTAGGAGGGAGTGCCCGGCGCAGCGCTGCATACACATCCCCTGCCGTGGTCCAATTATGCGCGTCGGCGTAGTCGAGTGTAACCCCGAACTCGGCCTCCACCTCCCCTATGGCAGCAATCTCGTCGCCGTCTCCGCCAAGGCCGACGCTATGATTTGGGCGCGGGTTCACTCGGGAAGTATGGGCCAGACAACTGCGGCAGGCAATGTCGGCTGTCGGCAACTGACGCGCTCACCGCTACGACCGCTGTCCACCCCACCCGGCTGTTCCCAGCCACGATCGGACGCTACACTGACGAACGTCCGGTTCGGCACTGGTCCCGATGATGCTCTCCGGCACCCAGGCGCAGGCGGCTACTGAAGGTCCGAGCCATTGCAGATGTCGCTTCGGACTGGCTAGGCTGGATCATGACCACGCCCCGCCGGCTTACCGATCGCGAGTTCAAACAGTGTTTCGCCGAACCCATGGCGAACGTGACCGGCATTGCCGATGCCGCTGTGGACATCTGGCCCTACGTCGACAGCATTGACCTCGATGAACTTGGCGTCCCACACCTGAACGACGTACACCATGTCTATCGTGACGCTTTGGGTCGATACGACCAGGTGCTTATCGGGACGAGTCGCTTCAACGCGCTTCTCGGGCTGGTCGTCGATCTGGGCGCCAAAGCCGTATTCGGGCATCTCCTGCTCGACTTGAACAAAGAATTTGGGGTCACGGGTGGTCACCTGCGGTAGGTTCGCTGACCAGCCCCGCTTGCTCATTCACATACGGCAAGCTGACGCATTGCGGAACGATATTCCGCACTCGTTAGCAGACATTCGCCGTGCCGCACGGCTATGTCCGCTTTGCATCCCCGAACCAGACCAAGCCAGGCGGATCTCCCAACGTCCGCGTTGAAGTGCATGAGGCGACATTCAGCAGGCCGGGCAATGCGCCGCCCCGCCTCCGGATCGATCGAGCCGCTCGAGCACGCGATCGTACACCGTGAGGAGTTGCCGCCCGCCTCGGGCGCGGCCGTCTTGTGGGCACGCCCATGACCTTGCACTCGCTTCAGGGTGCGCGCTGCACGCGCGCCGGCCGGCATCCGCTGCCCGCAATCGCCCGTAATTTGCGGATTTCGCAACTTTTCCTTGCGGCTCACGGTCCAAGATGATAGCGAACAAATCAGGAACACGCCGTTACGTCAGCACATGTAAGCCGCTACGCCCCCCCGCCGCGGCGTTCCCGAAAGGAGATCGAGATGCACGATCCGGACACCCCCATCCGCTCCGAGGCCGGCCAGTTCCTGCCCGGCTACAGCGGCAACATGGCCGGCCGCCCGCGCGGCTCGCGCAACCGCGCTTCGGTGCTGCGTGATCTCGTCGATGCCGGTGAGGCCGCGTCGATCGCGCGGATGGTGGTCAGCCGCGCGATCGATGGTGATTGGGCCGCGATGCGCATCTGCTTCACCCGTCTGTTCCCGCCGGCACGCGAAGGCACGATGAACTTCGAACTGCCCGAGATCACCACGATTGCCGACGCCGTTGCGGCCGGCGCCGCCTTGGTCTCCGGCGCCGGGGGCGGCGACATCCCGCCGGGCGAGGCACGCAAGCTGATGGCGCTGCTCGCGACCCAAACCAAACTGATCCAGGCCGAGGCCAGGGCCGAGGCCCTCCGGACCGACGCCGAAGCGCGCCGGGCAAAGGCCGAAGCTGCGATCCCCGAAGCTACGGTCGGCGCCGGCACGCCGCCGACACAGGCCGAGGACGCGCCTGCCGCCCCTATCCCGCACCCGTCCCTCGACGCGCACGCCGCCGCGCCGCGACCCGCCTGTATTTCACCTGTTCTTTTGACCGAAGCAGAGCAGCCTGCGCTCGACGAGAGCACCGCGGGTCGTCCACCTGCTCCCGCCGGTGCAGAGCCTGCTTCCCCTCCCCTCACAGCCCCCGGTTCCCCTCCCTCGACGGAGAGCGCCGCTCCGGCGACGGGCTGCCGCGCCAATCCCCTTGCGGCCGCGCACCTGAGGCAGCCCGGCGTCGGCACGGAGAGCCTGTACCGCGAGATGTGCGAAGGACTCCGCCAAAGCCTGGCGTTCGCGCAGTCGGCCGAGGCCCCGGAGCCCGGGGGCGGAACCGCGGAAACCCCGATGGAGACCCTCCCGACCGCAACGCCCGCCCGCGATCTCACCGCCCAGGATGTGCGGTCCCTGTTTCTGCTCCCGCCGCGAACCTGCGCAAGCGCCCGGCCTTTGCGCCGCGCCGCCTTGCGTCCGCCCGCACCGGCCGGCGCCGGCGCGACCACATTCGCCGCGGACTCCGGCACCTCGGGTCCGAAGAGCCTCGCCGACCGGGCGCGACTCGCCACGCTGCACCGGCCGCCCGCTCCTCAAGGCGCAGCCTGACGCGTCGCCCCTCGCCCGTTCCGCCCCCAATTTAGCCACCCGCCTGGCCCCGCCCCCTCTGCGCCGCGCCGCCGCGCCTCTTCCGTAAAACCCCGTAACCAGGCCTTTACATCCCCGGTCCCCGTCCCTAAATAGCCGTCACACCCCATAGGCATCGGAACAGGACACGCCGTCGCGCAGTGTGTTCAACGCATTGAGCCGATGGGGAATTCAGGACGCTGAAGCTGCGGTCTCCGGTCAGAGGGACTCGCGGCTTTTTGCGTCTTCAGGCGCGCCCAATTCTGACGGCGAAGGCGAGAAAAACCTCCATGGCGACCACCGCTCCCAAGGCCCCCGACACCCGCTCGACGGCCTCCAAGCGAATCCGCAAGATCTTCGGAAACATCCACGAAGTCTCCGAAATGCCGAACCTCATCGAGGTTCAGCGCGACAGCTACGAGCAGTTCCTGCGCTCGCGGCCGCAGGATGCCTATGTCTCGGGCCTGGAGAAGACCCTGCGCTCGGTGTTCCCGATCCGCGACTTCGCCGGCACCGCCGAGCTCGATTTCGTCAATTACGAGCTCGAGGATCCGAAGTACGACATCGAGGAATGCCGCCAGCGCGGCATGACCTACGCCGCCCCGATGCGAGTCACCCTTCGCCTGATCGTGTTCGAGGTCGATCCCGATACCGAGACCCGCTCCGTGCTCGATATCAAGGAGCAGGACGTCTACATGGGCGACATGCCGCTGATGACGCACAACGGCACGT
Organism: Allosphingosinicella deserti; assembly: GCF_003012735.1. Taxonomy (GTDB): domain Bacteria; phylum Pseudomonadota; class Alphaproteobacteria; order Sphingomonadales; family Sphingomonadaceae; genus Allosphingosinicella; species Allosphingosinicella deserti. Next base: position 56,924 of record NZ_PXYI01000013.1, on the reverse strand, counting down.
TCATCGTCAACGGCACCGAGCGAGTCATCGTCAGCCAGATGCACCGCTCGCCGGGCGTGCTGTTCGATCACGACCGCGGCAAGACCCACGCGTCGGGCAAGTATCTCTTCGCCGCCCGCGTCATTCCGTATCGCGGCTCGTGGCTCGATTTCGAATTCGACGCCAAGGACATCGTCAACGTCCGCATCGACCGCAAGCGCAAGCTGCCGGTGACGGCTTTGCTGCACGCGCTCGACATGTCGAGCGAGGAGATCCTCAACACCTTCTACGAGCGCGTGACCTTCGTCCGCGGCAAGAATGGCTGGCAGATCCCCTACGTCGCCGAAACCTGGCGCGGTCAGAAGCCGACCTTCGACATCGTCAACGGCGAGACCGGCGAGATCGCCTTCGCCGCCGGCACCAAGATCACGCCGCGCGCCGCCAACAAGGCGGCCAAGGAAGGCCTGACCCAGCTCGTCATCCCGACCGAAGAGATTTTCGGGCGCTATTCGGCGTTCGATCTGATCAACGAGAATACGGGCGAGATCTACATCGAGGCCGGTGACGAAGTGTCGCCAGAAAATCTCGAGCGCCTCGACGCCGCCGGCATCGATCGCATCGAATTGCTCGACATCGATCACGTCAACACCGGCGCGTGGATGCGCAACACGCTGAAGGCCGACAAGGCCGAGGACCGCGATCAGGCCCTCGCCGACATCTACCGCGTCATGCGCCCCGGCGAGCCGCCGACGCGCGAGACTGCCGACGCCCTGTTCGCCGGCCTGTTCTTCGATCCGGAGCGCTATGATCTCTCCGCCGTCGGCCGCGTCAAGCTCAACATGCGTCTCGACCTCCAGGTCGAGGACACGGTTACGACGCTCCGCAAGGAAGACATCATCGCGGTGGTGAAGACCCTGGTCGACCTTAAGGACGGCAAGGGCGACATCGACGACATCGACAATCTCGGCAACCGCCGCGTGCGTTCGGTCGGCGAGCTGCTCGAGAACCAGTATCGCGTCGGCCTGCTCCGCATGGAGCGCGCAGTGAAGGAGCGGATGAGCTCGGTCGACGTCTCCACGGTGATGCCGAACGATCTCATCAACGCCAAGCCGGCGGTGGCTGCGGTGCGTGAATTCTTCGGCTCCTCGCAGCTGTCGCAGTTCATGGATCAGACCAACCCGCTTTCCGAAGTGACGCACAAGCGTCGCGTGTCGGCGCTCGGGCCCGGCGGTCTCACCCGCGAGCGCGCAGGCTTCGAAGTCCGCGACGTCCACCCGACCCATTATGGCCGAATCTGCCCGATCGAGACTCCGGAAGGGCCGAACATCGGCCTGATCAACTCGCTCGCCAGCTTCAGCCGGGTGAACAAATACGGCTTCATCGAGACTCCGTACCGCAAGGTGAACGACGGCCATGTCACCAACGACGTGGTCTACCTCTCCGCGATGGAAGAGGGTAAGCACACGATCGCCCAGGCCAATGCCGAGATCGACGCGAACGGCAATCTGATCGAGGATCTCATCTCGGCCCGCCAGGCCGGCGAGTTCCTGATGGCGCCGCGCGACATCATCACCCTGATGGACGTGTCGCCGAAGCAGCTGGTCTCGGTCGCCGCCTCGCTGATTCCGTTCCTGGAAAATGACGACGCCAACCGCGCCCTCATGGGCTCGAACATGCAGCGCCAGGCGGTGCCGCTGGTTCGTGCCGAGGCGCCGTTCGTCGGCACCGGCATGGAAGAAACGGTCGCCCGCGATTCCGGCACCGCGATCGCCGCCCGCCGCTCGGGCATCGTCGATCAGGTCGATGCGACCCGTATCGTCGTCCGGGCCACCGGCGAGATCGAGGCCGGCAAGTCCGGCGTCGACATCTACACCTTGATGAAGTTCCAGCGTTCGAACCAGAATACCTGCATCAACCAGCGTCCGCTGGTGAAGGTCGGTGACGTGGTCAACGCCGGCGACGTCATCGCCGACGGTCCCTCGACCGAGATGGGCGAGCTCGCCCTCGGCCGGAACGTGCTGGTCGCGTTCATGCCGTGGAACGGCTACAATTACGAAGATTCGATCCTGATCTCCGAGCGGATCGTCAAGGACGACGTCTTCACCTCGATCCACATCGAGGAATTCGAGGTCATGGCCCGCGACACCAAGCTCGGGCCGGAAGACATCACCCGCGACATCCCCAACGTTGGCGAGGAGGCGCTCCGCAACCTCGACGAGGCCGGTATCGTCTATATCGGCGCCGAAGTGGAGCCGGGCGACATCCTGGTCGGCAAGATCACGCCGAAGGGCGAAAGCCCGATGACTCCGGAGGAAAAGCTCCTCCGCGCCATCTTCGGCGAGAAGGCCTCCGACGTCCGCGACACCTCGCTCCGCCTGCCCCCGGGCGTGGCCGGAACCGTGGTCGAGGTCCGCGTCTTCAACCGTCACGGCATCGACATCGACGACCGTACCCGCGCCATCCAGGCGGAGGAGAAGGATCGCCTTCGCAAGGACGCCGACGACGAGCGCACCATCCTGAAGCGCGCCACCTATTCGCGTCTTCGCGAGATGCTGCTCGGCCAGAACGCCACTGCGGCGCCGAAGGGCGTCAAGAAGGGCGGCGACATCGACCTCGAGACCCTCGACAGCGTCGAGCGTCACGAATGGTGGAAGTTCGCGGTCAAGGACGACCGCGTCCAGGCCGATCTGGAAGCGGTGAAGGCGCAATATGACGACGCCGAAGCCGCGATCCGTCGCCGGCTCGAGGACCGTATCGAGAAGCTCGAGCGCGGCGACGAGCTGCCGCCGGGCGTCTTGAAGATGGTCAAGGTGTTCGTCGCGGTGAAGCGCAAGCTGCAGCCGGGCGACAAGATGGCCGGCCGTCACGGCAACAAGGGCGTGATCAGCCGCATCCTGCCGAACGAGGACATGCCGTTCCTGGAGGACGGGACCCCGGTCGACATCGTGCTGAACCCGCTCGGCGTGCCCTCGCGCATGAACGTCGGACAGATTTTCGAGACCCACCTTGGCTGGGCCGCCCGCGGCCTCGGCAAGCAGATCTCGGAGATGCTGGAAGACATCCGGCATCGGGCCGAGAAGTTCGACGCGAACGACGCGGGCCAGGTCCGCGCCAAGCTGAAGGACATCTACGGCAAGAATTACGATGCCGAGATCGACAGCCGCGAAGACGACGAGATCATGGAAATGGCCTCGATCCTCGTCGCCGGCGTCCCGATGGGCACCCCGGTGTTCGACGGCGCCCGCGAGGCGGACGTGTCGGCGATGCTGGTCAAGGCAGGCCTCGATCCCTCGGGTCAGGTGACCTTGTTCGACGGCCGCACCGGCGAGGCGTTCGACCGCAAGGTCACCGTCGGCTACATCTACATGCTGAAGCTGCACCACCTCGTCGACGACAAGATCCACGCCCGGTCGATCGGACCCTACAGCCTCGTCACCCAGCAGCCGCTGGGCGGTAAGGCCCAGTTCGGCGGGCAGCGCTTCGGTGAGATGGAGGTCTGGGCGCTCCAGGCCTACGGCGCCGCCTACACGCTGCAGGAAATGCTGACCGTGAAGTCGGACGACGTCATCGGCCGCACCAAGGTCTACGAAGCGATCGTCAAGGGCGACGATACTTTCGAGGCCGGCATTCCGGAGAGCTTCAACGTGCTCGTCAAGGAAATGCGCTCGCTGGGTCTCAACGTCGAGCTGAACAGCAACACCGACGAAGACGGCCTCGCCGAGGCAGCGGAATAATTCTCCCTCTCCCCATGGGCCCCCATCAAAGTAGTACTTTGATGGGGCCCTGCCAGGGGAGAGGGCCGGGGAGAGGGGCAGTCGGCAAGCGGCACTGTCTTCCCCTCTCCTTCGCCGCCTGCGGCGGCTCTTCCTCTCCCCTGAAGGGGAGAGGGTTTGAAGGAAAAGAGCATGAACGAACTGACCAACTTCGCCAATCCGGTGGCCAAACCGGAGACGTTCGACCAGATCAAGATCGGCATCGCCTCCCCCGAGCGCATCCGTTCGTGGTCGTTCGGCGAGATCAAGAAGCCCGAGACGATCAACTACCGCACGTTCAAGCCCGAGCGTGACGGCCTGTTCTGCGCCCGCATCTTCGGTCCGATCAAGGATTACGAATGCCTGTGCGGCAAGTACAAGCGCATGAAGTACAAGGGCATCGTCTGCGAGAAGTGCGGCGTGGAAGTGACCGTCTCGAAGGTCCGCCGCGAGCGCATGGGCCATATCGAGCTGGCCGCGCCGGTCGCCCACATCTGGTTCCTGAAGTCGCTGCCGTCGCGCATCGGCCTGCTGCTCGACATGCAGCTGAAGCAGCTCGAGCGGATCCTCTATTTCGAATCCTACGTCGTCATCGAGCCGGGCCTGACCCCGCTCGAAAAGTATCAGCTCCTGACCGAGGACGAGCTGATCGAGGCGCAGGACGAGCATGGCGAGGACGCCTTCTCGGCCGGCATCGGCGCCGAAGCGGTCAAGCAGATGCTGATCGACCTCGATCTCGAGGGCGAGCGTGAGATCCTGCTCAAGGATCTTGCCGAGACCAAGTCGGAGCTCAAGCCCAAGAAGATCATCAAGCGCCTCAAGGTCGTCGAAAGCTTCCTCGATTCCGGCAACCGCCCGGAATGGATGATCCTCGACGTCGTTCCGGTGATCCCGCCCGAGCTGCGCCCACTGGTGCCGCTGGACGGCGGCCGCTTCGCGACCTCGGACTTGAACGATCTCTATCGCCGCGTGATCAACCGCAACAACCGTCTGAAGCGGCTGATGGAACTGCGCGCGCCGGACATCATCGTCCGCAACGAAAAGCGCATGCTGCAGGAAGCCGTCGACGCTCTGTTCGACAACGGCCGCCGCGGCCGCACCATCACCGGTGCCAACAAGCGTCCCTTGAAGTCGCTGTCCGACATGCTCAAGGGCAAGCAGGGCCGCTTCCGTCAGAACCTTCTCGGCAAGCGCGTCGACTATTCCGGCCGTTCGGTCATCGTCACCGGTCCGGAGCTCAAGCTCCACCAGTGCGGCCTGCCCAAGAAGATGGCGCTCGAGCTGTTCAAGCCGTTCATCTACTCGCGTCTCGATGCCAAGGGTCTGTCGATGACCCTGAAGCAGGCGAAGAAGTGGGTCGAGAAGGAGCGCAAGGAAGTCTGGGACATTCTCGATGAAGTCATCCGGGAACACCCAGTCCTGCTCAACCGCGCGCCGACGCTCCACCGCCTGGGCATCCAGGCGTTCGAGCCGGTGCTGATCGAGGGCAAGGCGATCCAGCTTCACCCGCTGGTCTGCGCCGCGTTCAACGCCGACTTCGACGGCGATCAGATGGCAGTGCACGTTCCGCTGAGCCTCGAGGCCCAGCTCGAAGCGCGCGTGCTGATGATGTCGACCAACAACATCCTCTCGCCGGCCAACGGCAAGCCGATCATCGTTCCGTCGCAGGACATGGTCCTCGGCCTCTATTACCTCTCGCTCGAGCGTGAGGGGGAGCCGGGCGAAGGCGCATTGCTGTCCGACATGCAGGAAGTCCACCAGGCGCTCAACGCCGGGGCGGTCACCCTGCACACCAAGATCGTCAGCCGCGTTCCGCAGACCGACGAGCAGGGCAAGCAGTATATGAAGCGCTTCGAGACGACGCCGGGCCGCATGCTGCTCGGCGAGACGCTCCCGAAGAGCCACAAGGTGCCGTTCGAAACCGTCAACCGCCTGCTGACCAAGAAGGAGATCGGCGACGTCATCGACACCGTCTATCGCCACACCGGCCAGAAGGAGACGGTGCTGTTCGCCGACGCGATCATGGGCCTCGGTTTCCGTCACGCCTTCCGCGCCGGCATCTCGTTCGGCAAGGACGACATGATCATCCCGCACGAGAAGGTGGCTCTGGTCGACGAGACCCGGGCGCTGGTGAAGGATTACGAGCAGCAGTACCAGGACGGCCTGATCACCCAGCAGGAAAAGTACAACAAGGTGATCGACGCCTGGAGCCGTTGCGGCGACCAGGTGGCCAACGCCATGATGGAAAAGATCAAGGCGCAGCCCAAGGACGAGAATGGCCGCATGGCCCAGATCAACTCCATCTACATGATGGCGCATTCTGGTGCCCGTGGTTCGCAGGCGCAGATGAAGCAGCTTGCCGGCATGCGTGGTCTCATGGCGAAACCTTCCGGCGAGATCATCGAAACGCCGATCATCTCGAACTTCAAGGAAGGCCTCACCGTCCTTGAATATTTCAATTCCACCCACGGCGCCCGCAAGGGTCTGGCCGACACCGCGCTCAAGACGGCGAATTCGGGTTACCTGACCCGCCGTCTGGTCGACGTCAGCCAGGATTGCGTCATCGTCGAGGAGGATTGCGGGACCGAGAACGCGCTCGAGATGCGCGCCATCGTCCAGGGCGGCGCGGTCATCGCCTCGCTCGGCGAGCGTATCCTCGGACGCACCCCGTCCGCGGATATCGTCGACGAGAAGACCGGCACCGTGCTGGCCAAGGAAGGCGAGCTGATCGACGAGGCCGGGGCCTTGAAGATCGACGAGCTCGGCGTGCAGGCGGTCAAGATCCGCTCGCCGCTGATCTGCGAAAGCGAGCATGGCGTCTGCGGCAAATGCTACGGACGCGATCTCGCCCGCGGTACGCCGGTCAATATCGGCGAGGCGGTCGGCGTCATCGCCGCCCAGTCGATCGGCGAGCCGGGCACGCAGCTCACCATGCGTACCTTCCACATCGGCGGTGCCGCCCAGCTCAACGAGACCTCGAACCTCGAGGCTTCGGTGGACGGCACGATCGAGCTTCGCGATCTTCCGACGATCGTCGATCCGCGCGGCCGCCGCGTCGCCATGGCGCGCAACGGCGAGCTGGCGATCGTCGACATGGACGGCCGCGAGCGCTCGTCACACCGTATCCCCTACGGTGCGCACCTGATGGTCGATCACGGGCATATCGTGAACAAGGGTGACCGGATCGCCGAGTGGGATCCGTTCATGATGCCGGTCATCACCGAAAAGGGCGGTATCGTGAAGTTCCAGGATCTGATCGAGGGCAAGACGCTCGCCGAGCAGACCGACGAAGCCACCGGCATCGCCCAGCGGATCGTCACCGAGTTCCGCGGCTCGGCCCGTTCGAAGGAGGATCTGCGTCCGCGCATCACCCTTCTCGACGAGCAGAGCGGCGAGGCTGCCCGCTACATGCTGGCACCGGGTGCGATGATGTCGGTCGAGGACGGCCAGCGCGTGCAGGGCGGCGAAGTGCTCGCCCGCGTCTCGCGCGAAGCCGCCAAGACCCGCGACATCACCGGCGGTCTGCCGCGGGTCGCCGAGCTCTTCGAGGCCCGCAAGCCGAAGGAGAATGCGATCATCGCCAAGGTCTCGGGCCGGGTCGCGTTCGGCAAGGACTATAAGGCCAAGCGCAAGATCGCGATCATCCCGGACGACGGGTCGGATCCGGTCGAGTATCTGGTGCCCAAGTCGAAGGTCATCGACGTGCAGGAAGGCGATTTCGTCAAGCGCGGCGACAACCTGATCGGCGGCAGCCCCGATCCGCACGACATCCTCGAGGTGCTCGGCGTGGTCGCTCTGGCCGAATATCTCGTCTCGGAAATCCAGGAAGTCTATCGACTCCAGGGCGTGAAGATCAACGACAAGCACATCGAGACGATCGTTCGCCAGATGCTGCAGAAGGTCGAGATCACCGACGGCGGGGACACCACCCTGCTCGCCGGCGAGCAGGTCGATCACCAGGAGATGCGGGAGCTCAACGCCAAGCTCAATCCCAAGCAGCGGCCGGCCGAAGGCAAGCCGGTCCTGCTCGGGATCACCAAGGCGTCGCTGCAGACCCGCAGCTTCATCTCGGCCGCCTCCTTCCAGGAGACGACCCGGGTGCTCACCGAGGCGTCGGTCCAGGGCAAGATCGACACGCTCGACGGGCTCAAGGAGAATGTCATCGTCGGCCGCCTGATCCCGGCGGGTACCGGCGCGGGCATGAACCGCTACCGGATCGCCGCCACCAGCCGCGACGCCGCGCTTCGCGCGCAGCATCGCTCGCTGCAGGAGAGCCTCTACGCGCCCAACAGCGCCGCCGAGGAGCATGCCGCCGAGCTCGCCCAGGGCCCGGAAGCCGCGATCGGCAACGATCCGCTCGGCGACGTGACCCCGAGCGGCCACGGCACCGACGCCGATGCCGGCGAATATCTGCAGAGCTGAGCTTTCGGCCCTGCCTGACTGAGAAAAGCCCCGTCGGAGCGATCCGGCGGGGCCTTTTCTTTGCCGCGCTTGGGGCCCCGCCGAGGGCCCCGGAGCGGACCCGGGCGGACGATATGTTTCGGCTGCAAGACAAAGACTTGGGCGAGGCCTCCGCGGATCCGGAGGGTCACGGGCCTGCCTCGGAGAGACGCCATGAAGATCGCTATCGCCCTGCTCATCCTCGCCGTGATGATCCTCCCGGCCATGGCCCGCATCCGCATCAAGCTGGACCGCGGGAGGCGTTCCCCCCGGACCGCCGACGCAGACCATGCGCCCCAGATCCTCCCCGCCCGCGCGAAGGCGGAGGATGCGGAGCCGCGCCCCTAGGATCCTCCCCGAGCTTGCTCTGGGAGGGGGACCATGGGCAGCATGGCGGAGGGGTGCGGCGCCCCCACCCGTCCGCGGCGCTTCGCTGCCGCCCCCTCGCCGCCCCAGTCCCACCTCCGGCCGACTGGGACCAGACCGTTCCCCACCTAAGGTTTCGATGAACATCACCGCCCGGTCTGCAGACCCGCCGATGACGATCCCGAGACGGTTCCCCTTCCCCGCTTTAGCGGCTATTCGCCCCGCAATGGATGTGACTGGCCTCCGGATTGCGCTGTTCAGCGGCAATTACAATTATGTGCGCGACGGCGCGAACCAGGCCTTGAACCGGCTGGTCGAATATCTTCTCCGCCAGGGCGCGGCGGTGCGCATCTATTCGCCGACGGTCGCCGAACCGGCACTGCCGCCGATGGGGGACATCGTCTCGATCCCCTCCTTCGCCATCCCCGGCCGGCCCGAATATCGCTTCCCGCTGCCGATCCCGCGCAGGGCCAAGACCGATATCGAGGCGTTCGCGCCCAACATCTTCCACATCGCCAGCCCCGACATGCTCGGCCACGATGCGGTCAAGTTCGCCCGCCGGCTCGGCAAGCCCGCGGTGGCGTCGGTCCACACACGCTTCGAAACCTATGCCCGCTATTACGGCCTCGGCTTCGTCGAGCCGGTAATCGAGGCGATGCTGCGCCGCTTCTATCGCCGCTGCGATGCGATCTTCGCGCCGTCCGACTCGATGGCGCAGCTGCTGCTCAAGCAGCGGATGAACTACAATGTCGGCATCTGGACCCGCGGCATCGACCGTGCCGTGTTCAATCCCAGCCGCCGCGACCTCGACTGGCGGCGCAGCTTCGGGATCGAGGACGACATGCCGGTGATCGGTTTCGTCGGCCGCCTCGTCATGGAAAAGGGCCTCGACGTCTTCTCCGACGCGGTCGCCCAGCTCGAGGCGCGCGGCGTCCGCCACAAGGTGCTGGTCGTCGGCAAGGGCCCGGCCGATACATGGTTCCAGGAGCGCCTGCCGTCCGCCGTCTTCGCCGGCTTCCAGGAAGGCCCGGATCTCGGCCGCGCGGTCGCCTCGATGGACATGCTGTTCAATCCCTCGGTTACCGAGACGTTCGGCAACGTCACGCTGGAGGCAATGGCCGCCGGCCTTCCGGTCGTCGCGGCGATCGCCACCGGCAGCGCCAGCCTAGTCGAGGACAAGGTCACCGGCCGCCTCATCCCGGCCGGCGAGATCGACAATTTCGCCGACGCTCTCGCTTACTTCTGCGACCATCCCGACGCGCGCCGCGACGCGGGGCGCTCCGGTTGCGAGGCGAGCCGCCGCTTCGGCTGGGACGAGGTCAACCAGGAACTGGTCGACGGCTATATGCGCGTGGTGCGCGAACGCGCCGCCGGCAAGATGCCGCGCTGAGAGGTTCGCTCTCCTTCACCCCCCTCGCCCCCGTGTTCAGCTCTCGAACGGTTCCACCTGGACGCGCTTGCCGAGCAGGAAGGCGTCGGCCGTCAGCCGCAGAGGCGCCAGGTCGACATGGCTGGTGCCGCCGTCGACCAGCGCGGCGAAATGGGCATAGATGCCGGGATACTCGCCATGGCCGGGCGAGACGATCTCCGCCCCGTCGACGCTGAGCCGCGAGCCGCCTTCGCTGAGCAGGAGGGTCTCGCCTTCCGCCGTCCGCACCTCGATGTTCCAGGCTTCGCCGCCGCTGTGCCGCCAGTCGAAGTCGGCGCTGATCGCGCCTGATGCCGCCGGGCTCGTCAACTCCAGCCGCGCGGCGATCGGAGTCTCGCAATTGGCCGGGAACAGCAGCTCGGCGCCGCGCAGGATCAACGTGCCGGGGAAAATCTTGCTGGCGATGGACAGCGCGTTGATTCCGGGATCGAACACGCCGAAGCCGCCCGGTGCCCAGATCCACTCCTGGCCCGGATGCCATTTGCGCACATCCTCGTGCCAGACGATCCGCATCGTCCCGATGTCCTTGCCGGCGAGCCGTTCGGCCGCGGCTTCGACCGCCGGGTTATACTGGGCGTGCCAGGTGGTGAACAGGGTGACGCCCTTCGCCTGCGCGATCCGCACCAGCTCCTCGCATTCGCCCAGCGTCACACCCGGCGGCTTCTCGAGCAGGCTGTGCAGCCCGGCGTCCAGGCAGGTGCGGGCGATGTCGTAGCGGACCGAGGGCGGCGTGCAGATCGCAACCGCATCGACCTTGATGCCGGCGGCGAGCAGCTCCTCGACGCTGCCGAAACTGGCGATGCCGTCGGGTGCGCCCGCCGAGCGGCTGACCGTCGCAACCAGCTCGAAGCGGTCGTTGCCGGCAATCGAGGGCACGTGCTGGTCCTGGGCGATCTTGCCGTAGCCGACGATCGCGATCCGGATCCGGTCCATCAGCCGCGCGCTCCCGCAACATAGGCGCGTGCCTTTTCGGCGGTCTCGGCCGCAGACTGGCCGGGCCTGTAGAGACCCGAGCCAAGGCCGAAGCCTTCGGCGCCGGCGTCGATCCAGGGCTGCATGTTGCCCGGGGTGACGCCGCCGACGACCAGCACCGGCACGTGCTTGGGCAGCACCGCCTTCTGCGCCTTGATCACCGCCGGTGTCGCCGTTTCCGCCGGGAACAGCTTGAGGCCGGTGGCCCCGGCCCGCAGCGCGTCGAACGCCTCGGAGGGGGTGAAATAGCCGGGCAGCGAGACGAGGCCCGCGCGCGCAGTCGCCTCGATGACCGGCGCATGGGTGTTGGGGGAGACGATCACCCTGCCGCCGACTTCCTGGACCCGGCGGACGTCGTCGGGCTCCAGCACGGTGCCGGCGCCGATCAGCGCATCGGGGCCGAGCGTCTTGACCAGCCGGCCGATGCTGTCGAACGGATCGGGCGAGTTGAGCGGCACTTCGATGATCTTGATCCCCGCCTCGAAGATGGCGGCGCCGATCGCCTCCACCTCGGCGGGAGTGACGCCGCGGATGATCGCGACGAGCGGGCTTTCGGCGAGCTTCGCCTTCAGCAATTCGTGGGCATCGGTCATTGTACAAGCTCCGCCAAATGTCGAGCGCCGCCGAGGAACGCCGCCTCGCCGTCGACCTCGCGCGCCGTCCGCCCGGCAATCCGGAGCGCGGCCGCAAACAGGGAAGTAAGTTCGGGACGGCCCATCGCAACCACCTCCGCCTCCGCGGCGAGCGCGAGGCCGGCGCGCACGTCGGCGCCGATGAGCAAGCCGCTGATGAACGACGACGCGTCCTCGCGGGCCGTCTTGCCGAGCAGCACCCGGGCGCGGACCGAGAACAGTTCGGCGGTGATGTGGGGCGTCTCGAGCCCGCGCCGCACCCCCACCTCGAACGCCGCATTGATCCCGGCGGGCAGCGCCAGCAGGTCGGCGAGAATGGAATGGCCCTTGAGCAGGTTGAACAGCTCGCCGGTCATGACCGTGCGGAAGCTGCAGATCCGCCCGTCCTTGAGCCGGATCCACTTATTGTGCGTGCCGGGATGGCAGACGATCGCGTCCGCCGGCACCAGCCCCTGCGCATAGGCGCCAAGGATCTGCACCTCCTCGCCCCGCATCACGTCGGCATCGTCGTCGTCGGAGAAGCAGACGCCGGGCACGATCGCGGTGCGGCCGGGCTCGACCCATTTCAGATTCTGCGCCAGCTCCGGCAGCCCGGCGGGGCATGGCACATAAGGCGCCTCCACCCAGCCGCGATTGGAGCCGATCATCCCCGCCATCAGCATCGGCAGGTCGCCGAGCCGGGCGCGGATCTCGGCAACGGCCTGATCGAAGCCTCCTGCCTCCACCGAGAGGATGCCGCGATCGTCCTCCATCTCGTCCTCGAGCGCTCCGCCCGGTCCGACGCGATAGCCACGCCGATTGGTCGTTCCCCAGTCGACAGCGATGAAATTCTCAGCCCAGCGCATCCAATTCCTTTCGATCAGCCGTCCAACGCTGAAGCGTCGAATGGGTCGCAAGGCAAGGGCGAATAGGTCAGATGCCGTCGGGTCGGGATGGCACAGCGGGGGGCCGGACCACGGGCGCTGCCGGGCCGACCGGCACGTCGGTGTTGACCGGCACGGCGGCAACCGGCGCCGGCACCGCGAGCGGCGTGACGTTGAAGATGCGTCCGATCAGCGCTTCGAGCGCATTGAACACCGCCTCCACCCCGAAGCCGGCGACGAACGAGATTGCCGAGCTCGACAGCGCCACCGGTCCGAGCAGAGCGAGATCAGTGCCGCCCTTGTCATTGGGTCCGGCGATGAACAATCCGATACACGCGCCGAGCACCGCGCCGAGCGCGAGCTGCTGCAGCGACAGCTGTCGGTCGCGCGGGCTGAGCAAACTGCCCTTCATCTTGCGCGAGAGCGAGCGGACGATCGCCGCGGCCGCACCGATCAGGCCGTAGAAGACCGGCAGCACCGCGGTGGCGAGAGTGTTGAGCGTCCAACGGGCGGTGGTCTCGTTGCCCCAGAACAGCGCCCAGGTGTCGAGCCCTTCCCGTGCCTGGCCGCGCACGCGGCGGGCCTCGGTCAGCGCCGCGCAGGCCTCGACGAGCGCGCCGTTGCGCTCGGTCGGTCCTTCCGCAAGCGCACAATTCACCGTCGCCGGCGCCGCCGCGGCGCCGCGCTGCGACACCGAGGATCCGGCGCTGCTTACCCGCAGTTCGGCCGCCTGGACCGCGCGGTCGGCCGTCGCCATGTCGGCAAGCGCGGCATTGCCGAGCGCTGCATACCAGGACAGCAGGCAGGTGAGCGCGAGGATGGCGACGAGCACCATGCCCATGACGCGGAGCCAGCGCCGGAACTCGCGCGCTTTCTGCTGGAGATCGGGATAGGCCTCCCGCGCAAGCGAGCTTCGCGAATGGCTCGGGGCCGCGCCGGCACCCAGCAGGCCGCCGATCACGCTCGGCTCGCCGGGATCCTCGTCCTGGGTGACCATCAGGGTGAAGGCGATGGTGGCGCCGCTGGCCGGCTTGGCGAGGCTGTTGAGATAATCCTTGGCACGGATCAGCAACGCCGCCTGCTCGGCCTGCGCGGTTCCGCCCTGCGCGTCGGGCGGCCAGGTGATGCGGCAGAGCTGATCGAGCCAGTCGGCGCCGAGGCCCGCCGGCGGCTGGGTCGCCGCCAGAGCGGAGATGGTGGTGTCCGGACTTGCCGAGAGATTGTCGAGGAGAAGGTGGACCTCGCTGCTCGTCCGCTCGAGCACATAGGCGCGGCGATCATCGATAGGCTGCGCGCCTAAAGCTGCCGTCCCCGTCCGATCGTCGCCCATGGGATCCCTTCCTTCCGTCGTCGGAACCTCGATCGTGCTCTCGTCCGTGCTTGCGTGCGTTCCCGACCTTCGACCCGACCAAAGGATGACATTTCGGCGCCGGAGCGACAAGGCGCGGAAGGGGGAATGATGCCGGATGTGCAACTTTCCGGCGTCCCGCCCTTTTTTAGGCGCAACCGGCTGCATCGCGCTAGCCGCAGCCGGCCGCCGCCGCTACCGGCAGACGGCGACACAGAGGCCAAGGGAGGGATCCATCGCCAACTTCATGTTCGCCACCGGGATCGAGAATTCCATCCCGACGATCAACAACGGCCGGACTCGCGTCGACCAGATGGAGGTGTGCGGCCATTATCGGCATTGGCGCACCGACTTCGACTGCGTCGAGGAGGTCGGGATCCATTACCTGCGCTACGGACCGCCGATCCACCGCACCTTCCTCGCCCCCGGCCATTACGACTGGGAATTCTCGGACATCACCTTTGCGGACCTGAAGCGCCGCAACATCACGCCGATCGTCGACCTCTGCCATTTCGGCCTCCCCGACTGGATCGGCAATTTCCAGAACCCGGATTTCCCGCAGCTTTTCGCCACTTATGCCGGCGCCTTCGCCGACCGCTATCCCTGGGTGCAGCTCTACACACCGGTGAATGAGATGTTCATCTGCGCGGTCTTCTCGGCCAAATATGGCTGGTGGAACGAGCAGGCGACCGACGACCGCTCGTTCGTCACCGCGCTCAAGCATATCGTCAAGGCGAACGTCCTCGCCATGATCGAGATCCTGAAGCGGCGGACCGATGCGATCTTCATCCAGTCGGAAAGCTCGGAATATTTCCATGCCGACAGCCCGGCGGCGATCGGCCCGGCCGAGATCATGAACTCGAAGCGTTTCCTGACCCTCGACCTCAATTACGGCCGCCGGGTCGACAGCGAGATGTACGAGTTCCTGATGGATTGCGGGATGACTCGCGAGGAATATCACTTCTTCCTCGGCCAGCGGCTGAAGCAGCATTGCATCCTCGGCAACGACTATTACTGGACCAACGAGCATCGCGTGTTCGCGGACGGCCATACCGAGGCAAGCGGCGAGGTGTTCGGCTATAGCGAGATCACGCGCCAATATTACAACCGCTACAATCTGCCGGTGATGCACACCGAGACCAATTTGAAGGAAGGCCCGAAGGGCGACGAAGCGGTCCACTGGCTGTGGAAGGAATGGGCCAACGTCCTGCGTATCCGCAACGTCGGCATCCCGACGGTCGGATTCACCTGGTATTCGCTGACCGACCAGGTCGACTGGGACACGGCGCTCCGCGAGCAGAACGGCAACGTCAATCCGCTCGGGCTGTTCGATCTCGACCGCAACATCCGCAACGTCGGCAAGGCCTACAAGAAGCTGATCCAGGATTGGG
This sequence comes from Allosphingosinicella deserti, assembly GCF_003012735.1. GTDB lineage: Bacteria > Pseudomonadota > Alphaproteobacteria > Sphingomonadales > Sphingomonadaceae > Allosphingosinicella > Allosphingosinicella deserti. The sequence goes on along the minus strand of NZ_PXYI01000013.1, from coordinate 41,752 downwards.
GCGACGTGCTCCCGGCCTCCAGCCTGTGCCTGACCGTGCCGATCGTGCCGCCAAGCCAATGGGGCCGGGAACCGGAGCGCGAGCAGCAGGCCGACGCCCGCCGCTGGCCCGCGCTCGCCACCGAATCCGCCTTGCCGGAGAATGAAGCATGAAGATTGCCCGCATCGAAACCTTCCACGTGCCGCCGCGCTGGCTGTTCGTCCGTGTCGAGAGCGATGACGGTGCGGTCGGCTGGGGCGAGGCCAGCCTCGAAGGCTGGGCCGAGGCGGTCGACGGCGCCTTCGAGGCGCTGAAGGACCGTTTCATCGGCCACGATCCCTATCGCATCGAGGATATCTGGCAGATCGGCTATCGCGGCGGCTTCTACCGCGGCGGGCCGGTGCTGATGTCGGCCTTGTCCGGGCTCGATCAGGCATTGTGGGATCTGAAGGGCAAGGCGGTCGGCCTGCCCGCATGGCAGATGATGGGCGGCCGGGTGCGCGACCGCATCCGGGCCTATGCCTGGATCGGCGGCGACCGGCCGGACGACGTGGCCAGCGCCTGCGAAGTTCGCAAGAGCCAGGGCTTCTCGGCGGTGAAAATGAACGCGACCGCCGAGCTCGACTGGATCGGCACGCCCAAACTGTTCGACGAGGTCATCGCCAGGGTCGAGGCGGCGCAGGGCGCCGGCATGGACGTCGGCCTCGATTTCCATGGCCGTGTCCACCGGCCGATGGCCAAGCAGCTCGCCAAGGTGCTCGAGCCACTCGGCCTGCTGTTCATCGAGGAGCCCTTGCTGTCGGAGAATCCGGAAGGTCTCGCCGACATCGCCGCTTTGGTCTCGACCCCGATCGCGCTCGGCGAACGGCTGTTCTCACGCTGGGACTTCAAGCCGTTCTTCGAACGGGGCGCGGTCGACATCATCCAGCCCGATCTCAGCCATGCCGGCGGCCTCAGCGAATGCCGCCGGATCGCATCGATGGCGGAAGCCTATGACGTCGCGGTGGCGCCGCATTGCCCGCTCGGGCCGCTTGCGCTGGCCGCCTGCCTGCAGCTTGCCGCGAACGCGCCCAATGTCGCGATCCAGGAGATGTCGCTCGGCATCCACTATAATGTGGGCCACGATCTGCTCGAATTCATTACCGACAAGGAGGTTCTGAGCCCGGTCGACGGCTATCTGCCCATCCCGGAAAAGCCGGGCCTCGGCGTCACCATCGACGAAGAGGCCGTGCGTGAGGCGCACAAGGATCGCCACCGCTGGCGCAACCCGATCTGGCGCCAGAAGGATGGAAGCTTCGCCGAATGGTGAGTGCCATCCGGCGTGCCTTCACGAGATGCTGCTTCCGCCCCCCGGCTGAAGCAGCGCCTCGCTATTGGTCAGGCGACGATGCGCAGCTGACGGGTCGGGCGGTTCGACACGGCGCAGAAACCGAGCTCGTCCTGCAGACGGCTGGTCTCGCGCTCGCGCGATTCCCGATAGGCTTCGGCATAGCGGGCGTCGCACTCGGCTTCCTCGGCCGTCTGCGGGCGCATGAAGCTGACGCAGAGGTGACGGCCGAACACGTCGTCGCCCCGCATCTTGACCTGCGCTTCGCCGCCCTGCGGGACGCTGTCGCGCACCTGGACGAGACGCTCGATCAGCGCGTCGAGCGTGCCCTGATCCTTGATTTCAAGAAAATCTTTAACAAGCTTACTCATTGGACTTACCCCTCCCCGGATTACTCCTGGGCCCGAAAATAACCCGGAGCGGATTCCGCTCGCAAGGCCAAGTTGCAACTTTATCCACAAGAGAGTTTCAATCCGCTGAACGCATCCGTAAGCGAGCTGAAATATGACCGATGATTCCCCGACCCTCTCCTCCGGCACCCTCACGCTGGTGCTGGCGCCCTCCAAGGGTGGCAGCATCGCACGCTTCGATTACCGCAGTCCCGATTCAGGCGACATACCGGTGTTTCGCGGACTTGACGCCGACGAACAAAGCATTCTGGCCTACGGCAACTTCCCCCTCGTGCCGTTCGTGAACCGGATTCGCGACGGGAGGTTCAGCTTCCGAGGCCGCGAAATCAGCTTGAGCCTGAACCTGCCGGGCGATGCGAGCCCGCTCCACGGCCAGGGCTGGACGTCCGCATGGGAGGTGGTCCGGCTCGAGGACGGGGAGGCGGAGCTCGTCTTCCGGCACGAACCGGGCGAGTGGCCCTGGGCCTATGAAGCGCGGCAGATCTTCGCGCTCGACGATGCCGGTCTCACCATGACCTTGAGCTGCACCAACCGCTCCGACGAGCCGATGCCGTGCGGGCTCGGCCACCATCCCTATTTCCCCTGCACCGCCGAGACCCGGCTCGACACCGAGGTCGAGAGCGTCTGGACGATCGACGACAAGGTGCTGCCGATCGAGAAGGTCTGGGCGGAGGGGCGATATGATCTGCGCAACCGACTGGTCTGCGGCCAGGATCTCGACCACGGTTTCGGCGGCTGGGGCGGGGTCGCGCGGATCGAGGATCCGTCCTTGCCCTTCCGGATCCAAATCCGCTCCGACGACGCCAAATTCTTCCAGGTCTATTCGCCCGCGGAAGGCGGCATCTTCGTCGCCGAACCGGTCACCCACGCCAATGCGGCGCTGAACGAGCCCGAGGGTCTGTGGCCGGAGCTCGGCATCGAGATCCTCGACCCCGGCGAAAGCATGAGCCTGACGATGCGCGTGGACGTGACTCCCCGTCTGATCTGATCCAACGAGCAAAAACCGTTCGGACTGAGCCTGTCCAAGCCCTTTCCTTCTCCACTTCAGAAAGGAAAAGAGGGCTTGGACAGGCTCAGCCGAAAGGAGGTTGGTTGCTTTCCGAGGCTGATCGCGCCTCAGTACGCCGGCTTCAGCAGGCCATCGATGACGTGGTTCTGGACCACCGTTTCCAGCCGATCCACCACGCGGTAGGTGAGATGCTCGCGGACCCGGGCGGGCAGGCGCTCGAGACAGGCGGGCGTGACCTGCAGGTCGTGATGGGCGGCGTTGGTCGCGTCGGGTGCGTCGACGCCGACGACGAGCACCGGCCGCGGCTGATCGGACCGGTTCGCGGTGCCGCGGTGGATGGTCAAGGCGGATCGCGCCGACATGTCGCCCATCTGGGGCAGCTTCTGCTGGGCACGGGCGATGTAGCGCGGCCAACGCTCGCGAGGCGGGAACATGCCCTTGTCGCAGCCTTCGAACTGGTCCCACTGCGTCCCCGGCGCGACTTCGAACGGGCCCATTTCCGGGATCGTGTCGACGGCGGTGAGGTTGAAGGCAAGCGAGTTGAGGCGGCGCCCTCGCGTGGTTGCCTCGGGCACGGCGAAATCGCGGTGCCAAGGCTGATCGGCGGCGCCGGGGAAGGGAATGTCGAAGCCGACCTCGACGATGCGGTAATCGGGCCCGAGCACCGCTTCGCTCACCGCGACGAACCAAGGATGGGTGGCAATGTCGACGAAGCCGCTGATCCGCTCCGGCGGCACTTCGACATACCAGCGTTGCGGCCCGCGCGGCAGCGCGCCGCCCGGTACCGCCTGCGCCTCGGCGAACAGGCGGTCGATCTCCTCGCGCATCCGCTGCGCCCAGTCGCGCGGGAAAGCGCCCTTCAGGCCGATGATGCCGTCGCCGTAGAGGCCGCGCAGGATGTCGGCCGGCTCATATTCGTCGGTCTCGCTGTTCAGCGCCGTCGCCATCGTTTCACTCCTCCCACCAAGCTTGGAAACTACCGGATTTCAGCAGCATGTACGAGCCATGGCGCGACGAGTTGAGGATGCGGAAAGGTGATCTGGAGCGGTGGATCAGGCCCGACCGGCGACCGCCCGCTTGTCCGATTGCGCCTCCAGCGCCGCAAGCCGTTCGGGCAGTTCGCGCTCGGCGCGCCGAAACGCAGGCTCGTCATCGACATCCACCCACCAGCCGTCGCCGATGTCGAAGGTGAAAGCGGCGCCCGCGAGCGCCAGACGCTGGACTCCTTCGGACAGGCTGCCGGCGCCGCCGGCTTCAATCGCGAGCAGCAAGGCGGCGAGCAGTTCCGGCCCGGCGACGAAGATGCCCGTATCCACCGCATCATAATCGTCGAGTGCCTTGCCGATTCCGACGATTCGATTCTCGTCCCCGAGCTTGAGCTTGGTCGCATCGTCGAGATCGAGATCGGGGCGGTCGATCCGGTAATCGGCGCCGAGCGTCAGCGCCGCGTCGGGACGAAGACCGGCGAGCAGCCGGCGCAGGATGTCGGGATCGAAGAGATGGTCGGACATGAGCAGCATGAACGGCGCATCACCGAGGACATCGGCGGCGCTGAGCACCGAAACACCGTTGGGCCTCTCCCAATCCGGATTGCGCACGCAGGTGACTGCAAAGCCGGTTCGCGCCTGCAGTCCGCCGAGAAATGCCTCCAGCCCTTCCGCCTGATAGCCCGTGACGACGACGAATTCGGTCGCGCCGCCAGCGGCGGCGAGCCGGATGACATGTTCGATCAGCGGTGCGCCGGCGACGGTCGCGAGCGGCTTGGACGCGGCCATCGAGCGGAGCCTCGTCCCCTGCCCCGCCGCAATGATCAGGCACTTCACCGGGCTTCGCGCTTTTTGCTTTTCATCGCGCGCCTTTAGAACGAGAGACACAGCCGAGACGAGCGGAAAAGAGCAGGATGGCACGCGCAGGGGGTATGAAGACGACGACGGAGCCCAAGGCGCAGACCGTGTTCAAGGCAAGACCGGCGGAGTTGGAGGATGGACTCAATCGCGCCATCTACCACCCGCTGTCGCGGCGCCTTGCTCTGATTCTGCAGCACACGCCGGTCACGCCCAACATGATCTCGGTGACCAGCGGCCTGTCGATCGTCGCCGCAGCCTATTGCTACACGTCCGTGCCCGGCCCGACCGGCGTTGCGATCGGCCTCGTCTTTCACATCCTTTGGCACATTTTCGACGGCGCCGACGGTGACCTTGCCCGCCTGACCGGCAAGACATCGCCGCTCGGCGAGATGATCGACGGGCTTGCCGATTATATCGGCCACGTCGTCCTCTACACTGCACTTGCCTGGCATGTCGGCGGCTGGATCTGGGCCGCGGCCTCCGCCGCTGCCGTGTCGCGAATCCTGCAGGCCAACCATATCGAGAGCGTGCGCCGCACATATCTCTGGCGCGCTTACGGCGTGCCGTGGCTTCGCCAGTCCAAGGAGCGGGTCGCAGAGCGCAAGGGGCTCGTCGGGATCGTCCTCGGCAGCCTTGCGCGCCTGTACGTGTGGCTTGCCGGCAAGCTCATCCCGCACAGCGCCCGTACCGACACGCTCGTAGAAAGCCTGGAGACGAACCCGGATACCCGGGAGCGGGTCCGCACGGTATGCAAGCAGATCGGCCGCCACGCACTCGCCTATCAGGCCTGGCTCGGGCCTAACCGCCGGACCCTGCTACTCGGACTTAGCATGGCGCTCGGCAACCCCCTGTGGTTCTTCCTCTGGGAAGCGACCGTGCTGAACCTGCTCCTCATCCTGTCAGTGGCCCGGCAACGCGCCGTCAATGAGAGCCTCGGCGCCGCCCTCGCGCAGAGCCCGGCCTAGGCAACCTCCTCGCCGCGTCGACGTCCGCGCCAGTTTTTCACCCGTGTGCGGCGCCTCTTGCCTTCGCGGTTCGACACTCCTATCTGCCGTTCCACTGTTTTAACACGTTGGAACAAAGATGGCCGAGAAGGACGCCCCGATCAAAGCGACGCGCGACGCCCAGGCGCTGACGGCGGACCTCTGCGCCGCCTTGCTGACGCCCGCCGATGTCGCCGAGATGGGCCGTTTGCTCAGCGACCTGTGCACCCCGTCCGAGATCCGCACCCTTGCCGAGCGCTGGCACGTCGCCCGACTGCTCGACGGCACCGACCTTTCGTACCGCGACATTCACGAGGCCACCGGGGTCAGCACGACAACCATCGTCCGCGTCGCCCGTTTTCTGCGTCAGGAGCCGAATCTCGGCTACCGGCGCGCCATAGACACTCTTGGAAATCCCAATGCTCGTTGACGAAACCCGCCTCCACATCGCCATCCAGAAGTCGGGTCGCCTGTCCGACTACAGCCGCGGGCTGCTTCGCGATGCCGGCCTCAAGATCCAGAACGGCAAGAACGATCTGACCGCGCGGGTCGACAATTTTCCCGCCGATCTGATGTTCGTGCGCGACGACGACATTCCGATCTTCGTCAGCGACGGCGTCTGCGAATTCGGAATCGTCGGGGAAAATGTGTTGCGCGAATTCTCGCTCGGCGAGGATTCGCCGCGCTTCGAGGTGGTCGCCCAGCTGGGCTTCGGCAAATGCACGCTGAAGATCGCCGCGCCCGAGGCATCGCCTTATGAGGGGCCCCAATCGCTGCGCGGCGCGCGCATCGCCACCTCCTATCCGCGCATCCTGCAGCGCTTCCTCGACGATAACGGCATCGACGCGACGGTGGTGAAGATGAACGGCGCAGTCGAACTCGCGCCGCGCCTGCAGATTGCGGCCTTCATCTGTGATCTCGTCTCGACCGGCGCGACCCTGGAGGCGAACGGCCTGCGTGCGGTCGAGACGGTGTTCACCAGCGAGGCGGTGCTGGTCCGCACGCGCAAGCCGATGGCCGAGGCCAAGGTGGACCAGGGCGCCAAGCTGCTCAGCCGGATCGACGGCGTGCTCGCCACCAAGGAATCGAAATATATCATGCTCAACGCGCCCAGCGAGGCGCTGCGCGAGATCACCGACATCCTGCCCGGCGCCGAGGCGCCGACCATCCTGCCGCTGCACGGCCGGCCCGGCCATTTCGCGGTCCATGCCGTCTGCCAGGAATCGGTCTTCTGGGAGACGCTCCAGAAACTGAAAGACGCCGGCGCCTCCGCGATCCTCGTATTGCCTATCGAAAAGATGATGCTGTGAAGACCTTTACCTGGAACAGTCTCGATGCGGCCGCCCGCCGCAATGTCCTGGCCCGGCCCGAGCAGCGTAGCGACGCCGCTCTGCAGGCGTCGGTGCGCGAAATCGTCGAGGACGTGCGACGCCGCGGCTGGGACGGGCTCGTCGCGCACGCCGTGCGTCTCGACGGAGAGGCGCCGCAGCGCGTTGCCGTCGCGGCGATCGCCGCCGAGGCCCGGCACAGCCTCTCGGCCGAGCAGATCGATGCGGTCGAACTCGCCGCCCGCAATATCGAGCGCTTCCACGCCGAAAGCCTTCCCGCCGAACATGCGGTCGAGACCGTGCCCGGCCTTTCCGTTCGCAAGGTGTGGCGCGCGATCGATCGGGTCGGCCTCTACGTGCCTGGAGGGAAGACGCCGCTCTTCTCCACCCTGCTGATGCTCGTCATTCCGGCGCGGGCCGCCGGCGTGCGGGAAATCGTCGTGGTGACTCCCCCGCGGCCAGAGGGCGGACTGGATCCGGTGATTGCCCTTGCCGCTGAGCTTTGCGGAATCGAGGCCGTCTGGACCGTCGGGGGCGCGCAGGCGATCGCCGCGCTTGCGTTCGGCGCCGGCGAGATCCCGTCGGTGTCCAAGATTTGCGGGCCCGGCAATGCCTGGGTCGCGGAAGCCAAGAATTATGTCGCGTCGCTGCCGGGTGGGATCGCGATCGACATGCCGGCGGGGCCGAGCGAATTGATGGTGATCGCCGACGACAGTGCCGACGCTGCCGTCGTCGCCGCCGACCTGCTCAGCCAGGCCGAGCACGATCCATCCGCCCAGGTGTTGCTCGCGACTCCGTCCACGACGCTCGCCACCGCCGTGCAGCGCGAGGTCGAGGCGCAGGCCGTGACCCTGCCGCGCGCGGAGATCGCCCAGGCCTCGCTTGCGCACGCCCGGATCGTCGTCACCGCCGATCTCGGCGAGGCGGCCGAGGTCGCCAATCTCTACGCGCCCGAACATCTGTCGCTCGCGGTCGCGCAGGCGGACGAACTCGTTGCCCGGATCCGCAATGCCGGGGCGATCTTCGCCGGCCACCTCGCCTCCGAGACGTTCGGCGATTACCTGGCCGGCTCCAGCCATGTCCTCCCTACCGACGGCGCCGCCCGTGCCTGGAGCGGAGTGTCGGTCTATACCTTCCTCAAGGCGATGAGCGTCCAGGCCGTGACGTCGGAAGCGGCGGCCCGCGTGGCCGGCCCGGCAGCGGCACTGGCGCGGCTCGAGGGGCTGGAAGCGCACGCACGATCAGCCGATGCGCGCCTGTATCCGATCGCGACGTCCACCCATCCCGCAAGCGGGACGGGCGCTGCCCTGGCGTTCGCGGAGCGGCTCGCCCGGCCGGAAGTCCTGGCACTGCCTCCGTTCGACATTGCAGCAATGGCCAATGATGCGTTCGGGCCGGACGCGATCAAGCTCGACGCCAACGAAAATCCCTATGCGCCGCTCAGCGAAGGCGCGCTGGCGGCGGGGCTCAACCGCTATCCCGAACCGCAGCCCGCGCGGCTCAAGAAGGCGATGGCGGCGCTCTACGGCGTCGGACCGGATAATCTGATCGTCACCCGCGGCGCCGACGACGCGATCGACATCCTCGTCCGCGCCTTCTGCCGCCCGCAGGCGGACGCGATCTCGATCTGCATGCCGACCTTCTCGGCTTATGCCCATTTCGCCAAGTTGCAGGGCGCCAGGGTGATCGAGGCGAAGCTGGACGCGAATTTCGATTTCGATGCCGACGCATTTCTGGCCACGGTGCGGAGCGAGCCTTCGCTGAAGCTCGCCTTCATCTGCGCACCCAACAACCCGACTGGAAACACCGTCGCGGCTGCGGATGTCCTTCGAGTCGCGGATGCGCTGCCGGACACGCTGATCGTACTCGACGAGGCCTATCTCGAATTCTCCGAGGCACCGAGCCTTGCCGAGGAGGCGATCCGGCGGCCGAACCTTGCCATCTTGAAGACGCTCAGCAAGGCCTATGGCCTGGCCGGTGCCCGCATCGGCGCTTTGCTCGGCAATGCGGACCTGATCGCGATCGCAGCGCGGGCGCTGCCGCCTTACCCGCTGCCGAGCCTCTCGATCGAAGCCGCTCTCTCCGCCTTGTCGCCGTCGCGCCGGCCGATCCACCTCGAGCGTATCGCGCGCATCAAGGCGGACCGGGAGCGCCTCGCCGGAGAATTCGCACGTGCGCCGATCGTCAACACGGTGCGCAGCGGCGGCGGCAACTTCCTGTTTCTCGAAGTCGACGACCCCGCCACGCTCGCCAAAAAGCTGAACGGCCTCGGTATCCGCGCCCGCTTTCGGCCGAATGCGGCCCCCGGGGGCGTGCGCCTGACCGTCGGCACCGATGCCGAGAATGACGCCGCCCTCGCCGCCTTCGGGGTTCCGGCCAACGATACGCCGAGCCGCCGCGGCGAGGTGGTCCGCGACACCAAGGAGACCAAGATCGCGGTCGCCGTCGATCTCGACCGGGCCTCGCCCCGCAAGATCGACACCGGGATCCCCTTCTACGATCACATGCTCGATCAGATCGCCGCCCATGCCGGGTTCAGCCTGATCCTGTCGTGCGAGGGCGATCTCGAGATCGACGCCCATCACAGCGTCGAGGATTGCGCAATCGCCTTCGGCACCGCTCTGTCGCGGGCGCTCGCCGACCGTCGCGGCATCGGCCGCTTCGGCTTCTCTCTGCCGATGGACGAAACCGAAGCGCATGTGCTGATCGATTTGTCCGGGCGCCCCTACAGTGTGTTCGAGGGTAGCTTCGAGGCGAGCCATATCGGCGACTATCCGACCGAGATGACCCGCCACGTCTTCCGCTCACTTGCCGACAGCCTCGGCGCCGCGATCCATGTCCGCGTCGAGGGCGAGAACGATCACCACAAGACCGAGGCCTGCTTCAAGGCCTTTGGCCGTGCCCTGCGCCAGGCGGTCGGCCGCGAAGGCGACAAGAATGCGATGCCGAGCACGAAGGGGGTGCTGTGATGGGGGTGCTCCAGGTCCTCGCCGGCACGGGGAGGTAACAGATGGATCTCGTCATCGTCGATGTCGGCTGCGGCAATATCGGATCGGTCGGGATCGCCTTCGAGCGGTTCGGCCTCTCGCCCGTGATCAGCGGCGATCCGGAAACGATCGCGGCCGCCGACAAGGTCATCCTGCCCGGCGTCGGCGCCGCCGGCTACGCGATGGAGGAGATCGTCAAGCGCGGTCTCGCCGGCACGTTGCGCGGCCTCACCCAGCCGGTGCTCGGAATTTGCCTCGGCATGCAGATGCTGTTCGAGCATAGCGAGGAGGAAGGCACCGACTGTCTCGGCATCATCCCCGGCCGGGTGCGCAAGCTCAGCCCGGCACCCGGCATGCCGGTACCGCACATGGGTTGGAGCAGCCTCCAGGTCCGCGACGACCGGATCGGCCTGCGCACCGGCGACTATGTCTATTTCGCCCACAGCTTCGCCGTCGATGCCGGGCCGGCGACCGTCGCCAGCGCCGATTACGGCCGCGAAATTCCCGCCGCTGTGCGCGCCCGCAACTTCCTCGGCGCCCAGTTTCACCCCGAGCGTTCCGGCGAAGCCGGAGCGCGCTTTCTCGAGAGCTTCCTCAACGCATGATCATCTATCCCGCCATGGACCTGATGGGCGGACGCGTCGTCCGCCTTGCGCAGGGCCGCTTCGACGAGGCGACCACCTATGCGACCGAGCCCGCCGAGGCGCTCGCCCAATTTGCCGCGGCCGGCGCAAGCTGGGCGCACGTCGTCGACCTGGACGGTGCCAAAGCGGGCGCCCCGGTCCAGCACGATCTGATCGCGGATCTCGCCCGTAGCGCTCCGCTGACCCTGCAGGTCGCCGGCGGCTTCCGCACCGGCGAACAGATTGCGCGGATGTTCGACGCCGGGGTCGGGCGGGTCGTGATCGGCAGCCTGGCAGTCAAACAACCCGAGCTCGTCCAGGCTTTCCTCGCCGAGTTCGGCGGCGACCGGATCACCCTGTCGCTCGACGTCCGCATCGTCGATGACACGCCGTTCGTCGCAACAGTCGGCTGGACCGAGGATAGCGGCCGATCGCTGTGGGACATCGCTGCCCTCTATCCCGAAGCGCGCCACCTGCTGCTCACCGACATCGGTCGCGACGGCATGCTCGCCGGACCCAATTTCGATCTGCTCCATGAAGCCGGCACGCGGCTGCCGCATCTCGCCATCCAAGCGAGCGGCGGCGTCTCCTCGCTCGACGATCTGAAGCGGCTGAGAACGGACGGCGCGATCGTCGGCAAGGCCCTGTGGGAAGGTCGGATCACGCTTCAGGAGGCGGTGAGCCTTGCCAGCGCGTAGGATCATCCCCTGCCTCGACGTCAAGGACGGCCGTGTCGTCAAGGGCATCCAGTTCCGCAACCACCGCGATGTCGGCGACATCGTCGAAAGCGCGATGCGCTATCGCGAGGAAGGCGCCGACGAGCTCGTCTTCTACGACATCTCCGCGAGCGCCGAAGGCCGCAGCCTCGATCCCGAATGGGTGCGGCGGATCGCGCGCGTGATCGACATTCCGTTCGCGGTCGCGGGGGGCGTCCGCACCCGCGACCAGGCGGCCGCCTGTCTCGATTCCGGGGCCGACAAGGTGTCGATCAATTCGCCCGCGCTCGAACGCCCGGCCTTGATCGAGGAACTCGCCCGCGATTTCGGCAGCCAGTGCGTCGTCCTGGGCGTCGATAGTTTCGAGGCCGACGGCGACTACTGGGTCAAGCAATATACCGGCTCGCCCGACGCGACCCGCGATACCGGCCGGCGCACGCTCGATTGGGCCAAGGAAGCGACCGAGCGCGGCGCGGGCGAGATCGTGCTCAACTGCATGCGCCGGGACGGCGTGCGCACGGGCTATGACCTCGCCCATACCCGTGCTGTGGTCGAAACCGCCTCGGTGCCGGTGATCGCGTCCGGCGGCGCCGGCGCGCTTGAGCATTTCCGCGACGCCTTCGTCGACGCCGGCGCCAGCGGCGCGCTCGCCGCCACCGTATTCCACGATCGCCTGATCGCGATCCCCGATCTGAAGGAGTATCTCGGCACATGCGGGATCGAAATGCGCCGCTGAACGCGGCCGACATCCCTGGCCTCGCCTGGGAGAAGATGGACGGCCTGCTTCCCGCCGCCGTGCAGGACGCAGCCACCGGCCGCCTGCTGATGCTCGGCTACATGAACGCGGAGGCGCTCGGCGCGACGCTGTCGTCCGGCTTCGCCACCTTCTACAGCCGCTCCAAGAGCAGGCTGTGGATGAAGGGCGAGACCAGCGGCAACCGGCTCGCCGTTCGCAGCGTCCACGAGGATTGCGACGCCGACGCCCTGCTCGTCCGCGCGATACCGGAAGGGCCGACCTGCCATCTCGGCACCGCCTCCTGCTTCGGCGGCGAGGACGAGGGCCCGGGCTGGCTTTCCGAACTCTCCCGCATCGTTCACGATCGCGCCACTTCGGGCGACGACAAGAGCTATACGCGCCGCCTGCTCGCCGAAGGGAACGCCAAGATCGCTCAGAAGATCGGCGAGGAAGGGGTCGAAGTCGCGCTCGCCGGAGTCACCCGCGATGCCCAGGGCTGCACCGAGGAGACGGCGGATCTGCTCTATCACCTCACGGTGCTGATGGAGGCCCGGGGCTATGGCTGGGGGGACGTCGTCGACGTGCTGCGGAAACGGCATCGCGCCTGAGGCTTGCTCGCCGAAGGTTGATTTCGGCGCGGCTCAGCGTGCAACCTTCATCGGATGCGTCGAGCGTATGGCGGTGATCACTCATCGCCGGGCTGGGCACGGCGATCGGCGATCGATTCTTCGGAAAGGCTGACGTCGGGCGCCACATATCCCAAAGACGGGCGCGAACACGCGACACCGCATCGCGTGGTGGCTGGACATGTATCTCGCCTCCGACCATCTCGAGCAGGAGGTGTCGCCGTCTGAGAGCGAGAGAGCACGCCGCATTTCGGCCGGCAGCTGCAACTTGCCCTCCGAATCCACTTTGCCACGCTGCAGGCTCATTGTCGCATGTCCCGGCATATGGATGACCCTGTCTCCTGTACGGATTTCCGGCGAACGCACGAGATCCTCCTCCCAGTGCGTGGGCGATTGCAGACCCTCGGCCGATGCGAAGCGCTTCCCTCGGAGCACGGGCTGTGCTTTCTGTTATGAACCCCTATCGGAGTTCACCCATGCGCATCGCTTACGCTGTCGCCTTTGCCCTCGTCTCGACCGTCGCCATCGCACAGGGGCCGACCTCGGCGCCCGGCAGCGGCAACCCCGCGGCGGTCACCGGCGGCACCTATACCGCCGATCCCGACCACACATTGGTGGCCTGGACGCTCGATCACCTGGGCTTCTCGCCCTACACCGGTCTCTTCGGCGGGGTGACCGGCAGCCTCACCCTGGATCCGAAAGCCCCCAACTCGGCCAAGGTCGCCGTCACCATTCCGGTCTCCAAGGTCGTCACCGCAAGCACGGGGCTGACCCAGCATCTGCTTCGCCCGGGCAAGGATGGCGGCAAGCCCGACTTCTTCGGCGCAGCGCCCGCCGACGCACGCTTCGTGTCGACGGCCGTGGTTGCGACCGGACAGAAAGCGCGGATCACCGGCAATCTCACCTTGAACGGCGTTACCCGCCCGGTGACGCTCGACGCCGAATTCTACGGTGCCGGCAAGATGCCGGAGCAGATGGGCGGCAAGGAGAATGTCGGTTTCCATGCAACCGGCACCATCACGCGCAGCCAGTTCGGACTTGGCTTCGGGGTTCCGATGGTCGGCGACAGCGTCAAACTCGACATCTCGGCGGCCTTCCAGAAGTAGGACGAGACCGCGCTCCGGTCACAGGTGGCCGGAGCGGGCGTCCCGGACCTTGGCGCTGCCTGCAGCCCCGCGCGGCTGGAAGGTAATGCCGACCTCCAGCCCGGGTCGAGCATCGCGAAAGACGATGCTCGCGTCGTGCAGACGCACGATCGCGCGCACCAGAGAGAGCCCGAGCCCGACGCCGGGAGCGCCGGACGCTGCCGCGCCCCGGAAGAAGCGCTCGCCCAGCCGCTCCATCGCCTCCGCAGGGACGCCGTGCCCGCTGTCGGAGACGATCAGCCGGACACCCACCCCCTGGTGCGTGATGCCAAGACGGATCGTGCCGCCGGTGGGTGTGAACTTGATGGCGTTGTCGAGAAGATTGGCAACGAGCTGAAACAGGAGATCGCGATCGCCGCGGACGATCGGGGCGTCGCCTGTCGACTGCGCGAGACTCACACCCTTGTCTTCCGCCGCCGGGCCATAGAGATCCACAGCGTCGGCGATCAGCGCGGCGAGGTTCACGTCGGCAAAGTGCGCTTCGTGCCGCCCGCTTTCGATCCGCGAGATCCGAAGCACCGCGTCGAACAAGGATTGCAGCCGATCGGCCTCGTCGATGGCGTCGTACAGGTCGGACGCATCCGCGCCGTCGCCAGGCGCCGCCTTTCTCAAGCTCGCCTGCAGGCGGCTGAGCGGCGTCCGCAGCTCGTGCGCGACGGAGTCCGATGCGGTCCTCACCGCTTCGACTCCGGCTTCGACCCGATCGAGCATCAGGTTGAGCGTGACCGCGAGCCGATCGAAATCGTCACCGCTGCCATTGATCGGCACGCGCCCGGCGAGATCGCCGCCAATCACGCGCCGCGCGGTGCCGGAGACGGCGTCGAGACGGCGTCCGATCGCCCAGTTCATCAACAGCGCGCCGGCCGTGGCGAGAAGCAGGGTTGCGGCGATCAGGTAGAGCGCCGCCGAGCCGATCGCTTCCTCGAGATCGTCCAGCTCCTCGACGTCGCGGCCGATCATCAGCCGCGATCCATCGGCGAGCCCGCGATCGAGCACGAGCGCTTCGTGATCGTCTTCATCGCCGTCCCGATAGATGTCGGCCTCGAGCGAATACCAGCGGCGTCCGGCGAAGGCAGGCCAGCTCGGCAGGTTGGTGCTGACGACATGGCCCGCGGGATCAGTGAGGAGGTGGAAGCCGGCGAGCTGGGAGGGCGCCCCGGCGCGGGCTTCGAGCCGCCGGGCCAATGCACGCGCATCGCCGCGATAGCCGGCGGCGAACGTCTCCGCTTCCGCCTCGATCGCAGCCTTCACCGCGTTGCGCGGCAAGGTGATGCTGACCAGCTGATACGTGCCGAGAACGAGCGCCAACGACACCGAGAACAGCAAGGCGTAGGTCGCGGCAAGCCGGAACGAGAAGCTCTTGAGAAGCTTCATTCGCCGGGCCGGAGCATGTAGCCCGCGCCCCGCACGGTGTGGACGAGGGGCACCGGCGAGACCAGAGCGAGCTTTTGGCGCAGCCGGCTGAGATGCTGATCGATGACGTTGGTCTGCGGATCGAAATGGTAGTTCCAGACATGCTCGAGCAGCATCGAGCGGGTGACTACGCGGCCGGCATGGCGGGCGAGCAGCTCCAGGATCTGGTATTCGCGCGCGGTGAGATCGACCGGCCTGCCCTCGATGGTGACCGCGTGGCCGAGCCGATCGACGACCAGAGCCCCGACCCGCAGCTCCGCGACCTCTTCGGTGAGAGTGCCGCGGCGGCCGAGCGCCTCGACGCGGGCGAGCAGCTCGGAGATCGCCACCGGTTTGGCGAGATAATCGTCGCCGCCGGCGCGGAGGCCCTTCACCCGCTCGTCCACGTCGCCGAGTGCGCTCAGGATCAACACGGGAGTCGCATCGCCGGTGGCGCGCAGCGTCTGCAGGATCTTGAGGCCATCGACATGGGGCAGCATGCGATCGAGCAGGATGATATCGTAGCGCTCGGTCGAGGCCTGGAGCAGGCCGGAGCGTCCATCCTCGCGCAGATCGACGACATGCCCCTCTTCCTCCAGCCCCTTGCACAGATAGGCGGCGACGCGTGGATCGTCCTCGACAAGCAGGATGTGCATCATCGCTGTCTTCCAGAGCGGCGCGCCGGAAACAAGGATTCCGGGCAAACCTGACGAACTTCAAATGTTTCGGCAATCGGCCCGTCAGGTACCGGGCGCAGAACCACGCCATGGAACAGGCATCGGACACACCGGAGACGGGTCGATCGGACGATCGGGATTGCCCGATTTCCGCCGCGCTCTTCCGGTTCCTGGTCTGGGCGACGCGCAACGCTGCGCCGAAGCCCGGACAGCGGCTCTCCGCTCCATCGGCCGCCTCGAACGCGTCCGCGACTCACGACAGGACATGAACCATGCGCACTCGCACGCTTTCCCTCATCGCCGCAGCCGGCCTGATCCCCGTCGCCGCGGCCACCGCATTCGCCGCCTCCAGCAGCCCTGACCGGCAGCCGACCGAGGCCGAACGCGCGGCGATCGCGCGCGTGCTGCAGGCCAACGGCTTCGTCGCCTGGGACGATATCGAGCTGGACGACGGACGCCGCTGGGAGATTGACGATGCCCGCCTCGCCAATGGTGAAACCTGGGACGTGAAGCTGGCGCCCGACACGCTGCGGATCACGCGCCGCAGCCGCGACGACTGAAACAAGGCCGGACCATTCGATTTTCGCGGCTGAAGGCGCCGGCCCGTACCGCCGGCGCCTTCCCGAGCCTGGCGCGCCCTCATCTCTCCAAAGGATCACAGCAGCATGTGCGGTATCGCAGGATGGTATCGTCGCGGCGGCCGCCCGGTCGCGCCGGAGATCGTGGCGCGCCAGTGCGACACGATCGTCCACCGTGGACCGAACGATTTCGGCACGCTCGTCGACGGCGATTTCGGGTTCGGCATGCGCCGGCTCAGCATCATCGACATCGCCGGAGGCCACCAGCCGATCGCAAGCCCGGATCGCCGCTATGCGGTCGTCTTCAACGGCGAGATCTACAATCATCTCGAGCTTCGTGCCGAGCTGGAAGAGGCCGGTATGCGCTTCGTCACCAACAGCGATACCGAGACCCTGCTTGCAGCATTCGTGCACTGGCAGGACGACGCATGGCCGCGGCTCGACGGCATGTACGCGGTGGCGATCTGGGATCGCCTGACCCGCAACCTGACGCTCGCCCGCGATCCGCTCGGCATCAAGCCGCTGTTCGTGACCGAGCAACAAGGCGGCATTGCCTTCGCGTCGGAAATCCGCGCGCTCCGGCCGCTTCCCGGCCACGTTTTCGATGTCGACGAACGCGCCGTTCACGATTTCTTCGGCTACGGCCACGTGCAGCGGCCGCGCACGATCTTCCGGCAGGTGCGCAGTCTCCCGCCCGGCCATTGCCTGCGGATCGGCCCCGATCGCGATGCGCAGATCCATGCCTTCTGGAAGCCCGAATTCCGGATCCGCACCGACGTGACGGAGCAGGAGTGGATCGAGGAGACGCGCAGCCGGCTGCGCGCGAGCGTGAAGCGGCACATGCTCGCGGACGTGCCGGTCGGCTCCTTCCTGTCGGGCGGGGTGGATTCGGCGGCGGTCACGGCAATCATGGCCGAGTTGTCCGGTGCGCCGATCAAGGCTTTCACCGTCGGATTCCCGAACACCAGCATCGACGAGACCGCGGCGGCGACCCGGATTGCGCGTCATCTCGGCTGCGAGCATATCCTGCTGCCGCTGGAGCCGGACGCTGCGGGAACCCTGCTGCCGGCCGTGCAGGCTGCCTTCGACGAGCCCTGCGCCGCCACTTCGGCGATTCCGCATTGGCATCTCTCGAAGCTCGCCGCGCAACATCTGAAGGTGGTGCTGTGCGGCGAGGGATCGGATGAGATCTTCGCCGGCTACAAGCGCCAGCGCACCGCGCTCAACGCCGCGCGGTGGGCGCCGCTCCTCAAGGCGCTCGGCCCGATCGCAGGCATGGTCGATCGTCTCCCCGCCACGTCGTCGCGCCGGTGGAATTACCTCCGCCAGAATGCGCGGCGTTTCCGGCACGCCGCAACGCTCGACGGCAATGTTCAGCGCTTCTTCGCAGGCACCCAAATCTCCTCGCCGTGGCTGCGTGCCCGGTTGTTCGAGCCCGGCTTCCTCGCTCGCCACGAAACGGCCGGCGACGTCGCCGCGCTGGCGGACGCGCATTTCCCCGGATCGGGGCTTGCGACGCTCGATCCGCTGCAGCAATTCATGCTTGCCGATCTGACCGTGCACATGCCGGCATCGCTCCTCAATCGGCTCGACCAGACCAGCATGGCGCATTCGCTGGAAGCGCGCGTGCCGTTCCTCTCGCACGGCCTCGTCGACTGGACGATGACGATGCCGAACGCGATGAAGCTGCGCGGCAGAACGGGCAAATACGCGCTCCGCAAGGCGGTCGAGCCGTGGCTGCCCACAGGCTCGCTGGGCTTGCGCAAACTCGGCTTCCAGCTCCCGTTCGCCGAATGGTTCAGGGGCGATTTCAGCCAGTTCGCGCGCGAGGCGTGGCATGAGAGCGGCGCGCGGGCGAGCGGCTTGCTCGATCCCGAAGGAGTCGGCACGTTGTTCGCGGAGCACAGCGCCGGCACCGCCAATCATGGACGCATGCTTTATGCGATCGCGATGTTCGGCTGCTGGTGGGAGCAGCAGCGGCAGCAGGAAAGCCCGACCGCGGCTGCGGCCTAGAGCGTCAGACTGCGTCGCGCATCAGGGCCACGGCCTGATCGAACAGCGCCGGCGTCGCCGCCGCGATCACCCTGCCGTGCGAGAAATCGTCGCCACCCGTCCAGTTGCCGATCATCCCGCCCGACGCGCGGACGACGGGGATGAGGGCGTTGTAATCGTAGGGCTTGAGCTGCGATTCGATGACGAGATCGATCGTGCCGGCGGCGAGCCGCGCATAAGCGTAGCCGTCATGCCCATAGCGGCTGGTGCGGACGCGGCTGCGCACGCGCTCGAACGCATCGCGCTCCGCGCCCGGAAACAGATAGGGGTCGGTGGTGGAAAGGCGGGCTTCGTCAAGCCGGGTGCGGTCGCTGGCACGCAGCGGCGCCTCGCGCCCGAAACGAACGAAGCCGCCCTCCCCGGCGCCGCCCCAATAGCGTTCGCCGAGGCAGGGCACGTCGATCAGCCCCAGGATCGGCCGCCCCTCTTCCAGCAAAGCGATCAAGGTCACCCAATTGGGCAGGCCGCAGGTGAAGGACCGGGTTCCGTCGACCGGATCCAGGCTCCACACGAAGGGTCCGTTGGCCGGACGCTCCGGGAATTCCTCACCGGCAATGCCATGATCGGGGAATGCGGCTTCGATCGCGGCCCGCATCGCGCGTTCAGCCTCGCGATCGGCGTCGGTCACCGGATCGAAGCCGTCGGCGCCGCCCTTGTCCTCGGCACCAATGCCCATTTCGAAGCGGTGGAGAGTCTCGGCCCGCGCGGTGTCGGCCAAGGTCTGCGCAAATGCGGCCAGAGCCGCGTGATTCCCGGTGATCGCCATCCGCCTCGCCTGCGGCGGGAGCAAGGCGGCGGTCAAGGGTGCACGGAGTCCGCACGGCAAAAGGACCGTATCTCCTTTTGCCGGAGCCCGAGGCGGCTCCTAATCTGACGGACGTGGACAGCATCGATCCCGCATTTTCCGCCTGCTGCAAGAACCGCCCGTTTGGCGAACGCCTTGGTTTTGCGTCGGCGGGGTTGCGGGTGGTGCTGAGGCGGGAGCGAAGCTTTCGGGTCCAATCCGTCATCGGAGTGTGTGCGATCGGCAGCGTCTGCATGCTTCAGCCGGGTCTGATCTGGACTGCGATGGTCGCCCCGTGCACGGGTCTGGTGCTCGCGCTCGAAGCGATCAACGCAGCGCTGGAATATGCGATCGATCGGCTCCATCCCGAATTCGCCGAACAGATCCGCGATGCGAAGGACGCAGCAGCGGGCGCCGTGCTGATCGCAAGCGGTACCGCATTCCTGGTCGGCACGATGATGCTGGCCTCGCTGGCGATCTGACACGCAGCCTCTTGCCGGGATCGCCGCGCTTTTCGAGTCGTCGGACGGCGCCGTCCGGCGACGAATCGCTTCAATGCAAAACGGGCCAGGGTCGACGGCGTGGGGCCGCCGACCCTGACCCTACGTCCTTCCGCAGCGGAGGGGCCCCGCGGAAGGACGAGCCCGATCAGAAGCCGATCTGGAGGGCGATGCGGCCGGACACCGCGGCACGGCCCTGCTGCTCCTCGGCACCGACTTCGCCGCCGATGGAGAAGTCGCCGCTGCCGCCGATCAGCCGGAGCTTGCCGGTCCAGCCATCGGTGCGCTTCTCCGGAAGCAGGGTGAAGGGCGTGCCGCCGGCGAAGCGCGCGGTGGTGGCACCGATGTCGCCGCCAAGGATCTGGCGGCGGCCGCCTTCGATCTCGGCACGGAAGAAGCCGTCATCCTTGCCCGATGGCGCCTTGAAGGCATAGCCGAGGGTCAAGGATGCCTCGCCCGCAAATTCGTCGCTCTTGCGATCGTCGACCACGAGATCCATCGCGCTGCCGCCGCCGGTTTCGGTGTAGCCGTCCTCGGTGAGGCGGTAATAATCGATGGCAAGCAGCGGCCGCAGGCTCAGGCGCCCGAATTCGGCCTCGTAGGAAATACCGGCCGCGGCCGAATAGAGCCGCCCGTCCCACTCCCCGCTCGAGGTGCGGCGGATCTCTTCACCACCAACGGTCGCGCTGAACTGACGGGTGCCGTCCAGCTTGATCGCGGCTGCCGATCCGCGGACGAAGGAGCGGAAGCCGCCCCATTGTCCCCGCCAGTGAACCGCAAGCTCATATTGATCGGTGCGGACTTCGCTGTCGTTGATCCCTTCATCGCGCCCGCTCAGATAGGAGAGCGAGGCACCGATGCGGCCGGCACCGCCGAGCGCGATCTCGGCACCGCCGTTGGCGCCCCAGCCGGTAATGTCATATTCCGACGTGTCGCCAAGATCCTTTGACGTGCCCCAGGCCACCTGCTGCACCCAGAAACCCCAGGTCCCGGCATCGACATAGGGGGCACCCGGATCGCGCAGCATCCGCGCGGTGGTGCGCGATGCCTGAGTCACCGTTTCGAACACGCCGCCGGCATGCTCCGGAAGAAGCTGCTGGATCGAATCCCGCAGCGTCTCCGTCTCGGTCATCTGGAGGAAGGCGCCGGCGACCTTGGCATCCTTGTCGAGCACCGAGTAGACGGCGTCCCAAGCCCCTGCTTCCGACCGGTTCAATCCGATCTCGGACGCGCTCTTGCGGGTGATCGCAACCTTGATTTCGCCGGCCTGCTCGCTTGCCGTAAGGCTGCTCTTGAGGAAGGCGGGAAGCAGGACCGACGTCGAGGTGAGGCCCGCGGTGCCGGTGAGCGTACCGGCCTTGAGCACCGTGTAGGTGCCGAGCGAACCCGAGACGCTGTTGAGACGAACCTGAAGCTTCGAGCCCTGCGCGAAACTGGCGGTTCCGGCGACCTGGTAGAGGCTGCTCTTGCCCGCTGCCGGATCGAGCGTGACGCCGAGCACGCCCGCCGATCCGACGGTGAGCGATCCGATTGCGGCGGTGCCGGTGCTGGCGAGCTCCAGGGTTCCGCCGGCCACGTCGACCGCGAGGCTGCCCGCATTTACCAGAGTCCCGCTGAAGCGGGCGGTGCCAGACAACGCCAGCACGTCCGCACCGCCGCCGAAATCGGCGCTGCCGCTGAACACCGAGGTTCCGCCAAGCGTCATTCGATCCGCGCCCGCGCCGAACACGGCGCCCCCCGAATATTCCGCGTCGCCGGACATGGTCAGGCGATTGGCGCCGGTGCCGAACCTGCTCGTTCCCAGTACCTTGCCGTCGGCAAGGTCGAGCTGGTCGTCACCGGCGCCGAACAGAATGTCGCCCGAAATCGAGGGGGCGGCGACACCCTGTCCAACCAGCGTCTGGCGCACGATCACGCCAGCGTTATTGCTTCTGAGATCGATGGCGACCGCCCGGCCGGTGTCGAGTCCGAGCGTGGCGATGGTGATCGCACCGCTATTCTCGACCAGCGAGACCTTGCCGCTATTGTCGACGATCGCCGACGCGCTGCCGGCACCGCTCGCGGCAGCACCGATCGTGCCGCTGTTGCGGATGGCGGTGACGGTCGCGCCCTGATCGACGACGATGCCGCGCGAGATCGTCGTCGCGGTCGATGCGCCTTGCGCGGTAACGCTGCCGGCAACGCGGATCTCGTTGACGGTGGCGCCGCTGCCGATGCGGATGCCGGTGGCGTTGGCCGCGTTGGAGACCGCGCCGACCGCACCGGTGACGGTCATCCCGCCGGCAACCGACACCGCCTGGCCGAGGCCGCCGATGACGATGCCGTTGGCGTCGACGCCGCCATAGACGCCGCGCCCGGTGACGGTGCCGTTCAGCACCATGCCGTGGCCGTTGGCGTTGCCAGCCACCGCGCCGATTGCGACGGTGCGGGTCGCGGAGCCGACCAGCAGGGCCGGAGCGCTGCCGAAGGAGGTGACAGCGGCGCTGCCTTCCTTGGCATCCTCGACGCCGTCCTTGTCCTCGTCATTGTCGGTGGTGCTGCTGTCCTTCGGCGGCACGTCGAAGAAGATGCCCTTGGCGACATCGGCGCCGACCCGGATTGCGGGGCCGCCCTGAAGAAGATCGTCTGCGTCGAGCTTCGAGACGTCGCTGGGCGCGGTCGTCGCGCGATATCCGGTAGAGGCGACCGAAGCCTGGATCACGAAGGCGCCGCCGACATTGCCGTCCAGCGACACAGCCGTCGCGTTGAGCCCGGTTGCCCCGGTGTTGCCGGTGATGCGCACGTCGCCGGACACGTCGCCGGCGCGGACGCCGACGGCGCGGTCGCCGACCACGGTGATCGTGCCGCTCTGGGTCAGCGATCCCGCGAGAGCGCCGTCGAGCGCGATGCCGGCGCTGTCATTGCCCTCGATGGTGATCGTGCCGCTGTTGACGACGTTGCCGGTAAAGGTCCCGCCCGGCGCGGTGCGAATGCCGATGCGGCGGGTGCCGCTGGCAAGGGCGCCATCGAGATCGCCGTCCTTGTCGCCGTCGGTTGGAGCGTAGCTTTCGAGCAGTTCGATCTTGCCGCTGTTGGTGATGGTCCCGGTCGTTCCCGCATTGGCGAGAATGCCGGTGACGTCGTTCACGTCATTGGTCTGGATCAGCCCTTCGTTGGTCACCTTGTTGTTGCTGTCGAGCGTGACGGCGGCCCCGGCCACGGTGGGCACGACCGAGCCCGCACTGGTGATCCGCAGATCGTCGGCGGCACCGGCCTTGATGGTCGAAGTCTTCTGTGCGGTGGTGACCTTGGTCGTGATCGTCGTTTCGGCCTGCGCGGACGTCCCGGTGATCGCGAACAAAGCGAGCGGAGTCAGGCAGGTGCAGGCAAGCAGGTTACGCATTTCAGTCCTTCTGTCGGCAAGGGCGCCGCCCCCACCGGCGAAGCACCCATTCGAAGGACAAGACGATGCGGCCGAAACGAACCCGCACCCGGTCATTTCATTTTTTTAGAATGTCACGTCCCAGCCGAGCCGCACGGTCCGCGGCTGCATCGGCGTGATCTGCCTCGTCTCCGCCAGGGTGAACGGCGAGCCGAAGGCGAAGCGGTTGCCCACCTCGTCGAGCAGGTTCGACACGGTCAGTGACCAGGCATGACGGCCGCGCTCCAGCCGCGCACCGAGACGGGTATCGACCCAGTCGCCCTGCGGCTCGCCGAGGATCGGACCGATGCCGAGCCGCGATCGGCCGATATAGCGTGCGGACGCGGTCAGGCGCAGCGCGAGGTCCGGCCCGAGCGGTGCATGATATTCGGCGCCGATGCGAGCGTTGACCTTGGCGACGTTGGGCAAAGGTGCGCTCGGCGTCATGATCACGCTGGGCGCGGGATTGGTGACCCGGCTGTCGTTCAGCACCGCGGCGACATCGAAGCTGAGGCCGCTTGCCGGCCGCCATCCCGCCCGCAGGTCGAGGGTGTAGATGCGTCCATCGCCGATATTCGTGGTCGTCGGCAGACCGTCGAAATCGATGATGTCGGCCTGGATGTCGCTCCAGCGCGTGTAGGAGACGGACGCCGCCGCCTCGACATCGCGTTCGGGGCCGCCGAGCAGCCGGAAGCCTCCCTCCAGCGTCGCGACGCGATCGTTCCGGAAGCGCTGCACCAGGATGCCGGTGACCGACAGCCCGCCGGGACGGAAGCCTTCCTGGTAGCGCAGGAAGAAGGACAGCCGCGGCGATGCCTCGCCGGAGAGCGCAATCGACGGCAGGAACGATGTCTCGCTTCGGCTGGCCTCGATCGTCCTCAGCAATGCCGCAAAGGCGATCGGCGCATCGAGCGCGGCGCCCGACAGGCGGGAATGAGAAATTCGCGCGCCGCCGGTCAGCGTCAGCATGTCGGTGAGGCCGACGCTCGCTTCCCCGTAAACCGTCGCTTCCTCGATGCCGTTGCGGACTCCGGTGATCGGCTTCAGCGCGCCGGGAGCGCCGAGTGCGCGGCTCTGCTCCGAGCGATTGCTGATCATGCTCGCACCTATCAGCCAGCCCCGCCCCTGCGGCGCCTCACGCGACAGACGCGCGTCGGCCGAGAGCATCGTCACCTCGGTGCGCTGCTCGAACTGAGTCGGCGGGCCGTTACCGCGGGTGGAATCATAATGTTCGGTCAGCGTCTGGCGAACCAGCCCGGTCGCCGTCACGAAGTGGAGATCATCCCATTGCTTGCTGACCACGACATCGGCGAGCGCATAGCCGTTGCGGAAATCCTGCGGCACGACGCTGTGGCGGGTGAGCGGCGGCCCGTCCCGCTCGGCGAATTGCGCATCCTCGCCGCGGATGCGCTGTCCGGTGAGGCCGAGATCGACCGTCCAGCCGCTGCCCGAGCGCAGGCGCAACGCGGCGCGTCCACCGATGGTGCGGGTGCGATTGACGTCGTCGAGGCCACGGCCGAGATCGTCGATATAGCCGGCTTCGCTCTCGCCGTAGCCGGACAGGCGCAGCGCTGCCCGTCCCGGCGCGATCGGTACGTTGATCAGCCCCGCAAGATCCCCACCGATGCCGCCATGCTGAACGGCCGAAACACCGGCCGAGGCCGCGTTCTCAAGATCGTAAAGGTTGGGCGCGTTGGGCAGCACCCGGATGATGCCGCCGACCGAGCCGGCACCGTAGAGGGTGCCCTGCGGCCCCGGCAGGATCTCGATCCGCTGGACATCATGGAGTTTGAGGTCGGGATCGGGCGCATTGTAGTTGAGCCGCGTCTCGCCGAGATACTGGCCCACGGTCGCCTGGGTGGGGCCGTTGAAACTCGAATCGGCGATGCCGCGCAGGAACAATTTGTTGCGTCCGGGGCCGAGATGGGTGGACGTGACCGCAGAGACCCGCTCGACCAGCCCCTCCGATCCGCGCAAGCCGACGAACGCCGGATCGTCGCCGTCGATCAGCGTCGCCACGCCCGGGTAATCGGCGAGCGCAAGCCGGCGCTTGCTGCCGGTGACGACGATCTCCTCCGCCTCCGTCTCGACAGCGGCGACGGGCCGCATGGGCCTTGGCCGCGGCTTGGTGGGTTCCCGCTTTGCGATCCTTTGCGGCGTCGTGCGCGGTTGCGGCGCCTGCACCGGCGCCGCGACGATCAGCCAGGTGCGCGGGCCGAGCGGCACGGCACGGGCACCGGCGCGGACGAGCATCCGTTTCAGCGCATCCTCGACCGAGAGCCTGCCCTGCACCGCCGGCACCGGAGTCGCGGCGAGCGCCGGATCACGGATCCCGATGCTGATACCCGCCTGGCGTCCGAGCGCATTGGCCGCCTCCCCGAGCCGTCCCGCGGGCAAGTGCAGGCGATGGCGCTGGGCAGCCTCGGCGGCGGTGCTCAGCGACAGGATGATTGCGGTGGCGGCAAGGGCCCTAGCTGCCCGCACCCGTCGACATCTTCAATATCCACCCGTCGCCGGAGCGATCGGCCGTGAGCCCGAGCAAGGCGGCCGCACGCGACAGGACCTCCTCGTCCCCGCCATCCAGCATGATCACGCCGCTGAACGGCCGCGCACCGGCATCGGCGGCGGCGGTGACCGTAATACCGAGGTTGCGCGACAGATCGGTCGCGATGCGCGATACCGGCGCTCCGGAATAGACCAGCCGTCCCTGGCGCCACGCGCCGACCGCATCATTGTCCACCTTCGAGACCAGAGCGGGCGCGCCTTTGGCCTTGATCAGCGCCATGCCCGGCGACAGATTCTTCCGCTCGCCGTCCGGATCGAACAGCACCGCGCCCTCGGAGACCGCAACGTCGAGCATGCGATCGGACGCGACGACGTTGAACACGGTGCCGAGATCTCGAAGCAGCGCGCCACCCGCTTCGACCTCGAACGGACGCGCCTCGTCATGCACCACCCGGAACAGGGCCTCGCCATGCTCGAGCTCGGCGAAGCGGGGACGATCCCGGTCCAGCATCACCCTTGTGCCGCCGTTGAGCTCGATGCGCGTGCCGTCTTCCAGTGCGATCGTGCGATGCTCGCCGGCGCCGGTCTCGATGCTGTAGGCGCTTCCCGACCCGGCGATGCCGTACCAGCCCGCGAACAAGGCAAGACTGGCAGCGATGCCCCAGCCGAGAAAGGCGCGCCGAGGACCGGAATGCCGGGGATTGGCGACGGCGGGCGCAGGCTGCCAGGCCGGAGCCGGCGCCGCGGGGGGCAATGCTTCGGCATCGGCATCGACCAGCGCCGCGCTTTCATAGGCGGCGAGATGCGCAGGATCGGCCTCGAGCCAGATCGTGAACGCCTCCCACGCCTCGGCATCGCCGTCGCGAAGCCGGATCACCCAGCCGATCGCCTCGTCTTCCATCTGTCTCTGGCTCTTCAGCATCGGGTTCACCTCGATGCCCTGACGCCGCCGCGAGGCTCAACCCGCATCGAGCCGTCTCCGTAAATCGACGAGCGCCCGATAGGCCTTCTGAAGATGCTTCTCGACGGCGCTCAGGCTGATGCCGAGATCGGACGCGATCTCGCGCTGGCTGTCGCCCTTCAGACGGAAGCGGCGGAAGATCGTGTCGGTGCGGTCGCCGAGCTGGGCGAGCGCTTCCTGCGCGGCCTCGAGCTCGTCGCGGGCGAGAGCGCTCTGTTCCGCATCGGGGCGGTCGTCGGCAGGCTCGATCCCGGGTTCGGCGCCGCTCCAGTCGGCGTCGCGCCGGGCCTGGCGCTGCGTCGCGCGGCGGCGGTCGAGCATGAGATTGTTGGCGGCGCGATAGAGATAGGGGACCGGATCGCGGATCGGACCAGAGGCGCCGGCCGACGCCTTGATCCACATTTCCTGCAGCAGATCCTCGGCATCATCCCCCGCCCCGCGCGCGCGCAGAAAACGGAGCAGCGCCGGCCTGTGCACCAGGTAGACCTGCTCGAGCCCACCGGGGCTCCCGTCCATCTCGTCGCGAGCGCGCTCCACGGCACTCATGCGATTCCCCAATCTCCCCAAGTGCGCGCCAGTCCCACCTGCGCCATGAACGGCGGATGACTGACCGCGATCGCCATCAGCGATAGTTGAAGCTGATGCTAATTCGTGGCTCCTTGCCGGTGCCCGGCACGACCTCGTGACGCAGCCAGCTTTCCCACAGGAACAGTGTACCGGGCTGCGGCGCGGCGGTCACGAAGGTTTTGAGCGGCTCCGGCGCATCCTCGCGCCGGGTCGGCGCCGCCATCATCATCGGCAGCCGGGGATCCTCGAGCTTCAGCGGTCCCGCACCGGCGGGAACCGCGACATACACGGTGCCCGAGACGACGCTGTGAGGATGGATGTGCGCGCCATGCGCGCCGCCCGGCTTCAGGACGTTGACCCAGAGGCTGTCGAGCTTCAGGCGCCGTCCGCGAAGATCGAAGGCGCATTCGGCGGCGAAGGCGGCGACATGCCGGTTGAGCAGCCGCACCAGATCGGCGAAGCGCGGATCGCGAACCGGAAGATCGTTGAGCGACGCATAGGAGGTGTAGCCGCGATAGCCGTGCTCGCGCGACCAGCGCCGGCCGGCATCATCCTCGTCGGCAAGCGCGCGGCAGGCATCGTCGAGCTCCGCGACGAGGGTCGCATCGTCGAGCGCGCCCTCGTAGAACAGGGTCGCGAACAGGGATCGGCTGGACATCGCGCCCCGTTAGTCGAAGCGCGCGCCCGCGGATAGAGCGGGGATCGATCTCAGCCCTTGCGGCCGCTCCGGCGCCAGATCGGCGCGATCACCCGCGCCAGTGCAGCATTCCCGACGAACAGCAGATCGACGATCCCCGGCCCCTCGTCGGCGCCGATGGTGCGCTTGTAGCCGCTGTCGCCGGCGCCCCAGTCGACGATTGCAATGCCGCGCTCCATCGCCTCCACCAGGTTGCGATAATAAAGACATTTGCCGGGGCTGTGCTTGGCGAAACGCTCGTCATAGCTGTTGGCGATCGCATATTTGATGCTGCCGGCATCGAGATCGAAGGAGAAAGCGGCAGGGGCGCCGCCGATATAGAGGATCGCCGCGCGCATCGCTTCGGCGAGCACGGGATCGGCGGCAGCACCTTCCCAGACACGCCGATGGTGCGGGGCCATGAACTTGGCGTCGCTGCCGTCGGTCCGATCGGCGACCCAGCTCCGCCGCTCGATCTCGGCGAGATCGTCGAAGACCTCGGATGTCCAGCCCGCCCCGGAGACGAAGCGCCATTCGAGATCGCCGTGGGTGGCGAGATGCTTTTCGTGGAAGCGGTTCTTGCGCAGGGTCGATCCGCGCGGCCAGCTGCCATCCGCCTGCAGGCGATCGATGTCGAGCAGGAAGCTCGGTGCGATCCGGCGCGGCAACGGCGTCCAGCCGCTTCCCGCGCAGATACGGAGCAGCCGGATCAGGGTTGGATCATTCTCGTAGACCGGCCCCATACGCCAGACCGGCCCCAGCGCCTTTCGCACGGCGGAGGACGACAGCATGGCGGCAAGTTCCGAGTCGGCGATATCGGCGTCGACCGGGAAGCTGCGGAACGGCCAATAGCTGCCCGGCACCAGGCGCATGCCTGGCCACCGGGTGGGAGCCGTCGGCAGAGCGGCGATCACCGCACCGTCGGGACGCGCCGCGATCACCGTCCGCACGCCGGAATGTCCGGCGGCTTCGTACCAGGCGCGCCGGAGGAACAGATGGGCGGAGTCGGCGCGCGCGGCCGCAAGGTCGATCTCGTCCGGGACGCCCGCAACGATCGCGACATCGACGGCGACGGCGCTGGCAATGGGACGTGCGGCTTCCTGCATCTCGGGTCCTTCCGCGACGCCTTCTAGGCGCCAAAGGCTACCAGCCGGTAACCACGTCTCCATTTTCCGACGCGCCGCAGCCTCGCTGCCGGTTCAACGACGGCACGAAGCTCGCTAGGAGAGCGCTGCGCCGGGAGGAACAGCATGCAGCCGTACATCGATTTCGTGATGGAGCTCGATCGTCTGAAGGCTGTCACCCGCAAGGTGAAGCCGACGGGGCTCGACCGTTACGAGAACAGTGCCGAGCATAGCTGGCAGATCGCCCTGCTCGCCGCCGCGCTCGCCCCGCTGGCAGACGCGCCGGTCGACATCGACCGGGTCATCCGGATGCTGCTCGTCCACGACATCGGCGAGATCGACACCGGCGATACGATCGTCTTCGCCGAAGGCGGCTGGGAAGAGCGCAAGGCGGCGGAACAGGCCGCCGTCACCCGCATCTTCGGCCACCTGCCCGATGGCGGCGGCGACGGCTTTCTGGAACTGTGGCGCGAGTTCGAGGCGGCCGAGACTCCGGAAGCGCGCTTCGCCAACGCCGTCGATCGCGCGATGCCCGCCTTGCTCAACCTCGCCAACGAGGGCCAGAGCTGGCGGGAGAACGGCATTTCATATGCTCGGGTCGTTGCCCGCATCGGACCGCCGATCGAAGCGGGCTGCCCGGCGCTCTGGGCCTATATGGTGCCGCGGCTGGTGGAGGCGCGCGACAGAGGCTGGTTCGGCGCCTGACCCGGCACAAAGCATCAGGAACGCGTGCCGGACCGGAGCGGTTGATGCCGTCGAACCGGAAAGGAGTGCGACATGGCGAAGGACCTGAAGACCGGCGACCACGTGAAGTGGAAGAGCCACGGCGGCGAAGCGCACGGTGTCATCGAGAAGAAGCAGACCAGCGAGACCCACATCAAGAGTCACAAGGTGGCCGCCTCCAAGGACAACCCGCAGTTCATCGTCAAGACCAAGGAAGGCAAGCGCGCCGCGCACAAGCCGGAGGCGTTGACGAAGGAATAAGCAGGGCCGCCCCATGCCCCCTCCACGAAGGCGTGGATGGGGAGTTGAAGGCTCACGGAAAATCCTGCTCCGCGTGGCGCCGTTCGGAGCATGTTCTTGCGCCGATGCAGAGCTGTGCCGCAAGGACGATGCTAATTGATCCGGTGCAGCCGAGTAGATTGTCAACCCGGCGAGTAGACAATAGATTCCGCCGATGCGCATCGCTCCGTATCCCGAGTCCTGCAGGGCGCCGGCTCCGGCTTCGCCGGCCATGAAGCTTCTTTCCTGATGATCGAGCTCGACGACGTCACCAAGCGCTTTGCCGACGGAACGCGCGCGCTCGAGCGCGTGTCGCTGACGGTGCCGCGCGGCGCCGCGTTCGGCATCATCGGCCGGTCCGGCGCGGGCAAGTCGACCTTGCTCCGCCTGATCAACGGACTGGAGCGGCCGAGCGAAGGCGACGTCCGGGTCGACGGCATCTCCCTGCCCGGCCTTTCCGACGGCGGCCTACGCTCGCTGCGGCGACGCATCGGCATGATCTTCCAGTCCTTCGGCCTGCTCGATTCCCGGGACGTCGCCGGCAACGTAGCCTTGCCGCTCGAGCTGGCCGGGGTACCGCGGGCGGACCGGGAAGTCAGGGTCGCCGAGCTCCTTGCCCGGGTCGGCCTGTCCGACAAGGCGGCCTCTTATCCGAGCCGCCTCTCGGGCGGCCAGCGCCAGCGGGTCGGCATCGCCCGCGCGCTCGCCACCCGGCCCGACATCCTGCTCTGCGACGAAGCGACCAGCGCACTCGATCCGGAGACCACCCGATCGATCCTGGCCCTGCTGGGCGCGCTCAATCGCGAGCTTGGGCTGACGATCGTGCTGATCACCCATGAAATGGCGGTGGTACGCGCGGTCTGCGATCAGGTCGCGGTGCTCGAGGCCGGCCGGATCGTCGAGACCGGACCGGTGGCGAGCGTGTTCGGCGGCGCCCGCCACGACGCCACGCTCCGCCTGCTCGGGGAGGCGGGCCGATGAGCGGATTGTTCGCCAACATCGTCTGGAGCGATATCTGGCAGGCGACGCTGGATACGCTGGTGATGCTGGGTGCATCGCTGGCGCTGACGATTGCGCTCGGCATCCCGCTCGGCGTGCTGCTGTTCCTCACCGGCACCGGGCAGCTCGCCGAGAGCCGGCTGCTCAATCGGCTGATCGGCATGGCGGTCAACGTCCTGCGCTCGGTGCCGTTCGTCATCCTGCTGATCGTCATGATCCCGCTCACCCTGCTGGTGATGGGCACGTCGCTCGGTGTTGCCGGCGCGATCCCGCCATTGGTCGTCGGCGCCGCGCCCTTCTACGCGCGGCTGGTCGAAGGCGCGCTGCGCGAAGTGCCGCGCGTGACCGTCGAGGCGACCCAGGCGATGGGCGCGTCCAGGCTTCAGATCGTCGTCAAGGCGCTGCTTCCGGAAGCGCTGCCCGGGCTGATCGCGGGCGCGACCGTCACCGCCGTGGCTTTGGTGTCGTTCACCGCCATGGCCGGCGTGGTCGGCGCCGGCGGCCTCGGCGATCTCGCCATCCGCTACGGCTATCAGCGCTTCCAGACCGACGTGATGCTGGTCACCGTCGCGTTGATGGTCCTGCTCGTCCAGCTCATCCAGTTCGCCGGCGATCGTCTCGCCCGCCATTTCGATCATCGTTGAGGTTCATCATGTTCAGCCGCCGCACCCTGATCGCCCTCGCCTCCGGCGCCCTGCTCGCCGCTTGCGGCGGCGGCAACGACAAGGCCGATCCCAACGCGCTCAGCATCGCCGCAACCGCGGTGCCCCATGCCGAGATCCTCGAATTCGTGAAACCCGAACTCGCCGAGCAGGGGCTGCGGCTCGATATCCGGGTGTTCAACGATTATGTGCAGCCCAACCGGCAGGTCGATCAGGGGCAGATCGACGTCAATTTCTTCCAGACCAAGCCCTATCTCGATGAATTCAACGCCTCTCAGGGCACGAAGCTGGTCCCGATCGCCGGCGTCCATGTCGAGCCGCTCGGCGCCTATTCCCGCAGGTGGAAGCGCGGCCAGGAACTGCCGGCCGGCGCCAGCGTCGCCATCCCCAACGAGCCGAGCAATGGCGGCCGTGCCCTGCTGCTGCTCCAGAAAGCGGGACTGATCCAGCTTGCCGATCCGGCCAATCCGCTGGCCAGCCTCAAGGATATCAAGGCCAATCCGCGACAGCTGAAGTTCAAGGAACTCGAGGCCGCGACCCTTCCGCGCGTGCTCGGCGAGGTCGACCTGGCGCTGATCAACACCAATTATGCGCTCGACGCCAAGCTCAATCCCGTGCGCGACGCCTTGTTCATCGAGGACGGCAATTCGCCCTACACCAATTTCATCGTCGGCCGCCCCGGCAGCGAAAAGGATCCGCGCGTGCAGAAGCTGATCGCGGCGCTGCGCGCGCCGAATGTCCGCAGCTTCATCGAAAAGAAGTACCAGGGCGCGGTGCTTCCGGCCTTCTGAGGAACCGATCGATGCACGACACGTCCCTCAACGCTCCAGCCTCCTGGCGCCTCGGCATCGGCACGACCGGCGGCCAGGTGCTGCTCGGCATGATCGTCGGCCTGGCGCTGGGACTCGCGGCGCGGAGCACCGGCGCGCCGTGGCTGACGGAGACGCTGGCGACGATCGGCGCCATCTTCGTGCAATTGCTCAAGGCGATCGTGCCGCCGCTCGTGTTCACGGCGATCGTCGCGAGCATCGCCAATCTGCGTGCGGTCGCCGACGCGGCGCGGCTTGCGTGGAAGACCCTGCTCTGGTTCGCGATCACCGCCGCGATCGCGGTGGCGATCGGCCTCCTTCTCGGCACCCTGATCGCGCCCGGCAAGCACGCCGCGGTCGCCGCCAGCCTTGCCGCCGCGCCCGCGAGCCAGGGCGGCTGGACGGACTTCCTGAAGGGGATCGTGCCCGCCAACTTCCTCGGCCTCACTGCGACGACGAGCATCGGCGATCATGGCCCGACGACCACGCTCGGCATCAACGTCCTCCAACTGCTCGTCATCTCGGTCGCGATCGGCCTCGCGGCGGTGAAGAGCGGTGAGGCCGGCGCCCCGTTCCTCGCCTTCGTCCAGTCGGCCCTCGTCATCGTCCGCAAGATCCTGTGGTGGATCATTCGCCTGACCCCGGTCGGCACGGCCGGCCTCATCGGCACCGCCGTTGCACGCTACGGCTGGACCGCGCTTGCCGGGCTCGGCTGGTTCGCATTCGCCGTCTATCTCGGCCTCGCCCTCGTCCTGTTCGCGGTCTATCCGGCATTGCTGCGCCTGAACGGCATCCCGATCCGCCGCTTCTTCGCTGCCGCCTGGCCCGCGATCCAGCTCGGCTTTGTCACCCGCTCCTCGATCGGCACCCTGCCGGTGACCGAGGAGGTGACGATCGAACGGCTCGGCGTGCCCCGCGCTTATGCAAGCTTCGCAGTGCCGCTCGGCGCGACCACCAAGATGGACGGCTGCGCCGCGATCTATCCGGCGATCGCCGCATTGTTCGTCGCTCAATTCTACGGCGTCGCGCTTGGCCCGACCGACTATCTGCTGATCGCCCTCGTCTCCGTGCTCGGCTCCGCCGCCACCGCCGGCGTGACCGGCGCGACGGTGATGCTGACCCTCACGCTTTCGACGCTCGGCCTGCCGCTCGAAGGCGCCGGCCTTCTGCTCGCGATCGATCCGATCCTCGACATGGGCCGGACCGCGGTCAACGTCGCCGGGCAGATCCTGGTGCCGCTGATCGTCTCGACGCGCGAGCAGCTGTCCGAAGGGGCGGAGCCAGTGGTCGCGCCCGGCGCACCCGTGCTGGCACGCGGCCACTGAAGCGCTTCGCGCCAACTCCGCAACCTGCATCAAGGGCTTTCGAATAGCACGACCCTGATCGGAACAGTCTGACGGCTTTCCGGTTAGCCCTCCCGACAGCATTCGGGAGAGGCACCCATGACGGATCAGGCGCGGCTCGAACTCGTAGCGCGGTTCGAACACCAGGTCACCGGAGTCGCGGTTGCGGAGACCGGACGGATCTTCGTCAACTTTCCGCGCTGGACGGAGGATAACGAGGTCTCGGTGGCGGAACTGGTCGACGGCGAGCCTCGCCCCTATCCCGACGCGGCGTGGAACAGCTGGCGCAACGCCAGGAAGAACGAGATCAGCCCGAAGGACCATTTCGTCTGCGTCCAGTCGGTGGTCTGCGACGGGCGTGGATCCCTGTGGGTGCTCGATCCCGCAGCTCCGGCGACGGCTCATCTCGTCCCCGGCGGGGCCAAGCTGGTCCGCATCGACCTCGACACGGACACGGTCGCGCAGGTCATTGCCTTCGGCACCGACATCGCACCGGAGGGAAGCTACCTCAACGACATCGCTTCCACCCGGACGGGCGGCGCGCCTATCTGACCGATTCGGGCGCAACCGGCGCGCTGATCGCGCTCGATCTTGAGAGCGGCAGCGCCCGCCGGCTTCTCCATGGCCATCCGAGCACCCAGCCCGAGAAGATCGTCGTCACCCATCACGGGCGGCCGCTGCGCCGCTCTGACGGACGCGGTGCGGAATTCGCGGCGGACAGCATCGAGCTCTCTCCCGACGGCGACTACGTCTACTGGCAGGCCCTGACCGGCTACACGCTCTACCGGATCGCGACGTCGGCGCTCGACGATCGGGCGCTGTCGCCGGACGCGCTCGGCGACGCGGTGGAGGAAGTGGGCAAGACCGGAGTCTCGGACGGCTATTGGATGGATGCCGAGGGCCGGCTCTATCTCTCCGCGGCGGAGGAAGACGCAGTGAAGCGCCGGCTCCCCGACGGAACGATCGAGACGGTCGTCCAGGACGAGCGGCTGCGCTGGCCGGACAGCTTCGCCCAGGGCCCCGACGGGACGATCTACGTCACCTCCTCCCACATCATGGACAATGCGTGGTTCGACCCGGAGGCAGGCCCGACGACCCCGACCGAGCTCTGGCGCATCGCGCAAAGCTGAGGCGCGGCGGCATGGCCCACGCCGCTTGAACGACCACCCGAACAGGAGAGCGCAATGTCGATCGCCAAGATGATCTCGATGCACCCCGATGTCGGCGGCAACGTCAACGAACCGCTCGCGCTGGCGGTGCGCCACGCCTTGTTCTGCTCGGCGATCTGCACGAGCTGCGCCGATGCCTGCGCGGCCGAGGAGATGGTCGCCCACATGCGCCAGTGCATCCGCACCTGCTCCGATTGCGCCGACATCTGCACGGCCACGGCCCGGGTGGCGACGCGGCGCACCGGCAGCAACGAGATCGTGCTGCGCGAGATGCTCCAGCTCTGCATCACCGCCTGCGACATCTGTGCCGAGGAGTGCGCGCGCCACGAGGACGAGCATTGCCGGCTCTGCGCCGAGATGTGCCGCGAGACCGCCCGCGACTGCCGCGCTGCCGTCGAGACGCTGTGACCTTAGCGACCGGGGACCCGCGCTCGGACTGAGGTGGCCGAGATCGTCCACCTCGGCGCGCTCGCCGCGACTCCGGCGCGCTTCGTTCGCCTTGACCGCCAATGACGAGATCATTGCCGTCACGAGCGGAATTGCGGGCGAGTTCCAAGGCCTGTTGCGCTGCATCCGCCGGTAATCACGGCAACCGGTTTGCGATCCTATGCGATGGTCTTCCTCTCCTGCCGGGCATGAGCGTTTCAGCGTGCCGCCGCGCCGCCCGTCCCGAGTGGCGTGCCCGCGCCAAGCCGGCATGAACCTGACGCACGGCGGACGGTTGAGCCGGCACCGTGAGGAAAGGATGCGCGTGACGGACGAAGTGGATGTGGTGATCGTCGGGGCGGGTGCCTCGGGGATCGCGGCTGGGCGGCGGCTGGCGGGCAGCGGGCTGCATTTCCTGATCGCCGAGGCCGGCACGCGGGTCGGCGGGCGGGCGCTGACCGTAGACGCGGAGGGAGTGAGGCTCGACCTGGGGTGTGGTTGGCTCCATTCGGGAGACCGCAACCCGTGGACCCGCCTGGCGCAGGACCGGGGCGCCGTCATCGACCGGACGCCCTCCGCCTGGGGGCGCCAATTCGCCGATCTCGGCTTCACGCCCCACGAACAGGAGGCGGCGGGCGCGGCCTTCGAAACGTTCGACCGTCGCCTCCGGGAAGCGCCGCCGGCGAGCGATTGCGCAGCGGACGCACTCGACCCGGACTGTCCGTGGAACGCCTATATCGAGGCGCTCAGCGGCTACATCAACGGGGTTGGCCTCGCCCGGCTCTCCGTCAGCGATTACCTCGCTTACGAGGCCGCGGACACCGGCGTGAACTGGCGGCTGCCGGACGGCTACGCCACTCTGATCGCGAGCGCCGCCGCGGACCTTCCGATCGCTCTCGATACTGCGGTGACCCGGATCGATCGCGGCGGGCCGCGCCTGCACATTTCCACGTCCAGAGGTGACCTGTCGGCCCGGGCCGCAATCGTCGCAGTACCGACCTCGATCCTCGCCCGGGGCGACATTGCATTCGCTCCTGCGCTGGACGACATGTTGGACGCAGCCGCGCGCCTGCCGCTCGGCCTCGCCAACAAATTGTTTCTCGCCCTCGACGGCAGCGAGGACGTTCCAGCGGATTGCCACCTGCTCGGCAACCCGCACCGCGCGGAAACCGGCAGCTATTATCTCCGTCCGTTCGGCCGTCCGCTGATCGAAGCCTTTTACGGCGGAGTCGGCGCGGAGACGCTCGAGGATGACGCGGCCGCGCGATGGCCGCCTTTGCGGTCGAGGAATTGACGGCTCTGTTCGGAAGCGGGTTCGGCGCCCGGCTGCGACCGCTTGCCGCGTCGGCGTGGGGCGCCGAGCGCCTTGCCTGCGGCTCCTACAGCCATGCCTTGCCCGGCCATGCCGCCGCCCGCACGATCCTTGCGGCGCCGGTCGACGACCGCCTGTTCTTCGCGGGCGAGGCCTGCTCGGCGGAAGATTTCTCCACCGCGCACGGCGCCTTCGAGGCCGGCGTGCGGGCCGCCGAACAGGCGCTCAGCTGCGCGGCGGTTCGCGGCCGCTGTCGAGCGCCCAGCGGGTGATCGCGGCGACGCTGCGAAGGCCCGCCCGCACCGCGGGACGCTGGTGCTCCGGAACGGACAGCCGATGCATCCGCGCCGCCCACGACGGAAGCAGGTCGATGCTCGCGCGGGTGACCAGTTCACGATAGGGCACCAGCGCCAAGGAAGGCGCCGGCTGGCCGAGGATCGCCCTGGCGACATCGTCGGTGCGGTGATCGAACAGCAGATGAGGCCGAACCTGCTCGAGATAGCGCGCCACCTCGCGCCGGCTTTGCGGGATATGCCCGGCGCCAAGGCGCTCCGCAGTGCGCGCGGATTCGACATAATAAAGATCCTGCGCGGCACCGGACATCCCGGGATTCCGGTAGCGAAGATAAGCGGCAAGGAAGCTGCTCGCACCGGCGACGTGGACCCAGGTGAGAAGATCGGGGTCGTTCGCAGAATAGGTGCGACCGTCCGGCAATCGGCCATGCACATGATCGTGGATCAACCGAATTCGTCCGATCATCTGCTCGGCCTCACTCTGCATGCCATAGGTGGTCACCGAGATGAACTGGGCGGTGCGGCGCAGGCGGCCCGACATGTCGGCCCTGAAATTCGAATGGTCCCACACGCCCGCGAGAGCGCCCGGGTGCAGCATCTGCAGCAGCAGACCCGATATGCCGCCCACCAGCATAGTGGTGAAATCGCCGTGCACCTCGCGGGACACCGCGTGCGGGGCAAGGAAGGACGGGCCACTCGGCGGCGGCGCGGGCCTCGCCTGGGTTTCCGTCGGACCGACCAGTCGTTGCACCTGGCCCTGGATCGCGCGCTGAAGAGTCTGCATCTGCCAATCACAAGTGCGGAGGCGAAATGCTGTCCGCCGGAGAGGAACCTACCAGCCGCACCTTGGTTCACTTCGCAACACCATGCACCAGCCCGAAAATGTGAAGTCGTACAGCACAAAGGCCGTGGTGATGAACGATCCCAGGAACATGAGGAGGAGCAATTGGCAGGCTTTCTACTCAGCGGAGACAATCAAGGACGTGACGGCGATACTTTGCAACGCACCCTGATCGGTGCGGCTGCAGTCGCCGCTGCGGCAGGCGTCGCTCTCTATGTTGGGCGCAAGCTCAGCGGGGCGCCCGAAGGTCCGCTGCTCAGCGATGCACCCGCGTCCACCCTTCGCGGCGGACGCAAACCGGATCCGGCGCTGGTCGGACGAACGGTGACGATCAACCGCTCCGCCCAGGAGCTCTACGATTTCTGGCGAAACTTCGAGAATCTGACTCAGTTCATGGACAATGTCCGCTCGGTCGAGACGCTCGACGGCGGACGCTCGCACTGGACGATCGCCGGCCCTGCGGGCACCGAGGTGAAGTTCGTCAGCCGGATCACCGAGGATCAGCCCGGACGCGTGATCGCCTGGGAATCCGAGGAAGGCGCCGACGTTCGCAACACCGGCCGGATCGAGTTCATCGATGCCGCGCCCGGCCGGGGCACGATGGTGCGCGCGACGATCACCTACGATCCGCCGGCCGGCGCGATCGGGCGTGCGGTCGCCAAGGTCCTGCAGCGGGAGCCGAACGTCCAGGCGCGCCGCGACCTTCGCCGGTTCAAGCAGCTGATGGAAACCGGCGAGGTCACCAGTTCCGCAAGCCCGTCCGGCCGCCGCTCGGAAGACCCGACCAAGCAATATCTGTAATCAGGAGCAGACCCGCATGCGTGCACTCACCTGGCATGGGCGCCACGACGTCCGCGTCGACACCGTTCCCGATCCCGAGATCGTCAATCCGCGCGACGTGATCATCAAGATCACCTCGACCGCGATCTGCGGATCGGACCTCCATCTGTTCGACGGCTACATTCCGACGATGCGCGCCGGCGACATTCTCGGCCATGAAAATATGGGCGAAGTGGTCGAGGTCGGCGCCAAGAGCCCGCTGAAGAAGGGCCAGCGCGTCGTCATCCCGTTCACGGTCAGCTGCGGCAGCTGCTATTTCTGCGGCAAGCAGCAATTCTCCGCCTGCGACAATTCCAACCCGGCCACCACCTCCGACATGTCGGAGACGCTCTACGGCTATCCGATGGGCGGCGCATTCGGTTACGCCCACCTCACCGGCGGCTATGCCGGCGGCCAGGCCGAATATCTGCGCGTCCCCTATTCCGATGTCGGCCCGGTCGTCATTCCGGACGGCATTTCGGACGATCAGGTGCTGTTCCTGTCCGACATCCTTCCCACGGGGTGGATGGCCGCCGAGAATGCCGAGATCGAGCCGGGCGACACCGTCGCCGTGTGGGGCTGCGGCCCCGTCGGCCTGTTCGCGATCCAGTCGGCGTTCCTGATGGGTGCGCACCGGGTGATTGCGATCGATCATTTCCCGCGGCGGCTGGAGCTTGCCAAGCAGCTCGGCGCCGAGATCCTGCATTTCCGCGAGGTCAACGTCCGCGAAGCCTTGTGGGAAATGACGGGCGGAATCGGCCCGGATGCCTGTATCGATTGCGTCGGCATGGAGGCGCACGGCCTCGGCATCGACAACATCCTGGACACCGTGAAGGCGCACACCTTCCTCGGCACCGATCGCCCGGCCGCCTTCCGTCAGGCGATCCTGTCGTGCCGCAAGGGCGGCCGCGTGTCCGTGCCGGGCGTCTATGGCGGGATGATGGACAAGTTCCCGATCGGCGCCTTCATGGAAAAGGGGCTGACGATGAAGACCGGCCAGACCCATGTGCAGAAATATACCGGCCAGTTGCTGCGCATGATCGAGGAAGGAAAGATCGATACGACCTTCATGATCTCGCACCATGCCAGCCTGGAAGACGGGCCGGACATGTACCGTCACTGGCACGATCACCAGGACACCTACACCAAGATCATCTTGAAACCCGGCCTCGAAAAGGGCGCGGTGCAAACCCAGCAGGAGAAGATCCATGAGCCAGCCTAAGCTCGCCATCGTCACCGGCGCCTCGACCGGCATCGGCCTAGAACTCGCCAAACTGGCAGCTCAGGACGGCTACGACCTCGTCATCGCCGCCGACACGCCGCTGGTCGACGCATCGTCGTCCTTGAGCGGCTACGGCGTCCAGGTCCAGAATGTCGAAGCCGATCTGTCGACCTTCGAAGGCGTCGACCGCCTGCTCGCCGCGACCGGCGGCCGCCAGGTGGACGCGCTGTTCGCCAATGCCGGGCACGGCCTCGGCCACGCCTTCCTCGATCAGGATCCGGCCGAATGGCGCCATGTGGTGGACACCAACATCACCGGCACCGTCTATCTGATCCAGAAGGTGGCGAAACAGATGGTGGCGCGCGACGAGGGCCGTATCCTGATCACCGGTTCGATCGCCGGCCACATCGCCGGTGCCTTCCAGGCGGTGTATAACGGCACCAAGGCGTTCATCGACAGCTTCTCCGACGCGCTCGTCAACGAGCTCAAGGACACCAATGTCACGGTCACCTGTCTGAAGCCCGGCGCCACCGAAACCGAATTCTTCGAGCGCGCCGGCATGGAAGACACCAAGGTCGGTCAAGCGAAGAAGGACGACCCGGCCGACGTTGCAAAAACCGGCTACGACGCGCTGATGAAGGGCGACCGCAGCGTCATCTACGGCCTCAAGAACAAGCTCCAGGTCGCCGGCGCAAGCGTGCTCGGAGGCGGCGTTTCGGCCGCCATGCACCGTGCCCAGGCGGAGCCCGGCAGCGGCGACGACTGAGCGTGGCGCGTTCGTGGCGCCGCCGAGGCGGTGCGATACGGATGCGAAATCGAGGCGCAAGGAAGGGGCGCCAGACGGGTCGGGCTTGCCCTCGCCCTGTCTTCCGCCCGCAAGCGAGAGGCTCCGGAGCTTTTGCTCCGGGGCCCTTCTTGTGCGCATCCAAAAAGCACGGACTACCAAGCGGAAGCCCCGTTCGGGCTGAGCCCGTCGAAGCCCTCATGTTCCTTTGCTGGAGGGGTGAAAGAGAAGGCTTCGACAAGCTCAGCCCGAACGGAGATATGCTTAGGGATCCTTCTCGTCAGGCTTTCCCCTGGCCCTAGGTCCCCCGAACACGCTTTGTGTCGGACTCCGTCGATCGGAGAGAATCGTGGCTAAGCGGGAGTAGCATGAAGCGGCCATGCCGGCGCCATTGATCCCGCCCACGGAAGAGAAGACCCGAATTCTGTTTGTTACTGCCGTTTGTCCGTGGCACCGCGTCGGACCGGCTACGTTCATCCACGGCGACACAGACTGTCACCAACGAGGCGATTCCTTGAAGAGCCTGGTGCCTGGAGATCGATCCATCGGATCGAGCCGACGTGGAGAGAAGGGATTTTCGTGAGCCTGCCGTTCGGAATTGCCGCCGCCCTTCTTCTCGTCTCCGCCGCGGCCGTCGCCCAGGATGCCGATCCAGATCTGCCCGAGCGTGCCACCAGCCTCGTGGTCTATGGCGACGATCCTTGCCCCAAGGCCCAGGATGAAGAGGAGATCGTGGTCTGCGCCCGGCGGCCGGAGACGGAACGCTATCGCATTCCCAAGGAATTCCGGAAGAACAAGGACGAGCGCGGATCGGTCGCCTGGGGCGCGCGCTTCGACCAACTGGAGGAAGCGACCCGTTACACGCGGCCGAACAGTTGTTCGGTCGTCGGCAGCTGGGGCCAGACCGGCTGCTGGAACATGAACATCCGCAACTGGAGCTCAGAGCGGCGGGCGATGCAGGTCGAGAGAAACTCGATTCCCTGACGGAGCGCGCCGTCCCCTCGGCCACGAGCTAGAGCATGATCATCTTAGACTGAAGCATATCCGCTGTTTGCGAGGTAGTTTGCGCATTCGACGGGGTCGAAGCAGTCGAGGAGGGTTCCGATGCGCTTCCAGCAGGCTTCGACGGTGCGCTCCTC
>NZ_PXYI01000012.1 GCF_003012735.1 Allosphingosinicella deserti | reverse complement strand
GAACGCTCACAATGGGTACGCCACCGCTTGGCGACGTCGAGGGTCAGAGTGCGGCCAAGCCTTTGGCGAGATCGGCGACGAGATCGTCCGAATCCTCGAGCCCGACCGAAATGCGCAACAGGTCCGGGTGGATCCCGGCTTCGGCCTGGGCTTCCGGCGGCATGCCGCGATGGGTCATCGTCGCCGGCTTGCAGATCAGGGTTGCGAATCCGCCGAGCGACGAGGCGAGCGTGATCAGCTCCAGCGCGCCTAGGAACCGCGCCGCATCGCCCTTGACGCGGACGCTGATCATGAAACCCGGGCCGCTCTGTTGGCGGGCGGCGAGCTCCGCGCCGGGATGGGTGGCGAGACCCGGGAAGTTCACATTGTGCACCTGGGGCTGCTCGGCGAGCCACCCGGCGATCCGGACGCCGCTCTTCTCCTGCTGGTCGAGGCGGAGCGGCAGGGTGCGCAGGCCGCGGAGGATCTGCGAGGAATCGAAAGCCGAACCGTTCAAGCCGGCCGCATTCGACCACCATTGCATCTTCTCGACCAAAGCTGCGTCCTCGGCCAGCAAGGCGCCGCCGAACAGGTCGGAATGGCCGTTCAGCGCCTTGGTCGTCGAATGCATGACGAGGTCGCAGCCGAGCGCCAGCGGCTTCTGCCGCAAGGGCGTGAGCAAGGTATTGTCGGCGGCGACCAGCGCGCCGGCCTGCTTTGCGGCCGCCGCGCGACGGGCGATGTCGGTGACGCGGAGCAAGGGATTGCTCGGAGTCTCGATCCAGACGAGATCGGCGCCGGGCTCGAGGGCGCTGGCATAGGCCTGGTCGTCGAGCATGTCGACGAAGGTCGCCCGCAGCTTGCCCTGGTCTTCGAGGCCCTTGATCAACCGATAGGTGCCGCCATAGCAATCATGCGGTGCGACGACATGGGCTCCGGCGGGGAGCAGCAGTAAGGCGAGCAGGCAGGCCGATTGGCCGCTGCCGGTGATCACGCCGCCGGCCGCCCCTTCGAGCTCGGCCAGTGCCTCGGCGAGAAGATCTCGGTTGGGGCTGACGGTCCGCGAATAATCGTAGCTCGGCTTGGTGTCGGCATCGTCCCAGCGATAGGTGTCGGACGGCCAGATCGGCGGCGCCACGCTGGCGAAGGCGGGATCACGATCGGTGCGCGCGGCGGCGACGATCGTGGCGGGTTTGCGGGTGGTGGTCATGTCAGGCGCCGAGGAAGGACGAAGCGATTCGACCGACGCTCTCCGCTTCCTTGAGGAACATGTCGTGCCCGTACAGGCAGGGCAGCAGATGCAGCTCGGCCGGACCGGCGAGGCGATCGGCAAGGCTCTTCATCTGGGCGGGGGTGACGAGCTGGTCGCTCTCGGCGCCGATCAGCAGGACGGGGCAGGTGATTTTCGCCGGATCGACGCAATGACGGTCGATCGATGCGGACAGGCTGAGGAACCGCTCCGGCGACATCACCGCCAGGAAGTCGCGGCCGCGGGCGCGAAGATAGGCGCCGGGCGCGGAGGCGGTCTGCGGACAACAGCCGCCGATGCCGCCGGCGAAGCGCTCGGCGAACTCGTCAGGTGTGCGGTAGGTGAGCATCGCCATGCCGCGGGCGATGGCGAGTGCCTCGTCGCCTTTGCCGCTATCGAGGCCAAGCGCGACCACGCGCCTCTGCAGCTCGCGATTGGCGGTCGATGCGGGATGCGGCTCCGCACCGGCGGAGATGACGACCAGCTTGCCGACCCGGTCGGGTGCGCGCTGCGCCAGCGCCAGCGCGACCATGCCGCCATAAGACGCGCCGATGATCGTGTCGGCGCGGCCGCGGCCGAGCCGGTCGAGCACGGCGATCAGCACCTGCGCCTGGTCTTCCGTGGTCGGCGCGTTGCGGCCAGAGGCGTCGCCGGCGAAATCGACGCCGACGATATAGTGGCGGGCGGGGTCGACCGCGCGGCCGTGTCCGACCAGGCCGGGCCACCAGCCGGGCGCACCATCGGGATTGCGGGCGACGAAGCGATTGCCCGAAATGCCGCCGAGAACGATGATCGTCGGCCCCTGTGGATTGCCGGTCGCGGTGGCGCGGGTCCAGGCGCCGAAGGCGGCGAGGCTGGCGGGCAGCGGCACTTCGACGTCGAGGAAGATCGGCTCCGCCGCTGCCACCGCCGGCCGGGCAGGCGGTTGCGGCACGGCGGACATCGGGTCCGCGGCCGGACTGGAGGGGCGCGCACCGAAAGCGAGGCTCAGGCGAGGCCTGGCGAATTCGGCGGGGGCGCGTTCGAGAGTCAGCTCCATCTTCCTTACCTTACGCTCGGGAGATGTGGCTTGGAGACCCGCTTCGTTGCCGGCTCGGCCGCATCGTCCCCGAAAATCTGGGACCGCCACCTTGCCCGGGAGGGCAGGTTGGCGTGGGCCGTGAAGGCCCACTCTTGATGCACGGAGGCCCGAAGGCTTCCGATGGCCGCCTCTTACGGCCGAACAGGTTAACAGGTCAAGACGGCAGCGGACCGGATTCCGGAAGATTGTCGAGCCCCAGGCTGCGGCGCGCCGGGCTGGAATGGCCGCGCATCAGGGTCTCGGCGACGTCGGGCTGCCCCGAATCGATCGCATCGACGATCGCATGATGCTGGTGATGGCCGGAGACGAGGATCGGAAAGATCTGCTCCAGCGGCACGCGGTTGAAGGCGACCACGGCCGGCGCGACGAACGGCACCGCATAGACTCGGTGGATGAGATCGATCAGCAGCGAATCCTGCGCGCCGGCATTGATCGTGTCGTGGAAGCGCCGGTTCATGATGCCGTAGGCGCTCTCGTCTTCCTTGACGACATAGCCCTTGCGGAAGATGTCGTCGCC
This sequence comes from Allosphingosinicella deserti, assembly GCF_003012735.1. GTDB lineage: Bacteria > Pseudomonadota > Alphaproteobacteria > Sphingomonadales > Sphingomonadaceae > Allosphingosinicella > Allosphingosinicella deserti. The sequence continues at coordinate 166,432 of NZ_PXYI01000012.1, read as the reverse complement.
TTCGGCCAGGCAATCGCGCAATTCGCTGACGATCGGGCCGCGATCGGGCCGGGCGGCGAGCTCACGCGCCGCATAGCCCTCCAGCAGGCAGCGTATCTCCGTCGCACGGAAGCTGTCCTCGACGCTGAAGCCGCGCACTGCCCAGCCGCGCTTGCCGGCGGGCTCGAGCAGGCCCTCCATGGCGAGCGCCGGGAGCGCGTTGCGCACCGGGGTGCGCGAGACTCCCAGCCGTTCGGCGAGCGTGGCTTCGGCGACGCGGGTTCCTGGCGCGATCGTGCCGTCGACGATCAGCTCGCGGATGCGCTGCGCTACCGGACTTTCCACGCGCTCTCCCAAATCTTCTGCATCTTTTCGCCTCTGTGTTGCGTCCCTTGCTAGGAGGGAAGCCCGCTCGCCGCAACATGGGATACAATTTGCGTTGTGCCCGGCGGAGCCGCCCGCATAATCGCGCGTATGAGCGCGGACACGACCTTTGCGAACCAGGATGCGGCGCGGCTGATCGCCGCTGCCCGCCGAATCACGGTCAAGATCGGCTCGTCCCTGCTGATCGACGGCGGCGGCGAGGATGTCCGCCGCGCCTGGCTGCGCACCCTCGGCGCAGACCTCTCCGCGCTGCGCGGCGCCGGCAAGCAGATCGTGGTCGTTTCCTCCGGCGCGGTGGCGCTCGGCCGCGGCAAACTCGGCCTCAAGAAGTCGCCCCGGCTCGATCTTAAGCAGGCCGCCGCGGCGGCCGGCCAGCCGCGGCTGATGGCCGCCTGGGACGATGCGATGGCCGCGGCCGGGATCCCGACCGCACAGCTCCTGCTCACCGTCGACGACACCGAATCGCGGCGGCGCTGGCTCAACGCGCGCGCCACCATCGAAGTGCTGCTCGCCGAGGGCGCGCTGCCGGTGGTCAACGAGAATGACAGTGTCGCAACCGAGGAGCTGCGCTACGGCGACAATGATCGGCTGTCCGCCCGAGTTGCCCAGATGGTGCGCAGCGACGTTCTGATCCTGCTGTCCGACGTCGACGGCCTCTACACCGCCGATCCCGCACGCAATCCGGCGGCCGAGCATCTCCCCTGGATCGAGGAAATCGATGCTCGGATCGAGGGCTTCGCCGGCGGCGCCGGTGCGGCGGGGGTCGGCACCGGAGGCATGCGCACCAAGATTGCCGCCGCCCGAATCGCCCGCAGCGTCGGCTGCGCGACGATCATCGCCAAGGGCCACGACCAGCATCCGCTGCGCGCGCTCGGCGACGGCGCCCGAGCGACGGTGATCGCCGCCTGCGGATCCCCGGCCGGTGCCTATAAGCAATGGATCGCGGGGACGCTCACTCCGGCGGGAGCGCTGATCATCGACGAGGGCGCGGTCCGCGCGCTCGCCGGCGGCAAGAGCCTGCTGCCCGCCGGGGTGCGCGCGGTCCAGGGCGCGTTCGAACGCGGCGTCTGCCTGCGCGTCGTCGACGAGGGCGGCCGCGAGATCGCCCGCGGGCTAAGCGCCTACACGTCGGCCGAGGCGCAGGCGATCAAGGGCTGCGTCAGCGCCCGCATCGCCGAGCGTCTCGGCTACGCAGGCCCCGACGAAATCATTCACCGCGACGATCTGGTGCTGATGTGATGCAGGAGAACATGAACCGCATGGGTCGCGAGGCCCGGGAGGCCGCTGCTGTGCTGCGGGCATTGCCGGCGGAGACCCGGTCGGACGCGATTCGCGCGATGGCCCGCCATGTCCGCATCCAGGCCCCCAACATCCTCGCCGCCAATGCGGAGGATGTCGCGGCCGCGACGTCGATGGTCGATCGGCTGCGTCTCGACGATGCGCGGCTGGAGGCGATCGCCTTGGCGATCGAGGAGGTTGCCGCTCTGCCCGACCCGGTCGGTGCGGAGATTGCCCGCTGGCAGAGGCCGAACGGTCTCGACATCGCGCGCGTCCGCACGCCGATCGGGGTGATCGGCATGATCTACGAAAGCCGGCCGAACGTCACTGCCGACGCGGCGGCGATCTGCCTTCGCTCGGGCAATGCGATCATCCTGCGCTCGGGCTCGGAAGCGTTACGCAGCGCTCGGGCGATCCACCAGGCGCTGGCGGCCGGGCTCGCCCAAGCGGGACTACCCGCCGGGGCGGTACAGATCGTCCCAACGGCGGATCGCGCGGCCGTGGGCATGATGCTGGAGGGGCTCGCGGGCTCCATCGATCTGATCATTCCCCGTGGCGGCAAGGCGTTGGTCGAGCGGGTCAGCCGCGAGGCGCGGGTGCCGACCCTCGGCCATCTCGAAGGCCTCTGCCACACCTATGTCCATCTCTCCGCCGATCCGGACAAGGCGGCGTCGATCGTCGCCAACGCCAAGATGCGCCGAGTCTCGGTGTGCGGATCGACCGAGACCCTGCTGATCGACCGGTCCGTCGCGGCGACTTTGCTGCCGCAAATCGCGGCCGCGCTCGGCGATTGCGAATTGCGCGGAGATGCCGAGGCGCGCTCGATCGTGCCGATGGCGCTGGCCGGAGACGCGGACTGGACCACAGAATATCTCGCGCCGATCCTCGCCGTGCGGATCGTCGACGGGATCGACGACGCGATCGCGCACATCGCCCGCTACGGCACCGGCCACACCGAGGCGATCGTCGCGGAGGATCCTGCCGCCGCCGAATATTTCCTCGATTCGGTCGACAGCGCGATCGTGATCTGGAACGCCTCGACCCAGTTCGCCGACGGCGGCGAGTTCGGCTTCGGTGCCGAGATCGGCATCGCCACCGGCAAGCTCCACGCCCGCGGCCCGGTGGGCCCGGAGCAGCTCACCACGTTCAAATATCTGGTCCGCGGCACCGGGCAGGTGCGGCCCTGACGCAAGAATTGTATCCCAAATAGCACGTGCCCTCGGGAAAGTGTCGGGACGCTTGGATTTGTGGTTGACCTTTGGACGACCTCACGGCATTTTTGGGATCCCAACTCAAGGAATCATGTCGTTGCTATCTGCCTGCGCCTTTCCGATCCAAGCCTGCGCCCCCGGCGCGGCTGCGGAGATGCGTGCGCCGTTCGGCATGACGATGACCATGATTACCATCACCACCCGGTCTCGGGCGGCGAGCGGCTGACGCGGTTTTACAACCAGGTTTCACCGACCCGCTCCCGAACCAGGCGAGCGGGTCTTTTTTTGCCCATTCCAGCAGAAAGAAGCGATCCATGGCCAACGAAGACCAAGCCGGTGACAAACGCCTCTGCGTCCTGAAATTCGGAAGCTCGGTGCTCGGCACCGAGGCCGATTACCCGGCGGTGGCGCTCGAAATTTATCGGCACGTCCGGGATGGCGAGAAGGTGGTGGCGGTGGTCTCCGCGCTTGCGGGGCAGACCGATTCGCTGCTGGACCAGGCCGAACGCGTCGGCGGCGCCGCGCCGGACGGGCTGGTGGCCCGCCTCGCCCGGGTCGGAGAGCTTCATTCGGCAGCCTTGATGGCGCTCGCGCTCAGCAAGGTCGGCGTGCGCGCCTGCACGATGGATCCGGACGAGATGGGCTTGGTCGCCGAGGGCGATCCGCTCGATTCGAACCTGGTGGCGCTCGATTCGGCGGCGGTGTGGGCGAAGCTCGATGCGCATGAAGTGGTGGTCGTGCCCGGCTTCACCGCCCAGCATGCCGAGCACGGCGTGGTCACGCTCGGCCGCGGCGGCACCGATCTCAGCGCCGTCTTCTTTGCCGCCCGGCTCGATGCCCATCGAGTCCGGCTGATCAAGGATGTCGACGGCGTCTATGCCGAGGATCCCGCCAAGAACCCGAACGCCGAGCGCTTCTCGCAGATGAGCTATGCCGAGGCGACCGAGGCGAGTTCCGGCCTGATCCAGCCGAAGGCGATCCGCGCCGCGGAGGCCGAGGACGTGCTGATCGAGGTTGCGGCTTTAGGCTCGGCCGAAGCGACCACCATCGCCCATCTTCCGGCGGTGCGATCCTGTCCGCCAAAGCCCGAGCGGCTCCGCGTCGCCCTGCTCGGCTGCGGCGCGGTCGGCGCCGGCGTGCTCACCTATCTCCACTCCCGGCCCGATCTGTTCGAGGTCAATCCGGTGCTGGTCCGCCGTCCCGCCAAATATGGCGAGCCCGGCCGCTACACCGCCCAGCTTACGGAAGCGCTGGCCGGCAAGCCCGATCTCGTCGTCGAATTGCTCGGCGGTGCCGATCACCCGGCCGAACTGATGCTCGCCGCGCTCCACGACGGGGCTCAGGTCGTCACCGCCAACAAGGCGGCGGTCGCCAAACATTATGATTCGCTCCACGCCTGCGCCGAGGCCGGCGGCGGCGCCATCCGCTATTCCGCCGCAGTCGGCGGCGGCGCGCCGATTCTCGAAACGCTGGCGCGGCTCGAAGGCGATGTCGTCGCGGTCGAGGGCGTGATGAACGGCACCTGCAATTACCTGCTCAGCCGCCTGGCCGAGGGCTGGACGTTCGACGATGCGGTCCGTCAGGCGCAGGAGCTCGGCTATGCCGAGGCCGATCCCGCGGCCGACGTCGACAGCCACGATGCCGCCGACAAGCTCTCGGTGCTGATCCGCGAAGCCTTCGGCGTGGCGCTGCTGCCCGATCGCATCGCCAAGGAAAGCCTGCGCGACGTCACGCCCGAGGCGGCCCAGGCGGCGCTCGCCCGCGGCGAAGTGCTGAAGCAGGTCGGCCGCTGCCGCCTGCTGGAGGACGGCAGCATCGCCGCCGAGGTCCGGGTCGTGGCCTTGCCCGCCGCACATCCGCTCGCCGGCGCCCGCAATGAGGAAAACCGCTTCCTCGTCACCGATACGAGCGGCAAGGTGCACGAAGTCTTCGGCAAGGGAGCGGGCAGATGGCCGACCGCGACGGCGGTGTTCGCAGACGTGATGGACGCGCAGCGGGCGTTGCTCGGCCGCGTGGCGCAGGCGGCGACGCCGACGCAGGCCGCGCCGCTCAAGCTGCTCGCCTGAAAGGACGCATGATGCACCAGGCTTCCGCCAGCGCCCCCGCCAGCATCGGCAATGTCGGGGTCGGCTTCGACATTCTCGGCCAGGCCTTCGATGCCGCGCGCGACACCGTGACCGCTGTGCGCGAAGAGGAACCCGGCGTTCGTCTCGGCGCGGTGTCGGGCCTCGTCTCCAGCCTTCCCGACAGCGCGGCGAGCAATACCGCATTGGCCGCGGCACAGGCGGTGCTCGGCGCCGTCGGCGCTCCGTGCGGGATGCGCCTCTCGATCGACAAGGGCGTGCCGCTCGCCGCCGGCATGGGCGGTTCGGCTGCCTCTGCGGTGGCCGGCGCCGCGGCCGCCAACGCCCTGCTCGGCGAGCCGTTCAGCGTTGAGGACTTGCTGCCCTACGCGCTGGAGGGAGAGCGGATCGCGTCCGATCCGCCACATTGGGACAATGTCATGGCGAGCCTGCTCGGCGGACTGGTGATCGCCGCGAGCGAGAGCCCGGCGCTGGTCCAGCGCCTGCCGGTTCCGAAGACCATCGTCTCGATCGTGCTCCACCCCTCGGTCAAGGTCGAGACCCGCATGGCGCGCGGTATCCTGCGCAAGGAGGTGCCGATGGCGCTGGTCGTCGAGCATAGCCGCCGGGTCGCCGCCTTCGTCGCCGGCTGCGCCGCCGGCGATCTCGGGCTGATCCGAGCCGGGCTGGAGGACGTGCTGGTCGAGCCGCAGCGTCAGCATCTCCTGCCGGTGCTGCCGGCGGTGAAGCGGGCGGCGCTCGCCGCGGGCGCGCTCGGTTGCTCTTTCTCCGGCTCCGGCCCCTCGGTGTTCGCCTGGGCGCTGGAGAGCGAGGCGGATGCGGTTGAGGATGCGATGAGCTGGACGTTCGTCGAGGCAGGCATCGCCGCCCGCGCCTATCGCGCGCCGGTCGCCTCCGAAGGCGCACGGGTGGAACGGGTCAGCGAGGAAGTGGCGTAAGAACATGCGATTCGTAAGCACCCGCGGCGAGGCCGCGTCCGTGTCGCTCAGTCAGGCGATCCGCAACGGCGCCGCGCCCGACGGCGGCCTCTACATGCCGGAGACGCTGCCGACGCTGGATCTGGCCGAACTCGATGCTTCCCAGTCGCTGGCGGAGTTCGCCGCGCGGATGCTCGCGCCCTTCTTCGCGGGCGATCGGCTGGAAGCGGACTTGCCCGCCATTTGCGCCGAGGCCTTCGACTTCCCGGTACCGATCGTCACCCCGGATCCGGCCCGGCCGGGCCTCAAGGCGCTCGAACTGTTTCATGGCCCCACCGGCGCGTTCAAGGATTTCGGCGCACGTTTCCTGATGGCCTGCTTCGATCGGATCGGCGATCCGGCCGATCCGCTGACCGTGCTGGCCGCGACCTCCGGCGATACCGGCGGTGCCGTCGGCTGCGCGGCCGAAGGCCGGGCGGCGGTCCGTGCGGTGATCCTCTACCCCAAGGGGCGCGTCTCGCCCTTCCAGGAATTGCAGCTCACCTGCTGGGACGATCCGGTCCAGGCGCTCGAGGTGGAGGGCGATTTCGACGATTGCCAGCGGCTGGTGAAGGCCGCCTTCGCGGATCGGGCGCTGTCCGATCGCCATCGGCTGACCTCGGCCAATTCGATCAACATCGGCCGCCTGCTCCCGCAAATGGCCTATGCCGCCCATGCCGCCCTCCGCGTCTTCGCCGAGACCGGCGTCGCGCCGGGCTTCGTCGTGCCGACCGGCAATCTCGGCCACGGCTTCGCCACCCTCTACGCCCGCGCGCTCGGTCTGCCGGTCGGCCCGGTGGTCCTCGTCACCAATGCCAATCGAACCCTGGTCGAATGGCACCGGGACGGCGCTTATGCCCCGCGTGCCTCGGTGGCGACGATCGCCAATGCCATGGATGTCGGCGCGCCGAGCAATTTCGAGCGGGTGGCGGCGCTTACCGCCGAACAGGCGGCCGTCCGGGTCGACCTGGTCGACGACGAGACGATCCGGGCGCGGATGAAGTCGGAACATGAATCGAGCGGCTACGTCTGGTGTCCACATTCGGCGACCGCGGTCGAGGCCTGGGCGCGGCTGCCCGATTCGGACCGTGCCGAACGTCCCTGGATCGCCGCGGCTACGGCCCACCCCTACAAATTCGCCGAAGCGATCGAGCCGGTGATCGGCGCGACGATCGCACCGCCGCCGGCTCTGGCGGCGATCCTTGGTCGCCATGCGGAGAAGATCGAGGTTCCGGCCGAACTGGCGGCGCTGGTCGGGGCCCTCGGCGGGGAGAGCAGGGCGGCGGCGTAGTCGATCAGGAAGAGGCTCGTTTGGGATACAATGTCCGGAGCTCCGGAGTCCGCGACCGTTAAGCAGAAACACGAAACGTCCCACGAAAGCACGATTCAGCCTTGATTTGGATCCCATAATGAAGCAAGGATCGGCTCAGCGGGATCCCAAAGGGCTCTCTCAGGGTGAAAAGGGTGATTCGTGCAGCCGACTCGCGTGATGATCGGGAATGACGTGACGGAGGCGCTCGGCGCCCGCCGCGCGCCCCTTCTTGTCCTCGTACTTATTACCGGAAATCAGGGAGCGGCCGCAGGCTCTGAGTAAAGGTCGGACAGACCGGAAACCAGAACCCCCGCTCCCCGGCCGGAGCGGGGGTTTTCTTTTGCGCGACGAAGGAGAATCCAAGTGACAACCATCTACACCGAGAAGGACGCCGACCGGTCCGCCCTGAGCGGAACGATTGCGGTCGTCGGCTACGGCAGCCAGGGCCGCAGCCACGCCCGCAATCTCCGCGACAGCGGCTTCGACGTGGTCGTCGGTGCCCGTGCCGGCGGCGGCGCCGAGCGTCGCGCCCGCAGCGACGGCTTCCGCGTCGTCTCCCCGGCCGAAGCCGCCAAGGAAGCGTCGCTGGTTGCCTTGCTGACCCCCGACATGGCCCACCGCGAAGTTTATGCGAAGGACATCGCGCCGAACCTCCAGCCGGGCGATGCCCTGCTCGTCGCCCATGGTTTCTCGGTTCATTACGGCGAGATCGTGCCCCGCCGCGACATCGACGTCGTGCTGGTTGCGCCCAAGGGCCCGGGCGACCTCGTCCGCCGTGAGTTCGAGATCGGCCGCGGCGTGCCGTGCCTGTTCGCCGTTCAGCAGGATGCCTCGGGCAGCGCGCGCGCCAAGGCGCTGGCCTATGCGTCGGGGATCGGCGGCACGCTTGCCGGCGCGATCGAGACCACCTTCCCGGAAGAGACCGAAACCGATCTGTTCGGCGAGCAGGCCGTCCTCTGCGGCGGCGTCAGCGAGCTGGTCAATTCCGGCTTCGAAGTGCTGGTCGAGGCCGGCTACAAGCCGGAAGTCGCCTATTTCGAGTGCCTTCACGAGCTCAAGCTGATCGTCGACCTGCTCTACGAAGGCGGCATCGCCAAGATGCACCAGTTCATCTCCGAGACTGCCAAATATGGAGACTTCGTCTCGGGCCCGCGGGTGATCAACGCCGAGACCCGCGAGCGCATGCGTGAGGTGCTGAAGGACATCCGCACCGGCAAGTTCGCGTTCGACTGGATCGCCGAGAACGAGGCCGGGAAGAAGAATTACGACGCAATGCTCGCCGCCGATCTCGATCTGCCGATCGAGAAGACCGGCGCACGCCTCCGCCAGCACATGGCGTGGCTGCAGACCAAGCCCGAGAGCGAGGCGGCCTGACCGTGACGGCGCACGCCCGCACTCTTGTGCCGGAAGCGGCCGCCTTGCCGGTCACCGGTGCACGGCTCGTCGTCGAGGCGCTCGAGCGCGAGGGCGTGCGCCACGTCTTCGGTTATCCCGGCGGCGCGATCATGCCGCTCTACGATGCGCTGCCGGGGTCGAACCTGCAGCACATCCTGGTGCGGCATGAACAGGGCGCGGCGCTCGCCGCCGATGCCTATGGCCGGGTGACCGGTGAGCCGGGCGTCTGCATCGCCACGTCCGGTCCCGGCGCCACCAATCTCGTCACCGGAATCGCCAACGCCTTCATGGACAGCGTGCCCATGGTCGCGATCACCGGCCAGGTGGCGACGCCGCTGATCGGCACCGACGCCTTCCAGGAAGTCGACATCTTCGGAATCACCCTGCCGATCGTGAAGCACAGCTTCATCATCCGCAGCACCGCCGAGATCCCGCAGGTTTTCGCCGAGGCGTTCGAGCTGGCGCGGAGCGGGCGTCCCGGCCCGGTGCTGATCGATCTGCCCAAGGACATGGGCGTCGGTGCCGCCGTGCCGAACCCCGTCGACGTCGCGCGTTTCGCGCACCCGCAGGCCGATCCGGCGGCGATTGCCGCTGCCAACGCGCTGATCGAGGCCGCACGGGCACCGATACTCTATTTCGGTGGCGGCATCGCCATCGCCCGGGCCGAGCGCGCGTTGCGCGAATTCGCCGCGCGCAGCGGCATTCCGTCGGTGGCGACGCTCAAGGGGCTTGGCGGCATCCCCACCGACGCTCCGGATTTCCTCGGCATGCTCGGCATGCACGGCATGCGCGCCGCCAACATGGCGATCGACACGTGCGATCTGCTGATCTGCGTCGGCGCGCGGTTCGACGATCGCGCCACCGGCAAGCTCGACACGTTCGCGCCGAACGCCAGGGTGATCCACATCGACGGCGATCCGGCGGAGATCGGCAAGCTGCGCCGTGCCGAGATCGGCATCGCGGGCAACATCTCGGAGATACTCGACGGGCTCACCTCCAGGCCGATCCACGCCGACCACTGGGTCGCGCAATGCCGCAAGCAGAAGGCGATGTGGGCGATGTCCTACGATGCGCCGGGCAACGGAATCTACGCCCCGGCCTTGCTCAAGCAATTGTCGGAAGCGGCCGGCGACGACGCGATCTTCACCTGCGATGTCGGCCAGCATCAGATGTGGGTCGCCCAGCATTGCCGCTTCTCGCGGCCGCAGGCGCACCTCACCTCCGCCGGTCTCGGCACGATGGGCTATGGCGTGCCCGCCGGGATCGGCGCTCTGCTCGCCGATCCCGACGCGACGGTGATCACCGTCAGCGGCGACGGCTCGATCATGATGAACATCCAGGAGCTGGCGACCTTGCGGCGTTACCGGCTGCCGCTCAAGATCGTGCTGATCGACAATTCGCAGCTCGGCATGGTCCGTCAGTGGCAGGAATTGTTCTTCGAGGAGAATTTCTCCGAAATCGATCTCAGCGACAATCCGGATTTCGCCGATCTCGCCCATGCCTTCGGGATCGAGGCGTTCACCATCGATCATCGTTCGGAAGTGCCGGCCGCAATCCAGCGCCTGCTGTCCACCCACGGCCCGATTCTCTGCCACGTGCGCATCGATCCGCGCGAGAATGTCTGGCCCTTGGTGCCGCCCAACAGCTCCAACGTGCAGATGATGGAGAAGCGCAAGTGACCGGTCACCGGCTCGAAATCGATTTCGCGCTGAACGAAGGCGCTCTCTTGCGTGTCGTCGGCCTGGTCGAGCGCCGCGGCTTCGAGGTGCGCGGTATCCGTATGAACGAGGCGGGTGAGGGCCGCGGGGCGCTGTCGCTCGATCTGCGGCCCCGCGACGCCGGCCGCAATCTTGGCATCGTCGCGGGCCATCTCACCCGCCTCTACGACGTTCATGCCGTTTCCTGTTTCAGCCCAGAACCGACCCAAGGTGCAGCCCAATGACCGATACGGTCCGTATCCTCGACACCACGCTGCGCGACGGCGAACAGGCGCCCGGCTTCTCGATGACTCCGGACGGCAAGCTGCGCATGGCCCGCGCGTTGGGTGCGCTGAAGGTCGACGTGATCGAGGCCGGGTTCGCGGCATCGGGGCAGCGCGATTCGGACGCGATTTCCGAGATCGCCCGACAGGTCGAGGGACCGGTGATCGCGTCGCTGGCGCGCGCGACGCGCGGCGACATCTTCGCCGCCGGCAACGCGCTGGCGCCGGCACCACGCCGCCGTATCCACGTCTTCATCGGCACGAGCCCGTTGCACCGCGAGTTCAAGCTCCACATGAGCCGCGAGACGGTGCTCGAGAATATCCGCTCGGCGATCGCTTATGCCCGCGAGTTCACCGACGACGTCGAATTCTCGGCCGAGGACGCGATCCGCACCGAGCGCGACTATCTGGTCGAATGCCTGTCCGCGGCGGCGGCGGCGGGCGCGACCACGCTCAACGTACCGGACACGGTCGGCTACACCACGCCCGACGAGATCTTCGACCTGTTCCGCTTCCTGTCGAACCATGTCGATCGCTCGTCCGAGACGATCTTCTCGGCGCACAATCACGACGATCTCGGCATGGCGGTGGCCAACTCGCTTGCGGCGATCCGCGGCGGTGCTCGCCAGGTCGAATGCGCGGTCAACGGCATCGGCGAACGCGCCGGCAATTGCGCACTCGAGGATCTGGTGATGGCGATCCGCACCCGCTCCGACGCGTTCGGCGTGCGGACCGACGTCGACAGCACAAAGATCATGGCGGCGAGCCGCACCCTCGCCCAGATCACCAACACCCGGCCGGCGCGAAACAAGTCGATCGTCGGCGCCAATGCCTTCGCCCATGAATCGGGCATTCACCAGCACGGCGTCCTGCAGAATCGCGAGACCTACGAGATCATGAAGCCGGAGGATATCGGCCTCACGACCGAAGCGATCGTGCTCGGCAAGCATAGCGGCCGCCACGCGCTCGCGGCACGGGCGGAGGCGCTCGGCTTCGTCCTGCAGGGCGAGAAGCTCGAAAAGGCGTTTGCCGCTTTCCGCGAAGTCGCGGACGAGGTCGGCATCGTCGACACGGCGCGCCTGCTCGGCTTGCTGTCGGAGCAGGAAACCGGCCGGCCGCAGCGCCTGTGGAAGTTGAACAAGGTCGACATCCGTGCGCCGGTCGCCGCCAAGGGCCATCCTGTGGCGCGTGTGGAGCTCGAACATGGCGAGCGTGGCCGCGTGACCGACATCGCGTCCGCCCCAGGCGCGCTCGATGCCGCCTTCTCCGCGGTCAGTCAGATGATCCGGGTTCCGGCCCGCGTCCATGCCCTCGAGATGCAGTATATCGCCGCCGATCCAGAGCAGACCTGCCCGGACGAGCAGGGCGCGAATGTGCTCGTCGAAATCCAGATCGAGGTGGAGGGCGAAATCTTCTCCGGCCGTGCGCGCGCTCGGGACATCCTTCCCTGCTGCGTTTCGGCGTATATCGATGCTGCGTCCAACGCCGAAGCGGTGCGGGCGGTGCGCGGCAGCTTCTCGGCCGGCGCGCGCGCGGCCTGACTCAATCGAAGGACAAGACCAGGTGACCAGGATCGTCGTACTGCCGGGTGACGGCATTGGACCGGAAGTGACCAACGAGGCGATTAGCTGCCTCGAAATGCTCTCCGACCATTTCGAGCTCGGCTTGCGTTTCGAGGAGCATCCGTTCGGCGGCGCCGGCATCGACGCACATGGCGATCCCCTGCCCGAAACGACTTTGCACGCCTGCCGCAATTCGGACGCGGTGTTCCTTGGGGCGGTCGGCGGACCCAAATGGGACAAGGCGGAGAAGCGGCCGGAAGTCGGCCTGCTCGGGCTGAGGAGCGCGCTCGGCCTGTTCGCCAATTTGCGGCCGTCTCGGGTGATCCCGGGGCTCGAAAGCTTCTCTCCGCTCAAGGCGAGCATCGCCACCGGCGCGGACGTCCTGGTGGTGCGCGAATTGACGGGCGGCCTCTATTTCGGCGAGCGCACCCAAAGCGACGATTTCGCCAGCGATCTTTGCACCTATTCGCGCGTCGAGGTGGAGCGAATCGCCCACGTCGCCTTCCAGGAAGCGCGCCGCCGCGGCAGCAAGGTAACGTCGGTGGACAAGGCCAACGTCCTCGCCACGTCCAAGCTCTGGCGCCGGATCGTCGAGGAGGTCGCGGCCGGTTACCCTGACGTGACGCTCGACCACATGTATGTCGACGCCGCGGCGATGGCGCTGGTCTCCGCGCCCGGCCGCTTCGACGTGATTCTTACCGAGAATCTGTTCGGCGATATCCTCTCCGATCAGCTGTCGGTGATCGGCGGCTCGATCGGTCTGCTGGGGTCGGCCAGCCGCGGTGCCGACGGTCCGATGATGTTCGAGCCGATTCACGGTTCGGCGCCGGATATCGCCGGGCTCGACATCGCCAATCCCGCCGGCGCGATCGCCAGCGCCGCAATGCTGCTCGAGATCGGCCTTGGCCTGCACGAGCATGCCGCGATGCTCAACAATGCGCTCGAGCAGGTCCTGCTCGACGGCGCTCGCACCGCCGATCTCGGCGGCGATTCGACCTGCTCCAGCTTCGGTGCCCAGGTCCGCGAGAAATTGCAGGAGCGGCTCGATCGCCACAGCGCCATGGCCGGCCATCTCGCCATCAACCGGGGCTGCTGCGCGTGACCGCTCCCCGCACCCTTTACCAGAAGATCTGGGATGCGCACGTTGTCGAGCAGCGCCCCGACGGCACCGCCCTGATCTATATCGATCGGCATCTGGTTCACGAGGTCACCTCGCCGCAGGCCTTCGAAGGCCTGCGCGTGGCGGGACGACGCGTGCGCCGGCCGGACCTCACGCTGGCGGTCGCCGATCATAATCTGCCGACCACCGCCCGGGTCGATGCCGCCGGCCGCCGCCTGCCGATTGCCGATCCGGCGAGCGCCGGGCAGCTGTCGGCGCTCGAAGCCAATGTCGCCGAATTCGCCGTGCCTTATATCGAGGCCACCGCGGCCGAGCAGGGTATCGTCCACGTCGTCGGCCCTGAGCAGGGCTTCACTCTGCCGGGAACCACCGTGGTCTGCGGCGACAGTCACACCGCGGCACATGGCGCCATGGGCGCGCTCGCCTTCGGCATTGGCACCAGCGAGGTCGAGCATGTTCTCGCCACGCAGACCCTGTTGCTCAAGCCGTCCAAGACGATGGAGATCCGGGTCGAGGGCACGCTCGGCTTCGGCGTCTCGCCCAAGGATCTGATCCTCGCGATCATCGGTCGCCTCGGCGCCGCCGGCGGTACCGGCTACGTGCTCGAATATCGCGGCTCGACTTTTCGCGACATGAGCATCGAGGGCCGTCTGACCGTCGCCAATATGTCGATCGAGGCGGGGGCCCGCTCGGGCCTGTTCGCCCCGGACGAGAAGACCTTCGCCTATCTCGAAGGCCGCCGCCTCGCGCCGCAAGGCGCGGCATGGGCCGAGGCCGTCGAGCGCTGGAAGGCGCTCGCCACCGACGAGGGTGCACGCTTCGACGCCTCGCTGTCGATGAATGCCGCCGACATTGCGCCCACCGTCACCTGGGGCACCAGCCCGGAAGACGTCGCGCCGATCACCGGCAGGATCCCCGACCCCGAAAGCTTCGCCGATCCCGCAAAGCAGGCTGCCGCGCGCAAATCGCTGGAATATATGGGCCTGACCGCGGGCGACGCGCTGCAGGACGTGACCGTCGAGCACATCTTCATCGGCAGCTGTACCAACAGCCGCATCGAGGATCTGCGCCAGGCGGCGGAGATCGTTCGTGGGCGCAAGATCGACCGCCGGATCAAGCAGGCCCTGGTCGTCCCCGGCTCAGGACTGGTCAAGCGCCAGGCCGAAGCGGAAGGGCTCGACCGGATCTTCACCGAGGCCGGTTTCGAATGGCGCGAGCCCGGCTGCTCGATGTGCCTGGCGATGAACCCCGACAAGGTGCCGCCGCGCGAGCGCTGCGCCTCCACCTCCAACCGCAATTTCGTCGGCCGCCAGGGGCCCGGCGCACGCACACATCTGGTGTCGCCGGCGATGGCGGCGGCGGCGGCGGTGACCGGGCGGCTCGCCGACGTTCGGGAGCTGGTGCGATGACTCCGTTCACCTGCGTCCAGGGCCGCGCGATCCCGCTCGGGCGCCAGAATGTCGACACCGACGTGATCATCGGCGCCGAGCATCTCAAGACGATCCAGCGATCGGGCCTCGGCCGGTATGCTTTCGGAACGATCCGTGCCGAACCCGGCAACCTGTTCGACGATCCCGCTTATGCGGGCGCGCCGATCCTGATCGCCGGCGACAATTTCGGTTGCGGATCGAGCCGCGAGCACGCCGCCTGGGCGCTTGCCGACATGGGCATCCGAGTCGTTATAGCGCCTAGTTTTTCGGATATTTTTTCCGGCAACGCTTTCAAAAATGGGATCCTGACTGTAGTCCTCCCGCAGGGGGCAGTGGATCGGCTTTTGGCTGTGGCCGCGGAACTTCCCCTTACGGTGGACCTCGAGACGATGACGGTGACGTCGCCGCTCCAGGATCGCTTCGCTTTCGAATTGGATCCCTTCCGGCGTGAATGCCTGCTGGGAGGCTTGGATGAAATCGCCCTGACCATGGCCAGCGAGGCTGCGATCAGGGCCTATGAGCTACGGACGGGCACTTAGATGGTGAAGGCGCCGGAAAAGCAGGGACTCTACGATCCACGCAACGAGAAGGACGCGTGCGGCGTCGGCTTCATCGCCAATATCAAGGGCGAGAAATCGAACGACATCATCCGCGACGGCCTGCAGATCCTCGCCAATCTCGATCATCGCGGCGCCGTCGGTGCCGATCCGCTGATCGGCGACGGCGCCGGCTGCCTGATCCAGCTGCCCGACGCGCTGTTCCGCCACTGGGCCGAAGGCCAGGGCATCACCCTGCCGCCGGAAGGTGATTATGCGGTGGCAATGTGCTTCCTGCCGCGCGACGCCGAGAGCCGCGAGGCCGCGGTCGCGCGCCTTGAGCGCTATATCGAGATCGAGGGTCAGACCCTGCTCGGCTGGCGCGACGTGCCCGTTGATCCCACCGGAATGAGCCCGACCATCGTCGCCGCCATGCCGGTAATCCGCCAGGCGGTCGTCGCCCGTGGCGATCGGGTGAAGGATCAGGACGCGTTCGAGCGCAAATTGCTCACGATCCGCAAGCAGACCCAGAATCCGCTGTCGGAGCTCGCCGAAAAGCGGGATCTGCCGGGTCTCGCCGAATTTTACATCCCCAGCTTCTCGAGCCGGACGATCATCTACAAGGGCCTGCTGCTCGCGACCCAGGTCGGAACCTTCTACAAGGATCTGCAGAACCCGCTCAGCAAGTCGGCGCTGGCCTTGGTCCACCAGCGTTTCTCGACAAACACCTTCCCGTCGTGGAAGCTTGCACACCCGTTCCGGTTCATCGCTCACAATGGCGAGATCAACACCGTGCGCGGCAACGTCAACTGGATGAACGCGCGTCGCCGCACGCTCGAATCGCCCCTGCTGGGGGCCGATCTCGACAAGATGTGGCCCCTCATCCCGCACGGCCAGTCGGACACGGCGAGTCTCGACAACGCGCTCGAACTGCTCGTCGCCGGCGGCTATTCTCTGCCGCACGCGGTCATGCTGCTGATTCCGGAGGCCTGGGCCGGCAACGCTCAGATGGATTCGCAGCGCCGCGCCTTCTACGAATATTATGCCGCCTTGATGGAGCCGTGGGACGGCCCCGCGGCGATCGCCTTCACCGACGGCCGCCAGATCGGCGCGACCCTCGATCGCAACGGCCTGCGTCCGGCGCGCTTCACCGTCACCGACGACGATCGCATCATCATGGCGTCGGAAAGCGGCACCCTGCCGATCCCTGAGGAGCGGATCCGCCGCAAGTGGCGGCTTCAGCCCGGCCGCATGCTGCTGATCGATCTCGAGCAGGGCCGCATTGTCGAGGACGAGGAGATCAAGGCTCAGCTCGCCGAGGCGCACCCCTATGGCGATTGGCTGCGCGAGACCCAGTTCAGGCTCGAAAGCCTGCCGACCAGCGAGGATTCGCCGGAGCGCAGCCGCGCGGCTGACGAGCTTGGGCGGGTGCAGAAGGCGTTCGGCTATTCGGAGGAGGATCTGAAGCTCTTCCTCGCGCCGATGGGCCGCAATGCCGACGATCCGATCGGATCGATGGGCACCGACACCCCGATCGCTGTGCTTTCGCGGCGGCCGAAGCTGCTCTACGATTATTTCGCGCAGAACTTCGCGCAGGTCACCAACCCGCCGATCGATCCGATCCGGGAGGCGATGGTGATGTCGCTGGTGTCGATGATCGGCCCGCGACCCAATCTGCTCGGCCACCATGCCGGCACCCACAAGCGTCTGGAAGTCGCCCAGCCGATCCTTTCGAACGAGGATCTGGAGAAGATCCGCTCGATCCGCGACATGCTCGACGGCGCCTTCCGCACGCGGACGCTCGATGCGAGCTGGCCGGAAGGCGGCGGCGGCAAGGCGCTCGAAGCCGCGCTCCAGCGCCTGTGCTGGGAAGCGACCGAGGCGGTGCTCGCCGATATCAACGTGCTGATCATTTCGGATCGCAATGTCGGTCCGGATCGGGTGCCGATACCCGCCGCGCTCGCCACCGGCGCCGTCCATCATCACCTGATCCGCCAGGGCTTGCGCATGCAGACCGGCCTCGTCGTCGAGACCGGCGAAGCGCGCGAAGTCCACCACTTCTGCGTTCTCGCCGGCTACGGCGCGGAGGCGATCAATCCCTATCTCGCCTTCGAAACGCTCGAGGCGTTGCGGGTGAAGGGCGACGTGCCGCTGTCCGAGGCCGAGGTCTCGAAGAACTACATCAAGGCGGTCGGCAAGGGCATGCTCAAGGTGATGTCCAAGATGGGCATCTCCACCTACCAGAGCTATTGCGGCGCCCAGATCTTCGATGCGGTCGGCCTTTCGAGCCCGCTGGTCGAGAAATATTTCACCGGCACCGCGACGATGATCGAAGGGGCAGGGATCGACCAGATCGCCGAGGAAGCCGCGCGTCGTCACCGCGAAGCCTATGCCCGCCCCGCCTCCGAGGCGCTGCCGATCGCCGGCAACTATGCCTATCGCATCGGCGGCGAGGACCATGCCTGGACTCCGGAGAGCGTCGCCAACCTGCAGCACGCGGTGCGCGGCGACATTCCCGAAAAGTACCGGCAGTTCGCGGACGAGATCAACACGCAGAACAAGCGTCTGCTCACCATTCGCGGGCTGCTGCAGCTCAAGCCGGTCGCCCCCGCCGTGCCGATCGAGGAGGTCGAGCCGGCAACGTCGCTGGTCAAGCGCTTCGCCACAGGCGCGATGAGCTTCGGCTCGATCAGCCGCGAGGCGCACACCACCCTTGCGGTGGCGATGAACCGGATCGGCGCGCGCTCCAACACCGGGGAAGGCGGCGAGGAGCGGGATCGCTTCAAGCCGCTCGCCAACGGCGATTCGATGCGCTCGCGGATCAAGCAGATCGCCTCCGGCCGCTTCGGGGTCACTGCGGAATATCTGGTCAATGCCGACGATCTCCAGATCAAGATCGCGCAAGGGGCAAAGCCCGGCGAAGGCGGCCAGCTTCCCGGCCACAAGGTCGATCGGCACATCGCCGCCGTCCGTCACTCGACTCCGGGCGTCGGCCTGATCTCGCCCCCGCCGCACCACGACATCTATTCGATCGAGGATCTCGCGCAGCTGATCCACGATCTCAAGAACGTCAACGAACGCGCACGGATCTCGGTCAAGCTCGTCTCGGAAGTCGGTGTCGGCACCGTTGCCGCCGGCGTCGCCAAGGCGATGGCGGACCATGTCACCATCTCCGGTTTCGAGGGCGGCACCGGCGCATCGCCGTTGACGTCGCTCACCCATGCCGGCCTGCCTTGGGAGATCGGCCTCGCCGAAACCCAGCAGACTTTGGTGCTGAACGGGCTGCGCGGGCGCATTTCGGTTCAGGCCGACGGCGGTCTCCGCACCGGTCGCGACGTTGCCATCGCAGCGATCCTCGGTGCCGACGAATTCGGGTTCGCCACGGCGCCGCTGATCGCCGCCGGCTGCATCATAATGCGCAAATGCCACCTCAACACCTGCCCGGTTGGTGTCGCCACCCAGGATCCGTTGCTGCGCAAGCGCTTCACCGGCCAGCCCGAGCACGTCATCAACTACTTCTTCTTCGTCGCTGAAGAGCTGCGCGAGATCATGGCGTCGCTCGGCGTCCGCAAGCTGGAGGAGATGATCGGCCGCCCCGAGCTGCTCGACGCACGTCCTGCGCTTGCCCATTGGAAGGCGGAAGGCGTCGATCTCTCGGCGCTGCTCCACGTACCGAATGTCGATCCGCAGGCGGCGCGCTGGAACTGCGAATACCAGATGCACGGTCTCGACCGCGTGTTCGATCGCGAGCTGATCGAGGCCGCCGCACCGGCGCTCGACAACGGTGCGCCGGTGCTGATCGATCGTCCCGTCCGCAACGTCCATCGCAGCGTCGGAACGATGCTGTCGGGCGAGCTCGCCCGGCGCCACGGCCATGAGGGCCTGGCACCCGACACGATCAACATCCGCTTGACCGGTACCTGCGGACAGAGCTTCGGCGCGTTTCTGGCGCACGGTATCACTCTCGAGCTCACCGGCGACGGCAACGATTATGTTGGCAAGGGCCTTTCGGGCGGACGGATCGTCATCCGTCAACCGGCCGAGGCGCAGCGTGACGCGACCGCCAACATCATCGTCGGCAACACCGTCCTTTATGGTGCGATCGCGGGCGAGGCCTATTTCAACGGCGTTGGCGGCGAGCGCTTCGCAGTCCGCAATTCGGGCGCGATCGCGGTCGTCGAAGGTGCCGGCGACCATGCCTGCGAATATATGACCGGCGGTATCGTCGTCGTGCTCGGCGCCGTGGGCCGCAATTTCGCCGCCGGCATGTCGGGCGGCATTGCCTACGTCTACGATCCCGACGGCAAGCTCGAGGCGCAGTGCAACCGCGCCGGCATCGATCTCGAGCCGATCGCGCCGGCGGGCTCCTCTTATGGCGACGGCGCGCCGCGCCAGAAGGGGACGAGCGTTCACGACAACGGCATGGGCCATCCGCTGCGCTACGATGCCGAGCGGCTGCGCATCCTGCTCGAGCGGCACCATCTCGCCACCGGCAGCGCCCGGGCGCGGGAACTGCTCGAGGACTGGGCCAATGCGCTGCCGCACTTCGTCAAGGTCGTGCCGTCGGAATATCGCCGCGCGCTGACCGATATGGAATTCGAAACGGCCGTCGCGGCCGAATAAGATCTGGAGCGAGAACATGGGTAACCCGACCGGCTTCCTGGAAGTCGACCGCCGCGACCGTGCCGCCGCGCCGCCCGCGGAGCGCCTCAAGACCTGGAACGAGTTCGTCGAGGAGCCGGGCCGAGAGGCCGTCGGCCGGCAGGCGTCGCGCTGCATGGAATGCGGAATTCCGTTCTGCCACGGCGGCTGTCCGGTCAACAATCTGATCCCGGACTGGAACGATCTCGTCTACAAGCAGGATTGGAAGGCGGCGATCGATCGCCTTCACCAGACCAACAACTTCCCGGAATTCACCGGCCGCATCTGCCCGGCGCCGTGCGAGGCGGCCTGCACGCTGAACCTCGTCGATGCGCCGGTGACGATCAAGTCGATCGAGCGCGAGATCGCCGACACCGCCTGGAACGAAGGCTGGGTCAAGCCGCAGCAGGCGCGCCGCGGCACCGGCAAGCGCATCGCCGTGGTCGGATCCGGCCCTGCCGGCCTCGCCTGCGCTCAGCAGCTCGCCCGCGCCGGCCATGCGCCGACCGTGTTCGAGAAGAATGATCGGATCGGCGGCCTGCTTCGCTACGGCATTCCCGATTTCAAGCTGGAAAAGCACCACATCGATCGTCGCATGCAGCAGATGGAGATCGAAGGCGTGATCTTCCGCTGCGGCATGAACGTCGGCGTCGACGTCACCGTCGAGCGGCTGATGGACGATTATGACGTGCTCGTGCTTGCCGGCGGTGCCGAGCAGCCGCGCGACCTCCCGATCCCGGGTCGCGATCTCGGCGGCGTCCATTTCGCGATGGATTTCCTCACCCAGCAGAACAAGCGCAACGCCGGCGATCCGGAATCGCGCGCGGCGGGCAATTCCACCATCTCGGCCGAGGGCAAGCACGTCCTCGTCATCGGCGGCGGCGATACCGGCTCCGACTGCATCGGCACATCGAACCGCCAGGGTGCGCTTTCCGTCACCCAGTTCGAGATCATGCCGCAGCCGCCGTTGCGCGAGAACAAGGCGCTGACCTGGCCGAACTGGCCGCTGAAGCTTCGCACCTCGTCCAGTCAGGAAGAGGGCGCGGAACGCGAATTCTCCGTCGTCACCACCGAATTCATCGGCGAGGACGGCCGCGTCACCGGCGTGCGCTGCGCCCGCTCCGAGATGGTGCCCGACACCGATGGACGGATGATCATCCGTCCGGTCGCCGGCACCGAATTCGACATCAAGGCGGATCTGGTGCTGCTCGCGATGGGCTTCACCGGACCGCGTCAGCAGGGTGCGGTCGCCGATTCCGGCGTCGAACTCTCGCCCTCGGGTGCGGTCAAGGCGGCGTTCGGCGAGTATCAGACCTCCACTCCGCGGATCTTCGCCTGCGGCGACATGCGCCGCGGCCAGTCGCTGGTGGTCTGGGCGATCCGCGAGGGGCGCGAATGCGCAAGCGCGGTCGATGCCTTCCTCGCGGCCGATATTCAGCGCGCCGCCTGAGCGGCCGATTCGAACGATCCAGCTTGCTTCCGGCGCGTGCCGGAAGCACATCCGCCCGGCCGATCGAGGACCGACGCACGTGAATGATCAAGCGCCCCTGGCCGAACCTGCCGCCGCCCATCGCAACGGCCGCGCGATCGGGCAGAATCCCGATATCCGCTATCTCGGCAAGCTGCTCGGCGACGTCATCCGCGCTTATGGCGGCGAGCAATTGTTCGAGCGCATCGAGCAGATCCGCCAGGCGTCGGTCGATCGCTACCGCGGAGTCGACGCCGATGCCGATCTCGGTCTCGAGGGGCTGACCCTCGACGAGACGCTCGCCTTCGTCCGCGGCTTCATGCTGTTCTCGATGCTCGCGAATCTCGCCGAGGACCGGCAGGGCATCGCCCGCGAGCCCGGCTCGAGCTTCGAGGAAGCGCTCGCCGAGCTGCGCGAAAAAGGCATCGACGATTCCGCCGTCGCCGCGATGCTCGATCGCGCGCTGATCGTACCGGTGCTTACCGCGCACCCGACCGAGGTGCGGCGCAAGAGCATGATCGATCACCGCAACCGGATCGCCGATCTGATGATCGAACGCGACGCCGGCAGCGAGGAGACCGAAGACGGCGATCTCGTCGAGGAAGCCATCCTTCGCCAGATCGCCCTGCTGTGGCAGACTAGGCCGCTTCGCCGAGAGAAATTGTATGTCGCGGATGAGGTGGAGACCGCGCTCGCCTATCTCCGCGACGTCTTCCTGCCGGTGCTGCCGACGCTCTACGCCCGCTGGGAACGCGCGCTCGGCAAGCGCCCGAAGAGCTTCCTTAGGCCC
Organism: Allosphingosinicella deserti; assembly: GCF_003012735.1. Taxonomy (GTDB): domain Bacteria; phylum Pseudomonadota; class Alphaproteobacteria; order Sphingomonadales; family Sphingomonadaceae; genus Allosphingosinicella; species Allosphingosinicella deserti. Next base: position 144,305 of record NZ_PXYI01000012.1, on the reverse strand, counting down.
GGCAGCTGGATCGGTGGTGACCGCGACGGCAATCCGTTCGTCAACGCCGAGTCGTTGCGGCTTGCGCTCGGACGCGCCTCCGACGCGGTTCTCTCCCATTATCTCGCCGAGGTGCATGCCCTCGGCGCCGAACTGTCGCTCTCGACCGAGCTCGCCGAGGTCACGCCGGAAGTTGCGGAGCTCGCCAGCCTTTCGCACGATGCGTCGTCCACGCGCAGCGACGAGCCGTACCGGCAAGCGCTCACCGGCATCTATGCGCGGCTGGCAGCGACCTATCGCACCCTCACCGGCCGGGAGCCGGCCCGGCGCGCCAGCGTCGCTGCCGAGCCTTATCCAACCCCGGCCGCGTTGCGCGCGGACCTCGCCGCCATCGCCCATTCGCTCGGCCGCAGCGGTGCCGGCCTGTTCGCCGGCAGCGGCGCGCTCGGCCGGCTGATCCGTGCCGTCGAGACGTTCGGCTTTCACCTCGCGACGCTCGATTTGCGGCAGAATGCGGACGTGCACGAGCGCGTCGTCGCCGAGCTTCTGAAGGTCGCCGGCGTCGAGGAGGATTATCTGGCGCTGAGCGAAGCCGGGCGCGTGTCGCTGCTGCGCAGCGAGCTTGCCGGCGGCCGTCTCCTCACCAATCCGTACGCGACCTATTCGGACGAGACCCGGTCCGAGCTCGACATCACCCGTGCCGCGGCCGAGGCGCACGCGAAATATGGCCCTGGATGCATCACCGCCTACATCATCTCCAAGGCCGAGAGCGTATCCGACCTGCTCGAGGTCAACATTCTCCTCAAGGAAGCGGGCCTCTGGCGCCCGGGTTCGCCGGCGCAGGCCGATATCATGGCGGTGCCGCTGTTCGAAACGATCGGCGATCTCGAGCAGGGGCCTGAGATCATGACCGCATGGCTGTCGCTGCCGGAAGTCGCGGCGCCGACGGCGGCGCGCGGTCACCAGGAAGTGATGCTCGGCTATTCGGATTCCAACAAGGACGGCGGTTATCTGACCTCGGTGTGGTCGTTGCACCAGGCCAGCCGCGCCCTTGCCGAAGTGTTCGAGCGCCACGGCGCGGCGATGCAGCTTTTCCACGGCCGTGGCGGCGCCGTCGGCCGTGGCGGCGGCTCGAGTTTCTCGGCAATCCGCGCCCAGCCGAACGGAACGGTCCAGGGCCGTATCCGGATCACCGAGCAGGGCGAGGTGATCGCCGCCAAATACGGCACCCGGGACAGCGCGGCGATCAATCTGGAAGCGATCGCATCGGCAACCCTGCTCGCCAGCCTGGAGACTCGCTCCGTGCGCCGGCGGGAGCGCTTCTACAACGGCATGGCGGAGATCTCCGGCACCGCCTTCCGCGCCTATCGCGGGCTCGTCTACGAAACCGAGGGCTTCCCGGATTTCTTCCGGCAGATGACGCCTATTGCGGAGATTGCCGGGCTCAAGATCGGCTCGCGGCCGGCAAGCCGGACCACCTCCGGTCGGATCGAGGATCTGCGCGCAATCCCGTGGGTGTTCAGCTGGGCGCAGGCGCGGGTGATGCTGCCCGGGTGGTACGGAGCAGGCCAGGCGCTGAGCAGCTTCGAGGATCGCGGCCTGCTTGGCGAGATGTTGGAAGGTTGGCCGTTCTTCCGGACGACCTTGGACAATCTCGAGATGGTGCTCGCCAAGTCGGACATGGGCATTGCCGCCCGCTATGCCGATCTCGTCGAGGACCCGGCCATGCGGCAAGGCGCCTTCGGCCGGATTCGCGACGCCTGGCACCAGACGCACGATTGCCTCCTGGAGATCACCGGCCAATCGCGCCTGCTCGAGCGCAAGCCGGCGCTCGATGCGTCGATACGGCTTCGGCTCCCCTATATCGAGCCGCTCAACCTTCTGCAGATCGAACTGCTGAAGCGACACCGCGCCGGCGAAACGGATCCGCGGGTTCGCGAAGGCATAGAACTTTCGATCAATGCGGTTGCCACTGCGCTACGCAATTCGGGTTGATATCCCATTGGCAGGGCCAAGAAGCACGTGCCAATGCGTTGAGGCGCGGGAAGTTTTTCTAGTCTTGCCCGGTGAAGAGCGCTAATGCCCGAGCCGGGGAGGGGTGCAGGACATGTCGTCTTTCACTGCAAGAGCGTTCGTGCTTGCCGTGTCGCTTAATGCGAGTGTGCCGGCGCTTGCCCAGCCGCCTTCGCCGGTGCTCAGCCTGCCTGAGCCCAGCCGCGATCCGCTCGGGATCGATCCCGCCAGGGATCCGATCCTGCAACTCGCGCAAAGCCAGGCTTCCGAGGACGCCTTCCGCGCCGTCGTCGGCGCGGCCGTCAGGCGGCACCCGGCGACGCAGGAGGGGGCTGCTGCGGGGGCCGAGGCCAATGCGGTGCTCGCCGAGGCGCGCGAGCGGCGGCTGCCGTCGATCGATCTCAGCGTCTCCTCCTATCACGTGCTCACGCGAGAATTTTCCAACGATCAGAATAACATCGTCGAACGGTCAAGGCCCGATCAGCGCACCGATGCCTTGCTCAACGTCTCGCAGACGATCTACGATTTTGGCGCCAGCGAAGCGCGCGTGGCTTCTGCCGGCGCCCGCCTGCGAGCCGCATCGGCGGAGACCGAGGCCACCGCCGACCGGGTTGCCCTGAGCGCAGTCGGCGCCTGGTACGACGTCTTCGCTGCGCGTGCGCTGGTGACCGTCACCGAAGGATTCGTCACCAATCAGGAAGAGCTTCGCAACGCGGTCGCGGAGCGGATACGCCAGGGTGTCTCCGCAGAGGGCGACACTGCGCGGGTCGAATCGTACCTTGCCTCTTCCCAGACCCGCCTGGCGCGCTTCCGCCGCGTCCTCGCTGACGCGGAAGCCCGCTATACCGAACTGATCGGCGCGCCGCCGCCCGCTATTCTCGAACGGGCGCCGGTCGCCCAGCTTCCGGGATTCACCCGCGATGCTGCGGCGCTGGCCGCAATGAGCGTTCCGGCTGCCCGGTCTGCGCAGGCAATCGCCGATTCCGCGCGTCAGGAGGCCAAGGCCGCGAAGCGGGATCGCTATCCCCAGATCAGTGCCGGGATCGATGCGGGCCGCTATGGCGTGTTCGAGACGGAGAAGGATTACGACGTCCGGGGACGGCTCACGCTTCGTCAGCGGCTGTTCGGCGGCACCGAAGCGCGGGTCGCCCAAGCCGAGGCGCGGGTGACCCAGGCCGATGCCCGCGCCAGCCGCGTGCGTGAGGAGGCCGCCCGCGACGCGTCGATCGCTTGGTCGGATGTGCAGGCGCTTCAGCAACAATTGAAGGCACTGGAGGCGAGCTACGTCGCCAGCCGTCGATCACGCGACGTGCTGCTCGAACGCTTCCTCAATTCCCGCGGCGACATCTTCGACGTGGTTCAGGCGGATGCTTCCTATTTCGAGACGGCAACGGCATTCATCCAGTCTCTGAGCGAGCTCGATGCGGCACGATATGTGCTGCTGTCCCGCACAGGCGGGCTGCTCGACGCGCTGACCATCGATCCCGCGGCCGTGGGGGGGCAAAGTGAATAACGAACTTTCCATCAAGGCGTCCAAGCCGCGCTTCGCACCCTGGCTGATGGAGCCGATGCGCCGCAATCGGAGCACCTACGTCAAGGTCGGTCTCGCCGCCGTGATGATCAACATCTTCGGGTTGATGACGGCATTGTTCAGCATGACGGTCTATGACCGCGTGCTGCCCAACAACGCCGTCTCCTCCCTGATCGGGCTGTCGATCGGCCTCGCCATCGTCGTCATCTTCGATTTCATCCTCAAGCTGCTGCGCGCTTACTTTGTCGACATGGCCGGCGCGGCGATCGACACGGACGTGGGGGACACCCTGTTCGCGCGCCTGCTCGCGCTTCGCCTCGATCTCAAAAAGGGCTCGACCGGCGCGCTCACCGGCCTGATGCGCGAGCTCGAGGCTCTGCGCGACTTCTTCGCCTCGGCGACGATGACGGCGGTCGTCGACCTTCCGTTCATCTTCCTGACCCTGTTTGTGGTCTGGATCATCGGCGGCTCGGTGGTGCTGGTTCCGTTGCTGGCCATCCCGCTCGTCATCATCGTCGGGCTCGTCACCCAGCCGGCCATGGACCGCCTGTCGGCCAAGTCGATGGGCGAAGGGCTCGCCAAGCAGTCGGTGCTCGTCGAGACGATCGGCGGCCTCGAAACGGTCAAGGCGTCTGGCGCCGGCGCGCTCCTCTCCGGCCGCTGGTCGCGGGCGCAGCGGCTCCATTCCGACAGCTCGATGCGGTCGCGGCTGATCGCCAGCATCGGCATCACCACGGCAACCTCGGCGGGCACCGTCTCCTATGCCGGAGTCGTCATCGTCGGTGTCGCAAAGATAGCCTCGCTGGAAATGACGATGGGCGGGCTCATCGCCTGCTCCATCCTCGCCGGCCGTGCGGTAGCGCCGCTCGCCCAGATCTCGCAGCTTCTCTCGCGTATTACCGCGACCCGCACCGCCTATCGCCAGCTCAACGAGCTGATGGAGACTCCGCCGGAAGGTCCGGCCGGCGAGGCGCTGAAGCTCCGCGACCTCAAGGGCAAGATCGAGTTCCGCAACGTCAGCTTTCGCTATCCGGGCGCACCCGAAAAGGCGCTGGACGGAGTCAGCTTCACGGTCGAACCGGGTGAGCATGTCGCGCTTCTCGGCCGTGTCGGCTCGGGCAAATCGACGATCGCCCGCCTGATCCTGGGCCTCTATCCGCCGGAAGACGGGCTGGTGATGGTCGACGGCAGCGACATCCGCCAGCTCGATCCGGTCGAACTGCGCGCCAACATGGGCGCCGCGCTTCAGGAGAGCGTGCTTCTCACCGGTTCGGTGCGGGAGAATATCGTCCTTGGCCGTGCCCATGTCGACGACGAGGAAATGATTCGCGCCTGCGAGCTTTCCGGCACCCACAGCTTCATGGGCCAGATCGCCAACGGCTACGACCTGCGTCTCGCCGACCGCGGCGAAGGCCTGTCCGGCGGCCAGCGCCAGTCGATCGCGCTCGCGCGGGCGCTCGCCGGTCGCCCTCCGATCGTCCTTTTCGACGAGCCGTCGAGCGCGATGGATGCGCAGACCGAAACGGCCCTGATTCAGCGCCTAAACGAAGAGCTGAAGTCGCGCACCCTGGTGCTGATCACCCATCGCCCACCGCTGCTGCAACTCGTCAAGCGGATCATCCTGGTCGACAAGGGCAAGATCGTCGCCGATGGTCCGCGTGACGAGGTGCTGAAGCAGATCACCCGACCGAAGGCGGCCTGACCATGAACGAGATGCGCCACCTCGAAGATTATGCCGATCAGCTACGGCCGCGCACCGCGTCCAACATCCTGCTCTGGCTGATCCTCGCCTTCTTCGTCGCCTTCGTGATTTGGGCGAGCCTCACCGAGCTCGATCGTACCGTGCGCGGCAGCGGGAGGGTGATCGCCTCGTCCCAGTTGCAGGTCGTCTCCAATCTCGAAGGCGGAGTCGTCGAGGCGATCCTGGTCCGCACCGGCCAGCAGGTGAAAGCCGGCCAGGAACTGGTCCGTCTCGATCAGACCCAGACCGGCGCCGAGCTGGGCAGCGGCGAAGCGTCGGCCGATGCGCTTTCGGTCAAGATTGCGCGTCTGCAGGCCGAAGTCGCGGGACGGGAGCCGGCCTATCCGCCCGCCCGCGGGGCGGTGATGCAGAACCAGATGATGATCGAGCGATCGCTCCATGCCTCCCGCATGGCCGAGCTCGCCAGCGTCGTGAATGCCGGCAATGCCCGCATCCAGCAGGCGCAGCGCGCCGTGCAGGAGGCTGAGGCCACCTATGCAGCGCGCGTTTCCGCGCGCGATGCGCGGGCCAGCGAGGTCCGGATCCTGCGTCCGCTCGTCGACCGCGGAATCGAGCCGCGCCTGTCGCTGATGCAGGCCGAGAGCGCTTATGCGGTCGCGCAGAGCGAAGCCGCGGCGGCCTCGGCCAGCATTTCCCGCGCACGCGCCTCGATCAACGAGGCCGTCGCCGCCCTCAATCAGCAGCGTCAGGATTGGCGCGCGCTCGCCGCCAACGAACTCGCCACCGCACAGGCAGAGCTTTCGGCCCGTCGCTCGACCCTGCCCGCGCTCGCAGCCCGGGTCGCCCGCACCACCGTCAAGGCGCCGCTGGCCGGTCGCGTCAACCGGGTCCTGGTGACCACAGTCGGTGCGGCGGTCTCCCCGGGCGCCCCGCTCGTCGAGATCGTGCCGTCCGAGGAAAGCCTGCTCATCGAAACGCAGGTGCGGCCGCAGGACATTGCGTTCGTTCGCATGGGCCAGAATGCCAAGGTCGACATTACCGCCTACGACCCGTCGGTTTACGGCTCGCTGACCGGCAACGTCGTCTCGATCTCTCCGGACGCGGTGCTGAACGAGCGGACGGGCGAGACCTTCTACACCGTGCAGGTGCGCACGAAGGCGAATGCGCTCAAGGACCATAATGGAAGACCCTTGCCGATCGGCACCGGCATGGTCGCCAATGCCGCGCTTCAAGGCGACAAGCGGACGGTGATGCAATACATCCTGACACCGATCACCCGCCTCACGGAGACTGCGTTCCGCGAATAAGGTCGGGCGACAGGCTCTTGTAAAAGGCCCGCTTCCGTTTCCGCGCACGAGAAGCATCCGCGACTCGTCGTGGGTGGTTGCGATTCGGCCGCGCAGGGTTCATGAGGCGCCATGCTTTCTCAACGCACGCGCTATACAATTCGCGCGCTGCTCCATCTGGCCGATCGATCTGGTGCCGGTCCGGTGCAGCTGAGCGAGATTGCCGACGCCCAGAACATTCCGCCCAAGTTCCTGACGGTGATGCTGTCGCAGATGATCCGCGAAGGCCTCGTCGCCAGCCGTCGCGGGCGCGAAGGCGGTTACTGGCTCGCGCGGCCCGCGCAGGACATCACCTACGGCGAGGTGGTGCGGCTGACGCGCGGCTCGCTCGGCCTGCTTCCCTGCGCCAGCCGTCTCGCCTATGAGCCGTGCAAGAACTGCGTGACCGAAGACAAATGCCGGCTGCATCGGGTGATGCTGATGGTGCGTGACGAGACCGCGCGAATCCTCGATCGGCTGACACTGGCGGATGCAATTCCGGCCGATCAGCTCGCCGACGACCCGGCGCTCGCCGAAAGCTCCTAAACGAGGATCCGGAACAGCGCCCCGCCGCTGTCGCTGCGGCCGAGGCCGATCGAGCCGCGATGGGCGAGCACGACCTGGCGGGCGAGGCTGAGCCCGACTCCGGTGCCCTTCGCCTTGGTGGTGAAGAAGGGCAGGAAGACGTCCTGCGCAAGGCTGTCGGGAACGCCCGCCCCGTTGTCCGCCACCTCGATCTGCACCCGGCCGCCCGGGATCAGCGAGAAGCTGAGCTCGACGATCGGCGTGGCCGCATGGTCCCGCGCCGCCTCGGCGGCGTTGCGCATCAGGTTGATCAGCACCTGGCACATCAGATCGGGATCGACATCGATGGTCAGCGTATCGGGCGTGACCGACAGCGTGAGCCGGACCCCCTCCGCCACGTCGCCGGCGCGGAACAGGCTCTCCAGCTCGCGTGCCCAGGGGCCCACGGCGAAGGTCTTGCGGCGCACGTCCGGCGTGCGGCTGATCTGGCGGTAACTTTCGACGAAATGCATCACCCCGTCGGCGCGGCGGGCGAGCGTTTCCACCGCGGCGCGCGCGTCGGCGATGATCGGATCGTTGCCGGTGTCGACCTCCGCCATCAGATCGGCGGCGGATCGCGCCAGCGAGGTCACGGGAGTCATCGAATTCATGATCTCGTGGGTCAGCACGCGGACGAGGTCGGATTGTGCGGCGATCTCGACCGCGTTGAGCTCGCCCTGGATCGGCTGCACGGCGACCACACGCACCGTCCCGCCAAGCCTGTGCACCAACGCCGCGCTGAGCATCGCCGATTGCGGCACCGCATCGAGCATCAGCGGAACGAGGCGAGGGCGGCCGACATTGTCCTCGGCCAGCGCCCGCGCGAAGGTTTCGCCGTAGATCCGGAAATCCTCGAAGCGCACGCCATGATGGCGCACGAACAGCCGCCGCGCGGCCTTGTTGGCGCATTCGATTCGGCCGTCGCTGTCTACGGTCAGCAGCGGAGTCGGCGCATCGTCGAGCACCGCCTCGTAGAAACGGCTCGCGTCGGTCAGGCGGTGGCGCTCGTCGCGAAGCCGCTTGATGCCCTGCTCGAGCGCCTCGCCGACCTCGCTGAAGCCGCTGCCGCCGCGTTTCGAGAAGCTCTGCGACAGATCGCCGAGCTTGACCGCCTCCAGGTAGCGGGCGAGTTCGTGGTTGGTGCGCTGGATGTAACGCCACAGCGCCCACAAAGCCCAGGCGCACAGCGCCCCGGCGAGCAGGCGTGCCGCGCCCAAGCCCTCCGTAGCGAGTGCCGCAACGAACGCGAAACTGGTCACCAGCAGGACCAGCGCCCGCCAGGCGAGGCCGGCGACGAAGCGGCTGCGGAACGTCACGCGCCCGCCCGCGACCGGCGATCAGAGGCCATGCTTGTCCATGCGCCGGTAAAGCGATGCCCGGGTGAGGCCGAGTTCGGCCGCGGCGAGCGAGATGTTGTAGGAATGCTTCTTCAGCGCCTGCTCCACGATCTGCTTTTCGGCCCGCTCCAGGTTCAAGTCTGCCGGGGCAGCGGTCGCCGGGGGCGACGTCAGCCCGCGCGGCTGCGCGGCGCGCGACAGCGAGAAGTCCTCGACGGTGAAGGCGTCGTCGCCGGCCAGGATGACGGCACGCTCGGCGGCGTGGCGCAGCGCGCGGACATTGCCCGGCCAGTCATAATCCTGGAGCGCGGCCATCACCGCCGGCGGCATGGCGCGCTGCGGCTTGCCATATTTCTTTGCGTAGAGGCCGACATAATGGTCGACCAGCAGCGGCACGTCCTCGCGCCGCTCGCGCAGCGGCGGCAGCTCGATTTCCACGGTGTTGAGGCGAAACAGCAGATCGGGCCGGAACAGGCTCTCGTCGCCGAGCCGCTCCGGGGAAAGATTGGTGGCGGCGATGACTCGGACGTCGATCGGCACCGGCCGGTTGGCGCCGACCGGAACGATCTGCCTCTGCTCGAGCGCGGTGAGCAGTTTCGGCTGCAGGTGCAGCGGCAGATTGCCGACCTCGTCGAGGAACAGGGTGCCGCCGTCGGCGGCCTGGAGCCGGCCTACCCGGTCCCCCCGCGCGTCGGTGAAGGCGCCCTTCACATGGCCGAACAATTCCGAATCGAACAGATTCTCGGCGACCGCGCCGAGATCGACCGACACCATCACATTGTCGGCGCGGCGGGATCGGCGATGGAGTTCGCGCGCCACCAACTCCTTGCCGGTGCCGTTCTCGCCGAGGATCAATACGTTCGCCTCGGTCGGGCCGGCCCGCTCGATCAGCGAATAAACGCGTCGCATCGCCGACGAGGTGCCGAGCAGGGGAGTCTCCGCGCCCGACGCCGGCGCCGCGATCGCCACCGCGCGCTTGCGCTCGCGCGCCGCCGCCTGACGCGAGCTGCGCAGCGACGCGGCCGTGCGCACGGTGGCGAGCAGGCGCTCGTTCGCCCACGGCTTCGACACGAAATCGGTGGCGCCGCGCTTCATCGCCTCGACGGCGATGTTCACGCCGCCATGCGCGGTGATCATCACCACCACCGTCTGCGGATCCTTCTTCAGGATCTCCCCGAGCCAGTGAAACCCTTCGGCGGCATTGGTCGCGCCGCGGCCGAAATTGGCGTCGAGCAGCACCACGTCGGCGCCCTCGCCGTCGAGCGACGGCATCGCTTCTTCCGGACTCTGGAAGGTCGCGACTTCGTGGAACAGATCGCGCAGGAGCAAGCGTGCGGACAGCAATATGTCCGGATCGTCGTCGACGACGACACAGCGCGTAAATGGTTTCCCCTCCCGTCCCACATCCATACTCCTATCGCCTCGGCACAAGCCCACAAACAATTATCGTGCCAGCCGAGTCCGGGGGCGGACAACTGTCGTCCGCGAGCGAACGTTGCTGTGCGATAACGAACATTCCCGGCCCGCACCGCTCCCCACAAATGGCGGAAAAGCGCCGAAACCGACGCTTGGCACGTCTCCTGCTGAGGTAAGAGCGAATTGATATTGTGCTGATCGGGAGAGTCGGGATGCGTAAGTTGGAAGTGGTTCTCGGGAGCGCGATGTGGATGGCGCTGTCGTTCGTGATGGTCTTCGCGGTGCTGGAGCCGGTGCGCTTGGAGCATGCGCAGGTGGCGCAAGGGCTTCTCAGCCTCTGCATCGACGCGGCCGGCAGCCCGAGCCTGCTCTGCGAAACCCGAACCTTGTGATCACGGCCTGTCCGGTGGCGCACAGCAGGTGTTCGTTTCCGGACAGCGCAATCTGAAGCTTTCTCTGCTCCCCGGGGGAGTGCTTGCCGGTCGGCCGGCATGAGGTGACAATGAGCGTAGTGACCATGCAGACGATCGACAAACCGGCAAGCCCGCAAAGCGGCAGCGGAATGGACCGCGTCGTCGTTCGGCGGGGGCTCTCGCGCAACCTGAAGATTGCGATCGGCGCGATCGTCGTCATCGCAGCGGCGATCGCCTTCTACCTGCTCGCACCGGCCGCCAACAGTCAGACGATCGCCGCCGACCGGATCACCGTCTCGACTGTCCAGAAGGGCCGCTTCGACGACTTCCTGCCGCTGCGCGCGCGGGTCACGCCGCTGCTCACCGTCTATCTCGATGCGGTCGAAGGCGGGCGTGTCGAGAAGGTGCTGGTCGAGGATGGTGCGATGGTCCAGCAGGGTCAGCTACTCGCGATCCTGTCCAATTCCGATCTTCAGCTGAACCTGCTCGCGCGCCAGTCGGACGTCTCGCGGGAGGTCAATTCGATGCGCAGCCAGGAACTTGCGCTCGCCCAGACCCAGATCCAGGACGAGCGGGCGGTGATCGAAGCGCAGCTCGCCGTCGACAAGGCCCGCCGCCAGTACGAACTTCAGAAGCCGCTGATGGAGAAAGGCTTCATCCCGGCCAGGACCTTTCAGGACAGCCGCGACGAATATCTCTCCAACCAGCGCCGCGCCGACGCCCTGCGCCGCGGCCGTGAGATCAACCAGCGTCTCCAGGGAAGTCAGCTTGCCCAGCTGCGTGCGTCGAACGCCTCGCTGAGCGGCAGCCTGGACATCGCCCGGGCGACGCTCGACGCATTGAACCTGCGCGCGCCCGTCACCGGCCAGCTTACCGCTTTCTCGATCCAGGTCGGCCAGTCGCTCAGCCGCGGCGAACGGCTGGGCCAGATCGACAGCGCCGGCCGCAACAAGATCGTCGCCAGCGTCGATGAATTCTATCTCGGGCGGGTGGAGGCCGGGCAGACCGCCACGGTCGAGGTCGGCGGCAAGACCTTCCGCGCCAAGGTCGCCAAAATCTATCCGCAGGTGCGCAACGGTGCGTTCGAGGTCGATCTCCACTTCCTCGGCGGCGAACCGCCCGCGCTCCAGCGCGGCCAGACGTTGCAGGTGCGCCTGACCCTCGGCGACCCCGCACCCGCTTTGCTGATCCCGAACGGCGCCTTCTACAACGAAACCGGCGGCAGCTGGGTGTTCGTGGTCGCGCCGGACGGAGGAAGTGCAGTCAAGCGAAACGTCCGTCTCGGGCGCCGCAACGCCGATCATATCGAAGTGCTCGAAGGGCTGGATCCCGGCGAGCGGGTGATCACCTCTCCCTATACCGGTTTCGCCGATCGCGACCGGCTCGACCTCGACAGCTGAACAAGGAGTCCAACCTGATGCTGAGCATGCGCGAACTTTCGCGGGTCTACCGGACCGACACGATCGAGACATCGGCCTTGTCGTCGATCAGCCTCGATATTGCCGACGGTGAGTTCGTCGCGATCATGGGGCCGTCCGGGTGCGGGAAATCCACCCTGCTCAACATCATCGGCATGCTCGACAGCCCGTCGAGCGGCTCCTACGTGTTCAACGGGCAGGAGGTTGCTGGCCTGTCCGAAGGCAAGCTCGCCGACGTCCGCAAGCACAATATCGGCTTCATTTTCCAGAGCTTCAACCTGGTCGACGAGCTGTCGGTGCGGGAGAATATCGAGCTCGCCTTGCTCTATCACGACGTCGCTTCGACCGAGCGCCGGCGGCGGGTGGACGAGGTGATGGACAAGGTCGGCATCGCCCATCGTGCCAAGCACCGGCCGAGCCAGCTTTCGGGCGGCCAGCAGCAGCGTGTCGCGGTGGCGCGGGCGCTGGTCGGCAGCCCCAAGCTGATTCTCGCCGACGAGCCCACCGGCAACCTCGATACCCATCATGGCGAGGAGGTGATGCGCATGCTGCAGCAGCTCAATCGCGAAGGCTCGACGATCGTGATGGTCACCCACTCGCCGAGCCACGCCGATTATGCCGGCCGGGTCATCAACATGCTCGACGGCCAGATCCTCATCGAGCAGAGGCGCGCCGCGTGAGGCGCGCGCTCGCTCTGACCCTCTCGGCCGCGGCAACCCTGTGTCCCCTGGGTGCTGCGGCCGGGGCCCAGACGCGGGGCCCCGACACCGTGCTGATGTCGGACAATCCCGGCGTGCGCGCCGTTCAGGACAAATGGGGCTTTTCGGACGCGGTGATCGCCGGCGACACCCTCTATCTGTCGGGGGTCGTCGCCGGCACGCGCCCTGGCGAGGAGGGCTTCGAACCGGCTTACGAGCGCGTCTACGCGCAGATTGCCGATACCTTGAAACGTGCCGGCGCCGGCTGGGACGACGTCGTCGACATGACCAGCTTCCACACCGATGTCGAGGGCCAGATAGAGGCGTTGGCCGCGGTCCACAAGCGCCACGCCAGGGCGCCCTATCCGGCCTGGACCGCGATCGGCGTCTCGAAGCTGCTCGGCGGCGGCATCACCGAGATCAAGATCATCGCACGCAGGCCGGCGGCTGCGGCACGCTGAGGGGAGGGCGCGGGGCGATGTGGCGGAATTATCTCACGGTCTCGATGCGGGTCCTCACCAAGAACAGGACCTATGCCGCGATCAACATCGCCGGCCTGGCCATCGGCCTCGCCGCCTGCCTGATGATCTTCCTCTACGTCCGCTACGAGACATCCTACGATCGCTGGCTGCCGGATTCGGACCGCGTCTATCAGGTGCAGAGCGTCTACACCGATGCCGCGACCGGCGAAGTGCGCCGCCAGCAGGGATCCCACGGCGTCATCGCCGGGCCGCTCGCCAAGGATTTCCCGCAGATCGAGGCGATAACCCGCGCCGACGGCGAAGCGCCGGTCTTCCTGCAGGGCGGGGAGGCGACGTTCGCGCCGATGGTGCTGGCGGACGAAGGCTTCTTCCGGATCCTGCAGCTCCCCTTCCTGCACGGCGATCCGGCGGCGGCGTTGCGCGGCATGGACAGCCTCGTCATCAGCCGAAGCGAGGCGATCCGCCGCTTCGGGACCGACAATCCGGTCGGCCGCATTGTCACCGCGGTGCGCAGGAACGAACAATATTCGCTGCGCGTCACCGGGGTGTTCCAGGACATCCCGCGCAACAGCCATCTTTCGCTCACGATGGTCGGCCGGATGAGCGACCGCGATGCCGCCGAGTGCAGCTGGAGCTGCGTGAACGGCAGCGTCTATCTGAAGCTGAGGCCGGGTGCCGACCCCGACGAGATCCACCGCCAGATGCCGGCCTGGGAGAAGCGCAACATCCCGCCGGTCGGCGCCGGAAGCGGCCGGGTCAACGAAGGCGATGCCTATGATTGGCGGCTGGTGAAGATCGGCGACGTCCATCTCAGCGGCGCCGAAGGCGCACCCGAACGCCCCGGCAATGATCGCGTCACCATCGCCACCTTCACGATCGTCGCCTTGATGATCCTCGCCATGGCCTCGGTGAATTTCGTCAATCTCGCCACCGCCCGTGCAAGCCAGCGCGCCCGCGAAGTCGCCTTGCGCAAGGTCCTGGGTGCGAACCGGCGTCAGCTCATCGTTCAATTTCTCGGCGAATCCCTGCTGCTGACCGCGGTCGCCCTGCTGCTGGCGCTGGCCCTCGTCGAGCTGCTCCTGCCGACCTTGTCCGCCTTCCTCGGCACCGATCTGTCGCTCCATTATTTCGGCGCCGACGGCATCCTCCTGCCCGCGCTCGCTCTGCTGTGCGTCGTCGGCCTCGCGGGCGGGCTCTACCCGGCCTTCCACCTGTCCGCGTACCAGCCTGCCGCTGTGATCCGCGCCAACCGCTCGGCGGCCGAGCCGCGCGGCACCGGGCGGCTGCGGAGCGGCCTGGTGGTGGTGCAATTCGCGGTCTCGATCGGCCTCATCGTCTGCACCGTCATCGTCTCCGCGCAGACCCGCTTCGCCCGGGAGGGCGACCTTGGCTATCGCCGCGACGGCCTTCTCCAGATCGGCAACATGCAGCGCGGGCAGATCATCGCACAGACGGATACCCTGATCCGCGCGATCGCCCGGGTGAAGGGCGTCAGTGAGGTCGCTGGCTCGAGCATCACCGTCGCGAGCGACACCACTCTGATGCGGCCGATCGTTGTTCCCGGGCGGGCGAAGCCGATGATGCTTGGCTGGTACAGCGTGCACCCGGATTTCTTCGCTGCCCTCGACGTCGATCTGCTTGCGGGCCGGGCGCTGTCGCGCCGCTTCGCCAACGACGATGGCTTCGTCCCCTATGACAGCGCGGACCGGACGCTGGCCGGCGAGCGCGCGCTCGCCCGGCGCGGGCTCAACGTCGTCGTCAATCGCGCGGCGGCGAAGCAGATGGGTTTCTCCGATCCGCAATCCGCCGTCGGCAACCAGGTCCTCGCCGATCAGGGCGAGCCCGGCGTGCTTCCGCTGACGATCGTCGGCGTGGTCGAGGATAGCCGGTTCCGCTCGCTCCGTCAGCCGCTCGAGCCGATGATCTTCTACGATGGCGGGATCTACCGCTCGCTGGTGGTGCGCTATCAGTCGCGCAACGGCGAGGCCGTGGCCCGGGATATCGGCGGGCTGTGGAAGCGCCTCGCGCCCGATCTTCCGTTCCAGTTCGACTATGCCGATGCCGCCTTGGCGGAGCTCTACCGGACAGACGCGGCACGGGGGCAGGCGTTCGGCGGCTTCGCCCTGCTTGCCGCCTTGATCGCCTGTCTCGGCCTGTTCGGCCTGGCCTCCTTCACCGCCGAACGCCGCACCCGGGAGATCGGCATCCGCAAGGTGTTCGGTGCCCGCGTCCGCGACATCGTCCGGCTTCTGGCGTGGCAATTTTCCAAGCCAGTGATGCTTTCGAACCTGATCGCCTGGCCGGTCGCCTGGTGGGTGATGCGGGATTGGCTGAACGGCTTCGACGCGCGCGTGCCGCTCGGGCCGGGGCCGTTTCTCCTCGCCGGTGCGATCGCGCTCGCCATCGCGCTCGGCACCGTCTCGGGCCACGCCATCCGGGTCGCGCGGCTGAACCCCATCCACGCCCTTCGCTACGAATAGGATCGGCCATGCGCCTTTCTTTCACCATCGCCCTGCGCGCTCTGACCAGGAACCGGGCGCACACCCTGATCAACATCCTCGGGCTTGCGCTCGGGCTGACGGCATGCCTGCTGATCCTTCTCTATCTCCGCTACGAGAGGAGCTACGACAGCTGGCTTCCCGACAGCGACCGGATCTACCAGGTCCAGGCCACCTGGCACGAACCGGGGCAGCCGATCACCCATGCCCAGACGAGCCCGTTTCCGGTTCGCGACACCCTGGCCGGCGGCTTTCCGCAGATCGAGAGCCTGTCGGTAATGCGCAACGGCCAGACGGTCACGACGCGGGATGGCGAGGCGATCTTCATCGACTCCGCGATCGTCGATCCGGCCTTCTTCGACATCTTCCGATTGCCGTTCGTACATGGAAGCGCCGCAGGCGCGCTTTCCGACACCAATGCCATTGCACTCACCGAGAAGGAGGCGATCAGGCATTTCGGGACGAGCGACGTGATGGGGCGAACGATGAGCCTCGGGGCCGGCCCGGGAAAGCGCGACTATCGTATCGGCGGCGTCCTGCGGGACTTGCCGAAGAATTCCAGCCTCCGGTTCGGCATCCTGTTTCGCTACGATCCCGCTGAGGCCGCCGGATTGCCTGCCTCTGCCATCGGCTGGGGCAACATGAGCCAGCAGCATTATCTCAAGCTGCGGCCGGGTGCCGACGCGCACGCAATCAACGCGGCGCTTCCGGCCTGGGAAAAGCGCGTGGTCGCACCGCAGATGATCGGCGGTCGCGCCGCCTCGCAGGCGGACATCATGGATCTGGCGCTGGTGCCGATCACCGGCGTCCACCTCGGTGTCGCACAACATGGTGCGCTGACCCCCGGCGGAGATCCGCGTGCGCTGGCGACCTTCGTCGTCGTCGCCTTGCTCACCCTCGCCATGGCGGTGATGAACTTCGTCAACCTGTCGACCGCGCGGGCCACGCAACGCGCACGCGAGGTCGCGCTGCGCAAGGTCCTCGGTGCCAGCCGGCCGCGGATCGTGGTTCAGCTGATCGGAGAATCGCTGATGCTCGCGGCCCTCGCCACCCTGCTCGCGCTCGCGGCTGTCGAGCTCCTCACGCCATGGCTCGGCGGTCGCATCGGTGCCGACCTCGAGGTCACCTATCCCGGTATCGGCGGATTGCTGCTGCCGGCGATCCTGCTGTTCGTCGCGTCAGGCCTGCTTGGCGGCCTCTATCCGGCGCTGTACCTCAGCCGCTTCCGGCCCGCGCAGGTGCTGCGCGCCAACAAGTCCGCGGCCGAGACCCCGGGCAACGGCCGGCTTCGCACGATCCTGGTGGTCGTGCAGTTCGCCATCGCCATCGGGCTCATCGTCTGCACCTGCGTCATCTATTCGCAGACTCGCCACGTCGCCACCGTCGATCCCGGCTATCGCCGCGACGGGCTCATCCAGATCGAGTCCGCCTGGCGCTTCGCCGGCGACAGCAGCGAATATGAGGCGGCCCGGCGCGAGCTGCTCGCGATCCCGGGCGTGGTCGCGGCCGGGCGCACCAATCTCGGCCTTGCCGCGACCAACAAGAACATTCTCGCGGTCCGCACGTCGGGCGCCGCGCAGGATAGCGCGATCGGCTATTATGCGGTCGACGCCGAGTACCTGCGGACGATCGACGTCCCCCTGCTGGCCGGGCGCCAGCTCGGCGATCGCTACGCCAGGGATCGGGTGGTGCGCGCAGAGGCGGACGGCGCCGTGCTCCAGCAAGGTGCCGGCGGTTTCAACGTCGTCCTCAATCGCAATGCCGTGACCTTGCTCGGGCTGGGGGCTCCGCAGGCGGCGATCGGAAAGACGATCAAGGTCGGGCTCGATGGCGAGGATATGGCCGATGCCACGATCGTCGGCGTGGTCGAGGACACCCGCATCCGCACCGCCCGCGATGCGCTCGAGCCGATCATCTACGGCTACGACCCCGATCGCACGAGCCTTGTCCTCGTCCGCTACGGCGGTGCCGATCCGGCCGCAGTGATGGCGGGGATCAACAGGGTCTGGCGCCGCTTCGAGCCGGAAATTCCGTTTCAGGGCCATTTCGTGGAGGCTCTCGTCGCGGAAATCTATGCGGCCGATCGCGCCCGCGGCGCCTTGTTCGCCGCCTTCGCCGCTATCGCCGTGCTGATCGCCTGCCTTGGCCTGTTCGGCCTCGCCGCCTTCACCGCCGAACGGCGCACCAAGGAGATCGGCATCCGCAAGGTGCTCGGCGCTCGGATCCGCGACATCGTGCGACTGCTCACCTGGCAATTTTCGAAACCGGTCGTGCTCGCCAATCTCGTCGCCTGGCCGGCGGCGTGGTGGGCGATGCGCGACTGGCTGAACGATTTCGATGTCCGCGTCGCCCTCACGCCGGGGCCGTTCGTCCTCGCCGGTGCGCTCGCGCTGGCGATCGCGGTCGGCACCGTCGCCGGCCATGCCATCCGCGTTGCCCGGCTCAATCCCATCCTCGCGCTTCGCTACGAATAGGATCGGGCGATGTGGCGCAATTATCTGATCGTCGGCGCACGGGCCCTGGCCAAGAACCGGACCTATGCCGTCATCAACATCTTCGGTCTCGCCTTGGGCCTCGCCGCGTGCCTGCTGATCCTGCTCTACGTCCGCTACGAGACCAGCTACGATCGCTGGATCCCCGGCGCCGAGAACGTCTACCAGATCCAGAGCTTCTCGACCGATCCGGACACCGGCAGCCGCGACGGTCTGCGCCAGTCGCAATATGCCGCGGGCACCGCGCTGCAGAAGGATTTCCCGCAGGTGATCGGCCGGATGCACGTGCAGGGAACGCGCGCTGCGGTGGTGCGTGGTGATCAGGCGCTGACGGTCGAAGATGCCGCGCGCGTCGATGGTCCCTTCTTCGACATCTTCCCGCTGCCGCTGGTGGCCGGCGACCCCAAGACGGCTCTGGCGAAGCCGGGCAATCTGATCCTGTCCGAGCGGGAGGCGCTTCGCTTGTTCGGAGCCGAGCCCGCGATCGGCAAGACACTGACGATTGTCGAGAATGGCGAGCATGTCGATTATCGGGTGACCGGCATCCTCAAGACCCTGCCGAAAAACTCTCACCTTCGTCTCGACATGGTGATGCGGTTCGATCCGGTGTCGTTCTTCGCCGATTATCCGGGGTATCTCAGCAATTGGGGAGAGATATCGGGCTTCAATTACGTGAAGCTTCGGCCCGGCGCCGACGTCGATGCCATGCGCGCCGCGCTGCCGGCCTGGGAAAAACGCAACATTCCGGATCAGACGTTCGGCGACCGCCGCGAGAATGAGGGTGAGTTCCAGGACTGGAAGCTGATCCCGTTGCGCGACATCCATCTTGGCGAGGCACAGCGGGCGGCGATGGAGCCGGCCAACGATCGGTCGACGATCACCACCTTCGCGATCGTCGCCCTGCTGATCCTCGGCATGGCGTGCATCAATTTCACCAATCTGGCGACCGCCCGCGCCGGCCAACGCGCGCGCGAGGTGGCGCTGCGCAAGGTGCTGGGGGCAACCCGCCGGCAGCTCGTCGCCCAGTTTCTCAGCGAATCCGTCCTGGTCGCGGGCATGGCGATGATCCTCGCCCTGACCATGGTCGAGCTCGCCCTGCGGCCGCTCTCCGCCTTTCTCGATGCCGATCTCCACATGCACTATCTCGGCGCCGGCGGCGTCATGCTGCCGGTGTTCGGCCTGGTGATCGCGGTTGGGGCCGCCGGGGGGCTGTACCCGGCATTCTACTTGTCGCGATTTCAGCCGGCGCAGGTACTCAAGGCCAACAAGTCGGCGGCCGAGGCGGAAGGGTCCGGGCGCCTGCGCAACGTGCTGGTGGTGGCGCAATTCGCGGTTTCGATCGGCCTGATCATCTGCACGGCGATCGTTTATGCGCAGACCGTCCATGCGCGCAGGTCGGATCCGGGCTTCGAGCGTGACGGCCTGCTGCAGGTCTCCGCCGGATATTACAGCCTCGTTCCGGTGCTGGAATCGATGACTCGCGAGATCGCTCGGGTCGATGGCGTCGTCGCTGCATCCCGCACCAGCATCGGCATCAACACCGGCAGCACGATGTGGCGCACGCTGCGGGCTCCCGGCAAGGCCGAGACGATCGGCCTCGGCAATTATCCCGTCGACGAGCATTTCTTCGAGACGATGGGGATCAAGCTGCTCGCGGGGCGCAATTTCGATCGCAATCGCCCGATGGATGAAACCAGCATGCCGTTCCCGGAGCCGGATCCCGCGGCCGAACGCGCCCTGGTCGCACGGGGCGGCAACGTCGTCATCAACGCGCTTGCCGCGCGCCGGCTCGGATTCGCCGACCCGGCCGACGCGGTCGGCAGGCAGGTGCGGGTCTCGCTCAGCCTCGATCCGGCGACCGGGATGGTTCCGGTGACGATCGTCGGAGTCGTCGGCGATACCCGCTTTCGATCGATCCGGCAGCCGATCGAACCGATCATGTACCGGCTCGCGAACGATTTTGTCTCGACGATCGTGATCCGCTATCGGGCGGGGCAGGGACGAGAGGTCCGCGATGGCGTCGAACGTGTCTGGAAGCGCTTCGTACCCGATCTGCCGTTCGAAGCCCGATACAGCGAGGATATCGTCTCGAGCCTGTATTTGGCCGAGCGCGCCCGTGCGCAGACCTTCGCCGGCTTCGCGGCGCTCGCCATCGTCGTCGCCTGCCTCGGCCTCTTCGGGCTCGCCGCCTTCACGGCCGAGCGCCGCCGCAAGGAGATCGGCATTCGCAAGGTGCTCGGTGCGCGCAGCCGCGACATCGTGCGCCTGCTCGCCTGGCAATTCTCGAAGCCGGTGATCGTCGCCAATCTCATCGCCTGGCCGGCCGCCTGGTGGGCAATGCGCGACTGGCTGAACCGCTTCGACGCCCGCATCGAACTCGGCGCCGGCCCTTTCCTGTTCGCGGGCGCGCTTGCGCTCGCAATCGCCATCGGAACCATCGCCGGCCACGCCTTCAAGGTGGCCAGGTCCAATCCGATCCATGCTCTCCGCTACGAATAGGAGCCGAACGATGTGGCGCAATTATCTGATCGTGGGGGTGAGGGCCCTCGCCAAGAACAAGACCTACGCGTTCATCAACATCGTCGGCCTTTCGATCGGGCTCGCGGCGTGCCTGATGATCCTGCTCTTCGTCCGCTACGAGACGAGCTACGACGGCTGGATGGAACAGGCCGACCGCGCCTACCAGTTCCAGGATTTCTACAAGGCGACCGATAATGGCGGGGAGGAGATGGCCCTGCAGATGTCGAGCTACGTCTCGGGCAAGACGTTGGTGAAGGACTTCCCGCAGATCGAGAAGGCGGTCTACGTCGCCTCGGCGGGCGCGACGATCATGCAGAATGGCGTGCCGAGCCTCGCGGAACGGTTCAACTTCGTCGACGGCAACATCTTCGACATCCTCCAGGTGCCGTTCGTCCGCGGCAATCGCGCGACGGCGCTGGATCTGCCGAATTCGCTCGTCCTCACCGAGGCCGAGGCCGCGAAGCGGTTCCCGAACCAGAATGCGGTCGGTCGCACGCTCACCCTGGTCGTCCAGGGCAAGAGCATGGATTATGTCGTCACCGGCGTGATGAAGGATCTGCCGAAGAACAGCCACCTCGATCTCGGCGTGGTCGCGCGCTTCGCGCCCGAAAGCTATTTCGCCGACCAGCAATCCTTTCTCACCAGCTGGGGCAACCAGGGCGGCTGGTGGTACGTCAAGCTGAGGCCCGGCGCGTCCGCCGAGGAGATCAATCGGCAGCTTCCCGCGTGGGAGAAGCGGAACATCCCCGACGATACCGGCGGCGGCGAACAGACCAATCCGGGCGATTTCCAGGATTGGCGGCTGACCAACATCCGCGACGTTCATCTCGGCAAGGCGCAGCAGGCCTCGATGACCCCGGGCAACGACATGCGCACGGTCGGCACCTTCGCGGTCGTCGCCTTGCTGATCCTCGGCATGGCGGTGGTCAATTTCACGAACCTCGCCACCGCACGCGCCTCGCAGCGGGCGCGCGAAGTGGCGTTGCGCAAGGTGCTCGGCGCCAGTCGGCGCCAGCTGATCGTCCAGTTCCTCGGCGAATCCTTGCTGGTCACCGCGATCGCGATGGTGCTTGCGCTTGCGCTGGTCGAGCTGCTGCTGGCGCCGTTCAACGCCATTCTCGACGCCGACATCAGCCTTTCTTACTGGGGCGCCGACGGCGTTCTGCTGCCGATCCTCATCCTGCTCCTCGCCGTCGGCGCGGCCGGCGGCCTCTATCCGGCTTTCTATCTGTCCCGCTTCCAGCCGGCCCGCGTGCTCAAGGCCAACAAGTCGGCGGCGGAAGCCGGCGGCACCGGCCAGCTGCGCAACATCCTCGTCGTCGCGCAATTCGCGGTGTCGATCGGCCTGATCATCTGCACCGCCATCGTTTATGCCCAGACGGTCTATGCCCGCACGGCCGATGCCGGCTACAGACGGGACGGGCTGCTCCAGTTGCAGGGCCTCGGTGCGCGGGAGGTGCAGCCCGTCGCCGAGACGTTGAAACGCGAAATCGCCCGCGTCGACGGAGTGGAGGCCGCGTCGCTCACCGGCATCGGCGTGGCGCCGGGCAACAATTCGATCACCTCCGTCTATCTCCCGGGCCAGACCAAGGGCATCGATCTCGGAGTCTATACGGTGGATGCCGATTTCTTCCCGACGATGGGGATGAAGATGCTGGCCGGCCGCAATTTCTCGGAGCGGATCGCTCTCGACGATTCGACCACGCCGTTTCCGGTAAACCCGGCCGCCGAGCAGGCGCTCGCCCGGCGCGGCACCAACATCGTCGTCAGCGAATCGGCCGCACAGCGCCTCGGCTTCCGCGATCCGCAGCAGGCGATCGGAAAGCCGATCTCGGTGGGGCTCACGCCGCCCGAATATGGCCTGTCCACGGCGACCATCGTCGGAGTCGTCAAGGATGCCCGCTTCCGCTCGATCCGCGACCCGCTGCAGCCGATCATGTTCCTCTTTGCCCATAACGGCTTCAACGCGATGATCGTTCGCTACAGCGATCCGGAGCCCAAGCGGGTGAGCGCGCGCGTCGAAAGCGTGTGGAAGCGCATGCTCGCGGAGGTGCCCTACCGAGCCGAGTTCGCCGACGATCGGGTCAAGCGCTTGTACGAGCGGGACGAAGCGCGCGGCCGCCTGTTCGGCGCCTTTGCCGCTCTTGCGGTCGTGATCGGCTGCCTCGGCCTGTTCGGTCTCGCCGCTTTCACGGCCGAGCGGCGCACCAAGGAGATCGGGATCCGCAAGGTGCTCGGCGCCCGCACCCGCGACATCGTCCGGCTGCTCGCCTGGCAATTCTCGAAACCTGTGATCGTCGCCAATCTGATCGCCTGGCCGGTCGCCTGGTGGGTGATGCGGGATTGGCTCAACGGCTTCGACGCGCGCATCGGCCTCGGACCCACGCCGTTCCTGCTCGCCGGGCTGCTTGCTCTCGCCATCGCGCTCGGTACGATCGCCAGCCATGCCTTCAAGGTCGCGCGGGCAAACCCGATTCAGGCCCTTCGCTACGAGTGAGCGGGGCTGGCAGGGATCCGGGAACGGTGCTTCTCTCCTCCCGTTGAACGGGGGAGAGGAGCAGGCCTTTGCGGATATTGCTGATCGGAGCGGCGGGGCTGATCGGCGCGGCAGTCGCCGCCCGATTGAAGCGGGAAGGGCACGAGATCATCGGACTGCGCCGCGGCGCATCCGGCGCAGCGCAGGGTGCGGTCGATCACTGGGTGCAGCTCGATCTTCGTCAGGCAACGACGCCCGAAAGCTGGCGGCCGCATCTGGCCGGAGTCGATGCCGTCGTGAACTGCGCCGGCGTGCTTCAGGACAATGTGCGCGATTCGACCGCCAGGGTCCACCATGATGCGCCGGCAGCCTTGTGGCGGGCGTGCGAGGAGGCGGGCATCCGCCGGGTCATCCACCTTTCCGCGCTTGGGGTGGATCGCGGCGGGCTGACCGATTTCTCGCGGACCAAGCTGGAAGGGGACAAGGCGCTCGAATCGTCCGGCCTGGATTGGGTGATCCTGCGACCGTCGGTGGTCGTGGGTCCCGCAGCCTATGGCGGCTCCGCTCTGTTCCGCGGCCTCGCCGCACTGCCGATCGTCCCGCGCACACCCGATTCCGGGCCGCTCGACATCGTCCAGCTCGGCGACGTCACGGAAACGGTGGCGCGGCTGCTTCAGCCGGGAGCGCCAAGCCGGATCGCACTCGAACTCGCCGGCCCAGAGCGGCTCGGCTTCGACGAGGTCGTCGCCGCCTATCGCCGCTGGCTCGGCTGGAAACCGGCGCGGTTGATCTCCGTGCCTTGGTGGCTGATGGGGCTCGCTTATCGTGCCGGCGACGCGATCGCGTGGCTCGGATGGCGGCCGGCGGTCCGCAGCACCGGCCGGCGCGAGATCGTCCGCGGTGCGGTCGGCGACGGCTCTGCCTGGCGGCAGGCCACCGGCATCGAGCCGCAGGGCCTCACCGAAGCGCTCGCCGAACATCCGGCGCCGGTGCAGGAGCGCTGGTTCGCCAAACTCTACTTCCTGAAGGCCCTTGCGATCACCACCTTCGCCTTGTTCTGGCTGCTGACCGGAGTGATCTCGCTGACCGCAGGCTATGATCTCGCGCGCGACTACATGCTCCGCGCCGGGGCCGGGCCGCTCGCCGTGCCGAGCGTCATTGCCGGCGGCCTCGCCGACATCTCCGTCTTCTGCCTGATGATCTATAGGCCGACGACTCGGCAGGCGCTCTGGGCCGCGGTCGCTTTGTCGGTCTTCTACATCGTCGCCGGCACCATCCTCCTGCCGGGCCTGTGGCGCGATCCGTTGGGGCCGATGATGAAGATCTGGCCAATCCTCGCCTTCAACTTCCTCTGCCTCGCCATCCTGGAGGAGCGCTGATGGACTATTTCCTGCTCAAATGGGTGCACGTGCTCGGCTCCACCGTGCTGCTCGGCACCGGTGCCGGGATCGCCTTCTTCATGCTGATGGCGCATCGGAGCGGCGACGTGCGGGTCATTGCGGGCGTCGCGCGGATCGTGGTGATCGCCGATTACGTCTTCACGACGACGGCTGTCATTGCCCAGCCGATCACCGGCGTGCTGCTCGCGCAAACGACGGGCTATGCGCTGACGGAGGGCTGGATCCTCGTCTCGATCCTTCTCTATCTCGTCACCGGCGCCTTCTGGTTGCCAGTGGTGTGGATGCAGAGCCGGATACGCAATCTCGCGATCGAAGCGGCACGGACCGATACGCCGCTGCCGGCTCAATATCACCGATTGTTTCGCTGGTGGTTCGCATTCGGCTTCCCGGCCTTTACAGCGGTTCTCGCCATCTTCTGGCTGATGATCGCGCGACCGGAGATTTCTTTTTGAAGGATCGGAAACTGAAGCTCGGCACCAGGCTGCTGATCGGCGGCATCGCTGGCGTCGTCGGCACCATGGCGATGACCTCGGCGATGCAGCGCCTCCATCGCCGGCTTCCGGAGGAGGAACGCTACCCGCTGCCGCCGCGCGAGATCGTCGACTCGGTGGCCGAGCAAACCGGGACGGTGATCGAGGACGAGACGGCAAAGGATCTCGCGACCGCAGCCCACTTTGCCTACGGTGCCGTCATGGGGGCAATGCTGGCGGCCATGAACCCCGATCCCTCGAAACGCACCGGTGCGCTCGCCGGGACCGCGGTCTGGCTGGCCAGTTACATGGGCTGGATTCCGGCGCTGAACGTGCTCGAACCGGCGACCAGGCACCCGAAACAGCGAAACGTCCTGATGATCGGCGTTCATCTTGTCTGGGGCGCTGCGACGGCGTCGGCGGTTCGCGAGCTGGTTGCGGCACGCGGCTCGATACTCGCTGCCCGCCCCGACAAGGATGCCGCCACAGCTTTGCTCGCCCACGAGGACAAGCCCGATTAGGAGACAAGGATGCGACGAATCCCCTGTGCGCTGCTCGGCCTTCTCGCATCGTCCGCCTGTTCGGATCGCGCGCCGGATCCGCGCGGCGTCGCGCGAGACGAAGTGCTGGTCCAGATCGTCGCCGACGGACGCGCCGACACCCGTCCCGACGAGGCACGATTCACCGCCGGCGTCGAGACGATCGCCGCCACGTCGCGGGAGGCGAGTCGCCGCAACAGCGAGGTGATCAATCGCGTGCTCGCCGCCGTGGAGGGGTTGGGGGTGCGCAAGGACGACGTTCAGACGCGCAACGTCGGCCTGTCCAGGATCGATTACGGACCCAATCGCGGGCGCTTTCAGGCCAGCAACAGCTTCGAAGTCCGGGTCCGCAACATCGACAAGGTCGGAGAGGCGATTGCCGCGACGACCGATGCCGGGGCGAATGTTGTCAGCGGCCCCAGCCTGCTTGTCTCCGATCAGGAGGCGGCCGGCCGCTCCGCTTACGCGCAGGCCTACAAGGCGGCACGGGCGCGTGCACAGACCTATGCCGATGCAGCCGGTCTGAAGGTGTCGCGGGTGCTTGCGATCCGCGATTCCGGAGAGGCAGGGATCCCTCAGCCTTATGCCGGCGACATGGCGGCGGAGGCGCAGGCGGTCGCGCCGGCGGCTCCGATCGTCCGCCCGGGCATGAACCGGAGCGAGATCAGCATTCGTGTCGACTTCGCGCTGGCGGCGAAATAGACGCGACTTCAGGCGATTGCCCGTGGCGCAGCCCGTTGCTAAGGGCCGCTCCATGCAGACCGATCGCTTCACGCCGGAAATCAGCACCGTCACGACGCCGCGCGTCGCCTGCGACGGAGCGAGCGAGACTCACCCGGCCCTCGGCCATCCCCGCGTCTATCTGCAGATCGACGAAAAGGGCTATGTCGATTGCGGCTATTGCGACAAGCGCTTCATCCTCAAGGGCGGTCCCGCCGACCAGGTCTGAGGCGACCGGGACTGAAGACAAAACGGGCTCTCGCGGCCGATTTGCCAGTGCGCTTCGCGCTCGGCATCATGCCGCAATGCGCCGAGGCCCTTCTTCCAAAAGCGTGATCCGGGCGGCACTGCTGTTAGGCTGCGCGCTCTGCCTGCCGGCCGCGGCGCCGCCGCTGACCTTCATCCCGGTACAGCCGAAATTCGCCGCGGGCACTTCGGACTATGAAGCGATCTGGCGCACCGACGGCGCGCGCATCGTGCGGGCTCTGGAGGCAACCAGCGGCCTTGAATTTCCGCAGGTTCCGATCGACGTGATCGTCTCCGACGGGCGGCCGATGGCCTCCTATGACGGCCGCCTGATCCGGCTTCGTGCAAGTTACTCGCCGGCCTACAAGAAGGCGACCCTGGTCCACGAACTCGGCCATCGGCTCAGCTTCGTGCTCGGGCGCAGGGACGGGCTCGACGACCACCGCTTGCTCTATCTGTTTCTCTACGATGCCTGGAGCGATCTCTACGGCCGGGATTATGCGGAGCAGATGAGCCGCATCGAACGCCGTCTGCCGGGCGAGTATGACGCAGCCTGGACTTGGGCGCTCAGCCAGACACGGGAGGAGCGCCAGGCGCGTTTGCGCGCACTGCGCGAGAATCGCCCTTAGATTCTGGCCGGGACCCTCCTATATCCCGGGCATGACCACAGCCGATCCCCGCCGCTTCCTGTATCGCGATGCGCTCACCCCCGACGCAGCGCTCCGCCTCACCGCCGACGCGCTGACCCGCTGCGACGACGGCGAGCTCTATCTTCAATATACCGCGTCGGAGAGCTTCGGCTTCGACGACGGGCGGCTGAAGACGGCCGACTTCAACACCCATGCCGGCTTCGGCCTGCGTGGGGTTTCGGGGGAGACGACGGCGTTCGCCCACGCCAACGAACTGTCGGAAGGCGCCATCCGCCGCGCCGCCGAGACGATGGCAGTGCTCGATCCTGCCGCGGGTGCACGTCCGGCGCCGCCGCGGCGCACCAACGCGACGCTCTACACCGATGCCGATCCGCTCAGCCTCATCCCCTTCGCGAAAAAGGTGGCGCTCTGCCAGCAGGTCGATGCCGCCGCCCGCGCGCGCGATCCGCGCGTCGCCCAGGTCTCGGTGTCGCTCTCCGGATCCTGGTCGGTGATCGAGATCGTCCGTGCCGATGGCTTCGTCGCCCACGACGTGCGTCCGCTGGTTCGCCTCAACGTTCAGATTGTCGTCGAGCAGAATGGCCGCCGCGAGACCGGTTATCACGGCATCGGCGGGCGCTACCTTTATGACAGCCTGTTCGAGGAAGCGACCTGGAACCGGGCGATCGACGTCGCGCTCGACCAGGCGCTGGTCAATCTCGATTCCGTCGATGCACCGGCCGGCGAGATGACCGTTGTCCTGGGACCCGGCTGGCCCGGCGTGCTGCTGCACGAGGCGATCGGCCATGGTCTCGAGGGCGATTTCAACCGCAAGGGTACGTCCGCTTTCTCGGGCCGCATCGGCGATCGCGTGGCGGCGCCGGGCGTAACGGTGGTCGACGATGGCTCGATGGCCAATCGCCGCGGTTCGCTGTCGATCGACGACGAAGGCACCCCGACCCAGTGCACCACCTTGATCGAGGACGGCATTCTCAAGGGCTATATCCAGGATCGCCTCAATGCGAGGCTGATGGGCGTGGCGCCGACCGGCAATGGCCGCCGCGAAAGCTTCGCGCACGCGCCGATGCCGCGGATGACCAACACCTTCATGCTCGGCGGCAGGGACGATCCGGCCGAGATCCTCGCTCGTGCGAAGAACGGTATCTACGCGAAGAGCTTCGGCGGCGGTCAGGTCGACATCACCTCGGGCAAGTTCGTCTTCTCGTGCACCGAGGCCTACAAGATCGAGAACGGCCGGATCGGCGCTCCGATCAAGGGCGCGACTCTGATCGGCGACGGACCGACCGTGCTCACCAAGGTCGCTGCGATCGGCAACGACATGGCGCTCGATGAGGGTATCGGCATTTGCGGCAAGGGCGGCCAGTCGGTCCCCGCCGGGGTCGGCCAGCCGACTTTGCTGGTCGAGGGGCTCACCGTGGGCGGCACCGCGGCCTGATGGGCTGGGCAGAGGAGGTTCGCAGCTATTGGTTCTCGCTGCGGCCGGAACAATGGTGGCACGATCCGTCGCTCGATTCCGAGATTCGCGAGCGCTTCGGCGAACTCTGGGCGGAGAAGCGGCAGTTGCCTGCCTCTTCGTTCCTCGCCACGTCCGAAGACGCCCTCGCCGGCGTGCTTTTGTTCGATCAGTTTCCGCGCAACATGTTCCGTGACCATGCCGACCAATTCTCGACCGATCTGCTCGCTTTGCAGATTGCGAGGGGCGCGGTGGATAGCGGCGCCGACGAGGCGCTCGCTCCGCAGGAGCGCGGCTTCCTGTACATGCCGTTCCAGCACAGCGAGGATCTCGACGATCAGCAGCGCTCCGTCCTGCTCTTCACCGCGCTCGGCGACGCGGAGCAGCTCCGCTACGCCCGGCTCCACCACGACGTGATCGAGCGCTTCGGCCGCTTCCCTCACCGCAACGCGATCCTCGGCCGCACCCCGCGTCCGGACGAAGTCGCTGCGGGCGAGGTGGTGCCATGGTGAAGCGCCGCCGCGCCTGATGCTGGTCGAGGCCGCCCGCTTCGGCAACAGCTTCGAAGCCGGGGCGGCCCGCTCCGCGCTCGAAGCCGAAGGCATTGGCGCCGTCCTGTTCGATCTGGAAATGAGCTGGGAAGCCTTTGGCGGACTGATTCCGATCCGCCTGATGGTCCTCGACGAGGACCTCGCCGAAGCGCAACGATTGCTGGCGGCGGACTGGCGGCCCTAGAGCCAAATCACCTTTGATTGGAGCGTTTAGCTCCGACTTGAGGTTTGGCTCGGGCTCCAAACCAAGGACGGGCGCATGATTTGCGGAGCATGCTGACTCAGCCTCAGCTGATCATGCTCCAGCCGAGAGTCCTACCCCAGATACCCCCGGATCGGGCTGAGATCATAGCCTGCCGCGGCACCCTTCTCGAGCAGGGCGTCGGCACCGTCGCCCATCCGCGCCCGGGCGAGCGCCCACAGGTAGATCGAGCGCATGCCGGATTTGCAGAAGGCCAGCACCGGCCCGTCCGCCGCCGACAAGGCTTCGATCATCGCCTGCACCTGCGCGTCGGAGAATCCGCCTGCCACCGGAATGTGCCGATAGCCGATGCCCGCAGCCGCTGCGGCGGCCTCGATCTCCGCCGAGGTCGGCTGGCCCGGTTCTTCCTGGTCCGGCCGGTTGTTGACGATCATCTTCACGCCCAGATCGGCGATGCGCTCGGGGTAGAGCTGGCCGCCGACCATCGTTTCGTCGTCCACCGGTCGGATCATGCGGATGCCCCTTCATATTGCTGAATGACCTCCAGGAACGCATCGCCATAGCGTTCCAGCTTGGCGGTTCCGACTCCCGAGACTTGCGACAGGCCGAACTGGGTGGTCGGCCTCAGGCCGGCCATCTCGCGCAACGTGCTATCGTGGAAGATGACGTAGGGCGGCACGCCGGCTTCGACGGCGAGCGCGCGGCGGCGGGCGCGCAGCGCGTCGAACAGCGGATCGTGCGGATGATCGACCGCATCGCCGCCGCCGCGCCGCTTTCGCGTCTTCTTCGGCGGCAGGACGATCCGCACTTCCTCCTCGCCCTTCAGCACCGGCCGCGCGCCGGGCCCGAAGGAAAGACCGCCGAAATCGTCGGCACGCAGCGCATCGCGCGCCATCAGCGCGCGAGCGAGCGGCTTCATCAGCGCCAGCTCGTCCTCGTCTGCGATCCCGAAAACCGACAGGCTGTTATGGCCGAAGTTGAGCACCTTCTCGGTCTCGCGGCCGGCCAGTACGTCGGTGAGATGCTGGATGCCGAAGCGCATCTCGGTTCGGAACGCGGCGGACAGCAATTTGCGCGCGGCTTCCGTCGCATCGACGGTCGTCGGCGGAGTCAGGCAATTGTCGCAATTGCCGCAGCGGGCAGGCGGATCCTCGCCGAAATGGTGGAGCAGGATAGCGCGCCGACACTCCGCCGCCTCGACCAGCGCCGCGAGCGAATTCAGCCGATGGCGCTCGCCGCCGCGGCGCTCGTCCGGTACCTCGGTCTCGATCCGGCGGCGGGCGCGCAGGAAATCCTCGGCGCCCCAGAACATCCAGGCCTCGGCCGGATCGCCGTCGCGGCCGGCACGCCCGGTCTCCTGATAATAAGCCTCGATCGACTTGGGGATGCCGGCATGGGCGACGAAGCGCACGTCCGGCTTGTCGATGCCCATGCCGAACGCGATGGTCGCAACCATCACCATGTCCTCGCTGGCGACGAAGGCGGCCTGGTTGCGGGCACGGACCTGCGGATCAAGGCCGGCATGATAGGGCAGTACACGCCGGCGCCCACCCTGCGCCAACTGCTCCGCGAGCTTCTCGGCCTTGTCGCGGCTCGACACGTAGACGATGCCTGCGCCTTCCTGCTCGGCGAGAAGCGCCTTCAACTGGCTGCTGACCCCGTCGCGGGGGCGGACATGGTAGCGGATGTTCGGCCGGTCGAATCCGGCCACGATCAGCCCGTCCTCGGGAATGCCGAGCTGGACGAGGATGTCGGCGCGGGTCTGGCGGTCGGCGGTGGCGGTCAGCGCCAGCCGCGGCACGTCCCCCAGCGAATCGAGCAGCGGCCGCAGCAGCCGGTAATCGGGGCGGAAATCATGACCCCATTCGGAGACGCAATGGGCCTCGTCGACCGCGACCAGCGACAGTTTCGCCCGGCCGACCAGCTCACGGAAATGGCCGCTGCTCGCCCGTTCGGGTGCCACATACAGCAGGTCGAGCTCGCCCGCCTTGAATCGCCGCAGCGTTTCCTGCCGCGCCTCGTCGCCGTCGGCGGAGGTCAATGATGCGGCATGGATGCCGAAGCTCTCGGCCGACCGGATCTGATCGTGCATCAGCGCGATCAGCGGCGAGATGACGAGCGCGGTGCCCTCCCGCGCCAGCGCCGGCACCTGGTAGCAGAGCGATTTGCCGGCGCCCGTTGGCATCACCGCCAGGCTGTGCTTGCCCGCCATGACGCGGCCGATCACGTCCTCCTGGACACCCCGAAAGGCGCCGAAGCCGAAGACATCATGGAGGATCTGCGCTGGTTGCCGCATCAGCGGGACGTAGCGGGAACGGAGCCGGGCGTCACCCTGCTAATGCTCTCGCGTCAGCCTTCCGGTGGAACGATCGCGATCAGTTCGATCGTGAACAGCAAGGTGGCGCCGCCCGGGATCGGGCCGCGGCCTTCCGGTCCGTAAGCGAGATAGTGCGGGATCGCGAATTCGAACGTGTCGCCGACCGCCATCAGCGGAACGCCTTCCTGCCAGCCGCGGATCAGGCGCGGCAGCGGAAAGGTCGCGGGTTCGCCGCGGGCGATCGAGCTGTCGAATTCGGTGCCGTCGATCAGGCGGCCGGCGTAATGGATGGTGACGACGTCGGTGCGGGTCGGGTGCGGCGCGCCCGCCGCGCCGGATTTGACCTTGCGGTAGCGCATGCCCCCGGGGCCCGCCATCCAGCCGTCGCTCGGCTTGAGATTGACCAGATACAGCATCTGCGCGTTGTGCCAGGCCGTATCGTGCTGGGGCTTGGCCTGCTCCTCGATGCCCTGCGCGATCGTCGCCGTCGCCACCACGGCTCCGGCGGCGAGCGCCAGCCAAGTCATTCGCATGCCCGAACCCCTCTATGTCCCATCGCGCCGCTTGTAGCGCCCGCCGCGGGCCAAGAAATCCCTATTCGGCGGCTTCGGCTTCCTCGTCCTCGCGCTCGGTCTGCTGGCGAGTCCACATTTCGGCGTAAAGGCCGTTCCTGCGCAGCAATTCGGCATGGGTTCCGCGCTCGGCGACCCGGCCTTCGTTGAGCACGACGATCTGGTCTGCATCGATCACCGTCGAGAGGCGGTGGGCGATGACGATCGACGTTCGCCGCGCCGCCACCGAGCGCAGCGTCTCCTGGATCGCCGCCTCGGTGCGGCTGTCGAGCGCGCTGGTCGCCTCGTCGAAGATAAGGATCGGCGGGTTCTTGAGCAGGGTCCGGGCGATCGCCACGCGCTGCTTCTCGCCGCCCGACAACTTGAGGCCGCGTTCGCCGACCTGCGCCGCATAGCCCTGGGGCAGGCTGGCGATGAAATCGTGGATCGCAGCGCCCTTGGCCGCGCCTTCGATCTCGTCCTGCCCCGCGCCGTCGCGGCCATAGCCGATATTGTAGCCGATCGTGTCGTTGAACAGCACGCTGTCCTGCGGCACGATGCCCAGCGCCTGGCGAAGGCTGGCCTGAGTCACCCGACGGATGTCCTGACCGTCTATCAGGATCCGCCCGGCGGTCGGCTCGTAGAAACGGAACAGCAGGCGCGACAGCGTCGATTTGCCGGCGCCCGAGGGGCCGACGACGGCGACCATCGTGCCCGGCTTCACCTCGAGATCGATGCCCTTCAGGATCTCGCGGTCGGGATCGTAGCCGAAGCGCACGTCCTCGAAGCGAACATGGCCGGCTTCGACGTGCAGCGCGGGCGCACCCTCGAGGTCACGAACCTCCTCGGGCGTGTCGACGATTCCGAACATCGCTTCCATGTCGATCAGCCCCTGGCGAATGGTGCGATAGACCCAGCCGAGCATGTCGAGCGGACGAAAGAGCTGGGCAAGGAAGGTGTTGACGAACACCACGTCGCCGGTGGTGAAGCTGCCGCGGCTCCACCCCCAGACGGTATATCCCATCGCGCCGGCCATCATCAGATTGGTGATCAGCGACTGGCCGATGTTGAGCCAGGCCAAGGAGGTTTCGTTCTTCACTGCGGCGCCCGCGAACGCCTGCATCGCGCTGCCGTAGCGGCGCGCCTCGCGCTCCTCGGCGCCGAAATATTTGACCGTTTCGTAATTCAGCAGCGAATCGACCGCCCGCGCGATCGCCTGGTTGTCGACCTCGTTCATCTGGCGCTGGAGCTTGCTCCGCCACTCCGTCACGACACGGGTGAAGGTGATGTAGGCGACCACCATCACCAGGGTCGCGACGACCAGGCCCGGGCCGAACTTGATCCCGAAGATGACGCAGATCGCAAGCAGCTCGATGATCGTCGGCGCGATGTTGAACAGCAGGAAATAGAGCATCATGTCGATGCTTTTGGTGCCGCGCTCGACGATCTTGGTCAGTGCGCCGGTGCGCCGCTCCAGGTGAAAGCGCAGCGACAGGCGATGCACGTGGCGGAACACGGTCTCCGCTAGCCGGCGCGCGGCATCCTGGCCGACCTTCTCGAAGATCGCGTTGCGCAGATTGTCGAACAATACGCCGGCGAAGCGAGCACCTGCATAAGCAACCACCAGAGCGATGGCGAGACCGGCCCCGGCCTGAACCGGACCCGACATCCGGTCGATTGCCGCCTTGTAGGCGAACGGCATGATCAGGGTCGCGCCCTTGGCGATCAGCACCAGCAGCACGGCGATCACGACACGAGTCTTCAGCGCCGGCTCGCCGGCCGGCCACAAATAGGGTAGGAACCGCCGTAGCGCGGACCAGCCTGCCTTCGGAGATGTGTCGGAATTTTCGAGAGGACGCATGGACCACTTAGGTAGGAACTGTCCCCCTCCCAACCAAGGAGTCCCGGCCGGGACAGTTGCCGATAACGCAGGCGAAACGATTGGAACGGCCTTATTCGCCAACGGTTTGGCAGATATGGGACCGGCATATTTCATCATCGCGATCATGGGCTGCGGCGAAGGCGACGCGGCGTGCCAGCAGGTGCGGACGCTCGACACCCAATACCAGTCCGAAGCCGCCTGCAGCCAGGCGACCGAAGCCGTGCTGCCGGGCCAGAACGACCTCGATTATCCCGTCGTCGTCGCCCAGTGCATGGCCGCCGGTGCAACGCCCAGGCCGATCAAGGCGGCCGAGGTCCAACTGCCCGAAGGCGGCACGGCCGACACCCGCAACAGCCCGCTTGAGGCCCGCAAGTAGATCTGCCCGCCTGTAGGGACGCGACCTTCACGAAAATTCTCCCAGAGTACGAGGAGGGGGTGTAGACGGGTCGACACGCCGGGGACGTGTCGAGAGCCGCAACCGGCTGCGGAGCAGCCGTCAGCCGCGGGCTGGTGGAGCGGGTTGCGAGGCTCGCCCGGGGGCTTGAAGCGCCCCGCCGTCCACCGTACCCACGAAATCCTCTTCCCCTGCGTCTTCGCTTCTGGCTGAGACTGCGCGCGTGACCCTGCCGATCCACGCCGTCCTGCCCGATCTTCTCGCTGCGCTGCGCCGCGGCGCGAACGCCGTCCTCGTCGCGCCGCCCGGCGCCGGCAAGACCACGGCCGTCGCACCCGTCCTGCTCGGCGAGCCCTGGTGCGAGGGCGAAGTGCTGGTGCTCTCGCCACGCCGCCTTGCGGCCCGAGCGGCGGCGGAGCGGATGGCCGAGCTTGCGGGCGAGCGGGTCGGCGAGACGATCGGCTACGCCACCCGGCTGGATACGAAGCGGTCCTCTCGAACCCGGGTCACCGTCCTCACGGAAGGCATTTTCCGGAATCGCATCCAGTCCGATCCGGAGCTTGCCGGCATCTCGGCGGTGCTGTTCGACGAGGTGCACGAGCGCAGCCTCGACAGCGATTTCGGTTTCGCCCTCGCGCTCGACGCCCAGGCCGCGCTGCGGCCGGACCTGCGCATCGTTGCAATGTCGGCGACACTCGATGGCGAGCGCTTCGCCGGGCTGATGGCGGAGGAGGGCGAACCGGCCCCGGTCGTCCTCAGCGAAGGCCGCAGCCACCCGATAGGCCATGTCTATCTCGGCCGTTCGGCGGAGCGGCGGATCGAGGACGATATGGCGCCCGCGATCCGCCGCGCGCTCGCGGAGGCCGAGGGCAGCCTGCTCGCCTTTTTGCCCGGCGTCGCCGAGATCGAACGCACCGCCGAGCGGCTCGAAGGGCAATTACCGTCCGGCACCGATCTGCACCGCCTGCACGGCAGCCTCGAACCGGCGGCGCAGCGGGCGGCGATCGCCGCGCCGCCCGCGGGCCGCCGCAAGATCGTGCTCGCCACCTCGATCGCCGAGACCAGCCTGACCCTGGACGGCGTCCGCATCGTCGTCGACAGCGGTCTCGCCCGCCGGCCGCGCTACGATCGCGCAGCCGGCATCACCCGCCTGGTCACCGAGCGCGCCAGCCAGGCGGCGGTCACCCAGCGTGCGGGCCGCGCGGGGCGCCAGGGCCCGGGCACGGTCTACCGCTTGTGGGAAGAGGCGGCGACCGCCGGCCTGCCGCGATTCGATCCGCCCGAGATTCTGGAAGCGGATCTGTCGGCCCTACTGCTCGATTGCGCGCTGTGGGGCGTTGCCGATCCCAGGGATCTGCGCTGGCTCGACACGCCGCCGGCCGCGGCCGTCGACGAGGCCCGGCGGCGCCTGCACTCGCTCGGCGCGCTCGGCGGGGATGGTCGGCCGACCCCCCACGGCAAAGCGATTGCCGCTTTGCCGCTGCCGCCTCGGCTTGCCCACATGATGATCGAGGCGGAATCGCGCGGCTGGGTC
The DNA here is from genome assembly GCF_003012735.1 of Allosphingosinicella deserti. Taxonomy (GTDB): domain Bacteria; phylum Pseudomonadota; class Alphaproteobacteria; order Sphingomonadales; family Sphingomonadaceae; genus Allosphingosinicella; species Allosphingosinicella deserti. Next base: position 108,532 of record NZ_PXYI01000012.1, on the reverse strand, counting down.
CGCACCGCTGCGGAGATCGCCGTCCTGCTTTCGGAACGGGGCCTCGGCGGCGGCGATTCCGATCTCGAGCTGCGCCTGCGCCGCTGGCGCGGCGATCGCGGCAAGCGAGCGGAGGCCGCGCGAGGCATGGCACGCCGGTGGCAGCAGTTGGTCGCCGGCCGCGAACGCCCTGGGGGCGGCGAGCCCGACAGTGTCGGCGCCTGCGTCGCGCTTGCTTATCCCGATCGCCTGTCGAGGCGCCGCTCGGCCTCGGGCGAGGAGTGGATCTCGGTCGGCGGGCGCGGCTTTCGGCTCGACCCGCATTCGCCGCTGACGCGGGAAAGCTGGCTTGCCGTAGCCGAAGTGAGCGGCAGCGCCGCTGGTGCGCGCATCCTCTCGGCCGCGGCGATCGCCGATGAGGAGGTCATGGCCCTGTTCGGCGACCAAATCGAGAGCGGCGCCGACATCCGCTTCGATCCTGAGACCGGCACGGTGCAGGCGCGACACGGCCGCAGGCTCGGCGCGATCACGCTCAGCGAAGGGCAGAATACCAAGGCGTCGCCGGACGAGATCTCCGCCGCGCTCATCGAGGGTGTCCGTACCCACGGGCTCGATCTGCTGCCGTGGAGCGACGGCGCGCGGTCGCTGCGCAAACGCGCCGTATTCGCGCGCACGTTCGAACCGTCGCTCCCCGATCTCTCCGACGCCGCCATGCTCGCGGTCCTCGACGAATGGCTGCCGCTGCTCGTCGCCGGCAAGCGGCGGCTTTCCGACGTGGATCCTTCCGCTCTGTCCGGAACGCTCGATGCCTTGCTCGGCTGGGACGGGCGCAAGAGCGTCGACCGGCTGGCGCCGCACGATTTCGAGACGCCGGCCGGAAGCAGCCATGCGATCGATTATGAAGCGGAGGCGGGCCCGACGGTCACCACCCGGGTGCAGGCTTTGTTCGGCCTGTCCGATCATCCCGCGATCGGCGGCGGCCGGGTGCCGCTCGTACTTTCGCTGACCTCGCCCGCCGGGCGGCCGATCCAGACCACGCGCGATCTGCCCGGTTTCTGGAAAGGGAGCTGGTCTGCCGTCGCCAAGGAGATGCGCGGCCGCTATCCCAAACATCCCTGGCCCGAAGATCCGGCGGCGGCGGATCCTACCCTGCGGACCAAGAAGGCCACGGCTCGGATCGGCGGCAGGGCCCAGTAGCTGTCGCAAGGAACGCGAAACGGTTGCTTTGCGTCTGCTTGTTAGGCAATTCGCGCACACGAAGGAGTATCAGATGGCGGCGCGAATCTTTCAGCGGTCCAAGAATGCGATGCAGTCCGGCAAGGCGACCGCCGGCGAGTGGATCCTGCAGTTCGAATCGCACCGTGCCCATACCCCCGATCCGCTCACCGGCTGGAGCGGCGGCGGCGACACCCAGTCGCAGGTGACGCTCTCCTTCCCGACCGAAGAGGCCGCCAGGGCCTATGCCGAGCGCAACGCCATCCCCTACCATCTCGTCCCGGCGAGCGAGCGCAAGCTCAAGCTCCAGTCCTACGCGGACAATTTCAAGTAAAGCTGGGTTCCGCCTGACCCGCATCACCGCTCGTCCCGAGCGAAGTCGAGGGGCGTGGCACCGACGCTGGAGAAGCGCCCCTCGACCTTGCTCGGGCGAACGACGCTGGGCTCCTGAACGGCTTCGGCGCCTCAGCCGAGTGACGGCACCAGGCTCGGCCCGAGCAGCAGCAGCAATTTGACGTCGACCTCATAGCCCTCGGCGCGCTTCGACTCGAGGAATGCCGGGATCTCGCTGAGCGGCACATGGTGGACGATGATGTCCTCGCCCTCGACGCCCCCGCCTTCGCCCACCTTGGTCAGTCCTTCCGCACGGACGAGAGTGAAATACTCGGCCGACATGCCCGGGGAGGCGTAGAACTTGCCGAGCGAAACGACCCGCTCGGGCCGGTACCCCGTCTCTTCCTCTAGCTCGCGCGCGGCGGCGGCCTCGATCGCCTCGCCTTCCTGATCGTCGCCGACCAGGCCGGCCGGAAGCTCGATGCAGGGGCCGCCGACCGGCACCCGATGCTGCTCGACCAGGATCACCTGGCCTTCATGGATGGCGAGGATCACCGCCGCGGTGACGTCGCGGGTACGGGAGACATATTCCCACTTGCCCTGCTTTTTCGCCGCAATGAATCGTCCCTGCCAGACGATCTCGCCTTCACCTTTGGTTCTGTCGCTCACAATTCGATCAGCCTATCCGGTAGTTCGTTGGGATTGTCGTGGGAGGGCGGAAGATGCGCGGCGAGCACGATGCCGATCTGCTCGACCGCTGCGACCATGCCCGCGCCCGGCTCGCCTGCTCTAACCTTGTCGATCAGGGCCGTCATGGCGTCGCCCCACACTTCCGGCTCGACCCGGCTGTGAATCGCCTGGTCTGCGATCAGCTCGGCCCGGTGCTCGAGCAGGGAAAGATAGAGAAGAACGCCGGTGCGGCCGGTGGTGCGCTGCTCGGCCGCCACGCGGAACAGCTCGAGCGCGCGTCGGCGCACGCGCCGGTTCTTGGTGCTGGCGGGAGTCAGTGCCATGCGCAGCGGCATCCAGGCGAGCGCGAAGCGAACCACCAGGAAGACGAAGGCGAGCAGGGCGAACAGCAACATCATCAGCATCGGCCGGGCAAGCTCCGCATTCCAGCCGAGCACCAGCGCGAGGCCGCGGTCGATCAACGATTGCGGGAGAAAGGCGAGCAAGGCCGGCACCAGCAGCATCGCCAGTACCGCATAATGGAGGCCGACGTCGTGATAGGCATCGGATCGGGGCGCGACGATCGTGACGATCTCGCCCTCGCTCGCCCGCTCGGCCGTCGCCACCGCAGCGCTCACGGCCGCATGCTCGGTCTCGCTCAATCGCAGCATCACCATCCCCCCGAAGCCCCGCCGCCGCCGAACGAGCCACCGCCGCCGGAGAAGCCGCCTCCGCCGCCGCCCCAGCCGCCACCGCCGCCGCCCCAGGACGAACCGCCGCCGCCGCCCCAGCCGCCACCGCCAAGGCCGGGGCCCCAGATCCACACGCCGCCGCCGCCCCGTCGGCGGTGCCGGCGTCCACGCCGCCCGCCGCTCAGCATCGGCAGGATCACGAACAGCAGGATGAAACCCCAGAAGATGAGGGTGAGGATCGATCCGCCCCCACCGCCGCCGGAGCGCGCCCCCGATTGCTGCTGCTGTTGTTGTTGCTGCTGCGCCTCCATCGCCGCGCGTTCTGCCGCCTCCGGAGGCGCCTGCAGCTGTGCGATCAGCGCATCGGCGCCGGCGTCGATCCCGCCCGGGAAATCGCCCTGCTGGAAACGCGGGCGGATAATGTCGCGAATGACTCGCCCCGAGAAAGCATCGGTCAGGATCGGCTCAAGTCCATCGCCGACCTCGATCCTCATCTTCTTCTCGGCAGGCGCGATCAGCAGGATCGCGCCATTGTCCGCCTCCTTGTCGCCTAGCTTCCAGGTCTCCCCGAGCTTGAATCCGACATCCTCGATCGAATAGCCCTGCAGGTCCGGAACGGTGACGACCACCAATTGCCGCGACGTCGTCCGCTCCAGCGCTTCGAGCTTCCCAGTGAGCGCTTGTTCTTGCGCGGGATCGAGCAAGCCCGCCTGATCGACGACGCGGCCCGTGAGGGCCGGTACGGTCTGCGCATAGCCTGGCGACACCATGAGCAGGGAGATCGCGACTATCAGAAGGCGGACGATCATTGCTGCCTGCCCCGCCGGAAGCGGCTCGGTCGGTCGGTCCGGGCGGGTCGCCGTGGTTGCGCCACCCTCCGGATCAGCTCGCGTTGCCGCCGAAATCGACCTTCGGCGCATCCTGTGCCGCGGCAGCCGCCTCGAACGGCGCCATCGGCTTCGCCCCGTAGAAGACCTTGGCGCCGATCACGTCGGGGAAGGTGCGGATGCGCGTGTTGTAGGCTTGGACCGCCTGATTATACTGCTCGCGCCGGCGTCCGATCCGGTTCTCCGTACCTTCGAGCTGGTCCTGCAGACCGAGGAAATTCTGGTTGGTCTTGAGCTCCGGATAGGCCTCCTGAAGCCGCTGCAGCGAGATGGTGAGCCGCGATTGTGCCTCGGAGAGGCGGGCCATCGCCTGCGGATCGGTCAGCTGGTCGCCGGTGACCTGGATCTGATTGGCGCTAGCGCGGGCTTCGGTGACCTCGCGCAGCACGTCGCGCTCCTGAGCCGCGGCCGCCTTGACGGTTGCGACCAGATTGGGGACGAGGTCCGATCGACGCTGTAATTCGGTCTGGACGTCGGCCCAGCGCGCCTTCGCCTCTTCCTCGGCCGTCGGTACGGAATTGACGCCGCAGCTGGCCAGCGACACCCCGGCGACCGGCAGCAGGAAGGCGCTCATCAGAGACTTCTTCATCTCGGCAATCCCCTTATGTTGAACGGGCACGTAGGGGCTTCGAACCGCCTCCGCAACGGGCGTGGCCCTTTAAATCCCTGCGAAACCGTCTATATGAGTCCCTGCCGGCTTCGGCCGGCTATGGCGATAAAGTGCAGCGTCCAATAGGCGCAGCGGACCCGGGGGCGGTACCCGGCGGCTCCACCACCGGAGCTGAGCCGCTCGGCGGCACGCTTCATGCGTGTCGACGAAGGCTCAGCCTCGATGAAGGGGCCGAACTAGGATCGACGTGTGTTGAAATACGCTGTTTTCGCTCGGGCTGAGTAACCCGTTAAAGGCTCAAAACCACAAGTGCCAACGATAACGAAGCACTCGCGATCGCAGCGTAACTAATTCCCTCACGGGAATAGGTTACAAAGCTTAGCGCGGCAGGGACCACGCCGGGCAACAGAAGTGGAAACCAGCGGTACGGGGAGCACCGGGCAACAGAAGCTCCCCACTTCACCACCAGCGCTCCGGCCCGCGCCATGGCGCAACGGCCTTCCTTCCGCGTCGCGCGAGCGGGTTGCCGATCCAGCCGATGCCGATCCAACCAGGGGAGATCGACCGTGAGCGTAGCCTTTCGCCGGGAAAGCGACGAAGAGCATAAGGAGCCCCGGTTCGAGCTGCCGCTCCCGCCCGGCCCCAATCTCGTCACCGCCCGCGGACTTGCCCAGATCGAAGCCCATGTCGCCGAGCGCGAAGCCGCGGTTCAGCAGCCGCTGGACGATGATACGCTCGCCATTGCCCAGCGCGAGCTGCGCTATTGGCGCACCCGCCTCGCCACCGCCCAGCTCGCGCCGCCGCCGCCGGCCGACCAGGCCGCATTCGGCTCCCGCGTCACGTTCACCTTGAACGGCCAGCGCAAGAGCGTCGATATCGTCGGCGACGACGAGGCCGATCCGCATGCAGGCCTGATCTCCTTTTCCGCGCCGCTCGCGCGCGCGCTGATCGGCGCCGGAGTCGGCGACGTGGCCGATTTCGGCGGCAAGGCCGATGCGATCGAGATCCTCGCCGTGGCCCCGCGCGACGCCTGATTGCGCTCGGCGCCTGCGGATGCTGATATCGGCGTCCGATCCTGCTCCGGAGCTTATCATGACCCGACGCCTTCTCCCCGTCCTCGCCCTCCTCGCGCTGGCGGGCTGCTCGGACGAGCCCGAGAATCTTCAGACCAAGGCCGACAATCTCTCGCGCTCGCTGGAGACCAAGGCCGACCTGCTCGAGAACGAAGCCTCGAACGGCGTCGATGCGGCGATCGCCCCGCTCGACAACGAAGCCAATGCCCTGCTCGCACAAGCCGACAACAGCGCCGCGCCCGCGGACAATGCGGCCGGCAACACGGGACAATAAGGCGGAGCCCGACACCGCCCCACCCCGTTCGGGCTGAGCTTGTCGAAGCCCTCCCTTTCCTTGCTCGTTGCGTAAGAAGGAGAGGGCTTCGACAGGCTCAGCCCGAACGGCGTTTGGAGCGATTGCCTTCCGCGTGCCCAGCTCACCCGCACACAGCACAAAAAGAAAGGGCTGCCGGATCGCTCCGGCAGCCCTTCCTGTTGGTGCTGACGCTCCGACTCAGTCGTCGTTGCGGGTCAGGAATGCGGGGGCGAATTCGGGATCGCCGCCTTCGTTGCCGCCGGCAGGGCTGCCGCCTTCGCTGCGCTCGCGACGGGGACGGTCGCCGCCCTCGCTACGCTCGCCGCGTCCGCCGCGATCGCCGCCGCGTCCGCCACGACCTTCGCCGTCACGGCGCGGGCCACGGCCGCGATCGCCGCCGCGGTCACCGCGGTCACCACGATCGCTGCGCTCGCCACGGGGACGCTCCTCGCGGGGCGGACGGGTGTCCTCCAGCTCGGCGCCGGTCTCCTGGTCGACGACACGCATCGACAGGCGAACCTTGCCGCGCGGATCGATCTCGAGGACCTTGACCTTCACGTCCTGGCCCTCGGAAAGGACGTCCGCGACCTTCTCGACGCGCTCGTTCTTGATCTCCGAGACGTGGACGAGACCGTCCTTGCCGCCCATGAAGTTCACGAAGGCGCCGAAATCGACGAGGTTGACGACCTTGCCGCTATAGACCTTGCCGACTTCCGGCTCTTCGACGATGCCCTGGATCCAACGGCGCGCCGCTTCGATCTGCGACACGTCGGACGAGCTGATCTTGATGATGCCCTCGTCGTCGATGTCGACCTTGGCGCCGGTGGTCGCAACGATCTCGCGGATCACCTTGCCGCCGGTGCCGATGACGTCGCGGATCTTGGTCTTGTCGATCGTCATCGTCTCGATCCGCGGCGCGTGCGCCGACAGCTCGGTGCGGGTCTGATCGAGCGCCTTGGCCATCTCGTCGAGGATGTGCGCGCGGCCGGCCTTGGCCTGCTCGAGCGCCGTCTTCATGATCTCCTGGGTGATGCCGGCGATCTTGATGTCCATCTGAAGGCTGGTGATGCCCTCGGACGTGCCGGCAACCTTGAAGTCCATGTCGCCGAGATGATCCTCGTCGCCGAGGATGTCGGAGAGGACCGCAAAGTCCTTGCCTTCGAGGATCAGGCCCATGGCGATGCCGGAGACCGGACGCTTCAGCGGGACGCCCGCATCCATCAGCGCCAGCGAACCGCCGCACACCGAGGCCATCGACGACGAGCCGTTCGACTCGGTGATGTCGGAGGTGACGCGGATCGTGTACGGGAATTCCTCGTGGGTCGGCAGCACCGGATTGAGCGCGCGCCAGGCGAGCTTGCCGTGACCGACTTCGCGGCGCCCCGGAGCGCCGAAGCGGCCCACTTCACCGACCGAATAAGGCGGGAAGTTATAGTGGAGCATGAAGCGCTGGTAGGAGAGGCCTTCCAGGCCGTCGATCATCTGCTCCGCGTCCTTGGTGCCAAGGGTGGTGGTGCAGATCGCCTGGGTCTCGCCGCGGGTGAACAGCGACGAGCCGTGGGTGCGCGGCAGGAAGCCGACCATCGCCTCGATCGGACGGACGGTCTTGGTGTCGCGGCCGTCGATGCGGCGGCCTTCCTTCAGGATGGCACCGCGGACGATCTCCGCCTCGAGCTTCTTGACCAGCTTCTGGGCGACGAGCTGTTGCTGCGGCTCGGCATCGGCGAACGCGGCCTTGGCCTTGTCGCGGGCCGCGTTGAGCAGGTTCGAGCGCTCGGACTTGCTGGTCGTGCGATAGGCGGCGGCGATGTCCTCGCCGACGATGTCGCGCAGCTGCTGCTTGAGCGCCGACTGGTCGGCGCCGGTGTCGAGCTCCCACGGATCCTTGGCGGCCTGCTCGGCCAGGCTGATGATCGCGTCGACGACCTTGCGGCTCGCTTCGTGGGCGAACATCACGGCACCGAGCATGACCTCTTCCGAAAGCTCCTTGGCTTCGGATTCGACCATCATCACGGCTTCGTGGGTGGCGGCGACGATGAGGTCGAGCGAACCGTCCTTGGTCTGCTCGAGGCTTGGGTTGAGCTGATACTCGCCGTCCTTGTAGCCGACGCGGGCGGCGCCGATCGGGCCCATGAACGGAACGCCGGAGATGGTGAGCGCGGCGGAGGCGGCGATCATCGCGACGATGTCGGGCTCGTTCTCGCCGTCATAGCTCAGCACGTGGGCGATGACGTTGATCTCGTTGTAGAAGCCTTCCGGGAAAAGCGGGCGGATCGGCCGGTCGATGAGGCGGCTGGTCAGCGTTTCCTTTTCGGTGGCGCCGCGCTCGCGCTTGAAGAAGCCGCCGGGGATGCGGCCGGCAGCCGAGAATTTTTCCTGATAGTGAACGGTGAGCGGGAAGAAATCCTGCCCGGCCTTCACGGTCTTCGCCGCGGTGACGGCGCAGAGGACGACGGTTTCGCCGATGGTCGCGATCACTGCGCCGTCGGCCTGGCGGGCAACGCGCCCCGTTTCGAGCGTGAGGGTCTTTCCGCCCAGCTCGACTTCAACTTTCTTCGTATCGAACATGTGATTTCCTTCCGTCCGGCCGCCCTATGCGGCCGGGGCCTGTGCGGCCCGGCTTTCCCGCCGGTGCCTTCCGGGCCTGTCGCCCGGCTTGGTGGACCTTGTTGGTCCGATCTGGCGCTGCCGAATTGCAGGCGCCAGATGTGCAAAGCGGCCCCGAATGGGGCCGCTTTGTGTTACTTGCGAAGGCCGAGCTTCGCGATGAGTGCGAGGTAGCGCGCTTCGTCTTCCTTGCGGAGATAATCCAGGAGAGAGCGGCGCTTGTTGACCATCATGAGCAGACCGCGGCGGGAGTGATTGTCCTTGGCGTGGGTCTTGAAATGCTCGGTCAGATTGGAAATGCGTTCGGTCAGGATCGCGACCTGGACTTCGGGAGACCCGGTGTCCGTGCTGCCACGGGCATTGTCGCTGATGATTTCCTGCTTGCGCTCGGCGGTAACCGACATCGTCTATCCTTTCACATTAGAGGTTGAAGCCGCGCACCACCCGAATCTCGGCACGGAGTTCGTCTCCGTCGGCTTCCACGAGCGCAACCGGAACAGACTGGTCGGTCGCAAGATGGAGGCCTCGTTGTGCGGCAATCCCGATCAAAACCCGCCCCTGGCGGAGCAGCCTTGCCTGATCGGGGGAGACGGGTAGAGCCGGGATGTCGTCCAGCCCCGCCGTCAGCGGCAAGAGTGTCTGTTCTAGCTCGCGGGCCTTACCCGCTTCGCCCAATTTGTCCAGCGAAATCGCGTCGCTGAGGGTGAACGGACCCGCCTTGATCCGTCTCAACATGGTGACATGGCCGACGCTTTCCAGGGCATAAGCAATGTCGCGCGCGAGCGAGCGGACATAGGTGCCCTTGGACACACGAGCCCGCAACGTCACGGACTCCAGTTCCTCCCCGGGCTTTGCTCGGGGAGGGGGACCATGCGTAGCATGGTGGAGGGGCTGCTCCGATGTCGGTGCCGCCCCCTCCACCCCGCCGCTACGCGACGCGGTCCTCCTCCCCGAGACAAGCTCGGGGAGGATATCTAAACTGTGCACCGTCACCGCCCGCGTCTTCATCTCGACCTCGACCCCCGCCCGCGCGAGATCGTAGGCCCGCTTCCCGTCGACCTTGATCGCGGAATAGATCGGCGGCACCTGCTCGATCGACCCGACGAACCGCGGCAGCACCGCCTCGACCTCGGCCAGGGCCGGACGGACCTCGGACGTCGCCACCACCACGCCTTCGGTGTCGAGCGTGTCGGTCTGGTCCCCGAAGCGGATGGTGAATTCATAGATCTTGTCGGCGTCCAGCATCCGCCCAGAAAGCTTGGTCGCCTCGCCGAGCGCGATCGGCAGCACGCCGCTCGCCAGGGGATCGAGCGTGCCGCCATGCCCCACCTTCATCTTGCCGTAGCCGCCGTCGCGCAGCGCGCGCTTGACCTTGGAGACGATGTCGGTGGAGCCGGGCCCCACCGGCTTGTCGATGATCAGCCAGCCGTGCATCGCCTCAGCCCAGCCCCGCGGGGCTGGTGAGGGTCAGCCGCAGCTGTCGCGCCTCGGACTCGTTGATCCGCTCCATGAAATGGCGCCGGCACAAGGCGAGATAGCGGTCGTTGCCGCCGATCTCGGTCTGCTCGCCGGCGGCGACCGGCATTCCCTCGGCGTCGACGCGCAGGTTCATCGTCGCCTTGCGCCCGCATTCGCAGATCGCCTTCAGCTCGACGAGCGTGTCGGCCAGAGCGAGCAGATGGGCGCTGCCTTCGAACAGATTGGCCTGGAAATCGGTGCGCAGGCCATAAGCGAGCACCGGGATGTTGAGCTCGTCGCAGATCGAGGCGATCTGGAACACCTGGCTGCGCGTCAGGAACTGGGCCTCGTCGACCAGGATGCAATCCACCCGGCGCGTCTTCAGCGCCGCCTCGACCGCACGGCGGATGTCGGTCGCCGGCTCGAACGTGTTCGCCTCTGCGCTGAGCCCGATCCGGGAGGCGATCGTGCCGACGCCGGCGCGATCGTCGATCGCCGCGGTGTAGAGCATCGGCTCCATGCCCCGCTCGCGATAGTTGAACGCCGCCTGCAGCAGCACGGTGGATTTGCCGGCGTTCATCGACGCATAGTAGAAATAGAGCTTGGCCATTGCGGTTCTTTAGCGGCTTCGGGGCAGGCGCTCTAGGCGAGCCCGACGAGCCCGAGCAGGAAGCCGGCGACCGCACGGACGGGCGGCACCACCAGGCGCGCGACGATGTCGGCGTTCGGCGACAGCATTGGCAGCACCACCAGCAGGAAGACGAGCAAAGGAAAACCGAAGCGGCCGATCCTGCGGAAGTGCCCCGCCGCTCGGCGCGGCAGCAATCCCTCGACGACGTGGCCGCCGTCGAAGGGCGGGATCGGCAGCAAGTTGAACACCGCCAGGAAGATGTTGATCAGCAGGAAATTGGCGAGGTTCGCTGCGATGAACCCGCTCGCCGCGCCCCCGGCCTCGGCGCTCGGCGCCACCACCGCAAGGCCGATCGCCGCCAGCAGGGCAAGCGCGAAGTTCATCCCCGGCCCGGCAAGCGCGACCAGCATCATGTGCAGGCGGGGCCTGCGCATCCGCGCCGCCACCACCGGCACCGGTTTCGCCCATCCGAACACCGGCGCGCCGGCGACGGCGAGCACCAGCGGCAGGGCGATCGTGCCGATCGGATCGACGTGGCGGATCGGATTGGGGCTGAGCCGGCCGAGATCCCGGGCGGTCGGATCGCCGAACGCATTGGCGACCCAGCCGTGCGAGATTTCGTGAAGGACGATGGCGACGACCAGCGGGATCAGCCAGGTGGCGACCCTGTAGACGATGTTATCCGGCGGCATTGCGCGCACGATATTCGTCGGCGAGGATCGAGAAGAGCACCGTGTCGCGGACATGGCCGTTCCAGGTGATCCGATCCTGGCGGATGACGCCTTCGCGCACCCCCCCGATCTTCGCCATCGCGGCCTGCGACCGGCCGTTGCGGGCATCGACACGGAATTCGACGCGCCGGAAGCCGCAGTCGAACGCGCGGGTCAGCATCAGGTCCTTGACCCGGCGGTTGAACCCGGTCCCGCGCAGTGCCGGCACATAATATGTGTTGCCGATCTCGAGCACCATGCGGTCGAGGTCGATGCCGAGGAAGCAGCTGATCCCGACCAGCGATTCGCCCGAGAAGATCGCAAAGCACCGCCAGTTCGGTCGCGCCAGGATGCGGTCGAAGCTCTCGTCGAAATGCTCCGGGTCGTAGGAGGTCGCGTAGATCGGCCAGATCGCGAGATCTTCCGCGCAGGCCGCCTTGAGCGCGGCGCGATGCGCTTCTGCCAGCGGCTCCAGCCGGATCTCTCCATCCGACATCGCCGCGCCGAGGGTCACGCCTCGTCGGTCTCGGAATCCTCGCGTTCGCCCAGATCGCGCGCGACCACCGGCGAGCGCAGGATCGCGTCGATGTGGCTGCCCTCGTCGAAGCTCTCGTCGGCGAGGAATTTGAGCTTGGCGGCGAATTTGGTGTTCACCCGCATCGCCACCGAGCGCTGCAGATAGGCGGTGTTGGTGCGCAGCGCCTTCAGCACCGTCTGCTCGTCCTCGCCGAGCAGCGGCTTCACGAACACGGTCGCATGGCGCAGGTCGGGCGACATCCGCACCTCGGTGACCGAGACGAGATGGCTGGCGAGGACGTCGTCATGGACGTCGCCGCGCATCAGGATATCGGACAGCGCATGGCGCACCTGCTCGCCAACGCGGAGCAGGCGGACGGAGCGTCCTTCGTTGGATTCGGTACGTTTCATAACTCACATCATCCAGGGAAGCCCGACTGCGGCGATGAGGAGGAGTGAGAGCGAGCAGCCCAAGCCTTCGCCTAGGCATCCGGCGCCTTCGCCGACCAGTTCGATCGCGCCGAAGCCGTCGACACCGTCGGTCCAGCGGGACTCGCTTTCCTCCTCCTCGTGTTCGCTCACAGGGTCCGGGCGCGCTCCTCGACTTCGAACACTTCAAGATGGTCGCCCGCCTTGATGTCGTTCGTGTCGGCGAGCAGCACGCCGCATTCGAGGCCCGCGCGCACTTCGGCGACGTCGTCCTTGAACCGGCGCAGCGACGAGATCGTGGTCTTGGACACGATGACGTCCTGACGGGTGAGGCGCGCATGGAGGCCCTTGCGGAGCACGCCTTCGAGCACCAGCAGACCCGCCGCCTTGTCCTTCTTTCCGGCCGGGAACACTTCCTTGACCTCGGCACGGCCGACGACCGTCTCGATGATCTCGGGCCCGAGCTCGCCCGCCATCGCCTGCTTCACCCAGTCGGTGAGGTGGTAGATGACGTCGTAATAGCGGAACTCGACGCCGTTGCGCTCGGCGATCTCACGCGCCTTGGCGTTCGGGCGAACGTTGAAGCCGATGATCGGCGCCTTGGACGCGCTGGCCAGGATCACGTCGCTCTCGGTGATCCCGCCGACTCCGGCGTGCAGGATGCGCGCGCGGATGTCTTCGGTCGAGATGCGATTGACCGCGGTTGCGATCGCCTCCGCCGAACCCTGCACGTCGGCCTTGATGACCAAAGGAAATTCCTTGGTCTGGCTGGCGCGCGAGGCGAACATGTTCTCCAGGCTGATCGGTGCCGACGTCGTCCGCTTGCGGTCGAGGAGACCCTGGCGATAATCGGCGACCTCGCGGGCCCGCGCCTCGTTCTCGACGACGGTGAGCACGTCGCCCGCCGACGGAACGCCGGACAGGCCGAGCACTTCCACCGGAACCGACGGACCCGCTTCCTTCACCTGGCGGCCCTTGTCGTCGATCATCGCGCGGACCTTGCCGGAGATCGCACCGACCACGAAGATGTCGCCGACGCGGAGCGTGCCGCGCTGGACGAGCACCGTCGCGAGCGGGCCGCGGCCCTTGTCGAGCTTGGCTTCGACGACCGCGCCCTCGGCGGGGCGGTCCGGGTTGGCGGTGATCTCGAGCAGTTCGGCCTGTAGCGCGATCGCCTCGAGCAAGCCGTCGAGGTTGGTCTTTTTCAGCGCCGAAACCTCGACGTCCTGGACGTCGCCGCCAAGATCCTCGACGACGATCTCGTGCTGCAGCAATTCCTCGCGGACCCGCTGCGGACGCGCACCGTCCTTGTCGATCTTGTTGATCGCGACGATCATCGGCACGCCGGCCGCCTTGGTGTGGTTGATCGCTTCCACCGTCTGCGGCTTGAGCCCATCATCGGCGGCAACGACCAGCACGACGATGTCGGTGACGTTGGCACCGCGCTGGCGCATCTCGGTGAACGCCTCGTGGCCCGGCGTATCGAGGAAGGTGATCTTCGATTTGTCGGGCAGCTGCACCTGGTAGGCACCGATATGCTGGGTAATCCCGCCGGCCTCGCCGGAGACCACGTTCGCGCCGCGGATCGCGTCGAGAAGCGAGGTCTTGCCGTGGTCGACGTGGCCCATGATGGTGACCACCGGCGGCCGCGCCTGCAGGTTCTCGGCCGCATCCTCGTCGCCGCCCAGCCCGATTTCTACGTCGGATTCGGAGACGCGCTTGATGTTGTGCCCGAACTCGGTGACCAGCAGTTCTGCGGTGTCCTGATCGACCGTCTGGTTGACGGTCACCACCATGCCCATCTTGAACAGCGATTTCACCAGATCGGCGGCACGCTCGGCCATGCGGTTGGCGAGCTCGCCGACCGTGATCGTCTCCGGCACGACGACGTCGCGAACCTGCTTGGCCGACGGACCGGACTGCTGGTGGGCACGCTTTTCCTTTTCGCGGGCGCGGCGGAGCGCGGCCAGCGAGCGGGCGCGATTGTCGTCGTCGCCGCCCGAAAGCGCGCGGGTGACGGTGAGCTTGCCGGCGTGGCGGCGGTCGTCGCGGCCACGGCCCGGACGCGCCGGCTCGGGGCGCTTCGGCGCGGTCGTCGGAGTCTTCGGACGCGGCAGGGCGCCGCGGCGCTCTTCCTCGGTCCGGGCGGTCGCCGGAGCCGAGCCGTTGCCGGCAGGCTGCGCGCCACCCGGCGCAGCGGCCGGCTGCGAGGCTTCCTCGGTCGCGCGGCGCGCGGCTTCGGCGGCCTCTTCCTCGGCCTTGCGGCGTGCCTCTTCCTCGGCGCGGCGATTCTCTTCCTGGCGGCGGCGCTCGTCCTCGGTCGCCTGCTGGGCCTGGCGGTCCTCGCGGCGGCGCGCTTCCTCCAGCACGTTCAGGCGGGCTTCCTCGGCTTCGCGCAGCAGGCGCTCCTGGAATTCGCGGCGGGCCATCGGATCGTTCGGCATCGGCCGGGCGGACGGGGCCGGACGCGGAGCGGGCGCGGCCGGCTGCGGAGCCCGAGCGGCAGGCGCCGACGGGGCACGCGCTGGCGTCGCCGCAGCCTGGGTGGGAGCCGGGGCCGCGACCTGAGCGGACGGCTGGGTCGGAGCCGGCGCCGCGGGCGCAACGGCGGCCGGGGCCGAAGGCGCAGCGGCGGCGGGCGCAGGCGCCGGGGCCGGGGCCGGGGCTGCGGGGGCTGCGGCCGCGGGCTGCGGCGCCTCCTCGACACGCGGTGCCTCCTCGCCGGGACGGCCGAGGATGCGACGCTTCTTCACTTCGACGACGACGGTGTTCGACCGGCCGTGGCTGAAGCTCTGCTTCACCTTGCCAGTCTCAACGGTGCGTTTCAGGCCCAGCGGCGCGCGCGCTCCCAGCTTCGGCTTATCAGTCGTATCGCTCATTACTATCCTTCGTTCACATCCACAGCCGACGCATCCGACGTACCCGCCGATGCGGCGCTTAGCCCGACCTTCTGACCAATAAAATCGCGCCACCGCTCAAGCGCATGACGCACGCGCTGTGCGGCAGCGCGATCGATTACCGCAACATGTACCACATTCTGGCGTCCGAGGGCCAATGACAATATGGGTCTTTCCGCTGGAAAAACCAGTCCTTGGGGGCCGTCGGACTTGGGCCCGTCTTCGTCGCCGCTGCCGACTCGGTAGGCCTGCTCGAGCTTGCGGGTGCCGTCTTCGCCGGCATCGGCAGCGTGGAGCAGCAGATGGACCTGGCCGCGGCGAAGCGCGACGTCGATCTTCTCGCTGCCCGAAATCAGCGTTCCGGCCTTTGCCTCCAGGCCGAGCCGGTCGAGCGCGTTCTGGCGCAAAGCGCCCTCGATTCGGGCGCCGAGATCGTCCGGCGCCGTCACCGGACCCTTGAACGCCCGGGCGAGCGCGCCGCGCAGCTTGCCGTTGGCCTGCGCTTTTTCCAGCGTGGCCCGATCGACTCCGATCCACGCCCCGCGTCCCGGCGCCTTGGCCCGGACATCCGGCGCGACCACGCCGTCGGGGCCGAGCGCCAGCCGTATGAGATCGTCGCGCGCGTCATGCTCTCCGGAGAGGATGCATTTGCGCTCGGGAACATGCTTGTCGCTCATGACAGCCCCTCCCCGGCGAAGCAGCCGAACGGGCGCCCCTCTCGCGTGCGGCGCGGGGCGCGACGTGCGTCAGGCGCGCATGCACGGCCAAAGCCGGCGGCATCATGCCGCCGGTTTCGCCGAGCCAGCCCAAGCCCCTCCGTGATCCGGGAGAGAAATCGGTTCGTTAGGGTGTCATTGGGAGGTTTCCGCAACAGCGTCCTCCCCTTCATCTTCGAACCAGTGGGCGCGTGCGGCCATGATGATCTCGTTACCCTGTTCGTCGGAGAGACCATATTCGGCGAGAATCCCGCCCTTGTCCTCGGACCGGTTGCTTTCGCGCTGGCGGCGCTGCTCGGGACGCTTCTTCTGCACCAGCTCGTCGGTGGCGAGATCGGCGAGATCGTCGAGCGTCTTGATGCCCGCCTTGCCGAGCGTCACCAGCATCGCTTCGTTGAGATACGGCATCTCGGCGAGGGCATCCTCGACTCCGAGCGCGCGGCGCTCCTCGCGCGAAGCTTCCTCGCGGCGATCGAGCGCCTCCTGGGCGCGGCTCTGAAGCTCGGTGGCCAGCTCGTCGTCGAAGCCTTCGATCGAGGCGAGCTCGTCCAGTTCGACATAGGCCACTTCCTCGAGCGCGCCGAAGCCTTCGGCGACCAGCAGCTGGGCGAGCGTCTCGTCGACGTCGAGTTCCTCCTGGAACATCGACGAGCGCTCGACGAATTCACGCTGGCGCTTCTCGCTGGCGTCGGCCTCGGTCATGATGTCGATCGCCGAGCCGGTGAGCTGTGAGGCGAGGCGGACATTCTGGCCGCGGCGGCCGATCGCGAGGCTGAGCTGGTCGTCGGGGACGACCACTTCGATGCGGCTCTCCTCCTCGTCGATGACGACGCGGCTGACCGTCGCCGGCTGCAGCGCGTTGACAACGAAGGTCGCGAGATCCTCGGACCAGGGAATGATGTCGATCTTCTCGCCCTGCAGCTCCTGGACGACGGCCTGGACTCGGCTGCCCTTCATGCCGACGCAGGCGCCGACCGGGTCGATCGAGCTGTCATGGCTGATCACGCCGATCTTGGCGCGGCTGCCCGGATCGCGGGCGGCGGCCTTGATCTCGATGATCGAGTCGTAAATTTCGGGGACTTCCTGCGCGAACAGCTTCTTCATGAAGTCCGGATGGGCACGCGACAGGAAGATCTGCGGCCCGCGATTTTCGCGGCGAACGGACAGGATCAGCGAGCGGACCCGGTCGCCGACGCGGACGACTTCGCGCGGGATCTGCTGGTCGCGGCGGACGACGCCCTCGGCGCGGCCGAGATCGACGACGACGTGGCCGAATTCGACCCGCTTGACGACGCCGGTGATGATCTCGCCGACTCGGTCCTTGAACTCCTCGAATTGGCGCTCGCGCTCGGCATCGCGGACCTTCTGGAAGATCACCTGCTTGGCGGCCTGGGCGGCGATGCGGCCGAATTCGATCGGCGGCAGCGGATCGACGATGAAGTCGCCGAGATCGGCACCCTTCTGCAATTTCTGCGCGTCCTTGAGGCTGACCTGCTTGAAATGGTCCTCCACCTCTTCGACCACCTCGACGACGCGCCACAGGCGCAGATCGCCCGAAACGGGATCGAGCTTGGCGCGGATGTCGTTCTCGGCGCCGTAGCGGGCACGGGCGGCGCGCTGGATGGCATCCTCCATCGCCTCGATGACGATGCCGCGGTCGATCAGCTTCTCGCGGGCAACCGCGTCGGCGATGGCGAGCAGCTCGGCCTTGTTGGCGGAAACGGCAGCAGTGGCCATGTCAGTCTTCCTCTACTTGAATTCTGTCGGCGCCGTCCGCGGACAAAGGCGCGGTCGCGGCGATGAGTTTATCGGTCATGACGAGCTTGGCGGAGCGGAGCGCTGCGAACGGCAGCCCGGTCGAGCCGAGGCCCGGTACCTCGACCAGTATCGTCTCGCCCTCGATGCCGAGGAGGTCGCCGGTGAACTGCTTGCGGTTGGCGAGCGGTTCCTCGAGCGTGATCCGCGCCTGATGGCCCTTCCAATCCTCGAAATCCTGCAACCGGGTCAGCGGCCGGTCGATGCCGGGGGAGCTGACCTCCAGGCGATAGGCGCCGTCGATCGGATCGGTCTCGTCGAGGATTTCGGAAATCCGGCGCGACAGCCGCTCGCAATCCTCCAGCGTCAGCTGCCGCGTGTCCGGCCGCTCCGCCATGATCTGCAGAGTCGGGTCGGAGGTGCCGCCGATCATCTTGACGCGCACCAGCGCCAGCCCTTCGGCCTGCGCCGCGGGTTCGATGAGGCTCTGCACTGCGGTCATGTCCGCCATTCGGATCGGTCCCAAAAACAAAGCTTCCCCGCGCCGGCCCCGACCCCCGGGACCAGCCTCAACGTCTAGCGATGTCGAGGAAGGTGAACGCCATATAGGCCCGCCGACAAAAAACGACAAGCGCGGAATGGCGCGGAAATCGGCCGTCGAAGCGGAGAGGGGCGGCACGCGCGGCGAGCGGTGCCTTGGCCTTGTGTCCAGGTTGATATCGCACGGCTTTCTGCCGAAATGAAGCTGTGGCCCGGCGCCCGAGTCGCAATGATTTCGGCATCGGCCGCCAGGGCGCTTGACGGGCCAGCGGCGGTTGAGCAGGGCTGTTGTCCTGATCCCGAAACTTCGGAGGCTTTGATGCGCGCGTTCGGCCTGGTTGCACTCCCCACCCTGATGCTGGCGGCTTCCGCCTGCAACGCGCAGGGCGAAACCGTCGGCGGCGGCAATGCCGCGACGCAGGCGCAGGGCGGACGTCCCTTCGCTGTCCAGGAAGTCGCCAAGTTCGACGAACCCTGGGCGATGACCTTTCTGCCCGGCGGTCACGCGCTGATCACCGAGAAAGCCGGCCGCCTGCTGCTGCTCGCTCCCGGCGGCGGCACGCCGATCGCGGTCGCGGGCGTCCCAAAGGTCGATTATGGCGGGCAGGGCGGCTTCGGCGACGTCGTCCTCCATCCCGAATTCAGCGAGAACAATCTCGTCTATCTCAGCTGGGCAGAGGCCGGCGAGGGCAACACCCATGGCGCGGTGGTCGGCCGTGCGCGGCTGGTCCGCGAAGGCGGCAGCGCCCGGCTCGACGGGCTGCAGACGATCTGGCGGCAATCGCCCAAGGTCGAAGGCCAGGGCCATTATTCCCACCGCATCGCCTTCGGTCCTGATCGCAAGCTCTACATCACCAGCGGCGAGCGGCAGAAGTTCACGCCGGCGCAGGACATGAACCAGAATTTGGGCAAGGTCATTCGCCTCAACGACGACGGCTCGGTGCCGGCGGACAATCCGTTCGCAGCCCGCGGCGGAGTCGCCGCCCAGGTCTGGAGCCTCGGCCACCGCAACCTGCTCGGCATTGCCTTCGACGGGCAGGGGCGGCTGTGGACCAACGAGATGGGGCCCAAGGGCGGCGACGAGCTCAACCTGGTCGAGCGCGGATCCAATTACGGCTATCCGATCGTCTCCAACGGCGATCATTATGACGGCCGGCCGATCCCCGATCACGACACGCGTCCGGAGTTCAACGCGCCGGAAGTGACCTGGACCCCGGTGATCTCGCCGTCGAGCATGATCGTCTATTCCGGCGCCAAATTCCCGGCTTGGCAGGGCAGCGCGCTGATCGGCGGCCTCTCCAGCGAAGCGCTGATCCGTGTCGCCTTCAACGGCACCAGCGCCCGCGAAGCCGAGCGCTTCCCGATGGGCAAGCGCATCCGCGAGGTCGAGCAGGGCGCAGACGGCAGCGTCTACGTGCTGGAAGACGGCGAGGGCGGACGGCTGCTGAAGCTGGTACCGGCGGGCTGAGCGGCAGACCCGCGACCGCTGCTCGCCACGGCGTGGATGGCCATGCCGTCATCTCTTCCAAACCGTCATCCCGGCGAAAGCCCGGGCTTCAGCCCGGAAGAGGCACGGCAACCATCATCCCTGCCGGCGCGCGTCCTGGTGGAGCAGCGCGCCTCGGCGCCGGGCAAGGTTCGACGCAATGCGACTGACACCGTCCCCGTCGCGAGGGTCGGGCGTCTGACGGTAAATCAGGGTAAGGCGTGGTAGACCGGTCTGCGCGTCCAGGCCCTGTTTCGATGATCCAGCGGCCGTCCGTCGAGCGGAAGGTATCGGCTACCGCCGCTCGCCGCCTGGCAGCCTCAGCGCAGACCAGGGTATGATCGCCCATTCCGGTGCGTCGCAGGCGCGCTGCACCCGTGGGAAAGAGGCGCCGAGCCACAGGCCCTTGTCCGACAGCACCCAGGCGGGGAAATTCCAGACCTCGGGGTCCGCATAATCGCATTCGTCCTCCGCGCCCTCGCCTGGAGGCGCCATCTGTTGGGGATGATGGCGCTTCAGCAACGCGACCACGCCCGGCGCGAAGCTGTTGCTGCGATAGGCGTACCAGCCGTCGCCGTCTTCCGCGGGAACCGGCACCGATCCGAAGCGCAGCAGGTCGTCGAGGTGCAGCTCGCCCCCCGTGCGCATGTCGTAACTGTGCCCCACCGTTGCGAAGTCGGGGTGCGCATTGCCTGCGCAGCTCCAGCTGGCGGTCCAGGCATAGCTCATATGATCGGCCCCGAGCCACGGCCTGTCCGCCTCGGCGATCTCGGTGCCGGGCCGTCCGTCCGAACCTGTACAGGCGAACCAGTCCGAGACCGTCTGCCACTGGTTGCGCGCGAGTTCACGGTTGATCGCCGCCATCGCCGGCGCCGGATAGCCGGTCTCGAGCCGGAACAGCCTGATGCCGGACAGCGGCTCACGGTACCAGCGGATCGTTCTGCCATCGATCGTCTCCGCTTGCTGCGGCGCGAGGCGAAGGCCGGCGAGACGCCAGCGTTCATAGAGGCTCAGTCCAGGCGGTACGTCTGCAGGGAGTCCGTGCGGAGTGCCGGCCGGTTGCAGGCTGACCGGCAAGCTTCGTGCCTTTGCGGTCGTCAGCACGCCGGTGAGATTCGCGCCGATGCGCTTCAGCCGCAGCTGGTCGCCGGTCGTCCGCGACTGCAAGGTTATCGCGCTGCCCTCGGCCTTGCCGGACAGATCGATGTCGAGCCGCGACGCCCGGTAGAAATAGCGGCCGAAAAACTCTCCCCCGTCCTCGGTCAGCGCCACGACGACTCGGGCCCCGCCGACGACGCCTTCATAAAGTGCCTCCGGTGCGGCCGACGCTCCCGTCGGCAGCATCAGGGTAAGCAACATCGCGGCGAAGACGGCAAAGGAGGACGATCGCATCGTGATTGGGTCCATCGGAACGGAGAAGGCAGCGCCAGCGTATCGCGACAGCGGCGGCGATCGCAACCGCAGCACCGACGAAGCAGGCTCGTCCCCCGATGTCTGTCACGGCACGTTCGAAGCACCCCGCTACGGGCGGGTTCCTGCGCCGGTGAATTCTGGTAGGCGCCGAATCCTATGTTCGATCATCGCCCAGCTGGCATCTTGCTCTTGCTGCTTGCCGGGGCCGCTACAGCGGCCGCCGCCGCACCCGCAATCTCCACGCCCGCACCCGGCAGCGCGGAGCGCGGCGCCGTTCTCAAGATCCTGCACGATGGCGACGACAGACCTGAAGCGCGGTTCCGGATCCGGCAGTTTCGCGTGGTGCGAACCGGCGCGCGTGCGATTGCCTATGTGAAGGGAGAGGGAGAAGTGGGGGCGTTCGAGGCACTGCTTGAGCAGGAGGGCCGCACACCGTGGCGCAAGCTGTGGGGCGAGGGTGACGGCGGCAGCAACAGCTGCGAGGTCGGCGCCCGCCATTATGCCTGGGCTCTTCGCCGCATCCGCGGCTATCGGATCGATCCAGACGCGCTTTTCCCGGGCCTTGTCGCCCGAACCCGCGAACTCGAACGCATGGCAGCGGCGGAACCCGAGATACAATGCGTCGGCGATCTGGACGGGGGGCCCGACGAATAGCGGCTCGTCTCATCGGGGTAGCTCACCAGCCATCGTCGCGGCCTCGGCTGATGGGCCGCTCGACGTTCAGTCCATTGTGAGGGGTTCAGCGCCGCCACGCCATTGCTATCCGTTCCCCACTCGCGAGGCATCCCCATGCCAGGGAATGCCTCGCTCATACTGCCGGCATCCGTCCCGAACGCCGGCCGAGTTCATTGTCGGGGATTGCCGAACCAGGCGCCGCACGCGTCCGCCAAGCCGTCGGTGTTTCCATTCCCGACCCAGGCGACGTGCCCGTCGGGGCGAATCAGGATTTCGGCGGGTGTCGGGACAAGCCCGATAACGGGCAACTCGATCGCGCCGTGGTATCTCGCGTCCACGATCTTGATTCGATCCGCCCACCACTCGGCCGCCGGCCGAAGATCCGCCTGGCCGAGGTTCAAGAGAACGGGCGTCGCGTCGTGAAGCAATTCGAACACCCGGGTCGGCCCGTCTTTGCAGATGATGTCGAGGTCCGGCATGCGGCGGCCGAGCATCTCGTGTCCCTCGCCGAGCGCGTATCGTACGTCGAGGCCGGAGATCATCGCCGCATACCATCGACGGGGCGCGTCCATGCGCATCACGTCCGCCATCAGTGCGCGCAGGGCAGTGGTCCGATCGTCACCGCGATTGAGCGCCGTGAGCGCCAGCGTATGCTTCAACAGGGTGGCGCCGGCCGGATGCCGCTCGGAATGGTAGGTATCGAGCAGCGCGTCCGGTGATATCCCCCTGACGACCTGGGCAAGCTTCCAGCCGAGGTTGACCGCATCCTGAAGGCCCATGTTGAGGCCTTGCCCGCCGACGGGGGAATGGACATGCGCCGAATCGCCGGCAAGCAGGATGCGTCCCTTGCGATAACAAGCGGCCTGCCGCGCGGCGTCGGTGAACCTCGAAAGCCAGGTCACGTCATGGACGCCGAAGTCGGTGCCATAGGCCGCCACGAGCGCATCCCGGAGAGCTTCGACGGGCGGCCTGTCTCCGCGTTCCAGGCGCTGCTCGGTCACCACGCCGCGCACACGCCTGCCGTCGTCGAGCCTGCTCAATGCCTGCAGGCCCCGCTCGCCGTAGCGCACGCCGAGTTCCGGATCGGTCGACATGTCGGCCTCGAAGATCAGATAGCTGATCGAAGGATCCCAGCCGGGAAAGGCAATCCCGGCCGCCTTGCGGATCAGGCTGCGGCCGCCGTCGCATCCGACGAGATAGTCGGCCGCCAAGGACCGGCCGTCGCGCAATTGGATCGTGATACGGTTCGCACCCTCCGTGAATCCCGTCACCTCGCATCCGCGATAGATCCGGACCTTCCGTTCGCAGATCCAGTCCGCCAGGCCGTGCTCGATCTCGGCTTGCCACAGGCCGAGGGTGTAATTGTACCGGGTCGGCCGATCGCTCCCCTCGAGGATTGCACCCGCGATCGGAACGGCGTGATGCTTGGTGCCCTGGGCTACGAAGCGCTCGGCCAGGCCGCGCTGATCCAGAAGCTCCAGCGCGCGGGGATGAAAGCCACTCGCACGTGAGCCTTCGACCTCCTGGTTCCGCCGGCGCTCGACGATCGCCACGTCAACGCCTGCCAGCGCGAGTTCGCCCGCCAGCATCAGGCCTGTCGGACCGCCACCGGCAATCACGACTTGATGATCGAATGTCTGCATGTGCCACCTCGAGAATCGCTAAGGGGCTCGCTTTCTACGCGGCAGCCGGGGCCTTGATGCAAGAGCCTTGAGACCCATATCTATGTCATGAGAGGGCGGTTCTTCCCTTTCGACGTCCGCCTTCATGCTTCCAATCCTGGGCGCCCTCGATCCGCGGGACGGCGACTGGCTTGTGAAGCCGGGCGCCGACGTCGGCGAGAGCGTTCGCGAAACAGGCGTTCACGTCTGCAAGGTCACGCCTGCGGAGCAATCACGACTCGGCGGTCGAGCCCATTTCCTCGAGGTAGAGGCTTTCCAGTTCCGACGCGGTGATGTCCGCCGCGTCGATCATGCGGCGGAGCCGGCCGCCGCGCATCAGGCCGATCCGGGTGCCGACTTCGCGGGCGCGGAACAGGTCATGGGTCACCATCAACACCGCGGCTCCTGCGTCGCGTTGCCGGACGACCAGCGCGTGGAACTCGGCCGATGCCGCCGGATCGAGCCCCGAGGTCGGCTCGTCCAGCAGCAGCGCGCGCGCCTGTTTGGCGATCGCAAGCGCCAGCCCCACCTTCTGCCGCATGCCCTTCGAATAGGAGCTGGCGCGGCGATCCATCGCATCCCGCGCGAGCCCGGCGCGATCGAGGCAGTCGCGCAGATGCATCGCGGAGACGTCCTCGACCCCCGACAGGGCTGCGAAATAGGCGAGATTCTCGAGGCCGCTGAGCTCGCCGAAAAGGGCGATCTGCTCCGGTACATAGAGCAATTTGCGCTTGGATCCGATCGCGTCGGCGCGGACATCGACGCCGTCGACCCGCGCCTCGCCGGAGGTCGGTTCCAGGAAGCCGAGGAAGAGGTTGATCGTCGTCGTCTTGCCGGCGCCGTTGGCGCCCAGAAGGCAGACGATCTCCCCCGGAGAGACCGTGAGGTTCAGCCCGTCGAGGGCGCGGTGCGACCCGAAATCCTTGGTGAGAGCAACGGCTTCGAGCATGGATGGAATACCTTAGAGCAGCTTGGCCGGTCCGCCCCGCAGGCGAAATGCAGCCGTTGTGAGCACCAGAGAGGCGATCAGCAGAAGAGCGGCGACGTCGCGCGTCAGTGGTCCGGCACGGCTCGGCTCGGCGAAGGCGAAGCGCGGCAGGCCCGAATCATAGTCGGCCAGCGTCAGCAACCTGTCTTGGTCCATCCAGTCGAACGCGAGCAGGCGCATCTCGCCGGCGAAGGCGCGCGCCTGTGCCTGGAAGGCGAGCGCGCGGGTTGCGTCGGTGCCTGCGATCCGGTCCAGCGCATCCTGGGTAACGACCGCGGGCGAGAGGAAGCGCAACCTGTCCGCGAGCGTCCGATGCTCGCTCCTCCCTCGGCGGTAGGCCTCGTGCAGCGGGCGGAGTCGCGAATCCCGCTGCTGGATCTCGCGCCGGCTGTGCCAGAGCGAGGCGGGATAGGCCCGTCCTGAGGCCGCGGTGGCCGCCGCGCGTGCGGCGACGGCATTGGCCGCCCGCACCTCGAGCCCTGCGGCGCGCACCGCATTCGTATAAGCCATGGCCGAGGGTGGCGCCGCACCGAGGTTGGCGGCTGCTGCACTCATAGCAGGGATCAGGATGGTCACGGCCAGCCACGCCGTCCCCATGGCGAGAGCGGCGGTCGTGGAGGCACGTACGAACAGGTTGATCAGGATGGCGAGCACGATCCAGAACGTGCCGTAAGCGGATGTCACGAGTGCGAACAGGGCGAGGCTCGCCACCTCTCGCGCGCCGGCTATCAGCAGCGCGGTGACCGCGATTGCCGTCATGGCCGCAAGCATGCCGCCCCCGCGCACCGCAGCGCGTGCGAGAATCAGTCGGCCGGCCTGCACCGGGTGCGCGAGCTGGAAGCGCGCGCTGCCGCTCTCCACGTCGCGAGACCAGAAGTCGTAGGTTGCCGCGATCAGCAGCAGCGGCAGCAGCAGCACGATCACGAATGCCAGGTCGAAGCGTCCCGCCGCGAGGACGATGGGGCTTTCGAGGCCGGCTGCGTGCGCATCGAAGATCGTGTCCGGATCGATGAAGGGCGAGATGCTGGCCGCTGCGGGATAGCTTTCCGCCTGCCCCGCCGACAGCAGCGCAAGCGGCGCATTGGGCAGGCCGGCACGGAAGGGCAGGGCGGTCGCGTAGACAAGGCCGAACTTCGGCTTCTCTCCCTTGGCAAGGAGTGCGGCGAAGTCGGTCCGCCGCAGCGCCATGATCTCGTCCGCTTCGGCAACGGCCTGCGTCACCAGCGCCTCGCGCTCGGCCGCCCATCGCGCGCCGGCCAGGACCGCAAACCCCGCCGCAAGGGCGAACAGGAGCAGCATGATCCGCATCACCGGATCTCGCCAGGCACGTATCCATTCGAGTTGGACCAGGCTCATGCGTTTGACCTTCCAAGCCGGCTGCCAGCGGCAAAGGCGAAGAGGGTGGCGATCGCCGCCCAGGCCCCGAGAATGGCGAGATCGGGCCCGTGGCGTGAGAGCGCTTCTCGCTTGGAGGACGGCGTGGGCGTGAAGCGGGCGTCGCGGGTAATCGCCGCCACATCGGCCAGATAGGGACCTGCTCCCTCCCTTCGCGGGCGGAAGATGATGGCGCGGTTCAGGCCTTGGACCAGTTCGTAGCGGAAGAGCTCGGCCTGCTCCAGGAACTGGCGGTGGGCATGCTGATCGCTGCCCGCCAAGGCGCGTGACCAGGGCCGGATGGCCTGCAACGGCGAGAGCAAGGCGAAGCCGCGCTGGATCTCCGCCTGGCGATCGTAGCCCTCGTAAAGCGCCGCGAAGTGGCGCCGGTAGAGGGAGGTGGACAGAGCCTCGCCGTGGAAGAGCGCAACGCCATTGAAGTCGATCGGCAGATCCTCGATTCGCGACACGCCGTAGCGCCGCATCGTTTCCGCGCGCAGACGTTCCAGGCGGGCATCCTGGGGATCGTGGCCGCTCGGCCCCTCGCGCATCTGCTTGGTGACAGCGGCTTCGAATGCGGGTCCGGACAGGGTCGGGGCAAGGCTTTCCGCAATCGAGGGCGCGATCCGCGGCACGAACAGCGTCGCCACGGCCCAGAAGGCAAGCAGCAGCACGAGCGCGGTTCGAGCGGAGGTGAACGCCGCCGAAGCGCCGAGCGTCAGCGCTGCAAAGGTGAAGAGATAGAGAGCATAGCCGGCCATGATCCAGAGCAGGGCTCCGAAATCCGTTACGGAGGCACCGGCCATCCCCAGGGCGGCTCCCGAGGCGAGCGCTGCGACCGCGACCAGCCCGACGGCCAGCCCGCCGAACGCCGCAAGTCGCCCCGCCATCAGCATGGTCGGCCCGGCGCCTGCGGCAAGTTCCTGACGCAGCAGTCCGCGGGCATGCTCACCGGCAAAGGCGGCAAAGCCCGACAGGATGATCAGAAGCGGTGCCAGCACCTGCAGCATGGTCGCAGGGCTGAGATCCCCGAAGCGGTCCAATGCCGTGCCGCCGTCGATGGCGCGATGGCGTGCCGGGTTGCTGGCATGCGCCTCCAGCTTCAGCGACGTGCCGAGCTGCGGGAGCAGGCCGGGGTCGAACGCCGCCAATGGCGATGTCGGCTTGAACAGATAGCGTCCGAAATGGGCGGCACCGTGGGGATTTGCTGCGCCCTGCTGTGCCCAGATCTGCGCTTCTTCCGACTGCCCATCGCGTCGTTGGGCCTCTTGCCTGGCGTGGAGCGCCGCGCCGGTAAGGCCCGCGGTGCAGAGCAGCAGCAGGAGCGCGAAGCCGAGCAGGAACAGCCGCCGGTCGCGCATAAGCAGCCGCCATTGCTGACCGGCGACCGTCGTTGCAAGCGGGCGGCCCATCTCAGTAGCTGGCTCGGAGCGTCACGAGGACGTTACGCGGCTCGCCATAGAAATTGTACGTGTTGATCGATCCGACCCTTTGGTAATAGACCTTGTCGAACAGGTTGTTGACCGACACGAAGGCGCGCAGATCGTCGTTGAACCGCCAGCCGAGCTGGGCGCCGGCGATGGCGAACGGAGACTGTTCGCGGAGTCCGGCGACGCCGCCTGCGACGACGCCGCTCTGCCCGTTCACGCTGATCGCCGCGAAGGCTCCGCCAAGCGTCGCAGGCTCGTAGCGAGCGTAGAATTTGTACTGATGACGCGGCGTGTTGAGGTCGAAAACGGCACCGTTCTGGGCGGCCGTGCCGACCTCATATTCCGTTTTGACGTTGGTGTAGCTGGCAACGAGGTCCAGCCCCTCGAACGGACTGCCGGTCACCTCGAACTCGAAGCCCTCGATCTTCACCACGCCCGCGGGAACGAAGAAGCCGGGATTGGCGGTGTCGGCAAGTGATCGGTTCTTGTCCTTGCTGCGGAACACCGCGCCGCTCGCATTGAGCGCTCCATGGAGGAAGCGCCCCTTCAGCCCCGCCTCATATTGCTGTCCCACCCGCGGGTCGAGCACCCTGCCGTCCACCTGGAGCGCGGTCTGCGGATTGAAGATATCGGAGTAGCTGCCGTAAAGCGTGATGTCGTCGGTGAGGTACAGCACTGCGCCAAGGCTTGGCGTGAACTGGCCACGTTCGCGTGCGCCGACCGCGAAATCCGTCACCGGCGAGGGCGCTATGCCTCGCGTCTTGTTGGTATAGTCGCTGATGCGGCCGCCGGCCACGATCGTGAAGCCGTCGAACGGGCGCAGGCGAAGTTGCGCGTGAAAGCCGCTCTGCTGAAGGTCGGTCTCGCTGCCCGAGGTGAACTGACTCGTGGGGAGGGGTATGCGGTCTGCCTCGAAGATCGAGAACCGTCCCTGCGAGGTCTGTGTGCGCTGGAGGAACGAGGTGGTCCGCTTGTCCCAGCTATAGCCGATTGCCAGCTCATGCTCCCGGCCGAACAGGGTGAACGGGCCTGTGGCATAGGCATCCACCGCGGTCTTCCCGTTCATGCCCTGGGCGCGACGGTTTACGTAAGCGGCGGTCAGCGTCACCGGGTCGACGCCGGTGCCGGGCTGGATGAAGGCGTCCTGCCAGGCCCGCGGGATATCGCGATGCAGTGCGCGTACGACCACGGACCAGGTCCCGATCTCCTGCCTCACCTCGCCGGCATACTCGGTATTGGTCTCGGTGAACTGGTTCCAGCTCGGCAGATGCTGGAAGTCGCGCGGGAAGTTCAGGAACTGGTCGGTCAGCGGATGCCGCGTCGACGAATTCCCGATCACCCGCAATCCGTAGGCAGGCTGCCCATTCATCGGTGTGTCGGCGACCGTATCCTCGTAGCTGAGCGATGCACCAAGCGTGGTTGTGGGCGTCAGGTCGAAGTCCAACGCAGCGTAAGCCGTGAGCTTGCGCGTATGCGATTTCTCCTGGAAGAAGTCGCGGTCGTGCAACGCCCCGACCGCCCGCACGCGCAGGCGTCCCGCGGCATCGACCGGGCCGCCAATGTCGAACTCGCCGCGAAAGTTGTTCCACGATCCCGCCGAGAGTGATGTCGACACCTGGAAGGCGCGAGGGCCACGCTTGCGAATGAGGTTGATCGTGCCGCCCGGTGATCCCGATCCGCGGAACAGGCCTGCCGGCCCGCGCTGAACCTCCAGGCGCTCGTAGATGACGAGGTCGAATTCGGGCACTCCGGAGGAGAAGGTCGAAGGCACACCGTCATAGGCGTAGTCGAGCACGAAGCCGCGCGCGCGATAATCCGGGTTGATGCCGTCGAACGGCATCACCGTCACTCCGGCAACCGTCTGAACGGCCTCGCCGATCGTGAAGAGATTGCGATCCTCGATCTGTTCTCTGGTGACCACGCTGACGGATAGCGGGATTTCGATGATCGGCGCAGGGCTCTTCCCCGACACGGCCGCCGTCGCCGGCGCGTAGCCGTCGTCTGCCGCGATGCCGGTGATGACGATCTCCTGCCTGTGCGCGTCCTCACCCTTCACCGTCTGCCCGTGAACCGGCGCACCAAGAGCCGGGAGGCCGAGCAAAAGCCCGGCGCCAATCGCACGATATTCCAATCTGTCCCCCCAAACATGAGATGCTATATCATCTCTGGCGCTAGCTCGGCGGATGGAGCCTGGCAAGCCCCCGGGCGAGAATTGGGGGACAACTCGAAAGCGATCCCGAAAAGCCCATGCCGTTCCGCCGAGGTGGCGCCGAACGGGACGCCGGGGGTCGAACAGGAACCGGGCAGTCCCCGGTGCGGGTCGGGCTCGACGGTATGCGCGCGATGGGAAGCCGAGACCGGCTCACCCGCGCCGAAGTGCGGCAGAGCGCCGCCCTGCTGGATCAGCAGCGAACCGCGATTCCGGTGCCGGTGCGCACGCGCGTCAGGCCCGCCGGTAGCGGAAATACCAGACTTCGTGGCCCTTGCGCCGCGCCTTGGCCTCGTAGCGAGTTTCCGGCCAGCCGCCGGGGCGGGTGAGAAAATCCTTGGCGCTCTCGGCCAGCCATTCGAAGTCGGTACGCTGGTTCATCACCATCATCGACCAGCGGCAATAGGTGGGATCGTCGGTGCCAAGCCGGAACTCGCCGCCAGGTTTCAACTTCGCGGCGATCAGATCGAGCGGCCCATGGTTGAGCATCCGCCGCTTGGCGTGGCGCGCCTTCGGCCAGGGATCGGGGTGGAGCAGATAGACGAAGCTCAGCGAGTGGTCGGGCAGCCGCTCCAGCACCGTCAGCGCGTCGCCCATGTGCAGCCGCACGTTGGTGAGGTGCTTGTCGCGAACATGGGTGAGCGCGCCGACCACGCCGTTGAGGAACGGCTCGGCGCCGATGAAGGCATGATCCGGGAGCAGATCGGCGCGGTAGGCCAGATGCTCGCCGGAGCCGAAGCCGATCTCGAAGTGCAGCGGCCGGTCCGACCCGAACAGGCCCTTGGAATCGAGCGGCCCGCTGTCGGGCACGCTGATTGCGGGCAGCAATTCCTCCAGGAGGGCGGCCTGCCCCTGGCGAAGCTTGTGGCCGGAGCGGCGCCCGTAGAGGCGGCGGATGGTGGTGGGATCGTTCACGCGCCGCCCATAACAAGCCCCTCCCCCGGAGGGGAGGGGCCAGAACCGGTTTTCACTGGATTATCAGAGGCGCGGTTCGTCCCCGGAACGAGTCGTCCAAGGCTGGCGCAATCGGGCTGATCAGGAAGCGAGCGCCGCCTTGAGCCGATCGGCGAGGTCCGTCTTCTCCCAAGGGAAGAAGTCGCCCTCGGGCTTGCGGCCGAAATGCCCGTATGCGGCAGTGCGGGCGTAGATCGGCTTGTTGAGGCCGAGATGGGTGCGGATGCCGCGCGGGGTGAGGCCGCCGAGGTCGGAGATGCTCATGATCGCCTTCTCGATTTCCGCGTCGCCGACCGTGCCGGTGCCGTGGGTGTCGACGTAGAGCGAGAGCGGCTCGGACACGCCGATCGCGTAAGCCAGCTGGATCGTGCAGCGGCGGGCGAGGCCGGCGGCGACGATGTTCTTGGCGAGGTAGCGCGAGATGTAGGCTGCCGACCGGTCGACCTTGGTCGGATCCTTGCCG
Source organism: Allosphingosinicella deserti (assembly GCF_003012735.1). GTDB lineage: Bacteria > Pseudomonadota > Alphaproteobacteria > Sphingomonadales > Sphingomonadaceae > Allosphingosinicella > Allosphingosinicella deserti. The sequence goes on along the minus strand of NZ_PXYI01000012.1, from coordinate 77,867 downwards.
GAGAAGGCGCCGCCGCCGTGCGGCGCGGCGCCGCCATAGGTGTCGACGATGATCTTGCGGCCGGTGAGGCCGGCGTCGCCGTCCGGGCCACCGATCTCGAAGCTGCCGGTCGGGTTGATGTGGTAGACGGTCTCGTCCGAGAGGAGCGCGGCCGGGAGGATGTCGGCGACGACCTTCTTCACATAGGCCTTGAGCTCGGCCTCGTTGTCGCCCTGGTCATAGCCCTTGCCATGCTGGGTCGAGACGACGATCGCGGTAGCGGCGACTGGCTCGCCATTTTCGAAGCGCAGGGTGACCTGGCTCTTCGCGTCGGGTTCCAGGAACGGCGCCGCGCCGGAGTGGCGGTCGGCGGCCATGCGCTCCAGGATCTTGTGGCTGTAATAGAGCGTCGCCGGCATCAGGTCCGGGGTCTCGTCGCAGGCGAAACCGAACATGATGCCCTGGTCGCCGGCGCCTTCGTCCTTGTTCCCGCTCGCATCCACGCCCTGCGCGATGTGCGCCGACTGGCCGTGCAGCTTGTTATGGAAGGTGAACTGCTCCCAGTGGAAGCCGTCCTGCTCGTAGCCGATGCGCTTCACCGTCTCGCGGACGGCGCGCTCGATCTCGTCCTCGGCGCCGTCGACCCAGGCATCATTCTCGTAGACGCCCTTGCAACGGATTTCGCCGGCCAGGACGACGAGCTGGGTGGTGGTCAGAGTCTCGCAAGCGATGCGCGCTTCCGGATCCTTCGACAGGAAGAGATCGACGATCGCGTCCGAAATCTGGTCGGCGACTTTGTCCGGATGGCCTTCGGACACCGACTCGGACGTGAAGAGATAGTTGCTGCGCATGGGAGAGAACCGGCCTTCCTCGTGTGAGCTGATCGGGGTGGAGATGCGGATATAAAGATATCCTTATATGCGGCCGCTCCTAGCGCGTCTCCGGCCGGTTCGCAATGGCCCCTGCTCGTCGCCCGATCACGATCGCAAGCCCGGCGAGCAGGAGCGCAAAGGCGAGCGGCAGCACGTTGCCGAAGTGCGCGAACAGGGTCGGCGGCTTGGGCAGGGGCAGGCGCGTGTCGATCACGCCCCGCTCCCGCCACGGCAGGCTGGCGAGCAGGCTTCCCTCTGCATCGATCACCGCACTGATCCCGGTGGGAGTGGACCGGAGCACCGGCAGGCCTTCCTCGAGCGCGCGGAGACGTGCCTGGGCGAGGTGCTGCGGCGGGCCCCAGGCGCCGAACCAGGCATCGTTCGACGGATTGAACAGGAAGGCCGGACGATTCCGCCGGTCGACGACTTCGCCCGAAAAGATGATCTCGTAGCAGAGCTGGAACCCCGCCTTGCCGACCAGCGGCAGATCGAGCGTCTGCGCGCCCGGGCCGGCGTCGAAATCGACGTCGCCCGGCGCCAGCCGCGACAGCCCGATCGCCGAAAGGATCGGCCGCATCGGCAGATATTCGCCATAGGGAACGAGATGCGCCTTGTCGTAGCGCGCGAGAATGCGGCCTCCCGCGCCGATCGCGAACACGCTGTTGGTGGCGCTGGTCAGGTCTTTACCCGTCGCCGAACGCCAGGTGATGCCGCCGGACAGCAACAGGTCGCCGGGCCGCAGGAGCGCACCGACCTCGCGGCGGAGCAAGGCCGCGTCGCGCTGCAGCGGCAGATAATCGAGCTCGGTCTGCAGCGGCTCGGTGATCGCGGCCTCGGGCCACAGCAGCAGTCGCGGCTCGGCCGGCGGCGGCCCGGCGGAGAGCGTCTCGAGGCGTGCCATGTTCACCGCCTCGAACCCCTCCCGCCACTTCTCCTGCTGGCCGATATTGGGCTGCACGATGCGCAGGGCGACCCGGGCGGCGCCTTCGGCCGGACGGCTGGTCAACGCCGCGCCGCCAACCGCCGCCGCAAGCGCGGCAGCGAGGCCCGCGGCCGGCCGCCATTGGCGGTGCCAGAGGATCAGCAGCATTCCGGCGCAGAGAATGGTGATGCCGGAAAGTCCGTAGGTCCCGATCCACATTGCGGTCCACGACACCGGGGTTGGCAGCAGCGCCACGCCGAGCGGGTTCCAGGCGAACCCAGTGAACAAAGTCGCGCGCAGCCATTCGGTGACGATCCACGCCGCCGCGAACATCAGCACCAGGCGCAGGGCGTCGGTCCCGCCGGTTGTCCCGGCCGACGACCGCGCCGTGCCCCAGCGCCACGCGAGACCTGTCGCCACGGCCGGATAGACGGCGAGATAGAGCGACAGCAACACGACCGCGATCCAGCCGAGCCAGGCCGGCATCGCCGCCTGGAAGGTGAAGGCGGTGGCGATCCAGTTGAGCCCGAGGGTGAAATGGCCGACTCCGAACCACCAGCCGCGGGCGAGCGCGCTGCGCAGGCGAGGAGCATCGGCGACCAGCCACAGCAAAAGCGCCATGGCGAGCAGGGTCAGCGGCCAGGCTTTCAGTGGGGCATAGCCGCAGGCGGCGATCAGGCCGGCGGCGAGGGCGAGGAAATTCTTCTTCATGCGGCGAAGGTCGGACGGGCCATGGTTCCTCCATGCCGAAGAAGCGTGGCCGAGAAAAGCCGAGCCTTGGTGGCGGCCGCCACCGGCGCTAGACAGGAGGGATGCCGACGCTTCCGCCCTTCCATCTCGCATTCCCCGTCCAAGATCTCGACGCGGCGCGCGCCTTCTACGGCGGCCTGCTCGGCTGCCCCGAGGGCCGAAGCGCGGCAGAATGGATCGATTTCGACTTCTTCGGTCATCAGATCGTCGCCCATCTCTCGCCGGATGCGGCCCCACGCGTGCGCCACAATCCGGTCGACGACCACGACGTGCCGGTGCCGCATTTCGGCGCGGTGCTGACCATGGACGCGTGGCAGGCGCTCGCGGATCGGCTTAGTGCCGCAGGAACCGAATTCGTGATTGCGCCGGCCGTGCGCTTTCGCGGCCAGCCCGGCGAGCAGGCGACGATGTTCTTCCTCGATCCGTCGGGCAATGCGATCGAGATCAAGGCGATGGCCAATCCGGACAATCTGTTCGCGAAATGAGCGATTTGCAGTCAGACGGAATCGTCTGACGACTCCAAAATCGCGGCACTCCAAGGATCTAGGAAGCCCCTCCCGCACGCCGCGCGGGAAGGGCTCGCGGCCGGGTGATCGTTTCTACTCGGCGGCGACGCCGACGAAGATGTCGTTGGTGGCAAGGCGGCCCGCGGCCTTGGTCTCCTGCTGTTCTTCGGCGAACCATGCGGCGGTAGCTTCCAGCCCCTGCTGAAGCGGCACTTTGGGCTCCCAGCCGAGCCGTGCCTTGGCACGCTCGATATTCGGCTTGCGGCGGCGCGGATCGTCGACCGGCAGCGGCATGTTGACGACCTTGGCCTTGGACCCGGTCAGCGCCAGCACGCGCTCGACGAGGTCCGACACGGTGAGCTCGACCGGGTTGCCGATATTCACCGGCTCGTCGGTGACGTCGCTGTCCATCAGCCGCATCAGCCCATCGACCAGATCCGAGACGTAGCAGAAGCTGCGGGTCTGCGTTCCATCGCCGTAGATGGTGATGTTCTCCCCCGACAGCGCCTGGCAGATCACGTTCGAGACGACCCGGCCGTCATCCGGCCGCATGCGCGGGCCGTAGGTGTTGAAGATGCGCGCGACCCGCACGTCGGCACGGCCGAGCCTTTGATAGTCGAAGGTCAGCGTCTCGGCGGCGCGCTTGCCCTCGTCGTAGCAGGCGCGCGGTCCGGTGCAGCTCACCCAGCCGCGATAGCCTTCCGGCTGCGGGTGGACTTCGGGATCGCCATAGACCTCGCTGGTCGAGGTCAGCAGGAAGCGGGCGTCCTTGTCTTCGGCGAGTCGCAGCAGGTTGCGGGTGCCGAGCACGTTGGTAAGCATCGTATGCTCGGGATCGGCCTGGTAATGCGGCGGCGAGGCGGCGCAGGCGAGATTGTAGATGTGGGTGAAGGCAGTGCGCTTCACCGATGCCGGCAAATCGTCGATCACATCGCCTTGAATGAAGTCGAAGCGGGCCTCGCGCTCGAGATGGCGCAGATTTTTCGACCGGCCGGTCAGCAGACTGTCCAGGCAGACGACCGTCGCGCCCTCGGCAAGCAGCGAATCGATGAGGTGGGAGCCAATGAAGCCCGCGCCGCCCGTCACCAATGCCGTCTTGTTCTTTCCATTTTTCACGCGCCGCTCCCTTGCTTCGTCAGCTTATCATGATCTTCAACGTCGACAACTACTTAGCTAAACACCGAAGATCGCACTTGGTTCACCTCTGCAACGATCCCCATTTTTCGCGATCATTCCGCGTTCACAAGCTGCGGCCGCGCCGCGGCCAGCGCTTCTTCGAGAGAGGCTTCGAGCTCCGCGGCACGGTCGGCCGCGGTGTGGCCGTGCAGCACCCGGGCGCGGGCCGCATTGCCCATTGCCGAGGCCTGCGCCGCATCCGTGTCCGACAGCAATCGGACGACATCGTCACTGGTGTCGGCGAGCACGATCTCGCGCCCGGGGGCGAACAGGCTGTCCAGCCCTTCCCAGCGATCGGACACGATCGGTACCGCCGACGCGGCCGCCTCGAACAGCCGCACCGACGGCGACCAGCCGGCCGAGATCATGTCGGCGCGGGTGACGTTCAGCGTGTACAGCGACGCGGAATAGAAGCCGGGATGCTCGGCCGGCGGGAGATGCTCGATCCGTTCGACATTCGCCGGCCAGTCGATGCCGTCGGGATATTGCGGCCCCGCGACGACGAAGCGGCGGTCGGGCATTGCCCGCGCCGGCTCGATCAGCAGCCGCTCCAGGGTCGGCTGCCGATCCGGGCTGTAGGTACCCAGATAGGAAAGATCCCATGTCTTGGGCACGTCGAGCGGCGGATAGGCCTCGGGATCGACCGAGCAATAGAGCGCCCGCGCCGCCGGTGAGCCGAATTCCCGCTCGATGTGGCGCAGGGTCGGTCCGCCGGTGAACGACAGGTAGACGTCATAGCCGGGGATGATCTCGGGCGAGAGATATTCGAAATCGCCGCGCGCGAGCTTGGCCAGGGTCACCGGCGTGTCGATGTCGTAGAATGCGGTGACGCCGCGGGCATTCTCCTGGACGAAGCGGCCGACCGCGACACCGTCGGGCACATAGGATCCGACGATCACCGCGTCCGCCTCGGCGATCACCTCGCGCCACTCCTCGAGCCCGGCAAGGTTCGCATAATAACGCAGCACGCAATAATCGGGATCGGTGACGTCGCGGTTGGCGGCGTACCAGGGCACGTCCCGTTCCAGGAACAATATGTCGTGGCCGCGCGCGGCGAACGCCTTCAGCAAGGCGCGGAAGGTGGTGGCGTGGCCGTTGCCCCAGCTCGACGACAGGCTCAGCCCAAGGACGACGAGGCGCATCAGGCGGCGCTCCGTTCCGGCTGCAGGAGGCTCTTCCACAAGGCGTCGACCTGCTCGCCGCGATGCGTGTAGGTGTGCTCGGCTAGAACCCGGCGCAACGCGGCCGCGCCGATCGCCTTCGCCCGTTCTGGGGTCAGCGCCGCGACATGGTCGGCGACGTCCTGGCCGTCGCGGGCGACCAGCACTTCGCTGTCGGGCTCGAGGAATTGCTCGATTCCTTCCCACGCGTCGGTGATCAGGCAGGCGGCGGCGCCGGCGGCCTCGAACACCCGCGTCGCGGGGGAGAATCCGACATCGGCCATACTGTCACGGGCGACGTTGAGCACCGCCAGCGGGGTGCAGTTGAAGGCATTGTGCTGGTGGGTGTAGACGTGGCCGAGATGGCGGACATTGGCCGGCATCGGCTTCGAATCCCAGCCATTGCCGCCGATCAGAAAGCTTCGCTCGGGAAGCGCGGCGGCGGCACGCAGGAAGAATTCCTCGACCCGCGCCTCGCGGTCCGGAAGGCGGTTGCCGAGAAAGGCGAGATCGGACGCGAACGCCGGATCGGCGTCGGCCGGATGGTGGGTGGTCGGATCGAGCGCATTGTAGATCGGCACGCAGCGGCGTGCGCCGAAGCCTTCATAAGCGGAAATCACCGGCGGGCCGCCGCCATAGGTCAGCACCATGTCGAGATCGTCCAGCGTGCGGCGCACGACGTGGCTCTCGTCGGCGCGCATCTCGTCGAGCGTCGCGGCGGCGTCGACGTCCCAGAAGATCCGCAGCGCATCGTCGCGGCTGTGGGTGACGATGCCCTCCAGAAGCTCGGTGTCGAACACGCCGACTCCGTTCGCCTTGACGACGATATCGGCGGCCTTCGCCTCCTGCAGGACGGAGCGCAGCCCCTCCTCATTGGCTTCGTAGACGACCGAGCGCGCCCATTCCGGCGGATCGATGTCGCGATGCTTCTGGCGGTCGAATGCATCCGGTTCGTAGAAGGTGATCTGGTAGCCGCGGCCCGCAAGGTCGCGCAGCAGCCCGCGATAATAAGTCGCGGCGCCGTTCCAGTAGGAGGAGAGCAGGCTCGAGCCGTAAAAGGCGATCTTCATGCGGTCAGACTCATGGCAGCGGGCGCGGCGGAGCGCGCGAGGGTGTCGAGGATGGCGAGGAGCTCGTCGGCGCGGTGGCCGCAGGTGTGGCGCGCGCGGATCGTCTCCAGCCCGCTTCCGATTAAAGCGGCGCGCAGGGCGGAATCCTCGCGAACGTCGCGGAGCAGGCGGGTCATCTCCTGGCCGGAGCGCGCGTAGAGGAAATCCTTGCCCGGCCGGAACAATTGCTCGCTGTCCTCCCAGGGTGCCGAAAGCAACGGGATGCCGCAGGCCAGGGCCTCGAACACGCGGATGGTCGGGATGCCCGGCAGGATGGTCGAATAGAATCGCCGCGGCACATGGACGGTGGCGAGATGACGGGCGAAGACCTCCGGCGCCCGGGCATTGGGCAGCCAGCCGCGATAGGCAACGCCGTAGCGTTCGAGCAGCGACAATGCGTCCGCCGGATAGCGAACGCCGTAAATGTCCAGCGGAAGCCCGGCCGTGCGCGCCGGCGCCAGCAGGAAATCCTCGATCTCCCGGGTGCGCTCTCCGTCGCCCCAATTTCCGATCCAGACCAGGCCGGAGCGCTCGCTTTCGCTCTCCGGCGGGTGGAAGAGGCGGATGTCGGCGGCCTCGTGCCAGACGAAGACGCGGCCTTCCCAGCCCCAGCGCCGATAGACTTCGGCCAGGGTTTCGCCGAACGCGAGCACGCCGTCATAGCCCGAAAGATCGAACGCCCGGATCGCCTCCGGATCGGAGACGGCGCGGTGATGGGTGTCGTGGAACAGCAAGGTGAACCGCCCGCCGGCCGCACGCAGCCGGCCGATCTCGGCGACGAGCGCCGGCTCGTTCCATTCGTGGACGATGACCAGATCGGCGCCGTCGGTCAGCGCCGCCAGATCGGTGCCCGCCGCGAAGCTTTGCGACCCCAGCTCCGGGTAGAGGCTGCGATAGGCGGCAAGCCCGTCCTCGCCGTGATCGGCGAGCAGGTTCTGCAGGCTCCAGGCGCCTTCCGGCTCGTAGGCGGTGACGTCATGGCCGCGCTCGATCAGCTCGCGCAGCACGCCGCGCAAAAAGTGGGCGTTGCCGTGATTCCAGCACGAGGCGAGCGAATGGGTGAAGTAGACGATCTTCATGGCCTGCCTCACGCCGCCGCCCGGGCCGAGGCGAGCACTGGCCGTTGGATCGCCGGAAGCAGCCCGCGATAGAGGCTCGCCATCTGCGCCGCCATCGCATCGGCGGTGAACCGCGCCGCGCGTTCGCGCGCCGCCCGGCCCATCATCGTCCGCTCGAATTCGTCGCCGACCAGGTCGGCGATCGCGCGGGTGAAGCCGGCTTCGTCGCGCGCCGGCACGAAGATGGCGACCTCGCTCCACAATTCGCGGAAGGTCGGGATGTCGGACAGGATCAGCGCGCAGCCGGCCGCCGCCGCTTCGAGCACGGACAGGCCGAATGGTTCGTAGAGGGCCGAGGAAACGAACACCGGCCGCGCCGACAGCCAGCGGGCGATCTCGGCTTCGGAAAGGGTGCCGAGGCAGTGGAGATTGTCGAACATCACTTCGGCGCCGTTCGGACCCTTGAGCGGCCCGGCGGCATGGACCGGCACGCCGAGGCCCTTGGCGGCGCCGTCGATCGTGCGGACGTTCTTGCCTTCGTCCCACAGCCGTCCGGCGGTGAACACGAAATCATGGGCGGCACCGTCGGAAACGGGCAGCGGGGTGCGGCCGTTGTGTACGGTCCGCGGTGCCTGCGGCAGGTCGTAGAGCCGGCGGGTCGCCTCGCCGAAGGCGGCGGTGGGCGTGACCACGACGTCGGCGGCGCGAAGGCCGGCGCCGACCAGCTTGGTCCGCCAGGCAAAATCCTGGGGAAGTTCGCTGCCCTGGACCGCGTCCCACCAGCTGGCGACGCAGCTGTGCTGGACGGCGACGACCGGCGCGCCGAACTTGGTCTGCGCGGCGAGCGCCGGGGTGTTGAGCTGGATGATGTCGGCTTTGTGTTCGGCGCCGATCTCGCGGATCGCGTCTCCGGCCTTGCGCACGGCCGCGCTGTCGGAGGCGAGCCAGTCGAGCGTCAGGCCGGTGTCGATGACGGTAACGCCCGGAATCGCCGAGGCTGCCGCGATCTGGGCTTCGGACGGGGAGGGCCCCATCGCCGCAAGGATGGTCTCGATGCCGAGGCGCGTCAGGCCGGCGGCGAGCTCGTTGCTATACTGCCAGACGCCGCCGACCGCGTCGGCAGTGATCAGCACCCGCGGGCTGCGGCCCGGCACCCCCGCTGCGATCGTCGAGGCGCGGCTCACGACACGGCCCCGGCGGGGACGATTCCCGTCGCGGCTTTGAGGAATTCCGGAGTAGGTGCCCGGCTTTCGCGCAGCCATTCGGCAAGCAGGGCGACGCCCTGCTTCCACGGCACCGCCGGCGCGAGATCGAGCGCGGCGCGGATCGCCCGCGTGTCGGCGACGAAATAGCGCTGGTCGCCGGCCCGCCAGTCCGAATAGTCGACGGCCACTTCGCGCCCGATCAGGCTCGAGATATGGGCAAGCAGCTCGCGCAGCGACACCGCATTTTCGGGCCCGCCACCGAGATTGAACGCGCGGCCCTTGATCGCGTCGATCCGCTCCCAGGCCTTGAGATAGGCGTCGACCGCGTTCGAGACGTCGAGGATGTCGCGCACCTGACAGCCGTCGCCGTAGAGCGTGATCGGCTTGCCCTCGAGCGCGCGGATCAGGAAGTGGGCGACCCAGCCCTGGTCCTCGGTGCCCATCTGGCGCATTCCGTAGATGCAGCTCATCCGCACGACCGCGGTGCGCATGTCGAAGCTGCGCGCATAATCGAGCACATATTGGTCGGCCGCGCCCTTGGAGCAGCCGTAGGGCGTGTGGAAATCGAGCGGCCTCGTCTCGCCGATCCCGGCCTCTGCGACCGCCGCGTCCGACGGAACGTAGCGCGACCCTTCGAGGCGGAAATCGATGTCGCCGAGATCGCCATAGACCTTGTTGGTCGAGGCGAAGATCACCGGCGTGCCGTCATTCTTCAGCCGCACCGCGTCGAGCAGGTTGAGCGTGCCGCGGATGTTGATCTCGAAATCCTCGCGCGGATCGACCATGCTTGTCGTCACCGCGACCTGGGCCGCCATGTGGAACACCGCCTTCGAGTCGCGCGCCGCGCGGGCGAGCGAATCCTCGTCGCGGATGTCGGCGATCACCGACTGCACCTGCTCGCCGTGCCGCTCCTTCAGCCAGGCGAGATTGCGCTCGACGCCCGGCCGCGACAGCGCATCATAGACCAGCACGTCATGACCGAGCTCGGCCAGGCGGTTGGCGATGTTGCAGCCGATGAAGCCGGCGCCGCCGGTCACCAAAACGGGACGGCCGTCGGCGCGAACCGCGGGATCCTCGCGGCTCATGCGACCAGCCCCCGCGCCTCGAGCTCCGCCCGGGCCTGATCGACGCGGTCGTCGGCGGTCTGCACCGCAACCCATTCGGCCAGTTCGGCGAGGCCCTCCTGGAAGTCCTTGCGGGCGCGGAAGCCGAGGATGTCGGCGCTCTTCGAGCCGTCGCAGAAGCAGTGGCGGATGTCGCCGATTCGCGATTTGCCGACGATCTGCGGCGCAATGTCGTTCTTGCCCATCGCCCGGGCGAGCTCCTGGGCGACTTCGGTGACCGAGCGGTCGTGGCCGGAACCGACGTTGAAGGTCTGGCCGACGGCCTGCGGCAGCTCGAGTGAATCGGCGAAGGCGCGGGCGACGTCGCCGACATAGACGAAGTCGCGGCGCTGCTCGCCATCCTCGAAGATCATCGGCTGCTGGCCGTTGAGCAGGCGGGACGCGAAGATCGCGAGCACGCCCGTATAGGGATTGGAGAGGGCCTGGCCGGGACCGTAGACGTTGAACAGGCGAAGGCAGACGCCTTCCATGCCATAGGCTTCCGACATGATCAGGGTCGTGCGCTCCTGAACATATTTGTTGAGCGCGTAGATCGAGGCGAGATCGGGCCGCTTCCATTCCGGAGTTGCGATCGGCTTCAGCGCCCGCCCTTGTTCGTCGACCGGATCCCAGCTCTGCTCGTCGCTGGTGCGCGGCTGGCGCTTCGCTTCCTGAACGGTGGTTCCGTCCGCGTCGACATAGAGTCCTTCGCCGTAGATGCTCATCGACGAGGCGGTGACGACCCGGCGGACCGGATTGTCGATCAGCTTCTCGAACAGCACCGCGGTGCCGACGTCGTTGACCGAGGTATAGCGCTCGACGGCGTACATCGACTGGCCGACGCCGACTTCGGCGGCGAGGTGGACGACGCTGTCGATCCCCTTCAGCGCCTTGGTGACCGCATCGCCGTTGCGCACATCGGCGCGGATCAGCTCGACGTCCGCGGACAGGTCTTCCGGCCGCTCGCGGTCGCCGTGGACCTGTTCGATCAGGCTGTCGAGGATCCGCACCTCGTGCCCGCGCTGCTGGAGTTCCTTGGTAACGGCGCGCCCGATAAACCCGGCGCCGCCGGTGATCAGAATATGTTCCGGCAAATGCGACCCCCGTAGCTGAGAAGGGAACAAAGCTCGCGGCCGCGAGCGCCCCTGTTGGTGATGCTTCTTCTTCTTCCTCCCCAGAACACCAGCAACCAAGCTTTGTTCCGTGTCCGCAAAGAGCGTGCTTCTTCCCCGAGTCCGGGTCTTTACGCTCCGCAGCGCAGCGGCTCAGGTAAGTTGATCTGGATCAATTGTTGGTTCGGCTGCGGCGTGTCATGGCGGAGGTTTGGCGGTGCCGCGTGGAACCGCTGCCACATCGGGCGGTTGGGGCGCGAATGCGAGATTGTTTCATGTCGGTATCGATCCCCGCGTGACGGCGACGATCCTCCTCATCCGCCATGCCGCGCATGTCGAACTCGGCAACACGCTCACCGGCCGCCGCCGCGACGTCGCGCTCAGCCGCGACGGGCTCGAGCAGGCGCGGATCGTCGGCGATCTCCTCGGAGTCGAGGCGATCGACGCCGTCTACGCCTCGCCGCGCGAGCGCGCTTATTATACCGCGCGCGAGATCGCCGAGCCGCACGAACTGAAGGTCGGCGTGGTCGACGATCTGGACGAGATCGATTTCGGCGACTGGACCGGGCTCGGCTTCAGCGCGCTCGAAGGCGATCCGGTGTGGACCGAGTGGAACGAATCCCGCTCCACCGCCCGGCCGCCCAACGGCGAAAGCATGGGCGAAGCGGTCGAACGGACCACCCGGGCGCTCGCCGCGCTCGCCGCCGACCATCCCGGCGGAACCATCGCCTGCGTCAGCCACTGCGACATCATCCGCGGTGCGATCGCGCATTATCTCGGGCTGTCGCTCGACAACATGCTGCGTTTCGACATCGACACCGCTTCGGTTTCCCGCCTTGCCCTGGGCGATTGGGGCGCCCGCATCATGACCGTGAACGAAAGGCTCTATCAATGAACCTGGCCGCAAGAAGCATCGCTCGCAACGAGAGTGACCTCCGGGCGCGCATCGACGCGCTCGGGCCCTGGTTCCACAATATCGATCTGGGCGGCGTCTGGACCGCACCCGATCATTTCCTCGGCGATTATCCCGGGGACAAGTTCAGGCGCTTCGCGGCCAGCCTGCCGGAAGATCTCACCGGCAAGACCGTTTTGGATATCGGCTGCAATGCGGGCTTCTATTCGATGGAGATGAAGCGCCGCGGTGCCGAGCGGGTGATCGGGATCGACAGCGACGATCGCTATCTCGAACAGGCGCGCTTTGCCGCCGCCACCCTCGGCTATGACGCGATCGAGTTCCGCAATCTGTCCGTCTACGACGTCGCTGCGCTCGGCGAGAAGTTCGACGTCGTGATCTTCATGGGCGTGCTCTACCATCTGCGCCACCCGTTGCTCGCACTCGATCTCATCCACGAACATGTCGCCGGCGACATGATGATCTTCCAGTCGCTGCAGCGCGGCTCCAGCAACGTTACCGCGCTGGAGGCGGATTATCCGTTCGAGGAAACCGACATTTTCCACGAGAGCGGCTATCCGAAGCTCCACTTCGTCGAGCGCGAATATGCGCATGACTGGACCAATTGGTGGGTGCCGAACCGCGCCTGCGCCGAGGCGATGCTGCGCTCGGCGGGGTTCGCGATCGAGACTCGCGCCGAGGACGAGGTCTACATTTGCCGCCGGAGCGAAATGCCTTATGCAGCGTACGGCCCGGGGGCGGTCTATCCAATGAAAGGGTGAATTTTGTCCATCGAAGCGGCAATGATCTGGAACGAGCCCAATAACAAATCGCATTGGGATCCGGAGATTGACCCTGATTGGAGCATGTTCGGAACGACGGTGATCGAGGCCGCCAAGGCGATCCACGCGGTCAATCCGGCGGTGAAGCGGGTGTTGGGCGGCATTTCGCCGATCGATCCCTTCTTCATCGAGAAGCTCAAGGGCTTTGGAGTTCTCGACCATCTCGACGTGATCGCCGTTCACGGCTTTCCGCTCGACTGGAATCTGTGGCCGATCAACGATTGGCCGCAGAAGATCGCCGAGATCGAGGCGGTTGCGCCCAATCACGAAATCTGGGCCACCGAAGTCGGCGTCGGCAGCTTCGGCGCCGAGGAAGTGCAGGTGTTCGGAGTCGATCGCACCGCCGAGCTGCTGGTCGGCCGGGTGCCGCGCATCTTCTGGTATTCGCTCTATGATCTTCCGCAGGCCTGGGGTGCGACCACGCGCCACAAGGAAGCCGAAGGATCGAGCTATTATCGCCATTTCTACATGGGCTTGATCCGCGAAGACGGCACTCCGAAGCTTGCACTCGACCACTTTCAGGCGCACACCCCCGCGATGGGCATCATGCAGTGGTTCCACTTCGAGGATCCGCGGCTGGACGACGCGGTCGCCTGGCTGAAACGGCTTGGTGTCACGCATTTGCGAACCGGCCTCAGCTGGGCGGACAGCTACCGCCCGGGCTGGGAGGCCTGGTTCGACCGGCAGATGGAGGCGCTCGAGGAGTTCGAGACCACCGTCACCTTCTGCTTCACCCCTGAATCCGAGGGCATCCAGCCCCATCACACCAGCCCACCGAAGGATCCGATGTATTTCGCTGATTTCTGCGCCCGCATGATCGAGCGCTACGCCCCTGCCCAGCAGCGCAAGGCGGTCGCCTGATGAGCCTCCACGATCCCAAGGCGATCAATGTCGCCATCATCGGCGTCGGCAACTGCGCCAGCTCGCTCGTCCAGGGCATCGCCCATTATCAGAATGGCGGCGCCAACGAGCAGATCGGTCTCATGCATTGGGACCTCGGCGGCTATCGCCCCAAGGACATCAAGGTCGTCGCCGCCTGGGACATCGATCGCCGCAAGGTCGGCCGAGACGTCGCGGAGGCGATCTTCGAGAAGCCGAACTGCACCGCCATATTCTGCGATCACGTGCCCGCCTCGGGCACGATCGTCGAGATGGGCCGCATCCTCGACGGCTTCTCCGAGCATATGGCCGATGCGCCGGACGATCGCACCTTCCTGGTCGCCGACGCCGGCGAGCCGGACAAGGATGCCATCGTTCGCCGTCTCAAGGAAACCGGCACCGACGTGCTGATGAACTATCTGCCGGTGGGCAGCCAGACTGCGACCGAATTCTACGCCGAATGCGCGCTCGAAGCCGGCGTCGCCTTCGTCAACAACATTCCGGTGTTCATCGCGTCGAACGAGGGCTGGGCCAAGCGGTTCGAGGATGCCGGCGTGCCGATCATCGGCGACGACATCAAGGCGCAGCTCGGCGCGACCATCGTTCACCGCGTGCTCACCGATCTGTTCCACAAGCGCGGGGTCAAGCTCGATCGCACCTATCAGCTCAACACCGGCGGCAATACCGACTTCCTCAACATGTCGAACCGCAAGCGGCTCGCGTCCAAGAAGGTGTCGAAGACGGAGGCGGTGCAGTCCGTCGCCGAGCACCGGCTCGACGACGAGAACATCCATGTCGGCCCCAGCGATTACGTCGCCTGGCAGAACGACAACAAGGTGTGCTTCCTGCGGATGGAAGGCCAGCTGTTCGGCGGCGTGCCGATGAACATCGAGCTGCGCCTCTCGGTCGAGGACAGCCCCAATTCGGCCGGCGTCGCGATCGACATGATCCGCTGCGCCAAGATCGCCAAGGACCGCGGCGTCGCCGGCCCGATCCACCCGGCTGCCGCATATTTCTGCAAGCACCCGCCGGTCCAGACCACCGACGATGAAGCCTACGTGGCGCTCGAAGCCTTCATCAAAGGCTGACCTTCCGACAATCCTCCCCGAGCTTGCTCGGGGAGGGGGTACCATGCGCAGCATGGTGGAGGGGCTGGGCGGCGCCCTGCTCCGCCTGCGCTTGAACGCTCGCCACCGCGCCACACCAGCGCCAGCGCGCTCCAGCCTCGCCATCCCCGTCCGGGTTGAGCCTGTCGAAGCCCACTCCTGACCTTCTTCGGGCGCAGCGCGCGGACGCTGGCGGCGCCAGCCGGTTCATGCCAGCAGGGCACCGGAACCGCGTTCGGGAGTCTCTCCCGTTGCACGAGGACGAGACGGAATTCCTGCTGAAAGCCGATGGAAGCACCGAACCCAAGCCTTCTCCAGCTCGGCTGGACTTCGTTCTTCGGTCGGCAGGTCTCTGCCGCGGAGGATCGCGCCTGCGAGCCGGTGCGCGTGATCTCCGTCCATCGCGGAATGGTGACCGTGCTCGGCGAAGCGGTGCAGGAAGAGTCGATCTCGTCGAGCCTGCCGGTGCCCGGTGGCCCGGAAGACCGGCCGACGGTGGGCGACTGGCTGCTGATCGACCGGCAGAGCCGGGCCCTCGTCCGCCTTCTTGCTCGCACCAGCCTGTTCAAGCGGCCTGCCCCCGGGGATGACCGCCGGGTTCAGCTGATCGCCGCCAATGTCGACACGTTGTTCGTCGTCACGTCCTGCAACCAGGATTTCAACGTCGCCCGCATCGAACGCTACCTCGTCGTCGCGCGTGAAGCCGGCGTGCACCCCGTAATCGTGCTCACCAAGGCCGATCTTGCGCCGGATCCGCAGCCTTTTCTCGATACCGCGCGCGCGCTCCAGCCCGGGCTGGACGTCGTCCTGATCAACGGGCGCGATCCGGAAAGTGCCGCGCCCCTGTCCGTCTACTGCGGCCTCGGCAAGACCGTCGCGCTGGTCGGATCCTCGGGCGTCGGCAAGTCGACCCTGGTCAACACGTTGCGGGGCTCCGACGGCATCGAGACCCAGCCTGTTCGCCAAGACGACGGCAAGGGCCTGCACACCACCACCGTCCGCGAAATGCACCGCCTCGGCTTCGGTGCGGAGGGCGGCGGCTGGCTCGTCGACACGCCGGGGATGCGCGAGTTCGGCATGGCCGAAGTGGCGGCCGGCGTTGCCGAGCTGTTCGACGACATCGTGTCGATCACGCGCGAATGCCGGTTCACCAATTGCACCCATGGCGACGAGCCCGGCTGCGCCCTCCGCGAAGCCCTCGCGCAAGGCACGCTCGAAGCGGCCCGCGTCGACCGGTGGCGCAAGCTGGCCGACGAGGACGCGCTGAACACGGCCAGCGCCGCCACCCGGCGGGCGCGCTCCGGGAGGCGCGGCAAGCGGAAGTGAGTCGACCTCCGTGGCGGGGTTTCGACCCGTCCGGGCGGTTCGGATCGTGTCGGCCGCCACCGCGGCGGATCGGTTGGCGGGCTCCGTCGGCGTGCGATAGGCCGTCGTCGTGCTCCGGCGCGGGCTGACCGAGTCACGGCCTCGCCCCGTCGCGCTGCCCCTGCTGCCGTTCGTCGAGGCATCGCTGACCTTGGTAGATCCGTGCTCCCGCAGGGCGATCCATGCTGGCACTGGGCTGTCAACGAGGACGTACCAGGGAAGTGAGTAATGAAGATCGTAGCCGTGGCTCTGCTCTGCGCCGTGGCCGGCGCCGCCGTCGCCCAATCCCCGCTGTCGCCCGGTGCGCCCGTGGCCGACGCGGAGGCGGCATCGCCGATCACCGCCGCCGAAGCGCGTGCAACCGCCCTCGACTTCGCGAAGACCCTCGAGGAGACCTACGTCTTCCCCGAAATCGCCCGGCGCTACGCCGCGGCGCTGCGCGAAAAGGCGGCGAGCGGCGCCTATGACGGGCTCGGCACGGCGGCGGCCTTCGCCGAGCAGGTGACCGCCGATCTGCGCGCCGTCTCGCCCGACAATCACCTGCGGATGTGGGTCG
The DNA here is from genome assembly GCF_003012735.1 of Allosphingosinicella deserti. Classification (GTDB taxonomy): domain Bacteria; phylum Pseudomonadota; class Alphaproteobacteria; order Sphingomonadales; family Sphingomonadaceae; genus Allosphingosinicella; species Allosphingosinicella deserti. The sequence goes on along the minus strand of NZ_PXYI01000012.1, from coordinate 61,275 downwards.
GCGCACCGCCGCCGCCGGGCGCCGGGCCGGGCCGGCGCCCGGGCGGACCGCCCGGCGCAACCGGCGCGCCCTCGCCCCGTCGTGCGCCGATCGAGGATGCGCAATGGCTTGCGCCCGGAATCGCCTATGTCCGCCTCAACGTCTTCCCGCCCGAGCCGGAAGCCACCCGCGCGGCCGAGGCCTTCATGGCGGACCATGCCGATGCCAAGACCGTGATCTTCGACATCCGCACCCACCGCGGCGGTGGGCTCGACCAAATGGACGTGATCTTCCCCTATCTGTTCGCCAGGCCGACACCGCTGGTGGCGATGGACACCCGCGCCTCCGTCGATCGGGCGCAGGGCAATCCCATACCGGAAGGGCCGACCTTGCGCCGGGTCGAGGCCGGCGAGGATGTCGTGCGGCGCGTCCACAGTGTCGTCCCGCACGCAATCGAGACGCGGCTGTTTGATGCCAAAGTGTTCGTGCTGACCGCCGGCCGCACCGCGTCCGCCGCCGAGCATTTCGCGCTCGCGCTGAAGCGCACGGGACGCGCGACTCTGATCGGCGAACCAACCGGGGGCGCAGGCCATTATGGCGGCATGCGGCCGGTCGGTACCCGCTTCGCGGCCTTCGTTCCGGTCGGCCGCACCTTCGATCCGGAAACCGGCAAGGGCTGGGAGGGCAGCGGCGTCGCCCCGGACGTAGAGGTACCCGCCGCCCGGGCGCTGGTCACCGCCCTCGAGCGCGCCGGCCTCGCGCCCGCCGACGCCGCGCGGATCGCCGCCGGCGTGAAGGTGGAAGGATCGATGGAGCGGATCAGGCCGCGCGCCTGATCCGCTCCCTGTCGGCTCAGGCTTGCGCTGCGGCCTCCAGCGCCTCGGCGATCAGCCTGCGGCTGTTGTCGACTCCGTAAAGCGCGATGAAGCTGCCCATGCGCGGGCCCTGGTCGCTGCCGAGCAGGGTCTCGTAGAGAACCCTGAACCAGTCGCGCAGGCCTTCCTTGCCGTAATGGGTCTTGCCGATCTCGTAGACATGGTTCTGCAGCACCGCCGCCGGATCCTCGTCGGCCCGGCCGGTGCCGTCATCCTGCGCCAGCAGCGCGTCGAGCTCGCGCAGCGCCGGCACTTCCTCCGCCGTGGGCGCCCGCCGGCGCAGCGTCGGCGCGACGAAGCGGCTGCCATAGGCCACCGCATAGCCGACGAGCCGGTCGAGCTCCGGGCTCGCCTCGGCGCTGAGCGCGGGATTGTAGCGCTTGAGGAAGCTCCAGATCGTCTCGCGATTGCCGACTCCGGGTAGGCTGGCGATGTTGAGCAGCAGGGCAAAGCTCACCGGCGGCCGGACGTCGGGGACCACACCGGCATGGATGTGGTGGACCGGATTGCCGAGCTTCTTGTCGATCGCCTGATCGGCATAAGCGGCGACGAACTGATAATATTCGTCGACCGCCTTCGGGATCACGCCGAAGCTCAGCTGCTTGGCCTTCTTGGGCTCGCGGTAGATGTAGAAGGCCAGGCTCTCCGGCGGTGCGTAGGTCAGCCATTCGTCGATGGTGACTCCATTGCCCTTGGTCTTCGAGATCTTCTCGCCATTCTCGTCGAGGAACAGCTCGTAATTGAAGCCTTCGGGCGGCCGCGCGCCGAGGATCCGGGCGATCTTCGAGCTCTGGATCACCGAATCGATCAGGTCCTTGCCGGACATTTCGTAATCGACGCCGAGCGCCACCCAGCGCATCGCCCAGTCGACCTTCCACTGCAGCTTGGCGCCGCCGCCGAAGATCGATTGCTCGACGCTCTCGCCGGTCGCCGGCTCGACATAGCGGACGAGGCCCGCTTCGGCGTCGACCACCTCGATCGCAACCTGGAGCACTTTGCCCGAGACCCGGCTCACCGGCAGCACCGGCGAATAGGTCTTGCGCCGCTCCTCGCGAAGCGTCGGCAGCATCACGCCCATGATCGCGTCATAGGTGCGAAGCACCTGGCGCAGTGCGTCGTCGAAGCGCCCCGATCCGTAGCAATCGGAGGACGACAGGAATTCGTAGTCGAAGCCGAACCGGTCGAGGAATTGCCGCAGCAGGTTGTTGTTGTGGGCGGCATAGCTCGCATGGTCGCACCCGTAGGGATCGGGCACGTGCGACAGCGGTTCGTCGAGATGGGCGAGCATCATCTCCTGATTGGGCACGCCGGGCGGCACCTTGCGCATTCCGTCCATGTCGTCCGAAAAGGCGATCAGCCGGGTCGGCCAGTCGACCATCTCGGTCAGCGCGTGGCGGACCATCAGGGTGCGGGCGACTTCCTGAAAGGTGCCGAGATGCGGCAGGCCCGAGGGGCCGTAGCCGGTCTCGAACACGATCTCGCCCTTGTCGGGTCCATTGGGATAGCGCTTCAGCAGCTTGCGCGCCTCCTCATAGGGCCAGGCCTTGGAGACGAGCGCGGCTTCGCGCAGAGCGGCAGGAACTTCGCGGTTGGACATGCGCCGCTTCTTCGTCGCTTCTCCGTGCGCGCGCAAGGTCTCTGCGCCTGGGGGCTCTCCCCGGACGCTCATCGAGAACCCTGGATTTCAGTTTGCATTCAGCCGTGAACTGCGATCAGCGGGGCTCGGCAAGTCTGCGCCGGCGAGGCTGCCGCCATCATCGTCGTTGCCGTTTCGTTCCCATTCCGGCTAAGGTCTTCCATGGCTTTCACACTGCCGTATCCGGCCCTTCACGCGACCCATGGCGGCATCTGGCTGGCCCGCCCGGACGGAGAGGTGCGTGCGCTCGGCCGGGGCGAGGCGATCGCCGCCGCGGCGGAGACCCCGGTGATCATGCTCAACGCGCCGCTGATCGGCCAGCGCCTCGGCTATCCCGAGATTTCCGGCCTCGATCTGCTCGAGCTGTTCGCCTTCGTCCACCCGGCGCGCTTCGCGGTGCCGACGCCGAAGGGTCTTGCGGCGGTGCTTGGCCTCGAAGCGCCCTCGGGCGATGCCGAAGCGGCGCCCTTCCTGCGCGAAGCTGCGGCGGCTTTGCTGACTCGCATGGACGCCGATTGGCCGGAGCGGGAAGGGGCTTGGACCTCCGCCCAGGCGCTGTGGCGGCTGCGCTGGTCGTGGGCGCCGGCGATCGGACAGGTGCTGAAGCGGCCGGAGCGCGACGAGCGCTGGCTGTTCTCGCGTCTTCCCGAATGGGAGGAGAATGGCGGCCGTGCCCAGCCGCGGCCGGCGCGGGTGAGCGAGATCGAGGCAGTCGAGCGGCTCGCCGATCTGGTCGGCAGTGCGGCCGAGGTCCGCCAGGGCCAGCGCGATTATGCGGCCGCCGCGGCCGCCGCCTTCGCCCCACGCAAGGCGGAAGGCGCGCCCAACATGCTGCTCGCCGAGGCTGGCACCGGCATCGGCAAGACGCTCGGCTATCTCGCCCCGGCCTCGGTGTGGGCGGAAAAGGCCGATGGTGCGGTGTGGGTGTCGACCTTCACCAAGGCGCTGCAGCGCCAGCTCGATCGCGAAGGCATCAGGCTGTTTCCCGATCCGGTCGAGCGGCAGAAGCGGATCGTCATTCGCAAGGGCCGCGAAAACTATCTCTGCCTGCTCAACCTGGAGGATGCGCTGCAGGGCGGCTTTGCCGGCCGCGCCGCGATCCTCGCCCAGCTCGTCGCCCGCTGGGCGGCCTACAGCAAGGACGGCGACATGGTCGGCGGCGATCTGCCGGGCTGGCTGACCTCGCTGTTCCGCCGCGCCGGATCGACGGCGCTGACTGATCGCCGCGGCGAGTGCGTCTATGCCGGCTGCCCACATTACCGCAAATGCTTCATCGAGCGCGCGGCGCGGGCGAGCCAGGACGCCGACATCGTCATCGCCAACCATGCCCTTGTCATGGTCAACGCCGCCCGCGCGCGCGACAATCCGCCGACCCGGATGGTGTTCGACGAAGGCCACCATCTGTTCGATGCCGCCGATTCGACCTTCGCCGCGGCGCTGACCGGACAGGAGACGATCGAGCTGCGGCGCTGGCTGATCGGCCCCGAAGGCAAATCGCGCGGCCGCCGCCGCGGTCTCGCCGCGCGGCTCACCGACGTCGCTTCCTATGACGAGGCGGGCGGCCTTGCGCTCCAGAATGCGATCGAGGCGGCCGGGCTTCTGCCCGGCGACGGCTGGCTCGGGCGCCTTGCGGAAGGCATGGCCTTCGGTCCGCTCGAAAAGTTGCTCGCCGCCGTGCGCGCCACCGCCTACGCGCGCGCCACCGCCCAGGACGCCGGATACGGGATCGAGACCGAGATCGCGGAGCTCGATGCCGACATCGTCGAGGCGGCGGCGCCGGCGGTCGAAGCGCTCGAATCGCTGCTGCGGCCGCTGATGGCGCTCGGCAAGCGGCTGGAGGCGGTGCTCGAAGACGCGCCGGACTGGCTGGACGCACAGGCACGGGCCCGGATCGAAGGCGCGATCGGCGGGCTCACCTGGCGCGCACAGATGCTGCAATCGTGGATTGCGCTCGCTGCCCGGCTCGGCGGCCCTGCCGATCCGGATTTCGTCGATTGGCTCGCGGTCGATCGCGTCGATGGGCGCGAGTTCGACATCGGCCTGCATCGCCGATGGCTCGATCCGACTCGGCCGCTGGCCCGGACCGTGCTCGAACAGGCGCACAGCGTCGTCGTGACCTCGGCGACCCTGCGCGGGGCCGAGGACTGGGCGGCGGCGGACGCCCGCACCGGCGCCTGCCACCTGCCGGTCGCAGTGCAGCGTTTCACCGCGGAAAGTCCGTTCGATTACGCCGCCAACAGCGAAGTGCTGATCGTTACCGATCTGAAGCGCGGCGACGTTGCCCAGCTCGCCGGCGCCTACGCCCGGCTGGTCGAGGCGGCGGAGGGCGGCACGCTCGGCCTGTTCACCGCGATCCAGCGGCTGAAGGCGGTCCATGCCCGAATCGCCGACCGGCTCGCCCGCGCCGGGCTGCCGCTCTACGCCCAGCATGTTGATCCGATCGACACCGGCACATTGGTCGACATCTTTCGCGACGATCCGCGCGCCTCCTTGCTCGGCACCGATGCCTTGCGCGACGGTGTCGACGTCCCCGGCCATTCGCTCCGCCTGGTGGTCATGGAAGGGGTTCCGTGGCCGCGGCCGACCGTGCTCCACGCCGCCCGCAAGGTCGCCGGCGGCGGCACCGCTTATGACGACCGGGTCGTCCGCGCCCGGCTCGCCCAGGCTTTCGGGCGCCTGATTCGCCGCAGCGAGGATCGCGGCGTGTTCGTCTTGTTGTCGTCGGCGACTCCGACTCGTTTGCTCACGGCGTTCCCGCCCGGGGTGACGATCCGCAGGCTCAGCCTGGCGGAAGCGATCGACCGCGTGCGGATGCTGCTTTCCACGGACCGGGGTTTCGGGCATCAGGCGCGGCGGCAAACCGAAGAGGCCGAATGAAGACGCTGACGCTGCTGCGCCACGCAAAGTCGACCTGGAACGATCCGGTTGCGCGCGATTTCGATCGGCCGCTCAATCCGCGCGGCCGCCGGGCTGCGCGTACGATCGGCGCGGAGATGCGCGCGCTCGGGCTCGCGTTCGACAAGATTCTCGCCTCCCCCGCCCGCCGGGTGATGGAGACCCTGGGAGAGGTCGAACAGTCCTTCGGCCGTCTCGCCGTTGCCTATGACGAGCGGCTCTATCTCGCCGGGACGACCTCGCTGCTCGACATCGTCCACGAGACCGACGACGGCGTCGAGCGGCTGCTGCTGGTTGGCCACAATCCGGGCCTCGAGGAGCTTGCGCTCATGCTCAGCGGCGACAATGCGCTGCGCGCGGAGCTGGCGGTCAAATATCCGACGGCGACGCTCGCCGAGATGGCTTTCCCGGTCGAGCATTGGGCCGACATCGCCGACGGCATCGGCACTCTCGCCCGCTTCATTCGGCCGCGCGACCTCGATCCGGAACTGGGGCCGGACGAAGACAGCTACTGACCGGGACGACCGGCCCGGCGCCTGCGGCGCACCCTTCTCGGCAGGGCCCGGTTCGGGAGGGTCCGGTTCGGAACAGCCCGGTTCAGATGGTTGGATCCGGGACGGCCGGCTTCAGGACGCCCGCGGCCTGGACAATGTCGGTTCAGGCGGTCGCTTCGAGCGCCTCTGCCAGCATCCTGCGGATCGCGAGCAGTCCCTGGGTGGGGAACCCATCTTCCTGCTGATTGGCAGGCGTCGGCCCGGTCGCCGCGACCGCTTCCTCGCCGTCGCCCGATCGGCTGGCGAGCAGCTGCTGAACGCCGCGGATCGTGTAGCCGTCCTCGTTGAGCAGGCGGTGGATGCGGTGGGCGAGGGCCACGTCGGCGGGCCGGTAATAACGCCGGTTGCCCGCGCGCTGCAGGGGGCGCAGCTGCGGGAAGCGCGTTTCCCAATACCGCAGGATGTGCTGCGGCACGCCGAGATCGGCGGCAAGCTCGCCGATCGTCCGAAAGGCCTGGTCGCTCTTGCGCGGCGCGTCGCTCATGGCGGGCTCAGCCCGCCCGGGCGATACGCTCGCGCATGATCTGACTGGCGCGGAAGGTAAGCACGCGCCGCGGTGCGATCGGCACTTCGACGCCGGTCTTCGGATTGCGGCCGACCCGCTCGCCCTTGTCGCGCAGGATGAAGCTGCCGAACCCGGAAATCTTCACATTCTGGCCATCCGAAAGCGCATGGCACATGTGATGGAGGATGCGCTCCACGATCCCGGCCGACTCGGCACGGGAGAGGCCGATCTCGCGATGAATGACGTCCGCAAGGTCAGCCCTCGTCAGAGTGCCGGCCTCGGTGCGTCTCATGATACCAGCGTCGGCCATGGCCTCCCCTTCCCCCGAAGAAAATGTTGAAAAAGCATAGTGCAAAAGGCCTAGTTCTGCAAACTGCCGATGCGGCAGGATGCCCTTGCAGGCTGACCATTTGCTGCGAACGGTTCATTTACTTCGACAAACGACCGGAAATTCAGCAGGCGACGATCAGAAGCGGGCAACAGCCGCTCCCCACGTGAAGCCGCCGCCCATCGCCTCGAGCACGATCAGGTCGCCCTGCTTGATGCGCCCGTCGCGCACCGCAGTGTCGAGCGCGAGCGGCACCGAGGCCGCCGATGTATTGGCATGCTGGTCGACGGTGACCACCACCCGCTCCGGCGCGAGGCCGAGCTTGCGTGCGGTTGCATCGAGGATACGCTTGTTGGCCTGGTGCGGAACCACCCAGTCGACCTCGTCGGCCGTGTGGCCGGCGACCTCCAGAACCTCGTTGAGCACGTCGGCAAGGTTGACCACCGCATGGCGGAACACTTCCTTGCCCTTCATGCGCAGCTTGCCGACTGTGCCGGTGGTCGACACCCCGCCATCGACGTAGAGAAGATCGTTGTGCCGGCCGTCGGCGTGGAGCCGGGTCGCCAGGATCCCGCGATCCTCCGTATCCTGGGCATGGAGGACCAGCGCACCGGCCCCGTCGCCGAACAACACGCAGGTCGCCCGGTCTTCCCAGTCGAGGATCCGGCTGAACGTTTCGGCGCCGATCACCAGTGCGTAATCGGCCATTCCGCCCTTCACCATATTGTCGGCGACGGAGAGGGCGTAGAGGAAGCCGGTGCAGACCGCGGCGACATCGAAGGCGATGCAGTCGTTGATGCCGAGCGCCGTCTGGACTCGGGTCGCGCTGGCCGGGAAGGTCTGGTCCGGAGTCGCGGTGGCGAGCACGATCAGGCCGATCTGGTCCGCCGTGATTCCCGCCGCGGCGAGCGCCTTGCGTGCCGCATCGGTGGCAAGCGTCGCCGTGGTCTCGCCGTCGCCGGCGATGTGGCGGGCATGGATGCCGGTGCGCTCGACGATCCATTCGTGACTGGTGTCGACGCGTTCGGCGAGTTCGGCGTTGGTCACGCGCCTCGGCGGCAAAGCGGAGCCGGTGCCGATGATCACGGATCGCCGGCTCATTTCGCGGCCTGCTCGATGCGGTGGGCGGAAATGTTGTCGAGATCCTCGATGATCTTGCGGGTGAGATCCTCGCGAACCATTCGCGCCGCGACCCGGATCGCGTTGGCGACGCCTTTTTCGTTGGCGCTGCCGTGGCTCTTCACCACCAGCCCGTTGAGGCCAAGGAAGACCGCGCCATTGTGGTTGTTGGGATCGAGATGGTGTTTCAGCAGCTCGGTCGCCGGGCGCGAGATCAGAAAGCCGATCTTCGAGCGCAACGAGCTGGTAAAGGCGCGGCGGAGCAGGTCCGTCACGAAGCGGGCGGTGCCCTCGAGCGATTTCAAGGCGATATTCCCGGAAAAGCCGTCGGTGACGACGACGTCGACGTCGCCGCGCGAGATCTTGTCGCCCTCGATGAAGCCTTCGAAACGCATGCCGAGATAGTCGGCCTCGCGAAGGATCGCCGCAGCGTCCTTCAATTCGTCGGTGCCCTTCAATTCCTCGGTGCCGATGTTGAGCAGCTGCACGCGGGGCGATTCGAGGTCGAGCACGACGCGGGCGTAAGCGGCGCCCATGACGGCGAACTGGACGAGGTTGCGGGCATCCGATTCGGTGTTCGCGCCGAGATCGAGCATCACCAGATCGTTGTCGCCCAATGTCGGTAGCAACGCGGCGAGGGCAGGGCGGTCGATGCCCTTCATCGTCCGGAAGGTGAGCTTGGCCATCGCCATCAGCGCGCCGGTATTGCCGCCCGAAACGGCCGCATGCGCCTCGCCGGCCTTCACGGCGGCGATGGCGCGACCCATCGACGTGGTCTTGCTGCGGCGGATCGCCTGGCTCGGCTTGTCCGCGGCCGAAATCGTGTCCGGCGTGTGGACGATCTCGGTGACGCCGGCGATCGCCGGATGCGCGGCGAGCTCCGCCCGAATTGCGGATTCGTCGCCGAACAGCAGGAACGAGAGATCAGGCCGGCGGCTATGCGCAAGCGCGGCCCCCGCGCACATGACCGCGGGTCCGACATCGCCACCCATCGCGTCAATTGCGATCCGTGGCGAGCTTACCACTGATGCCGTCTCCTGAATCGCCGGATTTCGGCCTTAGGCCTCGACCGGCAGGACTTCGCGTCCGTTATAGTGGCCGCAACCGGTGCACAGATTGTGCGGAAGGTGCAGCTCGCCGCAATTCGAGCATTCCTGGAAGTTCACCGGCTTCAGCGAGTCATGGCTGCGGCGCATGTTGCGCTTCGAGGGCGAAGTTTTTCTCTTAGGGACGGCCATCCTGGCACCTGTTCCAATCGATCGGGTTCGTTGATGTGGCGAGCGAGCGGCCAATGGTCAACGGCTTGGTCGGCCGCTGGCCATGGCGGCCGGGTGCTCGCGCCTGAGCGGTGTGCCCTATAGCGATTTTGCGGGTTGTTGCAAGCACGTGCTTCCCATGAGAGAGCAGGGCGCACCCAGGAGAGAAGATGCGATGACGTTCACGCTGCCGATCACGCTTACCATTGCCGCCGGTGCGGCGCTGATCAACATCTGGCTCGGGACTCGGATCAGCAGGCTCCGTCTGCGGCACAAGGTCTCGGTCGGCGACGGCGGCAACGACAGGATCGTCAACGCGATGCGGGCGCAGGCCAATTTCGTCGAATATACGCCGTTCGTGCTGATCCTGCTTGCGCTCGTCGAGCTCGCCGCGGGATCGCCGACCTGGCTGTGGGGCGTCGGCGCGCTCTACATCGTCGGGCGATTGCTCCATCCTTTCGGGCTCGATCGCCCGGCGCCCAATCCGCTCCGGCTGATCGGAATCCTCATCACCTGGCTCACCCTCGCCGGGCTCGCCGGCTACGCCCTGGTCCTCGCCTCGACCTTCCGGCCGCAGGGCGCGGTCACCTACGCGCAGGCGCCGGTGCACGCGTCGCGCTGATCGGACGTCGGGAACGTCCTTCTCGAGGCGTGTCGGCGGTCAGGCCCTGTCGTGCGTCAGGCCCCCGCGAGAACCTGGTCGGCGACGAACGGGTTGGTCTTGCGCTCCTGTCCGAACGTGCTCATCGGTCCGTGCCCCGGAACGAAGGCGGTGTCGTCGCCGAGCGGCCACAGCCGGGTGGTGATCGCGTCGATCAGGTCCTGATGGTTCCCCATCGGGAAATCGGTTCGGCCGATCGAGCCGCGGAACAGCACGTCGCCGACGATCGCGAGTTTCGATTCGGGATGGTGGAAGACGACGTGCCCGGGCGTGTGGCCCGGGCAATGATAGACGTCGAAGGTCAGTTCGCCGACGGTCGCGGTGTCGCCGTTGACCAGCCACCGGTCCGATTCGAACGGCTTGCCGCGGATACCGTAGCTGCGGCCGTCATCCTCCAGCCGTGCGATCCAGAAGCGGTCGTCCTCGTGCGGGCCTTCGATCGGCACGCCCAATTCCTCGGCAAGGATCTTGGCGGATCCGCAATGGTCGATATGGCCGTGGGTGAGCAGGATTTTCTCCACCGTCACACCGTGTTGCACGGCCGCGGCCTTCAGCCGGTCGAGATCGCCGCCGGGATCGGTGAAGGCACCGCGCATCGTCCTGGTGCACCAGAGAAGGGTGCTGTTCTGCTGCAGCGGCGTGACCGGGATGATCACGGCCTTCAGGGGAGGGTTGCTCATCTCCGGCGACATGGCCCGGCCGGGGCGAAGTTGCAACCGGTCGACCCGAGGGGGTCAGCGCCCTTCCAGTGCGGCATAGTCGAACAGCCGGTAGCGGGTGCGCTGCTGGGCGCGGATGGCGGATGCGACGCGGCCGTGGAGCGGCTCCTCCCAGCGGCCCCAGCGGGTGATGAACGCCTCGGCCGCGGCACGATCGCCCTTCTCCTGCAGTGCGATCACCTGCGCGAGCAATGTGCGCACCGCCTCGTGATAGCGATCGTAGGCGATCTTCATCTTGCCGGTTGCGGGGTCGAAGGTCAGCACGCCGCGGTCCAGGAACCAGTTCCACTGCATCAGCTGCATCATGTTGTAGGGCTGCTCGCGCCGCGGCCGGTTGTTCTGGAGCATGCGCAGCACGCCGCTGGCGTAGACGGACCGGAGCTGGTCGGCGGAATAATAGCCGCGGCGGCCGAGCTCCTTCGCCACGTAGAGCGAGACGAGATCCGCCTTCATCTCCTCGATCAGGCTCGCATCCGGCCCGAGCGCCACGTCGAGCGCTTCGCCACTGCGGGTGGTGTCCGGGCCGAGATAATGGCCGACCTCGTGCCACAAGGTCCGATAGAAATTGGCGTCGGCGGTCAGGTGTCCGGCATAGGGCGCCGCAATTGCGGCCGCGAACGTGTCGCCGTTGCCGCGGAAGATGCCGGGATCGCGCATGATGTTGGCGCGCAGCAGGATGATGCTGCCGTAGCGCGCATTGAGATAGGCCTCGTTGGGCAGGTTGGTGGCGGTGTTGGCACCGCGCGACTGGCCGAAATCGGCAATCACGTCGTAGACTCCGACCGGGATCGTCTCCTCGACCTTCTTGTGGCGCTCGGTCGGCAGCGAATCCTCCAGCGCCTGCAGGCCCTGCATCGCCTTGCGCAGCGCGCCGCCTTCCGCATTCCGGGCGACGAGCAGGCTGAGACTGTAGAAGGCTCGAATGCCGTACAGCTCGTCGTCATAGGTTTCATAGGCGCCGATCTGCGCGTTCAAATTCTTGAACCTGCCCTTCAGCCAGGCCGCGTCACCCGATTCATAGTCGTTGGAGAGCAGGTCGCGGCCGCGGTTGCGCAGAAATCTGGCGAACTCCGTGTCGCTCGGCTCGACCGCAGCGGCGGCCTCCTCGAGCAGCCGGTGCGCCTCGATCATCTCGTCGGCATAAGCGAGCGAATAGGGAATGGCGTAGAGGATGCGCCGGTCGGGCGCCTTCGAAAGCCGCTCGAGCCGCGCCCGCACCCCGGGATGAAGCGTATCGAGCACCGGATATTGGCGAAGCTTGCCGAGGTCGCGCCGGAGCACGGCCATCTCGGCGCGCCGCACCACCGACCGCAGGTGGGTCAGCGCCGGGCGTTCCGCAGGATGGGCGGCGACATAGAAATCGAGCTCGGCTTTGGTGAGGTCCCACGGATAGACGTTCTTGCCCGGCGGCGCGTCCGCCACTGCGGCGAACGGCACGCGCTTGTTGTCGAGCGTGGTGGCGATCGGACCCTGGAACAGCCGGTACAAGGTGGCGAGGTTCCGGCCATGCACATCGGTGCGCCGGGCCAGGGAGGCCCGCACGTCAGGCGCGCTCCGGTGCCGCTGGAGCTCGTAGATGGTCTGGAAGATGCGCCCGACTTCGATCAGCTTGGCAACCGCGATTCGTTCGCCGGCATCGAGCTGGGCGAGGCTCGGCGCCAGACGGGTGGTCTGCGTCTTGTCGAGGATTTCGCTGACCAGCGCCGGGCTCCATTCCGGGCTCACCGCTCCGGCTGGCTGCGCGCCGCTCGGCGGGGTTGCGGTGAGGGTGAGCGCGGCAGCGGTGACGCAGCAGGCCAGTCGGCGAAAGCCGGGAAGGTTCATGGAGGCTCCGATATGATCAGGGCGCGATCATGCCACCCCGGCGCCCCGGCGCAAGGCTTCCGCCGCGGTGAAGGCCATTGCCCTTGCGCCGGTGCGGCGGGTGACTAGGCTCGTGGCATGAAGCCGCGCCTCGCCCTCCTTGCGCTCGCCCTCTCCGGTTGCGCGGCTGTGCCGCGTGCCGCGGCGCCACCGCCGCACGCCGCTTATGCCTGGGTGACGTTCGATGCGGCGCGGCCCACCGGATCCGGTGCCGACGGGTTTGCGGATCGCGCGGCGGGACGGCGGCTCACCGTCGGCGATCCGGTGCGGGTCGCGTCGATCAGCAAGCTGGTCGTCGCCCTGGGCGTCATGCGGATGGTCGAGGCGGGGAATCTGGATCTCGACGCCGATGTCTCGCGCTGGCTCGGCTGGCCGCTGCGCAACCCGGCCTTTCCGGATCGTCCGATCACCCTCCGCCTGCTGCTTTCGCACCGATCCAGCCTGCAGGACGAGGTCGACTATGTGATCCCGCTCGATCGCACCGTCCAGGCCGCGCTCGCCGATCCCAAGGCGTTCGACGCCGCGCATCCGCCGGGGACCTTCTTCCGCTATTCCAATCTCAACTTCCCCGTCGTCGCGACGGTGATGGAGAAAGCGTCGGGCGAGCGCTTCGATCGCCTCATCCAGCGCCTTGTCCTGGAGCCGCTCGCGCTCGACGCGTGCTTCAACTGGACGACCTGCTCCGAACGCGCAATCGATCGCGCGGTGATCCTGTATGCGCAAGACGGCGAGATCCTGCGCGATGATCTCAAGGGTGCGCCTCCACCCTGTCCGGTAACCCCTGCGGCGGATGGCAGCTGCGACTGGAACGCCTATCGGATCGGCACCAACGGCGCCCTGTTCTCCCCGCAGGGCGGACTCAGGATCTCCGCTGCCGGTCTTGCCGGGGTCGGGCAGCTCCTGTTGCGGGATGGGCGCTTGCCCGACGGAACGCCGTTCCTCTCCCCCGCCTCGCTCGCCGAGATGACCAGGGGCGAATGGCGCTCGGATGGGGAGAACGGTGCGACCGACGAAAATTTCTACTGCGCCTACGGCCTTGCCGTGCAGATCCTCGCTGCCTGCGCGCCGGGCGACGATCCGTTCGGAGACGGCGTTCCCCGGGTCGGCCATGCCGGCGACGCCTATCGCGTGCGCTCCGGCCTGTGGGTCGACCGTGCAAGCGGCACCGGCGTCGCCTATTTCGCCACCGGCATCGCCGAGGATGCGCCGCGCGGCCGCTCCGCCTACCGCACGATCGAGGAATGGCTCGCCCAAGTCCCATAGGTCAGGCGAAGGAGGTCGGCGCCAGATAGAGGTGGCGGACGTCGGCCTGCGCCTCCCGGACCGCGGCGCAAATCGCAGCGACGCTCCGCTCGACCTCCGCCGCGCTCAGCCGATCGTTGAAGTCGACTGCGGCGGTGACGACGATGTCGTGCGGGCCGAGATGCACCGAAGCGATGTCGCGGACTTCAGCGACGCCCTCGCCGTCGCGGATCAGCCGCTCGATGTCGGCAAGCACGGACGGGAGCGCCGATTCGCCGATGATCAGCCCCATCGTCTCGCGGGCGAGCAGCGACGAGGCGACGATCAGGATTACCCCGATGACGATCGAGGCGACGCCGTCGAACTCGGGGATACCAAGAAGGTGGGCGAGCGAAAGACCGGTCAGCGCCGCCACGAGCCCGAGCAAGGCGGCGGTGTCCTCGAACAGGACGACGAAGGTCACCGGATCCTTGGCCTCGCGCACCGCCCGCCACCAGCTGCAATTCGGATTGGTGTCGCGAAACTCGCGATAGGCGACGGCGAACGAGCTGAGCTCCATGACAACCGCCACGCCGAGGATGACGTAATTGACCAGCGCATTCTCGATCGGTTCCGGATCGGCGATCTTGTGGAGGCCTTCGTAGATCGCGACCCCGCCGCCGGCTGCGAACAGCAGCACGGCGACGACGAAGCTCCAGAAGTAGATTTCGCGGCTATAGCCGAACGGGTGGCGCGCATCGGCCGGCCGCTGCGAGCGCTTCATGCCGAGCAGCAGCAGGCCCTGGTTTCCCGTGTCGACGACACTGTGTATGGCCTCCGACAGCATCGCCGACGATCCGGTCATCGCCGCGCCGACGAACTTGGCCGCGGCAATGCCGAGGTTTGCACCGAGCGCTGCGAACACGACCTTCTTCGAACCGCCGGCCACTCGATCCTCCATTATCCGGGGCCGGTGAACGGGTGGACGATCATCGCGTTTCCAGGGAAATGACGAAACAGATCAGTAAATTCCTGTCGCTCCTGCTCCGCCACCAGCCGGAGCGCGCCGGGCTGACGCTGGACCCGCAGGGCTGGGTGCCGACCGGGGCCGTGGTCGCGGCGCTGCGCAGCCGCTTCGGCACCTTCTCTCGCGAAGACCTCGAGCGGCTGGTGGCCGGCAGCGACAAGCAGCGGTTCGCGTTCGACGAGAGCGGAGAGCGCATCCGCGCGAATCAGGGGCACAGCGTCTCGGTCGATCTCGGCCTGGACGCTGCGGCACCGCCCACGATCCTGTTCCACGGGACCAGTCGGCGCTTCCTGGGGTCGATCCTGGAGCAGGGGCTGATCAAAAGCCGGCGTCAATATGTTCATCTCAGCCACCACGTCGAGACCGCCGAAAAGGTGGCCCGGCGCCGCGCCGGGGAAACGGTGATCCTCGAAATCGCGTCCCGCCGAATGGCGGCGGAGGGCTATGTCTTCTTCAGGAGCGCCAATGGCGTCTGGCTGACCGACAGCGTGCCGCCGTGCTTCCTCGCGATACTGTCGGACCCGCGCTGATCAGCACTCCACCACATTGACCGCCAGGCCGCCCTGCGATGTTTCCTTGTAGCGCTCGTTCATGTCGAGCCCGGTCTTGCGCATCGTCTCGATCACCTGGTCGAGGCTCACCCGGTGCGATCCGTCGCCGACGAGGGCGAGCCGTGAGGCTTCGATCGCCTTGACCGCGCCGACCGCGTTCCGTTCGATGCACGGCACCTGGACGAGGCCGCCGACCGGATCGCAGGTCAGGCCGAGATTATGCTCCATGCCGATTTCGGCGGCATTCTCGATCTGGCTGTTGGTCCCGCCGAGCGCCGCGGTGAGGCCTGCGGCGGCCATCGAGCAGGCGACGCCGACCTCGCCCTGGCAGCCCACCTCCGCGCCGGAGATCGAGGCATTCTCCTTGAACAGCGATCCGACCGCAGCCGCCGTGAGCAGGAAGGTGCGGACGCCCTCGTCATTCGAATGCGGGGTGAAGCGCTGATAATAACGTAGGATCGCCGGCACGATGCCGGCGGCTCCGTTGGTCGGCGCGGTCACCACCCGGCCGCCGGCGGCATTTTCCTCGTTGACCGCCAGCGCCCACAGATTGACCCAGTCGAGCACCGTCAGTGGATCCGACAGCGTCCGTTCTGCACGCTCGAGCAGCAATTTGTAGAGGCCGGGTGCGCGCCGTTTGACCTTGAGGCCGCCGGGCAGAATTCCTTCCTTGCCGATGCCCCGGTCGATGCAGCCCGACATCGCCTCGGTGATCGCGGCGAGCCGCGCGTCTATCTCGGCATCGTCATAGCCGGCGCGCTCGTTGGCACGGGCGATTTCGGCGATCGTGATCCCCTCGCGGGCGGCGATCGCGAGCAGTTCGTCTGCACAATGATAATTGTACGGGATGTCCCACGCGCCGGCGGGCGGCGCATTGCGGGCGATTGCCTCCTCGTCGACGATCGCCCCGCCGCCGACCGAATAGGAGATCGCCGTTTCGAGCGTTGCGCCGTTCCGGTCGAGGGCGGTGAAGCGCATGCCGTTGGAATGATGGGGCAGGCGCTCGCGCTGGAGGAAGCGCAGATGGGTGGCCTCGTCGAAAGCGATCTCGCGCAGGCCGCCGAGCGGAAGCCGTCCGGTCCCGCGGATTCGGGCGACGATCGCCTCGGCCTCGTCGGGGTCTACCGTGTCGGGTCGCTCGCCGGCAAGGCCAAGCAAGACCGCACGATCGGTCGCATGGCCCTTTCCGGTCAGGGCCAGCGAGCCATAGAGGTCGACCGCGACATGATTAGTTGCGTCAAACAACCTTTTGCGCTGCAATGTCTCGACAAAGCGACATGCCGCGGTCATCGGGCCCATGGTATGCGAGCTCGACGGCCCAACCCCGATCTTGAAGAGATCAAAGACGCTGGTGACCAAAATTTCCTCTCCTGACGGCGCGGCAGATGCGCCCGCTTTACGCTTCTGGCAAGCGGGGGCGCCATTCGTCCTGCTGGAATTCCAGGGCGAAGCGCGCCTCTACCGCGGCCCCCGGGAGATCGTCGAAACGCGGGATCCGGCCGGGGTCGACGCAGCGATCGGGCGGCTCGCCGGTGTCCATGCCGCTGGCTTCATCGGCTACGAAGCCGGCCATGCGCTGGAGCCGAAGCTCGGCGGCTTGTGCCGGATCCCGGCCGCCGATGCGCCGCCTTTGCTCTGGTTCGGCCTGTTCGATCGCTTCGAGCGCGTCGATCCCGAGGTGCTGCTCCCGGATCCCGCCGGCGCCTGGGCCGCGGCCCCGCGGCCCTTGGTCGGCCGCCCCCGCTACGAGGCTGCGGTCGCCGCGGTGCGCGAGCATATCTTCGCCGGCGACATCTATCAGGCGAACCTCACCTTCGCGGCCGAGGTGGTGACCGCCGGCCATCCGATGGCGGTCTATGCAGCGCTGCGGCGACGGGCGCGGGCCGGCTGGGGCGGCGTCGTCTTCACCGGATCGCACTGGATCCTCTCGCTTTCGCCCGAGCTCTTCTTCGTGTCCGAAGGCGGCCGGGTGACCGCCCGCCCGATGAAGGGTACCGCGGCCGCCGGCACCGATCCCGCTTTGTTGCGGGCGGATCCCAAGCAGCAGGCCGAAAATCTGATGATCGTCGATCTTCTTCGCAATGATCTCGCGCGGGTGTCGAAGCCCGGCAGCGTTGCCGTGCCGCAGCTGTTCGCGATCGAAACCTACCCGACCGTCCACCAGATGACGTCGACGGTGGTCGCCGATCTGGAGGAGGGGATCGGGCCGGTCGAGCTCCTCCGCGCCACCTTCCCGTGCGGATCGGTAACGGGGGCACCCAAGATCCGCGCGATGGAAGTGATCGACGCGCTCGAGGAGGCGCCGCGCGCCGTTTACACCGGCTCGATCGGAAGGGTTGCGCCGGGCGGCGAAGCCGCGTTCAATGTCGCCATTCGGACGTTGACCCTTCGTGCGGGCGAAAGCGTTGCACATATGGGCCTTGGTTCGGGAATCGTCGCGGACAGCCAGCCTGCGGACGAGTGGCAAGAATGTCTGGCGAAGGGAGAGTTTGTGGAGACAGGCCGGCGCTTCGACCTGATCGAAACGATGCGATTCGATCCGGAGGAGGGTCTCGCCTTCCTGGAGCGGCATCTCAATCGCATCAGGCGCAGCGCCGACGCGCTCGGATTCGCCTTCGATCGCCACAGCGTCCGCAACGAGCTGCAGGCGGCGACCTTCACCTTGCGCACCGCCCGCAAGGTCCGTCTCCGCCTCTCCCGCACCGGTGCGATCGCGATCGAGGTCCGCCCGCTTCCGGAGCATGTCGACGAGCCCGTCGCAGTCGCGCTCACCGCGCTCCCCGTCGACGCCCACGATTTCCGCCTGCGGCACAAGACCAGCGACCGCGCCTTCTACGACCAGGCGCGCAGCGCAGCCGGCGCGTTCGAGGTGGCATTCGTCGATCCCGGCGGCGTCGTCACCGAAGGCAGCTTCACCAACATTTTCGTCCAGCGCGATGGGGTGCTGGCGACACCGCCGCTCGCGCGCGGCCTGATGCCGGGAATATTGCGAGAGACTTTGCTGGAGCAGGGCGAGGCGGTTGAAAGCGACCTCACGACCGCCGATCTTGATCGCGGGTTCTACATCGGCAACGCGGTGAGGGGGTTGATCGCGGCGCGACGTATCTGACGTGAGGTGACGCCATGACGATCGACAGACGGACGGCTTTGACGGCAGGCGGCGCCGGCGCGATCGGAGCAGCCCTGTTCTGGTTCGGCGGGCGCGCCGGCAATGCCGCGCCGTCGGGCCGCTACCCGGTCCAGTTCACCGACGCGCAATGGCGCAAGCGCCTGCCGCCCGACTCGTACAGGGTGCTGCGGCAGGCCGCGACCGAGCGGGCGGGCTCGAGCCCCCTCAACAAGGAGAAGCGCGCGGGCACCTTCGTCTGCGCCGGCTGCGGCCTGCCGCTGTTCGCCTCCAGGGCGAAGTTCGAAAGCGGCACCGGCTGGCCGAGCTTCACCGCACCGCTGCGCAACGCCGTCGGCACGCGGCCGGACAATTCGCTCTTCGCGGAACGGACGGAAGTCCACTGCAGGCGCTGCGGCGGGCATCTCGGCCACGTCTTCGACGATGGGCCGAAGCCGACGGGGCGGCGTTATTGCATGAATGGGGCCGCTCTGCGCTTCGTCGCCGCCTGATACAAACTTCAGGCGGCGAGCGGAAACCGGAGCAGTCTATCGGCCACCGGAATGAGGGCTTCGGCCCCTGCACCGACCGCGCGGACGATTTCCGGGTGGGCGGCGTCGAGGCCCCCGGTGAGCGCGCCGAAGGCCGGCAGGATCAGCTTGCGCTTCGTGCCGATGAAGCAGCGCCGTGAGACCTGACGCCCGCGCAGGCTGATCCGAAGCTTGGGATGGTAATGGCCGGAAAGCTCCGGCCTCGGTTCCCCCGGATCGGCTTCGTGCCGCAGCAGCAGTCCGTCGACCAGGGCTTCCTGGACGACGTCGCCGCCGCAATGGTCGGCGATCCCCGGATCGTGATTGCCGGTGATCCATGTCCAACGGACCCGGGCGGTCAGCGCCGTCAGCAAGTCGCGGGCCTGCGCCGGCAGGCGGTCGCAGCCGTGGCGGTCGTGGAAGCTGTCGCCGAGGCACCAGATCTCGTCCGCGCCCATCGTATCGGCGAGCACGGTGAGATCGGTCAGCGTCGCGATCGAATCATAAGGCGGCAGCATCTGCCCGAAGCGGGCGAACCAGCTCGCTTTCTCGAGGTGCAGATCGGCGACGAGAAGCGCCTTGCGCGCAGGCCAGAACAGCGCGCCTTGCGGCAACGCGATCAGCTCCGTGCCTGCGAACGAAAAGTGAACCATGGCGCCCAGCTATAGCCGGGCGCGGCCGCGGTTCAAGCGCTCTGGCGAACCTCTGCGGTCTGCGCCGCCGGGTGGTCGTGCGTGCTCGCGCCCACACCCGATACTGCCGCGTCGGGATGGGTGGCGAAGAACAATGCCGCGCCCGCAAGGAACCCGTTGAGGCCCAGGACGAATGGATTGTCGAACTTCTTCAGCCACTTCATGATTGCACCATCGATCCGAGTTACGCGCTTCGCACCTTCCTCACCGTGTGGAAGGCTGCCGAAGCGAGTGCGCCATTACGCCTCCGTAAGGAGAAACGCCAGCACCATGTTGCGGTGCGTCATTCCAATGAGGGGTCTGCGTCGTGAAACGCAACCAGTCCGCGGCGCCGCCCAACGGCAGGAGCAACCCGTCGCCAACGTCTTCACGGCACGAAATGCCGCGGGTCTGCTCGGAGCTGGCTAACCCTCAGCCAAGTCTTGCGCTTCAGCCTTTCGCTCTGCCCGCCGTCGGGGCCGGCGCGAGATTGTCCTCGACGGCGAGCGCGAGCGCTTCGATCGAGAAGGGCTTGCGCAGCACCGGCGCACCAGGGCCTAGCGCCGCTTCGAGCAGCTCGGTCTCGGCATAGCCGGTGACGAACACGATCGGCAGATCGGGCAGGCGCGCCCGCGCGGCCGCAGCGAGATCGGCGCCGTGCATGTTCGGCATCGCATAGTCGATCAGCGCGATCTCCGGTATCCAATGATCCAGGATGGCGAGCGCCTCGGCGCCGCTCTCCGCGGTGCGAACCTCGTGATCGAGGCCGCGCAGGGATTCCGCAAGGAAGGTCCGCACGTCGGGATCGTCGTCGACCAGCAGGATCCGGGCACGTCGTCCGGTGCCGTGCCGTTGCTGCGTCTCGGCTCTGGGTGCGAGGCTCTCGTCCGCGGGCGCGACCGCGGGCAGCAGGATGTCGACTTGCGTGCCCTCGCCCGGCCGGCTGCCGATGCGCAAAGTCCCGCCCGATTGGCGGGCGATGCCATAGACCTGCGCCAGTCCGAGTCCGGTGCCCTTGCCGACTTCCTTGGTCGAATAGAAAGGCTCGGTTGCGCGGGCGAGCACCTCCGGCGCCATGCCGTGGCCGGTGTCGGCGACACGCACCCGGACGAATGCGCCGGCGCCATGATCGGGCCCCTTGTCGAGCGTGTCCAGACGCGTGCTCACCGTCAGCGTGCCGCCGCCGGGCATCGCATCGCGCGCATTGATGGCGAGGTTGAGGATCGCATTTTCGAGCTGGTTGGAGTCGCACAAGGCGTAGCCTGCCTCGGGATCGAGATCGGTGCGGATGGCAACGGCCCCGCCGATCGTATGGCCGAGCAGAGTCAGCATGTTGGCGATGACCTGGTTGACCGCGACCGGCGCCATCGAGATCCGCTGGATGCGCGAGAAAGCGAGCAGCTGGCTGGTCAGCTTGGCGCCTCGCCGGCTCGATTCGAGCGCACCTTCGGCGATCCGCTTCAGCCGCGGATCCTCGATCTTGGTCGCGATCAGCTCGAGGCCGCCCATGATCGGGGTCAGCAAATTGTTGAAATCGTGCGCGATGCCGCCGGTCAGCTGCCCGACCGCTTCCATCTTCTGCGCTTGGCGAAGCGCCTCCTCGGCCTTGAGCCGCTCGCCCACCTCGGCTTGCAGCCGATTGAGCGCGGTGCTGAGATCGGCGGTGCGTTCGGTGACCCGCTTCTCGAGCGTCTCGTTGACCTCGCGAAGCGCCGCCTCCGCTTCCTTCGCCTCGGTGATGTCGGTGGCGACACCGATGAACCCCACATGCTCGCCGTCGGGGCCCCAGCGCGGCTGCGAGATCGATCGCAGCCACCGCCACGCACCGTCGGCACGCCGGTAGCGCGCCTCCAGCTCGAATGGCCGCCGCTCGGCTTCGCCTGCGACCGATTCAGAAACCACCCGGTCGACATCCTCCGGATGGATCCGCGCACGCCAGTCGAAATGGAGCGCCGCATCGTACGGAACGCCGAGGAATTGCGCATAGGCTTCGTTGACGAAACCGCGGGTGCGATCGAGCTTGGTCACCCACATCGGGATGGGGGCGGAATCCGCGATCAGCCGGAATCTCTGCTCGCTCTCGCGCAGCGCCTGCTCGGCAACGTGCCGTTCGGTCGCATCATGCCCTTCGGCGAAGATCCCGGTCGTCCGGCCCTCGGCATCCAGGATCGGCGCGAACACGAAATCGATCAGCCGAGTCTCGCTCGGCGCGCCGGGCTCGCGCTGCAGGGCGATCAGCATCGATCGGCCCGCATAAGCCTTACCGCTGCGGTAGACCTCGTCGAGCAGCTCGAAGAAGCCCTGGCCTTCGACCTCCGGGAGCGCCTCCCGCACCGGCTTGCCGACGAGATCGCGATGCCCGACCAGCTGCTGGTATGAACTGTTGGTCAGCTCGAAAATGTGCTCCGGCCCGCGCAGTACCGCCATGAACCCGGGTGCCTGGTCGAACAGCCGGCGCAGGCGTTCGGCCTCGTTCACCCGCTCGCGCTGGGCAAGCACCATCTGGGTGGTGTCGACGCAGGTGCAGAACATCCCCGCCACGGCGCCGTTCTCGTCGCGGATCGGGCTGTAGGAGAATGTGAACCAGGTCTGCTGGGGACTGCCCTGCCGCGTCATCGTCAGCGGCAGATTCTCGTAATATGAGGATTCGCCGTTCATGGCGCGCGCGGCGATCGGGCCGACGTCGCGCCACAATTCGGACCAGACCTCCTCGAACCGGCCGCCAAGTGCGTCGGGATGCTTGCCGTCGAGCACATCGATATAGCCGTCATTGTAGAGGAAGCGGAGCTCCGGACCCCAGGCAACGAACATCGGGAAGGTCGTGCTGAGCAGCAGGCCGACGACCGTCTTCAACGCCTGCGGCCAGCGCTCCGGCGGGCCCAGCGGAGTCGCGCTCCAGTCGAACGCCCGCATCCGCGCCCCCATCTCGCCGCCATCGGACAGGAAGGACAGCGGATCGGCAACCGGAGGCACAGGCGAAGACGTCATAGGCGCGAACACATGCTCCCGTAGCCCCTGCCGTCTCCTACCGGTGCAGCGATGGTTCGGGAAGCCCATCCCTCCATCCCGGACCGGATTGCCGGAAAAATCCGGCCACGATCAGCGCCTTGCGCTCGCTCCCCTGATCCCGGACCGTCCTGCCGGCGCGTGGATCGTTCGGGAATGCCTAGGGATGCGCGGCGGTGATCGCTTTGTTGGTCGCCCAGGGCCGAACCTTCTCGACGAGCCCGATCAGGAACTTGCCGGGCTCCTCGTGGGGAGGAAGGTGGGCGGAGTGGTCGAACCAGACGATCTCCTTGTGCGGCGCTTCGAGCCGCCGCAGCCACGGTTCGATCACCGACGACGGCGTCGTGATGTCGTGCCTGCCGAGGAACATGAATATCGGAAACCGGGTCGCGGCGATCCGGCGATGGTCCACCGCCGCCATGTCCGGCAGCAAGGCGGGCACCGACAGCTGGCCGCCGGCGTCGATCGCCTGGCGGTCGGCAAGGTCGTAATAGGGGGAAAGTCGCGCCGCCCGGAAATAGAAATCGGCATTGTCGCGGTAAGCGGCGAGGCCGCCATAGGCCATCACCCACTTGCGCACGACATTGACCTTGTCGAACGGGATCTCGCCGAGCCCCGGATAGGGTGCGATCGCCTTCAGTTCCGCCAAGGCGGCATCGTCCTTGCGCGTGGCCGCGATCGCCAGCAACGCCCGATATTGCGCCTCCTCGTTGGCACGTAGCGCGAAGAGCGGCCCCACTCCGATATAGGCGGCGATCAGGTCGGGGCGGGCCATTGCGGCGTCGAGCCCGATGACATTGCCCCACGAATGGCCGAGCAGCACCACCTTCTCCGCGCCGAGGCGCGCGCGGAGGTGCTCGATGAGTGCCACCAGATCCTCCGCCATGCGCGTCCGCGACAGGTGGGATCGATTGGCGGCCTCGCCGCTGGTCCGCAGGGTCTTGCCGCTGCCCGGTTGGTCCCATTGGACGACGGTGAAATACTCCTCCCAGCCGCGCTGATAGGGCCAGCTTCGGCCCATCTCGGTCGCGCCCGGGCCGCCATGAACATAGATCAGAACGGGATTGCGCCGGTCCGCGCCGCGAATGCTGATCCACTGCGGCAGCCCGCCCAGCGCCACCCTCTCGCTGACCGCGATCCCGTTCGGGGTCACGATCTTCTGCATGTCGGCGATCATCGGCCGGACGGCGGCATAGTTCGCCTCCGTCGCCGCCGGTGCCTGGCTGGGCGCCGGCAGTTGGGCGGCGGCCGGCAGGCAGGCGAGCACCGCCCCCAAGCCGAGCAGCGCCGGAACCAGGAATTTTGTCGACAACCGGGCGAGCATCGAAGGCAGTCTCCGTAAGCTAGGGGCCGCAGCAGTGCCGCGAGCCTCGGCCGCTCCGGCACCGTGTTCCTCGCGGGAAGTCCGCGTGGAGCGTCAGCGCCCCGCCTGCTTCTCCGCCGCGCGCATCACGCGAAGCAGGTTTCCGCTCATGATCTTGGCGATGTCAAAGTCGCTATAGCCTTCCTTGCGCAGCCGCGCGGTGATCTTGGGCAGCGAGGCGATGTCCTCCATCCCGATCACGCCGCCGCCCCCGTCCCAGTCGGCGCCGATTCCGACATGGTCGACGCCCATCACGCCGATGCAGTGGAGCAGGCTTTTGATGAACATCTCGAAGGTGGCGGTCGTGTAGGGTTGCCTGGCATCGAGCGCGCTCTTGTCGGCGACCAGCTTGCGGCGCTCGGCCGGGTTCAGACTCTCCCACTTCTGCTGGCGGGCGTCGATCGCGTCGCGTTCTTCGGACGTGTCGTGCTTGGTCAGGAACACCGAATTGACGAACAGGACGCCGCCCGCCTTGGCAAGCCGGCGCATGCGCGCGTCGTCGATGTTGCGGGGATGGTTGAACAGGGCGCGCGGGCCGGAATGCGACAGCACGATCGGCGCCTTCGAAAGCGCCAGCAGCTGGTCGAACACCGCGTCCGACGAATGGCTGCCGTCTACGATCATGCCGAGCCGGTTCATCTCGGCGACCCATTGCCGCCCGAGCGGGCTGAGCCCGTTCCAGCGCGGCGTGTCGGTGGTCGAATCGGCGAACTGGTTGTTCTTCGAATGGACCGGCCCGGCCATCCGCACGCCCAGGCGATGATAGAGGCTGAGCAGCGAGACGTCGTCGCCGAGCGGATAGCTGTTCTCGATGCTCTGGAACACGATCCTCTTGCCCTCGCGGTGGATCCGCTCGGCATCGTCGGCAGTGGTCGCGAAGGCGAGCTTGTCCGGATTGGCCGCGACCACCCGCTGGATCGCGGTGGCGCGCATCAGCGCATCCTCCCGCGCCTTGGTCATCGCCGCTTCGTCGAGCCCGCCTTGCTGCGTGTAGATGACGAAGAAGCCGCCATCGAGCCCGCCTGCCTCCATCCGCGGGATATCCAGCTGGCTGACGTCCCAGGCATATTCGTGCCAGCGCGTGAAATCCCAGCCGGGCCGCTCGAACAATACGGGCGTGTCGAGATGCGTATCGAGCACCAGCATCTGCTCATGCGCCAGCCGGTCGGCGGACGAGACGTTATCATGGGCAGCGGCAGGCGCTGCGGCAACGGCAAGGCCGAGCGCGGCGAACGAGGCAACACGCATAGATTTCCTCCTGGTGCGCGCAGGATGGATGGGGCCAGTCGATAACGCAACCCTGCCGCAGGACAGGCAAAAAAACCGCTCGTCAGGGATCTTGAAACGAACCAAAAGGGTTTTAGATTCCGGTTGTCGGACGCCAATCGGGTCCGGCTTTCCGGAGGGCGTTCGCGCGTTTCCGCGAGCGCGCCTCACATGCCAACGTTGCTCAAGGAGGACTTGGAAGATGAGGACCAATTTCGATTTTGCCCCGCTCCGCCGCTCGGCCATCGGGTTCGATCGCCTGTTCGATCTGCTCGAAAATGCTGGCCAGACCGCGGAGAATTACCCGCCGTTCGATCTCGAGAAGATCGACGACGATAGCTATCGCATCACCATCGCAGTGGCCGGGTTCCGTTCCGACGAGATCGAGATCACCGCGCAGCAGAACCAGCTGCTCGTCTCCGGTCGCAAGGCCGGCAGCGACGAGGGTCAGTATATCCACCGCGGCATCGCCACCCGCGCGTTCGAGCGCCGCTTCGCGCTCGGCGACTATGTTCAGGTGCGCGGTGCGGATCTGCGCGACGGCCTGCTCTCGATCGAGCTCGTCCGCGAGATCCCGGAAGCGATGAAGCCCCGTAAGGTCGCGATTGGCGGCGGCGTCCAGCCGCAGACCACGATCGAAGGCCAGAGCTCCGAAAACGACAATCACGGCGACGTCCGCGCCGCCTGATATTCTTCAAACGGCCCCGGAGCACCCGCTTCGGGGCCGCTTTGTGTCCGGCGCATACTGCGCGCCCGTCCACGTGACGAACCGGGTCGGCTCGGCTAACGGCCGGTCATGGCCGCCCCCGCACGCACCGACAGCGTCCTCGTCCCCTTCCTGGTGGGAACGCTCGGAATCGCGCTCTTCTCGGCAATGGACGCCGTGATGAAGGGCTTGGCGCTCGGCATCGGCGCTTTCAATGCCGTCTTCTGGCGGATGCTGGTCGGCCTCGCTTTGTCCACCCTTCTTTACGCCCTCTCGCGGCCGGCGCGGCCGAGCCGGGCGGCGATGCGCTACCACGTCATCCGCGGCGTGGTCGGCGCATTCATGGCATTGACCTTCTTCTGGGGCATCGCCCGCATGCCGCTCGTCGAGGCCGTCGCACTCACCTTCGTCGCCCCGCTCGTCTCCCTCTATCTCGCCGCGGCGATCCTGCACGAGCCGGTCGGGCGGCAGGCGGTGCTCGCCTCGCTGATCGGCTTCGCCGGAGTGCTGCTGATCGTCGCAACCCGGGCCGAGACGGCCGGCGGCCGCGACTGGTGGGGCGTCGCCTCGGTGCTGAGCTCCGCAATGCTCTACGCCTACAACATCATCCTGATGCGCCAGCAGGCGCTGGTCGCCAAGCCGCGCGAGATCGCCTTCTACCAATATGTCGTGGTCGTCGCAGTGCTGGCGCTCGCGGCCCCGTTCCTCGCCACGGTCCCGGCGGCCTCGCATTGGCCCGATCTGGTGGTGGCGGCGATCCTCGCCTTGGCCTCGCTGATGCTGCTCGCCTGGGCCTATGCCCGCGCCGAGGCGCACCGGCTCGCCCCGGTCGAATATACCGCGCTCATCTGGGCGGCCTTGTTCGGTTTCCTCGTCTTCGCCGAGCCGGTGCGGCTTGCGACCCTTGCCGGCGCCGCCCTGATCGTCGCCGGATGCGTGCTCGCCGCCCGCACCCAATCTCATCCCGAACCCGCTATCGAGGCCATGCCATGACCCCAATCCTCGCCTGGATCCTGCTCTGCGTCGGCGGCCTGTTCGAAATCGGCTTCACCACCTGTCTTCGCAATGCCGAGGGCTTCCGCAACATCCCGTGGACGCTCGGCTTCCTCGCCTCGGTGACCCTGTCGATGGGCCTGCTCGAACTCGCCGCCCGCACGATCCCGATGGGCACGGCCTATGCGGTGTGGACCGGGATCGGCGCGGCCGGCACCGTCGTGGTCGGCATCTGGTGGTATGGCGAGCCGGCCACCGCGATCCGGATCCTGCTCCTGCTCGGCCTGATCGGCTGCATCGCCGGCCTCCGGATCACCGCCGCATGAGCCCCGTCCGATGAGCGTGGACGAGGGCCTTTCCGCCTGGGTCCGGGAAGCCCTGGAGCCGCTCGGCACGGTGACGATGCGCAAGATGATGGGCGGCGCCATTCTCTATCTCGACGGCATCGTGTTCGCGCTGCTCGACGACGACGCCCTGTGGTTCAAGGCCGATCCGGAGACCGACGCGCTCTGGGACGCGGAGGGCTGCGAGCGCTTCAGCATGGCCTTCAAGGACGGCCGCATCGGGGTGATGAACTATCGCCGCGCGCCGCCCGACGTCTATGACGATCCCGACGCCCTCCAGCATTGGGCCCGCCTCGCCGCCGAAGCGGGCGCCCGCACCACCGCCACCCGCAAGCCCCGCAAGCGGAAGCGTTCAGCCGCCGACCCGCAGTGACGCACCATCCTGCCCGAGCTTTTTGGGGAGGATGGTGGAGGGGACTCGCGCCGGCTTTCGCCGCGAGGCTCTCCGATCCACGACTTCGTGGAGGGGATTGAGGCGTGGCTCTTGCTCCCTTTACCCCCAGGCGGTGATCGCGCGCGGCGGACGGGGAGGCCACCCCACCCCCTCCAGGAGGTCCCGAATGGGGCTAAGAACGAGGAGCCGTCGCCTCCCAGCTGATCAAGCTCCCCATTTCGTCCGGCGCCTGCTTGCGATACCCTGCGCCGGGAGGAAGATCATGCTCGGCTCGTTTGCTCTCGCGCTTGCGGCCCTCGCGCCCGCGGCCGCTTCTCAGCATCCGAATGTCGCGGAGGTGCTGGCGCTCAACCGCAAGCTGGAAGCCGCGATCGCCGCGGGCGACGTCGCCACCCTCCGCAGCGTGTTCGCGCCCGAGTTCCGGCTGCACAATGCAGCCAACGAGATCCTCACCGCCGAGCAGGTTCTGGAGCAGTTCCGATCCGGCACCACGCGCTTCGCCGGCTACGAACGGGATGTGCTGGCAGCCTATGCTTCCGGCGACTCGGTCGTCGTGCTGATGGGCGAGGAGCGGGTCACGCGCGCCGACGCCCCGTCAGTCCCTCTCGTTCGGCGCTTCACCAGCATCTGGCGCAAGACCGCCGGCGGCTGGCGGCAGATCGCGCGGCAGTCCACCACCATCGGAAACAGCCCGGCCCGTTGAGCCGCCGCACGGCCGCCCACCTCCTCCCTATTCGGGGACATCAACGAAATCATCGGGAACGGCGCGTGTCCAACATCCCGCACGCTGCGCGCTCGGCCGCGCCGGCCGGTCGCGCGCCGGCCGCTTTGCTGCTATGCTCGAGCCATGGCCCGGCTCGCCCGCATCGTCATCCCCGACGTCGCCCATCACGTCGTGCAACGCGGCAATCGCCGCCAGCCGATCTTCTTCGCCGACGATGACCGCGCCTGCTACCTCGATCTCGTCGCCGAGGGGTGCGCCGCTGCCGGCGTGCGCTGTCTCGCCTGGTGCCTGATGGACAACCATGTCCACCTCATCCTCGTGCCGGCCGATGCCGACGGGCTGCGCGCCGCCGTCGCCGATGCGCATCGCCGGTACACCAGCCGCATCAACCGGCGCGAGGGCTGGTGCGGCTATCTCTTCCAGGGCCGTTTCGCCAGCTACCCGATGGATGACGCCCACCGGATGACGGCGATACGCTATGTGGAGCGCAACCCGGTCGCGGCCGGCCTCGTCGCGCATGCGGAAGACTGGCGATGGTCGAGCGCGCGCAGCCACATCGCCGGGCGCCGCGTCGGCCTAGACCGTCTGACCGATGTTTCCGCCCTTTGTGGTCACGTGCCCGAGTGGCGCGCGATGCTGCGCTACGGGCTCGAGGCCGGCGACGTAAGCGGCGAGGGCGAAGCGATCGCCGCGACGATCGAGGCGCGGCTGCGCAGCGGCCGGCCGCTCGGCAGCGAAACGTGGATCGCCGGACAGGAGATCGCACTCGCCCGGCCGCTGCGCGCCGATCCGCGCGGTCCCAAGCCGAAGCGGCGAATGGCGGCGTCCGCCGGCTGACCCCACCGCCGGCATCCGCCGGCCATCAGCCTCTCGGCAATCGTCCGCTAATTCGTTAGTGTCCCCAAATCCGGTGCATCGCTATTAGGGGACACTAACAAATTATCGCGCCTCTTCCCCTTTGGAGCGGAACGGTCGATGCGGCTTAGAGCATAGAAGCGGTTGCGCAGAGCCCGACCGCGGCCACCAGCCCGCCCTTCAGCGTCCGAGTCAGCGGCACCCACCGCGCCAGCGCGATCGACACGACCACCGCCAGCACCGCCCCGCCCCAGAAGATCGCCACCAGCGGCGCGCCATTGCCGATCGTCATCCGCGCGAGGAAGCTCGCTGCCAGCGCGATCGGCCAGCCCCACACCACGCCGCGCCAGGCGGCGAGCAGGCGCGGTTCGTCGAAGCCGCGGCGACGGCGCTTGCCAAGCCACAGGAAGGTCCCGGTCGCGCAGATCGCGGTCAGCGAGGTGCCGAACAGCAGGTAGGCGAGCTTGACCGGCAGGCCGCCGAAATTGCCGAAATGCAGCCGGTAGAGCGAAGCCGCCGCCTGCTGCCCGATCGCGCCGTCGGACAGGCCGGCCTTGTGCGCGAACCGCCCGGCGGCGTCGAAGCCGTAATAATCGCCGAAGATCAGCCGCCGATGATGCTCGCCGACGATCTGGACATGCTGCCCCGCCGTCCCGGGATCGTGGAGGATGACGTAGCTGACGACCACCTCGGGATAGGCCGCCGCCATGTGGCGGAGCGCGGCGGCGACGTTGGGCAAGGGCGCCGGCGCCGGATCGGGCTTGGCTTCCGCGCCATAGATCGGCGCGTAGACCTTTTCGAGGTCGCCGCCATAATCGGCAGAGGCGATCGCGTATCCGGTGACGATGGCGGTGCCGATGATCGCCCCGGTCAACGCGATCGCGACCGAGAAGGGCAGGGTCCAGACGCTCAGCCGGTTGTGCCAGTCGGCGAGCCCGACGCCTTCGCGGTCGCGCGCGCGGAGGCGAAAGGCGTCGCGGAAGATCCGCGGATGGGCGATCACGCCCGACAGCGCCAGCGCGAGCATTGCAACGCCGAGCGCGCCTACGAGGACGATCCCGATCAGCGCCGGCAGGTTGAGCAGATAGTGAAGCTGCAGCAGGAAGTCCGACCAGGCGATCTCTTCCTTCTGCGCGAGGCTGCCGTCGTCCCTGAGGTGAAAGGCCTGGCTGTCGGTGGTGATCGTCGCCCGCGGCAGATCCTCGACCGGCATGTGCACGTAGAGATGGGTGGTCTTCGGCTTGCCCGCTTCGGTGGCCAGCACCGCGGCGACGCCGCGCTCCACCGCCTCCGGCGCGATCGTCGCCATCTCCGGCACGCCGCCTTGCTCGACCCGCTGGAACTCGGCGTAGAACACCGACAGCGTGCCGGTCAGCGAGACGAGATAGAGCAAGGCGCCGGCGAGCAGGCCGATCGCCGCATGCGCCGACAAAGCAGTCTTGACCGTGGCTGGATCCGGCGCCGCGCTCATGCCGCGCCTCCCGTCACGAACGCCGGCAGCCCCGCCAGCACGAAGACCGCGAGGATGCCAAGCTGCCGCACCCGCCGCCGCTCCATCAGCACATAGAAACCGAGCAAGGCCCAGGCGAGCGGCATCGCGAAGAACCCGATTGCGATCGCATTCGCCTCAGCGGCGCCCACCGCCAGGGACAGGCTGCGCAGCCCCAGCGCGGCGCCGACGCCCGCCGCGCCCGCGAGCAGGACGGTGATCGCAAACGTGGCAACGCGCCGCGCGAGGCCGAGCGGCTCGCCGCCCTCAGGCAACATGCCCGCCCGGCGGTTCGAGGCACGCTCCGACCCGGCCGGCGCGGTCACCGCCGCCAAAGCGAGCAGCACGAACGCCGCCCCCATGCCAGCGAGGCTCGCGACGCTCGTCCCCCACGCGCCCGCGGCCCGCCAGCCGAGGCCGGCGGCGAGCAGCATCAGGCCCCATCCGGCGCCGTTCAGCGCGTGCGACCGAGTCCGCCGCCCCCAGGCGACGCGCAGCACCAGGACCGAGAGGATCGCCGCCAGGCTCGCCAGCCACATCATCTCAGAATCGATACCGGAGCGTGCCGAACAGGTTGCGGGCCTGCCCCTGGAAGCAGTCGCCGCGCGCGAGGCAGGCGCTTTGATAGCGTTTGTCGAACAGGTTCACCGCGTTGACGCCGAGGCTCCATTGCTTCCAGCCGATCTCCGCCACAGCGTCGACGAGCGTGTAGCTCGGCGTGCGGATCCCGTCGGGGAAGGCGGCGCCGTAGGACCGGTTGGCGCCGACGTAGCGAACGCCGCCGCCGAGCTGCAAGGTCATGCCGTTGGCGAAGGTCGTGCGCTTCAGCGCCCACAGCGACGCATTCTTCTTCGGCACGTTTTCGAGCTGCCGCCCGGTGTCCTTGAGCTTGGCATCGTTGTGGCTGAGATTGGCGATCAGCTGCAGGTCGCCGGGCAGGGTGGCGCGCCCTTCGATCTCGCATCCCTTGGAGGTCAGCGAACCCGCCTGCGTCTGGTCGAACGGATCCGGCGTGCTCGGATCGTCGATCGGCGTGTTGGTCTCCTTGATATGATAGGCGGTCACCGTCACCAGCGCCCCGGCGGCCGGCTGGACCTTGATCCCCGCCTCCACTTGCCGGCCGCGCTTCGGCACGAACGGGCTGCCGTCGCTGGCCGCGCCGGCGATCGGCTCGAAGCTCTCGGTGTAGCTGGCGAAGGGCGACACGCCCGACACGATCTCGCCGATCACCCCCGCGCGGAAGGTGGTCGCGCTTTCGTCGTAGCTGCTTCCGCCCAGCGCATCCCTGGCGCTGGCATCGTCGCGGCGCACGCCCAGGGTGACTGACACTCGGTCGGCAATGCGGATCTGGTCCTGCAGGTAGAAGCCGATCTGCTCCTGCCTGATGTCCTCGGACGGGGCGGAGGGCTCGGGCAAGCCGCCGCCAAAGTCGGACAGGCTGGCATAATCCGGATCGTAGATGTCGATGGTCTCGAAGCCGAAGCCGGCGACCTTGCGGACATGGTTCCAACTGTAATCCACTCCGGCGAGCAGATCGTGCTCGATCGCCGCCCCGGTGTCGAAGCTGAAGCGGAGGTTGTTGTCGGTCGAGAAGATCTCCATCCGTGCCCGGCTGGCGTCGGCATAAAGGCCGATGATCCGCTGCTCGGGGTCGAGATAGGGATTGGTCGGGTTCGAATAGCTGTCGGGATAATGGGTGAAATAGTCGAGGTCGCTGTCGATGTAGCGCGCCTTGAGGCTGAGGCGGAGGCGATCGCTGAACCGATGGTCGAGCATCGCCGTGCCCTGCAGCAGGCGGCCGTCATAGCGATCCCAGCCCGGCTTGCCGATGAACAGGTCGCGGTCGAGTGTACCGTTGGGATTGGGCAGGACCGTACCGACCAAAGGCAGGAATTGCGCAGTCGAGCCGCCGTCATCCTCCTGGTAGAGGCCGAGCAGGGTGAGGCTGGTGTCGCTGCCTGGCGCGAATGTCAGCGAGGGCGCGATCAGCACCCGGTCGTCGGACACATGGTCGGTCTGCGTCCCCGAATCGCGTAGCCGGGCGACGATCCGCCCGGCAAGCTGGTCGGTGAGGCCACCGGTCAGGTCGGCGAGCACTTCCTTGCGGTCGAACGACCCGTAGCGAACCCCGATCTCGCCGCCCGCTTCGAACTGCGGCAGCTTGGAGCTGAGGTTGAACAGCCCGCCGAGCGCCCCCGCGCCGAACAATGCCGAGGCCGGCCCGCGCACCAGCTCGACCTGCGAGAAGGTGTAGGGGTCGGCGCGGATGCTCGCATAATAAGAAAAGACGTCGCGCATGCCGTCGCGGAATTGCAGCGCATCGAGCCCGCGCACCTTGACTCCGTCGACCCGGCTGTCGGGGCCATAGGGATTGGCGGTGGCGCCCGCGACATAGTTCAGCACGTCGCTCACCGACACCGCGCCCTGGGCCTCGAACACATCGTCGGTGATCACCGTGACCGGCTGCGGAGTCTCCAGCGCCGGCGTGTCGGTCTTGCTCAGCGCCCGCCGCGCCTCGCGCTCGCCGGTGACGACGATTTCGTCGGGCGCCCCGTCGTCCCCCACCGAACCGTCCGTCTCGCCCGAAGCGCCGGCGATCTCGACGACCGCAACCGCCCCGTCATCCGCCGCCGCCGCGAAGGCCGGTGCGAAGGGCAGCGACGCGCAGGAGAGCAGCAGGCAATGGCAAAGGCGCATGGTCGATCCCGATCCGTAACAGTCGCGGATCGCCTAATGCGAGTCATTATCAATTGCAACAGCGTTGCTGCGGTCTAGAGATCGACCGGGATGGGGCTCAGCGACTTGACCTGGCGGATCACCACCAAGGTCTTGAAGCTGCGCACCCGCTCGTTGGCGGCGAACAGCCGCTGCGCCAGCGCATCATAGCCTTCCATGTCGCCCGCCACGATCCGCACCGCCAGATCATGGTCGCCGGTGACGTTCCATGCCTCGATGACCTCCGGCTCGCGGGCGAGAATCTGCATCATCTCGTCGATCGTGCGTGCACCCTCGCGCTCGAGCGTCACCATCACGATCATCGACAGCGGCCAGCCCAGGGTCCGCGGCGCGACGATCGCCACCTCGCGGGCGATTGCCCCGCTCTCCCGCAGCCGGCGAATGCGCCGGTAACAGGCCGGCGCCGACAGGCCGACGGCCTCGGCGAGTGCGGCGACCGGCTGCTGCGCATCGGCCTGCAGCGCCGCGAGCAGCTTTCGATCGAAATGGTCGAGCGCGACATCCTCGTTCATGCCCGGCGGCATAGCCGATAAACATTATCGCCCGCGAGCCAATTTCGATCACGATGATCACGGCGCCCCTCTAGAATTGCCTCCAACCACAAGCCATCACGGACATGCCATGACCACCTCCGCTCTCGCGCGGGCGCCCCGCCTGCGCGCCGATCCGCTCGCCGTCGCCGCCTTGTTCGGCGCGCTCGTCTCGATCAGCGCCGGCGCCTCCTTCGCCAAAGGCCTGTTCCCGGCGGTCGGGCCGGAGGGCGCGACCGCCCTGCGGCTGATCGTCAGCGCCTGTTTGCTGTCGGTCGCCTTCCGCCCCTGGCGCACCCTCGGACGCAGGGACTGGCGGGCGCTGCTGCCTTACGGGATCGCCCTTGGGGTGATGAACCTCGCTTTCTACAAGGCTTTGTCGTTCATCCCGCTCGGCATCGCCATCGCGATCGAGTTCAGCGGGCCGCTCGCCGTCGCCTTGCTGACCTCGCGCCGCAAGGCCGACCGGCTGTGGATCGCGCTCGCCGTTGCCGGCCTGGCGCTGTTGCTGCCGCTGTGGAGCGGCGCCGCGTCGCTTGATCCGCGCGGAGTCGCGCTGGCCGCGGCCGCCGGCGCCTGCTGGGCCGTCTATCTGCTCGCCGGCAAGCGCGCCGGCGAGGATCACGGCATCGCCGCGGTCGCCGGCGGCATGGCGATTGCCGCCGCAATCGCCGCGCCGGTCGGCATCATCCATGCCGGCGCCGCCCTGCTCCGGCCCGAGATCCTGCTGCTCGGCCTCGTCGTCGGTGTCGTCTCCAGCGCTCTGCCCTACACGCTCGAGATGATCGCCTTGCCGCGCCTGCCGACCACCACCTTCGGCACCCTGCTCGCCGCCGAGCCCGCCGTCGGCGCCCTGATCGGCCTCGTCGCCCTCGGCGAGGCCCTGGCCCCGAGCCAATGGGCGGCAATCGCCCTCATCGTCGCCGCCGCCCTCGGCGCCGCGCTGACCGGGGAAGGGGCGAAAGCCGAGCCGCACGGGTGACCGCAGGGAGGCGGAGCGAATCGTCCCCGACTCCGTTGTTCGCTCCACGGACAGCAGGGGACAGACATGCACCCTACGACCGGCGGATGCCTCTGCGAACAGGTCAGGCTGACGATCACCGCTGCGCCCTGGCGGGTCGGCCTCTGCCACTGCCTCGATTGCCGCAAGCATCACGGCGCCCTGTTCTTCGCCGCGGCGATTTTCCCTATCGAGGCGGTGACCATCGCGGGTGAGACCCGGTCGTACCGGGGCCGGCATTTCTGCCCCGACTGCGGATCCTCGGTCTTCGCCCGCCACGGCGACGAGATCGAGGTCCATCTCGGCGCGCTCGACGCCCCCAACCAGTTCACGCCCACCTACGAGAATTGGACGATCCGCCGGGAATCCTGGCTCCCGGACTTCTCGCTGGCGAAGCATTACGAGACGGATCGCGAAGGAACGGACCGCGGCGAACCCTGATGCGCCGGCCGTAGGGCAAGGCTCCAGCTCCATCGTCTACTCCGACGCGGACACACGCCGAAGCTACGGCGCTTTGACCATAGGGAAAGCTGGGCTAGGTCGATGCGCGCAACTCTGGGAGGCCGCATGAAGACACCATACCTGCTCGCGGCTGCCGCCCTGATCGTCACCGCCCACCAGGCCGCCGCCCAGCCGGCGCAGGTCTCCAGCCGCCAGGACGCGGTCGAGGTCATCCGCGAGCTGCGCCGCATCGTCACCCCCAACGGCGTCGACCGCAGCGAGCTGGTCCGCATCGGCGGCATCGACCAGTTCGTCACCATCCGCGGCGCCGACCGCCGCAACCCGATCCTGCTCGTCCTCCACGGCGGTCCCGGCTTCCCCACCGCGCCTCTGGCCTGGTGGACGTCACGCGGCCTCGAGGAATATTTTACGATCGTGCACTGGGATCAGCGCGGCGCCGGCAAGACCCACCTCGTCAACGATCCCAAGGCGGTCGCGCCGACGATGACTCCGAAGCGCTTCGTCGACGACACCGAGGCGCTCGCCGCCTGGCTCCGCACGCAATTCGGCAAGGATAAGCTGTTCGTCCTCGGCACTTCGTGGGGCAGCTATGTCGGCCTCGAATTCGCCCGCCGCCGCCCGCAATGGCTGCACGCATACATCGGCGTCGCCCAGGCGGCGAACAGTCCGGAGAGCGAGCGCCGCGGCTATGCCTTCGCCCTCGCCGCCGCACGCAAGGCCGGCAATAGCGAGGCGATCGCCGAGCTCGAAGGCATCGCCCCCTATGCCGCGCCCGGCAAGCCGATCCCGCTCGACGCGATCCGGATCGAGCGCAAATGGTCGGACTTCTTCGGCGGCGTCATGGCCTACCGCCCGCGCCAGGTCGACGGCATCGCCGCCCGCCTGTCGCCCGATTATTCGGACGAGGAGGCGCGCCGCGTTTACGAAGGCAATGGCTGGTCGCAGGATTTCCTGTTCGCCCCGGTCCTCGAACTCGATTTCTCGCACGTGACCGAGCTCGATTGCCCGCTCATCCTCTTCGCCGGCCGCCACGATCGCACCGTCAACTCCGAGGTCGCCAAGCAATGGTTCGACCGCGTCCGCGCCCCGGCCAAGAGCTTCACCTGGTTCGAACATTCCGGCCACGAGATCATGGTCGAGGAACCCGGCAAATTCCTCCTCGCCCTCGTCGAGCATGCGCGGCCGCTCGCCGCCAGGGCGGGCGACGTCGCGCCGTAACGGCGGCCCTGCGCCGACACGTAGCGTTCCAGCCCTAGGCGAAGCCCCGCGCGAGCCGCAGCGGCTCGCCGTCCGGCGCGCTCCGCCGGCTCAGATCCTCCTCCGCCCGCTCGAGCCGCGCGAGCACCGCGCCGACGAGGATTGCGGGCACGGAACGCCCCTCCGAGACGAGTTTCGCGACGGCACGAAGGTCCTCGTTGCTGATATGGCGTTCCAGGGCTGCAGACATTCCGCGATAACCCCCAGGCGGAACATCCGGCGCATCCGCTTCGGTGAACCGTGGCATGGACGCGCCCACCCGGTTGGCCCACGCCTGCCGCAGAGCGCGGCCCGCGGATTGCGCCGAAGCGTTGAGGCCGACACCGCATCACAGGAGTTTCAACAGGTTGACGGCGGTCGTGCCCACTCTAGTCGAGGGCAGGACCACCGCTCCCGAAGCCGTGCCTGCGACGGCGATCGGGTGAAGGAACAAGGCCGGAGAGACGCCGCGAACGTGATCCATGGTGAACATCAGACAGCCTTCGTGATGCTCGCGCTCGCCGCTGCGATGCTCGGCGCGTGGGTGGCGCTCGATCTTCAGGAGCAGGCGCGCGCGCGGGAGGGGCGGGCGCGGATCCCTTTGCTCGCCGCCGCCGGATTCGCGCTCGGGATCAGCATTTTCGTCACCCATTTCATGGCGATGCTCGGCTTCTCCGCGGCCTCGGGCCTCGGCTACGACACCGGCTGGACCGCGGTGTCGCTGCTGCTCGCGCTCGCCGGCAGCAGCCTCGCCATCGCCGTCGCGCAGCGGCGTCCGGCGCGGGCCTGGCGAACCTTTGCGGCGGCCTTCGTGATGGGCGCCGCGATCTGCGCGATGCATTATGCCGGCATGGCCGCGATCACCGGCGCCGCGATCGTCTACGATCCGGGCTTCGTCGCCTTGTCCTTCGTGATCGCGGTCGCGGCCTCGTGGACGGCCCTGCAGTTCGGCACCCGCCGGCGCTCGATCTCGGCGCGCGCCGCCGGGTCGCTGCTGCTCGCCTTGGCGATCTCGGGCATGCATTTCGCCGGCATGGCCGCCGCACGATTCCGCGCGCTGCCCGCTGCGGGGGAAGGCCCGGGCCGGTTCGACGCGACCTCGCTGTCGCTGTTCGTCGGCGCCGGTTCCTTCATCCTCCTGTTCCTGGCGCTGATCGCCTCCGGCGCGGCGCGCGCCCACGAACGCCAGCGGCTGACCCGATTGCAGGGCGAGCTCAACCGCGCCGCCCGCATCGCCGGCATGGGCGCGGTCGCGACCACGCTCGCCCACGAGCTCAACCAGCCGCTCACCGCCGCGGCCAATTACACCTTCCTCGTCAAGCTCGGCCTCGAAAAGGAAGCGCCGGCCGCCGAGATGCAGGAATGGGTCGGCAAGGCGGAGGAGCAGATCCGCCGCGCCGGCGAGATCATCCGCAAGGCGCGCGCGATGATCAGCGAAAGCGGCGTCGCCCGCAGCCGCGTCGACCTCCGCCTCAGCCTCGATCGCTGCCTCGAGCTGCTGCGCTCCGACACCAGCCTGCACGAGCCCGATCTGCGCATCGAATTCGATCGCGGCCACCGCCTGGTGCTGGGCGATCCGGTCCAGATCGAGCAGGTGCTGGCCAACATCCTGCGCAATGGCTGGCAGGCGCTTGCCGGGCAGCGGCAGCCGAAACTCACCATCCGCGCGCAGCAGGCGAAGGAGGGCTTCGTCCTCCTCACCCTGTCCGACAACGGCCCCGGCCTTCCCCAGGAGGATCCCGAGGAGCTGTTCTCGGCGCTCAAGGGCGGCTCGGGCAACGGCCTCGGAGTCGGGCTCAGCATCGCCCGCACGATCATCGAGGCGCACGGCGGCAAGCTCTGGGCCGAGAACAATATCGGCCCCGGCGCCACCTTCTTCATCACCTTGCCCGCCGCGATCGCCGCGCCCGTGGAGCCAGCCAGCCCCCTTGCCCCCGCCGGCGAGCCGATCATTCTCACCGAGCGTCAGTAACCGGGGGTCGCGAAGCGGGGCCGCCGGACCCGGATTCAGGCCGCTGGTCACGCATTGCTGTTCCACGAAGTTCGGCACAATATTGGAAACCGGGCTGGGATCGGTTGGAGCGCGCGATGGCCTCTCAGAAGCACTGGTGCGTGTCCTTGGTCGGCATCGCCCTTCTCTCGCTGCCGGCGGCCTGCCGGGAGGGCGTTCGCGTCACGGTGGAGCAACACGCATCCGGGGCGGTACGCTTTCTCGTCTCGCCGCTCGGAGACCGCTTCCG
The DNA here is from genome assembly GCF_003012735.1 of Allosphingosinicella deserti. Taxonomy (GTDB): domain Bacteria; phylum Pseudomonadota; class Alphaproteobacteria; order Sphingomonadales; family Sphingomonadaceae; genus Allosphingosinicella; species Allosphingosinicella deserti. Next base: position 22,435 of record NZ_PXYI01000012.1, on the reverse strand, counting down.
CCCGTGCATCGATTCTCTCTACGTCTATTCAGGGCCGCGCTCGCAATCGGGTCGTCCGCTGGTCTGGCACGTGGAACGGATGGACCCCAGGATCTGCGTGGCGAAGGTCGATTTCGGCGCGGTTCCAGCCGGCTTCGAGGCCGACTCCGGGAGCCAGCCATTGCACGCAGGCGGCCAATATGAGGTCGCGGTGATGGGGCCCGGCTTCAACGACGGGGCCGAATTCACCCGCCGGTGAGCGCGCGCAACCGGGCACACGCGCCGAGCCTGGTCGCCCGCTCCGGGCGAAAGAAATTGTGCGCCGTCCCGGCGCAGCGTCGAGAGCCTGATCGCCGAAGGTGAGACGCTTCGCGCTCCCGTGGGTGGCGTGAATCATGCTCTCTCAGAGAGTTGACCAAGATTCAGGCTGTTCAGCCTGAAGCGATCTTGGTCTAGAGCGCTTTCAACGCTGAGGGCCAGGGGACGCCACGCATGCAGGACGTGAACGGCGCGCCGCCGGAAGTGAAGGGGGACGCGGTCGCCGCCCTGGAGGAGCAACTCGCCGTCTCGCGGTTGGTGATGGAACATGCCGCCGACGCCGTCTTCCTGCTCAGCGAGTCCGGCGAAACCGTCTACGCCAATCCCGCCGCGGAGGCGATGTTCGGCTGGTCGAAGGCGGAGCTGTACGGACGCAAGCTCCACGAGCTCGTCCACGATCGCCACCCGGACGGCCGCCCTTACCCGATGGAGGATTGCCCGCTCGGCCGCGTCTTCTTCAGCGGCCAGAGCCTACGCTCGCACGAGGATGTCTTCTTCCACAAGGGCGGCAGCCCCGTCTTCGTCGAATGTTCGAACGCGCCGGTGCTGCGCGACGGCCGGGTCGAGGGCGGCGTGCTCATCGTCCGCGACATCTCCGATGCGCACCGCGCGCAGCAGGCGCTGGCCGAAAGCGAGGCGCGCTTCCGCAGCATGGCGGACAGCGCCCCGGTCATGATGTGGGTGACCGACGCGGACGGCCAGTGCACCTATCTCAACCGGACCTGGTATGAATATACCGGCCAGGCGCCTGGCGAGGGCGAGGGCCTCGGCTGGACCAACGCCATTCACCCGGACGATCGCGACATCGCCCGCAACGCCTTTCTCGAATCCAATGCCGAGCGGCGCGAATATCGAGTCGATTTCCGCCTCCGCCGCGCCGACGGCGCCTATCGCTGGACGCTCGACGCCGCCGCGCCGCGCTTCGGCCCCGACGGCGCCTATCTCGGCTATGTCGGCTCGGTCATCGACATCGACGATCGGCGCGAGGCGGCGGCACGGCTCGCGCTGAACGAGGAGCGGCTGCGCCTCGCCCTCGATCACGCCGAGATCGGCCAGTGGGACGTCGATGCCGCCACCAGCGCCATCTTCTGGTCGCCGCGGGTCAGCGCGATGTTCGGAGTCGCGCCGGACCTGCCGGTCACCCTCGACATCTTCTACGAAGGCGTCCACCCCGATGATCGGGCCAAGACCCGCGCCGCCTTCGAAGCCGCCGCCGATCCGACACGCCGCCTGCTCTACGACGTCGAATATCGCACCGTCGGCCGCGACGACGGCATGGTCCGATGGGTCGCCGCCAAGGGCCGCGGCCTGTTCGACGAGGACGGCCGCTGCGTCCGCGTGATCGGCACCGCGATCGACATCACCGCCAGGAAGGCGGCGCAGGCCGCGCTCGCCGAAAGCCAGGCGCGCTACCAGACCCTGTTCGAATCGATCGAATCCGGCTTCTGCGTCGTCGAGGTCGATCTGCACGCGCCAGGCGGCCGCGTCGATTACCGGGTGATGGAGGCCAACCCCGCTTTCCACCGCCAGACCGGCTTTCCCGAAGCGATCCTCGGCCGCTGGCTGCGCGAGGCCGCGCCCGGGCTCGAGGAGAAATGGTTCGAAATCTACGGTCGGGTCGCCCGCACCGGCGTTCCGGAGCGGTTCGAGCAATCGGCCGAAACGCTTGGCCGCTGGTTCGACGTCTATGCCTTTCGCGTCGGCGATGCCGCGGCCGGCCGTGTCGCCATCCTGTTCAACGACATCTCCGCCCGCCGCAACGCCGAGGAGCGGCTGCGCCAGCTTAACGAGAACCTCGAGAGCCAGGTCGCCGATCGCACCGCCGATCGCGATCGCATCTGGCGGCTGACCACCGACGTCATCCTCGTCGCCCGCCTGGACGGCATCGTCACCGCGGTGAATCCCGCCTGGACTCGCCTGTTCGGCTGGCGCGAGGACGAGCTGATCGGCCGCTGCTTCCTCGATCTCGTCCATCCCGACGATCTGCCCGCCACCCGCACCGCGGCCGGGCGGCTGGCGGAGGGCACCACCCTCTACCGCTTCGAGAATCGCTACCGCGCCAAGGACGGCAGCCACCACTGGATATCGTGGACGGCGGTGCCGTTCGAAGGCCTGGTCCACGCCGTCGGCCGCGACGTCACCGTCGAGAAGGCGGCCGCCGCCGAGCTCGAGGCCGCGCAGGAGGCGCTCCGCCAGGCCCAGAAGATGGAGGCGATGGGCCAGCTGACCGGCGGCGTCGCCCACGATTTCAACAATCTGCTCACGCCGATCGTCGGCGGCCTCGACATGCTCCAGCGCAAGGCGCTCGGCGGCGAGCGCGAGCAGCGCCTGATCGCCGGCGCCATGCAATCGGCCGAGCGCGCCAAGACCCTGGTGCAGCGCCTGCTCGCCTTCGCCCGCCGCCAGCCGCTCCAGGCCAGCGCCGTCGACGTCGGCGCCCTCGTCGCCGGAATGGCCGATCTGGTCGCGAGCACCTCCGGCCCGCAGATTCGGGTCGCGGTCGAAACCGCGGACGCCATGCCCCCCGCCAAGGCGGACGCCAACCAGCTCGAAATGGCGCTGCTCAATCTCGGCGTCAACGCGCGCGATGCGATGCCGGACGGCGGCACCCTGCGGATCACCGCCGATTGCGAAGCGGTCGCGCCCGGCCATCGCACCGCCCTCGCGCCCGGCCGCTACATCCGCCTGTCGGTCGCCGACACCGGCATCGGCATGGACGAAGCGACGTGCAAGCGCGCGGTCGAGCCCTTCTTCTCCACCAAGGGCGTCGGCAAGGGTACCGGCCTGGGCCTCTCCATGGCCCACGGCCTCGCCTCGCAACTGGGCGGCGCCCTGACCATCGACAGCCGCCCCGGCCTCGGCACCAATGTCACCCTCTGGCTCCCGGTCAGCGCCGACGGCAGTGCCGCCGACGCCGCGGCGAAGCCGCCGTCATCCGCCGCCGACCCCGCTTCGCCGCCGGCCGCGGCGACGACCGGCACCGCCTTGCTCGTCGACGACGAGGATCTGGTGCGGATGAGCACCGCCGACATGCTCGCCGAACTCGGCTATGCCGTAGTCGAGGCGGCGTCCGCCGAAGACGCCTTCCGCCTGCTCGAAGACGGCCTCGCCCCCGATCTGCTGGTCACCGACCATCTCATGCCCGGCATCAACGGCACCGATCTCGCCCGCAGCGTCCGCGCCGAGCGCCCGCAGACGCAGGTGCTGGTGATTTCCGGCTATGCCGAGAATGACGGCATCGATGTGGATCTGCCGCGACTGACGAAGCCGTTTCGGAAGGCGGAGCTGGCGGAGAAATTGGCGGAGCTGAGCGAGGGGTAGGTGGACCATTGACGGCGCCGCGCTCAGTTCGCTCACTAGATCCTAGCGCAACGTCTCGTTTGGATAAATCGCCTCGACATTCGGCAGCGCGGCGATCTGGGCGATCTGCGATCCATCTGCCTCGACCACGATCGAATTTGACGAGGCAAACACGTTGAGCGCATCACGGTGTGTAATGCGCTCAATCTCTTTCCTGGTCTTATCCAGCAGCGTTCCGCGGGGTTCCGAAGCCCCCGTGAGCGCGAAACCAATAGATCGCGCCTCGCCGAACTCCGATCGCCCGATCTGCAGCCGGGGCGCGTCTGTCGTCAGCACCTTTACGACCACTACGTTCGACAGGTTCGCGCCCTCCTCGGCAATCATGCGCAATTGCAGGGATCGCACCTTCGCCAGATCATCGGGGGTGATGTGCAATTCCTTTCGCTGCGCTGAGCCAATGTAGGGGGCACCGTCGACGCTGCACAGCTCAGTAATTGAGATCTCGTGCGTAGCCCATCGACCGCAGGATATCGATCCGGCCGAAACCGAAGCGGTGATTCTGGCCCGATTCGCCCAGTTCTTCCGCCGATCCGGTAAGCAGGTCCTGAATGACGAAGGCACGTTTGTCCGCCGGCACCGACTTCTTGATCTTGGTGCTGCTAAGCAGCAGCGCGATGGCGCCTGCCACGTGCGGCGTCGCCATCGAGGTTCCATTCAGATATTCCCAGCCGCCGCCGGGAACGCTCGAATAGATCGCGACGCCCGGTGCCGATATCTCGGGCTTGGAATATACGAGCGGCAGCGCCTCCTGTGGGAAATAGGCCGACGTGCGGATGATTTGCGTGCGGCCGCCGCTGAAGCCGGCCGCCCGGTTCAGGTGATCGGTGGCGCCGACCGAGAAGGCCAGGAAGTCGTTTCCGGGTGCGCCGGTGGTCTGGCTACCTTCGTTACCGATTGCGGTCACGACCGGAATACCGGCCCTGAGCGCGGTTAGCATCGCCTCAGTGTAGGTGCTTGGCACCTCCGGCGTCATCAGCAGGCCGCCGAGCGACATGCTGATCACGTCGACGCCGCGGCTGATCGCCCAGTCCATTCCGGCCAGAATTTGAGCGTGGGTGCCGCCTTGGCTCCCATTAAGCACCAGCCCTGCTGCGATTTTCGCTTCAGGCGCGACGCCGATCCACCGGCCGCTCGCATCGCCTCCCACGATTGTACCGGCGCAATGAGTCCCGTGCTTGTCGCTGTCGTGCGGCTTGGAACCGGGAACGAAATTTCCGTTCGCGTCGAACTCGGCCCAGTCTTCGATCTTGCCGGCGAGATCGGGATGCTGCGCATCCACCCCGGTGTCGAGTAGCCCGATCAGGACGCCCTTGCCCCGCGCGCCGAAGGCACCCCAGGTTGCGAGCGCTCCCATTGTACGAAGGCCCCAGGCGCTGACCTTGTTCTCTTCGACCGCGGTCGGAACAGCCTTGGGCATGACGACCGGGGGAACGTGCAGCCTTTGGTTGAGGTAGATCCCCTCGATCTCCGGAGTGTGGGTGAGCTTCTCGAGGTCATCCCGAACCACCTGCATGACGGCACTGCTCGAGGTCCAGAACGTCCGCGGAGCCACCGGTTTGGGCTTCTGACGGCTCGGAAGTGAAGTGACCGCAGCGATCGACTCCTTCACCGAATCCCGTGCCATCCAGCCGTCGATGTTGCTTTGACTGGACGCGCGGGCAGCCGCGCCGGCCCTCCCAGCGGTTGCCGCCTGGGCAGCGAGGCTTGTGTCATGCTCCTTCAGGGCACGCTGGTGGCTCTTGGTCGACCCGCGGCGAGCGAGCTGCGCGCGTTCGATAGGCAGCAGATCCCGGCTTGACGACGACATGCCACGGCGGCGCAGAGCCTCCGCCACGGTCGACAGCAGCATAGTGTCGTTGCGGGGCGAGCAGATCTTCACCACCACCTCGATTACCCGAGAATCGTCGATGTCCCGAATTTCGTCAATCTGCCTTTGCAAAAGCCGGCGATGCGCTTCGCTGCCGAATTCCTGTGTCATCCGTGGCTCCTCTCGCTGGGTCAACCGCACTTTGGCCGTCGGCCGCGTGGCGACGGGCGATTGACCGTCGGATGCGCTGCGATCGATGGCTTACGAGCGAACCATAACCAGGCTAGGCCGTGCTGCCCGTGACGGGCGTCACGCCTCTCCTGCCGTGAAGCAGGATCGATCCCCTGGACAGGGAAAGCGACCGTTCCTGCCATCGCTTCGCGCCAATCGCTTTCTTCGCGTCCTTCGCGTCGCGGAATCTGGGAACACCGCGGAATCTGGGGACACTAACCAATTAGCCCGTTGACTCCGGTTGGAGCAGGGCGCCCACTTCCGCGCCGCCGCCTTCGCCCCGCGTCACCCGCGACAGCACCGCCTCCAGGAGCGGAGTCATTAGCGCGAGCCGGCGCGCCTTGATCGCCAGATCCCACAAAGGCTCGAACTTCTTCCACCCGGCGGCGTAGGCGAAATGCTTGGCCCGGTGCTTGGCCGACGGATGCACCAGCGCGGCCCGGCCGATGTTTCGCCAGGAATAGAAATCGCGGTAGGCGCGGTGGTATCCCGCCTCCAGCGCTTGCGGTGTAAGCTTCGCCGGCCGGTAGACGACGTGGCGCGTGTCGTAGCGGTCCCAGTTGCGGCTGGTAATCCGCCCCTCCGCCGCCATCCGCGCGAACAGCCGCGTGCCCGGATAGGGCGTCATGATGTGGAAGGTCGCGGTGGTCAGGCCGTTGCGCACCGCCCAGTCCACGGTGCGGTCGAATACGTCCTCATCGTCGTCGTCCATGCCGAACACGAACGATCCGTTGATCATGATGCCGAGGTCGCTCAGCCGCCGCGCGACCTCGCCATAATCGCGCGCCAGATTCTGCTTCTTGTTGCTGCCGCGCAGATTGGCCGGGCTGAAGCTTTCGAAGCCGACGAACAGGCTGCGCAGCCCCGCTTTGGCCGCGCGCTCGATCAGGTCGCCGCGCAGCACCGAATCGACCGTCGCCGCACCCTGGAACAGCCGGCCCATGCCGGCCATGCCGTCGAACAGGGCCTCGGCGAAGCGCCGGTTGCCGAGCAGATGATCGTCGAGGAAATAAAGATGGCGTCCCGGCAGCCGATCGATCTCGGCGAGCGCCTCGTCCACCCGCTGGGTGTAGAAGCCCGCTCCGCCGGCGAAGAAGGCATCCTTGTAGCAGAAGTCGCAATGCTGCGGGCAGCCGCGGGTGACTACGATCGAGTTCGGCACCAGATAGCGGCTGCGGTCGATCAGGTCGCGCCGCATCGGCGGCAGCTCCTCCGCCGTCCGCCCCGCCGCGGAGACGTAGACCGGCTTCGGGCACCCCGCCCGGAAATCGCGCAGAAAGGCCGGGAAGGTCTGGTCGCCCGGCCCGATGAAGATCGCATCGGCATGGAGCGCAGCCTCGTCGGGAAGGCTGGTGACGTGCAGCCCGCCGAGCGCAACGAAACAGCCGCGCGCTCGATACAGATCGGCGAGCGCATAGGCCCGATAGGCGTTGGTGATGTAGACCTGGATGACGACCAGGTCCGGCGCGTCGTCGGTGGAGAGTCGCTGCACATGATCGTCGACGATCTCGGCCGCATCGTCGGGCGCGAGATGCGCGGCAAGGCTGGCGAGTCCGAGCGGCGGGAACAGCGAATATTTGATCGGGCGCCAGAACGGGCTCTTCGCCTCGGTGAGCGCGGGGAGGATGAACTTGACGCGGAGGGGGCGGGTAATGGGGGCGCGGGGGTGCGGAGCGGGGAGAGGTGGGGTGAGCATCGCGGCTCCTGGGGAGGGTTTGGAGCGGGCGTTGTGCAATGCCGGGATCGATCGCGTGTGAAAGTGCGGTGCGGACTTGGCAAAGCTGCGGTGCGGATGTGGTGCACGAGGCCGCGAACGGCCGACCTTGGGACAAAGCCGTCGTTCGCCCGCGAATTGCCGAACGGCAGCTCCTGTCAGAAGCGGACGTAGGTTGCTTCGCCATTGGAGGCCCCGAAATGATGCAATTAGTTCATTTGACTAGTGAGGCCGCCAGGTGGTGAAGACCCAGAAGAAGTCGTTCGGAGTGGGTAAACCGGGAACCGAGATCGGCCATACGTTCAGACAACGCCGGATACGTACCCCGCAATCAACAAGCGCTCGGCGTCGCCGGTCCGACCACATAGAGGATTCAGCAAAAGGCAGCACATGCAATACAAGCTCAGGTAAAAAGCGTTGCGGGCGCCGCGTCAGTTAAGTGCAAGGGTGTGCGGCATGTCCCATCGAGGGAGCGCGCCGACGACGTTTACAACGCGAACTCGCTCAGAACGTATGTCGTCGAGTATGCGACGAAAGTCGATTTGGGCGTGCGAGCGTGTCCACTGGCGCCGCTCGTCGGGCTTGACGATGTAAATGGCAGGCGAGGCGTATACGCGCATGCTGCGTCCAGTGCGGAAGCTGGGGGGACCACCAATCCCACGTTCGGCAAACAGCCCCGTTTCGAATAAGTCCGGATCGACGATGGCGAAGCCGTCTAGCGGCCTAGTCGGCCCGTCTTGAATCTCAAACCGCATTGCGACGACGTCGGGGGAGACCCGGAGCGCTCGGCTGACGACTGTGCGCGCCGAGCTCGTCTCGCGGAGTGCCGTGTCGAGCCAGTGGGCGAGTTCGCTACCGTAATCGTGAAGTTGAGCCGCGGTGACCCGGTCGACCTCGATCTCGCGCTCCTGCCGGGAGTCGAGAAGGATGGGCCGGGTGCGCGGGAGCGCGTCCTCAATGATCGCTCGGTCGTGGCTCCCCAGGCCGTAAAGGTCGAGCACCATATCGTCCGCCGCGGCGAGCAGCGTCGCGCTCGGACGCTCGCCGAGCGCTCTGAGGACCTCCGAAAACCTGCTCCTGACGGTCGCCGAAAGACTAGAGAGGTCTGGAACTGCCAGGGCCTCCAGGTCGATTTTCTCGATCTTTGGCTGCTTAAGACCCGTGTTGGACCCGCCAAGCGCGAGCAGGAAAGCGATAATCTTGGAATTGAGGATGAGCGCTAGCGTATCGGCGAGCAGGGGGTCGTGGCCGGCGAAGGACACACCGGTGAACGAGTGGGTGAACACCGCGTCTTCGTGAAGCACGGCGGCGGAGTAGCGGCCGCGCTGGAGAGCGCGGGCAAAGCCAGCTTCAGGGCACAGCACGAGCGGCGCCCGGTAGGTGTCGCGATCGCGCGCGCGGTGGACGTGCTGCAGGTCGAAGCGGCGGATGCGGCGGGTGTGGCCATAAACGGGGCGATAGGCCTCCATGTCGATGAACGGGAGGCCCGCGAGCGCACTAGCGTCGCCCTTGCCGCCGCCCCCAACCTGCAGTCCCTCCTGGATCCGGACGCCAGCCGCCCTGCACCATTCGCCGAGGCGAGTTAGCGTCGCGGAGTGCTGGATCGACTGGACGACCTCGAACTCTCGCGCGTTGCCGAAGACCGCAGCCTTGAGGAGGACCGGATCGCCGGCGACGCTTGCCACTCTCGGCTGCTGGTAGTCGTCGCTCGAAAGCTCTAGCACGCCGTTCCGGCGGAAGTGGCGGCTCCAGGGCACGTTCGCGACCTCGACGACCGCGTCATCTGCGGGCTCGCCCACCGTTCCGCAGAACATCAGCGCGGGCCCGGCGTTTACCTTGCCGCCATTCACGCGGGCGACAAGCGATGGGAACAGCCCCTCGTTCCGTAACTGCGAGAAATTCACGAGCTTCACGTCAGTGAAGCTGTGGAGGAGCAACCGCCGGGCCTCCGTCGCGACCCGGTCCTTGCTGAAGAAGGGGGTCGCCTTCATCAGGAGCGCCATTCGGCTACCAATCGAAGCGTGCCGGCGCGCCTGCCACAAGAACGCCCAGTCCGGTGAGCGGCGTGGCTGGACCACCTTGTCCTGAGTCGGGCGTCTGTCGTCAATCCCGGCGGCGCCTGCGTAGGTCCAAGGAGGATTGCCGACCACGACGTCGAACTGCTGGTCGCCGAGCGGCGCGTCGAAGAAGCTCGCGTGGAGCAGGTTGCGCCCAATCAGGTGGTCGAATCTGAGCCAGGTCAGGTCGTCCGCGTGCACGTCTGGATCGAGCTCCAGCGCGGCCAGGTATAGGCTGAACGCGGCCACCTGGAGGGCGCCCGCATTGATGTCGACCCCGAAGATCTGGTCGCGAAGCACGGCGCGGACGAGTTCGCGCGAGTTCGGCTCCACGCGAGAGCGCAGCCAAACCAGGCGTCGCATGGCTTCGACTAGGAATACGCCGGATCCGCAGGCAGGATCGAGCACTTTTGCCCTTCCAGATACTCCGTCCATGACCTGATCTAGCGCCAGATCGACCAGATTAACTGGGGTATAGTGAAGCCCCTGCGCGGTGGCGGCGTCGCCGGCGATTGAGTGGGCGAACTGCTCGTAGATGGATGAGACCAACTCCACGGGAATGAAGTCGAAGCGGAACGGGAACGCGCTCAACTGGCCGGTCTCCGCGGCGTGGCCGTCGAGAAAATCGGCAAGAGTCGCCAAGTGCTCCTCGCAGACGAGCGAACGCTCGTCGTCCACGTCCGGTGGGAACAGATCGCCGTTGAAGGTGACACGTAACCAGTCGAAGAGCCTTGGGGCCGCCTCCATCGATCGGAGCGTGTCGCTCAGCCTCGTATGGCCGAACATCTCCTCAATCGCCGACGCCTTGAGCACGTTCCGGTCAACCAGATATTGGGAGAAGATCGTGCGGCCGATTAGCTTCTGCGCTAGGAGCGGTGGAAGGCCGGAGCGCGTAAGCTTGCGTTCGACAGCGGTGAGCTCACGAAGGAGGACAGCGTCAACTCTATGCTGGCGGTCGATGCGCCGGGCGAACTCGGAGGACCAGAACGCGCCGGTGTCGAACGCGAGACGCCCGCATACGGTCACCAAGTTCTCCATCCCGGCCCGCGTCGTCGTAGGGAACTCAGCCAATGTCACATCGGCGAGCCGGCCCGATGGACGGCGGTAGCTGTCGAGAATGAGCACGCGATCGTCGAGGTTGATCCAGAGAAGGGGCGCAAGCCCGACGTTCCAGGCCATCCGGTGGCAGTCGACGGCTGAGGCCTCGAAGAAGGGCGCACTCGTCGCGTCCACGAACATCAAGACCGGGGTCGAACCGCTGCGGAAAATGCCTTCGATAGCGACCGGGAAGCGGTTGCGGTCGAACAGGAAGGCATATCGCCCAAGCGCCGGATCGTGCGCCTGCTCTGGTGCCACGGTGATCATGCCGTCCGCCGGTCCGCCGTCGCGCACGAAGCCGGCCCGGCGGAGCGTGTTCCAGAAGGACCGGGACGCGCTCAAGCGACCTCCTCCGCATATCGCCGGACCTGTTCGGGGTATTGCCGCGCCAACCAGTCGACGAACTTGCTGCCCTCCGGCGCGATCATTCGCTCAACTTTGCGCCGCATGGTCGCGACCTGGCGCTTGGAGCGTCCGCGCTCACGGAAATCGGCGCCCGCCCGGGCGGACTTGTGCAGCGGAATGTCGGCGGAAAAGTTCGTCCAAGGCACCTCGGAGGGGCCCTCGCGCCCTGCGCGTAATGGGAAGGCGAGGAAGGTAACTGCATCCCCAGGTACGAACTCGCACCTGCGCTTGCATCCACGCCAGGCGGAGATCACACGCTCGTCTGCGTCTATGCCAATCTGCCGGTCGATCGACCGCTTGGCCCGCATTACGGCCCCCTCGCTCGAATGAGTCTCAATATAGACGCGGCGTACCGGCATCGCGCCAATCACGCGCGATAAACAGTTTCCCTTGCCGCCAACGTATCCCACCGCGACCCTATCGCATCTTACAGCGTTGCGCGTTAGTCCTTTTCGGATTCTGTCCACCGGAGGGTTGCCCCGGCCGATTGCCATTCCAGCGCCGCCTGTGCGAGGATGGCCGCCTTCGCAGCCTCGACTCTGCCGCTCGCTCGAGGACATCCTGCCAGCACGAGAGCGTCGTTCACTCCGAGCGGATGAAGGTCAAGCACGGACGCGCTGAGCCCAAGCACGCGCGCCTGCTGCAATCTGCGCCGCGCGAGCGCCTCGTCGCGGGTGGGTATGTTGAACAGGACCACGGCCTCGTCCGCAAGTCTGGCGAGCAGCGCAAGCTCGGCGTCGTCGATGCTGAATTGCATGCAAAAGAGTGCCGCCACCAAGTCTACGCGAAGGTCCTCGGATTTCACCTCTAAGGGCGAGGCGATGCACCTGAGCCCGCGCGACGCGAGGTGCGCCACCGCCTCGGGGTCGATTTCTAGCCCGGTCCAACTAGCACAGTGGATGTCATCGGCCAGTGGGAACTTGCCGCAGCCGATCTCGAAGATGCGTGGGAGGTCTGACAGAGTTCGAGCCACGGCGGCAGCAATCCGCCGCACGCGCGAGCTGTGCAGCAGCGGGCGTTCGGCGAGGCGTCGTTCGCGCCAGCGATTCACGCAGAGCATAGCCTCCGGCGGCAGCAGGGCCGTGGGGGTCGGGAGGTAGAGAAAGTCCATAAAACGGTGGCGTGGCGCGCCGCCGATCATCTCGATCGGCGCGCCGCCGCCGACCAGATCCTGGTATACTCCGCCGCCAATGTTCACGAACCGCTCGCCGGCCCTTTCTCGTGCGGCGCTCAGCCGGTACCGTTCCATATGACGCTCCACTGCGACGGTGCGCGGGATCGGCGTTCCCCGGGCGAGCGCCCGGATGAGCGCCGTGGCCTGGGCGAGCTCGTCTACTACATGGTCCGAGAGCCCGAAGACGAAGGGGTGCGTCCAGTCGGTCAGATCCTCCCCGAAGACGTCGGCGACCTTCCGGCGTCGGTAGTGGGTGTCCTCCGGCGCCCAAGTGATAATTGGAATGCCGCGCTGCGCCGCGAACATCATCTCCGCACCAACCCCAATGCCTTTCTCTTTCCTCGCGTCCACCAGCACGACGTCGCTGATTGACACGAGATGCAGGTCGCAGCCGAAATTAAGTGCGAAGTCCTGACGCCTGATGTCAGTCTTCGCCGGGTTGAGAAGCTCGACGGGAACCCCGACATCGGCGCGGATGAATTCCTCGTCGTCGGGCGTCCAAAAATGGTCGGGCGAGCGCGGGTCGCCAGCTCCCTTCCGAATGCTGCCCGACAGGTAGATGCGCAGAGGCGTCATCAGCTGATGACGTGCTGGATAGCCTCAACCAGCTCCTCGCCGCCCTTCACCGCCTCGGCCGCCATCCCCGGCAGCCGGAGGACGCCGCGGGCGAGACCCTTCAGCGTCGCGAGTTTGCTCTTCTTCTCCTCGCCCGTCGCTTTGGCGACCTCGGCGGCCGCCTCAATCACTGGCCTCTTCTCGCTTTCGTCGATGCCGCTCGCCGCAAGGGCGGTCAGGAACCTCTCGATGATGGGGGTGAGCTCCCGAAGGCTGGTGTCCTCCTGCCTGCTCAGCGCGTTGATCGTTGACTGGATCATGTCGCCGGCGACCACGCCGGTCATGGAATTGTTGCTGCCGGACTGCTCGACCTTGTTGTTCACGACGTGGACCTCCTGTTTCGCAACGTAGATCTGGGTAACTGGGCCGTGGTTCGCCGCGAGCTCTAAGGCGAAAAGGTCCCGCGGCGGAATAAATTTCGAGTTCGGGGGCACCGGGAGCTGAAACGCGGGCAGGCCCCATTCCGGTCGCGCGACGGATCGGATCTTCACCCCGATTAGCTCGCCCGGATGGCGGCTGTAGTCGGCGACGAGGGCGTCTCGCGCGATGACGTCGTCCAGTTTGTTCGCCATGAAGGCAAGGTGATCTACTAGCGCGAGCTTCACCCGCGGACTCGGCTCGTCGATGAACCATTCGATAGCCTCGATGCGCCGGTCTTCGAACGGCAGCGTCGCCAGCCCAAGGGCGAGTCCCTCCCTTGCGAATTCCGAAGGCTCGTGCGCCGGGTTCATGCGCTCAGTCAGCAAGTCGAGATACGCCGTGGCGGCGTCCCCGTCCTTGGTAAGCAGCCTATAGAGCCACCGGCGGACATTTGCGTGGGCCAGCAATTCGTCCGGCTTGCGCAGGATAGAGCGATAGGAGCCGTTTGGATTGCGGTATTCAGCCCAGATGCTGTATTCCACGTTCTCCGGGTCGTGATCGCCGACGGAGTTCCGCACGAGGTCTAGGTCGCCGAAGCGCTGGTCGATGGTCCTAGGGTTATCCCTTGCATAACCGCAGAGGAGGCACAGCCACTTACGCGCGAGCGCCTCATTCTGCCAGACCTGCAGATTGAGGTCGTCGCGCGAGGGCTCGCCACGAGCGTAAAGTTTGGCTGCGAGCTCGAGTGACGTTCCCCGATAGTCAGGCAGCCGGCTGGTCAGGCGGGCTATGCGGCCGTCGTCCGCGAGGCCGGAGAACGCTGCGGAGGCCCAGCCGCGGTTCTCCGGATCCTTCTCGGTGCGAAGCAGCGCGTCCTCCAACAGGCCGAGCTGGTCGGCGTCCTTCAAGAGCGCGACGAGCTTGTAGGCCCATCGCCGCACCTTGAGCTCGGGCGACGAGAGATGCGCGGCAAGCCCGACCTTTAGAAACGCGGGGTCAGTGAACGCCTGTCCACTTTCGAAGATCTCGCACGCGCGCTGCAGCCCCGACTTCACCTGCTCGGCGTCGTGCGACTCGAGCATGAGCTGGATGACGTGCGCCGTCTCCCGTGAAGCGGGTCTCCTGCGGGGTTGCCTTACAGCCACTCAGCGCCTCGGCATCGCCCCGACCGAGTTGAGGGCGCGCTCAACGTCGGCGATCACAGTGTCGGTGATGTCGGACGCATCGACGGTGATCAGCTGGGTGCGGAGTGGCAGCGATTGGAGCAGCGGGAGCTGTACTCGCTCGAACTCGTCGTCACGGCTGGCGATACGCTCGTCATCGTCGGCCCTTCCGCGCTTGGCGAGACGCGGGTGCGTGACGTCCGTCGGGCTGTCGAGGTGCAGCGCGACCACAGCGCGCCGTCCCGGCAGCGAGTCCACAAGCGCGGCGAACGGCCCGGCGGAGTTTGACCCGCGCGGATAGCCGTCAACCACGATGTCGGGCATCGCGCGAAGCCGCTCGTTGAGCCACGGGTAGAGCCGCTCGCTCGTTACCGTTCGCCCGCTGGCGATCGCCGCCCTCATCTCGTCTGGATCGATACCGATCTCCCCCAGGACAGCGGGGTCCTTCAGCATCTTGCCCAAGGCGAGATGGACGAAGCCGTGCCGCTCGGCGAGGAGGTCGCCGACAGTCGACTTGCCAGCGCCGGGCCGGCCGAAGAGTGTGATGAGAGTCATTCGAGCCCCGTTTGCCCAATAGCTTTCTAATCGCCTTTGCCGCGCCGGTGTGCGCCCCCGTCGCCGCTCAGCTGAACGTACCCTCGCTTACCTGGTCGGCACTGTCGCACTGCCCCCAGTCATCCCTAATGGCATCCTGATGAACCACCCACCTAAGGTCATCTTAGGCACTTAGACCCAAGTGGTCGGCGTATCAACGAGGTCCGGTGTGCCACCTGACGCTCGGAAGACGATCGAACATTCTCCGCCTTTTACAGGAGCTCAGCGTCTGCTCCGTCACCTGAACGAACAGCAGGAGGCTTGAGCCGGTTGCTCGAAAGAAGCGTTCCGATTGCCCGCCCCGGCAGGCGCCGAAGCCGCTGCCCTACTTGATGAACGAACGTCCTTTTACGAGGTCTCCTCACCCAAAAGCGGACGGGCAGCCCCCCAACAAATACCAAGTCTCGTTGATCCTCACCCATGAGCCCATTGGCGTATTCCGATGGACATGATTCGCCATGGCTGGTCGACGAGGCGATTCCAGGCAAAGCAGCAATGGTCGAGGATATCGTCGTAGGATTCGAAGATGCGGTTTGAGAGCCAGTTGTCGCGCATGAACTGCCAGACATTCTCGACCGGATTGAGCTCGGGGCATTTTGACGGCAGCGGCAACAGCGTAATGTTGGGGGGAATGACGAGCGCGCCGGAGCCGTGCCATCCAGCCTGATCGAGCAGCAGCACGGCGTGCGCGCCCGGTGCCACGGCGGCGGAGATTTCCACGAGGTGAAGCGCCATGCCCTCGGTGTTGCAGCGGGCAGCACGAGCGCGGCACCCTTGCCCTGGGCCGGACAGATCGCGCCGTAGATGTAGGCCGACGTTGTGCGCTGATCCTTGGGGGCTGATGGCCGCGTCCCGCGTCTCGCCCAGCGCCGGGTGATCCCGTTCTTTTGGCCGACCCGCGCCTCGTCCTGCCACCACAGCTCTATGCGTGTGCCGCGCGGGAGCGTCTTGCTGATCGCCGCCAGCTGGGCGGGGAAGTTTTTTTAAATGTCGCGATAGCGTCGACGCCCTGCGCGTGGTGGCGCGGCCGCGCCGAAAGCTTGCGGTAGCCCATCGCGCGCAGCTCCCGGCTCAGCGTCTGCTTGCTGATCGAGATCGCGAACTCGTCCCAGACCCATTGCGCAAGATCGATCAGCCGCCAGCGCACAACACCGTGCGATGCCGGGATCGGGCCGCTCTCGACGACGTCCGCCAAGGCTCGGCGCTGCGCATTGTCGAGCAGCGGCACACCACCAGGTGGAACGCCGTCGATCAGCCCATCGGGACCGGCAGCATTGAACCGCAAAACCCAGTCGCGGACGGTCTGCAGCCCGACACCGCCAACCCGCGCCGCATCGCTCCGCGTGCCACCTTCGTAAATG
Organism: Allosphingosinicella deserti; assembly: GCF_003012735.1. GTDB lineage: Bacteria > Pseudomonadota > Alphaproteobacteria > Sphingomonadales > Sphingomonadaceae > Allosphingosinicella > Allosphingosinicella deserti. Next base: position 6,199 of record NZ_PXYI01000012.1, on the reverse strand, counting down.
ACCGCCAGAGTCAGCAGCCGCCGAACCTGGTTCGCATCCCGGCTCGCTCGCGCCAAATCCCGAACGTCTGATACCTGATAATCTCCCCGAAGCCCTATTGCCGCAGCCATCGCAAACCTCCCTCGGTCCGCGACCATTGAATCAGACATCAGCGCGATTGGGAATCCCTCGTGAGTCAGTGCTCATGAGATCTGGTATAAGCCATTGGTGCCACCTGAGCCGTTGGCAGCTATCGGGCTAAATTGTGGCTCGGAGAATGACTGGCATTGAGGCGCCAAGCGACCCGTCGAATTTGGGAGGCTAGAACGGCAGCTATGGCCGGAAGCTGCCGTTCGGCGGCTCGCGCGGTATGACCGCCTTTGGTCGGAAGCCGCCGATCTTCGGTGCTGCACTGAAGGGAAGTCGCGCAGGCCTCGTACAACAGGATTATCCGCGCCGTAGCTTTACCGGGTGATGGACGATGCAACGCCTTCCCCGCCCCATCACTCCCCCTCAAACACATATTCATGCTGCCCATCGCGCGCGATCAGCCGGCGCTTGCCGCCCTCGTTCGCCACCACCAGCGGGAAGCCGAGGAAGGTCGGATCGATGACGACCAGCGATGTCGTGCCGTCGTCATTGGCGCGGGTGCCGATCGCCATCGGCGATCCGGCGAGGGTCAGCGTCGCGCCGTCGGCGGTGCGGGTGAGGGCGAGGCGGCCGAGTTCGGGGCTGACATAGGCCGGCGCAAGCGCGGCGATCACCTTGGGATCGGGCGGCACGGTCAGCCGCTCGCGCTCCTTGGCGACCTCGGCCTTGATCCGCGCCGCGGCGGCGGCGACGTCGCCGACCGCTTCCGGCTTGCCGTCATAGACGAGCTCGAGCAGCCGGCGCATGAACGGGCGCAGCAGCGCCTGGCCGTTGTCAGAATTGGTGAGGATGACGGCGCCGAGATTGGCGCCGGGCACGATCACGATGTCGCTCTTGTAGCCGCCCATGCTGCCGCCGTGATGGACGACCGGCACGCCCCAGTAACTGTTGGTCTGCAGGCCCATGCCGTAGACGATGTCCTCTCCGACCGGCACGTTCGCCACCCGCCGCTCGAGCAGGTTCTTAGGGGATACCCATTGCCGCCCGTCGTCGGTCTTGCCCTCGTTGAGCTCGAAGCGGACATATTTGATCAGGTCGTTGGCGGTCGACCAGGCGCCGCCCGCCGGCCGGAACGGCGCGATCGCGCGGTTGAAGGCCATGCCCGCCTCGACGATCGGCGTCGGCTTGCTGTTCATGTCGTCGCTATGCGGCCGCGCCCAGTTGCCGGCGGTGGCCCGGTCGAAATCGAAGGTGGTGTTGCGCATGCCGATCGGCCCGAACACCTTCTCCTCCATCGCCCGGTCGAACGCCGCGCCGAGCTCCAGCTCCGGATGGACGATGTGGCCGCCGACATAGCCCGCTGCCGAAGCCATCAGATTGTTGTACTGGAAGACCTCGCCGAAGCCGCTGGTCGGCTGGGTCGCCGCGAGCTGGACGAAGGTGTCGGAGGCGGGGGTCTTGGCACTGGTGTTGAAGATCCACTCGAAATCCTTGCGCGGCAGGCCGGTGCAGGCACAGACCAGGTGCCGGATCAGCACTTTCGACGTGGTCTCGGAGCTGCCGAGCTTGAACGCGGGATAGACGTCGGTCACCGGCTGGTCCCAGCGAAGCTTGCCCTCGTCGACCAGCTTGGCGAGCAGCAGGGTCGCCATGCCCTTGGTGTTGGACGCGATCATGAATGTGCTGTCGGGATCGACCTTGGTCGGCTTGCCGAGCTCGCGGACTCCGAGCCCCTCCGCATGGAAGGTGCGGCTACGGTCGGTGAGCGCGAAGGCGGCGCCGGGAATGCCGAGCGCCTGCATCGATTGCTCCAGGAAGGTGCGAAGCTCCGCGATCCGCGCCGCGTCCATCGGCCTGGCGGCGTGGCCGGCGAAGCTTTCCCGCGTATAGCCTGCCGGGCGCAGGCTCGAGGCGACGAGGTTGAGCGCGGCGCCGCGCTTCTCGGCGGTCGCTTCCGATCCGGCGATGATCCCGACCGTCCATGCCGTGCCCTTGCGGAACGCGATCGCCTGCATCGCGCGTTTCTCGTTGGGCGAGACTTCGTAATCCACCGCCTGCCGCTCGTCCCAGCCGTTGCGCGCCGCGCGCATGGTGACGAGCTTGGCCGGCCGCGCCTCCGCCGGCGCGAACCGCGCCCAGGCCGCGGCCGCCGCCGCCTTGGCATCGGCGGCGGCGCCGACCTCGACGATCGCCATCCGGAAATCGCCCTCCGGCGCGATCAGCTCGACGATTCCGGGCGCCGTCCGCATCGACCAGCCCTTGGGCGCGGTGAAGGTCAGGCCGGAGGCCGTCTTGCTCGGCAGATCTTCGGAAATTGAAACGAGTTTTGCGGGCGCCTCGGGCGCGGCCGGGGCCGGAGCGGCCGCCGTCTGGGCGAGTGCGGACGTGCCGCAAAGCAACATCAAGGCCGTGAACGCAACGCGCATCTTCAATCCCCTCATTTGCCCCAGCTGCAGCGCAGCGCGGGCTGAAATAAAGCATGGTTAATACCGGCCGTCGACGCCGCATCTTCGCGCTGATTTTCTGGAGCGGCCGGGTGTCAGTGCCGTGTCGCGCGCCCGGCGAAATCGTTACGATTGTTTCGGGACCTTTGCCGGCATTAGGTGAGTGCGCGACGCGCGGATCCGCGCGCGGCAGGCGGAAGCCCGGCGGATCGATCCCTCGGGCAGTCAGCCGACCTGTTGAGGCTCATCGAGGTCGTCCCCATCCCCGCGGCCTGCATCCAGCGCCGGATTGATGTAGAACAGCGGCCTCGCCTTGGCTCCGGCCGCATCTCTGAAAGGCCGCGATGCTGCTCGCCCTGCTGACGTTCCTCTCCCAGGCGACCACGCCCCCACCGCCGACATTGGGCGCGATCAGCGCTTTGCCTCCCGAAGCGGCAGGCGAAGCGCTGCTTGGAGACCGCGAGCATAAGCGGATCGAGACAGTCGAGCGGGTCCCGCCCCAGTCGATGGATCTACCCGGCCTGGTGCGGCTCGATCTCTTCGAGCAGCCCGTCGAGGTGTCCGGCGGTTGCACGCGTCAGCGCTGGACCGCGACGTTTCGTCACGCCCGGGGCTCCCCGGAGAGCGAAGCGATACTGTCCAATGCCAGGGCGGTGACGGAAGTGGCGTTGCCCCATGCGTCGGGCTGTTCGAACGCCTCCTTCGTCCACGTCAATCCTGGAATGGGCGCGCAGGAAGCGCTGGATGCGCTCGCCTTTTTGGAGGACCTGCGAGCCCGCAGGTCCGCGGTTCACTTCTCCTGCTTGGACGAGACCCGCTCCAACCTGTGCCGCTCGGATAGACACATGCGGCGAGAGCTCGCCCGTCTCCCCGCATCGGTAGTCACCAAAGCCGGCGGCCAGACGGACGTGTGGCTCGGCAAACCCGGCCAGATCGGCATCACTGTCCGCTATTCCGATGCCGAGCGGGAACGGGTCGCAATCAGGCGCTCGATACCGGCGCCCTTCTAGAGCATCATGTTGCACTCGGATCACACGCCCGGACACATAGAAGCTTACCTTTGGGGACACTAACAGAATACCGTCTGCGGTCGTGCCTCACTGAACGCTGAAGCGCTCGCCGACCGCGGTGCATGGGTCACACGCCCGATTTCCAGCGCGAAGATCGCGAAGGGCGCGAAGGGTGTCTAACTCTCCTCGTCAGAGCACGATTTCCCGGCGGGGGCGGGCTTCCGCCCTGGCTGCTTCGCGTCACCGCCTGTCCTGAGGCTCCCGAAGGGCGGCCCTCGCGTGAAACGACGGCTCCGGGCGAGCGACTGGGCGTCGATTAGTTGGGCAATGCAACGATGTCCTGAGGTCACCGAGGTATTTCGCGAAACGCGGAGGCGGGGCGAGCCGCGCTCCCGATCCTACGCCCCTGACGGCCCGATAGCCTCCCTCAACACCTGCTCCGCCTTGGTCCAGCGGATGCCCGGATAACGATCATTGTCCAGCGGCCCGAGTTTGCCGCTCCCGTCCATCATGTCGCGCAGATATTGCATGCCCTGCCAGGCGGGGAAGACGGCTCCCGGTTGCGGCGCGATCCGCCGGGCGATCCCGATCATCGCGCCGAGCACGACGGCGCCGCCAGGGCGAACCAGGCGAAAGCGACGACCGGTCAGGCGTTCCATGGTCGCAGCGAGGTCGCGCGGGGTCACCTCGTCGCCGGCGATGCGCAGGATCCGCGGCGCCGAATCGTCCATCGCCGTCGCGGCGGTGAAGGCGGCGACATCGTCCTTGGTGGTGAAGTCGAGCGCCTGGTCGGGGCTGCCCCAGTGAAGCACCATGCGCGGGCCGCGCAATACGATCGGTGCCTGGCCGGCGAGCAGGTCGGCAAAGGCGCCGTTCAGGATCGATGTCGCGCGGATCGGTGCCGCATCTACCCGCGCCATGAAGCGGCGCCGCACGTCGAGATTGCGGTTCCGCCCCGGCTTGGTCCGCGTGAAGTCGAGCGAATAGTCGGACGGGATGAAGCGCGGCACACCGGCCGCGACAGCGGCGTCGAGCAGCCGGCCCTGCAGGTCGAGGATCGTCCCCTCCAACCCATTCAGCGCCGACACCAGGCACGCCGCCCCGCCGAGCGCCCCCTGCAGCGCACCGGAATCGCCGAAGTCGACCACTTCGACGGTCGCGCCGGTCGCCGCCAGCGCCGCCGTGTCGGTGCCGGCCCTCGCCAGCGCCACCACCTCCGCGCCCCGCGCCGCGAGCGCATGCGCGATCCTCAGGCCGAGGTCGCCCGTGCCTCCGGCAAGCGCGATCCTCGTCGGCGCCGCCGTCTCGTGAGTCACGGACATGAATTTTCTCCTCATCTCTGCGGCAGACCCGCGCGTGCCGATCGCCCGAAGGCCGCTTCGCTCCGGTCAGAGGCGATCCCGGCGCACGCGTCCAGTCGTCCTTTCGCCCAGGTCTCCCCGTGCGGTCACGCCGCAGACCTCGGTGCCGTCGCAGCGGCATTGTTGCTCAAATCGCAACTTCTCGTTGAACTTTCCCCAAGGAGCTGCTACAGAACAAAGCCAGAACACCTGGACGCAATGCACAGGAACGGAGACCAGCATGCCCGATCCCACCACCATCGCCCGCGCCGAAAGCGGCCAGTTCCTCCCCGGCACCAGCGGCAACCCGGCCGGCCGCCCGCGCGGGTCGCGCAACCGGGCGTCGGTGCTTCGCGATCTCGTCGACGGCGGCGAGGCGGCCTCGATCGCGCGGATGGTGGTGGAGCGCGCGATCGACGGCGAGTGGGCGGCGATGCGGATCCTGTTCACGCGGCTGTTCCCACCGGCACGGGAGGCGGCGATCGAGTTCGATCTGCCGGAAGTGACCACCCGTGCCGACGCCGTCGCCGCCAGCGCCGCGCTGATCGCCGCCACCGCCTCCGGCGAGATCACCCCCGGCGAAGCACGCAAACTGCTGCCTTTGCTCACCACCCACATGAAGATGATCGACGCCCTGGAGCGGGAGCAAAGCCGCAACGCCGCCGCCGACGCCGACGACGAGGCGCTGCCGGCACCAGCCGCCGCCCGCGAGCCCGAGACCTTGCCGTTTCTCGCGAGCCCGGCATCGGTGGCCGCCATGGACGACCGCGCGCCCTGTAAATCGCCTGTTGTTGCGGCAGACCCGGCCCACCGGATGCCGCTGACCCAGCCCGCCGATCTGAACCGCGCCACGTCTTCCGATCCGGCGCCGGCACGCCCGAGGCGCGGCGACGCAGAGGGCGCGGATCTTGAACGGCGCATCGCAGAGGGACCCGCACGCCACGACGCGCCGTATCCGCAGAGCGCCGCCTGTAAAAAGCCTGTATCTTCGCGCCGTGCGCCCGTTGCGGCCGAGCGGGGCCGCCCGCCGGAGACGCTTGCGCCCGATCGCGCCGACGAGGAGGACGCACTCGAGATGCTGGAGCAGCTCGCCGGAAGCTGGATGTCGCAATTCGGCTCCGGCCATCCGATTGGGACAGAGCTTACCGGTGCGCCCGACCAGGCCGTACGCCCCACCCGGATCGGGCGCGAGCCCGATCCGAGCGCCTTTAGAGCATGATCATTTTTCTGTGAATCTGGCAGGGGATTCCCAAAGGGCCTGGATCGTGATTCAAGGTGCTGGCTGGAAGGAGGCCAGCATGGATGACGCGGCCTTATTCAAATGATCTTCGCGAGC
>NZ_PXYI01000011.1 GCF_003012735.1 Allosphingosinicella deserti | reverse complement strand
GTGGGCCGCTTGCGGCGCGGCCGGTGCCGCGGCCGGCGCGGCCGGTGCCGCGGCCGGCGCGGCAGCCGCTGCGGGCGTGGCCTGGCCCGGGCGGGCGCCTTCGAGATCGGCCTTGACGATGCGGCCGCCGGGACCGGAACCCTTCAGCGCGGCGAGATCGATGCCCTTCTGCTCGGCGAGGCGACGGGCGAGCGGGCTTGCCTTGACCCGGTCTCCGGCGGAGGCAGACGCCGCGGGTGCGGCAGGTGCCGGAGCAGCAGGCGTGGCCGCCGCGATCTTCTGGTCCTCGGCGGGATTGGCGCCATAGCCCTTGACGTCGGGCGCGGGGGTCGGCGTGGCCGGCTGCCCGGCGCCGGTTTCGCCGGCGTCCTTGGCCACCGGCTCCTTCGCCGCAGAGGGCGCGGACGCCGCGCTGACGTCCTCGCCTTCGGCCGCGATCAGCGCGATGACGGTGCCGACCTTCACCTCGTCGGTGCCTTCGGCGACCAGAATCCTGGCGATCGTTCCTTCGTCCACGGCTTCGAATTCCATCGTCGCCTTGTCGGTTTCGATTTCGGCGAGCAGGTCGCCGGCGGCGACGGTGTCACCCTCCTTGACCAGCCACTTGGCGAGGGTCCCTTCCTCCATGGTAGGAGAGAGGGCAGGCATCTTCAGTTCGATGGGCATGTGCGCCGAACTCCTGGGCATCGACTTGGCTCGGGATGCCCAAACAGCATCGGAAGGCGTCCGGTCAAGGCCTGTCCTTAGCGCGGGCTCGGCGGGGCCGTAGGTGCCGCGCTTGAACGGCGGGCCATTCCGTCGCACGATGCCGCGCAAAGAACAGGGCGGAGGATGCGTGGGCGCATCATCTACCGGCCCGCGGGAGACATGGACGATGCGCTCATATCTGGTGGTGATCGACGAGACCAACGAGGGCAAGGTCGCCCTGCGTTATGCCGCCCGCAGGGCCGCACGCACCGGCGCCAGCGTCGAGGTACTGGCGATCGTTCCGCCCGCCGAGTTCGTGCAATGGGGCGGCGTACAGGCGGCGATGGAGGAAGAAGCCAAGCTACGTGCCGAGGCGATGCTGCTCGAAGCCGCAGGCGCTATCGTCGAGGAAGCGGGCATCGAGCCGTCGATCCTCGTCCGCCAGGGCGAGCCGGTGAAGGCGATCGCCGACCTCCTCAAGGAACGCACCGACATCTCCGCCCTGATCCTCGGGGCCGCCGCGGACGGCGGGCCGGGTCCCCTGGTCGAACATTTCTCCGGCGCCGTGGCGGGAACCCTGCCCTGCCCGCTGGTCATCGTACCGGAACGGCTCGCCGACGAGGCGCTCGACCGCTCGGGCTGATCCGGAGCAGCCGAGTCGCGCCGGCGCCTGCGCCTCGTCCTCAGCCCTTCTCGCCGCGATAGGGTTCGACCGGAATCCGCTGCACCTTCACCCGCCTGCTGCGCACCTTCGCCGCGGGGCGGGCGACACGCTCCTCGACATAATCGTAATAAGTGACTTGCTCGACCACGGCCGGGGTCGTGACGGTGGTTTCGGTGACGACCACCGGACCACAGGCGCAGGGAGCATAGCCGTAACCGGGATAGGCTTGCCCGTACCCGGCGCCGCAAACGCCGCCCGGCGTCGGACCGCAATCTTCGGCATAGGCCTGGCCGCGGTGTTCGCCGCGGTCCCAGCCTTCCGCCCACTCATAATCCCAGTCCTCGGGCTCGAACTCGCCGTTGCCGACATAGACGGGAACGCCGTCATCGTCTTCGCTCCAGCGCTCCCCGGACCGGTTCCAGTCCCAATCTCCGCGCACGTCGTGCACGCGGCCGTAGCGATCGATCAGCAGGGCATCGTCATAGTAACGAACCCATCGGCTGCCCGCATAAGGCTGGGGGAAGCCATAGGCACCCCAGTTGCGGACCACGAATTGCGGCCCCCACCAATAGCGCGGCACATAGCCGCCGCGCTGGACGCGATGGTATTGGCGGTAACCGCCATGGTGCGTGGAGCCGCCCCGACTGGCCCCGCCGTGCATTCGGCCCCCGTACATCCGGCTGGTCTGGACCTCCCCGGTTCGGACCTGGCCGGTTCGGACCTGGCCGGTTCGGACCTGGCCGTCCTGCCGATAGCGACCCTGCGCCTGAGCCGTGCCCATTGGCGGCCCGGGCTGACGAACTTCGCGCCGGACCTCTCTTGCCGCTGGAGCCGGGCCGGGCACCCCCGGACGCGCGGAATAAACGGGGGCGGCTGGGCGCGGCGCCGCGGAAGGCGCATTCCAGTGGCTGGCTCGGGGCGCCGGCGGCGGTGCGACGGGCCGAGCGACGGGCGCGGCGGCGGCCGGCGGAGCCTGCATAGGCGCGGGCTGCCGCGCACCGGCGATGCCGATCTGCGGTGCCGACAAGGGATCCGGATCCGTGACCGTCTGGGCAGCCGCCATCGGAGCCAGTGCGGCGGACGCCGCCAACGCAACAACCAGCCTCAGCCTGTTCATCTGCGTATCCCCTGTGCGTAAGAGCCGAGTCGAAAGCGCGGCAGACGGCTTCCGACATTAGGACTTCGTTAACGCTTCGGATCCTGCTTTTCTACAGAGGCAAGGCGGGGTGCGAGGATGCGTGCCAATGCGAGACATCCGGCAACGTCCTCCGAATCGAACCGTGCCGTGCGGGGACTGTCGAGATCGATGACTCCGATCAGTTCGCCCTCATGAACCACCGGCACCACCAGCTCCGACGCCGACGCCGCATCGCAGGCGATGTGGCCTGGGAAAGCGTGCACGTCCTCGACACATTGCGCTTCGAGCGTCGACGCGGCGGTGCCGCAGACACCCTTGCCGAACGGAATGCGGATGCAGGCAGCACGCCCCTGGAAGGGCCCCAGCACCAGCTCGCCACCAACGTTTCGATAGAAACCGGCCCAATTGAGATCCGGCAGCGATTCCCACAACAAGGCGGCGATATTGGCCATGTTGGCGATCGCGTCGGGCTCGCCGTCAGTCAGCGAATCGGCCGCCTGGTTCAATTGCCGATACAGCTCGGCCTTGTTCTCGGTCTCGATCTTGAAGTCGTACATGCATGTCCTCACGTCGTCTCGTCGCGGCGGGAACCCCGCGCCATTGATCAGTCGAGGCACACCTTCCCGCGCCCTTGCTTGACCGTTCCCCGCTGCTTCTTCCCGTCCACCCGCCTCGCCTTCGCGGCACGCGACACCTTGGTCTTGATCCGCCTGGCCTGGCGGATGTGGGCCTTGGCGATCAGATCCGCCAGCCTCGCCCGCGCATCCTCGCGATTGGCGTCCTGGGTGCGGTAGCTGCGGGCGGTGATGACGATCTCGCCGTCATTCGTCATCCGGCTGCCGGCCAGTTCCTTGAGGCGATGATAAGCGTGCGGCGCAAGGCCGAGCTTGAATACGTCGCAGCGCAATTGCACCGCCGTCGCGACCTTGTTGACGTTCTGGCCGCCGGGGCCGCTGGAGGCGATGAAGGTTTCCTCCAGCGCCTCTTCGGGGACGACATAAGGCTCAGTCGGCGGCATCGAGAAGATCGGCGGTGAATCCCGCCTGCAGGAACGTGGGCGGAAGCGGCGCGGTCGCCTCGATCGGGGCGCGCGCTCCGCGATCGACCTTGAGGCTCAGCGCGTGGAGCAGCATCGGCCCGCGGCCGGTGCCGTAGACCGGATCGCCGGAAATCGCCATGCCGAGCGCCTCGGCGGCGTGCACGCGCAGCTGATGGGTGCGGCCGGTCTCGGGCAAAAAGAGCAGCAGGGCGCGGCCTTCGATGACGGCGAGTCGGCGCCAGGCGGTCACCGCCGATTTGCCGGCGGGATCGGGGACCATGCGCCAGCCGGCTTCGGCCGACGAGATCTTGGCGAGCGGCAGATCGATCCTACCCTCCTCCGCATCCGGAACCCCGCCGACCACCGCCAGATAGGTCTTGGTCACCCGATTCTCTTCGAAGGCGAAGGCGAAGCGCTTGTGCGCCTTGGGATTGCGCGACAGCAACAGGCAGCCGCTGGTATCGCGATCGAGGCGGTGAACCGGTGAAGGCGGACGCTGGAACCCGAAGCGCAGATCGCGCAGATAGCGCTCGAGGCTCTCCGGCGTTCTCGGGCCCGGATGGACCGCAAGCCCGGCCGGCTTGTCGATCACCAGCGCCTCGGCATCGACGAAAAGGACGCGCTCTTCCCACATGAGCGCGCCGTGCCACGGCTGTGGCAGACGTGCAACGAATAGGTTAGTTGTCGGTAATCCCGGCTTAATCTCGAATTAACCTTTTGCGTTCATACCTCGCATAGTTAATGTTTAAGGGCGAAGGAGCGGCGCGTGTCAGCGGCCGGCCCTTTCGAGCCAGAGGGGCAGAGCAATGCGCGTGTTGCTGATCGAAGACGAGCCGACCACGGCGAAGAGCATCGAACTGATGCTCGGGGCCGAGGGCTTCAACGTCTATACGACAGATCTTGGCGAAGAGGGTTTGGATCTCGGCAAGCTGTATGATTACGACATCATCCTGCTCGACCTCAACCTTCCGGACATGCACGGCTACGACGTGCTGAAGAAGTTGCGCATGGCGAAGGTCGGCACGCCCGTGCTGATCCTGTCCGGCATCAGCGAGATGGATTCCAAGGTGCGCGCGCTCGGCTTCGGTGCCGACGATTACGTCACCAAGCCGTTCCACCGCGACGAACTCGTCGCCCGCATCCATGCGGTCGTCCGCCGTTCCAAGGGGCACAGCCAGTCGGTCATCCGCACCGGCAAGCTCGCCGTCAATCTCGACGCCAAGACGGTCGAGGTCGACAGCGCCCGCGTGCACCTGACGGGCAAGGAATATGCGATGCTGGAGCTGCTCTCGCTCCGCAAGGGCACGACCCTCACCAAGGAAATGTTCCTCAACCACCTCTATGGCGGCATGGACGAGCCGGAGCTGAAGATCATCGACGTCTTCATCTGCAAGCTCCGCAAGAAGCTCTCCCTCGCCTGCGGCGGCGAAAATTACATCGAGACCGTATGGGGCCGCGGCTATGTGCTGCGCGATCCGGAAGATATCGAACAGGCCCAGGTCGCGTAATCGACCTTCATTGGCCATCGCGTCAGCGACGACCGGCGGCTTCGCACGCGACGAGACTTTTGGCCTCGCAGAACGCCGTGCGCCGGCCGCACAAGCTCCGGCCGACACCCTCTTCTGCGTGGGGCAGAAACGGCGTTCGCGAAAGCGAGCGCCGTTTTCTTTGCGGGCTCGTGCCGGAAACGTCTTGCATCGTCCATCAAACTGAGTTCCGGCGTGTGGCCTTCCTTGCAAAGGAGCCGCTCGCAACAGACGAAAACCCGACTGCACAACCTTGTCGCCCTGCGCGCGCGGCCGCCGCAAGGACGCGTGCGGCTCTATGGTGCCGATAAGCCGGTTCAAACTCCTCGTCTTCGGATCCGAAGCACGATCCCTGCCTTGCAATCACGGGCGATCCAGCGGAGAAGCCGGCGACGTCGCTCCTCGCATCGCCGATCTTCGCGACGACCAAGCAAATCTTTGGCGGGAGTGCGTGTGAAGATCGTTATTTACGGCCTTGCCAAGAGCGGCACCTCGGCGCTGTTTTACAAAATCCGGAATTCGCTTCCGCCTGGCACGATCGCGCTGTTCGAGCCGAGGTCCTATGGCCTTTCCGACCGCTTCCTTGACCGCCTCAGAGCGCTGCGCAGCGGACGATGGGCACCGTCTCATGTCATCGCGAAGGTGTTGCCATGGGACCGGAGGCCGATCCGCATTCACGATTTCGATCGCTTCGACCGGCAGATCGTACTCGTTCGAGATCCTCGAGATCGGCTGGTCAGCGGTCTTCTCTACAGGAACTATCATGCGAGCTTCATTCGTGACGAGAAGTCGGCCGCGGAATTCCTTGACCTGCTGAGGCAGAAGGAAGCCGATCCGCGCTCCGTCAGCGTGCTGGACCTCCTCACGGCCTTCGAAAGGCTGGAACGCGGCGTCGACTCCCCGTCCTCCTGGATCGAGCAGTACAAGGATCGCGGCATCGCGCTACCGCTTCAATTCCACGATCGACGCCCGCAACTCCCCGTATTCCGCTACGAACAGCTGGTCGACGAAGAATTCGGGCCGCTGGAGGAGATACTCGGCATATCGCTCGACGGAGCGGCGTCGGTGCCGGAAGCCCTGCAGCGCGTGGTCCGCACCAAGCGTTACGGAGCCTGGCGGAATTGGTTCACGCCGGAGGATTGCGACACGCTGCGGCCGCTCTTCCAACCTTATCTCGATCGTTACTATCCGACCGCCCGTTGGGATCTCGGCACGTCTGCCCAGCTCAATCCGAAATACGGATCAGTCTATGCCGAGCGGGTCATCAACGAACGCCGTGTTCTCTGGGGATTGGCGCCTTTGCCGCGCCCCGCCTGACGGAGTTCGAACATCGGCGGCTGCGCGGTCTGCACTGGAAAGGAGCGTTGGCCGGCGCGTCGCCCAGGATTTCGGCTACGCCGCATTCGGACTGGATCCGATCCAGCCGCCAGTGCTGCGGAGAGCGCGACGAGCGGTAATGCTCTTGCGAACCCGTTCCCCCGGCACGGCGTCCTGCCGCCGAGCAACGACGTGCTTCCCGCTACCGATCGCCACCGGAGAACGAGGACGAGGCTTCAGAGATGCCGAGCACTCTCTGCTTCCTCTGCCATGCGCGCGTAGAGATCGTCGATTGCAGCACCGCAGCTGCGTTCCGGAATTTGGGTGGTGCGCTGGAAATCGGGACGGACCAGCGCCGCAACCGCTGGATCTTCGGCGCGCTCGGGGGGCAGTCCGGCGAAGGCGAGGATCGGTCGCAGGGCGTGTTCGGGATCGGCGAGGATGCGGTGATTGAGGACGATGAGCCGCTGCGCCCGCGGCACGGTTGCAAGCAGCCGCTCGTTGTAGATACGCCAAAGAACGGCGCCATGCTCGCTCGGAGTGTGGTCTCGCCGGCGCAGAGATTCTTCGACCTTGGCCGGATGGCGCAGACAGATGATCACTTTCAGCGAGGGCACCAGCGACAACCAGAATGGCATAGCGAGCGACGTCCGCGGGTCCTTCCAGCTCCACGGCGTCTTCTGCGCCGATCGGCGTAGCAGACGCCGGGCCCGCAGCCGCAGCAGCAGCCCGCGAGGGTCGCGGCGCGGCCGGATCGGGTCTGCCGGAGGCCGGTCCCAGGTACCGCCGGCATGGCGCAGCAGATCGTCGTTGAGCTGCACGAACCGGCTATCCTCCCAATAACCGAGCGGATTGTCGGAGCTCGCCGGCAGAAGATGGGAATCATCCCCGACGGACAGACCGCAGGCGTTGAGCAGGCCGGCCACCAGGGATGTCCCGGAGCGGTGCATGCCGGTGATGCAGATTGGGACAATCATCCCCGGCCCGTGACAGCAGGGGGGAGCGATGACAAGCTCGCCTGATCATGATCAGGGAATGGCGCGCGATGGGCCAGCAAGCAGCGCGCTGCGAACAGGCAACGCAGCGGCAACGGCCAGGTTATTTGCCGGTCTGCCGCCGCGTGGCGGTTGCAGAGTGCTTGTCGATGCGGAAGACGAGCTTGCGCGCCACACCGTCGATGACGAACACGTCGTCTTCGCGCATCATGCCGTTGACGAGCATCTCGCGGCCGGTGTCGCTGACGGCGTATACCGCGGGCAGCGAACGGTCCCGCGGCCAGCGTATGTAGGTCAGGATACCGTCGTCGCTCATCTCGCTCGGGCGCAAGGCCTTGTCGCCGCCGAGGCGATATCGGCCTTCCCCCGGCGCGTTCCGGGCCTCGTCCCCCGAAGCCGAAGCCGAAGGCGCCTGCGGATAGCGGAAGCGGATGGTATAGGCCAAATTCCCGGATGTCGTTACCGGCGACAACTCGAAGCTGTAGACGCGAACGTTTGTGATCGCGGTCATGTTCGTCGACACACCCCCGGTCAGCGCCTTGACGAACAAAGCGTTGCCGCTGCGATTGGTGCTGATCTGCCAGGCGGCGCTGTCGCCGACCGCCACATTCTCCGCCCGCTCATCCGGTGAGAGCTCGATCATCATCTGATAGCCGGGTGCCGCTTCGAGAAGGATGACCTGCTCTGCCGCATAATCGATGAACTGGATGTGCGGGTCGCCAGGCCCCGGCACCGGCCGCACCTGGGCCGCGAGAGGCGACGCGGCGAGTGCCGCCGCGACGAGGCAGAACAGCGCTTTCAATACGGCGCAGCCCCGCACCCACGACGGGACCATGGCGCCGCCCGCGACGATCGCAGTCCGCCGGCGGCTCTTGCGTACGATCACCCCGACAATCCCCCAAGCACGAATCGCCGCGCTTCGTTTCGGAGTGTGCACTCGGCCCGAAGGCTTGCCAAGCCGGCCGGCGCCCGTCTTATGCCTCGCCTCCGGCTCGACCCCGCCGGGTGACGACGACCATGAGCGCGGCGTTGCGCGCGAAGCCGGACAGGCCGAGCCCGCTCCTGCGAAGCTGCGAGAAACGACGCCACCGGCCGATTGACCAGATATTGGCCAGGGTCTCGGTGGGGCGGCGCACCTCGGGCCGCATTTCGTGGCCATAGCGTTTCAGCAGCGCCGCCGCCTGCCGGGAATAACGCCGCATCACCCGCTCACGATCGTCGCTGAAAAGCGTCTGGCGAACGCGGTAGACGAGCGATGCGGTTCCGCCACGCTTCGCACCGATCGCATTGTGGCCATGCTGCCGATAAAGGATGGTGGGTTCACCGATCCAGGCGATGGCGCCGAATGTCGCCGCAACGAGTGCCAGCCAGTGATCGTGCATCATCGCCTCGGGCGCGATCGGCCGCGCCTTCTCGTACAAAGCGCGGTTGACCATCATCGTGCAGCCGGTGGCGACGTTCGTCGTCAGCAAGCTGGTAAGATCGTTACGCGACGGATCGATCCTGGAGTAGCGGAAGAAGGATGGCCCGATCACCTGGAGATGCTCGTCGACGACGGTGAGATCGCTATGGACGAGGAGCGGCGCAGACCGGCCGTGAATGCGCTCCAGCACCGCCATATGCTCGAAGGTGAGCGCGATCTTGTTCGGCAGCCAGATATCGTCGTGATCGCAGAGCATCAGGTAATCGGCCGAAGCATAATCGATCAGCCGCGCGAAATTGCCGAGCGCTCCGGAAGGCTGCTTCTCGCGGGAGACGATCCGAATCCGGCCCGGATTACGCGCAGCATAATCCTCCAGGATTGTGGTCGTCGAATCCCTCGATCCGTCATCGGCTACGAGCACGGTGAAATTCTGCTTGGTCTGAGCGAAGAGCGAATCGAGCTGCTCCGCAAGAAAGCGCTCGCTCTGCCAGGTCGCTAGGGCCACTTCTAGGGAGCGCGTCTCCGCGCGTTCGCCCTCCGCGATTGCCGAGATCGTGTTTGCCTCCGGGTGGGTCGTCATGGCGTCGACCGCACTTCAGCTGTGCGGCACAATGGACGCGTGTCGACTTCGGACAGACCTCAGCATGGGGGGCGTATAGCAAATGGCGCCGCGTCGGAAACCTGAGAAAGCTGCTCGTAGATATTAGACGAAAAGCAGACGCTCGCAGGCGGCGCCGACCGGCTCGGACCACGGCACGCGGGAAGCCGGTCGGAGTGGCTGATACATCTGAGAATCGAGCCGATCAGGACGAACGGGCACGTTTTACGGCGAGTCCATCATTGAGGCTCCACGAGGACGACCCCACGTCCTCGAACCAACGATAAGGGGTTCGACAATGACCGACAGCTTCATCGGCAAGTCCGAAGCGGCGGCGATCGCCTCGGAAACAAGCCACGAGGGCAAGCCGATCTGGAGCGGCATCGGGGCGCTCGCCTCGAGCGTGTTCGGCCTGGTGATGGCAGAATTTCTCCCGGCAAGCGTCCTCACGCCGATGGCGAACGATCTTTCGGTGTCGCTCGGCGCTGCCGGCCAGGCGGTCACCGCAACGGCCGTGGTGGGGGCCTTCGCAGCGATTCTCGTGCCGGTGCTGACCAGGGCCTGGAACCGGCGCGCGGTGTTGCTCTCCCTGCTTGCCCTACTCTGCCTCTCGAACCTGATGACGGCGACGGCCGGCAGTCTCACGTCCTTGCTCACCGCCCGCCTGTTTCTCGGGATCGCACTCGGCGGCTTTTGGTCGATGGCGGCGGCGACGGCGATGCGGCTAGTACCGATGGCGGTGCTTGGGCGTGCGATGGCGCTCGTCTTCACCGGCGTGACGGTGGCGACCGTCTCGGCAGCGCCGGTCGGCGCCTATATCGGCGAGCTCCTGAGCTGGCGCGCGGCCTTCTGGCTTGCGGGCGTGGTGAGCTTGCTCGCGCTCGTCTCGGTCGCCGCGACCATTCCGAGCCTCCCACCGACCGGCAAATCAGATCTCGCCGGCCTCGCGGAGGTGACCCGGCGCCGGGGCGTGCGCGCCGCGTTGATCGGCGTGCTGCTCATCGTCTCCGGCCACTTCGCCGCCTTCACCTACATCCGGCCGGTGCTGGAACAGGTGACCCGCCTGGATGTGCCGACCATTTCGCTGACGCTGCTCGTCTTCGGCGGTGCCGGCTTCGCGGGCAATGTCGCCGGCGGGCTGCTCACCTCGCGCGACCCGAAATTGTCGGTGACGGCAGGCGCGGCTGGGATGACGGTTGCAATGGCCTTGCTCGTGCTGCTCGGCAGCTCGCCGGCGATCGCGATCGCCGCGCTGGCGCTGTGGGGTGCCGCCTTCGCGACGCTTCCGGTCGGCTTCCAGGCTTGGGTCGCAACCGAGACCGAGGACAAAGCGGAGTTGGGCGGCGGTGTGCTGACCGCTACCTTTCAGGTGGCGATCGCGAGCGGCGCCGTACTCGGCGGCCTGCTGGTCGACAGACTCGGCCTGCTGAGCGCGCAAGCTTATTGTGCGGTAGCGGCCCTGGCCGGATTCGCGCTGCTGATCGGTCTTCAGCGCAGGCCGGGTGGGCGTCGCCCGACCCCCAGCCCCTGTGCCGCAGCATGAGCCGGCCGGTACCGCGTCACGTGCCGGAGCTGCCGGCGCCGCTGGAAGAGGATCCGCTCAGCGGCTTGCTTCGGGATCTGCGCATCGCCGGAATCGCCTACGGTTACGGACGCCTTTCGGCGCCGTGGGGCATCGACTTTCCCCATGACGGCACGGCGCGACTGCACTTCGTGATCGAAGGCGAGATGTGGCTGCAGGCGGAGGGTCAATCGCCGGAGAGGCTGCAGGCGGGCGATGCAGCCTTCTTGCCGAAGGGCGCCCCCCATGCGCTGCGCAGCCAGCCCGAGGGCCAGACGACCTGCGTTTCCGATCTGGAGCTCCGTGCAGTTGGCGAACGGGTGTACAGCTTCGACCGCTGCCACCATCCGGATGCGGTGCTGGCAAGCTGCAGCGTCACTTTCAACGAGCCCTGCCTACACCCCCTGCTCGATATCATGCCGACGATCCTCACGGTGGCCGGGGCGCAGAGCGACCTCACCTTGCGAAGCCTGCTCGACGCGATGGCCGAGGAAGTGTTGTCGCCGAAGATCGGCGGCTCCACAGTGCTGTCCAGGTTGGCGGATGTGATCATCACCCGCTTGATCCGCGCCTGGGTGGAAAACCGGGACTCCGAGGCGCATGACGGCCTGGCGGCCCTGCGCGATGCGCGGATCGGCCGTGCGCTCGCGGCGATGCACCAGGATCCGGCGAGACCCTGGACCGCGTCGTTGCTCGCCAGGACGGCGGGACTGTCGCGCTCGGCCTTTGCGGAGCGGTTCGCAAGCGCGCTCGGTCAGCCGCCGGCGCGCTACCTCACCCGGCTTCGCATGGCGGTCGCCAGCCAATTGCTGAAGGAGCAGCGGCTGAGCATCGGCAAGGTCGCCCAGCGGCTCGGCTATGCGTCGACGCCGGCGTTCAGCCGCGCCTTCAAACGCCATGTCGGCCGGTCACCCGGCGAGGTCAGGCGCGAACGAAGCTAGAGCATGGTGCAGCGGAGCCGTGGCAGCAGCGCCCTCGACGACGACGATTATCCGTTGGTCTTCTGGACCAGCGGAAGCTCCGGCTCATCGGGCTCGAACCGTGCCCAACCATTGGGACCCAATTTCTCGAGCGGCCGGAAACGGCTCTTATACGCCATGCGGCGCGAGCTTTCGACCCAATAGCCGAGGTAGACGTAAGGCAGGCCTGCCCGACCGGCGCGGACGATGTGATCGAGGATGATGTAGGTGCCGAGGCCCGGCCGCCGCTCGTCGTCCGGCTCGAAGAAGCTGTAGATCATCGAGAGGCCGTCGCCCTGCTGATCGGTGAGGCAGGCGCCGACTAGGCGGCCTTGCTTGCCGTCGACGGCGGGCTCCCGATATTCGATCACGTAGGTCTTGACCGGGCTCTGCTCGATCATGTCTGCGAAATCGCTTTCGTCCATGCCGACCATGCCGCCATCGGGGTGGCGCTGCTTCAGGTAGCGGCGAAGCAGCTCATATTGTTCTTCGGTCGCCCACGGCTTGCAGGCGGTGACTTCGAGATCGGCGTGACGCTTGAGCATCCGTTTCTGCGTTCCGCTCGGCTGGAACTCTCCGGTCACGACTCGGACGGAGACGCAGGCGCTGCAATCGAGGCAACTCGGCCGATAGGCGACCGCCTGGCTGCGCCGGAAACCGATTCGGCCGAGCGCGTCGTTGAGCTCTCCTGCATGGTGCCCCGCCAGTTCCGTGAACACCTTTCGCTCGGTCTTTCCCGGCAGATACGGGCAAGGGGCGGGGCTGGTGACGAAGAATCGGGGAAATCTGAACGGTGCGCTCAACGTGGCTCCGCATGTGAAAGGGCCTGGGTGCTGAACGTTTTATGCGGCGTTCAGGCCGATTTGAAAAGATCGACGCACTTGCGAAACGGTGCTTTCGGCAAGCCGTTCCAGCCCGGGACGATCTTCTACTCCATTCCTACCGGCTGAACATTGAACCCCGCCTGACCAAGCCCGTCGACAAGCGCCTGCAACTGCTCGGGATCGCGTGCCTCGCACTCGACCTCGATCGAGGTGTCCTTGGCCGGGAGGCTTGTGAACACGCGCTGGTGATAGACCTCGATGATGTTGACCCGGAACTTGTCGAACAGCCGCACAACGGCGAACAGCGCGCCGGGAACGTCCTGGAGCTGGATTCGCAGGCGGGCCATGCGACCGGACCGGGCGAGATCGCGCAGCAGCACTGTCGCGAGCAGCCGGGTGTCGATATTGCCGCCGCTGAGAATTAGTCCGACCTTCTTGCCGGCAAAGCGCTCCGGGTGGCTGAGCAGGGCGCCCAACGGGGTTGCGCCGGCGCCTTCGGCGACCGTCTTTTCGATCTGAAGGTACAGGCTCACCGCAGTTTCGATGTCGCGTTCGGGCACCAGCAGGATGTCGTCGACGACCTCGCGGATGATGGCCGCCGTCATCGCTCCCGGCTGCTTGACCGCGATGCCCTCGGCAATGGTCGTGCCCGCGGACGGCAAATCGTGGCCGCCGATATGGCAATACATGCTCGGATAGAAATGCGCCTGGACGCCGACGATTTCGATGTCCGGGCGGAGTGCGCGAGTTGCGGTGCCGACACCGGACAGCAGCCCACCCCCGCCGATCGGCACGACGAGGGTCTCGATCTCGGGGGCGTCGGCGAGCATTTCGAGGGCGACAGTGCCTTGGCCGGCAATCACTTCCGGATCGTCGAACGGATGGAGGAAGGTCAGTCCGCGTTCGGCCTCAAGGCGCCGGGCCTCGGCATTGGCATCGTCGAAGCTGTCACCGTGCAAAACGATCTGGGCGCCATGGCCTTCGGTCTGCATCACCTTGATGGTCGGAGTCGCCGTCGGCATCACGATCGTTACGGGGACGCCGAGCCGCCGGCCGTGATAGGCGACCGCCTGCGCGTGGTTGCCGGCCGATGCCGCTATAACCCCGCGCGATCGGGTCGCTTCCTCCATCAGCAGCAATTTGTTGAGCGCACCGCGCTCCTTGTAGGCTGCGGTGAACTGCAAATTCTCGAACTTCACGTAGACGGTCGCGCCGGTGACCTGGCTCAAGGTGCGGCTGAGCAGGGTCGGCGTATGCATCACCGCCCCCTCGATCCGGCGTGCAGCCGCCTGGATGTCCTGAAGGCTGATGATCGGGGCGGAGCGGGAAGCGAGACTGGCCATCGCGCGCGGCTCTAACATGGGATGGCCCTGTTGTCTCGCCGTGTGGAGGCAGTGCCACGCGCCACCCTGCCCATCTGGCGCGCGTCTCAAACACGCCTTATGCCCACCGCCATCACCTTGCCCGAGAAGGCCTTTCCGATGAAGAAGATCCTGGCGGCGGTGGCTGCCCTGCTTTGCGCGACCGCTGCGTCGGCCGACGTCCTGGTCGACAACGTCAACGGCTACACGCTCACCGCCGAGGGCCGCCTCAGCCGCTTTGCAGCGATGCTGGTCGGCGACGACGGCAAGGTCGAGCGGCTGTACCAGCGCGGCGACAAGAAGCCGGATCGCACCCGATTCCGCTTCGACGGCAAGGGCAAGACGCTGATTCCGGGCCTGATCGACGCGCACGGCCATGTGATGGGCCTCGGCTTCAACGCGCTGCAGCTCGATCTCTCCGAAACCAATTCGCTGCAGGAGGCGCAGGCGAAGATCGCCGCCTATGCCGCTGCCAATCCGAGCCCGCGCTGGATCGTCGGCCGTGGCTGGAACCAGGAGAAATGGGGGCTCGGCCGCTTCCCGACCGCCGCCGACCTGGACGCGATCGTCCCGAACCGCCCGATCTGGCTCGAACGCATTGATGGTCATGCCGGCTGGGCCAACAGCCTGGCAATGAAGGAAGCGGGCGTGACGGCGAAGACCGCCGCCCCCGCCGGCGGCAAGATCGAGAAGACCGGCACCCAGCCCAATGGCATCTTCGTCGATGCCGCCACGGGACTGATCGACAGGATCGTCCCCTCCCCCGTCCCGCTCGTCCGTGACCGTGCGTTCCAGAAGGCGCAGGAACTGATGCTGTCGAACGGCCTCACCGCCGCAGCCGACATGGGCACCAGCCCCGAGGACTGGCTGACGATGCGCCGCGCCGGCGATGCGGGCCGGCTCAAGGTGCGGATCATGTCCTATGCGGGTGGCGTCGATGCCCTGCTCGCCGTGGCCGGTACCGGGCCGACGCCGTGGCTGTACGACGGCCGGCTGCGGATGGGCGGGGTCAAGCTCTACAGCGACGGCGCGTTGGGATCGCGCGGCGCCTGGCTGAAGCAACCCTACAAGGATTCGCCGAAGGAGCGCGGTCTCACCTTCCTTTCCGATGCGGAAATCCGCAATTTGATGAGCCGTGCGGCGATGGACGGCTTCCAGGTCGCGGTGCACGCGATCGGCGATGCCGCAAATGCCCAATTGCTCGGCGCCATCGAGGAGCTTGCCGATTCCTACAAAGGCGATCGCCGCTGGCGGATCGAGCATGCCCAAATCATCGATCCCGCCGATTTGCCGCGCTTGGCACGGTTCGGAACGATCGCGTCGATGCAGCCGGTCCACGAAGCCTCCGACTGGCGGATGGCGGAGGCGCGCCTGGGCATGGAGCGGCTCGGCGGATCCTATGCCTGGAAGACCATGCTGGCCAACGGCGTTCCGCTCGCCTTCGGATCGGATTTCCCGGTCGAAAGCCCCAACCCCTTCCACGGCCTCGCCGTGGCGGTCAGCCGCCAGGATGCGCAAGCCCAGCCGCCAGGCGGATGGATGCCGGAGCAACGGCTCAGCCTCGAACAGGCGCTGCGCGCCTTCACCCAGGGCGCCGCTTATGCCGGCTTTGCCGAAGATCGCATCGGCAGCCTGGAAAAGGGAAAGTTCGCGGATTTCGTGCTGATCGACCGCGACATCTTCGCCGATGCCTCGCCGGAGCAGATCCGTGAGACCAAGGTCGTCGAGACGTGGATCGCCGGGAACCGTGCCTGGCCGCAATGAGGCTCAGGTCAGCACGGCGATGGGCTTAAAACGGGTAAGCATCTGCGGGTCCTTACCCGGCGGATGATGACGATAGCGCCGCACGCCGGAACGGCGGTCTTTCTTCAGAAAGCGGCCGATCGCCGCGCTGCGAGGGAGCCGCTGGGCGGAAGCGGCTCGGTCGAGGGAAAAGGAGCAGCGGCAACGCGGCCGCAACACGGGTCTTCGCGGTGCTATGGCCAAGTTTGCCAAGGACGCCTCCGCCGATGCGGTGGGCGAGGCTTGGCCTTGCGGGCGGACGGCCTTATGCCCCGCCGCGCGGATCGCTGTCGCCGCACGCCAAGTCAGAGGCTCGGATGCCGGAACAGATCCGCCCCCTCAAGATCCCGCGGGCTGCCAAAGAGCGTCTGCGGATCCTGTTCGTCGCCAAACATGCCCTCTGGACCGGCGGACTCCACCCCGAGGACGGCAATCACGCGCTCTATCATGTCGAAGTACGTGAGATCCTGCGCGGCCTCGGGCTGAACCTGAGCCTCGCCAATGGCTACGAGGCTTTGTCCAACCGACCCGACGTCGATTTCGTCCTTCCCCTGCTCAACCGCGGCGGCTTTCTCAACAGCGAGATGCTGCTGCCTTTGCTCTGCACGCGCGCCGGCCTGCCCTTCCTGGGGGCGTCGCCGATCCTGCGCGGCATGGCCGATGACAAGCATCTGACCAAATTGGCCGCTCGGGCGCGTGGGATCCCCACGGCTTCCTGGGCGATCTACCGGCGCGGTGCCCCCGTCGATCCGGCGCGCTGTCCCGCGGGGGACCGGCTGG
Organism: Allosphingosinicella deserti; assembly: GCF_003012735.1. Classification (GTDB taxonomy): domain Bacteria; phylum Pseudomonadota; class Alphaproteobacteria; order Sphingomonadales; family Sphingomonadaceae; genus Allosphingosinicella; species Allosphingosinicella deserti. The sequence goes on along the minus strand of NZ_PXYI01000011.1, from coordinate 157,176 downwards.
TGATCAAGCCCAACGCCTCCTCGGCAAGCTGGGGCGTCCAGGATGCGTCCGACTGGGCCGGAGTCGAAGCGGCGATCGGTCGCATCCACGGCGAGAACCACGACGCGATCGTCGAGCCGTTCCTCAACGGCAGCGACGTCGAGGTGCCGGTGATCACGATCGGCGGGAAGCCGGTGGTGATGCCGATGATGCTGTTCGAGCAGGCGGACCCAACCCATCTGCGGACCTATTACGAGAAACGCGACCTCGTCGATCGCGCGGGCAAGTACCGGCTGGTGCCGTTCGAGGATACGCATTGGACGCCGGTGATCGCGGCGCACACACGGGCGATGGCGGAAGAATTCCGGCCGTTCGATTATGGCCGATTCGAATTCCGGATTGATCGCGAGGGCGGGGAGGTCCGCTTCCTCGAGGTCAACCTGCAGGCGAATCTGTGGTCGCAAAAGGTCTACGGCCGCTCGGCGGCGCTGGCCGGAATGAGCCAATCGCAGCTGATCGAGACCATCCTGTGCGAAAGCCTGTGCCGACAGGGACTTCTGGAGCGTTGAGCCGGCGCGCGTGATTGGCTATCGCCCCCCGCGAGCATCAAGGATCGACAGACATGGCCGAATTCGCCCTTCCCAAGAACAGCCGGATCTCGTCACGCGGCAAGAATCACGCCGCGCCGGCCGGGTCCCAGCGCGTGAAGAAGTTCAAGATCTACCGCTACGATCCGGAAACCGGCGAAAATCCGCGTTACGACACGTTCGAGCTCGATCTCACCGAAACCGGCCCGATGATCCTCGACGCGCTGCTCAAGATCAAGAACGAGGTCGATCCGACCCTCACCTTCCGGCGCTCGTGCCGCGAAGGCATTTGCGGATCCTGCTCGATGAACATGAACGGCCGCAACGGCCTCGCCTGCACCACGGCCATCGAGGATTACAAGGGCGACATCCGCATCACGCCGCTGCCGCACATGGACGTGGTCAAGGATCTTGTGCCCGATTTCACGCACTTCTTCGCCCAATATGCGTCGATCGAGCCGTGGTTGAAGACCAAGACTCCCGATCCTTCGGGCAAGGAGCGACTGCAGTCGCCGGAGGACCGGGCAAAGCTCGACGGCCTTTACGAGTGCATCCTGTGCGCCTGCTGCTCGTCATCCTGCCCGAGCTATTGGTGGAATTCGGATCGCTTCCTCGGCCCGGCGATCCTGCTCCAGGCCTTCCGCTGGCTCGCCGACAGCCGCGACGAGATGACCGGCGAGCGGCTCGACGAGCTTGAGGATCCGTTCCGCCTCTATCGCTGCCACACGATCATGAACTGCGCGAACGTCTGTCCCAAGGGGCTGAACCCGGCCAAAGCAATCGCCGAAACCAAGAAGATGCTCGTCGAACGCGCGGTGTGATGTCCACTCCCCTCCCTCTTGAGGGAGGGGACGGGGTGGGTTGCGACCGAGCGGGCTCGGTGCCGGTGAGGCCGCCAGTCAGCGCGTCGGCAGCATCGAGCTGCGTCACCGAATCCACCCCTAGCCCCTTCGATTCAGGGTGAGGAACAAAGCGCCCGATCCATGCCCATCCATCCCCTCATCCGCCACGCCCCCGACCCGGACCATCCCGGCTGGGGCACCTGGGAGTTGCCTGACGACGGCCGCTTCGCCGCCTCGATCGGCAAGCTGCTGGTCCGCGCCGAAGGGCCGGGCAAGGCGCGGGTGCGGATGTTCCCGGAGCGGGCGCAGAGCAACCTCTCCGACGTGATGCACGGCGGCGCCGTGATGACCTTCATCGACATGGCCTTCTTCGCCGGCGGCACGCTCGCCGGCGCGGAGGTCGCTTATGCAATGACCCTGGACTGCGAGACCCGGTTCATCGCGCCCGGGCGGCTCGGAACTCCGCTCGATGCCGAGATCGAGGTGTTGCGCGAGACCGGTCGGCTCGTCTTCCTGCGTGGCCTGGTCGTCCAGACAGGCGAGACCGTCGCGGCTTTCTCCGGCACCCTGCGCAAGGCGAAGGGATGAGCGTGCTTGCCGCCTACGAGGCGCTGATCAAGGGCGGCGAGTTGCGCGAGGATCGCGATCAGCGCGCCGCGGCCGAACATCTCGATCGCCTCGCCATCGCGCTGTCCCGCAAGCCCAGGCGCGGCCTGTTCGCGCGCCTCGCGAGCAGGGCGTCGGCCGATCCTCGCGGCGTCTATCTTTGGGGCGGCGTCGGGCGCGGCAAATCGATGCTGATGGACCTCGCGTTCGACGCGATCGACATCGCCCGCAAGCGCCGGGTCCACTTCCACGAATTCATGATCGAGGTTCACGAGCGGCTACGCGACGAGCGTCGCAAGGAAGAAGGCGATCCGATCCCACCGGTCGCCCGCGGCATTGCAAAGGAAGCACGGCTGCTCGCTTTTGACGAAATGGTGATCAACAACAGCGCCGATGCGATGATTCTGTCGCGCCTGTTCTCGCAGCTGCTCGCCCAGGGGGTGACGGTGATCACCACGTCCAATCGCCCGCCGCGCGATCTCTATCTCGGCGGGCTCAACCGTGAGCTCTTCCTCCCGTTCATTGATCTGCTCGAGCGCGATCTCGACGTGGTACCGTTGAACGGCCCGACCGATTATCGCCGCCAGCGCCTCGGCGGCTTTCCGACGTGGTACGTGCCGAACGGCAAGGAAGCGACTGAGGCGCTCAGCGCCGCCTTCTTCCGCTTAACCGATTACCCGCCCGAGGATCGCGAGCACGTGCCCTCGACCGACCTGGCGCTTGCCGGCGGCCGTGCGCTGCACGTTCCCAAATGCCTGAAGGGCGTGGCCGTGTTTTCGTTCAAGCGCCTGTGCGGTGAGCCGCGGGGCGCCGCCGACTATCTCGCCATCGCCCGCCGATTCCACACGATCATCGTCGTCGGGATCCCCAAGATGGGCCCGGAGACTCGCAACGAGGCGGCGCGGTTCGTAACATTGATCGATGCGCTATACGAACATAAGGTGAAATTGCTCGCCGCCGCCGACGCCGAGCCGGCCCAGCTCTATCCGGCCGGAGACGGCGCCTTCGAATTCGAGCGCACCGCCTCCCGCCTCGAGGAAATGCAGAGCGAAGACTATCTCGCCGCCGGCCACGGCGAGGAATGACGCCGCACCGCAGCATCCTCGCGCCCTCTCCAGCCTTGCGACACCGGTAAAGCCTCGCCCGGTGGAATCCCGGGGATCCAATTTTTCGCCCCGGAGGCGGTTGCCCCTCGCGCGCCACGGGTCTAAGCGGGCGCCACATTTGCGGCTGCGCCCTGCAGCCGGATCCCGACTTTTTACTGGAAAGGATTGGGAGTCGCATGGCTCGTAAGAAAATCGCGCTGATCGGTTCCGGAATGATCGGCGGCACCCTCGCTCACCTGGCCGCCATCCGCGAAATGGGCGACATCATCCTCGTCGACGTCGCCGAAGGCATCCCGCAGGGCAAGGCGCTCGACATCGCCCAGGCCGGGCCGGTCGAAGGCTTCAATGCCGGGATCACCGGCACCAACGATTATGCCGACATCGCCGGCGCCGACGTCTGCATCGTCACCGCGGGTGTCGCCCGCAAGCCGGGCATGAGCCGCGACGACCTGCTCGGCATCAACCTGAAGGTGATGAAGGCCGTCGGCGAGGGCATCAAGGCCAATGCGCCCGACGCGTTCGTGATCTGCGTTACCAACCCGCTCGATGCGATGGTGTGGGCGCTGCGCGAATTCTCCGGTCTTCCGCACGAGCGCGTGGTCGGCATGGCCGGCGTGCTCGATTCGGCCCGCTTCCGCACCTTCCTCGCCGACGAGTTCAAAGTTTCGGTGGAGGACGTCACCGCCTTCGTGCTCGGCGGCCATGGCGACACGATGGTTCCGGTGGTCGAATATTCGACCGTCGCGGGAATTCCGATCCCCGACCTGATCAAGATGGGCTGGTCGACCCAGGAGAAGATCGACGCGATCGTTCAGCGCACACGCTCGGGCGGCGGCGAGATCGTCGGCCTGCTGAAGACCGGCTCGGCTTATTACGCGCCGGCGACATCCGCGCTGGAGATGGCCGAGGCCTTCCTCAAGGACAAGAAGCGCGTGCTTCCGTCCGCGGCCTATCTGACCGGCCAATATGGCGTCGACGGCCTTTATGTCGGCGTGCCGGTGGTGATCGGTGCCGGCGGCGTCGAGCGCATCGTCGAAATCGAGCTCAAGGAAGAGGCGCAGCAGAACTTCCAGGTGTCGGTCGATGCCGTCAAGGAACTGCTCGAAGCCTGCAAGGGCATAGACGAGACGCTGCGTTGATCCTTCCTGCCCTCATTCTTGCTGCAGCCGGACAGGGCTCTTCGGAGCCCGCCTATCCGGCTGCACAGATATTGGGGGCATTCGGCACGCTGTGCGGGCCGATCGCCGATCTCGACGCCACCGCCAAGGCAGGCGCCGCAGCGGGCTGGGAAAGGTTCACGCCGGAACCGGCGTCGCCAATCGGTCAACTCGTCGCTCTCGGCGAGTCCGAAGGCGCCAAGCTTATCGATAAGGCCAAGGGCGACGCGATGCTGCCGGTCGCGGCCCTGCGCCGCCGGGTGGCCGGCGAGGACCTCGTTGCGATCCTGTCTGGCGTCCGCAAGGACGGCACGCGGGTGCACGGCTGCCGCGTCTACGACGTCGGCGAATCCCGCGCGATCAGCGATTCGGACGCCAAGGCCTGGATCGGCCGGGCGCCGTCCCGCCGCGTCGACGAGGCGGGCGTTGTCCTCAGCAGCTGGGAACCCGGCTACCGGCCGGATCACGACAGCTTCGAAACCTACTTCATTTCGTCCGGAAGCCCCGCAGCCCAGATGTTCAAGGTGACCGGGATTTCTCTCAAGGCCGACTTCGTTGGAGCCGCACACTAATGTCCATTCTCGTAAATTCTGAAACCAAGGTCATCACCCAGGGCTTCACCGGCAAGCAGGGGACCTTCCACACCGAACAGGCGATCGCCTACGGCACCAAGGTCGTCGGCGGCACCTCGCCCGGCAAGGGCGGCCAGACCCATCTCGGCCTGCCGGTGTTCGACACGGTGCTTGAAGGCCGCGAGAAGACCGGCGCCGACGCGTCGGTGATCTACGTGCCGCCCGCCGGCGCCGCCGACGCGATCCTGGAAGCGATCGACGCCGAGATCCCGCTGATCGTCTGCATCACCGAAGGCATTCCGGTGCTCGACATGGTCCGCGTCAAGCGGGCCCTCGACGGCTCGTCCTCGCGTCTGATCGGCCCGAACTGCCCGGGCGTGCTGACTCCCGGCGAGTGCAAGATCGGCATCATGCCGGGCAACATCTTCAAGAAAGGCTCGGTCGGCGTCGTCAGCCGTTCCGGCACCCTCACCTACGAGGCGGTGTTCCAGACGTCGAACGCCGGCCTCGGCCAGACCACCGCAGTCGGCATCGGCGGCGACCCGGTCAACGGCACCAACTTCATCGACGTCCTTGAGCTGTTCCTCGCCGACGAAGAGACCCAGTCGATCATCATGATCGGCGAGATCGGCGGCTCTGCCGAAGAGGAAGCGGCGCAGTTCCTCAAGGACGAGGCCAAGCGGGGACGGTCCAAGCCGACCGTCGGCTTCATCGCCGGCCGCACGGCTCCTCCGGGCCGCCGCATGGGCCATGCCGGCGCGATCGTTTCGGGCGGCAAGGGCGGCGCCGAGGACAAGATCGCGGCCATGGAAGAGGCTGGAATTCGTGTCTCCCCGAGCCCATCTGAGCTCGGAAAGACCCTCGTTGCGCTGCTTGGCGTCTAAAGAGGGATAGAGCGGGGACCGCAGGCGTTCCCGAAAGACACTTTCTCGAGAAGGCGGTTATCGTGGATATTTTCGGCGGCGGCGAACGGGAACAAGGACCCAGCTGGGCGCGCGACAATTGGCCGGTCACGGATCTCGATCCGGTCAATGCCGGGCTCGACCCCACCTTGATGACGATCGAGAAGGTCGCATCGAAGGCCAAGGCCGCCGCCACCGCCGCCGGAAAGAGCGATGCCGAGGTCGAGCAGGCCGCGCGCGACTCGATCCAGGCGATGACGTTGATCCGCACCTACCGGGTGCGCGGCCACCTCGCCTCCGATCTCGATCCGCTCGGCCTCGCCAAGCGCGATCTCCCCGCCGATCTCACGCCGGAATTCCACGGCTTCGCCGGTGCCGCGCTCGACCGCAAAGTCTATGTCGGGGGCGTGCTCGGCCTCGAATGGGCGACCGTGCGTGAGCTGGTCGACGTGCTGCGCGCCAATTACTGCGGCAAGATCGGCCTCGAATATATGCACATCAACGATCTGGAGGAGCGCCGATTCCTCCAGGATCGGATGGAAGGCCGCGATGCCGAGATCCGCTTCACGCCCGAGGGCAAGCAGGCGATCCTCGGCAAGGTCATCGAGGGCGAGCAGTGGGAACGCTTCCTCGCCAAGAAATATGTCGGCACCAAGCGCTTCGGCCTCGACGGCGGCGAATCGATGATCCCGGCGCTGGAGGCGGTGATCAAATATGGCGGCGCCCGCGGCGTCGAGGAGATCGTCGTCGGAATGGCCCATCGCGGCCGCCTCAACGTCCTCTCCAACGTGATGGGCAAGCCCTATCGCGCGATCTTCAGCGAGTTCGCCGGCGGCGCCTCCAATCCGGCCGATGTCGGCGGTTCGGGCGACGTCAAATACCATCTCGGCACCTCGTCGGACCGCGAGTTCGACGGCGTCCGCGTCCACATGTCGCTGCTCCCCAACCCGAGCCACCTCGAGGCGGTCAATCCGGTGGTGCTCGGCAAGGCCCGCGCCCGCCAAGTCGCGCGCGGCGACAATGAGGGGACCAAGGTGCTGCCGGTGCTGCTGCACGGCGATGCCGCCTTCGCCGGCCAGGGCATCGTCGCCGAATGCCTCGCTTTCTCCGGACTGCCCGGCTACGGATCGGGCGGCACGATCCACTTCATCATCAACAACCAGGTCGGCTTCACCACCTCGCCGCAATTCGCGCGCTCGTCGCCTTACCCGTCGGACGTGGCGAAGATGGTCCAGGCGCCGATCCTGCACGTCAACGGCGACGATCCGGAAGCGGTGACCTTCGCCTGCAAGCTGGCGATCGAGTATCGCCAGGAGTTCAAGCGCGACATCGTCATCGACATGTGGTGCTATCGCCGCTTCGGCCACAATGAAGGCGACGAGCCGAGCTTCACCCAGCCGCTGATGTACGCCCAGATCCGCCAGCATCCGCCGGTGTCGGAACTGTACGGAAAGCGCCTGGTTGCCGAAGGCGTGATCGATCCGTCCTGGGTCGACAATCGCGTCGCGGAATTCACCGGCGTGCTCGAGAACGAGTTCGAGGCGGCGAAATCCTATCTGCCGAACAAGGCCGACTGGTTCGAGGGCCGCTGGAGCGGCATCGGCCGCCCCGAGGGCCCGGAGACGGAGCGCCGCAACGCCGAGACCGCGATCGAGGCGAATGTCGCCGCCGAGATCGGCAAGGTGCTGACCACCGTTCCGGAAGGGCTCACCGTCCACAAGACGCTGCAGCGGATCATCGACGGCCGCCGCCAGATGTTCGAGAGCGGCGAAGGCTTCGACTGGGCGACCGGCGAGGCGCTCGCCTTCGGCACCCTCGTGCGCGAAGGCTATCAGGTTCGCCTGTCCGGCCAGGATAGCGGCCGCGGCACGTTCAGCCACCGCCACTCGGTGTGGGTCGATCAGACCGACGGCCACAAATATGTCCCGCTCACCCAGATTGATCCGGGCCGCTTCGAAGTGCGCGACAGTCCGCTGTCGGAATTCGGCGTGCTCGGTTTCGAATATGGTTACGCCCTGTCCGATCCGCACACGCTCGTGCTCTGGGAAGCCCAGTTCGGCGATTTCGCCAACGGCGCCCAGGTGATGATCGATCAGTTCATCGCCAGCGGCGAGGCCAAATGGCTGCGCGCCAACGGCCTGGTGATGCTGCTGCCGCACGGCTACGAGGGCCAGGGGCCGGAGCACAGCTCCGCGCGTCCTGAGCGCTATCTGCAGCTTTGTGCCGAGGACAATATGCAGTTCGCCAACGTCACCACGCCGGCGAACTACTTCCACATCCTGCGCCGGCAGATGCACCGCGATTTCCGCAAGCCGCTGATCATCATGAGCCCGAAGTCGCTGCTCCGGCACAAGCTGGCAGTCTCGACGATCGCCGACTTCACCGGCGACAGCCACTTCCGCCGCCTGCTTTCGGATCCGAACGCGCCACGCGATGAGGAGGTGAAGCGGCTGGTGCTGTGCACCGGCAAGGTCGCCTACGAGCTGCTTGAAGCACGCGATCGGGCCGAGGACAAGAATACGGCGATCGTTCGCGTCGAGCAGATCTATCCGTTCCCGTCCGAGCCCCTGGTCAGGCGCCTCAAGGCGATGTCCAACCTCGAAGAGGTGGTCTGGGCCCAGGAAGAGCCGAAGAACAACGGCTATTGGACCTTCGTCGAGCCGTTCATCGAGCAGTGCCTGGTCGAGGCCGGCGGCAAGCCGCAGCGCGCCATCTATGCGGGCCGCGCCGCGTCCGCCTCGCCGGCGACGGGTCTCGCCAAGCGCCACGCCGCCGAGCAGGCGGCTCTGATCGCCGACGCACTGGGACATGGCGGTGACGCCGTATCCCAGCGCAAAGCCGGATAAAAAGGGAGTAGAATGGCCACCGAAGTTACCGTCCCGACGCTCGGAGAATCGATCACCGAAGCGACGCTTGGCCAGTGGCTGAAGAAGCCCGGCGAGCCGGTGAAGGCCGACGAGCCGATCGCCAGCCTGGAGACCGACAAGGTCGCGGTCGAAGTCCCCTCTCCCGTCGACGGCGTGATGGGGCAGCAGGTCGTTGCCGAAGGCGACACGGTCGCGGTCGGCGCGCTGATCGCGCGTATCGAGGCAGGCTCCGGCGGCGCCGCTGCGGCCCCCGCCGCGCCGGCCCAGCAGACGGCAGCGGCGCCGGCCGCTGCTGCACCGGCATCCGCCGCCTCCCCGGTCAACCCGGCCGGTGCCGGCGAGAATATCCAGGTTCGCGACGAGGATGCGCATGACGATGGCGCCGGCGGTCCGCTGACCCTGTCCCCGTCGGTGCGCCGCCTGGTGCTCGAATTCGGCCTCGATCCGTCGAAGATCAAGGGCACCGGCAAGGATGGCCGCCTGACCAAGGACGATGTCCTCGCTGCCGCCAAGACCGCGCCTGCGGCGACCGCGCCGGCGGCGCGCGCGCAGACCGCTGCTGCGGGGCCGTCGCAGACCGCCCCGGCCCCGGCCGCCGGCGGTGCCGAGCGCCGCGAGGAGCGCATCCGCATGACCCGCCTCCGCCAGACGGTCGCGCGCCGTCTCAAGGAAGCGCAGAACACCGCGGCTTTGCTCACCACCTTCAACGACGTCGACATGACGGCGGTGATGGAAGCCCGGTCCAAATACAAGGACCTGTTCGAGAAGAAGCACTCGATCCGGCTCGGCTTCATGGGCTTCTTCGTCAAGGCGGCGGCGCTTGCCGCGCGCGACGTGCCCTCGGTCAACGCCTATATCGAGGGCGACGAGATCGTCTATCACGATTATCTCGACGTTTCGGTCGCGGTGTCGGCACCGAACGGCCTCGTCGTTCCGGTGATCCGCAACGCCCATGCGATGGGCTTCGCCGAGATCGAGAAGACGATCGCCGACTTCGGCAAGCGTGCCAAGGACGGCACGCTGACCATGGCCGACATGCAGGGCGGCACCTTCACCATCTCCAACGGCGGCGTGTTCGGATCCTTGCTGTCGACTCCGATCATCAACCCGCCGCAGTCGGCGGTGCTGGGCATGCACCGCATCGAGGAGCGTCCGGTGGTCCGCAACGGTCAGATCGTCGCGCGTCCGATGATGTATCTGGCGCTGAGCTACGATCACCGCCTGATCGACGGCCGCGAGGCGGTGACCTTCCTCGTGCGCATGAAGGAAGCGCTTGAGGATCCGACCCGCCTCCTTATCGATCTCTAGAACACACACCCTATATCCCGGAGCGAACCGGGCGCGGCGAGGTCGGACGATGTACCGGCCTCGCATCGCGATACAAGGAAGCGAGACATGGCAGAGACCAATTTCGACGTGATCGTCATCGGATCCGGCCCGGGCGGCTATGTCGCGGCGATCCGTGCCGCGCAGCTCGGCCTCAAGACCGCCTGCGTCGAGAGCCGGGAGACGTTGGGCGGCACCTGCCTGAACGTCGGCTGCATTCCGTCGAAGGCCCTGCTCCACGCCTCCGAACTGTTCGAGGATGCGAACCACGGCACGCTCGCCAAGTTCGGCGTCAAGGTCGGCTCCGTTGAGCTCGACATGGAGACGATGCACGCCGAGAAGGCGAAGGCGGTCAAGGAACTGACCGGCGGCATCGCCTTCCTGTTCAAGAAGAACAAGATCGAGTGGCTGAAGGGTCACGCCGCCTTCACGGGCGCCAACAGCATCGACGTCGCCGGCACCACCTACACGGCCAAGAACATCGTCATCGCCACCGGTTCGTCGGTGACCCCGCTCCCCGGGGTCACCATCGACAATGAGGTGGTGATCGATTCGACCGGCGCACTCGCCCTCCCCAAGGTGCCCAAGCACCTCGTCGTCATCGGCGGCGGCGTGATCGGCCTCGAACTCGGGTCGGTCTGGCGCCGCCTTGGCGCCACCGTCACCGTCATCGAATATCTCGACGAGATCCTGCCTGGCATGGACGCCGAAGTGCGCAAGGAATCGCGGAAAATCTTCAAGAAGCAGGGCTTCGACATCCGCACGTCGACCAAGGTCACCGGCGTGACCCGCACCGGCGACAGCGCCGTCGTCACCATCGAGCCCGCCGCGGGTGGTGCCGCCGAGACGATCGAAGCGGACGCGGTGCTGGTCTCGATCGGCCGCCGACCCAACACAGACGGCCTGGCGCTCGAGAAAGCGGGAGTCGAGGTCAACAAGCGCGGCCAGATCGAGGTCGATCACGATTTTGCCACCCCGGTGCCCGGTATCTGGGCGATCGGTGACGTCACCCCCGGCCCGATGCTCGCCCACAAGGCCGAGGACGAGGGCATTGCGGTCGCCGAGAACATCGCCGGGCAGACCGGCATCGTGAACCACGAGGTCATCCCGGCGGTGGTCTACACCCATCCGGAGATCGCCAGCGTCGGCCGCACCGAGGACGAGCTCAAGGCCGCGGGTATCGACTACAAGGTCGGCAAGTTCCCGATGATGGCCAACAGCCGCGCCAAGACCAACCGCGACATGGACGGCTTCGTCAAGGTGCTCGCCGACTCCAAGACCGATCGCGTGCTCGGCGTCCACATCATCGCAACCCTCGCCGGCACGATGATCGCCCAGGCCGCCCAGGCGATGGAATTCGGCGCCACCTCCGAAGACATCGCCTACACCTGCCACGCCCATCCGACCCATTCGGAAGCGGTCAAGGAAGCGGCAATGGCGGTGCAGGGCCTGCCCATCCACATCTGAAGGTGATCCCAGATCCTCCCCGTTCGCGGGGAGGATCTAACTGGTCCTGCACGGCTCTCCTGCCTAAGCTCCGCCTTCACTCGGGGGCTTCGCATGAACATCCGTCAACAGCTTCGCCGCTGGCACATCTGGCTCGGCTGGATCGTCGGCCTCCCCCTGCTCGCCTGGACGACCAGCGGCCTTGTCATGGTGGCGAAGCCGATCGAGGAGGTGCGCGGCGCCGATCTGCTCGCCGAGGCGCCGGGCCTGCCGTCGGGGCTCGCGCCGGTACCGCCGGCAATCGGCCCCCGCCCTGTCACCTCGTTGACCCTGGAACAGCGCAGCGGCGGACCGCGCTGGATCGTCCGCTATGCGGATGGCGAGGCGCGGCTGGCCGACCCCGCCACCGGTGCCCTGCTGCCGGCACTCACCGCCGCCGACGCCGCCCGTGAAGTCGCCGCCCGTTACACCGGCAAGGTCCGGGTGACGGCGGTCGATCGTACGTCCAGGGCGTCCCCGCCGGTCGACCTGCGGCGTCCGATCGCGGCGTGGCGGGTGACGATGGCCGACGGCACCCGTTTCTACGTCGATGCCGCGACCGGCGAGATCGTCGCGCGGCGCACGCGCTGGTGGCGCGTCTACGATTGGATGTGGGGGCTCCACATCATGGATCTCCGCACCCGCGAGGACACCCACAACCCATTGGTGATCGGCTTCGGCATCGTCACCCTGGTGACCACGATCATGGCGCTCGTCATGCTGCCGCTCACTCTCCGCCGCCGCAAGGCGAAGAACGGCGGGACGGTAACGGCGGGATCGTGATAGGAAGCGGCCCCATGTCGCCGCTTCCCTTGCCGCCCGTCGTCGATCCCCTGCTCGCCTATCTCGACTGGGCGGGAGTCGCCGTCTTCGCCCTGTCCGGCGCGCTCGTCGCCGCCGCGCACCGGCAGACGCTCGTCACCTTCATCTTCTTCGCGGTGATCACCGGGGTCGGCGGCGGCACCATTCGCGACCTGCTGATCGGCGCGCCGGTCTTCTGGATCCACGAAAATGCAACCATCCTGATCTGCGTCGTCGCCGCCGGCCTGGTCTGGCTGCTGCCGGCCCGGATCTGGCGCGGCAGCACCCTGTTGTGGCTCGATGCCGCCGGGCTCGCCGCCTACGCCACTTACGGCGCCGCCAAGGGCCTTGCTTACGGAGTCGCACCGATACCTGCGATCGGCATGGGCGTGCTGACCGGCTGTTTCGGCGGCATCGTCCGCGACGTTCTCGCCGGGGAGCCCTCGATCCTGATGCGGCCGGAACTCTACGTCACCGCCGCGGCACTATCGGCTGCTCTGGTTGTCGGCCTGGTGACAATCGGCATGCACGGATCGATCGCGGCGCTGATCGCCGCCGCCGCGGGCTTCGCCCTGCGGGCGCTGGCGATCGCACGAAAATGGTCGCTCCCGGCCTACGAGCGTTGAGAGTACGGCTTCCCCCAAAAATCACCGTTCGGGCCGAGCCTGTCGAAGCCCTCCCCTTCTTTTGATCGGGAGGGAAAGGTGAGGACTTCGACAACCTCAGCCCGAACGGGTTATTGATCCGTCGTGCTTACGCGTCCGGAAGCGGGCGCGGCTCGCGGGGCGGCGTCTCGGCTGGGGCGAGCGGGCGCTGCCAGAGGCCGACATCGATCCAGCGGCCGAGCTTCCATCCGACGCCGGCATAGGTGCCGGTCCGCACGAAGCCGAAGCGCTCGTGAAAGCCGACGCTCTCGTCATTGGGCAGGCTGATCGCGGCCACGGCTTGGGCGAAGCCCTGCGCTTCGAGCACGGCAAGCAACGGCCGATAGAGGGAGGATCCGACGCCGCGGCGGCTTCGCCCCCGGCGCACATAGACCGTGGTCTCGACGCTGAACCGATAGGCCGACCGAGCCCGGAACGCGCAGGCATAAGCGTAGCCGAGAATGAAGCCGTCCTCGTCCTCCGCCACCATCCAGGGATACAGCCCAGCGGCCGCCTCGATGCGGTCGCCCACCGCCTCCGCGCCGGGCGCCTCGTCCTCGAAGGTGATCACCGTCTCCGCCACATAGGGGTGATAGATTTCGGCGATGGCCGCGGCGTCACCGGCGCCCGCGGCCCGTATCCTCATGCGCCGATCAGCTTCAGCAGCATCGCGGCGAACCCGCCTGGTCTCGGCCGGGCGACCGCGCCGGTCGTGGGGCAGGACAGGCAACGCGCCTGCACCGAGGCGCCGGTCATCAGCAGCTCGGCATCGGCCGCGGCGCGAGTCATCATCCGGCGCTGCAGCATGCCCATGCGGCCGAACGCATCGGGCGAGGCCTGCTCCTCTTCCTCGCCGCCGCTGGCGAAGGCGAGCAGCATCGAATCAAAAAAGTCCGGCTCCTGCTCCAGCCACACCGGCTTGGCGTCGTCGGCATCGATCTTGGCCATGCGGGCGGCCTCGGCGACCGCGTCGTCGAGTCCGCCGAACGCATCGACGAGGCCGAGCTGGCGGGCGGTGCCGCCATCCCAGACGCGTCCTTGCGCGATCTGGTCGACGCGGGCGACCGGCAGCTTGCGCCGGTCGGAAACCAGAGCGAGGAACCGCCGATAGGTGTTCTCGACGCCCATCTGCAGCAGCCGGTCGGCTTCGGGCGCAGGCCCGTGCAGCAGGTCCGGTTCGCCCGAAAGCGGCGTGGTCTTGACCCCATCGGCGCCGACGCCGAGCTTCGCGAGCGCGCCTTCGAAGCTCGGCAGGATGCCGAACACGCCGATCGACCCGGTAATCGTCGAGGGCTCGGCATAGATCTTGTCACCGGCCATCGCCACCCAATAGCCGCCGGACGCGGCAAGGCTGCCCATCGAGACGACCACTGGCAGGCCCTTGGCCTTGGCCGCGATCAGCGCCTGGCGGATGCGCTCCGACGCCAGCGCCGATCCGCCCGGCGAATCGACGCGCAGCACGATCGCCTTCAGGTTGCGATCGCGCATGCCGCGCTCCAGCGCCTTGACGATCGTCTCGGCGCCTGCCGTCCCGGCATTGGCCTCGCCGTCGACGATATTGCCCGCGACCGTGACGATGCCGATCTCGCCGGCCTCCTCTGTTGCAGGATAGGTCGCGGCCCATTTGTCGAAGCCGATCTTGCGGTAGCTCCCGGGCACGTCGGCTGTGAGCGTGCCCGTGATCTTGGCGACTCGCGCACCGAAAGCCTGGCGATCGCCGACATGATCCACCAGCCCGGCGGCGAGCGCCGCCTTGGCCATGTCGCCGCCGGCGGCCTGGATCCGGCCACCGGAATCGGCCACATAGGCAGCGATCTGCGCCTTCGGCCGCGCCTGGCGGACCGATTGCTGCCAGCTCTCCCACATCGCGCCGTAGAGCGCCTGCGCATTCTCGCGCGCCTCAGGTGACATGTCGGCGCGGGTGAACGGCTCCACCGCAGCCTTGTAGGTACCGACGCGATAGACGTTGGCGGTGATGCCGAGCCGGTCCATCAGGTCCTTGAAATACAGGTTGTTGCCGCCGGGACCACGAACCATCACCCCGCCCATCGGATTGAGCCAGATTTCGCTGGCATGCGAGGCAAGCAGATAGGAATCGTCGTCATAGGCGGTTGCGTAGGCGAGCACCGGCTTGCCGGCCTTCTTGACCGCATCGAGCGCCTCGGCTGCCTGGACGAGGGTCGCCTGGCCGCCGCCGGCGAAGATGTCGAGATCAAGCACCACCGTCTGCACGCGATCGTCGCCCGCCGCCTGGCGAAGGCCGTGAACGATGTCGCGGAGCCGGTATTCCCGGCTGCCCGCAGTCCCGCTCAACACCTCGCTCGGGCTCGCCTGGGCCGGCTGCTCGACGATCGGGCCGGACACGTCCAGCACCAGGGCGCCCTTCTCGCCGGCACCGATCGTCGGCCGTGAGCTCATTGCCGCATACAGCAGGCCGAAAAAGAGGAGCATGAACAGGAGCACCAGTCCGTCCTTGATCCCGACGAGCAGCTTCCACACCTTGCCGACGAATCGCATTGTCGCATTCCCGTAACAGCTTGGGCCGATAACGGCCGAAGGCCCGAAGGACCCTTTGGACGAGGGCTAATCGACCACCGCCCCGCTGTAAATGCGAAGGGCCGGACGCGGCGAAACGGATGCAATTTTCCTGGCGCCGAACGCTTGACCCCACATGAACAGCGACTACATCGACGGTGCTGGCACTCGCCGGGGGCGAGTGCTAACAAGGTTGAACCAACGCGACTGCCGCACCTCACAAGGGGGGAGAGCAGCCGCATATATAGAAGAGGTGACGTGCATGACTTTTCGTCCGCTCCATGACCGGGTGCTGGTGCGCCGCGTAGAGGCCGAAGAAAAGACGGCCGGTGGCATCATCATCCCGGACACCGCCAAGGAAAAGCCGCAGGAAGGCGAAGTGATCTCGGTCGGTTCCGGCACCAAGGCCGAAGACGGCAGCGTGACCCCGCTCGACGTCAAGGCCGGCGATCGCATCCTGTTCGGCAAGTGGTCGGGCACCGAGGTCCGCCTCAACGGCGAAGACCTGCTGATCATGAAGGAATCCGACATCCTCGGGATCGTCGGCTGACCCTTCGCACATCCATCAACGTTGAATTGAACTAAGAGGAAAGAAGACATGGCAGCGAAAGACGTACGCTTTTCGCGTGACGCCCGTGAGCGGATCCTCCGCGGCGTCGACATTCTCGCCGATGCGGTGAAGGTGACCCTCGGCCCCAAGGGCCGCAACGTCGTCATCGACAAGAGCTTCGGCGCGCCGCGCATCACCAAGGACGGCGTCACCGTCGCCAAGGAGATCGAGCTCAAGGACAAGTTCGAGAACATGGGCGCGCAGATGCTGCGCGAAGTGGCCTCGAAGACCAACGATCTCGCGGGTGACGGCACCACCACCGCCACCGTCCTCGCTCAGGCGATCGTTCGCGAGGGCATGAAGTCGGTTGCCGCCGGCATGAACCCGATGGACCTGAAGCGCGGCATCGACGTCGCCGTTGCCAAGGTCGTCGAGGACCTCAAGGCCCGTTCCAAGCCGGTCGCCGGTTCGAACGAGATCGCCCAGGTCGGCATCATCTCGGCCAATGGCGATACCGTCGTCGGCGAGAAGATCGCTGAAGCGATGGAGCGCGTCGGCAAGGAAGGCGTCATCACCGTCGAGGAAGCCAAGGGTCTCGAGTTCGAGCTCGACGTCGTCGAAGGCATGCAGTTCGACCGCGGCTATCTGAGCCCCTACTTCATCACCAATCCGGAAAAGATGCAGGTCGAGCTCAACGACCCGTACATCCTGATCCACGAGAAGAAGCTCTCCAACCTGCAGGCGATGCTTCCGATCCTCGAGGCGGTCGTGCAGTCGGGCCGTCCGCTGCTGATCATCGCCGAGGACATCGAAGGCGAAGCGCTTGCGACCCTCGTGGTCAACAAGCTGCGCGGCGGCCTCAAGGTCGCGGCCGTCAAGGCTCCGGGCTTCGGCGACCGCCGCAAGGCGATGCTCGAGGACATCGCGATCCTGACCAACGGCGAGATGATCAGCGAAGATCTCGGCATCAAGCTCGAGACCGTCTCGTTGAACATGCTCGGCCAGGCCAAGCGCGTCACCATCGACAAGGACAACACCACGATCGTCGACGGTGCCGGTGCGCGTGACCGCATCGAGGGCCGCGTCACCGCGATCCGCCAGCAGATCGAGAACACCACCAGCGATTACGACCGTGAGAAGCTCCAGGAGCGTCTCGCCAAGCTCGCCGGCGGCGTTGCCGTGATCAAGGTCGGCGGTTCGTCCGAGGTCGAGGTCAAGGAGCGCAAGGACCGTGTCGACGACGCGCTGCACGCGACCCGCGCGGCTGTCGAAGAGGGCATCGTCCCCGGCGGCGGCACCGCTCTCCTCTACGCCACCAAGGCGCTCGAAGGCCTCAAGGGCGCCAACGAGGACCAGACCCGCGGCATCGACATCGTCCGCAAGGCGATCATCGCGCCGGTTCGTCAGATCGCCGAGAATGCCGGCAATGACGGCGCCGTGGTCTCGGGCAAGCTGCTCGACGGCAACGACGAGACGCTCGGCTTCAACGCCCAGACCGAAGTCTACGAGAACCTGGTTCAGGCCGGCGTGATCGACCCGACCAAGGTCGTCCGCACCGCGCTTCAGGACGCGGCGTCGGTCGCGGGTCTGCTGATCACCACCGAGGCGGCCGTCTCCGAGCTTCCGGAAGACAAGCCGGCAGCCGGTGGCGGCATGCCGGGCGGCATGGGCGGCATGGGCGGCATGGACTTCTAAGCCGCACGGCGGCCTCCGCCAGCGAAACGATCGCGAAGCGATCGTCAGCTGGCGGAGGACTCGCCGAAGGCCGGACGGCGCCTCGGCGGGAGAGCCGCCGATCGCGTTCCACGTTCGAAGCGGGCTTCGCCCGCTTCCAGCCGAAGCCAAAGAAAAGGGGCCGGAGGATAACTCCTCCGGCCCCTTTTTTTTGTGCGTCGGTGACGATTCCTATTGCGCGTTCGACGCCTCGGCGGCGACGGCCGCATTGGCCGTGCCCCCATCATCGCCGGTCGCGCCCTCGGCCACCGCGACGTCGCCGGCTTCGGCGGTCGGCGCATCGCCATTGCCGAGTTCCGGATTCTCGACGGTCAGGCTGTCAGGCGAGGTGTCGAGCATGTTGGCGGCTTCGTCGAGCTGGGCATTTTCCTCAGCCGTCGGCGCGTTGGTCTCTTTGTCCCCGCAGCCCGCAAGCAGAGCGAGGGCGGCCGCGGCCAGTCCAGTTCCAATGATCGTGCGCATGGTGGATCGCTCCAGATGAAGATGGTCGGCAAGATGTCTGCCGCATCGCCGCGCAAATAAAAAGGGCCGCGCACCCGATGGTGCGCGGCCCTTCCCGTCGCTTCAGTTCTGAAAAGAACTTAGTGCGCTGCGTTCGAAGCCGCGTTGGCGACGTCGTCCGACGCATTCTCGACCGCATTGCCGGCATTCTCGAGGCTGTTGCCAGCGGCGTCGAGAGCGTTGTTGGTCGCGTCGACCGCATTCGCGTCGGTCGCCGAAGCGTTGACGTCGGTAACGGCTTCCGTCTCGGTGACGTTGAGGTCGGTCGCGGTGTTGTTGCCAGCGTCGGTGCTGGTGTTGTTGCAGGCGGCAACGCCGAGAGCTGCGACGGCAGCCAGGGTCAGACCAATCTTCTTCATGAAATTTTCCCTCCGTTTGGAGCAACTGATGATCCGCTGGGCGAGGTGCCGTGGCGAAGCCCACCGGCTCTCCAGCGCCGCATGCAATACAAAAGGCGCAGCGGTATGTCTACCTATTCGGTAAGCAATTGCGCCGAAGCGTTTTTTTGCGTCATTCTTGTGTCACAATCTGGATTTGCAGGCCTGTCGTGCGTGCTCCGCACGCCGAAGGGGCGACTTGGTTCCCCAGCACTGCCGCTTGCGTTAAAAAATCCTGCTCTCTTGACCCGCATATAAAGATATCTTTATATCCTTATCTATGCGCGACGCGACTGACCTTTTCCGATCCCTTGCCGATCCGACGCGGCTGCGCATCCTTGCTCTGCTCCGAGCGATGGAGCTGTCGGTTGGCGAACTCGCGCAGGTGCTCGGCCAAAGCCAGCCGCGGGTCTCCCGCCACGTCAAGATACTGATCGACGCCGGCCTTGCCGAGCGCCGCAAGGAAGGCAGCTGGGTGTTCCTCAGCCTCGGCAGCAGCGCCCGTGTCGATCCCCTGTTCGACATGCTCGACCGCTGGGCCGAGATCGATGGCGACGATCCGTGGACGTTGGCCGATGCGGCCCGCCTCGCCGCCGTGCGTGCCGACCGCGCGGCTGCTGCGGAACGCTATTTTGCGCAGCATGCCAATCACTGGGATGAGATCCGGTCTCTCCATGTCGCCGAAAGCGATGTCGAGGCGGCGATCGGCCGCGCTCTTGCCGACCGCCCGGTCGGCCGGCTGGTCGACGTCGGCACCGGCACCGGCCGCATGATCACGCTGTTCGGCCCGGCCGCCCAGCACGCGCTTGGCGTTGATCGCTCCCCCGAAATGCTGCGCCTTGCCCGCGTCAAGCTCGCCGAAGCCGGCCTCACCGCCGCCGAGCTGCGCCAAGGCGACATGTACGCATTGCCGCTCGGCGCCGGCAGCGCCGACACCGTGATCCTGCATCAGGTCCTGCATTTCGCGCAGCAGCCCGCCGCCGCCGTCGCCGAGGCGGCGCGTCTGCTGGCGCCGGGAGGCCGGCTGCTGGTCGTCGATTTCGCCGCGCACGAGCGCGAGGAATTGCGCACCCGCGACGCCCATGCGCGCTTGGGCTTTGCGGACGAGGCGGTGCTCAAATATCTCGAGAGCGCAGGGCTGGACGCCCGCGTGATCGAGCATCTCGAAGGCGGTGAACTCACCGTCACCATCTGGGCCGGCGAACGGCCCGAAGCAAAATTGAAGGTCGTCGCATGAGCACGCTCGCGCCTGGCATCGCCAGCTGGCGGAAACCCCTGTTCGAAGATGTCGCGGGCGACATCGACGTTTCGTTCGAATTCTTCCCGCCGAAGACGGAAAAGATGGAGCAGACGCTTTGGGAGTCGGTGAAGACGCTGGAGCCGTTGGCACCGCGCTTCGTCTCGGTCACCTACGGCGCCGGCGGCTCCACCCGCGAGCGCACCCACAATACGGTGGCACGGATCGCCAAGGAGACGACGCTGGCGGCGGCGGCACACCTCACCTGCGTCGAAGCCAGCCGCGACGAGATCGACGAGGTCGCGCGTGCCTACTGGGAAGCGGGAGTCCGCCACATTGTTGCGCTGCGCGGCGATCCGCCCGAGGCGGGCAAGAAGTTCGCGCCGCATCCGAACGGCTATGCCGGGGCCGCCGATCTCGTCCAGGGTCTGAAGAGCATCGCGCCGTTCGAGATTTCGGTCGCCGCTTATCCCGAAATGCACCCGGATGCGGTCAGCCGCCAGTCCGACATCGACAATCTCAAGCGCAAGATCGATGCGGGCGCCGACCGGGCGATCACCCAGTTCTTTTTCTCGCCCGATTGCTTCTTCCGCTTTCGCGACGAGGCGGCCGCGGCAGGGATCGACGCAGAGATCGTGCCGGGTATCCTGCCGGTCTCTAACGTCGCCCAGACCCGCAAGTTCGCGGCCATGTGCGGCGCCGGCATCCCGCCCTGGATGGACCGCTTGTTCGAAGGACTCGACAATCTGCCGGCGGCGCGCCAGCTCGTGGCTGCCACGGTCGCTGCTGAATTGTGCGGCCAGCTTTATGCCGGCGGTGTCCGGCACTTCCATTTCTACACCCTCAACCGGGCCGAGCTCGCTTATGCGATCAGCCATCTTCTTGGCCTCCGCCCGAAAGCAGACCAACAGGAGCAAGCCGCATGAGCGCGCGCCAGAGACTGATCGAAGCCGCCCGGGAGCGCATCCTGCTCACCGACGGAGCCTTCGGCACCGAAATCCAGAACCGCAAGCTGACGGAGGCCGATTATCGCGGCGATCTCGATCTCAGCCGCGACCAGAAGGGCAATAACGACATTCTCGCCCTCACCCGGCCCGATGTCGTCGAGGCGATCACCCGCGACTATCTCGCCGCCGGCTCGGACATCGTCTCCACCAACACGTTCAGCGCCAACACGATCAGCCAGGCCGATTACGGCGCAGAGCATCTCGTCGCCGACATCAACCGCGCCTCGGCCGCCATCGCACGCAAGGCGGCGGACGAAGCCCAAGCCGCCGACGGACGTGCGCGCTTCGTGGCCGGCGCGATCGGGCCGACCAACAAGACGCTGTCGCTGTCGCCCAACGTCAACGATCCCGGCTATCGCGAGATCGATTTCGACGGCCTCAAGGACGTCTACCTCCAGCAGACCGAAGCCTTGCTGGAAGGCGGCGCCGATTTCATCTTGATCGAAACGATCTTCGACACGCTGAACGCCAAGGCCGGCATCGTCGCAGCGATGGAAGCGGGCGAGCGGCTCGGCCGCGACGTACCGCTGATGATCTCGATGACGATCACCGATCTGTCCGGCCGCAACCTGTCCGGCCACACGGTCGAGGCCTTCTGGTACGCCGTGCGCCACGCCCGGCCTATTACGATCGGGCTCAATTGTTCGTTCGGCGCGCAGCAATTGCGTCCGCACGTCCAGACGCTGGCGCAGAATGCCGACACCTTGATCATGGCTTACCCCAATGCCGGCCTGCCCAACGAGCTCGGCGCCTATGACGAGCTCCCCGAGCAGACCGCGGCATTCGTCCGTGCCTGGGCGGAGCAGGGCCTGGTCAACATCCTTGGCGGCTGCTGCGGATCGACCCCGGCCCACATCGCCGCGATCGCCAGGGCAGTCGAGGGCGTCGCTCCGCGCACGCTGCCGACGGTCCGCACCGTCACCCGGCTCGCCGGCCTCGAACCAATGACCATCGCCGCTTAGGACCCCTCTCCCCATCGGGTCCCCATCAAAGTACTACATTGACGGGAACCCATCAGGGAAAAGGTTGGGAGAGGGGGGAGCCCGCCCCCCAGCACAGTTTACGAGTAGCTCGATTTTATGACCGCCACCGCCCTTCCTACCGCTCCCGCCGAACTCGACGCCGACATCGACGCCGGTCCTGCCGCCTCCTCCACCTTCGTCAACATCGGCGAGCGCACCAACGTCACCGGCTCCGCGCGCTTCAAGAAGCTGGTCATGAGCGGGGATTATGCCGCCGCCGTGGAGGTCGCCCGCCAGCAGGTCGAGAACGGCGCGCAGGTGATCGACATCAACATGGACGAAGGCCTGCTCGACGCCGAAGCGGCGATGACCACCTTCCTAAAGCTGATCTCCGCCGAGCCGGACATCGCCCGGGTGCCCTTCATGATCGACAGCTCCAAGTGGAGCGTGATCGAGGCGGGTCTGAAATGCGTGTCCGGCAAGCCGATCGTCAATTCGATCAGCCTGAAGGAGGGCGAGGCCGAGTTCCTGCGGCTCGCCCGCAAGGTTCGCAATTACGGCGCCGCCGTCGTCGTCATGGCCTTCGACGAGACCGGCCAGGCCGACACCAAGGCCCGCAAGGTCGAGATCTGCTCGCGCGCCTATGATCTTCTGGTCCGCGAGGGCTTCCCGCCCGAGGACATCATCTTCGATCCGAACGTCTTCGCGGTCGCGACCGGCATCGACGAGCATCGCAATTATGCCGTGGATTTCATCGAAGCCTGCAAGGAGATTCGCGTCCGCTGCCCGCACGCCCATATTTCGGGCGGCCTCTCGAACCTCAGTTTCTCGTTCCGCGGCAACGAGCCGGTCCGCCGGGCGATGCACTCGATCTTCCTGTTCCACGCCATCCCGGCCGGGCTCGACATGGCGATTGTCAACGCCGGCCAGCTCGACGTCTATGACGCGATCGATCCGGAGCTGCGCGAAGCCTGCGAGGATGTCATCCTCAACCGCGCACCAAAGGCGGGAGGGGACGCCACCGAGCGTCTCGTCACCCTTGCGGAGAAATATCTCGGCTCCGATCCGATCAAGGAGAAAGCCGAAGCCGAGTGGCGCGGCTGGTCGGTCGAGAAGCGGCTTGAGCACGCGCTGGTCAAGGGCATCGACGCCTATGTCGTCGAGGACACGGAGGAGATGCGCCAGCGCGCGGACCGTCCGATCCACGTCATCGAAGGTCCGCTGATGGACGGCATGAATGTCGTCGGGGATCTGTTCGGATCGGGCAAGATGTTCTTGCCGCAGGTCGTCAAATCGGCGCGCGTGATGAAGAAAGCCGTCGCCCACCTGATCCCCTTCATCGAGGAGGAGAAAGAGAAAAGCGGGGCCACCGCCGGCAAGGGCAAGGTCGTGATGGCGACCGTCAAGGGCGACGTGCACGACATCGGCAAGAACATCGTTGGCGTCGTCCTGCAGTGCAACGGCTTCGAGGTGATTGATCTCGGCGTGATGGTGCCATGGCAAAACATCCTTCAGGCCGCCAACGAGAACAATGCCGACATGATCGGCCTTTCCGGCCTGATCACGCCGTCGCTGGACGAAATGGTCACGGTCGCGGCCGAGATGCAGCGCGAGGGCATGACCCTGCCGCTGCTGATCGGCGGCGCCACCACCAGCAAGGTCCACACCGCGCTCAAGATCGACACCGCCTATGAAGGGCCGGTGTTGCACGTGCTCGATGCCAGCCGCGCGGTCGGCGTCGCCTCGTCTTTGGTCTCCGAGACCCAGCGCGATCCGCTCGTCGCCAAGACCGCCGACGAGTATAACAATGTCCGCGAGACTCGCGCCGGTCGCGGCCACAGCGAGCTCGCTACGATCGCCGACGCCCGCGCCAATGCCTTCCCCTATGATCCCACGGGCAAGGCACCCGCGCCGCAGCGGCCCGGGGTCCAGCATTTCGGCGAGTGGCCGATCCGCGATCTGCGCGCCTCGATCGACTGGACTCCCTTCTTCCGCGCCTGGGAGCTGGCCGGCAATTATCCCGCCATTCTCGAGGATCCGATCGTCGGCGAAAGCGCCACGTCGCTGTTCAACGATGCCCAGGCCATGCTCGACCGGATCATCGCCGAGCATTGGCTGGTGGCGAAGGGCACGGTTGGGATGTGGCGCTGCCGCCGCGAGGGCGACGACATCCTGGTTCTCGCCAGCAACGAGGAGACACGCCTGCCGATGCTCCGGCAGCAGGTGAAGAAGCGCGAAGGCCGCCCGAACATGTGCCTGGCCGACTTCATCGATCCGGACGGCGAGGACTGGATCGGCGGCTTCGCCGTCGGCATTCACGGCCTCGACGCGCACCTCGCCCGCTTCAAGGCGGAGAATGACGATTACTCGGACATCCTCCTCAAGGCGCTGGCCGATCGTCTGGCCGAGAGCTTCGCCGAGACCCTCCACGGCCATGTCCGCAACAGCATCTGGGGCTATGCCGAGGAGCATCTCACCAACGCCGACCTGATCCGCGAAACCTATCAGGGCATCCGTCCGGCGCCGGGCTACCCGGCCTGCCCGGATCACAGCCTGAAGCCGGCTCTGTTCGAGATGCTCGGCGGCGATCCTGCCGGCGTGACGCTGACCGAAAGCTTCGCGATGTGGCCGACTTCGGCGGTCTCCGGCTTCTATTTCGGTCACCGCGACAGCCAGTATTTCGGTGTGGCCCGGATCGGCCGCGACCAGCTCGAAGACTATGCCGCAAGACGCGAGGTCAGCGTCGAGGAAGCGGAGCGCTGGCTCCGGCCCAACCTGGACTGATGCTTCCTCTCCCGTCGGGGGAAAGGGCAGGGAGAGGGGCAAGCGCCCGGACCGGCTCGATGCCGGGCCGCGCGCTCTCTTCGCGGTCGCGCAAGTTCGGGAACGAGAGCGCGAATATGGGCGTAGAAATGCAAAAAGGCCGGCATCGAGCCGGCCTTTCCGCTTTTCCCCTCTCCCGGCCCTCTCCCTGAAGGGGAGAGGTACGATCAGTATACCCGCGCCTTGGGCTTGATATACTCGATCTCGTCGGTGAGCGTATATTCGTGGACCGGGCGATAATCGATCGTCACCTTGCCCTGATCGAACCAGCTGATCGTGTGCTTCAGCCAGTTGACGTCGTCGCGGTTCGGATAATCCTCGTGCATGTGGGCGCCGCGGCTTTCCTTGCGGTTGGCGGCGCTGTGCATGGTGACGACGGCCTGGCCGATCAGGTTGTCGAGCTCCAGCGTCTCGATCAGATCGGTGTTCCAGACGAGCGTGCGATCGGTGACGTCGATGTCGGCCATCTGCTGGTAGACTTCGTCGATCCGCCCCTTGCCTTCATCCAGCGTCTCTTCGGTGCGGAACACCGCGCAGTCGGCTTGCATCGTGCGCTGCATGCGGTTGCGGATCACCGAGGTCGGGCTGCCGCCCTTGGCGTAGCGGAAATGGTCGAGCCGGCCGAGCGCCATTTCTTCCGAACCCGCCCGCAGCGGCGGCAGCGCGGTGCCCGGCTTGACGATCTCGCCGAGGCGAAGGCCGGTGGCGCGTCCGAACACGACCAGATCGATCAGGCTGTTCGATCCGAGGCGATTGGCGCCGTGGACGGACACGCACGCCGCCTCGCCCACCGCGAACAGGCCGGGAACGACGGAATCCGGATTGCCGTCCTTCAGGGTGACGACCTCGCCGTGATAATTGGTCGGAATGCCGCCCATATTGTAGTGGACTGTCGGCACCACCGGCAGCGGCTGGCGGGTCAGATCGACGCCGGCGAAGACCTTTCCGGTCTCGGTGATGCCCGGCAGGCGCTCGGCGAGGATCTTGGCGTCGATATGGTCGAGGTGGAGGTAGATATGGTCCTTCTCCTTGCCGACGCCGCGGCCCTCGCGGATCTCCATGGCCATCGATCGCGACACGACGTCGCGGCTGGCGAGGTCCTTCGCCGACGGCGCGTAGCGCTCCATGAAGCGCTCGCCTTCGGAATTGGTGAGATAGCCGCCCTCGCCGCGCGCGCCCTCGGTGATCAGCACCCCGGCGCCGTAAATGCCGGTCGGGTGGAACTGGACGAATTCCATGTCCTGCAGCGGCAAACCGGCGCGCAGCACCATCGCATTGCCGTCGCCGGTGCAGGTGTGGGCCGAGGTCGCCGAGAAATAGGCACGGCCGTAACCGCCGGTGGCGAGCACGACGGCATGACTGCGGAAGCGGTGAATGCTGCCGTCTTCCATGCACAGGGCGATCACGCCCCGGCACTCGCCATTCTCCATGATCAGGTCGATCGCGAAATATTCGATGAAGAAGTCGGCGTCGTATTTCAGGCTCTGCTGGTAGAGCGCGTGCAGCATGGCGTGCCCGGTACGGTCCGCGGCGGCGCAGGTGCGCTGCGCGGGCGGGCCGGCGCCCATATTCTGCATCATGCCGCCGAACGCGCGCTGGTAGATCTTGCCTTCCTGGGTGCGGCTGAACGGAACCCCGAAATGCTCGAGCTCGTAGACCGCCGCCGGTGCCTCGCGGCACAGATATTCGATCGCATCCTGGTCGCCGAGCCAGTCGGAGCCCTTGACCGTGTCGTACATGTGCCAGGTCCAGTGGTCCGCACCCATGTTGCCGAGCGAGGCGGCGATGCCGCCCTGCGCCGCGACGGTGTGGCTGCGGGTCGGGAAGACCTTGGTGATGCAGGCGGTCTTCAACCCCTTTTCGGCAGAGCCCATCGTCGCGCGGAGGCCGGAGCCGCCGGCGCCGACGACGACGACGTCATAGGCATGGTCGATGATCTTGTAGGCGTCAGCCATTGGAAGCGTCCCCGCCGAAGGCGATCTTGAGAACAGAGAAGAAAGCGAGCGCGGCGCCCGAAATGACGAAGAAGTTGAGCAGGACGATCGAGAACAATTTCATCCCCTCCTCGTGCACATAATCTTCGAGGATCACTTGCAGGCCGAGCTTCAGGTGCCAGAAGGTGGTGACGATCAGCAGCAGCATCGGCACCGCGGCGAGCGGCTCACGCAGCCAGCCGACGACATCGCCGTGGGAGAGCGAGGGCAGGCGCAGGATCGAGGCGATGAACCAGACGAACAGCACCAGGGCGGCGATCGAGGTCAGCCGCTCGAGCCACCAGTGATGGGCGCCGGTGCGCGCCGAGCCGAGGCCGCGGACCCGGCCGAGCGGGGTTTCCATGCGCATTACTTCACCCCCAGGATCAGGAACCAGAACAGAGCGGTCAGCACCACCGACCCGAGGATCGTCATGTTCGCCCAGAATTTGTTGACCGAAAGCTCGAAACCCGCACCGATGTCCATCACCAGATGGCGGATGCCGGCGAGCAGGTGGAAGAAGAACGCCCAGGTCAGCCCGACGCCGATGGCGATGCCGATCCAGCTCGTCGCCCACGACACGAACGTCGCGTAGGCGTCGGCACCCGTCGCCGCAGCGGCAAGCCACCACACCAGAGCGGCTGCTCCGACGGTGGCGAGGCCGGCGCCGGTCACGCGATTGGCGATGGAGACGAACATGTGCGGCCCCCATCGCCAGATCGTCAGATGCGGCGAGAGCGGGCGCGATGGATTGCGGTGCATGAGGCGGGGCTCCCTAAGTACGCGCCGCTCTTAGGAAAGCATGCGCCCGTAGACAAGCGGCGTGACACCGCAGCCATCCTTCGATCGGCCGCGACGCGACGTCCAATGGCTAACGCGATCTTAAAACTTTCGCGCCACAAGGCGGAGCTCAACCAAGTGTCATATTGACGGGGACTTTCATGGGGACGCAACAGGGCGCAGTGCGGCTGGACGGACGGATCGGCCGATTCGATCCTGACGGAAGCCTTGCCGAAGGCTGCAAGGACGTGGCCTGGTTCCTGAAGGAAAAGGGCGCGCCGGTCGGGCGGGTCTTCTGCGAGCATCTCTCCGCCGCGCACGAAGGCGGCACCCGCTTCAGCGACGCCGACATCGAGGCGCTGACCTCGAAGATCGTGCCCTACATGATCATCAAGCACGGCGCGATCAACGACCAGAAATGGGCGGATCTCGCGCAGGGCTTTCTGCAGGATGCGAATGCCCGCGGCATCTCGCTCAGCATCCTTTTCTCCTCGGTCGCAGCGGCGGTGGACGAATGCTACCGCCTGATCGCTGCCGAATATGCAGACCAGCCGGAACGGCTGGTCAAGCTCGGCCGCTGTCTTGCGATCTCGTCGCTGCTCGAGGCCGACGTGTTCGCCGCGCAATTCGATCTGATCCGTACCCGCGCCGAGCGCGAGGACCGCGCTGCCCGCGGCACCCAGTTCAACAACGAAGTGGTCAGCGTCGCCGAGCGCACCGCGTCCGACAGCCAGATGCTGCGTGCCCAGGCGTCCGATGCCTCCGCCGCCGCCCGCGGCATGCTCGGCAAGACCAGCGAAGTCGCCGCTGCAGCCGAACAGTCCGCGCTGGCGATGCGCGAAGCCGCGCAAACCGCCGCCGGCCTGATCCGCGCGATCGAGGACGCCCGCAACGAAGTCGAGGTCGCTGCCGGTGTGGCGACTCGCGCCGGCGATCAGGCATCGCAGGCGGTGCAGGTCAGCCAGGCGCTCTCCAGCCACGTCGGAGCGATCGAATCGATCCTCGGCCTGATCCGCGACATCGCGGGCCAGACCAACCTCCTCGCGCTCAACGCGACCATCGAAGCGGCGCGCGCCGGCGATGCCGGCCGCGGCTTTGCGGTCGTCGCCCAGGAAGTTAAGTCGCTCGCAAGCCAGACCGCGCGCGCGACCGACGACATTGCCGGCAAGATCTCCGCGATCCAGCAGGCGACCAAGTCGACGCTCGCCGCCAATGGCTCGATCCAGCGCACCGTCGAGGAAGTCCAGCACAGCGCCGGCCGCATTCGCGAGGCGATGGAAGTGCAGGCCCAGACGGTGACGATGATCACCGCCGCAGTCGACGAAACGGCACTCGCCGCGGACTCGATGTCCTCGACGATCGCCGCAATCCGCCAGGACACCGAGACGGTGGCGAGCGAGATCGACGGCCTCACCAAGAGCTTCAGTCACGTCGACGAGCAGATGGTGCGCTTCAAGGCTGCCACCACCAGTTTCGTGAAGGGCTTCGCGGCCTAACTGCCCTCACCCTACTACCGCTGCGCGGAGGGCCCCTCCCTCTCCCCGAAACGGGAGAGGAAAGAAAGCTTCGCAGTCTGCGACCACCCCCTCTCCCATTTGGGGAAAGGGAGGAGCCCGCGCCGCAGGCATGGGAGGTTCAGGGCCTCGGGTGTCGATGCCATCGGGCCGGCGCGCTCTCCCTTTGCAACCTCTGCCTTGCGCCGCTAGTTCGCGGCCCATGACCCAGCGCAACATTCTCGTCACCGGCTCGAGCCGGGGCATCGGCAGGGCGATCTTCGACGCCTTCGACGGCCACAATGTGGTCGGTCATTCGACTCGCGGGGGCGACAGCGAGATCGCCGCCGATCTCGACCAGCCCGGCTCCGCCGAGGCGCTGTGGAATGCGGCGCTCGAGCGGCTCGGCGGCCGAATCGACGTGCTCGTCAACAATGCCGGAATCTTCGAGGCGGCGCCGGTCGATCTCGATCATGGCGACTGGGTCGCCGCCTGGGAACGGACGATGCGGGTCAATCTCACCGCATCGGCCGAGCTCTGCCGGCTCGCCGTCCGTCATTTCCGGGAACGCGAGGCCGGCGGTCGCATCGTCAATGTCGCAAGCCGTGCCGCCTATCGCGGCGATTCGCCCCAGCATTGGCATTATGCCGCGTCCAAGGCGGGCATGATGGGCATGACCAAGTCGATCGCGCGCGGCTATGCGGCGGAGAACATCCTGGCCTTCGCCGTCTGCCCGGGGTTCACCATGACCGGCATGGCCGAAGACTATCTCGCCAGCCGCGGCGGCGAGAAACTGCTTGCCGACATTCCCCTCGGCCGGGTTGCCGGGGTCGACGAGGTCGCCGAGACGGTGCGCTGGTTCGCGCTCGACGCGCCGCCGTCGTCCACCGGTGCGGTGATCGACGTCAACGGCGCGTCCTATGTCCGCTAGGAAGCGCAAGGCCGACGCCGCGCCGATCGGCGAGCCCGAAAGCTGGAAGGCGAGCCTGCCCTGCAACAAGGCGGAAGCCGAGCAATTGCAGGACGAGATCGGCGGCTTTGCCCTGCTCGACGAGCCGCCGGTGCTGATGACCAGCGAGCCCGATCCGGCAAAGCCCGACGAATGGCGGCTGGACGCCTATTTCCCCGCCGAACCCGGTATCGAGCTGCTCGACATGCTGAAGGCGCTGGTGCCGAGCGCCGCTGGTCGCGCGCCCGAGGTCGAGCGGGTCGAAGCACGCGATTGGGTTACGCTCAGCCAGCAGGGCCTCGAGCCGATCCGCGCCGGCCGATTCTATGTCCACACGCCGGCCCACCGCGGCAGCGTCCCCGGCGACGCGATTGCCTTCGAGATCGACGCCGGCCGCGCCTTCGGCACCGGTCAGCACGAGACGACCAGCGGCTGCCTGGTCGCGCTCAGCAAGCTCAAGGACCAGGGCATCTCCATTTCGAACCTGATCGATGTCGGCACCGGTACCGGCCTGCTCGCCTTTGCCGCGATGAAGCTCTGGCCGGCAGCGCGGGCAGCGGCCTCGGACATCGATCCGGTGTCGATCGAGGTCACCGAGGAGAATGCCGCAATCAATCGCGTCAGGCTCGGACGCATCCGCGGCCAGCTCGAACTCGCCGTCGCTCCAGGGCTCGACCATGCCCGGCTGCGCCAGCGCGCGCCGTATGATCTGATCGTCGCCAACATTCTTGCCGGGCCGCTCATCGAATTGGCGCCGAGCATTTCCAAGGCGCTGGAGGCCGGCGGACGGCTGATCCTCGCCGGCCTGCTCGACAGCCAGGCCGAGGCGGTCACCGCGGCCTATCGCCGTCACGGCCTGATGATGAGCTTCCGCGTCCAACATGGCGAGTGGCCGACCCTGGTGATGCGCAAGCGCAGGTCGCTGGGCTGGCAGTGACTCGGCCTGAGCGGAAACCGGAGTCTAGCCGTTGACGATCATGGCGGTGAAGGCGAGGTGGATGCCGAGCAGGATCGCGACGACCAACGGGAAATAAATATATTTGTGGCGGAAGCGGCGGGTGCGGTCGCGAAGCGAGGGCTTCGGGATCGTGTCGAGGAACCGCATGAAGCGGAGCTGCTCGGCGACGTCTTCGGTGAGGAACGGCGCCGGCGGCTCGATCGACCTTTTGTGGCGCGGCCAGCGGCCAGGATAGGCTTCGATCACGCCGCTATTGTGGAGCAGCAGATCCGGCGATCGCCCAAGATGGCGCAGGACGATCAGGCTGGTTTCCGTGCCCGTGCCGATCTCTGCCTTGTAGCCCTTGCGGACCAGCGCATGCAGCCGCTCCAGCACCGGCGCCTCCGTCTCGGCACCGAGCAATTCGGCCCGGGCGACGGTTGAATGACTCCTGGTTTCGATCAGGTCCGACCGCACGTCACTGCTCCCATGATGTTCCGGCAGCTTAGACCTGGTGTGTTACCGAAGCAATGCACTTGAAGCGCGACGCGCCGCACGGTTGACCGCGCGCTGCGAGACTGGAATGCCAGCCCCAGGAGAGGAAGGGCAGCACGCCCTCGGGACAGATGAATCTTGCCACCCCCGTCATCGCCGACGGCGACCGACACAGCCCGTTCGCCGTGAAGCTTCGCCTGCTGCTGTTCGCTTTCGGCGACTTCGCCTTCAATCTTTACTGGCAGAGCATCATGCTCTTCCTGCTTTTCTATTATACCGATGCGCTGAACCTGCCGATGCGGGTCGCCGCGGCGACCTTCATGCTGGCCTCGATTTGGGACGGGATCGCCAATTTCGCAGCGGGCATCGTCGCCGACCGCCGCGGCTCGACCCGCGGTCATGGGGCGGTGCTGACTCTCGGCAGCATTCCGCTCGGCCTCACCTTCATCCTCGCTTACACCGTCCCGCCGGTCGACGGGGCCTGGGGCATCGCCTTCGTGTTCGCGGGCCACCTGCTCTTCCGCACCTTCTACGGGCTGGTCAACGTCCCCTATCTGGCGATGTCCTCCCGGATCAGCACGGACAGCCGGGATCGCGCGTTCGTAGCCGGGATGCGGATGCTGTTCGGAACTTGCGCGGCGGTCGTCGTGGCGCTCGGCACAGTGCCGATCGGCGCTTGGCTGACCGGCAGCCGGGTGGCGGCCGATGCCTATCTCGGCGGCGCGCTGCTTTTCGCATTGCTCGGAACGGCGATCCTGCTGGTCGTCGGCCTTACCTACGAGGAAGGCGATGTCCCGCCGGCGCACGCGCCGGTGTCGATCGGCGCCGCGCTTCGCAGCTTGGCCGCCAATCGCGCCTTCGTTACGTTGAACCTGGCGATGATGGCGATGATCGTTGCCGTGACCTTGCTCAACAAATCGATCCTCTATTATTTCAAATATTATCTCGGCGACGAGGATGGCGCGCAGCTTGCTCTCGCATCGATGGGGATCGTCAGCGCGGTCGCGGTGCCGGCGTGGATGCTGCTGGCGCGGCTGATCGGACAAAGGAGCTTGTGGTTCCTGGCGGCCGCGCTGGCGATCGGCGGGCTGGTGAGCTTCGCGGCGATCGACATTCATCGTGCCGGCATCATGCAGATCTATCTGGTGGGCATGCAGGTCGCGATCGTCGGCTTGAACTTCGTCTTTTGGGCGATGCTGCCGAACACGATCGAATATGGGGAGCGGATGACAGGGCTGCGCGTCGAGGGCACCGTCTTCGGGCTCGCCGCCTTGCTCCAGCGGGTGGCGATCGGCATCGCCACCGCCATTCTGGGCCTCAGCTTCGAATCGGCCGGCTATGTCGCCAACGTCGCGCAGAGCGCCGACACGCTCGCGGCAATGCGATGGACGATCGCCTTCGTACCGCTCGGCTTCCTCATCCTCTCCTGCGCGCTGATGGCGCTCAATCCGCTCGCCAAGGGCGCCCATGCCCGCATCGTCCGCGATCTGAAGAGCGGGAGCTGAGTGCGTCGATTCAGGCCTGCGTGAGCTCGAACCGGGCGTGCAGCCCCTCCGCTTCGGCCGACGGAGAGATCCAGAGATCGAACTGCCCCGGCTCGACCACTGGCTTGTCGTCGAGGCCGATGAACAGCAACTGCTCGCGTTTGAGGGTGAACCGCACGATCTCGCTTGCGCCAGGAGCCAGCGCGACCCGTCGGAACGCCTTCAGCTCGCGAACCGGCCGGGTGACGCTCGCGGTACGATCGCGGACATAGAGCTGCACCAGTTCTTCCGCCGCGCGCGCGCCGCTGTTGGTGATCCGGGCGCTCACGCTCAGGGTGCCGTTCCAGCTGAGGGTCGGTTCCGCCGTCAGGTCGGCATATTGGATACGGCCGTAGGTGAGGCCGTGCCCGAAGGGATAGAGGGCCGAATTGGGGATGCCGCGATAATGCGCCTTGTACGGCTCCAGCTTCTCGCCGGGATTGGGCCGCCCGGTCGGCTTGTGCGCATAATAATAAGGCTGCTGGCCCGGCGAGCGCGGGAAGCTGCACGGCAGCCGGCCGCTCGGGCCATAAGCGCCGAACAGGATGTCGGCGATGGCGTTGCCGGTTTGGGTGCCGAGGAACCACGTGACCAGGATCGCCGGCGCATCGGCAACCGCGCCCTGTAGCGCCAGCGCACGTCCGTTCTTGAGCACCACGACGACAGGTTTGCCGACCGCCGCAACCGCTTCGGCAAGCGCCTGCTGCGGGGCCGGTACGACGATTTCGGGCCGCGACTGGGCTTCGCCGGACATGGTTTCGCTTTCCCCGATCGCGAGCAGGACGATGTCGGCGGCGCGCGCCGCCGCGACGGCCGCCTCGATGCCGCCGGCGATCGGCGCTTCGACGCCCGAGCCTTCGACCACGGTCACCGATTCCTTGTCGGAGACGGCGTTACGGACGCCGGTGGCGAGGTCGACCGCCTCCGCATTGTCGCCATAGATCACCCAGGGTCCGTTAAGATCGTGCTGACCGGACGCGAACGGTCCGATGATCGCGATCTTCCGGCCGGACCTCGGCAGCGGCAGCAGATCGCCGTCATTCCTAAGGAGGACGATCGACTTGCGGCCCGCCTCGCGCGACAGCGCCGTGGCCGCCCTGGTGCGGGACCGCGCTTTCTCGCGCTTGGTATCGATCCTTCGAAACGGATCGTCGAACAGGCCGAGTGCCGCCTTCATCGCGAGCACCCGGCGAACCGATCGATCGAGCCGCTCCATCGGCACCTCGCCGTCGCGCACGAGAGCAGGCAGGTGGTTGCGGTAGAAATTGCTGGTCATGCTCATGTCGACGCCGGCCAGGAACGCGAGCTTGGTCGCTTCGCGCGCATCCTTGGCGAAGCCGTGGGCGATCATCTCCTCGTCACCGGTATAATCGGACACGACGAAGCCTTCGAAACCCCACTCACCGCGCAGCACGTCCTGCATCAGCCAGGGATTGGCGGTCGACGGCACACCCGAAATCTCGTTGAACGAGGCCATAGCCGACAGCGCACCCGCTTCGAACGCCGCCTTGAACGGCGGCAGATAGACTTCGCGCAAGGTTCGCTCGGATATGTCGACGCTGTTGTAATCGAGACCGGCTTCGGCGGCGCCATAAGCGGCGAAATGCTTCGCGCAGGCGAGCATCGCATCGTTCGCTTTCAAATCCTTGCCCTGGAAGCCGCGCACCCGTGCCGCCCCCATCAGTTCGCCAAGCAGGACATCCTCGCCGGCGCCCTCCATCGTCCGGCCCCAGCGCTGATCGCGGGCGATGTCGACCATCGGCGCGAACGTCCAGTCGATGCCGGAGGCCGCGGCCTCGTAGGACGCCATTCGCGCGGTGCGCTCGGCAAGCTCCGGCTCGAAGCTCGCCGCTTCGCCGACGCCGACCGGGAAGATCGTGCGATGGCCGTGGATGATGTCGGCGGCGAACAGCAGCGGGATCTTCAGCCGGCTTTCGGTCATCGCCACCGTCTGCATACGGCGCGCGGCTTCGGCGCCGTTGCTGTTGAACACGCCGGTCAATTGCATGCGGCGAACCTCGTCGAGCTGCGCGTCCCAGCTCGGCCCGGAGGTCGGCGGATTCAGCTGGGTTGCGACACCGCCGCCCCAGGCGCTCGGATTGAGGGTGAGCTGACCGGCTTTCTCCTCGATCGTCATGCGGGCGATCAGCCCATCGACGATCGCCGGCACCGGCAGCCGCCCCGCGGACTGGAGAAAGGCGCGCGCAGGACTGTGCAGCCAGGCCGCGACGGCGCCCGCCCCCATGAGCGCAGCACGCCGTGAGATCCTGGTGTCGAACATCGTACCCTCCTTGCACGCCTTTGGCGCGGTTCCACTGACCTTGACCTGGCCTCGTGCCGCGTCTCTCTCGCTTCTGCCGGTCTTTCCGCTTGTGCAGACCGTCCGTAACCGGTTACATGACTGCACTTGGCGGCAAATGCAATCGCCGATAGAACCGGAGGTGCGGGGGACACGCGCAGGTTCGCTGCGGAGGGGATCCGATGGCCGAAGCCACGATACGTGACGTTGCTCGCCGGGCCAAAGTGTCCGTGGCATCGGTGTCGCGCGCGCTCAACGGCCTCAACAATGTTCGCCAGGCAACCCGCGACCGAGTTATCGCCGCCGCCAACGAGCTCGGCTACGTGCCGCACGCCGGCGCCCGCAGCCTCAGCCTCTCGCGTGCCAACGCCCTCGGCGTCGTGCTTCCCGATCTGCACGGCGAGTTCTTCTCCGAGCTGGTCCGCGGCATGGACCGTGAGGCGAGCCGGCGGGGCTATTTCCTGCTGCTGTCGAACATGCATGCCGAAGGCGATCAGGCGCCGACCGCATTGCGCGCCATGCACGGCCGGGTCGACGGCATCCTGGTGATGGCGCCGCATGTCCCGCCCGAAATGCTCGAGCAGGCGCTTCCGTCGACCCTGCCGGCGCTGCTGATCAACGCACCGGTCGAAGTGCCGACTAGGCCGTCGATCCGCATCGACAACGAAGCCGGAGCGCAGGCCGCGATCCGCCATCTCGTCGGCATCGGGTGCCGCCGAATCCTCCACATTGCCGGGCCGGAGGAGAATATCGACGCGCGCGAGCGGGCCGAGGGCTATTTCAAGGCAATGGCGCGCTATGCGCCGGGCATCGAGCCACTGCTCTTTCCCGGCAATTTCGAAGAGGAGGCCGGCGAGGCCGCCGCGCGCGACATGCTGTCCGATCGCCGCGGAGTCGACGGCGTCTTCGCCGCCAACGACATGATGGCGATCGGCTGCCTGCAGACGCTGCGCGCCGCCGGTGTCCAGGTGCCGGACGAGGTCGCGATCGCGGGCTTCGACGACGTGCCGATGGCGCGCTATCTGTCGCTGACCACCTGCAGGGTGCGCATCGCCGAGATCGGCGAGCGCGCCGTCGCCCGCCTCGTCGACCGCCTCGAGGGCAAGATCGAGCGCGTCCTCAACGAGCGCCACCAGCCCGAGCTGGTCGTGCGCGGGACGACGGCCGGCGCCAACAGCGACGAAATGGCCGAGCATGGCCTGTGACTCCAGGCATCCGCGGCTGATCCGTGACGACTTGTTGCGCCTGATGTGTAACCGGTTCCAGAACCCTCCGGAGACTCCATGATCGACAGGCGCGCCCTTCTTGCCGGCACAACTCTCACGCTGGCCGGAGCCGCTTTCGGCGGCTGCGCCACGGTCGCCGCGCCGGACCCCCTTGCCGGCGATCGTGGACACCTGCCGGCGCTGCCGGATTTCTATGCCGATCTCGAGGAGCGCACCTTCCGCTTTTTCTGGGAGACGGTGAATCGCGACAACGGGCTGGTGCCGGATCGCTGGCCTTCCCCGTCTTTCTCCAGCATCGCCGCCGTCGGCTTCGGCCTGACCTGCTATCCGATCGGGGTCGAGCGGGGCTGGTGCACCCGCGCCGAAGCACGCGACCTCACTCTCACCACATTGCGCTTCTTCCACGACGCTCCCCAAGGCCCCGGATCCGCCGGCACGATCGGCCACAAGGGCTTCTTCTATCATTTCCTGGACATGAAGACCGGCCACAGGTTCCGTCAGGTCGAGCTCTCGACCGTCGATTCGACGATCCTGTTCATGGGCATGCTCTTCGCCGGCACTTATTTCGATCGCGCCGATCCCGCCGAAGCGGAGATCCGCGCGCTCGCCGACGAGATTTATGCGCGTGCCGACTGGGCCTGGTTCCAGAACGGCCGCAAGGCGATCCCCATGGGCTGGCATCCGGAGACGGGGTTCATCGCTCGCAACTGGGACGGTTACAACGAGGGCATGTTCGTCTTCCTGCTCGGGCTGGGCGCCCCTCGGCACCCGATCGCGACCGACAGCTGGAATGCATGGACAGCCCCTTATCCACGCTTCTGGCGCGGCGAGGGTGACACAAGGCACCTCGCCTTCGCGCCCCTGTTCGGCCATCAATATAGTCACGTCTGGATCGACTTCCGCGGCATCCGCGATGCCGCGATGCGCGAGGCCGGACTCGACTATTTCGAGAATAGCCGCCGCGCCACCTTCGCCAACCGGGCCTATTGCGCGGCCAATCCGATGGGCTGGGACGGCTATTCGCGCGACATCTGGGGGCTCACGGCGTGCGATGGCCCAGGAAATTTCGAGGTCGAGGCAGGCGGCCGCAAGCGCACCTTCTTCGGCTATGCGGCGCGCGGGCCGATCGGCCAGCCCGACGAGCGCGACGACGGCACGGTCGCGCCAACGGCCGCGCTGGGATCGCTGCCCTTCGCGCCGGAGATCGTCATCCCCTGTGCCGAGGCGCTGCGCCGGGTGCCGCGCCTCTACGGCCGATACGGGTTCCTCGACTCGTTCAACCCAAGCTTCCGCAATGTCGGCGTGACGCCGGAGAAGGGTTCCGTGGATCCACAACACGGCTGGGTCGACGACGATTATCTCGGAATCGACCAGGGGCCGATCCTCGCAATGGCCGCCAATTACCGCGATGATTTCGTCTGGCGCCACATGCGCAAGGTGCCGGCGATCCGGCGCGGCCTTGAACGGGCGGGCTTCGCCGGCGGCTGGCTGACCTGAAGGTCACGGCCGCCACGCTCCGGCCAGAGCAAGACGGGGCCACGCGGGCGCCCGGCTCTAGATTTCGCCGAGGAATTCCATTTCCCCGACATCGGTCGGGGTGATCACTGCGGTCTACCATCAGCGAAACGCCTTCAGCAGCCACGCGATCGGCCTTCCGCGCGTGCAGGGGCGGGCTGGGTCGCGAGAATGGCCGGGCACGAATCGGCGATGTCCCCACTCACACCCACGGTGAAGCTGTTCATCGGTCCCTCATGATCAATGATGGGCGGCGCAGAAAGGGCGCCGACGCCGCCAGAGACTGATACGTCGGGCGGAGGAGCCGACGCCTCCTGACGAGACGCCGCTCCCCCTATCCCCGTGGCCTCTAGAAGCCACGCGTGCCCTGGGTTACGAGGCCGTGTTGCCGGTGCCGGCCTGGGTGACGAGCGCGCTGTTGTCGCCCGAATATTGGCTCACCACTGCTGTGTGGCCGGCGCCGTTCTGGACGATCGTCGAGATCGCGTTCACCGACAGGCTGGTCTGCTTCACCGTCGCGGTTTCGCCGAAGGTCTGGGTGATCGTCGACCGGCCGTTCTCGCCGAGTTGAGTCACATAGGCGTCGCTCTGCTCGCCCTGCGAGATGCCCGAGGCATTTTCGGCACCATCCTGCCAGACGTCGGCCAGCGCGTTGCTCGCACCCTGGTTGATGTACGACGTGTTGCGCTCGCCGAGCTGGTCCACATAGGCGCTGTCGTTGTTGCCAAAGATGATCACCGCCGAGGCGCCATTGTCGCCGGACTGCCGACGGCCACGGTGTTGCTGCCGCCCGGCTGATCGCTGGGGAAACATCCGGCTAAATACCGATGACGTCTCAATTTCTTTGCTGTTCCGAAATTGACCAGGTGTCACCTCAAGATTGAAGCAACAGCTCCGCTCTGCCGGGCGGACGTGACCTCCCCGGCGGCATTGCCCCCCTCGACTCCAGGCCGTAACCTGGACCACAGCACGCAGGGCAATTCGAAGGAACCAGATCATGACTTCGGCGCTGCCCGCATCCTGCGATCGCGCGACCGCGCTTGCCGAGCCTGGTCGGAGCGCGAAGCACCCGCGGTGGACTCTGTTTGCGACGATCTGCGCCTCCAGCCTCGCCTTCATCGACGGTTCGGTGGTGAATGTCGCCTTGCCGTCGATCGGCGCCAGCCTCGGCGCGGATGCGGCCGAGCTCCAGTGGACGATCAACGCCTATCTGCTGCCGCTTTCGGCGCTGTTGCTGCTGGGCGGCGCGGCCGGCGACCATTTCGGCCGCAAGCGGCTGCTGATCGGCGGCACCGGCCTGTTCGCTTTGGCGTCGCTGCTCTGCGCCTTTGCCTCGAGCCTCGAGCTGCTGCTGGCTGCGCGGGCCTTGCAGGGAATCGGCGCGGCGATGCTGATGCCGAACAGCCTGGCGATCCTCGGCAACGCGTTCGACGGCGAGGCGAAGGGCAAGGCGATCGGCACCTGGGCGTCGGCGGGGGCGATCGCCAGTGCGATCGGTCCGCCGCTCGGCGGCTGGCTGGTCGAGACGATCGGCTGGCAGGCGATCTTCTACCTCAACCTGCCGGTGGCGGCGGCGGCGATGCTGATCGCCTGGCGGTTCGTGGCCGATAGCGGCGAAGGCAAGCAGGCGCTCGACTGGGCCGGCGCGGCGCTCGCCACATTGGGCCTCGGCGCGCTCACCTGGGCGCTGACCTTGTGGTCGAGCCGCGACACCGCCTCGGCCGCAGTCTGGATCGGCGCGGCTTCAGGCGTGGCGCTGCTCGCAGCCTTCCTGCTGGTCGAGCACCGCAAGGGCGAACGGGCGATGATGCCGCTCAGCCTGTTTGGCTCCCGCCCGTTTGTCGGCCTGACCCTGCTCACCTTCCTGCTCTACGGCGCGCTCGGCGGTCTCATCGTCCTGCTGCCTTATGTGCTGATCGTCGGCGGCGGTTATTCGCCCCTGCAGGCGGGCCTGGCCCTGCTTCCCTTCTCGATCGTGATCGGATCGGCGTCGCGGCTGATGGGCGGCCTCACCGAGCGGATCGGCCCGCGCATCCCGCTCGGAGTCGGCCCGGTCGTGACCGGGATCGGCTTCGCTCTGCTGCTGCGCGTCGATCCGACGGGAAGCTATTGGACGAGCGTGCTCCCGGGAATCCTGATCATAGCCCTTGGCATGGCGGGCGCCGTCGCTCCGCTGACCACGGCCGTCCTGTCATCGGTCGACGGCGCGCACACCGGGACCGCATCGGGCTTCAACAGCGCGATCGCGCGGACTGGCGGCCTGGTCGCCACCGCCCTCGCCGGCGCCGTCATCGCACAGACCGGAGCCGCGTTGACCAGCGCCTTCCACGCGGCGGCGG
Source organism: Allosphingosinicella deserti (assembly GCF_003012735.1). GTDB lineage: Bacteria > Pseudomonadota > Alphaproteobacteria > Sphingomonadales > Sphingomonadaceae > Allosphingosinicella > Allosphingosinicella deserti. The sequence continues at coordinate 117,047 of NZ_PXYI01000011.1, read as the reverse complement.
CGATCGGCGCGGCGCTCGCGATGCTCGCCGGAATTGCCGCCTTCCTCACCCTCGATGGCGGTCAAGTCGAGGCGCCCGCTCGAACCTGAGCCACGGCGAGCCACGAGATTTAACCCAGGTAAATCCCCCCGTGCGCCGCGCACGTCCTATGATGCCGTATTAATACGTGGGCGTGCAGGGGCGCAAAGCATGACGATCAAACATCTCGTTCGCTTGGGGGGCGGCGCTCTGGTGTCCCTGCTGGCGCTGGGTCTGCTCGCCGCGTGGTGGAACATCGACACGATCCGAATGGGCGGTCCGATCCAGGGCAAGAACCAGGAAACGTCCGACCTGGTCGCCGACATCCTGCCGCCGCCGAAATTCATCATCGAAAGCTACCTGGAAGCGACCCGCCTGCGCGAGAACCCGCAGGAATTCGCGGCCCGCTCGGCACGCCTCGCCAAGTTGCAGGAGGAATATGGGACCCGCCATGCTTACTGGCAGACTTCGGCGCTCGATGCGCACGTGCGGGCGCCGATCCTCGAAGGGTCGCACGTCCCCGCGGAGGTCTTCTGGACGGAATTGAACGGCCGCTTCCTGCCCGCGATCCGCTCCGGCGACCGCGCCGCCTCGGAGGCAAGCTATGCCCGCCTCTCCGCGGCGTATGACGAGCATCGCGCCCGGATCGACGAGGCGGTCGCCACCGCGACCCGCTTCCAGGGCGAGCTCCGCGAGCATTCGGCGACCGACGTAAGCCGGGCTTTGTTCATCCTCGGCGCCGTTGCCCTGATCATCCTGCTTTCGGTGCTCGGCTTCTGCTGGACCATGCTGCGCAAGGTGGTGACACCGCTCGCCGGCGCGGCGCAGACGATGCGATCCATGTCCTCGGGCGATCTTGCGGTGCAAGTCACGGGCGCGCAGCGCACCGATGAGATCGGCGACGTCGCCCGCGCGCTGATCGCCTTTCGCGATGCGGGTGCCGAGAAAGTACGGCTTGAGGACGCGACCAGGCGCCAGCAGGCCGAACTGCACGAGGTTGTCACGATCCTCGGCAACGCTCTCCAGAGCCTGTCGCAGGGCGATCTCAGCCAGCCCATCGATCGTGCCTTCCCCGCCGACTGCGAGCCGCTCCGGCGCGACTTCAACGATGCCCTGGCGAGCCTCGCCGGCCTGATCAGCACAGTCGCGGCAAGCGCCGCCGGAATCGGCGTCGGCGCCACCGAAATCGCCGATGCGTCGGAAGACCTGTCGCGCCGGACGGCCGATACCGCCGCCAATCTCGAGGAAACCGCCACGGCGCTCGGCGGCATCGACGCCCGGCTGAAGGGCACGGCCCGATCCGCCGCCGAGACGGTCAAGCGCGCGGACGAGGCTGCCGCCAGCCTCGCCGCTGGGCGCGCCCTTGCCGGGGAAGCGGTGCAGGCGATGGCGGCGGTCAGCGACAGCGCGGCCAATATCGACTCGGTCATCGGAGGGCTCGACAAGATCGCGTTCCAAACCAGGGTGCTGGCGATGAACGCCACCGTGGAGGCCGCCCGTGCGGGCGAGGCCGGCCGCGGCTTCGCGGTCGTCGCCGACCTCGTCAGCGCGCTTGCGATGCGCTCCGAGGAGGAAGCGAGAAGCGCCCGGCAGCAGCTCGCGGCGACACAGGAGGGGATCAGCACCAGCGTCCGCGTCGTGCGTCAGGTTGGTGACGCGCTCGACGGCATCGCCCGCGACGTCGCCTCGGTGCACGGCCTGATCGGCAGCGTGTCCACCGACAACCAGGCGCAATCGGCCGCGATCAGCCAGGTCAGCGCCGCCGTGGCGCGGATGGACGAGGCGACCCGCCAGAACGCCTCGCGAGTCGAGCGCACGTCGGCCTCGGCGCGCAGCCTGACCGAGGAAGTCGAAGCGCTCAGCGCCGAAGCCGGACGCTTCCGCACCGGCACGGCCGCGGGCGCTCCCAAATCCTTCCGTCCGGCGGCCCCGCAAGCGCCGCGCATCGGCGCTGCCGCCTACCTCGCCGCGCTGCAGAAGAGTCTCGACCAGAGCTGACGGAGCCGGCGCTTGTGCCCGTTACTGTCCCCCATTACTCTCCCAGCGCTCAGGACGAGGTGATCTGCCGCGGGCTTATGCCGAACGGACCGATGCGTTCAGGGCAGCGGAACGATTGGGCTTAGTCTCGATACGCCGGTTTCGTTGAACGCTTCGACGGCGACATGGTAGCCGACGCCCACGTTCAGGGCACGTATGTCCTTTTGCAGGCGCGCCCCTTCCCCCAGATCATCGGCAAAGAGTTGATAGGTGAGGGTCAGTCTGTCGGGACGGAGTCCCCAGCGAATATTGTAGCCGACAGCGCCTTTCACCCGCTTCCAGGAAATTGTCGCATCACGCGAGTCTGCCGAGCGCAGCGCCCCCACGCCGGCGGGTGCTGCTGGCGCCTTCCCGTCTGCCGTACCGAACACGCGCAGATCGCTGATCGCCAGGTGGGCGCCGCCGATATGGCGATGGACGAAGCGTACGAACCGGGTTCGCACCGGCCTCTCCAGCTCGAGATAGGCATTGGGGCGGTCGCGACGCTCGGCGCTGGTGTCGGCAAGCTTCAGCCAGCTTCGCCCGTCCGCAGAATGCTCGAGGACGAATTCGGTGTAGATGTCAGCAGCGTCGGCAAAGCGGCCAGATTTGTAATCGGCGAAATTGACCTGCACGGCGCGGACACTCTTCTGAGCGCCGAGATCAACCGTCAGACTCTGTCCGGGGCTCGTGTCCGTCGCGACCCAGAACGTCCGCGGATTGTCGTCGGTGGTGCGATCCGCGGTGAATTCGCCCAGGGTCGACGAGGCGGTGGCCGCCTTTCGGTAGGACAGGAGCATCCAGCCGGTGAACAGGCGTTCGGGATCGGCGACTTTGCTCGTTGGGGCGTAATGCGGGAAATCGCCGAAACGGGTGGAAACGGCCATCTGTCCATCGGCGTGGAATTTCGCCGGATAGAGGGCGATCCGCCGCTCCATGCCCCAATTGTAGCCGATCCAGCTCGTCCCGGAATTCCACCAATTGCCATGGCGGTCCTCGAACGTCGAACCGTGGCCGACCCCCTCTGCAAAACCGCCGGGCCGGTAGGCGACGGGGTTGTAGGGCGCGTAGTTGAACGGCCCGAGCGGATGGTCGGAGAGGTAGGTGCCGTTGGCGTAGGCGTTAAACTCCGAGCCGGGTGCGCCATATTGAAGATAGTAGCGGCCCGCTACCTTGGTCATCCATGCGCCCTCCATATAGGAAAGGCTCGGCCGATTCGGCGCCCAGCATGCGCAATGGTCCTCGCCAAAGCGCTCCCACCCGTGCCGCGCTGGATCCATGTTCAGCATCGGCTTGGGCTTGCTTTGATAAACGAGCTTTCCATCTTCGAATGCGATCCTGCTGCCATACAGCGGGAACGTGTTGGACGAGCCCCAGTACAGATACCATTGGCCGTCATCGTCCTTGAACAATGCTGGATCCCACGGCCCCGGCGGGATTTCGCCCGCCTTCATCTCCTCCGGCTCCTTCTGCACCGCGCCCGGCAGCGGCGGCATCCGACGAACCAGGAAATCGAGCTTGCCAGTCTCGGGTGCCGTGGTTGCGAGGATCGATTCCGGCTCCATCATCGAAGGCTGAAGGACAATCCGCTCGCCGTCCGACCAGGCGGCCGGCGCCACGACGCTGTCGAAAGGCCAGCGGCTGGGCGTGATGAACGTCCAGTCGATGAGATCGGTCGAACGCCAGTAACCATCGGCCAGGGTCTGGAACAGATAGTAAGCGTCCTTGTGGCGCACGATCGCGGGATCGGCGCCGGTACGATATGAAACGTCCTCGTTCCGCTGCTCGAAATTGTAGCGGTAATCGATGTCGATCGGATTGGCATAAGTTCGCTTCGCCGTCTCGGCTGCGACGACGGGACACGCAACGACGGCGGCAACGAGGGGGATCGATCGGACGAGCAAACGCAACACGGGGACCCTTTCAATGAGCACGGACGAAGAGATTGGCCGTCAGGCGGCCGGCACGAGGATCCGGACTGAACGCCATGCCATCCGGCACGATGCCCGAGTGGAGCAGGCTGCCTTGATAGATGATCAGCCGGTCCGGAACCGCGTCCACGGCACCGATCCGCTCGTAGAAGGCATTCGAGCCGAGGACGTAACCAGGGTCGAACGACAGGCTTTCCTGCTTCGCCGCCGCCACATAGGAGTCCATCGTGGCGCGGGTGACCCGCTCGATCCCGGATCGGCGGTGGCGGTAGAAGGCGGTGCCACTGTTCGGCGTCGCGCTTAGATAATGCAGTATTGCAAGGTAATTGGGATCGGCGGAATCGAAATGCGGCGCGCGCTGGACCGGGGCGAGCGCGCCCGGCGGCGTCGTAATCAATGAGAAGCTTGCTTCGATGAGGTCGAAGGCGTCGACGCCGAAGCCGCCGCCGATATAGGGTGCCGCCGCGTCGAGCAGCCGGTCGACATAGGCCTGCGCCGCGACATCGGCTGGCGTGATGATCCGGCGCACGCCGGGATAGGGAATACGCGGCGGCCGCGGAAAGGGTGCCAGCGCGGCGGCAAGATCGACGGTCGCCGGGACGTCGCCCGCGACACCGTCGAGAATGACGACGGGGCTCCTCGATGTTCCGATGAAGATCCGCTGCGCCTTCACCCTGCCCTCGCGAAAAAAACGGGAAGAGAAGCCTGGCAACTTCCCTTCCCCAGTCGATCGTCGGGGAGATCCGACGAAATCAGAAGCTGTACTTGAGGCCGGCCTGGAAGGTGCGAGCGTTTCCGACGACGCCATTTTCCTCGAACGTCGGCTCAAGGCCACTGCCGGCGCCCCAGGCGGAGTAGGCGCGGTTGACCCAGTCGAAGAGGTTGTAGACCTGGAAGTCGGCGGTAACCTCGTGGCCCCAAGGCGTGCGGAAGGTCTTGGCAACGCGCATGTCGAGCGATTTGTAGGCAATGTCCTTCTTGGGATAGAAGACGCCGCCGCCGTTGAAGACGATCCCGTCCGGATAGAAGCGGACGTTGCCGAACGCCGGGCCGGAGGCAAGAGTCACTGTCCCTGAAAGACGGAAGTCCCAAGGCAGATTGACGATGCCGGTCCCGACGAAGCGATATTTGTCGACGCCCTGAACATCCTGCCAGCCGAACTGGGTCATGTCAGGACCGGCGAAGAACTCGTCTCCATTGAGTTCGGTGCCGACGTTGCTGCGCGGATTCTGCAGTGTCAGGGTCGCGCTGGCGCCCCATCCGCTCTCGCGCGTGAACGGCTTGTCTGCCTGTGCATAGAAGCCCCAATAGCGTGCTTCGCCGTCGTTCGAACCGATGTTGAGCTTGCCGCGGAAGCCCGGCAATTGGCCTGCATCCGGGAAATTGTCGACGATGACGTATTCGCCCGTCGCGCTCGTCGTCGGGAAGCTGCCGTCCGGAAGGCGGTTCCCCCGCACGAACTTGAAGATGTTGTGCGACCGGATGTGCGACACCGCGAGCGACGTGTTCCAGTCGCCGAACCGCTTGCGGATGCCGATGTTGAACTGGTCGGAATAGGGCAGCTTCGTCTTGTTGTTGAGCAGCCAGACTGATCCGCCGAAGCCTTGTGCGATCGCTGCCGTGCGCAAGCTTTCCACGTCGCGGTAGCTATCGCTCCACGGAATGCAGCCCCCAGGGGCCGGCACCGTCTGTCCCGCACCATTGCAGAAGGTGATCGTGGAGATCGACTCGTAATTCGCCTTGATCGTCTCGATCCCGGCGGTGATGAACAGCGGCCGATCGAAATAGCGGCCGGCACCGGCGAACAGGACGATGTCCCGGTCGCCCTTCACGTCGTAAGAAACGCCGAGACGCGGCTGGAACGCCTTCCAGTAAGGCTTCCGGTTGTTTCCGGTCGAAATGTAGTCGTCGGGGTCGATCCCAGCAGCCTGCCAGCCGGGATAGGCGCGCAGGGCGTCGGCGATCCTTTGCGGCGTAACGAAATTCTCGTTCTTCGAGTTGGTTTCGTAATCCCAGCGGAGCCCCAGATTCACCGTCCAATGCTCGTCGGGCGTCCAGTCATCCTGGATGAACAGGCCGAATTGCGTGTTCTTGGCTGAGGCAGGGCGGACAGGCACGGTGGAGATCTGCGCCGCGAACGGGATCGTCGCATCGAAGCCGCCATAGGTGGCTGCGTTAAAATAATAGGCGCCGTTGCTCTGATTGTCTTCGGTGCGCTCATATTTGTTGAAGGTGAGCCGGACGCCCCCTTTCAGCACGTGATCGCCGCGATTGACCGTAACATAATCCTTGAGCGTCAGCGTCTTCTGCTCGTCATTCTGTGCGAAACCGGCGGTGCCGAGCTCGGCAGCCCGTGCGCCGATGACGGGGAGCGGCGCCAGAACGATCTCGGAGCCGGCGCCGGTGCGAACCGCGCCGTTGGAGACCGTGTTGTACGCGAATGTGAATTCGTTCAGCCAATTCTCGCCACGATGATCCCACTCGAGCTGGTAGACCTGAACGTTGCTGGTGATCAGGCGTCCGTGCTCCGGCACGCTGATCCCTTCGAAGTCGCGCAGGTTCTCCTCCTTGCGGACGAAGGCACTGGCGTCGATCGTGTCGTCCGGCGTGGCGAAGAGACTCAGCTTGCCGAAATAAAGGCGCTGGCTGAAGGTCTGCGGATAGCTGCCATTGAATTCGTCGCGGATCGACTGCGGGACCGGCGGACGCAGGTCGACGCTCTTCGATGGGTTGGTCTGCTCGGTCCCTTCGAAGGCGACGAAGAAGTGCAGCTTCTCCTTGATGATCGGCCCACCAAGATCGGCGCCGAATTGCCAGCGTTCGTAATCGGGTTTCGGATTGTAGCAGGTCTGGGAGGCATCGTCGGGACACGGAAAGCCCTGGTTGTTGGCCTCGCCGGGACGGTCGAAGAAGGGCCGGCCGATGAACGCCTTGGGTTGAAACTGGCCGAAGACGTCTCCGTGGAACTCGGTACCGCCAGTCTTGGTGACGGCCGTGATGATCGCCGAACCGGATTGCTCGTACTCTGCCTTGAAGTTCTGGGTATCGACCTTGAACTCCTGCACGGCAAGCTGCGGGAAAGGATTGCCCTGGGAGAAGTTTTGTCCGGCCACGCCGCCGTGATTGACAGGATTTTTGTAGCTCAGCCCATCGATGAAGACGTTGATATTGTCGCCGCTGATCGCACCCGCCTGGATTCGACGATCGCCGGACGATGGCGAAACGGTGACGCCTGGGGCCAGCGCAGCGAAGTTGAGAAAATTGCGGTCGTTTTGCGGAAGATTTTCGATCTGCACCTGGGAAACGTTGGTGCTGACGGTCGCGGTGCGGACCTCTGTTCGGTCCCGCCGTCCCTGGACAATGATCTCCTCGCCCGACTCTGCAGTCGGAGTGGGTGCCGGGGCCGCGTCGATCGTCACCGTCTGTCCAACGGGAACCGTCACGTTGCGGGTTTCGCCGCTGCCCTCCACCCGATAGGTGCTCGGCCGCAAACCGAAAATCACGAACGTTCCATCGGGGCCTACCGTGGCCGTCGTACTCCGCCCGGTCACGACATCGGTGACGGTTACGGTGGCTCCCGCCTGTGCGCCCTCGCCGCGAATTGAGCCGGCGGTCTGCGCATGCGCCGGGACTGCTGCAACCAGCGAAATCGCGAGGGCAGCGGCAGAGACACCGAAGCGGAACGCCGCACGTCGAGCGTTGAATTTGTTCACTTTACTCCTCCCCGTCCGCTTGCTGTAACCGGTTACAGACCGGTGCAAACTGTTACTTATCGCTATCGACGGCACAAAAGCCGCTTTGACCGGCGCTGTCAATTGGCCTCGTGGCGGCCTGCCCGCTGGGTCCTCGGCCTGTGTCTGCGAAGCCACGCAACCGCGTCTGAACACTCGTCAGGAGAGGTTCGCCGCGGGAGCACGGCACTGCCGAGCGATGAAATCGGAGTGTAGCGGCATGCGCTCGGCGACGTCGGCGATGACCTCCTCGATGTCGCGCAGGTAGCCGGTCACCTGTGCTTCGGGGATCATGTCGACCATCGGATCATAATGCATCGGGAGCCCCTGGCCGATCAGCACCTGAACCCAGCTTTCCTCTCGAAACAACTCCGCCTTGCCGTGCAGGAAGAAACGCGCGGAGGCCCGGAACAGGTCCAGCCGTTCGGCCAGGCTGTCGGGTATGTCCATGTGCTTCACATAGGCCCAGAAGGACGTGTCCTCGCGATCGGTGACCTTGTAATGGGCAATGATGAAATCGCGCACGTCGCGATATTCGAAGGCCGTCTGACGGTTATACTCGGCGATATCGGCGGGATTGAAGGCGCGGCCGGGGAACAGCGCGATCAGGCGCAGGATCGCAGTCTGGATGAGGTGGATGCTGGTCGATTCGAGCGGCTCCAGAAATCCCCCGGAAAGGCCGATCGCCACCACGTTCTTGTCCCATGAACGGTGGCGCATGCCCGGTCGGAAGCGCACCGGACGCGGATCGCCGATAGGCCTGCCGTCAAGATTGGCGAGCAGTGACTCGGCCGCCTCTTCGTCGCTGCCATGGTGACTCGAATAGACACGACCATTGCCGATGCGGTGCTGGAGCGGGATTCGCCATTGCCACCCGTTCGACCGCGCCGTCGATCGCGTATAGGGCGTCAGCACCGCCGCGCTTTCGCAGGGGACTGCCAGCGCCCGATCACATGGCAGCCAATGGTTCCAGTCTTCATAGCCCACGCCAAGCACATCGCCGATCAACAGGCCGCGAATGCCGGAGCAATCGATGAACAGGTCGCCGACGACGGCCCGGCCGTCGGCAAGGACGACGTGGTCCACGAAACCGTCTTCGGAACGCTGCTTCGCCGAGAGGATCCGACCCTCGATCCGCTCCACGCCGCGCGCTTCGCTCTGGCGACGCAGGAATGCGGCAAACAATGACGCGTCGAAGTGAAAGGCATAATCCAGGTCGGCGAGCGGTGAGCCGGGCTGGCGCGGATCCGGCGGGCAGTAGCGATTCTTGCGCGCCGCGAGGCAGTTCAACGCATAATGATCGAAATGCTTCACCTGCCCACGGGCTGCCATCTTGAGCCAGAGTTGATGGGGGTGCAGCCACAGCATATCCTGGCCGATCTTGCCGAAACCATGGATGTACGAGGTGCCGAGGTCCCGCCAGTCGACGAATTCGATACCAAGCTTGAACGTTGCCTGCGTCGCCTTGATCATCTCGACAGTGTCGATGCCGGCGAGTTGCAGATAGGTGCGGATCGCCGGGATCGTCGCCTCGCCGACGCCGATCGTTCCGATCTCATCGGATTCGATGAGTCGGATGTGATAGCCGCGTGTGAACAGCTTCGACAGCAAGGCTGCCGTCATCCACCCCGCAGTGCCGCCGCCGACGATGACGATGTCCCGCAGCGGCGTATTTGGACGGCCCGTGTCGCTCATCAGATCCCCTCTTGCGCGCTCGTCCGGCGCGGTTCAAACCGGTTACAGGGGGCGCTCAGGCTTGAGAAGTGCGGCTGTGCGGAAGATCGGGGTTCGAACTTCGGCATCTCCATGAGCGGGCTGAAGCGGCTGATCAGCGCCTGCGTCGCGCTTCGCTGCTACCAGTCGAAGTCCGCAATCACCGGAAAGTGATCCGAGGGATAACGACCGCCGCGCTGCACGTCATCGGTTCGCACCCGCAGCGGCGTGACGCCGCGGGCAAGGATCCAGTCGATGCGGCGGTCGGCTCTGCCGGTGAAGCCGTGGAAGGTCGCCTCGGGCCCGCTGACCGAGCGCGCTGCCGTGCGGACGTCGGCCAGCGCCCGCGTCAGCACTGTATGCGCGGCGCTCTCCGGCACCGTGTTGAAGTCGCCGGTCAGCACCACCGGCACTTCACCGGGCAATTTGGCAACGAACGCGGCAATCGCCTCCGCACCCTTGGTGCGGGCGCCCTCATCCTCCGCGCGGTACGGGAAGTGGGTATTGAGAAGATAGAAGCGGCGCCCGTCCGCTTTGCTCTCGAACAGCCCCCAGGTCACCATCCGCGGCAAGGGATGGCCCCAGCTGATGCTTCCGGGCATTGCCGGCGTGTCCGACAGCCAGAAATTGCCGAGCTCGATGATCCGCAGCCGGTCGCGCCGATAGAAGATCCCCATATATTCGTCGTCGCGCCCACCGCGGCGGTCGGTCCCGAACCAGGCATAATCGGGCAGGTGCGCCAGCAGATATTCGCCCTGGATCCGCTTCAGCTCCTGCGTGCCGAGAACGTCCGGACGTGCCTTGGCGACGACGTCGACGAGGAAATCCTTGCGGTGCGGCCAGGCATCGAGCCCATCCTGCTCCACAGGCACGCGGACGTTGAAACTCATGATGCGGAGAGGCGCGGCTTCGCTCATCGAGGGCAACGCCGCTGCCAGGAAGAGCGGCAGAGCCCAGACGCCCAATCGGTGGCGCACGAAGCGTGCGATAATGCGGCCATGTCCGGTTTGCGTGTTTGCTGCTGCCATCAGGAGGCTCTTTCCTTCAACAAGCGGGCGCTACAAACGGCCGCCGCTTCACTCAACTCGCCAACTCTTTGCTCGCATAGTGCCGCTTGCAAATCCGCCCCTTCGGCATAGGTGAACGCGCCTCGCCGTCGCCGCGCGCTGCCCGGAGCTCACCCTGCTTCCGCGACGATCTTGTTCCAGCCGGCTTCGTCGATCACCTCGATCCCCAGTTCCTGCGCCTTCTTGAGCTTGGAACCCGCGCCGGGGCCGGCGATCAGCAAATCGGTCTTGGCGGAGACCGAGCCCGATACCTTGGCGCCGAGCCTCTCCGCCTGCGCCTTGGCCTCGTCGCGCGAGAGGGTTTCCAGGCTGCCGGTGAATACCAGGGTTTTTCCGGAGACGGGGCTCTCCTGCGTCTGCCAGACGAGGTTGCTCGGCTTCACCCCGGCGGCGAGGAGATCGTCGACGACCTCGCGATTATGCGGTTCGTCGAAGAAGTCGATCAGCGCCCCTGCGACCTCGCCGCCGACGCCGGGCGTCTCGATCACCGCTGCCGCCGCCGAGTCGCGGCGCTGGCGGAATTTCTCGTCGCTTTCACCGAGCGCCTGAACGATCTCGGCGCGCGCTGTGCGGGCCCGCTCGATCATCTCGCGGAACGCCTCGAACGACCCGTAGCGGCGGGCGAGATCGCGGGCGGTGACTTCGCCGACATGACGGATTCCGAGCGCGAACAGGAACCGGTCGAGCGGCGGCGAGCGCCGTTCGTCGATCGCGGCGAGGAGATTGTCGACCTTGGTCTGCGCCCAACGCTCGCGCGACAGCAGGATTTCCTTTTTCTCGTGCAGCCGGAAGATGTCGGCCGGCGACGCGACGATTCCGTCCCGGAAGAAGTCCTCGATATTGGTGATCCCAAGGCCGGTGATGTCGAGCGCGTGGCGGGAAGCGAAATGGCGGAGGCGCTCGACCCGCTGGGCCGGGCAAACCAGTCCGCCGGTGCAGCGTATGTCGACCTCGCCCTCCTCGCGCACCGCTTCCGATCGGCATTCGGGGCAATGGTCGGGGAAGACATAGGCGTCGCGCACGGCGTCGGCCGTCAGATTCTGCAGCACCTGCGGGATCACGTCGCCGGCGCGCTGGATCAGCACCCGGTCGCCGGGCCGCACGCCCAGACGGGCAATCTCGTCGGCATTGTGCAGCGTCGCATTGGTGACGGTGACCCCGCCGACGGTCACCGGCGTGAGCCGCGCCACCGGGGTCAGCTTGCCGGTGCGGCCGACCTGGATGTCGATTGCCTCCAGCGTGGTCTCGGCGCGCTCGGCGGGGAATTTGTGCGCGATCGCCCAGCGCGGCGCCCGCGCCACCTGACCGAGGCGCCGCTGCAGCTCGAGATCGTCGACCTTGTAGACGACGCCGTCGATGTCGAACGGCAAGTCCGCACGCGCGGTCTCGATCGCACGGTAATGGACGAGCAGCCCATCGAAATCGGCGAAGCGCTTGAGATCCTCCGAAACCGGCAGGCCCCAACGGGCGATCGCGTGCATAACGCCGAGCTGGGTGTCCGCCGGCAGCCCGGAGACCTCGCCCCAGCCGTGGGCCAGAAAGCGCAGCGGGCGAGAAGCGGTCACCGAAGCGTCGATCTGGCGCAACGAGCCGGCGGCGGCATTGCGGGGATTGGCGAACTGGCGATATTTCAGCTCGCCCTCGTGGTCCGGCCCTGCCTTGGCCTCGGCTTCCGCCTTGAGCCGGGCGTTCAGCGCCGCGAAGTCCGCCTTCGACATGTAGACCTCGCCACGCACCTCGAACACGTCCGGCACGTCCCCCTTCAAGCGCTCGGGAATGTCGGCGATCGTGCGGACATTCTGCGTGACGTCCTCCCCCTGCGCTCCGTCGCCGCGGGTGGCGGCGAGCTTCAGCACGCCCTGTTCGTAGCGCAACGAGCAGGACAGTCCGTCGATCTTGGGCTCGGCGGTCAGCGTAACCTCGGCGGTGTCGGCAAGCTTCAGGAAGCGGCGAACGCGGGCAAGAAAATCCTCGACGTCCTCCGCGGCGAAGGCATTGTCGAGGCTGAGCATCGGCAAGGCGTGCGGCACCTTGCGCAGCGGGCCGCCCGGCGCAGCGCCGACCTGCCGCGACGGGCTGTCCTCGCGCACTAACTGGGGGAATTCCGCCTCCAGCGCCGCGTTGCGCCGCACCAGCGCATCATAATCCGCATCGCTGATCTCGGGCGCGTCGTCGGCGTGATACAGGCGGTTGTGGTGCGCGATCTCGCGGGCGAGACGCTCGAGTTCGGCGGCGGCTTCGGCTTCGGTCATGCCGCTCGCTTAACAAGAAGCGGCGTCACGCCCAAGGGGTTCAGGCGAAGCATTCCTCGAGGAACAGCAGCAGATTCGCCCACGAACGGCGATCCGCCGCCGCGTCGTAGAGCACCCCGTTCTCCGGCGCCGCCGCCTTGGGGTTGGTGAAGCCGTGCATGACGCCGCCATAAGCATGGATCTGCCAGTCGGCGCCGGCGGCGCTGAGCTCCGCGCCGAGGGCGGTGACCGCGGCCGGCGGCACCATGGGATCGTCCCAGCCATGATAGGCGACGACCTTAGCCGCGACCCTGGTGCCCTCGCGATTGCCGGGCGCGCCGAACAGGCCGTGGAAGCTGGCAACGCCCGCAAGCTCGGCGTCGGTGCGGGCGAGATCGAGGACGCAGAGGCCGCCGAAGCAGTAACCGATCGCGACGATCCGCGCCGCATCGACCTCGGGCAATGCACGCACTGTGTCGAGCATGGTCAGCAAACGATCCTGCAGCCGTGCGCGATCGTCGAGGAACGGCTGCATGAGCGCCGCACATTCGTCGCGGGTGCTGCCGAGCACCCCCTTGCCGTAGAGATCGGCGGCAAAGGCGTTGTAGCCGAGTTCGGCAAGCCGCGCCGCCACCTTTTCCTCGTTCGGCCCGCGCCCGACGAAGGTGTGGACGACAATAACGGTGGGCCGCGGCCCCGCCTCCGGATCGAACACCAAAATGCCTTCCAGCGCGTCGCCGTCGTGGCTGTAGTCGATTGTTCGTTTCTCGATCATGCGGCTTCCAGCAATCGCACCGCCTGCGCGCGGGCTTCGTCCGTGACTTCGGCGCCGGAGAGCATGCGGGCGATCTCCTCGCGCCGGCGACCCTCGTCGAGCAGATGGACGCTCGTCCGTGTAACGAGGCCGTGGCTCTTCTCGATGAAGAAATGGCGGCTGCCGCGGGCGGCGACCTGCGGGCTGTGGGTGACGACGAGCAATTGCGCGGTCGACGACAGCCGGTGGAGGCGCTCGCCGATCGCGCTCGCCACGGCGCCGCCGACGCCGCGATCGATCTCGTCGAAGATCATGGTGCCGGCGCCGCCCTGCTCGGCGAGCGCGACCTTGAGCGCGAGGATGAAACGCGACAATTCGCCGCCGCTGGCGATCTTGGTCAGCGGCGCGAACGGCGCGCCTGGATTGGTCGACACTTCGAACTCGACCCGATCGCGGCCGCGCGGGCCCCATTGTCCCTCGGGCAGCGCCTCGACGATCGTGCGGAACTGGGCGGCATCGAGCTTCAGCGGCGCCAGCTCGCGCGCGACCGCGGAATCGAGCCGCTTCGCGGCGGCCGCGCGCAGGGCGGACAGGCGCTGGCTCGCATCCTCGTAGGCCGCGCGGCCGTCGCTGACCGAGCGTTCGAGGATCGCCAGGCTGCGGGTCCCGGCTTCGAGCGCCGCGAGCTTGGCGCCGAGCTCCTGCGCCAGCGCCGGCAGCGCATCGGGCTCGACCCGGTGCTTGCGGGCGACGGCGCGGATCTCGAAAAGGCGCGCTTCCGCTTCCTCCAGCCGGGCAGGATCGTAAGCGAGCGCATCGGCGGCTTCGGCAAGACGGTCCTCGGCATCGGAGGCTTCGATCAGAGCACGGTCGAGCGCCGACAGCGCCTCGCCGAGCTTGTCATGCTGGTCGCCGATCCGCTCGAGCCGGCGCGCTGCCTGGCGGAGCAGCGACAGCCCGCCTTCCGACCCGTCGAGATACTGGCCGACCGCCGCGATGTCTTCGGCGAGGCGCGCACCCTTCTGCATATTGGCGCGCAGTTCCGCGAGTTCCTCCTCCTCGCCCTGCTGCGGAGCGAGCTTGCCGAGCTCGGCGGCGGCATGTTCGAGATATTCGCGGTCGCGTGTTGCCGCCTCCAGCTCCTCCCGCGCCCGCGCCAGCGCCGCATTGGCCTCGCCCCACACCCGGAACAGGCGCTCGGTTTCCCGGGTGTCGATGCCACCGAACGTGTCGAGCAGGGCGCGGTGTCCGCGGGCGTTGAGCAGGCCGCGATCGTCATGCTGGCCGTGGATCTCGACCAGCATTGCTCCTAGCTCGCGCAGCAGGGCGACCGAGGCCGACTGATCGTTGATCAGCGCGCGGCTCCCGCCGTCGGCCTTGACGATGCGGCGGATCACCAGCGGCTCGCCGGGCTCGCCGTCGAGCCCGTTCTCGCGCAGCAGCGCAAGCGCCATATGGTCCGCCGGTAAGTCGAAGCTGACGCTGACCACCGCCTGCGCCTGGCCGCTGCGCACCAGACCACTGTCGGCACGCGCACCGAGCGCGAGACCCAGGGAGTCGAGCAGGATCGATTTGCCGGCACCGGTCTCGCCGGTGAGGACGCCGAGCCCCGGCCCGAATTCGAGATCCAAGCTCTCGATCAGGACGACGTCGCGGATGGAAAGCCCGGTCAGCATGCGCCGGACTCTGCCATTGGCCGACTCGTCAGATCAAGCCGCAGGCGCGGCGGGCGCGTTCTTTTGCACCAGCTCGTAGGCGCGCTCATACCATTTGGTGTTCGGATAATTGGCGCCGAGCACCGCCGCGGACTTGCGCGCCTCGTCGGGGATGCCGAGGGCAAGGTAGCTTTCGGTGAGCCGCATCAGCGCCTCGGGCGCATGGCTCGTCGTCTGATATTCGTCGACCACGGCGCGAAAGCGCTGGACCGAGGCGAGCCATTGGGCCCTGCGCTGATAGAAGCGGCCGACCTCCATCTCCTTGCCGGCCAGATGATCGCGCACGAGATCGATCTTCAGCCTCGCGTCCGATGCGTAACGCGTGGTCGGATAGCGGCGGACCAGCTCGTTCAGCGCATCCAACGCCTGGCGGGTGATGCTCTGATCGCGGGTCACGTCCTCGATCTGCTCGTAATAAGCCAGCGCGATCAGATAATGGGCGTAAGGCGCATCGCGATTGCCCGGGTGGATCGACAGGAAGCGGCGGGCGGATTCGACCGACTTGGTGTAATCGCGCGCGGCATAATAACTGAACGCGCTCATCAGCTGCGCACGGCGCGCCCAGACGGAATAGGGATGCTGGCGCTCGACCTCGTCGAACAGCGCCGCGGCGACCTGATATTGGCCGCGGTCGAGCCGGGCCTTGGCCTCGCCGTAGAGCGTGTTGACGTCGCGAGCGACATATTGAGTGTCGGCACGGGTCTTTTTGCCCCCGGCGCAGGCGGCAAGGGGAAGAACCATGGCCAGCAACATTGCGGCGGCGATCGGACGTGCGGAGGGACGGAGCATGGAGGGCTTCTTAGCGGAGGGTTCGGCCGGGGCCAAGCAGATAGCGGACGGGTTGCCCGGCGGCGCATGAACGCCGGTTTAATGGTTCGCGGATAGGGGGAAAGCGATGCTCCGCGTGCTCACTCTTTCGACGCTTTTCCCGGACCGGAACAGGCCGACCTTCGGCGTGTTCGTGGAACGGCAGACACGCGCTTTGGCTGCGCTCGCGGACGTCGAGGTGCGCGTCGTCGCCGGTGTCAGCCTGCCGCCCTGGCCGCTGTCCCTCCATCGCCACTATTCAGGTCGCCGAGCCTTGCCGTCACACGAGACCCTGGACGAGCTCGACGTCTATCGGCCGCGCTTTTGCGTGCTGCCGCGGCTCGAGCCATTGTCCGGGCGTGCCCTGGCCCGCGCGGCCTTGCCGTTGCTGCGCGCGCTCCGCCGAGAGTTTCCGTTCGACGTCATCGATGCCGAATTCTTCTGGCCAGACGGGGTCGCCGCCATGCACATCTCCGAGGCGCTCGGCATTCCCTTCTCGATCAAGGCGCGCGGCAGCGACATCCATTATTGGGGGGCGCGGCCGACGGTACGGCGCCAGATGGTGGAAGCCGCGCGCCGCGCCGGAGGATTGCTCGCGGTCAGCGCCGCGCTGAAAGCGTCGATGACGGCGCTCGGCATGCCCGAGGACAAGATCGCTGTGCACTATACCGGTATCGATCTCGACCGCTTCGCGCCGATCGACCGCAGCGCGGCCAAGGCGGCTCTGGGCGTCAAGGGTTCCCTGCTGGTCAGCGCCGGTGCGCTGATCCCACTCAAGGGGCAGAGGTTGGTGATCGAAGCTCTCGCGGCACTGCCCGATGCGACGTTGCTGCTCGTCGGCGACGGCCCTGATCGGCCCGCGCTGGAGGCTTTGGCCGCCGCGACGGGCGTCGCATCGCGAGTTCGGTTTCTCGGCAACCGCCCGCATGCGGAGCTGCCCGCCCTCCTCGGCGCCGCCGACGCGATGGTGCTGCCCTCCGCGCGCGAAGGGCTCGCGAATGTCTGGGTAGAGGCGCTCGCCTGCGGCACGCCCCTGATCATCACGGACGTCGGCGGCGCCCGTGAGGTGCTTCGAGATGCCGCCGCCGGCCGACTGGTACCCCGCGACGCCTTGGCGATCGCGGCGGCGGCGCGGGCGCTGCTCGCCGGTCCGTCTGACCAGGAGCGAATTCGGGAAAGCGTCTCGGCGTTCAGCTGGAAGAGGAATGCGGAGACGCTTCAAGAGCATCTCCGCAGCATATCAAGACAGCGGCATCAACGCGGCGACGATCCAGCGCCCTTCGGCGCGTAACACCCCCCAGGTACGGGCGGCGGCGCGGCTGTCCATCACTTCCACGCCGATCCCGCGCGCTTCGAGCGCGCGCACGAAGGCGCGGGGCGGGAAGGCGATACCCGGTCCGGTGCCGAGCAGCACGAACTCGGGCGCGGGATCGAGCGACAGGATCGGATCGACATCGGCTGGGGTGAGCTCCGCTACGGCAGGTGGGCTCCAGGCCCAGGCGGCAACCGGGCTCAGAAAAGCCGCGCGATGGACGGCGCCGTCGATCGAGAAGCCGCCGTCCCGGAAACCCTGGACCAGCGGCCCTTCGGCCGAGGGGTCGCGGTCCAGCCGCGCCATCTCAATAGCCTTCGTTCGGAGTCGCTACGCGCTCGCCGCCCTTGGCGGCAGAGCCGGTCGTGTGCTTCGGCAGGAAGCTGTCGCCGCTGACCCCGAGCCAGACCAGGATCGGCGAGGAGATGTAGATCGACGAATAGGTGCCGACAAAGATGCCGAGCAGGATCGCGATCGTCAGCCCGAAGATCACCTGGGGCCCGATCAGCAGCAAGGCGAGCAGTGCGAACATGATCGACAGCGAGGTCACCATCGTCCGCGACAGCGTCTCGTTGAGCGAGAGGTTGAGCAGCGGCACGATCTCCATCTTGCGGTATTTGCGCAGATTTTCACGGATCCGATCGTAAATCACCACCGTGTCGTTGAGCGAATAGCCGACGATGGTCAGGATCGCGGCGACGACGTTCAGGTTGAACTCGAGCTGGGTCAGCGAGAAGAAGCCGATTGTCATGCAGACATCGTGGAACAGGGTCACGAGCGCGCCGACGCCGAACTGCCACTCGAAGCGCAACCAGATGTAGATCGCGATCCCAAGCATCGCGAGAGCGACCGAGATCGCGCCCCATTTGTAAAGCTCGTTCGAGACCTTGCCCGACACGCTGTCGACCGTGAACTTGGCGTCCGGATGCTTGGCGGCGATTGCGGTGCGCACCTGCGTGGCGACGCGGGTGGCCGCACCCTCACCGCCCTCATCGGGCAGGCCCATCCGGATCGACAGGGTCTGCGGGTTGCCGAATTCCGTGATGCTGGCGTCGCCGACGTTGAGGCTGCTGACCGTCCCCCGCACTTCCTCGAGCGGTGCGGTCTGGTCGAACTTGACCGTGATCATCTGGCCGCCGACGAAGTCGACGCCCAGGTTGAGGCCGCGAACGGCAACCAGCGCGAGCGAGGCGACGGTGACGATGATCGACAGCACCAACGCGACGTTCCGCCAGCGCATGAAATCGAGGTTGGTGTTGTCGGGTACGAGCTTCAGGAGGCGCATCGGGCGATCCTAGATATGGAGTTCGCGGGGCCGAGTCCGGCGCGCCCACAAAGCGACGAGCATCCGGGTGACGTTCACCGCAGTGAAGACGGAGGTGACGATGCCGATCATCAGCACGACGGCGAAACCCTTGATCGGTCCGGTTCCGAGCACGTACATCAGCACGGCCGCGATCACGTTGGTGATGTTGGCGTCGAAAATTGCGGTGCTGGCCTCGCGATAGCCGGCCTCGAGCGCGTCCATCACCCTTCGCCCGGCACGCAGTTCCTCGCGGATGCGCTCGTTGATCAGCACATTGGCGTCGACCGCTGCGCCGATCGTCAGCACGAAGCCGGCGATACCCGGCAAGGTCAGCGACGCGCCGATGATGGACATGATCGCCAGGATCATCAACGCGTTAAGCACCAGGCCGATCGTCGCATAGACCCCGAACCGTCCGTAGGTGATCAGCATGAATAGGATCACCGCTGCGGTCGCGGCCATTGCGGCGATGCTGCCCCAGTAGATCGAATCGCGGCCGAGCTCGGGCCCGATGCTGCGCTCCTCGATCGTGCGAAGCTCGATCGGAAGCGAGCCCGAGGCGAGCTGAACGGCGAGCTCGTTGGCGGTCTGGACCGTATAGCTGCCGGCGATCTGCGCCTGGCCGCCGAGAATCGGCTCGTTGATGTTCGGCGCCGACAGCACGACGTTGTCCAGGATGATGGCGAAGGGTTTGCCGACATTCTCCCTGGTGACCCGGCCGAATGCCTTGGCGCCGCTCGAATCGAAGGTGATGCTGACCACCGGCTGGTTGTTCTGGTCGTAGCTCTGCTTGGCGTCGATCAGCTGCTCGCCGGTGACGATGGCGCGGCGCTTGACCGCCATCGCGCCGCCGCCCTGCATCGGCAGCACCTGGCTGCCGACGGGAGCGCGGCCCTGGGCGACCTGCTCGGGATTTGCAGTCAGATCGACCAGTTTGAACTCGAGTCGAGCGGTCTTGCCGATCAGTTTTTTGAGGCCCTCCGGGTCCTGCAGACCGGGAACCTGCACCAGGATCCGCTGCTCGCCCTGGCGAATCACGGTGACCTCCTTGGTCCCGCTCGGATCGACGCGATTGTAGACGACCTCGCGGGCGCTATCCATCGCCGCCTTGAGCCCCTGATCGAGGCCCGCCTGGGTCGGCGTCATCACGATCCGGTTCTGGTCTAGGACGTCGACGTTCCAGTCGCGCGGGCCGAGGCCGGCCGGCTGGGTCTGGCGACGCGCAAAGTCCACGGCGGCATCGACCTGGGCGGGATTGCGCACCATGAAGCTCAGCCGGCCGCCGGCAGTCGAAATCTCGCCGATCTCGATCGGCGGCGACTCACGGCGGAGCCCGACGCGGACTCGCTCCTCCATCTGCTCCAGCCGGGTTTTGGCGAGATCGCTCGTGTCCGCCTCCAGCAACAGGTGGCTGCCGCCGGCAAGATCGAGGCCAAGGTTGATCTGCGCGCTCGGCAGCCAGGCTGGCCACTTCGCCACTTCGCGTGCCGGAACCAGGCTGGGGACCGCGAACAGCACACCGATAAGGCAGATGAGACTGATGCCCCAGACCTTCCAACGGGGAAAATCGAGCATGTCAGTCGTTCGCCGGCTTGGTGCCGTGGGGACGGACCTCGCTCAGCATCCCCTTGATCACGCGCACGCGCACGTTCGGCGCGATTTCCACCTCGACCTCGGTCTCGTCGACCTTGGTGACCTTGCCGATCAGGCCGCCGGACGTCACCGCGATGTCGTTCTTCTTGACCGCGGCGATCATGTCGCGGTGCTGTTTCGCGCGCTTGCTCTGCGGGCGGATGAGCAGGAACCAAAAGGCGATGAAGATGAGAAGAAGGGGCGCCATGGACACGAATTGCGCCATGAAGGCTCCGCCTCCTGAGGCGGCGCCGGTCGATGCGAATGCAGGCGATGCGAACATGGGATCTTACCTGGTGAGGGATCGGTGCTGGAACAAGCATCCGGAAGAAGTGGCGGGCGGTTAACATGCGTTCGCCCCCCTGCGCAAGGACGGCCGCCGGGGCATCCCGTTCGGGAGCAATGGGATTCAGGCGCTTGCCATCGTCTCCCGCCGGGCTTAGAGGCGCGGCTTCGGGGCCCGAACAGGGTTCCACCGGTCGGGGCGTAGCGCAGCCTGGTAGCGCATCACACTGGGGGTGTGGGGGTCGGAGGTTCGAATCCTCTCGCCCCGACCATTTTTCATTCGTGATCCGGCGAAAGACTCGGTGCTGATCGGCCGGGACCGGCTGCACAGATCGCGGGTCCGAAGCAATCAGACCGGCAAGGATACGCTTCCCTGACTAAGTATTCGTTTGGCGGCGATTCGCCCACGGATCTGGCCCCGCGTCGCACTCGGGGCACGAGATCGTTCGTTCAGGCTTGCCGCCACGGTTCCGCTGGGACACGAGGCCGCTCTTCGATGTACGAGGCTACACAGGCAATGGAACGTTTTCTCCGCGCGATCGGCTTTGATTACACACGGCGTGTTCACGCCAAGCGCATCTTCCAGAGCACGGATTGGCTGTTCTGGGGCGCCGTCGTCGGCCTCGTCGTGGCGATCGCTGCGGCGTGGAAGCTGTTGGCGTGACATCGATGGGCGCCGGAGACCGGCACCCCAGCCGATCGATCACGCGCTTGGACTAAACGGAGCCTGCCGCTCCGGCGCCAGGACCCGGTTCGGCCTCCGCCCGCAGCACGCGGCCATAGAGCAGGCCGATGCCGATCAGGCCGACCCCCAGTCCGAACAGCGACAGGATCCGCAGCAAGCCGGTCAGCGCGGCCGCATCCAGTCCGAACACCTTGACGATGGTCACGGCCAGCAAAGCGAGCCCGGCAATCCGCACCGGCTTGTCGGCAAGACGGATGCCGCCGACGATCAAGGCGAGCGACAGCAGCAGTGCGGCAAGCGAATAGGAATAGGATTCGCCCTCCCCCACCGTCGGAGCGGTGAGGATCGCGCCCTGGAACGCCTGCCGCACCAGCAGCATGACGCCGAACAGCAAGGCGGCGAGCGCAAGCGTCAGCCACAGCCCGGAACGCGCCTCGTTGCCGGCGACGCGGCGCGCGCGGTACAGCCACCAGGCGCTGAGCAGATAGGCCGGCAGGACGAGATTGAGCAGCGGCAGCGATCCTACCGATTGCACGACGAACACCGGATTGTGGATCATCATGTCGAACCAGACCAGCCGCGCCGCAGCCAGTCCGGTCAGGGCGACGGCCGCCATCCAGCGCTGACGATCGCTCAACAACGGTAGGGGCAGGCGCCGATGGCAGATCGCCCACCCGGCGACGAACAGCAATTGGTTGAGCACGGTGCGCTCGGCGAGGCCGCGGGCGATGAAATCCTCCGGCCCTGCCAGCGCGAACATGTGCTTGTAGAGCAGATAGGCGACTGCACCCGCGGCAAACCCGCCGGCGGCAAGCGCGACCCGTGCGAGGCGCTCGGATTTGGCAAGGAGGCGCCACGCTGCAAGCAGAATGAGCGCCGCCGGCAACAGCACGAGCAGGCCCTGGCCCAAAGGCGGCAGATCGTCGACAAGCGCGGGATCGCCGGAAAGTGCCATGGCCGAAGCGGCCCAGAGGTCGAAGACCCGCACGGCGCTCCACACAAGGCCGGCGAGGGTGCCGACCGCGGCGAGGCCGGCGAGCCCGCGATCGCTGGTGCGTTGGCCGGCAAGCGCGATGCAGAGTCCGATCAGCATCCAGAAGGTCCCGACGAGATCGAGGGGAAGCAGATCCACCCCGGCGATGGCGAGCAGCAAGGCGCCCGTGCCGGTTGCAAGCACGCTCGGCGCATCCGCTTTGCCGTCGCGCTCGATCGCACGGCGGCTCCAGGCGAGGAAGATCGGACCGAGCGCGAGCGCGGCCATCAGCAAGGCCCAGCCGGGACGAACGAGCAAATCTCCCTGGCAGAGCCGTAGGATCAGTACCGGCCCGGCAAAGCCGGTTGAGGCCACTGCCACCGAGATCCCTCGGTCGCGGCCGCGGAGCGCACCGACGAGGCCGCCGCCTGCGAACACCAAGGTGATGCCCGCCGCGATGAAGCGCAGCATCGGATCCGGCAGGTCGATCGCCTTGATCAGCAACAGCAGCAAAGCGAGCGTCAGCGCCAAAGCAGGCAGAAGCCGATTTTCGGGCGTGCGCGCTGCAAGGACCAAACAGCCAAGCGACAAGACTGCAAAGAGGCCCCAGGCGGGAAGGCCGAGATCGAGGCGGCCGACCAGCAGGGCAAGTTCGACGAGGCCGATCGCAGCGGGGCGCAGCATGGCGAGCCGCCGCTCCTCCCCCGCTTTGACCAGGGAACCGCCGAAGCTCAGCAGCACGATGAAGACGCCGGCGGGCAAGGCGTGGCCCGGGGCCATCGTCGCCAGCACTGCGGTCCAGGCGAAGCTCAGCACCACGGCGCTAACGGCGAGCCAGCCCCAGCCGCGCCGCCCCGCGATCACGAACAGGGCGATGTCGAGCAGGGCGAGATAGGTGAGCAGGGGCACCGACGAGTCGCTCGGATTGCCGACCAGCAGCGGAGTCGCGAAGCCGCCGGCAAGCCCCATGACGGCGGTCGCCGCGCCGTGGCGCAGCGACAATAACAAAGCGGCGACCGTGATCGCGCTCATCAGCGCCAGCGCGGTCTGCGCCGAGATCAGGCCATAGAGGATCTGGCTCCCGTAAGCGGCGGCGTAGAAAACCAGGACCCCGGCGCCGACCAGCGATTGCGCGACCCGCGGATCGACCACCTTGCCGGGCCGCCAGCGCGCGAACTCGCCGGCGCCGACCAGAGCGGCGCCGAACAAGGCCGCAAGGATCATCCGCACGGCCGGCGTGATCAGGCCGATCGAATAGCGGACCAGGAACACGCCTGCGACCGCGAGCGCGATGCCTCCGATCCAGATGAGCAGCCGCCCGCCGACCAATTGCTCGAACAGGCCTCCGACATTTGGCCGGTTCGGAGCGGAACTCTCCTGCTCCGCGGCCTTCGTCTCGCGCGCCAGCATGGACGGGCTCGGCGCCTCAGGCAGCCTTTCCCGAGAAGGTGGCGAGACTGCAACGCGTTCGGCGGCGGGCTCGGCTGCCGGTGCCCGGACAGGCTCGGCGCGGCGAGTGGCTACTCGAGGCGCCTCCACGGACGCACCCTCGCGAAGCCACTGAACCTCCCGCTCCAGTGCGCCAATCCGCAAATGGAGGCGATAGACGAAGGCCGCGAGCGCGATCAGAGCGAGGAGGAGAAACCCCATCACCCTTGCCTACAGCCGCCAACGCGACCTGTCAGCCCATCCCTGTCTCCCATCGAACAGCCGAGAACCCAGCCTAGAACAAGGCGATCGCCATCCGATCGAGGCTCTCGCCAGCCCAGGCCCGCTGCGCCCGCACCTGATAGGCCTTCCCGGCGTCGGGATTGCCGAGCTGGAATTCGACCAGACCCAGGGTCCACAAGGCGATCCCGTCTTCCTGAAACATGCCGAGTGAGGCGAGCAGCTGCCGCTTGGCGCCTTCGGCATCGCCGGCCTTCAGCATCGCCGCGGCCAGGCTGCGGCGTACTCCGTACCAGAAAGGCGGCGGATCGAATTGCAGGCCGGCGTCACCCTGCTCGACCATCGCCGCGCGATAGGCGGTGACGGCCGCGGCGAAGTCGCCGCGCAGCATCGCCGCGCGTCCTTCGAGCACGTTCTGTGCGATGATCGACAAAGCAATGCCTTCCGGGCCCAATGCGCGTCCGTCCGGACCATCGAGCAGCGTCGCGATCGCCCGCGCCTCCTCGCTCACCCGCGCAGCATCGTTGTTGCGGGCATGAGCTTCGCCGCGCGCATAATGCCATGCCGCCGTGGCGAGCGCGTGCACGTCTCCGGACCAGCCGGTGGCCGGCGGCCGCGTCGCGAGCACGGCCTGCACCGGCGCATGCCGCCCGTAGGCAAAATAAGGCGCTGCATAATGGGCGGCGCGGATCCGGAACAACGGGTCCTTCGCTTGAAAGCGGTCGTTGAACAGCTCGGCGACCTCGATCGCATTGTGCGCGTCGCCCCGCATCAGCGCGGCTTCGATCGCATAATGATGATCGTGGGCATAGAGGTAACGGCGATAGGCCGAGAAAACGGGCCCCTGCTTCTCGTAATCGCCATAAGCGTCGATGGCTTTTCGGTTGGCGGCAACCGCGTCGGCGAACCGGCCATTGTTGTAATATGTGTGCGACGCCATGTGGATCAGGTGGCTGGCCCCCGCACCGCTGTCGGCCAACCTGTCCGCATAGGACAGAGCGAGCGTCGGCCGGTCGACGATGTCGGAGAGATGGATATAGAAATGGATCGCCGCCTTGTGCTGCGGGTTGCGGCGGAGCACCGTTTCGAGCCAGGATTGCGCCTGCTGGAGCGGCGCGACGGTCGCCGCCCAGCGGACGATCTGCGCGTCCGAGGCAAGAACGAGGATGGCATCCTCCCCGGGAAATTGTTCGGCGAGGGCCGCCATCGCGCGAACATAGCCTTCATTGTCGAAGGCGCTGCCGCTGGCCGGCGCGCGGGTGACGATCGCATTGACCAGCCCGCGATCGCGCGGCCCGAGCTTTCCCGCCCGCGCCAGAGCGCGTTGCGCGGCCGCTGAGGCGGAATCGACGTCGACATAAGGCGGCTGAAGATTGAGCGTCGGCGAGCGCGCCAGCGCCTCGCCCCAATGGCAGAGCGCGCACCCCGGATCGAGCCGCTGCGCCTCACGGAAGTTGCGGATCGCCTCCGCCTCGTCATAGGTCCAGACGAGCCGCAGCCCCTGCTGAAACCACGCCTGCGCATCGGCATTGGCCGTGTCGGCCTGCAGCTTGGTGTCGTAGTTGAAGTTTTTCAGCCGGAACGGCTTCGCAGGCGCGCTGCCGCCACCCTGTTCCGCCGCGCCCGAAACGCAGCGGGCGAACGCACCGCCCGCCCGGAACCGCTCCGCCCGCTCAAGCGCCTGCACCGGCAACGTGGCCGCCAATGCCGCGAGCGCGACGCTCGCCCCCCGCAACGTTCCGCTCATTGCCATCCCCCCATGTCGCTGGAACACAAGGTAAACACGCCAGGAGTGGCCGCAACAGGGACTCGGTCGGAAACGGACCGATCAGATGCTGGTCAGCGGCACTCCCTCGACATTGCCGCTCCAGGCGGCCTTGGCCCCGGCGAGGTGGCGCGCGGCAAGGTCGGGATGGCCGAGCGCCTGCTCGGCGCGCGCGAGAGCGAGCAATGCCAGCGGATCGCCGGGCCAGCGTTCCAGCGACGCGATCAGCTGGTGCTGCGCACCTTCGGCGTCGCCTCCGGCGAGCAACGCCGCGGCGAGGCTGCGGCGGACGGGATACCAGAAAGGCGGCGGATCGAACCCGAAGTGGCCACCGGCCTGGAGCTTCATCGCCTTGCGAAAAGCCGCGGCTGCAGAGGCATGATCACCGTCGAGCATCTCGGCGCGGCCTTCGAGCACATGCTGCGCCAGCGTGACAAGCGCTTCGACGTTCGCGCCGCCGAGCGCCCGTCCGTCCGGCCCGTTGCGGAAGTTCGCCATCGCGGCGGCCTCACGGCGCACTGCAGCGGCATCACCGGCCCGCGCATGCGCCTCGCCCCGCGCGTAGAAGCGCATGGTCCGCATCAGCGGATCGCGCGGTTCGGGTAGCGCCAGCACGTCGGCGATCGGCGCGTGCAGCCCATCGGCATACCAGGTCGAGGCACGGATAATCGCCCGCCAGCCACTGTCGCCGCTCTCCGGATAGCGGCTGCGATAATCGGCGGCGACTTCCCGCGCCGTTGCGCCATCGCCGCGCATCAACGCCGACTGGATCGCGAAATGGCCGTCATGGGCATAGAGCCCCACCCGGTAATCGGATTTGGCGGGCCTGGCCCTGGCGACGAAGGCGCGGTCGGCTTCCATCGCGGCGAGATTGACCTCCGCCGCATCCCGATACCGGCCGACACCGAAAAAGGTGTGGGACGGCATGTGGACCAGGTGGCTCGCAGCCGGGGCCAGTCTGCCCAAGCGCTCGGCGTAAGGCTCGGCCAGCGCCTGCCGGTCAAGGAAATCGGTGAGGTGGATGTAGAGGTGGATGGCCCCGCTATGATCGGGATTGCGGGCAAGCACCGCCTCCAGCCACCTTTGCCCGTTGGAGCCCGGCTTCGGCGCGCGTTTGGAGATCACCATCTCGGAATCGGCCGCGATCACCAGCACTGCGTCGTCGTCAGGGTAGAGGCGCGCCAGCGTCGCCATGGCCTTCGCATAGCCCTTGCCGTCGAATATCCTGCTTCCGCGGGTGCGCAGCACCATCGCATCGATCAAGGCACGCTGCTTCGGGCCGAGCCTTGCGGACAACGCCTGCGCCCGACGCGCGGCGAGCGAAGCCTTGCCGAGCTCATCGATGCGGGGCTGCAGGTTCAGGGTCGGCGATCGCGCCCAGGCTTCGCCCCAGAAGCAGAGGGCGCAATCGGGCGCCAGCGCCTGCGCACGTTCGAACGCCCGGATCGCTTCGACCTCGTCATAGGCCCAGATCAGCCGCACGCCCTGATCGAACCATCGCCGGGCCTCTGCATTGTCCGTGTCCGGCGCGATGCCGACATAGCCGAGCCCGTCGATCAGCACCGGAGCGCTCTCCCCACCGGCCCCGGCAGAAGAAGAGTCCGGCGGGGCGCAAACGGGCGCCGCGACCGTTTCCGCAGCGATCCGCTCGCTATTCTGGCCGGCGCTCGCCGGCAGCGCGGCCCCTGCCACAGCGGCGGCAATGACGAGATTGCGTGTACGCACCGATACTCCTTTGGCTTGCCTACGAGGCTAAGCGGTTCCGGCGCGGGTGGGAAGGGACGTTGCGCGCGCTCGAACCCGCTCCCACATGAGCGGCAATTACGAGCGGGAGTTACCATGGAAAGCTGGCACGGGACGACGATCCTGGCGGTACGGAAAAATGGCAGAGCGGTGATCGCGGGCGACGGACAAGTGTCGCTGCAGCATACCGTGATCAAGCCGAATGCGCGCAAGGTCCGTCGCATCGGCAACAGCGCGGTGATCGCCGGGTTCGCCGGCGCGACGGCCGACGCCTTTACCTTGTTCGAGCGGCTGGAGCGCAAGCTCGAGCAGCATCACGGACAGTTGATGCGCTCGGCCGTCGAGCTCGCCAAGGATTGGCGGACCGATAAATATCTACGAAACCTGGAGGCGATGATGATCGTCGCCGACAAGGACGTCACCCTGATCCTCACCGGCAACGGCGACGTGCTGGAGCCGGCGAGCGGTGTCGCCGCCATCGGTTCGGGCGGCAATTTCGCGCTCGCCGCGGCCACTGCGCTCTACGGCTATGAGGACGATCCCGAGACGATCGCGCGCAAGGGGATGGCGATCGCTGCCGACATCTGCGTCTACACCAATGGCAATCTGACGGTGGAAGTGATCGAGGAGGCGGCCGCCGCCTGAACCGGAGACGGCGCCGGTCGGCGCCAAGCTTGATTCCTCCTCCTCCGCAGCCATCTAGCGGACGAGCAATACGGGCTGATACATCACCACATGAACGACAATCTTACCCCCAAGGCGGTGGTCGCCGCACTTGACGCCCACATCGTCGGCCAGACCGAAGCCAAGCGCGCGGTCGCGGTTGCGCTCCGCAATCGCTGGCGCCGTCAGCGCCTGCCCGATGGGCTGCGCGAGGAAGTGACACCGAAGAACATCCTGATGATCGGGCCGACGGGCTGCGGCAAGACCGAGATCTCGCGGCGGCTGGCCAAGCTCGCCGACGCGCCGTTCGTCAAGGTCGAGGCCACCAAGTTCACCGAGGTCGGCTATGTCGGCCGCGACGTCGAGCAGATCGCACGCGACCTGGTCGAGGAAGCGGTGCGGTTGGAGAAGGAGCGCCGCCGCGTCGCGGTCAAGGACGCCGCCGAGCAGGCGGCAATGGACCGGCTGCTCGACGCCCTGACCGGCAAGGGCGCCAGCGAAGCGACCCGCGAGAGCTTCCGCCAGCGCTTCCGCGAAGGCCATCTCGACGCTAGCGAGGTCGAGCTCGAGGTCATCGAAGCGCCGGCAATGCCGTTCGACGTGCCCGGGATGGGCGGGCAGGTCGGCATGATCAACCTGTCCGACATGATGTCGAAGGCGCTTGGCCAGCAGAACAAGAAGCGCCGCCGGCTGAAGGTCCGGGAGGCGTGGAACCGGTTGGTCGAGGAAGAAGCCGACAAGCGGCTGGATCAGGACGACGTCACCCGCACCGCGCTTGCCGATGCCGAAGCGAACGGCATCGTTTTCCTGGACGAGATCGACAAGATCGCAGTGTCGGACGTGCGCGGCGGATCGGTCAGCCGGGAAGGCGTGCAGCGCGATCTGCTGCCGCTGATCGAAGGCACCACCGTGGCCACCAAATACGGGCCGATGAAGACCGATCACATCCTCTTCATCGCCAGCGGCGCCTTCCACGTCGCCAAGCCTTCGGACCTGCTGCCGGAGCTTCAGGGCCGTCTGCCGATCCGGGTGGAGCTGAAGGCGCTGACCGAAGAGGATTTCGTCCGCATCCTGTCCGAGACCGAAGCCAGTCTCAGCGAGCAATATCGCGCGCTGATCGCGACGGAGGGTGTCGAAGTGACGTTCACCGACGACGGCATCCGTGCGATCGCCCGCATCGCCGCCGAAGTGAATTCGGCGGTGGAGAATATCGGCGCGCGGCGGCTTTCGACCGTGCTCGAGAAATTGCTGGAAGATGTCAGCTATGAAGCGGCCGAGCGCTCCGGCGAAACCGTTACCGTGGACGCGGCCTATGTCGACGCTCAGCTAAGCTCGATCGCCCGCAACACTGATCTGAGCAAGTACGTGCTCTAAACTCCAAGGTCCTCCCCGAACGAGCTCGGGGAGGACCTCTCCGCCTCGACGGTTGGCGAGGCTCAGCGATCAGTGGTCGCGCCCGTCCGTCGGGTTGATGCCGCCGGCGACGCCGCTGTCATTGTCGATGTCGCCTTCGACCGAGTTGTCGCCCTTGATCAGCTCGGCATCGGTCCTGGTATCCCCGGCGAAGAGCCCCTTGGACTGGCTGATGCCGGGGTCGCGCTCGAGATCGTCCTGCAGGTCGATGGGGGTTTCGTCCGGGCGCAGATGCTTGTTGCTCATGTCACTCTCCTTCGCCGTCCAAACGCGCATCGGCAACGGCGGTTCTGCGCTGTCTTGGCGGTTCGCGACGAGACGACGCCCGCCTGCTCCCACCTGAACCGATCGTTGTTTTAGGTTAATGAAACTGCATCCATAAGGGCAGCGTTGGACCGGATAAGAAATCAACCAGTGAGGAACCCATGCGTAAAGTCACTCTTGCCCTGATGGCCGCCACGATGGCCATGCCCGTCATGCCCGCCGCTCCGGCCTTCGCCCGTGGCGACGATGGCTATTACCAGGGCCGCACCTGGCGCGACGGCCAGGGCCGCCTTCGCTGCAAGCGCAAGAACGGCACGACCGGACTGATCGTCGGCGGCGCCGCCGGCGCCCTCGCCGGCCGCGCGATCGACACGCGCGGCGAGCGCACCACCGGCACCGTGCTCGGCGCCGTCGCCGGCGCGCTGGCCGGCCGCGAGATCGACCGCAACCGCGGGCGCCGCTGCCGCTAAGCCTACCGATGTTGTAACGCGTACCCGAAGCGGGGCGTCCTGGCGGCGCCCCGCTTCTTTTTTGCGCTTGCCCGGAGCCTGTTTGCTCAGGCGGCGTTGCCCGCCTCGAAACGACTGGAGGCGCGGCGATGCGGATACATCACCTCAATTGCGGGACCGACTGCCCGTTCGGGGGCGCCTTCTTCGACGGGCGCAGCAAGGGCCTGACCGGACGGCTCGTCTGTCACTGCCTGCTGATCGAGACCGATGACGGCCTGGTGCTGGTCGACACCGGCTACGGCCTGAGGGACGTCGACCATCCGCACCGGCAGCCCGATCCGCGAATCACGCGGACGATGCGCAGCCTCCTCAACATCAAGCTCCGCGAGGAAGAGACGGCGATCCGGCAGATCGAGCGGCTCGGCTTCTCGCCGGCGGACGTTCGCCACATCCTTCTCACCCATCTCGATTTCGATCATGCCGGCGGGCTCGAAGACTTCCCGCATGCAACCGTCCACCTGATGGACGCGGAGTTCAGCGCCGCCACCGGCCCGCGCAAGGGGTTCGTGCCGCGCAACCGCTACCGGCCGGCCCAATATAACGAAGTGGAGCACTGGCGGCGCTACGCCGGAAACGGCGAATCCTGGTTCGGCTTTCCGGCTGTCCGTGCCCTCGAGGGCCTGCCGCCGGAGATCCTTTTCGTGCCGCTGCCGGGGCACACCTGGGGGCATGCCGGCATCGCCGTTCAGACCGGCGACGGCTGGTTCCTCCATGCCGGCGACGCCTATTTCTACCGCGGCGAAATGCGCGGCCCGAAGCGCAAATGCACGCCGGGTCTGCGCGGCTATCAGACGATGATGGAAGTCGACCGCGACGCGCGCCTCGCCAACCAGGAACGCCTGCGGCAGCTTTCGGTGGAGCATTCGCGCGAGGTAAGGATCATCTGTGCCCATGATCCGGTGGAGTTCGAAGCCTGTTCACAAGGCCGGGCGCTGTGATTCGCGCGGCTGAAGCGGAGGGCGTCATCCTGCCCGATCCTGTTCGAGACGGATCCTAAGAAAGGGCCCGGTCAGAAGACCGAGCCCGATGTCCGGACCAGGCCGCCGGGCTCAGCCCTCGCTGCCGCCGTTCCGCCGCTGCTGCCGCCCGATGCCGAAGCGCCAACGCCATCGCCCGCGGCCTTGCGCCGGCCACCGCTCTTTGCAGCGCCTTTGGCTGCCCGTTTGGGCGCGGTCTTGGCCGTGCCCGCATCGGAGCTTCCGGTCGAGCCATTCGCTCCGGAACGGCCACGGCCGCCGGAAGAAGTGGCGCTTGCACTCGTCTTGGTGGCGCCGCCGCTTGCGGCTTTGGCACGTGTCTTCGTGCCGCCGCCGCTGGACGTGGTGGCTGCGGGC
The DNA here is from genome assembly GCF_003012735.1 of Allosphingosinicella deserti. Lineage (GTDB taxonomy): Bacteria > Pseudomonadota > Alphaproteobacteria > Sphingomonadales > Sphingomonadaceae > Allosphingosinicella > Allosphingosinicella deserti. Next base: position 85,512 of record NZ_PXYI01000011.1, on the reverse strand, counting down.
GCGGATTCCGGCGGCGGGGAGACGGCCGACTTCCCGCGCCTGGCGGCGCCGGAACCGGTCTTGGCCTTGGTCGAGCGGCTGACGCTCGCGGCAGGCTTGCGAGCACCGCTCCCACCCTTGGCCGGAGCCGTGCTCCCCTTGCTGCTGGTGGACCCGCTGGATGCGGAGTCGCTCTCGCTCTCCCCGACGGATAGCAATCTGCGGACGGCGTCGGTTGCGGCCGAGACGATTGCCGCACCGATCTTGCCGGCGCTGTCCGCGGCGGCGCCGGCGGTATCGAGCGCATCATTGCCGGCGTTGCGCACCGTCTTGCGAACCCTGGCGTTGGCGGTGAGCGCCGCAGCCGCGGCGACCAGACCTGCTGCCATCATCGAGCGCGCGACCGGATTTTGCGCGAGTTCGGCGGCCCGCTGGCCGGCTTCTTTCAACGCGTCGGGGAAAACCGCGCCGGACGTCCAGCTGCCATCCTTGTCGGAGCCGGTCTTGTCCGAGCCTGTCTTGCCGCCCGATTTCTTGTCGTCGTCGGAGTTCGAGTTCGCCATGCTCAGTCCCCATTGTTGTAACTGATGCGTAACAGACGAGCGGCGCCGCGAACAGTTCCCTCGGGCGCGGAACGGAGCCGATCTCCCCGGGCACCTATGCACACGGGGAGTAACAGATCGCCTTCAGCCGGGCGTCAGTCGCTTTCGCGCTCGAACTCTTCGGCATCCGATCCGGGCGCTGGCTCGTCTTCGGCATATTCGCTGACGCTGCTCGTGCCATCGAACATCACGCCGCGGCCGCCGCCTTGCTCTTCATCGTAGCGCTCGCCGCGCGACTGGCCGCGCGGCGCCCGGCCGATCTCGCTGCTGTCCTCCGAACGTCCGCCTTCGCTCAGGTCGCCGCCCGCGAGCCCGGATTGACTGCCCTGGGCGGGCTGGCCGTCGCGCTGCAGGGTGACGTTCTGCGATTTGCCGTAGCCGCCGGTCCCGCTCGATCCGCCGGCACTGCTGCGATCGCTGGCAGTAGTCCCGCCGCCGACCGGCTCGGCCTGCCGCTGGTCCATGCTGCCGCCGAACTGCCCCGAACCGCCGCCGGACTGGGAGGATTGCAGGTCGCTTCCGCTCAGCGGCGCATTGTCATTGGTGTCGTTGTCGTTCGCCATGTTGCTTCTCCTGTCCTATTCGCCGACGTCTTCGGCGCGGCCGAGATCGTCGTACCGATAGCGTGTTCCATCCGGCGCAACCGCGTCCCGGCCGGGCTGAACCACCGGCTGTGAATCGTCGCCGCGGCCCTTCTCGGCTTCCAGGCTCTCGGGAATTTCGTGATGCCGCGCTTCATCGCTGCCGGGCGTGGGGTGGCCGGTGCCGGCCTCTTTGTCGTAACCGCCGGCCATCAGACGCCCTCGTCCGGATCGATCGGACGGTCGACGGCCTGATCGATGGTCCGGGGGCCGCCGACCGGCTCCTGCCCCGCGCCGGTCATCGGATCATCGTCATAATCTTCGGAGGGATTGCCGCCGCCGCCGGCGCCGGAGCCGCTGCCATGGACTTCGCCGCTCTGGGGATCGAAGGTCGCAGGCCGGCCGCGCTCCACCTCGGCCGCACCGGGAGGGCTTTCGGCCGGGCTTCCGCCGCCCGTATCATTTACAGTGTCCGTCATTTCGGAGCTCCTTTGCCCCGAACAACGTCCCGTCTCCGGCGGCCGTTCCAACAGTGATCACGGTCGACGTCGCCGGCGTGCCGGATTGCTCCGGGACAACGCCGAAACGGCGTTAGAGCGCCTTCTTCCTGGCAACGGCCTGTGCCGTGCGCATCGGCGTCTTCGTCACCGAGGCTGCCGCACGGACGACGCCGGCGGCCGGCTTCTTCGACGCAGCACCTGCGGCGGGTTTCGTCGGCGACAGGTCCGCGGCGCGGAAGGTGCCGCCGATCGGCGTGCCGAGCAGGCCGCGCAATTTCTGGCGGAACCCGGCAAGCTCGGTGCCGCTGAGCTGGGAGCGGCTGACGAAGGTGACGCTGGCCGGATTGACCGCGACCCCGTTCTTGTAGAGCTCGTAGTGAAGGTGCGGACCGGTCGACAGGCCGGTCGAGCCGACATACCCGATCACCTGGCCTTGCCGCACGCTCGCACCCGGACGCACGGCAATCCGGCTCATGTGCGAATAGCTGGTCGACAGGCCGGACGTGTGGGCGAGTTGAACGCGCTGTCCATGTCCGCCGGCCCACCCTGCCGAAGCGACCTTGCCGTCGCTGGCCGCCAAAATCGGCGTACCGTAGCCGGCGCGGAAATCCATGCCGCGATGCATCCGGGAATAGCCGAGGATCGGGTGGCGGCGCATGCCGAAGTTCGACGAGACGGTGCCGGAAACGGGCCGGGTCAGGGTCCCGGTGGTGCGGCCGACGCCTTCCGCCTCGAACCATTGCAACTTGCCGTCCTGCTCCCATTGCAGAAGCTGGAGGTCCTTGCCGCTGGCGCGGTTGAGGCCGGCGAACAGCAGGTCGCCGGTCTGGGTCTCGCCAGTGGCGGCACGCTTGTGCTCTAGGATGATGTCGAAGCGGTCGGAACGCCCCAGCGAGGCGATCTCGGTCTTCCCGGCGATCGCGCGAATATAGGCTTCGACGGACTTTGCCGGGGCGCCGAGCGCACGGGCCGAGCGATAAAGGCTGTCGCCGACGCTGCCTTGAATGCGCAGCGGCGTCGTGTCGACGGCGATCGGAGTCCGCTTGACGACGTAATCCTTGGCCTTGCGAACGATCTCCAGCTTGAGATCGAAGCGGGCACGAAGCGCCAACGACTGCAGCGGCCGGGAGGCCGAGCGATTGGTCCGCCGCCCCAGAACGATCTGCATCGCCGTCCCGGGCTTGAGCTCGTCGACGGGTACGATGTCGCCGATGAGTTCGGCAACCTTGTCCGCTTCGGCTTGGGCAATGCCGGCGCGGGTCAGGGCGCGCGCAAAGCCGTCGCCTTGGCCGATGGTAGCAATCAGATTGAGGCTCGGCCGTTCCGGCGTGTCGAGCAGTTGACGCACCTTCTTTTCGTTGGGCGCCATGCGGCGGCCGGTGTCGGCACCGAGCGCCAGCGGCGAGATCGCCTGCGCGCGCGCCTGGTCCCAGCGCTGATCGGACAACGGCTTGGCGTTCGCGACCGCGATCGGCTCGAAGCCCGGTGCGAGGGAGATTGCGGCGTAGCACAGTGCGGCGCAGGTCGCGACGCCGCGGAACCAGGTCAACGAACCGATCGACTCCCCGAGGTCGACGACCAGATTGAAACGGCGGCCCTGGGGAGCCTCGTCCCGGCGAACGCCGAAGCTGCGCGAGCGGTGCAAGGCCGCATCGGCGCTGAGCGTTGCGGCCGCGCCGCCTCCGGCTCCGCCGGTTCCGAAAGTGTTGAATTGATACAAAACGCGTCCCCGCGGCCAAACACCATGCCCGATGCGGCGAGAGCTCGGCCGATCGGCCATGCCCTTCGCGTCAGGCCCGGCGACTCTGCGGAAACACAGTTAAATCAACATTAAGCCGCTGGTACGGGCCCGCCTCGGGTGCGGCGAAGCGTCGGCTGGAGCCGATGAGCCGTTGAATCGTTTGCCCGGTTCACGCAGGTCATTGCGTCTGCCGGCGGGAGGGCCGATCTAAATCCCATGAGTCAGTTCGCGCGGGCCCCGCTTACCGCCATCCTCGGTCCGACCAATACGGGCAAGACCCACCTCGCGGTCGAGCGCATGGCGGCTCACTCGTCGGGCATGATCGGATTCCCGCTGCGCCTGCTGGCGCGCGAAGTCTATGATCGCATGGTCAAGCTCAAGGGCGCGAACCAGGTCGCCCTCATCACGGGCGAGGAGAAGATCCTGCCGCGCGACGCACGCTGGTTCCTGTGCACCGCTGAATCGATGCCGATGGAGCGGGATTTCGCGTTCGTCGCGCTCGACGAAGCGCAGCTTGGGGCCGATCCGGAACGCGGCCATGTGTTCACCGATCGCATGCTCCATGCCCGCGGCCGCGAGGAGACGATGATCCTGGGCTCCGAGGCGCTGGCCCCGATGGTGCGGGCGCTGCTGCCAAAGGCGGAGATCATCGGGCGGCCGCGCTTCTCCACGCTCTCTTATGCCGGGCCGACCAAGCTCTCGCGCCTGCCGCCGCGATCGGCGATCGTCGCCTTCTCCGCCGAGCAGGTCTACGCCGTCGCCGAGATGCTGCGCCGGATGCGCGGCGGCGCGGCGGTGGTGATGGGCGCGTTGTCCCCGCGCACCCGCAATGCTCAGGTCGCCATGTATCAGGCCGGCGAGGTCGATTATCTCGTCGCCACCGACGCGATCGGCATGGGTCTCAACATGGATGTCACCCATGTCGCCTTTGCCGGCCTCTCCAAGTTCGACGGGCGAAGGCGGCGGCGGCTGACCCCGGCCGAGATGGCGCAGATCGCCGGACGTGCCGGACGCCACCAGCGCGACGGAAGCTTCGGTTCGATCACCCTCGAAGGCGAGCTCGCCGCCGAGTTTCGTCCCGAGGAGATCGAGGCGATCGAGGAGCATCGCTTCGCGCCGCTCGACCATCTTTACTGGCGGGAGGGCGATCCCGATTTTCGCAGCACCGAGGCGCTGATCCGCTCGCTGGAGCGGCGGCCGACGTCGCTCGGTCTCCGGGCCGCGCCCGAGGCGATCGATCTCGCAGTGCTGAAGCGGCTTGCCGAGGATCCAGAGATCGCCGCCCGCGCGAAGGGCGAGGAGCGGGTCCGCCGCTTGTGGGCGGCCTGCGGCCTGCCTGATTTCCGCAAGACCGGCCCGGAACACCACGCACGCCTGGTCGGCCGCATCTATCTGCATTTGAGCGAGGGCGAAGGTCGGATCCCGCAAGGCTGGTATGCGAGCCAGGTCGCCGCGCTCGACAACGTCCAGGGTGACATCGACACGCTTGCCGACCGTATCGCCGGCGTGCGGACCTGGGCCTATATCGCCCACCGCGCCGATTGGCTTGCCGATCCGGCAACGATGGCCGAGCGCACGCGCGAGGTCGAAGAGAAGCTTTCGGATGCGCTTCACGAGCGCCTCACGCAGCGCTTCGTCGACCGCCGCACCTCGGTGCTGCTGCGCGACATCGGCCGCAAGGGTGCCGGCGAGTTCCCGGTGATCGTCGACGAGCAGGGCGAGGTCACCGTCGGCTCGTTCCCGATCGGGCGGATGGAAGGGTTCAGCTTCGAGGTCGATCCGACCGCCAAGCACGCCGATCGCAAGATGCTGCTGGCCACCGCGGAGCGGCGGCTCGGCGGCGAGTTCGAGAAGCGTGCCTCGGCCCTTGCCGCCGACACGGACGATCACTTCTCGCTGCGCACCGAACCCGGCCAGGCGGTGGCGATCCTCTGGCGCGGGCACGAAGTGGCGCGGCTCGGCCCCGGCAAGAACCTGTTGTCGCCGCGCCTGCTGATCGATCGCCGTCTCGACCGCCTGTCCGAGCGGGGCCGTTCCACCGTGTCTTCCAGGCTCGATGTCTGGTTGCGCCATCAGGTCGAACGCTGGCTGGCACCCTTGCGCGCGGCGGGCGCGGCGGCGCAGGATCCCACCTGCCCGCCTGCCATCCGATCGATTCTTGCGATGCTCGTCGACGAGGGCGGCATCGTCGCCCGCGAGGCGGTCGCGAAGCCGCTTGCCGCGCTGGAGCGCGATCAGCGCAGGCTGATCACCCGCCTCAAGGTCCGAATCGGCGCGCTCGATCTGTTTCTTCCCGACATCCTGAAGCCGGAGCCGCGCCGCTGGCGGACCGCCTTGCGCACCGCCTGCTCTGGCGGATCGATGCCGCTGCTTCCGCCCGAATCCGCCGTCGTCCTGCCGACTCCGAACGAGGCCGAGCGCAAGCTGCTCGGCCGGCTCGGCTACCGCGCGCTCGGTCCGCAGATGGTCCGCGTCGATCTCGTCGAACGGCTCGCAAAGCGCGCCTTCGAAGCCCGGGCGGGCAAGGCGGAGACCTATGTAGACCAGGCGCTCACCGTCTCGCTCGGCCTGCAGCCGCAGACCGTGGCGAAGTTGATGCGGGATCTCGGCTTCCGCCCGACGGCACCGAAGCCGGGCGAGCAGGAAGGCTGGGTGTGGCGCGGCCATGCCCGGCGCCGGCCCGAGCCGCAGGCCGATCCGAGCCATGCTTTTGCCGCTCTTGCGGGCTTGCGGCGTGGCTGACACGCTGAGGCTCGACAAATTCCTGTGGTTCGCGCGGATCGTGAAGACCCGGTCGCTCGCCCAGAGCCTGGCCGAGGAAGGGCATCTGCGGCTGTCCGGACGGATCATCGACCGCGCCCATGTGCCGGTGCGGATCGGCGACGTCCTCGCCTTCGCCGTGCACGGCAAGGTGCGGGTGCTCAGGATCGACGCCCTCCCAGATCGGCGCGGCCCGCCGGCCGAGGCGCGGGCGCTGTATACGGAGGTGAACGAAGGCTCCCCGTTGACGAGCGAAGGCAGCGGCGACTAGAGCCGCTCCCGTACAGGGAGTAGGAAGTCATGACTTACGTCGTCACCGATGCGTGCATCCGCTGCAAATATATGGACTGCGTGGAAGTGTGCCCGGTGGACTGCTTCTACGAGGGCGAGAACATGCTCGTCATCAATCCCAACGAGTGCATCGATTGCGGCGTCTGCGAGCCGGAATGCCCGGCCGAGGCGATCCTGCCCGATACCGAGGCCGGCCTCGAAAAGTGGCTGGAGGTCAACTCCACCTACTCGGCGGAATGGCCGAACCTCACCCGCAAGCGCGAATCCCCGGCCGATGCCGACGAGCACAAGGGCGAGGACGGCAAGTTCGAGAAATATTTCTCGGCCGCGCCCGGCGAAGGGGACTGAGTCTCCCTTTCGCGAACGCGGCTCAAGCCTCTGTCCATCAAGCAATCCCGGACTGTCTCGCGACTGGACGGGAATCGACCACGGCTTGCCTAAAAGAGTAGCTTTTCAGCACTCTTCATGATATATGCTGATCATCGGAAGGCGATTGCGTGCAAGCATTCGCGTGTAGTGATCGATTCAGGCAGGCCGCAAATGGCATCCGGATTCGTTGGGGAGGCGATCCGGCATCCCGCGTGCCAATTCCATAGGAAGGTCGAAATAGATGGCAGCGAAAGCGTTGAGCTTCGACGTTGGCGATTACGTGGTTTACCCCAAGCACGGCGTTGGCCGTGTCATCGAATTGCAGAGCACGGATATCGCCGGCATGCAGCTCGAGCTTTATGTGCTGCGCTTCGAGAAGGAGCGGATGACGCTCCGCGTCCCCACCAACAAGGCCGAAAGCGTCGGCATGCGCAAGCTCTCGTCCGACAAGACGATGCAGGAAGCCCTCGCGACCCTCAAGGGCAAGCCGAAGGTGAAGCGCACGATGTGGTCGCGCCGGGCCCAGGAATATGAAGCGAAGATCAATTCGGGCGACCTCGTGTCGATCGCCGAAGTGACCCGCGATCTGTTCCGCGCCGACGATCAGCCGGAGCAGAGCTATTCCGAGCGTCAGATCTTCGAAGCGGCGTCCAGCCGCCTCGCCCGCGAGCTCGCGGCGCTCGAAGGTCTCGACGAGCCCAAGGCGCTCGACAAGATTCTCGACATCCTCAACAAGGCTGCCGCGATTTACAACAAGGAAAAGGTGGTCGAGGCCTGAGCCTCTTCACCACTGCACTCCACAGAGAGGCGGTCCGGCAACGGGCCGCCTCTTTTTTGTGTCCCGGCCACGGCCGACACGTCGCGAACGCATCGTCGGCGCGCGTTACAGGTAGCGGAGCCACCAGTGCCCGCGCCGCGACTTCACCCCGGCGAACCAGCGGCAGAGCGGGTAGCAGAGGATCAGCACGACGCCCCACGTCAGATAGGTGGTCTCGAGATCGTGGCCGAAGCCGGGCGGAAAGCGATCAGCCGGACCGCCGATCGACGGATAGGGCAGCAACACAAAGTCCAATGCGCTTGGTCCATAGGACAGGAACGCCAGCCCGCTTGCGATCGCATGGGCCAGGAAGAAGTGCAGCACGTAGAAAAAGAGCGGCACCTGACCGAACACGCGCACCAGCCGCGTCGCCGCATGCGCAGCCGGCTTCACGCGGTCGAACGCCGCGAGCAGGAACAGGCTGAAGGACAGGGTCATCAGCAGAAAGGCGGGCGATGCCGGATATTTGCTGGTGTTGAGGAACGACAGGATCGTGAACAGCGGGGTCGCCTGCGCGCGCCACGGCACCGGATCGCCGTAAAGGTTGAGCAGGCGCATCGCCGTGAACCCGGCAAGGGCGATTCCCCCGAGCATCCACAACCTGCGGCGGCGGCCTTCGGGCGGGCCATGGAACAGCGGGCCGAGCGCGAATCCCAACGCCATCACCGCCACCCAGGGCACCAGCGGATAGGGCGTGACCACCGTCACCCCGCCAAGCGAGAAGGCGCCGACCTGGTGGACGATGTTCCACAGCCCGGCACACGCCCCGAAGGCGCTCGCCGGAATGCCGTCGAGCAGCGGGTGAAGAAGGATCGTGGCCACTGCGACCACGCCGAGCACGCGGATCGGAATCCGGATCAAACCGGCGAGCACCACCATCGACAGCCCGAGCGACCAGAGCACCAGGAGCAGGACCGGGCTTTCCGGGCTCCACGAGAAATAGAGGGCGATCCGCATCACCAGCAGCTCGATCAGCATCAGCCACAGCCCCCGCATCACGAGGAAGCGCGGCACGCGCCCCTTGCCGCTGTGGGCGCCCAAATAGGCGCCCAGCCCCGCGGTGAGCGCGAAGGCCGGCGCGCAGACGTGCGTGATCCAGCGTGTCCCGAACACCCAGGCGGTGGTCGTCGAAAGGTCGGTCGGCGATCCCGCCATGGCAACCTGGTGAATGAAGTCGCGCACGTGATCGAGCGCCATCACGATCATCACGATGCCCCTCAACAGGTCGATCGAGCCGATGCGATCGGGTCTTTGCGCCTCGGCTCGAACCGCGAAGGTGTTGGAACGCTGGTCTTGTCCGTGGGTCGCCATAACTCTCCTCATGCTGCCGAAGAGCGTAAGAGAGCCTATCGGATTTGCGAACGCCTTTGAGCCGGGAACCTGCGCTTGCGCGGATCCGGTGACATTCTCAGCCTTGCGCCCGCCGCCACCGCCCGGGCGTCGAACATGTCGCGGCCCGGAACGTCCGCACGAAGTGCGACGCGGACGCAAACCCACAGGCGGCCGCCACCTCGGCGATCGAAAGCTCCGCGTTGCGCAAAGCCTCCGCGGCAAGCTGCAGCCGCAGGTGCGACACGAACGCCGCCGGAGTCCGCCCCGTCGCCCCTCGGCACGCGCACACGAACGCGCTGATACCCAGCCCCGCCTCCCGGGCCATGTCCGCCAGCGAATGCGGGTCGCCAGGGGCGGCGCGGATCCGGTCGACGATGCGTGCCAGCGCCGCCGGATGAAGCCAGCCATCGTCGCGCCTGCGATCGGCACTGGCATAGGCGCGGCCGACATGGCGGGCGAGCACCAGCAGCAGGCTGTCGCGCCTCAGCGGATCGCACTCCGGTGACGACGCCGCAGCCGCAAGCGCATCGGCGACGGCAAAGGTCTTGGCATCCGAACTGTTAAATACGGCGTGCCAGTCTTCCGGAAGCGTCTGCTCACAGGCGTCTTCGACGAACCACGGATCGAGGCCGATCTCGAGACCCATGATCGAGCCTGCTCTGACCGAGGCGGAGCGATCCACCCCCGCGGGCGTGAAGGAGATGGCGCCGCGCCGGTTCGGCGCCTTCCACGTGCGCCCGGAGACGCGGCCGATGGACGCAGCGCCTTCGGCACGCAGCGTCGCGTGCAGCATGTGCCGCGGCGAATATTGGGCATAAGCCACATGATCGTCGATGCCGACATGCGCGAGCCGCAGCAGCCCGCCGGCGCTGGCCTGCTCGATCGCGAGGCCAAGGGCCCGCGCCCGTCCGCTGGTGACGATCACGGCTGCAGGCGCGGAAGGCGTGTCATCGAGCGGCAAGGCACAGTCCCCCGTGGAAGCCGGCGACCGGTCTCAGTCATACTATATTCTGAGCGAGAACGGCCGCGGCGTCCATTGCCCCGGAGGGTCTTCGCCAGTCAGGCCACCAACGGCGCCGCGACGGCGCCGAAGCGTGCCGGGATCGCACCCGGATCGAGCCGGATCTGCAGGCCGCGCTGACCGCCGTTCACGTAGACGAGATCCTCCTGCAGCGCCGATTGCTCGATCGCAGTCGGGACCGCCCGGCGTTGACCGAAGGGGCTGATCCCGCCGACCTTGTAGCCGGTCAGCCGCTCGGCCTCAGCGGGCTTCATCATCTCGGCCGATTTGCCGCGGAACGCCGCGGCGAGCTTCTTCATCGCCACTTCGTGGTCGGACGGCACGATGGCGCAGACCGGCTTGCCGTCGACCAGCGCCATCAGCGTCTTGAGCACGCGGTGCGGCGCCTCGCCAAGCGCTTCGGCGGCCTGCAGGCCAACCCGCTCGGCACCGGGATCATATTCATAGCGATGGACAGTGAAGGCGATTCCGGCGGCGGTGAGAGCGCGTGTAGCGGGCGTGGCTTGCGACATGGTTTCGGCTCAAAAGCAGGAATGACCCGCCGTGGGAAGACGCCGCGAGCGGACGACGGCCGCTCGCGACGCTCTCCCGCGGCGTTCAGGCGATCGCGTTGATCAGCCCGCCTTCCACCCGGATCGCAGCGCCGTTGGTCGCCGCCGAGAGCGGGCTCGCGAGATAGGCGACGAGGGAGGCGATCTCCTCGGGCTCGATCATCCGCTGGAGCAGCGATGCGGAGCGCGCGCCCGCGAAAAATTCGGCTTCGGCCTGCTCGGCGCTGACGCTCGGATCGCTGGCCACGCTCTTGAGGAAGTCGACGATCCCTTCCGATCGGGTCGGCCCCGGCATCACAGAATTCACCGTCACCCCGGTGCCACGGGTGAGGCCGGCCATGCCGCGCGCGATCGACAGCTGGGCCGTCTTGGTCATCGCATAATGGATCATCGTCGGATCAACCGCGATCCCGGTTTCGCTCGACACGAAGATCACCCGCCCGCCATTGCGATCGAGCATGCGCGGGAAATAATGCCGGCTGAGGCGCACGCCGCTCATCACGTTGACGTCGAAATAGAGCTGCCAGTCGGCGTCGCTGATCTCCGCGAACGGCTTGCTTTCGTAGATGCCGAGATTGTTGACAAGGATGTCGACGTCCGGATGCGCGGCGGTGACGGCCGCGACGCCTTGCGCGCTGGTGAGGTCGGCGAGCACGCCCTCTACCTGGGCGCCGGACGCGGCAATGTCGGCGACCGCCGCGTCGAGCTTGTTCGCATCGCGGCCGGTGAGAATGACGTGCGCGCCTTCCTCGGCGAGCTTGCGGGCGATTTCCAGGCCGATGCCGGCGGTCGAGCCGGACACCAGGGCCGTTTGCGAGTCGATCTTGAGATCCATTGCATGTCTCCGAACTGTGTGCCGTCCATCTATCCAGACGTGACCGCCGCCACTATGTCCTCTGGAGGAACAATGGCTGTGAACGGGAAGACATGATGCCGCGGATCGTGATGGAGCGATCGGGGGAGATGGAGGTGTTCGCCCGGATCGTACGTGAAGGCGGCTTCTCGGCGGCGGCGCGCAGCCTCGATCTCACCCCGTCGGCCGTGTCGAAACTGGTGGCGCGCCTCGAGAGACGGCTCGGGACGCGGCTTCTGGCGCGGACCACCCGCGCCTTGACCCTCACTCCGGAGGGCGAGGACTATCATCGCGCCGCGCTCCGCATCCTCCGGGATCTCGATACGGCGGACCAGGCGGTTACCGGCGGCACGGTTCGCGGCCGCCTGTCGATCAACGCGTCGCTGCCGTTCGGCCGGATGTTCGTCGCGCCGGCCGTGGCGTCATTCCTTGCCCGCAATCCCGATGTGACGATCAGCCTCAGCTTCACCGACGCGATCGTCGATCTCGTCGGCGAGCAGGCCGACATCGCCATTCGGGTCGGCACGCTGCCGGACAGCGCCCTCGTAGCGAGGAAGCTTGGCCAGAGCCGCAGGGTGATCTGCGCGGCGCCATCCTATCTCGCGCGCAAGGGGACGCCGCGAGAGCCGGCAGCGCTCCGCGATCATGATTGCATCACCTTCAATTTCCGCCGGCCGGGCGCTTCCTGGCCGATGGCAGTGGACGGCGAGACGATCGAACAGCCGGTCGCCGGTCCGGTGCTGGTCAACAATGGCGAGACTCTTCGCCAGATGGCGCTGGAGGGCCTCGGCCTCGCCAGGCTCGGCCGCTTCCACGTCGCCGACGACATCGCACGCGGCGACCTCGTGCCGGTGCTGGAGGCATTCAACCCCGGCGATCTCGAGCCCATCCATGCCGTCTATGTCGGCGGCGGTCCCGTGCCGCTGCGCGTGCGCGCGTTCATCGACCATCTGCTCGCCGAGCTCGCCGCCGTCGCGAACCTGCACTGAGCGCGGCATCCGCTCCAGCCTTGGTGCGGCGGCGACCCGTCCTTAAGCCCGCATTGCGCGCCCGTGCGGCGGCCGCCATCTGCGACCGCCGACATCTGCAACGACGAGTGTCCAGGAGAGCGCCATGATGCAGGCCGAAATCCCTCCCCCGTTGCGCGCGTGGCGTGAGGCGCCGCGATGCCGCGCGTTGAACGCGCATGCGCTGCGCGCGGACGGACGCTATGTGCTCTGCTGGCTGCAGCAGGCACTCCGCGCTGACGACAACCCCGCCATCGACGCAGCAATCCTGCTCGGCAATGCGCTCGGCCTGCCGGTGCTGGTCTATCACGGCTTACGCGAAGACTATCCATTCGCCTCCGACCGCTTCCACCGCTTCATCCTCGGCGCGAGCCGTGACCTCGCCGCCGGATGCCGCGCACGCGGCGTCGCCTGCGTGCAGCATGTCGATCGTGCCGAGCGGCGGGAACGCGGCCTCGTCTACCGGCTTGCCGAGGTGGCGGCAGCGGTCGTGCTGGAGGACCAGCCGGCCTTCGTCGCGCAGTGGCAGGCGCAGCGTCTTGCATCGAAGAGCGGTGCCGCCGTGATCGCGGTCAACGCCGCCTGCCTGGTGCCGCCTGCCGCCCTGGATCGGGGCGTCGGGACTACCGCCGCGTTCCGCCGCCGGCACGCCGCGGCGCGCGATGCGTGGCAGGATTGGTCCGACGAATCCGCGCTGAGCGGACCCTATGATGGCCCCCTCCCGTTCGTCCCGGACCGGCTGGAGACCGCCCGCGACACCGATCTCGACGCCCTGATCGCGTCGCTCGACATCGATCATGCGCTTTCTCCGAGCATGATGTTGCCGGGATCGCGCGCAGAAGTGTGCATCCGGCTGCGGCGGCTGACCGACGAGGTGCTTCCAGACTATGCCGAAGCGCGGGGCGATCCGGCGCGGCCCGAAGGCGCAAGCACCCTGTCGCCCTACCTCCACTTCGGCGTGGTCGGCCCCCGCGAGGTGATGGCGGCGATCCGCGAGTCCGCAGTGCCGGCCGAACAGCAGGAGAAGTTCGCCGACGAACTGCTCACCTGGCGCGAATGGTTCCACTACAAGGCGCGGACGTTGGCCGTTCCGGAAAGTTACGCGCGGGTGCCCGATTGGGCGCGCGCGCAGCTGGAGCGCCATGCCGCCGACCCGCGCCCGGAACACGAAAGCCTGTGGGCGCTCGTCCATGGCGAGACACGCGACGAAACCTGGAATGCGTGCCAGAAACAATATCTGGTCGATGGTTGGATGCACAACAATCTGCGCATGTACTGGGCCAAGCGGATCCTCGCGATGACTCCGGATCCGCGCACCGCCTGGGCGACGGCCTGCTATCTGAACGACCGCCTCAGCCTCGACGGCCGCGATCCGTCCACCTACGGTAATCTCGCCTGGGCGTTCGGCGACGCCGCCCCCGGCTATCGCGACCTGCCGATCTACGGCCTCGTTCAGACCCGCACCGACAAGGCGATGCGCAAGCGGCCGGGCGGCACCGAATGGATCCGCGCCGCGGCGGCGCGGGAACGGCCGACACTGGCGGTCCCAGGGGCCCCGCCCTCAGCACCCTACCTCGACGAGACAGTGCCGATCTGAGCACGCTTGCTGTGCCGGCGGAATTCACTCGCCGGCACAGGAGAATACGCTCAGCGGTCGGCCGACTTGGCGGCGCGGTCGATGACGTCGGCAACCGCCTGCGGCTGGGTGAGGAAGACGACATGGCTGCCCTTCACCTCGACGGTCTGCGCACCGATGCGGCGTGCGGTGCTGCGGAGCAATTTGGGATCGATCGCGCCGTCTTCCGTCGCCACCACCGCCCAGCTCGGCTTCTGCTTCCAGGCGGCGACACTGAGCTTGGCGCCAAGCGCCGCCATGGCGACCGGCACCTGCGAATCGCGCAGGAAGGCTGCGTCGGAGTCGCTCGCATCGGCTGCGAAGCCGGCCTTAAACTTGTCCTTGTTGAGGAAAGCGAGTCCGTCGGCCGTCTCCTCGGGCACGAAGTTCGGCGGGGGCGGCACTTCGGCATATTGATCGAGCGTCGATTGCCCCACGTCCGGCGCGAAGGCGGCGACATAGACGAGACCGACGACCTTGTTGTCGACGCCGGCCTCGGTGATCACGCTGCCGCCATAGGAATGGCCGACGAGGATGGTCGGTCCGTCCTGGCGATCGAGCACGCGCTTGGTAGCCGCGACATCGTCTGCGAAGCTGGTCAGCGGATTCTGGACGACGCTGACACGATAACCGCGCTTGGTCAGTGCGTCATAGACTCCCCGCCAGCCCGAGCCGTCGGCGAAGGCACCATGGACGAGGACGACGTTGCGGGCCGGCTGGGCCTGTGCGGTGGCGGCCGTGCCGACCAAGGCGGCGGCGGCGAGAATGGCATTGCGAACTTTCTTCATGACGGTCGCTCCTCTGTTCCGCGACGATTATTATCGCGATAAATGTCCGGTAGCGGCGGCGCCCTATCTTGTCCAGAAGAAAGTTATCGCGATATGTTTTTCTGTGATATAGCGCACTGAGTGCTTGGAGACACCGGATGACGAATGCGAAGGAAGGGCCGATGAGCCTCGACGATCAGGTCTGCTACGCAGTCTATGCCGCGGGGATTGCGATCCAGCGCGCCTACAAGCCGGCGCTCGATTCGCTGGGCCTGACCTACCCCCAATATCTCGTGTTGAACGTGCTCTGGCGAGAGGACGGCCAGACAGTCGGCCGCATTGCCGATCAACTCGCGCTCGAATCGAGCACGCTCACGCCCTTGCTGAAGCGGCTGGAGACGGCGAAGCTCATCGATCGGAGACGGAACCCGGACAACGAGCGCCAGGTACTGGTCGCGCTGACCGATCGCGGGCGGGCGCTGAAGCCGCGTGCGGCCTGTCTCGCCGAACGGCTGCTGGCGACTTCCGACTTCTCGCCCGAGGCGCTCGGCGCGCTCAACACGACCCTGCGCACCCTGCGCAGCCGGATCTACCGAAACATCGGCGGCTGGCCGGCGGACGAAGGGCCGGCGCGGGACGACAGAGTCCAGGGCTGAGGTTTCCGGGCCGGACTTCGGCGGTAAGCGACTCATTAACCATCCTCGGCGTAGACCGATTGTCGGGGGACATGATGGACGCTGTCGAGATCGCCAAAGCCTGCGCTGACCGCGCGCTGGAATCCGCAAGCTTCGCGCTGGAAGTGGCGCTGCGCCCGATCGACGGGGCCGTAACGCCCGCCACCGAGGCGCATCTGCACAAGGCGATCGATCAATTGCGAAAGAGCGGCGACTGCGGGTCCTTCCTGCCGCTGCTCGAACGAATCGCCACCGATCTGCACATCATCCTGGATGCACGGCGCTGCGGCCGCCCCAACCTCTATGCGTCAAGGTTGGCGCGGCTGCGGCGGATGCTGTTCCACGACATCGTTTCGCTGCGCCCGGCCTGCGGCACGGACTGATCAGGGGGCCGGCAGCCACACCTCGATCACCGGCCCGGTCGGAAGCTTGATGCCGTGATAATTGCAGAGAGCCTGCTGCGTGTAAGCGTCAGGCCAGACACCGATGCGGAGCGACCGGTCGGGGTCACCGCCGGCGGGCATGTAGATGTCTCGGCTGGTCCTGTCCGGCACCTTCTGCCACCCGAGTGCAGCGAAGTGCTTCCCGACGTCGGCACGGATCTTGATGGTCGCCTTTTCCGCCATCTGGGTGTGCCCCAGCAGGAAGCTCGGCTTGCCGATCACGGACTTGCCGCCGTTCCTCTCGTCCTCGGCCAGGGCGCGGGCATATTCGGCAGACGGAACATCGAGGCCGAGCGTGAACCACACGCGCTTGATCGAATTCCGGCAATGAATGGGCGTAGCCCCCGGGGGCAGCGGCAGCGGCCCGAATACCGATTGGGCGAAGGCATGGGGATCAAGCAGGCCCTGCTCCGCTTCGCGCTGGGCCTTGCGCCACAGGGCGTCGTCGAGCACTTTGACGCCTCGCCAATGCGCCGGAAGCGTGCCCGGCGGCGCAACCTTGTCCCGTCTGTCGGACGATCCCCGTCCGCCCGCAGCCAGAGACTCGGAAGCAGGCGCAGCAGGTGAGCGTGCGAGGCCTTGAGCGCCGCCATCCTGCTGACGCGCTTCCGAACGTGGCGGCGCGTTTCTGAGCGCGGCCTCGAAGTCGGCATCGGACGGCGCTTCCTGCGCCGCAGACGGCGAGACGCCGGCGAGTAGCAGCAGTGCCGTGCAGGTCAGCGAAAGTGGGACCAACCGCAATCCCCCACCAGGTCTGGATATCATCATTCTCGATTTCCTTGGCTTGCAGGGCTGAAGCGCCTGCATTTCCGGACGCGCGGCATCGCCCGGCGTCGGGCGGCTGATCGCGCCAGGGCGTATGCAGGGCCGCGCAATCGAGCGTGAGGAAGGCGTGAAATCGCCCGCGGCCGAGATGGTGGAGCGTCCATCGGGACGCCGGCAGCCGTGATTGGAAGCGGCTGTGGCGGGTGGCTCGAGACCGACTCTGAAAGGCGGCCTCGAGCCTTGCCCGGATCAGCGCTGGCCGGCGAGCCGCGCCTGTTCGCGTTCGCCGTAGCGCGCGCCCCGCACCCCGGCCATGACCCCGCCGATTGCCGCCAACTCGTCTACCGGAAGGCGCAGATCAACCGCGGAGGCATTCGCCTCCAGATGGGGGATCTTTCGCGCACCCGGGATCGGGACGATGTCGTCGCCCTGCCCCAGCACCCATGCCAGAGCGAGCTGTGCTGCGGTCACGCCGCGGGCGCCGGCCATCTCTTTCAGCCGGTCGACGAGGGCCAGGTTTGCTTCCAGATTCCCCTCGGCGAAGCGCGGCAATCCGGCGCGAAAATCGTCCTGCTCGAGATCGTCGCGGCTGCGAATTCCCCCTGTCAGAAAGCCGCGGCCGAGCGGGCTGAACGGAACGAAGCCGATGCCGAGCTCGCGGCACGTCGGCAGGACCGACTGTTCGGCGTCGCGAAACCAAAGCGAATATTCGCTTTGCAGCGCAGTGATCGGATGGACGGCATGGGCGCGCCGCAGCTGGTCGGCCGACACCTCCGAAAGGCCGATCGCCCGAACCTTGCCCTCCTCGACCAAAGCGGCCATCCCGCCGACCGATTCCTCGATCGGCACCGCGGGATCGGGACGGTGCAAGTAGAAGAGATCGATCGTGTCGACCCCCAGCCGCGTAAGCGAGGCCTCGGCGACTCGGCGCGCATTGGCAGGGCTTCCGTCGAGCCCGGTGGTCCGCTGGAAGCCGAACCCCTCATCACCGATCGCGAATCCGTATTTGGTTGCGATCACCACCTGATCGCGGACCTCGCGCAACGCTTTGCCGACGATTTCCTCATTCTCATATGGGCCGTACACCTCCGCGGTGTCGAAAAAGGTGATGCCGATCTCGACGGCGCGGTGCAGCGTGGCGATCGACGCCGAAACGTCCTGACCACCATAAGCTGCGGTGAAGCCCATGCAGCCGAGCCCAATGGCCGAGACCTGCAGACTACCCAAATTGCGCTGTTTCATTCCGTCCTCCTTCGCATGGCGACCAATGTAGACCGCCTTGCTGTTCTGATTAGGAGGGCTATCACGCACATCCTGTTCGATCGGATGAAACAATGGATCGCGACTATCTGCCGCATCTCACCTTGTTCGCGGCCGTCGCGCGGGCGGGCGGGTTTCGGGCCGCCGCCCGATCGCTAGGTCTGTCGCCGTCGGCAACCAGCCACGGCGTTGCAGCACTCGAGGCCCGGCTCGGAGCACGATTGCTCAACCGCTCCACCCGCAGCCTGTCGCTCACCGACGCCGGCCGGCGGCTGCTCGAACGAATCGAGCCCGCGCTTGCAGAGATCGCCGGCGGAATGGACGAGGCGAGCGACGCTGGCGGCGCCCCCTCCGGCCGCGTGCGCGTGACCGCACCGCCGTCTGCCGCACATATGCTGCTTGGCCCGCACCTCAGCGCCTTCGCCGAGGCCTTCCCCGCGGTTGCGCTCGACATCCTCGTCGAGGATCGGTTCGTCGACATCGTTTCGGAACGGTTCGATGTCGGCTTGCGCTTGGGCGAGCAATTGCAGCCCGGCATGGTCGCAGTCCGCATCGGCCCGCCGCAGCGATTCACGATTGTCGCCGCGCCCGACTATCTGGCCCGCTACGGCCGACCGCCGAGCCTCGAGGCGCTTGCCGAGCATCGCTGCATCCAGCGCCGCTTCACCAGCGGCACCGTCTATGCCTGGGAAGTCGAGCGCGACGGCGCCGAGATCACCCTGTCCGACATGGCGGCGACGATGACCGCCAATGACGATCATCTCGTCCAGCAGGCGGCACTGCGCGGCGCCGGCATCGCCTTCCTCTATCATGCGCGGATCGCCGAGGATCTCGAGGCAGGCCGGCTGATCGAGCTGTTCCCCGAACAGTGCACCGCCTTTCCCGGCTTCTTCCTCTACCATTCGAGCCGTCGCCAGACCCGGCCGGCGGTTCGCGCCTTCATCGATTTCTTCGTCGCCGCCAATCGCGCTTGACGAGACTCGCCTGCGACCTGACCGATCAGTGCGGGCAAACAGGCACTCCGGCATCCACGCCCGTCCAAGCTGGCGTAGCACGCACTCGACCGGGACGATTGCTCCGACTAGGAGAGGTGCAGCGACCGAAGCACGGAGAAGGCGTTTGAGTCGACATGGATACATGCTCCTGGGCCTGCTGTTGAGCAACTCCGCTTGCATGATGCCCGTCTCTTCGCAGCCGATTGGGAATGCGGCAGCTGCCGCACCGCAGATCTTCGATCCGCGTGAAGACGAAGACTTCGGCGACGCCACGCCGGCTCTGACCGGCCTGGTTGCCGGCAGCGATCCGCAACCAAGAGGGCCGCAGCATTTTTGTGTGGTCGGTTACCGGGGACCGGACGGCGAGCATGCATGGGTGCACTGGCGCGAAGCGCGAAAGCTCATCTTCTGGCTCGGGCAAGGCGATGGAAGCGCCCCTGCGGAAACCCTGCTGCGATCGACACGCAAGCTGAGCCTGGATGAAGACGTGGTCGCGACGGAAAGGGAGATCGCGGGCAGCACGTACCTCGTGAGCCGAGCATGGGTCGACGGACGCCTGGCCGATTGCCAGTCTCATGGCGCCCAATACACGATCCCTTCTCCCAAACCCTGAGGAAGCGCAATGGCTTACCTGCAATGGCTATCCGGCAAACCGGTCGCGGCCCCGCTGATCGCGGTGGTAGGCAACGCCCTCAAGCTCAAGGTTCTTCCGGCGTCGACGAATGAAAGCCTCCCGCTGACGATCGAACTGTCTACGCCGGCGATTGCGGCTGCAGCCGAGATCAACAATCGGGTGGCAGCCAATTTCACCACCTTTACGCTGCGGGCCTTGATGGTCGGTCAAACCATGCTGACCATCCGCTCTCAGGGTCGGGTCGTGGCCGGGCCGCTGGTGGTCAAGGTCCAGCCAGTTCTCACCCTTCCGGATGCGTCCACCGAGGCCGGACTCCTTGCCCGCCTGCTCCTTGCCGAAGCGCCCAACCCGATTCTGGTGTCCCGCGAGGCCGTGCCTCAGATTGCCGAGTCCATGGAATTGATGCGGGTGGTGGTCGAAAATCGCCGCGCGAGACCATCGGCCCGCTGGGGGTCTCAGGGTGCGCGCAGCCTCAGCGACGTGGTCCGGGCCCGCGGACAGTTTCACGGCTTCGGGGCCTATCCGACGATCGCCGGAGACGTCGCATCGAACATAAACACCATACTGAAGGTCGCGAACGACGCCGCCGACCAGCGCCAGCCGGCGCTGCGCGCCCATGTCGAGAAGGTGCTGGAGATCGCTCGGGGACCTCGCCCGGCGGATCCCACAGGAGGCAAGCTGTTCTGGTGGCGCACTGCGGGCAGCGGTGCGCCAAGCAGCGAGGTGCAGATCTACAGAACGCTTGCAGGCAACAGCTTCTATCGTGAACGCTGACATGGAAAAGGCCGCCGCCATGGCGCTGGGCATCGTTGCGATTCGTAGCGGCACACGCGCCATCCGATTGACTTGGATGCTGCTGGAGCAGTAGCCACTCGTTCGTATCGACAGGGCCGACGATCGACCGACAACTTGTAGTAATGGCGTCACAATTCCGACGCCGACGCTTTCGTGGGGGAGAAGAGCAAGGTGCGTCAGCAACGGCAGGTGGGGCGCATGCGGACGGGCATAGCGGCGGCAGTGGCAGCACTTCTGGTGAGCGGTGCCGCGACAGCGCAGACCGTGCCGCCGCCGCCCGCGCCCCGCCCGACCTTACCGACGCCCGAACAAGTCACGCCTCCGGTCCCTGAGACACGCCAGCCCTCGACCGTGAACGTCGACTCCCGGTCCGCTTTCGAAGTCAGCACCTGCCCGTTCGATGAGTCGCCCCTTCGGCTCGATCTCCAGCGTGTCGTCTATTCCCGCCCCGACGGATCACCGCTGCCCGCCGAGATCGCAGACGTCATTGCGCGCCTGAAACAGCCCTCCGGCGACCAATCGATCCGGGTAATCTGCGACTTGCGGGATGCGGCCAACGCCGCCCTCCGCCGCGAAGGCTGGGTGGCGTCGGTGCAAGTGCCGCCTCAGGAAATCACGGACGGCACGCTGGCGCTCCATGTCGTCACGGCGAAGATGGTCGAAGTCCGGGTTCGCGGCAATGCCGGACCCTATGAGGACATGCTCCGTGAGCGCCTGAATCGCTTGAAGACCTTCGATCCGCTGAACGAAGGTGTGATCGAACGTCTCCTCCTCCTTGCGGGCGACGTACCGGGTCTCGATGTGCAATTGGCGCTCCGTCCTGCCGGGGGCGCGCCGGGCGAGGTGATCGGCGATGTCACGATCAGTTACCGCCGCTTCAACCTGCTCGCGAATCTCCAGAACTACAACTCCCGTGTTCTGGGCCGCGAGACCGGCTATGTTCGCGCGGAATATTATGGTCTGACCGGCCTCAGCGACATCACCTACGTGGGCGCTTCGAGCACTGCGGACTTCAAGGAGCAGCGAATCCTGCAGGCCGGTCACATCGCCGGTCTCGGAGCCGACGGGTCGACGCTGGGGGCGCGGATCAGCTTCGCCTGGTCACGCCCGGATCTTCCCGGCCTCGACTATCGCGCGGACACGCTGATCGTGGGCTTCGACTATACGAAGCCGCTGATCCGGTCCTTGAACACCAACGTCTTCGCGGCAGCCGGATTCGATTACATCGATCAGCTTACCAACCTCTATTCGGGTGACCTCAAGCTGCCGCTCACCCGTGACAAGATGAGGATCGCGTATCTGAGCCTCAATGCGGACACGCGCCGGGTCCGTCCGGATGGCAGTCCGATATGGGCCTTTCGCGGTGCTCTGGAAGCGCGCAAGGGGTTCGACATCCTCGGCGCCACGAAGCCCGGGGTCGAAGACGGTCGCATTCAGTCCCGCATCGACGGCGAGGCGGACGCACTGGTCCTCCGGGCCAGCCTCGAAGCCATGGCAGGTTTGAGCCGCACGTTCCGCTTGGTCGCCCGCGGCCAGACCCAGTGGACCGACGATCCATTGCTGAACTATGAGGAATTCTCGCTCGGGAACCTCACCATGGGGCGTGGCTACGATCCGGGAGCGAATGGCGGCGACCGCGCGATCGGGCTCAGCGGCGAGGCGCAGTTCGATTTGCCTTTCTCGTCGCGGTTCACGTCCCAGGTCTTCGGCTTCTACGACTTCGTCTATCTCGACAATCTCGATCGCGGAGCCACCGAAACGGAGCGCACGCTCTCGAGCTTCGGTGCCGGGCTTCGACTTGGCCTACCTGGCCAGGCGCTGCTCGAGATCACCTATGCCCATCCCAAGGACCGGGCCTTGACGATCGATCGGGAGCCGCCCTCCGACCGGATCCTGGTTTCCCTGTCGCTGCGTTTCAGCGATGCCGTGCGTTGATGATGGAGCCGACGAGATGCTGAACTCCGGACATGTCTCGCAAAAGCGCGCCCCGACATTGCGGGCGCTGGCACTCTCGACCGCGCTGGCCGGCAGCATGGCGGTATGGACCCCGGCGGCGCTGGCGCAGAACCTTCCCACCGGCTCCAACGTACAGGCGGGAAGCGCCACCTTCGGCGGCTCGTCGACGAACCTCGATGTCGGGATTGGGGCCCAAAATACGATCATCGAGTGGAACAGCTTCAACATCGCGGCGGGACACAGCGTTTCGTTCGATACCAGCCTGACCGGGCAGGTCGGCGTGCTCAACCGGGTGACAGGTCCCGGATCGAGCACGATCCGGGGGCAACTCACCTCCGATCCGAACATCAACATCTTCCTCGTCAATCGCAACGGCATCCTCATTGGAAGCGGCGGAAGCGTCTCGACGGGTTCGTTCGTGGCGAGCGCGCTCGACATAAGCGACAGCGATTTTCTCGCCGGCGACTATCATTTCGACGTGCCGTTCTTGGACAGCCGCAGTCGCCGTGTGACGGTCTCCGGCGGCAGCATCGAGACCAGCGGAACGGGCCTAGGCCTGATCCTGCTAGGGCGACAGGTTCAGGTCAACGGCACGCTCGATGCCGGAACACAGAATGCCGCGCTGGTCGCGGCCGACGATGTCACGCTGTCCTTCTCCCCCGGCAGTCCGCTCGGAATCCAGATCGACGAAGGAACACCGATCGCCGACGCCACCCGCGTTGTCGGAGGGACGATCGAGGGTCGCAACGTCTATTTCGCGATGGCGACCCGTGGCTTGCTCACGGATTCGTTGCTCCAGATCGATGGGAACATCAGCGCGGTTGCGGGCGAAAAGGGCATCGTCATCGTCGGCGGCCGTTCCACCATCGATCCCGACGTCGCGATCGCCGGTCCCGGCACAGGCAATCCGGTCGCCGTAACGGTCAATGGCAGCCTTACCTACAGCGGCGCAGCCACCGGCGGGATCGCCGTGGGCGGAACCGATGCCGTGACGATCAGAGGCAATGTCACGAGTTCAGGCGGCTTCAACGTGAGCGGCCGGCAGGTGACGTTGGGAGCCGCCGGCACCAGGATGCAGCAGGCTGCGGGCGGCGTCACCATTACGTCCACCAACGGCGGCATCGTCGGCAACGGCGACCTCACCCTTCGCGCCAATTCGGATGCGGTGGGATCCGAGGCGCTTGTCGTGACGGCCAACGGCAATGGGAACATCACCTTCGGCGCGAACACATCGCTCGAAGGTGGGCCGAGCCTCAACTCCGCCGTGCTCATCTTTTCCGACAGCCGCAATGACGATGTTCGCCTGGGCGATGTTCGCGCGGCGAGCCTTGACGGCGGACTTTCGGGCGGCGCGGCCGAGGGTGGGTTGGTGCGCACCGGCGACATCTCCGCCGGTTCCCTCATCCTGGGATCGGGTGCCACGATCGAAGCCGATGCGCTGTCGCTCGGCAGCGTGCAGGCCGCCGGCCCGGTTTCTCTCACCGCAGACGCGGCGCTGCGCGTCGACAGCGTCACGACGACTGCCGGGACGGCGACCCTCGTCGCGGATTCGCTTGCGGGACTCGCTCCGGACACGGGCGCGGCGGTTTCGGCAAGCGGCGCCGTCGACATCACCGTCTCGGGCGATGCGGCGCTGGGGCTCGTTGAATCGACCGGGGCGAATGTCGCCATCGAGGCCGCTTCGATCGATGCCGCCGACGTTCGCGCCGCGACCGGGGCGGTGCTTGGATCGACAGTGAGGGGGATCCGTCTCGGAGCGCTGAGGGTCGCCTCCGGCACGGGATCGCTCGATGCGGCGACGGACGTTCGCGTCAGCGGCCCGGTCGCGATCGGCGGCGATTACAATGTCATCGGCGGGAACGTGCGGCTGAGCGGCACCCAGGCCGCGGCAGGCGCGGTCACGATCACGGCCCGTACCGGCGGGTCGATTTCCAATCCCGCAAGCCTGACGCTCACCGCCAATTCCGATGGGGTCGGCACGGAGGCGCTGACGCTGCGAGGCCGGGTGGCGCTCGGCTCGAACAGCAGCCTGCTTGGCGGTTCGGCACGGCAATCGAGCGTCGTCGTCGATACCGCAGTCGCCAACGACATCGGCCTGGGTGATGTCAGCGCCGCGTCATTGATCATCGCTGGCGGCGCGACCTCGAACGGAACCATCGTGCTGGGCGACGTGACTACAACGTCGGACCTTGCAATCCGCTCGACCCGGTCGATCAACGCGGGCGACCTCAGCGCGATTGCGGGTTCCGTCAGTCTGCAGGCGCCGACCATCGCGATCGGCGCGGCGAACGCAGCCGCGGACGTCTCTCTTTCGGGGAGCGATGTCGAATTCACGACCGTGGACGCGGCGACCGCAACGCTCAGCACCACCGGCCCGGCGTCCACCCGGCTCGCCGGAGACGCGGTCACGACCAGCGGCGCGCTTGCAATGTCGAGCGATGCCGGGCTGATCACGATCGACACGATCGACGCGGGCGGGGGCCTCACCGTGACGTCCAACGGAGCGGTTGCGTTCGGCGCCGTCAACGTCATCGGCGGTGCCACGATCCAGACCTCCGGTGCGTCGAGCGACCTCGCCATCGCAGATACGCTGACCGCAACCGGTGCGGTTTCATTGACGTCCGGGCGCGACATTTCGGCAAACCTACTGAACAGCAGCGGCTCCAGCCTTGCGGTCACGGCTGCGCGGAACGTCACGGGAAATGCGGGCGGCGATGTCGCGCTCGGCGCCGCAGGGGCGGTGACCCTCACCGCCGGAAGCACTGCGAAGCTTTCGACCGTGAACGGCGACGCCATTACGCTCGAGGCCGGCAGCATCGATGCGGCTTCGCTCAGCGGGCGAAGCGCGATTACCGTCGACGCCACCGCCGGAGCCGCCACCTTGGGCGTACTCGCAACCACCGGCGGCAACGCCACGCTCAACGCAACCGGTGCGATGACCATCGCCGGCGACGTGTCGATCGCAGGCAACTATTCCGTACGGGGCGCAAGCGTCACGCTGAGTGGCGATCAATCGGCGAGCGGCGCCGTCGACATCGCCGCGACGACCGGCAGCATTTCGAGCGGGCCAGCCATGCGCCTCACGGCCAATTCCGATGGGGTCGGCGCGGAGTCGCTGACCCTTCGCGGGATGGCTTCCCTCGCCGCCGACAGCCTGCTTCGTGGCGGACCGGACCGCCAGTCGCGAGTGATCCTCGATGCGCCCGGAAGCATCGATGTCGTGCTCGGTAACGTCGATGCGGCCAGCCTCGAAATCGCCGGCGGTGCACCTTTGGGCGGCAGCCTGACCG
Organism: Allosphingosinicella deserti; assembly: GCF_003012735.1. Lineage (GTDB taxonomy): Bacteria > Pseudomonadota > Alphaproteobacteria > Sphingomonadales > Sphingomonadaceae > Allosphingosinicella > Allosphingosinicella deserti. The sequence goes on along the minus strand of NZ_PXYI01000011.1, from coordinate 59,914 downwards.
TCGGCAATGTCGTCACGTCCGATCCCTTGGCGTTGTCCGTTGACGGCGGAATCACGGCAGCCAGCCTGCGCAGTCTTGGCGGAGCAGTGACGCTCGCAGGCGCAGGCGGAGCAACGGTGTCGGAGATTTCCTCGGCTGGTGCCCTCGATATCGGCATGGGGGGACCGATCGCCGTCGAGACCTTCACTGCCGGCGGTCCAGCGACCTTCTCATCGAGCGGCAGCGACATCACCCTGGGCACGGGCTCCAGTGCGGGTACCGTTCGGATTTCCGCATTCGGTGTCGTGCGGGTGGACGGTGCCGTCAGCGCAGGCGGCGATTATCGGGTCCGCGGCAGCTCGCTCGCCCTCGGTGCGGATTCCGACGCCGAGGTGCAGAGCGCTGCGGGATTGATCGACCTGACGACGACGTCGGGAGACGTTGTCGGTGGCCCGGGGCTGACGCTGAGAAGCGGCGGGAGAATGATCGTCGACGCGGCCGGAGCGATCGACTTCGACACGGGCGTGCTCGAGGCGGGGACAGGCGGCACGGAAATTCTTGGCGTGCGGGCCGGCGCAGGGCGAACGATCGATCTCGGCGAGACCATCCGGATTGGCGGGATCGGCAGCGTCGATGCGGCGCATGGCAGCGTCGCGTCCCGGCTGACGCACGATGGGAACCTGGTCTTCGGAACGCTCTTCGCCGACGCCATCGACATTCGCCTGACCGGGGGCAGTCTGAGCGGAACCGCTCTCACCGTATCGGGCACGGCGGCGATCGACACGGGAAGCGGGGCCGTCGACGTGGGCACGCTCGACGCGGCGACGCTGTCTCTGGCCGGCGGGACGATCACCGGGGGGGCGTATCGCGCCGCCGGCGATCTGTCGCTCAGCGGCGATACGATCACCTTGGGGGAACTGAGCAGCGCCAGCGGGTCGGCTCTCGCAACCTCGAGGGCGGGACGCTTGTCGATCGATCAGGCGAGCGCCGGCATCGATCTCGCTCTTCGCACCAGCGGGCCCGGCGACGTATCGGTCGGCCTCGCGTCCGCGGGCCGCGATCTTACCCTCGAGGCGCAGGCGGGGAACGTGCTCACCGACCGCGCTGCCGCAGGCAGGACACTGACGATCAAGGCAGCCGGCGACCTCCTCGGCCGCACGGGAGCCAGTCCGGTCCTCTCCGGCAACGAAGTGGCGCTCGATCTGCTCGGAAGCGTGGCGATCGGCGACATCACGGTCCCGGGGAACCTGACGATCCGGGCGTCCTCGATCAGCATCGAGAACGCACGCGCCGGAGCGGCCCTCAGCCTGACCTCGACCGTGAGCAATCTCTCGGCCGGCCTCGTCGAAGGCGGGGGCCCAGTTGCCCTGACCGCGGCCGCGGCCATCGACGTTCGGAATGTTTCGAGCGCTGGCGCGGTATCCATCACGTCCGGCACCGATTTGGCGGTTCAAGGCTTGAGTGCAGCCGGATCCGCCGCGATCGCGGCAGGCGGGACGGCGACGCTCGGCGAGTCCAGGGTCAACACGCTTTCGCTCACGGCACAGAACGCGTCGCTGGGCACCACGATCGTTGCGGAAGCGGCCGATCTCGCCGCGACAGGCGCGATCGCCATAGCGGATCTGGCCGCGGGCAGCGCATCGATCGTCGCGGGCAGCGACATCAATGCGGTCGCCGTGCGGTCACAGGGCGCGCTCACCGCCAGTGCCGGCGGCACCGCCAATCTCGGGCGAACGGCCGCACAGACGCTCACCGCAACCGCGGGCGGCATCACCGCCGAGGCGCTGGACGTATCGGGCGCGACCAACCTCACAGCAACGCGCGGCATCACGTTCGGCCGGCTCGCCTCGGGCGGCGAAGCCCGGATCACGGCCGGTACCGATCTTTCCGCCGGCGAACTGAGCGCGAGCAAGGCCGTCATCTCGGTGCCGGGCACGAGCCAGATCGGGATTCTCACGGCCGATGCCCTGCAATTGACGGGCGGCATCGTGCGCCTGGACGATGCCGCAGTGGCGGGTACGGCTGCAGTCGACACCAACGGCGCGCTCGTGATCGGCAGGCTTGCGGCAGCGGACGCGCAGCTGCGGTCCGGCACCACGGCGACGCTCGGCGAGTCCAGGGTCAATACGCTCTCGCTGCGGGCACAGGACATGTCGCTGGGTACCACGATCGTTGCGGGTGCCGCCGATCTCGCCGCGACAGGCGCGATCGCCATAGCCGACCTGACCGCCGGCAGCGCATCGCTGGTCGCGGGCAGCGACATCAATGCGGTCGCCCTCCGGTCGCAGGGGGCGCTCACCGCCAATGCCGGCGGCACCGCCAATCTCGGCCGAACGGTGGCACAGACGCTCACCGCAACCGCGTCCGGCATCACCGCCGAGGCGATGGACGTGTCGGGCGCCACCAGCCTCACCGCAACGCGGGGCATCACATTTGGCCGGCTCACCTCGGGCGGCGATGCCCAGATCACGGCCGGTACCGATCTTGCCGCCGGTGAGCTGAGCGCGAGCAAGGCCATCGTCTCGGCACCGGGCACCGCCCAGATCGGCATCCTCAAGGCAAATTCCATTGCTTTGACGGGGGGCGCGGTGCGGGTGGACGATGCCACTATCGCCGGCGCGGCCGCGATCGACGCCAAAAGCGGGCTTGCGTTGGGCAGGCTCGCGGCAGCCGATGCGCAGTTGACCTCCAGCGGCGCTCTCGACGCGCGGCAGCTTTCCGTCTCGAATGCTGCGACCTTGTCGGTCGGCGGCAGGGCCAGTCTGGGAAGCGTGAGCGCCGGAAAGCTGAGCGTCACGGCAGCCGGCATCACGCTGAATGACGCCAATGTGGGTGGCCTTGCGTCGCTTGCGAGCAGTGGCGACCTCGCCATCGAGCGGGCGAACGCTGCCGACCTCTCCCTGACCGCCACCGGAGCCGCCAGACTAGGAACGGTCACCGGCAACAGCGCGATCACCGTGCGCGCCGGCGACGTGGCGATCGGCGGGCAACTCCGTGCCCCGACCGTCACCCTGGTCAATGGCAATGCAGCGGGTGGACTTCGTCTCGGCAGTGCCGATCGGGCCGACGGCAGCTTCGGCCTCTCCGAAGCGGAAATCGGCCGGATCGACGCAGATCGCGCGATCTTCGATGGAGGCAGCGGACAGGTCGAGATCGGCGCACTCGCATTCGGCCCGAACAGCGGTCGCAGGAATGTCGACATTCTCAGCCTCGGCGACATCGCGATCACTGGCGGCGTCAGCGGCGCCGGTGCCGGACGGACCTTCCGCTTCGGCGGAAGCGCCGCCACGGACACGGACCTCGCCACCGCCATCCGCATCGTTTCCACGCCTGACGCAGGAGGACGGCTGTTCTTCGAAGGTGCGGACGTGGATCTGCGCGGAACCCGCATCGCCCTGGGGCAAAGCGGCTTCCTGGACGCGTTGTTCGCCAATGGCGGCCTATCGTCCGAGCAGGCCACAGCCGCCTATGTGAGCAATTCGAACTCGGCACTCTATAGCGGCCTCGCCGGGGGAGCCCCGTATCTTCCGGGTACCGGCCCGACATTGACCGCATCGCGGCTGACGGTGCGGTTCGCCGAATTCGCCCTGTTCCAGAACACCGGCACGCGAGGCTTCAACACCGGCGTGGTGCTGACGGGATCACCGGAGGGCGGGCCGACCCTGACGCTTCGTGGTCGGCCGAGCGGCACACCGAGCGTATTTGCCGCCTTCGGGTCGATCAACGGTACCACCGACACGTCCACGGCAGTGCTCGGGAACAGCGCGATCGAGGCAAGCGGCGTCGACACCAACAACGCCCGGATCAACGGCTGCGTGATCGGAAGCGGCGCCGGTTGCCTGACGACGACGATCGCCCAGCCGACCCTCAACATCTTCGATCCGGGGCGTCTGGTGGTCTTCCGTGCGGAGGAGGACTTCGTCTTGCCGTTCGATCCGGTGATTGGAAGCAACAACGAGGCATTGTTCGCCGGCATCGGAGCGGTGGGCGGACCGTATGAGGCCTGCCCGGAAGGCGATCCCGCCTGCGTCGCGGCTCAGGAGAACCAACAGTGACCACCTGGAAATGGCGCCACTTGTCGCTGGTGACGGGACTGACGGCGCTCGGCGCCCTCACCGCCTGCGCAGGCCAGGATCGACCGCAAACGCAACTCGACGTCGTCAATCTCGGCCGCAATGCGGCGAATGAACCCTGCAGCGCCACCCGGACCTGGAACGATGCAGGCACAAGGGACCTGTTCGACAGCGCGTATCTGATTACTTGTCGGAACGTCACCGCCAGTCGCCCTCTGGGTGCGATCAGGATCATTGCCGACAAACCGGAGGCGCTGGCCGCCGTGGATGCGCTGTTCGAGTGCGGGAACGACATTCCGGTTCAGGTGGCGGGGCTCGCCGCCCGCGGACGGCGTTGCGTCGACAAGTCGCTTGGCCTCGAAACAGTCCGCGTCGATCTGCCCCTGGGGCGGACACGCCTCGTGGCCAATGCGACGCCCTCTCTTGTCGGTGCGATGGAGCAAGGCATCGCTGTTCTGGCCGGAACCCGCAGCCCGGGCACCGATCCTGCGGCAGATCCCAAAGCGACGATCGATCTCGCCCTGCTTCCGCCGAGCCCAACGGCACCTCCCGCCGCTGCGGAAGGGTTCGACGCCGCTGCTGCCCTGCGGCAGGGTATCGCGCTCAATCACAATGGACGGCATACCGAAGCATCGCGAGTCCTGAACGATGCTCTCAGCCGTCTTCCGGAGAACGCCGATGCAGGCACCCGCGCCGAGCTGCTGCTCGAGACGGGACTGGCGGATTCGAACATCGTGTTCAGCGACAGCGCGCAACAACGGTTCGCGCAGGCCGATGCGCTGATCGGCAAGGCCTCCGCCGAGCGCGCTGCATTTCTGCAACGCAAGCGGAACGCCTATGTGGCACTCGATCTTCTCAATCGCCGGCGGTTCGCCGATGCGCTCGTTGCGCTCGATCGCCTCATTTCCGTTCAGCCGACCGCAGATGAGCCGCTGATGGACGTTGCTACCATTCGGCAACTCAATCAGGCGAGCGCCCGTCCGGGCGCGAAAGCGGTGGCGGTTCCGGACACACGCCAGCTTTCCCAGCTCGTGATCGACGCACAGGCGAATTGGGCACGCAGCGTCGCCCTGCTCGGCCTTGGGGATGAAACGCGGGCGGCGGCAGCCCTTGACGCAGCGACCCGCGCCTATCGTTCGCTGCTCGGAGAGCCGATCGAACAAACCCAAACTCTTTGGCTTGGTGCTCGGATCGAGCGCCAGCGCGGCCGGCTCGCAGCGCAGCGGAAGGACTGGCCGGGCGCGATAACGGCGTTCGACAACGCGCTCCTTTTGCTCCGCCGAAGCGCCGCAGGCACGCTTGGCACCGGTACCGAGCCGTCGATCGCGGAAGCCCAGCTCGAACGCGCCGGAATCATTGCGCAGAGCGGCGCGCCGGCGCCGGCGATCCGGAGCGTCTATCAAACAGCCGTGGAGGCGCTCGTTGCCTCGAACAGCACCGGGGCGGTCGTCCCCAGCGGCCTCGAAAACTATCTCGACCTCCTCGTCCGGGAGAGCGAGCGCGCGCCCCGCCCCGAGACGTACGAATTGTTCTTCCGCGCGGTTCAGGCAACCGGCGAGCCGGCGGTGGCCCGCCAACTCAATCAGCTGCAGAACGTCGTTTCGACCGACCCGGAACTGACCGAGCTGGTTCGGAGCAGGGCGGCGCTCGAACGCGAGATCACCCGCCTGCGTTACGCTATCGCAGATCGTGCGGAAGGCACCGGCGAGTCCATCGGTGACCTCGAGACGCAGCGCGATCGTGCCGAGGCCAAGCTGCTGTCCGTCAATGCCGCGCTCGCGAGCAGCCCCCGGTTCCGTTCCGTGGACGACAGCCCGGCGACGATCGAAGCGATCCGCGCGGCGCTTCGACCGGGCGAAGGCTATTTCAAACTTTTCGAGCTCCCCAACCGGCTCTATGGGGTTTATGTCTCCTCCGAGCGGACGTTCATCTACCAGGTCGTGAACACACGTGGTGAGCTTGCCGAGCTGGAGCGGCTTGCGACAGCGGTTCGCGCATCCATCGACGGACGTCTGCAGGACGGTCAGCTGGTTCCCTATGACGCGGGCGGCGCGCACGTTCTGTTTCGGCTGATTGCAGGACCTGCACGTGAAGCGATGCTGCACACGCGGAGCCTGGTCGTGGATCCCGGCGGGCCTCTTGGCGTGGTTCCCGTCGGTGCATTGGTGGCCAGCTACGATCCGAACACCGTCCGAGAAGACCCGTTCGACTTCTCGGCCACGGATTTCCTGGCGCGGCGAACGACGATCTCCACCGCTTTGTCTCCGCGCTCCTTCCTGGTCTCGCGCGCCCTGCCGGCCTCCGCTGCAACCCAGCCCTTTCTTGGTCTCGGGACCCACTTGCCGCCACCCGAAACACGCGGGCCGGACCGGATCATCAACGTCGGGTTCGGGTGCAGCGTCGGCTACAATCAGCTTGCCTCGATCTCTCGCGCCTTTCCGCCGATCGCCACGCACGAGCTTCAGGTCGCGGCCGAGGCCCTGGGACAGGCGAATGCGCCGCTGATCACCGCGGCCCAGTTCAGCGACACCGCCATCGAGCAGCGAGCCGACCTTGGCAGCTATCAGGTGCTACACTTCGCAACGCACGGGTTGCAGGAAGGTCAATGGGGCTGTTCCCAATCCCCACCGGCCTTGGTCACCTCGTTCGGTGACACCGCGTCCGACGGTTTGCTCAGCTTCTCGGAAATCGCCCAGCTGCGCCTGAACGCCAATCTGGTGGTGCTGTCGGCCTGCGACACGGCAAGCGGCGTGCGGAGTCAGGCGCTGGCGCGCGCCTCGGGTCAGGAAGAATCCGGCTCCACGCTGGAGGGTTTGGTCCGTGCGTTCCTTGCCGCCAATGCGCGATCGGTTCTCGCCACCTATTGGCAAGTCTCAGCGGAGAAGGAATCGGAGGATCTGATGCGCAGCTTCTACACGGCTGCGCGGACCCAATCGATCGGCGAGGCACTCCAGACGGCGCAGCGCAGCCTGATCAGCCAGCCGCAATATTCCCATCCCTTCTATTGGGCGCCCTATTTCCTGGTCGGCGACAGCACGAAGCCGATGCTGTCGAGACCCGCGAGAAATCCGGTGATCGCAGCGCGCTGACGTGACTGATCGCCGTCCCCATCGTGAAAAGGATGCGGTCGGCGCAAAGCTCCATGTCGCCGCCGCGGCGTCACTGACGATCGGCACCGCGATCCTCGGGTCGATACTGCTCCTCGGGCCCGACCTCGCATTTCCCGCTGCGACCGCGCTGCTCGGCGCCGGCGCTTCGGATCCGGCACTCGAGACGCTGTTCGTCTTCCTGCTGTTCGGCACCATAGCGGCGGTCGCCCTTGCGGGTGGCAGGATCGTGCACCTCAACGCAGCCGCATTCGGGGCACGCCCGCGGCGCGAGATGCTGATCGGGCTGGCGCTCGGGGTGGCCGGGGTTGCTGTTGCCGCCGGATATGCGGCGATCGCTGGCGGCCTCGCTCGCGTCGGCAGCGGCGCCAGCCCGGGCCTCATCCTTTGGGGCGCTGCCGTCATCCTGGTTCAGGTCTATGCCGAAGAAGCCTATTTCCGGGGCTGGCTTCAGCCAACCCTCGCCCGCGCCTGGGGCAACGCCCCGGCGATCCTGATCATTTCGGCCGTGTTCGCTGGCCTCCACTTCATCGCGGGCGTGAGTGCACCGATGGCCCTTCTCAACCTGAGCCTCGGCGGGCTTCTCTTCGGCGCCCTGGCAGCGAGAAGTGGAGGGATTGCTGGTGCGGTCGGTGCACATTTCGGCTGGAACGCGGGCGAGCAGCTGCTCCTTGGCCTAGATCCCAATCCGGGCCTCGGCGCCTTCGGATCGATATTCGACTTCGATCTCGTGGGGAGCGCCACTTGGGGCGGGTCCGAAGAAGGGCTCAATGCCAGCCTTGCAATGGGTATGGCGTTGCTCGTCCTCCTTGTTCCGACGCTGATGAACGCCAGAGCCCGGGGATTTCAGGCCGCCCAACAATAGGCCTCCCGTGCGACGTTCAGCCGCCGCTCCGCGCGCGCTGAGCGTCGACCCGATCACGCTCCTTCCGGAACGCGGCCAGCATGTCATCGGACAGCGATTTCCCCGCGCCGGTTTCGATGCTTAACGGATCGATCGGCTGCCCCTCGACATGCACCTCGTAGTGGAGGTGCGGGCCGGTCGAGCGGCCGGTCGTCCCCACCTCCCCGATCTGCTGCCCCTGCGCGACCCGCGCCCCGGCCACGACTCCTGGCAGGATTCGGTTCATGTGCAGGTACAAAGTCTGCCAGCCATTTTCATGGCGTAGGCGGACGAAATTGCCATTGGCGCCTTTCGGGCCCGCAAAATCGACGGTCGCCGATCCCGACGCGAATATCGGTGTGCCCGTGGGTGCCGCGAAATCCGTGCCGCGGTGCATCTTCTGATAGCCGAGGATCGGATGGGTGCGCATCCCGAACTGCGAGGTGATGCGGGCAGAATCGACCGGGGTGCGCATCAGGGACCGCACGGTGCTGAACCCGTTCCCGTCGAACCAGCCGGAGTCTCGCTCGCCGGCAGGCGTGAAGCGGTAGAGAGCGCGCGACTTCGTACTGGTCCGCAGCGAGACATAGACCAGGCGAGGAACACCGACCGCCTCGCCGACCGGATTGTAAGCCTGCTCGAACGCCGCTTCGAAGATGTCGCCGGGGGCAACCTCGCGCTGCATGTCGAAATCGAAGCTGAACGCGTTTGCAAAGTCGCTGATCAGGCTGTCGGTCACGCCGGCCGCGACCGCGGAGCTGTAGAAGCTTTCGCTGTCCATCTCGCCCCGCACCACCGTCAGGCGAGTCTTCAACGCCGCCGAAAGTCGCTTCGCGGCGAAACGCCCGTCGCCGAGCCTGCTGAGGACGATCCCGCCGCCGTCGCTGCGCGTCGCCTCGATCGCGATCAGCCGTACCCCCGTGCCGACCGTATCGAGATCGAAGATCAGGCGAATCTCGCCGCTCTGCTGCCCGAGCGCACCGACGGCCTGGCGTGCCGCCTCTGCGGCCTCGGACGTCGCGACACCCGCGGATCTCAGTGTCCCCTCGATCTCTGCGGCGCCGGCAAGGACGAGCGTGCGCCGGCTGGACAATCGTTCGGGCGTGCCCGCAAGGGCCTTGGTGGCCTTGGCTTGCGTGGCGCCTCTGGGCTGCTCGCGGCTGACGAAGGCCACCGCCGCGCCCGTCAAGAAGAGCAGTGCGCCTGCGACGAAACCGAGGGCCTGGCGTCGCCCCTCGGCGGACGCGAAGAACGGATCGTGCAGCCGCACGGTGGTCGCAGCTGGGGGCGGCGACGGCGGTGTCGGCGGAGCTGCGGCCCCGGTGCCCCATGACCGGACGTCGAAACTGGGCTCGGAGTCGCGCATCGCGGCGCTTTCCGAAGGCCGCCGGACGACCCAGGTTTTCGGATCGAACGACGAGTCGTCGCGATCGCTCATTGCACGTGGCTCCGACGTCGGCGGAAAGAGCTTTCCGCGCCCCTAGCCTCGCCATTACCGTTGCTTTATCCGAATCGGAAGCTGTACTTGAAACGACCGATGCCCGCTGGGGAGACTGGAACGAAATGGCCGGAAACAATCGCGTCGCGTGGCGCGAAGGCATGTTCTTGCGGCCGCAACATTTCCAGGCCCAGGATCGCTTCATCGATGCGCTGGTCCGCGCCCGTGTGGCGAGCATCTGCCCCTGGCCCTGGGGATTCACAGAGCTCGTCGTCGATGAGGATCTCGCGAGCCTCGGAAAGTTCGGGGTTACGCGCGCCAGTGGGGTGCTGCCGGATGGAACGCCATTCGCCATCCCCGACGACATGCCGCCGCCGGAACCGCTCGACGTTCCCGCCGAAGCGCGCGACGCGATCATCTACCTGACCCTGCCGGCGCAACAGAGTGGCGCTACAGAATTCCGTGACGCCGAGACCAACCCGCTGGACGCCCGCTTCCTCGTCGAGGAGCGCGAAACCGCCGACGCCTTTTCGGACGACCGAACCACGGAGGCGGTGGATTATGGCTGGCCGAACATCAGGTTCGGAGTCACGCGCGATCAGATTTATGGCCGGGTGACGCTCGGCGTTGCGCGCGTGCGCGAGGTGCACAATCGGCGCTTGATGTTCGACGATCGCTTCATCCCGCCGACCCTCGACAAGAACGCCGCCACCCGTCTTCGCGGCGCGGTGACCGACATTGTCGGCCGCGCAGAGCAGCGCGCGGAAGAGCTCGCCTTGCGCGCCGTGGAGGCGACGGAGGGCGGAGCCGAAACCTTTGCGAGCTTTCTATTGCTCCAGGCGCTCAACCGCTGGATCCCGGTACTGCAGCACGCGGAACGGCTGCCGATGCTGCACCCGGAGCGCCTCTACGAGACGTTCGTAGCAATGGCGGGCGAGATCGCGACCATGATCCGGCCCGAACGCAAACCCCCTGCTTTGCCGCGCTACGATCACGAGAATCCGCAGACCTGCTTCGAACCGGTGTTGGACCTGCTCCAGTCGATGCTCGCCGCGGTCTTCGATCGCTCCGCGATTCAGATGCCGCTCGAGAATGCGGGCCCAGGGGCCTATGTCTCGAAGATCACCGATCATCACCTGTATCAGCACGGCTATTTTTACCTGGCCGTCGCGGCCGCCGCGCCGCTTGAAGAAATCCGCGGACTGTTTCCGTCCGTGGCCAAGATCGGCGCCATTCAGAAGATGCGTCAGATCGTCGACAGCGCGCTTCCTGGCGTTCCGCTTCGCCACACGCCCACGCCGCCGCCCCAGATCCGGGTGTTGCCGGGTTTCGTATATTTCGAGCTCGACCGCGGCGCGCCCGACTGGCGCGATTTCGCCTCCGCACCGGCGCTCGGATTGCACGTCGCCGGCGACTGGCCGCAGCTCAAGCTCGAGCTCTGGTGTGTGAAGAGGGCCGGACGATGAGCGGGGAAGGCGACGACCGCGGCAACAGGACCGTATTCCGGCCCTCTCCCCTGCAGGGGTTGCGCAACGCCCCCGGCGGCCATGGAGGAGCAGGGCAGACGCCGCCTGGCAGCGGCTGGGGGCAGCCTGCGGGCAACCCCGGTTTCGACACCGCGGCACCTGCGGGCACAGGCGACTATGATGCCCCCCCACCACTCTCCCGCTCGGGAATGGCGCAGCAAGCGCCAAGGCTCGCGCCGTCGCGTCTCTCCGAGGATGACGTTCCACGTCCTGCGACACCGCCCCAGGTGCGCAACGTCATGCTCACCGAAGCCGCCCCCGTGCTGGCGCTTGCCGCGGGCATCCGGGCGGGCCGCGTCCGGGCGCCACTTCCGCAGTTCCATCGCGAAGCGACGCAATTGATCAGCGCCTTCGACCGCACGATCGCACCGCATTACCGGGAAGAGGTTCGGCAGCGGGCCAAATATGCGGTTTGCGCGACCATCGACGATGTGGCCCAGAACCTTCCGAATGTCGGCACCGACGGTGCGGAATGGGCGCGCCGATCGATGGTCGTGCAATTTTTTCAGGAGAATATCGGCGGCGACCGGTTCTGGCAGCTGACCGACGACATGTTGCGCGCGCCCGGCGAGAATCTGGACATCATCGAATTCTATCACGCCTGCCTGGCAAGCGGGTTCGAGGGCCGTTTCCGAGTGATGCCCGACGGCAAGCGGCGTCTCCACGAGATCATGGCGCAACTTCAAAGCGCTTTGCAGCATGTGCGCGGCCTGTCGCAGGTCGAGCTGTCGCCCCGTTGGCGCGGCGAGACCGCGCCGATGCGGCGGCTCGGCTTCTGGAACCTCCTGGCCCTCGCCGCCGCCGCCGCCGCGATGCTCCTGCTGCTGGTCTACATCGTGCTCCGCCTGGTGCTGATGTCGGGTGCCGAAGCGCCGTCCACGGCCTTGGCCGGCATCGCTCCCGATGAACGCCTGACCCTTTCCCGCCCTGCCGCGAATCTTCCGAGCGGCGATAGCGCCCAGGCATCGGCTCTGAAGAAATTCCTGGAGCCGGAGATTCGTGAGGGTCTGGTGACGGTCGAAGAGGATGCGCAGACGGTGCGGGTTCGAACGACGGTCGGGCAGCTGTTCCAGTCCGGTTCTGATCAGCTCGAAACCGGACGGGAAGCCTTGTTCCGCCGCATCGGTGCCGCGATCGAGCGGGAGAAGGGATCCGTGACGATCGAAGGGCATGCCGACAGCGACCGCGTATCCAACCTGACCTTCCCCGACAATCTGGCGCTCTCGGAAGCGCGCGCCGAAACGGTCGGGCAAATCATCCGGGGCACGCTCAACGATCCTGCCCGGGTCTCCACCAAAGGCATGGGCGAGACCGTCCCCCTTGCGTCGAACGGCACGGCGGAGGGCAAATCGCGAAACCGGCGGGTCGAGATCATCGTGCCGCGGCGTTATTGATCGGAGAGCGCCGGATGCGTTTGCTGAAGAACTGGTGGTTCGTCACGATCACCTGCGCACTGCTGGTGGCATTGCTGCTTGCCCTCGGGCTGCCCTTGTTCGTCGCGTTCCTGCGTCCGCTATGGGTGCGCCTCCTTTGTGTGCTGGTGGTTGGGGCGATCTGGGGGCTCTTCGCCTATCTCCGGCGCCGGCGTGCCAAACAAGCGTCTGCGGCGATCGCAGCCGAGCTCGTCCCGGATCCTGCCGATGTGGAGGGCCGTGCCCTCGGCGAGCGCATGCGTGCCGCGATCACGCAGCTCAGATCGGCGTCGGGCAAGCGCCGCGACTACCTTTATACCCGTCCCTGGTACGTGATCATCGGTCCGCCGGGAGCCGGCAAGACGACGGCGCTCCTGAATTCGGGACTGCGCTTCCCGTTCGGGGACAGCGCGGCCCAGGGGGTCGGCGGCACCCGCAACCTGGATTTCTGGTTCGCCGACGAGGCCGTGCTGGTGGACACGGCCGGCCGCTATACGAGCCAGGATTCCGATCGCCAGGTCGACTCACGGGGCTGGACATCCTTTCTCGCCCTGCTTCGCAAGCATCGGCCCCTCCAGCCGATCAATGGCGTGATCGTCGCCATCGGACTCGACGAGCTTCTTGCAGTGGATTGCGCCGCGATCGATGCGCACGCGGCCGCCGTCCGACGCAGGCTGGCTGAGCTGCGCAAGACCCTCGAAGTGTCGGCGCCGGTCTACATGATCTTCACGAAGGCCGACCGGCTCGCCGGCTTCGCGGAGTTCTTCGAGGATCTCGACGTCGAAGGTCGTCGCGCGGTGCTCGGTCACACGTTCGATTACAAGCAGGGCAAGCCGATCGCCGAGGTCCTGGCCCAGGCGTTCGACGAGACCGCACAATCGGTTGCCGATCGCCAGGCCAAGCGGCTGTTCGAGGAAGTGGACCCGCTCCGGCGGTCGCTGCTGCTCGGTTTCCCATCGCAGCTCCAATCCCTGCGATCCCGGATCCTGCGGTTCCTGGACGGCGCCTTCGCCACGGGCGCCGAGCCCACCGGCACCTTGCGGGGCTTCTATTTCACCAGCGGCATTCAGGAGGGCGCTCCCCTTGACCGGATTCTCGCCGGGATGGCGGAAATCTACGATCGCCCCGCCGCGGGCAGCCCCGGCCAGGGAAGCTCGGGCCGTGCCTATTTCCTGAACCGGCTGCTCGGCGACGTGATCTTTCCCGAAGCGGGCCTGGTCGCGATGGATCCTGCGGCACGCATGCGCCAGCGCGCACGCCTGGTCGGCGCCTTGACCGCGATGGCCGCAATGATCCTGGTCACCTTCGCTGCATGGGGCGTCAGCTTCGCCCGAAACCGCGACTTTCAGGCCAGCCTCCTCGCAGGCGCCGAGACGGCCCGCACCCAGTTTCGCGAGGCCGGCATCGATCTCAAGCAGGTGCGGCAAAGCGATGGCGACCTTCGGGCGGCGCTGCCGGGCCTCAACAGCCTCCGCGCACTTCCGCGCGGCTATGCGGCCCGGGCCGCCGGCGGACCGCCGCTGATGATGCGGCTGGGCCTGTTCCAGAGCAGTCTCAGTGTCGAAGCCGAGGAAAGCTATCGCGAAGCGCTTCGCCGCGTGATGCTGCCAAGGCTGATGCTTCGCCTTGAAGACTATATGCGCGGCCACAGCGGCGACGCGATGGCGCTGTACGAGCCGCTGAAAGTCTATCTGATGCTGGGTCAGCAGGGACCGATGGACGCCAAGGCCGTTCATCGCTGGGTGACGAGCGACTGGGCGACCGAGGTGTTTCCGGGGTCCGACAGCGCCGCCGAGCGCGGTCAGCTTGCCACCCATCTCACCGCCCTGTTGCAGGACCGCAACCTCGCCAGCGTCTGGGCCGATCGGAAACCGCCGCTCGACGGGCAGCTGGTTGCCCATGCCCGCGCCGCGATCGGCACCTTGTCGCTGGCGGATCGTGCCTACGCCGTGATGAAGCAGAAGGCAGCAACCGCAGGTCCCGATTGGGAAGTGGCGAACGTCCTGTCGCAGGGCGACGCGGCAGCCTTTGCCAACCGCGATCAGGTTCTCTCGACGCGGGTGCCCTATTTCTTCACGCGGGCCGGGTTCGAGAAGACCTACACGCTCGGCCTTGCAACGGTGCAGGAGGATCTCAAACGCGACCTTTGGGTGCTCGGCGGCGACGCTGCGACGGGTGGCGTGCAGGACGAGATGAGCAACATCCGCCCCGGAGTGGCCGGCCTCTACGCCCAGGATTATATTGCGGCCTGGGAGGCGGTGATCGCGGCCTTGCAGCCCGGCGATTACTTCCGAGATGCCGCGGCATTCGGGGCGGTGACCAAGAGCCCCTCCCCGCTGAAACGCGTATTGCTCGAACTTCGGAAGAACACGATCTTCGAGGGCGGGGCACAGGCGATCGGCAGACGGGTGGTCCAGGACCGGATCAATCGCTCGCGCTTCGGGCGCTATGCGGGGGACGCGACGCAGGGCCGTGCGGCCGGACTGGATGCCGGAAGCGAGATCACCAACTATTTCCAGCCGGTTCACGATTATGTCGGCGACGGAAAGACCCCGGGGCCGATCGACGAGTTCGTGGCCGCCCTCAAGCAGGCAGGGCAGGCGGTGATCGCCGCGCGATCGATCGGCGGCGGCGGCGGTTCCGAGGCGACGCAGGCCCAGATGGCGAGCGCGATGGCATCGGTGAAGACGGCGGCGGCCGGCGCGCCGCCGCAGCTACAGTCCTTCGTCAATTCCGCATCGGGAGGCGGTTCGGCCGCGCAAGTAAGCGCCGCCAAAGGCGCCGTGGCCGATGCCTATGCGCAATCGGTGCTCCCGGCATGTCAGGAGGTCGCCCAGGAGCATTTCCCTTTTTTCGGGGCCGCCGAGGCGGATGCCCCGGCGGTTGATGTCCTCCGCGTCTTCGGGATGGGCGGCACGCTCGACGCGTTCGTTCAGAAGCGGCTGATGCCGCTAACCGACACGAGCGGCCCGGTCTGGCGCTGGAAGCCGGACGATCCGATCGCGCGGACCCTGGACCCGGGAAGCCCCGAGCAATTCGCAAAGGCTGCGCAGATCCGCGATCTGCTGGCGGGAGGCCTGCCGCTCAAGGTGTCGATGGCGGCCATGGGCACCGCCGTCGCCTCGGTCGAAGTGTCGAACGGGGGGGCCACCTACAAGTTCGACGCTGCCAACAACCTGCCAAAACCGCTTCTGTGGTCCATTTCGGGTGGCCTGCCGCAAGCGTCGGTGGTGCTCTACGGCGCAGACGGGAAGGAGTTGCGCCGCTTCGAAGCGGAAGGGCCGTGGGCATTGTTTCGGCTGATGGGCCAGGCGGACAAGGAGAATGCAGGTCCGCAATCGATCCGTGCCACCTTCGGTGAGGGCACGGCCGCGGCCACGCTGGCGGTCCAGCTGCCCTCTCAGCGCAACCCGTTCAGCCGCGGCGACCTGTGGTCGTTCCGCTGCCCGGCAACGCTGTGAACATGGTGCAGCTGTTCGGCAAATTGCCGACACACGGCGATTTTCTCGCGCGCGGGCTCTCGCCCGCAGAGCGAGACGCGCTCGATGGATGGATGTCCGCAGGGTTGAGCGACGTTCGGGGGAAACTCGGTGCCGAATTCGAGGATTTGTACGATCGCGCACCACCCTGGCGGTTCGTGACGCGCGCTGGTGCGCTTATGAATGCGGGCGTCATGATCCCGTCGATCGACAGCGCCGGGCGCCGCTTTCCATTCTACCTCGCCGGGCTGGGGCTCGCTCCGGCGCAGGCATTGGACGCAGCCGCGCAATGCGAGGCGCTGCTCTACCGAGCGTTCGAGGAGGCATGGACCGTCGATCGTCTCGCCGGCGAAGCCGGCTCGATCGTCCCGCAGCCCGGCGAGACCGTTCACATGGAAGCCGTCTGGTGGACGGCCGGCGGCGAAGACTTCCCTCCGGTGCAGCTTTCGGGCGAGCGGCCGAGTGGGCTATTCCAGACGCTGTTGAGCGCGAGGCAGGAGAAGGCATGATGCGGCAGCTCCGCATCGACAGCGTCGGTGCCACGCATGCGGGTCGCGTGCGGACCAACAATGAAGACAGCTTCTGTCTTTGGCAGGACCGATCCTTGTGGGCCGTTGCCGACGGTATGGGCGGCCACGACAATGGCGAATGGGCCTCCGCCAGGATCATCGACATGCTGGAAGGCGTGTCGCTGCCGAGCGATTTCGATGCGGCCTGCGCCGTGATCGCGAATTCCATTCATCGGGCCAATGCCGAGATCCACGAGGAAGCGGAGCGGCGTAGCATCCAGATGGGATCGACGGTGGTCGCGCTCCATCTCTGCAACGATCGCTTCGGATTGTTCTGGGTGGGCGACAGCCGCGGCTACGTGCTGCGGGACGGCAGACTCCACCAACTCACCCGCGATCACAGCCAGGTGCAGGACATGGTCGACCGCGGGCTCATCCGGGCCGAAGACGCTGCCATGCATCCCATGTCCCATGTGCTCGCCCGCGCGATTGGCGTGCAGCCGGGAGTCGAGGTCGATGCGGTGGCGGATCTTGCCGAGCCGGGTGACATCTTCCTTCTGTGCAGCGACGGTCTGACCAGCCGCGTCTCCGACGCGGAAATCGCTGCCGCCCTCGACTCCTGCTCCCGCCCGGAGGCACTCGATCACTTGATCACCCTGACGCTTGAGCGGGGCGCCCCCGACAATGTCACGGCCATCCTGATCGGCGTGAACGAATCGACGATGCTGTCCCTCGTGGGATCGGCAGGGTCTCTGCACAGATGACGGAAGAGCCCAAAGACCCGCCGCCGCCAAGGGATCAGAAAACGGTCTTCGTTCCGGCCGATGCGGCGACACGTTTTCAGCCGGCCGGCACCGGCTTCGCCCCACGCACTGACGGTACCAGCATTCAGATCGGCGACGTCCTCAACCACATTTTCGAAGTGAAGACGTTCATTGCTCGGGGCGGCATGGGCGAAGTCTTCGAAGGCGTGAACGTGAACACCGACGAGCGCGTCGCCATCAAGGTGATGCTGCCGTCGCTCGCGGCCGATCCTAACGTCATTTCGATGTTCCGCAAGGAAGCGCGAACGCTGACCCGCCTTCGGCACGAAGCCCTCGTCCAGTATCGCGTCCTGGCGCAGGAACCGCAGCTCGGCGTCCTCTACATCGTTACCGAATATATCGACGGGTCCAACCTTTCGCTTCACCTGGGAAAGATCAGGGCCGAATTGCCCGATCTCGTTGGATTTCTCTCGCGCATGGCGTCCGGTCTCGACACCGCGCACAAGCTCGGCGCGATCCACCGCGACATCGCGCCGGACAACGTCCTCCTCGAGGACGGGGATCTGGCGCGTGCGAAGATCATCGACTTCGGCATCGCCAAGGAGATGGATCCCGGCTCGGCAACCATCGTCGGCGATGGTTTCGCGGGCAAGCTCAACTACGTCGCCCCGGAACAATTGGGTGATTTCGGCGGCCGGATCGGGCCGTGGACGGATGTCTACAGCCTCGCCCTCGTGGTTCTGGCGCTCGCACAGGGTTCCGACGTCAAGATGGGCGGATCACTGGCCGACGCCGTCGACAAGCGGCGTGCCGGCCCGGATCTGTCGAGCCTTCCCGAGCCGCTCAGGCCGATCCTGGCGAAGATGCTTCGTGCCGATCCGGCCGAGCGCTTCCAATCGATGGAAGCCGTCCTGGCAGAGCTTGCCACGCTTGCCGGGATGCAGGCGCCCGTGCCCACGAATCGCGCTCGCAAGCCGCTCTGGATCGCAGGCGGCATCGTCGCCATTGCCGGAGTGCTTGGGTCGGGTTGGCTGCTCACGCGATCCCCGCCTCCCGTAGACGCGCCCGAACCCGTGATCGGGACGCGGGATCCGACGCAGGTCGCTCGAACCGCGATCGACGCAGTTCTGCCATCGGTAAGCTGCACATGGCTCCAGATCGTCGATGTCACCGCAGGAAAGGTCGGCCCGACGATCAGGCTGACCGGCGTCGCCGGGAATCCCTCCGCCGCGCAGAACGAGATCTCGCAGGCATTGGCGCAGAGCAAGATCGCAGGTGCGGGGATCGACTTCAGCGAGGTCGCACAAATCACCCAATCGGGATGCGCCGCGCTCGATACCTACCGTCAGATACGGGCGCCGGATGCGCGACAATTGTCGGTGCCTCAGCGCAAGTTCGAGATGCGCATTCAGCCGAACGACCCCGCGTTGACCGGATATCCGGGGGAGAATGCGGCCAACGTCATTCTGCAGCTCGCCATCGCTGACCCGAAGTCCGATTTCGCGCTGATCGGGCTCGAGCCGTCGGGCGTCATCGACCCGGAATTCTCGGGTCCGGGCACCGGGGTTCTCGGCCGCCAGGGGTTGAAGGCACTGGCGCAGCAGAGCCGCATCGTCAGCGATCGTGGCAATGACCGGTATCAGATGCAGCTGGACGTCAACCATCCGGGTTGGTCGGGCGTGCTGCTGCTGACCGGTTCCGGTCCGTTCGAGAAGGATGTCATTGCACCGCCCCTCGGCGGCCGCGGGCCGGAATGGACCAACAGATTCGTGTCGGAGGCGGCCGCAAAGGGATGGCAGGCGCAGATGGTGTGGTTCAAGACCGTCGACGAGCTGAGCGAGTAGCAAGACGCAGCATGCCGACCCTGATCGTCATGGATGAGAGCGTGCAGCTGCGGCCTGAGATGTGAAACGGGTTTCTACGTCCTGAGGGACAGGTGGCCAGCTGCCCAACCGTTCAGCGCCGATCCCGCTTCTGCATCCTCGACTGTTCGTCATAGGCTTTCCGAAATTCCTTGGCGAAGACGTCCATGAACGCTTCGTCCGAGCCGCGGGCGACGCCACTGAACTCCCGCTCATAGGCCTGCCAGAGTGCCGCATCCCGGGCCGCCGGCAAGATCTTCGCGAGCAGGCCCCTGCTCTCCGCCCGCTCACGGATGGCACCGGGCGAAAACCGCTCCAGCGTGGCCCGGAGCGCTCCTTGCATCGCCCGAAGGGTGGCGACCTGATGCGACTGCAGATCGTAATAGGCTTCCTCGATCGCCTGTCCCGCGTCCATGAACCCCTGCGCTGGCGGATTGAGGAGCGCAGCAACGGCATCTTCGGGGGACCGGGCAAACTTGATCGGGTTGTTCCCTGCCACCTCGAACGCCGTCGACTCCGCGCCCATCTGCGACTTCGCGCGGGCCCTCGCCTCCACCATCAGCACCAGGCCGGCGACGAGACGGTGGAAGAGTTGCCCTGCTCGCTCGAGCAGTGCGGGGTCCCGCCGCACGACGCTGCGCTCGACGCCCGCGGCTCGCAGCAGCGCTTCCACCAGCGCACCGTCCGGTACGGCCGGAGTGACGGGCGGAAGCGGAGCAGGCGCTATCGTGGGCGTGTGCGCAGGATCGGGGAACGCCGGTGCGGGCCCAGCACCGGCGGGCCCTGCCGGAGACGATTTGGGCATCGCGAAATGCACGTCGGAAACCGGAGCCCCGATCGGTGTCGGCGCCGCATTCGTCCACGGATCGGCGGCTCCGAAAGATCTGGACGGAGCGACGCCCAGCGCCTCCTCCGGCGAGCGCGGATCGACTCCCAGCAGGTCCTGTCGAGGCGCGATGGGCTGGCCGAAGCCGCCCCGCGCCCAATCGACGACATTGCCTTCGGCCAACCGACCCCAGATGTCGTCGGGTGCCGCCGCGGGAGGGCGGTCGGGCGCCGCGCTCGACCATTGGGACGCATCCTGCTGCGGCGCCTCCGGGACGTGCCACGCGGACGCCACGGGAGAGGCGGGCGGTGTCGGCGGGGGTGTCCAGTTGCTCCCGGAATCGCCTCTCCCGGGCGTGGCCGCGCCTGCACCGGCTGCGGGCGCCCAGCTGTCGTTGCTGCCCGAGCGGGCGGGCCCCGAAGGCGCGCCCCAGCCGCTCTGCTGCGAAGGCGGCGAGGGAGGAGCATCCCACCCCCGCGCTGGAGCTGGTATCGCAGGAGGCGGATCCCACCCCGACGGCGTTGCCGCATGCGGGCCAGCCGGCGCCCAGCCATCCCATTGGGATTGCGGACCGGGCGTTGCGGTGCCGTGCGGAGCCTCCGCGAGGAGAGAAGCGCGGATCTCGAAATGGCCGATCGTGATCACGTCTCCATCGGCAATCCGGTGCGGACGGGTGAGGCGATCGGGACGGCCGTTGACGAACGTGCCGTTCATGCTGATGTCGTTCAGCAGATAGGCCCCGTTTTGGTATCGAACCTCGCAATGCCGCGACGAAATGTGATTGCGCGGGTCGGGAAGGGTCCAGTCGGCGTTCGGAGAGCGCCCGATGAGCGCCCCCTGCCGGTCCAGGACGAGGTCCGCCGGGGCCGCTTCCCCGCTGCCAAGGGTCACCTTCTCTATGCGGAAGCGTAGCGTCATACGGCCTCCGGCGGAGCGATCCGTCCTGCCGCGGCTGTGCCGCGCAACGACGCCGATGCCAAAGGTTGGTCAGCCATGCTGCACAGCCCATCGCCACGGGCAATCGGTCGGCGCGAGCGGTTCGCTCCCCGTGCGGGCACCGAGCAGCAGAGGACGCGTCGTTTCGGTCGGCCGCCATCACGAACACCGGCGACACGTTCGGGGAGGCGAAGACCGTTCGCCTCAGGATGCGGCACTGTGCGGTGCTGCCACGCCCGGGTGAGCTGAACTCCGCTCAACATGGCCATTGGAGGTTCCTCAGTTGATCTTGACTACGCCGCCGGTCAACGTCAGCACCTCCGCACCGTGCACTGTCGATGTCTTGGTGCCGTTGACGGTGATCGTCGGCGAAGTGATCGCGATCGCGTCCGGTGTCATCACGATCTTGGACGCCCCGATCTGAAGGACGATCGTCTCCTTGGCGGTGAGTTGGTACGATTTGTCGACGTCCAGAATGTCGTCCTGCCCGATCTTGCTGTAACGCTGCTTGACAACGGACAGATTCTGGTTGTTGCCGATCGTCACACCTTCATCATTGTGGACCAGTTCGATGCGGTCGTTTCCGATCATGACGGATTGGTTCTGGCCGACATGGTGGGTCTCGTCGAGGCGAACCCGCGTGTTCATGTCACGCTCCGCGTGCACGTACAGCTCCTCGGCGCCGCCCTTGTCCTCGAAGCGTATCTCGTTGGCCCCCGGAGCGCCGCTGTCCAGCGACTTCGCGCCGGAATAATCCCCGGCATTTCCGTACCGCTTGGTCCGCCACAAAGCCCGGGTCTTGTTTTCCGGCAACGGATAGATCGGCATGTGATTGGCATTGAAGACCCGCCCGACCACGACCGGGCGGTCGGGGTCGCCGCCGAGAAAGTCGACAAGCACTTCGTGGCCCACTCTGGGCAGGATGACGTTGCCGAGGCCGCCGGTCTGCGACACGCGAATCCAGCAGGTCGCAGCCTCCCCCGGCGTCGTGCCGCGGTCCCAATGGAAGCGGACTTTCACCCGGCCGTATTTGTCGGTGTAGATTTCCTCACCGGCCGGCCCCGAGACCACCGCCGTTTCGAGCCCCTGCACGACCGGCCGCGGCGTGGTCTGCGGCGGATGGAAGCGGGTCTCGGCAGGGATCGCCTCGAACCGAACGTTGAACGATTGCTCGTACGCGTTGGGGCCGCTGCGATAGGTTTCCGCCA
Organism: Allosphingosinicella deserti; assembly: GCF_003012735.1. Lineage (GTDB taxonomy): Bacteria > Pseudomonadota > Alphaproteobacteria > Sphingomonadales > Sphingomonadaceae > Allosphingosinicella > Allosphingosinicella deserti. Next base: position 37,912 of record NZ_PXYI01000011.1, on the reverse strand, counting down.
CGATGCTGTGGTAGGCCGATATGATCAGGTAGTTGCCGTTCATTCGCCCGACCTGGTGCGCCCCGACGGCAACCTTGTATCCACAGGACAGCGAGGCCGCCTGCGAGGCGCCGGTGAACAGCCGACGTTGCGCGCGCATTCCGTTGAGCAACGTCTCGCTCCGTTCTCCGCCGTGCTTTTCGATCTCCCCCGGCGAAATCGATTCATGGAAGAAGCGCCCGGGATAGACATAGATCTCCCGGTCATCCCGCTGATGCTGCCCCTCGCCCTCGGCCTTCGCTTCCACGAACCGATCCGGCGCGCGGAAATCCCAGTCGCGCACCGTCACCTTCGCGCCCGCCTGCGTCGTCACACGCTCGTGCCAGCTCTGCAGATGGTGCTTGCCGCCACTCGCCCTCTCGGCGGAATCGACCGCGAACACGGACACCGAATTGGGCGCATAGGTCAACGAGGCCGGCCGACCCGCGACGTGCGAAGCCGGCGAATCGCAGATCGTCATCACATGCTTGTCGGCCTCGTGGCGGAAGAAATAGTACATTCCCTCCTCTTCCATCAGGCGAGACACAAAGGTGAAATCGCTTTCCTGATACTGCACGCAATAGTTGCGCGGGCGCGGTGATCCCGAAATCTTGAACTCGAAATCGGACACGCCCGCATTCTGCAGCACCTGCTTGATGATCGCGTCCGCCGCCATGTCCTGGAAAATCGCCATGTTGCGATTCTGCGCCAGGAAGAAGGTCCAGGGCTTCAGCACCAGACGGTAACGGTGGCCGGTCGGGGATTCGTCGACATATTCGCCGGACACCACCAGCCCGTGGAAGTGGCGAAGCAATTCGCCGTCCTCCATCACCTTCAATCCGCACGGCTTACCAAGATGCGGTTGCAAGTCGATCTCGAGGGGCGCGAACACGTCCACGGTGATCGTGAACGGCGTGCTCAGCGACTCGATCGAGTCGATACGTTCCAGAGTGACCTGTTCGTCACCCAGATCGACCGACATTTCAGAAAGTCTCGACGTGCCCGGCAAAGCGGCCTCCCGACCAATTTTGGCGTTTGCTCTTTCGCTCATAGCGGTGAGCGGTTCAAGCGCGCCACTGGGATTAATGTACGTTCACAACGCGGTTCAGCCTTGTGGGGGGAGCCATGTCAATTTATGTCTAAGGTGCCGAGGGGAATCGGCTGAGACAGCGAGGAATTGATGCGAATTTCGGTCCTTTGGTCCATCGCGAGTCTGATCATCGGGGTCGGCTCGGCCCCCGCTATTGCCCAAACCCAGCCAGAGCCCACCGTCGAAGGCTATCTCTGCACGTTTGCCGGCAAGTGCGGCGATGCTCCCGCCGGCGAGCAGCCGACCCGGGCGGCGCCCGCGACCAAGGGCTTCCGACTCGCACGTCCCGGCGCGGAGCCGCAGGCACAGGCCAATGCACCGGCGGCGCGGCCGATCGCGCGCAGCGATCGGAGAACACCGCCTCGACAGGGAACCAGAACCGCGAACCGGGCGAGGAGCAGCCGTTATGCGTCGGCGTCAGCGGCGGCGTCGACGCCGGCCCTCCGCCCGAGCGAAGCGCCACGCGCCGATTTGATGATCGGCTTCGATCTGAACTCCGCCACGATCACGTCCGACGGCATGGCGAAAGCCCGAATCTTCGCGCAATCGCTGCTGATGCCGGAACTGCGCGGCAAGCGCTTTCTCATCGAGGGGCATACCGACTCGCGCGGCGGGATTCCGTTGAACATGGAACTCTCGCGCAGGCGCGCGGAGGCCGTGGCCAATTTCCTTGCGCAGCAAGGCGTCGAGCGGTCGCGGGTCGAAGTCCGGGGCTTCGGCCCCACCAACCCGCTGCCGGGCCGCAAGGCGAGCGACCCGCGCAACCGCCGGGTCGAGGCCAAGCTGATCGCGTGATCGGCTTGCCACACCGGCGACAAGGGGGAACATGACGTTGGCAGGAGCAGATGCGTGTTGATGCGGGTGCAGGATCTGCTTGCGCCGGTGTCGGACGAGTCGCCCGCCGGCGACGATCTTTACGATCATCCGGAGCGGCAGCAGATCGAGCAGGCGTTCGAAGAGGACGCAGCCTCCGTCGATTGGCGCGGCGTCGTTTCGATGATCGAGGCGCAGAGCCAGCAGACCAAGGATATCTGGCTCGCCATCTACCTCGCACGGGCCGGGGCGAAGATGGGCCGCCTGGAAACGGTGGTGACCGGCTGCGAGATGCTCGCCGGACTGGTAGAAACCTACTGGGAAGATCTCCACCCGTCCCTGGCGGAATATGGCTTTCAGGGCCGAAAGGGCCCCTGCGAGTCGCTGACGCGGATCGGCACCTTCCTGGGTCCGCTCAAGCGCATCGTCCTGATCGATCATCCGCGGCTCGGCACCTACACGGCGGAGGATCTCGAGCGGTTCGAACGCGAAGGGGATGAGGCCGAAGGGTTCGGCATGTTCCGGCACGCCATGGGCGAGACATCGCAGGAGGTTCTGGTTGAATCCGTGCGGGCCATCGAGGCCGCGAAAGCGGCGATCGCCCGCGTGGATACCGTGCTGATGGCCAGGGCCGTCGACGATACCGGGACCGATTTCAAATCCACGTACCAGGCGTTCGACAGTATCCGCCGATCCCTTGTGAGCTATGTCGCGGAACCCGAAACCAGCGCCGACGAGCTACAGGAGTCGACCGATGCCGCGGCAGGGACCGCCCGGGGCAACGGCACGGGCCGGATCGAGTCACGCGAGGATGTGGCGCGCGCGCTCGACGCGATCGCCGATTATTACGCGCGCAAGGAACCGACGAGCCCCATCCCCGTTGCTCTGCGGCGGGTTCGGGGTTGGATTGATATGGATTTCATGGCGATTTTGCGCGACATCGCTCCCGGAAGCGTGTCAGAAGCGGGGTCTGTGCTCTTGGCGCGCACTGAAGATGAAAGCTCCGCATATTGACCTGAGAAACGGTATCGTCGACAGATTCTGGGTTCGAAGCTGACTTTGCCATCGAAAGGCTAATCCCATGGTTGCGAAAAGCGGACAGCGCTTCATCAAGGAAAACCGGGCGCCGCGCGTCCACATCGAATATGAAGTCGAGACCTACGGCTCTCGGCAGAAGATCGAATTGCCGTTCGTCATGGGCGTGCTCTCCGATCTTTCCGGAAAAAGCCATGTCGAGAAGAAGGAGATCACGAAACGTGACTTCGTCGAGTTCGATATGGACAATTTCGACGAACGCATGGACGCGATCGCGCCGCGCGCTGCCTTCACGGTCGAGAACACGCTCACCAATGAAGGCAAGCTCGGCGTCGACCTGACGTTCAGCAACATCAACGATTTTTCGCCGGCCGAGATCGTCAAGAAAGTTCCGGCGCTTGCCAAGCTTCTGGAGGCGCGGCAACAGCTTCAGGACTTGCTGATCTACATGGACGGCAAGGACGGCGCGCAGGAGCTTCTGGAGAAAGTTCTGAAGGATCCGGCGCTGCTGTCCGCATTGTCGTCGGCCAAGCCGGCGGGCGAAGATGCACCGGCGGCGGAAGCCAAGCCGGCCGAGCAGGCGTAAGAGGAGACAGGGCGACATGGCGCAAGAGGCACTTCAGGGGCAGACCGATCGCCCCCTCGCCGAGGCCGCGGAGATCGACGATTTCTCGGCGCTTCTGCAAAAGGAATTCAAGCCTGCGGACGATGTCCGCAAGAACCGTATCGAAGATGCCGTGCAGACCCTTGCGCAGCAGGCGCTCGAGAATGCCGCGATCATCGGCGACGACGTCTATACGACCGTCGACGCAATGCGCGCGGCGATCGATCGCAAGCTCACCGAGCAGGTCAACAAGATCATCCACCACCAGGAGTTCCAGGCCCTCGAATCGGCTTGGCGCGGGCTCCACTACATGGTGATGAACACGTCGACCGGTAAGGACATGAAAATCCGCGTGATGAACATGTCCAAGGAGGAATGTCGCAAGATGTTCCGCCAGTATCGCGACGCCGCGTGGGATCAGAGCCCATTGTTCAAGAAGGTCTACGAGTCCGAATTCGGGCAACTCGGCGGACAGCCGTACGGCGCCTTCATCTGCGATTATTATTTCGATCACACGGCCCCCAATCTCGAGGTCATGAAGGGCCTCGCCAAGATCGGTGCCGCCGCGCACGCGCCGTTCATTGCGGCAGCCGCACCGCCGCTGTTCGGCATGGAGAGCTGGACCGAGCTCGCCAATCCGCGCGATCTCGGCAAATTGTTTGATGCTCAGGAATATATGGCCTGGCGTTCGTTCCGCGCGTCGGAGGACAGCCGTTACATGGCGTTGACGATGCCGCGCTTCCTGGGCCGGCAGGTCTATGGCGCGAAGACGGAGCCCGTTGACGAGTTCGACTTCGAAGAAGATACGACGGGTGAGCACGACAAGCATCTGTGGCTGAACGCCGCCTATGCGATGGGCACGCGGATCACCGATGCGTTCAGCACCTACGGCTGGTGCACCCGCATCCGCGGCGTCGAATCCGGAGGCACGGTCGAAGGACTGCCGACCGCCACCTTCCCGACCGACGAGGGCGGGATCGACCTCAAATGCCCGACGGAAATCGCCATTTCCGACCGGCGCGAGGCCGAGCTCTCGGCCGCCGGGATGATCGCGCTGATCCACCGCAAGAATACCGACCAGGCCACGTTCATCGGCGCCCAGACGCTGCATCGGCCGAAGAATTACGAGAATGTCGATGCCACGGCGAACGCCAATCTTTCGGCTCGGCTTCCGTACATCTTCGCCAGCTGCCGCTTCGCCCACTACCTCAAGTGCATGGTTCGCGACTGGGTAGGCGGAAACCGTGAGGCGGATCAGTTGCAGCGGGATCTCCACAATTGGGTGCTGCAATATGTGGACGGCGCACCCTCATCGTCGAGCGAAGAGACAAAGGCGAGACTTCCCCTGAAGGATGCCAAAATCGAGGTCGTGCCAGACGAAGAAAACCCGGGATACTACAAGGGTAAGTTCATGTTCGTGCCGCATTATCAGCTTGAAGGCATGGACATTGCGCTTAGCATGGTGTCTAGGCTGCCACGGGCAGCATAGGCTGTGGGCCACACGGCTCACACGCTTGCTTTGACCCGAAATTGTCACAGTCAAAGCTGATATTCGTTCGCGCGGAGGATCGCGCATCTATGGAGGTAGACCATGGCAGTTGACTTGTTCCTGAAAATCGACGGCATCGAAGGCGAGAGCCAGAAGAAGGGCCACGAGCGCGAGATCGACATCATCTCGTTCAACTTCGGTGCTGCCCAGCACGGCTCGTTCCACACCGGCGGCGCCGGCGGCGGCTCGGGCAAGGCGGAAATTCGCGATATCTCCATCGTGAAGGAGGTCGACAAGGCCTCTCCGAAGCTCTTCAGCGCCTGCGCGTCCGGCAAGCACATCAAAGAGATCATCATCTATTCGCAGAAGGCCGGCGACGACAAGAACCCGCTGACCTACTACAAGATCAAGCTGGAAGACGTGATCGTCTCCTCGGTGGACAACCAGGGTGCCAGCCATGGCGACGCGATCATGGAATCGGTCGTGTTCAACACCGCGAAGGTGACCTTCGACTACCAGCCGCAGAGCCGGAGCGGTGGCAAGGAAGGCGGCGTGGTCACGGCCAGCTACGACATCCGGCAGAACGTCGCCAGCTAAGCCACGGCTCAGCACGAATGTCGGATGCCGACACGCTGCTTCGTTCGGGCGATCTCGACGGCGCGCGCACCGCGCTTGTCGAGACCGTCCGGGCAGAGCCTGCCAATCAGCAGGCGCGCATGTTCCTGTTCCAGCTGCTCGCAGCGGCCGGGGAATGGGACAAGGCGAAGCGGCAACTCCAAGCGCTTGCCCAGCTTTCGGGCGAAGCTCAGATGCTCGCCCTCACATACGGTCAGGCGATCGACGCCGAGGTTGAACGGGCGAACGTATTTGCCGGTCGCCAACGCGCCCGGCAGCAGATCGAAACGCCGTGGGCCGAAGGCGTGATCGATGCGATCTCCGAACTCGGCCAGGGCCGGTTCGAGGCCGCAGAAGCCGCCAGGGCGACCGCCTTCGACGCGGCTCCCGATACGCCCGGTACGTTCAACGGCACGGCGTTCGATTGGATCGCGGACGCGGACGCCCGTTTCGGTCCCTGTTTCGAAGTGATCGTTGCCGGACGGTACGGCCTGCAAGCCTTCGATCAGGTCGCGCGCATCACCAGCGAAGGACCGCGGGATCTTCGGGATCTCATCTGGTACCCTGTTCAGATCGCCTTCAAATCCGGCCAGTCCGTTGCCGCTTTCCTGCCGGCGCGCTATCCTGGATCGGAAACCTCGTCGAACGCCGCCGAGCGGCTCGGACATGCAACCACGTGGAAGGATGCGGGAGGCGTGGCGATCGGGCTCGGCCAGCGCCTCTGGACGCTCTCCAGCGGTGAGGATCATCCCCTTCTGTCGCTGCGCGAACTGAGTTTCGCCTGAGCCCATGGCAGTACGCCATCGGCTGACGCCGACCCTTTTCGACAAGCTCGTCGCCGATATCGAGATTTCCGGGTTGCGCGACATCCATTCGGAGGCGCCCGAGGTCTCGCGGGAGAAATTCCGTCATTATGCCGTCCCCAAGCTGGAACGGTTCAACGAGGCGGCTTTGCGGGCGACGATCCGCCGGGAGCTCGCCTGGCTGCTCAACACCACCAATATCGAAGCCCTTCACGACCTGGCGCCTTACCCGCAGGTGCAGAGCTCGGTCCTGAACTATGGCCTGAGCGACCTTGCCGGCAAGGCGCTCACCCGCCGTGCGATCCTCCACCGCGCACGCGAGATCCGCAGGGCGATCCGCCTGTTCGAGCCGCGCCTGGCCGAAAGCTCGCTCACCGTCGAACCCGCCGACAATCCCGACCGGCACAATGCCGTCACCTTCGTCATCCGGGGAGACATCACGGCCGCCGCCCACGCGATGCCCGTCAAGTTCCGGACCGAAGTCGATCCGGAGACGGTCGCCGTCGACGTGCGGGAGTAGCGCCGTGGATCCCCGGCTCCTGCGCTTCTACAACGACGAACTGACCTATCTGCGCGAAGCCGCACGCGAGTTCGGCGAGGAGCATGAAAGCGTCGCAGGGCGCCTCGGCCTCAAGACCCCGACGGATCCGGATCCTTACGTCGAACGGCTGCTCGAAGGAGTCGCCTATCTCGGCGCTCGCGTGCAGCTCAAGATGGCGGACCAGTATCCGGAGTTCACCTCCCATCTGCTTCACGCCATCCAGCCCCATTATCTGGCGCCGATGCCGTCGATCTGCATCGCGGGCTTCGAGCCGCAGGAAGGTGATCAGATCCTGTTGAAGGGCCATCGCGTCCCCAGGGGTACGCAATTGATCGCGACGGCATCCGATCAGGACAATGCCCCCGTCATCTTCCGCACCGGTCACGACGTAACGCTTTGGCCGCTCAAGATCGTCGAGGCGGAATATCTGTCGACCCGCGCTGCTGTCGCGCCCTTTGCCGCGGCGGCCAAGGTACGGGCCGAAGCCGGCCTGCGATTGCGCTTCGCCGCGACCGCGGGCGCCGAGCTGCCCCAGGTGCTTCCGAAAGAGCTGCCACTCTATCTTCATGGCGCGGAAGCTGTGCCCAATGAATTGTACCGGCAGCTCATCGGAGAGACGCAGGCGGTGCTCGCCCGCTCCGCCGATGCGCCCGCCAATGCCGCCTGGATGTCGCTGCCCCGGCCCGAACAGGTCGGCTTCGAGGACGAAGATGCATTGCTCCCCGCCGAGCAGCGCGCCTTTCGCGGTTACCGGCTCCTCTCAGAATATTTCGCCTGCCCGGAGCGGTTCCTGTTCGCGCGATTGATGCAGCTCGACCGCGCGTTCCGAACATCCCCCAAGGCCTGCGACGTCGTGCTGCTGTTTGGCCGGTCGTCGCCGGTGCTGGCGCGTGCCGTCGATGTCAGCAATTTCAAGCTCTACGCGAGCCCGGCCATCAACCTCTTCGAGAAGCAGCTCGATCGAGTGCAGGTCCGCCCGCACGAGCATGAATATCACCTCATCCCCGATCGCACCCGGCGCTACGATTTCGAAGTGTTCCGCCCGCTCGAGGTGAAGGCCTATGCCCGCGACAATCTCGACGCCCGCACGGTCGCCCCGCTCTACGCCTTCGGGGCGCTGCTTTATGATTGGCGCGAGGCCTTGTTCTACTCGTCGCAGCTCCGGCCGCGGCGGCTCTCGACTCGTGAGCAGCGGCTGCGCCGTCGCAGCGAATATGTCGGCACCGAAACCTGGCTGAGCCTGACCTCGCCAGGCGACCCGGCGCGGATCGAGGATGTCCATGAACTTTCGGTCCGGGCGCTGGTCACCAATCGGGAACTCCCCGAGCTGCTCACCTTTCGGGGCGATAAGCATTTCGTGGCGTCCGGTGTCCCCGCCCGCGCGATCTCGGTGCTGCGAGCGCCCACGCGCCCACGGCCGCCTTTGGGCCTGGGCGATGCTGCCTGGCGGGTCATCGCCCATCTCACGCCCAATTACATGACGCTTGCGCCCGAGGACCATGAGGATCCGTCCGCCTTGCGCGATCACCTCGCGCTTTACGGCCGCCAGGACGATGCGGCCCTCCGCCGGCAGATCGATGGCGTCCTCGCCATCCGATCCAGCAAGGTCATGCGCCGGGTGCCCGGGCTCGACCGGATGGCGCTGGCCCGCGGGCATCGCATCCGGATGAAGCTGGACGACGCCGCCTTCGACAAGGGCGGCATGTTCCTGTTCACTGCGGTTCTCGAACGCTTCCTGGCCGAGTTCGCCAGTATAAACGCATTTACCGAATGCAGCTTCTACAGCCCGAACGAAGGGGAGTTCGCGCAATGGCCGCCGCGGATGGGCCGCCAACACAACATCTGAGCTTCCTGAAGCGCGTCGGCGACGCTGCGCGGCGGTTCGGCATGTTCCCGGCGGTGCGCGGAGCCGAGGCACGCGCGCCGGAGCTTCCGCGCGTCGGCCGTGCGCGGCGGCCGAGCCAGAGCATCGTCGATCTCGCCCAGGTTCCGGCGATGCACTTTCCGGCGCCGACGCTGGAATCGGTCGAGTTCCGGAACGGACGACCGCAGCTCAACGGATACTGGCTCGGGCTGACCGGGCCGCAGGGCGCCCTGCCCATTCACCTCACCGAGTTCGCGACCTTCGAACACCGATACGCGAAGAAGCGGCCGTTCGGACGCTGGCTGGACGTCCTCGCCAATCGCATGCTGCAATTCTTCTTCCGTGCCTGGGGCGATTCCCAACCTGTCGTCCACGCCGACCGACCGGATGACGACCGGTTCGCCGGCTATCTCGCAGCGCTCTCGGGCGCCGCCGAAGGCGTATCCGACCGTGCTTTGTTTCCGAAGCGGGCGCGGGTCTATTATGCGGCCCTGTTCGCGTCCCGCCGCAGCGCCATCGCGATCGAGGATGCTCTCAGCCAGCTTCTCGGCCAACCGGTCCGGATCCACCAGTTCCAGCCCCGCTGGCGCGAGATTCCCGTCGATGACCGCAGCCGCCTGGGACGCAGCTTCGCTCGCCTCGGCGACGATCTGGTGCTCGGCAGCCGCATTCGAACGGCATCGGATGCGTTCAGCGTGGTCATCCGCGCGCGATCGGCCGACGAGTTCGAAAGGCTTCTGCCGACCAGCGAACGGTTCGCGATCGCCTCGGAAGCGCTCGAGGCGTTCGCCCCTGGCCACCTCGAATGGGACATCCGCTTGGAACTCGAGGAGCAGCTCGTTCCTCCAGCCCGGCTCGACGGCCGGACCCGTTTGGGATGGACGGGGTGGTTGAGCCCGCAGAAGACGTCTCGCATCCGATCGGATGCTCATTTACGCCGTATCAGAATCGCCCATGGCGCACCGGGGGAATTGCAATGACCGAGATCAGCCGCACCGCCTTGTTCGGCCGCTTGAACCCGACCGCCCTCAAGGCCATCGAGACGGCGACCAGCTTCTGCAAGATGCGCGGCAACCCCTATGTGGAGCTGGCGCATTGGGTGCACATCCTGTTACAGGATCCGCGCAACGACGTGGCCGCGATCCGATCGGCATTCGGCCTGGACGATGCCAAGCTGACCACCGACGTCGTGGCGGCGCTCGATGCGCTTCCCCGGGGCGCGACCGCGATCTCGGACTTCTCGCCACAGATCGAGGAAGCGATCGAAAAGGGCTGGCTGTACGCTTCGCTCCAGTTCGGAGCGGCCCGGGTGCGCACGGGGCACCTTCTCCACGGCATGCTGAAATCGCCGACGCTGCGGAACGCATTGTTCTCGCTCAGCGGCGAGTGGCGGAAGGTCGCAGTCGAGACCCTCGGCACGGATTTCGATCACCTGGTCGGCGGTTCTTCCGAAACGACCATCGTCGACGCACCCGCAAATGTCTCTGCGGGTGCGGAACCCGGCAACACGGGTGGCGGCAGCGCCGGCGGCGAAGCGCTGGCGAAATTCTCCATCGACCTCACCGCCAGGGCCCGCTCGGGCGAGATCGATGGGGTCGTTGGGCGCGACGCCGAAATCCGGCAGCTGGTCGACATCCTTTTGCGCCGCCGCCAGAATAATCCGATCCTCGTCGGAGAGGCCGGGGTCGGCAAGACGGCGGTGGTGGAAGGCTTCGCCAAGCGCATCGTCGATGGAGACGTGCCGCCGGCACTGACCGGGATTTCGCTCCGGGCTCTCGACATCGGGCTGATGCAGGCCGGTGCGAGCATGAAGGGCGAGTTCGAGAAGCGTCTGCGTCAGGTGATCGACGAAGTGGAAAGCTCGCCGACGCCGATCGTGCTGTTCATCGACGAGGCCCACAGCCTGATCGGGGCCGGCGGGCAGGCCGGTACCGGCGACGCCGCCAATTTGCTGAAGCCGGCCCTGGCGCGCGGCCGGCTGAGGACCATTGCCGCCACCACCTACGCCGAATACCGGCAATATTTCGAAAAGGACCCTGCGCTTACCCGGAGGTTCCAGACGGTCGACGTCAGCGAGCCCGAAGCGCCCAGGGCCATCGACATGCTGCGCTCCGTCGCCCCGATGATGGAGGACCATCACGGAGTCGTCGTACTGGACGAGGCCGTCGCGGCTTCGGTCCTGCTGTCGCAGCGTTACGTTCCGGCGCGGCAGCTGCCCGACAAGGCGGTGAGCCTTCTCGACACCGCGTGCGCCCGGGTCGCCGTTTCCCAGCATGCGACACCTGCGCCGGTGGAAGACCGACGCCGGAAGGTGCAGTTGCTGGAGGTGGAAAGAGACGTCGTCGCGCGGGAAGCGGCCGGCCAATATCGCGCCGACGACCGGCTCGATCGTATCGACGAGGAACTGGTCGAGGCACGGAGCGCATTGGAGGCGGCCGATGCGAAATGGGCCCGCGAAAAGGAAGCGCTGGCGACCGTCACGCAGGCTCGCGATGCGCTGCGCGATGCGCGTGCCGATGGCGAGAACGCGGCACCGGAGACGGAGGCTGAGCTCCGTGCCGCCCTGGACGAGGCGATCGCCGGGATGCGCGCGGCGCAAGAGGATGCGCCGATGGTGTTCGGCGTCGTCGATCACGATGCGGTGGCGGCCGTGGTCGGGGACTGGACCGGCATTCCCGTCGGCCGGATGGTCAAGGACGAGATCCAGAGCGTGCTCACCATCGCCGATCAGCTGAAGGCGCGGGTCGTCGGGCAGGATCATGCGATGGACGCGATCGCGAAACGCATTCAGACGAGCCGTGCCAAGCTCGACAATCCCAACAAGCCGGTTGGCGTGTTCATGCTCTGCGGCCCATCGGGCGTCGGCAAGACGGAGACTGCGCACGCGCTGGCGGAGCTGCTCTTTTCCGGCGACGATTCGCTGATCGTGATCAACATGAGCGAGTTCCAGGAGGCGCACACGGTCTCGACGCTCAAAGGCGCCCCGGCTGGCTATGTCGGCTACGGCCAGGGCGGTGTGCTCACGGAAGCGGTTCGCCGGCGCCCTTATTCGGTGGTGCTGCTCGACGAGGTCGAAAAGGCCCATCCGGACGTCCACGAGATGTTTTTCCAGGTCTTTGACAAGGGCTTCATGAACGACAGCGAAGGCCGTTTCATCGATTTCAAGAACACGATCATCCTGCTGACGTCGAATGCCGGAACCGATCTGGTGATGAGCCTTTCCGAGGACGAGGAGATGAAGCCCGAGCCCGAAGCGCTGGCCGGCGCGCTCCGCCCCGAACTGCTCAAGGTGTTTCCGCCGGCATTGCTCGGCCGCCTGCTGGTGCTGCCTTATTACCCGCTCAGCCCGGACATGCTCAGCAGCATCGTTCGGCTTCAGTTGAAGCGGGTCGAGCGCCGGATCGGCGACAATCACAAGATCCGCTTCAGCTATGCCGACGCGGTCGTCGATCTCATCGTTTCCCGCTGCAACGAGGTCGCATCCGGCGGACGCATGATCGACGCGATCCTGACCAACACGATGCTCCCGGAACTGTCGATCGCATTGCTCGAGCGTCAGATCAGGGGCGACGAGACCGAATCGATCCACGTCGATGCCGGTCCGCAGGGCTTCGTCTACGCGTTCGGCGACCAGCTCGGCGCGGCCGCTTCACCGGCCGCCCCGGAGACGATTGAAATCGCCGCTCCCGAGGCAGGCCCGGTTGCCGTGACGATAGACGCCCGCTGAGCGGCGGCTTAAGCTTCTCGGCCCGGAGACAGGAAGAAGACCGCCGGGACAGTCACATCGGCCAGCAACAACACCAGCAACAGCAGTGGAGTGGCGCATGACAGCAGCTTTGCGATGTTCGGTTGGGATCAACGGGGTGAACGAGAGGAGCGACACGATCGCCGTCCAGACTCTGCTGACACGCGCCGGGATGCGCCTCGGACTGGTCGACGGACGCTGCGGGCCGAGGACCATCTCCGCGATAATCCACTACCAGAACGGCTTCCTGCGCCACCCTGACGGACTGGTGGAGCCGAACGCGACCACCTGGCGACACCTCACCGGACAAGTGGGCGGGCAGGGTCTCCCCGGATCCACCCCGATCCGTTACGTGACTCCGGTGAGGACCCCGGTTCGCACCGGATGGTCGCCGGCGACCTCAGCCGGGCCAGAGTCTCCGCCGCCGACGCATTCGGCAGCCTCGCCGCTCCCCGCATCGGCACCGGCCCCGATCCCCGCCAATAATTCGATATCCTACACGACCTTGCTGCCGAAGCCGGCACGGAACACGATCAACAAGGGCCTGCACTCGCCGTCCAACCGGGTGTTGCTGGAGAAGTTCGGCTCCCCGCGGGAGACTTACAGCCAGAACGATCAGCCGATCACCAACGAGCGTCTCAAGCGCATGCTCGTCACCGAATCGGTCGGCCCGTTCCGCGCCACCGGTCTGCGCCCGGCGGTTCAGAGCCTCCGCCAGGTGATGAGCGACGTGCAGGCCGCGGTCCCGACCCTCTACAATGCAATCAGCTCGGCAGGGATGACGGTGTGCCGCCTGCAACGCGGCTCATCCACTGCCATTTCCAATCACAGCTGGGGCACGGCCATCGATCTGAAGATCGGCGGACGGCTCGATCCGCGCGGGGACAGCAAGGTCCAGCACGGCCTTCTGCTGCTCGCGCCCTTCTTCAATGCCCGGGGCTGGTATTGGGGTGCCGGGTTCGGAGTCGAGGACGGTATGCATTTCGAATGCAGCACGTCCCTGATCGCGAGCTTCGCGTCATGAACGGCGCGCACTTGCTGGGCGCCGTCCTGGGGCTTGCAGGTCTGGCGCTCCCCGCATCGGCTGCGGAGTCTCCGTTCAGGCCTGTGCCCGGCTCGGCCTGGTCGCAGGATCCGGCCACCGGTTGCCGCTTCGTCAGGCCGGCCTCGCTGACCGAGGGTCCGACCCATTGGGCGGGCGCCTGCCGCAGCGGCAAGGCGGACGGTCTCGGCATGCTGCGCCGCCGCGATGGAGGCGCGAGCAGCGCCGCCTTTTACGGCGAGCTGCGCGACGGCGTCCCCGCCATCGGAGTCCTTGATTTGGCCGATGGCTACGTCGTCGGACGGTTCGTCAACGGCGACATCGGAACACGCGATACCGAATGGCAGGAACGCCTCGATTCCTTTCGGGTGGCGGCCCGCGCGGCGCGCGCCGTGAGCGCCCGCTATGCGGCACAGAAGAACCCGCGCTCCGCCGCTTTCTACAAGCGGGTCGCGGAAACATTGGACATGCAGATCGAATGATCAGGATCACCGACGCGAAGGTCCGGGTGGAGCACAAGCGGCTTTGCGCACGCCTGCATTCTCCGGCGCTGCGGATTGCGCATGGCGGCAGGGCATGAGCGGTCCGGCGCCGACCCCATATGACGAGATCGCCTATCCAAGCGCGATCTTCAGCCAGACCGCGCCGGAACGGCTGGCCGTGATCGCGCGGCTCACCGGGCTGGCGCCGCCGCCGGTGTCGACGGCACGGGTGCTTGAGATCGGTGCCGGCGATGGCATGAACCTGCTCTCGCTGGCCGCAGCGCATCCGCAGGCGCGCTTCGAGGGATTCGATCTCGCGCCGACCGCGGTGGCGCGCGGGGAGCGCTGGCGCGCGCTCGCCGGGCTCGACAATGCCGGATTGCAGGTGCTCGACATTCTCGAGGCGCACCATCGCCTCGAGGGCCCCTTCGACTATATCATCGCTCACGGAATCTACGCCTGGGTGCCGGCCGAGGTGCGGTCGGCCACCATGGCGCTGATCGGCCGGTTGCTCGCGCCCGACGGAGTCGCCTTTCTCAGCTACAATGCCCTTCCCGGCGGATATCTCAGGCAGGCGCTGCGCGATGCGCTGCTGCTCGAGCTCGGCGATCTGCAAGGCGCCGACCGCTGGCGTGCGGCACGCGCCTATCTGACGACCCTTTCGGCCGAGCCGGAGGGCGGCCAGAATCCAGCCCAGGCCGCGCTTCGCGACGCCGCCAAACACACGCTCGACAAGCCCTGGTCGGTTCTCTGCCACGACGAGCTCGGCCCCCACTTCCACCCGCAATCGCTGGCAGACGTCGAAGCAACCGCTCGTGCCAACGGGCTTCAGTTCCTCGGGGACGCGGACCGGGAGCGCATGAACGATGCGTTTCTGCCGGATGGCATCGAGGCCGCAGGCGACCCGTCGGCACAATTGCTCCGCATTCTCGGCGCACGCGATTACCAGGATTTCCGCTTCTTCCGGCAGACGTTGCTGGTGCGGGCGGATCGCATCCCGCGCAGAACCATCGACCACCAGGCCCTCGGGCAGCTCTATGCAGTCACCCGCTGCCTTCGCGACGAGGAGGGGATGTTCCGGATCAACGCGAACGTCTTCGAAGTGCAGGATGCGCCGCTCGCCGAGGCGCTGACCCGGCTCGTCGAGCAGCGTCCCCGCCGGCTCAGGGTGTCCGAACTCGTCGACACCCCGGCGCGCCGCATCGCGATGTTCGAGATGTTCAACGCGGGTCTCATCGATCTCTACACCGAAGCCGAGCCCTATGCCTGCGAAGTCGGCGAACGGCCGCGGGCCAGCCCGCTGATCCGTGCCATGCTTGCCGAAGGTCTGGAGAATATCTGCACGCTCGATCATCGGTTGATGACCATCCAGGAATTCGGCCCGCGGCACCTGCTCGCGCACCTGGACGGCACCCGCGATCGCACCGCGCTGGTCGCCGTCGGGCAAGAGGCCGGGCTCGACACGCCCGAGGCGCTCGACAAGGGGCTGCGCACTCTGGTCAGCGAAGGGTTGATCCTGGCATGACGCGTCTCCTTCTGCTTGCGCTCCTGGCGTCCGCCTGCACGGCGGCAGGGCCGGGCGCGAAGGTCGAAGCGGGCGCAGGGGCGCTGCCCCCCGACGTTCGTGCCTTCATCACGCGCCGGGACGGCTGCGATCATTTCCGCGGCGAAGAGGGCTATGATGCCGCGCGGCGCAAGCAGATCGAGGCGCAGTTGAAACGTCTCTGCACCGGCACCGACGCCGAGCTTGCCCGCCTGAAACGCGCGCATGCCGCCAACCGGCTGGTTCAGGCCGCCCTCGCCGACTACGACGACAACATCGAATAGGGGAGAGCAGGATGATCACCGGGTCGGTGGGCAGGAACGGCGCCAATGTCCGGGCGGATGTTGCCGCGGTTCAGCAGCTCCTCAACCTGCGCGCAGCGGACATGGGGATCACGCCGGTGCGGACCGACGGCGTCATCGACGATGCCACGACTGCAGCGATCGGCCGCTTCCAGGCGCTCGTGATGGGCGTGCCCTCCGATGGACGGGTCGAGCCGGTCGGTCGCACCTTTTCGGCGCTTTCGGCCACCGCCCCGACCGCCTTGATGCAGGAGCGCGTGCGCGCCACGGCGGGGCGGGCACGGCTGAGCGGCGAGCGATGGTTCCGGGCAAACGAAGCCCGTTTCCCGAACAGCGACCGGGTCAGCGATCTTGCCCCCGCCTTCGCGACCCAGGTCGAGAGCTTCCTGACGGCGCTCCGCCGCGCGCCGGCGACCGTGCGCGTCAGCTCGACGCGACGGAACGTGCACCGCGCCTGGATCATGCACCATGCCTGGCGCATCGCTGCAGGAGAGATCCAGCCGGGCGCGGTGCCCGCCAATCCCGACGTCGACATCCTGTGGGATCACGGCGATCTCAGAAGCTCGAAGCGCGCGGCTCAGACGATGGTCGAGCTGTTCGGGATCCGCTTCAAACCGTCGCTCACCTCCAACCATATCCAGGGCACGGCCATCGACATGACGATCACTTGGGATCACGCGATCGACGTCGTCGATGCCGCCGGGCGCACCCACCGCATCGACCAGCCCCGATCCGGCAACACCAACACCGCACTCCACGCCGTCGGCGCAACCTACGGGGTTCACAAACTGATCACCGACCCGCCGCATTGGTCCGCCAACGGCCGCTGATCCGCTTGCAGCAGAATGTGGGGGCGGGGCGCACGACAGCCCCGCGGGGCGGCGGGCGAACCAGCCGGCTCCAGTCTCCCAGCATCACCGGCACCGCGGCCTCCCGGTCGATCTCGCCGCCGAGCGCCCCCACCCGCGCTTCGAACTCCGCCCGTTTCTGGGGGAGCACGGAAAAGTCATCGTCGACGATCTGGCTCTGGTTATCGATCACGAAGAACTCGATCCATGCCGACGCGAGATCGAAGAAGACGAGCAGGTTGGCGCAGAGATACTCGTAGGACCACGCCCCCTGCCCGTGCCGGGAGAAGAATATTCGTCCACCCGTACCGACGGTGAACGGATCCGCGGACCGATCGGCGAAGACCCAATGATCCTTGTCCCACTGCTCCTCCCCGGCCCCGGATCGGTAGCCCTCCTGGCGGGCGGCAATCTCCTCCAACGGGTAGATGAGGAGATCCTCGGCGATGCCCGGCACCTCGACGCCGCCGGGATAGCCACATTGCTGGATGGCTTCCGCGATGTCTTGCCCGAAGAGGCGGTCGATTGCGTCCTTGTCGGCGATCACCGACGGCAGCGTTGCTTCGAAGGCGATCCCGGCCCGCCGCGCGGTGTCCATGAAGCGCCCGATTGCATTGCCAGTCATCATTCAGGCTCCTTCTTCGACACCGTCCGGCCTACTCGAAACGGCCGACGAAGGGAGCAGCCAGTGCGGGCGGATTGAGCCGCACCGCAGATCGATGCTCGATCGCCTCCGCCTCTTCGCTGTCGGAGATCGTCACGAACAGCGTAATCCCGTCGAGCGCAGTCCCACGTTCGGCACGCAGCGTCGCGAGGGCGTCGATCATCGCCTCGATCAGGCGATCGAAATGAGTGTCGAACGCCTCCTTGGCGTCGAGGGCGGCCGCAGTGAGATCGCGATTCACGTCCACGAGATGGGCGTCGCCGATCATCTCGTAGCGCCACTCGGCCGGCGTCCAGCGCAGATAGGCCTCGTAGCGAGCGGTCATGTCCTCGAACTCGGCCTCGGATTCCCGTTTCTCGGCATAGCCCTCTTCGGTGTTGGCGCAGAGGCCGACGCTCATTCCATCGTCCGCGGTCTGCAGGCAGATCGCATAGAGCCTCTCAGCCGCAAGGGAGGAGATCAGGTCGTCGGCCGCCCCGATCGTCGCCGTTACGAGGTCTGGGCCTTCTCCTTGCATCATGCTTCTCCCGGCGTCGCCGCCCTCACTCCGGATCCTCCAGCCAGCCGATCGTACACTGGTAGGAAAGGGATACACGGTGGGCATCGATCATGTTTTCGAGCGTGATCGCATCGATCTCGAAATGGTTCGCGTTCGCGTCGTAGGCCATGTCGTCGGTCAACTCACGGGCTCGGTATCTGATCTCCCTTTCCTCCAATGCCCGCAACAGGCCCAGGATCCGCGTCGTGCCGAGGGGGTCCTTGCGATCGAAGAGGGCCAGGTCGAGAACCGGCTCGCCCGACAGGAACGCGCGCTTCGTTTCCGACAGAGCAGTTCCGGACACACGGGCGATCTGGACGACAACGGAGGCAGGAACAGCGCCCGCGGGATCTATCACCAAGACGATACGACTCATGTCACCTCCATGATCGAAGCCATGTCCGACTTCGGTCGAACGCCTCGCATCACAAGGTCGCGAGCAGGCGCTCAGCGCGCGCAAACCCCTGATCCGCCGATTTCCGAAGCCAGTACAGCGCCTTGGCCCGGTCCTCGGAAACCCACGATTTGCCATCGAGATACATCTTGCCCAGGGCGTACTGGCCATGGGGGTTTCCACATTCGGCGGGCGCGTACAGGAAGTCGGCCTGGAGCGTCTCGGTATCGAGTCGCCAACGGTCGCGTTTGTTGCTGTGCCAGAGCAGCGCATGCCGATCATCCTCCCAGACCAGCTTGCCCGCCGCCGTGTCGATCTTGCCTAGCCCAATCGGCGAGGCGAGGAACGGCAACCAGCGTGTCTCGCCGCCCTTGGGGCTCACGGTAAAGCCCAGTTCCAGTTGCCGGCCCGTCCGCCACTCCACTCCGACGGCACAGCTTCGGCGCAGATTCCACTTGGGCTTGGCCCAGGTACCGTTGAACCGATAATCGACATCCTTCACCCCGCGATAGACCGTCTCGAGCGCATCAAGATCCCACCCGCGATCGGCACCCAACGTGCGCAATGCGTAATGCGCTTCGCCGACATAGCGCTCGTGCGGCGTCGGCAATGCGTTGACTTCGGGGTTCTCGCCCAGCGGATGCTCGTAGCGGAGGACACCGATAAGATCCTCGACCCGGCGCTCTGCCGCCGGGCCAAGGAGGATCACTTTGCTGATGCCCCCCGTCCCGACCTTCCCGTTCTGCAGCCGATACTCATACACCGTCGTGGCTTCCGCGATGCGCGCGAAAATCTTGTCATCGGCGAGTGCGCCATACTCGCCTGCATAATTCGGTTCTACAACTCGCAGATACTTGCCCATCTTCGTCTCCAAGTCCCGAGAATGCGTGGGTTCCTGCCGTGGGGGTTCGGTCGTCAGGATCGGCGAGGGCCGCCACCAAACTCCCGCTCTCCCGATGCTTTAGCAAACCTGCAGCAGAGTATGGAAAGCTTTCACCTCCGGATCGAAGAACACGTAGAGCTGAGCGTCATCGTGCATCAGGTCACCGACGTCCATCTGGCCGACGAACATCAGCGGCCGTCCGTTTTCACAAGGCCACATTGCGGTTTGAAGCCACTTCGGCGGCCTCTTGAGATAGCGGAAGTCTCGCGCGATCTGCTCTTTCGCGAGTTTGATCCGGGCCGCTCGACTGCAATCTTGAGGCAACTGATTGATGAGCCCTGTAGCGTAATGGTCGGGCAAGACCAACCAGGATGGGGTTGCATCCAGGATCGACTCATAACTGCGCATGGAGCTTTGATCCACGCCGGCCTCAACTCCGAGCTCTACCAGGAAGCGTGCAAGCGCATCCTTGATGTTCAGGTCTGCCGCTACGCTACCCGGCTCCTGTTTGATCACGTACAGAAACAGAGTATCTTCCTCGATGTACCGAGGGAGAGGGACTTCTTGCTCAAGATACGCCTGCAGATCCTTGTCGCGCGACACCGCGTCGTAAAATACCTTCAGCGGAGTTTCGCCTTGCAGATAAGATCGGACTTGTTCCAGGGGACTCATCGTACATTCCCGGTTTTTCGGCGGAGCGGCGTACCGTCGAGAAAACACGTCGGACGGCTGACAAGCGGCACGAATCCGAACAGATGGGAGCGTTTCTCGCTTCCTGACCCGCGGAACCGCGCGAGGGCGCGCTGACAGGCGTCATGAACACTTATCCTCCGCTGCCTCGACCGGGCCGGTGTCACTCGAAGCGAGACAGAAAGCCATCCGCCAGGCCCTTTGGGTTGAGGCGAGCGGCCGAGTCATTCTCGATCCCTTCCGCTTCATCGCTGTCGGTTACCGAGACGAACATGGTGACATCGGCAAGGCGGTCGCCGAACGATTCCCTTACCCCGGCAAGCGCTGAGATCATCGCTTCGATCAGGGCCTCCCGATATCGGTCGAAGTCTCGCCTATCCTCCCCGCGGATCAGCGCGTTGGCCTCGGCGAACAAGTCGCTGTGCCATCGTTCGAGGGACCATTCGGACGTTGCCCATCGATAATAGACCTCGTCCCCCGGCGAGTTGGCGCCGGCAAGAGCTTCGGATGCAAGATGCGCCCGGTACTGCTCCTCGGAGTTGGCCGCCACGGCGACGCTCATGCCATCCTCAGCGGCATAGAGGGCCACAGCGTAAAGCTTTTCGTCCCTATGAGGGGCCAACAAGCCTTCGACAACAGTTGCCGAGGCGCTTTGCAGAGCGCCGGCGACGTCCGTCCAGGCCATGCTTTGTTTGTCCTCTAGGTACGAGCAGGATGCGGTGCTTGATGGGCTCTACCTTGGAAGGTACCTTCCCCACTTAGATGTGATGAGATCTCCACTTCCCAGTGTCATCGAGGAAAAGATCCCTCCTAAACAATTTCCATTCGCCGCCGCGTTTCTTGAGCGTGTAGCGAAACTTGTCTTTGAACCCGGTATTAGATTGCACAAGTAAAACACATGTAGACGATTGCAAATTAGCCTCTTCAATAACGTCATTCTCCGGGTCGTAATCAGAAGGCAGCCCGGCAGATGGACTGTTCAGGCGCTCGACACTGCGAACTGCATCCGGCCAAACGTGAGATTCGAAGATTGGCCCGAGCTCAGCAATCGCGTGTCCGGCTGCTTCTTCGGCATCCTGCACCATCAGAGGGTAGAAATGCTCATTCCAACGTTTCATTTTCGACGAGAAATGAGAAAATGCAGATGTCGCCGTGGCGATCTCGTCGGTCATCATGCTGCAGCCTTCCATCTTGAATCGAATCTGAGAGAATGGTGAACCTCGACTCTCTCTCATCACGTAACCGGTGTTACCGATCACCTGGGTCGCGCGAGCTTGCCGGAACCTGGCTTGGCCTACCCAGCAACGCCCCGAGAAACCGTGCGGGGCCTCGACGAGCGTTACGGCTCGGGATAGAGCGATTCAGAAGCACCGCAAACGCCATCGCAGGTCCGGCGGAACGCTCCGCCTCGAGCCGAAGCGCCGACGCAGGCGCGCCGCCGATGCAACTGGTGCGCTTCGCGACGATTAGGGTGAGCCAAGGCTGGTGCAAAGGCAATGAAATCCGCCGCAGCTCATTACTTGGCCCGGCGTCGACCTCGGGCCGTGAACCGTGTCGAATTCCTGATGGCCGACCACTGCCGAACAACCTTTACCCAAACCGCTCGAGAAAGGCAGAAGCCTGTTCGGGGGTATTGAGCCGCATCGCCGAGCGCCGCTCGACAGCCTCGGCGTCTTCACTGTCGGAGATCGTCACGAAGAGCGTGATTCCGCCGAGCGCTGCCCCACGTTCGGCACGCAGCTTCGCAAGTGCCTCGATCATTACTTCGATCAGGCGTTCGAAATGGACGTCGAACGTCTCCTTCGGGTTGAGCGCCGCCGCGCTGAGATCACGATTCACATCCATGAAGTGTGCGTCGCCGAACATCTCATAGCGCCATTCGGCAGGCGCCCAGCGGAGATAGGCCTCATAGCCGGAGGTCATTTCCTCGAACTCGGCTTCCGACGCACGTTTCTCGGCATAGCCCTCTTCTGTATTGGCACAGAAGCCAACGCTCATCCCGTCGTCCGCTGTCTGCAGACAGATCGCATACAGCTTCTCGCCCGCCAGCGCAGAGTTGAGTTCGTCGAAGGCCTTGCTCGCAGCGTCGGCTAATTCTCTACCCCTTGCATTCCAATCCATCTGCTTTTCCTTATTCACGGCCAGCCAAATACATCCTTACCAATTTGCTGCAACTCGGCTTTCATGGCTGCAGTGGCGTCGCCCTTGGGCAGGTTCTGCGCCGATATTCGTGCATCGGCGGCCTCTAGGCGCGAGGCTACCGTTCTCGCGTTCGCGACGCTGTGCCCGCGGTTGGGAGCCCACATGAGCGCGTCTGGATCATTCACGGGATCAATCCCGTACTTCGACATAACGTTCCGACTTCGCCCAAGAGCCGATTGCATTGCGGGGTTGTGAGCGAATGGGCCCTTGTAGATGATGTGATGAGCATGCGGACGGGGCATGCCCGCCGGCGGCTGCGTTCCAGTTTTGGCAGCAAACCATTGACCCCAATTGCACTCCGCCAGTCCGAGCGGATCCATCCACCGCATGGGATCGTGCACATAAGCGTGGGTTCTGAGGCCGCCGCTCACCCCGATGGGATCGGGCGAGAGATACTGGCCGGTGTCCGGATCGTAATAACGGTTGAGATTGTAGTGGAGCCCGCTTTCGGAATCCTCCCACTGTCCCGGGAAGCGAAGTGCGCAGGTGGTCCCGCCCTCGGCCTCGTCCTCCTCCTCATCGCCGCGCCGCTCGCGCAGCAGCGCCTGGGCGGCGCGTGTGCGGCCCCAAAGCTGCGGTTCGGCGCGCCAGCGCACATTGCCGTCCTCATCGAACAGGGCATGCGGCGCGCCGATCTGATCGGCGACGATCGGCAGCAGCTCCGCCTCCGCGATGTCCGGTGCGCCGTCCTCCCCGATGCGCACCCGCTCCTTGGCGAGCGGACGGACCCCGTCGGGCTCGAAATGCCAGCGCTCGACGCGCACCGATCCGGGGCCGGGAGCATCGTCGCCGCCGCTGCGATGCCATGCTTCGGCGATTGCCTGGCCCTGCCACACATAATCGACCCGCCGATTGGGCTCGTCGAGCAGGATCTTGCCCACGCGGCGGCCAAATGCGTCGTAAGTGTAGCGCCAGCGCGCGCCATCGGGTGTCTCGAGTCCGACCATCCGATCGAACCCGTCCCAACGGTAGCGCCAGCGCCGCGGACGGAAGCCGTCCTGGGTGAGCACCCGCTCCACCATGCGGCCGCGGGCATCGTAGCGGAAGCGATTGGGCCCGGCCTCGACCACGCAGTCGCGCCAGTAACGATGCTCGCCGGCGAGGCCCTCGGCGAGGTTCATCAGCGCGTCGTAGCGATAGGATTCGCGGGCACCCGGCCGCTCCACCGCCACCGCCTGATCGCGCAAATCGTAGCGGTATCGGGTCTCGCCTTTCGCGCCCACATCCGCACCGGAGTCGAGCGTCGCGGCGAGCCGGCCGGCGCGATCCCATTCGTAGCGGCGGGTCAGCGCGTCGGGGGCGTGCCGCTCGTGCGCGACGACGGCAACGGAGCCGGCGCGCTGCTCCGCGAGCCGCCCTGCAGGATCGTAATTCTGGCGCAGCTGAAACGCTGTCGGCGTGCCGATCGCGGCGAGCTCGCGCAGCGTCTCCAGCCCACTGACATCATGGGCGAAGCGCAAAATGTGGCCGTTGCTCTGGTAGCGGGTGAGCAGGCCGGCCTCGTCGAACGCCAGCATGGTCTCGCCGCTCGGGCTGGAGCGGCCGACGCAGCGGCCGGCCTCGTCATAGCGATAGCTGATCGCAATGCCGTTCTGCTCCTCGGCAACGATCCGGCCCTTGTCGTCATAGGCGAGAGCGACGTCGGCGATCCGCTCGGGAGCGCCGCCCACCGCGGCCCAAGTGCTCGCGCCGATCAGGCGATCCTGCTCGTCATAGCGGTACGAGATCGCGTCCTCGCCCGCGATCACGCGCACGATGCGATCGCGATCATCCCATTCGAAATGCTGTTCGGCGCCGTCTGGCATGCGCTTGGCGAGAACGCGTCCGAGCAGATCGCGCTGGTACAGCGTCTCGCGCCCGGCCCAATCCAGTTGCGCGGCGAGCCGCCCGGCGGGATCGTAGCGGAACTGCCATTGCTGCCCGGCGGCATCGGTGATCGCCGCCAGGCGCCCGGCGCCATCATAAGCGAATTGGGTCGTGGCGCCGAGCGGATCGATGACCTGGCGCAGCGTGTCGAAGGCGCCATGAACGAAGCGCGTCGTCTGGCCATCGCCGCGGATGCGTGCGGCGAGCAAACCTTCCCCGTCATAGGCGAAGCGGATCTCGCCCCCGTCGGCCGTGCGGGCGTGGCTGACGGCGCCTCGCGGATTGTCCGCCGAGCGCTGATAGGCCCAATGGCTGGTCCGTCCTGCCGGATCGGTCAGCGTGACGAGGCGGCCCATCCGGTCCCATTCGTACCGAGTGACCCGCCCACCGGGATCGTGGCGCGTGATCGGCCGGCCTGCCGCGTCCGTCTCCCACGCAACGGCTCCCGCGCCTGGAGTCTGCTCACGAACCAGCACGCCACGATCGTCATAGGCGGCGGTGCCGGACGTGCCGTCCGGTGCCGCCCAGCCGACGATGTTGCCGCGGGAATCGCGAGTCCAGCTGCTGACCCCGTCGGGACCTTCGAACTTTGCGAGCTGGCCCCAGCGATCGTAGGACCAACTGGCGGTGCGACCGGCCCAATCGCTTTGCGCAATCAGCCGGCCGTCGCCGTCATAGGCGAACCGGGTCTCGCGGCCGGCGGGGTCGATCCGGCGCTGCAGCCGCTCGAGCATGTCCCATTCGCTGAGCGTCCGCGCGCCGTTCGGATCCACCTCCTCGGTGACCAGATTGTTCGCGTCGTACCGGAAGGTGGTGACCGCTCCGGTCGCGTCGACATAGCGCGACATCCGCTCTTCCGGAAAATAGGAGAAGCGGTCGTTGAACATCCCGTCGGCGGTACGGGTGCCGATGACCCGGCCGGCCTCGTCATAACCGATCTCGACGACGGTCAGTCCGCTGTCGCGCCAGCCGTTCAGCCAGCCTTGCGCCGTGTAGCGGTAGTGGAATTCTCCGGTGAAGCTGCCGGACACGTGCAGCAGATGGCCGTCCCGGTCATAATCGTAGCGCACCAGCGGATCCGGCTCTCCGTCCAGCCACAAGGCGCGAAGCCAGCCCTCCCCCGTCATCTCCACGCGGAACATCGAACCGTCGGGATGGCGGATGGCGGCGAGCTGGCCGTTTGCGCCGCGCAGGAAATCGATGCGGTTGCCGTTGCGGTCCTCGATCCCGATCATTTCCAGAATCGTTGCGTCCCGCACCGGCGCGAACAGCAGGAACTGCTGGGTCCGGCTATCGAACAGACTGATCTGATCGCGGCTGCCGGTGAGGTGATATTGAGGCGCCTTGAGGTGGCGTGCGTCGATCTGGCGGCCGCTACCAATGGCGAACAGCAGCCGCTCGCCGCCCGCATCCTCGAGCAATGCGGTTCCGGCCTCGGCATCGAGCAGCAAACGCTGCGACCAATTGCAGATCCAGCGCGGACCGAGCATCCCCTCCACCCGCATCCGGCCCGGATAGGTGCGCTCCAGGCGCAGCGGGAGGATGCCGGGATATTCGAAATCCACCCGCTGATCGGCATAGTCACCGGTAACGATGTCGACCGGCTCGCCGAACAGGCGGCGGAGCGAGCCGTTGAGGAGTCCGCCCTGGCGGACGGCCGAGCGCATGCCGGCGACTTCGGCAATCGACAGCAGAAGCTGCTCGGCGACCGAGAATTCCGCATCCGGAGTCCCGTAGCTGCCGGTGGTATCGTCGCCGAAGACGGTCTTGCAGCCCTCCTGGATCACGGCACTGCAGGACAGCTTGTGGCCGATCCGGGCCATCGGCAGATCGTTGATGAAGATCGTCTCGCTGCCCTCGATGATCGCCGAGGGCGGCGTGCCGGGATGTTTGGTGCAGGCGGCGACGTCGGTCACCCGGGCGGCGGGCTTTCCTTCGAACAACACGTTCGGAGAACCGCTGGTGATCGGGCCTGAGAGCGTCGCCGTCTTGGCGCCGGCGCCGGCGATCGCGGCGGTGACGAAGCCCCCGGCGGCGCCCGCGCCGAACGCCACGGCCGCGCCGACCAGCGGTGCCGCCATGCCCGCCGTGCCGATGATCGCGGCAGCGCTGATCGCCACCACCGCACCGACCACGATTCCGGCTGCGATCCCGGCGAGCAGGCCGGCAAAGGCATTGCTGTGCGCGATCTGGTGGGTGAGATGCGCCGCCTGCTTGCCTGGTCCGGCGAGGCGCTGCGCACCGAATTGCTGCGCCACCCACACGGCGGCTTCGTCGGCATGGACCTTCTCGGCGATCCACGCCCCGGCCATCGCACCGGCGATGGGCGCGGCGATCCTGCCGCCGAAGCATTTGAGTGCGGTCACGCCGCCCGATGAAAAAGCCGAATAGGCACCGGCGGCGAGAATCCCCGCCGAGGCGACGTGACCCGTCGTCGCGATCGTCGATACCGTGCCGGCATTGCTCGACGCCGCGGTGCGCTCGCGGAGATCGCGCAGCTTCTCGTCGGCGGTCCGCCCGCTGTCAGTCACGAGCGAAGGTGAAGGAGGTGATCGCCGCGATCATCGCGTTTCGAGTCTCCTCGTCAGGCCCGCCGGGGATCGATCCGGTGAAGTTGAGCACGGCATTGGCGTCGTGAAGCACCATTGCCATCACCTGATGGATCGGCTTGCCGTCGCTGCGCCAGCCGAGCTCGAGGAAATGCGCCTGACGGCCATCGATGGTGGCGGCGGTATCGGCGATCATCTCGAACCCGGCGAGCTGCGCCGAGAAATTTTGGCGCTGCTGGGCGACATAGTCCTGGAAGGTCATGCCGAGCGGCACCTGGTCGCGTGCAATCACCAGATTGGCACCTTGCACCTTGGCCTGCTTCGGCAGCAGCACGTTGATGCTCTGATCCTGCCATTCGGAGGCCAGCGACAGCGACCCCTCCGCAATCCGATACACCATCTGCATCCCTGTACGACGCCGTTCGAGTTTCCATATCGGAGGAAGGACGGCTCGCCTACCCTCTTCCCGGCGGCGGCGCGAGAATCGAGGAGATCCTGCCGAAACGTCGATGCGCGAGACTCATTCAAGCTTCGGCACGAGGTCAGCCGGATCTTCAGGGAACAGTTGAAATTGGGCTTCGAAGACTTCGGACCGGGGCTCTTGACGCGTTTCGCCGGCACGGCGCCGGGTGCAAGCTTGGTCGGCACACGAAGGGAACATCCGGCCGGATCACCACCATGCAGCACGGCGTATCCTTTACCTTGACCTGTTCTCTTGCATCATGAGAGGTCGGATCCGGTTGCGTCACAAGGCAGGCAACATGCATCGACCCTCGTCTGTCAGCCTCACGTCCCTCGCGGGCAAGCACGGCGGAGGGTCGGATGGTTGATGTTCAGACAATTGAGAAGAATTTCTATCCGGTGGTGGTGAGCGAACGCCTGGCGCGGGGCGCGGACGAGCTGGAGAGCAGGACGATCTACACCTACTTCCTGCTTCCGGATGAGAAGGGCGAGCCCGTTCCTTTCCTAATTTCCGACGATCACATCGACGACAGGTTCGCCCGGCAGGTGCTGGAAACGGCGGCGGGCCGGCGGCCCGAGGGGCTCGAGAAGATCCCCTTGGGAGAAAATCGGTACGGCCTCACGCACTTGATCCTCGCCGCGCCCCAATACCACTCTGCGCTAAACGGCAGATCGGGATTGGATCGGTCGGCCACCGTGCTGGTCGTCCCCATCTTCGAGCCGGAGCTCTCGGGCACCGAAACCATCGAAGATTTTCATACGCTTCGCCGCCACATCATTCCGGATGAACGCTGGGATCGGACGATCCAGCCGAAAGTGCAGCTACGATATCACAATGGGAAAACAGAAGGCGGCACAGGCAACGGCTACGCGCTGGTGACCTTCCAGACTGCGATGTTCGAGGTCGGCAATCTCATGGGTGTGGAAGACGGTTTCGTAGAAATCATCAACCATAAGGGGGACGTGATCGAAATCCTTTTTGCGCACGACGAAATGTACACGGTGATAAGCGACCGCGACGACAGCACGGGCGTACTGGCCTCGTTTGACGAAGCCGGCGATGCGATCTGGGCGATGCTGAACGCGTCGGCAGGTTGAGAACGGGGCCTCCGTGGCGATACTTGCGCTCCGCCGCGCAGTACCGGCGCCACCTCGTACCAGGCCGCCATCTCATCCCTGGGGCGGCATTTCGATGATCGCAGACGCAGGAAGGAGATCGCGGATCGCGAGCTTCAGCGCGGCTGGTACGATCGGGCATTGTTGAGCCGTCATTTCAACCTTGCGCGGTTGACCTGCCCCCCTCGACAAGTGCCTTTGCCAGGTCTGGACAGGTGGCGAACCGGACCGCTCGGCCTACCTGCACGTGAGCATGCGAGCTGCCATCGATCGAGACGGTCGCCTGTAACTGGCGATCATTCCTTCGGCTGCGCCGCATAATCGGCGGAAAGCGCCCGTGCCGCGATAGCGATGGCGGCGCGAACGTCTGTGGCATCGGGGATGTGGACGCAGGCCATCAGAGGCATGGGAACGGATGCTCCATGGGGACCGTCGGGCTTGCTCTTGCCGATGCCGGAACGCGCGAGCTCGGCCTCGACTGCATCCGCAACGACGGTCCATTGCTCCACCGGCCCATGCGCCCGCTGCATCACGGCACCAGCCCATCGCCGGCCCTGATCCTTCAGATAGGCGTTCTGCTGGGCGGCGAAGCAGCTTGCCATTGCATAGTCGACCAGGTCGCGTTCCACCTGCATGGTCTCAGGGCTAATGGCGGAGGCCGGCGTTTCGATGCACGTTGCAAGCAAGAGGCCAAGTCCAAGGATGGCGCGCGTCATCAGCCGAGCTCCCGAATTCACCTGGCGTCATGCGGGCATCGCCACTGCCAGAGCTTGCGCGATTGCCATGCGACGGCTCGACGCCTGGATCTTGCAATCTGGCTGGGGCGGCAGGATTCGAACCTGCGAATGCCGGTACCAAAAACCTGTAGCCGCCGTTTTCAGCCTTCCAAAAGCCATGGGATTCCATGGCCTTGCGCATCATATCAGAATCGCGAGGCTGAGCAAGGACACAAATCGGTACACAAAACAGGCACAATGTTGAGACGGAAACGTCCTGGGGTTCACGCGATCGCCTCGCCCGTAGGTGCGGTGAACATACCTTGGTCCGCTATGCGTGGTCTCTTTGAGTTCGGTCCTTTTTACGTCCGAAAACAGGGTGAAAAGTACCGATTCCTGCCGGTCCGATAAGGGTATACCCATAAAGGACCACTGCTACGCCGTGACGATGTGTGGCGGCGTGCGACCTTGTGCTACCTAGCCCTGAACGGTATCTTAGGCGTTGTGGCATGGGTGAGGCACGTGGCAGGTGACGATAAGAACCATAGACATCAAGGTGGCGAGCAACGGTCGCATGGTCCTACCCCTGTCGGTGCGGAAGGCTATGGGCCTCCATGGTGAGGCGAAGGTCATCCTTACCATCGAGGACGATGAGGTACGACTGTCGCCGATCGCCCGCGGTGTCTCTCGCGCGCAAGCCCTCTATCGGGAACATGCCAAGACGGTGCGTACGACCGACGACTTCCTGAGCGATCGGAAAGAGGAGGCGCTCGCGGACGCTGACGCGCCTGGTCCGAAGAAGCTGTCAAAGTGACCTCGGTCGTTCTCGACGCATCCGCGGTGTTGGCGCTCGTCCGTAATGAGCCGGGAGCGGACAAAGTCGTGCCCCATATCGGACGTGCCGCGATCTCGGCGGTCAACCTGCAAGAGGTCGTCAAAGAGCTGCTCCTGAGCGGCCTGGATGAGCCTACCATACGCGAGTTGCTAAACGAGCTCCGCCTCGACGCTCGCGCCCATGATGTGGAAGCCGCTTACGCCGCCGCAGCACTGCACGCCCAAACAAAGGCGTTTGGGCGCGGCCTCGGCGATCGCTCCTGCCTAGCGTTGGCGTTGCAGCTGGGCGTTCCGGCTCTGACAGCTGATCGTGAGTGGAAGAAGGTCAAGGTGAAGAGCCTCAAGGTTGAGCACATCCGCTAGGCGCCAAGGCGCCCCTCCCCGCTCCTGATCCTCCATCTCCATTCGAGACATTCGCGATCGCAGGCTGCTACGTCGCGGATGCACCCCCAAACCGGACATACCGCGGCACGTCGACTTATGTCCGCTGTCCAACCCCGAAGCGGACATCGCCTCGGAGATCCCCGCAGGCGCAACGAACGCGGCCGCCCCCCGGCCCAGTCCATCGAACCGTCGAAGCTCACGGGAGCGCGAAGGTCCGCTTGCTCACAAAAAGCCGACAATCGAGGCGGGCCGAGGTCAGGCAGGCTCCTACAGCCGTGTCCGACCCAAATCGGACATAGACCTTTCTGCTCCGTGGCCGGTCTCGAGCCGGCTCTTGTGAGATACCCTACGGCTTAGTGGCCCTTTCGTGATCAACGCCCGTGGCCACGATGCGGAGGATTTGCTGATCGTCCCAAGCGGCCACGAACGAATATACGCGGAAAGACGTGCTGACCTCTTCTCCAGCGGCCCTGCAGGCCACTACTGCCAACGGGTCGCCCTCCTCGACCGTCCCCCGATCCAGATCCCGGTTCTCAGGACTAAACGACTGATATCCGATCGCATCTTTGAACTTGAAAACAAATGTGTTTTCACGCCAATCACGATAGGTCACGTGCAAGTCGCTGTCGACACGAGCGACACTGACGATTTGAGCGTCAGCCAGACGGCATTTCTCGAATGAAATTATGTAGTCCTCTAAACGCCGGCTTATGATCCCTCTGAACGGCAGCCGCGGCCGTAGGAGGCACTCCGTCCTCCACAGTGGATCGATTCATTGCTCGATCTGTGCCGAAGCAATCACCTTTCTGTGTAACTTACGGCCGCTGACGGTTGGGTATAGTTCTCAATGATAATGACCCTAGCCGTTTTCGTTGAATTCGAGGCCGGCCCTTGGAAGACGTCTGCCTTAGCCCCACCTTGATCTCCTCCCGTGATACGCTGGTACCGCTTTCGTATCACCGCTTCCCGAGCAACGTCGGCGATCTGTTCATAGGCGGCACCTGCATAGTTGACCGTGCAGCGTCGTTCACCGGTATCGTAGGAGAGGATCAACCCTCCAGCTGGACCGCCGGCCTGGAACTCCAGGTGCCCGGGCCTAGAAGCTGGTAGGAACTCCCAGCCCCAGTTGTCGAGGTCGGCCAACGACGGCGCAGCCTCGTTGCGAACCAAATGCGGGCAAAGGTCGAACACCCCGTTCACCGTTGTTGAATCCAAGGTAGGAACCGCGACCTGCCCTCGCGCCGACTGGAGAGGCGCACATGCGAGAGAGACGATCAAGAAGATCGTTGCGGGGGCAGAGCTTACGAAGATAGGACACCTTCAATCAGGCACATGGCGTGTTTGCTGCCTCACATTGCCGATGGCAGGCAGCATTGGCAATGGCGTAGCTTCCATGAACCGGCCCCTAGCTTGCCGTGCTAAGCATCGTTCATAGCGAACATTGTTATCTAGCGAGGCCGTGGATACAGTCCGCTACAGACAATCGGATCAACGAGAAAGGGAAAACGTTTGAGACTCAGCCACGTGCTCCATCTGGCGTGCCTGTTGTGGGCCACGTCCGCGACCGCCGAGACAACGCTTGGATTCCTTACATCAGCGCACAAAGAAGAGATCGTGAAGCAGGTTGGGACCCAACTTGTAGATCCGACATCGGCACAATTCCGTTGGCCGCCGCCACGAGAATTCGGGCTGTACTGCGCGTGGGTTAACGACAAGAACGTCTACGGGAAATATAAAGGCTTCGAGCCGTTCTTCGTGATTGGTGGGATTGTGGACGTGGACGGGTTCATCGCCGGAGATGTCACACTTGGATCCGGAGATAAGCGCTCTATCGTGGAGAATATGTGTTCCAATGCGGGGTTCGACATGAGTGGACCGCCTCTTTGGTGATCTGGAATTCACGAGAATGGCTTGAGGTTCGATCAGCTGTTCGCGATGGCAGCCGAGTTGCAAGGCAACGTTAGATGCTCCGGACGAACGTCGTCTTTCCACCCTCCTCAGCTGCTCCTGACGCGATCGCCAGGCGACCCTGCGAAGGTCCGCTTCCGCGCGGCACCCGGACGTTCGCCGCCGGCGTGCGCCATGTGGGGCCCTAGGACGTGCTCCGACCCAAAGCTGACCTTGCCCAATCGCCGGGTACGGCAGGAAACGCCCACGTCCCATCGTTCACGGATGCGGACTCGCTACCCGAAAGCTGACATTGTTCGGACCGAGCAACAGCGACGGATGACGGCCGATTGTCGCAGTGCGAAGCAAGCAAATAGAACGCGAGAGAGGGAGATTTCGCGGGACGTCACACGCTCGTCCAAAAGTCAGATTACTCGCGACAGTCGAAGGGCGGCTCGCCGGTGCCGCAGGACGGAGGATCATTGATGGTGGTATGGAAGCGCGCTCTTTTGGTCGCGCTGTGCGGCATCTCAGCGCAGGCGCAGGCGCAGGACCACTTTCCAGTCATGGACTGGGGCCCGTTCATTCAGACAGAGGCGATGAACAGCGTCATCGAAGATATAGGCCGTTCGGAGGCAAAGCGCGCCGGGCTGCCCTATCCAGGTGACCGCAACGTTGGACAGTCACCCAAGTCCGTTCGCTCAACCCTGTCGCGGGGTCTGGCCGACCAGGTCAGAGGCGGGGGTGCACGGGCCACGGCCGTCGAGGGCAGGTACACACCTAGCTCGGCCGCGCGGCAGAGGCTTGCGGGCATTATGGGGAATGCGGCCACGAAGCAGGATCCCGCCAAAGGCGAGGAGATGCGGCAACTAGTTATCGCTGGTCGGGCGATGAGGGAGTATCAGCGCATCGCCCCCATGCTGGGATTCCGCGCGAACGATGCAATCGATGCCTACGCCTTTTACCTGCTGGCGCAGTGGGGCGTTGCCAACGATCACCGCGCTGACGTGACCCGCACTCAGGCAGCGGCCGTCCGCCGCCAGGCGGCTATTGCCTACGCCGGCATCGCCGACCAGCTCACTACGGACGCGCTGCGGCAGGAGTTTGCAGAAATGCTGGTCATTCAAGGCGTGATTCTCGCCGGCGTTCACGAAGCCGCCGTGCGTAGCCGCGACGATAAGGCTAGAACACGCTACGCCGCGCTTGCCCGTCGAGGCGGCAAGAACATTTTCTCGATGGACCCAGCGCAGATCACCCTCACCGATGCGGGCTTTCGAACGAAGTGACTTGAGCACCTGGCGCAGCCTGGTGGCAAGCCGACCACCGCAGCGCGGCCAAGGTCAGCATAAGAGCGACCCGGACTTGAGGGTCAAAGCTAGGCGCTACCTACCAAGCGGAGAACGGCATGGTCCGCTCCAATATTTGCCGCTCAAGCATCAATCGCCCTACCCGGAAGCTGACCTTCGTCAGGAACGCCTGATGGCGTCAGCGGAAAGCACCGGGATTTGGCGGAAGGTTCCCAATCCAGAAAAATACGCTGATATGACACAATAAGCCGAACAGAGCGTACGCGGCAGCCTTGAGCAGGTGGGACCGTTCACCGGTGCGGAGGGGCTTCCAAGCGAAGCCGATGCCAAGCGCCAGGGAGAGTGGCGTGGCGAGGATCGCTACGACGCCGGTCGCCATCTCGGCGCCAGCGATTGGAGAAGCCGGAAAAGCCCACAGCATCGCAAGGAGGGCTACAAGCAGCGAGTGCATAAACGCCAACGCGCAGACGATGATCAGCAAACCCGCCAGGATCCGAACCCAAGGTATCACCACCCACCAACTCCAAGCAACGTCTCTACGGCGGCGGAAGACAGCCACCCATGCGGCCGAGCCACAGAGCCAACTGAGGCAGCGGAACCACGGCTAGTCTGAACCCGGCCCGCGATCGTCCAGAGCCGGTTCGTCCCTGGCCCGCAGAGCCGCGGCAGACTGCCTGGTCGGTGCAACTCCGATGTTTTCGCATGCCCTCCGTGCGTGCTGATGTCGAGCGATCAATGTCCGAGTCCCACCCGCTTCTGCTGTTCCCGACGCAATCGCCAGGCGATCCGCCGAAGGTCCGCTTCCGCGCGGTACCCTGCCGTTCGCCGCCGGCTTGCGCCATGTGGGGACCTAGGACGTGCTTCGACCCTAATCGGACATTGCGAATGGCCGAGGCGCTGCATAGGCCCAGCTACCGGCTTCCACGCTGGGCGGACTCTTCCGATTCCGAAGCCGGCCGTTGACGGACTACAGCCGGGCGACTTCCCGCGGCGGCACGGAGGCCACAGATTGCAGGTAACACCCGCGCACGCCGCGTGACTGCACGATGTCGACGAGGTCCTTTGACCAATACCAGCCTCCCGCATCAATATCCGAGAATGAAGCCACGCCTTGCAGGTTGTTACTCTTGAAGACTACACCATCAGGAAACTTGACAACTCGAAAGCCGTAGGACGTGTCTTTGATGACCACTCTGGTTCGCCGCGGATCGACCGCTTCGATGACACGACGCGGCATCACTGCGTGGAACGGCAGCTTCGCATCCTTCGCTTGAACGTAGAATTCGACGTGCTCCAGCGATGCGGGGTCGACCTGCTCAATTTGCCGGAACAGCGCATCGGAGATGAAGAACACGTCTTGATCGGGATGATAGAAATCAACAACGTCCTTCGAAAATCCCTTAAACCTGACATCGGGAATCGGCAGGATCGCCACCGGAATTCGGGTGGTCGTCCGACTACCGTTCCACGGGGATGCTTCTCTTGACGGCCTGTTAGCCCAGTCGAGCCGCGCTGGCCGATAATCGAAACTTTGCCGCACTCGATAGTAGCTCTCTTCACCGGAGTCAGGGATAGTCATTCCAAATGTGGAAACCTGTCCTTCCGGTGCCCCCTTGAACATTTCCCTGATTGTGAGTTCCGAACCTAGCATCACCATGGTTACCACCATAAAATCACATCTCACCACTCCCGCGCGGCTATGCTGGAATCGAGCATGGGGTCACGGGCAGTTGACCGCCAAAATGAACAACTCGCCAGCCGCTAAGAGCCATCCGCCAATTGCCTTCACGGGCGCATCCCTGCCATCAGGAATGTCTGATTTCCACCCGATTCAGCTGTTCCCGGACCGCGATCGCGCTGCGACGTCGAAGGTCTGCTTACGCGCGGCAAGCTGACGAAGAGTGCTGGCGAGCTCCAGATCACGTATTCCGATCACCCAAGCTCCAACTAACCTCGTCGGATGGAGCGTGATGCGAGGTGCAGCGGCGCATTCGCGGGGTTCTATTTCGATTGGAAGCCTCGATTGGTGAGGATGATCTCCGCTGGGTTGATCGAGAAGATCATCTCGCCGCCGCGGCGGGCCAGAGCAGCGTACCGGGCCGTCGCTTCATCGTCGCCGCTGCGTACGGCGGCTTCGTGGGCGCCTGCGAGGATCACGCCTTGGATTACCAGCATCTCGGCAAATTCCTGCCGCAGGGCATCGGTGGCGAGCTGGCTGGCGATGCTGGCGTAGGCGTTCGCCGCTTGACGGCGAACCGCAGCGGCCTGGGTTCGGGTGACGTCCGCGCGATGATCGTTCGCGACACCCCACTGCGCAAGCAGGTAGAAGGCGTATGCATCGATCGCATCGTTCGCGCGGAAATCGAGAATGGGAGCGATGCGCTGATACTCGCTGACTGCACGGCCGGACGTTACAAGTTGCCGCATCTCTTCGCCCTTAGCGGGATGCTGCTTCGCGGCCGCGTTCGCCATGATGTCTGCAAGCCTCTGTCGGGCGGCGGAGCTAGGCGCGTACCCAGCGTTCACGGGCGCGGCGCGCGAACCCTCCCCTCTCATCTGGCTCCGCAGATTTTGTGCCAGGGATGAGCGAACCGCCTGGGGTGACCGAGCAACCTTGCGGTCACCCGGGTAGGTCAATCCGGCCTTCTTCGCCTCCGAACGGCCGATCTCTTCGATGACGCTGTTCATGGCTTCGGTTTGCATGATTGGGCCCCAATCCATGACCGGGACGTCCTGCGCCAACGCCGCCGCCGCAACGCCCCAAACCAAACCAAAAAGTACGTGCTTCCGAGCCGCCATGGCTTGATCCTACTGTCTTTGCGATGACGCCCCGAGACCGGGGCGGCTTATGACCGAACAAGCGCCCGGCCTGTAGCTTTACCTGATCCGCCTTTTTGACGACAGTATGACGTGCCCCGCTGATCTCTGCATCGTTGTTAACGGGTTCAAACAGCGCGCGCAGCGGCGCTTCCAGAGACGCTTCGCGGATGAACCTGAACCGCCGTAGCAGACAGGGTCAGAGTTCCGAGACCAGTCCGGCAATCACCGCTCCTGCCTTAGCCGGCGCGATCGCCGGGCTCGGCAGCCGCTGTCCGCGCTCGCGCCGCAGTCTGACGTTGGTGCCGACGTGCGCTCGAATGGGGACGGTGCACCGGCTCCGACCGTTGACTTCTCTTCGGCGAAAGCGGAGCTATTCGCCGCGCTTCGGCACGAGCGCGGTAAACGACGGGAGTGAACGTCTCGATGCTCAAGCTCGCGGTTTCAACCTCGATCGCGGTCTCGTCTCATCTAGCTGGCGCGACTTCCGTCCAGACCTCCCCACCTATCCAGGAGAAGCACGTGCTAACGGTAGAGGACTTGAACAAGCTGAGCTTCTTGATCGGTCGCTGGTCGGGCAACGCCCCGGACGGCAGAACGTTTTACGAAGAATATAGCCGGCCCGAGCCGACGCTGATGCGCAGCCAACGCTATAAGGACGCGAGCTTCTCAGAGGCCGTGAACGGTAGCACGGTGGCGCTCAAGGATGGCAAGTTGATCTCCACCTGGGGCGAGTTCACCTGGGTGGCGACGTCTGTGGAGGATGGGAGGGTCAGCTTCTCGCCGATGAACGCGCCCAGCTCGTTCAGCTGGCGTCGGGTCGATACTGACACTGTAGAGGTGACGCAGAATTGGACGGATGAGAAGGGAGCCGCCCAGAGCTATGCGCTCGAGTTGAAGCGCGTCCAGTAATCGCGTCATTCGCCGTCGAGCCGCAAGACATCGATAGCGGTCGAAAAGACGGATATTGAGTCTGCTATTCGATCAGGAGCCTGCATGGATACATTTGAAGCCCGTTGCCCCTGCGGTTCTGTCACGCTTCAGCTGGAAGGCGAGCCGCTCGGGCAGGTGTTCTGTCATTGTGACGATTGCCAGAACGCGCACGGAGCAGCCTATGTGCCGAGGGCTATCTATCCTGTGGGATCCGTGACCGTGGCTGCTGGAGCGACCAGCTCGTGGGTCAATCGCGTTCGGACAATGATTATCTGCAGCGCATGCGGCTCACATCTTTACGGCGAGATAGACGGCACCCCGTTCAGGGGCGTTAATGCAGGCTTGTTTCCGCCCGGGAAATTCAAACCGCGGGCTCACATTCACACCCGATACGCCGTGGCACCGGTCGTGGACGATCTTCCCCATTACCGAGATATTCCCTCAGAGCATGGCGGAACCGGTGAGCTGATCGGATGGTGATAGTGTCCGACTTCCAGCCCACCGGCTGTTCCTGGCGCAATCGCCAGACGCCCCTGCGGAGGTCCGCTTCCGCGCGGCACGCTGACGTTCGCCGCCGGTGTGCGTCACGTTGGGACCTAGGACGTGCTCCGACCCATAGCTGACCTAGCTTCTTGAAGGGTTCAAACTTGATACCGGACATTCCTGCCGATCCCGTTCTTTGCTGGACTCGTCCGTTCACAGTTCGGCGTGACGTGACCCCCGTTTTCTCCTCCAGTTTGAGCTAGAGTCCGGCCCAATGAAGGGACGGATGGATGAAGCGGAAGCGGTTTTCGGAAGAGCAGATCGTCGGCATCCTGAAGGAGGCCGAGGCAGGG
>NZ_PXYI01000010.1 GCF_003012735.1 Allosphingosinicella deserti | reverse complement strand
CTCGCGAAGATCATTTGAATAAGGCCGCGTCATCCATGCTGGCCTCCTTCCAGCCAGCACCTTGAATCACGATCCAGGCCCTTTGGGAATCCCCTGCCAGATTCACAGAAAAATGATCATGCTCTAGTGCAGCCGTTCAAATCCACCCGGAACGGAGGAGGAGAACCGCTCGCGTCACCGAGTGGTGAGGGAGCCCCGCCCGGTCCCGAGGTGCAGACGCACATTGGGCCTTCGAACCTCCTCCACCGCCTCTTAGGAGGTTCCCCTCCCCGCCAAGTGGAAGGACTCGGGCTCCACCCATGCGCCGTTCTGAAACACGATCCGGTAGGCGTCGGGGTCTTCAAAGGTGACACCGTCGCGGTCCCAATAGGGATTGAACGACGCGATCGCCGCGTGGCCGGCGGCCTTCATCGCGGCCACGGCGGCGTTCCACTCTGCCCGATCCGGAAAATAGAGGACGAGCAGATTGTCCTGGGTCGGGGCACGGCCGGCAGGATAGCCTGTGCATCGGGTGAATTCGAGATGCCAGGCCGCGCCTGGCCGGCCAAGCATCACTCCGTCAAAGCCCTCATGATCCTCGAACCTGCCGAGAATCCGCAGACCCGCGGCCTGATAGAAGGCGACGATGGCATCGAGCCGATCGGTCGGACGCGAGACGCGGAGAACAGGCGCCGCAGCCGAAGTGACGGTCCGGTCATCGCTGCCGGCCGGCGCCGTCCCGTCGCGGGTCGAAGGATCGTTAGCCGTCGTGGCTGGCGATCCATTCCTCGACGACCGGCGCGATCTGGCCACGCCACTTGCTGCCGTTGAAGATCCCGTAATGGCCGACGCCCTTGGCGAGATGGTATTTCTTCTCGCGGGCTGGAAGCTTCACGGCGATGTCGAGCGCCGCTTTGGTCTGTCCGATACCGGAGATGTCGTCGCGCTCGCCTTCGACAGCGAGCAGGCCGATGTCGGTGATCGCCGCGGGGTCGACCCGGCGGCCGCGGTGCATCATCTCGCCCTTGGGCAACAGATGACGCTGGAAGACGACATCGATGGTCTGGAGGTAGAATTCGGCGGTCATGTCGCAGACCGAGCGATATTCCTCGTAGAAGGCCTTGGTCGCATCGGCGCTCTCGCCGTCACCCTCGACGAGGTGCTTGAACAATTCCCAGTGGCTGGTGAGATGGTTGCCGAGGTTCATCGTCATGAAACCGGCAAGCTGCAGGAAACCCGGATAGACCTGTCGCCCGTTGCCCGGATAAAGATAGGGCACGGTGGCGATGACGTTACGCTGGAACCAGGCATAAGGACGCTGGGTGGCGAGCGTGTTGACCGCGGTCGGCGCCTCGCGCGTGTCGATCGGCCCACCCATCAAAGTGAGCGTGCGCGGACGGCACGGATGCTTGTCTTCGCTCATCACGGCCGCGGCCGCGTAGCAGGGGACCGACGGCTGGCAGACGGCGAGCATGTGCGCGCCGGGGCCGATATGTTCCAGGAATTCGATGATGTAATCGACATAATCGTCGAGATCGAAGCGCCCGTCCTCGGCCGGCACCAGCTTCGCATCCCGCCAATCGGTGATGTAGACGTCGTGGCCGGGGAGCATGCGCTCGACCGTACCCCGCAGCAAGGTGGCGTAGTGGCCCGACATCGGCGCCACGATCAGCAGCCGCGGGCCGCCCTCAACGCCTTCACGAACGAAGCGTTTCAGCTGCCCGAACGGCTTTCGGAAGACGACATCCTCGTGAACCGCGACGGTTTTACCGTCGACCAACGTGGTTTCAAAGCCGAAGGCCGGCTTGCCGCGTGGAGCGGAAGCATGGGCGAAGACATCGAGCGCGGAGGCGACGATGGGTCCCATGTGGCTATAGGCGAACGGATTGGCAGGGTTCTGCATCCAGCCGGCGCCGATATTGGCGAGCGTGCTGGCTCCGGCGAGCAGCGACCGCTGCATTTCATAGGCGTCGTAGAGCATTTCGTCTCCAAGATGGGCCGCCCGAGAGGGGGCGTCAATCGCTAACAATTATTCCTGGTAAACCAACGGTATGGCCGAAGGCTCCGGCGGTGCGGTTGAGCGCGGCCCTCTGCACTGCTACGCGCGCCCCATGGCAGACGACAGCGCCCCCACCCCACGCAAGCTTTCCAACCTGGTGGTGATCTGGCGCTTCACCGGCCGCTACAAGGGCCAGGTCGTCGGCGCGCTCGCCGCCTTGCTCGTCGCCGCGGCCGCGACGCTCGCCATTCCCAACGCCTTCCGCCTGATCATCGATCGCGGCTTCAACAGCATCGGCGGCGATATCGGCCGCTGGTTCCAGTACCTCCTCGGTGTTGTGGTGGTGATGGCGATCGCCACCGCCTTCCGCTTCTATTTCGTCTCCTGGCTCGGCGAACGTGTCGTCGCCGATGTCCGCACGGCCGTGCAGCGCAATCTGCTGCGCCTCGCCCCGAGCTTCTTCGAAGAGAACCGTCCCTCCGAAATCGCATCGCGGCTCACGGCCGATACCACCATTATAGAACAGGTTGTCGGCACGACCATTTCGGTGGCGCTTCGCAATATCGTTATGGGTATCGGCGGCATCGCCTATTTGTTCGCCCTTGCCCCCAAGCTCGCGGCGTTGCTGATCTTCGGCATCCCAGTGGTGATCCTGCCGATCGTGTTCCTCGGCCGCCGGGTGCGAAAGGTCTCGCGCGAGAGTCAGGATCGGGTCGCCGAGGTCGGCGCCATGGCCGTCGAAGTGCTCGGTGCGATGAAGATCGTTCAGGCGTTCGGGCAGGAGGCGCGCGAGGCACAGCGCTTCCAGCAGATCGTCGACAGCGTGTTCGATACGGCGCGGCGGCGTATCCGCCTGCGGGCGGTGATGACTGCGATGGTGATCGCGCTCATCTTCGGCGCAATCACCCTGGTGATGTGGCAGGGCGCGCTCGACGTTCAGGCCGGACGCATTTCGGGCGGCACGATCGCCGCCTTCGTGCTGACCGGGGGCCTGGTCGCAGGCGCGTTCGGCGCATTGACCGAAGTCTATGGCGATCTGCTTCGCGGCGCCGGCGCCGCCGGCCGGCTGGCCGAGTTGCTGCGCGAGGAGCCGGCGATCGCACCGCCGGCGCAGCCGCGTGCGCTGCCGAAGCCGGCCCGCGGCGAGCTCGAGTTCCGGAACGTCCACTTTCGCTATCCTACCCGCACCGACATCAGCGCGCTCGCCGATTTCACGCTCACCGTCCGCCAGGGCGAGACGGTGGCGATCGTCGGCCCGTCGGGGGCAGGCAAATCGACGCTGTTCCAGCTTGCCCAGCGTTTCTACGATCCGGAGAGCGGAAGCGTCCTGCTCGACGGGATCGCGCTTCCGGATCTCGACCCCGCGGAGATAAGGGGCGCCATGGCGCTGGTGCCCCAGGAGACGGTGATCTTCGCCGCCTCGGCCCGGGACAATCTTCGCTACGGCCGCTGGCAGGCCGGCGACGACGAGCTCTGGGCGGCGGCCGAGGCGGCGAATGCCGCGACCTTCCTGCGAGCGCTGCCCGACGGGCTAGACACCTATATGGGCGAAGGCGGCGCCCGCCTCTCGGGCGGTCAGCGCCAGCGCGTCGCAATCGCGCGTGCCATCCTGCGCGACGCACCGCTTCTGCTGCTCGACGAGGCGACCTCCGCTCTCGACGCGGAAAGCGAGCGGCTGGTCCAGTCGTCGATCGAGCGGCTGATGGAGCATCGCACCACGATGGTTATCGCCCACCGCCTCGCCACTGTCCGCGCAGCCGACCGCATCATCGTCATGGAGGGCGGCCGCATCGTCGAGGAAGGCAATCACGACAGCCTGCTCGCCTCCGGCGGCCTCTACGCCCGCCTCGCACGGCTGCAGTTCGAGGGGCTTGCCGCCTGAGGCGTAGTGCCCCGCTGGCGGAGCGCCGGACGCTACGATCGCACGGTGCAGTCTGCACCGTGATCTTCCACGCACGACGCAGGTCGGCCGCGCGGGAAAGACGGAATAGACAGGGGATTGGATCCGGTGGGCGGTGGGTATCCTCTCGGCCAGCTGGGCCCGTAAGCGAGCCCTTGGCAGTCCTGAGTGGCGCGGACGCGTTCGAGCCTGATCATTTTGGATGACGTCCAGCTCGGGCTAGAGATGGCAGTGAGGCTTCACGTCGGGCCGAAAGCATCGGCAAGCGCTGATCCAGCCTCATCCAGTCACTTTCGGGAAGAGCTCGGGCCGGCGCCGCCTCGCCCCCCCCCCCGCGCCACGGTCGATACTCCTCCACCCGCGCAGCATATCAGACGGTTTCCACGCTGCGGCGCGTCGAGAGTGCATTTTGCGAATCACGACACCAGCCGCCGCGCCGAACGGGTGCTCCAAACGAAAAGGGCGGCCCCGCGGGACCGCCCTCTCCTGTTCTGCCGATCGGCTGTCGCTCAGAAGGCCTGGTAATAGGCCTCGTTGCCGACGAAACCCATCTTCTCGACGCTCGCCTGCTTGGTCACGGCCAGGACCTCGTCGACCAGCTCGTAGCGGGCCTGCGGATCCGGCTGCAGGTGCAGCTCGGGGATCGGGTTCATGGTCTGCGAGATATCGAGATACTGGCGCAGACGCACCTGATCCACCGTTTCTCCATTCCACAGGATCGCGCCCTGGGGCGTGATCACGATCTTGTTCTTCACCGGATCCACGGGCGGCGGCTCGTTGGTCGGCTGATCGACCGGAAGGTCCAGCTTCACCGCGTGCGTCTGGATCGGAATGGTGATGATGAACATGATCAGGAGAACCAACATCACGTCGATAAGCGGCGTGGTGTTGATATCCATCATCGGCTCGTCGGAATCGGCGTCGCCAACTGCCATTGCCATTGTCGTTACTCCTGATCTCTACTTACAGCCGGGTTACCGCGCCACCCGGCGGCGGCTCGGAGATGAAGCCGACACGGGCGAAACCGGCGCGCTGCATCGTGAACACGGCGCCGCCGATGCACTTGTACGGCGTGTTGACGTCGCCGCGGATGTGCGCCTCGGGCATGTTCTCTTCGGTGATCGCCTCGGGACCGCCGGCCTTCTTGACCTCGTCCTCGAGCTTCTTTGCGGCTCTCTCGAGCAGCTCCTGGGCGTTCACCTTCTGCAGGCCCCAATAGACCTCGCAGGTGTCGCCTGGGCCGCCACGCACCGAGAGCGAGACGTTTTCCGGCTTGGTGGTCGTCGCCTCGTAGCGAACCTTGGGCAGCGCGACCGGGACGGTCTGGATCACGA
Organism: Allosphingosinicella deserti; assembly: GCF_003012735.1. Lineage (GTDB taxonomy): Bacteria > Pseudomonadota > Alphaproteobacteria > Sphingomonadales > Sphingomonadaceae > Allosphingosinicella > Allosphingosinicella deserti. The sequence continues at coordinate 193,318 of NZ_PXYI01000010.1, read as the reverse complement.
CGGGAACCGTGATCAGGAAGATGATGAGAAGCACCAGCATGACGTCGACGAGCGGCGTCGTGTTGATGTCGGACATCGGGGTTTCATCGCCGCCTTCGCCGCCGACACTCATGGCCATTGCTTATTTCCTACTCTGTCTCAAAGCCTGCAGCGAAATCAGAGGGTGTCGGCGGAGCGAACGGGCCGTCCGCTCCGCCAATCAGCCCTTAGACCTTCTTGAGGCCCGGGGTGGTGGTGCCCGTCGCGCTGCCGGTCGCGGTCGAGCCCGCCTTCGTGGCGCCGGCGGCAGCCGTGGCGGCAGCCGGACGGCTCGCAACGGCCGGACGAACCGCGCCGCCCGACATCATGTAGCCGTGGAGGTCGTTCGCGAAGCGGGCGAGTTCCTCGACGATCGCCTTGTTGCGGCGCTGCAGCCAGTTGTAGGCAAGCACGGCCGGAACGGCGACGGCGAGACCGAGCGCGGTCATGATCAGAGCTTCACCGACCGGGCCGGCAACGGCGTCGATCGAGGCCTGACCGGCGGCGCCGATCTTGATGAGCGCGCGGTAAATACCGATAACCGTACCGAACAGGCCGACGAACGGAGCGGTCGAACCGACGGTTGCAAGCAGCGCGAGGCCGGTGCTGAGACGCGAGGTGATCGCACCCTGGCTGCGGCTGAGCGAGTTTAGCATCCAGTCGTGCTGGTCGATCGGGTCGGTCAGCTTGTCATGCTGCTCGAGCGCCAGGATGCCGTCGTCTACGATCTGACGATAGGCACTGTTCTTCTCGAGCTTGCTGGCGCCTTCGCGCAGATTGGCGGCCTGCCAGAACGAGGTGCGCGCGCGCTTGCCCTGATTGATGATCTTCTGCTGCTCGAACAGCTTCACGAAGAGGACGTACCAGGACGCCGCCGACATGATCACGAGGATGAAGAAGGTTGCGTAGGCGATCGTGCCGCCCTGCTCAAGCGCGGCCAGAAGGCCATACGGGTTGTCGCCGCCATGGGCTGCTGCTGGTTGGGCCATGATTGTAGCTTTCCTCTCGATTGGACTGAATTGGCGTGTGTAGGACGTTTACTGCAAGCGCCAGGTAATCGGCGGACTGGTGATCGTGTCGGCGGTCGCCGCACCGGTCTGGTCCTTGGCCGGCGTGAAGCGCGCGCGGCTCCTCAGGATCCGGCAAGTGGCCGAGTCCAGCGAAGACGAACCGCTCGACTGCGACACTTCGCACGACGTCACCCTGCCGTTGGCACCCACTCCGAGTCGGACTCGGACGGTCCCTTCCTCTTCGGCGCGGATGGCCGCGGCCGGATAGTCGGTGTCCGTGATCAGACCCGCGAGGCTGCCCTTGGCCGTGGCAGCCTGCACCACCTTGGGTGCGGGCGGCGGCGGCGGCGGCGGCGCCGGGGGTGCCGGCGGTGCCGGGGTAGCGATCGGTGTGATCACCTGTACCGGCGGCGGCACGTTCTGGGAGACCACCGGTGGCGGCGGGCTCGGCAGCCGCACCAGCGGCGGCGGGCTCACGACCGGCGGCGGCGGCGTTTCAACCGGCACGTCCGGCGGCGGGGGCGGCGGCTCTTCCTCGGGGGGCGGCGGCTCCTCGACGTTGAATGTCTTAAGGTCCTGCGCCACCTTCTTCGCGACCTTGAAGGCAAGGCCCGTGACGAAGGCGTAGCCGAGAAGAGCATGGAGTAGCGCAACGATCACGATCGCCGCGATCCGCCCCGAGCTCATCTTGTTGTCAGCATATGCCATTAACCAGCCACACTCCCTCTCTCAAACGGTTCCGGGGCCTAATCGTTAAGAACGCGTAACACCCCTCATCGGGTCCATTGATGTTTCAACATATCATCCGATATCGGGGTGTCTCTATCGTGTCCCAAACGCCTACGCAATCCTCCTGTGCTGCAGCGCCGAAATCGGGAAAAATGGCTGAAATCCGGCATTCATGTGGCTAGAGCTAAGGAGAATGGGGCATTTGCTTGCGGAGCGAGAATGAAAATTTACCTTCTTAATTACGCTACCGGCGTTGCCGGAGCGCTGCTCCTGAGCCTTGCTTCGGCGGCTGATTCGCAGGCGCCGCAGTCCGTTGCGACGGCCGTTCCCACCTATGCGGACCTCGCGGATCTCGCCCTTTCGGCACCAATCGCGGCCCATGTCCGGCTCGCCGATTCGACCCCGCTAAAAGGGGAGCAGGCTGTCGGGGTGAAGCCCAATTTGGCACGTTTCTACATTGAGGCGAGCATCGTATCGCTGATCCGCAGCCCCGAAGGCGTGCCGGCGCGGGTGCGTTACGTCGTCGACCTGCCACGGGATCCCAAAGGCAAGCCTCCGAAGCTTCGCAAGGGCACCGAGTTCCTCCTGTTCGCGCTGCCGGTCGCGGGCCGGCCGGGCGAAATCCGGCTTGCCGCTCCCGATGCGCAAATCTCGTACGTTCAGGCCCGGGCCGATCAGGTCCGCGCAATCCTGAAGGAGGCAGTGCAGCCGGGTGCAGCGCCGCAGATCACCGGGATCGGGCGCGCTTTTCACGTCCCCGGGGCGATTCCGGGCGAAAGCGAGACGCAGGTTTTCCTGCTGACGGCGGAGAACGAGCCCGTCTCCCTCACCGTGTTGCGGCGCCCGGGCGAGATGCCGCAATGGGCGGTGGCGCTGAGCGAGATCGTCGACGATTCCGCCGGCCCGCCGAAGCGGGACACTCTGTTATGGTATCGGCTCGCCTGCACCCTGCCGCGCGCGCTGCCGGCGCAGAGCATGGCCGAGGCCGAAGCAGCGGGCGTCGCCGCCATTCAGGGGGATTACCGCTATATCCTTTCGCAGCTCGGTCCGTGCGCACGGAACCGGGCGCGGCGCTGAACCGACGTCTCAGAAAGAGGCGATCTCGACCCCGACGCCGGCGCAATCCGGATAGATGTCGGGCTTGCGAGTCGACACGCGCAGCCCGGTAACCCCGCGGCGCGCGGCGACGAGGTCGTAGATCGCGCGCGCCAGCGTTTCCTGAAGATTGAACCGCTGGGCGCCGACGAGGATCGCTATCTCACTGCGCAGGCAATCATAATCCCACGCATCCTCGACCGCGTCGCTGGTCGGGAAGCAGGCGTCCTCGAGCCACACTTCCACCGTGATCGACAGGCGTTGAGGCGTCCCGATCTCGAATTCGTGGAAGCCGATATCGGCCGGCAGGACATAATCCTCGAGCACGATCTTGCGGGTTTTCGGCGCCAGCCGCTCGGGAACGAGACCTTCCAGCCTCGGGCGATCGTTCATTCTTCGGTCTCCAGGAACTGGACGTCGCGGGCAAGGCCGAGAAAGCGCTGCCCGCCGTCCAGCGTGATCGTTTGTCCTGTGAAGGTCGGCGTTGCCACGATGAAGCGCAAGGCGGCGACGATCTCCTCCACATGCACGCCGCGCTTCAGCGCGTTGAGCGTGTGGACGGCGGCGAAATTTTCACGGCTCTGCGGCCCCGACACCAGGGTCACCGACGGCGCGATCCCGCACACCCGGATACCGCGGCCCGCCCATGTCCGCGCGGTAAGCTCCGTCAGGGTGGCGAGGCCCCCCTTGGAGATAGTGTAGCTGAAGAAATCCGGGTTCGGCCCCTCGAGCTTCGCATCGAGCAGATTGACGATCAGGCCGCAGCCGCAGACGCGTCCGGCGAAGGCCTGGGACAGCAAGGCAGGCGCGCGAAGATTGACGTCGAGATGCCGATCCCACTGGGCGACGGTGAAATCATCACCGCTGTCATACGAGAATAGCGACGCATTGTTGACCAGCAGCCGCACCGGAGGGAGCGCTTCCGCGGCGGCGAAGATCGTCGCAACCGCTGCGGGATTGCCAAGCTCCGCCTCGACCACCGCGGCGTTGCCGATTTCGCCGGCAAGCGCGTCCGCCTCGGCCCGCGACCGGTTGCAGTGGATCAGGACATGCCAACCATCTTCGGAAAGCGCGCGGACGAGCGCCGCGCCGATCCTCTTGGCGCCGCCGGTGACGATCGCCGTACGGGGTTCCTGGAACTCGTGCGTCATGCTGAGGACCGTTAGGCGCGGCTCCGGCGAGCAGCAAGGCTTGCCGCTCCGGCGCCGCTTCGCCTAACGCGGGAGGATGCCGATGCCGCCCCCCTTGCCGGATTTGTCCAGTCTGTCGCTCGCCGACATCGCGAGGCTCGCCGAAGAGAAGAAGCTGCCGCCGGTGCATCTGTGGAACCCGGATCATTGCGGCGACAGCGAGATGCGAATCGCGCGCGACGGAACCTGGTACCACCAGGGCAGCCCGATTGGGCGCCCGGCGATGGTGCGGCTCTTCTCGACCATCCTGCGGCGCGAGCAGGACGGCAGCTTCGTCCTGGTTACACCTGTCGAGAAGCTTGCGATCGCGGTCGACGAGGCGCCGTTCGCCGCCGTGGAGCTTAAAACGGAGGGCACCGGCGCGGCCCGAAGCCTCGGCTTCCGTCTCAACACCGGCGATGTCGTGATCGCGAGTGCCGATCACCCGCTGCACTTCGAGGGCGGCAGCGAGGGACCCCGCCCCTACCTCGAAGTACGGCCGGGGCTCGACGCGCTTCTCACCAGGCCGGTCTATTACGAGCTCGTCGAAATCGCTCTTGCCGAGGGGGCCGAGCCGCTCGGGCTGTGGAGCGGCAAGGCGTTCTTCGCGCTGGAAGCCGGCGCATGAGTCTCGCCGAGCGGCTGCGCGACGCGCTCGATCAGGGCCGAGGCCGCACCCCTGTGCTTCTCGAAGGAGACGTGCTGGAGGATACCGGCCTGCCGATCGTGCCTGCCGCCGTGCTGGTGCCGATCGTCGACAGGCCCGAACCGACGGTGATCCTTACCGAGCGGCCGAAGACGATGCGCAAGCATCCCGGCCAGATCAGTTTTCCGGGCGGGCGCCGCGAACCTTCGGACGAAAGCCTGATCGCCGCCGCGCTTCGCGAGGCGGAAGAGGAAATCGGGCTGGCGCCGGCCGATGTGGACGTCATCGGCATCGCCGACGTCTACCGGACGATCACCGGCTTCGAAGTCACTCCGGTTGTCGGAGTCGTGCCGCCGGGGCTTGCCCTGAGGCCCGACCCCGGCGAAGTGGCGGGCATGTTCGAAGCCCCTTTGCACTTCCTCCTCGATCCCGATCGCCAGATCATCCGTACCGTCGAGTTTCAGGGCAGCGAGCGTTCCTATTACGAGATCATCTGGGACGGGCGGCGGATCTGGGGCGCGACGGCGGCGATGATCGTCAATCTCAGCCGCCGCCTGGAGCTCGCGGCATGAAGCTTCCCGACGTGGAGACCAGCGCCGGGACGCGGCGCCTGCTCGAGACGCTGGGATCGAAGCAGGGCCAGACCCGCTATGTCGGCGGGTGGGTGCGCGATACGCTGCTCGGACTGCCGGTCAGCGACATGGACCTGGCGACCCGCCATCGGCCCGAGGACGTCATTGCCCTGCTTCGCAAGGCCGGCATCAAGGCGGTGCCGACCGGGCTCGCCCACGGCACGATCACCGCGGTGGTCGAGAGCCGGCCGATCGAAGTCACAACCTTGCGCCGGGACGTTGCCACCGACGGGCGGCGCGCGACGATCGCCTACACCGACGACTGGGTGGAGGATGCGGCCAGGCGCGATTTTACCATCAATGCGCTCTCCGCCGATCCGGAAACCGGCGAGGTTCACGATTATTTCGGCGGCGAGGCCGATCTCGAGGGCGGCCTGGTGCGCTTCATCGGGGATCCGCTGATCCGGATCGCCGAGGACCATCTGAGAATCCTTCGCTTCTTCCGCTTCCACGCCCGCTTCGGCCGCGGTGCGCCGGATGAGGCCGCCCTGGACGCCTGCACGACACGCGCCAACGATCTGATGGCGCTGTCGCGCGAACGGATCGCCGACGAGGTCACCAAGCTGCTGTCGCTGGTTGCTCCGGCGGGTGCGATCCGTCTGATGATCGAGCGCGGCATCCTGAAGCCGGTGCTGCCGGAGATCGTCGACTGGGCGCCTCTCGAACGGCTGATCGCGCGCGAAGCACAAGCGGGACTGGCAGGCGATCCGATCCGTCGCTTCGCCGCACTGCTTCCCGCCGATCCCGACGTCGCCGGCGCGGTCGGCGCCCGGCTGCGGCTGTCGAACAAGGCGGTGAAGCGGCTCGTCTCCGCGGCGTCGCGTCAGATCGAGGCGTCGCCTGAGATACTCGCCTACCGGATCGGTCGCGAAGAGGCGGTCGACAGGCTGCTTCTCGGTGACGGCGATCCGGCGGCCGCGACGGGCCTGCTGGGGTGGGAGCGTCCGCAGCTCCGGGTCAGCGGTGGCACGCTCATCCGCATGGGGCTGGCGCCGGGACCGATCGTCGCGGCGACGATGGAAGACATGAAGCGGCTGTGGGCCGAGGCCGGCTTTCCCGGCGATGCCGATGCGCAAGCCCGGCTTGCCGAGCAGGCGGTGGCTCAGGCGCTGCGCGCCAGCCAGTAATCGAGCACCGCTTCAGGCGGCAGCGGACGGGCGAAGTAGAAGCCCTGGCCGTGGGTGCAGCCGAGGCGGGTCAGCGCCTTTGCGAGTTCCGGCGAATCGATCCCCTCGGCGGTCGTGTCCATCCCGAGCGCATCGGCGAGCGACAGGATCGCCCGAACGATGGCGATCGAATCGCCGTCGCCGAGCATCGCCGAGACGAAGCTCCGATCGATCTTCAGCACATCGATGGGCAAGCGCTGAAGATAGGCGAGCGAGGTATAGCCGGTGCCGAAATCGTCCATCGCAACCCGGGCACTGAGACCCTTCAGGTCTTCGAGGACCTGGGTCGCCCGGCGCGGATCCTGGATGATCGCGCTTTCGGTGAGCTCGAGGGTCAGCCGTTCGCCGCCGAGGCCGCTGGCCGCAAGCGCCGATGCGACGCAGGAGGCAACGTCGTCGCGGGCGACCTGGATCGGGGAGAGATTGACGCTGACCGAGAGCGGCAGCGTCCGGCCGACCTTCCGGTCCCAGCCCGCCAAGGTCTCGATCGCTTCTTCGAGCGCCCAGCGGCCGAGCGGGACGATGAGGCCGGATTCTTCCGCCACGGGGATGAATTCGACCGGCGAGATCGCGCCGCGCCGGCCGTTGTTCCAGCGGGCAAGCGCCTCGAAGCCGGAGACGCCGCCGGTCTTGAGATCGATCAGCGGCTGAAAGGCGAGCTCGAGCTCCCGGCCTTCGATGGCGCGGCGCAGTTCGGTCTCGATGCTGAACCGGCGCCGGGCGGCGCGCGCCTGATTCGGCTCGTAAAACCGCACCGCGCCCGTCGCCTTGGCGCGCTTCAGCGCGAACTGGGCGTTGCGCAGCACTTCCTCGGCAAGCTCCTCGGAGCCGCCGAGCAAGGCGCAGCCGATCGCGCAATCAACACGAATCTCAAGCTCGGACAGCTTGAACGGTGCGGAGAGGGCGGCGCGTATCCGTTCCGCGGCCTGAGTCGCGTCCTCGAGCCCCTTGTCGAGCCTGAGCAGCAGTCCAAACTCGTCGCCGCCGGTGCGGGCGAGGAAATCACCCCCGCGCAAGGACGAGAACAGGCGTCGCGCGAACGCGATCAGCAGTTCGTCGCCAGCGATCGAGCCGACACATTCGTTCACCCGGCTGAAGCGAGTCATGTCGACGACCAGCACGGCGTGGTTGCCCGGCAGGAAGGCCGGATCCTCAAGCACCTTCTCTACCCGCTCGTTGAAGGCGAGGCGATTTGGCAGTCCGGTAAGGCTGTCGCGCAGCATCTCCGCACGCAGGCTTCGCTCGGTCTCGACCTGGGCGGTGCGATCGATCAGCGAGACGAGACAGCGTGTGCCGAGCTGCGGGAACAATGTCAGCCGGGCCAGCCGTACGACGAAGTGGCGTGCCCCGACGACGCGGCCGTCGCTGCTCTCGAACTGGCGTGATTCCTCCTTGCTCTTTAGGAATTGCACGATCGTGTCGGCAAGGCCGCTGCCGTTGACGATGTCGGCCTCGGTCGCCGCCCGGCTGCGAGTGACGGCAGTCCAGCCGACAAGATCGGTGAACGGCTCGTTGGCGACATCCACCCACAGGAGGTCGGGTTCGTCCAGCCGGAAGATGGCCGCCGCGATCGGCAGGGCGTCGAGATATTCCTGACGGACGGCCGCGCGCAGAGACGCCTCGGCGTCCTCCGGCACCGCCGACGCGGCGATGGCTCTCTGACTCTGCACGGCTGCGGCAGCGGCTCTCATGCGGCTGCGATACCGGGGGAGAATTAACAGCCGGTTGACTAACCTCGCACCGCGCCACGATCGACCCAGGGTAAACATCCGGATCGGAGGTTACCCGGTGTCAGCAATGGCGGGAGCGGGTCAGGCCTGGAACTTGTTGTCCCGGGGGAAGCCGACCGGCGGCATCCGCCCACCCGCGCCACGCGCCGTGCGCCATGGTGACAGATCGGTCTCGGTGCGGGTGCGGCCGCTCGAGCCTCCCATGCCCCAGCTGAGGCCGTCGGCGAAGCGGAACGTCTTGGCGTCCGACAAGCCGCCGTCGCGGTAACGCTGGAGCTGCACGCCCTGGCCGCGGCCCATGTCCGGCAATTCGCCGATCGGAAAGACGATCATCTTGCGATTCTCGCCAACCACGGCGACATAATCGTCCTCCGCCGCGACCGGCTGGACGATGACCAGCCGGGCACCGGTTCGGACGTTGACCACCTGCTTGCCCTTGCGGGTTTCGGCGATGGCACCGGCGGCGGAGGTCAGAAATCCGCGGCCGTCCGATGTCGCCAGCAGCAGCTTTTCGCCGGACGTCGCCGGCAGCAAGGCGGCGATTTCGCCTTCGCCCTCGATATCGACCATCAGCCGCACCGGCTCGCCGAAGCCGCGGCCGCCCGGCAATTTGTCGGCGGCGAGCGTGTAGAACCGCCCGGTGCTCGACGCGAGCAGGATCTTGTCGGTGGTCTGGGCGTGGAAGAAGAAGCGCGGGCCGTCGCCTTCCTTGAACTTCATCGCATCCGGGTTGGAAAGGTCGACATGACCCTTCATCGCCCGGATCCAGCCGCGCTGCGACATGATCACGGTGATCGGCTCGCGCTCGATCATCGCCTCGAGGGGGATCTCCCGCGCCAGCGCCGCTTCCTCGATCAGGGTGCGGCGGCGGCCGAGCTCGGTATCCGGGCCGTACCGGGCGCGCAAGGCGGTGAGATCCTTCTGCAGGCGCCTGCGCTGCAGCAAAGGCGATCCGACCAGCTTGATCAGCTGATCGCGCTCCTTCTCCAGCGTCTCGCGCTCGCCGCGAATCTGCATTTCCTCGAGCTTGCGCAACGAGCGCAGGCGCATGTTGAGGATCGCTTCGGCCTGACGATCGGTAAGCTCGAACTCGGCGATCATCACCGCCTTGGGTTCGTCCTCCTCGCGGATGATCTGGATGACCCGATCGAGATTGAGATAGGCGGCGAGATAGCCGACCAGCAGTTCGACGCGATCCTCGATCTTGGCGATGCGGTGCTGCGAACGGCGGACGAGCACCTCGAACTGATGGGCGAGCCAGGACGAGATCACTTCCTTGAGGCCCATCACCCGCGGGGTATGATGAGCATCGAGGACGTTCATGTTGAGCGGGATCTTCACCTCGAGATCGGTGAGCCGGTAGAGGCTCTCCAGCAGCATCTGCGGATCGACGGTGCGGCTGCGCGGCTCGAGCACGATCCGGATCTGCTCGTCGGATTCGTCACGGACGTCGGCGAGGATCGGCAGCTTCTTGTCGGAGATAAGGGCCGCGATCTGCTCGATCAGCTTCGATTTCGGAACCTGGAACGGGATTTCGGTGATCACCACCGTCCACGTGCCGCGGCCCTGATCCTCGGTCGTCCAGCGCGCGCGAACGCGGAAGCTGCCGCGGCCGGTGCGATAGGCGAGCGCGATCGCCTCGCCACTGTCGACGATCACGCCCCCGGTCGGAAAATCGGGGCCCGAGACGAAGTCCATCAGCGCCGAAGGCTCGGCCTGGGGGTTGTCGATCAGGTGGATGGCGGCGTCGACCACCTCGGCCAGATTGTGCGGCGGGATCGAGGTCGCCATGCCCACCGCGATGCCGCTTGCCCCGTTGGCGAGCAGGTTAGGGAACAGGCCGGGAAAGACTTCCGGCTCTTCTTCCTCGCCATTGTAGGTCGGACGGTAATCGACGGTGCCCTCGTCGAGCCCTGCCATCAGATCGTTGGCTGCCTGAGTCAGCCGCGCCTCGGTATAACGCATCGCCGCGGCGTTATCGCCGTCGACATTGCCGAAATTGCCCTGACCGTCGACCAGCGGATAGCGCAGCGAAAAGGTCTGGGCGAGGCGAACCATCGCGTCGTAGACCGACTGATCGCCGTGCGGATGATATTTGCCGATGACGTCGCCGACGACGCGCGCGCATTTCTTGTAGCCGGACGCGGGATCAAGCCGCAGCAGCCGCATCGCCCAGAGCAGCCGCCGATGCACCGGCTTCAGCCCGTCGCGCACATCCGGAAGCGACCGCGCCGTGATCGTCGACAGTGCGTAGACCAGGTAACGCTGCGACAGCGCCTTGTCGAACGGGGTATTCTCGATCGGATCAATATCGTTGAGCGTGTCGGACATGGACGGGAGATAGCAACAGGCGGGTGCCGATGCGAGCCGCTATTGCCGGTTCTCTACCGGGTAGGTAGAGTAAAGAAGAAGCGGGAGGAGACGAAGGATGCGCAAGGCTTTCCCTGTGGTCGCGGCTCTTCTTCTGGTCGGCTGCGGCGGCCAAGAGACATCCGGGTCCGCGCCAAGCCAGGACGCGTTCGGCGCCGACGCCGACAACCAGCTTACCGCGACGGCGCCGCCCGAGGTCGGCCCCACCGCTGCGCCGGGCGTGGCCTTCAATTATCGTTATGCGTTCCGGCTTCCCGGCCTGCGCATCAGCGCTGTGCAGGAGCAGCACGCCGCCGCCTGCGAGAAGCTTGGCGTCAGCCGCTGCCGGATCACCGGCATGCATTATGCGCAGAACGGACCCGATGAGATCGAGGCGCAGCTCGCCTTCAGGCTCGATCCGGCCCTGGCCCGTGCTTTCGGCCGGGAGGGCATCGCGGTCGTCGCCCGGGCGAGCGGCGAACTGCGCAGCGCGGACATCACCGGCACCGACGTGGGCGCCGAGATCGAGGCGGGCAACCGGCAGGGCTCGGATATCGGCGACGAACTCGCCAGGATCGAGCAGCAATTGGCGCGTCCCGGGCTGAGCGCGCGCGAACGGACGGAGCTTCAGCAGCAGGCGCAGGCGCTCCGCCAATCGGCGCGGACGAACCAGAATCAGCAGACCGATCGGAGGGCGCAGCTTGCGACCACCCCGATGGTCTACGATTATCAGGCCGGCGACACCGGCGGGCCGATCGCCCGCGCGATGCGCGATTCCGCGAAGATGTTCGAACGCAGTCTCGCCTCGATGATCGTGGTCATTCTGACCTTGCTGCCGTGGATCGTGCTGGCATTGCTGATCTGGCTGCTTCTGCGCTGGATCAATCGGCGCTTCCTCGGCGGCGCGTTGATCGCAGCACCCGGCCCGAAGACTAATCCTCCGGAAGCGTGAAATCCTCGGCCGGCCCGACGGCGGCTTCGGAGGCGACGGCTCGCTCGAGCCAGGCACGGAATGCGCGGATCTTGGGCCGGGCGCGCTTGTGCTCGGGGTAGACGAGCCAGATCGGACTGCGTTCGTAGGCGACCGCGTCGAACAGGCGGACGAGCCGTCCGCTCGCGAGTTCGGCTTTCCAGAAGAGCGGTGTCAGTAGGGCAACGCCCTGCCCGGCGAGCGCCGCATTGCCTTCGGCGACCTGGGAATCGAGGCGTATCCCCCGGCGCGTCTCGCCATCCGGCTCGCTGAGACCCGCCACCCGCATCCACTCGCTCCACAAGGGATCGTCCGCGGTCAGCCGCTGCACCCGCAGCAGATCCCTGGGCGACTCGATGCCGTGCTGCGCCTTGAAATCGGGGCTGCACATCGGCGTGCCCGGTAACCGCATCAGGAAATGCTGGCAGAGGCCTGGCCAGGGCCCGACGCCGATGCGGATGGCGACGTCGGCGGCGTCGCGCGCGAAATCGACATAGGCGTTTGAGGTTTGCAGGCGGACCGCAAGCTCGGGCCGCTCGATCTGGAACGTGCCGAGCCGCGGTGCCAGCCAGTTCGATGCCAGGGTTTGCGGCGTGCTGATCGTCAGCACCCCGTCATCTTCCTGCGTCACGCTCTCGAAGGCTTCGGAAATCTCGTCGAAGGCGGCGGAAACCAGAGGAGCGACCTTCCGGCCCGGCTCGCTGAGCGTCACCCGCCGCTTCGACCGGACGAACAACGGCAGCCCCAGCCGCTCCTCGAGGAGGCGGATCTGATAGCTCACGGCCGCCTGAGTCATGCCGAGCTCGGCCGCGGCCTGGGTGAAGTTCTCGTGCCGCGCCGCGGCTTCGAAGACGCGAACGGCGGCGAGCGGCGGAAGGTGGCGCATGACGCTCATGATAAGGTGAGCTTATCAACCATGTCCAGCCTTTCGTTGGCGCAACAATGTCGAAGGCGCCATTCTGCTCCTGCAGCCGGACGTTCCGGCCCTCTGCCAGACGAGGAGAAGGACGATGCGGGATCGCTACGAAGCCGAGATGTGGCTCGCCCATCACGATCAGTTTTCCGAATGGTTTGAAGGCGTTCTGACCAGCGCCGGAAGGGCGCTCCGCCACCGGGTCCGATCGATTGGCGGCACTGGGCCGCAGCTGCTCGCCGCCGGGGCCGCGTCGAGCCTGGCGATGCTGACCTTCGCCGCACTGAGCGCCTGAGCGCGTCCACACCCATTCCAGCACCGAAGGAGAAGACGATGTCCAAACCGACCGAATCCGCCGGCCTGCTCGGCTGGCTCCGCCGCAGCCTGGAGGCGATCGATCTCGTCTTCTGCAAGCTCAACCGAATCCAGTTCGACGCCCCTTGGCGGCGCCAGCACGGCCGCTGCTGAGTTTGGGATGCAGGGTGCGGCGGGCACAGGTCCCCGCCTGCCGCATCCGGCACCGGTCGCCCGCCGCCGCACCTGCCTCTCGGCGGCGGCGGGCCCGGATTGCAGCTTGAACACATTGTACCGGGAGCACATCTCATCGGGACACTCGGGAACTGGCGCCCCCGGCTTCCATTCGCCATGAAGGCGCATGGTCCTTTCCCCGAAACCGCTTGCCGCCGCATTCGCGTTCGCGCTAGCCGCCTGCGCGGTGAACGACACGGCGCCCTCCGATCCTGCACCGCCCGCCGCGCTGATGACGTGGCCGGACCTGTTCGCGCGGGAGCGGCCCTCGCCCACGGCATCGATCCAATATGGCGACGACCAGATGCAGGCCGTCGATCTGTGGCTTCCCGCCGGATCTGGTCCCCACCCGGTCGTGCTGATGGTTCATGGCGGCTGCTGGCAGACCGAGATCGCCGATCGCCGGATCATGAACTGGATCGCCGAGGATTTGCGCGTTCGCGGGATCGCCGTCTGGAACATCGATTATCGCGGAGTCGACCGCGCGGGAGGCGGCTATCCCGGCACCTTCCTCGATGCGGCCGCGGCGGCGGACGCGCTCCGGACCCATGCGGACGAATATCGGCTCGATCTCGGCCGGGTGGTGGCGGTCGGCCATTCCGCCGGCGGCCATCTTGCCTTGTGGTTGGCGGGGCGACGGCGCCTCCCCCCGCGGAGCCCGCTGCGGACCGCCGGCGATCCGATCGCCATCTCCACTGCGATCAGTCTCGGCGGTTTGCCGGATCTCGAGGAAGCCGCGCGTCCGCCGGGAAGCGGCTGCGGCACGGAGGTGATCGGCAAGCTGACCGGCGGCCATTATGAGGACAGCTCGGTCCCGCGGCTCGCTCCGCTCGGGGTGCGGCAAGTGCTGGTCAACGGGCTCCAGGACGGCATAATCCCGTCTGTTTATGCAGAAGCTTATGCCGGTCAGATGCGCCGGAGCGGCGACGACGTCGAAGTACGGATGGTCGATCGCACCGGCCATGTCGAGCTGATCGTCCCCGATAGCGCGGCGTGGAAGGTCACCGTCGGCGAGATCGAGAAGGCGCTCGGCCGGTGAGCGTCGGCCTGGACGACGTGCGCGCACGCGACGCGGCCGACCCGCTGCGCGCGTACCGTGACCGGTTCGTTGTCCCCGAAGGCCTGATCTATCTCGACGGCAATTCGCTCGGCGTGCTGCCGCGGGCGACGATCGCCCGCCAGCGGGCGGTGGTGACGGAGGAATGGGGCACCAGCCTGATCCGCAGCTGGAACGATCATGGCTGGATCGACGCGCCCCAGCGTGTCGGTGCCAAGATCGCGCGCCTGATCGGCGCCAGGCCGCATGAGGTGATCGTTGCCGACAGCGTCTCGGTGAACCTGTTCAAGCTGATCGTCTCGGCCGCCACGCTTTCGCCCGAACGTCCGGTGCTGCTGTCCGAATCGGGCAATTTCCACACCGATCTCCACATCGCGTCCGGGGCGGCCGAGCTCGTGCCCGGCATGCGGCTTGAAGTCGTCCAGCGGGCGCAGCTGAACGAACGGATCGGCAGCGACACCAACCTGCTCCTGCTGACGCACGTCCATTTCAAGGCCGGGTACCGTTTCGACATGGCCGAGGTGACGGCGCGCGCGCACGCCGCGGGCGCCCGCACATTGTGGGATCTATCGCATAGCGTCGGCGCGGTGCCGCTCCACCTCAATCGTGACGGGGCCGAGCTCGCGGTCGGCTGCGGCTACAAATATCTGAACGGCGGGCCGGGCGCGCCTGCCTTCCTTTACGTTGCCGAACATCTGCAGGATCGGCTCGTCTCCCCGCTGCGCGGATGGATGGGCCATGCTGCGCCCTTCGCCTTCACCGACGATTATGTTCCGGCACCCGGCATCACGCGGTTTCTCGCGGGGACACCCTCGATCCTGGCACTCTCGGGACTCGAGAGCGGCGTGGACGCGTTCGACGGCGTCGAGATGGACGCGCTGTGGGCAAAGTCGATCGCCCTCTTCGACCTGTTCGCCGCCCGTGTTGCCGAACGCTGTCCCGAACTCATCTGCATCTCGCCGGCCGAACCCGAGCATCGCGGAAGCCACATTTCGTTCCGCCATCCTCATGCCTTCGAGATCTGCCAGGCACTGATTGCCGACGGCGTGATCGGCGATTTCCGGGCACCTGACGTGATCCGCTTCGGCCTGACCCCGCTCTACCTCGGTCATGAGGACGTCTGGCAAGCGGTCGAGCGCATGCGCACCATCCTGGAGAGCGGCCGCTGGCGCGAGGAACGATTCGCCGTACGCGGCAAGGTCACCTGATCGGCCGACACGGGCGGCATAAAACCCCTTGTGTGTTATGCGAATAAGACACATCCTTTCGTTGCGCGCCGCGATTCGCTGAAGCCGCGGCCGGAACCGTGGAAGGGTTATTGATGACCAAGTCCGTTCTGCTTGCCGCCGCCGCCTTGTCGATCACGGCCGCGAACACCGCCGCTGTTGCCCAGGACTCCGTTCCGCTGATCCCGCGCGAGAAGATCTTCGGCAATCCGAGCCGCATCGCCGGTCGGCTTTCACCCGACGGCAAGTGGCTGAGCTGGATCGCTCCGCGCGACGGCGTGCTCAACATCCATGTTGCGCCCGTGAGCGATCCCGCTGCCGCGAAGCCGCTCACCAACGAACGTCAAAGGCCGATTCGCCAATATTTCTGGTCGCCCGACAGCCGGCAGATCCTGTTCATCAACGACAAGGGCGGCGACGAGAATTTCCTGCTCTACGGAGTCGATGTCGTCAGCGGGGCGCAGCGCACCCTCACGCCCTTCGAAAAGACACGGGTGCAGGTGCTCGGCACGTCCAACGCGGTGAAGGACCGCATTCTCGTCGGAATCAACAATCGCGATCCGCGCTGGCACGACGTCCACAGCCTTGATCTTGCCACGGCGAAGCTGGTTCCGGTGCTGATCAACAAGGGAGAATATTCGGGCTTCCTGGCGGACGAGCAGCTTCAGATCCGTGCTGCGACCAAGGCGCGCGGGGATGGCGGCAGCGAATTCCATCGGGTCACCAACAATGTCGTCGAAGCGACGCCGTTCGAGCAGGTTACCCACGAGGATAGCCAGACGACCGCCCCGGCCGGCTTCACCAAGGACGGCAAGATCCTCTACTGGCTCGACAGCCGCGGCCGCGACACTGCGGCCCTGATCGCCCAGGATGTGTCCAGCGGCAGGAAGAGCGTCGTGGCGGAAAATGCCAAGGCCGACATCAGCAGCGCCCTCAGCAATCCGGCAACCGGGAGGGTGGAGGCCTACGCGGTCAATTATCTCAAGACCGAATGGACGCCGCTCGACCCGAAGGTCAAGACCGACCTCGATTTCCTGAAGACCCGCCTCAAGGGCGAATTCGCCGTCGTCTCTCGCACCGATGCGGACGACCGCTGGATCGTCGCCGACGATCCCGTCGTCGCGCCGGCGACTGCCCACCTCTATGATCGCAAGGCGAAGTCGCTGACGAAGCTCTATACGACCCGCCCGGAACTCGAGGGCGCCCCGCTCGCGGCCATGCATCCGCGCGAGATCAAGACCCGGGACGGGCTCACCATGGTCTCGTACCTGACGCTTCCGCCGGGTTCGGACAAGGACGGCGACGGGAGGCCCGAGAAGCCGGTGCCGCTCGTTCTGCTGGTGCACGGCGGCCCCTGGGGGCGCGACGCCTACGGCTATAGCGGCACCCATCAATGGCTCGCCAATCGCGGTTATGCCGTGCTCTCCGCCAATTTTCGTGCCTCGACCGGGTTCGGCAAGAAATTCATCTCCGCCGGCGATCTGCAATGGGGCACCAAGATGCACGACGACCTGATCGACGCGGTCGACTGGGCGGTAGCCGGCGGCGTCACCAGCGCCGACAAGGTCGCCATCATGGGCGGATCCTATGGCGGCTACGCCACGCTGGCCGGGCTTGCCTTCACCCCGGACAAGTTCGCCTGCGGCGTGGACATCGTCGGCCCGTCCAACCTCCAGACGCTGCTGCAGACCATTCCCCCTTACTGGACGGCACTGCGCACCCAATTCTACAAGAGGATGGGCGATCCGACGACTGCCGAAGGGCTCGCGCTGCTCAAGGAGCGCTCGCCGCTCTACAAGGCCGATCGGATCAGCAAGCCTCTGCTGATCGGCCAGGGCGCCAACGATCCGCGGGTCAACGTCAAGGAATCGGAGCAGATCGTCGAGGCGATGAAGGCGAAGAACATCCCCGTCACCTACGTCGTCTTCCCCGACGAAGGGCACGGCTTCGCCCGGCCCGTCAACAATATCGCCTTCAACGCGGTCGCCGAGAATTTCCTGGCGAAATGCCTCGGCGGGCGGGCCGAGCCGATCGGCGACACCCTCAAGGCCTCGACCGCACAGGTTCAGCACGGTGCGGAATTCGCGCCCGGCCTCGCCGACGCGCTGGCCGCGAGATAGGGGCCGTAAGCCTCCCCGACGCGATGCCGGGGAGGACGTTTCCGGCGAATTGCACCGCTTCCCCCCATCCGCTATAGGGCACGCCTCCGCCCCGCCCGCGCGCTCCGACAGGGAGACGCTGCGTCCGGGGCGCACCTTTTTCAGCCGGAGCGCACCACATGTCCCGCCGCCGTCAGATCTACGAAGGCAAGGCCAAGATCCTTTACGAGGGCCCCGAGCCCGGCACGCTGATCCAGTATTTCAAGGACGATGCGACCGCCTTCAACGCGCAGAAAAAGGGCACGATCTCGGGCAAGGGCGTGCTCAACAACCGCATCTCCGAGCACGTCTTCACCCTGCTCGGGACTATCGGCGTGCCGACCCACTTCATTCGCCGGCTCAACATGCGCGAGCAATTGATCCGCCAGGTCGAGATCATCCCGATCGAGGTGGTGGTGCGCAACGTCGCCGCCGGATCGCTGTCCAAGCGCCTCGGCATCGAGGAAGGCACCCAGCTGCCGCGGACGATCATCGAATATTATTACAAGGACGACGCGCTTGGCGATCCTCTGATCGCCGACGAGCATATCGCCTGCTTCGGCTGGGCGAGTCAGGAAGAGATGAACGACATCGCCGACATGGCGGTGCGCGTGAACGATTTCCTCTGCGGCCTGTTCGCCGCGATCGGTATCCGACTGGTCGACTTCAAGCTCGAGTTCGGCCGTATCTGGGAAAACGATTACGCACGCGTGATCCTTGCCGACGAGATCAGCCCCGACGGCTGCCGTCTCTGGGACATGCAGACCAACGAGAAGCTGGACAAGGACCGCTTCCGCCGCGATCTCGGCGGCGAAGCCGAAGCCTATCAGGAAGTCGCCCGGCGCCTCGGCCTGCTTCCGGAAGGCGAGAACAGCGTGCTCGATCTCGACCAGCACCGCCAGAAGCGCGGCAAGTAACGGAGAACGCCTTGGGCGCTGCTCGGGGCGGTGGCGACGAATAGGCCTGTCGCGACAATCCTGGACACTGCAGGGTCTCCGGACCACCTCCACCACTCGCTTCGCGAGCGGATCCCCTCCCTGGTCAGGGAGGATCTCAATCGAGCCGATGCGCACAAGCGCGCAGCGACAAAAAAAGGCCCCGCCGGTTTCCGACGGGGCCTTTGGCCTTTTGGCTCTCTCCTGAAGGGTTATTCGGCCTTGGCCGGGCCACCGATCGCGACGTTCGACACGCGACGCTGCACCGACTGAAGATAATCGGACGACTGCATGAACGGGATCGGGTTGACGGCCTTGCCGTCGATGCGGACTTCGTAATGGAGGTGGCTGCCGGTCGATCGTCCGGTCGAGCCCATCAGCGCGATCAGGTCGCCGCGCTTCACGCGCTGACCGGCAGCGACCATCGACTTGGAAAGGTGGCCGTAGCGGGTCTGAATGCCCCGGCCATGGTCGATCTCGACGAGATTGCCGTAGCCGCCATTATGATATTCAGCGCGCCCAACGATACCGTCGGCGGTGGCGTAAATCGGGGTGCCGATCGGGCCGGCGAGATCGATGCCGGCGTGCATCGCGGCACGGCCCTTGAACGGATCGGAGCGGACGCCGTAGCCGGAGGTGAAGCGCGTTCCCTTCACCGGCTCGAGCGACGGGATGGCGATCATGCCCTGCTCCAGGCTGTCGAGCTGCTTCCAGCTCATGAACAGCGCCTTGAAGTTCGGATCGGCGCGATTGCCGTCGATCGCCTCGTAGGGGCCGCCGACGCCGTTTTGATCCTGAAGACGGGCCGGATCGAGGCCGAGGCTGCGAACTTCGTGCGCGGTGATCTGGAACCGCTTCTGCGCGGCTTCCTTGATCGCGGCGACATCGGCCTGCATCGCGCGGACTTCGCGCTCCATGCGAACGATCTCGGCGCTCGACCGAACCGGCTCTGCTGCACCGAATTCGGCGGAGGCGAGCTGCGCGGCGGCGAACGCCGACCAGGACAGAGTGAGGGTGGCCGCAAACGCGGCGGACAACTGAACCCCGGCACCGACACGCACGCGGCGGAGCGTCGCACCGTCGTGGAAGAAAATGTCCCGCGAACGGAAGAGCTTGCGGAACTTGTTCCCCCAGCCGGCGTTGTTTGTCTTAGTCAGCACAGATCGGTCCCCGGAACGGTTGACCTCTACGAAGGCCGGCCGTCCAATTTCGCGTTCAAAACCAAAGCGCAGGGCGTGCTGCCCGGCCTCGTTACGTCAAGGAAGCTGCCCACCCCGCGACGTGTGGCCGGAGACTGTTAAACATAACCTTTCACCGCAAGAGCGGAGTAGAAATCCCGGGATAGACCGGCTTGACCGCGCGCTGAGTCGTTGAACGGCGGCTTCAGAACGCCGCGAAA
The DNA here is from genome assembly GCF_003012735.1 of Allosphingosinicella deserti. Taxonomy (GTDB): domain Bacteria; phylum Pseudomonadota; class Alphaproteobacteria; order Sphingomonadales; family Sphingomonadaceae; genus Allosphingosinicella; species Allosphingosinicella deserti. Next base: position 173,608 of record NZ_PXYI01000010.1, on the reverse strand, counting down.
GTGGGTGCGCACCAGTCGTTGCCAATGCGGAACGATGGCGAATCCCTGCGATTCACAGCCCTCTTCGAACCACTTTGTGCCGGCCCCGACATGCCGGATTTCATCCGTATATATACGGAGAAGAATGGCCGCGGAGCGCTCGTCCCCGGCAGCTCGGAAGCGCTCCACCGTCGCCGGGGTGACGTCCAGCCCCCGTGCCTCCAGCACCATCGGAACCACGGCGAGGCGGGCGAGCGCATCCTTGGCTGTGGCTTCCGCAGCTTCCCACAGACCGTCATGGGCCGGCATCGATCCGTAGGACGCGCCGAGGACTTTCAGCCGCCGGTCGAGCAAAGCGAAATGCATCGCTTCGTCGGCCCCCACCCCGATCCAGTCGTCGACGAAGTCGCGCGGGAACGCAGCGCCGAAACGGCCGACGATGTCGAAGGCGAGATCGATGGCGCCGAACTCGATATGGGCGAGCGCATGCAGCATTGCGACCCGCCCCCGCTCCGAGCCGCCCTTGCCGCGCTTCGGCATCTGCGAGGCCGGCAGCAGCTCCGGCCTTTCCGGCCGCGCCGGCCGATCCGGCATCGGCACGTCGAAGGCGTGCGCCAGCCGCCCGCGCCGCCAGGCGCGCGCCGTCTCGCGCGCCGCCCGCACCTTGTCGCGCGGCTTGGCGGCAAGCAGGACGGCGCGGCAGGCCTCGGCGATGCTGGTGTCGGTCATTTCAGCGGCCTAGCGCGGCGGCGGGCGGCCGTCATCCCCGCCAGGTCCTTGTCAGGCAGCCTGTTGCCGAACCGGCGCCGGTCGCAGCAGGATGTTGGCCAGAATCCGGTTGCCGAGGGGCGTGAGGATCGATTCCGGGTGGAATTGCAGGCCGGTCTGCAACGCCGCATCATCGCTGATCGCCATCGCCATGCCCTCTGTCTCGGCATGCACCGTGAAGCGACCGGGGATGTTGCGAGTGCACAGCGAATGGTAGCGGCCGATCTGTACCGGCCCGTCGATGCCCTCGAACGGCCCCTGACCGTCATGAACCAGCACCGACGTCTTGCCGTGCACCGGCGCCGGCGCCCGATCGACGTCCCCGCCGGCTTCAAGCACCATGGCCTGATGGCCGAGACAGACCCCGAGCACAGGCACGCGGCCCTTGGCGAGCGCGAGCAATTCCAGGCAGCAACCCGCATCCTCGGGGCGGCCCGGACCGGGCGACAGAATAAGATGCGATCCACTCTGCTCCGCGGCGGCGAGCGCATCGGCGGCGGGGATGCTGTTTCGCAGCACCCGAACCTTGGCGCCGAGGCGCTCGATCGCCTCCACGAGGTTGAAGGTGAAGCTGTCGAGATTGTCGATCATCAGCACGGACGCGGTCATTGGCTCTTCTCCGGGGCGCCGAGCGCCGAAAGGATGGCGGAGGCTTTCCGCCGGGTCTCGTCCGCTTCCTTTTGCGGATCGCTGTCGTGGACGACGCCGGCCCCGGCCCGGACATAAGCGACGCCGTCTTTCACCACCGCCGAACGGATAACGACGCCGGTGTCCATCAGGCCCTCGCCGTTGAGCCAGCCGATCGCGCCGCCATAGGGCCCGCGCTTGGTCCGTTCGGTGAGGCGCAGCAGCTCCGTCGCCTTGATCTTGGGCGCGCCCGAGAGGGTGCCGACGTTGAGACAGGCCTGGAGGGCGTGGAGCGCATCGTAGCCGATCGCCAGCGCACCCTTGACCGAGGAGACGAGGTGCATGACCCGGGCATAGCGCTCGACCGTCATCAGTTTGGCAACGCGGCGCGTGCCGGGGATGCTGACGCGTGCGACATCGTTGCGGGCGAGATCGACCAGCATCATATGCTCGGCGATCTCCTTCTGGTCGAGTCGGAGATCGGCCTCCATGCGATCGTCCTCGTCGGCATCGGCGCCCCGCGGCCGGGTTCCGGCGATCGGCTTGACCTCGACCATCGGCCATTTCTCCTCGCGGACGATGCGCACCGACGTCTCGGGCGAAGCGCCGAACAAGAGATGCTCCGGCGCTGCCATGAAGAACATGTAGGGCGACCGGTCGAGCCGGCGCACCGCCGCGAACGCCGCGATCGGATCCGCGCAGGGCGCGCGGAAGGTGCGCGACGGCACGATCTGATAGACGTCGCCCGCGAGGATGTGCTCCTTCATCCGCGCCACCACCGCGCCATAGGCTTGGTCGTCGAGATCGGTCTGTGCGGCCGCCGGATCGCTCCGCTGCGCCGGAGCGACCTCGTCGAGCGGCCGCTCGCACCGCGCGGCGAGCGACGCCAGCCGCTCGGAGGCGCCGAAATGCGCACGCGTGGTCTCTTCCGGATCCTCGGATCCGAAAGCGGTGCAGACGAGCCGCGGCGCCAGCCCCTGTTCGTAGACGATCAGGCTTTCGGCCAGCCAGAAGATGAAATCGGGAAAGCCGAGCCGATCGTCGGCCGGGGCCGGCAGATCCTCGAACAGATCGACATGATCGAAGGCCACGGTGCCGAGCAGCGCCAGGGTAAACGGCTCCTCGGGAGTCTCGCTGCGGGTGCCGGTCGACAGCGCACGCAGCACGTCGAACGGCGAGGCGGCGAGCAGACGAGCTTCGGCATCGTCGCCCGCCGGCGGCGCGAAGCGCAGCACCAGCCGCCGCTCGCCGCGCTCGGCGACACAGTGGCCGAAGCCGCGTTCCAGCGTGGCGAGGACGAGCGCTCCGCCGGGGGTGAGCGCTTCGATCAGCACCCGTTGGCCGCGGCATTCCACCCGAACCGCCGCCTGATCCATGATCAGGGTCGGACCGGCGAGCGTTTCGAGCAGCATGGTGTCGGTGCGGGCGCCGCGATCGCTAAGCGCGGCGTAGAGCGACAGCGGATCGGGCGAGCGATGAAGCCGACGGGTGAGCGCCTTGGCACTGCCGCCGGATAGCGGAGCAACGCTCACTGGATCTGCCTTCCGACGGCGGTCGCGATCGGTGCGAGGCTCGCCATCAGTCGCTCGAACCCTTCGGGATACAGCGACTGAGCACCGTCGGACCACGCCACCGCGGGATTTTCGTGCATCTCCACGAGGATACCGTCGGCGCCGCACGCCGCCGCAGCGAGGGCCATCGGAATGACGAAATCGCGCACCCCGGTGCCGTGCGACGGATCGACCAGGACCGGGAGATGCGTCTTCTGCTTGATGAACGGGATCGCGTTGAGATCGAGCGTGTTGCGCGTCGCGGTCTCGAACGTACGGATGCCACGCTCGCACAGGATCACCTGGTCGTTGCCCTCGGCCAGCAGATACTCGGCGGCGAGCAGCAGATCCTCGACCTTCGCAGCCATGCCGCGCTTCAGCACCACCGGCTTCTTCGAGCGGCCGACCGCCTTCAGCAGCGAGAAATTCTGCATGTTGCGGGCGCCGATCTGGAGGGCATCGGCATATTCGGCGACGATTTCGACGTCCGCCGTTTCCATGACTTCGGTGACCACCGGCATGTCGAACTCGTCACCGGTGGCGCGAAGCAGTTTCAGACCTTCGACCCCGTGCCCCTGAAAGGCATAGGGGCTGGTGCGCGGCTTGTAGGCTCCGGCGCGGATGCCGTGCGCGCCGGCCGCCTTGGCGGCACGTGCCGTGTTGCGCATCTGACTTTCGGTCTCGACCGCGCACGGCCCGGCGATGACGGTGAAGCCGCGCCCACCGACCGCGACCCTGCCGAGCCGCACGATCGTGTCGTGGGCCTGCATTTCCCGGCTGACCAATTTGTAGGGGGCGAGAATCGGCTTCAGCGATTCGACCATGGGATGGCCTTCGAGCGCGAGCTCGGCGAGCACCCGCTCGTCGCCGAGCGCCCCGAGGACGACTCGCTCGCTGCCCGGCATGTGGAGCGGCTTCAGCCCCTTCGCTTCGATCTGCGCGAGCAGCTCCTGCGCGGTTTCGGGGGAAGCTTCCGGCTTGAGAACGATGATCATCGATGGTTTTTCCGTGTTTGAAGGTCAAAAAAAAGCCCGCCTTGTGGGCGGGCCTCGGATCGGGTCTCACAGGAAGATCGATGTCTTCCGCCTACTCCGTCGACGGGCGCGCCAAATCAGTCTGCGAGGGCCAGCGCCACCACAGACCGAGGGTCGAACCGAAAGACAGAGCGGAATTGCCGGTCATTACGTGACGATAGCTAAACCGCCTTGGCAGAAGGGTCAACAGCGCTGTGCGCGTCAGACTCGGTTCATCGGGCCTGGCGCAGAGCGTTCAGCACTCGAGATTTGACAAAAGCCGCTTCCAAGGTCAGGTTCACACGATGATCGGCACTGCGCACATTCCGGCAACGAAGGCCTCGGCATCCGCCGCGCCCTCTGCCTGCGCGTCCGTCTACGCTTATTATTATCGCCCGGGGACGGGACCGATTTGACGCGCTGATCGCACCAGCGACGCTTCAATCGACCCCGTCCGGACATTCCGGGCGGGGTCTTTCTTTTTGCACGAGGAAGACCGCAGATGTTCAAGGATTTCACCGAAACCGCGCCGCCGTCGCCGGCCCCGCCTGCGGGCGCCGCCGCAGACTGGACGGTGCCGCAGCATTGGGACCGCTTCACCGCCGGCGACCATGCGACCTGGGACATCCTGTTCGCGCGCCAGCAGGAGATGCTCCACGGCCGCGCTGTCCGCGCGTTCGAGGAAGGGCTCGACGTGCTGCACCTGTCGCGGCCCGGCATTCCCGAATTCGGCGAGCTTAGCGACCGCCTCCGCGCGCGGACGGGCTGGACCGTGGTTTCGGTGCCGGGGCTCGTTCCGGACGACATCTTCTTCGAGCATCTTGCCAATCGCCGCTTTCCGGCCGGTAATTTCATCCGCAGCCGCGCCCAGCTCGATTACCTCGAAGAGCCGGACGTCTTCCACGACGTGTTCGGTCACGTTCCATTGCTCGCCCTCCCCGCGGTCGCCGACTTCATGCAGGCGCTCGGATCGAAAGGCCTGGAGGCGATCGCCAAGGGCGCGCTGCACCGCCTTGCCAGGCTTTATTGGTACACGGTCGAGTTCGGGCTGGCACGCGAGGATGGCGCATTGCGCATCTTCGGCGCCGGCATCCTGTCGAGCTTCGGCGAGTCCCGCTTCAGTCTCGACAGTGCCGAGCCGAAGCGGCGTCCGTTCGTGCTCCCGGAGGTGCTGCGCACCACCTATCGCAGCGACTCCTTCCAGACCGGCTATTTCGTCGTCGACAGCTTCGAGGCCCTGCTCGACGCCGTCCTGCGCGCGGATCTCGGCTCCTTGTACCGTGAAGCCGAGAGCTTGCCCGACCTCGATCCGGCCCGTCCGTGACGATCAGCCGAAGCTGCGCTTGAAGCGCAGATAGCCGGTGACGTGCGCGTTGCGCTCGCGGAATTCGAGCTCGTACGGATCGGGGTTGGAGCGATCCGGGGCGAAGAACAGGCGGGAGCGCGTGCCCGGCCGGTTGAACACATTGTCCGCGCCGAGGGTGATCGTCGTCGCCGGGTCCGGACGATATTCGACATAAGCGTTGATGAACGGGTCCCGCCCGTTCGGCGCGTCGATCTCGTCGCGCCAGTAATAAGGCTCCCGCGGGCTGCCGGCGTACGTCACGCTCCAGGCGTATTTTCCGAGGTCCTGGCGGAAGGTGAGATCGTAGGTCCAGCTGGTGAATCCCGAGAATCGCCGGTTGCGATGGGTGTACGGATCTTCGACGGAGGTGTCCTGCAGCCGATAATTCCAGGTCATGCGGCCGCCCTTGATGCCGATGCCGGCGAGCGGGACGTCGACCGTCGTTTTGACGAAGGCCTGGCGCCCGGTGCCGAGATTGCCCGGCGCATCGAACCCCTCGGGCGTAGGCACCCGGTCCTGGACCTTCTCGATTCGATTGTAGCCGAGTTCGATCTTTGCGAGACCGTCGCCGAAGATCGTGCGTTCGACGGTGAGCAGGCCTTCCCAGGCGCGTTGCGGTACGAGATCGGCATTGCCGGCATTGACCCGGTCGTTGGTCAGTTCGGCCGAGCTGATGAAATCTTCGAAATCGAGCTGCGCGACGGTGCGGATCAGCGAGAGCTGGGCATGCCACGCGCCCTTGGGCCGCCAGTCGAGCACGAATTTCGGCTTCAGGAAACGCAGGGTGCGCTCCGCCTCGGTATCGCCCCGCACCGTCAGCCGCGACGCTTCGAACGTGAAGCCGAAATCGAGCCGAAGCGTCGGAGACAGGCTGCGGCCGGCATTATAGAAGGCCTCGCCGCGCCATTCCTTGACCACCGCCTGATCGATTGGAAGGTCGACGCGGGTGCGGCCGCCGCTTTCGTCGACTTCAAACAAATTGACGTCGCTGTCGAGGCTGTTGAGCACGCCTTCGACGCCTGCCTCTACGTTCCAGCCCCCGGCATTCTGGGTCGACCAGACCAGCCGTGCGAGCGTCTCGTTGCTCTGGCTTTCGACCGTCTGCTCGTAGCCGCCGATCACCTCGCTCTTGATCCGGTTGAACGAGAATTCGTCCTCGTCCCGGTGAACCCGGGTGGCGAGGCCGATCAGCTTGATCGCCCCGCCCCACAGCGGCCGCGTGATGTCGCCGCCGAGCTCGAACTCGCGGGTGCGATAGTCCTGGCTGAGCCGGTCGTCCCGCACCGGCCCGTCGAGAGGGAAAACGTCGTTGGTCTGATCGAGTTCGAACCGTTCCTTTTCCGCACGGAAATTCAAATGCGCGACACGATTGACGCCGCCCTGATGCTCCCACGATCCGGACACGAAGCCCTCGCGCTCGGTGATGTCGTTGACCTTGCGGCGGCGCTCGGTAACGACGCCGCTCGAAAAGGCCGTCACGGTATCAGTGCCTTCTTCGGGCGTATGGGCGTTGTTATAGCCAGCCGACAGGTTGAAACTGGACGCGCCGCGGCGATAGAGCGCGGAGACGCTCCCTTCCGGTGTGACCTGTCCGGTGTAATCGCGCCGCGCGGTGGCCGTCACCGTTCCGGCGAGGCCGCCTGCGGACGTGAGGATCAGGTTCAGCACCTGCGCACGACCGGAGAATTCCGACCCGAACAGATCGCCGGTGCCGACTTCGACCCGGGCGACGCGATTCGCGGGAATTCGAGCGAGGATCGTCTCCAGCGTGTCGCTCTTCGAGCTCGGGCGATTGCCGTTGATGACGACGTTGCCCGCCGCCTGGCCGAACCCACGGACCTCCTGACTGCCGAGATCGAGGGTGAAGCCCGGCACCCGGCGCACGATCTCCAGCGCGCTCGATGGGGAATATTGGGTGAAGTAGGCCGCTTCGTAGACGGTGCGCCCACCCGCGCCGGCCTGCTGCGCCGCCACGGGCATGGCCGCGCCCAAGAGCCACGCCGCCGCCAACAGCCTCGCCTTCGTCCCCACGTCCTGCTCCCCTTCTCGCGGCTGCCCTTACACGATTGCTCGCGATGTCGCTGTCCCGCCCTTGCGCAAGATGCGTGCCACCTGCCTCAAGGCGGCGGCAGCCCGGATCGTGCGGCCGTTGCGTCCGCTTCCGGACGGCGGCTGTCCGATAGCGGACGCGCTTCAGCCCTGAAAGGCGGCGAGCACCTCGGCGATCATCGGCTGCTCGCCGAGCGTCTCGTAGCGCGGCGAGAAATGAAAGGGCTCAACCCGCCGCACTCCGGCTCTGCGGGCGATTTCGCCCGCGGCCGTCGTCGTAAGGTGCGCCCGCTGCTGCGCCTGTTCGCCATCCTGGGCCGAAAAGCGGCTTTCGATGAACAACGTGTCCGCGTCCTTGACAAGCTCTGCAATGTCGGAGCGATTGCGCGGCGTGTCGGCGACATCGGTGACGTAGGCGATCGTCTGCCCCGCGGTGACGCTCAGAAGATCCCGCAAGCGTCCGAGCGGCTCGGTGCAGCCATCGGGGAGTCGGATCGGCTGGTCGTCCGCGGCGCCTTCGAGCACCGCCTGCTTCAGCGCCTGCAGCCACGGACCGGTCGCAAGCCCCCGCGCCTCCAGCCGGTTGCGCCAGATGTTGACGTGCGTCGGCTCCCGCACCGCATAGCCGACCGACGGTCCGTGATGCTCCAGGATCCGGGCGCGAACGGTGAACCCGTCACAAGCGGCCACCACGCCGGCTTCCGCTTCGTCCACGTCCAATGGCTCGCGCGCGAAAGCACGCTTGAAGCGAAAGCGCGCCGCCTGCCTTTCGCCGCCGTCGTGAAGTTCGATGACGTCGAAGACCAGATCGCTTTCGTAGCGCTCGACCAGATCCCATTCGTAGGAGAGCAATTTGTGCTCGACCCGTTCGGCAAAGCCGCGCGGACCCACCATCGCCACCCGTTTCTCCCGCCCGACCAGCGCCCGCAGCAGCGCATCGAAGCCGATGAAATGATCGATATGGGCGTGGGTGACGAAGACGTGGGTCACGCGCAGCAGATCTCGCGCCGGCAGCCGCGACAGATCGCCCAGATCGAACAGCAACGCCTCCCGGCGGTGGAGCAGTTCGACGAACAGGCCGGGATCGCCGAACCGAGGGTTGATCAGCCGCGGATGGAAATTCGGCCGCATGCGCGAAGCCGCCGACGCTGCCCGTCAGGGAAGCGCGCGCGCCGCCTCGAGCACCTCGTCCGCGTGGCCGGGAACCTTAACCTTGCGCCAGACCTTCTGCACCTTGCCGTCGCGGTCGATCAGGAAGGTGGCGCGGTCGATCCCCATATATTTGCGGCCGTACATCGATTTCTCGATCCAGGTGCCGAACGCTTCGCAGACCGAGCCGTCGGCGTCGGTGGCGAGCTGGACCTTGAGATCGTATTTGTCGATGAACTTGGCGTGCTTCTTGGCATCGTCCTTGGAGATACCGAGGACCCAGGTATTCGCGTCCTCGAACGCGTCGGCAAGCGCGCTGAACGCCTGCGCCTCGGCGGTGCAGCCGGACGTATCGTCCTTGGGATAGAAATAGAGGACGAGCTTCTGGCTGCGGAAATCGGCCGGGCTGATCTCCTTGCCCTCGACGCTGACCAGCGTCACGTCCGGAACCAGATCGCCTTCGTTCACCATCGAATGTGCCCTTCCATCAGTCCTCCGCCGGAGCGGCGGCGGCGGAGACGCTCCGCCAAAGTTCCGAGACGCTCTGCCGCGCCTGCTCATGCGCTGCAAGCAGCGCATCCCAATCGGCCAGCCCGCAGGCCCGCGCGACCAGCGGCCGTGACGCCCCGGCCGGCTCCGCCGAATTTGGCGAGACCAGGCGGAACATCACCAGCATCGAGATCAGCAGGCGCAGGCAGTCCTCGGTCTCGACCGGGACCGAGCCAGCATCGCGAAGTGCTGCGATCGCGACTTCGAGATGCGGATCGAGCCCTATGCCGGTACGGAGCTGAAGCGTGTGGATCGCGAATTCCAGATCGACGAGCCCGCCCGCCCCGAGCTTGATGTCGAACGGCCCGCCGGAGCGCTTGTGCAGCGCGATGTCCCGGCGCATGCGCACCGCCTCGGCGGTGACCTGGGCGGCATCGCGGGGCAGCCGCAAGGTACGGTCGATCACCGCCTTGAGCTCCGCGCGCGCCGCCGCCGAACCGTAAATCGGACGCGCGCGCAGCAAGGCGAGATGCTCCCAGGTCCAGGCTTGTTCGCGCTGATAGCGTTCGAAGCTTTCGACGCTGACCGCGAGCAATCCGTCCTGGCCCGACGGCCGCAGCCGCGTATCGACCTCGTAGAGCGGCCCCGCCGCGGTCGGCACGCTCAGCGCGGCAGTCACCCGCGGCGCGAGGCGGTTGAAATAATCCGTGGCGCGAAGCGGCTTCTCGCCGTCGGATTCCGCCTCGTGCGTGCCGCTGAACAGATACACCAGATCGAGATCGGACGCATGGGTCAGCGCCTCGCCGCCGAACCGTCCCAGCGCAAGGATCAGCAGCTCCGATCCGGGCACCTTGCCGTGCCGCTTTTCGAATTCGGCGATCGTCGCATCGGCGAGGACGTTGAGCGCCGCCTCGGCCACCCGCGCATAGCCTTCGGTGATGTCGAGCGGCTGGCTGCGGCCCGTGACGAGCTGGACGCCGAGCGCGAAGCGTCGTTCGTTGACCAGCCGCCGCACGCGATCGAGGATCATCTGATAATCCTCGCCCTTGCGCTCGAACTGGACGAACTCGCCGATCTGGTCGGCGAGCGGCGGTGGCAGATCGAAGGCGGAGGCGTCGATCAGCCCGTCGAGCAATTCGGGACGGCGGGCGAGCTGATCGGCCAGGGTCGGGGCATGGCTGAGGATCTCGGCCAAGTGCGCGGTGAGGCCAGGCCGCGCCTGCAGCAAGCGATAGAAATTCACTCCGCTTGGCAGCCGCTCTAGGACATCCTCGAACCGATTCATCGCGCGCATCGGATCGGGCGCCCTCGCAAAGGCTTCGAGCAGCAACGGCAGCATCGCCTCGAACGCCTCGCGCGCCGGCGCGGTGCGCAGCGAGCGCGCCTTCCCCGAGCGCCAGCGTTCCACCCGCATCCGCGCTTCCCCCGGCGCCGCGAAGCCGATCTCGGCCAGCCTTGTCTCGAGCGCTTCCGGGATAAGCGGCAAATGCTCTTCCTGATCGCCCGCCATCGCCGTGTAGGCGGCGGCGACCCGATCGACATGGGGACGAAGCGCGTCGAGAAGCAGCCCCCCATCCTCGAGTCCATGGAGGCGCGCCACAGTATCGAGCGCGGCAGGATCGGTGGGCAGGCTGTGGGTCTGGCGATCGTCGACCATCTGCAGGCGATGCTCGATCGTGCGGAACAGCCGGTAGGCATCGGCCATGTTCAGCGCCTCCTCGCCCGAGATCCGCCCGTCGGCCGCGAGCGCCGCAAGTGCGTCGAGGGTCGCCCGGGCACGCAACGCGGGGTCGCGCCCGCCGTGGATCAACTGATGTATCTGGGCGAAGAATTCCACTTCGCGAATTCCGCCGCGGCCACGCTTCAGATCGTAACCCGGCCCGAATTTCTGCCCCTGCGAATAATGGTCGCGGATCCTGCGCGTGATCGACTGGAGCTCTCCGATCGCACCGAAATCGAGCGACCGCCGCCACACGAAGGGATGAATGGCCTCCAGGAAATAGCGGCCGAGCGCGGCGTCGCCCGCGGCATGCCTGGCGCGGATGAAGGCGGCACGCTCCCACGGCAGCGCGCTTGATTCGTAGTAGGAGATCGCGGCGTCGACCGGCAGCGCGATGGGCGTGACCTCCGACGAGGGGCGCAGGCGCAGATCGACGCGGAAGACATAGCCTTCGCCGTCGCGCTTCTGGATCAGTTCGAGCACCCGCTGGCCGATCCGCACCGCCCCCTGCCCGGCCTCTTCGCGCGGCTTGAGCGGCAGGGTCGTGGGATCGAACAGGAACAGCGGGTCGATATCGGACGAATAATTGAGCTCGCGACTGCCATGCTTGCCGAGCCCGATGATCGTGAAGCCGCGCGGCTCGGCGTCCGGCGTACGCTCCAGGATCGCCGCCTCGACGGCACGATGCAGCGTGCGATCGGCGAGATCCGAGAGTTCGGTGACGAGGGCTTCGAACGGTATCAGCCCAGCAAGATCACCAATGGCCAACGCCGCGGCCAGCGCGCTTCGCTCTCGCCGAAGCGCTGCGGCGAGATTCGGCGCTTCGGCACCGGCAGCACGCGCACGATTCAGCGCCTGTTCGAGTTCTCCGGCCTCCAGTGCCTCGGCGATCGCCGGGAACCGATCGAGCTGCAGCCGCAGAAAGGGCGAGCAGGCCCGGGCACGTGCCAATGCCCCGTCGATCGCCACCTTTGCCTCCGTGTTGTTCAAGCCACAATCCAGATCAGTTCCGTTGGGGGTGCGCAATGTTTGCAACTCTGCTCGCTTCCGGGCGTTCTCAGGTCGTGAATACAATGAATCCGAGACATGAAGCCATGGTCCATGCTTCCGAACGGCGCTTTGTGAAGGTCGCGCCGCCGACTGTTCATGCCGGCGTCGGCAGTGCGCTCCGTCAGGCTTTTGCGATGGACGGAGAAGTCCGGTCGCTCAAGACGTTCGAGGATCTGCTCGCCCGCCTCGACGACGATTGAGGCCGACGCGCGGTGAATCGCTGAACCCCTCCGGCGGTTCCGGAGGGGTTTGTTTTTGCGCGCGATAGATTTCAGCCGCCGGGTCTGTTCTTGCGGATGATCGCCACGAGGATCAACGCGAACGCCGCCAGCCGGAACAGATAGAGCCAGCTCCGCTCCTCCACCGGAATGTTCGCAAGGGCGAGCGCGGCCTGCCCGACGCCGAGCAGGAAGAAGGCGGCGGCGAACGACAGGAACAGACTGTCCGCGGTCTTCTTCCAGAATCGCAGGAAGAACAGGCCAGCGAGGAAGAAGCCGAAGGTCGCGGCCCCGGCGAGGAAATTGAGGATCGTCATCTCATTCCTCCTCCAGATCCCAGACAAACCCGAACAGCAGGATCGAAACCGCGGCGACGGCCAGCAATTGCCGGGCTATCCGCAGATCCACGTCCCTGAGGATCAGGAGATCGAACACCACAACCAGATTGTTGGCCGCCAGAAGCAGGAAGCAGAGCGCGCTCCACAGAAGCAGCCGCGCGCCGCTCTGCCGATAGGAGCGAATCAGCAGCCAGGCGCAAGCGGCACTGGTCGCGAAGCACAGCAGATAGACGATCGCCGGGAAGACCTCGTACATGGTCAATCCTTCCTGAGCCGGAACGCGTCGGCGAAAGCGGCGAGACCGCCGGTAGAGGCCGCCACGATCATCCGCCGCACGGCATCGGGACGGCGCGCGTAAAGGGCCTCCGTCGCTTCGACGAGCGCAGCAAGATCGTCCGACACCGGCCCGTAAGCGACGGCACCGTCATCCTCCTCGATCACCAGTCCGGCCGCGGACAACCACTCGACGCTCTGGCTGACCACCAGATCGCTTCCCCTGAGCGCCGATACCACCTCTGCATGGGTCCACCGCCTTGAATCCCGCTTCACCAGGAGAAGCAGCTCGAGCGACCAGACCGAGCGGAAGCTCGACCGGATGAAACGCGATAGTTCGTCCCGTGAGGCCATGTAAGCGGGACCCGTCCTTCTGCCGCCGCACTGGGGAACCCGTTAGTCGCCTTTTCCGAGGGCTGGCAATGCCTGCTTAAGGATTGACAGGGCATGGGAAAATTCTGGAAGCCATGCTGGCATCCTCTGCTATGTAGATCGCTGCCATCGCCGACCGGGGGGCCGGTGCAACATTCCACGGGGGGAACGACGCTGAACATGGAGCTCTGAGTGAACGCCGAACCCTGCCGCGAATCCCTCGACCGCCGCCAACTCGTCACCGCGCTCCGCAGCCTTCGCCGCGGCGATTTCTCGGTGCGCCTGCCCGAGGATCTCTCTGGCGTCGATAGCGAGATCGCGACCCTGTTCAACGAGGTCGTGTCGATCAACCAGGAGATGACGCACGAGTTCGAGCGTCTCAGCCAGGTCGTCGGCAAGGAAGGCAAGATTACCCAGCGCGGCGCCGTTCGCAGCGCCACCGGGGGCTGGGAAACTGCGATCCGATCGGTCAACGAGCTGATCGAGGACATGGTCCAGCCGACCGCCGAAGTCGCCCGAGTCATCGGCGCCGTCGCCAAGGGCGATCTGTCGCAATCGATGACGGTCGAGATCGACGGCCGCCCGCTGCGGGGCGAATTCCTGCGCATCGGCAAGATCGTCAACACCATGGTGGAGCAGCTCGCCTCGTTCGCGTCCGAAGTGACGCGCGTGGCGCGCGAGGTCGGCACCGAAGGCAAGCTCGGCGGCCAGGCCAATGTGAAGGGCGTCGCCGGCACCTGGAAGGACCTTACCGACAACGTCAACGCGATGGCGACCAACCTGACCGGGCAGGTCCGCAACATCGCCGAGGTGACCACCGCCGTGGCCTCGGGCGATCTTTCCAAGAAGATCACCGTGGAGGTGAAGGGCGAGATCCTCGAACTGAAGAACACCATCAACACGATGGTCGATCAGCTCAATGCCTTCGCCTCGGAAGTGACCCGCGTCGCGCGCGAGGTCGGCACCGAAGGAAAGCTCGGCGGCCAGGCGCAGGTGCCCGGAGTCGCCGGCACCTGGGCGGATCTCACCGACAACGTCAACCTGATGGCCGCGAACCTCACCGGTCAGGTGCGCAACATCGCCGAAGTGACCACCGCGGTGGCGCGCGGCGACTTGTCCAAGAAGATCACCGTCGACGTGAAGGGCGAGATCCTCGAGCTCAAGAACACCATCAACACCATGGTGGATCAGCTCAACGGCTTCGCGTCCGAAGTGACCCGCGTGGCCCGCGAAGTTGGCACCGAGGGCAAGCTCGGCGGACAGGCACAGGTGCCGGGCGTCGGCGGAACCTGGAAGGATCTGACCGACAACGTGAATCTGATGGCCGACAATCTCACCGGCCAGGTCCGCAACATCGCGGAGGTGACCACCGCCGTCGCCAGCGGCGATCTTTCCAAGAAGATCACCGTCGACGTGAAGGGCGAGATCCTCGAGCTCAAGAACACCATCAATACCATGGTCGACCAGCTCAACGGCTTCGCGTCCGAAGTGACCCGCGTGGCGCGCGAGGTCGGCACCGAAGGCAAGCTCGGCGGCCAGGCGCAGGTGCCTGGGGTCGCCGGCACATGGGCCGATCTCACCGACAACGTCAATCTTATGGCCGCCAACCTCACCGGCCAGGTCCGCAACATCGCCGAAGTGACCACCGCCGTGGCGCGCGGCGACTTGTCCAAGAAGATCACCGTCGAGGTGAAGGGCGAGATCCTGGAACTCAAGAACACCATCAACACCATGGTGGACCAGCTCAACGGCTTCGCGTCCGAAGTGACCCGCGTGGCGCGCGAGGTCGGCTCGGAAGGCAAGCTCGGCGGCCAGGCGCAGGTCGAAGGCGTCGCCGGCACCTGGAAGGATCTCACCGACAACGTGAATCTGATGGCCGGCAACCTTACCGGCCAGGTCCGCAACATCGCCGAGGTGACCACCGCCGTTGCGCGCGGCGACTTGTCGAAGAAGATCACCGTCGACGTGAAGGGCGAGATCCTCGAGCTCAAGAACACCATCAACGTGATGGTCGACCAGCTCAATTCGTTCGCATCGGAAGTGACCCGCGTGGCCCGCGAAGTCGGCTCGGAAGGAAAGCTCGGCGGCCAGGCGCAGGTGGAAGGCGTCGGCGGCACCTGGAAGGATCTCACCGACAACGTCAACGCCATGGCCGCGAACCTCACCGGCCAGGTCCGCAACATCGCCGAAGTGACGACCGCCGTGGCATTGGGCGATCTGTCCAAGAAGATTACCGTCGACGTGAAGGGCGAGATTCTCGAGCTCAAGAACACCATCAACACGATGGTCGATCAGCTCAACGGCTTCGCCTCCGAAGTGACGCGCGTGGCGCGCGAGGTCGGCACCGAAGGCAAGCTCGGCGGCCAGGCGCAGGTGCGCGGCGTCGCCGGCACCTGGAAGGATCTGACCGACAACGTCAATCTGATGGCCGCCAACCTCACCGGCCAGGTGCGCAACATCGCCGACGTGACCACCGCCGTGGCGCGGGGCGACTTGTCCAAGAAGATCACCGTGGACGTGAAGGGCGAGATTCTCGCGCTCAAGGACACGATCAACGTCATGGTCGATCAGCTCAACTCGTTCGCATCGGAAGTGACCCGCGTGGCCCGCGAAGTCGGAACCGAGGGCAAATTGGGCGGCCAGGCGCAGGTGCCGGGCGTCGGCGGAACCTGGAAGGATCTGACCGACAACGTCAATTTGATGGCGACCAACCTCACCAACCAGGTGCGCGGCATCGCTGACGTCGTCACCGCGGTGGCGCAGGGCAACCTCCGCCGCAAGCTGACCGTGGACGCCAAGGGCGAAATCGCCGCGCTGGCCGAGACAATCAACTTCATGATCGAGACCCTGTCGACCTTCGGTGACCAGGTGACCAACATGGCCCGCGAGGTCGGCATCGAAGGCCGGCTCGGCGGCCAGGCGCGCGTGCCCGGCGCCGCCGGCCTGTGGCGCGATCTCACCGACAACGTGAACCAGCTCGCCGCCAACCTGACCAACCAGGTGCGTTCGATCGCCGACGTGGCGACCGCCGTGACCAAGGGCGATCTTACCCGATCCATCGCGGTGGAAGCCTCGGGCGAGATGGCGGCGCTCAAGGACACGATCAACGAGATGATCCGCAACCTCAAGGATCAGACGCTCAAGAATGCCGAGCAGGATTGGCTCAAGACCAACCTCGCCCGCTTCTCACGCATGCTCCAGGGCGAGCGCGATCTCACCACCGTGTCGAACCTGATCATGTCCGAGCTCGCACCCCTGGTGAACGCCCAATATGGCGTGTTCTACGTCACCAAGCGCGAGGAAGAAGAAGCCAAGATGGAGCTTGTCGCCAGCTACGGCGCCGAGAATAGCGACGAGCTGAAGCGCGAGTTCAAGCTGCGCGAAGGCCTGGTCGGCCAGGCCGCCGCGGACAAGCGCCCGATCGTGCTCAAGGAAGTGCCGGGCGAATTCATCCGCATCGGCTCCGGCCTCGGCCACGCCAAGCCGGCCAGCGTCGCCATCCTGCCCGCTCTGTTCGAAGACGAGGTGAAGGCGGTGATCGAGCTTGCCTCGTTCAGCGACTTCAACGAGACCCACCAGAGCTTCCTCGATCAGCTGATGGAATCCGTCGGCATCGTGTTGAACACGATCGCCGCGACCATGCGCACCGAGGGCCTTCTCAAGCAGTCGCAGCTGCTCACTCAGGAGCTGCAGGCGCGCCAGACCGAACTCACCACCAAGCAGGAAGAGCTGCACGCCACCAACGAGGAGCTTCAGGAAAAGGCGCAGCTGCTCGAGAACGAGAAGAAGCAGGTCGAGGCCAAGAACATCGAGATCGAGATGGCCCGCCGCGCGGTGGAGGAGAAGGCCGAGCAGCTCGCCCTCACCTCCAAGTACAAGTCCGAATTCCTGGCGAACATGTCGCACGAGCTCCGGACGCCGCTCAACTCGCTGCTCATCCTGTCTAAGCTGCTGGCCGACAACCCGCAGGGCAACCTCAACGAGAAACAGACCGATTTCGCTCGCACCATCCACTCCGCCGGCTCGGATCTGCTCAGCCTGATCAACGACATCCTCGATCTGTCGAAGATCGAATCCGGTACGGTGTCGATCGAGGTCGGCGAGATGCCGATGAGCACGTTGAAACAGCATATGGAGCGGACCTTCCGCCAGCTCGCCGCCGACAAGAACCTCGACTTCAACGTCGATTTCGACGGCAGCCTGCCGTCGACGATCCGCACCGACGAGAAGAGGCTGCAGCAGATCGTGCTCAACCTCCTTTCCAACGCCTTCAAGTTCACCGCGCAGGGCAGCGTCACCCTTGCGGTCAAGGCTGCGAAGAGCGGCTGGAGCCCCAACCACCCGGTTCTCCGCGGTGCCGACAAGGCGATCTCGATCGCCGTCACCGACACCGGAATCGGCATCCCCGAGGACAAGCAAAAGCTGATCTTCGAAGCGTTCCAGCAGGCCGACGGCACCACCAGCCGCAAATATGGCGGCACCGGTCTCGGCCTCTCGATCAGCCGCGAGATCGCGCGCCTGCTCGGCGGCGAGCTTCAGGTGCGGTCGAAGCCCGGCGAAGGATCGACCTTCACCCTGTTCATCCCGATGCAGGCGGTGGCGCCGAATGTCGCCATCGCCGGGACCACCAGCGCCCGCTACGACAACAGCGGCGCGATGGTTCCGAGCGCCCTTCCCGCCGGCTTCGAGGTCAGCGACGATCGCGATTCGCTTGGCGAGGATCCGTTCGTGCTGATCGTCGAAGACGACGCGACTTTCGCGTCGATCCTGCTCGATCTCGCTCGTTCGGCCGGCCTCAAGGGGGTGGTGTCGACCGCCGGCGCGGGAACCCTGGCGATGGCGCGCAAGCTGCAACCCGATGCCATCACCCTCGATCTCGGGCTCTCCGACATCGACGGTTTCGTGTTGCTCGATTTGCTGAAGCACGATTCGCAGACCAGCCATGTGCCGATCCACGTCATCTCCGGTGCGGACAAGTTGAGTTCGGTGATCGACATGGGGGCGTTCGGGATCACCGAGAAGCCGGCCGATCAGGAAGCTCTCGCCCAGGTGTTCCGCGATCTTTCGGCGCATATCCGCACGGCGACTCCGATGCTCGAGATCCTGACCGATGAGGCACCGTCTTCGCGTGCCGTCTCGACTGCGCGCGCGGTTCCGGAACTCGCCGGCGCCAAGATCCTCATCGTCGACGACGACATCCGCAACATCTACTCGCTGACGAGCGTGCTGGAGAGCTACGACGTCGAGGTCCTCCACGCCGAGCGCGGCAAGGACGGCATCGTCATCCTGGAGCAGACGCCCGGGATCGACATCGCGCTGATCGACATCATGATGCCGGAGATGGACGGCTATGAGACCATGCAGCAGATCCGCAGGCGCCCGGCGCTGGCGGAAGTGCCGCTGATCGCCGTGACGGCCAAGGCGATGAAGGGCGACCGGCAAAAATGTCTCGACGCCGGCGCGTCCGACTATATTGCGAAGCCGGTCGATATCGATCTGTTGCTGGCGCTGCTTCGCGTCTGGATCGCGCGCTCGCGTGAAAACGTGCGGCCGGCCGGTGCCGACAGCCTGAACCCGGCGGAGTAGGATGAGCGTACGCATCTCCATCGGTTCCCCGGAGCCATTGCCGGCAAACGGCACGATTCTGCCCGGCGAGGAGCCGGCGGAGCGACCGCGTGTCCTCGTCGTCGACGACGACGAGCGCAACCTGCTCGCCGTCCGCACCGTGCTCGAGGATGTCGGCGAGATCGTCGAGGCCCGTTCCGGCGAGGAGGCGCTGCGGCACCTCCTCAAGGGCGATTTCGCGGTCATCCTGCTGGACGTCTACATGCCCGGCATCGACGGTTATGAAACGGCGCAGATCATCCGCAGCCGCGAGCAGACCAAGCGCATCCCGATCGTCTTCCTCTCGGCCGTGAACAAGGAAAACGAGCACCTCATCCGCGGCTATTCGATGGGCGCGGTCGATTACGTCTTCAAACCGGTCGATCCGGTCGTCTTGCGCTCCAAGGTGGCGGTGTTCGTCGATCTGTTCGCGATGCGAAAGGAGATCCAGCGCAAGGCGCGGCAGGAGCAGGCTTTGCTCGACGCCAATCTGCGCGCCAATGCCGAACGGCTTCGGGTCGAGCAGGAGCTCCGGCTTGCCGAGCAGCGTCAGGCCGCGATCATCCAGTCGCTGCCGATCGCGCTCTATCTCGAGGCGCTCGATGCGGCACCGCGCCGGCCGAAGTTTGTCGCGGGCAATTTCTCGGCATTGACGGGCTACCAGTTCGAAGAGCTGGAGAACAACCCGGGGCTCTGGATCGAGCGGCTTCATCCCGATGATCGCGATCGGGTCGTCGCCGCAATCTCTGGACGGCCGAATGGGCGTTCGCTGGCCGTCGAATATCGCTGGCAGTGCGCCGACGGCCAGTATCGTCACTTCCTCGACCAGGCAGTGCTGCTGCGCGGCCCCGAAGGCGCGCCGATGGAATATGCCGGCACCCTGCTCGACGTTACCGACCGCAAGGAGCTGGAAAGCCAGCTGGTCCAGGCGCGCAAGATGGATGCGATCGGCAAGTTGACCGGCGGCATCGCCCACGATTTCAACAATCTGCTGGCCGCCGTCCTCGGTGGGCTCGGTCTGATCGAGCGCCGCGTTCCCCTCGCGGAGGACCATCTTAAGATCCTGACGATGACCAAGCGTGCCGCCGAGCAGGGCTCCGACCTAGTCGGCCGTCTGCTCGCCTTTGCCCGTCGCCAGCAGCTTGAACCAGCGTGCATCGAAATCGAAAGGCTGGCCGAGGCGGTGACCGACCTCCTCGCCCACACGCTCGGCGGCCTCGTCGAGCTCGAATGGACAATGACCGACGATCTCTGGTGCGCGTTTGCGGACCAGGCGCAGCTCGAGCTCGCGTTGATGAATCTGATCATCAACGCTCGCGATGCAATGCCGGACGGCGGCACTATCTCGGTGCGTGCCGCCAATCGGATCACGTCGGCCGACCCGGACCACGGCCTCGCCCCCGGCGAATATGTTGTGCTGACGGTCTCCGACACCGGCTGCGGAATCACGCCCGAACTGCTTGAGCAGGTGATGGAGCCGTTCTTCACCACCAAAGAGGTCGGCAAGGGCACGGGCCTTGGCCTGTCGATGGTCTACGGGTTCGCCAAGCAATCCGGAGGTGCCTTTCGCATGGAGAGCGAGGTCGGTGTCGGCACCCGCGCTGAAATCTGGTTGCCGCGCGCCGCCGCCGAACGAATGTCCGCGGCTGACGATGGTCAGCACCGTACTGGCACCGAGAAGGCATCGAAGGCCTTGCGCATTCTGCTGATCGACGATCATGAGGGAGTTCGGGCCACCACCTCCGCCCTTTTGACTGATTTCGGACACCGGGTAGTCGAGGCCGCCGATGGCCGCGACGTCCTGGCTTTGCTCGACGAAAGCGGCGCAGACTATGATCTGCTGATCACCGATTACGCGATGCCGCATGTCTCCGGTGCCGAGGTCATACGCCAGGTTCGGGAGCGTCGGCCGGATCTGCCGGCGATCATCATCACCGGCTATGCCGACGCGCAATCGATCGCCAAGCGGCCGGACAATGTGCTGGTGCTATCGAAGCCGTTCACGCCGGATCAGCTCAGTAACGCGGTCGCAGGAACGATCGCCGGCGGCCCCCTTGTCGCAGCGCAGCCGATCGCCACGCACTCCTGAAAAGTGAAAAGCCCCAGCCCTTGTGAGGGCCGGGGCTGGTGGTGATCAGTGGGTGGGGGAGGTCCTGATCACCCGGGGGGGACTGGCTGAACGAAGCTTCTCAAAGAGGGTTCCAACGGGAACACCCCATCTGTGCCTTCCTTCGACTACGCGAGGAAGCTAAGATTTGGTCCGAATCGGAGGACAAGAGCCGAGCAAGGTGACCACGGAAAGTCGGAAAGAACTGCGCGCGCGGCAAGCCCGCGAGGTCGAGCAGAGCCAACGCGAACTGCGCGAAAGCATTGAAAAGACGCAGCAGCTTCTCGATCAGTCGGAAGACATGCTGAACCGCCATCGGCGCGAACGCGAAGGCGAAGACTGAGTCTCCACTTCGGACGAGATCGTTCGCCGTTGCACTGCCTCAATAGGCGACGGAGCGTAGCGGAACACGGAGGATTGTCTCGTGTCGCTCGTCCTCCACCTCGATCCAGCCGTGCTGGGGCAGGTCTTCGGCGAGCAGTTGCTTGCGAACGATGGCGCGCGCGGCGCGCAGCGCTTCCTGATGCGCAGCCCCTTGATCACGACAATATTCGCCCACCACGTCGGTGGCCTCGAAACGATCACAGCAGACGTTGAAATAATAACGCGGCACATGCTGCTCAACGCGCGGACGTGCCAAGTTCTCCATCACGCGTCGGCTACGGGCTTTGGACTGGGTACCGAGCGGATACGGATCGACACGCATGCGTCTTCGTTGGCAGATGAGACGGCAGCGGAACATCGTTCCGGCCCTACCAAACAAGGAAGATGCTCGATGACGCTGACGGCGATCGCCCTCAACTGCAGTCTCAAGCCACGCACCGACGAGGATTCGTCGACCGACAAGATGATCGGCTTGATCGCTTCGGCGCTCGCCCGCCACGAGGTAACCTTGACCGAAACCATCCGCCTCGTCGATCACGACGTGAAGCCCGGCGTCGAATCCGACGCCGGCGAGGGCGATGCCTGGCCCGACATCCGTCGCCGCATTCTCGCCGCCGACATCCTGATCTTCGGCACGCCGATCTGGCTCGGACAGATGTCGAGCGTCGCCAAGCGCGCGCTCGAGCGAATGGACGCCTTCTTGAGCGAAACCGACGACCAGGGCCGTACCCCGAGTTCCGGCAAGGTCGCGGTCGCCGCGATCGTCGGCAACGAGGACGGCGCCCATCGCATCACCGCGGATCTCTTCCAGGCTCTGAACGACGTCGGCTGGACGATCCCGGCCGCCGGCGCCTGCTACTGGGTCGGCGAGGCAATGGCGAAGACCGACTTCAAGGATCTGCCCGAAGTCCCAGAGGCTGTCGCCTCGACGGCCGCGATGCTGGCGTCGAACGCGGCGCATCTTGCGGGGTTGCTCAAGGGAATGCCGTATCCAGGCTCTTGAGCAGCACAGCCGAGATCAGATCACCACGACTCCGGCCTCGCCGAACTGCCGCTCCGCCTCGTCCACGGTCGTTCGCCCCTCGCCCGCAGGCATCGCGATCGCGCGGGTGAGGTTCTTGGCGATCGATGCGGCGAATCCCTCACGAACCGCATCGAGCGCGGAGTAAGCCACGCAGAAATCGTAGGCCAAGCCGACGAAGATGCAGCGATCGACCTTTTTGTCGCGTAAATATCCGGCGAGGCCGGTCGCAGTACGGCGATCGTTTTCGTAAAAGGCCGAATAGGAGTCGACGCCGGGATTATAGCCCTTGCGCAGGATCAAATGCGCCCGGTCGACGGCGCTTTTCAGCGCGGGATGAAAATCGGCTCCGGCCGTCGCCTGCACGCAATGATCGGGCCACAGCACCTGATTTCCGTAGGGCATCTCGGCCGTCCCGAACGGCACCCCGCCAGGATGGTTGCTGGCGAAGGATGTGTGCGTGCGCGGATGCCAATCCTGCGTGATCACGACCAGCGCGAAGCGATCGGCGAGCGTTGCGATGCCTGCCATGATCTCGTCGCCGCCGGCGACCGCGAGCGCACCTCCGGGGCAGAAATCGTTCTGCGGATCGACGACTACAAGCGCGTCGGTCGGGCGGACGTCTAGATCGATCACATAAGCTTCCTTGTTGGTCCAGGCTCCGCTTAGCGGCCCCGCGCGAGCCCCGCCAGCAGTGTACGCACTACCCCTTAGAGTAGATTTCCGCGCTTACCCGTTAACGGCTGAAAAGGCATCTAGCACCTCATCGGGAGTGATCGACCAGCCGGGTCGGGCTCCTCCAGAAACAAGTCGATCCCAGAGGTGCAAGATGCGTATACTTGTTGTCGAGCCCGATGCCGTGATGCGTAACCGTATCGAATTGTCGATGCGCGCCGAGGGATTCAATGTCGAGGCGGTCGCCGATGGCGAAGACGCTCTCGATCTCGCCCGCTCCTTCGAATTCAGCGTGATCGTCACCGAACTCAACCTCACCGATCTTCACGGGTTCGATCTGATCAAGAAGATCCGCGGCGCCAAGGTCAAGACCCCCATCCTGGTGCTGAGCGCGGTCGAGGCGACCGACGCCAAGGTCTCGGCCTTCGGTCATGGCGCCGACGATTATGTCGTGAAGCCGTTCCATCGCAGCGAGCTCGCCGCGCGCCTCCGCGCCCTGGTTCGCCGCTCGTCGGGCCATGCCGACCGCACCGTTCGCGTCGGCGGTCTTGCCATCGACCTCGACGGCAAGACGGTCGAGCTCGACGGCGCCCGCGTCGATCTCACTGCCAAGGAATATTCGGTGCTCGAGCTGCTGGCCCTGCGCCAAGGCCGCCCGATCACCAAGGAAACCTTCCTCGATCACGTGTACGGCCACATGGATGAGCCGATCAGCAAGGTGATCGACGTCTACATCTGCCGCCTGCGCAAGAAGCTCTCGGTTTCGACCAGCGGCGAAAGCTATATCGGCACCCTGCGCGGCCGCGGCTATGTGCTGCGCGAGCCGGAGCAGGAGCACCGGCTCCTCGCCGCCTGACCGGCCTTTCGGGGCACGCCGCAGCCGGCACGCCCCCGATCCTCGACCTCATCCGGCCGCTTCCGGCGGCCCGCCCTCAGAGGGAAATTTGACATGTTCGACATCGATCCTCGTCCGAATCCCCAGCTCTGCCCGCGCATCTGCGTGATCGGAGTCGGCGGCGCCGGCGGCAATGCCGTCGCCAACATGGTCCGCGGCGGCGCCGAGGGCGTCGATTTCGTCGTCGCGAACACCGATGCCCAAGCGCTGAACGTGTCTCCGGCCGACACCCGCATCCAGCTGGGTCGCGGCGCCACCCAGGGGCTCGGTGCCGGTGCCCAAGCGGAAGTCGGCCGCAAAGCTGCCGAGGAATCGCTCGACGAGATCGAGGATGCGCTGGAAGGTGCCCATATGTGCTTCGTCGCCGCCGGCATGGGTGGCGGCACCGGCACCGGGGCCGCCCCGGTGATCGCGGCAGCCGCCCGCGCCAAGGGCATCCTCACCGTCGGTGTGGTCACCAAGCCGTTCGCGTTCGAAGGCCGTAAGCGCAGCCAGGCCGCCGAGCAGGGGCTCGCCGAGCTCAAGAAGAATGTCGACACGCTGATCGTCATTCCCAACCAGAATCTGTTCCGCGTCGCCAGCCCCGACACCACCTTCCGCGATGCGTTCCGAATGGCCGACGAAGTGCTCGAGCATGGCGTTCGCAGCATCACCGATCTCATCATGACGCCGGGCGTGATCAATCTCGATTTCGCCGACATCCGCGCGATCATGTCGTGGATGGGCAAGGCGATGCTCGGCACCGGCGAAGCCAGCGGTCCGCACCGCGCGATCGAAGCCGCGGAAGCAGCGATCGCCAACCCGTTGCTGGACGGCGCGATCGACGGCGCCAAGGGCCTGATCATCTCGATCACGGGCGGTGACGACATGCGCCTGATGGAGATCGACGAAGCCGCCAACCACATCAAGAACGTCGTCGATCCCGATGCCGACATCATCTGGGGCTCCTCCTTCCTCCCCGAGCTCGAGGGCCGGATCCGGGTTTCCATCGTCGCCACCGGCATCGAAGCCGCAATTGTGCAGGCCGATGCCGCACCGGAATGCGCCTCCGATCACACGCCTACCAAGAGCTTCGTTCCCGCCAGGCCGGCGCCGGCACCGGCGCCCAAAGCGGTGCAGCCGGCGCCCCAGCCGCAACCCGCGCCCGCTTCGCGCGCCGTCCAAGCCCCTGCCGCCCAAGTGGCGCCGCTTGAGGAGGCTCATCCTGTTTCGGCCGCTCCGACGGCGCCGGCACAGCAGACGTCCGTGTTCGCACCGCCGGCGCATCGTCCGCTGACCCCCGCCGGACCTGCTGCCCCCGGGATCATCCGCGAGGCGGAAGCCCAGCGCGTGTGGGTCACTCCGGGCAAGATCGCTGCGCCCGCATCGCGACTCGATCCGAAGGAAGAGGGACGCGGCGCCAGCCTGTTCGAGCGGATGGCCGGTCTCGCCCGCGGCGGACGCCGGGTCTCGCCGGAGCCGGCGTCGGCGGCCGAAGAACCTGGCGTCTACCGCCGGAGGCCGCTGGTCCGGCAACAGGCTCTTTGAACAGACTTTGACGCTACGTCACTGCGATCAGAGCGGAAATTCGTTTCAGCCTGAAACGCCGCAGCTCAGGAATCTCTGGCACATTGCCCGCGACGCCGCTTATGGTTGAGCCGAGATTCACAATCGGCTTGCGGGGGGCAAGGTGCCGTTTTTCGAAAGCGTCGACGCTGGACGTCGGCTGACGATCGCCCTGCGCGCTCTTCGGAGCGCGCAGGGCGACGCCGGTTCCGGGGAGCACGTCCAGGAGCACATCTCCGCCGCCATCGATGCGCTGACCGAGCTCGAGCAATCGGCGGAGTCGCGCAGTGATCATCTCGCCTTTCTGTGGGAGCATAGTCCGCAGATCTGCTGGATCGCCGACGGTGAAGAGCGCGTCGTGAGCATCAGCAAGAGCTGGCACGAACTTACCGGGCGGCCCGACGAAGAGGCGCTCGGCAGCGGCTGGCAGAACTTCATCCACCCGGAAGATGCCGATCACTATCTGGCGGCGGCCCGCAAGGCCCGCCGGACGGGCGGCAACTACGATGTCCGGTTTCGCGGTTTGCGGAAAGACGGACGCCACCGCTGGCTTCGCACCCGCGGCTTCACCCGGCAGGACGAGACCGGACGCACCGTCTACACCTACGGCTTCACCGAAGACGTGGAAGATCAGGTCAATGCCGAGGCGCGGCTGCGCAGGCTGGTGGAGCGCTCTCGGCTCGCCTCTCTCGCCACCAACGACCTCATCTACGATCTCGACGTCCCGAGCGGCACGATCACGTGGAACGACGCCATCCGGGAATATTGTGGCGAACCCGCTCAGGCGTCGCTGGCGTGGTGGGGGCGGGCGATCCATCCTGACGACCGCGCCCACATCACCGAGAGCCTGGACGCGTTCCTTGCGTCGACATGCGGCGATCGCTGGCAAGCGGAATACAGACTTCGGAGGCTCGATGGTGCGTTTTCGCATGTCTACGAGCGCGGCTATCTGGTCCGCGGCGAGGATGGCGTTGCCGCAAGGATGATCGGTGCAATCACCGACCTCACGCCGCGCATCGAGGCCGAAGCCCGGGTGAAGCAGCTTCAGTCCGAGCTGATCCACGTCTCGCGCCTCAGCGCGATGGGTGCAATGGCGGCGACTCTCGCCCACGAGCTCAATCAGCCGCTCGCCGCGGCCAACAACTGGATCGGAGTCGGCCGCCTGCTGGTGCAGCGCGCGCCCGAGATCGCCGATGAGGCAGGTGAGGCATTGGAAGAGGCGCGATCATCGATCCTCCGAGCCGGCGAGATCATCCGGCGCATTCGATCGATGCTCTGGCGCGGCAACGAGAATCGCGAAATCCACGATCTTCGCGACATTGTCGATGAAAGCCTTCGGATCGCCCTGATTGGCACCAGCAGCTCCGGCATCGAATGCCGGCGCGAGCTTGAAAGCGCGCCGGTGCGCGTCGACCGCATCCAGATCGAGCAGGTGATCCTCAATCTGGTGCGCAACGGGATCGACGCAATGGCGGATCAGCCGCGCCGAGAGCTCCTCATCGCGGTCGTGCCGCACGGGACATCCGCCGAGGTCCGGGTTTCCGACACCGGCACCGGGATCGATCCGGATTTCGAGGAAAAGCTCTTCACGCCCTTCGAGACCAGCAAGAAAGCGGGCCTGGGCGTCGGCCTGTCGATCTCCCGCACCATCGTCGAGGCGCATGGCGGCAAGATCCGCGCGATACCGAACGAGGGCGGGGGCACGACCTTCGCCTTCACCTTGCCGCTTGCGCGTTGAAGCAGCGTCTCGACCAACGGAGAATGGACCGCGTCGGTCCTGCGGAAACCGGAAGTATTCAGCCACGTGTAGGTACGACTACCTAACGTGAATTACCGCAATCGAAGCAAGTAGCCGGTGGCCTTATTGAGCCGCCAGCCCGGGCGATCGTGATCGGCACCGGCCCTTTTTCCATCTCGATACACGGTCCGGTCTGCCATGCGCCTTTCCCAAACTCACGGCTCCGTGAGCCCGCACGAACTTTCCCGAGGCGTCGACCGACTGATGGCCGACGCGGCGTTCGCGACCATCGTCGGCACGCTCAACAGCGGCGTCGTCCTGGTTGCCTACGCGCTGTTTCTCGGCGCGTCGCCGACCGTGATCGGGATCCTCGCGGCCATTCCGTTCCTCTGCCAATTGCTCCAGGCACCGGCCATCCTGCTGGTGGAGCGCGCCAGCTCGCGACGCCTGATTTCGATCGGCGCGCTGTTCGTCGCACGCCTCGCTTTGCCGCTGATGGCCGCTCTGGCGTTCCTGCCGGACAAGAATGTGGCATTGGCCCTGCTCGTCATCGGCGAGACGGTGCATTGCGCCTTCAACTCGGTGGCCGGATGCTCGTGGAACAGCTGGATTCGCGACCTCGTGCCGTCAGAGACGCTCGGCAAGTTCTTCGCGCGGCGCACCGTGTGGGCGACCCTGCTCGGCGCTGCCGGCACCGCCGCGGCCGCCGGCGCGCTGGAACTCGCCAGCCGCGGCTATGCCGCCGCCGGCACAGTCTTCTTCGGCCTCTATGCGGCGGGCTTCCTGTCGAGCCTGATCAGCACCTGGCAGCTTGCCCAGGTACCCGAAACCAGGATGGTCCGCCCGGCGCATCGGCGCAGCCTCAAGACGTTGCTCGCCAAGCCGCTCAAGGATTCCAATTTCCGGCGGATCATCCGCTTCCTTGCGACGTGGCAGTTCGCGGTCAACTTCGCGCTGCCCTTCTTCACCGTCTACCTCGTCGAGCAGGCAGGCTACACCGCCGGTTTCGTCCTCGTGCTCAGCATCGTCAGCCAGCTCGCCAATCTGCTGGTTCTGCGCGGCTGGGGCGAGCTGTCCGACCGCTTCGCCAACAAGACCGTGCTCGCCGTCGCCGCACCGGGCTTCATCGCCTGCATCGCGTCGATGGCGCTGGTGCCCGAGCTCGATGCCGGTGCCCGCTCCGCCTATCTGATCGTCCTTCATGTGCTGATGGGCATGGCCTCGGCCGGGGTCGCGCTCGCCTCGAGCGCGATTACCATGAAGGCGGCGCCGCAGGGGGAAGCGCACGTCTATATGGCGACGAGTTCGCTGATCACCTCCGCCGCCGCCGGCGCGGCGCCGCTGATCGGGGGTCTGTTCGCCACGTTCTTCGCCCAGCGTGGACTGGACTTCGGCCTCACCTGGACGAGCCCCGACGGCGTCGCTCAAGTCGTCGCCTTGTCCTTCAGCTGGTGGCAATTCTATTTCCTGATCTCCGCGGCCATGGGGGCTCTCGCGCTGCGCCGCCTTTCGGCGGTGACCGAGCAGGGCGCCGTGCAGCCCCGCGAGATGATCGTGCACGTGTTGAACAGCGCACGGCGCGGCATCCGCAACGCCTCCCCGGTCGCAGGGCTGCGCGCCAGCGTCGCCTTCCCAGCCGCGGCTCTGATCGAGGCGCGGCGGCGTACCCCGATGCGCGAGGTCCGCGCACCCGGCCGCGTCCCGTCACGCACCGCAACGGCTGTCGCCCGCCGCTTCATCCGGCAAAAGCGCGCCGCGGCCAGACTTGCCCGCGCCTGATCGCGCGGGTCAAACGCGGCTCCTCGGATTGCCGTAATCGCGTTCGATCGCCGATGCAGCAGACAGCAGAAAAGGCGGCGAAGACTTGCTCCGCCGCCTTTCTTTAAACTTCTGATCGGACGGAACGGCCGATCAGAAGTCGACGGTCAGATCGAAGCCGGCATAAACGGTGTCGCCGGTATCCGGAGCATTGGGGGCATCGCGCAGGAACTTGCCCTTGGCCAGATACGCGACTGCCGTGTCGAGGCGGATCACCTTGGGCTTCAGCCAATAGCGGACGCGCGCTTCGGCCTGGGTGCCGGCATAGGTGCCGGTGTTCCCGGTGCGATCACGGACGCCGGTGACGCCGAAGCTGTCGGTGCTGGAATCGAGCCACAAGCCACGCGTCATCAGTCCGAGATCGAGCCGCTTGGTCGGCGCCGCCTCGACCCGAACACCGCCCGAGATGAGGTTGGCGCGGTTGACCGGACCGTAGAGGCCGACGGGGCCGAAATCGGTGCGGCGGGAGCCGAACAACGGATCGAAGCGGGTGTAAGTGTTGGGATTGGCGGTGTCGCCGCTCGCCTGATCATAATGAACCGAAACGCGCGGAGACCAGGCGCCGGCGAAGCTCTTGCCGAGCTCGGCGTGCACGAACCAGGCCGAGACGTCGAGAAAGCGGATGTCGGTCGGGGACTTGGTCGCGTGGACTTCGCCGAGTTGATAGGCGCCTTCCAGATCCCAATCGATCGTCGAGGTCTTGGGCGCACGGGAGAAACGCATGCCGGGCGTGAACAGGTGGCGATCGATCGTCGGACGCTTTTCGGAATCGGTTTCCCACAGGCGGTAGCCGTAGAATTCGACACTGCCGCCGAGCACGTTCGCCTTGGTGAAGCTGGCGCCGAAAAATTGGAGATCCATCGTTTCCGGATCCCATTTCACGCGATTGTGACGGATGTCGTGAAGCGTGGTCGGCTCGCGCAGATCCGGCATCGACCAGAAGGCAATCAGGCGGTCGCCGCCGGCGCTCTTCCAGTCGACATTGATACCCGTATAGGTCGGCACGCGATTGCCCGCGCCATAGGAATCGAGCAGGCGCTTGGAGCCGATTGCGAGCGTGTAGCGCCCCGCGGTGACGAGGCCTTTGGAGCCCTGTCCGAGCCTGTCGTCGAACTCGACGGCGACATAGGCTTGGCCGAGCTCGAGCGGATTGATCTCGGCGGTGCCGACGGAGCTGTTATCGGCCTGGCCGTAGCCGCGGGCGTCGATCACCTCGGCGCCGAAGCGGACCGGGCCGGCGTCATATTCCGCGAACAGAGTGCTGCGGAACGACTGGAAGAAGTCGTTCTCCGCGACGTTCGGACGAAACTGCCCATCGATCACCTCGGTGCGACTGCGAAAACTGCCGCGGATCTTCCAGGCGTCTCCGGCGCCGATCGCGTCCTGCAGAGGACCGGCATTGGCCGCCAGCGGCTGGCCGAGAAGAAGTGCAGCCCCCGAAGCGGCTATGCAGAAGCGCGCAGTGATCATCGTGGTCGTCCCTGAACTGGTTTGACCTGATTATAGGATCACTGCGGCTCCCGATCGGTGATTATAGAGCGTACTGTGGTATACCTTACGCTGCCTGCAAGTTTTCGTTCGCCAAACCGTCGATGATTGCGCGGTTGACACTGATGAGGTCTTCAATGCTGTCGCGACCTGCGACGACTTCGCTGGTGTAGCGGTCGACCCAAAGCGCGATCGAGATGATGCTCGCACGAAGTTCCGTCGGCAGCTTGTTGCCCGGCGCCGCGCACAGCGACGAGAAGGTGCTCCAGGCCTGGCGATTGCGGTGAAGGGAAGGAACCAGCGCAGCGCCGTTCAAGCCGGCATCGCGGGCGTGGATCATCTCTCCGGTGATCTGGCTCATCAGACGATATTCCTGCGCGCGCGGGGTTTCGGCGATCGTACGCACGCGGCGATAGGCGTCGAGCGACATTGATTACTCCTCGGGTCGTTTCCCCCCCATCATAGGATGGTCGCGGCAACCGACGGTTTTGCCCGGCAAATTTTTCCGGTGGCCACCGGCGCGCACGCACCGGCTCCTATAATGCGACCATGTATGCGGTGTGAGCGGGCCGGGCGCGGCCCGGCAGCCGCGTGCCCGCTTCCGTCCGCCGCCGCTGAATTAAGCACTTTTACGTGCGCAAGCGCCTGGGAGCCTCGGCGGAAATGAAGGGTGCGACGGCAGACCGGAAGATTTCCGGCGCATCGAACCCGGAGCGGCTGTCCCGCTCTATAAAGTAAAACAGTCAAGCTCCTGATCGGACCTTCAATGTTAAATGGTATCGGTTTCGTCGTCATTCTCGTCTGCGTGTTCGGAAGTTTCATCATTTCCGGCGGCAAGATGGACATCGTGCTGCACGCGCTGCCGCACGAAATGATGGCCATTGCGGGCGCCTCGGTGGGTGCCTTCCTCGTCGCCAATTCCGGCGGCACCGCGAAGAGCGCCCTTGCGGGCATCAAGCGCTCGTTCAAGGGCGGGCGCTGGAACGAGGGCGACTATCGCGACCTGCTCGCTCTGCTGTTCGGCTTGCTGACCACCTTCAGGAAGGGCGGCGCCACCGGCATCGAGAAGCATCTCGACGAACCGGCCGAAAGCCCGCTCTTCTCCAAATATCCGCGCCTGCTCGCCGATCACCACCTGATCGAGTTCATCTGCGACTATCTGCGGATGATGACCGTCAACTTCGAGGATCCGCACCAGATCGCCGAAGCGATGGAGAACGACATCGATCGGCACCATCACGAGGAGCTGCTGCCGCAACACGCCCTGCAGACGATGGCAGACGGCCTGCCGGCGATCGGCATCGTCGCCGCGGTGCTCGGCGTCATCAAGACGATGGGCTCGATCGATCAGCCGACCGAGATCCTCGGCGCGATGATCGGCGGCGCGCTCGTCGGCACCTTCCTCGGCGTGCTTCTGTCCTACTGCTTCGTCGGCCCGCTCGCCTCGAAGCTGAAGGAGACGATCGACTCCGATTGCCATCCCTATCAACTCGTGAAGACGGCGATCGTCGGTTACGCCCAGGGTATCCCGACGCAGGTCGCGATCGAGATCGCCCGGCGCATGACCCCCTCGCATCACGCCCCCACTTTCCAGCAGCTCGAGAGCGCTCTCGACGAGGCCAAGGATGAACTCAATGCTATCCCAATTTGACGCTGACGCCGGGGGACCGGTGAGCCTTCCGCCCCACGGATCGACCGTGTTGGCCGAGGATCTGCGCGTACAGCTCGTGCTCGCTTCGGATGTCGACGGCGATATCGTGATCGACGGCAGCGACGTGGAGAGTATCGGCCAGGCCGTCCTCCAGCTGCTGATCGCCGCCAAGGCCGAAGCCGAGCGCAACGGCCAGACCTTCACCATCGCCAATCCGAGCGAGGCGCTCCGCCGGCGAATTTCAGCTTGCGGCCTGAGCGATCATTTCGGGCTCGAAGAAGAGGACCAGGTTCAATGAGCAAACTCATTCTGACGGTGGACGACAGTGCGAGCATGCGCATGCTGCTCAAGACGTCGCTGACCGCCCAGGGCTTCGCCATCGAGGGCGCCAATGACGGCGTCCACGGGCTCGAGCGGATCCAGGAGGTCAATCCGGACCTGCTGATCACCGACATCAACATGCCGAAGATGGACGGCTTCGGGTTGATCGAGGAAGTGCGCAAGCTGCCGCAGTTCCGCGGTCTTCCGATCCTCGTTCTTTCCACCGAATTCTCGGACGAGAAGAAGGCGCGTGCCCGTGAGGCCGGCGCCACGGGCTGGATCACCAAGCCCTTCGATCCGACCAAGCTGGGGGCGGCGATCCGCCGGGTGTGCCCGTGAGCGACGAACTCGACGAAATCCAGGCGATCTTCTTCGAAGAATGCGCCGAAGGCCTCGCTACGGCTGAGGAAGGTCTGTCCGCAATGGCGGCCGGCGACGTGTCCTCCGAGGTCATCGCCGGCGTGTTCCGCGCCGTTCACTCGATCAAGGGTGGATCGGGCGCGTTCGGTCACGCGGCTCTGCTCGCCTTCTCGCACCGCTTCGAGAACGTCCTCGACGAAGTACGCGGCGGCAAAATCGAGCCGACGCCAGAAGTCACCAAGACGATGCTCGCCGCCTTCGACCTGCTCTCCGATCACGTCGCGGCCGCACAGGGCCAGGCCGGCCTCCCGAACGACGCCGAGATGCTCGCCGAACTCGACCGCATCCTCGAGACCAAGGGCGCGAGCGCCGGCGGTGCGGCGCCTGCCGCCGCGGCGCCTGCGCCGGTCGCTGCCGCAGCCCCCGCGGCCGACGAAATGGGCTTCGTTCCCGTCGTCGTCGAACTCGAGGATTTCGATGCCGATCCGTTCGGCTTCGAGCCGGTCGGCGTGAGCCTCGAGGACTTCGATGCACCGGCGCCGACGCTGGGCGGCTGGATCATTCGCTTCCGTCCGTCGCGCGCGGCGATGGCAAACGGCGCCGAGCCGATGTTCGTCATCCGCGAGCTCGAGGAATCCGGCGCGCGCGTGATCGACGTCGACAGCTCGGCTCTGCCCGATCTGCGCGATCTCGATCCGGAAGAAGGCTATCTGCAGTGGACCCTGTCGATGCCGGCCGAAATCGAAGAGAGTGTCATTCGTGACTGCTTCGACTTCGTGGCACCGGATTCGGTGATCGAGATCGAGCGCGAGGCACAGCCCGAGCCCGCTCCGGTGATCGAGGAAGCCCCGGCACCGATCGCCGAGGCCCCGGTCGTCGAGGCGGCGATCGCCGAAACCGTGGCTGCTACCCCGGTCGCTGCGCCGGCTCCGGCCGCCGCACCGAAGGCAGCAGCGCCTGCGGCCGAAGGCAAGGCGCACGAAGCCGCCCAGACCATCCGCGTCGATCTGCTCAAACTAGACCTGTTGCTCAACCTGGTCGGGGAGCTCGTCATCCGCGGCTCGATCCTCAACGACCGGTTGTCGCCGCGCGATCAGGAGCGGGTCGAGCTTCCGGAACTCGCGCGTCTGACCCGCGAGATCCAGGACAATGTCATGTCGCTGCGTGCGCAGCCGATCCGGCAGGCCTTCTCCCGCGTGCCGCGCATGCTGCGCGATCTCGCCACCGAGACCGGCAAGCAGGTAATCCTTGAGACGACCGGCGAGATGACCGAAGTCGACAAGGGTGTGATCGAGAAGATCGGCGATCCGCTCACCCACATGATCCGCAACGCGGTCGATCACGGCGTGGAAAGTCCGGCCGAGCGCATCGCTGTCGGCAAATCGCCCGAGGGCACGATCCGGCTGTCGGCGGAGCAGAAGGGTGCTCGCATCTTCGTCCGCGTCTCCGACGACGGACGGGGCATCAACCGCGAGCGGGTTCGCGCCAAGGCGGTCGAAAAGGGCATCATCTCGGCCGACGCAATCCTCTCCAACGAGGAAATCGATCAGCTGATCTGCGCCCCCGGCTTCTCGACCGCGGAGACGATCTCGAACATCTCCGGACGCGGCGTCGGAATGGACGTGGTGCGCAGCAACGTCGAAGCGCTCGGCGGCCGTGTCGAGATCCACTCGACGCCGGGCGAAGGCACCACCTTCACCATGGCGCTGCCGCTCACGCTTGCGATCCTCGACGGAATGATCGTTCGCTTCGCCGAACAGCGTTACGTCCTGCCGCTCGCCAACGTGATCGAAGCGGTGCGGCCGGAAGCCGGCCAGGTGCAGCCGATGACTCCGACGTCGGAAGTGATCGAACTGCGCGGCTCCTACCTGCCGGTGAAGCGCCTCAGCGAAATGTTCGGCCTTGCCGCCAATGATCCTCGCGACCCCGAGGACTCGCTGGTGATCATCGTCGACAGCGAAGCCGGCAACGTCGGCCTGATGGTCGACGCGATCGACGACCGCCGCGAGGTGGTGATCAAGAGCCTCGACGAGAACCTCCATCCGATCCGCGGGATCGGCGGGGCGACCATCCTTGGTGACGGATCGATCGCGCTCATCCTCGACATCGATGCCCTGCTTGCGGGCACCAGCCACAACAACACGAAATATGCTCCGAAAGGAATTGCAGCATGACCCCCACCAACGTTGAAGCGATCGCTGCAGCCGATCGCAAGATCGTTACCTTCATCCTCGGCAAGCAGGTGTTCGGCATCGACATGAAGGCGCTGATCGAGATCCGCGAATGGGAAGAGCCGACGCCGCTGCCGAGCGTCCCGCACTTCATCCGCGGCGTCACCAACCTGCGCGGCACCGTCGTGCCGGTGGTCGGCCTGTCCGAGCGGCTGGGCTGGGAGCCGAGCGTGCTTCACTCGCGCTCGTGCATCCTGGTCGTCAACATCTCGGGCAAGCGTGCCGGCTTCCTGGTCGATCACGTCGCCGACATCATCCCGATCAGCGACTCCGACATCCAGCCGGCGCCGGATGTCGAAGTCGGCGAGCAGGGAATCATTTCCGGCCTCGTCCAGGTTCCCAACAAGATCCAGGCCGGCGACGAAGCCGCGACCGAGAGCGGCACGATGGTGCTGCTGCTCGATCTGGAAGCGCTGAACGTCACCCGTCATCTGGATCTCGCGGCGTGAGCCTGTCCGGAGCCCAGGCCGTTTCCCGTCCGGGGGCTCCGGACGCGAACGGTGCCGGCGAACTCGGTGCAAGCGAGTTCGCCGCGATCGCGGCGATCATGCAGAGCGACGCGCGGATCCATCTCGCGCCGGGCAAGACGACATTGGTCCATTCGCGGCTCAGCAAGCGCGTGCGCAAGCACGGCCTGCAGACCTTCAAGGACTATGTGGAGCTGGTCCATTCGGATCCGGAGGAGCGGCGTGCGATGGTGGTGGCGCTCACCACCAATCACACCCACTTCTTCCGCGAGAACCACCATTTCGACCATCTGAAGGCAACCGCGATGCCGTGGCTGCAGCGCCAGGCCTCGACCAAGCCGGTCAGGATCTGGTCGGCGGGCTGCTCGAGCGGCGAGGAAGTCTACACGATCGCGATGTGCCTGCGCGGCCCGGACCGGGCGTCGGGAGCATGGATCGACCGCGCGGACGTCAAGCTGCTCGCCACCGATCTGTCGCCGCTGGTCGTCGAGACGGCGCGGCGCGGCGTCTATTCGGCAAGCACCGTACAGCCGATCCCGGCGCCGTACCGGTCGTCGTGGATCCGGCCGGAAGGCGCGGATTTCGTGGTCGCCGACGAGATCAAGAAGATGGTGACAGCCCGCGTGCTCAACCTCTTCGAGCCGTGGCCGATGCGCCAGAAATATGACGTGATCTTCTGCCGGAACGTCATGATCTACTTCGACGACGAAGCGAAGGCGGAGCTCGAGGCGCGCTTCGTCGACATGCTGGTGCCGGGCGGATACCTCTACATCGGCCATTCGGAGCGCCTGATCGGCGCCGCCGCGGCGCGGATGAAGCCGGCCGGGCACACCATCTACATCAAGGAAAGCTGAGCCATGTCGGCCCCCATTCGTGTCCTGATCGTCGACGACAGTCCGTCGATGCGGGCCGCGCTCGACCGCATCATGAGCCGCGATCCCGATATCGAGGTGATCGGCCACGCGCCCGAGCCGCACGCCGCGCGTCAGATGATCAAGGATCTCAATCCGGACGTCATCACGCTCGACATCGAGATGCCCGGGATGGACGGTCTGTCCTTCCTGGAAAAGATCATGCGGCTGCGGCCGATGCCGGTGGTGATGTGCTCGACGCTCACCGCCCGCGGCGCCGAAGCGACGATCGAGGCGCTGCGCCTCGGCGCGGTCGACTGCATCCAGAAGCCGAGCGGCAATGCGCAGGAGATGGCGCAGAATGCGGCCTTGCTCTGCGCAACGGTGAAGACCGCCGCCGGCTCGACCGTGCGCCGGGTCGAAGCGCCGACGATCAAGGCGGCGGCATCGACCGCCGCTCTCAACCGCGACGTCGTGATTGCCGTCGGATCGTCCACCGGCGGAGTCGAGGCGCTGTTCCAGGTGATCGGCTCGATGCCGGTCGACGCTCCGCCGATGCTGGTCGTCCAGCATATGCCGGCCGCGTTCACCGGCGGCTTTGCGGCGCGTCTCAACCGCGAGTGTCAAATTAACGTCGTCGAGGCGCGCCACGGCATGCCTGTGGAGCGTGGGACCGTCTATATTGCTCCTGGGGGCGAGAGCCACATGGAGCTCGTCGGAATTGGCGATCGTCGGATCCGGCTTACCCGGGCGGATCCGGTCACCGGTCATCGTCCGTCGGTCGACGTGCTGTTCCACTCCGTCGCGAAACTGGGTCACGCGGCCGTCGGCGCCATCCTGACCGGGATGGGCAGCGACGGTGCGGCAGGGCTGCTTGCGATGCGCCAGGCCGGTGCTCGTACGCTGGGCCAGAATGCCGCCACCTGCGTGGTTTACGGTATGCCGCGTGCCGCTTTCGAAAGAGGCGCCGTGGAACGAGAGGTAAGTTTGTCAGCAATGCCCGAGGCCATCCTCGCGGCATGCAGAAAGTAAGGTTGGAGCGAAATGCCAGCAGCGTCTGCAATTAAGGTTATGGTGGTCGACGATCAGGCGAGCATGCGCGCGATGATCCGGCGCGCGCTCCAGGATCTCGGCTTCAAGGATGTCCGCGACAAAGCGGGCCCTGTGGAGGCCCTGTCGGCCGTCCGCAGCGACCGCGTTCACCTGATCATCTCGGATTACAACATGCCGGACATGGACGGCCTGCAGTTCCTCGAGCAGGTCCGCAAGGATCCGGTGATCGGGAAGACCGTGTTCATCATGCTCACCGGCTCGGCCGACAAGGAGATCGTCCAGAAGGCCGCGGCCCTCGGCGTCAACAATTATGTCGTCAAGCCGTTCGCCCCGGCCGCCCTCAAGGAAAAGATCGAGCGCGTCTTCGGCGAGCTGACCTGAGCCATGAAGCGCCTTCCGATCATCCAAGGCGAATATCAGGTGGTGGCCGAGCCGGACGTGATGATCACGACCCTGCTCGGCTCCTGCATCGCCGTCTGCCTTCAGGACCGGCTGGCGAAGGTCGGGGGCATGAATCACTTTCTTCTCGCCGAGCCGTCGGGTGGTCGGCAGCTCAGCGCGGCGGACATGCAATGCTACGGCATTCACGCGATGGAGCTGCTGATCAACGAGATGATGAAGCGGGGCGCGATCCGATCGCGGATGAGCGCGCAGCTTTACGGCGGCGCCAACGTGGTGAGCGGTCTCGGCGCGCCGATCGGCACCAACAACGCCGCCTTC
Source organism: Allosphingosinicella deserti (assembly GCF_003012735.1). Taxonomy (GTDB): domain Bacteria; phylum Pseudomonadota; class Alphaproteobacteria; order Sphingomonadales; family Sphingomonadaceae; genus Allosphingosinicella; species Allosphingosinicella deserti. Next base: position 135,739 of record NZ_PXYI01000010.1, on the reverse strand, counting down.
GCCCGGCGCTTCCTGGAAGTCGAAGGGATCGCCGTCGGCCACACCGACGTCGGCGGGCGCCAGGCGCGCAAGGTCGAATTCCTGCCGTATCTCGGCAAGGCGCGCTGCACTTATGTCGGCGACGCCGCGCCCGTCGCGCCGCCGATGCCGGTCGCTGCCGTTGCCGGCGGTGACCTCGAACTGTTCTGATCGCCGGGCCGATGTGCCTGAGGAGCCACGAAATGACCGTTGAAGACATCGAGCACCTCCGCGCCCTCAAGGCAGCTCTTGCCGAAGAGATTCGCGACGTGCGCCGGCTGATCGAGCAGATCGCCGAGGTCGTCGTCGCGGACGAGCAGTTCGCGATGGCCAATATCGATCAGCTGCAGGCTTTCGACATGGCCATCCAGCGCGCGGACGAAAGCGCCGACATGCTGGAACGCCTCTCCAACGGCGCCCCGGCCGGTTCGGCGGTCGACGCCGTCCGCCTCGGCTGCGTACAGGATCGCCTGCGGGCCGCGCTGAAGAAGGCGGCCTGACATGGCCAGCCGCAGGAATGAACCCGTCATCGTTATCCGCAAGGTCAAGAAGGGCGGCGCCGCTGCGCACCATGGCGGTGCGTGGAAGGTCGCCTATGCCGACTTCGTGACCGCGATGATGGCGTTCTTCATGCTCCTGTGGCTGCTGTCGACGCCCGACAAGGACAAGCTGAAGGGCCTCGCCGAATATTTCACGCCCGAGGAGCCGACCGCGACCGGGACCACCGGCGATGCCGGCGGCGGCGGACGCTCTCAGCGATCCCAGGCCGAGAGCCAGGATACCAACGGCAAGCCGACCGTCGAGGTCGCGACCGCAGGCACCGCCCGCGGCGGCGCCGCCAACGTGCCTGATTCCTCGATGCGGGTGATCGCAGCCGAGCTCCGCGTGGTGCTCGATTCGATCCCGGCCAAGGAGGCCAAGGACGCGGTGAAGCTCGAAACCAGCCGCGACGGACTGCGCATCAACCTGACCGACACGGCCAACCGGCCGATGTTCAAGGGCGCCACCGCCGAGCTCAACGATTACGCCCGCAACATGCTCGGACAGATCGCCCGGCGCCTGGTCAAATCCGGCGCAAGGATCGCGATCGAGGGCCATACCGACTCGATCGGCGGCCAGAGCGACCTCAACTGGCGCCTGTCCGGAGACCGTGCCCAGGCCGCGCGTTCGGCGATGATCTCCGCCGGCCTCACGCCCGATCGCTTCTCGGAAGTGGTCGCGCTCGCCGGATCGCAGCCGATCTACCCCGATCAACCGGATCGCGCGGAAAACCGCCGGATCACGATCGTGGTCCTCGCCGAGCCGCCGGCCCTGCCGCAAGACGTCAACTTTCAGTTCTAAGGTAACGCGCAATGCGCAAGCTTATCCTCATGCTCTCGGTGGCCCTGGCCGGCCTCGGCGTCGGCGGCGGCGCCGCTTATGCAACGTCGATGTTCCTCGCCCCACCGGCACCGGCAGACATTGCGGGTCCCGCAGCGTTCGTACCGGCGGGCAAGATTCTTGCGCCCCTGGTCCAGAAGGACGGACGCCTTTCGGGCTATGTTTCCTTCACCGTCGAGCTCGAGGTTGGCGCCGATACGGCCGAGGATGTCCAGGCGCGGCTTCCGCTGCTGCTCAACGCCGTCAACATGCGCACCTACAAGACTCCGATGGCGGCAGGCCCGGACGGCCTGCTCCCCAATATCGGCACCTTTCGCAAGGTGGTGATGGAGGCCGCCGACGAAGCGTTCGGCAAGGGCGTGGTGCGGCGCGCCGCGATCACCCAGGCGAACCCGGTCTGATGCTCAATCCCACCCATCCCGACCAGCCCGGCGGCGATGCGGACGAGGGCCGGGTGCATGTCCGGCGCGAAGGCCGCGTTGCGACCGTGATGCTGGTCGCCCGGCTGGTCAGCGATCGCCGCGACCAGCTTTGCCGCGTGCGCAACATCTCGGCCAACGGCCTCAAGGTCAACACCGCCTTCCCGCTTGCGGTCGGCGAGGAGATCCGCATCGAGCTGCGCAACGGCCGTGCCGTCGCGGGCAAGATCGTGTGGTCGGCCCCGCCCTTCGCCGGGATGCATTTCGACCGGACCTACGACGTCGAGGACCTGCTGTCCTCGATGCCCCCCGACGGCAATTCGCACGTGTCACGGCTGCCGCGGGTGCAGATCAACCATCCCGTTCTGATCCATGCCGGCCCCAAGATGCTCGGCGCCTCGATCGTCGATCTGTCGCAGGGCGGCGCCAAGCTTCGCCTGCGTGCAGCGCTCGAGCGGGGCCAGCAAGTCTCGCTCTCGGTGACCGGCCTCGGCGCCGTCAAGGCGACCGTGCGCTGGACTCGTGACGACGAAGCGGGGCTCGCCTTCCACGAGACCATCCCCTTCGACACCTTGTCCCGCTGGTTGTCCGAACGCGAACTGGGGTGATCCCGCGGGCCAGGGCAGGAGACGAAGAGGGGCGATCCGCACGTGCGGACCGCCCCTTTTTCAATCTGGTCCGGGCAGTGCCGGGTCAGCCGGTGCCGAAACTCTTCACCAGCGAGCCGGCAACCAGGGCCCAGCCGTCGATCAGCACGAAGAAGATGATCTTCATCGGCAGCGAGATCGTAGCCGGCGGCAGCATCATCATGCCCATCGCCATCAGCACCGCAGAGACCGCCAGATCGATGATCAGGAAGGGCAGCAGCAGCATGAAGCCGATTTCGAACGCACGGCGCAATTCCGAGATCATGAAGGCGGGCATCAACGTGGTCAGCGGGATCTCCGCGCGGCTGGCGGGGGGCTTGCCGGAAAGCTCGACGAACAACTGAACGTCGTCGTTGCGGACGTGCTTCAGCATGAATTCCTTGAACGGCGCCGACGTCCGCTCGAACGCCTGGGTCTCGTTGATCCGACCCTCATTGTACGGCGTGATCCCCTTGTCCCAAGCCACCTGCATGGTCGGCGCCATGACGAAGAAGGACAGGAACAAGGCCAGGCTGATGATCACCGGGTTGGGCGGCACGCCCGGCGCGCCGATGCCGGTGCGCAGCAGCGACAGCGCAACGACGATGCGGGTGAACGACGTCACCGTCATGAGGATGCCCGGCGCGAGGCTGAGCACCGTCAGCATCATAACGAGCTGGATGGCGCGGCCCGAGACCGAACCGCCTTCCCCCAGATTGACGCTCGCCGTCTGCGCGTAAAGTACCGCAGGCGTGGCGAGGGCGGCGGCGAAGGCCGCCAGCCTCAAGATCTTGCGCATTGGCTTTTGGCCTTTGTTCAGGCGGCCGCTTTGGCCGGATCAATGGTGGCAGCCGCCGACACGGGCTCGACGACGGTGCGCCCGTCGGGCGCGGTAACTTTGAGGCGGACCGGCTGGCGCTTCGGCTTCGGCGTGGCGATCAGCGCCTCCTCCGCCATCGGCAGCGGCTTGTCGCTCTTGACCAGCGCAGCCTTGGCCTTGGTGCCGGCGGCGCTGACCATGTCGACCAGGGTGGCGAAATCCTCCGCAACCTTGGCAGGCTTGGCCGCAGTCTTCGCGGGGACGCGGCGGGCGGCAACCGATTTGGCGGCCGGCTTGGCGGCGGGCTCAGCGGCAGGCGCGGCGCTCTCGACGAGCGCTTCCGCAGTGTCGGCGTCCTCGCGGACGATGCCGCTTTCGAGCACGATCTCGCCGCCGGGGCCGATCATCACCAGATGCTCGCGATCGTCGCGGCGCACCAGGACGATCGAGCGCTTGGCATCGATTCCGATCCGCTCGACCAGCGCGAGGCGCTTCATGCCGCGGTCGCCGATCTGGCCCGGAAGCACGATATTGTAGCGACGCACGGCCCACAGCGCACCGCCGAGTAGGCCGAGAACGGTGCCGAGTGCGGCGATCGTGCGCAGGAAGGACAGCAGATCCATGCTCAGCGGCTCTTCTTCTTGACGACTTCGCTGACCTCGAGCGACATCTGATCGCCGTCGACGGTGATCTTGCCGCGCGCGACCAGCTGGTTGTTCACATAGACTTCGGTCGGATCCTCATGGCCTTGGCTCAGCGGGATCATCGCGCCGCGGCTCATCTTCAGGATCTGGCGGATCGGCAGCTTGGCCGATCCCAGAACGATCTCGAGCTCGACCTTGATACCCTCGACAGCGGACATGCGTCATTCTCCTTCTTGCCCCCATCATAGGAGCGGATCGGGAGGCGGTTGGGCTCAGGTAGGAAAAAATTGCCTATCCGATTTTTCGCCGATCCGACGTCGCTAGGAAAAACTTGCCTATAAGATGGTGGGAGGCGGCAACGCCCCTTTCCGCCACGGAGACTTCAATGGATCTCAAGAACAGTGTCGAGGTTTCGGCCTCCGGTCTGCGCGCCCAGTCGCTGCGGATGCGGATCATCGCCGAGAACCTCGCCAACGCAGACAGCGTCGCGACGACGCCCGGCGGCCAACCCTATCGGCGCCGTGTCGCCACCTTCGAATCCGAGGTCGATCGCGCCTCGGGCGCGCAGGGTGTCAGCATCCGCTCCATCGAAGGCGACAAGAGCGCCTTCCAGCGCGTCTACCAGCCGGGCAACCCGGCCGCGGACGCTACCGGTTACGTGCTGAGGCCGAACGTCAATTCGCTCGTCGAGAGCGCCGACATGAAGGCCGCCCAGCGCGCCTACGAAGCCAATCTGAACGCCATCGAAGCCGCCAAGGGCATGACGATGCGCACCATCGATCTACTGAAATAAGGAACGACACCATGTCCATCGGAGCGCTCGACGCAACCTCGGCCTATGGCCGCATCCTCGGCACCGGCAAGACCGGCGGCAGCGCCGGCCTTGGCGGAACGGAAGAATCCGGCGAGACCAAGGGCGGTTTCGGCAGCATGGTCGAAAGCATGATCACCGACGCCGCGGGCTCGATGCGCACGGCCGAGGCCGCAAGCGCCAAGCAGGTCGCCGGCAAGGGCGATCTCATCGACGTGGTGACCGCGATCGGCGCCGCCGAAATGGCGCTCGACACCGTCGTCGCCGTCCGCGACAAGGTGGTCGGCGCCTATAGCGACATCATGCGGATGCAGATCTGACGATGAACGCGCTCGACGCCATGGAGCTGGCGAAAGCCGCCCTGATCCTCGTCCTCACCATCGCCGGGCCGATGCTGATCGCATCGTTGATCGTCGGCGTGGCAATCGGCCTGTTCCAGGCGTTGACCCAGATCCAGGAAACCACCCTCACGTTCGTGCCCAAGCTGCTCGTGATCGGCTGCGTCATGCTGCTTTCGCTGCCGATGATCGGCTCGGCGATGTCGAACTTCACGGCGCAGCTTTCGGCGCGGATCGTTTCCGGCTGATCCCGTGCAAAATCTCCCGGCCGATGCGACGGCCTTCCTGATCCTGTTCGCCCGCGTCGGCGCGGTGCTGATGCTCCTTCCGGTCTTTTCGGAGGAATCGGTGCCGCCCCGCGCCCGGCTGATGATCGCCCTAGGCCTCTCCGTCGGCATGTGGCCGATCATCTCGCCCAAGGTGTCGGCCGTCGCCGGCGCCGCCGAGGCGCTGCCGGCGATCATCATCGCCGAGGTGATGGTCGGCCTGGCCCTGGGGATGATCGTCAAGATCATGTTCAGCGCGGTCTCCATCGCCGGCGCGATCGTCAGCATGCAGGTCGGCCTGTCCTCCGCGCTGATCAACGATCCGGCGATGGGCGGCATGTCGCCGGTGCTGGGACGCTTCGTCGCGGTTGCCGCCGCCGTGGTCTGCATGTCGATGGGCGTGCACCATCTCTGGATCGCATCGATCGTCAAATCCTATGGCGCGTTCCCGATCGGCGGGCTGCCGCCGGCCGAGGATTTCGCCCGGCTCGCCGTGCAGACGACGACCAACGCGATGGCTTTGGCGATGAGCCTTGCCGCGCCGCTGATCGTCTACGGGATCATTTTCAACGTCTCGCTCGGCCTTGCCGCTCGGGTCGCACCGTCGATCCAGGTCTTCTTTATCGCCCAGCCGCTCAACCTGCTGCTGGGCATCGCGCTTTTCGCCGGCACGCTCGGCATCTTCCTCACCACTTTCGCCGAGACGATGGCGACGTGGATGCGGGCCAGTTGGGGCTGAGCGATGTCGGACGCACCGGACCAGGATCAGAAAACCCACGATCCAACAGGGAAGAAGCTCGACGAGGCCCGCGAAAAGGGCGACGTGCCGATGGCGTCGGAGATGCGCCACGCGGCCATGTTCATCGGCGCGGTGGTCATGCTCGGCGGCCTCGGTGCGATCAGTCTCCACGCGCTCGGCAAGATCTGTGTTCGCATCTGGGGGGGCGCCGACACGCTACGGCTGGAGCCCGAAGGCGCGCAAGGCCTGTTCACCGGACTCAGCCTGCAAATGGTGAGCGCACTCACCCCGGTGTTCGCCTTTCTGGTCGGCATGGCCGTGCTCGGCGGATTGATGCAGGGGCGTCCGACCATCGCCTGGGCGCGGGTCAGCTTCAAATGGTCCAAGCTCAACCCGATGGCGGGTTTTGGCCGCGTCTTCGGCAAGCAGGCGCTCGTCGAATTCCTGAAATCGCTCATCAAGATCATCGTCGTCGTCGGAATCGCGGTCATGGTCGTCTGGCCGAAGGCGATCGCGCTCGATCAGCTGATCGGCTCCGGGCCCGAGCGCATCGGGGCGACGACGCTCGAGCTTTGCTTCTCGCTGGTGAAGACGATCGCGATCCTTGTCGTGGTCATCGCCATGGCCGACTTCGTCTATCAGCGCCGCGCCTTCATGAAACGGATGCGGATGACGCTCCAGGAAGTGAAGGACGAGTTCAAGCAGTCCGAGGGCGATCCGAAGATCAAGGGCAAGATCCGCCAGATCGCAATGCAGCGCTCCCGCCGGCGGATGATGGCCGCGGTTCCGACTGCGAGCGTGATCGTCACCAACCCGACCCACTTCGCCGTGGCGCTGAAATACGAACATGGCGACATGGCAGCGCCGGTCGTGGTCGCCAAGGGCGTCGACGCGATGGCGCTCAAGATCCGCGCGGTCGCCACCGAGGCCGGTGTCCCGATCGTCGAGAACCGGCCGCTGGCGCGCGCCTTGTACGCGTCGGTCGAGATCGATCGCCCGATCCCCGCGGAGCATTATGCCGCGGTCGCCGAGATCATCAGCTTCGTGATGCGCCTGGCGAAGCGCCGCCGCGCCTGACGCGCCGCCCCCCGGAAGGACATGGTCCGCCGGGTGGGATCCGCTCCCACGCTCGATCCTGACCCCGATCCCGCTTGTCCGGCCCGGCGCTGGTCCAGTTAATACTGGTGGAATATTCAGCGCTGCCGACGAGTCATGCGGTCAAAAATGGCCCTAAGTAGTCACACGTAGCCGCCCTCGCTCACTGCAACCCGATCGCGAAGCCACCGCGCCCATCCTACTGCACCACACCGCTCAGGGTTAACTATTCTATTTAACTTCAATGGTTTGGAGATCATTGATCAACGTGGTTTTCAACATGCGCTTCCGACTGGTCGAGATTGCATTCGAATTTGAGATTGTTTCCCGGACGCCGGCGGATCCGATCGACGACTCCCAAGCCCGCCATTTCACTGCCGCTGCCGACGCTCGTCCCTGCATGTCTCTATAAAGCGAGGGAAGGAACCCCGCGTAAGACGGAGTCCGTCGGCCTTGTGACGAGACGCGCCCCTCCCCCGTGGCTGCGCTCTTGCGCTTCCGCCGTCCGGGACACCGCTACGCCCGCAACAGGAGCTGACAGATGACGCTTCGAATGAAATTGATAACGTGCCTTGGCGTCCTCGGCGCGTCGATCGTGTCGATCTGCGGCACGGCTTATTATGTCGGCCAGGCAAACGAAGCCGGCTTCGACAATCTGGTTCAGTCGCGCGTTGCGGCGCTTGGCGATCTCAAGGAGGCGCAGGACGCATTCGCGCTTGGCGTGGTCGAGGTCGGCCACAAGGTCCGCAATGAGGACATTTCCTTCGCCGAGGGCGCCAAGACGGTTCGGGAAAGCCGTGTCGAGGGCAAGAAGCATTTCGAGGCCTACCTCGCCACCGAGATGGCCGAAGACGAGAAGAAGCTTGCGCAAGAGGGCGCCGCAGCGATCGCCAAATCGCAGGGGGATCTCGATCAGCTCCAGACCATCCTCGACAGCGGCAGCATGGACGCTCTCAACGGCTGGGAATCCGAGACGGCCGCCGCGGTGGCACCGATCACGGCGATCACCGGCAAGCTCACCAAGATCAATATCGATGCGGCGCGCGCCGAGGCGGGCGACGCCAAGAGCTTCACGTCGGCGATGACCCTGGTGATGTTGTTCCTCGCTTTGGGCGCGCTTGCCGCGATCGCGGTTTCGTTCTTCGTGGTCACGCGCAAGGTGGCGGCGCCGATCGTGTCGCTGGCGGAGAGCATTCGCGGTCTCGCCAGGGATCCGGAAGCCGCCGTCCCGAACACCGATCAGCAAGACGAGATCGGCGACATCTCGCGCGCGGTCGACACCTTCCGCAGCTCGGTCGTGGAGAAGGAGCGTGTGCGTGCCGCCGAAGCGGCCGCCGTGCAGCAGCGCGTCACGACTGCGCTGGCTGAGGGCCTGTCGGCGCTGGCAGGGGGCGATCTCACCTACTCGCTCGACACGGCCTTCCCGCCGGAGTTCGAGAAGCTGCGGACCGATTTCAACGCCGCAGTCAGCGAACTTCAGGACGCCATGTCGACGATCGCGCGCGCCACTGCCAACATCCAGGGCGGGTCGGGCGAGATCAGCCAGGCCTCCGACGATCTGTCGCGCCGTACCGAACAGCAGGCGGCCTCGCTCGAGGAAACCGCCGCGGCGATGACGGAGATCACCGCCACCGTGCAGAACAGCGCCTCCGGTGCGAACGAAGCGAACAAGCTGGTTCGCGCCACCCAGGCGGACGCGCAGGAGAGCAGCAAGGTCGTCGGCGACGCGGTCTCCGCCATGGCCGAGATCGAGAAGTCGAGCCAGGAGATCACCAAGATCATCGAAGTGATCGACAAGATCGCCTTCCAGACCAATCTGCTTGCGCTCAACGCCTCGGTGGAAGCGGCGCATGCCGGCGAAGCGGGCCGGGCCTTCGCGGTGGTCGCCAACGAGGTTCGTGCTCTCGCCCAGCGCTCGGCGGACGCTGCCCAGGAGATCGGTACCCTGATTTCCAACAGCTCCAAGCAGGTCGAAGGCGGCGTGACCCTGGTCGGCGAGGCCGGCAAGGCGCTCGGCCGGATCATCGGCTCGGTCGACGAAGTCTCCGGGCTCGTCAGCCAGATCGCGATGGCGGCCGACCAGCAGAGCTCCGCGCTGGCTCAGGTCAACACCGCGATCACCGAGATGGACAAGGTCACGCAGCAGAATGCGGCGATGGTCGAGGAAAGCAACGCCGCCGCGCGCAGCCTGTCCGACGAGGCGACCGGCCTCGCCCGGCTGGTCGGCCGCTTCAACACCGGAACCGAAACGGCGCGCGTCGTGCCGCTCCCGACACGTTCGGCACCGGCGCCTGCCCCCCGCCAAGCGGTTCGCCAGCCCGCCCGGTCCATCGGCAACACGGCGTTGAAACCGACGCCGGTTGCTTCGGCCGAGGACTGGAACGAATTCTGACGCAGGCGGAAGCCTGAACAAGGCCGGCGGCAGCGATGCCGCCGGCCTTTTTGCCGCAGCTGTCCTCAACGCTTTGAAAAGTAGCCGAAAAACTGACGCCGCGGCGAAGAAGTGTCTACATCGGAAGAAAAGCTGCGGCCGGTGTCCGGAAGAGAGGATGCCGCTCGCTCGCTCAAGAAGGTTGTTCGGATGTTCGTCACATTGCGCGCGCGCATCGATGCGCTTGCTCTTCAGGCCAAGGTCACCTTGATGATCGTGCTCGCGCTGATCGCGCTGAGCCTGGCCAGCTTCGCCGCCACCGCCACTTTCCTCTATGCGGATGCCGAGGAGCGTGCGGTCGAGCGGCAGGAGACCAATATGCGGGTGGCCTGGGACGTGCTCGGCCGATATGGGCGCGATCTTCGTCTCGAAGGCGAGACGCTGTACGCCGGCAGTGTCGCGCTGAACGGCCGCTACGACGCCGTCGACCGGATCAAGCAACTGGTCGGCGGAACCGCGACGATCTTCGCGCACGACACGCGCATCTCGACCAACGTCAAGAAGGAGGATGGCAGCCGCGCTGTCGGCACCAAGCTCGCCGCCGGTCCGACCTATGACGCGGTTCTGAAACGCGGCGAGCCTTTTCGCGGCCGCGCCGAGATCCTCGGCACATCCTATTTCACCGCCTACGATCCGATCAAGGATGCCGGCGGCAAGGTCGTCGGCGTGCTGTATGTCGGAGTTCCCGCCGACGATTTCCTGTCGAACGTGAACACCATCGGCTTCAGCCTCGCCGGCATTGCCCTGCTCGTCACCCTGCTCGTAGCCCTTCTCTGCCGCCGTTTCGCCCGCGAGCTGTTCCAGCCGCTGGTCGGGATGACCCAGGCTGTGGACAAGCTCGCCAAAGGCGATCTTGCGGCAGACGTTCCCGGAACGGACCGCAAGGACGAAGTCGGCACCATCGCCCGCACCGTTCTCGTCTTCCGTGAGACGGCAATCCAGAAGGCCAAGTCCGACGAGGAACAGAAGGTCGGCGTCGCCGCAATTGCCGCATCGCTTCACCAGCTCGCACAAGGTGATCTCACCGCGCAGGTCGGCGACGTTCCTGCCGCCTACGCGCAGCTCAAGGACGATTTCAACGCGGCCGCCGATCAGCTTCGGGACGCGATGGGCGCGATCGTCGGAACCGCCGCTTCCCTCCACGGGGGCTCCGGCGAGATCAGCCATGCCGCCGACGATCTCTCCCGCCGCACCGAACAGAGCGCCGCCGCGCTCGAGGAGACCTCAGCGGCGATGACCCAGATCATGGAGACGGTCCGGGCCAGCGCTGCGCGGGCCTCCGAAGCGCAGAGGCTCGCCAATGCCGTCCGCAATCAGGCGGGCGCGAGCGAGAGCGTCGTCGCCTCGGCCGTCCAGGCGATGACCGGGATCGAGAAGAGCTCGCAGGAAATCACCAAGATCATCGACGTCATCGAGAAGATCGCCTTCCAGACCAACCTGCTTGCACTGAATGCCAGCGTCGAGGCGGCCCATGCGGGGGAAGCGGGCCGCGCCTTTGCAGTGGTCGCGAACGAAGTCCGCGCACTTGCGCAACGGTCGGCGGACGCGGCACGGGAGATCACCGCTTTGATCTCGACCAGCGCCGAGCAGGTCCAGTCCGGCGTCGGCCTGGTCGGCGAAGCCGGCCGCGCGCTCCATGCGATCATCGCCGAAATCGGCGATGTCAGCACGATCGTCTCGGAAATCGCGCACGCCGCCGATCAGCAGGCCTCCGCCCTGATAGAGGTCAATGCCGGCATTGCCGACATGGACAAGGTGACGCAGCAGAACGCCGCCATGGTCGAGCAAAGTACCGCGGCGGCCCGCAATCTCGCCGACGAAGCCAGCGGCCTCGCACGGCTTGTCGGCCAGTTCGAGACGGGAGCCGAGCCGATTCCGGTAGTGCATCATCCCGCCCGTACCGCCGCGGAAAAGCGCCATGCGCCGCGCGTGCTCGGCAACACCGCGCTCAAAGCCGACTGCGCCGAGGATGCCTGGAACGCGTTCTGAGCGCCTCATCAGCCAAAGTCCGGGAGCCGAGGGCAGCCATGCCTCCGGGCTCTTCTCGTTTGCGGGCCTTGCGAGCAGGCTCACAGCACTGATCACCAGAGCAACGCCGGGCTTCCGTCTGCGCCGCTCTTGCGACAGCGGCGCGAACATTCCGGGCGTCCCGCCTGCGGAGCCCCGATCCCATTCTATAAAATAGGGGACTTTCCTATGTGGGGCTTTCTCGTGAACATCAGCAACCTTCCCGTTTCGCGGAAGCTTACCCTCGGCTTTGCCGCGGTGATCCTGGCTTCGCTGACCTGCAACTACCTCGTCTACTCGAGCGCAACCTCGATCCAGGATGCCAGCAATTCGAACATCCGTTCGAACATGCTCAAGGGTCTGGCGCAGCAGGCGATGAGCGAAGCGGTGGAGCAGCAATCGGCGCTTCATGCTTACGCGGCGACCGGCGACGCGCGCTTCGCGGACCAATATCGATCCGCCAAGAGCGCGTTCGAGAAGGACCTGGCACGCTTCATCGAGACGACCACCCAAGACGCCCAGAAGGAGCGCGGCGCCAAGCTGCAAAAGGCGATGGACGGCTTCGCCGCTAAGGCGGACCGGCTCATCCAGCTCTCGTCGAACCCCGATGCCCGCGCCCAGGCGGCGGCGAACCTGTCGGATCTGGCCGACCTCGCCGAAGCGAAGGCAATCGGCAAGGAGCTGATCGATGCAGCGCAGGAGCGCATCGAAGTCCGCACCGGCGAACAGAATGACGCCTACAGCCTGACGATCATGACCCTGATCATCGGCGCGCTTGCCGCAGTCGCCATCGCTGCCCTGATGAACGTGCTCCTGGCGCGAATGATCGCAGTTCCCGTTCGCGGCATGATCGGCGTGATGGGCCGGCTCGCATCGGGCGACAACAAGGTCGACGTTCCCAATGCCGATCGCCAGGATGAAGTCGGGCAGATGGCCAAGGCCGTCCTCGTCTTCCGCGACGCCGCCATTGCGCAGGAAAAGCTCGCGTCCGAGAAGGCCATCTCCGACGCCGCCCAGGCCAAGGTCGTCGCGGAGCTCGCCGATGCGCTCGGCAGTCTCTCCCATGGCGATCTCACCGTCAGCCTCAAGAGTTTCCCGAGCGAGTACCGCAAGCTGGAGGAGGATTTCAACGCGGCGGTGAGCGAGCTCCGCACCGCTCTGACCGACATCGCGCGCTCCACCACCAACATCCATGGCGGATCGAACGAGATCAGCCAGGCGTCCGACGACCTCTCGCGCCGCACCGAGCAGCAGGCCGCCTCGCTCGAGGAGACCGCGGCGGCGATGACCCAGATCACCGCGACCGTGCAGAACAGCGCGGCGGGTGCGAACGACGCCAACAAGCTGGTCCGCGCGACACAGGCCGATGCCCAGGAGAGCAGCAAGGTTGTCGCCGATGCGGTCGCCGCGATGAGCGAGATCGAGAAGAGCAGCCAGGAGATCTCCAAGATCATCACTGTGATCGACAAGATCGCGTTCCAGACCAACTTGCTCGCGCTCAACGCCTCGGTCGAGGCCGCGCAAGCCGGCGAAGCAGGCCGTGCCTTCGCCGTCGTCGCGAACGAGGTTCGGGCCCTCGCCCAGCGCTCCGCGGATGCCGCGAAGGAAATCGGTCAGCTGATCTCGAACAGCTCGAAGCAGGTCGACGGCGGCGTCGCGCTCGTCGGCGAGGCCGGCAAGGCGCTGACCCGGATCATCGGCTCGGTCGACCAGGTCTCCGGTCTGGTCAGCCAGATCGCGATGGCTGCGGATCAGCAGAGCTCCGCCCTCGCCCAGGTCAACACCGCGATCACCGAAATGGACAAGGTCACGCAGCAGAATGCGGCGATGGTCGAGGAGAGCAATGCGGCCGCCCGCAGCCTTGCCGACGAGGCCACCGGTCTTGCCGGCCTGGTCGGCCGGTTCGAGACCGGCACGCAGGCGGCACCCGCCGCCGTTGTGCGGAAGGCCCGTCCGGCAGCCGTACCGCAGGTCCGCGGCAACACGGCACTTGCGCTTCAATCCAATGTTGCCAATGCCGTGGACGACTGGAACGCATTCTAAGTGAGCGTCCAGACTTCACGTCAATGCCGGCGGCAGCTGCCGCCGGCATTGACGTGCCTGCCCCCATGCCGTCTCTGAGCACGCTCCCGGCAGACTCCTCGTTCCGGCACATCAAGTGACTGAAAGAACGCAGTAAGATTACGGATTTACGTCACAAAGGCCGTGCAAACGAGGCTGCGCCGCCGCTTTTTTCCTAGAAGTCGATCTGAAGCAATGTTGTCCGAACCTTGGCACGGGTGTCGTCCGCGGCAATCCCACACGCGCCAATTCGACTGCTTCCATCATCTCGGGCCTCGGGGCTCGTCCCATCGCGGGAAGGCAGAAACGTGAAACAGCTCCTTCAGAATACCAAGATTTCGGCGAAGATCCTTGCCTTGCTTGGCCTCCTTGGCATCTTCTGCCTTGGAACGACCTTCTACTCGAGCAGTGTGCTCAAGGATGTGGACGCTCGCTATTCCGAACTCGTAAACAAGAGGATGGCTGGAACCATCCGGCTCGTTCGCTTCCACCGCTTCACTGCGGAAATCCGCGCGGCGGGCTTCCGAGCTATTGCCTATGATGGCGGCTCACCGGAATCGCGCGCGAACGTCGAATGGGAAAAGAAGACCTATGCCGACGCGAAGCAGGCGCTTTCAGAGGCCCGCGGACTTCGCCCGGACCTCGCCGAGACGCTCGATGAGATCGGCACCGAACTTGATGGCATTCACCAAACGGTCGGCCGTGCGATCGACCTCGGCATGCGTAATGACAAGGCCGCCGCAACCAATGTGATGCGGAGCGCGAAGCCGCAGTTCGACAAGTTCGAGCAGACCCTGCTTCCCCTTAACCGCAAGGCCGTGGCCGATGCGGAGAACGATTCCGCGGCCCTCAGCGAGGACGTCGCAGCGACCTCGACCACCAGCCTGATCGTCTCGATTTTCGGCCTGATTGCAGCGCTTGCCGGCGGCGTCTTCGTCGCTCGAAACGGCATCAGCGGACCGATCCTGCGCCTGCAGGAAACGATGCGCGCGCTCGCCGGTGGCAACAACAAGGTCGATGTCGCCGGCACCGATCGCGGCGATGAAGTCGGCGCGATGGCGAAGACCGTGCTCGTCTTCCGGGACGCTGCCGTTGCGCAGGAAGAGGCCGCCGCCGAAAAGGCACAGGCGGATGCGGCGCAGCAGAAGGTCGTCGCCGAACTTGCCGAGGCGCTCAAGAAGCTCTCGGATGGCGATCTCACCGTCAGCCTGTCGAACTTCCCCGGCGACTATCGCAAGCTCGAGGAGGATTTCAACGGCGCCGTCAGCGAGCTCCGCAACGCGTTGACCGAAATCGCTCGCGCCACCGGCAACATTCACGGCGGCTCCAGCGAGATCAGCCAGGCGTCGGACGACCTTTCGCGCCGCACCGAACAGCAGGCCGCCTCACTCGAGGAAACGGCAGCGGCGATGACGGAGATCACGACGACGGTGCAGAGCAGCGCCGCCGGCGCCAACCAGGCCAACAAGCTCGTCCTCGCCACTCAGGCGGACGCGCAGGAGAGCAGCAAGGTCGTCGGCGACGCCGTCGCCGCCATGGCCGAGATCGAGAAGTCGAGCCAGGAGATCACCAAGATTATCGAAGTGATCGACAAGATCGCCTTCCAGACCAACCTGCTCGCGCTCAACGCCTCGGTCGAAGCGGCGCATGCCGGCGAAGCGGGACGTGCGTTCGCGGTGGTCGCCAACGAGGTTCGTGCCCTTGCCCAGCGCTCGGCGGACGCTGCCCAGGAGATCGGTACCCTGATTTCCAACAGCTCCAAGCAGGTCGAAGGCGGCGTGACCCTGGTCGGCGAGGCCGGCAAGGCGCTCGGCCGAATCATCGGCTCGGTCGACGAAGTGTCGGGTCTGGTCAGCCAGATCGCGATGGCCGCCGACCAGCAGAGTTCGGCGCTGGCTCAGGTCAACACCGCGATCACCGAAATGGACAAGGTCACGCAGCAGAATGCGGCGATGGTCGAGGAAAGCAACGCCGCCGCGCGCAGCCTCACCGACGAGGCTACCGGCCTCACGCGCCTGGTCGGTCGCTTCGACACCGGCGCGCAGGCTGCCCCTGCCGCCGCGATCCGCAAGCCAAGGCCGGCCCCGGCGCCGAAGGTCCGCGGCAACACCGCTTTGGCGCTTCAGTCCAACCTCGCGACAGCGGTGGACGATTGGAACGAGTTCTGATCGTTCCTCCGGAACAATCGAGGGCCGGCGGCAGCGATGTCGTCGGCCCTTTCTCGTTCGCGTCTCGTCGCGGCTCCGCAATATCACGTACTGGGCCAGAAAGTCGTGCCGGATCGCGTGTGCCCAGCTCCCCGCTCCTAAGATTTAACTTGAACTATCGATCTTCTCGACTTGCGAAGGCTGAAAGCCGGCGAGAGCCTGAACGCCGCAGCTGGTCACTCGTGGTGACTGCGACGGGATCAGGCGTCCCGACAGCCCCGACACGCACCCTCATCGCCACATCGGCATTTCCAGGAACACAATGATGGAATTTTTCAATCGGATGCGGATACCCGTGAAGATCGCGACAGCGTTCGCGATCGTGATAGCCACCTTTATTGCCGCAGCGGTTTTCATCACGTCGAGCCTCGGTACGCTGACCGCCACGGCCGAGGCCAATGCCGTCTCCGTTCGTGTCTCCGGCCATGCTCAGGGCATGCTTGGCGCGATCATCCAGCAGGAAAATGCGCTGCGCGGCTATGCGATGCTCGGCAGATCCGAGCTGCTGGATGAATATGAAGAGAACAAAAAGGCCTTCGAGAAAGAAGCCGAAGGCTTTGCCACCACCCGCAAGGACGACCAGAAAGCGCGCCTGGCAGCCCTCAAGGATGAAGTACGCGATCTGAACGATAAGCGATTTGCCGAACTGATCAGCCTCGCGCGCGATCCGGCGACGCGGATGCGTGCGCAGGAGATCTCCGGACGAAAGCAGCTGTCGAAGGTCCGGCAGATCGTTGGCGAGATGCAAAAAGCCGCGAGTGGCTACATCGCCGAGCAGCAGGCTGCAATGGAGGCCGCGAACACATCCGCAATGACGACTTTGTGGGTCGGCGCGGCGTTTGCAATTCTCTGTGCCGGCGCGCTCGGATGGCTGCTTTCCAACGTCATCGCGCGGCCGATCACGAGCATGACATCGGTGATGGGCCGCCTCGCCGCAGGCGACACCAGCGTACAGATACCCGGCACCGGCCGTACCGACGAGATCGGCTCGATGGCCGTGGCCGTCAACGTGTTTCGTGACACCGCTATCGCTGAGGAGAAGTCCAAAGCCGAAAAGGCACGTGCCGAGGCCGAGCAGCACCGTGTCGTCTCCGAAGTCGGAGAGGGACTGGGTCGGCTCGCCGCTGGCGACCTCAGGGCCGAACTCAAGAACTTCCCTGCGGCCTATGCCAAGCTCCAGGACGACTTCAACGGCGCGGTGAGCGAACTGCGCTCGGCGATGACTTCGATTGCCGCGGCAACTGCGAACATCCATGGCGGTTCCGGCGAGATCAGCCAGGCGTCGGACGATCTGTCGCGCCGCACCGAGCAGCAGGCCGCCTCGCTCGAGGAAACCGCCGCCGCGATGACGCAGATCACCGCCACCGTGCAGAACAGCGCCTCCGGTGCCAACCAGGCCAACAAGCTCGTTCTCGCCACCCAGGCGGACGCGCAGGAGAGCAGCAAGGTCGTCTCCGATGCGGTCTCCGCCATGGCCGAGATCGAGAAGAGCAGCCAGGAGATCACCAAGATCATCGAAGTGATCGACAAGATCGCGTTCCAGACCAATCTGCTTGCGCTCAACGCCTCGGTCGAAGCGGCGCATGCCGGTGAAGCGGGTCGTGCGTTCGCGGTGGTCGCCAACGAGGTTCGTGCGCTCGCCCAGCGCTCGGCGGACGCGGCGCAGGAGATCGGCACCCTGATCTCGAACAGCTCCAAGCAGGTCGAAGGCGGCGTGGCCCTGGTCGGCGAGGCCGGCAAGGCGCTTGGCCGGATCATTGGCTCGGTCGACGAGGTCTCCGGGCTCGTCAGCCAGATCGCGATGGCGGCCGACCAGCAGAGCTCCGCGCTCGCCCAGGTCAACACCGCGATTACCGAAATGGACAAGGTCACGCAGCAGAATGCTGCGATGGTCGAGGAAAGCAACGCCGCCGCGCGCAGCCTCACCGACGAGGCCACCGGCCTCACGCGCCTGGTCGGTCGCTTCGACACCGGCGCGCAGGCAGCTCCGGCCGTTGCACGGGCGCCGCGCAAGGCCCCGGCCCCAGCGCCCAAGGTTCGCGGCAACACGGCGCTGGCGCTTCAGTCCAATCTCGCCACGGCGGTGGACGACTGGAACGCATTCTGAGGCTTTTGGACGCCGTACGAAAAGGGCCGGCGGCAGCAATGCCGCCGGCCCTTTTTCCTGCATTCCGCAGAAGCTTCGTCGCTGCGCCATGGCGCCCGCGCCGCCTCTGATCAGTCGCCGTCGCGCTCGATCTTGGCGATTTCGATCAGCGCACGAAGCTCGATCTGCCGAAGGATGCGGGTGATCTCCGGATGACCGTCCTCGGGGACACCTTGCGCCCATTCGGACAATTGCTCGGCTTTCTCCCGGCGGATCTCATCATCCTCCGCCTGATCCAGGGCTTCCAGGGCGTCGAGCCCGGCGGCGGCGTGCGAGGCCATCTGCCGGCGTCGCTCCGCCTCGTCGTCGACCGATGCGATCGCCAGCAGCATGTCGACCGAGGTGAGTGCCTGGAGCGCACCGGTCGCGCTCGGCGCACCGTCGTCGGTGGGCACGGTGAACCGCCCGCTGACGCCGCGCACCGGCTTCAGATCCTTGGGGCTGATCGGTGTCACGCCGTTGATGCGCACAATCATTTTCCTTTCGATCGGGCCGCGCCCTCTTAACCATCCTATAAAGAACTGAGCGGCTCATCGCCATTGACGAAGAGATTAATGCGCAAAATCCTATTCGCAGCCTGTCTGATCGCCGCTTCCGCGGCTGCCGCACCGGCCTTTGCCGGTCCGCGCGTCAAGGACATCGTGGACGTCGAGAACGTTCGCTCGAACCAGCTCGTCGGCTACGGTCTCGTCTTCGGCCTTGCGGGCACCGGAGATCGCACCCGCAACGCGCCGTTCACCGAGGAATCCCTGAAGGGAATGCTCGGGCGGATGGGCATCAGCGTCGAGGGAACGCAGATGCGCACCCAGAACGTTGCCGCTGTCATGGTGACGGCGACCCTGCCCCCGTTCGCCCGGAGCGGCAGCCAGGTCGACGTCCAGGTCTCCGCAATGGGCGACGCGTCCAGCCTGCAGGGCGGAACGCTGATCGTCACGCCGCTCAAGGCGATGGACGGCGAGATCTATGCGGTTGCGCAAGGCCCTCTCGCCGTGTCCGGGTTCAAGGCCCAGGGCGCCGGCGCCAGCGTCACCCGCGGCGTCTCGACCTCGGCACGGATCGCCGGCGGCGCGATCGTCGAACGCGAGGTGCCGTTCGCCCTCAAATCCGCGCAGACCCTGAAGCTCGCGCTCAAAAACCCGGATTTCACGACCGCCCGGCGGATCGCCGAGGCGATCAACGGCGAGGCTCCCGGCAGCGCCGAAGTGCTCGATCCCGCCACCGTGCAGCTGACGCCGCAGGGCGGCTCGGTTGTCGATCTGGTCGGCCGCATCGAAAATCTCGAGATCAACGCCGATCAGGCAGCACGCGTCGTCATCAACGAAGCCTCCGGCACGGTGGTGATGAGCGCCGACGTTCGCATCAGCCCGGTGGCGATCGCCCAGGGCGGGCTGACCATCAGCGTCTCGGAAAATCCGATTGCGTCGCAGCCGGAGCCCTTCTCCGAAGGCGAGACGGTGGTGCTGCCGCGCACCTCGGTGAACGTCGACGATGGCGGCGGCGCTTCGCTGGCGATGGTCGGCGGCGGTTCCTCGCTGCGTTCGCTGGTTTCCGGCCTGAACGCGCTCGGTGTCTCGCCCCGCGATCTCATCACCATTCTCCAGGCCCTGAAATCGGCGGGCGCGCTCCAGGCCGAAATCGTGGTTCAGTAAGGATTTGGCATGACCGACATCCAAGCCAGCCTCGCCGCGCCGACCGCGCGTAGCGCGATGCCCCAGAAGCAGCAGAATTCCGCCCAGGCGACCGCACGCGAGTTCGAAGCCGTGTTCCTCGGCCAGATGGCGAAGCTTATGATGGAAAGCGTCGAGATGGGAGACGAATTCTCCGGCGGCCATGGCGAGGAAATGTTCCGCGGCGTGCTCGCCGAGACGCTGGGCAAGGAAATGGCCAAGGGCGGCGGCGTCGGCCTTGCCCCGGCCGTGCTCGAACAGATGATAAAGATGCAGGGAGGATCCGGAAATGGTCAGTGAGCTCGTCGATCTCGTCCAGTCGCTGGCGGCGTTGATGCGCGAGGAGACCGAGATGCTCCGCACCGGCGGACGCTTCGGCGGCATTCACGAGATCGCCGGCGCCAAGGCGCGCCTGGTCGGTGCGCTGGAAAGCCGCACCGCCGAGCTCGACCGGATCGACTCCAATTGGCTCGACGCGCTCGAGCCGGATGCCAAGGCGGATCTCACCGTTGCGCTCGGCGAGCTGAAGGACGCCTCCGGCCCCAATGCCGAAGCGCTGGCACGGCAGATCGATCTCACCACCGAGATGATGGCCGCGGTCACCGCCGAGGCCAAGCGCATCACCGGCACCCGGCACAGCGTCTATGGCGCCCGCGGCGATCTGTCGCGGATCGACCTGCCGACCCCGATCTCGCATAATTCCCATTATTGATCACCGATCCGGTGAGCACCGGGCCATCGATCACCTGATCGGGCCGAGCCCGACCTGGATCTAACGCGCCGTCACGACATGGGCGGACATCGGCACCGATCGTCCGTCGAACGGCGCCAGCGCCTCGCGTGCAGCGTGCGTCGCTGCGGCAACGGCATCGGCGCCGCGCCGCGCCAGCTCGGCCCGCAGCGGCGTTCCCTGGCAAAGGCCCAATGCTGCCTCTTCCGCGATGACCAATGTTTCGCACGTGATCGTCTCGATCGAGACCGTCCCGAAGCCGGAGGCCCGCACGTCCGCCTCGATAACCGCAATGTCGTGATAGCCAAACGGCAGGCGGTCGAAAAAGTCCGGCGGATCCCCGGCGAACAGGTTCGCCACGGCAGCCGCGACTCGGTCGGTCACGGGATTGTCTTCGATCCTGTTCCAGGTGTTGAGCAGGCAGCGACCACCCGGCCTCAGCACGCGTAACGCTTCCCTCAACGCGCGCCTGCGATCCGGGAAGAACATCAATCCGAACTGGCAAACGACGAGATCGAAGCGCCCGTCCGCGAACGGCAGCGCCTGGGCGTCGGCCGTTTTGAAGCGGACATTGGATCTCCCTGCCCGCGCCGCGGCGCACTCGAGCATGGCGGCGCTGAGATCGGTTGCGACGATATCGGCGCCCGGAAGCCCTTCGGCGAGCGCCGCGGTCACGATCCCGGTGCCGGCAGCGACTTCGAGGATCTCGCGAGGGTCGAACGCGGCCGCGCGCCTGGCAAGGTCCGCCGCATAAGGCGCAAACAGCAGGGGCACCAGGCAGCGGTCGTACAGGATCGGGACGGGCCCATCGAAGGCGGAGTCGCCTGCGGGCGCTGGCGCGCCGATTCCGGCCTCTGCTTCCCTCATAACCCCTCCTGTCGAGCAACATGCGCCCGGACGGAGGTCTTGGAAAGAGTGCGCAGCGGCCGGATCAGGCGTGCGGCCGCATCAACGCGACCCGGTCGCGACCTTCAGCAGGCCGAGCTGCTTGCGGTAGAGATTGGTGAGCGCGGTGAAATCCGCCTGCATCTCGCCCATCTTGAGCAATTGCTCTTCCAAGGTGACGTTGTTGCCGTCCGGCTTGGTTTCCATCGTGTCGGGATCGAGCACGACACCGCTGCCGCCGCGCGGCTGACTGGCGCCGAGCGCGGCCATGCCGCTGGTAATGCTGATCCGCGGCCGGGCGACGCGCGGGCCGCCCTGCTGGACGGCGAGCAGATCGCTGAAATCCGGAGCTTCGACCTCGCGCGCCTTGAAGCCCGCGGTCTCCGAATTGGCGATATTCTGCGAGATCACCTTCTGCCGGCCGGAGAGGTGCTGCATCGCACGCTCGATGCCCTGGAAGAGGTTCGGGGTTCCACCCATGCCGCTCATGCGTCGTTCCTTAGAAGCCGGTGTAGGTGTTGGCGCTGGTCAGGCGGTTGAGCGCACTCTGGTAGTTTGCGAGCTGCGCCTTCTGGTAAGCGGACGCAGCGCCGACTGCCTTGGTGCCGTCGACCAGATTCGCCTTCATCTGATCCCAATATAGCGAGCGGAACGCCGTCTGGGTCATCGACGAGGCCGATTTAATCGCCGAAAGCGCGAACTTCGCGTCGTTGGCGGTGGCGATGCTGAGCGAATCATCGAGCATCAGACCGAAGGCGCCGCCCGGCTTGACCTTCTGCGCCTTCGGATCGATCGCAGGCACATCGAAGCGGCCCGGCTCGATCCCGAGTTTCTCGAGCGCGTCCTTGCCGGTGCCCCCCGCCAGCAGCGAGATCGAGTGCCCGGCCTTGGGCTCGATGCGCAAGGCGCTGCCGGTGCCGTTGCGGGGCGTCGTGACGGTGACGTTGGTGCCGGTGAGCTTGCGGATACGATTGGCCAGCGTCGTCAGCGTGTCGTCGGCCAGGATCGTGATCTTGCGTTCAGTGCCGCCATCGACCTTGAGCGAAAATTCGTCGCCGGCGCGCAGGCTGGTATTGGCGACCAGCCGCGCCGAGCTGGTCGGGTTGAGCTCCCCGCGATGAAAGCCAAGGGCGCTGGTGATGCCGGCGCCGCCGGTCGCTGCGGCGATCCGAACCGGCTCGGTGCGAAGCGCGGTCTGGCCGAACTGGTTGATATTCTCGATGGCGCCGGAGCCCGCATCGATCCGCGCCACGAAGCCGTCGACGGCACCCTGCCGGGCGGTTCCGGAAAGCGCACCGGTGGTGCGTCCGCCGGCATAGAGATCGTCGCCCATGAAGGCGATGCTGTCGACTTCGTCGCTTGCATCGGTGCCGAGATAGGAGACGCTGGCCTCCGTCAGATCGGCATCGATCCGGGCGACGAAGCCGTCTCGGCCGCCGCCGAGCCCGTTGACCTGGGTGCCGTTCAGGGCTGCACTGGTTGCGCCGCCGACCGCGATTTCCCCGGTCGCGGACACGGCGAGCACGCGCGCATCGGCGACGCCGAGATCAAGCGCCCCGAGATCGGTGGCAAGCGCCTGGGCGTCGAGCCGGCGCAGCCGCGCCGTACCGCTTTCACGGGTGAGTGCGAGCAACTCGCCATCGGCTCCGACGGCAAGCGCGGAGACCGTGTCGGATCCGCCGCTGTCGATGGTGCGGCGTTCCTTGAGCGAACCTGTCGCGTCGATCCGGGCGAGGAACGCATCGCCGCCGCCGCCTTGGGCCTTGCCGCCGACGAACACCGTGCCGTCTGCGCCGACCGCAACCGCCGTCGCTTCCTCGTTGCCGACGGCGCGGATCGCCGTGGCGAAGGTCTCGTCGCCATTGGCATCGAATTTGACGACGACGATGTCGCTGTCCTGATTGGTGGAGCCGTTGAACGGACCGGTGACGGTGCCCGCGACGACGATATCGCCGTTTGCGCCGACGGTGACCGCCGCGCCCTGCGCCGACGATGCCGCGCCGAGGGTGCGCTGCCAGACGACCTTGCCCTCGCTGTCGAGCTTGGTGAGGAACAGGTCTTCCGAGCCGGCAAGCTGGTTGCTGCCGATGTCGCCGGCGGCGGTGCCGACGACATAGGAATTGCCCTTGGCATCGGTGGTGATCGCCCGCGCCGTGGTGCTCGCGACGACGTCTTTCACCTTGCTCTCGTCGTCTGCGGCGAGCTTCGCACGGTCGGTCGCCTCGCCGTCGACCGCCGACAATGTGCCGAGCGTCTTGCGGGTCGCGGTGCCGGCCGGATCGTCAAAGCGCATGATCTGGGTGGTCGCCGGAGCATCGAGCGCGGTCTGGCCGGTGACGACCATCAAGGCGTCCTTGGCATTGACCTGGTCGAGCGAGATCTGCTCGACTCCGGAGGTGCTGAGCACCAGGCCCCATTTGTCGCCATTCTTCTCGACGAGGAATTTGGACGCGTATTTCGGCGTGGGATTGCCGTCGGCACCGTTGACGACGTTGCCGTCGATGTCGCGCATCGGAATGCTCGCAATGGCAGCGTTGAGCGCGGCGGTAACGCTGTCGAGGGTCGGCGGCTGGGTGGTGGTGGAAAGATCCGCCGTGACGGTCTCGGTCACGCCGTATTTCGACAGCTTGATCTCGAGCACCTCGTCGCCGGCGATGCCGACGAGCGGATCGGTGCGCGTTCCCAGCAGGCCGGTGCCGACCGTCTTTTCGGTGAACGCAGTGCCGAAGGCGACGCTTTCCGCGCGGCGCGCCGACGAGCCGAAGCTCAGCTTGACCTTGTCCGACGGCGCTTCCGCGAGGAAGCCCTGCAGGTCGTTGATCCCCTTGGCGAAGGCGGTCTGAAGAAGGGTGCGCTCGGCCGACGAGGTGGTCTTGGCGGCACCGGCCTCGGCAAGCATGCGAAGCCGCTCGAGCGCCTTGTAGGCGATGAACGATGTCTGCACGTCCTTGTTGGTGGTCGCATCCTTGGCAAGGGTCGAGCTGCTGCCGGACGAGGAGGTGGACGGCTTGTCGATGATCGTCGGCATGCGCTTGATGTTCGACACCTGCGTGCTGACGGGAATGCTGCTCGCCGCCTCCTGCCACGGGGCGACGACTGCCGGCAGGGTGAACTGCGCCCGGGCCTTCCGAACGGCGTTCGATTCGATCCTGAGCTCGGACGCAAGGCCGATCAGGCTGGTGTCTCCGGTCAGCATCGAAAGGCCGACCAGCCCGCTCGAAAAATTCACAGTCATTTGTTTACCAAACCCCCGCCACGCTCTTCTCTGATCCTATAATAGACGTGCGCCACTCGCCCGACGCGTTCGACATGCTGTTTTTTGGAGAGACCCCCTTGAGCGTGATGACCCCGATCGCAGAGCCTCCCGAGCTTAAGAGATATTCGGGCCTGCAGCGCGCGGCGATGCTGATGCTCGCCCTTGGTCAGGAACATGGCGCATCGATCTGGGAACAGCTCTCCACCGACGAGATCAAGGAACTGTCTTCGGCGATCGCGCAGCTTGGGCGGGTGCCGGCCAACGTCGTCGAGCATCTCCTGATCTCGTTCTCGGGCGAAGTCTCGTCGATGGCGTCGCTCCACGGATCGTACGAGACCACCGAGCGCCTGCTCCGCGGCGTCCTTCCTGGCGAGAAGGTGAAGGACATCATGGAGGACATCCGTGGTCCATCCGGCCGCACGATGTGGGACAAGCTGTCCAACGTGAACGAGTCGGTCCTCGCCGCCTATCTCAAGAACGAATATCCGCAGACCGTCGCGGTCATCCTCAGCAAGCTGTCGTCTGACCACGCCGCGCGCGTGCTGTCCGAGCTGCCGCAGGATTTCTCGACCGACGTCATCATGCGCATGCTCCGCATGGACACCGTCCAGAAGGAAGTGATTCAGGAGGTCGAGCAGACGCTGCGCACCGAATTCATGTCCAATCTGTCGCGCTCGCAGCGCCGCGATCCGCACGAGACCATGGCCGAAATCTTCAACGCCCTCGATCGCTCGAGCGAGGAAGCCATGCTGGCCGCGCTCGACGATCGCGCGCCGGAGGCCGCCGAGCGGATCCGCGCCCTGATGTTCACCTTCGACGATCTCGCCAATCTGCTGCCTGCGGCAATTTCGGCGATCGTCCGCAATGCCGACAAGCGCGAGATGGCGCTGGCGCTCAAGGGTGCCCCGGATCCGATGAAGCAGCTCTTCTTTTCGACGATGACGGAACGCGCCGCCAAGCTGATGAAGGAAGAGATGGGATCGATGGGCCCGGTTCGTGCGCGCGATTGCGAAGACGCGCAGACCGCAATGGTTCGGCTTGCCAAGTCGCTCGCGGACCGCGGCGAGATCATGCTCGTCGATCCGAAGAGCGACGACGGCCTGATCTACTGATCCGAAGGACGAAACCGGCATGGCAAGCGCTTCGAAGATCAAGCCGTTCGCGTTCGAGCGGGTCTTCTCCCAGCATTCGGCAGCGGACGCGGCAAAGCCCGATCCGCTGATCCTGCAGGGCGAGGTCGAGACCCTCCGCGCCCAGCTCGACCGCGTCGAGCTGGAGAAGGACATGGCGCTCGCCGAGGCGCGCAGCGCCGGGTTCGAGGCGGGTCTCGCCGAGGCGCGGGCGGAGCGTGAGGCGGCGATCCTGGCGGCGATCGACGCCTTGCAGGCCGGTATCGAGCAGATCGCCGAAGAGGTCGATCAGGCCGTCGCCAAGGCGACCGCAGAGGCCGCCGACCTGGCTCTTGCCGCGGCCGACCACCTCGCGGGCCGTGCGATCGCGGCGGCGCCTGCCGAGATGATCGATGCGGCGCTCGGCCGGGTGCTCGAACAGCTCGGGCGCAATCCGCGGCTCCAGGTCAGGGTCCATCCCGGGCTGGTCGAGGAAATGGAGCGCCTGATCGGCGTTCGACAGGCCGGCGACCGCCGCCGGATGCACGTCCATGTCACCGGCGACGAGACGATGCCGGTCGGCGATACCCACATCTCGTGGGACGAAGGCGGTCTTCGCCTGGATCTCGAATCGCGCCGCAGGGCCGTGCGCGAGGAGCTCGAAGGCGTTCTCGGCTAAGCAGCCAGAGCTGCCAGGAGCGATCGAATAGGGCGCGCTTGCAAGAGCTTACGGCTTGGCTATAAGCCCCCGCTTCCACGTGGGGACTTTCGATCATGCGTCTTGTTGCCTTGTCCGCGTTGCTCATCCTTTCCGCACCGGCTCTTGCCGCGGGGCAGGATGCCCCGGCTCCGCAGACCTCCGGGTCGAAGCCGGCCAAGGAAGAAAAGATCTGCAAGCTCGACGAGGCCGGCTCAATCTCGGGTATGCGCAAGTGCAACGGCGAACATTGACTTTTGCGACGATGCCGAGCGGGTTCTGATCACCGGCCACCGCGCAACGGCGTGTGACGGATTCCGTGTTGGCGACAGCAGCCTTTTGCCGGCCCGGCGTCCTATCTGATGTGAAGGTCGCCGCAGATCGGCGAACTCGAAACGTGGCCAACGTCGGCCGTCAACCCCGGGAATAGTATACTGCACAGCTCGGCGTTGGAGCTTGACTTAGCCAACGCATAATTAATAAATGGAATTGCTTTAATTACCGGCGCTTTGCCGAGGCCAAGCGGCGTGGAACCGCATGATGGGAGAAGGTTGATGAGGGTTAAGGGGAATTTGCGTTCCGGGCTCCTGGTGGCTGCGTCGGCCGCGGCGCTGATGGCACCGGGCTATGCGGCTGCGCAAGAGGCGCAAACGACGGCCGATCCGGTCGGCGGCGACCAGGGTGACACGACCAGCGAGGATCCAGCGGTGTCCGGCGAAGAGATCGTCGTCACCGGCATCCGCGCGTCGCAGGCGCGCGCGATCAACGTCAAGCGCAACGCCGACAGCGTCGTCGACGCGATCAGCGCCGAGGACATCGGCAAGCTCCCGGACGTCACCATCTCGGACTCGCTGCAGCGCATTCCCGGCGTGCAGGTGCGCCGCGAGGCGGGCGAAGGCGGCGCAATCAACATCCGCGGCCTGCCGCAGGTGACGACCTTGCTCAACGGCGAGGAATTCCTCGGCGCCAACTCCGTCACGACGGTCCAGCCGAACTTCAACGACGTTCCGTCGCAACTGTTCGCGGGCGCAACCGTGTTCAAGTCGCCGACCGCTTCGCTGCAGCAGGCCGGTCTGTCGGGCACCGTCGACCTGCTGACCCGCCGTCCGTTCGATCTGAAGCAGGGGCTTACGGCCGCCGGCAGCATCGAGGCGCTTTACGGCGACAAGACCGAGAAGTGGAATCCGTCTGCCAACGCGCTGGTCGCGTATAATGGCGGCCGTTTCGGAATCCTGATCTCCGGCGCGTACAGCAAGGTCGATCTGTCCAACAGCTTTCGTGGGATTCAGGATTATGGCGTCGCGCTTCGCAACGAAGGCGGCAGCGCGACCAATCCGGGTGATTTCGCCGTCGGCAATGGCGGCGTCAGCCGGGGCACCCCGGTGCTCCGGAACGGAGCCATTATCGGCTATGACGTCAACGGCGACGGCGATGCGAACGACGCCTTCGTTACCCCGCAGTCGCACACGGCCTGGAACCGGATCACCAGCCGTGAGCGCCTTGGCCTGAACGGCTCGCTGCAGTTCCAGATCAACGATGCGCTGACCTTCACTGCGGACGGCTTCTACACGAAGCAGACTCAATATGACCGCACCGCCGGGTTCCAGTTCCAGGATGTCGACTGGCAAACTGCTCCGTTCCTGCCGACGGCGTCGCGCGACACCGGCGCAGTGGTCAACGGGTTCAACCTCAACACCGTCCAGACCTATGATTACGACATGCCGAATTTCGACAGCTACGCGGAAACCTTCCGCGTCAAGTCGGAGTCGCAGAACTACAACGCGCAGCTGAAGTTCGACAATGGCGGCCCGTTGAAGGCGACGGTGCGCGGTCTCTACGGGAAGGCCAGCCGCAAGAGCGATCAGTCCTATCTGCAGTTCAACCTGACGAACGGCGCCCAATGGGCCTATTCGGGAGTCGGCAACTACCCGAGCGGGGATGTTCGCTTCAACCC
Organism: Allosphingosinicella deserti; assembly: GCF_003012735.1. Classification (GTDB taxonomy): domain Bacteria; phylum Pseudomonadota; class Alphaproteobacteria; order Sphingomonadales; family Sphingomonadaceae; genus Allosphingosinicella; species Allosphingosinicella deserti. The sequence continues at coordinate 107,433 of NZ_PXYI01000010.1, read as the reverse complement.
GGGCGGCTATCCGGTGTACAGCCAGCCAGCGACGGTCGATTATTCGAGCGGCACGGTAAATTTCGGCTTTCCGCAGGCCTTCCTTACCCAGACCCAGGACATCTCTCGCTATGGCCTGAAGACGATCTCGTCCGAAAACAACGTCTATCGCAATGGCGATCTGTGGGCGGTCCGCGGCGACGCAGAATGGGAGCTGGGCACAGGCTTTTCGGTGAAGTTCGGCGGCCGCTACGGCGAGCGCAGCGTCGAGCAGTTCACCTTTGACCGCGTGTCGCCTTTCTATGCCGGCAACACCGACAATCCCGGCAATCCCGCCGCAGGCTGCCTGGTCAAGTGGAAGGCGTTCGACGTCAACCTCACCGATCCGAACTGCAGCGTGCGCGATGCCGCCGGCAATGCCTACACCGCCGGCTACACGCGTCTTGCCAATGATGCGATCTTCAACGGCCGCCTCAAGCAATATGCGCTGCCGGCAAAGGGTGCCCCGACCTTGTGGGTGCTCGATCCCAAGCAGATGGACAATTCGGAAGCGTTTCAGAACGAATTCTATCCGGGCAGCATCAACCTTGTGAACCCGGCGGATTCGTTCAGCATGGAGCTGCGCCAGACCTCCGGCTACGTCCAGGTCGATGGCGAGGGCGAGGTGTTCGGCCTGCCGTTCCGTGCAAATGGCGGCGTGCGCGTCGTCAACACCAAGTTCGATGTCCGCCAGAACATCGTCGGCGCCCCCCAGCCTTATGGCGTCTCCGGGGTCGATGCCGGTGACGTGGTCACCAAGCGCAGCTTCACCGACTTCCTGCCGGCCTTCAACGCGTCGCTGGATCTCAGCAGCAAGCTCCGCTTCCGCGTCGCCTATGCGAAAACGATGACCCTGCTCGACTTCCTGCAATGGGGTGGCGGTCTCAACATCAACTATGCGATCGACACGACCACCAATCCGCCGATCTTCGCGGCGCAGGGCGGCAACTCGCGTGGCAACCCGGCGCTCGAACCGTGGCGTTCCGACAACGTCGAAGCGAGCCTGGAACTGTATACTGGCCGCTCGAGCCTGATCGCAGTCGGCGCCTTCCATCTGAGCGTCGACAGCTTCATCGAGAACGCGACGATCGTTCGCAACGACATCCCGGACAATGACGGGGTGATCCGGCGCCCCGTGCCGATCAACACGGTCGTCCAGGGGGCCGGCGGATCGCTGAAGGGCATCGAAGTTTCGGCGCGTCAGTCGCTTACCGACTATGGCGTTGGCGGGTTTCTGGGCGGCTTCGGCATTGATGCCAACTACACCCTCTCGCTCGGTGACACCGGGCGCGTCGATCTGGCCGGCAACAAGCAGCCGTTCCAGGACAATTCGAAGCATCAGGTGAACGCGGCCTTGTGGTACGAACAGGGCCCGCTGCAGGCGCGCATCGCGTACAATTATCGCTCGAAGCGGCTGAATGCGTCCGATTACGGCGGGATCAGCGGCCTCGCCGTCTACCAGCGGCCGACCAGCTACCTCGACGCCTCGATCGCGTTCGACGTCAACGATCATGTCACCCTCTACGGCCAGGCGTCCAACCTGACCGGGGAATATGAGCGTTACTACCTGACCTTCCCGGATCAGGCCCTTTGGGACAATATCTACGAGCGGCGCTTCACCGCGGGCGTCCGCGCCCGCTTCTAACAGCGACAGGCTCGAACGACATCCTCCTTGCCCCTCCCCGCCACTGGCGCGGAGGGGCTTTTTCTGGGAGGAGCGCCAACGGGAGAGGGTGCGGATGAGCAATCGGGCACAGAACGAAGGCGACGGACCGGACGGCCCGATCCGCTCGATCGTTATCGTCGGCGGCGGCACCGCCGGGTGGATGTCCGCCGCCTTTCTGGCGAACAAGCTTCGTCACCTGCCGATCACGATCACGGTGGTCGACAGCGCCCAGATCGGCACGATCGGGGTCGGCGAGGCGACCGTTCCCGCGATCCGCGACTTCCTGTCCGCGGTGGCGCTCGGCGAGATGGACGTTCTTCGCGAGACCGAAGGTACCGTCAAACTCGGAATCCGCTTCGCCGACTGGGCAGAAGTGGGCCATGATTTCTTCCACCCGTTCGGCCTCTACGGCGTGCCGGCTCGCGGCGTCGCCTTTCATCATTATTGGCTGAAGCTGCGCGCCGCAGGCGACGCGCTGCCGCTCGCCGACTATTGCCTGTGCACGCAACTGGCGGAGCAGGGCCTGTTCCTCTCGCCGCCGGACCGTCCGACCAGCGATCTCGGCATCTTCAACTTCGCGCTCCATTTCGACGCCTCGAGATTCGCTGCGATGCTGCGGCGGCTGTCACTCGCCAACAAGGTCCGCCACATCGACGGCCTGATCGAACGTGTGGAGCAGCATCCGGAACGCGGCGACGTCACCGCCGTGGTGCTCGCCGGCGGTGCGCGCGTCGAGGGCGACCTGTGGATCGATTGCTCGGGCTTTCGCGGCCTGCTGATCGCCGGCGCCCAGGACGTGCCGTTCGTCGACTGGCGCCACTGGCTTCCCTGCGACCGGGCGGTGGCGATCGGCTGTGCCGAGGCGCAGCCGCACAAGCCGGTGACCACGGCGACGGCTCGGGAAGCGGGGTGGCAATGGCACATCCCGCTCCGCCACCGGATCGGCAACGGCTATGTCTACAGCTCCGATCACCTCGGCGACGACGATGCCGAAGCGGCACTCCGCGACCGGCTCGAAGGATCTCCCGTCACCGAGGCGAACCGGCTCCGATTCACCGCCGGCCATCGCGCCGAGACATGGCGCCGCAACGTCGTCGCCATCGGTCTGTCCGGCGGATTCCTGGAGCCGCTGGAATCGACCAGCATCACGCTCATCCAGTCCGGGCTCGAACGGCTGGTGCAGCTCTTCCCCGAGCGTGGCTGTGATCCGCGCCTCGCTGCGACCTACAATCGCCAGTCGACGCTCGAATTCGAGCGCATCCGCGATTTCCTGCTGCTCCATTATGTCGGCAATCGCAGGTATGGCGAGCCATTCTGGGACCGCATGCGTGCCCTGGATCTGCCGGAGAGTCTGCAGGCGAAGCTCGACGCCTGGCGCGCCCAGGGCGCCTTCGTCCGCTACGAATGGGAAACGTTCCAGGATCCGAGCTGGCTCAGCCTCTATGCAGGATTTGGCGACCTCCCCGGCCGCTACAACCTCCTCGCCGATCAGTTCAGCACCGAGGAGCTGCGCGATACGTTCGCGCGCATGCGTCAGGCGATCGCGGGCACGGTAAAGCTGGGCGTGCCGCACCGCTCGATCGTCGACTGAGCGCTACGCAGCGCGGCGCCCCTTTCCGGCAGTATCGGGCTCCTTCCACAATGTGCCGCTGCGCGGCAGCAGGAAGTGGCTGAACGGAAGGATTGCGCCGCCGACCGCCGGCGCGTCTTCGGAAAGTGCCGCGCGGAGGATCGGCGCAAGCGTCGGCGCATTGGTGGCGCAGCGCTGGAGCCGAGCCTGGCAACGCGCCGCGAGCGCTTCGACATAGCGCCTGGGGAGCCGCCCGCCGATCAGGATCGCCGCCGGGTTGATCAGGCAATTGACCGCCGCGAGCGCGCCCGTCAGCCGCTCGGCGGCAAGATCCATCCACCGTTCGACCACCGCATCGACCTCGGCCGACGCGCTCTCGCCCATCATCTCGGCGAGGCGGAAGCCCGCCGCCTCGAGCGGCACCGCGAGGCCGGAAAGCGAGACGCTCTGCTGGATCTGCTCGAGCCCGCCCTTGCCGTCGTCGGCAAGCAGGAAGCCAAGTTCGCCGCTGCGTCCGTCGGCGCCGCGGAAGTAATTTCCATCGATCACAAGACCGCCGCCGAGCGCCGACGAAACGAGGATGTAGAAGAAGCTCGAGTGGAACTGGCCCAAGCCCAATTGCATTTCGCCCATCGCGGCGGCGGCTGCGTCATTCTCCGTGAAGACGGGCAGATTGAGCGGCTCCGCGAACAGCGCCGGGAGATTGGCGTCGTCCCATTGCGAATAGTCCGGCGATCGGCCCGGCAGGTCGATGCGCCCCAGATCGTCTGGTATGGCGACGCCGATGCCCACGAGGCGGCTCGCGTCGATACCGGCATCGGCGATCATCCGCTCGATCGAGCCGCGGTACATGTCTCGCACTTCTCCGGGCAGGGCGAACGGCACTTCGCGCGACAGCCTTGCCACCGTCTCTCCGGCGAAATTCACGATCACGATGGTGATGTGATCACGATCGATGTTCACCCCGATCGAGTAGCAGGCATCGCGCGCCACCACGAACTTGGTCGCCGGCTGCCCGCGGCCGCCGCGAAGCTGCCCTGATTCCTCGATCAGCCCTTCGCCCAGCAAACGCCGGGTGATGTTGGCGATCGCCGGCGGGGTGAGCCCGGTGATGTTGGCGAGATCGACGCGAGTCAGCTCCCCGTTCACCCGGATGGCGTGCAGGGTGACCCGCTGGTTGTGATCGGCCGCCCGCTCCAAATTGGTGCCGGAGAGCCTTACCTTTTGTTTCGACGTCTTCACGCGTCTCCTATCCTCGTCTCGGCGATGATGGTGAGTGGGTCACGGGCGGGTTGCACACGGGAACAGAGGCCGGACGCCTGCCCTGCGCCATACTCAGGGCGACGTGGCATCGGACCGGCCCATGACGCTGTCCATCCGTTCCAGCGCCACCGAGCGGGTCTCCGGAAAGAAGCGCCAGACGACGACGAATTGCAACGCCATCGCGGCCGCGAAGACCCAGAAGGGCAAGGCGAGAGTGTGCGCTGCGATCACGGGAAAAGCAAAGGAGATGATCGCGTTCATCACCCAATGGGTGGCGCTGCCCAGGGCCTGGCCGCGCGCGCGCACCGGCGTCGGGAAGATCTCCGACAGGTAGACCCAGATCACGGCGCCTTGCGACAGAGCGAAGAAGAGGATGAACAGGATCAGCATCGGCAGCAGCAGAAACTCGCCGCGGCCGATCGCATAGATTGCGGCGACCCCGGCGAGCGCCGCGCAGGTGCCGGCCGCGCCGGTCATCAGCAACGGCTTGCGCCCGACCCGGTCGATCAGGCTGAGGCCGAGCATCGTCGCGGCGAGATTGGCGAGCCCGATTGCCACCGCCTGCACATCCGCGGACAGCGCGCTGAACCCTGCCGCCCGAAAGATATCGTTCAGATAATAGAGGATCGCGTTGATCCCGGAGAGCTGGTTGAACGCGGCGATGGTGAGCGCGAGCAGGATCGGCTTTCGATAGGCGCTCCATGTCAACCGCGACCCGGTCTCGGGACGCGATTGCTCGAACTCGGCGGCGACGCTCTCAGGCTCACCCATGCGGAGTCGGGCGATCGCCGCCAGCGCCTCGTCGCGCCGGCCCCGCTCCAGCAGCCAGCGCGGGCTCTGGGGGATACGGAGCAAGGCAAGCAGCAGGATCACCGACGGCACCGCCGCGACCGCGAACTTGGCGCGCCATGCCTCAGGATCGGCAAGCACCTGGGCGACGAGGAAATTGCTGAGGTAGGCGGCGAGGATGCCGATGACGATGTTGAGCTGGAAGAGGCCGACCAGCCGGCCGCGGCGCTCCGCCGGGCTGATCTCTGAAATGTAGACGGGCGCCAGCACCGAGGAGCCGCCGATCGCGAGGCCGCCGAGGAAGCGGAAGAAGAACAGGGATTCGAGGTTCCAGCTCAGTGCCGAGCCGACTGCGGAGAGGATGTAGAGCAATGCGATCCAGCCGAGTACGGCACGGCTGCCGAAGCGATCACCGGGAATCCCTGCGCCAAGCGCGCCGATCAAGGTGCCCCACAAAGCGGCGGAGACCACCGCACCGAGGCCGGAGGGAGACAGTGCGAATGCGTCGCGCAGCGCGCTCGTGGTGCCGGCGATGACAGCGGTGTCGAAGCCGAACAGCAAGCCGGCCAGCGCGGCAGCCACGATCGCGGCTCGATTATATGGCAGGTTTGCCTGCGTCATGCCCCTCCCCTATTTTCTAAATTTGTTGTATTTAATCATATCCCCGCCTTATGGGGAAGGGGTTAGGATGGCGTAGCCTGCAAAAAGCGGGAAGCCGGCAAGGGGAGAGACAATGCGCACGCTTCAAATCGGGACATCGATCGCAGCACTGGCCCTGGCGAGCGCAGCGCCCGCCGCCATTCCGGACAATGGCGGCCCCTTCAACGTCAGCATTCTCCAGGGTGGCATCGGGGTCGAGCGCGAGCTCAAGGGCGCCGACGCGATGCTTGGCACGGAGCGTCCATTCGGCCTGTCGAGCTGGGTTCGGCCGGATGCGGAGCGCAAGGGCCGCATCGTCCTGCTCGCCGCCGGCGCCGGCGACGACTGCCGCTGCCTGGTGATCGACGACGGTCGGCTCGCCTTCCGCAGCGGCGGGCGGACCTTGTCCTCGGGCGCCGTGATCGCCGCCGGCCGCTGGACCCATGTCGCCGCTTCGTCGGACGGACGCATCGTGTCCCTGTACGTCGGCGGACGGCGGGTCGCCTCGGGGCCGCTGCCGCAGCCGGCGATCGCCGCCCGCTTCGCGGTCGCGCCGCCGATCGAGGGCGAGCCGCATTTCGGTGGGAGCTTGGTCGGCGCGACGCTTCACGACAACGCGCTGAGCGCCGCCGCAATTGCCGCGGACATCCGCGCCCGCCCCGATTTCGATCTCGTGCAGATGTGGAAGGTCGGCGTCGGCTGGGAGTGGCAGAAGCAGGCCAATACAGGCTTGTGGCGGCAGCAGGATCCCTGGACCCTGCCGCAGGGTAAGGGTGGAACCACCCGGCCGGTCGCCAAGCCCATCGATGCGCAGCCGGTGATCGAGCGCATCGCCGACGATCGCTGGCAGGTGAACGGCTGGCGACTCGCCGCCGCACCCGACGTCAAGGCGGACGGCGCCCAGCTTTCGACCGCGCGCTTCGATGCCCGCAAATGGCATGCGGCGACGGTGCCGGGGACGGTGCTGACGACGCTTGTCGACCGCGGAGTCTATCCGGATCCCTATTACGGGCTCAACAACTTGGCGATCCCGGAAAGCCTGTCGCGTCAGGATTATTGGTACCGCACCAGCTTCGCGATCCCGCCCGAGGCCGCCGGCAAGCGGCTGACCTTGGTGTTCAACGGCATCAACTACGCCTCCGAAGTCTGGCTGAACGGACGCAAGCTCGGCGGCACCGTCGGCGCCTTCATCCGCGGCCAGTTCGACATCACGCCCGCCGCCGGCGAGAATGTGGTCGCCGTCCGGGTGTCGCCGCCGCCCCATCCCGGGATCCCGCACGAACAATCGATCAAGGGCGGCGTCGGTGAGAATGGCGGCCAGATGGCGATCGACGGCCCGACCTTCGTCGCCACCGAAGGCTGGGACTGGATCCCCGGCATCCGTGATCGCAACACCGGCATCTGGCTCCCGGTCGAGCTCCAGGCGCATGGTGCCGTGCGCATCCTCGATCCCCAGGTCGTCACCGATCTTCCGCTGCCGCGCACCGACAGCGCCGACCTGTATATCGAGGTGCCGGTCCGCAACGAAGGCGGCGCGCCGCGGCCGGTGACGGTGCGCGCCGCGTTCGACGACGTCGTAGTGGAGAAGACGATCACCGCGCCGGCCGGAGAGTCGAGCGTCCGCTTCACGCCCGCCGAATTCCCGGCGCTGCGGGTCAGCAACCCGAAATTGTGGTGGCCGAACGGCTATGGCGATCCGGCTTTGCACGTGCTGCGGGTGACGGCGCTCGACGGCGGTACCGCCTCCGACAGCAAGGACGTCCGCTTCGGCATCCGAGAGGTCAGCTACGATCTGTCGCTGTTCGACAGCAAGGGCCGGCTGCGCCGGGTCAACGTGCAGACCACCGACGGCAAGCTTGCCGGCGAGAAATTGATCGACGTCACCCATGAAGGGATCAAGCAGAGCCCCCGCGGTTTTGCCGAATCGCTGACGCCGGCCGGGGAGAAATCACGCGGCGTCACCGACATCGCCGAGACACTTCCGGAGCCGCACCTCGCCATCCGCATCAACGGCGTCAAGATCGCCGCGCGCGGCGGGAATTGGGGCATGGACGATGCGATGAAGCGCGTCCCGCGCGAGCGGCTCGAACCCTATTTCCGTCTCCAGAAGGAGGCGAACATGAACATCATCCGCAACTGGATGGGCACCAACACCGAGCCGCAATTCTACGATCTCGCCGACGAATACGGCATGATGGTGATGAACGATTTCTGGCAATCGACCCAGAATTTCCAGGTCGAGCCGCAGGATCCGCAGCTGTTCCTCGCCAATGCCCGCGACACGGTGTCCCGCTATCGCAACCACCCGTCGATCATTCTCTGGTTCGGCCGCAACGAGGGCGTGCCCTACCCGATGCTGAACGAGGGGCTGGACGACACCGTCGCAGCGCTCGACGGCACCCGCTGGTTCACCGGCAGCTCGAACGTCGTCAACCTGCAGGGCTCCGGGCCTTACAATTACCGGCCGCCGGTCGGCTATTTCACCGATCTCGCCACCGGCTTCTCGGTCGAGACCGGTACGCCGTCGCTTTCGACCCTCGAATCGGTGAAGAGCACCGTGCCGCAGGCGGATCTCTGGCCGCTGAGCGACACGCTTGCTTACCACGACTGGCATTTCGCCGGGAATGGCGACACCAAGACGTTCATGCAGACGCTGGACACGATGTTCGGACAGGCGACCAGCCTCGAGGATTTCGAGCGCAAGGCGCAGATGATGAACCTCGAGACCCACAAGGCGATGTACGAGGGCTTCCTCGGCCATCTGTGGACCAAGAATAGCGGCCGCCTGCTGTGGATGACCCATCCCGCCTGGCCCTCGAACGCGTGGCAGATCTACAGCTGGGATTACGACACCCATGCCGCTTACTACGGGGCCAAGAAGGCGACCGAGCCGCTCCACGTCCAGCTCAACCTGCCCGACAACGCTTTGGTCGTGCTCAACACCACCCGGGAGGATCGCCCTGGCCTGACCGCGACGACGCGCGTCGTCGGCCTCGACAATCGCGAGCTGTTCACACGTAGCGACAAGGTCGATGCGAAGGCGAACCGGGCGACCAGGCTGCCGGCAATCCCGCTCGATCCGCTGCTCGTCCAGAACGGAGTCGCTCTGGTGTCGTTGCGCCTCGTCGATGGCGGCGGGCAGCTCGTGTCCGAGAATTTCTACTGGCGGGGCAAGGACATTGCCGCCTACCGCGCACTCAACAACCTCGCTCCGGCCGCACTCGGGCTGACTGCGGCGGCGGGCGATGTCGTCGGCAGCGATCGCGTGGTCACTGCAACGCTGACCAACCGCACCGGCATCCCGGCGCTCAACGCCAAGCTTACCCTGGTAGATCCCAAGGGCGAGCGGATCCTGCCCGCATTCTACAGCGACAATTATGTGGCCTTGCTGCCCGGCGAGAGCAAGACGATCACGATCCGCTATCCCGCCACGGTCACCGCGCCGGCTGGCCTGACCTTGCGCGGCTGGAACGTGGTTCCACAGACGGTGCGGACGGGGCAATAACGAGCGGCACCCTTCCGGGTACGAAGCAGGCGGAGTCACAGATGAAGAAGAGCGTCGTTCTTGCTGCTTTCCTGGCTTCGGCGGCGACGCCGGCGCTTGCCGCCGATCTGCGGCTCGCCTCGCCCAGCGGCCGCGTGGAGATCGTCGTCGGCACCAGCCCCGAGCGGCAGCCGACCTACGCAGTCTCGTTCGACGGCAAGCCGGTGCTCGCGCCGTCGGGGCTCGGCCTGGATCTGGTCAAAGGCGGCCGCCTTTCCTACGGCCTCGCCGTGACCGGCTCCACGCGGCAGACTGTGAACCGCCGCTACACGCTCACCGCCGGCAAGGCCCGCGACGTCGCGGATCAATTCAACGAACTCTCGGTCGATTTCCGAGAGGGTGATGCCGGCGCGCCCGGGCGCACGCTCCGCATCGTCTTCCGCGCCTATGACGACGGCGCCGCCTTCCGCTACGTGTTGCCGGTGCAGCCGCAGACCGCCGGCACCGACATTGCCGGCGAAATGACGCGCTTCGATTTCCCGCGCGACTACCAATGCTGGGGCCTCAATCTCGGCAGATACGGATCGAGTCATGAGGGCGAATTCGATCCGGTGCGGGCCTCGTCGCTGCGCGAGCACAATCTCTACGACGCGCCGTTCGTCTGCAGCACGGGCGAAGGCGGTACCACGTTCGCGCTGGCCGAGGCGAACCTCAGAAACTATGCCGGAATGTACCTGCAGGGGCGCGGCGATGGCGGCGTCGGGACCCAGGTGAAGCTGTCGCCGCGGCTCGACGATCCGCTGGTTGCGGTGCGCACCCGGATCGGATCCGAGACGGTCTCGCCGTGGCGGGTGGTGATGCTCGCCGATGCGCCGGCAAGGCTGCTCCAGTCCAACTTGATCACCAGCCTCAATCCGGATCCGGATTTCGACACGTCGTGGATCAAGCCCGGCAAGTCGGCCTGGGACTGGTGGAATGGTCCGACCCTCGCCGGAGTCCAGACTGCGGGCACCAATGACGAGACGGTGAAGCGTTTCATCGATTTTGCTGCCGCATCCGGCCTCGAATACATGCTGATCGATGAGGGCTGGTACATGGGTGCCGGCGGCGGCGGTCTCGTCCGCCCCGGCGTCGACGTCACGCGGTCGATCCCGGAGATCAACCTCCCCGAGCTGGTGGACTATGGCCGCAAGCGCGGCGTCGGGCTGTGGCTGTGGCTCAACTGGAAAGCGCTCGACGCTCAGATGGACGAGGCGCTCGCCCTCTACGAGAAGCTCGGCATCAAGGGCATCAAGGTCGATTTCATGGACCGCGACGACCAGGCGATGGTCGACTGGTATCACCGCCTGCTGCGCGGCGCTGCCAAGCACAAGCTGATGGTCAATCTGCACGGCGCCTATCATCCGACCGGGCTTGCGCGCACCTACCCCCATTACCTCACTCAGGAAGGGGTGATGGGCGCGGAATATAACAAGTGGAGCCGCCGGGTAACGGCGCGGCACAATGTCACCCTCGCCTTCACCCGCCAGCTGCTCGGCCCGATGGACTATACGCCGGGCGGATTCCGCAACGTTCGGCCCGAAGAATTCACGATCCGCAACGCGCCGCCCTTCGTCCAGACCACACGTGGCCAGGCACTGGCCATGTACGTCGTCTATGAAAGCCCCTTCTCGGTTGTCGCCGATACGCCCGATGCCTATCGCGGCGAACCCGGGCTCGACTTCATCTCCGACGTGCCGGTCACCTGGGACGAGACCCGCGCCATCGCAGGGGAGATCGGCGAATATGTCGTCGTTGCGCGGCGCAAGGGCAGGGACTGGTATGTCGGTGCGATGACCAACGAGCAGGCACGGACCGTGACCCTGCCGCTCGATTTCCTCGGCGGCGGGCGGTTCGCGCTCACGTCCTGGGCCGATGGCGATGTTCCGACCGAGCTTAAGGTCGATCGGACATCGGTCGGCCGCGGCGCGCGCCAGCCGATCACCCTTCAGCTCGCGGCCTCCGGCGGCGCCGCCCTCCGCTTCAAGGCGGAGTAAGCGGCACCGATCCGGGGTTCAGAAGGTCTTGCGCAGGGTGACCCCGTAGGTACGGGGCTGGCCGATGTTGAAGCCGAGCCGCGCCCGTCCGCCGCGCTCGCGGTCGAACGACAGCAACGGATTCTCGTCGAGCAGATTGTGCACGTAGGCGGTGATGCTGGTGCCGTTATCCCACTCGACGCCGGCGCTGATGTTGATGAGCTCGTAGGCGGGAAGCTTCAGATCGACGATCGTCGCTTCGGCTCCGGTCGCCCCGCCGAACGGAAGACCCGATCGGAAGGTGCGGGGATTGTCGACCTGGTCGCTGGGCTGGGTGTAGCGGCTGCCGACATGCTGGAAGGATCCCGACACGAAACCTTCGGTGCCGCTTTCGTCGAGCGGGAAGCTGTAGGTGGAGCTCGCCGCCATCTGGAACTTGGGAACGCTCGGCAGTCGATTGCCTTCCTCGATCCCGCCGATCACGTCGCCGGCGCCGCTCAGCACCGTCGAGTCAAATTCGGCTTCGAGCAGGCTGGCGATCAGCGACACGTCGAGGCCGCGGACCGGCCGTGCCGACAGCTCGACCTCGACGCCCATCGTGTGCGCCTCCGGGACGTTGAAGACGATTCGCGACGAGCAGGAGCCGGCGTCGAGCGTCACCTGAAGGTTGCTGATGTCGGTGTAGAAGCCTGCGACGTTGAAGCTGATCGGCCCGAAATCGCCCTTCACCCCGGCTTCGTAGTTCCACAGGGTTTCGTCGTCATAATCCTGGAAGCCGCCGAAGATCGTCTCGTCCTCGGGCGAGCAGAGCGGGAGGTTCAGCGGATCGTTGACGCCGCCGAGACGGAAGCCCTTGGAGGCCTGAAGGTTGATCCGGATGTCCTCGCTCGCTTCGAAGTTCAGCAGGACGCGCGGGGTGAAGCCGCTCGAGCTGGTCTCGTCCGTACGATTGTCTCCGTTCGCGAAGAGTCCGCCCGACCGGAAGCTGCGCTCCTCCTTGAAATCATAATAGCGACCGCCCGCCGTCAGCTCGAAGCGACCGAAATCGTAGGTCGCCTCTCCGAACACGGCCTTCTGGGTGATGTCGTAGGGAAGCGAGCTATTGTAGGGGCTGTCGGCCGGGAAGCCGTTGCGGACCGAAACCGCGGTGCCGGCGCCAAGCGTGGCATCGGTCGCCGCATCATAGCCGGGAGTCGGCAGCCGTTGATCATATTGGCGGTCGATGCTCGAATAGAAACCGCCGAGCACCCATTGGAACGGACCGGTTCCGCCCGAGGAGAGACGGATCTCCTGGGTGAATTGCTCGAGCTCCGTGTTGTCCCGAAGGTTGGACGGAAGCGATACGGCCGCGGTCGGGAAGCCGAGATCGACGGAAACGCTGCCGCTGAGCGCGCTGGCATCGCGGCTGACCAGGATCGAGCGATCGATCCAGCTGGTGACCGAGGTCAGCACGACCGGGCCGAGATCGGCGCTTGCGGTCAGATCGGCGAGGAAGGTGCGATCGCGGAAGCGTTCCGGCAGCAGCAGGAATTGCTCGCGCTCGTCGAAAGTGACGGCGGGACGCGTGGTCGTGAACGGGTTGGCGAAGAGATTGTAGACCTCCTGCCGGTTGAACCCTTGCGCCTCGGTGACCTGGTAGACAACCCGCGGCGTGATCCGGATGCCAGCCGAGGGTTCGAACAGCAAGGCGAGGCGGCCGCCGGTACGCTGCCCCGTATTGACGTCCTCATCGACACCGCCGCCTTCCTGCCGCGCGTTGACGAAGCCGCCGTAGCGGGTCGAGTAGGCGACCGCGCGCACCGCCAGGTTCTCGCCGATCGGGCCGTTGACCATGCCCTTGAGGTGACCGCCGAGAGAATCGCCGTCGACGAGATTGGCATTGGCTTCGAACGACGCTTCGACGCGGTCGAGGCTCGGCTGGTTGGTGATGTAGCGGATGGTGCCGCCGACCGAGCCCGATCCGAACAGGGTGCCCTGCGGGCCGCGCAAGGTCTCGACGCGGTTGAGATCGAACAGATCCAGATCGGGCGTGAACAGCGACAGCGAGATCACGGATTCGTCCAGATAAACGCCGACCTGCTCCTTCACGCCCGGCTGATCGCGCACGACCTGTCCGGCGGAAACGCCGCGGACCGAAACCTGGCTTTGACCGGGCCCCAGATTCTGCACGGCGAGGCCGGCGACGTTGCGGGACAGATCCTCGATCGTCATCGCGCCCGAACGGCGGATATCTTCCTCCGTCTGGGCATTGATCGAGAACGGAACTTCGAGAAGGGTCTGCTCGCGCTTGGTCGCGGTAACGATGATCTCCTGCTCTTCCTCGGCAACGGTTCCGCCCGCCCCGGTTTGCGCCTGCGCTGGTCCGGCAAAGACGAGGAAGGCCGACAGAGAAGTAGTTGCAAACAGAAACGATCTACGAACGACGCCGAGCGGGATCCTATACGCCATCACCCATCTCTCCCTGTTCTGGTGGGCCACGGGTAATCCGCAACGATTACTTGGAACAAGCTGCGATGCAGCAAATCTGGCAGTTTGGTCACTGACTGTTGCAAGATTGTAACATGACAGCGTTGACTTCGATCATGCCGACCGGGATGGTCGCGCCGGGCCTTGTCGTCGAGGAGCAGCCATTGTGGCCGAACTTACCCGCCGGGATACGCTTGGCGCGGGCGTCGCCACGCTCGGCTGCGCGCTCGGGGCGCCCGCTTTGAGCCAAAGATCGACTGCGGACGTCATCGTGGTCGGGGCGGGCGTGTTCGGGGTGTGGACGGCGCACGCCCTGCAGGCGGCAGGACGCAGGGTGATGCTGGTCGACGCCTGGGCGCCCGGGCACGTGCGTGCCTCATCCGGCGGGGAATCGAGGATGACCCGCGGCAGCTACGGCGCCGACGAAGTCTATACGCGGATGGCCTGGGACTCGCTTGCGGAGTGGCGGGCTTTGTCGGCGCGCGCGGAACTGCCGCTGTTTCACCGCAGCGGCGTGCTCTTCTTCTTCCCGCGGATGGAGGAGTATGCGGTGAAGACGATGGAGGTGCATCGCCGGCTGAAGCTCCCCACCGAGTTGCTCGACAACAAGGCGATGGCGCGCCGTTTCCCGCAGATCGACTTCACCGGCGTCGAGATCGGCCTCTACGAACCCGAATTCGGCGCGCTGATGGCGCGGCGATCGGTCGAGACGCTCGCGGCCGAGTTCGTCGCCGCCGGCGGAGCCTATCGCCGCGCGGCGATCGCACCGCCGGATGCGGGCACGGGGCTGCTGGCACGAATCACCACCAGCGCCGGCGAGACGCTCGAGGCGCCACACTTCGTCTTCGCCTGCGGGCCGTGGCTGCCCAGGCTGTTTCCCGATCTTCTCGGCACCCGCATCTTCCCGACACGGCAGGAAGTCTTCTTCTTCGCGCCTCCCGCGGGCGAAGATCGCTTCACCGTCGGCCGTTTCCCCAACTGGGCGGACTTCAACGAAGGCGACATCTTCTACGGCTTCCCGGATCTGGAAGGGCGCGGAATCAAGATCGCCCATGACCGCCACGGGCCGCGCATGGATCCGGACGGCGGCGACCGCATCCCGTCCGCGGCCGCACTGGCCAATGTCCGCACCTTCCTGGAGCGCCGCTTTCCTGCGCTCCGCGGCGCGCCAGTCAGCGAGGCACGGGTCTGCCAATATGAAAACAGCGCCAATGGCGACCTGCTGATCGACTTCCATCCCGATCGCCCGAATCTGCTCCTCGTTGGCGCAGGATCGGGCCACGGCTTCAAGCACGGCCCGGCGGTCGGGCGCCACGCGGCATCCCTCTTGCTGCACGAGCACGCGCCCCGCGAACCGCGCTTCTCACTCGCCAGCAAGGGCGACCACAAAGCGCGGGCCGTTCACTGAAGTGGATCAGATCGTGAGGCCCGCCGGGCTGGCGTCCTCTTCTTCGGGCGCCGCTGCGACCTGGCCGGTCTCGGACCAGCGATCGGCCAGGCAATTGGCGAGCGCGGCCATGGCGAGATGCCCGCCGTCCAGCGGCAAGGTGTCGACGCTCTCTCCGCCCTGGCTGATCCGCATCCCGTCGGCGGTCGAGAAAGCGTCGAGAAAACCGTTGCCGGTGCTGCCGCCGGGTTCGACCGTGAAGAAGAAGCCGGGCCCGTCCTGATCGATCTCGCGGCGCGCGGTGGCGTTCACCGGCAGCGAGCGCACGCCGAGGAATTCGAGCTTGAGATCGTAATGGGCGCCGTCGCGCAGCGCGTTCCACTCACGATTCTGAAGCAGGAAGGCGAGCTTGTCCTCGCCCGCAAAGCCCCAGATGGACAGCATCGTGCCTTGCGGCGACGTCGCCTGCACCATGCAGCCATTGGGCATCGCGGCAAGCGCCCAATCACCCGTGTCTTCGCCTTGCGCCAGCGCAGCTCCGGTGGGGGCCGCGAGGAGAAAAGCAGCAATCAAATGCCGGAACATGCTGGGCTCCTTTACAGGCCCCACCCACATCAAATCCCGTTTGATCGCACAACAGACCCCGCGGCCATTTGTTGCAGCCGCTGCCGGGCTAAAGTGGACGCCCTGCGCTCCAGCGTCTCGAAATCAGGGCAGGCCGCACTCCGGGTTGAAGACGTAACCGGCGCCGCGCACCGTCTTCAGGCATTCCGGCTTGGACGGGTCGACCTCCACCTTGCGGCGGATGCGCGTGATTCGCGTATCGATCGAACGATCGAACGCCTCCATCTCCTTGCTGTGGGCGAGATCGAGCAACTGGTCGCGGCTGAGCACGCGCCGCGGATGCTCGGCGAAGCATTTGAGCAGATCGAATTCCATCGCGGTCAGCGGCACTTCGGTCCCGTCCGCCTCGAAAAGCTTGCGGGCATCGAGATTGAGCCTGCATTTGCCCATCTGGATCTCGCGCCCCATCGTCGCGGGCGCCTCGCCGCTGCGGTTGGCGCGGCGCAGCACGGACCGTACACGGGCGAGCAATTCGCGCGGATTGAACGGCTTGGTGACATAGTCGTCCGCGCCGATCTCCAGTCCGATGATCCGGTCGACATCGTCGCTCTTGGCGGTGAGCATGATGATCCCGGCTTCGCCCGACGCCCGGATCTCGCGCGCCAGCGTGAGGCCGTCGTCGCCGGGCATGTTGATGTCGAGCAGAGCGAGATCGATCGGCCGCACGCCCATGATCTCGCGCAGCGCAGCGCCGCCCTCCGCTTCGCTGACGGACAGGCCGTTGCGCCGAAGATATTCGGCAACGGTCGAACGGACGTCCTCGTCGTCGTCGACGACGACGATATGCGCCGGGCCGCTCATGCGTCGGCCAGCGCCGTGACGAGGCAGCGGACCCCGGCACGCGTGAACGGCTTCTCCAGCACGGGTCGGCCGCTTGTCCGCAGGAACTCGTCCATCGAGGCGCCGAGCGTATCGCCCGTCACGAACGCGATCCGCGACAGCAGCTGCGGCCGGATTTCGCGCAAGCGCTCGAACATTTCAGGGCCGCTGACGCCCGGCATGCGCAGATCGGAGAGGACGATGTCGAACTCGCCATGGTCGAGCGCCATGAGCGCCGCCGCCCCGTCGGACACGACGGTGACGTCGAAGCCTTCGCGCTCGAGCAATTCGCGGATCGTCTCGGCGATATCGGCCTCGTCATCGACGACCAGAGCCGTGCGGCGGACCTCGGCAACCGCATAGGCCGGCGCGGCAGGCTCGGCGACACCCTGCTGCGGCGGCGGATCGGAGGCCGGCAGCTCGATCCGGAAGGTCGCGCCGCGGGGGCTCGGCAGCACCTTGAGCGTGCCGCCATGGGCTTCGACGATGCCGTGCGAGAAAGACAGGCCGACGCCGGTTCCGGAGCCCTGCGGCTTGGTGGTGAAGAACGGCTCGAAGATGCGACCGGCAAGGTCCGCCGGCACGCCGGGGCCGTTGTCGATGATGTCGATGACGATCCGTCCGCCGCCGTTCGATCGGGTGCGGATGACGAGGCGCTTGTCGAGCACCTCGCCTTCTTCGAGCGCCTGCTGGGCGTTGATGATCAGGTTGACGAGCACCTGGTGGAGCTGGTCGCGGTCGCCGAGGATCGGGGGCAGATCGGGCTCGCATTCGAGCGACGCGGTGACTCCACCGGTCCGCAATCCATATTCGGCAAGCTGCAGCGCCGCGGAGACGAGATCGTTCGGATCGACCGGATTACGCTGCGGCTCGCGGCGGCGGGCCATGGCAAGGAAGGTCTGGACGATGCGCGCGCACCGGTCTGCGGCTGCGCTGATCTTCGTGGCGCGGGTTTCGAAGATGGTGCCGCGGCTGTCCTCCTCCAGCATCTCGGCCTGGCCGACGATCGCGGCGAGCGGATTGTTGAGCTCGTGACTGACGCCCGCAAGCAGCGATCCGAGCGCGGCGAGTTTCTCCGACTGGTGGAGTGCCTCGCGTGACCGCGCCAGTTCGACCTCGTTGCGCTTGCGATCGGTGATGTCGAGGTGGATCCCGCTCAGCGTGTGGACGATGCCGTCCTCGCCGCGGATCGCCCGGCCGATCGATTGTACCCACTTCACGTCGCCGTTGGGCCACACCAGGCGATGTTCGAAATTGACGGCATCGTTCGGGAAATCATCGCGGTAGGGCGTCAGCACGACGTCCCAATCGTCGGGATGGATATATTGCCGCATCATCCGGGCGTTGAGGTTGAGCTCCCGCCCGACGCCCCACAGATCGCGCGACCGATCGGAATACCAGGTGTCGCCGTTGCGCGGGTCGACCGTCCAGATGCCGAGCTCGGCGCCCTCGACCGCCATCTCCAGCTGATCGCGGGTGCGCTCCAGCGCCTCCTCGGCATCCTTGCGGTCGGTGATGTCGAGATGGATGCCATGCACCGAGATCGCGTTGCCGTCCTCGTCCCGGATCGCCGCGCCGAGCGAATAGATCCAGCGGATCGATCCGTTCGGGCAGCGGACGCGATATTCCGCTTCCACGCGATCGCGGTCACGGAAGCCATTCAGATAGGGGTCGGAGACCTCGTCCCAATATTCCGGCAACACCGCCGCCTGAATGACCTCGTTGGTCATCTCGGTTTCGGGCGGCAGGCCGTACATCTGCTTCGATCGGTCGGAATACCAGGTCTTCTGGGTGGCGAGTTCGAACGTCCAGGTGCCGAGCTTCGCCCCTTCGACCGCGAGCTCCAGCCGCCGGCGGGATTCGAGCAGGGCCTCGTCGTGCGATTGTTCGGGCGAAAGATCGCGCAAGGTGCAGATGAACCGCTTGGCGCCGCCGATCTCGAGGCCGGTGATCGTGACTTCGAGCGGCAAGGTGCCGCCCGCCTTCACCTTGCCCTCGACATGGGCGCGAATCGCTCCCGGGACGCTGCTTTCGTCCTGAATGAAGTGGAGGAGCTGGTCCTGCTCGTCGGCGCGATCGGGATCGGGAACGATGAAGCTGGTGATGTTGCGCCCAAGCATCTCGTCCGTCGAGTAGCCGAATGCCGCTACGGCAGCGGGATTGAAGGCATGGATCATGCCCCGCGCATCGATCATCACGATGGCGTTCAAAGAAGATTCGATTACCGTCGCCAGGGCGCACGGCAACTCGCCGTCCCGATTCACTGACTTCTCCCCCAAGAAGCATTCGCGTCCCGGCCTATAGCATGCTCCGCCTCCCGAGGCAGCACCAAGTGTAACATTCGAAACACAAAAGCTCCTGGCGCGGCATTTTGCTGCAACAGGCGCCCGCCAGAGGAGCGCCACCAGCCGGCAAGGCTGCGTCACACGGAGAAGACCATGTACGTTTACCAGAAGGCGAGCCTTCGCCTCCTCCTGGTTGCCGCGGCCGCCCTCGGCTGCAGTGCAACCGTTCTCAGCGGCACGCTGACGGCCCTCAGCCTCGGCACCGGCGGCTGAGCGGAGCGGCCGGGCCGCCCACGGGCGCCGGCCGCGCTTCGAACCACACACACATACACGGGGACGCACCGCCGGCCGGAAGGTCGCGGGCGCTCAAGGGAGTTTATCGTGAAGAAGTATCTTGTCGTTCTCGCCGCCACCACCGCAGTCATGATTGCCAGCCCGGCCTGCGCCGAAGGCATACGCGCGGAGATCCACGGCGGCTGGGACAATGTTTCGGCCGACGATCAGGGCGAGAGCGGAATCGTCTACGGGATCGGCCTCGGCTACGATCTTCCGGTCGGCGAGCGCGCCACGATCGGCCTGGATCTCAGCGCCGATCTCAGCAGCGTCGACGAATGCGAGACCGATGTCGTCCTCGCCAACGACCGCGCCTGCCTGGATGCCGGCCGCGATCTCGCCGCCGCGCTCCGCGTCGGCTACAAGGTCGGCGATCAGGGTACGCTTTATGCCCTTGCCGGCTACACCAATGCGCGCTTCAAGTTCGCCTACACCACGCCGGGCGGCGTCACGACCAGCGACGGCGCCAATCTCGACGGTTTCCGCCTCGGCGCCGGTTATCAGCATGGCTTCGGCGAGAAGCTCTACGGCAAGGTCGAGTATCGCTATTCGAACTACGAAGCGGACGTCACCCGCCACCAGGTTCTGCTCGGGGTCGGCGTGAAGTTCTGAATCGTTGCGCCGGGCGTCACGCCCCGGCGCAACCTCTTCCCGCACCCGAGCGGGTCCCTGCGGCTCCGGCGAACGTCCCCTCGCCGGAGCCGCTTTCTGGAACCCTCGAACCGGCGCGCCGACGGGTGGCCGCTGCGGCCGTCATCCCGGCGACCGGTGCCACCGCCCCGTGGCAGTTCTCGCGCCGCTTATCGTCGCCGCTCCTCGTCCGGAATCTGACGATGATCAGCTCAGGCGTTTGCTTCCCGATCCAGAATTTCTTCCGCGACGCGGTGGGTCCGCTCGTTGTCGACGTCAATGGCAAGGCGCCCGTCGGCGACGACCAGCGGCGTCAGGCGGACCCGGAAGCGCCGCGAGAAATGCCGGAACATCCCCTCGATCGTCACCAGCCGCGAAAGGTAGAGGAACAGGGCCGTGAGCCCGAGCGCGCGCACCGCATCCTTCTTGCGCTTGGCGAATTGGCCGCCGTAGCGAAAGCTTTCGGTGGCGTTGAGCGCGCGAGGGCTGCCGAGCCAGAACAGGTTGCAATTGGAATAGGCCCCGCCGCGAAAGCGGTAGAAGCGGCGCTGCCCGTCAGGATGCGCCGCCATGATGTCGGCGCGCTCGGCAAGCATGACGACCGCGTCCGCATCGCCCTCCAATCCCGCCGCGACCATCGCGCGCAGCCCTTCGGGGGTCATCAGGACATTGTCGGCGGTGGTGATGAGCAGCGGAAACCCGGTGCGCTCGCTCGCCGCGACGATACTGTCGACGATATGGTGCTGCGCCTCGACCATCGTCAGCCGCCCCGCCTCGTGCAGCCACTTCACCGTCGGCTCCTCGGAGATGACCGAGAAATCCTCGATGGAGACGAACAGAGGTGCGTCCGGAAACGTCTCCGCGGCAATGCGGAGCACGCGTCCGACCATCGCCTCGCCGCGCACCGGCACCAGCGCCTTGTGGCTCACCCCCATCGTGGCCGCGAGCGGATCCAGGGTCGACGAACGCCGCCCGGCGAGAACGAGAATGCCGGGAGTCACCTCAGCGCCAGCCGCTCGCTTGCGGCGGACGGTCGGTACCACCGAGCGCCTTCTGGCGGCGGCGCTGCACCGACGAGCCGATGCCAAGCGCCTCACGATATTTGGCGACCGTGCGCCGGGCGATGTCGAAGCCCTTGGCGCGAAGCAGCTCGACGAGCTGGTCGTCCGAGAGGATCGAGCCCGCGCTCTCGGCCGCGATCAGTGCCTTCAAATGGCTTTTGACGGCTTCGGCGGACACGGCATCGCCGCCATCGGCGCTCTGGATGCCGCTGGTGAAGAAATATTTGAGCTCGAACAGGCCGCGGTCGCAGGACAGATATTTGTTCGAGGTGACCCGGCTGACCGTCGATTCGTGCATCCCGATCGCCTCGGCGACGGCCCGGAGGGTCAGCGGCCTCAAATGGGCGACGCCATGGCGGAAGAACCCGTCCTGGTGCTTCACGATCTCGCTCGCCACCTTGATGATCGTGCGCGCGCGCTGATCGAGCGCCTTCATCAGCCAGTTCGCGCTCGCCAGGCATTCCGAAAGCCACGCTTTGGACTGCCGATCCTGCGCCCCGTCCGAAAGCTCGAGATAATAAGCACGGTTGACGAGCAGCCGCGGCAAGGTGCTGCTGTTGAGCTCGACGGCCCAGCTGCCGCCGCGCCGTCCAACGAAGACGTCCGGAACGACGCCCTCGACGCGGTCGCCGTGGCCGAACCGGCAGCCCGGCTTAGGATCGTAGGCGCGAAGCTCCCGGATCATGTCGCTCAGATCCTCGTCGTCCACGCTGCAAATGCGCCGCAACGCGCCGAGATTCCCCTTGGCGAGGTAATCCAGATTGTCGATCAGGCGCGCCATCGCCGGATCGTAGCGGTCGGCGTCCCTGGCTTGCAGCGCAAGGCATTCGGACAGGGATCGGGCGGCGACCCCGGGCGGATCGAAGGTCTGGACGATTCCGAGCACCCGCTCGACGTCGCCGAGCGGCGCGCCGAGACGATGAGCGATGTCGAGCAGGGAGGCGAAGAAATAGCCGGTTTCCTCGATCTGCTCGATGATCGCCTGCGCGATCAGCAGGTCGCCGCCGGACAGGCGCTCGCCCGCCTGGGCGACGAGATGCTCATGGAGCGACAGGTCGGCGCCGGCGAAGCTGTCGAAATCCGGACCTTCGCCGATTTCACCCGAGCCGCCGCCGATCCCGTCCAGGCCGAGGCCGCCATCCATGCCGACGCGGTCGGCCGAGCTGTCCTGATGCAGATTCTCGTCGTTGACGTCGAGATCGAGCGCGCTCTCGCCGGAACCGGAGACGACCAGCTCGTCCACGGTAGCGGGCTCGTCGCGTTCGCCCACCGGCGCTTCGGCGGCTTCGGACGTGTCGGGCCCGTCCTCCGCGGCTCCGGCGCTCTCTAGCAGGGGATTCTTGTCGAGCTCCTCGGCGATGAAGCTCTCGATCTCCAGGTTGGACAGCGCCAGCAGGCGAATGGCCTGCTGCAGCTGGGGGGTCATCACCAGCGATTGGCTTTGCCTGAGATCGAGGCGCGGCCCGAGCGCCATCGCTAAAGCTCGAAACTCTCGCCGAGATAGAGGCGGCGCACGTTGGGATCGGCGACAAGCGCCTCGGGGCTGCCGGCGAACAGCACCTGGCCGTCATAGATGATGCAGGCACGGTCGACGATGTCGAGCGTCTCGCGGACATTGTGATCGGTGATCAGCACGCCGATGTCGCGCTTCTTGAGCTCCTTCACCAAATCGCGAATGTCGGAGATCGAGATCGGATCGATGCCGGCGAACGGCTCGTCGAGCAGCATGATCGACGGATTGGCGGCAAGCGCTCGCGCAATTTCGCAGCGCCGGCGTTCGCCGCCCGAAAGCGCCATCGCCGGCGCGTCGCGGAGGTGGCCGATGTGAAATTCCTCGAGCAATTGCTCGAGCCGTGCGCGCCGCTGCACCTTGTCCTTCTCGGCAACCTCGAGCACCGCCATGATGTTCTGGGCGACGGTGAGGCCACGGAAGATCGATGTTTCCTGCGGCAGATAGCCGAGGCCGAGGATCGCGCGGCGGTACATCGGCAGGCCGGTAATGTCCTGACCGTCGAGGATGATGCGGCCGCTGTCGGGGCGCACCAGGCCCATTACCGAATAGAAGCAGGTGGTCTTGCCGGCGCCGTTGGGGCCGAGCAGGCCGACCACCTCGCCGCGATCGACGCCGAGCGACACGTCCTTCAGCACGATCTTGCGATCGTAGCTCTTGGCGATCGAGACCACGGACAGGCCGCGCGACGGATCGGCCGCAAAAGCGGAGCCTTCCGGTCGTTCGATCAAGCTAGCGTCGTTCATAGGTTCCTGTGTGTCTGGCTGACTTAAGCCACTCCCGGCTCCGTCTCAACCGCCAAGGCGTCCGCCCCGCCTCGACCATAGCGCTTTTCGGGTGGAGCGTGGTTCAGTCGCGTCGCTGTGGGACGGTGAAGGTGCCGGTGACGCGCCCCCCTTGCGATTTTACTCCGGCGGGCGCCCCTCCGTCCATGACAGCGGTACCGTCGCGCAGGTTGATGACCAGTCGGCCACCATTGACGTTGCTGTCCCCGCGGATGAGGTGGACGTTCCCGATCAGGGTGATCAGTCGGCTTTCGATATCGTAGATCGCGAACTGGCCGGACGCCGTCTCCGACGGGCTCTTGACGGTCACGCCGCCGCTCCCGTCGATGCGATCGATCTCGATCCCGCCGCTGTTCGAATAGGCGACGGTGAGGCGCGGTGCGGTGAGGGTCAGCTCCGCCTGCCTGACGACGACGTTGCCGGAGAAGACCGCACGGTCGGCGCGGTCCTGCACCTCGATGCGATCGGCGGCGACGTCGACCGGCGCGTTGCTGTTGTGACCTTTCAGCGCCGACGTCTGGCTTGCGGCGGGTGCGAACGCGATCAAAGCGGCGGCGGTCGCGCCGAAGGCAAGAAGGAAGGTCTTCATGCCGGTCATCTGAGCCCCCCTTGAACGATATGCAAGCGCGCCCTGCCCTTCAGGACGACGGTGCGCGAGGGCAGATCGGCCTGCATCTCCGCCGCCGTGAAGCGACCGAGCGGCATCTGCCCTTCGACGCCGCGATTGCTCTCCACCTTGTGCTGGTTGAGATCGACGCGGACGTCGCGAGTCTCCAGGCGATAGCCGTCGGCGGCGGTCACCAGAATCGGCCCCAGCACGTCGACCTTCTGCGCATCCATATTGTAGCGTGCCTTGGGCGCGGCGATCCGGGCGGGCCCGTCGCTGAGCTGGATGCCGGCCGACATGCCGTCGATGTCGACGAACGGATCCTTCGAGCTCGCCTGCAGCGCGCGCTTGGCGTTGATCGTGAACGGCCGCCCCTGATCATCCTGCCCGCGATATTGCGCGCTCTGGACCTTCAGCCGCTCACCGGCGACGTCGACCTTGTTCTTGTCGAGCAGGAAGCTGATCTCGCGATCCTTGCTGAGCGGCGACAGCAGCAGATAGGCGAGGAGCACGCCGATCCCGGCCGGAAGCAGGACCTTCAGGGCCTTGACCAGGACGTCGTGCAGCCCGCCGGGCGCAGCCCAGCTCCGCTTCACCACTTTCACCTGATCGCCGGCCTCCGGCATCGTTCCGCCTCGATCCGTCAGACGTGCGCGAAAATGTCGATTTCCGGCCAGCCGGCGAGATCGAGGCGCGCGCGGTGGGGAAGGAAATCGAAACAGGCCCGGGCCAGCGCCGCCCGGCCTTCGCGCTCCAGCCGCTCGTCGAGCTTCTCGCGCAGCTGGTGGAGATAGCGAACGTCCGACGCCGCATATTCCTTTTGTGCGTCGGACAGCTCGGGCGCACCCCAGTCGGACGATTGCTGCTGCTTGGAAATTTCGGTGCCGAGCAGCTCGCGGACCAGCTCCTTCAGGCCATGACGGTCTGTATAGGTGCGGATCAGGCGCGAGGCCGTCTTGGTGCAATAGACCGGGCCGGCGGTAACTCCGAGATAAGCCTCCATGATCGCGAGATCGAAACGCGCGAAATGGTAGAGCTTCAGCCGATCGGGATCGGCGAGGACCGCCTTGAGGTTCGGCGCCGAATAATCGCTCTTCGGGCCGAAGCGGACGAGATGCTCGTCGCCGCCGCCATCGGAAATCTGGACGACGCACAGTCGGTCGCGACCGGGGTGCAGCCCCATCGCTTCGGTATCGACGGCAACGGGCCCGTCGGCGAGAACGCCTGCGGGAAGATCTTCTTCGTGGAAATGAACAGCCATGGGGCCGACTTAGGCGCAAGCCGGCCCCGGCTCAATGCCCCGCTTAGTGGCGGATCGCGTCCTCATGCTGAGCCTTGCCGCGTGCCTTGCGTTTGCGCGCGAAGATATTCAGCGCTTCGACGCCGGCGGAGAAGGCCATTGCAGCATAGATGTAGCCCTTGGGCACATGCACGCCGAAGCCGTCGGCGATCAGCACCGCGCCGATCATCAGCAGGAAGCCGAGCGCGAGCATGACCACGGTCGGGTTCCGATTGATGAAATTGGCGAGCGGATCGGCTGCGACCAGCATCACCGCGACGGCGACGACGACCGCCACCATCATGATCTCGACATGTTCGGTCATGCCGACCGCAGTCAGGATCGAATCGACCGAAAAGACGATGTCGAGCATCAGGATCTGGACGATCGCCGCGCTGAAGCCGAGGCTCGCCTTCGCGGTGTCGAACACGTCCTCGTTCGGCGTCGGATCGACATTGTGGTGGATTTCCTTGGTCGCCTTCCACACCAGGAACAGACCGCCGGCGATCAGGATGAGGTCGCGCCAGGAAAATTGGGTCTCGAAAGCAGGCTCGCCGTGCGCCCCCGGCGGACCGGTGATTCCGAGATCGAAGACCGGTGCCTTGAGTCCGACCAGCCAGGCGATCGAGAACAGCAAGGCGAGGCGGAGAATCAGCGCCAGGCTGATTCCGATGCGGCGCGCTTTCTGGCGCTGGGCTTCGGGAAGCTTGTTCGACAGAATCGAGATAAAGATCAGATTGTCGATGCCGAGCACGACCTCCATCACGATCAACGTGATGAGTGCGGCCCACGCCGCTGGGTCGCCAAGAAGCGCAGAAATCCCGTCCATTTTCGTTCCCGTTGCTGCTTTTCTGACTGTTTCATTGCACGAGGAACGGCGCTGCTGCCACCCCCGTGACGCGCATGGGAGGTTTCAAGGGCCGCCGACTCGAATCCCCTCGCCCGCCGCGTCTTTTTGGGTTATTAGAGACGGTAGTGCGCCGAAGATTGGCGCAAAGGCCTTTGCGCGAGCAGCCCAGCGCGGTGGTTCTGGTGGAGAAGTTGGGGCGCTGGAAAGTATTAGACGGCATGGGTTTTGACAGAGGGCGCCGCGGTGAACGCGGCGGGCGCGGCAGAGACAAGCGGGACGGTTTCGGCGGCGACGATATCTACGGCGGCGGCGGCGGCGGTGGTTTCGAGGATCGCAGCAGCTACGGTGGTGGCGGCGGTGGACGCGGCGGCTATAGCGGCGGTCCGGGCTACGGCGATCGCGGCGGCTTCGGCGGCGGCGGCGGCGGGTTCGGTGATCGCGGCGGCGGCGGTGGCGGTGGCTATCGCGGCGGCGGCGGCGGATTCGGCGGCGGTGGTGGCGGCGGCTTCGGCGGCGGTCGCGGCGGCGGCGGCGGCATGCCCCCGCAGGTCGTCGGCCAAGGCAAGGGCGTGGTCAAATTCTTCAACGCCCAGAAAGGCTTCGGCTTCATCGTTCGCGATGATGGCGGCGAAGACGTGTTCGTGCACATCTCCGCGGTCGAGCAAGCGGGCCTCACCGGCCTCGCCGATGGCCAGCCGCTGGAATTCACCCTCGTCGATCGCGGCGGCCGGATTTCGGCCACCGATCTCAAGATCGAGGGCGAGCCGATGGCGGTCGAAGATCGCGCGCCGCGTGAGCCGCGTCCGGGTGGACCCGGCGGTGCGGCCGGCGGCTTCGGCGGCGGTCCGCAGCGTCAGCTGACCGGCGAAAAGGCGCAGGGCACGGTCAAGTTCTTCAACGCGATGAAGGGCTTCGGCTTCATCAGCCGCGACGACGGTCAGCCGGATGCGTTCGTGCACATTTCGGCGGTCGAGCGTGCCGGCATGAGCAGCCTCAACGAGGGCGACCGGGTAGAGTTCGAACTCGAGGTCGATCGCCGCGGCAAGACTGCAGCGGTCAATCTCCAGCCGCTTCAGTAAGACTGACGGCAGCCAAGACAGAGAAGCCCGGCCCCTCGGCAGAGGTGCCGGGCTTCTTTTTTTGGGTTTTGGCTTGATCCGTACCGAGCGTGGGCGCGTACCTGGAACGGTACGGACCGGGCGAATCAGCCTGATTGGCAAACCCTGCTCCCGTCACTGGTCCAGAGCCAAATCCATGGTTCAGGACGGAGCCAAGAGCATGATCGGATCAGGCTGAACCAGCCTGATCCGTGGATTCTGCTCTCATCCTTGGTTTAGAGCCTGATTCACATCTCAGGTCGGAGCCAAACGCGTCAACCTAAGGTGATCAGGCTCTAGCGTTCCGCCTTAAGTGATCAGGCTTCAGCCGGTCCCGCGTATCGCCAGCGAAGGGTCTCGCCGGCATGGAAAGGCACGAGGCTCGTGCCGCCTGCGGGAAGGCTGTCGGGGACCGCTTCCGAGGCGCGCTCCAGCGCGATACGCTCCTCGTTGAGCGGGAGTCCGTAGAAATTGGGACCATTCTCGGAGGCGAATGCCTCGAGGCGATCGAGCGCTCCCTCCTCCTCGAACACGGCCGCATAGCTTTCGATCGCGTAAGGTGCGTTGAAGATGCCGGCGCATCCGCAGCCGGATTCCTTTCGCTCGATGCCGTGCGGCGCACTGTCGGTTCCGAGGAAGAATTTGGGTGACCCCGATGTCGCCGCCCGCCGGACGGCGAGGCGATGTTCCTCGCGCTTGGCGACCGGCAGGCAATAGAAATGCGGCCGCAGCCCGCCGGCGAACAGGGCATTGCGATTGATGTGAAGATGCTGGGGGGTGACGGTCGCGGCCACGTTCGCGCCGCACGCCAGCACGAAATCGGCCGCGTCGCCCGTCGTGATATGCTCGAACACCATTTTCAATGCGGGGAAGTTGCCGACGAGATCGGTGAAGACCCGATCGATGAACGCCTTTTCCCGATCGAACACGTCGACCGCTGGATCGGTGACCTCGCCGTGGATCAGCAGCGGCATGCCGATCCGCTGCATCGTCTCCAGCGCGGGATGGATGTTGCGGATGTCGGTGACGCCGTGCGCCGAATTGGTCGTGGCATTGGCCGGGTAAAGCTTCGCCGCGGTGAAGACGCCGGCCTGGTGCCCGGCCTCGATCTCGGCCGGATCGGCATCGTCGGTAAGGTAGAGGGTCATCAGCGGGGTGAAGCCGGAATCGCCAGTCGCAGCCAGGATCCGGTCCCGATAGGCTTGGGCGGCCGCGACGCGGGTCACCGGCGGCGCGAGATTGGGCATCACGATCGCACGGGCGAACTGGTGCGCGGTATAACCCGCAACCGCCTTCAGCATCTCGCCGTCGCGCAGATGGACATGCCAGTCGTCGGGGCGGCGAAGAATGAGGCGGGTCGGATCGGTCATGGCGGCGGCCTTCAGTTTCGGTCGCGCCGTGCCTATCAAGGGAGCATGGCCGCGACCACCCTCCTCGACCGCTCCGTCCTTCGCCTGTCCGGCGAGGACGTTCCAGGCTTCCTCCAGGGCCTCGTCACCCACGATATGACGACGCTGACCACGGAAACACCACTGTGGGCGGGCTTGCTCACCCCTCAGGGCAAGGCCCTGTTCGATTTCATCCTGTGGCGAGACGGAGATGACGTGCTGATCGATTGCGAGGCGGATGCGGCGCAGGAGCTCTCCCGTCGCCTCACCCTTTACCGCCTCCGACGCAAGATTCGCATCGAGCCCGATCCGGCGCTCGCCGTCCACTGGTCGCTCGATCCGGCGGAGGGCGTTCCCGACCCGCGGCTTGCAGAACTCGGCTATCGCTGGCTCGCGACGGCCGCAGCGGCCGCCGAAGGCTGGCGCGCCCACCGGCTCGCGCTCGGCGTCGCCGAAGGGCGGGCCGAGCTCGGCTCCGACAAGACATTGTGGCTGGAATGCAACGCGGCCGAGCTCAACGGCGTCAGCTTCACCAAGGGCTGCTATGTCGGCCAGGAGAATACGGCGCGGATGAACTACCGCTCCAAGGTCAATCGGCGGCTGGTCGTCGTGCCGGCCGAGGCGCCCGGCGAGCGCACACGCACATATTATCCCGAGCTCGGGTTCGCGGTGGAGCATCGCCGCATCGACGATCTCGGCGGAGCCATCATCCCGAACTGGCTCGCCGCCGCTCTTGGCTGAAGAGCGCCGGAATTTCCGCTGCGGACGGGCGGATTTCCGGGTGTTTTCGCGGGCCGACTGGGGCTAACGTCGCTTCGTGGACATCTACCTTCCCGTCGCCGGGCTTTCCGTAAACGCGTTGGTGATCATCGCCCTGGGCGGCGTCGTCGGCCTGCTGACCGGCATGATCGGCGTCGGCGGCGGTTTCCTCACCACCCCGATCCTGATCTTCTACGGCATCCCGCCCGCGGTCGCCGTCGCCTCGGCGACGACTCAGATCACCGGCACCAGCGTCTCCGGCGTCCTCGCGCACCGGCGCCGCAAGGGCGTGGATTATCGCATGGGCGGCGTGATCATCCTCGGCGGGCTGATCGGCGCATCGGCCGGCGGCTTCCTCTTCCGCCTGCTCCAGCAGATCGGCCAGATCGATACCGCAATCGCGATCCTCTACGTGGTGCTGCTCGGCAGCATCGGCATCCTGATGGCCAAGGAATCCGGCACCGAGCTCCAGATCTTCCGCAAGAAGGCGACGGCCAAGCCCCCACGCCGGCACAATCCGCTGATCGCGATGCTGCCGCTGCGCTGGCGCTTCTATCAATCCGGACTCTACATCTCCCCGCTCGCCCCCCTGCTGCTCGGCATCATCGGCGGCATGCTGACCGTCCTGCTCGGCGTCGGCGGCGGCTTCATCATGGTTCCGGCGATGATCTACATGCTCGGCATGTCCGCCCAGGTCGTGGTCGGCACATCCCTGCTCCAGATCCTGTTCGTGACCGCGGCGACCACCCTGATCCACGCCACCACCACCAAATCCGTCGACATCGTCCTCGCCGGCCTGCTCCTGCTCGGCTCGGTGATCGGCGCGCAGTTCGGCGCACGCTTCGCGCAGAAGGTGAAGCCTGAGCTGCTGCGCATGTTCCTTGCGATCATCATCCTGGCCGTCGCGGCGCGGATGGCGATCGGCCTCGGCTGGCGACCCGAGGAAATCTACACGGTGCAGGCGCTGTGAGGGCCTTGCGCGGTGCCCTGCTTCTGCTGCTCGCGCCGCTTGCGCTCGGCGCGGCCGAGCCGAAGCTGGTCCCCGACGTTTCGCAGAGCCGGATCGACATCCAATATTCGTTCACCGGCGCAGAGCTGCTGCTGTTCGGCGCGATCGTCTATCCGGGGGGCAAGCCGCCGCGAGAAGGTGCGGAGATCGTCGTCGTCGTGAAAGGCCCCGTCCAGCCGCTCGTCCTGCGCGAGAAGCAGAAGGTGGCGGGGATCTGGATGAACGTCGAAAGCGCCCGTTTCCGCTCCGCCCCTGCTTTCTATGCCGTCGCTTCCTCCCGTCCGCTCGCCGAGATGGTAGATGAGCGCACCGCCGCAATCTACGAGCTCGGCCTGCAGAATCTGCAGCTCTCGCCGGGCACCGGCGCCGCGCCCGACGTCCAGCGGCGCTTCGAGGCCGGCCTGATCGATCTGATGCAGCGCCATCAGCTCTATTTCGAAGACCCCAAGGGTGTGCGGATCAGCGAAGGCGTGCTCTATCGCGCCCGCGTCAATATTCCCGCGCGGGTTCCCGTCGGCAATTACACAGCCGAGACCTTTTTGATCCGCGACGGCCGCGTGCTCGCCGGTGCGGTTCGGGAAATCCAGATCGAGAAACTGGGCTTCGAGCGATTCGTGGCCACCGCCGCCGACCGCTGGTCGCTGACCTACGGGCTCGTCGCCGTGTTGCTGTCGCTGTTTCTCGGCTGGTCGGCGAGCGCCTTCTTCCGCAAGGGCTAGCACTGCCCCGCCGCGCCCCGTCTGCGGATCGGCGCGGCTTTTCAGCCACATAGGATCGTCCGCCGCCGTCGCTGGTCCGGCGGATAGGCGCTGCCGAAATCAGTTGTTTACCCCTTCCAAGGTAGAGACGCCGCCTGAGACTCGGACGGAGCGCGCCTCATTTTATGACCGACATGATCCAGTTCAATCCCTTCCCGCATGCCGACGGCAGCGAGGATTCGGCGCCGACCATCCGTCCCGTGCTCCCGCAGCGCAAGCAGCAGGGGCCGGTCGGCCGGGTCGTGGAGATCGGCGGCGGCGGCGCCCGGCTCGAGCTCGAGCTCGATCGGCTCGGCCAGCTCGCCGTGGATCCGGATCCTTCGGTCGCCCTGTCCGGGCAGGTTGGCGGGCACGTCAAGGTCGAGGTCGCCTCGCGCTGGCTGCTGGCGGCCGTGCGAAGCCTCCGTCTCGGCAGTGCCGAGAGCGCATCGGTGATCGCCGATGTCGATTTCCTCGGCGAAGGCGAGGAGCATGAAGGCAGCGGCCGGCTCGTCAACTTCCGCCGCGGCATCACCGTCTATCCGACGCCGGGCTCGCGCGTTCATCCGGTGAGCGGGGACGACATGAAGCAGATGTTCGCCGCCGACGAGCGCGCACATATCGAGATCGGTACCGTCTATCCGACCAAGGACGTCCGCGGCGCGCTTTATGTCGACGCCCTGCTCGGCAAGCATTTCGCCCTGCTCGGCTCGACCGGCACCGGCAAGTCGACGTCGGCCGCGTTGATCATGCACCGCATCTGCGAGCTCGCGCCCGAAGGTCACATCGTCATGATCGACCCGCACGGCGAATATTCGGCCGCGTTCAAGGCGACCGGCGAGCTCTACAATGTCGACAATCTCGCAATGCCCTACTGGCTGATGAACTTCGAGGAGCATTGCGAGGTGTTCGTCACCTCGCAGGGCGCCGAGCGTCAGCGCGACACCGACATCCTCGCCAAGTGCCTGCTCATCGCGCGCGGCAAGAACCGCGCCGCCGAGGGCCTGAACAAGCTGACCGTGGATTCGCCGATCCCCTACACATTGTCGGATCTGACCAGCTCGATCACGAACGAGATGGGGCTGCTCAACAAGGCGACCGACACGGCGCCCTATATGCGCCTCAAGGGCAAGATCGACGAACTGAAGGCGGATCCGCGCTACCAGTTCATGTTCTCCGGTATGCTGATCGCCGATTCGATGACCGCGTTCATCGGCAAGATCTTCCGGCTGCCGGCGCGCGGCAAGCCGATTTCGATCATCGACGTCTCCGGGGTTCCGTCGGACATCGTCTCGGTCGTCGTCGCGATGCTGTCCCGGCTCGTCTTCGATTATGCGATCTGGTCGCGCAACGAGGTGCCGCGCCCGGTGCTGCTCGTTTGTGAGGAGGCGCACCGCTACGTGCCGTCGGACACGACGGGCGGCGGCCAGGCGGTTCGCAAGGTGCTGGAGCGGATCGCCAAGGAAGGCCGCAAATATGGCGTCGCCCTGGGCTTGATCACCCAGCGTCCGTCCGATCTTGCGGAAGGCGTGCTCTCCCAGTGCGGCACGATCATCGCGATGCGGCTCAACAACGAACGCGACCAGGCGTTCGTCCGGAGCGCGATGCCCGAAGGCGCGCGCGGCTTTCTCGACACCATTCCGGCGCTTCGCAACCGCGAGTGCATCGTCTGCGGCGAAGGCGTGTCGATCCCGATCCGGGTGTCGTTCGACGATCTGGAACGGGATCGGCGCCCGGCCTCCTCGGATCCTGCTTTCTCCGAATTGTGGAGCCAGAGCGGCGACGAGGAAGCGATGGTCCAGCGCGTCGTCAAGCGCTGGCGCAGCCAGGGCCGCTGACGCGCGAGCGTCGTCGCCGGTTTCCGGCGTCGGCGTAAGGCCAGACGCCCGGCGGGCTGACCTCGCGGGAGGCATGACGGCGTCGGCCTACCGGCCGTCAAATATTCACCCCTGACCGAGGATGTCCGCAGCCGGACGGACATGGGAATGTCGAAGGGCCGCCGGGTTGTTCCCGACGGCCCTTGCAGACATGGTCAGCGGCCGGAAGCTCCAGCCCGGAAGACTATGAAAAGCTTACGCTTTCATCCCCCGAACGAGCAGAACCGACCTCACTGCTGAACCATGAGACATCGGATCACCTCCTTTCGCTTGTTGAGAACGAGGCAAGGATGAATCATCCCGATTCGCGCTGCAAGACTTGAAATGATCTTTTTTGACGTTAGTATTTTCGCTTCGTGCCGAAAACGCGGCGCCCCAAGAACCCCTCAGATCCGGCAATCTTCGGTGACCCGCGCCGGCTCCGGCCAGGCGGGAATCACGAGTTCCGGCAGGCCGCTGACGTCGATCGTGAACCGTCCGCGGCTGAAGGCGATCTGATCGAGCAGCGGATCGCCTGCGGGCAAGGTCGCGGTCAGGCTCGGCAGCGGCTCCGTCCGCGCGGCGACGGGAAGCGCGCGGCGGCCGTAGGAGGTTCGCACCACCATCTGACCGCTGCCCGTGCCGGTACGCGACAGCAGCACCCGCCGGCTCGCCCGATCGCAGCGCACGACGAACAGCGGTTCACCGCCGGCCACACCGTAGGCCGCGCGAGGCCCGTCCGGCGCGCTGCTATAGACCCAGGTGCCCGGCGTGAGATCGAGATCCTCCCAGGCGCGCGGCGGCTGCGCCGTGGGCGGAGGAGCCGGCTGCGGGGCGGGCGCGGTAGGGCGCGGCGCCGGAGCCGGCTCCGGCTGCGGCTTGGGCACGCAGGCGGAAGCCAGCATCGCCGCGCTCAGTGCCGTCACTCGTCCGATCATCCGCATCCGCCGCTCCTCTCAGCACAATTGAGGGTCGCCACAAGCATGACGGCGCGGCCGATCCAAGCAAAAAGCCGATGGCTGGTGCTTTTCGAGCGCCGCCGTGGAGGATGACAGCCACGCGCCAATGCATTCACAGGCTGTTCAAGGGCGCGCGGTTATGCAAATCGCCAAGCAAATAGAGAAACTTGTTCGATGATTCTTCGTGCGTCCATGCTCTTTGCCCTCGCCCTCACCGGCCTCGCGCCGGCGAGCGCGGATTCGCGGCCGCGCGACCGCGAACAGGACGCGGCGTTCAAGGCGACCCAGGACGGCAGCTTCGTGCCGTTGCGGCAGATCGAAGGACGCATCGTCCCGCAGATGCGCGGCTTCACCTATCTGGGGCCGGAGCTCGATCCGTCCGCCGGCCGTTACCGGCTCAAGTTCATGCGCGGGCCGCAGGTCGTCTGGATCGACGTCGACGCCCGCACTGGGCAGGTGCTCGGCAAGTCCGGTTTCTGAATTCCCCTTGGCAAAGGCGCTTCCGCGCCGCATCTCCATGCTTTCGGTGATGAAACCAATTGGCGCTGGCGCTGGTTGGATGGCCTGGCTGTGCAGCATAGGGGAATGAAATGCGGGTTCTGATCGTCGAAGACGAACCTAATCTGGGACGGCAACTCCGCGCGACGCTGGAGGGTGCCGGCTATGCCGTCGATCTCGCCACCGACGGCGAGGACGGTCATTATCTCGGCTCGACGGAAACCTATGACGCGATCATCCTCGATCTCGGCCTCCCGGAGGTCGACGGTCTCACCGTCCTCGATCGCTGGCGCAAGGACGGCATGGTGGTGCCGGTGCTGGTGCTGACGGCGCGGGACAGCTGGTCCGACAAGGTCGCCGGTCTCGACGCCGGCGCCGACGACTATCTCGCCAAGCCCTTCCAGACCGAGGAACTGATCGCCCGCCTGCGGGCGCTGATCCGCCGCGCCTCCGGCAACGCCTCGTCGGAACTCACTGCCGGCGACGTTCGGCTCGATACGCGCTCGGGCAAGGTGACGCTGGACGGAGAGCCGGTGAAGCTCACCGCCCAGGAATATAAGTTGCTCTCCTACCTGATGCACCACAAGGGCAAGGTCGTGTCCCGCACCGAGCTGATCGAGCATATCTACGACCAGGATTTCGATCGCGATTCGAACACGATCGAGGTGTTCGTCACCCGCATCCGCAAGAAGCTCGGCCCGGACGTGATCACCACCATCCGCGGCTTGGGCTATTCGCTGGAAGAGCCGACGGGCTGATCTTGTCCGGCGGCCGTCCTTTTTCGCGCGGACAGACCGGCCGCAGGGGCTCCGAGCGGTGACCTCACGCGCGTTCAAGACCAAGACCTCGCGCGGTACCGGATCGCTGACCCGGCGCATGATCGTCGTGTCCGCGATCTGGATCCTGCTGCTGCTCGGCGTCGGCGGCTATGCGCTCGACCGAGTGCTGACCCGCGAACTCACCCGGTCGTTCGACGGCGGGCTCGAATATTCGTTGAATGCCCTGATCGCCTCGGCGGAGATCGGGCCCGACGGAGAGGCCTATCTCAACCGGCCGCCGGCCGACCAGCGCTTCATCGAGCCCAATTCCGGCCTCTATTTCCAGATCAGCGTTGCGGGCGGCAGCCCGCCGGGGGCCGCCACCACCGACCTCGATTTCCCCTCCCGATCGCTGTGGGACCGGCGGCTGCAGGTGAGCAGCCGGCACAATGATTTCGATGTCCACGTCTACAACAGCAAGGAATTCCCGGACGAATTGCTGCGCATCGTCGAGCGCGACGTGCAGATACCGGGATCGAAATTGCGCTGGCGCTTCCAGGTCGCGCAGAATCGCGACGTGCTCGACGAACAGATCGCCGAACTGCGCAGGACGCTTATTCGCGCCTTCGGCGTGCTCGGCTTCGGACTGCTCGTTCTCGCCGCCCTCCAGGCCGTCTACGGCCTGTGGCCGCTGCGCCGCGTCCGCCAGGCGATCGTCGCCATCCGATCGGGCGAGCGCTCGCGCATCGACGAAAGCTTCCCGCGTGAGATCGAGCCGCTCAAGGACGAATTGAACGCCTTGCTCGCCCACAATGAGCAGCAGGCGGAGGAGGCGCGAACCCATGCCGGCAATCTCGCCCATGCGCTCAAGACCCCGCTCACCGTGATCACCAACGCGGCGACGGCGCAGAGCGCGGACCTGCCGGAAACGGTCTGCCGCGAAGCGACCACCATGCGCCGCCAGGTCGATCACCACCTTGCCCGCGCCCGTGCGATCGGCCGCCGATCGAGCACCCAGGCGCGCTCCGAGGTCTGGCCGGCCTTGGTCTCCGTCGAGCGCGCGGTCAGCCGCCTCTACGAGAACGTGACGATCGACCTGGCCGGCGACAAGAAGGCTGCGGTGCGGGTCGAACGCCAGGATTTGGACGAGATGCTCGGCAATCTCATCGAGAATGCCGCCAAATATGGCGGCGGCCGGGTCTTCGTGACGGTGAAGACGACTCCGAAATGCGTCGAGGTCGAGGTCGAGGACGACGGCACCGGCATCCCCGAGCCGGAGCGAGTCTCGATCTTCGCCCGCGGCGCCCGTCTCGACACGGGTAAGCCGGGCACCGGCCTCGGCCTCGCCATCGTCCGCGACGTCGCCGAAATCTACGGCGGCGGAATCGTGCTCGAGGAAAGCGAGGATCTCGGCGGACTGCTCGCGCGGCTGAAGCTGCCGCTCTGCGCAGCGTAACGGCTCGTCCGTCGCGGCCCGACTTTCGGCCCACCGGTCTTGCCTTTTGCAAAGCCAGCGCGCACATCGCGCGCGTGAGCGCCACCGTCCATCCCATCGGTTCCGCACGCGCCCCGTCGCTCGATCCGATGATCCAGCTCGTCGCCGCGGACCTCCATCACGTCAACAGCGTCATCCTCGATAGGATGCAGAGCGACGTCTCCCTCATCCCCGAGCTTGCCGGCCATCTGATCGCCGGCGGCGGCAAGCGGATGCGGCCGATGCTGACCCTCGCCTGCGCGCGGCTGCTCGATTATGGCGGCGCCCGTCATCACAAGCTCGCCGCGGCGGTGGAGTTCATCCACACCGCGACCCTGCTCCACGACGATGTCGTCGACGGATCGGGCCTGCGCCGCGGCCGGCGCACCGCCAACATCATCTGGGGCAATCCGGCGAGCGTTCTCGTCGGCGACTTCCTGTTCTCCCGAAGCTTCGAGCTGATGGTGGAGGATGGCAGCCTCAAGGTGCTGCGGATCCTGTCGCGCGCCTCCAACGTGATCGCCGAAGGTGAGGTCAACCAGCTCACCGCGCAGCGCCGCGTCGAGACCACCGAGGATCATTATCTCGACATCATCAGCGCCAAGACGGCGGCCTTGTTCGCCGCGGCCTGCCGGATCGCCGCCGTCGTTGCCGAGCGCGACGATGCCGTCGAGCAGGCGCTCGACAGTTACGGGCGCAATCTCGGCATCGCATTCCAGCTGATCGACGACGCGATCGACTATGTTTCGGACGCGGAGACGATGGGCAAGGGCGTCGGCGACGATTTCCGCGACGGCAAGGTCACCCTGCCCGTCATCCTCGCTTATGCGCGCGGCGACGAAGCCGAGCGGCTGTTCTGGCGGCAGGCGATGGAAGGGAGCCGCACCAGCGACGAGGATCTCGCTGAAGCGACCTCCCTGCTGCGCCGCCACCGCGCCATCGACGATAGCATCGCGCGCGCCCGCACATATGGCCAGCGCGCGATCGACGTGCTCGGCCCATTCCCGAACGGAAGCGCCAAGGCGGCGCTCGTCGAAGCGGTGGAGTTCGCGATTTCGCGCGCTTACTGACCGCCCGCGGCGCGAAAATTCTACCGCGTCCCGCGCACAGGAAAAAGCCTCCGCCGCGGATAGCGGCGGAGGCTCGTTCAACCCTTCAGTATCGAGGCGTCCGCCCCAGTCAGTCGACGTGCTTGGCCGGGGCGGGATCGCTGGCCGGGAAGGTTTCGTCGATGGTCTCGTCGGTCGAGTTCCACCGCTCGGGCGGATCCCGCATCGCGTCGGCGCCGGCGTCGCGCGCGGCGCCCGAATGGCCGACCGCGCCCTCGGCACCGTCGCCCGACAGGGCCGCGCTGCCGGCGCGGTGGAGCGGGCGCCTGCCGTTCCACAGGTTGGACAATCCGCCGCGGCTGCGGACGAGCTGCACGGCATAATAACCGATGCCGGCGGCCGCTGCGGCCGCAACACCGACGATCGTACGATTACGGCTCCACGCCATGCTCAAACCTCCACTTCCGTCAAAGTCGCAAGCTGCGCGCACGGCAGCCCCTCGGCCTGCGCCTGCTGCATCAACTCGTTCCTCCTGGCAAGCACCTGCTCGCCGAGCCGGGTGGCGTCCTGTCTGTCGGCCATGTCATGGGTCCTCCTTGCCGCTGGGAACATTCGGGCTGAGCGCCGGGTTCCCTGACCCGAACGAGCCGGCGAGGATGCCTTGAACGACACCGAAACCCTCTCTCCGCTGCTGCCGGACGAGACCGAGGAAGGCACCCGCCGGCTGCTGGCCAAGGCGTGCGAGCGCGATCTGATGTTCGCCACCGCCGAAAGCTGCACCGGCGGGATGCTTGCGTCGCTGCTCACCGACGTGAAGGGCGTCGCTCATGCTTTCGACCGCGGATTCGTCACCTACACCAACGAAGCCAAGAACGAGATGCTCGGCGTGCCGCTGGATCTGATCGAAGACAAGGGCGCCGTTTCGAAGGAGGTCGCGATCGCAATGGCCGAGGGCGCGCTGGCGCGGTCGCGGGCCAATATCGCCCTTTCGATCACCGGCTTCGCCGATTTCGGCGACGAGCCGGGCCTCGTCCATTTCGGCTGCGCCCGGGCCGGCCGCACCACCCTCCACCGCGAGGAGCATTTCGGCCCGGGCGGCCGCGGTGCTACACGCGTCAAATGCATGCAGACAGCCATAGAGATGATGACGGAGATGCTGTGACCAACGCCGCCTTTGCCGCACTCCACCGCCACGGCTTCGTCCGGACCGCGGCCGCCAGCCCGACCGGCTCCGCCGGCGACGTCTCCTTCAACACCGACCAGACGATCGACCTCGCCAGGGATGCCGATGCGCGCGGCTGCGATCTCGTCGTCTTCCCGGAGCTCAACATCTCCTCCTACGCGGTCGACGATCTCCATCTCCAGGAGGCGTTTCTGGATGCCGTCGAGGCCGGGATCGCGCGCGTCTGCGCGGAGTCGGCAGCGCTCGCGCCGGTGCTGGTGATCGGCGCGCCGCTTCGGCGCAACGGGCGCCTCTACAATTGCGCCGTGATCGTCTCGCGCGGCGAGATCCTCGGCGTGGTGCCCAAGAGCTTCCTGCCCAATTACCGCGAATATTACGAGAAACGCTGGTTCGTCTCCGGCGTGGGCCTCGAAGGGCTCTCGATCGAGGTGGCCGGCCGCAACGTTCCGTTCGGGACCGACCTGTTGTTCGAGGCGGAGGATCTTGCCGATTTCATTTTCCACGTCGAGATCTGCGAAGATTATTGGGCGCCGCAGCCGCCCTCGACCCATGGCGCGCTCGCCGGAGCGCTGATCCTCTGCAATCTTTCCGCCTCCAACATCACCATCGGCAAGGCGGACGAGCGCAAATTGCTGTGCGCCTCGCAGGCGAGCCGCTGCTGCGCCGCCTACGTCTACGCCGCTTCCGGTCCCGGAGAGAGCACCACCGATCTCGCCTGGGACGGCCAGAGCGCGATCTACGAGCTTGGCGAGCTGCTGGCCGAATCGAACCGCTTCGACATGGAACCGGAGCTCTGCGTCGCGGACGTCGACGTGCAGCGCCTGCGGCTCGAGCGGATGCGGATGCCGACCTTCAACGACAATGCGGTCGCCGCCGGCCATCCGGAAAAACGGGTCCGCCGTATCCGCTTCGCCCATCATCCCAGCATGGAAGATGTCGGCTTCCAGCGGCTGCTTCGTCGCTTCCCCTACGTGCCCAACCGCATCGAGCAACTGGATCAGGACTGCTACGAGGCGTTCAACATCCAGGTGCAGGGCCTCGCCAAACGGTTCATGACGACATCGGGCAAGCATCTCGTCATCGGCGTATCGGGCGGACTCGATTCCACCCATGCGCTGATCGTAGCCGCCAAGATGTGCGACACGCTGAAGCTGCCGCGATCGACGATCCTCGGCTTCACCATGCCCGGCTTCGCCACCGGCGACACCACCAAGTCCAATGCCTGGGCGCTGATGAAGGCGCTCGGAATCGTCGGCGAGGAGATCGACATCCGGCCGGCGGCGATGCAGATGCTGACCGACATGGGCCACCCCTTCGCCAAGGGCGAGCGTGGCGAGGCGGTTTACGACATCACCTTCGAGAACGTGCAGGCGGGCCTGCGCACCGACTATCTGTTCCGCCTCGCCAATCAGCGCAGCGGTTTCGTCGTCGGCACCGGCGATCTGTCGGAAGTGGCGCTGGGCTGGTCGACTTACGGGGTCGGCGACCAGATGAGCCATTATGGCGTCAATGCCGGGGTCCCCAAGACGCTGATCCAGTATCTCGTCCGCTGGGCAATCAAGACCGGCCAGTTCGACGACGAGACCAATAGGATCCTCGACGCGATCCTGATGACGAAGATTTCACCGGAGCTGATCCCGGCCGGCGATGACGAGGAAATGCAGTCGACCGAAGACAAGATCGGCCCCTACGAGCTCCACGATTTCTTCCTGTTCCACATTCTGCGGTCCGGACAGGCGCCGTCCAAGGTCGCTTTCCTTGCGTGGCAGGCTTGGGGCGATGTCGAACGCGGCCTGTGGCCGGTCGGCTTTCCCGATCAGCTGAAGCGCAGCTACGATCTGCCGACCATTCGCAAGTGGCTGGAGGTGTTCCTGTTCCGCTTCTTCCAGATCAGCCAGTTCAAACGTACCGCAATCCCCAATTCTCCCAAGGTCTCGGCCGGAGGAAGCCTGAGCCCCAGAGGCGATTGGCGGGCGCCCGCCGACGGCACCGCCAAGCCGTGGCTGGACGAGTTGAGGAGCGCGTTCGAGGAACCCTGATTCGCCGGCCGATCTGGGTACGGTAACGAAACAGTCCAGCTTAGACCTGATCCAAATCAGCTTGAATCATGCTGCACTGCAGGAACTTCCTGCGGGTGAGGCACGTTTGTTCGAGGTGTCCAGAAACTAAGGGGAATCCTTCGTTGATCACCTTGTCCACCGCC
Organism: Allosphingosinicella deserti; assembly: GCF_003012735.1. Classification (GTDB taxonomy): domain Bacteria; phylum Pseudomonadota; class Alphaproteobacteria; order Sphingomonadales; family Sphingomonadaceae; genus Allosphingosinicella; species Allosphingosinicella deserti. The sequence continues at coordinate 66,383 of NZ_PXYI01000010.1, read as the reverse complement.
TCCAAACTGGGGCAGAGCCAGCCCGCGCCCCAGATCGCCGATACCCACACGCTGATCTGTTTTTCTCATCTGCGGTGGAACTTCGTCTTTCAGCGACCTCAGCATCTCATGAGTCGATTCGCGGCCGATCGCCGTGTGATCTATTGGGAAGAACCCGAAACCGCCGCCGAGGGCTGCGAACCGGCCCTGGGTATCCGGACGTGCGCCGAGACCGGCGTCATCGTCGTCACGCCTTCCTTGCCCGAAGCGCTCGACGAAACTGGACGCGACGCTGCGCTGAAGACCCTGCTGAACGGCTATCTCGCCGGCGAGCAGGGCCCGTTCGTGCGCTGGTATTATACGCCGATGATGCTGCCCTTCTCGCGGCACGTCGAATCGATCTGCACCGTCTATGATTGCATGGACGAGCTTGCGAATTTCCGCTTCGCGCCGCCGCAGCTCCTCGCCCTCGAGCAGGAGCTGATCGATGCGGCCGACGTCGTCTTCACCGGCGGCTACAGCCTTTACGAGGCGAAGAAGGACCGCCACCCCAATATCCACCCCTTCCCGTCGAGCGTCGATCGCAAGCATTTCGCCCAGGCCCGCGCGATGGATGCGAGCCCCGACGATCAGGCGCCGATCGGCCGCCCGCGACTAGGCTTCTACGGCGTCATCGACGAGCGCATGAATCTCGATCTGATCGCCGCTGTGGCGGACCGTCACCCCGAATGGTCGATCGTCATGGTCGGCCCTGTGGTGAAGATCGATCCGGCCGAGCTGCCGCTGCGCGCCAACATCCATTATGTCGGCGGCAAGACCTATGACGAGCTTCCCGTCTATCTTGGCGGCTGGGACGTCGCCCTGATGCCGTTCGCGATCAACGAATCGACGAAGTTCATCTCGCCGACCAAGACTCCGGAATATCTTGCCGGCGGCCGCCCGGTAGTGTCGACTCCGATCACCGACGTCATCCGCCACTATAGCGATCTCGACGCGGTGTTCATCGCCGACGGCACCAACGCGTTCATTGCCGCCTGCGAGAAGGCGCTTGAGCTTTCGCGCACCGACGGCGAGTGGCTCGCCCAGGTCGATGCGAAGCTGGCCAACATCAGCTGGGACACGACCTATGCCCGCATGGCCGGTCTCGTCCGCGAGTCCATCAAGGTGCCGACCGCAGGCCCCAACATCGTCAAGGCGCACACCCGCAAGAAATACGACTATCTGGTGGTCGGCGCGGGCTTTGCCGGCTCGGTGCTCGCCGAGCGGCTCGCCAGCCAGCATGATGCCAGGGTGCTGGTGATCGACAAGCGGCCGCATATTGCCGGCAACGCCTACGATCATCTCGATCAGGCGGGCGTGCTGATCCATCAATATGGTCCGCACATCTTCCACACGAATTCGGACGAGATCGTCGATTATCTCTCCAAGTTCACCGCCTGGCGGCCTTATGAGCACAAGGTGCTCGCCGAGGTGCGCGGCAAATTGGTGCCGATCCCGATCAACCGCACCACCTTGAACGCGCTGTTCGATCTCGATCTCAAGACCGACGAGGACGCTGCGGCCTATCTTGCCTCCCGCGCCGAGCCGGTCGCGGAGATCAAGACCTCCGAGGACGTCGTGATCTCCGCCGTGGGACGCGAGCTCTACGAGCTCTTCTTCCAGGGCTATACCCGCAAGCAGTGGGGCATCGATCCGAGCGGACTCGACAAGGCAGTGACCGCCCGCATCCCCACCCGCACCAATACCGACGACCGGTACTTCGGCGACAAGCACCAGATCATGCCGAAGCACGGCTATACCGCGATGTTCAACCGGATGCTCGAGCATCCGAACATCGATGTCCTGCTGTCGACCGACTATAAGGACGTGATGAGCGAGATCGACGCCGGTCATATCGTGTTCACCGGCCCGATCGACGAGTTCTTCGATTTCCGCTACGGCAAATTGCCTTATCGGAGCCTCCGTTTCGAGCACAAGATCCTCGACAAGGAGAACTTCCAGCCGGTCGCCGTCGTCAATTACCCGAGCCCGCAAGTGCCCTACACCCGGATCACCGAGTATAAGCACTTGACCGGCCAGGAGAATGACAAGACCAGCATCACCTACGAATATCCAAGCGCGGAGGGCGATCCTTATTACCCGATCCCACGGGCGGAGAATCAGGAGCTGTTCAAGAAGTACGAAGCGCTCGCGGACGCGACGTCCAACGTCACCTTCGTCGGCCGCCTGGCGACGTACCGCTACTACAATATGGACCAGGTCGTCGGACAGGCGCTCTCCGCCTTCCGCAAGATCGACGCCAGGAAGAAGGCCGCTACTGCAGCCAAGGGTACGATCTGGACCGAGGCCGCCGAATAAGGCGGGCGCCCGGAACGATAGGAAAGGGCTCGCGAAAGCGGGCCCTTTTCTTTTGTCTCACGAGAGCCAGTTGGTGCTGATCCCGCCTCGGGCGTGTCGGCATGCGCCGCAGCGCAACGCTCAGTAGAAGCGCGGAATCGGCCCGAGCTGCGGCGTCGTGTCGCTTCCCAGATCGAGGAACAGCTCGTCGACATAGCACCAGCCCCAGCCCTCGGGCGGATCATAGCCCTCGATGATCGGGTGCCGACTGTGGTGGTAATGGGCGGTCGCATGCTTGTTCGGCGACTGATCGCAGCAGCCGACATGGCCGCACGAACGGCAGATGCGCAGATGCACCCACCAGTCGCCGGTCTTGAGGCACTCCTCGCACCCCTTCGCGCTCGGCGTGACCTTGGCCACCGTCATGAGGTGCCTGCACCCGTCCATATCGTCCCTCCCCCGGGGGTCATTGCATCCGCAACAACGGCTAGCCCGATCGGAGCCGCCGTTCGAGCACAAGATTTCAACGGCGCTCCACGGCAGGAGCGCCGTCGAATCTCTATTCGTCCCGCTTCCATCCGAGCGCCGACAGCATGACGTCGAACAGCCGGGTGTTGGGGAAGAAGCCCCGGACCTGCTCGGCGCCCGGGCCCGATGCAGCGGCGATCACCTCCTCGCCCGTATGGGTGTCATCGATCGAAATCACTTGGTTGTTGGCGACCGTCACCTCTGGCTTGGCAGCCTCCGCGGCATATTGCTGCGCAAGCGGGCTCTTGCGGTCGCCGCCGCCCATCCGCAGCCCGAAGCTGTGATCCGCGGTGAACAGGATCAACGTATCCTTGCCGGCGACGGCACTGATCCGGCGGATCATGTCGTCCATCTCGACGACGTGCCGAAGCCCCTTGTGCGGATCGTCGGTGTGCATGTCCCACTCGACCATCAGGAAATAGCCCTTGGGATTGCGGGCGAGCGTGGCGATCGTCGCCTCCACCGTCGGCAGGGGCGCAAACTCGTCGTCGCGAAGGACGGCAACGCGTCCGCCGCTGCCGACCAGCGCCGGATCGCTGCCGAACCGGTAGCCGGCGCCGGCAAAGGCTTTGTCCGCCGTCGTGCCGTGTGCCGCGAACGAGGCGACCGCATCTGCCCGGCCGTGGCCGACCAGCACGTCGATCCCGTCGCCGAAGCGCGGCGCGAGCAGCTGGCGGAAGATCTCGTCCTTGTCCTTGCGGGCCGGAACGTGCGCGTAGCAGGCGGCCGGAGTCGCGTCCCAGATCGGCATGTTGGTGACGATGCCGGTGGAAAGGCCGCGCTGCTCCGCATATTCCATCAACGTCTTGACCGGCGTCGGCGCGCCTCCGGCTGTCGACGGCACAACCGACACCATCGCATTGTCGGTCTTCTGCCCGGTCATGATCGCGGTCATGCCGGCGGCGGAATCGGTCACCCACTGGTTGCGCGCCGAGGTGTCCGATAGGCCGACATTGGGCATCGTGTGGAGGAACAGGGATTGCGGCCGATCATGCGCCATAATCCCCGCCGCGTTGAGCGTCGGCACGCCGCCGGCATCACCCAGGAAGACGATGACGTTGCGCGCCTGCTGCGCCCCCGCGGGTGCGGCGCCCAGCGCCAGCAGGACGATTCCGGCCATTGCGGCCACCCGCCTCGCCACGCCCGGCCGCATACCCGGCGCCCTGCTGCAACTCCCGCTCATTTCCGTTACTCCTTGATGCGATATCCGCTCGCCCGCTGCCGTGCGGCACGGGCGCTGCATGCCACGCTGGGGCAGGATTGCCATGGACCAGGCTGCAGAAGCGGCCCGTCGGTGCCGCCTGGACGAGCGCTACGAGCGCCGCTTTACACTTCTATGACCATTCGGGTGAACCTCGTGCACGCGAACACGCGGACGCTCGCTTCACTCGCCGACGACCTCATAGCCCAGCGGCCGCGGCGGCGCACCGTCGTTGCACGTCGTAGAGGGGCAGGCGGAGAGCGCCACAACCAGGTCCATCTCCGCACGCAGCAGCATCGCGGCGCCGGGCCGCGAACGCGGTGGAACGATGGTCAGATGCCCCGCCGCGCCGATCTCCACGTTCATGAAGAAGTTGAAGGTCTGCGGCAGGGGGTCCGGATCGATGCCGAGGGTCCGCAAGGCCGTGGAGAGGTTGTCGTGGCAGTTCGGATGATCCTCCAGGCCATATTGCATCGCGTACATTTCACGCGTGCAGGCCGCGTAGAACATGTCGTGCCGCCCGACCTCGTCATCGACGATGGTCAGCATCCGGTTGCTGCGATCCGACCACAGAACGGCCCCGGTCGAGAGCCGCACCGTCCCGTTATAATCGAAGCTCCGCCCGCTCGACAGGCGCTCGCGGCCGTCGGCGGAATAAGCGACGAGGTCGCCCGTCTGGCCACCTTCGACATCGACGAGCCGCAAGCTTTCGCCTTTGGCCAGTCGCAAGGCGATCCCGCTCGCCGGAGGCAACATCGTCAGCACCTTCACACGCTCCCGATCCAGGTGAGGAAAGCGTAAGCGGCGGGACCTAGCGCGTCCACACATACGGGCCGAAACGGGAGGGGCGACCTTCCACCCTCAGCTCCGCGCGGCGATCCAGGCGTCGACCTGCCGCTCGAGGATCGACAGCGGCAGCGAGCCCGATCCGATCAGGAGATCGTGAAACCCCTTGATGTCGAATCTGGCGCCGAGCGTACGTTCGGCTTTGGCCCGCAGCTCCATGATCTTGAGCATGCCGATCTTGTAGCCGGTCGCCTGTCCCGGCAGCGTGATGTAGCGGCGGACCTCGGATCGTGCCTGATCGGGCGAGGCACGGCCGGAGGTGGCCATATAGTCGACCGCCTGCTGCTCCGTCCAACCCTTGGCATGGATTCCGGTGTCGACGACCAGCCGGGCCGCGCGGAACAGCTCCGCGTCCAGGCGCATGAAATCGCTGGCGAGATCGGGATAGGCCCCCATCTCCTTGCACAAGGCTTCCGCGTACAGCGCCCAGCCTTCGCCGAAGGCGACGTACCGCGCCGACTGGCGGAATTTGGGCCCGGCGCTCTGCCGGACCTGGATGTCGCCCTGCATGACGTGGCCGGGCACGCCTTCATGGCACATCAGATCGACCGTGGCGTCGGGCGAGGGATCGCTGTCGAGGCCGAGCAGGTGGACATAGACCCGGCCTGGCCGCGCGCCGTCCGGGCTCGGTGCCGCAGCGTGCGCGGCGCCGCCGGCGACCTCGCTGAACGACGGCTCGCGCACCACCTCCATGCGATGCTCGGGAAGCAGGCCGAAATATTTCGGCAGCAGCGTGCGGTTGCGTGCGATCGCAGCATTGGCGTTGCGCAGATATTCGGCACGCGAGGCGTCGGTCCACGGCTTGGGCGGATTGCGGCGTTCGCGATCGGCATAATATGCCTCGCGATCCTTGAAGCCTGCCCGGCGCGCGAGCGAATCCATCTCGCCCTCGATTCGCGTTACCTCCTCGAGGCCGATCTGGTGGATCTGCTCCGCACTGAGATCGGTGGTGGTGTTGAGCTTCAGCGCTGCGGCGTACCAATCGGCGCCGCCCGGGAGCGAGATTGCGCCGACTCTCCCGCTCGGCGCCCTCGGCAACGCGCCCTCCGCCCATGCAATGACTTTGTCGTACGCTGGCTTCAGCGGCAGCAAGGCGGCGCGGGCATCGGCGAGCAATGCCTCTGCCTCGGCGGGCGTGGCCTTGCCGGCCGACTGCAGCCTGGCGACCTTGGCCTGTGCGTCCGCCCACAAGGGCGAGGCGGAACCGGAGTCGAACGGTGCGCCGGTAATCAGCGCCCGGCTGCCCGCGATCACCCGCTCCACCTGAAATCTGGGCGCATGCACCCCGGCCGCATCCGACGCGGCACTTTGCCGGATCGCTTCGTCGAGTACCGCCGGAATGGCGCGCAGGCGCGCGGCATAGGCCTTCATGTCGCCCTGATCCTGGACGTTGTGGGTGTTGATCAGGAAATCGGGCAGCCGCGCATGGACCGAGTAGAGGAAGGAATAGAAAGGCGGCGCATAGTGGCGGAAACGATAGCCGAGCTCGGCCCGTTCGAGCTCCAGCGCCCAAATGTCATAATTGGTCTGCGCAGTGGGTGAGAGCTTCGCGCGATCGAACTGCGCCTTCATCCGCGCGACGCTGCTGCGGCGCCATTCGAGGCGGCGCAACGTCGCCGCATCGCTGATGTCGTCGAGCCGATCCTGGCCCTCCTTCAGTCCGAGCTGGGTCGCAAGTTGCGGCCGGTGGCGCAGTTCCTCGGCGAATTCCTGGTCGAGAAAGGCATAGAGCCGGGTATCCTCCGCTGCGGGCGCGGTCTTCGGGGCCGCTTTCGCGGCCTGGGCGGCGGCGGGCGCCGCCGGCGGCAGAGCGAGGATGAAAGCGGTTGCCGCGAGCAGCCAAAAGGATTTGCGCATCTTTGTCCTTCCTCCAGATGCGGGCAGCCTAGACGAGGATGGTTTCAGGCCGAAACGTGAATCTTTGGCTTGAACGGACGGAGCGCGGGCGCCGGCACTCACGCGGCGGAGCTGGCGAATGCCCAGGCCCGGCCGACACTTACTCCAGACCGTTGGGGCCCAGCTGCATCCGTCTCACGTCGAAGCCGAAGGCAGCCTCCGCGCCCTTCGCGATCGCGGCTTTCACCGCCGGCATCGCGGACGGCTGCTTCTGCGCCGCCTGCACCGCCTGATCCGCGAGGACCGCCTGGACGAGCATCGATTCGGCAATTTCCTGCTTGAGCGCGTCGCTGGCAGCGGTGAAGGCCGGATCGGCGCTGAGCACCCGCGCCAGCTGCAGGCTGACCGCCTTGAACTCGGGAGTCTTGGCGTCGATGGAGCCTCGCACACCATGAAAGGCGGTGACCAGATAGGTCGCCATGGCATCGGCGACATTGCTCGGGTCGAGCCCCTCCGGCCGCATCAGCGCGCCCAGCTCCGCGATCACATCCCGGCTTGCAAACGTGCGCTGGAGATCGGCGGCGCCTGCCGCATCTACTCGGCGAAGGCGGGCGACGAACGCATCCAGGTTGCGCTTCCGGACCGCAAGGCTCGGACGATAGGTGATGGCCGCGCGATCGATCTTGGCGCTTGGCGGCGTTCGAGCAAGTGCCTGCGACATGTCAGCCGTGCCGGCGCGTGCTTCCTCGGACTGGATCAACGCGCCTTGCGACAGCGTGTTGGTGAGCATGCCCATATCGAACACGCCCTGGGCCGCCGCCGGCACGGACGCGGCGAGAGCGATCAGGCCGAGAAATCGAGCTTTGCGCATTCGGCATTTATCCCTGACCCGGGTGAAAGGAGTCAAGGTTACCGCGACGCAGATGCGGCGATCGCCATTCGGTCGGCACAGCCGACGACTTCGAAATCCGCGCACGGAAGCCTCTCGCGGTGCCCGGATAGAGGATAGTCGCCTATTCCGCGGCGAGGTCGATCGCGACGAGATCGTCTTCCGCCGCGATCTGGATCATCGCCTCGGACGGCGTCCCCGGCTGCGTGAGATCCGAATGGTTGGCCATCTCGCGCACATAGTCATCCAGCGCGTCGTCGAGCGCGCGCAGCGTGCCGCCGCGTTCGCTGGCGAGGACGTTCATGCCCGGCTCGACTGCCGCCTGAAGCGGGGTGACGAGGCCGGTGTCGAGCCCGGCGCGCTCGGCGATGCGCCGGGCGAATTCGTACCAGCTGACCCGGCCCTCGTTGGCGACGTGCCAGATGCCGTTTGCGCCGTCGATCAGCAGATCGAGCACCGCGTGGCAGAGATCGGGCACGTAGGTCGGCGAGACCTCGGTGCGCTCGCAGGCGGTGAACGCCTCTCCGCGGTTGAGCGCGCTGAGCACGTGCCAGGCGAAATTATAGCGGTCCCAGGGCCCGAAAAAGGCGCTGGTGCGCACGACGAGCGCGTCCGGCATCACCGCCTGCACCCGCTCCTCCGCACCGGCCTTGGAGATGCCGTAGACGCAGGCCGGACTGACCGGATCGCTTTCGACATAGGGACGGCCCAGCGTGCCGTCGAACACCAGATCAGACGAGAAGGTGACGTACTTTATGCCGGCCTCCGCGCAGGCGCGGGCGAGCTTCTCGGCACCGTCGGCATTGGCCGCGATGCACGCATCCTGTTCCCGTTCCGCATCGGCGACACGGACGAAGCCGGCGGTGTTGATCACCGCCCATGGCCGGTGGCGCGCGATCGCCGCGGCGATCGAATCGTCGTCGGTGATGTCGAGCTCGGCCCGGCTGGTGAGGCAGAAGGGCAGAGCGCGGTGCTCGCAGATGCGGGCGAGCGCATTGCCGAGCGTACCGGTGGCGCCGGTGATCAGAACCTTGCGGCCGTTCCAGGCGAGCGGCTGGCAGATGCCGTTCCAGGGATAGAGGCGCGGCGGCCGCCGCCACCAGCCCGGGCTGTCGAGCACCGGATGATCGAAGGGACGGCCATTGCCGAATGCTTTCGCGGCTTCGGCGACGATCGTCGGCCGGGGCGTGCCGGTGCGCACGTCGAAGGCGCCGGTGTCGTAAAAGCCGCGGCGCTCGGCGAGGAGGAATCGCCAGTCGACATTGCCGAACAGCGACCACAGGGTCACCGCGCGCAGGTCGACACCCTCGGCACGAAGCTGCTCCGCCCCCTTCCAGACCTCGACGAACCAGCGCACCTGCTCGTCGCGGTGGCAGCCGTGATGGACTTCGGTGATCGCCATCGGAATCCCGTAACGCGCCCAGGCCTCGTGCAGGCGCGGGACGATACCGGTCTCGTTCTCGAGCGCCGCGACACGGACGGCCTCGGCGTCGACATAGCGGTGGCGGCCGTTCCCGCCGACCTCATGACCAGGGTATAAATCGAGCCGGTGATCGAGGAAGCGTTCGCTGGTGAGATAATGGTTGATGCCGATCAGATCGGGTTTGGCATCCAGCGCCGCGAAGCCATCGATCTCGTCCTCGGCGATGCCGGCCTTGCGCAGCATGGGCCGCAGCGGGTGGGCACGGTCGACCATGCCGCATTGCAGATCCAGGCTCAGCCACCGGCGTTCATTCTCGAACCGCGCCTGGTAGGCGAGCGGCTCGGTGGAGAAGCATTTGCCGAGATCCTCGGTCTGGACGAGTTCGGCGTCCGGGATGATCGTTCGGATTGCGCGCATCGCCTCGGCGACGCCCTTGCACTCGTTGACCAGAGCGCGGAGGAAGGCGTCGTGATCATGCCTGTGCGGGTACCAGTGGCCGTAGAGCGCCGAAAAGCGCGCCGTGGTCAGCGGCTCGTTGACCGGAGTCCATTGCTCGATCCACGGATAACGCTGGGCGGCCTTGGTCGCGAATTGAGCGAGCTTCTGCGGAAATTCGGGGTCGAGCAGCTCGGTATATTTCGGGCCCGATCCGTGATGGGTAAGGCCGCCAATCACCTTGATGCCGCGCTCCCGAAGCATGCCCAAGCGCTCGTCGGTCCAGCGCCAATCGCACTGATCGAGACTGTCCGGCGCGATCGCTTCCCAGAGGATCGGGTAGCGGACGGTGGTGACGCCGAGGTCGGCGATGAGATCGATATCCTCCGGCCGATCGGAATGGCCCGTCTCGATGGTCTGATCGCGATAGTCGTCGCCAAGGCGGACGATGGTGCATTCGACGCCTCCCCAGAGTTCCAGCGGAGGTGCGGCGCGTTCGTCTTCAGTCATCCTGATTTCGGTCTCGCAATGAACGATACCGTCACGAACCCGCCGCCGCCGCGGCCGGTTCCCGCTAATTCCTCGCCCGCTGATACAGATTAACGAGAATCAGGGCTTGAATGCTGCTTTGCAACGAGAAGCAGCGCGAGCGGTTCGGCCCCCTTCGTGCGCGTCTGCCCGCTAAACATTCGGTAAACTCTTCGTGCCATTGTCCACGAGTCTCTGGGGAGGGAGTGAAGATGGCGTTTGGCGGAATGGCAGCGGAAACCGGGACGTTTCACGATCCTTGGGCGGACCGTCGCGGCGAGCCGCGGCTCCCCGACCTCGTCGACACCGCGCTTCTCCACTTCCGCGGCAAGCCCTACCGGGTGCCGGTGCTGAACATCTCCTCGCGGGGTGCGATGGTCGAGTGCCTGCTCGACACCCGACTGGGCGAGCCGGTGCTCGTCGAGTTCGACCAATGCAGCCGCATGCATGCCTTCGTCCGCTGGAACCGGGAAGGCCGTATCGGCCTCAATTTCGGCCACGAGCTCGTTCTGGGCAGCTGAGCCGCCGGCTCAGGCGGTGCCGTCCTCTTTCTCGTCGACGACTGCCGGGCCGGCCGCTGCGGTGCCTTGCTGCCGCTTGCGCAGCGCCAGCACGTAGATCACCGCCGCGGCGATGGCGAAGAAAAACCATTGCAGCGCGTAGAAGAGATGGTTGTTCGGCATCTCCGACGGCAGGCCGGGCCGGCTCGGCGGCAGGCCGGCGGGTGAATTCGTCGCGACCAGGCGGATCCGGTGCTGGCTGTCCGGCACGATCACGCCTTCGACCACACCGCCCCTCCATGCCGGCGCCTCGCCCGCCTTGGACCAGCCGACATCGACTTGCATGCCCGGCCCCTCCGCGCCGCCGGTGCGGCACGAGGCGATGTGACTCCAGCCCGGCTGGTCCTGGAGATTGCGACCGGCGGTGGCGCGCCACGCCACAGGCTGCAGGCAGAAGCCGTTGGCGCGGCGGTAGAGAAGGCTGCCGTCGGCAGGCGCCACGGCCGGCCAGGCGACCGGCGGCTTGCCGCGATTGGCCTCGAGTTGCGCAATCAGCCCCTGCTTCCACTGCAGGCGCTCGAGTTGCCAGACGCCGAGGCCGGTCATCGTCGCGACGGCGGCGGCGACAAGGGCGGTAGGGAGAATCGGCCAGCGCATCATTCGTCCACGATCTGCCCTTCCCGGGCGCGGTGAGCATATTCCAGCGCGAGCAGAACGCCCTTCGCCACGCGCAGCGATCCGATGACGAGCAGCGCGGCAAGCGGGACCCACAGCAGGACGTGGACCCAGAAAGGCGGGCCGGCGCCGAGCTCCAGCGCGATCGCGAGGCCGGTGACGATCGCGCCGACGATCAGGATGAGGAAGGCGGCCGGGCCGTCGCCGACGTTGAAGGCCCCGTAATCGAGGCCGCAGGCGCGGCATTTCGGCGCGAAGGCGGCAAGCCCCTTGTAGAGCGTCTTGGCGCCGCAGCGCGGGCACAGGCCGAGAAGGCCGGACTGAAGCGGAGTGGGGCTCATCTCGCCGCGCACAGGCATTGCGTACCTCCGGGGCGAACAAGAAGGGGAGCGGCTTCCCGCTCCCCCGTGTCGCTTAGTGAAGCGGAGCGCCCCAGCCGCCCCACACGTAGATGCAGATGAACAGGAACAGCCACACCACGTCGACGAAATGCCAGTACCAGGCCGCCGCCTCGAAGCCGAAATGCTGGCGCTGGGTAAAGTCGCCTTTGTAGGTGCGGATCAGGCAGACGATCAGGAAGATCGTGCCGACGATCACGTGGAAGCCATGAAAGCCCGTCGCCATGAAGAAGGCCGAGGTGTAGATGTTCTCGGAGAAGCCGAATGGCGCGTGGAGATATTCATAGGCCTGGACCGCGCTGAACACGAGGCCGAGCAGGATCGTCGCCCACAGGCCCTTCTTGAGGCCGTCGCGATCGCCGTGGATCAGCGAATGGTGCGCCCAGGTGACGGTGGTGCCCGAGCAGAGCAGGATCAGGGTATTGAGCAGCGGGAAGCCGAACGGATCGAGGACGTGCATGCCCTTGGGCGGCCACACGCCGCCGATCGAGTCGACCGCCGAGGGAAACAAGGCGGCGTTGAACCAGGCCCAGAACCAGGCGACGAAGAACATCACCTCCGACGCGATGAACAGGATCATGCCGTAGCGCAGGTGGAGCTGGACGATCGGCGTATGATCGCCGGCATTTGCCTCCCGGATCACATCGGCCCACCAACTGAACATCGTGAACAGAACCGCGATCAGGCCGGCGAAGAAGATGTAGCCGCCAAACTCGTAATCATGCATCCACATCACGCCGCCGACGGCCATCGCCATGGCGGAGAAGGAGCCCACGAAGGGCCAGATGCTCGGCGGCAGAATATGGTAGGGGTGGTTCTTCGCTCCGGCCATCGTTCGGCTTTCCCTCTGTCGCGCCGGCCCTGACCGGCATCCTTCCTGACGTGTCGCTCCGCCGAGGCAGGACGCCGCGGCAGCGGTTGCGGTTCCTCTAGCCTCAGCCCTTCGGCTGGTCCACCGGGTAAAAAGTGTAGGACAAGGTGATTTCGCTGACGTCCTTCGCGTCCGGATCCTGAAGGATCTTGGGATCGACGTAGAACACCACCGGCATGCGGACTTCCTCGCCGGCCTTCAGCGTCTGCTCGTTGAAGCAGAAGCACTGGATCTTGTTGAAATACTTTCCGGCCCAGATCGGAGTCACGTTGAACGCGGCCGATCCGGTGATCGGCACCGCGGAGAGATTCTTCGCGGTGTAGAAGGCGATTTCGCGCTCGCCGATCGATACGGTCTCGGTCGGCTTTGCGGGCTTGAAGTGCCACGGCAGGGTCGGCACGACATTGGCGTCGAAGCGGATCGACACCTGCTTGCCGGCAACCTTGCCGGGCGCATCCCCGGTGGCGCGCATCGTCGTGCCGTCGAAGCCGGTGACCTGGCAGAAGATGCGGTAGAGGGGCACGCTGGCAAACGCCAGGCCGACCATCGCCGCGACGATCAGAAAGCCGAACGCGGCCGTACGCGCGTTGCGCCGCGGATCCACAACCGCAGTCATTTGCCGGTCATCCGGACGATGGTGATCCCGTAGATCAGCAGCACGAAGGCGCCGAGCAACAGCGCCATGACGAGGGCCCGGCTCTTCTGGCGGCGACGAATCTCAAGGATGCGATCGTCTTTGAGTGTCATGCGAGGATCCATCGATCGAGGACGAGCGCGCCGAAGACGGCGAACAGATACAGCACCGAGTAAGCGAACAGGCGCTTCTCCGGCTTCATGCCGGCAGGCTCGGTCGCACGGTTGAAGAGCACCTGCAGCGACAGCAGGAAGAAGGCGGCGCTGAGCAGGCTTGCCGCGATCCCGTAGATCGCGCCGGCGAGGCCGAGCGGCCACGGGGCAATCGCGGCGGCGGCCATCGGGATGGTGTAGAGCGCGATCTGCTGGCGGGTCACGGTGGGTCCCGAAACCACCGGCAGCATCGGCACGCCGGCGGCGGCGTAATCCGATCGCACGAACAGCGACAGCGCCCAGAAGTGCGGCGGAGTCCACAGGAAGATCAAGGTGAACAGCAGGATCGGCAGCAGGGTGATGTCGCCCGTCACCGCAGCCCAGCCGATCACCGGCGGAAAGGCGCCGGCGGCGCCGCCGATGACGATATTCTGCGGAGTGCGGCGCTTCAGCCACACCGTATAGACGAGCACGTAGAAGAGGATCGAGACGGCCAGTACCGTCGCCGCCAGCCAGTTGGTGGCGAATCCCATCAGGATGACCGAGAAGAAGCTGAGACCGACCCCGAAATGGAGCGCGGACTGGCGATCCATGCGCCCTGCGGGCAGCGGCCGCGAGGCCGTCCGCTTCATCAGCGCGTCGAGATCGGCTTCGTACCACATGTTGAGCGCCGCCGCGGCGCCGGCGCCGAGCGCGATGCACAGGATGGCGGTGAAGCCGATGATCGGGTGGATCGGCGCCGGCGCGACGAGCAGGCCGCAGAGGCCGGTGAACACGACGAGGCTCATCACGCGCGGCTTGGTCAACGCGAGGAAATCGCGCCACTCGGCGGGAAGGCTCTGGTCGGCTTCGATCACACTAGCTGTCATGTCAGTCACTTCGACGGGACGCCAGTCCCACTAAACGATCAGGGGGCGGGGCGTCGGCGGAACGATCCGCGTCGACACCCCTGCCCCCCGGCATCCCTCCCGCAGGCGGAAGGGCCTTTTTTTCAGTCGATCTTCGGCAGAGTCTCGAACTGGTGGAAAGGCGGCGGGCTCGACAGCGTCCATTCGAGCGTCGTCGCGCCTTCGCCCCACGGATTCCCTTCCGCCTTCCGACCCGCGGCAAGCGAGTAGAAGATGTTGATGAAGAAGGGGATCATGCCCGCCGCCATGATCATGTACCCGATCGTGGCGACGTGGTTCCAGTGTGCATAGGCATCCGTGTAGTCCGGCACGCGGCGCTGCATGCCCTGCATGCCCAGGAAGTGCATCGGGAAGAACATCACGTTCACGCCGATGAAGAAGATCCAGAAATGGGCCTGGCCCAGGACTTCCGAATACATCTTACCGAACATCTTCGGGAACCAGTAATACCAGGCTGCGAACAGCGCGAACACGGCACCCAGCGAGAGCACGTAGTGGAAGTGCGCCACCACGTAATAGGTGTCGTGGACGTTGTTGTCGATGCCGCCGTTGGCGAGCACGACGCCGGTGACGCCGCCGACGGTGAACATGAAGATGAAGCCGATCGCCCACATCATCGGGGTCTGGAAGCTGATCGAACCGCCCCACATCGTCGCGATCCACGAGAAGATCTTGATGCCGGTGGGCACCGCGATCACCATCGTCGCCGCGGTGAAGTACATCTTCGTGTTCACGTCCATGCCCACGGTGAACATGTGGTGCGCCCACACGACGAAGCCGATCACGCCGATCGCCACCATGGCGTAGGCCATGCCGAGATAGCCGAACACCGGCTTGCGGCTGAAGGTGGCGATGATGTGGCTGACCATGCCGAAGCCCGGCAGGATCATGATGTACACTTCGGGGTGACCGAAGAACCAGAACAGATGCTGGTAGAGGATCGGATCGCCGCCGCCCGACGCATCGAAGAAGTGCGTGCCGAAATTGCGGTCGGTCAGCAGCATGGTGATCGCACCGGCGAGAACCGGGAGCGAGAGCAGCAGCAGGAAGGCGGTGACCAGCACCGACCAGACGAACAGCGGCATCTTGTGCAGGGTCATGCCCGGCGCGCGCATGTTGAAGATGGTGGTGATGAAATTGATCGCGCCGAGGATCGACGACGCGCCGGCAAGGTGGAGCGCGAAGATCGCGAGATCGACGGACGGGCCGCTCGAGCCCGACGTCGAGAGCGGGGCATAGGCCGTCCAGCCGATGCCGGCGCCGTTGCCGAGCCCGCCCGGCACGAAGGCCGATCCGAGCAGCAGCAGGAACGCAGGAACGATCAGCCAGAAGCTGATATTGTTCATCCGCGGGAAGGCCATGTCGGGCGCGCCGATCATGATCGGCACGAACCAGTTGCCGAAGCCGCCGATCATCGCCGGCATGACCATGAAGAACACCATGATCAGGCCGTGGGCGGTGATCAGCACGTTCCACAGGTGCGCCGCTTCGTCGATGTTCCCGCCGGCCCATTGCGGCAGGACCTGGAGCCCGGGCTCCATCAGCTCGGCGCGCATGATGCCCGAGATCGTTCCGCCGATGATTCCGGCGATGATCGCGAAGATCAGATAGAGGGTGCCGATGTCCTTGTGGTTCGTCGACATGAACCAGCGCGCGAAGAAGCCGGGCTTGTGATCGGCATCATGATGCGCGTCATGCGCCTCGTGCGTCTGGAAGTGAGTCGCATTTGCGGTCGTATCGGTCATGTCAGTTTCCGCGTCTGGATTCGGTGGCGCCCTGCGTCGAGACGGCCGGCGTCCCCGTGGCAGGATTGAGACCGGTCGGTTCCGGGCTGGTTTCGGTCGCGCTGCCGCCTGCGGTCGGGACAGGGCCCGCCGCGGCGGCTGCGGCCGCCGGATTGGTCACCGGCGAAGTCGCGGTTTCGTCACCCGATGTCGACTGCGGCGCACCCGGCATGGTGCCGCCCTTCGACGCCACCCAGGCGGCGAATTGCGCCCGGGACACCACCTCGACCGCGATGGGCATGTAGGCGTGGCGCGCGCCGCAGAGCTCGAAGCACTGGCCGTAATAGACGCCGGGACGATCGGTCTTGAACCAGGTTTCGTTGAGACGGCCCGGAACGGCATCGATCTTGGCCCAGAACGCCGGAACGCCCCACGAGTGGATCACGTCCGCCGAGGTGACGATCATCTTCACCGTCGCGCCGACCGGAACGACCATGCGCTCGTCGACCGCCAGCAGGCGCGGCTCGCCGCGCTTCTTGGCGTCCTCGTCCTTGAGGACGTTGGAAACGATCTCGAAGTCGCCATTGTCCGGGTAGGTGTAGGTCCAATACCATTGGTTGCCGGTCGCCTTGATCGTCAGATCGGCCTTGGGCGGCGAATATTGGTGGGCGAGCAGCCGGATCGAGGGCACCGCGATCGCCACCAGGATCAGCACCGGCACCAGGGTCCAGGCAATTTCCAGCACCGTATTGTGGGTCGTCCGAGACGGCACCGGATTGGCGCTGCGGCGGAAACGCACCATCACATAGATGAGCAGCGCCAGCACGAACACCGAGATGGCCGTGATCAGCGGCAGCAGGATATTGTTGTGGAAGCTCGAAGCCTCCTCGCCGATCGGAGTCACTTGCGGCTGGAAGCCGAGCGCGCCGGTCGGCTGGCCGACGGTCGCGTTCGGCAGGGTGCGCGTGACCGAGCTGCTCAGGACCGACGCGTTGGACGGCTCCTCGCTGCCGGTGTTGGCGAGGCTGATCTCGGCCGGCTGCGCGGGCGCGGCCTGCGAATTGGCACTGATCGCATCGGTGGGCTGCTGGGCAGGCGTCGTCGCAGCCGCAGCGGGGGCAGCCGCCGGCGCGGGCGCCGCCGCCTGGGCGAAGGCGCTTGCCGGGGCCATGCCGAAGGCGGCGGCGACGGCGAAAAGCTTGAGCGAAGTCTTCATCTAAACCCCTTGGACCCTCCGAGCGGAGCGGGACGGATTCGACGCCGGAGCGCGCGAATTGCGGCGGCTTATAGGCAGGGACGCAAGCGGTCTCAAGGCTCTTGGCGCGGGTTGATGAACCGAAGAGCGGGGCCTATCAGGCGGACAGCCAACGAAAAAGCGCGGGAGCCGATGACGCAGGACGAGATATTGGAGGAGTTCCGCGCCGCGGACGCCTTGCTCGAGGGCCATTTCATCCTCTCCTCCGGGCTGCACAGCCCGCGCTACCTGCAATGCGCGAGGGTGCTGATGGATCCGGCGCGCGCGTCGCGCCTCGCCTCGGCGCTGGCGCGAAGCCTGCCGATCGAGATCAAGTCGCAGATCTCGATGGTGGTGTCGCCGGCGATGGGTGGCGTGATCATCGGCCACGAAATGGGCCGATCGCTCGGCCTGGAAGCGGTGTTCGTCGAGCGTCCGACCGGTACGTTCGAGCTGCGGCGCGGCTTCCGCCTGAAGCCCGGCCAGAAGGTGCTGCTGGTCGAGGACGTCGTCACCACCGGATTGAGCTCGCGTGAGGCGATGAAGGCGGTCGAAGCCGCGGGCGGCCAGGTGGTCGCCGCGGCCTCGCTGGTCGACCGCTCCAACGGCCTCGCCGATCTCGGCGTGCCCTTCTTCCCGCTGATCCGCATCGACGTGCCGAGCTACGAGCCGGGTGCGGTGCCGCCGGAGCTGGCGGCGATCCCCGTCGAGAAGCCCGGGAGCCGCAAGGCAGCGTGAGCGGTCTGCTTCGCCTCGGGGTCAATATCGACCATGTCGCGACGATTCGGAACGCGCGCGGCGGCGATCATCCCGATCCGGTGCGCGCCGCCTTCGCTGCGGCGGCGGCCGGCGCCGACGGCATCACCGCCCACCTTCGTGAGGACCGGCGGCACATCCGCGACGAGGATATCAGCGCGCTGATGCGTCACCTGGAGGTGCCGCTGAACCTGGAGATGGCGGCGACCGAGGAGATGCTCGAGATCGCGCTGCGACACCGGCCGCATGCCGCCTGCATCGTTCCCGAGAAGCGGGAAGAGCGCACCACCGAGGGCGGGCTCGATGCCGCCGGCCAGTTCGATCATCTCGCGCCGATCGTCGCGCGTCTCTCCGACGCCGGAATCCGCGTCAGCCTGTTCATCGAGCCCGACGCGCGCCAGATCGACGCCGCGATCCGCCTGAAGGCGCCAGTCGTCGAATTCCACACCGGCCGCTACGCCCACCTCGAAGGCGAGGACTGCGCGATCGAGTTGCGCCGAATCGCCGACGCCGCCGCGCTCGCGTCCAAGAACGGGATCGAGCCGCATGCCGGCCACGGCCTCACCTTCGACAATGTCGTGCCGGTCGCCGCGATTCCGCAGATTCGGGAGCTCAACATCGGCCACTTCCTCATCGGCGAGGCGATCTTCATCGGCCTCGGCGAAAGTGTCACCCGGATGCGCACCCTGATGGAAGAGGCACGGGGGTGACCATACGCATCGCCCGGCATCCCCCTCTCCCCTATCTTTCTCCCGCGAGCGGAGAGGGAGAATATGATGTGGGTGGCCGGTCGTGAGCTTCATCATCGGCATCGGCTCCGATCTCTGCAACATCGAGCGGATCCAGAATTCGCTCGATCGCTTCGGCGACCGCTTCACCAACCGCGTGTTCACCGAGGCGGAGCGGCGCAAGGCGGAAGGCCGCCCGTTCACCAAGGCGGGCACCTACGCCAAGAGGTTCGCCGCCAAGGAGGCCTTCTCCAAGGCGGTCGGTACCGGCTTCAAGCGCGGGGTGTTCATGCGCGATATAGGTGTGGTGAACCAACCTTCCGGCGCGCCGACGCTCGAGCTGACCGGCGGCGCGAAAGCGAGGCTTGACGCAATGACACCCGAAGGCCACTTCGCACAGATCCATTTGACGATGACGGACGATCATCCGTTCGCCCAGGCTTTCGTCATCATTACCGCCAGCCCGATTCCGAGGAGCGAAGGGTGAGCAGCAGCGACCCCGCATTTGCCATGACCGACGAGAGAAAGCCGACGACAGTCGAGGCCCCTGCCGCCGCCGTGATCCCCGCCAAGAAGGAGGGAACCGACTGGTGGGGCGAAGTGAAGGCTATCTTCTGGCTCGTGCTCGCCGTGCTCGCCATCCACAGCTTCATCGCCAAGCCCTTCTACATCCCGTCGGAATCGATGATGCCGGGCCTGCTCAAGGGCGACCGGCTGGTGGTCACCAAATATCCGTATGGCTGGTCGTGGGTGTCGCCGAGCTTCCACATCCTGCCGCAGATGCAGGGCCGGCTGTTCGGGCGGATGCCGACCCCGGGCGACGTCGTCATCCTGACTCCGCCGGGCGAGACCTCCGACTACATCAAGCGTGTGATCGCCGTCCCCGGCGACACGGTCGAAATGGTCGCCGGGCAACTGTACATCAACGGCAAGGCGGTGAAGCGGGAGCGCCGTCCCGCGGTGCGCGTGCCCGTCGACGAGAACGTGCCCTGCGTGTTCGGCCAGGCCCAGGATTTCCGGGTCCAGGGCGAGGACGGCAAGCTTTATTGCGAGCTGCCGGTGGTCCGCGAGACGCTGGCCAACGGCCGCTCGTTCGACACCGTCGATCTCGAATATAATGCGATGGTCGACGACGTCCCCAAGATCACCATTCCCGCGGACCATGTCTGGGTGATGGGCGACAATCGCGACAAGTCCGCCGACAGCCGCGTGCCCGCCGCCGAGCAGGGTCTTGGCGGGCCCGTGCCATGGGAGAATATCGGCGGCCGAGCCGAATTCATCACCTTCTCGCTCGACGGCACCACCCAATATCTGAACCCGGTCAGCTGGTTCACCGCCTTTCGCGGCGGCCGCGCCGGCACCTCGCTTCGTCCCGCCGAAGGCAGCGCACGTTGAGCGACGAGCCCGGGCCTCATGTCGAGCAACCGGGTCCGACGGAGCTTCGCGATCCGATCATTCGGGAGGAGCTGAAACGGGCCAGCGTCTGGTTCGGCATGGGCCTGGCGATCCTGGCGGTCATCTTCCTCGCCCAGCCGCTGCTCCTGATCTTCGCCGGTATCGTGCTCGCCTCGATGCTCGACGGCGGCACGCGGCTGCTCGGGCGGGTGCTGCCGATCGGCCGCGGCTGGCGGCTCACCATCGTTACGCTGGCGGGCGTCGGGTTCATCGTCTGGACCTTCTACTTTGCCGGAAGCTCTCTCGTCGGCGAGGCCGAACGCCTGCGTGAGGTGATCACCTTCCAGGCCAACAAGATCCTCGGCTGGGGCAATTCGCTCGGCCTGATGCAGGGCGGCGCGAAGATCGACCAGCTGAGCGGCCAGCTCATGGGATCTCTGGGCCGGCTCGGCTCGGCGGTGAGCAGCGCGCTCGGCGCGGTCACCAGCTTCGTCATGATCCTCGTCATCGGCATCTTCTTCGCGGTCGAACCGCGGCTCTATCAGCGGGGCTTCGCCTGGATGCTCCCGCTGCGCTCCCGCGACAGCTTCTACACGACTGCCGAGACGATGGGCTTCACTCTGCGCCGGCTGATGGCCGGACGCCTGGTCGGCATGGCGGTGGAAGGTTTCGGCACCTGGCTGCTGCTGATGCTCGGGGGCGTGCCGATGGCGGCCTTGCTCGGCATCCTCACCGGCCTGCTCGCCTTCATTCCCAACATTGGCGCGATCGTATCGGGCGTGCTGATCGTGCTTGCCGGCTTCAGCGTCTCGACCAACACCGGATTGTGGGCGATCGCAGTCTACTTCATCGTGCAGACGGTCGATGGCTATCTGATCGTGCCCTACGTCGCCCGCAAGACCGTCGACCTCGCGCCCGCTCTCGTGCTCGGCGCACAGCTGCTCTTCGGTGCCCTGTTCGGCCTGATGGGCCTCGCGCTCGCCGACCCGATCATCGCGATGATCAAGGTGGCGCTGGAGCGGCAGTCGAAAGAGAATCAGGGGCAGCCCGCCAAGCGTCCGTGAGAGCGGTGCGGAGCTGCGGGTTCAGCGCGGCACCAGCTGCACCAGCGTTCTCCGCTCCACTCCTTCCCGTCGTAAGAAGCGAAGGGTTTCGACAAGCTCAACCCGAACGGAGTTCAGTTGGAAGAGCGTACCGGACACGTCATGCCCTAAATCGGCCTTCCGCCGGCGATCGCAGCCTGATCTCAGCGCGGACCACGATCGACGCGGCGTCCATCGCCCCTGCGCGACCGGCGCGAGCGAGAGGGAGCGCCGCGGGAGGGCGCCCCCGAGCCGATTACTGGCCGCCGCCGGGGCCGCCCGGGATGCCCTCGGGCCCGGGAGCGCCCGGAGCGCCACCCTGCATCTGCTGCATCTGCTGTTGCATCATCATCTGGCGGACTGTTGCTTCCGGCAGGAATTCTAGCAGCTCCACATCGAACTCGAGCGTCGAGTTTGCCGGAATCGAACCCTGCGCTTCGGCGCCGTAGCCAAGCTCGGGCGGGATCCGGAACTGGTATTTGGCGCCCTTCCGCATCAGCTTGAGGCCCTCTGTGAAGCCCTTGACGAGCGCGCCGTCGGCGAGTGGCATCGGCGTCGGCTGGCGGCCTTCATTGCTGTCGAACACGGTGCCGTCGGGCAGCCGACCGGTATAGGTGACCAACGCAATGTCGGTGGCCGTCGGGCTCGCGCCCTCGCCTTCCTCGATGACCCGGTACTGGAGACCCGAGGCCGTCTTCTGCAGGACCTGGTGCGCCGTTCCCGCCCATGCGACGCCGGCGGCGAGCAGCGAGAGCAGGATCAGTCCGAGCCAGAGCTTCAGGACCGAGCCCTTCCTGATCGGGCGGAGCGGAACGGCGGTGACGGACATGGAAGATCCCCGAAAATGAAGAAGGGCGGCGGTGGAAGGTCGCCATGCCACTGCACGACGGAGCGCTGCGCTGCAGCCCTCACCTACCCACTATCGCCGCCCTCGATCTTGGCAAGCCTGCTTCGGTCAGCCCGGACACGGCCGGGCCAACCGACTTGGCGCCAGTCGACTTAACGAACGCCGTCGCGCTCGGCGCGCTTGCGCTCGAGCTTGCGCGCCCGGCGGATCGCGGCGGCGCGTTCACGCGCACGCTTCTCGGACGGCTTCTCGTAGTGACGACGCAGCTTCATCTCGCGATAGACGCCTTCACGCTGCAGCTTCTTCTTGAGGGCGCGCAGCGCCTGGTCGACATTGTTGTCGCGAACGAGGATTTGCATAAGCGGTCGTCACTCTCCGTTAAATGGGTCAAGGCGGCGGCCCCGTACGACTCGCCTCCGAAAAAGCCATCAAAGCAATAAATAAGGTTCGCCACAGGACATATCCTGCGCCGCACGGGCCGCCCGTTACCAGCCACACCATCGGAATTCAAGCTTCGAATCCGCAGCCAAGCCCTTGATAAGGGAGTCGGATCGCCCGCCGCAACCCCGGCTCAGAGATCAAGATCCTCGAATCGGGCGACGCCCTTGCTCAGCCGCGCCTCCAGTGCGACGCCGAGATCGGCGCTGACCAGCGCGCCGGCATTCCACATCGCGACATGGCGCAGCCCCTCCTCGACGGTGCGGCCGCGGCTGTAATTCAGGCTCATCTTGGCGCCGGCGACTGCCAGCGGCGATTTCGCCGCGATGGTTCGCGCCATGTCGAGCGCAGCCGCGAGCAGCGATTCGCGCGATTCGAGGATCCGGTTGACGAGGCCCAGGCGCTCCGCCTCCTGCGCATCCATTCGCCGGCCGGTATAAGCGAGTTCGCGAACCATCCCCTGCGAAATCAGATGGGTGAGCCGCTGCAGGGTGCCGAGATCGGCCGTGATCGCGACGTCGACCTCCGCGATCTGGAAGTAAGCGTCGCTGGAGGCCAGCCGGATGTCGCAGGCGCTGGCAAGATCGACGCCGGCACCGATGCAGCCGCCTTGGATCGCCGCGATCACCGGCGGCCGTGCCGTCTCGAGCGCAGTGAACGCGTCCTGCAGCCGCTGAATATGGCGAAGGCGCGATTCGGTGCCACGGCCGTGGTCGCCGCCATAGGCGAACTGCCCCATCGCATAGTGAAGATCGATTCCGGACGTGAAGTGACGCCCCTCCCCCGAGAGGACGATGGCGCGCACCGTCGGATCGCTGCCGAGACGCTCGAACGTCTCGCCGATCGCGGCGAACATCGCGCCGTCCATCGCATTCATCCTGTCGCCGCGCGCGAGCATGACGTGGGCGACCCCGCCGTCCCGCTCGATCGCGATCCTTTCGCTTTCCATGGCCCGCTTTCTCCCGTTAAGACCCTGTCATGACGCGCTTCACCGTGAACGGCCAGCCCATCGAATATCGGCTGGATCCGGAAACGCCCTTGCTCTGGGCGCTGCGTGACGCCTCCAACCTCACCGGCACCAAATATGGCTGCGGCACCGGGCAGTGCGGCGCCTGCACGGTTCACGTCGATGGGCGCGCGGTGCGCAGCTGTCAGATACCGATCCGGCGCCTGGAGGGCAGCTTCGTCACCACCATCGAGGCCCTGTCCCCCGATCGTTCTCATCCGATCCAGCAGGCCTGGGTCGCCGAATCCGTGCCGCAATGCGGCTTCTGCCAGCCGGGGATGATCATGGCGGCAGCGGCCTTGCTGGAGCAGAGCGCCGCGCCGACCGATGCGGAGATCGATGCGGCGATCACCAATATCTGCCCGTGCGGCACCTTCCCGCGGGTGCGCGAGGCGATCCGGCGCGCAGGCCGTGTGCGCGGCGGCGAGGAGACGATATCGGCCGCACCGCCGCCCGGAATCGACCCCAAGGACGCGGCGCGCCAGGTTCCGGCGCTCGATCCCGGAGCAAGCGCGAAGCCGGACCGATGATGCTCGGACGGGGATTGCTTTCGATTCGTTGTCGAACCGGTTCACCCGCTGCTCATCGACTCTGGTGCACAACTCGTCATTATCGCGAGGCGGCTTCTCGCCGCGCGAAGACAGGAGTGTTCGATGCGTAAGGCATTGATCGGTTTGGTAATGTCGGCGACGGTGCTTACTCCCGTGGCCGCAGAAGCGCAGAACAGCCGGGCCGAGCGCGCCCAGCAACGGTACGAGCGGCTTGGCGAGCGCAATCAGGCGCGGGTCGAGCAGCGCCAGCAAAGGGAGGCCGTGCGCGAGCAGCGTCAGGCCGTCCGGCAGGAGCGTCAAAGCGTTCGTCAGGAGCGGCCGCAGCGGATCGAGGCACCGGCGCCGGCGCCGGTGCAGAGCGCCCAGGGCGTGGAACAGCGTTCGGCCGGCAATTGGCGGAGCGGCGATCGCCAGCGCAGTGGCGGCGACCGGAACTCCGGACGTGAGGCCTATCGCCAGCGCGTTCAGGAGACCCGCGAAGCCTCGCAGCGCAGCGCCGAGGGCCTCGATCCGCGCTACCAGCGTCAGGCCGTGCGGAATCAGCAGCGCTACGAGGAGCGCCTGCGCGATCAGCGGCGCGACGATCGGCGTGACCGGCGTGACGATCGCCGCGACTGGCGTGGTGATCGGCGCGACGACCGTCAGGATTACCGGCAGGCGCGGCGCTGGGATCGCCAGTGGCGCAACGATCGCCGCTACGACTGGCAGAATTATCGCTATGCCCACCGCGATCTCTACCGCGGCGGCCGCTATTATTCGCCCTACCGCAACCACAGCTACAGCCGACTTTCGATCGGCTTCGTGCTGGGTTCGGGCTTCTACGGCGACCAATATTGGCTGAACGATCCCTGGCAATACCGCCTGCCGGCAGCCTATCCGGGTACGCGATGGGTGCGCTATTATGACGACGTCCTGCTGGTCGACACCTATACCGGCGAGGTCATCGACGTGATCTACGACTTCTTCTGGTAACAGGCGGGTCGACAGGCCGATGCGCAAGAGCCCGGGGCGGAAACGCTCCGGGCTTTTTGCTTGCCAGCGCCGGGCGCCGAAAGCATGAAAAGCGCCTTGTTCGGAGGGTCTTTCGTCGATGCGCTTCCTTGTTCTCGCGGCCAGTCTCCTGGTCGCGGCGCCGGCTGCAGCCGAAACCATCGTCATCCATGCCGGCCGGCTGATCGCGGATCCGTCCCGTCCCGCGGCCGGCCCCTCCACGATCATTGTCACCGATGGCCGGATTACCTCGATCGCCGCCGGCCTGACACCGCCTCCGGCGGGCGCAAGGCTGATCGATCTGTCCGGCAAGACGTTGCTCCCCGGCCTGATCGACACCCATGTCCACCTCTCGGGTGAGCCCGGCTCCGATTATCGTGACGAGGCGGTCAACAGCGACGAATTCGCCACCCTGATCGGGGCCAAGAACGCGCGAATCACTGCGCGTGCCGGCTTCACCACGGTGCGCGACCTCGGCTCGCCGCCGCTGGTCGGCTTCGCGCTGCGCCGCGCGACGGCGGACGGCGACATTCCGGGGCCTCGCATTCTTTCGTCCGGGCCGGCCGTCTCGATCATCGGCGGGCATGGCGACGTGTCCGGCTTCCGCCCCGAGGTCGTCGCGGTTCTCGGCGGCGACAACACCTGCACGGGCCCGGAGCAATGCGCGGCGCGAGTCCGCGAATTCTCCCGCGCCGGCGCCGATCTGATCAAGATCACCGCCACCGGCGGCGTCCTGTCGCAGCAGGCCCGGGGCCTCGGCCAGCATTTCACCGATGCCGAGATGAAGGCGATCGTCGACACTGCCCACGGCCTCGGCCTCAACGTCGCGGCCCACGCCCACAGCGCCCGCGGCATCGAGGCCGCCGCCCGCGCGGGCGTCGATTCGATCGAGCACGGCACCTTTGCCGATGCCAAGGCGATCCAGGCGATGAAGGCGAGCGGATCGACTTTGGTGCCGACCTTGATGGCGTTCACCGGCATTCGTGAGCGGCTCGGCAAGGGGGTGTTCACCCCGGCGGTGGAGACCAAGGTGCGGATGACGCTCAGCGAGGTCGGCAAGGCCGCGCGTGCCGCCCGCGCGGCCGGCGTTCCGGTGGTCTTCGGCACCGATGCCGCGGTGTTCGAACATGGCCGCAACGCCCAGGAATTCGCATTGCTCGTCGAACAGGCCGGGATGAGCCCGGCGGAGGCGATCGCTTCCGCAACCACCGGCGCAGCCCGGTTGCTCGACATGGAGAATGAAATCGGCCGGATCGCTCCGGGCTATTCGGCGGACATCATCGCGGTCGGCGGCGATCCGCTGCGCGACGTGCGCGCGCTCGAGACGGTGGATTTCGTGATGGTGAGGGGACGGACGGTCGAATGAACAATGTCGTGAGTGATCCCTACGCGCTCTATCGGATGCAGATCGGGGCGTGGGTGAAGGAGCGGATGAAGCGGACTCCGAACGTCCTGCAGATCCCGGCCAAGGGTCTCGACATCTTCGTCGCGCGCGATCTGCTGACACGCGACGAATGCGAGCAGGTGATGGCGCTGATCGACAAGGACCGGGTCCCCTCCGGCCTGCTGTCGCCGAGCGGCGACCCTGAATTCCGCACCAGCGAGAGCTGCCACCTGCGGATGACGGACCGGGTCAACATCGTGGTTCAGGACAAGATCAACCACCTCACCGGTATCCAGCCGGCCCACGGCGAGACCATTCAGGGCCAGCGTTACGCCCCGGGCCAGCAGTTCAAGCCGCATAACGACTATTTTCATCCTAACACCGATTATTGGGAATCGATGCAGCGCAGCGGCGGCCAGCGCACCTGGACGGCGATGGTCTTCCTCAACGACGTCGAGGCCGGCGGCCAGACCTGGTTCCCCGACGCCAATGTCCGCGTCACCCCGCGCCAGGGCAATCTGCTGCTCTGGAACAACATGGACGAATACGGCCAGCCCAATCCTTATTCCCTGCACAGCGGCATGCCGGTCGAGGCGGGCGTCAAATATGTGATCACCAAATGGTACCGCGAACGGCCGTGGACTCCGGTGCCCGCCTGAGCAGGATCCCAAGAAGCGCTGGCGGTGCCGATGAGGTTGAACAGCCCGCACGTTTGTACCGATGAACCGGGCGGCGATTCGGGCCACCGACGAACTTGCGCGGATGCTGCCGTCCAGACGGCGGCTGGTTACCGGGATCGATGCTAGACGACCGACCAGCAGAGGCGGAACGGGCATGTTGCTGCCGTCAACCTGCAGGCTTCAGGACGGCATCGCCACCCGGAAGCTGATGTCCGGGGCATCGCGCATCCGGAGGAACAGCGCCCCGCCTTGCGGCCGCGCGATCGGGAGGCTGGTTCCGGTATAACCGGGCGGCACCAGTGCGGCGGCCGAGAAGCCGGCGTCGGCCGAGACGGAGTGGATCAGGTAGAGCTCCGACCCGGATATCGTGCAGGTGGGTTCGTCCCCCACGCAGGCAAGGCCTTGGAGCACGGGCAGACGAACCAGCGTGACGAGCGGCTGCCATTCCCCGGCGACGCCGTCCTGCAAGACGCGGTAGCGGAGCGGCCCGTAGGCGGCCGGGCCGAGCGTCTCCGCCTTGAACCGGGCGACGAGGGTCGTGGCGTCGACGAGCGTCACGCCCGCGCCTGGCTTGAGGGTCGCCGGAGCGAGGTTCGCTGCCGCGACCTCGATGACTTCGCCGCCCGTGAAGCGCGTGTCCGCCTGCGCCTTGATCGAGAAGGTAAGCACAGCGTTCTCTGCCAGCGCCTGATCGCCGACGTGCTGCATCGTCAGCGCGCCTGCCGACGTGCCGAGTTCGATCGTTTTGCCGGCGAGGATCGCCGATGGGCGCGCCTTGAGGACTTCGACGCGCGCGGGGACGATCCGCCCGTCCTTCAGCCTGACCTTGCCGGAAGCGGCCGCTGCCCCGGGCTGCGCTGCAGCGCCGGCCGGATCGCGGTCGAGCGTGAGCTCGTCGATGTCCCGCACCCGGCTCAGCGTGCCCGGCCGGAACAGTTGATCCTGCCAATCAAGGCTTTCGACCTGGTCGAGCCTCGTTCCCTTGAGGACGCCGGAGCGGTCGCCGGCATGGATGACGAAGCGCTCGATCCGGCTTGCTTCGGTAAAGGCGGTGACGCTCAGCCGCTGCGCGTCGGAACCGTAGCGCTTGACCCGGAGCTCGATCGGGCCGGGGCGCCCCTTCTCCAGCGACAGCGCGATCGCGAGCGATCCGGGGCCGGTTGCCTTCCACTGGGCAGCCACGGGTGAGCTACCCGCCTGCGCGTAGGAGACCTCTTCGACGCACGCCGAGGTTCCGCCTTCGAGTGCGACCTGGTTGGCGCGTCCGACCACGGGCGAAGCACCGTCCGTCACCCGCCATGCCGCACCCGGCATGGACTGGACATGGAAGACGGGCCCTTCGAGAGGCTCGAAGCCCCAGCGCCCGAGCACGCGCGCCTGGACGATCTGATGCCCGAGCGGCGGCGCGGCGGTGCCCGCGAGGACGAGCCCGCCCTGCCGGGGATCGGCGCGCAGCGGAAAGCGCAGCGTCTCGCCGGCGGCGGTGCGAACGTCGAGGTGCAGATCATGGGCGAAGTCGGTCGCGTAGAGAATCGGCGCGCCCTCGATCGGAAGGGTCAGATTCGGCCGATTGAGGCATGTAATCGCCTGCCCGGCGGCCGGCCTGAAGGCCGGCGGCTCCGGCGGCTCCACCGGCGGCAAGGGCACGACCATCACCGAATGGGGTTTGCGAAACGACGGCGCGGTGTTGAGCAGAAGCCGAAGCCCCTCGTTCCGCCCGAGCGCAAGCGCCGGAATATACTGATATTCCGCCGATCCAAACGCACCGAGCAACCGCGCCACGTCCCGCACGACCCCGATATAGGGGCTGTAATAGCCGGCGCCCGCTTCCGGCGTCGCGCTGACTCGGTAGGCGAGGTCCACCGGAGCGCCGGTCAGGGTCTCCGCCAAGGTCGGCTTGCGGCCGTCATTGAGGATCAGCGCCTCCCGGCTCTGGGTCAGGCACGCCGCCTGCAAAGCGGGCTCACGCTGCAGGCACTCGGCGCTGAGGCGGATCGCGAGGCTGCGCGCGAGGATCGGGGAGATCGTCTCCACGCTCTGCGGGCTGCTCACGTCGGCGGCGTTGACCCCGTCGAGAAACGTCTCGAGACGGGCACGGTCGAGCGACGCCTGGCCGAGATCGCGCGCCGCCCTGACGAAAACGCCGGGGCGGCCCCGTACCGCGCTGACGATCGCGCCGAAACCACCGCCGACCTCCGGCGCCAGCAGCACGATCGCCTGTTTCGCGCCTTCCGGCACGGTCGCGGTCAGAGCGCGCGCCTTGCTGGTCAGGGTCAGGCGCTCGAACCATTTCTTCGGCGGCGGCGATGCCGCATCACGCAGGAAGGCGATCACCAGCAGATGCTTGCCGGACCGGTCGGCGGGGAGCTCCGCCTCGACGTGGATCCGGTCGCCGGCCTGCAGCTGCGGCACCCGGCCGATCGGCAATGTTTCCGTGCCACGAGTCACCGTCGCCCTGAGCTGCGGACCGGCAAGATCGAACGCCCCGGTTTGCGCACGCGCGGAACCCACCCACAGCAGGGCGGCCGAGACTATCAGCAGGATGAACCGTGTGATCATGAACGGGAATCCGCGTGCGGTGGCGGCCTGATGCCCGCACCACTCCGGCTTGGCAAGCATCGCAGCGCCTCAACCACCCTCTCGAGAAGACGCGGCCGGCTGCACGTCGGGCGGGTGCTTCTCGTCATCGGTGATCCCGTCCAGCGCGAGCCCGGCAGTCAGGCCATGGACGATCGTCGACAGAAAGATCGTGAAGGCGATCGTCGCCCAGAGCTGATACTCGTCGACCAGTTTCACGTGGTGGCCGGCATAAGCGAGATAATAGATCGAGCCGATCCCGCGCACGCCGTAGAAGGCGACGACCAGCCGCTCCCGTCCCACAAGGCCGCTGCGCGCCAGGGAAAGCCATCCGGTCGCGGGGCGCACGACGAAGATCAGCAGCGCACCGATCGCCGCATTGGCCGGATCGAAATGCGGCCACAGAACCGGCAGCATTGCCCCGAGCCCGACCAGGAGCACCGCGGTCAGTGCGTGCTCGAGCGATTGCGAGAAATCGTGAAGCCGCCGGTGAAATTCGTGATGGGTCTCGGAGCGCCGCAGGCTGACGCCGGCCACGAACGCGGCGATGAAGCCGTAACCCTCGGCGATTTCGGTGATCCCGTAGGCGAGGAGAACGCCGGCCAATGCGATCACCCCCGATTCCGTCTTGGACAGACTGTTCTCGCGGGGGCAATCGAACAGGATCTTGCCGAGCAGCCAGCCGGTGCCCGCCCCGCTCGCCGCGCCGACGGCGATTCTGTACACTACGTCGACGGCGAACCATTCCGCGATCAGGCCGCCGGTAACCCCGCTTGCCATCGCGACGGCAATGCCGAGGTGGACGAACGGAAAGGCCAGTCCATCGTTGAGACCCGCTTCCGTGGTCAACGTGTAGCGAACCAGGTGCTCGCCGCCCTCCTGGGGCGGCCCGACCTGAACGTCGGAGGCCAGCACGGGATCGGTCGGCGCGAGGATTGCGCCGAGCAGCAGCCCGCCCGCCAGGGTCATGCCCGCCAGCACCCATCCGAACAATGCGATCAGCAGAATGCAGAGCGGCATCGCGATCGCGAGAAGCCGCAGCGTCGGCACCCATTGCGCACGCGCGGCGAGCCGGTCGATCCGCAGCCCGGTACCGAACAGACCGACGATGACGCAGATTTCGCTCGCGACTTCCCACGCGCGCGGCGATTTCACCGGATCCAGCGGCAGCGGCATCCCGGGAACGAGGGTGAACGCCCCGAGACCGGCCAGAATCAGCAGCGCCGACGTCGCAGGCTCCCGTCCAGAGACGAAGCGCGGCAGCCAGAAAGCGAGGATGATGCTGCCGCCCAGGGCTGCGAGGAGGATGTGATACGCTTCGAACCCGAACATCGCCGCGCCCCTTCGTCCGGCGAATGGACCGCTACGTCAGAGGTCACGGAGAGTTATTGATAACTATCGGTCGGCGGCGGCGTTCCGTCGCGATGGCAAGTTAAGCCGCGGCCCCGTGGTGAAACGGCCCGCGGGCTGCAACCGCTATGCCTGTTCGTTCTGGTTGTGCTCGATCGCATCGAGCACTGCTTCCGGCGCGACGTTGCGCTTCAGCTCTTCGACCTCACCACCGCGGCTGACGCCCAGATGATCGGCGATGGCCGCGACCATCTCTACGACTTTCGTGATCTCGTGCTCGGCAAGCAGGCTTATCTGCAGATCGAGCTCGGCACGCCGGTCGGCGATGGCAGCCATGCGATTCTGGCTGATCAGGATGAAGGTGGACAGAAAGATCGCCTCGACCGACGCGATCATCGCCAGCACGACGTAAGTCGCGTCCCAAGGCGTGATGCCCGGTATCCAGCCGCGGTTGGCGATGATCCAGAAGCCGTAGAGGCAGGCGTGGACATAGACGAACCGCATCGTCCCGCTGAACCGGGTGATCGCGCCCGCGATCCGCTCCTCGGCGCTTGCCGTTTTCTCTTCGTCCAAGCGGCGCTTGCGCAACGCTTCGATGTTTCGCTCCAGCGCGCTGTTGAGCGACTGCGGCTCGGGAGGCGGGACTGTTGGACCACCCATGTTCGTGTCTCGGCTCCTCCGGATGATCAGCGACGTGACTCGCCGACGCATGGTCCCGTCGCTTGTTCCCTGTCGCCGACGATGCCGGCCCGGGTGGACCTAAGCGGAGGCCATCACCCGATCGCCCCGGCATAATGGCCGTCGAGATACAGCAGGGGATCGACCTCGTCGCGCGCGACCGCGTCCTCGACCACGCCGATGAAGATGCTGTGGGTGCCGAAGCGGTGGTGGTCGATGCGGCGGCAGACGATCGAGGCCTGGGCATCGAGCAGGCGCGGCGGGCGTTCGCAGTCGACCGTCCAGCCGGAGACGAAGCGCAGGCCGTGCTGACGGCGATCGGCAAACATCTGGGCGATGTCTTCCTGGTCGCGGTGGAGGACATTGACGCAGAAGTGGGAGACGTCCTCCATCGAGCTGTGCATCGCCGCGAAGCGGTTGATGCAGACGAGCAGGCTCGGCGGATCCATAGCCAGCGACGACATCGCAGTGGCGGTGATTCCCATCGGCTCGCCGCCGACGCAGATCGTGATCACGTTCACGGTCGAGGCGACCCGGCGCATCGCCGCGCGGAAGCCGTCGGTAACCTGCGGATCGGTATCGCTCATCGCCGTTCCCATGGCGACTGCCGCCGCCGCTGGCAATCCGTGATGCGCATCGTCGGCTGCCTGCGCGTCTCCAGGAATCGCCTAACCTCCGGATTCGGGTTGGTTTCCGCTCTTTCCGAAGCCCGGCGAGCCGGCAGCAGCAGAGACAAACGTCGGATTTTGCTGGAATAATTCGCCGATTGGGATAGCATCATGCCCGTTGGGGAACGGGGGACGCATGATCGAGCTACTGACGGCGCCGGCGAATCTGCCGTTTTCGGTGGCGTTGATCGTCATGCTGCTGATCGGCCTGATCGAGGCTATCGGGCTCGGCGCGAGCGTCGCCCATCTCCACGTCGACGTCGATGCGCATGTCGACGGGATCGATCCCCTTGCGTGGCTCGGCATCGGCCGCATTCCGTTGCTGATGGTGATCGTCGTCTTCCTGGCCGTCTTTGGGTTGGTCGGATTGACGGTCCAGCATCTCGCCGCCGCGTTCGCCGGCGCCCCACTTTCGCCATGGCTGGCCGGACCCGCGGCGGCAGTCGCCGCCCTACCGCTGACCGGCTTCGGGGCGCGGGGCCTCGCCCACGTGCTTCCGCAGGACGAGACCACGGCGGTGAGCCTCGACACCTTGGTCGGCAAGCGCGGCACGATCACCATCGGCACGGCCCGCCGCGGCAGCCCTGCCCAGGCGCGGGTCCGCGATTCGTACGGCCAAGTCCACTACGTGATGGTCGAGCCGCATGACGAGGCGCACCCGCTCGAGGCCGGCGACACCATCCTCCTCGCCCGCCGCGAGGCCCATGTCTTCATCGCACTCGGGCAGGCCGACGGCCTCGACCCGCACGTCCACGAACAACGCAAGGTAGGCTGACGATGCTCAACGGAATGAATGGCCTGGTTCAGCTGGCGATCTATGCCGGCGTAGTGGTCGTGGTCTTGGTGACGATCGGCATCATGGTCACCCGCCTGTACAAACGGGCAACCAAGGAAATCGGCTTCGTCCGCACAGGCTTCGGCGGCGAGAAGGTGGTGATCAATGGCGGCGCGATGGTGCTTCCGGTCCTCCACGAAACGATGCCGGTCAACCTCAACACCGTCCGGCTTGCGGTCGAGCGCAAGAATAATGACGCGCTGATCACGCTCGATCGCCTGCGCATCGACGTGAAGGCCGAATTCTACGTCCGCGTCCGCCCGGACAGCGAGAGCATCGCCATCGCCGCCCAGACCCTGGGCCTGCGCACGATGCAGCCGGAGAGCCTCAAGGAGCTGATCGAGGGCAAGTTCGTCGATGCGCTACGCTCGGTCGCGGCGGGGATGACGATGGCCCAGCTCCACGAGCAGCGCGCCGATTTCGTTCAGAAGGTGCAGCAGGTCTCGGCGGCCGATCTGGCGATGAACGGTCTCGAACTCGAATCGGTGTCGCTCACCGGCCTCGACCAGACCTCGATCGAGCATTTCAACGCCAACAATGCGTTCGACGCGGAAGGCCTCACCAAGCTTACCGAGCAGATCGAGCTGCGCAAGAAGGCCCGCAACGACATCGAACAGGAAACGCGGGTCCAGATCGAGGCGAAGAATTTCGACGCCCAGCGCCGCAGCCTTGAGATTGCCCGCGACGCCGAATTCGCCCGCCTCGAGCAGGAGCGCGAGGTCGAAGTGCGCCGCGCCGCGCAGAATGCCGAAGTCGCCCAGGAACAGGCGCTCCGCCAGCGTGAGGCCGAGGAAGCGCGAATTGCCGCCAAGCAGCAGGTGGACAGCGCGCAGATCCAGGCCAATCGGCTGGTAGAGCAGGCCAAGATCGCCCAGATGCAGGCGCTCGAAATCGCCCGGCAGGAGCAGCAGATCGCGGTTCAGAACAAGAGCCGCGAGGAAAGCCAGGCCAAAGCCGAAGCCGACAAGGCGCGCGCCGCCGCCGTCGCGGCCGAGGAGCAGGTCGGCACCGCGCGCGAAACCGAAATTGCCGAGCGCCAGAAGAAGATCGAGCTGATCGACGCGGCCCGCGAGGCGGAGCGCGCGGCGATCGGGATCAAGGTCAAGGCCGACGCCGACAAGCAGGCCGCCGCCGACCGCGCCGAATCGCTGCGCCTCGCCGCGGAAGGCGAGGCCGAGGCCGAGAAGCTCAAGGCCGAGGCCGCGCGCATCCGCTTCGAAGTCGAGGCCGCCGGTCAGCGCGCGATCAACGAGGCTGCGAACCTGCTTTCGTCCGATCAGATCTCGCTGCAGGCCAAGATGGCGTTGCTGAAGGTGCTGCCCGAGATCGTCCGCGAGGCGGCGAAGCCGATGGAAGCGATCGACAGCATCAAGATCGTCCAGGTCGATGGGCTGACCAACGGCCAGGGCGGCGGCGGAGGACTCGCGGGCGCATCCGGAGGCGGCGAGACCAACCTTGCGTCCAGCGCAGTCGCCGCGGCGCTGCGCTACCGCGCGCAGGCGCCGATCGTCGACGGGCTGATGAAGGAGCTCGGGTTCGACGGATCGACGCTGGAGAATCTCGTTGCAGGTGCCGGCGACGCCGGTGCGGCGTCATCCGCCGAAGCGCCTCTGGTGGCGGTGCCGGTCGCACCGGCCAAGGATTGATCGTGGCTGCACGCACCGCGCCGGGCGGCGGGGTGCGTGCACCGTCATGCGGAACAAGCGGGCGCGGCCGGCGCTCGGCACGCGCATGATCAGCGTTTCCCGCCTCAACCGCCTGCTCGAACGCGCCTGGGCGCGCAAGATCCTTCCCGAGCCGCCCTTCGAAGCTGCGCTCGCACGCTGGCAGGCGGAGGGCGATCCCCGCTGGACGGCGCCGTTGACGGTGCTGGTGCGCAGCCTTGAACGGGAGGCCGATCTCAATCCGCTCGGCCGCACGCTGGCTTACGGGCAGATCTCGCGGGCGGTGGCGGCACGGCAGCGGGCGGAACGGCTTTGGCGCACGCATCCGGAGATCCTCGAGACCCGGCTTCGCGCGCCGGTCGTCGTGCTCGGCCAGATGCGCTCCGGAACGACGCGGATCCACCGCCTGCTCGCGTGCGACCCGCGCTTTCGTTTCACCCGCTTCTTCGAAACCATGGCGCCGATTGCGCCGCGGAGTTTCGACACGCGCCGGCTTGCCGCCGCTGCCGGGCTGCGCTTCCTGCACAGCCTCAATCCGGATTTGCAGGCGGTCCACCCGACATCGGCCACGGCCGCGGAAGAGGAATTCGGGCTTTTCAGCCTGTCCTTCCACGGCGCCCAATTTGAGGCGCAATGGCGCATCCCCGCCTTCGTTCGCTGGTGGGAGGAGGCGGATCGGCGCCCGGTCTATGCCGATTTCCGCAGGCTGATGCAGACGCTTGCCTGGTCGCGCCCGGGGGACGGCGGTCCATGGCTGATGAAGGCGCCGCAATTCCTCGAGGATCTCGATCTGCTGCTCGAGCAATTCCCCGATGCCCGCCTGATCTGCCTCGATCGGGACCCGGCGGCGGTGGTCGGATCCTCGGCCTCTCTGGTGTGGAACCAGATGAAGCTGCAATCCGATACGGCGGACAAGGCATGGATCGGCGGCGAGTGGCTGCGCAAGACCGTGCGCCGCGCCGAGGCCTCCTCCCTGGTCCGCCGGGCGCGACTCGACGTCCCGCAGATCGAGATCGGGTTCGACGAGGTCGACCGTGACTGGCGCGCCGCGATGCGGCGGATCTACGGCTTCCTCGGCCTCGCTCTTCCATCCGCTACCGAGGAGAGGATGGCCGGCTATCTCGCCGACGCCGATCGCAGCGGCTTTCGCGGACATCGTTACGGCCTGGCCGATTTCGGCCTCGATGCCGACGAGGTCCGCAACTTTGTTGGGACCGCCCCCGCTTACGCGCTATAGGCCTGGTATGACCTGGTATTCCGGCCTTTTGCTGTTTCTCGCCACCGTCGCCGTAATGGAGGGCGTCGCCTACGGCGCACACCGCTGGATCATGCACGGCCCCGGCTGGTTCCTCCACAAGAGCCACCACCGGCCGCGCACCGGCGCCTTCGAGGCGAACGATCTCTACGCGGTGATCTTCGCCTTGCCCTCGATCACCCTGATCTTCGGCGGGGTGAATCTCGGCTGGGGCGCCTGGACGATCTGGGTGGGTGCCGGCATCGCCGCCTATGGCGCGATCTATTTCGGGTTCCACGACGTCATCGTCCACCGCCGGCTGGCGCACCGCTATCTGCCCAAGTCCGACTATATGAAGCGGATCGTGCAGGCGCATCGCCTGCACCATGTCACCGAAAGCCGCGAAGGCTCGGTCAGCTTCGGATTCCTCGTCGCCCCGCGTCCCGAGGCCCTCAAGGCCGAGCTCAAGCGGCGCGGCTACGAAGGCGTGCGAGCACCGAGGGCCTAGCCCTCTCCCCTGAAGGGGCGAGGGTGTGTCACCGCGGCCGCGTCCAAAGGTCCTGCCGTTCGACCTCGCTGCCGCTGCCCGACGCGCGGACGAAGGCCAGGCCCACCGACGCGAGCTTCCGCCGTTTCCGAATCACCACCCGCGAATCGAGCGCGGCAGCGCCGCGCTGCGCGACCTTGCGGCCGATGGCGCCGTAGATCGAAGCGGCAGCGAGCACCGCCCAGCGGGCGCGGAACGGCAGGCGGGAGGCGCCGGCGCGGCCGGATTGCTCGTAGCGTTCCGACAGCGATGCCAGCCGCGCGGCAATAGCGGCGACCTTTTCGCGGTGGACAGGCGAGGCGAGATCCTCCGCCGTCAGCCCGGCCTCCTTCAGCCATTCCGCCGGAATGTAGCAGCGGCCGGCAAGACTATCCTCGGTGATGTCGCGCGCGATGTTGGCAAGCTGGAAGGCAATGCCGAGATCGGAGGCGCGGTCGAGGGTTGGCTCGTCTTCGGGCGAGACGCCCATCACCACCGCCATCATGCAGCCGACCGCGCCGGCAACATGGAAGCAGTAACGGAGCAGATCGCGTTCGGTGGCCGGCTGCCAGCCGGCCGCATCGAGCGCGAAGCCGTCGAGATGGGCACGGATGAAGCCGTGCGGGATCGCGCATTCGGCGGCGACGATCCCGAGCGCGTCGAACGGCGGATCGCCTACCGGCTCACCGGCCAGGGCGCGGCCGGTCGCCTCGGCGATCGCCTGGAAGGCCTGCTCCGGCGCGTCCACTTTCCTGGTGTCGTGGCCGAGCGTCTGGCCGTCGGTGCGATCGTCGCACGCCCGGCACCAGGCGTAGAGCAGCCAGGCCCGCTCGCGAGTTTCCCGATCGAACAGCCGGCTGGCGAGCCGGAACGACTTGGAGCCGCGGCTGATGATCGCCGCCGCTTCGGCGACCAGGGCGGCACGATCAGGCGGCGAGATCATCGATCATCAGCCCGGCCGTGGCCTTGGCGCTGCCGACGACGCCCGGGATCCCGGCGCCCGGATGGGTGCCCGCCCCGACGAAATAGAGATTGCGGATGACGTCGTCGCGATTGTGGACGCGGAAGAAGGCGCTCTGCGTGAGCAAAGGCTCGAGGCTGAAGGCGGAGCCGAGATGCGCACCGAGATCGGTCTCGAAATCCTTGGGCGTGTAGTGGAAGCAGGTCTGGATCGCGGCGCGAACGCCCGGCAACGCCCGGTCCTCGACGATCTCGAGGATGCGGTCGCGGTAGCGTGGCCCCTCGACCGCCCAATCGACATCGTGATTGCCGAGATGCGGCACCGGGGCCAGCGCGTAGAAGGTCGAGCAGCCCGTCGGGGCCATCGCCGGATCGGTCGCGGTCGGATGGTGGAGGTAGATCGAGGGATCGTCGGCGAGCCGGCCCTTGCCGTAGATGTCGCCGAGCAGCCCCTGATAGCGGGGCCCGAACAGGATCGAATGGTGCGGCAGCTGCGGCCACAGGCCGCGCGCGCCGAAATGAACGACGAACAAGGACGGCGAGAAACGGCGCTTTCGCAGCCGCCGCGCGGCCGCCTTGCCCCGCTTGTTGTCGCCGAGCAGATCGTACGTCCCAACGACGTCGCCGTTCGAGGCGACCGCATCGAACTGGCCTTCCCAGCCGCTGCGCGTGCGCACCGACCGTGCCGCGGCACCGTCCGCGGCGATCGAGTCGACCGGATCGGCGAGCCGTAGCGTGCCGCCGAGCCGCTCGAACAGCCGCACCATGCCGGCGATCAGCGCGTTGGTGCCGCCCTTGGCGAACCACACGCCGCCATCCCGCTCCAATTTATGGATCAGCGCGTAGATGGCGCTGGTCGTCATCGGATTGCCGCCGACGAGCAGGGTGTGGAAGGACAAGGCCTGCCGCAACTTCTCGTTGCGGACGAAGCTCGACACCATCGAATAGACCGAGCGCCAGGCCTGGTAGCGCGCCAGCGCCGGCGCCGCGCGCAGCATCGACCGGAAGTCGAGGAACGGAACGGCGCCGAGCTTCTCATAGCCTTCATGATACACGCCGGCGGCATAATCGAGGAATCGGCGGTAGCCGGCGATGTCGGCCGGATCGAGCGCCTCGATCTGGGCGAGCAGAACGGGATCGTCGTTGGAATAATCGAAGATCGTCCCGTCCGGCCAGGACAGGCGATAGAAAGGGCTCACCGGCACCAGCTCGACATCCTCGGCGATGTCGCTGCCGGACAGCGCCCACAATTCCTGGAGGCAGGCGGGATCGGTGATCACCGTCGGACCGGCGTCGAACGTATAGCCCTCCTTGTGCCAGACATAGGCGCGGCCGCCCGGGCGATCGCGGGCTTCGATGATCGTCGTCTCGATGCCCGCGGATTGCAGGCGGATCGCCAGCGCGAGGCCACCGAAACCGGCGCCGATGACGGCAGCGCGTTTCATGCAGTCGGCTGTCCTTCCTTGTTGGCAAGAGCGGAGATCGCTCTGCCGATCCGCACCGGCGGTCGCCCGCTCAGGATGCGGGCCTTGTCGACGACGGTGGTACGCCCGGCATAGAAGCGCTCGACCACCGGCTCAGCTAGACGGTAAAAGTGCTCAAGCACCCGGTAGCGCTCCGGGCCCGGCGCGGCGCGGAACAGCATCCGGTTGAGCAAGCGATAGAAGCCCCTCTCCCGCCAAACGCGGCGCGCCTCGCCGTGAAACAGGTGGCGAAGCGCCGCACTGCCGAAATCCTGCTGCTCGGCGAGCAGCAAGGCGTTGCGCGCCGCATCCGGCAGCGAATAGCCGGTGGTCGGGTGGAAGAAGCCGCCGCGCAGGCCGAGCTGGGCGACCGATGCGCCGGCCCACAAGGCTTCGACGTCGCCGCCCATCGCGACCGGGAGCACGCCATGCTCCTCCCGCACAAGCGTGGACGCGCCCCAGCCATACGCTTCGACATAGGCGTCGATCCTGGCTCCGAGCACCGCGACGTCGAACTCGGGCGTCAGCCGATAATAGGTGTCTTCGACCAGCATCTCGGTGGCCGAGAAGGGCAGGCAATAGACAAATCGATAGCCGTCCTGCTGGTCGACGGTCGCGTCCATGATGATCGGCCGCCCAAGGCCGTGCGGCCGCGTGAAACGCAGCTCGCGACCGAGGAAATATTGCCAGCCGAGATCGAGCGCCGAGAAGTCCGTAGGGCCGCGGGCGTCGATTACGCCATCCGCCTCGATCCGCGCGCCACCCGCCAGGGTTACGGCATCAGGAGCGACAGCTTCGATACGCGCGCCCAGCCGGAAGCTTCGTGCCGGTACGCCGGCCCGCATCGCCGAGTCGAGCCGCTCGGCGCTGACGCTGTTATAGCCGGTGGAAAGGATCCGGCGGCGACGCGGAAAGCGAATCTCGTGGCTGTCCCAATGCGCGGCGCGCAACGGCTCGACGATCGGCCGCGCCGCCGCCTCGAGATCGGCGTCGAAATAGGACCAGGTGTGATTGCCGCCGAAGCGATCCGCCCCTTCGAGCAGCAGGAAATCGACGTCAGGCCGGGTCCGCGCCAGCGACAGGGCGGCGAGGCAGCCGGAAAGACCGCCACCGGCGATGATCAGTCTTGGGGCTGCCATCGCCCAGCCATACGCATCCGCATCGCGCGGCGCCAATGGTTCGTGTAGGAGGCACCGCATGGCCGCTGCTCTCCCCATGTTCGTCGCGATGCTGGCGATGACCGCGATCGTCGCGATTCGCTACGCTGCCGTCAGCGGCGCCTTCGCCTGGGTGACGGAGCGGCGCGTGCCCGGCCTGTATGCGGGCCGCGCCCGGCAGATCCGCAAGGAAATCGGCTGGTCGCTGGCGAGCGCCGCCATTTACGGACTTCCCGCCGGCTTGCTCGCCTGGGGCTGGCAGGAACGCGGCTGGACCCGGATCTATTCGGACGTGTCGGATTATCCCCTGTGGTGGCTGCCGGCCTCGATCCTCGTCTATCTGCTGCTCCACGACACCTGGTTCTACTGGACCCATCGCTGGATGCACCGCCCCAGGCCGTTCAAGCTCGCCCATGCCGTCCATCACGCCAGCCGCCCGCC
This sequence comes from Allosphingosinicella deserti, assembly GCF_003012735.1. Taxonomy (GTDB): domain Bacteria; phylum Pseudomonadota; class Alphaproteobacteria; order Sphingomonadales; family Sphingomonadaceae; genus Allosphingosinicella; species Allosphingosinicella deserti. The sequence continues at coordinate 25,875 of NZ_PXYI01000010.1, read as the reverse complement.
GACGGCGTGGGCGGCAATGAGCTTTCACCCCATCGAAGCGCTGACCGGGGCTGTGGTGATTCCGGGGCTCGTCCTTTCGGTCCCGATCCATTATGGTGCCCTTCTCGTCGTTCTGACTGTCATGACGGTGATGGGGGTCACCAATCACATGGGCTGGGAGATGTTTCCCGACCGGCTCGTGCGGGGGCCCGCGGGAAAGTGGCTGATCACGGCGTCGCATCACGAACGGCATCACCGCGCGTACAGGTGTAATTATGGGCTCTATTTTCGCTTCTGGGATCGGCTCTGCGGCACGGACGATGGCCTCGGCACGTTCGATGCCGGCGCGCGCGATCGCGGCCGCACTGCTGCTGCCGACGTTGGGCGGCGCGGCGGCGCCCAATCCGGCGGAGCTCGACATCACGCTGACGCTGCGTAACGCCAACGGGCTGGTCCAGCTCTGCCTGACCGAGCGCCCCGCCAACTTCCCGGCCGACTGCAAGGCCGATCCGCGCGCGGTTCGCAAGACGGTCGCGGCGTCGAAGACGCTGATGGTGCGGATCCCCGGCATCGCGCCCGGCACCTACGGCCTGTCGCTGATCCACGACGAGAATGGCAACGGCAGGCTCGACAAGTTCGGTCCGGTCCCGACGGAAGGGTTCGGCTTCTCGCGCAACCCGACGATCCGCTTCGGGCCGCCGGCGTTCAAGGATGTGAGCTTTCCGATCGGCGGCGGAAAGACCGTCCAGACAGTGCGGGTTCGCTACCTACTTTAGCCTAGGTGGACCCCAATGCTGTCACAGGATAGCCTCGCTACACGGTGGGGCCGAGGAGAGAGCGTTGATGGTCCACGGCCCAAGCCTGGAGTGCGATGTCGAAGAGCCTGCGTCTCCGCACCGTCCGATGCGGGTAGTGCTGGCGGCCCCGCGCGGCTTCTGCGCCGGCGTGCGCCGCGCGATCGACGCGGTCAGCGACGCGATCGAGCGCCATGGGCCGCCGGTCTATGTTCGCCGCGCGATCGTCCACAATCTCGCCGTCGTCCGCGAGCTGGAAGCCAAGGGCGCGATCTTCGTCCAGGAGGTCGACGAGGTTCCCGCCGGCGCGGTGCTGATCCTTTCTGCCCACGGCGTCTCCCGGAGCATCGCCAATGATGCGGAGGATGGCGGCCGCCGAGTGATCGATGCCACCTGCCCGCTGGTCGCCAAGGTCCACCGAGAGGTCGTCCGCCACCACCGCGACGGCCGCCACGTCATTCTGATCGGCCATGCCGACCATCCCGAGATCGAAGGCACGCTCGGCCAGCTGCCGGGCGATGCCGCAAGCGTGATTTCCACGCAGGGCGACGTCGCCGCGCTCACCTTTCCGGCCGAGACGCGGGTCGCATTCGCCGTCCAGACCACTTTCTCGGTCGAGGAGGCGGCCGGCATTGCCGACGCCCTCAAGACCCGCTTCGCCGATCTCGCCGGGCCGAACGGCAGCGACATTTGCTACGCGACGAGCAACCGGCAGGCGGCGCTGCGCGCCATCGTTCCGCAGGTCGATGCGATCGTCGTCGTCGGCGAAAGCTTCTCGTCCAACGCCAACCGGCTCGTCGAAGTCGCCGCCGCCCAGGGCTGTGCGTCGGTCCAGCTGGTGGCGGGGCCGGAGGATCTCGACTGGAGCGCGTTCCAGGCCGCCGCGTCGATCGGTGTCACCGCGGCAGCCTCCACGCCCGAAAGCTCGGTTACCGCCGTGCTCCAGTCGCTGCGCGATCGCTTCGCGCTGCTGGTCGAGGAAGTCGGCAGCCCGATCGAAAGCATCTACTTCCGCCCGGTGCAGGTGGCATGACGACGGTGACACTCGGCCACGACGAAGGCCTGCTCGCGCCGTCGCTCCGCCTGATCGCCACCGAGGTGGATCGTGCCTTCGACCTGCTGCTCCCCGAGCCTGCCGATGGCCGGATCAAGCTCTATCAGGCGATGCGCCATGCGGCGATCGGCGGCGGCAAGCGTCTGCGACCGCTGCTCGTCATCGCCGCCGCCGAATTGTTCGCGGTTCCGCGGGAACGGGCGTTCCGCGCCGGGATGGCGGTGGAGTGCATCCACGTTCACTCGCTGATCCACGACGATCTGCCGTGCATGGACGACGACGATCTCCGCCGCGGCAAGCCGACCGTCCATTGCGCCTTCGACGAGGCGACCGCCGTGCTCGCCGGCGACTCGCTGCACGCGCTCGCCTTCGAGCTGCTCGCCGACCCGGCGACCCACCCCGATCCGTCGGTGCGCGCCGAGCTCACCTTGTCGCTGGCACGAAGCGTCGGCGCCTCGGGCATGGCGGGCGGCCAGATGCTCGATCTGATGCCCGAACCGTCGATCGGCGATCTCGAGGCGATCGCGCGCCTGCAGCGGCTCAAGACCGGGGCGCTGATCGGCTGGTGCCTCGATGCCGGCGGCGCGCTCGGCCAGGCCGGCGAGGAGGCGCGGCGGAGCCTGCGCGGCTATGCACGCTGCGTCGGCCTCGCCTTTCAGATTGCCGACGACCTCCTCGACGTCGAAGGCTGCGAGGCTGCGGCGGGAAAGCGTCTGCGCAAGGACGATGCCGCCGGCAAGCCGACCTTCGTTTCGCTGCTCGGCGCACCCGCCGCGCGCGCCCAGGCCAATCTGCTGTCGAGCCAGGCGATCGACCATCTCGCCGATTTCGGCCCCCGCGCCGACCTGCTCCGCGCGGTCGCCCGGTTCGCGGTCGAGCGCGACCGGTAAGCGCCCTGCCCGCCCCCGCAATTCACAAGATGCTCCGTTCGGGTGAGCCTGTCGAAGCCATTTCCTTCTCCGGACGCAGGCTAAAAGTGAGGGCTTCGACAAGCTCAGCCCGAACGGAGACTTACAACAGGTGCTGACGAGCCAAGCAGCCCCCTCACAGCCCCGCTTCGACCGCCAGCCGAACCGCGTCGGCGGACGTCGACGCGCCCAGGCGGACGAGCAGGGCGGCGCGGTGCATCTTCACCGTTTTCTCGTTGATGCCAAGCGAGGCGGCGATCTGCTTGTTGCGGAGGCCGAGCGCCATCTGCTGGAGCACTTCGCGCTGCCGCTCGGTCAGCGACCCAAGCCGCGCGCGGGCCATGTTCGCGCGGTCGATCGAATCGCGGGCAGCACCGCTGGTGACGTCCATCTGCGAGCCGATGAAATAGGCCACGTGCCCGTCGTCGCCGAACAGGGGCGCCACCATCACCGCGTTGCGGAACGGCGTGCCGTCGCGGCGGTAGTTGAGCAATTCGGTCATCACCGGCCGCGCGTCCCGGATCGCCTGGCGCATGGCCTCGGTGGCGCTCTCTTCGGTTCCGGCACCGGCGAGGATCCGGCAATTGCGGCCGATGAGCTCCTGTTCCGAATAGCCGGTGAGCGCCACGAACGCGGCGTTGACCGCCCGGATCGGATTGTCCGGCAGACGAGGATCGGTAACGATCGAGGCGATCGGGCTCAGGCGGATCGAGGCGAACAGCGCCTCTTCGTCGTCGGCAGCGGGCATGCGGTTCCTTTAGCCTCGATGTCCGGCCGCGGACAAATCGCTGGGATTGTTAGCCACAATGCGCTCGACAAGGGCAAGGTCCGATGGCTTGTCGACGTCGATCGCGGCCTCCGCGAACGGAAGGCGGACCGGCCTGACCGCCAGCCCGAGCGCCCGGCCGACCTTGAGCGCCGCCGTGTCGAGGGAAATGGTGCGGGTGACCGCGCGCAGGAAGATCATCGGGCCGAAGAAGGTCAGCATCTTCAGCGCCTTCTTGCGATCGCGCTCGGCTTTGGCCCAGAAATCGAGTGCCCCACGCGCGGCCGGCGTCGCAAGCGCGAACAGATTGGCGCCGGAATAATGGCCGTCGGAGAATTTGAGCCAGGTGCGCTTGGTCTCGGGATAGCCGCGCTCCACGGTTGCGCGATCGGCGACGGCGAAGGCGGCATCCGCACCGGCCGCGCCGGCGACGAAGCACTCGACCATCTCGGCGGTGAGCAAAGCATGATCGGCGGTGGCGATCAGTACCGGCCACGGCGCGGCCGCAGTGCCCGCCACCGCGGCGATGCTGCTGGAAATCCCGTCGCCGGCGCGGGCGGTTGAGACGCGCGGATCGGCGGCGATCCAGGCCGGCGCATCGGCGAGCAACGCCTCCGGGGCCTGGGCCAGAACGACGACACGCGCCACCGAGGGGCTTGAAAGCAGGGTACGCACGACGCGGGCCAGCATCGGTTCGCCGCCGATCGCGATCAGCGCCTTGGCACGGACGCCCTGACTCTCAGCGAAGCCGGTCTCGCCGGGGCGCTCGCCGGCCAGGACGATCGCGGTCCAATTCGGCATCAGGACGGCCCCACCGCCGGCAAAGTCACGAGATGATCAAAAAAATGACGCATTTAGCTGCACAAGCACGCATGTTGCGCTAGCGCAACGCCTCTTTCCGGACTGGGACATGTCAATCTCCAAAGCTGTCATTCTAAGCGCGGGCAAAGGCTCGCGCCTTCTTCCGCTCACCGCGGAGCTGCCGAAATGCCTGATCGATCTGGCCGGCAAGAGCCTGCTCGAGTGGCAGCTCGACGTGCTGCAGGGCGCCGGTATCACCGACATCGTCGTCGTGACCGGCTTCCGTGATCATCTCGTCGACGCAATCGCCGCGAAACGACGCGGCGTGCGGACGCTGTTCAATCCCTTCTACCATGTCGCCGACAATCTCGGTTCGGTATGGATGGCGCGCGAGGAGTTCGACGGCGATCTGCTGCTGCTGAACGGTGACACCTTGGTGTCGGATGCACTGGTCGCCCGCGTTGTCGCGGCGGAGACGGGCCCGATCGCAGTGACCGTCGACGAGAAGGAAAGCTACGATTCGGACGACATGAAAGTGCTGCGCGACGGCGATCGCCTGCGCCGCATCGGCAAGGCGCTGGAGCCGGGCGAATATAACGCCGAATCGATCGGCCTGCTCGCATTCCGCAACGGCGGCGCCGCGGCCTTCATCCGCCAGGTCGAGGCGATGATGCGCACTCCGGACGGTACCCGCCGCTGGTATCTGCGCGCGATCGACGAGTTGGCGCGGGCCGGCGCCGACGTTCGCACCGTGTCGATCCACGGCGAGGAATGGCAGGAAGTCGACTTTCCCGAGGACGTGGTCAAGGCGACCGCGCTCACCGAGCGCTGGGCGGCCGCAGCGAAAGCGGCCGCCGCCTAAGCGGGCCAGGCCGCCTTCAGCCAGGCGACCAGATTCCGGATCTGATCGCCATCGAGGTCCACGGCCTCGCCGAGCGCGGGGGCCTTGGGCCAGCCGGCATCGGCGATGGTCAGCCCGCAGGCGGTGCGTTCGCCCGCGTAGCGCGGAATGACGTGGAAGTGGACGTTCGGGTCCACCATCATCAGCATCAGGTAATTGATCTTCTCGTAGCGGACGGCGACGCCGAGCGCCCCCTCGACGTCGGCGATCGCCCGCTGCAGGCCAGCAAAGGCCTCGGCGGGGAGATCGGAGAAGGCGGTCGCCTCGCCTTTCGCCGCAAGCACCAGGCTGCCGAGCGTCGGTTGGGAGGGGCGCAGGAGGACCACCCAATCGGCATATTCGGCAACGAGCGTGTCCGGATGTCCGAAGCGAAGGATGGTCTCGTTCATGCTCTTCTCCTCAGGCGAGCCAGGAGGTAACCGGGCGGCCGCGGGCCGATGCCGCGAGCGCCTGCACCAGCTGCCCCGCATGCACGACAAGCGAGATCAGGGTCCAGGCCGCAACCGCGATCAGCCCCCAGTCCGGCCGTCCGACGGCAAGGAAGGCGAGCAGGATCACCATGTTGGGATTGCGCCGCGCGGTGATCAGGCGGAACTGGCTATCGAAACGGCGCCACACATGGATGTGCATCTTGTAGCGGCGCATGAAGAAGCCCTCGATCACGCGCTGGACGACATAGCCGCCGACGATCACGATCAGCAATTGGGCGAACGTCTGCTCGGACAGGGGGCGGCCATAAGCATGGAGGCCGACGCCCCACGCCCACCACCAGAAGGGCGGGTGGACGAGATCGATGCCGTGATCGAAGATGTTGCCGAGCCAGGACGAGGTGATCGTGCAGCGGGCGAGCTTGCCGTCCACCGTGTCGAGCACCATGAAGCCGAGGCCGACGACGAGCCCGGTCCAATACCAGCCCTCGTAGAACAGGAAGGTCGCGGCGACGCACATCAGGGCGCCGACCGCTGTCACCTGATTGGGCGTGATCCCGAACCGCGCCGCCCAGCGGGTCAGCACCAAAGCCCACTCCGGCCAGAGATATTTGGTGAGCAGATCGGTGACGCCCTTGTAGGCGCCGAAATAGCTGGCGCGCTCCAGCGCCGGCACCGTTTCCGGAGTCAGCCGGCCGAGGAACGGCTTCTCGCGCTTGCGCAGCGCCTCGTTGCCGAGGCTGCCGAGGTCCTCGTAAGCGACGATTGTGAGAGGTCCCGGCGGCGGTGTTTCGCTCTGCGCCATCGCGTGGGTGACGGCGAGACGCGTGTCGAGATCGACGACATGGGCAAGGACCGGCACGCCGCCATGGGTCAGCACGTGATCGGGGCGCTCGGCGATCCAGCGCAGCCAGGCCGGATCCCAGACGAAATCGAGATTGGAGACGAGCGGCCCGCCGCCCGCACCGGAGGCGAATTCGATGTCCTGTGCCCCGGCGATTCGCGCCAGCCGCTCGCGCGGAGTCAGGCCCCACAGCCGCGTTCGATTTGTCCCCGCCGGAAGAACGGCATTCATCAATCAGCTTCCTTCGAAATATCGGCCGCGATGCCAGCGTCGGCGCGTCCGTGACAAGCGGTCAGAACAGATCGCCGATCAGGGCGTGCGAGAATGTCCCGGTCAGCACCGCCGATTTCGCCCAGGCGAGATCGTCCGCGAAATAACGATCGACCGCATAATGCGGCACATCCGCCCGGATGTCGCTGCGCACCTGCTCGAGCTGCGGCGATGTCTTGAGCGGCGCGTGAAAATCGATCCCCTGGGTGGCGGTGAGCAATTCGATTCCGATCACCCCGGCGGCATTGCCGGCGATGCGGCGCGCTTTGGTCGCGGCATGGGTCGCCATCGACACATGATCTTCCTGGTTGGCGGAGGTCGGGATCGAATCGACGCTCGCCGGGAATGCCAGGCTCTTATTTTCCGACACCAAAGCGGCGGCGCTGACCTGGGCGATCATGAAACCGGAATTGACCCCGCTGTCGCGCACCAGGAAGGGCGGCAGGCCGCTCATCTTGGGATCGACGAGCACCGCGGTGCGACGCTCGGAGATCGAACCGGTCTCGCACATCGCCATCGCCACTATGTCGGCGGCAAAGGCGACCGGCTGGGCGTGGAAGTTGCCGCCGGACAGCGCCTGATCGGTGTCGGGAAAGACGACGGGATTGTCGGTCACTGCATTGGCCTCGATCTCGAGGGTGCGCGCGGCGTTGCGGATCAGGTCGAGACACGCCCCCATCACCTGCGGCTGGCAGCGGAAGCTGTAAGGATCCTGGACTCGCGGGCAATCTTCGTGACTGTGCCGGATCTCGCTGCCGTCGAGCAGCCGCTTGAGGGCAGCCGCGACGGCGATCTGCCCAGGCTGGCCGCGCGCTTCGTGGATTCGCGGATCGAAGGCGGCATCGGTTCCCTTCAGCGCATCGACCGAGAGCGCACCGCCGATGAGGGCCGAGGCGAACACCCGCTCGGCCGTGAACAGCGCATCGAGCGCGATCGCCGTCGATACCTGGGTGCCATTGATCAGCGCCAGCCCTTCCTTGGGGCCGAGCACCAGAGGCGCGAAGCCGAGCCGGGCGAGCGCCTCGCCCGCCGGCAGAGCCTCGCCGCGGAGCAGTATTCTGCCCTCACCGAGCAACGCCGCGCTCATATGGGCGAGCGGGGCGAGATCCCCGGAGGCGCCGACCGACCCCTGGCTCGGGATCACCGGCAGGGCGTCGGCGTCGAGCATCGCCAGCAGCCGCTCGACGACGATGCGGCGCACCCCCGAATGGCCACGGCCGAGGCCGATCGCCTTCAGCGCCATGATCAGCCGCACCACCTCGCGCGGCAGCGCCTCGCCGAGGCCGCAGCTGTGCGACAGGATCAAGTTGCGCTGCAGCTCCTCCAGCCGATCGGCGGGAATGCGGGTCTGGGCGAGCAGCCCGAAGCCGGTATTGACGCCATAGACGGTGCGCCCGGACGCAACGATCCGTGCCACCGCATCGGCGGCGGCATCGATCGCCGCCCAGCCCGCAGCCGCGAGCGCGGCCGGCGCGCCGCCCCACACCCTGCGAAACGCGGCCAGCGTCGTTGCGCCCGGATCCAGTTCAATCGTCAAAGGCCGGCTCCATCATGGCAGCATCTGTCCAGGCGCGCCGCTGTCATTCCATCCCACCTATCGAGCCGGCCGATCATCGTCCGACCATCGGCAGATCGAGTCCCTGCTCGCGCGCGCAATCGACGGCGATGCCGTAGCCCGCATCGGCGTGGCGCATGACGCCGGTGCCCGGATCGTTCCAGAGCACCCGCTCCAGTCGCCGGGCCGCGGCCTCGGTACCGTCCGCGACGATCACCATGCCGGCATGCTGCGAATAGCCCATGCCGACCCCGCCGCCATGGTGGAGCGAGACCCAGGTTGCGCCCGAGGCGGTGTTGAGCAAGGCGTTGAGCAGCGGCCAGTCGGAGACCGCATCCGATCCGTCGCGCATCGCCTCGGTCTCGCGATTGGGGCTTGCGACCGAGCCGCTGTCGAGATGGTCGCGGCCGATCACGATCGGCGCCTTGAGCTCTCCGTTGGCGACCATTTCATTGAACGCCATGCCGAGCCGGTGGCGCTGCCCCAGCCCGACCCAGCAGATCCGCGCCGGCAGCCCCTGGAAGGCGATACGGTCGCGGGCCATGTCGAGCCAGCGGTGCAGATGGGGATCGTCGGGGATCAGCTCCTTCACCTTGCGGTCGGTGCGGTAGATGTCCTCGGGATCGCCGGACAGCGCCACCCAGCGAAACGGACCGATCCCGCGGCAGAAGAGCGGGCGGACATAGGCCGGCACGAAGCCCGGGAAATCGAACGCATGGGCGATGCCCTCGTCCTTGGCGACCTGGCGGATGTTGTTGCCGTAATCGAAGACCGGGATCCCCATCGCCCGAAAGGCGAGCATCGCCTCGACGTGAACGGCCATCGATTCGCGCGCCGCCGTCTCCACCGCCTGCGGATCGCGCGCCCGCAGATCGAGCCATTTCTCGACGCTCCAGCCGGCCGGCAGATAGCCGTTGACCGGATCGTGCGCCGATGTCTGATCGGTCACCGCATCGGGGCGGATGCCGCGCTTCACCATCTCGGGAAGGAGCTCGGCGGCATTGCCGAGCAGGCCGACCGAAATCGGCGCCTCGGCGCTGCGGATGATTTCCAGCGCTTCGTCGAGCGAGGCGGCACGGCGATCGAGATAGCGGGTCTCGAGCCGTTTCTCGATCCGGCTTTCCTGGCATTCGATGGCGAGGCAATGGGCGCCGGCCATGACGGCCGCCAGCGGCTGGGCACCGCCCATGCCGCCGAGCCCGGCGGTGAGGATCCAGCGGCCCTTGAGATCGCCGGCATAATGCTGACGGCCCATTTCGGCGAAGGTCTCGTACGTGCCCTGCACGATACCCTGGGTGCCGATGTAGATCCACGAACCGGCGGTCATCTGGCCGTACATCATCAGACCCTGGCGATCGAGGGCGTGGAAATGCTCCCAGGTCGCCCATTTCGGCACAAGATTGGAATTGGCGATCAGCACCCGCGGCGCATCCGGATGGGTGCGGAACACGCCCACCGGCTTGCCGGACTGGACGAGCAGGGTCTGATCCTCCTCGAGCCGCTCGAGCGTCTCGACGATCCGATCGAAGCTCTGCCAGTCGCGCGCGGCACGGCCGATGCCGCCGTAGACGACCAGTTCCTCGGGGGCTTCCGCAACCGCGGGATCGAGATTGTTCTGGAGCATGCGCACCGCAGCCTCGGTGGCCCAGCTCTTCGCCGTGAGATCCGGGCCGGTGCGCGCCCGGATCGATCGGCTGTTGTCCCGCCTGTTCAGCATCCTCGATCCCTACATTGCCGCCGGCCCGCATCGCAGTCGGGCGCCGTCTCCGATCGCGCGGTAGAAGCTGGCAGGCGCTTCGACAAGCCGGGCTCAGGCGTCCTCGCCGGCGACGATCCGGCGCTCCGGTCCGGGATGGCCGATCCAGTAGCAGAGCTCGGCCGGCCGGCCGATCCGCCAGACGCACAGATCGGCGGCAAGCCCCGGTGCGATCGTGCCGACCTCGTCGTCGAGCGCCAGGGCCTTGGCAGCATGGCGCGTCATGCCGAGCAATGCCTCTTCCGGGGTCAACCGGAACAGGGTGCAGGCCATGCTCAGCATCAAGGTCGGCGACAGGATTGGCGAGGTGCCCGGATTGAGATCGGTGGCGATCGCCATCGGCACCTTGTGCTTTCGCAGCAGATCGACGGGCGGTTTGCGGGTCTCGGCAAGCGCATAGAAGGCGCCGGGAAGCAGGACTGCGACCATGCCCGCGCGCGCCATCGCGGCGACCCCCGCTTCGTCGGCATGTTCGAGATGATCGGCCGAAAGTGCGCCGAACTCCGCCGCAAGCGCCGCGCCCGAGAGATTGCTGAGCTGCTCCGCGTGCAATTTGACGTGCAGGCCATGCGCGTCGGCGGCGTGGAAGAGCGCGCGGACTTCCGCCGGGGTGAAGCCGATGCCCTCACAGAATGCGTCGACGGCGACGGCGAGACCGGCTTCGGCGGCGGCGGGGATCATGTCCTCGATCGCGAGCTCGACATAGGCGTCCCGGCTCTCACGATGCTCGGGCGGAAGCGCGTGCAGGGCCAACAGGGTGGGCACCACCCGCACCGCCTCGCTGTCGCCGAGCCGCTTCGCCGCCTGCAGCATCTTGAGCTCGCTCGGCGTGTCGAGGCCGTAGCCGGATTTGATCTCGACGGTGGTGACGCCGCCGCGCATCAGAGCGTGGAGCCGCGGCCGGGCTTCCTCCACGAGTTGCTCCAGGCTGGCCAGCCGAGTCGCCTTGACCGACGACAGGATGCCGCCGCCGGCACGCGCGATCGCCTCGTAGCTGGCGCCGTTGAGGCGCTGCTCGAACTCGCCGGCGCGGTTGCCCCCGAAGACCAGATGGGTGTGGCAGTCGATCAGCCCCGGAGTTACCCAGGCGCCGCCGAGCGTCTCGACGCGCGCGGCGCGGTAGCCGGCAAGATCGATGCGGCGGCCGACCCCGACGATGCGGCCGTCCTGGATGCCGATCGCGCCGTCTTCGATCGCGCCGAAGGCACCCGCCACGGCCGGATCCATCGTCGCGATGTTGCAGTTGGTCAGAAGCCTGTCCCACATGGCTCGCCTTCATGGCGGAGGACGGTGTAAGGGTCAAAGCATGGCGTGGCGTTCGATCGCAGATCTGGTCTCACATTCGGGAGAGGTGGCGCTGCTCGGCGCGCCGATGGAGGCGGGTTCGGTGACGCCCGGCCGCTGCGACCTTGCGCCCGCGACCCTGCGCAGGACGCTGAAGCGATTCAGCACCTATGACGTCGAGACCGGGGCCGAGCTCGATCTCGCCCTTGCCGATCTCGGCGATGTTCCGGTCCAGGGTTTGATGCCGGCCGACGGCTACGAGCCGATCCGCAGCGCCGCGTCCGAGGCGGTTGCCGGCCATGGCCTCACCCTGCTGATCGGCGGCAACAATGCTGTGACCCGCCCGGCCGCGCATGCCTTGGGCGTGCCGATCGAGCGCGTCGGCCTGATTACGCTCGACGCGCATTTCGATCTGCGCGAGACCGATCAGGGTCTGCTCAACGGCAATCCGATCCGCGCATTGCTCGAAGATGGCTTGCCCGGTCGCAACATCTGCCAGGTCGGCCTCGCCCCCTTCGCCAATACCCGCAAGATGCACGATGACGCCAAGGCGGCGGGCATCGGCGTTTACGCGATCGGCGCGTGCCTCGAGCGCGGCATCGTCGCGGTGCTCGAGGAAGCGCTGGCGCGGCTCAGCCATACCGAGGCTGTCATGATCGACTTCGACATCGACGTCATCGATCGCAGCCAATGCCCGGGAGCCCCGGGCGCGCGGCCGGGCGGCATGCCGGTTCGGATGTTCTTCGAGGCCGCACGCTTTCTCGGCGCGCACGAGCAGGTGAGGCTCGCCGATCTCACTGAATTCGATCCGAGTCTGGACGTCGGCGAGATCACCGCTCTGACTGCCGGGCGCTGGGTCTGCGAGATGCTCGCAGGTTTCGCGCAGCGCGCACCCTAGCCGAGCATTTCCTTGAGCGGCACGGACGCGTCGGCGAGCCGCTCCGGATCGATCACCGCCCGTTCGAGGACGAGCTTGCGGCCCTGAACGTAGTCGCGGATGGTGTTGACGCAATCGAGCGCGATCACCCGCCCCTCGAGCAGATAGAGGAGCGAAAAGCTGCGTTCTCCGGGGGCGCCGCGGACCAAAGTCCGATCGTAGCCGATCGACAGGCCGACGGTCTGCAGCTTCAGATCATATTGGTTCGACCAGAACCAGGGGATCGCGGCGTAGGGCTCGGCCTGGCCGAGGATCGCCTTGGCGGCGACCGCGGCCTGATCATGGGCGTTCTGCACCGATTCGAGGCGGATCCGCAGGCCGCCGGCATAGCCGTTCTCATGCGCGGCGCAGTCGCCGATCGCATAAACGTCCGGCAGGCCGGTGCGGCAATAGGCATCGACATCGACTCCGTTTGCGCCCTCGGCGCCGGCTGCGAGCAGCGGCCCCACCGCCGCCTCGATGCCGATGCCGACGATGATCATGTCGGCCGGGATCGTCTCGCCGGATTGCAGCACGACCCCGGTTGCCCGGCCGCCCTCGCCGTCGATCCGCGCGACCGCGGCGCCGAGGCGGATGTCGACACCCTGCGCGCGATGTTCGGCGGCGTAGAAGGCTGAGATTTCCGGGCCCGCAACGCGCGCGAGCAGCCGATCCAGCGCTTCGATCAGCACCACCTCCTTGCCGAGCTTGCGGAGCACGGCGGCGCTTTCCAAGCCGATATAGCCGCCGCCGATCACCGCCACCCGGCGCACGCCATCGAGCTCTGCGCGAATCGCATCGACCTCGGCGCGGCAGCGGACGACATGGACCCCGGAGAGGTCGCCGCCCGCGCACGCCAGTCGGCGCGGACTGCCGCCAGCCGCCCAGATCAGATGCGTGTACCCGAAGTCGTCACCCGCGTCGGAGCCGATCGTCTTGGCCGCCGGATCGACGGACTCGATCCGCGTGCCGAGGTGAAGCGCCACGTTGCGTTCGGCCCAGAACGCCTCCGGGCGAATCAGCAGCCGATCGAAATCCTTCTCACCGGCGAGATATTCCTTCGACAGCGGCGGCCGCTCGTACGGCAGTTCGGGCTCGGCACCCACCAGGGCGATCGAGCCGGGAAAGCCGAGCTGGCGGAGCTGGATCGCAGCCTGCGCCCCGGCGTGGCCCGCTCCAACGATGACGATATCGTAATGCTTCATAGCAATCTCCGTACCGGCCTGCACGTTCAAAGCCAATGGCTGTTGCCGCCGCAAGACGCGTCGGTCTACGTATTCTCCCGGATGCAGAATATCCTTCACCCCCCACATCAGCATAACCAGGGATCGAGGGAGTGCCGCGTGCGCATCAAGTTCGACAGGGTTTCGGAAGCGGAGATCGGCGTGCTGATCGAGGCCTTCTACGCGCGCGTTCGCCAGGATCCGCTGATCGGGCCCGTCTTCAATGACGCGATCCACGATTGGCCGCACCATCTCGAAAAGCTGCAGGCCTTCTGGTCTTCGGTGATGCTCGGTACCGGCCGATACAAAGGGCGGCCGATGCCGGCGCATGTCCAGCACGGCGATCGCATCTCGCGCGCCTCGTTCGACCGCTGGCTCGCGCTGTGGAGGGCGACGACGGCCGATCTGTTCGAGGACGGTCCGGCCGCCGTGTTCGCCGAGAAAGCGGAGCGGATCGGCGAGAGCCTGCTGATGGGCATCCTGTTCCACAAGGATCGCGCCGCATTGCTGCGGGCGGAGCAGGCCGCTGCAGCCTCGCCGGCCTGGAGCCCCGATACGGCCTGAGGGATCGGGCCGATACGGCCTGAGATCAGCGGCTCGGCGGCCGGCTTTTGGGCACGGCGTCGGACTGGCGGCGGATCAGCTCGAAATCGAGTAGACGGTGCGGCGGCTCCTGCTGTCCCCCTTCCCGCTGTTCGCGGATGAGATCCGTCAGCATCGTCACCGCTTCCTCCGACATGGTCGAGACCGGCTGACGGATCGTGGTGAGCTCCGGCCAGATCGTCGTCGCCAGCGGCGTGTCGTCGAAGCCGCAGACGGAGAGATCGGCAGGAACGTCGAGGCCGCGGCGATGCGCGACCGCGACCGCGGCCGCGGCCATGTCGTCGTTGCTGGCGAAGATCGCCGTCGGCTGCGGATCGGCGGCGAGCAGCCGCTCCGCGGCATCGAGGCCGCTATGATAGGTGAAGGTGCCGCCGGCGATCAGGCGCTCGTCCACGGTCAGGCCGGCCTCGCGCATCGCGGTGCGATAGCCGTCGAGGCGAAGACTGCTCGAGGCATGTTCGGGCCGGCCGGTGATGAACCCGATCCGGCGGTGGCCGAGCCTGACGAGGTGCCGGGTCATCGACTGGGCCGCGGCGAAATCGTCGATGCCGATCGAGGCGAGCGTGTTCGACGGGCGCATCGATCCGGTCGCGATCAGGGCGACCCTGGCGGCCCGGAGCCGGGCGACCAGAAGCTCGGCATCGCAGACCGGCGGCGGCAGGATGGCGCCGTCGAGGCGAGCATCGATCAGCATGTCGGCCGCCGCGTCGAGATCCTCGCCGGGCATGTAGCGCTTGACGATCAGCTGCGCGTTGACTTGGCTGCAGCGCTCGAGCGCGCCGACCAGGAATTCGCTGAGATAGGCGGCGTTGGGGATGCTGCAGAGCAGGCCGATACGCACCACCGAGCCGCCGGCGAGCGTCCGCGCTGCCGGGTTGGGCGCGAAATTCAGTGCGCGGATCGCATCGTCGACGCGCGCGCGGGTTGCCGGTCGGACGCTCTTCTCGCCGTTTATCACCCGAGAGACGGTCATCGACGACACGCCGGCCTGCCGAGCAACATCGTGAATGGTCGCCGCGCCCTTCGGGCGGCGCGCGAAATCCTGTTCCACCTGGCGCTGTCAACCTAGAGAGGGGTCAGCCCGGAGGGATAGCCCCCGAAGGGAGCGTCACGCAACCAAGCCGAGTAGGGGCGGCCGGACGAACCGGCCTCGCCGGAGAAAAAGGGCGGCCGGACGAGCCGGCCGCCCAGGGGAGGAGATCAGAAGCGGCCGCGCAGGCCCACCATGATCGTGCGTCCCGGATTATATTGGGTGAAGGTCGCATTCTCGAACTGGAAGTAGGAACGCTGGTCGGCCTTGAACAGGTTGATCACGTCGAACGTGACCTCCGGCAAATGCGGCCTGCCGAAGATCTCCTCCAGGTTGAGGCTCGAGGAGAAATCCCATTGCTGATAATCGTCGGAGAACAGAGCGGCCAGCGGGATTCCGTTCTGGTTGGTTCCGGAGACCTGCGAGCCCTTGTTGAACGTCGTCGAAAGACGCGCGCTCACCCCATGGTTCTCGTAATATGCGGTCAGATTGTAGGTATATTCGGCGACCCCGAGCGCGGTCGCCGGTGCGGCCCCGGTGCCCTTCTGGTCGATGATGGTGAGGTTGCCGCTGACACCGAAGCCGTTGATCCCGAGATAGCGGCCGAGCAGGAAGTCGAGCGGCTGGACGATGCCGAATTCGAGGCCGTTGACGGTCAGCGTACCGGTCGCGTTGACCTGCTGCTGCAGCACCACGGTCGCCGCGCCCGGCCCGCCCCGCGCATTGATCGCAGCCTGTTGTGCCGGGGCCAGGGTGTCGAAGGTGATTCCGTAAACCGAAAGCGCCGAGAAGGGCACGGTCGTGGTGCCGTTGGTGGTGAAGCCGGTGAGCTTCTTGCGGAACGCGGCGACGCTGATGATGCCTTCCCCGCCGGTGAAATAATCGAGCCCGAGATCGATATTCTTGGACACGTAGGGATCGAGCGCCGGGTTGCCGATCGAACCGACGTCTGCCGACGGGGTGCTGAAATTCACGCCCGGCAGCTGCGCGTTGGGATCGGGCCGGGTCATCGTCTTGGAAAGCGCGACGCGTGCGATCGCCTTGCCGCCGATATTGTAGGCCAGGGTCAGCGACGGCAGCCAATTGTTGTACTTGTTGTTGGTGGTCACGAAGTTCGTGATGTTCGGATAGCGGGAGCCGTCGGCGATCTGGGTCTGGCCTGGCGGGATGTTCGCCGGAACGACGTTGCGCGGATCGGGCAGCGACACGAGGCCGCCGATCGTCTGATCGGTGCGGACGTAGCGCACGCCGACATTGTAGCGCAGCTCGTTGCCGCCGAGCTCGAGCTTGCCGTTCGATTCGATGAACAGGCCGGTATTCTTCTCGCGGACATAGCCGCCGCTGGCACCGGTGTTGGCGGAACCGGCTTCGGGGGCGTTGTCGTGAAAGCTGTCGTAATTGGTCGCCTGCTTGAACCTGTCCCAGTCGAGCCGGACGAATCCGTTCGGCCCCGGCACCAGATAGGAGGGAACCGCCGCGTTGGGCACGAGCGAACCCTGATAGACGACGGGCCCGGCGATGCCTGACGAAAAGCCGGTGCCGAGACCTGGATAGGTGGGGTAGCCGGGGGGTGCGGCGCCGGGCTGATTCAGGCCCTGGCACGGGGGCTGGGTGTTGGGGGAGGGCAGGAAGACGTTGGGGTTGTTGCCGCACACCGCATTCTGCCACGCCTGGCTGTTGTCGAAGGCCTGGATCCTGCGCTTGATGTCGTCGAAGGCGCCGCCGACCCGAACGTTGAAATCCTCGTCGCCGTAGGTGAGGCTGCCGCGCACGCCCTTGCTCTCGGTCCGCCGCCGCTCGTCCTGAATGTTCACGCGGCCACCGTTCCAGCCGTAATTGGCGGGGTCGTTGAGGTCGATGTTCGGCACGATCGAAGGGATTCCGCCGTCATTGCTGTATTCGACGGTGACGCCTGAACTCGGCGCCGTCTGGAACAAGGCGGTCGGCGATTCGCGATGGAAGCGGCTCTTGTTATAATTGCCCTGCAGATCGAGCTTGATGTCGTCCGCGAGCTGCCATTCGATCCCCGGGTTCACGCCCCAGAAGGTCGTGCGCTCGATGAACGGCCGATATTCGAGAAAGAATTGCGAGTTGGCGAAGGTCCCGCCGGTGACGACGCAGCCTTGCGCGCAATCCTCCCGATCGACCGTCATGTTGAGCGGAACCGCCGCACCGTTGCGGACGATCCAGTTCACGTCGATGCGCTGGAGATCGTTCTTGCGCTTGCCGTACATCGAATCGACATAGAAATGCAGCGCGTCGCTCGGCCGCCACTCGAGCGCGACGATGCCGTTGTAGCGGGCACGCGTGCCGAAATTCTCGGAGGGTCGGCCAAGACGCGGTAGCAGCCCGTTGTCGAGCTGTTGGATGGTCAGCCCCGGGTTGCGTGCGAGCAGGAAGTCCTGATTGATCTGGGTGCCGGGGATCAGTCCGTTGCCGGCATTTGCGGGCACAGCGCCGGGGATCGTCCAGTTGCCGCCGCCCGTGGTATTGCAGGGGGTGCTGCGGCATTGCGCGGCGAGGATGTTCGCGGCGGTCGGTACATTCGGCACATTCCCGGTCGACCCCGCCAGGCTTTGCGGCGTGCTGAGATTGGGGTTGGTCCAGCCGATCGTCTCGAAGCCGGTCGTGTTGACCTTGTTGCGGACGCCGGCGGCGCCCACGAGAATGCCGAAATTTCCCATCGTGGTGCTGGCGATGATCGAGCCGCGCTGGCCCCAATCGTCGGCTTCGCTGTTCTTGGTGCCCTGGAAGGAATAGGTCAGCCGCGAGCCCTTGCTGTCGAACGGACGGGCGCTGCGCATGTTGACCGTGCCGGCGGCGCCGCCTTCGACCATGCTCGCCAGGGGGCTCTTGTTGACGGTCAATTGGGTGAACAGCTCGGTCGGCAGGAGATCGAGGTCGACCTCGCGGTTGGTGCTCTGGGCATCGGTGCGGCCGCTCGAGGCGATCGCCACGGGCGCACCGTTAAGCAGCACCCGGGTGAAATTGGTGCCGAGGCCGCGGATCGCGACGTTGAGACCTTCGCCGGTGACCTCGCGGCTGATCGTCACGCCGGGGATGCGGTTGAAGCTTTCGGCGATGTTGGTGTCGGGGAACTTGCCGATATCCTCGGCGAAGATCGAGTCGCTGAACCCGACCGATTCCCGCCGAGCGTTGGTCGAGCTTTGCAGCGAGCGCCGGAAGCCGGTGATGACGATGTCCTCGCCCGCCTCCGCACCCGGGGTGCTGCCGGCATCTTCGGGGCTGGTCTGGGTGATTGCGGCCGGACCATCCTCGGTCAGCGCGCCCGCACCCTGGTTCTGGACGGTGCCGGTCTGGTCGGGTGCGACGTCTGCGGTCGACTGCGCAATCGCCGGCCAGGCCGTGCCGGCGAGCAGAAAGGTCCCGGCAAGCAATGCGCGGCGCAAGACGACCGGGCGTGCGGATTCGGTGTTCATCTGTTCCTCTCCCGTCGCGGCTTCGCATGTCCAAGCTGCGAATGTTACCGCTCACATGGAATGCTATGCCGCACTGTGCGGGATGTCAATTCGCTGAGCGCGGCGGGATTTACCCGTGGAATCGCCTTGCCGGAGAGCGCGCGATCGGTCCTTCCTCGCAACCGAGTGATACCGATAACATAATTTCACAGGTACCGGTCACCGCAGGGATGGTCGCGGGTTTTCGGAACGGTGAGGCGGAGGACGGGCGGGACGTAGCGACCGCGAGGGGCAGCCTTATCCCGCCAGGGGTCCGCTGGTTTGCGCGTGGCCCAAGGCTTGCGAAATCCGGCGCGCGCTGCTTGCGAGCAGGTCCTGCACCGCATCGAAGCCGACCGCTTGCGACCCATCGATGAATTCGAGGAAGGGGATGGTGAGCGCTGCCGCGACCCCACCGTCGAAGCCGAAAATGGGATAGCTGATGTCGCGGACCCCGGCGGCCTTGGCGCTCGGCATCAGTTCGAAACCGCGGCTACGGACTCGCGCGAGCACGGTCCGCAACGCCTCTTCGCCGAGATGGTCAGGGTAGCGGCAACGCGCCAGCGTCGCCTCGAGCGCGTCCGAGCTCGCGAACGCAAGCAGGACATGTCCGGAGCTGCTGGCGACGAGATCGACCATGGTGCCGAGCCGGACCGAGAGGCCGATCGGCCCCGGATTTTCCTGCCGGAGCAGGATCATCGCTCGGTCGCCGTGCTGCACGACCAGATGGCAGGATTGCTCGGCCGCCTCGGCGAGGGCGTGCATGACCGGGGTTGCGACGTGGGCAAGCTGCTGCGCCGGCGTGGCGCGATAGGCGAGCTCGAGGACCTTGTAGCTGACCCGGTATCGGTCCGATCCGCCATCCTTGAACAGCCAGCCGCGCCGTTCCATGACGACGATCATCCGGAAGATCTGGCTGATGGTGAGGCCGAGCCGCACTGCGATCTCGCTGATCGTCAGGCCGCCGGGCTCGCCGGCGAGCAGTTCGACGACGTCGAAACCCTTTTCCAGCGCCGGCGCCGAATATTTCGTCGAGCCGGTCGGCGGCTCGCCCTGCATGTGATCGGCATCCGCCATGCGAAAACGGTTATCCGGCCGTCGGACGGGGTGCAAGAAGACCAATTCCCGGCTCCGGGTGGTCGCGCCCAAAAAGAACGCGCGCCGAAGCGCGCGTCAGGGGAGGCTCGTTGTCGGGCGACATTCGCCGCCCAAGGCCGACGCTAGCTTCGAATGCGGATGCTGAAGCCGATCCTGCGATCGTCGAGCTGATATTCGCGCGGATGCTCCGGGATGTTCTGATACTGGACCTTGCGGGCGTTGCGCAGGTTCACCACGTCGAGGACGAGGCTGATGTTCGGCGTGACGTCGTAGGAAATCGAAGCGTCGATCTGGCCATAGGCCTTGTAGTAGATCGGGATCGCGCCGGTGCCGTTGCCGGTGATCGTATCGAGATAATCGTCGCGCCAATTGTAAGCGGCGCGGAATCGAAGACCGTTCTTCTCGTAAAGTCCGACGAGGTTGTAGCTCCACTTCGACAGCCCAGGGAGAGTGGTCGGAACCCTGGTACCGTTCGGCAGGGTGCCGACCGCGCCGGGCGCCGAGCTGTCGACATAAGTGACGTTTGCCTGCACCCCGAGCCCGTCAAAGGGCTCCGGGAGGAAGGTGAAGAAGGTGTTGCCGCCGATCTCGAATCCCTTGGCAGTGCCCTTGGTGCCGTTGACCAGCGAGGTGACGGTGAAGGTCTGCACCCCGGCCCCTGGCACCTCCGCCTCGAACGGGTAGACCGATGTGGTGAGGAAGTTTCTCAGCTGCTTGTAGAAGACGGTTCCGAACAGCAAGCTGCTGCCATTCGGGAAATATTCGATCGCGGCATCGGCCTGATTCACGGTGAGCGGCTTCAAGGACGGATTGCCGCCGGTCCCTGTCCGGTCCCGGAAGGACGGCGGATCGCCGGGATTCGCAGTCACGTAATTTTCGGAAAGGTTGAAGATCGCGCGCAGATCGTAGAAAGGCGGGCGCGACAGGCCCTTCGACGCGGCGGCGCGCAGCTGAAGATCGGGTCTCAGCCTGTACTTGAGGTTGAGGCTCGGAAGGGCCTTCGTGTAGCGCTGCGAGATGTCGATCGGGCTTTGCACGATGATGTCGGACCCGGTCGGGGTCGTCCGATAGCTAAGCCTGGTCTGGCCGGTCGCCCTGTTCTCGGTGCGGACGACCCGTACCCCGACATTGCCGCTGAGAGCATCGTCGTGGCCGAAGCGAAGCATCGCATAGCCGGCGTAGGTCTTCTCGCTCTGAGTGTTGATGTCGTTGCCGGTATAGTCGATCAGCGGGCGCCCGGTGCCGGACGCGCGCTGATAGAGCTCGTCATACAATGTCTGCGGATAGAATAAGCGGTCGAAATCCAGCGACGGCACGCTCTGCACATCCGCTTTTCCGCCGAAGAAGTTGTCTGCGAACGGATTCTCAATCGCATAATCGCTGAACGGCACCGCATTGCCCGCCCACGGCGCCGACAGGAAGGTCCAGTTGTAGGGCGTCGAGCGATTGACGGCGGAGCGATCGGTGTAGCGGACTCCGGCGGTGAATGACCGTAGCGCGCTCTCGTCGTCGAAATCCCATTCGAGATCGGCGCGCGCGGTCTTCTGGTCGGCGTCGCTGTCCTCGAGGTGATCCATGACCGCGTTGATGTAGAAGTTGCGGGGGTCTTCCGCTCCCGCAGGGCCAAAGCTCACACGCGGTGTCTTGCCGGCGAGATCGAGGAAATAGCTGCCGGCGTCGCGCTGGCCGAAGGCCGAGTAGCTGCGGTTGACCGAGGTCGACTTGATATATTGCAGATCGGCGCTGAGGTGCAGGCGATCGCTCGCCTGCCATTTGACACCGCCCGCCCAGTCCGTGGTCTTGTTGTGGGTGAACGCGACCTGGTTGTTGCTCGCCGTGGTGATGCCGTCATAGCCGCCGGCGACGAAGGTTCCGTCGTCGTCGAACGCAAAGCCGGGCAGAGGGGTGAGCCCGTTGACGCCGTTGACGTCGGTGCCACGCGTCACGAAGTGGCTGAGGTTCGAGGCTTCCTGGTAGTAATTGGTCTGGAAGACCTGAGCATAGAGTTCGACGTCGGTCGACGGGGCCCACTGGATCGCGCCATACAGTCCCTGACGGTCGCGGTCGCCGAAGAAGGTCGCGAAACCTGCGCCGTCGGGTACCGAGCGCGGGCCGGTGAGGCCTGCCGGCAGGTTGGTGGTTTCGACATAGGGTTCAACGACGATCTCGTCGGATCGGTAATTGCCCTGGAACCAGGAAAAGTTCAGCAGCACGCCGATCTCGCCGATGCCGGTATCCCAGCGATTGCTGGCGAGGAGCGATCCGTTGAATTTCCAGCTGTCGCTGAGGCTGTAATTGTTCACGCCCACCGATCCTGCGACCAGAAATCCCTTTTGGTCGAAGGGCATCCTTGTCCTGAGGTTGACGAGGCCGCCGATCGCCCCTTCGATCATCTCGGCGGATGGGTTCTTGTAGACGTCGACTCCGGCGAGCAGTTCGGACGGCACGTCCTCGAAGCCGAGCGCCCGGCCACCGCTGGCGCCGAAACTGTCGCGGCCGTTCACTTCGGTGCGCACCTGGGTGAGGCCGCGGATGGCGATGCCGGAGCCCTCGCCGCGATTGCGGGTGATCTGGATACCGGAAATGCGCTGAAGCGCTTCGGCGACGTTGCGGTCCGGGAGTGCACCGATGTCGACCGCGGTGATCGAATCGACGAATTGATCGGAGTTGATCTTGATCGCCTGTGCCGAGGCGATGCTGGCCCGAAGCCCAGTGACGACGATCCCCGCATCGGGCTGGTCGGCGCCGGTTGGATCGGGTTCGCCGGCCGGAACTCTTGGGGCGCTTTGATTGGCAGCGTCGGCCGGAGCATCGCTCGGCGCGACTTGCTCCTGTGCCAGCGCGGGGCTGGCGAGCAGGCCGGCAAAGCCGACCGCGAACAGAGAGACGCCGGATTGCAGACCGGCGTGCTTCAGGGAGCCCCTCATCATTCTCTTCTCCTGTACGGCGTTCTTGGACGCCTTTTCGCGGGCTCAGCCCGTCACTGATGAAAGGTATTATCAAATATGAAAGCGACTTTCAAATTCTTTTCTGATACGGCGGTGAACAAGAGGTTCGATCAGAAGCCTGGAGGGGAGTGACGCCTGTGGATCCGGTTCGCAGCATTCTGATCGTCGGCGGCGGCACTGCGGGCTGGATGGCGGCGGCGGCGCTTTCGAAGGTGCTCGAGCATACGAACGTGGACATTGCGCTCGTCGAATCGCCCGACATCGGCACGATCGGGGTCGGCGAGGCGACGATCCCGCCGATCATCGAGATGAACCGGCTGCTCGGCCTCGAGGAGAACGCTTTCGTGCGAGCGACCCGCGCGACCTTCAAGCTCGGCATCGCGTTCGAGAATTGGGGCGCCATCGGCGAGCGCTACATGCATCCGTTCGGCCGCTATGGCGGCGACATCGGGACGCTCGACTTCCACCATTATTGGCGCCGGTTGCGGGCGATCGATCCGCAGGCGGCCGGCGATATCGCCGACTACTCGCTGCCGATCGCCGCCGCCGGCAACAACAAATTCCAGCGCCCGGATCCGAGCCCGCGCAATGTCCTTTCCAACATCGCTTACGCCTTTCACTTCGACGCCGGCCTTTATGCCGGTCTGCTACGGCGAGAGGCGGAAGCGCGCGGCGTGCGCCGGCACGAACGTCGCATCGACGACGTGCGGCTGCGCGAGGACGGCCATGTCGCGGCATTGCTGCTGCACGGCGGCGGCGCCCTGAAAGCCGACTTCTTCATCGATTGCTCGGGCTTCCGCGGCTTGCTGATCGAGGGCGCGCTCAAGACCGGCTACGAAGATTGGTCGCATTGGCTGCCGTGCGACCGCGCGATGGCGGTGGCTTCCCAACGTGCCGGCCCGCTGCCTCCGTATACGCGTTCGACCGCACGATCCGCAGGATGGCAATGGCGGATCCCGCTCCAGCATCGCACCGGCAACGGCTACGTCTACCATAGCGGCAGCATTTCGGACGACGAGGCTGCAGCAACTCTGCTCGCCAATCTCGACGGGGCCCCGCTCGGCGATCCGAAGCCGCTGCGTTTCACCACGGGCGTGCGCCGCAAATTCTGGAACCGGAACGTGCTGGCGCTGGGGCTCGCGGCCGGCTTCATGGAGCCGCTGGAATCGACCAGCATCCATCTCGTCCAGGCAGGCCTCTCCAAATTGTTCAATCTGTTCCCGGATCGCAGCTTCGCCCAGGCGGACATCGATCTCTACAATCGAACCTTCCGGGAGGACTGGGAGCGCATCCGCGACTTCCTGATCCTCCATTACCATGCGACCCGGCGCGACGATTCGCCGCTTTGGGATCATGTCCGGACGATGGCCGTTCCGGACGCCCTGCAGGAGAAGATCGCTCTCTTCGAAAGCCGCGGGCGGATCTTCCGGATGTCCGACGAACTGTTCGCCGAGTCCAGCTGGCTGGCGGTGCTCGAAGGACAAGGCGTTCGCGCCCGAAGCCACGATCCTCTTGCCGAAGCGATGCCGGAAGATGTTCTGCGCACCAAGCTTGCGCGGCTGCGCGCCGTCATCGCACGCGGCGCCGACGCGATGCCGATGCATAGCCGCTTCATCGCCGACCATTGCGCCCATGACGGGCCGGTGCCAGCAGCCGCTTCAGGCCCGATCGTCAGCACGCGGGTGCGTTGAACGATCATCCTCATGGATTTGCAGGACGACATGACCACGGCCGACGGCCCCGAGACGCTCGCTACGTCACGCCCGAACGCGGCGCGGCTGCTCCTCCTCGACGCTCGCGACAACGTTCTCGTCTGCACCACCCCCATTGCAGCCGGCGATCCGCTGCCGATCGGCGATGAGACCGTCGTCGCCCCGGTCGCGATCGCGGTCGGCCACAAGGTCGCCCGTCATGCGCTGGCGCCAGGCGACAAGGTGATCAAGCATGGCGCACCCATCGGCTCGGCTAACCGCGCCATTGCTCCGGGCGATTGGATCCATCTCCACAATCTCGACAGCGACTACATCCCGACTCATTCGCGGAAGACAGTGAGCACGGAAGAGTAGGACATTGGAGGATAGCGCCCTGCGGCGGGGTGCCGGACGCGCGGCGCGTCACCCAGGCTGCCGTCCTTCTGCATCGGCTCTCCCGGACCGTACGTCGCCACCGTGCTGCGGGCCCTGCCGGTTCTGCCCGTCTATTCCTGCCGCCGTCCTCGCCATTCTTCCACCGCTCTCCTGCTCTCCCGCTCTCCTGCTCCTATCCCGTCAGCCCGACGAAAGCCGAGATCTCGTCACGCAAAAGGCGCGGCAGCGTCTCCGGGCTGAGCTCGGACCGTCCGCCGGCGAGAGGGATCGTGAGGGATTCAGCACGCCGGGGCTGTCATCACCCGGCCAGCGGTCCGCCGGCTCCGGCACGAACGGCGGAGCCTGGCGCACCGATCGCTCCTACTTGCGCTCTTACGAGCACCATCAAGAGCGCTCACGCACACCCGAGCCGTGTAGGATGCCGAGACGCCTTCCGTCATCCCAGCGAAGCTGGGATTTCGGCGAAGAGGAGTCGTCGACGTTTCCGCCGGGCTGAGATCCCGGCGTTTCCCGGATGCTGCCGAAGCCCGCTTTCGCCGAGGCGGTGTTGGGCCAGGCGCCATCGTTGCCCCCGGCGACCGCTCCCCCGGCGCCTGCCGTCCTGCGATCGAGGTCCAGCCTGTCGGGCTGTCGCGCCTGCGGGCGTCCTTACGAGCTCTCTTAAGAACGACTCGCCCGCGTACCGGGCTGGCTGGTCTTCTCCTCCCGTCGGCGAGGGACAGGATCCCAGGGGAGGAGACACGGCGCCCTATCCGGCCTTGGATCCAAGCTTCCGATGAGATGAGGATGTCTGAGGGCGCTACCGGCCTTGCATCTGCTCCGGGCACAAAAAAACCGCCGAGGCTTTCGCCTGGCGGTTGTGGTTGGTTGCGGGAGTAGGATTTGAACCTACGACCTTCAGGTTATGAGCCTGACGAGCTACCGGGCTGCTCCATCCCGCGTCACCAACGATCGGGCGCTTGTGCGGCAACCCGGGAGCTGTTTGTTTCCCGTTTCGCGGTGCGAACCGGCGGCGGGCTGCTCCATCCCGCGTCACCAACGACTGCGGCCGCCTTTGCATGAAGCTCGGGCGGCCGGAGTGTAAACATGTGAATGGGTTCTTCTTGGCGCAGGTCGCAAAGCCTGGCGACGACCTACTCTTCCATCGCTTAAGCGATAGTACCATCGGCGCT
>NZ_PXYI01000009.1 GCF_003012735.1 Allosphingosinicella deserti | reverse complement strand
TCGCGAAGATCATTTGAATAAGGCCGCGTCATCCATGCTGGCCTCCTTCCAGCCAGCACCTTGAATCACGATCCAGGCCCTTTGGGAATCCCCTGCCAGATTCACAGAAAAATGATCATGCTCTAGCAAAGATCCAGGAGAGAAAGAGTGCGTAAGGCGTCCGTCGTTTTTGCCGCCGGTTTGGCGTCGCTTACCGGTATTCCAAGCGCCGCCGACGCGGCTGCACCGATCCAGGCCGCAGGCGTGTGGCGCAACCCCAAGAACACGGTGCACGTTCGCATGCAGCCCTGCGGCACGACGGTTTGCGGTACCGTGGTATGGGCAGCGCCCAAGGCGGAGGCGAAGGCCCGCAAGGCGGGAACCCCGAAGCTTGTCGGCACGCAATTGTTCCGCGAGTTCAAGCAGGTTCGTCCGGGTGTGTGGAACGGCCGCGTCTTCGTCCCGGATATGGGCCGCACCTTTTCGGGCAGCATCGTCGCGAACAGCGCGACGTCGATGACCGGCAAGGGCTGCCTGATCGGCAACCTTCTTTGCAAGACTCAGACCTGGACCCGGATCGGTTGACATGAGGAGGCGGGTGGGCCTGCCGCTGGTTGGCGCGCCCCGCGGCCCCGCGACCCCGCGACCCCGCGGCCCCGCGGCCCCGCGGCCCCGCGGCCCCGCAGCCCCGCAGCCCGCAGTCCCGCAGCGAGGTCGATACGAGCGTGCCGCGGCAGTGCGAAAGGTAGCTGCCGACCCGATACCGCTTCGGCGAAGGATCAGCCGATCGCTTTGCGTGAAGCGTTCAGAAAGGGACTTTGATGCCGACCATGATCCGTTTGCTGATCTGACCGTCCGGCATTCCCACCTGATCGACAAAGGCGCGCGCCTTCGCACCGCCGCCGATGCCGATCTCTGCGGCCAACGGCTGCTGCTCCGCGAATTCCGGCCGATACTTCACTCCGGCGTCTTCATCCTGCCGCCGTCCGCAGACGACGATCTCGCCCGACGGCTGTGATCCGCACCGGCCGGTGATCGAAGGGGTGAGGTCGATCGCGCGCAGTTTCGCCAGATCGAAGTCCGAGGGCGGAAGGGAGGGCGCGCTTGCCGAGGCTTGGAAGATCAACAACCACACCATGTCCATTGCCTGCCTCAGTCGTCCACCGGCAGCTTCGCAACAGACTGCGGCATCAAGAAGGCAGGCGAGAGCGCCTATGTCTGGAGCGAGTTGGCGGGCAATCCGGTGCGCTGTCAGTAAGTCGGGCAGTTGTACGACGTCGTCCCGCTTTGAATACCCAATTCGGCGCGGTCGCGAACGATGAACGCGCTTTCATATTGGATACGCGTCGATTTCACCAACGCGCTGCTGACAATCGGCTGATAGTCGTACGAAACTTCGACGAACATGACCGCGGTGTGCGGGAGAGCCGATATCGTCCTTCCGGTCTTTCCCATCGACTGAAGGGCGGCGCTCGACTCTCCGGTCCCTTCCACGCCGTAAGCGGGATTGACCTTCAGCGCGCCGAGACAACGCTGCCAGCGTATCCACTGACCCCTGTTGTCGGTTTCCCCGGTCTTGGGTGCAGGCTGTCCGTTTTGCTGCAAGGACGAAAGCACGACCTTGCCGTTCGCTTCGAAGTCGAGCGATCCGCCGGTTTCACGTGCTCCCGCGAAGATTTCGTCGATATCGGTTTCCGTGACAAGATCGGGGACCCTCCCCGCATTGTCGGCAACCGTGTCGGCAATCTGGCTGATGCGGACGTGCGCCATCGCCAGGTTCGCATATTCGATTCCGGTCATTGCGATCGCTGCCAGGAGCGGAAGAACGAGTGCGAACTCGACCATCGAAACACCCGACGCGTCAGCGTACAATGCTTTCGTCGCGCGGGAAGCTGGGAGGTGTACGCGCATCATGTGCAAACCTGCTTGGGAGCAGCCCGATCTGAATATGGCTGATTTCGAACGGCAGTCTGGACGGTAAGATCGTAATTTCCGGATGCGCCAAAGAGCTTTGCCACTGGAAGCACACGAGCTGTCTTCATGTTGACTTCATAAAAGACGACGTCGTCCGCGCCGCCGCGGGTGGCGGAGGAAGTGTCCGTATCGTAAACGTTGTTTACCTTCGAGTCCGTGAAGCACTCGCCCTTGTCGTATTTGCCGTTCTTGTTCGTGTCGACGTATCGTTCCGGCTTTTTGGCACCCGTGAAATCATAGTAGCTGGTGAGTTTGATGTCCCAAGTCGGGTTCGGGACCAGGGTGCCGACGCGCTCCTTGATGGCCGCCTTGATCTTGTCCTCCAGCTGCATCGATGCGTCGCCGGTGAAGTTGGGCGACTCCACGATCGCCGACCGGGCGATATCGTTGACGGCGCCCTGCAGCACCGATTTGTAGTAGATTTCCATCCCCATGTCGAGACTGCCGACCAGAAACAGACACATCGGCAGCAGCAAGAGGCCGAATTCGGACATTGCCGCTCCGCGCGCGTCGGCTGCGAGCCTTGGCTTCGCTGCGCTCTTTATCGGCCGTCCGGAGATCACGAGACCACCCTGAGTTTGCCGATCCCCTTGCCGATGGCGCGGAAGACGGCCTCGAGATCGGTGCCCGTGCTCTGGAAGAAATGGTCATCTCCGGAAGCGCAGTTCTTGATCTGGTCGGCACCGGAGCCGACATCGAGGGCAATCACCCAGATGGTCGCTTTGGCTTTCGCCTGGTTGCAGGCGTTTAGGAAACGCTCTTTGTGCTTCGCCAGCGTGTCTCCGCTGGCAGCGCTCAGCCGGTCTCTGGCTTTCGGAATGCCGAAGGAGCTGTACGCATTGGCATCAACCGTCATAACGCCATCTGTGAGGAACACGATGTGACGCTCGACGCGGATCTGCCGCCCCGACTGGTCGAGCAGGAAATCCGGGTTGTCTGCCTTGAACATTCCGGACCCGGAGAGGAACCGCATGCCCCAGACGATGCCGAGGTCGTGATGGGTATAGCCGCCCACCTTCGCCAGGCTGGCGGTCACCTGGTTCTGGAACGCTGTTTCGGTATTATAAACTGCTAGCCTCGCCGCCGGCGCAGGGCAGAAGGAGCTTAGCAGTGCAACACCGGAATAACCATTTGTCGTTGATGGATCATACGGCTGCCACTTGAGCGTCGCAGTCGTTCCGGTCTTGTCGATATCGTCATCGGTGACTGCAGTCTTGATCGTGATGGGCCATCCACTGGTCTGATCAGAACTTGGCCTCTCCTCGACACAATCCCAGCTGCTGTGGGTCTTGCTTACGTCTGTCCACGTGTAGGTCTTGCAGGTTGTGTTCTTTCCATTGGCGTCCTTGTTCCAGACGGTGCACGGATAGGTGTGATACTTGCCCGGGTCTTGCATCATAGTGGTGGGGATGCTGCCGCCCACATTGACAGTCATCGAATATGGCATGAAGCCGTACCGCGTACGTACGCCCTTGGCGCCCTCGAGTGCCTTGTATAGGGCCTTTGCGGCTGCATCGAGTGCAGCAAGGCGTGAATCCGGCTGCTTGGTATCTTTGTACGCGCAGGAGTCGCCCGTTTTGATGGCGCAGTTCATCGACGCGGTGACATCGAGAACCAGCATGATGTCGTTATTGACATAATCCTGATCGGCGCTGCAGCTAGCCTTCACCTCCATTTCGGTTTTTCCGAAAACGCGCATCAGGGTGGTCGGCACCTGGGCCGTCGCCGTCACCTCGACGATCGTCGGGTCCGTTCCGTTCTGGGCGAAAACCGGTGTGACCTTGGGGGTGTTCAGCAGGCCGACCGGAAAGTTGAAATCGAAAAACTTCAATCCCTCTGCCTTGGCAGCATCATCGAGCTCGGTCGCTTTCGCCATCGCGCGCCGCGCGCCGAGCGCTGCGGCGTCACAGGCAGTCTGAAGGCGGGCCTTGGCGAGATAGGCGCGGCTCATGTCGAGGCCCGAGCCGATGATACCGATCAGCGGGATCATCGCGGCGGCCATCATCGGCAGCACGGACGCCTTCTTGTTGTTGAGCAGCCTGGTCAGAAAGCCTTGCACGTCCGCATCCTTGCCTGAAAGGCGGCCGGTTCGATGGACCGGCCGCTCCAAGTCGCATCCTCTCGCGAGCCGAGCGAAAACATCGGTCAGCCCTACATGGGAATCGTTGCCGCTTTTCCTCCAGAAGGGGCTAACGGAGCGTTAAGGACCGGGTGAGGGGAAAGGCCTTGTTCTCAGATCCCTGGGCATGGCCGCACGGAGGTGGCAGTCAGGTCGAATGTGGGGATGAGAGGGGTGAAGCTGCCGCGTTCCGAGTGCCAAGGTTTCCGGTAAGCCGCCAGACGCTGCGCCGTTGGGCCGGGTTCGCTGAGCGCCGTCCCCTCAGCCTGGAGATGAAGGCTCGTCGTTCCGGCGACTCCTTCTCCAGAACAGGTTCGGGATTCGTGTGCCTGGGGCGGTCATCTCCATCGTGATGGTCATCCATACCGATCTTTCGAGTGTCGGGCTGCTCGTAAAGCCAAGTCGGCGACAAGGTTCAGAGTAGCTCGCCCGCTTTTGCGCTTTGCGGGCCCGAAGAACACGCTAACATCGTTCATGGCGGGGGGGCGCAGTTCGGGTGATCAAGAGGTTCGCAATATTCCGCTGGATCCGGAATCGTCCGATCTGGTCCGCGCTGATCATCCTGGTCGCGGCGCTGATCCTCTACAAGGTGCTGGCGCCGAGCGAACCGACTTACGAATATGTGGCAATGCCGGTGGACCGTGGCGCGGTCACGAGGATCGTGTCAGCCAGCGGCAAGATCCGCGCGTTGAACACGATCAAGGTTGGATCCGAGATATCGGGCCAAGTCTCCCGAGTTTTCGTGGATTACAATTCCCAGGTGCTCGCGGGGCAACCGCTCGCCGAGATCGATCCGACCCGCGTTGCCGCACGGGTGACCCAGGCGGAGGCGCAGGTGGATCTCGCCCGTGCCGCGCTCGCCCAGGCGGAGGCCGGGCTGGCCCGCGCCCGCACCGACATCGAAATCCAGAACCGTGATTACCACCGCCGCAAGGAATTGGCGGCGCGCGGCTTCACCTCCAAGACAGGGCTCGATCAGGCGGCGAACACGGTTGCGGCGGCGCAGAGCGGGCTCAAGACCGCGCAGGCCGGCGTGATCTCCGCGCGGGCGCAGATCCGCCAGCGCGAAGCCGAGCTGCAGTCGGCGAAGCTCGATCTGACGCGCACGCGCATCATCGCGCCGGCAAGCGGAACCGTCATCAACAAGTTGGTTGAACCGGGCGCCACCGTCGCCGCCAGCTTCCAGACGCCGAACCTGTTCGAGATCGCTTCCGACATGCGGGTGATGCAGGTCGAAGCCTCCGTCGACGAAGCCGATATCGGGGAGGTTCGCGTCGGCCAGCCGGTGCGGTTCACCGTCGATGCCTATCCCGACCAGCCGTTCGCGGCGACTGTCCGCCAGATCCGGACCTCGGCCAGCGAAGCGCAGAACGTGGTCAGCTATTTCGTGATCCTACAGGTGCAGAATCCCGAAGGCAAATTGCTGCCCGGCATGACCGCCAATGTCGAGATCGTGACCGGTGCCCGTGCCGGTGTGCTCCGCGTTCCCTCCGCCGCCTTGCGCTTCCGGCCACGTCCCGGCGATCGGCCCAACGACGAGACCACGCCGGCTGCCGGCGCGAGCCGCTCGACCACCGTCTGGCTCGCCTCCGCCGATCCCTACAAGCCGGAGCGTCGGACGGTGCGGGTCGGTATGAGGAGCGAGGAATTCGTCGAAATCGTCGGCGGCGTGAAGCCGGGAGAACGTGTCCTGCTTCGCTCCCGCTCGCTCGAGAAAAAGGCGGAAGAGGAGCCCGACGACGAGGAAGCGCAGGAGGAGGGGCGGTGATACGGCCCTTGGTCGAGGCACGCGATCTCGCCAAATCCTATCGGGTTGGAGAAGAGACGGTTCACGCTCTGCGCGGCGTCAGCGTCACCCTAGAAACCGGTGAGTTCGTCGCGATCATGGGCGCGAGCGGATCGGGCAAATCCACCTTCATGAACATGGTCGGCTGCCTCGACGTGCCGAGCGCCGGCGCGCTCCTGGTCGACGGCGTCGAGACTGGCGCCATGAGCAGCGATTCGCTTGCCGAGCTCCGCAACCGCACCATCGGCTTCGTCTTTCAGCAATTCAATCTGCTCGCCCGGACCAGCGCGCTCGACAATGTCGCAGTCCCGCTCATCTACGCCGGGGTCGCCCCGGCCGAGCGGCGGGAACGGGCACGGGCCAAGCTCGAGGCGATGGGCCTGGGAGACCGGCTCGACCATTCGCCGGCGAAGCTGTCGGGAGGACAGCAACAGCGGGTCGCGATCGCGCGGGCGCTGGTTACCGAGCCCAAGATCCTGCTCGCCGACGAGCCCACCGGGGCGCTCGATTCTGCAACCTCCGACGAGATCATGCGCATCTTCCAGCAGCGCAACGACGAGGGCATCACCATTGTGCTGGTCACGCACGAGGCCGACATCGCGCGCTACGCCCGCCGTCGCATCCTGTTCCGGGATGGCCGGATCATCACCGACGAGCCGGTTACCGATCGCATGGTGGCGGCATGAAGCGCACCTTGCTCGGGCGGCTGGACGCCTGGGCGATCAACGTCGGCATCGCCCTGACGGCGCTCCGTACCAATTTGATGCGCTCGATTCTCACCACATTGGGCGTCATGATCGGCGTGTTCGCGGTGACGCTTGCGGTAGCGGTGGGCTCCGGAGCAAAGGTTTCGGTCATGGAATCGATCGATGCCCTCGGGTCCAACATGGCAATCGTGTTTCCGCAGCCGGACGGTGAGGGTGGTCGATCCTCGTTCGACCGCGGGCGGCTGACATTGCGTGACGCACGCGCGATCGAACGCTCGATCGCCGGCGTGAGCGCGACCGGCCCTCAGCTCAGGTCGAGCGTCCAGCTCGTCGCGGCGAGCAGGCGGGCCTCGACGACCGCGATCGGCGCGACGTCGGGCTATGCCTCGGTCGCCGGGATCGGCGCGGAGGTCGGCCGGTTCATCGGCGAGGCCGACGTCCGATCGGGCGCCCGGGTGGCGGTGCTCGGGCCGACCGTGGCACGCAAATTGTTCGGCTCCTTCGATCCGGTCGGCGAGGCATTCCGGATCGATCGGGTTCCATTCACCGTCGTCGGCGTTCTCGAGCCGAAGGGCTCCAGTTTCGGTAACGACAACGACAACGTCATCATCGTACCGATCACCACCGCACGCGCGCGGTTCTCGAACGCCTTGCCAGGCCCGGATGACCTTCATCTTCTGTATGTCGGCTTCGAGGACGGTACCGACCTCGAGCGCGCCAAGCGCGAGATGACCCGCCTCCTGCGGAGCCGCTACAGCGTCGCCCCGCGCGAGGTGCAGCCCTTCACCATCCGTACCACCGCCGAGTTCATCGAGGAATCGAGCCAGGTCACCGCCATCTTTCAGAGCGTACTGGTTGCGATCGCGTCCATTTCGCTGCTGGTCGGCGGCATAGGCATCATGAACATCATGCTGGTGTCGGTTACCGAGCGCACCCGAGAGATCGGCCTCCGTATGGCGCTCGGCGCCAAGCGCCGCGACATCCGCAACCAGTTCCTCGTCGAAGCCGCCATCCTGTGCGTGATCGGCGGGGCGATCGGGCTGCTCCTCGCGATCGCCGCCGCCACCGCGTTCTCGGTCTATGCCGATTTTCCGGCCGAGGTCGGCGCTGGAGTCGGCGCTGGTGCGATCCTCTTCTCCGCGGTCACCGGCATCCTGTTCGGCGGCTATCCCGCGCTCCGTGCATCTCGGCTGTCGCCAATTGACGCGCTTCGCAGCGAGTAGCCAGATGAGGGCTGGCGACAGGGCACAATAGGGTTTGCCGCTGATGCAGACCAGCCTACCTCAGGGCAATATAGAGGGTTCTTCACCGTCAGATCCGACTTGGCAGCTGACGTCTGGGAGAGGCCGTCTTGTGCTCCGCCCGCGTTCAAAGTGCGCCTTCATGCCCTGTCGGCTGTATCGTGCCGTCGAGCATGCCCGCTTCTCCCACTGCGAGGGACGCTATATTGCCGACGACAGCGCGGCGATGGCGGGTGGGCAGGCGCTCCGGGGCGAGTATGTCGCCGAATTCGTTCATGCTGATCGCGGACGTGCAGACTGGTCAATAAAGTCCCGACCGGCCTACGGCGCGAGGACAGGCTTCACCGCATCATGATGAATGTTGCCGCCTTCATCGACGTAACGGCCGACCAGCCGCAACCCGGACGCCGCGAGGATCCTTCCATATTCCTGAGCGCCGAGAGACACGGACATGCGGCCGGTCAACACGTCGCGCCATGCGCAGGCCTCGCGCGGCGCGGTGTACAGAAAGCGGCCGTTTGGCCTGAGTGCATCCGCCACGCGTGGAATGAGCCGTCGCTGATCGTCCGCGCAGAGCAGGAACAGCAATCCAATTGCCACCGCAGCATCGAAGGTCCGGTGGAAGAAAGGGCTGTCCTGTGCGGCCTCACAGGCGCTCTCAGAGGCAGGGAGGTGGCGCCGAAAGGCATCGATCATCCGGGGCGAAGCGTCGACTCCGAAGACGGTGAAGCCGTTCTCCACCAGCGCGCGCGCCACCGGCAGGCCGGAGCCGCAGCCGATGTCCAACACGGCGGCATTAGTCGGTAGTCGATCACGCGCCCACGATCGGATGATGGTAACGCCAACCTCAGACCGCGCGGTCATGAAGTGCTCGGCAATGCCGTCCCAACCTTCGGAGCAATCGCTGTCCATAAGGCACGCTTCCATGTTGCGCACCGTCGATCAAGCGCTCCCTGGCCGATACTCTCGACAGGTCGATGTCGCATCGGCCGAGACGACCTTCGCTTCGCGCGAGGGACGCTCATGCAAAGGATCTCGATTGAGCCCCAATCCGGGCGATACGAGAGGAGGCGACAAGCCTCGGCCTGGCGCCAATGCGGCTCGATCATCGCATCGAGGAAGAGAGTGGTGGTGGACGCACTAGGGCTCGAACCTAGGACCCGCTGATTAAGAGTCAGCTGCTCTACCAACTGAGCTATGCGTCCGGTACCTGCCGGCTCCGAGGCCTGGCCTCTTCGCCTCGTCGCAAGTCTGCGAAGAAGGTGGTGGACGCACTAGGGCTCGAACCTAGGACCCGCTGATTAAGAGTCAGCTGCTCTACCAACTGAGCTATGCGTCCAGTGCCTTGCGGCTGGACGGGCCTCTACGGTCGCACCGGCGCGATTGCAACCACGCAAATGCCCTTATCCACAATTTCGGCTGGGAACAGCCACTGGCCG
Organism: Allosphingosinicella deserti; assembly: GCF_003012735.1. Classification (GTDB taxonomy): domain Bacteria; phylum Pseudomonadota; class Alphaproteobacteria; order Sphingomonadales; family Sphingomonadaceae; genus Allosphingosinicella; species Allosphingosinicella deserti. The sequence goes on along the minus strand of NZ_PXYI01000009.1, from coordinate 229,267 downwards.
AAGCTTTGCACCGCATGTGGTGCTGCCGAAACGCGCTGAGCGGCTGGTCACCACTCGGGGAGCCGCCGGCGCAGCCTAGTTGCGGCGGTCCTTCTTGTTGCCGCGGTCGATCGCCATCAGCATGCCGAGGCAGATCATCACCGTCAGCATTGCCGAACCACCATAAGAAACCAGAGGCAGCGGAATGCCGACGACGGGGGCGAGGCCCATCACCATCATCAGGTTGATCGCGAGATAGAAGAAGATGGTGAGGGTCAGGCCGGCAGCGGTGAGGCGCTCGAAGCGGCCTTTGGATTCGATTGCGACGTTCATGCCCCAGCGCACCAGCAGAAAGAACAGGGCGATCAGAACGCAGCCGCCGACCAAACCCCATTCTTCCGCGATCGCCGAGAAAATGAAATCGGTATGTTGCTCCGGGAGATATTCGAGATGGCTCTGGGTGCCGTTGAGAAAGCCCTTGCCGAACAGCCCGCCCGAACCGATCGCGATCTTCGACTGGGTGAGGTGGTAGCCGGCGCCGAGCGGATCGGCTTCGGGATCGAGGAAGATCAGCACGCGCTTCTGCTGGTGGGGCAGGAGCAGGAAGGAATAAACGAGGGGCAAGGCGGCACCGACGATAATGCCGCTGCCGATGAACAGGCGGAGCGGCAGGCCGGCAAGAAACATCAGGGCGATCGTGTTGAGCACGATCAGCATGGTCGTGCCGAGATCCGGCTGCAGCAGGATGAGCAGGATCGGCGGACCGAGGAACACCCCGACAGGCCAGATTGCCGCCCAGCGCCGTATCTCTTTCGGCGGCATGCGCGCATAGAAGCGGGCGATCACCAGCACGATGATCGGCTTCATCAGCTCCGAGGGTTGCAGGCGGACAAAGCCGAGTTCCAACCAGCTGCGCGCGCCGCCGCCGATCACCCCGAGCATGAGCGTGAGGATCAACAGGCAAATTCCGCCCGCATAGGCAACGAAGGTGAGATCGTGGAACGTCTCCGTCCTGAACCGCGAGATAACCAGCGCCATGCAGAAGAAGGCCGTGAACCGAACGGCGTGGAACGCGGCCCAGGGTGAGAAGGAGCCCCCGGCTGCCGAGTAAAGCGCGAGCACCCCGGCCGCACCGAGCGCGAGTACGATCCACAACATGCCCCACGGCAGGGTTGCGACGGGTGCCGGGACGAAGGATGCCCCTCTCATCGCGTCGCGCCTCCACCGCCATTCTGAAGCGCAGCCTTCTCGGCCGCCTTTTCAGCGAGCCAGCGCTGGGCCCGCACCTCCATGCGCTGAGCCATCGTCCCGCCCCATTGCTCTTCGAACTTGATCAGCGAGGCCATCGCCTTTTCCTTGTCGAACAAATAGGTCAGCACATCTTTGGCGACCGGTGCGGCGGCGCGCGCGCCGCCCATGCCGTGCTCGATCACGACGGAAGCCGCGTAGCGCGGCGACGCTGTCGGCGCGAAACAGACGAACAGGCCGTGGTCGCGATATTTCCACTCGCCGCTCTGGCCGCGCTGGGAGCCCACGATGCGGCGCACCTGGGCAGTACCAGTCTTGCCGCCCATCTCCACGCCGGGGATTTCCAGCCGGCTCCGGCCGGCGGTCCCGGCACCGTTGACGACTTCCCACATTCCGGACCGCACCGTTTCGAAATGCTCCTTGGCAAAGGGCAGCGGCTGCGGGGCAGGGCGGTTGGCCCGGATCAGATGCGGCTGCAGATCGAGGCCGGACGCGATGCGCGACGACATGACGGCAAGCTGCAGCGGATTGACGATCACATAGCCCTGCCCGATCGAGGTGTTGAGCGTGTCGGACTGCGACCAATCGTCCTTGTATTTGCGCTCCTTCCACTCGGCGCTCGGCATCGTGCCGTAATTTTGGGAAACCACCGGCAGATCGAATTTCTGGCCGAAGCCCAGCCGCCGGCCCATTGCCGAGATGACGTCGATCCCGGCGCGGCGCCCCATCGCATAAAAATAGGTGTTGCAGCTCCGCGCCAGCGCGGTGTGCATGGTCATCGGTCCGTGCCGACCAAGGCATCGGAAGAAACGGCTGCCGAGCTGGAAGCCGCCGGGACAATTGACCCGCGCGGTCGGATCGATGCCGGCCTGGAGCAGGGCCATCGCCACCATAGGCTTGAAGGTCGATCCCGGTGGGTAGAGGCCGTTCAGCGCCTTGTTGATCAGCGGATGGCGCTCGTCTTCGGCGAGCATCTTCCACTCATTCTGGCTGATGCCGTCGGTGAAGCTGTTGGGATCGTAGGCCGGCATCGAGGCAAGGCAGAGGATGTCGCCGGTGAGGCAATCGATGACCACCACCGAACCGGATTCCTCGCCAAGCCGACGGGCGGCGAAGGTCTGCAGGCCGCCGTCGATGGTGAGCGGCAGCGGCTGCCCCGAAACATCCGACAGGGTCGACAGTTCGCGCACCAGCTGGCCGCGGGCAGTGACCTCGATCCGCTGCGCGCCGGGCTTCCCGCGCAGGCGCTGCTCCATCGTCTTCTCGAGCCCTTCCTTGCCGATCTTGAAACCGGGCGTGATCAGCAGCGGGATCTTGTTCTCGGCCTCGTATTCCTTGCGGTTGGGCGTGCCCACATACCCAACGAGATGGGCGACCGCGGCGGCGTCGGGATAGAAGCGGGAAAAGGAGCGCAAGGGTGCCACGCCGGGAAGCTCGGGCAGGCGCACGGTTACTGCGGCATATTTCTCGAACGGCACGTTTTCGGCGACCGGAACCGGCTGATAACCGGCCGCATGCTTGAGCTCGGCACGGATGCGCTCGATCTCGTCGGCCGGCAGCTCGAGCAAACGGGCCAGCTCAGCGAGGATCCGATCGGGATCATGCAGCCGGTCGGGGATGAGGTCGACGCGGAAGTCGGACCGATTGATGGCGATCGGCTGGCCGTGACGATCGACGATCCAGCCGCGCCGCGGCGGCATCAGCCGCATCTGAATGCGGTTCTCGTCCGAAGCCAGATTGTAGCGCTCGTTCTCCGCAATGGAGATGTAGGCCATCCGCCCGGCCAGGGCGGCGGCCAGCAGTCCCTGGCCGGCGCCGAGCACCAGCGCCCGCCGGGTGAAGGTGTAGACTTGGCTGTTTTCGGTGATGATCGGGGCGTTGCGCCGCCTCATCGTGCCAGCCGCCAGCGGTCGAGGCCGAGCACGATGCGCGCGACCAGGGGGAAGGAGAAGAGCGACAGGACGAGCTGGGGCATCAGGATCATGAAGTCGGTCCGGCTGCCCCCGATCCAGCCGATATACCAGGCAGCGGCGCTGTGGAAGGCGATGGCGAGCGAGGCGAACAGCCAGTCGGTCCAATAATCGCGCCAGCCGACCCGCAAATCGATCAGGTCGAAAGCCAGGAAGGTGATCGTCCAGATCGCCATAGACTGGCCGAGCGGGTGGCCCGCGACGAGATCGGCGAAGAAGCCGAGCGGAAGGGCAGCATAGGCCTGCCAGAGCTCGGGTCGAAGCAGGCGCCACGCAATCAGCACCAGGAAGGCGAAATCGGGGACGAGCGGCGTTTGGGTGACGATCGGCAGGGAATCGAGCAGAGCGGCGGCGAGGGTGGTCAGCACCGGCACCAGCTGCCGCCGGGCACTCCACCAGGCGACATCCCGCTCGGAGCCGGCGATCCGGCTCATTGCGCCGCCCCCTGAAGCGCTTCGCTGGTCGCTTGCGACAATGGCTGGTCGGCGACCGGCTGGAACGGGCGAAGCACCATCGCGAAATCGACCGTGGCAGGATCGGCGAGCGGGCGTGCGGTCGTGCGCTCGCGCTCGACGCGGACGACGACCGCGACCGGCACGTTCGGCGGATAGACGCCGCCGACGCCCGACGTGACGAGGATGTCGCCGCGCCGGAACGGGTTCTTGCCGACTTCCAGCGTCTTCAAGTCGATGCTGCCATCGCCGAGGCCCTGCGCGATCGCAGGGGTGCCGTCGCGCACCAGGCGCACCGGAACGCTGCTCGCGCCGTCGCTGACCAGCAGCACCCGCGACGCCCAGCGGCCGGTCTCGATGACCCGGCCGATCAGGCCCTCGGGCGAGCGGACCGGCTGCCCCGGTGCGACCCCTGCGCCCGAGCCCACCGAGAGCGTCGCGAGCCGGCGGCTCGAATCGAAAGAGGAGCCGACCACCCTGGTGACCGTCACCTCATCGCCGACCGTCTCGCTCAGCTTCAGCATCGCCTTAAGCCGCTGATTCTCTAGCTCGGTGGCACGCGCCTCGACGATCTTGCGGCGGGTGGCCGCGAGCTGGCGCTTGAGATCGTCGTTCTGAGCGCCGGCGTTGAAGTAATTCCCAACCGTGCTGCCGATGCCGCCGAAAAAATTTACGATCCCGCGGCCTGCCGACGACACCGGGCTGGTGGCATCAAGCGCAGCACCCTTCAAGGCCCCGAACCCCCGCGGATCGATGACGGACAGGGTCAGCAGCATCAGCGCGAACAGCACGCCGGCAACCGCCACGACATAGCCGAGGAAAAGTCCGTATTGCGCCCTGCGGGAAAATCCGGGGCGCCGTGTCGATGGCGGCGCCATGCTCCGATCGATCAGGCGGTCTGGAGGACGCCGCGGAAGATCTCTTCCTCGAGCGCGCGCCCGGTGCCGATCGCGACGCAGGTGAGCGGATCCTCCGCGACGGTGACGGGCAGACCGGTCTCGTCGCGCAGCACCTCGTCGAGCCCCTGAAGCAGCGCGCCGCCGCCGGTGAGCACGATGCCCTGGTCGACGATGTCGGCAGCAAGCTCTGGCGCCGTGTTCTCGAGCGCGATCCGGACGCCCTCGACGATCGTCCCGACCGGCTCCGACAGAGCTTCGGCGATCTGGCGCTGGTTGATCGTGATTTCCTTGGGCACGCCGTTGACGAGATCGCGACCCTTGATGTGAACCGTGAGGCCGTCGCCGTCGACCGGCGGCTTGGCGATGCCGACCTGCTTCTTGATCCGCTCGGCCGTTGCCTCTCCGATCAGAAGGTTGTGGTTGCGACGGACATAGGAGGAAATCGCCTCGTCCATCTTGTCGCCGCCGACCCGTACCGAGGTGGTGTAGGCGAGCCCGCGCAGCGAAAGCACCGCGACCTCGGTGGTGCCGCCGCCGATGTCGACGACCATGGATCCGATCGGTTCGGTGACCGGCATGTCAGCGCCGATCGCGGCGGCCATCGGCTCTTCAATCAGCCACACCTGGCTTGCACCGGCATTAGAGGCGGCGTCCCTGATCGCGCGCCGCTCGACCGAGGTCGAGCCCGACGGGACGCAGATCACGATCTCCGGCCAGCGCGGGAAGCGCCGGCGGCCATGCACCTTCTGAATGAAATGCTTGATCATCTGCTCGGCGACGTCAATGTCGGCGATCACGCCGTCGCGCAACGGACGAATAGCCTCGATCTGATCCGGCGTCTTGCCCATCATCATCTTCGCGTCATCGCCCACCGCCTTGACGCGCTTGACGCCGTTCAGCGTCTCGATCGCCACGACGGACGGCTCGTTGAGCACGACCCCGCGGCCGCGGACGTAGACCACCGTGTTGGCGGTGCCGAGATCGATCGCCATGTCATGCGAAGGGAATTTGAAAGGCTTGAGAAAACGCGGGAGGGGCATGGTGGCTGATCTCGCTTCCTGACGACACGGGCCCGAAAAACTGCGGGTCCCGCGTGAATATTGCCTCTATAGGGTGCGCCCGCCGCTTGCGCCACAGGATCGTTAACGCTCGCGGGAAGCTGCCGCTTGGGCTAGAGAAGAAACCATGTCAATACGCAGACTTCCTGAGCATCTGGTCAATCGCATCGCCGCCGGTGAAGTGGTGGAAAGGCCGGCCAGCGCGCTGAAGGAACTGGTCGAGAATGCCATCGACGCCGGGGCAAGCCGAATAGTCGTGTCCCTGGGGCAAGGCGGCATCGGCCGGATCGAAGTGATCGACGATGGCTGCGGCATGGATCCGGACGAGATGGCGCTGGCGCTGGAGCGCCACGCCACCTCCAAACTGCCTGACGACGAGATCGATGCGGTGACCACGTTGGGCTTCCGCGGCGAGGCCCTGCCCTCGATCGCAAGCGTCGCCCGCCTGTCGATCGAAAGCCGCGTGCGGGGTGCCGACGGTTGGTCGCGCACGATCGACAATGGCCGGGTGGTGGCGGAAGGGCCGGCTGCGCTGCCCCCGGGCACCCGCATCCTCGTCGAGGATCTATTTGCTCGGGTGCCGGCGCGCCGTAAGTTCCTGCGGTCCGATCGCTCCGAATATGCCGCCTGCGTGGACGTGGTGAAACGGTTGGCGATGGCGCGCCCCGATGTCGGCTTCACCCTCGACCATGACGGCCGGCGCAACTTCTCCGTGCCTCCGGGTGAGGATCGGCCGTCACGGGTCGCGGCGTTGACCGACCGTGCGCTTGCGGAGAACAGCGTCGGCATCGATTACGAGCGCGGCCGCGCCCGCCTTGGCGGTGTCGCCGGCCTGCCGACCTTCAATCGCGGCATCGCCGACCACCAATATCTGTTCGTCAACGGGCGTCCGGTGAAGGACCGCCTGCTCATCGGCGCCCTGCGCGGGGCCTATCAGGACATGCTCGCGCGCGATCGCCATCCGGTTGTCGCCTTGTTCGTCGAACTTCCCGGCGAGGAGGTGGATGTCAACGTCCACCCCGCCAAAACCGAGGTGCGGTTCCGGGACCCGTCGCTAATCCGCGGCTTGATCATCGGCGGCCTCCGCCACGCGCTCGACGAAGCCGGGCATCGCAGCGTCCAGCGACCGCAGGATGTCGCCTGGCAGCAGGAGCCGATGACCCCGCCGGCACCGTCGATGCCGCTTTGGGATCAATTTCGGCCCGATGCGGCTTCGGCAGCATCGTGGAACAATGGCTCCGGCGCGCAGACGCTGACCAGGCCGGCGTTTCAGTCCCAAGGCCAGGCGATGTGGGAGGCGCGTGGATCCTATGCGCCTGCACCGATGGCGCGAGCCGAAACTGCCACCGCGCAGCCGCCCGAGGCTGTCCGCTTTCCGCTTGGCGTCGCCCGCGGCCAGGTGGCGGCGACCTATATCGTCGCGGAGGCGGAAGACGGTCTGGTGCTCGTGGATCAGCATGCGGCGCATGAGCGACTGGTGCTCGAACGGATGCGACGCGCGGTCGCCGACGGCGGCGTCGCCCGCCAGGCCCTGTTGCTGCCCGAAGTCGTGGAACTGGACGAAAATGGCTGCGACCGGCTGGAAGCCCGGATCGGCGAGCTTGCCGAAATGGGGCTCGAACTCGAGCGTTTCGGACCGCGGGCGATGCTGGTGCGCGCGACTCCGGCGATGCTGGGCAACGGCGACGTCGTCGGCCTGGTCACCGACCTCGCCGACGAGCTCGCCGCCTTCGACGAGGCCTTGTCGCTCAAGGAGCGAATCGACCATGTCGCTGCGACCATGGCCTGCCACGGCTCGGTCCGCGCCGGCCGCGTTCTTTCGGTTGCAGAAATGAACGCACTTCTTCGCGAAATGGAAGTCACGCCGCATTCCGGCCAGTGCAATCATGGCCGCCCGACATGGGTGAAGCTCGCCCATGGTGACATCGAGAAATTGTTCGGGCGAAAATGAAGGCTGTGGGCAAGCGACGGAGATATACGTGATGGCGGATCGCGCGACACCCAATCTTCCGGCGCGTGATTTCAATGCAACGGAGGCTTTCTACGCGAGGCTCGGCTTTGAACGGACGTGGCGCGATGCCGCCTGGATGATTCTGACTCGCGGCGACCTCGCGCTCGAATTCTTCCCCTATCCCGATCTCGATCCAGCTTCGAGTTCGTTCGGCGCCTGTCTGCGGGTCGATGATCTCGAGGCGCTGGTCGCGGCGGTGCGGGACGCGGGAATTCCCGAGGCGCAGACCGGCTGGCCGCGTTTCCATCCGCCGCGGCGGGAGGCCTGGGGCGGGCTGGTCGGTGCGGTGATCGATCCGGATGGGTCGCTGCTCCGCCTGATTCAGAATTAGAGCCCGTGCGAGCGCCGGAGCCTGCGAAGCAGCATGAACGCCCAGATCGTGAGGGCTACGGCGACAAATGTGGTGCCGACGAAGATCGGATCACCCAGAAGGGAGATGCCTCGGCGAACATACGCGCGGCGTGAGCTGCGATGACCAGCGCAAAGAGTGATCCGGAAATGCGCGCATGGCCGGTCTCCTTTGATGTTGCAGCGTCGCACATCGGCCGAGCTCTGGCGAGCTATCCGTTGTAGCGGCGCCCTGCGAGTGCGTGACGAGGCAAGTTCGGCCTTCTCCGTCGAAAGCCGCTTCTCCCCCGCCGCCGCCATGCTATCGACGGGACGGGGTGTTGGGGGCACTTGCACATGGCGATCGGACTTCTGGCCAAATTGCCCGAGCGAATTCCGGATTTCACCCGTAGAGCCTTGTGGGTCTTTCGCCCGATCTGGTTCGCGGCCTTGTTCCTGGCGATCGTCGGTCCGGTGGGCGGCGTCTGGCTGCGGCTGAGCGATCCGCCTCCGAACAGCAGCCTGGTGCCGGGAAGCCGGGCGGGCCTGGCGCTCGATCCCGCTGATCTGACCCGGATACGGTTCCCCGTCGGCGACGCGGCCGCAGCGGCCGGCGTGCGCGCGGAGGACGATATCCTCGCCGTCGACACCATCGCTCTGTCGGCACGCATTCCGGAGCGGCCCGGCGATCGTCTGCGCTGCCGCGCCCCGGACACCGAGGCACCTTTGCCGGCCGGTACGACGATGCTCGACTACGGGCTGCTCGGTCCCTTGCTCTGCGCCGATGAGGACAGGCCCGTGTTGTTGACCGTCAAGGGTGCGGACGGGCGCCAGCGGGACATCGAATTGCTGACCGGTGAGACCCACATCGAGGGTGCGGCGGCGGCAAGCGGAGTGCCGGGGTGGATCCTTGACGTCACCGATCTCGTCCATCTGCCCATCTATCCGTTCCTCCTCGCCTGCGCCTGGTTCCTCTGCCGGCGACGTGAGGCGGACGTGGTGAGTTCGATCGTCAGCCTCGCCATTCTGCTGACCATGGCCGCGGAACAGCCGTCCGCGAATTTCCTCGCGCAGAGCATGGCCTGGGCGACGGCGCAGCCCGGCCTCGGTTTTCTGGCGGCGCTCGGCCCGCCGGAATGGGCGCCGAAGACCTTGCTCGATCTCGCCAATGTCTCGCTGCTGGCTGGCATCCTGCTGTTCCCGTTCGGCCGACTTCGGCCGCGCTGGATGATTGGCGCGATCGCGCTGCTGCCCGTCTTGTTCTTCGTTGGCGGCAATCTTTACCGGGTGCTGTTCATCGCCTTGATGGCGCTGGCGGTGGACACACTGTTCCGCCGGTTGCGCAAGACGCCGCCAAGCGACGAGCGACAGCAGCTGCAATGGGCTTTGTTCGGCTTTGCAGGCTACGCCGTCCTGCTCTGCCTCTCTCTGACGCTGGACATGTTCAAGCACGATGCTGGTCGGCTGGGAACGCAACTCGCACTCGAGATGGGCGCTGGGTTCGCCTTCGGTTTCGCTTTCCTGATCCTGCAGCTCGGCCTGCTCGTGGCCCTGATGAAGTATCGGCTTTACGACGCCGAGGCGGTGATCAGCCGGTCGATCTCGGTGGCGCTGATCACGGTGATCTTGGGCGCAGCCTTCGCCGGGGTGATGGAAGGGGTCAAGGAGATCATCCTGCGCGCTTTCGGCCAGAATGCCGGATCGATCGCGCCGATCGTCGGCACAGCCGTTTCGACCATCCTGGTGGTGCCGGTCTACGAGCGGGTGCAGCGCTGGACGGAAGGGCGGTTCCACCGCAAGCTGGTCGATCTTCGCCAGGGCCTGCCCCAATCCCTTCGCGACCTCCGTCATTTCGCGCCGCTGAAGGACGTCACCGGCGAGATACTCGACCGCATCGAAGGCGGAGTTCGCCCGCGCCGGCTCGCCTTCGTGGTCGACGGCGAGGTCGCCGATGCGCGCGGGATTCCGGATTCGGACGTCGCCGACTGGCTCGCCGCGGAACCGTCCCCGGGCGATTTCACGTTGCAGTTCGAGGCAACCGATCGGATCTTTTCAATCCGCATGCCGCTGCGGGCGGAGGAGGGGCCTCTGCTCGGCTGGATCCTGGTCGGTGCGCGTCCCGACCGGTCCTGCCTCAGCACCGCCGAGCGCGATGCGCTGATCGAGATCATGGATCCGGTGGCCCGCGCTGTCCGGCTGGTGCTCAAGCGTGAGGAGCGCGAGCGCGGCCTCGACACGATGTTGCACAGCCTGCAAGACCAGATTGACAGGTTGCAGGAACGGCTTCGCATTGACCCTGCCGGCACGACGGCGTAGGTTGTGAGATGAGAGGGTTCGTGGGGGAACTCTGAATGTTACGCGCACTGATTGTTGCGTATGTTCTGCTTGCGCCATTGCCGGGGCCGGCCCCGGTCGCATGGGCGGCCGATTATCAGGCAGCCGAAAAGCAAAGATGCGAGGGCGGCACCAAGAAGAAGAACGGTCTCGCCGGCTTCATGGGCAACATTGCCGCCGGTGTGCTCGGCCGCGGCGCTGCGGGAACCGTGGGCAGCTTTCTTCCCGCCCGCGAGCTGCTTTCGGAAGCGCTGGTCGCGATCCTCGACTGCAAGGAGCAACAGCAGGCGGCGCAAGCCACCAACCAAGCGGTTCGCGGCGGCGTCGGCACCACCGCGAGCTGGACGTCGGAATCTCGCGCCAACGTCTCCGGTTCGTCGAGTGTCACGGGCGCCGAGCAACTCGCCGACGGCAGCCACTGCATGACAGTCAACGATGTCGTGATCGTCGACGGTGAGGAAACGAAGGCACCCAAGCGCCTGTGCCGGAGACCCGGTACGAGCAGATATGTGAGGGTCTGATGATCCGCCGGTTCTTCCTGGCCGTGCTGGCCCTTGCATCAGCGGAAAGCGCCGGTGCCCAACAGGCGATGGACCCCGTCAACCCCACCTGCCCCAAGAGCCTCAACTGGTCCAATTATCGACAGATGCGTTTCTCGACCGAGCAGGTGAACGGACGCAACATCCTGCGCGCCGAAGGGCTGATCGACGATGGCGTCGTTGAGCGGCTGCAGGCGGCGCTGGCCGCCGCCGAGGGCGGCGTTATCGACGAGATCTGGATCCGCTCGCCGGGCGGCAATGCGCGTGTCGGCAACGCGGCCGGTCGGGTGATACGAGAATCGGGGATTCCAACCAGGATTCCAAAGGGATGGTCCTGCTTCTCCGCGTGCAATTTCATGTTCATGGGCGGACTTGCCCGGTTCGTGGATGCGGATGGCCACTTCATCGTGCACATGTTCACCCATATTGCGGACCGGCAGTCGATCCGCAGTGAACTCGCCACCGGAGGGGACAAGACGATTGGTCTGATTGCGTCGGTGGAGCAGGATTCGGCGATCCTCGCCAGCGAGGACAACGACTTTCTGATCCGGATGGGCGTGTCGCGCAAGTTGCTGACGGAGGTCATGTACCGTCAGAAGGCGGTCGAAGAGCAGGGCGCCGACCGATCGACCCGTCGCTGCCTAACCGCCGACGAAACGCTTCGTTACAACGTCGCCAACATGCGCTGACGTGCGTCATTCGAACGAGATAGTCACAGGAGTGACAAGGTCATGAGAAGCCGGAACATAGCATTCTCCATTACGATCGCCGCCGCTCTGGCAGCGACTTCAGCAGCCGAAGCGGGGCTGGTCGTGCGTTCGGCGGGCCCATCCTCCTCCGCCTATCCGCCGGGCCGTTCGGTTGGCGATGCGGCGCCGATTGCGCTGAAGCCGGGCGACGTCATCACCGTTCTTGTGTCGAACGCAACCCGCGTGCTGCGCGGCCCCGGTACCTTCACCCTCGGCGGAGGCACGCGCACCGCCGCGGCCGCGTTCAACGCGCGCGGGCGTTTCGGTGCAATGCGCGCCGGCGCAGTCCCGTCGAGCCCGAGCCTGTGGCATGTCGATATTTCTCAAAGCGGAACGATCTGCATCGGACCGGATACGATCGTGAAGCTGTGGCGCCCCGAAAACGATCTGGATGTCACCTTGGCCATAGCCGGGCAGGGCGGCGCCACTCAGAAGGTCGAATGGGCAAGTGGCAAGGACGAACTCGCCTGGCCGACAGCGCTGCCGCTCAGTGACGGCGGCGAGTATCAACTGACCTGGACCGGCAACGACGATCCGACACGATTGAAGATTGCGCGTCTGACGAGCGTTCCCATCGACCCGAACGGCCTTGCCAAAGCATTCATCGACAAGGGTTGTCAGTCCCAACTGGATCTGTTCATCGACAACACGCCCCCGGCCGCCTGAGCATCGCGGTCAGGGGCGGGCGGTGAGCCTGCGCAGCCGCTGCCCGACCGCTTCTATCGGATGCGCGGCTGCCTCGCCTCGGCTCGCCTTGAGGCGAGGATAGCCGGTACCTGCATCGGCGATCAGCTTCTCGACAAATGCGCCGCTGCGAACCTCGGCGAGAATCTTGCGCATCTCGGCCCGGGTTTCGGGCGTGACGATGCGGGTGCCGCCCTCGACCGCCCCGAACTCGGCGGTGCTGGAGATCGCCTCCCGCATCCCGGCAATGCCGCGTGCGTAGATGAGATCAGCTATCAGCTTAACCTCAGTAAGGCACTCGAAATAAGCGATTTCCGGTGAGAACCCTGCCTCCACCAACGTCTCGAAGCCGGCGTGGATCAGCTCCGGGATCGCACCCCATAAAACCGCCTGCTCGTTGAACAGATCGGCCTCGCTCTCCTCGGCGAAGGTGGTCGGCAGGATCCCGACCCGGCCGCTGCCGAGCGCCGCGGCATAGGAGAGTGCGAGATCGCGGGCATTGCCGCTGGCGTCCTGCGCAACTGCGAACAAGGCGACGAGGCCGGAGCCTGCTTCATATTCGGATCGAAGCGCGGTGCCGGGACCTTTCGGCGCAACCAGGAGGATGTCGAGATCCGGTCGTGGCCGGATCAGATCGAAGCGGACAGATAGGCCGTGCGCAAAAACTATTGCGCTGCCGTTGCAGAGCCTTGACTCGATTTCTTCCGAATAGATCCGAGCATGATCTTCGTCGGCCGCGAGCAGCACCAGCAGGTCTGCCCGCTGTGCCGCCTCCGCGGTCGTGGCTGTGGCGAAACCGTCGTTGCCGGCTTGACCACGTCGGGCGGACGTCTCGGGAAGCGCAACGATCACATCGACGCCGCTGTCGCGAAGATTGAGCGCCTGGGCGCGACCTTGATTGCCATAGCCGATCACAGCGACGCGCCGGCGGCGCACAAGATCGAGATCAGCATCCTTGTCGAATAAGATGTCCATGCCTCGCGCTAGGCCTTCCGCCTCAAGCCCGCAACGCCGGTGCGCCGCCTTCGGGGAGCCCAAGCAGCGCTAGTGCCGTGTCAGCGTTGGCATTGGTGAGGGGTTCGGTCCAACGCGGCCAGTCGATCGGGCTCTGGTGCGCGAACCAAGTATACTGGCGCTTGGCATAGTGGCGGGTCGCACGCCGGCCGGCCTCCAGCGCCTGATCTCGCGTCATGTCACCGCGCAGATAGGCCGCGATCTCGCGTACGCCGATTGCACGCATAACCGGCAGCATCGGATCGAAATCTCGAGCGAGAAGTAAGGAAATCTCGTTAAGCCCTTCGTTCGACATCATGTTCTCGAACCGCTGATCACATCGTTCGTAAAGCCAAGCGCGTGGTGGAAGCAGGATCAGCGGGCGCAGCGCCACGGCTGCGGCGATACCGCCCGCGCGCGCTTGCTGCCATTCGCCAAGCGGCTTGCCCGTTGAACGCACCACTTCGAGGGCCCGGGCGACCCGGGTCGTGTCGCTTGGTCCGAGGCGTGCGGCTGCTTCGAAGTCTTCGCTCACCAGCGCCTGGTATGCCGATTCGACCGGGAGCGCCCGCACCGCCTCACGTATCGCCGGGTCAATCGGCGGGATCGGGGCGATGCCTTCGAGGAGGGTGCGAACGTAGAAACCTGTGCCGCCGACCAGCACAGGAATACGAGCCTGCGCGTGCACAGCTTCGATCTCGCGCTTCGCGTCCTCTGCCCAATCGGCCGCGGAGCATGCAATCGCGCCGTCGCGCGTGCCGTAGAGACGATGCGGTGCCAGTGCCTCCTCCTCCGGCAACGGGCGTGCGCTGACGATCCGGAGATCGCGATAGACCTGGGCGCTGTCCGCGTTGACGATCGTGCCCGCCACCCGGTTCGCAAAGCGCAGCGCCAATGCCGACTTGCCGCTGGCGGTCGGCCCCGCAATAAGCGCCACCCTTGGCAGAGCCGAACTGGGCAGAGAGAGAGAAGAGATGTTCATCGCGACGCTGATAGCAGCAGACCGGCTTTCGGGCGGCGATATTTCGAAGAGCGAGGACATGCTGCGCGCAATCGGCGTCGAGCCGATGGGGCGTAGCTGGATCGAACGCGACAAGGCCTGCGACCTCCTCTTCTCCGCCGATCTTCTCCCGGTGCGAAGCGCGCTTGAGGCACATTTTCCCGGTGTCGACATCGTCGTCCAGGGCGAGGCCGGACGACGTAAGAAATTGCTGATCGCCGACATGGATTCCACGATGATCACGGTCGAGTGCATCGACGAACTCGCCGATTATGCGGGCTTAAAGGCCGAAGTTGCGGAGATCACAGAGCGCGCGATGCGCGGCGAGCTCGCCTTCGAGGGCGCGCTCCGTGCCCGCGTCGCGTTGCTGAAGGGCCTCGATACGGCAATGATCGAGCGCTGTCGCAGGGAGCGCGTGCGGCTGACGCCCGGCGCTCGAGCGCTGGTGCGAACGATGCGCCGCGATGGAGCACTTACCATCCTGGTTTCCGGAGGCTTCACGGCCTTCGCCGAACCGGTGGGTGAGGAGATCGGCTTCGAACGGGTCATCGCCAACCGCCTGCTCGGCAGCGACGGACGTCTGGATGGTACGGTCGGAGAGCCGATCGTCGGTGCCGACACGAAGCGCGCCACCTTGCTTGGAGCGTTGGCGGAGCACGGTCTCGACGCTGCCGACGCGCTGGCGGTCGGCGACGGCGCCAACGATATCCCGATGATCGAGGCGGCGGGCCTGGGTGTCGCCTTCCGCGCCAAGCCGGCGGCTGCAGCGGCCGCCGACGCCCGGATCGACCATGGCGATCTCACCGCCTTGCTCTACGCGCAAGGCTATGGCCGTGCCGAATGGGCGGAGTGACGCTGCCACGCCGGCCGTCGATCAAAGCGCGAAGCGAGTTTTAGCCCGCGCCGGCCTTGCCGAGGTAGAAGGACAGCCGGTTGCCGCTCCCGCTGCCGGTGCGCTGGGCACGTATGGCGTCATAGACGACTGCATTTTCGAGCACCCGCTGCACGTAATTGCGCGTCTCCGAATAGGGAATGTCCTCGATCCACCGGACGATGTCGGCACCGGCGCGCGGATCGCCGTTCTGACGGACCCATTTTGCGACGTTACCCGCTCCGGCATTGTAGCTTGCGACCGCCATCGGAACGTTGCCGCCCCATTGGTTGAGCAGGCGCTGAAAATAGCTGGTGCCGAGCATGACATTGTACGCGGGGTCGCTGGTCAGGCGCCCTAGGTCATAGGGCAGGCCGACCTTGCCGGCCTGTTCGCGGGCGGTGCCCGGCATCAATTGCATCATCCCGCGGGCCCCAACATGGCTCATCGCCGCGCGATCGAATGAGCTTTCCTGGCGGGTGATGCCGTGGGCGAGGCTCCACTGGTGTGAATATGCGGCGGGCAGGGTGACTTCCGGGAACGCCGTTGGTGCATAGAAATTGGCGCCGCTGTTGCGCGCCTGGCGCGCGACCCAAACCCCGAGATCGAGGCGGCCGATGGAGCGGCCGAACTCGCCGGCGAGCAAACGATCCTGATCGCTCTCGAGGCTGTCGGCGAGGGCGCGCACGAACAGGGACTGGTCGTTCCAGCGGCCGAGATCGCCAAGCGCCTTGGTCGCCTGGACAAGCGGGCGCGACGCGAATGCGGAGCGATCGGCCGGGGTCGGAAAAATCGTCGGGGCAGCCGGAGGATTTACCCGCCGTCCGAGACGTTCGAGCGCAAGCTGGCCGTAATATTGATCGGGGCTCGCGGCCGCCTGCTGCAGAAGCGAATCGGAGAGTGCCTGCTGCCCGGCGGCGAACGCAGCGCGCGCTCCCCAGTAGAAGCCTTTGGACCGGGTCTGCGGAGACTTGGCCGCCCGCGCATAGAGACCAAATAGTCGCGCCGCATCCGCCGGTCGCGCGAGTTTGTTCAGCGCTGCATTGCCGCCAAGCCAGGCCAGGCTCGTATAGGCGTCGCGTTCGCCATAAGGCCGTGAGCTGACGTCGGTGCCGGAGGGATAGGTGTCGTCGATTCGCGCGGCGATATCGTAGGCCGTCGACCACTGACCGTCGTTGGACGCGGCTTTGGCATTGGTCAGCAACGTCTCGAGCCAGGTCTCTGGGTTTGCCGGGCGGGTGGTGATCCGCGCCGTCGCGAGAAGCTGGCGTGCGGCAACGCTCTGGCCGCTGCTGCGCAGATAATTGGCGCGATCCTGGATCAGGCCGGCATGGCCTTCGTAGCCGCTGAGCATCGACACCCGGCTGAACGCGTCGGGCGCGCGGCTTTGCAGCGCGAGCCGCGCTTCGAACATTGGCCGCTGCATCGCAGAGGCATAGCCAAGTGCGCGGCGCGCGCTCTGGAGCGAGCCGTCCGCGAGCAGTCGATCGACCCGAGCATCATGGTCCTGCGGGGTCAGCGCCGCTCCGAACAGGCTGAGAATGCGGAATTCGTCGGCGTCGGAGAGCGCACCGCCGGTCCAGGCCGTCCGTGCCGCCTGGCGCGCCGCGTCGGGCTGCCCCGAGTTGAGCAGGCCGAAGGCAAGCTTGGCCTGGCCGGTATTGCTGACAGGCGGCAGCAGACGGAAATAATTCAGCACCTCGCTCGCCGGCGTGGCGTCGGTGATCGCCTTCTCGGCCGAACGGCGCATCGCCGCTTCGCCCGGCCATCCGCGATAGGAAGCAAGGAAGGACGCGTAGGAGGAGAAAGGAAGATTGTCGCTCTGGCGCAGGGCGTTCCAGCGCGAAAGCCCGCTGTCGATCCCGGCCGGCACATAGGGTCGCGGCGGCGAGGCCGGCGGCAGGGCAGGCTGCATCGCCGGTGGAGTCGAAACCGTCTGAAGCGAGACGGGCAGGACCCGCATCGGCTTCATCTGCGGAACGCCGGTCGCGACCGCTGCGATCGAGGCTGCGGAAACCCCAAGAAGACCGCTCAACACCAACTTTTTCTGCATGCTGGACAGAATGCCACCCCGCTCCTTATCAGGCCCTGAACGGCCACCCGCATTTCTCATCCTATACGCAACGCCGTCTCGTTGAAGGAGACTTTCCATGTTTCGCGGGTCGATCCCGGCTCTGGTGACGCCTTTCCGCGACGAAGCGTTTGCCGAAGATTGCTATCGCGACTTCGTCGAGTGGCAAATTGCCGAAGGGAGTCATGGGCTTGTGCCCGTCGGCACCACCGGCGAATCGGCCACCCTGATTGCCGAAGATCATTATCGCGTGATCGAGGTCTGCGTCGATCAGGTAAAAGGCCGAGTTCCGGTGATCGCCGGGTGCGGATCGAACAGCACGCAAAGCGCGATCCAGAACATGCAGGCGGCGCAAGAGCGCGGCGCAGACGCCGCCTTGATCGTGCTGCCTTATTATAACCGCCCGAACCAGGACGGCCTGATCCGCCACTTCGAGATGCTGGTCGAGGCCTGCGATCTGCCGATCGTCGTCTATAACGTGCCGGGCCGGACGGTGACCGACATCAATGTCGAGACGCTTGCGCGGATCGCGCGGCTGCCGAACGTCGTCGGCATCAAGGATGCGAGTGGGCAGCTCGCCCGGGTTTCGGCGCAGCGGCTTGCCTGCGGCGTGGATTTCGTCCAGCTTTCCGGCAATGACGACATGACGCTGGGCTTCATGGCAATGGGCGGCGTCGGCTCGATTTCGGTGACCGCCAACGTCGCGCCGCGGCTTTGTGCGGACTTTCACGAAGCATGCCTGAACGGCGACTGGGACGGAGCACTCAGGCTTCAGGATCGGCTTTATCCGTTGCATGCCGCCCTGTTTTCCGACGCATCGCCTGGACCTGCCAAATATGCGTTGTCGCGGGTTTTCCCCGATTTCCCACTCGATGTCCGCCTGCCGATGACGCCGCCATCCGACGCGAGCCGCCGTGCGGTCGACGCCGCGCTCGATCATGCGGGCATCGCCGTTGCGGGGAACCGGGCATGATCTTCGATGCTTGCCGCTTGGGCGCGCCCACTTTCGATCCTATCTGGTAGCCATGGTCCGTCCCCGTCCCGCAACGTTCGACAAGAAGAAGGTCGTCGCCGAGAATCGGCGCGCACGCTTCGATTATGCCATCGACACCACCTATGAAGCCGGCATCGCGCTCACCGGCACAGAAGTGAAATCGCTGCGGTTCGGCGAAGGATCGATCGCGGAGAGCTATGCAGAGGTGAAGGACGGCCAGGTCTGGCTGGTCAACGCCAACGTGCCCGAGTTCAGCCACGGCAACCGTTTCAACCACGAGCCCAAACGGCCTCGGAAACTTCTGCTGCACGAGCGCGAAATCTCGAAGCTTCACGGTGCGGTCGCGCGCGACGGCATGACGCTGGTGCCGTTGTCGATCTACTTCAACAGCCGCGGGCGCGCGAAGGTAGAACTTGCGCTGGCCAAGGGGCGCAAGGCGCCGGACAAACGCGAATATCAGAAGGAGAAGGACTGGAAGCGGGAGCAGGGGAGGCTGATGCGACAGCATGGCTGAGCCGTCGCGCTTCGCCCGCTGGGTCTCGGAGAACATGCCACGGCGCGAGGATCTCGCCGAGAGCCGCTGGATCAAGCCGTTTGGGCAGCGAGTGCTGCACAGCGAATTCTGGCGCTTCACCCGGCGCTCGGTCCCGCGTGGTGTCGCGGTCGGTCTGCTCGTTGGCATCTTCCTCATGATTCCCGGTCTGCAGATCGTCGGCGCCGCCCTGATGTGCGTGCCGGTGCGCGGAAATATCCCGCTCGCGGCGCTGATGACCTTCTTGTCCAACCCGTTGACGACTCCTTTTTTCCTGATCGCGGCGATCTTCGTCGGCAACGCGCTCGGCTTCCATGCCGACACCGGCACCTTCTGGGCCTTGTACGAGAGCCGTGCCGGCGTCGGCGCCTGGGTGCGCTGGCTACTTTCCGACGCGGCGCCGTCGTTGATCACCGGCCTGTTCATCATCGCGACGGCGAGCGCTCTGATCGGCTACCTTCTTTCGATCGGCATCTGGCGCTGGTGGCAGGTGCGCAAATGGCAGCGCCGCGCCCGCCGCTTCATGCCGGAGATTTGATCGCAGCCTCGCCGCTGCTATCCCGACATCATGGCTTCATCCCGTCCAGCCCGCTCCGGCGCCCTTCTTTCGACGCTCCTGATCCTGCTTGGCGCAGCCGCGTCCGCCGCCGTTCTGCTATGGGCGATCGGCGATCCGGTGTTCGCCGCGATCTTCTTTGCCGGTGTGCTCGCGCTCGCCGCGCCGTTGTTGCTGCTTGGCGGTGGCCGCCGCCGAAATGCGTCGGCGGCGAGCGATGTCGCGCCGACCACTGATCTATCGTTGCTGCGCGCCGCCCTTGATTGTTCGGAAGCCGCCGCGGCCGTTACCGATGCCCATGGGCAGATCCTTGCAGCCAATGAGGTCTGGCAGGAATGGTTCGGAGCGCGGGGCCCGCTCGATCTGCCGCTCGGCACCGACATGGGCGCCCTTCTGGTCGCCGCACGCCGAGATGGCCGCGCCGGCGAGACTGGCCTGCAGGCCGGCGAGATCCAGCTGTCGGCGTCGCTTCGGGTTGCCGGTCTCGACGACGGACATGTCGTGTGGACGCTCGACCGGCCGGTGGCGAACGACCTCGCGGCCGAGGCGGAAAGGCTCGTCAGTGGCGAGACGGGCGACCGGCTCGGCCTCGCCGGCGTGATGAGCCTGGTCGCCGATCCGGACGGTAATCTGCTCGCTGCGAGCCGTGCATTCCTGCTGCGCGCCACGGCCGACGGTCATGCCGGGCTCGGCACCCCGCTTGTCGATCTGCTCACCGTCAGTCCCGAAGGCGCGTTGCTGTTCGCTCGCGACGGCAAGAACGGCACGCCGCTGCGCATCGTCCAGGTGCCCCTGACCGATTCCGCCGAGACGGGCCCCAGCCTTTTCCTGCTGCTCGAAGACGCCGGCGAGTTCGGCCGCGAGGGCGGCGCCAACATCAATGCCTTGCTCGAGATCCTGCCGCTCGGCCTTGCGCTTGCCGATCGCGACGGCCGCTTCATCTATCTGAACTCCGCCTTTCGGCGCGGCGCAGGGCTCGACCGCGACGTCGAGCCGACCTGGCCTGGCGACCTCGTCGTCGACGAGGACAAGGCCGCAGTGTCGGACTCGGTGCGGCGTTTCGCGCGCGGACCTTCGATGTCGGGCGACATTGCGGTGCGGCTGCGCTCGAAGCCCGAAGAGCCGGTGGCGATGACGGTTGCAGGCGCGCGCGGCCTCGGCGACGCCGCCGTTCTGCTGTCGCTCAAGGACAATACCGAGGAAGACCGGCTGAAGCGCCAGGTTGCGCAGGCTACCAAGATGCAGGCGGTGGGCCAGCTCGCAGGCGGAGTCGCGCACGACTTCAACAACATTCTGACCGCGATCATCGGGCATTGCGACCTGATGCTGATGCGCCACACACCGGGCGACAGCGATTATGACGACATCCAGCAGATCCGATCCAATTCCAACCGCGCGGCCGGCCTGACCCGGCAACTGCTCGCATTCTCGCGCCAGCAGACGCTCCGGCCGCAGGTGCTGCAGCTTCCCGATGTCATCGCCGAGGTGTCGAACCTGCTGAAGCGGCTGCTCGGCGAGAAGGTGAGCCTGCAGGTCAAGCACGGCCGTGCGCTGGGCGCGGTTCGCGCTGATCCCGGCCAACTTGAACAGGTGATCGTCAATCTTGCGGTCAACGCCCGCGATGCCATGCCGGAGGGCGGCGCGCTCACCATCCAGACCTATTCGGTTTCCGCCGACGACGTCCGACGGATGGGCAGCGAGATTTTGCCGATCGCCGAATATACCGCCTTGCGGGTCACCGATACCGGCAGCGGTATTCCGGCGAACGTGCTGCCCAAGATATTCGAGCCATTCTTCACCACCAAGGAAGTCGGCAAGGGCACGGGTCTCGGTCTCTCCACCGTCTACGGCATCGTCAAGCAATCCGGCGGCTTCATCTTCGCCGAGTCGCAGCCGGGGCAGGGCACCAGCTTCGTCATCTACCTGCCGGTCAATCGCAGCGAAACGCCGGCCTCGACGCGCAAGGTCAAGGAGACGACCGGCGAATTGTGGGGCAGCGGCACCATTCTGCTGGTCGAGGACGAGGCGACCGTCCGTGCCGTCGCTGAGCGCGCGCTGACCCGCCACGGCTACACCGTCCTGCTGGCCGAGAACGGCGAGGCTGCGATCGAGATTCTGGAACGCGAGCCGAAGATCGATCTGATGATTTCCGACGTCGTCATGCCGACCATGGACGGTCCGACCACCGCCCGGATCGCGCGACAGATGAATCCGGATCTCCCGATCCTGTTCATCTCCGGTTACGCGGAGGAGCAACTGCGCCAGTCGATCGACCTCGAGCGGGTCTCGTTCCTCGCCAAGCCCTTTTCGGTGCAGAAGCTCGCCGAGTCCGCGCGCGATGCGCTTGCCGCGAAATAATTGTTTCGCAACGGTTCCGGAGCCTTTAAGCGAGCTTCCGTGACTATCGCCCGTTCCGTACTCATCGTCGAAGATGAATCGCTTATCGCCATGATGCTCGAGGATTTCCTCGATTCCATGGGCCACCAGATCGCCGGCACCTGCGAAAGCGTGCCGGAGGCCATGGCCCGCGTGGGAGAAGGCGGCTTCGATGTCGCCATTCTCGACGTGAACCTGAAGGGCGAGCGCATCTGGCCGGTTGCCGACCGACTGCGCGAGATGGGCATTCCCTACATCCTCGCGACCGGCGGCCATATCGAGCCGCCCCCGGCTGCCCATGCGCAGGCACCGGTATTGTCGAAGCCGTTTACGATCGACGCGATCGAGCCCGCCCTCGACGAGGCGTTCGCGGGGTGACCCGCCACTCCCTGCGAGTGTAGGGGAGATCTTCAGAGCAGGGGACGCGCGCGTTGATGTGGAAACTGCTCCTCATCCCTGTCTTCTTATACGCCATCATCCTCGCTTTTCTTTTTGCCTTTCAGGATCGCCTGCTGTTTCCGACGAAGATGATCGGCGCCGCCACGGCGCCGACGGGCGCCGCCGCGCTATCGCTGCAGACGCCGGGCGGCGAGACTCTGCACGGCTACCATATCCCGCCCACGGGCGGATCGGTCGCGCCGGACGCGCCGGTGCTGATCGGCTTCGGAGGCAATGGCTGGAACGCCGCAACGGCGGCGGAGTATCTCCACGATCTTTACCCGGATCACCACGTGGTCGTCTTTCACTATCGCGGCTACGCCCCGAGCACCGGCCGCGCGGGGGCGGCCGCGCTCACCGAAGATTCGTTGCTCGTTCATGATTCCGTCGCGCGGCGTTTCCCGGGCCGCCGGATCGTCGCAGTCGGTTTCAGCATCGGCACCGGAGTCGCGGCCTATCTTGGCAGCCGACGCGAGCTTGCCGGGCTGATCCTGGTGACACCGTTCGACTCGCTGGAGGCGGTGGCTGCGGGTCACTATCCGTGGGTCCCTGTCCGCCTGCTGTTCCGCCATCCGACGCCCTCGGCCCAATGGCTGCGCGGGCGGGGCTTGCCGGTGGCGATCCTTGCCGGCGAGGACGACACGCTCGTGCGGCGGGAGCGCACCGATGTTCTGCGCACGGCGGTGCCCAACCTCGTTTTCGACCGGACGATCGCCGGGGCGGGACATAACGACATCTATCACCGCTCCGACTTCCAGGCTGCGATGGCTGCAGCACTGACGGCGCTCGAAAGAGGATAGAGCGTTCCCCTCTTGTTCCTGTGGAACATCGATGGTACAGAGCACTCACGCGTTGAATGGGCGGCGCGGCTCGCATAGGAGTGGTCGGGCCATGGTGGCATCTCTCAAGGTCGTTGGAACATCTGACAATATGGACAAGCAAAAAGCCCTCGACGCCGCCCTGGCGCAGATCGACCGCGCCTTCGGCAAGGGCAGCGCGATGCGGCTCGGCTCGCGCGAGGCGATTGCGATCGAGGCGATCTCGACCGGGTCGCTCGGCCTCGACATTGCGTTAGGCATTGGCGGTCTGCCGCGCGGCCGCGTCATCGAGGTTTATGGGCCGGAAAGCTCGGGCAAGACCACGCTTGCTCTCCACGTCATCGCCGAGGCGCAGCGCAACGGCGGCACCGCCGCCTTCGTCGACGCCGAGCATGCGCTCGATCCCGTCTATGCCAAGAAACTGGGCGTGGACGTCGACAATCTGATCGTCTCGCAGCCGGATACGGGCGAACAGGCGCTCGAGATCACCGACACTCTGGTTCGCTCCAATGCGATCGATGTGCTGGTGGTCGACTCGGTCGCCGCTCTGGTGCCGCGTGCCGAAATTGAAGGCGAGATGGGCGACAGCCACGTCGGCCTTCAGGCGCGTCTGATGAGTCAGTCGCTCCGCAAGCTCACCGGCTCGATCTCCAAGTCGAAGTGCATCGTCATCTTCATCAACCAGCTGCGCATGAAGATCGGCGTGATGTACGGCAATCCGGAGACGACGACAGGCGGCAACGCGCTCAAATTCTATGCGTCCGTCCGCCTCGACATCCGTCGCACGGGCCAGATCAAGGATCGCGACGACATCGTCGGCAACACCACCCGCGTGAAGGTCGTCAAGAACAAGGTCGCGCCGCCGTTCAAGCAGGTCGAATTCGACATCATGTACGGCGAGGGCATCTCAAAGATCGGCGAAATTCTCGATCTCGGGGTCAAGGCCGGCATCGTCGAGAAATCCGGCGCCTGGTTCAGCTACGACTCGGTCCGCATCGGCCAGGGCCGCGAGAACGCCAAGAATTATCTTCGTGAAAATCCGGAGATGGCCGAGCGCCTCGAGCGCGCGATCCGCGGCAAGACCGAGGAAGTCGCCGATGCGCTGATGGTGGGACCAAGCGAAGAGGATGACGTCTGATCCGCGATCTGCTGGGACAGTGTCATTCTGACGCCTTGTCTCGGTCGACGCGTTTATCGGAGCGTCTCTAGCGTGCTGGAGACGAAGAGGGCGGCAGGGCGGATGCCTTGCCGCCCTTCTTCACGTCTGCGCTTCTGGCGATCGAGGGGGGAGGGACGGCGGCTTCTCTCCTCGAAACGGAAATGTCTCAGATCACAATCAGGAAAATGGCTCCTGTGATCACAAGCAGAACGAGCATGCATCCGGCGCCGACGCCCTTTGCGATGCGATGGTCGACAGGAGAGTAAAAGTCGGTCCAGTCAATCAAAACTACACTGCCTCAACACATTGCCCTCCACTCTGCAAGGTGCGTCTAAGCCGCAGAGGGGAACGTCGTGGCTACAGACGATAATGGTTGTTGGCACAAGCGGGTCGCCTGAGCGCGGGCGGGCTGTGCCATATTCGAACGGTGTCGCGGCGCGAGCCCCATGGCGTGAGCAATGTCGGGAGTCGACGGGCCGCTACCGAGGCGGTGGAATGGGCAGCTCCGACGGAAGCTCGGCGCCGCTTCGTCGCTATGATTATTACGGAAGCCGTCTGCAATCCCCCGTTAACCAACTGCGCGCACTATTGCCTCTCGAGAGCCGGAGCGCCGTTGCCGAGGCTGATGCGGAGTGAAGACATGGCCGTCGATCCGACCGGACGATTTCGCCTGACCGTCGTGGCGATCATGGGTCTCGGCTGCACGATCAGCCTGTTGAGCGGCAGCTTCCTGGCATTCGGTGGCTGATCCAAGCCCTGGGCGGCACGGCTTCGGCAACGTTGCAAACAAGGCGCCCGCGTCCTCGACCGACATCTGCCGCCCGCGGGTGATAGGTTCCTCGCGATCCTCGGGCGGGGAGCCGCACGTGCGTTGCCGTCAGCGCCTACTTGAAGTCGCGGCCGCATCCGGGGATTAGCCGGGTACGAATCGGCCAGCCCGGCCGCTCGGCACAGGATGATTCGTTCATGCCCTCCGGTCTGGTCGCGTTGCTTGACGACGTCGCAGGAATCACCAAGCTTGCCGCGGCTTCGCTCGACGATGTCGGTGCGGCCGCCGGAAAGGCGGGCAGCAAGGCGATCGGCGTGGTCGTCGATGATACCGCGGTAACGCCGCGCTACGTCGTTGGGCTGTCGCCCGATCGCGAGCTGCCGATCATCGCGAAGATCGCATTCGGCTCGCTCCGCAACAAGTTGCTGATCCTACTGCCGGCCGCACTTCTGCTCAGCGCCTTCGCGCCATGGGCGATCACGCCGCTGCTGATGCTTGGCGGCGCCTATCTCTGCTTCGAAGGTGCGGAGAAGGTAATCGAGGTTTTCAGTGGTGCGGCGCATGACGAGGTGAAAGAGGCGCCGACAGATGCCGCCGCGCTCGAACAGGAGAAGGTCGGCGGCGCGATCCGGACCGACCTCATTCTCTCCGCCGAGATCATGGCGATCGCATTGGCCGACGTCTCCGCGTCACCGATCGTCAATCAGGCAATCGTGCTGGCGGTCGTCGGAATCGGCATCACCATCGGCGTTTATGGAGTCGTCGGTCTCATCGTGAAGATGGACGATATCGGGCTTCATCTCGCCGAGCGTCGCGCGGCGTCCGTGCGAGCGATCGGCCGCGGGCTTGTCAAAGGCATGCCGGTGCTGATGCAGGCGCTTTCGGTGATCGGCACCGCAGCGATGATTTGGGTCGGCGGCGGTATCCTGATCCATGGCCTGGAGGTGCTTGGCCTGCATGCGCCGGCCGAGATTGTCCACCATGCCGCCGAAGCGGTCCAGCATGCCACCGGCGGGCTCGGCCCGATTGCAGGGTGGCTGGTCACCGCCGCCGCCTCCGGCCTGTTCGGCCTGGTGCTCGGCGCCCTGATTGCCTGGGTCGTCCACAAGATCCGGCATTGACCGGCACCCGGGCGGCAGCGACCGCTCTCGTTCATCCTCTGTGCAGTGCATGCTAGGCAGATTTGTCCGATCGCGCCGGTGGCGCGCGCGCACATCCGACGCGGACTAGGGAAGGGTGCCGATTGCTGATCCCTGGCTGACGCAATAGGCGTGACCTGAATGCCTTACGCGTCCCTCGATCCCAGTGCCCATCGCAGGCGAGCGGCATCCATGCTGCTGGTCGTCATCCTGCACGTTCTGCTTTTGCTGCTGCTATGGAAGCTGGCGCCGTCGCCGATGCGGATCCTGGACCCAAAGCGCGGCGCGATCGAAGTGCGGCTGCTGCCCAACGAACCGACTCCGTCCCCCAATCCTCAGCCACGGGAAAAGCCCACACCGGAACCTGCGGCCGGAGCGCAGCAGCCGCCCGCGCCGGTGCCGCCGCGAGCGCCGGCACCCGCACCGTCCAGCCCGCCGCCGGTGCCCAAGGGCTATTCGTTCAAGCTGATGGAGGGAATGGAGAAGTTCGATCTTTCCCAGCTTCCGCGTGGAACACCCTCGGCGGGCACCGACCTTGCCGCCGGAGCGAGCGGCGCGCCGTCCGAGCTGGAAGGCGGCAAGATACCCGGGCGCGAGCGGCTGTTTCCGGCCCAGTGGCAGAGGAAGCCCACCCGTGCGGAGCTTTCTGCCTACCTTCCCAGGGGGCTGCGGGCGGCGACGGGCTGGGGGATGATCGCTTGCCGCACGATCGAGAATTACCGTGTGGACGATTGCGAGGAGCTCGAACAATCGCCCGCCGGATCTGGCCTGGCCGGTGCCGTCCGTCAGGCGGCGTGGCAGTTTCGCGTGATGCCGCCCCGCGTCGGCGGCCGACCGCTGGTTGGTGCTTGGGTTCGAATCCGCATCGATTACACGCAAGGCGTCCCCGAATGATGGCCACGTGCTCGGCGTTGGGCCTGACGATCGCCGCCGCGGCGCTCAGGGCGCCGGAGGGGCGGGCAGCCCGGTCACCTGGATGTGGACAGCCTGCCAGCGGCCCCTGATCCTCTTGAACGTGTCGGCAAAGCGGAAACGGCTCGTGAAGCGGACTCCGTCGGAGATGCCGCCGAGCGTGGTCTCGGCGGTGACGATCCCCGAATCCGCACCGAGCGGCACGACGATCCTGTCGATGAGAACGACCGGATCATAATGGACGCGCGGCCGCGTCCAGCCCTCAATGAAAGCCTCCTTGCCGCTCCGCGCGCCGCTGCGATCGATGAAGATCAGATCGTCGGCGATCATGTCTTCCAAGGCGGCGCGGTCCTTGGCAAGTTGTGCGCGGTCGAAGCGATCAGCAAAAGCGACGAGGTCGGCGCGCCATTTTGCCGCATCATCTTGTGCCGGGGCGGATGTGGCAGGACCCGGAATGGAGCTCCAGATTGCCACGATGATCGCGATGCCGGCCAGGCCTTTCATCCGCGTTTCCTTCCGCCAAAAGTAGAATGCAGCTTACGCAGCAGGAGCGTTCTGGCGACCGCCCGACACAGGACTTCCCCTTAGGAGCATTGCGTTTTCAACGCTGTTTGCCTACATAGGCGGTGCTAACGTCGCCTGCGACGGAATTTGTCGGCTCGAGTGAGGAGCCCCGCTTTCCTTTCACGCTTCTGGCTCCGCTGCGCGGATGGCGCGCGGACATTCTCTGCGAAAAGGGGACGGATATGGCCATCGGCACCGTCAAATTCTTCAATTACGATCGTGGCTTCGGCTTCATTTCCAATGATGCCGGCGGACCCGATGCATTCGTTCACGTCAAAGCCGTGGAAGCCGCAGGGCTGCCCGGCCTGAACAAGAGTCAGCGAATCAGTTACGCTCTGGACGCCGATGCGCGCGGTCGAACGATCGCGACCGGCCTCCAGCACGTCTGATCCCGCGGTGGATGACCACCGCCATGCGATCGTGATGGTGATCGACGTTGGCAAATCCTGAACCCTGAAACGGGCGATCGGATCGCCCAAGGACTTTATGACTAATCTCTCCAATCGGCCGGAACGGCCAAAGCTCGGCCTGCTATTCGGCGGAGCGGCAGCACGTACCACGGAACGGCGTTCGCCTGTTCTGTCGAGCGACGAACTGCGCCGGATCATCTCCGAGACCATCGGTTAATCACGAGGGCGGCCTTTGCGGGCCGCCCTTTTCAATAAGGAGCCACCATGTCGAGAACGCCACTCCGCCCCTTCTGCATCGCCAAAGACGAGAGCGGCGACTACCGCCTGACGGTGCGCGAGACACGTTACAATTCGCAGAATTATCCGCTCGTCACCGCGACGCTTCAGGACGAGCGCTTCAAGAGCGCTGCCGCAGCGCGTGCCCATGCAAAGGCTCATTTCGGCGCAGAACCGGGGCAGTTCGCGACCAGCTGAACGGGGGGCGGCCTTCCAGGAGGGGCGCCGCCATTCTCTGGCGAGACCATCGATGATGGTCTTCAGCCTGTATATCAAGGACGATGCCTTGGTGCTCGCCTGCAGGCAGGATGGCCTCGTCCGAGCAGCCGACCGCCGCTCCCCGCTTACGAATTTCCAGCGAGCTCTTGCTGATGGCGTGCTCACCACGCTCCTAGGCGCCCAGGATGATCGTCATCGCCGCTTCGTGGTTTCGCGCTGAGCATTCGTACCGTCGTTCACGTTGCCGCCGAGACTTTCGAGGCCTGCGGCTCGTCTGCCTTGGCATAAGCACACGCTTATATAAGCGTAAGCTAATGTCTTTGCTCTTCGCTCCCGACAAGCTCGACTCCGTATTTGCGGCGCTCGCCGATCCGACGCGACGCGCAATCCTGGCTCGCCTCGCGCGCGGAGAGGCCACGATCACGGAACTGGCCAAGCCGCTGCGGGTGTCGCAGCCTGCTGTTTCCCAGCACATCAAATTGCTCGTCGGGGCCGGCATGGTGCGCCAGCGGGTCGACGGCGTGCGTCGGCCGTGCCGTCTTTCAAGCGAAGGGTTGGGCGCCGCAGACCAGTGGCTTGCGATGCTGCGTAAGGGCCTTGAGGCCAATTACGAGCGGCTCGATGCGCTTCTCTCCGCGATGGATGCAACCGAGGAAGGAACGAGGTGATGCACAGGCTCGAACTCAAGACCGAAGGTGACCGCACGGTGATCGTGACCCGGCGGTTTGCCGCTCCTCCCGAGCGCGTCTACCGCGCCCATGTCGAACCCGATCTGGTAGCAAGGTGGATGACCGGCCCAGATGGTTGGACGATGGCTAGCTGTCTCAGCGATCCCGTCGCTGGCGGGGCGATCCGCTACGAGTGGGTCAATGACGAAGGCGCCGGCTTTTTTCTCACCGGCGAATATGTCGAGCTCCAGCCGTTTCACCGCATCGTCCATATCGAGCGCATGCATCTCCCGGACCCCACGCCCGACAACCATGTCGAGACGACCTTCACGCCGGACGGATCGGGAACGCTGATGGTCGTGCGGATGACCTTACCGGACGCAGAGGTCCGCGCGGCGATGCTTGGGACCGGCATGGCAGACGGCATGGAAGCGAGCTACGCCAGGCTGGAAAGTCATATCGCAAGGGCGGCAACCGAACCCGAGGGCATTTGAGGATCGCGGCGGCGGCCAAGCCCGGCGTGCGTCGTCCGCCTTTGCCTGCTATCTTCGACGCCTGTGGCCTGGCGAGCGGTGCTTGTATGACGTGGCAAACCACGCTGCAGGTAAGGCACCTCCGCCGTTTGCCGAAGGAGCATCACCATGGCCGACGACCCTCTCGTCCCTGCAGCTGAACTCGCAGCGCAGCGTCGCCCGCCATTTCCAGGGGAGAGCGAGGCCTATCGAGATGCGCGGCAGGCCTTGCTCGAGGCGGAGATCGAATTCCGCAGAAGCCTGACCCGGCTCACCGACCAGAGGCGGGCGCTTCCGCCGGGGCCAATGATCGCGAAGAGCTACCGGTTCAAGGACGAGAATGGCTTCGAAGTCGGTCTCTCGGACTTGTTCGGCAGCAAGGATACGCTCGTCACCTATTTCTGGATGTTCGGGCCGGAGCGGGCGCGGCCATGCCCCATGTGCACCAACTGGCTGGGTGCGGTGAACGGCAACGCCGCCGACATCAAGCAGCGTGTGGCCCTCAAGATCCTCGGCCGAAGTCCAGTCGAGCGGCAGTTCCTGTTCGCGCAGGAGCGTGGCTGGCGCGACCTCGACTTCATCCAGACGGTCGGCGACGAGTACGCCCGGGATCTTGGTCTGCTCAACCCCGACGGAAGCGAGAACCCTGCACTGGTCGTGTTCCAGCGCGCGGGCTCGGAGGTCCGCCTGTTCTGGTCTAGCGGAATGACCGGCGACATGGCCGATCCCGGCCAGGACCCGCGCGACGCGCCCGACGTCGCCTCCCTGTGGTCGGTGCTCGATTTGACTCCGGAGGGCCGCGGCGGCGACTGGTATCCGAAGCTGCGTTATTAAGGCCGCGCAAGCGCCGACAAGGCGGCTGCGAGCGGAAGCACCTGGTCACGGGTTAAGGGCGCGAGCACAAGTCTTGCTGCCGTGTTCAGATCGAACCAGCCGGCTTCGGCAATTTCGCCGCCTGCGGCTGGGATCCCGGATGTCCGGATGTGGAAGAGCTCCGCCGTCACGGTCCATCCTGGTTCGTTGGCGGCGGGCGCCGAAAAACAGCCGAGATGCCGTGCTTGCCCAGTGCCGAGCGTCAGCCCGATCTCCTCGCGCAGCTCTCGGGCAAGGGCCCGCAGAGGCTTCTCGCCGGGCTCGATCTTGCCGCCTGGCTGCATGAAGCTTGCCGTTCCCGTCTTTCTGACCAGAAGCAGCCGTCCGCGGTGATCGTCGATCAGTGCCGCGGCGATCCGGATCGTCGCAGCGGGTTCACGCATCTTCGGGCGCCGTATCGACGACGCGCCTCACGCCCTCGCGTGCAGTCTCGTTGACGGTGAGGTGGAAGATGTCCGGCCGGGAATAATGTCCGACTACGTCCAGGTCGTAGCGCGCCTTGACGATGTCGCTGGGGTCAATCTCGGCGGTGATGAGGACAGGGCCGCCCTCCGCCGGGCCGGCGAGGACGTCGCCGAGCGGGCCGACGATCATGCTGCCGCCGGCAATGAGCGGCCGGTCCGGATCCCAACCCGGGATTTCGCGGCCCAGCGCGCGGGGCGATGGCTGCAACTGGCAGGCGCTGACGACGAAGCAGCGACCCTCATGGGCGATGTGGCGCATCGTCGCCCGCCAGACATCGCGCTCGTCGACTGTCGGAGCGCACCAGATGTCGACGCCTTTCGCATACATTGCGGTGCGAAACAGCGGCATGTGGTTTTCCCAGCAGATTGCCGCACCCAGCCTTCCGGCAGAGCTTGCGACCACCGGCATGGTGGATCCGTCGCCTTGCGACCAGATCAGTCGCTCGGTGCCCGTCGGCATCAACTTGCGGTGCTTAGCGACGAGCCCGCCTTCGGGATCGATGAACAAAGCGGTGCAGAACAGCGACGCGCCGGCGCGTTCGATCACGCCGACGACGATCGAGGCTGCCGTCCTGGCGCTCAGCGCTGCCAGCGCGGTCACCTCCGGCCCGTCGAGATCGATCGCATTGGCGTGGTAGCGCGCGTACGCCTCGCGACCCTCGGGCAACCGATAGCCGAGCCTCGTTCCGAAGATCTCGCCTTTGGGATAGCCGCCGAGCAGCGCCTCCGGCATCACCACGAGCGACGCA
The DNA here is from genome assembly GCF_003012735.1 of Allosphingosinicella deserti. Lineage (GTDB taxonomy): Bacteria > Pseudomonadota > Alphaproteobacteria > Sphingomonadales > Sphingomonadaceae > Allosphingosinicella > Allosphingosinicella deserti. Next base: position 197,654 of record NZ_PXYI01000009.1, on the reverse strand, counting down.
CCGGAGTTCCGGATCTCGGATTCGAAGCCGAGCACGTTGGCGAGCGTCGCGACTTTTCCGGAAGGGTCGGAGCCGATCTGAAGGGCGGAAATTGGCGTCATGATCGAGAGCTGCCCGAGTTTCGGCGAGGCCGCAACGCCGGTACCAGGATCAGGGGTTCGAGCAGCGAACAGGATTGCAGCGCTTCAGCGCCGACGGCTGGCTCCCGCATGCTCAGGCTGATGGCAGCCGTGGCGAACTGCTGCGCGATCTCCGTCTCGTGGCTGACGACATCGTTTGAAGCGCTGGGCTATCACAACAACTAGCGGTGCTCGTGCGTTGTCGGTGGGCAACCAGGAGATGAGAATGACCGACGAACGCAGTTCAGCCGAGATTGAAGACAAGGTCACCGACGAGATCGGCGGGGTTCAGGGGACCGACGAGACGGAGGAGCAGGGGGCGCAGCCGGCGCAGTCCGCACGGGTTGGAAGCGTGCCTGATGAACCCGCGCCTGACGGCGCCGAGATCGAATGGGCCGGTGGCGTAGTCAAGAAGCCGCCCACGCCGAACGCCTGAACGGAAACGGGGCGGAAGTGCCGCTGGCGCTTCCACCCCGCCAGGGATCATCGCGACGATAGCGTCAGAGCTTTCTACGACCGGAAATCAGGTTGATGATGAACACAATGACCGCGATCACCAGCAACGCGTGGATCAGGCTACCGCCGATCTGGAGAGCGAAGCCGAGGATCCACAGCAGGAACAAAATGCCGATCACAGTCCAGATCATGTCAGCGCCTTTCGTGGGGGTCTAAGCCGTTCGGCTTGGATGCTCAGAGAACCGAAAGAGAAGCCTTTCGTTCCGGCGGATCAACGAACCTGTTATCAGCCGCCCGTTCCGGCTGACCGGACTCATGCTTCCAGTCACGCCTCGTCGGCACGCAGGCGGCTTGAGCGCGAACTCACTGGATCCGCGCCGTTCACCGCTTGCCAAGCTTTGCGCGCGCCATATTGCACCGCCCAACCCAGAGCATAGGTTGCGGCGACCGGTACCAGAATGCGAATGGCGCTCTCGGCGACGGTCCCGACGATGGCGCCCTTGATACCGCTATCGCCGTCCTGGCGGTCGATCGCGGCGCCGATCAAGGCGCCCAGTAGATTGGCCATGTCATTCTCCTTCGACAGTCTGAACAGCAGCCCAGCGCCGCAGTTCCAGAGCCCGGATTTCGTTAATCTCCTTCTCTTATACTGACCGAAACAAAGGGCTTTGGAGAGGGCCTGTACATGATCGAGAGGATGATGGCGGACCACGCCAAGCTGCGTACGTGCGCGGACCGGCTCGAAGCTTTGCTTGCGTCGGGGACCATGCCGGATCCCGACGCTCTCGCGGATGCGCGCTGGACGCTTGGCAGCACGATGATGCAACACCTCGCTTTCGAGGAACGCCATCTCTACGCTGTTCTGCGTGAGGACCCGCGTGGCCATGTCCGCGTGGTCGCGGCGGAATTCCACGACCAGCTCGCCTCCAGCTTCGGCCCCTATGCGGACCATGCGAAGCAGTGGACCCCGGAGCGGGTGGCGGAGAGCTGGGACATCTATCGGGAGCAGACGCGAACGCTCATCGAGACGATGCGCCTCCGCATGGCACGGGAGGAGAAGGAGCTGTATCCGCTGGTGCAGCAGAACGGCATCGACACAAGGCAGAGCGGTGTTCCGAGCCGCAACTGGGCTCGCGAGGCGTTCGCGATAAAGGAGCGGATCGGCCGACGCTAGGTACGCGAGTGAACGGGAGCATGGATTTGCGCCCACGCTCCCGCACATGCAGGCTGATCAATCAGGCGGCGCGGCGCCATTGGGGCGCTTCAGCCGCACGCTTGTGATCCGCGGCACCCGCTCCGACGTTGAATTGCGCCGTCCGGGACGACAAAGCGGAAACTTCACCGGCAAGGTTGCGCGCCGCCGCCGATGTCTCCTCGACCATGGCCGCGTTCTGCTGCGTCACGCGATCCATCTCCGTGATCGCCGTGTTGACCTGCCCCAAGGCTGAGCTCTGCTGGTCGGCCGCCATCGCGATCTGGCCGACAAGGCCGGAGACTTCGTCCACTGAACCGATGATCCGCGCGAGGGCCTTGCCGGCCTCGCCCACCAGGGTGACACCGCCTTCGACCTGGCGTGAGCTGTTGGAGATCAAGGTGCCGATCTCCTGCGCGGCGTCGGCGGAGCGCTGGGCGAGTGCCCGGACTTCGTTGGCGACCACCGCGAAGGCGCGTCCGGCTTCCCCGGCATGCGCCGCCTCGACGCTAGCATTGAGCGCGAGCAGGTTGGTCTGGAAGGCGATCTTGTCGATCACCGCGATGATCTTGGTGATCTCCTGCGAGCTCTTCTCGATCTCCGCCATCGCGGCAACGGCATCGGCGACGACCTTGCTGCTCTCCTGTGCGTCGGCCTGGGTCGCGCGGACGAGCTTGTCGGCTTCCTTGGCGCCAGCGGTGCTGTTGTGCACCGTGGCGGTAATCTCAGTCATTGCAGCCGCGGTCTCCTCGAGCGACGCGGCCTGCTGCTCGGTCCGGCGCGACAGATCCTCGGATGCGTTGGCGATTTCATCCGAACCGGCGTTGATCGTCGCTGCGCTTTCCCGAACCGCACCGACGAGTTCGCTCAACGCGCCCACTGCCTGATTGTAGCTGGCCTTGAGAGCGGCAAAGGTCGACGGGAATTCTTCGGTGATCTCGCGGCTGAGATCACCCTCCGCCAGCGTCTTGAGATAGTTGCTCAGGGTCTCGACCAGGTGCGCCTGCTCGGCCGCGGAGCGTTGCTGGGCAAGCGCCGTCTCCTGGAAGGTGAACATCGCCTTGGTCATTCGGCCGACGCAATCCTTGTAGTGGGTGAATTCGATCGGTGACGTCAGATCGCCGGCAGCGAGGCCCTCCATGCGGACCACGGTCGCAACATAGGGATCGCAGATCGCCGACCGGAAGCGCGCGGCGAACGCGGCTGCGACGATCACGCCGATCAGGGTCACCGTTAATCCGATCAGAGGACCGGCCAAGGCCGCCGTGACGCCGACCAGCGCGGTGATCGCCGTCAGCGCCCCGAAGGCGACCAACGTCTTCTTGCGTATCGGAGCCTCTACCTGAAACCATTCCATCTGCGTATCTCCTGTGCATCTTCGCCGCGTTCGGATCGGTGTCCGCGTCATGGGTCCGGCGTTTACTGACTCCTTTGTAAACGAATTCCAAAAATCCAGGACACGGGGCTCATCAAAAAACCGATCAGTGTGATCGTTTAAGCGCCTCCTTTCCATAATTCGCCTCGCATCTAGGTACAAAGACCAGGTTGCAGGAAGGTCTATACTACTCGGTGCGATTGCGCGTTTGGTCTACGGATTTGCAGTTGATGCGATTGTCTCTTCATTCACATGCATTTTCTGTTGGTCACTGCAATATCGTGGTCCGACCCTATTGCAATGCGTGGGGCTATGGGCGGTCCATGAGGGCTGGTGGGGTGCGCATGCACACCTTCTGCATGGAAACTCCATTTGGCATCTCAACCAGCAGAGTAGACAATGAATGGCACTCCACTTGAAGGATGCCGTAATGCCGAACGCCCAAGCCGTCCGTCGCCTCAGGCTGGTCCCGCTCATCGCTCTTCCGTTGTTGCTCGTTGCCTGTGGCTCCAGTGAGACCGGGCTCTCGGAGGATGCCATGGCCGAGGAGGCGGCCTCGGCTAGTGCGGAGCTTGACCTCGCCGACGAGGGTCGAACGGTGCATCGAAAAAGTGAATGGAGCGTCGGCGGGATCGTTCGCGGCAAGACCGAGACATCGACCGTCGAGCCTGACGCGCCGCCTCCGCCCAAGCGGCAGCCAGCTGCCCAGGCGGGTCTGCTCACGGCCGGCGATCATGACGATCTTCTCAACCCCGAGCTCTACGCCGAGTATGCCGGCCGTTTTCTCCAGAGATCCGGCCGCGACCTGCCGTTCGTCGATACGCGTACGCGTGTGGCCATCAAGGTCGTCGGTGCCGACGGCCGCGCAGTCCCCTTTGCCCGGGTGGAGGTGAAGCGCAGCGGCGCGCCGCTGCGCTTGGTTGCGAGCGCCGACGGGGTTGCGTCCTTCTATCCGCGCTTTGATCGGGTGCCGTCGAAGACCGTGGTCGCGGTGAGTTCGAAAGCGGGCGTGGCCAGCCGGGCCGTCGATCTCGGCGGTCGAGGATTCCGGCGCATCGCCATCGATCTGCCCGGCACCACGGGTGCTGTCACTGCAATGGATCTCGCCCTCGTCGTCGACACCACGGGGAGCATGGGCGACGAAATGGCCTATCTGCAGGCCGAACTCGATACCATCGTGGCGCGTCTGAAGCGTGAGGCGGGCAATCTCGATCTGCGCATCGGACTGATCGTGTACCGGGACGAGGGCGATGACTATGTCGTCCGCTCTGCCCCGCTCACCGACGATATAAAGGCGGTCCGGGCAAATCTTGCTCAGCAGGAAGTCGGCGGCGGCGGCGATACGCCGGAAGCCGTGGATCGTGCCATCGCCGCTGCGGCACGCTTCCAATGGCGCCCTGATGCCGCCAAGGCCATGCTTCTGGTGGCCGATGCACCTCCGCATGAGGAAGCCCTGGCGCAAACCCTCGCGGCAACGCAGGGCCTGCGAAGCCGCGGCGTCCAGATTGTCCCGGTCGCCGCCAGTGGAGTCGAAGACAGCGCCCAATATATGATGCGGACGATGGCTGCGCTCACGCAGGGGCGATACATCTTCCTCACCGACGACAGCGGCCTCGGCGACTCTCATGCCGAGCCGGATCTCGCCTGCTACGTCGTGTCGCGGCTCGATCAGGTCATCGCCCGCGTGCTCGCCGGCATCGTCGAGGGACGCCGGATCGAGCCCGGCCGCGAAGAGATCATCCGCACGGTCGGCACTTACGACCGTGGGCGGTGCCAGGGCGCGGGTGTGACAGCTCGGCAGAGTTGACGCTGGCGCAGCATCCGACGCGGCCTTTCGAGACGCGCCGGATGCTCCGGTCAGCGGAAGCGTGCGCCGAGCGAGAGGCCGATCACCCGCGGCTCGTTGAAGACGGCTGCCATGTAATTCTCGATCACGCCCTTAAGGTTGCGCTCGTTGGTGATGTTGCGGGCAAACAGCGCGACGTCGTAGCCGCGGTCGCTTTCGTAGCCGATCCGCAGCCCCCCTTCGAAATTGCCCTTCGAAGTGAATTCCTTCGTTCGATACAGCACCATGTTGGTGTAACCCTGAACGTTCCAGTCGGTGGCGACATAGGCTTTGCCGCCGGAGACGGGCAGATCGTAGCGTGCGGTGAAATCCAGATTGTATTTGGGCGCTTGTGGTAACGGATTGCCGTCGATCTGGGCGAAATAGGTGGCGCCGGTGCCGCTGCCACGGGTGAAGAAGGGATCGAGGATCGTGCAGACCTGAACGCCGTTCAGCCCGCAGGTCTGAGCAAACACCCGCTCGTCCTTGATCTCGGTGTGCAGCAGCGAAAGCCCGGCGGTGACGCGGAAATTTGGGACCGGCCGCCAGTCCGCGTCGAACTCGGCGCCGTATCCAATCGCCTTGTCGGCGTTGAACAGCACGCCATTGCCGTTCGAATCGTTGCCGTTCAGCTGGATGTCCTTGACGGTGTAATAGAAAGCCGATCCGTTCAGCCGCAGCTTGTTGTCGAACAGTGCTGATTTGAAGCCGGCCTCCCACGACAGATTGGTCTCGGATGAGGCTGTCGTGAAATCCGCGTTGAACACCGCCGATCGGCCCTGGATGGTGGGCCCGCGGAAACCGCGCGCGACACGGGCGTAGAGATTGAGATCGTCGGTCACCCGGTAAAGCGCGCTCACGTCGAAGCTCGGTTCGGTGTCCGTCAACCGGACGAAGCGCCGGCCGGCATAGGTGTCGGCGCCGCTTGCCGTCAGTGATGCCCTGAGCAGGCTGGTCTTCTTGGTGTCGCCGCTCAGACGACCGCCGGCGGTTAGCGTAAGGGCAGGCGTGATGTCGTAACTCACCTGGCCGAAAGCGCCCCAGGAGGTGTTCACGTTGCGAAGCCGGACGAAATTGTTGGGATTGGTGCCGGTGAAGACACCGCGCTGGTAGAATTCGGTGAGATCGCGGCTGTCGAAATAGATGCCGCCGACCTGCCACTTGAATGCACCGCTGTCCTTGGCGAGCCGCACTTCCTGCGACCATTGGTCGAGGTCGCGCAAATTGCCCTGGCTCTGGCCAAAGCCGTTGGGCGCGCCGTTGAAACGAAAATCGGTCGCGGCGCCGCCGTCCGTGTCGCCTCGGCTGTAGCCGGACGCATTCTCGAACGCCGTGATCGAGGTGAGGCTTATGTCGCCGCCGAAATCATAGTTGGCCCTCAGCGAGGCGCCCCAGGTGTCGTAAGCCTGCGGGTTGTTGTCCGCCTCGTCGAAGGCGACCTCGTCGCGCTTCGCACTGGGGATGATCTCGTTCGAGCCCTTCACCAGAGCGCCACGCCGGAAGAGGGTCGAGGTGCCATGATAGGCACGGACGTGGCCAGAGGCGAGGAGGCTCAGCCGTTCGGTGGGCGTGAACAGCAATTGCAGACGTGCGTCGCGCTCGTCGAACCCGCCCATCGCATTCTTGCGCGGGCTGACGGTGCCGTCCGCGCTCGGGCCGGAATAACTGTTGTCGACCCAGTCGTCGCGGTGCTGGTAGAGGCCGGAGATGCGCACCGCGAGCTTGTCGCCGATGAGCGGGCCGCCTGCGCCGCCATCATAGGTGATCGTATTGTAGCTGCCGTAGCTTGCCGAGAAGCGGCCCTCCCATTCCCGGCCGGGCTTCACCGTGTCGAACTTGATGATGCCCGCCGTGGTGTTGCGGCCGAACAGCGATCCCTGCGGACCACGCAGCACTTCCACCTGGGCGACATCGAACGCCGGGTTCGATTTAAGGACGACGTGCTCCATCACGACGTCGTCCTGGATGATCGAGACGGGCTGGGACGCGCCGAGATAGAAATCGATGTTGCCGAGCCCGCGAATGTAGAAGCGCGGGAAAATGCGGCCGGTGGTCGTCTCGGCATAGAGGCCCGGGACGCGTCCGGAGAGCGCAAGAATGTCGTCCCCGCCGCTCTGGAAGCCGCGCAGCGCGTCGCCCTGCAGAACGGAGACGGAGATCGGAACCTCCTGCACATTTTCCGTGCGGCGCTGTGCGGTGACGACGATCTCGCCGATGCCCTCTTCGGCGGACATTGCCTCGGCGGCGGCGATGTTCTGGGCGAGAGCGGGAGATCCGGTGATCGCCAGCAGCCCGGCACCCGCCAGCGAAAGCACCGGCACGAAGTTCATCTGCGACACACGAGACTCCCTGATTATCCTGCAGGCGCGCGCCGGAAACGCCGGTCCGCAAAGCGGAGCCGAACATCTATGCCTACGCTGGAGGAGCGCCCGCTGTTGCCCTTGCGACCGGCTAGCCACACACCGTTGCAGGATTGTGACGGCGCGCGCGCGCGGTCAGGCCGGCCGGTTTTCGACTTCCTGGATGTCGATCTCTGCCTCGTCCTGCGTGTCGCCCGACGGCGGGTGATTGGCCCAGAGTGCGACCAGGAGGGAGGCGAAGCCGCAGCCGGTGAAGCCGATCAGGAAGGGCAGGGTGGTGCCGTCGAAATGCTGGCCGATAAAGAAGCCGATCAGCGCGCCGCCGACGGTGGTGATTACCCCCTGCACCGACGAGGCGGTGCCGGCGATGTGGCCGAGCGGCTCCATCGCCAGCGCTCCGGCATTGGCGCCGATCAGACCGAAAAAGATCATGGTTCCGGCCTGAAGCGCAACGAACAGCCACAGGCTTTCGCCGAACAGGGCGACGATGCCGAGGTGGGCCGCGGCGACGCCGGTGAAGAAGGTCAGCGCAATGAGCAGGATCAGTCGCGATCCGAGCCGCATCACCAGCCGCGAATTGGCGTAGGCGCTGATCGCCATCGGCCCCGCGATGATCGCGAATACCAGCGCCATGATGTCGCCGGCCCCGAACACGTCGAAGACGATCTGCTGGACCGAGTTGATGAACGAGAACAGTGCGCCGAGCACAAGCGTTTGCGCGATCGTGTTGCCGATCGACTGGCGGTTGCGCAGCACCGTCCAGGTCGCCTGGCCGATAAGCGCCCAGGAAAGCGGGCGGCGCTGATCGGCGGTCAAAGTCTCGGGAAGCCGAATGGCGCTCCACACGGCGAGGATCGCGCCATAGACGCCGAGGCCGATGAAGATGTGGCGCCAGGTGCCAAAGGCCAGCACGGTCTGGCCGAAGGTCGGCGCCAGCACCGGGACGATCATGAACACGATCATCGACAGCGACATCACCCGGGCCATCGCCGGGCCGTGATAGCGGTCGCGCACGATTGCGACCACCAGAACCCGGCTCGCGGCGGCGGCCATCCCCTGGAGCACGCGCGCGGCGAGCAGCAGGGGAAAACTCGAGGCGACGCCCGCGACGAAGCCAAGCAGGCAGTAGAGAATGAGCCCGCCGACGAGCAAGTGCTTGCGGCCATAGCGATCGGCAAGCGGCCCCCAGAAGAGCTGGGCGACTCCGAAACCGAGGATGAAGGCCGTGATGACCAGCTGGCGCTGGTTGGGCTCGGCGACGTTCAGCGTGTCCCCGATCGCCGGCAAGGCGGGCAGCATCGCGTCGATGGCGAGCGCATTCGACGCCATCAGCGCGGCCATCAGCGCGATGAACTCGCGCATGCCAGGTCCGCTGCCAGCGTCGCTGGCGCTCTGCGGCGTCGACGGACTCATCACGAAAACACTTCTCCCTTCGGGCGGCCCCTGCGGGACGCGGGCCGCGGAGGCAAGTTCCGTGCGAGACGGAATGCCCGGATGGAAAAATGCGATGCGGAACGCTATCCGTGCCCGCGGGCAAAGGGAGACGCGGGAACATGCGAGAGGTCGGTGTCTATCAGGGTGCTTGCCATTGCGGGGCAGTACGGTTCGAGATCGAGACGGACTTTCCCGAGCTCACCACCTGCGATTGCTCGATCTGCCTGCGCAAGAACGCCTTGATGGTGAAAGTTCACGAGGACCAGTTTCGCCTGCTCGCGGGCGAAGAGAGCCTCACCGAATATCGCTTCCACACGATGACCGCGCGGCACTTCTTCTGCAAGACGTGCGGCATCTATCCCTTTCACCGCAAGCGGGTGACTCCCGATTTCGTCGGCGTGAACGTCTTCTGCCTCGAAGGCTTCGATCCCGCCGGTATCCCGGTGCGCGCCACGATCGGCAAGGGCATGGCCTGAGCCTGCCCGATCAGGCGACGCGCATCCGCGGCGGCTGCTCCGAGACGAGACATTCCAAGCCGGCGACGTCGCGAACGTCGTTGCCCTGGGCATTGACTGCGCGGGAAATGACGCCCTGCCGCAGCATGGAATGGGCGACGATGGTTTCGACGAGCTCGCGGTGCGAGACCCCGAGCGCGCGGGCAGCGCGGGAGATCGTCTTGCGGGACCAGAGGTTGCAGGAAAGATTGACCTCCATGAAGCGGATTGCGCCGGTCGCGGGATCGTAGCGATACTCGAACCGGCCATAGTCGAACGGCCAGAGCTCGCTCATCAACGCGATGCTGTGACGTTCCAGCTGTTCGACGAGCCGCCGGTCGCCAATCTGTTCGAGCGGATCCTCGTCCTCGGCAGCCACAAGGCCGCGTTTCTCCTCGTAGGAGCGAAGCTTTGCCGGATCGTTCGGGAAATAACCGGTGGCAGGAAGCAGCCAGGGCTCCGAACCGCCGACGACGGGGACGGCAATGTCGATCAGCGGTGCATAAGGCTCGAAAATGACGTCATGACCCTGCGCGACGAGCGCTTCGGCGTGCGATTTCGCATCGGCCCACTGGTCGAAGATGCCGACGCCCCACGATGCGGAACTCGCATTGGGCTTGACCACCAGCCTGTCCCAGGCGAAATCGGGTTCGGAGACGTGCGGACGGCGCCCGCGCACCGTCTGCCAGGGTGTGACGGGAACGCCGAGCCGGCTCGCAACGACCTTCATCAAATGCTTGTCGTCAGACAAGCCGCGCAGGATCGGCGCAGCCCCGAGAAACGGAACATCGTGCCGGGTGAGCAGCAAAGGTGCGAGCATCTCGCTGTTTTGAAAGCCGCCGCGGTTGAGCAGCGGGATGGCGAAATCTTGGTTTGGCCGCTCGTGCAGCGCTTCGAAGCACGTCGCCGGGACGACGTCGAGCCCGATCGCCCGCAAGGTTTCCAGCATCTCGTGATGATAGAGCGCATGCGTGCCGTCCTGGGTATCGGCGCGACCGCCGGACAGTGCGTGCTTGGCAAGGAACAGGATGCGGAGCCTGATCTTGTCCTCGTCGGCGATGCGAAGCAGCGGGAGGCGCGTCATGCCTCATACCCATGGCAGCGGCTCGTGATCGGGTGGCGCAACGGCAATTGGCGAAGGTTCATGCTGCCCTCCTTCAGGCAGGTCGCCTTTTCGCCGATCGGGGTGACATGCGTGTGTCGATATGCGGTCATTCCCATGACGTGCCCAGTTCGTCCGTCCTAAAGGCATGGCGCTGGGAAGTGTTGACGCGCTTGAACTCCGCGGCCGCTCACGCGTAGTCGTTCCATGCCGACAACGGATGGCCTCTTCCCGACCTTCTTCCTCTCGGGCTTCGAATGCTCCACGTTCGACTGGAAGGATGTCGGGCGCCGTGATCTCACCGCCGAGATCCAGCATAATGGTCACGCCGACGAGGACTACGCGTTCCTCAGGTCGCTCGGTATTGCCGTGGCGCGGGAAGGCATTCCGTGGCCCCTGATCGATCGCGGCGGCGGCGACTATGATTTCTCGTGCATCGACACCTTTCTGGCGGCGCAGCGGCGACATGCGATCCTGCCGATCTGGGATTTGTGCCATTACGGCTATCCGGCCGGGCTCGACCCCCTGAGCGATGCCTTCGTCGAGCGGTTCGCCGCCTTCGCAAGGGCTGCAGCACGCTATGTTGCCGAGCGGGCGCATCACGGCCCGTTATTTTTCACGCCGATGAACGAGCCGACCTTCTGGGGCTATATGGGCGGGGAGTGGGCTTGGTCGGCGCCGTTCGGCACCAGCGCCGACTATCGCCGTCGGTTCACCACGGCGCTGGCGCGGGCCGACATTGCTGCGGTGAAGACGATCCGCGCCGACTTTCCGGACGCCCGCATGGTCCATATCGATCCGCTGATCTGGGTGGTGCCGCCGCGCAATCGCCCCGACCTCGCCGAGGCGGCGCACCGGGAAAGCTATGACGATGCCTATCTCGCCTGGGATGTGATCTCCGGCCTCAGATGTCCTGAACTCGGCGGATCGCCCGAGATCCTCGATATCATCGGGCTTAATAATTACAGCTTCGGCCAAATGGAATATCGTGAGCAGGGGCCGCATGCGGCGCTCGAGCCCGGCGACGACCGCATCCGTCCCCTGTGCGATTTGATTGAGGAGGCGTGGCGCAAATATCGGCGGCCCTGCATCGTTGCCGAGACCTCCGGCCTCAAAGGCGGCCGGCCCGACTGGCTGAACGATATCGTCGTCGAAGGTCTGGCAGCCATTCGCCGCGGTGTCGATCTCCATGGACTTTGCCTGTTCCCGGCGATCGACATGCCGGACTGGCATAATGGCCAGTGGCTCAACAACGGCATTGCCGATGTCCGGCCCTTGCCTGACGGAACGTTGATGCGCGTGCCCTACCTTCCTTATGTCGAATGCCTGCACCGCTGGCAGCGCAAGCTCAACCGTGTGACGAGCCTGGACAACGATCCGTTCGATGCTGCCGTCGATCTCGCCGACATCCGCCGCGCCGCCGACGAGATGAATCCGAGTCCGGACGCCGACTGGCATTAGCATGCGGGGCTTAATGGTTTCGAAGGTCGGCAAGCGGTCCGACATCGTTTTTCGGGAGAGAAGATGAAGTCGCTTTCCGATCCCGCACGTGCCTTGGCGAACGGCCTTGCGGCGATCCGGCGCGAATTCCAGGTTCCCGCCAGCTTTCCGCCGGAGGTTCTTAACGCGGCCGAGCGTGCGGCCACGAAACCGCTTACCGAACATGTCGATCGTACGGATCGGCCGTTCGTGACGCTCGATCCGGCCTCCTCCACCGATCTCGATCAGGCCTTCGCCATCGATCGCAGCGGTGCCGACCTCCTGCTTCACTACGCAATCGCCGATGTCGCCTGGTTCGTCGACGATGGCGGACCGATCGACGCCGAAGCCTGGCGGCGGGGCGAAACTTTGTATCTGCCCGACGGAAAGGCGGGACTATACCCGCCGATTCTGAGCGAGAATGTCGCCAGCCTGCTCCCCGCCGGACCGCGCCCCGCCGTCATTTTCACCGTGCGGGTCGATCCTGACGGAGATGTGCGACTTGACGGCGCGGAACGGGCGATCATCCGCAGCCGCGCCAAGCTCGCTTACGACAATGTCAGAAACGAGGACCTGCCGCACGGCTTCGTCGAGCTCGCGGCACGGATCGCGATCGCCGAGCAGAAGCGTGGTGCCTCCCGCATCGATCCGCCGGAACAGGAAGTCGCCCGCCGCGGTGACGGTTTCGCTCTCGTTTTCAGGCCGCGGCTCGACTCGGAGATCCGCAACGCCGCTTTGTCGCTGGCCGCGAACCTCGCCGTCGCCGATACCCTGTTCGCTCACCAGACCGGGCTTTATCGGGTCATGCCGGAACCCGACGAGCGGGCCGTCCGGCGACTGCGCTTCACCGCGAGGGCCTTCGCGGTGGTCTGGCCGGAGACCATGCCGCTCGACATCTTCGAGCAGGGGCTCAATTCCGCCGATCCGAAACACGCCGCACTGATGCTGGCGATCCGCCGCGCCGGCGGCGGCGCCGCTTATGCTCCGTTGACGCCGGGGATTGTCCCATGGCATTCGGCCATGGCGGCCCGGTACGCCCATGCAACCGCGCCGCTGCGACGGCTTGCCGACCGCTATGTGGTCCGCGCCACCCTTGCCGTCGCCAACGGCCGGCCAGTGGCCGACGCCGACACCGCTGCGTTCGAGACCCTGCCGCCGGTCATGGCGCGCGCGGATGCGCTCGCGGCACAGATCGACCGCGCAGTGATCGACCTTGCCGAAGCGGTGATGCTGGACGGCAAGGCGGGCCGGAGTTTTTCAGCCGTCGTCACGGATGCCGACGAACGCGGCGCGCGGATCCAGCTGTGCGACTTTCCGGTGGTCGCGCGGATCGCCGGCGACGACTTGGCGCCCGGAGACACGCTCGACGTCACCTTGACGGAGGCGGATCCTGAACGTCGCACGATCCGCTTCGATCGCAACGGCTGACACGCAGAGGATCAGGGGCGCCGACGCGAGGTCGGTCGGGCGCCCAGCGCATCCAGGGCATCCTCGTTGTCGCGGCCCCACGCATAAAGCAGTTCGACCGGCTCGACGAATCGTCGGCCGAGCGGCGTCAGCCTATACTCGACCGCAGGCGGGACGCTTCCCTGGACGTGCCGGGTGAGCAGCCCGCTTCCTTCCATCACACGCAAGGTCTGGGTCAGCATCTTCTTGGAAATGCCCGGCAGGCTGCGTTGAAGCACGCCGGTGCGGGCGATGCCATCGTGACGCGCATGGAGGGTGTGGAGGACCATGCTCGTCCATTTGGTCGCGAACAGATCGAGCACGCGTCGTGGTGCGCAATCTTCCCGCCATTCGTCGTCGCTGCCGGCCTGCAAGACTGGTTACCCCTTGGTGCCTATGTCTCCAAAGGGTGCCGTCTAGAAGACCGTGCACCGGCTGCCTAGCTGGTGCGTGACACCGAAAACAAAGGATTTCGATCATGGCTGGAACGGCATTGGTGGTGGGCGCGAGCGGGATCGTCGGCAGCGCGACGGCGGAGCTTCTGGTGAAGGAGGGCTGGACCGTCCATGGCCTTGCGCGCCGCGCCGTCGCCCAGCCGGGCGTGCGTCCGGTCGCCGCCGATCTGCAGGACGCCGCCGCTACCGAGGCGGCCCTCCGCGGTATCACGCCGGAGGCGGTGTTCATCACCACCTGGCTGCGCCAGGACAGCGAGGCGGAAAATATCCGGGTCAATTCGGCCATGGTCCGCAATCTGCTGGACGGGCTGCGCCCGGGCGGCGGCACGAGGCACGTCGCTCTGGTGACCGGGCTCAAACATTATCTCGGGCCGTTCGAAGCCTATGGCAAAGGCGCGCTCCCGCAGACGCCTTTCCGGGAAGAGCAGGGGCGGCTCGAGATCGAGAATTTCTATTACGCCCAGGAAGACGAGGTCTTCGCCGCCGCCGAGCGCGATGGTTTTTCGTGGAGCGTCCACCGCCCGCATACCGTGATCGGAAAGGCGGTCGGCAACGCGATGAATATGGGCACCACCGTGGCCGTCTACGCCACGATCTGCCGCGAAGCCGGGCGTCCGTTCCGCTTCCCGGGCTCCCAGGCGCAATGGGAGGGCCTGACCGACATGACCGACGCGGGGCAGCTCGCAGAGCATCTGCTCTGGGCGGCAACGACGCCGGCCGCGCGCAACGAGGCGTTCAATGTCGTCAACGGTGACGTCTTCCGGTGGAGCTGGATGTGGAGCCGCATCGCGGACTGGTTCGGTGTCGAACCCGCTTCGTTCGACGGGACCGTCGTTCCGCTCGAGCAGCAGATGGCCGACGACGCGCCGATCTGGCGGCGCATCGCCGAGCGGGAGGGCCTGGTAGAGCCGGATCTTGGTCGCCTTGTCTCGGCGTGGCACACCGATGCGGATCTCGGCCGCCCGATCGAGGTGGTGACCGATATGTCGAAGAGCCGCCGGCTTGGCTTCACCGGATACCGGGCGACGGATGATGCCTTCTACGATCTCTTCGCGCGGCTTAGAGCCGATCGCCTGATCCCCTGAGCAGACGAGGTCCCTTGCCCAGTCCCTATGTGCTGGCGCCGCCGAGCGATCATTTCGACGGCGAGCGTTTCTTCAATCCTGGTGAGCCGGCGACCGACCGGACCTTGCGGGACGGCTGGCGGTGGAAGACGGCCGGCGAGACCAGCCGCTGGCCGAGCCATGTTCCGATCGAGCAGGCGGTTCCCGCGCAGCGGGTCGGCGGGTTGCGCGTGACGATGGTCGGCCACGCGACCTTGCTGATCCAGACGGCGGGGCTCAACATCCTCACCGACCCCGTCTGGTCGGAGCGCGTCAGCCCGGTGAGCTTTGCCGGGCCGAAACGTGTCACCGCGCCCGGCATCCGGTTCGACGATCTGCCGCAGATCGACGTGATCCTGCTGTCGCACAACCATTATGATCATCTCGACGTCGCAACCTTGAAGCGGCTGCAGCGGCGCGACGCCCCTCTGATCGTGACTCCGCTCGGCAATGACACGATCATCAGGCGTCACATCCCGGCGGCCTGGATCCAGGCCGGCGATTGGGGCGACCGCTTCGCGTTGCGGGACGGGATCGAAGCGACCATCGTCCGTGCAAACCACTGGTCGTCACGCGGCATTCGCGATCGAAGAATGGCGTTGTGGGGCGGCTTCATGCTCCGCACCCCGGAGAAGCTCGTCTACTTCGCCGGGGATACCGGCTACGGGACTGGACGAATCTTCCACGAGATGCGCGCCCGGCATGGCGCCCCCGATCTCGCGCTGATTCCGATCGGCGCTTATGCGCCGCGCTGGTTCATGGCCGCCCAGCATTGCGATCCGGAGGAAGCGGTTCGGATCCTGCTCGATCTCGAGGCCAAGCGCGCGATCGGCATCCACTGGGGCACGTTCCAGCTTACCGACGAGCCGCGCGAAGAGCCGGCGGAGGGCCTTGCCGCGGCACTTGCCGGGCAGGGTGTCGACCCCGCCCGGTTTGTTGCCGGCCGTCCGGGGGAGGCCTGGGACGCGTGAGCGCTCCCGGGCCCTACGCATCAGGCGAGTTCGCCGAGGCTCACCGGATCGAAATTCCTGAAGCCTGCCTGATCACCGGCGCGCACCTTTGCGGCCCAGTTCGGATCGGTGATCAGCGCGCGGCCGACCGCGATTAGGTCGAACTCCTCGTTCTCCATGCGGTGGACGAGGTGATCCAGGTTCACCGGGCTCGAGCTTTCGCCGCCGAATGCCGCCATGAAGTCGCCCGACAGCCCGACCGAGCCGACGCTGATCGTCGCCGCGCCGGTCAGCTTCTTGGCCCAGCCGGCGAAGTTGAGACCGGTCTGGCCGTCGATCTCGGGGAATTCCGGCTCCCAGAAACGGCGCTGCGAGCAGTGGAGGATATCGACTCCGGCTTCGACGAGCGGCCCAAGCCAGTCGGTCATGGCATCGGGCGTTTCGCCGAGCCTCACCGTATAATCCTGCTGCTTCCACTGACTGACGCGCAGAATGATCGGGAAGTCGGGGCCGACCGCGGCACGGATCGCGGTGACGATCTCGCCGGCGAGGCGCGAACGCTCCTTGATCGTCGCGCCGCCATAGCGGTCTTGCCGTTCGTTGGTGCCAGACCAGAAGAACTGATCGATCAGGTAGCCGTGGGCGCCGTGTATCTCTACCGTGTCAAAGCCGAGGCGCTTGGCATCCGCCGCGGCCTTCGCAAAGGCGGCGACGGTGTCGGCGATGGCTTCCTCGCTCATCGCCTCACCCCGCGGTGTTCCGGGCGCGACCAGACCGGACGGGCTCTCGAGCGGTGCTTCGGGTGCCCAATCGGTTTGGAAGCTCTTGACCGCACCGGTGTGCCAGATTTGCGGACCCATGCGGCCGCCGGCGTCGTGCACTGCGTCGATCACCTGTTTCCAACCCTGGAGCGCAGCGTCGCCATGGAAGAAGGGGATTCCGGGGTCGTTGCGCGACGCAGGACGATCGATCACCGTGCCTTCGGAGAGGATCAGGCCGACACCGCCAGCGGCACGGCGGCGATAATATTCGGCCTGGATCGCGCCCGGTATGCCCTCGGCCGCGAACGAGCGGGTCATCGGCGCCATGACGATGCGGTTGTCGAGAGCAAGCGACTTGAGGCGGAAGGGGCGGAAGAGAATATCGTTAGCGGCGAGCGCCATGGACTGGCTCCTTGTTGTCGGAGGGTTTCAAGTATAAACTATATACCAGGCGTCAATGAGGCACCTTGTGCCCACCAGGTATATTCGAGGATACCGAATGATCGGATGTGAAGAGCAGCGTTTTGCGGCGAGTTGCCCGAGCCGGATCCTGTTCGATCAGATTGCCGACAAATGGTCGATGATGGTGCTGACGGTGCTCGACGGGGGGCCGCAGCGTTTCAACGCGATCAAGCGGCAGCTCGAAGGGGTGACCCAGAAGGCACTCACTCAATGCCTTCGACGCCTGGAGCGGAACGGCTTGGTCGAACGCAGGGTGATCCCGCTGTCGCCGGTGGCGGTTGAATATTCGATCACGCCGCTCGGCCGCACCCTGCAACCGCCGTTCCGAGCAATGTATGCCTGGACGATCGCATCGTTGCCGGAGGTCGAGGAGGCGCGGCGCGCATTCGATGCACGGAGTTCGATTGCGGCCTGAGCTTGCTTTCCGCGCCCGACCCGGTAGCGCGATGCCGATCCACTGGTGCCTGGAGAGTCGTTTGAGGATCCTGCTGTTCGGAAGTCTCGGCGAGCAGATCGGCCGTGAAATCGATGCCGACCTTCCTGCGGAGGGGTGCTCGGTCGCATCGCTCCGCATGTTGCTCGCAGAGCGCGATCCCGCCTTCGCGCCGCTGGCCCGAGCCTCCGCACGGGCTTGCGTCGACCAGGCGATCGTGCGTGAGGACTATGTCATTCGTCCCGGGCAGGAGGTGGCGTTCGTGCCGCCGCTCTCGGGTGGCTGAAGTTCGGCTCGAACCCGGGCCGCTGGAGCCGGACCGCGCGCTTCGCGAGTTCCTCGACGGTGCGAATGGGGAAGGGGCTGTGGTCAGTTTCGTCGGCATCGCGCGCCCGGCAAGCCGTGATGGTGTGGCGGTTACCGGCCTTTACCTCGATCATTATCCTGGCATGACCGAAGCCTCGTTGGCGACCATTGCAGCCGACTCGGAAGCGCGGTTCGGCGGCACGCGCGCGATGGTCGTGCATCGCTATGGGCAGGTGAATGCCGGCGAGGCGATCGTCTTCGTTGCCGCCGCCTCGAAACACCGGCGGAGCGCGTTCGAAGCCGCCGACTACATGATGGATCGCCTCAAGACCGAGGCCGCTTTCTGGAAGCGCGAGCACCGCATCGACGGCGCCGCCTGGATCGAACCGACGGAGCAGGACCGCGCCGACACCCAACGCTGGAGCGAAGCATGCCCGGAATAGACGAGACCCTGGATTTCCATCCGCTGCGCATCGCGGTGCTGACCGTATCGGACACGCGGAATGAGGAAACCGACACGTCGGGGCGGCTGCTCGCCGATCGGCTCACCGCGGCCGGTCACACGCTCGCTGCGAAGCGCATCACCAAGGACGATGTCGAGGCGATCCGCGCCTGCGTGCGCGAATGGGTGGCGGACGATGCTGTCGACATCATCCTCAGCACCGGCGGCACCGGCTTCATGCCCCGCGACGTCACGCCCGAGGCCGTGCGGCCACTGCTCAAACGGGAGATGGACGGTTTCTCGATCGTCTTTCATCAGGCGAGCCTCGGGACGGTTGGCGTATCAACCCTGCAATCGCGTGCCTTTGCCGGGCAGATCGAGGACACGTTCATCTTCTGCCTGCCCGGATCCACGGGCGCGTGCCGCGACGGCTGGGACCTCGTTCTCTCGCTGGAGCTCGATAGCCGCTATCGGCCCTGCTCGATCGCAGGGCTGATCCCGCGCCTGCGGGACGTTTGCCCATGAGCGATCTTACCCATCTCGGCGCCGACGGCCGGGCGCGGATGGTGGACGTCTCAGACAAGCCGGACACCGTCCGCACCGCGCGCGCCTCCGGTGTCCTGCGCTGCGCCCCCGAAACGCTCGAGCGGGTACGTTCGAACACCGCGCCCAAGGGCGCCGTGGTGTCGACCGCCGAACTGGCCGGCATCATGGCGGCGAAGCGAACCGCCGATCTGATCCCGCTCTGTCATCCGCTTGCGCTGACCAAGGCTGCCGTCGTCATCACCGACGACGGAGCGCTGCCGGGTTTTCGCGTGGAAGCCGAAGTGCGGACCACCGGGCCGACGGGCGTGGAGATGGAGGCGCTGACCGCAGTGTCGGTGGCCTGCCTCACCCTGTTCGACATGCTGAAGGCGATCGACAAGGGCATGGAGATCGGCGCGATCAAGGTGACGGCAAAGAGCGGCGGCCGTTCCGGCGACTGGTCGAGCGCGGCATGATCTCGTTCGACGAAGCGGTTGCCATCGTCGCGGGCGCTGCACGCCCGCTCGGCCGCGAGCGGATCGCGCTGGACGATGCGGCAGGACGGGTGCTGGCTGCGCCTGTCGTCGCGCGGATCGACGGCCCGCGTTTCGACGTGTCGACAATGGACGGCTATGCCGTGCGCGATGGAGAACTCGGCCAATTGCCCCGTTGCCTGCGGGTCATCGGCGAGGCGTTTCCGGGTGCGCCGTTCGGAAGCCCGCTGGAGCCCGGAACATGCGTCCGCATCTTCACCGGCGCTGCACTTCCGGCCGGTGCCGATCGGGTCGTCATGCAGGAGATCGTCGAGCGGGACGGAGACGAGGCGCTTTTCGCGACTCCGCCAGGCTCGCTGTTCGTGCGGCGCAGGGCGTCGGACTTCGCCATAGACGATGTCCTCGTCGGTGCCGGCCGGAGGCTCGATGCGCGGAGCCTAATCGCGGCCGCGGCGGCCGATGTAGATGGGGTGGAGGTCTTCCGGCGTCCGCGCCTGCTGATCGTCGGAACCGGCGACGAGCTGGTCGCCCCGGGACAGGCTGCGGAGACTGCCGCAGCGATCCCCGAAAGCATCTCCGTCGGGCTCGCCGCGATGGCGGTCGAGGCGGGGGCCGATGTAATCGGTCGGCAGATGCTCGCCGACGATCTGCCGGCGATGCAGGCTGCGATGGCCGAATGGAGCCCGCGGGTGGACGTGATCGTCGTCACCGGCGGCGCTTCGGTGGGCGCGCGCGATTTCGCCAAGCAGATGTTCGGGGAGATCGAGCTTCTCTTTTCCAAGGTGGCGATCAAGCCGGGCAAGCCGGTCTGGCTCGGACGAGTTGGGGAGCGTCTGATCGTCGGCCTTCCGGGCAACCCCACCTCGGCGCTGGTGACCGCGCGCCTGCTGCTGCGCCCCTTGCTCGATGGCCTTGGCGGCAGGGATTCGCTGGCGAGCCTCGCCTGGCGGCGCGCGATTCTCGGCACACCGATGGAGCAGGGCGGCGACCGCGAGACCTTCTGGCGCGCGCGGCACGTCGACGGGACGGTGATGCTGGAGGCGAACCAGGATTCGGGCGCGCAGAAGACGCTGGCGGAGGCCGATCTGCTGGTCCGTCAGCGCGTCGGGCAGGCGGCGCTGGAGCCCGGCAGCGAAGTGGACGTCCTCGACTTCTGACACTCGCAACCAAACCCGTTCGGGCTGAGCCTGTCGAAGCCCTCTATCTCACTTGTCTCCGCCCAGAAGGGAAGGGCTTCGACAAGCTCAGACCGACCGGCAAAGGGACGATGTCAACGAGAGCCCCTCAGGTCAGCAGTAGCTTCCCGCCGGCGATCACGAGCACGAAGCCGAGGCATTGCAGCAGGCGCGCGCGCGGGAGGCGGTCGACGCCGAGCCACGTCCCAAGCAGCGCGCCGACCGCAACCGCGGCGACGAACCAGGGCAGGGCCGAAGGCAGGCTGCGGACCGAGGCGAGATTGCCGGCGAGCCCCGCAATCGAGTTGATCAGGATGAACGTCGCCGCCACGCCGGACGTCTTGCGCGGTTCTTCCCAGCCAAACAGGATGATCAGCGGGCTGAGAAAGATGCCGCCGCCGGTTCCGGTCAGCCCCGCAAGGAGCCCGAGCCCGGCACCGGCCGGCGCGGCGATCAGCAGCGGCGGCGGCTTCACCGCCCGCTCGGCGAGCGCCCGGGGCTGCCAGAACAGACGGATTGCCGCCAGGCACAGGAAGATACCGACGAGCGGACGATAATATTCGGGAGGGATCGTGATCATTCCCCCTACGAAGGCGGCAGGCGCCGCCGTCACCGCGAACAGGGCCGCAAGCCGGACATTGATCTGCCGGGCGATCGCGAAGCGAAGCACCGCAAAGCCGGCGACCACAAGGTTCAAGGCCAGAGCGGTCGGCCGCATCACCGTGGGCTCGATGGCGAACAACGCCATGATCGCGAGATAGGCCGAAGCACCGCCATGGCCGACCGTAGAATAGAGCGCGGCTGCGATCGCCATCAGCGAGGCGACCCAGAATATGGTGGCGGGCTCCATCAGCCGCCGGTGACGCTCATGTGCCTGGCGACCGCAGGATCAGCCCTGCCGATCTTGAAATCATGGCCGAGGGGCTTGCCGGCGATCAGTTCGTCCAGCAGCGCGTCGAGCGCCATGCGCCCGCCGCTGCGCAGGGCGTCGCGCAGCTCGACCTTCTGCTCGCGGCCGAGGCAGCCGTACACCGTTCCTGTCGCCGTCACCCGGATGCGGTTGCAGCCGGCGCAGAAATTGCCGGTCAGAGGCGTGATCAGGCCGAGCCGGGTCCGGGTGCCCTCGACCTGATAATAACGCGCCGGGCCGCCGGTGCGGTGGGTGGAGGGAAGCAAGGTCCAGCACTCTTCAAGGCGCCGCTTGACGGCATCGAGCGGAAGATAGCGGTCGGTCCGGTCTTCCTCGATCGCGCCGAGCGGCATCGTCTCGATCAGTGAAAGATCGAACCCCTCGTCGCTACACCAGCGCAACATGGCGCCGATTTCGTCCTCGTTGAGGCCGGCGAGCGCAACCATGTTGATCTTGATCGCCATTCCCGCCGCTTTCGCGGCCGCGATCCCGGCGAGCACCCGAGAAAGATCGCCGCGGCGGGTAATGAAGCGGAAACGCTCGGGATCGAGGCTGTCGAGGCTGACATTGATCCGCCGAATGCCGGCCTCGAACAAGGCCGGGGCGAGCTGCGGCAACTGGGTGCCGTTGGTGGTCATGGTCAGCTCTTCAAGCCCACTGCCGATCCGCGCACCGAGAGTTCGGACCAGATCGATGATCCCGCGCCGCACCAGTGGTTCGCCGCCGGTCAGCCGGATCCGGCGCACGCCGCGATCGATCAGGGCATCGGCAAGCTGCTCGATCTCGGCGAAGGTCATCAGCGCGTTCGATGGCAGGAACTGCATCTGTTCCGACATGCAATAACGGCAGCGAAGATCGCACCGATCGGTGACCGACAGCCGGACATATTCGATTCTGCGGCCAAAGCTGTCGATCAGAGGGCGCGTCATGGGCGTGGGCAAGGTCCGTGATCCAAAAGGCCAGTTGATCGGTCCGCTGTATTCCGCTGTATACAACGCATAGGGTTCCACGTGGGGGCCCGTCAACCGCATGGGAAATCTTCATGGCCAACCCTGCACGGCAACCATCGATCGATCCGGGCGCCACGCTCTGGTTCCGGATCCTGATCGGCGAGGGTGCGCTCGGTCCGGGGAAGGTGGATTTGATGCGCCGCATCGCCGAGACGGGTTCCGTCTCCGCCGCCGCGAGGAGCATGGGGATGTCGCACGCGCGGAGCGTCAAGCTGGTCGCCGAACTGAATGAGCTCAGCGCCGGGCCGCTGATCGAAACCCGCAGTGGCGGCGACAGTGGCGGCGGAGCGCGGCTGACCGGGCGCGGGAAGACGCTCCTTGCGCGGTACGAGGCGCTCGAAGCCGAGATCGACGCGTTCGCGGCCCCGCACCTCGCCGCGCTCACCGAGGCGCTTCACCATGGCTGAATGGCCGACGACCGGTCTCGAAGACGACATGCGGCCACGCATGTTCGCGGCCGCCGAAGCCGGGCAGGCGTTCGCGCTGGCGACGATCGTCGAAGCGGACGGCGGGCCGCGGCCAGTCGGATCGCAGATGGTCATCACCCGCGATCAGGAGTGGGGGTTTCTGTCCGGCGGGTGCATCGAGGCGGATGTCGCGCTGCACGGCCGCGAGGTGCTTGCCGACGGCATTCCGCAGCGCCTTGTCTATGGGCGCGGCAGCCCATTCATCGATATGCGCCTGCCCTGCGGTGGACGGCTGGAGCTATTGATCGAGCGGATCGCTCCCGACGATCCCGCTATTCGCCGGCTGCGGGCGCTGACCGAGACACGGACGTCCGCACGCTGGCAGAGCGACGGTACGACACGGCGCTGCGACGGCGAGCCGGGTGCCGCATTCGTAACGCTACCTGTCACTCGTATTTATGTTCCATATCAGCGGCTTGCTGTCATCGGTTCTGATCCGTTCGCGCTCGCGATCGCCGATCTTGGCGGGCAGATTCGGTGGGAGAGCCTGCTGTTGACGCCGTTCGGCCCGGCCGCGGTACCGCCGGTGGCCGCGCGCTGCGACCGGCGGCCACTGGCTGAAGCGCTCGGCGCGCTAGAGCCGGATCCGTGGACGGCGATTGCCGTCGCTACCCATGATCTCGAATTGGACGAAGAAGCGCTGATCCTGGCGCTCCGGTCGGCCGCCGGTTACGTTGGGGTTCTCGGCTCTCGCCGGCGCCTGCCGGAGCGTTGCGCCCGGTTGCGGGACGCGGGCTTGACCGAGGCCGAGATCGCACGGCTGAGGGCGCCGATCGGACTGCCGATCCGCGCGCGTTCGCCCCGGGAGGTTGCGCTTTCGGTGACGGCCGAAATCGTCGCGAGCGCAAATGCCGGGCAGACCTCGGCCGGGAAGATTCCGGACCGTGCTGCAGCCCACGCTTGATCCGGGAACCTACGCCGTCGTTCTCGCCGCAGGGGCAGCGAGGCGGTTCGGTGGCGGCAAGCTTACCGCCATGCTGAACGGGCGGCCGCTCGTCTCTTGGTCCGTCGAAAAGGCATTGCAGACGCGCGTGGAGCTCGTGACAGTGGTGCTCGGCGCGGATGCGGAGGCGGTCGCAGGCGCGCTTCCGAGTGACGTGCGCCTGCGCGTCATCGTGTGTCCGGATTGGGAGGAGGGGCTGTCGCGGTCGCTTCGGTGCGGTGTGCAGACGCTGCCGGATCACGCGCGTGCACTGCTGCTGTTCCTCGGCGACATGCCGGATGTATCCAGTGCCCTGGCCGATCGCATGCTGCGCCTGGTCCTCGATGGCGCGCCCGCAGCGATGCCCGTCTGCGACGGCCAGCCCGCCCATCCCGTTGCGATTTCGGCCAAGCTCTTCCCCGCGCTTCGAAGTCTTCGCGGCGATCAGGGTGCTCGAAACGTGCTGCGGGCCGCATCCGGAGCCGTCGAGATCGCCACGGACGAGCGCGGAAGCATCACCGATGTCGATACGGAAGCCGACCTTAGATCCCTGGCATAGGCTAGGCACTGATGAGCTGAAATCATCGTTGCATGGTATTTGGAACATCTATTCGGCAACCGATCAATCGGCTAATTCTGTGCAGGATCCGGCGACTGCGCGGATCGTTCGAGTGATGTTCAGAAAATCTTGTCGTCCCGCTGAGCGGAGCTGCGGCAAGCCCCCAATTCGGAGTGAGACGCGATGGAGCCTCCCAGCGAACTTGAACTGTCGCGGCGCGCGGTGCTGGTGGGCGGCGCCGCGTCGGTTGCCGTCACCGCGGTCCCCGCGGCGCATGCACAGGTCACTCCGCGGGTTGCCCAGCCGGCAGTGGCGAAAGTTTCGTTCGAGGTGAACGGTGCAACCCGGAGCCTCGAGCTCGATACCCGCACCACCTTGCTCGACGCCTTGCGCGAACATCTCAAGCTCAATGGCACCAAGAAGGGGTGTGATCAGGGGCAATGCGGCGCCTGCACGGTGATCGTCGACGGCCGTCGCATCAATTCCTGCCTGAGCTTGGCCGTGATGCACGAAGGCGACAAGATCACCACGGTCGAAGGGCTCGGCACGCCCGACAAGCTCCACCCGATGCAGGCCGCCTTCATCAAGCATGATGGCTATCAATGCGGCTATTGCACGCCGGGTCAGATCTGCTCGGCCGTTGCCGTGCTCGATGAGATCAAGGCAGGCATACCGAGCCACGTCGCCGACGACATCACGGCCAGGCCGCGCGTGACCGACATGGAGGTCCGCGAACGGATGAGCGGGAATCTCTGCCGCTGCGGCGCTTATTCCAACATCGCCGAGGCGATCAGCGAAGTCGCGGGGAGCAAGGCATGAGACCCTTTACCTATCAGCGTGTCTCCTCGCCGGCCGAAGCCGCCGCCGCGGCGGCTCAGATGCCCGGCGCGAAGTTCATTGCCGGCGGTACCAATCTGCTCGATTTGATGAAGCTGCAGATCGAGGCTCCGGCGCACCTGATCGACGTCAATGCGATCGGCCTCGATCGGATCGAGAAGACCGACGAGGGCGGCCTGCGCATCGGTGCGCTGGTCCGCAACACCGATCTTGCCGCCCACAAGAAGGTGCGGGAGGATTACGCGATGCTCTCGCGGGCTCTGCTCGCCGGTGCTTCGGGTCAGCTCCGCAACAAGGCGACGACCGCCGGCAATTTGCTTCAGCGCACCCGCTGTCCTTATTTCTACGACACCAACCAGCCCTGCAACAAACGCCAGCCGGGATCCGGTTGCGCGGCGATCGGCGGTTATACCCGCCAGCTCGCGGTGGTGGGGGTCAGCGATGCCTGCATCGCCACTCATCCGAGCGATATGGCGGTGGCGATGCGTGCCCTGGACGCCACGGTCGAGACGGTGAAGCCGAACGGCAGCAGTCGCCGCATCCCGATCGCCGACTTTCACCGCCTGCCCGGGAACACGCCGCATATCGACACCAACCTACAAGCTGGCGAACTGATCACCGCCGTGACCTTGCCCAAGCCGATCGGCGGCAAGCAATATTACCGGAAGGTTCGCGACCGCGCCTCTTATGCCTTCGCCCTGGTGTCGATCGCGGCGGTCATCCAGCGCGACGGCAGCGGCCGGGTGGCGGTCGGCGGCATTGCCCACAAGCCGTGGCGGGTGGAAACCGCCGAGGCCGAGCTGCCGCGCGGCGCCAAGGCGGTGGCGGCGCGGCTGCTCGCCGGAGCCCGGCCGACCGAAGACAATGGATTCAAGATCCCGCTGGTCGAGCGCACGCTCGGCGCAGTGCTCAGCGAAGCGAGGGCGTGAGCCATGAAGTTCGACACGCCAGCCGGGGCCAACCCGATCGACCGGATGAAGGTGGTCGGCAAGCCGACCGACCGCATCGACGGCAAGCTCAAGACGACCGGCACCGCCCCATACGCCTATGAGCGGCACGACGTCGTGCCGAACCAGGCTTATGGCTATGTGCTCGGCTCCGCGATCGCCAAGGGCCGGATCAATCGCTTCGACCTGGCGGAGGCCAAGGCGGCGCCGGGCGTGCTCGCCATCGTCACCACGCTCGACATGCCGCGGCTGAAGCGCGGTCAGCAGAACATCGCCTATCTTTTCGGCGGAGCGGCCATCCAGCATTATCACCAGGCGATCGCGATCGTCGTCGCCGAGACTTTCGAGCAGGCGCGGGCGGCGACTGCCCTGATCCGGGTCGATTATGCCCGTGAACGCGGCCGCTTCGACCTTGCGACCGAAGCGAAGACGGCGCCTCTTTTCGGCGGCAGCAGCGGCGAGGGCAGCAGCGCCCCGCCGATCGAGCGCGTCGGTAATTTCGAGGGCGCCTTCGAGGCTGCGCCGGTGAAGGTCGATTCGGTCTATACCACGCCGGACGAGACCCATGCGATGATGGAGCCACATGCGACCATCGCGGCGTGGGAGGGCGAAAAGCTCACCTTGTGGACGTCCAACCAGATGATTGCGTGGAGCAAGGGCGACGTTGCGATCAATCTCGGCATCTCTCCGAAGAATGTGAGGCTGGATTCCCCCTTCATCGGCGGGGGCTTCGGCGGAAAACTGTTCGTTCGCTCCGATGCCGTACTGGCGGCGATCGGTGCCAAGGCGGCCAAGCGCCCGGTGAAACTGGCGCTCAGCCGGCCGATCATTGCCAACAACACCACGCATCGCCCGGCGACGATCCAGCGCATCCGGATCGGTGCGAACCGCGACGGCAAGATCACCGCAATCGCCCACGAAAGCACGTCCGGCAATCTTCCGGACGGCAAGCCGGAGACTGCGGTCTCGCAGACCAAATTGCTCTATGCCGGCGAGAACCGGCTGATTGCGATGCGGTTGGCGGAGATGGACCTGCCCGAGGGCAATGCGATGCGGGCGCCGGGCGAGGCGCCCGGCATGATGGCACTCGAAGTGGCGATGGACGAGGCGGCCGAGCAACTCGGCATCGATCCCGTCGAATTCCGTATCCGGAACGACACGCAGTTTGACCCCGAGGATCCGAAGCGCCGCTTTTCCCAGCGTCAGTTGGTCGAATGCCTGCGCCAGGGAGCGACGCGCTTCGGTTGGAGCCGGCGCAATCCCAAGCCCGCGCAGATCCGAGACGGGCGCTGGCTGGTCGGCATGGGAGTCGCCGCAGGCTTCCGCAACAATCTGTTGATGAAATCCGCGGCCCGGGTGCGGCTCGACGGCCGCGGCATCGTGACCGTCGAGACCGACATGACCGATATCGGCACCGGCACCTACACCATCCTTGCCCAAACCGCGGCCGAGATGATGGGGCTCCCGATCGAGCGCGTGGTCGTCAAACTCGGCGACTCCGATTTCCCGGTCTCAGCAGGCTCGGGCGGCCAGTGGGGCGCGAACAACTCGACGGCGGGCGTTTACGCGGCCTGCGTCAAGCTCCGCGAGCAGGTGGCGCAGCGTCTCGGCCTCACCGGCGATGTCGATTTCACCGACGGCCAGGTACGCGCCGGCGGCCGTAGCGTTGCGCTGGCCGATGCGGCACGCGGTGGTGAACTCGTCGCCGAGGACACGATCGAATATGGCGATCTCGACAAGACCCAACAGCAGTCCACCTTCGCCGCCCATTTCGTCGAAGCCGCGGTGGATGCGTTTACCGGAGAAATCCGGGTCCGGCGCATGCTTGCGGTCTGTGCAGCGGGCCGAATCCTCAACCCCAAGGCTGCACGCAGCCAGGTTATCGGGGCGATGACGATGGGAGTAGGCGCGGCCCTGATGGAGGAACTCGCGGTCGACAAGCGGTTCGGCTTCTTCGTCAATCACGATCTCGCTACTTATGAAGTGCCGGTCCACGCCGACATTCCGTACCAGGAGGTGATCTTCCTGGACGAGGTCGATCCGATGTCGTCTCCGATGAAGGCCAAGGGCGTGGGCGAGCTCGGCCTTTGCGGCGTCGGCGGCGCGATCGCGAACGCCGTCCACAATGCCACCGGCATAAGAGTGCGCAACTATCCGATCACGCTCGACAAGCTGCTCGATCGTCTGCCGGAGATCGCCTGATCTCGCTCGGAACCTGATCGAGCAGCGTTCGAATCGACGAGGATGGTGACGGAGATGGCATGGCCAATCCGGGCCGCTCACTGGCGAGGGCGTGAATGACCGCCCGGCACGAATGCGCCCTTGCCACGGGTCGGCACTCGTGTCCGTTTCGGTGCCGTAAGATCGTCAGCGGCAAGGCGACCGGTACAACATGACCCCACGTCGCGCGCTCGGGGCTTTTCGGTAGCCTCGCGCGCATCACCTCGATCGCCGTTCGAAGGCCCAGTCGAATCCCTGTCCGAAGTCAACTGCATCAGCGCGAACGGCGCTCCAGATACAGGTAGCTGGGGCTGAATTCTGCGATACGCTGCAGCCCCTCCCAATTTCGAATGTCGACATGCCCACTTGCGAACTCGACGAGCCCCTGTTCACGCAACTCCTTCAGCATCCGATTGACGTGGACCGGTGTCAGGCCGAGGCATTCGGCCAGGTCGGTCTGGGTAAGCGGGAGATCGTAACCCTTATTGGTCGCGAGGCCGACCAGGCCCAAGCGGACGAAAAGTTCGCATAACAGGTGGGCGATGCGCGCGGCGGCCGTTCGCCGCCCGAGCGATAGCTCCCACTCGCGGTGGATCGCAGCATCCAGATTGGTGCCGAACCAGTAGACGCGTGCGAGGTGCGGAAATCGCTCAGTGAGCTCGAGGATACGCTCATGCGGCACGATGGCCACGACACAGGGGGTCAGCGCCATGATGTCATGGTCCAGCCGCTTCAGCGTGAAGCTGTGCAAGTCGACGAAATCTCCGGCGACGTGAAGTTCGGTGATCTGCCGTTCCCCGTTACGGAGATCCTTGTAGCGGCACATGATGCCATCGAGCAGCAACGTGCAGGTGTCCAGCAGGACGTCGTGGCGGATGTAGACCTTGTCGGCGGGAACCTCTTCAGCTCGCGCCACGACTGCCCGGATCGCACGCTCCTCCTCGTCGCTGATCTCATCGCGCGCCCGAAGTTTCAGCAGGTGGCGTTCGATCAAGAGGTGCGGCTCCCGGGCAACCGCAGCTGGAATGCCTCATCGAACCGGAGAGTCTCGATGACCTCATCCTGAGCATCGGCGATGTCGAGTTCACCGGTCAGATCGAGAAGCCCTCCGGAGGCTTCGCTGCTGATGATCGAGCGGATGCCTTTCAGCGCCTCGTCGCGTGCGACAGCTTCGTCTGGCAACTCGCGCCCTTCCTCGTCACGGATGAAGCCGCTGCCGTTGCGTATGTGAAAATAGTAACGTGGCACGTGCGCGCAACGCCGCCGCTTTCAACTTGATCCGTACGAACGGCGTTTTCTCCCCCCTGTTGCCATCCTCTATGCAGCTCGATCGCCAGCCGGCAACGGGAAAAGCCGTGGCCGATAACCCAGGTCAATGCGGCGGCGGCTCCATCGGCACTATTCTCTGCGTAAAGGAGAGAGAGAAGATGCTGCAGGAACATGATCGCTACTACCACATGCAGCGCGCCTGCTCGGAACTGGATCGCGCCGAACAGGCCCATCACCAGCAGGTCGCCCAGGCCCACCGCCGACTTGCCGCGCTGCACATGGACGAATTGCGCAGGCTCGACGAAAGCTGCGGAGGCTCCGCCCCGATCGGCCGCGGCCACTGAACGGAGCGGCCGTCCTTCACACGAACTACAATCGGCCGTGATTATCCGCGCTTGGGTCCGGAAGAGCAGAGAGCATCAGGGAAAGGTGTAATCCGTGGCGCGCGCGGGGCGACAGGCAATGCCCCGGTCGTGCGTCGCTAGTCCTTGCGATAGACCCGCACCCAATCAACTTCCATGGCAATGTCGTCTGCCTTGATCCTGTCCACCGTTTCGGCGGGCAGACCCTCATAGGGCGCCTTGATCCCGTTGGTCTTGAATGGATAGGCGCCGCCCAATGCGAAGTTGAGGATCAGATATTTTGGATTGTCGAAAGCCCATGCGCCATAATGCTCCACCATCGGCCGCGTGACCCTATAGACAAGTCGATCATCGACCTTGAACAGGATCTCCCGATCCGACCAATCGACGGAATAGACGTGCCATGTGGTGACGTCGACACCGGGGTCGAAGACATATTTGTTCACCAGCAGGGTCTCGCCGGAATAGCCGGGACCGTGCAGCGCGACACCGATCCAATCCTTTTCGCCGACATATTCCATGATGTCGATTTCGCCCGTATCCGGCCATTTGCCGTTGCCGAGCAGCCAGAATGCCGGCCACACGCCCGCCGCGTCGGGCATCCGGATACGTGCAGCGGCACGGCCATGGGCGAACTCGAACTTACCACGGGTGTCGATGCGCCCGGACACGAAATCGGCACTGCGCTTTGCCGAAGCTTTGAAGCCGACGCGGAAGCGCGGCTGCAACACCAGCACGCCGTCCTCCGCGCCGGGCACCGCACCTGCAGGGAGGAAGCGGATCGTGTCCGGGGAATCGACGTACGCCTGCTGTTCGTTGTTCACCCAGAATGCGGGGCCCTCGACGTTCCACTTGCTTCGATCGAGCGCGCCCGCGTTGAATTCGTCTGCGAAGACCAGGGTGCCCGCCGCTGCGGGGGGCGCCCGATCTCGAGCGGAGACCTGTGCAGCCGCCCCGCTGCTCGCGAATAGAGCCAGTACGGCAGCGCCGATCCTCCAGTTCATCCTCATCGCATCCTCTTGTTGGGAACGTTCACAAGCACTGCTCTCGCACGTCCTGCCAGTGCCGTGCAAGCTTCGAGGATCGGCCTTTGTCAGCCGTGCCGCTAATTGCGTCCGAGGATCGACTTCAACGTATGCGTGGCGTCCTGGAGCAGGCGATGATGCGTGGCAGGGACGAGGTCGCCCGCACGATCCGACACGCCCGGGTCGCGTCGCTCGGTCCGGGTGAGATGGAGATAGCGTGCCTCATATTGCCCGGCGGCCTTGAGCCTGTGCGTATCGAGCACCGTCACGACCCTGTTCTTGAGGACGATCAGGCCCTCTGCCCGGAGTTGCTGCAGCACACGGTTGACATGGACCGATGTGAGGCCGGTCGCCTGGACGAGCTCTTTCTGGGTAAGCGGGAAGGGGAAAGAGGCGTCGCTGGTGACGCCGACAATCCGGTAGCGGATCAGCAGCTCGCACAGAATGTGCGCGATCCGCTCGCGCGCGTTGCGGCTTCCATGATCGATGATCCGCTCGCGCAGAACGGCGGAGTCCGTCATCGTGCTCCACCACAGCGCCTTGGTGAGCTTCGAGCTCTCAGTCAGCATATCCTCGATCATCGCGGCGGGAATGAGGGCGCAGGTCGTGTCGGCAATTGCGACGATATCGTGGTCCATTGCCTCCAGCACGAACACTTCGACATCGCACAGGTCGCCGGGAACAAGGAACGCCATGATCTGCCGGCCGCCATCGGGCAGCGTCTTCGCGCGGGCGGCGAGGCCTTCGAGAACGAGGTGGATGCTGGCGACCTTCTCACCCTCTGCGATGATCGTCGCGCCACGCGCGTAAGTCTTGCTCGGCTGCGCTGCCAGGAAATCGAGCCGCGCCCGCTCGGCACCGTCGAACCGCGTGAACTGCTCGAGCTTCAGGGCGAGCGGATTGGTCATCATGGCCTCCATCCTGCAAGCTTACACCATTTGAGGCCTGAAGATGAGGAGAATTGATCCAGATCAAGGTGACGGCGCAAAGCGCCGGGTCCTCCTCCTGATCGCAAGTGGCGATGATGCTCCGGATCGAGATCGTGGATGTGCGCCGCTTAGCCGGTGCCGCTTTCGACGCTTTGGTCGTCGTCGGCGATCGCCTGCAGTTCCTCGACGCTGAGGCCCGCCGGAATCGATCCGGTCAAGGTCCCGTCTCCTGCTTCGAGATGCGCCTTGTCGGTCGGCGCGCCGCTTTCGGTGTGGGTCTCCGTCGAGGCGAGTGGCCCGCCGCGGGCGCTCTCGCTGCCGGCCTCGTCGATCTTGCTGTCGTCCATGATTGCTCCTGCCTGCCTGATGATTGGACCCGGTTCTTCCCAAACGAACCGGCCGCGCGCGAAGTTCATCGAACACCGTCTTGGCGCTCTTCGTGAAGCTCTTACTCGCGCCCCGGAGCAAACAATGAGGGCTCCGGAATGCAACTGCCGAGCCGCAGTCGACATGGATTCTCATTGACCCAGATTAGCCCAGCACGTCTTCCCGCAACCGCCTCTGCGCCGACGTGTTTCGCTGTCCATCGAAGGCTTTGGGGAAGCGCCACGTGGACGTACAGCATCGCCGCTCGCTTATGGTCGCTACTGCCGTGATCGGAGTGGGGCTCGGCGGCTTTTTCGACGGCATTCTGCTGCACCAGGTGCTGCAATGGCATCATCTGCTCAGTCTGGTGCCGGGAGAGGCGTTTCGCGATCTCGGCACGCAGATCCTCGCCGACGGCCTGTTCCACGTGCTGATGTATATCGTCACCGCCGTGGGGTTGTGGATGCTGTGGCGTCGGCGGCATGCCTTCGCGAGCGCCGTCGACTGGCGGCTGGTGGCGGGCGGCGGCCTTCTCGGGTTCGGGATCTGGAACCTCGTCGATGTCGGCTTCTTCCACTGGATCCTCGGTATCCACCGTATTCGCGTCGATGTGCCCGATCCGATGCTTTACGACGTCGGCTGGCTGGCAGCGTTCGGATTGGTCCCGCTCGTGGTGGCGTGGCTGTTGCGTCGCAGGGCCGAGCCAGACGGCGGGAATGGCCGCGGGACTGGCGGGGCAGGGGCGGCGGCAACGCTCGCGCTCCTGGCTATCGTCGCCGCACCGATCGCCGCGCTGCCGCAGCCCAACTCCAAAAGCGCCCTGGTGCTGTTCGCGCCCGGCACCACAGCCGCCACGGCCCTAAATGCCGCCCAGCAGTCCGGTACGCGAATATTGTGGGCCCAGCCGGACGGCCGCATGATGGCGGTCGCGGTGGAAAGACCTGGCGTAGAGGCCCGGCTATACCGTGCCGGTGCATTGTTCGTGACCCGCTCGCCTGCGCTTGCCGGGTGCGCAGCATCGCTCACCAGCTGACGCCGACGGAACTGTTCGCGCCAGTCACTGTTGCCACTGCTCCAACGAACGGCGGAGCATCCCGAACATGGAAGACATAGCCGGCTGGGCCGCGCCGATCGCGACGATGCTCGCGGCCTGCGTCACCGCGGCCAATCTCGGCGCCCGGGTGACCGGTTGGGGATTCGTCATCTTCACCGTCGGCTCGGTGTGTTGGACCGCTTATGCGATGGCCACCAACCAGCCCAATCTCCTCTGGCAGAACGTGTTCCTCACCGTGGTCAACCTGGTCGGCGTGTGGCGCTGGCTCGGCCGCCGCGCCCGCTTCGACGACGGCGCGCAGGCGGCGGCAGAGAAGAGCGAGCGGCGCGACGGTCCGACCTTGTTCCCGATCTCGATGTTGACCGCAGCATCCGTGTCGGGCGCCTCCGGAGAGACGATCGGCACCAGCGTCGATGCGATGGCAAGCTGCGAGGACGGGCGGATAAGCTATCTGGTCGTCAGCAGCGGGGGCGTGGGAGGAGTGGGAGAGAGTCTCCGCGCCGTTCCCTGGACGAAGGTCTCCGCAAGGCCGTCCGGCATCAGTGCGGATCTGAGCCAGGCCGATCTGCAGAATCTGGATCCGATTCAACCAACCGACTGGCCGGCACGACCGCCCGTCGCCACATTGTCCTGAGCCGGTCACCGCATCGAACTGACTACCTCCTGCAGCGGCGCCTCCAGCACCTGGATCTTCCCCGTGCTCGGCTGATCGAGGTCGACAATCAGGGCGAGGTCCATGCTTGAGCCGGGAACGGACCTGAAATGCCGAACTGTCCGGAACCCTCCACGTCCAGTTACGCTGTGCCATGATGCCACGGCAAAAGGAGACATGAAATGGCCGAAGAACAAAACGCGACGCTCTACCGGATGGTGCTTCCGGACCATACGTGCCCGTTCGGTGTCCGCGCCAAGCAGATGCTCGAGCAGAACGGCTTCGAGGTGGATGATCGCGTGCTGAGCTCGCGCGACGAGGTCGACGCCTTCAAGGAGGAGCAGGGCGTTGCGACCACGCCGGTGGTGTTCATCGGCGGCGAACGCGTCGGCGGCGCCGACGATCTGGAAGCCTATCTGGCCGATCGCTGAGATGGAACCTCGAAAGTACGGCGGCGGAGCTTTCGCCGCCGCACGCGCATAGGGGTGGCTTCTGGTGTGCTCGAGCCACTTGACCCTGCCGAGATCCTGCCGGATCGGGTATCGACTTCTTCGGCGCGGCGTCGGTCGACGGTCTTGAAGCTGTGGATGTCACCGAGATCTGATCGCCGGTCAGTTCAAACTAGCGGCTGGCAGGGCCCCGAGGCACGTTAGAAGCGGACACTCCCCGACAGGCCCCACTCGCGCGGCCTGCCGTAACTTACCTCGGCAAGGCCGAAGCCATTGCTGAAATTGCCGGACTGGATGAACAGGGCGTCGGTGAGGTTGGTGGCGAACAGGGCAACGGAATATCTGTCGCCGGCGTCAGCCCAGGTCAGACGCAGATTGACCAGGGTGTAGCCGTTCTCCGTGAGATAGGGATGGTTGCTGAGGTCGTTGTAGATCCGACTATAATCGGTGACGTCGCCGCGCAGCCGGAGACTGCCGCTGCGGCCGAGGGGAACGCTGATCTGCGCCCCGGCCGCGAGCGTCCAGCGTGGCGCCTTGACGAATGAGTCGTCGAGCGTGAGCGGGAGTGCCTGATTGGGCGCGCGCGGATTGCTGATCTCCGTATAATGTGAGTCGACATGTCCGACGGACGCGTTGAGATCGAGCCAGGACGTGGGCCGCGCGACGGCTTCGAGCTCAAACCCCCAGAGTTTCCCGGTCGCGTTGGCGACGAAGTTGAGCGGTGTCTGGTTCACCGACAGCTGGATGTCCTTGTAGCGGCTCTTCCAGAGCGCTGCGTTGAGGGTCAGCCGGCGATCCAGCCAGCGCGTCTTGGCGCCCAATTCCCAGGTCGTGAGCGTCTCCGGATCGTAGGCGCTGACCTCCTCCGGGCCGGTGAGCGGACGCAGGTTGAAGCCGCCGGATTTGAACCCGCGGGAATAGGAGGCGTAGACGTTGATGTCGTCGGTAACGTCCGCTTTGACGATGACGCGGGGCGTGAAGCTGCTCCAGCTCTCGCTGTCAGGAATATCCTGGGCGTCTGAATCGATGAAGCGGACCAGGCCGGGCGTGTTGAGCGGTGCGAGCAGGTCGCCGCCGATCAGGCTGATCGCGTCGCGCTGCCGGACGTTGACGATGCGGATCTTCTTGCTGTCGTGATTGTAGCGGCCGCCAAGGGTCAGTGTCAGCCGACGCGCGAGATCGATGTCGATTTCGCCATAGGCGGCATAGCTCTCATTATCGATCCAGTTGTAGAGAAACACGGCAGGAGACAGGGGCGGCGTGACGGCGAGAGGCGGCCATATCCCGAGGGCAAGATCGGCACGGCCGAAATCCCTGCCTTTCTCCTTCAGATAGTAAAGGCCGGTGACGAAGCGCAGGCCTGCACCGATGTTGCCGTTGGCCTGCAGTTCCTGGCTGAATTGCCACACCTTGTCGTCGTTGAACGTCTCGCGAAACGTATAGGGCGTGTTGTCGCCGTCGCGCGCGAAGGTCGCGTGCATGTCGCGATAGGCGGTGATGCTCTTGAGCTGCAGCTGCTTGGCTGCATCGTACGCGACCGTCGCCTGCACACCCCACAGATCGAGATCGTTGACGTTGGGACCGCCGGCGAAGGTTTCGTACGGATCGGCAGTGATCCAGGAGCCGTCGAGTGCCTTGCGACCCGCCGGATTGACGATCGGCAGGGTCGGCGCGACCAGTTGGTTGAACCGCGCCAGCCACGGCGCGCCGGCCAGATTGTAGCGCGCGGGAAGATCGGGCTGCAGGCCAATGGCGACGATATCGTTGGGCGCCGAATGTTCGCGCGATCGCGTATAGTCGCCGGCAAGATCGATCGTCAGGGTCGCTACCGGCTGCCAGCGAAGCTGCGCACGCACCATGTCGCTGTTGCGGTTGCCCATGTCCTCGCCGTCGGACAATCTCTTCACATAACCTTCGCGGTTGAGCGTCGCGGCCGTGAGGCGAAGCGCGAGCCGGTCCTGGATCAAAGGCAGGTTGATAGCGCCGCGCAGATCGATCCGATCGTAGCTGCCGGTGATCGCCTCGATCTTGCCGGAGATCGAATCGAGCAGGGGCTTGGCGGTCTCGATGATCACGGCGCCGCCGATCGTGTTTCGGCCGAACAGGGTGCCCTGGGGGCCGCGCAGAACCTGGACGCTCTCCAGGTCGACGGCATCCGTCACGGCGCCGATCGAGCGAGCGTAATAGACTCCGTCGATGTAGAAGCCGACGCCGGGATCCGTGAAGATCGCGAAGTCGTTCGATCCGACGCCGCGGATGAACACTGTTGGATTGAAGCTCGCTCCCGACAATTGCGCTGCGGTGTCGAAGCGGATGTTGGGGGTGAAGCGGGCGATCTGATCGATCGAATCCACGTTGCGCTCGGTCAGGGCTTCGCCGCTGAAGGCGGTTACCGAAATGGGGACGTCCTGAAGATTCTCGGCCCGTCGGCGGGCGGTGACGATGATCTCGGAATCATCGCCGACCGGGGTAGCAACGGTCTGCGTTGCAGCGTCTGCAGGCGGACCTGCCGGTGCCTCCTGTGCCCACGCTCCGGCCGGGCAGGCGATCGACGCCAGCAGCGCAAGCTTCAAGCTCCCCTTCATGCTATTCTCCCTGGATGGGCCGTCCTTGGCGGACGTGCCGGATGCGCCGACGCCGGGTCGACACGAGTCAGTGGGTAATCTTCGGCATCTTTGGAGCGGGGCGAAGCGTGATGCTCGGTAAGAGGTCTGTCGCGAGCGTACGGCCGGATGGACGCCGCCGGTCGAACGGCGGCGGAGTTCACGCGGGGCCTGTCGGTATCCGACCGCATCGCCACTCCCTGGAAGTCGCGATCGGCGTCGCGACATTGTTATGTCATAAGACACTACATTGCCGCAGCGAGGTCGGCAATGGCTGCCGACAGGCGTGATTCGGTCAAAGAACGGGTTCGGGGTGTCAGGCCGCGTGAGGGGGTGGGGCAATCTCCGGCCGCTCGCCTATCGGGACTTCGGCAAGCGCATCCAACGCTCGCGCGGAATAGAGCAAGGCAAGTTCGTAATGCGCTGGGGCGGCCGGGCTCTGGTCGGTGCGGATGGCGAGGATCGCTTCCTCCTCGGCCCGCCTCAGCAGGAAGGCGGTGTCGGGTTCAGGGCTCGTCACCTGATCGTCCTTTCGTCACATGCGCGACCCCTCACGCGGAGCGGCCGTTCTTCACCGGATGTGGTGGCGCGCGGCGGAACGACGAGGATCGATGCGACGAGATGTGCGTTAGCCTCGCCATTCGGCGGGGCTGGGCATCGTCGCCGGATCCTCTATCCTCCACGCGGCAGGAGGATGAGAAGACGGAATGAACGACCCAGTAACCTTGCGCCTGATCGGCGCCCCGACCGATCGACACTCTTCCTTCCTGCGCGGGCCGGCGGAAGGTCCCCCGACGATCAGAACCGCTTTGGCGTCCGATCATGCCAACCAGGCCGCGGAGGACGGCACCGAGATCGGCCTCGATGTGCTGCTGGAGGATGCGGGTGACCTGCCGCTGCGGGAGGCCGATGGCGATCACGACATGATCCGGGACGCGGTTGCCCTGGCAGTTCGCGAAGGGCGTGTGCCGATCGTTCTGGGCGGAGATCATTCGGTGAGCTTCCCCGCCGTCGAAGGAATCGCATCGGAGAAGGGGGCTATCGACATCCTTCATTTCGATGCTCATCCCGATCTCTACGACGATTTCGCCGGTAATCCGTTCTCGCACGCATCACCCTTCGCCCGGATCATGGAGCGAGGCTTCGCAAGGCAGCTGGTGCAGGTCGGAATCCGGACCCTTAATCGCCATTGCCGGGACCAAGCCGCGCGCTTCGGCGTCGAGGTCGTGGAGATGCGGCACTTCCATGCGGCGACGGTGCCGATCCCCGCCGGCCCGCTCTGGATCAGCATCGATCTGGACGGCTTCGATCCCGCCTTCGCGCCCGGAGTGTCCCATCACGAACCCGGCGGTCTCAGCGTTCGTGACGTCTTGTCGGTTCTGAACCGGGTCGATCGGCCGATCGCCGGGGCCGACATCGTCGAGCTCAATCCGCGACGAGACGTGAACGGCGTCACCGCTACGCTCGCAGCGAAGCTCGTCAAGGAGCTTGCTGCGCTTGCCAGACGAAGCCCCATGCCGCTTGCGGGCGGGGATTGGAGGCCCTAGCGCCACCGAATTGGAGGGCCGCCGATGATCACAGTGCACCATCTTCAGAACTCGCGTTCGCAGCGCATCCTGTGGCTGATCGAGGAACTCGGGCTGGATTATCGGGTGCGCCGCTACGAGCGCGATCCGAAGACGATGCTCGCCCCGGCCGAGCTCAAGGATGTTCACCCGCTCGGCAAGGCTCCGGTGATCGATGACGATGGATTGGTGGTGGCGGAAACCGGCGCCATCGTCGAATATCTGGTCCAGAAGGCAGGCGGACGGCTCGGGCCGCCGACGCGTCGAGAGGACGTGCTGCGCTATCGGCACTTTCTGCATTATGCCGAAGGTTCGATGATGCCGCCGTTATTTGCGATGCTGGTGGTGAACAGGCTGGGTCTTCTCGGCCGGCCGGCGCGACCCTTCATCCAGAAACTTCTCCAGGGCCATCTCGATTGGCTGGAGGCCGAGCTGTCGAAACGTGATTGGTTCGCCGGCGAGCGATTTACCGCCGCCGATGTGATGATGAGCTTCCCGCTCGAGGCCGCGCGAACGCGTGCCGGGCTCAACAGCAGCCGACCCAATCTGATCGACTGGCTGGAGCGCATCCATGCCCGCCCGGCCTACGGCGCTGCGCTCAACAAGGGTGGTCCTTATGCATATGCCTGATGTCAGCCGCCGCGCCTTTGCCGGGTCTGCGCTAGCTGCGGCCGGGCTCGCAGCGCTTCCGGTGCGCGCTGCTCCCAGCGGCGCACCGCTTGCGAAGATGACCGGTGACGCGGTTCCAATCACGTCCGCCGAGCGCCTGCAGCGGGTTGCGAAAGCGCAGGCCCTTATGCGCGAGCGCGGGCTCGGTGCAATCCTGATCGAGCCGGGCGCATCGCTCGACTATTTCACAGGCGTCCAATGGCGTCGCAGCGAGCGGCTGACCGCTGCGCTTCTTCCTGCCTCCGGCGAGCCGGTGATCGTCACCCCCTATTTCGAGGAACCGTCGGTCCGCGAGAGCCTGTCGATTCCCGCCGAAGTTCGGACCTGGAACGAGCATGATAATCCGTTCGAGGTCGTCGCCGGTGCGCTGCGCGACCGCAAGGTCGCCGACCGCGCCGTCGGGGTCGAGGAGACGGTGCGCTATTTCGCCGTCGACGGGCTCGGCAAGGCACTCGGCGGAGTTCGGATCGAGAATGCCGCGCCGGTCGTACGCGCCTGCCGGATGGTGAAATCCGCTGCCGAGATCGCGCTGATGCAGAAAGCGTCGGACGTGACGCTTGCCGCCTACCGCCACACCTGGCCGGGGATCGAAAAGGGGATGACCCCTGCCGACATCTCAAAGATGATGAACGCAGCGACTGTTCAGCTCGGCGGCAGTCCCGAATTCGCGCTGGTGCTGCTCGGCGAGGCGAGTGCCTACCCGCACGGCAGCGGCAAGCCGCAGCAGGTCCGCGAGGGCGAAGTGGTGCTGATGGACTGCGGCTGCACCGTTCACGGTTACCAATCCGACATTTCGCGGACCTTCGTCTTCGGCACCCCGTCCGACGAGCAGCGGAAGATGTGGACGCAGGTGCGCCAGGGCCAGGAGATCGCCTTCCGCGCCGCCCGGATCGGTGCGGCTGCGGGGAGCGTGGATGATGCGGTGCGCGCGCAATATCAGAGCTGGGGCTACGGCCCGGGTTACCGGCTCCCGGGCCTGTCTCATCGCACCGGTCACGGCATCGGCCTTGAAGGTCACGAGCCGGTCAATTTCGTCCATGGCGAGACGACGGCGTTGAAGCCCGGCATGTGCTTTTCGAACGAGCCCGGCCTGTATGCGCCCGGCAAGTTCGGAATTCGTCTCGAAGACTGCATCTACATGACGACCGAGGGGCCGCGCTGGTTCAGCACGCCGCCACCATCAATCGACCGCCCGCTCGGCTGAGCCCGGCCTGCTTTGCCCGTCTGCGTGGCAGGAGAAGCGGTTCAACGGATCTTGCGCGATTTCGCCTCAGGCCAAGGGCTTGGACCCGGGTCATCGGGAAAGGCCTTGCTTGACCGGCCATTTGGGTTGACCCTCAGTCTTTCCCGGCGGTGGAGAGTTCGTCATGCGCGTCAATCCTACGCTTCTCCTCATTGGTACTGTCTCCGGACTGGCAAGTGCCACTTCGATTGCGGAGCCGGGGCAGCCTGCGGCTAAGGCGAAGAAGGACATGAACGAGGTGGTCTGCGAGAAACAGGAAGTGCTCGGCAGCCGCCTGGCGGTACGCCGGGTCTGCCAGACCCGAGCCCAATGGGCCGAGCAGCGGCGGACCGAGCGCGATCTCGTCCAGGCTTCGCAGTTGAATGGCCGGCAGAAACAATGCAGCGTCAAGGGATGCTAGAGGGAAGGGGCGTAAGATGGCAATGAGAACTGGGTTGCAACTGGTGCTTGTCGCGGGATTCACGGTTCACGCAGCCATGCCCGCCTTTGCCGAGTCCGGGTCGGTCAAGCCGACCAAGGATCCCAATCAGGTCGTCTGCGAAAAGCAGGAAGTGCTGGGAAGCAGACTTGCCGTGCGCCGGGTCTGCATGACTCGCGCGCAATGGGCGGAGCAGCGGCGTGCCGAGCGCGATCTGGTGCAGAATTCGCAGTTGAACGCGCGGCAGAAAAACCCGTGCAACAGAACCGGGTGTTGATGCCGAGAAGAGGCTAGCCTGGAGGCTGAGATTTCGGCCCCGGCGCGTCTCAGGTCACGACAGCAGCCAGTCGCCGAGCAAGCGACTCGGCATGAAGGTGAAGAAGCCTGCGATCAGCAAAGCGCCGATGACGACCAGCAAGATGCCGCGGCGGTGCGCCGCAACGTCGTGCCGCCGGGCGGCGAGCACGATGCGGGGTACCTGGATGATCGTGAAGGCCGAGAGGACGTGGATCGGGCCGAGGTGACCCGGATTGCTCATTCGAATCCAGAAGGTAGCGATTGCGGTGGTCACCAGTGCGATCACCCACACATAGCCCAGCCGCCGGTGCCAGCGATCGCCACGGCGGCGCAGCAAGACCACGGGAGTCAGTCCAAGCGCAAGCAGCATCGTGCCGATGTGAAACCACACGATCCCGGGTAGCGTCTGCCACTCGCCGGATCCACGCACGAGCGCAACCGTCACGGTCAGAAGCATCACGATCGCCAGAGCAGCGAGGACGCGTTCCAAACTGGTCGGCGCTAGGCTTGCTGGCCGCGGTCTCCCATCGACCGCCTGGACAATAGTACCCAATTCAACCCCCAATCATTGCGCCGCCCCGCGCTCGTCGTGGCGTGCCACAAGCCTCGACCTATCCGCAATCCCGCCGCGTCAGCGGCGGGTCGCGAGCGCAAGCTGTATGGCGAGCCCGCCGAGCATCGTCGCCGCGGCCCATCGGGCAATACGCGTCAGCAGCGGAACCGTCTTGAGGCGCATCGCCGCCCGGGCCGCAGCGACGGCGACGACAATGTTCACCAGCGTCCCGACAAGATCGAACCAAAGCCCCAGGAACAGGATCTGAAGCGCCGGTGAGGTGGCCTCGGGCGATACGAATTGCGGCAGGAAGGCGAGGAAGAAGAGCGCAACCTTGGGGTTGAGCACGTTGACCAGCGCGGCCGAGCGGAACAGCAGCCAGCCGCGCGTTGCAGGCGCCGCTCGTCCGGCCTCGGTGCGGGGCGCCCGCAACAAATCGATTGCGATATAGAGGAGATAGGCGGCGCCGACCCATTTGAGCAGGGTGAAGATGGTCTCCGAAGAGGCGAGAATTGCCGACAAGCCGATGACGGCAGCGAGGATGTGGACGAACGTTCCCGCACCAATGCCGAGTGCAGCGATCGTCCCTTGACGTGCGCCGCCGTGCGCCGCCGCTGTGGCGACGAAGGTCATGTCAGCGCCCGGGATGATGTTGAGGGCGAGCCCTGCCATCGCGAACGACAGGAAAACCGGCCAGGCCGGCAACAGGGTGACGCCTCCGATTTCCAGCATCAAAAGGGCTCTTCACCGACCGCCGGAGTCGGGCGGTGCGACGGCGCGTGCGGCGGCTCGATGTCGACAGGCTCGGGTGGATCGAGTTGACCTTCCCAGCGCGCCACCACCGTGCTCGCCACGGCATTGCCGACCACGTTGGTCGCCGAGCGACCCATGTCGAGGAAGTGATCGATGGCGATGATCAGCAGCAGCCCTGCTTCCGGGATGTTGAACTGGGACAGCGTGGCGGTGATCACCACCAGGCTGGCCCGGGGCACGCCCGCGACGCC
This sequence comes from Allosphingosinicella deserti, assembly GCF_003012735.1. Taxonomy (GTDB): domain Bacteria; phylum Pseudomonadota; class Alphaproteobacteria; order Sphingomonadales; family Sphingomonadaceae; genus Allosphingosinicella; species Allosphingosinicella deserti. The sequence goes on along the minus strand of NZ_PXYI01000009.1, from coordinate 154,936 downwards.
CTTGGACGTGATCATCAGGGTGAGGAGCATCAATATCTCCTGACCCAAGGTCAGATCGATATTGTAGGCCTGCGCGATGAAGATCGTCGCGAAGGTCATGTACATCATCGAGCCGTCGAGATTGAACGAGTAACCGAGCGGCAGCACGAAGCTGGCGATGCGCGGTGGAACGCCGAACCGATCGAGCGCTTCCAGCGTGCGCGGGAAGGCCGCCTCGGACGATGCGGTGGAGAAAGCGAGCACGATCGGATCGCGGATGTAGCGGACGAGCAGGCGGGTGCGGCTGCCGACGATCAGGAAGCAGATGCCGATCAGCAGCGCCCACAGGATCATGAGGCCGAGGTAGAAGGTGCTCATGAAATAGCCGTAGGTACCGAGAATCGCCGGCCCCCGCTGTGCGATCGTCGCAGTCACCGCGGCGAACACCGCGACCGGGGCGAAACGCATCACATAGTCGGTAACCTGGAGCATCACCTTGACCAGTGCCTCGACGCCGCGGACCAGCGGCCGCGCCGGTTCGCCAACGGCGGTAATCGCCACACCGACGAACAAGGAGAAGACGACGATCTGCAGGATGTCGTTACTGGCCATCGCCCCGATCATCGATTCCGGAAAGATGTGGGCGACGAACTTCGCGAAATCGAAGGCGGAGCGATCGATGCCGGCGGACGCATCGGCGGGCGGCAGCGGCAGGCTGAGCCCGGTGCCGGGCTCGAAGAATGTGACCAGCAGCAGGCCGAGGGTCAGCGAGACGAGGCTGGCGCAGAGGAACCAGGCGATTGCCTTTGCGCCGACCCGCCCAAGCGCGGCCGTGTCGCCCATGTGCGCAATGCCGACGACGAGGGTCGAGAAGACCAGCGGCGCGATGATCATCTTGATGAGGTGGAGAAAGATTGTCGTCGGAATTGAGATATAGCCGGCCAGCATCTTGAGCTGTGCGTCGCCCTCTGCAGTGCCGCCGCCGAGCCCCGCATTGAGCGACCAGCCGACGACGATGCCGAGCACCAGGCCGGCGAGGATGAAATAGGTAAGGCGTTTCGCCACGCGCGGCTCCCCCGGCAAGATTATCTGGCCCGGCAATCGTGCACCGGGGCTCTTCGACCGATCCGTAGAGCATCGGAACGGGCGCGGGCAACTTGGTTCGTCGTGCGATGTGTCAGGTACCGGGCGGGGCTACGACGCACCGAAACGCGTCCGCCCCCCGCCCGGTACCAATTCACGCTGGGACGAGCACGTGCTGCACCACGTCGTCGGCAAGCTTGCCGTTCAGGTCCGCAAGATGATCGAACTCCGCCTCGTAGGTCGCAAGGCCCTGGCTCAGCGACCTGAGCTCGGCGTCGAGGCCCTGCAATTCGGCCTCAGGGAGCAGCGCTTCGACCTTGTCCCAATGCGCCCAGCCCTCGCGCGTCGACATCCCCAGCATCTGGCCGCGGCGGCTCGCAATCGCGGAGGTGATCCGCGAGGTAGAGTGGGACGGGGAGAGGACGGTCACGCGGTGGACAGGTTCGAGCAGGTGTGGTGCCGCCGCGGCGAGCGCCTCCGCCATTGCGATCCTTCCGGCAGTGCGGAAGGCGATCTCGGAGCTGTCGACACTGTGATAGGATCCCTCCACCAGAGTGACAGCGACATCGACAACCGGGAATCCAAGCGGCCCCTTCATCATGGCGTCGCGCACGCCCTGTTCGATAGCCGGGAAATATTGCCGGGGAACGACACCGCCGCTGATCCGCTCAGAGAATTCGAACCCCGCTCCGCGCGCAAGAGGGCGAAGTTCGATGACGACGTCGCCGAACTGGCCGTGGCCGCCCGATTGCTTCTTGTGGCGTCCCCGCTGCGTGACTTCGCTGCGGATCGATTCCTTGTAGCCGACCCTGGGCGACCGCGAATCGACGGCTACGCCATATCGGCGCTTCAATCGTGCGAGAGTGACCTTCAGATGCTCGTCACTGACGCCGCGCAGCCGAGTCTCGTGCAGCATCTCGTCCTGCTCCCATGCGAGCGAGCAATCCTCTTCGCAGAGCCTGTGCAGAGCGGTCGACAGACGCACGTCATCCTTGCGGTCGGTTGTGGTAATGGCGAGCGCATAGTTGGATCTTGGTCTGTCCGCCTTCGGGCGCGCTCCGCCACTCCCGAGCCACTCGCCGGCATGCACCGTTTCCGCCTTGGCGATGGCGACCACATCTCCCGGTGCGGCCCTCGCCACCTTGACCGTCTTGTCTCCCTGCACCGAGAACAACGTGCCGACCCGGATCGGCTCGCCGTTGGGATCCTTTAGCTCGGCGCCTTCGGCCAAGCTGCCGCCGAACAGGCGGGCGAAGGCGAGCCGGCCCATCGAGCCGCCGTGCGAGATTTTGAACACGAACGCACTCGTGCCGGTCGCACAGAGCCGCTCCGCCGCCGCGTCGGGCGCAGGCGCGTCGTGGCGAAGCGCTTTCAGCAGCCGGCGAACGCCGAAGCCGTTGATCGCCGAACCGAAAAGGACCGGCACCACCAGATTCTCGCGCGTTTCACGGGTAAGATCCGCAAAGATCGTCTCCCGGTCAGGCATTTCGTCCATCAGCAATTGCTCGAGCAGCAAATCGTCATGGTCCGCCAGCTGCTCGAGAAGATGGTAGCGCTCCTGCGCTTCGCGGTCGGCAAGTTCGGCCGGAATCTCGATTGGCTCGGAGGCCTTGCCGAGTCGATAATGAAAGGCGCGCTCGAGCGCGAGATCGACGAAGCCGGTGATCTTCTCGTCTTCACGAATCGGGATCTGGCGGGCAACCAGCGCCGAACTGCTCATCGGCTGCAGCGCCTCGAGCAGATCACGGATCTGACCACGCGCCTGATCGATCTTGTTGACGAACACGATGTGCGGCACGCTGAGGCTCTCGAGCCGGCGGAGCATAGGCTCGGCGAGATGCGCGCGTGCTGCATCGGCATCGATGACCACGACCGCCAGATCGGCGCCGGCAATGGCGAGGCTGCCGTCGGCCGCGAAGCCGACCGATCCCGGCGTGTCGACGATCGCGAAACGATCGCCGAGAAAATCGAAGCTCATCAGGTTCAGTTCGGTGGAGGCACCCCGGGCGCGGGCTTCGGGGCTGGAATCGCCGACGCTGGTCTTCGCGTCGACGGATCCTTGCCGATCGATCGCGCCGCCTGCGAACAGGAGGGCTTCGGCAAGGCTGGTCTTTCCCGCGCCGCCGGGTCCAACCAGCGCGATCATCCTGGTTCCAAAGGATCTTTCGGGCATGAGTTTCTCCTCCGTTCGCTGTGCGCGATCCGCGAGGAAGCGCGTTCGCGCCTGGGGCGGAGAGACTCCTCCTATTCGCAGGTCAGCGCAAGGGCAGCGCGATCCCTCTGGATCGCATCGGCTCGGAACGAGGCCGCCCTGTCGCGGGTTGTGCGCGTGAGACTGTCATCCAGGTTCTTGTGTTGCCGCGTTGGAGGTTTGTGATGCCCGCAAAGACGGTTCTGCCGATGATCGTCGCCCTGTCCGCGATCGGTGCCGGGGCCGGCATCTGGCTCGGGCACGCCGCCGTCGGCGACATCGATCCGGTCTTCTTCAGTGACGCGCCGGCGAGTTTCGTCGCCGATCGGGTTGCCTTTCGCCCTCCGGACTGGGCCGGCGTGCAGATCGGCGAGTATCAGCAGCAGGGGCTGCTCGACGGTATCAGCGCGGCGCCGGCACCCAGTGCCGTCTATGCGGCGCCGGCAGTCGCGACCTACGGCGACAGCTGGGCCGCCGACACGACGCAGCAGGCGGAGCCGGTGCGGGCAATCGCTTATCCTTCGGCCGTCGAGCCGGAGAGAGAGGAAGTTCAAGAGGCACCGGTCGATCCCGACATCGTGCGAGTTCACCGCTACGCGAGCTATCCCGTATCGCGTGAGGAGGTGGACGCCGCCGAAGCCGCCGATGACGAACAGACGGGGCCGCACGTCTATACCGCGGGTTACGAGGCGGCTGCCGAATAACGACCTGCAGGGGCAGGCACGCAAGCGGCGCTTGCCCGCATGGCGAGCCTCCCTTACATCGCCGCCATGACCTCGACGAACGACATCCGCCGCTCCTTCCTCGATTATTTCGGACGCGAGGGGCACCAGATCGTGCCTTCGGCGCCTCTGGTGCCGCAGAACGATCCCACGCTCATGTTCGTCAATGCGGGCATGGTGCCGTTCAAGAACGTGTTCACCGGCCTGGAGAAGCGGCCTTATTCGACCGCGACCTCATCTCAGAAGTGCGTCCGCGCCGGCGGCAAGCACAACGATCTCGACAATGTCGGCTACACCGCCCGGCACCACACCTTCTTCGAAATGCTCGGCAATTTTTCGTTCGGTGATTATTTCAAGGAGCAGGCGATCAGCCACGCCTGGACCTTGATCACCAAGGAATGGGGCCTGCCTGCCGATCGTCTCACTGCCACCGTCTACCATACGGACGACGAGGCGTTCGACCTGTGGCGCAAGATCGCCGGCCTGCCCGAGAGCCGCATCATCCGCATCGCGACCAAGGACAATTTCTGGGCAATGGGCGATAGCGGCCCGTGCGGGCCCTGCTCAGAAATCTTTTTCGATCATGGCGATCACATTCCCGGCGGCCCTCCCGGCAGCCCCGACGAGGATGGCGACCGCTTCGTCGAGATCTGGAACCTCGTCTTCATGCAATATGAGCAGGAAGACAATCAGATCGTCCGCGATCTCCCGCGTCCGTCGATCGACACGGGCATGGGCCTCGAGCGTGTCGCCGCCGTGTTGCAGGGCGTCCACGACAATTATGACACCGACACGTTCAAGGCTCTGATCGCAGCGTCGAGCGAACTGACCAAGACGGAGGCAGTTGGCGAGCGCCAGGCGAGCCACCGCGTGATTGCCGACCATTTGCGGGCATCCGGATTCCTCATTGCCGACGGCGTGCTGCCCGCGAACGAGGGCAGGGGCTATGTGCTCCGCCGGATCATGCGCCGTGCGATGCGCCACGCCCATCTGCTCGGTGCCGCCGAGCCGCTGATGTGGCGCCTCGTGCCGTCGCTCACCGCCGAAATGGGCGCTGCCTATCCCGATCTGATCCGTGCCCAGCCCCTGATCGAGGAGACGCTGAAGCTGGAGGAAACGCGCTTTCGTCAGACTCTCGACAAGGGCCTGCGGCTGCTCGACGAAGCCACCGCGGGCATGAACGAGGGCGATACCCTTGCGGGAGACGTCGCGTTCAAGCTCTACGACACGTTCGGCTTCCCGTACGATCTCACCGAGGACGCGCTGCGGGCGCAGGGCCTCGGCGTTGATCGCGGCGGCTTCGACAGCGCGATGGCCGAGCAGAAGGCCGCTGCCCGTGCCGCCTGGAAGGGATCGGGCGACAAGGCCTCGGACGACATCTGGTTCGACATCGCCGAGGAACACGGCGCGACCGATTTCACCGGCTATGCCGGGCATGAGGGCGAAGGCCAGGTGATCGCGATCGTCAGGGAAGGCGTGCGCGTCGACAGCGCCGACGCGGGAGATTCGGTGACGATCCTTACCAATCAGACACCATTCTATGGCGAGAGCGGCGGCCAGATGGGCGATGCCGGGACGATCAGCGGCGACAACGGTCTGGAAGCCGAGGTTACCGACACGGCGAAGCCGCTTGGCCGCCTGCACGCGCACCACGCCAAGATCCGCAGCGGGAACGTCAAGGTGGGCGATGCCGTGAAGCTGCAGGTCGATGCCGAGCGCCGTGCGCGGGTCCGCGCCAATCATAGCGCCACCCACTTGCTGCATGCCGCCTTGCGTCACCGCCTCGGCACCCATGTGACTCAGAAGGGATCGCTGGTTGCCCCCGATCGCCTGCGCTTCGATTTTTCGCACCCGAAGGCGCTGACGGCCGAGGACATCTCGGTGATCGAGGCCGAGGTGAACGCGCATATTCGCGACAATGAGAGCGTCACCACCCGTCTGATGAGCCCCGACGAGGCGATTTCCGCCGGCGCGATGGCGTTGTTCGGCGAGAAATATGGCGACGAGGTCCGCGTTCTGTCGATGGGCCGGGCGGACGAGAACAGCTACTCGGTCGAATTGTGCGGGGGCACCCATGTCGACGCCCTCGGTGACATCGCCTTGTTCAAGATCATCGGCGAAAGCGCCGTCGCCTCCGGCGTGCGTCGGATCGAGGCACTGACCGGCGAAGCTGCGCGCCAGTGGCTGACGGACCGCGAGAACCGGCTCAAGGAAACAGCAGCCGCGCTCAAGGCCTCGCCGGAGGAAGTTCCGGCACGCGTGGTGAGCCTGATCGAGGACCGTCGCAGGCTTGAGCGAGAGCTTGCAGAGGCCAAGAAGGCGCTGGCGCTTGGCGGCGGCGGCGGCAAGGCAGAAGCGCAGGGCCCCGAGCAGATCGGCGGACACGGCTTCATCGGCCAGGTCATCGAAGGCATGGACCCTAAGGCGCTCCGCGGGCTGGTCGATGATGCCAAGAAGCGGGTGGGCTCGGGCGTTGTCGCTCTGGTCACCGTCAACGAAGGCCGTGCCAGCGTCGCCGTCGGAGTGACCGAGGATCTCGTCGGTCGGCGCAACGCCGTCGACCTCGTTCGCTTGGCGGTCTCGGCTCTAGGCGGACAGGGCGGCGGTGGCAGGCCGGACATGGCCCAGGGCGGCGGTCCCGACGGCGCCAAGGCCGGCGAAGCCGTTGCCGCTGTCCGCGAAGCGCTGAATGAAGAGGCGGTCGCGGCGTAAGAGCAGGAGTCCCTCAGATAGCAGAAGCATACGCGCGGCTGCATAAGTCCGCGCGTCAGATGCGCATTGCTCAAGCGGACAGAGGCGTCGCGGCCATGGCCCGTGCGACCGAGACGAATTCGTCCACCGACAGCGTTTCCGCACGTCGGGCTGGATCGATGCCGACACTTCCGAGCGCCTCAAGTGCGCCGGGGAGGCTCTTAAGGCTTTGGCGCAGCATCTTGCGGCGCTGCCCGAACGCTGCCCCGGTGAGCGCTTCGAGAGTAGCTGCGCGGACGCCGTCCGGCGCCGGCTTCGGCACGATGTGGACGACGGCGGACATCACCTTGGGTGGGGGCACGAAGGCGGAGCGGTGGACCTTCATCGCGACCCTGGCGTCGCTGCGCCATTGTGCGAGCACGGCAAGCCGTCCGTAAGCCGAAGAACCGGGTTTCGCGGCGATCCGCTCGGCGACCTCGAGCTGGAACATGAGGGTGAGCGACGCCCAGAACGGCGGCCAGCCCTCGCCCCCAAGCCATCGGACGAGCAGCGCAGTGCCGACATTGTAGGGCAGGTTGGCGACGATGTGCGCGCCGATGCCGGCTTCCGCAGCTTCGCCGACTGCGAGTGCATCGCCTTCGATCACGCGCAGGCGCCCGCCCGACGCCAGATTCACCTCTTCCAATGCCGGCAGGCAGCGGCGATCACGTTCCACCGCGACCACTTCGGCTCCGGCGCGGAGCAGGGCGCGGGTAAGGCCACCGGGGCCGGGCCCGACCTCGTAAGTCCGCTTGCCGGCGAGATCCCCGGGGATTCTGGCGATGCGATCGAGTAATTGCTCGTCGAGCAGAAAGTTCTGGCCGAGAGCCTTGGAGGCGCTGAGGCCGTGCCGCGCGATGACCTCGCGCAGCGGCGGAAGCGTCTCCATCGCCATTTCAGGCTTGGCCGAGGCGTCGGGCGCAGCTCGCCGCCATCGCCAGCGCGGCGATCATCGCGCCGGGCTCTGCCTTGTTCTGTCCGGCGATCGCGAAAGCGGTCCCGTGATCGGGCGAGGTCCTCACGATCGGAAGGCCGAGCGTGATGTTGACGCCTTCATCGAAATGCAGGGTCTTGAGAGGCACCAGAGCCTGATCGTGGTACAGGCACAAGGCGGCGTCGTAGGTCGCCCGCATGCGCGGGTGGAACATCGTGTCCGCAGCGAGCGGCCCGATGATGTCCGCATCTTCTTCGCGCAACCGTTCGATCGCGGGAATGACGGTGTCGATCTCCTCACGCCCAAGCGCACCGCTCTCGCCCGCATGGGGGTTGAGCCCGGCGACGGCGATGCGCGGACGGGCGATCCCGAACTGGCGGCGGAGCCCACGAATGGTCGTCCGACCGCGAGCGACGATCAAATCGGTGGTGACCAGATCGGGCACGTCGCGCAGCGGCACGTGGGTGGTGACCGGCACGGTTCGCAGAGTGGGGCCGGCGAGCATCATCGCCACCATTCCGCTCGAAATTCCGCACCGCTCGGCAACGAATTCGGTCTGCCCGGGGTGGACGAAACCGATCGCGTAAAGCTGTGCCTTGGACACAGGACCGGTCACGATCGCTGACGCTGCGCCGGAGCGGGTCAGCCCGACTGCAATTTCCAGCGCGTCCAGCGAGTTGCGCGCGCCTTCCAGGGTCGGCTTGCCCGGCGCGCTGTCGGCGCCGCCGTCAACGCGGATCACCGGAAGGGCATGCTGGAAACAGGCGGCCGCCTCATCCGGGCCGGCGACCACTTCCACGGGGCCGTTCCAAACCGTTGCGACGGCTTCGGGAGAGCCGACGCCGAAAAAAGGCTCCAGCCCTTCTGCCTGTCGCCGCTCCCAGGCTTTCGCCGTGATCTCGGGCCCGATGCCGGCCGGATCTCCGAGCGCAACGGCAAGCGGAGTGGTCAAAGCGCCCGCCGGCTCAGCGATAATCGACCACGGCATCCCGGCGAAGATCGCGCAGGTACCGCATGGCACGCATGTTGACGCGCTGCTCGGTCAGCTGTCCATAGACCTGATCGAACGAGACTTCGCGCGCTTGGGCGGGATCGTCGCGGCCGCACATGACGAGGACGCTGATCCGATCGTCGACCGCGCCGAAGGGCGGCGTCGCCTGGCCGATAGACAGGCCTAGCAGGCTCTGCTGCATTTGAGCTGGAAGGGTGCGCACGGGTACCTGATCGTTGGTGACGATCTCGGCACCGATCGACTGAGCTGCCGCTTCGGCTCCGCCGCAGCCGCCCATCGACTGGGTCGTGCTGACCAGCTGCTGCACCTTCGCTTCCACCTGGGGGCGCGGCGTGTTCGCCGCAAAACGGACCGTCATCTGCTTGAGGCTGAGGACGGCGTCACGCGGATCGGCGGTGAGGAACTGGCGCGTATCCTCGACGGCGATGATCGAGAAGCCGCCCGGGATCGCAATTGGATCGCTGACCGTTCCGACCGGGATCTGCTTCACGGCGGCAGCAAGCGCTTCCGGCAACTGCTCGGCCCGAACCCAGTCAAGATCGCCGCCGACGGCTGCGGTAGAAGCCTCGGAGAATTGCCGTGCATAGGCGCGGAACGAGGCGCCCTTGCGCAGCTGCTCGACGATCCGCTGCGCGTTGGCGCGTGCCTCTGCGGCGGTCTCGGGCGTCGCCGACAGGAAGATCTCGGAGACCTTGAATTCCTGCGTGCCGCGGGCGGCGTTGAGGCGTTCAATCAGCGCCTGCACCTCTTCCTGCGACACGTTGACGAACGGCTCGATCTGACGCGCTTGCAGCCGGCTCCAGGCGAGCTCGCCGTGGATCTGCCGCTTGATCGAGGTCTCCGAAGAGCCGTTCTGCCGCAGATAGGCGGAGAATTGCTGGGGCGTCTGTTTGAACTGCTGCGCGTAACGCGAGAAATAGGAGTCGACGTCCTTTTGCTCGACCTTCATGTCCTGGGCCTCGGCCGCCTGGATCTGTAGGGTCTCGTCGATCAGATTGCGCAGCACCTGGGCGCGCAGCCGCTGCTCTTCCTCGGCCGGAATGTTGCCGCCGTTGGCGATGCGGATCAGCGCCATACGGTGATCGATGTCGGTGCCGGTGATCACCGTGCCGTTTACGATCGCCGTCGCCTTGCGGATTGAAGGATCCTCCTTGGCGAGAAAGCGCGCATCCTGAGGGATGTCGAGGCCGGTCTGGGCGCCGCCGGGCTGAGCCGCCCCGGCCTGACCGGCGCCTGCCTGAGGCGCCTGGTTGGCAGCGCTCTGGGCAAGGGCGGTGGCCGCCGCCATCGTGCCGGCCAGCATCAGTGCCGCCCTCCGAAAAGTCCCGAGCTTCATCAATCCTCCAATAAAAGCAGGCGCTGTAAATGCCTTAGCCATGCTGAACCCGAGCTTAGCGGCCGAGGTTCTTCAGCGCCACCCGGAACAGAAAGGTGTTCCCGCGCCGGAAGTCTCCGGTGGTGTCATAATCGCGTCGCCACGTCACGCCAATTTCGATGCAATCGTCGTCGTAGCTGAGGCCGATGCGGTGCCGGACCGGCTCGTAGCCGTCGGCCCCGGAGGTCGGATCCTCGCGCGCGTCGGTCAGGTCGATCACGGTCGAGCCGAACAGAGACCAGTAGCGTGCGAACCGGATACGCCCGCCCAGTCGGATCTCCTCGCGGTCGCGCAGATCTTCGATGCCAGGATCGATGTCCCGATTCAGCCGCAGATAGCCGATCGTGGCATAGGTCTGATGTCCGCCGACGACGGCGTCGATTTCGTTGCGGCGAAGCTCAAAACTGTCCTTGTCGAGCCGGAACCGGTGCACGAAGCTCACCTTGTGCCCGACCTTTACCGTCGTACGCCCGACGAAATCAGAGAAACGATCGGAGAGTCCGGTGCCCGGAGGCAAGATGCTCTCCATCTCGCTAAGCCGATAGCTCTGGCCGATCGTCGTTCGCGTGCTGACGCCGGGAAGGTCGAAACCCCAGTCGACCCCATAGGTGACACGGGCGCCATCTTCCCAGCGATCGTAGCCTGGGAAGCGATTGAGCGCGAACAGGTTGGAATCTTCGAGATCAACCGCCCGTGCATCCTCGTTCGGAATGTCGAGGTTTTCAGTCGGAGGCGACGCCACGATCTGGAGTCGTGGTGTAAGCCGCTGCGTGCCCCCCATGAACGATCCGACGAGCGGCCAGCGGATTTCGGCGGCAACCGCGCCGATACCGCGCGCATGCCATCCGCGCTCGCCGCGATACAGGGCGGTGCCGGTCAGATCGACGTCGCCGGTATGGTAGATGTCGCCGCGCGCGTAGCCGGTCAGGATCAGCTCCTGGCCGCCGGCGACGATCCTGCGCCGCTCCCACTTCGCCGCAGCGAAGGCGCGCTGCGTATCCTGACCATCGGTGCGCAGAATGGCGAGGCTGTTCGCCTGGAGTTCGATCTTGCCGCCCCAAATCGGATCGGCGAGCCGGAAACGTGCGTCTATCGCGGGAAGGGCGATCGGTTGCTGTCCGGCATTGTCGATGGTCCGAATGCCCTGGAAGGCCCAGCCGGCAATCGAGATGTAACTGTCGTCGCGGATCCGCTCGACCTCCACGACGGAGCGCAGCCGGGTGTCGCGCGAAATGTCGTAGCGGCGCAGGAAGGTTCGGTCGGTGACGTAGCGCCCTGACGCGGTTACGCTCCAGTCGCGGTCCAGCTGGAAACGGCCATTGCCTTCGAGATAGGCCCGGATGCCCTTGTCCTTGTCGATCGCAAGGCCGGAATCGTCGATCGGGATCCGCGATCCGTAGGTCAGGTAGCCGCCGAGCTGAAAGGCGCCGAGGCTGGTAAGCTGTCGATAATGGCCTTCGATCATCGGCAGCACATCGGTGTAGACGTGTGGTGCGATGGTCGCATCCTTGTCAGGGGCGATCTTGAGATAATAAGGCGTCGAAACCTCGAGACCGTTCGATTGACTAAAGCGCACGTCCGGGACCAGCAGCCCGCTGCCGCCACCTCCGCTCCCGTCGGGATGGGAGAGGCCCGGAAGCGCGATGATGCGGGTGCCGAACAGGCTAAGGCCCGCACCTTCGTAGCGGATACGCTTCTTGAACGGGTCGTGGACGACCCGGACTGCCGTGATCTGCCAGGTCGGATCCTTCGGGCAACCGTCGGGATGTGTCACCGCGCAAGGCGTGTAGGCCGCACGATAGAGCGACGTATAGCCGTCCTTGCGTTCCCCGCGATCCGCGGCGAGGCGGCCACCGCCCTCCAGCACCACCAGGAGATTGTCGGCCACCGCATCACGCATGGCATTGTTGAGGATCACGCTGTCGCCATAGGCGACATCGCCCTCCGGAGTAACCAGGCGGACATTGCCTTCGGCGCGGACTTCGTCGCTGCTGCGTGTCCACACGACTTTGTCGGCGCGAAGCCTGTTACCCTGGCTGTTCATGCGAACGTCGCCGGTGACGGTCACCACATCGCTATTCTCGTCATAAGCGAGCACGTCGGCAGTAAACGCAACCTCTTGCGTATCGTCTCCCAGTGCCGCCGGTGCCGGCGGCCCGGCAATCTCCTCATTTTGCGCAAACGCGGCCGCGGGCGCGCACAGCAAAAGGGGCAGGGCCGTCAGGCAGATAAGGTTCGGTCTTTTCACATTCCCCGCCGCATCTGTCAGGCGACAAAGCCGAGCCTATTGCATCGGAATGCCCGCGCCGCAATGGCGCTTGGTCCATCGGGGCGCGGCAAAGATCGGGGCGGACCTTGGCAAGGGGCACGGCGTTTGCCTACAGGAGCATCAACCTTACGCATCCTGTCACAGGAGTGACCCCCTTGAAGATCAGCTTCACCGCCCAGCGCCCGACCGGTTCCTATGTCCTCGCCATTCCGGTGTGGAGCGACGATTTGCTGACCGAACGCCTCTCGGGCCTCAACGAAGGCGCTCGCAATCTCGCGGCGCGGGCCGCGGAAGCGCAGCGTTTCGAGCGGGAGGCCGCCGCCGTGGCCGAGATCTTCGTCGAGGACAATGCAAACGCCCGCCGCCTGCTGCTAGTCGGCCTCGGCGCGAACCGCAGCGATCAGGCCGTGTTCGAGCGGGTCGGCGGCGGGCTGACCGCGCGCGTGCTGACGTCCGGCGAGACCCGCCTGGTGGTCGACGTGACCGGGCTCGGTCTCGATGCCGATGCGGCGGTCCGCATCGCCTTCGGCGCGGCCGCTCGCGCTTGGCGCCATGACGTCTACCGGACCAAGCTTTCGCGCAAGCAGAAGCCGACCCTCGATGAGGTCGTGATCGTCGGCGCAGCCGAAGGCGCGGAGCACGCCTGGGAAAGCAAATCGGCTTTGCTCGAGGGGATTTCCTTCACCCGCGAGCTCGTCACCGAGCCCGCGAACATCATCTTTCCGGTGAGTTTCGTCGAGCGCTGCCGCAAGCGCATGGAGCCGCTCGGCATCGAGATCGAGGTGCTCGACGAAGATCGCATGCGCGAACTCGGCATGCTTGCGCTGCTCGGCGTCGGCCTCGGTTCCGAGCAGCCGTCTCGCCTGCTGGTCATGCGTTGGAACGGCGCCGGAAATTCCGCGTCCAAACCTGTGGTTTTCGTAGGCAAGGGCATCACCTTCGACACCGGCGGCATCTCGATCAAACCGGCGGCGGGCATGGAGGCGATGAAATGGGACATGGGCGGCGCCGGTGCGGTCGCGGGTGCGATGCTGGCGATTGCCGGACGCAAGGCGAAGGCGAACGTCGTCGGCGTCTGCGCGCTGGCCGAGAACATGCCCGACGGCAAGGCGCAGCGTCCGGGCGACGTAGTCACGTCGATGTCGGGGCAGACGATCGAGGTTATCAACACCGATGCCGAAGGCCGCCTCGTCCTTTGCGATGCGATCACTTGGGCGCAGCGTGAATTCCGTCCCGAAGTGCTGGTCGATCTCGCCACGCTGACCGGGGCGATGATCATCTCGCTCGGCCACGAATATGCCGGCGTCTTCTCGAACGACGACGACCTCGCCGCGCAGCTCCAGTCGGCGGGGCAGGCTACCGGCGACCGGCTGTGGCGCATGCCAGTTGGCGAGAATTACGACAAGCTGATCGACTCCCCGATCGCCGACATGAAGAATGTCGGGCCGCGGGAGGGCGGATCGATCACCGCGGCGACCTTCATCCAGCGCTTCGTCGAACCGGGCGTGAAATGGGCTCATCTCGACGTCGCCGGGACCGTCTGGGCCGACAAGCCGGGGCACCTCTACGACAAGGGTGCGACCGGTTACGGAGTTGCCCTGCTCGACCGGCTGATCGCGGACAATTACGAACGCTGAGGCAAATGGTCGTCAACTTCTACCACCTGACCCAGGCGCCGCTGGAGCGGATCCTGCCGTCGATCTGCGAGCGGCTGCTCGCCGACGGCGCGCGGATCTTGGTGGTGGCGGAGGAGGAGCACCTCGCCCGTATCGACGAGCAGCTGTGGACCTATTCCAAGGACAGTTTCCTGCCGCATGGCCGCACCCGCCCCGAGAGCCAGCCCATCCTGCTCTCGACGGAGCCCACTGCCGCCAACGGCGCGACAGCGGTCGCGCTGGCGGACGGGCTTTGGCGGGAGGAGGCTCTGGACTTCGAACGCGCTTACTACTTCTTCGACAGCGACGGCCTGGATGGTGCGCGGGTCGCCTGGCGTGGTCTGCGCGGCCGCGAGGGCGTGGAGCCGCGTTATTGGAAGCAGGATGAGAACGGAAAGTGGGTGCAAGGTCCCTAGAGCATGGATGATCGGCTCAAGACCAGGTTCGCCAGAACAGTCGTGGGGAATCGCAACGCATGGCAGTGGACACGGACAAGATCGATGAAGCCGTGCTCGCACTGCTGCTGCCGGGACTGCACGGCCCGGGACGCGCCTGAAAAGGTTTCAACTGGGACGCGCTCGACCGGCTTCACGAGCGGGACCTGATCCATGATCCCAGGGGCAAGCAGAAGTCTGTCCTGTTCACCGAGGAGGGGCTGGACGCCACATAGGCTGCATTCGACCGTCTGTTCGGCGCGCCCGGCCCCTGATCAGCGCGCACCCAAACGTATCAGGACAGCGCGCGGGATCGCATATTGCTCGATGACGGGGGCGTGGTTGCGGAGGCCACAAAGTTCTCGCTGAATGAAGTAGGCTTGCACCGCCTCTGCCGCCGCGCGGAGGGCCTCGGGCCTCTCACCCTCCGAGGCCTCGCGGAGTGCGACCAGGTGATGTTCAACACGCTGCCCAGACTGGCCGAGGACATCCGCTTTCTCGCCCAGGATCTCGCGTTCCAACCCGGCGAGACCGGCTTCGGGCCGAAAGGAGAGGCTGCGAGGCGGACGAAAGGACAAATCTGATCTCCGGCGAAAACAACTCCGGAGATGAGGATCCGGAGCCCCGCTCGCAATCCCGCGCGTTCAGTCGAACAACGCCGGCAGCTCACGCTGCACCTCGTGCCAGAATCCCGCCTTGCGGCCGTGCATCGTGCGGAGGATGCCGACATATTCCTCGTGAGGGGCAAGATCGCCGAAGCTCTCGATCCGCTGCGCGGCGCGTCCGCATTCGGCAAGATGGCGCGCGGCATGGCGATAGCGTTTCGACCGGGCGGTCCGAAGCGCGAAGTCGATCATAGCCCGCCTGAGGATCGTGGCGGCAAGCGGGTAGTTCGCGTCCAGCGCGTCGGCCGCAGGGGTCAGATGCTCGTAGGAGTCGCCGTTCCAGGTGCCGGCGCGCCCGCGGACGAGCCGGTCGGCCTTGTCCAGGGCAGGCCAGGCAATCAGGAAATCAAGGGCTCTGCCAGGATCGGCATGCTGCAAGGCGAGTGTGAGAGCCCGTTGCTCCGCGTCGAAGTCCTCGAAATCGGGTAATTTCGCAAGGTAGGCACGCAGCTCCGCAGGAGCGAGCGTCGTCTCGAAACGTTCCCAGCGCAACGCCAATGCTTCCTCCCCACGGCCAAGTGCCTCGAGCGTGGCGATCCGCACTTCGTGCCAGCCGTGAGAGGCGTGGGCCGCGCGCCCGAGCGGCGGTGCCCTGTCCAGCGTCGCGAGCGCATCCTCCGCTTTGCCCGATTCGAGCTGTCGCAGCGCAATTTCCGCAGCGATGGCGGGAACCGTTCGTGTCTCCTCGTCGAATTGCGCCGCATAGGCATCCACGTCCCCGAGCGCGTCGGCAATCTGCTGGAGCAGAAAGCGGGCGTCGCGCTCGCGGCGACGCCTTTCTGCGGCCTCGGGCGTGAATCGCGCGTGAGCGCTGTCCCGTACGACACCGTTGCCGGGGATGGACTCCGTGCGCCATGCAGCGACAAGGCTGCGCAGAAATTCGAGGCCTTCCGGTCCGAGCGCCGGCGAAAGGTTGGGGATCATCTCGCGAAGGACTTCGTAGCGATCCTGAGTTGCGGCCTCAAAGGCGCGCTCGGCCAGGTCGGCCGGCTTTGCGTTTGCGTCTTTGGCGAGGCGTCCAAGGTCGCCGGCCGCAGTTTTGAACGTACGAAGCAGCCTGCCGTTGAAGTCTTCGCTGCGCGGCAGCACCGCATTGCCGCAATCGATCAGGCGCCAGAGCAATGCCAGTGCCTCTGCTGGATCGGCAGGCGCTACTTGCTCGATGATCGCCCTGTGTTGCGCCTCGACGTCGGCGGCGACCGTCTTGACCCTGCCCCAGGTGACGATGCTGCGCGCTGTGGCGATTGTCGTCAGGCGTTTGGCGATCGCGCCACGCACCGCCTCCACTCCAGCCTCGCCGGCAAGTTCGAGACGCAGCCGCCGCTTGGCCGCAGCACTGCCCGTGGTGACCTCGATCAGCAAGGCGGCGAGCCGGGCGGCACCCAGTGCTTCGAGATTCTTGGCGTTCAGGGTCTTCGGAGATGCCACGACTGCCCTATTGTCCTGTTGCGGCCACCGATCAAGATCGGGGCAAAGGGCCGGGTCTCTCGGAGAGGCAACAAACAGGGACTCCGACCCTTCGGAGCCCTTCTCGATCACTTCTCGGGACGACCGTCGACGCTCGTTCATATCCCCTGGAACAGCCGTTTCAAACGGGGACAAACTCAAGGCCTGGGCAAATAACTGTTAGGGAATAACCGCTTGCGACCCCAAGATTCTGGTCGGTCGTCAAATTTGGGGGTGCAACCCCGGCTGCAAAGATATTAAACAAAGATTAACAAGAGAGACGCCGAGTCGCGTTGATCCAATCGAGGGGGTTGGGGGTACATGGGGTTTGTAAGCCGCGTCGGCGGTCGTTTGTTCCTTGTGTCTGCATGTGTGGTCACATTCGCGGGCAGCGCGGCCGCACAGGATCTGAGTTACGAGCCGGTAAGCCCGACTTTCGGTGGAAATCCTTTCAATTCCGCGCACTTGCTTGGCGTTGCCAACGCACAGAATGATTACAAGGACCCGTCGGCGGCGAGCTCGAACTCGCAGGCGGACGTGTTTGCCCGGCAGTTGCAGTCCCGTCTGCTCTCGGCTCTGTCTTCGCAGATCACTGAGGCGATCTTCGGTGAGAACCCGCAGCAGAGCGGGACGATCAGCTTCGGCGGACAGACGATCCGCTTCGATCGTGGGCTAGAGAACGTAACTCTGACCATCACCAACGACGAAACCGGTGAAGTCTCGACGATCATCGTTCCTACCTTCGTCGAGGTGAATTGAGCGATGCGCTTGTTGGGCTTGCTTGCCGGTTGCGCAGCACTTGGCGGCTGCATGAGCCTAGGGGAGGTAGGTCGCTCCGATATCCCGGAGATGTCGCGATTGCCTGTCATCCCGGCGAAGACGCCTAGCCAGAACATGCTTGCGGCGCTGCCGCCGCCGGCGCGCCCGGTTGCCGTCGCGGTCTATTCGTTCACCGATCAGACCGGCCAGTTCAAACCTTCCGATGTCGGCCAGACGCTGTCCCGTGCCGTGACCCAAGGCGGCGGATCGATCCTGGTGAAGGCGCTGCAGGATGCGGGCAAGCGTCAGTGGTTCACGATCGTCGAACGCGAATCGCTCAAGAACCTGCTCAACGAGCGCAATATCATTCGCGAGATGCGTGAACGCTACCTCGGGGAGCAAACGGTCAACCCGCAGGCCCTGCCGGCGATGCTCTTCGCCGGCGTGCTGATCGAAGGCGGCGTGATCGGCTACGATACCAATACCGTGACGGGCGGCGCCGGCGCCGGGTTCCTCGGCATCGGCGCGAGCACGAAGTACCGCCAGGATACGGTGACCGTTTATCTGAGAGCGGTTTCGGTCCGGACGGGCGAGGTTCTCACCACCGTCACGGCGTCGAAGACGATCGCCTCGCATCAGATTGGCGCCAACGCTTTCCGTTTCGTCGCCTTCAAGGAATTGCTTGAGGCGGATGCCGGCTTCACCACCAACGAGCCCGATCATCTCGCCCTTCAGCAGGCGATCGAAAAAGCAGTCTACGGCCTAGTGATGGAAGGTGTCGAACTCAAGCTGTGGGACTTCGCCGATCGCGAGGCCGGATGGCCTTTTCTCTGGCGTTACACCCAGGAGCGCGACGGCGTTTTCTCCGCCGAGCAGGTTCAGGCTGCAATGGCGCATTCGCGTCGGGCTCCGCCGATGAAGATCAAACCACGTGATGTTCCGCCGCTGAAGGAGGAGGCAATCAAAGGCAGCCGCTAGCGGCTGCCTTGTGATGGATTGATCCAGCCACGCAAGAATGGCGAGGGATCGAAAGGAGAGGTCGACGAGCCGCCTGGGGCTCCCCGATCGAGATCGTCCAGGTGGCCGGATCGGAGTTGCAGCTCCTGACGGCCGAAAGATCATGCGGGCACCGGGGTTGCAGCTCCGATGCCCGCGACAAGTAGGCGTCTGAACCTGACCATGTCACCCGAGTCCGGGTGGCATGGCTATCATCTCATGCTCAAGGAATCGCAACCATGAAGCTTTCCATTCTCTCGTCGGTGTCGATCGCCGCGCTGCTCATCGCTGCGCCGGCTGTCGCCCAGAATAACAGCTCGACGGTCGGCCAGAACGGCAAGTACCAAACGGCGGAAGTCAACCAGTCCGGCTCGGACGGCACGTCTCTCATCGACCAGGAGGGCGAGTATCAGATCGCCCGCGTCGCTCAGGACGGCGACAGCGCGAATTCGACGGTTGACCAGCTCGGCAACAGCAACCGCGCGATCGTCGATCAGGACGGCGACAGCGACTCGACGATCACCCAGAATGGCTGGAACAACGGCGCAAGCGTTCAGCAGGACGGCGACCAGAACGTGTCCACCGTCAATCAGCAGGGCAGCTCGAACGAAGTGAGCACCGCGGCCTCGCCGCATGTCGGTCTCGTCCAGGACGGCACCGGCAACAGTTCGTCGGTTGACCAGCTTTTCTCCGACGCCGAAGCCAATGTCTTCCAGACCGGTAATGCCAACACGTCCACCCTGCTCCAGCAGGACGATGCCGGCAGCGCCGCCTTCGTCACCCAGAATGGCGATGACAACGGCTCCACGGTGACCCAGAACAGCGCCGGCGCGATCGCGAACGTTATCCAGGAAAACAGCGGCAATGTTTCCGAGCTCACCCAGGGGCGTTCCGCGGGCAATGCCTTCCAGACCAATGGTCAGCAGGCCCTGATCAGCCAGACCGGCTCGGACAACTCGTCCGTTGCGACGCAGAGCGGCTCGTCCGGCGACCTCAACGTCTCGCAGGCGGGCAACAACAATCTGTCGAACGTCCTGCAGTCCGGCTTTGACAACGCCGCTGGCGACGATTTCGGCGCAGTGGGCGTGAATCAGGACGGCAACGACAACGCGGCGCAGGTCGTCCAGTCGGGTCAGCTGTCGGACGCTTTCATCGATCAAGTGGGCGATTCGAACTACGCGGAGGTCAACCAAGGCGTGAACAATGCGCCCAATCCGGCCGGCGGCAACGATCCCCGCGTGGCTTCGGCATCGATCCTTCAGGCCGGCAGCAGCAATACCAGCGAGATCAACCAATATGGTGGATCCGCCACCGTAAGTGCACGCTTGATGTCTGCCTCGACCGATCAGTCCGGCGACGGCAATACCAGCCTGATCAACCAGACCAACACTCTCATCACTGCTGCGGCTTCGTCGAACGACGCTGATGTCGATCAGTCCGGTGATGAGAACGCTTCCGACATCTTCCAGAACGGGGCAGGCAATGACGCGCTCGTCCAGCAGCTTGGAAATGACAACAACTCCGTTCTCTCGCAGATCGGCACGGGGAACAGCGCCACGGTCAGCCAGTATTCGGACGGCAACAGCTCGACCCTTACGCAGAACGGAACCAACAACTCGGCGATCGTCTCGCAGGGATCGCCGAACAATTAAGTCAGGGGAGGGCGGTCGGCTCAGATGGACCGGCCGTCCTGAATATCGTCACTCAGCCGGCATGGGGTCGGCAGTGGCCATAATGATAATGGGGAGTAAATCATGAAGAAGATTCTTTTCGCTAGCGTCTCGACGCTCGCCTTTCTCGCCTGCACGCCCGCCGTCGCACAGAACAACACCTCGACGGTCGGCCAGACCGGAAGCGATGGCCAGGTCAGCGTTGCGCAGACGGGCAGCGGCGCGCTGTCGACGGTCAATCAAGGCGGTGACGACAACGTCGTCGAAGTGAGCCAGAGCGGCGTCGGCGCGGAATCCGTCGTCACACAGGACGACGCCACCGGCAGCGACGACGACAATGAGGCGTTCGTCAGCCAGGATGGGGACAGCTATTCGAGCGTGCGCCAGACCGCCGATCGGGCGCTTGCCGACGTTGCGCAGGAGGGCGATGCCCATCGCTCGATCGTGGAGCAGAGCGGCAGCGACGACACCGCCTACGTGAGCCAGAGCGGCACCAACAACGATTCGACGGTGCTGCAGAGCGGCAGCAGCAATGCCGCCGATGTCGCGCAGAGCAACTCCGGCAACACGTCCAGCGTTTTTCAGACGAGCGGCCTCAATGATGCAATCGTCGAGCAGACCGGTGCCGACAATCAGTCGACCGTCACCCAGCAGGGCGGATTGTTCGGCGCAGCTGCAAACAGCGCCAACGTGCTGCAGTCGGGCGACTCGAACAGCTCGACCGTTACCCAGGGGGGCGTGCTCAACTCGGCCGGAGATGGCGATGACGCCACGGTCCGCGGCGTGGTCCAGAGCGGCGACAACAATATGTCAAACGTCGTTCAGAACGGTGGTTTGCAGGACGCCTATGTCGAGCAATCCGGCTCCGGAAACAGCTCCGACGTGAACCAGGGCGGTTCGCTTGGCGCGGCGCACAGCGCCGAAGTGGACCAGGGCGGCGACGGCAACGTCTCCACGATCCTGCAGCGCGGGGCTTTGTCCGACGCGTTCGTCGATCAGGGTGGCAACGGCAACAGCTCGGATATCGACCAGGGCGGCACCGCTGGCACCTCCCACTCGACCGACGTGGCCCAGAGCGGCAACAGCAACAGCTCCAGCGTTCTGCAGCGTGGGACCTCGTCCGAGGCCCTTGTGGATCAGAGCGGCGACAACAACAGCTCCGACGTCAACCAGGGCTTGCTCGGTTCGCATTACGCCGATGTTTCGCAGAGTGGTGACGACAACAGCGCCACGATCGATCAGCTGGGCTGGAACCAGGAAGCCTATGTCGAGCAGATCGGCGGCAGCAACACCGGGACGATCTCGCAGGGCACCGTCAACGGTTCCGGTCAGTATGCCAGCATCATCCAGGGCGGCGAAGGCAACAGCTCCGACATCGTCCAGGATGGCGCCGGCCACACCGGTGAGACCGACCAGGCAGGCGATGCAAACAGCTCGACCCTGACCCAGAACGGCAGCAACCAGTTTGCAGCGCTCACCCAGGACGGCAGTGACAACCTGTCGGACATCGATCAGTCCGGCAGCGACAACAGCGCAGTCGTGGATCAGTTTGGTGATCTGAACGAATCCAACGTGTTCCAGAACGGCGCGGACAACAGCGCTACCGTCGCGCAGTACAGCAATGGGAACGCTTCGACGATCAACCAGAATGGCACCGGCAACTCCGCCGTGGTCACGCAGGGTGGACCTTCGAGCAACTAACCAAGTACCAACTGGCCGGCGTCCCTCTGGGTGCCGGCCAGCACCTTTTTCCTGTAGGAGCGGACCATGAAGCGCGAAACGCTGTTCGGCCTGGGGCTTGCCCTTCTGGCGTTTGCGACGCCGTCGTCGGCGCAAAGCGGGAGCATGGCGGACCGCTCCGTCTACATCGAGCAGATCGGCGACTCCAACGAAGCACGCGTCGGACAGGCAGGGGTCGCGGCACGTACGGAGCTTCATCAGTCGGGAAGTCGGAACAGGATCGTCATCGCTCAGGAGGGCGCGGCCACGGTCAGGTCCCGCCAGAGCGGCGATTCCAACCTCGCGATCCTGGCGCAGGCCGGTTCGGGGCAGAATGCCATCACCCTTTCCCAAGATGGCGGCTTCAACGTTGCCATGGTGCGGCAGGATAATGAGGCCGTCGCCGCCAACGCCGCTCAACTGTTGCAGGACGGACAGCGCAATCGGCTGGATCTTACGCAAACCGGTGGCGGAAATGTCGCCAACCTTGCGCAGCAGGGGGATCAGAACCAGCTCACCGCAGTTCAATCGGGTGGGCAGCAGCTCACAGTTCTCCAGCAGGGCAACGGCCTCAGTTTCCAACTTGATCAGGGCCACCCTTCGCTCTCGATCACGCAGGTGAATTGAATTTCGATCGCTGTCGGTTCACGATGGTCCGATTGCGCACCTTCTGCACGGCGAGACCACCTTCTTCGGGGCACATCGATCGGACACATGGGCTGATGATCAAAGTTTATGGTCTCTGTGGGGTGATCGCGGCAGCAACGCTGGCGACGCCTGCTCTCGGGCAGGACGAAAAAGGGTCGATCGAGCAGATCGGCACCAGCAGCGCCGCCCCGGTCGAACAGATCTCGACCAGCGTGCGACAGGCCGGCGGCGCCAAGCCCGGCGCAGCGGCAGCGCAGAACCAACTCAGCTCCAGCGCCGAAGCGCGGTCGACGCCAGCCCAGGTTACCGCCGAGCGCGGGAATCCGCGCGGTTCCGGCCAGCTATATCACGGGGGGAGAACCGCCGAACCTGCTGATCCTCTTTCGAGGCCGAGCGAGGGGCGGACAGGGGCCGTCGCCGCAGTCGGCGGCGAAGACCGCTGCGATCCGGCGCGGCGCAATGGCCAAGCCGACGAAAAGGCCTGCGCGACCATCATCGAACGGCGGGCCGGGGAGTTCGTGCGTCGAAACAACGAGGAACTCACGCTGGAGCAGAAGCTGCTCGTGGAGCAGCGCACCAATCAGCCGCCCACCACACGTGAGGCCGCGCGGCAGCTCGGGGAAAACGGCGCCGACACCGGTACGCTGGAGTCGCAAGGCATCGCGGCCGTTGTGCTGCGAGGCGGAAACACGCCTCCCGAGACGGGCGACCCGTCCGAAAGCGCAGATCCGGGCGTCAACGCCGCGGCCCTGAATGCAATCGTCAGTGCGATTGCGGCCGGGGCGAACGGAGGGGCGCCGCGATGAGGGGACGAGTGCCGCGTGGCATTACCGGCGCGGCTCTCCTTTCGGCCATCGTCGCGGCCCAGGCGTCACACGCCGCTGGATCACCTGATGTCCGCCCGATCATTCTCGTTGAGCAACAGACGGACAACGGCCTCGAGTTGAAGGTCGTCGGAGTCTCGGAGGCGTTTTTCGCCGGCAGCTATCGTCTTGAGGTGACGAGCGGCGCCGGCGGCAATCGGTCGGTTCAGTCGGGCCGAGCGCGGCTCCAACCCCGTGTGCCGGTCACGCTCGTGCGGCTGAAGGTCGGCAACGCTCCACCGAAAGGCTGGTCCGCAGTGCTCAAGGTCATACCCGAGCAGGGCGCCGGCTATGAGATCGCACTCGGCGCCCAACGGCCCTGAAGCGCAGGCGAGGCAATCCATCAGTCGACTTTCGAGTAAGCTTTTTGGGGGCGAGAGAGCGGCGACACACCATGATCGGAACGGCAAGGCCGAGTGCCATCTGCCTGCAACGGGCCCCGGCTTCGCGCAATCAGGTTTGTGAAAGGGCGCTCGCGATCATCCATGATAGTGCCATCGCGGAGCACCGGAGAATGGCGCTCCGTCTCGATTAGAACGAGCAATACTCGTGTCTAGGAAGCAGCACGATCGTTGCCGAACTTGCCATCTGGACGAAGAACGATCGGCCGACGGAGCCGATCGATCCTCGTTTAGAGGCCGAACTCACCACGCGATAATGCGTGTCGCAACCTCAGCCCGCTGCCGCGGGCCTTCGCGGCGACAGGCGCTAAAGATCGAGGGCGTGACTCCGGAGCTATGAGGACCAAGCTCCGCAGAGCTGCCCTGATCCGAAACGAAGTGGCGCCCCGGCGTAAGCCGGAGCGCCATTCCTGACATTGATCTGAAGTCGATCGAACGGTTCAGGCCGTGAACAGAATGTCCGCCATCGTGACGTTCGCACCCTGGACGAAGATCGTCAGATCGTTTGCGCCAAGTTCGACGAAGATCTTGCCGGCGGTGATCGTGACAGCGGAGCTGTCGATCCCGAAGGCGCTGAGATCGATCGTCTCATTCGCTTGGTAGCCGGTGATCGTGTCGGTGCCGGCGTCCGCAAACACGAAGTCGTCGTCGCCATTGCCGCCCTTCAGCGTGTCGTCTCCGGCGCCTCCGTTCACCACGTCGTTGCCGTTGCCGCCGTCGACCGTGTCGTTGCCGGCGCCACCCCTCAGCGAATCGTTGTCGTTGCCGCCCGAAAGCGTGTCGGCACCGTCGCCACCATCCAGCGTATCATTGCCGTTTCCGCCGGTGAGGCTGTCGTTGCCGATCCCACCGAGGAGGACGTCGAGGCCGTTGCCGCCAGCCAGAGTGTCGTCGCCACCCAGGCCACTGAGCGTATCGTTATTGCTGCCGCCGGTCAGCGTGTCGCCGAAGTCGCTTCCGGAGAGCGCTTCGACGCTGCTGAAGCGATCACCTGCTGCGTCGCCGCCGAAGCCGTTGAGACCGGCCAGGGAGGCGGTCACAGCAGCCGCCGACCCGGCGAAGCTGACCGTGTCGAATCCGGCGCCGCCGTTCAGCGTGTCGGCGCCGGCACGGCCGACGAGGATGTCGTCGCCGCCATTGCCGTTCAGGACGTTGTTGGCGCTGTTGCCGAGCAGCTGATCGTTGCCGCCGCCGGCCGAGGCATTCTCGATCACCACGCCGTTGGCGATCGTGTAGCCGCCCCAGATGTCGTCGACGAACGAGACGACGCCGCCACCGGTCGGGGAATAATCAAGCGTCGCCGCGAGCAGATCGATCCGGGCGTTGCGGTTGCCCGAATACTGAATGCTGTCCGTGCCGGCCGTATCCCAGATCGTCTGGTAGAAGGTGCCGGTCGCATTGGCATCCTGCAATTGGTAGACATCGTTGCCGGTGTTGTTGGCATGAACGCCGTAGCGCTCCTGCAGCTTGGCGATGTCGAAGGCGCTTAGCGAGCCCGACCAGCCGCGGCCGATCCCGGCCAAAGTGAACGGCGACGGTCCGTCCGGATGCTTGTCCCAAGCATCGTTGTACGACATCACCGTGTAAACACCCTGATTGAGGTCAAACAGGCCGTAGGAACCGGTGGATGCGGTTACGCCGAGCATCACATCCGAGCCGCCACCATTATCATGGGGGTGGGCAAGACCGTGCGCGTGGCCGAACTCGTGCAGGATGACGGCAAAGGCATAGCCGCCGCGCTGCAGGCTCGCTTGGCCGGGGAGGCTCCACCCGCCGCTGTCCACATTGAACACGCCGATGCCCTGCTGGGTGCCATAGGCGGGATCCTGCGGGTAGAAATAGGCGCCATATTGGTCCGAGGACGTCGTCATCAGGCGGAAGGTCGCCTGGTTGACGTCGGTGGTGATCTCGTAATTGACGCCGAGGATCTTCTCATATTCCTCCAGCGCCTGCATCACTTGCTGCTTTTCGTAGTCGTTCCAGCCGAATGTCACCATCGGCGACACGCCGTCATCCGCCGTCTCGCCGAAATTCTGGCCGGCAGGCGCGAAGTAGACGTAGGCGGTCGGCGTGCCGTTGACGTTGGTGAACGGAACATTGTTCGCACTCACCCAATCGATCGAGTCGAGCGGATCATAGGAGCTGAGATCGACTTCGTTGGTCTCGAGGACGTAGCCGCCGGTCTGACCGGAATAAGCGGTGACATCGAGGTAGAAGGTCCCGCTCGACGTTGCCAGGAAGCTGAACCCGGAGCTGATATCGTTCGGGAAGTCGATGTCGTCGTTCGTGCCTATCAGCGTTCCGGCGGCATTGCGCAGACGCAGGATCGTGTCGAGCTCACCCGTCGGAACCGAAAGGAAATCGGTTTCGTAATCGGCGCCGCCCGCGACCTCGAACGTGTAGAGCTTGCCGGCCTCGAGCGTTACGGCATAGCGATCCACGTCCGTCCCGGTTTCGCGGAAGCCGAAGACGGTGCCGAGCCCAATTGCCACCGAGGTCGCATTGGTGGCGCCCACCGAGTCGACACCCTGCTGGCGAACATCGACAGTATAGCTGCCGGTACCAGGATCACCTGCATTTGCGAACGACTCCGCGAAGATGGAATAGGTGCCGGAAGTCGCCGCGGTGAAGGTGATGATAGAATAAAGGCCGTTGCCGCCGTCGTCGTCATAGTTGACGAGCGCATTCGAGGGACCGAAAATCGAGAGCAGGCTGTCGTTCAGGGCGTTGACGCCGGTTCCACGGAGGGAGACGCTGTATGTCTGACCGGCAACCAGGTTGACGGTGTAACGATCGGCGTCACCTGTGGAGTCGATGACCCCGCTGACAGAGCCACCGACGGTGATCACCGATCCGTCCGGCTCGTCGGCGATGGTCGACGGGATCGCGAGATTGAAGGCGTCCGCATAGCTGTGCGGAGTATAAATCTGCTGACCGGACTTCTCGATCAAGGAATTGCTGAGAAAGCGACCTTGTGCGTCGAAACGAATTATCGGTGATGCCATGTGGCTGAGCCCCCATGTGAAGTTCGCCGGGAATCGAGCGAATGCGGGGAGAAGATCATAATTGGTTAACCTTTTCAATAGACTCGACTCGTCCGTTTTGGCACGATTGACAAATGCTCCTGCATGCTCTCCTCTTCGCGTCGATGGTTGCCGACAGTCCTTTTCGCCCTCTGCCCGAACAGCAGTCCGGGAAAGAGTCTGGCTCCGCGCCGACGGGGGGTGCCACAGGCACCGAAGAGGGTGTCGCCAGCTTGCCGTTCGCGCAGGGGCGCAGGTTCGCCACGTTGGACTCGTATCTCGCCCACCTGAAGACGCAGAGCGCTATCGACCTGCCTTGGTGGCGGGAGATCAGTCCCGGCGTCTACGAACATGTCCGCCACATGCCTGGTGCACCCCGAGAGACCGCAACCCGGGAAGAGCTGATGAAGCGCTTCGGGTTCGCCAGATAAGACCCGCATCGTCCGAGCTGCTGGAAGCCTTGTTGCCCGCGTGCAACGCCCGGTGGAGCACGTGCTGCGCAAGGCTGAGGGAGGCGTGACAATGCGCCAGATATCGATACGTTGCGGTCGATGACGTCGCCAAGGCCCTTCAAGGTTCAACCGATCGACTGCAGCATCGCGGCGGCGCTGGACGTTGTTGGCGAGCGCTGGTCGCTGCTGATCGTTCGCGCAGCCTTCAACAAGCTTCGTCATTTCGAGGAGTTCCAGGCGGCGCTTGGGATCGCCCGCAACATCCTCGCGGATCGGCTCAGCCGGCTCGTCGATCATGGTATTCTCGAGCGGGTTCCCGATCCTGTGGATCGCAGGCGGGTTGTCTATACGCTCACTGACAAGGGCAAAGGCTTGTCGCCGCTGATCATCACACTGATGCAGTGGGGCGATCGCTGGGGCGCCGCGACCGGTGGCAGCAAAGTGCTGGTGGACAAGCGAAGCCGTTTGCCGATGGCGCCGATGACCGTACGCGGCGATGACGGGAGGGAACTCGCGCTCGAGGACCTAGAATGGGTCGAACGTGATAACCTCGAGACGGATCAGACCGAGAAACGCGCCCAGGTCGGGAGTTGATCAACGGTGTCGGGCCGATTTGCGCGCCACACCGATCCGATGATCAGGCAGGCCCGCGGTTGTCGCGGTTAAACACAGCCAAGTGGACGATTCGGTGCAGGCAGAAACGATTCATCCGGACCCGATGCAATTGGGCGCAAAGCCGCGGCACCTGATACGGGGCGCGGCGTTCAGCGGCATGAACCGAAAGCTGCTGGCGACGAGGAGATAGATTGATGTTCATCCGCAAACGGAAGCTCGAAGGGAGCAACGTTTTTGCCCACCCGACGCGGCTTCGTGGAGGCGGACCGGACGCCAATCCCGTTCAGATCGATTATTATGTCGCCGGCCTTCCCCGCATCAGCGGGCCGGGTGGCGACGGCTTCACCGCCGTTCCGGACGAGTCCTGGAAAGCGATTGCCTCGCTTGCGCTGTTCGTGGCGGCCGTGGCGCTGATGGTCGCGATCGTCGCCGTGATCGTTGCCGTCCGCGGCTGATCCTTCACTTCCGCAATATCAGTTCCGTCAGGAAGACCGCTGCCGCAATGGCGGATGCGGCGGTACGAACATGGTTCCAGCGGGTCCACCGTGCCATGTAGACGTTCCAGGCCGAGTTCGTGGAGTCGCCTTGATCCCTGGACCGGGCCAGCGCCTCGTTCAGCGGTACGTTGCAGATCAGGGTGACGACGAACATTCCGCCGAAGTAGATCGTTGCGCCCAACAGGGCGTTCGCCCGTCCAGATTCCGGCCAGGCGATCAATGAAGCTGCGCCGACGGCCAGGCTGACGAGCGTAGTCCCGACGAACAGCGGCATGAACGCCGAGCGCACGATCCCGATGTTGATCGCGTTCATCGCTGCTATGGCTTCCGACTTTCCGACCCTGTCCAAGGCCGCCATGATAAAGGCTGAAAAGGCGAAATAGACGCCCGCCATCAAGCCGCATCCGAGGGCGCCGGCCGCGAGTAGGATTTCGAATACGCTCATCGTGAAAGCGTCCGCAGCCGAAACCTGATCCGATAGAGGTCCATGGCTCCGTCCCTGCGTCGCGATCCCGAGAAGCTTATTCGATCCGGAGAAGACCAGTCGAGCATCGCACCGTAGCTGTTGCGATCGTTGTTGACGTTCGAGCCGAGTGGCTCACCGGCGTCGTAGACTCCGTGGATCGAACTTGCCTGAAACAGATGGACCGGATCGGTCGCGAAATCCATCGTGCGGGCGAAGATGATCGTGTGGTTGTCGGACAGGAACGTCGCATCGAATTCGTGCGCCAAGCCATTGATCTTTCCGGCAAGGCGTTCAGGACGCGCGTAGCCTCCGCCTTCGAGAGCAGCGGTGAACAGATCGTGGCCGCCCGAGCCGCCCGGACGATCGCTCGAGAACAGCAATTTCCTGCCGTTGGGCGAAAGCATCGGCGCAAACTCGTCCGCCGGGCTGTTGACCTTGGGACCGAGATTGATGGGCGCCCCGAAGCCTTCCCGAGTGACCGCGACCCGATAGAGATCGTCGCCGCCAGAACCGCCTTGCCGGTCCGAGCAGAAGAAGAGGGTGCGCCCGTCTGCCGAGAAAGCAGGATCGAAGTCGCGACCGGCGCTGTTGAACGAAGCCGGCCGCGCCGGGCTCCAGCCGGCTGCCGATCGACGGGAAACCCAGATGTCGTAGCCTCCGGGCCCGCCAGGGCGGTCGCGGCTGAACCACATGGCCGTACGTCCATCCGGGCTGACGGTGAGTCGCACCTCTGAGTGGTTCGTCGATGCGACGCCCGGAGCGAACAGTTCAGCGACGCCGAGCAACTCGACATTCTCTGACGGAGCCCCTCGGGACGCGCCGATCATCAGGGTACAGGCAAGGCAGCGGCCGAACCACGACAATCGCGCCCGTCTGGTCATGCGCGCCGCTCGAAGTCGCTGATCCAGTTCGTCTCCCAGGTCTCGCCGCCGTCCGCCGACATCGCCTGTTCCCAGCGCGCCGATAACGAGGTGATCCGTGACCAGCGCACCCGTGTGCGGACCGGTCTGCCATCCTGGACATCGTCGCCTTCGAATGTCGCCACTCCATCGGCGAACCGGCCGTGCAGGGGAGGCCCGATTACCGAGGGGTTGTGACCGTCTATCCACCAGCTCGACCATGATTGAGCCTTGGGATCAAACGCACGCAGTCCGATGCTGCGGGTGGGGCCGTTCGCTCGCGCCATCACATTGTCACCGATGTTGGCCCAGCCGCCCAGAACCGGCAGATTGTCGAGCGTGCCGGTGAAGGTCTCCCATGCTTCACTTCCCGAAAGCCGCTGTTTCAGGCGCCGGTGCCGAACCGCCCACCGACCCACCAGGAAGTCGAAATCACGGTTCCGATCGGAGAAGCGATCGAGCGGCGTGGCAATGGCCGATGTTCGCGTGAAGAAATTCTCCCAATTGACCTCCCAGCTCTTGCCCGCGTCGGCGGACATTGCCTGCTCCCAATGGGGGCGCGTGGAATGGACGTCGAGCCAGCGAAACCGCACGGTTACGGGCCGGCCCTTGAACGTGTCCGGTCCGACGAAGGCTGCGTTGTCGCCGTCGAAACGGCCCCGCACCGGCGGATCGATGACCGTCGGATTGCGCCCGTCCAGCCACCAGATCGACCACAGGCCGCTGGCGGGATCGAAGGTGCGTACCGTCAGCCCGCGATAGCTCCCACTCGGGATGTCGACGATATTGTCGTCGATCGTGGCAAGCCCGGCGAGACCCAACCAGAGGGCGCTCTTGCCTCCGAACTCCTGCCACTCGGTGCTGCCCACGAGGCGATCCTTGAGCCGTCGGTGCCACACGTTCCAATTGCCCTTCAGCCAATCCCAGTCGTGGGCATGCGCAGCGAGATCGTTCGCCGCCGCTTGCCCGGCGAAGGCCGCTCTCCCGAATGGAAAGGCGAGGGCAGCAGCCGAGGCACAGGTGATCAGCGCCCGGCGCGGAAGCAGGAGAACCGACCGCATGTTCTTGTCGTCGTGCATTCTCATCCTCCCTGCCATCTGTGGGGGAAGATTGGCATCGCTCGGGTGCGACGGGCTATGCGAAGAGTGATGAGTGAGGCTAAACCAGACTTATGCTCGGCAGCCGCTTTCCTTCGTTGGCCTCGATACGCGCCTTCGAGGCGGCGGCACGGCTCGGCAGCTTCACCAAGGCGGGGCAGGAATTGGGCACCTCGTCAGCGTCGGTCAGCTACCATGTTCGTCAGCTGGAGATGCAGATTGGCGTGAGCCTGTTCCGCCGCCTCGCGCATCGCGTCGAGTTGACCGAGCCCGGCGCGATCGTCGCGGAAGAGGCGAGCAGGGCCTTTGCTGCGCTTCGTGCGAGTTTCGCGCGCGCCGCCGAGACGGAGGAGGGACGGCTCTGCCTCACGACATTGCCGACGATCGGCACGAGCTGGCTGACCCCGCGGCTGGGGCTGTTTCGGGCGCGCCAGCCCGATATCCGGCTCGAGCTCGATCTGTCCGACACGGCGGAAGATCTTTCCGGCGGCCGCTTCGACGCGGCGATCCGTAACGGGGACGGGAAATGGC
This sequence comes from Allosphingosinicella deserti, assembly GCF_003012735.1. Lineage (GTDB taxonomy): Bacteria > Pseudomonadota > Alphaproteobacteria > Sphingomonadales > Sphingomonadaceae > Allosphingosinicella > Allosphingosinicella deserti. The sequence continues at coordinate 123,805 of NZ_PXYI01000009.1, read as the reverse complement.
CAGGCCTGCGCGCGACCGCGCTGTTCCCCAGCATCTTCATGCCGCTGTGCACACCGCCGCTGCGCGACGCCGCCTGCGACATTGGCAATCCCTCTGCGCCCTTGCCTGTCCCGCGCCTGGGCCGGGCGGATTGGTGGCAGCTCTGGTATCGTTGCCAGGGATTCGATGCCGGACCGCCCGAATCCTCCTATGGCACCACGCTTGCTACGGAATATCTGGACGTGGCCGCCGCCTTGGCCGGACATGGGATCGTCATCGCCTCGCCGATCCTATTCCGCAGCGAGATCGAGGCCGGCAGGCTTGTGCCGGCCCATGCGTTCGTCGCTCCATCCGGTCGCGCCTTCTGGTTCGTTTATCCGGTCGCGCGCCAACGAAGCCGCAAGATTTGCCTGTTCCGCGACTGGGTTTGCGAGCAGGCCGCAGCGGCGCGGCACGAAGCCGCGGAGCAGATAGCGCGCGCCGAGGCGGTTGCCCGAGCCATGATGGCGCTTCCCTAAATCGCCGCGCAGAGCGGTGGTTACGGTCCACGCCCTCGTCCACCGGCACCGGGATCTCCAAGGCGCAACGGCAACTCGGGACTTCGGATTGCGGGGAAACGGCAGCAGCACCCCTTATCCTCGATCGCGAAAGGACGTTCGCGATGAAGCTTCTCTACCAAACCCACTCGCCGTTCGCGCGTAAGGTGCTGGTCTTCGCCCATGAGGCGGGGCTCTCCGGGACGCTCGAGGTCGTGCATCATGAGACCAGCCCGACCCAGCGAAACGCAGAAGTGTTCGCGTTCAACCCGCTTGGCAAGGTCCCGGTGCTGTTGCGGCCCGACGCGACGGCGTTGTTCGATTCCGACGTGATCTGCCAATATCTCGACGGTCTGGCGGCCTGCAGCCTGTACCCAGCCGATCCCGAAGAGCGGTTTGCGGCCTTGCGCCGTCAGGCGCTGGCGCAGGGGCTTGCCGAAACCGGGATCGCCTACCGATGGGAGACAGTGCGGCGACCGGAGGAGCTCCGCTACGCGCCGCTCGCCGTCGGACATGCTGCGAAACTGTCCGCCGCCTACGATTGGCTCGAAACGAACGGTGAATTCGACCGGCCGCTGGATATCGGCCACATCGCGCTTGCCACCACGCTCGACTGGCTTTGTTTTCGCGCGCTGCCGGATTTCCGGCCGGGACGGCGGAAACTCGCTTCGTGGTTCGCTTCGTTCCTGACCCGCCCATCGATGCTAGCAGCGCCGTTGGCCGGCGAGACCCAGGACTGATGAGGTCACGAACCCGGCACCGGGATCGCCATCCCACGCTTCACATGGCCGAGCATGACGTTGGTGTGGTAGCGTCTCACGTTCGAATTTTCAGCGAGCATGCGGGACATCAGCGCCTCGTAGCTCTCCATATCCGTGGCGGTGACGATCAACACGAAATCGGCGTTGCCGGTGACGTAATAAGCCTGCTGGATCTGGTCTTCGGCCGCCAGCCACCGGCGAAAATGAGCCATCAACTCGGGCCGCTCGCGCTCCACCTCGAGAGAGACCACCAGGAAGGTCGGTGATCCCAGAGCGCGTGGGCTTGCAATCGCCACCGTTCGCTCGATCGCGCCAGTCTCCTTCAAGCGCCGAATGCGGCGCTGGATTGCCGAAGGCGAGGCCGCCACCCGTGCGGTCAGCTGTTCCGCGGTCTGATCTGCATCCGCCTGCAACGCCGCGAGAAGTTGTCTGTCGTAACCATCCATTACCCTGCTCCTTTGTGGACAGTCTAAAGGAAAATACGGCTGATTGACGCCGAACAAGTGCAGTCACGTGCAGAATAACGGCGCGGCAGAACGGCTCGGGCAGTGCCTTCGTCGCTTGCAAAGCGTGCCGTGTCGCCAGGCTTTGCACGTGCGCGGCAGTCGCTTGCGTTAAGATGCGGCCATGGAATTCAGATCCCGCATCATCGAGGCGTTCCGGACGCCTGTCGTCACACCCTTGGTACCCGCACCGTCGCTCGCCCGCCGGTGCGGCATTGCTGCCGTTCACATCAAGGACGAGAGCAAGCGCCCCTTCGGCAATTTCAAGATGCTCGGCGGCTTGGGTGCCGGCCTGAAGGCGCTCGCGCGCCATGCCGGGCTGTCGGTCGACGAACTGCTCGCGCCCCACCATGTCGGGCTGCCGCCCCTCCTGTGCGCAAGCGACGGTAATCATGGCCTCGCCGTGGCTGCCGCCGCGCACGCCGCCGGTGGCAAGGCCCTGATCTTTCTGCCGGCGCAGGTAGACGAGGCGCGGGCCGGTCGTATCGCCGCAATGGGGGGAGACATCAGGAGGGTGGCGGGAACTTATGACGATGCCGTCGACGAGGCGCGTATGCTCGCCGGGACAGGCGGTGGCCTTCTGGTTGCCGACACGTCCGATCAGCTGAAGGATCCGGTCGTGGGCGACGTCATGGCGGGCTACGGGCGCGTGGCGGAGGAAATCCTAAACCAGAATGCCGGGCATCCTCGATTCACCCATGCGTTCATCCAGGCTGGCGTCGGCGGCCTCGCCGCAGCGATGGCGCAAGGCCTGGCGCCGATGATTGGGGAGGCGCCACAGATGATCGTGGTCGAACCGGAGCGCGCCGCCTGCGTCGCGCACGCGCTCCGGACCGGCTTCGCCGAGCGCATTGCCGGCACATTGGACACGAAAGCGGAAATGCTCTCGTGCGGCATCGCCTCGGCGTCGGCGGTGGAAATCCTGCGCCGCCATCGCGCGACTGCCGTGACTGTATCGGAAGCCGGACTTGCCGCCGCGGTGTCGATCCTTGTTTCGGAAGCGGCGCTCCCCACGACACCCTCCGGCGCTGCGGGGCTGACGGGATTGCTGCGGGTCGCGGGGACGCCTTGGCTCCGGACGGCCATTCGCCTTGGCCCGGGGTCGCGCGTATTGCTCGTCGTTACTGAGGGAGCGGTGCGATTCGAGGGCGTTGACTCTGATTAGGTATTGCGTCGACGAGCAGGTGGGGCTCGTCCCCGCGGCTTAGTAGACGGCATCGCGCAGGCGCTTGGCCAACAGGCCAGTCGCGGCTTCAGGGTCGATGTCGACGACAAGCAGCCCGGCCTGGCCCCGGGGCCGCTGCGCCACCAATCGCCCGTTCGGGTCGATCACGGCCGTGCCCGCGGTGCAGTTCGGGATCGCGAAGTTCACCGTCGCGAAAAAGATGTGGTTCTCGGCCGCCCGGCAGATCGCCGCTTTCTCATGCATCGTGCCGTCCGCAAACGCCCAGGTTTCGGGCAGGATGTCGTCCGCTGCGGGGGAATATTGGAGATGGAAGACGATGCTTGCGCCGCGGCGAGCGCCCCAGCGCACCGTTTCGGGATAGCGCCAGCCCTCGTGGCAAATGGTCACCGCGAAGGTCACGCCGTCGATCTCGAACAGACGTCGCGCGGTGCCGGGCACGAAGAGATCGTCTTCGGCGGGGTCCACCTGCACCTTGTCCTGGAAGCCGAGCACCGCCCCCTCCGGCGAAATCACCAGCGCGGAGGCATGGCAGCCCTCGCGCAGGGGGCGCTCGATGCCGACGATCGCCCCGACGCCTGTATCCCGAGCCATGTGGGACAGGGCAGCTTTCGCCCGTCCAAGGTCCGCCGCGCTCCAGTTTGCGACATCGAGGCCGACTCCGCGCATTCCTGGCAGGAAATTCTCAGGGGTGCACATCAGCCGGACCTGGTGCTCCGCCGCTGTCTCAAACATCTGGGCGAGAGCGGCAAGACCGTCATTCGGGTTTGGGAAGTGGGGCAGGGAAGCGAGGCCGATGCGCATGGCTCGTCGCTACAGGAAGGGCGGGCCAGACCGCAACGGAACCGTCGTTCGATCGCTCAATAATAATCCGCGAGGACCATCGTCCGGGCTGGCTTGTCGCGGACAGCGAGACGGTAGGGAATGCCGGCGGGACGCCGTCCCAGATTGCGATTCTCCGCAAGGAAGCGCGGCGTGACCGCGTCGCCGTTCACCGCGACGATCTCATCCCCCGCCTCCAATTTCGCCAAAGCCGCCGGGCTGCCTGGCGAGACGTGGATCACTAGCAGGCAATTGTCTCCTCCGATGACGTGCAGACCGGAGCGATCCGCAATCAGTGGTTCTTCGTAGTTCGTTCCCGGCGTCAGGAGGATCCTCCGGCGCCCGAGATCGAAGATCGTCCGGAACTTCCAGAGCAAAGGGGCGCCGATCACGATTGGCGCATCAAGGTTCCACGTGTCCGGAATGTTGAGCGGCACGCCGCGAAGCCGGTGGTCGCCGATCTGCAGGCAATCAAGCCGGGTGACGGTGCTGAGCGAAATGCCCTCGACGCCTACGCTGGCCGACGTCGATGTCGGTCTCCCTTCCAGGAGCCTGCCGGCCTCCGCGAGGTCGCGCTTGACATAAAGCGGGATGCTGCTGCCGAGATCGAGAATTGCACGCGCTCGCAGCCCCCGGTCGAGCCGCACGTCGACGCAAAAGAGCTTGTCCGGGGTGCGATGCAGGGAGAGCCACGCTTCATCTGTCCCAACCGCGCGGCGCGGCCCGAGCCGCACCCTCGCCATATCCGGATCGATCTCGACCTCGTTCTGCAGGAAACATTCCTGCCCAAGGACGAGGTCGATCCGCCGTCTTGCCGCCGCTGAGATCGAGGCGAGATCGAGTACGGCGGGTACGATCGGCGGGAGCACTACCGTGCCGGCGGTTACGGGCAGAGGACGGGAGATCTGCGCCGTCACGCTGGCGGTGAGACCGGCAAGCTCGTGTCGGCTCGACAGCGTGATGCCCGCTCCCGACGCCCAGTCCCGATCCAGCACCGAGCGGCTTGCGCCGCTGTCCAGCAATGCGGTGGCCGGACGTCCGGCGACCATCACCGACAGGCAGAGCAACTGGTCGCCCCCGCCGGTGATCGGCAGCCATGGCACGGCGGGAAAGGAGCTTGCCGGCGCCGGGGCGGAAGTGGCGCCTGCCAAGGCCGGCCGACGCCACGTGTTCGTGTTCATCCGGCGTGGACGAGCTGAGCGACCCGGCCGCGGGCACCGGTCACCTCGACCGCATGTCCGGCACGCTTTCGGCGACCGAGCCACTCCCTCAGCATCTCAGCGAAGGTGTGATCGACATGGTCGACGCGCGACAGGTCGATCTTGACCTTCTGGTCACTGGGAACGGTGTCGAGCATTGCCGAGACCTTCGGCAAGGCAACGAATGTCGCGGCACCGTCGAGCGCGATCTCGCGCGATGCACTCTCCTTGCGGTCCTCGACCTTGAGGCGGATCCGCTTCAGGTGCGGAACCAATTCAAGCATCGACAAAGCCAGACCGGTGAGCACGCCGGTCAGCAGATCCGCCGCCACGACCATGACGAAGGTCCCGGCCCAGATCAGTGCGGGGAAGCGGCCGTACTGTTGGAGCAAATGCTTCACATGCTGAAGGCTCACGAGGCGCCATCCGGTGACCACCAGGATACCGGCCAGCGCTGCCATCGGAATCTCGCGCAGCAGCCAGGGAAGCAACGCGACGAAGCCCAAAATCCAGATGCCGTGCAGCACCGCCGACATGCGGGTCATCGCGCCGGCCTGAACGTTGGCCGAGCTGCGGACGATAACGCCGGTCATCGGAATGGAGCCGACCGCACCGCAAAGGAGATTGCCGACGCCTTGGGCGCGCAGTTCCTTGTTGTAGTCCGTGCGCACGCCATCGTGCATGCGGTCGACCGCGGCGGCAGACAGCAGGGTTTCGGCACTGGCAATGAACGCGATCGCGATCGCGGTCGCGATGATCACCGGATTGGCGAAGCTGGCGAGTGTGTCCGCGCCTGGCAGGTCGATCGCGCTCGCAAGCGAATCGGGAACGTTGACCCGAACGACATCGAGGCCGAACAGCAACGCGGCAAAGGTGGCTGCGAGGATCCCGACCAGCGCTCCGGGCACAAGCTTCAGGGCTGCGGGACGAAACCGCTCCCAACCCAGCATGCAGGCGATGGTCAGCGTGCCGATCACGAACGCCGACAAGGCGCTTCCAGGCTCGCCGGGCGCGAGGCCGAGCAGGCGGGCGGGCATTGCGGCGAGGTTATCGAGGCCGCTCGGCAGCGGCTTAGCGTCGAACAGCACGTGATATTGGCCGGCCACGATCAGCAAGCCGATTCCGGCAAGCATGCCATGGACGACCGCGGGCGAGATCGCCCGGAACCAGCCGCCAAGGCGGAAGATCCCGGCTGCGATTTGGATAAGCCCGGCGAGCAACAGGATCGGGCCAAGCGCGCTCAGACCCTGATCGCGGACGATTTCGAAGACGATCACCGCAAGTCCGGCTGCCGGGCCGCTGACCTGCAGCGGCGATCCGGCGAGCAGGCCGACGACGATTCCGCCGATGATCCCGGTGATCAGCCCCTTCTCGGGCGGCACGCCCGAGGCGACTGCGATCCCCATGCACAGGGGCATGGCGACCAGAAAAACGACGATGGAGGCGGTGAAATCGCGCAATGCGAACGATGGCATGAGATCCTCCGGCCTTATTCGGCGGCTTCGGCGAATTCCGGAGTCGCGGCGAGCCGCTCCCGATGCGCCAAAGCGACCGGCAGCGGCCTGTCTTCGCGGAGGGTGACGAAGCGGTTGGTCTCGCCATCCAGCGCGAGGACCGTGCCGGCATGGATATCGACATACCAGCCGTGCAGCGCGATCTCGCCGCGCGCGATGCCCGCTGCGACGGAGGGGTGGGTACGAAGATGGGCAATCTGGGCGACGATGTTCTCGAGCGTTACCGCGCGGACCCGATCGTTGCCTTCCAGCTCGGGATAGCAATCGGAGACGACCTTGGCCGCGGCGTTGGAGTGACGCAGCCACGCTGCGACATTGGGCATCGAGGCGAGGACGTCGTCCTTGCCGATGGCCTTCATCGCGCCGCAGTCCGAATGGCCGCAGACGATGATGTCGCGGACGTTGAGAACCATGACGGCATATTCAACGGTAGAGGAGACTCCGCCGTTCATCTGTCCGAACGGAGGGACGATGTTGCCGGCGTTGCGGCACACGAATAGATCGCCCGGCTGGGCCTGCATGATGTGCTCGGGAACGACGCGCGAATCGGCGCAGGAGATCATCAGCGCCTTGGGGCTCTGCCCATCGCTGGCAAGGCGGGAGTAGAGCGCGCTCTGATCCGCATAGACCTGCTTTTCGAAGCTGAAGACACGTCCAATCAGCTCGTTCATATGATTAACTCCTACAGTGGGGATCCAGGCCCTCAGCTAAGGAGCGAGTTTTGCTGCGGCGCAGCGGGTCTGTAAGAAAGTGTTTCTGAGCCGGGCGACGTGGCGCTGCGCGGCTCAGCCGAGCGCAGGACCGCTTACGGGGAGGCGAATCTCGGCGCGGAGACCGCGGACCTTGCGGTTGGAAAGGCGGAAATGGCCGCCCTCGTTGCGAACGATACGGTCGACGATGCTCAGCCCGAGCCCAAGGCCCGAAGTGTTGCGCGCGCGCGCGCCATCAAGCCGCGAAAAGGGGCGCAGGACCTCTTCCATGCGGTCTTCGGGAATGCCCGGGCCGTCGTCCTCCACCGCAACAACGGCTTCGTCTCCGGCAATGCGAAGGGAGACCGCAGCGTTGCCGCCGTAGTGGAGAGCATTGTCGATGAGGTTGCGAAGCGCGCGCTTGAATTGGGGAGGACGGAGGCGAAGCTCGACGTGACGCGGCCCGGCATAGGTGATCGGACCGCCGAGATCGCGAACCTCGTCCACCAGGGTTCCGATCAGCACCGCCAGATCGGCCCGCACCGCCGGCTGCGGATCGCTTTCGCCCCCGAAATAGGCCAGCAAGGATCCGATCATCTCCTCCATCTCGCGGAGATCCGCAGTGATGGCGCCGCGAAGTTCGACATCGGCAACCGCTTCACTGCGCAGCCGCAAGCGCGCCAGCGGCGTCCGAAGATCGTGTCCCGCCGCCGCGAGGGCCTGGGTCCGGTCGGCGATCAGGCGGTGGATCCGCTTCTGCATCGCGTTGAAGGCGCGGATCACCCGGCGGACTTCGCCCGGCCCGCGTTCCTCGACCAAGCATTCGCGGCCCTGGCCAACGGCTTCGGCGGCGCGGGCAAGCTCGCCCATCGGCCGCAAAGTCCGCCGGATCATCAACCCTGCGATCACAATCAGTGCGATGGCCGGGATGATCGCGAGCAGGAAGCGATTCGCCGCGATGCTTGCCGTCTCGACGACGTGCGCAGCCTCGAAGCGTACAGCACTGCCGTCAGGCAGTCGCACGAGCCCGGCGACGACATGGCTCTTGTCGCCCGACAGAAACAGCCTGAGGTCGGACCGAACGAGCGAGGGTTCCCATTGGACGATCTGATCGCGCATCGTCCGGAGTTCGGGCGCGATGGCCGGAGGCGGCGGTGGTATTGCCCGCCACTCGAACCGAAACTTGTCGCTGGATATCCGTTCGGCCAGCGATGTCCGCTCGGCAGCGGGGCGGCTGCCGAGGAGCCGGTAGCCGATCGCGAGATGCTCGGCGAGCCGATGCGCCTCTTCTTCTCGGACCTGAAGGCGAGCAACTCGCTCGTAGAAGAGGGTGCTGGCGGCAAACTCGAAGATGACCGCAAGCAGAAGGATCCCGAAGATGCGGGTCAGCAGCGCAGACGGTCGCCGCAGCATCAAGGCCGCTCGACGGCGGCGTTGAACATGTAGCCGACGCCGCGCACGGTGACGAAGGGCGCGCCGCCCTTATCGGTCGAAAGCTTGCGACGGAGACGGCTTACCAGCACGTCGATGCTCCGGTCCGACGAATCCCCGAGCCGGTTCCGTGACAATTCGATCAGCCGCTCCCGCGAGATCACGCGTTGCGGCTGATCGAGAAAGACGGTCAGCAGATCGAATTCCGCTCCGGTGAGTTCAACCACCCCCCCGGTTGGTGAGACCACCTCGCGGCGCGTGAAGTCAGCGGTCCACCCGTCGAACAACGCCTTGCTTGCGCGTTCAGCCCCGTGCCGCCCATCGAGGCGGCCGCGGCGCAGAACGGCACGAATGCGAGCGACCAATTCTCGGGTGCTGAACGGCTTCGCCAGATAGTCGTCCGCACCGAGTTCCAGTCCGACGACGCGGTCGGTTTCCTCGCCGCGTGCGCTGACGAAGATAATCGGCACGTCGCTGCGCTGGCGGATCATGCGGCACAGGTCGATGCCGCTCGTGCCGGGCAGCATGATATCGAGAAGGATCAAGTCGACCGGCTCCGCCTCGAATGCCGTCCACATCTCGGCACCGGACACCGCAGTGCGCACGCGATAGCCATTTTGCTGGAGCGCACGCGCCGTCAGCGTCCGCAGCGCAGGGTCGTCCTCGACGAGCAGAACGACCTGTGCGCTCACGCCGTCGGAACCTTGGCACTGGAAAGCATGGCCGGCCATCTAGGTTTCGTCGCCGCGCCGCGCAACCGCTGCCGGACCCTGCCGGTGTTTCAGCAACACTTTGTTACGTTTCCGGACGTGCAATCCTGTAAAGTCCTGCACGACAAGGACTTAGGTGAAATTTGCCCATTGGCGGAAGCTTCGGCTTCCACCGGCTGAGGCGGAGACCTATTCGTGCCTTGCGAGGAGAGGGACGCTGGCCGGGATGGGAGAGAACAGGCTTATGCCGCCGCGCCTGTTTGGGCGCGTTGCGCTCGTCATCCTCGTGCTGGCATTGCTGCAGGTCTCTGCGAGCCTGCTTTTTTACCGCCTGATCGATCGTCACACGGCGCGCGCCGATCATGCCCGCCGTGCTGCCGAATTGCTCGTCGTCAGCCATCGCCTCGATCTCGCCGGTCGGGAGCACGTATCGCAGTTGATGACCACTCGGCATCTCACCGTCTCCGTCAATTCCGAGCCGCTCGTCCCGCACGGCGTTGCCGGAGTCGAGGAGATCCGGGAGGAGATCCTGTCCTGGGAGCCGGAACTCGGCCGCCGCGCGCTGAACCTCGATACGCAGCGTTCCGGCGGTCGTGAGCACCTCGTCGGATCGATGCAGCTTTCCGAGCGCAAATGGCTGAACTTTCGCTCCGCCAACCTCTCCGCGCGCTGGCCGATCGCGGCGAAGGCAGCGACGATTACCTTGCTATTGACCCTGGTTTGCCTGGTGGCCGTCCTCTATACCCTGCGGCTGATGGGTGCGCCGCTTCGTCGCCTTGCGGAGGCGACCGAGCGGATCGGAGAGGGCGCCCGGGTCTCCTTCGCCGAGCATGGTCCGCGCGACGTACGCAATCTCAGCCGCGCCTTCAACCAGATGCAGGAACGGCTGGCGCGCCTCGTCTCCGATCAGGCGAGCGCGTTCGAAGCGATCAGCCACGATCTTCGCACGCCGCTCAGCCGGATCAAGATCGCCGCCGATTTCATCGAGCCCGAAGACATTCGGGATCTTGTCGCCGACAGCAGCGACGAGATGGAGTCGATGCTGTCCTCGCTCCAGCGCTTCCTCAGGGCGCAGCAGGTCACCGCCGAGCCGGGACCGATCGCGCTGGGAGAGCTGGCCGAGGCGCTCCGCCAGCGATGGGGCGACGCACTCGAGGTCGACGCACCGCGGGCTACGATCATGAGCTATAGCGAGCCGCTGACCATGGCGCTCGATTCGCTGATCGAGAATGCGCTTCAATATGGTGGCCGGGCGACATTGTCCTTCCGTCACGATGCCGATGGCTGGATGGCGGAGTTGCGTGACTTCGGTCCTGGTATTCCGGCCTCTCACCTCGTCGACGTGCTGACGCCCTTCTTTCGCCTCGATGCCGCACGGGCACGCAACACTGGGGGGTTCGGGCTCGGCATCCCGACCGCACACCGGTTGTTGCTCCGCTTCGGTGGGAGCCTCGACTTCGACAATCATGGTGATGGCGGTCTGGTCGCCCGGGTCAGGCTTCCGATTACCCGCGGTTCGGCCAGTCTTCTCTAACCATGTATGAAGTTCTGGGGCAGGCCATTGTTCTCACCCGCAGAAGCCTGCATCATCGTTTCACGGCAGAACCCGTGAAGAAGCGAAGGACGGGGCCCGAACCCCTTGTCCGTGGACGGCTTCCGGTGCAGCCTGCCGTCATGCTGCCACTCGTTGCTTTCCTTGCATCGCTCTCGGCCCAGGCCGGATCCGCTCCACCCGTCGGGGCCCAGACTCCTCCGATCGCAAGCGCGACTTCGCCTGCTTTGCCGGAGAAGGCCTGGCCGACGGAGGAGGGCGACTATGTGATCCGCGACTTCCGCTTTCAGTCGGGGCAGACGCTGCGGTCCCTGCGCATCCACTACACGACGCTTGGAAAGCCGCATCGCAATGCCAAAGGCAAGATCGACAATGCCGTGATGGTGCTGCACGGTACCGGCGGCACGGGGAAGCAGTTCCTGTCGCCGCAATTTGCCGACCAGCTTTATGGACCGGGCCAGCCGCTCGACATCACCCGCTACTGGATCATCCTTCCCGACAATATCGGCCACGGCAAATCTTCCAAGCCATCCGACGGTCTGCGGATGCGTTTCCCCGATTACGATTACGACGACATGGTCGATGCGCAGCATCGCCTGCTGACCCAGCATCTCGGCATTAAGCGAATGCGGCTGATCATGGGGACGTCGATGGGCTGCATGCACAGCTTCGTCTGGGGCGAGACCCATCCGGATTACAGCCGGGCGCTGATGCCGCTCGCCTGCGAGCCGGTTCAGATTGCCGGGCTCAACCGGATGTGGCGGCAATTGCTGATCGACGGGATCAAGGCCGATCCGGCCTGGGCCGGGGGCAATTACCAGGCACAGCCGGTTCAGGGCCTCCGCACCGCGGCGACCCTGCTGTTCACTGCCGGCGCGGCCCCGCTCCAGCTTCAGAAAGCCTACCCGAGGCGCGACGCTGCCGCGGCCTATGCGCGCGGGAGGATCGAAGCTTCGATGGCCAGCATCGATGCCAACGATTTGCTCTACCAGGTGGAATCGTCTCGAAATTACGATCCCTGGCCAAAGCTGGAGGCGATTACCGCGCCGACGACCTGGATCAACTCGGCCGACGACTTCATCAATCCGCGCAACTTCGATTTCCCACAGCAGGCGGTGGCGCGGATGAAGGACACGCGTTTCCGGCTGATCGAAGAGAGTGACGAGACGCGCGGCCACGGCACCCACACCTGGGCGCGCTTCTGGAAAGACGATCTCGTCGCGCTTCTGGCACGGACGGAGACGCCGCCGGCGCACTGAGCCAAGGGGATGTCATGAGCACGCGCGCACCCACCCGTTATTGCGATCTGGTGATGAAGGGAGGGATCACCAGCGGCATCGTCTATCCCAATGCGGTGCTGGCCCTCAGTCGCGATTTCCGGTTCAAGAATATCGGCGGAACCTCGGCCGGCGCGATCGCTGCTGCCGCCTCAGCCGCAGCAGCGGTCGGTGACCGCAAGAAGGTGGCAGGGCAGGCGGTCGCCGACGAAGCCCGGGCCGGCTTCGAGGGGCTAGAGGGAGTTTCCCGGACGCTCGCCACGCAGGGCTTCATCGCATCCTTGTTCCAGCCCGCCTCGGGACTTCGCAATGCCTATCGCGCGCTTGTAACGATTACCGGCAACGGCGGCATCGTGAGAAAGGCGACGGCGTTCCTGTTCGCGATCTTCGCCACGGCACCGCTGGAAACCTTGCTGATGCTCGGCCTGTTCCTCGGTGTCGGCTACGCGATCGGGCAGGCAGACGGAGTCACGGCGGCTTTGCTGCCGGCTTTGCTCTGCGCCTATCTTGGCGGCGCGATCTTCGCCCTTCTGAGGCTCGCGCGGGTCGCGCGGCGCAATCTGCTGGGGCTGTGTTCTGGCCTTGGACCCGCGAACGCGTCGCGCCCGGCCCTCACTGTTTGGCTTCACACGGTGCTGCAGGAGCTTTCCGGCAAGCCGACCGACGATCCGCTGACCTTCGGCGATCTCTGGAATGCCCCGCGCTATCCGGATGAGCCGGTCACCGAGCGGGCGATCACCTTGCAGATGATCACCACGGGTGTTTCACACCACGAGCCGCGGACTTTGCCGTTCGAGAACGGCGGTTTCTGGTTCCGGCGCGACCAGTTCGATTTGCTCTTTCCGTCGGAAGTGGTCGCGTGGATGGTCGACAAGGCGGGGCCGCCGGACCGGATCGGCGGGATCGACTATCACCGGTTGCCGATCCGTGCCGATATGCCCGTGCTCGTCGCAATGCGGATGAGCCTCAGCTTCCCGCTGCTGCTGAGTGCGGTGCCGCTGCACGAGCCGGCTGCGCGCGAACGGTCACGCACCGCCGGAGCCGGGTCGGCGGGTACGCAGGCTGGAGGTGACGAGAAGAGCCTGCTCGCGAGCACCGATGGGCTCACCACCAGCGGCGGGGCGGCGGGGACACGCATCACGGCGATGCGGATCTGCTGGTTTTCGGATGGCGGCATTACTAGCAACTTCCCGATCCACCTTTTCGATGCGCCACTGCCTCTATGGCCGACCTTCGCCATCAACCTCGTCTATCCCGGGTCGGACGCCTCGGCAGGCGCCGGGCTGGGCGGGCAGCAATCAATCGAAGAGTCCGTGTTTCTCCCTTCGGAGAACAATCAGGGTTGGCAGCGCACTTATCACGCTGTCGGCCGAACGCTTGCCGCGGCCGAGATTTCGCGCTTTCTGTTCGGTATTGTCGCCACCATGCAGAATTGGCGGGATCTGCTGCAGTCACGTGCGCCGGGCCAGCGTGATCGCATCGTCCACATAGAGCTCGATCGCAGCGAGGGCGGAATGAACCTCGATATGCCGCAAGCGGTGCTGACTCGCATCTCCGAGAAGGGTACCGCAGCCGGAGAGCGGCTCTACGATTTCAGCTTCGACAACCATCATTGGATACGCTGGCGCAATCTCGCCTCCGCGCTGCAGCGCTACACGATCAAGATCGCCGAGAGCGATGCCAACGGGCCAAAGGTCCCCGCCTATCGACGCGCTTTCGACACTGCGCGCACCGGAGTTCCGGAGGCGCCCTCCTACAGATTCCGGACGCAGGATCGGCGCGCGGCGGCGGAAGCCTTGATGGAGGAACTGGTCTCGCGCGGCGAGGCGTGGAAGGATCTCGGACCCGATCTCAGCGTCGACGCGCCGCGACCGCTGCCGCAGATGCAGATCGCACCGACCTATTGAGCGCCCCGGTAGGCCGGTGATCGACAAGCCCGCTGCCGTGGTGCATCCGGCTACACGCGGCATGCCCGCAACCGAGGGGAGAGATGATGTTCAGCCATGTTATGGTCGGGTCCAACGACATCGAGCAGTCGAAGACATTCTACGATGCGTTGCTGGGCACGCTCGGCGCGCCGCCGGGTTTCGTCGATGACAAGGGCCGTGTCTTCTACCGCACGAAGACGGGTACGTTCGCCATCGGCAAGCCGATCGACGGCGATCCGGCGTGCCACGCAAACGGCGGGACGATCGGATTTGCGGCCTCCAGCTCGGAGGCCGTCGACGCATGGCATGCAGCGGGTGTCGCGCATGGCGGCACGCCGTGCGAAGATCCTCCAGGAGTTCGCGAGAGCGGCTTCGGCAACCTCTATCTTGCCTATCTGCGCGATCCCGCCGGCAACAAATTGTGCGCCCTGTACCGGCTTCCGCGCGAGCAGTAAGACCGAGGGGCGGCCCTAGCCGCCCGATCTGGCTTCAGCGCATCATGTCAGTGGCAGCGAAATGCCGCTCGGGCTTGCCAGCACGACCTCAGGGGTGCGCTTTGGCCCAGTCCAGCGCCTCCTGTAGGGTCGTCACCCAGATATCCTTACGGTTGGCGGCAAGCCAGGCGACCAGCTCTCGGTGTGCGGTGTCCGACACCTGGAGATAGTCTCCGGCCACGCCGTGGAAGAGGAATACGGCCAGTCCGCCGCCGTCGCGGCCCTGCTCGGCGAATGCGATCAGGTCTCGTCCGGTCGCACTTTCGGGAAAGCCGCGCGCGGGAACATGCATGGGATCGATCCTGGACGCATCCCGGCGCAGATCCTCAGGCGTGACGTTGACGCCGCGGACGTAGGTGACGAATCCGGCCGCCCGCAGTGCCTCGAGATAGTCGGCGCCGCCGGCCACGCTTTGCCCGCAGGGGGTCGCCATACCGTGGCGCGGCTTACCGTCGATCGCGGTCAGCAGCACATTCTGCTGCTCGATTTCCTTGAGCATGGACGGCACGGTATAGGCTTCAGATGTGTAGCGCGGGTCGGCGGGGAAACTCGCCGCCGAGCAGGGATGGAAGATGGTGTGGTTGCCGAGCTCGTGGCCCTCGGCTGCGGCGGCGCGCCAGCGCGGCAGATCCGCCTGCTTGACGTTTGCGAGGAAGAAGGTGGCTTTGAGGCCCGCCTGGTTGAGCAGCGGTACGGCGTGATCGAGCTGTGAGGTCAGCGCATCGTCATAGGTGAGCACGACTGCGGTCTTGGCGCCGTTCGGCCACTCCGTCGCCGAAGCTGCGGACGCCGCAACGGATCCGGCAACGAAAGCCGCAATTGCCGCGAAAAACCTGCTCTTCATAGTCTTTCCTCCCAATTGCGGCGAAGGGTAGGGCAGGTGCCCGTGCCGCACAATCATGCGAGGCACCGAAGGAGGGCCTGCATCCTGATCGGCTTCGGAACGTTCCTACCTTTTGCAGCGGCGCACCGGGGAACGACATGACATGGGCTGGTTCGGCTTCGATTCAGGTAGAGAAAGGCAGAGGCGCAGGATGAGATTCGTTCGTATCCCGTTGCTTCTCCTTGCGCTTGGCGCAAGCACCTCCTCCGTGGCGGCCCCTTCGCCAATCGGGCGCGACAGCCGTCCGATCGAGCCGGTCGAGATCCCGCCCAGCGTCCAGCAGGGCGTGGACATGATCTTCGTCGATCCCGAAATGGCGCCGGCGGTGCACAAACGTGAGGGTCTGCTCCACGAGATCGGGCTCAAGGACGAAGCAGGATCGGCGACCGATCTCTTCCTCCCGGTCAACCCGGTCTACACGCAGCTCCGCAGGGGACTGGTCCGATATCGCACCACTTGGGGCGCGCTTCCGCAGACACCGATCCCGGCAGGCCCGGTGCTGAAGCCCGGGGCGACGGGCGAGCGGGTGTCGCTTCTGCGCGAACGCCTGGGTCTCGGTACTGCCGGCGGATATGACAATGCGCTCGCCGCGGCGGTGAAGCGCTATCAGCAGGTGCATGCGATCAAGGCGGACGGCATCGCCGGCGAGGGGACGATCGCCTCATTGAACCGTGGCGCGGCGTATTACGAGCGGGTCCTGATGTTGAATCTCGATCGGGCCAAGGCGCTCCCGGGCACGGACGAGAAGGGCCGCTACGTGCTTGTCGACGTCGGCGCAGCCCGCTTGTTCATGATCGAGGGCAGCGACGTGCGTGACAGCATGAAGGTGATCGTCGGCAAGGCCGCCTCTGCGACGCCCATGATGGCAGCGCAGATTCGCTATGCCAGCGTCAATCCTTACTGGAACGTGCCGGCCGACCTCGCCCAGACCTTGGTCGCGCCTAAGGTGCTGAGCGAAGGTCTCGGCCATATTGCGGCCGAACGCTACGAGATCCTCTCCGATTGGACCGACGATGCCCGTCAAGTCGATCCGGCGAGCGTCGACTGGCAGGCGGTTGCCGAGCGCAAGACGGAGCTGCGCATTCGTCAGCTCCCCGGCCGAGGCAATTCGATGGGCATGATCAAGTTCATGCTGCCCAACGATTTCGGCATCTACCTTCACGACACCAACGACAAGTCGCTGTTCCAGCAGCAGGATCGCTGGCTCAGCAACGGCTGCGTGCGCGTCGAGGATGCCAAGCGGCTCGCGAATTGGCTGTTCGGCGCGATGCCCACGGGCAAGGATCCGGCCGTCGAGGAGGATGTCCCGCTTGAGCGGCCGGTGCCGGTCTACATCACCTATCTGACCGCGGAAGGCGGTCCCGACGGCGTCCAGTTCCGGGCCGACCCCTATGCGCGCGACGCGGCCTTGCTGAACCGCTACGCGGTCGCGGACGAAAGCACCCCTCGGTCGGGGGGCTGATCGAGATTGCCGAAGCGGGGGCGGACGTGACCAGATATCGACTGTATGGCAGTCTCCAGTCGGGCCATTCCTACAAGGTTCGGCTGGCTCTTCTCCTGCTCGGCATCGAGCATGAATATCGTTCGATCGACATTCGGCCGTCACGGGAGCAACGCGATCCCGAATGGCAGCGCGCGAGCCGGTTCGGCGAGGTGCCGGTGCTGATGGTCGACGATCGACCGATCGTGCAGTCCAATGCCATCCTCCTGCACCTCGCTCGCGAGCATCGGGGGCTTGGCTGGGATGTCGATACGGATCGTCTCACGGAATGGCTGTTCTGGGAGGCCAACCGGATCGGCCTCGCGCTGCCCATTTACCGCTTCCATTCTCTCTTGGCGGCACCGCTCACGCCGGACGCGATGGCGTGGCTCAAAGCCCGGATGATGGCCGATCTCGCCGTGCTGGAGGAGGCAGTCACCGTGAGGCCGTTCCTGATGGGCGAGAAGGTCTCGGCGGCGGATCTGGCCTGCTCCGCCTACCTCCTTTACGAAGATGTGGCGGAGTTGGACCTCGCCGCCTTTCCGAAGCTGCACGCCTGGCTCGCCCGGATCCGGCATCTGCCGGGATGGCTGCCGCCGCTGGAGGTGATGGGTTAAGCGTCGACAAGTGCGTTGCTGCGTTCTACGATCGCAGAGTCGAAAAGGACCTGCGCCGGCATAGGTAAGCCCGGCGCCTCCCGCGCTGCGGGAGCTCCGCGCTCTGCCAAGCAGAAGCCCCCGGCGAGCCCTGGCGGGCAAGCGTCGCACGGCTCGGCGGGATCTGTCGTTGCACCTGATGCAGCCGCGCTCCACCGAGCCTCTGGATGGAGCCACATATGCCGATCATCGCACCGAACACCGGAATCGTTACTCAGATCAACGTCTTCACCGTGCCGCAGGGAAGTCAGCTGCCGCTGATCGAATTGCTCGACGAGGCCGCCCGCGCGTGTCGCGAAGTCCCCGGCTGGATCTCGGCAAGCCTGCACCGGAGCCTCGATGGGACACGCGTGGTGAACTACGCCCAGGCCCGCGACGCGCCGGCGATGACGCGGGTCTTCGAGCGTTTGCAGGCGGGAGGTTTCATCGAGCGCAACCAGGCCCTCGGCCGTGCCGCGCCGGGCCTTTATGAAGTGGTGAGGACTCTCGAGCGCTGAAAGCGGCAGGCCGCCGGGCGCAAGGTCACGGCGGCGGCATCGAGCTGGCCGGTCTCTGAAGGCAGCGTTGTGCCTTCAGGACCGCCCACCGAGGGTAGCATCGCTTCTTTGAATAGGCTGCTGGCGGATTGGAAACGCGTCGATCACGATGACCATCGGCAGTCGAGAGCTTGACGTGCGCTCGTGCTCCGCTTTTCATGGCGCCACAGAGAAGAGCGGGGTGTGTATGGACAGGAACGACTTCGGCACGAGCCGTCGTGCACTTCTCCAGGCTGCGGCCGCCGGTGCTGCGGCCATGATGCCTGGTGTCGCGTTTGCGGCGCGAGCTGGCGATTTGGCGGCGATCCGCCGTGCCGCCGAGCAGGGTCGCGACGCCGCGATCGCGCGGATTCAGGCCTGGATCCGCAATCCCACGATCGCAGCCGAGAAATCCAGGATCGACGAAGGCGTGGCCGCTATGTCGGCGCTGGCGCGCGAGGCCGGTTTCCAAACCGTGCGAACGGTGCCGACCGGCGGCGTTCCGGCGGTGTTCGCGACGCTGGATGTCGGCGCCCCGAAGTGGATGGGCATCTACTTCATGTACGACGTGAAGCAGTTCGATCCCGCAGAATGGTCGGTGCCGCCGCTCGAAGCGCGGATTGTCGACCGGCCCGGTGTCGGTAAGGTGATCATGGGCCGCGGTGCCGTCAACCAGAAGGGGCCGCAGGGCGCCTTCCTGGCGGCCTTGCACGCGTTCAAAACATCCGGTCGCACGCCTCCGGTCAACATCGCACTCATCGCGGAAGGGGAGGAGGAGATTGCCTCGCCCAATTTCCTCAACGCCATCCGCGATCCCCAAGTCACGGCGACGATGAAGAAGTGCGTCGGGGTGATCATCCCCACCGCAGGCCAGTCAGCGAATGGCAATGCCACGATCAGCCTCGGTGCCAAGGGAGCGGTCGAGATGGAGATCGTGTCGAGCAGCAAAAGCTGGGGCAGGGGCCCTGCCCATGACATTCACTCGAGTCAGTTCGCCCGGGTCGACAGCCCGGCCTGGCGGCTGGTGCAGGCGCTGAATACGTTGATCGGCCCGGACGGGCACACGCCGGCAGTGGAAGGCTTCTTCGATCGGGTGACGCCGCTCACTGCACGTCAGAAGGCGCTGATCGCCGAGGCAGCCCGCAAGAGCAATGAGGCCGATGCCAAGAAGGCGCTGGGCGTTCAGCGCTGGATCAACGACGAAAGCTGGGAGCAGTCTCTGATCCGACTGGCGGAGCAACCGACGATCAACATCCAGGGGCTGGTCGGCGGCTATACGGGCCCAGGTGGCAAGACGATCCTGCCGCATCGGGCGACCGCGAAGGTCGAAATGCGGCTTGTACCCGACATGACCAAGGACGACAGCGTCGCCAAGCTCAAGGCGCACCTGGCCAAGCACGGATTTCCGGACGTCGAGGTCAACGTCACCGGCGGATATGGTCCCAACCAGACACCCGAAGACGCAGCTTTGACGAAAGCCCAGCAGGCGGTGCTCACGCGCGCGGGGATCACCTGGGCGCTCAACGTGCGCAATGCCGGTTCATGGCCGGGGGTCGTCTTCACCGGCGATCCGCTGCGCCTCCCCGCCGGTCAGTTCGGGCTTGGAACCGGTGCCGGCGCCCATGCTCCGGACGAATATTTCGTGATCGAGAGCATCAATCCGAAGATTGCCGGGCTTACCGAACAGACGATGGCTTATGCGGACCTGCTCTACGAAGTTGCGGCGCAAGGCTGAGCGCTAGCCAGTGATCGGTCGATTGGCAAAGGTCGAAGGCACGCGCGGGGGCGTGTCTCATTTTACAGCGTCGGTGCGCCGGTGATGTCGAGCTGGAGACGACCCGAAACGGCGCGATAAGCGAGAACAACGAGGCTGAACATTTTCGAAATCCCTGATTTGATTGCAAAGTCGCGGCGCCTCTGCCTTGGGCGCCGCAGCCGTGCAAATGCAATGATCCGGGCCGCGATTGCGTTTGTTGCACTGCAGCAAATGTACGTATGTTAGATCCCAACGAGGGATCCACGCGTAGAAGCGCCCCCGCCGGGACGCATCGCAAGGGCCCCTCTTTCCCCGGACGCAATCTCCCTCTAAAGCGCCGGCCAATCCTTCACCCAATCAATGGAGCTTCACGGCATGGCGACCGAACGCACTTTCTCGATCATCAAACCCGATGCGACCCGTCGCAATCTTACCGGCGCGATCACCGCCAAGCTTGAGGAAGCGGGTCTGCGCGTCGTCGCATCGAAGCGGATTCAGATGAGCCGCGAACAGGCGGAAGGCTTTTACGGCGTTCACCGCGAGCGTCCGTTCTTCAACGATCTCGTCACCTTCATGATCTCGGGCCCGGTGGTCGTTCAAGTGCTCGAGGGCGAGAATGCCGTTCTCCGCAACCGCGAAGTGATGGGCGCGACCAATCCGGCCAATGCCGACGCTGGCACGATCCGCAAGGACTTCGCGGAGTCGATCGAAGCCAATTCGGTGCATGGCTCGGACAGCCTCGAAAACGCGAAGATCGAGATCGACTTCTTCTTCAAGCCCGAAGAAATCGTCGGATAAGAAGCGTCACTGCGCAGGTTCAACCGGACCTTGCGAGGTTATCAGGGCTGGCCGCGGCGGGTGCCGCGGTCGGCCCTTTCTTTGTCCGATTCGGCGCCTCGCAAGAATATC
The DNA here is from genome assembly GCF_003012735.1 of Allosphingosinicella deserti. Lineage (GTDB taxonomy): Bacteria > Pseudomonadota > Alphaproteobacteria > Sphingomonadales > Sphingomonadaceae > Allosphingosinicella > Allosphingosinicella deserti. The sequence continues at coordinate 103,028 of NZ_PXYI01000009.1, read as the reverse complement.
TGCTCCTCAGAGCAGATACTCTTCCTTGTATGGCGCATAGAGGGGCTCCCTGCGAAGTGCCTCTGCTTTCCCACGGAATCGCTCCAGTACCTCGGCGCTCACCAGCGCTTCGGTGACGGGCTCCGCCGGGCTCAAGCGCTGGAGCAGCCGGATGAGGTGCCGAAGGCGATTGTCGGTTGCTGCCCGCGAATAATGTACGAAGATGCGCTGCTGGAGACGGGCACCAACCGGCAGCCTGCGCAGCAAGCGCGAAAGCCGCGGGTACCAGCGTATCTCCACGCCGGAGAGACCTTCGTTCACCCGCTGTGACGGCGGCGGGAAATGATCGAGCCCGAGTTCGGCTTCGAGGATGCGGATGAACCTTTCGGAATCGTCGCGCAGCAACTCGTAGGGCAGGACGATCAGGCGCTCCCCGAACGCCTTCCGGTACAGGCGGATCAACCCGTCATAATCCCAGGCATGGCGGCTCGGGTGGGTTTCGGACCCGAAGCCTTCACGGAGCGCGAAGAACTCGTCCGGACCCCCAGTTCTCACGTATTGCGAGTAACTGGACAGCATCATCGAGCGGAATCCGCGGGTGACGAGCAGCACCGATGCCTCGGGAAACAGCCGTGCGAGCCCGTGACAGACCGCGGCCTGGGCATCCGGCAATTGCAGGCCGTGCATCCGCCGATAGTCGATATCCCTCAGCCCGACGAAGGGGTGCGGTGTCGCCAGCCCCTCCGAGCTCGAGACTCGGCAACGAATGGCCGGATCAGGATCGGCGCTCTGCCGTGCGACGTCGTAGATATCGCGATACCCCGCAATTCCGCCCTCGGCATACTGGATCTGGGGGTTGGCCGCGAACCAGCGCTGCAGGTAGGTTGATCCCGCTTTCGCATAGCCGATGTGGATGAGGTGGCCGCTCACCCGCTGTCGCCCGTCATGATCCCCGTTCCCCCCGCTCATGTGCCGGCAAGGCTAAGCGAGGTCGCCCCCCGGCGCCAGCCCGGAGCGGAACCGGGCGGCGAAGGCGTCGAGTGCTTCCGGATAGAGCCTGTGCTCCTCATCCAGGACGCGGGCGGCCAGCGTCTCCGGCGTGTCTCGCTCCCGTATCTTGACCTTGGCCTGGGCGAGAACCGGCCCGTCGTCCAGCGCCTCGGTGACGAGATGAACCGAGCAGCCGGCCCACATGTCCCCGGCGGCGAGCGCACGGGCGTGAGTGTCGAGCCCCTTGTACAGCGGAAGCAGCGACGGGTGGATGTTGAGGATCCGTCCTGCCCATGCCCGGATGAAATCGGGGGACAGCAGGCGCATGTAGCCCGCGAGTGCGATCAGCTCGACGTCATGGTGCCGGAGCTCGGCATCGAGCAGCGCATCGAATTCTTCGCGCGCCATGCCCTTGTGGCTCTTGGCCCAGGTCTTGATGCCGAGCGTGCGCGCCACGACGAGGCCCCTGGCCTCGGGCACGTTCGACCCGGCGAACACGAGATCGTAGGATCGCTCCTGCCTGCGGCGGTATTCGGAAAGCGCGGCCATGTTGGTACCGCGCCCGGACAGCAGGACTCCGATCCGGACGCGGCCCGTTCTCGCCGCCCCGCTGTCGTTAGCCATTGTGGGTGGCGGTCCAGTCCCCCCGCGCCGACCAGGTGCCGCCCGATCCGGAGACGGTGCAGCCTTTCGGGCCGGCCTGGATGCGACCAACTCGGAACACGGTTTCGCCGGCCGCCTCGAGGGCTGCAGCGACGGGATCGGCGTCGTCGGGGCGGACGATGACGGCCATTCCGATGCCGCAGTTGAAGGTGCGGGCCATTTCCTCCGGCTCTATATTGCCTTGCGCCTGGAGGAACGCCATCAGCCTGGGCTGGGGCCAGGCATCGGCGTCGACATACGCATGAAGATGGTCAGGCAGCACGCGGGGGATATTCTCGAGCAGGCCGCCGCCGGTGATGTGCGCCATCGCCGCGACTTGGCCGGCCCTCACCAGCGGGAGAAGCGATTTCACATAGATGCGGGTCGGCGCGAGCAGGGCCTTGATCAGCAGCACGTCCTGATCGAACAGCGCCGGGCGATCGAGCTTCCACGCCTTGTCGGCCGCGAGCCTGCGCACCAGCGAGAAGCCGTTGGAATGGACGCCCGACGAGGCGAGGCCGAGGATCACGTCGCCGTCCTGGACGCGGTGGCCGGTCAGCGCGTCCTCGCGCTCGACGGCACCGACGCAAAAGCCGGCGAGATCGTAATCACCCTGCGCGTACATGCCCGGCATCTCGGCGGTTTCGCCGCCGATCAGCGCGCATCCGGCCTGGCGGCAACCTTCGGCGATCGAGGCGATCACGCGCTCGGCGACTCCGCTCTCCAGCTTGCCGGTCGCGAAATAATCGAGGAAGAACAGCGGTTCGGCGCCCTGCACGATCAGATCGTTGACGCACATCGCGACGAGATCGATACCGACCCCTTCGTGCCGATCGAAATCGATGGCGAGCTTCAGCTTGGTACCGACGCCGTCGTTCGCCGCGACCAGCAAGGGGTCACGATAGCCGGCGGCCTTCAGATCGAAAAATCCGCCGAAGCCGCCTAGCGAAGCGTCGGCCCCCGGCCGCGCAGTGCTTTTCGCGAGCGGCGCGATGGCCTTCACCAGGGCATTGCCCGCCGCGATCGAAACGCCAGCCTTGGCGTATGTGTAGCTTTCACCCTCGCTCATCGGCGCCGCTTAGACTCTGAACGGGGGAAGGGGAAGGGTGCGCCGCGAGCCGAAACCAACGCACCTCGCCACATCGCGCTTGGATTTCGGCGCCCGAGCGGCCAAAAGGCGGGCGTGAAGCGTCTCCCCAGTCTGCCCCTGATCCTTGGTCTCACCGCGGCCCTCCTCGCCGGAGGGGCCGTTTACGCTCAGCTCGAAGGTGCCGACCGAGGTGTCCCGCCGATCGACAGCGCCTCCACCTTCGAAGTGACCGGGGTCGAAGTCGACACCTCGGCCCCCAGCGCCGAGAAAGCGCGCCAGGAAGGCTGGCGCCAGGCCCAATTAAAGGCGTGGCGCGCTCTTTGGGCAAAGACCAATGGACGGCCGATCTCAGAAGCGCCGAACCTTCCCGATTCGACCTTGAACGGGATGGTCTCCGGGATCGTGGTCGAGAACGAACAGATCGGGCCGAAACGCTACATTGCGACCTTGGGCGTGTTGTTCGATCGGGCGCGCACCGGCCAGTTGCTCGGCGTCAGCGGTCCGGTTCAGCGCTCGGCGCCGATGCTGGTGATCCCGGTGATGCTGACCGGATCCGCCTATCAGACATTCGAATCGCGCAACGAATGGCAAAAAGCCTGGGCGCGATTCCGCACCGTTAACAGCCCCGTGGACTATGTCCGCCCGACCGGCTCCGGGATCGATCCGTTGCTGCTCAATGTCTCGCAGACACGGCGGCCTGGACGCGGCTGGTGGCGGATGCTGCTCGATCAATATGGCGCGGCTGATGTCATCGTGCCGGAAGTCCATCTCCACCGACTCTATCCCGGTGGGCCCGCGACGGCGCTGTTCGTGGCGCGCGCCGGGCCGGACAATCGTATTCTCGGGCGGGTGCTGCTCAAGGCCGAAAACGGCGCCTCGATCGGACGCTTGTTCGACGAGGGCGTGCGGCGACTGGACCAGATCTACAGCCAGGCGCTTACCGTCGGCCAGCTCGCCCCCGATCCCTCCCTGGTCGTTCCCGAGCCGCCGCCTGTGGAAGAGTTCGAACCCGAGGCGCCGGTCGCCAGCGTGGTGCCGTCGCTGCCTTCGACGCCCGGCGAGCCGACGACCCCGACGGCCGTGGTCACGACCTTCAGTCTGCAGGTCGACACGCCGAGCGCCGCAGCGGTCAATCGCGCCGAGCTGTCGGTGAGCCGCATCGGCGGTGTGACGTCGGCGCTGACCACGAGCCTCGCCTTGGGCGGAACCTCGGTGATGCGTGTCACCTACATGGGCGATGCCGCGGCATTCCAGCGGGCGCTCGAGGCGCAGGGCTGGCGCGTGTCCGGCTCGGGGGCCAGTCTGCGCATCAGCCGCGGCGGAGACGAGTGACGTGGCGCAGATCGCGCTGCCGCTCGACTGGCCGGTGGCGGACCGCGACGAGGATTTCCTGCTGTCGGACGCGAATCGGCTTGCCTTCGACCATCTGAAGCGCTGGACCTTGTGGCCGGTGATGGCGACCCTGCTCACCGGACCCCGCAAATCGGGCCGGAGCCTGCTCGCCCGCATCTTTGTCCGCAAGACCGGCGGCAGATTGTTCGACAACGCCGAACGGCATGAGGAGGAAGCGATCTTTCACGCCTGGAACCACGCGCAGGAGACAAGACGTCCGCTGCTGATCGTAGCCGACGCGGCGCCGCCGGGATGGACGGTCGCGTTGCCGGACCTTCGATCGCGACTGGCGGCCACGCCACAGATCGAGATCGGCGCGCCGGACGATTGCCTTATCGCAGGCCTGATCGTGAAGCTGCTCGGAGACCGCGGGATCGCCGTGCCGCCCGATGTTGCCGAGTATATCGTGCCGCGGATCGAACGATCTTACGTAGCCGTCCAACAGGTCGTGGATGCGCTCGATCGTGCTCTTCTCTCCCGCGGCGGTCGGATCACCGTTCCGACCGTGAAACGCGCGCTCTCGGAAGCCGGGCTGATTCGGCGGGCTAAGGCGGCATGATCGACGGCCCCATCTCCGCCGACGGCGACCGGATCGAGCGCAACGAGCCCGCGCTTGGGCCGGACCAGCCCTATTTCAACCGTGAACTGAGCTGGCTGGCCTTCAACCGCCGGGTGCTGGAGGAAGCGAGCAATTCGGCGCATCCTCTGCTGGAGCGCGTGCGATTCCTCTCCATCTCCGGCAACAATCTCGACGAGTTCTTCATGGTCAGGGTAGCCGGCCTGAAGGGGCAGCAGATCCTCGGCATCGAGGAGGCCTCGGCCGACGGGATGACCCCGTCCCAGCAATTGCTGGCGATCGCGGCCCATGCGGATCGCCTGACCCGGGCGCAGCAGCAGGTCTGGCGAGAATTGCGCCACGAACTCGCCGAAGCCGGGATCCACGTTCTCCGCGGCGCCGACATCCCCGCCGAGGACGGCGAGTGGCTGGATCGCCATTTCCGCGAGCAGATCTTTCCGATCCTGACGCCGCAGGCGATCGATCCGGCGCATCCCTTTCCGTTCATACCGAATGCCGGTTTCTCGCTGATCTTCGATCTCAAGCGCCTGTCGGATGGTCAGCCGATCCGCGAATTGCTGATGGTGCCGGCAACTCTGCCGCGGTTCATCCGCCTGCCGGGGAAGGCATCCCACTACGTCGCGGTCGAGACGCTGATCCGCCGGCACATCGGCACCATCTTTCCAGGCTATGAATTGCTCGGCGGCGGCGCGTTCCGGATCATTCGCGACAGCGATATCGAGGTCGAGGAGGAAGCAGAGGATCTCGTCCGGTACTTCCGTAGTGCCATCAAGCGCCGCCGCCGCGGCCGCGTGATCCGCCTGGCGTTCGAAGCGGACATGCCCGACGACCTGAAGGCGATGGTCAGCGAGGGTCTCAACGCCAAGCATGCGCTGGTCTCCTCCTCGACCGGCTTTCTCGGCATCACCGATCTTCAGGCCCTTGTGGACGAGGATCGCCCGGATCTGAAATTCACTCCCTTTGACCCACGGTTTCCGGAGCGCATTCGCGAGCATGGCGGCGATTGCTTCGCCGCGATCCGCGACAAGGACATCGTCATCCATCACCCTTACGAAACCTTCGAGGCGGTGGTCGAATTTCTAAAGCAAGCGGCGGCGGATCCGGACGTCGTAGCGATCAAGCAGACCCTCTACCGCGCCGGCAAGCAATCGGCGGTAATTCGCGCCCTGATCGATGCCGCGGAGGCGGGCAAATCCGTTACCGCCGTGGTCGAATTGAAGGCCCGGTTCGACGAGGAACAGAATCTGCTCTGGGCGACCGCGCTTGAGCGGGCCGGAGTCCAGGTCGTCTACGGGTTCATCGACTGGAAGACTCACGCCAAGGTGTCGATGGTCGTCCGCCGCGAGGAGAAGGGTTACCGCACCTACTGCCATTTCGGCACCGGGAACTACCATCCGGTGACGGCCCGGGTTTATACCGACTTGAGCTTCTTCACTGCCGATCCCCGCGCGGGCCGCGATGTCGGGCAGCTGTTCAACTACATCACCGGCTATGTCGAGCCGCAGGGCCAGGAACTGATCACCATGTCGCCGCATGGCCTCCGCGACGAGCTCACCCGTTTGATCGAGGCCGAGATCGCGCATGTCCGGGAAGGAAGGCCCGGCATGATCTGGGCGAAGATGAACTCGCTCGTCGATCCGGCGGTGATCGATAGCCTCTATGCCGCGAGCCAAGCCGGCGTCGCGGTGGAGCTGATCATCCGGGGTATTTGCTGCCTTCGTCCGGGGGTGCCGGGCCTTTCCGATCACATCCGTGTCAAATCGATCGTCGGCCGCTTCCTCGAGCACAGCCGGATCTGGTGCTTCGGCAACGGCGATGACCTCCCCAACCGCAAGGCCCTGGTCTACATCAGCTCCGCCGACTGGATGCCGCGCAACTTCGATCGCCGCGTCGAGTATATGCTGCGGATCGAGAACCCGACGGTCCATGCGCAGGTGCTGGACCAGGTGATGGTGGCCAATCTGATCGACAATGAACAGAGCTGGCGGTTGAACCCGGACGGTACGTACGAGCGGCTGCACCCCGGCGCGGAGCCGCCGTTCAACCTCCATCGCTACTTCATGACCAATCCGTCTCTGTCCGGACGTGGTGCGGCGCTCCGCAGCGGCGCCGTGCCGAAATTGCGCATCCATCGCGGACAGTGAGGATCCGTAAGACCGTGCCACACCGCGAGCCGATCGCGATCATCGACATCGGGTCCAACTCGGTGCGTCTCGTCGTCTATGCTGGCGCGCCGCGGACGCCCACGATCATCTTCAACGAGAAGATCCTGGCGGGCCTTGGTGCCAGCCTCGCCGAGACGGGGCGCCTGGCGCCCGATGCCCAGGAGCGCGCGCTCGCGGCGATGCGCCGGTTCAAGCTGCTGATCGGCCAGATGAAGGTGCGGCGTACCTGGGTCGTCGCAACCGCAGCGGCTCGCGACGCCAAGAATGGCGAAGCCTTCCTCGATCGCATCCGTGCTCTCGGCTTCGAACCCGAAGTGATAAGCGGCGAGATGGAGGGTGTTCTCGCCGGCGAGGGCGTTCTTTCCGGTATTCCGGAGGCCGAGGGGATCATCGGTGATCTTGGCGGCGGCAGCCTCGAGCTTGCCGAGGTCGGGGGAGGGAAGGTCAGGCGAAGCGTATCGCTTCCGCTGGGTGTGCTGCGCATCGGCGAGCCGGACAAGAAAGCCGAAACCAGAGTTGCAGCGACGTTGCGCAAGGCGCTCGACGAAACCGGGCTCGGCAGCCGCGGCAGGGGGCGCCCCTTCTACATGGTCGGCGGATCCTGGCGCGCGCTCGCTCGCCTCGATCTCATCGCGACCGATTATCCACTGCCGATCACCCACCAATATGCGATGGCGCCGTCGCGGCCCGAAGAGCTGCGCAAGACCATCCGTCTGCTCGACAAAGCGGATCCCAAGTCGATCCCCACGCTGACGGCATCGCGCATACCGACCTTGCCGGCGGCGAAGCTTGTGCTTTCGGCCATCGCGGACGAGCTCCAGCCAAGCGAACTGATCGTGTCGAGCTTCGGCATTCGCGAAGGCCTTCTCTACCATCGCCTCTCTGGCAAGGAGCGCTTGCTCGATCCTTTGCTCGAGGCGGCGCGCGAGGCGGGCAGGGGGCTTAGCCGCTTTGGGGAACATGGCGATCTGCTCGACGCCTGGATCGCGCCGATCTTCGACGATCCGCCGCATCACGCACGCCTTCGACTCGCCGCCTGCCTGCTCGCCGATGTCGCCTGGCAGGCGCACCCCGATTTCCGGGCGGAGCGCGGGCTCGAGATGGCGCTCCACGGCAATTGGGTTGGTGTCGACGCGCCAGGGCGGGTAATGATCGCGCAGGCGCTCTGGGCCAACTTCGGCGGCGGCCGAAGTCTCCCCGACAAGAGGGTCGCGGCCCTGTGCAGCGAAGCGGAGCTCGAGCGTGCCGCTTTGTGGGGGCTTGCCATGCGCCTCGGCCAGCGGCTCAGCGGCGGCCTTGCCGCCAGCCTTGCTCGCAGCCGGCTGAGCTGTGGCAAGGGCATTCTGCGCCTATGCCTGCCCAAGGGTGAGGAAGCGCTCTACGGAGAGACTGTCGATCGGCGCTTTCGCCGTCTCGCCGCCGCCCTCGGCAACAAGACCGAGGTCACGACCTTCTAAGTCTACGCCCAGATCCGATGGATTATGCGCTGAGGTCGGGACGCACCAGCCCGTTTCCGCCGATCGGAACCGTTTCGGCGATCGCCGTCATGCCGGCGATCAATGGTCGCGCCTTCGCAATCGCTGCGCGCACCGACGGCAGCGACAAGGAGGCGGTATGGGCATCCTTGCTGATCCATGCCTCGGTGATCCACAATATGTCCTGATCCGACGAATCCTCGGCGACGACGTAGCTGAGGCAGCCCGGCATCCCCGATACGCCGTCCAGAAGGATACGTGTGAGGTCCGCTCGCCGGCCCGCCTTTGCCGCCATCTTGCCGATCAATCCGTATCGAACGACAGGAGCGACGTCGGTGCTGGCAGTCGCCCCTGGCGCAATGGCCGCGGATAAGGCTGCCCCAGCCAGAAATGTGCGTCGATCGGTGCTCATCGGGTGAGTCTAACGCCGCTCGGGCGCCGCGCAATCGCTTGCTTGGGTCAGCCGCAGCGTATGCCAGTGACCTTGTTCGCCGGATCGAGCTCGATGTTGAGGCGATCCTCGCGAAGATCCATGGTGACGACGCCATCATGGGGGATCCAGCGCAAAGTTCCGGCACCAGTGAGACGCATGGCCTCTGCCGCCAGAGCTTCGCTTGCAACCCGTCCAACGAGCGTCTGTGCCGCTTCCGCCTTGCACGTGGGGGCGGTCTCGCCACCCACGGGCATCGAATCGCTGTCACCAGATGCGACGGTTGAGCAGCCGCCTGCAACCATCATCGCGAGGAGGCCCACGGTCTTGATCACGCGCGTCGTCATTGGGAATGCTCCGTACGGGTCATCATCAGCTTGCCGCCCTTGACCGCGAAAGCGAGGCGCCCCTCCACCAGATCGAGGGCATCGCGGCCGAATTCGTCGAAGCGCCAGCCCGTAAGAATCGAAAGGCCCTCGCGTCGACCGGCGGCGAGCATTTCCAATTCCTCAGATTTTGCAATCAGGCGGGCGGCGACATTGCCTTCGCGAGCGCGGATCTTGAGCAGAAGCTTCAGCAGGTCGGCGACCAATGCACCTTCTTTGCCAAGCCCAGGTCCGCGCTCCTCGCGTCCGGGCATCTCGTCGGCGGGCAGCGGCTTTGCCGCCGCGAGCGCCGCCATCAGCCGGCCACCGATGTCGTTCCCGCCCCAGGCAGGAGACAATCCGCGAACCCGCGCGAGCCCTTCCTGACCGGCAGGCGGATGCGAGGCGACATCGGCGAGGGTCTCATCCTTCATGATCCGGCCGCGGGGGAGGTTCTTCGCCTTCGCCTCGTTCTCGCGCCAGGCGGCGAGCGCCTTCAGCCGACCGAGCACGTCGGCCTTGCGGCTCGAGATGCGGACCCGCTTCCAGGCGAGATCGGCCTCATTCTCGTAATTGGACGGATCTGCAAGCCGCTCCATCTCTTCGTCCAGCCAGTCGCCGCGACCGGTGCGCCGCAGCCGCTCGAGCATCTTGGGAAACAGTGTGGCGAGATGGGTGACGTCGCCAATCGCGTAATCGATCTGGCGCTTGTCCAATGGCCGCCGCGCCCAATCGGTGAAGCGCGCGCCCTTGTCGAGCGTCTTGCCCACCAGGCTCTCGACCAGGTTGGAATAGCCGACCTGCTCGCCAAGCCCGAGTGCCATTGCCGCGATCTGGGTGTCGAACAAGGGATGAGGCGTCTTACCGGTAAGATTGTAGACGATCTCTATGTCCTGGCCGCCGGCATGGAAGACCTTCAGCACGTCCTCATTGTCGACCATCAGATCGAGAAGGGGCGTCAGATCGATCCCATCGGCCTTGGGATCGACCGCAGCCGCCTCTTCGCGGTTGCCGATCTGGATCAGGCATAGCTCGGGCCAATAGCTGTTCTCGCGCATGAACTCGGTGTCCACGGCGACGAAATCGGACTGCGCAAGGCGGTCGCACAGGCTCTTCAGCGACTCGCTGTCGGTAATCAACGGATGAATATGCATTGCGGCCCTCATAGCGAGCGCCTTTGCGGATGACAAAGTGGCTTGTATGACGAACCCGCAAATGTCTCTTAGCGCCGCCGGCTTGACAAAAGCGCCCCTGGCCGCGAACGCCGCTGCCGAAAACATCACTTAGCCTTGGATACGGAAAGCGGCCAACATGCACGCCTATCGCACTCATAATTGCGGCGAACTTCGCGCCTCCCATGTCGGGGAGACGGTCAGGCTCTCGGGCTGGATCCACCGCAAGCGCGACCATGGCGGCGTGCTCTTCGTTGATCTTCGCGATCACTATGGCATTACCCAGATCGTCGCCAAGGCGAACAGCGAGCCGCTCAAGATCCTCGACGGGCTGCGCGTGGAATCGGTGGTCACCATCACCGGCGTCGTCGTCGGCCGCGGCTCCGAAGCCGCCAACCCGAACCTCGCCACGGGGGAAATCGAGCTGTCGGCCGACGTGGTCGTCGTCCAGTCGTCCGCCGAGGAATTGCCCCTGCCGGTCGCGGGCGAGGCCGAATATCCCGAGGACACGCGCCTCCGCTATCGCTTCCTCGATCTCCGCCGCGAGCGTATCCACGCCAACATCGTGCTTCGTTCGCAGGTTATCAGCTCCATCCGCCGGCGTATGACGGATCAAGGCTTCACGGAATTCCAGACGCCGATCCTGACGGCATCGAGCCCCGAGGGCGCGCGCGACTACCTGGTGCCGAGCCGCGTCCATCCCGGCAAATTCTATGCGCTCCCGCAGGCGCCGCAGATGTTCAAGCAGTTGCTCATGGTTGCCGGCTTCGATCGCTACTTTCAGATCGCGCCCTGCTTCCGCGACGAGGATGCCCGTGCCGACCGATCCCCGGGCGAATTCTACCAGCTCGATTTCGAGATGAGCTATGTCACGCAGGAGGACGTGTTCCAGGCGATCGAGCCGGTGCTCGCCGGCGTGTTCGAGGAATTCGCCAGCGGCCGCTCGGTGACGCCGGCCGGCAGCTTCCCGCGCATTCCATACCGGGAATCGATGCTGAAATACGGCAATGACAAGCCGGACCTCCGCAATCCGATCCTGATCTCCGACGTGTCCAAGCATTTCGAAGGCTCGGGCTTCGGCTTGTTCGCCAACATCGTCGCCGGCGGGGGCGTGGTTCGTGCAATCCCGGCGCCCAACACGGCCGACAAGAGCCGCCGGTTTTTCGACGAGATGAACGAATGGGCACGCTCCGAAGGTCATGCGGGTCTCGGCTACATCACGCAGAAGGGCGGCGAACTCGGCGGCCCGATCGCCAAGAATCACGGCGAGGAGGCCACTCGCAAGCTGATCGCGGAACTCGGGCTCGGGCCGGATGACGGCATCTTCTTCGCCGCCGGCAAGGAACTGCAGGCGGCGAAGCTTGCCGGGTTCGCACGCACCCGCACGGCCGAACTGCTCGATCTGATCGACAAGGACCGCTTCGAATTCTGCTGGATCGTCGACTTCCCGATGTTCGAGTATGATGAAGACGCGAAGAAGGTCGATTTCTCACACAATCCGTTCTCGATGCCGCAGGGCGAGCTCGGGGCGCTCGAGACCAAAGATCCGCTCGATATCCTCGCCTATCAGTATGACATCGTCTGCAACGGCGTGGAGCTCTCGTCGGGTGCGATCCGGAACCACCGGCCCGACATCATGTACAAGGCCTTCGAGATTGCCGGCTATTCGAAGGAAGACGTCGACAAGAATTTCTCCGGCATGATCAACGCGTTCAAGTTCGGCGCGCCGCCTCACGGCGGCTCTGCTCCCGGTATAGACCGCATTGTCATGCTGCTGGCGGGCGAGCCGAACATCCGCGAGGTCGTGCTGTTTCCGATGAATCAGCGGGCCGAGGATCTGATGATGGGCGCCCCGTCCGAAGTAAGTGCCAAGCAGCTGCGGGAACTGCACATCCGGCTCGTCGAGCCGGCCGGCGCAGCGAAGAAGGATCCCGCAAAGGTCGTCGCGCCGGGATAAGGAACAGGCGGTCAACAAGAGTTGTTCGGACAGCTTCCCCCGCGATTCTTGCGCGGGGGAAGTGAATGAGGAGGCGTCGTGGCGATCGATCTGTCCGACTACGAAAAAGGCGCCAAATATGACGGCGACTATGATGCCGACCTCGCGGCGCTGCAGGAGCGACTGTCGCGGGTGCTGGTCAGCCACATCGTCTATAAGAAGAGCAGTATCATCGTCTGCGAGGGCTGGGATGCGGCCGGCAAAGGCGGGGCGATCCAGCGGATCACCACCGGCTGGGATCCGCGGGCTTTCAAGGTCTGGCCAATCTCGGCGCCGAATGCGGAGGAGCGCGCCCGCCACTTTCTCTGGCGGTTCTGGAACCGGCTCCCCGGAAAGGGCGACATCGGCATCTTTGACCGCAGCTGGTACGGCCGCGTGCTCGTCGAGCGGGTCGAGGAACTGACGCCCGGCCCCGAATGGCGGCGCGGCTATGACGAGATCAACGAGTTCGAGGCGCAGCAGCATTTCAACGGCGCGGCGATCGTGAAGCTGTTCTTCCACGTGACGCAGGAAACCCAGGACAAGCGGCTCGAGGCGCGGCTCGACCATCCCTGGAAACGCTGGAAGGTGACCGCGGAAGATTTCCGCAACCGCAGCCGGCGGGAAGCCTATCTCGATGCCTATCATGACATGTTCGCACGCACCGACACACGGTGGGCGCCGTGGACCGTGATCGACGGCAACAACAAGAAGGCGGCAAGGATCGTCGCACTCACCGCTGTCGCCGAGGCGCTCGAAGCGGCCGTCCCAATGAAGGCTCCGAGAGCAGATCCCGAGGTGGAGCAGATCGCGGCGGTCGTTTTCGGGAAAGATGGTTAACGCCGCGAAACAATGAACCAAATTGTCCGGATCATGTTAGGCTGCACGGATCCACTGGCGGGAGATCGGCAATGCGCTTCGCTGGCATAACGAGTCTGTTCGCGGCTGCTGTCGCTGGTGCAGCCTGCACCACCTATGACGATTACGGGAGCCGACCCGTCGGCTATGGCGACTATGCTTATGTTGGTCGCGACTATCAACGGCTCGGCAACGATTGCGGCTTCTTCGAAGGCGAGGGGGGATCCGCGCTCGATCCCTGGCTCGCTTGCACGGAGGAGGGCCGGCGGCTCGTCCGCGATCGCTATGACGACGATCAGGATCGTCGGGTCACGCTCGCCACGGCCGACGAAGCCAATATCTGGTTCCGCCGCCATGCGGACACGGATCGTGACATGCAGCTCACCGACGGTGAGGTCAAAGCAGCGCTGGTCAACCACGTGCGGTTCGCCGAGGGGTCCGGGAACTGAGGTAAGTCAACGTCCGGTTCGGCCCCCAAGAGATCAGCCTCAGCCTGGATACTCGATCTTCACGATCTCCAATTCGCGTTCTCCGGCGGGCAGGGTGACGCGTCGAACGTCTCCGATGGCGGCACCGCGGATGGCACGGGCGATCGGCGAGGTCCAAGCGATGCGACCAGCGGAGGGATCGGTCTCGTCCTCCCCGACCAAGGTGACAACGCGCTCTCGATCATCCTCGTCGACCAAGGTCACGATCGCTCCGAAGAACACCTTGCTGCGGTCGGGCTGCTTGGCCGGATCGACGACGCTCGCATTCTTCATGCGCTTCGAAAGCCAGCCGATCCGCCGGTCGATCTCACGCAACTTCTTGCGGCCGTAGATGTAGTCGCCATTCTCGGAGCGGTCACCATTGCCGGCTGCCCAGCTGATCGTTTCCACCAGCTGCGGGCGTTCAGTGCCGAACAGCGCCTCATATTCCTCGCGGAGCCGCCGGTACCCGTCCGGCGTGATGTAATTGGGTTTGTCAGCCATTCCGCCTCCGTCCTCCGGTTCATCGCGGAAGTCCAGCGTTCGAGTCCGGTCGGGGCGGCAAGCGACGCTCCCCCCGAAGGCCGATCCGCTACAGCGGGCGGCTCATGTCCGCAGCGATCGCCGCCAGCGCAAATCCGACCGAATGTTCGCCGCAGGCGAAATCGAGCCGGACGCCATCATGGGCGAGCGCCTGGACGATCCCCCGAATGGTACCCGCTTCCGGGTGGCGCAGTTCCACGGACGCCCCGAGTGGCGGCCTGGCGTTGGTTTCGAGAAAGGCACCGCGCGCGCTGACTTCCCGCAGCGCCGCAGGAGAGGGCGATTCGGCGACGAGAATGCACATCCGCCGGCGCCGCCAGCGCGTCGCCATAGTCTCGTCCTTACCGATTCGCGCTCTTGCACCCATGTGCCTTTTCCCCGGCTGCCCAGCGTTTCCTACGATAGATCGGGGCGCCGAAAAAAGGGTTAATAGCGCCGCCGACATGCAAGCCGGATTACCAACGAACGCTCCTTGCGGCCGGTCTCAGCATATTGTCAGGGCGCGACGGGGAAGCAGGCCGACCCGGCCGCCTTCGCGGCACCGCAGACCCGGTCTGCGGCCGCGCGGTTCGGGAGGCCTCCCGCCTGGAGCCGCGTCACCGGGCCGGCCGCGACATAGAAAGGCCGCAGGCTCGCGAGCGCTCCGACCCTGCCCCGCAGGCCAGCCCATTGACGCTGTGCATTTGCAGAGGTGCTGAACGCGCCAAGCTGCACACGCCATCCGGCAGCGCTGGTGGCGATGGGAGCACGGACGGCGGCGGGCGCCGACGGGCGCGCAGTCTCAGCCGTGCGAACCGGCGCCGGTTTGGGCACGGGCGCTGCCTTGGGAACGGGCGCAGCGAGGGTCGACTGAATCGCGGAATTGGACGGCGGCACATTGGCCTTGCCGATCGATCCTGGAGCCTGTTGCAGACGCGGCGGCGCCTGTTGCTCCATCTGGCGGGCGAGGGCGAGGCCCTGCTGGCGCTGAGCAAGCGGGATGATCTTGTCCATCTGCTCGAGGTTCGACGCTGCGTTCGGCATGCCCTGGCCGGCGGCCCGCTGCATCAGCGCATAAGCCCGCGGCCAATCCTTCGGCACCAGATCGCCGTTGAACATGGCCGTGCCAAGCACGTACTGGGCACGAGGATCACCGGCGTCGGCGGCCTTGCGGATCCAGGGCAGAGCTCGCTCGCGCTCGCCATTCTGGAAGAGCGCGAGGCCGAGATTGGCCTGCGCCTGCTCATGGCCCTGCTGTGCCGCTTTCTCGAACCAGCTTTGCGCCGTGCGCAGATCGGTCGGAACTCCCCGGCCGAGGCGATAGGCTTGGCCGAGGTTGAACTGGGCGTCGGCGTTGCCAGCGTCTGCAACCGGACGCCACATCCGCACCGCACCGGCGTGATCGCCTCTCTGCCATGCATCGATGCCCTGCTTGACCTCGATCTTGGCAGCCTCGGCATAGGCATCGCCCCCAGGAGCGAAGGCAAGCGTGCCGCCGGCACCGAGAAGGAGGGCGACCGCCGCACCTGCGGCGAGAAGCTTGCGGCCCTTGGTCTGCATCGATGAACTCCGTCGTATCTGCCGGGGTCGGTACCCCAAGTTTGTTAATTCGCTCTTAGCACTACGCGGACAGACAACCGATCGTCCTGACGCGTGACGTCATGACGCGGCGAATCGAGGCCATTGTGGCGGCAAGTCGTTGCCGCGTTAACCGAAATTTAGCCGAGCCGGGCGCAAGAGGCAGTCCACGAACCCGCGAGGTGAGGGGAAAACATGCGCGTATTGGCATTGTCGTCGCAAAAAGGTGGATCGGGGAAGACGACCCTGTCTGGCCACCTAGCCGTGCAGGCCGAACGCAGCGGGGCTGGTCCCGTCTGCCTGATCGACATCGACCCCCAGGGCTCGCTGGCCGATTGGTGGAACGAGCGCGAGGCCGAAATGCCGGCATTCGCGCAGACGACCGTCGCCCGCCTATCCGCCGATCTCGAGGTCCTTAGGAGCCAGGGCTTCAAGCTCGCGGTAATCGATACGCCGCCGGCGATCACCATGGCAATCCAGAGCGTCATCCAGGTGGCCGAGTTGATCGTCATTCCGACCCGCCCGTCGCCGCACGATCTGCGCGCCGTCGGCGCCACCGTCGATCTGTGCGAACGTGCCGGCAAGCCGCTCATCTTCGTCGTCAACGCCGCAACACCCAAGGCGCGAATCACCTACGAAGCGGCAGTCGCGCTGTCGCAGCACGGCACGGTTGCCCCGGTGACGCTGCATCATCGCACCGATTTCGCCGCGTCAATGATCGACGGCCGCACTGTGATGGAGGTCGACCCCAAGGGGAAATCTGCCCGCGAAGTCGAGGGATTGTGGGAGTATATCTCCGACCGGCTCGAGAAGAATTTCCGACGCACCGTGTTCACCGCTCCGGGCAGCTTCGTTCCCGGCGCGCCGCATGCGTCGGCGGTGCGTCCGGCCGGCGGCTTCGGCCGCCGCGTCGTGGGCCAGTGACGGAGGGCCGGACGATGCGCGACACCAAGCCATTCGCTTCGCTTTCCTCGGGCCTGCTTGCCCGCAAAGGTGCAGCCAAGCCGGCCATGCGACCCCAAGGTTTCGGCAGCTTCGGCGGTAGCCTCGAGGACCTTGGCTGGAACGATATGGGCCAGCAGGAAGCTGCGACGCCCGCGACAGAGCCTCTTGCAGGGAATGCCGGGTTGACCCCTTCGACGGTACGGAATGCGCCGGAGCCGGCCGTGATCGTCCATCAGCGCGCGCTGGAGCAAACATTTGCGCAGGAAGCGCCAGTCGAGGAGGTGCAGATCCCTCCGAAGGCCTCAGTCGCCAAAGCAGAGGTCGTGAATCTTCCGCAGCGCCCACGCGCGACGCGCAAATTGTCGCCGTCCCGTCCGACGAAAACCACCCTACCGGCAAAAGCCAAGGCTGCATTCACGCTCCGTCTCGATCCGGAACGCCATCTGCGCCTCCGCCTCGCTTGCGCGGTCTCGCATCGCTCCGCGCAGCAACTGGTGACGGGCGCACTCGATGAATTCCTGAAATCTCTTCCCGAAATCGAAGCGTTGGCCGAGCGGCTGCCGATCGAAGCTTCGGGCCGCTGAGCGGAGTGGTATGATGAACAACAACAAGGTGCTCAAGTTCGGCTTCGCCGGTCTTGCATTGGCCGGCACGATGGTCGCCTGCAATCCGGGCACGCAAGCCTTCCGGCCGAACAGCGTGTCCACGCAGGCGTCGAAGGCCGATCAGCAGGCGATGACCTTCTATGCCAAGGCGAACGCGGCCAGCCAGCAGTCGGATTTCGCGGGTGCACTCGGCCACGCAGAGCGCGCCGTCGAGCTTTCGCCACAGGATGTCGGCTTCCGCATGCTGCTCGGCGATCTGTACATCAAGAACGGCCGCTTCCGTTCGGCCGAGACCACGTTCGAGGACGTGCTGGCGCTCGATCCGGGCAACGTTCGCGCCGGTCTGTGGGTCGCGCTGACCCGCATTGCGCTCGACGAACGCGGCGGCGCAATCGCCCAGCTCGAGGACATGAAGACCGCACCGGCCGCCGACCTCGGCCTGGCTTATGCGCTGGCCGGTGAGACCAGCCGGGCCATTCAGTTGCTCGAACCCGCGGCGCGTGAAGCCGGTGCCGCGGCGCGAGTCCGTCAGAATCTGGCGCTCGCTTACGCGCTTTCCGGGGACTGGGAGAAGGCGCGGATCACAGCGGCTCAGGATATCTCGCCCGATCAGCTGAGCGGCCGTCTGCAACAATGGGCGGCGCTTGCGAAGCCCAATGCTCCTGCAGCTCAGGTTGCAGCGTTCGTCGGCGCTACGCCGTCGGCAGACGATGCCGGTCAGCCGGCCCACCTGGCCCTTGCCCCGGCCGTGAATGAGGGTGTTGCGCTGGCCGCTGCCGAGCAACCGGCCGCTGTCGCCACGCCCGCGATCTTCGAACCGCTGGCTGCCCCGTCGCCCCAGGATGCCCCGGTCCAGAATGCCGACATGTCCGATTGGGTCTCGGCCCGAGATCAGCAGGACGGCGAGGCGGCGGTCGAAACCAAGCCCGTTTACGCATCCGCAGTCGAGACCCTGGTCTCCGCCCAGCCGGAAGCGATCCGAGCAGTGGCGCCTGCCAAGCAGGCCGCCCGCAGCTTCCGTGCCGCCCCCGCGGTCTTGAACAGCGGCACCGTCACGCGCGGCCACGGCGGCTTCGCCGTGCAGCTCGGGGCGTTCAGCAGCCCGGCGGCCGTCGAGCGTGCCTGGGCTTCGGCCTACAAGCGTTACGGCTTCTCCAGCCAGACGCCGCTGTCGACCACGGTGAAGCTGCCCAAGGGCGTGTTCCATCGCCTGTCGGTTGCCGGCTTCGACAGCCGCAACGACGCAGCCCGCGTTTGCCAGGTGGTCAAGGCGAAGGGCGGCGTCTGCTTCGTCCGCGCCGTCGCCGGCGACGCTCCGGTGCAATGGGCGAGCCGCTACACCGGGGTTCGCCGCGGCTGATACGAGCCGGAACGAACAGGAACGGAGGGGTCAGCCCCTCCGTTCGCGTGTCAGTACGTCGAGCACCGCCATCCGCACCGCGACGCCCATCTCGACCTGCTCGAGAATGGCGGAGCGATCGGGATCGTCGGCGACGTCGCTGGCGATCTCGACGCCACGGTTCATCGGCCCCGGGTGCATCACCACGGCATCCGGTGCCGCGCGCTTCAGCCGCTCGCGAGTGAGACCGTAGCGAGCGTGGAAATCCTCGAGCGAGCCCGAGACGCTCGCTTCCATTCGCTCGCGCTGGATACGCAACATCATCACGATGTCGGCACCCTCGATGCCTTCTTCGAGGCTGGTGAAGGCCGCCAGTCCGCGCGTGTCGTCGGGCAGGAGGTTGGGCGGGCCGACCACCCGCAGCTGCGCACCGAGCTTCGGCAGCAGGCGCATGTTCGAGCCGGCGACCCGGCTATGCTTGATGTCCCCGCAGATCGCGATCTTGAGGCCCTCGATCCGGCCCTTGCGTCGCCGCATCGTCAGCGCATCGAGCAGCGCCTGGGTCGGGTGTTCGCCGGTGCCGTCGCCGGCGTTGATCACCGCGCACCCGACGACGTCGGCGACATCGCCCGGCGCACCGGTTTCCGAATGACGAATCACCATCACGTCCGGCTGCATCGCATCGAGCGTAAGCGCCGTGTCGATCAGGCTCTCACCTTTCTGCACCGACGATCCGATCGCATGGAAGTTTGCAACCGTCGCGCCCAGCCTCTTCCCGGCGACCTCGAACGAAAACAACGTCCTGGTAGAATTCTCGAAAAAGACGTTGAACTGGGTCAGCCCAGCAAGCCGATCGTCCTGCTTGCGCCTCTGCCGATTGAACGAAACCCAATGCTCGGCTTCATCAAGAAGAAGGAGGATGTCGTCGGCGGAGAGCTGCTCGATCCCGAGCAGGTGGCGGTGCGCGAAGCTGGACATGAGCGAGCCCGATAGGCTGGGGAGTGTGAGGGAGCAAGCACCCCGCGCGCCCCGGAGCCGATCACCCCATCATCAGCCCGTCGATTGCGCCCTGGAGGATGTAGGCGGCAGCCATCTTGTCGACGAGCTCGGCCCGGCGGGCTCGGCTGGTGTCGGCGTCGAGCAGGGCGCGCGTGACCGCCTGGGTCGACCAGCGCTCGTCCCACAGCAGGATCGGGAGCCCCAGCGGCTGCGTGTTGCGGGCAAAGGCGCGGGTCGATTGGGTACGCGGACTGTCTGTGCCATCGAGATTGAGCGGCAGCCCGATAACGAGGCCTCGAACGCTCTGTCGGACGGCGAACTGACGGAGCTTTTCAAGATCGACCTGGAATTTCGTCCGCCGGATCAATTCGGCCGCTGTCGCGATCGACCAACCGGCGTCGCACAGCGCAACTCCGATCGTCTTGGTGCCGACGTCGAGGCCCATCAGCCGGCCGCCCTCGGGCAGTTGGTCGCGGAACTCGGCGATCTTGCTGGTGATCATCGGCGCTTATACGCTGCAAGGCGGGCGGCAGCGTCGGCGCGGATGTTCATCCAGAACAGGGCGTAATCATAAACATGATAATTGTTGCCCGGGAGGACATAGGGGCCGAGATCCGGTGCGTCCTCGCCGATCAGCAGGAAGCCCCGCACGTCGCACCGCGCCGCAACCGCGGGTTTGGTGAGCTTGCCTTCGGTCAGTTCCTTGTTGGGCACGAGCATGCCGGAATTGGTCTCGGCCGCCGCTTCGCCGCTCCTCATTCCGGTAAGCGGGTTGACGCACAGCATCGGCGAGCCGGCGCGGGGGATACCACTTGGTCCTGCCGACGCATCGTAGACGTCCGTGACCAGCTTGGGATCGGCGGGTTCGGCGAAGCTCTGCCAGCTGAGGATGCAGCGCGCCTGTTCCCGGGTTTCGCAGGCGGGCAGGCCGAGCGCGGGGAGATCCGCGGTGGCCGAAATCGGCCAGCCGACTACATAGGCCGCGACGATCCGCCTGGCGAGCGGAGTCCCGGCAACCCGTTCACGCAGGAGCCGGGTGAGGTGGAGGCTGCCCTGGCTGTGGCCGGCAAGGATGATCGGCCGATTCTTGGGCGCTTTGTCGAGGAAGGTATCGAACGCCGCGAGAACGTCGCGGTAGGCGAAGTCGAGGGCCTTCTGCGCTTCGGCCTGAGTGGTGAGGAACGCGCCGAACGTCGCCTGGCGGTATTTGGGCGCCCAGATCGCGGCGATGTCGTTGAACGCGCTGGCCTGGCTGCGCACGAAGAGGTTCGCCCGCCATTGCGAGTCCGCATGGTCGAGCGGCGCGTTCCACGCGGATTTCTCCAGATACGAGGTCGGATGAATGAAGAAGACCAGCGCATCGGTCTTGGCGCTGTGGCCGACGCCCGGGGGCGTCCATAGTGATGGATTGTCCTTGAGATCGGGGCGCGCCAGCCACATTTCGGGCTTTTCGTAGGTGCTGGTCGCAGGCGGAGGGCCGCCTTCGAACGCGGCGTTCGGCACCAGCGTCATGCGCAGGAATTCGTTGCCGTAGAGCCGGAACGCGATCGCTCCGATCAGAACCAGCACGACAAGACCCGCAACCACCCACAGGAAACGCCGCGCCAGCATCAATTCCTCCGAAACTGCATCAAGGCTGCACAAGCGGATGGCAGGGATGGATGCAAGGAATAAGACAGGCCGGCAGGGACGGCCGCCACCGGGGTGGGCCCGGCGGTGGGCAGCAACCGAGGAGAGTGGAGTTGGGCGAGGAAGCCGGCATCGATCACGGACCATGGCCGGCGCGCGCAGCAGTGCTGGCAGTGCTCGGAGCGGCGACGGGGATACTCATCCACCAGCTTACCGAGGGCGGCGCGTTCGAAAGTGAAGGCAGGTTGGATGTGTCGGTCGCCGCGTTTCTCGGCGTGTCCGGCATCCTGCTGTCGCTCGGTCTCGAGCGCCTTCGCTGGCGGTGGGCGGCGATGTTCGCGATCGCCGGAGGCCTCGCCGCTGGATTCGTAACTTGGGCGAATGGCGCGCCGGGCGAATGGACCGCCGGCGAGGGCTGGCGCTTCGTTTCGTCGATCGCTGCCGTCGTCCTCGCCTTGCCGCTGTTCCAGGCTGCGCGCGATCGTGCGCGGCTCGATTTCTCCCCGTCCGGAATCCTCGCCCATATCTGGACCGATCTGATCCTCGGGGTGGCCGCTTGCGCGTTCGTGCTGGTCGCAATCCTGCTGACGGTCTTGCTCGCTGCCCTGTTTGCGCTGATCGGGCTCGATGCCCTGCAAACGCTGATCGAGAAAGGCTGGCTCCTAGCCGCGATCGCATGCGCTGCCTTCGGCGGAGCGATCGGACTGCTCCGGGATCGGGAGGGCGTCGTCGAGACGCTGCAGCGCGTAATACGGGCAATCCTGTCGGTGCTCGCACCGGTTCTTGCGGCCGGACTCGTTCTCTTCGTAATGTCCCTGCCGTTCACAGGCCTCGAACCACTTTGGGAGAGTACCAAGGCGACGACACCGATCCTGCTCGTCTCGATCCTCGGGGCAATCGTCCTGGTCAACGCGGTGGTGGGAAACAATAGAGAGGAAGTGTCGCACCAGCGTGCCGTCCGCGCTTCGGCGATCGCACTTGCTCTCGTCGGGGTGCCTCTCGGCGGCGTTGCCGCAGTGTCGACGGCGAAGCGGATCGGCCAATATGGGCTTACGCCGGATCGTCTCTGGGCGGCCGTCTTCGTCGGTGCCGTGCTTGCATTCGCAATCGGCTACCTCGTGGCGATCGCGTGGGGACGACGATCCTGGCCCGAGGCGCTGCGGCGAATCAACGTCCTGATCGCTGCGGGTCTATCGGTCACCACGCTCTTCCTCGCGCTGCCGATCGTGAGCTTCGGCGCCATCTCCGCCCGCGATCAGGTGGCGCGGCTGGAGCAGGGCCGTATTGCTCCGGAGAAATTCGATTGGGCAGCCTTGCGGTTCGATTTCGGCCCTGCCGGACGGCAGGCGCTGCAGACCCTCTCCCGAAGTCCCTCGGCGATCATCCGAAGTCGTGCTGCCGAGGCGCTCGCCGCGCAAAATAGATGGGCCTTGCTCCCCAACGTCGCCGAGGCGTCGATACCCGCACCACGCCCGATGGTGGTGACGCCCGCGGGCGCGAACGTGCCGCCCGCGCTTTCGGCGACGATCAACAAGGAGGGTTTATGCGCCGCGCGATCATGCCGGCTTCTTATCGACTCGCCTTCCCAGGCGGTGCTCCTCAGCGTGGCATGCCGGGAATGCGCGCCCGATGTGGCCCTGTTCGACCGCGGATCCGATGGTTCGTGGAGGCTCGTCTCCGCCGGCGCAGGCCCGGCTCAGCCCGCGGTTGTCGGTTTGCCGACGGGCAAGATCGAGGTGCGGACGGTCACCGCCCGCAGGATCTATGTCGACGGGAAGCCGATCGGGCACGCGATCGAGTGAATGGCGGCCGGGCCGGGTGCGCGCCGTCCTTGATGCACCGCAACGTGGATGCTAGCGCGCCTTCATGTCCGTCGATACCGCAACCGTCCGCCATATCGCGCGTCTTGCCCGCATTGCCGTCAGCGATGCCGAGGTCGAGGCGCTCGCGCCCGAACTGAACAATATTCTCGGCTGGGTCGAGCAATTGCAGGAGGTCGACGTTTCCGGCGTCGAGCCGATGACCGCGGTCATCCCCAACCACCTGCGGCTCCGCGAAGACCAGGTGACCGATGGCGGCATCCGCGATGCCGTCCTCGCCAACGCGCCGGTGGCCGAACACGGCTTCTTCGCCGTCCCCAAGGTGATCGAATAATGACCGACCTCACTCAGCTCGGCGTCGCCCAGATTCGCGACGGCGTCCGCGACGGCGACTTCAAAGCGCGCGACGTCGCCGAAGCCTTTATCGCCCAGGTCGAGAAGGGGCGGGCGCTCAACGCCTTCGTCATCGAGACCCCCGAGCATGCCCTCGCCGCAGCCGATGCCGCCGATGCCGCGCGTGCGTCCGGCGACCTCAAGCCGCTTTCGGGCGTTCCGCTCGGCATCAAGGATCTGTTCGCCACCAAGGGCTATCAGACGACGGCCGGCAGCAACATGCTCAAGGGCTTCGAGCCGGTCTACGAATCGACGGTCAGCGGCAATCTGTTCGCCGCCGGGGCGGGGATGCTCGGCAAGCTCAACATGGACGAGTTTGCGATGGGGTCGTCCAACGAGACCAGCGTCTTCGGCAACGTCCTGTCGCCCTGGCGCCGCAACGATGGCGGCAATGCCGGAATCACTCCAGGGGGTTCTTCGGGCGGCTCCGCTTCGGCGGTCGCGGCGCGGCTCGCCCCTGGCGTAACCGGCACCGACACCGGCGGCTCGATCCGACAGCCGGCCGCGTTCACGGGCATTTCCGGTATTAAGCCGACCTACGGCCGCTGTTCGCGCTTCGGCATGGTCGCCTTCGCCTCCAGCCTCGATCAGGCGGGCCCCATGGCCCACGACGTTCGCGATTGCGCGGTCATGCTCGAAGCGATGGCCGGCTTCGACCGCAAGGATTCGACCTCCCTCGATCTGCCGGTGCCGAACTGGGAAGCGAACCTTTCGAGCGACATCCGCGGCAAGAGGATCGGCATCCCCAAGGAATATCGCATCGACGGCGTGCCCGCGGAGATCGACGCAGTCTGGGAGCAGGGCATCGCCTGGCTGCGCGATGCCGGCGCCGAGATCGTGGACGTCTCGCTGCCGCACACCAGATACGCGCTTCCGACCTATTACATCATCGCGCCGGCCGAGGCCTCGTCGAATCTCGCCCGTTATGACGGCGTCCGCTACGGCCAGCGGGTTGCGCCCGAGAACGGCAATCTCACGGAAATGTACGAGGCGACCCGCGCGGCCGGCTTCGGGGCCGAGGTCAAGCGGCGGATCATGATCGGCACCTACGTGCTCTCTGCAGGCTTCTACGACGCCTATTTCAATCAGGCGCAGAAGGTGCGGGCACTGATCGCACGCGATTTCCACCAGGCGTTCGAGAGCGTCGACCTGCTGCTGACGCCGACTGCCCCGTCCGCAGCCTTCGGGCTCGGCGAGAAGACGGCCGATCCGATCGCCATGTATCTGAACGACGTCTTTGCCGTGCCCGCCAGCCTCGCCGGCTTGCCAGCGATGGCAGTGCCCGCGGGGCTCGACGGCCAGGGCCTTCCGCTCGGGCTGCAGCTGATCGGCCGTCCGCTCGATGAACAGGGCGTTCTCAACGCGGCGCTCGCCTTCGAGGAGCGCGCCGGGTTCAAAGCGCGTCCGGAGGCATGGTGGTGAGCATTCCTTCGCCCGAAGCAGAGTCCATTTGCGCTGAGCCGGTCGAAGCGCTTTTCTTCCTTGCAGCCGAAGGGAACGGAAGGGCTTCGACAAGCTCGGCCCCAACGGCTCACGTTCTTGGAACGCACGCATGAGCACCTATCGCATCCACGGCGCCACGGGTGAGTGGGAGGTCGTGATTGGCCTCGAGGTCCACGCCCAGATTACCTCCAGCGCCAAGCTCTTCTCCGGTGCGGCGACCGAGTTCGGCGCCGAGCCCAACAGCCAGGTCAGCCTGGTCGATGCGGCGATGCCGGGGATGCTGCCGGTGCCCAATCAGGAATGTATCCGCCAGGCGGTACGCACCGGAATGGCACTGGAAGCCAAGATCAACCCGTGGTCTCGCTTCGACCGCAAGAACTATTTCTACGCCGATCTGCCGCAGGGCTACCAGATCAGCCAGCTCTACCATCCGATCGTCGGCGAAGGCGAGATCGAGATCCTCCTCGATGAGAAGGATGAGGGCTCGGCCAAGACCGTCGGCATCGAGCGCATCCATATCGAGCAGGATGCCGGCAAGCTGATGCACGATCAGCATCCGAGCTTCTCCTATGTCGATCTCAATCGCTCCGGCGTGGCGCTGATGGAGATCGTCTCCAAGCCCGACATGCGCAGCCCCGAGGAAGCGGGTGCCTATGTCCGCAAGCTGCGGTCGATCCTGCGCTATGTTGGCAGCTGCGACGGCAATATGGAACAGGGCAGCATGCGCGCCGACGTCAATGTCAGCGTTCGCAAGCCCGGCGCGCCGTTCGGCACCCGCACCGAGACCAAGAACGTCAACTCGGTCCGCTTCATCATGGCGGCGATCGAATATGAGGCGAACCGCCAGGTCGACGTGCTGGAGAGCGGCGGAACGATCGTCCAGGAAACGCGCCTGTTCGATCCGGACAAGGTCGAGACCCGCAGCCTGCGCTCCAAGGAAGAAGCGCATGACTATCGCTACTTCCCCGATCCTGATCTGCTCCCGGTCGAGCTCACCGACGATTTTCTGGCAGAGTGCCGCGAATCGTTGCCCGAACTACCGGACGCCAAGCGCCGCCGCTACGAGGCGGTGCTCGGCCTGACGCCGTACAATGCCGCCGTACTTACGGCCGAGGTCGACACCGCCCGCTGGTTCGAGGACCTGCTGGCGCAGCTTGGCGAGGAACATGCCGTACGCGCGGCCAATTGGCTGATGTCCGATCTGTTCGGCGCGCTCAACCGGCTTGGGCGCAGCCTTGTCGACAGCCCGGTGACGCCGAAGCAGGCCGCCGAGTTGCTGGCGCTTGTCGCCGACGGCACCCTGTCCGGAACGCTGTCGAAGCAGGTGTTCGAAATCATGCTCGAAACCGGCCAGGATCCCGGGGCGATCGTCGAAGAGCGGGGCCTCAAGCAGACCTCGGACACCGGTGCGATCGAGAAGGTCATCGCCGAGGTGATGGCTGCCAATGCCGACAAGGTAGCCGAGTATCGCGGCGGCAAGGACAAGCTGTTCGGCTTCTTCGTCGGCCAGACGATGAAGGCGATGGCGGGCAAGGGCAATCCGACCGTGGTCAACGAGTTGCTCAAGAAGGCCCTCGGCTAAACCTGCATGGCGCGGCTTCATCGCCGCGCCATGCACGCGGGGCTGAACCCGGAAGTGTGTCCGTACGGACACAATCGACACACTATCGCGCCATCTGCGCAATCGCTTTGCAACAGCCGACATTCATTGGTCGTTCAACTCGTCGATGAGATAGAACGTTTCATCGCAGCTGTAACGAGTAACGCTGCCAAGGAGCCAAGTGATGTTGAGAGCCATTTCAGGTACGAGAGCCTTCCCGCACGATCCTTCGGCGCGTGGCTATCAGCTTGTCTATCGGCCCGGCGAAGCCAATCAGTGCCCCGGATGTGGCAGGAGCCATTGGCTGGTCGGACGGATCTCGGCCGAGTGTGGCTTCTGCGCGACGGCGCTCGCGCTTGCGGATACCGGAATGACGGGCGTCGGTGTGCTCTACCGCCCCCCTGCCAAGCCGCAGCGTCATTCCGACGCAGAGTTCGACGTTGCGGCCTAAGATGACGTTCCTGGCTGTGGCTGTGCCGCAACGCGGCTAAGCTATTGAAAATTTCACGGTAACCAGTCTCCACGATGACCGATTTCCTCGCTACGAAGGAAGAGCGGGTAGGGAGTTGGTGCGTGCATTTCAGTGATCAGGGTTCCAGGATCGTGCAGGACGGTGGCGATGCCGCGAACGACGATCATCAGGGCGGCACGCGTGCCGTCTATCGTCCCGGTGACGTCAGAAGCTGCCCGGAATGCGGCGGAGCCCACTGGCTGGTCGGGCGACTGCTTGCCGAGTGCAACGATTGCGGCACTGCCGTACCGCTCGGCGAGGTGAAGCTGCACGGCGCCGGCGCCGACCGCGGCCGTCGCGGATGGAAGCATGGCCGCGCCGCCTGAGGCGCGCTTCGAAACCTTGCATCCTTGCTGACTTCCCGCTGTTAGCGGTGAAACACCGGTAACGAGGAGCCGTGATGGATTTCGCCCGCCGCGCTTGGGATCACAGCTTTCCGATGGATCCGATCGTCCGGACCCTGCTGGACACGGACTTTTACAAGTTCCTGATGGGCCAGATGATCTGGGAGAAGCATTTCAACGACGAAGCCACCTTTGCGCTGGCGAATCGCACGAAATCGGTGCGCCTCGGCGACATGATCGATCTCGACGAGCTGCGGGAGCAACTTGATCACGTTCGTTCGCTCCGCTTCCTGGCCAACGAGCTGATCTGGCTGCGCGGACAGACTTTCTACGGGCAGGAAGGCATGTTCAGCCCGTCCTACATCGATTTTCTCCGGCGGCTGCGCCTTCCGGATTACGAGCTCCGCGTGGACGCGGAGAGCGGGCAGATCGTCTTCGAAACGCACGGCCGCTGGGCCGAGGTCACCTTCTGGGAGATCTACGTGCTCTCCGTGGTCAACGAGTTGCGCAACCGCGCTGTGATGAAGACGATGGGGCGCAGCCAGCTCGACATCCTCTACGCGCGCGCCAAGGTAAAGCTTTACGCCAAGCTTGAAAGGCTGGCGAAGGTCGAAGATCTCAACTTGACCGACTTCGGGACCCGCCGCCGCCACGGCTTCCTGTGGCAGGAGCATTGCATCCTCACGGCGCGGGAGGTGCTCGGCGAGGCGTTCACCGGCACGTCCAACGCCTTCCTGGCGCTGAAACATGGCCTCGAGGCGCGCGGCACCAACGCCCACGAACTGCCGATGGCGCTTGCCGCCTTGTGTCCGCCGCAGGATGACGAATGCCTCGCCAATGCACAGTACAAGGTGCTGCAGCAATGGCAGAACAGTTATCGCGGCGGGCTCCTGGTCTTTCTCCCGGACACGTTCGGGACGACGCAGTTTCTCGCCAACGCCCCGCAATGGGTATCGAACTGGACCGGCGCCCGGCCGGATTCGAAGCTACCGGTCGATGCGGGCGAGGAATTGATCGCCTTCTGGGAGCGGATGGCAGTCGATCCCAGGGAGAAATTGATCATCTTCTCGGACGGCATGGACGTCGAGATTCCCGGCTTCGCGCCGAACGGCAGCGACATCATCGCGGTGCACGAGCATTTCAAAGGACGGGTGCGGCTCGGCTTCGGTTGGGGGACGATGCTGACCAACGATTTCCTCGGCTGCCACCCGGCCGATCCGGACGCGCTGAAGCCGATCTCGCTCGTCTGCAAGTTGAAGGCGGCGAATGGTCACCCGGCGGTGAAGCTCAGCGACAATTACAGCAAGGCAACGGGTCCCGCCGAAGAGGTGGAGCGCTATCGCCGGGTTTTCGGGGTCCATGGAGCGTCCGAAGTCCCGACGCTCGTTTGATCCTCTTCCCTGAAGGGGAGAATGGGCGAACCTCCGATCTCTCCAATTCCCCGACAACTCTGCCCGTCTCCCGGCCTCTCCCCTGAAGGGGAGGGGAGCGATTGCGACACGTTGCGACACTTTTCCGGATTCTTCGACAAAGCTCCGCGACGCGCGAGGCCCAAATGTCTCTCAACGCCGGATGACGGCGCACCAAGGAGACAGAGCATGAAGACCGTCAAGAAGATCATCCTCGCCGGCGTCGCCGCTTCCGTCGTCGCCGTTCCCGTCGCCGCCGAAGCCGCACCGGGTGGCCGCTACGACAATGATCGCGGCCGGGTCGAGCGGGTCGAGACCACCCGCGTCGTTCAGCGCAACAACGGCCGCCAGGTGGTCAATGTGAAGCAGGTGCGCCGCGACGACCGCGCCAGCTATCGCAGCTTCCGCCGCGGCGAGCGGTTCGACAGCCGCTATGCCCGCAACTACCGGGTGATCAACAATCCCCGCGCCTACCGCCTCTCCGACGCCCCGCGCGGCTATCGCTGGGTCCAGTCGGGCAATGATGCGGTGCTTGTTGCGATCACCAGCGGGATCATCGGCACGGTGCTCGGCAGCCGCTTCTAAGCCGGCGCCGAAGGCCCCGGGGCGGGAACGTCCCGGGGCCTTCGCCTTTTCGGCAGGACCACCTTAAGGGGAAACCATGGCAAACGAGCCCCACATCCTGCTCGTCGACGACGAGCGCGACATCCGCGATCCCCTAGCGGCCTATCTCGGCCTCAACGGCTACCGTGTCACCAAGGCGGAAAACGCGCCCGCCGCCCGCCAGGTGCTGGCGGCACACGCAATCGACCTCATCCTGCTCGACGTCATGATGCCCGGCGAGGACGGCCTATCGCTGACCGGCTTCGTACGCGCGACGATCGGTACGCCGGTGATCCTGCTCACCGCCAAGGCGGAGGAGACCGACCGGATCGTTGGGCTGGAGCTCGGTGCCGACGACTATGTCACCAAACCGTTCAGCCCGCGCGAACTCGCTGCGCGCATCAAGGCCGTGCTTCGTCGCGCGGAGGGGAGGGGCAAGGCGGTTCACGCGCCGGATGCGACCGGCTACGGCTTCGGACCGTGGATTCTCAAGACTGGAGAGCGCGAGCTCGTCGATCAGGACAATGTCGCGGTGCCGCTGTCCACCGGCGAGTTTAACCTGCTTCTCGCGTTCGTGACCCACCCCAAGCGCGTGCTCACCCGGGATCAGTTGCTGGATCTCAGCCAAGGCCGCGAACTCGCCGCATTCGAGCGCAGCATCGATAATCATATCAGTCGTTTACGCCGCAAAGTTGAGGTTGACCCTTCCGATCCGAAGCTGATCAAGACGGTCTGGGGCGGTGGCTATACGCTGGCCGCCGACGTGCGCCGGCTATGAGACGCTTCTTTCCCAGGAGCCTGCTCGGGCAGATGGCTTTGCTGATCGGTGCCGCTTTGCTCGTCGCGCAGTTGGTCAACTTCGCACTCATTCTAAACGAGCGTCAGAAGTTGAGTCTTGCGCAAAATCAGGGACCTGCGATCACACGTTACGCTGCAGTAGCAAGTGATTTGCGGCAGGCTCCGGCCGACTTCCGCTTTGCAGTGCTGGAGGATTCATCCCGTCGAGGAGCCCGGTTTGCGATCGGCGCCGAAAGTGCCGTCACCTCGCCGGCCGACCGGGATGCAGCGATCGAGAGACGCCTCGCGCAGACGCTGGCTGAAAACGGAGTGCCCGCTGCCGAAGTACGGGCCCAGATCCGCAGCCGCAATCGCGGGGAGGATCGCGCGCGGCAGGCGCAAGGCGGGCAGGCTGCGCCGGTGCTGCTTCTGTCAGCGCGCTATGGCGATCAGTGGCTGAACGGCCGACTGTTGACGCCTCGGCCGGATCCCTGGCTTACCCATCGCCTCGGCGCAGCGACGCTCGCGCTTTACCTCATCGTGCTGGGGGCGACCCTTTTCGTCGCGATGCGGCTCGCGCGTCCCTTGCGCGACCTTGCCCGTGCGGCCGAAGGATTTGCCGGTCGCGGCTCGCCCGAGGCGGTGGAGTCGCGCGGCCCGGCCGACCTGCGCCGCGCGATCGAAGCGTTCAATGCCATGAACCAGCGAGTCGTTGCCCTGCTCGACGAAAAGGATCGGATGCTCGGCGCGATCGGGCATGATCTGCGCACGCCGCTCGCGTCGTTGCGCATCCGCGCCGAGGGCATGGAGCCGGAAGCGGACCGCGCCCGTATGGCGGCCACGATCCAGGAGATGAACTCGACCCTCGAGGACATCCTGGTGCTCGCACGGTCGGGCCGTGATCGCGAAGCCCCCCGTGCGATGGACGTCGCCGCACTCGCCGACGCCCTCGTCGAAGAATTCCGCGAACTCGGCAAGGACGTGGAGATGGAGGAGGGGGCGCGTCAGGTGCTCACCATCCGACCAAACCTTCTTCGCCGGGCGGTTCGCAACCTGATCGACAATGCCGTCAAATATGGTGGCGCGGCGCGGGTTTCGGTGGGACCGGCGGGGAACAGGATACGGATCGAGGTTCGAGATTCCGGGCCCGGCATCCCGGAGGAGCAACTGGCTGGAGTGATCGAGCCGTTCGCGCGGATGGAGCAATCGCGCAGTCGCGACACCGGCGGCAGCGGTCTCGGCCTTGCCATCGCCAAAGCGGCCGCGGAAACCCATGGCGGGACGTTGATCCTGCGCAACGCACCCGAGGGTGGGCTCATCGCCTGTCTCGAGTTCCCCTCCTAAGCGAGGATCGCTTCGGCTTTCGCGAACAGCGCAGGATCGACCTTGGCACCCGACGCTGCGGCATTCTCGGCAAGCTGGTCCGGGCGCGACGCGCCGACGATCGCGGAGGCGACGTTCGGCTCGCGCAGCACCCAGGCGAGGGCGAACTGGGCGAGGCTCAGCCCCGCCTCCGCGGCGATCGGCCTCAGCCTCTGCACGCGGTCCAGCACGGCGTGGGTGAGGAAGCGATCGATCCAGCCGCCCATCTCCTCGCTGGTCGCGCGGCTTCCCGGCGGCGGCGGCGCGCCAGGCGCATATTTGCCGGTGAGCACGCCCTGGGCGAGCGGCGACCACACGATCTGCGAGATGCCGTTCGCACGGGAAAGGGGAATGACCGCCTCCTCCGGTGCTCGCCACAGCATCGAATATTGCGGCTGGCTGGAGACGAACTTCTCGACGTCCGCCATCTGGGTCGCAGCTTCGATCTTGTCGGCCGGCCATTCAGAGAAGCCGAGATATCGAACCTTGCCAGAACGGACGGCGCGGGTCAGTGCCTTCATCGTCTCTTCGAGCGGTGTCTCGTCGTCGTAGCGATGGCATTGATAGAGATCGACCACGTCGACGCGAAGCCGACGCAAGGAGGCGTCGAGCTGTTTCTCCACCTGTTCAGCGGAAAGGCCGCGGTCACGGTCGCTCATCGGGAAATAGAGTTTGGTGGCGAGCACATAGCTGTCGCGGGCGCGGCCGCTCAAGGCCTCTCCCAGGAACTCCTCGGCGGCGCCGCGTCCATAGACGTTCGCCGTGTCGATGAAGTTGATTCCGAGATCGAAGGCGGCATCCACTACGGCCCGGGCCTTGTCTGCCTCGACGCCCACGCCGAAGGTTAGCCACGATCCGAGCGAGATTTCCGAGACTTTGAGATCGCTGGATCCAAGCTGCCGATATTGCATGATCTTCCTCCGCTGCGCTGCAAAAGCGCCATCATCGGCTTCGTTCCCGTCAAGCCATTGCGCTTGCCCCTATTGCCCGGCCTGTTATAGAGCCCCGCGACCGGCGGCCTCAGCGGGCGTGGCGGAACTGGTAGACGCGCTGGATTTAGGTTCCAGTATCGCAAGATGTGGGGGTTCGAGTCCCTTCGCCCGCACCAGCCGCCGTGGCCCGCTCTTGGCGTGGCCGCCTTATCCCGAGACGAGAAGAAGAGCGGAAATGCAGACTGTCGAGACGTTGAACGAGGGCCTGAAGCGCGCCTACCGGATCACCATTCCGAGCTCCGAGATCGACGCCCGCGTCGACGGCGAGCTGAAGAAGGTCGCGCCCCAGATTCGCATGCCTGGTTTCCGTCCCGGCAAGGTTCCCGCCAACCTCGTCCGCAAGATGCACGGCCCGGCGCTCCAGCAGGAAGCGCTGAACACCGCGGTGCAGGAAGGCGTCCAGCAGCTGCTCACCGAGCAGAAGCTGCGTCCGGCGATGCAGCCGGCGGTCGAACTCGAAGAAGGCGGCCCGGGGCAGGACGCGGTCATTCGCGTCGAGCTCGAGACGCTGCCGGATGTTCCGGAGCCGCAGATCGAGGGCCTCACGCTCGAGCGTCTCACCGTCGAGCCGACCGAAGCCGAAGTGGACGAGGCGGTCGAGCGCATGGCGCAGGGCCAGAAGAGCTACGATCCCGCGCCGGAAGGCCATGAAGCGGCGATCGGCGACCTCGTCGTCATCGATTATGTCGGCAAGGTCGCCGGCAAGGCGTTCGAGGGCGGCACGGGCGACGCTATGCGGGTCGAGCTCGGCTCGGGTCGCCTGATCCCGGGCTTCGAGGACCAGCTGATCGGCGTCAAGGCCGGCGACGAGCGCACGCTCAACGTCACGTTCCCGGATGATTATCCGGCCGAGAACCTGAAGGGCAAGGACGCGACCTTCGACGTCAAGGTCACCGAGGTCCAGCAGCCGCGCGAGGGCGGCGTCGACGACGAATTCGCCAAGTCGATGGGTCTTGAGAGCCTCGAGCAGCTTCGTGGTCTGCTCAAGGGGCAGATCGAGCAGGAGCTGAACGGCCTCACCCGCACTCACATGAAGCGCAAGCTGCTCGACCGCCTCGCGGAAGCGCACAGCTTCGAGGTGCCGCCGTCGATGGTCGAGGCCGAGTTCAACCAGATCTGGCAGCAGCTGGAGCACGAGGCGAGCCACGAGGCCGATCCCGAAGCCGCGATGGCTGAGATCGAAGCCGAGCGTGAGGATTATCGCGCAATTGCGGAGCGCCGCGTGCGCCTCGGCCTGCTGCTCTCCGAGATCGGGACGCGCAACAATGTCCAGGTCAATCAGAACGAGATGAACCAGCTGATCATGCAGGCGGCGCAGCAATATCGCCCCGATGATCGCCAGCGTTTCGTCGAATATGTCCGAAATGAGCCGATGGCCGCCGCTCAGCTGCGCGCCCCGCTGTTCGAGGACAAGGTCGTCGACTTCCTGTTCTCCAAGGCGGAAGTGACCGATCGCGCCGTCACCCGCGAGGAGCTGCAGGCCGAGATCGAGTCGACCGAGACCGGCACCGGCGGACACGTTCACGGGCCCGACTGCAACCATGATCACGATCATGATCATGCGCACGCCCATGGCGACGAGAAGCCGAAGAAGAAGAAGGCTGCCAAGAAGGCGAAGGCCGCCGACGCGGCGCCAGTGGAGGACGCTCCGGTTGCCGAGGCGGCCCCGGAGACCCCGGCAGCAGACGAGAAGCCGGCCAAGAAGCCGCGCGCGAAGAAAGCCGCTGCTGGCGAGGACGCTGCTCCGGCCGCGGATGCGGCTCCTTCCGATGACGCTGCTCCCGCCGAGGGCGAGGCGAAGCCCGCCAAGAAGGCCCGCGCCAAGAAGGCGTAAGCTGGAGACTCTCCTCCGCTGCGGCGGAGGAGGGCGTCCCGTCGGTCGCGCCCGGCCGACAGGCGCCTAGGCGTTAAGCGAAAATCAGGCGCGTCCGTGCTTTATTCCGTGCCGTCTCATGAAAGGCGTCGCGCATGTTGGTTGTCGACCCAAGTCCGTCTGGCCTAAGCAGAGTCGAGGCTGGCGACGATACTGGCCGCGCGGGGATGCTCTTGCCTGTTTCGACGTTGCGCATCGCGGTGCTGCTTCCCTGCTACAATGAGGAAGCGGCAATCGCTCAGACGGTCGCCGGCTTTCGCCTCGCGCTGCCGGATGCCGCAATCTACGTGTACGACAATAACAGCCAGGATCGGACCTGCGAGGTCGCGAGAGCGGCGGGTGCAATTGTCCGCACCGAGCGCATGCAGGGCAAGGGTCATGTGGTCCGCCGCATGTTCGCCGACATCGAAGCCGATATTTATGTGATGGCGGATGGCGATGCGACCTATGATGCTTCGGCAGCGCCAGAACTGGTCCGCCGCCTCCTCGACGAGCAACTCGACATGGTCGTCGGCGCGCGCCGTTCGGCCATCGAGGAAGCCTATCGGCGCGGCCACCGGCTCGGCAATCGGCTGTTCACCGGGCTTCTCGCCAGCCTGTTCGGCCGAACCTTCACCGACATCTTCTCCGGCTACCGAGTCTTCTCTCGCCGTTTCGTCAAGTCCTTCCCCGCGCTGTCTCGCGGCTTCGAGACGGAGACGGAAATCAGCGTCCACGCGCTCGAGCTTGCCATGCCGGTCGGCGAGATCGTCACCGATTACGGCGCCCGCCCGGAAGGCTCCCAGTCCAAGCTCTCCACCTATCGTGACGGTTGGCGGATCATGAAGACGATCCTCCATCTGTTCCGGATCGAGCGGCCGGTGCTGTTCTATGGCGGATTCGGCCTGTTCCTCGCCCTCGTCGGCCTCGTCCTCGGCCTTCCGCTGGCGATCACCTACGCTCAGACGGGGCTGGTGCCGCGGTTCCCGACGGCGATCCTGATCACCGGCTTGATGATCGTCGCGGCGCTGAGCTTCGCCGTCGGCCTGATCCTCGACACCGTAGTCCGCGGACGGCGCGAGAACCGGCGCCTCTTCTACCTGAGCTTCCCGGCGCCCGGCGCCGAGCGCTGAGCTGCGGAGCGGAACTCCGGATCGCCTCCGATCCGGAGCGGCCTCCTTTTGCGCTCTCCGACGGGCTGCGCTACGCCTAGGGGTTGAACAGGCCGGACTTTGCTCCGATGTTGGCCGCATCCAATCAAAGCAGGATTCCCGACACCCATGGATCACCCAGACATCGTCAACGCCCTCGTGCCTATCGTCATCGAGCAATCGAATCGGGGCGAGCGCAGCTTCGACATCTATTCGCGTCTGTTGCGCGAGCGGATCGTCTTCGTGACGGGCCAGGTAGAGGATCACATGGCAACGCTGATCACGGCGCAGCTGCTCTACCTCGAATCGGAGAATCCGAAGAAGGATATCTTCATGTACATCAACTCGCCGGGCGGCGTCGTAACGGCGGGGATGGCGATCCATGACACCATGCAATATATTCGGCCGCGCGTCGGCACGGTGTGCATGGGCCAGGCTGCCTCGATGGGCGCGTTCCTCCTCGCGGCCGGCGAGCCGGGCATGCGCGTTGCGCTGACCAATGCCCGAATCATGGTTCACCAGCCGTCTGGCGGTGCTCAGGGGCAGGCTACCGACATCGAAATCCAGGCGAAAGAAATCCTGCGTATTCGGCATCGCATGAACGAGCTGATGGCCAAATTCACCGGTCAGACGCTCGAGGCCATCGAAAGCGCAGTGGAGCGTGACAAGTTCTTCAGCGCTGCCGAGGCGAAGGATTTCGGCTTGGTTGACGAAGTGTTCGAAAAGCGTCCGGCACCGGGTGAAGGCGACACCACCCATCAGGCGGAGGCCGCTTGATCTTGCTCCCTCCTCCGGCGTGCCGGGGGAGGGCCCTTCTGCCGGGACGGGGAGTTCCCGGACACTCGCTTCGGCCGGAACAAAAGACCGGTTGGCGCACTCCCCAGAGTTCCTCCCGCGCCGCGGGCGCGGCACGGGTGGGACGTTAATCTATAGGCCATTGTGACTGTGGCATAATACAGTCTACTGTGGCCCCGTGGCAGAGGGCGCATCGGCGCCTGATAGGAAGACTATGACGAAGCTTAGCGGCAGCGACTCCAAGAGCACTCTCTACTGCTCCTTCTGCGGCAAATCGCAGCATGAGGTGAGGAAGCTCATCGCTGGCCCCACCGTGTTCATCTGCGACGAGTGCGTCGAGCTGTGCAACGACATCATCCGGGAGGAGACCAAGTCCTCGCTGGTGAAGACCCGCGACGGGGTTCCGACGCCGCTCGAGATCTGCAAGCATCTCGACGACTACGTGATCGGCCAGAGCCACGCCAAGCGCGTCCTGTCGGTCGCGGTCCACAACCATTACAAGCGCCTTGCCCACGGCTCCAAGAACGGTGAGGTCGAGCTCAGCAAGTCAAACATCCTGCTGGTCGGCCCGACGGGCTGCGGCAAGACGTTGCTCGCGCAGACGCTCGCCCGCTTGCTCGACGTGCCGTTCACGATGGCAGACGCGACGACGCTGACCGAGGCCGGGTATGTCGGCGAGGATGTCGAGAACATCATCCTCAAGCTGCTCCAGGCCTCCGACTACAATGTCGAACGGGCGCAACGCGGCATCGTCTACATCGACGAGATCGACAAGATCAGCCGCAAGTCTGACAATCCGTCGATCACCCGCGACGTCTCGGGCGAAGGCGTGCAGCAGGCTCTGCTCAAGCTGATGGAGGGCACCACGGCCTCCGTGCCGCCGCAGGGCGGACGCAAGCATCCGCAGCAGGAGTTCCTGCAGGTCGACACGACGAACATCCTGTTCATCTGCGGCGGCGCCTTTGCGGGGCTGGAAAAGATCATTGCCGACCGCCTGCAGGGCAAGTCGATCGGCTTCGGCGCCTATGTCGCCGCGCCGGAGGAACGCCGCACCGGCGAGATTCTGCGCCAGGGCGAACCGGACGATCTCCTGAAATTTGGCCTGATTCCTGAATTTGTCGGCCGTTTGCCAGTGATCGCGACCCTGGAGGATCTCGACGAGGTCGCCCTGGTCAAGATTCTCAAGGAGCCGAAGAACGCGCTGGTGAAGCAGTACGCCAAGCTGTTCGACATGGAGGACGTCAAATTGTCCTTCACCGACGAGGCGCTGATCGCCGTTGCCAAGAAGGCGATCGAACGCAAGACCGGCGCCCGCGGCCTTCGCTCGATCTTGGAGAACATCCTGCTCGACACGATGTTCGACCTGCCGTCGATGGACGGTGTCGACGAGGTGATGATCGACAAGGACGTCGTCGACGGCCGCAAGGAGCCGGTGCGGATCTACGCCAAGAAGGCTGAAGACGCGGCCTGAATGGGCCTCGGACAGTGACAATGGGAAGGCGCGCGCCGAAAGGTGCGCGCCTTTCTCCGTCTCGGTTAAGCCGCTTTGCCGTCCCGCTTTGGGGCCGTCAGAGGGCCCCGACAGAGTGGCTGCTTCCGCCCGCTGCTGCTTGCCGCTAGACAGACGGCGTGGTGACGCTTTCTACTCCGGCCGCAGTGCTGCTGGCGCTCTTTTGCGGCGCCTGGCTGACGCTCGCGGTCTGGTTTTCGCTGCGCGCTGCCCGGCGCACCAATTTCGCCGCCGGACTGACAGTCCAGGCGGATCGGGCCAGCGCGCTGCTCGCGGCATCACCGGCAATGCCGCTGATTGCCGACGCGAGCGGCCGGGCAGAGGCGTCGTCCCGCCTCGCCCATGCTTTAGGGCTCGATGTCTCGCCAGCCAGGCTCACCGATCTTTCGAGGGATGGCGCCGGACTTGAGCCGGAGGCTGCCGAGCTCCTCGCGGAGCGGGTGCGCGATGCGGCGCTTACCGGGGCCACCTTCTCGCTGCCGGTGCGCGCCCACGGCTCCGCGCGCGTGTTTCAGGTGCGTGGCGGTCCAGCCCCGCCGCCTGCGCCCGTCGGCTCGGTGCTTCTCTGGTTCACCGATGCGACAGAGGCTGAGGAGCAGATCGGCGCCCTCCGCGAGCGCGCCGATCGACTCGCCGCCGCGCTCGACGCACTGACCGGCCTTATCGAAGCAGCGCCGTTTCCGATGTGGCATCGCGGACCCGATCTGCGGCTGACGATGGTCAATGGTGCCTACGTGCGCGCGGTCGAGGCCGACAACGCGGCGAGCGTCACTGCCGGTGGCATCGAGCTGATCGACGAGAGCGAGGGCAGTGCGGCGCGCCAGGCGCACATGGTGCGCGAGAGCGGAATCCCGTCCGCGCGCACCGTTCCGGCCACCATCGCCGGAGAGCGGCGGACAATGCGCGTGGTGGAAGTCCCGCTTGGGCAGACAGGAGTCGCCGGCTATGCGATCGACGTCGAGGATCGGGAGCAGGCGCGTGCCGACCTCACTCGCTTTGTCAGTGCCCAGCGCGACATGCTCGATCGACTGTCCGCCGGTGTCGCCCAGTTCGGGCGCGACCGCAGCCTGATCTTCTTCAACCAGCCGTTTGCGCGGCTCTTCTCGTTGCGCGCGGAGACGCTCGCCGACGGCCCCGAGTTCAACCGGCTGCTCGACGGCATGCGGGAGGCCGGAAACCTACCCGAGGTGCGCGATTATCCGGAGTGGAAGCGTGATCGCGGCCGCTGGTTCACCGAGACGCTGAGCGCCGAGGAAGAGGACTGGCTGCTCCCCGGCGGCCGACACCTGCGGGTCGTTGCGCAGCCTCTGCCGGATGGCGGTCTGCTTCTGATATTCGAGGATCGCACCGAGCAGCTCCAGCTCGCCTCCGCCCGCGATACCCTTTTGAGGGTACGTACGGCCACGTTCGACAATCTGTTCGAGGCGGTCGGCGTCTTCGCATCGGACGGGCGGCTCCACCTTTGGAACAATCGCTTCCGTGAGCTCTGGCAGTTCGAGGAAGAGCAGCTCGCCGCGCATCCGCGCATCGATGCACTGACCACCCATATCGGGCGCAAGCTCAAGAATGCCGCGCATGCCAGCCTGGTGCGCGAGCTGGTCCGCAGCGCGACGGTGGAGCGCAAGCAGAGGGGTGGACGCGTTTCCTTCCTCGATGGACGCGAGTTCGAGTTCGCCGCGGTACCGCTTCCGGACGGTAATGCACTCTTCACAATGCTCGACGTCACCGCGAGCCGCACCGTCGAAGCGGCACTTCGCGAGCGCACGTCTGCACTGGAAGAGGCCGATCGTCTGAAAACCGCCTTCGTGTCGAACATGAGCTACGAGCTGCGCACGCCGCTGACGTCGATCGGGGGCTTCGCCGAGATGCTCGCGGGCGGCTATGCTGGCGAGCTTCCGCTCACCGCGATGGAATATGTCGGGGCCATTCTCGAGTCGGTGGCGAGGCTGGGAGCCTTGATCGACGACGTGCTCGATCTCACCCAGAGCGACAGCGGCAGCCTCCTGCTTGCCGAGGACGATGTCGACATCGCCGCAATGTGCAAGGAATCGGCGGAGATGTTCCGTGATGCGGTCGAGCGCAAAGGCATAGAATTCGCAGTCCGGATCGAAGGCCATGCCGGACGGGTCACCGGCGATCGCCGCCGCCTGCGTCAGGCGCTAGACAACGTGCTCAAGAATGCGTTCGCCTATACGGGGGAGGGTGGGCGTATCCTTCTGCACGCCGGCGGCACGCGCGCGGTCGCCGAGATTACCGTTTCCGACAATGGCCGCGGGATTCCCGCTGCCGATCAGACGCGTGTCTTCGATCGGTTCAATCGCGCCACCGGCCCCGCGTCCGGCGAGGAATCTGCACTCGGCCTTGGTCTTCCGCTCGCCAAGCAATTTGTCGAGGCGCATGGCGGCCGGATCGATCTCGTCTCCGAGCCGGGATCGGGCACCACCGTCACCTTCAGGCTGCCGCGGAAGCCCTTGTGATCCGGCTCGAAGGGCCCGAGGCAACCGAGCGGATGGGAGCGCGCCTCGCCGCGAGCCTGCGCCCCGGCGACGTGGTTGCGCTCTACGGCGATCTGGGTGCGGGCAAGACCACATTCGCGCGCGGCGTGCTGCGCGGGCTCGGCTTCTCGGGTGATGTCGGAAGCCCGACCTTTCCGATCGTGCTGCCGTACGAAGAACTCGCTCTGCCGATCTGGCACGTCGACCTCTACCGGATCGAGGATCCGGAGGAGCTAGGGGAACTCGCGCTCGACGAGGCGCTCGACGGCGGTGCCCTGCTCATCGAATGGCCCGAGCGGATGGGCACCGCTTTGTGGCCACATGCGCTCAAGCTGACCCTGGCGCGGGACGGAGAGGGCGCTCGCGCCTTGACAGCCGAACTGCCCCCGGCTTGGGGAGCACGATGGCCTCCCCGATGATTCCACCGGCGTCCGCGCCCGACTTCCTCGCGAAACATGGTTGGGGCGGGGCCGAGATCCGACCGCTCGCCGGCGATGCCAGCTTTCGGCGCTATTTCCGAGTCTACAAGGGCGGCGCGACGGCGGTACTGATGGATGCGCCGCCCGAACATGAGGATATCGGGCCTTTCCTGCGGGTCGCCGGCCATCTGATCGACCGTGGCTTCGCGCCGCCGAAGCCGCTCGGCATCGACCGCGAACAAGGATTGCTCCTGCTCGAGGATTTCGGCGACGCCCGTGTCGGTCCGTATCTCAGGGATGTGCCGGCCCGCGAGACGGACATTTACGATTCCGCGGTCTCGATACTCGCCCGCCTGAGTGAGGAGCCTGCCCCGGCCGATATTCCACCGTATGACGATGCGGCGATGGCACGCGAGGTGTCGCTGTTCACCGAATGGTACGCGCCCGCTTTGGAGATCGAGGCCGATCAGGACGCCTATCTGCCGGCATGGCGGCAAGCCTGGGCGGACGTGCTGCGCGTTGCCACCGAGGCACCGGTGATGGTGCTTCGGGATTTTCATGCCGATAATCTGATGGTGCTCCCGGGGCGCACCGATCTTGGGCTACTCGATTTCCAGGACGCACTCGCCGGCCACCCGGCCTATGATCTCGTCTCCCTCCTGCAGGACGCGCGGCGTGACGTGCCGCAAGCGTTGGAAGAAGCAATGCTGGAGCGCTATTGCGCGCTCGCGAGGGTGTCCGATCCGGCGCTGTTCCGCGCCCATTATGAAGTGCTCGGTGCACAGCGGAACACCAAGATCCTCGGCATCTTCACACGATTGTGGAAGCGGGACGGTAAGCCGCTCTATCTCTCCCTGCAGCCCCGCGTATGGGGCTATCTCGAACGCAATCTGGCCCATCCCGCCCTTGCCCCGGTGCGAGCCTGGTTCGATGCCAATGTGCCTATCGGTCGGCGCGCCGCCGCCTGGAGCGATTACGCGTGAGCTTTACCCGCAAGACGCTTGCGATCCGTCCGGATCCCGCAGCGCACGTGCCCGAGACAGCGATGGTGATGGCCGCTGGCCTCGGCAAGCGCATGCGCCCGCTCACCGCGACCCGGCCCAAGCCGCTGATCGAGGTCGCGGGCAAGCCGCTGATCGATCATTGCATGGACAAATTGCGAGCCGCGGGCGTCCGCAAGGCCGTGGTCAACGTCCATTATCTCGCCGACTCGCTCGAAGCCCATCTCGTCCACCGCGTCGCCGACATCGAGATCGTGATCTCCGACGAGCGCGCCCAACTGCTGGAGACCGGCGGCGGACTGATCAGGGCGCTTCCGCTTATCGATGCCGATCCGTTCTTGGTGATCAATTCCGACAATCTGTGGGTCGATGGCCCCGTCGATTCGCTACGCCTGCTCGCCGCCGGCTGGGACGATCAACGCATGGACGCCCTGTTGCTGCTGGTGCCGCTCGCACGAGCGCACTGCCATCGTGGCCAGGGCGATTTCCACATGGCGGCCGATGGCGCGCTCCGCCGCCGCAAGCCGGGCACCGTTGCGCCTTTCGTGTATACCGGCGTTCAGATCGTGGCGAAGCGCCTGCTCGACGCAGAGCATCCGGAAGGCCCGTTCTCGACCAACATCTTCTGGAACAAGGCGATGGAAGCGGGCCGGTTGTTCGGCATGGCCCATGAAGGGCTCTGGTTCGACGTCGGTGCGCCCGAGAACATCCGAAAGACCGAGGACATTCTCCAGGGTGGCTGAGTCTTTCCAAGCGGCCGCGCCTGCCGCTACGATCGCCAGGTGAGCTCTCCGACACAGCCTTCCGTCTTCAGCATTCCGCCGCACCGCGCCTTTGCCGATGCGCTCGCGGCGGGGTTGATCGCGCAGTATGGCGGTGGCGAGCTCGGGCTGGCCCAAGGCATGGTGCTGGTGCCCAACAATCGTGCGGGGCGAGCGATTTCCGAGGCTTTCGTCCGGCGCTCGGACCCTGGCGGACTGTTGCTGCCGAGGCTGATCCCGGTCGGCGATCCGGAACTGGACGAGCGAGTGGGCGGTGCGCTCGATCCGGTCGATGGGGGAGATCCGGTTCCGCCGGCTATCGACCCGGTCGAGCGGTTGTTCCTCCTGGCGCGCCTTGTCGAGCGACAGATGGACGGCATTGATGCGGCGGAGGCGCTGCGCCTCGCCGAAGATCTTGCCAGGACGCTCGATCAATTGCTGGTCGAGGAGGTCGACCCCGCGCGGCTTCGCGATTTCGCCGCCGATGTGCCGGATCTCTCGATCCACTGGCAGGCCTCGCTTGCGCGGCTGACGGTGATCCTCGATCAATGGCCGCGAGAGCTCGCCGCCCGCGGTCGGATCGATCTTGCCGATCGCCGTAACCGGCTGCTCCATGCCGTCGCGCGGCGGTGGCGCGCCGAGCCGCCACGCGGCTTCGTCTGCGCTGCCGGCATCACCAGCGCCGCGCCGGCTATTGCCGCCCTGCTTCGCACCGTGGCGCGCCTGCCTGCCGGCAGCGTGGTACTTCCCGGGCTGGATCTCGACATGCCCGAGGAGGAGTGGCAGGCGTTGGGGCCGCACGTTCCCGACCCTGTGACCGGACGGCGGCGGGCGTCGATCGAGACGCACCCGCAATTCCACATGAAGCTGCTGCTCGACCGCATGGCTGTGGGCCGCGGCGAATTGCAGCGCTGGCGCTGGGGCGGCGGACGTGATGCGCCCGCAGTGCGAAGCCGCGCGATCACCAACGCGATGGCGCCCGCGACGTTCACCTCGAAATGGCAGACGCTGCCGCCGGTCGAGCGTCGGCTGTCCGGGGTACGAGCGCTCGAACTGGCGGACCCCGCCGAGGAAGCGCAGGCGATCGCCGTGGCCCTTCGCGAATCGCTTGAGGAGCCCGGCAGGACGGCTGCCCTGGTCACGCCGGATCGGGTGCTCGCGCGACGTGTCGCTGCCCATTTGAATCGGTGGGAGATCGAGGCCGACGACAGCGCAGGACGGGCGCTTCCCCAAACGCCACCGGGAACACTGCTGATCGCGCTCGCCGATGCCGCCGCCGAGCAATTCGCCCCGGTGCCGCTGCTTGCGCTTCTCAAGCATCCCTTGATACGTCAGGGCGAGGAGCGCCTTGCCTGGCTGGACGGTGCACGGCTGCTCGATCTCGCCTTGCGCGGACCGCGCCCACCGGCGGGTCTTGCCGGCATCTTCGAATATCTGTCGGACTGGTCGGGCCGGGACCGGGACCTTCGCAAGGCGGCGCTCGCCTGGTGGAAGGATGTGGCGCCGCTCCTGCAGCCGCTCGAAATCGCCTTTCGCGCTGTGCGTACGAGCGTGCCGACATTGCTCGCGACGTTGCGTGAAGCGGCGTCGACACTGACCGGAGAAGCAGCCTGGGCCGGGCCTGCGGGGCGAGCGGCGGCCGAACTGCTGACCGCCGTGGAGCCCGCTTCCGCTCATGGTCCCTCGCATGCCGCGCCCTCGACCCTGCCGGCCATCATCGAACAATTGATGTCGGGCGTTGCCGTACGCCCGCCTTACGGACAGCATCCGCGCATCTTCATCTGGGGTTTGCTCGAAGCGCGTCTTCAACAGGCCGATCTGATGATCCTCGCTGGCCTGAACGAAGGCAATTGGCCTCAGCTTCCCACGCCCGACCCGTGGCTTGCGCCGCGGCTTCGCTACGAGCTCGGCCTTCCCGGGCTCGAGCGGCGGATCGGGCTTTCGGCCCACGATTTCGCCTCGGCGCTTGGGGGGCGCCAGGTTCTGGTCACGCGCGCCCGGCGCGACAGCCGCGCTCCGGCCGTCGCCTCGCGTTTCTGGCTTCGACTGGAAGCGATGACCGGCGGGCTCACCCGCTCGCCCCTCCACAAGAGATGGGCGCAGGCGCTCGACCGCCCGAGCATCTATTCACCCGCTGCGCGGCCGGCACCTGCACCGGATCCAGGCGTGCGTCC
Source organism: Allosphingosinicella deserti (assembly GCF_003012735.1). Classification (GTDB taxonomy): domain Bacteria; phylum Pseudomonadota; class Alphaproteobacteria; order Sphingomonadales; family Sphingomonadaceae; genus Allosphingosinicella; species Allosphingosinicella deserti. The sequence goes on along the minus strand of NZ_PXYI01000009.1, from coordinate 58,422 downwards.
ACGCACGATCTCTGTGACCGAAGTCGATCGCCTGAAGGCCGATCCCTTTGCTTTTTATGCCCGGCGAATGCTGCGACTCGCAACGCTCGACTTGCCCGACGCCGATCCCGGCGCGGCGTGGCGCGGCACTGCGGTTCACGCCGTACTCGAAAGATGGATGAAGGAGGATGGGTGCGATCCGGCCAAGCTGCGCCCCCGGGCGGAGCAGCTTCTCGCGGAGAGCAACGCCCATCCGCTGATGCGCGCCTTGTGGCAGCCGCGACTCCTCGAAGCGATCGACTGGATTGCCGCGCAAGTCGCTGAAAACGTAGCGAACGGACGACTGCCGGTTCGCGCTGAAGCCTGGGGAGAGGCTGATATCGCCGGCATCCGGCTGCACGGCATAGCGGACAGAATTGATCGTCTCGTGGACGGCAGTCTGGCCATCGTCGACTACAAGACCGGCACTCCGCCGGGGCCGAAGGCGGTGGGTGAGGGCTATTCGATGCAGCTCGGCCTCCTCGGCCTGATCGCCGAGCACGGCGGTTTCGCCGACATCGAAGGTGTGCCCGCATGCTTCGAATATTGGTCGTTGGCCAAAAAGGCAGGCAAGCTCGGCTACGTCGCCAGCCCCGTCGCTGGCCGCAACGGCATAGATCCCGCGGAGTTCACGACGTTGGCCGCGCGCAACTTCATCTCAGCGGCGGAGGCATGGCTGACCGGGGACACGCCGTTCACCGCCAAGCTCCACCCGGAATACGCACCCTATGGCGATTACGATCAGCTGATGCGTCTGGACGAATGGTATGGGCGAGAAGGATAGGTTCTTCTTACCCCCCACACTCGAAGAGCCTGAGATCAGCGCTTTGACGGAACTTCGAACAGTCTCTTCAGGAAGACAGTCTCAACTTCACGCCGCAAGTCATTGTTCGGCTTCTTCAAAAATCCATGCCCTTCGTCTGCGAACAGGACGTACCAGGTTTCGACGCCCCTGCTCCGGAGCTGCTCCACGATCTGCTCCGATTCCGACTGCGGTACACGGGGATCGTTGGCGCCCTGCATGACCAGCATCGGCTTCTTGATCGCCGAGACGTTGGCGAGCGGGGAGATCCGCTCCAGCACCGCGCGCATCGCGGGGTCACGCTCGTCGCCATATTCGGCCCGGCGATTGTCACGGCGGTACGCCTCGGTGTTCTGGAGGAACGAAATCCAATTGCTGATGCCGTAGCGCTCGATGCTACCAACGACGCGATCGGCATAATGGGTGGAGACAGCGAGCGACATGTAGCCGCCATAGGATTGGCCATAGACAGCGATCCTGGCGGAATCGAGATCCGGCTGCCGTCCGATCCAATCGAGCAGCGCGCCGATATCCTTGACGCTGTCCTCCCGCTTCGCGCCATTGTCGAGGTTGAGGTACGCCTTGCCATAGCCTTCGCTGCCGCGAACATTGGGCAGTATCACCGTCGCGCCGAGCTGATCGGCAAAATATTGCGCGCCGGGATTCCAGCCGGGCCGGGTTTGCGACTCGGGACCGCCATGAATGTCGACGATCACCGGCGTGCGCGCGCCGGCTTCAGCGTTGCGCGGGCGATAGACAAACGCCGGGACGGAGAGCCCGTCGAACGATTGGAAGCGGATCAGCCGAGGCTCCGCAAGCGTCGCCGGCTCGAGGCCGCCAAGCTCCGAATGGGTCCAGCGCGTCAACCGCGCCGCGGTGACGTCCCAGGCCCAGGCATCGCCCGCCGACGTCGCATTGGTCATGCTGATCCCGAGCGTCTTTCCGCCGGGTGAGAATTTGAGACCCGTCAGCACCCCCCTGGGCAATTGCGGCTGGGGCAGGGCACGCCGGGTGCGAAAATCCTGCACCGCGAGACGAGAAAAGCCGTCTTCATTCGTCGCATATGCCAGGACCCGACCATCGTTGCTGAGGTCATAGCGTTCGACCTCCCATCTGGATTCACCGGAAACCGGCACGCTCTTGCCCGTCTGCAGGTCGATCTCGACCAGGCGAAGGACATCGCTGCCCTGATCGGTGATCACCAGGATCGCTGCGCCTCCGCGCACGAAGCGCGGATCGATGTATCGTGCGGGGGTGCTTGTGAACGGAAGCTCGGCGGCTTGGCCGGTCGCGACGTCGAGCATCGATAGGCGCATCTCTCGGTTGGAGATTCCACGCGTCAGCAAGATGCGCGTGCCGTCGGGTGATATGTCTGCCGGCGCGATCGCGCCCTTGCCCTGATAGGCCACGCGGCGGCTTGTCGGATCGGCGGGCTCGGCGATGAGGATGGCGTGGTCGCTCGAGCCCTTCACCGCGCGCGACCAAGCCAGCACCTTCCCGTCCGTGCTGAGCACCGGCGACTGGTTGCGGGTGCCCGGCTCGGTGAGCTGGACCGGCGCACCGGTGATCCCCATTGCGTAGAGCTGAAACCATTCGTCGCCGCCCGCATCGCGGGATAGCAGAAACCGTTCGCTGCCGGGAATGTGCCAAACGCCCGAGACAGGCTCGGAGAAGAACGTAAGCTGGCTGCGGTCAGCGCCGGGGCCGAGCACGCGGTGAACCTGACGCGTCGTGCCGAAGCGCGTGGTGATCAGCATCGACCCGTCGTCCAGCCAGTCTTCGAATTCGGCTTCGCGGTAATTCTGGAAGCGCTGGACGGCCTCGCGCACGATGCTGGGTATCTCTGGCACGTTCTGCAGGGTTGCGCTTCCCACCTGCTGCGTCTCGACCGGACGCGGTTGGGCGGGCAGCGGCGCGGCGGCGGTGAACAGCAGAGCGGCGAGGCAGAAAGCGCGCATGTCGATCCTTCGGCAGTGAAGCGCATTATCCTGCCGCCGCCGAGACCAAAAGAAAAGCGCCCGGCCGGAGGACCGAGGCGCTTTCTTCCGTGTGTCGCTTTGGCGTTAGCGGCAGCGGCTGATCACGTTACGCTGCACGTGCCGGCCAAGGAGCGCTCCGACGGCGGCGCCGAGAACCGTGCCGGTCGCGCGGCTGCCACGGCTGTCGATCTCTCGGCCGACGAGGGCGCCGGCGGCGCCGCCGACGACAAGGCCGGTCGTGCCGTTCGGCTTGCGGCAATAGGTCCTGCCATCCGAGCCGCGCCACGTCTGTCCGTGATAGACTCCCGTGTCGCGGGCGAAGGCGGTGCTCGCCGGCAAGGCCGGAACGGTGAGGCTGGTGGCCGCCAGGGCGAGAACGATCTTACGCATGACTAACTCCTCCGAATCGATGAGAAGTGTCTAGCGCGAGTCGCTTGAGCCCTCGCTGAACTTGGTCGACAGGCGAGGTTCAGCCCTCGCTCTTGTCTCCCTTGCCGCGCCGATTGGCGTAGAGGAGCGCGGCGACGATCGCTGCCGAGCCGATTCCGATCGCAGCCCCGGCGACGATCTTCTTGTTGCGATCGCCCTCGCCGTCTTCCGCCCGCGTGGCCGTTCCGGTCTTCCTTGAGGGGCGGGGAGGGGTTGGTTTCTTGGTCATCGGCTGTTCTCCTGCGTTTATCGCCCTCCTAGAGGAGGGATCCGGCGGTCGCCAAGTCCGCACCGCGACGCAAGCCACGCACGGTCCACCCGCCGGGCGCAGGGGAGGGGCACCCCGTCTCCCGTCGCGCGTTGCCGGGACAATGATGATGCGAAGGAGCAGTGGCCATGACCAACAATAGCGGCGGCGCCACCAACAACCAGGGCGGCGCGTCCAAGCCGCCCCAAGGCGAGCGTGACGCGGAGTATGACGACACCACCGGCAACGTTGCCGTGCGCGGCGAGAAGCCTTCGCCTGAGAGCCGGGCTCGCTCCGAGACCACCAGCCACGCCGTGGGCGGCGCGATCGACGTCGATCACACCCACGATCGCGCGAGTTGACGACGTCATGACCGGTCCCGGCGCTTGCCCGTCGCGGCCCGCACCTGTAGCGCTCTCGGCATGCACTTCGTCGTCATCGGCAAGGACAAGGGCGCCGGCGAACTTCGCCGTCGCAATCGCGCGGCCCATCTCGACTTTGTGGCGGGCGAGCAGGACAAGATCGTCTATGGCGGTCCGCTGATCGAAGATGGTCGAATGATCGGGAGTCTGTTCGTGTTCGATCTGCCAGATCGCGCCGCCCTGGACACCTATCTCGCCTCGGATCCCTATTTCGTGCAGGCGATCTTCGAGACGATCGAAATCTACGAAAGTCGCTGGCTGGTGCCTGAGCGCGAGCCGGGCTTCCTCACGGCTGAGGCGGAGCGCGCACGAGCCGCGTCCTGACGGCAATCGACAAAGCTGAGAGGCGCGGCGGCCGTCATGCCGTCCGCCGCGCCATCCCCGTCATTCTTTGATCGACGCCATGTCGATGACGAAGCGGTACTTGACGTCGCTCTTCAACATCCGCTCGTAAGCCGTTTCGATCTCCTGGATGCGGATCGGCTCGATGTCGGAGACGATGTTGTGCTCGGCGCAGAAGTCCAGCATCTCCTGGGTCTCCGCGATGCCCCCGATCAGGGAGCCGGCGAGGCTGCGGCGACGGAAGATGAGCAGCCCGACGGAGGGGGAAGGATGCGGCTCGGCGGGCACGCCGACCAGCGTCATGGTGCCGTCGCGCTTCAGCAGCATCAGAAACTGATCAAGGTCGTGGGGTGCTGCGACGGTGTTGAGGATGAAATCGAAGCTGCCGGTGTGCGCCTTCATTTCGCTGCGTTCGCGCGACACGACGACCTCATCGGCGCCGAGTGCCTTCGCGTCCTCGCGCTTGGAAGGTGAGGTGGTGAAGGCGACGACATGGGCGCCGAGCGCCTTGGCGAGCTTGATCCCCATATGTCCGAGGCCGCCGATGCCGACCACGCCGACCTTTTGCCCGGGCCCGACCTTCCAGTGGCGCAGCGGCGACCATGTGGTGATGCCGGCACACAGCAAAGGTGCGACCGCAGGCAGCTGATCGCGCGAATGGCGGATCTTGAGAACGAACTCCTCGCGCACCACGATGTGATCGGAATAGCCGCCATAGGTGTTGCCGCCATCTTCCTGAGCGGGGCCATTGTAGGTGCCGGTGAAGCCACGCTCGCAATATTGCTCGAGCCCCTCCTGGCAGGACGGGCAGCTGAGGCAGGAATCGACCATGCAGCCGACGCCGACCACGTCGCCGACCGCGAACTTGGTGACGTCACTGCCGACCGCGGTCACCGTGCCGACGATCTCGTGCCCAGGAACGCAGGGATAGCGAGTGCCGCCCCATTCGCTGCGCGCGGTATGGAGATCGGAGTGGCAGACGCCGCAATGCTCGATTGCGATCGCGACGTCGTTCGGCCGAGGATCGCGCCGTTCGAACGAGAAAGGCTCGAACGGCGTGGTTGCGGATTGGGCGGCATAGGCACGGGTGGGGATCATGACGGTTCCTCCGAAGGGCGTTGCCGCGCGCTTAGCAGAGGTGAAGCGCCTCGCAAGGGCTCGGCGCCCAGGCGCCCGCGGGGATCGACCGGTGCGCGATCGATCCCAGAGCGGGTCAGGCCGCGCGGCGGATCATCGTTCCGCTGCGCACCGACGAGTCCACCCGGAAGCTGCCGGTCTCGGTCGCGAGCGCCTCGGCTTGCGACGTCAAGGAGGCAGCCGCCGCGGAGGTCTGCTCGACCATCGCTGCATTCTGCTGGGTCATCCGATCCATTTCGGTGATCGCGATGTTGACCTGGGCAAGCGCCGAGCTCTGCTGGTCGGCGGCAAGCGCGATCTGACCGACGAGACCCGAGACTTCGTCGATCGAGCCGATGATCCGTGCGAGCGCCTCGCCGGCCTCGCCGACCAGGGTCACCCCGCCTTCGACCTGCTTGGAGCTGTTGGAGATGAGCGTTCCGATCTCCTGTGCCGCGTCCGCCGAGCGTTGGGCGAGGGCACGCACCTCATTGGCGACCACCGCGAAAGCCCGGCCAGCTTCCCCGGCATGCGCCGCTTCCACCGAGGCGTTGAGCGCGAGGAGATTGGTTTGGAACGCAATCTTGTCGATCACGGCGATGATCTTGGTGATCTCCTGCGAGCTCCTCTCGATCTCCGCCATCGCGGCAACCGCGTCGCCGACGACTTTGCTGCTTTCCTGGGCATCCGCCTGGGTGGCGCGAACAAGCTTATTGGCTTCGTTGGCTCCCGCCGCGCTGTTGTGCACGGTTGCGGTGATCTCGGTCATCGCCGCTGCGGTCTCCTCCAGCGAGGCGGCCTGCTGCTCGGTGCGGCGCGAAAGATCATTCGACGCCTGGCTGACTTCGGTCGATCCGGTGCGGATTGCCGACGCATTGGCGCTGACGCTGCCGATCGTGTCGCGCATGCGCGCCAGCGTCTGATTGTAGCTGCGCTCGAGCCCCGCAAAGCTCTGCGGAAGACCGCTGACCTCCGCGGTAAGATCGCCATCGGCCAAACGCTTGAGCGCACCGTCCAAAGCCTCGGTGGCACGGGTCCGTTCAGACTGCGCTTCCTCGATATAGATCGAGATCGAGAGCTCCATATCCATCAACGCCGCCTTGACGATCGCTGCGGTGACGTCTTCTGCGGCGGGCAAGCGGAACAGGCTGAGCAGCCGGCGCCAGGGCGAGTAGCGCTGCGCGACACCCTTGATCAGATTCTCCACGACCAGCGCATAGGCTGCGACATACCATTTCGGCTCGAGGCCGATGCGTGCGTGGACGGATCCGATCCGGCGGACGCTATCATGATAATCCTGGTCGAACCGACCGCTTGCGATCCGGCGCCAATGGGATTGCTGGGCGGCCTTCGCCTGGTTCATGTGCCCTGCATCACGGAAGAAGGCATTCGTCTCAGAATTGGCCCGTGCAGCGGCGTAGAAGCGGTCGAGCGCCGGACCGATCAGTTCGGCCACGTCCGACTGGGCGGACGCAAGCAGATCGCGTTGCGCCCGATCCATCTGCATGAAGTCGAGGCGGGATCGAAGATGATCGGTCATGGAAACTCCGTTCAGACAGGCACCGCTTAGTGCAGCGCTCCTTTGCTAAAGTTTATAGCGGCGTCGATGGCGCCAACCTGCTGCTCCACCTCCGTATTTTCCCGGAATGGACGGCATGACGGCACCGATCTCCGGCCGCGAGGCTTCACATTGCCCGCCACTTCCCCGAGAGAAGGCGCATGTCCCGTCGCCTCCGCCCCCTCAACCAGCTCAAGGACGAGCAGCAGCTTGCCTCAAGTCCCCGCGACCATGCGGCGCTTTCGGCATCGGCCGGCACCGGCAAGACCCACGTCCTTACCGCCCGGGTGCTGCGCCTGCTCCTTTCCGGTGTCGATCCATCCTCGATCCTGTGCCTTACCTTCACCAAGGCGGGCGCCGCCGAGATGGCCGATCGCATCCACGAACGGCTGGCTTATTGGGTCAGGCTCGAAACCACGGAGCTTCGCAGGGAGTTGTTCGCGCTCGGGGAGCCGACGGACGACCCGAGCGTCGCGCGGGCCCGCACTCTGTTCGCACGGGTGCTCGACGCCGCCGGCGGCGGGCTCCGCATCCAGACCATCCATGCCTTCTCGCAAAGCCTGCTTGCCGCCTTTCCGACCGAAGCCGGATTGGTGCCCGGATTCCGACCGCTCGATGGCCGCGAAGAGCAATTGCTGGCGCGCCAGACGCTTGCCGAGATGCTGGTCCGCGCGGAAGAGGGCAGCGATCTACCTTTGATCCGCGATGTCCAGGCGCTCAGCCACCGGTTGGGCGAAGCCGGCGCTGAGGCATTCCTCCGCGCCTGCGCGCGTGCGCAGGCACCGATCGAGGCACTTGGCGCCCGTGAAGGAATTGAAGCCAAGCTCCGCCGAGTCTTCGATCTTCCTGCCGGCGATATCGACGCAGCGCTCGCCGACGGCTGCTGCGACGACGCCTTCGACGTCCGCAGCCTGGAACGGATCGCAGACGCGAATCGCCTCTGGGGCACGGCGACAGGCCTTAGTTGCTGCGACGTAATCTCTGCCTGGCGTGGCCGCGGCAACCCGGCGCGCGCGGATACTTTAGAGGAGCTGGCGGCACTTGTGCTGACCAAGTCCGGTGATCCGCGCAAGGTGACCGCCGGATTGGCCAAGGTGGACCCGAACTATACCGAGCATGCGGGACGGTTGGCCGAATGTTGCCGCGCGCTCCTCCAGATGCGGAGGACGGCAGGTCTGGTGGCGTGCCTCGCCGCCGGACTGCGGGCCGGGCAGACCTTCGCCCTCGCCTATGGCGCTGCGAAGCGCGCCGCAGGGGCCGTCGATTTCGACGATCTCATTCGCCGCGCCGAGGCCCTGCTGCTGACGCCCGGAATCAGCGAGTGGGTGCGCTACAAGCTCGATCAGGCGACCGACCACATCCTGGTCGACGAAGCCCAGGACACGAACGAGCGGCAGTGGAACATCGTCCGCGCGCTCACCCTCGAATTCTTTGCCGGCGAGAGCGCCTCGCAGCGGCCGCGGACCATCTTCACCGTTGGCGACTACAAACAGGCGATCTTCGGCTTCCAAGGCACCGATCCGCAGGCGTTCGAGGTCGCCCGCGCATGGTTCGCCGGAGAGGCGGGCGCGGTCGACCGCGATTTCCTCGATCTCTCGATGGATCGAAGCTTTCGATCCTCGCCCGAGATTCTAGCCGTCGTCGATCGTGTGATCGAAGAACTCGGTCACGGGGCTCTCGGCCTGCCGCGCGCTCCCAATCCCCATGTGGCACATCATGCCAGCCGGCCGGGCTCCGTCACCTTATGGGCGCCGTTCACCGGGGACGGGGGCGAGCCGGAGGACGAAGCCGGCGAGGAGGGCTGGGTCTCCGACACCGTGCGCGTCTACGCCGGTAGGATCGCCAGGCAGATCCGCCTCTGGCTGGACGATCCATTCTTCGTAGCGTCGAAGGCGCGCCCGCTGCGGCCGGAAGACATTCTCGTCCTCGTCCGCCGCCGCGGCGACTTGGCATCGTTGATCGTGGCCAGGCTTCACGCGGAAGGGGTGCCGGTCGCGGGCGTCGACCGCCTGCTGCTGACGGCGCCGCTTGCCGTTCAGGATCTGCTGGCCGCAGCCCGCTTCGCCATGCAACCGCTCGACGACCTCAACCTGGCTTCGCTGCTCGTCTCGCCCCTGTTCGGCTGGACCCAGGACGATCTCTATGCCGCCGCTATTGGCCGTGAAGGCGGGCTCTGGCCGCGGCTGCGCACGCTGGCAGACCGGCCATCGCAGCTTGCCGAAGGGTTCCGGGATCGTCTTGCGGAGACGATGCGCGGTCTGTCGGATATCCTGAGCATGGCTGATTATGCCACGCCCCACCAGTTCCTGGAGACGATCCTCTCCGGCCCTTCCGGCAGCCGCAGGAAGTTGCTCGAACGCCTCGGCCCTGAAGCACGCGATCCGATCGAGGAATTGCTCGCCTCCGCGCTGGAGTTCGAGGCGAATTCGGCGCCTTCGCTGCAGCGTTTCCTCGAATGGTTCGCCCGCGGGGACGTCGAGATCGTTCGCGACCCTTCGGCGCCGCTCGACGCGGTGCGAGTGATGACCGTGCACGGCTCGAAGGGTCTGCAATCGCCGGTGCTGATCCTCGCCGACGCCTGCGCCGACCCGGATCGGAAGGGCGGCGGCATCGGCGGAAGCTTCACCAGCCTGACGCTCGCCGAGGAGGACATCGAAGTGCCGATCTTTCGCCCCCGCAAGGACGAGCTGGTGGAGCCACTCGCCTCCGACATTGCCGCGATTGATGCGGCCGAGCGCCGCGAGCATTGGCGCCTGCTCTACGTCGCGCTGACCCGCGCTGAGGAACGTCTCTACGTCGGCGGTGCGTTGGGTCCGATGGCCAAGGGCGCACCGCCTTTGGCGAGCTGGTATCGCGCGATCGAGACCGCGCTGTCTACGCTCGGCGGCGGTTGGGAAGAGGACATGCTGTGGGGGCGGAGCCTCCGCCATGGCCCGTTGCCGAAGCCGGCGTCGGCCGACCCGCGCCGCGTGCCCGCCGCAGTCGCTCTGCCCGAATGGATTCGCAGGTCCGCGCCGCTCGAAGCCCGTCCGCCGCGGCCGCTTGCCCCGTCCGCGCTCGGGGAAGACGATGTCAGCGATCCGCCGCCGTCTCCAGCCCTGCGCGACGCGGCGGCCCGCGGCCGACTGCTCCACCAGCTGTTCGAGCGCTTGCCGGATGTGCCGCCGGCCGAGCGTGCAACCCGCGCCGAGCGCTGGCTGCAGCAAGCCGCCGGCGTTGGCGACGCAGCACTGCGGCAGTCTCTGGTCGAGGATGCATGCCGCGTGATCTCCGATCCGCGCCACGCCGAGCTGTTCGGGCCGGAGGCACTTGCCGAAGCCCCCATCGCAGCCGTGGTTGCGGACGGACTGGTGGTCTCCGGGACGGTCGACCGACTGCTCGTCCAGCCAGGGCGCGTCGTTGTCGCCGATTTCAAGACGGGACGGCGCGCACCGACGTCTCGTGATGCGATCCCGGTCCCCCATCTGCGTCAGATGGCGGCCTATGCCGAGGCGCTGCGCGTGATCTTCCCGGGTCGTCGGATCGAGGCGAAGCTCCTCTACACCTCGGTGCCGATGCTCCACGATCTGCCGGACGAACTGCTTGCGCGCTACCTGCCGCAAGCCGCTTGAGACGGCGCACCGGGCTCCTTACATCAGGGTCAACTTCAGGAGACTGCAATGGCTACCAAGAGTGTCACCGACGCTTCCTTCGAAACCGATGTGCTCGGCGCGTCCAAGCCGGTTCTGGTCGATTTCTGGGCGGAATGGTGCGGCCCGTGCCGGATGATCGCGCCGGCGCTGGAAGAGATCAGCAACGAACTCGGTGAGAGGGTCGAAGTCGTGAAGCTCAACATCGACGACAATCCCGAGGCGCCGTCCAAATACGGGGTCCGCGGCATCCCGACGATGATCCTGTTCAAGGACGGCCTTCCCGCGGCGACCAAGGTCGGCGCGGCACCGAAGACTCAGCTGCAGACCTGGCTCGAAGGCCAGCTCTGATCAGAATTGCCGTTTAGGCCGACCAAGGAGGATGCGGCTCAGGCCGCATCCTCCTTTTGCTTTTCGACCGGTGCGCGTCCGAGCCAGCGATCGAACGCCTGCTCGGCGCGCAACGTGTAGAGGCGCTTACGATTGGCCTTTTTCGCCTTGCCTTCGACCGGCGGGAACAGGCCGAAATTGACGTTCATCGGCTGGTAAAGATCGACTTCCGCCCCGCCCGTGATGTGGCCGAGCAAGGCCCCGAGCGCAGTCTCGACAGGCGGCGGCGCCAACATCTGCCCCAGCAACTCCGCCGCGGCGAAGCGCCCGGCCAACAAGCCGACCGCGGAGGATTCCACATAGCCTTCGCAGCCGGTGATCTGGCCGGCAAAGCGGATGTGCAGCGCTTTCTTGAGCCGCAGCGTGCGATCGAGCAATTGCGGGGAATTGATGAAGGTGTTGCGGTGAAGGCCGCCGAGCCGAGCGAATTCCGCATTCTCAAGCCCCGGGATGGTCCGGAAGAGCCGAACCTGCTCGGCATATTTGAGCTTGGTCTGGAAGCCGACCATATTCCACAAGGTGCCAAGCGCATTGTCCTGGCGGAGTTGGACGACGGCATATGGCCACCGCCCGGTTCTGGGATCGTCGAGCCCGACCGGCTTCATCGGTCCATAGCGGAGCGTATCGACGCCGCGCTCGGCCATCACTTCAATCGGCATGCACCCTTCGAAATAGGGCGTGTCCTTTTCCCACTCGCGGAATTCGGTCTTCTCGCCATGGAGAAGATCCTGGTGGAATGCGAGATACTGCTCCTTGGTCATGGGACAGTTGATGTAATCCTTGCCGTCGCCTCCGTCGGCACCCGATTTGTCCCACCGCGACGCCATCCAGGCGACATCCATGTCGATGCTGTCGCGATGCACGATCGGCGCGATCGCGTCGAAGAAAGCGAGCGCATCGGATCCGGTCGCGGCACCGATCGACTCGGCCAGGGCCATCGCAGTCAGCGGTCCTGTGGCGACGATCGTTGGGCCGGAGGCGGGCAGAGCATCCACTCGCTCGCGGACGATCTCGATGTTGGGATGCGCCAGCAGCCGCTGCGTCACCGCTTCCGAGAAGCCGTCGCGGTCGACTGCGAGGGCGGAGCCGGCGGGGACCTTGTGCGCATCGGCGCAGGCCATGATCACCGATCCGAGCGCCCGCATTTCCGAGTGGAGGAGCCCCACCGCATTATGCTCGGCATCGTCGGAGCGAAACGAATTGGAGCAGACCAGTTCGGCGAGCCCGTCCGTCTGATGCGCCGGGCTTCGCTCGCCGGTGCCGCGCATTTCCGAAAGGCGCACCTTCATGCCCGCTTCCGCCAGCTGCCAGGCGGCCTCCGTTCCGGCGAGGCCGCCGCCGATGATATGAATTTGATGTGTCATTTGGGCGTGCGATAGTCGCTTTGACCAGGAGGAGAAAGGCGTGTTGGACCACATCGGTCTTGCCGTTTCGGATCTCGCCCGCTCGCGCCGCTTCTACGAGGCAGCTTTGGCGCCGCTCGGCATACTCTGATCATGGAGGTCGGCCCGGGTGAGACCGGGAGCCAAGGCACCGCGCCGGGCTTTGGACTCGAGAACAATCGCTTCTTCTGAATGAGCGACAACGAACGGGTGGGCGAGGGCACCCGAATCGCCTCTCGGGCAGTCACCCGCACCCAGGTGAATGCGGTTTCACGCGGCCGCGTTTGCAGCCGGGGGGCGCGACAACGGCGCCCCCCGGCTGCGGCCGCACTATGGCCCGACTTACTATGCGGCTTTCGCGCACGATCCCGATGGCATCAAGGTCGAAGCCGCCTGCTACCGGGAGGAGTAAAGGGCTGCCGTCCTCAATCGGAACTGCCTTCGATCACCGCGCTGCTGGCGGCGAGGGTCTGATCCTCGACGTCGACGACGACCTCGGCGTCTTCCTCGCTCTCCTCGATCCGTGCCGCGGAGACCACATGCTCGCCATCGGCGACCCGAAACAGGATCACCCCCTGGGTGTTGCGTCCGGTTACCCGAACCGAGCCGACAGTGGTGCGGATCAGCTTGGCCTGATCGGTGACCAGCATCAGCTGCTCGCCGCTATGGGCAGGGAAGCTCGCTACCACCGGGCCGTTGCGGTCGGAGCTGACGATGTTGGTGATGCCCTGGCCGCCACGGTTGGTGCGGCGGTACTCGTAGGCGGAGGTGCGTTTGCCGTAGCCATTGGCGGTGACGGTAAGCACGAACTCCTCGGCGGCCTGGAATTCGGCCATGCGCTCGGGCGACAGAGTCACGTCGCGTTCGCCTTCCTTCCACGGCGCCGCCTTGAGATAATCCTCGCGCTCCTGCGGGGTAGCGTCGAAGCCGCGAAGCACCGACATCGAGATGACCTCGTCTCCGTCGGCAAGGCGGGCGCCGCGGACGCCGGTCGAATCCCGGCTCTGAAATTCGCGGACGTCGGTGGCGGCAAAGCGGATCGCGCGACCGTTGCGGGTCGCGAGCAGGACGTCGTCCTCCTCGGTGAGCAGCGAAACGCCGATCAGGCGGTCGTCCGAACCCTCCTCGAAGCGCATCGCGATCTTGCCGCTGGTGCGGATGTTGGCGAACGCGTCCATCGAGTTGCGGCGCACCGATCCCTTGGCGGTGGCGAACATGACGTGAAGCGCGCTCCACTCCTCCTCATCCTCCGGCAGAGGGAGGACGGTGGAGACGGTTTCGCCCGCCGCCAGCGGCAGCAGATTGATCATCGGCCGGCCCCGGGTCGCCGGACCGCCTTCCGGCAGGCGCCAGACCTTCATCCGGTAGACCTTGCCCAGGGTCGAGAAGAACAGCACGGGCGTATGGGTCGACGTCACGAACAGGTGAGTGACCGCGTCCTCGTCCTTCGTGGCCATGCCGGCACGGCCCTTGCCGCCCTTGTTCTGGGCGCGGAAGGTGTCGAGCGGCGTCCGCTTGATATAGCCTTCCATGGTCACGGTGACGACCATGTCCTCGCGCTCGATCAGGTCCTCGTCGTCGATCCCCTCGACCGAGGGCGCGATCTCGGTGATGCGCGGAGTGGAATAAGCCGCATCGATCGCATCGAACTCTTCCTGCATCACCGCGTAGAGCTTCACGCGGTCGCCGAGGATTTCGAGCAGTTCGGCGATGGTGGTCGCAAGCTCTCGCAATTCGCCGGCGATCTCGTCGCGGCCGAGGCCCGTGAGGCGGTGGAGGCGAAGCTCGAGAATTGCCCGGACCTGGGTGTCCGACAGGCGATAGCTGGCGTCGGCGCCCTGATGCTCGACGGCTTCGACGAGCTTGATATAGGGCGCGATCTCCTCGATCGCCCAATCGCGGGCCAGCAGCGCAGCGCGCGCCTCCGCCGGCGAGGCTGAGCCCCGGATGATCCGTACGACTTCGTCGAGGTTGGTGACCGCGATCACCAGACCGAGCAAGATGTGGGCCCGTTCGCGCGCCTTGTTCAGTTCGAACTTGGTGCGGCGGGTGATCACCTCCTCGCGGAACTTGACGAAGGCCTCGATGATGTCCTTGAGGTTCAGCGTTTCGGGCCGGCCGCCGCGGATCGCCAGCATGTTGGCCGGGAAGCTCTGCTGGGCGGGCGTGTGCCGCCAAAGCTGATTGAGCACGACCTCGGCGGTGGCGTCACGCTTCAGCTCGATGACGACGCGGACACCTTCGCGATTGGATTCGTCGCGGATGTCCGCAATGCCCTCGATCCGCTTGTCCTTGGCGGCCTCGGCGATCTTCTCGACCAGGTTGGACTTGCCAACCTGATAGGGAATGGCCGTGAGTACGATCGACTGCCGGTCGCCGCGGCCGGTCTCGACCACATGACGGGCGCGCATGATGATGCTGCCGCGGCCGCTGTGATAGGCGTTGCGGGCACCGCCCTGGCCGAGGATCAGCGGTCCGGTCGGGAAATCCGGACCCGGTACGATCTCTATCAGCTCGTCGATCGTGATCATCGGGTTCTGGATGTACGCACGGCAGGCGGCGAGCACTTCACCCAGATTGTGCGGCGGGATGTTGGTCGCCATGCCGACGGCGATGCCGCCTGCACCATTGACCAGCAGGTTCGGGAAGCGGGCCGGCAATACCTGCGGCTCGCGCTCCGACGCGTCGTAATTAGGCTGGAAGTCGACGGTATCCTTGTCGATGTCGTCGAGCAAGGCGGAGGCAACGCGGGCGAGGCGCGCTTCGGTGTAGCGCATCGCCGCGGGCGGATCCGGATCCATCGATCCGAAATTGCCCTGGCCATCGATGAGCGGCACGCGCATCGACCAATCCTGGGTCATGCGGGCGAGCGCGTCGTAGATCGAGGAATCGCCGTGCGGGTGGTATTTACCCATGACGTCGCCAACCAGGCGCGCGGATTTGCGATACGGCCGCCCGGCAACGAAGCCGGCCTCGTGCGCCCCGTATAGGATGCGACGATGGACCGGCTTCAGGCCGTCGCGCACGTCGGGAAGCGCGCGGCTGACGATCACCGACATGGCATAATCGAGGTATGAGGTCTTCATCTCGTCGACGATCGAGATCGGGGAGATGTCGCTATTGTCGATGGTCGGCGGTACGCTGGCCACTTACTGTTCCTGTTGCTGCGTGATGCGCCCGTGCGGACGACTGGAAGAATGTGGACGGACCCTAGCGGCTGTTTCCGGCGAGCGCCACCCGCGCGTGCGTACGCGCGCGCAAGCTGACAAGGCCGCCTTTAGCCGCGGTGGAAACGCCAGCGCGCATCGTCGCTATTCTGCGGATCGAATGCGTAGCCGTCGCTGTCGAAATCCTTGAGCTGGACGGGGTCGGTGAGCCGGTGCTCGCACATGTAGCGCGCCATCATGCCCCGTGCGCGCTTGGCGGCAAAGCTGTTGAACCGCAGGCCGTTCGGACCGTCTTCCCGAAAATCGATCTCGATGACGCGGATGTCGGCCGGCAGCTTGCCTTCGACGGCCTGCCAATATTCCTTGCTGGCGAGATTGATCACCGTATTGTCACCCGTCTGCAGAAGGTCGGCGGCGAGGCGATCGGCAATGCGGTTCTGCCAGAACTTATAGAGATTAGGGGTGCGGCCGGGTGCCCATCTAGTGCCCATTTCCAGCCGATAGGGACGGATTTCGTCGAGCGGGCGCAGAAGGCCATAGAGGCCGGAGAGGATGCGCAGGTGATCCTGTGCGAAGAACACCGCGTCTTCACCAATGCTGTGCACTTCGAAGCCGGTGTAGACGTCTCCCGCAAAGGCATAGATTGCCGGGCGGGTGGGCTGCTCGGCGAAACCGCGGTACCGCTCAACGTTCAGCGCGGCCAAGGTCTCGGAGATGTGCATCAATGCGCCGAGCTTGTTCTTCGACAGCTTGGCAGCAGCGGCGGCAAGCGTCGCCGCTTCCTCGGCGAAGCGAGGCTCGGTCGGGTCGAGTGGGGGCAGAGGACGCTTGTAATCGAGCGTCTTGGCAGGTGAAATGACTGCGAGCATCGGGTGCGGTTAGCGATCCGTTGGCGCGCCTGTCAAACGCACGCCGATCGCTTTGGATTAGGTGGCAATTCCGATGGTTAACGGTTCAACGGGGGTTCAGCGCCCGAACGCTAGAAACGCACCACGATTGGCGATAGTAGAGCCCGCCTTACCCAAGGCGGCCTTCGCCGAGGGGCGTTCATCAGGAGGCTTTTCGATTATGGCTTCGGTTTCCAGGCTCGCCCTAGGGATCATCCTCGCGCTTGGCACAGCCTCCGTCGTCGCCACCGGACCGGCCGATGCCAAGAAGAAGCCGCCTTATACGGGGCCAAGCTTTACCCTGGAGGAGCGGACATCCCTCTCCGCGGTGGAGGCGGCGCTTCAGGCCCGGAATTACAGCGCCGCGAGCGCCGCCCTGACGACCGCTCAGTCCGCTGCCCGCGGGGCCGACGCGCGATACCAGCTTGCCGGATTGCAGCTGCGCCTCGGCCGCGAGACCAACAATGTCGCGCTCCAGAGTAGCGCCGTCGAGGCACTGCTTGCCAGCGGCCGTATCCCCGCCGCCGAGCAGGCGCCGCTTTATGCCACTCAAGGCGTGCTGGCATCCTTCGCCCGCAAGCGGGAACGGGCCGAGGCCTCGCTCACGCGCGCCCTCGAACTTGCGCCGACTCCGGACGGGGCGATCGCGCTCGCGCGGGTGAAGCTTGATCTGCGCAAGAATGAAGATGCCGTGGCGCTGATCGATCGGGCGATCGAAATGCAGGCAGCAACCGGGCAGAAAGCTCCGGAAGCCTGGTATCGCCGGGGCCTGACCCTTGCGACGATGAATGCGATGGCGCCGCAGGCGATCAAGTTCAGTCGTGCCTTGGTCGCCGCTTATCCCAGTGCGCAGAATTGGCGCGACGCGGTTCTTCTCTATCGCGATTATGCCAAACCAGATTCGGCGACGACTCTTGATGCTACCCGTCTGCAGCGTCTTTCCAGGGCTCTCGCCGGCGAGCGCGACTATTTCGACGCGGCCCAGGCCTTCGACGGCGCCAACCTGCCCGGTGAAGCGCAGTCGGTGTTCCAGGAGGGAGTCAGCGACCGGATGGTCGATCCCGCCAAGGCGACCTTCAAGGAAGCCATCGCCACGTCGAAGAAAAAGGCGACCACCGCGAAGACCAAACTCGCCGCGCTGCGCACTGCCGCGGCATCGGCGGCGACCGGAACTGCAGCGCTCGAGGCGGGTGATCAGTATCTCAGCTTCGGAGAGTATGGCGTCGCTGCCGATCTTTATCGGACGGCACTGCAGAAGGGCGGGATCGATCCCAATGTCGGCAACACCCGGCTCGGCATCGCCCTTGCGCTTGCTGGCAATCGGCCTGAGGCCGATACGGCCTTTCAGACGGTAAGCGGCACGCGCGGCGATCTTGCCGCCCTGTGGCGCGTCTGGCTTGCGCAGCGCGCCTGAACCCGCCTTTGATTTCTCATCTTCCCCCCAGGAGAGTTTGACATGAAGTTCGTTTCCAGCCTTGCGATCGCCGTCTCGCTGATCGTCGGCGGCGCCGCCGCGGCTCCGGCCGTTGCGCAGGACAGTGGCCAGAAGGCCGAAGCATCGCAGCGCAAGTTCAAGCTCAGCAAGGAGGCCCAGAACGCCATCGCTGCGCTGCAGAAGTCGCTCAACGAGAAGGCGGCAGACTTTCCGGAGAAGCTTGCGGCGGCCCAGGCCGTGGCGAAGAACACCGACGACAAATATGTCATCGCCAAGTTCCGCCTGCAGCGCGCGACCGAGGAAAACAACAAGGACGCGCAACGCGCCGCCGTCGAAGCGATCCTGGCCAGCGGTGGCGCCGATGCCACGGAAACCACGCAGCTCCAGACCTACCTTGCGGGAAATGCCGTCGAGAGCGGCGATTTCGCTGCCGCCGAGACCTTCTACGCGCAGAAGATCGCCGCCAATCCCAACGATCTCGACAGCGTCGTCAACCTCGCCCGCGCCAAGATCGAGCTCAAGAAGGAAGGCGAGGCACTTGCTCTCCTCCAGAAGGCGATTGGCCTGAGCAAGGCCGCGGGCCAGAAGCCGCCTGAAGCCTGGTACCGCAATGCTCTCGGCATCGCGTACAAGCAGAAGAACGCTGCCCTCTCCAACCAGCTCGCAACCGAGGTCCAGCAGGCTTATCCGAGCGCGGAGAACTTCAAGAACCTCGTGTCGATCTCGGTCCCCGCGATTGCCAAGGACGAGGAAGCCTACGTCGATCTGATGCGCCTCATGCAGGACAGCGGATCTCTCGAGAGCGGCGAGTATCTGCGCCTCGCCGAGTATCTCGATTACAATCGTAACTGGGGCGAGGCCAAGGCGGTTCTCGAGGCGGCGGCCCGCTCGGGCAAGTCCGGTCCTGGGCACTCGGCCTTGCTGACCAAGGTCAACAGCCGCGTCGCCGAAGACAAGGCCGCCTTGCCGGGGGTTGAGCCGAAGGCCCGGAGCGCGGCCAACGGCCAGCTGGCGGCCAATCTCGCGGGCATCTATGCAGGCTATGGCGACTACACCAAGGCTGCCGAGCTGTACCGGCTTGCGCTCCAGAAGGGCGGCGTCGATGCCAACATGGTCAACACCCGGCTCGGGATCGCGCTCGCGCGCGGCGGCAACCGCGCGGAAGCGGAAACCGCCTTCAAGTCGGTCACCGGGCTGCGCAGCCAGGTCGCGAACCTGTGGGTGGCGTGGCTCGCGCAACGCGGCTGATTCCTCCGACTGAGAAGAAGAAGGGCGCCGGAGCGATCCGGCGCCCTTCTTCGTCGCAATTTTTCCCGCAGCGGGCCGCGGCGGGTCGCAAAGGCCCAAATGTCCGCTTCCCCCATTGTGTGAGCCTTGTTAACCTCTATCGGCCACAGGTGCCGGCCATTCGCGTGAGCTGAGGACGATGCGCTTCGACGACATGATTGCGACGGTGCTGGGCCAGGGGGAGGGAAATCCCGCTGCCCTGGCGGCCAAGTGGCGCCAGCTTGTCGATCTTATCGCTCAACGCCGAGGCGTTCGCCTCAGCGATCAGGCACTGCAGGCGCTGGACTGGCTGCGCGCGCGGCGCCTGGACATCCCGTCGGACACGCGCTGCGCAACCGCGCGCAGCTTCTCGGGCCGCAGGGTCTCGACCACGATCGTCGCGTTCTTTGCCGAGGACAAACCGGTGGTCGCCGGGCCGCTGATCTCGGGCGCATTGCTGACCCGCGACGAATGGATCGCCTTGCTGCCCAGCCTGACACCGACGGCCCGCGCCCTCCTTCGCCACCGTCGTGATCTCGGCCCGGATGTCGAACATGCGCTGGCAAGCTTCGGCCCATCCGATTTCGCGCTCTCCGGTTCCGTTACGCCGATTGCCGCGGTGGACGTCCGAGCGCCGTCGCTCGAAGTCGGCGAGACACAGATCCGGGACCTGGTTGCCCGGATCGAGAATTTCCGCCGCCAGCGGGAGGCTGCGGCGCCAGTGACAGTCGGTTCGCCGGCACAGCCGCTCGCCACCGGCGATTTCCAATGGGAGACCAGCACCGACGGCATCATCGTCTGGGTAGAAGGCGCCCCGCGCGGCGCGCTGATCGGCCAGAGCATCGCTTCCATCGCCGATCGCGGCGTCTTCGGAGTCGATGGCCAGGCCGCTGGCGCATTCGAGAAGCGGACGCCATTTCGGGATGCGCGCTTCAGCGTTGCCGGCACCGGCGAGGTGTCGGGCGATTGGCGGATCTCCGGGGTGCCCTTCTTCGACCCCGTCCAGGGCAGCTTCCTCGGCTATCGCGGTAGCGCGCGCCGCCCGCGGGTCGACGAAGTCGCGCATCCCGACGCTGTCGCCGGCCGCAACGGCGTGTTCGGGACCAACCTGCCGGCCGATTCGCTGCGCCAGCTCATTCACGAGCTCCGGACGCCGCTCAACGCCATCGTCGGCTTTGCGGAGATGATCGACGGGCAATATATGGGTCCGGCGGCGTCGAGCTATCGCGATCGCGCCTCGGAAATCATGGAGCAAGCTAGTCGGCTGCTTTCCGCCGTCGACGATCTCGACACCGCGGCGCGAATCGAAACTCAGGTGATCCAGTTCGAGCAAGCGCCGGTGGATGCGGTCTCGCTGCTCTGCCGGCTCCACGATGCCTATGAACGAGTCGCCCGGCAGCGGGGCAGCCGCATCGCCATAGAGATCGAGAAGAATCTGCCGTCGGCACGGGTCGAGCTCGCCGCCGCCGAGCGGATGTTCGCCCGCATGCTCGCGGCGACCATCGGCCTCGCCCAGGAAGGCGAGGTCATTGCTGCGACCATGGGGATGGGCATGATGGGCGGGCAACGGATGCTCTGTCTCGCCATAGACCGACCGCACGCAATCGACGGCCTCGACGAGCGTGCGCTGCTCGACCCCGGCTACAGCCCGGACGGCGATTGGCCCGGAGCTCCCGCGCTCGGTCTTGGCTTTGCCCTGCGTTTGGTCCGTAATCTTGCCGAGGCGGTGGGCGGCGCTCTCGTGGTTGGCGAAGAGCGCTTCTTCCTGTTCCTGCCGCCTGAAGATCCGGCTGAGCTTTCGACAGGGCGAAGGCGCTGATCGAAAGCACCGCGGTTCGGCGCCTGCTCGCTTGCCAAGACCGCGGAGGCTCCGCTAATCGCAGGGCCGAGCCGGGATATGGGCCTGTAGCTCAATGGTAGAGCCGGCCGCTCATAACGGCTAGGTTGCGGGTTCGAATCCTGCCGGGCCCACCACCCGCACGCGGACGCTTCAGAAGCGCATCTGCGGCGCAGACCGAAGCGCCTGCTGGTCCGCTTTGAGTTTGCCACAGGCAGACTGCCTGCTAAAGGGGGCGCGCGTCGGGGAGTGGCGCAGTCTGGTAGCGCACCTGGTTTGGGACCAGGGGGCCGTAGGTTCGAATCCTATCTCCCCGACCATTTCCCTGCTCAGCCGTCACCTGCGGCTATTGCTCGAAGACCGCCCCACTTGGGCGGAACGGCGCACCTGGGTCCTGCCAAATCAAACTCCATTCCGATTTGCCTGCGACTATGCGATGCTGACTCTGCATCGGGAGTCGGGGGATGAACGGGCAGGCTGAACACGCGCCGCTTCGAAAACGTATCGTGGGCATCGTCGGCTGGACGATCGCCTATTTGTTGGTCTGGTCGATCCT
This sequence comes from Allosphingosinicella deserti, assembly GCF_003012735.1. Classification (GTDB taxonomy): domain Bacteria; phylum Pseudomonadota; class Alphaproteobacteria; order Sphingomonadales; family Sphingomonadaceae; genus Allosphingosinicella; species Allosphingosinicella deserti. Next base: position 36,960 of record NZ_PXYI01000009.1, on the reverse strand, counting down.
GTTCCTCTCGCTCGGCGTCAGCGCGGGCGACTCGCGCGGGCGGGCAGATAACATTCGGACTGGGCGCCGCGGCCCTGGCTGTGCCTGTGACGCTATGGTGGCGCCATCAGGTCGTGAACAAGGCGCGGATCGTCGCCGAACGGCACGCCAAAGAGGAGGAGGAGAATCGCGCCTTCGCCGAGGATGCCGAATTGCTCGGCGAAGACGCGGCGCTGCTGAAGCATGTCGGGCCGCTGCTTGTCGTCGGCATCGTGCTGTCGTTTTTCGTCCTGACTGCCCCCAGGCTGCCGATCGGCGTGGCTTTCGTCTTTGGCGGCCTGATCGTCGCCGGCAGCATCCTCTGGAACCGGAGAACGCCTCCCGAAGCCTAATCCGCGGTGCTCGCGATGCCTGTAGCGGCAGGAATGCGGGCAATCACCTTGATCTCGAAATCGAAGCCGGCGAGCCAAGTCACGCCGACGGCGGTCCAGTTCGGATAAGGCGGGTCGCCGATCTCCTCGCTCCGGACGGCCAGCACGACGTCGATCTGCGCCTCGGGATCGGTATGGAAGGTGGTGACGTCGACGACATCGTCGAAGCTGCATCCCGCGGCGTTAAGCACGTTCCGCAGATTTGCGAAGGCGAGGCGAACCTGCTCCTCGAAGGCAGGCTCGGGCGACCCGTCCGCGCGGCTTCCGACCTGGCCGGACACGAACAGCAGGTCGCCGGAGCGGATCGCCGGTGAGTAGCGATGGATGTCGTACAGCGCGTGGCGCTGGGGCGGGAAAACAACGTTGCGTGTGGACATGGGCTAATCCTTTGCTTGAGAATGGTCGTGCGATTTGCGTACGAACAGGGCGATCAAGGCTTGAGGTTCGTGAGCTCTGCCTCGGTGAAGTCAGCCGCGAGCGAGATATGCTTCTGGCGGTCGAGCTCATCCAGCCGCTCGAGCAGCACGCTGCGCACATTGGCATAGGCGTCCGTGCCCAAAACCAGCCGCTTAGGCAGCGGGCCGCCATGATCGGCGAGGTCCATCATCGCGTCCGTCATCCGGTCAGGATCACCCTTGATCGTCCAGGCGCCGTCGCCGAGCGCATCGCGCAAGCTGCCGGCGGGCGTTTCGGCATAGGACGCGAGTGGCTCGGTACGGGCAAGATTGTTGCCGAAGCCCGTGCGGGCGGGGCCGGGCTCGACGAGGGTAATTTCGATGCCGAACGGAGCAATCTCCTGCGCCACCGCTTCGACGAAGCCTTCGATGCCCCATTTGGTGGCGTGATAGAGGCTGAAGCCTGGATAAGCGATCTGGCCTCCCTCACTCGAGACCTGCAGGATGCGGCCGCCACCTTGACGGCGCAGATGCGGCAGCACCGCCCGGATCAGCGCGATCGCCCCGATAAGATTGGTATCGATGATGTCGCGCACCTGGGAGTCGCTCGCTTCCTCCGCGGCGCCGAGCAGGCCATAGCCCGCGTTGCTGACGACGATGTCGATCCTGCCAGAGCCGCCGAACGCGTCATCGACGGCGGTGCGGACTGAACCTTCGTCCTGCAGATCCACCGCAAGGATCCGAAGTCGATTGGGATAGGCGCGGCGCAATTCGGCAAGCGCGTCGGCATTCCGACTGGTGCCGAGGACGCGATCCCCGCGCGTTAACGCTTTCTCGGCAAGCAGCCGGCCGAGGCCCGAGGATACGCCGGTGATCAGCCAAGTCTTCTTCATCGTTGGTACCTCCTGATTGCAAGCATCAGATAGGCCGACACGATTGTTCGTATTAGCCGTTGAATTCGGCATGACCTGGTGCAAAAACGCCAGCAATGTCCCGGCCGACGCTCAACGATCTCACGGCCTTCATGGCCGTCGCGACACATCGCAATTTTCGCCGCGCTGCCGACGCGCTTGGTACGGCGCCGTCCACTCTCAGTCACGCGATGCGCGCGCTGGAGGATCGGCTCGGCGTGCGGCTGCTCAATCGGACGACTCGCAGCGTTTCACCCACGGAAGCTGGATTCCAGCTGCTTGCGCGTCTGCAGCCTGCCCTGGCTTCGCTGGACGAGGCGCTGGCCGGGGTTGCCTCCTTTCGCGGGCAGGTGGCCGGGACCGTCCGCATCAACGCACCGCGTGTCGCCGCCTCGCTGCTCGTCCGCGACATCGTTCCGCTTGTGGCGAAGCGCTTTCCCGACGTGGTGGTCGACATCGTCGTCGAGGGTCAGTTGATCGACATCGTCTCGGCCGGGTTCGACGTGGGCGTACGCCTGGCCGGGTCGATCCCACGGGACATGATCGCGGTGCCGCTAGGCGATCCGGTTTCGTTCCTTTGCGTCGCCGCTCCCGAGTATCTCGCACGCTTCGCCGCTCCGGAGACTCCAGACGAATTGGCGAACCACCGCTGCATCGGCCACCGGATGCCAAGCGGCAAGCTCTACCGCTGGGAGTTCGAGCGTGCCGGTCAGGAACTTGTCGTGGAAGCGACCGGTGCGATCATCCTTGATGATGAAGAATTGATGGTCGACGCTGCCGTCTCCGGCTTGGGGATCGCCTACGTCGCAGGACCGGCGGCGGAAGCTGCCTTGAAGGAGGGGCGCCTGTGCCAGGTTCTCGGCGCCTGGACGCCCGCGCCGGAAGCCGTCGCACTTTATTATCCTGGGCATAGGGCAGTACCCCCGGCCGTGCGCGCCTTTCTCGACTGCGTGAAAGTTGTCGGACGCGTGCCCAGTTAGCGTGCAGCACCGACGTCTCACGGTCTCAGCCTGCATCGCACAAGGCCCTCAGCCTTCCTTTTCCGCGAGAGCGCTCTCCAGCACCTCGGTTAATGTTTCGAGCCGATAGGGTTTGAAGACGACCGGCAGGCCGCCGGTGCCCGAGCGCGTAATTTCGTCGCTGAAGCCGGTGGTCAGCACCAAAGCGGTGGTTGGCGCGCGTTCCCTGACCTTTGCGGCAAGCTCGATGCCGCTCATGCCGGGCATCACCACGTCGGTGAACAGCACGTCGAAACGACCTTCGTTCAGTCGCTCGAGCGCTTCGGCCCCGCTTGCGGCGCGCACGACCACGTGGCCCAATTCGGTCAGCAAATGCTCGGCGAAGGATCCGACTTCCTCGTTGTCATCCACGACAAGGATGCTGCCCGTCCGGTGGCTCGGCGCGCGATCCGTAGGCGCCGTCGGCGCGACCAGAAGGTCGTGACCGGTGCAGGGAAGAACGATCGTGACGGTGGTCCCCACGCCCACCTCGCTGGCGAGCTTCGCGTCTCCGCCGGATTGCGCGGCGAAGCCATAGACCTGGCTGAGGCCGAGACCGGTGCCGCGACCGACATCCTTGGTCGTGAAGAAGGGTTCGAAGACCCGGGCGAGCACGTCCGGCGGGATGCCGTCGCCGGTGTCGCTGACCGCAACCGCCACCGCCGACCGACCGTCGGCGAGCGGCTCCGCCTGCGCCACGCGGATGGTGAGTGTCCCACCGTCGGGCATCGCATCGCGCGCGTTCACAGCGATATTCAGGATCGCCGATTCGAGCTGGGCGGGGTCCGCCTCGATCGGGCACAGATCCGGCATGGCCTCGATCACAACCTTCACCCGTTCTCCCAAGGTGCGATCGAGCAGATCGGCCATGCCCTCGAGATGCCCCGCGAGATCGATCACCTCGGTGCGCAGGGGTTGCCGCCGGGCGAAGGCGAGCAATTGGCTTGTGAGGGCAGCGGCGCGTCCGGCGGTCTGAACGATCGCATCCGCGAACCGGACCCTCTTTTCCTCTGCCAGCCCAGGGCGGCGGAGCATGTCGGCCGAACCCTGGATGACGGTCAGCAGATTGTTGAAATCATGCGCGATGCCGCCGGTCAGTTGACCGAGTGCCTGCATCTTCTGCGATTGCCGTAACTGGTCTTCGGCGCGGGTACGTTCCTCAACCTGGATCTGGAGCTCGGCATAAGCGGCGGAAAGCGCGTCGGCCCGTGCCTCCAGCTCCCAATTGGCGCGGCGAAGAGCAAGCTGGGTGAAGCCGAGCACGAGCACAACTAGAACCGCCATGATCACCAGCAGACCGACGACGCTGTATCGGGCTAGACGGCGAAGGGTCGGCTCGCGCACGGAGGAAAGGTAGACGCTGCCGATAGTCTCCCGCTCGCGTACTACCGGTACGACCACCTGGACGAGCCTGCCACCCGGCTTCCAGCCGCCGGCCAAGCGCGTGGGAAGAGCACCCGGCTGGCGCTCGAATCCCGCCAGGCGGCTGCCGTCGCGATTGTAGATGCCCGCGGCAGCGATTTGCGGATTGACGCCCAGCGCATTCGCCGCCTCGCGCGCGGTCGCGGCATCGCCGAAGTCGAGCGCCGGGGTAACGCTGGCCGCGAGGATCTCGGCCTGTACCCGGGTTTCTTCTATCTTCTGCAATCCGTAGCTACGGTCGCTCTGGAAGATCACGGCCAGCCCGACGGCAAGCAGCACCAGCGCCATCAACGCCGCCGCGATCGGAACTTTCGGCCAGCGTCTGGCGAAGCGAGCGAAGCGGAACATCACGGCCCTCTCTTCACGCTCAAAGCGATCGCGAGCAAGCGCGAGTTGATTTCCAGACCGCTTTTCCGAGCGGCCGCCTCGTCTATACGGAAGCGGACGCGTCCTTCGGCAATCTCGAAATGGACCATGCCCTGTGCCGCGCCGCGATCCGTCACGGTCAGTATGGGCTTGTCAGCGAGCGCGTCCAGGACGGCGCTGGTGGCGGCGGGCGTTACCGCCTGGACGAAAGCGATTTGGCAATCGGATGCCGCCGCCGCATTGCCGAGGCGGCGGACCTGCACGGCATGACCATCGACCTGCTGCCCGCGCGCCGCGGCATCGAGCCGGGGGCCGAACGGATCGCCGCCGATCACGCAGAGCGCGAAAGGCGCGTCGGCGCCCGGTTGAGCCGATGCCGGCCAGGTGACGTAGGCCGGGAACTTGGTCAGGAACGCCGCCTTCACCGCAAGATCGCTGGGCTGCGCTGGCGCCGCGCCGGGCAGGGCGCACAGCAAGGCGGCCGCGGCGAGCCTCAGGCGGCGCAGTCCCGGCGAGCGGGCAGGGAAGGATTGCCAAGCGAGCATCAGAAGCGAACGCGAGTCCCGGCCTGAACGTTTCGCTCGATCCTCAATGCGCGGGGCAGGTCGCTGCTCTCGATGTGGCTCTCATGTAGGAGATTGCTGCCGGCGACGAACAGTTCCAACTCGGCGCTGACCCTCCAGCCGAGCCGTGCGTTCGCCTCGGCATAATCCCCGCGCCCGGTGGTGTTGCTGTCGTCGACCGCCAGCATTGCAATGTCGAGTTGCATGCGTTCTCCGAGATCCATGCTGGACCGCGCGATCAGCTGATAATCCGGATCCATCCCAAGAGCGGCACGAGCTGAAATGTCGAGCGCGCCGTTCTTCACCCGGAAATCCTTGCCAAGCGTCGAGACGCCGAGGCTGCCGCGCCACCAGGACAGGATCTGCTGGGTGAGCGACGCCTCGATGCCCCAGGAACTCCCCTTCAGGCTGTTGGCGAGCCGGATCGGGGTCTGGAAATTCGGTGCGAACTCGATCGTTCGGATGTCGTCGTAGCGATTGTAGAACAAGGACAGCGAAAGGCTGCTTCCAGCCCAGGGCTGGCCCCGATAGCCCGCTTCGAAGGCGATCAGCTTCTCGCTCCGGAAATCCGGAGAGGTCGCGAGCAGCGGCAGGCTTTCCAGTTCGCGATCGATGCGCGACGGTGTGCGTACCGCGCGCGAAACCGCGGCCCAGAGCAGGGCCCGCTCGCTGGGGTGCCAGGCCAGACGCAAATTGGGCAGCCACTTCAGACCAGTGAAGGAGGATTGCTCGAGCTTCAGCCCCGCAATCAGATCGAGGTCGTCGCGCGCCGCAATCCGATCCTGCAGGAAGACGTTGCCCACCCACAGCCGTTTGCTCGGTGGGGTGAGCCGGAATTCGTTGAAATTGTTTACGAAGAGATCGTCCGTGGTTCGCAGACCGGCGCCCGCGACGAGTTCGTGCCGGCCGTGCGTGCTATTGAATTGGGCCTCGACGTCGAAGGTCTCCAATTTGTCGACCGCGCGCAGATATTTGCGGGTGAAATCGTCATAATAAGCCTGCACGCGGACGGCGGACTCGCTGCCGGTGGCGCGGGTCCAGCGGACGAGCAGATTGTGCCCGCGATTGCCTTCACCCGGCAACAGATTGATGTCGTTGTCGTAGATGTCGCCCTGCAGGGTGACCTGCGAGTCGGCGGAGCCGAGATCGGCGTGAAAGCCCGCCTGCCATCCCCGGAAATCGCGCTCGTCGACCGTTGCCGGGCCCGCCGACATGCCGTCGCGGTTGAAGCCGGTCGCGTAGACGCGAATGGCACTATCGGTCCCGATCGCGCTCCCGTAGCGCAGGGCGAAGGTCTGCTCGTCAGGACCGGCGGTCACCCGGGCGAGCCCGCCGGTCGTCGCGCGCGCATCCTTGCTGGTAATGCTGACGACGCCGTTCACCGCATTGGGGCCGTAGAGGGTTCCGCCGGGTCCGCTGATCACTTCGATCTGCTCGAGATCCTCGAGCAAGGGGGCATGCTGTTCCCAGAACACGCCCGAGTGAAGGGGCGTGTAGATCGTCCGGCCGTCGATCTGGACGAGCAATTTGTTCGCCGTCTCGACCCCGTTGAAGCCGCGCGCGGTGATCGCATACTCGCGGGCGTTGGTGCGCTGCACCTGAAGATTGGGGGCGAGCCGGAGCGCCTCCGGCAAGGAGGTTGCGCCGGATCGTATGATATCCTCATCGGTGATGACGAACATCGAGGTCGCCACCCGGCTGAGAGGCTCCGCCTGCTTCGAAGCGGCGCGGACTTCGAGTTGGGCTAGCTCCTCGATGCTGAGGGCGGCAAGATCGTCGCCGACATTCGCCTCGGTACGCGCGGCGATCGTGGCGACCGCGCACAAGGCCGCCGTCGGCAGAAAGCAACAGCGCACGCGCTTCATCACGGACCTCAAAGCAACCCCTTGTTCCAAGGCCCTTAGACCGGCGACAAAAGCGTGGCAAATCAGTTTACTGAGCTAATGGCTCGCTAACCAGAATGCCGCCGGGCGGGGGCTTGGAAGCCAAAGCGCGAGGGCGCAGACTTGGCTGCGAAAGGAGCGCGATCGATGATCGCACCCACCTTCGTTTCACCTGGACGTTGCCGGTCGCCGCCAACTGATCGCCGCGGTTCCGGCCGCTGTGGCGCGCCCGACGGGCGTCATGCCAAGCGTGTGGAGATGGATCTGTCGAGTTTCCGTTTCTCACGCGCCACCATCAACCTGAGGGCAGGGCAGGCGACCCTGCGGCGCCTCGTCAATTCCTGATCAGGGGGTCAAGATTTCACAGCGAAGGGTTTTCGCCGCGGCCGCGATCCGGCCGAAGCATCGGACGAGGACCGTCAAGGCTCGGTGGAGCTTGGCGGGCGCGGGAGCGTCGATGTCGCGCTGGTCCCCGCGAGGACCTTATCCGTTACGCTGCGGACCCTTCTACGGCAGCTTCGGCATGAAGCGCCGTATTCTGGTTCGCCGAGGCTCAGGGTGCCGGCACAGCCGGCTTGGTCGGCACGATCTCCTCGGGCGCGTTGGCAACCACTGAGAGCATTGCCGTCCATGCCGCGACGTTCTGGCGAAGCTGCTCGGGATCGACCTTGTCGAGCGTGTCGTCAGGGGTGTGGTGATAGTCGAAATAGCGGGTGCCGTCCTGCTGAAGATCGATTGCGGCGACGCCTGTCTGCACCCACTCGCCGAGATCGGCGCCGCCGCTGGCAGCTTGGGTGCTGCGGGCGATGCCGAGCGGCGCCAGCGCAGCGGCGACACGATCGGCAAGGGCGGCATTGACCGGGGCGAACCCGGGATCCATCCGCCAGACGCGGTCCGCACCGAAATCGGACTCGGAGACGAACACGATCTTTTCCTTGCCGTGGGCGGCGCGATAGGCCTGATCGCCATTGCCGCCGACCTCCTCGGCGCCAAACCAGACCACGCGGATGGTGCGGCGCGGGCGGCCGGCGTCCATGATCCGCTTCGCGGCCGCGGCCGTGATCGCGACGCCGGCGGCATTGTCGATCGCGCCGGTGCCGAGATCCCAGCTGTCGAGATGGCCGCCGATCAGCACGATGCCGGCCTTGGCATCGGTGCCGGGAACTTCAGCGACGACGTTGCCGCCCTCTTGCATGCCGATATTGCGCGGCGTGAGGGTAAGCCGCATAGTCACCTTCTTGCCGCGCTTCAGGATGCGCTGGAGCTGCTCGGCATCGGGAACGCTGAGCGCACCCGCCGGGATCGGGCTGACCCCTTCGGACCAGATTTGTACGCCGGTATGCGGATTGCGGTGATGATCAGTACCGATCGATCGGATCACGATCGCCGCCGCGCCCTTGCGGCTCGCCACCGAAGGGCCGGTACGCCGAGCGGCGCCGTAATAGCCATATTGCGAGCCATCCTGGGTCGCAGTCATGCCGTGGCTGACGAAGACGATCTTGCCACGCACGGCGGCGGCCGGCGCCGCCTCCAGATCGGCAAGGCTGTCGAAGCCGACGACTTCGGCGTCGAGGCCGGCCGCCGGAGTGGCTCCGCTGTTGCCGAGAGCGGTCACCGCCAGCCTCTGCGGGAAGGGTGCGACGATCTCGGCTCGCTCCTCGCCGCGAACCCAGACCGGCATCTGGTAGGTCTCGATATGGACGTTGGAGAATCCGAGGCTCTTCAGCTTGCGGACGCCCCATTCCCGCGCACGCGCCTCCTGCGCCGTGCCGGCGAGCCGGGGTCCGATCTCCGTCGTCAGACCCTCGACGATGTCGTAGGCGACCTCGTCATCCTCCAGCGCGGCATCGCGCAGGCGCTCGGTGCGATCGGCATTCTGCGCCGGAGCCGCGTCCGGCGCGATCAGTGCGAAGAGGGGAAGGGCGGCGGCGCGAAGAAGCTGCTTGTTCATGGGCCGTGTCGATAGCCAAGGGCAAGCCTATGCCACAAGGGGCTTGTCCGGTCATGGCCGTGCGAAAGCGTGTCGCAGCGTTTGCCAAAAGGCCTCCGAGACACTAGGTAAGCGCTCGAATTTCCCAATCAGATCATCCGGAGACGAGCGCCGCCATGGCAGCACAGTACAGCTTCGTCATGAAGAACATGACCAAGACCTTCCCGGGCGCGCCCAAGCCCGTGCTCAACAACATCAATCTGCAGTTCTACTCCGACGCCAAGATCGCGATCATCGGACCGAACGGGTCGGGCAAATCGACCCTGATGAAGATCATGGCCGGTCGCGACACCGAATATACCGGCGAGGCATGGCCCGGCGAGCATATCCGCGTCGGCTATCTCGAGCAGGAGCCGCAGCTCGATCCGACCAAGTCCGTGAAGGAGAACGTCATGGACGGCGTCCGCCCCGTCGCGGACATGATGGATCGCTTCAACGAGATCTCGACGATCATGGCCGATCCCCCCGCCGATGCGGATTTCGATGCGCTCATGACCGAGATGGGCGAGCTTCAGGAGAAGATCGACGCAGTCGACGGCTGGACGCTGGACAACCAGCTCGAGATCGCGATGGACGCCCTGCGCTGCCCGCCGGGGGATGCCTCGGTCGAAAGCCTGTCCGGCGGTGAGAAGCGGCGCGTCGCGCTCACGCGCCTGCTGCTCGAAAAGCCGGACATTCTGCTGCTCGACGAGCCGACCAACCACCTCGATGCCGAAAGCGTCCAGTGGCTGGAGAAGCACCTCGTCGATTATGCCGGCAACGTCATCCTCGTCACCCACGATCGCTACTTCCTCGACAATGTCGTGAATTGGGTGCTGGAGCTCGATCGCGGCCGCTATTACATCTACGAAAGCAACTATTCGGGCTATCTCGAGAAAAAGGCCAAGCGCCTCGAACAGGAAGAGCGCGAAGAGGAAGGCCGCCAGAAGGCGATCCAGGAGGAACTCGACTGGATCCGCCGCACGCCAAAGGCGCGCCAGTCCAAGTCCAAGGCTCGTATCCGGGCCTTCGACGAACTCGTCGAATCGCAGGAGAATCGGTCGCCGGGCAAGGCCCAGATTCTGATCCAGGTTCCTGAACGCCTCGGCGGAACGGTGATCGAGGCGAAGGGCCTGACAAAGGCTTATGGCGACAAATTGTTGTTCGAGAATCTGGAGTTCTCGCTTCCGCCAGGCGGGATCGTCGGGGTGATCGGCCCGAACGGCGCCGGCAAGTCGACCCTGTTCAAGCTGATCACCGGCCAGGAGCAACCCGACGAGGGCACCATCCGCATCGGCGAGACCGTGCATCTGGGTTATGTCGACCAGAGCCGCGACGCGCTCGACGCGAAGAAGAATGTCTGGGAGGAGATTTCGGGCGGGCTCGACATCTTCAAGCTCGGCAAGCACGAGGTGGCGACGCGCGCCTATGTCGGCGCGTTCAATTTCCGCGGCTCCGACCAGCAGAAGAAGGTCGGTCAGCTTTCCGGCGGTGAGCGCAATCGCGTCCACATGGCGAAGATGCTGAAGGAAGGCGGCAACGTCCTGCTGCTCGACGAGCCGACCAACGACCTTGACGTCGAGACCTTGCGCGCGCTCGAGGATGCTCTTGAGAACTTCGCCGGGTGCGCAGTGGTGATCAGCCACGATCGCTTCTTCCTAGATCGCCTCGCGACCCACATCCTCGCCTTCGAAGGCGACAGCCACGTCGAGTGGTTCGAAGGCAATTTCGAAGCCTATGAGGAGGACAAGCGCCGCCGTATGGGCCCGGAAGCAGACCGTCCGCACCGGATGACCTACCGCAAGCTCACGCGCTGAGACTGAAGCGCTCCGCAAACTGTGGAGCGCTTTCCATTTATGGAGGTCGGTGCGGCATGGTGCCCGCGCATGCCGCCGCCTTCCTGATCCTGCTTGGAGCCTCCGGCTGCTCGTTCGGCACCAACGATGCCGTACCACGGCCGCCTCCGAGCCTGGCGAGGGTCTCCGAGTCCGAGGCTGCAGATCGTCGCCGTCACACCACGCTGCTTGTCATTCCGTTGGATCAAGGGGAGCTGCTCGCCGTTGAAGGCGCCAAGCATGAACGGAGATTCAACATGGCCACGACATCCACAAGCCACCTCCGCATGATCTTCGTGACAGGCCTCCAGAACGTGCATGCGGTCGAGCATCAGGCGCTTTCCCTTATCGATCGCCAGCTCGACCGACTGGTGCGCTATCCGGAAGTGGCCGAGCGGCTGCGATTGCACCGGACGGAGACCCAAGTGCAGATCCGGCGTCTCGACGACATCATGGGATCGCTTGGGGAACGCTCTTCCAGCCTCAAGGACATGGCACTGTCGTTCATGGGTAATCTTGCTGCAATGGGGCACGTCGCGGCGCCGGACGAAGTGATCAAGAACCAGCTCGTCAACGCAGCCTTCGAGAATTACGAAATCGCGAGCTACACTTCGCTGATTGCTCTCGCGGAAGCGGGGGCATTCCCGACAGCGACCGCTTTGCTTCGGGAGACCTTGGGCGAGGAGGTCGCAATGGCCGCCTGGGTGCAAGACAGCCTGCCTGATCTCACCCGCAAATATGTCGCCCTGCGCGCGGGCGGCGGCGGCGCAAGCCATTGATCGTGCGGGACTGGACTGGCCCTTGAGCCCATTCTGCGGCAAGAAGGCGCAATGGCCTCGCAGCGTAGCCTTTACGAGATCCTCAACGTCGCGCCCACCGCTGAAGGCGTGGTGATCGAGGCGGCGTACCGCGCCCTGATGAAGAAATATCACCCCGATCATCTGGCCGGCTCCGCCAGCGAGGGAAGTGCGGCCGAGATCAATCGGGCGTTCGCGATTTTGAGGGATCCCGAGCGCCGCTCGGATTATGATCGGCGCCAGTGGGTGCGCGCGCAGGATATCGTGCTGGTGCAGTCTTCGGCGCCCCCTTCGCCGCCGCGCCGTACGCGCGCAATCATGTTCGGATGGAGCGGATGGATCGTCGCGGTGGTGCTTGGCGGAGTGATCGCGATGATGGCGGAGCGCGCAACCGATCTCGCGCGCTCGCGCGCCGCGAGCGAGAGCGAGTCGGCCTTTGCCGAGCCCGATTTGCGAAGCCAGCCGGCTCTGCCCGATGAGCCCTTCGTGCCCCCCATCGTCGCCGCCGAAATCCGCGCTGCCGCGTTGGCAGCCAAGCCATCCGCAGAGGCGATGCCGAGATCGGCGACCGGAGCACCCGCGCCGGCGGTTCGCACCGGCCAGCGCCCACGTGCGGCAGCCACGAAGCCGCACCGCTCAGCCAAGAGGCAGGGAGGATCCCTGTCCACCTCGGAACGCGAGTTCCTCGAGCGAGAGGGCTACATTTACTAAAGGGGTGAAAAGGCCCGACGATCAGCAGGCTGGGCGAGTCAATGACCGGCTTAGCAAGGGACGCGGCAGGGCAGGGTCCCCGTGTTCCCAGCGGGCACCCTAGCAACGGCTTTCTCGACCCGGGCCTTCACTTCGGCATTGGCCCGCTGGTAGCCCCGCGCTTCGAGGCAATCATAAGCGTTGTACAGCGCCGCGATCGGATCCATCCAGTATCTGTCCTTGGCGGCGGTCGAGCATTGATCGATGTCGATCTCCATCTCTGCGACGCTTTTGGTCGGATGGGTGACCTCTGCCGCGCAGCCGCCGGTAAGCATCACGAGCGGCAGAAACAGCAGGGGCTTCATCGTCGCGGCGTCTCCCGGTTCCGGAAGCCCTTGTGGCATCGGCAATGCCGCCTTTGCAACCGATGCCGTTCGATCGAACCGGCGTGGAACGCTCTTCACAAAGTTGCTCGTGCGTGGTCTTGTCCGCGCAACCAGAAAAGGGGAGGGGAGTGCCTTGAGCAATTGGAATGCGCGGAAGACGGTCCTCGCCGATCACGAGATGGCGCCGGAGCATCGCCTGAAGCGGAGCCTTGGGTGGCCACATCTGATCGCGCTGGGAGTCGGCGCCATCGTCGGAACCGGAATTCTGACCTTGATCGGCGTCGGTGCCGACAAGGCAGGCCCGTCGGTGATCCTGTCCTTTGCGATTGCCGGCCTGATCTGCGCTTGCGCTGCCCTTGCCTACGCCGAGATGGCGACGATGATCCCCGCCTCCGGTAGTGCCTACACCTACTCGTACGTGGTAATTGGCGAGCTCGTCGCCTGGATCGTGGGCTGGAGCCTGATCCTTGAATATTCGCTGGTCGTCAGCGCCGTTGCCGTCGGATGGTCAGGCTATGCTGCGGGCTTCCTGGCGGATACCTCCTGGGCTCTCCCGGCGCAACTCGCCAACGGTCCCGAGCTTGGCGGAGTGGTGAACCTCCCCGCGATCTTCATCATTGCGCTGGTCGCCGGCCTGCTCATCTACGGAACCCGCGAAAGCGCCACCCTTAATGCGATTCTGGTCGTCGTGAAGGTGATCGCGCTGATCGTCTTCGTTGCCGTGACGCTGCCCTACTTCGATGGCGCCAACTTCGAACCATTCATGCCGAACGGCTTCGGCAAGACGGTTGCGCCGGACGGCATCGAGCGCGGCGTGATGGCGGCAGCAGCAATCATCTTCTTCGCATTTTACGGCTTCGACGCGATCGCGACCGCGGCCGAGGAGGCCAAGAATCCGTCGCGCGATCTCGCCATCGGAATCGTTGGATCGATGGTCGCCTGCGTCCTCATCTACATGGCCGTTGCAGCAACCGCGATCGGAGCGCTCGCCTATACGCGCTTCGCCAACAGCCCGGAGCCGCTCGCCCTTATCCTGCGGGAGCTCGGCCAGAACGGCGCCGCCAAATACCTTGCGGCATCGGCGGTGATAGCGCTGCCGACGGTCATCCTGGCCTTCTTCTACGGTCAGAGCCGTATCTTCTTCGTGATGGCGCGCGATCGCCTGCTTCCGCCGGGGCTCGCCCGCGTCTCAAGCCGGGGAACCCCGGTCCGCATCACGATTTTCACCGCGATCATCGTCGGGGTGATTGCAGGGATCTTCCCACTCGACGAGATTGCCGCCCTCGCCAACGCCGGAACGCTCGCGGCCTTCGTCGCAGTCTCCGCCTGCATGCTGATCATGCGCCGCAGGGCGCCCGATGCGGAACGCAAGTTCCGAACGCCATTGCCGTGGGTTGTCGGAACGTTCGCGATCCTCGGCTGCCTGTATCTGTTCATCAGCCTGCCATCGAAGACGCAGCTCTATTTCCTGATCTGGAATGCCGGCGGCATCGTCCTCTATCTTCTGTACGGCGCGCGCAAGAGCCTCGCCGGAGCGAAGATCTAGGGAGTCTGAGCCGGCGCCGCGCCTGTCGACCCAGCGGTACGGAGTCCGCTCAGGCGGGGGAGAAGCGGCCGCTCGTCTCGTCAAGGAGGTGGAGGATGCCGTCGCTGATCGCGAAAAACGCGCCGCGCAGCCTCAGCCGTCCGTCCGCCTCTCTCTCGCGCACCCAGGAAAAGGTGCGCAAATTTTCAAGAGAGACCCTGACTGCCTCCTGCTCCATCGCCAGGAAGGCCGCGCGGTCGAGTTCCGGGTGGGCATCGCGCACCTTATCGCGAGCGTTGTGCAGCAGCTCGATCCAGTCAGCGATGAACCGCCCTTCGCCGGACGGCGCGTCGTCGAACTGCCCGGTCAGCGCCGCAGCGCAGCCGCCGCAGAAACCATGGCCGAGGACGATGACCTCCTCCACCTGAAGCTGCGTGACCGCGAACTCCAGCGCCGCCGAAACACCGTGATGTCCGCCGCCGGTCTCATACGGCGGGACCAGGTTGGCCACGTTGCGGACAGCGAAGATCTCGCCCGGCCGAACGTTGAAGATCTGCGCCGGGTCGACCCGGCTGTCGGAACAGGCGATCACCATCACCTTCGGGCTCTGGCCTTCGGCAAGCTCCGACCAGCGCGCGCGCTCCCGGCTCCAGCCGGTCTTCCGGAACTCCCGATAGCCTTCGATCAGCGCATTGAAGTCCGCCATTTGGATCCTCCTTTGGCCGGGCGGTTAGCCGCGAAGGGGAAGGGGTGGCAAGTCGGACCACGGATCGCTATCTGGCGGCCATGACCGACGCCGTTCTCCCCGCCTCCGCCCAGCCGACCGCTCCCAAGCTAGAAGGCAAGGTTCGCAAACCGGATTGGATCCGGGTCAAGGCGCCGACCAGCGTCGGATTTGCCGAGACTCGCAAGCTGATGCGCAGCCTCAATCTCGCGACGGTTTGCGAAGAGGCCGCTTGCCCGAACATCGGCGAGTGCTGGACCAAGAAGCACGCCACGGTGATGATCCTGGGCGACACCTGCACCCGCGCCTGCGCCTTCTGCAACGTCAAGACGGGCATGCCCCGTGCCGTCGATCCGCTCGAGCCCGAGCATGTCGCGACAGCGGCTGCCGAGCTCGGCCTCGAGCACATCGTCATCACCTCGGTCGATCGCGACGATCTGCCGGACGGCGGCGCCAGGCAGTTCGTCAAGGTGATCGAGGCGCTTCGCCGGAATACGCCGTCGACGACGATTGAGATTCTAACACCGGATTTCCGCAACAAGCCAGAAGCCGCGATCGAAGCGATCGTCGCGGCGCGTCCGGACGTTTACAATCACAATCTCGAAACGGTTCCGAGGCTCTATCCGACGATCCGCCCGGGGGCGCGATATTATGCCTCGCTGCGCCTGCTCGAGAGCGTCAAGCGACTGGACCCTACCATCTTCACGAAATCAGGCCTGATGACCGGGCTCGGCGAGGAGCGCCTGGAAGTGCACCAGGTTATGGACGACATGCGTTCAGCCGACGTCGATTTTCTGACCATGGGTCAGTATCTCCAGCCCACGCCGCGCCACGCCAAGGTCGTCGAGTTCGTCACGCCCCAGACCTTCTCTGCTTATGCGGCGATCGCACGGGCCAAGGGTTTCCTGCTCGTTGCCGCATCGCCGCTGACGCGGTCGAGCTATCATGCGGGAGACGATTTCGCGAAGATGAAGGCGGCGCGCGAAGCGAAGCTCGCCGGGAAACGTTGAGCGAGACGGGCGTTAGATCACCCCATGCCACGTCATTCCGAAACCCGCCATCTGCCCTATCGGCCCGAACAGATGTTCGATCTGGTCGCTGACGTGAAGCGCTACCATGAATTCCTTCCTTGGGTCGCGGCCACCCGTATCCGCTCGGACAACGAGACGGTGATGATTGCCGACCTCGTCGTCGGGTTCAAGGCGATCAAGGAAAGCTTTACGTCGCGCGTCAACAAGCAGCGGCCGCATGACATCAAGATCGACTATGTCGAGGGACCGCTTAAATATCTCCGCAACGACTGGCATTTCGAGCCGGACGGGCATGGGGGCACGAAGATCGACTTCTGCGTCGATTTCGCCTTCCGCTCCCGCATCTTCGAAAGTCTGGCCGGGCAGATGTTCGATCGCGCGCTCCGACGGATGATCGGCGCGTTCGAGGAACGTGCGCATCAGCTCTACGGGCCGGGCGGCGAGGAGCACAGCGCCGCTCAGGCCGACGGCGCCACCGGCATCAGCAGTTCGAGCGCGCAGAGCGCCGCCTGAAGGCGAATCCCGCCGCGGCCGAGATCTCCGAAATTCTTCGTGTCGGCGACGATTTCCTTCGGATCGGCGCCGCGCCGGGCGCGCGCGAAGACGACCGTGCCGACCGGCTTGCGCTCGCTGCCGCCGCCCGGCCCAGCGATACCGGTGATCGCCACGGCGGTGTCCGCCCGTGTCTTGCCCAGCGCGCCCTGGGCCATCGCCCAGGCGGTTGCGATGGACACGGCGCCGAACGTGTCGAGCACGTCCTCGGACACCCGCAGCAGGTCCATCTTCGCCTCGTTCGAATAAGTGACGATCCCGCCCTCGAACACGTCGGATGAGCCTGCGATCTCGGTCAGTGCTGCGGAGACGAGCCCGCCCGTGCAGCTCTCCGCCACGACAATCCGCTTTCCGCGGGCGCGATTGGCTTCGATCACCTTCCGCGCTGCGTCGATCAACTCGGATGGCAGCATGTAATCGCGGTCGCTCACATCGCCTCCGTCGGGCAGAAACGAAAGGGCGGGTTCTTGTCCTTCTTGGTCGACTGCGTGATCAGCAACCGCACGAGATTTGCGAGATTTTCAGGCGGCAAGGGCGCCAGCAACTCGGATGCCTCGTCAATGGTGGCACACTCGCCGGCGCCGATCTTCTTGAACGGTTCGGAACGCGCCATGTCGCGGATGAAGCTGCCGAGCGTCGCGCCGCTGACACCCTCGGGAAGCTTGCTGCCTCCTATTTTCACAAAGCCGGCAATTGCCTCTTCGGCGCGCGCATCGCTCTGCACCTTGAGTCGGGATGCAAAGGTGCGGCCGCCGGTCAGCAGATAGGCGTTCGCGGGCAAGTAGGCCTGGCACTTGGCCGCAGCACCATCGAGCAGGGCCGGCAGAACGAACAGGCTCATGTCGTTGAATTCGGTGCGGGTCATGCAGGGCGACTCGGCCGCTGCTGCGGTCTGCGATCCGGCGAACAGGAATGCGGCGATGATGGTCTTCATGATTTTTCCTCCGGGAGTCGGACGGTCGCGATCGCCTGCGCCGCTATGCCTTCGCCGCGACCGGTGAAGCCGAGCCGCTCCGTGGTCGTGGCTTTGATGCTAACCCCCGCCGGAGGCAGCCGCAACAAGGCGGCCACGGATCGGCGGATCGTCTCGCGGTGCGGGCCAACCTTGGGTGCCTCGCAAATGATCGTCGCGTCGACATGATCGATCCGGCCGCCGCGGGCCGCGATGAGGCCGCGGGCATGCTCGATGAACCGCGACGACGCGGCGCCACGCCACTGGGGATCGGACGGCGGGAAATGCTGGCCGATGTCCCCCTCCCCAATGGCTCCGAGCAGCGCATCGGTGATCGCGTGGAGAACAACATCGGCGTCGCTGTGTCCTTTAAGCTTCCGGCCGTGCGGAATGAGGACGCCGCCCATCCACACGCCGGAGCCGGCCTCGAAACTGTGAACGTCGAAGCCCATCCCTGTTCGGCTTATCAGAGAGGCGGCTAGGCGCTCTTCGGCACGGACGAAATCGGCCTCGTAGGTAAGCTTCTCCAGCATCGTATCTCCCTCGACGACTGCCACTTCGATCCCTGCGGCACGGGCAATCTGAGCATCGTCGGTGGCGATGCCATTCTTCCAGGCCCGGTGGGCTGCGAGGATGGCTGGAAACCGGAAAGCTTGCGGCGTCTGAACCCGAATCAGTCCGGCGCGGGGGACTACATCACCGAGCAAGTCGCCGGACCGGGCGAGGGTGTCGACCACTGGCAGCCCGGGAACGGCACCTCCCGCACCTCGGGCTCCATCGATGAGGGCATCGACGACGCGAGAGGGCAGGAACGGACGCGCGGCATCGTGGATCAGCACGATGTCGGCACCACCCTGCGCGGCGATCGCTTCCAGACCCCGACGCGCGGAATCGTGTCGCTCGGAACCGCCGAGGGTCGGCTCTGGCAGGGAGTAGGTGCGGGTGGCGTCGGCGAATTGGCGTTCCTGACCCTGGCCGATCACCACGTGCACCGCAGCAATGCGCGGATGCAAGAGCCCTTCAATCGCGTGCCCGATCATCGGCTTCCCGGCAATCGTACGATATTGCTTCGGCAGTCCGCCACCTGCGCGTGTCCCGCTGCCGGCCGCGACCAGCAATGCGACTATCTTGCCCCTCGTGTCCATCGGCGGCTGCCTAACGCAGCCTGATCTTGCCCGCTAGCGCCTTTGCCACTATCTGCCGGGCTCCCATGCCGAAGCTGTCGCCAATCTCGATCGGTCCCGTAAGGATCGCGACGCCCGTCATTTTGGCGCCCCTCACTGGCGTCACCGATCGGCCGTTCCGCAAGATGGTGAAGCGCTACGGTGCCGGTCTCACCGTGACCGAGATGATCGCCAGCCAGGCGATGATCCGCGAGACCCGTCAATCGCTGCAGAAGGCCGCCTGGGATCCGATCGAGGATCCGGTGTCTATGCAGCTTGCCGGCTGCGCGCCGGAGGAAATGGCGGAAGCGGCCAAGCTCAACGAGGATCGCGGGGCAGCGATCATCGACATAAACATGGGCTGCCCGGTCAAGAAAGTGGTCAACGGCGATGCCGGATCCGCGCTGATGCGTGATCTCAAGCTCGCCGCCTCGATCATCGATGCTACCGTCAAGGCCGTGGAAGTCCCGGTGACGCTCAAGATGCGGATGGGCTGGGATCATTCGAGCCTGAATGCGCCGGAACTCGCGCGCATTGCCGAGGATCTTGGCGTGAAGATGATCACGGTCCATGGGCGCACCCGCAACCAGCTCTACAAGGGCGAGGCGGACTGGGCCTTCGTCCGCAAGGTCAAGGACGCGGTGTCGCTCCCGGTGATCGTCAATGGCGACATCTGCAGCCTCGAGGATGTCGACACAGCCCTGTCGCTGTCCGGCGCCGACGGCGTGATGATCGGACGCGGTGCCTATGGCCGGCCGTGGCTTCTCGGGCAGGTGATGCACTGGCTCGACACCGGCGAGCACAGGCCAGACCCCTCGGTCGACGAGCAGTTCGACGTTATCTGCACGCAATATCGCGAGATGCTCGACCATTATGGCAGCGTCATCGGGGTCAATGTCGCACGCAAGCACATCGGCTGGTATACGCGCGGCTTCCATGGATCCGCGGAATTTCGCAATGCTTTCAACAAGGAGGCCGATCCCGATCGCGCCTTGACGATCCTGCGCGAATTCTATGCGCCGTGGTTGAGCAGGGCTGCGGCCTGATCCCTGACGTCGACCAAGCCCGCGCCCCGCGCGACGGAGCGTTAGGTTTCAACGCATATACTGTGTTCTTTTTGCCACAACGTTGTGGTAGCCCTGCAGGGTGAACGCTGAAGCGCAGATTCCCGCAGAGACAAGGCCACGCTGGCGGCGCCGGCTTCGAGTGACCTTGGGACGGCGTATCCTGCCGATCGTCGAGCTGCTCACCGTGGCGCTTCTCGTCGCGATCGTCGGCATCACCTACTTCATCGTCAGCACCCAGCAAGGCGAGGAGGGGCTGCTTACCCCTCCGGTTGTCGCGACGCTCCTGGTCGCGAATCTCGTTCCGGCGATGGCGCTGATGGTGCTCGTCGCCCGCCGCTTCGCGATGCGCCGCGCCGCGCGATCACCGATCGGGGGCAAGGGACGCCTGCATGTGCGCCTCGTCGCCATCTTCTCCCTGATCGCCGCGGTTCCGACCTTGATGGTGGTGGTCTTCGCATCCCTGATCTTCCAGGTGGGCAACGAATTCTGGTTCTCGCCGGGCGCACGGACCATGATCGAGAATGCCAATACGCTGGGACGACAAGCCTACACGCAGGAGAGGGACCGAGTCGTCAAGGAAACCGTGACGATGAGCGCCGATCTCTCCGACTATTTCCTCCCTAATTATCCGATCGACAGCCTCGAGTTCATGGAAGGCTTCGGCCGCCAGACCCTGTATCGGAACCTCTCCGAAGCGCTGATCGTCCAGGTGACGCCGGATCGCGGCGTGCAGACGCTTGCCCTGGTCAATCCTTACGACCGGCAGCTGGAGAAGGTGGTCACGCAGGAACGGATCGCGCCCTTGCGCAAGGGGCAGGCCAGCGTGGTGGTCCGCGAAGCAGACCGGATGGGCGTAATCACCCCAATAAAGTTCGGCGAAAACACCTACCTCTACGCGGCGCGTGTCCACGATAACTCGATGGTCGAGCAGCTCCAGCGAGCCGAGGAAGTTCTCAAATCCTATAACAGCCTGGTCAAGCGCGCGCGCGTGCTGCAGCTGCGTTTCAATGCGGCGTTGATTCTCGTATCCTTGCTGATCACCGGGGCCGCGGTGTGGATCGCGCTCAAGGTCGCCGACAAGCTGGTACGGCCCGTGTCCGAACTGGTAGATGCCGCAAAGAAGGTCACTGCGGGCGATCTTTCCGCCCGCGTCCCCCCGTCGACGGTCCGCGACGAGGTCGGTACGCTCGGCAACGCGTTCAATCGCATGACCCGGCGGCTTGAAGAGCAGACCGGTGCGCTGGTGTCGGCCAACGGGCAACTCGACAGCCGGCGAATGTTCATGGAGGCGGTGCTCTCGGGCGTCAGCGCGGGCGTGATCTCGGTTGACGAAGACCGCGAGGTCCGTCTGACCAACAGTTCGGCGGAGGCATTGCTCAAGACCGACAAGGAAGCCGCCGCCGGGCGCAAGCTTGCCGATCTCGCGCCTGAGCTGAACAAGTTCCTCGACGGCCGCGAACGCGAGGACATCATACAGGTTGCGAGCGCGGGCGAGCCACGGACGCTTGCGGTGAAGCGCGTGCGCGTCGAGAGCGGATACGTACTGACATTCGACGACATCACAGAGCAGTTGCTCGACCAACGCCGAGCCGCCTGGTCCGATGTCGCTCGGCGGATCGCACACGAAATCAAGAACCCGCTGACTCCGATCCAGCTTGCGGCGGAGCGCCTGCAGCGGCGATACGGCAAGGAGATCAGCTCGGACCCCGGGACGTTCGAGCAGCTGACCGGCACGATCGTGCGTCAAGTCGGCGATCTCCGGCGGATGGTGGACGAATTCTCGTCTTTCGCACGGATGCCGAAACCAATCTTTCGCCAAGAATCGGTGGCCGAGGTCGCCCGCCACGCGCTATTCCTGCACGAGGTCGCGCACCCGGATATTGCATTCAGCCTCGACGCGCCCGAACCGTCACCGCTTCTCGTCTGCGACAGGCGCCAGCTCGGCCAGGCGTTGACCAACGTCGTCAAGAATGCGGTTGAAGCCATCCAGCAGAAGCGCGACGACGGGCGCGCGGGCAGCGCCGAAACCATTGCAATGATTGTTCGCGAAGGGGCAGGGCGGGTGTGCATCGATGTCCAGGATACGGGCATCGGCCTGCCGCCGGATCGGGGACGCCTAACCGAACCCTATATGACGACGCGGGTGAAGGGCACGGGCCTCGGCCTGGCGATCGTCAAGAAGATCGTCGAAGAACATTTCGGGAGCATTTCCTTCGAGGATGCTCCGGGCGGCGGCACGATCGTGCGGCTTGCCTTCGATGCGGAGACCCTCGCGCGCCTGGACGGGGCGGGCGAGAATCAGGACCTTAGAGACATGGCGGCAAACGGTTAGATATGGCCCTCGACATACTCATAGTCGACGACGAACAGGATATCAGAGACCTCGTTTCGGGGGTTCTCGAGGATGAGGGCTACGCCGCGCGCACGGCTGCCAACAGCAACGAGGTGTTTGCGGCCCTCGCGGAACGGCGCCCGTCGCTGGTGCTGCTCGACGTGTGGCTGCAGGGATCGAAGCTCGACGGCCTGCAATTGCTCGAGGAAATCAAGCGGCGGGATCCGACCCTGCCGGTGCTGATGATTTCCGGGCACGGCAATCTCGACACGGCGGTGGCAGCGATCCGGCAGGGCGCAGTCGATTTCATCGAGAAGCCATTCGAGGCAGGCCACCTCCTTCACCTTGTCGCGCGTGCGACCGAGACCGATCGCCTCCGTCGCGAGAATGCCACATTGCGCGCCCAGATCGGGCAGGAGACCGAGCTCACCGGCTCGAGCATCGCGATCAACGCCGTTCGTGCAACGTTGAAGCGGGTCGCGGGCACCGGCAGCCGTGTGCTGATCACCGGTCCAGCCGGAGTCGGCAAGGAGGTCGCCGCACGTCTGCTCCATGCGTGGAGCAATCGCACGCAGGGACCGTTCATCGTCGTCAGCGCTGCGCGGATGACCCCGGAGCGGGTCGAGGAGGAATTGTTCGGCGTGGAGGAGGGGGGCGAGCTCGCCCGTCCGGGCCTGCTCGAGCAGGCGCATGGCGGCACGCTGTTCCTGGACGAGATCGCCGACATGCCGCTTCCCGCCCAGGCGAAGATCCTGCGCGTCCTCACCGACCAGAGCTTTACCCGGGTCGGCGGCCAGCGCGTGGTCAAGGTCGACATGCGGGTGGTTTCTTCGACCGCTCGAACGCTCTCCGAGGAGATTGCCGGAGGGCGTTTCCGTGAAGATCTATTCTACCGCCTGAACGTGGTGCCGGTCCATCTGCCAGCGCTTGCGGAGCGTCGTGAGGACATCCCCGAGCTCGTCTCGCATTTCGCGGCTCGTTATGCGGCCGAGCAGAGGCTGCAAACGCCGAATTTCTCCTCAGACGCGGTCGCCGCGCTTCAGGCCTATGATTGGCCGGGCAACGTCCGCCAGCTGCGCAACGTCATCGAGCGCACGATCATCCTGGCGCCCGGCGCACGCGTCGGATCAATCGAGATCGACATGCTGCCCCCGGAGCTGCTCAACGAGCAGGCGAGCCTCAGCCCCGGCGAGGCGGTCAAAGCGATCATGGGCACGCCGTTGCGGGAAGCACGCGAGACGTTCGAGCGCGAATATCTGAAGGTTCAGATCCGTCGATTCTCGGGCAACATCTCGCGGACCGCAACCTTCATCGGCATGGAGCGATCGGCCTTGCATCGCAAGCTCAAGGCGCTCGGCATCGCCGACACGCGGGGTGACGACAACGATTGACCGGTTCAAATCGGGACCGTGGTGCGCAATTCTGGCTCCGCATCGTGGCCCATGATATTGAAAGCGGGGCGTTCAGCCCCGATTATCTAAGCGCCGCCCTTGGGACGGCACCACGTGCGGGCTCGTCCCGCCAATAAGGAGAAAAGGGAATGGCCGACAAGGTCAATAACCTCCAGGACATGTTCCTAAACAGCCTGAGGCGCGCGAAGACCCCCGTCACCATGTTTCTGGTGAAGGGCGTCAAGCTCCAGGGCATCATCACCTGGTTCGACAATTTTTCGGTGCTTTTGCGCCGCGACGGTCAGGCGCAGCTTGTCTACAAGCATGCCATCTCAACGATCATGCCGGCACAGCCGCTCAATCTTGAAGAGATCGAGCGGGCGTTCGACGAGCAGATGGAGAAGCGCAAGCCGACCCTCCTCCAGGAAGTGTTCCTCGGCGCCGTCCGCCGCTCCGGCGAGCCGGTGACGATGTTCCTGGTGAATGGCGTGATGCTCCAGGGCGAGATCGTCGCCTTCGATCTGTTCTGCATGCTGCTCGAGCGCGATGGCCTCAGCCAGCTCGTCTACAAGCATGCCGTGTCCACCGTGCAGCCCGAGCGGCCGGTGAGCTTCATGGACCATGAAGACGAGGAGTCGGCAGCCTGAGCGTCTTCAATCGCGATGTCGACGCGGAATTCACCCGCGGCACCCGGGCCATTGTCGCCCTGCCGGACATGGGCGGGAACGACAATCCGCGCGACATCGAAGCGCGTCTCGACGAGGCCGCCGGCCTCGCCGAGGCGATCGGCATCGAGGTCATCGAGAAGCTTCACTTCAAGATCCGCGCCGCGCGCCCGGCAACCTTGTTCGGCAAGGGGCAAATGGAGCGGATCGCCGAAGCGCTCGAGGGCCATCAGGCCGAATTGCTGATCGTCGACTCGCCGATCACCCCCATTCAGCAGAAGAATCTCGAGACCGGCACCAAGGCCAAAGTGATCGACCGCACCGGCCTGATTCTGGAGATTTTCGGGGAGCGCGCAGCAACCGCGGAAGGGCGGCTGCAGGTCGAACTCGCCCATCTCGATTATCAGGCCGGGCGGCTGGTGCGCAGCTGGACTCACCTCGAACGCCAGAGGGGCGGCTTCGGCTTCCTCGGCGGTCCCGGTGAAACCCAGATCGAAGCCGATCGCCGCCTGATCCGTGATCGCATGGCCAAGCTTCGCAAGGAGCTCGAGCAGGTCACCCGGACCCGCAACCTTCATCGGGCGCGGCGGCAACGGGCGCCATGGCCGGTGATTGCGCTGGTCGGCTATACCAATGCCGGAAAGTCGACCCTGTTCAACCGCCTGACCAAGGCGGACGTCATGGCCGAAAACCTTCTGTTCGCGACCCTCGATCCGACAATGCGGGAGATCCCCCTGCCGGGCTTCGACAAGGCGATCCTCAGCGACACGGTCGGCTTTATCTCGGAACTCCCTACCCAGCTGGTCGCGGCGTTCCGCGCCACGCTCGAGGAAGTGATCTCGGCGGACCTCATCATCCATGTCCGTGACATCTCTCACCACGATAGCGACGCGCAGCGCGACGACGTAGAGCGGGTGCTGACCGAGATCGGGGCTCGTCGGGAGGAGGGGGGTGCGCCCCTGATCGAAGCCTGGAACAAGATCGACCTGTTGAGCGCAGAGGATGCGGAGGCCGTGCAGGCCGAGGCGGCGCGGCGTGAGGAGGTGGTCGTCCTCTCGGCGCTGAGTGGAGAAGGGGTCGACAGCTTGCTTGCCTGCGCAGGCAAGCTTCTCCGCAAGGGAGCGATCGTGCGCCGGATCACACTCGACGCCACCGACGGTGAGGCGATCGCCTGGCTTTATGCGAACGGCGAAGTCGTCGATCAGCGGAATGAGGGTCTGACTACCGATTATGACGTGCGCTTGTCGGACGCAGACTGGGCGCGCTTCCAGGCGCGCCAGGGGTAGAGCGCGTAGGAGTCCCGAACGAAGACCGGGCGGCGTCAGATGATGCGCTTCGCCTGTTGCCACAGCGCCTCGAGGTCTTCGATCTGTATCTCTTTCAGGGGTTTATCGGCAATCTCTTCGACCTTGCGAAAACGACGCTCGAAGCGCTCGACGGCGTTTCGAAGGGCGGCTTCCGGGTCGATGCCGAGGTGCCGGGCATAATTCACCACGGAAAAGAGCAGGTCGCCCACCTCGGACTCCCGTTCCTCATCGGTGACCGCGGCTTCGACCTCGGCGATTTCCTCGTCGATCTTCGCACGCGGGCCCGAAATGTCCGGCCAGTCGAAGCCGACGCGCGCGGCGCGTGCTTGGATCTTCTCCGCGCGCTTCAGCGCCGGCAGCGCGCGCGCGACACCGGCAAGCGCGCTGGCATCCTGCTTGGAGCCGCGCTCGGTGGCCTTGATCGCTTCCCAGCCGGGGCTTTCGGCGGCGCCGCCGAAGATGTGCGGATGCCGCCGGATCATCTTGGCGCTGACCGCGCGGATGACGTCGTCGAGCGCGAAGGCGCCGCGCTCCTCGGCGATCCTGCTGTGATAGACGACCTGAAGCTGCAGATCTCCCAGTTCGTCCTGGAGATCGGCCATGTCGCCACGTCCGATCGCGTCGGCGACCTCATAGGCTTCCTCGATCGTGTATGGGGCGATTGTTTCGAAGGTCTGCTCGCGGTCCCATGGACAGCCGCTCTCCGGATCCCGCAACCGCTCCATGATCGTGACGAGCTCGTGCAGCGGGGAAGCCTCACCGGAAGGGCCATTCATCAGCGCGCCTCGCAAAGTGTGATAATATACATTATGTAAAATCCTGGCCTTGACGGACAGTGGACGACGTGACCTATATCGCTCCTCTTCTCCGGTAAACCCGAGGATCAGACAACGAGCACGAGCTCAGCCATGTGCGTCGCTGGCATCGGGCGCGCCCGTCGTCCTGCTCCCCCCACAAGCAAATCTGCTCGTCGTTCGAATTCGCAATCTGATGTCCGATTGCGCTGATCACTGGCAGTTGATCGCACCTATCAGACGTCGCTTACAGCAGGACGCCCGATTGCTTTGATCAACCTGCGATGGCGACGCCGCCATCCCTGACCGGTTCGTCACCGCCTCGGAGATCAACGGGCTCGTGCTCTACCTGCGCGATTTCGTGTCGCTGATCGCCAGCCGGCAATGCGCTCGAGGCGTCGGGGTGCGTCGCGGCGCTGAACATCCAGGACGGAGACGTTCCCGACGAGCATGGGCTGAGCGTGAAGTATGCCGACATACAATTCACGAGGAGCGCGTTCGACAGTGTCCGGCGCGAAACGCTCGCGGCATCGATCACGGAAGCCGGTTTCAAGAGCGCGTTCCTGAACAATCTGGGTCCAACCATCCCACCGGATCTGTAGACGCTGCGTCGGCGAGAGGGGAATTACTGAGTTATGCATTCAGAGTCGCTTGTGGTCTGGAGGTTAATCGCTCGCGCGTCAGGATGCTTGCGGCATCGGCATAGTGAATGCGCGCTTGTGGCCGCGCGGCGTGGGGGATTCTTCATGATCGATCGGGGCTGGGCTCAGTTCATTGCCAAGCGTGGCGAGAGAGTATGGATCGTCGTCACCGGCGCCCTGCTGACGATCCTGTCGATCCGCTACGACGGCTTCGAGGCGCTCACCACCTTCAGCGCTGCGCACGAGCAATGGGAACTCGACGAATTGCTGGTCATCGTCTTCTTCGCGGGCCTTTGCGCAACGGCCTTGCTGGTGCTGCGGGCGCGGGACCTTCGACGCGAATCAGCCGCACGAACCGCGATCGAGACTGCGGAGCGCTTGCGCGTCGAGAACGACCGGGATCGCCTACACAATCTGTTCGAGCAAAGCCCGAGCTTCATGGCGATCTCGCGCGGACCAGAGCATCGGTTCGAGTTCGTGAACTCGGCCTATGAGGCGCTGGTGCAGCGAAGCCGCGATCGTCTGATCGGACGCGAGGTCGCCGAGCTTTTCCCGTCCGTGCTGCGGATCGGCATCATCCCGATCATGGACGAAGTGT
The DNA here is from genome assembly GCF_003012735.1 of Allosphingosinicella deserti. GTDB lineage: Bacteria > Pseudomonadota > Alphaproteobacteria > Sphingomonadales > Sphingomonadaceae > Allosphingosinicella > Allosphingosinicella deserti. The sequence continues at coordinate 9,593 of NZ_PXYI01000009.1, read as the reverse complement.
ACCGCACGGGCGTTCCGTATTCAGCGCGCCGGGTCCGCGTTAACCTCTCCGAACACTATGAGGATCCGCGGTTCGAACGCGTGGTCAACTGGGTTGCGCATCCGTATCGCGACGCCGAAGGGAGGATCATCGGCGTGTTCAGCGAGGGTACCGACATCACCGACCAGGTGGATGCCGAGGACAAGGTCCGTAGGCTCACCTCGGAGTTGATCCACGTTGCGCGGGTCAGCGCGATGGGAACGATGGCGTCGACCCTCGCCCACGAGCTTAACCAACCGCTCACCGCCATTTCCAATTATGCCGCGACGGCGGAGATCGTCTGCAAACAGCGCGAAGCCGCGCAAGACGATCCGATCGTCGGTGCGCTGACGGCGATCAAGGGCGCCAGCCTGCGTGCAGGCGACATCATCCGCCGGCTCCGCCGCATGTGCGCGCGCGAGACCGCACGCACGGAGGTGGTCCGCATCGTCGACCTGGTTGACGATGCGCTAAAGCTGGGCTTGATTGATTTCGCGGAACGGCAGCCGGAGGTGAAGGTCTCAGTTCCCCCGTCCCTCCTTGCCTTGGCCGATCCGATCCAGATCCAGCAGGTTCTCGTCAACCTCGTTCGCAACTCTGCGGAGGCAATGGCCGAGTCTCCAACCCGGATGCTGAGGATCGCCGCAACGCGCATCGGGAACATGGTCGACATCTCCGTCCAGGACAGCGGCCCCGGCCTCTCCGGCGACGCACTTGCGCGCTTGTTCGAGCCGTTCACGACAACGAAAGCCGGTGGCATGGGTGTGGGCCTGTCGATTTCCCGGACGATCATCGAGGCTCATGGCGGCCGAATCTCGGCGCACAACGAGCCGGAAGGCGGCTGTACCTTCCGTTTCAGCCTGCGCATGCCCGAAGCACCCGCGGTTTTGGAGACTTCCCGGCTCGGCTGAACGCGGGAGACAGCCTTCCGGCACGTGATCCCGTGCTCCGAATGGTGCCATCACCGGTCCTCTCGCGCATCAGCCGCGAAGCCGCTACTCGCCTTCGATCCTATAGTCGCCTGTCAGCGGCATCGCCCAGCGATGCGCGCATATTGAATCCAGACATTGCACAGTCCGCGGTAGCGGGAGGCCGCGGCGGCGCCGGCCCGATCCGAATGACCACTAACCTCGCGCAACCCGGCGCCAACGGAGGCTTGCCGCTCAGGGCCGGAGGATGAGCCACTGCCCCTCGACGCCCCAGCTGGAGAGGGACGACAGGAAGTTCATGCCGAGCACGTCGGTGTCGCCGAACGCCTCGGCAATATGCACCGGCAGATCGCGCCGGCGGATCGCGCCGATCTGAATCTCCTCGATACGGCCCCGCTGGGCCTGCACCATTCCGTTGGCGGTATCCACCAGCACGGGCATGCCCCCCGACCCGACGATCCCCGCACGTGCGGCCGTCTCGGCCGAGAGGCTCGTGACGGTTGCGCCGCTGTCGACGAGGAACCGCACGTTCTCATTGTTGACGCGGGCGGTGACCCAGAAGTGACCGTCGAGCGATTTACGGATGCGGAGCGCCTCGCCGGCAGCGACCTGCGCCTCGCCGCCGCCGTCATTCAGGATACGCTTGCCAAGCGCGACGAAATCGTCCTTGAGCGTGAAGCCGATGAACAAGACCAGGAAGATCGCCACCCAGGCCGCTGCCATCTTGAGCCCCAGGCCGATCGGCACACGACGCACCATGAATGCGCTCGCGACGAGAACGAGCAGCAACAGCAGGTAGACGAACGTCAGGGCGTCGTCGCCGTTCGAGCTCAAAGTGCGATTTCCTGCCCGTCATAGGCAGGCTCCACACCCTCGGGCAGCTCGGCGAGCAACGTGTCGTAATCCATGCTGTTGTCCAGATGGGTCAGCAAAGTTCGCTTGGGCTTAAGCTGCGCAACCCACGCGAGAACCTGGCTGAGATGGGGATGAGTCGGGTGCGGTCGACGCCGCAGCGCATCGACGATCCACAGATCGGCATCCTCAAGGCGATAGGCCATCTGGTCCGTCAGCTCGTTGAAATCGGTCGTATAGACAATCGTGCCGCCGCCCGCGTCGAAGCGCAGCCCCGCGCTGTGAATACTGCCGTGCGGCAGGTCCACGGTCTGGACCGAAATGCCGCTTACGTTCAGATGATCGGGCAGGACATTGGCTTCCACGACCGGGGGATAGCCCCCCTTCCCGTCGAATGCATAGGCAAAGCGATCCTGGATCACGTCCAGCGTGTCCTGGCGGGCATAGCCGATCACCGGCCGCCCACGCGCGTGATAGAGCTGCCGGAGATCGTCGATGCCGTGAACATGATCGGCATGGTCATGCGTCCAGATTACCGCATCAACACCCGAAACCTGCGCGTCGAGCAATTGCTCGCGCAGATCCGGGCCGGTGTCGACCAGGATCGACGCGCGTTCGTGCCGGACAAGGATCGAGACCCTGCGGCGACGATTGCGGATCTGCCGCGGATCACATTGACCCCAATCATTGCCGACGCGGGGAACGCCGGACGAAGTTCCGCAACCGAGGATGCGAACGTCCATCAGGCCGCCTTCGAGAAAAGCGTACGGAAATTGGCGCTGGTCTGTCCCGCGAGCGCTTCAAGCGGCTCGCCGCGCAGAGCGGCGAGGAAGCGCGCGGTATCGGCGACATAGGCCGGCTCGCACGGGCGTCCGCGATGCGGAACCGGGGCGAGAAACGGAGAATCGGTCTCGATCAGCAGTCGATCGCTCGGGATGTTCCTTGCCGTTTCCTGGAGATCCTTGGCATTCTTGAACGTCACGATGCCGGAAATCGAAATGTAGAGACCCAGCGCGAGCGCCTTCTCGGCGAAATCGGCACTTGCGGTGAAGCAGTGGATCACTCCGGTGAAGGCGCCCTTCCCCATCTCATCGGCAAGGATTTCGTGCGTGTCCGCCTCGGCTTCCCGGGTGTGGACGATGATCGGCAAACCGGTCTCGCGGGATGCGGCGACATGGGCACGGAAACTTGCCCGCTGCCGCTCCCGATCGGAGTGGTCGTAATAATAATCGAGACCACTCTCGCCGATGCCGACGACACGCGGATGGGCTGCGCGTGCGACCAGCAACGCCGTGTCGACGTCCACATGGGCGTCTGCTTCATGCGGGTGGATGCCGACCGATGCCCAGACGTCCGGCTCGCGTTCGGCGACGGCGATGACGTCATCCCATTCGGATCGCCGGGTGGAGATATTGAGCATCTGCTCGACTCCGGCACTGCGGGCGCGCTCCAGAACAGCGCCCTGCGTCTCGACCAGGCCTTTGTAGTTCAGGTGGCAATGGCTATCGATGAACATCTTACTCCGCCGGCGCTTCGAGCCTGGGAAAAAGCGGCGTGGGCGCCTGGAGCGTGAAGCCCGAGGCGGTGAGCCGGGAATAGCGGCCTGGATCGGCCAGTGCTGCGAGATCTCGCTCTCCGGGCGGGATGCCCATTTGATCAAGAAGCTTTGCGGCAGAGGACGGAATGATCGGCGTGATCGAAACCGCCAGATCAGCGATCGCCTGGTAAAGCGTTTCGAGTACCGCCAGCATCCGCTCCGGATCGGTCTTGCGCAACGCCCATGGTGCTTGTGCGTCAATATATTGATTGCACGCGAAGACCGCCCGTAGCCACGATTCGATTCCCTGCGCGAGTGCGAGATCGCGGAACAGGGCCGGCACTTCGTCGCGAACCGTGCCTCTCACAAAATCCAGCAACTCTTCGTCCGCAGCCTCGCCGCGTCCGCCGCTGGGCAGGACTCCGTCACAATTCTTGGCGATGAGCGACAAGGTGCGCTGCGCCAGGTTCCCGAAACTGTTCGACAGATCGGCGTTGACGCGGGTGACGATGGCCTGCGCGCTATAGCTTCCGTCCTGGCCGAAGGTGACGTCGCGGAGCAGGAAATAGCGAAGCGGATCGACGCCAAACGCATCGGCGAGCTCGAGCGGATCGACCACGTTGCCGACCGACTTCGACATCTTCTCGCCACGGTGGAGCAGGAAGCCGTGTCCGAACACCTGCTTCGGCAAGGGGAGCGCCGCTGACATCAGGAATGCTGGCCAGTAAACCGCGTGGAACCGCACGATGTCCTTGCCGATGATATGCAGATCGGCTGGCCAGAATTTCGTATAAGTATCTGTATTGTCGGGATAACCTATGCCGGTGAGATAGTTGGTGAGGGCATCGACCCAGACATACATTACGTGATTTTCGGAGCCCGGAACCTTGACCCCCCAGTCGAAGCTCGTGCGGGAAACCGAAAGATCCGAGAGGCCGCCTTCGACGAAGCGCATCACCTCGTTGCGGCGCGCCTCGGGGCGGATGAAATTGGGCTGCTCGCGATAGAGTTGCAGCAGCGGTTCCTGGTACGCAGACAGGCGAAAGAACCAGCTTTCCTCGACCGTCCACTCCACCGGCGTTCCCTGCGGCGACAAACGCTCGCCGCCTTCTCCGTCGACGAGCTCCTTCTCGTCGTAAAAGGCTTCGTCGCGGACCGAATACCAGCCTTCGTAACGACCCAAATAGATGTCGCCGCGGTCGACCATGGCCTGCCAGATGGCTTGGCTGGCGCGGTGATGGTCCGGTTCTGTGGTGCGGATGAAACGATCGAAGGAAACCTCAAGTCGCTCGTCCATCGCGCGGAAAAGAGACGACATTTCTGACGCAAGTTCGGCCGGCGTGATGCCTCGGTCGCGCGCGGTCTGCGCCATCTTCAATCCATGTTCGTCGGTGCCGGTCATGAAGAAGACGTCGCGCCCGGCGAGACGGTGGAAGCGGGCGATCGCATCGGCGGCAATCGCTTCATAACCGTGGCCGATATGGGGCCGGCCGTTGGGATAGCTGATTGCGGTGGTGATATAGAAAGGATCGGACATGAATCGGGGCTTTAGCGACTGACCGGCGGGTGCGGTAGAGCGAGTTGCGCGGTTATGCGCGCCCCGGCTCGGCGGCGAGCGTAGCGAGCATGCCCAAAAGCTCGAACACGACGCTTTCCGGTTCCAGCGAGAGACCGCGTGCGCTGGCCGCAAGCGATTGGGCGCGTTCCCACAGACGAATGGCTTCGGCCAGGGCCGCGCCGCGCCGCTCGCGCGCCAGCGCCGCAATCAACGACGGTGCGCGCGCCAGAAATGCCTCGTAGCGTGGCTGAGCGGATTTGAGAGCGAGGCTCTGGGCAAGCGCAACCCGGCGCGCGTTGGTCGGATCACCTTCGCGCGCAATCGTCTGCATGGCGCGATCGAGACCTGCTATGTCGAGCCCGCGAAAGGCGATCGCCCGTCCCGGAGAGCCGTGGCCGGCCACCTTGAGATCAGCGATCTCACTGTCGTCGGCATCAGGCAGTGCAGCACGCAGCGCCCCTTCCATCGCCACCTCGTCGAGCGGAGCAAGCCGCAGCAGGCGGCAGCGCGAGCGGATGGTCGGAAGCAGTCGCTCCGGGGCATGGCTGACCAGCAGGAACAGACTGTGCGCTGGCGGCTCCTCAAGACTCTTGAGCAAGGCGTTAGCGGCGTTGCGCTCGAGATCGTCGATCGAGTCGATGATGACCACCCGCCAGGGCGAGAGCGACGCCGTGGTCGAAAACAGCCGCTGGAGGCCGCGGACCTGGTCGACGCTGATCGAGCGGGCGAGCTCGCCGGTGGTGCTGTTCTCCTTGACCAGCCGCTCGAGGCTCATCAGGTCCGGGTGCGATCCGGCCGCGAACAGTTTCGCCGCGTTATGAGCATCGGGAACGTCGAGCCTGGGTGCATCGACCTCCCCCTGCCCCGCGGCAAGGACGCGAAGCGCGGCCTTGGCGGCGAAGGTCGCCTTCCCGATCCCTTCCGGTCCCGTGACCAGCCACGCATGATGCAGGCGCCCGCTGTCGAGACTGTCGCGAAAGAAAGCGACCGCCGTGTCATGACCGTAAAGCGGAGTCATCGCGTTCCGCTCCCGACAACCGCGCCGCTCACAGCAAATCCTCGATCGCCCGGATCAGGCGCTGCGTCACCTGCTCGGCACTGCCGCTCGCATCGATCCGGCGGAAGCGGTCGGGTTCGGCATCGGCAAGCGCCGCGAAGGCAGAGGCGACGCCGGCATGATAGGTCTCGCCGCGGCCACCGATCCGGTCGGATCCCTCTGCGTCACGTAGCGCAAGCCGCTCCGCTGCAGCCGCGGGCAGAAGCTCCATAAGCAAGGTGCGATCAGGCAGGAAGCCGCCACTTCCGACGGCGTGAAGTTTCCGGATCGCCTCCGCACCAAGACCGCCGGCACCGCCTTGATAGGCGAGCGAGCTGTCGAGAAAGCGGTCGCACAATACCCAGGCGCCACGCGCGAGCGCCGGCCTGATGGTGCGCGCGACATGGTCCGCGCGCGCCGCGGCGAACAGCAACGCCTCGCCCTCGGGGGTCCAGCGCTCGTCCGTGCCTTCCAGCAGAAGACGCCGGATCGCCTCGGCGCCTGGGCTCCCGCCGGGTTCCCGGGTCTCGACGACATCGAGGCCGCGGGACCGCAGGAACGCGGCAAGACGCTTCACCTGCGTGGATTTCCCGGCGCCCTCGCCACCTTCGAGGGAAATGAAGCGGCCGCGCACCTCGTTCAGGCGAACAGCGAGGCGAGCCCCGCCCAGATGCGTCCGAAGAAGCCCGCCTCGCCGACGTCTCGGTCGGCGACCAGCGGCATCACCTGCGGTGGCGTGTCGCCGCTCTGCACGATCAGCTGCGCAACGGCCTGTCCCTTCTTGAACGGCGCCTTGATCGGACCGTCATAAGCGACCTTGACCTTGATCTTGCCGCTGACGAGGCCTGCCGGAACAGTGACGGCGAGGTCGCGCGGCGCGACAAGTCCGACCGTGTCCTCACCGCCGAGCTGCACCTGGGCATCCGCCACCTTCTCGCCCGCCTTGAACAAAGGCTGTGCTTTCCAGGCGCGGAAGCCCCAGTCCATGAACTTGACCGATTCCTCGATCCGCTGGTTGAAGCTCGACAGCCCGGCGACGACCATGATGATGCGCCGGCCATTCTGCACCGCGGAGCCGGTAAAGCCATAGCCGGCCTCTTCGGTATGCCCCGTCTTGAGGCCATCGGCGCCCTGAATCCGCCCGAGGATCGGATTTCGGTTCGCCTGGGTAATGGCCTGCCCGGAGCCCAAGGTCTTGCCCCAGGTGAAATTCTGCAACTCGTAGTAGCGCTTGTAGAGATCGGGGGTGGATTCGATCGTCGCTTCGGCGAGCTTCGCAAGATCGCGCGCGCTCGTATAGGTCACCCCCTCGTCCGGCCAGCCGTTCGAATTGCCGAAATTCGAGTTGGTCATGCCGAGGCGTTTCGCCTCCTCGTTCATCAGGGCCGCGAAGGCTTCTTCGGTACCGGCGATGCACTCGGCGAGCACGACGCTGGCGTCGTTGCCCGACAGAGTCACGATTCCCTTCAGCAGATTGTCGACGCTGACCTGTTCTCCGGGTGAAAGGAACATGGTCGAGCCCGCGGCCGGGCCGTGCCATTTCTGCCAGGTCTCCGGCCGCACCGTGCACATCTGATTCTGCTTCAGATCGCCCTTCTCGAGCAGATTGAGCGCGATGTGGCTCGTCATCATCTTGGCCATCGAGGCCGGCGGCATCCGAACGTCCGCATTCTTTTGGTAAAGAACGGCGCCCGACGAGAGATCGATCATGAAGGCGACTTTGGCCGCCGTATCGAACGGCGGTGCCGCAGCACTCGCGGGAAGTGAGATGGCGGCCCCGAAAGCCAGGATGATGAGAGCGTTACGCTTCATGGCTTGAACAGAATCCTTGGTACGAATGGACGGCTTGGCACGCAATCGGCGCGATCTTAACCGCTTGGCCCGCGCTTCGCCAGCGTTCAGCGCGAGACCGCGTCGGCAAGCAGGCCGACCGACAAAGCATAGAAGTTCGAGCAATTGTAATCGAGGATCGTGCGGTAATTGGTGGTCAGCAGATAGGCGGTCTGGCCAGGACCGTCCGGCTCGAGCAAGGAGGCGAGTTCGGTGTCCCGCGGCCAGGCACTGCCTTCGAGGACGATGCCCATGCGGCGCCATTCGGCGACGGTTATCCAGCGTGTATGCCGCTCATGGACACGCTGGCATCGCGGCGAGGTAACGCGGGATCGGAGCGCCGACCGGTCGAAGCCCGCCGGAACACGCACTGCCACGCCCCAAGGCGTATTCGGCTTCCACCCGGCGTTGCTGAGATAATTGGCGATCGAAGCCAAGGCGTCGGCCTGGCTCTGCCAGATGTCGGCGTGACCATCGCCGTCGCCGTCGGCGGCGACCCGCAGGTAAACAGACGGCAGGAACTGAGGATAGCCGGTCGCGCCCGCCCAGCTGCCCTTGAGACGGCTGCGCGGGACGCCGCGATCGATCATCTTCAGGGCGGCGACGAACTCGCTGGAGAAAAGCGCCCGGCGACGGCCTTCGTAGGACAGGGTGGCGAGCGAATTGAGCAGGTCGAAGTCGCCGGTGACCGCGCCATAGCTGGTCTCATGGCCCCAGATGGCGACGAGCACCGACGGCGTGACGCCGTAGCGCCGGCCGATCTCCTGTAGGCGCGGCAGATTCTGCGCGTAGCGGCGGGCGCCACCGCTGATCAGGGCCGGGTTGACGTGCCGCTGCCGGTAAGGCGCGAACGGCGGCGTCGAGACCGAACCCGAGGTGCCGCCCGGCTGCGCCTGATCGAGTTCGATCGTTCGCGCGCTGAACACCAGCGTCGGGAAGACCTGGTCGACCGTGCGGCGGCTTACACCTTCGCGAAGCGCTTGTGCCCTCAGTTCCGGCAGATATGTCTGGAAACCGGCAGAGGTATAGCCTCCGGTCTGTGCAAATGCTGGCGTCACCGCACTTCCGCCGAGAGGCAGAGCGAATGCGAGCGCCGCCGCCGCCGATTTGATGAGAATACGCATGAACATGCCTCCGCCTGATCCCTCTGCCACAGCCGCCGAAGCTTCGATACTCCGCTTGCCGCGCCGCTTGCACGAGCGGCCTTAAGCAGCATAGAGGCAAATTCAACGGATGGGTGGCCGAGTGGTTTAAGGCAGCGGTCTTGAAAACCGCCGTAGGTGGAAGCCTACCGTGGGTTCGAATCCCACCCCATCCGCCAATTTCCTGATTCGGGTCCGGGCAATGAAGGCCAATAGTCTCGGCGGAAATCTCCTCTTCTCGGTGTCGCGCGATTCTCGCCCGAGATCGAAGCCATCGCCAGGAGGTCGACCCGGTGCCTCCGGACCTAGGGTCCAGTGACCACTCGGCCAGCGACGGCCTTGAACGACGGCCATTTGGACCGGCGCCGCGAGACGCAGGGGCCATCGATCCTGCGTCCATGAGTGCCGGGACCAAGAGACCGCCCACATGGGCGGAGTTCATCAGACGAATCACTGCGATCGGCTTCGCTGTCTTTGCCGCCTTCTGTCTTGGACGGCGGGGCGCCCGCGCCCCCGGTTTGTCCGGCTAAACGGCAGTTCCGGACGGGATCGGCAGCAATGGCGGCTAGAGCATGATCATTTTTCTGTGAATCTGGCAGGGGATTCCCAAAGGGCCTGGATCGTGATTCAAGGTGCTGGCTGGAAGGAGGCCAGCATGGATGACGCGGCCTTATTCAAATGATCTTCGCGA
>NZ_PXYI01000008.1 GCF_003012735.1 Allosphingosinicella deserti | reverse complement strand
TTGGCGAGTCCGTCGCCCGGACGGCTCGAGCGGCGAGCTCTTCAACCAGCGTGAATTCAACGACCGCTTTCAAACCTGCGCAAACGTCTAGAAGTGGCGCTGAGCCGACCAGCAGGTTCGGGACGGCTTAACGGCAGCGTCTGCCGAACCTGGCCAAACGGCGGCCCGCGCGGGACGGCCGTAGTTGGTCGCTTGCTGAGTTCCGGTGACAGTGCACATGATTGCATCGCCGCCAGCCGCTGCGGAACCCCGAAGGAGACAATGCGGCGCGCAGTGTCGATGGTCTACACGCGGGATTGGCGAGTCCGTCGCCCGGACGGCTCGAGCGGCGAGCTCTTCAACCAGCGTGAATTCAACGACCGCTTTCAAACCTGCGCAAACGTCTAGAAGTGGCGCTGAGCCGACCAGCAGGTTCGGGACGGCTTAACGGCAGCGTCTGCCGAACCTGGCCAAACGGCGGCCCGCGCGGGACGGCCGTAGTTGGTCGCTTGCTGCCGTAGGGGCCTGGCGCCAGGACGGCCGGACAATCCCGCCGATGCTAACCGTCTCAAGGCTGAGCCAGCTTCCCATCCGGTCCAGCTCTGTGGCACGCCGGCCCCTTCCTGCGGAGGCGGGGCAGAGACTTGGCCCCGGCCAATTTTTCATCTTGGCTGGCTGCCTTCAGATGTCGGGAAGGCGGTCGCCCAGCGCGGCGGCACTCACGATCTCGATGGCGCTGCCCGCTTCCTGCAGCTCGCGCGCTCTCCTGAACTCGGCATCGTACCGGACGTAACCGAAGGGCTCGTCCGCGACGACCACCAGCATAGTCGTGGTTTTTCCCACGGCTGCCACGACCCGTCCACCCTGCGCGGCGATGCGATGAGCGAGTGCGCCATGCCGGGGCTCGCCGAGGATGGCGACGCGCTGGCCGACAAGCGGTCCGGACAACGCCGGTGTTGGCGCGGGCGAGGCACGGCCGCGCTTCGGGGTGGCGAGCCAGGCGGCCAACGGAAAACCGGTCTCCTCCACGGCACGCAGTACGATCAGCCCAGCTGCGCGGGCGTCGCTCAACGCATCATGATGGTTGAGGCGAATGCCGAGATGCTTGGAAACAACGTTGAGCCGGTGACTGCCAAGGTTCGGCCAAGCGCGCTTGGCGACGCGCACGCTGTCGAGCCAAGTCGCCTCGATTAGCGCGCGATCATGGACTCGGCATGCTGCGGCAAGTGCGCCCTTGTCGAAATAGGAATGGGCAACCGTGACGCGGCCTGCCAGATGCCCGTCGATGACCCCGTGGAGATCGCCGAAGCACGGCTTGCCAGCGACATGGTCGGCAGAGATGCCGTGGATGCGCGTGTTGAAGCGGCTGAAATAGTCGCGCGGGTCGATCAGCGTTTCATACTCGAAGGTGATGTCTCCGCCTCGGAAACCCACGATTCCGATCTGGCAGATGCTGCTGACCCGGCCGCATGCTGTTTCGACATCGACCGACACGAAATCGGGCGCATTGTCCGTCTCGAACTGCTCGCCGGCCACGACTGGCAGGTCCTGCTCTGGGGAAATCGGGTGGAACATAACGCGATCATAGCGGCCTTTGCGCGTCACTCCTAGCGCGTTTCGAGCGCGGACACTCGCTGGCTGCCGACCGAGATCTCGCGGCGGCAGGGACCCGTTGGTCCCTGAAGCCGTGCGGGGCGATCCGCCGGATGCTGCAAGCGCGCGTAGAGTTCCGGACAGTTCCGGTGACAGTGCACATGATTCAGTTCCGGTGACAGTGCACATGATTGAGTCGCCGCCAGCCGCTGCGGAAGTCCGAAGGAGACAATTCGGCTCGCGGTGTCGATAGGCTAAACGCGGAGATGGCGAGTCCGTCGTCCGGACGACTCGAGCCCTTTGTGGACGGGATTAAACTTCGAAGCGGTGCATGCGAGATCGGTCGGCGAAGGCGTGCCTCCGCCCCGCAAGACGCTTCCGCTCGCGCCCAAAGCGCTTTACGCTCGCCGCGTGTTGCTCGTCGTCGGAACCATCCGCCTGCCCGCCCGGAATCTCGCCGCGGCCCGGCCGGTCATGAAACGCATGGCCGAGGCCAGCCGGGCCGAGGAAGGCTGCGTCGAATATGGCTATGCCGAGGACGTGTTCGATCCCGGCCTGATCCACGTGAAGGAGCTTTGGGTGGATCGGGGCGCACTCGACCGCCACTGCGCAGCGCCGCATCTCGCCGAATGGCGTGCCACCTGGGCCGCGCTCGGGATCGGCGATCGTGACCTCCGCGTCTACGAGGTCGGAGAACCCCGCGCGCTTTAGTCCGGGTCGGTGGCGTTCAAGGAACGGCGACACGCTCCTCGAACGCGAAGGCCGCACGCACCGGGCGCCAAATGCCGGAAGTGGCGGGCTGGTCTCCGGCGAACGTCTTTGTCCCAGGCAAGTGTGCGGCCTGTTCAGCCGAAGGCCGCCGTCACCGTCTCGATCGGAAGAAAGAGCGTCCGGCTGTCGCCTGGAAACGCCTGGAACTCGGCGCAGGCGAGATAAAAGAGCTTCGCCCTTTCGTCCTTGGCCTGAACCATCACGGCAGCGATGCCGATCGTCTGCGACGCGGCCGCGATCCGGCGCAGGGCGTCCGAGAGCATATCGGCGCCGAGCCCCTGCCCGGCATAGCCCCGGTCCACGGCAAGCCGGCCGATGATCGAAACGGGCACGGTGTCGGGTGCATTGCGCCGCAGGCCGCCGGGCGTCGCCGCACGTTCGACCGCCCCCGCCGAGACGGAGAAGTAGGCGACGACACGGTCGCCGTCGCACACCACGTAGGTTCGGGAAAAACGGCTCTCATTCTTGCGCGCGCGCTGCTTCAGCCAGGCGTCGAGCGCCAGCGCGCCGCAATCGAAGGCTTCGAGATCGTGATCTGCAGCAAGCGCAACCGGTGCCGACAGATGCATGGCGAACCGCGCTCAGGCCTGCCAGGTCGGTTTACGCCGGAGCAAGGCGCGCAGTTTCGGCCCGGGCGCCGGAGGATTGTCGAGCAGGTCGACGAAAGCGTCGTAGCGCCCGGCATCGACCGCGAACAGCCGCTGGTCCAGCAGCACGTCAACCGCGCGCGTGCGGGCAGTGTCGACCATGAATTCGGTGCGGGTCTTGCCGAGCAAGGCGGCCGCCTCGTCGATCAGCTGGCGGGTTTGCGTTTCGATGCGCAAGTTGATGCTGGCCCTGGGCTCGCCGGTGTTACGGCGCTCGAAAATGGCATCCTTGCCGTCAGCAGGATCGGAATTCAGCCGTGCCCTCGTCATGTGCAGAAGATGATCGTTTGTACCCACAACGTCAATACACAGGAACGGCGTTATGCATCGCACCCTTGCTACGCCCCTCCGAGTCAGCAGATCTCTGACAAGTTTACACAGAGCGCGGAGACGAAGAGCGCCTGGAAAGGCACTGCGATCCGCCCGTCCGTTCGACCATAGCCTGCCCGGAGCTCCGCCGAAGGGCGTCCTTCGCGTGTAAGAGCCCCGCAGGGCTGCCGTCTCCTCCGAACAAGAACGCAGGCGACCACCACCAGCAGCGACCCCGACGAGGAACAGTCATGCGATAGTCGCAACATTTCACTTGATGCCGAAAGCATTTCCGCGTACAGAACAGATAAGGAACATAAGCGTTGAGGGCGAACGTCCCCAGCTGCCCCTTTCGCTCGAGGAGATCACCATGCCGGATCCCGCCACCGCGTCTGCCCGCGCCACCACCGGTCAGTTCCTTCCCGGCCGCAGCGGAAATCCCGCCGGGCGGCCGCGCGGCGCGCGCAACAAGGCGTCGCGGCTGCGGGAGATGCTGGACGACGGCGAGGATAACGCGATCGTGCGCGCCGTGGTCGATCGTGCCCTCGCCGGAGAATGGCCCGCCTTGCGCGCCTGCTTCACCCGGCTGATGCCGCCCGCGAAGGACGTACCGGTCGACATCGACCTGCCCGACATTGCCTCGGCGGCAGACGTGGCACACGCCGGATCCGCGCTGATCGCGGCGGTGGCCGCCGGCGAGGTCACGCCGATCGAAGCGCAGCATGTGATGAAGCTGCTCGCCCGCCAACTGACATTCGTTCAGGCCGACGAACGGCGCAGCAGCGCACCCGGAGCAGACGCGTCCGCGTCGAAACCTGCTGCGGGCCGCACGACGTACCGCACCGCGCCTCCCGCCCCAGCCGCGCCGGCGGCGGATCCCTGTATTTCGCCTGTTCTTGCCACCAAAAGCGACACTCCGCGCCCGCAGGCGCCCCCGGGCTCACGGCACCACCGCCAAGACCCGCTTGCCGATGTCGGGGCTCTCCTGAGTGCTGCCGAAGGGCCTGTACTGGGCCGAGTCGAAGGGCCTGCCCTGAGATCGGTCGCAGCCTTTGCTACGCCAACGCGACGAAACCCAATCCTCCGCGATCTCTCGGCAAGCGCCTCCCGCCTCCCGCCGCACCAGGGCGCCTGTATTCCGCCTGTATTTCAGGACGCCCGGCGGGCCGGGGCGCGCGCATGATGCCGCGGCCCATCCCTCGCGGCACTTCGACCAGTTCCGCCGGCCGGACCGCCGGCCTTTCCCGCCTGCTGCCGCAGCCGAACGATCCGTTGCTGGCGATCGACCTGCCGAGGATCGAGTCGGCCGACGATGTGGCAAAGGCCGGCGCCGCCGTGATCGCGTCGGTCGCCGCCGGCGAGATCACCCTCCGCGAGGCGCAAGGCATGATGAAGCTGCTGACCGCCCACGCACGGCTGCTCACCGCCGCCGGCCGGGCGCGTCGCGGCACCGGCCGTTGACCGCGTGGCCTTCCTCCGTGGGAATTCCTCGTGCGGACCTCTTCGATCCAAGGGCCCGACTTCCCCTGTATTGCGCCTGTTGTTCGAGGGCGGGGCAGCGGATTGCCAGCCGCCGAGAATTGCCGCGCGCGGCATCGCCGCCGGGGCTCCGGCGTTCCCACCTTCGCGGCTTCGTGCCGCTTCGTCGCGTGGCCTGTCCGAGATGGGCCGAAGGATGGGGGAGAATCGGCAGCAGCGTCGCCTCGCCGCCCGACAGGAGAATGCGCTCGGTCCCGTTACGCACGAACACGCCGCTGCGTAGACGGCGACGCAAACGAGGGCTCGCGATGCTCGCCACCCACGCCCGGCTCCTCCCTTCCGGGGAGGGGTGGAGTCACCGCGCCACCGGCAGGCAGATCTCGAACCGCGCGCCATGCTGAGCCGGCACGCTGACGATGGTGCCGCCGCACGCCGCCAGCAGCGATCGCGCGATCGACAGGCCGAGTCCCGAGCCCCCCTCGGCGCGGCGGCTGGTGTGGAACGGCTCGAAGATGCGCTCATGATCGGCGCCGGGGATTCCGGGGCCGTCGTCCGCGACGATCAGCCGCACCCGCGCCGCCTCCGCCCGCCCTTCGATGGTGACTCGCTGCGCGCCGGCCTGGCGGCTGTTCTCGACCAGGGTTTCGAGCACCGCCTCCAGCAATTCCTCGGGCGCCGAGACGCTCGGCAGATCGGCCACCGCCAGGACGACGTCGAACGCCGCATTGCGGTGCGCGTCCGCCACCCGCAGCGCCGGATCGGCGACCGCGCCGGCGCTGTCCTCCGGCGCCAGCGCCATGTCGGCGCGGGCGAGATCGAGCAGCCGTCGGAGCAAGTGCGAGAGCCGGTCGGCATCGGCATTGGCGTTGCGCAGGAAACGCGCGCGCTCGTCGTCGCGCATGGTCGGGTGCTCAGCCATGAGTTCGAGCACGCCCTTGATCCCGGCGATCGGAGTCTTGAGCTCGTGGCTGACGGCGGCGGCGAAGTCGCGCAGGTAGCGCGAGCGCCGCTCGATCCGCTCGGCCATGGCGGCGAAATTGACGTAGAGCGCCTGGATCTCGATCGCCGCGGTCGGCGGCGGCTCCGGCACCGACACGGCGCCGCGGGCGACATTCTCGGTCGCTTCGCTCAGCGCCTCGATCGGCCGGGTGATGCCGCGCGACAGCAAGGCGGCGAGCACCAGCAACGTGGCGAAGATCAAGGCAATTCCGAGCAGGATCTTGCCGCGATCCTGGTAGAGTCCGACGAACAGCCCGCGCGGCGAGCGCGAAAGCATCAGGATCCCGATCACCCGACCGCCGCCCTCGATCGGCCGCACATAGTGTACGCGGACGGTCGCGGCGCGGCTCAGCCATTGCAGCGGATACCGGACCTCATAGGCGTCGTTCTCGCGCAGCATCGTCACCGTCCGCCCCGCCATCGCCGCGCGCACTTCGGGCAGATGGGCATAGCTCTTGCGCAGGTCGCCGCGGCCGAGGACGACGATCCCCCGGGCGTCGAGCACGCGGATCGCGGCCAGGGTGATCCGGGTCGTCTCGCGGGCGATCGGCAGCAGCCGCAGCCCGGCCTGCCGCGCCGGCGCTTCGGCGGAGTCCGCGGTCGTCCGCCAATCGGCCTGCGACGGCAGGGTCGACATCGCGTTGAGATCGATCTGGGGCTGCTGCGGCTCCAGCCGCTCGGGCGGCGGCGGCAGCGGATCCGGCCATGAGCTCCGATAGACCCCAGCCAGCACCGCCCCTTGCGCAATCAGCTCCGCCTCGGTCTGCTGGACCAATGTATTCTCGTAGACGCGCAGGAACACCGCGCCGATGCCGGGCAAAGCCGCGACGAACAGCAGGGTCGCGAACAGGATGGTGCGCAGGCGAAGCGCCGGCCAATGGGCCTTCACCCAGTCCTTGGCGGCTCGGATCAAGCCGGCTCGCCGAGACAGCGGCCGATGCGATAACCGACGCCGGCCTTGGTCTCGATCAGATCGCTGCCGCCGAGCCTCGCGAATTTGTGGCGGACGTTGCGAATGTGGCTGTCGATGGTGCGGTCGGTGACCGCGAAGCCCGGCCCGTGCAGGCGGTCGATGATCGCGTCGCGGCTGAACACCTTCGACGGCACGCTCGCCAGCGCCAGCAGCAGCTGGAACTCGGTGACCGTAACGGGCACGTCGGTGCCCGCCCATTGCGCTTCCCAGGCTTCCGGATCGAGGCGAAGATTGTTGTGCACCACCGGCCCCCTGGGCTGCTCGCCGGCTGCGGCTCGCCCACCGCGCTTGAGGATCGCGCCGACCCGGGCAACGACCTCGCGCGGCGAGAAGGGCTTCACCACATAATCGTCGGCGCCGAGCTCGAGCCCGACGACCCGGTCGATCTCGTCGTCCCGGGAGGAGAGGAACAGGATCGGAAGGTCGCCGCTGGTCCGCAGCCGCCGGCACACTTCGAGGCCGTCCATCCGCGGCATGTTGATGTCGAGGACGACGAGGTCCGGGCGCTCGCGCGCGATCGCGGCAAGGGCGGCTTCGCCGTCGCCGGCCTCGCTCGTTTCCATGCCGGCCTTGCCGAGCG
The DNA here is from genome assembly GCF_003012735.1 of Allosphingosinicella deserti. Taxonomy (GTDB): domain Bacteria; phylum Pseudomonadota; class Alphaproteobacteria; order Sphingomonadales; family Sphingomonadaceae; genus Allosphingosinicella; species Allosphingosinicella deserti. The sequence goes on along the minus strand of NZ_PXYI01000008.1, from coordinate 242,636 downwards.
CGAAGGTCAGGACCTGGCGGATATGGGCGTCGTCGTCGACGACGAGGATCTTGTGGGTCATCGCATTCATCTCTGTCACCGTGCGGCAGGGGCTGTCAAAGTGGTGCGTGCGTCCCGCTCCGCGGGCGTCGGCGTGCCGATCGGCTCCACTCCCGCAGGCGTTCCGGTCCTCTCCACTCCCGCGGAGGGAAGCGGCGGAGCCGGCTGTGCGACCACGGGCGGAGGCGGGAGCGGCGCCGGCGCGGCGTCGCAGCCGCGCGCATCCGGGGCGAAGCGCGGCAGGCGGTGCGCGCTCGCCGCTGTCCGCGCCGCTTCCAGCCGGCGCGCGCCGAGCATTGTCCAGGTCCGCCAGTCCCGCTGCCGCGCCTCGAGCGCAAGCAGCCTGGTGTTGCGGATCCACGCCAGCTTTCCGCGGAAGGCCGGCTCCTTGATTCGGCTTTCGAGCTCGATAACCGGCAGCAGAGCGGAGTCGCCGAGCTGACCGAGATAGCAGAGGTCGAGCGCAGCGCCCTTGCCGCCCGCCTCGCGGGCATGGCGCACGTTCCACGACGCGGCGACGGCGCCGAGATCGACGAACGCGCAGGCCGAGAGCAGCAGGCCGGCGGCGAGCAGGTTGGCGTTGATCAGCCAGCGCGCGCTCTTGCGGCCCCACAGCCGCCAGCAGATCAGCATCAGGCCGATCGCGACCAAGGCCATCCACAGCAAGGCCGAGATCCGCAGGATCGTCAGCGAATAGGCTTCGACATAGTCGATCGTGCGAAGCATCGTCGACGCGACCAGCAGCACGTTCTGCGCGATCCACACCGACACCAGCCGGCGAACGAGCCGGCTCTCCGCCATCTCGGTGCCGGGCCGCAGGGTGACCAGCACGAACAAGGCGGCGAGCAAGGCGGTGGCGATCAGCGGATAGGCGCCGCGATGCGCGTAATCGGCAAGCGTGAGATCGCCGGGCAAGGGTGCGCCGCTCCACAGAAAGGCGACGTCGAGCGCGTTCTGCAGCGCGAAGATGAGGTTGAACGCGATCAGCGACAGCGTCACGGACGCCAGACTGACGCCCGGCAGCGCGAAATCCTCCTCGACCAGATCGATCCGGCCGAGCCGCAACAGCGCCGGCCGCAGCAGGCTCCAGATGGCGACCGCGGACAGCAGCCAGAAGCCGAGCCGCGCGAACGACAGGCCGGCCGCCGCCTCGCTCCATTCGACGCTGAGCGCCTCGCCGATCAGCGGATTGGCGCGGGCGAAGAGGGCGAGGAAGACGAGACTGCCCATGAACGGCAGCCCGAACAGCGCGATCCTGCTGTGGGTTCTGGATCGGGCCCGGCGGCGGCGCGCGCGCTGGACCTTGCCGAAATCGCGGAACGGCAACGCAGCGGCGGCGACGAGCTGATAGCCGACGCGCACGGCCCAGCGCAGGCCGTTGTCGAAGCCGATGCGGGGCAGCAGCACCATCATCGAGACTGCCGCCCAGAACAGGGCCGCCGCGAGCAGCGACGGATCGGCGAACAGGGCGACCGCGAACAGCAGAGCCGCTCCGGCGGCGATCGAGGCCGCGACGCTGCGCCGGATCGCCGGCCGTGCGAGCGCGGCCGCGGCGATCAGCAGCCCGGCGAAGAGCCCGGCCGTCGAGCCTGCGCCGACGCCGTAGAAGAGCCGGTCCGCAACGAAGAGCAGGCTGACGGCAAGGAACAGCTTCAGCCCGAAACTGAACCGGCCCCGCTTGCCCGCCGAGGATGCGGGTGCGACGGCATCGAGATACATGGATTGCCTCCCTGTGATGAGATGCCTGTCCTGGCGGAGACGTGTCGAGGCGGGTTGGGACGGGTGCGTGCTTTCGGCGCGCAGCCCGTGCAGAATCGGTGCAGATCATGCCCCCGCGTGACGATTTCCCGTTGCGAGCGAGGCCCTTGGCTGCCAGCAGTCGCTCCGATGACTTCCGCCGCGACCGCACGCTCCGCCCTCCGAACCGCGACGGAGGAGGTGCACGAGCGCTTGCACCACGCCCCGCCGTTCGCCGACATTGCCGCCGGACGGCTCGGCCGCCCGGCCTATGCCGCCCTGCTCGGCTGCCTGCATCTTTTTCACATCACGCTGGAGGGCCGGTGCGGCGCCGCCTGGGGCACGGCGGCGCGGTCCGGCGATCGCATCGGCCGCCTCGAGGCCGATCTTCATCACCTCGGAGCAGTGCCCCCGCGCGGCCCGGCGCCCTGGTGCCCGCCCGACGCCCCGGGCGCGGCCCTCGGCTGCCTCTATGTCGCGCAGGGGTCGACGCTCGGCGGCCGGGTGATCGCGCGGCAGCTCGATTATCTGCTTCCCGACGTGAGGGGCCGCACCTTCTTCGCCGGCGGTCCCGAGGATGGGGCGCGCTGGCGAGCCCTGTGCGCGTTGATCGAGCGCGAGGGCGGCATTCCGGCGCAGCGGGCAGCGATGATTGCCGGCGCCGAGGCGGCTTTCGCCTTGTTCGAACGCTGCCTCGAACGGGAGACCGTCCATGGCTGAGCTGCCGGCGTCCGATCTCACCATATGCGATCGCGAGCCGATCCACATCCCCGGCGCGATCCAGCCGCACGGCCTGCTGATCGTCCTCGACCAATCCGGCGCGATCGTCGGCTGCGCGGGCGATTTCGATCGCCATCTCGGCCGCTCCGGGACGCCGCTCGGCCTGCCGGTCGAGCAGCTTCTCGGCGCCGACATCCGCCGCCGGCTCGCCGGCACCGGCCACCGCGGGATCCTTGAGGCACAGGACGGATCCTCCCTCGACGTCACGACGCATCACCAAGGCCCTTCGCTGATCGTCGAGCTGGAACCGATCGATACCGCCCCGCCCAGCGCCGCCGAGGCGCTCGCGAGGGTGCAGGATGCGGCGCGGTCGATCGCCGCCGCCCACACTCCGATCGCCGCCTGCCAGGCCGCGGCTGCGACCGTGCAGCAGGTTACCGGCTACGACCGGGTGATGGTCTATCGCTTCCTTGGCGACGGCGCGGGGCGGGTGATTGCGGAGGCCCTTTCCGACCCGTCGCAGACATTGCTGCACCAGCATTTCCCGGCGACCGACATTCCCCAGCAGGCGCGCGCGCTCTACGTCCGCAACCGCATCCGCCTCATCCCCGACATCGCCTACACGCCGGCGCCGCTGATCGGCGATGCGGGCGTGATCGACATGAGCGACTGCATCCTGCGCAGCGTCTCTCCGATCCATCTCCAATATCTGCGCAACATGGGCGTCGCAGCGTCGGCTTCGGTGTCGATCGTCGTCGACGACAAATTGTGGGGCCTGATCGCCTGTCACGCCAACGCCCCGCGCGCCATCCCGCACGAGGCGCGCCAGCTCTGCTGCCTGGTCGCCGAATTGCTTGCCACCGACATCGCCCGCCGCGCTGATGCCGCCAGCCACGCCCAGGCGCTGCGATATGCCCGGCGGCGGGAGGAGCTCGTCCCCTTGCTGCTCGACATGGACAGCATCGAGGCGGCGCTCGACGCATCGATCCCCGACGTCGCGGCGCTGCTGCCATGCGACGGTGCCGCGGTGTGGAGCGACGGCACGATCACGGTTACCGGCTCGGCGCCCGACGAAGCGGCGGTCTCGGCGCTTGTGCAGTGGCTGCTGCGGCGGGATGCGCCCGTATTCGCAAGCAGCAGTCTCCGCGAGTCCTATCCACCGGCGGAGGCGTTCGCCGGGGCGGCCAGCGGCCTTGCCGCCTCGGTCGTCCGCCGCGAGCCCGGCCTTGTGCTGATGTGGTTCCGGGCCGAGCAGGTCGAAGCGGTGAATTGGGCCGGCAATCCCCACAAGGCGGTGGAAGGCCCGGCGGGGATGCTGACCCCGCGCAAGTCCTTCGACCTCTGGCGGGAAACGGTTCGCGGCCGCTCCGCTCCCTGGACCGACACGGAGATCGAAGCCGCGCGGCGGTTCGGGGAGGCGGTGTGCGATCTCGCCCGCCAGAAGAACCTGGCCGATCTCAACCGCCAGCTGCGAACCGCGGTCAGCGCCCGCGACGAGATCATCGACAAGAAGGATCTGCTGATGCGCGAGGTGCATCACCGGGTCCAGAACAGCCTGCAGCTGGTCACCTCGATGCTCCACATCCAGGCGGCGGACGTCGACGACGAAGCGATCCGGCACCAGTTCGAGCTCGCGCGCCAGCGGGTGATGGCCGTCGCCATGGCGCACCGCCGGCTGTGGCGCGCCGACGAGGCGGACACGATCAATCTCGACACCTTCCTCGAGGAAATCGGCGAAAGCCTGGTCGAGAGCTGGGGCCCGGCCTGGGAAAGCCAGCTCGTCGTTCGGGTGGCGCCGGTGCGGGTCGCGACCGGCGACGCGGTGATCCTGGCTTTGCTTGTCACCGAATTGCTGACCAACGCGGTCAAGCACGCCTATGACGGCGCCATCGGCCCGCTGGAGCTTCGCGCCGAGCAGAAGTCGGAAGGCGGCGGGCTGGAAGTCTCGGTCTGCGATCGCGGCAAGGGCTTCGCCGGAGCCGAGAAAGCCGGCAGCTTCGGCTCCAGGCTGACCCGCGGCCTCGTCCGTCAGCTCAAGGGCCGCATCGACTTCCACGACAACGGTCCCGGCACCCGCGCCACGCTCACCTTGCCCGATCGTGTGGTCTGATCGGCGGACCCACCCCGGATCGTCGCGCCGACGGGCCGCCGAGGCGCAGCGCGGCCAGAGCGTCCCTTGGGCGGTGCCGACCGCCAGCATTGGCCGACAGAAGCAAGTCGGTGCCCCCGTGAATGCTGAGCGTGGCTCGATCCTCGGCCTCGATGTCGCGATCGTCGCGACTGCGCAGCCGGAGGATGTCGTTGCCGGGCGAGCCGGCAAGGCGTCGCGCGGACAGCCTCCGCCTGGTGCCCGGCTGTCAGGCTGGCAGCCGCGCCTCGAGTGTGCAGATCACGCCTTCGGGCGGGAATGCGATGGTGGCGGTGCCGCCGAATTCGGCGGCGAGCGCGCGCTCGATCATGCGGGTGCCGAAGCCGCGGCGGGTCGGCGTCACCACCCGCGGGCCGCCGCTTTCGCGCCAGCTGAAGCGCAGCATCTCGCCCGCCACGACCCATTCGACCGCCACCGTCCCATCCGGCGACGAGAGCGCGCCATATTTGGCGGCATTGGTGCACAGCTCGTGCAGGGCCAGCGCCAGCGCGACCGCGGTCTTGGCGGGCAGCCGCAGATCGGGCCCCGAAGTCTCGACCCGACCGCTCTGCAGCGGCGCCACCGCGTCGGCGACGACCTGCGCGATCGATGCCGCCTCCCAGCTTTCGCGGGTGAGCAGGTTGTGGGCGGCGGAGAGCGCGGCCAGCCGCCCGTCGAAGGCCGACCGGATTTCCGCGGGAACGGCGGGGCCGCGGAAGCTCTGGTGGGCGATGCCCTGGACGATGGCCAACGTGTTCTTGACGCGGTGGTTGAGCTCGTTGACCAGCAGCCGCTGATGGTCCTCGGCCCGGCGCCGCTCGGTCACGTCCATGTTGGTGCCGACCATGCGCAGCGGCGTGCCGTCGTCCCCATAGAGAAAACGGCCGGAGCCCTCGATCCAGCGTATCGCGCCATCCGGCCGACGGATGCGGAATGCGAAATCGAGCCGCGGGCGGCGTTCCGCCATCGCCTCTCCCATCGCCGCCTGCATCGCTTCGGCATCCTCGGGCAGCAGGCATTTGGCCCAATCGGCGATGTCGCCGCCGAAACTGCCTGGGCGCAGGCCGAACAGCGTCTCCTCCTGCTCGGTCCAGACCACCTTTCCCGTCTGCACGTACCAGTCGAAGATGCCGATGCCGTGCGCCGTCACCGCCAGATCCAGGCGGCCGGCGCTCTCGGCCAGCGCCTCGCTCGCATTGCGCTCGTCGGTGACGTCGCGGAACGTTCCGACGACATAGGTCGCGCAGCCGTCGGCGCCCCGCTCCACCGCGCCGACGGCGTGCAGCCGGCGGACGGCGCCATTGGGATGAACGACGCGATATTCGGCGTCGTAGATCGGGGTCTCGCCGGCGATCGCTGCTGCGAAGGCCGCCTCCGCCGCAACACGGTCGCCCGGATAGACCAGGCCGCGCCACTCGCCGAACGTGACCGCCCGATTCTTCGCCGATACGCCGAGCATCCGCGCGGAATATTCCGACCAGCCGCCGGTGCCGCTCTCGATGTCGAACCACCAGGAGCCGAGCTTTCCCGCCTCCATCGCCACCCGCAGGCGCGCTTCGCTGTCACGCTGCGCCGCTTCGACCCGCTTGCGCTCGGTCGTATCGACGATCGTGCCGATCGATCGCAGCCCGACCGCGTCCGGGACCATCCGACCGACCACGGAGATCCACCGGGTTTTGCCGTCGTCGGCGCGAACGATCCGGAACTCCTGCCGGAAATCGCCGCTTCCGCCGATCGCGCGCTTATGCTCCGTCAGCACGGAGTCGGCATCGTCGGGGTGGATACGCTCCCGCCACATCGGCACCGTCGCCCGTCCGTCCGGCGTCGGCACGAAGCCCAATATCCGGAACACGCTCTCGGACCAATAGCCGATGCCGGTCTCGAGGTTCATGTCATAGATCCCGGCGCCGGTGCCTTCAACGGCAAGCTGGAGCCGCTCCTTCGTGCCGGCATGCGCGGCACGCTCGGCCCGTTCCTTGGTGATGTCGCGCTGGACGCAAAGCCAGTGTGTGCGGCCGTCGAGCATGACGGCGGTGATCCGCGACGCGGTGTAGAAGGTCGAACCGTCCCTGCGGCGGTTGTGCCACTCGCCGACCCACACGCCCTCGCGGCGCAGGGTGCCGATCACCTCCGCGACGCGATCGTCATTGGCCTCCCCCGGACCGGCATTCTGGGTGGAGACATGGCATCCGATCAATTCGCCCTCGGAATAGCCGAACATCCGGTCTTCGGCAGGGTTGGTGTAGACGATGATCCCGTCCTCCGTGGACAGGCTCACCCCTTCGGTCATGCTCTCGACGATCAGCCGATAGGTCTGCAGCGCACCGGCGATTTCGTGCGCACCGCCGGCGCCGCTTCCCGCGGCGCAATGGCCTTTCGTCGCCCTCCGAGCGCCGGGCACCGGTTCTGCGTCGCTGTCCCCCACGGCTCCCCCTTTCGCCTCCGAGTGTATGCGCAAGGACCTACGCTGAATAGTGGGCGGCGCGCGGGCAAGTGCTTGATCTGGAGCAAGGTGCGACGGGAGCAGCATTGGGAACCGGGGTGCGCCTTGACTTTTTCGCCCGCATCGACCACATGGCGTTCAGCGAAGCATTATTGCAGCGTGAACTGGCGCCCGTCGCCCGGCTCTGCTTCGTATTTTCTTAGCGTCCTCCCATTTCACGCGGGTCGGCAGAAACCCGCCGCGTTTCCGCGCGCCGTTTCGGCTGCGCGAGGGGACGCCGCAAATACTGGAAGTCTCTCTCTCCATGTCATTCGAAACGCTCGGGCTGTCGCAGTCCGTCCTTCAGGCGCTCGCTTTGAAGGAATATACCCAGCCCTCGCCGATCCAGGCGCAGGCGATTCCGATCCTGCTCCAGGGCCGCGATCTGCTCGGCATCGCCCAGACCGGCACCGGCAAGACGGCGGCGTTCATGCTTCCCTCGATCGATCGCCTGACCGAGTCCAAGAAGCGCCCGGCGCCGCGTTCGTGCCGCATGCTCGTCCTCGCCCCGACCCGCGAGCTCGCCTCGCAGATCGCCGAGAGCGCGCGCGGCTATAGCCGCTTCTCGCACATGTCGGTCGCGACCGTGTTCGGCGGCACCTCGATCAACAAGAACCGCCAGGACGTGCAGCGCGGCGTCGACGTGCTCGTCGCCACCCCGGGCCGCCTGATCGACCTCATCGAACAGCGCCATTTGAACCTCGACAGCGTCGAGATCCTGGTGCTCGACGAAGCCGATCAGATGCTCGATCTCGGCTTCATCCACGCGCTGAAGCAGATCGTCCGCCTGCTCCCGACCAAGCGCCAGACCTTGTTCTTCTCGGCGACCATGCCGAAGACGATCCGGGATCTCGCCGACAAGTTCCTGACCGATCCGGCCCAGGTGGCGGTGACTCCGGTCGCCTCGACCGCCGAGCGCGTCGACCAGTTCGTGACCTTCGTCAACCAGCCCGAGAAGCCGGCTTTGCTGACGATGATGCTGCGCTACGGCTTCGGTCCGCAGGGCTCGATGGACCGCGTGCTGATCTTCTCGCGCACCAAGCATGGTGCCGATCGGATCGTGAAGCAGCTTGCCGCCAGTGCGATCCCGGCCAATGCCATTCACGGCAACAAGAGCCAGCCGCAGCGCGAGCGTGCGCTCGGCGAGTTCAAGTCGGGCAAGGTCAAGATCCTGATCGCCACCGACATCGCCGCCCGCGGCATCGACGTGTCGGGCGTCAGCCACGTGATCAACTTCGATCTGCCCAACGTGCCCGAGCAATATGTCCACCGCATCGGCCGCACCGCGCGGGCCGGCGCGGCGGGCGTCGCCATCGCTTTCTGTGCCGAGGACGAGCGCGCTTACTTGAAGGGCATCGAGAAGCTCACCAAGCAGAAGATCGCGATCGAGGCGCTGCCGGAGAATTTCAATAACGAGGCCAACAAGATCCGCAGCCAGGTCAAGGCGCATCCGGAAGCGGCCGCAGCCCAGGAGCGCGAAGAGCGCTACCAGGAGACCGGCCGTCACCAGCGCCCGGCCAAGCGCTTCAGCGCCAAGCCGGCAGGTGCCTCTGCGGGTCCCGGTGCGGCACGCGGCGGCCCGGGCGGCAATCGCGGCGGCCAGGGTGCCGGACGCGGGGGCCCCGGCGGTGGACGCGGCGGCCGCAATGCCGGCCGCAGCCAGGGCGCAGGCCAAGGCCAGGGCCGCCGCGAGGCGCGCTGACCGGATAGAGCGATGACCCTCTCCCGCGAGAAGGCCCTCTCCCCTGCGGGAGAGGGGTTGGGGAGAGGGGACGCTTCCAATCGGCAAGACCCCCGATCGGAGGCCTTCCCATCGGCACCGTCACACGATCGGCCCTCTTCCTTGCGGAAGGGGGCTTTTTCGTTTCCCTTGTCGACTTACCCCGCCTAACGGCCGCGCCATGCGCGCCCACCTCCTCCTCCCGCTTCTCTTCGCCTCCGCCCCCGTCTTGGCCCAGGTGGACGAACAGGAGATCGTCGTCACCGGCCGCGGCCTCGCGCCCGCCGCGGGCGAGGAGGTGTTCGACACCGTCACCCTCGACCGCACCCGCCTTGCGAATTCGGCGTCGAACCGGCTCGAAGACATCCTCCGCGACGTGCCCGGGTTCCAGCTCTTCCGCCGCTCCGACGCGCGCACCGCCAACCCCACCAGCCAGGGCGCGACCCTGCGCGCGCTCGGCGGCAACGCCTCCAGCCGCGCGCTGCTGATCCTCGACGGGGTGCCGCAGACCGATCCGTTCGGTGGATGGGTGAGCTGGCCCGCTTACGATCCGCAGCGCCTCGGCGAAGCGCGGGTGACCCGCGGCGGCGGCAGCGGCGCCTACGGCCCGGGCGCGCTCGCCGGCACGATCGAATTGTCCAGTGCCGATCCGTTCACCGGCCCGACCGCTGTCGTGGCTTATGGCAGCCGCGACAGCGTCGATGCCCATGCCGGGCTCGGCCTCGCCGCCGGCGCCGGGTTCGTCACCGTCTCCGGCGCCTATGCGCGCGGCGACGGCTTCGTGCCGATCGTGCGCGAGGATCGCGGCGCGGTCGATCGCCCCTCCCCCTACGAGCAAGCGAGCCTCGCCGTGCGCGCGGTCGCGCCGCTCGGCGGCGAAGTCGAGCTGCAGGCGAGCGGCCTCGCTTTCCGCGACGCCCGCGAGCGCGGCACCGCCTTCAGCGACATCCTCACCAAGGGCGCCGACGCCTCGCTCCGCTTGGTCGGCCGCCGCTGGACCGCGCTCGCCTACGTCCAGACCCGCGACTTCACCAACAGCTTCGCCAGCGTCGCGGCGGACCGCGCCTCCGTCAGCCAGGCCTCCGAGCAATATTCGGTGCCCTCCACCGGCCTCGGGGCGCGGGGCGAATGGCGGCCGGACCTCGGCCCGGTGGCGCTGCGGCTCGGCGGCGACTGGCGCGAGACGATCGGCGAGACCCGCGAGCTCTATTCGTTCGTCGCCGGTGCCGGCACCCGCGGCCGCGTCGCCGGCGGCCGCACCCGGACAGTCGGCAGCTTCGCCGAGGCGAGCTGGCGGAGCGATGCCTTCACCCTCACCGCCGGCGGCCGCATCGACCGCTGGTGGATCGAGGACGGCGTGCTGAACGAGCGGGTGCTCGCCACCGGCCAGCAGCTCACCGACACACGCTTCGACGACCGTTCCGGCTGGGAGCCGACCGGCCGCGCCGGCATCGCCTTCCGCCCCGGCGGCGGGGTCACGTTGCGCAGCGCAGCCTATCTCGGCTGGCGGCTGCCGACCCTCAACGAACTCTACCGCCCGTTCCGGGCCGGAACCGACGCCACCGCCGCCAATGCCGCGCTCGCGCCCGAGCGGCTGAAGGGGATCGAGGCGGGCGCCGACTGGCGGCCGGCCGCGCAGGTGCGGATCGGCGCCACCCTGTTCGCCAACCGGCTCGAGAATGCGATCGCCAACGTCACCCTCGGCCGCGGTCCGGGCACCTTCCCCGGCGTCGGCTTCGTCGCGGTGGGCGGCGAATACCGGCAGCGGCAGAATCTCGACGCCGTCGAAGCGAAAGGGCTGGAGCTCGACGCCTCCGCCCGCCTCGGCCGCTGGACGCTGTCGGGCGGCTGGTCGTGGGTCGATGCCGACGTCGACGCCGACGCACAGGCCGCGCCGCTGAACGGCCTGCGGCCGGCGCAGACCCCCCGCCACGCCGCGACGGCGACGATCGCCTGGGACGGCGGCACCGGCCGCTCCGCCAGCGTCACCGCGCGCTGGGTCGGCAGCCAGTTCGAGGACGATCTCAACGCCCAGCGCCTGCGCGGCGCCTTCACCATGGATGCCTCGGCATCCTGGCCGCTGACCCGCCGGCTCTCGCTCGAGGCGCGCGCCGAAAATCTCGCCGATGCCAGGGTCGAGGCCGCGGTCAGCGGTGACGGCATCGTCGAACGCGCGACGCCCCGCACCCTGTGGATCGGGCTCAGGCTGCGGTAACGTCAGCCGGCGCGCAGCTCAGGCCGCCCACCGCAGCGCATAATGTTCGGGAACGCCGCCCTGATAGACGATCGGGCCTTCCTGGCGGATGTCGGGGAGGAGCAGCACCTGGCGGACGATCTCCGGCACCATCACCGAGGCGACCGCGCGGCCGAGGCATTCGTGGTGGCCATAGCCGAGGGTAAAGGTCTGGTAGAGGCCGCGGCGGCTGTCGAAGGCCGGCGGATCGGTATAGCCGGCCTCGTCGAACATCGCCGCATGGGTGCAGGCGATCACCGTCGTGCCCGGCTTCACCTCGACGGCATGCGGCGTGCCGCCGCCGAGCGTGGTCGGCGTGTGACAGGTGCGGAAGAAATAGGGAAAGGCCGGATTGAATCGCAGCGCCTCGAACACGAAGCCGTCGAAATCCTTGGGATCCGGCGACGCTGCAGCCGCCTTGGCGCGCTCCAGCACGTCCGGCCGGCTCAGCAATTCGGCAAGCGCATTGTTGACCGCATGCGACGTCGTCTCGACCGCGCCGATCAGCAGACCGCCGGCATTGAACAGCACTTTCTTGAGCGGGAATTTGACGCCCTTCGAGAAGGACAGGCGCACCAGCCGCGACACCGAATCCTGGCGATCGCCGCCGAACTTCACCTGAAGCACCCGCTTCAGCAGCACCCGGCCGATATAGAAAGCGAGATGGATGTTGGCGCGCTTGCGCTCGGCGACGATGTGATCGGGATCCGGCGTCACATCGCGGTCGAACGGCTGGTTGTGGAAGGCGTCCTGCTGGTTCCAGTAGGACCAGTCGATCAGCTTCTTCGGATTGCTGCCCTGGAACCCGAAAAATTCCTGGACCAGCGACACCGGCACGGCGCGGGTCAAGGATTGCGGCGCGTCGATCGCGCCCTGCCCTTCGCGGAGCAGCGAGGCGGCACGCTCGCCGACGAATTTGCGCATCGCCGGCAGATCCTCGAAATCGAGGATCGACTTCATGATCGACTTGTCGCGCCAATGGTCGGCGGTGTCGTCCTGCGCCATGAAATAATCGCCCTGCTTGGGCTTGTAGAGATCGACTCCGAAGTCGTTCCAGCGGTTGAGGACGAGCGTGCAATCGACGTAGCGGGTGATGAACACCATGTCGTCGGGCAGCTGCAGCACCGGACGCTCGCTCTGCATCTCCGCGAAGAAGGGCTGGCGCTCGCGCATCATCAATTCGCGCACCATCGGCCATTTGTCCGCGGCGGGCGCCGCGTCGATCATGTTCAGATACTTCCCCACCCCGTTTTCCCCCTTCAGAGCGTCTTCAGATATTCGACCAGCGCGCGGCGCTGATCGTCGTTGAGCTTGTCGACGCCATAGACGTGGCCGCTGTTCGAATTGCCGCGGAGCGAAGTGTCGAAGCGGAAGCTGTTCCCCGGCGCCGCCGCATCCTGGCGGTAGCCGACATTGACGACGTCATATTCGCGAGTGCCGAGTTGGAAGGTCTTCGGCCGGTCCGCCGGCGCCCGCATCAGATCGAACAGGCTCGGCACCGACCCATTGTGGAGGAACGGCGCGGTCGCCCAGATGCCGTCCAGGGGTCGTCCCTTGTAGGCGAAGGGCGGCACGGCGTTGCCGGTCGCCGGAACGTTCGCGCGGAAGCACTTCTCGAGCCGCGCCTCGTCCTCGTCCTCGATCGCCAGCTCGATCTCGGGGGGAAGCCGGACGCCGATGAACGTGGTCGCGACGATCTCGGCTATCTCCTTCCATTTGGCGAGCAGCGCACCCTTGACGGTGGTCGCGAGCATCGTCGCGAGCGGTGCTTCGGGCGGCAGCGGAGTGCCGCTGATATAGCCGTCCTTGCGGCCCTGCAGCCGCCCGGTCTTGGCGGTGTAGGTCAGGGCGTTGCACGCCATCCATGGATCGGTGTTGTTCACCGCCTGGGCGCCGCTCGGCTGCAGCGGCGTCATCGCCACCTTGTAGACCGAATCTCCGGCGGGCGGGGTGATGTGGCAGGCCTCGCAATTGAGCTGGTCGAACAGATCGCGCCCGCTCGCCACCATCGTCTGGCGCTGGGCGGGCGTGATCGCCGCGTCGTTGAAGCTCTCCGGCCATTTCGGCGCCTTGGCGTGGCGCAGCTGCACTTCCAGCCAATCGAGATTGGTGACGTTGAGGCTCGACGGGAAACCGCCCATCTTCGGCACCGGCCTGACGATGACGTCGCCGAACACGCCGATCACCTCGCCGGCATTGCGGCCGATCGCGCCGAAATCGACGTAGCGGTCGCCGCCAAGGCCGATCCGGCCGCTGCTGACGATGCCGTTCCACTGCAGCCGATCCTGCCGGTAGATGTCCCACAGGAAGGGATAGCTGACCGGCGCGTCCGAGCGGTTGGCGGTCTGCCCCGGCGCATCGGCGAGCAACGCGACCTTGTTGAAGATATGGCCGAACGCATCGAGGCGGGCGAAGCCGTAGCGGATCGGCGCCTGCGCCTCGCCGCCATTGTTCATCCGGTCGATCGTCGCCTGCCATTTGATCAGGGCGTCGAGCGCCTGGGTCAGCATCACCCGGTTCGCCGGCGTATCGCTCTTCAGCACTTTCTTGGCGAAGCGGTCGAACTTGGCAGGATCGGTGCGGGTCGCGGTCAGCGAGCGGTCGAGCGCCTCGATGAAGCTCTGAAAATCGAGCAGGCTCGGTCCGCCGTCGACGACATGGGTCTGGCCCTGGTAGCTCAGCTGGGCGGTGTGGCAGGCCGAGCAATTGAGGCCGATCCACGGCTCGTCCTTCGGCTGCCCCTCGTACCAGCGCAGCTTGCTGAACGTGAAGCCTTCGTCCGATTGCTTGTCGACCGCGAAGCCCGCCGGAAGTGCGTCCTTGCGGGTCAGGAAGCGAAAGCTCTCCAGATTGGCGTCGTCGCGGAACGGCCGTTCGCTGTCCGCCTGCTCGAGGGCGTTGAACCATTCGAACGGCATCAGCCGCGAGCCCTGCGTCGCCTCATACCATTTGGTTCGGCCCGCCTCGGTCCAGCCGGAATCGGTGTAATCGGGTCCCGGCGGAAGCGGCTTGCCGTTGGGCTTGCAGGCCACCGTTCCGGCCAGCAATGCCGTCGAAAGAAGCAGGCACGCTACACGCAATCTTCCGCTGGACATCGTCGTCACTCCCCCTCGTTCGTCCCGGCGCGCCTCGGCCCCCGCGCAGCGCCCTGTTGGAATGTGCCCCATAATATGACGTTCGCCAAGTGCCCGCGCGCATATCGAACCGAAGCGGAGCTAAAGTTTCGGGAAGCCACCGACCTCGACTTCAGATCGGCTGCTTGGACGGGATATCTGTTATTGGCCGATCTTTCAGCAACCTGCTTTTGCCACGCATGTGCGACGATCTGCTCGAGTCCTGATCGAACCTGGACATAATCCTGATCGTATACAATGCATGAATCCACTTTGCTTTCGGTTTTGCGTTACTATCGAAATCGCGCCGGATTCACCCCGGACGAGCCGACCGTCCCAGAGTGCGACAGCGTCGCAAAGGGGGCTTGGCGGGACACCGATATGCGCAGATGGGAGATCCGACACGAGAGGAAGATCATGTTCACTGCGCTGACCCGCCGTCTGTCGCCCAAGCTCATCCTGTTCGGATCGCTGACCACCTTCCTTGCGGCGGCGCCCGCGCCGGCACCGGGTGAGAACCGCGAAATGACCCGCACCGCCGCGGTCCATGCCGCCCCGGCCGTTCGCCCGAGCACGGCACCGCCGCCGGGATTGCAGCTCCGCACGGCCGAGCCGGCAACGGCCGCGCCGGCCCCGCCGCCCGTGCGACCGGCGGAACCGCATGCACCGATCTTCACCGTGCGCTCCATCCTGGCGCTCGATCACCCGCTGGCGCCGGGCGAATATGCGTGGAGCGACGAGGGCGTGCCGGAGGGCCGCTTGACCGTGGTTGCCGATCTTACCGCAGAGAGGCTCTACGTCTATCGAGGCGGTATCGAGATCGGCCGCAGCGCGATCGTCAGCGGCTGGGGCGACAAGCCGACGCCGCTCGGAATCTTCCCGATCCTCGAGAAGGATCGCGACCATGTTTCCAACATCTACGGCGCGCCGATGCCGTTTATGCTCCGGCTGACCTGGGACGGTATCTCGATCCATGGCAGCGTCGTCAGTGCCGATTACGCCACGCACGGCTGCATCGGCATTCCCGACGAATTCGCGTCCGAACTGTTCGCGCGGGCAAGGAAAGGCGATTACGTGCTTGTAACGCGCGGCTGGAAGGCGAACGGCACCGGACGCGCCTGACGGCGCCGGCACTTCCTGTCCGCAGTGACGCTCTGCCGAGGATGGAAATGTTCATCCGACCCAGGTAAGGCGGCGAGCGATTTCGGGCGGTGGGGTTCGGCGTGACGTTTACGACATGGTTGATGCTGTTGGCGCTCGCCGGCGCGCTGGCCGCCGATGCGTTCGCGGTCGCCCTGTGCCAGGGCGCCGTGGCGCGGCCCGGCTTTCGCGGCGCCGTCCGGATCGGCGCGGCCTTCGGTGCGGCCCAGGCCTTGATGCCGCTGATCGGCTGGGCGACCGGGATCGCCTTTGCCTCGGCAATCCGCAATGTCGATCATTGGCTGGTGTTCGGGCTACTCGGCGCGCTCGGGCTCAAGACGTTGAAGGAAGGGTTGAGCGAGAGCGAATCCGATTGCAGGACGCTCTCCGGATGGACCCTGCTCGGCGCTGCGGTGGCGACCAGCATCGATGCCGCGGCAGCCGGCATCACATTGCCCTCGCTCGGGACTCATGTCGTGCTCGCTTGCGCGGTGATCGGCGGGGTCACCCTCGGCCTGTGCGCGGCCGGCGTGTTCCTCGGCGCGGCCGGCGGCCAAAAGCTCGGCAAGAAGGCCGAGATCATCGGCGGCCTGGCGCTGCTCCTTATCGGGACCAAGGTTCTCGTCGAGCACGTCTTCTTCGGCGGCTGAATTCGCCTATTCCGACGCTTGCATAACTATGCACGAAGTTGCATATCGCCACCCCCATGATTCGTACAGCCATCCTTGGAGCCTCGGGCTTCGTCGGTGCGGAGTTGCTCCGCCTTTGCGCCTCCCATCCGGAGCTCGACCCCGTGCGCCTGTTCGGCGACAGCCAGGCAGGGCTTCGCCTCGATGCGGTCCATCCCCAGCTCGCGCTCGCTTATCCCGATCTGGTGATCGAGCGCTATGCACCGGACCTGCTCGACGGTATCGATCTGGTGTTTGCCGCTCTGCCGCACGGTCATTCGCAGCGCATCGCCCCCGACGTGATCGCGCGCGACATCCCGTTCGTCGATCTCGGCGCCGACTTCCGGCTGTCGAGCGCGGAAGACTATCGCACCTGGTACAAGGAAGAGCATGCCGCGCCGGAGCTGCTTTCGCGCTTCGTCTACGGCATTCCCGAACTGCACCGCGAAGCGATCGCCGCGTCGAAGACGGTGGCCGCCGCCGGCTGCTACCCGACATCGGCGATCCTCGCCTTGCGGCCGCTGATCGATCTCGTCGATCCCGACACGATCGTGGTCGACGCCGCGTCGGGCGTGAGCGGCGCCGGCAAGGGGCTGAAGGACGAGACTCACTTCAACAGTGTCGACGAGAATTTCACCGCCTACGGCCTGCTCACCCACCGCCACACCGCGGAAATGGAAATGGCGCTCGGCGGCCGGCTGCTGTTCACGCCGCACCTCGCGCCGATGAACAGGGGCATCCTCGCCACCTGCTATGCCGTCGCCAGGGGACCCTGCGATCCGCTCGCGACGTTGAAGGCGGCCTATGCGGACGAGCCCTTCATCCATGTGTCTGAACGGCCGCCGTCCACCAAATGGACGTTCGGTTCGAACGCCGTCCACCTCACCGCACGCTACGACGCGCGCACCGGCCGGGTGCTTGCGATCGCAGCGCTCGACAATCTCGTGAAAGGAGCCGCCGGACAGATGATCCAGTGCGCCAATCTGATGCTCGGCCTTGACGAAGTGGCCGGGCTGTCCAGGGTGGGGGTCTGCCCGTGAGCGTCACCGCCGCAGAAGGGTTCGTCGCCTCCGGCTGCCATGCCGGGATCAAGCGCCGGCGCTACGACATGGCACTGGTTGCGACCGACGATCGCAAGCCGGTGGTCGCCGCCGCGGTTTTCACCCTGAACAAGTTCTTCGCACCGCCGGTGGCCGCCAGCCGCGGCCGGCTCGAGGCCAATGGCGGCCGCGCCGCCGCGATCATCGTCAATTCGGGCAATGCCAATGCCGGCACCGGCCCGGCGGGGCTCGCCGATGCCGAGGCGATGTGCGCGGCCACGGCCGAAGCGCTCGGCGTCGATGCCTCGGACGTGCTGGTCTGTTCGACCGGAATCATCGGCAACCCGCTGCCGATGGACAAGATCCTGGCCGGCACGCCGAAGCTCGCCAAGAAGCTGTCGAAGGACGGCGCCGAGGATGCCGCCAAGGGCATTCTCACCACCGATCATTGCCCGAAGGAATCGGTCGTCCGCGGATCGACCTTCACGCTCGGCGGCATGGCCAAGGGCTGCGGCATGATCGCGCCGAACATGGCGACGATGCTGGCATTCCTGACCACCGACGCCGATGTCGACCCGGCCGAGCTCAAGACGATCCTGAAAAGCGCGGTCGACCGCACCTTCAACACCTTGAACGTCGACGGCGCGACGTCGACCAACGACACCGTGATCGTCCTTGCCAGCGGCCGCCGCGGCAAGCCCGACATGGCCGAGTTCGCCGACGCGGTGCACAAGGTCTGCGAGGATCTGACCTACCAGATGGCCAAGGATGCGGAGGGCATGACCAAGATGGTCGCACTCCGCGTGACCGGTGCGATGTCCGACGAGCAGGCGCGGATCGCGGCCAAGAACATCGCCGAGAACAATCTCGTCAAATGCAGCTGGTATGGCAGCGATCCCTATTGGGGCCGGCTGCTCGGCGCCGCCGGTTCGGCCGGCGTCGATTTCGAGGCGGAGAAGACCTCGGTTGCTTATGGCGGCATCGTCGTGTCGCGCGCCGGCACCAATTTCGAGCATGATGCCGACGCGGTCGCCGCGCACATGAAGAACGAGCGGATCGAGATCGAGGTCGCGCTCGGCCTCGGCAGCGGCGAAGCCCAAGTGATCGGTATCGATCTCGGCCCCGGCTACATCAAAGAGAACAGCAAGACCTCATGACCACGGCCAATCACACTGCCAGCGTCCTCGTTCAGGCGCTGCCCTACATCCAGCGTTACTACGGCAAATCCGTCGTGGTGAAGCTTGGCGGCGCCGCGATCGATGCCGAACTCGATCGCGCCCTCGCGCAGGACGTGCTGCTGCTGCGCAGCGTCGGCGTGCGCTGCGTGCTCGTCCATGGCGGCGGCCCGCAGGTCGACGCGATGATGCGCCGCGTCGGGAAGGAGCCGGAATTCCGCGACGGGCTCCGCGTCACCGACGAGGAGACGCTGGAGATCGTCCGCATGGTCCTGGTCGGGAAGATCAATCGCGACCTGGTCGGCACGATCAACCGCGAGTCGCTCGACGATCCGGTCGCGGTCGGAGTCTCGGGCGAGGATGGCGGCCTGCTCCAAGTCGTCGCCCGCGAATCCTCGCTCGGCTTCGTCGGCGACGTCGATCTGGTGCGCGCCTCGGTGCTTCACCGCCTGCTCGACGAGGGCTTGGTTCCGGTCGTCTCGACGATCGGGGCCGACGTCAACGGCCAGCCCTACAATATCAACGCGGACGAGGCGGCACGCGCCATCGCGGTTGCGATGGCAGCGGAGAAGATCGTTTATCTCACCGCCGCCCCCGGGCTGCTCGAGGACGTCAACGACGAAAGCTCGCTGGTCCCGCGACTGACCTCGGCCGAACTGCGCGAGCGCATGGGCCACAGCAGCGTCAGCCGCGGCATGATCCCGAAACTGCAGGCCTGCGCCGACGCGGTCGATGCCGGAGTCGGCACCGCCCACATCATCGACGGCCGTGAACCCCACGCCCTGCTCGTCGAACTGCTCACCGACGAAGGCATCGGTACGATGGTCAGCCGGGAGAAAAGCTGGTGAGGGACCTTCTGACCATTGCCGAGCTCGGCCGCGACGGGCTGCTCGAGGTGCTCGCCCTGGCCGAACGCACCGATCTCGGCACGCCGCTCGCCGGCAAGGGCGTCGCACTCGTCTTCCAGAAGCCGAGCGCCCGCACCCGCAATTCGATGGAGATGGCGGTCGTCCAGCTTGGCGGCCACCCGGTCTACATCCAAAAGGACGAAGTCGGGCTCGGCACGCGCGAAAGCGCCGAGGATGTCGCCCGCACGCTTGCCTGCTATCACCAGATCATCGCCGCGCGGGTGATGGACCATGAGGATCTGCTGCGCATGGCGGCGGCGACCGAGCGGCCCGTGCTCAACATGCTCTCGGACAAGTCGCACCCGCTCCAGGCCCTGGCCGATCTGCTCACCGTCAGGCAGCTGACCGGCAAGCTCGAAGGCGCGAAGCTCGCTTATGTCGGCGACGGCGACAACAATGTCTGCCGCTCGCTCGCCGAGGCCGCCTCGCTGGTCGGAGCCGAACTCGTCGTCGCATCGCCCGAAGGCTATGGCCTGCCCGACACGCTCGACAATGTCCGTCAGGTGGTCGATCCGGCCGAAGCGGTGGAGGGTGCTGAGATCGTCTACACCGACGTCTGGGTGTCGATGGGTCAGGACGACGAGACCGAGACCCGGCTCAAGGCCTTCGCACCCTATCAGGTCGACGAGGCGCTGATCGGCCGCTGCCCCGAAGCCTGGTTCCTTCATTGCCTGCCGGCGCGCCGCGGCGAGGAAGTCACCGACGCGGTGATGGAGTGCGGGAAGAGCGCCGTGTGGCGCCAGGCCGAGAACCGCATGCACACCGCACGCGGCGCGCTCGCATGGATGCTCGAGGGCTGAACGGGATCGCGATGACCGACGCACGCGCCAAGCGCCAGAAGGCCATCGCCGAACTGATCCGGGCCGAGCCGCTCGCCAGCCAGGAGGACGTGACCGGGCGGCTGCGTGAACACGGCTTCGCCGTGACCCAGGCGACCGTCTCCCGCGATCTCGATCGCATGGGCGCCGTCAAGGTGAAGCGCGGCGGCGTCATGACCTATGCGCTGCCCGATCAGCTTTCGGACAGCGACTGGGCAGCCTCGCGCCTGCGCAAGATCGTCTCGGAGTGGGTGCAGTCGGTCGAGAGGGCCGGCAACCTCCTCGTCCTCAAGACCCCGCCGGGATCGGCGCACCTGGTCGGTCTTGCGCTCGATCAGGCGAAGCTGCCGGAGGTGGCGGGGACGATCTGCGGCGACGATACACTCTTCGTCGCGCTGCGCGACGGCAGTGATCCTGCCGAGATGGAAAAGCGCTTCCGTGCACTTGGCGAGGCACAGCGCAGCTGACAACCGGCGGACCAAAGCCGCCACGAACGCACCAACCAACCCGCCCGTCACGAGGCGGACAGAGAAGACAGGACATGTCATGACCCTTGCACCGCCTAAGAAAGTCGTCCTCGCTTATTCCGGCGGCCTCGACACTTCGATCATCCTCAAGTGGCTGCAAACCGAATATCGCGCGGAGGTGGTCACCTTCACCGCCGATCTCGGCCAAGGCGAGGAAGTCGAGCCGGCGCGGCGCAAGGCCGAACTGCTCGGCATCAAACCCGAGAACATCTTCATCGAAGACGTGCGCGAGGAGTTCGTGCGCGACTACGTGTTCCCGATGTTCCGCGCCAACACGGTCTATGAGGGCCTGTATCTGCTCGGCACCTCGATCGCCCGGCCGCTGATCGCCAAGAAGCAGATCGAGATTGCGCGCCGGGTCGGCGCCGACGCGGTCTGTCACGGCGCCACCGGCAAGGGCAACGACCAGGTCCGCTTCGAACTGGGCTATTATGCGCTTGAGCCGGACATCCGGGTGATCGCGCCGTGGCGCGAATGGGAGTTCGGCAGCCGCGAAGCCCTGATCCGCTTCGCCGAGGATCACCAGATCCCGATTTCCAAGGACAAGCGCGGCGAAAGCCCATTCTCGATCGACGCCAACCTTCTCCACTCCTCGTCCGAGGGCAAGGTGCTCGAGGATCCGGCGGTCGAGGCGCCGGAATATGTCCACCAGCGCACGATCGCGCCCGAGGATGCGCCTGACAAGGCGACGATCATCGAAATCGGCTTCGAAGCCGGCGATCCTGTATCGATCGACGGCGAGATCCTGTCGCCGGCGGCCCTGCTCACCCGCTTGAACCAGCTCGGACACGACAACGGCATCGGCCGCCTCGACCTGGTCGAGAACCGCTTCGTCGGCATGAAGTCGCGCGGCGTCTACGAGACCCCCGGGGGCACCATCCTGCTCGCTGCCCATCGCGGCATCGAATCGATCACGCTCGATCGCGGGGCGATGCATCTCAAGGACGAGATCATGCCGCGCTACGCAAGCCTGATCTACAACGGCTTCTGGTTCTCGCCCGAGCGCGAGATGCTGCAGGCGCTGATCGACAAGAGCCAGGAGCATGTCAGCGGCAAGGTGCGGGTGAAGCTCTACAAGGGCAACACCACGGTGATCGGCCGCGAGAGCCCGCTTGCCCTCTACGACCAGGATCTGGTGACGTTCGAGGAAGGCTCGGGCAGCTACGACCAGCGCGACGCCGCCGGCTTCATCAAGCTGAACGCTCTCCGCCTTCGCATCGCGGCGAAGCGCGCCCAGCGAGGCTGACGCGTCCGTACGCGCGCTCTCGGCAGGGAGGCCTTTCGATCGGCCCGGCGGCTCTCCACCGCCGGGCCGACCTTCTTTGGGGCGCATGATTGTGACGTAGCGGATCTGTATTCACCCGGCGACGACCTGCTGGTGGGACCGTCGTGCGGGGAAGACGAAAGGAAGAGCCACCCCTTACGCCGTCCACGAAGTCGTGGATGCGATGTGATCCACGACGGACACGTCCCGCAGTGCCCGCTTGCAGCGGTGGCCGGACTGTAGTTCTATTCGGATCACCGACCCGTTCATCGTACCTGCTTGCAGGAGTGACGTGATGACGATCCGAAGCCCGATGGTGTTTATCGCCCTGACCGTGCTTGTCCTGGCGCCGGCGGCCGAGGCTCAGTTCATTCCAGGCACGTCGCCGATGGACATGAGCGTGCAGAGCCGGGCGCTGACGAGTTCCGTGATCAACCGGAATGCATTGCGCGGGACGGCGCGCTCGAGCACCGACCGGCGCTCGCAATCGACGGGACGACGCGCTGCCGGGATTCCGTCCGAAACCCTGTCGGATGCGCGCTTTCCGTTCGAGGCGAGTCCCGCGCTGCGCAAGCAGGTGATATCCGAGTTCGTCGACAGGGTGAGGAGCATGGGTCCCGAAGCCGCCAGGGCCGTCGAGACGGAGCTCAGCAGCGCGGCCTTCCACCAGTCGTTCGCGAACACGATGCGCGCCAATGGTCTTGCAGCCGACGACGCAGCCGATGTGCTGACGGTCTATCTGATCGTGGGCTGGGAGATCGTTCGCGGGACCGATGCCGATCCAACCGCCTTGCGCGCGGTGCGCCGGCAGGTCGCTGGGCAGATGGCCGGCAACGCGGCTCTACGCGATCCAACCACCCGCGCGAGGTTCGCCGAGGAGCTCAAGATCATCGCGGCGCTGCTCGGCGGCAGTGCTGAAAATGCCAAGCGCGAGGGCAATGGCACGCAATTCGTCGCCCGCGTGGCCGCGCATTACCAACGGGCGATGAACCGTGATTTCCGCGCAATGCGGCTGACCGCGCAAGGCTTTTCCGACGGCTGACCAGCGCCGCCCTAGGGCATAGCGTCTCTCGGGAGAAACAGGCGTAAACGCAACACTTAGCTGATCTGGAAAGTTTTGCTTGCCTCGCCGCGCGCGATCGGACACTTAGTCACCACGGAAACTAAGGATATCCGATGGCGCTGACGCTCTACTCGCACCCGCTCTCCTCCTGCTGCTGGAAGGTGCTGATCGCCTTGTACGAGCAAGGCACGCCGTTCGAGGCCCGGATGGTCAATCTCGGCGATCCCGACGCGCGACAGGCATTCGAAGCCTTGTGGCCGACGGCGAAGATCCCGCTGCTGGAGGATGACGGCACCGTCTATCCCGAGACCTCGATCATCATCGAGCATCTTCACACGCGCTATTCCGGCACCGGTCCGCTGCTGCCCGAAGACGACGATCTGCGCCTGCATGCGCGCCTATGGGATCGTCTGTTCGATCTCTACGTCATGACTCCGATGCAGCGCTTCATCGCAGAGCTGCTTCGTCCGGAGGCGGAGCGCCACCTGCGCACCCAGGAGGAGGCCCGCGCGGATCTCACGTCCGCCTACGCTCTGATCGAGCAGCGGCTCGGCAGCGGCCCGTGGATCGCGGGAGCGGACTTCACCATTGCCGACTGTGCGGCGGCACCGGCCTTGTTCTACGCCGCCATCGTCCAGCCCCTTCCCGCCGGGCATGCGGCATTGTCCGGCTATTTCGAGCGGTTGATGGCCCGCCCGTCGGTGCGGCGCGTGATCGGCGAGGCGCAACCCTGGTTCCAATATTTCCCCCTGTCCGGTTCGATCCCGGCGCGCTTCCTCGCCGACGATGCCTGAAGCTGGGCACGAGGCCCCGCTCGACCGGATGTTCGTCGCGCTTGCCGACGGCAGCCGCCGCGCGATGATCGATCAATTGAGCCGCGGCCCGGCCTCGGTCTCCGATCTTGCCCGCCCGCTCGGCATTGCCCTTCCGTCCGCGCTCAAGCACCTCGCGGTGCTGGAGGCCGGCGGGATCGTCCGATCGGACAAGTCCGGCCGGGTCCGCACATACCGCATCACGCCCGATGCCTTCGCCGCGCTCGAGGCGTGGATCTCGGCCCGCAAGGCCCACTGGACGCGCGAGTTCGATCGGCTCGCCGATTATCTCGACGGAGAAGAGCAATGATCGAGCGCTCGGCAACCCATGGCAGCTTCGTCCTCGAGCGGCGGTTCACCGCATCGCGCGCCCGCGTGTTCCGCGCCTGGTCCGATCCGGTCGCCAAGAAGCGCTGGTCCGATTGCCATGCGGATGGCGGCACGACCGATTACAGCATGGATTTTCGTCCCGGCGGGCGCGAGATCCACCGTGCCATCCTGCCGGGCGGTGCAGTTCAGCAGATCGAGAAGGTGTTCCTCGAGATCGTCCCCGATGCCCGGATCATCTTCGCCTATGCGATGGAAGCGGGAGGCCGCTCGCTGTCCGCCTCGTTGGTCACCACCGAATTCCACGACGACGGCAGCGAACCCTGCTGAGGCTGACCGAACAGCTCGCCTATCTCGATGGCCATGACGACATCGAGGAACGGATTCGCGGGACCGCCGACGGGCTCGACCGGCTGCTGCTCGAAGTGGAGGATCTGCCGGCGGCCTGAGCTTCAGGCGCCGGAGCCGACCGGGGCCGGAATCAGGCGTCCTGGCCGCCCGGCTCGTGGCGGTGCTCGCCCTTCACCCAACGCACGGTGCCGGTCGAGGCGCGCATCACCACGCTCTCGGTGGTGATCGCGTCGCGGCCGCGCTTCACGCCGGCGAGCAGCGAACCATCGGTGACTCCGGTCGCCGCAAAGATCACGTCGCCGCGGGCGAGATCGTGGAGATCGTAGATCCGGTCCAGTTCCTCGACGCCCCAGCGGGCGGCACGCGCGCGCTCGGCATCGTTGCGGAAGACGAGGCGGCCCTTGAACTGTCCGCCGACGCAGCGCAGCGCCGCGGCCGCGAGCACGCCCTCGGGTGCGCCGCCCTGGCCCATATAGATATCGATCGTCGTCTCGGGATTGCTGACCGCGATCACGCCGGCGACGTCGCCGTCGGGGATCAGCTGGATGCCGCAGCCGAGCGCGCGCAATTCGGAGATCAAGGCCGTGTGGCGAGGGCGATCGAGAACGCAGACGATGATGTCGGCTGGATCGACGCCCTTGGCCGCCGCGATCGCGCGGACATTCTCCGTCGGCGACCTGTCGAGATCGATGACGCCCTCGGGGTAGCCCGGTCCGACGGCGAGCTTCTCCATGTAGACGTCCGGCGCGTTGAGCAGGCAGCCCTCCTCGGCGATGGCGAGGACTGCGAGGGCATTGGGGCCGGCCTTGGCTGTGATCGTGGTGCCCTCCAGCGGATCGAGCGCAATGTCGATCTTCGGACCGCTGCCCTGCGCGGCACCGACCTTCTCGCCGATGAACAGCATCGGGGCCTCGTCGCGCTCACCCTCGCCGATCACGACGGTGCCGTCGAATTCGAGCTGGTTCAGCGCCTCGCGCATGGCTTCGACCGCCGCATGGTCCGCCGCTTTCTCGTCGCCGCGTCCGACCAGCTTGGATGCGGCCACCGCCGCGGCCTCGGTCACGCGGACCATTTCGAGCACCAGAACCCGGTCGAGAACGTGGCTTGCAGTCACCATATAATCTGTCATCCTCTTTCAGGCCCCCGGGATCGCGATAGGCGAGGCACATGACAAAGTCGAGAATGGCGCTCGTCCTGTTCGCCTTCGCATCGGTGCCCGCCTGGTCGGCGCCGCTGCCCGGCGAACTGGCAGAAATTACCGCGGAGCAGGCGATCGAGAGGCAACGCCGCCTCCTTGTTCAAGGCACAGGTATCGACTGCCGAAGCGGCGACGGTGAAGAAATCGTCGTCTGCGGGCGCCGCGGCGCGGATCGAGAGCGCGAGGCGCTCGCCGACCAGCGCGTTCCCGGGGCCCGTACGAGCCTGCTTCCCGGCGAAGCACCGTCCGGATTTGCTGCGATGGGCGCCGGCGACCAGAGCTGTGCCGAGAGCCGCCGATGCGGCGCCTATGTCGATTTCCTCAAGGCCGGCAAGCTTCTCTACAAGATCGGCGAACACCTGCTCGGGCGGGATGACTGAGATCTGACCGCTTCCACCGGGCAGGGCGAATTCGACGATGTGCGGCCGACGACATCGCGGCTGGCACCTTTGCCGAGCTCGCGTGTATTGAAGCGCAGGAGAGGACCGCAATGGCCGACAAAGACGATGCTTCCCGGACTGGCGCGCCTGGCGCTGCCCCATCGCTTCCGACGTTGGAGGAAATGCAGCAATGGACCTGGGTGATGGGCCGCGCCCAGCAGCTGATGATGGAGTTCCTCGCCCAGCAGATGCGCGAGGTGAAGCCGCCCGAGCCGCAGGCGCTTGCCCAAGCGATGCCGTGGATGAACATGTTCCCCGATCCGGCGAAGCTGGCGGAGCAGCAGGTGACGCTGTGGACGGATGGGTTGTCGTTGTGGCAGCGGGCGCTCGGCTTCGACGGCGGCAAGAGCGAGCTCGCTGAGAAAGCCGATCGCGACAAGCGTTTCAATGCGCCGCAATGGCAGGACAATCCCATCTTCGACATGATCCGGCAGAGCTATCTGCTCGTCTCCGAACGCTTGCTCGGATCGGTCGACGCGATCGAAGGGCTCGACCCCAAGCAGCGCGAGAAGGCGCGTTTCCTGACCAAGAGCTTCGTCGACGCGATGGCGCCGTCCAACTTCGCGCTGACCAATCCGCTGGTGCTCGAACGGGCGATGGAGACCAAGGGCGAGAGTCTGCTCAGGGGGCTGGAGCACATGCTCCGCGATCTTTCGAAGGGCCAGCTCACCCACACCGATCCGACGGCGTTCGAGGTCGGACGCAATATCGCAATGACGCCCGGCAAGGTGGTCAAACGCACGCCGCTCTACGAGCTCGTCCAGTTTTCCCCGACGACGGAGAGCGTCTTCGAGACGCCGCTGGTGATCTTCCCACCCTGGATCAACCGCTATTATATTCTCGACCTCAACCCGAAGAAGAGCTTCATCCGCTGGGCGGTGGAGCAAGGCCTGACCGTCTTCGTGGTCTCTTGGAAATCGGCGGACGAGACGCTCGCCGAGACCGTCCTCGACGATTATGTGCTGCGCGGCCAGATCGACGCGATCGACACGATCCGCGACCTGCTCGGCGTCGAGAGCGTCCACGCCATCGGCTATTGCGTGGCCGGCACGACGCTCGCCTGCACCCTTGCCCTGCTTGCCGCGCGCGGCGAGGCGCAGAAGGTCGCCAGTGCCACCTTCTTCACCGCCCAGATCGACTTCTCTGAAGCCGGGGATCTGAAGCTGTTCATCGCCGACGAGACCCTGGACATGATCGAGCAGATGTCCGCGGAGAAAGGCTATCTGGACGGTCGCTACATGGCGGCGACGTTCAACATGCTGCGCGGGCGCGATCTGATCTGGAACTACGTTACCAGCAATTATCTGCTCGGTGAGGATTATCCCCCGTTCGACCTGCTCCACTGGAACGGCGACACGACCAACCTCCCCGCGAAGTGGCACCATTCCTATCTTCGGGATTTCTACCGGGACAACAAGTTGGTGACCGGCGGCATTGTCGTCGACGGAGAGCCGATCGATCTCGGCAAGGTTGAGACTCCGACCTATGTCCAGGCCGGACGCGAGGACCACATCGCGCCGGCGCACAGCGTTTGGAAGATCACCCATCACTTCAAGGGACCGCTGCGCTTCGTGCTTGCGGGATCCGGGCATATTGCCGGCGTGGTCAATCCCCCGGAGGCGCAGAAATACCAATATTGGACCAACGACGCGAAGGTCTCCACGCTCGAGGAGTTCGTCGCCGGTGCCACTGAGACCAAGGGCAGCTGGTGGCCGGACTGGATCGCCTGGATCGGCGCCCGCTCCGACAAGCGGGTGGCTGCGAAAGGTGCGCGCACGCCGGGCAAGGGCAAGCTCAAGGCGATCGAGGACGCCCCGGGGAGTTACGTGCGAGGCCGCTGAGTCCCACGACAAGCCCTTGCGCCGATTAAATAAAGTTGCTTTGCTGCACCGCACAAACTGCTTGATTTGAACCGGCGAATCACCTATGTTGCGATGCAGCAAAGGTTAGGTGATTGAAATGGCTGACGAAACCAGCACGACTGAAGCTCCTTCCATTGACGCGACTTCGGCTGCGGAGGCTTCGGCCACCGCGGTGAAGGCCGATGATCAGACCTCCGCGCCTGCGCCCACCGCAGCGCCGGCGGCTCCGATCGCCAAGGCGACGAAGTCTGTTCCGGCACTTCGCGTCCGCAAGGCCGCGGCAGCCGCTCCGGCGAAGACCGCTGCTCCGGCGCCAAGGTCCGCGCCGATCGCAGCCAAGCCGGTGAAGAAGGTGAGCAAGGTCCTGTCCAAGGCGGCACCGAAGGCCTCCGTCGCGCGCAAGCCTGCGCCGGCGCAGCCCACGGTCAAAGCCCTGCCGGCGCCGACAGCCATTTCACCCAAGACCTTGAATCTGAATGAAGGGATGAGGATCATGTTCAACGACACCAATGTTGCAGAGCGTTTCCAGGCCGTTTTCGGCGATGCCAATGAGCGCGCCAAGACCGTCATCGAGCGCAACACCCGTATCGCCGAAGAGCTGACCGAGCTCGGTCGCGGCAACGTCGAGGCGGTCGTCGCTTCGTCCAAGGTTGCCGCGCGCGGCTTCGAGACGCTCGGCCAGGAAGTTGCCGAATTCGGCCGCAAGAGCTTCGAGGACGCCTCCGCGACCCTGAAGAGCCTCGCCGAAGTGAAGACGCCGGCCGACTTCTTCCGCCTGCAGAGCGAGTTCGCCCGCACCCAGTTCGACGCGCTCGTCGCCGAGAGCTCGAAGCTGAGCGAGACCGTGCTCAAGCTCGCCGGTGAAGTCGCCGAGCCGATCACGAATCGCGCGACGGTTGCCGCCGAGCGCGTTCGCACCGCCGCTGCCCTCTAAGCAGCGTCGCACCGAGATCGAGAAGGCGGCTCGTCCAGCGGACGGGCCGCCTTTTTGCTTAGGCATCGCGGCGGCCTTGGGCCTTACCGGTGCCCATCCGATGGAAATTCGCCGAGACGTGTGCGTTTATCGCTTGCGGCAGGAGCGAATCTCTTGTCCCAGGTGCGTCCGGTGCAATATTTAGTGCATGCTTATGTCATCGAATGAACTGACGATCACCGCCGCGGGCGAACGCAAGGGCGACGACGAAGGGACGGGCCTTGGGGTCGCGACCCGAACGCGGACTCGCACCAAGACGCCCTCCCCCTACAAGGTGCTGATGCTGAACGACGATTACACGCCGATGGAGTTCGTCGTGCTCGTCTTGCAGCGCTTCTTCAAGATGGGCATCGAGGACGCGACCCGAGTCATGCTCCAGGTCCACCAGCGCGGCGTGGGCGTGTGCGGGGTGTTCAGCTACGAAGTGGCGGAAACCAAGGTCTCGCAGGTCATCGACTATGCCCGCGAGAACCAGCACCCGCTCCAGTGCACGCTCGAGAAAGCCTGATAGGGTTCCACTGACGCCGCGCCCGAACGGGTGCCTGGCTTCCTTCGATGGAGAGGCGCCAGCGTGCCGGACGCTGTCGACTCTGCGACGGTCGGGCCGGACGGGTGGGCCGTAGCGCATGCCTCGTTACGGGCTCGTCGCGCCTCTTGCACGGGGCTGCCAAACCACTAAGAACCCGACATGGATCGCATCATCATCCGGGGCGGGAAGCCCCTCAACGGCCGCATTCCCATCTCGGGCGCCAAGAACGCAGCACTCACTTTGCTGCCCTGCGCCTTGCTCACCGACGAGCCGCTGACGCTGCGCAACCTGCCGCGCCTGGCCGACGTCGACAGCTTCGGCCATCTGCTCAACCAGCTGGGCGTGTCGACGATGATCGAGGGCGCACGGCCCGACGAATTCGGTCGTGTCATGACCCTGCGCGCCTCCAACATCGCCTCGACGGTCGCGCCCTACGACATCGTCCGCAAGATGCGCGCCTCGATCCTGGTGCTGGGGCCGCTGGTCGCCCGCGCCGGTGAAGCGACCGTGTCGCTGCCCGGCGGCTGCGCGATCGGCATGCGCCCGGTGGATCTCCACCTCAAGGCGCTGGAAGCGCTCGGCGCGGAAATCGAGATCGCGTCCGGCTACGTGAAGGCGACCGCGCCCGGCGGACGCCTGCAGGGCGGCACGATCCGCTTCCCCTTCGTCTCGGTGGGCGCGACCGAGAATGCGCTGATGGCGGCGGTGCTCGCCAAGGGCACGACGGTGATCGAGAATGCGGCGCGCGAGCCGGAGATCACCGATCTTGCCAAGTGCCTGATCGCGATGGGCGCCGACATCGAGGGCCTGCGTACCGACACGTTGACCATCCAGGGCAAGGACCGACTGCACGGCGCCACCTATTCGGTGATGCCCGATCGCATCGAGGCGGGCAGCTATGCCTGTGCGGCCGGGATCACCGGGGGTTCGCTCGACCTGATCGGCGCCCGCAAGGAAACGATGCCCTCGATCCTCTCCAGCCTGACCGACGCCGGGCTGATCGTGGAGGATCTCGACGACGGCATTCGCGTCCGCGCCGATGGCGGCCTGAAGCCGCTTTCGATCTCGACCGCACCCTATCCCGCGTTCCCGACCGACATGCAGGCGCAGTTCATGGCCATGCTGACCCTGGCGGATGGCACCAGTCTGCTCACCGAGACGATCTTCGAGAATCGCTACATGCACGTGCCCGAGCTGCACCGCATGGGCGCCGACATCGAAGTGCGCGGCCGCTCGGCGGTGGTGAAGGGCGTCAAGGCACTGCACGGCGCGCCCGTCATGGCCACCGATCTGCGCGCCTCGATGAGCTTGGTGCTCGCCGGCCTTGCCGCCAGCGGCGAAACCCAGGTCAACCGCGTCTACCATCTCGACCGCGGCTACGAGCGGCTCGAGGAGAAGCTCCAAGCCGTGGGCGCAGACATCGAGCGCGCCAGCGACGGGTAAGGGGGACAGCTCCTTCTCTTCAGGTGAAGGGGCGGCAGTGCCCTTCTCCACGCAATCACAGCATGCTCCAAACGTGGCTACCTCGATCCCTCCCATGACGGTTAGAGCTTCAGGAGGTCCTCCTCGCTGGGGAGAAGGGGGACCAACCGGCGGATGGAGGAAGGGTTCTAGAGGCCCGTCGTGGGCTTGATGGTCTGACGTCTCGGGACACCCTCCACCACCTTTCAGGCGGTCCCCCTCCCCGGTCCGGGGAGGATCTTGAGGTCAGGCCAGCACTTCGATCGTGTGGATCAGCAGGCCGACGAGGCCGCCGACGAGGGTGCCGTTGATGCGGATATATTGGAGGTCGCGGCCGACCGCATTTTCCAGGCGTCCGGTGATCGTGCGGGCATCCCAGCCGCGGACGGTGTCCGAGACCAGGGTAACGATGCCGCTGCCGTAGGTGGCGACGACGCCGACGACGGCGCGCCGGGCGAAGCTGTTGATCGCGCCCTTCAGCCGCGGATCCTGCTGAACAGACTCGCCGAGCTGCCGAAGCGCTTCGCCGAACTTGCCGGCGAGCACCGCATCGGGATCACGTGCCGCCTTGAGCAGAGCCGCCCGGCTATTCTCCCACAGGCCGCCGACCCATTCCGTCACCGCCTTGTTGGCGAGGATCTCGGCCTTCCAGGCTTCGACCTTCTCCTGGGTCTCCGCGTCCCACTGCATGTCCCAGGCAAGGCCGGCGAGCCCCTCCTCCGCCTTGGCCCGAAGCGGGTGCTGGGGATCGACCGCCATGTCGATGGTCAGGCGCCTGAGCCCGTCGACGATCGCGTCGGCGAGCCGCTCGTCGAGGCCGGCAAGACGCACGATCCAGCCGGCCTTCTGGTGAACCATGGCGCGGATGATGTCTTCATTCGCATCGAGCGTGCGGCCTGCCCAGGTGACGATCGAATCGAGCATCGGCACGTGCCGTTCCTCGTTGATCGCCGCTTCCAAGGTCTTGCCGAGCAGCGGCGAGACGTCGAGCGTCTTCAGCCGCGCGGCCACGGCAGCCTTGACCATGCCGCCCAGCCGTTCCTCGTCCAAGCTCTCGAGCAGGCCGGCGAACAGCCGGGAGGCGCCTTCGCGCAGCCGGCCCTCGGGCGGAGGGTTGGCGAGGAAGCGGCCGATCGCGCCGGCGATGTCGACGTTGCGCATCCGCCGCGCGACCACCGAGGGGATCAGGAAATTGTCGCGCAAGAAGGAGGCAAGCGTCTCGCCGATGCGATCCTTGTTGCGCGGGATGATCGCGGTGTGCGGGATCGGCAGGCCTAGCGGGTGGCGAAACAAGGCGGTGACCGCGAACCAGTCGGCGAGGCCGCCGACCATCGCCGCCTCGGCGAAGGCGCGAACGAAGCCCCATGCGGGGTGCAGCGGCTGGAGGCGGGTTGCGGCAATGAAGAGGATCGCCATCGCCACCAGCATGAAGGTGGCGAGCATGCGCATCGCGCGAAGTCCGCTCTGCGGCTGGCCATTGGCCAAGGCAGGGACGCGAAACGGGGCAGAACGGCCGTGAGGAGTCATCACCCCTCCAATCGCTCTGCCCCCAAATGGTTCACTCGGCAGGCTGATGCGTGGTCGGTGCCGGCCCGTGATCCTGCTCGCCCTGATAGGTGACCAGCTTGCGGGCCCAGCGTCCGAGGAACTTCTCGGCGCCGAGCGCGAGCGAGAAGGAGCCCGGCACGATCACCAGGGTCAGCACGGTCGACAGGATCAGGCCGCCGATCACGGTGATGCCCATCGGCGCGCGCCACGCGCTGTCGCCCGACAGCGAAATTGCCGTCGGCACCATGCCGGCAACCATCGCGACCGTGGTCATCACGATCGGCTGGGCACGCTTGTGGCCCGCGTCGATGATCGCCGTGGTCTTGTCGACGCCCTTGTCCATCTCCTCGAGCGCGAAGTCGATCAGCAGGATCGAGTTCTTGGCGACGATCCCGATCAGCATCAGCATGCCGATATAGACCGGCATCGAGATCGGATGCCCGGTGGCCATCAGCGCCAGTGTGCCGCCGAGCGGTGCCACCAGCAGCGAGGCCATGTTGACGAAGGGCGGCACGAACCTCTTGTAGAGCAGCACCAGCACGGCAAGCACCAGCAGGATGCCGGCGATGACGGCGATGATGAAGTTCGCGATCATTTCGCCCTGCCACTTGCTCATTCCGGTTTCGATCCGGTTCACGCCGAGCGGCAGATTGACGAGAGTGGGCAGCGCGTCGATCTTCTTCATCGCGTCGCCGGTGACCTTGCCGGGGGCGAGATCGGCACCGACGGTGACGCGGCGCACCTGATTGATCCGTTCGATCCGGGTCGGGCCGGCGCCGAAGCCGATTTCGGCGACCAGGCGGAGCGGCACGGAGCCGCCGGTGGTGGTCGGCACCGGCAGGTTCTGGATGGTCGAAAGGCGCTGGCGCGCATCCTGGTCGAGCGCCACCCGGATCGGGATCTGGCGGTCGGAGAGCGAGAAGCGGGCGCTGTTCTGATCGATGTCACCAAGCGTGGCGATGCGGATCGCGGAGCTCAATGCCCCGGTGGTGACGCCGAGATTGGCAGCGAGATCGAGGCGCGGCCGGATCGTGATCTCCGGACGTTGGAGATCCCCCTGCACCCGCGGCGCGGTCACCTCAGGCACCTTCGACAGTTCCTCGACGACCTTGTTGGCCACTTCCTGCAGCTTGGCGGGATCGTCGCTGCCAAGGGTCAGCATGATGTCGCGGCCGCCGCCGAACTGCGAGCGGAAGGAAACGCGCGCGTCGGCGATCTGGGAAAGCTGCGGCGCCACCTCCCGCTCGAGCTCGGTGCTCTCGCGCTCGCGCTGATCCTTTTCCTTGAGCTTTGCGGTAACGCTGCCGCTGCCGACATTGACTCGGGTGTAGAGGGATTCGACCTCCGGCTGCTTGCGCAGGATCGCTTCCACCTCGCGTGCGACGGCGCCGGTCTGCGGCAAGGTGGTGCCGGGCGCCATTTCGATATTGGCGGTGATGAGATCGGAATCGGTGGTCGGCTGGAAGGTCTGCGGAAGCATCATGAACGTGCCGATCGTCGCCGCGAAGGCGAGGACGCCGGACAGCACGGCGACCCAGCGATGGCGCATCGTCCAGCGCAGCACGGCCATGTAGATGTCCATCAGGAAGCCTTCGCCGTGCGAGGCATGCCCCTTCGACTTGAGGAAATAGGCGGCGATCATCGGCGTGATCATGCGCGCCACGGCAAGGCTCATCAGCACCGCGACGACGACGGTGAAGCCGAAATTCTTGAAGAACTGGCCGGCGACGCCCGGCATCAGGCCGACCGGCAGGAATACCGCCACGATCGACATCGTCGTCGCGAGCACGGCCAGACCGATCTCGTCGGCAGCGTCGATCGCAGCCTGATAGGCGGATTTGCCCATGCGCATGTGTCTGACGATATTCTCGATCTCGACGATCGCATCGTCGACGAGCACGCCGGCGACGAGGCTGAGCGCAAGCAGGGTCATGCTGTTGAGCGTGAAGCCCATCAGATCCATGAACCAGAAGGTCGGGATCGCCGACAGCGGAATGGCGAGCGCAGAGATTGCAGTTGCCCGCCAATCGCGCAGGAAGATGAAGACGACGACGACGGCGAGCAGCGCGCCTTCGAGCATCGCATCGCGCGCCGATTTATACTGTTCCTTGGTGTATTTGACCCAGTTGGTCAGCTGGACGAACTTGACGTCCGGATTGCGCTTTTCAAGCGCCTTCAGCTTCTCGTAGGCACCGTCATAGACGCTGACATCGGATTCGCCCTTGGCGCGCTGCATGCCGAAGCTCAGCACCTGCTGACCGTCCTGGGTCGCGTAGCCGCGGCGTTCGGCGTAGAGATCCTTGACCTGGGCGATCTCGGCCAGCTTCACGGTCCGGCCCCCACCGATCGCGATTTCGGTCTGGCCGAGTTCGTAGGCGTTCTTGGCGTTGCCGAGCACGCGCACCGATTGCTCGGATCCGGCGATCTCGGCGCGGCCGCCGGCCGCGTTGACGTTGACCGCGCGCAGCTGCTGGTTGACCTGGCTGGCCGTGATTCCGAGCGCCTGAAGCTTGTCGGAATCGACGATCACGCGGATCTCGCGAGAGACGCCGCCGCGGCGATCGATTCCGGCCATGCCCGGCACCGACAGCAATTCCTTCGACACGGTGTTGTCGACGTACCAGCTCAGTTCCTCCAGCGTCATCGCGGTCGAGACCACGGCGAAGCTGGCAAGATCGTTGCCGCTGGTATCCTCGCGGCGCACCTGCGGCTCGAGGATGCCTTCCGGAAGATCGCTGCGGATCTGCTGGACAGCGTCACGAATATCGTTGACCGAGCGATCGATCGGCGTGCCGATGTCGAGCTGGACGACCGTCGTGGAATTGCCCTCGCTGACATAGGAGGTGATCTCGTCGACTCCGGAGATCGAGCGCACCGCGGCTTCGACGCGCTGCGCGACCTGGGTCTCGAGTTCGGTCGGCGCGGCGC
This sequence comes from Allosphingosinicella deserti, assembly GCF_003012735.1. Lineage (GTDB taxonomy): Bacteria > Pseudomonadota > Alphaproteobacteria > Sphingomonadales > Sphingomonadaceae > Allosphingosinicella > Allosphingosinicella deserti. Next base: position 207,432 of record NZ_PXYI01000008.1, on the reverse strand, counting down.
CCGGCTGCGAGATCGAGATGATCGCGACCGGGAAATCGATGTCCGGATCATTCTGCACCTCCATGCGGAGGAAGCTGACCAGGCCGGCAATGCTCAGCGCGACGAAGATGACGAGCGGTGAGACCGGATTGCGGATCGACCACGCGGAGATGTTGCGGAAGTTCATGCGTAGCGCTCCTTAACGCGCGGTCGCGCGAACCGGCTGGACCTTCTGTCCGGGATTGAGGAAGGCGCCGGCCGACTGCACGACACGCTCGTTGCCGTTCAGGCCCGACATGATCGCGACACCCTGATCGGAGACTTCGCCGGTGGTGACATCGCGGCGGACAACGGCATTGTTCTGGTCGATGAGGTAGACGAAATTGCCCTTGTCGTCGCTCTGCACGGCGCTTTCCGGAAGCAGCGGTGCATCGACCGCGCCCGCTCGGATCATCGCGCTGGCGAAACCGCCCGGACGGAGCATCTGATGATAGGGCACCGCGATCCGGGCATTGCCCTGGCGGGTCTGCGGATCGATGATCGGAGACACCTGCCACACCCGGCCCTGGAAGCTCTGGCTCGAGCCGACCGGGGTCACCGTCGCCGGGATACCCGGGGTGATCCCCGAAAGGTCTTCCTGGCTGAGCCGGGCGAGCAACTCCATCTCGCCGCCCTGGGCCATGCGGAACAAGGCGCCGGAGCCGCTGCTCACCACCTGACCGGCTTCGACGTTGCGGCCGAGAATGAGGCCGGCGGCCGGGGCACGGACGTCGAGGCGGCCGATGCGCGCCTGGGCGGCGCCGAGCTGGGCCTGGGCGACACGGACGCGCGCATTCGCGGCATCGCGGGTGGCGATCCGGCGCTCGACGTCGGCCTTGGAGATGAAACCGCGTCCGACCAGCGACTGGGCACGATCGAGCTCCTGCTGGGCAAGCCGGGCATCGGCGCGGGCGACCTCGATCGAGGCGGCGAGCTGCCGGGCTTCCTGCGTCTGCACGGCACGCTCGATGACCGCCAGCGTCTGGCCGGCGCCGACCCACTGGCCCGGCTCGACGAGAACGCGGACGACCTTGCCGCCTTCGCCGGCGACGCCGACCGGCATGTCGCGGCGGGCGGCGAGCGTCCCGGTGGCGGAAATGGTGCGGACGACCTGCTGGCGGCCGGGAACGATGACGCTGACTCGCGGCGTCTGCCCGCCCGCCCCGCCGGCAGCTTCGCCGGCCTTCGCCGCTGCGGCTGGATCGTCGCCGCTCTTGCCGCTGCCGAACACCAGCACCGCGGCGACAAGGGCGACCAGGACGACCGCGGCAGCAAGGATGATGTTGCGGCGCTTGCGCCGGCGGGCCAGCGCCGCGTCGTCAAGCGTTTCGACTTCGAGCGCGTCGCTGCTCCACTTTCCCTGCTGCACGTTCATGACTTTCATTATCCCCACACCGCATGCGGCCCGGTCAGTTCCGGCTTACTGTGTTAGCCGAATAAATCACCTGCCTCAAGTCCAAAGTGCCGCAGCTGCCCCCGCTGCAACGGAACCGGTCTGTACAGTTTTTGTTGGAGCAAGGCCATTGCGGATATATCCACGCTGGGTGCCGCGCAAAAACGGGCAAGGGAGGAACAGATGAATCTGATGGCTGATTATGGCTGGCTGTTGTGGATAGTCATCGGCGGTCTCGCGGGCGTGATCGCGAAAGCCATCGTGCCCGGCAAGGAACCGGGCGGCTGCATCGTCACCATATTGCTGGGCGTCGCGGGTGCGCTGCTCGCCGGCTTCCTCGGCAACGCGCTCGGCTGGTACCGGCCGGGCGAAGGGGCAGGCTTCATCGCGGCAGTCGTCGGCGCGATCATCATCCTCTTCATCTGGAAGCTGATTTCCGGCCGACGCGTTCGATAGAAAGCTGGATTCCGGGTTCGTTCCGAACCGGGATCATGTGGTGGACCGGCTGGGTGCGCCCCGGCCGGTCCATCTGACTTTAGCGGCGGGTGGCCGCCTTCATGTCGGCGACGAAGCCGCGCACCGCATCGGCCTCCTCGCCCGGATTGTCGGCGATCAGCCGGACAATCGCCGAACCGGAAATCACGCCGGCCGCTCCGGCATCGAGCGCCGCCGCGACATGGTCCGGCCGCGAGATGCCGAAGCCGAACACCGGCGGCGGCGCGCCGAACGCCTTCAGGGTCCCGAGCAGCTGCGAATGGCCGAAGCGCACCTCCTCGTCGGCCCCGGTGACGCCCGCGCGGGCGACGCAATAGGTGTAGCCCTCCCCTTCCGCAGCGAGGCGGCGGAGCGTCGATTCGGGCGTGTTCGGCGCCGCGATCAGCACGGGCGCGATCGCGGAGGCGCGGGACGCCGCGAGATACGGTGCGGCTTCGAACACCGGCACGTCGGCGACGAGCACGCTGTCGACGCCGGCCGACCTGGCGGCTTGGTAAAATGCCTCGCGGCCGCGCGCGACGACGATGTTCGCGTAGGTGAGCAGCCCGACGGGAATGTCGGGATGACGGCTGCGGAAGTGGGTGAGCAGGGCGAAGCAGTCGGCCGGGGTCACCCCCTTCGCCAATGCGCGCACTGACGCCGCCTGGATGACCGGGCCGTCGGCGACCGGATCGGAAAAGGGAATGCCCACTTCGAGCATGTCGGCGCCGCCTTCCACCAAGGCGTCGAGGATATCCGAGCTGGTCGCGAGATCGGGATCGCCGAGCGTCACGAAGGCGCCGAACGCGCCCTCATTGCGGGCGCCGAGGCGGCGGAACATCGCATCGTAGCGGTTCATGCCGCGTCTCCCGAAAGCAGGCGCTGGGCCTGTTCCATATCCTTGTCGCCGCGGCCGGACAGGTTGACGACCAGGACGGTGTCCTCGGTCGCCGCCTCCGCCATCTTCAGCGCATGCGACAGCGCGTGGGCGGATTCGAAGGCGCAGACGATGCCCTCGGAGCGCGCGAGCAGGGCAAAGGCATCGAGCGCCTCACGATCGGTCGCGCCGACATATTCGCCGCGGCCGCTGTCCTTGAGATGGGCATGTTCCGGACCGACGGCCGGGTAATCGAGCCCGGCCGATACCGACCAGGTGTCGGCGATCTGACCGTCGACATCCTGCAGCACATAGGTCTCGGCGCCGTGAAGGATGCCGGGGCGCCCGCGCAGCAGGGTCGCGCCATGCTCGTCCCCTTCGATGCCGCGGCCCGCCGCCTCGACACCGATCAGCCGCACAGCCTCGTCCTCGACGAAATCGGCGAACATCCCCATCGCGTTGGAGCCGCCGCCGACACAGGCGATCACCGCATCGGGAAGTCGTCCCTCTTCTTCCAGGATCTGGGCGCGCGCTTCCTTGCCGATGATCCGCTGGAATTCGCGCACCATCAGCGGGAAGGGATGCGGGCCGGCAACGGTGCCAAGCAGATAATGGGTGTCCTCGAAGCTCGCCGTCCAGTCGCGCAGCGCCTCGTTGACCGCGTCCTTCAACGTCTGGCCGCCGCTGGTCACAGGGATCACCTCGGCGCCCATCAACTGCATGCGGAAGACGTTGAGCTTCTGCCGCTCGACATCGTGCGCGCCCATGTAGATCCGGGTCTCGAGGCCGAACAGGGCGCCGGTCAGCGCGGTGGCGACGCCATGCTGGCCCGCGCCGGTCTCGGCGATGATCCGGGTCTTGCCCATACGTTTGGCGAGCAGGCCCTGAGCGAGCACCTGGTTGGTCTTGTGGGCACCGCCGTGGAGCAGATCCTCGCGCTTCAGATAGATACGCGCGCGATCGTTGCCGAGATTGCGGCAGCGGGTCAGCGGGGTCGGCCGCCCGGCATATTTGAGCAGGAGATCGCCGAGCTCCTTACGGAACGCCTCATCCTGCTGGGCATCGAGAAATGCTTTCTCGAGCATCTCCAGCGCGGGCATCAGAATCTCGGGAACATAGGCGCCGCCAAAGGCGCCGAACCGGCCGTCCATCAACACGAGGCAATTTCCTTCCTGACCGGCAGCCGCAGGCCTTCGAAGAAGGCATGGAGCTTGGCCGCATCTTTCCTTCCCGGCGCCGATTCGACGCCGGAACTCACGTCCAGGGCATAGGCACCGACCCTGGCGGCGGCGGCGGCGGTATCGGGCGAGAGGCCGCCGGCGAGAATGCCGCCGGCAAGATCCTCCCGCCCGGCGAGCAGCGACCAGTCGAAGGCGCTGCCGGTTCCGCCGGACGTCCCGTTCTTCGCCGTGTCGAACAGGGTGCGATCGGCGCCAGCGCGGGCGGCGGGCACATCGCCCTCCACCGCAGCCGCCGCCCAGATTTCGACGGCGTCGGGCAGATGGGCGCGCAGCGCGCGGATATAGGCGGCATCCTCCTGGCCGTGGAGCTGGACCGCGTGCAGCCCCAGAGCATGCGCGGCCTGGGCGACCTGGAGCAATTTCTCGTTGCGGAACACGCCGACGGCGGGAAGGCCGGAGGCGGCGGCGATCCGCTGCGCCCGCTCGACCGTGACAGCGCGCGGCGTGCCGGGGACCATGATCAGCCCGGCGAAGGACGCGCCTTCCCGCGCCGCCGCCACGGCATCGTCTTCGTCGGTGAGACCGCACACCTTGACCCGCCCGAAGGCGAGCGCGCGCGCGGCAAGGCGCGGATCGGGCGCGGACATCAGCGAGGATCCGACCAGGAAGGCGTCGGCGTGCGGGGCAAGGCGCTCGACGTCGGCGCGGCTCTCGATCCCCGATTCCGCAACGAGGATCCGATCCGCCGGCACCAGATGGGCGAGCTGCTCGGTCACCGCGAGATCGATTTCGAGCGTCTTCAACTGGCGGTTGTTGATTCCGATGATCTCTGCGCCGAGCGAAATCGCGCGGTGCACCTCCTCCTCGGTGTGAGTCTCGACCAGCGCATCCATCCCCAGCCGATGCGCCTCGGCGACGACCGCGGCGGCCTCGTCGTCCTCGAGCACCGACAGCATCACCAGCACCGCGTCTGCGCCGTGCAGCCGCGCCTCGGGAACCTGGCGCGGATCGACGACGAAATCCTTGGCCAGGATCGGGCCTTCGAACACCCCGCGCACCGCCTTGAGATCGGCATAGGAGCCGCCGAAATAGGGCGTGTCGACCAAGACGCTGATCGCATCGGCGGCCCCCGCATAGCCGCGCGCGATCTCGATCGGATCGGCGCCGGCGCGCAGCACGCCCTTGGACGGCGAGGTCCGTTTCACCTCCATGACGAAGCGCGCGCCGGGCGCACCGAGCGCCGCCTTGAGGCTGCGCCGGGTCGGCTCGGCGCGTGCGCGCAGGTCGTCGAGGCTGATCCCGGCGAGCCGTTCGGCCACGTCGATGCGCTTGCGGGCGACGATCTCGCCAAGCACGCCGCCGGGATCAATCATTTCGCGGATCCGTCATTGGTCGCCTCTACATACAGTTGGAGCCGGCGATGCGCCGCGCCCGATTGCAGCGCCTCCAGCGCCATGCCGACGCCGTCGCGGAGCGCGGTGGCGAGCCCGGCGGTGAACAGCAACGCGCCGGCGTTGAGCGCCACCACTTCGCGTTCGGCGGGTTCGCCGCACCCTTCGAGCAGCGCCTTGAAACGCGAAGCATTTTCCTCGGGATCGCCGCCGGTCAAAGCGTCGAGCGGCCGGCGCTTCAGACCGGCATCCTCAGGCCCGAAGGTGAGGTGCTCGATCTGGCGGCCGGTCACCCGCACCGCCTGGGTGCGGCCGTGCAGGGCGACCTCGTCGAGCCCGGCGCCGTGCACCACCAGAGCGCGTTCGACGCCGAGCGCGCGCAGGGTCCGCGCCACCGGCTCGATCAGCCTGGGATCGGCGACCCCGAGCAATTGCACCTTGGGTTCGGCCGGATTGAGGCACGGCCCGAGGATGTTCATGATCGTGCGCACCTTGAGCGCGCGGCGCACCGGGCCGGCATGGCGCAGCCCGGGATGATAATGCGGCGCGAACAGGAAGCAGAAGCCGGTCGCGTCGAGTGCCCGGCGCGAAACGTCCGCCGAGACGTCGATACGGGCGCCCAATTGTTCGAGCACGTCGGCCGATCCGCAGCGCGAGGTGATCGAGCGATTGCCGTGCTTGGCGACCGGCAGCCCGGCGGCGGCGGCAACGAAGGCGGCCGCGGTCGAGACGTTGATCGATCCGGAGCCGTCGCCGCCGGTGCCGCAGCTGTCGGCGAACAGATAATCGGGGCGCTCGAACGGCATGTCGGCGGCCCGCAGCGCGCGGGCGGCGCCGGTCAGCTCCTCGGCCGTCTCGCCCTTCATCTTGAGCGCGATCAGCATGGCAGCGATCGACGGGTCGCCGAGACTGCCCTCGACCAGCGCCGCGAACAGCTGCTCGGCGGCGCCTTCGGTCAGCGACTGCCCCCCATAAAGGGCGGCAAGCGACGTCTCGACACTTTGTTCGGCGGTGTCTTCGACCGGTTCTGCAAGCGAGAGCGGGGTGGGGCGAAGCATGGATTTCGTTCCTGGATCTGGCGCGTAAAAAGAAAGGCCCGCCGGGTGGGCGGGCCTTGCTTCAGGAGATTCGGACTGTCAGATCCGTTTCACCATCGATGCACGCGCGCCGCCGCCGAGGGAATATCCCACCACCAGCGCCAGGCAAAGGAGATCGTCTGCATCGACATGGTCTCCCAAGTCGCGTCTAAACGGCGTTTCGTCAATCGCCTTTTTCACCTCATGGGCCAAATGCCGGGTGCAAGGCTCCTCCGGCCGCCGACGTTCAGAAACGATGCAGGCGCAGTGTCGTTAGGGATGGTTCGGGTCCGAAACGGCGGACCGTCAATCTTTGGGAGTATGGGATGCGGCAGATGATGATGGCTTCGGCACTGGCATTCGCGACCGTCGCGACAACGGCGCCGATTGCGGCTGCCCAGGCGCAGACGATGATGCCGGTGCAGACGATCAACGGCACGAGGCTCGACGTCGTCGCCACCGGCGAGGTCACCCGCGTACCGGATATCGCCCGGATCAGCACCGGCGTGATCACCACTGCGACGACGGCGAGCGCGGCGCTGGAGCAGAATGCGGTGCAGATGCGCAAGGTCCGCGATGCGTTGCGCAGGGCGGGGATCGCCGACAACGACATCCAGACCAGCTCCATCAACCTCTATCCGGACTATCGGCAGGACGAGCGCGGTGGCGGCAATCCGCAGCTGATCGGCTATCGCGCCCAGAACGAGGTCACGGTCAAGTTCCGCGACATCGCCAACACCGGCAAGATCCTCGATGCCCTGGTCGCGCAGGGGGCGAACCAGATCAATGGCCCGATGCTGTCGATCGACAAGCCCGAGGCGGCGCTGGACGAAGCCCGGACTCGGGCGCTCGCCAATGCGCGCTCGCGCGCCGAGCTCTACGCCCGCGCCACGGGCAAGAAGGTCGGCCGGATCGTCGCGATCAGCGAGAGCGGCGGCGGCATGCCCGGCCCGGTCTATGGCCGCGCCGCGATGATGGCGGAATCGAGCAAGATCGATCCGGGCGAGCAAAGTCTGGGCGTGACGCTCAACGTCACCTTCGAACTGGAATGAGCGCGCGCGGGTGGACGTGCCGGCACGCCGCGCGTCCACCCGCAATACCGTGCAGATCTGCAGCGACATGACGCGAAGTCGTGAGGCGCCCGTTCGGGGCCGCGAGGCGCAGACGCCAAAAGGGCCGCCCGGATCGCTCCGGACGGCCCTTTTGCGTCAGCGTCGCTGCGCGTGCGCTTAGCGCAGGCTGCGACGGGTGAAGAGGTTGACGATCGCGAGCAGGATGATCGCGCCGAGAAGCGAAACGATGAACGAGGTGACGCTCAGACCGTTGTTGATGTCGCCACGGCCGAACAGCAGCCCGCCGAGGAAAGCGCCGACGATACCGACGACGACATTGAGCAGGATACCTTGCTGGGCATCGCGACGCATGATGATGCTTGCGAGCCAGCCGATCACGCCGCCGATGACGAGCCAAACGATAATTGAAATGGGATCCATGACTTCCCTCCTGATACTAGCCGGATGAACTGGGCTGTTCATCCGACGGACTGAAGCTAAGACGCTTGATTGCGCGTCTTGTTCCTACTTAATTGTTTTGGAGGCGGCACAATTTGGCACAGTTTGGCGGAGCGGCAGCCGTTTCCGTTGAGGCTCAAGGGCTTGGCGCGACGGCGCAGCCGCATCCTGTACTTCCCGGCGCCGATCCCTAGATTGAGCCTCCCTGTCCGGAGTGCCCGATGCGTCACCTTGCTTCCCTCGCGGCCGTCGCCGCCTTCCTCTGTGCTTCCGCCGGCAGCGCCGCCGACAAGAAGGTGGGCCAGCGCACCGGCGCACCCGAGCAGCTTTTCTCAGGGATCGGCGAAGGCACGTCCGATGCCGAGCTCGCGCGGGAGATCGCGGCGGCCTCGGCGCATCCGCTCGGCACGCTTGAAAATCCGGTGCGGGTCGGCGGGCCCGAAGGCGAGCGTGCCTATCTCGGCCGGCTGCGCTGCGCCGACGGCAAGGCGCCGCAGGCGTTCGACCGCAAGAGCGGCGGGATCGGCGCGTTCGGGGCGATCGTCGGCGTCTACACGCTCGATTGCGGAAGCGCGGCGCCGGGCCGGGCCCAGATTGCGATGGACATGTATCACGAGGAGCATCGCGAGGACCGCGCGCCAGCGGGCTTCACGATCGCCCGCTGAGCCTGAACGCCCCGCGCTGGCGCGACCCGCCCAAGCCCCCTCTCGCCGGAAGATCTGATCATGCGGACATTGCTGCGCCGGGCGGGAACGGCCCTGTTCTTCCTGATCGTCGCGCTCTGCCTGGCGCCGAGCGTGATCCTGCCCTTTCTCGACCGCATCTATTATCGCGGTGATCCCGGGGAGCATTTCGACGGCGCCCGCTTCTTCAATCCCGGCGCGTCCGCCGCGGCGGCGCATGCGAGCCCTGCCCGCTTCATGAACCGCTGGGTCAAGGGTCAGGACCGCGCCGGCTGGCCGGAGCGCGTGGCCGTCACTCCGGGCCGGCCGCCGGCGCGGGTGGCGGATGGCCGCATGCTGGTGACCTGGGTCGGCCATGCCAGCGTGCTCGTCCAGGCCGACGGCCTCAACATCCTCACCGATCCGGTCTGGTCCGAGCGCACCTCGCCTTTCTCGTTCGTCGGCCCGAAGCGGGTGCGCGCGCCTGGAATCCGGTTCGAGGATCTGCCGAAGATCGATCTCGTCCTGATCAGCCACAATCATTACGACCATCTCGATCTTCCGACCCTCAAGCGGCTTTGGGACCGCGACCGGCCGAGGATCGTCACCAGCCTCGGCAACGACACGATCCTGCGCGACGCCGGGATCGACTCCGTCGCCGCGGACTGGCGCGCGGCGGTGCCGGTGCGCGCCGACGTCGCGGTCGAGATCCTGCGCAATCACCATTGGAGCTCGCGCTGGGGCGTCGACCGCAACCGCGCCTTGTGGTCCGCCTTTGCCGTCAAGCTGCCCGGTGGCGCGGTCTTCTTCGCCGGCGACACCGGCTGGGGCGATGGGCGCTGGGTCGACGAGGCCGCCGCGCGCGGCCCCTACCGGCTCGCGATCATCCCGATCGGTGCCTACGCGCCGCGCGACTTCATGAAGACCAATCACATCGATCCCGGGGAAGCGGTCGCCATTTTCGACCGCCTCCGCCCCCGCCGCGCGCTCGGCATCCACTGGGGCACGTTCCAGCTCACCTTCGAGCCGATCGACGAGCCGAGACAGCGGCTGGAAGCGCTCAAGCGGGCGCGAGGGATCGCCGGGGACAGGTTCGTGGCGACCGAGGCGGGGCGAACGTTCGAGGTGCCGCCATTGTAGCGGGAGCAGCCGCTCCCCGCACCGTGCCCCTTGGGCCGGCGTTCGATTATTCCTGCGCACCGCCGATGCAGAAGGCGCAGAGTTTGTTGCCGTCGAGATCGCGGAAATAAGCGCCGTAGAAGGCGCGCTCGCCTTCGGGGGTGCGCAGGCCAGGTGCGCCTTCGTCGGTGCCGCCGAGGGACAGCGCCGCGGCATGCACGCGGTCGACCTTGGCGCGGCTGTCGACGCCGATCGCGGCCATGGTGCCGTTGCCGGGCCGGGCCTCGCCGCCGTCATAAGGGCGGCAGACCGCGAGGCCCGGCTTGCGACCGCCGGTTCCGTAGAGGGTGAAGCCGGTCTCGGGGAACTCCATCACCCGCCGTGCGCCGATCTCGGCGAGCACGGCATCGTAGAAGGCACGGGCGCGATCGAGATCGTTGGTGCCGACGGTGGCGTAGCCGAGCACCCCACTAGGCCTTGGTGCCGGCGGGGCATTCGCCGATGCGGCGGCCGCTGGTCCTGGTCTCGACCGTCATCCCTTGCGCCGGGCCGCCCACCTTCATCTTCATGTCGAGATCGTAGCGCTCCGCCGCGAAGGTGCCGTTCATCGCCATCCACACGCCCGGCTGGCCGTTCTCGCCCTTGCAGGTCATCGTGCCGCTGATCCGCCCGCCGTTCGCCTCGAAGCCTTCGGCGGTGCAATTCGGATTCTGCTTGCCGGTGAAGGTGGTCGCATCGGAATTCTTTGCCTGCTCCTCGCTGATGCAGGTCGTGACCGTCGTGTTCTGCGCCTTCGCGGCGTCGGCCGCACCCGCCGGCACGCCCGGCCCGGTGATCGCCTTGACCTCGGTGCGCATCTCCCACTGACCGGGCCGGATCTGGGTCTTGGCGGTTGCGCCGCCCGCGCCGCCCACCCCGCCTTCGCCGTCAACCGACGCCGACGCCTGCTGGTTGCCGCCGTCGCCATTGCCGCCGCAGCCGCCCAGCGTCAGCGCGCCGAGTGCCGCCAATGCGATCCGAACCCTCATCTGCCTGCTCCTCATTATGCGTTCTGTTGTACGTTGGTGGTCAAAGCGATGGCGCGAGCTGAGCGACCAGCCGGTCGATATCGTCCGCGTCGTTATAGAGGTGGGGCGTGATCCGCATCGTTTCGCCGCGCAGGCTGACATGGACGTTCGCCGCCGCCAGCCTCGCCTCAATGCCGTCGGGCATGCCGGTGCGGTAGCGCACCGACAGGAAGTGCGGTGCCCGGCCGGGCAGCGCGTCGATGCCATGATCGGCAAGGCGGGCGGCGATCGCGTCGGTGGTCGCGCCAAGCGTTTCGGCGATCGCGGCGACGCCCCATTCGCGCAATTGCGCGATCGCTGCGCCGGCGACCGGCAGCAAGGCGAAATTGGACCGCTCGCCCATGTCGAAGCGCCGCGCGCTCGGCTCGAGCTCCTGCGAATAGCCGGCCAGCGACCGGAAATCGTCCGCGCCCTTGCGGGTAATCCAGCCTTCCTCGAGCGGACGCCCGCCATGGTGGCGCGGCGCCACATAGAGGAAGCCGAGCGAATAGGGGCCGAGCAGCCACTTGTACGAGGCCGCAATCATGTAATCCGGATCGACCGCGGCGAGATCGAGCGGCAGCGCGCCCATCGACTGGGTGGTGTCGAGCACCAGAGTCGCGCCGACCGAGCGGCAGCGCCGCGCCACCGCCTCGACGTCGATCCGGGTGCCGTGGATCCAGTGCGCATGCGGCGAGACGACGAGCGCGGTCGAACCGTCGATCGCCTCCAGCAAGGCGGCGGTCCAGTCGCCGTCCGCCTCCGGCCGCGCCACGGTCACGACCCTGGCTTCATTGTCGTTCGCGAGCGCCCGCGCGGCGTAGATGCCGGACGGGAAATCGTCGGCAAGGGTGACGATCGTCTGACCCGGCGCGATCCGCACGTTGCGCATCACCGTCGCCATTCCGTAGCTGACCGACGGGATGATGGCGATGTCGTCGGCGGTCGCGCCGATCAGCCCGGCATAAGATGTGCGCACCCGCTCCGCTTCATCGAAGAAGTGGCCGGCATGGACCTCCCACGGCCGCGACTTGCGCCTGAGGCCCCTCTCCCCCGCTTCCGCGGCGGTGCGCAGCAACGGTGCCATCTTCGCGCAATCGAAATAGGCGACGTCCGCCGGAATCTCGAACAGGGCGCGCTGGCAGGGGATGAGAGGCATATCGGGGTTGGCCGTTCAGCCGGCGTTGGCGTTGGCGCTGGCGCTGGCGCTGGCGTCGGTGCTGTTGCCGTCGGCCGCTGCCGGTGCCTGGCAGGTCGGACCAGTGCGCTTGGCGAGGATCTTCTGCTTCATCGTGAAATCGCCGTCGCCGGCGAGGAAGCTCGTCGTCTCGGCGGTCGCGTCGAGCGTATCGGCGGTCGAGGTGCCTGACAGGCTGATGTTGATCGGCCCCTTGCCGTCGCGGGTGCAGTTGAGCTGCGCGTTCAAACGGCCGGACTTGATATAGCTGCCGGGCTGGTAGGTGCATTTGTAAGCGGGCCCGACCAGCACCGCCGGCTCCGGCTTGCTCTCGCTTCCCGCCGCCAGGCAGGCGCTCGACGTCGCCTTCTCGCCGACCGCAGCCTTGATCAGCGGAGTCTTGCCGTCGGTGGAACGAAAGGCGGTGGTCTCGAAGCTGGTTTCCCACTGCCCGGCGCCCATCGACGCGGCGGCGGCCGGCGCGTCGGCAGCCTTTTCCTCGGCGGCGCCGCAGCCTGCGGCCAGGCACACGGATGCGAGTATCAGAATGCGCATAGGATCCCCCCTCTTTCTCATTGTCGTCGAGGAACGGTAGCGCGGGACCGATCGAATGACCATATACAAGCCATGGGCATCATCATCAGGACCGGCCTCGACGAGCCGGAGACCGGAAGCGAATTCGTTCCCCACCGACCGCAGCGGCCGGAGAAAGCGGAAGGCGGACGGGCGTTCAAGCTCGTTTCCGAATATTCGCCGTCGGGCGACCAGCCGACCGCGATCGCCGAGCTGACCGGTGCCGCGCGCGAGGGCGAGCAGACCCAGGTGCTGCTCGGCGTCACCGGATCGGGCAAGACCTTCACCATGGCCAAGGTGATCGAGGAGTTGCAGCGGCCCGCGCTGATCCTCGCCCCCAACAAGATCCTGGCGGCGCAGCTCTATGGCGAGTTCAAGAGCTTCTTTCCCGACAATGCGGTCGAGTTCTTCGTCAGCTACTACGATTATTACCAGCCGGAAGCCTATGTGCCGCGCTCCGACACCTACATCGAGAAGGAAAGCTCGGTGAACGAGGGTATCGACCGGATGCGCCACTCGGCGACTCGGGCGCTGCTCGAGCGCGACGACGTGATCATCGTCGCATCGGTATCGTGCCTCTACGGCATCGGCTCGGTCGAGACCTATTCGGCGATGACCTTCAGCCTCAAGAAGGGCTCCACGGTCGATCAGCGCGAGGTCGTGCGCAAGCTCGTCGCGCTGCAGTACAAGCGCAACGACCAGGCCTTCGGCCGCGGCAATTTCCGCGTGCGCGGCGACAATCTCGAGATCTTCCCGTCGCATTATGAGGACATGGCCTGGCGGGTCGTGTTCTTCGGCGACGATATCGAGGAGATCGTCGAGTTCGATCCGCTGACCGGCAAGAAGATCGCTTCGCTGGAAACGGTGAAGGTCTATGCCAACAGCCACTATGTGACTCCGGGGCCGACTCTCAAGCAGGCGACCGAGGCGATCAAGCACGAGCTTGCCGAGCGGCTGAAGGAGCTCGTCGCCGAGGGCAAGTTGCTCGAGGCGCAGCGGCTGGAGCAGCGCACCAATTTCGATCTCGAGATGATCGCCGCCACCGGATCGTGCGCGGGCATCGAGAATTACAGCCGCTTCCTGACCGGCCGCCTGCCCGGCGAGCCGCCGCCGACTTTGTTCGAATATCTGCCGGAAAACGCGCTGCTGTTCGTCGACGAGAGCCACCAGACGGTTCCGCAGATCGGCGCGATGGCGCGGGGCGATCACCGCCGCAAGATCACGCTCGCCGAATATGGCTTCCGCCTGCCCTCGTGCATCGACAACCGCCCGCTGCGCTTCAACGAATGGGATGCGATGCGGCCGCAGACGGTGGCGGTGTCGGCGACTCCGGGCGGCTGGGAGATGGAGCAGACCGGCGGCGTGTTCGCCGAACAGGTCATCCGCCCGACCGGGCTGATCGACCCGCCGGTCGAGATCAAGCCGGTCGAGGACCAGGTCGACGACCTCATCCACGAGGCGAAGGAGACGGCGAAGAAGGGCTATCGCAGCCTCGTCACCACGCTCACCAAGCGCATGGCAGAGGATTTGACCGAATTCCTTCACGAAGCGGGGCTTCGGGTCCGCTATATGCATTCGGACGTCGAGACGCTCGAGCGCATCGAGCTGATCCGGGATCTTCGCCTCGGCGTCTACGACGTGCTGGTCGGCATCAACCTGCTGCGCGAGGGCCTGGACATTCCCGAGTGCGGGCTTGTCGCGATCCTCGATGCAGACAAGGAGGGCTTCCTGCGCTCCGAGACCTCGCTGATCCAGACGATCGGCCGCGCCGCCCGCAACGTCGAGGGCAAAGTGATTCTCTATGCCGACCGGATGACCGGGTCGATGGAGCGCGCGCTCAACGAGACGACCCGCCGGCGCGAGAAGCAGCAGGCCTATAATGCCGAGCACGGCATCACCCCGACGACGATCAAGCGCAACATCGCCGACATCATCGCCCACGTCTCCAGCCGCGACGGCGTCGTGGTCGACACCGGCGACGACGAGCGCCCGCACCTCGTCGGCCACAATCTCAAGGCCTATATCGCCGATCTCGAGCAGCGGATGCGCAAGGCCGCATCCGATCTCGAATTCGAGGAAGCGGGCCGCCTGCGCGACGAGATCCGCAGGCTCGAGGCCGACGAGCTCGGAATCCCCGATCACGAGAAGCGCGCGCCTCTGGTCGGCAATTCGACCGAGGGCAAGCCCGGCACGCGCAAGACTCGTTACGGCAAGCAGCAGCAGATGCGGATGAACAAGCGGGCCGGCGGGCGGCGGTAAGCGGCCGAGCCGCACCCCGCCTCGACCTGGGCGGGCACCAGCCAATATCGGTGAAATAATGGTCCACGAGCGCGCGGACCAAGACGCGTGTGCGGGACGTTCCAGCTCGCTGCAAGGAGGAATTGCGTGGCACGAATCTTCATTACCGGAAGCGCAGACGGGCTCGGGCGCGCGGCGGCGCAGACGCTGATCGCGGACGGGCATGACGTTTTCCTGCACGCCCGCTCCCGCCAGCGCGCGGCCGATCTCGGCGATCTCGGCGAGAGGGCGGCCGGCGTGGCGGTCGGCGATCTCGCCAGCGCCGCCGAGACCCGGGAAATTGCGGAGCAGGTCAATGCGCTCGGGCCGATGGACGCCATCATCCACAATGCCGGGATCTACACCGAGCCGGTGCGGGGATCGACTCCGGAGGGCCACGCCACCACCCTGGCCGTCAACAGCCTCGCCCCCTATTTGCTGACCGCGCTGATCGCGCGCCCGCACCGCCTGATCTATCTCAGCAGCGGCCTCCACCATGGCGGCGAGGGATCGCTTGATGATCTCGACTGGACTCGCCGCCGGTGGGATGCCGCGCAGGCTTATGCCGAGAGCAAGCTACACGTCGCCGCCTTGGCTGCCGCATTGGCGCGGCGCTGGCCGGACGTGATGTCCAACGCCGTCGACCCGGGCTGGGTGCGCACCCGGATGGGCGGCGCGGCGGCGCCGGTCGACCTCGACACCGGCCAGCGCACCCAGACCTGGCTCGCGACCAGCAACGATCCGGCGGCGCTGGTGTCCGGTGGCTATTGGCACGCCATGCGCCGGGCGGAACCGGCCGGAGAGGTCAAGGATGCGGCGTTTCAAGACGCGCTTCTGCAGGCGTTGGAAACGTTGACCGGCGTGGCGATTCCACAGGCCGGCTAATACCGCGGGATTGTCGGCCACGGAAGCGGCCCGGCCAGTGCGACAGCTCCCCAAAGACCGGATCGGAAACAATGTGCGGGAGCGTCAAACCTGTATTCGCGTCGATGCGGACCGCCGGCCAGAGTTCGGCGTGCGTCGCCCGGACCTTCTTGGTCACACCGCATTCTGAACGCTCCTCACGCCCGGACGCGCTGCACGATCCGTCCGGCTGCATCCGGGGCCCTGGTGAGATCGGTATCGATGGACATGTCGGGCGCCGGCATTTCTGCCATTGCCGCCTCGAAGTCGCTCCTCAGCGCGCGGAAAAGCGCGATGTCCCGGAGCTTCCCTCCGGTCCTGGACGGCGCGAGAAGCCGCCGCTCCTGCTCTTGCTCGGAGACATTCAGTCGTATGAACAAGACGGTTCCTCCGGCCTGTTGCACCGACGACTTCAGTCTTTCCGGAAGACGTCGATCGACGGTCGGCTCGGGACAGAAGGTGAAGATCAGCGATCGACCAGTTCGGGCGGCGGCTTCGATCGTCTCGGCCCAGAATGTCTCCCGAAGTCTGACGAACTCGGGTGACCCGAAAGGAAAGACCGCCAGCAGAGCATCCACGATCAGGTGGTTGTGAAACAATGCGAAGCCTGTTTGCTCCGCGACATGCTCGCTTATGGTGAGCTTCCCGGCAGCCGGCGCTCCATAGATGAACAACATCTGCATATCGGGGCCTTAGCGGCTTCGGCGATGGCTCGACAACTGCCCGGAACGTCCGGATTTCACCTCACTGTCTTTGTCGACGCGAACTCCCGCGCGGCTCCGAATGTCGGCTCTTTCGCGGCAGCCAGGTGTTCGGCACCGGTACGCTGGTTCACCCGTTCCGGGCGGCATCGCTCCCGGCGTGGCGGGCGTCCGGTGCGGCCGTTGTCGGTCTTGTCCCAGGCTGGGCTTGCGAACGTCTGGCAGCGACACGACTTGTTGACCAGCATCGCGGACGGCTTTCCTCGACTCCGCAACCGAGGCGCCGCGGCTGCACTGCAATCCGGAGAGCAACGATCTTTCACCTCTTTTTCGCGACACCGTGCCTGCTGGTCCTCGCCCGTTGGCTCTGGCCGCTTGCCATCCCGCTGTGGGGAAAAGCCGGCATCGCCTTGCTCTTTCTGGCGGCCTCGCAATATCATCTGTGGAGCAAGCTCTCGTCAGGCTCCGTTTTCGCGCCGGAATTCCCGCGGCCGATCGTGATCCTGTTCAATTGGGCCTTCGGCGCGATCCTGCTGCTCGCCGCGCTGCAGATCCTCGTCGACATCGGCGGCCTGGTGGTCGCTCTGGTGCGGCGCGCTCCGCCCGGAGTCAGCGACAACGTTCGCTACGTCATCGCGGTGGTCGCGGCACTGCTTTCCGGGATCGCCGTTGCGAACGCCCTGCGCGTGCCCCCCGTCAAGGATCTCGAGATCGGCGTGCGAGGCCTGTCGCCGCAGTTCGACGGCTATCGCGTGCTTCAGCTCACCGACCTTCACATCAGCCGCCTGTTTCCGGCCAGCTGGGCCCGCCAAGTGGTCGATCGGGCGAACGGCTTGGGCGCCGACCTGATCGTCGTCACCGGCGACTTCATCGACGGCAGCGTCGCCATGCGCCGCGCCGATGTCGAACCGCTGCGGGATCTTCGTGCACCGGACGGCGTCTACGGGGTACCGGGAAATCACGAATATTTCTTTGGCTACCAAGAATGGATGCGCCATCTCGCCGGTCTCGGCATCCGCATGCTGCCCAATGCGCATGCCCCGCTCGCACGCGGCGAGGCGCGCCTGGTTCTCGCCGGAGTCACGGACCTGTCGGCCCCCCGCCACGGCGAGGCGGGTCCCGACCTCGACGCAGCGCTCGCCGGCGCACCCGCCGGCGCGCCAGTGCTCCTGCTCGATCATCAGCCGAAGAATGCGAACCTTGCCGCCAGGCGCGGCGTTTCCCTTCAGCTCTCCGGACATACGCACGGCGGCATGATCGCCGGCCTGGATCGTGCCCTGGGCCCGCCGAACAACGGCTTCGTCACAGGACGCTACGAGGTCGGCGACATGACGCTCTACGTCAGCAACGGCACCGCTTTGTGGCCGGGCTTCGCGCTGCGCCTCGGCCGGCCGCCGGAACTGGCGCGTATCACGTTGCGCGTTGCCCCCTGATCCGAGACCTCGGATATCTCGTCACCGCTGGGGATCTTCAAAGGTCCAAGTCGCGGAAGACGGCTTCGACATTGTTGCCATCCGGATCGAAGACGAACGCCGCGTAATAGCCGCCGGTCCTCGGCCCGGGAGCGCCGTTGTCAGTTCCTCCAGCTTCCAGAGCAGCCTTGTGGAAGGAATCCACCTGTTTGCGGGTTTCCGCTCTGAAGGCGGTGTGCTGTCGCACGCCGTGGGGGTGGAAAACGTCGATCCAGAAGACCGGATAGTCCACGCCGAAGCCTACGCCGCCGAGGTTTGGGCCGTCGAGGGATGACGGGCCCATCTCGCGCGAGATGCACATGATCGGCTTTGCGCCGAGTGGCCTGAGTGCACCCTGGTAGAAGGCCAGAGACGCTTGGATGTTTGCGACGCCGATGCCGGTGTGATCAAGGAGCCAGTTCCGGATGCTTGCCATGGAGCCACGCTAACCGGGTGAACGTGCGCCTTCCACCCTGCTCCGGTCTCCCCCTGGCGCTTGTGTGGCAGCGTAGCGAGTGCTCGCCCATCGCAGTGCCGGCGGCTTTGGACCTGGGCCGCTTCGCCTGGGTCCTGCGGCAGCGCCGGGCAGCAAGTTCCGACAGTGGGGACCCTCGCTAAGGTCTGCAAGCCACGTGTACCCTCGCGCATTGCCGACGCGACCCATCGTGCACTCTTCCCCCTCATCTTCGTCGGCGACCGCCTCGGCTGCCGGACCGCCTGCTACGCCCGTCGCTGACCCTCCTGAACGGCGTCACAGGTTTGACCAAATTGGTCCATAGACAATGTCTATGCACGACTCTCCCCGGCTTGATCGTCGCGCGTTCGCGCTCGGACTCACCTCGCTCGCTTTTTCCGGTCTCGCGCTCAGCGCGTGCGCAACCTCGATGGCGCCCCGCTCCTCGGCGGCGACTGCGGGCTTTGGGCCGCTCGAGCCTGATCCGAACCAGTTGCTCGATCTGCCCCGCGGCTTTTCGTACCGGGTGATCTCCGCCTTCGGCGACCCGATGGACGACGGCTTTCGCGTGCCCGATCGCGCCGATGGGATGGGCGCATTCCGGCTCGACCAGGATCGGGTCGCCCTCGTCCGTAATCACGAATTGCAGCCCAAACATGCTGCGGACGGTCCGTTCGCGACCCCCGTCGGCAGCGGTGCCGGGTTCGACCGGGGACGCGACGGCGGCTGGATGCCGGGCGGGACGACCACGCTCGTCTACGATCAGCGCAGCGGGCGAGTCGAGCGCCAGCATCTCAGCCTGATCGGCACGATCCGCAATTGCGCGGGCGGAACCACGCCATGGGGGAGCTGGCTGACCTGCGAAGAGGATGTGTCGCGCGCCGGCGACGGCCAATCGCAGGATCATGGCTGGGTCTTCGAAGTTCCTGCATCCCACCCCGGCCGGGTGGATGCGGTGCCGCTGAGGGCGATGGGCCGCTTCAATCACGAGGCGGCCGCGGTCGATCCGCGGACCGGGATCGTCTATCTGACGGAAGATCGCGACGACAGTTTGTTCTACCGTTTTCTGCCGGCACGGCGCGGCCAGCTCGCCCAGGGCGGCCGCCTGCAGGCACTCGCCTTCGCCGACCCGGCCCTCGGCACCGACAGCCGCAACTGGAACGCCGCCACGCTGAACGTCGGCCAATGGGCGGCCGCGCGCTGGATCGATCTCGACGGTGTCGACAGTACCAACGACGATTTGCGCAAGCGCGGCAACCGGTCCGGAGCCGCCCTCTTCGCGCGTGGCGAAGGCATCCATTTCGGCGCGAACGAACTCTATTTCTGCTGCACGTCCGGCGGCGCGGCCAAGCTCAGCCAGGTGATGCGCTACCGCCCCTCCCGCAACGAAGGCCAGCCGGGCGAAGCGGACGCACCGGGCCGGCTCCAGCTCTTCGTCGAATCGACGAGCGAGGCGATGCTAAATTTCGGGGACAACATCACGGTGGCGCCGAACGGTCACCTGATCGTATGCGAGGACCAGTATACGGCGGTCGTCGACAATCACCTGCGCGGCATCACGCCCGCGGGCGATGTGTATGCGTTCGCCCGGCTTCATGCCCAGACCGAGCTTGCCGGGGCGTGCTTCTCCCCGGATGGGCGGACGATGTTCGTTAACGTCTACAGCCCCGGAAAGACGCTCGCCATCACGGGTCCGTGGATGGCGTGATCCGCAGCCGACGCGATCGCCATCGGGACGTGCCGCGAGAATCAGAAGCTCGATCGCAGCGGAGGCAGGCCTTATCCTCGCCGTTCGTCCGATGAATTTTGCGGCGATATTATCGGGTTAGGGCCTTTATTTACCCGGCGGCACGTGATGCAAACCGGCCGACAATTCCCATATCCGATCCATGCAAATTCTCCTCTTCATCCTCCTCGCCGCGGCGGCGGCGGCCACCCTGTTCGTGCTCGTGAAGGGCGTGATCGGCATGGCCAACGGCGCCACCAACCTCAATGTCGAGCGATCCCAGGCGCTCATGCAGAAGCGGGTCACTTACCAGGCCGTGGCGATCGTCTTCGCGATCCTCTTCATACTGGTCGGCCGGGCAGCCTGAGCCGGCCGCGCCCGTGACCATCGGCCGGCTAGCGCATGGCGGCCGGCCCCTGCGGAAGCGCGTGGTTCAATCGCAGCGACCTCCATCCGGCTGATCCCGGTCCGCACTCGTGCAGGGCTTTCCTCGGCGCGGAGCGTAGTTCGTCGCCCCGCCTCTGCCGCTGCTAACGCGAAGGTCCTACCGGCCGGTTGCATTGCTCTGTAATCGATGTCCGCAAGCAACTGCCGAGCCTTGGCGAAGCCCGGCGGGTGGTTCACTGTGGCCGGAGAGCTGACCGTCCAGAACCTGGTACGCCTGAACGCGTGGCCGTCGTAAAGGGGAACGCATGATCAAGCCTGTCATCAACCTGGACGAGATCGCCTTCGATGACGTCGAGGCGAACGGCCTCTACACGTCCAGCCGCGCCACGATCAGCGACCTCATCGGCGCACGCCAGCTTGGCTACAACCTTACGGTGCTTCCTCCCGGCAAGGCACAATGCCCGTTTCACTGCCATCATGGCGAGGAGGAGATGTTCTTCATCCTGGAGGGCGAAGGTGAGCTCCGCTTCGGAAATCAACGCTTCCCCATTCGCCGCCACGATGTGATCGCCTGCCCCACCGGCGGGCCCGAGGTCGCTCACCAGATCATCAACACGGGGCCCACGGAGATGCGATATCTTGCGCTGTCGACGGTGGTGGAGGTGGAGGCCTGCGAATATCCGGATTCGGCCAAGGTGCTCGTCGTCGCCGGCAAGCGTGGCGAGCGATCCCTCCGCGGCATGTTCCGGGCGACCAGCGAGGTCGATTATTATGACGGAGAGACCGGAGGCGGCTGATCCTTCTTCAGTCACGCTCCCGCGATGGCACGCGTTCCGGACAGCTCGGCGGCCGCCCACCTGGCAGCAAAGGTCGGCGGCGCGCCGCATGGCGCGTGTCGGCGGCGCAGGATCGCAAGATCGGGACCGCGCCGGCGGCATCTGCCGCCTAGACAAGGGACGAGAGCCGCGCGGTACGCAGAGGAGATCCAATGCCCGCAGATCAGACATCGACCCGCTGGACGGAGAGAATGGAAGGCGTTTCCCGGTTGATCGAGGCGGGCCGGATGGTCCTCCCTTCGTGACGGGACGCATTGCTGCGGCGTACGAAGAGCCCTCGCCCGTCATCCACCCGGTTCTGGTCGGCGCAGAAGCGACGTCGGCGGCGGATCGGGTCACCCACGTCCTCCTGCCGCCTGCGAAGCGAGGGCAGAAATGAGCCCAGTCGCTCTCCTAGCTGCGCTGCTCACGCTGCCGCAGTCCCCCGAGACCACGACCAGAGCCTTTTTCGCGGCGTTCAATGTCCGCGATCTCGCGCGGATGGAATCGCTCTACGCATCCGACGCCGTTTTGACCTCATCGGACTTTTGCGGGCCGCGCGGCAGACAGGACGTGAAGCGGACATACCGGGCCTTGTTCGAGGCGCATCCCGACGTGCAGGACATCGTAGATGTGATGGTGGCGCAGGGCGATCGGGTGGCGATCAAGTTCGACGCGGTCTCGAAAACCGGTCCCCGGCCGATGCGATTGTCATTGATGACCTTCCTGCGCTTTCGCGATGGCCTGATCGTCGAAGACCATACCCTGTTCGACACCGGCGGCAGGCCGTGCGAGCCATGATTTGCTCGATGCCGGGCGCCATTCAAAAGGCTCTCCACCCGTGACGACCCGGTCGACGCAAGACACGGGCGCGGAGCAGTTCGGAGCGTTCGCCATCAGCCGCTACGAAGGGGATGCCGCCCGCTGCGAACAAGAGCTCCTCGCCGCCTGCCAGCGCATCTTCCCCGGTTTCGATGGCGGCTATCTCGTGCCGCGGCTCCACACCGTCACCGATCCCGTGCTGTTCGTAGCGCGCGTCGGCCTGAGGCTCGCAGCCTTCAAACTCGCGTACCGACCGAGGCCGACGCTGCTTTACAGCTGGCTTGGTGGCGTCGACCCTGAATCGAAAAGAAGAGGAGTCGCGGCGCACCTGATGCGAAAGCAGCATGCGTTGACCAGACACGCCGGTTGCGCCGCGATCGAGACGCGCACGCGGGCCACCATCACGCCCATGATCATGCTCAATCTGCGACATGGCTTTGAAATCACGGGCTACGGAATCGATCATCAGGAGGCGCCCGCCGGAAGGGATGCGACGATGCGCTATGCCGCGCGGCTTGAGGAGGGTAAGTGGATCGAGACCGGTGATTTGGTCGCGCAGGGACGCACGCCGGAGCGCATGTTCGAGATGGAGCTCACCCGGATCGGCGACTGCAACTGGCCTGCGGCGCGCTGAACCAGGCAGAGCATAGCGCCGGTAATTGGGTTCGGTTACCCAGCCCCTAAACCTGATCCAGTTGATTGCTTTTGAGCCGAAGACGCTTACATGGACGGTATCGCTGACATGCATTTGCAGGCGTCGGCGGCTGAGAGAGACATGCTCCCGCCTGTTCCCCGAGGTAGAGCGGCATGTCGACTTCAGATGACGAAATCACAGCCGATCCGATCGATCCAAATCTTCTTTCAAGAGCAGGCGCGCGGGGCGTCGATTCACTCCTGCTCGAGGCGCTCGTCCACGTCCTGATCGAAAAAGGCGTCCTCACCAAGAACGATGCCCTGAGCGTCGTCGAGACCGTGGCGCAAATCGTCAAGGGGGAGGTCGACGATCGGGAAGCCGCAGATTCGCAGACCGCCGCTGCCGTCAGGATGCTCAAACGCATGTACGTGAGCTTCGAAGCTCTCGAGGATCGACCCGGCGTGGTCACCTTCGATGGAGAGAACGTGCACCGAATGCGCCGACCGGTTCACGGAGATCGTCCGAGTTTTCCGCTCGACGATTGAGCTATGATGTGCCCGCACGCCGCACTGCGGCATCGAGATGGAGGTAGCTGCGGTTGAAATCACCGGCAGTTGCCAGCTTCTTCCAGTCTCCGATCAGGATGGATTTCGACGTAACGCGCTGAATGAGGCCGTCCGCCGCAAGCGCCTGAAGCACACGATTAACATGGACGGAAGTGAGCCCGGTCGCGTCCGCCAGCTGTTCCTGGGTCATCGGAAGCTCATATTTCAGCTGGTCTCCAGGGTGGACCGCCTCCAGCTTCAGCGCAAACTCGCAAAGCAGATGCGCGACGCGCGTTTTCCCGGAGCGACGGCCGACGTTCGCGACCCACTCACGATGGATCGACCCGTCGACGAGCGTATCGAACCACAACGTGTCCTTGATGTTCGGCTCAACGTCCGTAAGCGTCTTGATCGCGGCGAGCGGAATGCGCGCCATCTCGCACTTGGTCAGCGTCTGGATCCCATGATCGGCCACTCCGAGGATCGCGTTCTGGAGATCAAGTAGATCGCCCATCATGTGGATCGACAGGATCTGCCGCCCACCGTCGCCTACGATCTTGAAGCGAACGCAGAACCCCGAAAGGATCAACCAGGCGTGCGAGACGACGTCTCCGTCGTTGACCAACGTCTGGAGGCGATCCGTGGATATGACGTGATGCGGAAGATTCAATAATGCTTCTTCCTCCCGCGCGGTCAGGTGCCTCCACAGTCGAAGCTTCCTGAGCATCGGGGTAAGAGCGTGCGATGCGATCGTCATGGAAGCTCCCCTGGCGGCGGGAGTCATCGTCTCGCGGCCACTGGAACGCCGTAAGGCCAGCGGATCACCCCTTTTAACCGCATTGTTCGCCCTACACCAGAGCTCAAGAATCATCGAATCGCCGTAATCCTCCGGCCCTTTTCGATAAAAGCTCACCTTGGTTAGGGACCGATCACCCGCTCTGGCCTAGAGCAAAGACCGTCGAAAGAGTTCGACAATCTGGCAGCTGGAAGACGTTCGTCGCGCTCCCGCTGAAAAGGAGCGCTCCAGATGTCCTACTATCGCTTCCACTTCTTCAGCCCCCGCACGCACCGGATCTTCACGTTCGAGGAATTCGATGCTTCATCCGACGAGGAGGCGCGGCGCAGAGTCGGGGCCCACGATGCGTGCCCGCGGGAACTTTGGGCCGGAAGTCGCCGTGTAGCTCGAGAGGAACCGGTGGTTACCTCGTCTTCGTACCCCGCCGCACGTGCTGAGGCTCATGCAGAGGCCCGAGGCGGCAATGCCCAGAGATTTCAGGCGAGGCGCCGTGTTCGAGCAGGCGCCGCGCGGTGCGGCGCAGGGCCGATGTGGCCCAGCGTCGGCAGTCATCCGCAAGTTCACACGTGAAAGCAACCCATCGGGCCAAGCGGAGGAGCAGAGACGAGCACCAACCCAAGGGCGGGTACCAGCAAGCTGTTTACCAGGGATCATCAGTCATGCCTCAACACGTTATCGTACGCGCGTTCGACTTGGCCCGCTCGGGTTCGTGCGCTTCGCTACCCGCTCTCAGGGCCCAGCTTCGCCTCGAGCGCTATGCCAATAATGAAGTCGAACCGCATCTCGCGGGGCCGTTGATCCAAAGGCAGCTGAAGAAGCTCATCGAGGAGGCCAACGGCCAGTCATCACTTGGCCACCCTGCCTGACGCCATATGCGCTAGTGCGCGACGTACTTAGCTGGCGAGAAGGATCGCTCGGGACTGGTTCTGCTGCGCGACTCCGCGAGTGCCAAGTTCACGACGGTTCCCGGCGGGAGGGCCCCTCCGCCCGGGCTCACGTGCTGAGCCGCACCCTGTTGAGCTGGACAGTGACAATGAGGCCCCCGTCGGACCAATCATGGTCGATGGTTCCGCCAAGTTGTCGCGAAACGCTTCGCTCCACCAGCTTGCTGCCGACGCCCGGACGCGCTCCGGAGCGTGAACCGGCGGACCGCCGCGCTCGGTCCATACCAGCGTGATATCGTCGCCGCCGGCGCGCGTGTAGGGGCCGAGCACGACGCGGGTCGCCGCGAAGGCCGCTCTCACTCGGCCCTGGTCAGCCGGGTATATGTGCGCAGAGTGCTGCTCGAACGTGACCGTCTCCTGCACGGGAAGCCCCACAGCCCGAAGCCGCGTTCGTCCATCGTGAAGCTGTCATTGTCGACGGCCACGCCCACAACCCCGCGCCGGCGGCCTCAATGGCGAGACGGAGGCGATCGGGGGTCCACGCCTGGGACTTCGCGTCGATCAGATCGGCGGTTGAAATGGCTTTTCCTTTCACTGAGGATCACGCAACCTCACGCCGCGAGCGATTCCTGCGGAAGATGCAGATAGATCGACCGGAAGTCGCCGACCTCCGCAAGGCGCGCCAGATCGTTGATCACGACGGAGCGTCTGCTGCGGGTCGTCAATCCTGCCGCATCGAGGCTCTTGAGGGTCCGGTTCACGTGGACCGGCGTGAGGCCGACCGTGTCGGCGATCTGCTCCTGAGTCATCGGTAATTCGTAATTGCACTGCTTTCCGATGCCGACGGCATCCAGCCGATAGGCGAACTCGCACAGCAGGTGCGCCACCCGGGTCAGGGAATTGCGGCGTCCGACATTGGCAATCCATTCGCGCGCGATCGAGCCTTCGACCAACGTCTCCAGCCAGAGCGCCTTCCCGACGGCCGGACGACTGAACGCAATGTCGAGGATCGCTGCGCGCGGGATGAAGGCAGCCTCCATCGCGGTGAGCGTCTGCACATTATGATCGGCCACCTTCAGCAGCGAGTTCTGAAGGTCGACCATGTCGCCCGCGACGTGCACGTTGACGATCTGCCGCGCTCCGTCGCCCATGATCTTGTGGCGAATGGCAAATCCCGAAACGACGAGGCACGAGTGCGTAGGGACATCTCCTTCTCGCACGATGTATTGGCCATGTTCGAGTTGACGCACTATACTCGGCAACGAGAGCACGGCCGCCCGATCCTCAGGACTCAGAGGGTGGATGTTCAAAAGCTTTCGCACCAGAGGCGCGAGCGGTTCCGAGGAAAATAACATAGGTTTTCCGATCGAGCGCAGCGCATGGGCAGGTAGGCTGCGCCGGGTCAATATTCGCAATACACGAATGTGATACGCATACCTACCTGAGTCTGGAACTTATTGACTCACATTTGTTAGGAAGGTTCGCGTGTCACCGGGGCGCTGTGCGGTCTGCTGCCATTATTGACTCCGGACTTGAACTGCCCCGCTGAAAGGAAGCCCCAATAGGATCGCGCCGTCCTCGTCGCGAACTTCTATGCTGCACCCAAGGCAGAGACGGCCCCGGGAGATCTCGGCGCACATGGTCGCGCGCGCCGCGGATCGCACCTGCGCGCACGGCCGCGAGACCGGGAAGCTCCGTGCCCTCCTCATCTTCGAAGAAGGCGCCGCATTCGTGCAGGTGGAAGTGATAGCCGGCCATGAAAGCCAATGCGCCCCGGCCGAGAAATTCCCGCCGAGGAACATGGGTTATGGAGTTCGGGCGCAACCATTGTGCACTGCAGCACGTTCGGTTGTTGAGTATCTCCAGGCTCGATCCTTCCGAAAGACATTCATGACCAATGCCCAGATTCGTGGCCACGGCCGCACGCCGACCTCAAAACCCAGCGCGGGTGCGCTTTGGAAATGGGGTGCCGGCGCCGCAGGTGCGGCGCTGGCGGCAGGCACTGCAGCGTACAACATGGCGCGCACGCGCCGCGCCGACGACGCGAATCCGCCGCTGGGCAGCTTCATCGAGGTCGACGGCGTGCGTCTCCACTATGTCGAGCAGGGCAGCGGCCCACTGATCGTGCTCCTGCACGGCAATGGCATGATGGTTCAGGATTGGCAGGCGTCCGGCGTGTTCGATGCCCTTGCACGGACCAACCGCGTGCTCGCCTTCGATCGCCCGGGTTTCGGCTGGAGCGAACGCCCGAGGAGCGTGATCTGGACGCCGGCGGCGCAAGCGCGCCTGATCGCGGCGGCCCTGTCGCAGCGGGGCGATCGGGACGCGACGATCGTCGGCCACAGTTTCGGGACTTTGGTCGCTCTGGAGCTTGGCTTGAACCATCCGGGGACGGCGCGTTCGCTGGTGCTGATCAGCGGCTATTATCATCCTTCCGTCCGCGCCGATGTCGCCTTTGCCGCTCCGCCGGCTATTCCCGTGCTCGGTGACGCCATCCGCTACACGGTGTCGCCGCTGCTCGGCGCAGCGATGCGGCGCGGCATGGAGACACAGATGTTCGCGCCCGGCGCGGTGACGCAGGGGTGGAAAACCGACTTCCCATTCGAGATGACGCTGCGGCCTTCGCAGATCCGCGCGGCCGCTGCCGACGCCGCGCTGATGATTCCGGCAGCGGCATCTTTCGCCTCGCGGCTCGGCAGCCTCGACCTGCCTGTCAGCCTCATTGCGGGTGACGGCGACAAGATCGTGAGCACCGCAGACCAGTCGGTACGCCTTGCGCGCGAGCTCGGCCCGGCGGAGCTTCTGATCGTCGAAGGGGCCGGGCACATGGTGCACCACACGGCTCCGGCGGAAGTGGTGGCTGCCATCCTGGCGGCGTCAACGCGTACGCCGTAACGGCTTCGCCCTTCTCGCTGAGGCCACAACGCTGGCGCCGAGCGCGGACAACGTGATCTCGGGGCTGGTTCGGAGCCGCTCCGATCGAGCGCCGGGCAACAGCCCTGAACCTTTAGCGAAGTGATCGACTGTTTCGAACCGTAACAAGCGTAATGCCCACGAAAGCCCGAACCGGCCTGCGCCCGATCCGCTGTCCCATCGGTCTTGATCGAGGGGCGTCCGTCAGCCGGCGCTGTCCTAAGGTTTTCGAGAATTGGACTGGCGTTTAGGCCGGGCTCCGCCCAAGACCTCGCTTTCGGTGCATGGCATAGGAGCCGCGACGTGTTCGCAGGAGACTCCCCGCTTCAGGTCTGGGGCCCTGATCATCTGCGGCTCGCGGTCGATGCAGCCTGCGTGTCCTTGTGGTCGTGGAACCTGGCGGACGACAGGTTTGCAATGGACGAGCGCGCTTTCGGTTTGTGGGGAATGCAATGGGCGGAGGCGGTGACCTTCGCCGACCTTTCCACGCACATCCATCCGGCCGATCGCGATCGCGTGCAGGCGGCCTTTACGGCCACACGATCCGTGCCCGGCCCGTACGAAATCGATTTTCGGATCATGGTCGGTGACGACATCCGCTGGATCTCGGCACGCGGGCAGGCCGCCGAACTGGACGCGCCGGAGGCTCCGATGTTCGGAATATTCCTGGACGTCACCGGCAGAAAGCAGGCCGAAGAGGGTAACGAATTGCTGGCGGGCGAGATGAGCCACCGGGTCAAGAACCTGCTGGCGATCGCAACCGGGCTCACCCAGATCACCTCTCGTTCGGCCGAATCCGTGGAAGAGATGACAGGGCAGCTTACCCGGCGGCTGATCTCGCTCGGGCGCGCCCATGATCTGGTCCGGCCATTGCCCGGCGAGCAGGGAAAGGCCGCTCTGCTCGGCGATCTGATGGCGGTGCTGCTGTCGCCCTACGAGGACACCGGAGCGTTTTCGGGCCGGATCCGAGTTGCCGTGCCGCGCATGGGCGTCGGTGAGGCGACCGCGACCACTCTTGCGATGGTCGTGCATGAGCTCGCCACCAATTCCGTCAAGCACGGCGCCTTGTCCGCTTCGACAGGATCGCTGGACGTCAGCGGCCGCACCGAGGACGGTGAGGTGCACGTCACATGGGCCGAGACGGGCGGCCCCGAACTCAAGCGCGAACCCGAAATGGCCGGGTTCGGCAGCAGGATGATCCAGCGGAGCGTCGCCTCGCAACTGGCGGGATCCCTGACCTACGATTGGCAGTCATCGGGCCTGGTTGCCACATTGGTGATGCGGCAAGACCGCATGGGGCGATAAGAAGCAGGTGCCGGATCGTCCCGTCACGCCATGGCCATGCGGCAAGGATTGCAAGCCGGCTTGCCTGGCCCGGCAAGAAGCCGGACGGGTTGGACGACGGATAGATGGAGCTTAGCGGTGGGCAGATGCATCATGGTGGTAGAGGACGAGCCGCTGGTGCGAATGCTGCTCGCCGACCATTTGCGGGAAGAACAGTTCGAAGTCGCCGAAGCGGCGGACGCGGACGAAGCGGTTCGCCTGTTGATGGAGTTGCCGGCGGTTGCCGCAGTCATCTCCGACGTCAGAATGCCGGGCAGCATGAACGGGTTGGAGCTTGCCGAGCGGATCGCCTCGACCTGGCCGCTCGTGAAAGTCATCCTCACATCCGGTTACCTGGCCACGGAAGACAATCGTCTGCCGGCGACGGCCACGTTCGTCCCCAAGCCCTACCAGGCGGAGCAGATTTCCGCCTTGCTCCGCAATCGGCTCGCAGACAGCCGGTGAGAACGCTTGGGGGAAGAGTCGACACGCCGGATGTGCCGCAAGTCGTTGGCGCCCCCGAGTCCACTCGCCGGTCGGTTCATCGAGCAGCCCGGCGCGGGCTAAGCTGGCTGCTGCTGCCGTTGATTCAAGAGCGTCGACAGTGCGGCGATCAGCTGCGACGACGCGAACGGTTTCTGGAGCATGATGCTGTCGGGGACCCCCTTGAGCTTATGGTCATGGGCATTGTCACCTGAAATATAAAGGATCGGGAGGGTCGGCATCCGCGCACGTGCATGGCGCGCGACGGCCCAGCCATCTGCGCCGCCGCCAAGCCTGATGTCGGTAATCAGCCCGGACAACTCGGCATGATCCGAGTCGAGCGCCGCGATCGCCTCCGCAGCGGCCAGTGCGTGGTGAACGGAAAAGCCGACCTCTTCCAGCGTGTCTTGCAGGATCATCGCAACGAGAGGCTCGTCTTCGGCCAATAAAAGTCGGTTCCGTTGATTCACGCGATGCTCCCGAAGGCTGGATTGGGAGCCGCCAAAACGATCTCTCAGCGCGGGCAAGCCTTGCAGGCGGGCGATAGAAGAGTGGTTAGCACAAATGGTAGGTGAACCCAGCATCATATCAGAAGGGACGGAGTGGTCGAAGCTCGACTCCGCGCAGAGGGTGTTTCCGTGGGCCGACAGCGGTGCGGAGTTGCAGATCCTATCTTCCTGCGCCTCGTGCGCAAATCGGATGCAACGCCACGATTGCCTTCCGTTGCGCCGACCGCGCCAGGCGGCGCAGTTACGCCGGCAAACCGGCCGACAGGCGATCCAAAATACTATGCAAAAACTACGGAGATCCCGCACTGCCAATCTCGATACCCAACGCCCTTCAAGCCTAATTGATAGCCCTCACCGCGCGCCGGCCTGTTGCAAGGCGCCGATCCGGGGGGATGTCAGATGCCTGTTGTGCGTGTTTCGTTCACTTTCCTGCTTGCCGCAATGGCCGCGCCTGCCTTCGCGCAGGGCGACGCGCCCGACGACCGGTTTGCCGTCACCGGATCGGCCGCGATCCTTTCCGATTATCGCCTGCGCGGCGTCTCTCAGACGGACAAGCAGATGGCGGTGCAGGGCGGAGTGACGCTCGCCCATGACAGCGGAATCTACGCGGGCGCCTGGGGCTCGAACCTTTCCGGCTGGGGTACGTTCGGCGGCGCCAACATGGAGTTCGATCTGATCGGCGGATACCGGCGTACGCTTGGCGCGAACGGCTCGATCGACGTCGGTGCGACCTGGTACATGTATCCGGGCGGGGCCGACGAGAGCGACTATGCCGAGCCCTATGCGAAGCTGTCGGGTACGCGCGGCCCGATCAGCCTGCTGGCCGGTATCGCCTATGCCCCGCCACAGCAGGCGCTCGGGCGCTGGTACAAGACCGGGGCATCCGCCGGTGCCGGCATGTATGACGATCCCGGCGACAAGGAAGACAATCTCTATCTCTGGGGCGACGGCACGCTGAAACTCGCCGGCACGCCGTTCATCGTCAAGGCGCATGTCGGCCGGTCCGAGGGCAATCCTGGCCTCGGCCCGAACGCGACCAGCGCCGCCCCGACAGGTACCTACTGGGACTGGTCGCTCGGGGTCGATGCGGGCTGGAAGAACCTTACGTTCACCCTCTCCTACGTCGATACCGACATCGGCCGGCGCGAGGCGGCCTTGCTCCAGCCGAGCTTCAGCCGCGATCAGGACGGGACAGGATCGATCGCCGATCCGACACTCGTCGCCTCCCTCACCGCAAACTTCTGAGGACACAATCATGGAAGATCTGTTCTGGCTCGCGGGCCTGCTTGGCCTCGCTGCGCTGACACTTGCCTACGTCCGCCTCGTCGATCAGGCCTGAGGTGACGCGATGACACTCGATCTCTGGCTTGCCGCGATCACCGCGATCGGGCTTCTCGCCTACCTGTTGGCGGTTCTCGTCCGCCCCGAACGCTTCTGAAAGGAGCGGACATCATGACCATTCAGGGCTGGATCCTGATCCTCGCCTTCACCGGCATCCTGCTGGCGCTGGCCAAGCCGATGGGGCTGTGGCTGTTCGCGCTCTACGAAGGCCGCCGCACCCCGGTCCACGCCGTTTTCGCCCCCGTCGAGCGCGGTTTCTATCGCCTGTCGGGAATCGATCCCGCGGCCGAGCAGGGGTGGCGACGCTACGCCGTTCACATGCTCGTGTTCAACATCGCCCTCGCCTTGTGCACTTATGCCTTGCTGCGCCTGCAGAACGTGCTGCCCGGCAATCCGCAGGCCTTTCGGGCGGTCGCGCCGCCTCTCGCGTTCAACACGGCGATCAGCTTCACGGCCAACACGAATTGGCAGAGCTATGCGGGGGAATCGACGATGTCGAACCTCAGCCAGATGCTTGCGCTTACGCTCCACAACTTCCTGTCGGCCGCGACGGGTATCGCCCTGGCTTTCGCGCTGTTCCGGGGCTTCGCCCGCCGCTCCGCCGGGACGATCGGCAATTTCTGGGCGGATGTCACCCGCATCACCCTCTATCTCCTGCTGCCGCTCTCCATCGCACTCGCCGTCTTCTACATGGCGAGCGGCGTGCCGCAGACGCTTGCCGGCAGCATCGACGCGGCGACACTCGAGGGCGGGCGGCAGACGATCGCCCTCGGCCCCGTCGCCTCGCAGGAGGCGATCAAGCTGCTCGGCACCAATGGCGGCGGCTTCTTCAACGCCAATTCGGCTCACCCGTTCGAAAATCCCACGGCGCTGACCAATTTCGTACAGATGGTCTCGATCCTGGTCATCGGGCTCGGGCTTGCCTTCGCATTCGGAAAGGCTGTCGGCAACACGCGGCAGGGCTGGGCGATCCTCGCCGCGATGACGATCCTGTTCCTGGCCGGTACGGGCCTCACCTATTGGGCGGAAGCGGCCGGCAATCCGATCCTCCACCAATTGGGTGTGCCGGGCGGCAACATGGAGGGCAAGGAGGTTCGCTTCGGCATTGCCGCGTCGGCGCTCTACGCCGTCGTCACCACCGCCGCCTCGTGCGGCGCGGTCAACGCGATGCACGACAGCTTCACCGCGCTCGGCGGGCTGGTGCCGTTGTTCAACATGCAACTGGGCGAGGTCGTGATCGGCGGCGTCGGCGCCGGCATATACGGCTTCCTGCTGTTCGCCATCCTGGCGGTGTTCGTCGCCGGGCTGATGGTCGGCCGCACGCCCGAATATGTCGGGAAGAAGATCGAAGCGCGGGAGGTGAAGCTGGCCGTGCTCGCGATCGCGATCCTGCCGCTGATCATCCTAAGTTTCACGGCTTTGGCGTCGGTCACCGCCGCCGGGCTCGCCGGGCCGCTCAACAAGGGCCCGCACGGCTTCTCCGAAATCCTCTACGCCTTCACCAGCGCGGTCGCCAACAACGGCTCGGCCTTCGCCGGCCTCTCCGCCAACACGCCCTTCTACAACGGCCTGCTCGGTATCGCGATGTGGATCGGGCGCTTCTTCATCATCGTGCCGATGCTAGCGATCGCCGGCAGCCTCGCGGCAAAGACATATACACCGGCCGGGGCGGGATCCTTTCCGACCACCGGCGGCCTCTGGATCGGCCTGCTGGTCGGGATCATCCTGATCCTGGGCGGCCTCACCTTCCTGCCGAGCCTCGCGCTCGGTCCCATCGCCGATCATCTCGCGATGATCCACGGCCAGCTTTCCTGAGGAGGGGCGATATGACGCGCGCCACCACGAAGTCCCTGTTCACCGCCGACCTGCTGCTTCCCGCGGTCGGCGGCGCCTTCCGCAAGCTCCATCCCCGGGCGCTGATCCGCAATCCGGTAATGTTCGTCACCGCCTGCGTCGCCTCGCTGCTCCTCGTCCTGCTCGTTGCGGGCAGCGATACGCTGGCCATCGGCTTCAAGCTCCAGCTCGTCCTGTGGCTGTGGCTGGCGGTGCTGTTCGGCACCTTTGCGGAGGCGTTGGCCGAAGGGCGCGGCAAGGCGCAGGCGGCGAGCCTGCGCGCGACCAAGGCGGAGCTCACCGCGCGCAGGATCCGCAACGGCGGCAGCGAGCAGGTCGCCGCCAGCCAGCTGCGCGCCGCCGATGTCGTGCTGGTCGGAACCGGCGAACTTATCCCCGCCGACGGCGAGGTGATCGAGGGCATCGCCAGCGTTAACGAAGCGGCGATCACCGGGGAGAGCGCGCCAGTCATACGGGAGGCCGGCGGCGATCGCTCGGCGGTCACCGCCGGCACGCGGGTGATCTCCGACGAGATCAAGGTCCGGATCACCGTCGATCCCGGCCAAGGCTTCCTCGACCGGATGATCGCGCTCGTCGAAGGCGCCGAGCGGCAGAAGACCCCGAACGAGATCGCGCTCACCATCCTGCTTGTCGGCCTGACCATCATCTTCCTGATCGCGGTCGCGACCGTTCCGGCCTTCGCCACTTATGCCGGCGGCACCATCCCGGTCGCGGTCCTTGCCGCGCTGCTGATCACCCTCATTCCAACCACGATCGCGGCCTTGCTATCGGCGATCGGGATTGCCGGCATGGACCGGCTGGTGCGCTTCAACGTCCTGGCCAAATCCGGACGTGCGGTGGAGGCGGCCGGCGATATCGACGTGCTGCTGCTCGACAAGACCGGCACGATCACCATCGGCGACCGCCAAGCGGCGGAGTTCCGCACCGTCTCCGGCATCGGCAGCGAGGAGCTGGCCGAAACCGCTTTGCTCGCCAGCCTCGCCGACGAGACTCCGGAAGGGCGCTCAATCGTCCTGCTCGCCCGCGAGCGCTTCGGGATTGCGCGGAACCGCCTGCCGGACGGCGCCGAGGTGATCCCGTTCACCGCCCAGACCCGGCTTTCGGGTGTCCGGATCGGCGATACGCTGATCCAGAAGGGGGCGGTCGATTCGGTGCTCAAGGCCAATCCGGCGGCAGCGCAAAGTGCCGCCGCGACGGAGCTGCGCCGGATCACCGTTGAGATCGCCCGCGCCGGCGGCACTCCGCTGGCGGTGGCCAAAGACGGTCGCCTGCTCGGCGCGATCCTGCTCAAGGACGTGGTCAAGGCCGGAATTCGCGAGCGGTTCGGTGCGCTGCGGGCGATGGGCATTCGCACGGTGATGATCACCGGCGACAATCCGCTCACCGCCGCCGCGATCGCGGCCGAGGCCGGGGTCGACGATTTCCTCGCCCAGGCGACGCCGGAGGACAAGCTGGCGCTGATCCGCACGGAGCAGCAGGAGGGACGGCTGGTGGCGATGTGCGGCGACGGCACCAACGATGCGCCGGCACTTGCCCAGGCCGATGTCGGGGTGGCGATGAACACCGGCACCCAGGCCGCGCGCGAGGCGGGCAACATGGTCGATCTCGACAGCGATCCGACCAAGCTGATCGAGGTCGTCGGGCTGGGCAAGCAATTGCTGATGACTCGCGGCGCACTCACCACCTTCTCGGTCGCGAACGATGTCGCCAAATATTTCGCGATCATCCCGGCGATGTTCGTCACCCTCTATCCCGGGCTCGGCCTGTTCAACGTCATGGGGCTGGCCACGCCGGAAAGCGCGATCCTCTCGGCGATCATCTTCAACGCACTGATCATTCCCTTGCTGGTGCCGCTGGCGCTGAAGGGCGTCGCCTACACGCCGATGGGCGCGGGGCCCCTGCTCGCCCGCAATCTCGCCCTCTACGGCCTCGGCGGCCTCGTCGCCCCCTTCGCCGGCATCAAGATCATCGACCTGGCCGTGAACGGCCTCGGTCTCGCCTGAGGAGCCTCCACATGGGCCAAGATTTCACCTCTTCGCTACGTCCCGCCTTCGCGATGACGATCCTGTTCGCGCTGCTGCTCGGAATCCTCTATCCGCTCGCCATGACCGGCGTAGGACAGACGATCTTTCCCGATCAGGCCAATGGCAGCCTGGTCCGCGATGCTGGCGGCCGTGTCGTCGGATCGGCCCTGATCGGCCAGGCATTTGCATCGCCCGGTTATTTCCATGGCCGGCCATCCGCGGCCGGGAAGGGATATGACGGGCTTGCATCGTCGGGCTCGAACCTCGGCCCGGCCTCGCAGGCGCTCGCGGATCGGGTTCGGGCCGATGTGGATGCGGGCCGAAGCCCGACACCGGCGGATCTCGTCACCGCCAGCGCCTCCGGCCTGGACCCGCACATCTCCCTGGAAGCGGCTCTCGTCCAGGTCGCGCGGGTCGCGGCGGCCCGCGGCATGCCCGAGGAGCAGGCGAGAGATCTGGTTGAACGCGCGGTGGAGCGCCCAATGCTCGGCTTTCTCGGTACGCCGCACGTGAACGTGCTCGCGGTCAATCGAGCGTTGGACGCCCTTCGCCCTTGAACGACCGCGAGCGCCCCGAGCCCGAAGCCTTTCTGCGCCAGGCCTATCAGGAGGGCCGGGGCCGTCTCAAGATCTTCCTCGGCGCCGCGCCCGGCGTCGGCAAGACCTACGAGATGCTGTCCGAGGGGGCGGCGCGGAAGCTTGCCGGGCTGGACGTGGTCATCGGCATCGTCGAGACTCATGGCCGTGCCGAGACCGAAGCACTAACCGGCACCATCGAGCGGCTGCCGCGCCGCCCGATCGAGTATCTGGGCCGCGTGCTCGACGAGATGGATCTCGACGCGCTGCTCGAGCGCCGCCCCGCTCTCGCTTTGATCGACGAGCTGGCGCACAGCAATGCCCCCGGAAGCCGCCACCCCAAGCGCTATCTGGATGTCGAGGAACTGCTCGCCGCCGGGATCGACGTCTACTCCACGCTCAACATTCAGCATGTCGAGAGCCTCAACGACGTCGTCGCCTCGTTCACGCGGGTGCGGGTGCGCGAAACGGTGCCGGACTCGGTGCTTGAGCAGGCCGAGATCGAAGTCGTGGACATTCCGCCGGACGAGCTGATCGAGCGGCTCCGCGACGGCAAGGTCTATCTGCCGCAAGAAGCGACTCGGGCGCTCGCGCACTTCTTCTCGAAATCGAACCTCTCCGCCTTGCGCGAACTGGCGCTGCGGCGTGCCGCACAGGCGGTCGACGCGCAGATGCTCGACCATTTGCGCGCACACGCGCTGGGTGGCACCTGGGCCGGCGGCGAGCGTATCCTCATCGCCGTCAGCGAGCTTGCCGGCGCCGAGGAACTGGTCCGCGCCGCCAAGCGCATTGCCGATTCGGTCCACGCGCCGTGGACGGCGATCCACGTCGAAACGCCGCGCACGCGCAGTCTGGCGCCGGCCGAGCATCAGCGCATTGCCGATGCGCTCAATCTTGCCGTTCGGCTTGGAGCCACTGTTGCCACGGTTCCCGCACTTTCGGTGATCGACGGCATCAAGCGCTACGCGGCCGACGAACGTGCAACCCAGATCGTCGTCGGCAAATCGGCCCGATCGCGCTGGTTCGAGCTCCGCCACGGCTCCGTCGTCGATCGCCTCGTCCGAGAGACGCCGGGGGTCGCAGTGCATGTCCTGCCAATGGAGCCGTCGCGCGATCGGCCGGCGCGCCGCATCGCGCCGGCCGGCGCTTGGGGCAGCCGCGCCGGCTATGCGTGGACCACTCTGATGATCGCGCTCGTGACCGGCGGCGCGTCGGCCCTGTTCCATATCCTCAGTCTCGGCAATGTCGCCTTGCTCTATCTGCTGCCGGTCATGGCGGCGGCGAGCCTGTTCGGACTTCGCACCGGCCTGTTTGCCGGCCTCGCATCGAGCCTTGCCTATAATTTCTTTTTCCTGCCGCCGACCGGGACGCTCACCGTCAACAATCCCGAGAATGTCGTCTCCATTTTCGTGCTGCTCGGGGTCGCCGTCCTGACCAGTCAACTGACCGCACGCGTGCGCGCCCAGGCGGATCTGGCAGCCGGCAGCGCGCGCACCAATGCGGCTCTGGCAGGGTATCTGCGTCAGCTCACCGCCCTTGCCGATGCCGAAGATCTCGCGAAGGCGGCATGCCTGGAGATCGCGCGCCTCTTCGACGCGCGGGTCGTCCTCCTCGAGCGGACCGCTGCGGGCCTGTCGGTCAAAGCCAGCAGCGCGCCTGGGGACCGGCTGGAGACGATGGAACTCGCCGCCGCGCAATGGGTGATCGACCGCGGCGAACCCGCCGGGCGCGGCACCGGAACGCTCGCGGCCTCGGACTGGCAATTCCAGCCGCTGCGCGCCGGTGACCGAGTGCTCGCGGTGATGGGGATCGCGCGTGACGACAATCGCGATCCGGTCCGTTCCGATCAATTGCCGCTGCTCGCCAGCCTGCTCGATCAAACATCGCTGGCGCTCGAACGGCTACGGCTCGAAGCCGAGATGCGCGACATCGACGCGGTGCGCGAGCGCGACCGGCTGCGGGCCGCCCTGCTGTCGTCGGTCAGCCACGATCTGCGCACTCCGCTGACCTCCATCCTCGCCGCGGCAACCGAGCTCCGCCGGCGACGAGACGATCCATTGCTTGAAACCGTGGAGAGCGAGGCGATGCGGCTGAACCGCTTCGTCGCCAATCTGCTCGACATGGCACGCGTGGAGGCCGGCGCAATCCGGTTGCGGCTGGAACCGGTGGATCTCACCGATGCCGTCGCGGGGGCAGTCCATGACGTGCGCCGATCGCTCGAGAACCATGACATCGTTCTCGATGTTCCACCGAACCTGCCGCTGGTCGAGGTCGATCCGCAGCTTTTCCACCAGATGCTCCTCAATTTGCTCGACAATGCAGGGCGCTACGCGGATCCGCGATCCCCGATCACGATCAGAGCAGCACGGCGTCACGGCACGCTCAGTCTTGCGGTCGTCGACGAGGGGCCGGGCCTGCCCGTAGGGCGCGAAGGCGAGATGTTCGAAACCTTCCGCCGGCTCCAAGGCTCGGATCGTTCGGCCGGCGGCACCGGGCTCGGCCTCGCCATCGTCAAAGGGTTCGCCGAGGCGATGGGCATGTCGGTAGAGGCCGCCAATCGCAGCGACCGCTCGGGAGCGCTGTTCAGCATCCACTTTCCCGAACGCCTGCTGGTGCGCGGATCCGATCAGGGATTGGACGAATGAGCGGACCACGAATCCTTATCGTCGATGACGAACTTCAGATCCGCCGGCTGCTCCAGGCGACCCTGGCGCGCGGAGGTTACCAAGCGCTCGAGGCGACCAATGCCGCAGAAGCGCTCGTTCAGGCGAGAACCTCCGCTCCGGACGCGGTGCTGCTCGATCTTGGGCTACCCGACAGGGACGGCCTCGAAATCGTGCCGTTGCTGCGGAAGGCGGGCAACGCACCTATCCTGGTCATTTCGGCTCGCGACGACACCGATCAGAAGGTCGCCGCGCTGGATCTCGGAGCCGTGGATTACGTGACGAAGCCGTTCGACAGCGAGGAAGTGCTGGCGCGCCTTCGCGCCGCGCTGCGGGAGCGGGTTCTGGCCCAGGGCGCGACAGCCAAGGTTCGCGCCGGGAGCATCGTCATCGATCTTCCCAATCGGATCGTCACCCGCGAAAACGCCGAGATCCACCTCACGCGCAAGGAGTTCGCGGTGCTGGAGCAGCTCGCGCTTCATCCGGGACGGGTGGTCACGCATCAGCGCGTCCTCGCGGCAGCCTGGCCCCATGAACGCGATCATCGCATCGACTATCTGCGGATCGTCGTCCGCAACCTGCGCCAGAAGCTGGAAGACGATCCCGCCCGGCCGGCAATCCTCGTCAACGAACTCGGCATCGGTTACCGGCTGATGGCAGACACCTGATCCACCCGGCTCGCGGGGCCCGAAGCCTGCGCAAGAACGACGGAACACCCGTGCTCCCTCCAACGGAACCGTGCAGAATCGTTCGACGATGCTCGTGTGCCACAGAGTGCTCCCGTCGAAGCCACCGTTGCGGTCACTGCCGAGCGTATCGAGCGCGGCATTGAATGGGTGGCGGTTGATGACCGCCCTGCGCA
This sequence comes from Allosphingosinicella deserti, assembly GCF_003012735.1. Lineage (GTDB taxonomy): Bacteria > Pseudomonadota > Alphaproteobacteria > Sphingomonadales > Sphingomonadaceae > Allosphingosinicella > Allosphingosinicella deserti. The sequence continues at coordinate 167,992 of NZ_PXYI01000008.1, read as the reverse complement.
CCAGCACTCGATTCGGCGATCCATAGTAAATCGATTCAGACCTTCAAACCTCATAAGTATTATCAGAAAGCAACTTGACACTTCGTAGGTTAGAAGGACGACACCCGCCTATTAACCCGAAAATCGCGACTAAACCTCAAGATCCTGCGACCAACCCGGATACCCGTGCCTTGCCCGGCTCGACTGCGCCCCGCAGACTTACACGGACGACGAGAATGACGTCTTCCGGTTCGATCGTGGACTGGGGCTTCGATCGTCCTCAGTTGCGGGAATGCGGCACGTATCCGTGCCGTTACCGAGCGGGAGCGTGGGTCTATGTCGCTTACTTCGCTGGCAAATCGGCTGGAGGGTCTTCCGCTCGTGCTGTGCGGTCCGATCCTGCGCCGCACCGACGACCTGTCCGTCACGGTGTGGGTCGCCCTTCGAAGGGCACGCGTGGTTCGGCTGGAAGTGTTCGAGGAAAAGCCTGGCGGCGGCTGGGGCGCGACGATCCTTTCGGCCGAGGCCAACACGGTTCGCGTCGGCGAGCACCTGCACATCCTCGCCATTACCGCGCGCGGCGGAAAGCTCTCCTGGGGTCGTCGCTATGGGTACAATCTCGATTTCGCGCAATTTCCCGGATCGGCCACCGACACTGCGGGCGTTGGCGATCTGTTCGTTCCGGCGACCGACAACCGGTCCGGGGTCGTCGCACGCACCTTCGAGGACGCTCGGGCAGGACTGACCTACTGGCCGGACGGCCCGGACCGGCCAAGCTTCACTCTGCCGCCGGACGCCGCGGCGCTCGGCGGAGGCCACCCGCTGGAAGGCCTGCGGATCTTCCACGGATCGTGTCGCAAGGCCCATGGCGAAGGGGAGGATGCCTTGCCGATCCTCGACGACGTCATCCACGCTTCGATGCAGCCGGAAGCCGCCGATCCGCGCCCGCACATGCTGCTGCTGACGGGCGACCAGATCTACGCCGACGACGTTGCCGACGCCCTTCTGGCCTTGCTGATCGACGCAGGCAGGACCTTGTTGCAATGGCCCGTCGAGGCGGAGAACGAGACGCTGCCCGGGCCGGGATTCCGCTCGGAGTTCGCAAAAGTGATCGGCCTCACCGCCATGTTCGGCCCCGGCGGCGGGACGGCGGCCAAGAGCCACCTGATGCGATTCAGCGAATTCGCGGCCATGTACTTGTTCGCCTGGTCCGACGTGCTGTGGCCAGAGCCGAAGGCGATTCCGCAACTGGACGAGGTCTTTGCCGACTTGCCGCCAGAGGGGCGGAAAGAGCTGGCCGCGGACTTCGGCACGGAGGTCGCTCAACTGGTAGGCTATCGCGCCGCGCTTCCGAAGGTGCGCAGGGCGATGGCCAACACGCCCGTCTACATGATCTTCGACGATCACGAGGTCACCGACGACTGGAATCTGACCAGCGGCTGGGAACGCGAAGTCTACCAGCACGAAAATGTCGGTGGGCGCCGGCACGTGCTCAACGGCCTGCTTGCTTATGCCCTGTTCCAAGGCTGGGGGAACACCCCCGAGCAATTCGACCGCGACAAAGTCGCGGCCCCGGGCGCGAGACTGCTTGCCGCCGTCAATCTCTGGATGGGCGCGCGAGACGATCACGAGACCGCCATCTCAGCCTGCCTCAATGTGCCGACCTATCACGGTGCCAAGCGCGCGAAGGGCGAGGATCATGCGAACATCCTCCGCTGGCATTACGACATCCAGACGCCTGGCTTCCAATGCCTGGTGCTCGACACGCGGACGATGCGGGGATTTCCGCGCGGGCCCGACGATCCGCCCGATCTCCTGGATAGGCAAGGCTTCGAGCGTCAGATCCAGAATGCCCCCTTGCCCAAGGTTCCTGCCGATATGACGATGGTCGTGGCGACGACCAATGTCGTGAGTGAGCCGCTCACCGAGATGATCGTCGAGCTCAGCGGCGAACTCAGATCGGTGTTTTCCGACACCGGGGACGCCTGGACGGGCCAGAGCGCCGCCACGGAACGGCTGCTCGTCGAACTCGCCAACCGCAATGCGACCGGCCCGGAGCCGCTGCGCCGGGCGCATTTCGCGATCGCCACGGGTGACATCCATTACGGCTTTGCCGTGCGCGGCCAATATTGGGCGCCGCGCGGCGGCTACCGGCCCGCCGGCGCCAAATGGCCGGACGGAGTGCCGCTGGAAGTGGTGTTTGCGGAGTTCACCGCCAGCTCGTTCCACAACCAGGCGTCCAAGACCGAGATGCTCCACCATTTCGCCTTTGGGGCCGGGTTCGACGAGCAGAACCTCAAGCGCCTGATGAGCGCCTCCTGGCTTGGTTGGAGGATGCCGCCGAAGCCTTCCGAGATCGAGATCAAGGCGGAGAATCCTTCGCTCATCGAGTGGCTGAATCCGTTTCCGAAGTTGGCATTGGCTTTCACCGCCCTGCGCCACCGACGCATCAGCGCTCGGGCAAAGCTCCTCTCCAGCAGACCCGCTTTGCTGCAGCTCGACGAGCTTCCCGATGGCTCGGTGATCCGGAGGCCCCCTGACTGGATCTACCGGCTCGATTTCATGAAGGATGAGACACCGATGCTGCTGGAGCAGGTGGTTCAGCCCGCCACCGGCGCCGACCAGGCCCGTGCCGAGCAGGCGAAGTCGCTGGCCGCCGCGCACCGAACTTACGCGGAGCACGGTGCCGGCCGGATCGTCGTCGGCCGCAACAATATCGGCGAGATCCGCTTCGACTGGGACGAGGACGACAAGGCGATGGTGCAGAGGCTGTGGTGGCGGCTGAAGCGCGGCGAACCGGCCCGGCCGCTCACCAAGTACCGCGTACCGTTCGGGTTCCAGATCCCCGCTTTTCCGAAGCCAAGCTATCCGGGTGCGCAGTGATGGAGGCCAATTTCCAGAAGGCCCTCCTCCAGGAGATCGCGCGCCTGTTCGAGCCGCTGGCCAAGGCGGCCCGCAGCCCAGGCTACCGGGAATCCCTGTTCGCGGAGCTGGGGTGGAACCTGGCGGCGCTGCCCGATATCGAGCAAGACCTGCTGCAGAAGCTGGCCGTGTTCGAGCAAGCCTACCGCACGCTCTTCGATGTCATCGCGCATCCGCCCGAGACGCTGCCGGAGCTCAAGGCCGTCTTCGCCCGGCTGAAGCCGGTCATCGCCGCGGCCAAATCGCTGAAGGGCGCCTTCGACGCGGTCAAGCCGGTCGCCCCCTATCTGGACGACCTGCTGGAGGAGCTGCTGCACAAGCTGTTGCTGCTCTATCTCGCGCAGCGACCGGCGCTGTACAAGGCCGCGAGGCTGCTGACCCTGATCGAGACGGCGGCGCAGTTCCAGCCCTCCGAGCAGATCCGCAACGGCGACGGCGAAATCATCATTGCGCCGCACCAGCCGACCCGCGTACGTGCCGACCGGCTCGGCGCGCTGTTCCGTGATCCGATCGGTGTGCTGAGCGCTTACTATCGGACGGACCATCTCGAAACCGTGGAGGATGCGGGCACCGCTTCGGACCTGCTTCTCCCCGCCGTGGCGAGCCTGCTCGACGAGTTCGGCGTCACCTCCGTCTATGGCGTGGCGCCCGGAACCGAGATCAGTCTCGGCTCCGCCGATCCAAGCCTGATCCGGCGCATGCTTACACTCACGGCGCGCAAGCTCCTCGACGAGGCCGGAGCGGAATTGGGCGCGTCGCTTCTTCTGCTTTCGAAGGCCGAGGGCGGACCAGCTTTGGCGGTCGTGCCCCAGGGCGTCGCCAGCCTCGCAACCGAGCTGCCGGGCTGGAGCCTCGACCTCAAGGCCGCAGGCGACGCCGGTGCCTTCATCATCGGGTCGGAAGGGGTCGCTTTCTCGGACGACGGCACGAAGCTCGGGGTGACGGCCAAGCTTCTCAAAACCAGCGAAGACGAGGACAAGGCGCTGCGGATCGGAAGTGCCACGGGCACGCGTCTGGAAGTCGGCCAGCTGTCGGTCAGCGCCGGATTCGCGGTCGGCACGGGCGAGGACGTGGAGCTGTTGCTGGCGGCGGACGCCGGCACCGCCACCTTCGTGCTCTGCGCCGGCGACGGAGACGGGTTCCTGCAGACCGTGTTGCCGGACGAGATCCGCATTCCCTTTGCGCTTGGTGCCGAATGGTCGCGCTCGCGCGGGCTGAGGCTGAAGGGCGGTGCGGGCCTCGAGCTTGCGCTGACGGTCAAGCGCTCGCTCGGGGGCGTGCTCGACATCGACACGCTCAATTTCGGCATGCGCGCGGACGCCACCGACGGGTTGCTGTTCAGGGCCTCGCTCAGCGCGACCGTCCATATCGGGCCGGTCGCCGCGACGGTGGAGCAGATCGGCGTCGAGGCGCGGCTGACCCCGACCGCGAAGGGCGAAGCCGGGGCGCTCGGCCCGATGGATTTCGAGATCGGCTTCAAGCCCCCTTCGGGTGTCGGGCTGACGATCGCGGCAGGGCCGGTCACCGGCGGCGGCTATCTGTTCTTCGACCCCGACAATGCGCACTATGCCGGCGCGCTGCAGCTCGAACTGGGCGGCAAGATCGCACTTGGCGCGGTCGGCCTGCTCACCACCCGGATGCCGGACGGCGGCAAGGGATTCTCGCTGTTCGTACTGATCTCGGCCGAATTCCCGCCGATGCAGCTGGGCTATGGCTTCACGCTCAACGGCGTCGGCGGCCTGATCGGAGTCAACCGGACGGCCAATGCGGATGTGCTGCGCGCGGGCATCCGCACCGGCGCGCTCGGTTCGATACTGTTTCCCAAGGATCCGGCGAAGAACGCTGCCCAGATCATCTCCAACCTCAACGCCGCCTTCCCGGCCGCGAAAGACCGGGTGCTCATCGGCCCGATGGCCAAGCTCGGCTGGGGCACGCCGCAAATCCTGAGCCTGGATCTGGGCCTGATCCTCGATGTGCCGTCGCCGGTACGGCTGATGCTGCTCGGCCGCCTGCGCGCGATCCTGCCGAGCGAGGATAAGCCGCTTGTGCGGCTGCAGATGGACGCTCTGGGTGTCCTCGACTTCGACAAGCAGCAGGTCTCGCTCGACGCGACGCTCTACGATTCCAAGCTGCTGGAGTTCGCGCTCACCGGCGACATGGCGTTAAGGGCGGGCTGGGGCTCCGAGCCCCACTTCCTGCTCGCGGTCGGCGGCTTCAATCCGCGCTACAGGCCCCCGGCCGCCTTTCCGCGACTGAACCGCGTCGCGCTCAGCCTCGAGAAAGGCTCCAGCCTCAAGCTTCGCCTAGAAACCTATCTGGCGCTCACCTCCAACACCGCGCAATTCGGCGCCCGGGTGGATCTCCAGGTCCAGGCGGCGGGCTTCACCGTCGACGCCTACCTCTATTTCGACGCCCTCTTCCAGTTCGCGCCGTTCGCATTCGTGGTCGATATCGGGGCGATGGCGGCCCTCAAGTACAAGGGGCGCAATCTGGTCGGCGTAAAGTTCGACATGAGCCTCAGCGGGCCAACCCCATGGCATGCCCGCGGCAAGGCCTCGATCGAGATCCTGTTCTTCGACGTCACGGTCGAGTTCGATCACGTATTCGGCCGGCGCGAGACGCCGCAGACGCCTCCGGTGAGCCATATCCGTCGGCTGCTGCTGGAGGCGCTGAGCGATCCACGCAGCTGGAGCGCCGTTGCGGCCGGCCATCCGCTGGTGCGGCTGCGCGACCCTGGCCCGGGCGAGGTCGCACTGCTGCTGCATCCGCTGGGAAGCCTGAGTGTCAGCCAGCGCGTCGCGCCCCTGGGCGAGCACATTTCCCGCTTCGGCAACACCGTTCCGGCGGATGGCGGTCGCTACACGATCGCCGTCGCCGGACCGGACAATGCTCCGCTGGACGAACGGATCACGGTTGCGGACTTGGAGGACAGCTTCGCGCCTGCGCAGTTCCGCGAGATGAGCGACAGCGAGAAGCTGTCCGCGCCAGCTTTCAAGTCGATGCAGTCCGGCCTGATCCTGGCATGCGAGGAGGTCGCGGCGCCCTACGACCCCGCCCTCGATCTCGACATGGACTTCGAGACGGTCGTCTACCGCACGCGCACCGGACCACCCGATGCGCACCTCCCCGCCACCGCTTTCTCCGCGCGGCTCCTGCACGCCGCCGCGGGCGCGAGCGCCGCGGCCAAGGCGCGCGGCCGAGTCTCTTCCGCGCTGGTCGCGGCGGCCTGAACGAACAGCCTCGGGGAACATCATGTCCGACACCGCGCAAGCCCGCTACACCTTCCTGCCTTATGTCCGGCGGGGCCTTTCCGCCGTTCTCGAGGGGTCGGCCGCGGCAGGCCGCCTGAAGCTGCCCGTCCAGCTCAAACTCTCCGGTACCGGCGGCGAGGACGTCGTCGACGTGCCACTGAGGCTCCACGGACCGGGAGACGTGATCGGCATCGACCCCGCCGAGGTGATCCGCACCGAGCCGCGCCGCGAGACTGCCGATTTCGATCCGAATTATTTTCCGGCCGTCGAGTTCGACAGCCCGGACTTTCCGTGGATGTTCACGCCGGAAGCGCCCGACGGCGGCCTGCTGCGCCCTTGGCTCTGCCTGGTGGTGGTGCGCGACCATACGCCGAACAGCCTGTCCGCAGACCAGACCCGGCCGCTGCCCGTCCTGGAATGCGCGTTGCGAGAGCTTCCGGACCTGGCGGAAGCCCATGCCTGGGCCCACGCCCAAATCATGCGGGAGAGTCCAGCGGAGGAGCCGCCGGAGGCCGCAAGCGCTGCCATCCGGGAGGCGATTGCCGGGAGGCCGGACCGCAACCTTTCCCGACTGCTTTGCCCCCGGCGGCTGACGCCCAACACCGCCTACATCGCCTGCGTCGTTCCGACCTTCGAGGCGGGCAGGCTGGCGGGACTCGGCATGGCTCCCGACGCGGAGAGCCTCGACGGTCTCACCCCCGCATGGCCGACGCCGAGCGGCAGCGCGCGAACGCTCGTCACGCTTCCGGTCTACCATCATTGGCGATTCAGCACAGGTGCCGGTGCGGAAAGTTTCGAGACCCTGGTACGACGGCTGGAGCGTCAGAACCATCTCCCCGGGGTTGGCGGCCTGCGCCTGAACGTCGGCGATGCGGGTTGGAGCCTGCCGAACGTCCCCGGAGCGGAAGTGCCGCTCGAGGGTGCCCTGATTCCCCCGCAGCAAGCCGGAACCGCCTTTCGCTGGCCACCGCCAGAGCTCGAGGGCTTCCGCACGGCGCTGCGTGCGCTGCTGAATGCAACGGCAACAGGCGGCGAGGCCGTGGTGGCGCCGCCGATCTACGGGCAGCAGCATGCGGGCCGCGGCGTGACGCCGGAGCCGGGTCAGAACCCTCTCTGGCTCGGTGAGCTAAACCTCGACCCCCGCTACCGGGTGGCCGCCGGGCTTGGCGCGCTGGTGATCCGCGCGCGGCAGGAAGCTCATGGCGGAAGCGTGGGACCAGGTCGAGGCGGTCGAGCGCGACAACCGGTTGCGCCGTCAGGCCCAGATGGCGCTTGAGGTCAGTTCGAACCTCTATGAACGGCTGAATGCCCTCGATCCAGGCGCGCTCCTCCAGGTGACCGCACCGGCCCACGACCGCGTCGGCCGCGAGACCTCCGGCGCCAAGGCGGTCGCGGCCGGCGGCAGCGTCGGCGAACAGGTGCGCAGGAGCGCCCTGCCCAATGCCGCGCTCTCCGTCGGTTTCCGCCGCATGACCCGGAAGCACAGCCCAATCCTGCAGCGGCTCGGTACCGGCGATGGAGCGCCCCAACCACTGGCGCGGCTGATTGCGACGCCAGACGCGGCTGCGCCGGAGCGGTCGGCAGAGATCGGCCTCCTGTCGCTCGACATCCTCGCCGATGCAGTGCGGGCCGCCGCTCCCCCGCCCGCCACGTCCGGCGCGGTCCAGCCCATCGAGAAGCTCATTCATGACGCCATCGCCGAGGCAATACCCGTGGCGAGCACGGCGCGGAGCGCCAGTGCAGCCGAGGGGTCGCTGGACAGCGCCATCGCGACCCAACTGACCAGGCTTGCCGAACTCACCCGGGCCGGCGCGGCCGAGGCGGCGCCAACGCTTGCGATCGATCAGATCACGGCGACGCTGAAGACGCGACTGAACCCGTCGATCAGGCTTCCCGAGGCGGTGAGCACACAGATGCACGGCGGCCGGACGTCGGCGAAGGCGCGCGGACTGACGACGCAAGGGGGGGGCAACGACCCGCTCACCCCGGTCATGGCGGCGCCGCAATTTTCGGCGCCCATGTACCGCCTGCTGCAGGACGTCCACGACATGCTGCTGCCGGGCCTGGAGAATACGCCGCCCAACACGCTTGCGCTGCTCAGGACCAATCCCGGCTTCATCGAAGCCTTCATGATCGGGCTCAATCACGAATTCGCCCGGGAACTGCTGTGGCGCGAATATCCCACCGACCAGCGCAGCACCTATTTCCGCCAATTCTGGGATGTCCGCGGCGGCGAATCGGACGGACCCGACCTTCAGCCGATGCACGACTGGAAGGATGCCGAGGCACTCGGCAGCCACATCGGCGGAGGAGCGGCCGGCGGCGGGCTCGCGCTGCTGATCCGCGGCGACCTGCTGCGCCGCTATCCCGACGCGATGCTCTATGCCGTCAAGGCAGAGCCGGACGGGAGCTTTCCGGAAGGGACGCCGTCGGACCTGCGATTGCCGCGGTTCACGGGCGTCCGCGAACCGGACATCACCTTCATCGGCTTCGACCTGACCGAAGCGGAGGCCCGCGGGGAGCACGGCACCGGCTGGTATTTCGTGCTGCAGGAACAGCCGGCGGCGGCGCGGTTCGGACTCGATCCCGCAACGACACCGGAGGCACCGGAAGAACTCGGCGCATGGCGCGGCGTCTGTTGGGGACACACGGCCGGCACCGCGGAGGCGCTCGCGTCACTTACCCATGTCCCGCTCGCAGGCCCGCTCGCCGGCAAGGCGATCGGCGAGCCCCCGAGCGAGATCGCCTGGGGCCGGAACGCCGGCCACATGGCCCGGATCACGCTGCAGCGATCGTACCGCATCGCAATCCACGCTGACGCCCTGCTCGGCCAGCGCTAGACGATCGAAGGAATCCATCGTGGACCTGAACACAGAGATCCTCCGGCTCACCGCCGAACTCGCCGCCGCGAAGCAGGCGGGTACCGCGGCGACGAACCGGGTTGCCGACAGCCGCCAGGCCCTGACCAATGCCGAGGCCGAGACAAGCCGGCTGCGCCGACGCGTCGCCGAGCTTGAGGCGATCGCAGCGCAGGCGTCCCAGGCGCGTGCGCAGGCGGACGCCGCCGACCAGCGCGCCGCCGCCGCCGCGCGCGAGCTGGACGCCGCCCGGCCGGCGCGTGATCAGGCCGCAGCCCGGCGTGACGCGCTCCAGGCGCGAACCGCGGAGCTCAATCGTCTCGCCGCGCTCATTCCAGGCGTGCAGGCCGAGGTCGCCGCCCACCAGGCCGAAACCAACCGCCTGGCCAGCGAGCTGAACCGGATCATCGCCGCAAAACCGAAGCGGCTGCCGAACAAGCCGGGCTCCGGCTCCGGGATCGATTATGCCGACCTGCTGGAGGCGTGGCAGGCCCAGGTCGACGCCGCCACCCGGGCGCGCGACGCGGCGGCGGCCCGCCTCGCGGCAGCGCAGGCGCGCCTCGGTCAGCTGGCGCCGATTCCGGGCCAGGCAGCCCAAGCCCAGGCCGAGACCAATGCCGCCAACCAGGCCCTTGCCGAAGCCGGCCGGCGTGTTGATGCTTTGAGCCAGCAAGTGGCGGCGGCGCGGGCCGGGGCGCAGACGGCGCGGGCGCAGGCGGGGGAATTCGATCGCGCCGCGGCCCCGCTCGGAGACGCACGCACCCAGTCCCAGGCAGCCGACGCCCGCACCGCCCAAGCCAGCGCCGAGGTGGAGTCTGCGCTCAGCGCGGAAACTGCGGCAATGGCGCGGATCGCGCAGCGCCACGCAGAGCTCGAGCGGCGGCTTGCCGAGCAGCGGGCGGCTTTGCCCCAGGAAATCGTCGGCGCGCTGCCGACGGATGCGCCCATCGCCCTGCTGCCGGTTCGGCTCGAGACCCGGTTCATGACCACCGAGGCCGGCCGCGCGCTGATTGTGCGAGTCTATCCCGACACGATCCACGTCGACACCCATGAACCCGAACTCACGGCCGACGAAGACCATTGGGGCCGGCATTTCTGGGCTCACAACTGGCGCGCCGCCACCGACGAGATCCGGGCGCGAGCGGCCTGGATCCAGCTCGCCGAGCGCTTCGGCGTCCGCCGAGCCGCCTGGATCGCGGAAGCCCTGACCCCGCTCAACCCGCAGGACGCGCCTGCCGCCCCGGTGGCGGACGACGCGCCGCTGGCGCCCGCGCCGACCTTCCCAGCACGCGACCGGCGCAGCGCATCCTGGACTCGGGCGCCCCAAGCGCTGGCGCTGCCCGACCGCTGGCTCGCGGTCGGCTACCGCGACGGACGGCGTGTCATCGTCGCGCAATCCGCCGCGGTGAAGCCTGCCAGCGCCCCCGCCGGCGCACCGATGGCCGTCGGGGCGGCCCCACCCGGCGAGGCGCTCGATCCGGAGAGCGCGGTGCCTCCCGCCGGCGGTTTGGCCGGCGTGCTGGACGCCGACAGCCGGTGGCTCGTCGACGTCCAGGCCGCCCTGGAGTGCGGCATGGCGATCCGGGCGCCCTGGCCGCAGGACGAACCCGAGAAGCTCGATCGGCTGCTGGTCTTCGGCGTCCGGGCGGAACCCGACTCCAGGGCCTCCGCGGAGCAATTGCAGAGGCTGCTCGACGCGCATCATTATACGGACGGACTGGCCTTTGTCGCGCAGGGTGCTTCCAGCAACAACTCGGAGGCCGAGCTTTCGACCTTCCGGAGCCGCGAAAGCGCGGCGGCGCTCCACGGGGTCGAGCGCGGCCCGGCGCTCACTGCAGCCGGTTCCGACGGCGCTGTTGCCGGCCGGCTGCTGGGCGTTGAAGCGGCAACCTTCGCGCATGTGGCGGGTGCCGACGGGCTCGAGCAGGCGGACGCGAAAGCGATGAACGCCGCGCTCTGGTCGGCGACCTGGGGCTATTATCTCGAACAGGGCCTGGCGGGACCCCTCGCAGAGGACCGTCGCAAGCAAGCGCGCCGGCACTTCATCGATCATGTCCGCGCCCGCGGGCCCGTTCCGGCACTGCGCATCGGACGCCAACCCTATGGCGTGCTGCCGGTCACCTCACTCGACCTCTGGGCGCCGGAGCCGGGAGACAGCCTACCCGGCCTGGCGGAACTGCTGCGCACCGCGAAGACGATATGGCGGGCCGGCATCGGGCGCGCACCCGCCGTCGGCGGCGGGGGGGATGGCGCCGACATCCTGCTCCAAATCCTCGGCATGGAAGCACGGTCGAGCCGGTTCGACTTTCGCAGCCTGATCGGCGGTCAGAGCGGCCGCAAATTGCTCGAGCAACTCGGGCAGGCGCAGCAGATCGTTCAACTCGATGCCCAGGCCGTCCGCATCCACGAGCTGCTGGGCACCAGCGCATTGCGCGGCCCTGCAAGGCTCGCCGACGCCGCGTCGGGTTCGCTGGTCCGCGACCTGTTCAGCGCCAAACGCGGCGCTCGCCACGTGGCCGACACCCAGGCGGCATTGCTCTGGCTGCTGTCGCGCGCGCCCGAAGATCTCCGGACAGCGGCCTTCCCGCCGCCGGGCGACGCCGTAGAACAGCGCCCCAGCCAGCTGTCGGACCTGCTGCTGCTGGTGCTTCGGCACGCCGCGCTCACCGAATATGATCTGGCCGCGGTCTCGCTGCTTGCCGGACGCAACCAGGCGAGCGCCGCCGAGCGCTTCGAGCCGGAGATCGTCGACGAGGCGGTGCGGACGGCGTGGGAGCGGCTCTCGACGATCATCGATGGCCGCCCCGTGTCCGCGCATCTGACCGCGCTCGACGCCGGCAGCGCAGTGCCGGACCTCGCGGAATTCCGACGCAGCCTGGAGCATCTGGCCACGCGACCAACCGCCCGCGTGGAGGATGGCCTGGCGGAGACGCTCGATCTCGCCTCCCACCGCCTCGACGCCTGGATCACGTCGCTCGCCACCGGCCGCCTCGACTCGATGCGCGCTGCAAAGCCGGTGGGCGTGCACCTCGGCGGCTATGGCTGGGTGGAAAATTTGACCGCTGCGACGATCGGCCGCGACCTGAGCGACAAGGGCTATGTCCACGCACCCTCGCTGGCGCATGCGGCGACCGCGGCCGTTCTCCGAAGCGGGTATCTCGCCCATGCCGGAGAAGCCGAGAACAGCTTTGCCGTCGATCTTTCGTCGGCGCGGGTGCGCTCGGCGATGTGGCTGCTCGACGGCGTTCGCCAGGGCCAGCCGCTCGCGGCCCTGCTGGGCTACCGCTTCGAGCGCGGCCTGCACGAGAACCATCCCGGCGTGGAGCTCGACCGCTTCATCCGGCCGTTTCGCGAGCTCGACGGCTTCAAAGCCGAGACATCGCAATCGCGCGAAGCGGAGGCAGCAAGCACGGCGGAGAGCGACGCCGCGTCCGCCCGCACTGCGCTCGCAGCCGCCGAGGGTGCGCAGGCGGAAGCGGAGAGAGTCTATACCGAAAACCGCGCCGCCAGCGGCGCCGGCGAGGCTGCTGCGCACGACCTAAAGGCGCTGCTGGGCCAGCTCGATGCCTTGAACGCCGCCGTTACCGAGGCCACCACGAAAAGCTATCCGAAGAAGACTCGGTTGGCGGAAATACCCGGCTTGATCGAGGAGGCGCAAAATCGGATCGACGAATATTCGCTCGAAGAGATCGAAGCTCCGGATCATAAACCTGTGGACAGGACGCGCGAGAAGAAGAGAGAGCGCGACAGGATCGCTGCGCTTGGAGCCGAATATTCAAGGCTTGCGACCGAACTGCACGGCCTGAACCAAATCATCTCCGCAAACACCGAAGCGGCGAAGCCGCTTTCGGAGCGGATAGCGCCGCTGACGACCCTAGTGGAGAACGGTAAACAGGCGGACGAGCAGAAGACATCGATCGAGCAGCAGCGAGACGCTGCGCGCAACGCAACCGGCGGCGCCAGGACGATCCTGGCGCAAAGAGAGATGGTGCTGCTGGACGCCCTTCAGCGGCTCTGGTCCAAGGCGCATGAGAGCCTGCCCGCAAGCAAGGTCGTCGACGGACTGGCGTTGCTGCAGCGCTGGAAGGCCGGCAAGGCGGAGGGGCGCTGGAACCAGCAGACGATCCCGTTCGGGGCTGAGATCGCAGGCGTGCGGTTGCCGACGGAGAGCGGCGCAGATGCCGCTGCGTGGACGGCGATCGCGGCCGAGCTCGACGGGCTGGCCGAGATCACCGACGCGGTCAGCGACCTGATCCTCGCGGAAAGCGTACATCAAATCGTGCAGGGAAATCCCACCCGGTCGGGCGCAGCGCTCGACATGGCGGCAGGCGGCGAGATCCCGCCCCCGGAGCTCGACGTGGTGCGCACGCCGCGAACCGGAATCACCACCACGCACCGCCTGGTGGTGCTGTTCAGCGGGGATGTGCCCGCATGGGAAGGCACCTCATCGCAGCCGCGGGCGCTCGCCGAGCCGTACCTCAACGCCTGGGCCGCGGGCTTGCTCGGCGATCCCGCCAGGGTTTTCTGCCGCGCGGACTATTTCGACCCGGAGACGAAGGCGCCTGCGGGGCAGCCCGTCGAGCTTTCGCTCGGAGAACTCGAACTCGCGCCGCTGGATTTCCTCTACATGAGCGACGCCGGCGGGCCGGCGGCGCTGTCGGAACTGGAGCAGCGGCTGGTCGATCGGCTGCTCACCACCCCGCGGCCCGAGAACGTGCCCCCGGGCGCGACCGTGCGCCTGGATTTCGAGCGCGACCCCGCATGGGGCGCGGAGCGACTGAGCGCCGCGGAGTTCCTCGAGGCGGTCCGTGCGGTCCGCGAGATGGTGCTGAACGCCCGTCCGTTAACGGCCGCCGACCTCGCCCAGACCGACCAGGCGACGTCCACCGAACCGGACGCAGCAGAGCTGGAGCAACGGGCGAGCGCCGCCCGCGACGCCCTCGCGGCGGCGATCGACAAGATTCCCGCTCCGCCGCCCGCCACCGAACCGCTGGAAATGGCCGCGTTTCTGGACAGCCTGGATCTCGCCGATCTTCGAACCGCGCTTCATGCCCTGGCGGGGTTCGGTATCCAGAGCGCGGTTCCGGCCGCGCCTGCCGGACCGGACGCGCGCGCCACCCTGTTCGGGCAAGCGCTGGCGGCAAAGGACGAAGGCGTGCTGCGGCTCGAGCGGGCGGACGCCCGCGGCGGCGCAGGCCGGCCGGCGGCCGATCAGCTCGCCCGCCTCGCAGCCTTGTTCGGCAACGATTTCAAGATGCTGCCGCGATGGTTGCCGACCAACGCCGCCGAGCTCGAGCAGACCTTCGCCGCCAGCCACGGGCTTCAGGATCGGCAGGGCGGCACCGATCCCCTGCCCGCCGTCACGTTCGTCCATCGGGCGGCGCGGGTACGCGACGGCGCGCGACGGCTGGAAGACGCCCTCACTTACTCCGAAGCGCTCCATGCGGCGGTGGCCGTGCACTTCGAAGTCGGCCAGCTGCCGCTCACGGCGAACGACCGATGGTCCGCTTTGCCGCCGCTGGAAGACGGCGGGGCCGCGCCGGGCCGCCTGTCGCTGGTCGCCCACCTCGCCGGACGGGTGACGCCGCAAACGGCACCCGAAGGCGTGTTCGTCGACGCCGCCGGTGCGCCGCTTCCAGTCTGCGGCCTGATGATCGACGAATGGGTAGAGGCGATCCCCAACGCGAAGGAGACCACGGGCGTCGCGTTCCACTACGATCAGCCCGGTGCCCGGGCGCCGCAGGCGGTGCTGCTCGCAACGCCCCCGAACGGCGACGCGATCTGGCAGGTGGAAACGCTGGAAGCCATCCTGCTCGAGACCCTGGATCTAGCCAAATTACGCGTCGTCGATCTCGCAGCACTCCAGGCGGCCGAGGCCGACGCGGAATTGCCCGGCCACCTGCTTCCGGCGCTGGCCTTCGCGGTCAATGCGGAAGGCGACGCCATTTCCACGGACTTCGCCGCAGCGGCGGCGGTCCCGGCCTGAACCCAAGAGGCGAATCTTTATGGCTTCCATCACGACCTGGACCCGCATCGAACCGGTCGCCCGCGACCCCGACATGGCGGACGGCCTCAAGGCGGCAATTCGAGATCCCCTGTGGCTGCTGGCACGACAGTGGCAATTCGGCGAATTCCAAGGCACGGACGGAGGGTCTCCGGCGCTCGCCCGCTTCCAGGCCGGGTGCGGCAAACTGGACCGCTTCCTGCCGGATTATGATCCGGATCGGACGCCGACCACCTTCAGCAAGTTCGGGCTGACCGACTTCGACTTCGAATATTGGAATGGTTCGGGCTGGAGCCTTGTCCCGGACGGCGAGATCCGCAACAACGACAAAGTCCATGTGCGAGCGACGTTTCCGCCCGTCCGCACCGACCGCATCCGTATCGTCGTCAAGGGCGCGCGGGAGCAGTTCAGCCGGATCGTCGAGCTGGAGGCGCTACAGGCCGATCCACAGCCTTCCGATCGCGACATCGTCTGGGTCGGCGATGCCACACCGGCCGGTGCGGCGGTGCGCGGCGACGGCTGGGAGTGGGCGGCCGATCCGGCGGCGCCGGCCGGTGGCGCAAGGACGCACTGGACGCCGAGCAACGCAGGCCTCAAGCAGCATTATTTCGAAGGCTGCTCCGAGCCGCTGCCGATCCACGAGGCCGAAACCCTGTTCGCCTACGTACGCCTGGACCCGGCCAACCCGCCCAAGCAGATCATGCTGCAATGGTTCGACGGGACGTGGGACCATCGCGCTTATTGGGGCGAAAGCCGCATCGACTGGGGTGTCGAGGGACGCGCCAACCGCCGCCGCCTGGGCGACCTGCCGATCCCGGGCGTGTGGACACGGCTCGAAGTCCCAGCGTCCCTCGTGGCTCTGGAAGGACGCGCCGTCAGGGGCATGGCGTTCACCCAGTTCGGCGGTATCGCGATCTGGGGGGCGGCGGGCAAGACCCGGCTGCTTCCGCCGGGAAGCGGCCTCTGCGCGGAATATTTCCCGAGCGTCGATCTGACCGGCAGCGCCGTCACGCGCATTGATCCAGTGGTGGATTTCGCCTGGGGGACGGCCGCACCCCATCCGGCGATCCCGGCTGACAAATTCTCTGCTCGCTGGACCGGCGAGATCGCACCGCTTTTCTCGGAGACGTACAGCTTCCATGTCACCGGCGACGACGGCGTGCGCCTCTGGATCGATGACCAATTGATCGTCAACGGCTGGCTGGATCAGGCGGCCACGGAGTATAATGCGGCGATCGCCCTGCAGGCCGGCCGCCGATACAGGCTGCGGCTGGACTATTATGATGGCGGCGGCCCAGCCGCGTGCAAATTGATGTGGTCGAGCCGGCGCCAGCCGAAGCAGGTGATCCCGCAGGCCCAACTTTACCCGCCCGCTTCCTACGCCGCCGCGGCGACGAACGTGGCGCTCGCGGCCAATGGCGGCCGCGCCTCCGCCTCGTCCACCCACAGCGCGGCCTTCCCAGTCGTCGGCGTCAACAACGGCGATCGCACCGGCGCGGGCTGGGGCCAGGCCAGCGGCGGGTGGAACGACGCCACAGCCGGCGACTTCCCCGATTGGCTGCAAGTCAGCTTCAACGGCGAGAAGCTGATCAGCGAGATCGGAATCGTCACCCTGCAGGACGGCGCTCCGATCGAGCCGATCCCGTCTCATGTGGGCGCTGTGCAGCCGCTTAACGGCGGGGTGCCGCTGGAGGCGCTGGTGGAGCGGGAGCAGGCGCAGGCAGAGGACGACCTGCGGGAGGCGACCGAGAGCGGCCTCCATTTTCTGCGGATCCTCGCGGCACAGGGGCTGCAAGGATATGGACCCGTAATCACCCGAGCCCATGCATTCGAAGCCGGTGTGGACGTGGCCGACGCAGCGAGCCGGCGTTTCGCCGGGGTGATGTTCAGGCGTGCGCCGGATGGCCGGAAACTCAGCGCGGCCTTGAAGGCCGCAGCGCCCGGGCTTCCCGAGTCATGGGCGATCGCTGCGAAAGACTGGGAGTCGGTACGCGCAGCGGCCGATGCGTGGCTGGCTTGGCGCCGCGGCGTAGCGCCGACGGCGCCGGCAAGCGCCCCGACATGGCGACCCGAGCGCATGGAATATGCCTTTGCCGTCTCCGCCGCGACCCCGGCCGGCCGCGTCGACCTTGCCGCACGGGATTATCCGGGCGGTGCTCTCGACTGGCACGCCTTCGACGCACACCTGCAGCCTGGCGCGGGCGGCGGCGAGACGGTCGTGATCGAGGCGATCCCGGCCCCGGTGAGTTACCGCGGAATGCCCGCCCCGCGTTACTGGCAGTTCGAAGACGCCGAGGTGAATTGGGGGGACGTCAAGGCCGGCGAGACGGATCTCGCCCGGCTCACGCTGCTCGAATTCGCCCTGGTGGGCAGCGACGACTGGTTCGTCATTCCGGTGGAGCTGGAGGCCGGATCCGTTTGCGCGGCGCAGTCTCTCGAGATCGACGACACCTTCGGGATCCGCACCGCTATCCGGCATCACGAAGCCGTGGACGGCCCGCGATCGGGATGGGGCCTGTTCGGCTTGACCTCACCGCGGCAGCCGTCGCCGGAGGCGCCGCCGCTGCTCTTCCTCGCCCCGACGTTGCTGTCACCGCTGGAGAGCGCTCCGATCGAGGAGGTCCTCTTCCTTCGCGACGAAATGGCCAACATGGCCTGGGCGGTGGAACGGGTGGTCCAGAGCCCGACGGGCCGACCGCTGGATCGCTACGAAGCCTATCGTGCGGCCAAGGCCGGCGTCGCGCCGGCGGAGCGGGCGGATGCAGGAGCCAATCTGGCGCTCGCCTACAAGGTCGGGTCCGAACCACCGGATTATTGGATCCCCATGGTTACCGTCCAAAGCGGTCCGCGCGCCACCCGCCTCCGCCGGAGCGCGCTGGCTTCAGCGGACGGCGTTCCGATCGCTCCGCTCGGCCGGACCCTGGAGCCGGGCCGGCGGCTGGACATCTACGAGGAAGAGATACCGCGCGCCGGCGCCCGGGTGACGAGAAGCTGGCAGCTCGCCCGCGGTGTCGACGGACACCCTTGTCTGTGGATGGGCCGGCGCAAGCAGCCCGGCCGCGGCGAAGGTTCCAGCGGCCTGGTGTTCGACACCGCCCGCAAGCCCCAACCTCAGGTGTGATCGGTCAACCGGGCCAGGCGGCAGACCGGTCGCATCGCAGGGATCGATGCCCCTGAGGGGCGTGGAGGGTTTGATCATGGCATGCCGCGACGGCTGCCGAGGTCTCTCTCTCAGCAAAGCGGCTCTCGCTTGTTCCAGGCGGGTATGATCCTGAGGCGGCGCTTGCCGAAATAGCTGAGGTCCATCGAGACCCGCACAGGCAGCCCGTGTCGGGTATAGATGGCCTGGTCGCCCTTGCTGCCCTCGCCCGTATAGCAGGTTTTCCAGCCTCGCTGCTCGAGCGTCGTGGCGATGGCAAAGAGGGCGTTCTGATCCCAATCATGCCAGAGGGTGATTTCGTCGAACCCGCCGGCACCGTCGCTGCCGACCAGATCGAGCGCGGCGTTGAACGGGCCATGGCCCAGAAACATCACGCCGGCTTTGCGGCAGCGCATTTCGATAGTGTCCGGCCTGCAATCGGTGAACCCCGCCTTTCGCGCCTCCGCCAGGCTGCCCGCCACGGGGAGTCCCTCGTAGGTGAGCGGAGGTGGCGGCGGGCGGGTGGGACCACGGCATCCGGGCACCAGACCCAGGGTCAAGGCCAGCGCCGGGGCGAGCAACCCGATGGACGCCCTCAGCCGGCGGCGTCGGCACGCAGGGTGGCGGCGGGACTTCGCTGCGTCCCGCTCTTGCGGAGAGAAGCGCCTTCGCGTCGAGGCCGGGTCGGGCGACGTCATGCTGATCTCTCCTTGGGCGCGCGGACGCTGCGCTCCGTGATGGCGGACCGATGCTTTCCGCCCGGATTGCGACGGGACGGCAGGATTGCCGGCTGGCTCAGGCTGGCGCTTCGAACCCGAGGTCGTCGGACAGCTGACCATGCCACCGCGCGAGCGCCAAGACGGCGAGGGATTGTACGGTCAGGCAGACGACAGGCAGAAGCAGGCGGATCTGGACGATGCCGCACACCGCGGTGAAGATGAGAAGGGTCATGGTCGCCGCCGCGCCGACCCGAGCAACGGTCGCGGCGCGGCTCCAATCGCGCTCGAGCAGCAGCCACGCCACCAGCGGGTGCGTCGCCGCAAGCAGCAGCACGAGCAAGGTGAGCGACGGCGCGATGCCGACGCTGCCGGCGTTCAGCAGGAGTATCGCCCGTCCCTCCCCCGTCGCGGGTTCGAACGCGGGAAGCTGGAATTCCACGAACGGGAAACCGCGCAGCCCGGCCCAGAACATCAGGGCCGCCATCGGCAGGATGATGCCGATCGCGGTGCCATGACTTGCCAGAACGAAACGGCCCTCCCGATGGCGCGGCATCTCGCGCCACGCGGCGACGAGGCAGCCGGCGGCGAAGGCCAGCGGGCGTCCATGCTCGGTTGCGATCTCGAATTCGGCCTGCATCGCCCGCGCCCACACGCGTCGTCGGTCGCCGAGGCAGCAGGCCGACAGCGCCATGAGGGCTCGGGCCAGCTCGGCGCTCATGCGGGAAACGGCTCCGCGCCGGGAAGGCCCCTGCCGTCCTCCATTGTCCGCGCCAGCGCCAGCCCTGCGGTGGTCAGTCGGTAGACGTGCCGCGCGGGACGCCCAGGCTGCGCCGGTGGCCGCCACTCGGCCTGGACAAGCCCCTGATCGGTCATCCTCATCAGCAGCGGGTAGAGCGTGCCCGACAGGAGACCGGTCTCCTTCATTAGATCATAGCCATGGCACCAGGACGGTGCGTGCGTCGACAGCGCCTCCAGGAGCGCGAGCATCTGCTTCGACGGTCGCCGGTTTCGGATCATGCCCGGTTTGCAACATATGTAGAGTTAAGAGTCAAGCGCACATCGGGCGCGGTCGCACATGACGATCGGCATCGCAGCGTGCCTCACATCCGACAGGCTGAGCCGACAAGTTCGTGTCGTGCATCGTGGCCGCACGGGCTTGTGCAGCATTTTACGAACGATGTCGGCTTGCCGGAAACCCATTCGTCGTCAGGATGAGGCGTCCAAGGCGTGGCGCCCCCATGGAGACGGATGCGATGACGATCACGATCACAGCCTTCGAACAATCGCCCGACGGCGGCAAGGGACTGGCGCGGGACACGCGGGTTCGCTGGGCCCTCGAGGAGGTCGGCCGGTCGTACGAAACCCGGCTCGTCTCCCTTGCCGCGATGAAGCAACCTGCCCATCTGGCGCTGCACCCCTTCGGGCAGATCCCAACCTATGAAGAGGGAGACCTCGCGATCTTCGAGACAGGCGCGATCGTGTTTCACATTGCGGAGCGGCATCCGGGTCTGCTGCCGCCGGACGAGAATGCCCGAGCCCGGGCGATCATGTGGATGTTCGCATCGCTCAACACGATCGAGCCTCCGATCCTCGATCTCACGACCGCAAGCCTCGTCGAGCGGGACAGGTCGTGGGCGCGGGAGCGCCTGCCTTTGGTAGAGGACCGCATCCGTAGCCGGCTTGGCCCATTGTCTTCCCGCCTGGGAGATGTCGACTGGCTTGACGGCACATTCAGTGCAGGCGACCTGTTGATGGTCTCCGTGCTGCTCCGCCTGCGGGCGTCGGGACTGCTGGACGAATTCCCGAACCTCGCCGCCTATGTCTGTCGCGGCGAGGCACGTCCGGCCTATCAGCGCGCCTTCGAAGCACAATATGCGATCAACTGCCCTGCCGCCTGAGCGCCGAGGCAAAAGCGAGCCTTCGACGAAATTCCGGATTGAGCCGGTCTAACGAAAGGGGGACGAAACGGTGAAACGAGGTCGGGACCGCTGTTCACGAAAACGCAGCCTGAAGGCGGAATCGAGAGACGGGTCAGTTTGGCTGAGGGGACGTGGAGTCCGACCGCGCCGGCGCGATGAGCGCGTCGAATGCCCCCGGATCGGCGCGAAGCCGTTCGAACGCCTCGGCGTCGATCGAGAGTAGGCGGTCGGTGCCGGCCAAGTCGCCGGTGTCATATTCCAGCACATGGCCGTCCTGGGTGCGCCAGGCGTGCCAGGCAGGACCCCAGACATTATCGGCATCATTCTCGCGAGGCAAAGGCGTGGGAACGATCTTCTCGCCCATTGCGAGCCTGATGCTCGGGTGCACGGGTGGTTCCTCCCCCAGCTTCACCGTCATTCCTCCCTGCCCTTCAGCGTCATACCGGGGCGGGCCGATATTCCAGGACCAACGATCGCAGGTGCGCGCCACATGTGGTCGCGCGAGCCTTTGACGAGATACCGGCCTGCGCCGACTTTACGGAGGGGTTCGGAACGGTGGAGGGTTCGTGATGGTGGGATTCGGGACGGAGCGCTGCGACGCAATGCGGCGACTGGTCGGGAGCCTCCGACGTCATCTGGGCGCCCGGCTCGAGACGAAGCCCTGATCGGTCAGGTCCATCGCCATGAGATCGAGGCCGGCCGCGCGCGCGGCCGTGCGCACGGCCATGGCGAGGCGCCTCGATTGATCGGGATTGCCCTTTGCCCCTTCGAGCTGGCCGCCGATCAGGGCCGTCTGAACGAGATAGGCCTCGGCCGCCTCCTGCTTCACGGCGTCGCTGGCGCTGTTCATCTGCGGCAACGACGCCATTGCCTGCGCCGCCTGCGCGCGAACCGCGTCGATCTGCGTCCGGCTTGGATCGGCGGTGCGGCCGTGCGCGGCGAGCCAGGCGTTGATCCACCAGGCGGCATAGGCGTCGCCGACGTCGTTGGGGCGGAAGCCGTAGGCGGCCATCTCGCGATGCATGCGGGCGATCACGTCCTGCGATGCGAACAATCGTTCGAGCTGCGCCGCGCCTTGGGGATCGCGGGTGCGCGACTTCGCGACGAAGCGGGCGAGATTGTCGCGGCGCCGGTCCGGCGAAGGCGTGTAGGTCAGGCGGGCGGCTGCGGGCCGAACGCGCCGGCCGGCCGGCGGAGGCGACTCGGAGCGCGTGCGGGCGACGTTTGCGCGGATCGCAGCGTTGACGCCGATATCCGCCCCCAATTGGCCGAGATCGAGCGCGCCGCCGAGATCCTGCGCCGGAGTCGGGGCCCCGAAGGCGAGCAGCGCGGCCGCAGCCATCAGGCTCAAGGTGCGACGCATGGACGTCCGATCAGGCGACAAGGCGCATCCCCTTCGCGGTGCCGGCAGGTTGTAGCACGTCCATAAAGATCGGGTCGGGCCTGCGTTCCATGTCGGGGCCGCGCATCCTCCTCGCCGCGAACGTCACTCCACGGCCTGGTAGAGGAGCGCCCGCAATTTGCCGACGTCGTCGACGTCGCCTGCCGGGATGAGCTGGATCATGTAGGATATGGTCAGCCGCTCCTGCGGATCGACCCAGTATTGGCTGTGATAGGCGCCGCCCCAGCCGAACTCGCTTTCCGAGCCGGGGGCGCCGGCGACGCCGACATCCTCGCGGATGCTGAAGCCGAGGCCGAAGCCCATGCCGGGATTGTAGGGAATGGCGCCGAGGTGATCGGCGGTCATCAGTTCCACCGTCTTGCGGCTGAGATAGCGGCGCCCGTCGAGCTCGCCACCCCGGCGCAACATCTCGAGGAAGCGGCTATAATCCCCTGCCGTGGACAGCAAACCGGCGCCACCCGAATGGGCCACCCGCGGGCCGTTGAGATAATGGCCCTGGCCGATATGGCCGTTCTGCCACGCGCCCGGATCGGCGGCGCGGCGGAGGGCACCCGCCCCGGCGGAGTAGACGGTGGCGAGGCGCGCCGCTTTTTCGCGGGGAAGGAAGAAGGACGTGTCCTTCATGCCCAGGGGCCGGATCAGCCGCTCGTCCAGAAACGCCGCCAGCGTCTTGCCGCTGATCTTCTCGACCACGACACCGAGGATGTCGGTATTGTAGCCGTAGACGAACTGCTCGCCGGGCTGCGCGGCCATCGGCAGCGCCGCCATGCGCGCGACGACGCTCGCCACCGGCTCCTTGCGATCGGCGAAATACCAGCCGAAGATCCCGGCATCCCGCCAGGCTTTCTCGGCCGGGCCGGATCCGTAGGAAATGCCGGCGCTGTGGGTGAGCAGGTCGCGGATCGTGATCGGCCGCTTGGCTGGGACGACATCATAGCCGCCGTCCGGCCTCGCTACGGCGACATTCGTCTTCGACCATTCCGGCAGATGCTTGCCGACGGGATCGTCGAGCAGCAGCTTGCCCTCCTCCATCAGCATCATCGCTGCGACGCTGGTCAGCGCCTTGGTCTGTGACGCGATGCGGAAGATCGTGTCCTCACGCATCGGATCGCGCGCCTCCTTGTCGCGCCAGCCGACCGCCTCCGAATAGACGTCGCGCCCGTCCTGCTGGATCTTGACCACGGCGCCGGCGATCCGGCCCTGATCGACATAGGCCTGCAGCATTTCGGTGAGGCGGCCGAGGCGCTCGGCGGAAAGGGAGGATGCCTGGACGCTCTGGGCCGAGGCGGGGGCGGAGACACCAACCACGCTGCCGGCGAGCGCCGACGACAGCAGCATAACGGACGCGAACCGTGCGACGATCGATTTCAAGCCTTCTCTCCCTCAGCATCCGCCTTTAGCGCGGCAGCATGCTGGCGGAGATGCACCCGGGTCAACTGCGGGACGGAGATTGAGATCGTGGCGGACGAAAAATCGAAGGACTGGAATGGCGAAACGGTTCGAACCTGGCTTGCAAGCCGGATCGTCTCAGCACGCGCGGATCAGGTCGCGGCGGAACGGGGCGGCCGCGACCGGCAGGACGATTGCGACAAGGCGGCGGCCGAGGAAATGGTCTGCGCGGCGTTGAAGGGCAGCGCTTCGACGGAAAGCCAGAAAGCATTCGGGGAGGCGCTGCGCGCCCTGCTCGACCGCGACGACTATATCTGGAGCGGCGTCTACAACGACACCCGCTTCGACCGGCACGTCAGGACGTACATCAGGAAGCTGATCAAGATGACCAAGACCAAGGAAGGCTTCGAGAATCTGAAGCGCTATCAGTGATGGTCGCGGCGCGCGGGCGGAGACAAGGCTCGATCGCCGGGCCGGAGCGTCGCCGCCCTTTCCTCATGCGTGTGCAATCTGCGGCTCCGCGCCCGGAACAGCAGCACCATTCGTACGTCTGCCGGTGGCGAACCGCCCGGCCTTCCAGGCCAGCCAGAGGGTCAGCAGGCCGACGGCGGTGCAGATGATCAGGGCCGGCAGCGACGCCTCCGGACCGAAAGCGCCGCCGGTCAGCCATTCCGGCAGGCCGGGCCGGGCGGTGCTGCGCGCCAAGGCAGGCCCGAGATCCGAACCGGAGACCGCCGCGCCGAACACGTAGCCTTGCGTGAAATTCCACGCGGCGTGGACTCCGATCGACATCCACAGCCGTCCCGTCAGAACGTAGAAGGCGCCGAGCATGAGGCCGGCTTCGAGCATGATGCAGAGTGCGGCGAACAGCGACGATTCCGGATTGCCGACGTGGCCCGCGCCGAAGGCGGCGGCGGAGACGAGAAAGGCCGGTACCGGCCCGAACGCCCGCCACAGCAGCCGCAGCATGATAGCGCGCACCGCAAGCTCCTCGACGACGCCGGCTTCGATCGCCAGACCCGCGGCGCGCCAGGCAGGTGCCGGCCCGGAATAGGCGATGTCGTAAAGACCGAATGCCGTCAGAGCGGCCATGACGGCAGCGAACATCGCCGCCCCGATCGCGAGACCGGCGAGGAGCTGGAGCAAGGCGGGCCGCGGCGCGAGTTCGCTCGGACTTCGCGCCTCGCCGAGCCGGACAAGGAGGGTGTAGACGGCGAGCGCGACCGCCGCGCCGACACAATGGCTGAGGAAGCCGAACCGGGCATCCCCCTTCGGCAGAAGATCCTGGAGCGATTCCATCGCGGTGCCGAACGTGACGATGACGAGAAAGAACAGCGCGGTCATCCAGGCGGTCGCGCGCAGCCAGCGAAACCGGCCCTCACGAAGGATGCGGCGATCGCCGAGCGCGATGCGTACGCCGGCATGAATATGGTCTGTCATGGTCTGGCCCCCTTGCGGTCTCTTGCCGGCGATCCGCGAACGATCGCAAGGGTGTTTGAGAGCAAGTTGCGGGCCAACTTCCCAACCCACTGCCAGCGCAGAATTTTCCAAAGGAAGGAAAGTTGGCTCCGCGATGTTGGTGCGGACAACAGGCGGAATGCGCCGAGAATCGGCGCATCAGCCCATGGCGCGGACCTCGCGTCCGGGAACATCGATCAGCCATTGCGGCGCACTGGACGGCTCGCTTCGATATTCGCAGCGGAGCGCGCGTGCGCCCTTCTGTGCGCTATGGCAGCTCCCGTACGAGCATCGTATCCGTCGGCCCGAGCAGGTAGAAGGCCGCGAAGCTCGCCGGCTCTCGCTCGGAGGCATTGTCGAACCCGAGGACGATCGCATCCGCGGGCTCGAAGAAGCTCTCGCCCGCGGAAAGAATTTGGATCGGCTGGCCCTCGATCCGGAGGCGGATCCTGCCCTGCAGGACGATGCCCATGGTCGGGACCGGGTGCATGTGCTTTCCGCTATGCTGCCCGGGTCGGAAATCGATGCGCATCGCCCTGACCGTCTCGACCTGCCGGGCCTGGCCGAGCCCACGCTCCATCAGCGGCACCCGGGCGATTGCCTGCCCTGCCGCAGCGGCGGACACCTCCGACTGGCTGGCAGGCTCAGGGGTTGCGAGCGGCTGGCCATGCGCGGCTTCGGCAGCGAGGCAGCAGAGGCATGCGCCCATCGGGATCAGCATGCGCATCATGAGATCATCCTGCCGAGCAGCCGGCGACGTCGCGCCACGCCGCCCTGCCGGCGACCTCCTGCCGCCGCCGCAAGCCGCGCGCGCCTCTTCTCGCGCGAGTGGAACAGCGTCACGCCTCAGCTCCTGGTGAACGTCCACGCCGCCGGACCGCCGGTCAAACGCATCTGCGAGGCGTTCAGGGTGACGCCATAGGTCTCGGTCGCGGCGGCGACCGGGGCCTCGCCTGAACCGCCGCACGTCTTTTCCCAGCGTTCCTTGCCGCCCTCGATTGCGAAGCGGATCTGATTGCCCGTGCGCGTGACATGGCCGACGCGCCGTGTCCGCGTCGTCTTCACACATTTGGCCCCCGGCGTTTCGACATGCGCCTTGGTCGTCACCCACTCGAAGCGCCCGTCGGACTGGATGTTCAACTGCATCGTGCGATCGACCCGCAGCGGCACCGGATCGGTGACGATGGTCGTGCGAGTCATCGAGCCGTAGCCGACCGAGCCGCCGAGATTGGTGCCCATGGTGACGCCGACATTCGGCTGCAGCTTGAACTTGGGCACGAGGACGATCTCGCTCCCGTCGCTCGACTGGGCCCAAGCGCCGGCAATGTCGGCCGGGCCGGCGGCGATCACGGTCGACGCAAGCAGGACCGCGCCAATGGACATCATACAGGCTTTCATGTGCTCCCCTCTTTCATGCTTGTCAGGCGGCCGGGACTTGCACCCCAGGCACGTTCGCGCCTGACCACACCCGGCGATTGCCACTGTTGCGAGAGACGTTTTGAGGATGGTGCGCATCGTGGAGCACTGTGCGGCCGTGAAAGTGGCGTGAAAGCCGCCGTGCCGCTCTCAAGGTGCCGGAATCCGCCGTCGGCGTGCAGAAGAGGGTCAGCAGCCCGGCTGCCGGAGAGGCGTCGCTGACGCATCATCCTGCCGATGACGTTTGCGCGACTTGCTGTAGAAGACCCCCGCATGACTCCGCCGCCCGAACTTGCCATCCGCCTCGCCCGCGCCGCCTTCAACCGGGCGCTCGCGGAGGCCGATCTTGCCGCGATCGGCCCCTTGCTGGCGCCCGATGCCGTGCTCGTCACCGGAACCGACAGCGCGGTGATCGCCGGCCGCAAGGCGCAGCTGGCGACCTGGAAGCGGGAGTTCGCCGCCCCTGCGCGTCTGGTCTACACGCGGCTGCCGGATCGGGTGGAAGCTTCGTCGATCGAGCCGATCGCCTTCGAACATGGCCGCTGGCAGGGCGTATCCGTGTCCGGGAAAAGTGAGGCGAGCGGCGCCTATACCGCGAAATGGCGGCGGATTGGCACCGACTGGGTGATCGAGGCCGAACTCTATCTCACCCTCGCCTGACCTGCAGCGCTGCGCCGAGGCGCGGACGCGCCCAGCGGCGAGCGTTCCGAAGCCCGTTATGTGACAGCGGCGATCACCGGACTGTGACGGAATTGTCTCGTGGCCGTCGTGCCTGAGCAAAGCGCGCGTCATCGCAGTGAATCGGGCCGGGCCTAATATGCGCACATGGCGATTTCGCTCTCCGGACGGACCATGATCCTGGCCTTCGCCGCGCTGACCGTCGGCGCAGCCCAGCCCCCGTCACACCTCGGCGCCGCGCCACTCGGCCTCGAACCCGCCGTTCGGGGCAATGGTCCCGCCACGGCGGAGCAAGGTGACCTTACGATCCTCACCTACAATGTGAAGGGTCTGCCATGGCCGCTCGCGTGGGAGCGGGACGCGGCGCTTGCCCGGATCGGCGATCGGCTTCGGCGGCTACGCGCTGCGGGACGGCAACCTCGGGTGGTGCTGCTCCAGGAGGCCTTCACCGATACGGCGAAACGGATCGGTCGCGATTCCGGATATCGTCACAGCGCGTTCGGCCCCGGCCTTGAGGGGCCCGCCACAGGAAGGCCGGCCCTCGCCGAGAAAGCATTTCTCGGATCGGCGAACCCGCTGAAGGGCGAAGGGATCGGCAAGATCACCGACAGCGGTCTCCAGATCCTGTCCGATTACCCGATCCTGGATGTCCGGACGGCCGCGTTTTCGGCTACCGCCTGCGCCGGCTACGATTGCCTTGCCAACAAGGGTATGGTGGCGGTGCTGATCGCGGTGCCGGGTCGCGCAACGCCGGTGGCGATCATCAACACCCATCTCAACGCCCGCAAGGCGTCCGGAGTCAGTCCCGAGCGGGCCCTCGAAGCCTATCGCCGGCAGTTCGAGGAACTCGACCGCTTCCGCGCCAGGGTGGTGCCCCGCGGCGTGCCGACGATCATCGCCGGCGACCTCAACGTCGGCCGATCGCCGGAGCGGCGGGCTCTCGCCCACGCCGTCGTCGGGCGCTGGCTGAACCGCAAATCGATCGCGCTCACCGGCGGGAGCCTGCGCGCATGTTTCGTCGCAGGGGCACCCTGCGGCAGCGCCATGCCCCGCGACGCTGCACGCGCCCTCCGCCACAACAAGGACTGGCAGATCGCCCTCCCCGCCGCCGGCGCCGAACTCGTCCCCCAGGCGATCGATGTGCCGTTCGGGATCGAGAGTGACGGGACGATGCTGTCCGACCATATCGGCTATGCCGTGCGCTACCGGCTGCAGACCGCCCGGCGCGCAGCCTAGCCTTGCAGCGGCGGCAGCTGGGGCGCATCCAAGCCCGCGAAGGGGTCGCGCCACGCCGCGATTGCCTCGATACGGCCGTACCAGTGCACGATGGCGGGATAGTCGCCGAGGGGAAGACGGGCGACATCGTTGAACGGCAGGAACGTCGCCATTCGGAAGTCGGCGTAGGACACCGTTTCGCCGACCAGCCAATCCCGGTGCGAGAGTTCGGCGTCGAGAAGCGCGGCGGCGATGCGAAAGTCTCTCAGCCCCGCCTCGACGTGGTGGGGATCCACCGGGCCGAGACCGTAACGCTGCTTCGTCCCGCGCTCGAAGTGAACGACGTCGCATGCGCGCATGAAATGATCCTTTCCCCAGCTGATCCATCGGATCATGTCGGGCTGATCGTCGGCGGTTCGCCAGAATTCGGACCGGACGTCGCGCGAGAGCCGGCAGGCAATCGCGTCCGCCTCCCACAGGCCCTTCCCTTCGATGACGAGGATCGGCAGCGAGAGGTTGGGGTTGAGCGGGCGATAGCGCTCCGCCTGACCGGGCGCGAACGGTGCGGCGAACTCGAACGCGACATCCGCCTGAAGATGGCGCGCCACCGCCACTGCCAAGCGGGGATTGGGATTGCGGCTGAAGAGGAGTTTCATGGCGGCTGCAATCCTGCGCCTGTCGGTGCCTCCTTGCATAGAGGCTGGCAGGCGATGCGGGCCACTTGTCCTTTACCCCGGGCGCTCTTCGCCGCATCAGCGCGATCTACGATGGGGCTTTCCCCGAGCAGTAAGCCCCTAACCGAAGCGAGGAGCAGCAATTGAGCAAACCGCCCAAGGAGCATCCCTATGGATGCACGATCGAGTGGACCGGCGATCGCGGCCAAGGCACGCTCCGCTATCGCGGCTATGACAGGACCTGGGATGTGACCACGCCCGGCAAGCCGGTCATCCACTGTTCCAACGACCCGCTTCTCGGCGGCGACCCTGCCCTGCACAATCCCGAAGACCTGCTGATCGCCTCGCTCTCCGCTTGCCACATGCTGTGGTATCTGCATCTGGCGAGCAATGCGGGGATCGTCGTGCACGGCTATCGCGACGAACCCGAAGCGATCGGCGAGACCTCGGCCGACGGCGCCGGCCGCTTCCTGCGGGCGACCCTGCGCCCCGTGATCAGGGTCGCGGCCGGTGCGGACCTCGCCCAAGCGGACACGATCCACCTGGAGGTCCACAAATATTGCTTCATCGCCCGATCCGTGAACTTCCCCGTATCCTACGCGGCAACCTACTCGGAAGCATGACCGAAGCGGGCGGCGGAGCCGGACCTGGCTCCGCCGCCCGATCTCCTCAGAACTCGCCTGCGACGCCGACTCGGAATGCATTGTTCTTGTTGCCCGCGAACGAGAAGCCGCCGCCGATCGCGAACGGCGTGTCGCCGCCGATGCGGTGCATGATCGATCCGCCGACCGCATATTCGCCGCGGAAGGTGGCGCCGTTCACGACATAGCTGGTGCGTCCCGCTTCGGACGGCATCGGTGCGCTGCCGATCGCAACGGCCGCAGCGACGCCCTGGCGCAGATCGCGCCGATCCTGATCACGCAGATCGTACAAGGTGTCGATGCGCCCATTCATTCCGCTTTGCGCCGTCTGCAGCGCCGAAATCTGGCCGGCCTGGACCGACGACGAGGATTGCAGCGCGCCGATCTGACCGCCCTGGGTGGTCGAGGCGCCCTGCAACGCCTGGAGCGTCGGGATGATCGCGGTGTCGCGTCCGAGCGTTCCGTTGGCATCCACCGTCGCAACCGAGATCGTGCCGGTCTGGGCGGCCGTGCTCGCCGCGATGTCGCCGACCCGGACCGAGCTGCCGGCGCCGCCGAGCGTGACCTGATTGGCGGCATTGGTGGTCGCCCCGAAGCCGAGCGCGGTCGAATTGTCCTGCGCCGCATTGGCGTTCTTGCCGATCGCGGTGGCCTGGGCACCGCCGGCGACCGCCTGATGGCCGGCCGCGAGCGACAAGCCGCCGGTGGCACGCGATTGCCAGCCGAAGGCCTGCGCGCCGCGCCCGGACGCGACGGCTTCGCCGCCGACCGCGGTGGAGTGGAAGCCGGACGAAACGGCCGCATCGCCGATCGCAACCGCATCCTCATCGCTCGCAACCGCGAGGTTGCCGAGTGCGGTCGAGGTCAGCCCCGTCGCCGAGGCTGCCTCGCCGACTGCGGTCGAGCGTATCCCGGTCGCGGTGCTGAGATGGCCGAGCGCCGTCGCGCGCTCGGCGCCTGCCGCGGAACGCCAGCCATATGCGGTCGCCCCCGGGCCGGTGGCGATGCTTTCGCCGCCAACCGCAGTCGTCGAGTTGCCGGTGGCGGCTGCGTCGGTACCAACCGCCATCGCATCGACGCCGTTGGCGACGGCACCATCGCCATTGGCGTCGCCGTCGCTGCCGATCGAAATCGCGCCCGTCTGCCGCGCCTCGCTGTCGGCTCCCAGCGCAATGCCGGCCGCGTCGGTGGCCAATGCGCCGAACGCGCCGCCGTCGCTGTTGCCGCCGATCGCAATGCCGCCGGCGCCCAGCGCCGCCGCGTCGTTGCCGACGACCACCGTCTCGGTTGCGACCGCACGCGCATTGTCACCAACCGCGGTCGCTCCGGCCGCTCCGGCGGCGCTGTTCACGCCGCATTCGGTGCTATCGGCGCTCGCTCCGACATTGCACTCGGGCGTCGGATCGGCGTGCGCCGGAACAGCAGCGAAGCCGAAGCCGAACATGCCGGCGGACAGCAAGGCGGCGCGAAAGGCAACAATGTTCATAAGGATCTCCCGTAGGCGTGCCGTCAGTGCGGCCGCGCACGAGCTACGGAGCGAACACCGCTCCGGATGCAGCGGGATCGATATAAATCGCGTCATTGTTGACGCGTGACGATTGTGGCACATCGGCAGCAGTGGATCGGCTCTCGACCAACGCCTCGCTCGAGCGGGAGGACCTCGTCTCGGCGCTTCGCCAGGTGTCGGAGGGCAGCCGCCCCGCGCTCGCCGAAGTCTACAGGCGGACATCCGCCAAGCTGTTCGGCATCTGCGTCTGCATTCTCGGCGAAGCCGGCGAAGCCGAAGAAGCACTGCAGGAAGTGTATTTCAGCGTGTGGCGAAAGGCGGGCACGTTCGATCCGGCCAAGGCGAGCCCGATCACCTGGCTTGCCACAATGGCGCGCAACCGGGCTATCGACCGCCGTCGAGCGCTGGGCGCGCGCAAGGCAGCCACGCTCGACGAGGCGATGGACGTCCCCGACGGCAGCATTGGCGCACTCGAGCAGTTGCAGGCGGCCGAAGAAGGCGGGCGGATCGCACTCTGCCTCGGCGAACTCGAAGAGCGCCAGAACCAGGCGATCAAGGCGACCTTCTACGATGGATTGAGCTACAGCGAGCTGGCGACCCACTGGGCGGTGCCGCTGGGGACGATGAAGAGCTGGATTCGCCGGGGACTGCTTCGCTTGCGGGACTGTCTCGAGCGATGAGCGACTCGCTTGGCCCCGGCGACGAGCGCGACGTGCTCGCGGCCGAATTCGTCCTTGGTCTTCTCGAAGGCGAGGATCTTGCCGACGCCGGCATGCGGCTGAGCCGCGATGCGGACTTCTCAGCTGCGGTCGACGCCTGGCACCGGCGCCTCGGCCCGCTGTTCGACGGCGTCCGCGACATCGAACCGCCCGCCGACCTGTGGCAGCGGATCGAGCGCAGGCTCGATGCGCAATCGCGCGGAGCGGGATCTGGCGAAGAGCGGCCAAACAGTATCGTTCCGATTTCCGGCAGGGAGCGGGCCTGGCGCCGCACCGCGCTCGCGATGACGGCGCTCGCCGCCGGACTGGCACTGGTGCTCGGCCTGCGCATCGCCGAGCCGGAGCGGCCGGCGCCGCCGCCGGTTCGCGCGCAGCCGGAACCGGCCCTGATCGCGTCGCTTGCCTCCGACGACAACAGCGCCGCCCTGGCGGTCGCAGTCGACGCGGGACGCGGCACGATCCTCGTCACGCCGGTACGGCTGGCGCCGGCGCCCGGCCGCGATCGCCAGCTCTGGCTGATCCCCGCCGGTGCGACCACGCCGGTCTCGCTTGGGCTGATCCGTTCGGCGACGCCGCAGCGCATCCGCATCCCGGCCGCGCTTGCCGCCGCGTTCGGGCCCGAGGCGACGATCGCCTTGTCCGTCGAGCCGGCCGGCGGATCGCCCACCGGCCTGCCGACCGGACCCGTGATCGCATCGGGCACACTCGACCGGATCTGAGCCGCGCATCCGTTCGCGCGTCCGCGCCGTAGCTCTTCCCGCAGCCATCGAGGCTGCTTCACCCGGAGGACTTATGCGCACCCTAACCATCGTCTCTGCTGCCGCCCTGATCGCCGGAGCGAGCTGGGTCTCGGCCTGCGCCATGAACGACGACCGCATGGCAGCCGCCACCGCCTCCACGGCGGCCGACGCTACCGTGATGGTCGGCGGCGCGGAGATGTACCCGACCCGCAACATCATCGAGAATGCGGTGAACTCCGCCGACCACACCACGCTCGTCGCCGCGGTCAAGGCTGCCGGTCTGGTCGAGACGCTTTCCGGCGCGGGGCCGTTCACCGTGTTCGCGCCGACCAACGCCGCATTCGCGAAGCTGCCTGCCGGCACCGTCGAAACGCTGCTGCGGCCGGAAAACAAGGCGATGCTGCAATCGGTGCTGATCTACCATGTCGTTCCCGGGCGCACGAGCGCCGTCGATCTGATGGCGGCGATCCGCGCCGGCGGCGGCAGCGCGATGCTGACCACCGTCCAGGGCGGCACCCTCACTGCGCGGATGCGCGGCAGCGACGTCATCCTGGTCGACGGCAAGGGCAATTCCGCCACCGTGTCCCAGGCGGACGTGATGCAATCGAACGGGGTCATCCACGTCACCGACGCGGTCTCCGTTCCAGGCTGATCCGGAGCGCGCGGCCTCGATCCGAGGGCGGCTTTTTTCCGAACCGCTCGCGGATTTGGGCCGCATTCCGCCCCACGCTGTATCGGCCTGCTCGGGGGCTCGGCCTTCGTAGGCGTCGGCGGCGCTGGAGCTTCAATCCGAGCCGACTGGCGCGAATGGCGCGGACAGCATAGGGCCGATGCGATGCTGAAGTTTCTCGTAGCCGCCGGCTTGTCCTTCTTCCTTTTGAGCCAGGCCGATCCCGCCGCCGCCACGACCTTCCAGCCCTGTGCGGACGCGGCCACCCTTCCAGGGCTCGCCGGGTCGCTCTGCACGGTGGCCCGGGTGCCGCTGGAGGCTTCCGCCGCAAAGCGGGCGGAGGAAATCGATCTTTTCGTCCGCAAGTTTCCCGCGGACGACCGTCGTCGCAGGCGTGGCGAAGTATGGCTCATCGCCGGCGGCCCCGGGGAGCCGGGCGCTTCCTTCTATCCGGTGCTTGCGACGTTCCGGCGGACGTTCCGCGACTATGATCTCGTCATACCCGATCATCGCGGGACAGGCTATTCGACGAAGCTGTGCCCGCGGGAGGAAGCGCCCGACGGACCTGACGGGATTGCGCTGGCCGGCGACGAATGGGGACCCTGCATCGCTGCGCTTCACAGCGACCCGGCGCGAACCCGCGCTTTCACCATCACCAACGCCGCGCACGATCTGTCGACATTGATCACGACTTATCGCCGGCCCGGCGAGGTCTACGTCTACGGCGTATCCTATGGCACCCAGCTCATCCTGAGGATGATGCAGGCGGCGCCGCCGAAGATCGACGGGATCGTTCTCGACGGCCTCGTCCCGCCGGAAGCCGATGCGCAATGGGACCTCAGCCACCGCACCGAAATCGTCGACTCCGTTGGCCGGGCGCTGCTCACCCCCGCTCAAACTGCCCAATATCGCGCGCTGCTGGCGCACCAGGCGCCCCGCTGGGTGAGCACGGTACCCGGGGGAGATTTGCGGCGCTTCATGGCGGGTCTGCTGACCTTTCCCGATCTTCGCCGACGCATTCCGGACGTGATCGAAGGCCTGTCGCGCGATGACGATCAGCAATTGGTCAGGAGCGTACAGGACTTGCGGGATCGAGGGGCCGAACTGAGCCGCTACCCGCAATCCCCGCCGTCGCTCCCGCTGGTGATTCTGATCAGCGGTTCCGAGAACAATGATCGCCGGTCCCTGACCAAGGAAATCGTGGCACAGGAAGCCGAGGGAGCCTTGTTCACCAGCCCGTTACCGGGCTTCCTGGTCGACAGCCCCGTCCCTCTCTATGCGCGCGACGGCTTGTTTGGTCGAAACCCCGTGCAATTGCCACGCACCCTGATCGTGCATGGCACTCTCGATCCGAATACCTCTTATGAAGGCGCGCGTGCCCAAAAGACGTTGCTTTCGGTGGCTGGTGAAGTGCACTTCACCACCATCGAACGCGGCGCGCACTTCCTCGCCCTCGTCGCGCCCGACTGCTTTGAACGCGCGGTCTCCGCATTCGTGCGCCGGCGGCCGGCGCTCGAACGCTGCGCTACCGCAGATTGAGTTCGGCGCGGCACCACGTCCCGCACGACCCCGAGCCGCGGGGTCGATCGCGCCAGAGAACCGACCTGCGAACGCAGGTATGACGGTTCCGCAGAGTTTGGGCGGACGCGTGGACGTCAGCTCCGCCGCACGGACGCGGCACGCACGCGGTTACCGGGTTCGTAGTCGATCCGGTAGGTCTCGAAACCGGGGCCGGTCGCGCTGCGCCCGAGAAAATAGATGTCGGCCTGCGGCCCGGTCGAATCCGGTTCGCCAAGCAGAGCGCGCACCCTTTCCCGCGGTGCGCCGATGACGATGCCCGCCTCGTCGAGACCACCGACCATGGCGCCGCGGCTGCTCTTGCGATCGTAATTACCGCGTTCGGCGGCCCAGCCGGCTTTGTCGAACGATATCGGTGCCCTGCCGCATGCGGAGGCGAAGAGCGCCAACCCCAGCATCGGCGCGATCCGGAACTGGCGGCGCATCATCCGGCCATCGTAGGCATCACGTGCCAGCCGGTGAATCGGCGCCAAACTCCGCGGTGGATCGCGGCGTATTCGGCAACTCATTGTCGAGCGACTCGCGATAACGAACACAGCCCCGCAGGAATTGGGGCCATGCCGGCACGGCGATCGACGTCGGGATCGGCTCCGGCAGCAGGCTCCACAATTGCGGATGGTGCCAGCACAGTTCGTGGCCGCTGCTGTCGCGATGGGCGCGGACGCCCGCCCGCAGCCGGGCCACTTCGGCGATCAATTCCTCCCGGGTGAGGCTCGCAAGATCCTCGTCCATCTCCACTCCCAGCGCTACGTTCATTGTCGATGCGCCTCGTCAGACTGTCACAAGAAGGCCGCCAGGTGCAAACGGAGCAAGCGGAGCAGCCGAAAGTATCAGGGACGCGGTCGACGTACCGCGGCTCAGTGGCGCTGGATCCGAGATTGGACGCGTCACTGCCACGTCCATGCCCATCACCACCGTGCGCGAGGCGCTTACCCTCTACGAGTTCGAGATCGCCACCAGCCGTTGCGCAAGCTCGAATTCGGCAATCCTTGCCAGGCCGGCGTAAACGCGACCTACTGCCACACGCGTCTCAACCGATGGTCAGCTGCTCACCATCCTGCCGAACCAGGGACGCCGTTCCGTGCGCCTGCAAATGCCTCCATGCGTACATCCTGCAGGCGCGATCGGACTTGATCCTGAGGTTGCACCATCGCCGCCAGCCGGGGTGCGACAGCGCCATCTCCTCGGCCTCGTAGATGCTGAGATCGTAGGCCGCGCGCAGCTCTTTGATCAGCATGAACCAGTTGGCGCCGCCGCGGAAATGCTGATCGACCAATTGATCATCCGCCGGATCGCGGATTGGTACGAAGATAGGCCCGGACATGCCGCTTCATCGCATGAACGGCGATCCAGGAAAAGCGGGCGCATTGCCCAGGCCCGGAGATCGAGCGCCTGCGCCAGGGACGCTTTGAACCGGACACGGCCACGACCGTTGAAGGGAGATCGGCGCGAGGAGATTGAACATGCACGATGAGGATGAACAGCCGGAGGCCTCGGGGGGCAGCGAGCCCGGCGACGACGCGGTGCGCCCGCAGCAGGGCGGCGAAGGCGGGACGACGCGGTTCGGTATGGAAGATGGCGACAATACGGAAGTCCCGGCCACCGGTGGCGGAGCGGCCGAGGAAGCACCGCCGGAGCGTCCGCGCTAAGCCACGCCCTTGCGGGTCGTTCAACCTTTGCGTTCGGACGAGCGGATCGGCTGCGGCTCCAGCGCAGAATTGTGTCGGCAAGCGGCGTCGGCCCGAACGAGGTCGTCGCCTGCGCTCTTCATCACGAGCAGGAATTCGCGGGAGGCGCGCACCATCAGGTTTGCGCGGACAATCGCTTCCTTGCCGTCGCTGACGGCGCGCTCGATCTCGGTGTCGGAGGGCGGTGGATTGGCGGTCACGTCGTCACGTCTCGTGGCGGGCGGCCCCGCCGGACAGATGCAAGAGAAAGAGGTGCCGCGGTGCGGGCCGCGGCACCTCCCTTGCGCTCCGGTCTTACCGGGGCTTGCTCTTCTTCGACTTCTTGCCGGTGTCGTTGGTGTCGGCACCGTTCGGGCTCGCCTCGGACGCGTCCGAAGTTGCCGGTTCCGTCGGCTCGGCCGGCGGCTGAGCGGTGTCGGTAGTGGTCGTCGTCGTGGTCGTAGTGTCGGCAGGCGCCGGGTCTGTCGGCGGGGTCGACGTGTCGGTCGGCGTCGCCGTACCCGAGGACGAATCCGTCGGCGGCTGGGTCTGGCTGTCGGTGGTCTGGGCCATGGCCGTGGTACCGAGGACGGCAAAGGCCGCAGCCGTGGTCGCGAGGAGAATCTTCTTCATCTTGGCAATCCCTACTAGCTTTCGTTGAGAAGAACCGGGCGGGGGGCGTGCCCGGCTCTCCCGTGCGCAGGACGGCGCTCTGGGCGTGAACGCCAGATTAACCATATTTGTTTACCGGGATGGGCTGAGCCGCTCCGCGGGGCAAGTGGAGCCGAAACGAAGCCGCTTCCATGATCTGTGGCACCGCGAATTAGAGGCTGCGGGCCGGCTCTTGAGGGTTCGCTGCCACGATTCGCCGGACTGCTCATGGGGATCGCGCAGTAGATCCGATGGCGTTTCGAAAGACTGCGCCGCGTGATCCGCATGAAGGAGGAAGCGCCCTCCCCAAGGCCCTCCAGCAAGTGCAGGATGGGAGTTGTGCCGAGCAGGCGGAGGCCTTGGAACGCGAAGCGCTTCCACCGGAGGGTATCACCTCTTATGTCCCCGCGCATGGCAGCACCTGTACTCGCATATGAAAATCTCGGTCTCGTCCAGGGCTCGGGCTGGCTCTTCCGCGGCATCGGCCTGTTCGTCGGCGCACGCGACCGGCTGGCGCTGATCGGCCGCAACGGCGCCGGCAAGACCACTTTGCTCAAATGCCTCGCGGGGGTGATCGATACCGATGAGGGCCGGCGGACCATCCAACCGGGCACCAAGGTCGTCCTGCTCGAGCAGGACCCTCCGGTCGCCGGCTTTGCTACCCTTCGCGATTATGCGCTCAGCGGGCCGAACCCGCCGCCGGTCCACGAAGTCGAGGCGATCGCCGACCAGATCGGCATCGATCTCGACCGCGACGCCGCCACCGCCTCCGGCGGCGAGCGCCGCCGTGCCGCGATCTGCCGGGCGATCGCGATGGAGCCGGACGTGCTTCTGCTCGACGAGCCCACCAACCATCTCGATCTCGCCGCGATCGAATGGCTGGAGGACTGGCTGTCCCGCTTCACCGGCGCGTTCGTGGTGATCAGCCACGATCGTACCTTCCTGACCCGCCTCACCCGCTCGGTGCTATGGCTCGACCGGGGCGACCTGCGCCGGGCCGAGATCGGCTTTGGCGGCTTCGATGCCTGGACCGAGAAGGTCTATGAGGAGGAAGCCCGCGCCGCCGAAAAGCTCGATGCCAAGCTCAAGCTGGAGCTGCACTGGCTGCAGCGCGGGGTCACCGCACGCCGCAAGCGCAACCAGGGGCGGCTCGCCAAGCTGAACGAGATGCGCGCCACCCGCGCGGCGATGATGGGACCCGCCGGCGCGGCCAAGCTCGGCATCCAGAATGACGACGCCAAGACCAAGGTGGTGATCGACGCCGAGGACGTGACCAAGGGCTTCGGCGAGCGCACGATCATCCGCGACTTCTCGCTGCGGGTGCAGCGCGGCGATCGGATCGGCATCGTCGGCGCCAACGGCACCGGCAAGACCACCTTGCTGAGGCTTCTGACCGGCGAAATCGACCCCGATCAGGGCCGGATCAAGCGCGCCCAGACCTTGACCGGGATCGTCGTCGACCAGCAGCGCAAGCTGATGGACCCCGAAAAGCGGGTACGCGACGTGCTTGCCGACGGCGGCGACTGGATCGAGGTGCGCGGCGTCAAGAAGCACATTCAGGGCTATCTCAAGGAATTCCTGTTCGATCCGAACATGACGGAGGCGCGGATCGGCACCCTGTCCGGCGGCGAGCGCTCGCGCTTGCTGCTTGCTCGCGAATTCGCCCGACGATCGAACCTGCTCGTGCTCGACGAGCCGACCAACGATCTCGATCTCGAAACGCTCGATCTGCTGCAGGAGGTGATCGGCGACTATGACGGCACCGTCCTCATCGTCAGCCATGATCGCGACTTCCTCGACCGTACCGTGACGATCACCCTTGGCCTCGACGGATCGGGCAAGGTCGACGTCGTTGCCGGCGGCTATGAGGATTGGATGCGGCAGCGCAGGGCTGCGGCCTCGCAACAGAACAAGAGCAGTGCCGCCGCCGCGAAGCCGGCAGCGGCCGCGTCCAGACCGACGATCAAGCTCACCTACAAGGACCAGCGCGATTACGATCTGCTGCCGGGCCGAATCGAGGAGATCGAGGCCCAGATCGCAAGCGACGAGGCGGCGCTCGCCGATCCCGATCTCTACACGCGGGATTATCCGCGTTTCGCCGCGCTGACTGCCGCAATCGAGAAGGCGCGCGCCGAGCGTGACGCTGCGGAGGAGCGCTGGCTGGCACTGGCGGAGAAGGTCGAGGCGCTGGCGGGATAGGCAATCCTCCCCGAGCTCCGCTCGGGCAGGATCTTAGTTACGTGCGCAGCTGCTCGCTTCGCCTTCGTCGAGATCGAGGCAGCGGCCGTCGATCGTCCCGGGGAGGATCGGCACATTGATGAGCGCGGTCAAGGTCGGGAGGATGTCGGCGGTCTCGACCGCAAGCGGCTGCTCGAACGGAACCATCCCCTTGCGCCAGAACAGGATCGGGACCTTCCGGTCGTAATCCCAGGGGCTGCCGTGGGTCGAGACATAGCCGCCTTCGGTCTTCGCGATCGGAGTCACCCGTGGCTTCAGCAGCACCACGAGATCGCCCGAACGTCCCGGGAAATAGCTCGCCTTGACCCGCTCGAGCAGGCTCCAATGGTCGGGGGCACCCTGCGGCGCGGGCGCGGCGACCACCTGATCGCGGGTGAACACCGCTTCCACCTGGGGATGGGCACGATAGGTCTTCACCGCGTCGGCAAGCACGCGGCCGCGCTGCGCGGCCGTGAGCGTGCGGTCGACATAGATGTCGCCGAACGGGCCGTCGCCAAACAGCACCGGACCAGCGAGCTTCAGCCGCCGGCCGAGCGTCTTGCCCATTTCGGTGGCGCTCAGCGCCGGATCGACGCGGACCGCGTCCCCGATGCCGTGCTGCCGGTTGCGCTCGGGCAGATCGTGGCCGCCATGATCGGCGGTGAGCATCACGACATAATCGATACCGGTCGAATCGAGGGTGCGGAAGAACTCGCCGAGCGCTCTGTCGAGCGCGTGGATCTGGATGCACATCTCCGACCCCTCGGTGCCGTAGGTGTGACCGACATAATCGGTCGCCGACAGTCCGACGATCAGCAGATCGGTGGCGTCGCCCTCACCCAGCCGCATGTCGCGGCGCAGGCCGGCGGCGAGATCGAGCGTGACCCGATCGAGATCGGGCGAGGCGCGGAAGCCGCGGCTGTCGCCGGCGTCGCGGACGAAGCGGCCTTCGCCGACCGGCCTGGTCGCGCCGCCGGCGGCCAGGATGGCGCGGCTCTGCGAACCGCAGCTGCGAGGCAGATCGCGCGCGGCACGGGGCGCTGCGAGATCCTTGGCGATGCCGCGGTTGACGGCGGTCACCGGTGCGGGCTCTGCGCCACCATGGCCGACGAACGCCTTGCCGCCCCACCACCAACGCTGATCGGGCGCATAGCCGCCCATCATGATTGCGGCGCGGTCCTTGCCGGCGGCGACCGCGACCCTGGAGCGCGGATCGACGCGCTTCATATGGTCGCCGAGGGCAGGCACGCGGAGGTGATAGGAGGAGACGGTATATGTGTCGTGGTTGCTCCCCGGGACACGCGGATCCTCGGAGCAATAGATGTTCTTGTCCTCGCGCGGGGCGGAGAGATCGAACCAGTT
Organism: Allosphingosinicella deserti; assembly: GCF_003012735.1. Classification (GTDB taxonomy): domain Bacteria; phylum Pseudomonadota; class Alphaproteobacteria; order Sphingomonadales; family Sphingomonadaceae; genus Allosphingosinicella; species Allosphingosinicella deserti. Next base: position 127,217 of record NZ_PXYI01000008.1, on the reverse strand, counting down.
GTTGGCGATGATGCCGGTTCGCGAAGGGCGGGAGCCGGTGAGGATCGTCGAGTGGCCCGGGCAGGTCTCGGTCGCGGCGTGGCCCTGATAGCCGGCCGGGAACACCACTCCGTCCTCCGACAGGCGACGCAGCCCGCCGTCATAATCCTTGCGATATTGCTGGAAGATATCGGCGGAGAATTGATCGACCGAGATCGCCACGATCAGCTTCGGCGGGGCGGAAACGGCGGGTGCCGCGATTCCCGCGGAAAGCAAGGCGAGAGCTGCCAGGCGCTTGATCATCATCGAAAATTTCCTGTTGGAAGCCTGCCTCTACAGCAGGCCGCAAGCCGAACAAGTATGTGCGCACGATGACCGATCCGTGACGCCGCCGTTGCGCGGCCGGCCGCAGGAAACGGCTATGGCGCTGCGGAGGCCCGGTACAGGAACGGCCGGCGGAACATGCCGCCGAAATGGTGCGGGTTGAAGCCGATCAGCTCGACCAAGTTGCGACCCGGCCGAAGCTGCCCGGCAACATCCACATCCCATTCGAAGCCGTAATCGCCGTGCCACCATGGCTCGATGTAGGGCCGGTGGCCGACCAGCGCCCCGTTCACGAACAGCCAGGCTTCGTTGAACAGCCCCGGGAACAGCAGATGCGCACCCTGCGGGGCGGTGCCGGCGGGAAGATCAATCTCCGTCCGATATCGGTAGCGTCCGAGTGCCGCCTGTCCACCCTCGGCGAGAATGTTCTGCGCCTGGAGGTAGAGATCGGAGCGGACCTCGCGCCACGCTCCCTCCCCAGGTCCGAAATCCTTGACTGCGTCGCCGCCGAGCGGCCCCTTGTAGCGCCAATCGTCCGCAAGCGGCTGCTCGACGCGAAACGACCAGATCAGCGGCAAGGGCGCGATTAGCTTCCCCTTCGTTCCGTCGACCCGCGCCCGGAGCTCCTTCATCTGCCCGATCTCGCCGGCAAGCCAGGCACTGCCTTGCTCCAGGCTGTCGTTCGGATCGAGGGTGAAGGTTGGGTTCATCGCCCGCAGCGTCTTGCGGGCCGCCATCGCCGCTTCGCCCGCGGCCGCAGCGCCGGCATAATCGAGCTCCCGCGCCGCCCTGACGTTCATCGTGACAGTGTTGGTCAGGATGTCGAAGCTGCCGCGGACGAAGGCGACCCGCTCTGCGATGCGGCCACTGCCGGCGATTGCCTCGGCCGCCTCGAGGTCGACGCGCAACGCATCGACCAGCTCCGGCGTGTAGATGGCGGGCAAGGCCATATGCTCGTGCTCGGTAACCGCCGTCTCGCCCCAGGCGGCGAAGATGCGGCCCCAGTAACGCGCCATCGGCACGGCGGCCGGACCGAAAAAGGCCAGGTAGAATTCGCGCAGCAGCGCATCGACGTCGGCGTCCGGATTCCACATCAGCTGGCCGCGGAAGAACAGGTTCAGGAACGTGGTGGCGGTGGCGCCGCGGCTTTCGGTACCGAAGCCGACGAGGCCGAGCCGGCGATATTCCTTCACGTCGCGCGCAAAGACGTGATGCGACGGGTTGGGCACGTCTCGCCACACCAGCATGCCCTGATCGTAATCGTAGAGCGCGAGCCGCCCCGGCGCGATCCGGGACCAGGCTTCGACCATGTCGCGAAACTCGCCCTTCGGCGGAGAGCGCGGATCGTCGAGCGCGTGGTTGGGATCAATGTCGATCGGCGCGATCCACATCACCACGTTCGGCGCGAGCCGCTTCACCCGATCCGGCGGCAGAGTGACATTGGCATAAGCAAGACCGCCGATCTTCGCCTTGCTCGCCGAATATTTGCGGCGGAGGATGTCGGCGACCGCATTGTAGAAGGTCAGCATCGCGTCGGTGACCGACGGCTTCAGCATGTAGCCATCGTAGCGGGTGATCAGCGGGCGATCGGCGACGCTTTCGTAGACCCCGTCGGAAATGGCGAGCGAGACGTCCTTGCCGGCCGCATAATCGGCCTCGATTTTCGCCGCGACATGCTCGGCGGTGCGCCTGTCGGTGAATGGCACGTTGAAATGATTGCCGCCCGCCGGCGCGATATCGGACGTGTAGTTGGCGAGCGTCTGCGCCGCGCCGACCATCGTTGCCGACGACATGAAATTGCGGTGCCTGAACAGGTCGGCGCCCGTCGAATCGGCGTTCCACGCGAGCCAGTAGTGACGGATTTCGAAGGGCGGCGCGTAAGCGTGATCGAGTGCCCCGACGGACAGAGTCTTTCGCTCGGGCACGACCTCTCCGAAATCGGTGGGGAAATACCATCTGCAGCCCCAATGCTGCAGCAGCCACGAGACCGCGAAATAATGGGATTCATCGTTGGCGCCGGCAACGAACAGGTTCGATCCGCGCCGCTGCACGAGGATCGCGTCGGCCTGAACGAGCGGGTCCTTGCCGGCAGTTGCGGCGAGCCGTCGGCCGATCGCCGGATCCCTGGCGATCGCGGCCTTGCCGAGGAAGATGGCGGCGGTGCCGCGCGGCGCCGCATCGGCGATCGTCAGCGTCGCGCCGGCCATCATCTTCACATATTTGACGAGATCCGCGGCCGCCGCTTTCTCCCAGGGCCCGGGATCGTCACCGACCACGACAATCGCACGGGGCGCGCCGTCATGGACGATCGGGAGCGGATTGGGAGCGCCTGCAGCCCGCGCCAGCACTCTGGCCGGAAACAGAGAGAGCAGACCACCGAGCAGGAGGCGACGCGACAACATCGCGCCTGCCTAACCTTGATTGCAGGCCTTGCCTATCCGGCGCGGCCCGCCGCCGCGAGATGCGCCCGGATCTGGGCGTCGCTCGGAGCGCCGCGCGCCGCCTGGCCGAGCAGCGCCAAGCCTTCCATCCTTGCCTCGCCGCTCTTGAAGAGCAGCCAGCCGAGCGTATCGGCGGTCGCAGGATTGCGGGCATCGAGCGCGTAGGCGCGGCGGGCAAGCGGGATTGCGCGATCGTAATCGCCTTTCTCCGAATAGGCCCAGGCGAGATTGTTGAGCAGGGTGGCATCGCGATTGCCGAGCCTGCGCCGAAGCCCCTCGTAGAGCGCGATCGCCTGGTCCCATTGTTTCGCCTTGAGATAGGCGGCGGCGGCGAGCTGCTGGGCGGGCACGTTCTGCGGGTTCTGGGTGAGGAACAGGGCGAGCACCCTGGTCGCACCGGCCTCGTCGCCCGAATAACGCAGCGCCTCGATCAGCCGCATCGCCACGGGCTCGGTGAAGGCGATGTTCGCGGCCTTGCGATAATCCTGGGCCGCGGCGGCGAAATTGCCCTGTATGCCGAGCGCGTCGCCGACCAGAACGTGGGCATCGGGCGCGCCCGGGAAGGCGGTCTGCAGCGCGCGCGCGCGCGCCAGCGCTTCGCCGCCGTTGCCGCGCCCGAGCAAGGCGCGGACGAGGTCGATCTGCAGCGACGCATCGCGCGGGTTCGACTCCGCCTTGCCACGCAAGTCGTCCAGAGTGGCATCGTCGACCGGGCCGGAGAGAAGCGCGACCGCATCGCGCCGCTGGGGCTGGGCGGCGCGCGCAAGATAATGGGCGGCGACATCCGCATTGCCCCGGCGCTGGAAAGCCTTGCCGATCAGGCTCAGCACATAGGGATCGGCGTCCGGACGATCGGCGAGCGGGCGCAGGGTTTCGATCGTCGCGGCGGCGTCGCCCTGCCGCCACTGCGCGACCGCGAGCAGGCGACGTGCCTTGAAATTGGCCGGCTGCATGTCGAGCAAAGCGCGCAGGCGAACGACCGCCTGTTCGGCGCGGCCGGTTTGGAGATCGACGATGCCGGCGAGCAGCAGCCCCGCCGGTTGCTGCTCGAGCGCGCCGCCGGTGCGATCGTAAAGCGTGCGGGCGAGCTGGAACTTGCCCGCGCGTGCGGCGAGAATCGCCTGGAGGAACCACGGCACCGGATGATCCGACTGGATCGCGAGAATCCGGCGGGTGTCGTCCAGCATCGCGTGCATGCGCCCGAGATCCGCCAGGGTCGCCGCCCGCTCCGACAAAGCAAGCACCGACTTGGGATCGATCTCGAGCGCCTTGTTGAACCAGGGGATTGCGGCGGCGAGCCCATATTGGCTGCGGCTGAGTTCGCCGCGCAGGGTCAGCGCCTCGATATTGCGCGCATCCAGCGCAATCGCGCGGTCGGCGGCCGCCATCGCTTCGCCGAGGGCCCCGGTATTGCGGCGGAAGCGGGCGACATCGGTCCACACGAACGTGTCGTCCTGGCCGGCCTCCATCGCCTGGGTGAATGCATCGGCGGCCTTCTGGAGTGCGCCGGTCGCATAATAAGCCCGTCCAGCCATTCGGGCGGCATATGCGCGGTGAACGGCCGGCGCTTTCTCGGCTTCGGCCGCAGCCTCCTTGAACCTTTTCTGCAGGAAATACGCATGGGCGAGCAGATGGTGCAGGTCGTTCGGGGGCGTTCCAAGCTTCTGCGCGCGCATCAGCTCGGCCTCGGCCGCGTTGCCGTCGGCGAGCAGCAAATGGGTGCGCGCCTGGGCGACACGGATTCGCGGATCACCGGGTGCGCCGTCGATCGCATTGAGCAGTTCGACCCGCGCGGTCCGGGGATCGCCGGCTTCGAGCGCGGCGAGGCCCTTCGCGTAGGCATCCTGCGGCGTTTGCGCCGGCCCACTGGAGCAGGCAACTGCGCCGAGCAGCAACGCGGCGGCGAGGACGAGCCGGGGCGCCGTCACGGCTGCAGCCCATATTGCTTCAGGAGATCGTAGAGCGTCGGCCGGCTGATCCCGAGCAGCTTGGCGGCGCTGGAGATGTTGTTTTCGCTGCGGGCGAGCGCCTGGCGGATCGCCCGCCGATCCGCATCCTCGCGCGCCGCCTTGAGATTGAGCGGCAGCCCCTGCTCCTCGCCGGATCCGAGATCGAGGTCCTCGGCGGTGATGTGCTTGCCGTCGGCCATGATGACGGCGCGCTTCATCCTGTTCTCGAGCTCGCGGACATTGCCGGGCCATTGCCAGGCGTCGATGGCGGCCAGCGCTGCCGGGGTGAAGCCCTTGACCTGCGGGTTCATTTCCCGGGCGAAGCGGTGAAGGAAATGCTTGGCGAGCAGCACCGCGTCGCCGGCGCGCTCGGCAAGGCTGGGGATGCGGACGACGATCTCCGCGAGGCGATACCAGAGGTCCTCACGAAAGCTTCCCGCCTTGATCATCTCCGGCAGATCCTGGTGCGTCGCGCAGACGATCCTGGTGTCGACCGCGATCGGCTTTCGCCCCCCGATGCGCTCGATCGTGCGCTCCTGCAGGAAGCGCAGCAGCTTGACCTGCAAAGGCAGCGGAATGTCGCCGACCTCGTCGAGGAACAGAGTGCCGCCATGGGCCTGCTCGATCTTGCCCTCGTTGGACTTGACCGCGCCGGTGAAGGCGCCCCGCTCGTAGCCGAACAGCTCCGCCTCCAGCAGATTCTCGGGGATCGCGGCGCAATTGATCGCGACGAAGCCGCTCTGGGCGCGACGGCTGGCATTGTGCAGACCCCGCGCCAGCAATTCCTTGCCGGTGCCGCTCGCACCGAGCAGCATCACCGATACCCCGGTATTCGCCACCCGCTCGATCGTCCGCGCTACCTTCATCATCTCGGGTGCCGCGGTGAGCATCGTTCCGAGCACGGTGCGATCCTCGCCGACGCAGCTTTCGAGCCGGCGATTCTCATGCTCGATGCCGTGCAGCTGGAAGGCGCGGCGGACGATCAGGCCGAGCTGATCAATGTCGACCGGCTTGTGATAGAAATCATAGGCACCAGACGAGATCGCCCGCAGCGCGCTTTCGCGGGCGCCGTGGCCCGAGGCGACGATCACCTTCGTCTCCGGCTTCAGCGCGAGGATCTTCTCCAGCGTCGCGAAGCCCTCGCTGACGCCGTTCGGATCCGGCGGCAGGCCGAGATCGAGCGTCACCACCGGCGGCTCCTCGGCGCGGAGGAGGTCGATCGCCGAATTGCGATCGGACGCGATCAGCACTTCGTAATCGTCATAGGCCCAGCGGAGCTGGCGCTGCAGACCCTCGTCGTCCTCGACGATCAGGAGCTTGGCTTTGGCGTCGACCTTCATGCACGCATCCGTTCGGCTGGAAGAAAGGCACTCGGCTCGGCGAGCGGCAGGACGATGGTGAAACAGGTGCCCGCCCCTTCGACACTGGCGACGTCGACGCGCCCCCCGATCGCGCCGACGAGCGTCCGCGCCTCGAACGCACCCACGCCGAAGCCGCCGTCCTTGGTGGAGGCAAACGGCTGGAATAGCCGGCTGCGAACGAAATCGGCCGACATGCCGGCCCCCGTGTCGATCACCTCGATCAGCGCCTCACCGCCCTCGGCCCGAAGGCGCAGCAGCACCGGCGTTCCGGCGTCGCTCGCGTCGATCGCATTCTGGAGCAGATGGTTGATGGCCTGTTCCAGCGCGCGCGGATCGACGACCGATACCAGGCCGGGTTGCGCGGCCACCTCGACCGGATGGACCCGCTTCTTGGCTTCGGCGAGCGCCGAGAGGATGTGGCCGAGGCTGGTCGGGCGCGGCGTGTCTCCCTCCCCGCTGGTGCTGCGCGACAGGCGGGCGAGAAGATCGTTCATCTTCTTGACCGAGCTTTGCAGCGTGGCGATCATGTCCTGCCGGAAGGCCGGATTGTCGGCATGGCGCTCGGCGTTGCGGGCGACGAGGCTGAGCTGGCTCACCAGATTCTTGATGTCGTGCAGGATGAAGGCGAAGCGGCGGTTGAACTCGTCGAACCGCTGCGCATTGGCCAGCGCCTCCTGGCTGCGCGCCTCGGCGAGATAGCTTGCCGCCTGGATCCCTGCGGCGCGGAAGAGATCGAAATCCTCCCAATCGAGGGCACGCCGGATCTGTGGATGCTGGAGGATGACGAGACCGACGAGCCGGTCGTTGTGGAGCAAGGGAATCCCGGCCCACGCGGATTCGACGTGGGCGAGATGCGCGGGGAGATCGAGAGACTGGCCGGCGGCGGCGAGCGGCGCGGCGCGGGCGGCATCCATGTCGAGCACGTGCGCGGTCTTCTCGAGGAATGCGATCAGTGCCGAATCCTCCCCGCTCGAGGGAAGATCGTCACGCCAGTTGAAGCGGGCCTCGACCACCAGCCGCCCGTTCTCGTCGGGCGCGAGCAGCAGCCCGCCGGGGCTTTCGGCGATATCCGAGATCGCCTTCACCACCCGCTCGCCGAGCGGCGGCGCGTCGGGGCCGGCCGCGCCGACGGTCCGGGTGAAGCGAAGCCACTCCTCGCGATAATCGTAACGGTGCTCGAAGAAATGCTTGGCGAGCATCACCCGCAGCCAGGCGCGCGCGCGGCCCGAGGGCAGGACCAGAGCCGCGGCGAGCAGCATCGCCGAAACCAGGCTGATCTGGCCGAGGCGCCCCCAGTCGCCGCCGACGATCTCGAGCGCGCGCGACGCCGACATCATCACCATCAGATAAAGGAAGATCGCAGTCGCCGAGAGCGACTGAAAGGTGGCCGCGCGGCTGAGCTGGAACCGCCATTCCGTATCGCGGCGGGCGGCGATCGCGAACAGAGGGGCGAGCAGCATCAAGACAGCGCCGCGCAACGCCAGCAGATCGGGCACGGTTGAACGCGTGAGATAGCCCAGAGTGTAGAGGTGGAGATCGTAGGTCCACATTGCCGCGAGCGCGATCATCGGCAGCTTGAGGCCCCAGCGGCTGTCCGGCGCCGCCTGGCCGTAGAGATTGTGGACCAGAACGAGCGCGCCCGCGGAGATGATCAGCCCAAGCATCTGCGCGGTCGAGGTCAGCGCCTGATAGGCGATCGGCACGCCCTCGAACTGGGGCAATACGCCGGCGATGGTGATCTGGAGCCCGATGACGCCGCCGATCACCCCGTAGACGATCCGCACCGCCCGCTGGCGCTCGACATCGGCGGTGCGCACGATCGCATACATGAACGAAAGGAAGGCGAAGTTCCGGCCGCTTTCGGCAAGGCCGGCGCCGAAGGAATAGGAGCCGAGCAGGGCGACGAGCAGCGCCCAGATCCCGGTCACGGCGAACGCGGCGGCAAGGTGGCGATTGCGCCCGCCCTGCGGCCAATGGCGAAGCTGCCAGATCGCAAGGGCGCCGAAGGCGGGGGCGGCCAGCACATGGGTCCAGATGCCGAACAGAGCCAGCATCAGCGCGCGCCCACCGGCCAAAGCACGACCCGGACGGTCTGCAGCAGGATCAGGAGATCGAGGAAGGGCGTGTAATTCTTGGCATAGTAGAGATCATATTCGAGCTTCTGGCGCGCATCCTCGACCGAGGCGCCATAAGGGAAGTTGATCTGTGCCCAGCCGGTGATGCCCGGCTTCACGACGTGACGCTCGGTATAATAAGGCAGCCGGGTCTCCAGATCCGAGACGAATTGCGGGCGCTCGGGACGCGGGCCGACGAAGCTCATTTCGCCCTTGAGCACGGTCCAGGCCTGCGGCAGCTCGTCGATGCGGAGCTTGCGGATGATCGATCCGATGCGGGTGATGCGGGGATCGTCCTTTTGCGCCCACACCGCCTTGCCGCCGACTTCGGCATCCTGCCGCATCGAGCGGATCTTCAGGATCTCGAACGACTGGCCGTAAAGGCCGACCCGGCGCTGGCGGAAGAAGGCCGGGCCGGCGCTCTCCATCTTCACGGCCGCGGCGGTGAGCAGAATGATCGGCCCGAGGACGAGCAGGATGATCGCGCTGACGAAGATGTCGAACAGCCGCTTGCCGCCGCTCGACAGGCGGCGGCCGGCCGAGAAGCCATCCGAAAAGATCAGCCAGGAGGGGTTGAGGCTGTCGAGATCGACCCGACCCGTCTCACGCTCAAGGAAGGACGAGAGTTCGTTGACGTGGACGCCCGTCGTCTTGATCCGCAGCAGATCGGCGAGCGGCAGCGCGTTGCGCCGCTCTTCCAGCGCGAGCACGACTTCGCTCGCGCCGAGGCGGACGACATGATCGTTCAGGTTGGCGATGTCAGCCCGATTGACCGCGCTCGGCACGACGACGGCGCCGTCGTTCATCGCGACATGGCCGGCGATGGTGAATCCGGCGCCGTCGCGGCGGGCGACTTCGGCCAGACGCGCGGCGCGCGGCCCCGCGCCGAGCACCAGGATCCGCCGCTTGAAGGCGTCGTGGCCGACGAGCTGGCCGGCGACCACGCGCACCACGAACAGCGCGAACAAGGCGAAGGCCATCGCGTAGAGCAGGTTCGAGCGCCAGAAGGTGACGGCCGGCAGCATGAAGAAGACGAAGGCGAGCAGCAGCACGCCGAGCGAGATCGCGACCACCAGGCGAGCGGCGCCGATCCGCATGGACCGAAGCGCGTCGGCGCCGTAGACTCCGACTCCGACCATCGCCAGTTCCAGCACGATCGCGAAGGTCAGCAGATGCGGCAGCCGCTGGACGTCCGGATCCGCCTGCACGTCGATCTGCCACAGCCGCAGCAGCCATCCCGCCTCGCCCGCCAGCATCAGCAGGACGAAGTCGATCAGGCCCAGCAGCAGCACGGTATGGGGGACGTAATGCTTGAACAGCCTTACCATCGCACCGTCGCCTTGGTTGTAAGCTTCTCCGACACGGCACGCGGTGTCGCTCAAATTGACAAATAAACGGTGAAGGGAGCGCTGATCGCTGGACGGCCGGGCCCGGGCGCCCATATTGCCGTCTACACGGTCAGAAGGGCGACCCCTTCCAATCCAACCTGCCTGGCGAAAAAGCCGCCAACATCATCGCGGAGCGACCCACATGAACATCGTACGCCAGCTCGGCCGCAGCCCCCTTTCGACGCCGCGGCTCGTGCTCGGCGGCAACGTGTTCGGCTGGACCGCGGATCGGGAGACGTCGTTCCGGATACTCGATCGGTTCGCCGAAGCCGGTGGGATGATGATCGACACCGCCGACGTCTATTCGGCCTGGGTCGAGGGCAATGAAGGCGGCGAGAGCGAGACGATCCTCGGCGAGTGGATCCGCCGCCGCGGCGGCAAGAAGGACGTGCTGATCGCGACCAAGGTCGGCATGCTGGCGGGCGAAGGTGGGGAGAAGCTCGCGCCGGCGCGGATCGCCGCCGCCGCCGACGCATCGCTGAAGCGCCTCGGAGTGGAGACGATCGATCTCTATTATGCGCACCAGGACGATCCGGGGACTCCGATCGAGGACGTCCTGCGCGCCTTCGACACTCTGGTCCGAGCCGGCAAGGTGGGCACCCTCGGCGCCTCCAACTTCACGGCCGATCGCCTGAAACAGTCGCTGGATCTTTCCGCGCGGCTCGGGCTTGCGCGCTACGAGGTGCTCCAGCCCGAATATCATCTGATGGCGCGCGAGGAGGTCGAGGCCGATCTGCAGCCGCTGTGCCTCGCCGAGGGGCTTTCGATCCTGCCTTATTACGGCCTCGCCTCCGGCTTCCTCACCGGCAAATATCGCAGCCGCGAGGACTTCGGGCAGAGCGTCCGCGGCGGACGGATGGAGCGTTTCTGGACTCCACGCGGCTTCGCCGTGCTCGATGCCCTCGATGCGACCGCGACCGAAGCGGCTGCCACCCCGGCGCAGGTCGCGCTTGCTTGGCTCGCGTCGCAGCCCACCGTCGCCGCGCCGATCGCAAGCGCGCGAACGCCCGAGCAATTGGAGGAATTGCTGCCGGCGATGGCGCTGGATCTCACTCCCGACCAGCTCCGCAGCCTCGACGCCGCATCCCGGAGCTGAGCGACGCGCCAGAGATCGGTTCCGCTTGGTTGATGAGTGGGCCCGCGATGCCGTAGCATGGCGCGGGAGGAAAATTTCAGTGCCGCTGTTCACAAGTGCCAGAACGTTGCTGTGCCGGCTCGGCCGCCATGCCGCCGAACCCGGCGAAGTGTGGAACCGCGGCTATTTCTTCAGCCGCTGCGGCGCCTGCGGCGTGGATCTCGTCCGCACGGCGTCGGGCCGGTGGCACGAGCCCAAGGGCCGCAAGATCGTCTGGAAGCCGCGCAAGGCGCGTGGCCGCAAGCCAGGCGAGTAGGCATTGCCGCGGGATCCAATTCCCCGCGCCTCCGGTGACGGATGGCGCAATTGCTGCGCGTCACGAGCTCGGATCCAAGACAAGAACGACAGGGAAGCGCTTTGTCTGTTGACAGAATGGGATCCCAAGGGCAATTTCGGGTCATAGGCCAATCAGGGCCGGGAAGGAGGCAGAGATGAAGAACGGACAGATCGTCGCCCGCTTCGAGGCTCTCTCCTTCCGTTTCGGCAGCTTCGCTTCGTTTATGGGCCGGTACGCCTGAGGGCGTGCCGGAGTCTCACCCCCGAAGCCGCTTTTTCCTTCCAATTGCCGAAAGATCCGCTCCAGGCGTGCCCGATGCGCACGCGTCCGAGCGGTGACAGTGAGACAGAGACATGCCCGATCGTGACCGTCTGAGCGCGCTCCGCGCCGAAATCGACTCCCTCGACGACCAGATCCTCGACCTCATCGAACGCCGCCTCGCCGCTTCCGCTGCCATTGCAGCCGCCAAGGGCGACGGCCAGGACGGCCTGCTGAAGCTCCGCCCGCGCCGCCAGGCCGAAGTGATCGCCCGCCTGCAGGCGCGCGCCGCGCACACGCCGCCGGACGCGGTGGCGCTGATCTGGCGCGAACTGATGGCGCACACGCTCCAGGCGCAGGCGCGCACCGAGATCATCCTGTGCGGCCAGGAGATCCCGGACGGGCTCGACGGGCAGGTGCGCGATCATTTCGGTACCGCATTCCCGGTCCGCCGCGTCGATGCGCGGGCGGACGCGCTGCGCCTGGCGCGCGAGGCGGAGGTTATCGCGGTGCTCGGCACACCGCTCTGCGCCGGAGAAGCGGACGGCCTCGTCGTCTTCGACATCGTCCGCGGCATGCACGGCGAGACAATCGGCTACGCCGTCGGGCGAATGGCGCCGGGCGACACCATCGAGACGGGCGAGAGCACCGAGGAGACCAAACAGGACTGGTCTGCGGACAGCTGGCGCAGCCGGCCCGCTGCGCAGATGCCGGTCTATCCCGATGCCGCTGCGCTCGCCGACATCGAGCAAAGTCTCGCTCGGCGCCCGCACCTGGTCCCGTTCGGGGAGGTCATGGCGCTCAAGGCGCGGCTTGCCCGCGTGGCGGAGGGCGAGGCGTTCCTCGTCCAGGGCGGCGACTGCGCCGAGAGTTTCGCCGAGTTCAGCCCGGAGAAAGTCCGCCGCGACGAGCAGCTTCTGCTCGGCATGGGCAGCATGATCGCTTCGGCAGGCCCTTCCGTGGTGCACGTGGCACGCGCCGCCGGCCAGTTCGCCAAGCCACGTTCCGCCGGTATCGAGACCGAGGCTGGAATCACGCTGCCGAGCTATCGCGGCGATGCCGTGAACGGCCGCGCCTTCACGCTCGCCAGCCGTGCCCCGGAGGCGGAGCGGCTGATCGAGGCCTATGAGCAGGCGCGCGCGACGCTGACCCTGCTCGGCGCCTACCGCCTTGCCGAGCGCGGCCGCGACATGGTGTTCGCGAGTCACGAGGCGTTGCTGCTTCACTACGAACAGGCGCTCACCCGCCGCGACGCGGAGACCGGCCGCCCCTGGGCCGGATCCGGGCACATGGTCTGGATCGGCGAGCGCACCCGGGCGTTGGGGGGCGCCCATGTCGAATATGCGCGCGGGATCGCCAATCCGATCGGGCTCAAATGCGGGCCGAACATGGATCCCGGCGAGCTTCTCCGGCTCATCGACCTGCTCGATCCCGACAACGAGCCGGGCCGGCTGGTGCTGATCGGCCGCTTCGGCGCCGACAAGGTCGCCTCGGCACTTCCGCCGCTGATGCGCGCCGTTCGGCGCGGCGAGCGCAAGGCGATCTGGTCGATCGATCCGATGCACGGCAACGGCACGGTCCTGCACGGGGTCAAGACCCGGCTGCTCGCCGACATCCTCTCCGAGACCCGGACCTTCTTCGAGGTTGCGGCGGCGGAAGGCGTCCGTCCCGGCGGCATCCACCTGGAGATGACCGGCAGCGACGTTACCGAATGCCTCGGCGGGCAGGCGTGCAGCGGAGCCGGCGAGCTTGGCCGCCGCTACCTCAGCCATTGCGACCCACGGCTCAACCCGCCCCAGGCGCTGGAAGTGGCGGTCGAGGTTGCCGCTCTGGTCGGCCACGCGGCGCGGCGGCGCTCGGACGCGGCGTGAAGGTCGCCTATCAAGGGGCGCCGGGCGCGTTCGGGCACCAGGCCGCGCTGTCCTTCTGTCCAGGCTGCGACCTCGCGCCGCTCGACACGTTCGAGGACGTCGCGCGCGCGGTCGCGTCCGGCGATGCGGAGCGCGGCGTGCTCCCGGTTGAGAACAGCCGCGCAGGGCCGGTCGACGGGGTCGCGGAGCTGATCGCGACAAGCGGCGTGCGCGTGGTCGAGGAACGCGCTTTGCCGGTCCGGATGCACCTGCTGGCCCTCCCCGGCGTCGCCATCGAGGACGTGAAGCTGGTGCGCAGCCACCCCGTCGCGCTGCTGCAATGCGCGGAGAAAGTGGCGGCACTCGGCCTGGAAGCGGAGCCTGCAGCCAACACCGCCGTCGCCGCGCGCGATCTCGCCACCCGGGACCGCGCGGTGCTCGCCTCGGAAGCGGCTGCCACCGCGTACGGACTGTCGATCCTGGTGGCCGACATGCAGGACGATCCCGACAATGCCACCCGCTTTGCGGTCATCGCCCGGAAATAGCCGGAAGATGAGGGTCGGGACGCCTCCTCGATTTTTCGTGCGGCGCGCCACTTTTTGCCCTGGTCACCGTTCAGAGAGAGAGAGACAGGCGGTCGCCCGCAAACGGGTACGCGCGAACGGCAGCGGGATGTCGAGGAGCTTGCCCGGCAGCCGGCGAGCACGCAGAAGGTCGCCGGGCCGCGGGGAGTGAGGAATGGCGATCGAGGGAATTCGGATCCTCCTGGTGGAGGACGAAGCGATCATCGCGATGATGGCCGAGGACATGCTCGAGGAGCTGGGCTGCGACATTGTCGCCACGGCAACCGCGCTGCCCGAGGCACTGAAGGTCGTCGAGACGATTCCGTTCGACCTCGCCTTGCTCGACATCAACCTGAACGGGGTCGACAGCAGTCCGGTAGCGGAGACGCTCCGCGCGCGCGGCCGTCCCTTCATCTTCACGACGGGCTACGGCTCGGCCGGACGGGCGCCGGCCTATAGCGACGTGCCGCTGGTCACCAAGCCGTACCGCTCCACCGATCTCGCCGACGCGATCCGCAGGGCGCTCGGCGACTGACCCCTATTTCTTGCCGAGCACGCCGAGCGCGCCGGTAACCAGCCCCTCCGTCGCCGTCGAGATCACCGCCTCGGCCTCGGGCGCCCAGAATGGGCTGTGGAGACTGGGCAGTTTGGCGGGATCGCCATTGGCCTTGTCCCACTGCGCCTGGGGGACGCCGCCGACCCAGAAGATCATGCTCTCGATGCTCTTGTCGGCGAGATGGAAACGGCTGAAATCCTCGCCGCCCATCACCGGCTTGGTCTTGAGCACGCGCTCGGCGCCGAAGCGGCTGGTGAGCAAGGCGGCGGTGTCAGCGGTGAGCTTGTCGGTATTGTAGGTCGCCGGCGTATATTCGCCCATCTTGTGGGTGACGATCGGCATGCGATCCTTCGGCATGCCGGCGGCGATCGCCTCGCCCTCGACGATCCGGCGGATGCCGTCGAGCAGGATCTTGCGGGTCTCGTCCGTGTAGGAGCGGACCGTGAGCAACAAGGTTGCCTCGTCCGAGATGATGTTGTGCTTGGCGCCGGCATGGAAGCTGCCGACGGTGACGACGGCCGGCTCCTGCGGATCGACCTCCCGGCTGACCAAGGTCTGCAAGGCCGTCACGATCCGGCTGGCAAGGACGATCGGATCCTTGGTGGTGTGCGGATAGGCACCGTGGCCGCCAATGCCCTTCACCAGGATGTCGACGCTGTCGACATTGGCAAGCGCGGGCCCGACCGAATAGCCGACCACGCCCGCCGGAAGACCGGCGCTGTCGTGGAAGGCGAGTGCGTGGGTGGGCTTGGGAAAGCGGGTATAGAGCCCGTCGTCGAGCATCGCCTTGGCGCCGGTGCCGATCTCCTCGCCCGGCTGGCCGATCATGACCAGGGTTCCGGACCAGCGATCCTTCATCGCGGCCAACCGTCGCGCGACGCCGATCCAGGCGGTCATGTGGGTGTCGTGGCCGCAGGCATGCATCACGCCGCTCTCCACCCCGGCCATGCTCGTTCCGCGCACCTTGGAGGCGAAGGCAAGGCCAGTCTGCTCGATCACCGGGAGCCCGTCCATGTCGGCGCGGATCAGCAAAACCGGGCCGGGGCCGTTCTTCATCACTGCGACGACACCCGTCTTGCCGACACCGGTGGTGACGTCGAAGCCGAGCTTCTTCGCCTCGGCGGCAAGCTTCGCCGCGCTCTTCACCTCCTGCATGCTGAGCTCTGGATTGGCATGCAGATCGCGGTAGATGGTCATCAGCGACGGCATGTCGGCGCGGACCTGATCGGCAAGCGGATCGGCCAGAGCAGGGGTGGCGAGCGCCAGGAATGCCGCGGACGCGGTGAGCAGAACAGTGCGCATGTCGATCACTCCTCGGGGATCAGCTCGATCACGTCGACGAGCGATTCGAAATGGGGACGGGGGAAAACGAGACGCCAGCGGCGATCGTCGATACGCTCCAGGAGCCCGGCGAGCGCCCGATCCTCGTCATGGCCGTAGCGCAGCGTCCCCTCCTCGTCGCCGAGCTGGAGCGTGCCGAGGAAGATCATGCGCTGATCGCTGTCCGGGAACAGCCGCCCGATCGGACGCTGCGAGCCGGTCAGCTTGGTGAAATCGCGATTCCTCTCGCCGGCGCCGATGCGGCAGCGAAACGGGGGATAGGTGACGTAATCGAGCAAGCCCTCGCTTTTGGCGCCGAGCTTGATCACCCGGCAGCGATAGTCGCCCGCCGGCGGCGACGCCTGGCCGAGCGCCGCATCGGGAACGAGCAGCCGGCCTTCGGCCACGATCTGATTGCCGTGCCCGGCGGTGCGGGCCTTTTGCAGCGCGTCCAGCCAGGCGTCGCGCCAGCCGCGGATGCGGGCACGATCCGTCTCGGTCGCGACCGTGCGCCACGCCTGATCGACCTGCGGCACCGCTTCGGCGGGCCCGGTACGCTCCGCCGCACAGGCGGAGAGCAGCATCAGCAGCGGGAGGAGCACCAAGGAGCCGTGCACCGGCCTGAACAAGGACGTCATGGCGCCAGCATAAGGCGTGCTGCGAAGCGATCAACGCCGCAAAGCGAACAAGACCACCCTGCCCCTCGGCCGTCAGGCCGCAGTCCAGCCGCCGTCCATCGACAGGTTCGCACCGGTGATCGAGGCCGCTTCGTCGCGGCACAGGAACAGGGCCAAGGCCGCGACCTCATCCACGGTGACGAACTTCTTGGTCGGCTGCGCCGCGAGCAGGACGTCGTTCATCACCTGCTCGCGGGTGAGGCCTCTCGCCTTCATCGTGTCCGGGATTTGATTCTCGACCAGCGGCGTCCATACATAGCCGGGGCTGATGCAGTTCACCGTCACGCCCGACGTCGCCGTTTCCAGCGCCACCGCCTTGGTGAGGCCGGCGATGCCGTGCTTGGTCGCGACATAGGGCGCCTTGTTGGGGCTGGCGACGAGGCTGTGCGCGGAGGCGGTGTTGATGATCCTGCCCCAGCCCTTGGCCTTCATCGCCGGCAAGGCGAGCCGCGTGGTGTGGAAGACGGCGGAGAGATTGAGCGCGATGATCAGATCCCATTGATCGGGCGGGAATTGGTCGATCGGCGCAACATGCTGCATGCCGGCATTGTTGATCAGGATGTCGATCGCGCCGAACGCCTCGGCGGCCTGATCGATCATCCGTTCGATCGCGGCGGGGTCGGTGAGATCGGCATTGCTGTAGAGCGCCTGGCCGCCGCTCGCCTCCGCAAGGCCCGTGCGGATCTCCTCGATCGCGGCCTCGTCGCCGAAGCCGTTGACGACGACGTTCGCGCCCTCGGCGGCGAGCGCCTGGGCGCAGGCGAGGCCGATTCCCGACGTGGATCCGGTAACGAGAGCGGTCTTTCCGTTGAGGAGCATGCGCGGACATCCTTGGCTGAGGTCCGCCGCTCTTTCCCGCGTGCGGGCGCGATTTGCAACCGCACGCCCATCCTGCGCATTCTCCCGGTTCGTACCCAGGAAGTCCGCATTCCGGCCCGCGCCGGGAGTGGGTCTTCGCAACAGGAAGTGAGCCGGATGCGCCTCGATGATTATCGGACGAGCGACAATGTCAGCGATCAGCGCGGGCAGAGTTTCGGCGGTGGCGGCGGCTTCGGCGGCGGCGGCGGCCTGTTCGGGATGCTGTTCGGCCTGGTGCTGAGCCGCTTCGGGATCGGCGGCGTGCTGATCCTCCTGCTCGGTTATTGCGCGCTGACCACCCTTGGCGGTGGCGGCGGCGGAACGCGCGGCGTCGGCGGGACGCAGGTGGCGCAGACGGGAACACGCGGCGGCGCCAATGCGCAGGAATCCTGCGCGCTCGATGCGGCGAGCAAATTCTCCTGCCAGGTGCTCGCCAATACGGAGGACACCTGGACCCGCATCTTCCAGGCCCAGGGCCAGAAATATCAGCCGGCCGGTTTCGTCTTCTACGGCGGCACCGGCCGCTCCGGCTGCGGCGCCGCCCAGTCGGCGATGGGGCCGTTCTACTGCCCGACCGACAATCGCATCTATCTCGACACCAGCTTCTACGGCGAGCTCCAGAACCGGTTCGGCGCCGCCGGAGACTTCGCCCAGGCCTATGTCATCGCCCACGAAGTCGGCCATCACCTCCAGTTCCTGACCGGCACCCTGACCCGCGCCCACGAGCAGCAGCAGAGCGTTTCGAGCCGCGAGGGCAATGCCATCCAGGTGCGCGTGGAATTGCAGGCCGATTGCTATGCCGGAGTCTGGGCCGCCAATGCCAAGGATGCGCAGGGCCGCGCGGCGCTGGAGCCGGGCGACATCCAGGAGGGTCTTCGCGCCGCCCAGGCGATCGGCGACGATACGCTTCAGCGCCAGGCGCAGGGCCGCGTCGTCCCCGAAGCCTTCACCCACGGCAGCGCCGAGCAGCGTCAGCGCTGGCTGAAGCGCGGCCTCGAGAGCGGCGATCCGGCGAGCTGCGACACGTTCGGCGCAGCGACGGTTTAAGGCGCCCCCTCTCTCCTACCTCTCTCGCGCAACGGGCGAGAGGTTAAGGGTTGGCGCCTTGTTCTTCGTCCACGGACCTCTGGAAGATTTCGGTGGCAGCGGGGCTGAAGCAGACGAACAAGATTTCGTCGAAGGCGTCCGGTGTCGCGGCGATTTCCGCGGCGACGGTCTCGGCGGCCACCTTTGCGGCGGCTTCGACGGGATAGCCGTATATTCCAGTGGAGATTGCCGGGAAGGCGATGGTGCGCAGGCTGTGCCGCCGGGCGAGCGCGAGGCTGTTGCGGTAGCAGCGGGCGAGCGTCTCGGGCTCATTCTTGCCGCCGCCGTGCCAGACCGGACCGACGGTGTGGATGACGTGCGCGGCCGGTAGTCGGTAGCCCCTCGTGATCTTCGCCTCGCCGGCCGGGCATCCGCCAAGCGTGCGGCACTCGGCGAGAAGATCGGGCCCGGCGGCGCGGTGGATCGCGCCGTCGACGCCGCCGCCGCCGAGCAGGCTCGAATTGGCGGCGTTGACGATCGCATCCAAGGCGAGCCTGGTGATGTCCGCCTCGATCGCCCGCCACTCGGTCATGCCGGCTCTTCCTTCAGAAAGCTGCGGATCCAGCCGCCGACGCAGGCGCTGTCGTTCGGGCGATCGAGCGAGGCGATCGCTGCGTCCGGATCGGGCAGGCGCGCACGCCGGCTCTCGACGAGAGCCTTGGCGAAGGCCGGATCGAATTCCGGGTGGAATTGCATCGAGAGCGCCGGCTGATCGGTGTAGGCGAGCATTCCGAACGGGCTGAAATCGTTGCCGGCGAGCACCTCGGCATGCGGCGGCGGCACCACGATCTGATCCTGGTGCGAGGCCGGCACCGACACGGCGGCTTCGCCGTTCATGAACGGGCGGCGCGCCTGGACGTCAAGCGTTTGCAGGCCGACGCCCCAGCCCCGTTCGGACTTCTCGACCTTGCCGCCGAACGCCTCGGCCATGATCTGGTGGCCGAAGCAGATGCCGACGATCCTGGCCTTTCCCTTGGCGGCGCGCAGGAACGCCTTGAGCGGATCGATCCAGGGATGATCCTCATACACACCCGCCGGCGAGCCGGTGACCAGATAGGCTGGGTAATCCTCGGGTCGCGCGGGCAACTCGCCGGCGGCGACGTCGTATGTCACCGTTTCGAAGCCGGGGCCGAGCAGATCGGCGAACATCTCGGGATAGGTGCCGAAGCGGCCGGCAAGGTCGGCGGGCGGCTTGCCGGTTTCGAGGATGGCGATGCGCATTGCTGCTATCTAGGAGCAGGCACGGGTTGAAGCCAGCTCCGCCTATGACTCAGCTCTTCCAGAATTTCGAACAGATCCTTCGAACTTATTCGGCTTTCTCGTCGCGGACAATGAGCCGATGGAGGACGTGCCGGCGGGTCCGCCGCGCACGCTTCGAGGAGGGTCACATGGCCAAGGTGCTGGTTCTGTATTATTCGTCTTACGGTCATATCGAGAAGATGGCGGAAGCGGTGGCGGAAGGCGCACGCCGCGGCGGCGCCGAAGTCGACATCAAGCGCGTGCCGGAGACCGTTCCCGAAGAGATTGCGCGCAACGCCCATTTCAAGCTCGATCAGGCGGCACCGATCGCGACGGTCGCCGACCTCGAACATTATGATGCGATCGTCGTCGGCACCGGCACCCGCTTCGGCCGGATGTCGTCGCAGATGGCGGCCTTCCTCGATCAGGCCGGCGGCCTGTGGGCGCGCGGCGCGCTCAACGGCAAGGTCGGCGGCGCCTTCACCTCGACCGCCAGCCAGCATGGCGGCCAGGAGACGACCCTGTTCTCGATCATCACCAACCTCCTCCACTTCGGAATGACGATCGTCGGTCTGCCCTACAGCCATGCCGGCCAGATGAGCGTCGACGAGATCGTCGGCGGCGCGCCTTATGGCGCGACCACCGTCGCCGCCGGTGACGGATCGCGCCAGCCGACCGAAATCGATCTCAACGGTGCGATGCACCAGGGCGAACTGATCGCGATCACCGCCGGCAAATTGTTCGGCTGATCGCGCGCGCGGCTTCGGTGCCCCTCCCGCCGAAGTCGCGCCTCTCCGCCGCGACGAAGGTCGACCGCGGCTTTGAACCGTCGCCGGAATGGTTCATGATGCAGCGAAACAGGAGAGAGTCGCGATGAGGCTGGTATCGATATCCGCAGGACTGCTGATGGCGCTCGCTGCGCCCGCCGCGGCCCAGACCGTTCCTTCCTCGATCAAGGCCGCGCTTGCCGACAGCAAGCGGCCCGAAGCGGATCGGGCGCGCGACTCGGTCCGAAAGCCCGGCGAGCTGCTCGCCTTTGCGGAGATCGCCCCGGGCGACAAGGTGGCCGACTTCATCATGGGCGGCGGCTATTTCACCCGGATCCTCGCCGCCGCGGTCGGGCCCAAGGGCCATGTCTACGCCTATCAGCCGGCCGAATTCATCCAGTACAAGGCATCGTACGGAACCGATCAGGATACAGCCGTCGCCGGCTACACGAACGTCACGCCTTCGCGCGTGTCGCTCGCCGCAGTCGCCTTTCCCGAACCGCTCGATGCGATCGTGACGGTGCAGAATTATCACGATCTGCACCTCAAGATGTCGCCTCCGGGCTTTGCCCTGAGCGTCGCCAAGACGCTCCACAACTCGCTGAAGCCGGGTGGCGTGCTGCTGGTCGTCGACCATGTCGCCAATGCCGATCCGGAGTTCAAGGCGCCCGACAGCCTCCACCGCATCGATCCCGCCGCAGCCCGCGCGGAGATCGAAAGCGCGGGGTTCACCTACGAAGGCGCGCTGCCGATCCTCGCCAATCCGGCCGACCCGCACACGACAAACGTCTTCGATCCGTCGATCCGCGGCAAGACCGACCAGTTCGTCTTCAAGTTCCGCAGAGCTGAATAGGCCGGACCAGGAGGACGGGCGCCGAAAAATAACCGCCACCAGCGGAGCAACGGTGGACTTCCGCGCCGTCTCGCGGCCTTATGCGGCAGGTTCGCGTGCGGGAGGCCTGGTGACTTCAGTTTCGGACAATGTGGACGGCCCGCCGGACCTCACCCATCGGCAGTGGCGGATGGTCGTGCTCGCGGCGCTGGGCGGCGGCCTCGAATATTATGACTTCATCGTATACGGGATCTTCGCGCAGGCGATCGCCGCCGCCTTCTTCCCGGCTGGCGCGCCCGCCGCGGCGCTCACCCTTTCGCTTGCGGTGTTCGCCGTCGGCTATCTCGCCCGTCCGCTCGGCGGAATGGTCTCCAGCCATTTCGGCGACCGCTATGGGCGCAAAACGGTGTTCGTGGTCACCGTCTTCACCATGTCGCTGTGCACGCTGGCGATCGGCCTGATCCCGACCTATGCCCAATGGGGCCTTGCCGCGACCTTGCTGCTGGTGTTGCTGCGCTTCGTTCAGGGGCTCTGCATCGGTGGAGAACTGCCGGGTGCGATCACCTTCGTGGTCGAGACCGCGCAGCGGCGTCCCGGCTTCGCCTGCGGCATCGTCTTTGCTCTCGTCAACGCCGGTGTGCTGCTCGCCGCTTTCGTCAATCTCGCGCTCGGCGCCTGGCTGCCGCCGGAGGCGATGCTGGACTATGGGTGGCGGATCGCATTCCTGTTCGGCGGCGTGCTCGGGCTGGTGAGCTTCTGGCTCCGCCGCAATCTGGAGGAGACTCCCGAATTCCTGCGCATCCGGCACGACGCCGCGCAGCAGCCGGTCCGCGAAGTGGTGCGCGATCATCGCGGCGCGATCCTGCTCGGCTGCTGCGTAGTGGCGCTGACCGCGGGCTTCAACGGGCTGCTGTTCGCGCACATGCCGGCCTATCTCGGCCAGGTGCTCGCCTATCCGAGGCAGGAGGTGGCGATCGCGATGAACGTCGCTTTGCTGGCGATGTCGCTGTCGCTGCTCGCCGCCTCGTGGCTGGCGGACCGGATGCCGCCGCAGCGGCTGCTGCGGGCATCGTCCCTGCTGCTGATCGTCGGCGGACCGATGGGCTATGCCCTGCTCGCGCGCGGGGATGCCGATCTGCTGCTGGTGCTGCCGCTGCTCGCGATAGCGGTCGCCGGCGCCAATGGCAGTTTCGCCTATCTGCTCGCGCGGCTGTTTCCGGCACGCGTGCGCTTCAGCGGAGTCGCCTTGTCGCTCAACATCAGCTTCACCTTACTAAGCGGATTGGGGCCGCTTGCCGCCAATGCGCTGATCGACGCCACCGGCTGGCGCGCCGCACCGGGACTGATCGTCGGCGCCGTCGCGCTGATCGGCCTGGCGGCGAGCTTCGCGTCGCGCGGGGCCGGAGTCAGCCGGAGCGACGCGAGAGGATGAGCGGCAGGCCGCCCGCAGGCCGCAAGGTGACCATTCCTGAGGGGCGGACATCGCGCCCGGGCAGCGGCGCGAAGCGCCACCCGGCGAGCCAGTAAGCCAGCACGCTCAGCATTTCCGCCGTCGCGAAGCGCAGCCCGACGCAGACCCGCGGACCGCCGCCGAACGGGATATATTGGAAGCGGTGACGGGTCGCTCTGGCATCCTCACGCCAGCGATCGGGAATGAACGCGTCCGGATCTTCCCAGAGCGACCGGTGGCGATGGATGATCCACGGCCAGATCGACACGAAATCGCCGGCCCGGATCGGATGGTCGCCGATGCGATCGTCGGCCACCGCCTGGCGATCGAAGCGTGGCACCGGCGGATAGAGCCGCATCGATTCCTCGAGCACCCGGCGGAGCAAGGGCAACCGCTCGGCGAGGCTCGAGTCCGCGGGCGCGGCGGCGAGCGCCTCCCGTGCCTCGGCGCTCACTTGCTCCTGCAGAGCCGCCTGTTCTGAAAGCAGGAACAGCGTCCAGGTCATCGCATTGGCGGTGGTCTCGTGCCCCGCGACGTAGAAGGTCGCGGCATTGTCGACCGCCAGCGCCTGCGCGTCCTCCGCCGGGAAGCGCGCGTCGAGCGCCGATATCATGTGGCTGAGGAAGTCGTCGCCAGGCCGCTGCCGGCGATCGTTGACCACCGCGCTCAACGTCTCGCGCAGATAGAGCTGGCCGCGCCGCCCGCGCCGGCCCTTGGCGGTGAGCGGTATCAGCGGCAGGCCGAGCAGGACCTGCAGCCGCGCGCCGCCCACCCCTTCGAGCGCGGCGGCGATGTGACCCATCGCCTCCGCGCCGGTGAGCCTAGGATCGCCGCCGAACAGGGCATCGGAGATCACCCGCATCGTCGTCGCCGTCGAAACTTCGGCCATGTCGATCGTGCAGCCGCTGCCCCAGCCGGCCATCGCCTGTTCGGCGGCCCGCGCGAAGGACGGGAACAGCGCGTCGACGGCGGCGGGCGCGAAACTGGCGGCGACGATCCGCCGCTGATCGCGCCACAAATTTCCGTCCGAGCTCAGCAGGCCGCGGCCGATGCTCGGCATCAGCAGCTTCTTGACCAGATCCGGCTTCTGATAATTGGCGGCATTGTCCAGCATGACATGCTGGACGAGCGCGGGATCGAGCGGGATGTGGACTCGGTGGCCGAGCACGGTGCGCTCGAAATGCGGGATCTCGAACGCGCGCTTCGACCAGCCGAACACGGCATTGCGCGCCCGCTCGCCGACGAATCCGCGCCAGACCGGGACCGGACCGTCGGGACGGGGCGGATGCGGCGGGACGTAGCGGAACATGGGTGCGGTCATGAGGTCCGTTCTTGCTGTTTGGCCCGTCGCCTTGCTGAGGGGCGATTTCACTCCGCGGCAAGCAGGCGTTCGGCGCTGCCGAGATCGACGCTGACCAGGCGGCTGACGCCCTTTTCGATCATGGTCACGCCGAAGAGACGGTGCATGCGGCTCATCGTCACCGCATTGTGGGTGACGATCAGATAGCGGGTCTCGGTCTCGCCGGTCATGCGATCGAGCAGATCGCAGAAGCGCTCGATATTGGCGTCGTCGAGCGGCGCGTCGACTTCGTCGAGGACGCAGATTGGCGCGGGATTGGTCAGGAACAAGGCGAAGATCAGCGCCACCGCAGTCAGCGCCTGCTCGCCGCCGGAGAGCAGGGTGAGCGTCGACAGGCGCTTGCCCGGCGGCTGGGCGAGAATCTCGAGGCCCGCTTCCAGCGGATCCTCGGACTCGACGAGTTCGAGATGGGCCTGGCCGCCTTCGAACAAGGTCGTGAACAGGCTGCGGAAATGCCGGTCCACGGCTTCGAAGGCAGCGAGCAGGCGCAGCCGGCCCTCGCGGTTGAGGCTGCCGATCGAGCCGCGCAGGCGGTTGATGGCGAGCCCGAGTTCCTCGCGCTCGGCGAGGCTGGCGCTGCGCGTCTCCTCCAGTTCGGCAAGCTCCCGCTCCGCGACGAGATTGACCGGGCCGATGCGCTCGCGCTCGGTGCTGAGGCGCTCGTGGCGGGTCGCTTCCTCGGCCGACGGCTCGATCGTCGCATCGTCGAAGCCGACCTTGTCCGGCAGCAGCGGTGGCGGACATTCGAAGCGCTCGCCGGAAATGCGGCCCATCTCCATGCGGCGCAATTCCTGGTTCTCGTGGCGGGCGACGGCGCCGGCGCGGCCTTCGCGCGCCGTGGCCAGGAGTTCTCCAACTTCGGCGAGCAGCGCGTCGGCCTTCCGCAGAGCCGCCTCCGCTTCGCGCTCGGCGACGGCCGCGGCTTCGGCCGTGCGGGTCGCCTCCAGATAGTCTGCTTCCATCGCTTCGAGCCGACGCGCCAGCGCCTCGGGCGCGCCGGCGAGGCTCTCCGCCTCCTCCTCCGCCTCGGCGATCCGCTTGGCCATGTCTGCCTGGCGCTTGCCTGCTTCGGAGGCGCGGACAGTCCAGTCGGCGGCTTCCTTGCGGGCCGCGTCGGCGCGCTGGCGATCGGCGCTGATCGCCCGCGCTTGGGTTGCCGCCTCGGCGCGCACGTCGGCGAGCCCGCGCTGCGCGGTTTCCGCGCTGGTGCGAAGTGCTGCGACCTGCGCCTCGGTCGCGCGCGCGTCCGGCAGCGCTTCGACGACCTTTCCGGCATCGGCAAAAGCGGTACGCGCGTCGGCAAGGTCGGCGGCGGCCTGCTCGATCCGCTCGGCGAGCCCGGTGCGGCGCATCTCCAGCCGCTCGATCTCGACTCGGGCGCTGTCCTCGGCGCGCGTCGCGTCGCGGATCGCGCTCGTCGCTTCGGCCTCGCTGCGGCGAGCGGCGTCGGCGGCGTCCCGCGCCTTCTGCATCTCCGCAAGCGCAGCGGCGATGCGCCCCTTCGCCTCCTCGACGGCCGCAAAGGCCGTGGGCAAAGCTGCCTGCAATTCGGCGAGGCGATTGACCCGGATCAGCCGCTCCGCCGCTGCCGCGCCGACGCCGGTCGCGACATAGCCGTCCCAACGCCGCAGCCGCCCGTCGCGTGTGACGAGCCGCTGGCCGACGGCGAGCGGGCGACCATCATCCTCGTCGACGACGCCGATCTGCGCGAGGCGGCGATGCAGGACTGCCGGCGCCTCGACATGGTCGAGCAGCCGCTCGCAGCCCGGCGGAAGCGGGGGATCGCTTTCCTCGATATCGGCGCCAGTCCAGCGCCGGGCGGCATCGCCCCGGACGACTGCGTCGAGATCGTCGCCGAGCGCCGCGGCGAGGGCGCGCTCGAATCCGGGCGCCGCCTTCAAATGGTGGATGGCGCGGTCACCGGTCGCGCCTTCGACCGCCTTGGCGAGCGCCCGCGCTTCCGATTCGAGCGCCGCATGGGCGGCCCGCGCCGCAGCGCCTTCGCTCTCGGCCGCGTCGCGCGCCGCCGCCGCCTGCTGGCGCGCCGTCTCGGCCGCGGCGATCGCTCCGGCCGCTTCCGCCTGCTTCTTCTCGGCCTGCTCGCGCTTGCCGCGCGCTGCCTGCAGGGTCTCGACCAGAGGTATCTCGTCGCCGAGCGCCTGCAGTTGCTGGGCGAGCCGCTGTGCCTCGATCTCGGCGCGGGCGAGCTTGCCTCGTGCCGCCTCCAGCGCCGCCAGGGCGACGCGGGCCTCGGCCTGCTCGGCCGCCTGGACGGTGCGCGCCTTGCCGAGTTCCGCCTCCGCGGCGCGGGCGGCATCCTCGGCCTCGACGGTGCGGATATCGATCGTGCCGCGTGCCGCCTCGGCGGCGGCGAGTCGGATTTCGATCTCCTCGCTTTCCCGCGCGAGTCGTTCGAGGGCCGCCTTGGCATCCTCGGCGAGCGCGGCCTCGCGGACCCGGTCGGCGGCGAGCGTCGCCTGGCGCGCGGTCAGGTCCTTGATCCGGCGCGCGACCATGTCGCGTTCGGCGCGCACGCTGGCGAGGCTGTGTCCGAGGGCGGTTGCGGCGTCGCGCGCACCCTGGGCGGCCTTGCGCCTGTCGGCGACCGCTTCGGCGGCCCCGGTCTGTCGTGCGGCGGCGACCCTCTGCGCATCGGCAGCGCGATCGACCGCGGCGACGGCGGCCTCGGCTTCCTTCTTCGCCGCATCCGCTGCATTCGCCGCTTCGCGCCAGCGGGCGAAGATCATCCGTGCCTCGGCGATGCGGATCTGATCGGAGAGCTTGCGGTAACGCTCGGCAGCCTTGGCCTGGCGGCGCAGCGCGGCCGCACGATTCTCCATGTCGCCCATCAGCTCGTCGAGCCGGGTGAGATTGGCCTCCGCCGCGCGCAATTTCTGCTCGGCATCCTTGCGGCGCACGTGGAGCCCGGAGATGCCGGCTGCTTCCTCAAGCATCGCGCGGCGCTCGGTCGGCTTGGCCGCGATGATCGCACTGATCTTGCCCTGGCTGACCAAGGCCGGCGAGTGGGCGCCGGTTGCGGCGTCGGCGAACAGCAAGGCCACGTCCTTGGCGCGGACATCACGGCCGTTGACCCGGTAGGCAGAGCCGGCGCCGCGCTCGATCCGCCGGGTGATCTCGACATCGCCGGGCGGAGCGAGCGCGACGTCGCCCGACACCTCCTCGGTCGGGCGCTCGACGAGCATGCTCACTTCGGCGAAATCGCGTGCCGGGCGCTGGGCGGTGCCGGCGAAGATGACATCGTCCATGCCGGCGCCGCGCATCGACTTGGGCGAGCTTTCGCCCATCACCCAGCGGATTGCCTCCAGCACGTTCGATTTGCCGCAGCCATTCGGGCCCACGACGCCGGTCAGGCCCGGCTCGATGCGCAGTTCGGCGGGCTCGACGAAGCTCTTGAAGCCGGAAAGCTTCAGCCGCTTTATCTGCATCCCCGCCCCCCCAGGCGCATGGTCCTGCTCCTTATCCGCCGGCCTGTCGGATTTCGGGTTCGATGGCGGACCAATCGTCGGCGCGCACCATCTTGCCGTTGACGAAGAAAGTCGGCGTGCCCTGAACTCCCTGTGCCGCAGCGGCTTCCGCCATCTTTTCGAGGCGGGCGAGCGCTGCCGGGTCGGCGAGGCAGGCCTTGCCCTTTTGCGGCGTGACGCCGGCGGCGGCCGCAATCTGGGTGAGCCCGCCGATGTCGGCGATGCGTGCCAGCCGCTCGGCCTCCGGCAAGGTCTTCAACTTGTCCTTCTCGGCTTGCGGAAGGCCGCTGATCCTGCCGATCCATTGCGGCTGCGCCGCGTAGAGGCTCTCGGTCAGACGAAAGTAGTTGGCCGGCGCCGCGCAGCGCGAGAGCAGAGTGGCGGTGACGTCGATGCCGTTCAGCACGAAGTTGCGGAATTCGAAGCTGACCTTTCCGGTGCGCACCCTGGCTTCCAGTGCTGCCTTCGCACTGGCGTTGAAATGGGCGCAATGCGGGCAGGTGAGCGAGCCATATTCGACGAGCTTCACCGGCGCCGCCGGATTGCCCATGCGGTAGCCGCCCTCGGCCGTCGTCACGATTGTCTTGGTCCAATCGCGGGCGGGCGCAGCCGCCTTGCGGGCCGGCGCGGCGCCGGCGGGTACGAGCGCGGCCGAAAGCCCGCCGGCCAGGGCGACTGCGCCGAGCGCCAGGATCAGACCGCGCCGAATCACTTGATCGCAGCCTGGATGAGCGGCTCGAGCGTCGGCCAGGCGCCTGCCTCGACGCGCTCGTTATTGATCACGAAGCTCGGCGTGCCCTGAATGTCATATTGCTTCGCATCCGCCTCGTTCTGCTGGACGAACCGCTGGATCTGCGCCTGATCGGTGAGGCATGCCTGGGCCTTCGATGCGGGAACGCCGCGCACCTTGGCGAACTGATCGAGCCCCGCCGCCTTTGCGAAGCCGAGCGCCGGAGTGGGTGACGCGCCGATCTGCTGCTGCTGCTCCGGCGTCAGAGCGGCGGCCTTGCCGAACCATTCCTCCTGCGACGCGAAGAACTGGTCGCTTAGCGGGAAGAAGGCGGCGGCGCCGTTGCAGCGCGCCAGCAGGGCAGCGGCAAGATCGACCGGATCGCGCACGACGTTGCGGAACTCGAAGCTCACCTGACCCGACTTCACATATTTGCTGACGATCACCGGCGCGCCTTGCTCGGAGAATTCGGCACAATGCGGACAGGTCAGCGATCCGAACTCGATCAGCTTCACCGGCGCATTGGGATTGCCCATGACGAACCCGCCCTGCGGCGTTTCGCTGACCACCTGCGTCCAGTCGCCGCCGTTCGGCGCCGGGATCTGCTTGAGAGGCACGTTCTGGGCGACCGCGCCCTGATTGTTGGAGGCGGCGTCGTCGCTGCCGCAGCCCGCAAGCAGGAGTGCGAGTGCCGCGAGCGCGGTGCCGGTCAAAGCCTTCATTTCTTCTTCTCTCCAATTCTTCCCACGATCGGAAGGGCAACGGTGACCCCGAGGCCCTGCCCTTCGCCTGCCGCAACGCCACGCGCAAGCGCCTCCATCACGGTGCGAAGCTCCGGATCGGCGATCTCTCGCAGCGAGTCGCTCATTTCCTGAGGGATCGGCCGCAGCGAAGGCGGAGCAACTCTCGACTTGGAGCGCTGCACCTGAACGATGCCTTGCCGGAACTGCACCCGGGTCACCGCCTCGTAGCCGAAGAAACGGTTCACCCGTTCGATGATCACAGGAACCACATGCTGCATGACCGGTGCATGCGCGCCTTCGACGACCAGGGTGAGCACACCGTTCGAGCGGCGTCCCGGCGGAAAGCGAATCGATTCGGGCGAGGAAACGCCGGCATAGCGATCACCGACGATCTCCTTCCAGCGGCTGACGATCGAGGATTGGACGAAACCGAAGCGCCGGAAAGCGGCACCGCCGATTTCCGGCAGCATGTCGGAGACGCTGCGTGCACGGCCTGCGCGCGGCGCCGCCTGCTGCTCCTTCTTCTTCGTCGTCCCGCCCGATTTGCCCATGCGGCCAAGCATGGCATAGGCGGCCCATGTCCGTCGATGCATCAATTGCGCTGCTCAGCTGGTATGCTGTGGATAAGAGGCAACTTCCGTGGCGCGCCGAGCCCGGCGAGACTCCGGATCCGTACCGGATCTGGCTGTCCGAAATCATGCTCCAGCAGACCACCGTCGCGGCGGTGCGCCCCTATTTCGACAAGTTCACGTCGCGCTGGCCCAGTGTCGAAGCGCTCGCCGCAGCCGAGGATTCGGAGATCATGGCAGCGTGGGCCGGCCTTGGTTATTATGCCCGGGCGCGCAACCTCGTCGCTTGCGCTCGCAGGGTCGCCGGAGAGCATGGCGGGCGCTTTCCTGATAACGAAGCCGAGCTCCGGAAGCTGCCCGGGATCGGCCGCTACACTGCCGCCGCGATCGCAGCCATCGCCTTCGGACGGCGAGCCGTGGTGGTCGACGCCAATGTCGAGCGGGTCGTCTCACGCCTGTTCGCGGTCGACGCGCCACTGCCCGGCGCCCGCGAGCGGCTCTATGCGCTCACCGAGACGATCACGCCCGAGACGCAATCCGGCGATTTCGCCCAGGCGATGATGGATCTCGGCTCGGCGATCTGCACGCCCCGCGCGCCGGATTGCGGCCGCTGCCCGCTCGCCCCGCTGTGCGCCGCGCGCGCCGCCGGAACCCAGGCGATTTATCCGGTCAAGGCCGCCAAGGCGCCGAAGCCGCGCCGCGACGGCGTTGCCTATTGGCTGGAGCATGACGGCCATGTCCGGCTGGTGCGGCGCCCGGCCAAGGGCCTGCTCGGCGGGATGCTCGCCCTTCCCACCGACGACGCTCCAGCGGAAGCGGCGTGGCGGGAGGCCGGCAGCGTCGATCACGTCTTCACCCATTTCGCGCTGACCATGCGCCTGCTCTGCGCCGAATCGGACCGGCGCGATCCCGACGGCATCTGGTGGCCCATCGCCCGGATCGGCGAAGCAGGTCTGCCCACCCTTTTCGCGCGGCTTGCCGCCCGCGGCAGCGAATGGAGGAATGCGGCATGACCCGCACTGGATTTACCGGCGCGTCGATCGACCGGGCCGACAATCTCAGACTGGACGAGGGGCGCGTGGCCGAGCTCGCCGCGCATGAGGGTGCGTTGCTGATGCAGCTCGAAGGGCTCGATCCGGTGCTCGACGCCGAGGGACGGCTGACCTGGTCGCCGCTGAACGGCGCGGCCGAGCGAATCTTCCTCGGGCTGCAGGGCGAAGTGCCCTTGTTCGCGCCCTTGATCCGGACCGAGCCCGGGCAGCGCGCCTGGAGCGTCTTCGGCCTGCTCGCGCGCATGGCGGCCGAGGATGCGGCCTTGTGGGGCGGCGCCAAGAGCCTGATCGAGTGGCATAACCGCCATCTTTT
Source organism: Allosphingosinicella deserti (assembly GCF_003012735.1). Classification (GTDB taxonomy): domain Bacteria; phylum Pseudomonadota; class Alphaproteobacteria; order Sphingomonadales; family Sphingomonadaceae; genus Allosphingosinicella; species Allosphingosinicella deserti. The sequence continues at coordinate 96,541 of NZ_PXYI01000008.1, read as the reverse complement.
CTGCGGCGTCTGCGGCACTGCGACCGCGGTGTACCGCGCCGGCTGGGGCCGCCGCTGCGGAAACTGCGGTGCCGATCACTTCCCGCGGGTCGACCCGGTGGTGATCATGCTCGCCGAATATGACGGCAAGGTGCTGCTGGCCCGGCAGCCGCAATATCCGCCGCGTCGTTATTCGGCGCTCGCCGGCTTCATCGAGCCGGGCGAATCAGTCGAGGAAGCGGTCGCACGCGAGATCATGGAGGAGGCCGGAATCGGCGTCCGCAACGTCCGCTACGTCGCAAGCCAGCCCTGGCCCTTCCCCGGCCAGCTGATGATGGCCTGCGTTGCGGAAGCGCTCAGCGACGCGATCGTCCTCGACACGACCGAACTCGAGCACGGCTTCTGGGCGTCGCGCGACGAGGTCCGCGCGGCATTGGCCGGCGAACGCGACGCGCCTTTCCTGGCGCCGCCGCCCTTCGCCATTGCGTACACCTTGCTCCGCTGGTGGGTGGACGAAGGCCGCGCCGGGGCAGCGCATGCATCCTCGAAGGGCATGCGGTTCAGCAGCGATCAAGGTTCATCGGAACCGGATGCGCTTTGAGCCGCTTGCCCGTTGGCGCAGCCCCTTCTAAAGGGGCTGCCGAATTCCCATCCGCGCGCATTCCTTGCGCGCCCCTGGAGGTCTGAACACGGCATGGACAATCGCAACAATACGATTGCGGGCTGGGTGCTCGGCGCGGGCATCGTCGCGCTCGGCGCCTCGATCGTTACCGCGGAGATGTTCAAGGCGGAACGACCTGAAAAGATGGGCTATCCGATCGAGGGTGTAACCGGCGCCGAGGGTGCCGAAGGCGGTGCCGAGGCCGAGCAGCCGATCGCCAATCTGATGGCGTCCGCCGACATCGCCAAGGGAGAAGCGGTGTTCAAGAAGTGCACGGCCTGCCACACCGCGAACCAGGGCGGCGCCAATGGCACCGGCCCCAATCTGTTCGGCGTGATGGGCAAGCCGATCGGCAAGCATGCGGCCGGGTTCGCTTACTCGCCGGCCCTGTCCGGCCATGGCGGCACCTGGGGCTTCGAGGAAATGAGCCAGTGGCTGAAGTCGCCGCGCGACTTCGCCCCCGGCACCAAGATGACCTTCGCCGGCCTCGGCAAGCCCGAGGACCGCGCCAATCTGATCGCCTGGCTGAACGCGCAGGGCAGCAACCTGCCGCTTCCCGCCCCCGTCGCCGCTGCGGGCAACCCCGCCCAGGCCGCGGCCGAAGCCGCCGACCAGCCGGCGGCGGGCGACAAGGGTGAGGACGAGCCGGTGCTCAACGAGGCGACGGCCGCCGGCGCCAAGGGCGGCGCCAGCAACATCCACGGCGACGGCGCACCGACGGTGGACGGCCGCGCCGGCCAGCAGAAGACGCAATGACGGAGCGGGGGTGATGGTCTCGAGCCAGGCCGCCACCCCCGAAGCCTATCTGGCGGAGCTCGAGCCGGAGCGCGCCGCGTTCGTCGCCCGCTTGCGCGACCTGATCAACGCGAACCTCCCGAGCGGTTACGAGGAGCGGATGAACTGGGGGATGATCTCCTGGGAAGTGCCGCTGTCGCGCTACCCGAACACGTACAACGGACAGCCGCTCGGTTACGCGGCGCTGGCGGCTCAGAAGAATTTCACCGCCCTCTACCTCACCTGCGTCTACGCCTCCGAAGAGCGGACCGAGCGCCTCAAGCGCGACTGGGCGAGCGCCGGCAAGCGGCTCGACATGGGCAAATCATGCCTGCGCCTGAAGGGCCCGCAGGATCTTGCCGAAGAGGTGCTGGCGGCGACGATCCGGGCCGTGCCGGTAGATGTGCTGATCGCCGAGCATGAGCGTGCGCGGGCCCGTTGATCGAAATCACATTCGTCAGCTGGCGCCGTATTGGGCAAGGTCGACCGCTCCGACCGCCGCCGGGATGTCGGGATGCAATCTCGCCAGTGCCTTCGTTGCCCGCCGCAGATCGCTTTCGAGATAGGTCTTGAGGAATGGCGCGGCCGTCAGCGGATCGCGACCATATAGCCGCTCCACGATGGCAAGGCCGGTGACGAGCGCCTGCTCGCTCAGATAGCCCTGCGTTCGCGACGACCAGCCCTGCAGCCCGTCCGACTGGAACTGCGCGAAATTGCGGGCGCTGTTGGCAAGGAAGATGCCGAATCCCATCCACGTGGCAGCAAGATCAGTGTGGAGCTCGTGCAGGTCCCATCCGCCCGGAGGATCGGTCGCGGCCGTGCTCATCAGATAATGGGCAAGCTCGTGCGCGAGGGTTGCTATCATCGCCGTAGTATCGTTCGCCAACTCCGGATTGTAGGTGATGACCACCTTTGGGATGCCGTCCTCGCCGGTGATCTGAAAGGTGCCGCATGGCGCCGGCGCGTCCTCATGGCGAAGAAGCAGCGCCGGCCCGATTTGGGCTGGACGGTCACGCCGGCCCGCTTGCAGCTCACACGGCCAGTCCTCCATGCCTGCGGCGGCGCGGACATGTTCGAAAAGATCCGCAATCCGTCCGTGACCCTGGCGTGAGGAGGCGGGAAAGAAGGCTGGGCTCGGGAGCACCAGGGGCCGAGCGGCGCTCCCGAATTCAAGCCGCAACCACTTGAACGTGGCGAATTGCCATTCGAGTTCGTCCCGATCGATCGAGAGGCGCGCCCCGAACAGCGAAAGCATGGCTATTTGCAGAGCTCCACCGGCAGATCACGCGCGTGGTAATATTCGCAGACGAACTGCCAGGCCTCGTCGGCGGTTTCGACGAAGTGGAACAGGTCGAGATCCTTGTGGGCGATCACGCCTTCCTCGGCGAGCGCCTCGAACCCGACCACACGCTCCCAGAATTCGCGGCCGAACAGCAGGATCGGCAGCGGCTTGACCTTACCGGTCTGGATGAGGGTGAGCAGCTCGAAGAATTCGTCGAACGTGCCGAAGCCGCCCGGGAACACCGCCACGGCGCGGGCCCGGAGCAGGAAGTGCATCTTTCGCAGCGCGAAATAATGGAACTGGAAGCTCAGCGACGGCGTGACATAGGGATTGGGCATCTGCTCGTGCGGGAGCACGATGTTGAGGCCGATCGATTCCGCCCCGACATCGCAGGCGCCGCGATTCGCAGCTTCCATGATCGACGGGCCGCCGCCGGAGCAGACGACGAAATGACGCTGCCCGTCCGGGCCCTTGTCGACCCGGCTGCACAGCCGCGCGAGCTTTCGCGCTTCGTCATAATATTTCGACTTGGCCTTGAGCCGCTCGGCGACCAGCCGCTGACTGTCGGTCGCCGCGGCCGCGAGCAGCGCATCGGCTTTCTCCGGCTCCGGAATGCGGGCGGATCCGTACATCACGAAGGTGGAGCCGATCCTGGCTTCGTCGAGCAGCAATTCGGGCTTGAGCAGCTCGAGCTGGAAGCGGACGGGGCGCAGATCCTCGCGGAGCAGGAAATCCATGTCCTGAAAGGCGAGGCGGTAGGCCGCATCGGCTGTCTGGGGCGCCGGGGTCGGCTGGTTGGCAACTTCGGCTTCTTCGCGGGCGCGCTGAAAGACGCGCGTGGGGGGAACGATTTCGGTCATGGCGCGGCCTTTAGCGGCAATACGGGCCGCGTCCCATGTCGAAATGCAGGTGATCGCGGTGGAAGGCGTTGGCATCGGGGCCGAGCACGATCCCGAAGCGGCGGCAGCCCGCCTGATGTACCGCGCGCAGGAATCGCCGGACATCCTCGTCTGGCCCGTTCCAACCGGCGAGCACGGTGATCCGTCGCCCATCCTCCAGCACGAATGCCGCGATGTCCACGGCGTTGGCGCGGCCGTGCTCGCTGAGCTTGTTGCCTTGCTGCCCGTTGACCGGCCGGCAGGCATAGGTGCCGAAACTTTCGATCTTGATCACCCGGCTGTTGAGCCAGACCCGCGCATTGGTCTGCAGCGCCTCGCGGGTCCAGCGGGCGAACTGGCGCGCCACCGGACAGGTCATCGATTTCAGGTTGGTGGTCGGTGTGCCGATGTCGAGCAATTGCACTGCGCCGATCGCCGAACAGCCATTCTCGAACACTCGGTCCGGCAGCGCCTTGAAGCGCACGCCTTCCCGGGTGAGATCGGCGAGGCATTGCCGGACGTCCTCGGGGGGACGCGAGGCGGGGGCTCGCGGCGGTCGCTCATCGCGCTTCTGCCCGCCCGGAATGCAGCTCGGCAGCAGAAGAAGGGAGAGAAGGACGAGTCCGCGCCGCATGCTTGGACGCTGAGGATTGAACGAACCCGGGTCAAGACGGCACGTCGATGCAGCCGCTTGCTCCAGCCCTTTCTTGCCGGTCTGCCGAGCTGGCAATCACCCGCCCCGCTCCGCTCTCGATTCCGGTCGACGGCCGTTCCTCACTTCCGGAGCAGGTGCGGACGTCCTAGAGAAGAGTGATGATGACGATCCTGATTGCCGCCGCCGCGCTTGCCGGCGCGTCCAGCACCGCGACCGGGCAGCAACAGCCGACGGTCGTCTCCCCGAACGTGACCGAGATCGAAGCGGGGCAGCTGGAACTCGCCCGAAAGACCGCCGCGGCGTTGCTGCCCCCTGGCAGCTACGAGAAAATGATGCGAAGCTCGATGGAACAGATGGTCGGCACGATCACCAGCCAGATGTACAATTCGCGCATGGCAGACATCCTGCCCGAAGGCAGTGCTCCGGACCTGGAGATCGAGCGCGAAATCGGCGACAAGACGATCAAGGAGGTGCTCGGTGCCGGCGACCCGCACTTCGAGGAGCGGATGAGGATCACCAACCGGGTGCTGTTCCAGGAAATGGCGCCGATCATGGGCCGGATCGAGCCGGACGTCCGGGAAGGCCTCGCCCGTGCCTATGCCAGGAAATTCAGCGCCGCGCAGCTCCAGGACATCAACCGCTTCTTAGAGACCGGCTCCGGACGATTGTTCGCAGCGGAATCGATGATGACATGGGTCGATCCTGAAATCATGTCGCTGATGGCGAAGCTCACGCCAGAGCTGATGAAGGAGATGCCGGCCATCATGGAGAAGACCAAGGCCGCAACCGCGCACCTGCCCCCTCCCCCGGCCCCGTCCAAGAGCGAGGATGAGGAAGGCTGAGCCCGACGACGGAGGCGGACGGGCGCCTGTTCGGCGCCCGTCCGCCTCCGATCGCGTCAGAAGCCGGCGAGCACGGTCTTGCCGATTGCACCGCCGCTTTCGACCAGAGCGTGCGCCGTCTTGAGATTGGCGGCATCGATCGGAGAGAGCGTCCGGGTAAGAGTCGTCCTGAGCAGACCGGAATCGACGAGCTGGGCGACCTCCTCGAGTAGATGATGCTGCTCGATCATGTCGTTCGTCCCGAACATCGGACGGGTGAACATCAACTCCCAGGAGACGGTGATCGACTTGCGCTTCAATGGCGCGATGTCGAACGTCTCGGGATCGTCGATCAGGGCAATATGGCCCTGCGGCGCGACGATCGTCGGAAAAATGGGCAGTTGCTTTTCCGTGGCGGTGAGGCCGGCGACATAATCGACTTCACCGATGCCGATGCGAGCAAGCTCCGCGTCGAGCGGCTGGTGATGGTCGATGACGTGATGCGCGCCCATGTCGCGTACCCACGCCTGGGTTTCCGGACGAGACGCGGTGGCGATCACGGTCAGGCCGGTGAGGCGGCGCGCCAGCTGGATGAGAATGGAGCCGACGCCGCCGGCACCGTTGATCACCAGCAAGGCCCCTCCTCCTGACTTGCGGCCGTAGGGCACGCGCAGGCGGGCGAACAGCAGCTCCCAGGCGGTGATCGCCGTCAGCGGCAGCGCCGCCGCCTGCGCCCAGTCGAGCGACTTCGGCTTGTGGCCGACGATCCGCTCGTCGACCGCGTGCAACTCGGCATTGGTGCCGGGGCGGGTGATGTCGCCGGCATAGAAGACTTCGTCGCCGACCTCGAACAGCGAGACGTCGGAGCCGACCGCCTCGACGACGCCGGACGCATCCCAGCCCAAGACCTTGGGCGTGCCCTCGACGGGCAGTGCGCCGCCGCGAACCTTGACGTCGACCGGGTTGACCGAGACAGCGCGGACCCGAACGATCAGGTCGCGCGGTCCCGGGGTAGGTGCCGGAATATCGAGATCGAGCAGGGCGTCGTCCCGGTCTATGCTGCCGGACTCGTAATAGCCGATGGCCTTCATGATGATTGTTCCCAAAGCATGGCGCGGTTGCGCCGTCACTCGCCAGATCGCGGCCCCTGCGCAGCTTTTCCACCGCTAAGCGCGCAGGGTCGCCATTCATCCGTGAATGACAAGGTTTCGCAGCCCTGATAGGGAAACGCCTGTGCATGCCGACGAAGCAAGATTGCGGATCGATTGGGATGATTTGCGGCTGTTCCTCGAGATCGCGCGGGCTGGCACGCTTACCGCCGCCGCGTCTCGCCTGAGCCTCAGCCAGCCTACCGCCGGCCGCCGCCTGCGCGCGCTCGAAGCGGTGATCGGCGCCTCCCTGTTCCAGCGCACGCCCGCAGGTTTTCGGCTGACCGACGAAGGCGAAACCATGCTCGGCCATGTCGAGCAGATGGAAGAGGAGTCGATCGGGCTGGAGCGCAAGCTGCTCGGCGGTGCGCGCGGCCTCGAAGGCGTCCTGAGGCTGTCCTCTTCGGACTGGTTCGCCAATACGGTGCTCGCCGGCGCGCTCGCCGACTTCGGCATCGCCAATCCGCTGATCACGATCGAATTGCTCGCCGAGGCTCGTCTGGTCGATCTCGCCCGGCGCGAGGCCGACCTCGTCTTCCGATTCGTCCCGTTCAGCGGCGCGGACATCGTCCAGCGCCGCTTCGTCCACATCCGCTACGGCGCCTACGCGGCGGATTCCTATGTCGCGCGCTGCGGCGATCCGGAGACTAGCCCGGACGGTCGCGGTCATCATTTGATCACCCTCGATGCCGGGCTGGACCGCGCCGCCGACGTCGGCTGGCTCCGCAGCCGCTGGCCCGAGGCCCGGCTCTCGTTCAGGAGCAACAACCGCGACGCGCAGGGCGCAGCCTGCGCGCGCGGTGCCGGGATCGCGGTGCTGCCTCGCATCCTCGGCGACGCACTGCCTCTACGCCTTCTGCGCGGCGATCCACCGCCCGCACGCGACGTCTGGATCGGCTATCATCAGGATCTGCGGCGGCTCCGGCGGCTGCGGACGCTGGTCGATCACCTGGTCTCCGTCACTCCCAGGGAGATCTGAGCCAGTGCGATCGGATGTCAGATCTGGTTGCGGGCGTAGCAGCGCACCTTGGCCGAAACTCCGCTGCCGCTCGCGTGCCGCGCCTGCAGCACCCAGCGATTGACGCCGTTGGCATCCGAGCCGGGCAATATGGTGACGCTTTCGCCGGCGCCGTTGAACGCGCCGCTGATCTCCGTGAAATAGCAGAAGGCATCGGTCAGCGGCGCCAGCATCACATTCTGATTGGGCAGTGAGACATATTCCCCGGCCTGCCCCGGCGTCCCGGTGCCGCCCGGACCGATGAAGCGCGCAATCCGGCCGCTCTGCGGCTTGCCGACGAAGAAGCTGTGCGCACCGACGCCGAGCTGTTTCTGGCAGCTGTGCAGAACCAGAGTCGAGGGACCGAAGGGATCGCCCGACTGGTTGATGGTGATGCGCTCGCCACTGCCCCGCAAGGCACCGGTGACCAGCGTCATCACCGTCGCGCCGTCGCCCCACCACGCAAGGCGCGGATTGGTGTCGACGCAGCCGCTGCCGGGATTGTCGGCCGTCGCGCTGAATTCCTCGCTGCTCCAGCGCTCGGCGCCGGCCGGTGCCTTGATCTCGCTCCGGGCGAAGCAGCGGGCCCAGGCCGCGACGCCTTGCTGCTGCGACTGGCCTTCCAATTGCCAGAAGCCGTTGACGACCCGGATGCGAACGCTTTCGCCATAGCCCATGAACTTGCCGCTGACACGGGTAAGATAACAATAGTTATCGGCTGCGCCGAGCATCTTCTGCGCACCATTGCCCTGACCCCACTGGAAGAAGGAGTCGGCATGTGCAGGTGATGCTAGTGAAACAGAGCACAATGTGACCATGATCAGGCCGATTTTTCGCATGTGCGACTCCCCCCGATGTTTAGATGATTAAGGACTTGGGGCCGGTAAGAGTCAATATCATGCCTGCCAACAGGCACGACTTGCGGAAGATCGTAGATCTCCGTCTGCCGAGCCATGGCGGGTGAATGTTGCGGCCCTGGCACGAAGTGGGTCGAACCCCGGGGCACGCCGGGCTACAGATCGATCATGGCGAACGACCCGTTTCTGGAGCTGCACCACGTCGCCAAGGATCTTGGCGCTCGGCCGATCTTGCACGCCGTCTCGCTGGCGATCCCGGCCGGAAGCTTCGTTGCCCTCGTCGGGCCGAGCGGATCGGGCAAGACGACCCTGCTCAAGACGATCAATCGCCTGATCGAGCCGGATTCGGGGTCCGTGCGGCTCGACGGCACCGACATCAACGTCGGTCCGAAACACAGGTTGCGGCGGCGGATCGGCTATGCGTTTCAGGGTATCGGGCTGTTCCCGCACATGAATGTGGCCGAGAATATCGGCGTGGTCCCCCGGCTGCTAGGCTGGACCGAGGCCGCGCGCGCCGCGCGCGTTGCAGAGTTGCTCGATCTGGTCGCGCTTCCGGCGGACTTCGCCGCGCGGCGGCCGAATACCCTGTCCGGCGGCCAGACGCAGCGGGTCGGCATCGCCCGGGCGCTGGCGGCGCGCCCCTCGCTGATGCTGATGGACGAGCCGTTCGGTACGCTCGACCCAGTCACGCGCGACGAGCTCGGGCGGGCCTATCGCGCGCTTCATGACAGGCTGGACCTGACCACGATCATGGTGACGCACGATATTACCGAGGCCTTGCTGCTCGCCGACCGGATCGTCGTGCTGATCGAGGGCACCATCCGCGCCGATGCCGCGCCTGCCGAGCTTCTGGCCTATCGCGGCGATCCCGCTGTGGAGGCGATGATCGCGCTTCCGCAGGCACAGGCTAGACGTCTGGCGGCTCTGGTGGACGCGCGATGAGCCCCAGTCTCACCGAAGCGCTGACCGATCTCCCGACCTTGCTGCGCGCCCATGCCCTCCTCAGCGGGACCGCAGTCCTGCTCGCAATCCTCATCGGACTTCCGCTGGCCTTGCGGGCGGCGAGATCGAGGACGTTCCGGATTCCCCTGCTCGGCGCCGCCGGGCTGATCCAGACGGTGCCGACTCTGGCCCTGCTCGCCCTGTTCTACCCGGCGCTGCTGCTGCTCGGACGCGCGACCAGTCTCCCGGTCCCTGCGCTCGGCTTCCTGCCGGCCCTGCTCGCGCTCACCCTCTACGCTTTGCTTCCGATCCTGCGGAACGGGGTTGCCGGCCTCCACGGGCTCGACCCTGCGATCCTGGAGGCCGCGGACGCGGCCGGCATGACCGGCCGCCAGCGTCTGCTCCAGGTCGAGCTGCCGCTGAGCGCGCCGGTGCTGCTCGCCGGTATCCGCACCGCCGCGATCTGGACGATCGGCGCTGCGACGCTGGCGACCACCGTCGGGCAACCGAGCCTGGGTAATCTGATCTTTTCGGGGCTGCAGACCGAGAATTGGGTGCGCGTGCTGGTCGGCTGCGCAGCCTCGGCGGGGCTCGCAATCGCCGCCGATCTCCTGCTCGGCCTCGTCGAAGCGGGCGTCGCCCGCCGCTCGCCCCTCCGGATCTGGGCCGCGATGGGTATGTTCGGGATAGGCGTGCTGCTGGCCCTCATTTCAATTGGCGGCAGTGGATCGGAGCGCCGTACGATCGCCGTCGGAGCCAAAAACTTCTCGGAGCAATATATCCTGGCGTCGGCCATCGGACAGCGGCTTGGCGCCGCCGGCTTTCCGGTCGTGCAGCGTGACGATCTCGGCTCCGCCGTCGCCTATCGCGCGGTCGCGGCCGGCGATGTCGACGTCTATGTCGATTATACCGGCACCTTGTGGACCAACGTTCTGGGCCGCACCGACACGCCGCGCGCGGACGTGATGCGGGCCGAGCTCACCCGCCGCCTCGAGGCCCGCGATGGCGTCGTCCTGCTCGGACCGCTCGGCTTCGAGAATGCCTATGTGCTGGCGATGCGCCGGAGCCGCGCCGAGGCGCTGGGCGTGCGCACGATCGACGATCTCGCCAGGGTCGCGCCGCGGCTTCGGCTCGCCAGCGACATCGAATTCCTCACCCGCCCGGAATGGCGCGCGCTCCGCAAGGCCTACGACCTGCGCTTCGGCGACGCACGGGCATACAGCCCGACCTTCATGTACCGGGCGATCGCCGACGGCGGGGCGGACGTGATCTCCGCTTTCTCGTCCGATGGCCGGATCGCGGCGCTGGACCTCGTCACGATCGCCGATCCGCGTGGGGCGCTGCCCAATTACGATGCCGTGCTGCTGCTCTCGGCGCGCGCCGCCAAGGACAAGGCCTTGATCGCCGCATTACGCCCACTGCTCGGGGCGATCGACGTCGGTGCCATGCGGGCGGCGAACCTCAAGGTCGATCGCGCCGAGGGCAAGAAGACACCGGCCGAGGCAGCGACCCAGCTGCTGCGGACGCTGGAGAAACGATGATTATGATCCGGGTAATATTTGACTAGGCCCAGACGAGCGTGTAGACGAGCACGCGGCGGCAAGGGACGGGCATGAAGGATCTGACCAGGGGATCGATCCCGCGGCACCTGATCGGGATGGCCGCTTTCATCGGCTTCGGCCTCGCAGTACAGACGCTCTATGTCCTGATCGATCTCTATTTCGTGGCTCAACTCGGCGAGCATGCGGTCGCCGGCGTGACCGCGGCGGCGAGCACCATGTTTGCAGTGCTTGCCGCGAGCCAGCTCGTCTCCGTCGGCACGTTGTCGCTGATCGCTCAGGCGATCGGCCGAAAGGATCGCGAAGACGCCCAGGAGATCTTCGACCAAGCGCTGTCCATGGGTCTATTCGCCGCCCTGGCGACGCTGGCGCTCGGCTATGCGTTCGGTGGCCCGGCGGTCGTGGCACTCGCTGCCGATGCCGAAACGGCCGCGCTCGCCCGAACCTATCTGTTCGCCTTTCTGCCCTCGCTGGCGATCATGTTCCCGGGTGCGGCGCTCGGCTCCGCGCTGCGCGCATCCGGCGTGGTCGCCGGTCCGATGATCGTCCAGTGCCTCAGCGTGGCGACCAATGCATTGCTTGCGCCGGTGCTGATCGCCGGCTGGGGCACCGGCGCTCCGCTCGGCGTCGCCGGCGCAGGCCTTGCCAGCTCGATCGCGAGCATCGCCGGCACCATCGTCCTCGTCCTGATGTTCAACCGGTTGCAGACCTATTTGCGGTTGCACGGCCCAAGTCTTGCGCCAAAGCTTCGAGCATGGCGACGGATCGCCTGGATCGGCTTGCCGGCCTCGGGTGAGTTCCTTCTCATCTTCGTCGTCTCGGCGGTGATCTATTGGTCGATCCGCGGCTTCGGGGCGGACGCGCAGGCGGGTTTCGGCATCGGATCGCGGGTGATGCAATCGATCTTCCTCCCGGCGATGGCGATCGCCTTTGCCGCCTCACCGATCGCAGGGCAGAACTTCGGCGCGGGCGAAACCAACCGAGTGCGCGCCACCTTTCGCCACGCCGCGCTGATCGGCAGCGTGGTGATGGTGACGCTCACCTTGCTGTGCCAGATCCGCCCCGACCTGCTCGTCCACCCGTTCACCGACCAGCCGGCGGTGCAAATCGTCGCGTCCGACTATCTGCGAATCATCTCGTGGAATTTCGTCGCGGTCGGGCTGGTCTTCGCCTGTTCCGGCATGTTCCAGGCGCTCGGCAACACAATTCCGTCGCTGCTGAGCAGCGCCAGCCGGTTGATGACGTTCGTGTTTCCCGCACTTTGGCTGTCGGCACGCCCCAGCACCGAACTCCACGATTTCTGGTATGTTTCCGTGGCTTCGGTGACCATCCAGGCGGTGCTCAGCGTCATTCTGCTGCGCTGGGAAATGCGCCGCAAGCTCGGCGCCGCCGCGATCTGAGTCGCGTCCGGCACCGCCGCCTCCGCACCATCTTTCGGACGAGTTCGATTGACACGCCCGGCCACGCCGTTAAGGGCGTCGGCGGGCCACGCCGTCCCAACGCGGCGCGCGCTCTCTGCGAGGAGAGAATATATGGTTGTTGTGAAGCCGGACGTGCGGCCTGCGCGTCCTCATTTTTCTTCCGGTCCCTGCGCCAAGCCGCCGGGATGGGGTCCCGAACATCTTGCCCTTGGATCGCTCGGTCGTTCACATCGGTCGAAGCTCGGCAAGGCGCGTCTCAATCACGCGATCGAACTGACCCGCAAGGTCCTGCGCGTCCCCGCCACCCACCGCATCGGCATCGTTCCCGCCTCCGACACCGGGGCGGTCGAAATGGCCCTATGGTCATTGCTCGGCGTACGCCCGGTGACCCTGCTCGCCTGGGAAAGCTTCGGTGAAGGTTGGGTCACCGACGTCGTCAAGCAGCTGAAGCTGGACGCCAACGTCGTTAAGGCGCCCTATGGCGCGCTTCCGGATCTCGCCGCTGTCGATCCGTCGCATGACGTCGTCTTTACCTGGAACGGCACCACCTCCGGCGTGCGCGTTCCCAATGGCGAGTGGATCGCCAGGGACCGCGAAGGTCTGACCATCGCCGACGCCACCTCGGCGGCGTTCGCGCAGGATATCGACTGGGACAAGGTCGATGTCGGCACGTTCAGCTGGCAGAAGGCGCTCGGCGGCGAAGGCGGTCACGGCGTCCTCATCCTCGGCCCGCGCGCCGTCGATCGGCTGGAAAGCTACGTACCGGCCTGGCCGCTGCCCAAGATCTTCCGCATGACCAAGGGCGGCAAGCTGATCGAAGGCATCTTCAAGGGCGAGACGATCAACACGCCGTCGATGCTCGCGGTCGAGGATTATATCTTCGCGCTCGAATGGGCGCAGTCGCTCGGCGGCCTCTCTGCCCTCATCGCCCGCGCCGACGCCAATGCCGCCGCAGTCGATTCCTGGGTGCAGCAGACGCCGTGGATCGAGCATCTCGCCGCAGACCCGGCGACCCGCTCCAACACCAGCGTCTGCCTGAAATTCGCCGAAGCGGCGGTGCCCGGCCTCGATGCCGAGGCGCAGAATGCGCTGGTCAAGAAGATCGCGTCTTTGCTCGAAGGCGAAGGCGCGGCGTTCGACATCGCCGGCTATCGCGATGCCCCGCCGGGCATCCGCATCTGGTGTGGCGCCACCGTCGAGACCGACGATCTCGAAGCACTGTTCCCGTGGCTCGACTGGGCCTTCCAGGAAGTGCGCACCGCGTAACCGCACGCGCGACGATGCTAAAGGGGAGCCGGCGCGGTCGGCTCCCCCACCATTCTTCCCGTGTCCCTACCCTCCCCCCGCAGGGTACCCACCAAAGTATCGCTTTGATGGGAGGCTATGCAGGGCAGAGGAAAGAAAGGTAATACCATGCCCAAGGTTCTTATTTCGGATCAGATGGATCCCAAGGCCGCCGAAGTGTTCCGCGCTGCGGGCGTCGAGGTCGACGAGATTACCGGCCTCAGCAAGGACGAATTGAAGGCGATCATCGGCCAATATGACGGGCTTGCCATCCGCTCGGCGACCAAGGTCACCGCGGACGTGCTCGAGGCCGCGACCAATCTGAAGGTCGTCGGGCGGGCCGGCATCGGCGTCGACAATGTCGACATTCCTGCTGCCTCGGCACGCGGCGTCGTCGTCATGAACACGCCGTTCGGCAATTCGATCACCACCGCCGAGCACGCCATCGCGCTGATGTTCGCGCTCGCCCGCGAGCTTCCTGCCGCCGACGCTTCGACCCAGGCCGGCAAGTGGGAGAAGAACCGCTTCATGGGCGTCGAGCTCACCGGCAAGACACTCGGGCTGATTGGCGCCGGCAATATCGGCTCGATCGTCGCCGACCGCGCGCTCGGGCTCAAGATGAAGGTGATTGCCTACGATCCGTTCCTCACTGCGGAGCGCGCGGTTGCGCTCGGCATCGAGAAGGTCGAACTGGACGAACTGCTCGCCCGCGCCGACTTCATTACGCTGCACACCCCGCTGACCGATCAGACTCGCAACATCCTCAGCCGCGACAATCTCGCCAAGACCAAGGCCGGCGTGCGGATCATCAACTGCGCCCGCGGCGGCCTGATCGACGAGGCGGCGCTCAAGGAACAGCTCGAGAGCGGCCATGTCGGCGGCGCCGCACTCGACGTGTTCGTCGAGGAGCCAGCCAAGCAGAATCCGCTGTTCGGCACTCCGAACCTGGTGGCGACCCCCCATCTCGGCGCCTCGACGACCGAGGCACAGGTCAACGTCGCAATCCAGGTCGCCGAGCAGATGTCGGAATTCCTGACTCGTGGCGGGGTGACCAACGCGCTCAACATGCCGTCGCTCTCGGCCGAGGAGGCACCGAAGCTGAAGCCCTATATGGCGCTTGCCGAGAAGCTCGGCGCCATCGTCAGCCAGCTCGAAGGAGAGAAGGCGTCGGCGATCGCGATCGAGGTCGAAGGCGCTGCAGCGCAATTGAACCAGAAGCCGATCACCGGTGCGGTGCTGGCCGGGTTCATGGGCGTCTATTCGCAGAGCGTGAACATGGTCAACGCGCCCTTTCTTGCGAAGGAACGCGGCCTCGACGTGCGCGAGGTGCGTCATGACCGCGAGGGCGATTACCACACCCTCGTCCGGGTCACGATCACCACGCCCGAGGGGCAGAAATCGGTCGCCGGCACCCTGTTCGCCAATGCCGCACCGCGGCTCGTCGAGATTTTCGGGATCCGCGTCGAGGCCGAGCTCGACGGCGACATGATCTACATCGTCAACGAGGACGCGCCCGGCTTCATCGGCCGGCTCGGCACCCTGCTCGGCGAATCCGGAATCAACATCGCCACCTTCAATCTCGGCCGCCGGACCGCCGGCGGCGAAGCGGTGGCGCTGATCTCGGTCGACAGCGCGGTCGGCCAGGACGCCGCCGGCCGGATCAAGGCGATCGCCGGAGTCCGCACGGCAACCCCGCTGCGCTTCTGAGACCGCATTCCCTCCCGGCTGCGCCGGGAGGGAAAAGCCGTGTGGAATCGATCGTTCAGCCGAGCCCGCGTCGGCCGAAGCCCCCCGGACGAGCAGAGGCAGGAGTCGCATGGGTCCGATCGGGAGCCCGCGCCTGACGAGGCTGAAGTGCGGCGCGCCATTCCGCCAGAGCAAACCCGATCCAGTCGTGCGCGCCCGCGAGATCGAGGCCGACGAGATCGATCGGGGTACCGTTGCCGAGCTCTGCCACGAGATGATGGATCAGCCCGACTCCCGAAGGCCGCTCCCGGCAATCGACCTTGATGTAATAATGCTCGCCACGCCGGTAGCGAAGCGTGTTCATGCGGATGCCGGCCACCTGGGGCCACGGGATCAGGCGTGACGAGAAGAAGCCGTTGACCAGGATACCATCATCCCGCACCGCCAGAGCGGTCCGATCGCCGAAGAGCCGCTGCAAGGTCACACCGGACCAAAGTGCACAAACCAGGGTCAATCCGCCCATCACCCACGCGCCCAGCTCGGGGCCGAAGATGCGAATGAACCCATAGACTCGGCCGGTATGCACCGCCTTCAACGTCAGGGCACCCATCAGAAAGGCGCCTAGCGCCGTCACCACGAACAGCCCGGCCAAACGCCCGGTCGTAAAGATCAGCCGTTTCGGTCTCACGTGCGGCCCTCCGGTGCACGTCATGACCCGGCGTCCGTTAAGGACTGGTTCCCTGCCACCGCTCACTGTAGTTTGGAGTCATGCTTACGCCATTGCTGATAGCTGCCGCCCTCGCCGTGCCTCCCCCGCCCCCTCCTCGTTTGTGTGATCCGTTCATGGTGTTCTTCGATACGGAGAGCGCCGCCCTCACCACGCCCACGCTTGCGCTCCTCGAGAATGTCAGGAACGCAGCTGCGATGTCGGGCGCCGTGCCCCTGAAGATCGTCGGTCATGCCGACCGCGCCGGATCCGACGCTTACAACAGGCAGCTTTCGGCGCGCCGGGCGGGAGCGGTGAAAGCCTGGTTGCTGGCACGCGGTGTCCCTGGGAGCAGAATAGGCGCCGACGCTGTCGGCGAGGACCGGCCGATCGTCCAGACCGAAGATGGTGTGGCGCAGGCTCAGAACCGCTTCGTGTCGATCAGCCTGGGATGTTAGCCCGCTGATGCGCTCGCACCGGGCGCTCCCGCCGGCACTTCCTCCGAACGAGGGCTCCAGCGTCTGTCGAGCCCCACCTCCGGAACGGAATTGCAAAGCGCTTCCACCTCGAGGGATCAGGCTCTAGAGGCAGCGCATCCGATTTTCTCAAAGGTAGATACGTGGCCAATGTGACCGTGATCGGCGCCCAGTGGGGCGACGAGGGCAAGGGCAAGATCGTCGACTGGCTGTCGAGCCGGGCCGATGTCGTGGTTCGCTTTCAGGGTGGGCACAATGCGGGGCACACGCTCGTCGTCGGCGAGCAGGTCTACAAATTGTCGCTGCTCCCCTCGGGCATCGTCCGCGGCACCCTGTCGGTCATCGGCAACGGCGTGGTACTCGATCCTTGGGCGCTCAAGGCCGAGGTCGAGAAGCTGACCGCCCAGGGCGTCGCGATTTCGCCCGAGATCCTGCAGATCGCCGACACCTGCCCTTTGATCCTGCCGTTCCACCGCGATCTCGACGCGCTGCGCGAGGATGCGTCGGGCCAGGGCAAGATCGGCACCACCCGCCGCGGCATCGGCCCGGCCTACGAAGACAAGGTCGGCCGCCGCGCGATCCGGGTGTGCGATCTCGCCCATCTCGGCCAATTGGGGCCGCAGCTCGATCGCCTATGCGCGCATCACGACGCGCTCCGTGCCGGGTTCGGAGAGCCGCCGATCGACCGCGCGCGGCTCGAGGCCGAGCTCGCCGAGATCGCCGACTTCGTGCTGCAATTCGCCGGGCCGGTATGGCTGCGCCTCAACGCCGCCAAGGCCAAGGGCGAGAAGATGCTGTTCGAGGGTGCGCAGGGCGTGCTGCTCGACGTCGATCACGGCACCTACCCATTCGTCACGTCGTCCAACACCATCGCCGGCACTGCGGCGGGTGGTACCGGCCTCGGCCCGTCGGCCGCCGGCTTCGTGCTCGGCATCGTCAAGGCCTACACCACCCGCGTCGGCGCGGGGCCGTTCCCGACCGAGCTCGAGGATGAGATCGGCCAGCGGCTCGGCGAGCGCGGCCACGAATTCGGCACGGTCACCGGCCGCAAGCGCCGCTGCGGCTGGTTCGACGCGGTGCTGGTCCGCCAGTCCTGCGCGGTCTCGGGCGTCACCGGCATTGCGCTGACCAAGCTCGACGTGCTCGACGGCCTGGACGAGATCCGCATCTGCATTGGCTATCGGCTTCGCGGCGAAGAGTACAATCACCTCCCCGCCCATGCCGCGGATCAGGCCGCAGTGGAGCCGATCTACGAGACGATCGAGGGCTGGTCGCAATCGACAGCAGGCGCCCGCAGCTGGGCCGCGCTGCCGGCGCAGGCGATCAAGTACATCCGGCGGATCGAGGAACTGATCCAGTGCCCCGTCGCTTTGGTGTCGACCAGCCCCGAGCGCGAGGATACGATCCTCGTCAGGGATCCCTTCGCCAACTGACGGAGCCGGCCGGATGACCACCCGTGAAGCGACGAAGCTCCTGCCGCGGATCGGGGAAACACCCGTCATCGGCTCCGGCGACCGGTCGGTCGGCGACTGGGCTGCCCTCCTCGCCTTCGGCGCGGTCACCTGGCCATGGCTGCTCAAGGGCCTGAACGGCGGGTCGGAGGAAGCCCGCACGGCGCTGCTGGAGCGCCTTGCACTGCCTCCCGATGCGCTGCCGAACCTCGGCTCGTGGAAAGCGGACGCCGGCCTGTTGAGCCTCGTCGTCGACCATATCTTCGAGGCGCGTCCGAAGCTGGTGGTCGAGTTCGGCACCGGCGCCTCGACCCTGGTCATCGCCAAGGCACTGCAGCTCGCCGGCGGCGGCGAATTGATCAGCTTCGAGCAACATGCCGATTTTGTCGATTCGACCCGCCGCTGGCTGGCCGAACATGGCCTCGAAGCGGATCTGCGTGCGGTGCCGCTGCGCCCGTCGCCGGAGGGGTGGCCGGGCCTGTGGTACGCCCATGGGCCGCTTCCCGACGCCATCGACATGATGCTGATCGACGGGCCGCCCTGGACTATCCACCCGCTCACCCGCGGCGCGGCATCCTCGCTGTTCGACCATATCGCGCCCGGCGGAACGGTCTTCCTCGACGATGCGGCACGGCCGGGCGAGCGGCTGGTGGCGCGGCGTTGGCGCAAGGCCCGGCCGGACTTCGCGTTCCGGATGTGGAATGGCGGGACCAAGGGCACGCTAATCGGCACGCGAAGGTCATAGCCCCCACTCTGCCGGCCCTCCGCAGAGGTACGCCAGCCGTCAGACAGTCGGTTCCCGGGTGAAGTCTGGCGGCGCTTCGCCCTCTGCCGCTTCCACCTGGACCCGCTCCACCTGCGCCGCAGCCGGGCCGCGGTGACACCGACCAACCAACTCTCGCAGAGCCGCCTCTTCGCCGAAGCCGAGGATCTCGACGCTGCCGTCGCGCCGGTTGCGCACCCAGCCGCTTATGCCGAGCGCTTCCGCCGCATCGACCGTCCAATCCCTGAAGAAGACGCCCTGCACCCGTCCCGTGACGCGGATCCGGGCGCCCATGCTCATCCCCGCTGCGCCCGCTGCAGCATCTTCTGATCCGCCAGCACCAGCGCCATCATCGCCTCGACCACCGGCGCGCCGCGGATGCCGACGCAGGGATCGTGACGGCCCCTGGTGACCGCGTCCGCCGCTTCGCCGGCAGGCGTGATCGACGGGACCGGGGTGAGGATGGAGGAAGTCGGTTTGAACGCGACGCGCACCACCACCGGCTGGCCGGTGGAGATGCCGCCGGCGATGCCACCGGCATGATTGGCGAGGAAGTCCGGGCGTCCGTCCGTCCCCGGCCGCATCGGATCGGCATTGTCCTCGCCGCGCAGGCGGGCGGCGTCGAAGCCGTCGCCGATCTCGACGCCCTTGACGGCGTTGATCGACATCATCGCCGCGGCGAGTTCGCTGTCGAGCTTGGCGTAGATAGGGGCGCCCCAGCCGGCAGGGACGCCGGTGGCGACGCACTCGATCACCGCGCCGAGCGAGGAACCGTCCTTTCGGGCCGCGTCGATCAAGCTCTCCCATCGTGCCGCGGCGGCACGGTCCGGACAGAAAAAGGGATTGTCGTCGATCGCCGCATCGTCGAACGCGGCCGGATCGATGCGGTCGCCGCCGATTTCGACGACATAGGCGCGGATCGACACTTCGGGGACGACCAGCCGGGCGACGGCACCGGCAGCGACCCGCGCCGCGGTCTCGCGCGCCGAGCTGCGCCCTCCGCCGCGCCAGTCGCGAATGCCGTATTTGGCATCATAGGCGTAGTCGGCATGACCGGGACGGTAAGGCGGCGCGCTCTCGCCATAATCCTTCGATCGCTGATCGACATTCTCGATCATCAGGCTGATCGGCGTTCCGGTAGTGTTGCCTTCGAACACGCCAGACAGGATCCGCACCTGATCGGGCTCGCGGCGCTGGGTGGTGAAGCGGCTGGTGCCGGGACGGCGCTTGTCGAGCCAAGGCTGGATGTCGGCCTCCGAAAGCGCCAACAACGGCGGGCAGCCGTCGACCACCGCGCCGAGCGCCGGCCCGTGGCTCTCGCCCCAGGTGGTGAATCGGAAGGCGCGTCCAAACGTGTTGAAGCTCATGCGGTGATCCCAAGCGCGGTGAAGGCGGGCGCGTAATCGGCCTTGCCGCGCGCGGGACGCGGCGCATCGCCGAAAGCCAGGGCCATCAGATAGGGCCCGGCATAAGGCGAGGCGAACGGCGATGCCGTTTCGGCCGAAAAGCCGAAGCGTCCGTAATATTCGGGTTCGCCGAGCACGAAGACGAGCTCTTCCCGGGTCGCCTCTGCGATGGCGAGCGCACCCCGGATCAGGTTCGATCCGAGGCCGCTGCGCTGCAGGGGCGGCAGCACGCCGATCGGGCCGAGACCGGCCGCGCGATGGGTCCTGCCGTCGCCCTCCACCCGCATCCGGCTGAGCAGCAGATGGGCGATCACCTCGCCTTCCTGATCGGCGACGAGCGAGACGGTCGCGTCGCCGTCGCGCTCGAGGCGATCGACGAGCGCGGCCTCGGCAGGGGTCGGGAAGGCGAGCAGGTGGACGGCGCGGATCGCGGCGGCGTCGCGCGGCTCCGCCGGCCGGATGCTGCGGCTGCCGCCCTCGCCGAACCCGCTCTCGCGGAAGCCGCTCACGTGGTCGCGATGTCCGGCGCGTCCTCCGCCTTCATGCCGACGACATTGTAGCCGGCATCGACATGGTGGATCTCGCCGGTCACCCCCGAGGCGAGATCGGACAGAAGATACAGGCCGGCGCCGCCGACATCGTCGATGGTGACGTTGCGGCGGAGCGGGCTGTTATATTCGTTCCACTTGAGGATGTAGCGGAAGTCGCCGATCCCGCTCGCCGCCAAGGTCTTGATCGGACCGGCGGAGATGGCGTTGACCCGGATATTCTCCGGCCCCAGATCCATGGCGAGATATTTGACGCTGGTCTCCAGCGCCGATTTGGCGAGACCCATGACGTTGTAATGGGGGATCACCTTCTCGGCGCCGTAATAGGACAAGGTGAGCAGACTGCCGCCGTTCGGCATCATCGCGCGGGCACGATTGGCGATCGCGGTGAAGCTGTACGCAGAGACGTTCATCGTCAGCAGGAAATTCTCGAGGCTGGTCTCGACATATTTGCCGCGCAGCTCGTTCTTGTCCGAAAAGCCGATCGCGTGGACGACAAAATCGATCGTGTCCCAGCGCTGCTTCAGCGCTTCGAACGTAGCGTCGATGCCGGCCGGATCGGAGACGTCGCATTCCAGTAGGAAATCGGATCCGAGCTGTTGCGCCAGCGGTGCGACACGCTTTTGCAGCGCCTCGCCCTGATAGGAGAAAGCGAGCTCTGCGCCCTGCTCTCCAAGCTTCTTGGCAATTCCCCAGGCGAGCGATTTGTCGTTCGCGAGGCCCATGATCAGCCCGCGTTTGCCCGCCATCAACCCCGTCATTCCGCTTCCCCTACCGCCTTCGTCGCTTCGTGCTGCTCCTCTACGCTTGGTTCCGGCGGTTCCGCCAGTGCCGCGTTGAGCTGTGCGCCGATAACCACACCGAGGCCGATCACGAAGAAGAAAAACAGCGCGATGATCACCCCGGCGAGGCTGCCATAGGTGAGATCGTAGCCGCCGAGGCTCGACAGCGCCACTGGCAGCAAAGCCGTCGTCGCCAGCCACCATAGGGTGACGAACAGGGCGCCAGGCCATTTCTTGCACTTCATCTTGCGGTAGCGGCGGGGAGTCAGCGAGACGAAGATGAGGTAGATCGACCCGAACAGGATCAGCCCGGGCACGATCCGGAACAGGGTCAGCAAGCCGATCACATCCTCCGCACGCGGGATCACGCGGGAGATGAACTGGGTGATGCTCGACAGCAGGATCGAGGCGCTGAACGAGATCAGCATCATCAGCACCGATGCGACGATCAGCCCGACCGAGCCGAGCCGATATTCCCAGAAAGGCGCGCCGCCGGTGACGCCGTAGGCACGGCGCAGGATATCGCGGATCGTCTCGATGAAGCTGCCCGTGGTCCACAGGCCGACGAGCGCGCCGAGCCACAGCAAGTTGCCGGAGCGGGCGGCGAGCACGTCGCTGATCGGCTTGCGCAGGACATCCGCCACGTCGGGCGGCATCGTCTGCAGCAACGCCTGTACCGCCTGCAGCCCGCCCTCCGTCTGGCCGAACAGGCGCGCGGCCGCCGCGGCGACGATGACGAACGGGAACACCGTCATCAGCGAAAGGTAAGCGAGGTTGCCGGCGTGGATGAAGCCATCCGTATAGACTCCGAGGCCGACCCGCTTCATCACCTCGAACGGATATTGGCCCGGCCGCATCCGATTCCGGATTTGGCCGAAGCGCTGGCGTGTCTTGGCGAGGCGCTTGCGCCGGGCTTCCGGAGATTCGGGCGATATGGTCTGCACGAGTGGCTAGACGCCCAGCCCTGCCCTTGGGTTTCCTTTGCCCTTTCGGCTCCAGCTTTGAATGAAGCCGGCAAGCTCAGGATCGTCGGCCGGGATCTCGATCATCAGCGTGACCAGTTGATCGCCGCGGACGCCGCTCTTGCCGGTGAAACCCTTGCCTTTCAGGCGCAGTGTCTTGCCTGAAGACGAGCCCGCAGGAATCGAAACCATGACGGGGCCATCGACGGTGGGGACCTTGACCTTGCCGCCGAGCACGGCTTCGTCGAGGCTGATCGGCAGATCCAGGCGAATGTTGTCGCCCTCCCGAGTGTAGAAACGGTGGGGGGTGATGGCGATCGTAACGATCGCATCGCCATTACCGGCACCGCCCTGCTGACCCTGGCCGGCGAGGCGGATCTTGGCGCCTTCCTCGACACCTTTGGGCAGCTTGATCGACACCGTCTTGCCGCCTTGGAGAGTAACCCGCTGCTCCTTCAGCGTCGCTGCGTCCTCGAAAGGAACCGCAAGCCGATAGACCGTATCGGCGCCTTTCTGCGGCGGCGGCGCGCGGCGGCCGCCGAAACCCCCAAAGCCGCCAAAGCCGCCGCGGCGCTGCGCTCCGCCGCCGAACAAGCCCTCGAACACCTCCGAAAGATCCACTTCCTCGCCGCCGAACCCACCTTGCGGCCCACGCCCATACCCGCCCGGGCCGCCGGCCCCTGCGCCGCCGGCTCCACCGCCGAAGTTGAAGCCCTTTGGATTGCCGTCCTCGTCGATCTCGCCCCGATCGTAGCGGGCGCGCTTGTCCTTGTCGGTGAGGATGTCATAGGCCTGCGTGACCTTGGCGAATTTCTCGGATGCGGCCGGATTGTCGCGGTTGCGGTCCGGATGCAGTTCCTTGGCGAGCTTGCGATACGCCTTCTTGATCGCCGCTTCATCGGAATCGCGCTTCACGCCGAGTGTTGAATAGAGATCAGCCATGCGCGCTTCGTTCTCCACCATCGCTCAAAAGTCCATTGTTGCAAATGAGCAACAGCGTCGAAATGGGGCCGCACCCGCGCGCGCGCAAGCGTTGCCTTGTGCCGAAATTGGATCGGCGGCAAAGAGCGGCCATGGTTGATGATCCCCACGCATTGTTCGAAACCTGGATGGCAGAGGCGCGGCTTTCGGAGCCGAACGATCCCAACGCCATGGCACTGGCCACTGCCGATCGTTCGGGACAGCCGTCGGTGCGGATGGTGCTGCTCAAGGGCCACGATGAGCGCGGCTTCGTCTTCTACACCAATCTCGACAGCCGAAAGGGCGGCGAACTCGCCGGCAACCCGCATGCCGGGCTGCTGTTCCACTGGAAGTCGCTTCGGCGACAGGTGCGCATCGAAGGCCCGGTCGGACCGGTCTCCGAAGAAGAAGCCGACGCCTATTTCGCCACCCGCAGCCGCGACAGCCAGCTCGGAGCATGGGCCTCCGATCAGTCGCGACCGCTCGACACACGCGCGACCTTCGAGACCCGCTACGACGAGCTCCGCGCACGTTTTGAGGGCCAGAACGTACCCCGGCCGCCGCGCTGGTCGGGCTTCCGAGTCGTCCCGGTTCGGATCGAGTTCTGGAACGACCGCGCTCATCGGCTCCACGAACGGCGCCTGTTCACCCGAGCCGATGACGGTTGGAGCGAGGGCCTGCTCTACCCGTGACCCGAGCGCATGTTCACGGCGCGGCGCACGAGGCTGGCCCGCGGGCGGGCGGAGCGAACCTTGCCAAGCGTGCCGCGGTCGCCAGCGTCTCGGTTGCGCTGTTCCTGCTTCTGCTCAAGGCCTTCGCCGCCTGGACGACCGGATCGGTGGCGATGCTCGGCTCGCTCGCCGACACCGCCCTCGACGTGATCGCATCCTTGATCACGCTGTACGGTGTTCGCGTCGCTGCCGCGCCGGCCGACGAGGGCCATCGCTTCGGACACGGGAAGGCCGAAGCGCTGGCGGCGCTCGGCCAGGTGGCGCTGATCACCGCGTCTGCGATCGGCATCGCCTGGCGCGCGGTCGATCGGCTGATCGCCGGCACGGTCACCGCCGATGCGGAATATGGAATCGGGGTTTCGCTGCTTGCGATCGCCACCACCCTTGCCCTGCTGTCGTACCAGCGGCGGGTGATCGCCCGCACCGGTTCGGTGGCGATCGAGGCGGATCACGTCCATTATCAATCGGATCTCCTGCTCAACGCATCGGTGATCGCGGCGCTGGTCGTCGATCAATATCTCGGCCTTTCCGGCGCAGACCCCCTGTTCGGGATCGTCATCGCCCTGTGGCTGTTGTTCGGCGCCTGGCGGGCGTCGGCGCGGGCGATCGACCAGTTGATGGACCGCGAATGGCCCGAGGAGAAGCGCCGCCGCTTCATCGAAGCCGCCTCCCGCCATCCCGAGCTCAAGGGCATGCACGATCTGCGCACCCGCACCAGCGGCGCCCACGATTTCGTCCAGTTCCACGTCTGGGTCGATCCCGAGATGACCGTCGCCGAGGCGCACCGCGTCATGGACGAGGTCGAGCACAAGCTCGAGGAGGAATTCCCAGGCTGTGAGATCCTGATCCACGTCGATCCGGAAGGCCAGGTCGATCAACCCGGCAATCCGCTGGCGGAGACGGATCTGACGCCGCGGAAATGACAAAGCCCCAGGAAGGCGCTTGCGGGTGCCGAGGGCCGCGGGAACGCTTGTAGATGCGCTGCGCGCGTGACCCGGTGGAGCCCCGATATCGAGTCCACCCGCGCCCCGGCCTCGCCCTCAAGGGTGAGGAGCAGGAAGATGGGGTGGAGCCACTGTCACTCCGTTTCGCTCTTCGCTAGTCCCGGGTGTCCCACGGCCGGAGTCTAACATGTCCGAATATCGTCTCGTCCAAGTCGACGCCTTTGCCAACCGTCCGTTCACCGGAAATCCCGCCGCGGTGGTCCCGCTGGAGGAGTGGCTGGCTGACGCGACCATGCAGGCGATCGCCGAGGAGAATAATCTCAGCGAAACGGCATTCACGGTGCCGACAACGGGCGACGCCGATTACGAGCTGCGCTGGTTCACGCCGACGACCGAGGTTGCCCTATGCGGACACGCGACCCTGGCGAGCGGCCACGTTCTGATCGAAGGAGAGCAGGTCCGCTTCCGCACGCGCAAGGCAGGCATCCTGATTGTCGGACGCGACGGAGACGGCTACACGCTCGATCTGCCGGTGACCCTGGTTGCGGAAGCGACGGGCGAGGCGCTGAAGCCTTTCGTCAGCCACGACGGAAGTGCACTTGTCGATCTGCTTACCCAGGATGCGGCGAGCCGGGAAACGTGCAGGGTCTTCCTCAGCTACCAGGGCGCGGAGGCCACCGCGATCGTACTGTTCGAGGACGAGGAGGCGGTCCGCCGCTGCGCCCCGGACATGAAGCGGCTGGGCGAGATCGAGCTGATGGTGATCGTGACCGCGCCGGGGAGCGACGGCCACGACGTGGTAAGCCGGGTGTTCGTGCCCGCCTGGGGCGTCGACGAGGACCCCGTGACCGGCTCGGCCCATGGCGCGCTCGTTCCCTTCTGGTGCGACCGCCTCGGCCGCGACCGGTTCACGGCCTTCCAGGCGAGCCGCCGCGGCGGCGCGCTGACATGCCGCCGAGACGGCGACCGGGCGATCCTCGGCGGGCAGTGCGTGACGGTGATCGAAGGCACGCTTAGCCTCTGATTGGGAAGGGGGTCTGGAAACGGACGGGCCCCGACCCATCTTCAGCGCTCGACGGGCATTCGCCCAACCACAGGACAGACCATGGCCAGCAAGCTCTTCACGCCCCTCGATGTCGGCGCGCTTTCCCTTTCCAACCGCATCGTCATCGCACCGATGTGCCAATATTCCGCCGACGGGAGCGGCAATGCGACCGACTGGCACCTGATCCACCTCGGCACTCTCTCGCTCTCGGGCGCTTCATTGCTGATGATCGAGGCGACGGCGGTCACTCCGGAGGGAAGGATCTCCCCCGACGATCTCGGCCTGTGGTCGGACGACAACGAGGCCGCGCTCGCCCGCGTGCTCGCCGGCGTCCGACGCTATTCCGACATGCCGATCGGGATCCAGCTCGCCCATGCCGGCCGCAAGGCTTCGACGCGGGTACCGTGGGAAGGCGGCGCCCAGATCCGCCCGGACGAGCCGACCGGCTGGCAGACCGAGGCGCCCTCCCCGCTTGCGTTCGAGAACGGCGAAAACCCGCCCACCGAACTTGGCCGCGACGATCTCGTCCGGCTCCGCGACGCATTCGTCGCGGCGGCGGTCAGGGCCGATCGGCTCGGCATCGATGCCATCCAGCTGCACGGCGCGCACGGCTATCTGATGCACGAATTCCTCTCCCCGCTCTCAAACCGGCGCGAGGACGAATATGGCGGCAGCCTGGAGAATCGGATGCGCTTTCCGCTGGAAGTGTTCGACGCCGTCCGTGCCGCCTTTCCGGCGCACAAGCCGGTGAGCATGCGTGTCTCGGCCACCGATTGGGTCGATGGCGGCTGGGACATCGAGAGCACGACCGCCTTTGCCAAGGCACTCGAAGCCCGCGGGTGCGATGCGATCCACGTATCGAGCGGCGGCCTGCATCCCGCCCAGCAGATCCCGGTCGGGCCGAGCTACCAGGTGCCGCTGGCCCGTAAGGTGAAGGAGCAGGTCGGCATTCCCGTCATCGCCGTGGGCCTGATTACCGGCTTCGAACAGGCCGAGGCGATCGTCTCGACGGGCGACGCGGACGCAATCGCCCTTGCCCGCACGATCCTCTACGATCCGCGCTGGCCCTGGCACGCTGCCGCGGCGCTGGGGGCTCGGGTGAAAGCGGCCAAGCAATATCTTCGCTGCCAGCCGCGGCAGCACGCGGACCTGTTCAACGATTGAGCGAAGTCAGCGCTGTAGCCAAGCTCTAGAGCCCGCCGAGATCGGCCTCGAGCGCGTCCAGGATCGGCGATTGACTCGGCAGGATTCTGGCGCGCGCTTCCTCGAGCCCATACCAGGCCGCCGCGTCGATTTCCGGGAACGCACGGAATTCGCCGCTCTTCGGCGGATATTCCATGGTGAAATCGTTGCTGACGATCGAAGCGGCATCGAGATCGCCCTCGAGCGCGAAGGCATCGACCACCTTGCCGCCCGTCTGACGAATCCGGCACAGGAAGCGCGGCGTTCCCTGAGGACGGGTTCCGAGCTCTTCCTCGAACTCGCGGATGGCGCAAGCGGCAGCATCCTCGCCTTTCTCGACACCACCCTTAGGGATCATCCAGGCACCGTGATCGCGGTGCCGCCAGAACGGGCCGCCGGGGTGGGCGAGAAGCACTTCAAGCGTCTTGCCCTGCATCCGGTAGAGGATGATGCCGGCGCTGTGGGGGGCCGTCATTCGCCGTGCAGCGGCAAGGAGATGGTATGGCTCGTCCCGCCGCCGGGCGTCGAGCGGACGTCCGCGCTGCCGCCGACCCGCTGAACGAACGCGGCGACCAGCTTCGTGCCGAGCCCCTTGCGGCCCTGTGCCACCGGAGTGTAGCCGTTGCCATCGTCCGCGACTTCGATCCGAGCGTTGTCGCCTTCCCGGGTCGCACGCACCCAAATCGTTCCGCCGCTTTCATCGAAGGCGTGCTTGCAGGCATTGGTGACGAGTTCGTTCACGATGATGCCGATCGAGACCGCCGTCTCATGCGGCACCAGCATCGGCTCGATCTCCACTTCGAGCGAAATCCCCTCCGGAAGAATGCCGCGCCTGATCTGACGGCAGATCTCCTCCATCTGATCCTGCAAACGCACGGTCGCCAGACCCTGGCTGCTTGGCGCAAGCGCATCGTAAACGGCTGCGACCGCCTTCAGGCGCTCGGTGGCTTCCGTGAGGGCGGCCTTCACCTCGGAATTGCCGGAGCGATTTGCTTGCAGTGCGAGGAGGCTGGTCACGATCTGGAAATTGTTCTTCGTGCGGTGGTCCATCTCGCGGAGCGCATGGCCGAGGAAATTGATCCGCCGCTGGCGATCATATTCGCCGAGCCGCACCTCGCGCTGGTAAAGAGCAAGAGCAACGAGAATGACGATCTGGGCGAACAGGACGATCGCGAGCGTCATCGCAGTCGCCGTATCTGCGACCGCGAAGCTCTGACGATGCGGCAGCACGAAATACCAGATCAGCGCCATGCCGAGCACGAGCGATGCCGCGCCGCTCCGCCATCCGGCGACGAGAGTGGCGAGCACCGTGGACAGGAATGCCAAAGCGAATGGCGCCTGGGGACCGATCAGCGGGACGGCCATCAGCCGCAGACCGACGAAAAACCCGGTGATCGCAATTGCTGCGAGCAGCTGCGTCAGCCACTCCGGCAACAGGTGCGACAGCCGCTTCGGCAGGTCGAGCCTGACCACCCTGCGCACATCCGACCCCCAATCCATGCCCATGCCGGGCGCCCCATGCCCCGGTCAAAGCATTGGCTCCGTGCGAGATTTCTCCCGGGAGCCTTGCACGCCTCGTAGCACAGATGGTCGCTGGCCCGACAGCGTTTGTGTCGTTGATGGACGGCAAGCCGGGACGCTCGAAGATGGCAAAGAGAACCGGCAGGCGAGGCCCGCTCGAAGCAGCCGCGCCGATCAGCGGAAGGTGGAGCGCCGATCAGGGCTTCGTTCGTGCTGGGGCCATTTGCCCCGTTCGCGCCTTACCAGACATCGAACGGGGCTTTGGGGCGAATGGCGGTCAATCAGTAGCGGCGATAATCCCGGTAGTCGCGATAATCCGCCCGGTAACGCCGATCGTACCGATCGCCGCGGCGATAGTCGCGGCGGTCATCACGGCGAGCCTCGCGGATCTCACGACGGCATTCGCGCAACTCACGTCGATATTCGCGACGGCTGTCGGCCCGGCGCAGCTCGCGGCGGCATTCGCGCTGCTCCTGACGCACTTCCGAACCGCGACCGTAGCCGTAAGAGCCGCGACCACCCCAATTCTGGGCCGAAGCACCGGTGGCGGGAAGCACTGTGGCGGCCGCGAGCGCGGCAAATACGAGAATACGCATCACTCTCTCCTGTCATCCGTCCCGTCGGGACCTGGAACACACCCTTCAGAACGATTGGAAGGTAACCCACGCTCCATGAACCTGAAACTACGTCTCATTCATCGTCGCGAAAGCGTAACGGATGCGCAGATCAGGCGAGCCTGGCGGCGAGCAGCCGCTGTAATGCGGCGAGATCGGTCCCCGGATTGGCTCGGAGATGAAGTGGCTGCTGTTCGTCGGCGAGCCAGATCCGCAACACGCTGCGGCTGCCCTCGCTGGCGTCGGTGATCGCGAAGTGTCGCAACTGCCGCCACGGATAGGAGGCGGTCTCGATCTTCTCCTGCAGCAGATGTTCCCGCTGGACGAGCAGGATCCGCAACTCGGTGAACAAAATGAGCCCGGTTGCCGATGCGAACCCGGCATAAACCCGCTCGCCATCGACCAAATGAGGCGTGCGCTCGGCCGCTTCGGTGGGGCTGAGTTCGTCTACGTCGAGGATCCGCATTCGCCCTATCTGGGGCGGAAACAAGACGCCCGCAATGGCCGCGAAGGCGCGAAAAGCAGGATCCGTAACCAGCATCGCGCCAGGGAACGCTTGCTGCATCGCAGCATCGTTCTCCCGAGAACGGTTACAGCAGGTGCAAACTTCCGCTTCTGTGTTGCACAGCTGTCACAACTATCATGAGTCTGGCGATCGTCTCTGGCCCCGGCAATCTCGCAAGTTGCTGTACCCGTTAGCCATTTGAATATGTCGGATAAATGGCAGCTTGTTTTTCGCACATGCACATGACCGTCCGCCTTGATCGGTCAGGATGCTCGTGTTAGCGCTAACGAAATCGGAGTTACTAGGACGGCCAAAGAACTGGTCGGCCAATGTGCACAACTGGCCCGTAGAGCCTGAGACAATAGGGGAGGAAGCCATGAACAGCCTTACTAGTCGAACCGCGTCCGAAACACGCTCGGGCACGCTGCTGCGCGCATCGTTGCTGCTCGGCGTCTCCACCCTCTCCGCCGGCATGTTCACCGCGCCGGCCTGGGCGCAGGAGGGGACCACCGCCACCACCGCGACCGGCGAACCCACGCCGGCGGAAACCAACGCCGTCACCCCGACGCCGGCGGACGACGAAGAAATCGTGGTCACCGGCATCCGCGCCAGCCTCGAGGCGGCGATGGACATCAAGCGGGAGTCGAACGGCGTCGTGGACGCGATCTCGGCCGAAGACATCGGCAAGTTCCCGGACACCAACCTGGCGGAAAGCCTCCAGCGCATCCCCGGCGTCTCGATCGACCGCCGCAATGGCGAAGGGTCGCAGGTCACCGTCCGCGGCTTCGGCCCGACCTTCAACCTCGTCACGGTGAACGGCCGCCAGATCGCGACCTCGGACGTGAACGCCGTCGGCGGCGACCAGAATGTCGACTTTGCACGTGCCACAGGCCGTTCGTTCGACTTCTCGAACCTTGCTTCGGAAGGCGTCAGCCGGCTGGAAGTCTACAAGACCGGCCGTGCCGCCATCCCCTCGGGCGGCATCGGCGCTGCGATCAACGTCGTCACCCAGCGCCCGCTGGACGGCAGAGCCGAGGGCCTGCGCGGAAGCATCGGGGCCAAGGCGCTTTATGACACCAGCGGCGACGGCTTCAAGATCACGCCGGAAGTGTCGGGCGTGGTCAGCTGGTCGGACGCCGAGGATCGCTTCGGCGTGTCGCTGTTCGGCGCCTATCAGAAGCGCGAGAGCGCAGCGGCGAGCGCCACCTCCAACGACTGGAACATCGCGCCCTTCTCGTCGATGCCGGGCCGTGGACCGACGACCGTGATCACCAACGGGCCGACCGATCCCAACCAGCTGGTCGCGATCCCGAACGACAGCCGCTACCATTATTCGGAGTCGGAGCGCGAGCGCATCAATGCCTCCGGTACGCTGCAATTCAGGCCGATGGAGACGCTCACGTTCACTGCCGACGCCTTGTTCGCCCAGAACAAGATTTCGGAAGAGCGCGCCGATCAGACCAACTGGTTCAACCGGCCGTTCGACGCGGTGACGTTCGACGACGATCCTGTGGTCAAGACCGCCACGCTGATCCAGGAAGGCTCGCTCTACACCGTCAAGGACATGGGCTTCGAGCAGCAATATCGTGCGACCAAGACCCAGCTCGAATCCTATGGTCTCAACGCGAATTGGGAGATCGCCGACGGGTTCACCCTGAACCTCGACGCCAACCACTCGAAGTCGAAGAGCACGCCCGACGCTCGGAATGGCGCAAGCTCGACCCTGGTCAGCTTCGGTGCTCCGGTGATCGACTCCCACTCGGTGGACTATAACGGATCCATCCCGCTTCAGAATTACGTTTTCAACGACCGGGTCGTCGACGTCGATCAGGCAACCGGCGCGATCAATCGGCGCGGCAATGCGAACGGCGTGCTCGACATTGGCGATCTCGGGACCCAGGTGCAGCGCACCAACGCCTCGCGCCAGAGCCATCGCATCAACCAGTTCCGCGCCGACCTGAGCTGGGAGCTCGACGGTGAGAGCCGCTTCGATGTCGGCACGACCTATATCGACTCGAAGATGACCAGCCAGCGAACCCAAACGCAGCAGCAATTGGGCGACTGGGGAATCGGCAATGTCGGCGACGTCGCCCAGTTCGCCGGCGACTTGATCGAGACCTACTGTCTGAGCTGCAAGTTCGACCATTACAGCCCGACTTCCGCCGACATCGCGTTCCGCGGCAACGCCGTCGATCTCTACGAGGCGTTCGCCCAGGGCTATTCGAACAACCCCATTAGCGTCACCGGCAGCGATTTCGACCGGGTTCGCGAAAAGATCTGGTCGGCCTACGCCCAGTTCAGCTGGAAGGGCGATCTCGCCGGGAAGCGAGCGGGCCTCGTCGCCGGTGTTCGTTGGGAGAACACCAAGGTGGATTCGTTCGCCGAGTTCAATGAGCCGGACAGCATCAACTGGGCGTCGGATAACGATTTCACCCGCATCCTCCGCCTGGTCGACGACACGCTGGTCACCCGTTCGGGCGAGGGCGAGTACAACAACCTCCTGCCTGCGGTCGACTTCCAGATCGAGCCGATGGATAATGTCGTTGCCCGCGTCTCCTATTCGAAGACGCTTGCGCGGCCGGATTACGGCAATCTGTTCGCCTCCGAGCAGGCCAATGGCCCCAATCGGCCGACGGCGCTTGGCGGCGTACCAACCGGCAACACCGGCAACCCGAACTTGCGGCCGCTGGTCTCGGACAATTTCGACATCTCGCTCGAATGGTATTTCGGCCGCACAAGCTACATTTCGGCGGGCTTCTTCGCCAAGCGGGTGAAGAATTTCGTCGGCGTAGGCCAGGTCGATCGGCCCCTGTTCGAACTGCGTGACCCGAGTTCCGGTGCCGCCGGAACCCGTTCGGGCATCGCCCGGCAGGAGCTGGATCGGCTCGGCCTTACAATCAGCGACGTGAACCTGTTCACGATGACGGCGCTGCTGATCGAGAACGGCGGCAACATCGGAACGGCTTCCACCCAGTTCCAGTCCAACCTGGTCAACGGCAATCTCAACCAGGCCTTCGTCGACACGGTTCTGCGCCGCACCGACGTCGTCGCCAATGCCGCCGACCCGCTCTACACCTTCTCGGTGGCGACGCCGATCAACAACCGGCGCGGCAACATTCACGGCTTCGAAATCCAGGGTCAGCACTTCTTCGGGGACACCGGCTTTGGTATCTCCGGGTCGTACACCAAGGTGCTCGGCGACGTGAAGATCGATCGCGGTGCCGATCCAAGCGCCAACGTGTTCGCGCTCACGGGCCTCAGCGACAGCTTCAACATCACGGGCATCTTCGAGAAGAACGGCCTCTCGGCCCGCGTCGCCTACAATTGGCGCGACAAGTTCCTGGCAGCGGTGAACCGCGGCAACAACAGGAACCCGGTCTTCTTCGCGCCGTTCGGGACCCTGGATGCGAACATCAGCTACGACGTGACCGAGAATATCGCGGTCTCGCTCGAAGCGATCAACATCCTCAGCGAACCGGTCCGGTCCTATGCCCGGTCGGAGAACCAACTGTGGTTCGCGCAGGAGCAGAAGCCACGCATTCTGCTCGGTACGCGCTTCCGCTTCTGATCGCAGCGGAACGGGAGGGGGAAGGCCGCTGCGTGTCAGCGGCCTTTCCTCTTTCCGATACCGCGCGTCGCCATCGGCGTGGGAAGCCGCTAAGCTCTTTCCCGCGCGCTGGCGATGGACCATCATCGCCGCGGTCGCGGCGGCCTGAAGCCGAGCAGGGCCGAGTTGGGGACAGGGTTGAGCAGCGCGCCATGACCAGACAGGTTCTTCTCAACAATATCGATCATGCCGCGCTGAAGGTGGCGCCGCGGTTCGGCGCCGATTTTGGTGATGCCGTGAACCAGTTGCCGGTCTTCCCGACGGAATTCGAGGCATTGCAGCGCGAGTTCGCCATCTTCTTCCGCCGCGACGAGGAGGACCAGCTTCAGGCCGTCGTCCTGCTCGGCCTCGATCGCCAGGAAAATCTGTATCTTGGCAGCGAAGGCTGGCGCACGCGCAGCGTGCCTGCGATCCAGCGCCGTGGCCCCTTCTCGATCAGCCTCTCGCAGCGCGCGAACGATCCCGACGGGCGCCCCGCGCCGATGATCCACGTCGATCTCGACGATCCCCGCGTCGGCGACGCCGAGGGTCATGCCCTGTTCCTGCCACAGGGTGGCAATGCGCCCTATCTCAACGAAATTACGGACGTGTTGCGCACGATCTACGAGGGCCTGGAACTCTCGCGGCCGATGTACGCAGCCTATGACGCGCTTGCGCTCGTCCAGCCGGTTGCGGTCGAGATCGCGCTTGGGGAAGGACGCACCTACACCCTTCCCAATTATCATGCCGTTTCGGCCGAGCGGCTGTCATCGCTAGACGGGGCTGCGCTCGAGAGCCTGCATCATGCCGGCTTTCTGGCACCCGCGATCTTCGCCTTGTCTTCGCTTGCCAACGTCCAGCGCCTGATCGAGCTCAAGAACCGCAAGCTTTCGGGCGCAACCGACGGTCCGGTCGCGGGTGCGGGTGCATGAGGGAGACGATGCGCAAGACCCGGGTGCTGACCGGTATCGCGCCGGACTCGATCCCTTATGATCGTCTCATGACCGAGCAGCAGCCGGCGATCCTGAAAGGCGTGGCAGGCCAATGGCCGCTGGTCCGACGCGGCCTGGAATCGCCGCGCGCCGCAATCGCCTATCTGCGCCGCTTCCAGGGCCAGCGGCCGATCGTCGCCTATAGCGGCGCGCCCGAGATCAAGGGCCGGTTCTTCTACAACGAGGATGTCACCGGCCTCAACTTCCAGGGGGGCCGTGCGCCGCTTGGCGAGGTGCTTGCCCGCATCGAAGAGCATCTCGATAATCCGGCGCCGCCCGCCTTCTACATCGGCTCGACCGACCTCGATCTCTATCTTCCGGATTTCCGCGGCGAGAACGACCTGCCGCTCAACCACGACATGTTCCAGCGCAATCCACCGCTTGCGAGCATCTGGATCGGCAACCGGACGATTGCGTCGGCCCACTACGACATGTCCAACAATCTCGCCTGCTGCGTAGTCGGGCGCCGACGCTTCACCCTGTTTCCGCCGGAGCAGATCGACAATCTCTATCCGGGCCCGCTGGAGCCGACGCCGGGCGGCCAGGTCGTCAGCATGGTCGATTTCGACAATCCCGATCCGGTTCGCCATCCGCGTTTTGCAGAAGCGCTTGCGGCCGGCGAAATTGCCGAGCTCGAGCCCGGCGACGTGCTCTTCTATCCCGCTTTGTGGTGGCATCATGTCGAAGCACTCGAAGGCTTCAACGTGCTGGTCAATTATTGGTGGAACACATCGCCCGCCTTCATGGACACGCCGCAGAACACGCTCCTCCATGCTTTGCTGAGCCTCCGCGATCGGCCGGCACCGGAGAAGAAGGCATGGAAAGCCCTGTTCGATTATTATGTGTTCGGCCCGGCCGATCGACCGGCCGCGCATCTGCCCGAACATGCCCGCGGCAATCTGGCCCCGATGGACGATCTCAAGGCGCGCCGGTTGCGCGCTTTGCTGCTCAACCGGCTCAACCGCTGAAGACGAGAGGATCGCAAGCGTGGACGGGCAAGAGGTGAGGAAAGTGGTCATCGCCGGCGGCGGTACCGCCGGTTGGATCGCAGCCGCAGCGCTCTCGCGCCAGCTGGGCCGGCTGCTCGACATCACCCTCGTCGAATCCGACGAGATCGGCACTGTCGGAGTCGGCGAATCGACGATCCCGACGGCCCGCAGCTTCAACGCCCTGCTCGGCCTCGACGAACGCGAGTTCATGCGAGCCACCCAGGCGACGTTCAAGCTGGGCATAGCCTTCGAGGATTGGGCGCGGCTCGGCGATCGCTACCTCCACTCATTCGGCCAGATCGGCACCTCCACCTGGATCGCCGACTTCCACCATTTCTGGCTCGAGGCGCGGGCGCGCAGGATCGCCGGCGGCCTCGGCGACTATTGCTTTGAGCTTCAGGCCGCCGAAGCCGGCAAGTTCGCGACCGGCCCGGATGCGGCGATCAACTATGCCTATCATCTGGATGCGACCTTGTACGGCCGCTACCTGCGCGAGCGCAGCGAGCGCCAGGGCGTCTCCCGCGTCGAAGGCAAGATCGGACAGGTCGAACAGGATCCGGAGAGCGGCTTCATTCGCGCCCTGGTGCTGGAATCGGGCGCGCGGATCGAGGGCGATCTGTTCATCGACTGCACCGGCTTTCGCGGTCTGCTGATCGAGCAAACGCTCAAGGCCGGCTACGAGGATTGGGGCCAATGGCTCGCCACCGACAGCGCATTGGCGGTGCAGACGGGCTCGGTTGGCCCGGCGCTTCCCTATACGCGGGCGATTGCGCACGAGGCGGGCTGGCAATGGCGAATCCCGCTCCAGCACCGCGTCGGTAACGGCCTCGTCTATTCGAGCGCTCACATGGACGACGACGCGGCCCAAGCGCTGCTGATGGCGAAACTAGAGGGCGATGCGCTGACCGAGCCGCGAGTGATCCGTTACCGCACCGGGCGCCGCCGTAAGACGTGGGAGAAGAATTGTGTCGCGCTCGGGCTCGCCAGCGGGTTCGTCGAACCGCTGGAATCGACCTCGATCCACCTGATCATGATCGCGGTGACTCGGCTGATGCAGATGTTTCCATTTTCGGGCATCAGCGAGCCGGTGGTGCGCCGTTTCAACGACCAGGCGCAGAACGAGCTCGAACGAATCCGCGACTTCATCATCCTCCATTACAAGCTCACCGAGCGGGACGATTCGGCTTTCTGGCGCCAGTGCCGCGACATGGACGTGCCGGCGACGCTCGCCGACCGCATCGGCCTCTTCCGCGAAGCGGGTTTCGCCTATCAGGCCAGCGACGATCTGTTCCGGGTCGATTCTTGGGTCCAGGTGATGCTCGGGCAGCGGCTCGAACCGCTCGGCAACCACCAGGTGAGCCGATTGATGCCGCCGGAGCGGATGCAGCAATCACTCGCCGACCTCAAATCCAAAATCGCGGCGGCGGTGCAGCGCATGCCCACCCACCAGGACTTCATCGAGCAATATTGCGCACCCATTCCCGCCTGAACGCGGCGCTAGCAATGATCAGGCCGCCGCCTTCATCCTGTTGTCGAGCAAGGCGGAGAGCGCATCTGCTGAAAGCGGACGAGAGATATAGAAGCCCTGGGCGGTATCGCAGTGCATCTCGCCGAGCAGCCGCAGGCATTCTGCATCCTCGATCCCTTCCGCGACCACCTTCATGCCGAGTTCGTGCGCCATCGCGATGGTCGACCGCACCATGATCGCGTTGCGACGATCGCCGGCGATCGTCTGGACGAAGCTCTTGTCGATCTTGAGCTCCGTCGCCGGAAGCCGCTGGAGATAACCGAGCGAAGACTGGCCGGTGCCGTAATCGTCGATGGAAATGTTGACGCCGAGCGCACGCCAGCTCTCGAGTGCGGCCACGGCGCGCTCCGGATCGACCATCGCGGCGCTTTCGGTGACTTCGATCGTCAACCGATCCGGCCGCGTGACGCCATCGCCGAGCGTCGCTCGCACGGTCTCGATGAAACCGTGATCGGCGAGCAGGGTCGCCGAGACATTGACGGCGACGCCGATCGGATAGCCATTGTCTCCCCAGCTGCGCGCATCCTCGAGCGCCTGACGGAGAACATGGATCGTCAGATCGGCAGCCCGGCCGTTTGCTTCGATAACAGGAATGAAGCGATCCGGTCCGATCGGCCCGCGCTCGCGGTGATTCCAGCGCACCAGCGCCTCGACACCGATGATCCGCCCGCTCGCGATGTCGAGCTTGGGCTGGTAGGCGTTCCAGAGGTCGCCGCTTGCCATCGCCAAATCGAGTTCTGCGAGCAGCGAGAGCTGCCAATTCGCTTCCTGGCCGTCCGCTTCGGTGAACTTCTGCCAGCGACCGCCCCGACGCGCCGCGTTCAGCGCGGCAAGCTCGGCATCGGCGACCAGCGCGCGTGGACTGCGGCGGTCGCCGCCGCCCGCCGCAAGACCGAAGGTGAGCGAGACGTCGACGGGACGATCGAGGGCGAGCGGCGCGCGCATCAGGGCGGCGGTCTCTTCCAGGCGGCCGTCGAGGCTGGATTCGTCCTCGGCCCGCTCGATCCAGGCCAGGGTCGCACTGTCGGCGCGATAGACAATTCCCTGGGCGCAGCTGCGGCGCAGCCGTTCCGACACACGCAACACCAGCTGCCCGACGGCGTCCGCGCCCAGCCCGGACGCGAGCACGGTGAAATGTTCGATGTGGGCGACGACGACGTGGGCATCGGGGCGGCTCGTCAGGACGGCTTCGAGTGCGGCGAGGTTCGGCAGCCCGGTTGCCGGATCATGCCGCTCGCGCCGGCGCGCGCGGTCGGCGCCAAACGCGGCGAGCACGAGGCCGATTCCGCACATCAACACAGCCAGGGCGGGGACGATCGGGAACGTGGCCGCGAATCTCTGCTCGGAGGCAAATGGCGCAGCGACGAGGAGGCAGGTTGCGGCAAGCAGCATAGCAAGGTGTCTCGGCCGCCGGCCGCGGCTGAGTGCCGCCACCAGGACCAGCGCGAGGATCAGCGGCGCCAGGCCATTATATTCGTGCGGAATCCGGGCACCCAGCAGAGATTCGGCGGCGATCGCCTGGATCACCACGCCGGGCAACACGCCGTAGCGCGGCGTCGTGTAGCGGTCCCAGATCTCGATCGCGGTCGCGCCGATCATCACCCGTTTGTTCGCGAGCGCCGCCGCCGGAACCTTCCCGTCGACGACATCGATGACGCTGAACCGCGGGATCGTGTCGGGCTCGATCGCATAATCTACCGGAAAGTCCTGGCGGATATCGGCCGTCACGCCTGCCGTGAGGCTGGGAAGCGACGGACGCGGCGTGTCCGCGGTTTCGACGCCGAGTGGCATCCGGCGGACGGTCCCGTCGCTGTCGGGCTGCACATTGACCGCTCCGAGGAAGGCGCGATCGGCAAGCAACTTGATCGGCAGATTGTCGACGAAACCAGTGGCGCCGCTGCCGGCAGCCTGCCGGAAGGTAGGAATGATCACGCCGCCGCCGGCGCGGTCAAGCGCCGCGGCGAGCGCCCCATCCTCCTTGGGCTCGGTCGGCGAGGAGAAATCGACGTCGAAGGCGATCGACCGCGCGCCGGCCTCGCGGAGCCGGTCGACGAGCTTCGCATGGACGCTGCGCGGCCAGGGCCAGCGGGCAATCTGCTTGAGGCTGCGGGCGTCGATCTCGACGACGACGATCTCTCCGCTCGCCGGCCGCGAACGCAAGCCGAAGCGCAGATCCTGCAGACCTTGCTCGAAACCGGTTCCGAGACCGGTGAAGAGCATCCCGAACCCGATCAGCGCCACTGCCGCGACTGTCAGCCGCCGTGGAAGGCTGTCGATGCGCTGAGCGAGGCTTGCGAAGCGAGACATTGATAAGGCCCGATCAGTCGGCGCGCTGCAGACCGCTCAGACGATCCGTGCGCACGTCGGCGCGCTCGGCCGCGGCAGCGTCCGTATCCGCGATGAGATGCTCGATCCGCTCTCCGGCCTTGCCGCGCCCTTCTGACTCACCACCTTTGCCGCCGTCCTTCGGACCCGGGGATTCGGGTGCACCCGCATCGGGTTTACCGCCGTCGGGCCTGCCTGCGTCGGAATTGCCGGTCGCGGGCTTATCCGGGTCAGGCTTGCCTGTATCCGGCTTGCCTGCGTCGGGCTTATCCGTCTCCGGCTTGCCGGCGTCAGGTTTATCCGCGTCGGGCTTGTCCGTGTCCGGCTTGCCGGCGTCAGGCTTATCCGTCTCCGGCTTGCCTGCGTCAGGTTTACCCGCGTCGGGCTTGTCCGTGTCCGGCTTTCCGGCGTCAGGCTTGCCGCCGTCAGGCTTTCCCGTGTCCGGCTTATCCTTGTCGGGCTTATCCGTGTCGGGCTTGCCGGCGTCAGGTTTTCCCGTGTCAGGCTTATCCTTGTCGGGCTTATCCGCGTCAGGCTTGCCGGCGTCAGGCTTCCCCGTGTCCGGCTTATCCGTGTCGGGCTTGCCGGCGTCAGGTTTTCCCGTGTCAGGCTTATCCTTGTCGGGCTTATCCGCGTCAGGCTTGCCGGCGTCAGGCTTCCCCGTGTCCGGCTTATCGTTGTCGGGCTTACCTGTGTCGGGCTTGCCAGTATCAGGCTTTCCGGCGTCCGGCTTGCCGCTATCGGAATTGCCGCCGTTGCCGTTGCCGGTATTGCCATTGCCATTGCCGCCGGCGCTCGAGCCGCTGCCGCTGTCGGAACTGCCGCCGTTGCCGTTGCCACCGGCGTTCGAGCCGCTGCCGCCGTCGGAACTGCCGCCGTTTCCACCCGCCGGGGGCGTCGTCGTGCCGCCGCCCTGGTCGCTGCCGCCACCCGCCGGGGGCGTCGTCGTCCCGCCGCCCTGATCGCTGCCGCCACCCGCCGGGGGCGTCGTCGTCCCGCCGCCCTGGTCGCTGCCGCCACCGGTCGGGGGCGTCGTCGTCCCGCCGCCCTGATCGCTGCCGCCACCCGCCGGGGGCGTCGTCGTCCCGCCGCCCTGATCGCTGCCGCCACCCGCCGGGGGCGTCATCGTCCCGCCGCCCTGATCGCTGCCGCCACCGGCCGGGGGCGTCGTCGTCTCGCCGCCCTGATCGCTGCCGCCACCCGCCGGGGGGGGCGCCGTTCCGCCGCTTTGATCATTTCCGCCGCCGGTCGGAGGCGTCATCTCGCCGCCACCGGGCGGAGGCGTGTTGCCGTTCCCCGCGCCGGCCAACGTTGCGAGCGGCTTGCTGAGTTCCGCGAAAACGATCTCCGCGGGCGAAGGCCCGTCGATGAGGCCGCCGGTGAGATCCGACAAGGATTGCGGACTCTCGGCGATCGGGCTCTCGATGACCGCCGGCTCTGCCTCCGGGCCGGGCTGTGCTGCTGCGGAAGGCTCTTCCGACGGCGCGGTTTCCGCGGCCGCCGGCGCGCTGGCACCGAGCTTCGCGCCCAGTGAGGAGGTGACGGTACCGGCTGGATTGTCGGAGCGGATCACCTTGCTGACGTCGCCTTGGATGGAGAGCTGGAGAAGGTCGCCTGCGCCGACACTGGCGATGTTGCCTGGACGGATCAGCTCGGCCGCGCCCCCATCGAGCGTCGACACCTCGACCGCGCCTTCGGTCACCTGAACGGTGCCACCCTGCGGACCGACATTGACGGTGAAGGTGGTCCCTTTCACCACCGCCGCGAGATAGGGGGTCTGCACGCCGAAATGCGGGCTGCTCTTTTTCTCGATCCTGAACAAGGCGGTGCCGTAATCGGCGATCATCTGCATCAGGCCGCCGCGGCTTTCGGCGACGACCGGCACGCGCAACTGGCTGCTTTGCGAGATTACGACGAATTCCTGGCCGCGAACGATGACCGCGCGGGCACCGGCGCCCGTGGCGATCGTCGACCCGCTCGCGAGCAGTGCGCCCCTCGTCACCGCACGCGCGCGGCCGTTCTCGACCACACGGACGTTGCCGCTTGCTTCGGTGACTCGCCACTGCGGCGCCGGCGCGGCCACCGCACTGGTGCCGAGGGCGATAAAGAGCGGCGCCGCGGCGCCAAGAACGATCTTGTTCATAAAACCCCTGGCGGGAGCCGAAAAGGGGCTCCCTCGACGTTCGTGATTATCCGGGGAAGATTGCGAAGAGGTTCGTCATTATCGTTAAAGAAACCTCTCGCTCGGCTGGCGACAAGTACCGGCTTTTGTTGATGATTACGCGATTCAGGAGACGGTTTGAGAGAAACGCTCGAACCGTCCCCGGGGGCGGGCTTCCGTGGTTCCACTTAATTGCGGATCGCTCGCAAAAGCCTTAATCCAAGGTCATGACTCACCAGCCGGCAAAATCGATTTCCGACGCGGATCTCAAGGACGTGATGGCAATGGTCGCGCGCGGGCGCTCCATCCCGGCGGTGATCGTCGCCGCCATCGTCGAGCGTCTGGAGGAAGCCGAGCTTCGCACCATCCTAGCCGCGGCCGCCTGACGGCTGACGCAATCCTGCGCACGCGGATGACCCCGCCGCTTTCGGCGGCGGCCGCTCAATCCTGCTGATCGTTGAGCACCACTTGGGCAACGTGCCTGCGGCCGCCAGAGCGACTCAGCTGGACGAAGACGTCGATCGTCCGCTTGACGTAGAAGTGAACGTCATCGCGTCCAAGGCGAGTGCCGGCCTGCAGCACCAGAAGGGTGATCTGCTCCACCGAGCGTTCGGCGCTGTCGGCATGAACGGTGGTCATCGATCCAGGATGGCCGGTGTTGACGGCACGCAGGAAGGAATAGGCCTCCTCTCCCCGCAACTCGCCCAGGATGATCCGGTCGGGGCGCATCCGCAGGGAAGCCGCGACGAGATCGTTGGTCGATACCTCCCCCTCTCCCAACCGACTGCGCGACGCGACCAGGCCGATCGCATTGGAATGGCGAAGCTGGAGCTCCGGCGTATCCTCGATGAAGATCAACCGCTCCTCGATCGGGATCTCGCGAATCAATGCGTTGAGGAAGGTCGTCTTGCCGGTGGAGGTGCCGCCCGAAATCAGGATGTTCTTTCGAGCCCGCACAGCCGCCGCAAGCATTCCGGCAATGTCCCCGCTGCGCAGCTGCTCGCGCAGCGCCTCGTCGCCGGCGCCGGCGTGGAGCCCGGTCTGCACGCTGACGTCGCTGAGCGCACCGGCCGCGACATAGTCGGCCAGACTGAGATCGGTCTCGAGATGCTTGCGGATCGCCAGCGCCATCGGCCCGCGCGTCGCCGGCGGGGCGACGATCTGGATGCGGGCGCCATCCGGAAGAGTCGCCGAAAGCAAGGGATATTCGCGGCTGATCCCTTGATGCGACATGGCGGCGATCTGCCGCGCCAGCCGCCACAACATCGTGTCGTCGAGCTCGGGCGCGTCGAAGCGTTCGATCGCGCCGTCGGTGGTTTCCACCCAGACCTCGCCGGGACGGTTCACGTACACATCGGTGACGTCGTTGCGGCCGAGGATGGCGCTCAGCGGCTCCAGATAGGAGCGGAGGTAGACGCCCTGCGCTTCATCGGCCGCGGCGGGCTTCATCGCCGCGCGCCGACGCCGGTGAAATCGAGATCGCGGGCGACGAACACGCTGATGCTGGTCGCTGCCGGAACCTTCAGGGTCGGCCGCACCGGCTCCGGCTGGATCAGATTACCCAGTTGGGCGCCGCCGCCGGTTGTCGTGACGATCACCGAATTGTTGCTGCTCCGAGTCGCCAGCGCGAGCGCAATGTCGACGGAGGATTGCAGCAGCGCGCCGGCGAAGCGTTCGAAGAAATGGTTGTTGACCTTGGCCTTGACGCCGCCGCGGCCGAGCGTGTCGCTGGCCGGCGAACCGATCGCGATGGTCACCCCGTCTGGGCGCACGAGCCGCACCCAATTGACCAGGGCCCGTTTCTGGCCGGCTTGGACATCCGACCGATATTGACCGATGAGGCGGCTGCCCCGCGGGATCAGCACCCGCGTGCCGTCGAAGCCGCGGACGTCGCGCGAGACGATGGCGCGGGCGAAGCCCGGCCGTGTCGAATCGAACGCCGTTTCGAGAACGGCCGG
This sequence comes from Allosphingosinicella deserti, assembly GCF_003012735.1. Taxonomy (GTDB): domain Bacteria; phylum Pseudomonadota; class Alphaproteobacteria; order Sphingomonadales; family Sphingomonadaceae; genus Allosphingosinicella; species Allosphingosinicella deserti. The sequence goes on along the minus strand of NZ_PXYI01000008.1, from coordinate 53,462 downwards.
GATCAGGGTTCCCTGGGGCACGGTCGCCGACGGATTGGCGAACATGCCGGCCCGCACGCGAGCGCCGAGCGTCGCTCCGCCGGCCGCGTCGGCCGATGTGGCGGCCCCGCCGGCCGGACCGGCGGCGGCATCGGCCGCCACCGGCCCAGCGGCACCGGCGGTGGTATCGATGACCAGCGCCGCGCCGCCGTCTACCCGTTGCGGCGGCGGCGGCGGTGGCGCGGGTTGGGGCGGCGCCGGCTGCGGAACGTAGACGACCTGCGGCTGCGCCGGCCGGGTCGGCACGAAGCGCGGCGCCGGTGCCGGGATCGGCGGGGCTGCCTGAGGTACGATCGCGACCGGCGGGGGTGCCGGCTGGACCGGGACGTAGAGAGGCGGAGGCGTCGCGATCTGCGCCGTCCGCGGGCCCGTAGCTTCCTCCGCCGGGGGCGTCCGGCGCCGCGCATCGAGCACCAGAAACAGGATCAAGGCTGCGATCGCCGCCAGCGACACGAACACCCAGGTAGGAGGCCCCGATCGCGGCAGCGCCACCACGGGCCGGATGTCCTCACCGGGCGCGGGCGGCGCGGTGCGCGGATCGAGATCGCCTGAAGCGGCCATCAGTGCTGATCCTCCATCGCCACGCGTTCCGCGGCGGCGCTCTTGCGGCCGGCACGAAATACGAGCCGCGGCATGACCTTGTCGATGACGAACACGCCCTCGCGGATGCTGCCGTCGGCGAGACTCTCGCGTCCGCCGTCGCCGACCGCATAGACGGCCGGAAGCCCGCCACCCGCCGGCCATTGAATGTAAGTGCGGGCGCCATCGTCGCTGATCGCACTCGGGCGCGCGCTGCGGTCGCCGCTGAGGCGATAGCGTCCTTCGTTCTGTACGGCGGACGACGCCGTGTCCCCCTGCAGCGCCTCGTCGAGGCGGAAGCGCACGACATAGGCCATCGGCTGGGCGGGATCAGACAGCGGCGCCAGCTCCATGGCGTAGAGCCGGGCGCTGGTCACCACGGTCAAATTGGTCGAGACATCGCTCTGCAGCGCCTTCACGAACAAGCGGTCGCCGCGGCGGTTCGCGGTGACTTGGAATGCCGCGCTGTCGCCGACGGCGACATTTTCGATCTGCTCGTCGGGGCCGAGCTCGACCATCATCTGGTAGCCTGGTGCGAGCTCGAGCAGGACCACCTCGCCTTCCTTGTAATCGACGACCTGGAGCCGCGGATCGCCCGCCCCCGGCACCGGCCGCACCTGCGCCGGAAGCGGCGCCGCTGCAACGAGCAGCACTGCCGGCAGGAGGTGCCGCCCGATCACAACTCGACCTCGGGCTGCGTGCGTACCGGCGGCGCTGGCCTCGGCACCGGGGCGAGCGGCGCAGCGGCCGCTGGCGGTGCCGGACGCGCCTGCCCGGGTGCGACGCCGCCTGCGGCGGCCTGACCGCCCGCGGGGGCCTGCGCAGCCGGTTCCGGCGGCGGCAATGCTTCGGCGTCGCGCCGATAGCGGACGACCTGGAAGCCGAGCGGATTGATGAAGCGGTCCTCCGCCGACATCGCGTGGGGCGTGAAGCGATAGCGCATCACCGCCGCCCAGGATCCGAGCGGAACCGCGCGCCCGCCGGCATCGCGGCGGATCGTGTCGAAGCGCACCATCGCGACATTCTTCGCCAGCGGCGAGACGCTCTTCACCTGAGTTTCGATCACCGTGCTGCGCGGATAGATAACGAGCGGGCTGTTCGGATTGGTGCCCTGCATCAGCGCGACATACTCGGCGCGTGCCTTCTCGGCCGACCACAAGGCGGTCTTGCGATAGCTCGCCTGGACCGAAGCGATGTCGAAGCCCTCGCGCGCCGTTACATATTGAACGAGGAAGCTCTGCGTGAGCGCGGTATCGCCGGAAACCTTGGCCGGGTTGAGCGGATCGAGCGCCTGGACATAGCCGGTCTGGCGATCGACCAGCAACGTATAGGGCACCACGGTCTTGAGTGGCGTCAGCATGACGAGGGCAAGCGCCTCCAGCAGCGCCACCGCCACGGCGATGCCGCCGACGATCCATGCCGCCTTGCGCGATTTGCGAAGCTCTTCGATGCGATCGTGCGACCAGCCCTCGGCATCCTTGTAATAGGCTTCGAGATTCTCGCGAGAAATCTTGTTCATTTCGTCCTGTCCCGCCTGCCCGCGCCGGCCGAGACGCGCCCGCGCGTCCGCCGCCGCTCGCCCCGATCGAGCGGCATCGATGCTGCCGACGGCTGCGTTTGATCCGTGTCGCGGCGCATTGCCGCTGCCATGCCCTGGGTGCCGAGCTGCGCGGCGGGCGGACGAGGCGCGCCCATCTCGCGCCGCTGCGCCGATTGAACCGCGTCGGCGATTGCCATGGCGCGCGAGCGGTCGTCGGTCGCTTCGCGCGTCGCCGCGCCCTGCGCGAACGCCGGCTGGCGCCCGCCGGCCTGCGCTGCCAACAGGCTCTCCACCCAGCGTCCGGGCGCGATCCGCCAGGCATCGGGCATGCGGAAGCCGCGCGCGACCTTCGCCGCTGCCACCAACGTGCCGAGCAGAACGAGAACGAACACCAGGGTCATGACGAGCAGCTCGACCGGAACGCTCGGCGTCGGGATGTTCGCGCGGCGCAAGGTAACGATGTTGGCGAGCCAGGATTCCATGAGGGCGAGCTGGACGGCGAGCACGATCGCCGTTCCGAGCGCGCCGAGCGCCGCGCCGGCGAGCCCACGCACCCAGCCCTCGAAGAGGCCGCGGGTGTGATCGAACAGCAGGAACAGCGCGAACAGCGGTCCGAGCGCCAGCAACAGCCCGGCGAGCAGCCGCACCGACGCGAACGCGGCGATGACCCCGGTCAGGAACAAGGTCCGCCCCTGCGCCACCCGTTTGGCATCCTGTGCCGGATCCCAGCGCGGCCGGTCCTGCAGTCCCTGCAGCCGCTGCAATTCCTGCTGCTGCTGCGCCGGCGTCAGCGTGCCCGTCGGCTGGACCAGGATGTCTGTCTGCGGCGGACGCCCGGTGCCGATCACGGTGAGCTCGTTGATCATGTCGTCGACGCCCTGGAGACGCGCGACCAGCCCGCCCTCGACTCCGGGGAGACCGGCCGATCCGCCGATCGCCGCCGCGAGCTGAGCGGGCCCGCGAAAGGCCACGTCATAGGCCAGGGTACGAAAGGCCGGCCAGCTCGTCGCGAGCGCGAGCACGACACAGATCTTGGCCAGTCCGACGAGCCCCTCGCGCGCGCTCGGCGCCTGGCCGAGCAGAAGGCGATAGCCGAACAGCGCCACGAACAGGGTCATCACGCCGGTCAGCGCCAGCGCCACACCGGAGCCGGGGGCGGCCAGCGCCTGGTACCCGCCGGCGCCCAGGGACTGGGCGTAGCAATCGATCGTCGACAGCAGATTGCTGAGGAACAGCCCGTCCGGGGAGAAAGTCGGGCAGGCCATCAGACGCGCTCCAGCAGCCTGGGGATCCAGGCTTCGGGATCGTCGCCGGCTTCGGCGCGGATGTCGTCGAGCAGGCGCACCGTGCGCTCGCGGCCGGACAGGATGGTCAGCAGATCCCGTTCGCCGGACAGGTTAAGGCGGACGACGACGCTGTCGGTGCCGTGCTTGACGAGGAAGCAATGGGCATCGTCCGGCATCGATCGGACGATCTCATATTCGTGCGGCGTCAGCCCGAACCCCTCGACATAGTCGGAGGCCCGCGCCTTGGGATTGGCCATGAAGATCTGGGTCGCTGCCTGCTCGATGATTGCGCTTGCGATCCGGCTTTCGAGCGCATCCTGGGCGCTTTGGGTGGCGAAGCCGACGATGCCGTTCCGCTTGCGGATCGTCTTTTCCCAATCCTTGATCCGGCGGACGAACACCTCGTCGTCGAGCGCCTTCCAGCCCTCGTCGACGACGATGATCGCCGGCGACCCATCGAGCCGCTCCTCGACGCGGTGGAACAGATACATCATCGCCGGCGTGCGCACCGCGGGATCGTCGAGGATCTGGGTCATGTCGAAGCCGACCGAGTCGGCCGTCAAATCGGTGAGATCCTGGACATTGTCGAACAGCCAGGCGCGCTCGCCGTCGCCCCACCAGGGCCGCAGCCGTGCCCACAAATCGGCGGAATGGGCGCGATGGCCGCCGCGAAACAGTTCGGCGATGTTGCGCAGGCGGCGATGCGCGGCCGGCTGCGCGAAATTGGCGTCGACCGCGTCCTTGATCTGCGCCATTTCGTCGACGTCGGCGCCGCCGGCGAGCACCGCCAGCCAGCCGATCAGGAACTGGCGGTTGGCATGGCTGTCGTCGATCTGCAGCGGATTGAGTCCGGACGGCGTGCCGGGGCGCAGCAGATCATAGCGGCCGCCGATCGCGCGGATGAACAATTCCGCGCCGCGATCCTTGTCGAAGAAGATGATCCGCGGTCGGAACTTGCGCGCCTGGGCGAGCAGGAAGTTGAGCACCACCGTCTTGCCCGATCCGGATGGGCCGATGACCGTGAAGTTCCCGAGATCGCCCTGGTGGAAGTTGAAGAAATAGGGACCCGCCGCGGTCGTCTCGAGCAGCGTCACCGCGTCGCCCCAATGATTGTCGGACGAACGGCCGATCGGGAAATTGTGGCCGCTGGCGAGGCCCGCGAAATTGGCGGTCGAAACCAGCCCCTTGCGCGCGATATATTTGAAATTGCCCGGGAATTGCGCCCAGAAAGCAGGCTCCAGCGCGATTTCCTCGCGTACCGCGATGATCCCGAGATCGCCCAATGCGGCGAGGATCTCGGCGACGCCGTCGTCGACGGCCTCCGGTGTGTCGGCATGGACCGCGATGCTGAGATGGTGCTCGCCGAAGGCGGCACGGCCGGCGGCGACATCGTCCTTGGCGCGCGACAGATCGGCGCGCAGGCTCACCGCCTCGTCCTCCGCCGAGCGCATCCGGCGAAGCGCCAGGTTCATGCCCGAAAGCGCGGCCTGGCGGTCGACGAAGCCGAACGATTGCGAAATGGTGAGTTCGAACGGCAGCCGCAGCAGATCGTCGAGCATCCCGGCCTGGGTCTGGCCCGGATAATCCTTGATCGAGACGATGCCTTGGAAGGCACGCGGCGTGGTGCCGGTGCGGCCGAGCTCGACCGTCTCCTGGCCGAAGCTGATCCGCCGGTAGGGCAGATACTCGCCGAGATCCTGGTTGGGCAGCAGCACCGGCCGGCTCTCGGCATTGAGCAGGGTCGACAGGAATTCGAGCGGTTCCGAGCAAATCCCGGCGATGCTATCGCGCACGCCGAGCAGGCGCGGCTGGTAATTGCCGAGCGCGGCGATGAGCGCGTCGCGGGCAGCGTTGAGCTGGCGCAATTCGTAGCCGGTGGAGGTGCCCGGCTGCTCGGCGGCGCGGCCGAGCACGCCGCGGATTCGATCGAGAATGCCGATCCTGCCCTGAAGCGGCCGCCGCACCAGCGTCAGATAGAGATCATTGACGTAGAGCTGCTTGGCCGCGAGGCGCGCCGCCCAGGCTTCGTCGAGCTTGCGCGAGAAGCGGTCCCCATGCTCCGCCGGCAGCTCCGCCTGGACTCGGCGGCGGACGATATGGTGATAGAGGGCGAAGCGGGACGATCCCACCGCCTGCAGCATCGCGTCGCGCAGGCGCTTGCGATAATTGATCTCGTCGGTGTCGGCGGTCTCGAACAGCAGGCCGCGCAGGTAGATCACCTGGAGCAACAGCCCGTCGCGAGTCTCGATAGTGTGATCGTCGACGTGCCGCGCATAAGGCAGATGGCGGCCGACCGGCTGCTCGCGGGCGATCACCTTGGGATCGCGGGTCAGGGGCGGTACGAGTTGCATTGCCACAGCCGATGGTTGCGCACGCGCGGACAATGGCGAACCTTGGCCAGCCACAGATCGAAGAAACGCGGCTCGCGCACGCACAGGACCGCGCCGATACCGTGGATGATCAGGGCTGCTAGCAGCACCCAGATCGAACGGAACACCAGGAACAATTCCGTCGCCAGCACCGCATTGACCACGAAAAAGCTGTAGGTGACGCCGGCGAACATCTGCGGCCGGGTGAGGGCGACGAAGATCTGATCCTGATCCAGCCGGTCCATCAGCGTGCGCCCTGCACGAGGGAGAGCGTGCGTAGGCGGACAGCCGCCCGGAATGAAGCGATCGCAGTTCCTGGATTGGTGGCCGTCACGGCCGCCTCAATTGCCGAGCGTCGCCGTCGACTGAATGCCGGCGACGATGCTGGCCGCACCGAACAGGATGAAGCAGCCGACGATCACGGTGGCGCCATAGCGCCAGTTGATCCGGCCGGTGAGCATCAGGAAGCCGACCGAAGCAACCGCGATCACCGCGACCACGGTGGCGATGGTGCCGAGCAGGGTGCCCTGGAGCCACTGCACCGCCGACACGATCACGCCGGAACCGGCTGGATCCGACAGGGAATCCTGCGCCCAGGCCGGCGCCGCCGACAGAGCGGCCATGCCCGCCAGAGCCGACGCACAACGCCGCAGATAAGAAATCGTCACCACTCGTCCCCCTCGACACTCACCACGGAGCGGGTGCGTCCGCCGGCCGCGATCCCTCGGCCGTCAAGCGGCAATACCACCGATTCGGCCCACGATCCGGACCTTGCCACCCCCCCATCGTTCCTAATCCAAAGTCTAAGTCCCACAAAGTGGTTTCGCGTGGTCCGCCAACACTTTCCGGCATGCCTTGGCTCTGGATCTGACGGAGCGCGTGGCGCCGCTTCCTCATCCGTGGGTCGGGTTCCCTTATCACCCATCGCGTTTGCGTTCGTGAGTCCTTGCTTTCCTGGTGCAGAACTTTAGGCGGATGGGGATCGGTTCGGCCCGCCAGGCGCGGAACGGCCGATCGGGCTGGAGGTGCGAGACGTGGCTGTCCCGACGTTCATCGATCCGGATCTCGAGGCGCGGTTCGCCGCGGAGGGCGTCGTTGTCCTGCGGCTGCTCGATGCCGACGAAGCCACGGCGCTGGGCCGAGAGTTGTTGGCGACGCTGCCTCGCCCCCTGCCCGTGAACGGCCGATCGATCTTCGCCAGCACGGTCGACGACGACGTGGAACGACAACAACGCCTGGCCGCCTTCGCGGCAGCCGTGCTCGAACCCGCCCTCGCCCATCATCTGACGGGCGGCAGGACCTGCGAGACGGGCATCGTCGCCAAACCCGCGGGCGGCGGCGTGCTGCCCTTCCACCATCACCCACCGTTCGTCGATCGACCTTATGATCGGGCGATCACCTGCTGGTGTCCGCTGATGGACACGTCGCCGCAGACAGGCGGACTGCGCATCATCCCCGGATCGAGCCACATCCTACCGTTCATCCGGGTGCCCGGGGCACACAATTATTTCGGGGGCTTCAAAGAGGCACTCGACAAGTACGCCGTCGATCTGACGGTCGAGGCCGGCGAGGCGATCCTGTTCGAGACGACCATGCTGCACGGCTCCGGACCGAACCACGGACCGGCCGACCGGATCGCGGTCACCGCGCTGCTCACCTCGGCGGAATCGCGCAACGCGCTTATTCTGGAAAAGGACGAGGATTGGCTCGAAATCTTCGAAACCGGGGACGATCCGGCATTTGCGGATTATGTTCGGACCTGGACGGTTCCGGATCATTGGAGGTCCATCGGCCTGCTGCCAAACCGCAACCGCATCATCGACGAACGAGAGTTTGCACGGCTGCTCGCGCGCGGCGCGCGGGCGACTTTTGCCAACGATGAGGGTGGCGGATCCGAGCCGGGCGGCACTAAGGCAGGGCAAGGATCATGACGTGATGGACAGGTTGCGCGCACCCGAAGCGTGCGCGCAACCTGTCCAGAAAGCGGGCGCTCCGGATCAGAGATTGAAGTCGGTGATCCGGCCGTTGCCGCGGGCGTAGCAGGTGAAGTCGTCCCCCCGCGCACGATCATAGCGGTCATATCGATCGTAGCGATCATACCGATCATATCTGTCATAGCGATCGTAACCGCGCTCGACGATGCCGCGGACGCGGTAGCGATCGTTGCCGGTGCGATCGACGTCCGTGATCCGGACTTGGCCACGGGCCATCCGCTCGGCCTCGTCGCCGCAACTGTTCACCGCCACGGAATAGCCGTCGCGGTAGCGATCCCGGTAGCCATAGCCGTAGCGGCCGCCGTCGCGATCGAGCGCCGAGGCGATCGCCGCGATGCCGCCGATAATCGCAACGCCGGCAATGACGTCACCCGCGTCGATGCCGCGATCATAGTGGCGCCGATACCGATATTGGGCCTCTGCCGGCGCGGCCATGGAGACGCTGAGCACGGCCGCTGTTGCGGCACCCGCAATGAGCTTGGAAACGGCTTTCATCGCATTCTCTCCCGAAAACTCGGCCCGAACACAAGGGCTTGCAGGATCGAACCCTATCCGAAAGGTGCTGACGACGCGCTGAACCGGCGGTTTGCTGGCGTTCAGCTTGCGAGCAGAAGGTTCTCGATCGCCGTACAGTCGGTGAAGACGTAGTCGGGCGCGAGGCGCGTCAGCGCTTCCGGGGCAGCGTAGCCCCAGAGCACTGCCCCTGCGGCGATCCCCGCTTCCCGCGCGGCATCGATATCGCGGGTCTCGTCGCCGATCGCGATCGCCTGCGCAGGGTTCACGCCGGCGCGCCGCACGGCCGCTTTCAGCTTGCCTGCCTTGCCGAAGAAGGCGGCGCCGCAGCCATAATGATCGATCGAGGCCGCCGCCGGACCGAGGATCCGGCGGACGTTCGCTTCGCCGTTCGAGGTGACGATCGCGATCCGGATCCCGCCGTCCTTCAGCCGCGCGAGCAGATCCGCGGCACCGTCGAACAGCGGGATGTGATCGGCGTCGCGCGCCACCATCGCCCGCATGTGCCGGGCGATCAGCGGCAGCTTCCGGGTCTTGACGCCAAGATAGTCGACGATCTCGCGGTTGCTGCGGCTGCGCAGCATCGCAATTTCGGAGTCGGAGACGCGGCGGAATCCGAAACGGTCGGCAATGTCGTTCAGGCTGGCCAGGAACCAGGCGGCGCTGTCGGCGAGGGTCCCGTCGAAATCGAAGATCGCGAGGCGGTACATTCAGGTTGGCCGTCTGCCCCCTGTCAGGGCTCAGGCGTCGTCCGTGCTCAGCCGCATGCTGTAGATCCGACCGTTGCGCACCGTGCAGGTGAAGCTGGTCGGAGCGCCGGCGCCGTCGGCCCCGAGCAACCCCTCGACCGTGTAATAGCCCTTGCGTTTTTCGACGTGGAGAATCTCGCTGAGATCGGCGTTGGCCCTCCCTTCCGCTTCCTGCGCGCAGGTGTCGACGGCGGCGTCCTGCTTCTGGCGATTGTTCGAGCCGATCGCCGAGGCGATCGCGGCGATGCCGCCGACCACGGCGACGCCGGCGATCACGTCGCCGCCGTCGATGCCGTCATTGTGGTGCCGATGATGCCAGCGGCGTGCATCCGCCGGCACCGAAAGGCTGCCGGCGATCATTGCCGCGGCGACTGCAAAGCCGATCGTCTTCATCTCATTCCTCCTCCGATCACGCAAATCGTTACGCAGCCGGTCCTGACGCGAAGCTGAACCGCAGGCTCAGCGCTTGGACGCCTGCTCCGCGGTGACGGTCATGCCGGTGTGCGCCGCGATGAACGCCCACATGTCGGCATATTCTTCGATGATCTTCTCGGTCGGCTTGCCCGAGCCGTGGCCGGCGCGAGTCTCGATCCGGATCAGCTTCGGCGCGTTCCCGGTGTCGGCCGCCTGCAGCGCCGCAGCATATTTGAAGCTGTGGCCCGGGACGACCCGATCGTCGGTGTCGGCGGTGGTCACCAGCACGGCCGGATAGGACGTGCCGGATCGGATATTGTGGTAGGGCGAATAGGCCCGCAGCGCGCGGAAATCGGCTTCCTTGGCGGGATAGCCGTAATCGTCGACCCAATAGCGGCCGGCCGTCCAGCGATCGAAGCGGAGCATGTCCATCACCCCGACGGCCGGCAGCGCGGCGGCAAAGAGATCGGGACGCTGGTTGACGACGGCGCCGATCAGCAGCCCGCCGTTCGAGCGGCCGTAGACGGCGAGTTGCTTGTTGGAGGTGATCTTCTGATCGATCAGATATTCGGCGGCGCCGATGAAATCGTCGAACACATTCTGCTTGTTGGCGAGCCGGCCGGCATCGTGCCAGGCCTTGCCGTATTCGCCGCCGCCGCGAAGATTCGCCATCACATAGACTCCGCCTTGCTCGACCCAGGCGAGGTTGGTCGCCGAGAAAGCGGGCGTCATCGACGCGTTGAAGCCGCCATAGCCGTAGAGCAGGGTCGGACGTGGCGTGCGAAGATCGAGGCCCTTCCGATAGACGAGGAACAGCGGGATCTTGGTGCCGTCCTTGGACGCGAAGAAGCGCTGCTCGACGGTGAAGTCCTTCGGATCGAAGGCGACCTTCGGCTGCGCCCAGGGAGTCGCCTGCCCGGTCGCCGCGTCGTAGCGGTAGATGGTGGTCGGCATGTTGAAGCTTGAGAAAGCGAAGAAGGTCTCGGGATCGTCGGCGTCGCCGCTGAAGCCCGATGCGGTGCCGATGCCCGGCAGCGACACCGTGTCGACCGGCTTGCCGTCGAGCGCAAACCTTCGGACTTCGGTCTTGGCGTCGGTGAGATAGGACGCGATCAGCCGGCCGCCGACCAGCGACGCCCCTTCGAGCGTAGCCTTGTCCTCGCCGACGACGTCGCGCGCTTCGGAGGCCGGGCGGTTGATGTCGGTAGCGACGATCTTCAGCCGCGGCGCACCCTTGTTGGTGACCCAGTAAAATGTGGTGCCGACATTGCCGACATAGCTCCAATTGTTCTCGAGCCCCGTGACGAAGCGGCGCGGCTGCGCATTGGGCCCGGCGAGATCGATGAGCGTGATCTCGTAGCGGTCGTCCGTTCCTTCCGACGAGGTGACGATCAGCCACTTCCCGTCCTCGGAGACCTCGACGATGTTGGAAAGCTTGGGCCGATCGGGCTGCGAGAAGACGAGCCTGTCCTCGGCCTGCGGCGTGCCGAGCTTGTGGAAGTAGACCGCCTGCTGCTCGTTCAGCGACTGGAATTGCTGATCGGCCTTCGGCTCCGGGAAGCGAGAATAATAGAAACCGGAGCCGTCCTTCGCCCAATCGAGATTGGCGAACTTCACCCAGCGGACTTCATCGTCCATCACCTTGCCGCTGGCGACGTCGAGCACCTTGACCACGCGCCAATCGGTGCCGCCCTCCTGGACCGAGTAGAGCAGATGCCTGCCGTCTTCGGAGGGTGCCCATTCTGCGAGGGCGGTGGCGCCGTCGGCGGACCAGGTGTTCGGATCGATCAGCATGCGCGGCGTGCCGTTCAAACCGGCCCGGACATAGAGCACGTTCTGATTCTGCAGGCCGGTGTTGCGGCTGTAGAAATAATTGCCGCCCTTCTTCCGCGGCAGACCGAAGCGCTCGTAGGAGAAGAGCTCCGTCATCCGCCTGGTGAAGGCGGCACGCGCCGGCAGCGTCGACAGATAGGCGTCGGTGACCGCGTTTTCCTGCGCGACCCACTGCTTCACCTTCGCGTTCACCCGCACATCGTCTTCGAGCCAGCGATAAGGATCGGCGACTCGCTCTCCGAATTGCTCCTCGACGATCGGCTGGCGCTCGGTCGCCGGATAAACGAGCGTCGCCTTGGCGGGACTTTGTGCGGCGGCGGGAGAGGCGTCGTTCATGACAGGCAGGGTCGCGCCGGCAAGCAGCAGGGCAGCAGCAAATCGCATGTGGGGGAAGACCTCGGGATCATTGGTGCGCGAGGGTTACACCGGCCGCGAGGTCCTTGCCAAGGCGGCGTTTTCTTCGATCGGGAACAGCGGCCAAGCCCCGGCATTTACCGGAGGAGATCACGAGCGGAGGCAGCCATGGCGAGCGGAGACGACGACAAAAGCTACTGGAACGCAACCGCCGAGCCGACCCGATTCCCGCAGCTCAAGGGAGACATGGAAGTCGACGTCGCGATCATCGGCGGCGGCATCGTCGGCATCACCACGGCGCGCCTGCTGAAGGAGATGGGCAAGACGGTCGCCGTGATCGAGGCACGGCGGGTCGGCCGCGAGGTCACCGGCAAATCGACGGCGAAGATGACGTCGCAGCATTCGATCATCTACCAGACGTTGGAACGCAAGTTCGGCGAGGACCGGGCGCGTCTCTACGGAGAAGCGCAGGAACGCGCGATCCGCGAGATGCAGCGGCTTGCCACCCACTACGAAGTCTCCGCGGACATCGAGGCGATGCCGGCATTCTGTTATACGCGCGACGAGAAACATGTCGCCGAGATCGAGAAGGAAGTCGAAGTCACGCAGCGGCTCGGCCTTCCCGCCAGCTTGGTGCGCGGCGACATCGGCCTGCCTTATGACGTGCTCGCCGCCATCCGCTTCGATGCGCAGGCCCAATTTCATCCGACCCGCTATGTCGCGGGGCTTGCCGAAACGCTGCCGGGCGACGGCAGCCACGTTTTCGAGAATAGCCGCGCGGTCGATTGGGAGCCGACCAGGGTCGTCACCGACACCGGCACCGTCTCGGCCGCGATCGTGGTGATGGCAACCCACCTGCCGCTCGGCCAGGTCGGCGGCTATTATGCGATGGCCTACCCCAAGGCCGAGCCGGTGATCGTCGCCCCGATCGGGCGGGCGCCCCCGGGCATGTACATCAACGCCGAGCAGCCCAGCCATTCGATCCGCACCCATCGCGGGCCGGACGGCAAGATCTACGCGATCGCCGCGGGACAATCGTTCAAGCCTGGCCATACCGACGAGGAGCGGCAGAATTTCGCCGATCTCGAGCGCTGGCTCGCAAGCTTCGACGCCGGCCCGATCGCCTATCGCTGGGTGAACGAGGATTATACGTCGATGGACAGCGCACCGTTCATCGGCTGGTCGTCGTCTACCCGCGACGGCTATCTGGTCGCGACCGGCTTCGACGCATGGGGAATCTCGAACGGCACGGCGGCGGCGATGATCCTCGCCGATCTCGCCACCGGGAAGGACGGCCACCCGTGGCTCGACGTGTTCGATTCTACCCGCATCAAGCCGGTCGCCGGCGGCGGCGAGTTCGTGAAGGAGAATGCGAGCGTCGCGGCCCACCTCGTCGCCGGCTATCTCTCGTCCAAGCCCAAGGATTACGACGCGCTCGAACCAGGGCAGGCCGCGATCATGAAGATCGACGGCGACAATGTCGCGGCGTTCAAGGACGAGACCGGGACGGTCCATGCGGTCTCCGCGGTGTGCAGCCACATGGGCTGCCTTGTCGGCTGGAACGAGACCGACAGGACATGGGATTGCCCCTGCCACGGATCGCGCTTCGAGCTTTCCGGCCGGGTCATTCACGGGCCGGCAACCCGGCCGCTGGGATCGAAGATCACCGGCTGACGGCACGACAAAGCTGGAGGCATTCGCAGTTAAGGCGTAGCTTGGGACCGCGCGCCGGAAGACGCTGGAACCCAACAAGCTGCGGAGAGGTCTTCATGCCGTGCCGAGCGATCCTGTGCCGGCTGGGGTGGCTTGCAGGGCCCGCACTGCTGTTCGTCGGCTGCAGCGCACCCGCGCCGGCTCCGTCCCCTCCGCAGGCAGCCGCGGCAGGGCTCGATCCGGGCGACGTGGAACGGGCGATCGCGACAGCGGCCCGGCAGGTTCGCCGCTGCTACCGCGCACCGCGGATCGGGTCGCTGGGACGCTCAATCGTCACACGGCTGCGTGTTCGCTACGCGGCGGACGGGAGCCTCATCGGCCTGCCGCTGCTGGTCTCTCAATCCGGAATCACTCCGGCCAACCAGATCTTCGCACCCCACATGGCGCGGGCCGCCACCGAGGCGGTGATCCGCTGCTCACCGATCACTCTGCCAAGCACGCTCCATGACGGTGGCTGGAGCGAGATCGACCTGACCTTCGGACCGCGTGCGCTCGCCTGAACGGTGAGCGGACAATTCAGTTGCGGCCGCTGTCACCGTCTGTACCGCCGCCCGGGCCGCCATCGATGCCGCCGTCGGAGTTGCCGGTGGTCGCACCACGGCCGCCGGTGGGTCGATATTTGTCGTCGTCTCCCGGGAGTCGGTCGGGTTTGGCAACGCTGCCGCCGCCCTCGTGGGTGCCGGACAGATCCTCTCCAGCGCCGCCAGAGCCCCCGCCATAGTCGCCGGCACCGCTGCTGCCGCCGAGCGGACCGGGACCGACATGATCGGCGCCCGTCCGATCCGGCCGGATCGGATCCGTGCCCGCCGTCGACTGGCCGCCGTCGGGAAGCGAAGGCGCACCTCCGGTCGGCTCCGCATCGCCGACCGCCGGGGGTCCGTCTCGTCGTGGTTCGTCCGCCATCCCTGGTCTCCCGATATTCTGTCGAAGCTTCGAACGGCCCCACCCCTTCACGGTTCCGGATACTGCCGAACGCGGGCCGCACGAGCTCAGAATTTCCGGAGAAAGCCCCTTTAAATTCGGTAACTTAGCCCCAGATCAGGATCGGCCACACTCTCCCTGGTGGCCAAGGGACCGGGTACCCCCCTTCCCGGTTCCTCAAAGGCCCCGCCGCGGTAACCCCCTTCCGCGGCGGGGTTCCTTATCTTGGGACGAAGCCGGCGGGCGGCTCAGGACTTCTTGGCCGCGGGCGCTGTCTCGGGTCCGCCGGTCTGGCGGCACGCCGGCAATCCGAGTTCCGCCATGTGGCGGCACTGGCGCACCTGGAGATCGGCATTGGGCGCGATGAAGATCGCCCAGTCGCCCGTATCCGTGCAGTGCGCAGTCCACAGCGCCATCGTCTTATATTGTTCCTGATAAGCGCCGCGATCGACCTTCTTGCAGCGGTTGCCGGTGTCGATGATCGCCCGGCGAAGTCCGAGATAGCGAGGGAGTTCGGACAACGCCTTCAGTCCGTCCGAGGTTGGATTCGCCGCCGTGACCTCGATCCTGTTCTGCTCCGGGGCGCCGTCCTCGCAGCCGGCGGCGAGAAGCGAAAGCGCAAGCAGCGGAACCCATTTCTTCATTTTCACTCACTCCTTGGGCGCCGCAGCGCCCGTGCGACGCGCGGCGGTCTGTTCGCGGTTCAGCGCTGCAGCGCGCCGACGAAGCCCTCGTTCCCGAGGAACCCGAGCCGTTCGATTCCCGCCCGCTTCACGATCGCGAGCGTGCGATCGAAATCCTCATAGCGCGCGGCACCGTCGGTGCGAAAGTGCAGCACCGCATCCGGGTTCCCGCGACGCATGGCGATGAGCCGCGGCGCAAGCGCCGCCTCGCTGATCCAGGTGCCGTCGAACGCGATCCTCCCGGTTTCGTCCATGTCCAGCCGGTGGGTCTCGGGCAAGGTCGACGCGGACGGAACGTCGGTCGGCAGGTTGAGCTTGACGCTGTGGGTGGCGACCGGAACGGTGATGATGAACATGATCAGGAGAACGAGCAGGACGTCGATCAGTGGCGTCGTGTTCATGTCGCTGATCGGTGCGTCCTTGATGGTCGCGTAAACCGGGCGGCGGTGCATGGTGTAGCGATATTTCACGGCCTCTCTCCTTGCTGTTATGTTATGTGATTACATAACATGTCATTGCCGTAAAGGGGCCATGCGGGGTCGCCCGTTATGTTCAACCGGTGTAGATGTGCCAGGCGCGATCGCGGGCGGTGGCGCCCGGTATGTCGACGGCCTTGCGCATGGTGACGTTGCCGACGCTGCCGAAGCCCTTGCCGCCCTTCATCGTGCCGAAGATCTGGATCGGCACCTCGACATAGACCCAGCCGGCGGCCTCGACCGGTTGCGTCGCCGGGCCGAGCGAGACCTTGTAGCGATCGTAGGCCGCGAAGTTGCGCTCAAACCGATCATAGCCCGCGTCGCTGGCGCTGCGCATCGCCCAGGCTTCGCGGGTGCGGCCGGCTTCGATATGATCGTAGTAGCGACGCAGCACAGCGGCGGCATCCTTGCCTTCATTGTCCTTGGGCGTGGGCCTGTTCTCGGGGCTCGGGTCGCCGCGAGGCGCCTGGGCAGGCGCCTCGACCCGAGGGGCATTCCTGGCGGGAGACGATTCCGACGACTGCTCGTCGCCTCGGCAGGCGGCCGCGCAAAAGCAGAGGACGATCAGGCTGGGGCGCATGTCGCCAGCCTAGCCGATCGGCCTCAAGCCGTCATCTTGGACTGGATGCCGTGAACGAGATCGGTCGCGCGCTCGAAGCTCATCGGGCGGCCGAACAGATAGCCCTGGATCTGGTTGACGCCAAGATCGCGCATGCGGGTGAAATCGTCAGCAGTCTCGACGCCTTCGGCGGTGACGGTCATGCGGAAGCTTTTGGCGAGGCTCACGATCGACTGGATGATCGCCACCGTCTCGCGATTGTTGCCCGCCTCCCGAACGAAGCTGCCGTCGATCTTTAATTTGTGGAAGACCGCCTTGTTGAGATAGCCGAGCGACGAATAGCCGGTCCCGAAATCGTCGAGCGCAATGCCGACGCCGAGCGCGCGGAGCCGCTTCAGTACGTCGAGCGAGCCTTCGGAATCGCCCAGGAAGACGCTTTCGGTGACTTCGAGTTCGAGCCGGTTGGCCTTCAGCTTGTAGCGCGACAGCGCCTCGCTGACCGTGTTGGGAAGCGCCGGCAGAATCAACTGGCGGGCCGAGAGATTGAGCGCGACGCTGATATAATCGGGCCAGACCGCTGCGGCGCGGCAGGCTTCCTCGATCACCCAGTCGCCGAGGTGCATGATCAGACCGGTTTCCTCCGCGAGCGGGATGAAATCGGCGGGCGAGACCATGCCGCGGGTCGGGTGGTGCCAGCGAATCAAGGCTTCGAACCCGACAAGGCTCTGATCGGCGGCATTGACCAGCGGCTGATAATCGAGCCGGAACTGCTTGAGCGACAGCGCCTGGCGGAGATCCTGCTCCAGCCGCAGGCGATCCTCCGCCTCGTTCTGCATGTCGGCCGAGAAATAGCAGCAGGTGCCGCGGCCCTGGGCCTTCGCCTGATACAGAGCGAGATCGGCCTTCTGGATCAGATCGTCGACGGTCTGCCCGTCAATCGGCCCGAACGCGCAGCCGATCGAGACTCCAATGCGGATTTCGACCTTCTCGATATGGTACGGCTCGGCGACCGCCACGATGATGCGGCGGGCGAGATCCTCGACCTTCTTGCGGCTCTGCGCGTCGCGGATGACGATGGCGAACTCATCGCCACCCATGCGCCCGACATGGCCGAGCTCGCCGACTTCCTTCACCAGCCGCTGCGAGACGTTCTTGAGCACCGCGTCGCCCTTGGGGTGACCGAAAGTATCGTTGACCGGTTTGAAGCCGTCGAGATCGAGGAACATGATTGCGCAGGGCACATTGCCGGAGGTCGCCGACGACAGGGCCTCGCCGAGCAGCTGGCGGACTCGTCCGCGGTTCGGCAGGCCGGACAGCACGTCCATGTTGGCGAGGTTGGTCAGCCGCTCCTGCGTCTTGCGCACTTCGGTGATGTCGGAACCGACGCCACGGAAGCCCTGGAACTGGCCGCCCATGTCGATGATCGGATCGCCGGCAAGGCTGATCCATCGCGTGCCGCGGCGGGTCTTGAGCTCCATCTCAAGGCTCGCGAAGGGCTGCCGCGCGAGCAGGGTCCGGCCGAGCGCGCTGTTGCCGCCAAGGGTCGCCGGCAGCGAATGGCCGATCAGCTGGTTGGCGGAGCGGCCGAGCAGCGCCGTCATGCGCGACGAGATGTAGACCACGCGGTTCTCGGCATCGACCTGCCACAGCCAGCCGACCCCGCGATGTTCATATTCCTTGAGCAGCAGGCGCACGGACTCGGCCTGGGTGCGCACGTACGCGATCGTCTGCAGCTGCTCGAAGCTCCAGCGGGTGAGCCGCGACACGCCGACGATGCCGACCGCGGCGACGCCGACGATGGTCAGGCCGACGGTGGGCGCAAGCTGCGAGCTGCCGAGATAATAAGCACAGCACAAAGCTGCGGTCATCGACGCGATCCAAGCGAAGGCCGCCGCCGGCGCCGCCGCAAGACCGATGGCGGCGATGATCATCGCCGCCATGACGCCGCCGATCACCACCTGGACGGCATGATCCTGGGTCGCGAACGCATAGGTCGGAAGCGAAACCCAGATCGCGGCCAGGCCGACCGCATCGAGGATGTTGCGGATCGGGGCACGGCCCTGAGCCGAGCGGCTGTTCGCGGCAGCGCCTTCGCGCAGCGCGACTCGCCAATAGGTGGAATAAGCCAGCACCACGACCGCGAGCCAGCCACCGACCATTTCGATCTTCAGGGCCCCGAACATTGACCAGGCGACGAGCAGCGCGCCGCCGATTGCGGTGATCGAGAAGAAGGGCGCGAAGTGAGCGCGGGTCAGCGCCTGCCCGTTGTGCAGATGCGCCTCCCGCAGCCGCTGGCTGCTGGCATCCGTGCCGACGCCATCGTCGGCAAGTTCCGCCGGCTCGACGTCCTGCGGTTCTAGATCCAGATTAACGGGCGCGTGGTACATTGGAACCTGCATGCTGCGGAGAGACCAATGGGTACGCCGAGAGGTTTGATGGAGTGTTAAGGACGCGGTGATTTTTCCGGTCCCGCAGACGTCATCGGGATGACTTCCTTTCGTATTTCCAGTTGCGGCTCTTGCCTTCTGCGATCCAGCCGACCGCCTCGGCAATGCGTCTCGCCCGGGTTTCCGGGCGCTTGGCTTCGACGATCCATTCCAGATAGTCGCGGCGGCAGGCGGGGCTGAACGCGGCGAATGTTTCGGCAGCCCGCGGGCGAAGGGCAAGCGCCGCCGAAAGATCATCGGGAATGGCCGGCTCGGGGACCGGCCGCTTCTTCGGTCGGGCCGGCGCGCCCTGCTCAGCAAGTGCCGCAGCATCGCGGATCATCCGCAACAATTCGGGCTCCACAGGGAGATCGTCGGGTTCTGTCATGCGACCGAATTGCCCCATCGCCCGCTCGGACGGGCTCTCTTCGACGATCTCGCCGCCCCGCCAGAAGCTCAAGGTCGCATGGGCCTTGAACGCCGCCATGTTGGCGAGCGGCCGGCCACCATATGAGAAGGAAGGCATTCCCCAGCGTATGCCTTCCTCGACGTCGGGGAGCGCGGCGTGGAATGCGGCCCGGATGCGTTCGAGTATCGGACGCGCGAAATCCGCCTGGCGCGCGATATAGTCGTCGATGCGGGGATCCATGCGCATGCCCGAACATCGCTCTCACGTGGCCTGGAGGCAAGTCCGACTCGTTCCAGCGTTGAATCGATTCGGCCTGGCGAAAGCGGGGGAACAGGCGAGTCGCACACGCGCTTGCGAACGATTCTCTCTTTGGGAGCAGGATCTTGCGCGCCGCCAAGCTGTCATCGAGCATGATCTCGCGTGTCGCCTATGACGAGGCCGAAAGCACCTTGAGCATCTGGTTCAAGGAGACCGGCCGCTACATCTACTCCGACGTGCCACAGGCGATCTATGACGGGCTGCGCAAGGCGCCTTCGGCAGGCCGCTATTTCAACGACTGCATCAAGCGGCGATATCCCTGCCGGCCCGATCCCGAACGTCGCAAGTTCCGCCCACGCTTCACCGGGTGACGCGAAGCTTGCCGATGAGCCGGACTCGCTCCCTGCCGTTGCCGCCTTCCATCCGATCGCCCGCGGGCATCAACTCGATTTCGACGACATCCTCGCGCTCGTTCGCCCTCGCGAAATTCCGGATCAGCCGGGCAGTCACTCGGGAGGCACCGTTGGGATTGAGGACATCTGCGGCAAAGACGTTCGCGTGCACTGTGAACGTGCCATCCGGTGCGCGGCGAAGCAGATATTCCTCCGGGCCGTAGCCGTCAGCCATGTCGTTGGAGAGGCGGCCGCCAATTCGGGTGGAGGGGTTGCTGTATATCGCCCGCTCTCTGTTCGGCTCGTCGACCCAGAGATCGAGATCGGTTTCCTCCGTGTTCCACTCGATCACGACGCGGATATCGACGTCGAGCGCCGCGATCAGTCGCGGATCGAGCGACACATCGGCCCCGCCGAGCTGGCGATAGAGTGGAATGAGGCGGTTCACCTCCATCAAGGCGATGAGTTCGATCCCCTCATAAGCTCGATCCCACGGCCGCATTACGACTTCCGTCAGCAGCGCAATCGCCCGCCCAAGGTCCGCCCGAGCCGCGGCGCCGCTGCGATGCTCGCCCCGCCGCGCCAGCGCCAGAGCAAGGCTTCGGAGCGGTTGCGGCCGATCCGGTTCGGCCTTCGAGACGGCTTCGTAGAGCTCGATCGCTCGATCGGCCTCTCCATAACGAAACAAGCGCTCGGCGACGACCGCCAAGGTCTCATTGTCGCGCGTCGGCAGTTCGAGTGCCGAGAGCAGCAATCTTCGGGCTTCCACTTCGTCGCCGCTCTTCCAGTAGAATTCGGCCACATCGAACCAAAAGGCCGGCAGAGCGCCGTGCTTCGCCTGCTCGCCATCCAGCACCGCGACCCGTTGCCTTTGCGGCGCATCCGCCAAAGCCTGGAGATAAGGCCGATCGGGAGACCAGCGCGGGACCTCGACGGTGCTTTGGACGGTGTTCGAGGCCTCAATCTGCTCACCGGGAACGCGACTTAGCGCCTCGTCGGCCTCAACGTCATCAGACCCGACCACCGTCACCGACATCGGCATCTCCAGGTTCGGGCGGGTCACACGCGTGGCCGTCACCGTAATCTCCTGATCCGTTGTGTCGAAGTAGCCGTCCGCCGGGGCGGCGGCCTCGGGCAGCACAGCTGCTCCTGGAGGAGGAGGAGGAGGAGGAGGAGGAGGAGGAGGAGGTGGTGGTGGTGGCGGTGGTGGCGCTCCGGCTTCGGACTCGGGTATCTTGGCGCGATCGGCTTTGGCGTTCCGATCGAAGGGCTGCGCCCACCAGCTCTTCTGTCCTTCCCACGCGGTGAGGACCTGCGTCAGGCGCGATGCCTTTGCCTCTTCGTCCTCCTGCCGGCGCGCCAGCACGTCCGCAGTGTAGGCAGACCGTTCTTCGGGCGGGAAGTTCACCGGCGGGGCGACCCCGGCGCGCGCATAGTCGGCGCCGGTCTCCAGCACGAGAAAGGAGATGTCCGGGCCTGCGACCTGGTGTTGTCTGGCAAACGCGATCAGGTCCTTCCGCTCTTCCTCACCGGCGGCAGCGCGGACGGCGAGACGCTCGGCCGCCCAGAGCGGTGCGGCGGCGGACCAGGATGCCGCCGGAGCCGCCGGGCTGTAGGTGCGCTCCACAATTCCGGCTTCGAGGCCGGCGATGCGGACAACGATGCCCCCGCTTTCTGGAAGCGGACCGACCACCCGCCAGCCGTTCGCCTGGGAGTCGAGAAGGACGGTCTCGATCGGGACCCCCGTGGTCGACCGAACGCCGACGATCCGTGCACCGCCGCGCGTAAGGCGAGCGAGAAGGTCGGTCCGGTTCGCGCTACCCAAGTGAAGCGCCTCGCCGCCCGATGCACTCGCAAGGGCGCGGAGTGCCGCCCGATCTGTATCCGGCGCACTTGATATCACGGTGAGGGCGCAGCCCGGCCGCAGTCGGGCGCGGCGATCGATTGTCGTCAGACCGTCCGTGAACAGGAGGCAGGCATCCGCGTCGATCGGCTTGCCCGCGAGCACGCCGAAGCTGGTTGCGCCGCGATAGCGTATCTCGCCAAGATGCTTGGCGAATGCAGCACCGTCGGCGAGGCGCACTCGCTCGACGCTGGTGGCGTCGAACAGGACGAGCTCGATGGCGGCCGGCCGGATGCCGTCGATCCAGGCGCGGGCCAAAGCGATTTCCTCGGCGAGCGCATCATCCGCCCGCGACAGCGATCGATCCCAAAGGACGGTGACCCGGCGCGGTCGCGCTGCCGTTTCCGTCGGCGGCGCTGCCTGGTCGACGACCTCGAAATACCGGTCTCCATCCGGTGCCTTGCCGATCGCGACCGACCTGCCGCCGGCCCCCGGGGCGATCACAAGGCTTTGGTCGAGGCGCGCCGTGTTGCGGCTGAGGAGCAGGACCTGTGTCTCTCCCTGACCGCGCCATTCCGGCTTGCTGCCATCCGGGAGGCGAACCTCCGGAACAGAGGCGGCGGCGGCCTCCACCCGAAGATCGAACTTGCCGATCTCCAGGTCACCAGAAAGCGGCAGCTCGTAACCAAAGTTCGGGTCGAGCGGAGTGACGAAGCGGACTCGCACGGTTCGCGCTGCCCCCGCATCGATCGGGTAGACTCGCGTCTTGAACTGGAATGCGCGAGAGACTTCGCCAAGCCCGGGATCGACCCTTCGCCGCAGTTGCGCTTCGTAGGCACGACGGGCCTCGATCTGGTCGACCAGCACACCGTCGATCATCTGCCCGCGAACGTCGAGGGCATAGCCGGTCACGACGGAGCCCTGCGGCATCTGCAGGACGAATTGCCCCTCGAGCCGCTCTTCGCCGGGATTGTGGAAGCGCGCAGTGACGAGGGTTTCGGCAAGCGTGCCATGGATCCGCACCGCAACGGCCAGTGTTTCGAGCCGCAAAGTGTCACGCTGCTTCGATGCGTCTTGGACGCCGTCCACCTGTGCCGTCAGGACAGGGTTCGCTGCAACCACCGGGGCTGCGACGCCTGCCAGAAGCGCAATTGCGATGCTCGACCAACAGCGTCTACCAAAGTGCTCCAGCATTCCCCCCGCCCCCGTTTTCAGAGAAGGCTAAAGCAACCTCGCGGCGGGTCAAGCAATGTGCCTCAGCCCCGGCTCCAGCCCGACTGGGGCGGCTGGTGGAGGTTCGCTTCGGGGATCAGCCGCCGGATCTTGCGCGCGAAGCTGCGCAGGCAGACTTCGCTCTCGCCGAGCGGCCCCGGAACCCAGCTGCGCGAGGCCATGCCCTGCTGAACGCCGCGGATCAGCGCCGTGTCCTCGTCGTTGACCCGGCGATTGATCCGCCAATTGAGATAGCGGGCGGCACGCATTTCGCGGCGATCGTCGGGCAAGGCATAGCTGATCTCGCGGATCAGGGTCTCGGTCGGCGAGACCGGCAGGAACTGCATGAAATCGACCTGATCGGGATAGATGTCGAAAGCGACGTTCGGCCACAGCTTGAAATAGAGCCAGCGCCGGCGAAGCGCCGGCGGCAGATGCTCGGCCGGCGGCAGCATCGCCTGGTACGCGCGTTCCGAAAGGTTGGCCGACGGGCGATCGAGCAGGTCGCCCGCCATGCGGTCGACATGGTCGTTGGCCTCGATCGTGTAGCCCCGGCCGAACAGGCGGGTCAGGCCGGGGTGGGCCACGGGGATGTGCAGGCCGTCGGAATAATTGTCGGCGACGTTCTTCCAGTTGACGTCGCGGGGGCGCAGGGTGACTCGTCCGAGCGCATGGAGCGCTTCGAAGCGATAGGGTTCGACCTCGTGATCGTAGGGCGCCATCATCTCGGCGACGGACGGGCCGCCGCTTTCGAGGCGCACGAAGACGAACCCGCGCCACGTTTCGAGCTCCACCGGCAGCAAGCCGAGCCCGGATTGGTCGAGGCCTGGATAGTCGCTCTTGTGCGGGACCCCGATCAGCCGTCCGTCGAGCGCGTAGGTCCAGGCGTGATAGGGACAGGTGAGTCGGCGTGCGCACCCGGACTCGCCGCTCACGATTCGCGACGCGCGATGGCGGCAGACATTCGTGAAGGCGCGAACCGCCCCATCCTCGCCGCGGATCACGATCACGCTTTCGCCGAGATAGTCGATCGTCTGCCACTGTCCGGCCCCGGCAATATCGTTGACGTGGCACACCACTTGCCAGGACGGACGGATCACCCGCTCCATCTCCACGGCGAAATATTCCGGATCGCGGTAGATCCAGCCTGGCAGGCTCGAAGCGGCGGCTTCGACGAGGTGCGGTGCGGTCGACATCGGCAGAGTGTGGCATTGGCGGAGGCATCTGTCACCACTTGCGCGGCCGCCTGCCTTGGCAGACAGTCCGCTGCATGACGATCGAACTTTCCGTACTCGCCTGGGGATGCATCCTCGGCATCCTTCACATCTTCATCGCAGTCCGCTTCAAGACCCGGCAATATGGCACGACGTGGGATGTCGGTGCGCGCGACGAAGATCTTCCGGCACCCAGTCCGATCGTCGGCCGTCTCGCGCGCGCGCAGGCGAACTTCTTCGAGACCTTCCCGATCATCGCCGCCGCGATCCTGATCGTCACTGCGGCGGATCTCGAAGACCAGCTGACCGCGCTCGGTGCGCTGCTCTGGCTAGGGGCGCGTGCCCTGTACCTGCCGATCTACGCCGCGGGTGTGCCGGTGGTCCGCACGATCGTCTTCATGATCAGCGTCGTCGGCATCGCACTCGTCCTGCGGCCGGCACTGGTCGCCTCACTGGGCTGACGGCTCCGGGGCGATGTTCGCGATCTCAGCGATGATGCCGTCGCCACAGCGCACCGCCACACCTTCGACCTTCTTGTCGTAGGGGAAGCGGCCGACGACGTGCTGCGTCGTCACGGCCTGCGTGGCGACATCGCCCTCGCCCTGCGTCCGCAGATGCACCTGCTGGAAGCGCGGCTCCGTTCTTTGCAGAGCGCCAGGTTCGATAGAGAGGGCATAGCCGCCGCTCGGCATCGTGACGTCGCCCTCGATGACGAGATTGCGCCGGTGGAGCGGCTTGCCGTGACGGGTCCAATAGCCTTCGACCCGGGCCTTCCAGCTCGCCGAGGAAAGCGCGTTGCACGGCGAGTAGACGGTCTCGGGCACGGGAACGTTGCATCCGGCGAGGAACGCGAGAATTCCGGCGAGGATCGGGACGCGCGTGGTGCGGAGGATCAGGAAGGACATCGCCGAAACACTAGCGGTTCATGTCGCAGCCCGCCAGAGCCTCATCGCGACAGCGCCGCCTCCTCCCGGCGCGCCTGCATCGACGCGCGCCCGGCACGCACGCCCTCGACGATGAAGACGACGAGGGCGGTCCAGATCAAGCCGAAGCAGATGAGATGCGACGTCGTCAGGGGCTCCCCAAACACGAGAACCGCGAGCAGGAACTGCAGCGAGGGCGCGACATATTGGAGGAAGCCGAGGGTCGAATAAGGAAGCCGACGGGCGGCCGCCGTGAACAGCAGCAGCGGGACGGCGGTGATCGCACCGCCGAGGATCAGCAAGATGTCGGTGGTGCGATCGCGAAGAAACCCGCTTTCGCCGGTGTTCTGAACCCAGAGCAGATAACCCAGCGCAAGCGGGCAGAGCAGGATCGTCTCGATCGACAGGCCTTCGAGCGCGTCGACCGGCGCCACCTTTCGGAAATAGCCGTAGGAGGCGAATGTCGCGGCAAGGGTGAGGCTGATCCACAGGGCACTCCCCGCCCCCGCGGCAAGGATCGCAACGCCGACTGCAGCGAGGCCGACCGCAAGCTTCTGAAACAGGCTGAGCCGCTCCTTCAGCAGGACCACGCCGAGCAGCACGTTGACCAGCGGATTGAGATAATAACCGAGGCTGCCTTCGAGCACGTGCCCGCTCACCACCGCATAGATGTAGACGAGCCAGTTGACCCCGATCAGCGAGGCGGTGAGCATCAGCGTCATGACCAGGCGCGGTGTTGCCAGCGCGGCGCGGATGCCGGACCACTTCTTCCACACTGTCGCAAGCGCACCGAGGAAGAAAAGCGACCAGACGATCCGGTGCGAGACGATCTCGATCGGCCCGACGGCGTGGATCGCCTTAAAGTAGAGGGGCAGCACGCCCCAGAGGAGATAAGCGGAAAAGCCGAGGAGGAGCCCGCCGCGCGCCTGGTTCTGAGTCACGAGGGGTCGGTTAGAACATCTCGGCGGCGGGCGATACCGCCGAAGCCCGGAAAGGGCGCGACGTGCCATGTTGGTCCGGCGCTCGGGTTGCGCTAGAGATTGGCGCGATGGCCGCGCTCGCCGATCCCGAAGAGGTTCGCCTCCATCTCGTCGCCGCAGCACAAGCAGGCACCGCCCTCACCTATTCGGAAGTGCTGGAGCGGCTCGGTTATGCATTCTCGCGTCCGAAAATGCGGGCGCTCTGCGCGATGCTCGGCAGCATCGACCGGGAGGCGGCCGAGCGGGGCGAGCCCGAGCTCGCGGTTCTGGTGGTCCGCCAGAGCGACGGCCTTCCAGGCCAGGGCTGGTGGGTCGGCGGCGGTGGCCGCGCCCGCGGTTATGAGGGGCCGTGGCAAGGCCCCGAAGCCAAGCGCTTCATCGACGCCGTGCAGGCGGAAACCTTCGCCTGGTGGCAGTGCCAAGCCGGGACAGGGCTCCAAGCAGCGGACAATTAACCATATCCGCTTACCCACTCTCCGTCCGCTTCAGGCACAAGGAGGGGAATGGGAGCTTCAGCGATGTCCAACGCGATGATCAGACTGCGCCACACGGCCCTTGCGGCCGCCTTCGTCCTCACCGCGTGCGGCGGCGGCGTCACCGCCGAGAACAATCTCGCGGGGCTCGACAACGAACTCAACGATGCGGATCCGGCGCTGACCAGCGCGCTCGAAGACCAGATCGCCGTTGATCCGCAGCTCGCCCAGCAATCGAACCGCAATGCCGTCCGCCCGGCGGAAACGCCGGCGCAGGCGCAATATCCAGCCCCGGTGCCGGGGGGAAGCGGCACGCCGCAGGCGCAACTCAGCGCCGCCGCCGCGGGCGAAGGCGGCATCGCCTGCCCCGGTGGCGCCAAATGGGATACGAATCCGGCTTGGGCACAGCGCCTGTCGGCCACCTTCCCCGTATATCCCGGCGGCCGAGTCACCGAATCCGCCGGCGCCAACCAGGGCGATTGCCGCATTCGCGCGGTCACCTTCACCACCGGTGATCCCGTGCAGCGCGTGCTCGACTGGTATCACACCCAGGCGGTCCGCGCGGGCTATTCCTCCGAGCACCAGATTCGCGACGGCGATCACGTGCTTGCCGGCGCGAAGGAGAGCGACAACGGTGCCTTCTACCTGATCGTCACACCCAAGAGCAGCGGCGCCGAAGTCGCCTTGATCGCCAACAAGGGCCGGTAGGACTCACCGCGCCCAAAGCAAAACAGCCCGCGCTCCAGGGCGCGGGCTGTTTTGCGTTGTCGGATCTCGGGCTTCAGCGGCCGTCGAGGATGCCCTTGATTGCCGTTCCGACCTCCGCCATCGGCGCCATGCCGTCGACCTTCCGGACGATACCGATCGGCTCATAATGGGGCAGGATCGGCGCCGTCTTGGCGCGATATTCGGCAAGGCGGGTGCGCACCGTCTCCGCATTGTCGTCGGGCCGGCGCTTGAACGCCTCCGAGCCGCAGATGTCGCAGCGGCCCTCGACCTTCGGCTGCTTGTAGCGATCGTGGTAGCCCTCGCCGCAGCTGGCGCAGGAGAAACGGCCGGTGATGCGGTCGACCAGCGCATCCTCGTCGACGGCGAGCTCGATCACGTAATCGAGCTTCATGCCTTTCTGCTCGAGCAGATGATCGAGCGACTTCGCCTGCACGTCGGTGCGCGGATAGCCGTCGAGAATGAAGCCGCGGCGGACATCGTCCTGATCGAGCCGGTCCGACAGGATACCGGTGACGATCTCGTCCGACACCAGCTCGCCGGCGTCCATCACGGCCTTGGCTTTGAGACCGACCTCAGACTTGGCCGCGACCGCGGCGCGAAGCATGTCGCCGGTCGACAATTGCACCATGCCGCGCTCCTGCTCGAGCCGCTGGGCCTGAGTTCCCTTTCCCGCACCCGGCGGGCCGAGCAAAATGATGTTCATCGCCTGACGCTCCCCTTTAGCGATTGTGCGCTCAGCGGCCGCGGCCGCCCTTGAGCTTCGCCTTCTTGATCAGATCGCCATATTGATGCGCGATGAGATGGCTCTGGATCTGAGTCACCGTGTCCATGGTGACGTTGACCACGATCAGCAGGCTGGTGCCGCCGAGGTAGAACGGGATTCCCGCCTTCGCGATCAGGAATTCCGGCACGAGGCAGATGATGGTGAGATAGGCCGCGCCGATCACCGTGATGCGGGTGAGGACGTAGTCGAGATATTCCTCGGTGCGCTTGCCGGGACGGATGCCGGGGATGAAGCCGCCATAGCGCTTCAAATTCTCAGCCGTCTCTTCCGGGTTGAACACCACCGCGGTGTAGAAGAAGCAGAAGAAGATGATCCCGGCGGCGTACATCAGCATGTAGAGCGGCTGACCGTGCTGGAGCGCGGCGGTGACCGTGATCAGGACGTCGCCCCAGGCGCTTTCGCCCTGAACGCGATTGCCGGCGAACTGGGCGATCGTCAGCGGCATCAGCAGCAGCGACGATGCGAAGATCGGCGGAATGACGCCGGCGGTGTTGATCTTCAGCGGAAGGTGCGAACGCTCCGCCTGCATCTGACCGCGCGCGGTCTGGCGCTTGGGATATTGGATCAGCACCCGGCGCTGGGCGCGCTCCATGAAGCAGATGCCGAGCACCAGGACGACGATCAGCGCGACGACGCCGAAGATCATCACCGGCGACATGGTTCCGGTGCGGCCGCCTTCGAACACCTGGGCGAGCGCGGTCGGAAGCTGGGCGACGATGCCGGCCATGATGATCAGCGAAACCCCGTTGCCGATTCCGCGGCTGGTAATCTGCTCGCCGATCCACATCAGGAACATGGTGCCGCCGATCAGGCTGACGACAGTGGTCAGGCGGAACACCCAGCCCGGGTCGAGCACGGCCGCGCCGTTGCCCCAGCCTTCGAGACCGACGGCGATGAAATAGCCCTGCACCGTGGCCAGCAGAACGGTGCCGTAGCGCGTGTACTGGTTCATCTTCTTGCGGCCGGCCTCACCCTCTTTCTTGAGAGCGGCGAGGCTCGGCGACATCGAGGAGGCGAGCTGCACGACGATGGAGGCGGTAATGTAGGGCATGACGCCGAGCGCGATGAGGCTCATGCGCTCCAGGCTGCCGCCCGAAAAGGTGTTGAAGAAATCGAGAACCGTGCCTCGCGTGGTGTCGAACAACGTGCCGAGCGCGCGTGGATCGATGCCCGGCAGCGGGATGAAGCTCAGCAGGCGGAACAGGATCAGCGCGCCGAGGGTGAACCAAAGCCGCTTCTTGAGATCGGTCGCCTTGGCGAAGCTCGCCAGGCTGAGGTTGGCTGCCATCTGGTCGGCTGCGGATGCCATGTGTCTACGATCCCGGAATCAAAGGTAAAAGGCGACGGAAGCTGATCACCCCCGCCGCCTCATATAGTGATTAGTCAGAGGCTGTCAGCCCTAGACCGCGAGGCGGCTCAGGCGTTCGTGCGCTTCTTGACGCTGTTCTTCTTGGCCTTGGCCTTCTCGGCCGCAGACACGACCTCGATCACTTCGACCGAGCCACCGGCGGCTTCGACCGCCTGGCGGGCACCGGCGGACGCGCCGGCGACGCGGAAAGCGAGCTTGGCGGAGAAGGTGCCCTTGCCGAGCAGGCGGACGCCGTCCTTGCCGCCACGGGCGAGGCCGGCAGCCTTCAGAGCCGCATGATCGAGCGTTCCGTCGGTAGACAGCTTGCCGCTGTCGAGTGCCTTCTGGATCGCGCCGAGATTCACCTCGGCATAATCCTTGGCGAAGATGTTGTTGAAGCCGCGCTTCGGCAACCGCATGTGGAGCGGCATCTGGCCGCCTTCAAAGCCGGCGATCGAGACGCCCGAGCGCGACTTGGCGCCCTTCTGACCACGGCCGGCGGTCTTGCCGAGGCCCGAGCCGATGCCGCGGCCGACGCGGACGCGGGATTTGCGGGCACCCTGGTTGTCGCGGATTTCGTTGAGTTTCATGTTCTGCACTCGCTTTCGCTTTTGTCGCGCTACCCCCGGGCGGAGCCGGAAGCGTTAAAAGCCTCTCCCCTTCAGGAGAGAGGAGATGCCGCCGAAACGGCGGCGAGGAGAGGGGGAGTCCGGCGCGTGGCCCGACTCCCCCTCTCCCCGGCCCTCTCCCCTAAAGGAGAGAGGGAGTAAAGAGGCAATCGCGGATTAATCCGCGACCGTCACCATATGCTGCACCTTCCGGATCATGCCGCGCACCTCGGGGGTGTCCTGCAGCTCGACCGTCTTGTGACGCTTGTTGAGGCCCAGGCCGATCAGCGTCTGGCGCTGGTCGGGGCTGCGACGGATCGGAGATCCGGTCTGGGTGATCTTGACTGTGGCCATCTGTCTTACTCCGTGACCAGCTGTGCGTCGGCCTGGGCGTCCGCATCCGCCGAGCCGCCGCGGCGCAGCAGATCGGCAATCTTCTTGCCGCGACGCTGAGCAACCGACTTCGGGCTGGTCTGTTCGGTGAGCGCCTCGAAGGTCGCCCGGATCATGTTGTACGGGTTGGACGTGCCGACCGACTTGGTGACCACGTCGGCAACGCCGAGGCTCTCGAACACCGCACGCATCGGACCGCCGGCGATGATGCCGGTACCCTGCGGAGCCGAGCGGACATAGACGCGGCCGGCGCCGAAATGGCCCATTCCGTCATGGTGCAGAGTCCGGCCCTCGCGGAGCGGAACACGAACCATCGCCTTCTTGGCGGCGGCGGTCGCCTTGGAGATCGCCTCCGGCACTTCGCGGGCCTTGCCGTGACCGAAGCCGACGCGGCCCTTGCCGTCGCCGACGACGACGAGCGCGGCAAAGCCGAAGCGCTTACCGCCCTTGACGGTTTTCGAGACGCGGTTGATGTGGACCAGCTTCTCGATCAGCTCTTCGCCCTGATCCTCGTCGCGGTTGCCGCGGCGATCGTCGCGACGGCCACGGCCGCCGCGATTGTCGCGATTGCCGCCGTCACGGCCGCCACGGCCGCCACGCGCACCGCGCTCGCGGCGCTGACCGCCGTCCGCAGGAGCGTTCTCGGCCGGCTGCGTGGTGCTCTGCTCCGAGGTCTCGGTGACCTGGTTGTTTTCGTCAGCCATTTAGAACTCCAATCCGCCTTCGCGGGCGGCATCCGCCAGCGCCTTGACGCGGCCGTGGAAAAGGAAACCACCACGGTCGAAGACGACCTGGGTCACGCCGGCGGCCTTCGCGCGCTCGGCGATCCGACGGCCCACGTCCTGGGCGCTGCCGGTGGTCGCGCCGGTGGTACCGCGCACGTCCTTTTCCAGGGTCGAAGCGGACGCGACGGTGCGGCCTTCGACGTCGTTGATGACCTGGGCGTAGATGTGACGCCCGGAGCGGTGGATCGAAAGCCGCGGGCGTTCGCCGGCGCGCTTCCGAAGCGAAGTACGGACGCGCTGACGGCGCCGTTCGAAGAGAGAGAGTTTCGCCATGGCTTACTTCTTCTTGCCTTCTTTGCGGAAGATATACTCGCCGCGATACTTGATGCCCTTGCCCTTGTAGGGCTCGGGCTTGCGCCAGCGACGGATCTCGGCCGCCAACTGACCGACACGCTGCCGATCATTGCCGGTGATCACGACCGTCGTCGGATCCGGGGTCGCGACGGTCAGGTCGGCCGGAACCTCGATGTTGACGTCGTGGCTGTAGCCGAGCTGCAGACGCAGGTTCTTGCCCTGCATCGCCGCGCGGTAGCCGACGCCGGTGATCTCGAGCGTCTTGGTGAAGCCCTCGGTAACGCCGGTCACGAGGTTCTGCACCATCGAACGCTGCATGCCCCAGAAGGAGCGGGCGCGCTTGGTATCGTTGGCGGGCTGCACCGAAATCGACCCATCGGCGATCTCGTAGCTGATGTCCTCGAGCATCTGCAGCTGCAGCGTGCCCTTCGGGCCCTTGACCGCAAGGGTGCGGCCTTCGGTGCTGGCGGTGACACCCGCCGGCATCTCAATCGGACGCTTACCGATACGAGACATCAGAACACCTCCGCGAGCACTTCGCCGCCGACATTCTGTTCGCGGGCCTCGGAATCCGAGAGAACGCCGCGGGGCGTCGAGACGATGGTAATGCCGAGGCCGTTGCGGACGCGCGGCAGATCCTGGCTGCCGGAGTAAACCCGGCGACCCGGCTTCGAGACGCGCGCCACGTGCTGGATGGCAGGGCGGCCTTCGAAATATTTGAGCTCGATGCGCAGGCCGGCGTGGCGACCAAGCGCTTCTTCCGTGTAGCCGCGGATATAGCCCTCGCGCTGGAGCACGTCGAGGACGCGCGCGCGCAGCTTGGACGCGGGCGAAACCACGCTGTCCTTGCGGGCCTGCTGGCCGTTGCGGATGCGGGTGAGCATATCACCCAGGGGATCGGTCAATGGCATGATCTATACCTTACCAGCTCGACTTCGTGAGACCGGGGATGAGGCCCTTGTTGCCCAGTTCCCGGATCATGATTCGCGAAAGTCCGAATTTGCGATAATTGGCACGCGGACGGCCGGTGATCTGGCAACGGTTGCGCACGCGGGTGGGGTTCGCGTTGCGCGGGATCTCTGCCATCTTCAGACGCGCGATCAGACGCTCGGTCTCATCGAGGGACTCATCGTCCGCAATTGCCTTCAGCTTCGCATACTGGCCGGCATATTTCTTCACCAGCTTCTTGCGACGCTCGTTCTTGTTGATGGAACTCAGTTTCGCCATGACTTAAGTTCTCGCCTTTCTTGCTTCAGGCATCAGGGGCCTCAGGCCGCCTGCTGCTGATCTTCTTCGGTGCGGGGGAACGGAAAATTGAACAGGCGCAGCAGCTCGCGCGCCTCGTCATCCGTCTTCGCGGTGGTGGTGACGATGATGTCCATGCCGCGCACCTTCTCGATGCGGTCATAGTTGATCTCGGGGAACACCAGCTGTTCCTTGAGACCCATCGCATAATTGCCGCGGCCGTCGAACGACTTCGCGTTGAGCCCGCGGAAATCGCGGACGCGCGGCAGGGCGATCGTGATCAGACGGTCGAGGAACTCGTACATGCGCTCGCGGCGAAGGGTAACCTTCACGCCGATCGGCATGCCTTCACGCAGCTTGAACTGTGCGATCGACTTCTTCGCCTTGGTGACGACCGGCTTCTGACCGGCGATGAGCTGCATCTCGGCAGCCGCGGTCTCGACCTTCTTCTTGTCCTGGGTGGCCTCGCCGACGCCCATGTTCAAGACGATCTTGTCGAGCTTCGGGACTTCGAGACGGTTCTTGTACCCGAACTTCTCGGTCATCGCCGCAACGATGCGCTCGTCATAGTCGCGCCGAAGGCGCGCGGTGTACTTGGCATCAGCCATTGATCAACTCCCCGGACCGCGCGGCAACGCGGACCTTCTTGCCGTCACGGATCTCGAAACGGACCCGGCTGGGCTTGCCGTCCTTCGGGTCCTCGATCGCAACCTTGGAAACGTGAAGCGGCGCCTCGGTGCGCTCCAGGCCACCCTGCGGGTTGGTCTGGCTCGGCTTGCGGTGACGCGTGATGATGTTGACGCCCGAAACGACGACCTTGCCGTCCTTCGGCATCGCCTTCGTTACTTCGCCGGTCTTGCCCTTGTCCTTGCCGGACAGGATGACGACGCGGTCGCCCTTCTTGATCTTTGCAGCAGCCATGATGTTACAGGACCTCCGGCGCCAGGCTGATGATCTTCATGTGCTTCTTCGCGCGCAGCTCACGAACCACCGGGCCGAAGATACGGGTCCCGATCGGCTCCTGGTTGTTGTTGACGAGCACAGCGGCGTTGGAATCGAACCGGATGGTCGATCCGTCGGCACGGTGGATGTCCTTGGCGGTGCGGACGATGACGGCCTTGTGGACGTCGCCCTTCTTCACGCGGCCACGGGGGGCGGCTTCCTTCACCGAGACGACGATGACGTCGCCTACGCCGGCGAAGCGGCGCTTCGAGCCCCCGAGCACCTTGATACACTGGACGCGCTTGGCGCCAGAGTTGTCGGCGACGTCGAGGTTCGACTGCATCTGGATCATCGATCCATTCCTTCTTTCACTTCAACCGGAACGAGTCCGGCGATCAGTTTCAACGTGAGGCCGAAGCCTCAGGCGATATCGGCCTTCTGCGGCGTCGCGTGGGTATCCACGCGATCCATGACGCGCCAGGTCTTCAGCTTCGAAATCGGCCGCGTCTCTTCGATGCGGACGGTCTCGCCCTCGCGAAACTCGTTGGCTTCGTCATGGGCATGGTACTTCTTCGACAGCTTGATGATCTTGCCGTAGAGCGGGTGCTTCACCCGCCGCTCGACCAGGACCACCACGGTCTTGTCGGTCTTGTCCGACACGATCCTGCCGGTGAGAACGCGCTTCGGCATTCTATCTACTCCTTAGGCCTTGGTCTGAGCGGCGCGGCTGCGCTCGCTCTGCAGCGTTTTGATGCGCGCAATGGTGCGGCGCACTTCACGGATCCGCGACGGCTTCTCGAGCTGGTTGGTGGCAGCCTGGAAGCGCAGGTTGAACTGCTCGCGCTTCAGCTCGCCCATCTGCTCGTTGAGCTGGTCGTCGGTACGGGTCTTCAGTTCGTCGGCCATGATCAGGCTTCCTCAACCAGGGATTCGCCAAGGCGGGCGACGACCTTGGTCTTGATCGGCAGTTTCTCCATGGCCCGCTCGAAAGCGACCTTGGCAAGCGGACCGGGGACGCCGTCGAGCTCGAACAGGATACGGCCGGGCTTGACGCGGGCGACCCAGAATTCCGGGCTGCCCTTACCGGAGCCCATGCGGACTTCGGCAGGCTTGGACGACACCGGCACATCCGGGAAGATGCGGATCCAGAGGCGACCCTGACGCTTGATGTGACGCGTGATCGCGCGGCGGGCCGCTTCGATCTGACGCGCGGTGATCCGCTCCGGCTCCATGGCCTTGAGGCCGTAGGCGCCGAAGTTCAGCGCGGTTCCGCCCTTGGCATCGCCATGGATGCGGCCCTTGAAGGCCTTGCGGAACTTGGTGCGTTTCGGTTGCAGCATTGCTCGTTCCTAAACTCAGCGGGCCGGGCGGACGCCGGAGGTTTGAGCCTCCATCATCAGCCGGTCCTGGGCCATGGGATCATGGCCGAGGATCTCACCCTTGAAGATCCAGACCTTGATGCCGCACACGCCATAGGCCGTGTGGGCGGTCGCTTCCGCATAGTCGACGTTGGCGCGCAGCGTGTGCAGCGGCACGCGGCCCTCGCGATACCATTCGGTCCGCGCGATCTCGGCGCCGCCGAGACGGCCCGAGCAGGTGATGCGGATGCCTTCGGCGCCGAGGCGGAGGGCGGACTGCACCGCGCGCTTCATCGCACGACGGAAGGCGATGCGGCGCTCGAGCTGATCGGCGACGCCCTGTGCGACGAGCTTGGAATCGATCTCCGGCTTGCGGATCTCGACGATGTTCAGGCTGACGTCGCTCTTGGTCATCGCACCGAGCTGCTTGCGCAGCTTCTCGATGTCGGCGCCCTTCTTGCCGATGATCACGCCCGGGCGTGCGGCATAGATGGACACGCGGCAGAGCTTGGCGGGACGTTCGATCACAACCTTGGAGATCGCCGCCTGCGGCAGCGTCTTCATGATGAACTTGCGGATCTTCAGATCCTCGACAAGCAGCCGGCTATAGTCGGCGCCCTCGGCGTACCAGCGGCTGTCCCAGGTCCGGTTGATCTGAAGACGAAGCCCGATCGGAGAGGTTTTCTGACCCATGGTTTACGCTTCCTGCTGCTCGCGGACGACGATGCGCACGCGGCTGAACGGTTTGATGATCCGGCTCGAACGGCCGCGCGCACGCGGCGTGAAGCGCTTCATCGAGATGCTCTTGCCGACCGAAGCCTCGGCGACGACGAGGGCATCGACGTCGAGATTGTGGTTGTTCTCGGCATTGGCGATCGCCGACGCGAGCACCTTGCGAACCTCGACCGCCATCGCCTTGGGCGAGAAGGACAGGATGTTGAGCGCGTCTTCGGCCTTGCGACCGCGGATCAGCGCCGCAACCAGGTTCAGCTTCTGCGCGGAGCCGCGGATGGTCGTGCCGACCGCGAGCGCCTCGTTGTCCGCGACCTTGCGGGGGGATGCCTGCTTGCCCATGGCTTACCTCTTGCCCTTCTTGTCGGCCGCGTGGCCCGGGAAGTAGCGGGTCGGAGCGAACTCGCCGAGCTTCATCCCGACCATCTCTTCATTCACCGAGACGGGAATGAATTTCTTGCCGTTGTAGACGTTGAAGGTGAGGCCGACGAACTGCGGGAGGATCGTCGAACGGCGCGACCAGGTCTTGATCGGCGCACGGCTGTTGGCGTCCTGCGCGGCCTCTGCCTTCTTGAGCAGAGAAAGCTCGACGAACGGACCTTTCCAGACGGAGCGGGCCATTGTTACCTCTTCTTCTTAGCATGGCGCGAACGGATGATCATCTTGTCCGTCGCCTTGTTGTTGCGGGTGCGGGCACCCTTGGTCGGCTTGCCCCACGGGGTAACCGGGTGACGGCCGCCCGAGGTCCGGCCTTCACCACCGCCGTGCGGGTGGTCGACCGGGTTCTTGGCGACACCGCGGGTCAGCGGTCGACGGCCCATCCAGCGGGTGCGACCGGCCTTGCCGAAGTTCTGGTTCTGGTTGTCGGGGTTCGACACCGCACCGATCGTCGCCATGCAGTTCGCGTGGATATAACGCTGCTCGCCTGAATTGAGCCTGACGATGACCATGCCGCGGTCACGACCGACAACCTGGACATAGGTGCCGGCGGAGCGGGCGATCTGAGCGCCCTTGCCCGGCTTCATCTCCACATTGTGGACGATGGTGCCGACCGGGATCGAGCCCAGTTCCATCGCATTGCCCGGCTTCACATCGGTGCGGCGGCCGGCGACGACGACGTCGCCCGGTGCCAGACGCTGCGGAGCGATGATGTAGGCCTGCTCGCCGTCCTCATACTTCACCAGCGCGATGAACGCGGTGCGGTTGGGATCATATTCCAGGCGCTCGACGGTCGCGGGAACGTCCCACTTGCGGCGCTTGAAATCGATGTAGCGGTAACGCTGCTTGTGGCCGCCGGCGATACCGCGCGAGGTCACATGGCCCTTGTTGTTGCGTCCACCGGTCTTGCGCTTGCCTTCGGTAAGCGCCTTGATCGGCTTGCCCTTCCAAAGCGCCGACTTGTCGACGAGGATCAGGCCACGCTGCGAGGGGGTCGTCGGATTATAGGTCTTGAGTGCCATTGCTCGCGCGCCCTCAGATATTCGTGGTGACGTCGATCGGCTCCTGGCCTTCGACGAGGGTCACCACTGCCTTCTTAACATCCGAGCGCGTGTAGGGACGACCCTTCCAGCGCTTGGTCTTGCCCTTCTGCGTCAGCGTGTTGACGCTCGCCACCTTGCGGTTGAACAGAGCCTCGACCGCCGCCTTGATCTGCGGCTTGGTCGCGCTCTGGGCGACCTTGAAGACGACCGCATTCTGCTCGCTGAGCAGGGTCGACTTCTCGGTGATGTGGGGCGCGAGGACGACATCATAATGGTTGATGTCGACCTGGCCGTTCTTTGCCTTAGCCATTGAAACGGGCCTCCAGCTTCTCGACAGCGGCGCGGGTCAGCACCAGAGTCTCATGCTTCAGAATGTCGTACACGTTGGCACCGACCGCCGGGAGAAGATCGATCTGGCGCAGGTTCGACGACGCCTGGGCGAAGCCGATGTTCAGCGCATCGCCGTCGATGACGAGAGCGGTCTTGCCGAGGCCCAGCTTGCCGAGCTGCTCGCGGACCGCCTTGGTCTTGGCTTCCGAGACGTCCAGGCTGTCGAGGACGATCAGCTGGCCGGCAGCGGCTTTGGTGCTGAGCGCCATCTTGAGGCCGAGCGCGCGGACCTTCTTGTTCAGCGACGGATTGAAGTCACGAACGCGGGGACCGTGGGCCTTGCCGCCGCCGACGAAGATCGGTGCGCGACGATCGCCGTGACGGGCGGTACCGCCGCCCTTCTGGCGGCCGAACTTCTTGCCGGTGCGGGCGACATCGGAGCGCTCGCGAGCACCGCGGGCGGTGCCGCGACGCTTCTCGAGCTGCCAGGTGACGACGCGGTGCAGGATGTCGGCGCGCGGCTCGACGCCGAACACGGCATCGTTGAGCTCGATTTCGCCGCTGCCCTGGGCATCGAGGGTCTGAACTGTGACCTTCATGGCTTAGCCTTCCTGGCCTTCGGTGGCTGCCGCCGGAGCGGGAGCCTCGGTGGTGACGGCGGCCTGGCGAACGCCGGCCGGATAAGGAGCGTCGGCGTGACGGGTGACCTTGACGGCGTCCTTGACCAGCAGCCAGCCACCCTTGTGGCCGGGCACTGAGCCCTTGACGAAGATCAGACCGCGCTCGACGTCGGTGCGGACCACTTCGAGGTTCTGCTGGGTGCGGTTCTTCGCGCCCATGTGGCCGGCCATCTTCTTGTTCTTGAAGACGCGACCCGGATCCTGACGCTGACCGGTCGAACCGAGCGAACGGTGAGAGACCGAGACGCCGTGAGTCGCCCGCAAACCACCGAAGCCCCAACGCTTCATGCCGCCCGCGAAGCCCTTGCCCTGCGTGACGCCCTGGATGTCGACCAGCTGGCCGATGGCGAAATGGTCGGCGGAGATCTCCGCGCCCACGTCGAGCAGCGCATCCTCGGCAACGCGGAATTCCGCGAGACGGGCCTTCGGCTCCACTTCGGCCTTGCCGAAATGGCCGCGCTCCGGCTTGGACAGGTTCTTGGCCTTGGCAGTGCCGGCGCCGAGCTGGACCGCGACGTAACCGTCGTTGTCGGCTTCCTTGCGAGCAACCACCTGAAGATTGTCGAGCGCCAGGACGGTAACCGGCACGTGGCGGCCGTCTTCCTGGAACAGTCGGGTCATACCCATTTTCTTAGCGATCACGCCAGTGCGCATGATCCACACTCCTTATACAGAGGCCCGCGGAAACGGAGCGTTCCCGCGGGCGTGCCAGCCCATAAAAAATGCGTGCCCCGCTTGGGCCATTCCCCGCCGAAACGGAGATGCGGGGGACGCAGACCACGGCAAGCCGTGCGGTATCCCAATTCCCACAAAGTTCTTACTTTGTGCGGGCCTCTTCAGAAAGCCCCTGCCGCGCCTGCCCCGAGGCCGCGCAGCGCAAATCCCGTGGCGCCGATTCTCGACACCGCGTCAGCCCTTTAGGCCAACTTGATCTCGACATCAACACCTGCCGCGAGGTCGAGCTTCATAAGCGCGTCGACGGTCTGCGGAGTCGGCTGGACGATATCGAGCAGCCGCTTGTAGGTGCGCACCTCGAACTGCTCGCGCGACTTCTTGTCGACGTGGGGCGAGCGGTTGACGGTGAACTTTTCGATGCGCGTCGGGAGAGGAATGGGGCCGCGGATGAGAGCGCCGGTGCGACGAGCCGTATCGGCAATGTCGCCGGTGGCCTGATCGAGCACACGATGATCGAACGCCTTCAGGCGAATGCGGATGTTCTGCGTTTCCATGTCCATACCGATGCGAAAGAGCCAGCCCCCATGCGGGGGCATTCAAAACACGGCTTCACCGGAGCCTCACGGCCCCGGTGCGGCCAAACTTTTCTTCGAGGCGAGCCGCCCGAATCACGGAGATCCGGGCGGCTGCAGCCCTATATTACTTCGTGATCTCGGCGACAACCCCTGCGCCGACGGTCCGGCCGCCTTCGCGGATCGCGAAGCGCAGGCCCTGATCCATCGCGATCGGAGCAATGAGCTTCACGCCGATCTGCACGTTGTCGCCCGGCATCACCATCTCGGTGCCTTCCGGCAGAACCACTTCGCCCGTCACGTCGGTCGTGCGGAAGTAGAATTGCGGACGGTAGTTGGCGAAGAACGGCGTGTGACGGCCGCCTTCGTCCTTCGAGAGGACATAGACTTCCGCCTGGAAGTCGGTGTGCGGACGGATCGAGCCCGGCTTGCAGAGAACCTGGCCGCGCTCGACTTCCTCACGACCGACGCCGCGGATCAGCGCACCGATGTTGTCGCCGGCCTGGCCCTGATCGAGCAGCTTGCGGAACATTTCGACGCCGGTGACGACGGTCTTGCGGGTGTCCTTGATGCCGACGATCTCGACTTCCTCGCCAACCTTGACGATGCCGGTCTCGACGCGGCCGGTGACGACGGTGCCGCGACCCGAGATCGAGAACACGTCCTCGATCGGCATCAGGAACGGACGGTCGAGCGGACGCTCCGGCTGCGGAATGTAGCTGTCGACAGCCTTCATCAGCTCCAGGATGGCGTCGTGGCCGATCTTGCGGTCCGAATCCTCGAGAGCGGCAAGCGCCGAACCCTTGACGATCGGAATGTCGTCGCCCGGGAAGTCGTAGGACGACAGCAGCTCGCGGATCTCGAGCTCGACGAGCTCGAGAAGCTCCTCGTCGTCGACCTGATCGACCTTGTTCATGAACACGACGAGCGCCGGAACGCCGACCTGACGGGCGAGCAGGATGTGCTCGCGAGTCTGCGGCATCGGGCCGTCGGCAGCCGACACCACCAGGATGCCGCCGTCCATCTGCGCGGCGCCGGTGATCATGTTCTTCACATAATCGGCGTGGCCCGGGCAATCGACGTGCGCATAGTGGCGCGCTTCCGTCTCGTACTCGACGTGCGCGGTCGAGATGGTGATGCCGCGCTCACGCTCTTCCGGCGCCTTGTCGATGTTGTCGTAGCTGGTGAACGTCGCGCCGCCGGTTTCGGCGAGGACCTTGGTGATCGCCGCGGTCAGCGAGGTCTTGCCGTGGTCGACGTGACCGATGGTGCCGATGTTGCAGTGCGGTTTCGTCCGCTCGAACTTAGCTTTCGCCATTTTGCCTAATCCTCGTTTCTATCCAATTTCAACCGTTCAGGCAGCTCAAGCGAGCTTCGCCTTGACCTCTTCCGCGACGTTCGCCGGGACTTCGTCGTAATGCGAGAACTGCATCGTGTACTGCGCCCGGCCCTGGGTGAAGGACCGCAGCTCATTAACGTAGCCGAACATATTCGCAAGCGGCACCAGCGCTTCGACCGCCTGGGCGTTGCCCCGGGTGTCGGTGCCCTGGATCTGACCACGACGGCTGTTGATGTCGCCGATCACGTCGCCGAGATAATCCTCGGGAGTGACGACTTCCACCTTCATCACCGGCTCGAGCAGCTTGATGCCGGCCTTCTGAGCCGCTTCGCGCATTGCACCGCGACCGGTGATTTCAAATGCCAGCGCCGACGAGTCGACGTCGTGATACTTGCCGTCCAGGAGCTGCACGGTGAGATCGATGATCGGGAAGCCGATCAGCGAGCCGCTCTCGGCGGTCTCACGCATGCCCTTCTCCACCGACGGGATATATTCGCGCGGGATATTGCCGCCCTTGATCTCGTCGAGGAACTGGAAGCCCGAGCCACGCTCGCCAGGCGAGACCTTCACCTTCACTTCACCGAACTGGCCGGAGCCGCCCGACTGCTTCTTGTGGGTGTAGGTGAGCTCGACCGGCTTCGCGAGATATTCGCGATAGGCGACCTGCGGCGCACCGACATTGGCGTCCACCTTGAACTCGCGCTTCATGCGATCGACGAGGATCTCGAGGTGGAGCTCGCCCATCCCCTTGATGATCGTCTGACCCGATTCGTGATCGGTCGACACTCGGAACGACGGATCCTCGGCAGCCAGGCGGTTGAGCGCGATGCCCATCTTCTCCTGGTCGGCCTTGGTCTTCGGCTCCACCGACAGCTCGATGACCGGCTCCGGAAATTCCATCCGCTCGAGGATGATCGGCGCGTTGGAAGCGCAGAGCGTGTCTCCGGTGGTGGTCTCCTTGAGGCCGGCGAGTGCAACGATGTCGCCGGCATAGGCCACATCGATGTCCTCGCGGCTGTTCGCATGCATCAGCAGCATGCGGCCGATCTTTTCCTTCTTGTCCTTCACCGAGTTGAGCACGGTGCTCTTCTCGAGCTTGCCCGAGTAGATGCGGGCGAAGGTGAGCGAGCCGACGAACGGATCGTTCATGATCTTGAAGGCGAGTGCAGAGAACGGCGCATCGTCGGCGGCCGCACGGGTGTCGGTCGCGTCATTGTCCGGGTTGATGCCTTCAACCGGCGGAATGTCGAGCGGCGACGGCAGATAGTCGACGACCGCGTCGAGCAGGGGCTGGACGCCCTTGTTCTTGAACGCCGAGCCGCAGAGGACCGGGACGAACGAGAAGTTGAGCGTGCCCTTGCGGATAAGGGCCTTCAGCGTCGCGGCGTCGGGCTCGTTGCCTTCAAGGTACGATTCCATGATGGCATCGTCCTGCTCGACCGCGATCTCGATGAGGTCGGCGCGTGCGGTTGCGGCCGCATCCGCCAGGTCGGCCGGAATGTCCTGATATTCGAACTTCGCGCCGAGCGACTCCTCGAGCCAGACGATGGCGCGATTCTCGACCAGGTCGACGAGACCCTTGAAGCTGCCCTCGATGCCGATCGGGAGATACAGGACGGCCGGGCGCGCGCCAAGGCGATCCTTGATCATGTCGACGCAGCGCTCGAAGCTCGCGCCGGTGCGGTCGAGCTTGTTGACGAAGCACATCCGCGGGACCTTGTACTTCTCGGCCTGGCGCCAAACGGTCTCGGATTGCGGCTCGACGCCGGCAACGCCGTCGAAGCAAGCCACCGCGCCGTCGAGCACGCGCAACGAACGCTCGACTTCGATGGTGAAGTCGACGTGCCCGGGCGTGTCGATGATGTTGATGCGGTGATCGTTCCAGAAACAGGTCGTCGCGGCCGACGTGATCGTGATCCCGCGCTCCTGCTCCTGCTCCATCCAGTCCATGGTGGCGGTGCCCTCATGGACTTCGCCGATCTTGTAGGACTTGCCGGTGTAATAGAGGATGCGCTCGGTCGTCGTCGTCTTACCGGCATCGATGTGGGCCATGATGCCGATGTTGCGATAGCGGTCGAGCGGATGGCTGCGGGCCATGATCTTAAACTCCAATGTCGGAAGGGAGCGCCTGGGCTCCGCTTCCAACGATATAGGGATTACCAGCGATAATGCGAGAAGGCGCGGTTGGCTTCGGCCATCCGATGCGTGTCCTCGCGCTTCTTGACCGCATTGCCGCGATTGTTGGCGGCATCGAGCAGTTCGCCCGACAGGCGGGCCGCCATCGTGTTCTCGCTGCGGGCACGCGCCGAGGAGATCAGCCAGCGGATGGCAAGTGCCTGGGCACGCTCGGTGCGGACTTCGACCGGCACCTGATAGGTCGCACCGCCGACGCGGCGGCTGCGGACTTCGATGCCCGGCTTGACGTTGTTGAGCGCGTCATGAAACACGCCGATCGGATCGCGCTTGGCGCGGGTCTCGACGGTGTCGAGCGCGCCATAGACGATGCCTTCGGCCACCGACTTCTTGCCGTCGAGCATGACGGAGTTCATGAACTTGGACAGCACCACGTCTCCGAACTTCGGATCGGGCAGGATTTCGCGCTTCTCTGGGCGACGACGACGGGACATTTCTTAAACCCTTCTTGACTTCAGCCGTATGGCTTACTTCGGACGCTTGGCGCCGTACTTCGAACGGGACTGGCGACGGTCCTTGACGCCCTGGGTGTCGAGCACGCCGCGCAGGACGTGGTAACGGACACCCGGAAGGTCGCGGACGCGGCCGCCGCGGATCAGGACCACCGAGTGCTCCTGAAGGTTGTGGCCCTCG
Source organism: Allosphingosinicella deserti (assembly GCF_003012735.1). Classification (GTDB taxonomy): domain Bacteria; phylum Pseudomonadota; class Alphaproteobacteria; order Sphingomonadales; family Sphingomonadaceae; genus Allosphingosinicella; species Allosphingosinicella deserti. Next base: position 10,189 of record NZ_PXYI01000008.1, on the reverse strand, counting down.
CCGGGAATGTAGCTGATCACTTCGCGCTGGTTCGTCAGGCGAACCTTGGCGACCTTGCGCAGCGCCGAGTTCGGCTTCTTCGGGGTCGTCGTGTAGACGCGAGTGCAAACGCCGCGCTTCTGCGGATTCTGCTCCATCGCGGGAACCTTGGATTTCGCCTTCTGCGGCTCGCGACCCTTGCGGATCAGCTGATTGATCGTTGGCATGAAGCCCTTCACCTTAGTTACTTTACTGAGGCGCAAAATGCGCAAAAAACAGGGCGGCCGATCGGCCCCCTGGCCCTTGCGTCGCATCAGCAATGTTCAAGCTCTGGCGCCCGTCTCGACACGGCATCTGGGTCTTGTGAAAAGAACCACCACCGGCCCCGGGCGAGGCGGCCTATAACCGCGAGTCCCAGATGGGTCAACGGGCGATGTTTGCAAGCCCTTGAGCAGGAATCGGATTTGGCGCTCCGCGGTTGCTCCGGCTTACACCCCAAGGGATCGCGGCGCCGCTCGATGCGCGCAATGTCGGTGCGCATATCACCGAGCTCGGACCGTTGCTGGGCGATAACACCCGATTGAACGGCCTGATATCGCTCAACCGATGAAAGACGTTGCCGTACCGAGACGATGTCGCGCCTGATCTTCGAAACGACGCCGTGCACCTGATTGAGCCGTTCGTAGGTGAGGTCCGCAGCGTCGCTCATCGAAGAACCTGAGCCTGGATTAGCGTATCGGCAAAATGCCCGAAGCCGGCACACGGCGGCGGATCATTTCACTCCGTCGTCTCGCCCGTCCACTCGTCATTCTCGTGGTCGCGATCGGCCTGTTCCTTGGTCTTGTGGACGACCTTGTCCTTGTGCTCGGGCGGGCCATAAAGCGTGTAGAGCCGAAGCGGCGCGCTGCCGTCGTTGACGACGTTGTGCCGCGCGCCGGCCGGCACGATCACCGCGAAATCGTCCCGCACCTTGTTCGGCGCGCCGTCAATGTAGACGGTCCCCTCGCCTTCCTCGACGCGAAAGAACTGGTCGCGGTCCTCGTGAACCTCCTCGCCGATCTCCTCGCCAGGCTTCAGCGTCATCAGCACCAGCTGGAGATTCTTGCCGGTGTAGAGCACCCGGCGGAAATCCTCGTTCGCAACCGTGACCTCTTCGATGTTGTCGCAATAACCCTTCATATTCGCTGTCGCTCCCTTGTTACGAGCTCCTAGATCGGCACGTGAACCGAAAAGGCAAGGAGCCGGTGTCGGTCATCCATTTCGGGCGCACTGCGCGGCGGCGATCAAGTCCCTGACTTCGATCGAAAAGGGCATCCGCACGTCGTCGCGATATTGTTCGGCCTGGGCCCAGAAACGGCTGGCACCCGCCATCATCTCGGGGGTCGCGACCGCGCGGAACGGCGCCAGCAGGGCATTCCATTCGTCGAGGAAGGCCTGCGCCCGATCGCTTGCGGGATCGAGCGGCAGCGCCTCCTCGATCCGTGCGCCGAGCGCCTCCCACTGGCGCGAATAGGCGGCCTGATCGAAACCTTCGAGTGGCGGGTTCGCTGCCCAATGCGCAAGCTCCTCCGGCGTGTAATGGCGCTCCAGCACCTCTTTCCAGCCATCGTCCTTCATGATCGTATCTCCGTGGGATATCAGCGAGCAGAAGGTTGCAACGTCGATCGGCTCGCCGCGATCGATGCGGGACTTGACGGAGAGCAGCAGCGACCTGGCCTCTCCGAGCTCGGCGACGCGGACCGAGATCGCGTCCAGTTGCGCCTCGATCAGCCGTCCGAGATCGGGCAATCGCGCGCGGTCGAGGCGCTGGATCTGGGTGAGCGTCAATCCGGCACGCTTCAGCGCCAGGATTTGCGCCAGGCGATCGAGATCGGCCGGGCCGTAGACCCGCCGCCCGGAGGCCGTCCGCAGCGGCTGAAGCAGCCCGCGGGCTTCGTAGAAGCGCAAGGTTCGTGAACTCACCCCGGTGCGGCGCACCACTTCGGCTATGTCGAGAAGGTCGTCCATGGCCCCGCCGTAGCGCTTGACGCTGCGTCAACTTCAAGCGGCAATTTCGCCGGGTCAAACCTCATCTGAGCGGATCGTGGCCCCAGTTCATCAGCGAATAGCGCCAGCGCGAGGTCACCATGTTGGCGGGCTCCTGGGCGCGGTGGCGGCGGATGAAACCCACCGCCTTGCGCATCAGCCGGTAATCCTGGTCGTCGAGCGCCGCATCCGGGGTGCGCAGGATCGCGACGATCCCGCGCCCGGCTGCATGGCCGACGCTCTCCGTTGCGCCGTTCTTCTTCTGGCCGACGGACAGGCTTTGCGGGCTCTCGAGCCAGTCTTCGAGATCGCCCGCGTCCATGTTGATCGCGGCGGCAAAGTCGGCCTTCACTGCCCGACGATCAAGGGTCATCCGGCGGGCTTGACGACCTCGCCGCCCTTGATGACCACGTCGACGTGCTCGAGCGCGCGGACGTTGGCGGTCGGATCACCGTCGACAGCGATGATGTCGCCGTAGCGGCCCGCGGCGATCGCGCCGAGATCCTTCTCGCGGCCGAGCGCTTGCGCGGCAGTCCGCGTCGCGGCCTGGATCGCCTCCATCGGAGTCATCCCATATTCCACCATCCAGCGGAACTGGCCACCGGCGGTGCCGTGCGGCATCACGCCGGCATCGGAGCCGAACACCATCTTGACGCCGGCCTTGTGCGCAGCGCGAAAATTGTCGCGCTGGATCTGGGCAACTTCGCGATCCTTGCGCAGATTGTCTTCTAGCACGCCGTTCTTGGCACCTTCGGCCTGGGTATATTCGGTGTTGAAGATGTCCATCGACAGATAGGCGCCCCGCTCCCTGGCAAGGCGGATGCCTTCGGCATCGATCAGGCTGGCGTGCTCGATCGTGTCGATGCCCGCGCGGATCGCCGCCTTGATGCCGGCGGCACCATGGGCATGGGCGGCGACCTTCAGGCCCCATTGATGCGCCTCTTCGGCGATGGCGCGGAGCTCGTCCTCGGAGAGCTGCTGCTGCCCCGGCTCGGTGTTGCGCGAGAACACTCCGCCGGTCGCGCAGACCTTGATCACCTCGGCACCATATTTCCGCTGCTCCCGGACGCGGGCACGCAGTTCCTGCGGACCATCGCCCACCGCCTGTCCCTTTGCCTTGAACGACGGCGGCAAATAGGTCTGATCGCAATGGCCGCCGGTCGCCGACAGCGCGTGGGCGGCGGGGACAATCCGCGGGCCGACCATCAGCCCCTCGTCGATCGCCTGTTTGTAGCCGACGTCGGAATAATGTTCCGAGCCGACATTGCGCACAGTGGTGAAGCCGGCGCGGAGCATGTCCTGCGCATTCTGCACGCCCTGCGCGACCCAGAACATGTCGGTGAATTGCAGGCCGGTATAACCGCCGAAGCGTGGATTGGAATCGAGGTGGACGTGCATGTCGATCAGACCCGGCAGGATCGTCTTGCCAGGCAAATCGATCCGCTTGGCGCCCTCCGGTATGTTCGGCCGTCCGCCGCCCCGCGACACCACGGACGCGATGCGGCCGTCGGTGATCACCACCACGGGCTCCTCGACCACCTTGCCCGCGAGGACGTCGACCATGCGATCGGCGGTGACCACGACGGTCTCGGCAGAGACCGGCGCAGCGGCAGCGAGGAAGATGGCGGTGGTCAGGGCTTTGCGCATTCGGACGGCTCCGGAAGATGGTGTGCGAGATCAGTAGCGATGGCGATCGGCCGGTGTCGAGCCGCGGCGCAGCCAGGAGTTAACCGATCAGCCTCTTCGCCTGATCGACGATCGTGATCACGGAGAGGATGCCGAACAGCCCGACCGCCCAGACCAAGACGCCGATCCGGTAGGTGGCCGGTCGGATCTCCGGCGCCAGCAGCCGCCGGTTGAGGACGATCAGCAGGGCGGAATAGACGAACATCATGAAGGCGGCGACGCAGCCGGCGATGACCAGCAGGATCAGCGGTTGATCGAGGCCGCTGCCGATGATCGCTATACCGACCAGCACCATCGTCCAGACGATGCCGGCGTAGAGCAGGCTTTCGCTGCTCCGCTTGGTGTAGCTCGTCCGCAGCACGTCCGCGGTGAGCCGGGCGGTATAATCGACGATGCCGAGCGCGGCGGCGAACAGCGAGAAGGCGCCGACGGCCAGGAACAGCGTGCCGAACCACGGGCCGACACGGGCCGACAGGGTCGCCGCCTCGATCTTCAGGAAGCCGATGTCCCGCGGCAGGTCCGTCCGTCCCGACAGGGTCGCGTAGGCGAGCAGCGAGGTGAACAGGATGGTGACGAAGCTGATCGCAACGAAGGTGGCGAGCTGTTCGATATTGGCGAACCGCCACCAGGCGCGCCAGCGGCGCATCGCCTCCGGATGCGGATCGAACTGCCAGCCCGTGCCGGCATCGGCGACCGGCTCGCCGGTCAGGGGGCTGACGATCCTCGGCGCGTGCACGCCCATGCCGAAGCCCTTGTCGCGGATCCAGTTGGACTGGCAGAGATTCTGGCCGCCGCCGGCGCCTGCATAAGCGAGTGCGCCGAGCAGCAACGGCCAGCCGAGCTGCGCCGCGGGGATCTGGACGTCGGCGGCAAGCGCCGGCGCCCTGGCCCAGAGATCGCCCGGGATTGCGAACAGGATCGCGGCCAGGATCAGCCCGCCGACGCAGGCGACCTTGAGCATCTGGGTGCGCTCGAGCGCCCGATAGACGACCGGGGACAGGGTGAGGATGAGCCCGATCGCGACCAGCAATGCGATCGCGATCAGCCGCACGTCGCCGCCCACGAGGAAGGTCAGCAGCGTCGCAGCGCCCGTCGCCCAGCCCGGCCAGAGATTGGCGAGGATGGCGAGCAGCGCGAAGACGAGCCCCCAATGTCTCCCGAGCCGGCTGAAGCCGGTGAGCACGGTCTCGCCGGTCGCAAGCGTATAGCGCTCGATCTCCATGTTGATGAAATATTGGGTAATCAGGCCGACCGCCGCCGCCCAGATGAAGACCAGGCCGACCTGGCTTGCGATATAGGGGTAGAGGATGAACTCGCCCGAGGCGAGGCCGACACCGGCGGCGACGACGCCAGGCCCGACGATCCGCCACCACGAGCGGGGCGCCGGCGGCATCTCCGCGGAGCCGAACGGGGGCAAGCCGCCGGCCGGCTCGCTGCGGGTGCCGCCGCGCACGCTCATGACGACGCCGCGTCCGCGGTGGTCGCTGCCCGAGTCTCAGCCTTCGCAGGCACGACCCGCGGCGGCTGTGCGAACGGGACGATGCCGAAACGCTGGTAGATCTCGCTGGGAAAATAGACGGTGCCGTTCTTGACCACCATTGCGATCGACTTGATCGCTTTCAGATCCCGGGTCGGATCGCCGGCGATCAGGAAGAAATCGGCGAGCTTGCCTTTCTCGATTGACCCGCGCCGCTGATCCTCGCCGAGATAGGCGGCCATGTCGAACGTGGCGCGCTTCAGGATCTGCGCCGGCGTCATGCCGATCTTCTGATAGAGTTCGAGCTCCCGATGATAGGTGAAGGCGCCGCCCATGTCGGTGCCCGGCACGATCAGCACGCCCTTGTCGTTCAGGATCTTCAGGGTCGCGACGATCTGCTCGAACGCGGCACGATAGGCCTGATCGTCGCCCGGCGCCGACAGATCGACCCAGGCCTGCTTCGCGCTGCGCTGCTCGGCGACCGGCAGGTGATCGAGATAGTCGGCCATGCCCGGCGGCACCTGCCCGTTGCGGGTCTGGGTGAAGGCTTCGTGGATCACCAGCGTAGGATCGATCGCCACCTTTCTGGAGACGATCAGATCGATCGTCTTGCGCACCTTGGGGCTGTCGAGATCGAGCCCCTTGAGCCGCCGAAGGGCGGTCAGCCGGAGCAGGTTGCGCGTGTCCTCGCCCGGCTGCAGCAACCAGCCGAGCACGAACTGGTTGATGTGGGTCAGCTCGTCATAGCCGGCCTCCATCATTGCATCGGCGGTCGAAAAGGCCGGGACGTGGCCGGAGACGCGCAGGCCCAGACGATGCGCTTCGGCGACCATCGCCGGCACCCAGGCCGGATCGATGCTGTTGTAGATCTTGATCTGCCAGTAACCGCGCGCCGCATAATAGCGCACCGCCTCCACCGCCTGGACCTCGCTCTCGGCGACGATGCCGTTGTTGGAGCTGAACGGGCTGCGACCCTCGATGAAGCCGCTCGCGACGATACGCGACCCGGCGGACTGGCCGCTTTCGATTCGCTGGATGATGCTTTCGAGCTCGTCATTGTCGTTGCCCATGTCGCGGATCGTCGTGATCCCGGCGGCGAGATTGAGCACCGCATCGTCTTCGGAGACATGGCCGTGCATCTCGGTCATGCCGGCGACCAGGGTTCCGCCGGCACCGTCGATCGTCACCTCGCCCGGCGTCGCCGGGCTGTCGAGCGGCTCGACCGCGGCGATGCTGTCCCGCCAGACGAGTACCGATCTCGGCTCGGTGAGCGCGAGCGTCTTCGGATCGAACAGCCGCACGTTGCGGATGCGGATCGGCGCGCCGTACGCATGCGCAGTCGATTTCTGGATCTCGGCGTAGCGCGCCGCCGACATCCGCTCGGCGAGGTCACGCAGCCGCTGATCCTCGCCCTCATAGCCCTTGCGCACGGTCACGCCGCGGCCGCCGATCGCGGCGAACAGCCGCCCTTCTTTGTCGAGCAGGAAGTAGTCCGGATTGAGATTGATCCCGCTCAGCGCATAAGCGGTGACCTCGACCGCGCCGCCGGCCCCGTTCAGCGTCAGCGTCTCGCCTTTGCTGAGCCGCAGCGTGCCGCCGGGAAGCGCCGGCAGCGCAAGATCGGCGTCGGCGAGCAGCGCCCGGCCGTAGATGCTGAGCGCGAAGGGGCTCGCATTCTGGGGAACGTACAGGCTGGGTTCGGCGACCGCCCCCGTGCCGCTGCCGGTGCTGTCGGTCCAGCGCGCGGACTTGCCCTTGAGCGCGAAGCTCTCGTCGACCTTGCCGCCGAAGGTCGTGGCGCCGCTGACCTTCCAGGCAGTGGGGAACCCGCGGGCATCGACGCGCACCGTCTCCGCGATGGTCGGACCGCGGCCGTTATTCTTGATGTCCCAGTCGATTCGGGTGGAGCCGCCTTCGGTCGCGGCATCGAGATGGCCGACGTTCCGGCCGCCGACGATGACCGTATAGGATTCGGTCAGCGGTGCGGCTGCAAGGGGCTGGACGGCGGTGGTTGCGAAAAGGGCGGCGGCGTAAAGCGTCGGTCGTATCATGACCGATGGTAGAGCATGCCGCCCGTCCGCCTTCAAGCGTTCGTCTTCGCGGTCTCCGAGTGCGCGACCCGTGAAAGGCGGTTCCGCCGGCGCAGTGACGCGCCGGCGGTGCGCCATCAATAATGGAGCGCGCGGCCGTAGGCGTCGAGCACGCTCTCGTGCATCATCTCGGACAAGGTCGGGTGCGGGAAGACGGTGTGCATCAGGTCTTCCTCGGTGGTCTCGAGCTGGCGGGCCACCACATAGCCCTGGATCAGCTCGGTGACTTCGGCGCCGACCATGTGGGCGCCGAGCAGCTCGCCGGTCTTTGCGTCGAACACCGTCTTGACGAAGCCTTCCGCCTCGCCGAGCGCAATCGCCTTGCCGTTGCCGATGAACGGGAATTTGCCGACCTTGACCTCGTGGCCGATTTCCTTGGCCTTGGCTTCGGTGAAGCCGACCGAAGCGACCTGCGGCCGCGAATAGGTGCAGCCCGGGATGTTCCAGGTCTCGAACGGATGCGGGTTCTTGCCGGCAATGGCCTCGACGCAGACGACGCCTTCGTGGCTCGCCTTGTGGGCGAGCCACGGCGGGCCGGTGACGTCGCCGATCGCGTAGATGCCCTCGACGTTGGTGCGGCCGAAACCGTCGGTGACGATGTGGCCGCGATTGGTTTCGATGCCGAGCGCCTCGATGCCGATATTTTCGGTGTTGGGCACAATGCCGATGGCGACGATGCAGTGGGAGAATTCCTCGACTGCGCCGCCCTTCAACGTCGCCTTGACACCGGTGGCGCTAACGTCGAGCTTGTCGACTCCGGAACTGGTGAGCAGGGTCATTCCCTGTTTGGTCAGCGCCTTGTGGACGAAGGCCGAAACCTCCTCGTCCTCCACCGGCAGGATGCGGTCGAGCATCTCGACGATCGTCACCTTGGCGCCCATGTCGGAATAGAAACTCGCGAACTCGACTCCGATCGCGCCCGATCCGATGACCAGCAGCTTGGACGGCATCTCGGCCGGCACCATCGCGTGACGATAGGTCCAGACGCGCTTGCCGTCCGCCTTGGCGAACGGCAGGTCGCGGGCCCGGGCACCGGTGGCGACGATGATGTGCTTGGCGTTGAGTTCGGTGGTTTTGCCGTCCTTGGTGACGGTCAGCATGCCCTTGCCCTTCAAGGCGCCCTCGCCTTCGACGACGGTGACCTTGTTCTTCTTCATCAGCCCTTTGACGCCGGCGTTGAGCTGGCCGGCGACCTTGCGGCTGCGGTCGACGATCTTGGCGAGATCGAAGCTGACCTTCTCCGCCGACAGGCCATAGGCGGAGGCGTGGGTCAGATAATGGTTGATCTCCGACGTGCGCAGCAGCGCCTTGGTCGGAATGCAGCCCCAGTTGAGGCAGATGCCGCCCAATTTCTCCCGCTCGACGATCGCCGTCTTGAGCCCAAGCTGCGCCGCACGGATCGCAGCGACATAGCCGCCGGGCCCGGAACCAAGGACGATGAGATCGTAAGTGTCAGCCATTAAAGCGCTCCATCCGTGATGGCGGCCGCAGCTTCGTCGCTACGTGCAGGACGCGGCGGGTGAACGACAGCCTATTCGAAGACATGAGTAAGTCCGCGGTGGGATGCAGGAAGACAGGACCACCAGATCAGCCCCGCCGCGGCACCTGCAAGGATCAGGCGCAGCCCCCCAGCGTCGCCGAACAGCTCGGCCCAATCGTGCAGGCCGGTCGCGGCGCTGAATGCCGGGGGTAACGCGGCAAACAGCAGGACCGCCACGGGGCGCCAGGCACGGCTCCGCTGCGGGGCAAAATAATCGAGCAGGAGATCGAGGCCGCCGTACAGCGAAACGGCGAGCATGAGCAGGGCCGCGATGCGGAGCGGCGCGGCGATAAAGATCGAGTCGTCAATATATCCGGCCAGCGCCTCCGGCACAGCCATCAAGGCGACGACGATCGCCCAGGCGCAGGCGGTGAGCAGGATTCGCCGGCTGCGCGTCGGTCCATCCTGTCCCGACACCCGATCGCTGCGACGGGCCTGTGCCGCCGCCGTCAAGACCAGCGCCGCGCCAATCGCCAAGCTGATCCAGAACGGCAATGGGGAGGGCGGGCCTGCATTAGCGATGACGACCAAGTTGGTACCCCGCGGCTGCCCGCCGGTGACGGCGGCAAGCAGCAGGCCATGATCGATCACGCCAGCATGCCCAGCGGGTTTTCGACCAGGCGCTTGAATGCCTGCATCAGCTGGGCGCCGTCGGCGCCGTCGATCGCGCGGTGGTCGAAGCTGCCGGTGGCGCTCATCACGGTCGCGATCTGCAGGCTGTCGTCGATCACGTAGGGGCGCTTCTCGCCGGCGCCGATCGCCATGATCATGCCCTGCGGCGGATTGATCACGGCTTCGAACTGCTTGATGCCGTACATGCCCATGTTGCTGAGGCTGGCGGTTCCGCCCTGATATTCCTCGGGCTTCAACTTGCCCTCCCGGGCGCGGCCGGCCAGCTCTTTGATCTCGGTCGCGATCGCCGACAGCGACTTGGTGTCGGCCTGCGCGACGATCGGCGTGATCAGGCCGGTCGGGGTGGACACCGCCACCGAGATATCGGCACGCTTGAAGGTGACGAGTTCGGTGCCGGTGTACATGACGTTGCAACTCGGCACCTCCATCAGTGCCGCCGCCAGCGCCTTGATCAGCATGTCGTTGACCGACAGCTTCACGCCGCGGGCCTCGAGCCCGGCGTTGAGTTCGGAACGGAGCTTGAGCAATTTGTCGAGCTGAACGTCGACGGTGAGATAGATGTGCGGGACATTCTGCTTCGATTCGGTGAGCCGCCGCGCGATCGTCTTACGGATGTTCGACAGCTTGACCGATTCATGCGGAATGTCCGGCACCACGGCCGGGGCAACCGCGTGGGCCGCTTGCGGCGCGGCCGGTGCCGCGGCCGGCGCGGCCGGTGCCGCGGCCGGCGCGGCAGCCGCTGCGGGCGTGGCCTGGCCC
>NZ_PXYI01000007.1 GCF_003012735.1 Allosphingosinicella deserti | reverse complement strand
AGGAGCGCACCGTCGAAGCCTGCTGGAAGCGCATCGGAACCCTCCTCGACTGCTTCGACCCCGTCGAATGCGCAAACTACCTCGCAAACAGCGGATATGCTTCAGTCTAAGATGATCATGCTCTAAGTACCTGCGAGCCGCCAGAGATGACCCTGACAGCGTATCGAAGATAATCGTTCAGTTTGTTCGATCAAGGCTGAACAAAGACCGAGCCCAACAATTTCAGTGCTTTGCCGGGTTGCGAATGCTGTTGGCGAGCCGCTTTGCGGAGGTAGCGATTGCACGCTGGAATTCGGAAAAGGCGCCAAGCCGCCTGCGCACGTCCGGATCGCTTTCGACGAGGCCGGCAACCGCTTGATCCGTCATCCGCGCTGCCTTGTCAGCCCTGTCCGCCATCTTGTGGAGGAGGCAGACATAAGGAGAATCCGCCATCCGGAAATAGTCCTGACGTTCACCCGAAACGGTCGTCCTTTCGATCACACCCATTTCGGCGAGCAGCCGTGTGTTGGTACTGACGCTGGCACGACTGATCTTCAGCCGCTCGGCGAGAACCGCGAAACTCAGAGGCCCGCCTTCGAGAATGAACAGGCCAAGGATGCGCCCGGCAATCCGGGGCATCCCGTCCGCTTCGAAGTGCAATCCCATGGATTCCACGAAATGATCCGCCGCAGCGTTTCGGTTGTCCGCCATTGCTGGAACGTAAGCACCAACTCCGTTTAGTCAACACTGAACGGACCTGACCGCATGTGAGGCGCACGTCGAAGCGGCGCGCGCCGAGCCGGGAAGATCCCGAGACATGCACGCTCGATCACCACCATGGTGGGCCTCCGTCCGGCTGTATCGGGCAAGCGCGGGACAGTGTGCGATGCGCTGTCGAAAGGCGCTCGCCTGCGGCGGCCTCTCGATATACAAGGGGGTATGAACCAAGTGACCAATCCTGACCGTCAGGCCATCGTCGACCAGGCTCTCGAGCATCTTCGGCTGGCCATCGACTTGTGCGACGCCATCGGAGAGACGGTTCCTGCCTGTCACCTCCAGATGGGCTTCGACATGTTGCAGGGCTACGAGGCGGCCCATCTCGGCAAGCCGATCGCTGCAGGACGTGCACACTGAGCACCGCCGCCGCCTGGAACGGGATCGGACCGATTCCGCGACTTGAAAGGCCAGCGCCTGCTCCAGGCCGATTCGACAACCCCCGTACGTTCGGAACTCTCGCGGTGAATGATCCCACGCTCCTGTTGTCGGAAGGGCAGAAAAACTGCCTTCGGCTGGTCGCGAAGGGCATGTCATCGAAAGAGATCGCCAAGGAAACCGGCCTCACGCCGCAGACGGTCGACACCTATGTGAAAGCGTCGATCGCCCGCCTCGGAGCAGCCAACCGGCGGGAGGCGGCGCGTGCGCTCGTCGCCTGGGAAGAAGCCGGCTCGTCGGCCAGCGGCTTTTCGGCCTCGGAATTGACGGCGAGCGCTGCCGAGACTTCCGATGAACGTCCCGGCACATGGTCGCGGTGGCTTGGCCTGCCGCCGATCGGCGGTCGCGTAAACGACCTCAGCTGGGCGCAGAAAACCGTCCAGGCGCTGCAGGTCGCGATCGTGGCGGCGGCGACGATGATCGCCCTTGCACTCGCCATGGCGGGCGTCCTCAAGACGTTCAGCTGAGTTCACGCTCTTAGCGCTGCGCCTGTCCGGCGTCGCGCAATGCGTAACGCTGCGTGGCATCGACCGGCCGTGAGATCCGCGGCCTGGCTCTGCGTGCATATGCAAGGTCCGATCACCGCGCGGCGAGGGATCCATTCCTCCTACCATTCCGGTCACCGCCCGCTCGGAATTTTGCGCGACCATATCCTCCTCCAATGGAGAATTGGCAGTTTTCCGCGATATCCCAACAATTGGGATCACCATCGCGGCTGCTTGCCGAGCCCCCACCCGGCCAGCGATGAGGGGGGCAACGGAACAGGATTGACTTGCGAACCAAGCCAACCTGCTCCGATGTCGAGCCAGGCTCCGAAGCTTGGACGGACAGGGTAGAAGCTGCGGAGGCGCAGTTGGCCCTCGCCCGATCCGGATTGTCGAAGCCAACCCCAGCTACCCAAACGCCGCCGCCGCGGCATGAGGAGATGACCATGTTCAACTTTCGTCCGGGTGCAGGTGCCATCGTGGCCGCCGATTCCAAGAATGCCGTCGCTGCCGTTGACGACGCCCTGTTGAACAGCGTGCGGATGTATGCCTCGATCATCGAGGCAACCTCGAGCTCCGATCTTCCGGCAAGCCAGAGCCAGAAGCTGCTCGCATCGATGACGGAGAGCCTTAATTCGGTTGTGAAGGGCCGGGGCGAGATGGTCGCAACGATCAGGCACCTCGCCGCCATCAAGGCGCAGAGCAATTTCGCGCCCGAGAACTTCGGCTGCCCGGACACCTGGCCGGCCACGGCGACGGCGACCCCGCCTGCCGAGACTCGCCGTGCCCCGCGCGCGGAACCCATCCGGGCTTGACCCGTCCAACTGGCTTGTGATCGTGGTTCGCTATGCTGATTCCGCTCCTGTTCTGGATGCTCGCGGCCCTGTGCTGCGGTTACGCGATCGTCTTTGGTGGAAAGGACGGCCGGTGGGCGGCCTTCCTGATCATAACGGCAGCAATCGTCACGATCCCAGCGGCGCGCTTCGGCCGCGCCTGGGGAAGCACGGAATTGGCGGTGTTCGCCGTCGACTCCGCGCTTCTCGCGGGATTTTACGGCCTGATGCTCGCCAGCCGGCGGTTCTGGCCGATCTGGATGACCGGCTTTCACCTGATCGCCGTCGTCACCCATTTCAGCACGATGCTGGCGCCCGCCTTCACCCCTGCCATCTACCGAGCGCTCGAAAGCGTCTGGGCGATCCCCGTCCTGATCAGCCTGCTGCTCGGCGTAGAGCTCGATCGAAGAGCCGCCAAGCGACTCCTCCTATCCCATTGAAGTGATGTTTCCGGAGAATAAGATGAAGAAGCTCCTTCCCGCGGCCGAAACGATCGCCGAGATCCCGCCGATGCAGCGGCGCTCGGATCGCCCGGGCCCGTTTGGCGGGCTCGTGCGCGAGCGGTCGCGTGGACAGCTCCGACTGGTCGACGGCAGCGGCATGCCAGAGGACCCGCGCGACATCGAATTCGGCGAAATCGCGCGCCATTATCTTCGTGCCCGCCGCCTGCGCGAGACCAGCCTTCCGGCCCAATTGTTCGCCGATCCGGTTTGGGACACGATGCTGCACCTGTTCGCATCGCGTGTGGAAGGCAAGGCGATCACCGTCACCGACGCATGCGCTGCCGCCTGCGTGCCGCCGACGACCGCGCTGCGCTGGTTCACGAAGATGGAGGAAACCGGTCTGATCAACCGCCGCCTCGATCCACGCGACGCGCGTCGCGCCTATCTCGAGCTCACGCCCGATGCGATGGACGAGGTCCGCAGCTGGCTTCAGCTCACCTTCCTCAGCGGCCCGCATCTGCGCTGATCCGAAGCCCCGGGGCCCTCGTGTGAGCGTCGACTACAGGGTCGATAGTATGCGGCCTCGGCCTTTGAGAACAAGGGCGACTCCATTTCCCGCCGCGCTTGTTCTCACCAGTCGGCTCAGAGCTGGGCGATAACCTGCTCTGAGCGGACCTGGTGAACCGGAAGCCCGGTACGTTCGAGCGCGCTGAGATTGGCGATCGTGGTGTCCGCGATCGCTTTCAGCGCCTCCTCCGTGAAGAACGCCTGATGGCCGGTGATCAGCACATTTGGAAAGGTCAACAGACGGGCGAAGGCGTCGTCCTGAAGCACCTCTCCGGACAGATCATCGAAGAACAGATCGCCTTCTTCTTCGTACACGTCGAGGCCAAGATAACCGATCTTTCCCGTCCCGACGACCCCCGCCGTTCGCCCGTGCAGATCGAAGCCGATCAGCCCATCGAGCTCGAAATTGCTCTCGCGCACCCGCGCATACGCGCGATGGATCTTGCGATTGAGCGACAGAATGAGCGCCGCAGCATGCTCGGCCGCGGCGTATGGCGAATAGGCCGGCACGCGGCCGACCGGCAGCCCGAGGGCCTCGGCGACGACGAGATCGACATTGTTGTAACCTGCACACCGCAGGACGATGCCGCGTACCCCCAGATCCCTCAGCGCCGTCAAAACGGTCCTGTTGGCGAGATCGTTGACAAATGCGCAGACCGCCTCCGTTCCGGCGGCGAGCATGACCGTCGACGCACCGAGATGAGGCTCCAGGAAGACGAGCTCATGGGGCGCGCCCGCGGCTGCATTCGCCACCTGGAGATGATTCCGGTCATACCTCTTGGTGCTGAACACCGAAACCCGCATCGCCCTGGCTCCCGCTCAGATCTCGGCCTCGACTGCCAGCCGGACGGCATCGGCCGAAGACCGCGCGCCGAGCTGGGAGAGCAAGGCAGCGCGATGCATCTTCACGGTCTTCTCGGAGATGCCGAGCTCGAAGGCGATCTGCTTGTTGAGCAGGCCGCCGGCCATCAGCCGGAGCACTTCCTGCTGCCGGTTGGTCAGGCGCGCGAGGTGCTCACGCGCGCGGACCGAGCGGACATCGGCGCCCTGCCGTTCCGGAACCTCCATCTGCGAACCGATATAGTAACGCACACTGCCGTCGGCGGCGAAGATCGGCGCGATCATCACCGCGTTGCGGAAAGGGCTGCCGTTCTTGCGATAGTTGAGTAGCTCGACCATCACCGGGCGCGCCGCGCGGATCGCCTCCCTGAGCGTGGCCGAAGCGCCGTCCTCGCTGTTGTGGCCGCGCAGGAAGCGGCAATTGCGTCCGACCACCTCCTCGGCCGAATAGCCGGTCAGGGCTTCGAACGCGGCGTTGACCCCGCAGATCGGGTTGTCGGCCTGCCGCGCATCCGTCACCACCGTCGCAATTGCGCTGAGGTGGATCGATGCGAGGAGTGCCTCGTGCTCATTCTCTCCAGACATTGCGCCGATCATAGGAGTTGCGGCGGGCACGGGAAGGGCGAAGTTGAGACGCGCGGACAATCAGCCTTTCGATCGTTCGGGAACCATGCTCAATCCTGCGCGATTGGCCTGCACTGGCCTCGTCCGACGCCATGCCTCCAGGATCCTAGATGACCGCTGATCTTCCAGACCCGCACCTGCTGAGATTGCTGCGAGCGCTCCACGCCCACGCCTATCGGTTCACCGCAGTCACCCCGGCGACCCACGCCCGCATCCTGAAGCGGGACAATCGGCGAGAGGCGCGGAGCCTGCGCGACGTGTTCGGCTGGAACCGCCCCTTCCCCGCGTCGCTCCTGCCACGCGACATCCTCGATCCGCTCGAGGCGGCCGGGGCCGTCGAGACAAAGGATGGATTGCTGAAGAGCAAGCTGCGGGCGGCGTCGATCGACGACCACTTGTTCCTGCATTCCGCCTTCCCGACCGACGATGAGCATTCCGTGTTCTTCGGGCCCGACACCTATCGCTTCGTGCGCTTCATTCGCGAGGCGCTCGCCGGCGATCAGCACTATCGTCATGTCGTCGACATCGGTGCCGGCACGGGCGCGGGCGGGCTTGCGGCGAAGCAGCTGCTGCGCCACGCTCGCCTGACCCTCTCCGATATCAATCCCGAAGCGCACCGGCTTGCCCGCGCCAATGCCGCGCATCTCGGCATCTCCATCGAACAGGTCGAAGCCCCCGGTCTCGACGGAGTCGAGGGTCCGATCGATCTGATCGTCGCAAACCCGCCTTATGTCATGGACGAAGCGGATCGCGCCTACCGCAACGGCGGCGACATGCACGGCGCGGCGCTTTCGCTCGAATGGGCGCTCGCGGGCGCCGAGCGGCTTGAGCCCGGAGGTAAGATGCTGCTCTACACCGGTGTCGCGATCGTCGATGGCGAGGATGCATTGCTGGCGGCGCTGCGCGGCGAATTGCCAACCCGCGGCTGCACGCTCGATTACAGCGAGATCGATCCCGACATTTTCGGAGAGGAACTTGATGAGCCGCCTTATGTCGACGTCGAACGGATTGCCGCGGTCTCCGCGATCATCGAACGCAGCTGAGGCAGCTATCGGGATTTAGGCAGTTCGGGCTCAGCCGGGAGCAGTGACGCCTTCGTCGACGTCGGGCTCGGGATCGCTGGCAACTCCGGCTTCAAGGCGGCGTTCATCGGCCTCGAGTTGCTCGGCCTGTGCCGGAAAGATGCCGAAGCGTGCTGCGACGTCGGGGGCGAACCGGAGAAGATCGGGCCGCAGCTTGAGCAGGCTGATGTCCTTCGCCTTGCCTTCCATCATCACGTCGAACGCCAATCCCTCGGCGATGCGCATGAAGGTCGCGAACTCGAACGGGTTGGTGAAATCGGCATGACCGGTCCAGATCGGCGGCAAAAGTACGGTCTTTACCCGACTCGTCGCCTTCACCGCTCCCTTGGTGACACCACGCCCCGGTCTCCCGTCCGCTGCCGCGATACGTTCGCTGCTCCTCACCTTGCGTTTTACCTCCCGAAGCTCGGTACGGGGCGACGAAAAGTGGATCTTGGGACGGACACCGTCAGGCCAGGTGCGTAGAAAGGCCTCGAGGGTCGGCCTGAGCTCAAGACTTTCCGGGTTGAGGCACCAGAAATGCTGGTGGTCGAAGATCAGGCGAACGCCGGTGCGCTCATGGATCCAGAGCACGTCGGCGGCGGAGAAACGGATGTCGTCATTCTCGAGTACCAGGCGCTTGCGGACATGTTCCGGACAGGCGTTCCAGCCTTCGATCCATCGGGCGCGGCTTTCCTCGTGATTGCCGTAGACGCCGCCGACATGGGTGACGAGCACGGCCTCGGGTCCCATCCCCATCCTGTCGAGTATCTCGGCCTGGGAGGCGAGATCCCAGATGCTCTTGGCGGTGAGCTTGGGGTCGGCGCTGTTGAGCAGCACATATTGTGACGGATGGAAGGACAGGCGCATGTCCAGTGCCCGCGCCTTGGCGCCGATCGCGGCAAGCTCGGCATCGCTCTCCGCGACCATGGAGTGGAATTGCGGCAGGTCCGGATGGGTGGCGTAGGGTGCGAGATCCGAGCTCAGCCGGTACATGTCGATGCCGACCTGGGCGAGATAGTCGAGGATCGCGTCGACATATTCGAGCGACGTCTTGAGGTGCGGCCCCTTCTGCCATCGCCTGGTGTCGTTGCTCTTGAGGTCGGGCCGGCCCATCACCTTGACGGGAAAGCCGAGCCGAAGCGGCCGTTCTTGGATGCTCATCGGGTCAATTGCTCCTCGGGAAAGCCGAGTTCCGTCACGAATGCGTTCCAGACCGGAATGGGGAGCGCGCCGCCGGTCGCCTGGCGATGGCCGTTGCCATACTGGCCGTCGGCACCCGCAGGCCGGTGCGCGTCGAGAAAGGCGATGAGATCCTGTCCGCCGGCGCTGCGTGCGGCGAAATGGACCCAGCCCGCGCGATAGCCGCTGTTGGCGGCGATCACGATGCGATCGCGTAGCCGTCCGCGCCATTGTTGGGCGATCAGCGGATGGATCTGGCACGGCGATTCGAACCGGATCAGGGCAACGTCGCCCCGAATTTTGGGTGCAACCCGGCGGGCGCCGTCCAGCGCGCAGGCGACCTCCTGCTTGGCGGCATGCAGCAAAGCCGTTTCGGGACGCGCCCCCGACAATAGTTCCTTCGGGCTGTCGCAGGCGAGAAGCAGTGCCAAAGCCGGCCTCGCATCCGCCGCACCGGTGCGCCGCGGCGCGTTGACCAGGGCGACTGCGTTCCGCAGCGCCGTCTTGCCGTAGCGGGCCTGCGCAGCCGCAAGCTCTGGAAAGCCCGCCGCCTCCGCCATGTCGCCGATCAATCCCATGGCGGCGAGCCAGAGAAGATCGTCGGCCGCCCCGAGACCCTGAGCACACCAGTAAGCGATCAATGCGCTGGTCGGCTCCGGATCGAGGCCGTTGCCGCTGAGCACGAGCGCGTCACCTGGCGCTCCGCTCGGAACATGGTGATCGACGAGGATCGTAGGGACGCCGTCAAGCACCGCCCTCTCCCGAACCCCGAGATCCGCGACGACGAGGCCACCAGGGCGTCGGTCCGCAAGCTCGGCCCGCATAGCCTCCGACCAGACAGTCTCGCCTTTGCCGACGATCCGGATCTCGGCCGGCCGACCGGATCGCTCCAACGCCCGTGCGAGGATCGCAATAGACGCCAAGCCGTCGGCGTCGAAATGTCCGAGCACCAGCGGCGGCCGCTCCGGCGCGAAGCTGCGAACAGCCTCGGCGAATGCCTTTCCGGTCTCCCCGGCCTCTCTGGTACGCATCACGGCCACGGCGGTTGAACGGCGCAATCGCCCATCGGTGCCGCTTATGGCCCAAAGCCCATAAGGACCGTCGGCGCCGCTCGTCCGTTCACCATGCCAAAGACTTGTCCCTTGCGACGTCAGCGAGCGGACGATGAGAGAAATACGGATGACCCGGAGACAGGCATGAGAGATCTCGCAACCCACGGCTTCGCCCTCAACCAGACGATGTTGCGCGTCCGCGATCCCGACCCGTCGATTCGCTTCTACACGGAAGTGCTCGGGATGACCTTGCTGCAGCGCCTCGACTTCGATGAGATGCGCTTCTCGCTGTTCTTCCTTGCCTTCTTGCGAGACGGCGAGACCGTCCCGGACGATCCGGCGGAGCGGGCAAGGTTCGTATTCAGCCGGGAGACCACGCTCGAACTCACTCACAATTGGGGCACCGAGGGTGATCCGGTCTTTGCAGGCTATCACAACGGCAATGCCGAGCCACGCGGCTTCGGCCATCTCGGGATCAGCGTACCCGATGTCGGGGCCGCCTGCGCCCGCTTCGAAACGCTCGGAGTTCCTTTTGTGAAGCGCCCGAACGACGGCAAGATGAAGGGCATCGCGTTCATCGCCGATCCGGACGGCTATTGGATCGAGATATTGTCGCCCAACGGCATGGAGAATGCCGTCGCGGCTCAAGACGAAGGAAACAAAATATGAAGCTGGTCAGGCTCGCCGCCCCCGGGGGGCTCGATCGCCTCCGGGTGGTCGGGGAAGGCGATCCCAGCGCTCCCGGACCGGGCGAGATCCGGGTGCGGCTGCACGCCAGCTCGCTCAACTACCATGATTACGGCGTGGCAACCGGCGCGATGCAGGCAGCCGACGGACGCATCCCGATGTCGGACGGCGCTGGCATCCTCGAAGCCGTCGGCGCGGACGTAACCGAGTTCGTCGTGGGCGACTCGGTCGTCTCCTGCTTCTTCACGACGTGGCTCGATGGGGGCCCGGCGATCGGCGATTTTTCGCGCACGCCGGGAGACGGGATCGACGGCTATGCGCGCGAGGTGGCAGTGACGCCGGCGACCTGGTTTACGCGGGCACCGGCGGGGTACAGCCATTCCGAAGCCGCGACCCTCACCACAGCAGGCCTTACGGCCTGGCGAGCGCTGGTCGTGAATGGCGGCCTGAAGGCTGGTGATACGGTTCTGGTGCTCGGCACCGGCGGCGTCTCGATCTTCGCGCTCCAGCTCGCCAAGGCGATGGGCGCCCGGGTTATCGCCACCTCCTCATCAGATGCCAAGCTCGAGCGCCTGCGGGAACTCGGGGCGGATCATGTGATCAACTATCGTACGACGCCAGACTGGGGCGTGGAAGCGCATCGCTGGACCGGGGGGATCGGGGTTGATCATGTCGTCGAGGTCGGCGGTCCCGCCACCCTCCCCCAATCCATCGCGGCCGTGCGCATCGGCGGCCATATCGCGCTGATCGGCGTGCTGACTGGAAGCGGCGGCGAAGTGCCGACGGCCTTTCTGATGGCCAGACAGGCGCGCCTTCAGGGACTGATCGTCGGCAGCCGCCGCGAGCAGATGGATTTCGTCCGCGGGCTCGAAGCGACCGGGCTCAAGCCGGTAATCGACAGGAGCTTCGGCCTTGACGACATTGCTGATGCCTTCCGCTATCAGGAGAGCGGCGCGCATTTCGGCAAGATCTGCCTGGAATATTGAAGGGGCTTAGCGGTTCGTTCACCGACGGCGACTAGGCTCGCGCCCATGCAGAAACTGGTCCTGCTCATGATCGCCCTCGGCACCGGCATCGGTTTCCTGCTGCCGACGAACGATCGCGCGGCCGAGATCACCACGACGTCGGCGCGGGCGGCACCGGCCGCCGCGCGGGCGTCAGCGCCGGCCCCGCAGGAGACCGTGCTGAAGCGGAGCGAGGGTGGCCATTTCTATGCGAATGTGGAGGTCAACGGCCAGCTTGTCCGCTTCCTCGTCGATACCGGCGCAACTGGCGTCGCACTGGCCGAGAAGGATGCGGCGCGGATCGGCATTCCCTTCTCAAGAGCCGAGTTCGAGGTCGTCGGAATGGGCGCGTCAGGGCCGGTCCAGGGCAAGCGCCTGACGCTCGACTCCGTTCGCCTCGACGGCAAGGAAGCCCGCGGCGTCCGCGGCGTCATCCTTGGCGGTGGCGACGTCTCGCTGCTAGGCCAGGCGTATCTCGGTCAATATTCGGTCGAGATGCGCGGCGATCGGATGCGCATTTATTGAAGGCCGC
Organism: Allosphingosinicella deserti; assembly: GCF_003012735.1. GTDB lineage: Bacteria > Pseudomonadota > Alphaproteobacteria > Sphingomonadales > Sphingomonadaceae > Allosphingosinicella > Allosphingosinicella deserti. The sequence continues at coordinate 299,270 of NZ_PXYI01000007.1, read as the reverse complement.
TTGCCATTGGCTTTCCTGTCTCACACGCTTATTCAGCCAACTGAGAAGGAGACGCGACATGGCCAAGGGTCAAGTGAAGAGCAACAAGGAAGCGCGCAAGCCGAAGAAAGAGGTCAAGAAGACCATCGCCGCCAATCCGTCCAACAAGGGCAAGCTGGCAAGCGACTGATGGCCAAAGACGATTTTGTTCGACACCGCCAACCCTGGAAGAGCGAAGAGCTCGCCAAGCTGCGCACGCTTGCGGCCAAGGGGATGGGCCTCAAGGCCATCGCCAAGGCGCTGACCCGAAGCGAGGAATCGGTTCAGGACCGGGCCAAGACCGACGGCATCGGCATCGCAAAGCTACGATAGACGGCGTCACGTTCGTCGCCGGTCATCACGCCGCTTCGTCCGCGACCCGATTTCTGCGCGCGTCCACCGCCTGGGCAAGCCGATCCAGCATCTCGACCGTATCGTCCCAGCCGACGCACGCGTCGGTGATGCTCTGGCCATAGGTCAGGCTTTCCCGTGCAACGAGATCCTGGCGGCCGCCGACGATGTGGCTTTCGATCATCATTCCGAACACCCGGCGATCGCCCGCCACTATCTGCGCAGCGACGTCCTGCACCACCAGATGCTGTCGCTGTGGATCCTTGAGGCTGTTGCCGTGGCTCGCATCGATCATGATCCGGCACGGCAGGCCGGCGGCTTCGGATTGCGCGCAGGCGGCGGAGACGCTTTCCGCATCGTAATTGGGCTTGACGCCGCCGCGCAGGATGATGTGGCAATCCTCGTTGCCGGCGGTCGAAACAATCGCCGAATGGCCGCCTTTGGTCACCGACAGGAAATGATGCGGCTGCGAAGCCGCCTTGATCGCGTCGAACGCGATGCGGAGATTGCCGTCGGTGCCGTTCTTGAAGCCGACCGGGCAGGACAGGCCGGAGGCGAGCTCGCGGTGGACCTGGCTTTCGGTCGTGCGCGCCCCGATCGCGCCCCAGGAGACGAGGTCGGCAATATATTGCGGCGTGATCATGTCGAGGAATTCGGTGCCGGCCGGCAGGCCCAGCGCATTGATGCGGAGCAGCAGCTCGCGCGCGGTGCGCAGACCCTTGTTGATCTGGAAGCTGCCGTCGAGATCCGGATCGTTGATCAGGCCCTTCCAGCCCACGGTCGTGCGCGGCTTCTCGAAATAGACACGCATCACGATCTCGAGCCGGTCGCCGAGCCGCTCCCGTTCGGCACGAAGGCGGGCGGCATAATCGAGCGCAGCGTCCGTATCGTGGATCGAGCATGGCCCGACGACGACGAGCAGCCGATCACTGGCGCCATGCAGGATGGCGTGAATGCCCGACCGTGCCTCCCAAACGATGTCGCGGACGCGATCGTCGAGGAACAGCTCGCGGAGCAGATGTGCGGGCGGAGCGAGTTCCTTGATCTCGCGGATACGGGTGTCGTCGACCTGGTGCAGCATAGTCTCTTCTATCGTCTGGTGCCGGCTTCGGCGCCGGCCTCTTCTTCCGGGTGCCTCCCGAAGTCCGCTTTCGCAACATCCTGCCCCTGCTCGATGACGCTGCGCCGGATTTCCCGGGTGCGCGTGAACAGATCGAACAGGGTGTCCCCGTCGTCGTGCCGAATGGCCCGCTGGAGATGGAACAGATCTTCGGAGAAACGCTGCAGCATCTGCAGGACCGCGCCCTTGTTGGCAAGAAAGATGTCCCGCCACATCACCGGGTTGGAGGCGGCGATGCGGGTGAAATCGCGGAAACCCCCGGCGGAATACTTGATCACCTCGCTTTCGGTGACGCGTTCCAGATCGGAGGCGGTACCGACGATCGTGAAGGCGATGAGGTGCGGGAGATGGCTGGTGACCGCAAGCACCAGATCGTGATGCGGCGCATCCATCAGCTCGACCTTGGCGCCCAATGCGGACCAGAAATCCGAAAGACGCTGCACGGCGGCCGCATCGGCGTCCTCGTCCGGCGTGAGAATGCACCAGCGACCCCGGAAGAGGGTCGCGAAGCCCGCTTCGGGTCCGCTATTCTCGGTACCCGCCACCGGGTGGGCGGGGATGATGGTCGCGCCTGGCAATGCCTCCCGCAACGACGCGGCGACACCGGCTTTTGACGAGCCGACATCGCTTACCACCGCGCCCGGCGCCAGGCTGCCGGCAATTGCGTGCGCCGCGGATGCCATTGCGCCAACTGGCACGCAGAGGATGACGAGATCGGCGCCTGACACGGCCTCGGCCGCCGTGCCCGCAACCACATCGATCAAATCGAGCCCGGCAGCCCGTGCACGCACGTCGTCGCTTGCGTCGAAGCCGCGCAAGGCAACCCCAGGCAGGCTGGCGCGAACAGCCCGCGCAATCGACGAACCGATCAGGCCGAGGCCGATGACGGCAATGGTGGCGAAGGGTACAATCATGATTACGGGATCCAATCCTGCCCTGCGGCCGGCAAGTCAACCTGTTCTTGCCGGCGCCAGACCCTATATGATGAACGATCAGGTTGGATCCCGTTGATGCCGAATATCGCGAGGCGAAGTCAGCCTTCATTCAGCGGGATCCCGCTACATGGCTCGCACGAGCCAAAGAGCACAAAAGGAATGAAGGAACTACCATGCGAAAGCTGATCATGCTTGCTCTCGGCGGCCTGCTAGCGGCGACTGCCCCGGTTCACGCCAAGACGGCACCGGACGGCGAGGCCAAGCTCGCCAAGGCTCTTGAAGGCCGCGTTGCCGGAGAGCCTGTCGATTGCGTCAACATGCGCAACGTACGATCTACCCGGATCATCGACGGCATCGGCATCCTCTACGATGCAGGCGGCACTGTCTACCTCAATCGTCCGCGCTCCGGCGCCGAGTCGCTCGACAAATGGGACACGCTGGTGACGAAGCTCTACTCGTCACAGTTGTGCAGCATCGACACCGTGCATCTCTATGACACGTCGTCGCGGATGCAGACCGGCTTCGTCTTCCTCGGGGACTTCGTGCCGTATCGCCGCGCGAAGTAAGCCGATCGACCAAGACACGCGCAAGGCGGGGCTCCAACGCTCCGCCTTTAGCGTATGTGAGCGCTAACATCCTCCCTTTGCATTTGCCTCGGCGAGACCTAGATGGGCGGAGCGGCCCCTATTCCGGCCAGCCAGGGAGGAAGCGACGTGATCAACGGAGAGATGTTCATCGGCAGCCGCAGCGTACGGGGCACGAGCGGCGAAGCCCGCGCGGTCAATCCGACAACGGGCGAGACGATCGAGCCCGCTTATCGCGGCGCAACGCTTGCGGAACTCGACGAAGCCTGCCGCCTCGCGTGGGAGGCCTTCGATCCTTATCGCAGCCTCGAGCCCGAGGCGCGCGCCAAGTTCCTCGAGGCGATCGCCCAGAACATTCTCGACATCGGCGACGAGCTGATCGAGCGCGCCATGGCCGAAAGCGGCCTCCCTCGCCCACGGCTCGAAGGCGAGCGCGGCCGTACCGTCGGCCAGCTCCGCCTGTTCGCGCAAGTCGTTCGCGACGGCCGCTATCTCAATCTGCGCATCGATCCGGCACAGCCCGAGCGCAAGCCCCTGCCCCGCGTCGACCTGCGCCTGCGCATGATCCCGCTGGGGCCGGTCGCCGTATTCGGCGCCTCCAACTTCCCGCTCGCATTCTCGGTCGCCGGTGGAGACACCGCGTCGGCGTTGGCCGCCGGCTGCCCCGTGGTCGCCAAGGCCCATCCGGCCCATCCCGGCACGTCCGAGCTGGTCGGCCGCGCCATTCAGAAGGCCGTGCAGGACAGCGGGCTCCCGGAAGGCGTGTTCTCGCTGATCTTCGACAGCGGCTACGAAATCGGCCAGGCACTCGTTGCCGATCCGCGCATCAAGGCGGTGGGCTTCACCGGCTCGCGCCGCGGCGGCCTCGCCTTGATGAAGATCGCCCAGCGGCGCGATGAGCCGATCCCGGTCTATGCCGAGATGAGCTCGATCAATCCGGTGATCCTGTTCCCGGGCGCGCTTGTCGAGCGCGGCGAGCAGATCGCGCAGGGCTTCGTCACCTCGTTGCTGATGGGCTCCGGCCAGTTCTGCACCAGCCCGGGCCTCATTCTCGCGATCGAAGGAGAGGCGCTCGATACGTTCATCGCCGGCGCGGGTTCGGCACTGGAGAATTCGAACGCCGGCACGATGCTCACCCCGGGCATCCACCAGGCCTATGTCGAGGGTGTCGAGAGACTGCGCAGCCATACCCAGGTGAAGCCCATCGCGCACGGCAAGGCGGGCGAGCGCTACCAGGGCGTGCCGAGCCTGTTCTCGACGTCGGCGGAAGCGTTCCTGGCCGACAAGGCGCTCGCCGAGGAGGTGTTCGGCTCCACCTCGCTGGTCGTACGCTGCCGCGACGAGGCCGAGCTCGCCCGCGTGCTCGACAGCCTCGAAGGCCAGCTCACCGCCTCGCTCCACATCGCCGAAGCGGACCATGACGATGCCCGCAAGCTGATCCCGGTGCTCGAGCGCAAGGTCGGCCGCATCCTGGTCAACGGCTTCGGCACCGGTGTCGAAGTGGCACCGGCGATGGTTCATGGCGGGCCGTTCCCGTCGACCTCGGACGGGCGTTCGACGTCGGTTGGAACCTTGGCGATCGATCGCTTCCTGCGTCCCGTCTCCTATCAGGACATGCCCGAAGCGCTGCTTCCGGCCGAGCTCAGGGACTCAAACCCGCTCGGGATCGACCGGCTCGTCGACGGCAAGCCGGTTCCCGGCGCCGCCTGACACTCCTGCAGATCTAGGAAGGGCGGCGTTCCAGCGGGAACGCCGCCCTTTTCTATCCGCCGTTATGATAACGGGGCGCAACGCGGTCCCGGGATACGCCGGCCGCGACACGAGCCTCCGCCTCGACATAAGCGTCCCAGTCGCGGATCTCGGGCAGTGACGGGATGCAGATCGTCTCGTCCATCTCGAGCGCGCGCAGCGATGCGACAACGAGATCCTCGGCACTCATCACACGCTCCGGCGGGAAATTGGCGAGGTCGTTGCCGGCGACCGCATGGAAATCGGTCGCGATCACGCCGGGCACCAGCAATTGCACCCTGACGCCGGTGCCTTCCGCCTCCAGCTGCATGTGCCGCGTGAACGCCAGGACGTAATTCTTGGAGGCGCCGTAGCCGGCATTGCCCGGCATCTGCATGAAGGCGGTGCCGGAAGCGATGTTGATGATCGTGCCGCGTCCGGCAGCGATCATCTGCGCCATGGCGGCACTGGACAAGCGGCTGAGCGCCAGCACGTTTACTTGCAGCATCGCCTCGAGCGCTTCGAAATCCAGCTCCGCGACCCGGCCTCGCGCGGCGTAGCCTGCATTGTTGATCAGCATGTCGACGGCCGGATCTGCGGCGAGGCGCGACGCAACCGCCTCCACGCCTTCACGGGTGCCGAGATCGGCAGGCAGGATCTCGACCTCGACCCGATGTGCCTGCCCGAACTCGTCGGCAAGCGCCTGCAGCCGATCGGCGCGCCTAGCGACGAGCACGAGATCGTGCCCCGTTCGCGCTAGGTGCTCCGCATAGACACGCCCGATGCCCGCCGATGCGCCGGTGACGAGCGCACGCGGTCTGATGATTGTCATTGTCATAATCCCAAGGTGGTTCGCGCCCTCAATCGCCGGGCACGATTGCTGTTCCCTGGGTCAGGCGCCGGTATCCTCTGTCAGCGCAGCATCGAGAAGCCGCTGCATGCTGCGACGCATCGCGTTGGTGTCGCAGCCCGACAGCGGCCCGACCGCCATGATCGTCCGCAGCACCGTGGTGCCGAAGAACACGCTCAACGCGAGGCTCGACCGGATCTCCGGGTCCTTGCCGGGGAGCAGGCGAGCAATCGGCTCGAGCACGGATTCGCGAAGCGCCTCACGGATGATCTCGGCCGCCTTGGGCGAGGAGGCGGACCGCAACATGATCAGCAGTCCCTCGGCGTGCTGGCGACGGTCCGCATCATCCTCTTCCGTCGACAGCGAGGCGAGATAAGCCGGGAGTTCGACGGAAGTGACCGTCGGATCGAGCCAGTCGGCCTTCTTGCCGACCCGGAGCACCTCCTTGAACAGTTCTTCCTTGGATCCGAAGTAGCGGCCGACCAGGGCGACATCGACGCCGACGTCCCGGGCGATGTCGCGCAGGCCGACATTCTCGTAGCTCTCCTGAAGGAAGCGCTGACGGGCGGCGGCGAGCATCGCCTCTCGGGTGGCGGCGGCATTTTTAACGCGCGGGGGCATGGGGCCTCGTAATCGGCAAGTGGTTAACAATCAACAATTGTTGACATGATATGTCTACGGCCGTTGACATGAGCTGAACGGCTCCGTACTTGCTCCTCGCCTGCCGGAGAGCAGACCGCGAGTCTCGCGCTTGCCAAAAACCGAAAGCTGACCATGTCCCTCAAGAATTCAGCCGCATTGGGCGGTATGTTGTCACTCCTCCTCGCCGCCTCTCTGGCCGGCTGCTCGAAGGGCGAGGCCGAGGCGCCGCCGCCTCCGGTGATGCCGGTGACCGTCGCCACGCCGATTGTCCAGGAAGTACTGGATTGGGATGATTTCGTCGGCCGGTTCGAAGCAATCGAGAATGTCGAGGTACGCCCGCGCGCCACCGGCTATCTGCAGGCGGTGCACTTCCGTGACGGCCAGTTCGTCCGCAAGGGACAGTTGCTCTTCACCATCGATCCGCGTCAGTCGCAGGCCGCCCTCGCCCAGTCGCAGGCACAGCTCGCCCGTGCGCAGGCGACGCTCGCCAACGCCCGCACCGAGCTTGCCCGGTCGCGTACGCTGGCGGCATCGCGCGCCGCCAGCACCGAGGAAGTGGAGCAGCGCCAGGCTGCGCTCCGCACCGCCGAAGCCGATGTCGCCGCCGCCCGCGCCGCGATCCGCGCGCAACAGCTTGGTGTCGGCTTCACCCGCGTCACCGCCCCGATCTCCGGCCAGGTGTCCGAGCGTCGGGTCGACCCCGGCAATTCGGTGACCGCCGACCAGACCGTGCTGACCACGGTCGTGTCGTCGTCGCCGATCCACTTTGCCTTCGATGGCTCGGAAGCCCTGCTGCTGAAGTATCAGCGCCAGAATGCCGGCAATCGGTCGGGAACGCAGGTGCGCATCCGGCTGCAGGACGAAGCCAGCTACGTTCATGCCGGCACGCTCGATTTCATCGACACCAGTATCAATCCGGGTGCCGGCACCGTGCGCGGCCGCGCCGTCGTTCCGAACCCCAACGGTTTCCTGAAGCCGGGCATGTTCGGTCACATGCGGCTTGCCGCGTCGCAGCCCTATCGCGCTTTGATGGTGCCGGAGACCGCGATCGTCACCGACGCGGCCCGCCGCGTCGTCTATGTCGTCGCCAAGGACGGCACCGTGCTCGCGCGGCCGGTTCAGCTGGGGCCGCTCACCGGCGCCCTGCGCGTTATTCGCAGCGGCCTTTCACCCCAGGAACAGGTGATCATCGACGGCCTTCAGCGTGCCCGCCCGGGCCAGAAGGTCAAGCCGACCCCGGGCCGCATCCAGGCCGCCACCGGCCCAGAGCCGACGCCGGAAGCACCCGCAACCCAGCCGTCGTCGACCGCGACGACGGTTGGTGCCGCCGGCGCCGGCCGCTGAGGACAGATCGATGAACATCTCCAAATTCTTCATCGAGCGGCCGATCTTCGCCTCGGTGATCGCCGTCTTCATCGTGCTGATCGGCGCCTTTGCCTATCCGCAGCTGTCGCTCTCCCAATATCCGGAGATCGCGCCGCCGACGATCAGCGTCACGGCCACCTTCCCCGGCGCCTCGTCCGAGACGATGGCGGACACGGTGGCGACACCGATCGAGCAGGAAATCAACGGCGTCGAGGACATGCTCTACATGAGCTCCTCCTCGACCTCGGCCGGTCTCACGCAGATCACCGTCACCTTCAAGCCGGGTACCGATCTCGATGCCGCGCAGGTGCTGGTCCAGAACCGCGTCGCGCTGGCCGAACCGCGCCTGCCCGAGGAGGTGCGCCAGATCGGCGTCACCGTTGCAAAGCAGTCGTCGGGCTTCCTGATGATCGTGGCGCTGACCTCGACCGATCCGAACCTCAACATCGATTATGTCGGCAACTTCGCCAATTCGAACCTGCGCGATCGCTTGCTCCGCCTCGAGGGCGTCGGCGGAGTCCAGGTGTTCGGCGGCGGCAATTACTCGATGCGGGTCTGGATCGATCCGGACAAGGCCGCAGCGCGTAACCTCACCTCCGACGAGATCGTCGCGGCGCTGCGCACCCAGAACGTCCAGGTCGCCGGCGGTGCCGTCGGCCAGCCTCCCTACGGCAAGGGCAATCCGGCCTTTCAGCTTCCCGTCCAGGTTCAGGGCCGCCTGACCGACCCGGATCAGTTCGCCGACATCGTCATCAAGACCGATGCGACCACCGGCGCGATCACCCGCGTCCGCGACGTCGGCCGGGTCGAGCTCGGCAGTCAGGAATATGGCATCGAAGGCTCGTTCAGCGGCCGCCGCGGCGTCGCCCTCGCAATCATCCAGCAGCCCGGCTCGAACGCGCTCAACGCCGCCGATCTCGTGCTCAAGGAAGTCGAGGCTGCGTCCAAGGACTTCCCGCCGGGGATCGTCTATTCCATTCCCTACAACCCGACCGAATATGTCTCGGCCTCGGTGGAAGCGGTGCAGGAAACGCTGCTCGAAGCCATCGTGCTGGTGATGATCGTCGTGCTCGTCTTCCTGCAGACGTGGCGGGCGGCGGTGATCCCGATCGTCGCCATTCCGATCGCGCTGGTCGGCACCTTTGCGGTCCAGCTGGCGCTCGGCTTCTCGATCAACTCGCTCTCGCTGTTCGCGCTCGTGCTTGCCGTCGGCATCGTCGTCGACGACGCGATCGTGGTCGTCGAGGCGGTGGAGAAGCATATCCGGGACGGGCTGTCGCCACGCGAGGCCGCGCACCGAACCATGCAGGAAGTGTCGGGGGCGCTGATCGCGATCGGCCTGGTGCTGACCGCCGTGTTCATCCCGACTGCGTTCGTCGCCGGCATCCCGGGCATCTTCTACCGCCAGTTCGCGGTGACGATCGCCGCGGCGTCGGTGATCTCGCTGATCGTCTCACTGACCTTGTCGCCCGCAATGGCGGCCTTGCTGCTCAAGCCGCACCATGATCATGTTGAAGGCACCGGATCCCGCTGGATGCGGCCGCTCCGTGTCGCCGGCAACAAGTTCAACGGCGCCTTCGACTGGCTCTCGGACCGATACGGCCGCCTTACCGGCAAGCTGATCCGCATGGCGACGATCATGCTGGTCGTTTATGCCGGCCTGCTCGCCCTCACCGGCTGGCGGCTCGGCGCCACCCCCACCGGGTTCATTCCGGAGCAGGATCAGGGCGTTCTGATCGGCGTCGTTCAGCTGCCGCCGGGCTCCTCGCTCGAACGCACCAGTGCCGTGCTCAACGATGCCTACAAGATTGCCCGCGGGACGGAAGGCGTGGTCGATGCGGCGGTGTTCGCGGGCCTGGACGGTGCGAGCTTCTCGCAGGCATCCAACTCGGGCACGATGTTCCTCCGCCTCGCGGATTGGGGCGAGCGCAGCGAGAAAGGCGGCCAGTCCGCCGCCGAGCTGTCGCAGCTGATCACCGGCAAGGTCGCCGGCGCGATCCAGGGCGCCCAGGTATTCTTCATCTCGCCGCCCGCCGTTCCGGGCCTCGGCACCGGTAGCGGCTTCGTGATGATGCTGCAGGATCGCTCGGGTGCCGGCTACAAGACGCTGGAGGGGCTGACGTTCGGAATGATGGGCGCCGCCGCGCAGCAGAAGAGCGTTACCCAGGTCTTCTCGCTGTTCAACACCGGCTCGCCACGCATCCAGGCCGATGTCGACCGTGACCGTGCGCAATTGCTCGGCGTCCAGCCGTCGCAAATCTACAGCGCGCTCGGCACCTATCTTGGGTCGACCTACGTCAACGACTTCAACCTGCTCGGCCGTACCTTCCGGGTAACCGCGCAGGCGGAGCCCTCCGCCCGTGACGATCTCTCCGACATCGGCCGCCTTCAGGTTCGTTCGGCGAGCGGATCGATGGTGCCGCTCTCGTCGGTTGCGACGTTGCGCAACGACAGCGGTCCGACGCGCGTCGTCCGCTATAACATGTTCCCGGCGGTCGAACTGCAGGGACAGGCCGCACCTGGGGTCTCCTCCGGCGACGCCCTGCGGACGATGGAGAGCATCGCCGCGCAGACGTTGCCGCCCGGCTTCACCTACGAGTGGACGGGGATCGCCTATCAGGAACAGAATGCAGGCGGCAGCGCCGTGCTGATCTTCCTGCTCGCCGTGGTGTTCGTCTTCCTGGTGCTCGCCGCCCAATATGAGGCGCTGACCCTGCCGATGGCGGTCATCCTGATCGTGCCGATGTGTATCCTTGCGGCGATGGTCGGGGTCGGTCTGCGCGGCATGGACAACAACATCCTCACCCAGGTCGGCCTGGTGGTGCTCGTCGCTCTCGCTGCGAAGAACGCGATCCTGATCGTGGAATTCGCCAAGCAAGGCGAGGAGGAAGGCCTCGACACGTTCGAGGCAGCCGCCACCGCCGCCCGCCAGCGCCTTCGGCCGATCCTGATGACCAGCTTCGCGTTCATCTTCGGCGTGATCCCGCTTGCGATCGCGGTCGGGCCGGGCGCGGAGATGCGGCAATCGCTCGGCACCGCAGTGACGTTCGGAATGGTCGGGGTGACTCTGTTCGGCCTGATCTTCACCCCGATCTTCTACGTCGTGATGCGCCGCATCGGCCTGTTCTTCGAGAACAGGCGGAAGCGGAAGGCGTCCCCAACCGATCATGGCGCCACCCCGCAGGGTGCGCTGCCCGAGGCCTCCCGCTGATGTTCCGTAAGCTCATCCCCGCCGCGAGCCTGCTCGCCCTCGCCGCCTGCACGGTAGGCCCGGATTATGCTTCGCCGACGCCCAAGGCGCCGGCGCAGACCGGGTTCGTCAGCGCGGCCTCGCCAGCCTTCACCGGCGACGAGCCACCGGGGCGCTGGTGGAGCCTGTTCAGCGATCCGGTCCTCGACGGGCTGATCGAGCAGGCGCTGACCGCCAATACCGATCTCCGTGTCGCCCAGGCCAATCTCGCCCAGGCGCGGGCGGTGCTGCGGGAAACCCGCGCGGGCCGGCTGCCTTCGACGACGGTGTCGGCAGGAGCGACCTATGGGAACCCGTCCGACGCCAACTCGCCAATAGCCTTAGGCAGCGACGTCATCTTCGATGCAGGGCTCGACGTCAGCTATCAGCTCGATCTGTTCGGACGAATCCGACGCGGCATCGAAGCCAGCCGCGCCGATCTCGGCGCGGTGCAAGCGGCATTCGATTTCACCCGGATCACCGTCGCGGCCGAAACGGCGCGTGCCTACGCAGACGCCTGCAGCTCTGGACGCCAGCTCGCCGTCGCCCGCGAGAGCGTCCGCATCCAGGAGGAAACGTTCGATCTGACCCGGCGCCTGGTCGAGGGCGGGCGCGGCACCGCGCTCGAAAGCGGCCAAGCCGGCGCCCAGCTCGAGCAGACCCGCGCGCAAATACCGACCCTGGAAGCCCAGCGCAGGACGGCGCTGTACCGTCTTTCGGTCCTCACCGGTCGGCCGCCGGCAGAATTCCCGCAGCAGGTGGCGTCCTGCGAACGCGCGCCCTCACTCTCGCAGCCGATCCCGGTCGGCAGCGGCGCATCCCTGCTGGCCCGCCGCCCGGACATCCGTCAGGCGGAGCGAGAATTGGCTGCGGCCACCGCGCGGATCGGTGTCGCCACCGCGAGCCTTTACCCGGACATCAGCCTGGGTGGATCGATCGGCTCGACCGCGACCTCGGTCGGCGACCTCGCCTCCAGCTCCGGCTTTCGTTTCGGCATTGGCCCGCTGATCAGCTGGAGCTTCCCCAATGTCGCGGTCGCGCGGGCCCGCATCGCTCAGGCGGAAGCCGGTGCCGACGCCTCGCTCGCGCGGTTCGACGGCACCTGGCTCAATGCGCTGCAGGAGACCGAAAGCGCCCTCACCCGCTACGCCTCGGAGCTGGATCGGGTCGCCACCCTGCGCCGGGCCCAGGCCAATAGCGAGGAGGCCGCCCGCATCGCACGCCTGCGCTACCGCGCCGGCCGCGAGAATTTCCAGGTCGTGCTCGACGCCGAGCGCTCGCTCTCGGCGATCGAGTCGTCGCTGGCGCAGGCGGAGGCGCAGCTTTCCGACAATCTCGTCACCGTCTTCCTGGCGCTTGGCGGCGGCTGGGAGCAGGCGCCGGCTGCCTGATACACTTTGCGACACTTCTCCGCCTCCGGCGGGGACGTTTCGCGACAGCCATGGTCCATCTCCACGGTTGCGCCGATGCGGCGTGACCCTGGAGACCCAAGGTGAACAACAAGAAGAAATGGCTGTTCGGCGGCGGCGGCCTTGCTCTGCTCGCGGCCGGCGCCTCCGGCTTTGCCGTCGCCCCCGGACCACGCGGCCTCGCCGCGGCCGATCTCGACGGCAACGGCCAGATCACGGCGGCTGAGGCCGCGAGCGCGGCACAGCAGAAGTTCGCAGAAGCCGACGCCAACAAGGACGGGAGACTGACCGCCGATGAACTGCCGCGCCGCGGCGGCCGCCACCATCATCGCGGACACCGTGATCCGCCGCCGGGTGCCGGCCCGCAGGCGCAACCGCAGCCCGGCCCTACGACACAGCGACCGGAACTCGACGCCAATGGCGACGGTGCGGTGACCGCCTCCGAGTTCACCGACCGCCTCCAGCAGCGGTTCGCCCGCGCCGATGCGAACCACGACGGCATCGTGTCGGCGGCCGAACTCGCCGCCGCGAAGCCGCAGCGCGGCGGACATCACCGCCGCTGATGGGAAGGCAGCCGGTGCAACGGGCCGGCTGCCGAACCTGTGCTGTGGCATGAAGGTCGTTCGCGCGCTTCGAACCGTCACCGAATGTCCTTAGGCTTGCCAAGCAGAGAACGGCAGGACAGTGAAGGACATGACTCGTACCGAAGACATTCCCGGACTCATCGCCGAATTGATCGAGACCTACGATCGATCGGTCTCTTGCCTGCGCGCCGCGCTGGCACGCTATCTCAAGACCGGCGAAAAGCCCGATCGCCAGGCGCGCATGGATGGCCTGTTCGCCTATCCCGAGCTGCGCATCGATTACCGCTTCGACAGTCCGCCCAAATTCCCGGGCCGCGCCTTCGGCCGGCTCAATCAGCCCGGCGTCTATGCGATCAGCATCGCCCGCCCGCACCTGTTCCGCAAATACTTGGCGGAGCAGCTCAACTACCTGATCCGCGACTATGACGTCGACGTGACGGTCGGCCGCTCGGCGAGCGAGATCCCCTACCCTTATGTGCTCGACGGCACCGACGATCTTCGACTCGACGGCGCCCATGCCGCCGATCTTGGCCGCTGGTTCCCGACTACCGAGCTGTCGCATATCGGCGACGAGATTGCCGACGGTGCCTGGGACCATGGGGCCCATCCGACCCGGCCTCTGGCTCTGTTCGACGGACCGCGAGTGGATTTCAGCCTGGCGCGGCTGCGCCATTATACCGGCACTGCCTCGGAGCACACTCAGCGCTATCTGCTGTTCACCAACTACGTTCGCTACGTCGACGAGTTCGTCCGCTGGGCGATCGACGAATTGCGACGCGAGGACAGCCCCTATGAAGCCCTGGCGGTGCCCGGCGGCGTATTGATTACCCGCGAGACCGAAGGCGCGGAAGCCAAGGTGGCCGCGGGCGCCTGGCGCAAATATCAGATGCCGGCCTACCATCTGATCGCGCCGGAAGGCCGGGGCATCACCCTGGTCAACATCGGCGTCGGCCCGTCCAACGCGAAGACGATCTGCGATCACCTTGCCGTGATGCGACCCGAAGCGTGGCTGATGATTGGCCACTGCGGCGGGCTGCGCCCCAGCCAGACGATCGGCGACTATGTCCTCGCCCACGCCTATCTGCGCGACGACCATGTGATGGACGATGTGCTTCCGATCGAAATTCCGATCCCGCCGATTGCCGAGATCCAGCAGGCGCTTTACGACGCCGCCGCTGAAGTCACGGGTGAGGATCCGAGCGAGCTCAAGCAGCGGCTGCGCACCGGCACCGTCGTCACCACCGACGATCGCAACTGGGAGCTGCGCTACACCCAGTCCGCCCTGCGCTTCAACCAGTCGCGTGCAGTAGCGATCGACATGGAATCGGCGACCGTGGCGGCACAGGGCTACCGCTTCCGAGTCCCCTACGGCACCCTGCTCTGCGTGTCCGACAAGCCGCTCCACGGCGAGATCAAGCTGCCGGGACAAGCCAACGCCTTCTACGAGCGCGCCATCAGCCAGCATCTTCGCATCGGCATCGAGACCCTGCGCATCCTCAAGCACGAAGGCGCCAAGCTCCATTCGCGTAAGCTTCGCAGCTTCGACGAACCTCCGTTCCGGTGAGCCCCTCCAGCTCTTGCCTAGCCTGAAATACGTTCGGGCTGAGCCCGTCGAAGCCCCTCATTTCCCTTGCGAAAGCGACGAGATGGCTTCGACTCATCCCGAACGGTGATCACCGCCCCTGTGATCGTCTACCGCCGCGCAGTTCTGTCCGCCGCCGGCGGGGTCAGCACCTCCTGCCTGCCGAGATAGGCGACCAGCGCATCGAGATCGGAGATGCCGCCGACCACGTCGGTGCCGTCGCGGAAGCGGGTGAAATTGTCGCCGCCGCTCGCCAGGAAATTGCTCATCGCGACTCGGTAGACGCGGTCGTCCTGCAGCGGCTGGCCGTTGACCCGCACGTCCACGATGCGCTGGCCGGCGGGGCGCTTCAGGTCATAGGCATAACGAAGGCTGGCGGAGGGGTTGAGGAAATTCGGGCTCTCGACGCTGTTCGATCCGCTGTCGAATTGCTGCTCCAGGATGGCGCGGACCTGACGGCCGGTGAAGCTCTTGACCATCAACGTGTTGCCGAACGGCTGGACGGTGAAGACCTGGCCATAGGTGATCGTGCCGTCGGCCGCAGGCTCCAGATCCGCACGTATCCCGTACATGTTCATGAACGCGATCTCGGCCCCGCCTGCCTCGGGCGTACGAGTCGCGGCGAGCTGCGCGTCGGCGATCAGATTGCCGAGCACCTGCTCGCCCCAGTCGGTCTTGGTACGGAGCGCCGGTGCACTGAGCCGGCCGACCCGTTCCGCCGCTACCGGTGCCGCCGCGGCCGCATAGCGGGCGACGAGCGCCGCCACCTGGGGCTGCGCCGCGTACCGCGGATAGAGATCGGTCAGCGGCACCGGCCCCTTGGAACTGGTGAACGCCTCCCCCTGGACGATGACATTGTCGGCGCGCTTCGAGACGACGCGGTTCGCCGCGGGATCGATCACGAGATCGAGATCGGTGATCAGGGTGCCGCCATAGCCGGCGCTGGTCAGCAGGAACGGTCGTGCCGGGTTCACCTTGCCATAGTCGCAGACATAGGCGTTGTGGGTGTGCCCGGAAACCACGACGTCGATCGTCGGATCGAGCCGGTCCAGGATCGGCAGGATCTCGCCGGAAAGCCCTTCGCAGCTCTTGTCATCATAGCCGACCTTGGTCGCTGCGCCCTGATGGATGAGGATGACGATCGCGTCCGCCCCTTCCGCCTTGAGCTTGGGCACCAAGGCGTTGGCGGCATCGGCCTCGTCGCCGAAGGTGAGGCCGGCGACCCCGGCCGGCGTCACCAAAGACGGCGCTTCCTTGAGTGTCAGCCCGATGAAGCCGACCTTGACCGCGCGCGCACCGCTGCCGAAGCTCTTGATCCCGTAGGGCTCGACCAGCGTAGCACCGCTCTGCGTCAACGTGTTCGCCGACAGCAGCCGGAACCTGGCACCGGCGAAAGGCTCGAGCCGGCACGGCTGCCGCAAACTGTGCTTGTCGCAGCCGCCATTCTGCATGCGCAGGATTTCGGCGGAGCCCTTGTCGAATTCGTGGTTGCCGAGTGCGTTGTAGTCGACTCGAATCAGATTGAGCGCTGCGATCGTCGGCTCGTCGAGAAACAGGGCAGAGACGAGCGGCGAAGCTCCAATCAGATCGCCAGCGGCGACCACCGCATTGTTCGGGTTACGGCTGCGCAGTTCTTCGATCGCGGAGGCGAAGTAGGCGGCGCCGCCCGCCGGCACCTGCACCGTCTCGCCCGCGACCCTCCCTGGCGCTTCGATCGATCGCTTCGGCGCCTCGAGATTGCCGTGGAAATCGTTGAACGCGACGATCTTCACCGTCACGGGGCCGGTTTCCTCCGGCGCATGCGCCAGCTGTCCGGCGCAGGCCGGCAGCAAGGAGGTGGCGAGCAGCGCGAATGCGATCCGCATGTCCGAATCCTTCAAGTCACAGGGCCGAGCGGTTGAGTGGCACGCGCGGCGGACGCTGTCATCAGCCTCGCGCACGGCACGCCGCCCCTCTATGGAAGCGCGCATGAGCAGCAACACGGACCCTCTCGTCGCACGCGCCCGCGCCGCCGCGCTCGGCGCCTACGCCCCCTATTCGCGCTTCAGCGTCGGGTGCGCGATCGAATCGATCGACGGCGAAATCGCCATTGGCGCCAACATGGAGAATGCGTGCTACCGGCTCGGCGTCTGCGCCGAGCTCGCGGCGCTGACTGCAGCCCAGCAGGCGTTCGGTCTCGATCGAATCGCCCGCATCGCCGTCGCCGGTGGCGACGGCAGCGGCGACTCGCTCGCCGGCACCTCGGTAGTCACGCCCTGCGGCGGCTGCCGCCAGTCGATCCTCGAAGCGGCACATGTTGCCGGGCGCGACCTGGAGATCGTCTCGGCCAATGGCGACGGCACCGAGATGACCTCGACTCGCATTTCCGCGCTGATCCCGCACGGCTTCGGTCCGGCCAATCTCAAGGATGCGGGCTGAGTCCCGCCTCCCCATGCCCCGTGGGCGCGGGGAGGACCAGGATCACACCAGCTTGATCTCGCGCAGACGCTGCAGCAGGAAGTCGTGCGCGGTGATCGGCTCGGGATAGAGGTTCGGCCGGTCTTCGGAGATGCATTCGGGCAAGGTCTCGATCAGGAAATCGGGACGGAAGTGCAGGAAGAAGGGCATCGAGTAGCGCGATTTGCCGCGGCGCTCCGGCGGCGGGTTCACCACCCGATGCGAGGTCGATTTCAGCACATTGTTGGTCAGTCGCTGCAGCATGTCGCCGATGTTGACGACGAGTTCGCCTTCTCTGGGCGACACCGCCATCCATTCGCCGTCGCGGTCGAGTAGCTGCAGACCGGCTTCCTCGGCGCCGAGCAGCAAGGTGATCGTATTGATGTCCTCATGGGCACCGGCGCGAACGCCCGGCGCATCGGGCGAGACCGGCGGGTAATGGAGCAGGCGGAGGACGGAATTGCCGTCCTCGACTGTATTCTCGAACCAGTCCGGCGCGAGGCCGAGATGGCGGGCGATCGCCTCGAGGATGCGTAGACCCGCAGTGTCGAAGGCGGCGAACAGCTCCAGGAAGGTCTCGCGGAACTCGGTGACCTCCTTCGGCCAGACGTTCGGAGCCATGACGTCGCCGAAGCGGTGGCCCTCCGGAAGCTCGCGGCCGACGTGCCAGAATTCCTTGAGGTCGTGCTGGGTCGCGCCTTTGGCGGTCTCGATCCCGAACGGCGTGTAGCCTCGCGCGCCACCCCCGCCCGGCTTGTGATAGCTGCGCTTCACATCCTCGGGCAGCGCGAAGAACGCCTTCGCTTTCTCCTCCGCACGGGCGATGAGATCGGCGGGAATGCCGTGATCGGCGATGATCGCAAAGCCGTAGCGCTCGAACGATTCGCCGAGCTCCCGGGCGAAGCCCTCGGGGTCGCTGCGCGAGGCGTTCAGCGATACGGACGCGATGGATTTTGCGAGTGTGCTCATGCCCGCGGCTTTAGCCCGAAACAGGGCCCTTCGAAAGGCTTAGCCGAGCAACAGGCCTGCTAATGCAGCGCTCATCAGATTGGCGAGCGAGCCCGCGATCAGCGCCTTGATGCCGAGCCGGGCAATCACCGGCCGCTGGTTCGGCGCGAGGCTGCCGGTCACCGCCATCTGGATCGCGATCGAGCTGAAATTGGCGAAACCACAGAGCGCAAAGGTGACGATGGCGCGGGTGCGCTCCGAAAGCTGCGCCATCTTGCCGAGATCGATGAAGGCGACGAATTCGTTGAGCACCAGCTTGGTCCCGAACAGGCCACCCGCCGCCTGCGCCTCGTTCCACGGGACACCGATCAGGTACATGATCGGCTGGAAAATATATCCGACCAGGCGCTGGAAGCTGAGATCACCCAGGAAGGACGCAAGCGCAGGGTCGAGCACGATGCCTGCGGCGGCTGTGCGGGCAACGATCCAGTCGCCGAGCCCGCCGAGCAGGCCATTGGCCAGCGCGACGAGTGCCACGAAGGCGAGCACCATCGCACCCACGGCAACGGCGAGCCGAACCCCGGTTTGCGCACCCTGCGATGCCGCCATGATGACGTTGGCCGGCTGCTCGCCTTCCTCGAACGTGTCGATATCGACCTTGCCCTCTGCGGGCGTGTCGCCGAGCGGCAGTTCCGCCTCACGCACCGGTTCGTCGGGCATCATGATCTTCGCCATCAGAATGCCGCCCGGGGCCGACATGAAGGCCGCGGCGAGCAGATACGGAAGCGACGTCGGACCGAGCAGCGCCGCATAGGCCGCGAGAATCGTGCCGGCGACCCCGGCCATACCCACGGTCATCACGGTGAACAGCTGTGCCGGCGTCAGCGCCGCCAGATAGGGACGGATGACCAGCGGCGCTTCGCTCTGGCCGACGAAGATGTTGGCGGCGCCGCACAGCGACTCGACCCGGCTCACCCCGGTGACCCAGCCGATCGCGCCGCCGACCCAGCGCACGACTCGCTGCATCACGCCCAGATAATAGAGGATCGACACCAAGGCGGCGAAGAAGATGATCACTGGCAAGGCCTGGATGGCGAAATTCTGGCCCAATGGATCGGCTGCGAGGCTGCCGAACAGGAAGGTGGTGCCGGCGCCGGCATAGCCGAGCAGGTTCGAGACGCCGCGGGACATGGCCTCGATCCCAGCCTTGCCCCACGAGGTGTAGAGAACGAGCACGGCAATCCCGGCCTGCAGCGCGAAAGCCGCGCCGACGATCCGCAGCCGGATCGCCCGTCGGTTGGACGAGAGCAGAACGGCGAGGCCAAGGATGAGCGCCATCCCTGCCAGGCCCATCAAAATCCGGTTCATATGCCCCCGCCCCTTCTTCCGGTGCTTACCAGACCATCTTTCTTTCGGACGCCGCCAGAGCGCTGTCCAGAAGATCGATGGCCTCGCCGATGCTGTCGCCGATCAGCAGTTGCGCCCGGCGGGCCGGCGACATGAAGCCATTGTCCGTGACCTGATCGAGGAAGCCGATCATCTGGTCCCAGAAGCCGTTGACGTTCAGCAGGGCGAACGGCTTGGCGTGGTAGCCGAGCGCGTTCCAGGTCCACGCCTCGAACAGTTCGTCGAACGTGCCAATGCCCCCCGGCAGGGCGACGAACGCATCGGTGAGCTCGGTCATCTTCGCCTTGCGCTCATGCATGGAGGCGACGGTGTAGAGCTCGGTCAGCCCCTGATGCGCGACCTCGAGATCGGTCAGTGCCTGCGGGATCACGCCGTAGACCTTGCCGCCGCCGGCGAGCACCGCGTCGGCGACCACGCCCATCAGGCCGAGCTTGCCGCCGCCGTAGACGAGATCGATGCCGCGTGCCGCCATCTGCTCGCCGAGCATGCGGGCAGTGTCGGCGAAGGCAGGGTCCTTGCCCATGCTCGAGCCACAATAAACGGCAAGTCGCTTCATTGCATCAATGCCTTCAGATCGGCCTCGGGGCGCGCCCCGAAATGGGAGATGATCTCGGCCGCAGCGATCGCGCCCATGCGCAGGCAGCGGTCGAGCGGCGCGTGCCGGGCCTGTCCGGCGAGGAATCCCGCGGCGAACAGATCGCCGGCACCGGTCGTGTCGACCACTTTGTCGACCCACACGGCGGGAACCATCACGCGTCGGCCATTCTCGACCGCAACCGCGCCTTTCTCGCTGCAGGTGCAGACGATCAGCGGCACCTTGTCCTGAATCGAGACGAGTGCGGCATCGAAATCGGGCTCGCCGGCCAAAGCCTTCACTTCGGATTCGTTGGCGAACAGCATGTCGATCGCGCCGGCGGCGATCAGATCGAGGAAGCTGTCGCGGCGCCTGGCGATGCAGGCGATGTCGGAAAGGGTGAAGGCGACCTTGCGGCCGGCGGAATGGGCGATCTCGATCGCGCGCTCCATCGCGGCACGCGGTGTGTCCGGCACCCAGAGGTAGGCTTCGAGGTAGAGGATTGCGGCGTCGCGGATCTGCTGCGGGTCGAGCGCATCGACGGTCAGCGAGTGCGAGGCGCCGGCGAAGGTGTTCATCGTCCGCTGGCCGTCCGGGGTAACCAGGATGAGACAGCGGCCGGTCGGCACCTCGCTCTGCCGCGCAGGCGTGGTGAACTCCACTCCGAGCGCCCGGATGTCATGCGCGAAGATCTCGCCCAATTGGTCCTTGGCGACCTGGCCGACGAAACCGACCTTGCCGCCGAGCGCGGCGACGCCCGCCATCGTGTTCGCGGCGGAGCCGCCGCTGGTCTCGCGCGCCTGGCCCATCAGGCCGTACAGTCGAGTCGCCTCCGCAGCGTCGATGAGCCGCATCGAGCCTTTGGGAAGCCCCTCCTCCGTCAGGAAAACGTCTTCGGTGGTGGCGATGACGTCCACGATGGCATCGCCGATCGCGAGGACGTCCAGTCTGCTGTCTGTCACGTGCGCCTGATGGCCCGAACCGCGCTGAACGGAAAGCCCTTTTTGCGGCGCTGCAAAGCGGTTACGCATCCCCGCCATGGCTACGACACCCTCCACCGGCATTTCGCGTTCGCTGTTCATCTTCACCGTCATCTATGGCGGCATGGTCTGCCTTGCCGGCGTGCTCGGGGCCAAGCAGGTTGCGCTTGGGCCGCTCGCGGTCGAAGCCGGCATCTTCCCCTTCCTGCTGCTGGTCGTGCTCGGCAGTACGGTCGCCGAACTTCATGGCACCGAGACCGCCAATCGCCTCGTCCGCTTCGGCTTCATCCCGCTGATCACCGCAATTGCTCTGATCTGGCTGGTGATCCAGCTGCCGACCGACGAAGGCATGTACGAGCCGGCCAAGGAAGCCTTCCCGATCATCCTCGGGCAGAGCTGGCGGCTGATGGCGGCGGGGATCGTCGCTTACGGCGTCTCGCAATTCCTCAACGTCTTCATCTTCGCCCGCCTGCAGGGCACCGGCCAGGCGAGTGGCCTGTGGCTGGCCGCCCGCGCCGCGATCGCCAGCGCGATCTCCCAGATCGTCGACACCCTCATCTTCATCACCGTATCCTTCTACGGAGTCCGCCCGATCGGCGATCTGATCCTCGGCCAGGCCTTGGCCAAGGTGGTGCTGAGTGTTGTACTTGTGCCACTATTGATCACTCTTTTGGTGACTCTCGGCCGTCGTCTGGACGCCCGCCCCGCCTGAGATTAAGGGGCCGCGCAAGGTTCCTTCAGAGTCAGAAAGAGTTAGCGTTCCAGCGGCTTAGTGCGGCAGGAACGCCACACACTGTCACAGAAGCGCAATCTAGCGGAGTTAGGCGATAGGCCAGCATCGCTGCGGTGCAATATGATCACACTCGGGACGGCCGAATGGCCGCGGTAGGGGAAGCAATCCAATGAACAAGTTCACGCTGCTTTGCGCGACGACCGCGCTCATCGTGCCTGGAATGGCAATGGCGCAGTCCACCGGCTCGATCGAGGTCGAGGAAGAAATCGTCGTCACCGGCGCCCGCGACACCAACGGCGTCGAAGGCGTTATCATCCCGGATTCGAGCAAGGCGCGCACCGTTCTCACGCAGGACATCATCGCGCGGCAGACCCCCGGTCAGACCATTCTCGACACCATCAATCTCGTTCCCGGCGTATCGTTCCAGAACAACGATCCCTACGGCTCGGCCGGTGGAACGCTGACCATCCGCGGCTTCAGCAGCGACCGTATCTCGCTCACCTGGGACGGCTTCCCGCTCAACGACACCGGCAATTATGCGATTTACTCGAACCAGCAGTTCGATCCGGAACTGATCGGCCAGGTCAACGTCAACCTCGGCACCACCGATGTCGACAGCCCGACGGCGTCTGCCGTGGGCGGTACGGTCAACTACGTTACGCGTCTTCCGCGCGAAGAACTCGGTGCGATGCTCTCGGCCTCTTACGGCGACTATGGCTATCATCGGGTGTTCGGGGTGATCGACACCGGCGAATTGACCAGCTTCGGCACGCGCGCCTTCTTCTCAGCGTCAACGGCTCGCAACGACCTTCCGTTCAACGACATCGGTCGGGTCTACAAGCAGCAGTATAATGCGCGCATCTACCAGCCGATCGGCACCAATGGCGATTTCATCTCGATCGCCGGCCACTACAATCAGAACCGGAACAACTTCTTCGGAAGCGTTCCACTGCGCACGGACACGACGGGCGGGCGCGTGGTCGGGCCGAACTCGACCAACCGCTTCCCGATCACCAAGGATGAGCGCTTCTACACGATCGGTCGTTGCACGATCGACACGCCGCAGGCGGGCGTAAGCGATGTGGCGAACAGCTGCGGCTCCACCTTTGATGAACGTTATAACCCGTCTAACACGGGTAATGCTCGGTTCAATTCGCGCTTCAGCCTGACCGATCAACTGATCGTCACCGTCGACGCCGCTTACCAATATACGCTGGCGAATGGTGGCGGCACCGTCGTGGCGAACGAGGCGGTTCCAACGACTGGAAATCTTCGCGGTCTCGTCGGCTACGGTTCGGTGCCGACGACTGGAACCGACCTCAACGGTGATGGCGATATTCGCGACACCGTGCGCCTGCTCGCGCCGAGCAACACCAATACCAATCGCTATCTTGCCATCACGAACCTTATCTACGACATCAACGACGATCATCGCATCCGTCTGTCGTACACGTTCGACCGAGGCCGCCATCGCCAGACCGGCGAAATCGGGTTCCTCGAGGTCGGCGGCAATCCGGAGCACTTTTTCGGTGGTTTGAACACTCCGATTCTCGATGCCAATGGCGCCGTGGTGCAGAAGCGCGATCGCCTCTCCTACGCCACACTGCACCAGGTGGCCGCCGAATACCGGGGTAAGTTCCTGGAAGACGCCCTGACTGTGAACATCGGTCTGCGTGCTCCCTTCTTCAAACGTGATCTCGATCAGCGTTGCTTCGCGACCAATGCGTCGGGTGGCGTCTTCTGCACGGCCGAAAGCCAGGCAGAAGTTGTGGCAAACAATCCGACCTACGTCGCCCCTCGCGAAGTGACCTTCAAATACGACAAGCTCCTGCCGAACGTTGGCTTCACCTACGCTCTGACCCCTGAAGCCAGCCTCTTCGCGAACTACGCGAAGGGCATCTCGGTCCCGAGCACCGACAACCTCTACAATTCCCTCTTCTTCGCACCAGGCACCGAAGGTGCCCAGCCGTCCCCTGAAACCACGGATTCGTTCGACCTTGGCGTTCGCTACACGAACCGCCTGGTGCAGGCTCAGCTGGCCGGCTGGTACACCAAGTTCAACAACCGTCTGGCGTCGTCCTTCGATCCGGAGCTGAACGAAACCGTGTACCGCAACCTGGGCAAGGTGACGAAATGGGGCGTGGATGCGAGCGTCGGTGTCGAACCGGTGAAGAATCTGATGCTCTACGCATTCGGTTCGTACCTGCACTCGGAGATCGAGGACGACATTGCGATCGGTCAGCAGACCATCAATGGTCAGCTCGTCTCGTACGTCGCAGCAACTGCGGGTAACCGCGAGAGCGGCGCGCCGAAGTACACGTTCGGTGGCCGTATCCAGGGCTCCTTCGGGCCGCTCGAACTTGGGGCGCAGGTGAAGCGCACCGGCAAGCGCTACGTCTACGATACCAACTTGCCGGTTCTCGCCGTCGTGAACGGCCAGACCGTTGAGATCTACGGAGCGGCGGCGCCCGCCTACACCTCGGTGGATGCCAATGCCCGCTTCTCGCTCGCCGACATGGGCCTTGAGAACACCTACTTCCAGCTGAACGTAACCAACCTGTTCGACGTGCTGTCGGTTGGTGGGTTCGGCGGCGGCCTGAACCAGAACATCACCCGTAACGCAGCGGGTGTGATCACCGGCTACGGCAATGCGCCAAACGTCCAGATCGGCGCCCCGCGTGCGGTCAGCGCGACGCTCGTGATCGGCTTCTGATCTAAAGATGTTCGGGCACCGGCCCGATCATTTCCGTTGAAATAGGAACCCCGGACGGGTCGCTCCCGCGCCGGGGTTTCTTTTTGCCCTTGGTTTACGTCGCAGATCGCAAACGGAAAGCGCACCTGCGGGCAAGGTCAGGCGCGGGTCTCCCCCGGTACCTTGACCCACAGCATCGCCACTGCCGCCAGCACCAGCACGCCCGCCGCGAACGCCATCGTCCAGATCGGCTCACCGGGGAAGAAGCGCTTCATGATCGATCCCATCACCGTCGCCACCAGCAGTTGCGGCACGACGACGAAGACGTTGAACAGGCCCATATAGATGCCGAGCTTCTTCTGCGGCAGGCTGGAGGCAAGGATCGCGTAGGGCATCGCCAGGATCGACGCCCAGGCGATGCCGATTCCGATCTCGCTGACCAGCAGCATCTGCGGATCGCGGACGAAGAAGAAGCTCGCAAAGCCGAGCGCGCCGCAGAGCAGCCCGATCATGTGCGTGCGTGCCTTGCCGAGCCTTCGTGACAGCAAGGGAAGCAGGGTCAGGGCGGCAATTGCGGCGACGCCGTTATAGGCGGCGAACAGCACGTCCACCCAGTTTGCGCCCTCCTGATAAAGCGGGCTCGCTGCATCGGGCGCGTTGTAGAAATCGTGCGCGACGACCGGCGTGGTGTTGATCCACATGATGAACAGGGCCGACCAGCTGAAGAACTGGACGAGCGCAAGGCGCTTCATCAGTGGCGGCATGCCGGAGAAATCGCCGACGATGTGGCTCAGCATGTTGCTGCCGCGTCCGCCCCGCGCCAGCGCGATCGCGCCGCCGCTGGCGAGACCATAAGCCATCAGCAGCGCGCCGAGCAGGTAGACCTCCTTCTCCAGCGCCAGCGCCTCGACCGCGAACAGGACGAGGGCGCCGGCCGCGACCCACAAGGCGCTGGAGACGAAGCTCCGTTTTGCCAGCGCGCCGGCGGCATCGCCCTCTCCTTCGGCCTCCGGTCCGGCGAAGGCCGCCATTTCTTCGGGGCTGTATTCGCGCGTGGTCAGCACGGTCCACAGCACCGAAAGGAACAAGGCCGCGCCGCCGAACCAGAAGGCGACCTTCACCGTCGCCGGGATGTCGCCCGGTGGTGCGACGTTGGAGACGCCGGCCCGTTCGAGCAGCCACGGAAAGATCGACCCGAACACCGCGCCGGCACCGATGAAAGCCGTCTGCACCGCATAACCCGCACTGTGCTGGTCCTTGCGCAGCATGTCGCCTACGAAGGCGCGGAACGGCTCCATCGAGATGTTGAGCGAGGCGTCGAGCACCCACAGCATGATCGCCGCGAACAGCAGCACCGGCGCGAGCGGCATCAGGAACAGAGCGAGCGCCGCGAGCACCGCGCCCGCCAGGAAATAGGGCCGCCGCCGCCCGAAGCGGCCCAGCCAGGTGCGGTCGCTCATATGGCCGATGATCGGCTGGACGAGCAGACCGGTAAGCGGTGCCGCGACCCACAAGGCCGGAAGGTTGTCGATCTCCGTCCCGAGCGTCTGGAAGATTCGGCTCATGTTCGCATTCTGGAGCGCGAAGCCGATCTGGATGCCGAAAAAGCCGAACGAGATGTTGGCGAGTCCTCGCCAGTCGAGGGTCGGCTTGGGCCGCCGGACACCGTCGGGCGCGGCAATCGTCATATTGTCTTTCCCTCGTTCACGCCGGAATGCGGGCCGGACATAGAGCTGCCACGAACGCGTCGTGGTCGGGCATTTGCGCGACTTCGCGCGCGATGAGCTTGTCGATCAGGCCGAGATATTCGGCGAGCCCGTCCCGCGACGGGAAGTCGGCGATCGGGTGATTGCCGGCGGGCATCACGCCCTGGCCGACGAAGACCTGCAGCCAGGCAACCTCGGTGAACAATTCGTCCTGCTCGCGAACGATGTGACCATTGCCAGCCCAGAGCGCGATCTTGGCGGCGAGCGAGGCTGGGATCGCCGCCTCCTGCCGCGCGCGCCAGAACGGCTCGTCACGCCGGTTGGCGCGGTAGTGGAGGATCAGGAAGTCGCGGATCCGCTCATATTCGATGTCGCTCTCGCGATTGAACTGGTTGCGCTGGGCCTGAGTGGCCTCGCGGCCGGGCAGCAGCTTCAGGATGCGCGAGATCGCTGTCTGGATGAGGTGGATGCTGGTTGATTCCAACGGCTCCATGAATCCCGCGGCGAGCCCGACCGCGATCACATTGTGCTTCCACATTTCCCGGCGCTTGCCGGTGGTGAAGCGCATCGGGCGCGGATCGGCCAGCGGCGCCGAATCGAGATTCGCGAGCAGGAGCGCGGACGCGGCATCGTCCGACAGATGCGCGCTTGCATAGACGATGCCGTTGCCGGTGCGATGCTGGAGCGGAATCCGCCATTGCCAGCCGGCGCCGTGGGCGGTGGCGCGGGTATAAGGGGTGAACGCCTCCACGCGCGCGCTCGGCACGGCGACCGCCCGGTCGCACGGCAGCCAGTGCGACCAGTCATCGTAGCCGGCGCCCAGAGCGTTCTCGATCAGCAGCCCGCTAAAGCCGGTGCAATCGATAAACAGATCGCCCGCGATCCGGCGACCGTCCGCCAGGGCCAGAGCGGCGACATCGCCACTCGTCTGGTCCCGCTCGACACCGGCGATGCGGCCTTCGGTGCGGACGACTCCCTGCTCTTCGGCGAAGCGCCGCAGGAAGGCCGCGTAAAGCGCGGCGTCGAAGTGGAAGGCGTAAGGCATTTCGGGAAGCAATGCGGACGTGCGTGCCGCGCCGGTCTGCATGCGTTCGCCGAGCGCAGCCATATTGTTCAGCGAGTAATGCGCGAGCTCCCTGGCGACGCCTTCCCGGCGGCCGCGCAGCCAGCTGTGATGGAATGGAAGCAGGCCGGACTCGCGGCCGATGTCGCCGAAGGCGTGCATGTAGCGCTCGCCCGGCCGGCTCCAGCCGACGAACTCGATCGCTAGCTTGAAGGTCGCTTCGGTGGCGCGGACGAACGCCGTCTCGTCGATCCCGAGCGCCTGGTTGAAGGTCCTGATCTGGGGGATCGTCGCTTCGCCGACACCGATCGTTCCGATCTCCTCGGATTCGACGAGATGAATCCGGACATTCCTGCCGAGGAACCGGGCGAGCGCCGCGGCCGTCATCCAGCCGGCCGTGCCGCCGCCGGCGACGACGATCGTCATCGGATCGGCCCGCCCGCTCTCCGGATTCATCCTCCTCCTCTCCTCACCTTCCCGCTTCTCTGGCGGGCGGATGCAGGCGGCGCCTCCTGCCGATGGACATTCGGCACCGCCTGCTCCTTCTGGTCAGAACTTGTAGGTAAGGCCGAGATAATAGTCACGGCCGTAGCGCTGATAGTCACGCACAAGCCGGGAATCGCCCTGCTCGTAGGTGACGAACGGCTC
Organism: Allosphingosinicella deserti; assembly: GCF_003012735.1. Lineage (GTDB taxonomy): Bacteria > Pseudomonadota > Alphaproteobacteria > Sphingomonadales > Sphingomonadaceae > Allosphingosinicella > Allosphingosinicella deserti. The sequence goes on along the minus strand of NZ_PXYI01000007.1, from coordinate 271,686 downwards.
GTCCGTCAGGTTCTTGACCTGGGCCAGAATGGCAAGCCCCTCAAGCGGACCGGACTGGAATTCGTAGCCGATCTGGGCATCGAGAATGCCCTCGGCGCTTCCTTGGCGGAATTCCGGGTTGGCCGAGAGGCCTGCGATTTCCGCGACGAACTTGGACCGGTAACGATAGACCGCGCGCGCCTGGAAGCCACCTTTCTCGAAATAGGCCGTTGCAGTGCCCACCCACTTGGATTGACCCGGGAGCGTGATCGTGTTGTCGCCGGCATATTGGATCTTGCTGTCGACATAGGCGCCGCTGGCGAAGATGCCGAAGCCGTCCAGAGCCTCGCTGAAGTTGGCGAACGGCAGCGACAACGTCGCCTCGATCCCCTTCACCGTCCCCCTGCCGGTATTGGCCGGCGCCGAGACCAGGCCGAATTGCGCATTTTGCGATCGGATCACCGCCTGCTGCTCGGGCGTCAGAGCGCTGAGAAGCGCCGAGAAATCGAACAGGTAATTGTTGTTGGGATCGACAAAGTCGTCGAGCCACTTGTAATAACCCGCGATCGAGACATAGCCGCCCTTGCGGAAATACTTCTCGATCGAAAGATCGAGATTGCTCGAACGATAGGGCCTGAGAGCGATGTTGCCGCCCGTAGAGCTGAACGGGCTGTTCTGCGGCAGGCTACCTCGGCCGATATCGGCAATGTCGATGGAAACGTCCTGGTTGATGCGCAGCTGATCGAGTCGTGCGCGGACCATCGCCTGATAGGCGCCAAACTTGACGAAGAAGCCGTCCATCGGCTCCAGCGAGAGGTTCAGGCTCGGCAGGACATTGGTGTAGCTTTCGCTGCCCGAAACGGGCGAGACCGTGACCACGCCATTGACCAGGCTGGCGATCTGACCGGACGAGCTCTGCTTGGTGTGGACGAGCTGGACCCCGAAGGAGCCGCGCAGGGGCGCACCCGCCACTTCGGCGTCGAGGTTGACCTTGCCGTAGGCCGTGTAGACATTCTCCGTGACGACGTTGTCCCGCACCAGCGAACCGGGGCGATTGTCGAACACGGCGTTGAAGACGTTGTCGTAGAGATACATCGGATCAAGCGTCAGCACCGCCGGCACGCCCAGATAATCCAGCGACACGGTCTTATCGAGCAACGCCTCGCTCGGCACCGCGATCGACGTCGGCGTACCGCTGGCCACCGTGCAATTGGTGCCGCCGCCCGGCGGGCACAGGAAGAACGAGCTGTACTTGCTGGTCTTGCGGCGTCGGCTGTAATTGCCGCCAAGCTCCCAGCTGTCGAGGCCCGCCGCATCGAACTCGCCGATGAAGGCGGCACGAAGCGACTTCAGATCGTCCTCGAAGTCGGGCCGGTTGAGGAAGCCGGCCTGCACCGCTGCCTGGCTGCCGTTGAAGCCCCAGCCGCGCGGATCGGTGATCCGCACCACATTGGGGTTCGAGTAATCGAGCGTTGGCACGATGTCGAACGTGCCGTTGGGATTGGCCGAGATCGTGATCGTGTCCTTGGCGCCCGACAGGTTGTAGCCAGTGCCGGAATAGGTCTCGAGCAGAAAGTCGGTGCGCTCGGCATGCGACCAGCTCGCGTCGACGTTGAAGCGAACCTTGTCGGCGATGCGCAGATCAGCGTTCCAGCCGAGCGAGAAATTGTCGGCCTTGCGGCGGTTAAGGTCGTTGCGCTGAACCCCGACGACGTTGCCCAGCGTGGCGCCGGTGACGAGACCGTCCTCGACCGTGACGTTGCTGACGGTGTTGCCCGAACCCCAGGTCGGTGCGATCGGAAATTCGATGCCGCGGAGCCGCTGAGTTTCCTCGAAGTTGGAATAAAGCGCGTCGAACGTGGTGTGGAAATTGTCGCTCGGTTCCCATTCCACCGTCGCCACCGCGCCATAGCGGGTCAGCATGTTCGATTGCACATAGGGCTTGGCGCCGCCGAGCAGCAGGTTGCCGCCCACGGCAGGATCGTTGGGGAAGCCCCAGCTGTTGTAGCGCTCGTTCTGCGAGGGCGTGTCTTGCGCGGAGACGCCGATGGCGATGCCGAGCGTGTCGTTGGCGAACTTGTGGACCAGGGTCGCCGATGCGCGATAGCCGTAGCGGCTGCCGTCGGGGTTGAGCGCCTTCTCGTCGTTCATCTGCCCGCGCAGGGAGACGACGATCGTGTTGTCCTTCTGGTCGAGCGGGCGCAGCATGCGCAGGTCGACCGTGCCGGAGATGCCCGCAGCGATCAGCGAGGCATCAGCGGACTTGTAGACGTTGACGTTGCGGAAGAATTCGGCGGGATATTGATCATATTCGACGCCGCGATTGTCACCCACGGTAACCTGCTCACGACCGTTGAGCAGGGTCGTCGAAAAGTCCGGGCCAAGGCCGCGGATTGACAGGCGCTGGTCGCGGCCTTCAAGACGCTGGGCGGTGACGCCCGGCAGACGCGCCAGCGAATCTGCTATCGAGACGTCGGGAAGCTTGCCGATATCCTCTGACGAGACGGAGTCGACGATCAAAGCCGAATTGCGCTTGATCATGGCTGACGAGGCGAGCGATGCGCGGATGCCGGTGACCAGAATCTCCTGATCGCCGCCGGCAGCGGCGTCAGCCTCAGGAGCAGGCGTACCCTTGGTGGTCACGCCGGGATCGGTCGTGGTCGGCGTGCTTTCCGGAGTGCCGCCTGTGCCGGGCGCAACCTGTGCGAAAGCGGGTGCGGCCCCCAGGCTCAAGGCAAGAAGTGCAACACTGCCGAGCAAGCCGGTGCGGCGCGTCGTCGCGTGGTAGGTCATTCGGGTCCTCCCAGTTTTCAGCCGACGAATGCCCCCATTCGAATCGGCCCTGTGCATCCAAGCAGGCCGCAACCTCGAAGGTGCGCCCCTGCCACTCTCCTGCACCGCGCGGCCGAACCGCACGGCACATGCCGCGATTGGCTCGCGGTCTGTTCGCCTTCGCAAATTTATGCAAACTAATGCCTCGCGTTGCAAGCAGCATTTTTGGTTTCGAACATCTCCGTACTTATAGGTGATGTGTTAGCGCTCACAACTTTCCTTTTGTACAGAGGTTTACAGACTTGCAGCGCCGGGCTCGCTGCCGGGGTTGACCGAGCGATGGAAGCAATGCAAATAATTGCAAACCAGACGAACAGAGGGCACGCGATCGAGGTCGACGTTGCCCCAGCGGGAGGAAAGGATCAGGTGATGAAGGCGAGAAGCAGCTGGAAAGCAGGCGCGAATCGCGTTGCCATGACCCTTCTTGCCGCAGCGGCGGCTGCGTCCCCCCTCGGCGCGCAGAGCCCGCCCGACCCAGGCTATCTCGACCGCACGCCGGAGCAGGACGTCATCTATTTCGTGCTTCCGGACCGGTTCGAAAATGGCGATCCGGCGAACGATCGCGGCCGCATCGTCGGTGGACGACTTGATCACGGCTTCGACCCGGCGGCCAAGGGCTTCTACCATGGTGGCGACCTCAAGGGCCTGACCGAACGGCTCGATTACATCGCCGGCCTGGGGGCCACTGCGATCTGGCTCGGCCCCATCTACAAGAACAAGCCGGTCCAGGGCGGGCCGGGGCAGGAATCGGCCGGCTATCATGGCTATTGGATCACCGATTTCACCCAGGTCGATCCGCATTTCGGCACACGGGCCGAGCTCAAGACCTTCGTCGACGCCGCCCATGCCCGCGGCATGAAGGTCTATCTCGACATCATCACCAACCACACGGCGGACGTGATCAAATATCGCGAATGCCCGAAGAACGACTGCAGCTATCGCAGCCTCGGCGACTATCCGCACAGCCGGCGCGGGGGCCTGAGCGGCGCGGAGATCAATTCGGGCTTCACCGGGATCGACAAACCCGGCCAGCGCGTCGGGAATTTCGAACGACTAAAGCGCCCCGACTTCGCTTACACGCCTTACGTGCCCAGAGACGAGGCGCGGGTGAAGGTGCCAGCCTGGCTGAACGACCCGATCTATTACCACAATCGTGGCGATTCGACCTTTCGTGGCGAGAGCTCGCAGCTCGGTGACTTCGCCGGACTGGACGACCTGTTCACTGAAAATCCGCGTGTGGTCGACGGCTTCATCGAGATTTTCGGCCAGTGGATCGATGATTTCGGCATCGACGGCTTCCGCATCGACACCGCCCGCCACGTCAATCCGGAATTCTGGCAGGCTTTCGTGCCGGCGATGACCGAGCGCGCGAAAGCCCGCGGCATTCCCAACTTCCACATCTTCGGTGAGGTGTTCGATCCCGATCCGGGCATGCTCGCTCGCTTCACCAAGGTCGATCGCTATCCGGCGGTGCTCGATTTCGCCTTTCAGTCGACGGCGACCGAGGTGATCGCTCGTGGTGCACCGACGGAGCGTCTTGCCCGTCTCTTCCAGATGGATTCGCTCTACGAAGGCGGCGCCGCGACGGCGATGCGGCTGCCGACCTTCCTGGGCAATCACGACATGGGGCGCTTTGCCCACTTCGTCCGCCAGGCCAACCCAACGGCCACCGAGGAGGAGATCCTGAAGCGGGTCATCCTCGGCCATGCGATGCTGCTGTTCGCCCGCGGCATCCCGACCATCTATTATGGCGACGAGCAGGGTTTCGCAGGCGACGGCGGCGATCAGGACGCGCGCGAGGACATGTTCCCGAGCCGGGTCGCCTCGTACAACGACAATCGCCTGGTCGGCTCCGGCGCAACCACCGCGCAGGCGAACTTCGATTCCGGGGCCGCGCTCTACCGCGCGATTGCCGCCATGGCGGCAATCCGCAAGGCTGATCCCGCGCTTTCCGGCGGCGAGCAGGTGGTCCGCCTCTCCGGCGAAGCTGCGGGCGTGTTCGCTTTTTCCCGGCGCGCACCATCCGGCGGCGGCGAGACCCTGGTCGTGCTCAACACGGCGACCAACGCAGCCACGGCGAACATCCCCGTCGATTCCTCTTCACGCGCATGGCAGCCGCTTCACGGCCGCTGCGCGCCCGCCGCGACCGCGCCCGGCAGCTACCGGGTCGAGATCGCTCCTCTCGACTTCATCGTGTGCAAGGCTGCTCCAAATTGACTCAGACCATTCTCGAACGCGGCGAGGCCGCCTTTGCCCCTGCAGCCGTGCAGGATCCGGCGGAATGGTGGCGCGGCGCGGTCATCTACCAGATCTACCCGCGCAGCTTCGCCGATTCCAACGGCGACGGAATCGGCGATCTGCCCGGCATCACCGCGCGTCTCGATCATGTCGCGTCGCTGGGCGCAGACGCGATCTGGCTGTCGCCCTTCTTCACATCGCCAATGAAGGACTTCGGCTACGACATTGCCGACTATCGGAATGTTGATCCGATCTTTGGGACTCTTGCGGATTTCGACCAACTGCTGGCGCGGGCGCATGCGCTCGGGCTCAAGGTCATCATCGACCAGGTCTACTCGCACACGTCGGACCAGCACGCCTGGTTCCAGGAGAGCCGCCAGAGCCGCGACAATCCCAAGGCGGATTGGTACGTCTGGGCCGATCCGAAGCCCGACGGATCGCCGCCGAACAATTGGCAATCGGTGTTCCACGGGCCGTGCTGGACGTGGGATGCCCGCCGCGGTCAATATTATTTGCACAATTTCCTGAGCAGCCAGCCCAACCTCCATGTCCATAATCCGGAGGTGCAGGAGGCGTTACTCGGCACCGCGAAATTCTGGCTGGATCGCGGCGTCGACGGCTTCCGGCTCGATGCGATCAATTTCTCGATGCACGACCCCGCGTTGCGCGACAATCCACCGGTGGCTGAAGGTCTCGGCCGCAAGACCCGCCCGTTCGACTATCAGCATCACTTCCATAACCAGTCGCACCCCGACATTCCCAAATTCCTCGAGCGGCTACGCGGGTTGATCGACACCTATGGTGGCCGGTTCACCGTCGCCGAAGTCGGCGGCGAGCAGGCGGATCGGGAGATGAAGGAGTTCACGCATGGGAACAATCGCCTCAACAGCGCCTACGGCTTCAACTTTCTCTACGCGCATGATCTCACCGCGGATCTGATCCACGATTCGATGGCCCTCTGGCCCGGAGCGCCCGGTGAGGGATGGCCGAGCTGGGCTTTTTCGAACCACGATGCGCCGCGCGTGGTTTCGCGGTGGCTGGGGCGTCGCGACGCCGCCGCCTTTGCCCGGCAGGCGATGCTGCTGCTGATGTGCCTGCGGGGCAATATCTTCCTCTATCAGGGCGAAGAGCTCGGCCTGCCGCAGAGCGACGTTCCGTTCGAGCAGCTCCAGGATCCCGAGGCGATCGCCAACTGGCCGGAAACGCAGGGCCGCGACGGCGCGCGAACGCCGATGCCCTGGGCTGCCGACGCGCCGCAGGCGGGTTTCTCGCCGGCCGAGCCCTGGCTTCCGGTCGATCCACGCCACCGCGCACTTGCGGTCGACGTGCAGCAGGTCGACCCACAGTCGATGCTCGCGCTGACGCGGCGCCTGATCGCCATGCGCAAGCGGGAGCCCGGCTTCCGCACCGGCGCGATCCGACAGGTCGAGGCCCCTACCCCGCTCCTCGCCTTCGAACGCGGCGACGGCGCCGAGCGTCTGCTCTGCGTGTTCAACCTCGGCGAGACGCCGGCCGAGTGGACGCTTCCCGTCGGCTGGCAGGTCGTCGAGCAGGTAGGCGAAATGCTGGCGCCGCTGTCCGGGCTGGTTGCCCGGCCGACGTGACCTGCGCGCTGCCTCTGGAGTCAGCCGCCGCAGCTCTCGCGCACGATGAGTTCGGTCGCCAGACGCTCCGAGCGCATGTCGCCGGTGGCGCGCGTGTCGAGCAGCTTCGACACCAGAAGCCGGCCGGCACGCGCGGTGTCCTGGTTGATCGTGGTCAGCGCCGGGCGGCTGTAGCGGGCGAAGGGCACGTCGTCATAGCCGATCACCGACACTTGCCCGGGCACGTCTATGCCGGCGTGAAGAAGTGCGCGGATCGCGCCGAGCGCGATGAGATCGCTTGCGGCGACGATGCCGTCGAACGAAATGCCGCGCGCGAGCAGCGCATCGACCGAGGCTTCCGACGATTCGACCGTGAAATGCGCCGGCACCAGCAAGCCGGGATCGTGGGCGATGCCGGCTTGCTCGAGCCCCTCCAGATAGCCGCGGACGCGCTGTTGGACCTCGGGCGCTTCGGTATCGCCAAGGAAGACGATGCGCTTGCGGCCGAGGCGAGCGAGGTGGAGGGTCGCGCGGCGGCCGCCGCTGAGATTGTCGGAGCCGACCGAGCAATAGGCCTGGTCCGGCAATTGCGCGCCCCACACGACGAAGCGGGTGTCGCTGCTCTGGGCGAGGAGGTTGAGCGCCGGGTGCAGAGAGCTCTGGCCCAGGAAGATCACGCCGTCGGCACGGCTGGTGGTCATTGCCGCCGAGAGATCGTCGAAGCTGGTCGGCGCGAAATGGCTGACCAGCAGATCGCAGCCGCGATCGCGCGCCGCATCGCTGATCCCTGCGAACAGCTCCAGGAAGAAGGGGTCGTCGAGCTGGCCCTCGCGCCCCTGTGGACGCGGCACCACCAGCGCAACGGTACCGGCGGCACCGATCGGCCCCGCCGGCATGTACCGGCGGAACGGATAATCATGCTCGCGCGCGAGCTTCCAGATCAGCTGCTTGGTGCGCGCATTGACCGCTGGGCTGTCGTTCAGGGCGCGCGACGCCGTCGAGATCGAAACGCCCGCAAGCGCGGCGATGTCTTCCAGCCGGGTGGATCCCCGGCTCATGTTGCAAACTTTGCTGCAAAACTTGCCATGCGCGGAATAGGACAGCGAAAAGCCGCGCTGGCAAGGGCTTTCCGAGGGGATGCTTCAAATGATTAGGATGTTGATCGCGCTTGCCGCGGCGTTGATCGCCGCCCCCACGCTCGCCGCCCCGATCCAGGTTGCCTCGCCCGGAGGGGTGCTGACCGTCTCCGTCGACGTCAATCCCGATGGACGGCCGGGATATAGTGTCTCGCGGCTCGGACGGGTCGTCATTGCACCATCCCGGCTTGGCTTCCTGTTCACCGACGCGCCCAAGCTGGAGCGCAATTTCACGATTGGCGGCGAAAGCAGGCGCAGCGCCGACGAACCCTGGGAGCAGCCCTGGGGCGAGCGTCGCTTCGTCTGTAACCGCTATAACGAGCTGCGCATCCAGCTCACCGAGAAGGTCACGCCCGGGCGGCGGCTCGATGTCGTGTTCCGCGTCTATGACGACGGGGTCGGCTTCCGCTACGAATTTCCGCAGCAGGCCTCACTCCCCCAGGTCAACATCGCCGAGGAGATCACCGAATTCGCCGTGGCCGACGCGGCAACTGCATGGTGGATCCCCGCGTTCCAGTGGAACCGCGAGGAATATCTCTACAACAAGACCGCGATCACCGAGGTTGGCATTGCGCAGACCCCGATGACCCTCCGCACCGCAAACGGCCTCCACATCGCCTTCCACGAAGCGGCGCTGGTCGATTATTCCGGCATGAACCTCCAGAATGAAGGCCATGGCCGCTTCCGCGCGGTCCTGACGCCATCGTCCGAGGGCGCGAAGGTGAAGCGGGCGGCGCCGTTCGCAACGCCGTGGCGCACGATGCAGATCGCCGACAGCGCCGCCGGGCTGGTGATGAACGACCTCATTCTCAACTTGAACGAGCCCAACAGGCTGGGCGACGTGCGTTGGGTGAAGCCCTTCAAATATGTCGGCGTGTGGTGGGAAATGCACCTGGACAAGTCGACCTGGGGCCCGGGTCCTCGGCACGGCGCCAACACCGCCAACGTCAGGCGCCACATCGATTTTGCGGCCTCCAATGGTTTTCGCGGTGTGCTGGTCGAAGGCTGGAATGAAGGCTGGAACGATGACTGGTTCGCCAGCGGCAAGGATTTCAGCTTCACCAAAGCCTATCCCGATTTCGACATTGAGGAGCTCGCCCGCTACGCTCGGTCGAAAGGCGTGCGGCTGATCGGTCATCATGAAACCGCCGGCAATATCGCGGTCTATGAGCCGCAACTGGAGGCCGCGCTCGATCTCTACCAGCGGCTCGGCATCGACGCGGTCAAGACCGGCTATGTCGCCGACATGGGCGGAGTCCAGGCACGCGGCGCCGATGGCCGTATCCACTACGAGTGGCATGAGGGCCAGGTAATGGCGCGCCACCATCTCAAGGTCGTCACCGAGGCCGCCAAGCGCCGCATTGCGGTGAATGCACACGAGCCGATCAAGGATACCGGGCTCCGTCGCACCTATCCCAACTGGGTCGCCCGCGAGGGCGCTCGCGGCATGGAGTTCAACGCCTGGGGCCAGCCGCCCAACCCGCCCGAGCACGAGGCCAACCTGGTCTTCACCCGCATGCTCGCGGGGCCGATGGACTTCACGCCAGGCGTGATCAGCCTGGAGGGCAAGGGCCAGAAGATCCAGTCGACCATCGCGAAGCAGTTGGCGCTCTATGTCGTGCTCTATTCACCGATCCAGATGGCTGCCGATCTGCCGGAGAATTACGAAGCGAATCCGAAGCCGTTCCAGTTCATCAAGGACGTGCCCGCCGACTGGTCCGAGACCCGAGTGCTGAACGGCGAAGTCGGCGATTTCGTGACGATCGCTCGCAAGGACCGCAAAAGCGAAAATTGGTATCTCGGCGCGATCACGGACGAGCAAGGCCGCGTGCTCGACGTGGCCCTCTCCTTCCTCACCCCGGGACGCAAATACCGGGCGCAGATCTATCGCGACGGCCCGGCGGCGGATTATCGCACCAACGGCAAGGACATCGTCATCGAGGAGCGCGTCGTTACCTCCGCTGACAGGCTGATGCTGCAGCTCGCGCCGGGTGGCGGACAGGCAATCCGCTTCGTTGCAAGTGAACGGTAACCGGTGGCAAATTCGTCCAAGCCTCTCCGCGCCTGATAAATTGTATCCAATTGGACGCGACGGGGCTGGACAGGCGAGCGGGAGAAAGTAAGCCCCCATTTCCACGAGCGGGGATGTTCGTCCCCTGCGCGCCCCGTCTTCGGAAGGAAACGAGCAACGGTGCCCAAGAGTCCCGCGAATAATCTTTTGCTGTTCGGCGCCACCGGCGATCTCGCCCAGCGCATGCTGCTCCCGTCCCTGTTCGGCCTGGACGGCGATGGCCTGCTGCCCCCGGCGCTGCGGATCATCGGGACCGCACGGAGCGATCTCGACAAGGCCAGCTTCCGCGCCGCCGCCGCGGCCTCGCTCGAGCGCTATATCGATGCCGATCGCCGCACGCCCGAATTGGTTGAGCGCTTTCTCGGCAGGCTCGATTATGTGCAGGTCGACGTGTCCGAGCCGTCTCAATTCTCGCGTATCGGGGCGGCCCTCGGCTCGACCGACGACAGCCTCGCCATCTTCCTGTCGACGGCCCCGTCCTTGTTCCGACCGACCATTGAAGGCCTCGCCTCCGCCGGGCTGACCGGCGAGACCGTGCGGATGGCGCTCGAGAAGCCGCTCGGCACCGATCTCGCTACCAGCCGCGAGATCAACGACGCCGTCGCCGCGGCCTTCCCTGAGGACCGGACGTTCCGCATCGACCACTATCTCGGCAAGGAGACGGTCCAGAACCTCCTCGCCCTGCGCTTCGGCAATTCTCTGTTCGAGCCGCTGTGGAACTCGACCGGCATCGAACATGTCCAGATCACCGTCTCGGAGACCGTCGGACTGGAAGGACGCGCAGGCTATTACGAGACCTCGGGCGCGCTGCGCGACATGGTCCAAAACCACATGCTGCAATTGCTTGCGCTGGTGGCGATGGAGCCGCCGTCGGCTTTCCAGGCCGGCGCGGTCCGCGACGAAAAGGTGAAGGTGCTGCGATCGCTGCGCCCGATCACCCGCGAGACGGTGCTCGCCGAGACCGTGACCGGCCAGTACAAGGAGGGCGCCGTCGGCGGCGCGCCGGTCCCCGGTTACCTCGACGAGCTCGGCCGTCCCTCCGATACCGAAACGTTCGTGGCGGTGAAGGCGCATGTCGACAATTGGCGCTGGAAGGGCGTGCCTTTCTACCTGCGCACCGGCAAGCGCCTGCCCACCCGCCGCTCCGAGATCTTCATCCAGTTCAAGGGCGTGCCCCATTCGATCTTCGCGGCGCGCGGCGCGACCGTGCGGCCGAACAAGCTGCTGATCAGCCTGCAGCCGGAAGAGAATATCCGGCTGCTGCTGATGACCAAGCAGCCCGGTCTCGACCGTGAGGGCATCCGCCTGCGTGAGGTGCCGCTCGATCTCGGCATGGCCAACGCCTTTGCCGACACCCGCCGGCGCATCGCCTATGAGCGGCTGATCCTGGATCTGCTCGAAGGGGATCCGACCCTGTTCGTCCGCCGCGACGAGGTCGAGGCACAGTGGGAGTGGATCGACGGAATCCGCGACGGCTGGGCGGCCAATGCGATGGTTCCGAAATCCTATGGTGCGGGCACCTGGGGCCCCTCCGCGGCGATCGCGCTCACCGAGCGCGATGGAGTGTCGTGGTATGAATAGGCTTTGTGCCGGTGCTCCCGGCTTCCTATTTCAGGCGAATACCGCCATTGGACATGATCATGATTGTTAACGCTACCATCTCGTCCGTCACCGATCGCATCATCGAACGATCGAAGGATTCGCGCCGCCGCTACCTCGATTTGATCGATGAGCAGCGCGATCGCGGCGTCAACCGGCCCCACCTCGCCTGCGGCAATTTCGCGCACGGCTTCGCCGCAGCCGACGCCGAAGACAAGGCGACGATCCGATCCGGCCGCGCGACCAATATCGGCATCGTCACTGCGTACAACGACATGCTCTCGGCCCACGCGCCGTACGGCCGCTATCCGGACCAGATGAAGATCTTCGCCCGCGAGATCGGCGCCACGGCGCAGGTTGCCGGCGGCGTTCCGGCGATGTGCGACGGAGTGACGCAGGGTCTGGCCGGCATGGAATTGTCGCTGTTCAGCCGCGACACGATCGCGCTGTCGACCGCGGTGGCGCTCAGTCACGGCATGTTCGAGGCAGCGGCTTTGCTCGGCATCTGCGACAAGATCGTGCCCGGCCTGCTGATCGGCGCGCTTCGCTTCGGCCACCTGCCGACCATCCTCGTCCCGGGCGGGCCGATGCCGACCGGTCTTCCCAACAAGGAGAAGCAGCGGATCCGGCAGCTTTACGCCGAGGGCAAGGTCGGCAAGGACGAGCTGCTCGAATCCGAATCTGCCAGCTACCACAGCCCCGGCACCTGCACTTTCTACGGCACCGCCAATTCCAACCAGATGATGATGGAGGTCATGGGCCTCCACATGCCCGGCGCGGCGTTCGTCAACCCCGGCACCAAGCTTCGCCAGGAGCTCACCCGCGCCGCCGTCCACCGCCTGACCGAGATCGGCTGGAACGGGAACGATTACCGCCCGCTGGGCCGCTGCGTAGACGAAAAGGCGATCGTCAACGCCGCGGTGGGCCTGCTCGCCACCGGCGGCTCGACCAACCACGCGATCCACCTGCCGGCGATCGCCCGCGCGGCCGGGATCGTCATCGACTGGGAGGATCTCGACCGCCTGTCGTCGACGGTGCCGCTGATCGCCCGCGTCTATCCCAATGGATCGGGCGACGTGAACCACTTCCAGGCCGCCGGCGGGATCGGCTTCACCATCCGCACCCTGCTCGACAGCGGACTGCTGCACGGCGATGTCCTCACCGTCGCGGGCAATGGCGAGGCACCGCTCGCCGACCACGCCAAGGAGCCGGGGCTCGACGAAGATCGGCTGGTGTGGCGCGATCCGCCCGAAGCCTCGCGCGACGAGACCATGCTCCGCCCTGCCTCCGATCCGTTCCAACCCGACGGCGGCATGCGCCTCGTCCGCGGCAATCTCGGGCGCGCCACGTTCAAGACCAGCGCGGTCGAGGCGTCGCGCTGGACGATCGAGGCCCCTGCCCGCGTCTTCGCCGATCAGGACGAGGTGCTCGCGGCGTTCAAGGCCGGCGAGCTCGAGCGCGATGTCATCGTCGTGGTGCGCTTCCAGGGTCCCAAGGCGAATGGCATGCCGGAGCTGCACAAGCTCACGCCGGCCCTTGGCGTGCTGCAGGATCGCGGTTTCCGCGTCGCTCTGGTTACGGACGGCCGCATGTCCGGCGCATCCGGCAAGGTCCCGGCAGCGATCCACGTGTCGCCCGAGGCGCTCGGCGGCGGCCCGCTCGCTCGCCTTCGGGACGGCGACGTCGTCCGTCTGTCGGCCGATACCGGCGAGCTCAATGTCCTTGTCGATGCCGGCGAATGGGACTCTCGCACCGACGCCTCCGCGCCTCCGCCGGCGATCGGCACCGGACGCGAATTGTTTGCCATGTTCCGCAACGGCGCCGACGAAGCCGAGCGCGGGGCTTCCGCCATGCTGTACGCGATGGAGAATGTCGCTTGACCGAGATTGTGGCCGTCGACATCGGCGGCACCCACGCCCGCTTCGCCATTGCCCGCGTCCAGGGCGGTCGGGTCGCCCATCTTGACGACGAGATCACGCTCAAGACGGCGGAGCATGCCAGCTTTCAGACCGCGTGGGAGGATTTCGGGCGCCGGCTCGGGCGTGCGCTGCCGCCGGCGGCCGCGATCGCGATCGCCGGGCCGATCCAGGGCGAGGTGCTGAAGCTCACCAACAATCCTTGGGTGATCCGCCCCTCGCTGATTCCGTCGAAGCTCGGCGCCGAGCGCTACAGCCTGGTCAATGATTTCGGGGCGATCGCGCATGCGGTCGCCCAGCTCGACGACGATCGCTTCACCCATCTTTGCGGCCCCGAAGTGCCGCTGCCGGCCAATGGCGTGGTCAGCATCGTCGGCCCCGGCACCGGGCTCGGCGTCGCCCAGCTGCTGCGGCGCGACGGCCAATATCATGTTATCGAGACCGAGGGCGGCCATATCGATTACGCGCCGCTCGACACGCTCGAGGACCAGATCCTCGCCCATCTGCGGAAGCATTTCCGCCGCGTGTCGGTGGAGCGGATCGTTTCGGGCCAGGGCGTTCCCAATATCTACGAAGCGCTCGCCTCGATCGAGAACAGGCCAATCCAGATTCGCGACGACAAGGAGCTGTGGACCGCTGCGATGGAAGGCAAGGATAGCCTCGCCGCCGCCGCCTTCGACCGCTTCTGCCTGAGCCTCGGCGCGGTCGCCGGCGATATCGCGCTTGCGCAGGGCGCCGCCGGCGTGGTGATCGCCGGCGGGCTCGGTCAGCGGCTGCTCAAGCACCTGCCGCGGTCCGGCTTCCGAGACCGCTTCATCGCCAAGGGGCGGTTCGAGCGCCGGATGGACGACATGCCGGTCAAGCTGATCACCCATCCCCAGCCCGGCCTATTCGGCGCCGCCGCCGCATTCGCCGCGGAGCATGGCGAGTGAGGATTTTACAAGCGGGCGATTCACTCCTTAAGACATCGCGATGAGCCTCCCTCCGATCTTTGCGAAGCTGCGCCTGCCGGTCATCGGCGCGCCCCTGTTCATCGTGTCCACGCCGGATCTGGTGATCGCCCAGTGCAAGGCGGGGATCGTCGGCTCCTTCCCGGCGCTGAACGCGCGGCCGCAGGCCGTGCTCGACGAATGGCTGCACCGGATCACCGAGGAGCTCGCCGCCTGGGATCGCGACAATCCCGATCGGCCGGCGGCGCCGTTCGCGGTCAACCAGATCGTCCATCGCTCGAACGATCGCCTGGAGCAGGACATGGCGACCTGCGCCAAGTGGCGCGTGCCGATCGTGATCACCTCGCTCGGCGCCATTCCCGAGCTCAACCAGGCGGTACACGGCTGGGGCGGCATCACCCTGCACGACGTGATCAACGATCGCTTCGCCCGCAAGGCGGTGGAGAAAGGCGCCGACGGCATCATCGCGGTCGCGGCCGGTGCCGGCGGCCACGCCGGCACCCTGTCGCCATTCGCTCTTGTCCAGGAGATCCGCGACTGGTTCGAGGGGCCGATCGCACTGTCCGGTGCGATCGCCAACGGCCGCTCGATCCTTGCCGCCCAGGCAATGGGGGCGGATATCGCCTATATCGGCTCGCCGTTCATCGCCACCGAGGAAGCCAATGCGGAGGCCGGTTACAAGGACGGGATCGTTGAGGGACGTGCGAACGACATCGTCTATTCCAACTTCTTCACCGGCGTGCACGGCAATTATCTGAAGCGCTCGATCGAGGCCTCCGGTCTCGATCCCGCCAATCTGCCTGAAGGCGATCTCAAGACGATGAACTTCGGCGGGGAGAGCGCCAAGAAGGCCTGGCGCGACATCTGGGGATCGGGCCAGGGCATCGGCGCGATCGACCGGGTACAGCCCGCCGGCGCATTCATCGCCGAGCTTGGCAAGGAATACGAGGCGGCGAAGGCGGCGCTACGGCAGAAGGCGGCGCTTTAGCGCCCCTCCACCGGTGCGGAGATCGACTCGAACGCAGCGCGCCACCTCTCCGGCACCTTGACCGGGCGCCGCTCCGCGCGGCTGACGTAGACGTGGACGAAATAGCCCTCCGCGCTGGGCTCGGCCGCACCCTTGCCGAACACGCCGATCCGGTAGCGCACGCTAGACGTGCCGACGTGGTCGACTGCGAGTCCGATCTCGACGGGCTCTGGATAGACAAGCGAACGCGCGTACCGGCAGCCGGTCTCGACGACCAGGCCGATCGGATCGCCGGCGGCGACGTCGAGCAGGCCATGCTCGATCAGCCAGGCGTTCACCGCCGTGTCGAACCATTGATAATAAACGGTGTTGTTGACGTGACCGTAAGCATCGTTGTCGGCCCAGCGCGTACCGATCTCGCGCCAGGCGCGGTAATAGTCCCTGCTCTGCAGAGGCTCGCGGCTCATAGGGCCGCCTCGTAAAGGCGACGGGCGTCGGCTTCGGCGATCGGGCACGGGTTGTTCACCAGCAGCCGCTCCTGCTTCATCGCCTCGCTGGCGAGAAGATCGAGATCGGCAGCGGCGACCCCGACCTCCGACAGCCGAAGCGCGACTCCGGAGCGCCGGCAGATCGCGCCCATGCGCTCGACGAAGCCCTGCGCCTGGGCCTGCATTCCCATCCGCCCCATTTCCGGATCGAGCAAGGTGCCGAGTTCAGCGTACAGCGGCATCGCTGCGTGCAGATTGTGGCCGAGCACATGGGTGAGCATCAACGCGTTGGAGACGCCGTGCGGGACATGAAAGTGCCCGCCAAGCGGGTAAGCGAGGGCATGGACTCCACCGACCGGCGCATTGGCGAAGGCGACTCCGGCGAGGTGAGCGCCGAGCAGCATCGCCCCGCGCGCCGCAAGGTCGGACGGGAAGTCGCAGGCCCGCTCGATATTGCCGACGAGCAGCCGCAAGGCCTCGCGGGCCATAAGATCCGACATCGGGTTCTTGAGCCGCTTCGACGTATAGGCCTCGATCGCGTGCACCATGGCGTCGATCCCGGTCGCGGCGGTGACGCTCCGGGGCAGACCGGTGGTCAGCGCAGCATCGAGCACCGCCCAGTCGGCGACCAAAGCTGCGCTCGAAACGCCCTTCTTCTCGGCCCCGCCGACAGTGATGATGCTGACCGGCGTCGCTTCCGATCCGGTTCCGGCGGTGGTCGGCACCAGCGCCAGCGGCAGCCGCCTGCCGGTTGCGTTGCCGACGCCCCACAAAGTGTCGAGATCCTCGCCGGTGCCGAGCAGATAGGCGGCGAGCTTGGCAACATCCATCGGGCTGCCACCGCCAAAGCCGACGACCGACGCGCACCCCTCCCCTGCGGCGACTGCAGCCATAAGCGTCTCGCGCGAGGGATCCGCCTCCACAGCATCGAAGATCCGCGGCTCGACGCCCGCTGCGCTGAGCGCCGCCAGCGCCGCATCGGCAAGGCCAAGGGCGCGCAATTGCGCGTCGGTGACGAACAGCGACGGCCCCGCCGGCAGCAATTCGCCAAGCCGGTCGGCGGCATCGACCCCGGCAATCAGCCGTGGGCCATAGAAGAATTCGTAAGCGCTCATGCGCATACCCTTAATCGAAGAGCGATGCCGACGAAATCGTCTCGCGCAGGCGCCTTGGTCCAGTCTCGAAGAGAGTGCGACGCCCCTTTCGCTCAGGCGCGTTGCTGGGAAACTATGCCGACCTGAGCATGAGAAGCACCCGCAGCCGCATCGGTGTACAGACGCTAGAGGGAGCGCTCCAGTCGGCTAAGCAGGCTGCGCGCCGGGCTTGCCTGCGGATCGCCTTCAGGAGCTACGTCGTCGAGGCGCTGGACCCGGGCATAGAGGTCGCGGCTGGCGTCGATCAGGGCACGGGCCGAGTCGGGCAACCGTTCGAGCACCGCTTCGTCGCTCTCGGGCGCTTCGCCGAGGCGGCGCGCCGGACGGCGTGCCTGCAGCGCGCTGAGCTCTCCTGCTTCGACCGCGCGCTGGGTGAGCAGCCAGGCGATGATGTGCATCAGCCGTGTCGTCACCTTGAGCGACTCGCACGAAAAGCCGACCCTGAGAATCGGATCGAGAGCGTCCCGCTCGTCCCGCCCCTGGCGGTCGAAATAGGAACGTGCCTCGTCGGCGAGCACCATCGCTTCCGTATAGAGCGATCCGATCAGCTTCGGTGTAAGCTGAATTCGTCCATCATCCTGGGCCATGTTCCTACGCTGCCACACCCTGCTCCGTACCGGAACGCATAAAGAGGGTAAATTGCAGCGGCACCGTGCGATTCGCCGGTGGAGGACGGCTCAAGCGATGATGTCCGGGATCAGCATGTCCTCGAGCATCGAGATTTCGTCCTTGAGGCGCAGCTTGCGCTTCTTGAGCCGCGCGAGCTGCAGTTGATCGGGCGCCGGCATGGCGCGCAGCGCCTCGATTGCCGAATCCAGATCCCTGTGCTCCATCCTGAGGCGCACCAATTGCGATGCGACGCCGATCTCCCCGCCTTCCAACATCGCCTTCGAACCGCCTCCTCACGCGCTACTATCGCATCGGCCCCCTTGATAATCGATCAACGGACTGTCGTATATATGATGGCGGCGGTCCCATGATGGGAGACAAGCTGGCCGCTTGGGTGTTTTATCGTTCGTCCAACTCAGCAACGGAGATGAGGATGCAACAGGCGCATATCTCGGCACTTCAAAACAAACATGCCGATATCGAGGCCCGTATCACCGAAGAATCCCAACGGCCACGCCCGGATGAGGCGGCCCTCGCGCGCCTGAAGAAGGAGAAGCTACGCGTCAAGGAGGCGATCGCCGGCCTCCACTGAGATCCGGCCTCCCCAGATGACGACCCCGGAGCCGGATTTGTCCGGCTCCGCCAGGCGCACCGATGCCTCCGGATCCGATACCGGTGAATCTATCCTTGCTGGTCCGGACGAGGTGAGGTCCCTCGCCTGACAGGATGCAACAGCACGACGTCCGCACCGAGAAGGCGCACCCGCCATCGCGCGCGTATCCGCGACGAATGCAGCCGACACCGCTCAGCCGCCAACTTCCGTCAGCACCGAATTCGTCGGTTTGGCCCCTGAGCGGCGACACACGCCTGCATCAGCCCGGCCGATGTTCACCCGCCGGGATGCTTTCCGCGCCAACGCCGGAAATGGAAAGGCCGGAGCGTTGCCCCGGCCTCTTCAGTTCAATCGTCGCGCGAGATCCGCTCCTGACGTTCGTGGCGCTCTTGCGCCTCGACCGTCATCGTCGCGATCGGCCGCGCTTCGAGACGCGCGATCGCGATCGGTTCGCCGGTGACTTCGCAATAGCCATATTCACCAGTTTCGATCCGCCGCAGCGCCGATTCGATCTTGGAGATCAGCTTGCGCTGCCGATCGCGCGTCCGAAGCTCGATTCCCCAATCGGTCTCGCTCGACGCGCGATCGGTAAGGTCCGCTTCCCGCATCGGGCCGCTTTTCAGCTGCTCCATCGTGCCTTCGGATTCGCGAAGGATCTCGTCCTTCCAGGTGAGCAGTTTCTGCCTGAAGTAAGCAAGCTGCTCTGCATTCATGAACTCTTCGTTCGCGGTCGGCTTATAGCCTTCCATTCCCGCGATGCCGATATAGCCTTGGTCGTAAACCCCACTTAACGCCGTCGCCATAACCCCTCCGATCCCACGCCTTCGCCCATTCGCGAACACGCAATTCCGTAGGTTCCGCTCCCGAGTCGTCCGGGAGTTCCGGAACCTGTCCCCAGCGCGCCTATACGCCGCCCAAAGGTGGAGTACAAGTCACTCAAAAAGGGCCAAAAAAGGCAGCGCGCAGAGAGGATTAGGCGTGACATATTTGCCGCAGCAGACGGGTCAAACGTGTTTCCCGCAGCCCGTTGGAACGGAGCCGAATCGCTGCGAATCGGATCGCGCAATCCGGGCATTAACCCTTCCGCAGACCCGGTCGCCGCGCGGCCGCCGTTCACTGGACCCTATACTCTGTCCCCTAATGGTACGGAAGTTCTTCTTCGGGGCCAATCCAGGGCATTTCGGGGCATCTTCATGGTTAACGCGCTTGCGTGGAAAGGATTCCTTTGCATCTGTCGTGAATAGCGAGAAACGAAACCGGATGCTTGGCAAAGACTATCCGGGGCGGTTTCGAAGCCTTGAACAGGGTACGTCTTATGTCGGTTCGAATGGCCTTGGCTAAACTCTGCGCCTGCACCTGCGGCGGCGCGATCATCGGCGGCGGTGCCGTGCACGTTGCGGAGAATCCGCCGTCACGGCCGGTTCTGGTCAAGATGGCGAAGGCGAGCGCGCGGGCTCCCAAGGTCAGCAAAGTTCGCCCGACGGCGAAGGTGCGGACCAAGCGGGTCCGCAAGATCGCCCGCACCGCCTGCGTCGTGCGGCAGCCGGCACAGACGGTGACCACGCGTACGACGACCTATCCGGGAATGGCACCTTTGCCGCTCCCGCCGCTTCCGCCGAGCGAAGGTTTTGTCGGCGGCGGTGGCGGCACGCCGATCATCGTCGGGGGAAGCAGCGGCGGGTTCGGGGGCGGATTCGGCGGTGGCTTCTTCAGCGGCGGATTCTTCGGCGGATCGAGCGGCAACGCCATCTTCACTGCCTCGACCAGCACGTCGACCTCGTCCGGCCAGATCTCGACGTCCACCGGCAACGTTTCCACCTCGACCGGCAACGTCTCGACCTCGAGCGGCGTGTCGACCTCCAGCGGCGTCTCGACCTCCACCGGCAACGTCTCGACATCGAGCGGTGTCTCCAGCACCTCCTCCACCTCGTCGGGTACGGTGTCGACGACGTCGTCGAGCGGCAACGTGTCGACGACCTCCTCGTCGAGCAGCTTCGGCGGGATCAGCACCACCAGCACTACGTCGGGATCGACGTCGACCAGTTCGTCGACCTCGAGCTCGACTTCCTCATCGACGTCGTCGTCGACGTCCAGTTCGACGTCTACGTCGAGCGGCAGCACCTCGACCTCCACCGGCGGCACCGACGTGCCGGCGCCGCCGATGGTGCTCCTCTTCGGCGCGGCCGCGGCTGCGCTGGTCGCGCGACGCCGGTTCGCCGGGAAGCAGGACGACGGGGAAGTCTGAGCATCCGGCCCGCGGCGCGGCCGCAGAGGGACCGACAGCCGGGCATCAAAAAGGCCGCGTCCCACGACGCGGCCTTTTCCATTACCCTGCCGGCCTTTACGCGGCTTGAAGGATCTTCTCGATCTCCGGAACCGGATGACCGGTCAGATCCTTGGCGATCTCGCCGGTCAGCCTCTTCTCGACCTCTTTATGGTAATATTTCCGCAGCTCACCCAATGTGCGCGGCGGCGCGACGATGATCAGCGATTCGAAATCGTTGCTGAGCGCCCGGGTCTTCAGCAGCTCTGCGGTTTCCTGAGCGAAGCGGTCTTCGGCGAGTTGGTGAAAATCCACCTCCTCATAGGCGCTTCGGCCGGCGCCCCCGGAGGAATCGAAGGTGCGGCCCGGCCCGTCGGTCTTCTGGTCGCGATCGGCCGCATCCTCCTGCTCGCGCTTCCGCTCGACTTCGAGCTTGGGATATTCGGAATCGCCCTCGTTGCGAAAGAAGAGCATCTTCTTGCCATCGGCGACGACCACGAACGTATTGTGCGGAACCTGCATCGCAATCTCCTTTTTGGTTCTTGATCCTGTGAACGCCGCACTTGCACCGATGGTTTCGGCCGGTCGCCCGCCTTGCGTCTCCCCTCGCCGCGCCGCATAGGCCGGACATGCGGATCCTGCTCACCAACGACGACGGCGTGAACGCAGGCGGTCTCAAGGTTCTTGAGCGCATTGCGCGGCAAATCTCCGACGACATCTGGATCGTCGCTCCGACCGAGGAGCAATCCGGCGCAGGCCACTCTCTCACCCTCTCCCGCCCGATCCGGCTGCGCAAGCTCGGCGAACGCCGCTTCTGCGTTTCCGGCACGCCGACCGACAGCGTGATGATGGCGATCGCCCACATCATGAAAGACACGCCGCCTGACCTGATCCTGTCGGGCGTAAACCGCGGCGCCAATCTGGGCGAGGACTGCACCTATTCCGGCACCGTCTCGGCGGCCATGGAAGGCGCACTCGCCGGCATACCCGCGATCGCTCTCTCGCAATGCTATGCCCGGGAGGGGATGGGCGACACGGTGCCGTTCGCCGCCGCAGAAGCCTGGGCCGCGCGCGCGCTGGCGCCGCTGCTGGCGGAGCCGCTCGCCCCGAAGACCCTGGTCAACATCAACTTCCCGGCTCTGCCTCCGGCCGAGGTCAAGGGGATCCGCCTCGTCCGCCAGGGCATTCGCGACTATGGTCGCTTGCAGATCGTGCAGCGCACAGATCCGCGCGGCTACGACTATTTCTGGTTCGGACTCGGGCCGACCGTCGAGACACCCGGGCACCAGACGGATCTCGAGGCGATCGCCGATGGTTATGTCTCCGTGACGCCGCTCCACCTCGATCTGACCCACGAGCCATCGCTCGAGCGTCTGGCGGCCGTTTACGCCTGATGGCGGTGCGCCGTCCCGACGAGGTCACGCTGCGACGGCGGAGCCGTCTGCCGGTTTGGGCGCAGCTCGGCTGGCGCGTCGGCCTCGTCCTCGGCCTGTTGGGCCTCACCCTTGCCGTTCACTGGTTCGAGCGGGACGGCCTCAAGGACACGGCCGACGGCCATGTCAGCTTCGTCGACGTGATCTACTTCACGATGATCAGCATCACCACCACCGGCTATGGCGACATCGTCCCGGTGACCAACGAGGCGCGGATGTTCGACGCGCTGGTGGTGACTCCGATACGCCTGTTCTTCGTCCTGATCTTCATCGGGACAGCGTATATGTTCGTGCTTCGGCGCACCTGGGAAAGATGGCGCATGGAAAAGCTTCGCAAGGAATTGTGTGACCACGTCATCGTCGCCGGGTTCGGGACCAGCGGCTCCGAGGCGGTCGACGAACTTATCGCCCGGGGCACCCGTCCCGACGAGATCGTGGTCGTCGATGCGACCGCCGACTCGCTCGAACGCGCCGCCTCCCTCGGCTGCTTCACGGCCGAGGCGGACGCGACCCGCGACAAATCGCTCCAGGCGGTGCGAATCGACCAGGCGCGGGCGGTGATCGTCTCCGCGGGCCGCGACGACACCTCGATCCTGATCACCCTCACCGCACGCCACCTCGCGCCGAACATTCCGATCAGCATCGTCGTCCGCAACGAGGATAACGAATTGCTCGCCCGGCAGGCCGGTGCGACGACAGTGATCAACCCGGTCAGCTTCGCTGGCCTCCTGCTCGCCGGATCGACCGAAGGCGCCCACCTTTCCGACTATATTGCCGACCTCGCCTCCAGCAGCGGCATGGTGCAACTGGCCGAACGCGTGGTCACGGATGAGGAATGCGGCAAGCCTCTCTCTGCCCTGGCACGCGGCTTGGGCGTGCGTGTGTACAGAGACGGCAAACCCTACGGTTTTTGGGAACCGGAAGCCGGCGCCCTGCAGCCGGGGGACTGCATCGTCGAGATCCTGCCGACCGCGCGGGCCGAAGCCGCCGATTGAGCCTGCGGATCCCGAGACGGAGCGATCATCAGAAGGTCACGTCCAGAGTGAACGACAGGCGCGGCGATTCATTGGCCGACGCGACGAATCCATCAGTGAGCGGTACCCCGAGCTCGACGCTGGCGCGAAGCTGGTGCTTAAGCCACAGCCGCACACCACCGCCTGCCGAGGCCAGAGACCCGCTGCCGAAGCCGGAGCGATAATTGTGGACCCTGCCGGCGTCGGCATAGGCGTAAAGCTGCGCATATTCGACGACCGGAAGCGGACGCTTCCAGTCGCGGCGCACCTCCACCGAGCCGGCCACGCCGCGATCTCCGGCAAATTCGCGATAATTCCAGGCGCGACCGAACCGACGTCCGCCAAGGCCCATTTCCTCGGAGGACAGCAAGGGCCGGCTGGCGAACTGCCCCTCCGCCTGCGCGTAGATGCTGAACTCGCTGCCCAAACGCTGCTCGATATCGGTCCACAAGGCGATTTTGGTGAAACGCCCCCTGGCGTCAAAGCGCGACGAGAGCCGGTCGCCTGCCCGGTTGGCGCCGAACGCATCGATGCCCTGGGTCAGCATGGCGCGGCCCCGAATGCGGCCCGCGCCGAGCCGATGATAGGCAAAGAGGCTGCCGCCGAGAAGCGCCAGCCGATCGTCACGGATCAGCACGTTGCGCAACGTCTGCTCGGAATCACGCAGGCGCGCACCGATCGAGAGCCAGGCTCCGCCCGCACGGCTGCGCACCAGCGGATGTCGGATCTCCATCTCGATCTCGTTGCTGCGGCCATCGAGATCGTATTCGCGAAGATCGGCGCCGGCCTCACTCAAAGCGACATAGCCGCCCAGCGAAAGCTCCGTGCCCGCCACGCCCAGCGCCGCGGTGTAGCGGCCGGCGACCATTGCGAATTCACGTGGCTGGAACGGCGTGCCTGCGACTTCCAGGTAGAGACCGTCGTCGGCAGCAAGGATGGCGCTCGCCTCCATGCTGACTCGCGCCTGGACGGGCCCGGCGGTCGCACTGCCCCAATTGTCCAGGCCCGCACGGCCGATCACCCGGTCGCGGAAGGTCGGCACGACCAGAACGTTGCGGCCGTTGCGGCGCTCCAGCCTGGTCTTGCCGAGGCGCACGCCGGCAAGATCCTCGGCCAGAAGCAGCTGGCGTTCCAGCGCAGCCGTTTGCACCGGCCTTCCCTGGGCGAGCGGCACGAGACGCGGGCGCACCGCAGATGCCGCATCGCCTTTGACCTCGATTTCATCGATGCGACCTTCGTCGATCCGAACGCGAAGCATTCCATTCTCGACCGTCTGTTCCGGGATCCACGCGGTGGCGAGGCCGTAACCCGCCTTCCGCGCAACGGCAGCGACTTCGCCTGCAAGCGCGCGCAGCGCCTCGGCATCGAGCGTGCGACCGGCATAATTCTCGACCACGGCACCGAAGGCCGATTGCGGCAGTGCTTCGGCACCGACGATCAGGATTGCGCCGGCGACGATCGGGCGGTGCCCGGAACCGCTCGGTTGTGCGGTAACCGGCGTCTGCAGCACCGACTGCCCGGAACTAGGCGGGGGCACGTCCCTGCGAAGTTCCTCGCGGACCACCGCGGGATCGGCACGATCGACGGGGCCTTGCTCTGCACGCGCGGACACGGCGCACAGGGCACACCCGAGCACGATCATTCTCGACATCTGACTCGCGATTCCCACCGGCTGCCACCTTCTCCACAGCGGGCTCTAGCGGCAGAAGCTGAAAAAACCGTTTAGCGTCAGCGGGTTTGAACCGCGGCCCAGCGAAGGCGTAAACCGGAGGGCAAAGAGGCGGCCGAAACGGAGGGAATTCGCCGCGCAGCTGGTAGAATCGGCCATAAGCGAGGCGCGCCACGCCCCATCGACGCGCGTCTGTCGCTCACAAAACCCCGAGCACGCCTAGAAAAAGCCCCATTGGGCGCCTATCTGGCGCGCATCCATGACACTCACGCTTCCCTCCGCGCCGAAGATCGGCATGGTTTCGCTCGGCTGTCCGAAGGCGCTGGTCGATTCCGAGCGAATCCTCACCAAGCTGCGCTCCGACGGCTATTCGCTCTCGTCGGACTATGAAGAGGCCGACGTCGTCCTCGTTAACACGTGCGGTTTCCTCGACTCCGCCAAGGAAGAGAGCCTCGCGGCGATCGGAGAAGCGATCGCCGAGAATGGCCGCGTGATCGTTACCGGCTGCATGGGCAACGAGGCCGAGGTCATCCGGAACAGGTTTCCGGAGGTGCTCGCGATCACGGGCCCGCACCAATATGAAAGCGTTGTCGGCGCCGTCCACGTCGCAGCGCCGATGCCGCCGTCCGCCTATCTCAACCTGGTGCCGGAGAGCGGGCTCAAGCTCACTCCGCGCCATTATTCCTATCTGAAGATCTCGGAAGGCTGCAATCATCGCTGCAGCTTCTGCATCATCCCGTCGATCCGCGGCGACCTGGTCAGCCGCCGGCCCGATGCGATCCTCCGCGAAGCCGAGAAGCTGGTTGCCGCCGGCACGCGCGAGTTGCTGGTGATCAGCCAGGACACGTCGGCTTATGGAGTCGACCTGCGGCACGCCACCTGGCCGTGGAAGGGCGGCGAGGTTCGTGCCCACATGACTGATCTTGCCCGCGAGCTCGGCACGCTTGGTGCCTGGATCCGCCTCCATTACGTCTACCCGTATCCGCACGTCGATCAGGTCATTCCGCTGATGGCGGAAGGGCTGGTCACCCCCTATCTCGATATCCCTTTCCAGCATGCCGCGCCGTCGGTGCTGAAGGCGATGAAGCGCCCGGCGAATGAAG
The DNA here is from genome assembly GCF_003012735.1 of Allosphingosinicella deserti. Taxonomy (GTDB): domain Bacteria; phylum Pseudomonadota; class Alphaproteobacteria; order Sphingomonadales; family Sphingomonadaceae; genus Allosphingosinicella; species Allosphingosinicella deserti. The sequence continues at coordinate 246,070 of NZ_PXYI01000007.1, read as the reverse complement.
CCAAGGTCCTCGAGCGCATCCACCGCTGGCGCGAGATCTGCCCGGATATTGCGATCCGCTCGTCCTTCGTCGTCGGCTTCCCGGGCGAAACGGAGGCCGATTTCGACTATCTTCTGCAATGGCTTGAGGAAGCGCAACTCGACCGCGTCGGCGCATTCCGGTTCGAGCCGGTGACCGGCGCCGCGGCCAATTCCCTACCCGGGGTCGTTCCGGAAGAGGTGAAGGAAGAGCGCTACGCCCGGCTGATGGAGACCACCGCGCGCATATCCGCCGCCAAGCTGCAGGCCAAGGTCGGCCGCCAGATCGACGTCATTATCGATGTCGCCGATGGTGAAGGTGGTGCCTCCGGACGCTCCAAGGCAGACGCGCCGGAGATTGACGGCGAGGTCCATCTGCGCGACGCAGCCGACGCGAAGCAAGGCGACATCCTCCGCGTCCTCGTCGAGGATGCCGACGAACACGATCTCTTCGGCGTGCCCGTCGGCTGACTCGGGCCGCGCCGGGGAGCCGAACAAGGAGAGACCATGTTCAGAAGCGTCAACCCGGCCACCGGCGAAGAGATTGCCACCTACTCCGAACTCGACGCCGACGCACTCGAGGCCAAGCTCGCCACGGCCGCTTCGGCCTATCGGCACTGGCGCGCGACCTCGCTCGAGGAACGCACCGCCCTGCTCGCCCGGATCGGCGACGCCTATGAAGCCAATCGCGAACGGCTCGCCCGCATGGCCACGCTGGAAATGGGCAAGACCTTCGACAGCGCGCTTGCCGAGATCGACAAATGCACCGCCGCTTTCCGGCTCTACGCCAAAGACGGACCGGCCATGCTGGCGCCGCGGCGCCAGGCACTGGGCGGCGGCGGCACCGCAGAGCTCCACTGGCTGCCGATCGGGCCCGTGCTCGCGATCATGCCCTGGAACTTCCCCTTCTGGCAGGCGGTGCGGTTCATCTCGCCGGCGATCATGGCCGGCAACGTCGGCCTGCTGAAGCATGCCAGCATTGTGCAGGGCGTCGCCACGCTACTCGAAGAGATGGTGACGGAGGCCGGCGCACCTGAGGGATTGTTTCAGAACCTCGCCGTAAAGTCCTCTAGAGTCGCTGAAATCATTGCGGATGACCGGATTGCAGCGGTTACTTTGACCGGCAGCGAGGGCGCCGGCGCTTCGGTCGCCGAGGCTGCCGGTCGGGCGCTGAAGAAGCTGGTGCTGGAGCTTGGCGGCTCCGATCCGTTCATCGTCATGCCCTCGGCCGACCTCGATGAAGCCGCACGACAGGCGGTCAAGGCACGAGTCCAGAATAGCGGCCAATCCTGCATCTGCGCCAAGCGGATGATCGTCCACGCCGAAATCTACGATGCGTTCATGGATCGGTTCACCGCCGGCATGAAGGCGGTCAGGGCCGGGGATCCCTTCGACAAGGGCAGCGACATGGGGCCCCTGTCCAGCTTCGAACAGCGCGACACGGTGCTGCAGCAGCTCAAGCAGGCAAAATCGCTCGGCGCCACCTTGCTGGTCGGCGGAGAGACGCTCGACGGGCCGGGCGCCTATCTCTCGGCCGGGATCCTGACCGACGTGCCGCTCGACAGCCCTTTGAAACACGAGGAGATCTTCGGGCCGATCGCGATGGTGTTCCGGGCCGGCGACATCGATGAGGCGATCCGCATCGCCAACGACATCCCGTTCGGCCTGGGCTCCTCGGTGTGGACCAACGATCCGACCGAGCAGCAACGCTTCGTCCGAGAGGTCGAGGCCGGGATGACGGCGGTCAACCAGATGCTCGCCTCTGCCCCGGAAGCGCCGTTCGGCGGGATCAAACGCTCCGGCTATGGCCGCGAGCTCGGGCCGTTCGGCATGCACGAGTTCATGAACCTCAAATCGGTCCTCCACGTCGCCGGCGCACCACTGGGGCAGCTGACGAACGCACTCGACTGACTTCGCGCCGGTGAACCGTGGCCGGCTGAGTCGGCTCGTCGCATGAGCCAGTCGCTTGGATGGCAAAGAACCGAGAACCTGTCCGAAGATGCGGAACGGCTGGCGTCGCCGGGCGCTCTTCGCTTGACCGGACCACAGCACAGACCTCGCCCTTATCGACTGAGAACTGTTCGTTCTCAGAGTGATAGTGTGTGGATCCAGTGTTTGCCCTTAGAATGGGGGCTGCGGTGCGGCAAGCAGAGCCAACGGGTTAGGAGTATTCAGATGTCGCGTACAGTCACCGCCTTCTTCGACAATCGCAGCGATGCGCAACAGGCCCGCAGCCGCCTCTCCACCGCCTCTGTCGACGCCGACCGCGTCAGGATCATCGATCAAAGTCACGTGGGCAACGAATCGGGCGGCCAGGAACGCGGCCTCTGGTCTTCGATCAAGTCCGCTTTCATGCCGGACGAGGACGGGCATGCCTATGAAGAAGGGCTGCGACGCGGCGGCTACCTGCTATGTGCCGAAGTCGATGAAGCCGAAGCGGATCGCGCAATCGCCCTTCTGGACGAGACCGCCAGCGTCGACTTCGACGAGCGCCAGGACCAATGGCGCAGCCAAGGGTGGGGCGGCTCCAGCGAAGCGGCAATAGGTGCCGACTCCGCGCGCGGGTCGACGGTCGAGGAAGAGCATATCCCGCTCGTCGAGGAGGAGCTGCGAATCGGCAAGCGCGAAGTAACGCGCGGCGGAGCCCGGGTGCGATCCTATGTTCGCGAGACCCCGGTGCACGAGCAGGTCAGTCTGCGCGAGGAGCATGTCAGCGTGGAGCGCAGAGCGGTCGACCAGCCCCTCGCCCGCGGCGAACTGGACCGCGATTCCGATCTGCTCCGCGAGCGCACGGTCGAGATGACCGAGCATGCGGAAGAGGCCGTGATCGACAAGCAAGCGCGAGTCCGCGAGGAGCTCGTGCTCAAAAAGACCGCCGAAGAGCATAGCGAGAGCGTCGACGAAACTGTTCGCCACACCGAAGTGGACGTGGATACGGGTCGCGGTGCCGATGAACGTTCGGCATTCGGCGGCTTCTCGGACCGTCAGAACGATGGCGCCCGGAGCCGCGACGACGACGAGCTTCGCCGCGAACGCGAAGGTGCGAGCTACGGGTCGAAGCTGGATCGCGGGACCCTCTGAGCGCCGACGCAAGAAGAGGGCGGCCGGTCGGCCGCCCTTTCATCCTCAAGATCCTATCGTAAGATCCTGTGGTAAAACTATAATCTCACCTTGTTAAGACGCCGTCTCAACATCAGCATGGGTGGATCTAGTCATACCGTCGATCGGCCGGATGCGTTCCACCACCGACCGACGAATGATCACCTCTTCGCGGATACGAGCATCCCTGACGATCGCAACCTCGTCCTGTGTCTCGACGAACTCGAACGAACGCTCGCCGAACAAAGCATCGTCGACGGCGGTCACGTCGCAGCCATTCCAGGCAGCCCGGTAGCTTGAGAGCCGAACGCGATCGTGGAGTGAGGGGATCGCGACCAGGTTGGTGCCGCGATCGGCATCCTGCAGGTCCTCCTCCGGATCCTCGGCGAAGTCGACGCGGCCGGATTTGGACAGCAGTGCGATGACGCCCTCCAGCATCTCGTCCTCGACGCTCGCCGTCAGAACCGAGCCGTGATCCGCAGGCGCCCCCGTCGCCGGGCGCTCCTCGCCAAACAGCATGTCGCGCATATTGCCCCAGGGGCTGCGCTCCAACGCTCTTGAGGCGGGAACGGAGGCTCCCGCGCTCGACCCTCCGACGACACTCACCCGCTGCGGGGGAATGCCGGTGGCGATCAGGCGATCACGCGCCGCTTTGCCGTCGGCGCTGCGTTTGAAAACTGCACGGACGGTGCGCATCAGACCTTCGCTCCGGCACGGGATTGCCGCTCGACCACCGCCTCCATCGACCGCAACGCGACAGGCTGCTCCACCTTGTCCACCTGCCGTGCCCTGGTGACGCGGATCTCCTCTCGCAGCATCAACCTTTTCTCGACGACCAGGACCTCCTCGACGACCGGGATGACGAGAACTTCGCCGTCCTCCCACGGCTCCGGAACCTCGCTGATCTCCCGATTGATCGGCACGTGCTCGATCGACACGGCCTGACGATAAATGTCGGCGCGCGCCACCTCCTCGCGAGTCTGAAGCACCGTCCTGACACGCACTGTGCCCGTTTCAACGGTTCGCCGCTCGATGGCGAGGCTCTCCTCGACCAGTGGGATGATCTGTTCCTCGATCACCCGTCCTGACCCGATATTGGCTGATCGGCCGCTTGCACCGGTAGGCCGGTACCTGTCCTGTTCGTTGGTCACACTAAGTCCTGTCTACTGGGAGGCTCTGAGAAACGAAGGCCGGCAGCCGCCGTTCCGGGAGACTGACTCCAGCCCGGTGACGTCATGACGTCACGCATGTTCGAACAGCAGCGACCGGAGCCCTTTTGCTCACGGCATCAAATGAATAGAGCGAGGCGCATGACCGATTTCCAGCCGCTGCTCGTCGCCGACAAGGGCGAACCCGCCACCCTCCTCTACCTCGTCGATCGCGCCGGCTTCGACGACTGGCTGACGAACCAGCCGGAGCGGATCCGGCAGACCGCACAGGCGCAGGGTTTCCGCGGTGAGGCCAGGCAGATCGCCATTCTCGCCGGAGATGGCGGAGAGTGGGCGGCGGCCGTCGGCGTCGGCAAGGCGGAGGCGCTGGGTCCCTGGTGTTTGGCCAAGGCGGCCGAAACACTGCCCGAGGGACGTTACCGCCTGCACAGCGGGGATCCAGACGCAGCGGCGCTGGGCTGGCTGCTCGCGCACTACAGCTTCGATCGGTACAAGGCGCCTAAGGCTCCTAGGGGGCCCCGCGTGTTGCTGAGCGCCGATCCGGCACGGATCGACGAGATGGTTCAACTCGCCGAGGCGACCGCCCTCGTCCGTGACCTCGTCAACACCCCCGCAGGCGACCTCGGCCCAGCAGACATCGAAGCGGCAGCACGCAGCCTCGCCGCCGAATGTGGCGCCGAGATCTCCGTTACCGCCGGGCGCGCGCTCGCCGAGGGCTATCCGATGATCGCCGGCGTGGGACAGGGGGCAACGCAGGACCGGGCGCCGCGATTGATCGAAATCGAGTGGGGCAATCCCGCGGCACCCCGCGTGGCCCTGGTCGGCAAGGGCGTGTGCTTCGACACGGGTGGGCTCGATATCAAGCCGTCCAGCGGCATGCGGCTGATGAAGAAGGACATGGGCGGCGCGGCGCACGTGCTCGGCCTCGCGCGGCTGATCATGAAGCGCCGTCTTCCCGTACGGCTCCACATCCTCGTTCCGACCGTCGAGAATTCAGTTTCCGGCGCAGCCTTCCGTCCGGGCGACATCCTGAAGAGCCGGAAGGGGCTTACAGTGGAAATCGGCAATACGGATGCCGAAGGGCGGCTGATCCTCGGCGACGCGCTCACCAGGGCCGGCGAAAGCAGCCCCGAACTCATTCTCGATTTCGCCACGCTGACCGGCGCCGCGCGAGTCGCGCTGGGGCCAGATCTGCCGGCCTTGTTCGCCAATGACGACAGGCTCGCCGCCGATCTGCTCGCCGGGGGAACGGACTCCGGCGACCCCTTGTGGCGGATGCCGCTCTGGGACGGCTATGACGAGATGCTCGCCTCCGACATCGCCGACCTCGGCAATGTCTCGGACGCACCGATGGCCGGGGCCGTCACCGCCGCCCTGTTCCTGCGCCGGTTCGTGCCGGCGGACGTCGCCTGGGCACATCTCGATACCTTCGCCTGGCGGTCCTCTTCCACGCCCGGTCGCCCCAAGGGAGGCGAGGCACTGGGGCTGCGCGCGGCATGGACTCTGCTCTCCCGCCGCTACCCGAGCCAAGAGTAGAGTCGGAATTTTTGCATCGAATTCTCAATGAGGTACGAAACGAAAGGCGATTTGACTGGTTGTACGTCCGAAACAGACGCGTCTCGAAATCGGAGAAAAGCAAGTGTCAGAGCGCGGCCTCAAGTCTTGGATGCAGACCCTGATCGGATATGTTCGGTCGGGTCAGCCGGATCTTACCAATCGCCAGATGGCGCTCCTGATGATTGTCTACATGACGCCCGGACCGCACACGGTCCGTGGGCTCGCCCAGACGCTGGGCGTGTCCAAACCGGTCATCACGCGCGCCTTGAATACTCTGGGCACGCTCGGCTATCTGCGGCGCGTGCGCGACGAGGCGGACCGCCGCAACGTGTTCGTCGCCAAGACCAGCATAGGGCAGGAATTTCTTGAGCGCTTCGAACGCAATATCGAGCAGCAGGAAGGGGCCGGACGCCGCGCGCCCAAGGAACGCGGGATCCTCCTTCAGCACTGATCGCTTCTCGCTCGACGGTCCTTCGATTGTCCTCGATCCCCGTGTCCATGCGTGGCGCAAGGACATTGCCGACGTCGCGCTCGCCGGGCAGTTGTTCGCACCGCATTATGCGCAGCCGCTGATCCGCGATTGCGGCCTGCTGCCGACCCCGGTACGATCCGAACCTTCCGACACGGCAGACGCCGTCTCCGAGCTGTTGCCGGGCGAGAAGTTCGCGGTCCTTGATCTGACCGCTGGATGGGCTTGGGGCTATTCCCTGCTCGATCACCGTGTCGGCTATGTGGAAGCGATCGAACTGGCCGATCCGCTCGTGCCGACCCACATCGTGGTCGAGCCGACCGCTCCGATACAGACCTGCGGCGATCCGCTTTCGCCGCCGCTCGCCACTCTGCCGATGGGGAGCCGTCTCCACGGCGAGGTCCATGGCGCGATGCTGCACATCGAGGCCGGGTGCGTGCCCACCTCCTATCTGCGCCCGATCGATGAGCATGAAGACGATCCTGCGGCTGTCGCCCAGCGGCTGCTCGGAGCCCCGTATCGGCAGGGCGGACGGACCGTCCACGGCATCGATTGCTCGGGCCTGGTTCAGCTCGCGCTGCAGCTATGCGGCGTCGACGTCCCACGCGATGCGTCTCTCCAGCGGGTGTTGGGCGAGGCTATTGCTGACGATGCGCCTCTGCATCGCGGCGATCTTTTATTCTGCGAGGAGCATGTCGGGCTGATGGTCGACGATCAGATGGCCATTCAGGTCAGCCTCGAATCGAAGAAGGTTGCTGTCGAACCGTTCCGCTGCGCCAAGCCGGAAGGCAGCATCGAAGGCTTGGAACGCCGCCGCCTGTCAGTTTGAGGCGCTCGGGACGACGGCATCTGCAAGGATGGCACCCGCCGTCCGAAGCCTGATCAGCCTTCTTCTTTCAGCCTGACGGAGAGCTGCGCGATCTCGTCGGGCTCGAGGATCCAGGTGCGTGTCTTGCGTCCTTCACGCGCCACCGGCTTGGTCAGCAGAACCCGTGCTTGCGCCTGGGCGAACGGCTTGAACAAGGCGAAGTGCATCGCGCAATCGCGAATGGTGCCGATGATCGGCGCCTTGCCGTCCAGATCGATGAGCGTTGCGGGCTGATCCCAGGGAATGAGCGACACGTTCTGACCTCCGATTTCGGGAGACCCAGAGCATCGCGGCATGCGGCCGTCAATGGCGACATTTGGCGCCCGCTCGCTGTAGCAGGCAGCGCAACACCTTGGACAATGGCCTGCAGATCACCACCTTTGGCGGAACCGCAGACAATGGAGGATCGAATGGCCCGCACTTATGGCAAGTCCGACGAGGCGATCGCTGCGCTGACACCGGAGCAGTTCCGGGTCACCCAGCAGAGCGGCACCGAGCGTCCGGGCACGGGGGCGTATCTCGATAACAAGGAGGCCGGCATCTATGTCGACATCGTGTCCGGCGAGCCCTTGTTCGCATCTTCGGACAAATATGAATCCGGCTGCGGCTGGCCGAGCTTCACCAAGCCGATCGAGCCGGCACACGTCAACGAGCTTCGCGATACGACTCACGGCATGATCCGTACCGAGGTTCGGTCGGCGCATGGTGACAGCCACCTCGGCCATGTCTTTCCGGACGGTCCGACCGACCGCGGCGGCCTGCGTTACTGCATCAACTCGGCGTCGCTTCGCTTCGTCCACCGCGACGACATGGTGGCGCAAGGCTATGGCGATTATCTCAATCAGGTCGAGGAAGTCGCATGAGCGAGCAGCGCGCGATCCTTGCCGGCGGCTGCTTCTGGGGCATGCAGGATCTGATCCGCAAGCTGCCGGGCGTCGTTGCCACCCGGGTCGGTTATAGCGGCGGAGACGTACCCAACGCCACCTACCGCAACCACGGCAGCCACGCGGAAGCCATCGAGATCCGTTACGATCCCGACGTAACCAGCTACCGCAAGTTGTTGGAATTCTTCTTCCAGATCCACGATCCGACCACCCTCAACAGGCAGGGCGGAGACGTCGGAGCGAGCTATCGCTCGGCCATCTTCTACACCGACCCCGAGCAGAAGGCCGTTGCCGAAGATACGATCGCGGATGTCGACGCTTCCGGCTTGTGGCCGGGTAAGGTGGTGACCGAGATCGCACCCGCCGGCGATTTCTGGGAAGCGGAGCCCGAGCACCAGGATTATCTGGAGCGGCTTCCCCACGGCTACACCTGCCATTTCGTCCGGCCTGGCTGGGTCCTGCCGCGCCGAACCGAAGCGGCCGCCTGACGACCCCGTTGCGACCGGCCAAAGCCGGCGGAGCGGCCGTATGAGCCTGCCGAAGACCTACGATTGAGGAACGCTTCGGCAGGCCGCCTCGGGATCAATCCTTTGCGACCCGTTCAGTCGTCGTCGGCATCTCCGTTATAGCTGTCGAGCAGGTCGCGAATGTCGTTCAGGCGAACCTTCAGCGCTTCGCTGTCGGCGAGCGGCTTGCCGGTCGAAATCGCTTCAACAAGTTCGAGCTGGGCATCGACGATCTCGACGAGGATTTCCTCGAGTGTCACGCCTTCTTCGTCTTCATCGGCCATGACGGCTCTCCTCGATCGTATTGTCGCCGGCCAACGACCGGAACGCCCTTAGGTTCAGCGGCAGCCGGTGCACCGCGCTGGACGGAGGGGCGCTCGGGACGTGCCGATCACATCTCCCCACGGGCGCGGCGAATCGCGAACCATTTGCGGACGTTCGCCTGATGATCGGCATAGCTGTCGGCGAACACGTGGCCGCCCGTGCCATCGGCAACGAAATACAGTGCCTTGGTGTCGGCTGGCCTTAGCACCGCGGCGATCGCTTCCTTGCCGGGGTTCGCGATCGGGCCGACCGGCAGGCCGGCCATCGCATAAGTATTGTAGCCGTTATTCGCCTGCAGCTCCGACCGCAGGATTCGCCGTCCGAGCGGGCGGCCCTTGGTGATCGGATAGATGACCGTGGGATCGGCATCGAGCTTCATTCCGATCCGTACGCGATTGGAATAAACCCCTGCGATCATTGGCCGCTCTGCAGCCTTGCCGGTTTCCTTCTCGACGATCGAGGCAAGGATAATCGCCTCGCGCGGCGTCTTGACCACACTTGCGGGGCTCCGCGTCGGCCACAACTCGGCGAGCGTCTTGTCCATCGCCCGCTGCATCCGCGCCAGCACGGTGGCGCGCGTCTCGCCCCGCTGATAGCTGTAGCTGTCCGGAAGCACGGTCCCCTCCTCCGGCACCGCGATCTCACCGGTAAGCGTCGGTGCCTTCATAAGGCGATCGTGAACCAGCACCGACGGCAGCCCCTCGGGCACGGTGACCATCCGCTGCAAGGTCTTGCCGTTTTGCAGCATGCGCAGCACCTGGGAATGGCTGGCATGCGCCGGAAACTCGAACTCGCCGGCCTGGATGGGGTCCGTACCGCCGAACAGCTTCGCCTGGAGCAGGAAGCGCTGGGACGAGCCGATCACGCCCGCTTTCTCCAGCTGTGCCGCCGCGGAAGCAAGGCTGGAGCCGGACGCGATCAGCACCGGCACCGGCTGCCTGGCGGGTCCCGCCGCATTCCATCCCTGGATGAAGTAGAGCCCGGCGAGGATGGCGACCCCGACCACCAGGCCAAGGACGAGGAGCTTCCGCATCGGCGGGTCAGACCGCCTTCATGATCAGGCTGGCGTTGGTCCCGCCGAACCCGAAGCTGTTGTTGAGCACCGCCTTGACGCTGCGCTCCTTGGCGACGAGCGGCACCAGATCGACGCCGGCCGTGCCTTCGCTCGGATCTTCGAGGTTGAGCGTCGGCGGGACGATCTGATCGCGCAACGCGAGGATGCAGAAAATCGCCTCGACCGCGCCGGCGCCGCCGAGAAGATGGCCGATCGCGGACTTGGTCGAGCTCATCGACAGATCGCCGATCGCGTTGCCGAACAGGCGGCGGACCGCGCCGAGCTCGAGCTCGTCGCCCATCGGCGTCGAGGTGCCGTGGGCGTTGATGTAATCGATGTCGGACAGCGAGAGGCCCGACCGCTTCATCGCGACTTCCATCGCGCGATAGCCGCCGGCGCCTTCCGGGTGCGGGGCTGTGACATGATAGGCGTCGCCCGACATGCCGTAGCCGATCAACTCGGCGTAGATTTTGGCGCCGCGCTTCTTGGCCCGCTCATATTCCTCGAGCACGACCACACCGGCGCCCTCGCCCATGACGAAGCCGTCGCGCGCCTTGTCGTAGGGACGGGACGCCCGCTCGGGCTGATCGTTGAACTGGGTGGACAAGGCGCGTGCCTGGGCGAAGCCGGCAATGCCGAGCGGACAAAGCGCGCTCTCGGCGCCGCCGGCGACCATGACGTCGGCATCGTCCATGATGATCATCCGGGCCGCGTCGCCGATCGAGTGGGCGCCGGTGGAGCAGGCGGTGACCACTGCGTGGTTCGGACCCATCAGCCCGTAGCGGATCGAGACCTGGCCAGAAATGAGGTTGATCAGGCGGCCGTGGACGAAGTGCGGGCTGACCCGGCGGGGGCCCTTCTCGGCGAGAACCAGAGATTCCTTCTCGATGCCGGGAAGTCCGCCAATGCCGGAGCCGATCGACACGCCGATCCGGTAACGCTCTTCTTCGCTGGCGTCGGTGAGGCCGGCATCCTCGAGCGCCTGACCGGCGGCATCGAGACCATAGATGATGAACGGATCGACCTGGCGCTGGATCTTGTGATCGATGCGCTTGGCCGGATCGAAGCCCCATTCGTGATCGGGAGCCTTCACCTCGCAGGCGATCTGACACGCATAATCGGTCGGATCGAACCGCGTGATTCGTGTGGCCCCGCTCTTCGAAGCGAGAATGTTCTTCCAGCTCGTTTCGACGTCGGCCCCGAGCGGGGACACCATGCCAAGACCAGTGACGACTACGCGGCGCATCAGGAAACTCCCGGGATCAAAAAGTCAAACGGCCCCCCGGCGATGACGGGGAGCCGTTCGTCAAAGCGGCTCGAGCACCGCCGGCCATGCAAGGCCGGAAAGCTCAGGCCTTGTTGCTGTCGATGTAGGTGATCGCGTCGCGGACTGTCGTGATCTTCTCGGCGGCATCGTCCGGAATCTCGACTCCGAATTCTTCCTCGAAAGCCATGACGAGCTCGACGATGTCGAGGCTGTCGGCGCCCAGATCGTCGATGAAGCTCGCATCTTCGGTCACCTTTTCGGCTTCGACACCAAGATGCTCGACGACGATCTTCTTCACGCGGTCGGCGGTCTCGCTCATATTCTACCCTTCCCTAGGATTTGTTTGCGAATGCCCTAGCCGCTCCCAAAGGGCGCTGGCAAGTGGCCTAACGTTACGGTTGGCGGCCGGACGCCTTACAGCATGGCCATGCCGCCGTTCACGTGCAGGGTCTGGCCCGTCACGTAAGCGGCTTCGCGGCTCGCCAGGTAGACGACGGCCGCAGCCACGTCGATCCCTTCGCCAAGCCGGCCCGCCGGAATCTTGCCCATCAGATTGTCCTTCTGGGCCTCCGGCAGCGCATCGGTCATCGCCGAGCGGATGAAGCCCGGCGCGACGCAATTAACAGTGATGTTGCGACTTGCAACCTCCTGGGCAAGCGCCTTCGACATTCCGACCAGCCCCGCCTTGGAAGCGGCATAATTGGCCTGGCCCGGATTGCCGGTGGCACCGACGACCGAGGTGATCGAGACGATCCTGCCGAACCTGGCGCGCATCATCGGTTTCAGCGCCGCGCGCGACAGGCGAAAGCCGGCCTCCAGATTGATCCGGATGACGTCCGCCCACTCCTCGTCCTTCATCCGCATGGCCAGATTGTCACGGGTGACTCCGGCATTGTTGATCAGGATATCGAGTTTGCCGAGCGCCTCCACCGCCCGCGGCACCAGGCCGTCAACCGAGGCGGCATCCGAAAGGTTGGCCGGCAGGATCACCGCGTCGCCGCCGATCTCGGCGGCGACCGCCTGCAGCGCATCCTCGCGCGTGCCGGAAAGCGCGATCCGGGCGCCCTGCTCCGCCAGCGCTCTCGCGATTGCCGAGCCGATGCCGCCGGAGGCTCCGGTCACCAGAGCGCTCATTCCGTTCAAATCGAACATTTTCAGATCTCCTTCACCAGCGCATCGATGTCATCCATCGTCACCACGCTCGTTACAGTCGCATCGGGCACGATGCGCTTCACCATCGGGCCGAGCACCTTGCCCCCGAATTCGACGAAGTGGCTGACTCCCGCCTCGGCCATCGCCGCGACGCTCTCCCGCCACCGCACCATGCCGGTGACCTGCTCGACCAGCAGCCGGCGGATCTCGTCCGCGTCGGACACCGGCGCGGCAATGACGTTGGCGTAGAGCTGCACCGCCGGATCGGCGAGATCGGCGCCGGCGAGCGCCTGTTCCATCGCGCGCGCGGCCGGCTCCATCAGCGGCGAGTGAAACGGCGCGGAGACCGGCAGCAGGACGGCGCGCTTGGCACCCTTGTCCTTGGCGATCAGCAGGGCGCGCTCGACGGCGCCGCGATGGCCGGAAATCACCACCTGCGTCGGATCATTGTCGTTGGCCACGGTGCAGACATCGCCCTCGGCGGCCGCCTCGGCGATCGCCTGAGCGACGTCGAGGCTCGCGCCGAGCAAGGCGGCCATCGCGCCCTCCCCCACCGGGACCGCCGCCTGCATCGCCTGTCCGCGCAACTTGAGCAGCCGCGCCGTGGTCGCGAGATCCAGCGATCGGGCCGCACAAAGCGCCGAATATTCGCCAAGGCTGTGGCCGGCGACGAAATCCGCCTTGGTGATATCGATGCCGGAGACGCGCAGGGTGGCCACGGCATTGGCCATGATCGCCGGCTGGGCGTTCTCGGTAAGAGTCAGCTCGTCGATCGGCCCCTCGGCCATCAGCCGCGCGAGGTTCTGTCCGAGCGCCTCGTCGACCTCCTCGAAAAGCTCGCGGGCGACATGGCTCGCCTCGGCGAGCGCCTTGCCCATTCCGACGGCCTGGCTGCCCTGGCCCGGAAAAATGAATGCGCGCATGCTATCCCTCCTATCGGCGCGGCTGCTAGGCCACCCTCCTGTTGGCGCGGCTGCTAGGCCACGAGCGGCCCGAAGCGCAAGCAGGGCTTGCCTTTTTGCCCCTGATCGGCCAAGGGCGGCGCGCGGGGCGGAGAGCGTCAGCTTTTCGGCCCCCGCTTCATTTTTTCAAATGAACACAATGACGACAGCCGGAGGGGCGCCCGCATTGGGCGGCGTCAGCGATCGGTCAACACAAGGACGAAGATACATGCCGCTTTACGAGCATGTCTTTCTTGCGCGTCAGGATTTGGCTCAGAGCCAGGTCGACGCGCTGGCGGAAGCCGCAACCAACATCATCGAGACCAATGGCGGTCGGGTCGTCAAGACCGAGACCTGGGGCCTGCGCAGCATCGCCTACCGGATCGCCAAGAATCGCAAGGCGCATTATGTCGCTCTCGATTTCGAAGCACCGTCGACGGTTGTCGCCGAGCTCGAGCGCCAGACCCAGATCAACGAAGACGTGATCCGCTACATGACGGTTCGTGTCGACGAGCACGAGCAGGGTCCGTCGGCGATGATGCGTCGCAACGAGCGCTCTGAGCGTGACCGTGGTGAGCGTGGCGGCCGTGGTCGCGATCGCGACGACCGTGGCGATCGTGGTGACCGCGGCGATCGTGCCCCGCGCCGCGAAGAAGCCGACGCGTAAGAGAGAAGGACCAGCATCATGGCACGCCCATTTTTCCGCCGCCGCAAGAGCTGCCCCTTCTCGGGCAAGGACGCTCCCCGGATCGACTACAAGGACGTCCGCCTGCTCCAGGGCTTCGTCTCTGAGCGCGGCAAGATCGTTCCCAGCCGCATCACCGCGGTTTCGGCCAAGAAGCAGCGCGAACTCGCCCAGGCGATCAAGCGCGCTCGCCATCTCGGCCTTCTCCCCTACGTCGTGAAGTAAGGAGCGCGAGCAATGGAAGTCATTCTGCTCGAGAGAATCGAGAAGCTCGGCGCCATCGGCGACGTGGTAAAGGTGAAGAACGGCTTTGCCCGTAACTTCCTCCTCCCGAACGGCAAGGCGCTCCGCGCCAACGACGCCAACCGGAAGGTATTCGAAGCCAACCGCGAGCGCATCGAGACCCAGAACGCCGAGCGTCGCTCGGTCGCTCAGAAAGATGCCACCGGCATCGACGGCGTCACGATCCAGCTCATCCGGCAGGCGTCGAACACCGGCCAGCTATACGGATCGGTGTCCGCGCGCGATCTCGCCGAGGCGCTTGAGGCCGAAGGCCACAAGATTGCCAAAAACCAGATCGTCCTCGATCGCCCGATCAAGGCGATCGGCATGCAGGACGTCCGCATCGCGCTTCACCCCGAAGTGTCGGTGACGATCCGAGTCAACGTCGCTCGCTCGCCCGAAGAGGCCGAGCTTCAGTCGCAGGGCGTCGACGTCATGGCGGCGATGTTCGATCGCGGTGAAGCCGGCTTCACCGAGGATCGCGATCCGAACGCCGAGCCGGGTGAAATTCCGGCCGATACCGCCGAGACGAGCGGTGCCAACGACGAGGCCGCCAGCGAGGCCTGAGCCTCGACGCGACCGAGACAAGAAAGGCCGCCGCCCCGCGTGGGCGGCGGCCTTTTTTTGCGCGACCCAGGATCGCCGCGGCGGCGATTGCGTGGCGGTGGCTGGACCGGAGCCGTCATGGAACTCTAAAGCGGGCCGAACACTAGGCATTGCAGGTCAGGCGGAAGAGAAGATGCTCAAGCTCATCATCGGCAACAAGGCCTATTCCTCCTGGTCGCTGCGCGGGTGGCTGGCCGTGAAGCAATCCGGCCTCACCTTCGAGGAAATCACCGTTCCGATGTTCGACGAGGAATGGGAGCGCCGGCGCGAGGGCCAGGAATTCGCGCCTTCGGGCGGCAAGGTGCCGATCCTGTGGGATGACAAGGCGGTGATCTGGGACAGTCTCGCCATCGTCGAGTGGCTGGCCGACAAGACCGATCGCGACCGTTTCTGGCCCAAGGACGAGGTTGCCCGCGGAATGGCGCGGTCGATGGCCGCCGAGATGCATTCGAGCTACGAGAATCTGCGGCGCGAATGCCCGATGCACCTTCGCAAGCGATTTCCGCCGCGGGAACTATCCGAGAACGTGCGCGCCGAGTTGGTCCGGATCTTCGAGCTCTGGGCGCAGGCGCGTGCCCGCCACGGTGGCGGCGGCCCCTATCTGTTCGGAACGTTCGGCGCCGTCGATATCATGTTCGCGCCCGTGGTGATGCGCTTCGTCACCTATTCGATCCCGGTTCCGCGCTTCGCCGCCGCCTATATGGACGCGATGCTCGCCCATCCGTGGCTGCAGGAATGGCTCGAAGCGGCCCAGGAGGAACCCTGGGTGATCGAGAAATATGAAGAGGCGGCGGCTGCTCAATAAGCACTGCCGTCCTTGTGGGTGAACAGGCCGCTCGCAGCATCGAGGTGCATGTCGACGTCGGGATAATGGCAGTCGGTCGTCGCCGTCTTGCCGATCGCGAGAAAGACGCAGTCCTGGTCGCTGCGATTGCGGAGATGGTGACCGTTCGGAACGCCTTTGGGGAAGGCGGCGCACTCGCCGGCGCGTAGAATCGTCTCGCCCTCATTCTCGACGAGCACGGCCTCGCCGGAGAGCATCACGACGAACTCGTCCTCGCCCTCGTGCCAATGGCGCTGGCTGGAGATACCGCCCGGTCTCAGCACGACATGGCTGACTCCGAAATCCTCGATCCGGGCGACGGGTGCGATCCGCCGATACCAGCGTTTGTCCATCGCGTCGCGATACGGCTCCGGATAGCCGGTTCGGTTGGTCTGGGGAATCGCGGCAAGGTCGATCTTGGGCATTCTCGTGTCTTCCACTGGTGGAGCAGATGCGCGCTTGCTACTCGACCGGCCATGACGCGCGCAATCGACCCCGTAGATCTCGCCGCAAGGCTGATCGCCTGCCCCAGCATCACGCCCCGATCGGCTGGCGTGTTCGATGTGCTCGAGGACGCGCTGATCCCGCTTGGCTTCGAAGTCCATCGCTTCCTGGCGGGAACGGAACCGGAGGGACCGGTCGAGAACATGGTCGCGATCCGCGGCAGCGGCGCGCCCCATTTCGCCTTTGCCGGCCATCTCGACGTCGTTCCTCCCGGCGAGGGTTGGCGCAGCGACCCGTTCACACCGGAGATCAAGGATGGCCTGCTCTACGGCCGCGGCGCCGTCGACATGAAAAGCGGAGTCGCGGCCTTCGTGGCGGCCTGCTCCGAACTCGCCGACCATCCGGGTACGATCAGCCTGCTGATCACCGGCGACGAGGAGGGGCCCGCCCTTTACGGCACCGTCTCGATCATGGCGTGGCTGGCCGAGCGGAACATCAAGCCCGACATGATCGTGATCGGCGAGCCCACATCAGAGATCCGGCTCGGCGACGTCGTCAAGATCGGGCGCCGAGGCACCGTCAACATGTGGGTCACCGTGCCCGGCGTTCAGGGGCATGTCGCCTATCCCCACCGCGCCGACAATCCCGTGCCGAAGCTCGCCAGAGTGATCGCCGCACTCGATGCGCTCCATTTCGACCATGGCACCGACGCATTCCAGGCATCGAACCTCGAAATCACGGCACTCGAGACCGGTAGCCGCGCAACCAACATCATTCCCGGAAGCGCGACGGCACAGCTCAACATCCGGTTCAACGACCTGCACCGCGGCGCGGAAATGATCGCTCTCGTCCGCAAGACGGCGGAGGCGGCCGCGCCCGGCACGACCGTGGAGGCGAAGATTTCCGGCGAAGCCTTCCTGACGCCGCCGGGTCCGCTCTACCAGCTGGTCACCGACGCGATCCGGGCGGAGACCGGGATCGAACCGCGGCTCTCGACCAGCGGCGGCACGTCCGACGGGCGCTTCCTGATCGCTCTGTGCCCCGTGGTGGATTTCGGCCTGCTCAATGCAACGATGCACAAGCTCGACGAAGCGGCGGCGGTCGACGACATACGGGCGCTGGCCCGGATCTATGCCCGCATCGTCGAGGCGGCACTCGCCTCTGCCGGTTGAGCGAAATTGCGCGCACCGCCCTGCGACTGGACCCATTCGATGAAGGCGTCCTCGGGCATCGGCTCGGCCTCAAAAAAGCCCTGCACGGTATCGCACCCGATCGCCCGCAGCACCTCGAGCTGTTCCTGACGCCGTACTGGCGCTGCGACTACAGTACAGCCGAGCGCGTGCAGAAGGTGCACCAGGGTCGCAAGGATCGTCCGAGCTCGGTCGCAGACGTCGATCTCGGCGACCAGGGAGGGATCGAGCTTGACGCGCTCGGTCGGGAACGAACCAAGGGCTGCGATATTGGTCTCCGCGGTGCCGAAGCCGCGCAGGGCGATCGCGATGCCGCGCCGGCGGAGGCGCTCCAGTTGGGTGCGCACGTCGGGGGAACATGCCGACAACTGGCTGTGGGCGATTTCGAGCTCGATCGTCCACGGTTCCGGGCCGGCGAGAGCGAAGGCGCCCTCCAGCCGCTCGGCGATGTCGTCACTTTCGAGGAAGCCTGGCGGCAAGGCAATGCTCAGCCTCTGCCCGAACCCCGCCGAACGCCAGCGCGCGCTGGCCATTGCTACCGCCTCGACCGTCCAGTCACCGAGTGCCTCGACGAGCTCTGGATCGGGGGCGAGACCGACCCGATCCGGGAGCAGAATGGGCTCGCGGTCGGCGCGGGTCCACTGCACCAGGGCTTCTCCCGCCAGGATCGCCCCGGTCTTGAGGCAGAGTTCCGGCCGGAAGACCAGCTGGAGCTGGCGACTGCCGATCGCCTGCGCCAGCGCATCCTCCAGCCGCGCGCGCTCGCGGGAGATGCGCGCGAGATCCGCATCGTAAAGGCAGACGCGTGCGCGCCCGCTCGCTTTGGCATGGTACATGGCCGTGTCGGCGGCCTTCATCAGCCCGGTCAGGTCCATGACGTCGTCCGGGCACAAGGCGATTCCGATCGATGCGCCCATCTGGCTGGTCTGGGCAGCGCAGCGGAACGGCTCCGAGAGCGCGCTCAGAGCCTTGTCGGCGATCCGCAATGCTTCCTCCCGGCTCGAAACGTCGGGCAGCAGCAAGGTGAATTCGTCGCCGGCAAGGCGCGCGAGCAAGGGCGGCACGAGCCTGCCGGTGATCGTCCCGCTGGTGACGACGTCCCGAAGCCGGTTGGCGACCATCGTCAGCACCTGATCGCCCTGGGCATGTCCAAGCCGGTCATTGACCTCCTTGAATCCGTCGAGATCAATGAACAACAGGGCCGACATCTGATCGAGCCGACGCCCGTCGAGGATGCGCGCGGCCTCCCTGCGGAAGTGCAGGCGATTGGGAAGCGAGGTGACCGGATCGTACATCGCCATCGTGTGGAAATTTTCGAGGCTGGTCCGGACCTGCTCGAATAAGCCGTCTACCGCACCTGCAAGCGCGGGCATGTCGGTGCGCAATATCGTGGGGGCCGGAGAGATGAGATCGCCGCGACCGACCGCAAGCAGCCGGTCGATGAGCGCCGCCATCGCTTTGGCATGACGGGTGTTCGGCCGCTCTGTCGCCACCCGCACGATCAGCAGGGCAAACAGGCCGATGAAGAGGGAGGCGACGATCTGCTGATCTACCCGGCCAAGCAGCAGGAAACCGAGAAGCGTCAGCACGAAGGAGGCGACCCCTGCGAAAACAGAGAGAAAGGTATTGCCGATCCTGCTCAAGCTTTCGCGCATGCTGTCGCCGGCCCCACTTCGTGCCCGGGACGCGCTTTCTCCTGGAAACACGTCCTTCCGTTCACGATAAGGATCGGCGGTTACCAATTGATGAGTGCGGACGCGGCCCTTCAGCGGCGGCGGCGAAGGATGATGTAGAGCGCGCCCGTACCGCCATGGCGAGGATGGGCATTCCGTACGGCGGCGATATCACGGGAATGGCGCGACGCAGCCAGCCAATCGCCCACAGCCGCCCGGATTGCGCCGCGCTTGACGGGCCGCTCCGCGCCCGGCGGTTTGCCGGTGATCAGCAACAGTAGCCGAGCACCGGAGCCGATTGCCATCTCCAGCCGGCTGTCGAGCAGATCGTAGGCCGTGGAGAGGTTGTGGCCGTGGAGATCGAGAACATAATCCGGCTGGGCAAGGCCGCGCGAGAGCCGACGATCCCAGCTGCCGTCGAGGGTGGATTCATGGCTCGGCGCCGGCGGGGATTGCGGGGACTGCAATTGCGCCGGCCGTTCGGGGGGGCGCCGGCCGCGCACGGGCTTGGAATCCGCGGGACGCGCAGATTCCGGCGTCGCGGCGGTGGAGGGCAGACCGGAAGCCGGCGGCAGAGGTTTGGCGCGGATCGGGCGGACGCTCTCGACCACCTTGGCCCAGAGCCGCTCCTCGTCAGGGTTGAGGCGTCGCATCGCGCCTGATCATTTGCGGCGACAAGGTTTGGCGCGTCGAGCGGCAAAGCGGAACGTGTCTGCGCCTGAGGTGCCGGCCGCCGGTCACGCTGCCGGCTGCTTCGGCAGGGATCGCTCGCGTTCGAGCCTCGCGAGCGTTCCGCGGGGCACGGCGACATAGGCACGTCCCTTGCCCTGCATTCCCCCGGCGATCCGCGCCGCATCTGCCCCCGCGCCCCAGAAGGTGTCGAACCGGTTTGCACCCTTGATCGCGCCACCGGTGTCCTGAGCGACCCATAGTCCGCTCGCCTCCGGACGATCGAGCTGCAGCAGAACGGGGGCGCCGAGGGGCACGAATTTCGGGTCGGCCGCCACCGTCCTGCGCGGCGTCACCGGCAGGCCCAGCGCCCCGAGCGGCCCGGGGCCGGTCAGCTCCTGGAAGAAGATGTAGCTCTTGTTCTCGCGCATGATCGCCTTCCCCTCCTCCGGGTGCTCCCGGAGCCAGGCGACGATCCCCTGCATGCTGGTCTGACCCGGACCGAGCAGCCCGCGATCCTTCATCAACTTGCCGATGCCGACATATTCGCGGCCGTTCTGGCCGGCATAGCCGATCCGCATCACTCCGCCGTCCGGAAGGCGCAACCGCCCAGATCCCTGGATCTGCAGGAAGAAGAAGTCGATTGCGTCCGCCGCCCAGCCGATTTCCAGCCCCTGCCCGGCCAGCGCGCCTTCCTCGATCTCGGTGCGATCGAAATAGGGAACGATGACGCCATCGACGAGACGGCCGCGCCGCGGCGTTCCCGCCGCCGCCGCGGCCGCAGCGTCGACTTCGACGAGATCCGGGGGCTTGCGGTAAACCGGAATTTCGTAGCCTGGCTGGGGTGTCCGCGCGCCGGCAATCTCAGGCTCGAAATAGCCCGTGACGAAGGCGGCGCCGTCGCCGACCTCCACCAGCTCGAAATTCGAACGGAACCAGGAGGACAGCGCCGCCGGATCGGTCACGCCGGCCGGCGGCAAGCTCGTGCAGGCCGGAATCCAGTCGGCCGGACGGGTGAGACCGCTCGCATCCTGCCGCTTGGTCACCGCCGGACAGGAGATCTTGAATGCGGCGTGCGCGGCCGCAATCTCCGCCAGCGCGACTGTTTCGATACCAGGCCCCGCTCTTGCTCCGCTTTCGAACGCGGTCTGCGGCTTGGGTGGCTCGGGAGGTACCGGCGGAGTCGACGGCGGCACGGTGCGCTGGCTGCAGCTTGCCAGCGCGATCATCATTCCGACAAGAGACGGAAAATGCCTGAACGGCGATGCTGTTCGCCGCGTGGGGCGCCGGGGTGCGCGCGGCTGCACTACACCATGTGATTCGAATGTGGACACCGGACAGGGCATAACCCTCCCGGCCCGCCTTAGGAAAGCGCGCGTATGGCCGGGAGCGTCAGGGATCAGGCTTCGTCGGTCTCGACGAGCAGCCAGTTGGGATCCTGGCTGCCCAGCGTCCGGCGGAAGGTCCACACGTCGTGGGTCGGGATCGCATCTGTCATCGTTCCGGCGATCACATTGCCCTCCCGGTCGCGGGTCACGGCGGCGATGTCCGCGTCGAAGCGAACGTCAACCTCCGCGACGCGGCCGCTCAGGCGGGCGTCTTGGATCATCGCCCGCTCGATCGAGACCAATCGATTGTCCAGCGTTTCTCCGGCGGCCTGGCGCTCGGTGATCGCCGAATCGAACGTCGCGAATACTTCCGGGGCGGTGAGGAAGCGCAGATCCTCACGGTCGCCGCGCCAGAACGCTTCCAGGATCATGCGGTAGGCCGCTTGCGAGCCTTCAACGAACCGGCCCACATCAAAGCCGGGATCGGCCGCAACGATGGCGCGGATGCCGCCGGCGGCATTGTCCTCGTAGACGAGACCACTCGTCTCGGGCCTGTCGGCGCTCGGCTCGGCGATCGGCGCCGTGGCGTCCGGAGCGGCTCCGGTCTCGGCCGGGCGCAGGATCGGCTGCTGCTCGTGCCCCGTGCGGCGCCCGAGCACCGAATAGAGGCGCAGCCCCACGAACAGGGCTACCATCGCCAGAAGCACAATCTCGATCGTCACGCTCATCTCCGGGAAGTACAGCGTCCTACATAGGCACAGACACTGAAGGTTTCAAATGGGCTGCGGTTCCATGACCCGCTCGTTCATCATGTTGCGTGCCCCCGGCGCTCCTGCTACCCGCCCCCGGCACGGCCGCGGCGCTCGCGGACGGCATCCATCCGTAATCGAAAGCAAGACATCATGGCCGAAGAGCAGGGCGCGGAAGGCGCGTTTGAGCAGCTTACGAACGGCGCCGATGAAACGCCGCAGGCCGGCATCATCTCGCAATATGTGAAGGATCTCTCCTTCGAAAACCCGAACGCGCCGGCCGTCTACCAGTGGCAGGGCCAGCCGCAGATCGCGGTCGACTTCAACATCGGCGCGACGCAGCTGAACGACGAGATCCACGAGGTCAGCCTGAAGATCGAAGTTCGCTCGACCTTCGACGGTCAGACCGCCTTTGTCGTGGACCTTCTCTACGCAGGTCTGGTCGGCATGCGCAACGTGCCGCAGGAGCAGGTTCAGCCCTTCCTGCTGGCCGAAGCACCGCGCATCCTGTTCCCGTTCGCGCGCCAGATCGTCAATCATACGGTTCAGGACGGTGGCTTCCCGCCGCTGCTTCTCGAACCGATCGATTTCGGCGCCTTGTTCATGCAGCGCATGGCCCAGCATCTTGCCGATCAGGGCGGAGTCACCGCAGACGAGATTGGCGGCGAGGCTTGAGCCTCATGTCCCCAGGCGATCGTCCCGGGCGGGTTCGCCCGGGACATCTCTGCATGATCTATTCTCTGGCTCCGGGTGGACGCTGAACCGTGAATCTGTGGAAAGCGATGGGCACGATCGGCGGACTGACCATGGTCAGCCGCGTCTTCGGCTTTGCACGCGAGATGCTGATGTCGCGGATCATGGGCGCATCCGGCGCGGCCGACGCCTTCCTGGTCGCGTTCAGGCTGCCCAACACCTTCCGCCGTCTGTTCGGCGAAGGTGCCTTTTCCGCCGGCTTCGTGCCCCTGTTCAGCCAGCGCTTCCACGGTCCCGGCGGAATGGAGGAAGCGAAGAAGTTTTCGGAAGAAGTGCTGGCGGTCTTCCTCCCCACCCTGTTCGTGTTCACGCTCGTCTTCGAGCTGATCATGCCTTTGTTCGTGTCGGCGATCGCCTCGGGCTATGTCGGCGAGAAATATGATCTGACCGTGTTCCTGACCCGGATCACCTTCCCCTACCTGCTGCTGATCAGCCTCGTCTCCTTCTTCTCAGGTATCCTCAATTCGCTGACCCGCTTCGCGGCCGCGGCGTTCGCCCCTGCCCTCCTCAACATCGCCATGCTGGCCGCCTTGCTGATCGTGCCGGACGGCGGCGTGCGCAGCGCGACGGCGCTGGCGATCGGCGTGACGATCGGCGGCGTGCTGCAGCTGATCCTGGTGTGGCACGGCGCTCGTAAGGCCGGCGTATCGCTGCGCCTGCGCAAGCCGCAGATCACGCCCAGCGTGAAGCAATTCTTCATCGTCGTGATTCCGGCGACGCTCGGCGCGGGCGTCTACCAGATCAGCCAGCTCATCGACACCTTCTTCGCCACGAGGCTTCCCGAAGGATCGATGTCCTATCTCAACTATTCGGATCGTCTGAACCAGCTGCCGCTGTCGGTCATCGGAACCGCGCTCGGCACGGCGATCCTGCCGCAGATCAGCCGCTTCATCGCGCGCAACGAGCCGGACGAGGCGGCGCGTGTGCAGGGTCAGGCGGTCGAACTGTCGATGCTGCTCTGCCTCCCTGCGGCACTCGCGCTGGCGATCGTCGCGGGCCCGCTGGTCACGGCGATGTTCGAAGGCGGCCGCTTCACGGTCGAGGATGCCCGGATCACTGGAAACGTGCTCGCGATCATCGTCTCCGGTCTTCCAGCCTACGTGCTGGTCAAGGTAATCACTCCGGGCTTCTACGCCCGCGAGGACACCAAGACTCCGGTTAAGACCGCCGTGATTGTCCTCGTCGCCAACATCGTGCTCAATTTCGCGCTGATCCCGCCATTTGGTATCTATGGGCTCGCCTTCGCGATTGCCGCCTGCTCCTGGCTGAATGCGATCATGCTGTACCTGATCCTCCGCCACCGCGGCCATTTCCGCCTCGAGGCGAAGATCTGGTGGCGCATAGCCCGCCAGTTGCTCGCCGGGCTGGCGATGACGGCGGCGCTTTGGGGAACCCGGTCGCTGCTCACCGGCTGGTTCGACGGCTCGGTCGGCCATCGCCTGCTCGGCGTTGCCATCCTCGTGGCCGTCGGCGGGATCGTCTATTTCGTCGTGGCCTGGACGATCGGCGCGATCAACCGCGAAGACGTCCTCATCCTCCTCAGGCGCAAGAAGGCAGCGTGATGCGCATCGTTTCGGGCATCCAGCCCACCGGTAATCTCCACCTCGGCAACTATCTCGGCGCCATCAAGCGCTGGGTTGAGATGCAGGACGAGGGCGAGTGCCTGTTCTTCCTCGCCGATCTCCACGCAATTACCGTCCACAACAATCCTGCGGAACTTCGCGACAATGTCCGCGCGATGGCCGCGGCGCTGATCGCCTGCGGTATCGATCCCGACCGGTCGATCCTGTTCAACCAGGCGCGCGTGCCCGCACACGCCGAGCTTGCCTGGCTGCTCAACGGAACCGCGCGGATCGGCTGGCTGAACCGAATGACTCAGTTCAAGGAGAAATCGGGCAAGAACCGGGAGGCGGCAAGCGTCGGCCTGTTCGCCTATCCGGTGCTGATGGCGGCCGACGTCCTCCTCTACCAGGCGACCCATGTACCGGTCGGCGAGGACCAGAAGCAGCATCTCGAGCTCGCCCGTGACGTCGCCACCAAGTTCAACACCGATTTCGACGTCGAGCTCTTCACCCTCCCCGAACCGCTGATCGGCAAGGCCGGCGCGCGCGTGATGTCGCTCCGCGACGGCAGCGCCAAGATGTCGAAATCCGATCCGTCCGACATGAGCCGCGTCAACCTGAACGATGACAGCGACTCCATCGCGCAGAAGATCCGCAAGGCGAAGACCGATCCCGAGCCGCTGCCCGACAGCGTGGAGGGACTCGAAGGGCGTCCGGAAGCCCGCAATCTGGTGGCGATCTACGCGGCGCTTACCGGCCGTGAGGCTCAGGCGGTGCTCGACGATTTCGCAGGCCAGGGATTCGGTGCGTTCAAGCCGGCGCTCGCCGAGCTGCTCATCGAGTCGATGCGCCCGATCAAGAACCGGCTGGACGAGCTCAAGGCCAATCCCGACGAGCTCGACTCGATCCTGCGCCGAGGATCGGAGCGTGCAACGGCGCTTGGGGCGCCGACGCTTGCCGGTGCCTATGAAGCCCTCGGCCTTCAAAGATAAGGCTTTTCTGCGTACACCTGCTTTCAGCATCGACGCTGTTGCGACCTTCAGGCTGCATTCAGCCGGAACCTTCTAAAAAGCTTCGGTTCCTATACAGTTACCGATACGACTCCGGTCTGAAAGGTCGCGTCTCAATGTCTCTCTCGAAGAAGATTCTCACGTTCGCCGCACCGGCGGCGCTTCTGGCGCTCAGCGCCTGCGCCACCGGCTTCCCCGCAAAGGTGTCGCGGTTCCAGCAAATGCCGGCCCCGCAAGGCCAGACCTTCGCCCTCGAGGCCGCCGATCCGGACGACCGCGGCGGCCTGGAATTCGCCCAATATGCCGACCTCGTCCGCCGCAGCCTGATCGAACAAGGCTATAGCGAAGCGCCGTCGCGTGACGCCGCCACGTTGATCGTCTCGCTCGATTATGGCGTCGACGACGGCCGCCAGCAGGTCGTCGAGCGGCCCGGCTTCCGCTCCTCGTTCGGCTTCGGCTTTGGCCGGGGTTGGGGTAGCTACGGGGGCTGGGGCGGCTATCGTCCTTATTATTCGCGCTTCGGCTATTACGGCCGCCGCAGCCCCTTCTATTTCGGCTGGGACGATCCGTTCTGGGGGGTCGGCTATGACGATATCGACGTCTACACCGTCTACAACAGCTTCCTAGACCTCGACATCCGCCGCGCTTCGGACGGGCAGAAGGTGTTCGAAGGCACCGCCAAGGCGCGCTCCCGCACCGACGATCTGCGCACCCTGGTTCCGAACCTCGTCGAAGCGATGTTTACCGGCTTCCCCGGAAACAATGGCGAGCAGGTGAAGATCACGGTGCCGCCGCCCGCACGCAAGGGATGAACCGGACGGGAGACGGATCGAGAGGAGGGTCGGGAAACCGGCCCTCCTTTTTCGTTCGGCTCAACGCCGGATGAGCAGCACCCCGGCGAGGATCAGCAGCACGCCGAACACACGCGTGATGCTGATCGGCTGACGGTCCAGCCCGAAGGCCCCAAGATGGTCGAGCAGCAACGACATGCCGAGCTGTCCGGCAATCAGCAGCGCGATGTACAGCGCCATGCCGAGCCGCGGCGCGGCAAAGGTCCCGGCAAAGACGAAAAAGGCGCCGTAGAGGCCGCCCAGCCAGGCATAAGCGGGAAGCCCGCGAACGCCCGCCACATTTGGACGCACGCCGAGCGCAAGCGCCACGACCAGCAACGCGATCGTACCGACGGTGAAGCTCACGAGCGCTGCATTGACCGGCGAATTGACCGCGCGTGCCATCAGCGCGTTGGTCGGCGGCTGCAGCGCAACGAACGTGCCGCTGATCAGCGCCAGGACGACGCCGATGGCGACGAGCGGGTTCACGCGATCGTCCGCGCCGTGCGCGTCAGCCCTCGAGCTGACGAACGAGCAGGCGGATGTCGGAATCGAGCTCCGGGTCCTGCGCGCGAAGCTTCTCGATCTGGCGGACGGCGTGAATCACGGTGGTGTGATCGCGCCCGCCGAAGCGGCGGCCGATCTCGGGCAGCGAGCGCGGAGTGAGCTGCTTCGACAGATACATTGCCACTTGGCGCGGCCGGGCGACTTCGCGGGCCCGGCGCGCAGAGGTCATCTCGGCCTTGCGGATCCGGTAATGTTCGCTGACGCGGGTCTGGATCTCGTCGATCGAGATCCGGCGCTGATTGGCGCGGAGCGTCGATGCCAAGACCTCGGTGACGAAATCGACATCGATGGCGCGGTTGGTCATCGCGGCATAGGCGGCGATGCGGTTGAGTGCGCCCTCGAGCTCGCGGACGTTGGAATTGATCCGCTTGGCGAGGAACATCACGACGTCCTCGGGCACCTGCACGTCCGGCAGCGCCTCGAGCTTCTTGAGGATGATGTTGAGCCGAAGCTCGAGATCTGCCTGATTGATGTCGGCGACGAGGCCCCACGACAGGCGGGACAGAATGCGCGGTTCGATGCCGTCGAGATCCTGGGGCGCGCGATCGGATGAGATTACCAGCCGGCGGCCGGCCGAGATGATCTCGTTCATCGTGTGGAAGAATTCTTCCTGCGTCGATTCCTTGCCGGCGATGAACTGGACGTCGTCGATCATCAGCAGATCGGCGGAGCGCAGCTGCTGCTTGAACTGGATCGTCTCGTTGGCGCGAAGCGCGGCGACGAACTCGACCATGAACTTTTCGGCCGACATGTAGATGATCTTGGCGCGCGGGCGCTGCCGGTGGAATTCATGTCCGATGGCGTGCAGCAAGTGGGTCTTGCCGCGGCCGGTGCCGCCGTGGAGGAACAGCGGGTTGAAGGCAACGTTCTCGGCCGTCGCCAGCGTGCGCGCCGCGTTGAAGGCGACTTCGTTCGCCTTGCCGATAACGAAATTGTCAAAGCGATATCGGGGCTCCAGCGCAACGGCGTACAGGCCGTCCTTCTCGACTGCAGGCTCCTCCTCGGCGGGCGGCGCCGGTATTTCTACGACGGCTGCCGTCTTGGGAGCGGCGGCGCCGACTCCGATCACGATATGACGAATGGTCGGAACGGCGGCGCGCCAGGCGAGCGCCAGCCGTTCGGCGAAGTGGGTCTGCACCCACTCGGCCATGAACTGCGACGGGAGCTCGAGCCGCAGAGTGCCATGCTCGAGGTCGTAATTTCCAAGCGCGATCGGACGGAGCCAGCCGTCGAACGTGCGCGCACCGCAATCGCGGCGCAGCCCGGCACGAATCGATTCCCACGCCGCCTGCAGCGGATCGGGCGACGGCTGACCCGGAGCCGCATAGGCGTCTCCTCTGATCGGCTTGTTGGACACCAAGGCACCCCCTTTTATTCATTACGGCCAAACACAGGGCCCGGAAATTGGCGCAAGACTGAACCTCCACGGCAACGCCCCCCGGCAGCGCCGATTCGAAATCCACTCTTGCTGTGTGCGTCCGGCAGGAGATTCGCCCCGCCGGAGCGACCTTTTTAGGTACGGGGACTACGGTGGATCAAGGCCGGAAAAGGCCTGAATGGCAAATAAAGGATTTGACACAGGATTCCCGCGGATTTGCGTAGAAACGGCGGAAAACTGCCATTTGCTGCACCGCGGCAACCCGCGAATCGCGGTATTTGCTGACTTTTTTGTGACAGGTTTGAGACACGCAAAAAACCCGCCGGCGAGGCGCCGACGGGTCCATTTTGAACCTTTTGAAAGGTTTATGCGAGCGCTGCGATACGCTTCGTCAGGCGCGAGAATTTCCGCGCCGCAGTGTTCTTGTGCAGCACACCCTTGGCAACGCCGCGAGCCAGTTCCGGCTGAACCTTGCTGATCGCCGCGAGCGCGGTCGCCTTGTCGCCGGCTTCGAGCGCCGCCTCGACCTGCTTGACGAAGGTACGGATGCGGCTGACGCGCACGCGGTTGATGAGCGCGCGACGATCGTTGCGACGAATGCGTTTCTTTGCTTGCGGCGTGTTCGCCATCTTCCAGGGGCCTCGCTAAAGGTGTGTTCGTAAATGAAAAGGGTGCGGAATCGAACCGCACCCGCTCGGCGAGCCCTCTACGCGAGAGGCCGGGAAAGGTCAACTCGCTCTGCAGGCTTTCAGCGTCGATCCATGGCTTTCACGAACGCTGGCAACGCGGACAGAAGAAGGTCGAACGGCCCGAATCGGTACGGCGTCGAATCAGGGCGCCGCACTGGCACGCCTCCCCTTCCCGCCCGTAGACCCGCCACTGCTTGGAGAAATAGCCGAGTTCGCCGTCAGGCCGCGCATAGTCGCGCAGGGTCGATCCACCCGCCTCGATCGCCGCAGCGAGCACCAGCTTCACCCCCTCGACCAGCCGCCCGATCCGCATCGCGGAAATACGTCCTCCGGGCCGGGTCGGTGTGATGCCGGCCATGTGAAGTGCCTCGCACACATAGATGTTTCCGAGCCCTGCCACGATCCGCTGATCGAGCAGCAGCGCCTTGATCGGCGCCGTCCGTCCTTCGAGCGCGGTGATCAGATAGTCGGCGCTGAACGCATCGCCGAGCGGCTCCGGCCCCATTTTCGTGAACGGTCCGTAAAGCGGCAGATCCTCGGTTCGGACGAGATCGAGCGAGCCGAAGCGGCGCGGATCGTTGAGCGACAGCCGCCGCCCGGCGTCGGTTTCCAGGAGCACATGGTCATGCGCGCCGATGTCCGCCGGGTCGATCCGCCACCGACCGGACATGCCGAGATGGAAGATCAGGGTATCGCCGCGATCGGTTCCGATCAGCCCGTATTTCGCCCGGCGGCCGAGGCTCGTGACGGTCGCACCCGTGAGCCGCTGCCGAAGATCCGGGGCGAAGGCGCGGCGCAGATCCGCGCGGCGGGTTTCGAATTTGGTCAGCCGTCGACCCTCGAGCACGGGAACCAGTCCGCGCACCGTGGTTTCGACCTCGGGCAGTTCAGGCAAGATCGATCCTTACAAGATGGCAAGTGCACAGGAGAGCAAACCCCTGCTAGAGCGCGCTCCAATGGACAAGGTTTCTTTCGGCTTCGAGGACGTCGCACCGGATGAGAAGACCCGCCGCGTAGGCTCGGTCTTCTCTCGGGTCGCCGCCCGCTACGACATCATGAACGACTTCATGTCGGCGGGGCTGCATCGCCCCTGGAAGGACATGTTCGTCCGCCGGGTAAGACCGCGTGCGGGCGAATCGATCCTCGACATGGCCGGCGGCACCGGCGACATCGCCTTCCGCATGGCGCGGCACGGCGCACGTGTGACGGTTTCCGACATCAACGAGGAGATGCTCGGCGTTGGCAAGGATAGAGCGGCGAAGCAGGGGCTGGAGGGCCTCAGCTGGATCCGACAGAATGCCGAGGAGCTGACCTTCGGCGACCGGCACTTCGACGCCTATACGATCGCGTTCGGGATCCGGAACGTCACCCACATCCAGAAGGCGCTCGACGAAGCCCACCGCGTGCTGAAGGTGGGCGGCCGTTTCTTCTGCCTCGAATTCTCGACGACGACCTGGCCCGGCTTCGACAAGATCTACGACGCGTATTCGATGCGGGTCGTGCCGAAGATCGGCAAGATCGTCGCGCAGGACGAGGACAGCTATCGCTACCTTGTCGAATCTATCCGCCGCTTCCCGCCAATGGCCGAATTCAAGGCGATGATCGACAAGGCCGGCTTCGTGCAGACCAAGGTCGAGCCGATCCTCGGCGGCCTTGTGGCGATTCACAGCGGCTGGAAGGTCTGACTTGACCCACCCTGTCGTCCACGTCTGGCGGCTCCTCAAATGGGGACGCGTTCTGGCTCGTCACGGTGCCCTTCGCGGTATCGAGCGCGATCCGAACACGCCCCCGCAGGTGCGCCGCCTCGCTCGCATTGCCCGCTTCGGCGCCCGCATCCCGGCCGTGCCGACCTATGGCGAGGCCTTTCAGGAGCTCGGGCCAGCTGCGATCAAGTTCGGTCAGGCGCTTGCCACCCGGCCCGATCTGGTCGGTGCCAAGGCCGCGAACGACCTTCAGCTTCTGCAGGACAATCTTCCCGCGGCGCCGTTCAGCCAGGTGCGCGCGGCGATTGAGCTGAGCCTCGAGCGCCCGCTCGAGCAGATCTTCTCCAGCATCGACGAGGAGCCGGTCGGCGCCGCCTCGATCGCCCAGGTGCACCGCGCCGTCACCACCGAGGGGCGGCAGGTTGCGATCAAGGTGCTGCGGCCCAACATCGAAGAGGATTTCGCACGGGCGCTCGACACCTATCAATGGGCGGCGGCGCAGGTGGAAGGAATGGGCGGCGAGGTCGCGCGCCTCCGGCCACGCGCCGTGATCGCCCATTTCAAGCAATGGACGGCACGGGAGCTCGATCTCCGGCGGGAGGCCGCGTCCGCATCCGAACTTCGGCAGAATCTCGTCGCCGAAAGCGGCTTCTACATCCCAGAGATCGACTGGAGCCGCACGGCACGTCGAGTGATGACGCTCGAGTGGATCGACGGCATCAAGCTCACCGATCGCCAGGCCCTGATCGATGCCGGTCATGATCTGAAGGCGATGGCCGCCACCTTGGTCCGCGCGTTCCTCCGTCAGGCGGTGGTGGACGGCTTCTTCCATGCCGATCTTCATCAGGGCAATCTGTTCGCCCTTCCCGACGGGCGGCTTGCGGCAATCGACTTCGGGATCATGGGCCGGATCGATCGGCAGGCGCGGGTCTGGCTGGCCGAGATCCTGTATGGTTTGCTCACCGGAAACTATCGGCGCGTCGCCGAAATCCACTTCGAGGCGCAATATGTGCCTTCCTATCACAATGTCGACGAATTCGCGACCGCGCTCCGCGCGGCCGGGGAGCCGATCCGCGGCCTGCCGGTGAAGGATATCTCGATCGGGCAGATGCTCGATTCGCTGTTCACCATCACCCGAGACTTCGACATGAAGACTCAACCGCACCTGCTGCTTCTGCAGAAGACGATGGTGATGGAGGAAGGCGTCGCCCACACGCTCGATCCCGACATCAACATGTGGGAGACGGCAGAACCGTTCCTGCGCGAATGGGTGCGCGGCGAACTCGGGCCGGAGGCGCAGCTTGCCGATCGCCTGGTTCGGGATTTCCGCACCCTGGCGATGGTCCCCGACCTTATTCGACGGATCGACTATTATTACCCTGCGCCCGGCGCCGCACCGCCCGATCCGCCTATGGCTGACGTCGCTCTGGTCGTGCGACCGCGCCGCTATGGCAGCTATGTCCTGACCGGCTTTCTGTCGGCGGCTCTCGGGATCACGGCGACCTTGCTGCTGACATGAGTGGGCCGCTTACGCAGCGGCTGCGCCATGTTCCGGCCGATCTCGATCCCGACGCCGTGGCCGCCGTAGACACGCGCATTGCCGAAATTCGGCAGGCGCATGATGTGGCGATCGGTCTTGCGATCGAAAGCGGCAGCCGTGCCTGGGGCTTCCCGTCGCCCGATAGCGATTACGATTGCCGCTTCGTCTTCGTCCGCCGGTCCGAGGCTTATCTGTCTCCCTGGCAGATGCGGGACGTGATCGAGACGCCGCTCGAAGGCCTGCTCGACGTCAATGGATGGGACTTCGGCAAAGCGCTCAAGCTGCTGCTCAAGGGTAATGCGGTGATCGTCGAATGGCTGATGTCGCCGATCGTCTACGATGCCGACGTCCAGTTCGTCACCGATCTGCGGGAATTCGCGGAACGATACGGCAATCGCGAAGGCACGGCGCGCCACTATCTGCACCTCGGCGAGAAGCAGCGGCGCACCTATTTTGCCGATGGCAAGCACGTGCAGCTCAAGAAGCTGTTCTACGCGCTGCGCCCGGCGGCCGCGCTGCGCTGGCTCCGGCTCCATCCGGAGCGCGCGATCGCGCCCATGCATTTTCCCACCCTGATGGCTGAGTGCAATGCTCCGGAGGATGTGCGCGCGCTTACCGAGGAGTTGATCCTGCGCAAGGCGGAGACGCGCGAGCTTGGCGAAGCCCCGCTGCCGCCGCCGATCGAAGCGTTCGTCGATGCCGAATTCGCCACGGCCCGTCAGCGCTTGCCGCGGGCTGTCGGCCAATTGGCGCCGGAAGCGAAAGCCGCCGCCGACCAATTGTTCAGATCGGCGCTGGAACGGTTCGACCCTGCCCACACCTCGACTTTCGCAGCGGCAGTTGCCAGATAAGCGGCGTGAACGGCAAGCGCATCCTCCTCATCGTCGGCGGCGGCATCGCGGCCTACAAGGCCTGCGAGCTCATTCGCCTGATCCGCAAGGCCGGAGGAAGTGTCCGCTGCGTGCTGACCAAAAGCGGGGCCGAGTTCGTCACTCCGATGACGCTCGCCGCCCTCTCAGAACAGCCGGTCCATACCAGCCTGTGGGATTTGAAGGATGAGGTCGAGATGGGGCACATCCAGCTCAGCCGCGAAGCCGACGTCGTCCTGGTCTGCCCGGCGACGGCGGATCTCATGGCCAGGATGGCCGCGGGGATCGCCGACGATCTCGCCGCTACCCTGCTCCTTGCCACCGACAAGCCGGTGATCGCGGTGCCGGCGATGAACGTCCGCATGTGGCTGCATGCGGCGACCCGACGCAACGTTGAACGCCTGCGCGCAGACGGCGTGACGGTGGTCGAGCCGGACGAAGGCGACATGGCCTGCGGCGAGTACGGCCCGGGCCGCCTGCCGGAACCGTCCGTCATCGTAGACGCGCTGAAGGCGCATTTCGCGGGAGCTCGGCCTGGCGCAGCCGCGACTGGCGCGCGACCGGCCGATCTCGCGGGCAGACACATCCTCGTCACTGCGGGTCCGACCCATGAGCCGATCGATCCGGTGCGGGTGATCGCCAATCGCTCCTCGGGCAAGCAGGGCTTTGCGATCGCCGGAGCGCTCGCGCGGCGCGGCGCGCGCGTGAGCCTGGTCGCAGGACCGGTCTCCCTTCCCACGCCCGCAGGTGTCGATCGGATCGATGTCGAGACGGCGGAGCAGATGAAGGCCGCGGTGGAAACCGCGCTTCCAGCCGATGCGGCGGTCCTGGTTGCGGCCGTTGCAGACTGGCGGGTCGAGAGCGCCGGCTCGAAACTCAAAAAGGCAGACGGACCCCCGCAGTTGCGCTGGACCGAGAATCCGGACATCCTTGCCGGGCTCGCCGCAAGCGACGATCGCCCTGCTCTCCTGGTCGGCTTTGCCGCCGAGACGCAGAACGTCGTCGAGGCCGCCAAGACCAAGCGGCTGCGCAAGGGTTGCGACTGGATCGTTGCGAACGACGTGTCGGGCGATGTCATGGGCGGCGAGCGCAACCGGGTCCATATCGTCTCCTCCGGCGAAGTGGAGAGTTGGGAGGAGGCTCCCAAGGACGTGGTGGCATCCCGGCTGGCGGAACGCATCGCCATTCATCTGACAAGGGCCGACCGTCCGACGTGACTTGCCCTCTGGCGACCCACATCTCAGAGCGACCTCATCCCGCCTGGTGCGAAATCCGCTGTCCGACTGCGCGCGACGCGTGCTCCGCACAGAGCGGGCTTGAATTCGAATGCGCCGGTGGAGATCGATAGGGCCGGCTTCGGGGCGCGCTTGGCTTGAACCGCATATCGACCTGAAAGCCGATGATCACGATCAGTCGCCGTGATCGTCCAGCAAGCACACGAATGGAGGTTGCCAGGTCGACGGCCGGTTCGTAGCGCTTCTGGCGGATTCACGAGTCCGGGTGCGCGGACGTGTCACAGCGAGCGAGGCAAGAATGATCGAGATCGAAGTCAAACGACTGCCGAACGGCGAAGGACTTCCTTTGCCCGGCTACGCCAGTGCAGGCGCAGCAGGACTCGATGTGGTCGCGGCCGAAAGCCTGACCCTCGCGCCTGGCGCGCGTCATGCAGTCGCGACCGGATACGCGGTCGCGATTCCGGCCGGTTACGAAATCCAGGTTCGCCCGCGCTCCGGCCTCGCGCTCAAACACGGCATCACCTGCCTCAATACACCCGGTACGATCGACAGCGACTATCGCGGCGAGGTGAAGGTGATCCTCGCCAATCTCGGCGACTCGCCGTTCGAAATCGTCCGCGGCGAGCGCATCGCGCAATTGGTGCCCGCCCCAGTGCTCCGGGCCGCCTTCATTGAAGTCCGGGAGCTCGGCGAGACCGATCGCGGCGCCGGCGGCTTCGGCTCGACCGGCCAGTGAGCCTCACCGACGACCAACTCGATCGCTACGCCCGTCATATCGTCCTGAAGGAGATTGGCGGCGACGGACAGAAGCGGCTGATCGAGGCGAATGTAACGGTGATCGGCGCCGGCGGCATCGGCGCGCCGGCGCTTCAATATCTTGCAGCGGCCGGGGTCGGCCGCTTGCGGGTGATCGACGACGACGTGGTTTCCCTCGACAATCTGCAACGTCAGATCCTGTTCGGCACCGAGGATATCGGCCGCGGCAAGACGGTGGTCACCGGCGAAGCGGTCCGTCGGCTGAACCCGGCGATCCGCTTCGACGGCATCGCGGAGCGCCTGAACTCTACGAATGCTGCGACGTTGATCGGCAATCCGGATCTGGTCCTCGACGGCTGCGACAATTTCGCCACCCGCTTGATTGTCTCCGATCATTGCACGCGCGAGAGGATCCCCCTGGTGTCGGCAGCGATCGGCCAGTTTCAGGCGCAGATCGGCACCTTTCGCGGCTGGGAGGCCGGGTTGCCCTGCTATCGCTGCTTCGTCGGCGACGCGTTCGATGCCGACGATTGCGACACTTGCTCGGCGCTTGGCGTTCTGGGCGCAATGGCTGGCCTGGCCGGCAGTTTCGCCGCGCTCGAAGCGATCCGTCAGATCATCGGATTCGGCGAACGCTCGGTGGGCAAGCTCCACATCTTCGATGGCCTGAAGCCGGAGTTGCGAACGATCCGGATCGTCAAGGATCCCGCCTGCTCCGGCTGCTCGCCTCAGGCCGGCAGCTGACCCTCGACATCCTGCAATTGCAGGATGCTCAGTCCGACCAGGCCAAGTCCGACCGCCAGATCGAACCCGCGCAACGGCCGGATCCGCGATCCACGCCGCCGGGTGAGCATGTCGATCAGGGTCATCACGAGGATGGACAGACCGCAAAGCCCCATCACGGCCGCAAGGATCGCAAAGGGCCAGGTCAACACGCCCCCGAAGCGGCGGAAGAACGGCCACAGGAGGATTGCAAGGAGACCGGCCGTGGTGCCGATCCCGCTTGCCCGTGCGAAGCTCCAGCCGCGCATCAATCCTTCTTCTTGGCGGCGGCTTTCTTGGCCGGTGCCTTCTTGGCTGGTGCCTTCTTAGTGGCACCATCCTTCGCCGCCGCCGGCTTTTTGGCGGGGGCCTTGCGCCCCTTCTTCGCCGGTGCGCCCTTGGCAGCCCGCTCATCGATCAGCTGTGCCGCTTCCTCAAGCGTCAGCGCGTCTGGCTGCATCGATTTGGGGAGGGTCGCGTTGGTGGTGCCGTCGGTGACGTAAGGGCCGAAGCGCCCTTCCATCAGCTTGAGCTCCAATTCGGTGCGCGGATGGGCACCGAGCACCTTCAGCGGCTCGCGCGCAGCGCCTCGGGCGCGACCGCCGCCTGCGGCGGCCTCGGCGAGTTTGACGACGGCGGCATTCATGCCCGTCTCGAAAACATCGGCAGTCGAGCTCAAGCGCGCATACTTGCCGTCATGGGCGAGATAGGGCCCGTAGCGTCCGATCGAAGCGGTGATCGGGTTGCCGGTCTCCGGGTGCAGACCGATCGTGCGCGGCAGGGAAAGCAGGCGCAGCGCCTGTTCGAGGTCGACCGCAGCCTGGCCGATATCCTTGGGAATCGAACTGCGCTTGGCTTCCTTGCCCTCGCCCAACTGGACATAGGCGCCGAAGCGGCCGGTGCGCAGGCTGACCTCCTCGCCGCTCTCCGGATCGGTGCCAAGCACCGCCGGCCCCGCATCGCCGGCGCCGGCCTCTTCGCCGCCCTGGCCGAACCGCCGGGTGAACTTGCACTCGGGATAGTTGGAGCAGGCGACGAAGGCACCGAAGCGGCCGCCGCGCAGGGCGAGCCGGCCTTCGCCGCAGGCCGGGCAGACGCGGGGATCGCTGCCGTCATCCTTGTCGGGGAACAGCCACG
Organism: Allosphingosinicella deserti; assembly: GCF_003012735.1. Classification (GTDB taxonomy): domain Bacteria; phylum Pseudomonadota; class Alphaproteobacteria; order Sphingomonadales; family Sphingomonadaceae; genus Allosphingosinicella; species Allosphingosinicella deserti. Next base: position 209,523 of record NZ_PXYI01000007.1, on the reverse strand, counting down.
GCGCCAGGAACTCGTCGAGCGCGGCGGTGATCTCCGATGGCTTCTGCTCCATGATCTCGACCGTCTTCGGCTTGAAATCGCGCCAGAAGTTCTCGAGCACCTTCTGCCATTGGGCACGTCCGCCGGAGACGTCGTCGAGTTCGTCCTCCAGATGGGCGGTGAAATCGTAGGAGACGTAGCGTTCGAAGAAGCGCTCGAGGAAGGCGGTGAGCAGACGCCCACTCTCCTCCGGTGTGAACCGGTTCTTCTCGAGGAGCACGTAGCCGCGATCCTTCAAGGTCTGCAGGATCGCCGCGTAGGTGGACGGCCGGCCGATGCCGAGCTCCTCCATCTTCTTGACCAGGCTCGCTTCCGAATAACGCGGCGGAGGCTGGGTGAAATGCTGTTCGGACGCGACCCGCTTCTTGGCCGGTGCATCGCCTTCGCGAAGGCGCGGCAGCCGGCGCGCATCCTCGTCCTGCTCATCAGCGGAGCCATGCTTGGCGGAGCTGCGATCGGGGTCATCACGGCCTTCCTCGTAAAGCGCGAGAAAGCCGGGGAACAGGACGACCTGGCCGGTGGCGCGCAGCGCATGCTGGCCGGTCCCGTCGGTAAGCTCGGCGGTGGTGCGCTCCAGCCGGGCCGAGGCCATTTGGCTGGCGAGCGCGCGCTTCCAGATCAGCTCGTACACCCGCCCATGGTCGCCAGACCCAGCCTTGTTCTTGCCGAAATCGGTCGGACGGATCGCTTCGTGGGCTTCCTGGGCGTTCTTCGCCTTGGTCTCGTAATGGCGCGGCTTGTCCGGCACATAGCCGGCGTCGAACCGGTCGGCGACCGCCTTGCGGGCGGCCGAAATCGCTTCCGGCGCCATCTGCACGCCGTCGGTCCGCATGTAGGTGATGGCCCCGTCCTCGTAGAGCCCCTGCGCCACCCGCATCGTGTGGCTGGCCGAGAAACCGAGCTTGCGCGCGGCCTCTTGCTGCAGGGTCGAGGTGGTGAACGGCGCGGGTGGATTGCGGCTGAGCGGCTTGGTCTCGACGCTCGCAACGGTGAAATGGCCCGCCTCCACGGCGGCTTTCGCCGCCTCTGCCATTTCCTTGTCGCCGATGCTCAGGCGATCGAGCTTGGTGCCGTTGAAGCGGACCATCCGCGCCATGAATTCCTGGCCGTCCGCCTCCATGAAGGCGGTGACGCTCCAATATTCCTGCGCCTTGAACAGCTCGATCTCGCGCTCGCGATCGACGATCAGGCGCAAGGCGACCGACTGAACCCGGCCCGCTGACTTGGCGCCCGGCAGTTTGCGCCAGAGCACCGGCGACAAGGTGAAGCCGACTAGATAATCGAGCGCGCGGCGCGCCCGGTAGGCATCGATCAGATCCTCGTCGAGCGCACGCGGCTTCTGCATCGCCTCGGTCACGGCCGATTTGGTGATCGCGTTGAAGGTGACCCGCTCGACGTCCTTGGGCAGCGCGCGGCGTTTCCGCAAAACCTCCTGGACATGCCAGCTGATCGCCTCGCCCTCGCGATCGGGGTCGGTCGCGAGGATGAGCGTGTCGGCCGTCTTGGCCTCGTCGGTGATTGCCTTCAATTGCCGCGCCTTGTCGGCATAGGCCTCCCATTCCATCGCGAAGCCGGCGTCCGGATCGACCGACCCATCCTTGGCGGGCAGATCGCGGACATGGCCGTAGGAGGCGAGCACGCGGTAGCCGCTGCCCAGATATTTCTCGATGGTCTTGGCCTTGGCCGGGGACTCGACGACGACAAGCTTCATTGCGGGCTTCTATCCTTCACACGTACGCGCGAGAGTGGAGATCGCCTCCACCGTGCGTCAAGCGCCTGTCGGCAATCCTCGGATCCGGGTAGGATCTGAGCATGATGATCGATACCGACGCCTTGCAGTGCCTCGAGGCCAGGCTGCGCGCCGACCATGACGTGCCCGGACGCGCCTATCACAGCTTCGCCCATGTCGAGGATTGCCTGACGAAGCTCGCACATGTCGACGGGATCGACGATCGCGAACGGTACCTGCTTCGCCTGGCGATCCTTTGGCATGATTCGATCTACGATCCCACCCGCAACGACAATGAGGCGCGCAGCGCAGAGCGCGCGATCCGGGAACTGACCGCGGTCGGCTCCGGCAGCGGCGAAGCACAAGAGGTGGGGCGTCTCATCCTGCTTACCAAGGGGCACCGGGTGACGCCGGGCGACCGCTTGGGAGCGATCCTCGTTTCGATCGATCTCTCCATCCTCGGCGAATCGCCGAAGCGCTACCGGGACTATGCCGAGGCGATCCGCCAGGAATATGCGCATGTGCCGGAGGCGCTCTATCGCGCCGGACGTCGACAAGTGCTGGAGCATATCCTCGCTGCCGACCCGCTCTACCCATATCCGCCGCTGCGCGACCGATACGAGGCCCAGGCGCGGCGCAACATGGCGGCGGAGATGGAGCGGCTTGGCTAAGCCCTCTGCGCCTCACAATCAGGCGAAAACTTCTTCGAGTGCCGTCTTCCTCGGGATGCGCAATTCCAGGAAGGCAATCGCCGCATACCAGCTCGTTACGACCGTCAGATTGGTCACCGCATCAATCGCAACGGTTGCGAGCGGTGCCGGCTCGGCTGTGAACAGGTCCCCGTTGAAACTCGCGATCACGACCGCGATCAGGAGAATAATCATGGGCGCGTACAGGATGAGAAGCACGCCAAAGACTGCGCTTCCATGACCCTCGGCCGTCTGCCAGCTTTTCCGTAAGGCGTCGCCGATCCCAAGATTGCCGCTGAGCGCGATCGGAATGGCGCTGAACCAGCGCACGGAAAGCAGCACACCCGGCGCGATCAGGGCACAATAGCCGAAAAGGATCGCCGCAGTGGAGAGGAGAGAGATGGCGAACACGACGGCGAGGCGGTCGCCGGTAACGTCCCCGAACCGCCGCTTGAGCAGCCGCTTGGTCACAGCATATTGCGCCAGAATGAGCACGACGAACTCGATGAGCAGATTCCAATCGCTCTCCGGGAGGCTGGCCTGGAGCGCGAAACTGCCCCCGGTCAGCATCGCCGTAACGACCAGAAAGGGGCCGGGGTCGGGTCGCAGTATGTCGAGCGTACGACCCAGAATGGCCCGCGTCGTAATCTCTCCGTCCATCAGAGTGCGCTGACCTTTCCGCCGGCATGCCTCTCCAGCCGTGCCGCGAGTTCGAGTTCGAGCAGCACCGTGTGAACGATGGCGGGCGTCAGACCGGTCTGACGGATCAGCTCGTCGACCGGCACCGGCGTCGCGTTGAGCAGACCGGCGATCGCACGCCGTGCCTGATCGTCCGCATCCGCGGTCGGCTCCGGCGCCGCATAGGGGATCTCGCGCTGACGAAACGGACCGATGCGTCCGGGGCTCAGCGCCTCGAGCACGTCTTCGGCATTCTGGATCAAAGTCGCACCGTCGCGGATGAGGCCGTTGCAGCCCTGCGCACGCGGATCGAGCGGCGAGCCGGGCACCGCCATCACCTCGCGTCCGAAATCGGCGGCAAAGCGGGCGGTGATCAGCGATCCGGAGCGCGGCGCCGCCTCGACCACGACGGTGCCTAGGGCGATGCCGGCGATGATACGGTTGCGCGACGGGAAATGCCGGGCGCGTGGCTCGATGCCGGGCGGCTGTTCCGAGATCAACAGACCACGCTCGGCGATCGCCCGCTGCCGTGCTTCATTCTCGGGCGGGTAATAGACGTCGATTCCGCCGGCGACGACTCCGATGGTGCCGCTCTCGAGCGCCCCGTCGTGCGCGGCGGTGTCGATCCCGCGGGCGAGCCCGGAGACGACCACCGCGTCGGCCTCCCCGAGCGCCTGGGCGAGGATCCTGGCGAAACGGCAGGCCGCGGCCGACGCATTGCGGGCACCGACCACGGCTACCAGGGTGCGATCGAGCAGCGACAGATGCCCCTTGACGATCAGCGCCGGCGGCGCGGTTTCGGTTTCGGCAAGCAAGGCGGGATAGGCCCCCTGCTCGACGAACAGATAGCGCGCACCCAGCCTCGCGACCGCCTCCATTTCCGCTTCCACGGCGGCGCGGCCGACCAGCCTTGGCGCACGTCCGCCGCCGCGGGCCGCGAGGTCGGGGATCGCTGCGATCGCTGCGGACGCGGAGCCGAAGCGGGCCAGGAGCTGAAAATAGGTGATCGGGCCGATATTGTCCGAGCGGATGAGGCGCAGGCGGGCGACCTGGTCCTCGGTTGCGCCCGTATCAGCCATTCCTGGCCGTGCCGACCCGCGGCTCCGTGCCGGCAAGCAGTCGCCGTACATTGTCGCGATGCTTCCACAGCACCAGCAGCGCCAGCCCAAGGAACATCAAGGCCAGATCGTAGCGCCCGAGAATGGCGGCAGCGATCGGTGCGCTGAGCCCGGCCGACATGCCGGCGAGCGACGAATAGCGGGTGGCGGCGAGCAGTCCGATCCAAACCACCGCATAGGCCGCGGGCGCGGCCCAATGGAGATCCCCAAGGATCGCGAAGCCGAGAACGAGACCCATGAAGGTCGCGACGCCCTTGCCGCCCGCGAAACGCAGCCAGATCGGAAACATGTGGCCGAGCAACGCCGCGATTGCGGCGAGCTGCGCGGTGCCGGGGACGAAATGCTCGGCGAGCAGGACCGCCGCCGTGCCTTTCAGCAGATCGAGCAGCAAGGTCGCCGCCGCGAGGCCCTTGCGACCGGTGCGCAGCACGTTGGTCGCGCCGATATTGCCGGATCCGATCTTGCGGAGATCGCCCGCGCCGGTGAAGCGCGTGAGTAGGATGCCGAACGGGATCGATCCCAGCAGATAGCCAAGGACAAGGGCCAGCAGGGGACCGGCTATGCTATCGATCGTCACCACTTACTCCCCGAGAGTGCCGGAATGTAGCGGATCGCCCCCACCGCGCAACAATTTCGGCGCCTGCGCTCGTCGCTTGCGCAGCTGCGGCCTTGCCCTGTAGCGGAGCGCGATGAACGAACCCAGGCCGCTGCTCGTCTTCGATTCCGGCATTGGCGGCCTTTCCGTCCTGCGCCCGATCCGTGCGCTGCTGCCGACCGCACCGATCGTCTATGTCGCCGACAGCGCCGGTTATCCTTACGGCACCAAGTCGGCCGCGGAGATCGAGGCTCGGGTCCCCGCTTTGCTCGGCCGCCTTGCCGAGCGCTTCGATCCCGAACTGGTCGTCATCGCCTGCAACACCGCCTCGACGATTGCGCTCGACGCCGTCCGCGCAGCGCTCGATCTGCCGATCGTCGGCACCGTGCCGGCGATCAAGCCCGCGGCGGCTTTGTCGAAAACCCGGGCGATCGGCGTGCTCGGCACCGAGGCGACGGTGCGGCAGCCTTATGTCGATCGCCTCGCCGCCGAATTTGCGGCCGATTGCACGGTCGTCCGCCACGGCTCGGCGGAACTGGTCGACCTCGCCGAAGCCAAGCTTCGCGGCGAGACACTCGATCCCGCCGCCTTCGCGCGGATTCTCGATGCGCTGTACACGCGCCCCGGCGGGGATCGCATCGACACGATCGTGCTCGCCTGCACCCATTTTCCACTCGTCCAAGACGAGCTCGCCGCAGCGTCGTCACGTCCGGTGCGGTTCGTCGACGGCAAGGAGGGCATTGCCAGACGAACCGCGTGGCTCACGCGCAACCATCTCTGGCCGGAGAGTGCGCCCGAAGGACGCGCCATTTTCACCAGCCGCGCGACGGACTTCGACGCCTATCGCAGCGGGATGGCCGATTTCGGCCTCGCCCGTATCGAAACGCTGTAAAATCATCGCTCTTGCAGGATGGCTCCGGCTAGCCATCTCGGGGCGGAATCGCTATAGGCGGGCAGGTAGAGCCCCGGGGAGCGGACTTTTGGACTATCAGCGAATCTTCGCCCAGGCGATCGACCGGCTTCATGCCGAGGGCCGCTACCGTGTGTTCATCGACATCTTGCGCAACAAGGGATCGTTCCCGAATGCGCGCTGCTTTGCCGGGCATAACGGCCCCAAGCCGATCACCGTCTGGTGCTCGAACGATTATCTGGCGATGGGCCAGCATCCGTCGGTGATCGCGGCGATGGAGGAGGCGCTCCACGATGTCGGCGCTGGTTCGGGCGGCACCCGCAACATCGGCGGCAACACCCATTACCATGTCGATCTCGAGGCCGAGCTTGCCGATCTCCACGGCAAGGAAGCGGCTTTGCTGTTCACGTCGGGCTACATCTCGAACGAGGCGACGCTCTCCACCCTGGGCAAATTGCTGCCGGGCTGCGTGATCTTCTCCGACGAATTGAACCACGCCTCGATGATCGCCGGCATTCGCACCTCGGGCTGCGAGAAGCGGGTGTTCCGCCACAACGATCTCGCGCATCTCGAGGAATTGCTTGCGCAAGCCGATCCGGACGCGCCCAAGCTGATTGCGTTCGAGAGCGTCTATTCGATGGACGGCGATGTCGCGCCGATCGCCGCCATCTGCGATCTCGCCGACCGCTACAATGCGATCACCTATCTCGACGAAGTCCATGCCGTCGGCATGTACGGCGCACGCGGCGGCGGCATTTCGGAGCGCGACGACGTCGCCCACCGCCTGACCATCATCGAAGGCACGCTCGGCAAGGCATTCGGCGTGATGGGCGGCTACATCGCCGCCGACCGCAACATCGTCGACGTCATCCGCAGCTACGCACCGGGCTTCATCTTCACCACCTCGCTCTCGCCGGTGCTGGTCGCCGGCGCGCTCGCCAGCGTCCGCCACCTCAAGGCGTCCAGCGCCGAGCGCGAAGGTCAGCAGGCCGCCGCGGCGACGCTCAAGGCGATCTTCGCCGATGCCGGGCTGCCGGTGATGGCCTCGACCACCCACATCGTGCCGCTGATGGTCGGCGATCCGGTCAAGGCCAAGAAGATCAGCGACATCCTGCTCGCCGAATACGGCGTCTACGTCCAGCCGATCAATTACCCCACCGTCCCCCGCGGCACCGAGCGCCTCCGCTTCACCCCGGGACCCAGCCACGATGAGGCGATGATGCGCGAACTCGCCGGCGCGCTCGTCGAGATCTGGGACCGGCTCGAGCTCAGGGTGGCCGCCTAACCGGACCGCCACCGCCCTCTCTGTTGCGGGTTCCTCGGGACATTCGCACCGAACTCGCGATTGCGGGCGCACCGCCACTCGCTTAGAGAGGCGCCTTCAATCAAAAGCGGAGTCTTCCGGCGTGGCTGAGCGTATCGCCATCGTTTCCGATCATGCAGCTTATGCGATGAAGGCGGAGCTCGCCGAGCATCTGCGCGGCCAAGGCTATGACGTGCTCGATCTCGGCACGGCGTCGACGGACAGCGTCGATTATCCCGATTACGGCTACCGCATCGCGCGCGCGATCGCCGATGGCGAGGTCGAACGCGGCATTGCTCTTTGCGGATCGGGCATCGGCATCTCGATCGCCATCAACCGTCATCCCCATTGCCGCTGTGCCCTCGTCTCGGACGGCCTCTCCGCGCGGCTCGCCCGCGAGCATAATGATGCCAACGTGCTTGCCCTCGGCGCGCGCCTGATCGGTATCGAGACAGCGCGCGACTGCATTGCCCAATTCCTAGCCACCCCGTTCGCCGGCGGCCGGCATCAGCGCCGCATCGACAAGCTCACCAACCCCGATTTTGCGAAGGAGCCCGCATGATGAGCACCCGCCCAGCCAATGATGTCCCCGCCAACGATCTCAGCGACGTTCAGCCGGCCGGCTTCTTCACCGAGCGCCTGCGCGTCGCCGACACTGCGGTCGCCGATGCGATCGCGGCCGAGCTCGACCGCGAGCAGAACCAGATCGAGCTGATCGCGTCCGAGAATATCGTGTCGCGTGCCGTGCTCGAAGCACAGGGTTCGGTTCTCACCAACAAATATGCCGAAGGCTATCCGGGCCGCCGCTATTATCAGGGCTGTGCGCCGTCCGACGCGGTCGAGACGCTTGCCATCGAGCGTGCCAAGCAACTGTTCGGCTGCGGCTTCGCCAACGTCCAGCCGCATTCGGGTGCCCAGGCCAACGGCGCCGTCATGCTCGCGCTGACCAAGCCCGGCGACACCATCCTCGGCCTCTCCCTCGATGCCGGCGGCCACCTGACCCATGGCGCCAAGCCGGCGCTGTCGGGCAAGTGGTTCAACGCCGTCCAGTACGGCGTGCGTAAGGACGATCACCTGATCGACTTCGACCAGGTCGAAAGCCTTGCCAGGGAGCACAAGCCACGACTGATCATTGCCGGCGGCTCGGCTTATCCCCGGCACATCGATTTCGCCCGCTTCCGCGCGATCGCCGACGAGGTAGGAGCGTTGCTGATGGTCGACATGGCCCATTTCGCCGGCCTCGTCGCCGCAGGCGAGCATCCGAGCCCGTTCGGCCATGCCCATGTCGTCACCACCACCACCCACAAGACCCTTCGCGGGCCGCGCGGGGGCATGGTGCTGACCGATGACGAGGACATCGCCAAGAAGATCAACTCGGCCGTCTTCCCCGGGCTGCAGGGCGGACCGCTGATGCATGTCATCGCCGCCAAGGCAGTGGCCTTCGGCGAAGCGCTCGAGCCGGGCTTCAAGTCTTACGCGAAGGCGGTGATCGCCAATGCCAAGGCGCTGGCCGGGCGCCTCCAGGAGCGCGGCGCGGCGCTCGTCGCCGGCGGCACCGATACGCATCTTGCGCTCGTCGACCTGACGCCCCTCGGCATCACCGGGCGCGATGCCGACGAAGCGCTCGAGCGCGCCTCGATCACCTGCAACAAGAACGGCATCCCCTTCGATCCGCTGCCGCCGATCAAGACAAGCGGTATCCGGGTCGGATCGCCCGCGGGCACCACCCGCGGCTTCGGCGTCGCCGAGTTCCGCGACATCGCCGACATGATCGCCGACGTGCTCGACGGCCTCAAGGCCAATGGCCACGAAGCCAATGCGGCGGTCGAGGCGGAGGTCAAGGCACGGGTCCGCGCGCTGTGCGCCCGTTTCCCGATCTACCAGGATTAAGCCCGACCTTGCGTTGTCCCTTTTGCTCTCATGAAAACAGCCAGGTGAAGGATAGCCGTCCCAGCGAGGACGGCACCTCCATACGGCGCCGGCGGCAATGCGAGGATTGCGGTGCCCGGTTCACCACCTTCGAGCGCGTGCAATTGCGCGAGCTGACGGTGGTGAAATCGGGCAGCCGGCGCGAGCCCTTCGATCGCACCAAGCTCGATCGCTCGATCGCCATCGCCTGCCGCAAGCGGCCGGTCCCGCAGGAGCGGATCGACCGGCTCGTGTCGTCGATCCAGCGCCAGGTCGAGACGAGCGGCGAGAGCGAGATCGTCTCCACCCGCATCGGCGAGATGGTCATGGATGGTTTGAAGGCGCTCGATCCCGTCGCCTACATCCGCTTCGCCAGCGTCTACAAGGACTTCACCGAAGCGCGCGACTTCGAGGAATTCGCCGGCTCGGTCGGCGAAGTCGGCCGCGAATGACATCGCCGGCCCCTTCTCCCGCCCCAGCCCCTTCTCCCGCGATCGTTCTCGTCCGGCCCCAACTTGGCGAGAATATCGGCAAGGCCGCGCGCGCCATGCTGAATTTCGGCCTCACCGACCTGCGTCTGGTCAGCCCACGCGACGGCTGGCCCAATCCGGCGGCGGGGCCGGCAGCGTCCGGCGCGGACATCGTGCTTGAGAAGGCGCGCGTTTATGGCACCGTCGCCGAAGCGGTTGGCGACTGCGTCCATGTCTATGCGACCACGGTGCGCAAGCGGGGCCTGGTCGTACCGGTCGCGACCCCCGAGGAAGCTGCCCGCGAAATTCGCATGCAGCCGGAGCCTTCGGCGATCCTGTTCGGTGCCGAGCGCTCCGGGCTCGAGACGGACGAAGTCGCGATCGCCGCAAAGATCGTCACGGTTCCGATCAATCCGGAATTCAGGTCGCTGAACCTCGCCCAGGCGGTGATCCTGCTCGCCTATGAATGGTCGAAGCACGGCGATCTCCTGATGCCGACGATCGGCGAAGAGCGTGAGCCGCAGGCAAATCAGGGGCAACTGGAAGGCCTGATCGGGCAACTCGAGGAGTCGCTGGAAGCCGCCGGCTATTTCCATCCGCCGGATCGGACGCCGGCGACCAAGAACACGATCCGCACCCTCATCACCAAAGCCGGATGGTCGAACCGCGAAGTTCAGGCGATGCGCGGCATGGTTCGCGCGCTGGTCAATCCCCGCCCGCGGCAGGAATGATCGTTGCCGGACTCAGGGCTCGGGTCCGCCGGAAGCTCAGTCCTGCGCGGCAGGTGCTCCGTCGAAGCGAGCGAGCTCGTAAGCGATAGAGCCCTCGATCAGGCGCTCCCACAGATCCGTGACGAGGTCGATCGGCACGCCGAGCTCACGGGCATGATCGGCAACGTTCGCGAGCACTTGCGCCTTCCGACCTTCGTCGCGAACCGCTCCACGCTCCGTTTTGATGCGGGAGGCCGCGTCCATGTAGCGGAAGCGTTCGGCGAGCAATTCCACGAGGAGTCGGTCGAGACTGTCGACGCCGGCCCGCACTTCGGCCATGGTCCGGCAGTCCGCCGGCGGAGTGATATCGAATTCCATGAGGGGCGCTTAGAGGGTGATCGTCCCGTGGGGAAGTGCCCGCTTTCGAACGGGCGGGCCGACCGCATCGCCTCGCTTTTGCTTGACTTATCCACCCCTCGCCGCCATGTGCCGGCCTTCGCAATTGGCCCCGCACTCCGGTGAAGCGGTGGCCGCGTCCGATGCAGTTCGGGCGGTGCGGTTCCGGAAACATAGCAACCAAGCAGATTGGACCACAGATGAGCAAGCGCAGCAGCGCCAAGTATAAACTCGACCGTCGTATGGGCGAGAATGTCTTCGGTCGTCCGAAGAGCCCCGTCAACAAGCGTGAATATGGCCCGGGCCAGCACGGTCAGCGCCGCAAGGGCAAGATGTCGGACTTCGGCATCCAGCTTCGCGCCAAGCAGAAGCTGAAGGGCTATTATGGCGACGTCACCGAGAAGCAGTTCAAGAAGACCTTTACGGAAGCCGCCCGCATGAAGGGCGATACCTCGCAGAACCTGATCGGCCTGCTCGAACGCCGCCTCGACATGATCGTCTATCGCGCCAAGTTCGCGCCGACGATCTGGTCGGCCCGTCAGATCGTCAGCCACGGTCACATCCGCGTCAATGGCGTCAAGTGCAACATCGCGTCGCGCCGGGTGAATGTCGGCGACGTCATCGAACTGGGCCCGAAGGCGCGCGAGATGGCATTGGTCATGGAAGCGCAGGGTCTCGCCGAGCGCGAGATCCCCGATTATGTGAGCCCGGAAGGCAACGCCAAGATCACCTACACGCGCGTCCCGACGCTCGACGAGGTTCCCTACCCGGTTCGCATGGAGCCGAACTTGGTGGTCGAGTTCTACTCGCGCTGATCTTTCGGCAGATCCGGCTCTAGCCACGGAAACGGCCGTCCCTTGGGGCGGCCGTTTTGTTTTGAGGGTACTGCGTCCTGCGGCGCACGACTCTGAGTCAGAGCAACGATCTGGCGCCCATTGGCAAACCCGTTCAATCGTGGTCATCCCCCTGAGAATGAGCCCGTTTGAGCGGCGCAGAGCGGTGCGCTCCGTCGCCGGCGCAAGCTTGCATGGCCTCTGCCGTGGTGCCAATAGCCCGAACAGACTGCCGCCCGGAGAAACCACCCGATGTTCGTCAATCGCCTGCCCGCAATCCTCGCTGGCGCCCTGCTCTCCGGCTGCGCAAGTTCGGCGCTCGCCGCGGATTCCGCCCGCCGACCGGCGCCGATCTCGCTCGATACGCTCAAGTCCGCGACGCAGACGATGTCGACGGATGCGTTCGAAGGGCGTGCGCCGACTACCGCCGGCGAGGAGAAGGCCGTCGCATTTATCGCGGATCAGTTCCGGAAAGCCGGGCTCAAGCCGGGCAACAAGGGTAGCTGGTATCAGAACGTGCCGCTGGTCGAGAACACCGCCTCGCCCTCGCAGATGACGATCGGCGGTGGCAGAACGCCGCTCGTCTTCGACTATCGCAAGGATTTCGTCGCCAATACCTATCAGGTGCAGCCGCGCACCGAGCTCGCCGCTTCCGAACTGGTTTTCGTCGGCTACGGCATCAACGCGCCGGAGCGCGGCTGGAATGACTATGCCGGGCTCGATGTGCGCGGGAAGACGGTCGTGATCCTGGTCAACGATCCCGATTGGCAGGCTTCGGATCTGAACGGGCGTTTCGGCGGCAAGGCGATGACCTATTACGGCCGCTGGACCTACAAATATGAGGAAGCGGCGCGCCAGGGCGCAGCCGGCGCCCTGATCGTCCACCAGACCGAGCCGGCGGCCTATGGATGGAACGTCGTCCAATCTTCGTGGACCGGCGCGCAGTACAATATGGACGATCCCGACAACCATATGGATCAGTCGAAGATGGTCGGCTGGCTGACCCAGGATGCCGCGCAAAGGCTGTTCGCCGCGTCCGGCAAGGATCTGGGCGCGCTCGTCGAGGCGGCGAAGCAGCCCGGTTTCAAGGCGGTGCCGCTCGGCACCAACGTGTCGATCCGGCTCGACAATCAGATCAAGCGTCAGGCGTCCCGTAACGTCATCGGCGTATTGCCGGGCGCCAGGCGGCCCGACGAATATGTGATCTACACCGCCCATTGGGATCATCTCGGCCGCTGCGATGCCGATCCGTCCGGCGACGACATCTGCAACGGCGCCGTCGACAATGCCAGCGGCACCGCCGGCCTGATCGCGCTCGCCGAAGCTCATGCGAAGACGGGCGCGGCCGACCGCTCGATCGTCTTCGTCGCCGTCACGGGCGAGGAATCGGGGCTTCTCGGTTCGCAATATTATGCCGAGAACCCGGTCTATCCGCTGGCGAGCACGGTCGGCGGGGTCAACATGGACAGCCTCAGTCTCGCCGGCGATGCACGCGATTTCGTCGCCGTCGGAGGCGGCAAGTCGGAGCTCGACACCTATCTCGGCCGCGCCCTCGGAGGACTGACGGTCAAGCCCGAGCCGTCGCCCCAGGCCGGCTATTATTATCGTTCGGACCATTTCAGCCTCGCCAAGAAGGGCGTGCCGATGCTCTACGCGAAGCTCGGCAACGATCTCGTCAAGGGCGGCACCGCTGCGGGCGAGGCGTGGCAGACGCGCTATCGCGCCGAACGCTATCACGGGCCGAACGACGAATATGATCCCACTTGGGACTGGTCGGGCGCACTTCACGAGCTCCAGATCTACTGGCAGATAGGCCGTGATCTCGCCACCGGAAGCGCCTGGCCGAACTGGAACCAGGGTGACGAATTCCGCGCCATTCGCGATCGTTCGCGCAGCGGAGCCGCCGGCCAATGATCCTTCGCCAGAGCGCCGAATGGGACGAGCATGAATTCGTCTGGATTGGATTTCCAAGCCATGCCGATCTCTGGCTCGAGGATCTCGAGGCCGCGCAGGCCGAAGTCGCCGCCTTTGCCGCTGCCGTTCATGCCGAAGGGCGCGGCGAGGAGATTCGCATCGTCGCCGCAGATCCGGTTGCTGCCCGGCGCGCGGCCGAGCTCGCGCCGTTCGCCACCGTCGTCCAGGAGATATTCGGCGACATCTGGCTCCGCGACACCGGTCCGATCATCCTCGGTCATGGCGAGACGCGGGTGCCGCGCAGCTTCCTGTTCAACGGATGGGGCGGCAAATACGATCTCGAGGGCGACGACACGATCGGGCTGCGGCTCGCCAACAGCGCCGGCCTGGAGGCGGAGCGCCGCGAGTGGATCTTGGAGGGCGGCGCGGTCGACGCCGACGGCACCGGTCTGCTCGTCACCACCGAACAATGCCTGCTCAATCCCAATCGAAACCCGAGGCTCGACCGCAAGGCGATCGAATCGGCATTGCGCGGGGATCTCGGTGCGGAGCGGATCCTGTGGCTCGGCGAGGGTCTGCTGAACGACCATACCGACGGCCATGTCGACAATCTCGCGCGCTTCGTCGGCGAGAGCCGGCTCGCTCTGCCCGTGGCCGCCGGGCCTGACGATCCCAACGCGGCGATCTTCGAGGACGCGCGCCGCCGCGCCGAAGCGTTCGGCGTCGAGGTGGTGCCGATCCCCTCCCCCGGCCTCGTCGAGCGGGATGGCGAGATCGTTCCGGCTTCCTATATGAACTTCTACATCGGCAATGCGGCGGTGGTGGTGCCCATCTACGGCGCGCCGAATGACGACGACGCCGTGCGGGCGATCGGTGCGCTGTTCCCGGGCCGCAAGGCGGTGGGGCTGCGCGCGGACCATGTCCTGACCGGCGGCGGCAGCTTCCACTGCATCAGCCAGCAAATGCCGGCCTGACGCGCTTCCATCCGGGATGATCCGAACATCATGACCACGATCACCGTCGCCGCCCTGCAGCTCGCTTTCTCGGACGACGTCCAAGAGAATATCGCCGCCGTGTCGGAGCTCGTGCGTGAGGCCGCGGCCAAAGGCGCGAAGCTGATCCTGCCGCCCGAATTGTTCGAGGGCCATTATTTCTGCCGCACTCAGGACGAGGGCCACTTCACCCGCGCTTTGCCTGTCGACGAGCATCCGGCGGTGCTGGCGATGCAGAAGCTCGCGGCCGAGCTCGGAGTCTACATTCCGACGAGCTTTTTCGAGGCCGACGGCCATCATCATTATAACAGCCTGGCGATGATCGACGATCATGGCGCCGTCATGGGCGTCTATCGAAAGAGCCACATTCCGGATGGACCGGGTTACTCCGAGAAATTCTACTTCCGCCCCGGCAATACCGGCTTCAAGACGTTCAAGACGCCCTACGGCAAGGTCGGCCCCGCGGTCTGTTGGGACCAATGGTATCCGGAGACCGCGCGGGCGCTGATGCTCGACGGCGCCGAGATCCTGCTGTTCCCGACCGCCATCGGCACGGAGCCGCACGATCCCGATCTCGACACCAGCCGTTTGTGGCGGCGGGCGATGATCGGTCACGCCGTGTCCAACGTCGTGCCGGTGGTCGCCGCAAATCGGGTCGGCACCGAGCATGGCCAGCGTTATTACGGCAACAGCTTCATTTGCGACGAGCGCGGCGACATCCAGGCGGAATTCGGCGCCACCGACACCGGGGTGCTGGTCGCCACCCTGGATCTCGCCCAGGCCCGTGCCCACCGCTCCGCCTTCGGCTTTTTCCGCGATCGCCGCCCGGAGCTGTACGGCCGGATCAGCCAGGATATCTGACGGGCGCTGGGCGTCCCGCCAGCAGGGGAAGCACGGCGTCGGCGAGCTTGCGTGTAAGTTGAATATGTCCGTCTGCAACGTGGCAGGTATGGCCTTCCTCGAGCGCACCGTCATATGTTGAGCGGAGAAAGCGCAGATCACGATGCGGCGCCGGCTGATCTGAACGCAAAGTTCGCGAGGCGAACCACCAGCGCAGAAAGCGCCGCTGTCTCTTCGCTCTGCGGCGGTGCACTTTGTCGAACGATGCTTCACCCGGTAAGGACGCCCACGAACCGGAATGGAGAATGGGATGCCGCACATTCAGGCGCTGCTGACGGGTCCCGTCAGACCCCTTGGCCCGCGCGGCATCCCAAGCGGGATCGACAAGCATCCGGTCGAGGGGCGCCTGTGGCTTGGCCTGAATGGATTTGCGAGCGATGCCCAGGGTGATCTCAAGCATCATGGCGGGCCCGAGAAATCGGTTCACCATTATCCATTCGATCACCACGCTGCCTGGCGCGGCGAGATTGGCGATCTCGCGCTGCTCAATCGGCCGGGCGCCTTCGGTGAGAATGTGTCGACCACCGGGCTTACCGAAGCGGATGTGGCCATCGGCGATGTGTTTCGCGCAGGCGGCGCCCTGATCCAGGTCAGCCAGGGACGTCAGCCGTGCTGGAAGCTGAACGACCGCTTCGGCGTGGCGGATATGTCGCGGCGGGTTCAGGCGACCGGCCGAACCGGCTGGTATTACCGGGTGATCGAGGAGGGCCACGTGGATGTCGGCGACGCCATGACGCTGGTCGATCGCCCCTCGCCGGACTGGACGATCGCGCGCCTTTCGCGGCTCCTGTACGTCGACATGCTCGATCGGGATGCTTTGGCCATCGTCACCGCCCTCCCCCATCTTGCCGAGAATTGGAAAGTTCTCGCCGCGCGCCGGCTCGCCACCGGCGAAGTCGAAGACTGGTCGCGCCGTCTCGATTTCACCCCTTGATCCCTGTGCCCGTTGTCTCATTCTGGCCCCGACGTGACCGATATTGCTGACGTCTGCGTCATTGCTCTATCTTCGTGAGATGATGTTCGCCAAACGCCTTCGTGAAGGTGTCCGGGAGGGCCGGATCACCTGCAGCATCCGGATCTGGACCCGGCCGCACGTCAAGGTCGGCGGAGCCTATCCGATGGAGCACGGCCATATCATTGTTGACGCGATCCGGCCGATCGCACTCGGCGATGTCACCGGCGCGCTCGCCCGCCGCTCCGGTTTCGAGGGCATGGTCGACCTGCTCAAGACGGCGAAGCACGGCAGCGGCAGCAACGTCTACCTCGTGGATTTTCATTACGTCCCGCCAGAACACGCCTGAAATAGGGTCGTGCTCGCCGGGAATTCGAAGCGACGCCAGCCGGTTAGGATTTCAGGGATCGTTCCGCGATTTCGCCGAAACGGGCGCGTTCTGCGCCGAACGGGGCTGATGCTGCGTCGAAACACACCTCGCGCATGCCCCGCGTTAATCTGACCATGCTATTCACCACTGCGGCTTGCACGGGTGTGCAAGCTCTGTGGTCTGCGGGGTGGAGCGTGTCGATGCGGCGTGTTGCGATGCTTTTCTGGATGCTTGCTTTCGTCGCCCAGCCGGCGGCGGCCTCGCCGGATTACAAGGCCGTCGAGCAGAAGCTCGCGTCGATGGCGGCCGAGAACCCGGGCGAATATGGGATTGCCGCCGTCGACCTCGCGACCGGCACGATGATCAGCTTCAACGGCAACGAGCCTTTCCCTATGGCGAGCACGATGAAGGTCGCGGTCGCCGCGACGTATCTGTCGCAGGTCGACGCGGGACAGCGGTCCCTCGACACGCTGATCGCCGGGGTGAGCGCGCGCACCCTTATGGACCAGATGATCACCCGCAGCGACAACCGCGCCACCGATCTGCTGATTGCCGAGCTCGGCGGACCGCAGGTGATCGACAATTGGATGCGCAGCCACGGCCTCAGCGGCATCCGCGTCGACCGCACGATCGCCCAGCTGCTCAGTGCACGCCGCGATCTGCGCGATGTCCGCGATTCCAGCACGCCCACCGCGATGCTGAGCCTGCTGCGCACCGTAGATGGTCCTCGGGCGCTGACGCCGGCAAGCCGGTCTCTGCTGCTCGACATGATGAGCCGCTGTCACACCGGCCGGAACCGGATGCGGGCGCTGCTGCCGGCCGGCACCAGGGTCGAGCACAAGACCGGAACGCTCAACGGCTATACTGGGGACGTCGGGTTCGTCACCCTGCCCGATGGCCGCCGCATCGCCGTTGCCCTGTTCGCCCGCGGCGGCGTCAACCGACCCGCGGTGATCGCAACCGCGGCGCGCACCATCTACGACGCATTCGGAGCCGAGGCTTCGCAGGCTCGGTTCGCTGTCAAGGCAACGGCGCCGGCCACCGGCTTTGCCACGGGGCTATCTCCGGCGACGACACCAGCCGCCGCCTTTGCCACAGCGCGTTCGCCGATGAAGGCACCGGCGAGTGCCTTCACCCCGGCGCGACCTCCCGTGAACGCACCGGCCAGCAACTTTGCCGCGGCGCGTTCACTGATGAAGGCACCAGCCAGTGCCTCTGCTCCGACGCAGCCTCGGGTGGCGGCTCCGGTCAGCGCCTTCACCGCCGCGCGTTCGCCGATGAAGGCACCGGCGAGTACCTTTGCTCCGGCGCAACCTTCGGTGACGGCACCGGCCAGCGCCTTCACCGGGGTGCAGTCTTCGGCGCCCGCGATGACCACGCGCTGCGCCGCCCCCGACCTGCGAACCCGGACACTCGCCGAGATCGTCCGCGACGCAACCGAGCCCGCCAGCACCCAGCCGGCGCAAACCTGCCTTCCGGGCGCAATCACGCAGGGAAACCGCGCGCCCGCTCTGTAATCGGCTCGCCTGAGGACGGAGTGGCGCGCCCGCAGGCGGCCAGGGTCGGACAGGCACGTAAGAACACCCCAGTTGCGACTGACTTGCAATAGCGTTGTGCGCTGGATAGAGCGCACAGCGAAGGGGAGTTTCGATGTGTTCGTCTTACCGCCGGCACTTGTTGGCCGCCGCCGCCCTGCTCGCGCTTGCCGCCCAGCCCGCTTACGCTGAGGATGCGGCCGCGAGCGTCGCCAACGTCGACGAAGACGGCGAAGGTTACGACGGCTCGCCCGCGGCGGGAGAAGAGATCGTCGTCACCGCGGCGCGGTCGATCCTGCCGCCCAGTGCCCTGCCCCTTACCGTCGACGTCATCGACAAGGCAGCGCTCGACCAGCAGATCGCGATCTCGGGTTCGGTCACCGACGCCGTCTCCGCCCTTACCCCGTCCTTCTCCCCGACACGCCAGAAGCTGTCCGGCGCCGGGGAGACGCTACGCGGACGCTCCCCGCTTTATGCGATCAACGGAATTCCACAATCGACCCCGCTGCGCGACGGCAGCCGGGACGGTTTCACCATCGATGGCTTCTTCGTCGACCGCGTGGAGCTGATTTACGGCTCGAATGCGTTGCAAGGCATCGGCGGGACCGGCGGTGTGGTCAACCAGGTCACCGTCGGCGCACCCCGCACCGAGGGGTTCAGCGGGCGCGTGCTCGTCCAGGGCAGTGCCGATGCCGACGTCCACGAGGACGGGCTCGGCGGCAAGATGGCCGGGCTCGTTCAGTACAAGACAGGCCCGTTCGATGCGAGCGTCGGCGGCGCCTACGACAAGCGCGGCGTCTTCTATGACGGACGCGGCAATCCGGTCGGCCTCAATCTCACCCAGGGCGAGACCCAGGATTCCCGATCCTGGTCGCTGTTCGGACGTTTCGGCTATGCGTTGAGCGACACCGCGCGGATCGACCTGATCGCAAGCCGCTTCCAGCTCGATGGAGACGGCGATTTCATTGCGATTCCCGGCAACCGTGCGACGGGGCTGCCGACCAGCGCGGTGCGCGGAACGCCGCCGGGCGAACCCGCCGCCAGCCGCACCGAAAGTGTCGCTTTGTCGCTCACCGACACCGAGGTGTGGGGTGGGAACCTGGTCACCCAGATCTTCTGGAATCGCACCCACGACATATTCGGCGGCGAGATCGCGCCGATCTCCACCTTCCAGGATCCGGCGATTGCGCCGGTCGGCACCCTGTTCGACCAGTCCGAAAACCGGTCCCGCAAATATGGCGGCAAGTTCAGCTACGAGCGGGCGATCCCCGGCTTCCAGGGACTGACCGCGATCCTCGGCTTCGATGCCTTGTGGGACTCGACCGAGCAGCGGCTGATCGCCACCGACCGGACCTGGGTGCCGCCGACCGATTTCCGCAGCCTCGCGCCGTTCGGGCAGCTCAACCTCGCGCTCTTCGGCGACACGGTGCGGCTGGCGGGCGGCGTGCGCTGGGAGAATGTGGAGATGCGCATCGACGATTACCGCACGCTCGCCTCGACGACGTTCGTCGCGCCAAGACAGTCGACATTCGGCGGCGTGGACGTGTCCGGCGGAAGCCCGAAGTTCGACGATCTGCTGGTCAATGGCGGCGTGATCTTCGAGCCGCTCGAGGGCATACGCGCTTACGCCAGCTATGCAGAAGGGTTCACCGTTCCCGACATCGGCCGCATCACCCGGGCGATCCGCACGCCGGGGGTCGATCTCGACAATTATCTCGATATCAGCCCGATCGTCTCGAACAACCGCGAGATTGGCCTCGAGGTCAAACGGGGTCCGCTCGACGCGAGCCTCGCTTATTTCTGGTCGTCGAGCGACAAAGGCCAGCTCCTGATCGCCGCGCCCGGCGGCATCTTCGACGTCCAGCGGCTGCGCACCGAGATCAAGGGCCTCGAGATCAATCTCGGCGTGGCGCTGCCGATCCCCGGGGCGCGGGTGTCGGTCGGCTATGCGCATCTCGACGGGCGCTACGACAGCGACTTGGTTCCCGACGGGCTCGTCGACACCGATCTCGACGGCACCAACATCTCGCCGGATCGCCTCAACCTCGCCGGGAGCTATGAGCGCGGGCCGCTGTCGCTGCGCGTCCAGACGCAATTCTTCCTGTCGCGCACCTTCACCGGCCGAATCCGGGATCCGCGCAACGATTTTGGCGGCTACAACGTCACCGACGCCGCGATCCGATATGAGATCGGCTTCGGCGCGCTGAGCCTCAGCGCGCAGAATGTGTTCGACGCATTCTACATCGATTATTCCAGCGACACGCGGCTGCCGACCGACAATCTCAGCTTCTTCGCCGGGCGTGGACGCACGATCACCCTCGGCTGGGATTACCGGTTCTGATCCGCCTGCTCGATCTCCTCCACCGCTGGACCGGCGGTCTGGTGGGCCTGCTCCTCGCCCTGATCGGTCTGTCGGGCGCGATCCTGGTGCACAAGGATGCGTGGATCGCCCTCCCCCATGCCGGCGATCCGCTGGTCCGCGATCCGGCCGTGATCGCCGGCACGACGGCGCGGCTGCTGGCCGAGCGCGACGTGCAGAGCATCGTCTATGCGAGCGACCGGTTCGGCCTGCACCAGCTCCGCACCGCAGCCGGAAGCGGCGCCTATTCGGATCAGGCCGGGACGGTGGTTGCGCGATGGTCGAGCCAGTGGCAGCGCCCGGAGCTCTGGCTGTTCGACTTCCACCATCATCTGTTCGCCGGGGATGCGGGAGAGACGGTGATCGGCATCGCCGGCACCGCCTCGATGCTCTTCGTCCTGACGGGTGTAATCCTGTGGTGGCGGACGCGGCGGACGTTCAAATTCCGGCTGCTGCCCAAGCGGATGAGCCGGCCGGCGATCGTCACGCACCATCGCGATCTCGGCATCGTCGTCGCGCCTTTGTTGCTGCTGTCGGCGCTGACCGGAACGATGATGATCTTCCGTCCGGTCGGCGAAGCGGCGGTGGCGCCGTTCGGGGCTTATGGCAGCGTCTCAGCGTCGCTTGCGGCGCCCGAGGTCGAGGGCGGCGCGATGCCGGAGCGGCCGGATTGGCAGCGGATCATCCTGTCGGCCCACGCCCGCTTCCCGGACGCGACGATCCGGATCCTGTCGCTGCCGCGCAAGCCCGGCGATCCCATCCAGATCCGCATGAAGCGCGCCTCGGAATGGCTGCCGAACGGGCGTTCGACCCTGTGGATCGACGCGGCGGACGGCCGTATCCTCGCTGCCCGCGACGCTTTGACGCTCCCGGCCGGGGCGCAGCTGTTCAACAAGGCCTATCCGGTCCATTCCGCCAAGGTCGGCGGCTTTGCCTGGAGAATGGTGATGACCATCTCGGGTCTGGCGCTGTTCCTCCTAGGCTCGCTGGCGGTGTGGAGCTTCTGGTTCAGACGGCCGCGCGGCCTGAAGTGAGGCCCGAGCATCCGGGAGCAATGATGCCGCACTGGCGCCGGATTCTGGTTAAGCTCGCGTGCGAATGACCGAGAGGAAGGAACCATCGTGATCGAGTCGGAGGATTCCGTGCTGGTCCAGGAGACCGGGGCGGGTCGATTTCAGGTGCGGGTGGATACGGGTGAACATCAGCTCACGGTCGATGAGCCGGCAGCCTTTGGCGGCGGATCGTCGGGGCCTAATCCGTTCGACCTGATCGAGGCCGCCCTGGGGGCGTGCACGCTGATGACGATGCGGCTTTATGCCGAGCGCAAGGGCTGGAGCCCGGATCGGATGAGCGTTCGAGTGACGCATCACAAGGGGTCGCCCGCGGGACGGGACCGGTTCGAACGCGTGCTTGAACTCGGCGACATGCCCGAGGAGCAGCGGGATCGGCTGGTGCAGATCGCCCAGAGGTGCCCCGTTCACCTGCTGCTCGAACGCGGCGCGGACGTCTCGACGACGGTCGCGGACTCTGCGCTGGAAGGCGGTGTCGCCGAGGGGCTCCATGCTCAGCTGATCGACGCCCTTTGCAACGAGGCGCGCTGACCTCGGGATGCCGTGCCGATTGCCAAGACGGCGGATCCGAGTTGCGCGACGCCGCGCGGGTTCAAGCTCGCGCTCCCCGGCATGCGCGGCGGGCAGCACCGGAATACGAGGGTGGCGGATCGATTGCTGCGTGACGGGATCGTCCATATCGACCCACCCGCGCTGTCTTTCGCTCAGCGCCGTTTGAGCGAGCCGGCGCAGGACCGAACGTCAGCCTCCGAAGGAAGCGATTGAATGCCGGATGATGTGCTTGCCTGCTCTCGCAGGTCCATTCTTGGCGCGCTTGCGGCAGCCCCGCTTGCAGGGTGCGTCCCCAGCCGCTCGCCACGCTCCCCCCTGCCCGCCCCCGGCTTCGTCGACGGGCTGAGCTTCCTGCCCAAGACTCTGTCGGACATTGCTGCTGCCGGTCTGAACGCGATGATCTGCGACGTCTCGGAGGTCGCAGAGGTGCGCGATCCCGATGGGACGCCGCGCTACCGAAGAACGTTCGAGGCCAATGACGCAGCCCTCGATGCCGGGGCAGCCCGACTCCGCGACAGCGATGTCGCATTCGTCGCGCAGCGCGGCAGCGACATCGGCCACCGGCCCGGCTGTGCCGCCTTTCTGCAATTCCAGTCGTGCGAGCCCGTGGGCGACGATCTTGCGCGGCTCGCACGCTTTCACGACAAGGGCCTTCGGGTGCTGCAATTCACGCATCACAACGACACGGCTTTTGCCGGTGGCGCCATCGAGCCCGTTCAGACCGGTCTCACCAGGCTCGGCGTCGCCGGCCTCGACGAGATGAACCGGCTGCGGATCCTGCCCGACGTTTCCCACGGGTCGGTCGCGACCATGATCGAGGCCGCGCGGCTCAGCCGCACGCCGGTCGTCTATTCCCATGGCGCGTGCCGGGCGATCCTCGATCATCCCCGCTGCATCCCCGACGAGGCGATCCGAGCCATCGCTGACCGCGGCGGCGTGATCGGAATCTTCATGATGAGCTTCTGGCTCACCCGTGATGCCGTGCCCCGGGTCGAGCACCTCCTCGCCCACGTTCGGCACGTCATCAAGGTCGGCGGGATCGAAGCTGTCGGGATCGCAAACGACTTTCCGATGGGAGGTCAGGAAAATCTGCTGAAGCTCAACAACGACAATCGCGAAGGCGTGAAGGAATATCTCGAATGGTGGCGCGCTATGCACGCCCTCGGCATCCCGGGCTTCGCTTGGACACCCGAGCACGTCGTGATTCCGGAACTCAACACGCTCGACCGAATGGCCCGCATCGAACGCGCCCTCGAGGCAGGCGGCTTTCGCCGGCGCGAGATCGAGCAGGCCATGGGCGGCAACTTCGCGCGCGTGCTCACGGACGTGCTTGGCTGAGCTCTGCTTCCATGCCGCCGGCTCGGCGGGTGCCGGATACGACGCAGGTCCGCTCCTGCGCCATTTGGGCAGGAACGGACCTGTCAAACGATCCCGTCACGCGCTTCGCCACCAGGTAACGGAACCTGGTGGCGGGTCAGGAACGCGGTTCAGAAGCGGAAGTCGACTCCGGCGTAGAGCATCCGGCCGAACAGATCGTAGGTTGTCGCCGACGTCTGCGTACCCGGGAAAGTAACCGGATTGGTGTCGTTGAACAGTGGCGGCCTCTTGTCGAAGATGTTGTTCACGCCGAAATAGACTTCGAACTTCCGGTCGTCCTTGGGCCCGACTCCGAGCCGGAGCTGGGCATCGTGGTACCAGAAGGCGCCGGTCCGGATCGGATCCGGATCGGTGACGTCATCAACGACCGAGCTGTAGTAGTTGGCACGCCAGTTCAGCGAGAAATCATCGGTCGACAGCATCGCGGAGCCGAACACCTTGTCCTTGAATCCGGTGCCGAGGCGACCGCAGCTGTAGCAATCGAGCTGACCGACTTCGTCCTGGGTCGGCCCGCCGGGGAACGACGTCTGCTCCTGCGACAGCAGGTGGTTCCAGTAGACCGAGAGATCGAGGCGGACAGGGCCGAAATCGTGGTTGAAGCGGGCCTGCGTGTCGATGCCCTCGACCAGGAAAGATCCGGTGTTGAGGTTCAGCGCGTTGACCGTGATCACCCGCCCGGTGGCATCGCGGACGACGTTGTCGCAGAAGATATCTTCGCCGCTGCCGGTATAGCATTCGTCGAGCGACGTTTGCTGTCCGATGATGCCGATCGCGTTCTCGACCTTGATCCGATAATAATCGACCGTCAGGCTGAAATTGCGCAGGAAGGTGGGGGTGAACACCACGCCTGCGGTCAGAGTCTTGGCCTTCTCTTCCTCGAGACCGAGATTTCCGCCAAGGAACCCGTTGATGGTCTGGATCTGCGCGGTCGAATAAACGAAGCCGCCGGCCGTCTGTGCCGCGGCGGCGATTGCCGGAATGGCAAGGCAGCTTGCCGGAAGCGATCCGCCCGCCACGACGATCGGGGCGCCGTCGCCCTCTCCGGCGCGCTGATCGCAGGGATCGGTCACGGCGGGGAAGGTCTCGCTCTGCGCGGAGAACAGTTCCGAGATGCTCGGCGCCCGGGTCGCCTCGGCATAGATCGCGCGGAAGCGGATGTCGCGGGTGGGCGCATATTCACCGCCCGCCTTCCAGCTCCAGACCCCGCCCACCGTCGAGTAATCGGCATAGCGGACCGCGCCTTCGAGGCCGAGATAATGGAAGCCGGCCCGGTCGGCGAGGATCGGGGCGACGAGCTCGACGAAGCCTTCCTTCACATTGTACTTGCCGCGCGTGTCGGAGAGGAAGTTGCCGAGCGTCAGGCCGAGATTGGTGGCCTCGTCGAAATCCTCGCTGCTCTTCTCTCGCCGATATTCCACGCCGGCCGCGAAGCCGAGCGCGCCGCCGGGCAGAGTGAAGGCGTCGCCGGAGATGGTTGCGGCGAAAACATCCTGCTGCACCTTGGCATTGTAGGTCGACAGCAGCCCGCCGTCCGTCACGTAGTTGGAGGCTTCTGGCGTCGCCGTGTTGAAGCCGAAGATGTTGATCGGCACGCATGCCGGATCATTGTTGTTCGGATTGGCATCGACGTTGATCGAGCAGACCGGGCCATTGGGTCCGGCGACCGCGTTCAGCGAATTGACGTAATTGGGCCCAAGGATGGTCTCCGACGACGTCGAATCCTTGGACTCGCCGTGATTGTAGAAGACGTCCCACTTGAAGCCGTTGCCGAGTTCGCCGCGGACGCCGGCGACCACCCGCCAGAGCTCGCGATCGTTGCGGTTGCTGCGGTCGAAGATATCGTTCGAACGGCGGCGGAAGGGGATTGCAGTGATGTCGTTGTCCGGATCGGCATCGGTGTTCAGCGCGTTTGCTGCCGCCAGTATCTGTGCCGGAATGAACGGGTTGGTCAGGGGAATGCCGGCATAACCCGTGCCGTCCGCGTTGGTCAGATCGGTGTTGGCCACTGCTTGCGGCTCGAGGCTCGAACGCGCCTTGGTCTTGGCATATTCGCCTTCGACGAACAGTTCGATGCCGTCGGTGATCTCGAACTTGCCGAGCACGGTGCCGAGATAGCGCTCGACCGGGACGGCCAGGTAGCGATCATCGTTGCGGTTGTAGCCGTTGATGTTGGCACTCTGATAGGGGATGACCTGGTTCCCCTGGTTGAACGTGAAGGTCGAGGCCCCCGGAGCGAAGCTGCCATCCGGGCTGAACAATCCTTGGGCCGCGAACGAGCTGCGGTTCGGCACGTCGGTGGCAGAGAAGGCACGTTTGCGTGAACGCAGCCCGGCGTCCCGGTCATATTGGCCGTAGACGATCAGGTTACCGCGGCCGTCGGCGAAGCCGGTTCCGGCGGTCACCGACACATATTGCCGTGCTGCGTCGCCTTCGTCGGAGATCGTGCCCTGGCCGCGCACGCGAACACCGGTGAAATCATCGTTGAGCACGAAGTTGACGACGCCGGCGATCGCCTCCGAGCCGTAGACGGCGGAAGCGCCTCCCGTGACGACCTCGATCCGCTCGATGAGATCGGTCGGAATCGTGTTGAGGTCGACGATCGACGTTCCGGGAAGACCCGCGACGAACCGGCGGCCATCGACGAGGACGAGCGTGCGCGCCGATCCGAGGTTGCGCAGGTTCACCGTCGCCTGGCCGTTGCCGGTGGTCGAAAAATTGCTCGAGGTGCGGCTGAGATTCTGGCCGACCGAGGGAAGGTCGGCGAGGGCGTCCTGGAGATTGGCCGCGCCGGTCGCCTGAATGCCCTCGTTGGACAGGACGGCAACCGGAACCGAAGCGGAAACGTCCGGCCGGGCGATGCGCGAACCGGTCACCACAATGCTGCCGGCCTCTTCACCCGCAGAATCGTCGGCGCTCTCGTCGGTTTGCGCGATCGATTCGACCGGGCCCGTCTGCGCGAACGCCGGCATCGACACACCGGCCATCCCGATCAGCAATGTGGAGGCAAGAAGACGCACCTTGTAATGCTGTGTCATAATCATCCCTTTTCGAGCTTCCGGACTGACCGCGGCGCTGGCATCCATGTCGAAAGGACCTCCTACATCGGCACACTCGGCAGGCAAGTAGACTGGCAGATGCGGATGCGTGATCCTGTCCGACCGTGCTTTCTCGGTCACAGGGTATGGTGCGATCATCGATGAATGCGCCACGCTGAGGGGCCCTGTGCGCCGCCTTGCATGAAATTTCTCGAGCGGTTGAACAAAAAAAGCCGTGGCGACCGACAGAACGGCCATTTCCCATCCACAATATGCTTGCGGGCTGCTTTCGCCCGCCGCCGACGGGCCGCGATTAGGCCCAGGTCTCGGGTGGAGACCGCTCAAATGGGGGATTTAGAATGGCATTTTCCGTGAACACTAACACCGGCGCGATGGCCGCTCTGCAGAGCCTGAACGCCACCAACAAAGGCCTTGAGCAGGTTCAGAGCCGAATCAACACCGGCCTCAAGGTTTCGTCGACCAAGGATGATTCCGCGTCCTACACGATCGCGCAGACGCTTCGCGGCGACCAGGGCGGCCTCCAGGCCGTCGGCGCCTCGCTGTCGCGCGCCAAGAGCGTGACGGACGTTGCGGTCGCCGGTGCGGAATCGATCTCGGACATCGTCAACCAGATGAAGCAGAAGGCTCAGCAGGCTTCTGACGGTGGTATCGATACCGAGAGCCGCACGGCCATCAACAAGGATTTCGAGGCGCTCCGCGAACAGATCAAGACGATCGTCGATTCCTCGACCTTCAACGGCACGAACCTTCTCAAGGCTTCGGGCGGCACTGTTACGGCGCTGCAGTCGCTGAGCGACACGGACAGCAACTCGGGCACCTACACTCCGGATTCGCTCTCGGTTGACAACCTCGAGCTCGACCTTGGCCGTTCCGGCGGTACGTTCGAGAAGCTGACTACCACCAGCAAGATCGACACCGCCGCCCTTGCAAAGACGATGGTCAACGATCTTGGCGACATCGCCAAGAACCTCAACGCCAAGCTCAGCACGCTCGGTGCGGCTTCGCGCAAGATCGACGCCCAGGCTTCCTATACGAGCAAGCTTTCCGACGTCGTCGAGGGCGGCATCGGCAATCTCGTCGACGCCGACATGGCGAAGGAATCGGCGCGTCTGCAGGGTCTCCAGGTCAAGCAGCAGCTTGGCGTTCAGGCTCTGTCGATCGCCAATCAGGCGCCGCAGACGATCACCTCGCTGTTCCGCTAATCGATACCATGCCGGCGCCCGGATTCTCGGCTCAGGGCGCCGGCACTCTCACCGTCGGCGGGCCGGCCGCAGAAGCGTTCGGCCCGCCGCCTGCGCATCCACGGCGGCGCGGCTGAACAGCATTGGCTGCAACTTTCCGCCGGTCCACGGCAGATATTGATCGCGATAATGCGGCGAGCGCGGGTCGTTGGACTGGCCCGGCAGGTTCAGCATCAGCGAATTGTCCCACGCACCGACATCGATTACCTGGAGATAGCTGGCGCCGCCGCTGGTCTGCCAGTTCGGCGCATCGCGCAACCAGCGCGCCATCACCGTATAGGAGTCGCCGCCCGATCCCTCGCCTTCGATCGCCGGGAAGGCAGCGGCGATGGCCGGCAGCCGCGAGAGCGGGTGCGCGATGCGCACCTGGTGAAGGGCCGCCCAGCGCCACGTGGCGGGATCCGGCCCGAGCCGCCCGACGGCAGTCGCCCAGGCGGCGGCAAGCGCTGCATCGAAGAGAGCGTCGCGCGCTGCCGCGGGATCCGCGCCGAGCCGCGCGTCGGGCATGGCAAGGAGGCCGAGCAGCACTGACGGCGCAATCTCGTCGACCAGTGCGCGCGCACGGTCGGGCACGATCGCCGCAAGCATCCTGTCGCCGAGTTCGCGCCAAAGGATCTGGTACAATGCGGCCGCGCCGCTGCCGCCATCCATCCGAGCATCCCACCCGCGCAGCATCGCGATTGCCGGTTGGGCGCCGGCCGAGCCGCGCGCCGGAAGCAAAGCGATGAGCTGTCGGGCCGGCGTCGACAGCGTGTCGTGCTGAAGCGCGACGCTGTCGCCGAGGCTGTGCTGCGGCTGCGCGCGGAGAACTTCGGCAATGCGCTCGTAGCGATAGGGATCTCGGAACGAGAAGGCCGGAATGCGATCGCGCGGCCAGTTGGCCGGAAGGTTGTTCTGATTTGCCGAAGCAAACCATCCCGCGGCCGGATTATATGCGCTCGGCAGCGCACGGAAATCGCGCATGCCCGTCCAGTCGTAGCGGCCGTCACCGGGTACCGGCATCAGGCCGTCGCCCTTGCGGCGCATCGGCACGAAGCCGATCACCTGCCATCCGTGATTTCCGTCGACATCGGCATAATGGAAGTTGGTCGGTGAAGGATGGAAGCGAAACGCTCTGCGCAGGCCCGTCCAGTCCCGGGCGAGATTGATCGCGATCATCGAGAACGCGCCGCTGGCACCCGGTTGCAGCTCGATAGCCGCGAGCGCGGTCGCCCGCCTTCGGGCAGGGTCGTGCGACACGACCGGCCCGTGGACGGAGTGGCGCAGGACCGAGGTGACAGGGGCGCCGCCACGCACCGGAATCGAGATCTCCGTGCGTTCGAACCTCTTCCAGCCGCCGGCGTGACGGTAACGCTCCGGATCGGCAGGATCGAGCTCCAGGATGAACAGATCTTCCTGATCGATATGGAAGTTGGTTCGTCCGAAGGCGAAGCGATCGGTGTGGCCCTGCATGATGCCGGGAAGGCCGGGCGAGCCGGCGCCGATTACGTCGAGCCCGGGGGCGCTCAGATGGGCGACGTGGCGCGGCCCGAAACCGCCGATGCCGAGATGCGGATCGTTGGCGAGGATCGGCCGCCCGGTGGCGCTGCGTGCCGGTGCGATCGTCCAGGCATTGCTGCCCGCGTTGGCGCGCTCCGCGGCACCGGGATTGGCCGCATCCGGCACCGGGATGATCGATCCGAACGGCAGCCCACCGCCGCGCAGCACGCCAAGATCGGCATCGGACACCGCAGCCGCGTCGAGGCCCTCCGGCACCCGCAACGTCGAGGCCGGACGGAGCGGCGCCATCACTGCGTCGAAATCGAGCAGGCCCATTCCCGCCAGCCGGGCGCGGCGCACTTCGTCCTCGACGCTGCCGCCCTGGACTCCCCGCGCAAGCACCAGATCACGCAGATCCCACCGCAGCGGCCGCACGCCGAGGATGGAATATTCGAGCGGCAGCAGAGCGGGATCGGCGAGGACTTCGTCGATGCGCGCATTGATGCCCGCCACATAGGCTTTGGCGCTGGCGAGAATGTCGGCGGGGATTCGCGCGAGTTCGGCATCGAGATCGCCGCGATAGTGGAACAGATGCGCAGTCGCGTCGTGCCGCGCGAAGTCGGGTCCGAAGGCCTCGGCAAGGCGCCCGAGCTCCCGCCGATGCGCGAGATCGATCTGGAACAGGCGGTCGCGGGCAACGACATAGCCTTGCCCGAAAAACGCATCGGGGATGGAGCGCGCACGGATGTGCGGGATGCCATACGGATCATCGATGATCTCGATCGGCCTGGATAGGCCCGCCGCATCCACCTGCCGGACGCCCCCGCGCGGCAGCGATCCGGCAGCCTCGGTACCGGCAGGCACCATGGCCAGCGCCGCCGCGGAGCCCAGCAAGAATGAACGACGATCGAGCATCGGCAAAATTCCACCTTCGTGACGGTCGACGCTAAACCGGCGGCCGACGAGGCGTCACATGCCAAAGGCTCGGGCGACCATAAGACAAGGCTATGGGGGCGCCATAGTCTGCGTCTATGGCCCAGCAAAGGATTGGAAGCCGAAGGGGATTGACGCTGCTCGGCACTGCCCTGCACCTTCCGTCGGTTCCTGCGCAAACACCGCACATGTCAGATGCCGACGCGGGGATATAAGAGGTCGTTGGAGGGCAGGCTTTCCGATTCCGGAAATGTCGGCACACCGAAGGGGGACATATGAACATTCGATCGACAGCCGAACGCCGCAAGGCCCCGTTCCTCGCCCTGTCCGGAATTGCCGCGCTCACCATGGCCAGCGCCGCTTCCGCGCAGACGGCGGACGAGACGCCCCCCGTGGAGGCGACCACGGCGGAGGCGGATGGATCGCTGACCACCACCGCTCGGAGCGACGAAAATATCGTCATCACCGGCACGCGCGTCGCCCGCGACGGCTATCAGGCGCCGACGCCCCTCACTGTGCTCACCCGCGAGGACATCGAGAATAGCTCGCCGACCAACAACATTGCCGACTTCGTCAATCAACTGCCTTCGCTGGCGGGATCGACCCGCCCGTCCAACTCGCGCCTGAACCTCAGCAGTGGCCAGGCCGGCATCAACGCACTCAACCTGCGCAATCTGGGTGAGGTCCGCACCCTGGTGCTGCTCGACGGCCGCCGCTCGGTCGCGTCGACGATCACCGGGCTGGTCGACGTCAACACCATCCCGCAATTGCTGGTCGAGCGCGTCGAAGTGGTCACCGGCGGCGCTTCCGCCACCTACGGCTCGGATGCGGTCGGCGGCGTCGTCAACTTCATCCTCGACAAGAAGTTCGAAGGGCTGAAGCTCCAGGCCGACAGCGGCATCACCACCCATGGCGACGGCTTCAACTATTCGCTCGGCCTGGCCGGCGGCACCTCCTTCGCCGGAGGCCGCGGGCACGTCATCGTCAGCGGCGAAATCGCCCACCGCGACGGCATTTTCGAGGTCGACCGCGACTGGAATGCGACCGGGTACGTGCGCATCCAGAATCCAGCCTATAGCGCGACCACCAACAGCAGCGTTCCGCAGTTCCTGATCCGCCGTCAGGTGGGCCCGACGAACTCCACGCCGGGCAGCATCATCCTGAATTCGCTCGGCGGCACCGCCAACCGGCTCCGCGGTATCTATTTCGGCCCGGGCGGCTCGGTGAACCAGTTCCAATATGGCGACCTGACCTTCCCCGCAGCTAACGGCTCGGCGCCGCCGACCCTCACCCAAGGCGGCGACTGGCAGGTGAACGATTCCGGTCGCCGCATCGGGCTCGACGCGGAGGATGATCGCCGCAGCCTGTTTGGTCGGATCAGCTTTGACGTCGCCGACGGCGTGACGCTGTTCGCAGAGGCTTCTTACAATTGGCAGGAAGTGCTGTTCAACGCCGGTCCCAACCTGGCCTCGACCACCAGCACGCCGAGCCTTGCCAATGTCGGCGCAGGCTCGGCGGGTGCCAGCACTCTCGCGGGCGACAATGCCTTCCTTATCCAGGCCCTCGGCGCGCAGCGGCTTGCCGGGATCACCGCGGTGACGATCGGCACGACCGCAGTCGACCTGCCGTTCCGCGCGGCGAACAACGTACGCGAGGTGCAGCGTTACGTGATCGGCGCGGAAGGCGAGTTCTCGCTTTTCGACAAGCCGGCGCGCTGGGACGTCTATGGACAATATGGTCGCGCCGACCTGCGCGAGCAATTGCGCAACATCATGCACACGCAGCGCACGGCGCAAGCGGTGGACGCTGTGTTCTCGGTCCCGGGAAATACCTCCAGCCCGATCGTTTGCCGGGTCAACGCCGACGCCAACCCGAACAACAACGATCCGAATTGCGTGCCGCTCAACCGGCTTGGCATCGGCGTCGCCAACCCAGCGGCCATCGATTACATCCTTGGAGACCCCTATCGCGACGAGGTCGTGGAGCAGATCGTAACGGGTGCAAACTTGTCCTTTACCCCGTTCGCGACCTGGGGCGGCGACGTCAGCGTCGCCATTGGCGGCGAATATCGGGAGGAGAAGATCAAGGGCTTCGTGCCTGCCGAATTCCAACCGGCAATCACCCCGAACCCTGCGGGCGGCGTGACCACGCTCAATGCATGGTCGGTCGGCAATTATCTGCCGACCAACGGCAAATACGACGTCAAGGAAGCCTATCTCGAAACCGTCGTGCCGCTGGGCCTAGGCCTCGAATTCAACGGTGCGGTTCGGGCAACCGATTATTCGAGTTCCGGCTATGTTACGACCTGGCGCTTGGGCGCGACCTGGCAACCGATCGATGACATCCGCCTCCGAGTGACTCGTTCACACGATATTCGCGCGCCAAACTTGAACGAATTGTTCCAGGCCGGCTCGTCCAACACCGATGCGGTGCGCAACCCCTTCTTCCCGGGGTCGGGTCCGCTCGGCAACACTTATGGGGCCAGCATCTCCTACTCGGCCACGGCGACGGGCAATCCCAATCTGCGGCCGGAGAAAGCCGATAGCTGGAACGTCGGCGCGGTCTTCTCGCCGCGTTTCCTGCCCGGCTTCAGCGCCTCGGTGGATTATTTCAGGATCGAGATGGAGGACGTGATCGATTTCCTTACAGCCCAGAACATCGTCGATCGATGCTTCGAGGGCGTGCAGGAATATTGCGACGCGATCATCCAGGATCCGAACAACGCTGCCCGCATCCTGCTGCGTAACCAGCCGTTCAACTTCGCCAGCAAGCTTGTCCGCGGCGTAGATTTCGAGGCGTCCTACCGTCGTTCGTTGGACAGCATTTTCCAAGGCGCAGACGGCAACATCGCGCTGCGTGGCGTGGCGACCCGCTACATCGACAACATCACCGACACCGGGATACCCGGGGTCGTGCCGCTGAATACGGTTGGCTTCAATGGCGGCCAGTACAGCACGCCAAAGTGGATCTACCGATTCAGCGCAACCTACGATACCGACAGCTTCGCCATCACAGGCGTGGCGCGCGGTGTCAGCGCGGGCAAGTATCTTGCGGGTGTCATCGAGTGCCAGACCGATTGTCCGGTCTCGACCACCCAATTCCCTACCTATGACGACATTGACATAAAGGGCGCATTCTACGTCGACCTTAATCTCACCGCGAAGTTCGACGCACTTGGACGCGGCGACGGGGAATTCTTCCTCAACATCACCAACCTGCTCGATGCCGATCCGATCCTCCTGCCGGAGACCGGGCTCGCCGCGAACAGCACCTATAGCGATCTTCTCGGCCGGGCCTTCCGGGCCGGTATTCGTCTTCGGTTCCGCTAGAGTCTCGGATGCTGCTCTCAGTGCCACGAGGTGCCGAGAGCAGCATTCGCAGCCAAGACACCTGGGTTGACCGGATCGCAGTGAGAGCCGAGCGTGCCGCCGGTGATCGAAGGCCGGCGATGATGGACACTGTGCGTGACTGACACGATCCCCGTCGCGCCGCCCGCCGTTCGTCCCGGCCTCGGCCGCCAGGCACTCTATCTCCTGCTCGGCTTTTCCGCCGGTCTGCCCTTCTACATGTTCTCGACGGTGCTGTCGCTGCGGCTGCAGGCGCATGAAGTCGGACTGGTGGTCATCGGCTTCTTCGCCTGGGTGCAATTGCTGCCGACGTTCAAGTTCCTCTGGGCGCCGATGCTGGACCGGTTCGACGTGCCGGGCTTCGGCCGCTTTTGGGGCAAGAGACGCGGCTGGATCATGCTGTCCCAGCTCGGCATCGTCACCGCTCTGACGGCGATGGGCCTCACCGCGGACGATGATCGTCTCGGCATCACCGCTTTGTTCGCCGTCCTGCTCGCCTTCTGGACGACCACGCTGGAAGTCGCCGCCGATGCATGGCGGATCGAGCTTGCGCCGACCCAGGAAGAGCAGGGTCCGCTCGCGGCGGCCAATCTGTGGGGCTATCGCAGCGCGATGGTCGCCGCGGGCAGCGGTGCCCTGCTGATCGCCGATCAGCCCGATTGGGGCTGGACGGGCGCCTATCTGGCGATCGCTGCCGCCGCTTTCCTCCCTTTGCCGCTGCTCGTTGCCCTGCCGCGCGAGCCGAACCGGACTGCAAGGCGGAGCACGGCGCTGGTTCAGGGCCTGATCGCCAGCACCGCCATCCTGCTGGCCACGACCGCGCTCACCGCCTCGGTCGGCTGGCTGCTGCTGGGCGCCGCGTCTGGGATCGGGATCAGCGCCAAGACCAATGTCACGCCTTACGTGCTGGCGCTCTGCATGTTGCCCTTCCTGATCATGGCCGCGGCCTTGCCCAAAATCCGAGAATTGCCGCCGACCTCGCGCGCCCGCCGGTCCGCAGCGATCGGGCCTTATGTCGATTTCTTCTGGCGCTATGGCACGATCGCTTTGGCGCTGCTCGCTTTCGTATCGATCTACCGGATGGGCGACGTGCTGGCGCTCAACCTGTCCAAGCCGATGATCAAGCAGCTCGGTTACTCGCTCACCGAGATCGGGCGCGCGGACAGCTATGTGGCACTGGTCGCCAGCATCGTCGGAGTCGGACTGGGAGGCCTGATGGCGGCGCGATGGCCGCAGGCGCGGGCGCTGACGATCGGCGCGCTGTTCGCGGCGCTCGGCAATTTCGGCTTCGTCTGGCTCGCCCACCAGCCGGTCGACGAAGCCTTGCTCTATATCGCAACGGCGGCAGACCAGTTCGGCAACGGCATGGCCGGCGCGGTGTTCGTGGTCTATCTGTCGTTGCTGGTGAACCCGCGATACCCCGGCGCGCAATATGCCTTCCTGTCCGGCTTCGCCTTCCTGCTGCCGCGCCTGCTCTCCGGCGCCGGCGGCGCCATCGTCGAGAGCCTCGACCGGGCCGGCCATGCCGGCTTCGACCTCTTCTTCCTGCTCTCGGGCGTGCTGAGCCTCGCCGCCTTGCTGTTCCTGCCGATCATCAGCCGGGCACGCCCGCGCGCGCGCGACGACGAGGCGGCGGCGTGATCGATCAAGCCTTTGCGCCCGCTTGCGCGGCCGTCGAAGCCGGACGTATCCCCGGCGCAATGCTGGGCGTGGTGCGTGCCGACGGCAGCCGAGCCGTACGGGTCGCCGGGATGGCCGCATTGGTCCCGGAGCCGGAACCGCTGACGGAGAATCACTGGTTCGATCTCGCCTCCGTGTCGAAGGTGATCGCCACCACCACGATGATCCTCAGCCTTGCCGAGCAGGGCCGAATCGACCTGGACCGGCCGCTCACCGACGCCATTCCCGATCTGCGGCAATATGACGTCGCCGATGCGGCCGAGCGCCGCCTCACCTTCCGCGATTGCCTGGCCCACCGCACCTTTCTCCCCGCGGTCGAACCGATCTACACTTATGGCGCCGATCCCGCCCGGCTCCGCGCCTTCGTGCTGCAGCGCGAATGGCGCCAGGGGCCGCCGGTCTACTCCGACATCAACTTCATTCTGCTCGGCATCGCGATCGAACGGCTGACCGGCAAGCCGCTCAGCGATTGGCCGCTCGGCCCAGGCCTGCGCTACGGACCACCGCCGGGGCCCGCCGTCGCCACCGAGGACTGCACCTGGCGCGGCCGGGTGATGAAGGGCGAGGTCCATGACGAGAATGCCTGGGCGCTCGGCGGCGCACCGGGCCATGCCGGCCTGTTCGGGACGGTCGCTGGCGTGCTCGATTTCGCTGTAAGCCTGCTGGACGGCAGAGGCGCCTCCCCGTCCATAATCGAGGCGATCCGGACGCCGGTCCACGCCGACCGCACCTGCGGCTGGGAACGGCGCTTCGATGGTTGGCATGGCGGAGATGCCTGTTCCGGCGAGACGATCGGCCACACCGGCTTCACCGGCACCGGGCTATGGATCGACTTCGACCGCGGCATCGCCTGGACCCTGCTGACCAACCGGGTTCACCCGACTCGCCACCGGGAGACCGGGATCCTGGACCTGCGCCGCGCCACGGGCGACGCGGTGATGGATGCATTCGGCCGCTGACCATATCCCTTGCTGCGTTTGCGCACGGGCTCAATTCTCTTCCGCAATCAGCACCAGTGCGGCATCGATCGGGCGCGCTCCCGACACATCCTCCGGCACATCGTTCGCATAAGCGGAGAAGGTCAATGTGCGGCCACTCTTTGCGATCAGGTAGCCGGACAAGGCATTGGTCGCATTGATCGTGCCGGTCTTAGCGAAGACCTTGCCCTCCAGCGCAGTGCCGCGGAAGCGCCGACCGAGCGTCCCGTCGACTCCGCCGATCGGCAAAGTGGCGCGCCAGCGCGCGCCCCAGTGCTGTACCGCGATCCAGCGTAGCAGGGTCGCCATCCCGCGCGGAGCGACTCGGTTGTAGGTGGACATGCCCGATCCGTCGGACAGGGCCCAGCCGGACCGGGGTACGCCGGCGCGCTCCAGCATGCCGCCGATCGCGGCGACTCCGTCGGCGATCGATCCGGTACCGTTCACCAGTCCGATCCGGCGCAGCATCAGCTCGGCGTGCAGATTCTGGCTGACCTTGTTGATGTGGACGAGATCCTCGGTGATGGACGGCGGCGTCAGCCGGGCGAGCGCTTCCGGCTCGGCCGGGCGCACCGGCGCTATTCCGCCGCGGCCTTTCGGATCGTCGCCCGGCCCGAGCGGACGGTGGCGCACGTCGACCTTGCCGGTGACCCGCACGCCGCGTGCCTCCAGCAGCGCGCGGAAGCGCCAGGCCGCGAAATGGGCCGGATCGTCGATTCCAACGTGAAGTGTCTCGGGCTCTGCCGTCGCCGCGATCGTTCCGGACAGGCGGAGGATCCGGCTTCCCGGCATCCGCTCGACGTCGAGCGTGGCTGGACCGGCGGCGACGGTGCGCGCGCGATTGTCGACCTCGTAATAAGGAAGGTGTGTCACCTGCGGCGCAGACCCAGCCCGGCCGGCTGTGACGCGAATTTCCAGCTCGTTATCGTCGAGGGTCAACGCGGAGACACCGGTGCCGTAGCGCGACACGATGTTATTCCAGCTCATCCCCGGGCTCCAGCGCTGGTCCGGGAACAGGCTGTCGTCGCCGATGATGTCCGCCACCCGCCTGGTTTTCGCCGCAACGGCATCGGCGAGTATGGCGAGGCAATTCGTGACGCAGTCTGGAGCGCTCGACAGCCGTGCATCGCCATGGCCGGTCAGCACCAGATCGGGCGCGCCCCGGCCTCGCGCCTCGAGGCGCACCGAAGCGCCGCCGCGCCGATCGGGTCCCTCGATGTCGGAAAGCGTCGCGAACGCCGCTGCAGTGGTGAAGATCTTGGTATTCGACGCCGGAATGAAGCGCTCGTCCGGATTGATCGCGATCAGCTCGCGTCCGTCGTCACCAGTGACCACCAGGCCGAAACGCGGGCCGGGCCCGGCTTCGGCGAGCCGCGCCTCGATGCGTTGCTGCAGGCTCTCCCCGGCTAGACTGGGAGACGCCACCGCGATGGCCAGGAACAACATTACACTTGGTCGGACGCGTCGCATGGCAAATTCCTGGCAAAGCGGATGAACCGGTTTCAGGCCGCGGCCGGCTTGTCCGAAGTGGCCCGAAGAACCTCGTTGTCGAGTTCCCCTTCCCAGTGCGCCACAGTGGTTGCGACCGTCAGGTTCGCGCTGGCGCTGGGGACGGTGCGGGTCATGTCGAGCAGGCGATCGAACGGAAGCACGAATCCGACGACCAGGGCGGTCTGCTCGGGCGCGATCCCGACGGCGGAGAGAACCGCGGCGAGCATGAACAAGGAGGCGGAGGGCACCGGTGCGGTGCCGAACGCAGCGAGCGCGCCGGTCAGAAGCACCAGCGCGTAGACGGTGGGGGTGAGCGGCGTGCCGAAGGCCTGCAGGCTGAACAGACTGAGCAGGCCGACATACATCGCCGTGCCGTCCTTGCCGATGCTCGCGCCGAGCGGGAGCACGGTCGAGTAGACGGGACGGCCGACGCCCAAATTCTGCTCGCTGACTCGCATGGCGACCGGCAGGGTCGCCGAACTCGACGCGGTCGAAAAGGCGACCACAAGCGCATCGATGATCCCGCGGAAGAAGCGCATCACCGGCACGCGCGCGAGCAGCGTCAGGATCGCGCTGTGGACGAGCAGGATCTGGATGGCCGAGCCGAGCAGGACCGCGAGCGCCAGCCAGCCGACGTTGACGAACATCGTGGCGCCGTTGGCGGCGACTGCGACGGCGATCAGCGCGAACACGCCGAACGGGGTCGCCTCCATGACGATTCCGACGATCTTGAGCAGCACCGACGATGCCGACTGGAGCAAGGCGGCGAACGGACGCCCCGCCTCGCCCGCGACCAGGGTACCGATCCCGAGCAGGATGGCGACGAAGATGATCGCCAGCATGTCGCCCTTGGCGAGGGCATCGAAGATGTTGGTCGGGATGATGCCGATCAATTGCTCGTACGGTGTCGGCGGTGCGCCGAGCGCCTTGGGCACCGCGGTCCCGAGCGGCGCGCCGATGCCGGGGCGGACCAGGGTCGCGACCGCCATCCCGACGGACACGGCGATCGCAGTGGTCAGCGCGAACAGGCCGATCGTGCGCGCACCGAGCCCGCCGATCCGCTTCGGATCGCCGAGCGCCGTGATGCCGGAGGCGATCGTCACCAGCACGATCGGCACCACCAGCATTCGGATTGCGCGCACGAAGAGATCACCGATGAACTGAACCGCCGGAGTCGCTTCGGGCCACACGGCCGCGAAGACCAGACCGAGCGCCAGCGCCGCAAGCACACGCTTCCACAGCGGGATCGCAAACCAGATCCGCAGCAGGCTCATCCGCACCGGCCCGGCGTCGGGGTGTGCGCAAGCGCGCGTCCGGCGGCCGCGCCGGTGGGCGTGCCGTTGTCGACGGCGAGCACGCCATTGACGACGACGGCGCGGACGCCGGCGGCAAGCAGCGCCGGCTGCTCGTAGGTCGCCTGCTCGGCAAAGTGCTTCGGATCGAACAGGACGATGTCGGCATAGGCGTCCGGTGCCAGGCGTCCGCGACCGCTGAGGCGGAACGTGTCTGCGGTCAGCGTGCTGCTGCGATGGAGGAATTCGCGCAATGTCAGCACCTGCCGCTTGACCACATATTCGGAATATTTGCGGGCGAAGCTGCCATAGGATCGGGGGTGACCGGTCGAGGCGTCCGAGCCGGTCATCACCCACGGACGGCGCATGAACGCGGCGATGTCCTCCTCCGTCTGGTTGAACGACGCGACCGCGGGATCCTTGACCCGGATGACCGCAATCGCGGCGGCTACCGGATCCTCCCCGCGCGCCGCCGCCACCTGCGCCAACGTCCGGCCGCGATGCTCGCCTTCCGTGATCAGCAAGGCGGCGGCGGTCCCGCGGCGGCGGAGGTTGTCCGTGATCCCGGCGCGCAGGCGCTCGCCAAGAGTCGAATCGTCAAAACGCTTCAACATCGCCGCGCGCCCGCCGTCCTGCGCCCACAATGGCACCAGGGAGGCGACCAGGCTCGTGCCCGAGGCGGACCAGGGATATTGATCCGCCGTGACCCGCTTTCCCGCGGCACGCGCGCGCTCGATCTTGGCGATGATCGCCGGCGCCTGGCCATGAACGTCGACGCCGAGCGCCTTGATGTGGGAGATGTTGACCGGCAGGCCTGCTTCACGCCCGATTGCGATCGCTTCGTCGACCGCCGCGGAGAGGCCGATCGTATAGCTGGATTCGTCGCGCAAATGAGTGTCATAGACCCCGCCGCGCGTCGCCGCTTCCCGCGCGAGGGAGACGATTTCGTCTTTCCCGGCAAAGCTTTGCGGAGCGTAGAAGAGACCCGTCGAGAAGCCGAGCGCGCCCTGGCACATCGCTCCGGCGACGAGTTGCTTCATCGCCGCGAGCTCGTCCGCCGTCGGCGCGCGATCGCCTTCGCCCACCACCTTCTTGCGCACCGGATCGAGGCCGACATAGGCCGCATAATTGATCCCGACCGGCTTGGTCGCCGCGCGGGCGAGCACAGTTCGCACGTCCGGATCCCCGCCGCCGTCATTTCCGATGAACGCGGTGGTGACCCCCTGCATCAGAAAGCCCGGGATGAGCCGGGTCGCGGCGTCGTCGGAAGCGAGCTGGGCACCGGCATGGGTGTGCGGATCGATGAACCCGGGTGCGACGACAAGACCGCGTGCATCGATCGTCTTCCGTGCCGGCAGCTTCAGCCCCCGCCCTAACGCGCGGATCCGGTCGCCCGAAATGGCGACGTCCCCGACGAACGGCGCCGCATCGCCAGTGTAGATCGTGCCGCCGCGGATGAGGATATCCACCGGGCCGGATGCCGGTGCCGCGCCGAGGCTGAAGCCGGCGATCCCGGCGAGCAGCGCGGCACGTCGAAACATCATGGACTCCCCCAGAAACCCGGCGCCGGCGGACACAGATAGCCGCCATCGTCGCGCACGCCGCCGGGACGATCCTCGGCGAGCCAGATGGGACCGTCAAGGTCGACGAAGTCCGACATGCCGGCGATCAGGAGCGCCGGCGCGATCGACAGCGACGAGCTCACCATGCAGCCGGTCATCAACCCGAGCCCAAGCTCCCGAGCGGCTTGAGCGAGCTGGAGGGCTTCGGTGAGACCGCCGCTCTTGTCGAGCTTGACGTTGGCGACCTGATAGCGCCGCGCGATGGTCGGCAGATCGGCCGCGACATGCACGCTTTCGTCCGCGCAGATCGGAACCGCCGGCTGGAAGCGCTCCAGCCACGCATCCTCACCGGCCGGCACCGGCTGCTCGAGCAGATCGACCTGGCATTCGAGAAGCAGCGGCTGCATCTGGCGAACAATCGCCTCGTCCCAGCTCTCGTTCGGGTCGACGATCAGCTGGGCGCGCGGCGCGGCGGTACGCACCGCCCGGATTTGTGCTTCCGGCGCTTCGGCATCGACCTTCACCTTGATCAGCGGCGCCTCGGCGATGTCGGCAGCCGCGCGCGCCATGGCCTCGGCCGTGTCGATCACCACCGTCAGCGCGCTGGGGAGCCGTGCGGGCGTCGGCAGCCCGGCCATTGCGGCGACGCTGCGCTCCTGCTGCCGGGCTTCGAGATCCCATAGAGCGCAATCGACCGCGTTGCGGGCAGCACCCGGCTTCATGGCCGTCAGCAAGGTCTGCCGGTCGGCGCCCGCCTCAATCAACGGCCGAACGGCCTCGATGACTTCGAGGGCAGTTTCGACGCTTTCACCATAGCGCGGATAGGGGATGCCTTCCCCGCGGCCAAGTGCGCTGCCATCGCGGATCGTCACCGTGATCGCGTCCGCGGCCGTTTTCACGCCGCGGGCGATCCGGAACGGCCGGCTCAGCGCGAAGCGGTCGTGCTGAGCGTCGAGGGTGCGGCGCATAAGAGACGATCGAGGATGGCATCGACCCCGAAGGCAACGGGATCGGTGCAGGGAAGGCCGAGTTTGTCCTCGGTCGCGGCGCAGAGGCGAAGCGCGGGCTCGCGCTCCATGCCGGAGGTGTTGAGGCAGATGCCGACGGCGCGCACCTCGGGGCTGGTCAGCCGCGCCGCCTCGAGATTGCGCTCCAGGCACTCGCCGAGACCGGGGAGCGCCCGGCCGGGGATGCCGCGCATGTGCGGGCGGCCAGGCTCATGGCAGAGCACCAACGCTTCGGGCTGGGCGCCGTGAAGCAAGCCGAGCGACACGCCGGCGAAGGACGGGTGGAACAGCGATCCCTGCCCTTCGATGAGATCCCAGCCATCGTCGTCGCGCGCTTCCGCCAGTTGCTCGATCGCTCCGGAGATGAAGTCCGCAACCACCGCGTCGACGGCGACGCCCGCGCCGGCGATCAGGATACCGGTCTGTCCGGTGGCGCGGAAATCAGCCGCAACGCCGCGCGCCTGAAGCGCCCGGGTCAGCGCGAGGGTGGCGTACATCTTGCCCACCGAGCAATCCGTGCCCACCGTCAGCAGGCGGTGCCCCGCACGCGGCGTGCCCTTGCCGACGGACAACCTGCGTGGCGGATCGCGGACGTCGAACAATTGCAGCCCGCGCTCGCGCGCCAGAGCGACCAGCGCCGGCTGGTCGCGCAGCCGCTCGTGGAGTCCCGCGGCGACGTTCAGGCCCGCATTGAGCGCCGCCTGCGCATCCGCGATGAGCTCGGCGGGAAGCTTGCCCCCGGCGCCCGCAATGCCGAGCACGAGCGTTCGCGCGCCTGCGGCCACCCCTTCTTCCATCGTCATGCGCGGCAGACCGAGGGTCTGCGGGCAATCGTCGTGCCGGAATTCTCCGACGCAATCTTCGCCGCGGAAGGCGGCGAGGCCGCGGGACGTCTTGATCCCCAGCGCGTCAGCGCTGTGACCAAGATACAGGAGGAATGGCGCCGCTATCATGTCGTCGCCGAGCCTATTCGAGAGAATGCTTGCGTCACGAATAGCGAGTCAGCGCGTGGCCATAACCTGCCGTTATGGAGCGTCGAGCACCCGCGCCAGGGTCTTGAGGAAATCGTTGGCGAGCGCGCCGGGCGGCCGGTTGATCAGGAACATGGCATGAATGTCGAAGGCGAGGCGCGGCCGCAAAGGCCGCATCGACAGACCCGGCGCCATGCAGGCCTGGGCGGTGAAGCTGTCGACGACGGTCATCCCGACGCCCTGCCGGACGAGCGCACTGGCGATGTAGAAGGTGCGTGCCGACACGACTTCGTCGAGCTCGATCTCGAGCCGCTGCA
Source organism: Allosphingosinicella deserti (assembly GCF_003012735.1). GTDB lineage: Bacteria > Pseudomonadota > Alphaproteobacteria > Sphingomonadales > Sphingomonadaceae > Allosphingosinicella > Allosphingosinicella deserti. The sequence continues at coordinate 166,771 of NZ_PXYI01000007.1, read as the reverse complement.
GCTCTTGGGTAAACAGCTGGCCGGTCGGGCCGCTGGCCGCGAGGCTGATGAACTTCCGTCCGCGCAGCCGTTCGAGCTCGAGGCTGGGCGGCGCGTCGGGCATGTCCTCCTCGCGGTAGAACGCCACCAATTCCCCTTCGCCAAGCCACCTGTTGGCGATCGGAGCGGCCGGCGGGACCTGATAGGCGATCGCGACATCGGTCTCGCGCTCGTAGAGCTTGCGCAGCAGGTCGTCGTGATGGACGGTCTGCAGATCGAAGCGGACATTTTCGTGGCTCTTGAGGAACAGCGAGACCGCGGTCGGGATCGTGTCGAGCGCGAGCGAGGGCAAAGCCGACACCCGCAGCATTCCGTCGACCCCGCGCCTCAGATTGCGCGCTGCCTCGCGTAGGGCGTGAACACGGTCCTGGATCTCGCTGACTTCGCTGAACAACGTATGAGCATCGTGGGTCGGGACAAGGCCACCCCCATTGGTTCGCTGGAACAGCTGGAAGCCGAGCAATGTCTCGGCATGCCGCAACATCTTCGAAACGGACGGCTGCGAGACGTTCAGCGCCCGGGCTGCGGCGGTGACCGAGCCATTGACGTAGACGGCGTGGAAAATCTCGATGTGACGCAGGTTCATGGCGCCAGACTAGCGCCTCCGTGGCCTCGTGTCTCGGTATCGGACCCACGGCGCCCGGCCGTTTAGAGCGTCTCCTTCTCCGCCGCCCGCCTGCGCGCGAGCAGGACGGCACCGTCCAGCGCATCGCCGAGCGGCTCGCTCAGCCGCTCGCGGATACTGGCGGCGAGCCAGTCGCGCATCCGCGCCGCGACCCCGCCCATCAGGCAACAGCTCGGGGCGCCGCGATCCAGGAGAACCCGGATCAGTCGGTCGAGCCGGCGCGCGGCCGCCTGGACGATCGGCTCCGCGACCGGGTCGCCGTCCGACGCTCGGTCCATCACCATCGGTGCGAAGCTCGCATAATCGGCCGGAGTCGCCCGGGCGGTCCAGTCGACGATCTCGCCGGCCGATCCGTGGAAATAGTCGAGCACGGCGTCCGTCATCGGGCTGTGCGGAATGCGCCCGTCGCGCGCCCACAGGGATTGCCGGATCGCACGCAAACCGAGATCGGCACCGCTCCCTTCGTCTGAGACCGGGAAGCCGTAGCCGCCGATCGTGGTGATCTCCTCGCCGACACGCGCGAAGCCGATGCTGCCCGTGCCGACGATCACGATCGCCCCGTCGCCGCCGTTATGGGCACCCAGATTGGCGATTGCGGCATCGCTCGCGAACGCGATCGAGCGAAACGGGAATTGATGCTCCTGCAGGCCGGGCAAGACGCCCCGCCGATTGAGCCCGGCGATGCCGAGACCCGCGCGCACCGAGGCGAGATGCGTTTCGTCCAAGCCGGCTTCGGCCATCGCCTCCTGCCAGGCGTGTTGCACCGCATCGAGCGCCTGCGGCAGCCCGATTCGGGTGTTGCCCGGACCGCCCTCGCCGGTGCCGAGGACGACACCGTCCGCCGTCACCAGCCGCGCCCGCGTGTGAGTGCCGCCTGCATCGATGCCGAGGTAATATTCCATTGCCCGACCCTGCCCCGCTTCGATCGCGAACTACCCCAGGACGGTAGCGCGATGCTACCAATAAGGTTCATAGCGGCGCGGAACAGGAGCTTTGCCACGATGTCCACGGAGTTGATGAGCCCCCGTTATGCCGCGCTCGACCTCTGGCCGACGGGGGATGCGGTTCAGGCGATGCTGGAAGGACAGCTTGCCGCGGCCGCTTCGGTCCAGTCGCAGGCCGGAGCGATCGCGGCGGCGGCCGAAGCTGCGGCCGAGCGCCTGCAAGGGGGACGCGGCCGCCTCATTTATGCCGGTGCGGGCACCTCCGGACGCTTGGCGGTGCTCGATGGCGTCGAGCTCGCCCCGACCTTTAATTGGGGCTCGGAACGAGTCGTGCCGCTCATGGCGGGCGGCATGACGGCACTTCTCACCAGCGTCGAGGGCGCGGAAGACGATGGGGATGCCGGCGAGCAGGAGTTGTTTGCGACGAAGCCGACGCCATGCGACGTCGTCATCGGCGTCGCGGCGAGCGGGCGCACCCCCTACACCGTCGCGGCCGTAAGGGCCGGCGCAACCGCGGGCGCGCTGACGATCGGCATTGCCTGCAATCCGGGAACGCCGCTGCTCGCCGTGTGCGCGCATCCGATCCTGCTCGATACGGGGGCGGAAGTGGTCGCCGGCTCCACGCGGATGAAGGCGGGCACCGCCCAGAAGATCGCGCTCAACCTGCTGTCGACGGCGATCATGCTGCGCCTGGGCCGGGTTCATGACGGATTGATGGTCGACATGCGGCTCTCCAACCGCAAGCTTAGGGATCGTGCCGCGATCATGGTCGGGACAATCAGCGGCGTTTCGCGATCGCAGGCGGAGGCAGCGCTCGAACAATCCGGAGGCCGGATCAAGCCGGCCGCGCTCGTCGCGCTCGGCGCTGCGCCGGACCAGGCTTCCGCGCTCCTGCAAGATGCCGGCGACAATCTCCGGCTGGCGATCGCCCGGTTGCGCGGGGACGCTGCGCCGGCCGCATGAGCGTCCTCCGATCCGCTTGCGCCGGCGATCACCGGTTGCAAGAAGAGCGCCCGATTGCGTCGTGTCGCTGGAGACCAAATGAGCACCACCCCACCCTTCCCGCGCGCGCACCTCGCCACCCCCGCCTTGATCGTCGATCTGCCTGCCTTCGAGCGCAATGTCGCCGCCATGGCCGCGTGGGCGCGAGGCAAGCGCATCGCGCTTCGTCCGCACGCCAAGACCCACAAGAGCGGCGAGATCGCCCGCCGGCAGATTGCGGCCGGCGCGGTCGGCATCTGCTGCGCGAAGCTGGGTGAGGCCGAGGCGCTTGCCGCCGAGGGGATCGAGGACATCCTGATCACGTCGCCGGTGGTGCCGCGCCAGCCGGTCGAGCGGCTCGCACGGCTGAACGAGAGGGTCGAACGACTCGCCGTCGTTGTCGACCATCCCGACAATGTCGATCGGCTGGCTGCGGCGGTTGGCGACGGCCGGATCGATGTGCTGGTGGACCTCGACACCGGCTCGCACCGCACCGGCGTCACCTCGCCGGAAGCTGCCGTCTCGCTTGCCGAGCGGATCGCGGCCAATGACGCGCTTGGCTACCTGGGCGTGCAATTCTATTGCGGCTCCCTGCAGCACGTGCCCCGCTTCGATGACCGGCAGTCGGCGCTCGCGGAACGCGCCGCCTATTTGCGCACGATCCTCCAGGCGTTGAGCGACGCGGGCCTTCCCGCGCGGACCGTGACCGGCGGCGGCACCGGCAGTTTTGCCATCGACGCCGAACTGGGTCTGCTCAACGAATTGCAGGCGGGCTCGTACATCTTCATGGATCGCCAATATCAGGAGTGCGAACCGGCCGCTTTGCGCTTCGAACAGGCGCTCTCGATCGACACGCGGGTGATCAGCGCCAATACGCCCGGACGGGTGACGATCGACGCCGGGCTCAAGGCGATGGCGACCGACGGCGGCGCAGCGCGCGTTCTTGCCGGTGCCGATCCCGGTTCTGCCTTCCTCTTCATGGGTGACGAGCATGGCATGCTGGTCACGCCCGAGGGCGGCGCGGACCCGCGGCTCGATGATCTCGTGACGCTGTTGCCGCCGCACTGCGACCCGACGGTCAACCTCTACGATCAATATGCGATCTGCCGGGACGATCTGGTGATCGACACCTGGCCCGTTTCCGCACGGGGACGATCGGCCTGACCTGACGAATTCAGGCGTCCCTCACCTCCAGGGCCCGGGCGAACACCCGTTCGAACATCTCGGCGGTGAGGCGCCCGGTATTCTGATTATAGCGCGAGCAATGGTAGCTATCGATCAGCACGCGGCCGTCGGGGAGGACATGCTCGGCAAGGTGGCCGAACTTGTAGTCGGCGAGACGGCCGCCGGCGGTGCGCACCGCCGATTGGTGGGCGATCTGGCCCAGGGCGACGAGGATCCTCGCGTGGCGCAGCCTGTCCAGCGCCAGGCTGTAATAGCTCCGGCAGGTCGAGATCTCCTCGGGCGTCGGCTTGTTCTGTGGCGGCAGGCAGCGGACAGCGTTGACGATGGCAACACCCTTGAGGCGCAGGCTGTCGTCAGCCCGCTCCTCGTACACGCCCTCCGCGAGCCCGAATTTGAGCAGCGTTCGGTAGAGCAGGATGCCGGCGAAGTCGCCGGTGAAGGGCCGGCCCGTGCGGTTGGCGCCGTTCATCCCCGGCGCCAGGCCGACTACGGCGATCCGGGCATCGGGATCGCCGAAGGCGCGGACGGGCGCGTTCCACCAGGCAGGATGCTCGGCGCGCAGACCTTCGCGAAAGGCGACGAGGCGCGGGCATAAGGGGCAATCATGCGGCGGCTCGACATCGGCGACGGGGCTCGGCGGAAGGTGTGCGAAGCGGCTTGCGGGACTATGCGGGACCATCGCGCTCGTCTACGCGGCGGCCCATGGCGAAGACAAGTTACCTGGTGGCGCTGGGTTCCAACCGGCGGCACGGGACATATGGCGCGCCCGCCGAAGTGGTGAAGGCGGCCGCGCGCGCGCTCGCCGCCCACGGCATCGCCGTCGAGCGTCTCTCGCCGATCCGGTCGACGCCGGCGCTCGGCCCCGCCGGCCGCGGCTTCGCCAACGCGGCGGCCTTGGTCGTGACGAAGCTCGAACCCTCCGCGCTTCTGCACAGGCTCAAGCAGGTGGAGCGCGCCTTCGGGCGCCGCGGCGGACGCCGCTGGGGACCGCGTGTCCTCGACCTCGACATCATTCTGTGGTCGGAAGGCTGGTGGGCCGATGGCGCCCTCACCATTCCGCACCCAGAGTTTCGCAAGCGCGGCTTCGTTCTTGCGCCGCTGGCGGCGATCGCACCCGATTGGCGCGACCCGCTTTCCGGCGCGACGGTGCGCCACCTCTTTCACCGGCTCCGCCGCGCCTCCCCCGTTGACCGCGGCCCCGGCCGCTCCTAGGGGAACGCCCGCGGGCCCGTAGCTCAATCGGTAGAGCAAGCGACTTTTAATCGAGAGGTTCCGGGTTCGAGTCCCGGCGGGCCCACCACCTTCGCACCATCGACTGCTCCAATCATCCGCCGGTATCGTCAGGGTCCGGCGGGTATCGGGATCGCATCGCGATGGCGCTTCCGCCGGAAGATGTGCAGCAGCGGCCGCTCGAGAAGCCAGTAGCTCGTCAGGCCCGCCGCGACGCCGCCGAGGATTCCAACGGTCGCAACCGACCAGGCGGGGGCAGCGATCCCACGGCCGCAGACCACGGCGACGATGATCGCGAAGACGTGCCAGAGGTAGATCGAATAGCTGGCATCGCCGAGAAAACGGAGCGGCCGGATCGGGCGTGCGAATGCTCCTGCGCGCTCCAGTTCCAACGTTCCGATCACCAGCAAGGTGCTTTGGATGCCCAGCCACAGCGTGTTGCGGAGAACTCCGTCGGTCGAATACAGGACGAAGAAGGCGAGGAAGCAGGCGATGATCGGTATGCCGAGGGAGGCCCGCAGCGACCAGAAGTGACCCAGCCAGGCGCCTGCCAGAAATTGCAGGATCAGCGGATTGCACCAGAATGCGAACGGCGCCCGATCCTGCGGGATGAAGAACGATGCGACGGCCAGTGCGACGAACACCAGGGTGAGGGCCGGAAGCAGTGCCTTGCGGGGAAGCAGCAGCAGCAACGCGAAGATCGCGTAGAACATCATCTCGTAATTGAGCGTCCACCCGACGTTGAGCAAAGGGAAAAAATGCCGCCCCTCGCCCGGAGCACCGAAGGGAAGGAACAGATAGGATGCCGCCGCGGTCGCCGGTGCGACGCTTGTTTTCGTCAACAAGAGCGCCAGGAAGACGGTCGTCGCGATCCAGTAGAGTGGAACGATCCGGATCAATCGATCCTTGAAGAATGGCGAGGGACGCGATCCGGCGTCGGTGATCGCCACCATCAGGAAGCCGCTGATCACGAAGAACAGCGGAACGCCGAAGCCGGGCATCGAAAGCTTGATGCCGGCAGCCTGCACCGCGTGGTGGACGACGACCTGCAGTGCGGCGATGGCGCGAAGATATTGAAGCCCGTTGAGGCGCGGCCGCTGCGTGTCCACGGAATTGATCGACGTGGCCTCCATCCGCTTCTCCCCTGCAACATGTTTGTTACAGTGGAAGATGGTGCGCGCAAGCCTCGTTCGGCTGCGTAGGACCGCTAAACCCGTCGGGGATCGAAGAAACTCGTCCGGCGCCGATCTTGAAGGTTTGTCGCGGCTACCGCGAAATCGGACCGTTACGAAATGCTCGGATCAGCCGTGCGCCATGGTCGCGGTGAGACCCGCCTGATATTGTTCGGCAAGCTTGGCGAACGACGCTGCGAGCGCCTGGCGCCGTGCCTGCGCTTCCGGCGTAATCGCCCGCGAGGCTGCGCGAAGCTCCTCGTTTGCACGACGTTGGTAGTAACGACAGTTCGATTCCATCGGACCCCACTCCCCAGTGATATCTGTTACTAACATAAGTTCTTCCATTCCCGAAACGTCCGGCGGAAATGACTCGTCGCTGCGGCGCCTCCATTCACCTCCTTTGTAGAGGCTCAGGGCCGACGCCGTCCCGATCTGCAAATGGTAAATCGTTCCTGAAGCGATCCGGCGCAACTCAGGGAAAATGCAGTGTCTTCGGCGAGTCGTGCCGTAGCGGCTGGACAGGACCGCAGCGTAGCGCGACAGCGCGGAGCATGAACCGACTGTCGCCACCCGCCGTCTGGATGCCGCTCGGCGCCCTTGTTCTTCTGTTCATCGCCATGTTGCTGGTCGGAGGTCCCGGATCCGAACTCGACCGCGGGATCCTGATCGCCGCGCAGCATGCCGAGCTGGTTCCGGCGGCACGAATGCTGACCACTGTCGGCGGCTGGGCGGTGGTGATCCCGATCACGTTGCTTGGAGCGGCGTGGCTGCTCTACCGCCGGCATCGACGGCAGGCACTCCTGCTTTGCGGTCTCTTGCTGAGCGAACGCGCGCTGGTCGAGGCGTTCAAGGAGCTTTTCGACCGTGCGCGGCCGGATCCGCACGGCCATCTGGTAGTCGTCAATTCGATGGCGTTTCCGAGCGGGCATGCAGCCAATGCGATGACGCTCGGCCTCGGTTTCGCGCTGCTCGTCGTGCCCGCGGCGCGGCGGACATCCGCAGTGCTTGCAGCCCTCGTTTTCGCCGCAGCGATCGGTCTCAGCCGCCCGATCCTCGGCGTTCACTGGCCCTCCGATGTGATCGGCGGCTGGGCGCTCGGCGCAGCCTGGACACTTCTCCTCGTGCGCCTTTTCGCTGCCGATCCGCGACAGGGAACGTCTGCTGTCCGGCCGCATTGATCGGACGAAGGAGAGCGAAACATGAGCGATCGCAACGACCGCGGCACCGATCGTGCCGAAACCGCCCGTCAGACCGACGACAGCGAAATCATCGACAAGATGGAGGACGCTCCTGCCTTCGGCGGCTCGCATGGCGGCAATCTGCAGCGCGGCATCGGCGCGCGCGACGGGGTGAAGGAACAGGTCGGCGACGGCGACGGCGTCACCCGGGTCCGCGACAGCGACAAGCCCGAACAGGCCAATCTGCCGCGCTACAATCCGTAACCTCTAGATCCGTCGGAAGACGATCGTCAGGTTGTTCGCCGGCATCTCGACCAGTCGCTCGAAGCGGAGTCCCCTCGCCTGGGCTTCGGCGCTTACGTCCTCGAACGCACGCAAACCCCATTGGCGATCGCGTGCCCGGAGCGAGGCGTCGAACGCCTCGTTCGAGGGCGCGGTCGCAACCCCGGACCGCCGATAGGGTCCGTACAGGACCAGCGGAGCGCCTGGCGCAAGCACACGCTCCGCACCGGCCATCAATCCCACCGTCGCGGCCCAGGGGCTGATGTGGACCATGTTGATGCACAGGATCGCGTCGGCAGATGCGATCGGCCATTCCGCTGCGGACGCATCCAGCAGCACCGGCTCCAGAAGGTTCGGGAGAGAAGCGTGATGCCGCCACGCCAGGATCGATGCGAGCGCGTCCGGATCCGGATCGCTCGGCTGCCATCGCAGATCCGGAAATTGATCCGCGAAGTAGACGCCATGCTCGCCCGTCCCACTCGCGACTTCCAGCACAGTTCCGCGGGCGGGCAGAACGTCACGAAGGACGTGCGCGATCGGTTCACGATTGCGCTCGGTTGCAGGCGCTCGGCGACGCGCATCGTCCATGGCCGGTCTCCCCTCTGGTACGTCTGACCCCGCCCCCCAGCAAAAACCCCCTGGGGGTTCGAGGCGACGCCGCCACCGCCAAAGCCTCGGCGGCCTCCCTTATTCCGCGGCTTCGGCCTGCACCGGCGGCTTCCACACCAGCACCGGCTTGCGCGCGGCCTGGGTCTCGTCGAGCCGGCGGCGGGGCGCATGGACGGGCGCAGCCTTCAGGGACTCGTCGCCCGCCTTGGCGCGCTCGGCGACCGAGCGCAGCGCGCCGATGAACTGATCGAGCGCGGCCTTGGATTCCGTCTCTGTCGGCTCGACCAGCATCGCCCCGTGAACGACGAGCGGGAAATACATCGTCATCGGGTGAAAGCCTTCATCGATCAGCCCCTTGGCGAGATCGAGCGTGCTCAGCCCCTCGGCGAAGCCCTTGTCGCTGAACAGCGCCTCATGCATGCACGGCCCGCTCTCGCCGAACGGCGCCTCGAGCACGTCCTCAAGGCTACGCAGGATGTAATTGGCATTGAGCACCGCATCGCCCGAGACTTGGCGCAGACCGTCCGCGCCGTGGCTGAGGATGTAGGACAAAGCGCGGGTGAACATGCCCATCTGGCCGTGGAAAGCGGTCATCCGGCCAAAGCTGGACGCGTGATGCTCGCCGGCGGTCTCCTCCTCCACCAGGACGAAATGGTCGCCCTGCTGTTCGACGAACGGCAGCGGCGCGAACGGCGTCAGCGCCTCGGAGAAGACGACCGGACCGGAACCCGGGCCGCCGCCGCCATGCGGCGTGGAGAAGGTCTTGTGGAGGTTGATGTGCATCGCATCGATGCCGAGATCCCCCGGACGCACGCGGCCGACGATGGCGTTGAAGTTCGCACCATCGCAATAGACGAGCCCGCCGGCGGCATGGACCGCCTCGGAAATCGCGATCATGTCCGGCTCGAACAGCCCGCAGGTATTCGGATTGGTGATCATCACGGCGGCCACATCCGGTCCGAGGCGGCCCTTCAGTGCGTCCAGATCGACCCGTCCGCGTTCATTCGCCGGGATGCTTTCCACCCGGTAGCCGACGAAGGCGGCGGTGGCGGGATTGGTGCCGTGAGCACTTTCCGGCACCAGGATGACTTCGCGGGCATCGCCCCGGGCCTCGAGAGCGGCACGGATCGCCAGCAAGCCGCAAAGCTCGCCATGGGCGCCGGCTTTGGGGCTCATCGCCACCGAATGCATTCCGGTGAGCTTGACCAGCCAGCCGCCGAGTTCGGCGATCAGTTCGAGCGCGCCCTGCACGGTGTCGACCGGCTGCAGCGGGTGAATGTCGGCAAAGCCGGGCAGCCGCGCCATCCGCTCGTTCAGACGCGGATTGTGCTTCATCGTGCACGAACCGAGGGGAAAAAGCCCGAGATCGATCGCGTAATTCTGGCGGCTGAGACGGGTATAATGGCGCACCGCCTGCGGTTCCGACAGGCCGGGAATTCCGATCGGCCGGTTCCGCTCGAGCCCGCCGAGGCGGCTCGCTACCTTGGGCGCTTCGTCGAAATCGACGCCGGTGCCTATATCCTCGTCCATTTCGAAGATCAGCGGCTCTTCGAGCATAAGGGCGCGGTTTCCGGTCCAGGTCTGGGCTTCGCCAGCCTCCCCGGCGCTGTCAGGCTTGGTCGGACGGCCTTCACGATTCATGCTCATGCCAGGATCTCCTCGAGCGCGCCGGCAAGCGCCTCGACATCTTCGTCAGTGCTGGTTTCGGTAACGGCGACAACGAGACCGTTCTCGAGCGCTTCGGCGCCGGGATAGAGGCGACCCAGCGACACGCCGCCCAGAATGCCGCGATCGGCGAGCGTGCGGACGACGGGCCGCGCTTCCGTCGACAGGCGGACGGTGAATTCGTTGAAGAAGGTCTCGCTGACCAGTTCCACCCCCGGCACTTTCGCCAGCCGCTCGGCGGCCTGGACTGCCTTGGCGTGGTTGAGCGTCGCCAATTGCCGCAGGCCCGCTTCCCCGAGCAAGGTCATGTGCACGGAGAAAGCGAGCGCGCACAGGCCGCTGTTGGTGCAGATGTTCGAGGTCGCCTTTTCGCGCCGGATATGCTGCTCGCGGGTCGAGAGCGTGAGCACGAAACCGCGCTTGCCTTCCGCATCGACGGTCTCCCCGGCGAGACGGCCCGGCATCTGGCGGACATATTTGTCGCGCGTGGCAAACAGCCCGACATAGGGACCACCGAAGTTCAAGCCGACGCCGATCGATTGGCCTTCGCCGACGACGATGTCGGCACCCATTTCCCCCGGTGCACGCAGCAGTCCAAGGGCGACCGGTTCGGTGACGACCGCGATCAGCAAGGCGCCGGCGGCATGGGCCCGCTCGGCGAGCTCGGAAAGATCGCCGATGCGCCCGAGGATGTCCGGATATTGGACGACGACGCAGCTCGTGTCGCTGTCGATTTCGTCGAGCAACCGCGCGGTGTCGGGCTCAGGGGACAGATCAGGGACCGAGGTTTCGAGCAGGTCGCCGGTGAAGCGCGCCATCGTCTTCGCCACGGAGACATAATGCGGATGCAGACCCCCCGAGAGGATCGCCTTGGTACGGCGGGTGATCCGGCGCGCCATTCCGATCGCTTCCCAGCAGGCGGTCGAGCCGTCGTACATCGACGCATTGGCGACGTCGCAACCGTAAAGGCGCGCGACCTGGGTCTGGAATTCGAACAGCGCCTGCAACGTACCCTGGGCGATTTCCGGCTGATAGGGCGTGTAGCTGGTCAGGAACTCGCCACGCTGGATCAGATGATCGACGCTGGCGGGAATGTGGTGCTTGTAGGCACCGCAGCCGAGGAAGAAAGGCACCTCTCCGGCCGCAAGATTGCGGCGCGCCATCGCGGACAGACGCCGCTCGACGGCAAGCTCGCTGGCGTGATCGGGGAGTCCATCGATCTTGGTCGCCAGCCGTGCCGCCTCGGGCACGTCGACGAACAGGTCCTCGACGGACGGCGCACCGATCGTGCGAAGCATGTCGCGTCGATCGGCTTCAGCTAAGGGCAAATAGCGCATCTCAGACGGCTTTCATCTACGGGCGACCCCGAACGGAGCCGCATGGCGAGGGGTGGAAATGACATGGACGCCGATCAGCCCCCCCGGGCCGCTCGCATCCGCTCCTCCCATCTCGGGAGGAAAAGCGTCAGTCCGGCTTTCGCATCGAGAAGCGAAGCCGGACGTAATCCGCGATCCAGCTGCCGTCGGCTTGCTGGAGACTTGGCTGCAGCCTCGCCTGGATCGCCTGCGCGACCGCGTCCCGCTCCGTCTCCGGCACCTCGGCAACGTCGAGCCAGCCGCGGCGGAAGGTCTTCACCCATCCCGCGACACCTGTCGGCAACGGCGTCGGCCGCGCGATCAGGTGGGCCTGGATCTCGTTGAACCCGGCACAGGCATAGAGCCGTACGAACTCCTCGACCGAGGGATACCATTGCGGGTCCGCCGCCGGCACCGGATAGCCGCGGGCGTTGAGCTCCTCGCGAATACCCGTCCGCAGCGCCGCGATATTGCCCTGCCCGCCCATCTCCCCGACGAAGCGCCCGCCCGGCTTCAGCATCGAAAAGACGCCTTCCGCGACGGCATCCGGATCGAGCATCCAGTGCAGCGCCGCGTTGGAGAAAGCGGCATCGAACTGCCCGAAGCGCATCGCCTGGCCTTCGAGATCGAGCGCCTGGGCATCGGCGACGAACGCGTCGACGCCCTTGGCGCGCGCCGCTTCGACCATTTCCGGAGAGGCATCGAGGCCGATCACGGCCGCACCCGCAGCATGGATCTTCTGCGTAAGCGTTCCGTCCCCGCAGCCGAGATCGAGGATCAGTTCGCCCGGCTGCGGCGCAAGCAGATCGAGCGCCGCGGACCCGAGCGCCGGCACGAAGGCCGCGTTGGTCGCGTAGTCGGTCGGAGACCAGCGGGAGGACGTGTTGACGGTCACTGTTGCTCGCAAAAAGCTCGGTAGGCTTCAGCGTCCATCAAGCCGTCGAGTTCCGACGGATCGGACAGGCGGAGCTTGAAGAACCAGCCTTCGCCTTCGGGCGCGGTGTTGACCAGCGACGGATCGTCGCCGAGCGCCTGATTGGCCTCGACCACTTCACCGCTGACCGGAGCGTAGACGTCGGACGCCGCCTTCACCGATTCGACAACCGCTGCGTCGCCGCCCTTGGTGACCTGCCGTCCCGCCTCGGGCAGTTCGACGAAGACGATGTCGCCGAGCTGGCCCTGCGCGAAATCGGTGATCCCGACGGTGGCACCGTCGCCTTCGACCGAGATCCATTCATGCTCGTCGGTGTAATAAACAGTCATTGGCCGCCTCCCTTGCGATGATAGCGATGAGGAACGAAGGGCATCGGAGCGACCTTCGCCTGAAAAATCTTGCCGCGCTGGGCGAGGCGGACGACGCTGCCGGGCTCGGACGAAGCGACCGGCACATAGGCCATCGCAATCGGCACTTCGAGGATCGGCGAGAAGCCGCCGCTCGTCACCTTGCCGACGTCATTGCCCTCGTCGTCGATCACGACAGCGCCTTCGCGAACCGGCTGCCGTCCCTCGACGAACAGGCCGACCCGCCGGCGGATCAGGCCGTTGTCGAGCTCGGCCGAAATGCGATGCCATCCGGCGAAGCCGCCCTCGCTGCGGCGGCGCTTGGAAATGGCGAATCCGAGATCGGCCTCGACCGGGGTCGTGCCGGTGTCGAGATCGTGTCCGTAGAGCGGCAGCCCGGCCTCGAGCCGGAGCGAATCGCGAGCGCCGAGGCCGATCGGCTTCACCTCCGGCTGCTCTGCAAGCAGGTCCGCGATGGCGACGGCTTGTGCGGCGGGAACCGAGATTTCGAACCCGTCTTCGCCGGTATAGCCCGATCGGCTGATCCAGGCGGTGACACCCCCGATCTGGAAGGCGCCGCCGGTCATGAAGCCGAGCGCCTCGACGCCGGGCACGAGCCGTGCAAGCGTTGCCGCCGCCTTCGGCCCTTGAAGCGCGAGCAGGGCCTGCTCCTTCATGTGGTCGACGACCACCGTGTGCGGCAGCTTCGACTCGAGATGGGCGATGTCACCGTCCTTGGTCGCACCGTTCACGACCATGTAGAAATGATCGCCGCGCCGGGTGACCATGAGATCGTCGATGATCCCGGCCTCCTCGGTGAGCAGCAGCGAATAGCGCAGCCGTCCTTCCTTCAGGATGGCGAGATCGGCCGGCAGCAGCGCTTCAAGCGCTTTCTCCGCCTCGGCGCCGCGAATGATCAGCTGGCCCATGTGACTGACGTCGAACAGCCCCGCCGATTCGCGCGTCCAGCGATGCTCGGCGATGATGCCCTCATATTGGATCGGCATTGCATAGCCGGCGAACGGCACCATTCGGGCGCCGCGAGCGCGGTGCCATGCGTCGAGTGGCAGGGTCTTTTCGGGGGCCGATGCGTCGGTCATTGTCCAGTCTCCAGGGCGCCGCAACGCCATCCGGATGGTCCGGACGATGGTTGCAAACAATCCCCCTCTGTCACTGGACCTGAGAGCTTTCCCCGCGCGGACTGCAACGGGTTACCCCTTCGGTGGTCTGCCTCGGCCTTCGCCGGAGCAGACGCTTTCCAGAGTGTCTATGCCCGTGCGGTCCCTTTTGCCTGAGAGATTCCGGGGTGGTTGCTCCTTCGGCGGCGGCAGGCCGAAACCCGCCGCTCTCTCCCGCACGCGCACCGGCTGAAAAGACGGCGACCGGGCCGCCTTGGAGGCTGACCCGGCCGCTGTCAACGTGGCTTATGGACCCGGGTCAGCGGGTTGCGTTATACGAAAGCTGGGCGTCGGTGAGTTGGAAGCCGACCAGCACTTCGAAGCTGGCCTTGCGCACCGCGTCGCGGACGGTCGGATCGGCGAGCGGATCCACTGCGGCATCGGCGTCGCCGGGTTTGCGCTCGCGGGTGATCTGACGGCGCACCTCGTCCGGAAGGGTGACAGCCGCGCGCGCAACCTGCCCGGTTGCGGTGCCCGTCGTGCTGGCCCTGGTCTGCCCGTCCTCGAAGCGAAGACCGACCCGGCTGATGCTCTTGGTGAGAACGGCGGTGCCGCCCTGCACGACCGCAGCGAAATACGGGAGCACCACTTCGCGCGCACCGGCAGCGTCGCGGCGCTGGCCACGAATCTCGAAATTCACCGTGGTGATGATGTTCTCGCCGGTTTCGTCGCAGGTCGAACGGACGTTGGTGATGTGGGCGACGACGTCGATCGCGCTCGCGTCCCGGCTGTTTTCCGGGTTGAACAAGGTGATGTCCCCGGTCGCTGCAGGAATCGCCACCGCCGGGCAGGCCGAACGCGTCACGGTGATGCCGGTGGCGGTCAGCTGACCGTCGGACGAGCAGCCGACGAGGGCCAGCGGGAGGAAGGCGGCGGCGAGCGCCGCTTTGGACTTGAACACAGGCTAATGATCCTCATTTTCCCGGGGGCGGGCGAGCGGATCATAGAAACCGGGTTTCGCCGAGGCAAGCAACGAACAAGCGCCGTCCTGCCCGTCGCACCGGCGGCGTTTGGTGGACGCGGCGCCCCTTTCAGCATAGAGGCTGCCCCGATATGGCTTCGAAACCCCCACTCCACATCCTCATCGCGGCGCCGCGCGGCTTCTGCGCCGGAGTCGACCGGGCGATCCGGATCGTCGAGCTCGCGCTCGAACGCTATGGCGCGCCGGTCTATGTGCGGCACGAGATCGTCCACAACAAGTATGTGGTCGACACGCTGAAGTCGCAGGGTGCGATCTTCGTCGCCGAGCTCGACGAAGTGCCGGACGGCGTGCCCGTGGTCTTTTCGGCGCACGGCGTACCCAAGGCGGTCCCCGCCAAGGCCGCCGAGCGCGGCCTCGATTTCCTCGATGCCACCTGCCCGCTGGTCTCGAAAGTTCATCGCCAGGCCGAACGCCTGGTCGAAAGCGGCCGCCACATCCTGTTCATTGGTCATGCCGGACATCCGGAGGTGATCGGCACCTTCGGCCAGGTCCCGGAAGGCCGCATGACTCTGATCGAAACGGCGGAAGATGCCGAGCGCGTATCCCCCGCCGATCCTTCGAACCTGTCCTTCCTCACTCAGACGACATTGTCGGTCGACGACACGGCCGAGATGATCCGCGTGCTTGAGCGCCGCTTTCCCGAAATCAAGGGCCCGCGCGGCGAGGACATCTGCTACGCCACGTCGAACCGGCAGGCGGCGGTGAAGGACATCGCCCAGACCTGCGATTTCGTTCTGGTGATCGGATCGACCAAGAGCTCCAACTCGCTGCGCCTGGTCGAAGTCGCCGAGCGCCAGGGCGTACCCTCGCGCCTGATCGCCCGCGCGCCCGACATCGATCTCGCCTGGCTGGAAGGCGTCCGCACGCTCGGCCTGACGGCCGGCGCCTCGGCGCCGGAAACGCTGGTGCGCGAAGTCGTCGATTTCCTCTCGGCCCATTTCGAGCTGACCGAAAGCGAAGGCCACGGCGTCGTCGAGCGGATGGTCTTCAAGCTGCCGCGCGGCCTCGAAGCCGCCGCCTGACCTTGGTTCGATGACCGAGACGATGACCGAAGTCGAGATTTTCACCGACGGCGCCTGCAAGGGCAATCCGGGGCCCGGCGGGTGGGGTGCGATCGTGCGCTCCGGGCCGCACGAAAAGGAAATGTCGGGCGGAGAGCCCGCCACCACCAACAACCGCATGGAGATGATGGCGGCGATCCGCGCGTTGCAGGCATTGAAGCGGCCCTGTTCGGTCACGCTGTACACCGACAGCGTCTATCTGCGGGACGGCATCACCAAGTGGATCCACGGCTGGCGCCGCAACGGCTGGAAGACCGCCGACAGGAAGCCGGTCAAGAACGCCGAGCTTTGGCAGGAGCTGCTCGAGGCCGTCGGCGAGCACAGAATCGATTGGCGCTGGGTCAAGGGCCATGCCGGCCATCCCGAAAACGAGCGCGCCGACCAGCTCGCCTGCGCCGCGGCCGTTCAGTTTGCAACGCGCCGAACGTAGGCGCGTGCGTCGGCGCCGCTACGCATGTTCGGCTCAGCCGCCCCAGACAGTGCGGGCATAGCGAAGGAAGTTGAGGCTCAGGATCTTCTCGATCCTGCCCTCGCGATAGCCGCGCTCTCGCAGCAGACCGGCCAGCGTGCGGAACTGATCGGGGCCCTGCAACTCCTCGACGAAGGGCAGAGTATCAGGGTTCTCGCCGGCCGCGCCGATGCCCGCCGCCTTGCGATCCGCGATCTGCTTCCTGATGTGGGTGCGATAGCGCACCATGTTGGCGATCGCCGTGGTCCCTCCGTCCGTGCCGATGCCGACATGGTCCTCGCCGCAGACGTTCACGGCATGATCGATGTGGCGCACGACATCCTCTGCCGTGGCGACGCTGCGCGGATTAAGGAACGGCATGAAATAGATGCCCACGAATCCGCCCCGCGACGCGACCAGCCGAAGCTCCTCGTCGGTCTTGTTGCGCGGCAGGTCGGTGAGCGCCCGGCAGCCTGTATGGTTGATCGAGATCGGGGCTTTGGAGAGCCGGGCTGCATCAAGGCATGTGCGTTCGCCGCTATGCGAAAGATCGACCATCACCCGGTTCGCGTTGAGACGCTCGACGAGCTGCCGGCCGAACGGCGTGAGACCCCGGTTCTGCGGCGCCATCGCACCGTCGCCGACCGGATTGGCCACATTGTACGTAAGCTGAAACACGCGGACGCCGAGATCGGAGAAGAGGTCGGCCCGCGCCACCCTGTCGCCCATCATCAGGGCGTTTTGGAAACCGTAGATGATGCCCAGTTTGCCTTCGGCCCGGGCCCGGAGGATGTCGCCCGCGGTCAACACCTTGAGAAGCCGGTCCGAATGATGTCGAATCCGCCAGTCCCAGGTCGCGATCTCCGACACCGTGAACTCGAACGGATCCATCGGCCCGGCCACGTAGCCGAGCGTGTTGTTGATCGCGATCGTGCCGGAGGCCAGCGCATCCTCGATGACACGGCGCTCGATCGGGGTGCGAGGGGTTCCGGCGACCTCTGCCCCGCTTTCGTCCTCGGCCGGCTGGTTCGGGTCGAAGAGACCGCCCAGCGCATTGATCACCGCCGGTCCGCGATCCTTCGGCAAAGCCGCTATCGCCGGTGGGACGAGTGCGGTTGCCGCCGCGGCGGCGAGGAAGTTCCGGCGTGGCAGCGCAATGGACATTCAAACTCCCGCCCAAGAGATCAACCGACCAGACGATCAGGCCGGTAGGGGTGCGGATCGATGTCTTCGATCATCGGATCGGGAGAGCGATTGAGCAGCAACGATGCGCCGAGCTTCGCCGCGGCCGGCGCAGTCTGGATACCGAACCCGCCCTGCCCGGCGAACCAGAAGAAATCGCCGCGGCCGGGCGCGAAGCCGTAGACGGGCACCCGGTCGGGCGCGAAGCTGCGGAGCCCGGCCCATTTGTGCTCGACCCGCTCGATCCGCCAATCGACCACGGTCTGCAATCGCGCGATCGCCGTCGCGACGTCGATCTCCTCCGCCGCGGCGTCGCACGGAGGACAGGGGATCTCGTCATGCGGGCTCAGCCAGATCCTGCCGCCCGCTTCCGGCTTGAAGTAGAAACGTCCGAGCGCATCGATGACCAACGGCAATTCGGCCGGTGCGGGCGGGTCCACGCGGAGCTGGACCATGGTCCGGCGGTAGGGCTGGATACCGAGCGGCGGCAGGCCGGCAAGGCGGGCGACATCGTCCGCCCAGGCACCCGCCGCATCGACCAGAATATCGGCGGCGAACGCCCCGGCACTGGTCTCCAAGGTCCAGCCGCCATCCTCTCGAACGGCCGCTTCCAGACGGGCGGCTGTGACGAATTGCACGCCCGCCGCGCCGGCGGACTTCAGATAATGAGCGTGAAGTGCCGCGACATCGATGTCTGCGCAGGTCGGCTCGAGGAGGGCTCGATCCCAGCCGGCCTTCAGGCGTGGGATGCGAGCGGCCATGTCGCGGCGCCCGAGCGGCTCCAGCGCGACCGCGCCATCGAAGCTCCGCGCCATCGATCCGAGCGTGTCGGCCCCCTCCGCCCCGGCGATATGAAGGCCGCCGCGATCGCCCAGAAAGCCTCCGGCGCGCAGAAAGGATCCGGAGGCGGTGGTGAGGGGCTGGACAAGAGGCCCGCCATAGGTTTCGGACCAGAATGCCGCCGAACGTCCGGTCGCGTGATAGCCCGGACTTTCCTCCGCCTCGATGACGATCACCGATGCGGCGCCGGCGATTTCGGCGGCAAGGCTGGCACCAGCCATGCCGGCGCCGACGATCAGGATATCGCAGCGGCGGCTCACCGTGCGGCATGCCTCGCGAAGAAGGCATCGATCGCGTTAAGCGCCCTGAGCCGCACCGGATCGGCCTCGCGCAGGATTTCATGGCCTGAATCGTTGAGCATCAACAGCTCGGCCGCCGGAATGACCTCCGCCGCGCGGCGGATCGCCGAAGCGCTGACGAGGCGGTCGCGCTCGGTTGCGAGGAAGAGGCACGGCGTGGTGATGCCGCCGAGCGCCTTGGGCGTCAGCACGGCGCAGGAGCGCATCGCCGCCAGCAGCCATCCCCAACTCGGCGGTCCGAGCTTGTAGCCGGGCTGGCGCTCCCACCACCACAATTCGTCTTCGAATCGCTCGGGCGAACTCGTGAGATAGGAACGGCGGCGCGCGCCCGCGCCCTCGGAAGCGGTCGGGGAGCGCCAGATCGGCACGCGGCCGAATCCGGCCAGGGTGAACAGGCTCGCCGTCCACCACGCCGCCCAGGGCGGTAGCGGTTCGCTGTTGACCAGCATCATCGGCGCGACGAGAACCGCGGCGTCGATCTGCGGTCGGCGCTCCGCAAGCGTTCGCGCGAGAACGTGGCCGCCCATCGAATGTGCGATGACCACATGCGGCGCCGGATGACGCGCCTTCCAGTCTTCGATCAAGGCGGCAAGGTCGTCGACCAGAGGATCCATGCTCTCCAGGTGTCCGCCGACAATGTCACCGCGTGAGCCGCCCTGGCTCCGCCAATCGAACGCGGTGACGGTCCACCCGGCATCGTGCCAATGGTGCTGTGCCTCGAGATACTTCTCGATGAAGTCGCCGCGGCCGCCGGCGAACAGCAGGCTGCCCCGCCCATCGCCAGGCCACTCGAGGCGACGGTACCGCCATCCGTCGGGCGCCAGCCATTCGCCAAGCTGCGCATCGTGGGGAAGCGCGCGGCGATCGATCACCTGATCCTCCATAGGTCCGCGGTTACGGTTTTGTAAGCAAGCCCGTCTAGTAGCTGTTCACCATGAAGGACGATATTTCCTGGTTTCTGATCGGATTGCTGACCGCGGGCTTGATCGCCGCGGCCGTCGGCGACTGGCGCAACCGGATCATCCCCAACGAATTGAACGGGGCGATCGCCCTGCTCGCACTTCCGTTCTGGTGGGCGAACGGCCTTCTGCTCTGGCCGGACGCGGCGCTGCAGGTCGCGGTCGCTTCGCTGACCCTGATGGTGTTCTGCGTCCCGTTCCGCTTCGGCTGGATGGGCGGCGGCGACGTCAAGCTGCTCGGCGCCCTCGCTTTGTGGCTGCCCTGGGGTGCGACCCTCTACCTTGTGGCGATCATGTCACTTGCCGGAGGGGTGCTCACCCTCGTCATGGCGTTGGCGCATCACCTCTCCAAATCCGTCGGCAAACCCGAGATCCCCTATGGGATTGCCATAGCGTTCGCAGGCCTTTGGCTGATCGGCGAACGCTTCCTTAACCAATTTGTCTGATGATCACGCTTGCTTTTCGAAAGCGGGCAGGAGGCGAGTGCCGTCATGGATTTTAAGAAGATCGTGCTGCTGGTCGGCGCACTCATCGTTGCCGCGGTGACCGCCGTCACGGCCAGGAACATGTTCAACGGCGCCGGCGCGCCCGAGGCCTCCGCGACACCCGTGGTTCCGGCCGGACCTGAAGTCCTGGTCGCGACGCGCTCGCTTCCCGTCGGAACGATCATCGACGCCGAATCGCTGCGCTATCAAGCGTGGCCGGAAGGCCTTGTTCAGCCCGCTTATTACATCAAGGGCGGCAATGCTGGAACAAGCCCGCAGGATCTGATCGGCACCGTCGTCCGCAGCGAGATCACTGCGGGGCAGCCGGTCACCACCGGCGCGCTGATCAAGCCTGGCGAGCGCGGCTATCTTGCCGCCGCTCTCGGGCCCGGGATGCGCGCGGTGACCGTCGCCGTGTCCGCCACTAGCAGCGTCGCCGGCTTCATCTTCCCCGGCGACCGGGTCGACATCGTGCTGACCCAGGAAGTCACCGGCGACGGCCCGCCGCTCAAGGCGTCCGAAACCGTGGTGCGCAATGTTCGCGTGCTCGCCACCGATCAGAGGATGAGTGCCCAGGGCGAAGACGGCAAGCCGGTCGTCCAGAATTTCTCGCTGGTGACCCTCGAAGCGACTCCCAAGATCGCCGAAAAGATCGCGGTCATGCAGACAATCGGCACCTTGTCGCTGTCGCTGCGCGCCATCGCCGACACGTCGGCGGAGCTGGAGCGCGCCATTGCCTCCGGCGAGGTCACGGTGCCGGAGAATGCCGATCCGAACGCCGAAAAGCGCATGCTGATCGAAATCGCCAACAAGCCGATCGATTCGAATCCCAGCGTCACCGTCGGCGCCGATGTCTCCCGCTTCCAGCGCAGCTCCGTTCCGGCGCGCACCGCCCCGAGCAGCGACGGCGCAGCGCCCGCTGCTCCGATCATCGCCGCCGCGGGTCCGCCCAAGCCCGTCGGGCCGGTGGTCCGGGTCGCGCGCGGCAACAACGTCACCATCGTTCCGCTCGGAGCCAAGTAAGATGACCAAGCGCATTCTCCTTCCGCGCGTCCGCTTCGGCACCGCGATCGCCGCCGTGCTCGCGTGCGCCACGCTTGCCGTGGGCGCTGCACCCGCCGCGGCCCAGCCGTCGGCCGTTCGCCCGACCAACGACGTCGCGATTTCCGTCGGCACCGGGCGCATGGTCCGGCTCAACGGAACCATGACCGATCTGTTCGTCGCCAACGATTCGATCGCGGACGTCCAGGTCCGCTCCGCAAACCAGATCTACGTGTTCGGCAAGTCTGCCGGCGAGACCACGGTGTTCGCGACGGACAAGGCCGGTCGCACGATCTGGTCGGCCAACGTTCGGGTCGGGACCAACATCGGTTCGCTCGACGAATTCCTCAGCACCGCGATGCCGGACGCGCAGATCAGTGCGCAGCCGGTCAACGGCATGGTGCTGCTCACCGGAACCGTCGCCACCCCGGCCGACGTCGAGGAAGCGAGCCGCCTCGTCCAAGCCTATGTCGGCGAAGCCACGAAAGTGATCAGCCGGCTCAAGACCGCAACGCCGCAGCAGGTGATGCTCAAGGTCAAGATCGCTGAAGTCAGCCGCACGATGCTGCGCAACATCGGCGTCAACTTCACCAGTCGTGACCTGAACAGTGGCAAAACGGCTGGCGCGTTTGGACGCGGAGATGGTGTCGGGGAATGGAACGATGACGGCGTCTTCGAATTCGACATGTCCCCGGGCACGACCACCTTTGGGTTGGTCGGCCGCCTTCTTGGCATGGACGTCGCCGGCGCTCTCGACCTTACCGAGAATAGCGGGCTGGTCACCACCCTTGCCGAACCCACCCTTTCCGCCCTTTCGGGCGAGACCGCAAGTTTCCTCGCCGGCGGTGAGTTTCCGATCGCCATCTCGAATGGTCTGAACGGCACCTCCATCGAGTTCAAGCAATTTGGTGTCAGTCTTGCCTTCACGCCGTTTGTCCTCGAGGGCGGCCGCATCTCGATGCGCGTCCGACCGGAGGTATCGGAGCTTTCGTCGGCCGGCGCGATCAAGCTTAGCGGCTACGAGATTCCCGCACTCACCGTGCGCCGCGCCGAGACCACTGTTGAGTTGGGCTCCGGACAGGCGTTCATGATCGGCGGGCTGCTCAGCGCCTCGGGCAACAACACGATCGAGAAGACGCCCTTCCTGGGCAACCTGCCGGTGATCGGCGCGCTGTTCCGCTCGAACGGCTTCAAGAAGAGCGAAACCGAGCTGGTCATCGTCGTAACGCCGTATCTTGTGAAGCCGGTCAGCGCCAATCAGATCGCGCTGCCGACCGATGGCTTCCGCAGCGCCACGACCGGCGAGCGCGTGATGCTGGGCAAGGATCAGGGTCGCGCCTCCGGGATGCCCACGCCCCGGCCGCGAATGGCCGAGCCGAAGATCGTCGGGCCAACCATCGGTGCCGCATCGTCCGCTCCGGTGCTGCCTGCACCCGCAAGAACCGCTCCCGCACAGACTGCGTCTGCAGCGCCCGGCTTCAGCTTCTGATCGCCCGAAAGGATCTCTCCATGGATCGCGTAACATCCATCTTCATGCTGGCCGGGCTCGGTGCGGTTGTTCTCGCGAGCACCGCCGCGAACGCCCTTCCTGCCCCCGGACGGGGCAATCGCGGACTCGAATCGGAAAATCAGCCTGTCGTGGAACGCACGGACTACGTTTTCGATCTGCAGGGTGCCTATGACGGGCTTCCTCCCGCCGAGCGCCAAAGGTTGAACGGATGGTTCCGCTCGCTCGATCTCGGCTACGGGGATCGCGTCTCGGTCGACGATCCGCGCGACGCAGGCCCGACGCGGCGCGACATCGCGCGCCTTGCCGCCGATTATGGCATCCTGCTCAGCAATGGTGCACCGATCACGCCGGGCGATGTCGCCCCAGACGGCGTTCGAGTGATCGTCAGCCGTAGCGTGGCTTACGTGCCCAATTGCCCGAATTGGGAGCCGATCGGGCCAAGCTCGCTGTCGTCCAATTATGGTTGCGCGATCAATTCGAACCTCGCGGCGATGATCGCCGACCCGAACGATCTCGTTCTCGGCGCGCAGGGTGCCCGCACCGGCGACCCGGCTGCGACGTCCAAGGCGATCAAGGTCTATCGCGATAAGATCCCGACCTCGGTGGGCGAGATCAAGTCCGAGTCCAGCAAGGGTGGCAATTGATGAACGCTCCATTCCACGGCAGCCGCGCCGCCGCGCTGCGCGACCCGTTTGCAGCCTTCGTTTGCGACGAATCCACCGCCGAAGCTCTTCGGCCGATCGCCGTTGAACATGGCTGGGCACCCGAGAAGGTGAACCGGGGCGGACTCCGCAACGCGATCCAGACTCTTTCGGTCTCCGCCAGCCCGACCATCCTGTTCGTCGATCTGTCGGAATCGGGGGATCCCCTGAACGACATCAACGCGCTGGCCGAAGTCTGCGAACCGGGAACGGTGGTGATCGCCGCCGGCCAGGTCAACGACGTGCGCCTCTACCGCGATCTCGTCGCGTCCGGCATCCAGGATTATCTGCTGAAGCCGTTCACGCCCGATCAGGTGCGTGACGCCTTCGTCAACGCCCAGATGATCGTGTCCGGGCCGCGGGCCAACGAGCCGAGCGCCGACAAGCCGCACGTCATGGCGGCGGTAATCGGCGTGCGGGGCGGCGTCGGAGCGTCGACGATCGCAACCTCCGTCGCATGGCTGATGGGCGACAAGGCCGGGCGCTCGACCGCCCTGCTCGATCTCGACGTCCACTTCGGAACCGGGGCGCTGGCGCTCGATCTCGAGCCCGGCCGCGGCCTCACCGACGCTATCGAGAATCCTAGCCGCATCGACGGCCTGTTCATCGAGCGCGCGATGGTTCGCGCCAACGAGAAATTGTGCGTGTTGTCGGCCGAAGCGCCGCTCAATCAGCCGCTGCTCAACGACGGCTCGGCCTATTACCAACTCCAGGAAGAGATCCGGAACGCGTTCGAGGGCACCGTCCTCGACATTCCACGGTCGATGCTGGTTCAGCATTCGCACCTCGTCCACGATGTCCATGCCGTGATCGTGGTCGTCGAATTCACCCTCGCGGCGACGCGCGACGCGATCCGCATTCTCAGCTGGCTGAAGGCGAACGCGCCGCAGGCCAAGGTGGTGGTCGTCGCCAATCGCGTGCCTCAAGGCCTGCAGGAGATCAGCCGCAAGGATTTCGAGCAGTCGATCGAGCGGAAGGTGGATATCGTTATCCCGTTCGATCCGAAGGCCGCAGCCCAGGCTGCCAAGCTCGGTCAGCCTTTCGCCAAGGTCGCCACCGGCGCGAAGATCGCCCAGCCGCTCAACACGCTCCTGAACCTCACCCTCGCAGCGGTCGAGACGAGCGAAGCGCCGCAGCCGGTCAAAGGTGCATCGAAGACGGGATCGGGCGGCTCGCTGCTGGAAAAGTTCAACATCAAGACGATGCTCGCCAAGAAGCCGAAGCTTACCAAAGCCAAGGCCTGAGACGTGACGCGTAGCGGGCGAGGATAGAAGATGGCGCCGAGCATCCAATTGTTCATCCTGATCGCCGGCCTCATCGGCACGCTCGCGCTCGCCTCGATGGCCTTCTCCGGGCCGTCCGGGTCGAAGGCATCGCAGCGCAGGCTGCAAGGCGTGCGCGAGCGTCACAGCCGGTCGACCGAGGTCGCCGCCGAGGCGCAGATGCGCCGTATCCTTCAGAACCGCAACGCCTCCAAGATGGAGGGGTGGGCCTCGCAGATCATCCCGAAGCCGGCGCTGCTGCGCAAGCGTCTCGATCAGACCGGGCGCGGCTGGTCCCTGCTCCATTATCTGGTCGCGTCGAGCGGGCTGTTCCTCACCACGGCGGTGCTGCTGTCGCTGTGGGGGCTGCCCTTCTATTTCGGCCTGTTCGTCGGGCTCTTCATCGGGATCGGCCTCCCGCATTTCGTCGTCGGCAAGCTGATCAAGCGCCGCATCGCGAAATTCACCTCGAAATTCCCCGACGCCATCGATCTGATGGTGCGCGGGCTTCGCTCGGGTCTTCCGATCACCGAAACGATGGGTGTGATCAGCGACGAGGTCCCAGGGCCGATCTCGGAGGAATTCCGAGCCGTGTCCGACAAGATGAAGATCGGCCGGACGATGGACGTGGCATTGCAGGAGACTGCGGACCGCCTCGGCACGCCGGAATTCCAGTTCTTCGTCATCACCCTTGCCATCCAGCGCGAGACCGGCGGCAATCTGGCCGAAACGCTCGGCAACCTTTCCGACGTGCTGCGCAAGCGGGCCGCGATGAAGCTCAAGATCAAGGCGATGTCGTCCGAATCCAAGGCCTCGGCCTGGATCGTCGGCTCCCTGCCCTTCATCGTGTTCGCGATGATCTGGTTCATCAACGGCAATTACATGCAGAAATTCTTCACCGACGAACGTCTGATCATCGCCGGCTGCGGCGGGCTGATCTGGATGAGCCTCGGTGTGTTCATCATGGCCAAGATGGTCGATTTCGAGATCTAGGACAGTCACCGACATGGCACCTGCAGCAAGCGGTCCGACATTGATGGGCATCGATGTGCTGACGGTGGCGACGTTCCTCGCCGCCATCGCCACATTCGCGGTGCTCGTCGCAATCTACGCCGCGACCACCGTCAAGGATCCGATGGCCAAGCGGGTCAAGGCGCTCAATGCCCGCCGCGAGCAGCTCAAGGCGGGCATCGTCGGCACGTCCAACAAGCGCCGCCGCTCAATCAGCAACCGCAACGAGATGGCTGACAAGGTCCGCGGTCTCCTCGGCTCGCTGAAGATGCTGCAGGACGAGCAGATCAAGCTCGCCCAGAAGAAGCTGATGCAGGCCGGTATCCGCTCCAAGGATCTCGCCTTCGTCGTCATCTTCGCGCGTTTCGTGCTGCCGGTGGTATTCGGCACCCTGATCATCGTCGGCGTCTATCTTCTCGACTGGTTCCCCCAGTGGGGTCCGCTCAAGCGCTACGGCATGGTCGCCGGCACCATCATCTTCGCCTACAAATTTCCCGACATCTGGCTGAAAAACAAGGTCACCAAGCGTTCGCATGCGGTCCGCAAGGGGCTTCCGGACGCTCTCGATCTGCTCGTCATCTGCGCAGAGGCCGGCCTCACCGTCGATGCCGCATTCAATCGCGTCGCCCGCGAGCTCGGCAAGGCCTATCCTGAGCTCGGCGACGAGTTCGCCTTGACCTCGATCGAACTCGGCTTCCTCACCGATCGTCGCTCCGCCTTCGAAAATCTCGCCAATCGAATCGATCTCGAGGCGGTGCGCGGGGTCGTGACGACCATGATCCAGACCGAGAAATACGGCACTCCGCTGGCCAGCGCCCTGCGCGTGCTTTCGGCCGAGTTCCGCAACGAGCGGATGATGCGCGCGGAAGAGAAAGCCGCCCGGCTTCCTGCAATCATGACCGTGCCGCTGATCCTGTTCATCCTGCCGGTGCTGTTCATCGTCATCCTCGGCCCCGCGGCCTGCTCGATCTCCGACTCGCTGCTGTAAGGCGGCGAGCCGTGGCTCGAGTTCCCGCCTCCAGGCCCCGCCGGGCCTGCACGAGGAGCAGAACGGCACGGATGCGGAACAACCGGCGCGCTCGCCCATTGAAGCTTCCGATGCTGTCTTGAGACGAGGAGCCTTCGGTGAACGCCGTCAGCTATAACGAATGGGTTCTCTATATCCTGATCTTCCTGCTCGGGCTCGTCGTCGGCATGGCGCTGATGGCAGGCGGCAAGTGGAAGCGCCGGTACCGCGAGGAGGCCCGCCTTCGCCAGGAGCTCGAGACCGAGAACAAGCGACTGCGGGTTCAAGAAACCGAGATGGACACGCTCCGCACCGCCGCGGCACGCGACGAGGCGCGGCGCCGCGTCGATGGCCCGGGGCCGCTTTGAGGACGGACGATCGACATCACTGCCAACGATCGCCCTTGGCCCACTAGCCTGCTGTCGGGCCTGATGTTAGGCCTGCCGCTCCGGTAGCGGCGAGAGACACTTGGAAACCCGATCTCACATCTTTCTGGTCTCGGTGGTCGTCGCCAGCGTGTTCGTAGCGCTGGTCGGCTTCATCATGTGGATCACGCCCGACGACCCGCGCAAGGGCCGGCAATATGACATCTTGTTCGATCAGTCCGTCTCCGGGCTGCTCGAAGGGTCTTCGGTCACCTTTGCGGGGATTCCGGTCGGTCGGGTTCAGTCGATCGATCTCGAACCCGGCAAGCCGGATCTCGTTCGAGTGCGGATCGCGATCACGGACAAGGAACTGCCGATCGTCGAAGGGACGACCGCCGCGCTGAATGGCGATCTGATCTTCGGCGCCGCTCTGATCAGCCTTGATGCGCCGCGCGGCATGGGCCGGCCGATTGCGCTCAACAACGATGGCATTGGCGTGATACCGGCGAAGAATGCCGGACTTGGCGAGATCGTCAGCGATCCTGGCCCGTTGGTGGAGCGAATCTCCCGGGGCACGGACATGTTGCTGGAGCTCACGTCAGCGCAGGGCCAACGCGAGATCTCGGCGCGGCTCGATGCGACCGCGAAGAGCACCGCCGCGCTGGCGCAGCAATCCGCAACGATCGACGGTCAGATTGCTGCCTCTCGCGCCACCTTGCGCGACACCACGACCATGGCCGCCGATTACGCCAAACGCGCCGATGCCATGGATCAGAAGCTGAGCGCACAAGGCTCCGCATCTCTCCGCCAGCTTCGGCAAGCCTCCGCGGAGGCGCGTGCGACGTTGCGCAGCCTCGATGAACGACTCGGTGCGACGCGTTCGTCCGCGCAGGGGCTCGCCAAGCGGAGTGCGGATCTCGGCACCCGGGCCCGCGCGCTGAGAACCACCGTCTCGGAAGTCCGTACCGGGATCGAGCAGGTGGAGGAAGGCGGCCTCGGCAGCCTCGCCGCGCCGCCTGCCCTCCCGGATTACAAACCGAAAAAATGATCGAGGCACCGCCGCTGGCGGAGCCCCAATCTCGCGGGTTCGGATCAGAGCCCGAGCGCGTCGGCCGCCTGCCTGTGGCGCAGTGCCGACTGCGCCGCCGCCAGCCGGGCAATCGGAACGCGGTATGGTGAGGCCGAGACGTAATCGAGGCCGGTCCGCTCGCAGAAGTCGATCGAGGTCGGATCTCCGCCATGCTCCCCGCAGATCCCGAGCTTGAGATCGGGCTTGACCGTCCGGCCGCGCTCCGCCGCGAGCGAGATCAGTTGGCCGACCCCATCCTCGTCGATGCTGACGAACGGGTCGCGCTCGAAAATGCCCTTTTCGACATAGGTGGTCAGGAAGCGGCCGGCATCGTCACGGCTGACCCCCAGCGTCGTCTGGGTGAGATCGTTGGTGCCGAAGCTGAAGAACTGCGCTTCCTCGGCGATCTGGTTGGCGAGCAGGGCCGCACGCGGCAGCTCGATCATCGTCCCGACACGGTAGTCGACGCTCTTGCCCTGCTCGTCGAACACCGCCTTGGCGGTGCGCTCGATCAGCTCGCGGATGATGCGCAGCTCCGCCCTCGTGCCGACCAGCGGCACCATGATCTCGGGGATCGGCGCTTCGCCGGATTCGGCGGCGACGGTCGCGGCCGCTTCGAAGATCGCCCGCGCCTGCATCTCGTAGATTTCGGGATAGGTGATGCCGAGCCGGCAGCCGCGATGGCCGAGCATCGGATTAAATTCGTGCAGCTCTCCGACCCGACGCCGCAGCACGTCGACCGTGATCCCGGCCGCCTGCGCGACGTCGGCGAACTCCGCCTCGCTGTGCGGCAGGAATTCGTGGAGCGGCGGATCGAGCAGCCGGATGGTGACCGGGAGGCCGGCCATGATCCGGAAGATTTCCTCGAAATCTCCGCGTTGCTCGGGAAGCAGCTTGGTCAGCGCGGCGCGGCGTCCGCCTTCGTCCTCGGCCAGGATCATCTGCCGCACCGCGGTGATGCGCCCGGCGTCGAAGAACATGTGCTCGGTACGACAGAGCCCGATACCTTCGGCGCCGAATTCGCGCGCGGTCCTGCAATCGGCCGGCGTTTCCGCATTGGTCCGGACACGAAGCCGCCGGACCTTGTCGGCCCAGACCATCAGGGTGCCGAAATCGCCGACCAGCTCGGGCTGGACCGTCGCGACCTCGCCGAGCATCACCTCGCCGCTCGTACCATCGATCGTGATCGTCTCGCCTTCGCGGACTTCGACGCCGCCCACCCGCAGCAGCCGTTGGCCGAGATCGATGAACACCGATCCGGCGCCGCTGACGCACGGCCGGCCCATGCCTCGGGCGACCACCGCCGCGTGGCTGGTCATCCCGCCGCGCGCGGTGAGGATGCCCTGCGCCGCGTGCATTCCGTGGATGTCCTCGGGCGATGTTTCGGTCCTGACCAGGATGACCTTCTCGCCCAACGTCGCGCGCTTCTCGGCAGTGTCCGCGTCGAACACGGCTGCGCCCGACGCTGCGCCCGGCGAGGCAGGCAGCCCCTTGGCGATGACATTGCGCTCGGCCGCGGGATCGAGCGTGGGATGGAGCAGCTGATCGAGCGCGGACGGATCGATCCGCAGCACCGCCTCTTCCTCCGAGATCAGCCCCTCGCTCGCCATCTCGACCGCGATCCGCAACGCGGCGCGGGCCGTGCGTTTGCCCGATCGGGTTTGGAGCATGAACAATTTGCCCCGTTCGACCGTGAACTCGATGTCCTGCATGTCGCGGTAATGGCCTTCGAGCAGATCGAAGACCCGGGCGAGCTCGGCATAGACCTCAGGCATCGATTCCTCCATCGATGCCGCCCGCGCTCCGGCGGTCTCGCGCGCGATCCTGGTCAGATATTGCGGCGTGCGGATGCCGGCGACGACATCCTCGCCCTGCGCGTTGATCAGATATTCGCCGTAATAAGCGCGCTCGCCGGTCGCAGGGTTGCGGGTGAAGGCCACGCCGGTTGCGGACGTCTCGCCCATGTTGCCAAACACCATCGCCTGGACGTTGACGGCGGTGCCCCAGTCGGCGGGAATCGCATTGAGCCGGCGGTAGACCTTGGCGCGCTCGGATTGCCACGAACCGAACACGGCGCCGACGGCGCCCCACAATTGTTCGTGGACGTCCTGCGGGAATGGGCGGCCGAGCTCCTCCTCGACCAGTTCCTTGTAGCGGACCGTCAGGCGGCGCCAGTCGTCGGCGCCCAGGTCGGTGTCGAGATGAACGCCGCGATCTTCCTTGGCGATCTCCAGCGCTTCCTCGAAACGCCCGTGATCGAGACCGAGGACGACATCGGAATACATCTGGATGAAGCGGCGATAGCTGTCCCAGGCGAAGCGCGGATCGCCGGCTATGGTGGCAAGACCCTCGACGGTTTCGTCGTTGAGGCCGAGATTGAGCACCGTGTCCATCATTCCAGGCATCGACACGCGTGCGCCCGAGCGGACGGAGACGAGCAACGGATCCGAAACGTCGCCGAATCGCTTGCCGGTGATGCCCTCGATATGGGCGAGGCCGTTCGCCACCTCCTCGCGAAGGCTGTCGGGAAAGCGCTCGCCCTCCGCATAATAACGCGAGCACATGGCCGTCGAGATGGTGAAGCCCGGCGGAACCGGCAATCCGATCGAAGCCATCTCGGCGAGGTTCGAGCCTTTGCCGCCAAGCAGGTTCTTGTCGCCCTTGCCGCCGTCGGAAACGCCTCCCCCGAAACGGTACACGTACTGCGTCATTCCCAGCCTTCCTTGTCTGTCCGCACCCTTCAACAAAGATGCGGGATCATGAACCGTTCTCGAAAGGCGCTGCTCGGCTCTCGTCAGCCCTCGATTTTCGAGAAATCGGCAACCTGGTGCACAGCGTCGCGCATCCGCGCGAGCAGATCCAGACGCGCCTCACGCTTCAGCGGATCCGGATCATTGACCGTGACCTTGTCGAAAAAGGCGTCGACCGGCGCGCGCAGAGTGGCGAGCGCGGCCATCGCGCCTTCGAAATCCTCGGCCTCCACCGCCGCCTGCGCCTGCGGCGCCGCCGCGTCGAGGGCATCGATCAGAGCGGCTTCCTCGGGCTCGGGCGTGTAGGCGATCGGGTGGCGCTGGTTGAAGGCGGCCACCGCATCGGCAAGCTGCGGATCGTCGACGAGGACCAGCGGATCCTCCTCGCCCGTTTGTGGGATCGATTCATTCTCGATCCCGGCCATCGCCCGCGACGCGGCGCCCCAGCCTTCCTTCTTGAGGATGTTGGCCGCGCGCTTGTAGCCGGCGAGAAGGTCGTTGCCCTCGCGGGTTTCGACGAACGATTGCAGCGCCTGAACGCGCGCCAGCAAGCGGACGAGATCGTCCTCCCCGCCCAGCGCGAACACCGCATCGATCAGATCGTGCCGCACGCCCGCCTCGCGCTGCTGCACCTTCAGCCGATCGGCGAAGAACGCCATCAGCTCGTCGAGATCGGCCTGCGCCTCGGCCATTCCGAGCGCCTGGCGCAGGCTCAGCCGAATGCCGTTGGTGAGGATCGTCTGGATGATCGACAGCGCCGCCCGCCGCAGCGCGAACGGATCCTTGGACCCGGTCGGGCGGATGCCGCGCGCGAAGAAGGCGGTGAGCGTATCGATCCTGTCGGCGAGCGCCACGCAGGTCGGAATGCAGCCTTCGACCGCTGGCACATATTGCTGCTTCAGCGCAGAAACGGTGCCGGGCTTCTCGCCATTCTTCTCGGCATAATAGCCGCCCATGACGCCCTGAAGCTCCGGAAACTCGCCGACCATGGCGGTCGCGAGATCCGCCTTGGCGAGCAGCCCGGCCCGCCGCGCGGTTTCCGGATCGCGCTCCGGGAACCAGGTGCGGCAAATCTCCGCGGCGAGCGCGCCGATCCGGTCCGCTTTCTCGCGCAGGCTGCCCATGCCTTCGTAGAAAAGCATGTCCTGAAGCTTGGGCAGGAAGCTTTCGAGCGGCGTCCTGAGGTCCTGCTCCCAGAAGAATTTCGCGTCCGACAAGCGGGCGGCGAGCACCTTCTGGTTTCCCTCGATGATCGACACACCGCCGTCCGACGCCTCGATATTGGCCGTGCAGACGAAGTTCGGGGCAAGCTGCCCGTTCGCGTCCACGCAGGCGAAATACTTCTGGTTGGTGCGCATGGTGAGCTGGATCACCTCGCGCGGCACCTGCAGGAAGGCCGGGTCGAAGCGCCCGAGCAACGGCATCGGCCATTCGGTGAGGCCGGCATTCTCCGCGAGCAGCCCGTCGTCCTCGACCAGGGTCAGTCCGTCCGCCGCGGCTGCGGCACGGGCACCCTCGGCGATGAGCCGCTGACGCTCGGCGGCATCGACGATGACATGGCAGGCGCGCAATTTCTCGACATAATCGTTGGCGCTGCCGATCGTGATGATGCCGGGATGGTGAAAGCGGTGACCGACCGTGGCCGCGCCCGAATTCACCCCGGCAATCTCGAACCCGACGATGTCGTCGCCGAACAAGGCGACGATGCCCTGCAGCGGACGCACCCAGCGCAGGCTCTCGGTCGAGGACGAGGCGGCGCCCCAGCGCATCGACTTGGGCCACGGGAAAGCACGGACGATCGCCGGTATCGCTTCGGCGAGCACCGTTGTGGTGGCGCGGCCCGGCCTGTCGATCACCGCGAACAACACCCCATCGCGATCGACGAGCTGCTCGCGCGAAAGCCCGGTTTTGCGAAGGAAGCCTTCCAGCGCCTGCGGTGGCGCGCTGGTCCGCGGCCCCTTTAGCTCCTCCTGCACCGCTTCGGTCTCGGCGGGGAGGTTGCGGGCGATCAGCGCCAGGCGGCGCGGCGTCGCATAGGTTTCGATCGCTTCGGCCTTGAGGCCTGCAGCGGCGATCTGCTCCGCGAACAGCCGTGCAAGGTCGGCCGAGGCCTTGGCCTGCATCCGGGCCGGTATCTCCTCGGAGAGGAGTTCGAGCAGGAAATCGGCCATCAGGCGGCCCATCCGTTCTTTTCCATCCAGGCCTGACACGCGCCCTTCGCAAGCTCGCGGACACGGCCGATATAGGCCTGGCGCTCGGCGACGGAGATCACGCCGCGGGCCTGGAGCGTGTTGAAGATGTGGCTTGCCTTGATCGCTTCGTCATAGGCCGGAAGCGGCAGCTTGGCCTCGATGCAGCGGGCGCTTTCCTCGGCCGCATCCTTGAACCAGCGGAACAGGGTCTCGGTGTTCGCGACTTCGAAATTATAGGCGCTGAACTGGCGTTCATTCTCCAGGAAGACGTCGCCATAGGTCACGCCCTCATCGTTGAAGGCGAGATCGTAGACGTTGTCGACGCCCTGGATGTACATCGCCAACCGCTCTAGCCCATAGGTCAGCTCGCCCGCGACCGGCTTGCAATCATAGCCGCCGACCTGCTGGAAATAGGTGAATTGGGTCACCTCCATGCCGTCGCACCACACTTCCCAACCGAGACCCCAGGCACCGAGCGTCGGGCTCTCCCAATCGTCCTCGACGAAGCGGATGTCATGCCTGGTGGTGTCGATGCCGATCGCGCTGAGCGAACCCAGATACAATGCCTGGAGATCGGGCGGGCTCGGCTTCAGGATCACCTGATATTGGTAATAATGCTGGAGCCGGTTCGGATTCTCGCCGTAGCGCCCGTCGGTCGGACGGCGGCACGGCTGGACATAGGCCGCCTTCCACGGATTAGGCCCCAGTGCCCGCAAGGCAGTCGCAGGGTGGAAGGTGCCGGCGCCCATCTGGAGATCATAGGGCTGAAGGATGAGGCATCCCTGGCGGCTCCAATAATCATGGAGCGTGAGGATGAGAGTCTGGAAGCTGGGCGGCTTGTCCACGTCGATCTGCTTCGCACCTGCAACAAAGAATGTTGATCCGCCTTGGCGCATGGCCTGCGACCGGTCAAGGGAAGCACTTGCGATTGACCCAGGAACGCCGAGGCTCCAGAGATCGCGTCGGCTTGGACCGAGTGCGTGAGATGAACACCATGTCGTTGAGATCAAAGTGGAAGCTGCCAATTATCTGGTGTGCATCCTTGCTTATGATCTCGCCGGCCCCGGTGCAGGCGATCGAACCGGCGGCGAAGCCGGCCATTTCCGCACAGAGCTCCCCGCAGGCCGAGGCGCAGCCTTCTCCGGTCGTTCAGGATTACGAACCCCGCCCTGCTCTGTGGCTGCTCGAAGACGCGGATACGAAGATCTACATACTGGGCACCATCCATGTCCTGCCGCCGGGATTTCGCTGGCGCTCGCCGGCGATCGACCGGGTGATCGAGAGGGCTGACGAGCTTGTCCTCGAAACGTACCAGGAGGGCGAAGACGACGTGCCACCGGAGGCGCCCGGCCTGTTCGCGCTCGAGACGCCGCGCCCGATCCTCGACCGGGTGCCGGCGGACAAACGGGATGCGCTGGCGAAGGTGATCGAAGCGGGGCCTCTGCCGATCGAGGCCTATGCCGGGCTCAGGACCTGGGCCGCGGCGTTGATGATCGGCATGGCCGGCATCCTCGAAGGCTATGGAGTCGATGATCCGGACGACGCGCCCGGCGTCGAGGAGCGGCTCGAAGCCGATTTCGAAGCGGCCGGGAAGCCGATCGGTCAGATCGAGGATCCGGTCGACGTGCTGAAGAGCCTCAACGCCCTTCCCGAGGAGACGCAGCTGGAATTGCTCCTGTCGTCGGTCGACGAGGCCGGCGCGGATCCGGCCCCACAGGCCAGCGAGGATCACGATATCTGGGCGCAGGGCCGGGCCGAGGCGCTCGCCGACAGCCTCGAAGACCTGCCGCCGGCTCTGTTCGACGCGCTCGTTCGTCGCCGCAACGCCGCCTGGACCGAGTGGCTCGCGCAGCGGCTGGAGAAGCCCGGCACGATGCTGCTCGCCGTCGGCGCCGGCCATCTCGCCGGTCCGTCGTCGGTTCAGAAAATGCTGGAAGCGCGCGGGCTTCCCGTCAAGAGAGTCGATTGAGGAGCCATCATGTCGAAGCCCAAGCCCATCCACGCCGCCATTGCCGCAGCCTTCCTGACGGTCGGCTGCGCCTCTCAAGGCAATGTCGACGCTCCCGTTGCCAAGACCGATCGGCCTGCGATGTGGCGCATCGCCGATGCGGACACCAATATCTATCTGTTCGGCACCTTTCATCTCCTGCCCAAGGATCATGTCTGGCGGACGGCGGCATTCGATCAGGCGCTCGCCGCGTCGAGCGAGCTGGTGATGGAGATCGCCGACGTCGGCGACCAGCAGGCTGCTGGCGCGGCGATGATGAAGCTCGGCGTCAGCCCCGGCCTGCCCCCGCTGATCGAGCGGGTACCGGCTGAAAAGCGCGCAGCGCTGCAAGCGATGATCAACGAGAGCGGCATGCCGTCGGCCGTGCTCGACCGGCTGGAAACCTGGGCCGCGGCGCTGGCGCTGACCGGCGTGACCTTCAAGCGTCTCGGCATTTCCGGAGAGGAAGGCGTCGAACGCGCGCTGTCCATGAACGTCAAGGCCAGCGGCAAGCCTGTACGCGGCCTCGAAACCGTCGAGCAGCAATTGGGCTATTTCGACACCCTTTCGGAGGAGGCGCAGCGCACCTTCCTGGAGGGCGTGCTCGAAGCGCCGGATGACGTCCGCAAGGAATTCCAGAAGATGCTCGACGCCTGGTCGCGCGGCGACGAAGCCGGGATCGCGGCCTCGTTCGACGAGGAAGCGAAGCTTTCGCCGGAGCTTCGCGAGGCTTTGCTCTCCGCGCGCAACCGGCGCTGGGCGGAATGGCTCGACGCCCGGCTCGATCAGCCGGGCACCGTGTTCGTGGCCGTCGGCGCCGGGCATCTCGCCGGCAAGGATTCCGTGCAGACGGTGTTGAAGGAACGCGGTATCCAGGCGGTCCGTATCCAATGAAGCTCCAGGCGCCGTTCCTTCGTGCGCGCCTTGCCTTTCGGGCCCTCCTCCGCTAAGGGCGCCCCTCCCCCGTTCATGGTCATCCCTGGAGGCGTGAGCGCGGGCGTTTGAACTTCCAATTGGAGACATGCACATGAGCGAACAGCTTACGCTGTCGGCCGAGACGCGCGAACGGGCAGGCAAGGGAGCCTCCCGGGCAGTTCGTCGCGAAGGCCGCGTCCCGGCCGTGATCTACGGCCAGAACAAGGAACCCGTCCAGATCCACGTCGAGGAAAAGGCCCTCGTGAAGGCGCTGTCGAACGGCCACTTCATGAATACGGTCGTGATGATCGACGTCGGTGGCGAGGCCACCCGCACCCTTCCCAAGGACGTCCAGTTCCATCCGGTCACCGACCGGCCGCTGCATGTCGATTTCTTCCGCATCGGTGAGCACAGCACGGTCACCGTCGAGGTTCCGATCCGCTTCACCGGCGAAGAGGAAAGCCGCGGCCTGAAGCGCGGCGGCGTTCTCAACGCCGTGCGCCACGAGATCGAACTGATCTGCGACGCTGCCGAGATTCCCGACGAGGTCGTCATCGATCTGTCCGGCTACGATATCGGCGATTCGATCCACATCAGCCAGGTCACGCTGCCCAAGGGCACCAAGGCTGCGATCACCGATCGCGACTTCACCGTTGCCACCATCTCCGGCTCCGCGGCCGGCGAATCCGCGGCTGCGTCCGGCGACACCGGCGAAGACGCGTAAGGGTTTGTCCCTCTTTAGACGGCTCGGCGCTCTCCTCGCCCCCAAGGCGGTGGAGGTGCCGGGCCAACCCTTGGACGCCCCCGAGGCGGAAACATGGGATTTCGAGCCCGTGCAGATCTGGGTCGGCCTCGGCAATCCGGGCGCGCAATATGCGATGCACCGGCACAATGTCGGCTTCATGGCGATCGACGCGATCGCCGAAACCTACAATTTCGATCCGCCGAAGAAGGCGTTCCAGGGCTGGGCGCAGCAAGGACGGATCGGGAGCAGCCGCATCCTGCTGCTCAAGCCATCGACTTTCATGAACGACAGCGGCCGCGCCGTGCGTGCCGCGATGGACTTCTTCAAGCGCGACGTCGGCGACGTCACGATCTTCCACGACGAGCTCGATCTCGCACCATTCAAGGTCAAAGTGAAGGTCGGCGGCGGTACTGCCGGGCATAACGGCCTGCGCTCCACCGACGCGCATGTCGGCAATGGCTTTCGCAGGGTGCGGATCGGCATCGGCCATCCAGGGCACAAGGATCGAGTCACCGGCTACGTGCTCGGCAATTATGCAAAGGCCGAGACTGATCGCCTGGCCGACATGCTCGGCGCGATCGCCGCCGAAGCCGAATGGCTCGCCAAAGGCGACGACGCCCGCTTCATGAACGAAGTCGCCCTGCGGCTCCAGGACAGCTGAGGCGCCAATCCTGTGAGAACAGGACCCTGATCTCGACCGCGTGGCACAGTCGCGACCAAGGCCCCGAAGCCGAGGCACAATTTGGGAGCGCCGCGCTCGCGCGGACGCTCCCTCCATGTTCGTCGGTGCAGTCGTGACCGGCGCTGCCGGCTAGATGCCGTTTGCGAGATTGGTATCGGGATCGTTGGTCGTCGCATCCTGCTGCATCAGGTTCTGCGTGTTGGCATCGACGCCGGTCGCATTGGCCTCCATGTTGCCCATCGAGTCCATCGAGCCGTTCGCGTCCATCATCATGTTCTGGTCCATCATCATGTTCTGATCGACCATCAGATTGTCGCTCGCCATGGCGTTGGCGTCGTTTGCCCCGGTATCGCTGCCGCCGCAAGCGGACGTGGCAAGCGCCAGGACTGACAGAGCTAGAATACGCATGAATTTTCCTCTCATTCTTGTGTCTTGACCACATTCAAGCGGCGACTGGCCGGACCAACGGTCCATCACGCGGTTGGGTCCCGCAATATTCAACGACCGTTCAAGCGCCCCGGAAACGTGACATATGCCGCGTGCTATCGCATCGGGCCTTGCGCATCGGCTATGCGCTCATTCCATCGTTCAGGGAGGAGCCGAGAACAAGCGCTTTCGCTGCTCGTACGTTCTCGTGCTTCCCGAAGCTTTGACTCTCCGACATTTGCGCCGCTTGAGTTCAAGATCCCTCCGCGGACAGGTTCAGTGCCCGCGTCATCAGCGCGCCGAGGCGCTCGGTCGAGACCGCGGCGGCCTCGTTGTTCCAGCTGGCGGTGGCGACGATCCAGCCATTGTCCCGGCGTTTGGCGAGGAATGTCATGTTGACCACGCCCGGTTCCGATCCCCCCTTGTAGCCGAAATACGGAAAGCGCCGCGCCGTGGCGGTGTCGGCGCCCGGCGCGATGGCGAGGATCCGCAGAGCCTCGTCGCCGCCCTGGCGACGGAGCCAGTCCATGGTGCGAACCAGATCCGCGGACGAGGCGAACCATTCGGCGCTGCCGATACCGGTCGGGCTCCCGCCCGTGCGCATCGGATCGAGCGTCGCCAGCGGAGTCGCTGCCAGGCGCGGAAGCAATGCCCGTCGGCCTGCCTCATCGGCCGCGACATAAGCCAGCAACAGCGATCGGTCGGCTCCATATTTCAGCGCGAAAGCCTCGTGGGTCGACAGGAAGGGCCTATTGCGACCCGGCGCTGCGAGCCCGAGCATCGGCAGCACGGCCTCGACCCGCTCGCGCCCGAGCCGGTGGAGCAGAACGTCGCTGGCACTGTTGTCGCTGCGCGAGATCATCAGCGCCGCAAGGCTGTGCAGCGTCATCGGCGATCCCTGTGGCCAATCCTGCAGGATGCCGGAGCCAAGGGAGCGACGGTCGAACGGGACGACGTCGCTCCAGCGCCGTTCCCCCGCTTTCGCGCCACGTGCAAGCTCGGCGAGTATGAACAATTTGAACGCCGATCCGATCGCCAGCGGCCGATCGGGTTCGTGGGCGGAAAGCAGCGCTGGCGCTCCCTCCCCCAGCCGCGCGACTGCGAACGAGACCGTGCCGGGCAATGCTCGGATGTCAGCGAGCACCGCCGCCATGCTGTCGCTGCGTGGCGCATTGGCTTCGACCAGCAGACCGGCAATCCTGTTCGGATGCGCGGCATCGATCCCGAGACGCAGTTGTAGAATGGAGCGTTCCAGTTCCACGGTGACGACGCCGCTATGATCCGCTGCCGCGGCAACCGCGGACACGCGAAGCGCTCGCCCGCCGGAGTGTCGGATCTGGGAGGCGAGCGCGCCGATCTGCGCCGCCGGGATTTCGCGCAGGAACGCCGCGTTGAAGACCTCTTCGGCGGGCGCCTCGCCGTTCAGGAACCGCACGACATCCTCGGCGCGGGCCCGCAACGGGTCCTCGGAGGCGGCGGTGGCCGGCTCAGCCACGACAATGATCGCAACCAGCGCTACGAGCAGCGCCCACCCTGTCCTCCATCCCACCCGTCGTCTCCATCCCACCTTTGCCCCAGCCTCACCTGCGGGCGGCTCTTTGACAAGACACCGGCGCCTTGCTGGTATCCGAACCGAAGAGCGGCTAGGGAGCCGGCAAAGATGACTTCAAGAGGTTAGTGATGGGTTTTCGTTGCGGGATCGTCGGCCTGCCCAATGTCGGCAAATCGACTCTGTTCAATGCGCTCACCGAGACGGCCGCGGCGCAGGCGGCGAATTACCCTTTCTGCACGATCGAGCCGAATGTCGGACGGGTCGCGGTTCCTGATCCGCGGCTGCAGGAAATCGCCCGGGTCGCCAAATCGGCGAGCATCATCGAGACCCAACTCGAATTCGTCGACATTGCCGGGCTCGTCCGCGGCGCCTCGAAGGGCGAAGGCCTCGGCAACCAGTTCCTCGGCAACATCCGCGAGGTGGACGCGATCGTGCATGTGCTTCGCTGCTTCGAGGGCGGCGACGTCACTCACGTCGAAGGCCGCGTCGATCCGATCGCCGACGCCGACACGGTGGAGACCGAGTTGATGCTGTCGGATCTGGAGAGCCTCGAAAAGAGAGTGCCGAACCTCGTCAAGAAGGCCCAGCAGGGCGACAAGGAGTCCAAGGTCCAGGCCTCGGTCCTCGGTCAGGCGCTGGAGTTGCTCCGCCAGTCCAAGCCGGCGCGTCTGACCGAGCCCAAGGATGCCGAGGAGAAACTGGCGCTCGAGCGTGCGCAATTGCTCACCGCCAAGCCGGTCCTCTACGTCTGCAATGTCGACGAAGGCGATGCGGTCAGCGGCAACGCCCACAGTACCCGCGTATTCGAGAAGGCCAAGGCGGAGGGCGCCGCCGCGGTGATCGTCTCCGCCGCGATCGAGGCCGAGATCGTTACCATGGCGCCGGAGGATCGCGGCGAGTTCCTGTCCGATCTCGGGCTCGAGGAAACCGGCCTGTCGCGCGTGATCCGCGCCGGATACGATCTGCTCCACCTCATCACCTTCTTCACCGCCGGTCCCAAGGAAGCGCGCGCATGGACCGTGGAAAAGGGCTCGAAGGCACCGCAGGCCGCCGGGGTCATCCACACGGATTTCGAGCGCGGCTTCATCCGCGCGGAAACCATCGCTTATTCCGATTTCGTCCAGTTCAACGGCGAAGCGGGCGCCCGCGAAGCCGGCAAGCTGCGCTCGGAGGGCAAGGAATATGCCGTCCAGGACGGCGACGTGATGCTGTTCCGCTTCAACGTCTGATCTGAGGGGGCACGATGATCTATCTCGACGATCTGGAGGTCGGCACCGAAACCTATTTCGGCAGCTGCGAAGTCGACCGCGACGAAGTCATCGAGTTCGCGCGGAGATACGATCCCCAGCCCTTCCACCTCTCCGACGAGGCTGCGGCCAAGACCCATTTCGGCCGACTGGCGGCGAGCGGCTGGCACAGCTGTGCGATGGTGATGGGCGTGATCGCCCGCAAGGTCGTCGAGACCGAGCAAGCCGGGCTCGGCTCGCCCGGCATCGACGAGCTGCGCTGGCTGAAGCCCGTCTATCCCGGCGACACGTTGCACGTCTCCTCGAAGATCGTCGAGGTGCGGCCGTCGCGCAGCAAGCCCGAGATCGGCTCGATCCGATCGGCGACGACCGTCACCAACCAGGACGGCGTGCCGGTTCTCACCTTCACGTCGATCGTGCTGATGCGCCGCCGTCCGGTCTGATCAGTCCCGCCGGTCTCGCCGGTTCTGCTGGCGGAACGAGCGGCCGTCCTGGCGCCGCTCCTGACGGAATTGCTGCCTGTCCTGTCGTCGCTCCTGGCGGAACTGCTGCCGAGTTACTTCGCCACGCTGCAATGCGCCGCGATCGGCTTGGCGGTCGGTGCGAAAGGCACGCCTGTCCTGGCGGCGATCCTGGCGATAATTGCGGGCATTTTCCCGCAATTCTCCGCGATCCTCACGCCATTCGCGCCGATCCTCGCGCCATTCGCGACGGTCCGAGCGTTGAGGGCGGCGATATCCGTCCCAACGCGACCAGCGATTGTCGTTCCAGTCACGTCCGCCCCAACGGCCGCGCCGGCCTTCCCAGTAGCGGCGGTGATTGTCGCTCCATTGGTGCCGTCCGCCCCGGCGATCGTAGATGTAATAGCCGGTGCCCGGATAATAATAATTGTCGTACCAGCCATACCAGGGGTCGCCGTAGCCCCCGCCATAGCCATAGCCGTAATCGTCATAAGCGGCGCCATAGCCGAGCGAGAGCCCGCCATAGCCATATTCGTCGGTACTGCAGGCGGACAGGCCCATGGCACCGGCAAGTGCGAGAAGGGGAATACGAAGACGGGACCAGGACATTGCGGCTCTCCCGAACGGATAAAGTGAATACCGCGAACGTCGGCCCTGGGGCTTGAACGGCGGCTTAACCGTAACCCGCTGAAAACGAGAAGACTTCCTGCAAGTTCCTCAGGCGGAACAACCGCTTCAGTCGCCTTCGAACGCCATCAGGCTGTGTACGCGCAGTTCCTCGGCGCGCAACCGATCAGCACCGCCGAGATCGGGAAGATCGACAAGGAAGGCAGC
This sequence comes from Allosphingosinicella deserti, assembly GCF_003012735.1. Classification (GTDB taxonomy): domain Bacteria; phylum Pseudomonadota; class Alphaproteobacteria; order Sphingomonadales; family Sphingomonadaceae; genus Allosphingosinicella; species Allosphingosinicella deserti. The sequence continues at coordinate 125,032 of NZ_PXYI01000007.1, read as the reverse complement.
GCCGGTGACCCTTGCGCCGGTGCGCCGGAGCAGGCGAACCGTCGCCAGCGCCGTGCCGCCGGTGGCGATCAGATCGTCGGCGATCAGGATGTCGGCGCCCGGCGCGCAGGCATCGACATGGATAGCCAGCCGGTCGGTGCCATATTCGAGAGCATATTCCTCAGCGATCGTCTCGCCTGGGAGCTTGCCGTGCTTGCGCACCAGCAGCAGGCCGGTGCCGAGCCGCTGGGCGAGCGCGGCACCGACGACGAAGCCGCGCGCCTCGATCCCGGCGACGAGGTCCGGCTTTACCGGCAGACTTTCAGCCAGCCGGTCGATCGCCGCCGCGAAGCCCGTGGCATCGAGCAGCAGGGTGGTGACGTCGCGGAACTGGATGCCGGGCTTGGGAAAATCCGGGATCGTCCTGATCAGTGCTTTCAGATCGTCGTTGGCGCAAGACATCGTGGCTCGGTCCCTAACAGGGCGCTCAAAAGAAAAAGGCCCCCCTCCCGGTCCGGGAGGGGGGCCTTTCCTGAAGGCTTAGAGGTTGACGCCGGCTTCGCGGTTGGCCGCGTCGCGTTTCGCCATATTCTCCGGATCCAGCGGGCCGGTGTGACGGACCTTCCGCTTCGCCGTGTGCCAGACATTCTGGTAGGCAAGGTAGGAAAGCACCGTCGCGAACAGCAGGAACAGCACCACGGCAAGGCCCGCACGGTGGCGGTTCTCGAGCCGCGGCTCCGCCGTCCAGGCGAGGAAGGCCGAGATGTCCTTGGCAACCTGATCCTGGGTCGGCTTGGTGCCGTCGGCGTAGGTCACCTGCCCGTCGCCGGTCAGCGGCGGCGGCATCGCGATGTTCAGGTTCGCGAAATAGGGATTGTAGTGGAGCCCCTCACCCGGGCGGCTGTCGGCCGGAAGATCCGCCGGCGGGTTGCGGTAGCCGGTCAGCAACGAATAGACATAAGCCGGTCCGTCGTGACGCGCCTTGGTGATCAGCGAGAGATCGGGCGGAAGCGCATTGTTGTTGGCTGCACGGGCCGCGACCTCGTTCAGATACGGGCTCGGGAAGTGATCGGCCGGCGTGCCCTTGCGGGTGGAGGCTTCACCGGTCTTCGGATCCACCGAGGGGACCTCGATCTGCCACTGATTGGAGATCGCCTTCACCTCGGCTTCGTTATAGCCGATTTCCTCGAGGTTGCGGAACGCGACCAGCGACAGCGAGTGGCAGGACGCGCAGACCTCCTTGAACACCTGGAAGCCGCGCTGGAGCTGCTGCCGGTCATATTTGCCGAAGGGGCCGTTGAACGAGAAGTCGACGTGCTTCGGCGACAGGTGGAAGCGGTGCTCGACGCTCTCCTCCTGCGGCTGGGTGGCGTACGCCACCACGCCGTTGCCGAGCGACCAGCCCGCGACGACAACGAAGCCGAGGCCGACCAGAAAGGCAATGAGACGAACCATGACGCGTCTTTCCCCTTATTCCGCGGCCGCGGGACGGAGCCCGCTCAGATCGGCCGGAGCCGCTTCCTTGTCCTCGCCGTGCAGTACCGATTCCGAGATGGAATTGGGCAAAGGCAGGGTACGCTCGACCGCCGACAGGATCGGCAGGATAATCAGGAAGTGGGCAAAATAGTAAATCGTGGCCAGCTGGCTGATCATCACGAACGGTTCTTCCGCAGGTTGCCCGCCGACATAGCCGAGCACCAGAAGATCGAGAATCAGGATCCAGAAGAACTGGCGGAAGCGCGGGCGGTAATTGCCCGAGCGCACCGGCGAGCGATCGATCCACGGCAGGAAGAAGAGGAGCAGGATCGCCGCGAACATCGCGATGACGCCCCACAGCTTCGCAGGCAGGATGAAGTCCACCGTGAAAGCGCGCAGGATCGCGTAGAACGGCCAGAAATACCATTCCGGAACGATGTGCGCCGGGGTCGAGAGCGGGTTGGCCGGAATGTAATTGTCGGCATGGCCCAGATAGTTTGGCGCGTAGAAGGTGAGGAGCGCGAACAGCAGCATGAACACGCCGACGCCGAAGCCGTCCTTCGCGGTGTAGAAGGGATGGAACGGGATCGTGTCCTGCGCCGACTTCACTTCCACGCCGGTGGGGTTGCTCGATCCCGGGATGTGCAGCGCCCAGATGTGCAGGACGATAACGCCCGCAATCACGAACGGCAGCAGGTAATGGAGCGAGAAGAAGCGGTTCAGCGTCGGCTGGTCGGGCGCGAAGCCGCCGAGCAGCCATTGTTGCACCGGCTCGCCGACGAACGGGATCGCCCCGAACAGGCCGGTGATCACCTTGGCGCCCCAGAAGCTCATCTGCCCCCAGGGAAGCACATAGCCCATGAACGCCGTAGCCATCATCAGCAGCAGGATGACGAGACCGAGCATCCACACGAGTTCGCGCGGCGCCTTGTACGATCCGTAGTAAAGGCCGCGGAAGATGTGGATGTAGGTGACCATGAAGAAGAAGCTGGCGCCGTTGGCGTGCGCGTAGCGCAGCAGCCAGCCTTGCGGAACGTCGCGCATGATGCGCTCCACCGACAGGAAGGCGGCGTCGCCATAGGGCACATAATGCATCGCCAGGATGATCCCGGTGACGATCTGTACGGTCAGGGCCAATCCGGCGAGAACGCCGAAATTCCAGAAATAATTGAGGTTGCGCGGCACCGGATAACCGCCGCCGATGGCGCCGTAGACGAGGCGCGGGAGCGGCAGGCGCTCGTCGAACCAGCGCGTCAGGCCATTCTTGGGTTGATAGGGCTCAGCCCATGGGAAGCTCATCTTATGCCACCTCGCCGACGGTGATCACGGTATCGGATGCGAACTTGTAGGCCGGAACCTCGAGATTCTTTGGAGCCGGGCCTTTGCGGATTCGTCCGGCCGTGTCGTAATGCGAACCGTGGCACGGGCAGAAATAACCGCCGAACGCGCCCTTGTTCTCACCCTCGGCGGCGCCGAGCGGCACGCATCCGAGATGGGTGCAAACGCCCATCGTCACCAGCCACTCCGCTTTGCCCTCCTGCGTGCGTTCCGCCAGCGTTTGCGGATCGCGCAGCTCGCCGGTCGATACCGCATTGGCCGCCTGGATCTCGGCGGGCGTCAGATGCCGCACGAACAAAGGCTGCTTGCGGAAGATCGTCTTGATCGCCTGCCCGGGCTGAATTGCCGACACATCGACCTCGATCGATGCCAGAGCGAGCGTATCCGCCGCCGGGTTCATCTGGTTGATCAGGGGGTAGAGGGTGGCGGCGGCGCCGACGCCGGCGGCGCTCACCGCGGCGATATTGATGAAATCGCGGCGGCGTACGCCACCGTCGGGAGCAGTCGCCAGCATCCCATCGCTATGTTCAACCGTCGCCATATTATCCTTCAGCGGTTCGAACGTTGGACATGCAGGAATACCGTCCGTGCCCGTCGGGCGGAAGGCCTTCTCGCAGACGCGCCGCCGCAACGGGCACACGGGCCCACCGAGACGACTTGGCGGGCCTGATAGACGGGTGGAAGCCTCTTTGCCAACAGCGATTTTGAACGCCTTGTGAATGCGCGAAGTGCCATATTAAGGACCCACCATGCGCATCGCCCTCCATCAACCCGATCAGGCGGGCAATGTCGGCACCATCCTCCGTCTTGCCGCATGCCTCGCCACCCCCGTCGATATCATCGAGCCGTGCGGCTTTCCCTTCTCCGACCGCGCGCTCAAACGTGCTGGCATGGACTATGCCGAAATGGCGGCCGTGACCCGCCACGCGTCATGGGCGGCCTTCGCTGGCGGGCTTTCGGAGCGCCTGGTGCTGTTCACCACCGCGGGCGCCGACCCCCTTCCCCAGGCCCGCTTCGCCCCCGGCGACATTCTGCTGTTTGGGTCGGAAAGCGCCGGAGTGCCGCCGGAGGTCCACGCCGCCGCCGCGCTCAGGGTGCGGATCCCGCAGGCGGCAGGCACGCGCTCCTTGAATCTGGCCGTGGCTGCGGGCATCGGACTTGCCGAAGCCCTGAGACAGACGAACGGATATCCGCGATGATCGAGCTGGACGACGAACAGCAGGCGGCCCGGACATGGTTCGAATCGCTGCGCGACCGCATCTGCGCCGAATTCGAGGCGATCGAAGCCGAAGCGGGAAGCGACGCGCGATTCGACTATCGCCGGTGGGATCGTACCGACGACGCGGGCGCGCCCGGCGGCGGCGGGGTCCGCGGGCTGATGAAGGGCCGCGTGTTCGAAAAGGTCGGAGTCAACGTCTCCACTGTCGGCGGCACGTTCAATCCCGATTTCGCAAAGACGATCCACGGTGCCGCCGAGGATCCGAGCTTCTTCGCGACGGGGATCAGCCTGGTCGCCCACATGGCCAATCCGCACGTCCCCGCGGTCCACATGAACACCCGCTTCCTGTGCACCACAAGGCGCTGGTTCGGCGGCGGGGCCGATCTCAATCCTCCCATTCCCTATGAAGAGGATACGGCGGATTTTCACGCGAGGCTCCGCGCCGCCTGCGCGGCCCACGACCCCACTTTCTACGAAAAGTTCAGCAACTGGGCGGACGATTATTTCTACATTCCCCATCGCCAGGTTCATCGCGGCGTCGGCGGGATCTTCTACGATCATTTGGAAGGGCCGTTCGAGGGCACGTTCGCGTTCACCCGCGACGTCGGCGAAGCCTTTCTGGACATCTTCCCGCGCCTGGTCCGGCGCCGGATGGAGACTCCGTTCACCGATGCGGACAAGGCGCGGCAGCTCGAATGGCGCGGTCGCTACGCCGAGTTCAACCTGATCTACGACCGCGGCACGTTGTTCGGGCTCAAGACCGGCGGCAATGTCGATGCGATCCTGATGAGCCTGCCGCCGCTCGCGACATGGGCATGAGCGAAATGCGGGGGCGGCGGCCATGCTGACCCATTTGCCCGCCGAGCATGTCGGTGCCGTCGTCACCTATCTGGAAATGACGAAGCGCCCGCCGGTCCGCGCGCTCCCATCCTCACCGCTGCGCCTCGAGCGCTGGTGCGCGCCGGACCCTGAGAGATACCGCACCCTGTTCCGCCGCGTCGGCGGGCGCTGGCTGTGGTATTCGCGCCTGCTGATGGACGATTCCGCGCTCCGCGCCGCCATCGACGAGCTCTGGACGGTCACCGACCGCGGCATCGAGGTCGGCATGATCGAGCTCGACTTTTCCGAACCCGGCGATTGCCTGATCCGCTTTCTGGGCCTCGTCCCCGAACTCGCCGGCAAGGGTCACGGCAAGTGGCTCTTCGGGCAATTGCTTGCGCTCGCCTGGCGTCCCGGAATCACCCGGCTGAAGGTCAATACCTGCAGCCTCGATCATCCGGCCGCCCTGCCTTCTTACCTGAAGGCCGGCTTCGAACCCCGACGGCGCGCCTTTGAAAGCTTCCCGGATCCACGCCTGATCGGCGTGCTGCCGAAGGACGTGGCGCCGCAAATCCCCCTACTGGAAGACCTTGGCTGACGAGCCGCCCGCGACATTGCGGTAGATGGCGGCATAAAGCGTCGCGAGCAGCGCCACGAACGCCGCACCGGTGGCGGAGGCGAGAACCAGGGTCAGGAACAATCCCAGGTCCTTGCCCGCGACGATCAGGAAGAGCGCGCCGAACAGATTGTTGATCACGACGGTGACGATGATGCCTGCGATCGCCACCACCAGGACCAGACCGAAGATCGCCCAGCCACGCCCCTTCGTCACCTCGAAGCTGCGACGGAGTGCATCGATCGGGTTGCGCCGGTCCTCGGCGACGATCACCGCGCCCAAGGGCGTCAGTCGGCCGACAAGATACAGGCCGGGCACGATCAGCAGCGCGAACCCGATGCCGATCAGGATCGAGGACAGCAATGAGGCAAGGAAATAGAAAGGCAGCAGAGCGAAGGCGGCACCAATAACGCCCGCCACCGTCGACGATCCCTCGTGCAAGGCAAGGCGGAGGATCGCGATCGCTCCGATCATGTTGAGCAGATTCTCGAGCAGCAGCCACATCCAGTTCGCACGCAGATATTCCGACATCAGCGCGATCAACTGCCCGGGCTCGGTCGCGACCGGCTGCGGCAGCAGGTAGGCCAGCAGCAGCGAGGGCAGGAAGATGAACACGCCGGCCAGCGCGGCGATCAGTGATCCGTGAGCGCGGATCAGCGCAACCGTGTCGTCCCAAATTGCGCTGTACGAGAACTTCATCGATGACCCTTCCAAAGCTGCGCTGGACGAATAGCGACTGCCGGGACGCACGCAAAGGGTTGAAGCGGGGGCGCCACTCGTCGATGGGCGGCTCATGATCGCGCATGAAGACATCGAGTGGCGGGTTAGCCCTGGCCTCACCCCCTATTCCGAAGCGCTGGCCGAGATGGAAGAGCGCGCCTCCGCGATCCGCCGCGGCGAGGCGAAGGAGATGATCTGGCTGCTCGAACACCCGCCTCTGTTCACGGCGGGCACCAGCGCCGATCCGGCCGAACTGTTCAATCCGATGGGCTTCCCCGTCCACGAAGCCGGACGCGGCGGCCGCTACACCTATCATGGGCCCGGGCAACGGGTCGGCTACGTCATGCTCGATCTCGATCGCCGCGGGCGGGACGTGCGCTGCTATGTCCACGCGCTCGAGGGCTGGATCATCGACACGCTTGCGGATCTTGGGGTCGAGGCGCACCGCGCTGCGGGGCGGATCGGCATCTGGGCGGACCTCAATGGGACGGAAGCGAAAGTCGGCGCGATCGGCGTTCGCGTCCGGCGCTGGGTGACCTTGCACGGATTTTCGGTCAATCTGTCGCCGGAACTTTCCCACTTTTCAGGCATAGTGCCGTGCGGTATTGCCGAGTTCCCGGTGTCCAGCCTCGGCGAAATGGGAGTGTCTTGCCGACCCGAACGTTTCGATCTGGCACTGCGGCAGCGGCTTTCGCGTTTTCTGGCCTCTCTCGAGGGAGGGACTGAGAAGGGTTGAGAGCCACCTTCTTTCCGTTTAATGTGTGCAACTGATTTGGCAAAAAAGGGGCCATCCCGTCCAAATCGTCAACTAGGGAGTTTCTGGAATGCGTGACCTCTTCAAGAAAGTGATGACCGGTTCGGTACTCGGTGCGGCCCTCCTCGTCGCCGCCTGCGGCGGTGGTGAAACCGCTGCCGAGAACAACACCGCCGCCGGCAACATCACCGACGAAGGCCTGATGAACACCGGTGACATGACCGGCGTCGACGCCGTCAACGCCACGGATGCCAACCTCGGCACCCTGGACACGAACGTCAGCACCGATCTCAACGCCACCGGCACCGAGACCACCACCGGCAACACCGGCACCGGCGCTCTCGACGCGACCGGCAACACCGGCACCGGCACGGGCAACACCACCGGCATGTAATTGCCGGCTGGCAACAGCCTTTCGGAAAAGGGCCGTCCGGGCAACCGGGCGGCCCTTTTCTCATGACGGCCCAATGCTGCGCATCGCCGCGTTTCGGTTCCGTTCAGCCGGGGCGGCCTACGCCGCGAGCAGGGTCCGAATGGCCGACATTCACGAGCCGGATTGCGAGTGCAAAGCGCTTCCACCTCAGTCGATTAGCGCCTAGGTGGTGAACCGTGCCGCCTGCGGGACGGACCCTCGCTACGCTGGATGGAGTGGCGGCGGCGCGATGTTAGAATTGGTCGACCAGGGCCACGCGGGCGATTGAAGAATCGCACGCACCGCTCTAGGTCTTTGTTGTCGCATGCTTTTCGCGGAAATTACTGCCAGATTCCGCGGCGGCATGCTTTAAGTTGGGAGCTCGGGGTCGATGCGTATCAACACGAAAATCCGGGTCGTCGGTAGCGCGGCCAAATTCGGTCTCGCCCTCGCTGCCCTCGTGGCGGGCAGCCTGTCGACGGCAGCCTCGGCCCAGATGTTCTTCAGTCCGCCCGATTTCAAACCGGGTCCGATCGATCCGAGCGATCCCCTGGTCGGTCTGCCGATCCCGGGGGCGACCCCTGCCGAATATCGCGCACATCTCCTGTGGAACTTGCGGTCCGGGCTCAACGTCGCCGCGCTCCAATGCCAGTTCGCGCCCTATCTGCGCTCGGTCAGCAACTATAACGGCATCCTTGCCCATCACGCCCCGGAATTGGCGAGCGCCTACACGACGCTGAACGGCTATTTCAAACGTGTTCATGGTGCCAAGGGCCAGAAGCTGTTCGACGATTACTCGACGATGACGTACAACAATTTCTCGACGCTTCAGGGGCAGCTCGGTTTCTGCCAGGTGGCGAGCGACATCGCCAAGCAGGCGCTGGCCACCCCCAAGGGCCAGCTCTACGCGCTCGGACAATCCCGCATGCGCGAGCTGCGCAACAGCCTTGCCGCCGCGCAGGAACCCGCCCTCGTCTACAATCCTTACGCCATCCGCGTGCCGACATTGCCGCCGCTCGGTCCGGAATGCTGGGACAAGAAGAACCAGCTGCGCGAGAAATGCGCTGTCGGAACGACCCAGACCGCGGCCACGCGCTGAACAAGCCCGCCTGACGAGCGGTAACGCTCCCGGACCTCGCGCCTTCAGCGAAGGGCTTTCAATCCGGCTGCGATCCAGTCCGCGTCGCCGTTGAAGAAGGAGCGCGCCGACCACGTGGCGGCCTCCTTCCGGGTCAGCTGGCGCGATGGCGCGGCGCGCGCCGCGGGCGCTGCGCCGCGCCCCGACGATGCGTATTCGGCATAATCGGTCGTCGGAAGGCGTTTGGACGTGCCTGGATACCATTCGCGCCAGCCCTCGGGCATCACCTGTGCGTCCATCCTCGTGCGCAGGAAGATGACCCGGGCATGGTCCCGCCAGGGCCTGCCGAGCGAGATGTTGCGGGCAGCCGGATCGGCGGTGAGCCGGCAGCGATCGAACACATAGCCGCTGTCTTCGTCGGCCGACGCGCGGCTCTGCGCGGTGTACCAGACGTCCGAATGGGCCAGCCCGTGAAGCCGGCAGTCGTGGAAGTAACTCTTCGCATTGCCGAAGATGAAATCGACATGCCCTTCGATGTAGCAATTTGAGAAATAGTGGCGCGCCATCCGGCCGCCCTTCCCCTTGTTGGTGAAGAGCGTGTCCTGATGCCCGAGCAGGCGGACGCGGGTCAGGACGGCGCGGTCTCCGGTCAGCGATAGCGCCACCGCCTGTGACGGTGGATTGCCTGGCACCAGCCACCAATCGTTCTGGATGGTGAGATTGGCGATGCGAAGATCGTCGCCGCTGGCCGTCAGTGTCGCCGAGTTGAACGTGCCCCCGGCGCTCTTCGCAGAATCGCCGTAGACGAGGATGGTCGCCGCCGGCCCCTCCCCCGTGCCGATCAGAGTGACGCGCGGACGGTCGATCGTCAGCTTTTCGCGCCACGTCCCCGGCGCGATGCGGATGATTCCGCCACCCGACGGAAGCGCATCGATCGCCGCCTGGACGCTGCGGTAAGCGCCGGTCTGGTTTGAGGACACGATCAGGTCGCGGGCTGCGGCCGGTGCCGCCGCCGAGATCAGCAAACTACCGGCAATGCAGAGCGCTACGAGGAGAGGCTTCATGCGGTCGTCCAATCTTGCTCCGAAGGGAAGCATCAGCGCGCGGCGCCGGGCTTCCATTTCTGGAAACGGGCGATCGCTGCGGCCGGCGCGGTGTTGAACCAACTGTAGCCGCGGCGGCGTTCGGTGCTGATCTCGCCGACGTCGTCATAGACCTTGCGGTCGCGGTCCCCGAACACCGGCTTGAACGTTCGGACATCGTAGAGGCGTGCCCAGATCGGTCCGGCGCCCGGTTTCGAGACCAGCCGTGCGTCCGACCGGCTCCACTCGACGTCGCGCAGGCCATGCGATCGCAGCCAGGCGATGCCGCTCTCCACCGCAGCGATCATTTCCGGTGATGGCTTCGGCTGTTCCATCAGGAAGCGCAGGATCCCGGCGCTTTCGGCGGTGGACAGCGCGATCGGCTCGAACGCGCGCGCACCGACCGGCGCCAGCGTCAGCGCATCATGCTGCTGCGCCCAGACGGTACGCCGGCCGTTCACCACCACCTGGCTGCGGAGCAGCACGCTGACCGCCTTGTCCGCGGCGATGCGCGCCTCGGCGGCGAGGCCGACCGGCACGAAGGCGTGGGACGCGCCGACGGCGCCGACTTCCGCCAGCAATCGCGTGACCTCGACGAGGGCGTTGTCATTGTAGGTGATCGCATCATGATAGCCGCCCTGCAGGGGGTAGACCTGGGGCCAGCCGCCATTCGGATACTGGGCGGTGAGCAGATACCGTAGACCCTTGAGGAAGGCGGCGCGGTAGGCGTCGCCGCCCCGGCCGGGATGCTGAGCCTGGACCCGGCCGAGGAAGCGAAGCTCGGTCGTGGTCGCGCCATTGTCGATCGTGCCGACATAGGCCCAGCGGTCATCGGCGGCCTGGATGTCACCCGCCGCATAGGTCGGCAGGCGCTCGACGATCGCCCATCCCTCCCCGCGCGCCCGCGGCGGTCCGGCCCGGTTCTGGTTCTTGCCCCAGCCTCCGGCCGGAGTCTGGAAGCTGACGATGTTGTCCGCGATCGCACGCGCCTCCGCCGAGCGGTAGTAGGAATCGTCACGGTCGAGCGGCATGCCGTCGCCGCCGCCATGCGGCCGGTCCGGCCGTATCGCGCCCCCGGCCTGTCGCTGCTCCGCGGCCAAAGCGGCCTTGTCCGCCGCCATCAGGGCCTGCGAGCGGGCGAGATAGGCGCGCCACTGCGTCTGCTCCGTGGCCGGCAGTGCAGCGATCCGATCCGCCGTCACCGGCGCGGCGGACGTGGCGGTGCCGACCACCCGCGCCGGGCTCGGCCCGGCAGTCACGGCAAGAGCGATCAGGATCGCGGTCGATACGCGTTTCATGGAAAACCTTTCGAAGCAGAGAAGTGCGTCAGGCACCGGCGGCCAGCCAATGCACGGCATTTTCAACGAAGCGATGCTGCAGCGGCGCAACCATGTCCGGCAGGCGATGGACCAGCACGCGCATGCCGCCGCTGCGCGCGATCAGTGTCGCCGCACCGTTCCTGCGGTCGTGATCCCGGCTGTAGGCGGCCACGATCTCCACCCCTTCCCCCTCGACCAGCAGGCCGTTCGAAGGCTGACCCTCGATCTGGTGAAGAACGCTGGTCGCCTGATCGGCGGGAATGCCCGCGAACAGGGCGTGGGCGCGAAGATAGTTCCAATTGCCCATCCACGGAGCCCGCAAATTGCCGACCTGACCTTCGTAGCGGAACAGTCCGATGCCGGCGAGCTGGCGCGCGACGCCGTCGGCCAGCCCGTCTTCGGGCACCATCGCCAGCAACGGCGTTCCGGCTCTCACGGCGGCGAGAACGGCATCGGACAGAGCGCCGGGCACGAGTTTCGGCGTCTCGCCCTTTGCCGGTTGGGCCTCAAGGCCCGTCTGCTCGCCGATCTGACGGCGGGCGATCTCGTCTGCGGCGAGCCCCGAAGCGACGATCCCGTCATAGGCGGCGCCCGGCCGGAACTCCTCGAACTGGGCGACGCCGCTCGCCTCGAGCTGGCGCCGCAGCGACTGGGCGATTCCCGACACCGCGATGCGCGGCTTGCGGGCCGGCCGTGGCCCCGGCCCGACCGCCCAGAATGCGCGCTCGAACGCGGCTTCGGGGTGAGCGGAGTGGACGAACTTGACCCGATATGCGCCGGCTTCGGTGAAGGGTGGCAGCGCGATGGCCTCCGCGACGAGCGTGCGGAACACGTCCGGATCCTGTGTCGGAACGTCGAATCTCTGCACCGGCTCTTCGTCGCCGCCCGGTGTCCTCAGCGAGAGCATGAGCGTCCCGGGCGCCGGTCTGCCGCTGTCGTTGAACAAATAGAGATCGACCAGCGCACGCTCCCCCAGTTTGTAGACCAGCCGGCGTTGCTTCGCGCACGGCCGGATCGGGAGCAGGCTCCGGCGGACGATCTCCGGATCAGCCTTGAAGTGGCGGAGATTGTCGACAATTCCCGAATGGTTCTCGATCGCGGTGGTTTCCCAGCCGCTGATCGCGGCGATATCGACTTCGTCCCCGATCCGGATATTCTCGAGATAATTTTCCCAGGCTTCGTAGCATTTGCGTCCGATCGAGAGATACAGAGCGTCGGCGGTCGGAAACGCCTTGCGGAAGCCCCAGCGATCGAGAAACGCCTCGGTGCCGCGCAGGATCTCGCGATGATCGTCTAGGTCATAAGCCTTGCCCCCGCGCGCCTCGATCGCGCGGACGATTCCGGCATGATTGTCGGCGACGGCGCAGCCCTGCATTTCGCCGAACTCGACGATGAACGGCTTGCCCGTCTGGCGATGGATGTAGGAATCCTTGGACTGGTAGAAGCGGTCATACCATTGGTCGCCGGCACCCTGATGATTGACCCACCAGCCGCCCCATTTCTCCACGTCGGAGCGGAGATAATGCTCGTCATAGGGCAGGTACATGGCCTGCGCGGCGCCACGTTCGACGAAGCCGTCGTTGAGGATCACCGCCCGGCTCGGATCGGCGTCGTGAATCGCCTTCAGCACCGCCTGCACATCGGGATTGGCGAGATTGGCTCCGATTTCGTTCTGCAGCGTGTAATGGACGAGCGACGGATTGGAGCGGAACGCCCGCGCCATCGCAACGCATTTGGCGCGCATGAAATCGCGGCTGAAGCGATCCGCCGGCGACAGGGTTTCGCCGGGCTTCAGATCGCGAGCGATCGCATGGCGGCCGCCGCCCGGCTCCATCACCCGCAGCAGTCCCATCCGGTTCTGGGCGGCGAACACCTCCTCCTTGCCGACGTTGCGATGGAAGTGGAGGCAGTTGAGGCCCAGCGCCTTCGCCGACGTGACTTCGCGCGCGGCGAGCTCCGGTGTCGGCCATAGCCCATTATAGCCCCAATAGCCCCAGGAGATGGCCGAATAGAGCTTGATCCGGCGGCCGTTGAGGCGAAGCATTGCGTCGCTGCCGACGCCGTCGATGCCGATCCAGCGAAAGCCGAACTCGGCAAGACGAACGTCCTCGCCCCATCCGAAGCGCAGACGATAGAGATCGGGACGGTCGAGATCCCACAAAGTCGCCGTTGCGGCACGCAGCCGGAACACGATCGTCGCCACCTGCCCGTTTACACGCACGGTCTCCAGCGTTGCGGCGGCGGGCTGCACCTGACCGTGCGCATCGAGCAACGCCAGCGCGGCACGGCGGCGCAGCGTCCGTTCCGCCGGGAGTTTGCCGGCAAATGCCACCTCCATATGGGCGGTCACCTCGCGCGGGTCGGGCGTGTTGAGCACCCAGGCGTCGGCGATATGCGCGCCCCGCGGATGAACACTAAGCGTCATCCCGCGATCGAGGCCGCCGAAGCCATGCGAGGCGAACAGCTTCACCGCGCCCCATCCCATCGTCGTCGAATCGCGCCAATCGTAGCGGCCGCCGGGATTGGTGATGCGGATTGCCAGACGGTTGCTGCCGCCCGGCTTCATCGCCGCGGTCAGATCGCAGTGGATCGGCAGTTCCGACAGGATCGAATAGCCGACCAGTCTCTGGTTGAGGAAGATTTCCGCTCTTAGACGCGCGCCTCGAAGGTGGAGCAGCACGCGCTTGCCGGCCGCCGAAGCCGGAATGTCGATCCTCCGATACCACCAGGACACGCCCCGATAGGCGCCGTTCTGGGGAACCGGATCGTCCTCCGCATAGCGATATTCGTCCCCGGTATAGGGCCGCAGTCCGAAGGCGCCCCAGGAATGCTCCTCCACCGTCGCCGGCAGCGTGACATCGAGCGCCTGCGCCTCCCACAAGGCATCCCAGCCCCCGCTCGGCGGGTTGACCGGCAGCGCTGCAAGGTCGACCTCATCCGGCAGGTAGAGCCGATCGCCGGCATAATCGGCGGCGCGATCGATCCACAGCTTCCAGCCCTCGTCCGGCACGGGCGCCAGCACAGGCGCGGCGTGCACGGACGGAATGAAGGCTGCCGACAGCCCGATTCCGGCCGCGCCCAGGAAAGTCCGGCGGCTGATGTCCCTCACCTGCATCTCCTCCGATCGTGGCGGCTCTCCGGCCGCTTCGACGACGTTGCGCAGCGGCCGGAAACGGACGCGAAACCGGCCCCGGCTGCTGCTGAAGAAAAGTCTGAGTTAAGTTGACACCGGTGTCAAGGTAGCGCTACCAATTGATTCGCAACGACCGGCGCAAAGCCGGCAACTGAGAGGAGAGGAAGATGACCCAAGCTCGTAAAGCGCCATTTGCTTGCACCGTCTCGTCGGCAGCCCTGGTCGTGGCGGCATTCACTGCCGCGCCCGCCTTCGCGCAGGTGGGGGTCGAGACCGGGCAGGAAGACACCGCTGACACGCAAGCAAGTTCTACGACAATCGGTGACACCGTTGGCACGGCCGAGCAGGATACGGGAGCGACCGCGGCCGAAGAAGGGATCGTCGTTACCGGCTTCCGCGGATCGCTGCGCAACGCCTTGAACCTCAAGCGGATGTCCGACGTGCAGGTCGACGCGATAACCGCCGAGGACATTGCCGACTTCCCAGATACCAACCTCGCCGAATCGCTGCAGCGCCTCCCCGGCGTGTCGATCGATCGCGACAATGGCGAGGGGCGATCGATCACCGTGCGCGGGCTCGGCGGCGACTTCAACCGCACCCGTCTCAATGGCCTGGAGGCGCTCTCGACCGCGGGCGCGAACGATGCGGGCACCGCGCCCAACCGCAGCCGCTCGTTCGACTACAACACGTTCGCGTCGGAGCTGTTCAGTTCGCTCAAGGTTCAGAAGACGCCGTCGGCGGAAACGGACGAAGGGTCGCTGGGCGCAACCATCGATCTGACCACCGGCCGGCCCTTCGACTACAAGGCCACCCAGTTCGCGATCTCGACCGAGGCGAGCTATCAAAAGAATAGCGGCAAGACGAGCCCGCGCGTCGCTGGCCTCGCCTCCACCCGCTTTCTCGACGGCCGCATGGGCATCCTCGTGTCGGGCGCCTACAGCAAGGCGCAGAACGAGCTCGATCAATATGCCCGCACCGCCGGCTCCTCGGACTATCTCTATCGTGGCAGCCAGTGGCAGGGGAACGAATTCCCCCAGCGCGCCGGCTTTTCGGCGCCGGTGGGCACCAGCTTCGGAAGCGCGATCACCAATCCCGAGGCGATCGCAATCCTCACCGGCTCCAATCCGGAAGCGTATGCGAAACTGTATCCGACCGGCTATTCGACCACCGGCCGGCTCAACGACTCCCTCGTCCGAATTCCCGCGCTTGCCGCCCTGCAGCAGCAGGACGTCAAGAACGAGCGGATCGGAGTCACCGCAGCCTATCAGTGGCGGATCACAGACCGCACCTTGCTGAGCATCGACGGGCTCTATTCCCGGTTCGAGAATACCAGCCGCAACAACCAGATCTCGTCGGTCGGACTCAACCGCAACAACAGCAACAGCGTCTACAACACCGCCGGCAGCAGCCTCACCCCGAGCGCGGCGCGCGCGCTATATCCGGGCCTGTGCGTTCCCAATGCGGGTTCGGACATCGTCCCCGCGCAGGATTGCGGGCAGGAATTGTACGGCACCACGCCGGCCTTCGCGACTGCGTTCAACCAGTCCGGTGCGCTCGGCCCGTCGGTGTTAGGGTCCGCGGCCGTGGTGCCGGGGGGCGTGACCCCGACCAACGCCAACATCTTCAGCGTCAATCCGTTCAACCTCGATCCCTATGATTATTACAACAACCCGGCCTCTGTCGGCTACATTCCGTCGTCGAACCGGCTCGCCTTCCGCGGCTCGCTGATCGGCCGCCCGGGCGTGGACGTCCTCGACGCGAACGTGACCGATGGGGTCGCCGACTATCTTGCTTTGCGCAACGTCGACTTCCGTTCGGCGGTCGATCAGGCCAGCTACACGACCGAGTTCCGCCAGGTTTCCGGCAACCTGACCCACGAGTTCAGCGACGATTTCAAGGTCGACCTGACCTACGGGCAATCGCGCTCGACCAATGTGTCGACCGGCCTGCTCGTCGAATTCAATCGCATGGATTCCCCCGGCACGTTCATCTACGACGAACGCGGCGACGATCCGATGCCGGTGATCGATTTCGGCTTCGATGCCGCCGATCCGGCCAATTGGGACACGGTCAAGGGCTTCTCGGCGATCCGCCACTACCAGCGCACCGTCAAGAACACCTACGAGGCGTTCAAAGCTGATTTCGATCTTCGCCTGGACGACAATTTCTCGATCGCGTTCGGCGGCACCCAGCGCAAGTTCGGCTTCGAGACCAGCCAGTTCGAGCGCAACAACGATCTGCTCAATCCGACCCTGAAGGAAGCCGGAACGCGCGCGGCCGATGTCGGCAAGGTAATCGAGTTCGGCCAGGGCTTGACGGTTCCCGAGGGTACCGTGTCGAGCTTCTACGTCCCCGACATCGCCAAGTTCGACCAATTGTTCGATTTCACCTGCAATTGCGTGAACAAGTGGGGCGATTGGCGGATCACCGACAAGCGCAACAACTCGGCCGGATTCGGAGTCCAGGAGAAGGACACCGCTTTCTACCTGCAGGCGGATTTCAACACCGAGATTGCCGGCCGGCCGCTGCGCGGCAACCTCGGCACCCGGGTGGCGATCACCGACGTCCGCTCGGAAGGACGGACCACCGCCGGGCGGCCGATCGTCGGCACCAACAAATATACCGACTTCCTGCCGTCGATGAACCTCAACTACGAGCCGATCGACAATCTGTTCGTGCGCTTCGCGGCATCGCGGGTGATGTCGCGTCCTTTGCTCGGCAATCTTTCCCCGTCGATCACCGCAATCTCGATCCCGAACAACGGGTCGCTCGAAGGCGGTTCGCTGACCGTTGGCAACCCGAAGCTGAAGCCATTTTATTCCAACAATATCGACGTCAGCGTCGAATGGTATTTCGCGCCGGGCGGCCTGCTGTCGGTTGCCGGCTTCCAGAAGAATATCAGCTCGTTCCCGCAGACCGTGCTGTACGCCGCGCCGCTGTCGACCTTCCTCGATGCGGAGAATATCGAGGCGCTGCGGCAGCAATTCACCAATGCCAACCAGATCGCCTATATCGACGCCGACGCTCCGTTCACGGCCCGCCAGTTCCGCGACGCACCGGGCGGTTATCTGCGCGGTATCGAGGTCAGCTATCAGCAGGATTTCACCTTCCTGCCCGGGTTCCTCAAGAATTTCGGTGCGTTGATCAATTACACCTACATCAAGTCCGAACTGAACTACATCCTCGATCCGGGCACTGCAACCACGCCCCAGACGACCGGCAAGGCGCCGTTCCTCAACGTCTCGCCGCAAGCGCTGAACGGAACGCTTTACTACGAAACCGACAAGTTCCGGGCGCGAGTCTCGGTCGCGCATCGCAAGGGCTA
Source organism: Allosphingosinicella deserti (assembly GCF_003012735.1). GTDB lineage: Bacteria > Pseudomonadota > Alphaproteobacteria > Sphingomonadales > Sphingomonadaceae > Allosphingosinicella > Allosphingosinicella deserti. Next base: position 107,762 of record NZ_PXYI01000007.1, on the reverse strand, counting down.
CAGCACCGCCTATCCGATCGCCGCCGGCAATTGCAGCCCGGGCCTCAACCCGCTGCCGAGCGATCCGGCAACCGAAGGCACGTCGTGCGACAGCCCGCTGATCAACGATTTCGTGTTCAGCCGCTCGACCACCAACATCGATGCGTCGCTCAGCTACCAGATCACCGAGGCGATCTCGATCACGGCGGAAGGCCTCAACCTCACCAACCAGCCGAGCGAACGCTACGGCTACCAGGAATCGCCGGTGGTCACCCAATATGCGAGCTCGGGGCCGATCTACCGCCTCGGTCTACGGGCGCGCTTCTGATCCAGCGTCAGTCTCTGGAGACGGAAGATGGCGGGGCACGGCGGAGGCCCGAACAAACATTGGACACAAGCGGAGCTCCGCCGGCTCCGCACGCTGGCGGAACAAGGGATCTCCGCGCCCGAAGCGGCGGCGCGGCTTCACCGCACCACCGGTGCCGTGCAACAAAAAGCGATCGAACTGGGAATCGCCCTGACCCGGGTCGACAGGACCAGGTGGCGGACTCGATCCGTCGCCGACCGAAGGGGTTGAGCCCCAACGAGGAGGATGAAGGTGGACTTCAGCAGGCGTGATGCTTTCGGAGCCGTGATGATCGGCGGAACCGCCCTCGGGGGCTTGGGCGGCCTGGGCGGCTTTGGCGATGCTTTGGCACAACCACGCGGTCCGTCCGCCGGTGCGGCGCCGGACTGGAAGCGCGGGTACGGCAATCAGCGCGTCGCCGATCTCGGCAACGGCACCTTCCTCAACCCGCTGATGGCAGGCGACCATCCCGATCCGACCATCCTCAAGGATGGTGCGGATTATTACATGACCTTCTCGACCTTCGATTCCTATCCGGGTCTGGTCATCTGGCACTCGCGGGATCTGGTGAACTGGGCACCGGTGACCGCCGCGCTGAACCGCAACATCGGCTCGGTCTGGGCGCCCGAACTCACCCGCCACAAGGGCCGCTACTATCTCTACATCCCGACCAAGAAGACGTCGGCGCCCGGAGCGAAGACCACGTCCTGGGTGATCTGGGCCGACGACATCAAGGGGCCATGGTCCGATCCGGTCGATCTCGATCTGCCGAACCATATCGATCCCGGCCACGCCGTCGGCGAAGACGGTTCGCGCTGGCTTTTCCTGTCCGGCGGCGACCGAGTCCGACTGAGCGACGACGGGCTCTCCAAGGCCGGTCCGATCGAGCATGTCTACGATCCGTGGCGCTATCCCGAAGACTGGGTCGTGGAGGGTTTCGCGCCCGAAGGCCCGAAGATCACCCGCCGTGGCGACTATTTCTACCTGATCACCGCCGTCGGCGGCACCGCCGGGCCGCCGACCGGGCACATGGTGATCGCGGCGCGCTCACGTTCGATCGATGGCCCCTGGGAGAACCACCCCGCCAATCCGCTGGTCCGCACGACGTCGCTCGATGAAAAATGGTGGTCTCGCGGCCATGCCACTCTGGTCGAAGGTCCCGACGGCAGCTGGTGGTCGGTCTATCACGGCTTCGAGAACGGCTTCTGGACCCTCGGCCGGCAGACCCTGCTCGATCCCGTCGAGTGGACGCCCGACGGGTGGTTCCGGATGAAGGGCGGCGATCTGTCGCGGCCGATCGCCAAGCCCAAGGGCGGCACAGCCCTACGCCACGGCCAGCCCCTCTCGGACGATTTCCGCCGGCTCCGCCTCGGCCAGACCTGGAATTTCTTCAAGCCGGCGCCGGACGAGGCGGAACGCGCAAAAGTCTCCGGCAACGCGCTCCACCTTGCGGCGCGCGGCAAGGCCCCCAGCGATTCCTCGCCCTTGCTGCTGATCGCCGGCGACCAGGCCTATCGCTTCGAGTGCGACATCGAGATCGACGAAGGCGGCACCGCCGGCCTGATCCTGTTCTACGACGACAAGCTCTATGCGGGTCTCGGCTTCGACGGCACTCGCTTCGTCACCCATCAATATGGCATTGAACGCGGGCGGCCGGCCAATCCGCATGGCCGCCGGATGCGGATGCGCGTGACCAACGATCGCCACATCGTCACCTACGACACCAGCGGCGATGGCGGCCGTACCTGGAAGCGCTTCGATCGCGGCATGGAAGTCTCCGGCTATCACCACAATGTCCGGGGCGGCTTCCTGATGCTGCGGCCCGGCCTCTATTCGGCCGGCCAGGGCACCGCCCGCTTCCGCAACTTCCGCTTCGAGGCGCTGGCATGATCGCAGGGCTCCTCGCGGCCGCGATGATGGCCGCAGCGTCGGCACAGGCGGCTCCGGCTCCGGCGGCGCCGCCGGTGCAGAAGATCCGCGCATCCAAGATCGTGCTGGTCGGCGATTCGACGGTCGCCGTGCTCGGCGGATGGGGACCGAGCTTCTGCGCCCGCCACGTCACGTCCTTCCTTGCCTGCGTGAATCTCGCCCGCGGGGGCCGCAGTTCTGGCAATTACCGGAGCGAGGGATCGTGGGACATCGCGCTATCCGAGATGCGGCGAGCACCTTACGAGCGGGTCTATGTCCTCATTCAGTTCGGCCACAACGATCAGCCCGGCAAGCCGGGGCGTTCGACCGATCTCGCCACCGAATTCCCGGCCAACCTCAAGCGCTACATTGCCGAGGCGCGCGCCGCCGGTGCCGTCCCGGTGCTCGTCACCCCCCTTACCCGCCGGCAATTCAAGGGCGGCATGCTGATCGACGATCTCGCGCCCTGGGCCGAGGCGACCCGGCGCGTCGCCGCCGAGACCGGCGCGCCGCTGGTCGATCTCCATGCCCGCAGCAGCCGGGCCGTCCAGGCGCTCGGCGCCGCCGCCGCCACCCGGTTCGCGCAGCGGCCGCCGTCGCCCGAGGTCTGGGCGGCGGCCGCGACCGGCACCACGATCGAGGCGTCGACCGGCCAGACGCCCGGCATGCCCGTTACCGCCCCCGCCGCGAATGCCGCGGCCGAGCCGATGGGCCAGGCGCGTCTTGCCTTCGATTACACCCATGTCGGCTCCGAGGGTGCGGACTTCTTCGCCGCTCTCGTCGTCGAGGAGCTCGCCGGCGCCGTGCCGGGACTGCGCCGGAACCTCATCCCGTGATCGATTTCAGCCGCCGACAAGCCCTGCTCACCGGCCTCGCCGGAACTGGCCTCGTCGCCGCCGGCGCCACGGCGCAGGCGCGGGTCGCAGCGCCCGAAGAGACATCGCGCTGGACCCTTTGGTACCGCCAGCCGGCAACCCGCTGGGTCGAGGCGCTGGCCGTCGGCAACGGACGGATCGGTGCGATGGTCTATGGCGGCACCACCCAGGAGCGTCTGCAGCTCAACGAGGACAGCCTATGGGCGGGCGGTCCCTATGATCCGTCGAATCCGTCGGCACGCGGCGCCCTTCCGCGGGTCCGCAAGTTGATCGAGGACGGAAGGTTCAAGGAAGCGCAGGATCTCGCCCAGGCCGAGATGATGGCCAGACCGATCCGCCAGATGCCTTACCAGACTCTCGGCGAGATCCTGATCGACATGCCGGGCGAGGCCGATGGGGCTTACCGACGCTGGCTCGATCTCGATGCCGCGACCAGCGTCACCGAATGGCGCCAGGGCGGCCGCCTGTTCCGCCGCACCGTCTTCGCCTCGACGCCCGATCAGGTCATCGACGTCAGGATCGAGGCCGAGGACGGAGGCGCGCTCGCCGCGTCCCTGCGCTTCGCGGCGGGCACGGCCGCGGGCCGGGGCGACACGCTGGTCCAGACCGGGCGCAACGGCGACGCGCACGGGATCGCCGGCGCCCTCACCTACGCGGTCGGCGTGCGTGCGCTCGGCGGCCGCGTCCGCATCGCCGACGGCGCCCTGGCAGCGGACGGCGAAGGAGCCCTCACCTTGCTGATCGCGGCGCGGACCAGCTATCGCAGCTGGCGCGACGTCTCCGGCAATCCCGAAGCAGCCGTGCTCGGCGATCTCGACAAGGCGGTACGCCGCACCCCCGACGTGTTGCTGTCGCGCCACCAGGCCGATCACCGACGGTTGTTCCGCGGCTTCGAAATCGATCTCGGCGCGGATCCCTTCCCCGGCATTCCGACCGACGAGCGCATCCGCTTCAGCCACGACACCGGCCGTGACGATCCGTTCCTGGCCGCGCTCTATGTCCAATATGGCCGCTATCTGCTGATCGCCTCGTCGCGGCCGGGCGGACAGCCGGCGAATTTGCAGGGCCTGTGGAACGAAAGCCGCAACCCGCCCTGGGGCTCCAAATACACGATCAACATCAACGCACAGATGAACTACTGGCCGGCCGAGCCGACCGGCCTTGGCGAATGCGTCGAGCCATTGATCGCCATGGTCGAGGATCTGGCGGAAAGCGGCACCCGCACCGCACGGACGAATTATGGCGCCCGCGGGTGGGTCGCCCACCACAATACCGATCTCTGGCGGGCAACCGCACCGATCGACGGCGCCTTCTGGGGCCTGTGGCCGACCGGCGGCGCGTGGTTGTGCAAGCATCTTTGGGACCGCTGGGATTATTCGCGCGATCCGAAGCTACTCGCGCGAATCTACCCGTTGCTCCGCGACTCCGGCCTGTTCTTCCTCGATACGCTGGTCGAACATCCGGCCGGGCTCGTCACCAGCCCCTCCACCTCCCCTGAGAATGCCCATCATTCCGGAGTCAGCATTTGCGCCGGACCCGCGATGGACCGGCAGATCCTGCGTGAGCTGTTCGCCAACATCATCTCGGCATCGCGCCGGCTCGATCGCGATGCGGCGCTCCGCGCGCAATTCGAGGCGGCGCTGGCGCGTATCCCTGCCGATCGGATCGGCAGGGCCGGGCAGCTTCAGGAATGGCTCGAGGACTGGGATCTGGACGCGCCGGAAATCCAGCACCGACACGTCTCCCACCTCTACGCTCTCTATCCCGGCCATGAGATCGCTCCCCAGCGGTCAGACCTGTTCAAGGCGGCGCGCCGCTCGCTCGAACTGCGCGGAGACGATGCGACCGGCTGGGGAATCGGCTGGCGGATCAACCTCTGGGCCAGGCTCGGCGATGCCGAACGCGCCTATCTGGTGCTGCGCAAGCTGCTCGGGCCGGATCGCACCTACCCGAACCTGTTCGACGCCCATCCGCCCTTTCAGATCGACGGCAATTTGGGTGGCGCGGCCGGCGTGGTCGAGATGCTCGTCCGCGACCAGCCGGAAGGCGTGGAATTGCTTCCGGCTTTGCCGAAAGCCTGGCCGGAAGGCGTCGTACGCGGCGTGCGGCTGCGCGGCGGCCTCAGCCTCGATCTTGCGTGGAGCAAAGGTGTCTTGGCGGAGGCGGTCGTCCGCGCGGCGCAGCCGATCGAGCGGACGTTCGGCTATGGCCGCGTGACTCGTTCCCTCAACGTCCGGCGCGGAGAGACGCGGCGGCTGGGTTCAGGGCTCGCGTGAACCCGAACTGAGCTGCGCCGCGTGCGCTGCCGAAGGGAGAGCAAGATGATCAGTCGCCGCGCGCTGCTTGGAGGGGCCGCAGCCTTGTCGTTGCTGCCGCGGGCGGTTCCCGCTGTCTCGGCAGGCACGCCGCGGGAGACGCTGCTCGAAACGATGCGGCGCGCGACCCGCTTCATGACCGAACGGGTCGCCTGCGAGGGCGGCTATGTCTGGTCATATCTCCCCGACATGTCGCGCCGCTGGGGCGAGATGGAAGCCAAACCATCGATGGTCTGGATCCAGGATCCGGGCACCGCTGCGATGGGCCACCTGTTTCTGGACGCCTATCACGCAACCGGCGAGGAGCTCTATCATCGCGCCGCGCAGGACGTCGCCGGCGCGCTGATCTGGGGTCAGCATCCATCCGGCGGGTGGAATTACTTCATCGATTTCGGCGGGGATTCCTCGGCCCGGGACTGGTACCAGACGATCGGCAGCCACGGGATGCGGCTGGAGGAATTCCGCCATTATTACGGCAACGCCACCTTCGATGACGGAGGCACCGTGGAGAGCGGCAAGTTCCTGCTCCGCCTTTATCTCGAGCGCAAGGATCCGGCGTACCGCGCTGCGCTCGACAAGGTCGTCGATTTCGTCATCGCCGCCCAATATCCGATCGGCGGCTGGCCGCAGCGCTTCCCGATCAACCAGGAATATTCCAACCGGGGCCTGCCCGATTATACCGCCAACATCACCTTCAACGACGAAGTCGCGATCAACAACACCGACTTCCTGGCGCTGATCTATCAGGGCCTCGGCACGGCGCGGGTGCTGGATCCGCTTCGGCGCGGCATGGGCATCTTCCTTCTCGCCCAGCAGGGGCCGCCGCAGCCCGGATGGGCCCTGCAATATACGACGGATCTGGTCCCTGCCGGCGCCCGCAGTTCGGAGCCGCCTTCCCTCGCCACCCACACCACCTATGCCTGTATCCGGCAGCTGATGAAATTCTATCGCTGGACCGGCGACACCAAATATCTCGCTCGCATCCCCGAGGCGATCGCCTGGCTGGAGACGCTCGAACTGCCCCGCGCGCGCCAGAAGAACGGGTTCACCCACCCGACCTTCATTGAGGTCGGAACCGACCGCGCTTTGTATCTCCGCGGCAGCGGCACCTGGGCCGGCGACATGCGCAACGAGATCGTTCACGATCCGACGGACGGCGTGTCCTGGGTGAACCGCAAGCTCGACCTTCCCCGCCTCCGCGCCGACTATCGTACGCTCCTCGCACTGCCAAAGGCCGAAGCGACGAAGGAATCACCTCTGCTCGCGCGTCGCCGGGTTCCGCTGCCGCGCTACTTCGTCGCCGAAGACGTTCGCGGATCGGACCTCAACATCGCTGGCACCAGTCGGGAGGGGCAGGATCGCACCGCGCGGGTGGTCGCAGATCTCAACACGGACGGCTATTGGCCGACGCCGCTCAGGGCAACCAGCAATCCCTACCGGCCGGACGCCGCCGCCGCACGCCTGCCGGCCTCACGCACGGTCGACGGGCGCAGGATCGATGCCCGCGACACATCGCCGTTCATCGTCGACTATCCGGTAATCGGGATCTCGACCGGCACGTACATCAACAACATGAGCCTGCTGATCCGCGCCTTGCCGCGTGGCGGTTGATCGGTTTCAGGGCAGCCCCAGCAATTTGTGGGTCTGCAGGCTCAGCCGCCAGCGCGGGTTCGCCATCACATAGTCGATCGCCGCCTGCACGTTGGCAGGAGCGGCGGTATCGTCGAGGGGCTGGATCAGGAAATGCTCGAAATCCCACGCGAGCATCGCTTGCGGGTCCAGTCCGCGCTGCGGCCAGACCAGCTTCAATTCGTTGCCCGATCGCTGCACCACCTCGGTCCCCGCCTTCGGGCTGACGCAGATCCAGTCGATTCCTGCGGCCGCGGCCAGGGTGCCGTTGCTCTCCATCGCGATCTCGAAGCCGGCGCGATGAAGCGCATCGATCAGCGCCGCGTCGAGCTGCAACATCGGCTCCCCGCCGGTGATTACCACCAGCCGCCGCACGCGGCCTTCCTCGCCCCACAGCGAAGAGACCATGGCGACGAGGCCGTCCGCATCGTAGCGGCCGCCATTCTCGCCGTCCGTGCCGACGAAGTCGGTGTCGCAGAAGGTGCATTGCGCTCGCGCGCGATCCTGCTCCCGGCCGGACCAGAGGTTGCAGCCGGCAAAGCGCAGGAACACCGCACGCCGCCCAGCCTGGACGCCTTCGCCCTGCAGGGTCAGGAAGATCTCCTTGACGGCGTAGCTCATGGCCGCGCGGCGTAGACCGTCGGATCGGGGAGGCCCGCTTCCTCGAAGCCCTTGGAGCGCAGGCGACAGCTGTCGCAAAAGCCGCAATGCTCGCCCTGCGGAGTCGGATCGTAGCACGACCAGCTGATGCCGGCGTCGAGGCCCAGCCGCGCCGCCTCTTTGGCGATATCGGCCTTGGTCATGTGCTGGAGCGGCGCGTGGATCTTGAATCCGTCCCCTTCGGACCCGGCCTTGGTGCCGAGTGCCGCGACTCGCTCGAACGCGGCGATGAAATCGGGCCGGCAATCGGGATAGCCGGAATAATCGAGCGCGTTGACGCCGATGAACAGGTCGCGCGCGCCTGCTGCCTCCGCCCAGCCGAGCGCGAGCGACAGGAAGATCGTGTTGCGTGCCGGCACATAGGTGACCGGCACCGCATCCTCGTCGACGCCGCTCTTGGGTACATCGATGTCGGCGGTCAGCGCCGAACCGCCGAAGGCGGTGAGATCGAGCGGCAGCACGATGTGGCGGACGGCGCCGAGCGCGGCTGCGACTCGGCCGGCCGCCTCCAGCTCGATGCGGTGGCGCTGGCCGTAATCGACTGTCAGCGCGTAAAGCTCGAACCCGCGTTCCCGGGCATGGGCGGCGGAGATCATCGAATCGAGGCCGCCCGAGACCAGGGCGACGGCTTTGCGGGATGCGGACGTCATGAAGCGGGCGGCTAGGCCCGATAGACGCATCACGCAAGCGCCGCGCGAACACGTCGCTTTGCGCCGCCAGGCGCGGTTCGTGTGAACGGAAAGCAATGGCACCGTGTCGGGAGCAACCCCACAAAAGAACGGGCCGCCCGGTGAGGGGCGGCCCAGTTTAGGCTGTGAAGCCTGCTAGGGAGGAAAGCGTGCCCGCAATCGGCACGAACATTCCTATAGCAACATCTAGGTAAACGGCCGCTTAACGGGCGCCTCCGCGAAATTGCCGATCAGCAGCTGCCCGCCCTTCTTGCCTCCAAGCGGTAGGAAAAGGGCTTGCCGTTGTTGAGACCCTGCGTGTCGATGCGGATCAGGCGCGGCGTCTCGACACGAATATGGGTGTGCCCGAAGCCGCGGCCGGCACAGCTATACTGTGCGGTGGTCTCGCCCTTGCCGTTCTGCAATATCTCGATGGGGCACGCCGGACCCGCATGTTCGAGCTGTACGAAGCGCGCCGGATCCCCCAGGCATATGGCGGGGCGGGCCCCGCCGCCGTCGAGATCACGCACTTCCCAGCGGCCGCGCTCGAGCGGCGCAAGCGCCGTCATCCCGCCTGCCGCGACGGCCAGAGCGGGCGCGCCGAGCACGCAGGATGCGAACAGCGCCCCGCGGCGCCAGTTGAGGCTTTTAGTCATCACGCAATCGATTATACTCGAAACGAGGCAAAAACGCGACGTGTTGCGCCGCAACATCGCCTCATTCGTGGAAGTCGCTGAGCGATATCGGAAAAACCCGCGAACAGAACTCGCAATCGACGGTGATGAAACCGTCTTCGTCGACCATGTCCGAGCGCTCCTCGGGCGCGAATCGCGAAATCACCGACTTGATGTAGTCGAAGTTGCAGCGGCAGCCCTTCGCGAGCGGCTGGGCGTGCAGAACCCGAACGTCCTCCTCGTGGAACAGGCGCCACAGCACGTCCTGTAGCGGCAGATGGGGATCGGCGAGTTCGCTGCCCTTGATGGTTTCGGACAGGATCCGGACATGCTCCCATTCCGGATCGTCGAGCCGGGTGTGCAAGCGGTCCCGACCCTCCTCGCCTTCGGGGAGATGCTGCACCAGCATGCCCCCAGCGACGTGGCCGGTATCGTTGACCGCGAGCCGGATCACGCTCGGCAGCTGCTCGGATTGCGAGAAATAGCTTTGCGCCGCTTCCGCAAGCGAATTGCCCTCCAGCGGGACGATGCCCTGATAGCGTTCGTCGGCGCCGGGCAGATCGAAGGTGATCGCAAGGTAGCCCTTGCCGAACAGCGCGAACAGATCGCGGTGGCTCGGCAGCTGCGACAGCCGTTCCTTGTCGAAGCGCACATAGCCGCGCAGCTCCCCGCCGCGATAATCGACCACGAGCAGATCGACGATGCCGGCTTCGGTCTGGGCCTGGATGGTGAGCTGCCCCTGATCCTCCTTCAGCAACGAGCCGAGCAGGGCCGCGAGCACCAACGCTTCCGAGAGGATACGCGCGATCGGTGCCGGATAATCGTGGGCCGAAAGGATGACGTCGAGCAACGGCCCCAGCCGCACGATGCGGCCGCGGGCATTGCGCGCAGGGATGGTGAAGCCGATCGCCTCGTCGAGATTCGCGGTCGTCGCCGCAGTCTGTGTCGTGGAAGATGTCATGGCCGCGATGTGGCTAACGCAGCCCCGGGGTTCAATATCCCCGTGAACCGGCGGGTTGCAGGCGCCGCTTTCGGGCCGGAGATCGAACACCCTTCCCGTGAGCATCGCCCACGGGAAGGATACGCGCCGATCAGGCGGCGGCCGGCACCTCATAGTGGCGTGCGGCTTCGGAAAGCTTTTCGACGAACTCGGTTACGTGCTGCTCCTCGATGGTGAGGGGCGGCAGCACCCGCATCACATTGTCGCCGCCGGCGACGGTGAGCAGGCCGTGATCGCGCAGATAGGTGACGAAGGCGCGGCTGTCGGTCTTCATCTTGACGCCGAGCATCAGTCCCAGGCCGCGCACGCTTTCGAACAGGTGATCGTGGTTGGGGATCATCTGCTCGAGCGCGCCGCGCAGGCGATCGCCCATGCGCTGCACATGATCGAGGAATTCGGGCTGAAGGACGACGTCGAGCACCGCTTGGCCGGCCGCCATCGCGAGCGGGTTGCCGCCATAGGTTGAGCCGTGGGTGCCGATCACCATCCCGGCCGCGGCCTTCTCGCTGGCGAGACAGGCTCCAAGCGGAAACCCGCCGCCGATGCCCTTGGCGATGGTCATGATGTCGGGCTCGATGCCAAATTGCTCATAGGCGAAGAAGGTGCCGGAGCGGGCGACGCCGCACTGGATCTCGTCGAAGATGAGCATCAGATCCTGCGCGTCGCAGATGCGGCGCAATCCCTGCAGGAATTCGCGACTTGCCGGGCGGATACCGCCTTCGCCCTGCACCGGCTCGACCAGGAAGCCTGCCGTGTTCTCGTCGACCGCCGCTTCGGCTGCCTCGAGATTGTCGAACTCGACGACGGTGAAGCCGGGCAGCAGCGGCGCAAAGCCTTCGATCATCTTGGGCTGATCGGTGGCGCTGATCGCCGCCATGCTGCGCCCGTGGAAGGCATTGCGGAAGCTGATCAGGACGTTCTTTTCAGGCCGGCCGTGATGGTGGTGATAGCGACGCGCCGTCTTGATCGCGCATTCGATCGCCTCGACGCCCGAATTGGTGAAGAACACGGTGTCGGCGAAGGTCGCATCGACCAGCCGCTGCGCCAGCGCCTCGCCCTGCGGCGAGCCGTAAAGATTGGAGACGTGCATCAGCGTTGCCGTCTGCTCCTGGATCGCCTTGGTCAGATGCGGATGATTGTGGCCGAGGATGTTGACCGCGATGCCGCTGGCGAAATCGAGATATTGCTCGCCGCCTTCGCCGTAGAGATACACCCCTTCCCCTCGCACCGGCCGCACCGGAGAGCGCGGATAAACGGGCATGAGAGGCGTGATGGCCATTTCTGGGCTCCTTGGATGTGCGTGCGGAACGGCGACGGGCCGCGCCTCAGGCCTCTAGAGACTGGCCCGCCACTCCGTCAACACGGCCGCCGTCCCGTGTCCGAGCCGCGTCGCGCGAGTCCGGGACCGATCCGCCGCCGCAGGCAAATGGGATTTCGAGCGTGAACGCGGCGCCCCGATCGGGATTGTTCACGGCCCACAGCCGGCCGCCATGCGCCTCAGCGATCGTGCGGCTGATCGGCAGGCCGATGCCGATGCCCTGCGGTTTGGTCGACAGGAACGGCGCGAACACCTTCTCGATCGGATCGAGCATGATGCCGCTGCCATTGTCGGATACGGTGATCAGCGTCTTGCCGCCGGCCCGGAACGCCTTGACCTCGACCCGCGGCGCGCTGGCACCGGCTGTCGCTTCGCAGGCATTGCGGATCAGGTTGATCAGCACCTGCTCGATCTGGACGCGGTCGCCGCATGCCTGAAGATCGGGCTCGCAGGCGACGACGATCGGGCAGGTGCAAGACAAGCGGGTAAGCTTCAGTGCCTCCTGAACCGCCTCCCCGACCTGGAAGGGCTGCTGCACCTGTGCCCCCTTGCGGCTCATCGTGCGAAGGCTGCGGATCAGCTGCCCGGCCCGCAGGGCATTGTCCGAGATCGCCTTGAGCGCAGTCCCCAGCATCGGCGAGGGTTCCGTCGGCATCGAGCGCTGGGCGACGCTGGCATAATTGACGATTGCGGTCAGCGGCTGGTTGAGTTCGTGGCCGAGCGTCGATGCCATCGTGCCCATCGCGCTCACCCGTGACAGGTGGATGAGCTCGCCGCGCAATTCCTCGACATGTTGCTGGGAGCGGACATGATCTGTGACGTCGTGGCCCGCGACCAGGATCGCCTCGACGCCACCGGCACCATCCTTGAACGGCGCGCAGACCACATCGATCACCCGCCGCGCATCGCCGTCTGGATTGCGCAGCACCAGCTCCATCGCCCGGCCGATGAACGGCTCGCCGCTCCGGCAGACCTCGTCGAGGATCCTGCCGATGCCCTGCTCGGCGAGATCGGGCAGAGCCTCGGCGAGGGTGCGGCCGACCACGTCCCGATCGCCGACGAGCATACGATAAGCGGAATTTGCCGCGATGAAGCGATAGTCGGGAACGCTCATCTTGCCGACGAAGCCGGGCGCGTCCTCGAGCAGTTGCACGAGCCGCTCATGCTCTTGCTCGAGCCGTTCCTTGGCGCGCACTTTCTCCGTCGTGTCGGTGCAGATGGCGAGCACGCCCATCACCTGGGTGTCGGTCTCGCGCAGCGGCGCCAGCGACAAGGTGATGTAGCGGGTCTCCTCGCCGCCGAGCGCGCTCGGCACCGGGATGTCCTCGACCAGCACGCCCCGGCCTTTCAGCGCATCGCGATAATGAGGGGCTATGTTGGCCCAGCCCTCGCCCCACAGCTCCGCCAGCGGGCGTCCGAGCCACGAGGCGGCATCGAGACCGCGCGCAAAGGCCTCGTTGAACACGGTGCTGTGATCGCCGCCCCAGGCGATGAAGCTCGGCTGCATCGTGTCGAGGATGATGTCCACGCTGCGGCGGAGAAGCACCGGCCACGCGGAGAGGCTGCCGAGCCCCGTCGCGCTCCAGCTGTGGCGGAAGATCAGCTGGCGATACGTGTCCAGCGAGCGCGCTTCACTCGGCATATAAACAGGTTAACCCCAGATGTTCGCACCTGCATAGAAGCCGGGGGTGCAGCCTGGCGCCGGGTTCGGGCACCTCATCCGAAAAAGGGGCCGGCACCTGTTGGTGCCGGCCCCTGACATGTCGGGAATGGTCGCAGCTCAGCGGCGGCCGCGCTGATCGTACCGGCCTTCGCGGCGTTCCGCCTGGACACGCTGACGCAGGGTCTGGATACGCTGCTCGAGGTCCGAATATTCGCGACGCGAAAGGCCGTCGCGGCGATAGCGATCGTGCAAGCGGTCGATCTGCTCGGCCTGACGCGCGAGACGCTGCGACTCGCTGGACGAGATCAGGCGGCGATCACGTAGGCGATCGATCTGCTGCTCGATCTGGTCGATCTGCCGCTCGATGCCGGCACCGCCGCGCCGCGAATCGTAACCGCCCCGGTCCTGGGCTGCCGCAGGCGCCGCGACCGAGGCGACGATGAGGGCTGGGATGAGGAATTTACGCATGAACCGACTCCTTATGTTCGATGGGTCGAGCAGTAGGAGGAAGTGAATGTTACGGGCCTGAACAGATCTGAAAGCCGCCGTTCAGACGCGCCTCCTGCGGCTCAGCTCTTCAGCTTCCAGCCGGTGCGGAGCAATGCATAGCAAAGCGCCCACAGCACGAGATTGATCGCCAGCAGCACGCCGCCGCCCAGCAGAACCGGCGAATCGGCGACCCCGAGGAAGCCGTAGCGGAAGCCGGAAATCACGTAGAAGAACGGGTTGGCGTGGCTCACCGCGCGGAAGGCCGGGGCGAGACTCTCGATCGTGTAGAAGGTGCCGGACAGCAGCGAGAGCGGTGTCACGACGAAATTGGTCACTGCGGCCGCGTGATCGAACTTCTCGGCCCAGATTGAGGTCAGCACTCCGAAGAAGGCGAGCATCGCACTGCCGAGCAGGCCGAACCACAAGACGGCGCCGAGATGCACGGGCATGACATGGACGCCGGGCCACAGCTGCATCGCCGCGAACACCGCCGCGCCGACGAGCACCGCCCGGGTCATCGCGGCCCCGACCAGGGCTGCAAGCAGCTCGCCGGTCGAAAGCGGCGGCATCAGGTAGTCGACGATGTTGCCCTGGATCTTGCCGACCAGCAACGAGAAGCTGGAATTGGCGAAGGCATTGTTGAGCATGCCCATCATGATGAGGCCGGGAGCCAGGAAATCCGCGAAGTGGAAGGCGCTGCCCTCAAGGGTCACCATGCGGCCGCTGCGGCCCAACGCGACCGTGAAAATGACCAGGTACAACAAGGTCGTGATCGCCGGCGCCCAGATCGTCTGCAGCTGGACCTTGAAGAAACGGCGAACCTCCTTGATATAGAGCGTCCTGAGGCCGCCCCAATTGACGTTCCGGAATACCGGGACGCCAGGTTCGGCCCTGACCCAATTTGAAGGCTGGTCGTTCATGGCGCTGTCGCTAGAGGCAGACGCTGTGAGCCGCAAGCCGTGAAGGAAGATGTTGATGTCCTGGACCGACGAACGGATCGAGCGGCTGAAGGAGCTCTGGACGCAGGGCAATACCGCGAGCCAGATCGCGGATGAGCTCGGCGGCGTTTCGCGCAACGCCGTGATCGGCAAGGCCCACCGCCTGGGCCTCCAGTCCCGCCCCTCGCCCGTCAAGGCGAACGAGTCAGCGCCGGCGGCGCAGCCCGCGCGCGAGGTCGAGCCGGCGCCCGCCCCGCAGGCCCCTGCTCCGCAAGCGGCGGCGCCCGCGCCGAGCCCGGCTGCGGCCCCGATCGCGCCCGCCCCGTGGGACGAGGATGAAGACGATACGCCTCGCGCCGCGCCGGCTCCCAGCCGCGCCCAGCCCGCCGCACCTGCCGCCGCGTCGGGAAGCACCGATGCCGCGCCCCAGCCGATCATCCGATCGATCGGCCCCGGTGGCTTCCTCCGCCAGACTCCGGGCGAGCAGCAGTCGCCGATCCCGCCGGCCCCGCCGCGCCGCCTCGTGCCGGCGAAGCCGAGCCCGGAGATCGCCGACAAGACCAGCCTGCTCGATCTCAACGAAAAGGTCTGCAAGTGGCCGGTCGGACACCCCGGGGAGCCTGATTTCCACTTTTGCGGGGCGCCGTCCAACCCCGGCTTCCCTTATTGCGTGCAGCATTGCGGGGTCGCCTACCAGGCGCAGCTTCCGCGCCGCGACCGCCGCCCGCCGCCGCCCTTGCCGTTCGGCGGCCCCCGCATCCGCTGATCGCACAGCGCGAGTCGACACGATGGCGCGATCCGGAAACGGGTTGCGCCATATGTGTTTTCCCGCTTCGTTCACCCGCCGTTTCGTCGTTCCCGACAGTGGCTCGAGCGCTGTCCCGAAATGGCGCATCCGTCGCAGTTTTCCAGGCGCTGTTCCGGTGGCGACATAATCCAGATCAGGATGATTTCCGGGGAACAGAGACGGATCAAAGCTCGTTTCACATCCAGACCTACAACCTGGATTGCCACCACCCGAAATGTCGCAGAACGAGTTGGAATATTTTGAGCGCCGGGCCGAAGCCGAGATCGAGCTCGCCCAGAAAGCGGATCACAGCGCCGCTGTCCGCGCGCATTACGAACTGGCATCCGCTTATCTGGATCGCATCCACGGCGACGAGCCCAAGTCGACCGGAGGCCTCTTCGCCGCCTGATCCTTCGGCACCGCTGCCGGACGGCGGCGGTGCGATTCCTCGCCGAAAAGCGCTCAACAGCGCGAAGTGCGGGCGTGACGCCGCGGCTGTCAGGCCTCCGCAGCCTCGCGCATCCTGGCATGGCTACCGCCGAGCCTGAAGGGCGCCTGCGCCTCCAGTTTCTGGCCAAGTCCGAGCATCCGCCGCGGCCGTCCATCCGCATCCCGGACGATCTTGCCGAGGCCGAGCAGCCGGTCTCCGTCGAGATTGCGATATTCGATCATCCACGGCGCACCGGTGGTGGTTGCGCGCTGCACTTCGGCGCGGGTCGCCTCGCGGTCTTCGGGGTGGACCATGTCGAGCCAGTCGCCTTCACTCATCCACTCCGCCGTGTCGCCCGGAAGCTTGTGGAGCTCGCGGCTGCGGGCGGAGAGGCGCAGGCGCCGGCTCTCGATGTCCAGCTCCCAGATCCCGGCCGCAGCGCCCCATTGGGCGAGTTCGAGCAATTCGGAGGCCTCCCGCGCGCGTTGCTCTTCCTCCTTGCGACGGCTGATGTCGGACAGGCTTCCCGCCATCCGCACCGGAGCGCCATGCTCGTTACGCTCGACGATGCTGCCATAGTCGAACAGCCACGCCCAGCTTCCGTCCTTGCGACGAACCCGAAATTCCGCGGCGAATCCCTGTGTGCGCCCGTTGAGATGGGCGTCGAGCTCCTCCACGAACAAGTCCCGATCGTCGGGATGGATCAAGGACTGGAGCGCGTCGAAATGATCGACCGCCTCCGCCTCGCTGTAGCCGAGCCGTGCGATGATGGTCGGCGAAAGCCGCACCTCCCCCGACGCGAGACGCCACTCCCACGCACCGTCGGACGAGGATTCCACCACCAGGCGCAGCGCCTCACCCTTCAGCGCAGAGGCACCGGCCACGGGGCGCATGGGCGGATTGGTCAACCGGGCCGGCGGAGCGGCGGCCGTATCCTCGGTACCGGTGAGCGGCGGCAGGCCGGCGTCGATGCCGAGGCGCAGGGCCTCGGCGAGATTGGTGATTCCGAGATCGTCCATCATGTTCGCCCGGTGCATTTCCACCGTACGCGGACTGAGCACCAGGCAGCGCGCAATCTCCTTGTTGGAAAGTCCGCCGAGCAGCCCCTGGAGGATCTGGCGTTCGCGCGGCGACAGGCTCTCAAGGCGCGCCGCCGCATTGGCCGCTGCCGCGCGGCGCCCCTCCGCCTTCCGATGGCCGCTGAGCGCCCGCTCGATCGCGCCGAACAGATCCTCCTCGCGCGCCGGCTTGCTTAGATAGTCGACGGCGCCGAGCTTCATCGCCTGCACGGCGGCATCGACATCGCCATGACCGCTCATGATCACGACCGGCAGATCGACTCCGCGCCGGCGCAATTCCTCCTGAACCTCGTGACCGTCGAGCCCAGGCATCCTGAGATCGAGCAGGATGCAGCCGCGCGTCAGCCGCGCATCGCGAAGGAATTCCGTGCCGCTGGAATAGACTTCCGTCGTATATCCATGACTTGCCAGCAGAAAGCTGGTGGCCGCGCGCACTTGCGCGTCGTCGTCGACGATGTGAACGAGGGAAGCCAAGGCACCGGTCCGGAAAAAGAGTACGAAACAAAGACTGATCCTATCTAGGGAACTTGCCTTCGCTTCGCCAGCCCGCACTACCGTATTCGGCCGGTATTTTCCGACTTTCCCGCCCGGTGCACCATCCCGGACGCCAAACGGCGCCGGCAGTCTCTGGTCCCGCCGGCGGCGGCGCTCCATTCCCCACGACGGGCCGCCGCCAACCTCGCCGCTCCGCGCCGCCGGCGCCGCTCCGTTCTGGGCGTCGCTTTCGGGCACGGGCCCGAAGCGGCCAAGGTCTTGAAAATCAACGCGTGAGGCTGGCGGCCGCAGCCGCTAAATTCGTCAAGGCCTTGGCAGCGGGACTCCCGACTGCTTATACATTGTCCATGTCAGATCTGTTCGCGTCCGCCACTGCCACATCCGCCGATTACGATGCCCATTCGATCGAGGTGCTTGAGGGTCTCGAGCCGGTCCGGCGCCGGCCGGGGATGTATATCGGCGGCACCGACGAGCGGGCGCTCCATCACCTCGCCGCCGAGGTGCTCGACAACTCGATGGACGAAGCGGTCGCCGGTCACGCCAACCGCATCGAGATGACGCTCGAGCCCGGCAACCGGCTGACCATCACCGACAATGGCCGCGGCATGCCGGTCGATCCCCACCCCAAATATCCGGGCAAGTCGGCGCTCGAGGTGATCCTCACCATGCTGCACTCGGGCGGCAAATTCTCGAACAAGGCCTATGCCACGTCGGGCGGCCTCCACGGCGTCGGGGTCAGCGTCGTCAACGCCCTCTCCACCGAAACGGTGATCACCGTCGCCCGCAACAAGGAGCTCTATCGGCAGACCTTCTCCAAGGGCGAGCCAGTCACCAAGCTCGAGAAGCTGGGGCCGACGCAAAATCGGCGCGGCACTCAGGTCACCTTCACGCCTGACAGCGAGATCTTCGGCGAGGAGGCGAAGTTCAAGCCGGCGCGGCTCTATCGCCTTGCTCGCTCCAAGGCCTACCTGTTCGCAGGCGTCGAGATCCGCTGGAAGTGCGATCCCTCTCTCGTCGAGGGCAGCGAAATCCCCGCCGAAGCCGTGTTCCAGTTTCCCGGCGGCCTCGCCGACCACCTCAAGGAACAGATCGGCGAGCGCGGCTGCGCGACCACCGACTTCTTCAAGGGCCGCCAGGAATTTCCGGGAAGCCAGGGCCTGGTCGAATGGGCGGTCGCCTGGCCGCTGTGGACCGACGGCGGCTCCTCCTTTTACTGCAACACCATTCCGACGCCGGATGGCGGCACCCATGAACAGGGTATCCGCGCCGCGCTGACCCGCGGCGTTCGCGCCTTCGCCGAGCTCACCGGCCAGCAGAAGCGCGCCAAGGAGATCCAGGCCGAGGATGTCGTCGGCGGCGCCGAGATCCTGCTGTCGGTGTTCATCCGCGATCCGCAATTCCAGAGCCAGACCAAGGACCGGCTGACCAGCCCCGATGCGGCACGCTTGGTCGAGGCGGCGGTGCGCGATCATTTCGATCATTACCTGACCGACAATATGGAGCGCGGCCGGGCTCTGCTCGGTTTCATCCTCGACCGGATGGACGACCGTCTTCGCCGCAAGGCGGAGCGCGAGGTGAAGCGCAAGACCGCGACCTCGTCGCGCAAGCTGCGCCTGCCGGGCAAGCTCACCGATTGCGCCAACGACGATCCGGCAGGGACCGAGATCTTCATTGTCGAAGGCGACAGCGCCGGCGGCTCGGCCAAGCAGGCGCGCGATCGCAAGACTCAGGCGATCCTGCCGATCCGCGGCAAGATCCTCAACGTCGCATCGGCCAGCGCCGACAAGATCCGCGGCAATCAGGAGATTGCGGACCTCATCCTCGCGCTCGGCTGCGGCACGCGCGATCGCTGCGATCCCGCGCAATTGCGCTACGACCGGGTCGTCATCATGACCGACGCCGACGTCGACGGCGCCCATATCGCCACCCTGCTGATGACCTTCTTCTTCACCGAGATGCCCAAGATCGTCGAGCAGGGCGCGCTCTATCTCGCCCAGCCGCCGCTCTACCGCCTCTCCTCAGGCGGCACCGTCGCCTATGCCCGCGACGACGTCCACCGGGGCGAGCTCGAGAAGAGCCTGTTCAAGGGTAAGAAGGTCGACGTCAGCCGCTTCAAGGGCCTCGGCGAAATGAACCCGAACCAGCTGCGTGAGACGACCATGGATCCGAAGACCCGGTCGATGCTGCGAGTCACCCTGCCGGAGGAATATCAGCAGCAGCGCGGCGTCAAGGATCTCGTCGACCGACTGATGGGCCGCAATCCCGAACACCGCTTCAACTTCATCCAGAGCCACGCCGCCGAAATCAGCGAAGAAGAAATCGACGCATAGGGATCGAAGCGCTCGCGCGTCGATCCCGTGTCCCGGCGAAGGCCGGGATCTCGAAGGGTGAAGAGTACCGCGGTCTTTAGCCGAGTCCGACGCCCCACGCTGTCTGCACGTCCCCCTTACGCCTCCTCCACGTCATCCCGGCGAAGGCCGGGATCCCGTCGGGTGAAATGCGCCGACGCCTCCCCTGCGCCTACCTCTCTACCGGCTTCTTGCCGATCGTCCGCAATTCCTCGGCCTCACGCTTCGCTTTGTCGGCTTCGGTGCCGCCCTCGGCAAGCGCCTTGCACTGCTCCTTCTGCGCCGCATCGAGGCCTTTTCCGGCCTTGCAGCGCGCCGCGACCTCGCGCTTCGGCATGAGCTCGAACGGATCGGACGACGCATCCTGGCGCGCGATCAGCGCCCGTTGAGCATCGAAAAAGTCCAGCCAGCCACGCTTGCTCCGGGAATCCT
Source organism: Allosphingosinicella deserti (assembly GCF_003012735.1). Lineage (GTDB taxonomy): Bacteria > Pseudomonadota > Alphaproteobacteria > Sphingomonadales > Sphingomonadaceae > Allosphingosinicella > Allosphingosinicella deserti. Next base: position 87,729 of record NZ_PXYI01000007.1, on the reverse strand, counting down.
CGGTCGCCGGCGTGGCCTCGGCGCCGGCCCTGATCGATGCGAGCGGGATCGAGTCGAGCCGGGCGAGCGCCTCGTCGAAGCGGCCGAGCTCGCGCAGCGCATTCACCGCCCTGCCCTCCATGCCGATCCAGTTGAGGCTTGCCGGATCGGGACGCGCTTTGGCCGATTCCTCGGCGAGTTCGGCGAGATAGCGGTTGCGCAGCAACGGCTTGCCCTCGGCCTCCCAGCTCGCCTGGAGCAGTGCCCAGAGGTGGCGCTCGGGCGGCAGGCCCATCGATTTCATCAGCCAATAAGCACGATAATATTGCGTATCGAGCAGCCGCAGGCCCTGGAAATCCTCGGAGGCGATCAGCGGCTCCAGCTTCGCCACCTCGTCCGCCGTGTACTCCTTGTAGAGGACCAGCCCATTGTCCGGGCATTCCGGAAGGGCGAGCGGATACGTGCCGTTGCCATAGGGACGGCCGTCACCCCGCGTTCCCCAGACACTCGACGAAGCGGTTGGGCGGAAGGTGAATTCCCCGCCGCCGATCGGACATTTCATCGGCAGCGGCGCGGGCGCCGCCGCGCGGGCACTTTTCGCCGGTGCCGCCGCACGGCCCGATTTGGCCGCGGGCGCCGCCGACAGCGGGGATGCCGCCACCAGCAGCCCCGCCAGCATGATCCTCAACATCATCTCATCTCTCTTACGCAAGGTCCCGAAAGACAACAATTTCTCAGGACGAGACCGCCGGCGCGATCAGGGCGAAGCGCGGAATCGCGACCGCAAAAGCCGATCCGTCCGCTCCGATCATCTGATAGCGTCCTTCCATCCAGCCGGTCGGCGTCGACAGCGGGCAGCCGGAGACATAGTCGAAGGCCTCGCCGGGCTCGATCACCGGCTGCTCGCCGACCACGCCTTCGCCCTCGACCTCGTTGCGCCCGCCGCGGCCATCGGCGATCGTCCATTCCCGGCTCATCAGCTGAACCGCCATCGGGCCGTCATTCTCGATCCGGATATGATAGGCCCAGAACCAGCGCCCGCGCGCCGGCTCCGATTGCTCGGGCAGGAAGCTCACGGCGACCCGGACGGTGATCTCGCGAGTGGTCTCGCTTTGGGGAAACAGGCTCTTCACACGGGCACCCTGTGCGCAAGCCGGACGTGCGTCAACGGCACAAGCGCCGTCTGAAGCATCAAGATTTCGCCCGGGCCGATCCGCCGCTGCACGGTATGCGATCGGGAGCGCCTCACCCCACTTTCTCGACCTGCAGCATCCCCGCCGGGCACGGCCCGAGAAGCTCCGTCGCTCGCGTACTGCCGTCCAGCCATTCCCGCCAGCGCGCGCGCGGCAGCACCGCGACCTGGCGGTTGTGATAGGGGGCGATATCCGGGCCCGGCTCGGTCGTCAGCATGGTGAACGCCTCCCCGACCTCGGGGCTGCTCCGCCACAGGCCGGCGATGCAGAACCAGTCTTCGCCGGTGACGGTGAACAGCCATTTGTCCTTGCGCTTGTCCTTGCGCGGCTCGGCCGGGGTGGTGAATTCGTAGAAACCGTCCGCGACGATCAGACAGCGCCCACTGGCGAACTCACGCCCGTCCGAGCGGAAATTGTAGACCGGCTTGCCGCCCTGCCCCGGCCAGCTCCACCGGCGCTGGACGAGTTCCGCACCGGCTTCGGCCCCATCGCTCGCCGCCCGCCAGCGCAGGATCGGGCCGCGGTCGGTGATCCTGATGTCGTCGCGCGGCTCGAGGTTCGGCGCCCCTTCCGGAAACAGCAGCGGAATGCGTAAGTCCGAGAAATCCTGGCCGATCGTGCCGAGCTCGACCCGGCTCTTATAGTCGTTGCACATCCCATCAGCGTAACCGCTGACGCGGCGCATCGCCAGCTTGACAGGAGCGCAGTCCCATCCCTAAAGGCGCCCGGCACGCATCGCGCGGCCCCTTCGTCTAGCGGTCTAGGACGTCGCCCTCTCACGGCGAAAACACGGGTTCGAGTCCCGTAGGGGTCACCATCTTCAAGCGCTCGATGCTTCATCCGCCCATTGCCGAAAAGCGCCGCAGCGGCCACACATCGCCGAATGAACGTGGGCGGTGGACAGTTTCTGCATTTGGCGGCGGCCCCTATGGCCATTTGCCTGGTCGTGCAGGGATGCGGATCGGCGAAGAACCCTGCGCTCCCACACACCTCCCCGGCGGGCAGCATTGACTGGGGTTCAAATCCGCTCTGGGGAAAACCAATTTTCGACATGCTACCGCAGCCGGATGGGCGACCGCTCGATCCGACACAGGGGCTCGGTGTTCAAGAGTCTGCAGATCGCCTGATCGGCCGACATGTCGCCGACTTCGTCGTTCATGGAAGGGACATGCTGCTAAGCGGTGTCGAGATCAACAACTTCTATCCTGCCGCGACAGCGGGGCCCGGGCCGGGCATGTGCGAGGCGCGCCGCTTCCAGATCACGGCATGGTTCTCCGGCTCGCGCGTGATGGAAACCTCGGAAGGAAAGTGGCTGGAGCCTGTCTATGCCGTGTCAGGCAGTCTCGCGCCTTTTCCCGAGGAACGGGCACGAGACTACCGCAGGCGCTTGGAGCAGGCCTGCAGACAACGTAGCGACACGGATAGGTGGTTCGGCGCTGAGTCGGATTGGTTCGCCACGGCGCCGGAACGAGCCTATCTCGGCGCGCGCCTTGTCGATGCGGTCGTGGCGGCGGCCAGGCAGCAAGGCAAGCTCCCGTTCAGCCTGCAGTGTAGGCCCTACACGTTCGACAGTCCTTATCGACCGCAACGCGCTGCTGACGTTCGGAAGACGGCGGCCTCCCTTAATCCCCGTGCCATTCTGGAGGTCCGCGCGTGTAACGACGAGCCGAGACGCAATTGTGTCGGAGTTGAGCTCGCCAAGTTCCCGGAGCACTCACCGCCAATCGAATACCGATGGGATCTCGAGATCAGGTTCGATGCGACAGACGGTCTCATGATCAAGGATGTCGCATTAGCTGACACGCACCTGCTGATCGACTGAGACGCCCGCTCTGATCCGGTCCTTCGGCCTGCAGCATCGCCCGACCTAGGATGGGGCTAGGACAGGTGGCGCCTGGCTCGGCGCCATGTCGCGACGGGCATCCACGACCAAGGGGCTGACTACTTCGTGACCGCCCCCCCGCTGCCGGGCGCAGCCATACCGCCATGATACCAATGCCCGTTACGTTTCTGGTATAAAGTAACAAATATGAAAGAATCACGTTGACACGTCCCCGGCCGTGTGAAAACTTCCTGCATCACCGGCCGATTGGTCATGGGATTGGTTCTAACAACGACGGCGCCGGCAAAGACCGAGTGCCGCAGCGAGCCGCACGGTCCCGCCATGCAGAAGGCCGGCTTGAACAAGGGGGAACGGGCGATGACGGTAAGACCATTCTACACATTCCTGCTGTCCACCGCGGCAGCCATGACGATGTCCGCAGCAGCGCAGGCGCAGGAGGCTTCGCCGGGACCCGAGGCCGAGGCGACGGAGACCACCGCCACTCCGGCTGAGGCGACGGCACCGGAGGCGCTACCCGCGTCCGGCGACTCGGCGGAGCCGGAACTGGTGATCACCGGCTCGCGCCTGTCCTCGCGCGGGTTCAACCAGCCGACTCCGACGACCACGATCACGCTCGACGACATCCAGAAGGCCGCCCAGCCCAATCTGTTCGCCACCATCCGCCAATTGCCGTCGCTGCTCGGCAGCAGCGGCCGCACGACCCGGGTCAACAGCACCAGCAGCGGCCAGCAGGGCCTCAGCTCGTTCAGCCTGCGGGGCCTGGGCGAAGTCCGAACGCTCACCCTCCTCGACGGGCAGCGCGTGACCCCGGCCAATTTCATCGGCGTCCCCGACATCAGCCAGTTCCCGCAATTGCTGGTCGAGCGCGTCGATGTCGTGACCGGCGGCGCATCGGCCTCTTACGGCTCGGATGCGGTCGGCGGCGTCGTCAACTTCATCACCAACAAGCGGTTCGAGGGCGTCCGCGCCAATCTCCTCACCGGCATCACCACCTATGGCGACGACAAGAACGTCACCGCGCAGCTCGCCTGGGGCGGCAAGCTCGCCGACGACAGGCTGCACATCCAGGTCAGCGGCGAATATGGCTATGAACAGGGCCTGCCCCATGGCGATTTCGGAGTCAGCGGCGGGGTGAATGGCCGCGACTGGTACAATGCCGCCGCCTTCCTGACCCGGCCCAATTCGGCGACCGTCGATGGCCGACCCAAATATTTCTACATCGAGGGCGCGCAGCAATATCAATATGCCAAGTTCGGCCTGATCAACAGCGGCCCGCTGCAGGGCACCGCCTTCGGCGCGAACGGTGTTCCGTTCCAGTTCCAATATGGCTCGAACGGCGTTCCGCTCGGCAACGGTCAGGTCAGCGGATGCTTCAGCCCGTTCTGCGTCGGCGGCGATCTCAGCGGCCAGATCGGGGAGTCGCCGAGCATCGCCAGCCGGATCGAACGCATGGTCGGCTATTCGCGCGCCGGCTACGACATCGACGCCCGCACCGAAGTGTTCGCCACCGTCACGCTTGCCCGGGTGCTGTCGCGCAACTTCCCGAACATGGGCGCGGAGCGGCCGAGCCTGACCATCCAGTGCGACAATGCCTTCCTGCCGGCCTCCATTCGCACCGCCTGCGCCGCCAACAACATCACCAGCTTCGGCTTCGGCACCAGCACCGGCCAGTTCCCCGATCCGATCAAGGTCAACACGAAGCGCGATCAGCAGCGCTACGTGCTCGGCATCAACGGCCGGTTCGACACCGGCGCGACCGAGTGGCGCTACGACGCATACGGCGCCTACGGGATCAGCGACATCGCGGTCGACGTGTCCGACATCTCGCTCCAGCCGCATTTCAACGCCGCGATCGATGCCGTCGCAGGCCCCAACGGGACGATCGTCTGCCGCAGCGCGGTTGCACGGGCGGCCGGCTGCGTGCCGTTCAACGTCTTCGGCGATGTCCAGAATTCCGCCGAAGCCTTCGCCTATGTCATCCCTGAAAACGGCCCGCGGCAACGCTCCAAGCAGGAGCAGACCGTGGTCGCGTTCAACGTGACGGGCGAGCCCTTCTCGTCCTGGGCGGGCCCGGTGGCGCTCGCCTTCGGGATCGAGGGCCGGGAGGAGAAATACCGCACGACCGCCGATCCCTACGGCAATGGCATCGGCCCCGCCTCGCCGACCTCCGCTCTGTATCCGGCCGATCCCCTGCTCAACACGACCATCGGCAACAATTGGTATGCGGGCAATTACAAGAGCGGCAAGGGTCGCTACGGGGTCCGCGAGGCCTATGCGGAAGTGAACTTCCCGTTCCTCAAGTCGGAGATGCTCGGCGAGGCCAACCTCAACGCCGCGATCCGCGTCACCGATTATTCGACGTCGGGGACCGTCGAGGCCTGGAAGATCGGCGGCGTCTGGGAAACGCCGATCGACGGCCTCCGTTTCCGGGCGGTGACGTCGCGCGACGTTCGCGCTCCCAACCTCTCCGAATTGTTCGCGGCCCAGATCGTCACCAATGCCACCGTGATCTATCGCGGCAACTCGATCAACGTCCAGAACCGCGCCACCGGAAACACCGATCTCGATCCCGAAATCGCCCGCAACACCGAAGTCGGCGTCGTGCTGTCGAACCCCGGCTGGCTCCCGGGCTTCAGCGCCTCGTTCGATTATTACGACATCAAGATCGGCAACGCGATCATCGCGCTCTCCAATCAGCAGATCGTGGATCTCTGCGAAGCGGGCTCCCAGGATCAGTGCGCCAAGGTCCTGCTCGACAGCCCGATCCCCGGCACCAATTATGTCGAGGTCTCGGCGTTCAATGCCGCCAACATCAAGACTCGCGGCTTCGACATCGAGCTGTCCTATCGGATGCCCTTGTCCGGCGTCGGCCTGCCGGGCACGTTCACGCTCCGCGCGCTCGGCACCCACGTCATCGAATATGTGACGGATCCCGACGTCATCGGCGCGATCCCGACCGATACGGCCGGGGTCAACGGTCTCGTCGGCGGCGGCACCATCCCGGACTGGAAAGCCTTGTTCACCCAGAGCTGGGATACCGACAAGTTCAGCCTGAACATCTCCGAGCGGTTCGTCAGCGACGGCGTTTATTCGAACGAATGGATCGAGTGCCAGACCAACTGCCCGGTCGCGACCAACCAGCATCCGACCGTCGACGACAATTCAATGGATGGCGCGCTCTACGTGGACATCGGCGGCAGCTACAATCTTACCGAGCAGGTCAGCGCCTATTTCCGCGTCGACAACGTCTTCAACAAGGATCCCGAGCCCAACCCGCTGACCGGCGTCGGCCCGGGCATCAATCCGTTCCTCTACGACGTGCTCGGCCGGGTCTTCCGCCTCGGCGTCCGGGCAACCTTCTAGGCAGATCTCCAACCGGCCCCGTATCGCGCTCTCTCCCGTGAGCGAGATTTCAGGGGTCTCCCACTGGGGCCGGACCTATGTCCGGCCCCATTTTGTTGAGGCACTGCGGCGCGAGCGAACATCTGTCTCAGGAGGGACACTCCTGGTCCCGCCACAAGTCCCCCACCGTTTCGGCGATCTCGACGATCGCAGACACGGTCGGTGCCCGATTGTCCCGCCGCCAGGCGAGCCCGGTTTCGAGCAGCGGCGGCGTTCCGGCGAGATCAAGGTAGCGCACGCCGGTGCGGGCGAGGTGCCGCATCGAGGCGGGGACCAGAGCCATGCCGAGCCCCGCCGAGACAAGGCTGATGATCGTCTGCATCTGGATCGCCTCCTGGCGGACGACCGGGCTGCGGCCACGCGCGCGATACAGTTCCAGAACCAGCGCGTGGAAATCGGGCGACACCCGCGCCGGGAAGATGATCAGCGGCTGCGCCATCCACCCCTCGCCGGCCAGCAGGCCATCCCGGACGAGCAAGCGGCCCTCCTCCAGCCAAGCCTCCGGCACCGCGGCGACGAGCGGCTCGCGGAGCAGCGGCCGGTAGGCCAAAGCCGCGGGCAAGGCCGGCTGGATCGGGATCAGGACCGCCGCGTCGACACGCCCCTCGATCAAGGCTTCCACCTGAACGTCGCTGGTCGCCTCGGTCAGCGTGATCTCGACGTCCGGGTAGGAGGTCGAATAATGTTGCACGAGGCGCGGAAGCACATTGTAGTCGGCAGTGCTGACGAACGACAGCGAGAGCCGCCCCGCGCTTCCCTCGCGCAGTCGGCGTGCGATGTCGGGCAAGTCTCCGATCCTGTCGACCGCTGGGCGGACATGCTCGAGCCATTGCCGGCCGAGCGGAGTCAGCGCGACGCTGCGCTTCGAGCGGGTGAACAAGGGTGCGCCCACCTCCCGCTCCAGTGCCATGATCGACTGGCTGAGCGGCGGCTGGGTCATGCCGAGGCGCTCGGCCGCACGGCCGAAATGCAGCGTCTCGGCGACGGCGACAAAATGACGAAGCTGACGCAGATCCATCTGAGACACCCGACGACCTTTTAAGCCGCCTATAATATATTTCCCGACACGTCGACATCTTGCTATCCGAAGCGGACGACGAGCTTCCCGTGAAGGACAGGCGCATGCCCCATTATCGTTCCCGCACCAGCACCCACGGCCGCAACATGGCCGGCGCACGCGGGCTGTGGCGCGCCACCGGCATGAAGGACGAGGATTTCGGCAAGCCGATCATCGCCGTCTGCAACAGCTTCACCCAGTTCGTCCCCGGACACGTCCACCTCAAGGATCTCGGCCAGCTGGTCGCACGCGAAATCGAGGCGGCCGGCGGCGTCGCCAAGGAATTCAACACGATCGCGGTCGACGACGGCATCGCGATGGGGCATGGCGGCATGCTCTATTCGCTGCCGAGCCGCGATCTCATCGCCGACAGCGTCGAATATATGGCCAATGCCCATTGCGCCGACGCCCTGATCTGCATCTCCAATTGCGACAAGATCACGCCGGGAATGCTGATGGCGTCGATGCGCCTCAACATCCCGTCCATCTTCGTCTCGGGCGGCCCGATGGAAGCCGGCAAGGCCGATATCCGCGGCAAGACGGTCGCGCTCGACCTGGTCGACGCGATGGTCGTCGCTGCCGACGAGAGCTACACCGACGAGGAAGTGAAGGTGATCGAGCGGTCGGCCTGCCCGACCTGCGGCTCCTGCTCGGGCATGTTCACCGCCAATTCGATGAACTGCCTGACCGAGGCGCTCGGCCTTTCGCTGCCCGGCAACGGCTCGGTGCTCGCCACCCATGCCGACCGCGAGCGCCTGTTTCGCGAGGCCGGCCATACCATCGTCGATCTCGCCAAGCGCTGGTACGAGCAGGAGGATGCGTCGGCGCTTCCGCGCACGATCGCGAGCTTCGCGGCGTTCGAGAATGCGATGAGCCTCGACATCGCGATGGGCGGCTCCACGAACACCGTGCTCCATCTGCTCGCCGCCGCGCATGAGGGCGAAGTCGATTTCACCATGGCCGACATCGATCGCCTGTCGCGACGGGTGCCGTGCCTGTGCAAGGTCGCGCCGGCCAAGCAGGACGTCCACATGGAGGATGTCCACCGCGCCGGCGGGATCATGGCGATTCTCGGGCAGCTCGAGCGAGCGGGTCTGATCGACACGAACCTGCCCACCGTCCACGCGCCGACCATGCGCGACGCGATCGACCGCTGGGACATCAGCCGCACCGAGAGCGAGAGCGTCCGCAATTTCTACAAGGCCGCGCCCGGCGGCGTGCGCACCACGGTCGCGTTCAGCCAGAGCAACCGCTGGCACGATCTTGATCTCGACCGCACGAGCGGCGTGATCCGCTCGGCCGATCACCCCTTTTCGAAGGATGGCGGACTTGCCGTCCTGTTCGGGAACCTCGCTCCGGAAGGGTGCATCGTCAAGACCGCGGGCGTCGACGATTCGATCCTCACCTTCCACGGCGTTGCCCGCGTCTATGAGAGCCAGGATGCCGCCGTCGCAGGGATCCTCGGCAACGAGGTCAAGGCCGGGGACGTGGTCGTCATTCGCTACGAGGGCCCGAAAGGCGGCCCCGGCATGCAGGAAATGCTCTATCCGACCAGCTATCTGAAGTCGAAGGGCCTTGGAAAGGCTTGCGCGCTGATCACCGACGGCCGCTTTTCGGGCGGCACGTCGGGCCTGTCGATCGGCCATGTCTCGCCGGAGGCCGCCGAAGGCGGCCTCATCGCGCTGGTCGAGACCGGCGATGCGATCGTCATCGACATCCCGAACCGGGTGATCAGGCTGGACGTGGATGACGCGCAGCTGGCGGCGCGGCACGCGGATATGGTGGCGCGGGGCAATGCCGCCTGGAAGCCGTTCGGCCGCAAACGCCCCGTCTCGCCGGCGCTTCGCGCCTATGCCGCACTGACCACCAACGCAGCCCGCGGCGCCGTCCGCGACGTGAGCCAGGTCGAGAAGCCTTAAGGCTGTCCGACTCCGGGCGCGGGAGCGCCGGGCGGCCGAGCATCATCAAAGGGGGGCGGAAGGCACCGCGTCCGCCTGCCCGGGGCTGAGCGCTCTTCGCACGCTCGGATAGCGCCTGAGGATCAGGCCGGCTCCCGAGGCGCCTCAACCTGCACCGCGTCCATTCGCGTCGGGATCGCGGTGATCGGTGCGGGGACGGGCCCGGCCGATGACCCGCCCAGCATCGCGAGCGCCGGACCGCGGGCGGCGACCATCTCGACCTCTTGCCAGAGGACGTCGAGCAGGCCCGCCAGTTCCTGGATGTGGGGAACGTCGTGGCGTCGGACGTTGCGGTATTTCTGGGTCAGCAGCGTCACTTCCGCCAGAATGAGTCGCGTCAATTCGCCGTGCGTGTCGAGCGAGGGTATCGCCTCATAGGCCTCCAGAGCCTGCGCGCGCAGCAGGCCGTCACACTCCGCCATTCTCAGCCCCCCGAAATCTCCAGAAATCGCGTGATCAGGTCCGTGTCCGATGCCGCCACCATCCACGATGCGGCGACGACGAGCAAAAGGATCGCAGCCGCGGCAATCCAGGTCCACGTTGGAAGCGCAGCACGGCCGCTCGGTGTCTGATCCTGCCCCGCCTCGTCTCGCTCGGGGCCGAGCAGCAGCGTGACCGCGCTCGCGCTGTGTACCGGATTGGGCGTGCCGCCGTGGATTGCCGGATCACCGTGGTTCTCCAGCCGGCATCCGACCGGCACGATCCGCGGCAGCGGCTCGCTGCCGCGTCGTATCACCCCCGAGACCAAAGCGAGCTTTTCGCGGGCGAGAATGTCGCTTTGCTCCTCCAGCGCGCGTTCGATCGGATCGAGCCCCGGCGCAGAAACCGGCAGTTCGTGCACCAACGCACGGAGCTTGCGATCGAGCGCGGCGAGATCGTCGATCCGCTCCAGCACGCAGGCGCGATCGCGCCGCTCGACGGCCAATTGCAGGCGGACCACCGAAAGATTGCTGGCGCGCATCAGCATCAGCCCCCGCGCGAGCGCGTCGTTGGCCGCCGCTCCGCTCGAGCGTGCGTCCGGCGGACTGTGCGCGGCGGCTTCGGCTCCCATCTCATCTCACTCCTGCACGGGGCAGACGATCGATGCCGCTCTGCCTCGGAGAGGATTAACCGGAACGTCGGGTGAGGGAATCCCGACTGGCCGCGAAGCAGGCAGACCGTTCCGGCAACGGGACGAACCCGGCACAGCGACGGGGATTGGGCGGGCGGCGAGGCACGTGGCGTTTGCCGAGACGGCATCCTGAGGCCGTGGGAGGGAGCATCGGCGCATCGCAGATCCGACCGCGGCCGGCGCTCCCCCTCACCTTCCAGCGTGAAGACCGCGCGTGCGACGCGTCCGATTGAGGCGGCCGAGTGCGCGGATCGGCAGCGGCCGGCGATCACGCCTGCACCTCTGCCCTCCGGCCATCAGGACTCTGGAAGCAGCGGAGCGATGCGACGGTCAGGCGGCGCGATCCCGTCGCTGGTCGAGCGGCTCCGAGGCGACCCACGCCGTGCCGGGGCGCCGCTCCATCGGACGCGCGCACGATTCGCAGATCGCGACCAGGCCGCCGTCCCGCCGGAGGATGGACGCCGGGGAAACGCGGTGAAGACCGAAAAGACAGCGCAAACTCATGATCGGAACATACCGTAAACAAAACTCCTGCGCCAGCCTTTCCGACCGGCGATACCGCTTTGCGCTGCAATTGCGGCGCCGCTGTGACCGCGCCGCCACGGCGGTGCCGGCTTGCGTCGCCGCAAATTGTGGGGCATGTTCGGCGCGAACCTCGAAAAGGCGCTTTGGCGAAGATGATCCTGTTTCCAGACATCTCGATCTTTGATGACGCCGCGCCATCGGCCCGCAGCGACGCGGCGCTCCTTAGCATTATCGTAGTAGGCACCTGTTTCCATCGGGGAGACGGCACCGGCTCTGTATAATCATCGCAAACGGATGACAGACAGGACCCCCGCTCCCCACCGGAGCGGGGGTTTTCTTTTGGGTGAAGGCAAGGATCGAAAACAATGCTGACCGAACGGCCGACGGAAGACAAAGCGCAGGAGAAAAGCGGCGCCGACTGGTTGATCGAGACCCTCGACGAGCTCGGCGTCGAGTTCGTCTTCGGCTATCCCGGCGGCGCGGTTCTGCCGATCTACGACGCCTTGTTCCGCCAGGAGCGCATCCGTCACATCCTCGTTCGGCAGGAGGGCGGCGCCGTTCACGCCGCCGAAGGCTATGCGCGATCGACCGGCAGGCCCGGCGTCGTGCTCGTCACTTCGGGTCCGGGCGCGACCAACGCCGTCACCGGCATCACCGACGCGTGGCTCGATTCGATCCCGCTCGTCATCCTCACCGGCCAGGTGCCGACCAGCCTGATCGGCACCGATGCGTTCCAGGAATGCGACACGGTCGGGATCACCCGCCATTGCTCCAAGCACAATTATCTCGTCCGCCACCCCGCCGAGGTCGCGGCGACGATCCGAGAAGCCTTTCACCTCGCCACCTCCGGCCGTCCCGGCCCGGTGGTCGTCGACTTGCCCAAGAACGTCCAGGTCGCCTCCGCGCCGGCGGACACGGTGCCGGATCGGATCGCGCATCGCGGCTATCGCCCGGCGGGCGCGCCCGCGTCGGCCGACATCGACTCGGCGATCGAGATGCTCGCCGCTGCGACCCGGCCGGTTTTCTATACGGGCGGCGGCATCATCAATGCGGGCCCGGAGGCGAGCCGGCTGCTGCGCGAGCTGGCGGCGCTGACCGGCGCCCCCGTGACCTCGACGCTGATGGGCCTCGGCGCCTTCCCGGCCTCGTCGCCGCAGTGGCTCGGCATGCTCGGCATGCACGGCACCTACGAAGCCAACATGGCGATGAACCGCGCCGACCTGATCGTCTGCATCGGCGCCCGTTTCGACGATCGTGTGACCGGGCGGCTCGACGCTTTCTCGCCCGGGTCGATGAAGATCCACATCGATGTCGACCGCTCCTCGATCAACAAGAATGTCCGTGTCGACCTGCCGATCGTGGCCGATGCCGGGCAGGCGCTCGCAGCGCTGATCGAGACCTGGCGCGCCAGGGGCAAGACCGCGGGCAATCTCTCTCACTGGTGGACGATGATCGAGGGCTGGCGCGCCAAGAAGTCGCTCTCCTACCCCGCCTCGCGTGCCGAGATCATGCCGCAGGCGGCGATACGGCGACTTTGGGAGATGACGCGGGAGCGGCACCCGATCATCTCGACCGAGGTCGGCCAGCACCAGATGTGGGCGGCACAGCATTTCGATTTCGAGGATCCCAACAAGTGGCTGACCTCGGGCGGCCTCGGCACGATGGGCTACGGCCTGCCGGCCGCGATCGGCGCCCAGCTCGGCGATCCCGAGGCGCTGGTTATCGACATCGCCGGCGAGGCCTCGATCCAGATGAACATCCAGGAGATGGCGACCGCGGTTCAGTATCGGCTGCCGGTCAAGGTCTTCATCCTCAACAACGAATATATGGGCATGGTCCGCCAGTGGCAGGAGCTGACCTATGCGAGCCGCTATTCGGAAAGCTATTCGGCCGCCCTCCCCGACTTCGTGCGGCTCGCCGAGGCTTATGGCTGGAAAGGTATCCGCATCGAGCGGCCGGAGGATCTCGACGCGGGGATCGGCGAGATGCTCGATTACGCCGGCCCGGTCATGGTCGATTGCCGGGTGGCGAAGCTCGCCAATTGCTTCCCGATGATCCCATCGGGCGCCGCCCATACCGAGATGATCCTGCAGGCGAACGAGGTTTCCGGCGAAATGGACGACGAAGCGAAGGCCCTGGTTTGATGCACCTCCCTCCCGAAGCCGCCGAGCGGCATACCCTCTCCGTCATCGTCGACAACGAAGCGGGCATCCTCGCGCGCGTCGCCGGATTGTTCTCGTCGCGCGGCTACAATATCGAAAGCCTGACCGTTGCCGACGTCAGCGGTGATTCCGCGCTCAGCCGGATCACCATCGTCACCTCGGGCTCGCCGCACGTGATCGAGCAGATCATCGCCCAGCTCGAACGGCTCGTGCCGGTCCATAAGGTCACCGATCTCACCGCCTACGGCCCGCACGTCGAGCGGGAGCTTGCGCTGGTCAAGGTCGCCGGCACCGGCGAGCACCGGATCGAAGCGATGCGCCTCGCCGACATCTACCGCGCACGCGTGCTCGATGCGACCACCGGCAGCTTCGTGTTCGAGATCACCGGCAGCAGCGACAAGCTCGACACGTTCATCGCCCTGATGCGCGAGGTCGGCCTGGTCGAAGTGGCGCGGACCGGCGTCGTCGCGATCGCCCGCGGCAAGGACGCGGTATGAATAGTGCCTCGGCGAAGCTCAGGCTTCGCCGAGGAAGAACCGCACCATTTCCCGGCTCGCATCCGGGCCGCGCGGATCTGTGTAGGATCCCTTGGCGCTGCCGCCGGACCAGGCGTGGCCGGCGCCGTGGATCACCCACTGCTCGACCATCGGCGTGCCGGCGCCGTCGCTGTGGACGATGCGCGTGAACGCTCGCCCCTGCGCCTCGCCTTGTGCGGTCGTCTGGCGCAGCGACGCGGTGCCGAATTGCGCCACCACCTGATCGCCGTTCACCGGGTTGACCGTCTTGTCGCCGTCGCCGTGGAACACGATCGTCCGCACCGGCCGCGCCGCGCCCGAGACCTTGCTCGGGCGACCGCCGCCGCGCTGCATCGCCGTGAAGGCCGACGGCATGTCGCGCGCGGCCCCGCAGGCGAGCCCAGAATGCACGCCGACCGCGGCAAAGAGATCGGGATAGCGCGCCCCGAGGATCGCTGCCGCGGCGCCGCCCGCGGACAGGCCGGCGGCGAAAACGCGTGCCGGGTCGATACCATGGCTGGCGATCACCGCGCGGGTGATTCCGGCCAGCAGAGCGGCCTCGCCGCCATCGCGCGCCTGGTCCGCGGCGTTGAACCAATTCCAGCATTTCGAGGAATTGGCCGACGACGGCTGCTCGGGATAGGCGACCAGGAAGCCCTGCTCCTCGGCGAGCGCGTTCATCCCGGTCCCGAGTGCGAAATCGTCCGCCGATTGGGTGCAGCCGTGCAGCATCACGATCAGCGCCGGCGAGGATTGCACCCGGCTCGGCACATAAAGTTTGTAGGTGCGCTGCCCACCGGGCTCGGCATAGAGATGCTGCTCGAAGCGCGCCCCCGCCGGGATCTCGGGGGTCGCGGCAGGCATTCCTGGCTTGAGCCCGTGTGCCCCGGGGAAGCGCCCGAGACCGCCCAGGCCGTCGCTGGTGCCGAGCGCCGAAAACGCCTCCCGTGCCTTGGCCGTGAACGCGTTCATCGGCGCCATCGCCGGAGCGTCGCTTTGCGCGTCGGGCGGAAGGGCCCAGAACGCCGTGTCTCCGCCGCGCGGAAGCAGATCGATGATCTCCTCCTGATGGCCGTCCGAGCCGACGGGGGCGACATGGGACGTCGTTCCCCCCTGAAGCAGCGAAGTCGCTTCGGCGAGACGACCGGCCCTGGTGAGCCGGGTCGCCTCCATCATGTCCTTCATCGATACGCGCTTCATGTCGGGTCCTTTGCACTGGCGGCCGAGCGGCCGCGGAAAATCATTGTTTCTCGTGTTCGCGCCTCAGCGCATTCGGTCGGCAAGCGCGGCCTTCACCGCTGCGCTGGCGTGAAGCGCCCCGAGCACTCGAAGCGACATGATCGTCTCGCGGGCGAGCTCGGGGCTCACATCGTCGGCGATGCTCAGCAATCCCAGAACCTGAAGCTCCAGCGTGTCTCCGGCCGCCTTCACGGCTTCGAGCTCGGCACGATCGATCCGGCTCAGCCCGAGATCGAGCTGCTTGCGCCGCACCGACTTGCGGACCTCTTCCCCGTGCCGCTCCAACTGGTTGCGGATAGCCGTGCGGATGAAATCCGTGCGGTTGGAATAGAATCCATCCTGCACGAGAAGATCGATCTGGCCGAGGTCGACGAAACCGAGATTGATCGTGATCTTCTCGCTGTCGGGCACCCTCGCACGCGGCGGCACCACCTTTACCTCAGCCATTCCGCCATCCTCTTACCATCCACATGGATGGTATATGGTACAGCCGGGTTTTCAATCAAGGTTTGGTGAGGACATCGCCACGCCCCGTCCCGCCCTTGCGGGGGCACCGGGCACAGGCTCGCCGGCCGATCGTTATGCTCTCATCATAGGAGAAAGACCGTGAGCGACCGCGTACCGACCGAGGATCCAGCCCCCGATCGCAATCCCAAAAAGGGCGACATGGGCAAGGGCAGCCTCGAGCAATCGATGAAGGGCGGCGAGCCCTCGCGTTCCAACCAGGGACCGCGCAAGGTGCCGATCCCCGGAAAGGACAAGGTCTGACATCGCGTTGCCGCCACGGGCCGTGCAAAAACGCAAGGGGCGCTGCCGTCCGGCAACGCCCCTCGTCTGCTGACCGGATCGCGATCGTCAGATCGTGTCGCGGTGATCGATCTTCGGCTTGGCCGGTGCTGCCGCGGCGGGCGCCGCCGGTGCCGGCGGCGCGGCGGGCGGCGCGACCGATGGCGCCGCACCGCAATCGCCCTCGACCTTCTCGGTGACCAGCGGCGCCTTGCCCTCGCCCTGCGATACCATCTGCACCGAGCGGCTGCACGTGCTGCCGCCGACGCTGGTCGAGCTGAACGAATAGCTTACCAGACCGGCCGGCGCCGTCTGGCCGCCCGAGGTCAAGGTGAGCCCCGGGGCGGCGCCGGTGCGCGCACCGCCGGCAGCGGCAGCACCGCGGGCGGCAGCGGCCTGGCGCAGCATCACGTCCATATGCCGATCCATCTCGGCAGCGATCTGGTCGAACATTGCGAACGGCGCGAACATGTCGTCGCCAATCAGCGAGATCGGCGGTGCCACCCGGCGCACGGGCACGACCACCAGGGTCGGCGGCACCGCGCCGCGGTAGCGGACCTGCTGCACCGATCCATCGGGCAGCATCACCCGCACTATCTTGGCATCGGACGACACGGTCTGCACCGGATGTCCGGCGGCCGTCGCAGCGCCCGCAAGCACGAGCGAGCCGGCCGCGGCGAAAAGGGCCTTGGTCAACATTCGCATGCGTTTCTTCCTCCGCGTGAAGGGAATGTGAGGTGCCGAATTTGTGAATTCGATCCTGAACGCAGGATTACCGCCAGCGTGGCTCCCACCGCACACGCGGCACAGGTCGCCGAGGCCAGACGGCGAGTTCCGCTTCAGAGCGCATCCGGATCGGCGCGTCGAAACGCCCATATCCGCGGTGTCTCGGTAACCGGGGCGAGTCCGCCGTGGATCAGAGTGGCGAGCCGCCGCTTCACATGGGGCACTTCGGCGGTCGGCCGCTCGGAGAGTCGCACGCGGCGCATCGTCCGGACCCGCGGCGCCGCATCCGTTCCGCTCAGCGCGGCCAGGATCGCACCCGCATCGTCGCGGATGCTCGCCAGCAGGGCCATGACCCCGCAGAGAAAAGCGAGCAGGAAGAAGATCGCAAAACCGTCCTGAACCATAAGAAACCTCCGCGGGCTCAACCCTCGGACCATGCCCGTGTTCCCTGCCCGCTAGGCGCCCCCTCGTCGCAAGCCCCTGACAGGCCTCGCAAAAGTGCGCAGGCCGGTGACCATCCACGTGCCGCCGAGCCGCTCATCCTCCCATCCGGCCGTGCCCTGCGGCCGGCCGGCCGCCCCGCGCGCGTAGAAAATTCTCCAGGATATTTGCTGTAGGGAAGACCACGCGTGGCGTTTACATTTTGTTAACCATGAGAGCGCTCGTCGACCCTGATATTCCCGAGCATTTCCAGGCACTTGCAAAAATCGGGGCCGTGAACCATTGATCGATCCGTTTCCGCAACCCGCCAGACGTGCTTCACCCTGCCGATCGTCGTTTGCACATTATTAACTATCTCCGGTGGATTAGAGGCTCCAGCAGAGACGCTTGGGGGAGCAGACATGATCGTTTCCAGCCGGAGCAGCGCAGCAGGGGATCGCACTTCGTGACGGCGTCATGGCACAAGGCCGCCTTCGCCGGACCCGATGCGGAAAGCCTGATCGTCGGCGTCAGCCCGATCATGGCCGAGATCCGCTATCTCGTCCGCCAGGTTGCGCCGAGCAACGCCTCGGTGCTGGTCACCGGCCCGTCCGGATCGGGCAAGGAGATGGTCGCCCGCGCCGTGCATGCGGAAAGTGCGCGCGTCACCGGCAACTATGTCGCGGTCAACACCGGTGCGATCCCGCGCGAGCTGCTCGAATCCGAATTGTTCGGCCACGAAAAAGGCTCGTTCACCGGCGCGGTCAGTCAGAAGAGCGGCCGCTTCGAGGAGGCTCATGGCGGCACCCTGTTCCTGGACGAGATCGGCGACATGCCGTTCGAGATGCAGGTGAAGCTGCTGCGGGTGCTCGAAGAGCGCTCGGTCCAGCGGGTCGGCGGGCGCGGCGAGATCACCGTCGATACGCGGATCGTCTCCGCCACCCACCGCGACATCGAGCAATCGATCGCCGACGGCCGCTTCCGCGAAGACCTCTTCTACCGGCTTGCCGTCTTCCCGATCGATCTGCCGAGCCTTGCCGAACGCCGCGAAGACGTGCCCCTGCTCGTGCGTCACTTCCTGGCCCAGAGCGGCAATGCCGTGCGGTTCGATGGCGCCGCGATCGACCGCCTCGTCGCCCACCCGTGGCCCGGCAATGTCCGGGAGCTGCGCAACGTCGTCGAGCGCGGCGCCATTCTCTTCGCCGGCCAGACCATCGGCGCCGAGCAGACCGAAACCATCCTCAGCCGCAGGGTCAAGGGCTTCGTCCGCAACGCAGCGCCCTGTGCGCCGGGCGTGGCGGAAGGCCCTGCCTCATGTGCCGTCACGCCGATCCGACCGATCTCCGTGCCGCGCGCGAGCGAGCTACCCTTCCCTTTTCCGGGGGCCGAAGCGGACGAGGCGGCGGTAGGCCATGCGCCCACGCCGAACCCGTCACCGCTGACCGAACCCGTCGCGATCGCGCAGCCGGACCTGATCCGAGTGCTAGACGCGGCGTTCGGAGACACGCCGGTCGATTTGCGGCAACTCGTCTGCGACCTCGAGGCCCGCTACATCTCCGAAGCTCTGCGCCAATCCGAAGGCGTCGTCGCCGACGCCGCCCGGTTGCTGTCGCTCCAGCGCACCACCTTGATCGAGAAGATGCGCAAGCACGGCCTCGCCAAAGCGGCATGAGGCTTGGACGCCCGCCTCTGAGCGGAATGCCGGCGTCGCCGGCTTAGGAAGTTGGCAATCCATATCGGCTAGGCCGGAAGGGGGTCAGCGAACGGGGGTTGGTTTGCTCAAGCGGAATCTCTTGCAGCTGGCGCGTCACACCGGTTTGCCGGTGCTCTCCAGAGCGCTTACCTCGGGCCACCTGCGCATCCTCGGCTATCACGGCCTTTGGGTCACCCCGGGCTACCAGTTCGGCAATTGCAGCTTCATGGCCCCGGAGACGTTCGAACGGCGGATGGCGCTGCTGCGACGCTCCGGCCTGGACGTGCTGTCCCTGGACGACGCCGTGACCCGGCTTTCCGCGGGAACGCTCTCGCGGCCGTCGGTGGTGATCACGATCGACGATGGCTGGGTCTCGACGCTCACCCACATGCTGCCGATCCTCGAGAAATACGAACTGCCGGCGACGCTCTATGCGACCACATGGTATTCCGGAAGCGGGTTGCCGGTCTCGAACATGGCGATCCGCTATTTCCAGGAAGCCTCCGGGCGCAGCGACCTGCCAGCGGCACAGCTCGTCACCGAGGTCGACGCACTTCCGCCCGCGGAACGGACGGCCTGGCTCCGAGCGCTTGGGCGCAGCCTTGGCGTCGACGAACATTGGCTGGAAACGCGTCAGTTCGAGATCATGCGCCCGGATGAGCTGCGTGCGGCACATGGGCGGGGGCTGGACGTGCAATTGCACACCCACCGCCACATCGAGGTCGACGACCATGTCGATCGGCTCGCGGCCGAAATCGCCGAGAACCGCGCCTTTCTCGCCGACGCGATCGGTCCGAAACACCTCGCCCATTTCTGCTACCCCTGCGGCGCATTCCACCCTGCCGCTCCGCAGATCCTGGATGCCTGCGGCATCCGATCCGCAACCCTCGTCGAGCACGGCCTGAACCCGCCCGGATCCGACCTGCTCATGCTCCGGCGCCTGCTCGACAGCCGCAGCATCGCCGATGCGGAGTTCGAAGCTTATCTCTCTGGAATGCTTCACTTGCTCCACGCGGCACGATCCGCGGCGGCGCGCGCGACGGGACGCAGGCAAGGCCCCGTCTCCGACGCTCGCTCTTCCGGGGAACGGAGCCACGACGGCCAAATGCACGCGTCCCCGCGGAGCCTTTCATGATCGCCGATATTCAGCAGAACATGCCGGAGATCCCGGCCGATACGCTGTTCAGGAAATGGCGCGGTCGGCTCCCCTATCGGAATCGGCTCGCAGAGGTTTCCCAGTCCCTGGCCCGCGCCTTTCCCGAGCTCGGCCGCGCGGCGGGTCAGTTGGATTTTGCCCGTTTCGAGTCCGCCTCGGCATCCCTTGCGCCGGTGTTCCGCTATACCGACCCCGGCGAGGAGGCGATGGCGCTCTGGCTCTCCCTGCCCGAGCCGGCGCGTGCGCCCTGGCTGTGCGCCCTGATGCTCTCGCACATCGAGAATTTCGAGGCCGCCTTTCCGCGGACGGGGCTCGCCCCGGAATTCGCCCTTCACTATGTCGACGCCTTCCACCGTATCCTCGATCAGATCCAGGCGGATCCGGGCTTCGCCGATCTGCGCGCGGACCGCTTCCTCAAGGATCTGTGGCTCGTTCGCCTTGTGATGATCCCTGGCTTTGCGCAGCTCTGGTGGCCGCATTCCGGCCTCTCCGCGAAAACCGTGTTGCGCGCAGGTCCGGCCGCTGCGGCCCATGTCTTCCTGCGCTGCCGGGGGCGCGCGCCGATGCTGGAGGGGCATACCCACGATCCGGTCGCCAAGGCCTATTGGAACGAGCCGGGCTGGCGCGAGGCGCTGCGCCTTGCGGCGCTCGCGCTTCCCGCCTTGCCCCACGTGCGGGGCGTGTTCGGCAGCGCCTGGTTCTACGATCCGGCGATCACGCGGATCAGCCCCCGGATCCAGTTCGCACAGGCGCTCCAGGTCGATCATGGCGCGTTCCGGATGAGGATCGGCAGCAACGAAAGCGCGATCGCCAACGCGACTGCGACCTCGGCCGATCGGCGCGCGCGCTATGAGGAGGGCAGCTACCTGCCCACCGATTACGCGATCATCTGGTCGCGGGACGACCTCGTCCGTGCTTATTGAGCAGGGACGCAGCAGCCCCTGCACAGTGACCGGCGGGCGGCCTGAACGTCGATCCGCCGGCAGCGTCACCGACGTCGCCGTCTCCGCGGCTCTGCCCGGCACGCTTGCGCCGGGACGCTACGATCTGCTGCTGAGCCTGCCCGATCCCGCTGGCGCTTCGGAAACGCGCCGAATTTGCGATCCGCCTCGCCAATCGCGACATCTGGAAAGAGGGGACGGGCTATAACCGCCTGCTGCTCTCCGTCGACATTCGCCGCTGAGCCGAGCTGCGAACCGCTCAGCTTTCCTTTTCGGCGATGGACACGCGCTCGGGATAGAAAGCGAGGTGGCCGGCGATATCTGCCACGGCATCGAACGGCTGCTCATAGGTCCAGACCGCATTGCGGCCGGGTTCGCCCAGAGAGACGATGTCGAAATAGGCTGCTTCGCCCTTGTACGGACAATAGCTGGAATGCGCGGAGCGCTTCAGCGCCCCCATGTCGACATCCTCGCGGGGGATATAGTGAACCGCCGGGTAGGAGGCTTCGCGCAAGCTCAGCGCATTGCCCGTGTCGCCGATCACGGTCTCGCCGGCCCGAACGATGATCCGTCTCGGATTGGGCTCGACGATGATCGGGTGCCCCGCATGGGGGACCAGCTGCGGCCGTTGGGACATCGAGAATCTCCTGTTCGCAATGCCTGAGATGGTGCTGCCGCAGGCTTTATGCCAGCGGCAGATAGATGTCGGCGCGGAGTTCGGCCTCCGCGACCTCCTCGGGATCGTCGAGATAGTGGACGAAGGCGGGGGCGGAGCCGATCTCGCAATCGGCCTGCAACAGGGTCGCGGCATAAAGACGGTCGATGCTGGCGGGCATGTCGTCATAGCAACCGAGATGGCGCAGCCGCGCATGGCTGCCGCCGCCAAGGTGCAGTTCGGCAAGCTCGCCGGTCGGGCGCCCCGCACTTCCCACAGCGAGGGCGCAGTCGCACCGACAGGCCTCGGCAGGGGTGAATCGCGGATCGTCGTGCGGTACGCCGTAGATGCCGCGCAGATCCTTCATCGGAATCTGCGCCAGGACGAGATCGAACAGGCGGGTATAGCTCCCGTTCAATTCCGCATAGTCCCCGACATTGCGGATCGCGAGCAGGCGGAACGGATCGACGGACACGATCTCGACCGAGAGCGCGGGCGCCGTCGCGCCCGGCGGCGGCGAGCGGAGTTGCGCCGCAAGCGACTCCAGCGTCTCCGCTCCGCCCCGTGCTGCGCTGGCGGAGGTGCCGGCCTGGCGCCGCAAGGCGCGTGCGAAACCCTGCGGCGTGGCATAGCCGCTCGCCCCTGCGGCCTGGGTGATCGTGCCCGCTGCGGCCAGCGACGGCAGCGTCCGCGCAAGCCGGATCCGGCGCACGGCCTCCCCGACAGTCTCGCCGGTCATCAGGCGAAAGATCCGATGGAAGTGGAATTCGGACATCGCCGCGACGCCGGCCAGCTCCGCGAGCGTCGGGGCGCGCCCCTCGAACGTGAGATCCTCGACATGCTGGACTACACGCTCGATCCGCTCGGCGTAGAGCTGGCGTTGGCTCGGTTTCATCTCGTCCCTCCTGGTTGCTCGTCCGCCGGTCTAGAGATGAGCACCAGCACGGTCGGTCCCGCTCTTGCGCAATTCACGCGCGCGAGCTTCACGCTCAAAGCCAGCCATTCTCGCGGGCGATGCGGCTCGCCTCGATCCGGTTCGCGGCACCAAGCTTGGCAGCCGCCTCGGAAAGGTAATTGCGCACGGTACCGGGCGAAAGCGCCATCGCGCGGCCGATTTCCTTGTTCGAACGGCCGTCCTGCGCAAGCCGTAGCACGGCGCGTTCCCGGTCGCTGAGCGGATCGGCCGGCGCGAAGGCGGCCACCGAGGCGAGTTCCGGGTCGATCACCCGACCGCCCGCGGCAACCCGGCGGATCGCATCCGCCAGCCGGTCCGCCGGGCTGTCCTTGAGCAGATAGCCGCAGACTCCCGCGTCGATCGCGCGCCGCAAATAGCCGGCCCGGCCGAAGGTCGTGACGATCAGCACCCGTGTCGGTACGCCGCAGTCCTTGAGCCGGGCGGCGACTTCGATGCCGGTGAGCCCCGGCATCTCGATGTCCGACAGCAATATGTCGGGCTGCAGGCCGCGCACCAGCTCCAGCGCCTGCGGCCCGTCCGCCGCCCGTCCGACAATCTCCAGATCCGGCTCGAGCGCGAGCAGCGACGCGATCGCGCCGAGCACCAGCGCCTGGTCCTCGGCGATGACGATCCGGATCACGAAGCCGCCGCCGGCACCGCCGCCGAAATCTCGGTTCCGCCTGCACCCGCCCCGATCCGCAGGCGACCGCCCGCCGCCGCCAGGCGCGCGCGCATCCCCTGCAGCCCGGCGCCTTCCTGAAAGCTCCCGCCCTGCCCGTCGTCGGTCACGTTCAGACGGATTTCACCCGCGTCGTTCACGAGCTGGATCCGGCAGCGGCTTGCCTCGGCGTGGCGAATCACGTTCGTGATCGCTTCCCTCAGCGCCATCGCAAGCACGGCGCCGTTCGCAGCGGGGACCGGCAGCCCCTCTCCTTCGACCTCGCAGGCGATGTCGGCCGTGGCGAGCGCCGCGCGGGATGCCTCGATTTCCCGTGCCAGGCCGGCGTGGGCCATGCCCGAAACCGTGGCGCGAACCTCCGCCAGTGCGCCCCGTGCGGTCTCCGCGACCTCGCTTATCTCGCGCGCGGCCGCATCCGCATCGGCGTGAAGCAACCGCCCGGCAAGATCGGATTTGAGCGCGATCAAAGTCAGCGTGCGGCCGAGCAGATCGTGCAGATCGCGGGCGATCCGTTCCCGTTCCGCTTCCTGGGCCAGCAACCGCACTTCCTCCTGCGCCTTCAAGAGCGCACCATGTTTCTCGCCGAGGGCCATGCCGGCCATCTTGGCGTAGACCACCATCGTTTCGAACACGGCGAGCATGGCGACGAAATACCATGGTGTTCGAAGCGCGATCGCCGCGGCGACCGAGGCAAGCACCAGCATCGCGACGATCGGCACGGCCTTGCGCGCCGGACGAACTTCCGCGGCCGTCGAACAGGCGTAAACGGCGAGCACCGTCCAATTGCCTCCGAACGGGATCATCGCGAACGACAGCAACAGCATCAGCACGGCGGGAAGGATGATCCGGACGCCGCGCTGCCGGGACGCGCAGACGTAGAGCGCCAGGAACAGGATCAACCCGGCGCCGGAGGCGATCAGATCGCGCAGGCTCGGGCGCTCGACGAGCCAGGTCACGCCGAAAAGCGGCAGGTAGATCAGCCAGATCCAGGGACGCTGGACGTCGGCTATGCGTTGATACCAGCGTTGCTCGGAAGCGGAAGAGGGCGCGGCCTGTCGCATGGCGGCCATGCTCGCCTGCGGCCCGGCGGCGGTCAAGCCGGGCTCCGCCGCCAGCCCCGCAGTGCCAGCCACGCCGCCGCCGCCGTGATGAACACGAGCGCCGCGACATGCCACGGCGCCGATCCCTGCGGCGGCACACCGATCGTCGACAGCGCGATCTGGCCGAGATGGAAGGACGGCGTCAGCCAGGCCGCCTGCTGCATCCAGCCCGGCAGGATCGTGATCGGCATCCACAGGCCGCCCAGGATCGAGAAGCCGAGGTACAGCGCGTTGGCTGCGGCGATCGCGCCCTTCGCCCCCACACGCATGCCGATCGCGAAGCCGAGCAGCGCGAACGGGATCACCGACAGCAGGTGGACGATCACCAGCAAGGCCCATTGTTCCGGCGGCAGGCGGACTCCGCCGATCAGGGACAAGGCGTAGATCATCGCCAGCGCAAGCGCCGCCATCGCTCCGGCGGAGACCAGTTTCGCGCAGATGTAGGCGCCGGCCGGAAGCGGTGACACCCGCTTGAGCTCGATCAGCCCGTTCTCCCGTTCGACGGCGACGCCGGCGCCGAAGCCGAACAAGGCCGGCCCGGTGGCTGCGAACACGCCGAACGTCGCCAGCGAATAGGCCGCCGCGCCTGGCCCGGCCTTGTTGAGCATGACGGCGAACAGGCCATAGAACAATGCCGGCGTGAGGATCGTCGGCAGCGCGAACTGCGGCAGGCGCAGATTCTTGCGCAGTTCCGCGACGCTCTCGCGGGCGAACACGCCGGCCGGACGGGCAAGTGCATTTTCCATCATGCTGCCTTTCGAATGGTGGCGGAAAGATCGCCGAGCGCGTCTTCCAGCGAGGCCGCGCTGATCGTCAGATCCGAAACCGACGGATCCGCCCCGAGCAGCGCCCGCGCCGCAACGGCGCCGTCGGCGACGAGCAAGGTCGCTGCGCCGCCGCTCCGACGGACCGACCGGACGCCCGGCAGCGCCGCGAGCGCCGGATCGGGAAGCATCGTGCGGCAGCGTATGGTCGATCCGGCGACATCCGCCTTGATCCCGGACGGCGTGGCGTCGGCGACGATCCGGCCGTCGTCGATGACGATGATGCGATCGGCGAGCGCATCCGCCTCCTCCAGATAATGGGTCGTCAGCAGCACCGCGGTCCCCGCATCGGCTTCGGCACGGACGCTGGACCAGAGCCGCCGGCGCGCCTCGTGATCGAGGCCGGTCGTGGGTTCGTCGAGGACCAGCAAATCCGGCTGTCCGCAGATGGCGAGCGCGTAATGGAGCCGTCGGAGCTGTCCGCCGGAAAGCGCGCCGGCACGCCGCTTTTCCAGTCCCTCGAGCCCTGCCAATGCCATCGTCTCGTGGATCTCGCGTGGTCGGCGATAATAGCCGGAATGCAGGGACACCAGCTCCCGCACCGTCAGCACGTCCGGAAGCCCGGCGCTCTGCAGCACCACCCCAATGCGCGCACGCGCCGCGGGGCGCCCCGGATCGAGCCCGAACAACTCCGCCTCGCCCGCGTCGGGCGCGAACCTGCCGGTCAGCACGCCCACGGTCGTGGTCTTCCCGGCGCCGTTCGGCCCGAGCAGGGCGGTCACTTCGCCGGCCCGCACCTCGAGGCTGATTGCGTTCAGTACCGGACGGCCGCCGAGCGTCTTGGTGACGCCCCGCAGCCGTGCGACCACTGCCATTCCATTCCTGTCCATTCTACCCTCCTGGCTGTGTCCAGGTATCGGCGGGAGGGGCACGGGAGGCCAGTGTGGGCCGTCATGGCCTTGGGGTGACATTTGTCACCTGCGCTTGCCTTCTTCGTACCCCAGATGGCCGGCAGCCTCATCGATTCGTTGATTGTCACCGGCGTCGGCCTCCCTCACTCTCTCCCGAAAATCGAGGAGAGACCGATGTTGGCCATCGAAGACCGCGGCGTGAGCTTCAGCCCGGCTGCGCCGAAACCGTCGCCGGTTGCGCCGCTCCCGACCGATGCCCGGGGGCGGATCGATGTCGACGCGTCGGGCGTGGAAATCGCGGCGCTGGCGCAAACGGACGCGCGGGCCGCCGCAGCCCGTCATGATCAGGCGGCCGCCAGCCTCACGCCGGTCGAACAGGGCGAGCTGCTCCGCTCGATGCCGGTGGCGGCCGGGTTCGGCGGCTGGGACTTTCCGGGCGTTCCGGATCTTCCCGGCATTCCGGGCATTCCCACCCTCCCGCTTGCCGGGCTCCCGAGCCTGCCCGATTTGCCGAGCCTGCCCGATTTGCCGAGCCTGCCGAACCCGCTCGATCTCGCACGCCGCAGCCTGGACGCTTTGCGCGACGCCGCCGACGCCATCGGCGACAAGCTCCGGACCCTCCCGCACGAGGCGGCCGACGCGCTCGCGGATTCGATGCGGGGCGACAAGGCGCGTCCCCTGACGAGTGCCGAGCGCACCGCGATAAGCGCGGCGTTCGGCTCCGAAATCGATCTCGACGAGGTCAGGATCGTCGACGGTCCCGGCAAGTCGCCCGCCGCGCACGCGGCATTCAAGGTCGGCGGCAATCCTGCGATCACCATCGGCAACACGATCTACCTCGATTCCGATCATTATTCGGGCGATCTCGGTCAGCCTGGCGCCGAGCGCGAATTGCTGCTCCACGAATTCACCCATGTCGTTCAATATGAACGGCTCGGCTATGGCTCGTTCGCCGGCAAATATGCCGATGATCTGAAGGAGCATGACTTCGATCGGAACGCGGTCTACCGCTACGACACGCGCGACACGCGCTACGCCGAGGAAACGATCGAAGGACAGGCTGAAATGGTCGGCGATTACGCGCGGCTCCGCGGATCGACCCTGCCCCAGGATCAGGCCGCGCTGCGGGATCTGGAAAAGCGCCTCGACGGAACGGGCATCTATGGCCTCTAGGGGCGCCGGAGGGGATCGCGGGCTGGCAATCGCCTCCGCTTTGCTCCTGTGCGGATGCCGCGACGGTGCCGATCTGCAGGTCGCCCAGGATCAACAAGGGGCGACCTTCGCCGTCCAGCCGAGGTCCGAGGGCGTGCAAAACTGCATCGAGAGCGTGAGCGTCTATCCGGCCGCACCCGACGACGCTCCCCCCCTGTGGGAAATCAGCGGGGGCCGATCCTCCGATATGTGCGTCACCCGTTTGCGCTACGGAGAGCTGCCGACGGGATTTGGAGCGACAAAGGCCGCGCCCGCGTTGCAGCCCGGCCGATCCTACCGGGTGCTGGTGACCGGCGCCGGCTTCTCTGCGGCGACGCGGTTCGAGCGGGCTCCACCGCGACAATGATGTGCACGGCGCTGCTGGAGGGCGTGCGAGAGGCGCGGTCATAGGGACCTCGTTTGAGACGTTCGAGCCGGACCGCGGTTGACCCCTGGCAGCATCTTCGCGAAAGCTGCGACCACCCGGGCCGGGCAAACGGCCACGGCAGGAGGCCCGGCTTTGCCGGCGTGACGCTTTGACCGATCTTTCCGCTTACCTCCTCGCCGCCGGCGCGGGCGCGCTCGGCGGCGCGATGAATGCGCTCGCCGGCGGCGGCACGTTCGCCACCCTGCCGGCCCTGATCGCGCTCGGTCTGCCGGCCAACATCGCCAATGCCACCTCGAACGTCGCCTTGCTCCCGGGCGCCGGCGCGAGCGCCTGGACCTATCGGGGCGAGCTCGGGCCGGTCGCGGGCATGTCCGTGCGGCTGCTGGCGGCGCTGACCTTCGTCTTCGGGCTGGTCGGCAGCCTCTTGCTCGTGCTCACGCCGACCGAGACGTTCGACCTCCTCATCCCGTGGCTGCTGCTCTTCGCCTTCGTCGTGATGGTGTTCGGCAAGCCTGCCGCCGACTGGCTGCATGCACGGGTCACGATCGGCCGGCCCACCCTGCTCGCAGCCCAGGCGCTGCTCGGCATATACGGCGGCTATTTCGGCGGCGGCGTCGGGCTGATCACCACCGCCGTCTACGGCCTGCTCGCCAACATCCGCCCTCGCGAGCTGTTCGCGATCCGCACCACCATGCTGGCGGTGGCGAACCTCGCGGCCGCCTTTGTGTTCATCGGCTTCGCCATGGTGTGGTGGTGGGCATGCCTGCCGATGCTGCTCGGCGCCATCCTCGGCGGCTGGCTCGGCGCGCTGCTCGGTCGGCGCCTCAGCCACCGGCTGGTGCGGATCTGGACATTGCTCGTCACCGGGACAACCACCGTGGTCTTCTTCATCCGGGCTTACGGCGGCTAGGCTGCGGCCCGCAACCGCCGCTTCGCGCCGCCGCGCCCTCTTCCGGCTTCGACGAGGATCTAGAACTTGCGCCCGCGTCCGCGTGCGGTATCAGCCTTTCCGAACTCAAATCGGGAAAGCCAGCCATGAAGACCCGCGCCGCGATCGCCGTCGCTCCCAACGCCCCGCTCGAGATCCACGAAGTCGATCTCGACGGGCCCAAGGCCGGCGAGGTGCTGGTCGAAGTGATGGCGACGGGCGTCTGCCACACCGACGCCTACACGCTCGAAGGCAAGGACAGCGAGGGCATCTTCCCATCGATCCTCGGCCATGAAGGGGCCGGCATCGTCCGAGACGTCGGCCCAGGCGTCACCTCGGTGAAGGTCGGCGATCACGTCATCCCGCTCTACACGCCCGAATGCCGGCAGTGTAAATCCTGCCTTTCGCAGAAGACCAATCTCTGCACCGCGATCCGCGGCACCCAGGGCAAGGGCCTGATGCCGGACGGCACCAGCCGCTTCCGCCTCGGCAACGACACGATCTACCATTATATGGGCTGCTCGACCTTCTCGAACTTCACCGTGATGCCGGAGATCGCGGTCGCGAAGGTGCGCGAGGACGCGCCGTTCGACAAGATCTGCTATATCGGCTGCGGAGTCACCACCGGGGTCGGCGCGGTGATCTGGACGGCGGGGGTCGAGCCGGGCTCGAACGTCGTCGTTTTCGGTCTCGGCGGTATCGGCCTCAACGTCATCCAGGGCGCCAAGCTGGTCGGCGCGGACAAGATCATCGGCGTCGACATCAATCCCGCCAAGCGGGCGATGGCCGAAGCGTTCGGCATGACCCATTTCATCAACCCGCGGGAGGTCGGCAACGACAAGGTGGTGCAGGCGATCCTCGACGCCACCGACGGCGGCGCCGACTACAGTTTCGATTGCACCGGCAATACCGACGTCATGCGCCAGGCGCTCGAATGCTGCCACCGCGGCTGGGGCGAAAGCGTGATCATCGGCGTCGCCGAAGCCGGCCGCGAAATCTCCACCCGTCCCTTCCAGCTGGTCACCGGCCGCGTCTGGAAGGGCTCCGCATTCGGCGGCGCGCGCGGCCGCACCGACGTGCCGAAGATCGTCGACTGGTATATGGACGGCAAGATCTCGATCGATCCGCTGATCACCCACATGCTGAAGCTCGACGACATCAACAGCGCCTTCGATCTGATGCACAAGGGCGAGAGCATCCGCAGCGTCGTGGTCTACTGAGCGTGACGTCGCCGCCGCCCGGCCCGAGCTACATCCTCACCTTCACGGCGGAGGATCGGGTCGGGATCGTGGCGGCAACAACCGGCTTCCTCGCCGACCGCGACGGCTTCATCCTCGACAGCCAGCAATATGCCGACGTCGAGAGCGGCCGCTTCTTCATGCGGGTCGCATTCACGCCGGCCGGCCGGCGCTTCCCGGCGGATCTCGCCACGCTGCGCAGCGACTTCGCGGCGGTGGCGGAACAGCTCGGGCTCGAGTGGACGATCGCCGACGGCAGCGCACCGATGAAGGTGATGATCGCGGTGTCGAAGGGCAGCCATTGCCTCAACGATCTGCTCCACCGCTGGTCGACGGGAGCGCTGCCGATCGACGTCACGGCAGTCGTGTCGAACCACGAGACCTGCCGTGCGCTCACCGAATGGCACGGCCTTCCCTTCCATCACCTGCCGGTTGCCGCCGACAGCCGCGCCGAACAGGAGGCACGGGTCGCCGGGCTGTTCCACGAGGCAGGTTCGGAGCTGCTCGTCCTCGCCCGCTACATGCAGGTGCTGACGCCGGATCTGATCGCCCGGCTCGCAGGACGCTGCATCAACATCCACCACAGCTTCCTGCCGAGCTTCAAGGGCGCCAACCCCTATCACCGGGCACATGCGCTCGGGGTGAAGCTGATCGGCGCGACCTCGCATTACGTCACGCCCGATCTCGACGAAGGCCCGATCATCGAACAGGCGGTCGAGCGGATCGATCATCGCGCAAGCGTCGACGACATGATCCGTATCGGCCGCGACACCGAGGCGCAGGTGCTCGCCCGCGCGGTCGCCTGGGCGGCGGAGCGCCGCATCCTTCTCAACGGCCGCAAGACGGTCGTCTTTCGCTAGGAATACCGCATGAGTCTCGACACGCTCTCCGTTACCCGATCGTTCGGCGGCACCGTCCACGTCGTCCGACATGACAGCCTCGCCACCGGCACGCCGATGACCTTCTCGGTCTTCGTGCCGCCGCAGGCGGAAAGCGGCGCGACCTGCCCGGTGGTCTGGTATCTGTCGGGCCTCACCTGCACCCACGCCAACGTCACCGAAAAGGGCGAGTATCGCCGCGCCTGCGCCGAGCTCGGCCTGATCTTCGTCGCTCCGGATACGAGCCCGCGCGGTGACGAGGTGCCGGACGATCCCGCCTACGATTTCGGCCAGGGCGCCGGATTCTACGTCGACGCCACCCAGGCCCCGTACGATGCCCATTATCGCATGGAGCGCTACATCGTCGAGGAACTGCCGGAGATCGTCGCATCGGCCTTTCCCATCGACCGCGACCGCCAGGCGATTACCGGCCACTCGATGGGCGGGCACGGCGCGCTTACCCTCGCCCTGCGCCATCCTGGCCGCTACCGAAGCGTCTCCGCCTTCGCGCCGATCGTCGCACCGTCACAGGTGCCATGGGGCGAGAAGGCGCTCGGCGCCTATCTCGGACCGGATCGCGCGGCTTGGCGCCGGCACGACGCCGTCGCGCTGATCGAGGACGGCGCACGCGTGCCGGAAATCCTCGTTGATCAGGGCGGCGCCGACACGTTCCTCGAGCGGGAGCTTCGCCCGGACCTGCTCGAGGCCGCGTGCCGCGAGGCCGGTATTCCGCTCACCCTGCGCCTGCAGCAAGGCTATGATCACAGTTATTATTTCATCTCGACCTTCATGGAGGATCATCTCCGCTGGCACGCCGCCCGGCTGACGGCATGAGCGCGCCGTCTGATATGCTCCGGACGATGATCGACGCCGCCCTGGCCGCGGGCGAGGAGATCGCCTGCATCTATGCGGCGGGCTGCACGATCGAGGAGAAGAGCGACGGATCGCCGGTGACGATCGCCGATCGGCGCGCCGAGGCGATCATCCTCGATCGCCTCGGCGCCGCTTTTCCCGAAATCCCCGTGCTTGCCGAAGAGGAAGCCGCAGCCGGGCGCATTCCCGAGCTGGACGGACGCTTCTTCTGCGTCGACCCGCTCGACGGCACCAAAGGCTTCGCGCTGCGCAACGGCGAGTTCACCGTCAACATCGCCTTGGTCGAGGCCGGAGTGCCGGTGGCAGGAGTCATCTACGCGCCGGTCCCGGATCTGCTCTATTACGGCGCCCGCGCCGAAGGCGCGTTCCGCGCCCGCGGCGGCGCCCCGGCCGAGGCGATAGCGACCCGCGCTCCCCCGGCACATGGCCTCACCGGCATCGGCAGCCGCAATCACGCCGCGTCCGACACCGACGCGCGCGCTGCCCGGCTCGGCATCGTCGACTATCTGCCCTCGGGCTCCTCGCTCAAATTCTGCATGCTCGCCGAAGGCTCGGCGGACGTCTATCCGCGCTGGGGCCGGACGATGGAATGGGACACCGCCGCCGGCCAGGCGATCCTCGAAGCCGCCGGCGGCCGCGTCCTCGCCCTCGACGGGGATCGCGAAACCGGCCCCTTGCGCTACGGCAAGGCTGACCGCGGCTTCGACAACCCCCATTTCATCGCCTGGGCTCGCTGACCCCGCGCGCGCGGATCAGCCGAACCTCCTCTGCTATTCCTGAGCCTCCCTCGATCGGGAGGTTGGTGGGGGACTTCCACCGGCACTGCGCCCGTGGTCTGGCGAGCGACCGTGGGTCCTCACTCCGTCCCCACGGAACGCCGCAACGACGCCACGCACAGCCGAGCCGTCTCGGACCCTACAGTCCCCACCACGGCATCGTGCCCCAATAGGAGCTCACCCGTTCCTGATAGTCGCGATCGATCGGACGGTCGGTGTCGTCGAGGCGCATCGCCGGCGCCTTGGCGAGCTGATCCTTGGTCATGTCGACGACATAGCCGTCATGGTCGACATCGTAGGTCAGCAATTGCCAGGGGATCGGGTGGACGTGGGTGCCGACGCCCATGAAGCCGCCGAATTCGAGCACCGCATAGGGCACGCTGCCGTGCCGTTTCTCGATCATCACGCTGTGGATCTGCCCAAGCCGTTCGCCGGACCGACCGAAGACCGGCGTTCCCTCGACCCGCCGCGACGAGATCAGCTCGTGCCCGTAATCGATGCTCTGACCGCGTGGATCGATCCTCTCCTGCAGCGGCTCCACGACATGATGTTCGCCCATGACGCTCTCTCCTCGGCGCATCCGGCCGCAGAACCGCTTTCGTCGCCTCAGGTCGTTGCCCCGAGGTAGAAGCGGCAGAAGCGCCCCGGCCGAAGCCGGGACGCTCCCGAAGCCGCCATGCGGCGGTGCTTGTGCGTTTCTCGACCGGTTCCTGTGGAACGAACCGGAGTGCAGAGAGTTCCGCCGCGCGGGGTCCGGCGAGGAAAGTTCCGCATCGATGCGCTGCGCGTATTGGCCGCCCGGCTTGAGTGCGCTCGAAGGGCGCGCTATCCGATTTACGTAATCGTAAGGGAGAGGATATGGCCGAGGCCTATATCGTCGCCGCCGCGCGCACTGCGGGCGGCAGGCGCGGCGGCGCGCTCAAGGATTGGCATCCGGCCGACATGGCCGCCGAGATCCTCGACGCGCTCGTCGCGCGCGCCGGCATCGATCCCGCCGCAATCGAGGATGTCGTGATGGGCTGCGTCGGACAGGCCGGCGAGCAGGCTTTCCACGTCGGCCGCAACGCCGTGCTCGCGTCGTCGCTGCCGCAGAGCGTCCCGGCGGTGACGATCGATCGCCAATGCGGATCGTCGCAGCAGGCGATCCAGTTCGCGGCTCAGGCGGTGATGAGCGGTACCCAGGACGTGGTGATCGCGTCAGGCGTCGAATCGATGACTCGCGTGCCCATGGGCCTTCCCTTCACTTTGCCGATGCAGCAGGGGATCGGCACCGGTCCCTTCTCGAAGCGGATTCAGGACAAGTTCGGCGTGACCATGTTCAGCCAGTTCGACGGCGCCGAGATGATCGCCGAAAAGTACGCTTTCTCGCGCGAGATGCTCGACGCCTTTGCCCTGGAGAGTCATCGCAAGGCGACCGAGGCGGCGACGGCCGGAGCGTTCGACGACGAAATCGTTCCGCTCGAAATTCTCTCGGCCGACGGGATGACGAGTCTCCACCGGCGAGACGAGGGCATCCGCGCGGACGCCACTCTGGACAGCATTGGCTCGGTCAAGCTGCTGCGCGAGGGCGGCCGGATCAGCGCCGCCAACGCTTCGCAGATCTGCGACGGGGCGAGCGGCGTGCTGGTCGTCAGCGAACGCGCGCTCCAGACTCACGGCCTGACCCCGCTCGCCCGCATCGTCAATCTCACCGTCACCGGCGGCGATCCGGTGATCATGCTCGAGGAGGTGATCCCGGCGACGCGGCGCGCGCTCGATCGTGCCGGCATGACCATCGGCGAAATCGATCTCTACGAGGTCAACGAGGCTTTCGCGCCGGTGCCGATGGCGTGGCTGCAGGAGATCGGCGCGGATCCCGCGCGGCTCAACGTCCATGGCGGCGCGATTGCGCTTGGACATCCGCTCGGCGCGTCGGGCACCAAGCTGATGACGACCTTGCTCTACGCCTTGAAGCGACGCGGCGGTCGCTACGGCCTGCAGACGATGTGCGAAGGCGGCGGGCTCGCCAATGTCACGATCGTCGAAAGCCTCGGCTGAGAAACGTCCTCAGGCCTCCAGCGCGGGCTGACGGGTGTCAGGCGGCGAGCGCCTGATCTACGGCCGGCAAGCCCTCCCAGGCAACGGCAGTGGCAAGCCTGTCCGCCTCCACGACGGCATCGGCAATGGCGTCGCCCAAGGGCCCCGGTGCGGTCCAGCCGCAGCGTGCACAGCTTTCGTCGTTTCTCACCATGCCGTGGATGCCCCACGGCCGCTCGGTCGAACATTCAAGGCTCATCGTCACATCCCGCAAGCGTACAACCCCTCTACACGTCGGATGTATAATTATGCATTGAGGTGCATACAAGTAGTTGATGCACATTAGGTACTAGTACGGACCGCCCGCGGTGGCTCCGGGTTCAGTTCGGCCGTCCGCCTGGATTGGCCAGGCTCGGGCGCTGATCCGCCCATTGCTGGTCGTCCTTCTTCCACTGCCGCAGCATGCAGCCCGTCGATCCCCCGGGCCCGACCGCCGAGCAGCTCCCGATCCCGGTGTCGCCATGATCGAGCAGGCTGTTCCGCTCGCGCGAGACGCTCGCCGTGCTACCGCCGGGATCGAAGCGGTCCGGCGGCTCCGGAATACGATAGGGCGAGCGCTTCTCCTCCCGCCGGGCGCAGACGACGATCTCCTCGCCAACCCCGCTGCGGCACGGTCGACCGAGGCTCGGAACGATGGGGCGGAGCAGGTTCGGGCCGAGCGCTGGGGCTTGCGCCTGCGCCTGCGCCCCTGCGGCGATCGTCACGAACAGGATCGCCCCCGCTCCGGCACCCACGATCGATCCCACCATGTCGTCCCCCTGCTGACCGCGCAAATGGAGCGCAGGCGCGATGAACCGCCGGTGAAGACCGGACCGGCTTGCCGCGGCGTCACGCTTGCCTCTACAGCGTTCAGCCTATCGGCAGAGGCCGGACGGGATGCCGCGCCTCGGGAGGAACCTGCATGAAGCTCGACACCAGCATCTCCGCAATCGTCACCGGCGCCGCCTCGGGGCTCGGCGAGGCGACCGCACGCGCGCTCGCCGCACGCGGCGTCAAGGTGGCGGTGTTCGATCGCGACCCGAACAAGGGTGCGCAGGTCGCATCCGAGATCGGCGGCATGTTCGCCGAGGTCGACGTAACCTCCGATGCGGCGGTCGAGGCGGGTTTCGCAGCGGCGCGCGCCGCGCATGGTCAGGAAAGGATCCTGGTCAATTGCGCGGGGATCGTCAATGCCGCCAAGACGGTCGGTCGCGACAAGGCGACGGGGGCGCCGAAGCCCTATCCGATCCAGCAGTTCGAGCTTGCCGTGCAAATCAATCTGATCGGCACGTTCCGGATGATCGCCCATTCGGCGCTCGGGATGGTCGGCCTCGATCCGCTCGAGGATGGCGAGCGCGGTCTGATCGTCAACACCGCCTCGGTCGCCGCGCAGGACGGGCAGATCGGCCAGGCGGCCTATTCGGCATCGAAGGCGGGGGTGCTCGGCATGGCCCTGCCGATCGCACGCGATCTGATGAACGACGGTATCCGGGTCAACACCATCCTCCCCGGCGTGTTCAAGACCCCGATGGTCGCCGGGATGCCGCAGAACGTCCAGGATGCGCTCGGCGCACAGGTGCCCTTCCCCAAGCGCCTCGGCCAGGCCGAGGAATATGCGAGGCTGGCGGTGTTCATGGCCGAGAATCCCTACATCAACGCGGAAGACGTCCGCCTCGACGGCGGCATCCGAATGGCGCCGCGCTGACGATAATCACGGATCGCCCTTTGCGCCGGGGCAGGAGCGTCCGGTTACACCCAGAAGTCCGCCGCATTCAGCTGATAGCCCGGCGTCGCGACCACCAGGATCGACAGATCCGCGACGCGGTCGCCATTGGTGTCCCCCTCGACCAGCCAGCCATTGGGGGTACCGGCAGCGGCTGACACCCGCAGCTCGCCCGCGCTGCCGCCGAACGCGGCGGCACCGACGAAGCGGAAGTTCTGGTTGCCGTTGGCGGCGACGCCGTCGGCATCGATCGGCGTCAGGTAGATCTGGTCGCCCTTGGTGAAGCCGATCCTGTCCTGCGCGGCGGCGGTGGATTCGTCGGTCGCGCGATACTCGAACATGTCCTTGCCGGGTCCGCCGCGCAGATTGTCGCCGCCGGTGCCGCCCCAGAGCCGGTCGGCGCCGGCGCCGGCCAGGATCGTGTCGGCGCCGCGGCTGCCGCGGATGTTGAAGCTGCCGTCGGTCTCGGCCGCGCCGTTGAACACGAAACTCTCGCCGGCGAGCAGCCCCTGGGCGTTGACCACCATCTGCTGTCCCGCCGCGACATTGATGTCGTTCATCGTGAGATTGTAGGCATTGGGCGTTGCGGCATTGCCGGAGCTGGCCAGGGCCAGCTTCTCGATCGAGACGAGATCGTCGGCCTCGAACCTGATCGTGTAGGTGCCGGCGAGCGTCACCGTATCGGTGCCGACGCCGCCGTCGAGTGCGTCGGCGTTGGTGAACGCAGCCCCCAGGTAGAAGAGATCATCGCCGGCATTGCCGCTGACCCGGTCGTTGCCGCCATCGTCGAGCGCCAGGAGATCGTTGCCGTCGCCCATGATCGCCAGATTGTCGGCAGCGTTGAAGCGGACACCCTGCCCGGCCGTCGAGGTGCCGGCGAAATTGTCGACATTGGCGGCCAGCACGTAGAGATCCGTGCGGGTCCCGATCGCCGTCCGTACAATGTCGATGCCGTAGCCGACCTGCTCGAGGACGATGTCGTCGACACTGTCCACGATGTAGGTGTCGTCCCCAAGGCCGCCCTTCAGGACGTCGCCGCCGCCACCGCCTTCAAGATGGTCGCCCCCCGCACCGCCATCCAGAAGATCGTCGCCGGCTCCGCCTTCCAGGAAGTCGGTTCCCGCGCCGCCGATCACGGCGAAACCACCATCGCGTTCGGCGCTGCCGTTGAAGCGCAGCGTTTCGCCGGCGGCGAGCGCGGATGCATCGATCGACAGCAAGGCGCCCGCTGCAACGTTCGCGTCTGCCATCGCCAGGGCGTAGGACGTGCCACCGACCAGGGTCAGATGTTCGATGCCGCGCAGCTGATCGGCGCCGAGAGTCAGCGCCGAAGCGCCGACATAGACACCGGCCAGGACCAGCGTGTCGGTGCCGCTGCCGCCGTCCACCTGGTCACCTGCACCGAATGCACTGCCATAAGCGAACAGATCGTTCCCTTCGCCCCCGAAAACGCGATCGTTGCCGCCTTTGGTCATATCGATGCGATCGTCGCCCGACGTCCCGAAGCGCAGGTCGGAACCGGCCGTGTCGATCGTCAGCAGCTTGCCGATGTCGAGCCGTCCGCCCGTCGCCGTGACCCCGGCGAGCGATGCGGTCGCAGCCGTGGAGGCCAGCAAGTTGGCGCGGATCTCGGCGGCGCTCGCGTCGGACACCGCGGAATAGAGTGCGATCGCACCGGTGACGTGCGGCGCCGCCATGGATGTGCCGTTGAGGTTGCCATAGCCTCCGCCCGGCAAGGTCGAATAGATGGACGATCCCGGTGCGCCCAGGTCGACGCTGACGCTGCCGTAGTTGGAGAAGCTCGAGCGTCCGCCCGTCCGCGTGATCGAGGCGACGGCGATGACCGCATCATATCCGGCGGATGTCGTACTGCTGTAGTTCGAAGGGTAGTTCGCGACGACATCATTGTTGTCGCCGATCTGGTCCGGGCCGCCGTTGCCGGCCGCCCCGACGAACAAAATGTCTTCCGCCGCGCCCCGGGCGATCGCATCGGCGATCGGCTGCGAGTAGCCGCCCCCGCCCCAGCTGTTGTTGGTCGCTGCGAAATCCTGCAGCGTCGACGCCTTTGCCGCCGCCGTGAAATAGTCGATCGCCTGCAGCGCCGCCGACGTCGATCCGTTCCCCGATGCGTTCAGGAACTTCAGCGCGACGAGCTGGGTCGACCAGGTCACGCCGGCGACGCCGATGCCGTTCCCGCCGCTGGCAGCGATCGTTCCCGCGACATGGGTGCCGTGGCGATTATCATCATAGGGATCGTTGTCGCCATTGGCGTAGTCCCAGCCGATCAGGTCGTCGACATGGCCGTTGGAATCATTGTCGACGCCATCCTCCCAGCGCACGTCGGCGAGCAGATCGCCGGCGTCGATCCGGGCATTGCCGTTGAGATCGGAGACGTAGAGCGAGTTGGCGGCAGCGTTCAGGTCGAGGAAGGAGATCAGCCCATCGGCATTGGCATCGGCCAGCGACGCGCGGAAGGCGGGCGGAATCTCGAGCGGATTGAGCCAGATGTTGAGGTAGAGATCCGGATGGGTGTAATCGATGCCGGAATCGATCACCCCGACGACCACGCTCGCCGATCCGGTGTAGCCGGCGCTCCACGCCTCCCCCGCCTGGCTTCCGAAGGCATTGGCCGGGCTGGTGGCGTCGCCATACATGCCCCACAGCGATCCGCCGGTATAGCCAGGGTCGTTGCTGACGGCGTCAACCGTCAGCTGACCATCCACGTGGGCATTCCGCACGGCGGAGGCGCCGGAGAGAATGTTCAGCGCTTCGGCCGCCGGGAGATCGCCGGGAAGCCGTACGCGCAACAATGCCGAGCCCTGATCGTCGCCACCCGGCGCATGCACCCACAGGATTTCGGTCGCACGGATGGAGGCAAGGACCGCATCGACGGTCGCCGGGTCGACATCATGCGCAAAGGCGACAAGCAGGTCCGACCCGAGTTCCCGAGAATCGCCGCCGGCCCTCGAAGCATCATCGAGCACCGCCACGAGGGGTGTGCGGGGAGCGCTGCCAGGGCTTGACGAAGCTGCGCCCACGGCATGCCATGTCGCGAACCGGGTCTCGAACCCTTCCGCAACGGCGTCTCGCATGAGGTCGTCGCGCAAACGCGTGATCGTGGGCCGGATGTATCTGTGCATGATGTCGTGATCCGATGCGCGGCCAATCGCCCCGCTTTCGGATCACGACATTAACGATCCGTCACCAGGCCCGGAACTCCGGGCAAGTGCGTATCCAGGCATCCGGATGCCCGGCCTCTTGAGAGGACAGGGTTGATCGGATCAGAAGCCGCCCACCCCGCATTCAGCGTATCGCCCGGCGCCGCAGCACCGCTTCCACGAAGCGCGACCTGGGAGACATGCATCGCCGCCTCGGCTGCAACCCGGCCGGTCTGCACCGCACCGTTCATGTAACCGGGCCAGGCGTCGGACAGCCACTCGCCGGCGAACAGCAGCGGCCCCGCACCGCTGGCACGCGCCGCCTGACCCTCCTCTTCGACCGTCAGCAGGCTGCCGAAGCGGGTGAGTTGGCCGGGGCAGAAGCCGATATAGGCGCCGCGCGTCAGCGGATCGTCACCCCAGCGGGTGCGGCGGACTCGGCCGTTGGGCTGCGGCAGCCCGGGTACGACGCGCGCCGCCATCGCGGTGTAGCGATCGCGCAGCACGGCCGTGTCGGTTCGGGCCTCGGCCGCGACCTGCGCGCCGCCGAGAAAGTAGGTCAGCGCGCCGGGACGATCGGCCGCGCCCAGCCGCGCCGACGCGGCGTCCCAGGCCTCCGAAAAGCCCTCGCTCGCCCAGATCGCACCGTCGCCGCCGAGCGTGTGGCGCCAGGGCTGCCGATCGTAGCCGACGATCACTTTCTCGTTGGCGCCGAGCCGGACCTCGTCGATAAGTTCGCGCCAGAGCGGCGGCAGCGGCGCGTCGATCCGGATCTCGCGAAGCAACGGGGCCGGCAAGGCAAGGATGACGCGGTCGGCATCGGCCTCCTCTCCGTCTGTGAAACGCAGACGGACTGTCCCGCCGACCATCTCGATCCGGTCGAGCCGCTTGCCCGTCCGGATCGACGACGTCATGGGCCGGGCAAGCGCCTCCGCGACGCGGCCGGTCCCGCCCTCGACGAGATAACGCTCGTCCGAGAGGCTGAGGCGGGTAAGCCTCCGGCCGTCGACGGTGGGCAGGTTGAACAGCAATTCCAGCGCCGACGCCTCCTCCGGCTCGAGCCCGTATTCCGTCCGGACCCCGGCCTCCAGCGCATCGCGCGCGTCACCCCGCGCAAGGCCGTGACGATCGAGATAGGCGCTGACCGACAGCGCATCGATCTCCCGCGCGACGCTTTCATAGTCGCGGTCCAGGCGATCGGAATCGGCGGTGATCGTCGCTGCGATCCCGCGCAGGGCTTCGGCGAGCGCCGCCTCCGGCACGGCAGCGCCGTCCCGGCCGATCTGGACCTCGCGGCCTCCCCCGGCGGCGCTGCGATCGATGAGCCGCAGGCCGAGATCGCGGACCAGGCGGCGCATCTCGCCATGGTCGGAATTCACCAATTGTCCGCCTTCGTCGAACGCATATCCCGGTGCGAACACGCCGGTGACGCTGCGCGTGCGGCCGCCGATCGCTTGGCGCGCCTCGTACAATGTCGCGTCGGCGCCGAGCGCGCGCAACCGCCGCAGCGCGGTCAGGCCGGCAAGCCCGCCGCCGATCACGATCACCTTGCGTCGCGATTGCGCCCGGGCAAAGGCCGGACTGCGTGGCAGCACCAGCCCGGCCGCGCCTCCGCCCAGCGCGGCGAGCAGAGTGCGGCGGCTGATCCCGTCGCGACCGACCGCAGCCGGCGCCTCTCCTGCGGCTTCGAGATTGCGCGCCCGTGCCTGATCGAGCGCGCGCCAAAGTCCGATCGCTCCCCGCATCGTCCCCCCTTTCGTGCCGCGACCGGGCGCGGCACCCTCGAATGATTTCAGAATGTCCGGGCTTTGGAAAGGCGAACGTGTCGGCGCGATTGTGTCGAAGTCGCCGCGTGAATAGAAGCAGACGGGCAACGGCCGGCCCGATGCCCCGCCGAAGGAGACGCATCCGCCGATGGAAGATCTCTGGCTCAGCCGCGCCAAGCGCCTGCAGGCGATCGCTTCGACCGGACTCGGCTTCTGCCGCGATCCGTTCGATCGCGAGCGCTACCAGGAAATCGCGGAAATCGCCCATGCCATGCTCGCCGACATCGGCAACGTCCCGATCGACCGGATACCCACTCTCCTCTCCGACTTCGCGCAGGGCTATGCGACCCCCAAGGTCGACGTTCGCGGCGCGGTGATCGAAGGCGGGGAGATCCTGCTGGTTCGGGAGCGCAGCGACGGACGCTGGACCCTGCCCGGGGGCTTTGCCGATGTCGGCCGCTCCGCATCGGAGAACGTCGTCAAGGAGATCGAGGAAGAAGCCGGGGTCAAGGTCCGCGCCCGCACCCTCTACAGCCTCCGCCACAAGGCCAAGCGTCCCTACGAACCGGACGCGCGAGATTTCTACAAGATGTTCTTCCTTTGCGACCGCCTCGATCGGGCGCTGCCGCAGCCGGGGCTGGAGACGCTGGACGTCGGTTTCTTCCCGCCGGATGCATTGCCCGAGCTCTCGCTCGGGCGCATCATTGCGAAGGACATTCACGATGCCTTTGCGCATTCCGGCGAGATCGTCTTCGATTGAGCGCGCAATGCCGGCGCATACGGGCCGCCCCACTCGCCCTCAGGCTTGGCGCGATGCTAAGCTGACCCATTCGCAAGAAAAGGCACGCGCATGAAGATCATCGGAAGCTATGTCAGTCCCTACGTCCGCAAGGTGCTCGCCTGCCTCGCGCTCAAAGACCTGACCTTCGAGATCGATCCGATCACGCCCTTCTTCGGCAATGACGAGTTCGAGCGGCTGAGCCCGCTGCGGCGCATTCCGGTGCTGATCGACGGCGATGTCACCCTGTGCGATTCCTCGGTCATCTGCGCTTATCTCGACGAGGCCTATCCCGGCCATCCGTTGCTGCCCGCCGACACACGGGACCGCGCGCGGGCGCGTTGGCTGGAGGAATATGCCGACACACGGCTCGGCGACGTCTTCATCTGGGGCCTGTTCTACCAGAAGTTCGTCCACAAGGCGGTTTGGGGCGAGGCGGGCGACGAAGAACGGATCGCACGCACGCTCGAAGTGGATGCGCCGGCCGCGCTCGACTATCTCGAGGGCCAGCTGCCGGAGAGCGGCTGGCTGTTCGAAACGTTCGGGCTCGCCGACATTTCCATCGCAACCTACTTCCGCAATGCGTTCTACGCCGGCTTCGAAGTCGATGCCGGGCGATGGCCTCGCACCGCAGGCTTCGTCGAACGCGCGCTCGCACATCCCACCTTCGAGCGCTTCCTGCCGTTCGAACGCACACAGATGAGCACCAATCCGGAAGGCCGCCGCAAGGCCCTGCTCGCCGCCGGCGCGCAGCTCACCTCCGAAACGCTGGGCCTGCGCGCGCCACGCAAGGGCGTCATGCGCCTGTAATGCCTGCTGACGCGTCGCCGCGACGCAACGTCCCGTCTCGTACGCGCATGTCGAAACGGAATGCGATCCGGCCGCGCCTCAGCCGAACCATGGTAACGGGATTGCGACACCGATGACGGATCAGGACTCGTCACCACAGGACGATGCGGTGGCGGAAGCCGCGCTGAGGGTGGTCGAAATCGCCGGCGGCCATTATGCCGCGCGGGCGCTTCATCTCGTCGTGGATCTCGGCCTCGCCGACATGATCGCGGACGGTCGTCTCTCGTGCGTCGAAATCGCGGCCGCCAGCGCGATGGACGAACGCGCAATGCTTCGCATCCTGCGGCTGCTTGCGGTCCACGGCGTCTTCGTCGAACCGGCGGAGCGTGTCTTCGCGCTGGGGGCCCTCGGTCAGGCGCTTCGCGCCGGTCGCAAGCACGGTGCCGCCGCCGCGGTGCGGATGCTCTCCCGATCCGGAATGTGGGAGGCGGCAGGCAATCTCGGAGAAAGCCTGCGCACCGGACAGCCTATGCTCGAATCCCGGCGGCAACGGCCGCTCTACCAGGCGAATTCCTTCGCCCGCGCCGAGGCGCTCGCCGCCGCCATGGCGGGATTTCACGCCGGCATGCACGCAGGCGTCGCCGCGGGCTACGATTTTTCGAATGCCGGCCTCGTCGTCGACATCGGCGGCAGCACCGGCCTTCTGCTGGAGGCGATACTCCGGGCGCATCCCCACCTCCGCGGCCTGCTCTTCGATCGCCCGCCTACGGCGCCAGTCGCCAAGGAACGCCTCGAGGCCGTCGGCCTCGGCGATCGCTGCGGGGTTCTCGGCGGAGACTTCTTCCAGTCGGTTCCGGCGGGCGGCGACATCTACCTGCTCGCGCACGTGATCCATGACTGGCCCGAGTCCGACGCGGTTCGCATCCTGACGAATTGCCGCCGGGTCCTGGCCTCCGAGGCACGCCTGCTGATCGTCGAGCCGGTGTCCGGGGACAGCGTTGCAGAGCTGCACGCAACCTTGATTGATGCGATCCTGATGTCCGCCACCGGCGGCGGTTGCCGGACCTTGCAAGAGCATTCGGCGCTGCTCGCACAAGCGGGACTCGCCCTGCGCACCGTTTCGCCGATCGGCCGCATTGCCTCGTTGATGGAAGTCGTCGCCGCGGACTGAAACGCTCCCATCCTGCTTTAGGCCGCCCCCATCCTGCTTCAGGCGAGGCCGAGAGCGCGGTCGGCCGAGTTGGCGCGGCGTCCTGCAAAGACCCGCTTTCCACCGGCATCCACCGCATGCCCGCCCCGTCACATCGGCAAGTCGCAGATCGCCGGGACCTTCCGCGCACCATGATCGTTGTCGCGTCACTTCCTGAATCAAGAATGGAGATTCCCGTGATGCTGAACAGCGATCATGACGTGACCGTGCTCAATACCCTGATCACCACCACCATCGACAGCGCCAACGGCTTCGAGCGCTCGGCGGAGGACAGCGAAAGCGGCACCTTCGCGACCATGTTCCGCGAATTCGGCAGCGAGCGCCGCGAAGCGGTCGGTGCCCTTCAGGAGCGCG
Organism: Allosphingosinicella deserti; assembly: GCF_003012735.1. GTDB lineage: Bacteria > Pseudomonadota > Alphaproteobacteria > Sphingomonadales > Sphingomonadaceae > Allosphingosinicella > Allosphingosinicella deserti. Next base: position 43,854 of record NZ_PXYI01000007.1, on the reverse strand, counting down.
TTCGCGCGCTCGGCGGAACGCCCAACGACGACGGCTCGCTCAAGGCCGACGTTCATCGCCGCTTCGTCGATCTCAAGACCGCTTTCACCGGCGGCAGCGACAAGGCGGTGATCGAGGAGGTCGAGCGCGGCGAGGATTATATCAAGGACAAATACGAAACCGCGCTCCAGGACGAGCAGCTCTCGACCGAGACCCGCGCGGTGATCGAACGCGCGTACCAGTCGGTGCGCCGCGGTCACGACCGCGCCAGCCAGCTCAAGCACAGCATGCAGGGCGCCTGAATTAGGACGGCGCGGCGGAGCCCCCGCCGCGCCGACCTTCTCCGGCTACCAAGGGGAAGCGCGCGCCAGCAACGGCGCGCGCTTTTCGTTTGCGCGGCGGCCTGCCTGACCTGCCATGCCCCGCTCAGGGCTTTGCAGAGCCGAAAGCGTCGATCACGCGCGACGATGGTCAGCCAACCAACCAGCAAAGAGCCGCATTGCGTCACGGGAGCGCGTCGCTGCCGCCGGTCAGCGAAGGCGCGCCAGCATGTCCTCCATGTCGGGCGCGGGCGCTTGGTCGTCGAAGGCGGACTGGAGCAAGGTGCCGACCGCTTTCTGGTCGGCCTCGTAGCGCCCTGCTCCCGCTTTTTCGTAGACCGTCTCGAGCAGGAAGCGCCGCCGCCCCCGCGCCCTGATGAGGTCGCCCGCCGGGAAGCTGACTGCGATGCGCAGGCCGGCGACCGACGACGCATTGCGCAGCGTCCTCCTGGCCGACGAGAAGACATGCTGGGCGATCTCCCGCGGCGCCACCGCACCCTGCTCCTCGATCGCCGACAGGCGGTGGAGCGTGTACAAGCCCATCGCCGCCGAAAGCAGGAAGAAGAATTCCCAATGGCTGAAGGCGACGCCGAGCAGTTCGTCGACTCCCGACGGGCTCTTCCATTCGAGGTTGAGCTCCAGCCGCCGCCGCGAAAAGAAATCCGCGGTCCAGCCGCCGATGATCGGCGCCACGCCCGCCGCCACCGCCCCGACCAGCGCATTGGTCGCCATGTAGCTGGTCGCCGACCCCTCCGGACTCATCTTCATGACGATGTTGCCGGACGCGAGCCCGACGCCGGCGCCGGCCGCGCCCATGACGATGTGGAGCAGCAACAGATAGGCGGCGCGCGGCGTCCCCGGCCCGAGCTCGCTGGCAAAGGCCATTGCGGCGATCGACAGGATGAACAAAGGCGTCGCCGCCGCCAGCACGCTCTTGTTGGTGAAACGGTCGCTGAGCTGACCCCAGCCGCGCACCACCATGATGTTGGCGATCTGGCTGGCGAGGGTGAGCAGCAGCACGAAGCTCATGCCGAAGCCGAGCTCGCGGACGACATAGACGGTGAAGAACGGAGTCGCGAGGTTCACCGCGAACTGCCAGCTGGCGAGATAGCGCAGGATGTTGCGGAAATTGCGGTCCCTGAGCGGCTGCCAGAGCAATTTGCCGAGCGAGGCGGAGGGGCCGGGCGGGCCCATCATCGGCTCGGGCACCCGCGCCAGCGAGACGATGCTCAGCAGCCCGCAAGCGAATCCGAGCAGATACAGGCCGCTGAAGATCATGTTGCCGAGCGCGGCGGAGGATTCCGCCTGCTCGAGCGCCAAAGCGGCGGTGATCGTCGCGCCGGCGCTGACCGCGGTTCCGACCAGAGTGCGGCGCGCGGTGAAGCCGCCGAGCACGTCGGCGGGGATGAGGTCGCGGATCCAGCTGTTCCAGCTGCACGCGGCGACCGCGTTGAGCCCGTAATGGAGCAAAGCCGCGGCGAGCAGGATCGCCGTCGCGAGGTCGCGATCGCCGATGAACGGAACGATCGCGTACAAGGGCAGTGCGAGCCGCGCGAGAAACAGCGAACTCACCGAGATCAGCCGCCGCCGTCGCACGCGTTCGACCAGCTTGACCGCCGGCGCCTGCAGCACCTGGGTGATCAGCGGGATCGAGGCGAGGAGGCCGACCTGCACCGTCGAGGCGCCGATGTGCAGCGCCAGCGCGAGCAGCACCACGCCGCTGTTGATCGCACCGATCGCCGTGCCGGCGGCCGCGTCGATCAGCAGATTGGTGACGGCACGCACCCGCTGCTCGGCCGTGACCACGGCCTGCGGAGCGAGGAAGCCCAATCCATTCGGCATGACGAGGTGGGCAGGATCCACCGCTTGCAACTCCCGGATACGCGTGGAGACAACGTGCGGACGGCCATTTAGGAGTCCGCGCGCCGCTCCGAAACCCCGTAAGACGCGAAGAAATCGCCCTCCCCGCTTTCGGTACGCCGCGTCGCAGAGCATGATCGGCTCAGGCTGAAACGGCCTCATCCGTGGATCATGCTCTCGTCCCTGGTTCAGGCTCTATTCCCGGAGGCGGAAGCGATCCCCCTCATAGGTGCGCACGGCACCGTCCCGCTCCAGAGTTCGGCTCCGTCCCAATTCCGACTTGCGGCCGGAATCGTGGTCATCCTCCGGCCTTGCGGTTCGTGGGTCGGCACGCAATCATGCTGCCGAACATCACTATCAGGAGCATGACCGCCCGTGGCCGATGAAAAGATCAAGGGACCCGCGTCCTACTTCCCGTCGATCGAGAAGACATACGGCAAGCCCATTGCCGAATGGCAGGCGCTGATCCGCAGCCGCCTGCCCGCCCGGCACATGGAATTGGTGGCGATGCTGAAGAGCGAGCACCAGATGGGCCACGGCCACGCCAATGCGCTGGTCGCGCACACGCTGGCGGCGGAGGAAGGCTGAAGCCGCCCCCGGCGCGGGGCGCCGGACATGGGGCCGCCGCTGGTTCCCGCCCACCGGTGCCTGCCGAGTACGGTCCATCGGACGAGATCCGCTCCCGATCAGGCATTCCGACGATCATGAGCGCGGATCGGCTCCGACCGGCCACCGATAGGCTGAGCGGCTGATGGAATCCTCATCTCGTCTTCATCTTCACCACCGCGAACCGAAGTAGGTGTCACCGCTCACGGGCGGCGGAGCGAGATGATGGATGGTGCCTTCAAGGCTGAGACCGCGCGGTGCCTGGGGGCCGTCTTGCTCCTTCCTGTGGCGGCCTGTCTCGCGTTCATTCTTCTCATTGCGTCTGCGGGCCGCCGACATGGTCGGTCACACGATCGACAACAGTCGCCAATTGGCGTCCGATTCCAGGAAGGCGACTGGCTTCGTGGAAGCCTTTCGGGCGCAGCGTGGCCGGTTGCCCAGCGACGACGAGATCGGTGGATGGTCCGCGCGCGCCCCGCTTTCGAGCCGGCCCTTCATCGTCGACGCGAAGAGCGGCCGATCCGCGGCGGAGGCTCACGCCGCCCTTGGCGTCGCGCCGCGCGGCGGCTTCGTTCTTGCCGTCTGGCGTGGCGAATGGATGGAATATCATGTCTCCTGGTCGGGCAGGTCGACCATGCCGCTCGACGAGGGCGCCTATCATCCGTTCGGCAGCCGGGCTGCCGACCGCTGGATCGGCAGCTTGGGCTTTCCGGTCTGCCTCATCGGAGGCTTTCGGCCTTGGAACCGCAAGAGACATCGGGCGGCTTTGAACGTCTCCCACGCGCCGCTGCTACCGGACGGGTGCGAACTCCGCATGTCCGCCCTGCCAAAGTGCGAAGCTGAAGATGTCGGTCCAGACCTCATCGAGCTGGCTGCGGGTCGATCCGACGCCATGCCCCGCGTCGAAATCGATGCGCAGCAGCACCGGCTCTCCGCTGGTCGTTGCGGCCGCCATCCGGGCGGCATATTTGGCGCCGTGGAATGTCGCCGCGCGCGGATCGTTGATCCCGCTCACGACCAGGGTCGCCGGATAGCGTGTCCCTGTCTTCACATGCTGATACGGGTCCATGTCGTACATGATCTTGAACGACTTCGCATCTGCGATCGGGCCGCCCCACTCCTGGATGTCGGCGAAATTTTGCTCGGACACATAGCGGATCGGATTCATGAACCCGACGTTCGCGACCGCTCCGCTGAAAAGTTCGGGACGCTCGTTGACGGCCTGTCCGACCATCACGCCCCCCGCCGAGGTTCCGAGGATGGTCATCTTCGCCGGGCTGGTCAGCCCCGTCTTGACCAGGGTCTCGGCGACGTCGATTGCGTCGCGCCAGGTGTTCGCCTTGTTTTCCGCCTTGCCGGAATAATGCCATTTGCGGCCGAATTCACCGCCACCCCGCACATTGGCGCCGACATAGACGCCGCCGCGATCGAGAAATGGGATCATCTGGCTGCGATAGGAAGGCGTCAGCGAATAGCCGTAGCTGCCATAGGCTTCGATGATCAACGGGTTGCGCCCATTGGCCTCGATCCCCTTTCGGGCGAGCACGGTATAGGGAATGCTGGTGCCGTCGCGCGCGGTCGCCGTCAGCGTCCGAGCCTCGTATTTCGCCGGATCGAGCGCCGCCGGCGGCTTCACCAGCCCCAGGTCGGTCAGCCGCGCCCCGTCGAGGCGATACGGCGTTGCCGGCGCGAACCAGCCGCCCAGGCTGATGAAGGCGGCCTCCGAACTCGGGTCCGCCTCGATCCAGCGGATCGTGCCGCTGACCGGAAGGGGCAGGCGCTGCGTGCGCCCGTCGCGGCCGACCCGCCACAAGGCCGATTGTCCGCCCTCCAGCGTCTGGACGAGCACGGAGCTATTGTTCGCGGAGATGGTCTCGATCACCGGATTGCCGGGGATGGCGATTGCTCTGGCGGACGCCAGGTTCGGCGACTTGGCCGAGGTCAGCAGCAGCCGGCCGTTGCTGTCCTCCTTGCGCGACACCAGCCACAAGGCGTCGCCTGCCCAGCTCAGGTCGACGACCAGGTCGTCGAAGTCGGCGACGCGCGTCCAGGATGGTTTGCCGGCGACAACTCCGGACAGGTCGGCGCGATAGACCGCGCGTTCGCTTCGGCCGTCCCACACGCCCAGCAGCGCGGTATCCGATCCTGGCTTGACGAACACGCCCTGGAACTGGTCGGCGCGCAGCGGCACGGGCGGTGCGGCGCGATCGACGAGAACCTTGTCGGCGCCGGTCTGCCCAAGCTTGTGCAGCCGCGCGGCATTGTTGACGTAATAGCTCGGCGTGCCCTTCTCGCCAACGAACGCCAGGTAGCTGAACCCGCTCTCGTCGGGCAGCCAGCCGAAGATGCCGAAATCGGTATTCGAGATCCGATCGGGCAACAGCCGCCCGGTCGCCGTCTCGACGACGTGGAGGATCGACGCCTCGCTGCCCCGCTTCGAAAGACCCACGGCCACGTAGCGCCCATTCGGAGAGGCCTGCCACCAGTCGATCACCTGATCTCCGCCTGCGATTTTTGCAGGATCGATCAGGACTCGCTCGGCCTCCTTTCCGGTCTGGACATAGAGCAGCGAATCCTGCGCACCCGCGTTGCGACGCTGCACCAGCCGATGGTCGCCCGCCTGCACGATCTTCTGCACGGCGGTGACCGCACCCGACAAGGCCTCCGCGTCCCTGAGGAACTGGGCCCGCCCCGGGATCGAGCCGAACGTCGTGCGCGACGCGTCCGCCTGCGCCTTCAGCCATGGCATCCAGCGGGGATCCTTGCCGCTTTCCATCCAGCGATACTCGTCGGTGACCTTGGTGCCGTAATAGTCGTCGGTCACCGGCTCGATCGGCGCGGGCGGCGGCGCCGCTACCGCGGGTGCCGTACAGATGATGGCAAGTGCCGACAGGCCGGTACGCACGATCGACGAACGAATCATGGCTCGCTCTCCCCTGAGACTGTCCCAAACTTATCGCCACGCGCGGCAAGGTCGAGAGACTTCCGCTCGCGGCGCATTTCCGCCCCGCTGATCCCATGGTTTGCGGCTCCGCGCAGGCCCAGGGCGCGAGGCTCTGCGCCCAACCGTCTTTGCGGACTCGCCCCGCCCGCATTACACATCACGCTCCTGCCCGATCCGAAAGCACCAGGTCCATGAGCAAGCAATTCAAACTGTCCGCCGAGCAAATCCGTCCCTTGGCGACCGGCCGCGGCGGAGCCATCGCGAGCGACAGGATCACGGTCGAAGGCCGGCAGGTCGGTTACATGTATCGTAGCCCTCCGAACGACAGGTTCGACAGCGGTTGGGCATTTCTCGCCGGCGACGAGGACGACGCGTACATGGACGACGCCGACAAGCACGGGATCTATGACGTGAACACGATCGCCAACTACGATCCGGACATCATCCCGCTGCTGGACGCCCCGCCAGGATCTGCGTTCATCCGCACGGAATCAGGGCTGGTGCCGGATCCGGACGGCCCGCCGTCCGAATGAAGCCGCAGCCGCTGGTCTGCAGTCCACACGACCCTGCTACTCCCGAGCTGCGACAGCGAAGGTCAACGCTCCAGCTTCAGTCTGACCAGGGGCCTCGGTCTGTGCCAGCTCGACCCCGTGGGCAATCTCCGCGCTCTCCGAGCACCTCGGTGATCGGCTCCGCTCAGAGCTCCTTGATCAGCCGGATCGTCTCGGGGCGATAGCCGGCCTTTTCATAGAAGCGGCATCCCCGCTGGTTGCTCGCGAACACATCCAGTGCAAGCCGGCGGAAACCCATGCTCTTCGCCCACGCCTCGGCCGCATCGAGGAGTGCTTGACCCACGCCTTCGCCCTCGACTTCGGCAACGACCGCGAGGAGCGCGACGTAACCGCAGACGTCGTCCGAAATGTCGTCGACACCGCGCCTGACATGCACGTAGCCAAGCCGCTGACCCTCGGTGCGGACAGCGATGAATGTCGCACCAGGCTTTGCGTCGTCTCCCCAGGCGGAGCTGGTGAAACGATCCTGAAAGGCGACGACCTCATCTTCGGAATGGGTCGGAGCGTCGATGACATCGCTCAGACGTGCGTTCAGCCCGCGAATGAACACGCGGTCGGCATCGTCTCTCTCCGGGCGAATCGTGAACTCGGACACCGCTACCCCTTTGCGCGAACTCTATCGCAGGATTGAACGCTTGCCACCCGGCCCCGCCGGGTCCGGGGCGATCACCAGACGTCTGCGCGAGATGGCAGCTTCGCGGGTTTGGCTGATCAGGGCGCCGGCGACACAAGATCGAGATGTCACCCCGCTCCGACCCTTATCACCCACCATTTCCGGATTGCTGCCGTGCGTGCGACATGAGCCTGTGCTGGTCCGCATCACAAGGGGAGGACTGACGTGATGAAGCTCGCTTGGATCTTGGTTGCTTTGCTCCTTTGCGCATCCGGCGCGGGGCAGGCGAAGACCACGACCAGCCGGATGGTCGAGGTCGAGAAGAGTGTCTCGCTCGAGGTGCTCGAATGGGGCGGATCGGGTCGGCCGATGGTCTTCCTCGCCGGGTTCGGCGGGACTGGGCATGACTTCGAAGGATTTGCGGAGAAGTTCACCGCCGATCATCGCGTGGTGTCGATCACGCGGCGGGGATTCGGCGCATCCAGTCATCCGCCCGCAATCGAGGAAAATTATACGCCCGAGCGCCTGGCGCTGGATGTCATGACCGTGATCAGGCGTCTGGAGCTGAAGCGGCCGATCATCGTCGGCCATTCGATCGCCGGCCAGGAACTCAGCGAGATCGGAACCCGCTACCCCCAGGACATCGGCGCTCTGATCTACCTCGAAGCCGCAGAACCGCAGGCTTTCTACGGCCCGCGCTCGAGGGCTGTCTACCCGATCGCAGCAGAGGTCCGGCGCGACCTCGCGCGCCTCGGGACCGCGCAGCCGAGCGACGGCCGAACGTTGGTGGCGAAGCTCAGGCGTGACCTGCTCAGGCTCGCCGGCGGTCTGGACTGGTACGAAAAGGCCTTGGAAGGCGCACCCGACCGTCCCGCCGAGTCACAATCGAGCCCGCAAATGGCGTTGCAGGCCGCGGTGATGAACGGTTTCCGGCTCTATTCGAAGATCGACGTTCCGATCCTTTCCGTCGTGGCCGTTCCGCCGCGTTGCGACTCGGATTGCGACGGTGAGCGCTACCGGCGCCGTGTGGCGGAGACCGCGACACAGGCAGACGACTTCGCCCGCGTGAACCCGCACGCCCAGGTGGTGCGCCTCCCGAAGGCCGGCCACTTCATCTGGGAGACGAACGCGCAGGAGGTGGAGGAGGCCATGAAGGCGTTCCTTGCAAGGCTTTTCAAGCAGGATTGAGCGCCTCGCGAGCGTCGCTTTCCCCCCGGTTCAGCCGGTCCGGCCCGGCTGCCCGCAACCGCCCCGCCTCAATGCGGACAATGTCCGGCACGTGAGTTGCGCTGGCCGGACGCGAACATTCGCGGCAAAGAGCCTCGCTCGAAGCGGAGATGCGAAGATGTCGAGAAGGGTCCGGTCAGGCCTGCTGCTCGCAGCGGTGTTCGTGCTGCTCACGGTGGATCAGATGACGAAGCTCTGGGCTTACTCTGCGCTCACCGCAAGCAGCAGCATCTCCCTCCCGGGGCCGGTCGATCTCACCCTCGTGTTCAATCGCAGCAACGCCTTCGGACTCATGCCGGTTTTTGGCGAGGTCACTCGATGGATGCTGGTTGGGCTCAACGTGGCGGTCGCGTCGGCGCTGGCCTATCTTGTCTGGAGCCGCGAACAAACGCGGGCGGCATTTCTTGCCTGTGCGTTCATCATCGCGGGCGGCATCGGCAATGCCATCGACCGCATGTGGCTGGGGGCCGTGATCGACATGTTCGATGCGTCGGAAGTCGGCTTCAACTGGGTTTTCAACGTCGCCGATGTCTTCATCGACATCGGCATAGGCCTCTGGCTCCTGCACACCTTCCTGGGAAATGCCGAGCGCGATCAGCCAAAAACGGCTTCCACTAGCCACCAGCCGCAGGCCTAGCTGCAACGGCCGGCGTCCACCCTCCGATGTTCCCGCGACGCGTGCGACGAATGTCGGCGTTCGCGCGCGCCGGACGATCGCATCTCCGCCCAGTCAATCGGGAGGGCCGACCGGCTCGAACGCTCGCGAACATCGAAGTTTTGACGCCGGAACACCAGCGAAGAGGGTCGAAGGGCTTCGAACCGGAGCAGGCTCTCAGAGCTGTGCTGCGGGGCAGCGTTACCGACGGCCCTCGATTGCCTTGATCCCAGGGAGATCCCCTGGGTCCGGTGTCGGCGGCAGTGCGCTGTCGTTTGCCCGCCCGAGAAACATTTGGCCCGCGTGACCCATTTCATCGACATAGGCTGGATCGATTGCTTGAACCCGTTCAACGCGTTGCGCCCGCAACTGAGCACGAACCCGCCGCTGCACCCTAAGCATCCACCACATCAGGAGAGGCGGAGCAGCAAGACATAGCAAGAAGATTGCCGACCACATATCGTCCGTTTATCATCTGCCACATCCGGTTACCAGCCAGCTGCCCCGCCTCTGCTTGTGTCCCGTCGTGCCGACAACCGCTATCCAGCTCGTTCGAAGCGCGGAACTGCACATTGGTGTGAAACAGCATTGGGCACCGTTCTCGCGCTCCACGCCGCCGTCGGGCCCGCACTTCGCGCTGCCGGGACGAAGTTGTTCATCTTCGTCCTGCCGACCATGACGGTGTGGCTTTGCCTCGTCGCGCTCGGCGCGTCTCGCGCGAGGGTGTTCGCCTGCTCTCGCCATCGTCGGCGGCGGACAGGAGTCGCGCACCCCATCTCGCCGCGTCGGGAACCCGGCCGGAGGCTCGAAAACATGCCGATGATCCGATCGGATTGAAGTGTCAAAAGCCTGTCCGCAGGACGGGCTATGCGATCCAGACCACAAACCAGTCTCAGGGGTCGTCATCGGCCCGAATCAGGAGGAAAAACACCATGAACAGGAAATATGAAGCCGTGGTCGCAGTCGCGCTCATCGCCTTGGGCACCGTCCCCGCTGCTGCGCAGACGCAGGGGGTCAAGCGAACGGATCTCCAGCGCCACGATCTGTCGATCGAGGGCCGGGAAACTGTTCAGGCCCGGATCGACATCGCCCCGGGGGTCACCGCGCCCTGGCACCGCCACCCCGGCGAGGAGGTCATCTACGTGATCGAAGGCACGCTCGAATATCAGCTCGAGGGCAAGGAGCCCGCCACCTTCAAGGCCGGTGAAGTTCTCTTCGTTCCCGCCGGCGTCGCGCACAAGGCGCATAATCCCGGCACCACCAACGGCGCCGAGCTCGCAACCTACATCGTCGAGAAGGGCAAGCCGCTCGTCGTGCCCGCGCCCGAGGTTGGAAAGCCCTGACAGCGACGAGGCCCGACATCCGCTTCCGCACATCCCGCGTGGAAGCGGATGTCGATCCCGTGTTCGGTCCGCATCACGGACTTGCGCCCTGGCAGCGGAGTCCGGGGTTCCATCCTGTCTGGCTCCCGCGGCCACGAGGCGCGTCGATGACGAACGTCCGCTGATGCGCGGCCGTCTGAAGCCGGCGCCATCATCCCGCCAGATTGTGGGATCGACCGGCTCCGCCCCTTCCCGGACCTTCGCGGCGGGACTATTCTCGATGCATGACATCCGACGAACTCGACCAACTTGCAGCGCTCGAGCAGGCCGCAACGCCTGGGCCTTGGTACGTGCGCGAACTGGACGATGAGGCTTGCATGGGCGCCTTCGCGGTGTCGACCCGGCAGGACACGGGCGGCAATGAAAGCATGCGATCCGGCGCTTGGCCGGGAGAGGAGATGGTCGCAGCCTGCCTCGTCCAATCTCCCGCCTACGTCGTTCCTGCCGACGGTAGACACGAGGAGAATGCGAAACTCATCGCGGTTATGCGAACGGCATTGCCGGAGCTGCTGAGACTGGCCCGCGTTGGATTGGCGTCCGAACGCTGAGGTCGGCTCTCCACCTGCTGCGGCACCGAATTGTGCCCGCCGCCACCATCGCTAGCCCGCTGCAAGCCAGGCATCGCTGCAAACCAGGATGAGATCGCGCCTTGCGGCCGGCATTCTCAGATGTTCTTCGACCGCCGCGCGATCCTTGTCGGGCAATCGCCGGATGATCGCCGCGACACTGCGGCACTGACCCGATCGGGCAAGTTCATAAGCACGTTCTACCGCGGCAGACCTCGTCATCGGCGATGGCATAGCGCCCGCGCGCGGCGCAGGCGAATGGTAGTTTTCGTCCCGCCCCAGACCTCGTCGGCAGGCTCGGCCGGCGCACCATCCGAAGTCTGATGAAACCCGGCATGTCGCGCGCGCGCTCTGCATTCCGCCGGGCGAGCGGCTCCGACCGGTCACTCCCGATCCCACGTCGCTGTTACGGTGCGGGGCAATGGCGGACGAGAGGCGACATGGGCGGCGGCGACGCAGGGAATTGAGGCGGCTTAGTGGGAGCCCGTCAAACGGCTTCAGCCCAGGACGTGGCAAGGAATATTTCCTTATCGCGCTCCGCGTGCTGCCTCTCCTGGTGGCGCTAAAGGTGCTGAGCGATGCGCCTGTAACACTTGCTGGGGCCGTCGCTTTCGTGATCGGCTTTGCGGTTCTCGTGGGTTTGATCGGGATGTTCATCGAGAACGCCGGATTTTGATCTTCCCGAATTTGACTGAAGAGCAGCCAAGCACCTGATTCAGCTGTTCCGCTGGAAATGGTGGACGAGCGCGGCGTCCGCTTGCGCCGGAGAGACGGACAATCGCGCCCCGCCATCGCGAGGGGTGCTCCTCGCGGCAACGACCCATTGCGGAAATCCGCCAGTATGTGCTGAATGGTCCCATGGCGGATTACTTCATCGGAACGACAATACGCTTTGCGCTGCTCGGAGTCATTCCGCTGATCTTTGGATTCGCTTCATCTTGGTCGGACGAGTTGGATTTCATCCTGTCTCTCCTCGTCCTGCCGGCAGCGACCCTGCTTTTGCTCGTCTACGCCGGCTTTTCGTTCGCCAGGGGCATAAAGCTGGCCAGAATCATGCAAACGCCTTGGAAGCAAACGCCTTGGAAGCAAACGCCTTGGAAGAAGGCGGCCGTCGTCAGCGCGGCTCCGCTCCTTCTTATCTGCACATCGGCGCTGGCATCGCCTCTCCTTGCCGCAGGCAGCTTCGGAGGGATTTTGTCGCGGCTGCTGGTCAAGCAAGCACATTACGAGGCCATCATCGAGAAGGCTCGATCAGAAGGGAAGCTTGTCCGGTTCGGAAGAGATCGGGATGTCACCTACAGGGTGGACGTCGGCCCCCGGTCCGCATTGCGTTCGATCCCGCGGGCATTCTCGATAATTGGTCGGGGATAATCTACGATCCCACCGGCGAAGTCATGCTTGCCCGCGGCTTCGATCCGAGGACCGGCCGGATCTTGACGCCCGATCGGATCAGGGACCTTTTCGAGGGAGACTTGGTAAGCTGTCGTCACTTGTGGGGCGATTACTATGATTGTTCATTCACCTAGCGTCACCTTCCAACCGATTCAGCTGTTCGTGCTGGTGACCGAGGCGGGGGGCGCGAACGTCGGCTCCCCGGCGGCAGCCTGACCTCGGCAGCGCTCCGCGCCAGATCGAACCAGATCGACAACGTCCTGCGGTTCCCCCCATTGCCGAGGTTCGTTCGGTGCGGCATTTCAGGGTGGTGAAGTCTGTCGAACCGAAATGGATGCCACCTTGGGCACGACGCCTGCAATGGCTAGGCTTTGCCTGTATGTTCGCTTGGTTCGCTCTCTTGATGTTCGGTGATCCGTTCGAGCGACCCTACGCCACGACGATCTTGGTGGGGCTTGTGACGGTTCCTGCAGCAGTGCGCAGTTACTTCATGCTGCACGCCATCGGACGAGGAGACATAAGCCCACTCACCGGGCGAGAACGGCATTGGTTGACGACTGAACAATGTCGGCTTCCTGCCCTCCCCTGTCGTTGCCCGGCGATCGCCGGGCGCTCCCGCGAATGTGGGTCCGGGCCGCAGCCTGCACTAAACGGCACGGCGGCCAGCATCACGATTCAGTCAAAAGGAACGGCTTGCATGGACACCAGGATCGAATTCAGGGCCTCGCTTCCGAAACGAGCGCTGGGGTGGTTCGTCTGCTTAGGTGCAGCATTTGCATTGATTGCGATGATGTATGCCATCGCGACGCATCCAGAAGCCCAGACACCGCCGGAACTTCTGTCCGGAGCCTTGATCGGCCTGTTCTTGATTGGTTTCATGGTAGCCGGGATTGCTATCCAACACGTATATTGGAGCATCGAGGGCGATGCCATCATCTCACACCGCCTCTTCAAGAACAAAAGATATCCATTGTCGGAGCTGGCAGGTTTTGGACACACAATCGTGATCGTTGCCGTCTTCCCTCTCGCACACGTGGATCTGTATAATCCCGACATGAAACAGATTGCACGACTGCCGATAAGCATCAAGGACTGGCCGAAAGCGGAAGCGCGGCTCGCAGAGGATCTGCGATATGTCGTCAACGACGGAAGCCCGGCACTGCCAAGATACCGCTTCGCCGACACTCCGAAGATCTGATTTCGTGCGGCTTGTTCTCAGCCGGAGGTTCGGCATCGGCCCGCACCAGATGGAGACGGTCACCGAGAATGCCGGATCTCGCGCGGTAGCCTGACTCCATCGCAGGGCATGCGCCCGATGGAGACCGTTGTCCGGCTCGCGACCCATTCCATAGCCTCGCTGCCTGAACCCATTGCACGATCAGGACCCAGGTGCGCTAAAGCGTTGGGCGTAAGCACGTCGGACAGCGCATCCAGCGCCGCTCACCACCTTCCATCAGCAATTCGAAATGGGCAAAGCGGAGGGGCTCCTTTCGGTACTGGCGGCTCCCCCCTCTCTTGAGAAGAGAGCCGCTCCCGGGCACGCTGTTCAGTGGTTCCCCAGGCCGATCTGCTTCAGATTGTTGACGCATTGGGCTCGCTGCGAGCGCTTGGGGGTCCGGCGGGGCTCCACGACACGGCTGCTCCGGCTTTCGCGCTGCGAGGTCTCTGCGGTGGCGTCCCCCCCACCGGTCCTCCCGCCGCCGGAGCTGCTGCCGCCGCCTGAACCGGCCGACTGGCCATGCGCGGGGCCGCCTTGATCCTGCGCGAGTGCGGGCGTGGCGATGACGATGGCGGAGAAGGCCGCCCCGATGATCATGGTCTTCGACATTGAGCGACTCCTCTATCCGGTTCGTCCGGCATCGCGGCCGGCGTGATGGAGCGTCACTAGGTCGGGCAAGTCGCTGCAGGCAGTTGCATCGGAGGGCGGCGAACGGCGCTAGGGGCGTGCAACGGTTGCATTTCGCGGCGCTGGCCCGATGATTGCCACGCGGTCAGGCGGGAGTTGTTTACCGACGGCGGGCATAGTCGGTTTCTCGCATTGCTGCGTCCAATCCGACGTGAAAACTGAGTGGGCCTTCGCCCCCGGCACCATCGTCCGCTGCGGGCGGAGACTCTTCGGCGACGCCGAACTGAAGCTTGTTGCCCTCGCCGCGCTGATTGAAGGCCGCCCTTCCCTGCTCCTCGGTCGTTGACCCGGCGGCCGCCGGGTGCTTTCGCGGATGTCCGCTCCCGCGCAGCAGCCCGAGTTCGTTGCCGGCGTGCGCCAGACTCGAACGTCGATCCAGCGGCGCGCTTAGCGGGCGATGCTTCTCCGGCTATTTGCATCCTCCTCTGATGCACTGCAAATAGGAGTATGACCCGTCGAGTACTGGCTCTGGCCGCTTGCGTCGCGGTCCTGCAATCCGGAGCGGCCGAGGCGATCTATCCCTATGCAGTCTTCTTCGATCCCGGCAGTGCGACTCTGAACGTGCATGGTCTGGCAGCGGTCGAGCGCGCCGCGGAAGCCCTTCGCGTGAACGGTTTTCGCTGCTTGGAGGTCGTCGCGGGGCCGATCGGGTGGGCCGTGCCGGTGCTAACTGGAAACCATCCGGGATGCGTGCTGAGACGGTAAAGCAGCTTTGGTGGAGAGAGGCATATCCTCCGCCTGGATCACGTTGAAGCCTATCGGCGAACACGAACCGCTGGTGCCGACCCGAGATGGAGTTGCCGAGGCTCAAAATCGTTTTGCGATGATCGTCCCGTCCTGCCAAGCGGTGCGGTGACTTCTGCATCGGCAACGAACCGATGTCAGCTCAATCGAACTACCCGCCGACGTCCTCGCCCACATCGCAGGCCACCCCGGCTATCGCCTCGGCGACCTGCTGCCCTGGAACTGGCGCCCACCGCACCCGCTCTCGCCGCCTGACCAATCAGGCCGCGGTGCTCGCCGGATGCTTGCATTGCGCGGGCGAGGGCGACGTTTGGACGGCACGGGATCGACCTGACGACGACACCGCAATGCGACGCCTTGCGGGCGATCCGCCAATAGGCTGCTACGGACGCCCTTCGGTGAGCCGAAAACAGCGCGAAAGGCGCTCGACGACAGATCGGTAGCGTTGCGCCGCGGTCTTCGGATAGGTCAGCTTAAAGGTAATGAACTGACCCTCTCGTGCAAACGTCTTGGCGTAGAAGAGCTGTGACTCGCCATCGGTGCCGGAGACGACCGTCCACCCGGGCCTTGAGATTCGGTACGTGATCTTCCCGTAGCGCCCGATGTGGGATCGAACTTGCTGCACGGCCTCGGCGGCGAGACTTCGATTCAAGATGTTGTTGGTGCCGAATGCGCGTAGCTCGGCCCCATCTCCTGCCTTGAAGATTTGCCCATCGCCGTTGTCTGCTTCGCCCTGCGCCCCGAGCAGGTTCGCCGGGTAGCAGATGGCGAAGCCGTAGCGCACATTGGTATAGGTCTCCCAACCGTCGGGCAGAGCGGCGGCAGGCGCTGGCTTGGCGGCTGTGGACAGTGCCAGCGCCGCCACGAGCAAATGGGCAGGCATTCGAGATCCGATGCCCTGCTGGTCGGGTGCGTGTCAACGTCCGGCGTCCGCCCTGCCATGTCGTTCCCTCGGCGAGTGCCTGGGAACGTCCGGATCCGCGCAGCAGCCTGACCAGGGCTGCGGGCATGCGCCGGAGCGGGCGCTACGACGCGCTTATGACCCTTCGCGGCCTTTGTGCAGCGGCCATTGTGAGCGGTGCGGGACGTCGGGACCTCAGGTGCATCCGAAAGCTCGATCGCCTGTCGGAGTCGTCACGAGACCCGCGTCCCGGGGACGCTCCGTATACCCCGCTCAATCATGGGCGGAGCTCCTGCAGTCGGAGGATTCGTCCGCATCCTCCTTGGATCATTGCAGCAAAGCCCCGGCGCGATGATCCAGTGGAGCACCACCGCGATCCGCTGATCATAGAAGGAAATCGTACGCACCCAACAAATGCGGTTGAGTACCGCTCTGCCACACCACCACGAGAATGGACATGTCGGCCAGGCCGTCGCCACTGGTGTCCGCCTCCACGACGATGGAGGAATTGTCGACGCTCCAAACTGTGGCACGGAGCTCGCCGGCGACGCCACTGAAGGCCTCGCTGCCGATGAAGAGGAAATCGGTGTCGCCGTTCGCCGTGTCCTGATCAGCGTCGATCACCGTCAAGTCGATCAGATCACCCGATTCAAACGCCAAGATGATGTCGCGCGACTCGACCTTCGACTCGTTCGTCGCGCGATACAGGAAGACGTCTCTGCCAAATCCGCCCTGAATTCTGTCGGCACCGAGATTGCCCCAGATCAGATCCGCGCCGCCGCCGCCGGAAATGGAATCCCCGGCCAGGCCGCCCCGAATATCGTAACTGCCACTGCTCTCGTTGAGCGCGTGGAAAGTCAGCTTCTCGCGCGCCGACAGCGTCTCTGCCGACACCACCATCTTCGCCCCAGTACCGAGGTTCCCGTCGCTCATCATGAGATTGTAAGCATTAGGCGCCGCTGAGTCCGTCGAGCCGTTGAGCACGAGACGCTCGATCCCGACGAGGTTGGCACCCTCCAACTGCAATTCGTAGCGCCCCGACAGCGAAACCGTGTCCTGCCCGGCTCCGCCGTTTACCGCATCCAATAGGGTGAAGGCGTTGCCGAGTTGAATGACGTCGTCTCCGCCGCCGCCATTGATATTGTCGTTGCCGCCCGTCGCTGCGTCGACGAAATCGTTCCCGGCGCCCAGGCGCGCAAAATTGTCCCCCCCGTTCAGGCGCACGCCTTGGCCGGTGGTCGAGCTACCCGTGAACACCTCGACATTGCTCGGCATGACATAGATCTTGGTCATGTCCGTCGCGGCGCCGACGCCCGTGCGAATTTCGTCGAATCCGCCTCCGCTCAACTCCACGACCACGTCGTTCAGGCTGTCGACGAAGTAGATGTCGTTGCCGGAACCGCCCGTCATCTGGTCGTTGCCCGTACCGCCGGTCATCTGGTCGTTGCCGACGCCTCCGAAAAGCTGGTCGTTGCCGGCATCTCCGTCGAGTATGTCGTTTCCGCCGAGGCCCTCGATCAGGTCACCGCCGAGGCCGCCCCGCAGCGTGTCGGCGGCTTCCGTGCCGACCAGGGTGATACCTGCCGGCACCTCGCCCGTCGGAGAGAATCCATCGAGACTGGCGCTGGAGAAAGATGAAATGCTGCGGCCCTGGAACGTGACGAGGGTCCGGAAGCTGTCGCCGCCGCCATTCGTATCGAATTGCAGCAGGGCATCGGCGCCGCTCTGGACGAGCCGCGCATAACCGGATCCGAACGGATTGGTGCCGTCCCAGGTTGGCGCTGCGGCCTTGAGGAGGCTGGCGAACTCCAGGCGGTCGCCGCCGACTTCCCCCTGGAAGTCGCGAACGATGATCTGTCCGTCGCCGGCGAGGAGTTCCGGGGCAATCGGATCGAGCAGCAGCACGTCCGCGCCGGTCCCCAGGGTTACGTCGGCGGTGCCGCGGAGACCGCTGAGACTGATCCGGTCATTCTCGCTGCCGCCGTCGATGACGAAGTCGCCGCCGCGTCCTGCCTCGATGCTGATGTGATCCTCGCCCGCGCCGCCACGCGCGATCTTGACGAGCGTATCTGCGGCCTGGATCAGAATCCAGTCCGCGCCGGCGCCTCCATCCAGCTCGTCGGCCCCGGCATCGGCATACAGGAAATCATAACCGCCTTGGCCTCTGACGATGTCGTTGCCGCGGCCGCCGCGAAGGCTGTCATTGCCCTCGCCGCCCTCGACCACGTCGTCGCCGATCTCGCCATCGATCGTGTCCTGGCCCGCGCCTCCGCGCAGCAGGTCATTGCCTTCGGCGCCACGGATCGTGTCGTTGCCACCGGCACCGTCGATCGTGTCGCCCCCCGCGCTGCCCGCGAGGATCTCGTCGGCATCGGTGCCGATCTTGGAATAGGCCGGATGCTCCGATCCGTCCGCGTTGAAGCCGCCGAGATTGGGCGACTGGAAATCGGCGGCATTGGCCCCCTTGAACACGAACAGGGTCTGGTAGGCCTGCGTGTTCCCCGTACCGTCAGTGTCGATGTCGAGCACCGCATCCGGCCCCACCTGGCGAAGCCGCAGGAAGCCGGCTGCGAACGGGTTGGTAGACCGGTCCCACGACGCAAGCGCCTCGCCAAGGAAGTCGATCCAGTCGATGCGATCGCCGTCGGCACCAGGCTGGAAGTTCAAGAAGGTTATGAGGGCGCCTGGAGTGATGCCGCCGGCCTTGATCTCGAGGAGGTCCGTTCCGGCACCAAGGTCGATTTCGGCCTGCCCACTCAGGTGAGCCATGCGGACGAGATCGTCGCCGGCTCCCGTGGCGATACGGAAGGTCGTCCCGCCGCGGGAGTCGATCTGCACGCGGTCGTCGTCCGCGCCCGTATCGATTACCTGGTGATCGCCCGACAGGCTGCCCACGTAATCGACCTGGTCCTTGCCACCGCCGCTGGTGATGGTGTCCGAACCTGCGTCGATCAGCACGAGGTCGATACCGTCGCCGCCGATGACGACGTCGTCACCAAGGCCGCCTTGCAGCCAGTTGCCGTCACCAGCGCCGCCTTCCAGGCGATCATTGCCCTCCCCGCCATAGAGGCTGTCGGCATCGTCACCGCCAAGGAGGATGTCGTCCCCGGCCTCGCCGTAAAGGCGATCGTGCCCCGCTCCCCCGCGGATGACATCGTTGCCGGCGCGTCCCTCGACACGATCCTGACCTCCCAGAGCCTCGATGACGTCGTCACCCGCGGTGCCCAGCAGAATATTGTCTCTCCAGTCGCCGGTGATCTGGGTTGCAACCGCCATCGACTCAGGTCCGGATTGCACTTCGACAAGCTTGCGGGAAACATTGGCGGAACGCTGGATCGTGGCCATTCGACACCCTTTCTTAAGCATACTTTTGCGCGGCTAAAGATTTCCGCTTCGATAGCAAGTGCTTTTTTCAAGTCACTGTTTTCGTAGATATTTACCCATCCCAAACGACCTTCGGTGTGCAGTGAGCAGGGCGCCGGGTTTCGCGAAGCAGGTCACCCACGTCGACGCGGAAGATGCTGATTCAATCTTGGATACGAGGACCGATACGCGAAGCCGTCGCTTTGCGGCGCTCACTTCGGGCGAACGGTTGCACCGCGGACGAGCGCGATGCCCTGCAGGATGTTCTCGATGACGAATTCAGGATCCTCGTGGGGCAGCCCATGCCCGGCGGTTGCGGCGATATTCTGTCGCGCATTCGACGACAGCGAAAGGAAGCGCTTCTGGAGCCGCTGGGTCGCCGTTTCCAGCCTCATCGCCAGCGGTTCGGACAATCCGGGCACCATGCGATAACGCGGGCTATGCGTCGCGACGACCACCGGCCTGGCACCGAGTGTCGACAAGCTGCGCGCCTGCGCCGCGCTTGGCACAAAGGCCAGCCTCTCCTCGTTCCGCGTCGGATCCTCGGCCATGCTGGTCAGGAAAGCACGGAGTTCGGTGATCGCCTTTTCCTCGTCGGGAGCGTAAGCTGGCAGCAGTGCCAGCCAAGTCTCGATCTGGTCCGGGTGCGTCGAGGAGAGCAATACCAGGCCCGCGGTTTCAGCTGAATAGAGGCTGGCAAAGACCTGCGCGTGAAGCCCGCCGATCGAATGGCCGACGAGCAGAAAGGGCCCCTCGACGCCGGCTTTGCGCAGCGCCTCGTGCAGATCGGCCGCCGCATGCATGCTCGTGCGCGGAAAGTCGGTCGCGGGATCGCTGCCGCCAAGACCTGCGCGGTCATACAGGCAGATGCGGGTGGTCGTCGCGATCCTGCCGGCTATACGTTGCCACCCCTCGTCTGTGGCGGGTGCCGTACCGAGTCCGGCGTCGACCACAATGGTGGGGTGGCCCGTTCCCCGACAGGCGATATGGATGGACCGGCCGCCGACATCGAACCGGCCGCCCGTCTCCCGCGCCTCGCTCCTGGCTTCAGACATCAACAACACCATCGTTGCAAGAAGCGACAGCTGACCGAGCATAGGACGGCGCAACATCTATCTCCTCGGGCAGGAAGTCCGTTGTGGGCAAAATGCGGGCGGATCGCGTTGCTCATAGCTCGGATACAGTCGCCGGCGAAACCATCCGTGTGAGCGCCCGGCTGAGCAAATGCAGGTGGCGCAGGCGCGGAGCAGAGTGACGCGGACACGCAGCCGCCTGGCCCGCGAAGCTTGCAACCGCACCTTCACGCCTGTTCATCACTCTCTCCCGCAACCGCCACACAATGGAGATCGGCCCGGGCCCCTGCCCTTCTCGCGCATCCTGGTCGACCCTTTCCGGACATTGAGCCCGCCGCCCATCGACGGGAAGCGGCCAAGTTGCCGCCTGTCTCCGGCGAGGCAGATCGCCTCACTTGAACGCATCATCAGGGGTCTCGCAAGGGGACCCGGGATCGAGGATGGCGATGGTTGGACAGGCCTCGGCCTGCGCTGTCTGTGAGAGCGGCCCTGGGATCGGATATCAACGCGACGGTATCGACAACTTTCCACGTGCTTGGACCGCCCGGAGAGCGGTTCTCTGATGCCGCGATGCACATCCCGTGCTTCGAACGCTGAATGGCGAGGCCGGCATTTGGACAGGCGTGTAACGCTGTGCTTGAAGCCAGTGCGCTGGCGGATGTCGGAAGACGGCGAACATTGCCTCGCTCATCCACCCTGCCCTGCTGTTCCTGCGCGGTCGACCGGGTCCGCCCCGCACCGGGCATGCGGCTGTGCTTGAGCGCCGATGGCGTTTCGCCCGAGCTCTTGCCGCGACCCTCGGCTGAGCGCGTTGTGCAATATCGTTCAAGACCCACCAATCTTCATTCTGCATTCCCATCGATGTCCATACCGGACGATGGAGATGGAAGATGGTGCGCCTTTCTGTTGCGACTGCCGCATTCTTGTTGGTTGTCGCCAGCGCCGCTCACGCTGAACCGGCGCCTTCGCCCGAGGCAGTGGTGCGGGCCTACACGGAAGCGGCCAACACGGGGGATCTGGAGCGCTTCCTGAACCTCTATCATCCGGATATCCGGAAGTTCCGTTTCCCTGGCCTGCTGGCGTCGGAAGGCGTCGCGCATAATCGGCAGGCCTATGCCAAGTCTTTCGCCGCCAATCCCGATCTCCATGTCAAGATCGTTGAGCTCATCAGCCTCGGCGACAAGGTTGTCGTGCACGATCGTGTCACCGGCCTTTCCGGAGGCAAGACATCGGATGAAATCACCGCCTATCAGGTGGAGAATGGACGGATCACCAACATCGTCTATATCGAGCGTATTGCCCGTTAACTGGGGTGAGCGCCCGGCGATCTGGCCGCAGGCATGCGCCTCCCGACCTTCTGTGGAAGCCGCAGCGCCGAAGCGACATGCCTCTGCGCTGCGCCGGTACAATTTGCTGCCGTTTCTGACCGGACCACCTGCTCTCGGTTGAACGGGTGGGTGGCCGTGTCACTCAATCCATCTGGTCAGAGGCGATTGCAGGCTGCCATGGCGAACGTCCGGTAGCGCGCAACAGGCCGCTTGTGCACTTCGTCGAGATTGGCCGGGTTCCTGAAGGGGCCTGCAACCCGCTCTGGACATCGAACCGCGGCAGTCTATCGTGAACAAACCAGGGAGGCCTCGTGTGAGCACAGCGTTTTGGAAAGCGCTCTACACCAGCGGGCATGATGCCGGCTTCGTCAGGAAGCAAACGGACGGATGGCTGCTGACAGGAACCGCTGTTTACCTGAACGAGTCGAAGCCGGTCGCCGTCCGGTACGGCCTTGATCTCGCTGCTGACTGGTCGACGAGACGTGGATTCATTGATGGTATGATCGGTACGGAGGCGGTCGAACATCGGATCGAACGGGACGAAAGAGGCTGGCGACTGGACGGTGAACCTCAGCACGGACTGGAGGACGCACGCGATCTGGATTTCGGCTTCACCCCGGCCACCAATCATCCGCAATTGAAGCGAATGGCATTGCAGATCGGGCAGTCGGCCCGCATCACGGTTGCATGGTTCGATCTCGGTTGCACCACGCTGAGCCCCCTGCCCCAAATATATCACCGCGTATCGGAAGACGCTTACGCCTACGACTCCCCTCAGGGTCCGTACCAGGCAACTCTGCTCGTCGCAGACAACGGCTTTGTTCGGGATTATCCCGAACTGTGGCAGATGGAACTCCACGGCGAATAGGCCGGGAAGTCACCGCCTTACGCAGGATCACGTCGAGACGCCGTCGAGCGCCAGGGATCGATCTCGGCGATGAAGCGGCCAAACCCGG
Organism: Allosphingosinicella deserti; assembly: GCF_003012735.1. GTDB lineage: Bacteria > Pseudomonadota > Alphaproteobacteria > Sphingomonadales > Sphingomonadaceae > Allosphingosinicella > Allosphingosinicella deserti. Next base: position 21,467 of record NZ_PXYI01000007.1, on the reverse strand, counting down.
GGGTCCGGCGGGCGGTTCAGCCGGACGGGTTCGCGCGTTCTAAAGTCCGGTCATGGCGCGCCCTACGAACGGGAAGGTCGGACGACCAGCAATCATCGGGCGCGTCGTAGCAGCAGGATCGTATGATCCATCCAGTTTAGAACCAGTTGGTCGTCGCCGACGGGGAAGACGATGCCCTCGTTCGGTCCGAATGACGTCGGCTCGGCGGTGTCGCATTCCCAATGGTGCGCCGGTCCGACGCGATCGAGTGGGATGTTCAACGCCGACCAAGCCGGACGGAAGATTTGGGCGAGCTGACGGACGTTCGCGGCGGTCCAGATGATCGACCAGGTCGGGCTCTCGCACCGGGCCGATCCGGCGATCGATCCAGCCTCGCCAATCCAACCCACCGCGTCCTCGTCGAATTGTAGCGTCCTGTCGATCCAGCGCCGGTCGGGCGTGAAGCCCGGGGGCGCGGTAGCATCGGCGGCGACGCGCTCGACGATCCAGCGACCGTGAAACTGCTCGGCGGGAAGCTCCGTGCCGGGCAACGCGTCGTCGCCAACCCCAGGGAGAGTGGCTGCAGCGGGTTCAACCTCGAGGCCAGCAGCAGCAGCAGCAGGCGGGCTGGGATCGGAGGTGACATTAGGGCTGGGCAGGTCCGCAGTATTTGCTTCGGGAACCACGGCGGTCACGGCAGCTTCCGTGGTGTTGGCCGGGGCCGCATCGTCTCCGCAGCCTGGAAGCGCAAAGATAAGCGTTCCTGCCGTAAGGACACGGATCATATTCGGAGGCGTTCCCTTCTCAGCGGTTGACCAGGACATAGCCGAATGAGGTTTTCCTACCAATGGCGTCGAGGAAATCAGCATGATCGCGCTTACGGATCGTCTGACGACCCGCGGAACCGGTCATGCTGTTGCCGCCCTGGTGGATGTACATGGTGCGCTGCGCGCGCGACTGGCGCTGCTGATGGCGACAAGGGCGCTGATCGGCTGGCGCAGCGCAACGGCTGTCACGATGACCGGGCCCTCCAGCGCGTCCCTCCATGACAGTGGAAAGGGTCGCCCAAATAAGCGATGATCCGACGGTCACGCTGCCGCCCATGGCACCATTGCGTCGTCAAGCCAGCCTGTACGGCGCCGGATCTCCAAGCTCCTTCACGAGCTGTTCCCTTGCTTCCGAGGTCGCTTCGCCGAGGATAGTCCCGAGAGCCGCGAGATCCTCTTCACGTTCGCGGGCAAGAGCCCTCAGGATCCTATCGTCCGTCCCCTCGGCGATGCGAGGCACCAAGGTCTCGGAAGGAATGTTCAAGCGCGCCGCAAGAACGCGCATCGTCCGTGCGCGCAGCCGAAACTCGAAGTCCATGAGCCTTGCCGTCTCCCGTTCCTCCTTCTTGAGCAGTGCGCCTCGCAGATCCCATGCCATCTCCAAGCCCTTTCAGACGCAGCATTGTCACGCACCTCTGCTGCGAGTAGAACGATGTTCTAGCAAACTTTAGAACGATATTCTAGGATGAGCGAGAGACGCCGATCGATATCGATGGCCGCACGGGCATTGTTCCTTGAGAAGGGGTTCAACGCTACCAGCATCGCCGACATCAGGGATGCGAGCGGCGCCACGACCGGAAGCATCTATCACGCCTTCGGAAGCAAGGAGGGCATCGCCCTGGCGCTGGTGACGGAGGCCGTCGGCGCCTGGACGAGGGCAACCCTCGACGCTCAACGATCCGAAGATGCGGAGGGTTTGATCCGCGGCACCGTGGAGGGTCTGCTGGCCTGGGCAAGGTCCGATCCTGCCGGCTTCCAGATCCTCGATCATATTCGATCTTTGGGCGAGCAAGGTCAGGCAGGCGACGGAATAGGAGCCTTCCTGAAAGAAGGACGCGCTGCGAGCCGGGTAACGCTTGTGCGCTTGAGCGCGTGCGGCGAGATCGCGATCGGTGACCCCGATTTGGCGCAAGCACTGATCCTTGGTCCGGCGTTCGAATATTTGAGGGCAGCCGGGGCGTCGATACGCGAAGTTACCGAGCAATCTGCACAACTGCTTAGCGACGCAGCCTGGAGCGCGATGAAGCCTGCCTAGCCTGCCCGACGGCGCATACCGCCCCCAGATTCACCCAGGGCCTTACAGTGCCTGCGCCGCCCCGATAGCGCCTCCAGGTGAATGTCCGACGGAGGTGGTCTGTCGTGCGGCAGTCTGGGAACCACCGGATCCAGCGGTTGCCGCTGCGATCCCTGGCCGCGGCGGCGGACGTCTCACGAATAGCTGGCGATCGCGGACGCGACCGCCGTCTGCGGTGACAGGCATCGGAGATCAGCCGGCCTCCTCCGCGGAGCCGCGGCTCGCCTCAGCGCGAGGGTGTCGCGCTGTTGCTGCTCCGCCAGGCCTGCGGCGTGACGCCCTCCCAGCTCCGAAAGGCACGGTAGAATGAGGTGGTGTCCTGAAATCCCAGGAGGCAGGCAACCTCCGCGACATCGGCGGACGGGTCGGAAAGCAGCGTCTGGCCAAGTTCCCTTCGCGCCTGCTGCACCAGCGCGCGGAAGCTGCTCCCCTCATCGGTGATGCGCCGCTGCAACGTGCGTTCGCTGGTTCCGAGGTCGCGCGCGACCGCGGCGACGTCCGGGCGTCCACTTGCCAGGCTGCGCTTCAGCAGGGCCTTGACCTGTTCGGAGAAGGAGCTGCGCGGCTGCAGGCGGCCGAACGCCGCCTCGAGCGCGGGCGTGATGATTTCGATCAGCTCGGCATTGCTGCCCGGAAACGGGTGATCGAGATCGGACGCCTTCAGGACGAGCGTGTCGCGCTTGCTTTCAAAAACGATCGGGCAGCCGAAGAACGCCTCCTGTCCCGCCGTCGGCGTGCCGCTTCGGGTCAGCTCCAGCCTGAGCGGAGCCAGCCGCCGACCGGTCCCGCGCCGGCCCAGCGACAGCATGAAAGCAAAGCTGATGTCGACCGAGAGGTCCGGTTCGGCTTCCGCAGCATGGAACCAGTGCTTGCTGATCTGGACCTCGGAACCCCGCTCCTCGACGGCAATCCGCTCCGGCATGGTGAACTGCTTGAACCGCGCGACGCGGCCGAGCGCTTCCCGGAAATCGGATGCGTAGCAGGCGGCCACGAACATCGGCTGGTGTCCGACTGCCTCCGTCGCCTCGACGAAGCGAAGCCAATAGTCCGGATCTGCAGCGAGCTCCGACATCGCCGTCCACAGCGCGAACAGCTGCGCCGTGCTCAAGAAGCGGCGGGTGTCGAGGTGGAGGGTCAGCGGCAGGCGGGCCTGCCGCAGCACCGCGACCGGGCTGAGCCCGGTCGCCTCCAGCGCCGACCAGAAGGAAGGCTGCAGGCGGCACTTGTCGGGGAAACCGTTCGTCATGGTCCGCACCCCTACGAGAGACGAGCTCGGTTCGAAAGGTCGAGGCCACGACGCAGCCTCTGCACCGTGCCCTTGCGTCGGTGCGCCGGGCCGACCTCCTCGGTCGGCTCCGGCGCGCCGGCTCAGCTCATTTGGCTTCGACGGATGCATGGCCCGCGCAATGCGCCGCGAGCGCCTGTTTCGCCGCCGGCCAGGCGTCGTCGCCGTCGTACAAGGCCGAGCGCAGATAGGCCCAGGTCATGCGAAGGACGATCTCCATGCGCTCCGGGTCCTCGTCGTCGGTTTCCCTGGCGTCATAGCCGGCAATCCCGCCGAGCCCGTGCTTGCCGCCGATCATGGTCAGCAGGGCGTCGGCGCCCGGGCCGTCGTGAAAGGCGTCGGCGTGCCAGGCAGGGCCACGGACCGTCAGGTGCGGAGAGGCGTCCTCGTCGCCGACGACCACCAGCGTCGGCGTCGTCAGATGCGTAAAATCCGGGTTGAAGAAGCTGTAGCGGCTCGCCGCCATCTCGCTCAGCGAAGCGCCGCCATTGCCTGGCGCCGCCAGCATGATTCCGGCCCGGATGCGCGGTTCGCGCACGTCGACATTCTGCGCGTCCGGATCGTTCGCATCCGTCAGCCGGGCGCCCAGCAGCAGGCCCGCGGTCTGGCCGCCCATCGAATGGCCGATGACGGCGATGCGATCGCGGTCGATGCGGCCGGCGATCGCCGGGACGGCGGCCTCGATCGCACCCAGCTGGTCGATGATCGCGGTCATGTCCTCGACACGGGAACGCCAGAACAGCGGACCTCCCGGAGCATCGGCCGGCATGCCCGCGACCTTGGAATTGAGGTGGGTCGGCTGGATCACGACGAAGCCATGTTCGGCGTAGAAGTTGACGAGCGGCCCATAACCGTCTTTCGACGGAATGTAGAGCGACGGCCCGTGGCCGTGGGAAAGCAGGACCACCGGCAGATTGTCGCCGGTGGCGGGCGCCGTGATGCGCAGCGCGAGCGGGATCGGTCGTGATGGGAGGTCGAGGATCACCGGGTTGACCGATATCGTCTGTCGCGGCTGGCTGACCGGGATCAGCAGGGCGTCCTTGATGAGATTGTTCATGCGTCTAACTCCATCTGCCCGGGCCGTTGTCGCTGGCCTGGTGAAACCGCGCTAAACGGCTCACCGCTTCGGAGCATTGGCGCATCACGCCAATCGATTGGCAGACGACGCCAAGCCGTTGGCAGAGCGTTCGTGTGCTGGCTCGACCGCCTGGAAAGGGCCTCCCGGCCAACTTCCCCGGTTCGATATGTCCTCGGGCCGCGGTGAGGCCGCGTCCGGATTGTCCCATGTCCACCGATTGAGCTGTTCCGGTAGGAAGCGGGTGCGGGCGAGGCCTCCGGTTTCGCCGAGCAGGCTGACGGACTCGAACCACGTCATCCATCAAGCTCGAACGAGCCTTCGCCTGCGCGTCACGACGGCCGCGCCGACCCCGATGCTCAGACGGGCTCGCCGAGGGCGGCTATCGCACCGGGCGTCGAGTGCTCCGCTGGACTCCGACCCGTCTCGAAGACCGGACCGGCACCGCCCGCTGAGGCGATGGCCGAGCGCACCGCGATCGGACGGATGAGCGGACAGGGCGCGCACGGTGGCTGCGCGCGGGTCGTCCGACGTCACGTATCAGGCGGGCCGATTGGCGAGCACGACGTCGAGCAGTCCGGGGAAGCGTCGGTCGAAATCGTCCCGGCGCAGCCTGTTGATCATCTCACGGCCCGCTTGCGTCGTCTCGATCAGCCCCGCCGCGCGCAGCAGCTTCAGGTGGTTGGACAGCGTGCTCTTGGGAATGGACTCGCACGGCGCCGCGCCGGTGCAGCTCAGCCGCTCGGTGGCGGCCAAGCGCGCCACCATGGTCAGCCGATTGGGATCGGCCAGTGCGTGCAGCGCCAGATCGAGCGGAACGTCCTCCAGCCTGGGATGGGTGAAGCGGGGCATGAGCCGGATATAGGATCGCTCCGCACATTTTAATAGTTCGGCTATCTTGAACTATCGAACCGTCGCGCCATCTTCCGCCCTGCCGACAGCGCACGAAGCCGTGATCGCGGGCCACAATTTTGGAGAAGTCTCATGTCACTTCAGGGCAAGAAAGCGCTCGTCACCGGCGGATCGCGCGGCATCGGTTCGGCCATCGCCAAGCGGCTCGCGGCCGATGGCGCTGTCGTTGCAATCACCTATGCCGGCAACAAGGCGGCTGCGGATGCCACCGTCGCGGCGATCGAGAGCAAAGGCGGCACCGCCTTCGCCTTTCAGGCCGACGCCGCCGACCCGAACTCGCAGCGCGCCGGCATCGAGCAGGCGGCCGCCGCCCTGGGCGGGATCGACATCCTGGTCCACAATGCCGGCGTGGCCGAATTCTCCGTCGTCTCGGAGGATAGCGACGAGACCTATGATCGCCAGTTCGGCGTGAATGTGAAGGGCCTCCACGTCGGCACGAGGGCGGCGCTGCCGCACCTCGAAGACAGCGGGCGGATAATTCTGATCGGCAGCATTTCGGGCGAACTCGCCTTTCCTGCGACCTCGGTCTACAGCGCGACCAAGGCGGCGGTGGCGGCGCTCGGGCGCGGCTGGGCGAAGGATCTCGCCTCGCGCAACATCCTGGTCAACACCGTGCAGCCGGGACCGATCGATACCGACATGAACCCCGCCGACAGCGAGTTCGCCCAGCAGATGATGGGCGCCATCCCGCTCGGCCGCTACGGCAAGGTCGAGGAGATTGCGGGCGCGGTTTCGTTCCTCGCCGGGCCGGATTCGAGCTATATCACCGGCACCACGCTCAACATCGATGGCGGCGCAGCGGCGTAGGAAGAGCAATCGGCCTCTCCGCTTTGGCTTGGCGGAGGGGCCGACCGATCCTCGAGGGCGCACCTCATGGCAGCTGCCGCGCGGATCGCCCTTCAGCAGACGTTGAGAGGCTGCGGTTGGCGCGCCTGACCCGCTATCAGGCGCGCACGCCCTCGTCATACTTGCGGTGCATGCAGCGCATGGTTTCGAGCTTGCTTTCGGCCGAGCCGAACGCCCCCGCCAGGCCGCAATCCGTCACCAGCAGGCGCATTGTGGCGGGGTCATCCGCCTTGAGTTGCCGCGCCCAGGCCCTGAGCTCCTTGGCCTCCGGCGAGGCAAGAGCCTCGTCGTCGGCAGCTTCGGCTTGGCACGCGGTCAGGATGCCGGCGGCGAGGGCGAGTGTGATGAGCTTGTGCATAACCGCCACCTAAAGCGCGAACGATGAAGGAAGCTTAACGACGGCGGTGGCGGCGGACGGCTGTTCGACCACCGGCGCCGCATCGCTCCTGTCGGTCGTCTACCCCGCCGTGTCGCTGCCGCCGCACGCGGCCAGGCCACCGGGTGACGTCGGCTTTGGCTCAGCGGTCTGTCGTCGGCGCCAATGTGGTAAGATCAAGAACGACGACCGACTCCGCCCGCAGCCCCTCATCGCAGCGGACACGATACGCCAGGAAATGCCCTCTTCCGTTCATCATCCGCGTACTGGCATCCGTCAGCGGTCATCGCCCTCAGCGCCCGGACATTTACGAGTGCTTTCGATCGCTTCCGCCGCTTTCCTATTCGGCTATTGCGGGTCGCCTCGACAAGGATGTGAGCAGAAACAATGGGCAGACCCGGCTATCGCGAAGCCGTCGATCGCGCGGACATCCTGTCCGCCCTGTCGGAGTTCGACCCGCACATTGCCGGCACACCCCCGCTGAACCTCGATATACCGACGAGCGATATCGATATCCTCTGCCATGCGCCCGATTCCAATCGCTTCGCATCAGCAGTCTGGAACGCGTTCGGATCGCGCCCGAAATTTCGCATGTGGCAATGGAGCGGAACTGATCGTCCCGTCCTGGGGACCTTCGAAGCGCACGCGTGGGATTTCGAGATCTTCGGCCATGTAGACCCGGTAGCCGAACAGGCCGGATGGCGGCATTTCGTCATGGAACGGCGCCTGCTCACTCTGGGTGGCCAAGGCCTTGCTTCTGCTGTGATGGCGTTCAGGCGAAACGGCCTGAAAACCGAGCCGGCTTTCGCGGCTGCGTTGCAGCTGGCCGGCGACCCCTATCGGACCTTGCTGGACATGGAGGATTGGACGGACGACGCCTTGTCCGTGGTGATCCGCCGAGCCATCGCATGACGGCTTACATCGCTCTTTGCCGCAAGCATCAGACCCCGCGAACCACCGACCACCGCCATAGCCGCCAGGTCGCATTTCTACCCAGATGCGAGATGAGGTTCCACTATCCCGCTGAGGGTTGCGTAGGGCGATCGAAAACCGGCCCAAGGTGAAAGCGCTCGATGAAGCGCGGTATGTAGCCGTACCCGTCTTCTGTTACTTCGAAGAACCTGGCGGGTGGAGGAAGCCCGATATCCACGCTCCGGGCCCAGCCTAGGCGCTCGAAATTCTCCCACATCGTGCAGTTTGCGCTCCCTTCGGCGGTGGCCAATCGACCGCCCGGATGTTTGAGTATGAAAGAAAGTGTTGAAAGATCTCCCGGCGAAAGCGTCTCCCAGGCGAGCAGGATGTGCCTCACCGCCTCGTCCTCGTCGCTCGTCCACGCCATCGCCTCACCTCCAGCGGAGCTTGCTAGGTGCATGGGGTTAACAAGGTGTTGGGGCGATCTCCTGCTGCGCCGGATCGATGCTCAGAGACAGGTTTCCCTCCATTGTCGTCTCCGAAGATTTCCGGGCGCTTCTCGGAACGGGTTGCGATCTATCTCACGCACTGGGCCAGTTGTGCGCGGATGGGGACTCGTCGAAGCCGCTGCGGATGAACAGCATCCAGCCTGTTGTCCTGTTAGGCTCTGAGCAACGATTGCCGAACGCCGCTTCAGATGTTCGATACGCCGAGCTCTGCGGCATGGACTGCTCGCAGTATCTGCGGTTCGAGGTCCCATTCGCCGACGCGGATTCCTTGGCCTAGGATCTTCTCCGAGGCGAGAGGATGATCCGCGGGTTCGATCCCTTCACCGATCCAGCGCCCGAGCCAATCAGGATGCTGGATCGGTGGCCTGAGACTTGGCCGTCAGGGTTTTCAGGCGGGAAAAACATCCAGACGCCCGGGCCGCCGGTGCGGATCGTGGTCGCTCGAGGAAGGGCACGCGCCAGTTATGGGTACATACGTTCGACACGTGAACGGCTCCAATGAATTGCCGGAGGACGATCAACCGGCTCGACCACTGCTTCACCGCCAAATTGGCGCCGGGGCGGCCTACGCCCGCTTTGGCGAGGCAGGCTGACGATCGCACCGCCGCCACCATCAGGACCGATGCGCGACCGCGGTCGCCCCATGGCGGCCATGTACTTCATGCCCGGCTGGACATTTTCACCGTGTGTCGGATGAGCGCGGCAAAGAACCGGAGTCGTCCACCCATACTTGTACAAAGCGATTCTGAGGCTCGGAGACGCCCGCAGGAGTGGCAACGAGGAGGTCTTTGCCGCCTAGCGCTTCAACGCGAATCGGCGCCGTCAGCCCGCGATCGCGCAGATAGCTGGCAACGGTCTGCGCGCGCAGACGAGAGAGTGACGAGTCATCCCGCTTCGCCTCAGCCAAGTCACTGTGGCCGCTGACCACGACGGGGCATGTAGCCGGAGCGTCATAGCTGGAGGCGAACTTGTCGAGCATCGCCTTGCCGTCGTCGTTGATGTGTGTACTGCCCGGATCGAAAAAGGCCCAAGCCCAGCGATCGACGATCACCAATCCATGCGGCGTTTCGAACCCGCTGCAGCCGCGCGAATGATTCTCTTGAGGCTCCGCCGGCGCGGAGAGCAACATGAGAAGTGCCGCCATCATGATGAAACGATACCGCAACGCGCCTCAGGGTCAATGCCGCCTTTCCAACCGGTTCGGCTGTTGGCGCCGGCGACGGAGGCCGCATCCGCGAACGTCCGTTTTCGCGCGGCAGCCTGACATCGGCGCCGCCAGGCGGTCAGATCGGGATGTTGGGCCGGGTCCGACCCAGGGCCGCCACAGGCGCGGTCGTCGATTGTGGTTCAAGATCGCCGCACACGTACCAGCGCATCGTCCACAGCCCGCCTCTGCAACGAGGCTGTTCAGCCGATTTGCTGCGGCGCTGCGTCACGATCACAAAGCTTCGGCCTCGATCCGCATCGCCTCGGCAAGCCGCGCGAGATAGTCGAGCAGAACCGCGCGCTCCTTGTCGCTGTAGGAGCGATGCAGCTCCTCTAGGCGCCTGTCGAGGTTGTGCAGGCGAGGCCAGACACGTGCGTTCGCCGCCGCCGCAACCGGTGTAACAACCACTCTCCGAAGATCCGCACTGTCGACGGCGCGCTCGACGAAGCCTGCGCGTACCAGGCGATCGACGATCCCTGTTACGGCACCGGTTGTGAAGCCAATGGCGCGGGCAAGCTCCCCGGCCTGCATGGCACCGCGTGCAAGCAGCAGATCGAGACAGCGATAATCGTTATACCCGAGGCCAAGGCGCTCCGCCATGCGCCTGTCGAAATCGACCATAGCCTCGCTTGCCGCACGCCCCGCGGAGTCGAATTGCGCGTTCAAACTGTTCGACGGCATTGCTTTATCTCACGAGATAAGATACTCCTCCTATGATGTCGAACCCCGCTCATCAGGTCCAGCCCTGGCCCGCCGTGACATTGCTGGTCGCCTCGCCGCTGATCGGTGAATTCCTCCTGGGGAACATGGCGATCGACATGCTGTGGATGCTGCCGTTGCTTTGCTTGCTATACGGCACCGGGGCCTTGCTCGTTCGCGAATTCGCACGTCGCTTGGGTTCCGGTTGGCCCGGGATACTGATGCTCGGGCTCGCATACGGGATCATCGAGGAGAGCTTCGTCACGCAGTCCCTGTTCGATCGCAATTTTCTTGGCCTTCGGCTGCTGGATTACGGCTACCTTCCAGCGGCCGGCATAGGCGCCTGGTGGAGCGTCTTCGTCCTCGCTCTTCACGCGATCTGGAGCACCGGAGCCGCCATCAACCTCAGTGAGGCACTCTGGCCGAAGCACGCGGGATCACTCTGGCTGTCGTCCCGGGGTCTCGCCGCAACGATGCTCGCTTTCGCCCTCGGTTGCATCGGGGTGGCTTTTGCCTCCGGGGCCCGGGCCGCCGCATCGGTCGCCCAGCTAAGTGCAGCGGCGGCGATTGTGATTCTGCTCTGCGCCGCAACCTGGTTCCTGGGGCGACGCCGGGCACGTGTCGCGCGCGCGGCGAGACGCGCCCCTTCCGCCGTCACGGCGGGTATCAGCGCCTTTACGCTGTTGTCCCTCTTCATGCTGACCACCTGGACGATGCACTCCGTCTCCGCCATCGTGAACGTCGGCGCGATGGTCGGCCTGCTGCTCGCCCTGGCTCTTCTGATACATTATTGGAGCCACGCTGCGGGTTGGAGCCCGCTGCACCGTCTGGCGCTGACCGGAGGAGCGCTGCTGACCTATGGGTGGTGGAGTCTCCTGCTACCCGCGATGGTGACGACATCGACGCCGATGGTCGATACGATGGGCAACATGCTGTTCCTTGGTGGGGCGCTGGCTTCGATCGTGCTCGCCTGGCGCCGGACCGTCCGGGGCTTCCGATCCTCGTCGGTCGACTAGCCGGAGAACAAGCTCGACAACATCGCCCTTTCACCCCCGCCTATCATGCCTATGGAAGCAGCCTTCGCTGGGGCTTAGCCCAACTTTTCCCTTCCACCCTCCCCTGTCGTTCCTGCGGTGGCTGCTCGGAGCCGGGGCGACGCCGCAGCCTGACGTTCGGCGCCGGCTCGCGCCGCGTCCCATGCTATGGCGTGCTCCGACCCGTTGCCGCCATACGAAGTTTGCATCATGCTGTCCGCATGAAAGCCTACGGCATATCTCCGGTAATCGACCTCGCTGATCCTGAGGATTCTCGCGTACAGGCCTGCATCTCCCTTGTGACGGACATTGTCTGCCAGGCGCTACGTGCCCGCGGCGACTGCTTCCACTATGCTGTCGACTGGCGCGATCCGGGCGGGCCGGAATGGAGCACATGCACCGAGGATTTGGCGAAGCCACAGGTGCACACGTTGAGTGATCCTCGAGAGATTGCCCGCTTGGTTCGGATGTCGGTTGATCCCTTTTCCGGAAAAGCAGCGATCATTCGATCGATTGCGACGTGTCGCGCAGTCACGTTCGGCTATGATGGGCAGGCGTTTCTCTGCCTGCGCCATGAGGATGACCCACCAACTTCGTCCGATCCCTCGCTCGTCACGACTGAGGATCGGTCGGACCTCCTTGCTGATACAGACTATTTCGACGGATTTCTGCCCGCGAACTAAGTCTGGTTGCCACCCTCCCCTGTCGTTCCTGTTGCGATCGCCGGCGGCCGGCGAAGGTCCGCTTCCGCGCGGAACCCTGACGCTCGCCGCCGGCATGCGCCATCCGAGGACCTAGGACGTGCTTCGGACCAAAGCGGACATTTCGCGATTGCTCATATAGCTCAGTGTCGCCATCCTCGATCGCCATGGAAAAGGACCTCGACCTCATCAACCGGGGCGATCGCAAAGCGAGGGTCGAATTTTTCGACCATGGCAATGGCTTCTACTCGTTCGAGGAGACCGAGGAAGCTGTTGATGATCATCCGCAACTTGGGCCTTTGACCTACTGGCGGTCTTCTCATCTGTCGGGGCTGTACGCCAGTCGTGCGGCTGCGGAGCGCGACGCTCGTTCGATGATTCCATGGTTGCGAGCGGTCGATGCGCCAGAACTATGATCCAGCGTTTCACCGGTTCTCAGCTGACCGGATCATTTGCGCCGACTGCCATGTGCAAGGTTTGCTATTCACCCCGAGGCTGTTCCCGCTGCCATCCGGCATAACGGGAACGTACTTTCGGCTCTCGCTCGGAAGCCTGACATTTGGCTCAGCGGTGCACCAGACCGAGACGATGGACCAGGTCCGACCCTCTCCGGCTGTTCCCGACGCGATCGCCAGGCGACCCGGCGAAGGTCCGCTTCCGCGCGGCACCCTGCCGCTCGCCGTTGGCGTGCGCCATGTGGGCACCTAGGACGCGCGTCGATCCATTGCAGACGTTCCCGACAAACCTACTATGTGTCCGTACGCACGAGGAAGCATAGAGCATGAGCGATCAGCCGCATTCAATCACGCCGTGCTGTTTCTGCGGAACATCCGATTTCTCTGATGCGGATCCGGCGTACCTCCGCCTCGAAACGGCGAGCGGCCTCACGACGAGTTGGCCCTGCCACACTTGCTGCTTCGAGAAGCGCTTGCCAGATATGCCGCCGGCTCCGCACACCGACCAGTTGGAACCGGAGTCGCCCTCCGAAACATGGCGGCCGGGTATGGAGTATTTCGGCGTCGAGTTCCGCCGTCCGGGTGAGCTGATCACGTCCGTCACGACGTTCGGCTTGGACGAGGATGATGCGCTGGAAAGTGCGCTCGCAATCTTTGACGATTTTCCGGAGGGTGACCCGCGCTCTTACGGCGACCCGCTGGAGGTTCGCATCGGAACGGTAGCCCAAGAGCTGACGTTCTCAACAGGCTGGCGCAAACTTCAAAGCTGAGCGTCCCTCATCCACCCCATTCAGCTGTTTCCGCCGCAATCGGCCGCCGCTGCGACGTACGTCAGGTTTTCAGCGCCAGGTGGACGATTGCGCCGCCAAGGGCTGCACGGGATCGCTAAGACGCGTCACGGCCATGGCGGGGGTCCCGGCTCAACGCACGAAGAGGTTGGGCCTTTGCCGCCTTGCCTGCTTGGCTGCCCGCACGAACTCGGGTTGGTGAAGTTTGCCGTAGCATCGCGTAGCTCGTCGAGCACCGCGTCGAGAAGTGGCAGCTTTACGCTCGGGTCCAGCTCCCTTGCCCTCTCGAGTGCCTCGTCCGCCTCCACGAGGAGGGTCGCTACGCGCAGCAAGTCATACGAGTTCAGGTTTGCCGGTTGCGCAAGCAGACGTTGCGCCCGTTCAAGGGAACTGATGGCCTCATGTAACTGACTTTCTGTATGGCCCATAGGTTGATAGTGCCTCGCCGGCACGGCTCGGGCAATGTCTCGAATCCACCCGATTCGGCTGTTCCCGACTCCATCGGACGCCGCGGCGGCGAAGGTCAGCTTTCGCGCGGCAGCCTGACCTTGGCGGCGGGCACGCGCCAGATCGGGCTCTACAGCCGGCTGCGACCCTTTGCAGACATTTCGCATCGCGCTAAGAGATCGCCATGAGTATCAGGGAGCGCTGTTTGTGACGACGGTCGCCCCCCGGGTCCATCTTGTCGAAGCGGGCTCGGAGCCCACAGATCAAAGAAAATGACTTCATCGAGCTTCAGGCAATCGGCTCGCCCAATCGGTCGCGCCCATGGCTGATTTCCGGCTTAAGCCGACGGTTGGCCTCATCCCCGGAATGACGATTCAGTTCGCGGAGGGGCGGTGGACCGGGCGGTCGGAGAACGAGATCGGCGACGGCGTAGCTGTCACCGACGAGGCCTTCAACTCTATTGCGCCGCTCGTCCTAGCAACATGCCCCGGATGGACGCCAGACCACCGGTACGGCGTCTATGAGCTAGGCGCCACAGCTTGTTCCGAGCTGGTACAGGCGCTCCGATTGGAGGCCGATCGTCTACGGGAGAGCACTGGCGAAGCACGAAGCAAAGCCAACCTGCTCCATGGTCTCGCTAATTGGCTCGAGCCTCGGTGCGAGGCACGGCAGCCGCTCAGCATTCTAGGCTACTGACTTCCGCTTTCCACCCCGTCCGCCTATTCCTGGCCCGATCAGAGGAGACCAGGACGAACGTCCGATTTCGCGCGACGTCGAGACAAGGGCGTTCGGCCGCGCTCGCCCAAGCGGCTACAGCGCGGATCGACCCAACTCGGACCTACGCCAGCGGCTCTCGAATATCAGTTCTTGAAGCGTTCGAGCCATTGTTCAGCCACGCGAAACTATTCTAGGCTGTCATGCGTGTGCAGCCTCGTGCTGGGATCCCGCACCAGAAAGATGCGGCCCGGGTTGAAGGATTGAGCGTGACTTTCCGTGTTGCCGGCGTTCTGATGGTGATTGCTTTTTCACCCGGCGCATGCTCTCCCTCAACGCCCAAGATTGACGTTCACGATAATGAGCTAGTTCCTTCTATGATCCGTGAAGGGGGAATGCTCAGGACTGAAACTCGGGTATGCATCGGAGTTAAAGGAATAGGGTATTGCTTCCCGCGAGTTGACTATTATCTAGCCGGCGGAAAAGGGGTCACCAATGACAATGAGGCGGCCATTATATTAGAGTTTCCGGCTGACAAGACTCTTGGAAAATGCAATCCAGAGCCGCTGGTATTCAAAAATACTCGACTCTTCTTTCACGGAAGCTACTCTCCCTCCCTTGATAAAATCAGGATTGAGTCTTATGAGACCGTTTATGTGCCCGATCCTGCAAGGCACTTCATTGGATTCTCAGCGCAAGAGTACCTGATTTGCACCCCGCCCGACTCCGTTCACGTCGGCACCTGTGAGTTCGTCAGTCAATCAGCTCGTGGGACGGTTCAAACGCAAATACCCTTCAGCTGCCGCGCGAGACTTCCTGTTATAGCTCGATACTTCGAGCGTTATGTACTCGCTCACGAGGTCCAGTAGATGCGCCGGAGTTCATTAGCGGCGCATTAGCGGAAGGAATGCAACCGACACCCGCCGGCCGCAAACGTCCGTGTTCCACCGCACCCGGCAGTTTCCGGCGGCACCCGGCGCCGGCACAGGCTACGTCCGCTTACGCCACGCAGGCTGACGATCGCGCCGCCACCGGCAGGATCAGGGGCTACAGCGCGGATCGACCGATAGTGTTGAAAAACTCCCGTTGCACTGACGACTGGGCTCTGATTCACTGCTCCTGAGCAAGACGGGAGGCGAGCCGATGATGGGTGAGCGGACGGTGATGCAGGAGGCGCTGTTCTACGGGTTCAGCCTGGAGCGCCATGTTCCGGACGACCACCTGCTGAGGCATATCGACCGGTTCGTCGACTTGTCGAGCATTCGCGAGCATCTGCGGCCCTTTTACAGCGAGACGGGTCGGCCCTCAGTCGATCCGGAGTTGATGATCCGCATGCTGATCATCGGCTATACGCACGGGATCCGCTCCGAACGGCGGCTGTGCGAGGAGGTGCACCTCAACCTTGCTTATCGCTGGTTCTGCCGTCTCGACCTCGCTGCCGCGGTGCCGGATCATTCGACATTCTCGAAGAACCGGCATGGTCGCTTTCGTGACAGCGATCTGCTGCGGCGCTTGTTCGAGGCGACGGTCGAGCGCTGCATGGCCGAGGGTCTGGTCGGCGGCGAGGGCTTCGCGGTCGACGCCAGCCTGATCAAGGCCGATGCCAACCGGCAGCGGGGCGTCCCTGGCAGTGAGGGGCTTCCCGCGGACGCGACGAGCCATGCGGTGCAGGAATATTTGGCGGTGCTCGACGATGCCGCGTTCGGCGCGGCGACGCCGGTCGCGCCGAAGTTCATTTCGATCGCCGATCCCGCCTCGCGCTGGACTGCGGCCGAGGGCGGCTTTGCCTATTTCGCCTACTCGACCAACTATCTGATCGACCTCAAGCATGCGGTGATCATGGATGTCGAGGCGACCACGTCGATCCGGCAGGCCGAGGTGACGGCGCAGCGGCGGATGATCGAACGAACCCAGGATCGCTTCGGCGTGTGGCCGCAGAAACTGGTGGCGGACACCGGTTATGGTTCGGCCGAGAACCTGGCGTGGCTGGTTCACGAGCGCGGCATCGAGCCGCACATTCCGGTCTTCGAGAAGTCGTCACGCAGCGATGGGACATTCTCGCGGTCCGACTTCACCTACGACCACAAGCGCAACGTCTACATCTGTCCGGCCGGCAAGCAGCTGATGCACTATCGCCGTGCCTTTTCGACGCCGCGCGTCGGTGTCGATGAGCATGGTCTGATGCGGTATCGCGCCTCCCTGGCAGATTGCCGCGCTTGCGCCCTCAAGGCGCACTGCTGCCCGACGCAGCCACAGCGAAACGTGCAGCGATCGATCCACGAGGGTGCACGCGACATGGCGCGCGACATCGCCAAGACCGATGCCTACCTGGTCTCCCGCTGCGAACGGAAGAAGGTCGAGATGCTGTTCGCGCACCTCAAGCGCATCCTGAAGCTCGATCGCCTGCGCCTCAGGGGACCAAATGGAGCCAAAGACGAGTTCCACCTCGCCGCCACCGCCCAGAACCTCCGCAAACTCGCCAAGCTGATCCCGAGCGGGGCTCCTGCGATGGCAGGATGAGGTCGACTGCCTCTCATTACCTGAACGTCCGCTCTTGTTAGAAGCAGACGTTTTTCAACACTATCGACCCGTTGCGGACATTCAGTTCGCAAAGTATCAATCGCTAATGACCATCCTTCTAGCATTGGCTTTCGCCGGTTCAAATGTCCCGGTTCCGGTCACGCCTCCATCTACCTGGGTCAGTTACCCCCCTTCAGCCCTGCGAAATGGTGAGCAGGGCGTCGTAGGTTACGAGGTAAACGTAGATGAGGCTGGGAAACCAACCAACTGCCGCGTGATCGCGTCGAGCGGCTTCTCCTCCTTAGATGCTGAGACATGCCGGCAGATCTTGCGGCGGGGCAAATTTCATCCCGCCACCGGCGCTGGCGGCGCTGCAGAGCCGGGCACATACGCCAGCAGCCTAAGCTGGTCTTTCCAAGACCAATAACCCGCACCCACCAACGTCCACCTTCCACCCTGCCCTGTCATTCCCGCGCCGATCGCCGGGCGGTCCCACGAATGTCGGGTTCCACGCGGTGGCCCGACGTTGCGCGCCAGCGTGCGCCAGGTCGAGCGCTACAGCGCGGATCGACCCTTTCCGGACATTGGCGAGATCAGTAAGCCAGCCGTAGAGGCGGTCGTGTTATCCGGGGAGAGACATGTTGGGTGATGAGATAACAGGGCAGATGACATGAGCCCGCCGACGTCCAGTGACGGATTGCACTTGCCGCCATCCGCTGATCCGATCGTCCCGCCCGATCTCACGGAAGGGGGCAACGCGTGGTACGAACCGCCGGTTCGACCCGTGGCGGGCCATGGTCGCTATTCTGTCCTTGCTATGGACTGGACCGCCCCAAGCATTGATTTCGATTGGCCGAACATGGCATCGACTTCTGACCCTTCGCCTTCCCAAGGCAAGTTCGAGACTTTGCCCGAAGCGCCGCTGTGGCGCACGAACGAACCTGAGCCTGATGATTTCGCGGAAGTGATCCACGGGGCGACGTACACCGTCTCCAGGCGCGTCCTTGATGTTTTCCTGCGTCACGACCCCGGATCGCTAAAGTACCAGGAAGTGAAGATTCGCTTCAAGGACGATGCACCCTCGAGGCGAGACCATTATTGGATACATGTCACTCGGCGTGTTCCTGCCATTGACTTCGCCAATTCCAGAGTGCGTTATTACTGGCCATCTGGTTCGCGGCCTTATCCGGGCGATTTTGGTCCCGTGCGCCTTCTGCCTGACGCTCACGCTTTTCCGTATTTTTGCACATATCACACCGGTCCGAACACGATCTTCATCTCCGACGAAATGCATTGTGACCTCTTGAAGATCGATCCTCCGCTCGCGCATTTCGTCGTGAGAGACGTCGCTGGAAATGTTCCATTCTAGCAATCGATGGAACGCGCCGGAGCTACCTACGATGGTTCGGTGGGATCCGCTTGCCTCGGCGGCCACTAGGCAGCGACTTCTGCAATGCCTAGAGTCTCGGACCCACCGTGTCAGGTGTCCCCGCCGGCTATGGAGCCGGCGGCCGCAAATGTCCGCTCCCGCGCGGCAGTCGGACGTTGACCCCAATACGCGGCCGGGTCGGGACGGAATGCCGGGTCCGACCCGAAGCCGACATTGACATGGACGCGGGCTTGCACGGTTCGTACCATCGGACATGCGCTACGATCTGGATCTTTTGAGAGAGTTTTGTGCCGAGATCGGGCTTGATGCAAAGGCGCGAGACGATCGGCTACTGGAGGTCTTTCTCGGCGGTGGAGCAGTCCTCTGCTTCCAGAACTTCGACCGGGATGGAGACTGCCTGATCGGGTTCACGGATGTGCCGTGGCATGGCCACGGGAACCTGACCTTCAACGACGCTCGCGGCTACCACGTCGAACTGGATCCGCTCGATCTGCTGAGCGGGCTCCGCTCTGGAGACGTTTTGGTCTGCGAGCGACAGCTGAAGGGAACGCTGGTCGACCGTTGGCTCGTTCATAAGCTTTATAACGATGAGTTCGGCGAGCTCGAGCCAGGCGAGCGCATCATCGTCCGCCGCGCGTGCTGCGGAGAAGCTGACGGCTGTCGCGGCTGATGTCGGGTTTCCACCGATTCGGCTGTTGCCGGTCCGATCGCCAGGCGACTCTGCGAAGGTCCACTTCCGCGCGGCGCCCCGACATCCGCCACCGGGGTGCGCCATGGTGTACCCTAGGACGTGCTCCAACCCTTACCAGACGATCCAAACCGATCTAAGCTCGCTTGATGAGACCAGATCCGCAGCGCGTGCAGAAAGAGACCAGGGGCTTCACAACTAAGAGATCCGCAACGCTTGAAGCCGACTTGGACATCCTGCTTGGCGATCTCTGCCGTCAGTGGGGCTTCTGCAATCGCTTGTCAGGAAGCGATCTCGTCGATGGCGTACGTCCTTTATCCGCTGACGAGTTTGCTACCGCGATGTTATCGGCCGAAGGCTTCGATCCAGAGGTGGAATCACAGTGGCGAAGGAGCTTCAAGCGAGTGTTCACGGCGAGGTACGGAACATCCGTCGTCTCGGCTGCCGGATACCTTGGCGCATAGCTTCGAACGTCGTCTTTCCACCCTCCCCGGCTGTTCTTGGCGCGATCGCCAAGCGCCCCTGCGGAGGTCCGCTTCCGCTCGGCACCCGGACGTTCGCCACTGGCGTGCCCCACGTGGGAACCTAGGGCGTGCTCCGACCCGTTGCCGACATCCCAGGTCCGTGCGAAGATCCCTCAATGGCACGCCCTGCGATGCTCCTCCTACTTCTTGTGGCCGGCTGCTCTTCCGGGAATGGAGGACCGACGGCCTTAGATGTGACAGCCGCGCAGGCTCGCTCAGAGCTGGGTTCGACGGCGCGCTGGCCGCTCGATACGGGGCTCTCCAGAGACAAGGTGCAAGCGATACGAGACGGCGCATACCGCTTCTGCCGTGACGTGCACCCCGATGACACGAAGTGCTTCACCCAACAGGACAGGTCCATCTTCGCCGTGAACCAGGCTGCACGGCTCTGGCGAAGCTACCTGGCCGAGCCCTCGAAGCACGGCTCCTTTCCTTACGCTCGAGCCCATCAGAATCTACCTGACGCG
The DNA here is from genome assembly GCF_003012735.1 of Allosphingosinicella deserti. Classification (GTDB taxonomy): domain Bacteria; phylum Pseudomonadota; class Alphaproteobacteria; order Sphingomonadales; family Sphingomonadaceae; genus Allosphingosinicella; species Allosphingosinicella deserti. The sequence goes on along the minus strand of NZ_PXYI01000007.1, from coordinate 1,818 downwards.
TTCCAAGACATCGTAGACTACTGTTGGTCGACCTACGTCGATGCGGGAAAACGTGATGCACGCATGCTAGGTCCGTGCCTGATGAGCGCGGTTGGAGGCGATTTTTTCGGCGTTGTCCCGGTGGCCTGAACTTTCGCGAACCGCCGCGCACAGCATCGTCTAGAATTCACCCCGTCCGGCTGTTCCCGCCACGGTCAAATACCGCGGCGCGAACGTCCGGTATCGCCGACCAGGCTGACAATCACAACGCCGGGGCTGGGATCGTCGCTGCGACGCGCTCCGACCCTTGGATGCCGTAGGCTATAGCCGGATTTCCTTCACCGGTCCGCCGAGCTCGGCCTCCCACGTTTGCGCCATGTTCAGCACGTCTTCGAACGGTTCATTCGCGTGCGATGTCGTGCATAGAAATCGGTCCGGTTCAGATCCGTCACCGACGACAATCTCGTCCACTATGTCCTCAAGCCGGGGCGAGCCGGGACCTGCGATCGCGAGCAGAGACACGCCGTCCCGGAGGCATCGCTCCACGAAGCCGTCCAGCAACGCCTCGTCGGACACGGGAGAATGGAGGATCAGCTTTCGAGCGAGCTTCATGGAAACGAGGCTATCCCCTTGAATGTCGCATTTCCACCCTCCCCTGTCACCTCCGCGGCGATCGCCGAGCGCTCCCGCGGATGTCGGCTTTTGCGCGACAGCCTGACGTCGGTGCCGCCACGTCGTCAGATCGGGACGCTGAACAGGCGGACCCGTTGCGCACATCCGCCCGACATGGAATGTGCGCGCGATGCCAAGCCCGTTCGCCATTTTCTGTGCCGATCCATTGGACCCTCGGTCCGTGGAGCCGTCGTATGCTATTGAAGCTGAGGCAGCTCGCGACGCCGGCTTCACGGTCGTGAAGCTGGATCATGACTATCTGGACCGTCAGATCGACGCTGCCGCGGCCTTGCGAAAGGCGCGGTTCGAAGAGCCAGGGAAGGCAGTGTATCGTGGCTGGATGATGAGCGCTGATGCGTATCAGGCCCTCTACACCACCCTAGAAGCCCGTTCGGTCAGCCTTATGACCTCTCCATCTGAGTATGCTGCATGTCATCACGCTCCAGGTTCTTATGCTCGCCTCGCCGAGTGGATGCCGCTGACGATCTGGATTGAGGATGGATCACGCGATGACAATCAGGCTGTCCAAGCCGTCGCCGCTGCGTTCGGCCACTCATCCGTCATCCTGAAGGATTGGGTAAAATCGCAGGCTGCTGGCTATTGGAGTGAAGCATGCTTCATTGCCGACGCGGCGGATCCCCGCGCTGTTGAACGGACCATCTCCCGATTCCGTGATCTTCAAGGGGACAGCCTCGTTGGAGGCTTGGTGTTCAAGCGATACGTGCCGCTCCTGCCGTCGGGCATGCCCGCTCATGAGTATCGGGCCTTTGTGATCAAGGGTTACCTGGTGGGTTGCTGGCCTCGTTCAGCTGAAGCGGCCAATCTTGAGCCGCCGCCAAGGGACCTCCTCGAGCAGGTCGCCGCGCATATTCCCAGCCCGTTTGCCTCCGCCGATTTTGGCCGCGATGAGAGCGGCCGCTGGTGGCTGCTTGAAGTCGGCGACGGCCAGGTATCAGGGCTGCCTACCGCTACGGCGGCTAAGCCGATTTTTCAGAAACTATCCGCCGAATGAGCCGATCCCGCTTCACGTGAATGTCGCTTTTCCATCTGTGGACGCCCCCATCAGCGCAAGCGATTTTTCGTTGGGTATTTGGCACGTGATCGGATGCTGCCATCTGTCCGGCTTCTCGATGCAGCGATGTGAGCTGCGAGCCTGTATGGGAGTTC
>NZ_PXYI01000006.1 GCF_003012735.1 Allosphingosinicella deserti | reverse complement strand
GCTCGCGAAGATCATTTGAATAAGGCCGCGTCATCCATGCTGGCCTCCTTCCAGCCAGCACCTTGAATCACGATCCAGGCCCTTTGGGAATCCCCTGCCAGATTCACAGAAAAATGATCATGCTCTAGCGGCGACGCGGCGAATCTCAGGTCCACATTCCCCGTTCGGACTGCGCTTGTCGAAGTCCTCCCCTTTTCTTGTGCTGAACAGTTGAGGAGAGGGCTTCGACAGCTCAGCCCGAACGGTGATCGGGTTTCCTGGGAACTGACGTCCTCAAGACGCGCATCACGAAAACAGATTGGTTTCCTCATGCTGGAGGAGCCACCGTTTCCGGTCGAGGCCGCCGCCATAACCAGTGAGCGTGCCGTTGGCGCCGATCACCCGGTGGCAGGGCACGATCACCGCGATCGGATTGGCGCCGTTGGCGAGGCCGACGGCGCGCGAGGCGGCCGGCGCACCGATCGTGGCGGCGAGCCGGCCGTAGCTCCAGGTCTCGCCGGGGCCGATCCGCAGCAGGGCCGTCCACACGCGGTGCTGGAATTCGGAGCCGCTCGCCGCCACCGGGATCGTGTCGAGAAGGCTGAAATCCCGCAGGAAATAAGCATCGAGCGCGGCGCGAACCGGTGCGGGCACCGGCGCGTCGCATGTTTCGATCGGCCCGTAATGACGCTCCAGCAGTCGCCGCATGCGCGGACCGTAATCGTCGAAATCGAGCGCCCGCACGCACCCGTCGCCGTCGTGGACGAGCAGCAGGGTTCCCATCGGAGATGGAATGCGATCGAGATGGAGCCGGCCTCCCGGCGGCGGGCTCCGCCGCACCGTGCGCCCTGCATCCTGCGTGATCTGGTCGGCCAAGGTCATCGCGTGCTCCTCCCAGCGCACCCTAGCAAGGCTGCGCCATCGGTGCCCACATCAATTGCAATGTGCGCTGCAGCCCGACGTCTGCTCCTATCAGGGGCAATCACGGATAGGCGCGGCCCGCGCCCAGTGCGACGTACAGGGCTGCCGGCCTTGCGAGAGAGGGACGATGACCACTTCGATCAACAACAGCGATACAGGGGCGGCCGACCGCCTGCTCCCGGGGTGGAGCGCCCAATTGACCACGCGCGACGGCGTGCGGCTAAACGTGCGCCCCGCGGCGCCCGAGGACGAGCCGGCGCTCGCCGACTTCTTCGGCCAGGCGACGCCGGAGGATTTGCGGTTCCGCTTCCTCACCGCGGTGCGCAAGATCGGCCACGATTTCCTCGAGCCGTTGGTCAATGTCGACCACAGGCGGACCGAGAATCTGCTCGCTTTCGACACCGAGACGGGCGCGCTGGTCGCGAGCGCGATGATCGCCGCGGACGAGGCTTCAAACACGGCCGAGGTCGCGATTGCGGTGCGCGCCGACTTCAAAGGCAAGGGTGTCGGTTGGACCCTGCTCGATCACGCGGCGGACCATGCCCGCCAATGCGGAATCAAGGCGCTGCAATCGATTGAGAGTCGCGACCACCGACAGGCGATCGGGCTCGAAAAGGAAATGGGCTTCGAGGCGAGCGCGTGTCCGGGCGATGCATCACTGGTCATTCTGTCGAAGAGGCTGGGCTACCGGGCCTGATGGTTCGCACGGGACGGCGGCCCCGTTTGCCGTCCCGGATGCGTTCAGACAGCCGGCGGTGATCGTCGGCCGATCAGCTCGGCGACCGAACGCTTCAGGAGATTTTCGGCGATCGGCTTGGCGAGCACGCGCTCGAAACCCTGCGCCTGACCGCGGAAACGGTCGTCTAGCTGGCCGCTGATCAGGATCCCAGGCCCGGCCCAGCCCGCGGCGCGCAACTCGCCGAGCAATTCCACCGCGTCCTTCTCAGGCATGATCAGATCGCAGACCAGGCAGGCGGCGCGCAGCGCCTCCGGGTCGCGGGCGAGGCCGATCGCGGACCGATAGGCGCGAACGTCATAGCCCTGCCCCTGCAGCAGCAATTGCAAGGCGCGGCGCACCGCTGCATCGTCCTCGACGAGCAGAACGCGCGGTCGATCGCCGCGATCGGGGGCGAGGCTGAGCATCGGGTGGTCCGTCATTTGTGGCGTCTTCGAGTGACACCATTATCGGCCGTCGCAACGATCCTGCCTTTACGGATTAGTCCCTATTCGGACGAGAGACCGAGCCCCGCAGCGAATGCGACACGAAGCGCATCGGTGACGCTGTCGACGCCGAGATCCGAGAACAGGCGGGCCCGTGCAACATCGATCGCCGGCGGGCTGAGGCCGAGCATGGCCGCCACCCCGTCGTTCGATGCGCCGCGGGCGATGTGACCGAGTATCGCCCGGGCGGCTGGATCGAGCACCGCAACTTTGTCTGACGCCTCCTCGAGGTACGCCCGATAGCCGGCCGGATCGAGGAGCTTGAGGAAGGCGAGATCCAGCGCCTGCTTCAGCGCCGACTTGGCGAACGGCTTCTCCAGGAAGGCGATGGCGCCGTCGCGCATTGCCTGCAGCGCCACCGCCAGATCGCCATGGCCGCTCATCATCACAATCGGGGAGTCGACGGCGGCCCGCCGAAGGCGCCTTTGCACTTCGAGGCCATCGACATCGGGCATGCGGAGGTCGAGCAGGATGCAGCCGGGCTTCAGCGCATCGGCCCCGGCGAGCAATGCCGTGCCACTGTCATAGGCGAGCACGTCATAGCCCATCACCTTCAGCATCAGCTGGATCGAGCGGCGGACCGGATCCTCGTCGTCGACGAGGTGAACCACGGGCCTGGTCACGGCACCGGCTCCGTCGGCGGCCGCATCAGGGTGAACAGGAATTCGGTCCCGCCGCCGTCCAGCGGGCGCGCGCGGATGCGGCCGCCATGCGATTCGACGATCGTCCGGCAGATCGACAGGCCGAGGCCCATGCCGCTGCGCTTGGTGCTGGTGAAGGCCTCGAACAGACGCTCGGCGATTTCGGGGGCGATCCCGGGTCCGGTGTCCGCGACCGACACCTGCACGGTTTCGGGATCGAGCAACGTCGTGGCGACGCTGAGGCGGCGGACCGGGCAGCCGTCCATCGCCTCGATCGCATTGCGCATCAGGTTCATCAGCACCTGCTGGATCTGCACGCGATCGACCAGCACCGGAGTCGCGTCTTGCGCGTAGACGAATTGAGGGGTGATCCCTTTCTCCTTGCTGCCGACCAGCGCGAGCGCGCTCGCCTCGTCGATCAGCTTGGGGAGATCCTCGATCGTCTTTGCGACATCGCCGCGCGCAACGAACTCGCGCAGCCGGCGGACGATGGACCCGGCGCGCAATGCCTGGCCCGACATCTCCGTGAACACTTCGCGGAGCAGATCCTTCTCGACCTCCTCGGGCCCATCAAGCAGATCGCGCACCGCCTCGCCGTAGCTCGCGATCGCGGTCAGCGGCTGGTTGAGCTCATGGGCGAGCGTCGACGCCATCGTTCCCATCGCGCTGAGGCGGGAGACGTGGATCAGCTCCGATTTCAACTGCTCGACCCGCGCCTCGAAATCCTTGCGCTCGGTGAGATCCTGAACGAAGCCGGTGAACAGGCGCTGGTCGTCCGTCAGTGCCTCGCCGACCGACAGCTTCATCGGGAAGGTGCTGCCGTCGGCTCGGAGCCCGGTGACGATCCGGCCGATGCCGATGATGTGGGCATCGCCGGTCGCAAGGTAGCGCTCGAGATAGGCATCGTGTCGCTCTCGGTCCGGCGAGGGCATCAGCAGGCTGACGTTGCGGCCGACCATCTCGCGCTCGGAATAGCCGAACAGTTTTTCGGCGGCCGCGCTGAACGAGATCATGATGCCCTTTTCGTCGATCACGATCATCGCGTCGGGAACAGTGGCGAGGATCGACTGCAGATGCTGCTCGCGTTTTTCCAGATTGCGCTCCGCCGCGCGCCGATCGGTGACGTCGTGAACTATGGTGGCGTATCCGCGCAGGACACCGTTCTCGCGCCACAGCGGCGTGATCGTGGCATCGGCAAGGAATTCCGATCCGTCGGCACGCAGATACCAGGCCTCGTCGCTATAGCGTCCCTCGGCACGCGCCTGATCGAGGGCGTCGCGCGCGCGCCTCGCGCCCTCCTCCTCGGCGGTGAACATCGCGCTCGGGCGGCCGAGCACTTCCTCCTCCCGCCAGCCGAAGACTCGTTCGGCACCGCTGTTCCAGCTGCCGATGCTTCCCTCCGGATCGACCATGAAGATGGCGTAGCGGGTCGCGCCTTCGAGCAGCAGGCGAAGCTCCTCGCCCGCCGCCCGCGCCCGCCCTGCCTCGGCCTCCGCGGCCTCGCGATGCTGCTCGCCGAGGCGCTGCTGGCGCGCGAGCCTGCCGCCGAGCCAGCCGACGCCCGCGCAGACGAGCACGAACAAGGCGGCCTGGACGAGAATGTGGACGGTCATGCGATCGGGCACGGCGACGAAACTGAGGCCGGCGAGAAGCGAGATCAGCCCGGCGAGCAGCCCTGGTCCACGCCCGCCGTAGAAGACTGCGATGACGACCGGCAGCACGAACAGCAGGAAGGGTGAGCGGTCGCCGAGCTGCGCCGTCAACGCGCCGCGGGCGAGATAGGCGGCGCCGACGGCCAGCAAAGCGATGAGATAGCCGAACAGCGGCCTCACCCGCCCTGCTCCGGGGCCGAAGCTTCGCGGCAAGAATGTCATCCGTCCCTCGATGAGCCCGATGCGTCCACATCGTCGGCCTTAGGCCGGGACAGGCCCCGGCTCAACGCGGAGCGCGCGCCCGGCGGTCCACCGTCATCCCTCGGGCTGAAGATTGGGCGGGCCGAGATGCTGCAGGTAATCGGGCTTGCCGATCGAGACTCCGGACGCACGCAGGATCGCGTAGGCGGTGGTGACGTGGAAGAAGAAATTGGGAATGGCGAAACCGGTCAGATAGGCGGCGCCGGCCCAGCGGTAGCCAATGCCGCCCGGAAAGCGAAGCTCGACCTCACGCGCTTCGGCGCCGGCGAAAGCGGCTGGATCGACGCTTTCGATGAAGGCGATCGTACGATCGCACCGGTCCTTCAGCTCGGAGAAGCTCGCTTCGGTGTCGGGCATCGACGGCGCCTCGACGCCGCACAGCCGTGCGATTGCATTTTTCGCCGAATCGGACGCCATCTGATATTGGGCCGGAAACGGCCGCATATCGGGCGCCAGCCGCGCCTCGAGAAGCTGGGCCTCGTCTTTCTCCGCCGCAGCCTTGTCGAGCCAGGCGCGCATCGTCCGTAGCGAGCGCACGAACAGGGGGGCGGAGGCGTCGTAGATGCTGAAGCTCATCGATCTTCCTTGTCCGGCATATCGCGGGCGTGACCCGCGCTTTCCTCGAGTTCCCACCTCTAGCCCGGTCTGCTCCCCGGATGCCAGCGGCGCATCGCCAAGTCGGTCCAAACAGGATCCGACGAATAACAGTTAATACATTTATAGGATTTTACCTCCACTTTGAAGTAATTGCGTGCAATCTGTCCCAAAACAATCAAAATGGACGTTAAATCCACAGCATCCAGTCGCACGATTTCGCGTGACCATTCTATCGGCGCCCCAATAGATGTGCTCAAAGGGAGGCGGCTGCGATCGCCATGATCGCGAGGGGCGAGGGTGATGACGTATTTGCGCCGCGACGTGCAGCAATTCGGAGGCGAGTGGGCCGATCCGATCCTGTGGTATGCCCGCGCCGTCGCCTCGATGCGGCGGCGCCCTCTGTCAGAGCCGACCAGCTGGCGCTTCTACGCCGCGATCCAGGGCTTCGATCCGCACCTCTGGCAGAAGCTCGGCTGGCTGCGCCCGTCCGACGCGCCGCCTGCACAGCCACTGATCGCGCTTTACTGGAACCAGGGGAAAAGGGCCGGACGTCATCTTCTCGCCTGGCAACGCTTCTACCTTCTCGCTTTCGAAGCCAATATCCGCGCGGCTCTGGCCGAACTCGGCGGCCCGAGGGATTGGGCGCTGCCTTATTGGAACCCGTTCGCCCCCAATCAAAACCGGCTGCCGCCCGCCTTCGTCTCTTCGGACTGGCCCGACGGACATGGCGACAACCCGCTGTTCAGCCCGCAGCGCTACGGCATGCCCGACAAGGAAACCGCCCCGGCAACCGACGACGGGATCGGCGGCGCCGCCGATCTCGCGCCTTCGGACCTCGCACAGGCCGAGGAAGCCCGTCGGCGTATCGGCGGCAAGGATCCCCAGCCGCCACATCTTCCCGGGCTGATGTTCGAGCAGGCCACGGCGGCGCTCGACCCGATCTTCTGGCTCCATCAGGCCCACATCGATCGCCTGTGGATGGCAGCGGGCAGTCGAACGCCCTCCGCCGACGAGACGCGCATCGACGCTCCCATCTTCACGATGCCGATGCCGCTGGGGCGGGCATGGGAATCCACGCCCGCCGAGATGGCGGATCCCACCCGCCTCGATTACGCCTATGACGATCTGCCGCCGCACCGGCGGGAACCGGGCGAGCGCGCGGGACCGTCGACGCCGTAGGTCCGCTACGATCGCCGGTTGCGCCGCCCGTGTAAGAAATCGGCGCCCCCAGTCGTCTAAGCGGTCGAAGGGGTGTGGCGATGAACCCGTCGGAGACCAAGTTCGCGGACTGGATGAGGGTGCATCTCGGCATCCTTCAGCGGATCAGCCGCGCCTTCGCCGATCCGGCGGACCAGCACGATCTTCTGCAGGAATTGATGATCGCCGTCTGGAAGGCGGCCCCGGCCTATCGCGGAGACGCTGCGGCCGCGACCTTCGTCTACCGCGTCGCCCATAATCGCGCGCTGACCTGGCGGCGGCGATGGGGTCGCAGCCGCAGCCGCGCCGCCGAGGCCGAGCGCGAAGCGGCGCGCGATGAGGCAGGCACCGGCGCGGATCCGGAAGAGGCCGCCCTCCTCGAGCGCCTCTATGCGGCGATTCGAGCGCTGCCGCCGATCGATCGCTCGCTGATCCTGCTGTCACTCGAGGGCATCGCTTATGCGGACATTGCCGCGCTGCACGGGCTCACCATCGGAAATGTCGGCGCACGCCTCAGCCGTGCGCGTACCCGTATCGCCGCTCTCGTGAAGGAAGCCGAAGATGGACTTTGAACGCCTCGAGCGCGCTTGGGCTTCGTCCGCGAACAGTCCCAGCGATGCCGCACAACATTATTTGATGGAGGACATGATGCACAGTCTCGCCAAGCGCCGCCGCACGTTCCAGCTCCAGATCGGGCTCATCGGCCTCGCCATGCTTGGCTGGACCGGGATGATCGTCCACGCCTTCCTGATCCGCCAGGTCGCCGATGCAGGACGGGAATGGGGCGCGGCCGTCATGCTCCTTCTCTCCTGGGGAGTCTTCGCGATCATCGTCCGGCAATATCTGAGGCACCATCGCGCCGACGCTGCCATGCCGGCCTCGGTGTCGAGCTCCGTGCCAGACGCGCTGCGCGCGCTGATCGACGACAATGCGGCGGCACGCCGGCGTATCCGCACGCTCGGATACGCCTTTCCACTGTTCGCCGGCGCGTTGGCGCTTTCCCTGTTTCAGCTGCTTCAGGTCGGCAAGATGACGCCGTCCAACCTCCGCGACGCTGCGATCCTGATGGGCGGCGCTCTCCTGCTCAGCGCCGCCACCTTCGCCTGGCGCTATTTTCGCGATCTGACGCCGGAAGCGCGCCGCCTCAAACGGCTTCTCTCCGACTATGAAAGCTGAGGCCGAGGCCAAGGTGCTTGGTCGCGCCGCCGATTAAGCAGCTCGATCGAGCTCCGCGGCAAGCGTCGCCACCAGCGCGCCGGCCGGCATCGCGCGCGCCAGCGGCGCCCCCTGCCCGGCCCACTGCGCGCCGAAGCCGAACTCCGACCGGGCCTTGGCTGCAGCGTTCAGCGCCTTTCCGAGATCATAGGCGATCGGATAGGCCGGGATCGCCTGCGCCGCGGCGTCCGCTCCCAGGCGCGTGAAGCGGTTGGCGAGGCAGCGCGCCGGCCGTCCGGAGATCGCGCGCGTCATGACGGTGTGGTGGGCCGCGTCTCCGGCAAGCGCCTCCCGATAGGCCGCATCCGCAAGGCTCTCGTCGCAGGCGATGAAGGCGGTGCCCAACTGGGCAGCGGCGGCGCCGAGCTGCAGCGCTGCGGCAATCCCGGCGCCGTCCATGATCCCGCCCGCGGCGATGACCGGCACCGAAGTCTCCCGAACCAGCAGCCGCGTCAACGCCATCGTGCCGATGCGATCGTCGGGCGCATCGGGATCGAACGACCCGCGGTGGCCGCCGGCTTCCCAACCCTGCGCAACGATGGCGTCGATCCCCGCCTGCTCCAGGCTGCGCGCTTCGACGACGCTCGTGGCGGTCGCGATCAGCACGATCCCGGCGGCGCGAAGCGCCCGAATGGCGGCCTCCCCCGGCAAGCCGAAATGGAAACTGACGACGGACGGGCGCGCGTCGAGGAGCATCGCCAGCATCGCGTGATCCTCGACGAAGCTGCGGTAGATTTCGGTCAGCGCCGCCGGCGGCGCGGCGCCGAAAGCGTCGAATTGCGGACGCCAGCACGCGATCCACGCGGCCTCCACGGCAGCGTCCGACACCGCAGGACGATGGCAGAAGAGATTGACGTTGAGCGGGCCGGCCGCCTTTTCCCGCGCTTCGGCGATCATCGCCCGTGCGCCCGGGGCATCGGTCGCGCCGACGCCGAGCGATCCAAGGGCGCCCGCCCGGCCGACGGCGGCAGCCATGGCCGGCGAAGAGACGCCCGCCATCGGTGCCTGGATGATCGGCAGCCGAATGCCGAAGCGGTCGCAGAATTCGCTCATCGCTCGGTCGCCCTCGACGCGAGCCGCCTGCGATCGTCGGCAACACGGTATCGAGGGGCGATGCGCATCGTGATCTTATGGTTCGGCGCGATCGCTTCGACAAGCGTGCGACGGTGACCCGCAGATCGCGGGGGATGCCGGCAGCTTAGCGGAAGAAAGTGGCGGAGAGGGTGGGATTCGAACCCACGGTACCCGTGAGGGCACAACGGTTTTCGAGACCGTCCCAATCGACCACTCTGGCACCTCTCCGCAAAAGGTCGTCGCGCCGGAACGAGCCGGCGGTTGGTCGACAGGCGGGGCGCTTAGCCGAGCGTTTCGCGCTTGCCAACCCCGCAATCTTGCGAATTCCGGGAGATTTCCTACATCGGCGGCATGCACCGCTTCGAAAAGTCCTCATCGGCGGAAGACGGCGCGACCGCGCCGATCATCCGCCACGCAGATTTCACCATCGGCGACGTCGTTCGTCATCGCCTCTATGATTTCCGAGGCGTCATCTACGACGTTGATCCGGTCTTCGCCAACAGCGACGAATGGTATCAGGCGATCCCCGAGGATCTGCGTCCGCCCAAGGACCAGCCCTTCTACCATCTGCTCGCCGAGAATGGCGAGTCGAGCTACATCGCCTATGTCAGCCAGCAGAATCTGGAATCGGATGACAGTGACGAGCCGGTCGACCATCCGGGGATCGACGGACTGTTCGACGCCTATGCGGAAGGACGCTACCGGATGCGACGGGAACGGACTCACTGATCAATGGGTTTCGACCCTACCGGAATTTAGGGGTCGCTCTTGGTTGACATGGAAAGCACCTCACTGTAGCAGCCCTCAACTCTCCTGCGCGGAGCCCCCGGCTCTCGCCGATTCCGCATGCGGGAAAAAGCTGGAAGGTAGTTGAGACAAGCCATGTTCGCAGTCGTGCGCACGGGCGGCAAGCAGTATCGCGTTGCCGCAGGAGACAAAATCGTCGTCGAGAAGCTCGCTGGTGAAGCGGGCGACACCATCACGCTGGGCGATATCCTTATCGCCGGCGAAGGGTCCGAGCTGCGCTCGACCGATGGCTTGACCGTCGCGGCGGAAATCATCGCGCAGGCGAAGGCCGACAAGGTCATCGTCTTCAAGAAGCGCCGCCGGCACAATTACCGCCGCAAGAAGGGCCATCGCCAGCAGCACACGATCCTGCGCATCGTCGGCATCGGCGATCAGCAGGCCGAGACCAAGCCGAAGGCCGCCAAGACGGCGTCCGCCCCGGCTCAGGATGCTGCCGAGACTTCGGCGCCGGCTCCCGAGGCTTCGGCCGAGGCGCCTGCCAAGAAGCCACGCGCCAAGAAGGTCGCCGCTCCGGCCGAGACCGAAGCGCACGTTCAGGCACCGCTCAAGGTCGAGGGTGCAGAGAGCCCGGCAACCGATACCCCGGTCGCCGACAAGAGCGACTCCGAGTAAGACGAAGGCAGATCAGAGATGGCACATAAGAAAGCAGGCGGTTCCTCCCGCAACGGTCGCGACTCGGCGGGTCGTCGTCTCGGCGTGAAGAAGTTCGGCGGCGAACAGGTTCTCGCCGGCAACATCATCGTGCGTCAGCGCGGTACCCGTTGGTACCCGGGCGCCAACGTCGGCATGGGCAAGGACCATACCCTGTTCGCGCTCACCGAAGGTCGAGTCACGTTCCGTGACGGCAAGCTCGGCCGCAAATACGTATGCGTCGACATGATTGCGCAAGCAGCCGAATAATTGGCGACCTTGCCAGGGTCGCCCGACGGGTGACCCCAAGGTACTCACAAGAGCACCGTTCGAGGGAGAGGGGTCACCCCCTCTCCCTTTTTCGTTTCTCCCTCGAAACTGTCACCGCGCTGAAACCTCGCAAGGGTAGCGGCGCGGGCAAGGCCCAGAGAGGAAGAGACGATGTTTGCAAGGACCGAGAGATTGCTGCTGCGGCCCGGCTGGACGCAGGACGCCCCTGCCCTCTACGCAGCGGTGGCGGACGAGGCGATCGTCCGTAATCTCGCCAGTGCACCCTGGCCTTATACGCTGGCGGATGCGGAGGCCTTCCTGACGACCGACCGTTCGCCGGCCGAACCCTCCATGCTGATCTTCCGCCGCACTTTGGGTGCGCCGCAGCTTGCCGGCGCGATCGGCCTCGGCCGCCGTCCCGATGGCGAGATGGAATTGGGCTACTGGATCGCACGCCCGTTCTGGGGCCTCGGCTACGCCACGGAGGCCGGCCGCGCCGTGATCGCGATGGCTCGCGAGAGCCTGCGGCTGCCGCGGCTCCACGCGGGACATTTCCTCGACAACCCCGCTTCGGGCCGGGTCCTGCACAAGCTCGGATTCCGCTCCACGGGCGTGATGCCGCGGTTCAGCGCCGGCCGGCGGGAACTGGCGCCCTGCCGGGAATTCGCCCTGGTGCTGGATGCCGAAGAACCGGCGGCGGCGGACGCACGCATGGCGGCGTGATGGCCATTCTTCCCTTCCCTGCAATTGCCGCCCCGTTTAGCCTGGGCGGCGATTGCAGGGGGGGAGTCGATGGTGTCGATCTGGAAGCAGACGAAGGCGGAGAGACTCGGCTCGGTCGACGGCTTCAATCTCTTTTTCGGTGCTTTGCTCGGCGCCAATCTGGGCACTCTCGGCACGGTTCCGCTCAAGGACTATGTCCTGCTGATCATCCTCCTCGCCGGCACCGTCGCGGTGCTGCGGATGATCTCAACGTCCGAACGCCGCCTTTACGCACTCGGCACGCTTGCTCTTTACATCGGGCTGCTGGCGATGGTGTTCACCAACGACAGGATGACCCCCACGGGCCTCAGCGAAGGGGATGTGAACCGTCTCGCCGCCACGCTTGCAGTGTGGATCATGGCCGTGTTGGCGATCGAGTTCGCGCCGACCCACGCCGAGGAGGAAGCGGCGCCCAAGGCCGATCAGGCGTAGCCGAGCGCTTTCTCTTCAGCCTCGATCAAGGCCCGATCGTCATGGTTCCAGGGATGGAAGCGGGGAAGGAAGTAGCGCAGCCAGGCTCCGAGGATCTTGCGCATCATGCCGGGCTTCACGAACGAGAACCAGAACAGGCGTGCCCACGCCTTCGGGCCGCTGATCCCGTCCTGGGCAAGCAGATCGAGCGCGCCCTTGGCACGATCGACCAGGAAATGATGAGTGACGAGCAGCATGACGCGCGCCTTGATGCTCCAGCGCTTGAACCGGCTCAGGTCCCTGGTCGCATGAAGCCAGGTGTCGTAGGCGACGCCCTTATGCTCGATTTCCTCGATCGCGTGCCAGCGCCACAGGGCCGCCGTCTCCGCATCGGCACCGGCGAGGTGCCGCGGATCGGCGAGCAGCTCGTGCGCCAGCATCGCGGTGAAATGCTCGAGCGCCATCGTCGCTGCGAGGCTGACCATCGGGTGGCGGGCGCGAACGATGGCAAGCCGATCGTCCACGGCCTTGTCGAGTCGGCTGAGATCGTAGCCGGCATCGACGGCGCGCTTGTTGAAGGCAACATGCTCACGGCTGTGCATCACCTCCTGGGTGGTGAACGCCTTGATGTCGGCAGCGAGCCTCGGCTCGGCGCCCTCGCGAAAGGCGCGGACGCTTTCAACGAAGAAGGCCTCGCCCTTGGGAAAGGTCGCCGACAGCGCATTGTAGAGGGCGGTGCCGATCGGATCCCCGGCCAGCCACCAGCGCTCGGTCTTGCTGCCGCGACCGAACCTCTGGTCACGCGGCGTGATCGTGAGATCGGAGGGTGTCGCAACGCTCGCCATGCTGTATCTCCTTGTCCATGATAGATTGCGTTTACTTACACTGATGTCAACAGTCCGAGCCCGACTCACCCCGGAGGAAAGTCGTTCCGCCGCTTTGGAAGCCGCCCGCACCCTGCTGATCGAGGCTGGGCCGCAGGCGGTAACCCTCAAGGCCGTTGCCGGGAGGATCGGGCGCACCCACGCCAATCTGCTCCACCATTTCGGCTCCGCGGCCGAGCTCCAGGCCGAACTTGCCCGCTATCTCTCGGATCGGATCACCGCTGCGATCGGCGATGCCGTGGTCCGCGCCCGCACCGGGGACGCGGACCCGCGCGAGATCGTCGACCGCACTTTCGATGCGTTCGGGCGCGAGGGGGCCGGCGCGCTCGCCGCATGGATGATCCTGTCGGGCAACAAGGATGCGCTCAACCCCGTGCTGGAGGCGATCCACCGGCTCGTCGACCATCTCGGCCAGGGCCATGACGATCGACCGGTGCATGAGATCACCCTTTGGCTCGTCCTGGCGGCGCTCGGCGATTCGTTGCTTGGCGCGCCGATGGCCGCAGCGCTCGGACTTCGCCCCGAAAAGGCACGCGAACTGGCCCGCAGCCACCTGCTTTCCTCGATGGGGGTGGCGGTTGACGGCGCACGTCCCTAAATCCACCCGATGCATTTTCTAGACCAAGCAAAGATTTTCATTCGAGCGGGTTCCGGCGGGCCGGGGGCCGTCAGCTTCCGGCGCGAGAAGTTCGTGGAATATGGCGGGCCGGACGGCGGCAACGGCGGCAAGGGCGGCGACATCATCTTCGAGGCGGTCGAGGGCCTCAACACGCTCATCGACTTTCGATACACCCAGCATTTCAAGGCTCCGCGGGGCAAGGGCGGTTCGGGTCGCAACCAGACCGGCGCCGGCGGCGACGACCTCGTGATCAAGGTGCCGGTCGGCACCCAGATCATCTCCGACGATCAGGAACATGTCCTCGCCGACATGACCGAGATCGGCCAGCGCGTGGTGCTGCTGCGCGGCGGCGACGGCGGCCGCGGCAATGCCAGCTACAAGACCTCGACCAACCGCGCCCCGCGCCAGCACGGCGTCGGCTGGCCGGCCGAGGAAATGTGGGTGTGGCTGCGCCTGAAGCTGCTTGCCGACGTCGGCCTGGTCGGATTGCCCAATGCCGGTAAATCGACCTTCATCAACGCCGTGACCAATGCCAATGCCAAGGTCGGCGACTATCCGTTCACGACGCTCCACCCCAAGCTCGGCGTCGTCCGACACAAGGGCCTCGAGTTCGTGATGGCCGACATTCCGGGCCTGATCGAGGGTGCGGCGGAAGGCGCCGGCATCGGAGACCGCTTCCTTGGCCATATTGAGCGCTGCCGTGTTCTGCTCCATTTGGTGGACGCCAATGAAGAGGACGTTTCCGGCACCTACCGCACCGTCCGTGACGAGCTCGAAGCCTATGGCGAGGGGCTGGAGGACAAGGACGAGATCCTGGCACTCAACAAGGCGGACACGCTGGACGACGAGATGCTTGCCGCGCTTGCCGACGAGCTCGAGCAGGAAGCCGGCGTGCGTCCGCTGATCGTCTCGGGTGCCACCGGCAAGGGCGTCGAGCAGGTGCTCGATGCGCTGCTCGAGCGGATTTCCCCCGAACAGAAGAGCGATGAGGATGCGGAGGCCCAGGACGGCTGGTCGCCGCTGTGAGGCGGACGGGCAGCATTCGCACCCTCGCCGTCACCGGAGGAACCGGGTTCGTCGGTTCCCACCTCCTCCGCCTCGCCATCGACGAAGGCTATGACGTGCGCGCGCTCACCCGCGCCTGGAAGCCGCCGGAGGACGAGATCGCCTGGGTGGAAGGCGCGCTCGATCGCCCCGACTCGCTCGAGAAGCTCTGCGCCGGCGCGGATGCAGTGATCCACGTCGCCGGTGCCATCAACGGCAGTGAAGCCGAGTTCGACGCAATCAATGTCGGCGGCACGGCCAGCATGATCGATGCCGCACGGCGCACCGGCGTGCGACGCTTTATTCATGTCTCCAGCCTTTCGGCGCGCGAGCCCGATCTTTCCGCCTATGGCCGCTCGAAGCTCAAGTCCGAGCGTGTGGTTTCGGCCTCTGGCCTGGACTGGACGATCATCCGTCCGCCGGCGATCTACGGCCCCGGCGACCGCGAAACGTTCGAACTGTTCAGGATGGCCCGCTTTGGCCTGATTGGTCTGCCGCCCGGCGGGCATTTTTCGGTCATCCATGTCGAGGATCTCTGCAGACTGCTGCTCGCCGTGCTCGACGATCCCGACAGCCGCTCGGCGCTTTATGAGCCCGACGACGGCCGCGACGGCGGCTGGGAACATCGCCATTTCGCCAGGACGCTCGGCCGGATCTATGGAAAGCGTGCGCTCGCCGTGGCGATGCCGCGCCCGATCCTGCATCTCGCCTCTGCTGCAGACCGGCTGGTGCGCCGCAAGAAGGCCAAGCTCACCCGGGATCGGGTGCGTTATTTCTGCCATCCCGACTGGGTCGTCGCCGCCGACCGCCGTCCCTCCGAGACGCTTTGGGCTCCGAAGGTGCATACGCCGACGGGCCTCAAGGAGACGGCCGATTGGTATCGCGCGCAGGGCTGGCTGCGCTGACGCCTTGAACCGCCGGCATCTCGTCCCCAGATCGGCTCTGCGGGACCGGGCCCCTCTGGCGGCCGTTCTTCAGGAACGATCGTGATGTCGGACCGCATCGGGTTAGCTCGATGCAGGTCTTCATCTATGCCCTTTCTGCATCGCAGCCGACCCGATCGATGACACCATCGATTGGAGCGTGGCTATGAATGCAATGACCTACCGCCTGACCCTTGTTCACCGGAAGCTGGACGACGAAATCGGTCGCGAGCTGAAGCGGCGCCTGCCCGACTGGCGGCGACTGCTGCGGCTGAAAAAGCTGCGGCTGGCGGTGAAGGACCGGCTGCATCGACAGCCGATGATGGCGATCGGCCGCTGATGCAGAAACGGGCCGGCGGCGCACAGGTCGCGTCGTCGGCCGTCTTCGCCCGCAGCGCCTCTGCCGCCTGCTTCTCGGCCCCGGCACGGTCGTATTCCGGCCCTATTCCCTTGGCAGGGCGGCTGCCGGAACCTAAGGGACGAGCATGACCGACAGAGACGAAATCTTCGACAAGGTGAGCCAGCTCATCGCTCCGTTCAACAAGAAGGGCGTGACGCTCGCCGAGGCGACCACCTTCGCCGGCGATCTCGAGTGGGACAGCCTGATCGTCATGGATTTCGTCGCGTCCGTGGAGGATGAATTCGATATCCTGATCACGATGAACATGCAGGCCGAGATCGAGACCGTCGGCCAGCTGGTCGATGCGGTCGAACAGCTTCGCAGCGACAGCTGATCCGATGACCGAGGCCGCCCGCAACCCGATGGACCCTGCCGACGAGACGGCGATCGCGCCGTCGCATGGACGCGACCTGTTCTCGAAATTCGACGCCCTGATCGCCGAGCGCGAGGCTTTGCTCGATACCGGCGTCCGCGACCCGTTCGGGTTGGTGATGGAGCAGGTGCTCTCCCCGACCCGCGCGATCATCAAGGGCAAGGAGACGATTCTCCTCGGCACCTACAATTATATGGGAATGACGTTCGATCCGGACGTCGTCGCTGCGGGCAAGCAGGCGCTCGACGATTATGGCGCCGGCACCACCGGCAGCCGGGTGCTGAACGGCACCTATCAGGGCCACCGCGAGGTCGAGGAGGCGCTGAAGGACTATTACGGCACTGCCCACGCCATGGTCTTCTCGACCGGCTACCAGGCCAATCTCGGGCTGATGGCGACGATCGCCGGCAAGGAGGATTACATCATCCTCGATGCCGACAGCCATGCGTCCATCTATGACGGCTGCGCCTTGGGCAATGCCCAGATCGTCCGCTTCCGCCACAATAGCGTCGAGGATCTGGAGCGCCGGCTAAAGCGGTTGCCGCCGGAAGGCGGTCGCCTGGTCGTGCTCGAGGGCGTCTATTCCATGCTCGGCGATATCGCTCCGCTCAAGGAGATGGTCGAGGTCGCCAAGCGCCATGGCGCCATGGTCGTCGTCGACGAAGCGCACGGCATGGGCTTCTTCGGCGAGAAGGGCCGGGGCGTGTTCGAGGAAGCCGGAGTCGAGGATCAGGTCGATTTCGTCGTCGGCACCTTCTCCAAATCGGTCGGCACGGTCGGCGGCTTCATCGTCTCGAACCATCCCAAGTTCGAGGTGCTGCGCCTGGTCTGCCGCCCGTACGTCTTCACCGCCTCGCTGCCGCCCTCGGTCGTCGCCACCGCCGCGACCTCCATCCGCAAACTGATGCATGCCGGAGAGAAGCGGGCCCATCTCTGGGAGAATAGCCGGCGGCTCCACCAGGGCCTGCGCGAGCTCGGCTTCACCCTGGCGACTCCGGAACCCCAATCTGCGATCATCGCCGTGCTCCTCGCCGACCAGCAGACGACGGTGCTGATGTGGCAGGCCCTGCTCGAAGCCGGAGTCTATGTGAACATGGCACGGCCGCCGGCGACGCCGGCCGGCATGTACCTGCTCCGCTGCTCCTTGTGCGCCGAGCATTCGCGCGAGGAAGTCGGACGGATTCTCGAGATGTTCGCAGCGGCGGGACGCGCGACCGGCGTAATAGCCTGAGCTTCTTGCACCCGCGCAACGAATCTCTGCACTGACGGTCGAGCCCGGCCCATTGCCTTCGGCATACCCGATGCAGGGGTATGCCTGTCCTTTACGTAGCTTCCCTAGTCTTTCCAGCGCATTTGCTTTGGAATAGACTTGGTAAATGGCGGGTGAAGGATTTGACACGTCCATGGACGAGACTTCAGGCAGGGGACGTGGCGCGCTCGCGAGCGCAGGAGCGGTCGTCGCGACCCTCCTGCTGGTCGCGCTCATGTTCATGGTCACGAGCTCGAACCGGGCTCGCGAGCAGGCGATCTTGTGGGAACGCCACAGCTACGACGTGATGCTGCTCACCCGAAGCGCGGACGGATCGATTGCCCGCGCCGAGGCCGCGCTCGGCCGCTACGTGCTCGACGAGCTGCAGAAGACCGGCACGACCTATTATAACGAATGGCGCCTGGCCGAGCGGCAGATCACCCAGCTCGAGCGCATGGTGTATCGCGACCCCGAACAATATGCCCGAGTCAAGGAACTGCGCCGCCTCTATCGGGTGCGCGGCACCGAGCTCGCGGTCGCAGCGGCCGCGGCGAGCGCCAAGAAGGGCAGCGGGGGCATCTCGCTTTTCTATCAGGCCGGCATGTCGCCGACCGGCGATGCGCTGCGCGGGAAACTGAGCGAGATCGCGCAGGAGGAGCGCCACGATCTGCTCGATCGAATGACCGCCACCGGCACGTCCGGGGCGCGCGCCAACGAGCTTACGGAATGGCTCGGCTGGATCGCCGTGCTGATCGGCATCGGTGCGGTCGTTCTCGGCTATCTCGCTTACCGTGCCATCCGCCAGCGCCTGCACGCGCTGGCCGAGGCCGACAGCGAGGCCAGCCGCGCCCAGCGCCTGGAGGAGGCGGTGCGTGCGCGAACCAGCGAGCTGGTCGACGCCAATCAGCGCCTGAAGGAAGAGGCGGCCGAGCGCGCGGCCGCGGAGGCGCAGCTCCGCCAGGTCCAGAAGATGGAGGCCGTGGGCCAGCTCACCGGCGGCATCGCGCACGATTTCAACAACATGCTGGCGGTGGTCGTCGGCGGGCTCGATCTCGCCAAGCGCAAGCTGCGGAGTTCGAAGCGCGAGGTGGAATTCCACCTCGACAATGCCATGGAAGGCGCGACCCGCGCCGCGGCACTGACCCGCAGATTGCTCGCCTTCGCCCGCGCCGAGCCCCTGCTCCCGGTCTCGACCTCGCCGTCGGAGCTGGTCGAAGGCATGCTCGATCTGGTCGATCGGTCGATCGGCGAGCGGATCACCGTCTCCACCCGCTTCCCCGAGCGGCCTTGGCACATCCGCGTCGACACCAACCAGCTCGAGAACGCGATCCTCAACATGGCGGTGAACGGCCGCGATGCGATGGATGGGCAGGGCCAGCTCGCCATCCGGGTGGACAACGTCACCCTTGCCGACGGTGAGGTGAACGAGCTGTCCGCGGGCGACTATGTCCGGATCAGCGTCGCCGACACCGGCTCCGGAATTCCGCCCGAGATGATCGACCGCGTGTTCGAGCCCTTCTTCACCACCAAACCGGTCGGCAAGGGCACCGGCCTTGGTCTCAGCCAGATCTTCGGCTTCGCACGGCAATCCGGCGGCAACATCACGCTCGATTCGACGGTCGGCGTTGGCACGACGGTGTCCATCTACCTGCCCAGGATCGAGGTAAGCGGCCAGAATGCCGCCGAGATCCGTCCGGTGCCGCGCGCGATACCCGAAGTCGCGGTCGCGCCGGCGGGTACGTCGATCCTGGTCGTCGAAGACGATCCGCGAGTCAGCCGCGCCACCGTCGGGGCGCTCGAGGAACTGGGCTATCGCACGATCGCCTGCGCCAGCGGCCGCGAAGCGATCGACCTGCTCGAGCGGGAGACCAGCATTTCGCTGATCATCACCGACGTGATGATGCCGGAAATGACCGGCCCCGAACTGATCCGCGAGGCCGCCCATCGGTGGCCGTGGATCGCCGTTTTGTTCGTCACCGGCTATGTCGGCGAGGCAGGCGATGCCGACGATCTCAGCGGTCACGACATCCTGCGCAAGCCGTTCACCGTTTCCGGCCTGTCGTCCGCGGTCGCCAGCGCGCTCTCGCGCCGGGTCAGCGAATGGCACCCCGCCGAAGAAGTTTCGGCAGCAGAGTAAGGGCTGCGACCAGCGGCCAGCGCCGCTGCCATGGCTTGATCGCGATCTCCGTTCCGGCGTGGCGGTTGATCTTCCAGGCGAGATAGTCGATCCCGCCCGCATAGGTCCCGCTCGCCTTCATCAGCCGAACCACGGTCAGCGCCTTGCCGGCCCGTCGCATCCGAGCCCAGCGGCGCAGCCCCCTGCCCCGCTCGGCCGCGGACACCTCCTGATCCAGCAATATGCCTGCCGCGGACAAGGCGGGACCGGAGAAGCGCGCATAGCGCTCCGGATCGGCTTCGACGACCGACGCCGCCCTCCCCTTCCGCTCGGAGCGCAGCTCGGCGCCGTAGGTCAGCTGGAAACCGAGCCGCCACAGATCGAGAGGATCCGTTCCCGCAAAGAGCGGCCGCGCCGCCATGAGCAATGTCGGCGCAGCACGCGCGACCGATGCCACCGCCGCCTGGCTCGCGCGCGTATCGGCGCTCCACACCAGCCGCGAAGGCTGGGCAAAGCGCGCCCACACCGACACGGACAAGGTCTCAGGGCCGTTCAGCCGGTGGAAGTCGGCTTCGCTGAGCACCGCATATTTTGCGACGAGGCCTTCATGCTGAAACGGAAAGACGTTCGGCGGGATCAGGCGATTGGCCGAGACCATCCAGCTCTTGCCGTAGGCCACCGCATAATCCGAGACGATCAGGTAGAAATCGAGCATCAGCCCGTCGAGCTGGCGTTCGCGAAGGCACGATCCGTAAAAGAGCACGGCGCGTGCCGCCCGCGGGTAGAGCGCGGCGAGCGCCGCCGCCATGGCCGACACCCGCGGATCCACCGCTTCCGCGAGTTCGGCGGCGACGAGCGCCTCGAGCGATTGGGGAGGACCGGATTGCGACACGTCCGCCGCTTCGCGCAAGCGGGCCGCCACGGTCAAGTGCCGGTGGCCAGTTCCCCGGTCGCGACCACGCGGTTTCGCCCGCCGCGCTTGGCGGCGTAAAGCGCTTCGTCCGCCCGCGCCACCAGCGCTTCCGGCATGTTACGCGCAGCGTCGTGGACAGCAGCCCCGATGCTGCAGGTGACGCGAAGCAGGGCGTCACCATGCGGCACCTCCAATGCCGCAACGGCAACTCGAATCCGTTCGGCGACGCCGAGCATTCCCTGCGCGGACGTTTCGGGCAGGATGACAGCGAATTCCTCGCCGCCGATCCGGGCGAACACGTCGCTGCCGCGCAGCACAGCTCCCGCAGCGGCGGCGGCCGCCTTCAGCACCTTGTCGCCGGCGGGATGGCCCCACCCGTCGTTCACCGCCTTGAAGTGATCGAGATCGAACAGCAGCAGGCCGAGCGGCGTCCGGTGGCGACCCGCCCGCTCGATCTCCTCGCGGAGGCGCAGATCGAAGCTGCCGCGATTGAGGATGCCGGTAAGCGGATCGTGGGCGGCAAGATCGGCGAGCTGGCGCTGGAGCGCCTTCTCACGGGTGATGTCGGTGAACATCCACAGGCGCCCACAAAGCGATTCGTCGTCGATCCAGCGGCTGTCGGTGCGGAAATCCCGGCCCGCCTGCTGGATTTCGAATTGCAGGCTGGCGTGCGGATCCTCCGTCAGTGCGCGATGGAGACTATGACGGCCCTTGGCGTTGATCAGACGGGCAAGCGCCCCCGCGACCGCCTGCGGCTGCCGCATGCCCTCGGCGAGGCCGAGCAGGACGGCCGCTTCGTCGTTCATCTGCACCTCGTGCGCGCCCATGGCATCGACGAACAGCACGGGGACCGGAACGTGCCGGACCAGGGCTTGCAGGCGTTCGCTGGCATCGCGGGTCAGCTTGGTCGCCTCGCCGGCCTGAACCAGCCGACCGAGCAGATTCGCAACCGACGACAGACGTTCCACGGACAAATGATGCGGGCCGATGCCGACGGCGATCAGATGAAGCCGGCAATGCGGCACGGGTGCGGCGAAGAACCAGTCCGGCCGTCCTCCGCAGGCGACGGTCCACGCGAGCGGTACCCGCAGCGCCGTGGCGTCCAGCCCTGCGGCGCCATCGCCAAGCAATCCGTGGGGCAGCCGTATCTCCTGGCCGATCAGATCGGCACGCTGCGGCGCATCCTCGATGCAGCCGTGATCGCCTCCGACCGGGCGCACCAGCGCGCAGAAGCCGTACGGAATGCTCGGCTCGATCAGCTCGAGCGCGGCACCGATTGCCACCGCACTCTGCGATGGCGCGGAGGCGCGGTGACTAAGCAAGCTGCTCATACAGGATCCGCGCGACCGCTTCGGGCGCCGAGAGGTGCGGCAAATGGCCGGCATCCTGGATCCAGGCCAGCGTGCTGCCGTGCAGATGCCGGTGGAGATAGTGCGCGACCGCCTCGGGGACGGCGACGTCGGCCGTCGAATGGATGAGGCTCACCGGAACGTGACAGAGCGGCAGCAGGTGGCGGACATCGGACTCGAAGATCGCGCGCGCGATCCGCGCGGTCACGTCGGGCCGCATGGCGAGCAGGCCGGACGCGAACTCCTGCACCGCGGCCGGGACGCCGGCGCCGACGGCCATCGGCGCAAAGCCTGCGACCCAGGCCTGGTAATTGGCCGCCATCGTGTCGAACAGCGAGTCGAGATCTTCCCGCTCGAAGCCGCCGACATAATCTTCGTGATTGAGGTAGCGCGGCGATGCGGAGAGCAGGACGAGTTGCTCGAAGCGGTCCGGCGCCTCGATCGCGGCCAGCACGCCGATCATCCCCGACACCGAATGGCCGACATAGCGGCAGCGTTCGATGCCCGCCTCATCCATCAGATCGAGCAGATCGTCGGCAAATGGGGCGAGAGAAGCATATTCGTCCGCATCGAAATCGTCCGGCAGCAACGGACCGGCGCCGGGGAGGTCGAACAGCATGGCCGTGAACCGATCGGGCAAGGTCTCGAGCACGCCGTTCCACACGCTCTGGTCGGTACCCAGGCCGTGCGAGAAGACCACGATCTCATCGCCTTCACCGACGAACCGCAATTTGTGGCGGCGTGCGAGAGGGCCGTCGACGCTCCGTCTCGGACGACGCAACATCAATGATGTCCGGTCGGGGGCATTAAGGGTGATCGTGTCCATGGCTATCAATGTCTCGGCACAGCTCTGATGCTTATGCATCCGTTACGACCGGATAGCTTCACGACCGCCTACGCTCCAATTACGGTGCTTTGCGTAAAGAGCGGGGCTTGACGCTACGGCCGCGGGGACCGATTTGGACTTTGCTGCGTTGCAGCACAATCGACCCAAAGGTCACGCCGAAGAGTATTCCCATGTCCGCTGAATCCGCGCGCGCGTTTCGCGCCTCTCCCGCCCTCGTCCATTTTGCGCTTGCAATGGGTGGCTTCGCCATCGGCACGACCGAATTCGCGACGATGAGCCTGCTGCCCTTTTTCTCCCGCGGGCTTGGCATAGACGAGCCGACCGCGGGCCACGTGATCAGCGCCTATGCGCTTGGAGTCGTCGTGGGCGCACCGCTCCTCGCCGTGCTGTCGGCCCGGATGGCGCGGCGCACCCTGCTGCTGTTGCTGATGGCGATCTTCGCGGTCGCCAATGGTCTGAGCGCGCTTGCCCCCTCCTATCAGGCGATGCTGGTCTTCCGCTTCCTCAGCGGGCTGCCGCACGGCGCCTATTTCGGGATCGCGGCCCTTGTCGCTGCGTCTCTGGTTCCGCAGGAGCGGCGGACGCAGGCGGTGGCGCGGGTGATGCTCGGCCTCACCACCGCGACACTCGTCGGAGTGCCGTTCGCCAACTGGATCGGCCAGGCTTTCGGGTGGCGCTGGGGTTTCGGAATCGTCGCGGTGGTTGCCGCCGCCACGGTGGCGGCGCTGTGGCTGGTGGCGCCCCACGATCGGCCCGAGCCCGGGGCAAGTCCGCTCAAGGAGCTCGGCGCCCTGCGCCGCGGCCAGGTGTGGCTGACTCTCGCCACGGGCGCGATCGGCTTCGGCGGTATGTTCGCCGTCTACACCTATCTCGGGTCGACGCTGATGGACGTCACCGGCGTCAGCGCCGCAGCGGCACCGATCGTGTTCGTGATTTTCGGGCTCGGCACCACCGTCGGTACCCTCGTCGTTCCCCGCTTCGCCGACCGCTGGCTGATGCCGACCGCGGGCGCATTGCTGATCTGGAGCGCGATCTCGCTTGCGCTCTATACCGTCTCCGCGGGCAACATCTGGACGATCTCGGCGGCAGTGTTCGCGATCGGCGTCGGCGGTGCGCTCGGCACGGTGCTCCAGACTCGGCTGATGGATGTCGCCGAAGAGGCGCAGAGCCTCGCCGCGGCGCTCAACCACTCCGCCTTCAATTTTGCCAACGCGCTCGGCCCGTGGCTCGGCGGCCTCGCCATCGCGGCCGGCTATGGCTGGACTTCGACCGGCTGGGTGGGTGCGGCGCTGGCGCTCGGCGGATTGCTGTTCTGGGCGCTCTCCCTGCAACACGCACGCACCCGGGCGCGATCGCAAGGCGAGCTCGCGACGGCGCATTGAGGCATTCGCCCAAGCCGAACGGGAGAGAATCTCAGAGCCTGATCAATCTGGGCCTGATCATCTTGGGTCAGAGCGTTTGGCTCCGACCCAAGGAGCTTCAGGCGGCCAGCCGCAGGAACGGCACAGGCGGAGTCGGCTTGAGCACGATCGGCTGGCCCGGATCCGCCGAGAAGAGCTCGCCGTCCAGGATGACGTTCGATTGTTCGCCCTGGATGTGGATCTCGTCGCCGCGCTCGAGATGAACGCCGGAGACCCTGATCCTGCCGAGCTTGCCGAAGATGCCCGCGGTGAGCGCGCGCATCAGCGCAAGGATGCTGCGATCGATGACGAGCAACTGCATCGCGCCCAGACGAGAGGCACCCGCCATCTGCGTGCCGAACAGCAGCCGATGCAACGTGGTGACCAGAAGCACCGAGAACTGTCCGTTGATCTCGCCCTGCTTGAGGACGGAGACGCGGAGCGACTTCGGCCGCATCGGCCCAAAGCTCATCCGTCGCCCGCCGGCCGCCGAGACGATGCCGAGCATCAGCGCAAGGAAGTGGGCGATCCCGTTAGGGAGCCCGAGCGGATAGATTTTGTGCCGGCAATAGAGCATCGTGTCGGCAAGCCCGGCGCCGCCGAGAAACATGCCGAGCACCGGCTTGCCGTCGGCCGTGCCGCCGGAAAGCTCGATCAGCTCGCGCTGAACGATATGGGCATCCAGATCCGACCGCGCGATTTCGAGCACCCGCTCGAGCGCCACGATCGCATCGCCACTGGCACCGAGATCATGGGCGATAAGGTTGGTCTTGCCGTTCGGCAGCACCGCCACCGGCGGCGGATTGTCGCCGAAATGGCCGCCCGCGAAGATCTCGGTCAGCGCCGCCTGAACGGTGCCGTCGCCGCCGTTGATCACCAGCACGGTCGGCTGGACACGGGCAATCGTTTTCAGCGCTTCGCCGACCTGGTCCACCCGTTCCACCTCGTAGTGGAAGATGTCCTGATGCTCGGCGCAGAAACTGCGTACGCGGGGCAGCAGCGACCGGTTGCCGGTGGAGCGGGGATTGGAGAGAAGTGCGACTCGTGCCATCCGATCAGCGCGCGATCGGGCCGACGGAGAGCCCAGAACGATAGTTCAGCACGACATTGACCGGCTTGATCCCGCCGCCGACGTTGATCGCCACTTCCTTAAGCGACGGCTTGAGGTCGAGCAGCGATATCCTCGGGTTGTTCGAGAAACCGCCGCCGTCATTCCAGTTGGATTTGCCGTTGGCATCGGCATCGTGGCGGACCGCCACCGCATAGGTTCCCGGCTTCGGCACCGCGACGCACACGTTCATCGGACCGCCCCGGGTGACCGGAAGATCGATGCGCCGAAGCTTCTTGCCCTTGGCGAGGAATTCGGACGGGTTGCTGCCGTACAATTGGATACGGATCGTGCCGGCGCGATTCTTGAAGCCGTTGACGTTCACCAGCACGGCCGGCCGATTCGAACCGGGGGCACAGGCCGCCGCATCCGGGCCGAGCGCCGCCTGCGCGGACACGGCCGGCGCGAACGCCAGGGTCGCGAGGGCGAAGGGGAAAACCATCTTCATCATGAACCTAGCCACTCCTGAAAGCCGCCCAGCCCGTTCAGGCAGGATCTTGCTCTCTATGCCCCTTAGGAGAACCGATATCGGGGATGCTTGCGGCCAAATTGTGGTCAAGGCGGGTCGAAAACGTGAGATTCAAGCAACATCGGTCTATGCGGGCGCGTCGTAAAACCGCCCGCGCCAGGCTTTTACGGCCTCTGGGCCAGATCAGCTCTCCGCCCCCCGCGAGGGCAAAGGATCAGGATGCGGCGCGGGCCTTGCGCCTCCCGCCCGACGCGCGCGCCGGGGCCTCACCGGAATCTTCGTTCGACGCCGCCGGCGCGTGCAGGCTCATCAACGAGTTCATCAGACTCTCGTCCGCGCTGGAACAGACGCCCAGCACCGTGGCTTCGTCGCAGCCCTCGGCAACGATGTAGGCATGGCCCATGTTCGAATCGATGTAGATCGATTCGCCCTTCGCCAGCACGACGGGATCGTAGAATTCGGTGTGAACCTCGATCCGGCCTTCGAGGACGTGAATATATTCCTCGCCCGGATGGCGGACGAGCTCCCCGAACTGCTCGACGGTCTTGGCGCGAATGATCGTGATGATCGGCACCATCCGTTTGCGCCGAAGCTCCGGGCAGAGATAATGATAATCGTAATTGGGCGTCGTTACCTGGACGGCCCGATCCATGCTGCCGATACTGCGCCGGGCGGTAACCGGCGTTTCGGCCTGTCCCGCCGGCTCTGCGAACAGGTCCGAAATCCGGATGCCGAGCCTTTGGCTGAGCTGGAGCAGCTTGTCGTAGGTCAGCGTTAGCCGATCGTGCTCGACCTTCGACAAGGTCGACACCGGGATGCCGCTGCGCTCGCTCATTTCGCGCAACGTCCAGTCGTGCCGGGCGCGAAGCCCCTTCAGCACCTTCCCGAGCGTCGGCTGTTCCGGTTGGGCCATCGAATCTCTCATTTGACATTTTTCTAATCAGGATCATTATGTCCTGATCAGCATATAGGTCGCGGTCTCAGGTGAACAATAGTCCGGCATGGCCGGCGAGGCAAACCATCGCGCCAAACGGGGAGCACGTCGCATGCACTTCCTCCTGTCAGCCGCCCTTAGACGGGCCGGACTCCTGGTCGGCCTCTTGCTCGGGATGCTCGGCGTCGCCGCGATCGCACAGCAGATCCAGCCGCTCGGGCCCCGCGTCACCACCGAAACGCCGGACGCCGGCACCGCAGCGCCGGCACGGACGCAGCCCGCAACCGGCGCCCTGCCCAATCTCACCGGCCAGGACGTCAATGCCTGGCTCGACGGCTTCATGCCCTACGCTTTGGGGAAGGGCGACGTCGCCGGCGCGGTCGTCGTCGTCGTCCGCGACGGACAGGTGCTGACCCAGCGCGGCTTCGGCTTTGCCGACGTGGCCAAGCGCAAGCCGGTCGATCCGGCCGGAACCCTGTTCCGGCCCGGCTCGATCTCGAAATTGTTCACCTGGACGGCAGTCATGCAGCAGGTCGAACGGGGCAAGCTGAACCTCGACGCCGACGTGAACACCTATCTCGATTTCAAGATTCCGCCCCACGAGGGCAAGCCCGTCACCCTGCGCAACATCATGACCCACACCGCCGGCTTCGAAGAGCAGGTCAAGTCGATCATCGGCTACGATCGCACCAAGGTCCCGCAATATGACGTGCTGCTCAAGCAATGGGTGCCGGAGCGGGTCTATCCGGCGGGCACCACCCCGGCCTACTCCAACTACGCGACGTCGCTGGCAGGCTATATCGTAGAGCGCGTCTCGGGCGAGCCGTTCAACGCCTATGTGCAGCGCCACATCTTCGCGCCGCTCGGAATGGCCAATTCCAGCTTCGAACAGCCGCTGCCGGCGCGCCTTCAGGCAATGATGGCGACCGGCTATGAGCAGGCGTCGGGAGAGACGGTGCCGTTCGAGATCATCGGCCCGGCCCCGGCCGGATCGCTCTCCACGACCGGCGCCGACATGGCCAGGTTCATGATCGCGCACCTCAATGACGGCGCCGGAATTCTCCGCCCGGAAACCGCGCGGACGATGCACAGCACCGGCAACACCATCCTCCCGCACCTCAACCGGATGCTGCTCGGCTTCTACGAAACCAACATCAACGGCCGCAAGGCGATCGCCCATGGCGGCGACACCGTCGCCTTCCACTCCGACGTCCACCTGTTCACCGACGACAAGGTCGGCATCTACATTTCGATGAACAGCCTCGGCCGTGAAGGTGCCGCCGGCGACATCCGCAACGCCTTCTTCGAATCCTTCGCAGACCGCTATCTGCCGGCCGCCCGGCAGGACACTCGACGCGTGCCAGCCGAGACCGCCGCCGAACATGCCCGGATGCTCACCGGCAATTGGGTCAATTCGCGCGCGTCGGTGTCGAGCTTCCTCAGCCTCACCGGCCTTCTCGGCCAGGTCTCGGTCGGGCTCGACAAGGACGGCCGCCCGGTCGTCCCGGTCACGATGGGGCTGAACGGGCAGCCGCGCGTCTGGGTGGAGGTGGAGCCGTTCCTGTGGAACGATCTCAACAGCCATGAACAACTCGCCGCCCAGGTGGTCGACGGCAAGATCGTTCGCTTCAGCCTCAGCGGTCTTCCGTTCATGATGTTCGACCGCGCGCCCTGGTACAAGAATTCAGCGCTGCTGAATCCGTTGCTGATCGCCGCCCTCGTCATCCTGCTGCTCACCGTCGCGCTGTGGCCGGTGCGGGCGCTCGTCCGTCGTCACTTCGGCGCCAAGCTCGCGCTCGAGGGGGAATTGCGGCGCGCGCATCTGTTCAGCCGCCTTGCCGCTTTGCTCATCCTGGCAAGCCTCGTCGGCTGGGCGATCGCAATCACGATGATGATGGGCGATATCGCCAATCTCAGCGCGGCCTTCGATCCGCTGATCTGGTTCCTCCAGATCCTGACGATCGTCGCCTTCATCGGCGGCTTCCTGGTGCTCGCCTGGAATGTCTGGGTCACCTGGAAAGGCGGGCGACGCTGGCCGGCGAAACTGTGGAGCCTGGCTCTGCTGTTCGCAGCGATCGTCGCGCTGTGGATCGGCTTCGCCTTCCACCTGATCAGCCTGGGCGCGAACTACTGATGCCCCGCCTCAAGCTGGACGTCCGCGCCGAGCGCCTTCGCCTCGCCTTCCCCTTCCGCATCTCGGGCTATGTGTTCGAGAGCGCGCAGGTGATCGTCGCTACGTTGCATGACGGCGATCGCACCGGGCGGGGCGAGGCGGCGGGAGTCTATTATACCGGCGACGACGCGCCCTTCATGGTCGAGACCATCGAGACCCACCGCGACGCGATCGAGGCGGGGATCGATCGCGCCGCGCTGCAGACGTTGATGCCCGCGGGCGGCGCCCGCAACGCCGTGGATTGCGCGCTGTGGGAGCTCGAGGCGGCACAAAGCGGCCGTCCCGCCTGGCGCCTCGCCGGGATCCCGGAACGCCGGCCCCTGGTCACCACCTTCACACTCGGCGCCGATGCGCCGGCAACGATGGCCGAGGGTGCACGGGCTTATGCGTCCGCGCAGGCGATCAAGGTGAAGCTGACCGGCGAGCTCGACCTCGATCTTGCGCGGGTGCGGGCGATCCGCGCCGCGCGTCCGGACGTCTGGCTCGGCGTCGACGCCAATCAGGGCTTCACCCGCGACACGCTCGAGCCGCTGGTCACGGGGCTCGTCGACTCGAAGGTCGCCTTGCTGGAACAGCCGCTCGCCCGCGGGCGGGAGGCCGATCTCGAAGGCTTCGACTCTCCGATCCCGATTGCTGCGGACGAAAGCGTGCTGACCCTCCACGACGTCGATCGGCTCGTCGGCCGCTTCCAGGTCGTCAACATCAAACTCGACAAATGCGGCGGGCTGACGGAAGGCCTGGCGATGGCCGCTCGGGCGCGGGAGCTTGGCCTCGGCGTGATGGTCGGCAACATGATCGGCACCAGCCTCGCCATGGCGCCGGCCTTCCTGCTCGGCCAGCAATGCGACGTCGTCGACCTCGACGGCCCGACCTTCCTCCAGAGGGATCGCGAACCCTCGGTCCGCTACCAGGACGGCACGATCTGGTGCGACGAAGCCGTGTGGGGCGCCGGAGCGAAGCTGACTGCATGAGCGCGGCTGCGGAACCCTCCCCCTGGTTCGGCCAGCCGCGCGGCCTCACCATCCTGTTCCTCACGAACATGTGGGAGCAATTTTCGTACTTCGGCATGCGGGCGCTGCTGGTCTATTACATGACCAAGACCCTGCTGATCGATCAGCAGGCCTCGTCCTTCCTTTACGGCACCTACACCGCCTTCGCCTATTTCACGCCGATCGTCGGCGGCGCGATCGCCGACCGCTGGCTCGGCAAGAAGAAAGCGGTGATCATCGGCGCGAGCGTGATGGCCCTCGGCCATTTCCTGATGACGTTCGAGGCGACATTCTACGTCGCGCTGGCGACGATCGCACTCGGCAACGGCCTGTTCCTGCCGACGCTGCCGAGTCAGATCAACGATCTCTATCATGCCGACGACCCGCGCCGGCCCTGGGCCTACAACGTCTATTATGTCGGCGTGAACGTCGGCGGCTTCCTCGCTCCGCTGGTCTGCGGCACGCTCGGCGAAGTCTATGGCTGGCATTACGGCTTCGGCGCTGCCGGGATCGGCATGCTCGCCGGCCTGTGCATCTATCTCGCCGGGAGCCGCTATTTGCCGCCGGAGCGGCGATACGAGGTCGCGCCGCAGCCGTCCGTGGCCGCGCGCGGTACTGCGCGGCGCACCTATGGCGTGCTGCTGGCGATCGGTCTCGCCGTCACCCTGTTCCGCGGCGCCTATGAGCAGGTCGGCAACACCGTCGCCTTGTGGGCCGACAGCGGCATCGACCGTGGCCTCGGCAGCGTCTCGATCCCGATGACCTGGTTCCAGTCACTCAATCCGCTGCTCGTCATCCTGATCACCCCCTTTCTGCTCGCTTATTGGCAGCGGCGGGCGGCGGCGGCGCGAGAACATTCACCAGTGCAGAAGATGGCGATCGGCGCGCTGATCGTCGCGGCGGCCTATCTGCTCCTCGCGCTCGCCGCGGCCTCTGCCGGCGACGGCCGCGCGAGCTGGATCTGGCTTGCAGGCTTCTTCCTGATCTTCACCATCGGCGAACTTTTCATCCTGCCCAATGGTCTTGGCCTGTTCGCCCGCCTGGCGCCGCCCCGCTTCGGCGCCACCACCGTCGCCGCCTGGTATCTCGCCATCTTCGCCGGCAGTCTCTGCGCCGGCCTGGTCGGCACCTTGTGGAGCGAACTCAGTCACGTCACCTATTTCATCCTGCTCGCGGCCATCGCCGCGGCGGCGGCGGGGTTCCTGCTGCTGATCGACCGTCCGGCGCGCGCGGTCATCGCGACCCGCGAGGAGCAGCGGGAGAGCCAAACGCTCGACCCGCAGGCAGGCATCCCGTCCACTTGACATTGTTTCTGTTCAGGTGATTACTGTCCTGATCAGGACACATCCTCGGAAAGAGGAAAATGCCGAACGCGAACCGCTTCCCCTCTCGGCCGACACGCAGGACGATGCTTGCAGCCGCCGCTGCCACGGTCGCCTTTCCGATGGTGAATTTCGGCCGCTACTCGGTCGCCGGGGCGGCAGGGCCGACCTATTCGGCCCGGACGGTCGAATTGGTCCGCCGCGCGCTGGTCGTCGACATGCTCGCGGTGCCGCGGATCGACTTCACGCCCGAAGGCCATAGCCGCCCCTATTCGGAGCGCGAACTCGCCGACTTCCGAGCGTCCGGGCTGAGCGCGATGCACAATGCCGTCGGCGTCGGCTCCAAGGAGGAGGCCCTCGCCTTCCTCGCCGCCCAGCATGGGCTCGCGGGACGCCACGCCGATCTCTTCCTGCTGGTCGACGAAGCCGCCGATCTCGACCGCGCCAAGCAGGCGGGCAGGATCGCGATGATCATGGGCCTGCAGAACGCCTCTCCGTTCGAGGCGGTGGAGGATGTCGCCTTCTTCCACGGCCTCGGCCTGCGCTGCGCCCAGCTCACCTACAACAGCCAGAACCGGCTCGGTTCCGGCAGCACCGATCGGGCGGATGGAGGGGTGAGTTCCTACGGCGCCGAGATCATTGCCGAGATGAACCGGGTCGGCATGCTCATCGACGTCTCCCATTGCGGCGACCGCACCACGCTCGACACGATCGCGCTGACCACCCGGCCGATGGCGATCACCCATTCCAATTGCCGCGCGCTCGCCGATCACCCCCGCAACAAATCGGACGAGGCGATCCGCGCTCTGGCCGCAAAGGACGGGGTGATGGGGATCACCGGCGTGCGCATGTTCGTGCGCACCCAGGAGCCGACCAATGTCGGCCACATCGCCGACCATATCGAGCATGTCGCGCGGCTCGTCGGGATCGAGCATGTCGGCATCGGCTCCGACGCCGACCTCAACGGCTATGACGACATGCCGCCCGCCGAATATGCGAAGCTGAAGGCGCTTTACACGGCGAGCTACGCCTTTCGCCAGCGCATCGATACCGACGGCTTCGATCATCCGCGGAAGGTTTACGACCTTACCGAAGAACTGGTTCGGCGCCGGCACGGTGACGCCGACATCGCCCTGATCCTGGGCGGAAACTTCCGGCGCCTGCTCGGCGCCGCATGGACTCCGGCAGCGCCGGCGGCAGCAAAAGACAAGAAAGGACTGGGGGAATGAAACGCTCCGTGACCATGAGCCTGCGTGCGGCGCTCGCCGCGTCGGCGGCGACGTTCCTGTTCGCCGCGCCCGCGGCCGCGCAGGAGTCTTCCGCCGGCGACGCCCCGACCAGCGATGCCGACCGCTATGCCGGCAGCGACGAGGAGATCATCGTCACCGCCCAGAAGCGCGAGCAGGTGCTGATCGAAGTCCCGCAATCGATCACCGTGGTCGGCGAGCAGACCCTGCAGCGCCAGCAGGCCAATGATTTCCAGGATTATGTCGGCCTCGTTCCCGGCCTCAGCCTGGAAGCGACCACGCCGGGCGTCACCCGCATCTCGCTGCGCGGCATCAACACCGGCGGCGTCGCCTCGACGGTGGGCGTCTATGTCGACGAAACCCCGTTCGGATCGTCGAGCGGCCTCGCCAATGCGGCGATCCTCGCCGGCGATTTCGACACGTTCGACATTGCGCGGGTCGAGGTGCTGCGCGGCCCGCAGGGTACACTCTACGGCGCGAGTTCGCTCGGCGGCGTGCTCAAGTTCGTCACCAATGCGCCGGACACCAAGGACTTCCTGGTCCGCGGCCAGATCGGCGCGGAGACCGTCTCCGGCGGGGACATGAGCTATTCCGGCGGCGCGATCGTCAACGTGCCTGTCAGCGACACGTTCGCCGTCCGCGCGAGCGGCTTCTATCGGGAGATTGGCGGGTTCATCGACTCGATCGGCACCGAAGGCTCCGATGTCGAGGAGGATATCAACGATGCCAAGGTCTTTGGCGGCCGCGTCTCGGCGCTGTTCAAGCCGTCCGACCGGCTCAGCATTCGCCTGTCGGCGCTTGCCCAGAATATCGAGGTCGATTCCTCGTCCTACGTCGAATCAGACCGGGCGACCGGCGCCCTGCTCTACGGCCGGCTCAGCCAGTCGCAGATCATACCCGAGTTCAACGATGTCGATTACCGGCTCTACAATGGCGCGGTCGATTGGGACTTCGGCTTCGCCAGCCTGATGTCATCGACCAGCTACGGCATCTTCCACCAGGAATTGCTGTCGGACCTTACCTTTCAGTTCGGGGGGCTGATCTCGGCGGTGCTCGGGCGTCCGCTGGGTCTCTTCCAGTCGCAGGTCACCGAGACCAAGAAGTTCACTCAGGAATTCCGACTCGTGTCCCCGGAAAGCGACACGTTCGAATGGCTGCTCGGCGCTTACTACACCAACGAGGATTCGGCGATCGACCAGGATTTCACCGCCTTCGATCGGCCGGCCGAAACGCCGGCGACGGGTCTGCCCCTGCTTGGCGCCGCCCAGCTCGTCTCGGACTATGAGGAGATCGCCGCGTTCGGCAACGCCACCATCCACCTCGGCCCGCGCTTCGAAGTGACGTTCGGCGGCCGCGTCAGCCGCAATGAGCAATCGGCGACACAGGCGCTGGACGGCCTGCTGGTCGGCGGACCATCGAACTTTGAGGATTCCTCATCCTCGGAAACCGTGTTCACCTACTCGGTGGCACCGCGCTTCGAAGTGAGCGAGCACGCCTCGCTCTACGCCCGCGTCGCCAGCGGCTACCGGCCCGGCGGCCCGAACGTTCTGCCCACCGCGGCCCCTCCCGGAACGCCGGGGAGCTACGAGTCCGACCGGCTGACCAGCTTCGAGCTCGGTGCCAAGGCCGAGACCGCCGACGGGCGCTTCGCCATCGACGCATCGGTCTACTATCTCGACTGGAAGGACATCCAGCTGATCGCCCAGATCAACAATGTCGGCTTGAACATCAATGGCGGCACGGCACGCAGCGTCGGCGGCGAAGTCACGGCGACCGTGCGGCCGACCGCCGGGCTCAGCATCGGCTTCAACGCAGCCTATGTCGATGCGCAGCTGACCGAGGATACCAATCCGCTGGTCGGCGGCCTCGACGGCGATCCATTGCCGAACACGCCGGAACTGAGCGCGAACGTCTCGGTGGATTACGATTGGCGGATGGGCAATGTCGCGCCCTTCGTCGGCGCCAACCTCCGCTTCGTCGGCGAGCAGGTCGCCGAGTTCGATCCCTCCTTCCGCGAGGAGTTCGGGCGGCAGCCGCTACTTTCCGGCTACGAGGTCGTCGATCTCCGCGCCGGCGTCGATCTCGGCCGCTTCACCGTCCAGGCCTATGTGAAGAACCTCACCAATGCGCGCGGACGCACCTCGAGGTTCGGCGACCCCGGAACGCTTCCGAACAATGCCGTCGGCACCGGCATCATCCGGCCGCGGACCGTCGGCGTCACGTTGACGGCCGGCTTCTGACATGGTGATCGCGGCACCTGCCGCGCTGTTCGTCCTCGAAAGTCCGGAGCATCCCCACCGATGATAGCCGCGCGTCCTGTTCCGCCGTTGGCGATCGAGACCGATCTTCCCCAGCCCTATCTTCTGTTCCTGGGCGATACGATCGAGCCCGGCTTCGCCAAGACCGCGTTCGGCCTGCGCGACTGGGCTCGCGACAAATGCGTCGGCGAGTTCGCCTGCTCGCCGGATGCCGTCAGCACCGGTCTCCCGCACATGCGGCCGGCGGCCGCTTATGCCAAAGGCGCCCGCGCGCTGGTGATCGGAGTCGCCAATAGCGGCGGCATCATCCCGATCTCCTGGCGCGCTTCTCTGGTCGAGGCGCTCTCCGCCGGGCTCGACATCGTCAGCGGCATGCATGTCCGGCTCGCCAGCCTCCCCGACATCGCCGAGGCGGCGTCGCGCTTCGGGAGGCGGCTGATCGACGTCCGCTCGCCCCCGGCTGCGATACCGATCGCAACCGGGCGCAAGCGCAGCGGCAAGCGCCTGCTCACCGTCGGCACCGATTGCGCGCTCGGCAAGAAATATACGGCCCTCGCGATCGCTCGGGAATTCCGCAATCGCGGCGTCGACGTGGATTTTCGCGCCACCGGCCAGACCGGCATCATGATCTCGGGC
This sequence comes from Allosphingosinicella deserti, assembly GCF_003012735.1. GTDB lineage: Bacteria > Pseudomonadota > Alphaproteobacteria > Sphingomonadales > Sphingomonadaceae > Allosphingosinicella > Allosphingosinicella deserti. The sequence continues at coordinate 381,325 of NZ_PXYI01000006.1, read as the reverse complement.
GGTGGTATCCCGATGGACGCGGTCATCGCCGATTTCGCGGCCGGCGCTGCGGAAATGCTCAGCCCTGACGCCGATCCGGCGCACTGGGACGTGATCGAAGGCCAGGGCTCGCTCTTCCACCCCGCTTATGCCGGAGTTTCGCTCGCGCTCCTCCACGGCAGCCAGCCGGACATCTTCATCGCCTGCCACGAGGCCGGGCGCGAGACCATCCTCGGCACACCCGGATTCGCCCTGCCCGAAATCGAGGAGGTGATCGCGCTCACGCATACGCTCGGTGCGCGCACCAATCCCGCCATCCGCTGCGGCGGCGTGACCATCAACACCGCCCATCTCTCCGATGCGGAGGCGTCGGCATTGCTCGATGCCGAGGCCGAGCGGCTCGGCCTGCCGGTGGCGGATCCGGTTCGGGGCGGCGCGCGCTTCGAGCGCCTGATCGCCGCTTGTCTCGCCTGATGGCGCGGGCAGAGCCAGGATCGGGCAGCTGGTTCGAACGCTTCCTGCTGCCCGGCCTCGCCTTCAAGGGCGTCGTCATCGGCGGCGGCTACGCCACCGGCCGGGAAATCGCCGAATTCTTCCTCGGCAGCGGTCCTGTCGGCGGGCTGATGGGCCTGGTGCTGGCAATGGCGATCTGGAGCGCCGTCTGCGCGCTTACCTTCGTCTTCGCAGTCGCGGTCGGAGCCCAGGATTACCGCACCTTCTTTCGCGCCCTGCTGGGGCCGTTCTGGATCCTGTTCGAAATCGTCTACGTGCTATTGATGATCCTGGTGCTTGCGGTGATGGCCGCAGCCGCCGGGAGCATCGGCGAAGCGTCGCTGGGCGCGCCCGCCTGGACCGGCACATTCGCGCTGATGGCCGCGACGATCGCGGTCACCACCCTCGGCACCGCCACCGCGGAGCGCATGTTCCGCTATTCCTCGAGCGTCATCTACATCGTCTACGCGGTCTTCATCCTGCTTGCCTTGGCCGCGTTCGGCGATCGCGTGGGGCCGCATCTCGCGCTGGCTGTTCCGACCACCGGCTGGATCGCCGGCGGCACCACTTATGCGGGCTACAACCTGATCGGCGCGGTCGCGGTCGTGCCGTTCCTGCGCCACATCAGCCGCCGCCGCGATGCGGCGATCGCCGGACTGGTCGCCGGGCCCTTGGCGATGGTGCCGGCCATATTCTTCTTTCTGGCGATGATTGCCTGGTATCCGGAGGTCGGGGCTGCCACCCTGCCGTCCGATTTCCTGCTGCAGCGGATCGGCGCTCCGTGGTTCGCGATCCTGTTCCAGCTGATGATCTTCTGCGCTTTGCTTGAAACCGGCGTTGGCATGGTCAATGCGCTGATCGAGCGGCTGGACGAAGCGCTGCGAGGCCGCGGGCGACGCTTCCCGCTGGCCGGGCGCCTCGGCGCCAGCGCGCTGCTCGTCGTCGGATCGGGCACGATCGCCGCCTGGTTCGGCCTGATCGACCTTATCGCCCGAGGCTATGGGGCGTTCGGCTACATCATGCTCGTCGTCTTCGTGCTTCCGCTCGCGACGATCGGCCTTGCGCGGTTGCTCCGGCGCGATCGTCCCATCCCTGTCCTCGCAGCCGGAGACCGCCCATGAAGAGCGCTTGTCTTGTCCTTGCCGTCGCTCTGCTTTCGCAGACCGCCCTCGCCGCACCGCCCGCCGATCTCGCGCAGCGGGTCGAAGCCCTGCGCAAGAGCTCCGGAACGCCCGGTGCCGCGATCGCCATCGTCGAGGATGGCCGCACCACCTTCGCGCGGGGCTTCGGCGTGACCGATCTCACCGCATCCAAGCCGGTGGACACCGACACATTGTTCTTCACCGGATCGACCGGCAAGGCGTTCACGTCGGCCGCGCTCGCCATCCTCGTCGATCAGGGCAAGATCAAGTGGGACGACAAGGTGATCGATCACATGCCGGATTTCCGGCTGTGGGACGCCTGGGTGACGCGCGAATTCACCATCCGCGATCTGCTCGTCCATCGCAGCGGCCTCGGGCTCGGCGCCGGCGACCTGCTGTTCGTCCCGCGAAGCAACTTGACGCGCAAGGAGATCGTGCGCCGCCTGCGCTTCATTCCGCCGGCGACGAGCTTCCGCAGCAGCTATGCCTATGACAATGTTCTCTACGTTGTCGCCGGCCAGCTGATCGAGGAGGTCAGCGGGCAGAGCTGGGAGCAGTTCATGCTCCGGAACGTGCTCCGCCCGGCCGGCATGAAACGCACCACCGTCGATGCGGCGGGACGCGCGGCGGCCGGCAATGTCGCGCGCCCGCATGCCCGGGTGAACGGCGTGATTCGGGGTGTCGGCGAGCAGGTTCCGCTCGGCCCCGAAGCGGTGATCCCGGCCAATGCCGCCCCCGCCGGCGGCCTGTCGGTGAGCGCCGAGGACATGAGCAAGTGGCTGACGCTGCAGCTTGCCCAGGGCGATCTTCCGGGCGAGGCGCGCCTGTTCAGCGAGGCGCAGGCCAAAGAGATGTGGACTCCGCAGGTGCTGATGCCGATCAGCCCCTGGCCCGAGCCGATCCGGCAGACCCAGGCGACCTTCAGCACCTATGCGCTCGGCTGGAACGTGCGCGATTATCATGGCGCGAAGATCGTCATGCATGGGGGCGGCGTGTTCGGATCGATCACCCAGGTGGTGCTGATCCCCGAGAAGAATGTCGGCTTTTCGATCATGATGAACAGCGAGGAATCCGGCATGCTCGCCGGCCTCACCTACGAACTGATCGACCATTATCTCGGCCGTCCCCGCAGCCAATGGCCGGAAGCCTTCACCGCCTTCCTCGACACTCGCCAGAAGGAGGCGATCGCTTTCCTGCAGACCCCGGCGGCGCAGCCGGCAAAGGTCGGCCCTTCGCTCCCCCTTGCCCGCTATGCCGGCGATTACAAGGATCCCTGGTTCGGAACGATCAAGATCCGCGAGAAAGCGGGCAAGCTCGCGGTGGAGTTCCCGCATTGGCCCGGCCTCGGCGCGACGCTCGATCATCATCAGTACGAGACCTTCAGGACGCGGTTCAACGATCCGGTCGTCGAGCCCGCTTACGTCACCTTCGCGCTCGATGCCGCAGGCAAGGTGGCGCGGATCACGATGCAGCCGGTCTCGCCGATCGCCGACTTCAGCTACGACTATCGCGATCTCGAGTTCGCACCGGTCGCGGCGGCCAACTGAGCCCACTCGCCTCTCCACCTCTTTCGGTCTACGACCAAGACGAAATCGGAGGGACGCGATGGGACGGAACTGGTTTTGCGTACTGGCGCTGGCTCTGGCCGCGCCGGCTGCAGCCCAGCCGGCGAGGGTCGGCGACTTCCAACGGTCGGTCGATATCGGCAAGGTCGGCAAGACAGGGGCAGCGGTGCGCGATGCCGCCGGCACCTACCGGATCACCGGCGGCGGCGCGAACATCTGGGGCAGCGAGGACGCCTTCCGCTATCTCTCGACCGTCCGATCGGGCGATCTTCATATCGAGGCGGACGTCGCCTTCCTCGGCGCCGGCAAGGATCCGCACCGCAAGGCCGGTCTGATGATCCGCCAGAATCTGACGCCGGGATCGCCTTATGCCGACGTCATGCTCCACGGCGACGGCCTCGTCTCGCTGCAATATCGCGAGGTCCAGGACGGGCCGACCCACGAGATCCGATCCAACGCGACGGGTGCCAAACGGCTGCGGCTCGAGCGCGAGGGGGCCTATGTCTTCTTCTCGGTCGCAGGTGCCGACGGAGTCCTGCGGCACGCCGGCGGCAACACGCCGATCGGCTTCGCGGGTCCCTATCATGTCGGCCTCGCGGTCTCCGCGCATGACGATGCGGTGACCGAAACGGCGACCTTCGCCAACGTCGCGCTGCGCGTGCCGACGCTCGCCCACGTGCCGGACACCGGCTATCCCGCCGCCGTTGAAAGCACGCTCGAGGTGATGGACGTCACCGGCGCCGAGAGCCGCCGCGTCGTCCGCCATTTCGACGGCAAGATCGAGGCGCCGAACTGGACTCGTGACGGCCAGTGGCTGATCTACAACAGCAAGGGGCTGCTCTACCGAATCCCGCCGGCCGGCGGCACGCCGGACGCGATCGAGACCGGGCCGCAGCGCAAGAACAACAACGATCACGGCATCTCGCCCGATGGCCGCTGGCTCGCCATCTCCGATCAGTCGCAGGCCGATGATCATTCCCGCATCTACGTGCTGCCGATCGGCGGATCGAAGACGCCGCGGCTGGTCGCCGGCCATGCCTCGACACCGTCCTATTGGCATGGCTGGTCGCCCGACGGGCGCACCATCGCCTATACCGCGACGCGGCCGGAAACGAACGACTTCGACATCTACGCGAAGGATCTCGCCGGCGGTGCCGAGCGGCGGCTCTCGACCGCGCCGGGCCTCGACGACGGTCCGGAATACTCGCCCGACGGCCGCCACATCTACTTCAACTCGGCACGGTCGGGCGCAATGCAGATCTGGCGGATCGGCGCGGACGGCAGCGATCCCGAGCAGGTCACCAGGGACCCAGCCTGGCGGGACTGGTTTCCGCATTTCTCGCCCGACGGGAAATGGATCGTGTTCATCTCCTTCGGTCTCGACGTCGCCCTTGGCGATCACCCGCCGAACCGCGACGTGATGCTCCGCATCATGCCTGCCGACGGCAGTGCACGGCCGCGGGTGCTCACCCGGCTGTTTGGCGGCCAGGGGACGATCAACGTCCCCAGCTGGTCCCCGGACGGGAAGCAGATCGCCTTCGTCAGTTACCGGCTGGTGCGCTGACGGCGCGGGCCTGCTGCGCGGCAAGCTCCTTCTCGAACCCGCGCTCCGCGCTCTCCACCTGCCGCCGAAGCTCGCCGGAATCGACGAACGCTTGAGAGTCGCCTGCCAGCTGGCGCGCGCGCTTGGCTTCCATGTCGAAGAATTCAGGGTGGAAATTAACGAAGATGTCCACCTTCATGCCCTTGAGTCTGGCATAGGTCGCGCGGAAATCGGCGGCGGCGTTCGGATAGGTCGGATCATCGATCAGCTTCTGGCCGGCGACGGTGAGGCTGCAGGCGAACAGGATCGTCCCCGCCTTAGTCGGCATCGACCAGGAGGTACAGCCGCGCGTATGCCCCGGCGTCACATTGGCGGTCAGGACAGTCGCGCCGAGGCGAAGCCGCTCGCCGTCGCGGACGATCCGATCGACGTTGACCGCGGGCGCCGGCGGCAGTTCCGGCCGTCCCGCGACCTGACCGCTTTCGAGATCGGCCCGGTCTCCGGCCGCGGCAACCAGCCTGGAGCCCGTCAGCCGCTTCAGTTCGGCAAGGCCGCCGGAATGGTCAAAATGGGCATGGTTGATCAGCAGGTATTTGACGTCCCGCAGGCGAAAGCCGAGCTTCCGGATATTGGCCGCGATCAGCGGCGCGCTCTCGGGCAGCCCTCCGTCGATCAGCACATGTCCCTTGGGATCGGTGATCAGATAGGCGCCGAGCCCCCTGGTGCCGACATAATGGACATTGGCCGCGATCCGGAACGGCGCCATCGGCTGATTCCATTCGATCCGCTGATCGTTGCTCTGGGCATGGCTGCCGGCCGGGATCGTGCAGCCCAGGACGGACAAGGCCAGGATCATGTTTCGCATCATCACTCCTTCAAGGTCTGCAGCCTGATGCCGCAGCCGCGGCTGCGGCGGCAAAGGATCTTCCGTCGCCGCAGCCATGAGCAAACCTAATGCATCGCCGGCCCGCGCATCGGGGGCTCTCAGGGCAAGCTGTCGCTATAAGGGAAGGATGAACCGCTTCCTGCCCCTGATCCTGCTCGGCCTCGCTTGCACCGCGCCTGCCGGCGCCCAATCGCTGCGCGACTTCTGCGCCGATGCGCCTGGACTCGGCACGCCAAGCTGCACGCTCGACAAGGACCACGCCGCGATCGAATTCGGTGCGATCGACTGGACACGCGATCAGGACGCCGGACGCCGTGAGGACACGGTTTTCACCGGCGACATGCTCTTTCGCTACGGCGTCACCGACTCGCTGGAAGCGCAGGTAGGCTGGGCCGCTTATGGCCATGTGCGCGAGCGCGCCGCCGACGGCGCGGTTCGCCGCGCGGACGGCACCGGAGACGTGCGGCTGGCACTCCGACAAAATCTTGCCAATCCAGACGGCTCCGGCTTTTCGATTGCCTTGATGCCCTCCGTCACCTTGCCGACCGGCGGATCGGCGATCGGCGTCGGCGACTGGAGCGCGAGCCTGCTGGTGCCGGTCAGCTACGAGCTGACCGATGCGTTTTCGCTTGGCTTCACCGGCGAGATCGACGGTGCCGCCGACGAAGACGGCGGCGGCCACCATCTCGCTTATGGCGGCATCGCCGGCCTCGAGGCGTCGCTCACCGGCACGCTCAGCGCGGCGGCCGAACTGGCCGCATCGCGCGACGAGGAGCAGGGCACGACCGAATGGCTCGCCGGGCTGTCGCTGGCGATGATGCGGGGCGAGTCGCTGCAATTCGGCGCCGGGGCGAATATCGGCCTCAACCACGAGGCAGCCGATCTCCAGCTTTACCTGAACGTCGCCAAGCGCTTCTGAGCCGGGCGCTTCCGCTACGCCGCTGATGGGGATAGCCATTGCGCATGGTTCGTCCCCACCTTCCGCTCAATGCTCTCCGCGCCTTCGAAGCGTCGGCACGCCACCTCTCCTTCACCCTCGCCGCGATCGAGCTCTGCGTCACCCAGGCCGCGATCAGTCACCAGGTGAAGGGACTGGAGGACAAGCTGGGGCACAAGCTGTTCCGCCGCCTGCCCCGCGGCCTCGCGCTGACCGACGAAGGGCTCGCCTTGCTGCCGACCCTGGTCGCCAGCTTCGATCGGATCGCCGACGCGCTCGAGCATGTCGGCGAAGGCCGCGCCCGGGAGGTGCTCACCGTCGGCGCGGTCAACACCTTCGCCACGGGATGGCTGATTCCGCGCCTGCCAGCGCTCGCTGCGGCCTGTCCGACGCTCGATCTGCGCCTGTTCACCAACAACAACCGGGTCGACATCGCCGCCGAGGGCCTGGATTTCGCGATCCGCTTCGGCGACGGCGCCTGGCACGGCACGGATGCCGTGCCGTTGATGGAGGCCCCGTTCGCGCCCTTGTGCACGCCCGCGGTGGCTGCCCGGCTCGCGAGCCCCGCCGATCTGCTCCGCGAGACCCTGCTTCGCTCCTATCGCAGCGACGAGTGGACGCGGTGGTTTGCGGCCGCCGACATCGCCGCGCCGCCGGTGCGCGGCCCGGTATTCGATTCGTCGCTGGCGATGGTCGACGCCGCCGCGCAGGGCCTCGGCGTCGCCCTCGCCCCACCCGCGATGTTCACCCGCCTCCTCGATGCCGGCGCCATCGTCCAGCCGTTCGCCGCCGCCGCGCCGGCCGGCGGCTACTGGCTCACTTGGCTCAAGTCACGCGCGCCCACCCCGGCTATGGCGGCGTTCCAGGGCTGGATCACGGCAGAGGCCGCCGGAGATGCCGATCCCGGTTAGGCTTGTGGGCCCTTCACAGGGGGGAGATCGATCCCGACCAGCTTCCAGCCAAGCCCGCGCCGTGCGAACACCAGCCCGCTGTCCGGCATGTCCTTGCCGGCAACGACGAAGCGGTTCAGCCCCTGACGGCGGATCACCGGCTCCGGCCTTTCGTCCTTGCCGGTGGACGCGTCCTTCGGCTGCTCGATCGTCAGCCGCGTGAAGGCCTGGTTGATCGCGGAAGGCGATACCATCCGATCGACGAGCGGACCGATCAGCGCCAAGCCCATCACGCCTGCGAGCTTCGCCTGCGGGCTGCCGTCCTTCTTCGATTCTTGCTCGATCCGGGCGGTGAGCTCGGCCTTCATGTCCTGGCGCAGCGCCGGATAATCGACATAGGCGGAGAAGGCCGCCTCGTCCCGCGCCTTGGCGGCCGCGACCATCGATCGCAACGTCCAGCCCGGCGAGAAGACATACCAGCCGGCACCGCCTGCGATCACCAGCGCGAAGGCGGCAATGGCCGCGATGAGGGTCTTGCGCATGCGTGTCTCCGAGTCAGCAGAAAGGAAAGCGGGTCAGGATCGGGCCGGAGGCATCGCCGTCGGCAGCAACGGCTCCTGGAGCGCGGATGCGCGGCGTTGCTCGCCTTCATACGCGAGCCTCGTCAAACGCTCGGCAAGAAAATCGAGCACGAGGCGCACCGGCGGCACGTGGCGCAGCCGTTCGTGGGTCAGCAGCCACAGCCCCTTGTGGCCTTCTTGCCCCGGCGGCAGGCAGCAGATCAGGTCGGGGTCGAAATCGGCAACGAAGCAGGGCAAGGCCGCCAGCCCGAAGCCCGAGCGCACCGCCGACAGGAGACCGGTCGCCGAGCCGTGATGGATCGCCACCGCGTCCTCGAGCTCGTTGCGCTTCAGCCACTCGCCATAATGCAGCCAGACGTTGCGCCCGCCGCCGCCGATCAGCGGATGGCGGCGCAGCGCTCGCCGGCTGCGCGGCCGGCCGTTCGCCTCGGCGTAAGCGCGGCTGCAATAGATTGCCCAGTCACCGGTCGCGACTCGTCGGCCGACCAGGCCGCCGCCCGAAAGCGTGTCCGCGCTGCGCAGCGCGACATCGGCGGCCCCGGCGGCGAGATCGCGAACCTCCTCGCTCGTGTCGAGCTCGATCCGGATCGACGGATGGAGTTCGTGCAGATCGCGCAGGATCGGCGCGAGCACGGTCACCGCGAAGATTTCCTCGGTGGTCAGCCGCACGCCCCCGCTGACCTCGCGCACCTGCGCGGCGGCGGCATCGGCGAAGGCCGAAGCCGCGGCTTCCACCTTGCGGGCATGATCGAGCAGCGCTTCCCCCGCCGGTGTCAGCGCATAGCCGGCCTGCCGTCGCTCGAAGAGGGTCGTGCCGAGCGACTCCTCGAGCGCGGTGACCCGGCGGGCGGCGGTGGTCTGGCTGACCCGCAGGGCGCGCCCCGCGGCAAGCGTGCTGCCGCTGTCGGCGACGGCCAGGAAATAGCGAAGATCGTTCCAGTCGAGCATCGGGCTATTCTGCACTTTTGCAGAACGACTTCGCAACATCGTTGTTCGTCATTCCTGCAGCGCTAGGCGTAAAGAGGCTCTGCGCCGGCGCCGGCACATCACACAGAAACACTGGAGACAGCGATGAAAATCCCCCTTTCGCTGGTGACCGTCGGCGCCCTTTTCATCTTCGCGCCGGTCGCCGCCCAACAGCCGCAATCGCAGCCGGCTGCGGCCCACATCACCTATGACGACCTCGACCTCGGCAGCGCGCGCGGAGTCGCCGAGCTCGATCGCCGCATTGCCGGCGCGATCCGCGATTTTTGCGGCACCGCGTCAGACATCAACCTGGAGGGCAAGAACGATGTCCGCCGTTGCCGGGTGGAAGCCCGCGAGGGGGCCGCGCGTCAGCGCGAACAGGCACTCGCCGCGTCCCGCAGCAGCGAGGACCGCCTTCTGGCGAGCTCCGGCGATTCCGCCGCCGCGCGGAGCCGGTGAACGTCCGGCGGTCGGCCGGGCACGAACAAGGGCGCGGAAGCGGAAGCTTCAGCGCCCTTTCGGCATGGTGAAACGGATAGCGGAAGCTCGGGCGATCACATTCTCTCCGCGACGCCCGCGTCTGCCGCCCGGCGCTGGCTCGCATCGGCCGCTTCCATGCGGCGCATGATCGCCTTGAGCACGATGTCGGGGATGCGGCGGCCTTGGGCGGCAAGCCGGTGCACTTCGGCAAGATCAGCATCGCTGATGTGATGGCTCGCGTCGCTAAGCATAGTGCTTTGTAAGGGATCCATCGTTTCCAAAATCATAACGGAGCCGTCCGCTTCCGCCCGAAAGAGGCCGCGGCTTCCGCCCGAAGGAGGTCGCGGATTGCTCGTCGGTTCGGGGCTTAACGCATCAAATCGCAGATCGACGCATCGCGAGTTCAGATGATCCTGTCGGGACAGCAGCCGCGCATATGGAGTAATCTCCAGGGCGACTCGCCCGCGCGGGTCCCCTCCATGGACGGGGCATTGATGTCGCTTCGAGGTTCTCAATTGTGCGGCGTCGCTGCCGTCCTGTTTACCGTTTCCGCACCGCTCGCGGCCGCGGCGCCGATGACCGACGCCGCCGTCGAGGAGGCGTTCCAATCGATCCAGCGGGCGGTCGAAGCGCGCGACGTCGCCGCGCTCCGGCGGCTTGTCCATCCCCGTTTCGAGATGCTCCACGCTTTCGGGCAGGTGGATCGCTACGACATCTGGCTGACGCTGGTCGCCGGCGGCAAGCTTCCGCGGCAGATCTCCGACATTCGGGAATATGATCGGACGATCAGCCGGGTCGGCGAGGTCGCGATCCGAAGCTCGATCGTGCGCTTTCGCGATCCGAAGGGCCGGCGCGATTCCTGGTTGCGCGGCTCCACCACCTTCGTCCTCGAAGGCGGCCAATGGCGCCAGCTACGACACCAATCGGCATTGCTTCACGAGGCACCGAGCGCCGATGCGGCCCGGCTGGAAGACTATATCGGGACCTATTCGATCCCGAAGCGCGACGGCTTCCGCCTGATCGAGCGGGACGGGCTTCTCCAACTCGAATGGACGACGGGCGCGAAGTTGCCGCTGGTTCCGATCGGTCCCGATCGCTTCGGCGCCGGGCCGCTGTCGACGATGCGCTTCACTCGCGGCCCTGATGGCAAGGTCGCCACCGCCGTTCGCGGCGGCCCGGAAGGAATATGGTGGACGGCGGCGTGGGCCGGTGATGATCGACGATGATGCGAGGCGCTGTGCGCAGGCGTCAGCCGTTCGCGCCGGAGAGGAAGCTGATCGGTACGGGACCGTCGCCGAAATCATATTGCGAGGTGCTGGCGCCTCCCGCTTCATGGAAGCCTTCGATCAATCGCGCGTTGACCCCGATCCGGCCGCCGAGCTGGGAATTGGAATGCCAGTGGGTCGTGCACCCGCATTTCGGGCAATGATGGAAGCGAATCGTCTCGCTCCCCCAGACATAGCCTTCCGTATACCCGTCCGTCGCGACCTGGCTGTCGTCATAATGGGCCCACAGCATTCCGCGCCGGCTGCACAGCGAGCAATCGCAGGCGATGACCTCGTGCGGCCTTTCCGTGAGGATCAGGCGGACGGCCTGGCAGTGGCAGCTTCCACGAACGCTCACGAGCGGCTCCTTCCCGAGTCGCCCCCCGACCACACTGTACCCCTCCTCTCCCCTTCAGGGGAGAGGGTAGGGAGAGGGGGAGACTGGTTCTCGGACAGGGGGCGCGGGAGGAGAGGCACTGCCCCTCTTCCCGGCCTCTCCCCCTGAAGGGAAGAGGCGCTGAGGAGTTCTAGAGCTTCTCGGTCAGTTCGGGCACCAGTTTGAACAGGTCGCCGACCAGGCCGATGTCGGCGACCTGGAAGATCGGGGCATCCTCGTCCTTGTTGATCGCAACGATCAGCTTGGAATCCTTCATTCCGGCAAGATGCTGGATCGCGCCCGAAATGCCGACCGCGACATAAAGCTCCGGAGCGACGATCTTGCCGGTCTGGCCGACCTGGTAATCGTTCGGCGCGTAGCCGGCATCGACGGCGGCGCGGCTGGCACCGACCGCGGCGCCGAGCTTGTCCGCAAGCGGATCGATGACCTGGTGGAAGGCCTCGCCCGAGCCGAGCGCGCGCCCGCCCGAGACGATGATCTTGGCGCTGGTCAGTTCGGGGCGCTCCGAGGCGGCGATCTCGGCGCCGACGAAGCTGGACAGGCCGGCATCGCCGCTGCCCGAGACCGCCTCGATCGTGCCGGAGCCGCCGTCGCGCGCCGCTTTCTCGAACGCCGTGCCGCGAACGGTGAGTACCTTCTTCGCGTCGGACGACTTGACCGTGGCGATCGCGTTGCCGGCGTAGATCGGCCGCACGAAGGTGTCGGCATCGACCACGTCGATCACATCCGAAATCTGCATCACGTCGAGCAAGGCGGCGACGCGCGGCGCGACATTCTTGCCGGTGGTCGTCGCCGGCGCGACGAACGCGTCGTGGTGGCCCATGAGTTGGGCGATGACCGGCGCGACATTCTCGGCCAGCTGGTGGGCGTAGGCGGCATCCTCGGCAACGTGGACCTTGCCGACGCCGGCAATCTTCGCCGCCGCCTCGGCAACGCCGGAGACGCTGTCGCCGACAACCAGCAGGTGGACTTCGCCGAGCTTGGCAGCGGCGGTGACCGCCGACAGGGTGGCGTCCTTCAGATCGCCATTTTCATGTTCGACGAGAACGAGGCTCTTCATCCGATAACTCCCGTGGTGCGGAGGCGGTCGATCAGCTCGTCGACGGAGCCGACCTTGACTCCGGCTTCGCGCTTCGACGGCTCGCGCACGCTAAGCGTCGTCAGCCGCGGCGTCGTGTCGACACCGTAATCGGCCGGAGACTTGGTCGCGAGCGGCTTCGATTTCGCCTTCATGATGTTGGGCAAGCTCGCATAACGCGGCTCGTTGAGGCGCAGATCGGTGGTGACGATCGCCGGAAGCTTCAGCTTCACCGTCTCCAGCCCGCCATCGACCTCACGGGTGACGTCGACGCTGTCGCCGGACACCTCGACCTTGGAGGCGAACGTGCCCTGGGCCCAGCCGAGCAGAGCGGCGAGCATCTGACCGGTCTGGTTGGAATCGTCGTCGATCGCCTGCTTGCCGAGAACGACCAGGCCGGGCTGCTCCTCCGCGGCGATTTTCGCCAGGATCTTGGCGACGGCGAGCGGCTCCACCGCATCGTCGGTCTGAACCAGGATCGCGCGATCGGCGCCCATCGCAAGCGCGGTGCGCAACGTCTCCTGCGCCTTGGCAGGGCCGATCGACACCACCACGATCTCGGTCGCGACACCCTTCTCCTTCAACCGGATCGCCTCTTCCACGGCGATCTCGTCGAACGGGTTCATGCTCATCTTGACGTTGGCGAGATCGACCCCGCTGCCGTCCGCCTTCACCCGCGGCTTCACATTGTAATCGATCACCCGTTTCACGGGCACGAGCAGCTTCATGCAACCTTCTCCTCACAAGCGTTCCTCTCCCTCGAGACCATCAAAGTTGCACTTTGACGGGGCCCCGACGGGAGAGGGGCAGTGCCTTAGAACGTCATCCGGCCGCCGACCGAGATGATGAACGCCTTGGCGTCCCGCAGCGTGCCGTTGACCACGATCGGAGTCTGTGCGGCAGTGCCGGCATAGGCGGCAGTGGTGCGATCGATCGTCTCCTTGTCGAAATGGACATAGTTGAAGGCGGCGTCGAGCGCGAGACGCGGGTTGACCTGGACGGTGCCGCCGGCACCGAAATTCCAGCGGTCGGCGTCCGGCACGCGTGCGTCGCGCTCGCCGTCGACGGTCGGAGTCGACGCGTGCTGCACGCCGGCGCGCAGGATCAGCTTCTCCGAGGCTTGATAATCGAAGCCGCCGGCAAGGCTCCAGCTGTTCTGATAGCCTTCGGGAATCGCCGTGTTGAGCGGCGCGCCGAGGCGGATCTCGTCGAACTTGCTCCAGGTGTAGCGGATGCCCTGGGTGTTGAGGGTGAGCGCGGGGCTGACCTTGAACCGCGCGCCGACGATGATCTGCGCCGGCGTGTAGAAGGTGGCGCTGACTCCGTCGAGCTCGCGGTTCTGCGCGGCGAGAGGACCTTGCAGCCCGCTGATCTCGATCGAGCCGTCAAGCTTGTGCTTGATCGCCGATTTGTAGCTGATGCCGACGGTGACGAATTCATTGTGCATCTGCACGCCGGCGGACCAGCCGAAATCCCAGCCATTGCCCTTCAGCACCTGGCGGCCGTCGGGAAGCGCTGCCGAGAGATTGGGCAGCGCATTGGAGAGGCTGGCGTCGGTATATTCGACGTTGAGCGCGGCACCGGCGCGCAGCCAGTCCGTTACCGCGTAAGCAACGCTGGGCTGGATATCCATGGTCAAGAGCTTGGTCTTGTCGGCAGTGTAGCGGGCCCAGCTGTCCTCCGCATAATCGGTGGTGAAGCTGTAGGGCGAGCTGACCGCGAGACCGAAAGCGAGCCGATCGCTGACCGGCACAGCGACGGCGAAGGCGGGAAGCATTCCATTGTTGATCGGGTTCTTGGTAACAGGATCGCCGCCCACCGGGGCAAAGGTCTGGCCGGGACGGCGGATCAGAGTGTTGCTGTTGGCGACTTCCCCGCGCGGCAGAATAAGGGAGGCGGACAGCGACACATCCGTCGTCTCGATGCCGGCGATGGCCGCCGGGTTCCACCACAAGGAGGCGGCGCCGGTGTCGGCACCCTCGCCCGAGAAAGCGCGGCCGGCAGCGCGCGCCGACTGTTCCTGCAGATAGAAAGCCTGGGCGTTGGCGGCAGTGGCGAAACCGAAGCTGGCGGTAAGGGCGGAGGCAGCAACGAGAGCGGTCTTGAGATACGACATCAGATCATCCTGTAAGCGATACGGCACGCGGTACCGGGAAGCAGAAAACGGGTATGGAAAAACGTGTGCGTGACGCGATCAGCGCACGCGGGTCCAGGTCTGGGTCTTGCAGAGCGGACGGAACACGCAGCCTTTGACCTTGAGCTGGTTCGGGCCTTCAGGGGTCACGTACGCGGTGTAGGTCTTGCCGTCTTCGGCATTGTAGATCTTGCCGCCGCTCCAGCCGGTGCCGTCGGCCTTGAAGCCGCTCAGGATCTGCAAGCCGCGCAGCGGGCGACCGCGAAGCGCGGCGTCGCTGTTCCTGGCGTCCTTGAGGTTGGGGTTGGTGCGCAGAAGGTCCGACGTCAGAAGACGTCCGCAGATCGAGGCGCCGCAGCGCTGGATCTCCACGATACCGCCGCGTGTCTCGGTCTTCCAGCGGCCGACCGCCGCATCCTGCGGCGCCGCCATCGCCATGGCGAGCATGGTAATCAGCATCAATCCTCTCCTTACTCCTCGCCATTGGGGTCTGTTTCCGCCCCTCCGGTCGAACTTCGCCCATCCGGGCCGGTCCTTGCACCGATGGCGCTTGCGACATCACCGTTGCGTTATGAGACTGATCTATAGGAGCAGCAACTTACGTATAGGTCAATCCTGTCGCAGCGCTCGCTGCGACAGGATGATGCTCTTGGCAAGCCTTTGTTGCACAATGGTTATCGTCAGCCGGTAAATCGCGTCGTCCAGCTCGCTCGGGTCAGAAGGCTTCCGCAGGCAAGGCCATCATCGAGGCCTTGCCGGTCTTGATCGTCAGGAACAATGTCGTCGCCTGCGGCAGGATCCGATCGAAGAAGAAGGCGGCGGTGGCAAGCTTGGTGGTGTAGAAATCCGCATCCCCGCTCCCCTCCCCCAGCCGCGCCTTGGCGATCTGCGCGGCCTTGAGGAAGGTATAGCCCATCCCGACCAGCCCGAGCATGCGCAGATACTCGCTGGCCGCGGCGCCCGCTTCCTCCGGATCCTTCATCGCCTTGCGGGCGATGGTCGCGGTGGTGAGCTGAAGCGCACCGAAATTCTGCATCAGGGCGCCGGCGAAAGCGGAGATCTGCGGATCCTGGCTCTTGGTGAGGTCCTCGCACAGCGCCGAGACCGCGTGGAAGAAGGGTCGCATCGCCCGGCCCATGTTCGCCGCCATCTTGCGGCCGACGAGATCGAGCGCCTGGATGCCGTTGGTGCCTTCGTAGATCTGGGTGATACGGGCATCGCGCACGAACTGCTCGACGCCGTGCTCCCGGATATAGCCGTGGCCGCCATACGTCTGCACCGCAAGGTTCGCCGCTTCCGAGGCGAGATCGGTGAACAGCGCCTTCACGACCGGGGTCATCAGCGCCACGAAGTCGGTCGCGCGGGCGCGGACCTCGGGGTCCTTGCTGTGCTTTTCGGCATCGAGCGCACGCGACGCCCATTGCCCGAGCGCGCGGCAGCCTTCGGCGTAGACGCGCATTGTCATCAGCATGCGGCGTACGTCGGGGTGGACGATGATCGGATCGGCCGAGAGCTCCGGCTGCTTGGCACCGCCGAGCGCCCGCCCCTGCAGGCGCTCCTTGGCGTAGGCGACGGCGGACTGGTAGGCGATCTCGTTGATCCCCAAACCCTGTATACCCACCGAAACGCGCTCCGTGTTCATCATCGTGAACATCGCGGCCAGGCCCTTGTTGGGCTGGCCGACCAGCCAGCCGATCGAATCGTCGAACGCGATCTGGCAGGTGGCGGACGCCTTGAGGCCCATCTTGTGCTCGATCCCGGCGACGGCGACATTGTTGCGCGGGCCGATCGTGCCGTCGTCCTTCGGCAGATATTTCGGCACCAGGAACAGGCTGATGCCCTTCACGCCCGCCGGCGCATCGGGCAGCCGGGCGAGCACTAGGTGGATGACGTTGTCGGTCAGATCGTGGTCGCCGGCCGAGATGAAGATCTTGGACCCGGTCACCTTGTAGCTGCCGTCTTCCTGCGGCACCGCCTTGGTGCGCAGCAGGCCGAGGTCGGTGCCGCAATGCGCCTCGGTGAGGCACATCGTTCCCGACCATTCGCCGCTGACCATCTTGGGCAAATAGGCCCGCTTCAGGTCCTCCGCCGCGTGGCCCTCGATCGCCGTGGTGGCGCCGTGGGTCAGACCCGGATAGAGGCTGAACGACAGGTTCGACGCGCAGATCATCTCCTCGACGAGCTTGTTGACCGTCTCCGGCAGCCCCTGCCCGCCCCACTCCGGATCGGAGGCAAGCGACGCCCAGCCGCCCTCGCGGAACGTGTCATAGGCCTGCTTGAAGCCCTTGGGCGTGCGGACCACGCCATTTTCCAGGACGCAGCCTTCCTCGTCGCCGCTGGCGTTGAGCGGCAGCAACACGTCGCGGGCAACGCGGGCGGCTTCCTCGAGCACCGCGTCGAGCAGATCGGGGGTGAATTCCTCGAACTTTTCGAGCCCGCCGAATTCGTCGTCGGCGAACAGTTCGTGGAGCACGAAACGCATGTCGCGCAGGGGTGCGTTGTAGGTCTGCATGTCCTGGTCTTCCGATCAGATGGTCTGGGTTCGGGTGGCGACCTCGATCGGCCGCGATGTAACTTGAAACTCTTAGCTCCGTTCGGGCTGAGCTCGTCGAAGCCCCTTCCTTCTTCTCCCGCGGAAGAAAGGGAGGGCTTCGACAGGCTCAGCCCGAACGGTTTGCGGCCAATGCACGGGTCAATTGCGCAGCGGCTTGCCGGTTTCGAGCATGTGCTCGACCCGGGCCTGGGTGCGGCGATCCTTGACGCTGGCCATGAACGCTTCGCGCTCGAGCTTGAGCAGCTGGTCCTCGGTCACCGTGTCGACCAGATCGGCGTCGCCGCCGGTCAGCACGTTGGCGAGGCGCCCGGCCACCACGGTGTCGTAATCGGTGGCCACACCCTTCTTGTGGAAGTCGCGCACGGCATTGCCGATCGCCACCCGGCCGCTTTCGCCGGGCAGACGGAAGGTCGGCTTCTCCGGAGGCGCATAGCCCTCGACCAGCGCGAGGGCCCTGGCCTTGGCGTCGGCGAGCAGGCGGTCGCGGTTCATCGTGATGCCGTCGGTGGGACGCAGGAACATCATTTCCCTGGCCTGCGCCGCCGACTTCGACACCGAGGCGGTCGAGATCGTCTCGAAGGCCTTGACCACCGCCGGCATCGGGCCCTTCGGCATTGCCGGGGACTTCACCATGCGATCGATCAGTTCGCCATGGCCGCCCCATCCCGGGACGAGGCCGACACCGCATTCGACCAGGCCGACATAGCTTTCGGCATGGGCCTGGACCGCATCGGAATGGAGCAGGATCTCGCAGCCGCCGCCGAGCGCCATCCCGGCCGGCGCCGAGACCACCGGGAACGGCGCATATTTGAGCGCTTTGTAGGCCTGCTGCCCGGCCGAGACGAGCTTCTCGATCTCGCTCCACGCGGCGATGTTGAGCGCGAACATGGCGAGACCGAGATTGGCGCCGGCCGAGAAGTTCGAGCCCTCGTTGTAGACGACCAATCCCTTGTACTGCGCCTTGACCAGCGGGATCGCCTTCTGGACGATCTTCATCACCTCTTCGTCGAGCGCGTTCATCTTGCCGGTGAATTCCAGGCAGACGATCCCGTCGCCGATGTCCCACAAAGCCGCCGAGCCGTTCCTGAGCAACGGCTCGCTGCGCAGCTTGACGTCCTCGAGCAGCAGCACGCCTTCCGGCCGGACGACGTCGCGATACTCGCCGTCGGCGGCGAGATACTGGCGCACGCCGTTTTCTATTCGATAGAAGGGCCGGCCGCCGGCCCTGGCGAGGATCGGCGGAACCGTGCGTCCCTCCGCCTGAAGGCGCGCGGCGAGCTTGCCCGGCCCCATGCGGTCGATCAGCTCGAACGGGCCGAACTTCCAATTGTAGCCGAGCTTCATCGCATCATCGATGCCGACGACGTCGTCCGCCGCCTCGCCGACCAGCGAGGCCGCATAGGAAAGCACGTTGCCGAGGATCGTCCAGGCATAGGTGCCGGACTTGCCGGGCAGCGAGACGAGGGCGGCAAGATCCTTCTCGGCCGCGCCCGGCAGCCGCTCCGGCTTGCGCTCCGGACGATATTCGCCGGTGGCGAGATCGAGGCTGAGCTTGGCACGCGTGCCGTCCGGCTTCTTGTCGAGACGATAGAAGCCGCCCTTGCCCTTGCGACCGGTGAAACCTTCCGCGATCATCTTGTCGACCAGCGGCATCGGTCGGATCGTGTCGAAATAGGCGTCGCCTGCCGGAAGCGTCGACGCGAGGCTCTTCGACAGCAGCGGCATGAGATCGACGCCGACGAGATCGACCAGGCCGAAGATGCCGGTCTTGGGGACGCCCATCGGCCGGCCACCGACCTGGTCGGCTTCCTCGACGGTCAGGCCCTGGTCCATCGCGGCGTTGATCGCGACCGCGAGCCAGTAGGTGCCAATGCGGTTGGCGATGAAGCCCGGCGTGTCCTTGGCGCGAACGATGCGCTTGCCCATCATCCGGTCGACGAAATCCTCGACCTTCCCAGCCACGCCAGGATCGGTGTCGGCACCGCGGACGATCTCGATCAGCCGCATGTAGCGGGGCGGATTGAAGAAGTGGGTGATCAGGAAGTCGCGCTTGAACTGGTCCGAGCGTCCTTCGACAAGGTGGCCGAGCGGGATCGTCGACGTGTTGGACGACACTGCCGTGCCAGGACGCTTGAGCTGCTCGAGCTTGGCGTACAGCGACTGCTTGATGTCGAGCCGCTCGACAATCGCCTCGACGATCCAATCGCACTCGGCGACGCGGCCGAGATGGTCGTCGATATTGCCGGTCTCGACCAGCTTCGCCGCCGATTTCGACATGAACGGCGCCGGCTCGGCCTTGAGCATCTTGGCGACCGCGCCCTTCGCGACCGAGTCACGATCCGCCCCCTCCTTGGGCACGATGTCGAGCAGCAGCACCGGCACGCCCGCATTCGCCACCTGGGCGGCGATTCCGGCACCCATAACGCCGGCACCGATCACGCAGACTTTCTTGATCGGCTCCATCATGCACGCTCCAGCACGGTGGCGATGCCCTGGCCGCCGCCGATACACTGGGTGGCCAGCGCATATTTGCCGCCCTCGCGCTCCAGCAGGGCCGCGGCCTTGCCGACGATGCGGGCGCCGGTGGCGCCGAGCGGGTGGCCGATCGAGATGCCGCCGCCGTCGAGATTGATCGTCTCTTCCTTGAGGCCGAGATCGCGGATGCAGGCGATCGCCTGCGATGCGAACGCCTCGTTGATCTCGACCACGTCGAGATCGTCGCCCTTGAGCCCGGCGCGCTCCAGTGCCTTCAAGGACGCGCCGATCGGGCCGAGACCCATCGTCTCCGGCTCGCAGCCGGAAACGCCGATCGACTTGATGCGCGCGAGGATCTTGAGGCCGTTGGCCTGCGCGAATTCCTCCGAGGTAACCAGCACCGCCGACGCGCCGTCGGTCAGCGGCGAGGACGTGCCGGCGGTAACCGATCCATCCTGGCTGAAGGCGGGCTTCAGGCCGGCGAGCACTTCTTCGCTGGTGTCGGCGCGGATGCCACCATCCTGGCTGACCACGCCCGTCTTGGTCTGGATCGGCACGATCTCATCGGAAAGCCTGCCGGCGTCACGCGCCGCGGCGGCCTTCCTGTGGCTCTTCACCGCGAAGCTTTCCTGCTCGGCGCGGGTGATCTGGTATTTGCGGGCGACGTTCTCGGCAGTCTCGCCCATGCCCATATAGGCGCCGGCGCTCTTCTTCGCGAGGGCCGGGTTGGGAAGCGGGTTGTAGCCGCCCATCGGCACCCGGCTCATCGATTCGAGGCCGGCACAGATGAACGCATCGCCGGCGCCGATCTGGATCTGTCCGGCCGCGATGTGGATCGCGCTCATCGATGATCCGCAGAAGCGGTTCACGGTCATGCCGCCGACCGACAGCGGCAGATCGGCGAGCAGCCCGATCATGCGGGCAACGTTGAGGCCCTGCTCGCCTTCGGGAAAGGCGCAGCCGAGGATGATGTCCTCGATCTTGGCAGGATCGACCTTGGTCTTTTCGATGAGCCCGCGGATCGTCTGGGCGGCGAGATCGTCGGGACGGACGCGGGCGAGTTCGCCCTTGCCGGCGAGGTGGAAAGGCGAGCGGGCGTAGCCTGCGATCACGACTGTGGTCATCGATTCCTCATCTTCTGCCTGGTTTGGCCTTGCGGCCTCACGTTAAGGTGCGTTACCTGACGCATACGTCAAGGGCTAATAAGGCGCTCCGATGCGGTGGACAACCGGGAGGCGCACGTTTTTTTGGAGAGGCGTTGAATGCAGATCGCTGAGGCCAGGGGTGTCGAGCTGAATTTCACGCCGCGGCTGCTGACCGAGATGTTCGCGGAGACGGCGAGCCGTTTCGGCGCGCGTCCCGCCATCGATTTTCTGGGCCGGATCACCACCTACGGCGAACTCGCCGGCATGATCGACAGGGCCGCTGCGGGCCTTCAGGTCTTGGGCGTGAAGCCCGGCAGCCGGGTCGCCTTGTGCCTGCCCAACATCACTTATTATCCGGTGCTGTTCTTCGCGACGCTCAAGGCCGGCGGCACCGTCGTCAACGTCAACCCGCTCTACGTCGAACGAGAGCTGCGCCACCTGCTGGTCGATTCGGGCGCCGACATCATCGCCACCTGCGACATCCCCGACATTCACGCCCGCGTGTCCCACGTCGCCGCCGAACTCGGCCTCCGCCATGTCATCACCTGCCCGGTCGCCGGGGCTCTGCCCGGCGTGAAATCGGTCGCCTACCGCCTGCTCAAGCGCCGCGACATCGCCACGATCCCGGCCGAGCCGCGCCAGATGCGCTTCGCCGATCTCGTCGCGGGCGCCTCCGCCCCGCAGCCGGTCTCGGTCGAACCGGACGCGGTCGCCGTGCTCCAATATACCGGCGGCACCACCGGCGAGCCCAAGGCGGCGATGCTCAGCCACGCCAATCTCGTCGCCAATGCCGACGCTTGCTACCTGCACACAGGCGGCGCGCAGCGCACCGAGCAGGATCGCGTCCTCGGCGTCCTTCCCCTCTTCCACGTGTTCGCGCTGACCACCGTGCTCACCAATGCGGTGCGCAACGGCGCCGAGATGATCCTCCTGCCGCGGTTCGAGCTCCGCCAGGTACTCGACACGATCAAGCGGCGGCGGCCGACCTTCTTTCCGGCGGTGCCGACGATCTTCAACGCGATCGCCGGTGCGGCCGCCAAGGAGACGGTCGACATGTCCTCGATCCACGCCTGCATTTCCGGCGGCGCGCCGCTGCCGAGCGAAGTCCGCCAGGCGTTCGAGCGGGCGACCGGCGCCAAGGTCGTCGAAGGCTATGGCCTGTCGGAAAGCTCGCCGATCATAACCTGCAATCCGATCATCGACGGCGTCAACAAGACGGGGTCGGCCGGCCTTCCCTTCCCCGGCACCACGATCGAGATCCACGACCGCGACAATCCCGAGCGGCTGCTCGAGGTGGGGCAGATCGGCGAGATATGCGCGCGCGGGCCGCAGGTCATGTCGGGCTACTGGAACCGGCCCGACGCCACCCGGGAGGTGTTCTCGAACGGCGCGCTGCGCACCGGCGACGTCGGCTATCTCGACGACGAAGGCTATCTGTTCATCGTCGACCGGATCAAGGACGTGATCATTGCCGGCGGCTACAATGTCTATCCGCGCGTGATCGAAGAAGCCCTGTACGAGCATCCCGCCGTCGCCGAGGCGGTGGTGATCGGAGTCGATGATCCCTATCGCGGCCAGGCCCCCAAGGCGTTCGTCACCCTTGTCGCCGGCGAGAGCGCGACTCCGGAAGCGCTGCGCACCTTCCTGTCCGACAAGGTCAGCAAGATCGAGCTTCCGCGCGAGATCGAGATCCGCGAGACCTTGCCCAAGACGCTGATCGGCAAGCTGTCCAAGAAGGAGCTGGTCGAGGAGGAACGGGCGAAGGCTGCAAAGTCGGCGGCAGCGGATCCGGCGAATGGAGCAGGGACGGGAGCGACGCATGGGGGAGACGGGGAGGTTGCGATTGAGCGAGGCGGCTGAACAGCTGCAGGGGATCCAGGAGGTCGCCGACAGCCTCGGCATCACCACCCGGACCCTGCGCTTCTACGAGGATCGCGGCCTCATCGAGCCGCGCCGGGTCGGCACCCAGCGCATCTATTCGAAGCGCGAGACGGCGCGCATGCAGCTCATCCTGCGCGGCAAGCGTCTCGGCTTCTCGCTGCGCGACATCCAGGAATTCCTCGATCTCTACGATGCCGATCCGCAGCATCTCGAGCAGATGCGGGCGCTGGCGGGCCGCTGCCGCGAGCGCATCGAGGAGCTGGAAGCGCAGAAAGCGGCGCTCGAGCAGACGGTCAAGGAACTGGCGACGATCGAACGCGAGGCACTGGCGCGGGTAAAGGGTACGGAGAAGAGTTAGCGGACTGGTGAAGGGGGTCAGAACGCCTGCCACAGGATCAGCAAACCCAGGAGCAGGAAAAGCGGACTGTAGAGCCGCGTGTCATAGCGAGCCCAGCGCGTGCTGCGCATTGTCTTGAAGAAGCCGACATAGACGTTCGGGACCAACGCGCGGCAGACGAACGCAATGCCGATCACGAGCAATGCCGACCCGACGAACTCGGGCGGGAGCGGCAGCCGCAGGTGTCCGGCTTCGGCGAGCAGCAGCAATGCCAAAGCGAGCAGGCAGAGCGTCACGCCGCCAGCGGCCGGTCGCCACCAGGGCAACCGGTGCGCCATCACCGGCGTGCCATCCGCGCTCTGCGGAAGCGAAACGGAATATCCAAGCGTTCCCCCAACCGCCCAATGCGCATGGAAGCCGGCGGCGAACGCGATGATTGCCAAAGCGAGGACAAGCGTCATGCGGGGAGCCTGTGCCGGCCTCGCCTGCCGCCATCAATCGAAGAACCTGGATATTCCGCAGCTATCGCCTATAAAGGTGCGGTCCCCCATCTCGTTGCTGCGGAGCATCGCCGAAACCTGCGGAATCAGCGTCGCGGCACCTTCGCGGCTTGCCGCCGTGGAGGCGGAGGATTATTCCTTTGAACCCAATGCGGAGGGCTGCCGCAAGCGGAGTGATTCCCGATGTATGCTTTCAACGCCACCACCCTCCACAGCGACGTCGCGACCGCCGGGAGTGCGCCCGTGCTCTTCGGCCTTCGTCTGGTCGGCGCGATTGAGCAGACTGACGTGGCGATCCTCTCGGGAGTCGCCGTGTCGGACGTGGATCTGGACCCGAAGAATGACGGTCTTGGGGATTATGGCGGCACCTTCCTTCTGGTGCAGGGCGATACGCTCGACACTGTCGACCAGTTCAGCCTCGTTGCGGGCCCGAATTTCTCGATCAACGGACCGGTGTTGCTTGCCGACGGGCGCGCCTTCGCCAGCTATTCGGTTCGCAACGGCGAGATCGAGATAGACTTCTATCCGAGCAGTGTCGCCGGCGTCACGGCAACTTCGGCGCTGGTCAACGAGGTGATGCAGGCGGTCCGGTACCGCAACGGCAGCGACTCGCCCGCCGCGCGCACCTCTGTGACTGTGGCGTTCGGCGACAATTCTCCCGGCGGCCAGGTCGCAGCCGGCACGATTCCGATCGAGATCACCGCAATCAACGACGATCCCGTGAACACTGTCCCGCTCTCGCAGATGATCCCGGAAAGTTCGGATCTCGTCTTCTCCGTCTCCAACGGGAACGCCGTGTTCGTCTCCGATCCCGAGGCGACGACGCTCGAGGTCACGATCGGCGCCTCGCACGGCACCCTCACCCTTGCCGGGACCAACGGGCTGACCCTGCTGAGTGGTGACGGCGTCGATGATACCCTGATGACATTCCGCGGCAGCGCCAACGCAATCAACGCCGCGCTTGATGGCCTCGTCTTTCACGGCACGCCCGGTTATCGTGGCCAGGCCGGTCTCTATGTGCGGAGCAGCGATCTCGGCGGAAGCGGCCTCGGCGGAACGCTGACCGACAAGGACGTGGTCGCGATCACCCTACGCCCCAAGGGCGATCTCGTCGGGGACGCCGGCGACAACGATTTCGGTGGCGGTGAGGAAGCGGATCGCTTCCTGTTCCAGCAGGGCGGGAACGATCACGGCGTCGGCCGCGGCGGCGACGACCTCTTCATCTTCGGCGATCAATGGAGCGCCGGCGACAGCGTCGAGGGCGGCTCCGGGACCGACACGCTTCAGCTCACCGGAGACTACCAGCTGCGCTTCGGCGAGACCCAGATCGGCGGGATCGAACAACTGTTGCTGATCGGCGGCCCGACGGGCACCGCCTTCGATTACTGGCTCCAGATGGGCGACGGCAATGTTGCCGCCGGCGCGCAGCTGCGGGTGGATGGACGGGATCTGGTCGGAACCGAGACGCTCACCTTCGACGGTAGCGCCGAGCGGGACGGCGCCTACGAGATCCTCGGCGGATACGGCGCCGACAGCCTTACCGGCGGCGGTCAGGACGACATCCTGATCGGCGGCAATGGCGCAGACACCCTCGTCGGCCTGCGCGGCAACGACCGCCTGACCGGTGGCATGGGTGCCGATCTGCTGAACGCCGGCAACGGTCTCAACGTCTTCGTCTATGCCTCTGCAGCCGAATCCACCGCCTCCAAATTCGACACGATCCAGGGCTTCGACCGCTTCTTCGATCGAGTCGACCTGCCGTTCACGGTGCGCGGATGGACCGGCGAGATCGCCTCCGGTGCGCTCCGCACGGCAAGCTTCGGCAGCGACCTCGGCAAAGCGGTCAACGCCGCGCTGGAAGGGCATTCGGCTGTCCTGTTCACCCCTGACAGCGGCGACTATGCCGGCCGCACTTTCGTAGTGATCGACGGCGACGGGAACGGAACCTATCAGGCGGTTCAGGATTACGTGATCGAGTTCGCACAGCCCGTCTACGCACTCGAAATGTCGTCGCCGATCTTCATCTGACGATAAGATGCCGAATACCCAATGAGATCACGCGGAATTGCCAGCTTGCTTCGTGGATCCGCGGGAAGCTCCTAGTCCCTTGTAATAATTTTGCCATAATCGGTATCGCGGAAAGCATAGCCGTCCCGCAGAATGAAACATGCAGGCTGGCGGTTACCGCATTTTGCACAATCAGGCGAGGATCACGCCTGCCTCAATCACCGAGTGCATTCTCGTCACTTGCTGCGGCCCATGCATCATGGTTAACGCCTAGAAGGCTCACGTGTACTTGAGCTCCTTTAGCCGGAGTAACTTGGATGTATGTGTCGAAAATCAATGCCTTGCTGCACCGGAACGTCAAGGGCGAATCAAACGACACGGTTTCCCCCCACATCTTGCCGCAGGAATATGCGAGAGCAAAGCCGAGCCTTGCCGTGCCGAGCCGAAGTGACGGCAGTCAAACGGACGATGCCATGGGCACCGGCGACCGCGGCACCACGATGAGCGGCGTTGGCTCAGATCCAGTGGCTTTGAACGGGATCGGACCCGTGGACCTGATCGAAGGGATCCCGGTCGCGTTGTTTCCAGGGGTCACGATCTCAGCTGAAGGCGACCTGTTGAACGACGGGCGTGGCGATTTCCGCGGATATATCATCCAGATTCGTGCTTGGACGAAATATGACGATTTTACGATCAAGGGCAACCAACATCTGACAGTAGAAGCTGGATCTTCCGAAAACATTTTCAACTTGAAATACGATGGAAAGGTTTTCGCCTTCATTGACACAACACCGCTTGTAGATGTGCCGGGCACCAAGTTTCCTGCAATGAGCATTAAGTTCACAAGCCTTCAGACGATAGCAACTTCGGCTTTGGCTGATGAGGTACTTCAGGCCGTCCACTACCGAAACACGAGCGACACTCCGCCGGCACAAGCAGTGGCAGATATCGTTCTAATCTCGCGTAACGGGATGGGTTACGGGTACGATTTCCAGTCGCTCTCCAACAGTATCACCGCGGTCAACGACTCGCCGACCGTCAGCGTGTCTCCGACTCAGTTCGCGGGCAAAGCGCAAGATCTCGTCTTCTCTGCCTCCAACGGCAACGCTGTTACCGTATCGGATCCGGAAGCCGCGACGCTGCAGGTCACCCTCAGCGCTGCACATGGCAGCTTGACGCTTGCGACAAGTGCCGGCCTGAGCTTCATCGATGGCGATGGCGCCAGCGATACGACGATGACGTTCCAGGGCACAACCGACGCGATCAACGCAGCCCTCGATGGCCTGCTCTATCGAGGTGCCCTGGACTATCGCGGCGAGGATGTACTGACGGTGAGCGCCAACGACCTTGGCGGCAGCGGAACGGGCGGCGCCCTGACGGATCAGAGGTCCATCGCAATCACGCTTGATCCAACGAACGAACGCGTCGGCACCGCCGGTGACGACATTCTGACCGGAACCGGCAATCCCGAGAGGTTCCTGCTTCAGCATGGCGGCGACGATCTCGCGTCCGGCGGCGGCGGCGGCGATGTCTTCGTCTTCGGCAACCGGTGGGGAGCCGCAGACAGGGTCGACGGCGGCGCGGGTCAGGACACGCTTCAACTCACCGGCCAATACGAGATCGCTTTCGGCGAGAACCAGATCACCGACATCGAACGCCTGCTTCTCATCGGTGGTCCAACGGGAATCGCCTTCGGCTACACCCTTGATATGGCAGATGGGAATGTCGCTGCCGGCGATCGCTTGGTGGTCGACGGCAGGAATCTCGTGAGAACCGAATCCCTGATCTTCGACGGCACGTCCGAAACGGACGGCTCCTACCAGGTGTTCGGCGGTTTCGGAGCCGATGTCATCTCGGGGGGGCGCGGCGATGATGTACTTTCAGGCGAACATGGTGTCGATCAACTCATCGGCGGCGACGGCGAGGACATTCTGGTGGGGGGCCTAGGCGCCGACATTCTCGACGGCGGCGCGGGTGCCGATGTCTTCCGTTTCAACTCGGCCGCGGAGTCGACCACGATCCGGTTCGACACGATTACCGGCTTCGACGTCACCGAAGACCGCATCGACCTGCCCTTCGAAGTAACGCAGCTCTACACCGTCAACAGCGGCTCGCTCAGCGTCGCCACGTTCCGCAGCGATCTTTATTTCAGTGGCAATCATAGTGCAGCAATCTTCACGCCGGACAGCGGTGACTTGGCCGGCCGGACCTTCTTGCTGATCGATGGCGACGGAGCGGCCGGATACACGCCCGTGCAAGACTATGTGATCGAGTTCGCCCAGCCTACAGGTCCACTGGAGCCCGTGAACTTCTTTATCTGAGCTGACGAGAGACGGTGGAGCGCTGCGCTCCACGGTCTCTTGCTAGATGTCCCCAGCACGACACACGTTCGCCATACTTAGCAGGAGTGCCACTCATGTATGCTTCCAAGGCGACCAAGTCCGCCTCGCCTTCTCACGCCAGCGCTCCAAGCGCTGTCGACATTCTACCTATGCAAAGCGACGAGGGCGTTGGGCGCTCGGTTACGCTCGCAAGTTCCGACACGGTACCATTCAGAGCCGCTGGAGTTTCAACCACCACCGCCGCGATGGACAAGAACGAAAGAGCCGCAGTGAACGCACCGGCTGCAGCCGCAGTGAACACCCCGCCGGTTTGGTCCGGCCTGGATCCCGTCGACATGGTCGAAAATGGTCCGGCGGTTGCGACGTTCGCCAACGCGCGCATTTCCGACGTCGATCTGGATGTTCTGAACGGGGGACTCGGCAACTACCAGGGGGCATGGCTGTTCGTGCTCTCGCACGAATATGACGTCCACAGCTTTGTGGCCGGCAGCAGCTTCACGATCGAGAAAAGCCCCGTCGAAGATTTCTATTTCCTGAAGCACGATGGCCTAGCCTTTGCGCGCTATCGGATCGGTTACAACAGCCATGACCCGTCGAGCTATGATCAGTCCATCGACTTCACGAGTGAGGGAACGATCGCGACGTCTGCGCTGGTCAATGACGTCATTCGATCCTTTCGGATGGAATATCGGCTCAATCCATCGCCGACTCAGACCAGTGATGCGATCGTGTTCGGGGACGCAACCGGCCCCTCCCCCAATGTGAGTGTCGGCATAGCCCCGATCAACATGACGCAAGTCAACGATGCGCCAACCAATGTCGTGCCCGGGCCGCAATTTGTCGCGAGCAGCACCGACCTTGTCTTTACGACTGCCAACCAGAACCAGCTGGTCGTCCGAGACCCCGACATGCCCGATTACCTTGAAGAACAGGGAATTCTGGAAGTGACGATCGCCGCTCTCCACGGCAGCATGACGTTCGCAAGCGCAGCCGGATTGAGCTTTTCCAGCGGCGACGGAACGGCGGATGCGACGATGACCTTTCGCGGGACCATCGCGGCGATCAACACCGCGCTTGACGGTCTCGCCTATCGCTCCGACCCGGGCTATTCGGGTCAAGATACAGTGACCGTCACGACCAGCGACCTTGGCGCGACCGGGATCGGCGGCGTGCTCATCGATCAGGACAGCTTCACGATCGATGTCGCGCCCGACCTCGATCTCGTCGGTGAGGCCGGCAACGAGCGACTGTTCGGAACAGAGGCGGCGGATATATTCCAGGTTCAGCAGGGCGGCGAGGATCGAGCGGAAGGACGCGGCGGGGACGATCTGTTCGCGTTCGGCGCGGAATGGTCCGTTGGAGACAGCGTGCTCGGCGGGACGGGGTTCGACACGCTGCAACTCGCCGGCTCTTATGATTTCACGTTCGGCGGAGATCAGCTCAGCGGGATCGAGCGCCTCCTCCTGATCGGCGGTCGGACGGGCGTGCCCTGGGATTACCACCTGACCATGGCCGACGGCAACGTCGACCCCGGGGAACGGATGATCGTCGATGCAAGCGATCTCGTGCGAACCGAGTCGCTAACCTTCGACGGGCGGGCGGAACGGTATCCTCTTGGCAGCTACGAAGTTGTTGGCGGGTTCGGTGCCGACACCGTCTACGGTAGCATGAGCGACGATCGGCTTTCCGGCGGGAATGGCGATGACAAGCTTTATGGCGCGGGTGGCAATGATGTGCTTTTCGGAGGACTCGGCGCTGATTTCCTGACCGGCAACGGGCCGGGCACCACATTCTTCTACACGTCGGCCGCGGAGTCGACGACCACACGCTTCGACACCATCGAAGATTTCTCGTACTGGGTTTTTGGCGACAAGATCGACCTCCCGTTTGAGGTCAGCGGATGGTCCGGCAATCTGACCACCGGTGCACTCAGCACGGCAACGTTCGGGGGCGATCTCCGTAGGGCGGTCAACACCTCGCTCGAGAACCACTCGGCCGTTCTGTTCACGCCAAACAGCGGCGATTTTGCCGGCCGCACCTTTGTCGTCATCGATGGCGATGGCGATGGATCGTACACAGCCGTGCAGGATTATGTGATCGAGTTCGCACATCCCCGCTTGCCGATCGACACGAGTGTCGACATCTTCATTTGAGCGGACGTGGTTGCGGCACCCGGCGGGTGAGGCTTGCACCTCGCCCGCCCGGGCCACGTCTTGCGCAGCGATCAGGAATTGTCCCGTCCCGTGCCGACGCGCTTCAACCATGGACCGGCATGGAAGGCACTCATCAGCAGGTACATCAGCGGCATTCCGCCAAGCGGGGCCGCATGCCCGGCGTCGCACAGCATCGCGGCGGCCTGGGTGCCGCCAGAGCTGAGCAACGCCATGACCGCGAAGGTCGGCGAGGCTGCGAAGGCGAGCCATGTCGCCGCCTTCGCTCCGATCGACCGCCGGACATCCGCCGCGTCGCCGGTTCCGCTGGAACCGGCCGCGCTCATGCTCCCGTGCCCGATTGCGGTCCCTCGCCCGCCGCTTGCGCGCGGAACGCCTTCTCACCCGCCTCGGATATTTCCACCCAAATCTTGTCGGGCGCTGCGTCGGGCACATAGCTGTCGTGCCAGTTCCACCATTTGTAGGTCGGCGTCTGCGGATAGCCCGGCGGCGAATCCTCCCAAACCTCCTGGCGGCCGAGCGGGGTGATATCGAGATAGTTCCAGGTACCGCCCATCTGCTCGTCGCCGCGATTGTTGAGGAAATAGGTGCGGAACACGTCCTCGCCGTCGCGGTAGAAGACGTTGGTGCCGTGCCACTCGCCGACCTCGAAATCGGCATCGAAATCGTCTGTGATCGTGAACCAGGGGATGTCCCATCGCATCCGCTGCTCAAGCCGGGCGATGTCGGCCTGCGGCGCACGGGAGACGAAGACCAGGCTGGTGTCGCGGGCATTGAGATGGGCGACGTGGGCGACCTGGTCCGCCACCATCGAGCAGCCGCGGCAGGCATGATCGGGCCAGCCGAACACGCCCGGTTCGAAGAAAGCGCGGTAGACGATCAACTGGCGGCGGCCGCCGAACAGGTCGAGCAGGCTCGCCTCTCCCGCGGGACCCTCGAAGCGATAGTCGTTGCGCACCTTCATCCACGGCATCCGCCGCCGCTCCGCCGCGAGCGCGTCGCGGGCGCGGGTGATCGCCTTTTCCTTGACCAGCAGATCCGCCCGGGCCGCCTGCCAGGCCTCGGCCGACACGATCGGCGGCTTCTCCATCGGCGGCTGCGGCGCCGTTTCTTCTTGGGGGCCTGAATTCATCTCTTGCTCCTTCGCTGGGCGCATTGTTGCATGACCGCTCAAAGCGAATGCAGTGACGCCGGCTTCTCGCCTCGTTGCGAGAAGACCTTGTGCCGGGAAGGCCGGTAGCCGTGAGTAACAACTATGGCGGGATTTCTTCCGCGCTCCGGCGAGCGCGGCGACCTTGCGAACGCGCGTACCGAGACAGGTCGGCGATCCGATCCCCTCGTCCAAACGGGAGGGCTGGCCGAACTGCCTCTAGGCCGGCCGGCTTCGGCGCAAATGCATGGGAAGCGCGCGCCGCTCCCCGGCCGACCTCAGGGCCGCCGCACGACCAGCGACGCGTCGTCGATCGTCAAGTCGAGGCGCTTGGAGTCCTTGGCGCGATCGATCAGGAATACCGCATTGCCGCGCGCTGCGACGATCGAACTCATCGCCTGGCTGAGCGGGATCGTGACCGTCGGGATACGGGGATAGTCGCTCGACACCTCGACCAAATTCTTGCCGACCCGTTTCACGGTGATGGTCACGTCCGACTGAGACGAGCCGCGTGCATCGGAGATCACGTCGCCTTGGTAGACGCCCTCCACTGCATCGCCGAGATCGGGCTTTCGATTGGGCTGCGCGGGAGCCTGCGCCGACACAGGCGCAGGCGTCGAAACTGCGGAAACAATGGTCAGAGCACAGGCGAGAATAGTCGCGGCGATCGGTCTCATGGGCAGAAGACTCCAGCAGATCAGGCAGCCTAACTCAGCCTTGTCCGGCGAGCCAGAGCAACCTCGTCGAGGGAGCTTTGGCATCTCCCCGCGCGGTTCCTCGCGGCTTGCCCAGGGGGCGTCTAAACTCCATAGGCCGGTGACCATCGGGCGGGAACGACATGAACAAGACCAGGCTGGAAGCTTTTAGCGACGGCGTCATCGCGATCATCATCACGATCATGGTGCTGGAATTAAAGGTCCCGCACGGTACCGAGCTTGCCGATCTGGCGGGGCTGCTGCCGGTCTTCTTCAGCTATGTGCTGAGCTTCGTCTATGTCGGCATCTACTGGAACAACCACCATCACATGCTGCACAGCGTGCGGTCGGTGACGGGCGGCCTGCTCTGGGCCAATCTCCACCTGCTGTTCTGGCTGTCGCTGATCCCGTTCGCCACCGCATGGATGGGCGAGAACCATTTCGCGGCAAGGCCGGTCGCACTCTATGGCTTCGTGCTGCTGATGAGCGCCACCGCCTACCGCCTGCTCGCCTCCACCTTCGTCCGCCACGAGGGCGAGGGATCGACCCTCGCGACGGCGCTCGGCAAGGATCTCAAAGGCAGGGTGTCGATGCTCCTCTATGCGGCCGGGATTGCCGCGACCTTCGTGCATCCGGCAATCTCGCTGGCGCTGTACGTGGCCGTTGCAATCACTTGGGTGATCCCCGATCGGCGGGTGGAGCGGTTGATCGGCGACGCGTGACCACGCGCTTCCGGGCGCGGCAGCCACGGTCGTCGTGGGTAGACAAGGCAGCGCAGTCTCCTTTCATGCAGGAACGACGCTGGCATGCGGCCCGCGCAGATAGCATAAGCGGGTGATGGTCGCCCTTCTTGCCGCAATCTGCCTCGCCACCGGCACTCCGGACAACAGGGACGAAGGCGGATTGATCATACCGCCGCTCGCCGAACCCACTTTGCCGGTTACGGCGCCGTCCGCGGCGGGCTTCGCGCCGGCAGGTTGGCGCGTCGAGCGGGAGATCCGCGGCGACCTCAACAAGGACGGGCGGCCGGATCTCGTCGCCGTTCTGAAGGGGGCCGATCCGGGCTGCGTCGTCCGCACCGAACTCTCCTCAGAGCCGATGGACACCAATCCGCGCTTGCTGCTGGTGGCGTTCGGGACGCCGCAAGGTTTCACCCGGCAGGTCGCCAACACCGCCATCATCCCGCGCCAGGAAGATCCGTTCGTCGACGATCCTCTGGACAATGGGGAGTTGTCGATCCGCGCCGGCATATTGCGGTTGAAGCTCGGCCATTGGCGCAGCGCGGGCGGCTGGGGGACCTACACCAACGCTCTTGCCTTTCGCTGGGACGGATCGGCGTTCCGGTTGATCGGCTTCGACAAGGATCACCTCCAGCGCAACAGCGGCGAGACCGAGAAGCTCAGCGTGAACTTCCTGACCCGCCGGGCGCGGATCGCAACTGGATCGATCGCCGATGACGCTGCCGAGAAGGTGGTCTGGACTACGGTGACCGGCGTGTCGCCGCCTCCGCTGGAGACGTTCGGCGACGGGCTCTCGTTCGAACCGAAGCTTCGGACCGGTGCCGCAGCCAACTGATCGCCTGGTAAAGAATGCTATCGGCATGAGGCGCGGCATCGCGGGAACAAGGCCTTCACGGCCACTCCTGTCACGAAAGCGCAACGGCCGCGCGGCACAGCGCGCCTGATACGGCGGCCCTCCGGCCGCCCCGCACTCTCGGGTGAACGATGCGTCTCGATTTCCTCACGCCATCACCTTCCGGCTGCGCGGAGCGCGTTCCGCGACGCTGAGCACGACAGCGCCGCCCCTTCCGTCGCCCGTTACCTGGAGTCTGTCTCATGCCCGATCGGCAGCTTGCCGCCCGCCTCGCGCTCTCGCGCCGCCACTTGCTGCGCGGCTTTGGTGCCGCCGCGGTGACCGCCTTCGCTCTGCCCCTGCCGCGGAGCGCGCTCGCGCAACCGATTTTCCGGACCTATCCGTTCCAGCTCGGTGTCGCGTCGGGCGAGCCGATGCCGGACGGGTTCGTGATCTGGACCCGGCTTGCCCCCGAGCCGCTGGCGCCGGGCCACGGCATGCCGGCCCAGCCCATCGAGATCCAGTGGGAGGTCGCCGAAGACGAGCGGTTCCAGACAATCGTGCGCAAGGGCAATGCGGTCGCACGGCCCGAACTCGGCCATGCCGTTCATGTCGAAGTTGCGGGCCTCGCCCCCTCCCGGCCCTATTGGTATCGCTTCATTGCCGGGCGCGAACGCAGTTTCCCCGGCCGCGCGATGACTGCGCCCGCGCCGGGCGCCGCGGTCGACCGCCTCCGCTTCGCCGTTGCCGGGTGCCAGGCCTATGATGCCGGCCATTTCACCGCCCACCGCGAGCTCGCCGCCGAAGGCGTCGACTTCGTCTTCTGCTACGGAGACTATATCTACGAGGGGCGCAGCAACCGGTTGCGCAACGGCCCCGAGGGTCCGGTCGAGGTGGTGCGGCCGCATGAGGGAGACGAGCCCTATACGCTCGACGATTATCGTCGCCGCTACGCCCAGTACAAGATGGACGCCGATCTGCAGGCCGCGCACGCTGCCGCCCCGTGGCTTCCGGTGTGGGACGATCACGAGACCGACAACAATTGGGCGGCGGCGGTCGATCAGGACGGCACGCCGCCCGCCTTGTTCGCGCTGCGCCGGCAGGCCGCGGCCCAGGCCTATTACGAGCACATGCCGCTTCGGCCCGCGTCGTTTCCGGTCGGGCCGGCAATGCAGATCTACCGCCGCGCCCGCTTCGGCGACCTGCTGGACCTCGATCTGCTCGACACCCGCCAATACCGCACCCCGCAGCCGTGCGACGGCGCCTGGGCGAGCGACTGCGCGGAGGCTGGCCGCCGCGAGGCCGACATGCTCGGCGCGCGCCAGCATGCGTGGCTGATGGACGGCCTGAGACAGTCCAGGGCCCGCTGGAACGTCCTTGCCCAGCAAGTGATGGTGATGGATCTCGACCGCGATACCGGCCCCTCCGCCGGCTACAATCTCGACAGCTGGGCAGGCTATCGCACGCCGCGTACCCGCCTGCTCGAGGGCATCCGGGACAGCCAGCGCAGCAACGTCGTGGTCCTGACCGGCGACGAGCATCAGAATTTCGCCGGCGAGCTCCACCTGGACGGCCGCCGCCCCGGGCCGCGGCCGATCGCAGTCGAGTTCGTCGCCACGTCGATCACCAGCGGCGGGGACGGCGAGGATCTCCGGGCCGACATGGTTCCGATAAAGGCCGCCAACGACCAGCTCAAATTCGTCAACAGCCAGCGCGGCTATCTGATCTGCGATGTCGATCGGGAGCGTTTCCAGGCCGAATTCAAGGTCCTCGACCGAGTTTCGACGCCGGGCGGAACGCTGACCACGCGCAAGACGATGGTGGTCCTGCCGGGCGAGCCACGCCTCGTCGACGCCTGAACGCGCGGCCGAAGCGGCGGCGCTCAGTCCCCCGAGGTGGTCGGCGGCGGCGGCGGCGGCGGCGCGTCGCCGCTCGCCAGCACTTCATGCTTTTCCTCGCCGAGATAGAGCCTGCGGACCATGACCAGCACGACGATGGTCAGCGGAGTCGCAAGCAGCACGCCGGCGACTCCGAACAGGATCCCGGCAGCGATGATCCCGAAGATCGTGATCGCGGGCGGCAGGTCGACCATCTTGTTCTGCAGCAACGGCATCACGAGATTGCCCTGAAGCTGCTGCACGCCGATCAGCACGGCGATCGTCCAGAGGCCCGTATCCGTGCCCTGACCGAAGCCGAGCACCGTCGCCGGGATCACCGCTACGAAGATCCCGAGATAGGGCACGAACTCGGCCATCCCGGCAACGAGGCCGATCGCCCACGCGGCCGGCACCCCGATGAGCCACAATCCGAAACCGGTGGCGATGCCGACGAAGATCATGCCGAGCGCCTGGCCCTTGAGCCAGTTGCGCAGCGACACCGTCACCGCGTCCAGCGTCTCCGCGACCTGTCCCCGCGACGCGGTCGGCACCAGCCGCAGCAGCCCTCCGGCGTATAGCGTTGGCTGCGCCGCCAGATAAAGACCGCCGACCAGCACGATCGCAAGCCCCGACAAGGCGCCGCCGACGGCCGCCAGGGCCTTGGTCACGGCATTGACCAGAGTCTGCCCGCTCGGAGCAAGGCCCTGCGCGCGTTCCAGCAAGGCCGCGCCCGTGGTCGAACCGCGAAGCCGCGCCTCGACATCGGCCCAGGCGGCGGGAAGCCGGGTGGCGAGCTCGGCGAATTCGCCCTGAAGGGTCGTACCGAAGAAGGTGAAGGCGCCCCCGACAATCGCCAGGAGGCCGAGCACGCTCACCCCCAGGGCGATCGCGAACGGCAAACGCGTGCGGCGCCGGATCGCATTGGTGATCGTCAACAGGATCAGCGCCACGAGCGTGCAGGCGAACAGCAGCAGGAGAAGATCGACCAGCTGCCACAGCACGTAAGCCGCAGCGAGCGTGGCCAATACGATCACGGTGGCGCGGAAGGTGCGGCGTTCGAACGTGTCGCGGGTGGCCGGCATCGGCGGCGTTTCATGGCTGATCTGATCAGCCTGCTCGGAGAAATTGGGCATGACTGCTGGACGTGCGTGAACCCGTGCGGTTCCGCAAGCCGGGATTGGCGCCTGACTTCGATGCACGGCCGACGTGCCTGCCGGGGGACATAGCGGGCGGGATGCCGCCATCCACGCTCAATGGCAGCGCCCACAAGTGCGATCGCCAAACACCCGGAACTTTATTGAGCGCTGTTCATTTTATAGCAATTGAACAACGCTCAATAGGCACATGGGACGGATGACCCGCCCCGAACCGAACAGGAAAGGAACCGACATTATGAATTTGCGCCCCCTGATCGCGACTTCCCTTGCAGTCGCCATGCTGGTCGCTGCGCCCGCCGCGCAGGCCTATCCGGTCAAGACCAGCGGCACGACCCGGGCAACGCCGCAGCTCGCCGCCGACATCGTCGCGCGCCTTTCCGCCTATGGTAAGGCAACCCGCGGCTGCTCTTTCGTGTTCTCTGCCGAAATGCGGGTGATGCCCGCCTCCTATGTCCCGCGCGGACCGGCGGCGCCGGTGCGGGCACGAGGCGGGCATTACGAGCAATGGAGCGTCAATGCATGCGGCCAGCGCCAGCTCTTCCAGGTCGGGATGTGGCCTTCCCCGCGCGGCGGGGCAGACTTCGCGCTTACTCCGCTCACCCCGCCGCAACCGCTGCACCGGTCCTGATCAGAGCCTCTTAGTCCATTTTTGACAAAGGAAGACGATGATGATCCGCAAGCTCAATATCGCCGCCACCCTCGCCTTGAGCCTGGCCGCAGCGGTGCCGACCGCCGCCGCCGCGGCACCGCTGTCGACGTGGTACGGGCGTTACGCCTACAGCGAGTCGCTCGGCCGCATCGGCGGCGGCAGCCCGAGCGAGGCGCCAGCCGCCTTCGTAGATCATGTCCTGACCATCGGACGGAATGGCTGCACCCTCGTCAGCCAGGGGTTTCAGACCAGCCAGCGGATCCGCTGCACGGTGACCCCGCAAGGGCAGTCGGCGATCGTCAAATTCTACGGCTACGACGGCCCGGCCCGCGCGGCGCGCTTCTCCCGCGGGCAGCCATTGCTGACCCTGACCCGCAGCGGCCCGCGCTTGCTGACGCGTTGGCAAGGCATGACCCGCATGGACGGCAGCCGCCCGTCGCAAGTCGCCTTCCGCCGCCAGTGACGAATCGGCCGCCGCCGGGAGGCGGCGGCCGTCCCCTCACAGCGCGACGACCCCGGACGCATCGTGGGAGCGAGACATGATCTTCTTCATCGGATCGGCGATCGCCGCCTTCCTGGTCACCACCCTGGCGGCGCGAACGATCGTGCTGCGTTGGCCGGGCGTCTCTCTGAGCACCCAGGTCATCTGGTCGGCGCTGAGCTTCCCGATCCTCGCGCTCGCACTGTTCGCACTCGCGACCGTCTGGACACTTGTCCAGAGCCGCCAACTGACCGAGCCCGGCGGCTCGACGGGAATGGTCGTCTTCGCCATGGTTTTCTTCCTTCTCTACGCCGCCGTCATCGGCGCAGTCGTCGGCATCCCCACGGCAATCGCAATGGTGCGCATGTTCCGCCAGAGCTGACCTTCGCTCCCAAATCTCCTCGGAGGATGTTTGTCGCCGCCGCCGCTCGGTGCGCCCTGCGACCTGCCGGCTGCGGCATGAAAGCCTGTATTCGGCCTGTATTTACAGGTTGGCCGCGGCTGCCGCATTCCCCGGTGTGGGCGGCGCCACAGGCGGGGAATTTCGACCGAGGCCGGGACGTCTGACCACAATGTCAAAGAGGCGGCCGGCATCGCCGCTATCGCAAGCTTCTAGACCATTTCCCGGAATAGGAACATATCACGAACGAACCGATTTCGCAAGCCGGCTGGTGCGGAAGCAGCCTTCGAGCCAGCATCGTTTGTTGAGCGCGCGCGGCTCTGCGCTGGAGAGCCCCGTTGTCAATTGCGCCTCGACGCGACGATGTCGTTCACCGCCGCTTCGACGGCGCCTTTTTCGTCGGACACGGAAAGGCATTTTTCAGCGCGCGATACGTCAGCTCATCGGTCCGCAGGTGTCGCAGCGCCGGGCTGCCGCGGGTGAAGTCGACGACGAGATCGTGCACCTGGGACGTCGTGACGCCCGCCGGAGGACAGATCAGGTTGGTCTTCATGGCGATCCCGGCGACGATCAGGCCATCGACGATGCCGCTGACATAGGCCCGGCAGGGTTCGCGCTTCTCGTCTCCGCAGCGCGCCAGGAAGGCATTGCCGCTGTCCCCGATCGGCTCGGCGTCCCCCGCCTGGGCCGGCATCGGCGCGAGCGTCGCGAGCAGGGCGGCCGCGGCCAGGCTGCGCCTCACGAAGCCCGAGCGCGGAGGGGATCCGACCCGCAGGACGTTTCGAACTGGATGGATGGGGCGGTGCCGGGCGGCGGCTCTTGCTGCGTCATGCATCGGCCCTCCCTAGCATAGACTGCGAACCTGCAGACAGAGCTGAAAGCACGCAGCCCCCGGTGCTCCGGCCATCGCCGCCGACACCTTCGGAAGCCTCGGCCGCACGCTTGCATCATCGCTCATGGCGTTTATGCTGATCCGACCATGACGTTCATCATCTTCCAGCGCGCGGCGGCGTTCCCGCTCGTCTGAGCGGATCGCGATCGATCTGCCCGCGGTGCCTCCGGCGCCGCCCTCAGCCCCTGCACGACTGGAAAGAAACATGGTTCTGGAACCAGAGGCCACGCCTGGCGCGGCCGATATCGAGTCGTTCATCCGCGACGGATACGTTCGCGTGGACGGCGTCTTTTCGAAAGACATCGCCGCACAGGCTCGCGCCATTCTGTGGCGCGACACCGGCTGCGATCCCGACGACCCCGCCACCTGGACCCGGCCCGTCATCCGGCTCGGCCACTATAGTCAGGCGCCGTTCCGCGCAGCCTTGAACTCGCCGGTGCTGCATCGCGCCTTCGATCGGCTGGTCGGCGCCGGCCGCTGGTGTCCGCCGGGCGCTCTCGGCACCTTCCCGATCCGCTTCCCCTCGCCCGAGGATCCGGGCGATACGGGCTGGCATAT
This sequence comes from Allosphingosinicella deserti, assembly GCF_003012735.1. Taxonomy (GTDB): domain Bacteria; phylum Pseudomonadota; class Alphaproteobacteria; order Sphingomonadales; family Sphingomonadaceae; genus Allosphingosinicella; species Allosphingosinicella deserti. Next base: position 342,147 of record NZ_PXYI01000006.1, on the reverse strand, counting down.
CGACGTCAGCTTCGGAACCGAAAGCCCTGATTTCCTGGACTGGCGGGCGAACGTGACCAGCCGCGGGCGCGCGCTCCTCATGCTGTTCCTGTTTTCCGACGTCGGGATCGACGATGCCCCGACGCGCATCCGAGCCGGATCGCACCGCGACATCGCACGCCAGCTCGCGCCGGCCGGAGAGGAGGGGATGAGCCTCCGCGCGCTCGCCGCCGACGGCTTCGCAGCGTCGGCACCCCGGCCGGAAGCTTTGGCCACCGGCCCGGCAGGAACGGTCTATCTCTGCCATCCCTTCCTGGTCCATTCCGCGCAGCCGCATCGCGGCACTGCGCCGCGCTTCCTGGCGCAGCCGCCATTACTGCCGCGCGACCCGATCCGCCTCGATCGGGACGACCATGATCATTCGCCCGTCGAGCGCGCGATCGTCGATGCTCTCCGCAGGCCGGGAAAGTAGCGCCGCCCGGGCCCGCCTACCGCCCAACGATGCGACAGATGTTCGCGCCGGCGTCGTCGCGCGTCTTCGGAGTGTGACGGAACCGTCGAACTTTGCTCCGGCACAGGTCTGCCTCTCGGATTCCTGCGTCCGTTCATGCAGCGGTAGAGGGGCGCACCTTAAGGATGGCGCAATGACGTTCGAGGATCTGATCATGCCCCTTCCCCGCTCCCTCGCATTCGCCGCCTTTGCCCTGCTCGCATCCTGCGGCGGCCCAGCCGAGGCGACCGCCGAGCCGCCCAGCAGCGGCCGCGATGCGCGTGCCTGGACGATCGGGCCGATCATCAAGGGCCGCAATTATTCGGTGGACATGCCGCTCCACCCCACCCCCCGCCGCGGAGGCGAGTTCCAGATCGATCTGCCGCGCGATCCCGGCAGCGTGCATTATGTGACGTTCCGCCACGGCTCGCTTGCCGGCAAGACACGAATCGTGATGCGCTACCGGGTCGAGCTCGCCCCCGGGGTGAAGATCATCCCGTCGACCGAGCCCAAGGGTCCGGCGATCCTCACCCTGTATTTCCAGCGTGCCGGCGACAATTGGGGCGGCCGGGGCAAGTTCGAGACATATCGCTGGTTCGCCACCTTCGCCTCGCACATGCCGATCGAGGCGGGCGACCACGAGATGGTGGCACCGCTGAACGGCGCCTGGACCGCGATCCAGACGTCCAGCGCGCGCTCCGATCCGGTTGCCTTCCGCGCCGCGCTGGCCGAGGCCGACCAGGTCGGCTTCGTCCTCGGCGGCGGCTCCGGCTACGGCCACGGCGTTTATGCCGACGGTCCGGCGCGGCTGGTCGTCACCAGCTTCCGGGTGGAGTAAGCCGAGCAGCGGAAGCAGTTGGGAGCCATGGAGGGCGGCGTCGTGCTCCGCCCGTCCGTTCACGGCAGTGGCAATCGTCCGGGCACGTGGCGTCGGCGCTTCGCCAGCGCCCGAAGCCAGGCGCCCACCGCCGCAAGGCCCGGCCCCCTCGACGCCTTTTCCCGAGACTGCTCTTCCGCCGTCGGAGCCGAGACATCGTCCCGTGGCACGTCGGTGAACGGACACATCGCCGCGCTGCCCGGTAAGGACACGGCCGCCCCGTCGAACGGCTTCAGGCGCAGCTTCGTCTTGTGATCGTCGGGCCCGCGGCTCCCATCCGGACGGACCCCGCGATAATAAAGCTTCTGCCAGCTCTCGCCGCCATGGACGGTTGGATCCGAGTCGATGCGCGCCTGAAAGGCATCGCGCGCGGCGCTCCAGGCTTCGAACTCGGCGGCGAGCTCGGGCGCCTCGGCGATCGGAGCCACACGCGGCATCGTCGCCTCAATCCCAGCGCGCGGCACCGGAAAGAGGAAGCAGAAAGGCTCGTTCTCCTCGAAACGGATCCAGTGGCCCGCGCGTGTGAAGCGCCAGTTCATGGTGAACGTGTAGGGCGACCAATCGGTCTCGACGACTCCGGACAGGGCGGCGATCCCGTCCTTGGCTGCGTTGGGCGAGCCGCCGATCCAGAGATTCCAGCCCTCCGGCGTCCGGAAGATACCGTCGACGTGAAAGGTGAGCGTGCCGTGGCCGAACAGCGAGACGGGTGCCTCGCGCGGGACGCACTCGGGATCGAGCCTGATCTCGATCGAGTCCGCGCTCGCGCCGCCGTCCCACCGCGCGGCGAATCCGCACGGGCTGACGATTTCCCAGCCATGGGCATTGGCGATCGTGAGCGGCAGGCAGCGATAGGCATAGGAGTCGGTCGTCGCGTCCATCCAGTCGCGCTTTTGCGACGCCGGCCGGATCCGCGGCGCCCAACCGGGCTTCACGTAGCAGACAATCTCCATCGCCCTCTCCCGAGCCGCCGCGGCGCCGCCCGCCGATCACGGCCGCTTGGCCGGTCATCGCCGGCTCCGCGATGGTGTAACCTGATTGCGGCGGGTTGCACGCGGTAAAGCGTCATCGCGTGCTGCTTCTCAGATCCGGAAGACAGAAAGGTACCGGCGCACGAAAAGCCGCCGAGACGCGAAGGGCAGGATCAGGGATTCACCGGCTGCTTCTGTCCGAACGGCACCAGCTTGATTTCCGTCGGCACCAGATCGGCGCCATATTGCCCGTCCGCAAGGATCCGGGTGGCCGCGCTCAGGATCGCAAGCATCTGCGCGCCGGCCGGCTTGTGATCGGCGCCGATGACGACGAAAGACGCCCCGCGCGCTTTCGCGGCGCCTGCGGCACCGTGCAGCGCTTCGCCTTGCGCCACCGGCACGGTCGCATCGTGCGTGCCGTGGACGAGGAAATAGGGCTCGTCGAGCACCGCAATCGCAGCCTTGTTGTCATAGGCATCGGGCACGAAGCTGCGGGCGAGCTTCGGCGCCATCGCGCGCAGCCGGGTGAATGTGCCGACGGTGATCACCGCATCCAGGCGCTGTCGCCTCGACAGGGCGAGAGCAACGCCGCCGCCCAGGCTGTGGCCGACCACCCACAGGGGCCCGCCTTGTGCCCGCGCAAAGGCGTGGAACGCATCCGCATCGGCGGCGAGCCCGGTCTCGCTTGGGGTTCCCGGATTGGCGCTGTAGCCGCGATATTCGGCCGCGACGATGCCCCAGCCCTGCTCGGCGACGGCGTGGAGCCAAGTCATCGCGTCTGCGGCGCTCGAACCGTTGCCGTGGAAGACGAGCAAGGTCGGCCTGCCCGGCCGGGCAGGCCTCGCGATGCCCTTCAGCACCAGGCCGTCGGCGGTGCGGACCTCGATCAGCGTAGCGCCCGCGGGGAGCCCGGAGAGGCTCAACGGCGCGGTCGGCGCCGGGTAGATACGGTCCCGGATCGGCCCGGCCGCCACCGGTCGCGCGCCGATGCACAGCAAAACGAAGCACAAAGCAGCGAAGTGGAATCTGCAGCGCATGCCATGATGGTAGAGCGCGATCTTCCAGCGGGAAAGCGTCCTCGCAGGCGCCGGTGCCCGCGCAAACGGTATTCGGCCGAGAGTTCAGTCGGATTTGCTGTGGCGCACCCGCGGCCGGATGCCGCACGGCACGCAATCGGCCGTGCTCCGCTTCAGCCAGGTGTCGATGTCGCTCCGGAGCTGCGCCCGCACCTGCACGCGCCTGGCATTCTCGTCTCGCAGCTTCGCTCCCGGGGCAGCGGACTTCCGGTCCGGACTCAAGCCTGGCTCCGCGCCTGCGCACGCCGCATCGTACCCCTTCGTCATCACCCTCGCCGATCCTTTCGCGCGCCCCCTCGCCGAACGTGCCGGGGCGCGCCACCATCGGTCGACGGACATGCGCTTTGAGACGACGAACCTGCAGCGGCGTGTCGCAAATGCGGCGAAACACCCGATAAGGGGGATTGCGCTTCGCCCCGGAACCGGGGAACCTGCCGCCCTCAAGCGTCACAGGTGTTGAAGGAGCGTCACATGGGGGGAGCCGAGGCTGCCGCAAATCCGGTCGTGGGGCAGATTTCCGCCCCGGCCAAGACCGCCATCGTTTCGGACGAGCTCAAGCGGATCACCCAGGCGGTCGCCGCTCTGTGCCCCGAAGATGCGGAAATCAGCTTCGAATATGACGGCAAGCTGCGGATCCACGTCGATCTCCGCAAGCTCGAGGATCTGGCCAAGGTCGAGATCCTGCTGCCGGGAATGTGCGGCGGCATCTTCTCCGACGCGCAGCGCGGACTGGTCGAGCACCGGCCGTTCCTGCACCGGCTGACCGCCCTGGTCGATCGCTGATCCGGCGGTTACCGCTTTGGATGCCCAGTCTATGCGGACTCTTCTCCAAGTTGCGGTCGCGCTTGTTCTCGCTTCGGTCGCGGCGTCGCCTGGCGGCGCAAAAGGCTTCGCGGACAAGGATCTCGCCCGGCTCGAGACCGCGGCGAGCCGGGCGCTGGGCGAAGGCTTCAGCGGCCAGGCTCGCGACGGCCGTCTGATACTCACCTGCTCCGCCTGCTCCGGCGAACCGATCGTCAGCATCGAGTTCGGCCGGCAGACCGACGGCACGGAGCAAAGGGTACGTGCAGGCACGACGACGGTCGCCGATCTCGAGAAGCTTTGCCGGCTGCGGAGCGAGGAATGCCGGATTTCGGCTCTCGAGGTTGCGCCGGCGGTCGGTTGGGTAAGCCGCTGGACGATCGGCTCCAGCGCCGCCGCGACCGCCATCCTGATCCGTGACGGTGATCTTCTGACGATACGATCGGTCGCCGCCGATGGGGAAACCGCACGGCGTCAAATCGACGCGCTTCTTCCCGTCGTCCGGACATCGATCGTCGGGCGATAAGCGGCGGCTACGAGGGTTGCCGCAGATGCGGTTGCCGGAGGTCGGCGGCGTCTAAGAGCCACCTGCTTTCGAACAAGGAGTTCGTGTTGCGTCTTTTCCTGCCTCGTTCCGCCCTTCTCGCCGCCTGCGCGCTCGTCGCCGGCTGCTCCACGGCGACGCCGCGTCCGAGCGCCAAGGCAGCGCCGGCCGATGTCGACCGGATCGTTTATGAGATCGGCCCGTGCCGCGGCACATGTCCCGTCTACAGCGTGTCGATCGTCGCCGACGGGATCACCTATTTCGAGGGGCTTCAACATACCGCCCGGTCCGGCCGCGTTCCGGCCGACGGCACCCCTTCCTTGTTCGCGGCGGTTCGCGACAGGCTGGCGCGCGTGCGCCCAGCGCACAGCGAGACGATCTCGCACCCGCAATGCACCCTCTACGCGACCGACCAGCAAGTCGTAACCGTCACCTGGATGGGCAGCAATCGCGAGCCCGTCTCGCTCGCATTCGATCTCGGCTGCCGGGATGAGCGCTTTGCAGAGCTTCGCGCGAGCCTTTCGGCGGCGCGGCGGCTGCTTCCCGTCGATGCATTCGTCGGCCGGGCGACCGATTTCTGATCGCCCGCGGATCAGCTTCCGGGGACGGACGGATGCGGCAGGCTTGCGCGCATCCCTTTTCCGTGGCGGTATGCGCCACCCGATCACGGAGCGCCGATTGCCAATGACGTCCAGGATATATGTGATCGACGACGACGATCTGGTGGCCGATTCGATCAAGGCCTATCTGGAGATGGCGGGGTACCAGGTGCGCTGCTTCGACCAGGCAACGGATTTCCTGGACTCGCTGGCGACGCTCGAGCCCGGGTGCGTGATGTTCGATCTTCAGATGCCCGTGATGGGCGGCGTCGAAGCCGCCACCCGGTTCAGCGCGGCCGGCTATGACTGGCCGATCATCATCATGTCGGCGCGTATCGACGACATCCCACCGACGCTCCCCTTTCCGCTGGCCGAGATCATCGAGAAGCCGTTCATGGGCGAGCGCATGCTCGAAACCTTGCAGCAGTGTCTCAAACAGAGCCAGCCGCCCGCCTGACACCCTGAAATGCGTGCGCGCCGATCAGAGTGGCAGCGTCAGCGTCAGAGCCGCCCCGCGGCCTCCCTCATCATCGAGGCTGATGGTCCCGCCATGCGCCTCGATGATCGTCCGCGAAATCGACAGGCCGATGCCGAGCCCGCCGCTGGCGCTCTGAAAGGCTTCGAACGGATCGATGTTGCTGGCAAGGCCGCCGCCGCTGTCGGTGATGGTCAGACGCACGCTCGAGCCCGCGCGGCACGCCTCGATTGCCAGTTTCTTCTCCGGAGACCGCGCCATTGCTTCGCTGGCGTTGCGAAGCGCATTGAGCAGCACCTGCTCGATCTGCACGCGATCGACGTCAAGCGCGACATCGGGATCCTCGAGCGCGACGGACACGGCGATGTCCTCCAGATTCCCCGACGCTCTCATCACTTCGAGTGCATCGTCGATCATCGACCGCAATTCCGCACGCTCGCGCCGCGGTCGTGCCTCGGTGAGCAGCATCCGGGTACGGCGGATGATATCGCCGGCACGCTGCACCTGAGCCTCGGCAAGCGCGATCGTCTCGGACGCGGCCTCGCAGAGCTTGCGTTCGCTGGCGCGGCGCGCCGCCGCGAGATAGGCCGCGGCGGCCGCGAGCGGCTGGTTGAGCTCGTGGGCGAGGGTCGATGCCATCGTGCCCATCGCCGCCGCCTGCGCCGCGCGCTTCAACTCCTGCTGCAGCCGGGTCGCGCGAAGATGCTGATTGACCCGCTCGGTGACATCGTAGCCGAAGCAGAGAATATCCTCGAAGCTGCCGTCCGCCCGGCGAATCGGCTGGGCGGCGAAATCGAGCACCCGTTCCTCCCACGCACCTGCGACGTTGAGCCGGACGCGGAAATCGCGACTGACGAACGCCTTGCCGGTGTCGAGCACGCGATCGAGCATCGCGACGATGCCCTGGCCGACGAGCTCGGGGAGCGCCTCCGCCATCGTCGAGCCGGAGGGATCGCGGCCGGCCAACCGCCTATATTCCTCGTTAACGAGGATGTAGCGATGCTCGGCTCCGCGCGTTACCGCCATGAAGCCCGGAGCTTGGGCGAACAAGGCGCCCAGCAACTCATCGGGCGCGCACTGTTCGATCGGGCGATGCTCGATCGTATCGGCAAGCATGCTCATCGTCCCGCCTTCCCTGCTTTCGAAAAAAACCCGCGGTACGGCAAGCTGTTCCCCTTAGCGCCGTGGCCTGGGGACCGGCAAGGGGCCGCACAAGAGAGGGGAGGCGGCCGCAAGCACGTCGATCAGATCGCGCCAGCGCGCGCAGCCCGAACGAGCCGGGGATCAGCGCCAGGGCGGACCTGCACCCGCATCGGAACCATCGACCTAAGGTTCATGCAACCTTCCCCGTCCGCCAGCCGCGGCTGTGCGGCAGAGGCGTCTGGAGCGCCGGGATGCGCCTATCGGGTGAAATGGCGATCGTGCGGCGCCGCGATGGGGCGGAGGTCCGTTTCAGAGCACGTCGCCGAACATCAGCCACAGCATCGCGAACCAGGCGACCAGCGCCAGGCCGAACAACAATTTTATCCGAAGATTCGCCACGTGCGCTCCATCACCAATCCCGATCGGGGGGCGCTCGGGCCTGTTCCTATGGCCCGGCGACGCGCGGAGATCCATATGGAAGCGCGCCCCTGAAGCATGGTCGAGAGCAGAGCTAGATTACGCTTACCCGCCGTTCATGCGGACGCACGATAAAGAGACGGCCCGCCTCGTCGCCGAAAAGCAAGGTTGACGCCCGCTGCGTGCTGTTTGCGCGGGCGCTGCCGGAATCGCTATCGGCGGCGCGGAAGAGACAGGTCAACGGGGCGCCGTCATCCTGCACGAGTGTGATCAGCGGCTTCCCCGAACATGGAGCCAGAATGTCGATTTGGGACGGTCCATCGGCTTCGCCGGGCTGCGCCTTCGCGATGCGAACGAACGACCGGGCAAAGTCGCAGGGTTGGACGTCATAACGAACCTCGAGCCCGGCTTTGCGCCGGGCTGAGGCCAGGGCACGCGCTTGGTCCTCCCCGTCTTCGCTCCACGGCACGACCCTCATCCAACGGCCTGAGTCGACACTCCCCAGCCGCCCCCTTTCCGCGTTCGAGTCCCAGAACCACTCGGTGGCATGAGGCCCAGACTCATCTCCGGATGAAGATCCTGGCAGACAGAGACTCGCCACCAGCTCTCCCGAGGGGCGGAACGTCCAAATCTCGGTGATCCCGAAACGCTCCGCGGACATGTCTTGGGTTATCCAGCTGCAACCACCGGCCTGATGGGCGAAGCCACGCGCCTGAAGTCGATCGGTGAGCGCACACGACCACAGGAACTCGATCTGCGGCGCGGGTGCACACATCTTGACGAGGTCGATGGCACCGATCTCGCCGCCGATCTGTACGAGCCATTGGCTTTCGGAGGTAACGTCGTGATGTGCCGCCAGCGCGACCGAGCCGATGGGATGAAGCGTTCGTCGGTGGGAAGCGAGCCGGGTCAACAAGGCCGAACCATCGGGCTGCCGCTGGATCAGGATGACGTTGGGACTGGCACCGATCGGCACCAGACCCACGATTCCGCTCACGCTTTGCCGCCACAAGCTTGCGCCATAACGGTCAAGCAACTCGAGAACATCGCTTTCGCGCCAGATCAGCATCGTCCCGGTGGCAAGCAGGCAGGCGCTGCGGATCGCCGGACGTATGACGGACGGCGGTGGAACCCGCCAGCTCAAGGCGGGCGCGGAGATCGCCTGATGCAGTTTCGTCAGCTTCATGACGTCGGCCGCGAGCACCGGCAATCCCGCGATGCGCAGCAGAGCCTGGAGAGATTTGAGATCGGCAGGCTTCAGGCGTGCGGAGGCATGTTCAAAGATCGACCTGGCGAGAGGTTCGATCAGCCGTGGGGCCGCGCCGCGCCAGAAGGATTTCTGCTCGATTGCATCCGGCGCGCCGATCCGCATGAAGTCGGCGATAAGCGCGATCAGCCGCTCGGCAGCATCCTCGGCCTCGCCGCGTGCGAGGTGTTGCAGGGACGCCAAGGCTTTCGCAAACGGGCCTCCATCCGAAGAGACCGGGATGAAAGGAAAGGTGTCGAGCATCCGTATGTCGATGCCCTCGTCTCGCCATGATGCCGCGAACAAGGCCCGCGCGAGCAGTTCCCCGCCTAGCTCGGTGGGCTCCTCAGCGGCAACCGCCGCCGCGAGCCAGCGCTGTCGGACGGGCAACAGCGCCTCACCCGTACCGGCTTCCCTGGCGAGCGCGTCGGTCACCTGCAAAGCGCGCAGTATCTGTCCCGTCGACACCAGCATGTCGGTCCAGGCCTTCACCACATAAGCGTGGTACGTCGCATCCTTGCCGCGGCTGTCTTCGGCCAGTTGTTCGAAGCACCCGGTTCGCCTGGCAAGCGCCAGGGCCGCATCGCGCTGCCCATCCTTGAACAGCATCCGGATGGTCAGTGCCGGTTGGAGCCGCGCGCCCAGCGCCAGTTTCGCGGCCTCCGCATATTGCTCGCCGCGCTCGAGCACGAGTACCGCCTCCCGATTGTCGGCCAGCAACTGGGAGTGGATGTAGGCGGCGCGCCGCCAATCCCCTTCTTTCTCGAGACGCCGGGCGAGCTCGAGATAACGCTGCCGCACATGGTAGAATGTGCCGTCGCCGAGAATGGGCGCGGAATGCAGTGTCGGTGCGACATCGAAGTCGAGCGTCGCGCGTGCCCGGGGCAGCTGGGCCGGAAACCGGGACGGCGGTTTCGCTCCGGCCTTTTGCGCGCCGAGCCTGAGCGCGAGCTTTAGCGCCGCGTCGATATTGCCGCTCGCAATCAGTCGGTCGACGTGAGACACGCGCTCGCCGAACTGCCGCTGAATCGAATTGCCGAACGGACTGTGCCAACGAAGCCAGCCGGCGAGATTCTGCAGGATACCCGGCTCTTGCCGGGCCTGCTCCGAAGGCATGGCACCACGCAGCCGCGCGCCAACCTGGCGGAGGATCGACGATAATCTGGTACGGGTCTGCAGATCCTCGAGGTAGGCGTCCATCTCGGCGACGACGTCCTTCCCGCCATGCGCGAGTGGTATTCGTGCGTGCGAGACTCGAGACGGACCCGTGCGATGTTCGCCGATCGGCATCCCCGATCGGCTGGTTCGCCGGCCCGGTGACACCCCGACGATGCGGGTGACCGGGCGGTGCACCGTCACGCTCGGCATGTCCCAGAGAGTCGCAATCGAGATGGCAGGCAGCGCCTCGACCGCGATAAGATGCCGCGATCCGCCCCACCACAGCTCGACCCGCCGATGGACATGGCCCGGCCGGGCACGATCGCGATCGTCGGCCCACGTACCGGCTTCGGCGAAGCTGCGCAGGGTTCCCGCTGAAGACCCGGCGAGCGGCAGGGCGCGCGCTAGACACCCTGGGTCGAGATGTGTCGGGCAGGTAAACGTCACCAGGACGAGATCAGGGCCCTTCCCGAGCGTCGTAAGCGGCCCTCTGCGGATCTGGAAGACGCGATCGCGTAGCGGACGAAGGTCTGGAGCGGGCTCGCCCGCGTCGATCACGAACGCGACTCCGTCGCACGCAAGTGTCGGTGGAAGGGTCGGATGATCGGGGAACGCGCGGTTGACAAGCTGTTCCGCGCGGCGTGCCGCGTAGCTCTGATCAGGCATCACTCGCCTCCGGGTCGATCAGAATTGCGGTTGCGCGCAGGTCCGCGAGCGCGAAGCGGGTGCACTGGTATTTCGCCTCGCGCTTGTTCTGATGATAGCGTAGCAACTCGGCAGGCACGCCGTCATCGTCGACCGTGAGCGCCCAGAGGCCGTCGTCGGCCGCCTCGATCTTGACGACCGACGGGGCGTCGCTGCCGAGTTTCAGCGATCCGTTGCGCAAGCTGGTCGTTCCATCGACCTGCCGGATCGAGCGAACTGTGCCATCACCGCCGTGGCGCGCATCCGACCACAAGCGGGCCCAGATCCCCTCATCCTTCTGCTTTGCGGAAAGCACGACCTCATGCGGGCCGACCGTGAGCGTTCTCACAGGTCCCGCACCCGTCGCGCCTCCGCTCGGGACGTTCCATGTGCCGCCCTTGACGCTGTAGGCGAGGCTTCGATCGCCCCGCGTGTAGACAAGTCCATGAAGCTGATCGGGCAGATCATGATCCTCGGGCAGCGGGAATTCGTCGACTACCGACTGCCAGTTCTTGATCACGCGCAGGACCGTTCTCCCACCTGCCCGATCCGCGATCACACGATAGAGCATGGTAGCAAGCAATGTCTTCGGGGCATTGTAGAGCGGCGAGAAATCGAGCTCCTTGGTGCCCGCCGAGAAGCCGAGCCGGTAAGCCTGTCCCGACACTGCGTAGAATTCGGCGGCCTGGTCGATGCTCAGCGGGGGGATCGTGAACGAATTTCGGTTGCGGAAGAGCTGCGCGGTCGGCACCTCCTTCGAACGCGCGCTGATACATGCAGGATCTTGCTGTGCGAACATCTGATATCTGCGAAGGCTCAGCCGGTCGGATTCTGCTCGCCCGGTACGAACCACGGTCGAGAGCAGGCCCTCATTCACCCGCACGCCGACAAGGTCGCAGGCCGGCTCCACGGGCATGAAGTAGCTTCGGACGATCCCCGCCTTGCGTTCCCACTCCAGGATCAGAAGTCCGTCCTGCAGCCGGACCAGCCGCAACTTACCCGAAACCACAAGATATCGCGGTTCCCAGCCGTCAAGCGGCGGGACAGGCGTGACCTCCCGGCCTGCCGCATGTCCGGGGACATGCGAGGCAAACGGGTTTTCGAGCGCCGAGACGCACATTCGGTCGTCTGGAAAGAGGATCACCGCTCGTGCCTGTTCCCGAGCGCCGCGACGAACGGCGATCTGCACGGATCGGGGCGCTCCAGGGATTGGTGGCAGCAGCAGAAAGGAAAATGCGTTGGCTGTGGCGCCAACCGCCGAAGCGGACCTGCTGCGCCCAGTGCGGTGGCGCTGTTCGGCACCTATCACCCAATCGACGGTCTCGATCCGCCGCTTCTCAAGGGCGTGCGGCTCCAGCTGGCACCAGACGTCATGGGCTTGCTGCAGCGCCCCGGCGTCGGCCTCCTGATAGCTTACCGCGCGCAGAAAGCGTTTGACCGTGCCGACTGACAGCTCGTCGAACCACAACGGCCCATCCGCCCGTGGCAGGATGCACCAGTGGAATTCGGCGCCACGCTCACGCGCCACCCGGGCGACGAAGAACAGTGCCGCAAGGGCGACGATGCGACCGTGTCCGAGAATAGCCGGGCCGATCGAGAGGGCGACACGGTAAACCCATTGCGCACCGCGATCGGTAAACTGCCTCTCGAGGAAGAGGGTCTCCGACTCGGCAAGCCGGCGCAGGAACTCGAGGGGTGCCTCGGTCCGCAGCAGCAATTCGCTTTGCAGGATGTGCGACACCTCGCCGCGAGGGGTAAGGCCGCCAAGCCCTTCGAACTTTCCCTGCGGAGCCGACCGAGCAGCCGTAAGCGTCGGGAAGAGATGCTCGAACTGCTCCAGCTGGCCGTTGAGAAGGCGCCGGAGCGGTTCCGAAAGCCGCTCCAGCACGGGCTGAAACGGTGCGTAAGCGGCAGGTATCCGATCGGCCGTGACGTCCGCATCCGGATGGCGGCTCATGCCCGATCCTCCGGTGCCGCGAGCTCGGAATCAGAAAACGGCACCGGATTCCCGCAACAATAGATGTCTGCTTCGCGACCGCGGCCATCCAATCCCATTCTCGGGATTACGATAGCAGGAAGGCCGAAGTCATGGCGGTCGAGGAGCTCCGCGAGTATGGCGGCGCGCGCGTGGTCCGGCACGTCCAAGCGGGTTCCGACGGGGAACCACCAGCCGCTGACCACCCGGTAAAGCGGGATCGATCCGGCCAGTCGCGGAAGCACGGGGTCGCGCTCACCTTCAAGCGGCGCTGCAAAGATCGCTACCCAATCTTCACCATGTCCGACCGGAAGGGCGTGAAACAAGGCCGACTTCTCGGCGAAGCACGCGGCGACGCGAGCGCGTGCGTCGCTGCCGGTCGCGAGCAATGCCCCAACCTCTTGGACAGGATCGATGCGGCACCAGTGCATCAGGCCGGCTCGCGAGGTCCGTCTTCGGCGGCCGCACCGGCCGCAGCGGGGCCATGGCGCGCAAGCAGGCTTTCAATGCTGGCGTGGACCGGCCGCAATTGCTGCGGAAGCGATGTCCGATCGAACGCGGCGTCGATCCGGGTCTGCATCGTTTCCAGCCGCACCAGCCAACGTTCGTGCAACGGATCGGTTGGCAGCGCAGGTCGGGATTCAAGCAGCAAGGCCGCCTGTTCCGCCAAAGCCGCGGCATGCGCAGTGGGGCCGTAAGTCGCGTCAGCGACGCTGTTCGAAAGCACTGGATTGCGGCTGTGCTGAAGCTCGACGTGGAGCAATTCGCGCACCTCCTCCTGCTGAGACCTGGACTGGACCAGGTAGGTTACCGGCCACAGATCTTCCGGTCCAGCGACCCGGCTGCCGCGCAGCAGCGCCGCGGCGGCGATCAAGGTTTGCCCCTTCACCAATTTGCGGTCCGACAGGACGACGCCGATCAGCCTGACCTTCCGCACGATATGCGCATAGGCTTCGGTGACCTCGTCCATGTCGATCGCAACCGCCGCTGCATGAAGGCTGGCGAACAGCGATTTGGGAAGCGGCGCGATCGGAACAGCACCGGCACCGGTCTCGCGCCAGCCGGTCTTCAGGAGATCGGGGAGCTCGTTCTCCCCCACCGGATCGACGAACATCGTGACGAGGAAGCGGTCGGCGAAGGCGGCGAGCAGCGGATCCTCCGGCATCGCATTCGATGCGGCGACGCACGAAAGCAAAGGGGTTTTCACGCTGTACTGACCGCGCCGATAGGTTCGCTCGTTCAAGATCTTCAGCAGGGAATTCAAGATTGCCGTCGACCCGAGGAAGATCTCGTCCAGGAAAGCAATTTCAGCCTCTGGAAGCATGTTGCTGGTCACGGGCCTGATCTGCCCGTCTTTCAGAGCATCGAGGTCCAGCGCTCCGAAGAGTTCGGACGGTTCGGTGAACCGGCCGATCAGATATTCGAAGAAGCTCGCATCGATGGCGGTCGCGATCGACTGGACCGCAGCGGATTTGCCGGTTCCCGGCGGCCCGACGAGCAGCACATGCTCGCGCGCGATGAGGCCGAGCATGATCAGTTCGAGAAGCGCGCGTCGCCCGACAAAGCGGGCGCTCAGCAGATCCAGCTGCGCATTGATCCGGCTGATTGCATGCGCGATCCCGTCGTCGGGCGTTCCCTGTGTTCGTCCGTCTTCAAGCTGCATTCGCCACCCCTGCCCTGATTCGCCACCCTAGCCGCCAGGACTAGCCTCGAACCGGGGGAAATGTGTGAACGAACCCGCAGGGGAGCGAAAGAATGTCAGGCGGCGCGATCCCGTGCGCGACCTTCGAACGTCCGCTCAGAAGTTGAACGTCGCCCTCAGCCCGCCATAGCGGCGGAAGTCGCGCGGCAGGTTGCTCTGGATGGCCTGGGCGTTGCCCTGGTTGCCGCGGCTGTTGTTGACGTTGAAGAAATATTGCTTGTCGAAGACGTTGTTGACGAAGGCGACCAGTTCCCAGCGGCGATCGTTGCCGCCCACGCCGGCCGAGAGATTGAGGATGCCGTAGCCTTTCTGGACGGTCTCGGGATCGTTGTTGATGCCGAAATTGAACGTGCTCTGATAATTGTAGGCGGCCTGCACCAGGGCATCGAGCGTGTCGGTGATCGGCGGCGTGTAGCTGGCGTTGAACGACAGCTTCCATTCCGGCGCCTGGGCAGGACGGAAGCCGGCGAGATCCTGTCGGGCCGGGCTGCCGGTGCAGCCCTGGGCCGCGGTCTGGCCTGGATAGCATTGGGCGAGCGGGAAGGATCTGATCTTCGCATCGGTGTAGCTGACGCCGCCCGACAGATCGAAGTCGTTGCCGAGCCGGATGCCGCCTTCGACCTCTACGCCGCGGGTCCGCAGCGCGCCGACATTGGCGAGACGAAAGTTGATCGTTCCGTCCGCCAGCGTCTCGATGCCCTGGGCCTGGAAATTGTCGAAATCGGTGTTGAACAGGGTGACGTTGAGCGTCACCCGCCGATCGAGGAATTGCGTCTTGAGGCCGAGCTGCCAATCCTCGGACGTTTCCGGCTGCACCGGCCCGGTATTCTGGCGGACGAGGTTGAAGCCGGTGCCGATGTCATAGGCCTGGCCCTTGTGGCCGGTGGCATAGGTGAAGAAGGCCATCACGTCGGGGGCGAGACGCTGCTGGATGCCGGCCTTGTAGGTTTCGTAGCGCTCCGAGTCCTGGCCGGAGAAGAAGGCATTGGCATTGGCGATGTCGAGGAAGGTGTAATCGATCTTGCCCTTGCCGACCCGGACGCCGCCGATCAGCGTAGTGCCGTCGAGCACGTCGAACTCGGCCTGCCCAAAGCCGGCATATTGCTTGGTGCCGTTGGTCGCATACCAGCGCGCGAGCGAGAAGAACGGGCCGCGGGTGAAATCGCGGGTGAGGTTGAGGTTCGAATAGAAGAGCCCGAGCGTGTAGCGCAGCCGCTGCGCCCCGGGCGACACCAGCCTAAATTCCTGCGAGAATGCATGGGTGTCGAACGTGCCGAACTGGCGGTTGTCGAGCGCGGCGATCGCCGATTCATCCTGATCGAGAATGTCGAACTGCTTGAACTGATCCCAGGCGGTGATCGAGACGATCGACGCGAAGCCGAGATCGAGCGAGGCGCGCAGCGACTGGCTGAAATCGCTGTAATCCGTGCCGGAGGTGACGTTGTTGACGACCTCCCGATTGTCCTCGGTGAAGGTGACGCCGGGCGCGAACACCGCCGGCGTGTAGGCGGCGACCCCGCGCAGCCGGGCTGCGGGCGACACCCGGATGAACGGGCGGCCGATCGTCGTATGGCCATCGATATAGCCGATCTGCGCGACAAAATTGAGCGTGTCGGTCGGATCCCAGACCAGCTTGGCGCGGGTCGAGAGGATTTCGCGGCCGTTGATCGTGTCGCCGTTGAAAAGATTGCGGACATTGCCTTGGAACGTGTCGTAATTGGCACTCACCCGAAGGCCGAGCCGCGGGGTGATTGGGCCGGACACGGCAAGGTTGACGCCATATTCGTCGTCGGTGGTGACGAGACCGCCGATCCGCGCTTCGAAATCGGCGCTCGGTCCCTGGGTGACGATGTTGAGCAGGCCGGCCGAGGCCGAACGCCCGTAGAGCGTGCTCTGCGGCCCGCGCAGAACTTCGATCCGCTCGATGTCCGAAAGATCGGCGAAGGCGCGGGCGAGGAACTGGACCGGGACGTCGTCGATCTGCACGGCGACGCTCGGCTCGACGCTCGGTGAAAAGGCGAAGGTGCCGATGCCGCGGATCGACACCGAGGCATTGACCGGGTGTTCGGCGGGCCGGATCAGCAAGGACGGAGCGGCCCGGGTCAGCTCGGAGAATTCGCGAATGCCCTGCGCCTCGAGCGCTTCGCCGCTGACCACCTGCACGGCGAGCGGAATGTCCTGCACCCGCTCCTCGCGCTTCTGGGCGGTGACGATGATCTCGCCTTCGTCGCTGCTGCTCCCCTCTTCGGCGAGCTGATCGCCCTGCAGGGACGGCGAGGCATCGCTCGCCTCGGGCGGTGACGTCTGCGCCAAGGCCTGGCCGGCGGCGCTGAGCGAAAGTCCGGCGGCGGCGAGCACGCGCACGACAGCCGTCATGTTCGAAAACATCATGCCAATCTCTCCCTGGAATGCGAGTCTTAAGACTTCTTGGACCCGCTTGTATCAGTCATTCCGGGATGTGGCAATAATTTGTATGATGACTTTTCAGCGCTGGCTCCAGGCTTCACTTTCCCGCTATTTGCGAGGTGGGCCGCGCAAATGCGAAGCGCGTTCCGGATTGCGGTTCATCCGCAGGAACAGCAACTTATACGACAAGATCATTGACCGGCATCAACATAGCTGGCAGACGTCGAAGACGTTCATATCCTCGTAATCGAGATTCTCGCCGGCCATTGCCCAGATGAAGGAATAGGCCCGAGTGCCCGATCCCATGTGCACGGACCAGGGCGGGGAAATGACCGCTTCCTCATTCTCCATGACGATGTGCCGCAGCGCATCGGGCCGCCCCATATAGTGGAAGATGCGGTCGTCTTCCGCGAGATCGAAATAGAGATACACTTCCGATCTGCGCTCATGGACGTGCGGCGGCATCGTGTTCCAGACGCTCCCGGGCTCGAGCGTGGTGAGCCCGAGGCACAAAGAGGCGCTCTCGCAGGTATGTGGGAGGATCAACTGGTGGATCCGGCGTGCGTTCGAGGTTTCGAGGCTGCCGCGCTCCATCACCCTGGCGTCGCCGAGCGCAAGCTTGCGCAGCGGAAACGGCCGATGCGCGGGCACGCTCAACAGATAGAAACGCGCGCCCTCGCCTTCGAACGCGACATCGGCCGAGCCCATCGGCACGTACATCGTCTCGCGCGGCGCGATCTCGAAACGGGTCCCGTCGACCGTCACCGCCCCGGCCGCTGCGCCGATATTGACGGCGCTGAGCTCGCGGCGCGCCAGCAAGGGCTGGCCGGCAAGGCTCTCCGGCTCGCTGAGGCGAGGCAGCAGCAGAGGGCTCGTCGCGGGGACCGCACCGCCGATGATGAAGCGCTCGCCGTGCGAATAGCTCAGCACGATCTCGCCGACGCGGAACATGCCCGAGACGACATGCCGATCGCGCAGCTCGTCGTTGCTCGCGCCGTCCATCATGTCGGGGTGCGCGGCGTAATAGGTCTTCTGGAACAAGCAGGCCTCCGTAGCCGCCGCCCCGGAAGCGGGGCGGCGCGAAAGGATCAGAGCGCGGCGATCGCGGTGGCGGCGAGCAGGAAGGCACCGACGCCATAATATTGGGTGTCGCTCGGCTCGACCTTCTCCGGCCGGTCGCTGACCTGCTGGACCCAGCCGAGGCGCCCGTCGGGCTGGATCGACCGCACCAGCGCCTCCCAGCCCCGGCGAGCGACGGGCCCATAGTCGCGGCGATCGAGCAGGCCCGCCTTGATGCCCCAGGCGACGCCGTAGGTGAAGAAGCCGGTGCCCGAGGATTCCGGCGGCGAGCCTTCGGGGGAGAGCAGCGACGGCGCCCAATAGCCGTCGGCTTTCTGAAGCTGCTTCAGCCGGCCTGCCATTTCGACGAACAGCGCCTCCATGCGCTTGCGGTCGGCGCTGCCCTTCTCGAGCAAGGGAATGATCCGCGGCATGCTTGCGAACACCCAGCCATTGCCGCGGCTCCAGAACAATTTGCGGCCGTCGTCGCCGCGCCGGTCGAAGAAGCGGCTGTCGCGATAATAAAGATGCTCGGCCGGATCGAACAGGAAGTCGGTGGTCGCCCAATATTCCTTCATCGCGAAATCGCGGTAGCGCCGGTCTCCGGTCAGCTTCGAGAGCGCGATCATCGGCGGAGGCGCCATGAACAAGGCGTCGCACCAGCACCAGCGCTTCAGGCATTCGGTGTCGTTGTAACCGGACGGTGGCAGATACCAGGCGAGGCTGACGCGGGGCGGGTTGGCGAGGATGTAGTCGAACGCCTTGCGGGTCGGGGCCACCGCGGCGGCGCCCGCGCCATGCCGGGAGGCCCAAAGATAGGAATCGGTGATCGCCAGATCGTCGGCATGATAGGGCCGCGCGGCCGGCAGCCACTGGTTGTCGCGGCCCATCGCGACGATCGCATCACGGATCCGCGGCGGCGCGCCAGCGTCGGCGAGCGCGGTCATGCCGATCCAGAAAGCGGCCTGTTCCCAGGCGCGCGGGTTACGCGTCTCGGTGGTGGCGCGGGCGACATGATCGGTGTCGCGCATGCGCTGAAGCTGCCAATCTGCGAGGCGGGTAGCGACCTCGATCGCCGCACGCGGGCTCGTTTGTGCAGGCGCTGTGGGGAGCTGGGCCGAAACGGGCTCCGCTGCTACGCCGGCCGCTCCGGCAAGCACCAGCAAGGCGGTGAGAGCGCCGAGTGCTTTTGATCGACCGATGTTGCGCTTCACCATACCCTCTCCTCCTACGCGCCTTTATGACGTCGCCCGGAGTTATCATACAAGCGCTGCGTGCGGTCAACTCTCCGCCGTGCGATCCCGAACACGGGCGCTCGCGCTCAGCATCGAGTGGCGGCTCAGGCTCTCCTGCATATGGTGCCGCGCCGCTTCCCGGGCGCGCGCCGGATCCATGCGCACGATCGCGTCGACGATCGCCTCGTGCTCGCCGAGCACGCGGGCGACATAGGCATCATGGGCCTCGCGCGGCTGATCGCGCAGATAGAGATTGCGCGGCGGCACCAGCCGGAGGCCGAGGAAATCGACGAGGCGGACATAATAATCATTCTGGGTCGCGCGGGCGATGGCGAGGTGGAAGGCGGCGTCCGCCTTGGCGGCGGCGACGGGATCGTCGATCGCGTCGACCATGTCCTGCAGTGCCTCCTGGATCGCGCCGATATCCGCGGTCGTCCGACGGGAGGCGGCAAGGCCCGCCATTTCGGTCTCCACCGCAAGCCGCATCTCCAGGAGCTTGATCACGTCGGCGAGTTCGTTGAGCTCGTCGCGGGTGATCTGGAAGGCGCGATACTCGGCCGTGTCGGCGACGAACACGCCCGATCCCTGGCGAGAGACGGTGAGACCTTGCGCCGCCAGCCGGGCGAAGGCCTCGCGCACCACCGTGCGGCTGACATTCTCGGCGAGTGCAATCTCCTTCTGCGTCGGCAGGCGCGATCCGGGGGCCAGCGCGCCGGACCGGACCTGGGCCTCGAACTTCGCGAACAGATCGTCGGTCATCGACGAGGTCCGGGGGCCGATTTCGCCCTCGCCGCTTTCGCCGGATGCCTTCCGTGCCGCAAGCCGACTTGTCATATGAATCTCCCCAAGATAGCGTGGCATATCACCAAAGGCCGGGCACGTCGATTCACCGCGCGGCCGGGAAGAGGGGGGGGTCGAAGCCTATGTCTGCCCGGTTGGCGACCGCCTTTCTCGCCTCGGCAGCCGCGCTGTCCGGCACAGCCGGGGCCGCGCCCCCTGCCCTCCCCATCCAGCCGCAGGTCTCGCCGGATCGCCCCGATTGGGAGAATCCGGCGGTGTTCGCGATCGGCAAGGCGCCGGCGCGGGCGACCGGTTTTCCGTTCGAAAGCCGCGAAAAGGCGATCGCCGGTCACCGCACCCGGTCCGATCGCTTCCTGCCGCTGAGCGGCCTTTGGCATTTCTCGCTGTCGATGGACGCCGATCGGCTGCCCGCCGGTTTCGAGACGCCGGGCTACGACGTGTCCGGCTGGAAGCAGATCAAGGTGCCGGCGAACTGGCAGGCGGAAGGCTATGACCAGCCGCGCTACAACAATATCACCTACCCGTTCCCGGCCAACCGGCCGCTGATCCCGCACGATGCCAATCCGGTCGGCTCCTATCGCCGCGATGTCGACATCCCCCAAAGCTGGTCCGGCGAGGACATCATCCTTCACATCGGTGCCGCCGGATCGGCTTATTACGTCTGGGTCAACGGGACCCGCGTCGGCTATTCCGAGGATTCCAAGCTGCCGTCGGAATTCGACGTCACCCGTCTCGTCCGTCCCGGCCGCAACACCATCGCCATCCAGGTCTATCGCTGGTCGGACGGATCCTACCTGGAGGACCAGGATTTCTGGCGCGTCTCCGGCATCGAGCGCGAAGTCTTCCTGATGGCGGCGCCCAGGACCCGGATCCGCGACTTCTTCGTTCATGCCGGGCTCGACGAGGCCTACAAGAACGGACGGCTCAGCGTCGATCTTGCGGTCACGCCGGCGCGCGAGGCGACGACGGCACGCGCCATCCTGCTCGACGGCGATCGGCAGATCCTGACGGTGAACAAGACGGTGCCCGCGGGAACCGTCGAGCGCACGATCACGCTCGCGGGCACCATCGCCGACGTGCGGCCGTGGTCCGCGGAGACCCCCAATCTCTACATGCTGCTGATCGAGCTCAGCGATGCGGGCGGGAAGATCGTCCAATCGACCTACAGCCGCATCGGCTTCCGCACCGTCGCCATGAAGAACGGGCTGGTGACGGTGAACGGCCGCCCGATCACCATCCGCGGCGTCAATCGCCACGAGCATGATCCCGAGACCTTCCACGTCATCTCGCTGGAATCGATGGAGCGCGACATCCAGTTGATGAAGCGCGCCAACATCAACGCGCTCCGCACCTCGCATTATCCGAACGATCCGCGGCTCTACGAACTCGCCGACCGCTACGGCCTGTACGTGATGGACGAGGCGAACATCGAATCGCACGGCTACATGGATTTCGCGAACAAGCATCCGGAGCAGCGCGCGGTCTATCAACTGGGCTTCGATCCGGCCTGGGACGCCGCGCACCTCTCGCGGGTCGTCAACATGGTGGAGCGCGACAAGAACCACCCGTCGATCCTGTTCTGGTCGCTCGGCAACGAGGCCGGGATCGGCCCCGCGTTCAACAAGGCGGCCGCGGCGGTCAAGGCGCGCGACCCGGGACGCCTGCTCTCCTATCTCGGCTGGGGGACCTGGCCCGGTATCCCCGATCATCGCCCCAACGATTATGCCGACATCTACGCGCCGATGTACGACAGCGCGGCGCGGATGGCGGATTATGCCGAGAATTGGTCGTTCGCCCAGCCGATGATCCAGTGCGAATATGCCCATATGCAGGGCAATTCGGGCGGCAACCTCAAGGAGTATTGGGACGCGATCTACGCCCATCCGGACAAGCTGCAGGGCGGCTTCATCTGGGACTGGGTCGATCAGTCGATGTACCGCACGACCGCGGATGGCCGCCGCTACTGGGGCACTGGCGGCGAATATGGACCCAATCCGGGCGGCGACATCGAGTTCGGCGACGGGCTGATGCAGCCCGATCGCACCCCCAATCCGCAGCTGTTCGAGGTGCGCAAAGTCTATGCGCCGATCCAGTTCGAGGGCTTCGACCCGGCAGCGGGACGGCTGACCGTGATCAATCGCCACGACTTCCTGGATCTGTCAGGTTTCGACTTCAGCTACACCCTGCTCGAAAACGGCGTCGGAGTCGCCGACGGCAAACTGCCCGCGCTCGCCACGGCCGCGCGCACGCGCGAGAGCGTCGCGCTCGCCCTCCCAGCTTATCAACGTCGGCCCGGCCGCGAATATGTGCTGACCGTCACCGCCCGCGCCAAGGCGGGAACGATCCCTGCCGTCGATGCGGGCGCGATCGTCGGGTGGGAACAGTTCGCGCTGGGCACCGAGCCGGTCGCCGCAACCCGTCCCCTGGGCACGATCGCGATGGACACGAAGACAGCCGAGATCCGCCTCGCCGCCGGTGCCGCCGAACTGGTGATCGATCGCAGGAGCGGCCTGGTGAAATCCTATTCCGCCAACGGACAGACGCTGCTCCAGGGCGGCGCGCCCAATTTCTACCGCGCGCTGATCGACAACGACATCGGCACGGGTGTCGAAAAGACCCACGGCGTCTGGAGGAGCGCCAGCGCCGGGCGCAAGGTCGAATCCGTCGCCCCGGAACGCCTGGCCAACGGCGATGCCGCGGTGACGATCCGCTATTCGGTCGGAAACGGGGCCGCGACCATGGTCGCGCGCTATCGCATGGCCGGAGACGGATCGGTGGCGGTGACCGGCGATTTCACGCCGCTCAAGGCCGATCTGCCCGATCCGCTGCGCATCGGATTCGCCTACACGATGCCGCAGCGCATCGACACGATTGCCTGGTACGGGCGGGGGCCGCACGAAAGCTATCAGGACCGTAAGAGCGGTGCCCCTATCGGGCTGTGGGGCGGGCGGATCGCCGACCAGCACCACGATTACATGCGGCCGCAGGAAACCGGCAACAAGGTCGACGTGCGCTGGATGGAAGTGTCCGAGGCGGACGCCGGCGGGCTGCGCATCGTCGGCGATGCACCGCTGTCGATGAACGCGCTCGCCTTTCCCTATGACGATCTTTCGCGCCGTCCGCCGGGCACGCGGCGCAGCTCCGACATCGTGCCCCGCGAGGAGGTTTCGCTGATGATCGATGCGGTGCAGGCCGGACTAGGCGGCGACAATAGCTGGGACGCGGGCGGGCGGCCGCTGCCTTCCTATCGCATTCCGGTGGCGCCGCGCAGCTTCGGATTCACGCTGTCGCCATTCGCCGGCCCCGGAACCAACGCCGATCGCGTGGTTCGCGTCGTGCAGGCGGACATGCAATGATGGCCGCCCGCCGCTTCGCGCTGGCCGCGCTGCCGTTGCTCGTGGCCGGAATGGCACTCGCGCAGGAGGGTTCGTCTGCCCGGCTTCCTGCGGTGGAAAAGCCGCTGCCGCCGCCGCCGAGCCGGACGCCGCGCGCAAGCGTGATGATCGCCGATTATCGCTACGACGATCTGATGTGGGAGAATGATCGCACCGCCCATCGCATCTACGGCCACGCGCTGGAAGCCGCCGAGCCGCCGTCGGGATCGGGCGTCGACAGCTGGGGCAAGAACGTCGCCTGGCCGTTCATGGACCGCCAGCTGCGCAGCGGCGACCAGCATGCCTATCACGGCGAGGGACTGGATTTCTACAATGTCGGCGCAGGCCGGGGGGCCGGCGGCCTCGGCATCTGGCACGACAACAAATTGTGGACCTCGCGCAATTATCGCGCCCACCGGATCCTCAGCAACGGTCCCGGCGCCGCCGACTTCGAAGTCGATTACGCGCCCTGGCCGGTCGACGTCGATCGCCGCGTCTGGGAGACGCGCCGCTTCACGTTGCCGCTCGGCACCCATTTCACCCGCATGGTCTCGACGCTGCGCTCCGACAAACCAGGACCGCTGGTCGTCGGCATCGGCATCGGCAAGCGCGCGACCGGCGACGGTGGCGACCTCACCGTCGATCGCGCGCGCGGCCTCCTCTCCTTCTGGGGACCTGCCGACCCGCGCCACGGCCGGATGGCGATCGCCGTGCGGGTCGATCCTGCCATGATCGCCGAAATCCGCAACGACGCCGACAATTACATGGTCCTGCTCAAGGTCACGCCGGGCAAGCCGTTCGTCTATTATTCCGGCTCCGCCTGGGACCTCGGCCAAGGCGGCTTCCGCACCCGGGCGGCGTGGGACGCCTATGTCGCGGCGGAGCCGGTGACCTTCACGCCGCCCCCAGCCCCGACACGCTGACCCCAACCTCCAGGAGCGACCGCATGGAACGACGCAATTTCCTCGCTTCTGCGCTCGGTGCCGGCGCCCTTGGTGCCGGCGCGCTCGTCTCGACGCCTGCCGTCGCGGCGCGGTCCACTCCTTGCAAAAACGGGGACAGGCTGCCGGACGGCGCTGCCGACCGGCGCTACATGGTGGACCTTCTCTCGAAGATGTCGGCACCGGTGCTCGGGCCTATGTCGGAGGGCCGGCTCCACGCGGCGTTCATGCCCGAGCTCAGCCCAAGCTGGGACGGGCGCAACGCCAAGGTCGCCTATCTGGAATGTTTCGGGCGGCTGATCTCGGGCATTGCGCCGTGGCTCGCGCTGCCCGACGACGGCGGGCCCGAAGACGGCGTGCGCGCGCGGCTTCGGCAGCAGGCGGTGGCGAGCTATGCGCATTCGGTCGATCCGGCAAGCCCGGACTACCTCTTGTGGAAGGTCGAGCCGCAGGCGCTGGTCGACTCGGCCTACTTCACCAACGCCTTCCTGCGGGCGCCGAAGGCTTTGTGGGAGCCGCTCGACGCCGCGACCAAGCAGCGCGTGATCGCCGAGATCAAGGGGCTGCGCCGCTTCTCGCCGCCTTATACCAATTGGTTGCTGTTCGCGGCGATGAACGAGGCCTTCCTGCTGTCGATCGGCGAGCAATGGGACCCGGTGCGGATCGATCTCGCCATCCGCAAGATCAACGAATGGTATGTCGGCGACGGCTGGTATGCCGACGGTCCGCGCTTCCACTATGATTTCTACGGATCCTATGTGATCCACCCGATGCTGGTCGAGATCCTGGAAGTGCTGGTCGCGACCGGCGCGAAGTTCAACAGCCTCCCCGCCGCCGATCTGCTCGAACAGGCGACCAAGCGGATGCAGCGTTACGGCGAGCATCTCGAGCGGATGATCGCCCCGGACGGCAGCTACGCGCCGATCGGGCGCTCGCTCACCTATCGCACCGCCGCCTTCCAGCCGCTCGGCCTGCTCGCCTGGCGCAAAAAATTGCCCAAGTCGCTTCCCGAAGGCCAGGCGCGCGCGGCAACCGTGGCGGCGCAGCGCGCGGTGTTCCGCTTTCCGTCCAATTTCGACGGCAAGGGCTATCTCAGCATCGGGTTCACCGGCCACCAGCCGCATCTCGGCGACTGGTATTCGAATGCCGGCAGCATGTATATCGTCTCGGAAAGCCTGCTCGCCCTCGGCTTGCCCGCGCGCGACAGCTACTGGACCGCGGCCCCGCTCGACTGGACGTCGCGGAGGGCGTTTGCGGGTGCGCCGTTCCCGAAGGATTATTACGTGGACTATTGAGCGGGGCGCTTCAAATGCGCACTCAAGCTTGGTTCATGAGCCAGAGGTCCGTTCGGGGGTTGTCGGCGTGGCCCACATCGATGCGCCACAGCGGACCACTGCACACCCGTGCCGCAACAATTGCGATTGATTATCAAAAGCAGCTAGGTTAGCCGACAACGTAATGACTGCGGCGACCCCGATCCGACCCAAGCCTTCCTCCAAGTCCCGCCGCGGCTTCTGGCTTCGCCAGCTGCATCGCTGGCACTGGATCAGCTCGGCCACCTGCCTGATGGGCATGCTGCTGTTCGCAATCACCGGAATCACCCTCAACCATGCCGGCGACATTTCCGCGGAGCCGGTGACGGCGACGAAGACCGTCGCGCTCGACCAGGCCACCGCCGCAACGCTTGCCTCCGCCAGGGTGGCCGAGGGTGAGAAAACGCCGATCCCGGACACGGTGCGGGCCGCGCTGAAGCCGCTTCTCTCCACCGCTATTCCGGCCGCGCCCGCCGAATGGTCGGCGGACGAGATCTTCCTCGAGCTGCCCCGGCCCGGCGGCGATGCGACGCTGACCATCGATCGCGCGACCGGCGAGGCGGTCTACGAAACCACCGATCGCGGCTGGATCGCTTACCTCAACGACCTCCACAAGGGACGGAATACCGGGCCGGTCTGGTCGTGGTTCATCGACATCTTCGCCGTCGCCTGCCTGGTCTTCTCGATCACCGGCCTGTTCCTGCTGCAGCTCCACAGCAAGCATCGTCCCTCGACCTGGCCGATCGTCGGCTTCGGGCTGCTGGTTCCCGTCCTGCTCGCCATCCTGTTCATCCACTAGGTACAACCGACCGTGAAGATCTCCCATCGAACGCTGATCACCGGCCTCGCGGCCACCGGCGCGGCCGCGCCTGCCGCCGCCGCGACCGCCGAAATCTCGATCGCCATTCCGCAGTTGAAGGTGGCGGAATATCACAAGCCCTATGTCGCGATCTGGCTCGAGCCGGCGACCGGCGTTTCGGCGCGGACGCTGGCCGTGTGGTACGATGCCGACAATCGCGAGGATGCCGGCCAGAAATGGCTGCGAGACCTGCGCGCCTGGTGGCGCAAGGGCGGCCGCACCCTCAAGATGCCGGCCAACGGGATCAGCGGCGCCACCCGCGCGCCAGGCCCGCAGCGCGCCCGCTTCAACCTCGGCGCGCTCCAGCCCGGCGCCTATCGGATCGTCGTCGAAGCGGCGCGTGAAGAAGGCGGGCGCGAAGTCGTCACCCTGCCCTTCACCTGGAACGGCAAGGGCGCCCGCGCCGCAGCCTCCGGATCGTCCGAACTCGGCGCCGTCGCCGCCGCCATTCGCCCGTAAGAAAGGCATGCCCGTGAAGAGACTCTTCGTTGCCGCTTTGCTCCTCGCCGCCGCCCCGGCCGGCGCCCACAATCTGTGGATCAAGCCTTCCGCGGCGACCGTGTCGGGCGAGGACGGCTGGGTGTCGTTCGATGCCGCAGCGTCGACCGACGTGTTCGTCGCCGATCATCAGCCGCTGCGCGTCGAGCAGATCAAGGCGTTCACGCCCGACGGCAGCGAGGCCAGGATCGAGAACGGTATCACCGGCCGCTACCGCTCGACCTTCGATCTTCACCTGACAAAACCCGGCACCTGGCGCGTCGCGGTCGAGAATGCCGGTCTCCAGGGCAGCTACAAGCTGGGCGGCGAGGATTATCGCGTCGGCGGACGTCCGCCGGGCGGCCCCGGCGGAATGCGGCCGGCCGGGGCACCCGGTGCTGCGGCGGCCAATGCGCGTGGACCAGCCGGTGGACCGACCGGCGCAGCGCCGCCGCAACGGCCCGGGATGACCGGGAAGTTCGTTCCCGGAGGTCCCGATTTCGTGCTTCCCGCCGGTGCCACCGACGTCAAGCTGACGCAAAGCGCGAGCCGCAACGAAGTGTTCGTCACCCTGGGTGAGCCGACCGAGATCAAGCCGACCGGCAAGGGCCTCGAAATGGTCCCGCTCACCCATCCCGCCGACCTCGTCGCCGACGCGCCGGGCCGCTTCCGCTTCCTCGTCGAGGGCAAGCCAGCCGCGAATCTGGAGGTTCGGCTGATCCCGGACGGAAAGCGCTACCGCAACGACCAGGGCGAGATCGTCGCCAAGACCAACGCCGCCGGCGAAGTGTCGGTGCCCTGGCCCTCCGCCGGCCTCTACTGGCTGAACGCAACCTATCAGGACGGCACGTCCAGCATTGCAAATGCCAGCGGACGGCGCTTCAATTACGTCACGACACTCGAGGTTATGACGCCATAAGCGACTTTTCGATTGCGGCCGGCGCGCCGCGTGTTCTCGTCCCTGAACGCGTCGACCTGCTCGCGTTGATGCGGCAGCCCGGCGCCCGCATCCACGCGATGTCGGGCGAGACGATGGGGACGAGCTGGTCGATCCTGCTCGCCGCTCCGGAGCCGCCTGCCGGTCTCGCGCGGCAGGTGCAGGGACTGCTCGACGGCTTCGCCGCCGAGCTCAGCCATTGGGATCCAGCTTCGCAATTGTCGGCGTTCAACGACGCGCCGGCGGGACGCTGGCTGAGCGTGCCGAGCCGCTTCTACCACGTCGTCGCTGCGGCCATCGCGCTGGCCCGCGAGACCGGCGGCGCATTCGATCCGACCATCGGCGCGCTCGTCGACCTCTGGGGCTTCGGCCCGGGACCTGCACCGGCGACCGCCCCTGCTCCGACGGCGATCGAAGCCGCGCAAGCGAGGAGCGGCTGGCAGCGCCTGGAGATGGACGCGCTGGGTTCGCGCCTGCGCCAGCCCGGCGGACTTCGCCTCGATCTCTCGGGCATCGCCAAGGGCCTCGCGGTCGACGAGGTCGCGGCCTTGCTGGACAGCTCCGGTCATCGCGCCTTCCTGGTCGAGATCGGCGGCGAATTGCTCGGCAAGGGTTTGCGGCCGGATGGGCTGCCCTGGTGGGTCGACATCGAGGCGCCACCGGCCTCGGCGCTGATGCCGACACGGGTCGCGCTGCACGGGCTGTCGATCGCTACCTCGGGCGATTACCGGCGCTATTTCGAGGAAGATGGTGCGCGCTACGCCCACACGCTCGATCCGCGCAGCGGCCGGCCGAGCGACAACAAGCTCGCCTCGGTCACTGTGCTCCACGAGCGCTGCATGATGGCCGATGCCCTGGCGACGGCGATCACCGTGCTGGGGCCGGAGGAAGGCCTGGCGTTCGCCGACCGCATGGGCGTCGCCGCCTTGCTGATCGCACGCGCCGGCCCGATCCACGTCGAACTGCTGAGCAAGGCCGCGGCCGCAATGGCGGAGTGATCAGCTCGGGGTCCCCGGGATAGCGTTCGGGCGGAGCCTGCCGAAGCCTCCATTTCCTTCCCGCAAGATCAAGGAGAGGGCGTCGAGAAGCTCAGCCCGAACGGAGGGTAGAGGACCGTCGGGTGTGACTTGTCAGGCCTCCGCCCAGCGCCTCAGCAGATTGTGGTAGATGCCCGTGAGGCGGATCACCTCCTTATGCTCCTGGCCGAGCTCGCCCGCGAGCGCCTGGACCGCGGTGTCGAGATCGAACAGGGTGCGGCGCTGGCCGTCGTCGCGGACCATCGACTGGATCCAGAAGAAGGAGGCGGTTCGCGCACCGCGTGTCACCGAAGTGACATGGTGCAGGCTGGACGCCGGATAGAGGATCATGTCGCCGGCCGGCAGCTTGACCTCATGAGTCCCGTAAGTGTCCTCGACGACCAGCGCGCCGCCATCATAGTCGGCCGGATCGCTGAGGAAGAGCGTTGCCGAAAGATCGCTGCGGATCCGGAAATCGCTGCCCCGCTGGTAGCGGATCGCATTGTCCACATGGGTGTCGAACCGCCCGCCCCCTGCGTAGCGGTTGAACAGCGGCGGAAAGACCTTGAGCGGCAGCGCTGCCGAGATGAACAAGGCCGAGCGGCCGAGGCCATCCAGAACCATCTGGCCGAGCTCGCGCGCCGCGGCCGAGCCTTCCGGCAGCTGCTGGTTGCGCTTGGCGAGCGCCGACTGGCTGCCCGACGTGGCGTTGCCGTCTTCCCAGGGTGCGGCATCGAGCATTGCCCGCGCCTGCGCGAGTTGGGCGGCGTCGAGCACGCCGGGAATCGCGATCATCATCGGCCGGTCAGCCGCGAAGGATGAAGGGGATCGGCACCGTGCCGCGCACCTGCACCGGCTCGCCGTTGCGGACCAGGGGTGCCCAGCGCCATTCGCGCACCGCCTTCAGGGCGGCCTTGTCGAGCCGTTCGAAGCCGCTGCTCGAAGCAACCGACAGCGACTCGACGCGCCCGTCGGTGCCGAGCAGGACCGAGAGCACCACCGTGCCCTGCTCGCGCTTGCGGCGCGATTCGAGCGGATATTTGGGCGGCGGCGCCGAGACCATCCGCGCCCCGAGATTGCCGTCGTCGACCGGCTTGCGCGGCGCCGGTGCGGCCGGCGCCGGGACAGGCGCAGCGACCGGCGCGGCCACCCGGACGGGGGCAGCCGTGGCGACGATCGGCGCGGCCACCGGAAGCGGCGACGGCGCAGCGATCGGGAGCGCCGGTGCCGCCGCGGGCGCGGCGACCGGCGCCGCGGCAAGCGGCTGCGTCTCTGCGGGCGGCGGGATATCGGGCATCGGCTGCGGCTCCGGCACGGCGGGCGGCGGGACGTCGAGCGTGACCATCTCGACGATGGTCGGGCGGCGCACCTTCCTCTCTTGCGGCAGCACGTTCAATGTCAGCAACGCCGCGACGAAAGCGGAGACGATCGCTCCGGAAGCGATCACCGCCGGCACGTTCACCTGTCGCGCCGCGCCGTAGGGGGTGCCCCGCTCCCAGGCGCGGATGTCGAGGCTGCGGGCGGGTTTCGCCCGAACCGCCGGCGAGCGCTCCTCAGGCGGAGATGCGCGTTCGGGCATGAGGATTGCGGACTGTACGTTCACGCCGATGCACCCGCCTCTTCCGTGATCCTCATCGGAGGGTGCATAATGCGACGCATTCGCAAAAAGAAGAGGCTTTCTGCATGTTGCACAACATCCTCCCGTTTCCAGGGAGGGTGTTCTCGGCTGCGACTCCCGGCGTGCCCGCCTGCCGGGCGGGCACGTGTTCTCAATATTTGACGTTGAGGGTCAGGATCGCGGTGCGTCCCGCCGCCTGGTTGGCGTAATGCGACGAATAGGCGCGGTCGTAATAGCGCTTGTTGGTGAGGTTCTGCAGGTTGAGCTGGACCTGAAGCGCGTCGGTCAGCGCGTAGGAGGCGTTGGCGTCGAAGCGGGTGTAGCCGGGCACCTTGCGCGCCAGCTCCTTGGTGATCACCACGGCGCCGTTCTGCACCGTGCGAAGGTCCGAATAGCCGCCATAGACCTTGCTCATGTAGATCGCGCCGCCGCCAATCGTGAATTCGGGCGTGACCTTGTAATTGGTGAAGGCGGTGAGGCTGTGCTTGGGCGTGTTGGGGAAGCGCTTGCCGGTGTTCACCGACGGCGCGAAAAAGGCGACATTGTTGACGGTCGTGGTGGTGATGCCGCCGTCTCGGATTTCCGAATCCATGTAGGTGTAGCCGCCGAACACATTCCATTCCGGCGTGATGTTGCCGTTGAAGCCGAACTCGATGCCGTCGATGCGGCGATCGCCGATATAGGCGACGACCCCGTTCTCGACGGCGGTGCGGGCATTCTTGGTGTCGGTGCGGAAGGCGGCCAGGGTCAGGGCGAGCGAATCGTCGAACAGGCTCCACTTGGTGCCGATCTCGTAGGACTGGGTCTTCTCGACCTTCAGCAGATCGGTGAGCTCCTGTGCGGTCGTGTTGAGCGCATTGCCTTCGGTGCCCTGGGCTAAGAAGGAGCCCGGCGGCGTCGAGGCGGTCGCGGTCGAGACGTAGATGCTGCCATTCTCCGCCGGCTTGAAGATGATACCGGCCTGATAGGTCCACAGATCGTCCTTGCGGACGAAGTAGGCGCGGTTCGCGGTGGAGGTGGCGGCGAGTCCCGGGCTCACATTTGTCTCGACCTGGTCGAAGCGACCACCGAGATTGATCAACAGGCTATCGGTGATCGTGATCGTGTCGAACAGCGAGACGGCGATGGTCTTCGCCTCGCTTACGGTGCGAGTCTTCGGCGCGCTCTTGACGATATCGGCCAGCGTCGTGGAGGTGTCGCTCGCGTAGCTCACCCAAGGGTCGGACGGGTTCGGATTGTCGATGCTGGTGCAATTGTAGCGCGCGATCGCAGCGGAGGTGCAGCGCGGCGTGATCGCCGATCCGGTCGCGATCGCCGCCCCGGTCGCAGCGTTCGAGACGTAGTTGCCGTTGGACGCCTTCTCCCAGCTGAATTCGAGCGAGGCTGCGAAGCTGTGGCCGATGCCGCCGGTGTCGAAGGTGCCGAACAGATCGGTCTGGTTGATCATCCCTTCGGCTTCGCCGTTGCGCGTGTTGATCCGGCGCCAGACCTGGCCGCCCGCAGTGGCCGGGCTCGCGGCGTTGGTGCCGTAGACATTGCCCTGCGAATCGTCCGGCTGGGTCCAGATGTAATTCTGCTCGCTGCGGCCCCAGCGCGAGGTGTTGCGGATGCTGATTCCGTTGCCGAAATCATGCTCGAAGCGCAGCGTGAAATTGTCGACCCGGGTGTCGCGGAAATCACGCGCCTCGAGGCCGTAAAAGGCGCCGCGCGGCACCTTCACGCTGCGACCGCCGATCGTGCTGAATTCCTCCGCGGGCCCGGTCTCGGTCACGCCAGCGGGCGCATTGGCAATCGTGTACAAATAGGGGATGCCGGAATCGGGAAGCTCGTCCGTCTCGAGATGGTAATAGCTGACGGTGAGGCCGGTCGGACCTTCGAGGCCGAGCTTGAACGACGGGGCGATCCCCCAGCGCTTCTGGTAGATCGCGTCGCGCCCGGCGACGTCCTGATCGTGCCACATCGCGTTGAGGCGAACGCCGATGTTCTCGCCGACCGGCTGGTTGATGTCGATCGTCGCGCGCTTGTAGTCGGCATTGCCGAGGCTGCCGCTCGCCGCCGCGAACCGGTCCGCCGTCGGCATCTTGCTGACCAGATTGAGGCTGCCGCCGGCACTGCCGCGGCCGCCGAGCGCACTGTTCGATCCCTTGACCACCTCGATCTGCTCGATCGCGAAGATTTCGCGGCTCTGCGCGCCGATGTCACGGACCCCGTCGAGATAGGTGCTCGCCTGCGCGTCGAAGCCGCGGATGAACGGACGGTCGCCGAGCGGATTGCCGCCCTCGCCGGCGCCGAGCGTGATGCCGGGGACGGTGCGCAAAGCCTCGGTCAGCGACGCCGAGGCGGTGTCGCGGATCACCTGGGCCGGAATCACGGTGACGCTGCGCGGCGTGTCGATGAGCGGCGCGGTGAACTTCGGGGAGTCGGCTGTGTCGGCCTTGTAGCTGCCCTCGTCGATTGCGGTGTCGGTGACGGTGACTCCGCCAAGCTGGGGTCCGCTTTCACTCTCCGGGGGAGTCGCGGACGTGGATTGGGCCGCGGCGGGCATTGCCGAGATCAGCATGCCCACGCACGAGAGGGCAAGGCTTGCCGGCACTACTGCACCACGATCGGATCTGCTGCTCACGTCTGTCTCCCACCTTATCGGAAAAGCGGGACCCCCCGCTGCCTGCGGGGTTATTGATATTGATTATCATTAGTGTCAATTCGTTTGAGCCGCGAAACCGACATTGTGCCTGCGAAGCGGCGAATGGCAGACGTCCGGATGCCGACCAGCAGGAGCACCGCACAGGCGAGATAACGCGGTGAGTAACGGCGTGACGAGAGTGGGTCCGCTGCCCATCGGGTCAACCGCGCGTGCGGCGCACAAAAAAAGGCCACCCCGGAGGATGGCCTGAAGTTTTATAGGAGAGGATGCCTGAAAGGCCTGCCCCTTGTGCAGCGCAGCACGTTTGGTGGCAAGTACGTACTTACACGATTGTAGGTGAATGATTCACCGGGCCGCCTCCGTTGCCGCCGGTGGCCACTGGAAAGATCAGAGCATCGGGGGACGCCGCGCCCAGTACAGCCGGTGATGCGGAGCCTTCCTGTTCGAGGACGGCCCGCGCCTCGGCCGCGGCGCGGTAGCGGTGAATCAAGTCGGCGAAGTCCTGCGCGGTAAACTCGCGCAGGCGCATCGAGCGTATTTCGATCTTGCGCTGCTTCACCTTGAACCGCGCCCATCGCCCACGTGCGCGACCGGGAAGCCTAATCCCTGGTCTCAGAAAGACGCTGAAGCGCAGCCCGCGAGTCTTCGACGGCGGCCCGACGACGTGGTAGCCGACCTCCTCGATATCGCTCCACGCCAGCGGACGATCGACGCCGTCGAGGGTGATCGCGGTCGGCGACACGGTTACGAACGGCCGCGCGCCGCGGCGCACCAGCCACAGTCCGGGCGCAAACAGCAGCACGGCGAACAGGCCGATGATGCCGGCGATCACATCGGCGCTTCCGGAACCACCTGCCTCCTGCAGCTTCATGCCGACGGCCATCGCCCCGACGACGATCCCGATCGGGAGCAGGATCCAGCCCCCGGCCGCGCCACTGTCGCGGATCACGACCGCCTCGTCACCGACCGCCGATGCCGCCGCTTCGAGCGATTCGCGATACGCACGATGCGCCTCGCGGGCATCCCCGATCAGTTCGGCGCTGAGATCGCGGAACAGGGTTGACGCATCGGTGAACAGGGACACGACACGCGACAGCGCAGTCTCCGCGGGCGGCGCCATCACGTCCTCCATGAGCGCCGCGCTCGGCGCCACGCCGAGTGCGGCGAGGCGCTGGTGCCGCGGCGGATGAGTGTCCGTCGGGTGCGGTTCCTGCGCCTCCTGCTCTTCGGCGGGATCATCAAGCCCGTGCTGCCGCGCATGCTCGAAGGTCGCTGCGACCAAATCGGCGGGTGCGTCGTGGGGCGTACGAAAGGCGTGGCCGAGGACCGCGTCGACGCGCCCCATGACCGCATCGTAGCGCAGCAACGCCCGCGCCGCCGCTTCCGGCGAGGTGATCCGTGCGCCGGCTTCGTCTGCGGCGAACTCGCGCAGGCGGCTCCAGTGCATCACCGCGCGATCAAAGCGGTGCATGACGAACAGGCCGAGCTCGACCGCAGGACGGGTGATCAACCCTTCCGACCCATCTGACCCGCGGCCGGCCAGGATCATCGCGGCAAGCGACCGGTTGACGCCCGCATAGATGGGCAGGAAGCGCAGGCTGTATTCGGTATCGCCGCCGGTGAAGTGGCCGAGCTCGTGGCCGATGATCGCCTCGGCTTCGTCCTGCCGAAGGAGGGGGAGATAGGGCAGCGGCAGGTAGAGCGTCCGGCCCTCGAACGTTTCGCCGCTCGGCCACAGGCACTTCGGCCCGGACGTCACGAAGAATCCGCCGGTCAGGCCGACCACGATCTGATCGGGACGCAGTGCGCCAAGGCGCTCGGCGAGGCCCTCCACCCATTGCCACAGACCCGGCGCCTCGGCGCGCCACAGGCTGCGGCCGCTGATCTCCAGCGGATCCGGCCGGAACAGCGCCAGGGTCGTCCGCAGATTGAGCACGGCCTTGCCCGCGGTCCACAGCGACAGGCCCATGATCAGGACTGCGATCGCGATCGCCTTGAGATCGCGGCCCGAGGGACTGTCGACTTCGAGCAACGGTGCCGCCTCGAAGGCGACCGCCGCGACGACACCGGCCGCGGTGAGCACGACCTGAGTCCCTAGCAGCCACGGGAGCAGCCGACGAACGAGATCGAAGCCGCGCTCGAGCGCTTCCCGGGACCGGCGGCCGGCTTTGCCGAGTGCGCTGGCGCCGAGCAGCATCACCAGGCCCAGAACCAGAACGAGGGCAGCGCAGACGACGACCACCGGCGGCAGTTGATTGCGGAGGCGCGAGACCCACAAAGCACGGTCGAGCCGGTCCAGCTCGGCGGTGGCGGCGCTCATGGCGGCCGGACCGGCATAGACCATCCCGCCATCGCCATATTGAACGGTCATTGGTGCCCTGGACGACACGTCGGCACCGGACGCTCCGAGTTCTGCCAGCACGCGGACCACCTGATCGCGCTGGCCCAAGACTTCCTCATAATGTGCCGGGCCACGGTCCAGCTGCCAAAGCGCAAGCCCGAGCACCGCCGCAGGAAGAATCAAGGTCGTCAGAACGAGACTGAAACCTGCACGCACTCGGCTCGACATCGATGCTCCCCTGTCTCATCGATCGCGCAGCGTCTGCAGCGCCGATCTCCCGTTCCACGCATTAGCGAGCTTGAAGCCGAGACCACAAGTCGTCGGAGGCGCGCCGTCGGAGCGTTCGCTCGCCCGATGGCTGATTGCCGCGTGCGCGTGCCTCGCGGCAACCCATCGGCTCGGACAATCTTGCGAGGGTAGCGCGTGCTCTTGAAGTGCGCCCCACGTGAAAGCGCCCCGCCGGGGGGAGGCGGGGCGCTGTAGAGTGATCGACGCTCCGGGGGGGGGGGGGAGGTGCGCCGTCGAGGGTTGAACACCTCGACCGGAACAAGGTTCCACGCTTCCGTGTACGAAAACGCCCTGCCGAACACAGGTTCGACAGGGCGTCGCGAGCACTCCAACGCCCTCACCCCCCGGAAAGGGCAGGAACGCTGCAAGCATCACACCAACTCGGTCTGGTGATCACCGTTCCGGAAACGAGGCGACCCGACCGGCATCCGGGGTTGAGTGGGCCAGAGCAGGTCGAGAGCGTGCCTTCCAGAAGGCTGCCGGTGCCCTTGCGAGATGTCTTTACCGATCTGCTCGGTTCCAGACGGATCAGGAACCTGGCGGCGACGATCCTGCTCGGGGCCACCGAGCAC
Organism: Allosphingosinicella deserti; assembly: GCF_003012735.1. Classification (GTDB taxonomy): domain Bacteria; phylum Pseudomonadota; class Alphaproteobacteria; order Sphingomonadales; family Sphingomonadaceae; genus Allosphingosinicella; species Allosphingosinicella deserti. The sequence goes on along the minus strand of NZ_PXYI01000006.1, from coordinate 306,132 downwards.
CTATGGGACAGGGTATCGGAATGTGATCGGCGCAGCGCGCGCCTTTGCCGATCCTCCCCTGCGCCAAAGCGATGTTGCGATTTTCGCTTGACAGCCTATCCAGATAATGCGATTTGGGCAACATCAGGATGATCGCTGATAAAAGTCTCCACCAAGTCATGCGGAGAGGAAGGCGCCCCTCTCAACGCGTGCACAGCCCCGCAGAGTCACACCAGACGCGAATCCGATGATCTCGCGACAAGATCACAAGAAAGGAATTTCCTATTTCGTTGACAGCCACTCCAGCTGGTAGCGCCATCATCTCCCCGGGAGACCTGTTCGTCGTATCGGTTGCACTCGTGACTGCGCGCACAGACGGTTTGTTCCGTGCGAACAGCTCCGACGCATTTCCGTGCGATGGCGGCATCGTGAAGCTCAAGGAACCCTCAGGCGTGCCGCTGACGCTCTTGCGTTACGTCGGAGCGGCAGAAGGATTCCATTGCTACGCCAAGCATAGCGACGCCACGGCAGTGCTTCCTCCGCCTCCGGCTCCGCCGATGGAGTCCTTTCCGCCAACCTTGAACGGCGTCTATCGCTACACCACCGACGTCGCCGACATCGTCATCACCGACCGCTGGATCGATGGACCCAAACGGGCGATCGAGTTCGACGCCGGTTGCGATGTGACCAACATGCGGGTCGAGCGGGTCAAGTTCACCAATGTGGGCCGCGACGGCGCAAGGCTCCGTAACGGTTCCAACGTCACGTTTCGTGATTTCGAGATCACCAAGAGTGCCGTCGAGAACCTCCAGCCGGAAACACCCGTCGGCATCACCTTCACCGGGGTGACCAACTTCCTGGTCGAGAACGGCACCATTCGCGGCTTCCGAATGGCCCAGGAGTACAGGCCCGACGGCACGTCCATCTATCGCCAGGGCGACGGCTTCGGCACCGAGGGCGGCTCGCAGGGCACCATCCGCAATCTGGTGGTCGAGGACTCCACCGATCGCAACCTCGACCTCAAGGGGACCGTGCATCTCGAGAACGTGACGTCTCGACGATCGAAGCGCAACTTCGGCTTCTGGCACAACATCACCGGCACCAACATCACCAGCGAGAACCCGACCGGAACCCATATCTGGGTCGGCGATGACGCCGTCGTCGAGCTCGACGAGGTGACCGCTATCGGTGTCGGCAAACCCGTCTTCACGATGGAAAGCCGCACACGAATCCACGTGAAGAAGCTCATCACCGACGTTCCGGCGAGCCTGCACAAGAGATCGAACGGGTCCGCAAACACCTGCCAGATCGACCTCATCGTCTACGTCTGATCCGTACCGGCCAGCCGACCGAGATCACCCGCCGCGGTGCAGCACTACGCTGTGCCGCGGCGTAAACCTTGACTTGCGGCGATCGCTATTCATGTTGGATCACCGGGCATGCCGTCGCGGCCGCAGGTCGGTTGTGGCAACCCGAGATCACCGGGGGGTGCAGCGCCGGAGGACATCTTCGCTGAGGGAGATTACGACCGAGACAGCAGAAAGGCAGAAGCTCTTCCGCGATGGTGACCCCAACGGGACTCGAACCCGTGTTTTCGCCGTGAAAGGGCGACGTCCTAGACCGCTAGACGATGGGGCCAAATTGAAGAACGGAGGAACTCCGTCCGCGCATCGGCGGGGCGGGCATTAGGCGGGGAAATCGCTTCGGTCAACCACCGGCGCGCGGCTTAGGTGACTTTCCTGATCCGGATCAGTCGGCCCAGGCGGCATCTTCGAGGTGCATTTCGGCGGCGACCCGGTCGCCCCACTCGTCGCGCTTGATCCGGCCGGCGATCCACAGCTTGCGGTGCGACGGCGCGGCGAGCATCGCCTGCCCGAGTTCGCTGTCGGCCATGCGGAAGGCGATCGCCTTGATTCGGCGGCCATCGTCGCCGGAGACGACCAGGCGGAGATGGTTGTTGCCGACGATATCCGCCTTGACGATCCGCACCGGTCCGGCGACCACCCGCGGCGCGGGCCAACCGGCGCCGTAGGGGCCGCCCTGATCGAGCGCGTCGCACAAGTTCGGGCAAACCCCGCCCGGCGCGAGCACCGCATCCAGCTTCAGCGCGCGGCCGTCGACAGCGCGGGTCACGTCGGCGGCGAGCCGTTCCTCGAGGAAATCGGCGAGGGCATCGATGCGGTCGGCGGCGATGGTGACTCCGCAGGCCATTGCGTGGCCGCCGCCGGCGACGAGCAGATCACTGTCCTTGGCGGCGAGCACGGCCGCGCCGAGATCGACGCCCGAAATGGAGCGGCCGGATCCCTTGCCGATGCCGTCCTCGCCGATCGCGATGACGATCGCGGGACGGCCGATCTTCTCCTTGAGCCGGCCGGCGACGATCCCGATCACGCCGGGATGCCAGCCCTCCCCTGCAACCACCGCGACCGCGCGGTTGGCCTTGGTCTGGCAGATCTGCTCGGCCGCCTCGCACACCATCAGCTCGATCGCCCTGCGCTCCTCGTTGAGCCGGTCGAGCTCGGCGGCAATGCCGCGGGCTTCCTCCGGATCCTGCGTGGTCAGCAGCCGCACGCCGAGATCGGATTTGCCGACCCGGCCGCCGGCATTGATGCGGGGCCCGAGCGCGAAGCCGAGATCTGTGCAGGTCGGCGCCTTGGTGAGCCGGGAGGCCTCGATCAGGGCTGTCAGGCCGACATTACGCCGCTGCGCCATCACCTTGAGGCCCTGAGTGACGAAGGCGCGGTTGAGGCCCCGCAATTGGGCGACGTCGGCGACGGTGCCGAGCGCGACCAGATCGAGCAGATCGATCAGCTTCGGTTCGGGCCGGTCGGCGAAGAAGCCCCGTGCGCGCAGCACCCGGATCAGCGCCGCGCCGAGCAGGAAGCAGACTCCGACCGCGGCGAGATGACCGTGGGCGGCCGCTTCGTCGGCTTCGTCGAGCCGGTTGGGATTGACCAGCGCGCTCGCGACCGGGAGCCGGCTCGCGCATTTATGATGATCGACGACGATCACCTCGACTCCGGCGGCCTTGGCCATGTCGAGCGCCTCGAAGGCCTGCGCGCCGCAATCGACGGTGACGACCAGATCGGCCCCGTCGCGGCCGAGCCGGACGAGCGCTTCGCCCGATGGGCCGTAACCCTCCATCAGCCGGTCGGGGATATAGGCACCCGGATTGCCGCCGAGATCGCGCAGCAGGCGGATCAGCAGGGCCGCCGAAGTCGCGCCGTCGACGTCATAATCGCCGAACACGACCACCTTCTGCTTCGCCTCGATCGCGTCGGCGAGCCGCTCGGCGGCCGCATCCATGTCGCGGAAGATCGACGGATCCGGCATGAAGCCGCGGATCGTCGGAGTGCGATGACGATCCAGCTCGGCGCGCACGACGCCGCGCGCCATCAGCAATTGATCGACGAGGCCATCGGCCTGGAAGCCGGCATCGAAGCCGTCCGCCGCCGCTCCGCGCCAGTGCCAGGGCTGGCCGAGAATGGATCGCGACACGCCGCAGACGAGAGTGGAGGCCATCAGCATCTCCACAGCGTAGCGCATCGCGAGTCCCGCGTGAATCCCAACACCCGAGAAAGCTGTGGAAAATCAGGCACCCGCCGCCCGGCCGATCTGCTCTGCCGACCTACAGTGGTTGCCACAATCGACACCTTTCTCGCGGCAGCGCGGCATAGCACTGTCACAGGAGATCTCCAGAAGGGCGCCATCCGGCCGATCGGCCACACCCATCGGGAGATACGTTATGGCAGTTCAGTTTTCAGGTCGTCTTCGATCGTGCATCGTCGCCGTCATGGCGTTCGGCTGCACGATCAGCCTGTTCAACACCACCTTGCTCACCCTCGGCGGCGGGCTCGCTTGAGCCGGTCCCGGAGGCGGACCCCGGCGCGAGCGCGTTGCGTCCTGCTCGCGCCGGCGTGTTCACCCCGGCGGCTCAGATGTCGCGCTTGGCGCGCTCGACCTGCTCGCGCACGCGATCCGGCGCGGTGCCGCCATAAGAGGTCCGGCTGCGCACCGAAGCATCGACGGTGAGCACGTCGTAGATGCTCGCGTCGATGCGGGCGTCGATCGCCTGCAGCGCCCCAAGCTCCAGATCGGACAGGCCGATCCCCTGCTCCTCGGCAAGCTTCACCGCGCGTCCGGTGATGTGGTGCGCCTCGCGGAACGGGATTCCCCCAACGCGGACCAGCCAGTCGGCAAGATCGGTGGCGGTGGAGAACCCGACCTCGGCGGCGGCACGCATCCGATCGGTGCGGAAACGGGTCTGCTCGACCATGCCGGCCAGCGCCTGGATCGACAGCATCAGCAGGTCGTGCGCCTCGAAGACCGGCGGCTTGTCGTCCTGCATGTCCTTCGAATAGGCAAGCGGGAGGCCCTTCATCGTGATCACCAGCGACGTCATCGCGCCAGCGATGCGACCGGCATGGCCGCGGACGAGTTCGGCGGCATCCGGATTGCGCTTTTGCGGCATGATCGACGAGCCGGTCGAAAAGGCATCGGGCAGGCTGACGAAGCCGAACGGCTGGCTTGCCCAGATGATCAGCTCCTCCGCGAGGCGCGACAGGTGCAGCGAACATTGAGTCGCCGACATCAGGTAATCGAGCGCGAAATCGCGGTCAGACACGGCATCGAGGCTGTTGGCGGTCGGCCGATCGAAGCCGAGCGCTTGCGCCGTCGCCTCGCGGTCGAGCGGAAACGACGTCCCGGCCAGGGCCGCGGAGCCGAGCGGCAGCTCGTTGAGGCGGGCGCGGGAATCACGGAAGCGCGAGCGATCGCGCCGGATCATTTCGTAATAAGCGAGCAGATGGTGGCCGAGCGTCACCGGCTGCGCCGCCTGGAGATGGGTGAAGCCGGGCATGACGCTTTCGGCATGCTCCTCGGCGCGGGCGACGAGCACCCGCTGGAAGGCGGCGAGCGAGGCATCGACCTCGTCGATCGCGGCGCGCACCCAGAGGCGAAAGTCGGTCGCCACCTGGTCGTTGCGGGATCGAGCGGTGTGGAGACGCCCGGCGACCGGACCGATCAGCTCGGCGAGCCGCGCCTCGACATGCATGTGGATGTCTTCGAGCGCAATATCCTCGGGAACGCCGCTTTGCGCATATTCGCCGGCGATGGTGTCGAGACCGCGCGCGATCGTCTCCGCATCTTCGGCGGCGACGATGCCGCGGGCGCCGAGCATCGCGACATGCGCCTTCGAGGCCTGGATGTCCTCGCGCCAGAAGCGCTTGTCGAAGCCGATCGATGCGTTGATCTCGCGCATCAGTGCCGACGGGCCCCCGCCGAAGCGGCCGCCCCACATCACGTTGCTGCCTTTTGCCTGCTCAGAAACCGTCCGTCTCCCGTCCGCATGTCCACAAACACCGGCCGATTAGGCAGTCGCACCGCTCGTCGCAAGCAGAGGCTCAAGCCGCCGCCTTCATCGGCTGGATGACCTGAGCGGCGAAGCGGTCCATCTCCTCCGCCTGCGGGCTCATCTGCAGCAGCAGGAGATCGAGCCCGGCGTCCTCATATTCGGCGATCCGCTCCTGCACCTGCTCGGGCGTGCCGACCAGGTTCGGGCGCAAGCCGCGGTTCGACACCGAATATTCCTGAAGCTTCAATTCGCGCTCCAGCTCGGTGCCGGACAGCCATTGGTCGAAATTGTCGAAGCCCTTGGGCGGCTGCGGCGGCAGAGCGGTGATCCGCGCGAGCTCGCGCTTCGCCTCGGCCTCGCTGTCGCGGACGATGGCATAGGCCGCCATGCCGAACTGCATGTCGGGTCCGCCGACGCGGGCGCGGCGTTCCGCCATGTCGCGGACCTTGGGGCGGATCGCCTCGACCGGATCGCCGTGCATCACATAGGCATCGCACTGGGTGGCGATCATCGTCTTCGCGGTTTCGCTCTCGCCGCCCGCGTAGATGGTCGGCCGCGGCTTCTTGACCGGCTTCGGCTCACAGATCGCATCCTTCAGCCGATAGCGTTCGCCTTCGTAGCTGAAGCGCTTCTGCGTCCACAGGCCATCGAGTACTTCGAGCCACTCGCGGGTGCGGGCGTAGCGATCGTCATGCTGATCGAACTGAAGACCGTACTGGGTCGCCTCGTCCGCCCACCAGGAGGAGACGACGTTGAGCGCCAGCCGTCCGCCGGAGATGTTGTCGATGTTCGCCGCCTGCTTGGCGAACAGAGCGGGCTGGTGGAAGTTCGGGCGCACCGCAACCATCAGCTCGATCTCGCTGGTCACCGCAGCCAGCGCGGCCGCCGTCGACCAGGCATCGAGCGCCGGCTCCTCGACGCCCTTGATGTCGTTGAGATTGAGCTCGGCGATCAGCGACAGATCCCACCCCGTCGCCTCGCTGCGCTGGGTGAGGCGGCGGACATAGTCCCAGCTCGCCTCCATCCCCTCGTCCTCGATGTTGCGCAGCCAGCCGCCGAATACCGGCATCCAGTAACCGAACCTCATGCTGATGTCCTCGTGTCGGAGCGTGCCGCGATCGCGGCCGCGAGCATATCGATCAGGCGCTCGTGCGGATCCCAGCCGAGCACGTCCAGCGGCTTCGCCACGAAATTGGAGAGGCCGTTGATGTCGTAGAAGCGGGCGACGCCATCGCGATCGTCGACCACGACCTCGACGCCACCAACGTCCATGCCGACCGCCTGCGCGATCTTCTCCGACGCTTCGATCAAGGCAGGCGGCGGGGTGACGGCGCGCATGCCGATGGCGGCGCGGCCAGGCTGGGCGAGGCAGGCATCGGCCGGGCAGAGATCGAAGGCGTCGCCTTTGCTCTCGACTTCGAGCGCGTAGAGGAACTTGCCGCCGAGCGTCTCGATGCGGGTGATCGTGCCGCCCCGCGGTGGGACATAGTCCTGGAGCAGCAGCACCTTGTCGATGCTGTCGGGCAGCGTGCCGTCGGCGACGGATCGCGCCAGCTCGTCGCGACTGGCATAGCGGAGGATGCCCGCCCCTGCCCCGCCGATATTCGCCTTGACCAGCAACGGATAGGCCATGCCTTCGGCGGCGGCGAGCAGATCGCGGCCGCGGTGGACGGCGCGGGTCTCCGGAATGGCGTAGCCGAGCCCGGTGATCAGCGAGAGCTGCCGCGCCTTCGAGCTGTCGATGGCAAGCACCTCCGGTCCGTTGAGCACGGTCGCGCCCTGCCGCCGCCAATGATCGAGCAGCGCTTCCGCGTAAAAGATTCCGTGCTCGGGCTCGCGCAGGAAGCCGGACATGGCGACGCGGCTGAGGATCACCGGCGCCGGCGGCGGGCTGCCGGCGGGATCGAAATGGTGATCGCCGAGCGGAATCTTGATGAAGCCGATCCCCCGCCGCTCCAGCGCGGCGAAGAGCGGCTCGAACCAGAGCGGGTGTTCGTAAAGGATGGCGAGATCGGCGGTCATCGGGGAGCCCGAAAGGAGGAGACGCCCATGTGTGCGGGCGGAGGGGAAATTCAAAGGGGGTTCGAACCCCTTCCCACTTCCTCCTCCCCCTTGGTGGGGGAGGCGTGGGAGATGAATGAGCCGTGGTTCCGTCTCCGAGTCCACCCCCACCCAACGCTCCTCCGTCGAGGGGGAGGGCTTGAGGAGGGGCTGGCTCGCGGTCTTCAGTGCATCGCCTTTTTCGGGGCGCCGGCGGTTGCGGCGACCTTCACACGATCCGCGGAAAGCGCGAACAGGCACAGCAGCAGATAACAGGCGGCCGGGACCACGAGCGCCAGCCCATAGCCGACCGCGCCCGATACCGCGCCGACGAGCAGCGGGAGCAATGCGCCGCCGACGATCGCCATGCACAGGAAGCCGGACGTCGCCTCTTCGCTGGCGGTCGAACGCTCCAAGGTGAGCGTGAAGATGACCGGGAACATGATCGAGTTGAACAGGCCGATGCAGAGCGCGACGTAGCCCGCTTCGACGCCGCCGACGAACGCGATATAGAGGCACATCGCCGCGGCGATCGCGGTGAAGACGGCGAGCAGACGGCCGGCACGGACCTTCGCGAGCAGGATCGAGCCGACCAAGCGACCGACCATGGCGCCACCCCAATAGAGAGCGACCGCCTTGCCGGCCTCCTGGAGCGAAACGCCGGGAACGCCGTCACTGCCCATGAGGGCGCCGACAAACGGGACGCCGAACGGACTGTCGGAATTGCCCCAGATGGCATCGGAGTTGAGGAACCACGCCATTTGAGTACCGATCGCCACTTCGGCGCCGACATAGAGGAAGATCGCTCCGGCGCCGAGCATCGCCCAACGCGACGAGAGCGCATCCTTGAGCATCGCCAGGATTCCGCGACGGGCAACTTCGTCCGACGGCACTGGTGCGGCCGCGGTAACGATCTTGCGTGCGAAGAAGAAGAACAGAGCAAGCGCGGCGATCAGGCCGGAGATCCAGAAATAGGCGGCGTCGATGCCGGCGAGTGCATTCGCCCGTGCCGCTTCGGTGACGGCGGACCCTTCCTTCACCTCGATACCTTCAAGGAAGAGATGCGCGCCAAGAACCGGGCCGAGGAAGGTACCGAACGAGTTGAACGCCTGGCTGAGCGTCAGGCGAAGGTGACTGTATTTCGGATCACCGAGCGCCGCTGCGAGCGGATTGGCGGCGACCTGGAGAATGGTGATGCCGCTGGCGAGAATGAACAGGCCGACCAGCACGAGCGTGTAGATGGCGAGATTGGCCGCGACCAGCATGGTGAGGCAGCCCGCGACCATCAGGATCAGAGCGAGGATGATCGTCTTCGCGGATTGCAGCCGCGAGAGCAAGGCGGCGGCGGGCAGCGAAACGATCCCGTAGGCGATGAAGAAGGCGAAGGCGCTCAGCTGCGCCTGAACATCGGTGAGATCGAAAATGCCCTTCACCGAGGCGACCAACGGGTCGATCATCGACGTGATGAAACCCCAGGCGAAGAACAGCGTCGTCACCGTGATGAACGCCGCCAGCATTCCGCCTTTTTGCCTGTCTTCCATTCGGATCCCCTCTACTGGCCGCGAACGCGGCCCCGCTCTATGAGGCGCCGTTGGTAGATGACAGGGCTGTCATCCCGCAAGCGTCAGAAGGACAGAAGATGAAGCTCAGTGCCCACGCCGTCGAGAAACCCTGGGGAAAGAGCGACCTGCCGCCGCAATTCGCCGCGCCGGCCGACGGACGCCAGATCGGTGAGATCTGGTTCGAGGAAGCGAGCGGCCGCCGGCTGCCGCTGCTGGTCAAATATATCTTCACCAGCGAGCGGCTGTCGGTCCAGGTGCATCCCAATGACGAGCAGGCGCAGGCCAAGGGCGAAGCCAACGGCAAGACCGAATGCTGGTACGTTCTGGCTGCCGAGCCCGATTCGACGATTGCGCTCGGCCTGCGCGCGCCGGCGAACGCCGACACGCTGCGGGCGGCGGCGCTCGACGGATCGATCGAGCAATTGATGGACTGGAAGCCGGTCAAGGCCGGTGACTTCTTCTACGTGCCCGCCGGGACGGTGCACGCGATCGGCGCCGGCATTGCGCTGATCGAGGTCCAGCAACAGAGCGACATCACCTATCGCCTCTACGACTACGGCCGCCCGCGCGAGCTGCATCTCGAAGACGGCCTCGCAGTCGCGCAGGGCGTCCCCTACGCCGCCGGGCTGATGACCCATGTTACCACGGGAGATTCGCGCACCCTGGTGCCCGGACCGCATTTTCGGCTCGACTATGTCGAAGCGTCCGGCACCGTCGAAGCCTTGAGCGACGCGGAGCGCTGGGTGCTGCCGCTCGAGGGCGAGGTGAGTGTTGGCGGCGAGACCGGCCGCCCAGGCGACTGCTTGCTGGTGCCCGCGGGTGAGGCGCTTGCCGCGCGCGACGGTGCGAAGCTGCTGGTGGCCGCGGCGGGCGTTTGATTTCAAGAGCCCGTTCGCGGCGCTCTTGGAGCGCCTTCACCCTCTCCGAACCTCCGCTAGGCAGCAAAGCTGCCAAGCTGGCGTAATCCTTCTCCCGTCAAGGGAGAGGGATTCAAGGTCATTTTTCCTCGGCCGCGCCCATCGCCATGGCGATCGGGCCGAGCGGGCCGGCATGGTCGCCAAGGCCGGGGGCGGTGACGTAGGGCACGCCGTTGGGGATGCTCATATAGCCGGCGATGCTCTCGCGGAGCAGCGGCTCGATCCGCGGCAGGAGATGTGGCTGGCCGGAGACGACGCCGCCGCCGATCACGATCCGCTTGGGCGCTGCCGCGCACACGATGGTGTGGCAGAGTTGCGCGAGCGTATGTGCCACCGTGTTCCAGACATAGTGATCGGCGGGGAGACCCGAGGCGTCCTCGAGGCCGAGCCGCTTCTTGATCGATCCGCCGGCGACGAGCCCTTCGACGCACGGACCGTGATAGGGGCAGGCTCCGCCCCAATCGTCGCCGGGCAAGCGGGTGACGCGGACATGGCCGAGTTCGCAATGCTGGAAGCCGCGGGTCGGCTTGCCGTTGACGACGAGACCGACGCCGACGCCGGTGCCGACGGTGATGTAGGCGAAATCCTCCATGCCCTGCCCCGCGCCCCAGGCCAGCTCGGCGAGCGCGGCGCCGTTGACATCGGTATCAAAGGCGGTTGGAACGCCGAATGGACGGGCGAGCCGCGGTGCGACGTCGATCATCTGCCAGCCGGGCTTCGGCGTCGAGGTGATATAGCCCCAAGTCGGCGACGCGGGATCGAGATCGACCGGCCCGAAGCTGGCGATGCCGAGCGCCGCGAATGGCGCCTCGGCCCACCAGCCGGCGAGGATCGCCTCGATCGCCGTGAGCGTCTCCTCGGGCGCAGCGGTCGGCACGGTCCGCCTGTCGAGCACCTCGTCGGGAGAAGTAGCCAGCGTGCACACGATCTTGGTGCCGCCCATTTCGATGCCGGCGAAACGCCTCAAAGTCCCTGCCCCCTTGTTCGTCACTGCTTATCGCCTTTGCCCCCTTTGGGTCAGGCGACCTCTTCCGGGCTTACCGTAGAGGAACGCTTCCAGATATCGATCCCGCCTTCTTCCGCATAGCGGTCGATTTCAGCGATTTGTTCGCTCGTGAAATCGAGCGTGTTGAGTGCCGCCAACGAATCTTCGAGCTGGGCGACGTTGCGCGCGCCGATCAGCGCCGAGGTGATGCGCGGATCGCGCAGCACCCAGGCGATCGCCATCTGCGCCAGGCTCTGCCCGCGGCGGTCGGCAATGTCGTTGAGCGCGCGAATGCGCTGCAGATTCTCTTCGGTCAGCCAGTTGGAAGACAGCGATCCGCCCTTCGCGGCCCGCGCATCCTCGGGCACGCCGCCGAGATATTTGTTGGTCAGCATGCCTTGGGCCAGCGGGGAGAAGGCGATGCAGCCGGTGCCCAATTCCTCGAGTGCGCCGAGAAGGCCGTTTTCCACCCAGCGGTTGAGCATCGAATAAGAAGGCTGATGGATGAGCAGCGGCACCCCTTCCGCCTTGAGGATGGCGTGCGCCTCGCGGGTCAGTTCCGGCGAGTAAGAGGAGATGCCGACATAGAGCGCCTTGCCCTGCCGGTACGCAGTAACCAGCGCGCCCATCGTCTCCTCGAGCGGCGTGGTCGGATCGACCCTGTGCGAATAGAAGATGTCGACATAATCGACTGCCATCCGCTTGAGGCTCTGATCGAGACTGGCGAGCAGATATTTGCGGCTGCCGCCATTGCCGTACGGACCATTCCACATATCGTAGCCGGCCTTGGTCGAGAGGATCATCTCGTCGCGATAGGGTCGAAAATCGGCCGCCATGACGCGGCCGAAATTCTCTTCCGCCGAGCCGTAGGGCGGGCCGTAATTGTTGGCGAGATCGAAATGGGTGACGCCGAGATCGAAGGCGCGGCGAAGCACGGCGCGGCCGGTCTCGAAGACGTCGGCGCCACCGAAATTCTGCCAGAGGCCGAGCGAGATCGCCGGCAGATCGAGGCCGCTGCGCCCGCAGCGGCGATAGGTCATCGCACCGGAATAGCGGCTGTCGTCGGCAACATAGGGCATGTCATCTATCCTCTGCGAAGGCGCGGGGCCGGACCCTCCCCGGCGATTTGGACGGCGTCATGAACATGGGAGAGCGCTCTAGCAAGTCCCTGCCGCGCACGGCGCCGCAGATGCGACGCCTCGGGCTGGATTCATCTTGCGAAGCTGCTCGCGCACCAGCCTGCCGGACGGCGAGATCTGACCGTCTCGCCAGCCGCCCCTCGGGCTCGCGCCTTGCAGAAGGGCAGCCGAGCTCTCCTTCTTCGTCGATATCGACCAGTTGAGATAGCTGAGCCGGTTCTCTTCCAGGAACGCCCACCAGCGCCGGGTCTCGTCGGCGTAGACGGGGCCGTCGCCGTTCGCATCGGTCGAGCCCCATTCGGTGACGAACAAGGCCGCGCCGCTGGCGAGTGCCGCGGCGGCCTTGTCGCGCAGGTCCTGACGGTGGCTGCCGGCATAGAAATGGAGCGTGTAGGCGAGGTTGGCGAAGCGCAAGGGATCGGCCGCCGCCTTGTCGACGTCCTGCGACCAGGTCTGGGTACCGGCGACGATGAGATTGTCGGGATCGATCGCCCGGATGCGCGGGATCACGGCGGAATGGTAGGGCTTGATCACACGCGACCAATCATGCTCGCGCAGGGGCTCGTTCCAGGTCTCGTAGATGATGTTCGGCAAATGGCCGTATTTTTGGGCGATGTGCTCGAAGAAGCGCGACGCTGCCTCGGGCTCCGGCTGGTGCGCGTGCCAATCGACAATCACGTACAGGCCCAGCGCGACCGCGGCCTCGATGGCAGCTTCAGCCTTCTTCGTCTCGCATGCCGGATGCTCCATATATCCGCCCTGATGGACGGCAATGGCGGCGCGGACGATGTTGACGTTCCAATCGTCGCGGAGCCAGCGAAGCGCGTCGCGATTGTAGAATTGCGGCGCCCATTGGCTCCAGAACAACGACATGCCGCGGAGCACGACAGGCTCTCCTTTGGCATCGACGATGCGATTGCCCTCGGCTCGCAGTGCGCCATGGCGCTCGACCGCTGTTTCCGCGGCAACGGGTGCCGCGAGCCAAGCGAGGCAAAGCCCGAGAAGGAGGCGCTTCAACATGGCGGCGCCCCTAGCGTTTGTCGGCGGAGAAGCGGAAGACGGTCGTCGCGCGATAGGTTTCGCCCGCCCGCAGGATCGTCGACGGGAAAGCAGGCTGGTTGGGCGCATCGGGGAAATGCTGCGCCTCCAGCGCCAGCGCATCGTGCTGGCGATAGATCTTTCCTTGGGCACCCTCGTCCGTGCCGGGGAAGTAATCGGCGGTGTAGGCGAGCAGCGACGGCTCGGTGGTGAGGACCTCCATTCGGCGCCCGGACGCCGGATCTCGGAGGCTTGCCGCAAGCGCGAGGCGACCGCGATTGCCGAGCACCCAGCTATGATTGATCCCGCGCCGTCCTTCCAGTTGCGGATGCGGACGGTCCATCATCGCTCCGATCGCGGCGCCGCGGCGGAAGTCGAACGGGGTGCCGGCAACATCGACGGTGGCGCCCGTCGGAATGCCCGCCGGGCTCGTCTCGAGGATCCGGTCGGCGGGAATGGTGAGCACATGGCTGCGCACGGTACCGGAGCCGGCGCCGGCGAGGTTGAAATAGCTGTGATTGGTGAGGTTGAGAGCCGTCGGCGCGTCCGTCGTCGCCTGATAATCCAGCCGCAGTTCGTTGTTCCTGGTCAGCGTGTAGGTCACCGTGACGTCCAGCCGTCCGGGGAAATTCTGTTCCCCGGCCGGGCTGACATAATGGAGCACGGCGCCGGCATCGCCGCCGCTGCCGGTCGGGCGCACCTCCCACACTTTCGTGTCGAACCCATCCGGCCCGCCGTGCAGCGTGTTCGGGCCGTCATTGGCGGCGAGCGTAACCGGCTTGCCGTCTATCGAGAAGCGGGCGTTGGCGATGCGGCCGGCATAGCGGCCCATGATTGCGCCGAACCCGTAATTGCCGTTCTTGGCTTCATAGTCGGCGAGACTGCCGAAGCCGAGCGCGACATTGGCCTTGCGGCCGCGGGAATCGGGCACGATCACGTCGGTGACGATCGCGCCGTAATTGATCAGCCGCACTTCCATGCCGCGATCGTTGCGCAAGATCACCTGGACAACATCACGTCCGTCCCGCGTCGTGCCGTAAGGCTTGATCGTGACGTCCGCCGCTGCAGCGCCAGGCGTTGCCCCAAGTACGGCGAAAGCCAGGAAGGCATTCTTCATCGCGCCTGCTCCCGGCCGAAGCGCCGGTCGGCGGCCAGTGCGAGAAACATGTAATTGGTCTCGCCGCCGCCCATCACATATTCGGTCTGCTGCCAGAAATAGGGCCAGATCTTCAGCTCGGGCAGATCGGGGCGGATGAGCGCGGTGCCGGAAATGACGCCGCCCGGGATGTACGACCATTCGGCGCGGTTGGTGCCGTATGCGACCGTCGCCGACTTGGCGCCGACCCCCGACGCGAACGAGGATGTATTCTCGCCCGGGTGGACGCCGAGGACGAAGTTGAGCGCGTTCAGCCAACTCTCCGGATCGGTCGCCTGCGGCCAGCCCTTGGCAAAGAAATATTGGCGGACGCCGCGTTCCTGGATCGTCCAGCCGGCGCCCCAGATATCGGGCTTGTAGGGAACGCCATAGGGCGAATCGGTGCGGGCGCTCTCCTTCACCGTCGCCTGATAGGCGGAGACGGCATCGGCGAGGCGGAGCTTGAAGCCGGCATCGTTGATCAGCGGCAGCGCGGGCGCGAGCCGCCAGGCGGCGTCCTCGACATGGGCGAGAATGTCCTTTTCCATGCCGAGCAATTGCACGACATAGGCCTGGTTGCCGGTCGATTGGATCAGCTCCGACAGCACGAACGCCTTGTTGGCGACGCTCTTCGCCTTGGGCAGAGCCGCTTTCGCAACCGCCTGAGATGCCGCGAGTGCCTCGGCAGCGAGCTTCGGATTGGTGGCCTTCATCACCCGCGCCGCGGCCGCGAGGCCGGCGGCAACGTAGAGTTCGCGATCGGGATTGTCCTCGGTGAACACCCAGCGATCGTCGGCCTTGATCGGATCGCCGTTGTTGTTGCGGCCAAGCCCTTCGACCGGCTTCCTGAACACGCCGTCGGTGTGGTTCGCGGCGTCGCCGAGCATCGCATATTGGCGAAGGCTCGGGGCGATGATGCCGCGATACAGCCGGCCCAGCGCGCGATAGCCGCCAAGCACGCTCAACAGCCCGTGCTCGATCTGCTGAACGGCGTCGTTGCGCCCGTCGGGTGCGTGGATCTCGACCATCTTCTTGCTTTGGTCGACCGTCGTGGCATCGTAATCGAGCCCGAATTCCTCGACCATCTTCGCGAGCAGCCACACCGTCCCGATCTGGCTTTCGACGCGAAGATCGAAATCACCGGCATCGTGCCAGCCGCCGGCATTGAGACCGGGAACGACGTCGCCGGGCTTGTACCGGGTCATCGTCGCCGGACCCTGCACATAGCCGTCGAAATGGTTGAGCGCGGTCGGCGCCATCAGCGCGTCGTCCTGGTGATCGAGGCCGTGCCACACCCGGTATTTCTCGTTGACCCGCATGTGGCACATCTGGATCGGCAGGAAATATTCGAGCGTCGGCTGCCAGACATGGCGCGAATAGACGTCGCTCCCGATCTTGAACGGGCTCGAGACCTGATCGCCATAGGCGACCACGTACATGCCGGGATCGCGGACCTTCGAGAAATCGAACACGCGGTAATCATAGCGGAGGAACTCGCCCCACCGCTCCGGGCTTCCCGCTGCGATCTCCTTGCGGCCGTCGTCGGTGAGCCGGAACAGACGGACGCGCTTAATGTCGCGATCTCCGGGATCGAGCTCGATCACCGCCCGTTTGGGCTGATCGGGCGCATAGCCGACCTGGCTGACCTGGATCACCGGCTGATACCGCCAGCCCTGCTCGACATGGGGCGTTACCACCCATTCGAGTGCGTTGGTGGTGGCGCCGGCCGGAATGGTCCCGCGGACGATGAACCAGGCATTGTTATGATTGAGACGGCCGTCGAGCAGTTCGAGCGTGCCGCTCCGGCTCTCGATCGTCAGGCGCTGCAGATCCTGCTCCGGCGCGACGACGAGCTTGCGGCCGGTCGCAAGCGGCGCGGCCAGCGGCTCGCCGTTCAACGAGGGGACGGGGCCGTTCGCCTGAATCGGAATGGGCACCGGCACGATCCCGCCGCCGCTGCGCACCACCGGGCCGTTGGCCTGGCGCGGGAAGATGCCGCTCTGCCCGTCCATCAGGAAGCTCTTGCCGAACAGATCGGTGGGGAAGAGCTCCAGATTGAAGCCGACCTTGCCGACCCATTCGGGTGGAACCGGCCGGTCGAGGTCGACCTGGATTCGGAAGCTATTGCCTTCGAGTGGCGTGACCCGAACCTTGTAGCCGAGTTGAATGTCCGGATAGAAAATCGGGTTGAAGCCCTTCCGGTCCTTCGACGGATCCGGGTAGGACAAGCTCTGGGTCACGGTCTGCGTCTCGGGATCGACCACCCGCTCGCCCACGGCCGGGATCGGCGACCATTGACCCGGAGACGCTTCGAGCCGGAGATCGCCGTTGGCGGCAACCCGTGTGCCGTGCTGGACGATGGTCACGCCGGTCTGATGGCCATCCGGATAATAATCCGAGAAGACCATCACGTTAAGGCCCTGGGTTGCGAAATAGCCCTTGTCGTTGAGCTTCAGCGCCTGCGCCGAGGCGGCGCCATCCCACATCGCCGCCGAACACAACAAGGCGAGCACTACCTTCAGCTTCATCCCTCGATCTCCCCGAATTCTTGTTCTCGTTCACGGGCGCCGTCTCGTTTTGGACAGCGCTGTCATCGTTTCCTGCAGGAAAGCCCCCAACCTCGCAAGCCTATCGCGGAGCGGGCGTGTAGGCGCCGAGCCGGCAGCGCGGCAGTGACTGGATTCCACCCCTCGGCAGATCGGCAGGATCGTAGATCCGCACGAAATCGCCCTGGCATATGCGGTTCTCGCGCGGCTCGATCGCAAGCGTTCCGAAGCTGGACGCGCGGGCGACGCCCGGGCACGCCTGCGGAAGGTCGTTGCGAACGATGCGGCCGTCGTCCAGCTCGAAGATGAGCGCGATGTTGCTCTCCGCCCGCCGCCCCGCGACCCGGCTCGCGTCGATGCAGCGCAACTGCCCGGGCTGCAGGCTTGCGGCCGAGGCGCCGTCGGCGGACGCGCTCTCCGGCTGCGCGGCAGTGCAGCCAAGCGGAGCAAATGATGTCGAGAACAGCAGGGGAAGGCGCATTCTGATCTCCCTTTATCCCCCGATTTCCGTAACCTACATGGGCCTGCCGGGCGCCACAAGCGATCAGCCGTGGCGGCTGGAAGCGTTTTCAAACGCCGCCGCGATGGCCTCGCGGAGTGGCTTCGCCCGGAACGCACTGTCATAGGGCGTGCCGCGCTTGATCGACTTGTCGGCGCGCGGATCGAAGCCGGTCAGCCAGTTATATTTGTCGACCATGCCCCAGGCGAGGACGTCGCCCATTTGCCGATAGCTCAGCATGACATCGAGATAGGCTCGGGCATAATCCGCGACCATGCGATCGCGCACGGCGATGTCGTCCGGCGCCTGCTGGTCGTTGACGTCGAGCTCGGTGATGACGAGATCGAACCCCATGCCGACCACCGCATCGAGGAAGCGGCGCCACGGGCCCTCGGACTCGCGGACGATCTCGGCCACCGGCGCCTTCTTGAGCAGCCGGATGTGCGACTGGATCCCCAGCGCATCGACGGGGGTGCCGCGCTTGCGGAAGCCTTCGAGCAGCTTCAGCACACCGGTGATATGGGTTTCGTCCTCGGTGCCCCGCTCCCAACTCATATAATCGTTGTAGATGAGCTGTGCGTGGGGCGCCTCGGCTCGGGCGGTGCGGAACATCACGTCCAGCATCGCCTCGCCGCCCATCGCGCGGGTCATCACGGTGTCGCGGATCGCACCCGTCTCGGGCTCGACGGCTTCGTTGACGACGTCGTAGGATCCGATCTTGGTCCCGTAGCGGCGACAGACCGTACGGACGTGCTCGACCAGCATCGCCTCCGCCGTCATGGCCGGCCGGGCGCCGAAATCATGACCGACCAGCCATTTCGGAAACCACTTTTCGGGTGCCCAGAACAGAGTATGCCCGCGCAAGGCGAAGCCCTTCGATGTCGCATAATCGACGATCGCATCGAACTGCCGGAAATCGTATTCGCGCGCCGAAGGGCGCGTCCACGCCCATTTCAGCTCGTTTTCCGGCACGAGGACCGCGCATTCGCGCTCGAGCAGAGCGGCGTATGCCGGGTTGGCGAAGCTGCCGCGATCCTCCCCGGGATTGCCCCACGCCAAGGCCGATCCGAAGCGCCGGCCGCTCCTGGCGGCCAGCGCCTTGAGCGAGGACGCGCCCGCCGGTTCGGCTCCGGCGCTGGCAAGGCCTGCGGGAGCACAGGCAGTGGCGGCGAGCGCCAGAGCGGAGGCGATACCCTCGCGGCGGGTGAGCTGCATGCTGGATGCCTTCCTTACCAATTGAACATCGAGCCGTCTTCGAGACGGTTCACCGGCAGATAGGCGCGGCTATAGGGATGACGCGCGGCCCGCTCCTCGTCGATGTCGACGCCCAGGCCCGGCGCCTCGCCGGGATGGAGGCTTCCATCCTTGAAGCTGTAGGCATGCGGAAACACCGCGTCGGTCTCGTCGGTATGGCGCATATATTCCTGGATGCCGAAATTGGGCACCGACAGATCGAAATGGAGCGCCGCCGCCATCGTCACCGGCGACAGATCGGTGGCGCCGTGACAGCCGGTGCGGACGTTGTACATGTCGGCGAACGACGCGATCCGGCGCAGGTGGGTTATGCCGCCGGCATGGACCACGGTGGCGCGAATATAGTCGATCAATTGCTCCTGGATCAGCTGCTTGGCGTCCCACACCGAGTTGAAGATCTCGCCCACGGCAAGCCGTGTCGTCGTGTGCTGGCGGATCAGGCGGAAGCTGTCCTGATTGTCGGCGACGACCGCATCCTCCATCCAGAACGGACGATACGGCTCGAGATCCTTGCCGAGCCGCCCCGCCTCGATCGGGGTCAGGCGGTGATGGACATCGTGCAGCAGGTGCACGTCGGGGCCGAGCGCCTCGCGCGCCGCCGCGAACAAGTCCGGCACCACCCGCATGTAGCGCTCGGTCGACCACAGATTCTCGGTGGGCAGATCGGAGTCGGCCGGCTCGTAAAACAATTTGTCCTTGGAAACGCCGTAGGTGGAGGACAGGCCAGGCACGCCCGATTGCAGCCGGATCGCCTTGTAGCCCTGCTGCTTGTACTCGAGCGCCGCCGCGATCGTGTCATCGATGCTTTCGCCGTTGGCATGGCCGTAAACCATCACCGCGTCGCGGCTGGCGCCGCCCAGCAATTGGTAGAGCGGCAGGCCCGCCACCTTCCCCTTGATGTCCCACAGCGCCATGTCGACGGCCGCGATGGCCGACATCGTCACCGGCCCGCGCCGCCAATAGGCGCCGCGATAGAGATATTGCCAGATATCCTCGATCCGGTGCGCGTCGCGTCCGATCAGGCACGGGATGACATGATCGGTGAGATAGGAGGCGACGGCAAGCTCGCGGCCGTTCAACGTCGCGTCGCCAAGGCCGGTGACGCCGTCCTCGGTCTCGATCTTCAGGGTCACGAAATTACGGCCCGGGCAGGTGACGATGACACGGGCGGAGCGGATCTTGGACACGGTCAGTTCTCGATCGTCAGAGTGGGAGTGTCGGCGGCCCTGGCATGCAGCATTCCGGCCGCGAATGGCACCAGCATCGTGCCGGCGACCGCTCCGGCGAGCGCCGCCGCCAAGGCGAGCGGACGCGATCTTCGTCTCAAATCATCTCTCCCGTCAGTCGCGGCTTTTTGGCCTCTTGCTGGAGGCTCGGCTTGTGTTACCGGTAACATGAAGTAGAGAATACGACCTTGTCAACGTCGCTGGCACCAGCGACGGCACCAGAGAATCGAGATTGCGGAGCGGCTTAGGCCGTAACCGCGGCTCAGGAGAGGAGAGTTTCGCAGATGCGCCTCACGCATGGACTTCGCCTGGCCCTTGGCGCCTTGCTCGCGCTCCTTTGTGCAGGCCAGCTCGCCGCGCAGCCTGTGGAAGACGGATACGACCTCTGGCTGCGCTACCGTCCTCTCGCGTCGGCCGTACAGACGCGCCTCCTGCCGCGTGCGACCGAGCTCGTCGTTGCAGGCGATTCGCCTACGATGCGCATCGCAGCCGCCGAGCTGGAACGCGGATTTTCCAACATGCTCGGCCACCCCCTCCCGCGCGCGACGGCGATCGGACGAGACGGCGCGATCCTGCTGGGCACGCCGGCGGGCTCGCCCGAGATCGCGCGGCTTGGCCTTCCGCTTGCCAGGCTTGGTCCGGAAGGATTCCTGATCCGCTCGATGCCGGTGAACGGCCGTACCACCACCGTGATCGCGGCCAACAGCGACGTCGGCCTGCTCTACGGCGCCTTCCGCCTGCTGCGCGAAGTGGAAACCGGCGCGCCGACCGAGCGGCTCGACATCGCCGAGGCGCCGAAGGTGAAGCTGCGCCTGCTCAACCATTGGGACAATCTCGATCGGACCGTGGAGCGCGGCTATGCCGGCTTCTCCCTGTGGGACTGGCACAAGCTCCCGGATTATCTCGATCCCCGCTACACCGATTATGCCCGGGCCAATGCCTCGATCGGGATCAACGGCACCGTCCTCACCAACGTCAACGCCAATGCCGACATCCTGACGCCCGCCTATCTGGAGAAAGTGAAGGCGCTCGCCGCGGTCTTCCGCCCCTATGGAATCCGGGTCTATCTGACGGCGCGGTTCAGCGCCCCGCTGGAGATTGGCGGGCTCAAGACCGCCGACCCGCTCGACCCGGCCGTCCGTGCCTGGTGGAAGGCCAAGGCGGACGAGATCTATCGCGTCGTGCCTGATTTCGGAGGCTTCCTGGTCAAGGCCAATTCGGAAGGCCAGCCGGGGCCGCAGGATTACAAGCGTTCCCACGCCGACGGTGCCAACATGCTCGCGGACGCGGTGAAGCCGCATGGCGGTATCGTGATGTGGCGCGCCTTCGTCTACGCCGCCGAGAATGTCGAGGATCGGGCGAAGCAGGCCTATTCCGAGTTCAAGCCGCTCGACGGTACATTCCGCGACAATGTCGTCGTCCAGGTCAAGAACGGCGCGATCGATTTCCAGCCGCGCGAACCCTTTCATCCGCTGTTCGGGGCGATGCCGAAGACTCCGCTGATGATGGAATTTCAGATCACCAAGGAATATCTCGGCTTCGCTACCCACCTTGCTTATCTCGGCTCCGCCTGGGAGGAGGTCCTCAAGGCCGACACCTACGCCAAGGGCAAGGGCTCGACGGTCGCCAAGGTGATCGACGGGCGGCTCCACGGATACCGGATGACGGGAATGGCCGGCGTCGCCAATATCGGCACCGACCGCAACTGGAGCGGCTCGCATTTCGACCAGGCGAACTGGTACGCGTTCGGTCGCCTTGCCTGGGATCCTGAGCTGTCGTCCCGCACGATTGCCGAGGAATGGGCGCGGATGACCTTTTCCACCGATCCGAAGTTCGTGCGTCCCGCGGTGGGGATGATGATGGCCTCGCACCAGGCGGTGGTCGATTACATGACCCCGCTCGGCCTCCACCATCTGATGGCCACCGGACACCATTATGGGCCCGGGCCTTGGGTGGGTGACCTGGAGCGG
This sequence comes from Allosphingosinicella deserti, assembly GCF_003012735.1. Taxonomy (GTDB): domain Bacteria; phylum Pseudomonadota; class Alphaproteobacteria; order Sphingomonadales; family Sphingomonadaceae; genus Allosphingosinicella; species Allosphingosinicella deserti. The sequence continues at coordinate 284,489 of NZ_PXYI01000006.1, read as the reverse complement.
CCGGACTGGAACCCGACTTACTATCACCGCGCCGACGCGAACGGCATCGGCTTCGACCGGACGAAGACCGGCAGCGACGCCGTCGCCCAATATGCACCGGAAGTCGCCCGCAGCTTCGCCGACCCAAATCGGATTCCGGAAAAGGATCTGCTCTGGTTCCATCACCTGCCGTGGGACACGAAGATGGCCTCCGGCCGGCCGCTTTGGGACGAGCTCGTCCTCCGGTACGGCCGCGGCGTCGGCACCGTCGGCGAGATGCGTGCGACCTGGGATGGGCTCAGGCCCTATGTCGACGCGCGCCGGTTCGACGACGTCGCCAGCTTCCTCGCCATTCAGCACAAGGAGGCCGCTTGGTGGCGCGACGCGAGCGTCGCCTATTTCCAGAGCGTCTCGGGGCGACCGCTGCCGGAGGGCGCGCCGCCGCCGCCGCACGATCTCGAATGGTACAAGGCGCTGCAGTTCAAATATGCGCCCGGCCACCATTGATGCGGTGGCGGGCCGGAACGCGGCCGCCGCTTTCAGGCGGAACCGCGTACTCGCCCGCCCGCCGCGAGGGCAGCCCCGGCGCTCGCTTCGCCGAACGTGGGCATATGCTTCACCGACGAGGCGTCAGTCGGCGCCGGTCGAAAGCGGCATCCTGCTGGCCATCGACTCCGCCGCATTGCTGATCCAGGCTGCGGGGCGGCCGATCAGATAGCCTTGAACCTGGTGACAGCCGAGGCGCCGCAGCGCTTCGAGCTGCGCCTGAGTCTCGACTCCCTCAGCGACGATGGTGACGCCCAGGCTCTTGCCGAGCCCGATCGTCGCCTTGACGATCGATGCCGACGATTTGTCGTCGCGCATTGCGGCAACGAAAGAACGGTCGATCTTGAGCTTGTCGAAGGGGAATTCCTTGAGGTTGCTGAGCGAGGAATGGCCCGTTCCGAAGTCGTCCATGACGATCCTGGCGCCGCTCGCCTGAAGCATCTGAAGGCCGCGCAGCACCTCGTCCCGATGGCTACCGAGCAGGGTTGCGCTTTCGGTCACTTCGAATTCGAGCCGATCGGCGGCCAGTCCGTGCCTGGAGGCGCAGGCGATCAAATCGGACGCGGTACCCGCCCTGCGAAACTGGATCGGTGACAGGTTGAGCGACAGCGAGATCGCTGGATCCCATGTCGCTGCGGTCGCGAAGGCCTGATCGGCGACCCACAGGCCGATCGATTCGATGAGGCCGGTGGTCTCCGCAATCGGGATGAACTGGTCCGGCGGGACCTCGCCGAAATCGGGATGCCGCCACCGCAGCAGGGCCTCGTAGCCGACCGGCTGCAACGACTCGATTTCGGCGATCGGCTGAAAGACGACGCGCAGCTGGCCGGCGGCAATGGCGTGTTCGAGATCGCGTGCCAGGTGAAGCCTAAGACGCTCCCGCTCCTTGAGGCCGGAATCGAAGAAGCGCCCGGTATTTCGCCCCTCGGATTTGGCCTGGTACAATGCAAGGTCGGCGAGGTTGTGCAGTTCCTCTCCGTCCTGGGCATCGCCCGAAATCGCGACCCCGACGCTCATCCGGATCTCGATCTCTTCGCCCGCTGTCGCCTCGGTTGCGGCGAACAGGCGCGCCAGCAGGGCCTCTGCTGCAGCCGGCTGCCCCGACGCGACCTGTATGATCGCGAATTCGTCGCCGCCCAGCCTTGCCACCAGATCGTCGCCGCGAACGCACCCGGCAAGCAATCCGGCTATCCGCTTCAACGCCTGATCGCCGCCGGCATGGCCGTGACGGTCGTTGATGCCCTTGAAGCCGTCGAGGTCGATCGCGAAGATTGCCACGCGGTCCCCGGTTCGCCGGCTGCGCGCGAGCTCGTGGGCGAGCCGATTGTCGAACAGCAGCCGGTTGGCCAGCCCGGTCAGCATGTCGTGATGGGCAAGGAAATCGGCGCGGCGCTCGGCGACGGCGCGTTTCTCGACGGCAGCGCGATATTCGGCGAGGCCGCGGGCGAGCTCGCCCAGCTCGTCCGGGCGATGGAGGCCCGGTATCACGCCGCTCGCATCGCCATTGTTGAATTCGCGCAGGCGTGCCGCGATCGAGACGATCGGCCACAGCACCCGGTCGCGAAGCCAGATGGTCATCGCGAAGATGATCGCCGCCGCGAAAAAGCCGCCGGTCAGCACCCAGATGATGTTGCGATAGCTCTCGATGCGGTTGCGCTCGGCCGATCCGCCGATTTCAGAGACCAGCGCGTCGCGACTGCGGTTTCTGGCCGCTTCGAGCCGCTTCAGCGATGCGAGGAATGTCGGCATGGCGCCCTTGACCGCCTTGCCGTCACGCCGTGCGACGGCAATCAGGTCCCGGCTCGCGGCCACGAACAGGTGCGTGGCCTCGTGGGTCTGGATCGAGGCCGTCCTGATTCCGGCAAGGGAGGGATCCGTGGATGTACCTGTTTCGATCGCCGAGGCGGCTCCGAAGGCATCGAGCGCTTTTGAAAGCTCGGCCCAACGGGCCGGCGCCACGGCCATTCCTTTCTCGGCAAGGCGGGTGGTCTCGCCGAGTTCGAGCCGGATGTTCCGCTGCGCCTGATCCCGCGAATCCTCCACCTGCAGTGCACGTGCAAGCAAGACGACGCGCTGGTTCGCATCCCGAATGGCGTTACCGACCGCAAGGCCGGAGCCGAGGAGAAGAAGCGAAAGGAGAAGCACGGCCGAGCACGCGACCGAAACCCGCGTGGCTATCGACACTGGCTACGGCTCCTCATGAGAGGAAGAGCTAGCGAAACAGCGTTACCATATGGTTATTCGCCGATATTTGGCGGGCAAATATCGCGCCTGTGCCGCTCCGTTTCGAGTGCGCAGCAGGAAGGCCTGCGGCGATCGGCCCACCGGAACCACCGTGCGCCGCGCCGGTTAGCCTGCGCGAACTGGAGAGGATCGAGCGACATGGACCCGCGCAGAGGCAAGGCCGTGGTGATCACTGGAGCGTCGAGCGGGATCGGCGCCGCCACGGCGGAAGCCTTCGCTGCGGACGGCGCACGCCTGGTGCTTGCCGCCCGTAACGCCGAAGCGCTGGAAGATGTCGCGGAACGATGCCGCCACGCCGGCGGCGAGGCGCTGGTGGTGCCGACCGACGTCACCAATGCGGCCGCGGTGACGCATCTTGCCGGCCGCGCGCGCGACCATCTCGGCGTAATCGACCTGTGGTTCAGCAATGTCGGGATCGGCGCGGTCGGGCGCTTCCACGAGGTGCCGATCGAGGCGCATCGAAGGGTCATCGAAGCCAATCTGATCGGCCATCTCAACGACGCCCACGCGGTGCTGCCGATCTTCATTGCGCAGCGACGCGGCGTGTTCGTCAACATGATCTCGGTCGGAGCCTTTTTCCCGGCCCCTCTTGCCGTCGCCTACAGCGCCAGCAAGTTCGGCCTGCGCGGCATGTCGGAAGCCCTCCGCAGCGAACTCGTGGACTATCCGGACATCCACGTCTGCGACGTGTATCCGACATTGGTCGACACGCCGGCCTTTCGCCATTCGGGTAACTATCTCGGCAACCCCGTGGAGGTTTCCGGCGCGATGGACCCGCGGCACGTCGCCCGCGCCGTCGTCGGCCTCGCGGATCGGCCGCGCAACAGCATCGGCGTCGGAGCGCCCGTCGGCCTGATGAAGCTCGCCCAGTTTCTCGGCGCCGCCGCCACGCGCCGTGCGATCGAACGCAGTCTCGATCGAAGCCGGCGGATGCCGGCGACGGCGGGCAATCTGTTCGTCCCGCCTGCCCCGGCCGGTGGGATCGACGGCGGCTTTCGCGCGCAGCGGCCACGACACACCCTGGTCGCGGCCGCAAGTCTCTGCGGCGTTGCCGCGCTCTTCGCCGGCGGCGCGTGGCTGGCGCGCCGTCCGGCACGAAGCGGCTGACCGAACACTCCACCAGATCCACGCCACCATACCAACCAGATACCAATGTCCAGGTGAAATTCGAAGGATTGACGCTGGCGCGTAAAGATTGAAGATTGGCCGCGTCTCGGAATTGTCTTCGATTGGTAACGTCATGGCGAACGGTTTTGGTGGGGTCTCTTCTTGCGCCGGGTGGCGCCGGTGAGCGACGTCGTTCTGCACGCACCGGTGGCGGGTTGGGCCTCCGGTCTCGAGGAGGTCCCGGACGAAGTCTTTGCCGGCCGGATGATGGGCGACGGAATCGCCATCGATCCGCTCGCCGGCGCGATCGTTGCGCCCTGCGACGGCACGATTACCCTGATCGCGCAGACCGCCCATGCGGTGACCTTGCGCGCGGCGAACGGCGCCGAAATCCTCATCCACATCGGTCTCGAGACGGTGCGGCTCGGCGGCAACGGCTTCACCGCCAGGGTCAGCAAGGATCAGCAGGTTCGCACCGGCGACGTGCTGATCTCGTTCGATCTCGATTCCATCGCGCTCCAGGCCCGCAGCCTGGTGACGCCGATCGTCGTCACCAACAGCGAGCTCTTCCGGTTCGTGGCAAGCGGCAGCCGCCTCGTCACGGCCGGCGATCGCATCGGCACGGTCGAAGGGATCTCGGACGAGGCCGGCACGGAGAGCCTGAGCACCGGCACCGAAAGCGTCCGCGCCGTGGTCGTCACCCTTCCCAACGGTCTCCACGCCCGCCCGGCGGCGCGCATCGCCGCCCGCGCAAAGGCGTTCACCGCCGACCTGAGCCTCCGCGCCAAGGGCGGCGAAGCTCGCGCCCGCAGCCCGGTTTCGGTGATGGCGCTCGACATACGCGCTGGAGACCGGGTCGAGATCGCAGCATCGGGCGAGGATGCCGAAGCGGCAGCCGCGGCAATCGCGGCGCTGATCGAGACGGAATTGCCCGCGCTCGAAGACCAGCCGGCCCACGCGCCCACCGCGATTGTTCCCTCGCCTGCGGCATCGACTGAGCCGGCTTCCATCGATGCGGAGCCGGCGCCCGACCGGATCGCCGGTGTCTGCGCCGTGCCCGGGCTGGTGATCGGCACCGCAATCCACCTCCGCAAGACCGTCCAGGATGTCGCCCTCGAGGGCAAGGGCGTGACCGAGGAGCGGCAGATCCTCGAGGCGGCGCTGAGCGAGGTGCGCGCCGCTCTGGCTGCGACAAGCGCCGGCAAGCAGCCGACCGCCGCCGCAATCGCCGCTGCCCATCTCGAGCTCGTCGAAGATGACGAGATCGTCGAGGCCGCCCGTGCCGGCATCGCCCGCGGCGAGAGCGCCGGCTGGGCGTGGCGAAGCGCGATCGCTTCGGTTGCGGATCACCTGCGGGCGACCGGCAATCCCCTTCTCCAGGAACGCGTCCAGGACCTGCTCGATCTCGAACGCCAGGTGCTCGCGATCATTGCGGGCGAGCAAGCCGGGTCGCTGCCGGACATGCCTGCGGACGCGATCGTGCTCGCGGAAGGCATTCTCCCATCCGACGTGATGGCGCTGACCGGACGGATCGCCGGCCTGTGCACCGTCGACGGCGGCCCGACCTCCCACGTCGCGGTGCTCGCCGCGGCGGCGGGCCTGCCGACGATCGTCGCCGCCGGGAAGGGCCTCGCCCGGATCCGCGAGGGCACACGCATAATCCTCGATGCGGCCGCGGGGCGGATCGATGCCGATCCCGCAGCCGAGGCGCTCACAGCAGCGGAAGCGCGGATCGCCGCGGCCGCCGAAACGCGGCAGCGCGATGAGGACGCGGCCAAGCAGGAGTGTCGGACGGCTGATGGCACCCGCATCGAGCTTTTCGCCAACCTCGCATCGGTGGAAGAAGCCGCCGCCGCGGTCGCGGTCGGCGCCGAGGGCTGCGGCCTGCTTCGCACCGAATTCCTGTTTCTGGAGCGCGACACCGCGCCCGACGAGGACGAGCAGTTGAGCGTCTATCAGGCGATCGCCGACACGCTCGGCGATCGGCCGCTCATCGTCCGCACGCTCGATGTCGGCGGCGACAAGCCGATCCCGTTCCTGCCCATCCCGCACGAGGACAATCCGGCGCTCGGCCTGCGCGGCGTGCGCACCAGCCTGTGGCGGCCCGATCTGCTCGATGCGCAGCTTCGTGCGGTCCTGCGGGTGCGTCCGGCCGGACGCTGCCGGATCATGGTGCCGATGGTGAGCGGGCTGGACGAGCTGCGCCAGGTCCGCGAACGGGCCCGCGCGGTGGCATCGTCGCTCGGCGATGCTGCGCCCTTCGAACTCGGTGTGATGATCGAGACTCCGGCGGCCGCGATGCTGGTCGATCAGCTTGCCGACGAAGCGGATTTCTTCTCGGTCGGCACCAACGATCTCACCCAATATACGCTGGCGATGGATCGGACCAATGCGCTGGTCGCGGCGCAGGTCGACGCCTTCCATCCCGCCGTGCTGCGGCTGATCGGAACCGCCGCCGCGGCGGCAGCGCGGCGCGGACGGCCGATCGGCGCCTGCGGCGGTCTTGCCTCCGATCCGCTCGGCGCGATGCTGCTCGTCGGTCTCGGCCTTGGCGAATTGTCGGTGACCGCGGCCTGCGTGCCGACGATCAAGGCACGTCTTCGCGGCGTCACCGTCGCGGACTGCACTGCGCTCGCCGAACGCGCGCTGGCGCAGACCTCGACCGCCGCCGTGCGGCGCCTCCTCGACGAACCGTCCGTCGCCCCCACCCGCCTTGCAGGAGCTTCGGCATGATCCGCCTCGATCGACTTCAGCCGCTCGGCCGCGCCCTGATGCTGCCGATCGCCGTGCTTCCGGCCGCGGGCATGCTGCTGCGCCTCGGCCAGCCCGATCTGCTCGACATCGCCTTCGTCGCCGGCGCCGGCCAGGCGATCTTCGCCCATCTTGGCCTGCTGTTCGCGATCGGCGTCGCCGTCGGCCTTGCGCGCGAAAATCACGGTGCCGCCGGGCTCGCCGGCGCGGTCGCCTTCCTGGTCACCACCGAGGGCGCGAAGACCCTGTTGCAGGTGCCGCCCGAAGCCCTGGCCGCCTTCCAGGATCAGGCGGCGAAGGACCTTGCCGCCGCCGCCTACGTGACGACGCAGCTCTCGAAGCTCAGCATTCCCGCCGGCATCCTGTCGGGAATCGCGGGCGGCATGCTCTACAACCGCTTCGCCAATATCAGCCTGCCCGAATATCTCGCCTTCTTCGCCGGTCGCCGCTTCGTCCCGATCATCGCCGGTTTCGTCGGCCTGTTCGGCGCCCTGCTGTTCGGGCTCGGTTTCCCGTGGCTCGCCGGCGGAATCGACACGTTGAGCCGCTGGGTGGTGGATGCGGGCGCCCTCGGCCTGTTCGTGTACGGCACGCTCAACCGGCTGCTGGTGGTCACCGGGCTCCACCACATCCTCAACAACCTCGCCTGGTTCATCATCGGCGATTATCATGGCGTAACCGGCGATCTTAAGCGCTATTATGCCGGCGATCCGACTGCGGGCGCGTTCATGGCCGGCTATTTCCCGGTGATGATGTTCGGCCTGCCCGCGGCGTGCCTGGCAATGTACCGCAGCGCGCGGCCGGAGCGGCGCAAGGCAGTCGGCGGCATGCTGTTCTCGCTTGCCCTCACCGCCTTCCTGACCGGCATCACCGAGCCGATCGAATTCACCTTCATGTTCCTGGCTCCGGCGCTCTACGCCGTCCATGCGGTGCTGACCGGCCTGTCGGCGGTGCTGATGAACGCGCTCGGCGTGAAGCTCGGCTTCGGCTTCTCCGCCGGCCTATTCGATTATGTGCTCGGCTTTGGCCTTTCGACGCGGCCGCTGATGCTGATTCCGGTCGGCCTCGCTTATTTCGCGCTCTATTACGGCATCTTCCGCTTCTGCATCATTCGCTTCGATCTCAAGACCCCGGGCCGGGAGCCGGAGGAAGCGCTCGTCGCCCAGGCCGATGGCGAGGACACGAGCCGGGCCGGCGGCTTCGTCGGCGCGCTCGGCGGCGCGACCAATTTCCTGCGCATCGATGCCTGCATGACTCGCCTGCGGCTGGAGCTCGTCGATCCCGCGCGGATCGACGAACCGCGGCTTCGCGCGCTCGGCGCCAAGGGCATCGTCCGGCCCGGCGGCAACGCGCTGCAGGTCGTGCTCGGCCCGATTGCCGACCAGGTTGCCGGCGAGATCCGCGATGCGGTGCGCAGCGCCGGCATGGCGCCGGCGCCCGTGGCAGCCACGCCTCCGGCTGCCGCTGCACCGGCGGCCGCCAAGGCGGCGGCAACGTCGCCTGACGAATCCGCCGGAATCCTCGCAGCGCTCGGCGGAGATGCGAACATCCGCAGCCTGAGCGTGCGCGCCAATCGGCTGCTCGTCGATCTCGTCCACCCGGACCGGGCGGACGAACCGGCCCTTGCCACCTTTGGTGTGCGCGGCGTCACCCGCTCTCCCGCCGGTACGCTCCATGTCCTGCTGCCGCCGACGGCCACAGGCTGGGCCGCGAAGCTGGCGCGCGAAGACGCGTAATCGCGCCTCTGCCCGCCCGCGGGCACGCGATCGCAGAAAAACAGGATCCTCCCCGTACGCAGGGAGGATCCTGTTACATTTCTGATCTGAATTGGCGCTGGCTCTGCCCGGCGCGAGAGCCCGACGAAGCTTATTGCCCCAGCGGCACCGCCCGGCTTGCGCGACGTCCATTCGGACTGCGGGTGCGCAGCTCGACGGCGTCCTTGACCGCCACCGGGCCGGTATAAGACCGCCAGGCGCCACCGCCTTCGCGATATTCGATCGGGGTGCCGGGGAATTCGCTGTTGGCGTGCAGCATGCCGGCCTCGATCCTGCCACCCGGAGGTGCAAGACGATAGTCGATCCCGGCATCGTCGAGGAAGGCCTGGTGGACTCCCATGCGGGAGGCGAAGCGGCGCCAATCCTGAAGCAAGGCAGCCTGGTTCACCTTGCCGTCGCCGAATGCATAAGCGGCCCCCGGGGTGTAGGCGGGCTCCCAGTCGCCCTTGTGCCAGGCGCGCTCGGCGAGCGCGATCAGGCGCGGGAACAGCATATATTCGACCTGATCGTCGCTGCGGACGGTTTCGCTCCAGATCTGCCCCTGCAGGCCTTCGATCCTGCGGCCGGCGCGGAGCGGTGTCTTGTCGTCGATGCGGGTCCCGCGCGACTGCAGATCCTGCATCACCGAGGCATTCGCGGCCAGATTTTCGGGCATGAAGGCGAATGCCTTGAAGGTGTCGCTGTCGCGCGACGGCCAGTCATAGCCGCGCTCCATCGGATCCGGCGCATACGGGGAATCGAGGTATGTGACGTTGGGAACCGAGATCACCGTTCGCCAACCGCGATTGGCGTGGTCGTGCGCTTCGGCGACGCCGCCGCCGAACAGGCTGCCCCAGATGTTCGACTGCACGGCGCGGGGCATCTTCTTGGCGTCGGTATGGCCGAGCCCGTCGCTCCAACCGGCGACCTCGATGTCCTTGGCGGCCAAACTCGCCGCGACCTTCTCGATGAACATGGCGCCGAGTTGCTTGGGCTCCTGCCCGCTCGACGCCATCAGCGTCTTGCAGGCAGGCGATTCGCTCCACGCGCCTGCCGTCTCGTCCGCGCCGATATGGTAGGTCTTGAGCGGCACGCCGGCGGCGCGGTGGAGGGTCGCCAGCTCGCCGACCACCGTGTCGACGAAGCGGTAGGTGGAATCCAGACACACGTTCAACGTGTTGTCGTCATAATTCTGGATGCTCCGATAACGCGTTTTATCGGTCGGCTCGACCAGCCGGTAGAGCTCGGCGCCCGCACGATCGCCGGCCGCGCTCAGCCGCCGGTACCGCGCTTCCATCGAGCGGATCGCCGCGCGCGAATGTCCAGGCATGTCGAAGGACGGAATGACCTCGATCCCGCGCACCGTGGCGGCACCGAGAATTTCGAGATAATCGGCCTGGCTGTAATAGCCGTTCACCGGGCCGTTACCGTCGGGGCCAGCGCCGAGCTGCGGCTGCAGGCAGCGCGTTTCCGATGGATCGTGACACCGGAAGCCGCCGACCTGTGCCAGCTCCGGCAAGGTCTTGATCTCGAGCCGCCAGCCCTCGTCGTCGCCGAGATGAAGGTGCAGCCGGTTCAACTTGTAATTGGCCATCTGCTCGAGAAGCAGCAGGATCTCGGCCTTGCTGTGGAAGTTGCGGGCGACATCGACGTGGAGGCCGCGGAACGGAAGCCGGGGCGCGTCCGCAATCTCGATCGGGCGCAGCCGGCCCTCTTCGAAGGCCACCTGCTGGGCGAGCGACCGCAAGGCGTGCCCCGCGCCGGCCGCATCGGCGGCGCGGATGCGGATCCCGGCCGTGGTCGCGGCGATCCGATAACTCTCCGCGGCGAGCCCTGCCCCCGGCGCGACATCGATCCTGAGCTCCGGCCCGCGATCCAGGCCGCCGACGCCCGACGCCACCAGCCGGTTGAGCGCGGTCTGCAGCAGGCCTCGATCGGCACCCGCGAGACGGAGACGCACGCCGCCGCGCAGGTCGAGCGGCGCGCCTTGGAGCCGCTTGACCGTGGCGGGCGTCGGCAGGATGGCGACATCGGGTTTCGCAAGGGCGCCGTTGCGCGCGTACAGCGCATAAGCGCGCTCCGGGGTGCGCCACGTCGTGGCATCGTCAGCCGATCCGGTGGCAAGCTTCGCCTCGTTGGTCATCGGACCGACGAACGGCAGTGTTTCGAGCCCCGTCTCCGGATCGACCACCGGCCGCGTCGCTGCGATCACGCGGGCGCCCAATCCTGCGGGCGCAAGGTAGAAATTCGGCATCGGGTAATAAGCCGAATAGAAATGCCCGGCGCTCCACAGCTTGATGCGATAGGTGCGCCCGCCTTCGAGCCGCGCTCCGCGCTTCGGCCGCAGAACGTGGAGGTCGCCGTTGACCAGATCGGCCTCGAACAGATCGCTGTCGACCCGCTGCAATCGCGCAACCAGGCTGAAATAGATCGGCAGATCCTCGCTGGCGAAACGCTGCGGAAGCCGTTCCGGCAGCCGAAGCTCGATTTCTGAGAGGAAGCAGCCGCCGGCACCATCCGGACATTTGCCGGGCTGGTTGTCGACGACGGTGAAACGCAGGTCCATGTCACGGGCGATGCGATCGAGCTCGTCCTGCGACACGGCGGCGCAGACTTGCGCCGGCGCGGTCATGGCAGCGAATGCGAACAGGGCCACCTTAAGCTTCACGCGTCTCTCTCCCGGTTGGTCAGCGCCTTGTCATGGCGGTGGCATAGATTTGTCATGCCGGCCGGAGCGCGTCAACGCGGCTCTGACCCGTCGCTCACAAGTTCCTACAAACGCTGGAAACAAGCTCGGAACGGCGAACGAACAACAAGGCTTGGCGAAGTTGCTGGGCGCGTGCTAGCTTTCCAGTGGATACCAAAAGGTATTGTCGCTGGGGAGGACAAGGGGGCCGATGCACCGGATCAGATTTGCGGGCGCCATCGCTCTCATGCTCGCCATGCTTCCGATCGGCACCGCGTCGATGGCGGCCCGTCCGCTCGCGGTCGGCTACATTCCCGTGTTCAAGAGGCTCGAACGCTCGATCGCAAAGGCGGACTTCGCCGACTACACCCATTTGAACCTGGCCTTCGTCAATCCCGACAAGGGCGGGCGGATTCTCGATGGCGCGGGTTTCGCCTGCGCGCAGGATGGCGCCCGGGGGATGCTGCAGGCCGACAGCGTCCGCAGCGTTGCCGCGAAGGCGCACGCTGCAGGAAGCAAGCTGCTCATTTCGCTGGGTGGCGGCGGGATTCCCGCCTGCTCCGGCGACTGGAGCGCACTGCTGCAGCCGGGCACGCGCGGGCCACTGGTCAAGGCGCTCGTCGACGCGGTCGACCGGCACGGGCTGGACGGTATCGACGTCGACATCGAAGGCGCCCTGCTGACGAAGATCGACAAGGAGGGCAATTTCACCCCGTTCATCGCCGCCTTGAGCGAAGCGCTGAAGCGGCGCGGCAAGCTGCTGACCTGCGCCACCGCTTCCTACGAGGGCGGAATGGTGCCGGTGTCGTCCATTCCCTATTTCGATATCGTCGGCGTGATGTCCTATGACGCGATCGGAACCACCTGGGGCAAAGCGGGCGACGAGCATTCGACCGTCGAACAGGCGCGCAAGGATGTCCAGCTGTGGCTCGATCGCGGCGTCGCCAAGGAAAAGCTCGCGCTTGGCCTCCCCTTCTACGGCTACGGCTATGGCGACTACACGCCGAACCATCCGTTTCGTGACATCCGGCAGAAATTCGGCGCTGCGGCCCTGCTCACCGACGTGATCGGAAGCCGCTGCGCAGGCTGCAGCTACATCACTTTCAACGGACCTCCGACGCTGGCCGAGAAAGGCCGTCTCGCCGGCTCGCGAGCAGGAGGGATCATGGTGTGGGAGATTTCGCAGGACAGCGACGATCACCTGCTGATCCGGACGGTGAACAAGGCCGTGCGCGATGCGGCTGAGTGAGTCCGGCGCAGCGCTGCGCCGCGACGATCCGCAGCCGCTCTACCTTCAGCTCCAGCAACTGATCCGCAGCGCCATCCAGGAATCGCGGATCGAGAAGGATAGCGCGATCCCGACCGAGCGCAATCTCTCGGCACAGTTCGACGTCTCCCGAATCACGGTGCGCAAGGCGGTCGACGGGCTCGTCGACGAAGGCCTGCTGACCCGTCGGCGCGGCGCGGGCACCTTCGTCCTCGGCCAGCGCGTCGAGAAGGTCTTTTCGAAGCTATCGTCTTTCTCGGAGGACATGATCTCGCGCGGGCGCACCCCGCACAGCATCTGGGTTTCGCGGACAATCGGTGCGGTCACGCCCGAGGAAGCGCTGTCGCTCGGCCTCTCGCCCGGGACGATGGTCTATCGGTTCCAGCGTATTCGCCTTGCCGACGGACAGCCGATGGCGACCGAGCGCGCGACGATCCCGGCTTATTGCCTGCCCTCGATCGAGGTGGTCGGCGACTCCCTCTACGAGGCGCTTTCGCAGACCGGGCACCGGCCGGTGCGGGCGCTGCAGCGGCTGCGCGCCATTTCGTTCGGCAAGGCACAGGCGGACGCGCTCGGCGTCACCGCCGGATCGCCCGGCCTGTTCATCGAACGGATCGGCTTCCTTGCCGACGGCCGAGCCGCCGAATTGACCCACTGCCATTATCGCGGCGATTCCTACGACGTCGTCGCCGAACTGCACGACATCTGAGCTTCGAGGGGAACACCATGAGCGACAGCGCCGGACAGCCGGATCCCGTAAATGCAGGCACGGCGCCGCACCCGCGCTTGCTGTCGCTCGACGCGCTGCGCGGCCTGACCGTGGTCGGCATGATCATCGTCAACTCGGCGGCTGGAATCTCAAGCAGCGGCGAGGTCTTCCCGACTCTCCTCCATTCGCACTGGGCCGGTCTCACCCTGGCCGACGTGGTGTTTCCAGGCTTCCTGATGATGATGGGCGTCTCGATCCCGCTCGCCCTCGGCCGGGTTCGTGCCGAGCAGGGGCTCACCGCAGAGCAACGGCGGCACATCATCGGGCGCACGATCCGCCTGTTCGTGCTCGGCTTCGTGCTTTCGAACCTGTGGTGGTTTTCCGATTTCGCGGCGACGAGCTGGCGGCTGTTCGGCGTGCTCCAGCGCATCGGCCTGGTCTACGGTGCCTGCGCCCTGCTGTTCTTCCTCTGCGGCCCGAAGGTGCGACTGGCGGTCATCGCCGCGATCCTGCTGCTTTACTGGCCGCTGGCCCTCGTCCCCTCACCGGACGGCCTGTCGACCGACATCTGGGTGCGGGGCCACAATTTCGTCGCAGCCGTCGATCGGATCCTGCTCGGGGCAGGCAACCACAATTATGTGAAGGGCCCCGAAGGCTATGATCCCGAGGGCCTGCTCGGCACCCTGCCGGCGATCGCCCATGGCCTGATCGGCGTCGCGATCGGCGAATATCTGCGCGGCCGTCATCCCAACGCCCCGCTGCGCCTGGCGCTGGCCGGTCTGATCATGGCGGTGATCGGTATCGCCTGGGGCTTCGCCTTTCCCGTGGTGAAGGACATCTGGTCGAGCACCTTCGTGCTGCTGACCTGCGGCCTCACCACCATCCTGCTTGCCTTGCTCCATCTCTGGCTGGATCGCGATGCGGCAGCGCCGTCCGGAGCCGCGCGAATAATGCTGATCGTCGCGCTTCCTTTCGGGATCAACGCGATCGCGGCGTACGTCATCCACCAGCTGACCAGTTCCATGGTCGGCTGGGATTTGCTGATGGCGCCGTTCGAGGCGACGCGCGGCGCGCTCGGCGACCGCTGGGCAACCCTGATCCCGATCTTCCTCTATCTGCTGTTCATCTGGGCTTGCGTCGACGCGTTGCGGCGAAAGAACTGGATCGTGAAGATCTGATCGGCGGACGGCGTCGAAACTCGCCGGACAATCGCGTCCCCAGCAATCACGATCCGCCGAGCAGACTTCCACAAGCTTCAGTAATGACTGGATCAGTTGCGGAGGCTGTCGGGAATGACGCCGCCATTGTCGGCAAGCTTAGCCATGACGGCCTTATGCAGAGCGATGTTCTGCTCGGCGGTGCCGTCCGCACCGGCATGGACGTTGAGCTCGCCGGCGAGTTCCTTGCGGGCGGCGAGGCTGGAATCGAGATCGAGCAGCTTCAGCAAATCGACGATCGAACTCCGGTAATTGCCGCCGCCGTCCTTCATCGACGCCATTTCCTCGAGCACCCTGCCCACGTCGACATTCTGTGGTGCCGGCGCGGCCGCAGGAGCCGCAGTCGTCTGGGGTGCCGCCACGGGAGCGCTCGCTTGCGGCTGAGGCTTAGGCTGCGCCTGTGCGGGTGCTGCAGGAGCCGGCTGCGCGGCGGTCTTGTGATGGAAGATCTTGTTCATGATGCTGCCGAAGATACTCATATCGGTTCCTCTCCTACGGCGGGCGCCGCCTGTCTTAATCAACCGGTGAACGTCGCGCGTGGTCGATAGGTCCGCCATCCGCCGGAACGCCGTTCTCCCATGACACGTTGAGCCGGCATTCGAGAGGGAGAAGACTATGCAATTCAGGATCCTCGCCACGCTCGCGGCAAGCGCGATCGCGCTCGCCGCATGCGGGCAGAAGAACGAGAATGCCGACGTCGCGACCGCAAATTCCGGCGTAACCGATACGAACGTCGGGCTGCCGGCGGATATGAACGCCAGTTCCACCGCAGCGGTCCCGACCGGCGGCCAGGCTTTCGCCAACACCGCCGCGGCCAGCGATGCGTTCGAGATCGCGACATCGCAGCTGGCGCAAGAAAAGGCTCAGTCCGCGGCCGTGAAGAAGTTCGCCGGGCAGATGATTACGGCGCACACCGAATCTACCGCCAAGCTCAAGTCCGTCGCTTCGGGACTCGCGACACCGATCACCCCCGATCCGACGCTCACCGCGCAGCAGCAGAGCGTCCTCGATGATCTCAGATCGAAAACGGGCGCAGCCTTCGATCAGGCCTATGTCGCGGGCCAGCAGGCGGGCCACCAGCAGACGCTGGACGCGCTCAACACCTATGCTGCCAACGGCGACGTGGCCGAGCTCAAGAGCTTCGCGGCGGGACTCAGCCCCACCGTTGCGGCGCATCTCAACATGGCCAAGGGTCTCAAGCCCTGATTCTTTGCGGGAGCGACGCATGGTGACGTCGCTCCCGCCTTGCTCCTAGTCCTTGTCAGGCTTGACGAGGTTTCTGCGCACTTCGACGGCGTCGCCGGGAAAATCACTGAAGATGCCGTCCACGCCCAGTTCCAGGAATTGGCGAACCTCCGCTTGCGCATCCCCGTGCGCGGCGGGCGCCGTGCCGCGCCTGTCTTCCGCCGGCAGGAAGGCATTCTCGCTGCGGAACGTCCAGGGATGGACGAGCAGCCCGGCCCGGTGCGCCTCGCCGACCAGGCCCGTCGGCGCGCCGCTGCGGCCGGCCGCATCACGCGGGACGATCAGTGCCTTGGCGGGTCCGATCCCCGCCGCATAGCGCGCAACGGCGGCAAGTCCGGTCGGCGTTACCATCGCTGCGTAGGTCTCGCCTGTCGGTCGATCCGGCGGGTGGCCGCTGTCGTTGACGAGCTGGATCAGCCTCACTTCGGTAAGGTTGTGCAGGCGCTGCAAATTGCCGACTTCGAACGATTCGATGAACAGCGGCGCGTCCTTGCGCGAGAGGCGGTTGCGCTCGAGCAGCGAGACCAGCGCTTCGTCCATCGCAAGACCAAGTCCGCGGTGATAGCTCGGATGCTTGGTCTCGATGTAGAGGCCGATCTCGCGTCCGCGGGCCTTGCTCTCCGCGCGGACGAGGTCGATCACCTCCTGGAGGGTCGGCAGAGTCTCCTCACCATCGTGCCTGCGGCTTTCGGCGCGGAGTTCCGGCAGCCGCTCACGCGCGCGCAGCGTCTTCAGTTCGGCAAGCGTGAAATCCTCGGTGAACCAGCCCGTGACCGACGTTCCGTCGATCGACTTGGTTCTCCGCCGTCCGGCGAATTCGGGATGGGCGGCGACATCGGTTGTCCCGCCGATCTCGTTCTCGTGACGCGCGACGAGCACGCCGTCGCGGGTCATCACCGCGTCCGCTTCGATGAAATCGGCGCCCTGGGCAATCGCAAGCCGGTAGGCCGCGAGCGTATGTTCCGGACGCAGGCCGCTGGCGCCGCGATGGGCAATGACGATCGGCGAAGCGGGCGCCGCCGTGGGGCCGGCAAAAGCGGAGGCGAGAAGCGCGAGAGTGATCAGCATGATACTGCCCTAGCGGCCTGCCGTGACAATTTTGCTGCGACACAGCATCGAATTACGACTGACACAGCTTTTTCATATCTCCGCAACCGCCCTGCCACGGACCCGTCCTAGGGCGACCCGACCGCGCAACCTCGCGCCTTTCGGGGGAATGACATGAAGCTTTTCCGCACGTCCCTTTTGCTTGCCGGCACCGCCGGCGTGTTTCTCGCCACACCGGGGTTTGCCCAGGAATCGACGATCGCCGAAATCGACGCCGATGTCGCGGCGGGCGGCGGCGAGCAGGAGATCGTGATCATCGGCACCGGCCAGACTCGGCAGGTGCAGGAACTCGATGCCGCCGACATCGCCCTCGAGGTGCCGGGAATCAGCCCGCTCAAGGCGATCGACAAATTGCCCGGCGTCAACTTCCAGTCCTCAGATCCGTTCGGAAGCTACGAATGGTCGAGCCGCATCTCGATCCGCGGCTTCAACCAGGCCCAGCTCGGGTTCACGCTCGACGGCATCCCGCTCGGCGACATGAGCTACGGCAACCATAACGGCCTGCACATCAGCCGCGCCATCGCGAGCGAAAATGTCGGCCGGGTCGAGGTCGCGCAAGGCGCCGGCTCCCTTTCCGCCGCTTCCTCCAGCAATCTCGGAGGCACGATCGAGTTCTTCACCCGCGCCCCCAGGGACGAATTCGGCCTCGAAGCCAATGCGACCTACGGCAGCGAGAACAATGTCCGCGGCTTCGTCCGCATGGACAGCGGTCAGCTCGTCGAGGGCGGCCCCGCTCTGTCGCTCAGCTACGCATTCCAGGATGCCGACAAATGGAAGGGCGACGGCATTCAGCGCCAGCACCAGGTGAACGCCCGCATCGAGCAGAAGCTTCCCGACGGCCGCATCTTCGGCTTCGTCAATTTCTCCGACCGCCGCGAGAACGATTATCAGGATCTCTCCAAGGAGATGATCGACCGGCTCGGTTACGACTGGGACAATTTCGCCGACGATTGGGATCTTGCCGTTCGCGTCGCCCATATCGCCAACAATCGCGGCGACACCGGCGCGCCGGTGAGCAATGCGGCCGCGGGCACCGTCTACCCCGCACCGATCAAGACTGCAGACGATGCCTATTATGACGCGGCAGGCCTGCGCAAGGATTGGCTCGGCGCCGTCGGCATCGACACCGGCCTCACCGATGCGTGGAGCGTCGCCGCCACCGCTTATTACCATCGCAACCGCGGCCGAGGCATCTGGTATACGCCCTATGTGCCGACCCCCGGCGGCGCACCGATCAGCATCCGCACCACCGAATATGAAGTGGATCGCTACGGCTTCATCGGATCGACCGCGCTGGAGCTGGGCAACAACCGGATCGAGGCGGGCGTCTGGTACGAGGATAACGACTTCAACCAGGCGCGGCGCTTCTACGGCCTTGCCAACACCACCGGAGCGCCGAGCCGCAGCAGCATCGAGTGGCCCAAGAATCCTTTTGCCACCCAATGGGAGCTCGATTTCAACACCAAGACCTTCCAATATCACGTCCAGGACACGCTGCAGGCCGGACGCCTGACCGTGAATGCCGGCTGGAAGGGCCTGCGCGTGCGGAACCGCGCCGAGCCGGTGGTTCAGGGCAGTCTTGCCGTCGGCGAGATCACCGCGCGCGACTGGTTCCTGCCCCAGGTCGGCGCCCTGTTCGAGATCACACCGGATCAGGAGATCTTCGCCACCTTCTCGCAGAACATGCGCGCTTATGCCTCGTCGGCGACCGAGGGGCCGTTCGCGACGACCCAGATCGGCTTCAATGCCCTCGATCTCAAGCCGGAGAAATCGTCGACCTACGAAGTCGGCGTGCGCACCAAAAGCCGCCGATTCCAGGGCGTGCTCGCCGGCTATTACGTGGACTTCCGCAACCGCCTCGTCGCCTTTTCGAGCGGCGCTGGCATCCAAGGCAACCCAGCAATCCTGCAGAATGTCGGCAGCGTACGCTCCTATGGCGTGGAGGCGGCAGGCACTTACCGCGTCACCCCTGAATTGTCGCTGTTCGCATCCTATGCCTTCAACCAGTCTGAATATCAGGACGACGTCGTCAACGCGGCAGGAACGATCGTCGCGGCGACCGACGGCAAGACCGTCGTGAATTCGCCCAAGCACCTCGTCAAAGGCGAGATCACCTATGACGCGGAAAGCGTCTTCGCGCGCCTTGGGGCGAACTACACGTCACGCCGCTTTTATTCCTACGAGAATGATGCCTCGGTGGGCGGCTTCGTCATCGTCGACGCGAGCCTCGGCTACCGCTTCACCTCGGGTGCGCTGGACGGGGTCACCCTGCAGGCGAATGCGGTCAATCTGTTCGACAAGAAATATGTGTCGACGATCGGCACCAACGGCTTCGCCAATCGCGGTGACAGCCAGACCCTGCTCGCCGGTACGCCGCGCCAGGTATTCGTGACGTTGAAGACCGCGTTCTGACGCGGACGGTGCGGTCGCCCTCCGGGCGGCCGCACCGCACCCGGCGCCGCGCCGGCACCGTTTCGACACAAAGCGAAAATCTCCCGACACGATCCGACAGCAGGGGCCTCCGCCCAGTGCCCCGTAACGAGGGCCAGACATGAATCGGACGCTTCCCTCCGGCCTCTACGAAGTGCACGGCGAGGACATTCTCGGTAACGTCCACGGTTTCCGCACCGATGATCGGAGGCGTGCCGAAGAGGTCGCCGAATAGCTGCGAGAGAAGATCGGCAAGGTCGAGATCATCAAGCACGCCTCGCAGAGGCAAGCAGCAGCGTTGCCCTGATCGCGTGAGGGCCGGCCGCAGCGAAACCGCATTGCTGTCGCCACGGACACGTCGGGCGCCTCACAAACAAAACCTCCCCTGCCGAGGCAGGGGAGGTGAACTTTCGTGGAACGGTCGACTTAGAAGGTGCCGCGAAGGATGAAGTGGAAGCGGCGATCCTCCATGAAGTAGGACCTTGGGCCTTTGAGGCCGCCAACGGTGAACTGCTGCAGCGTCTTCGTCACTTCGTTCGTCAGGTTCACGCCCTGAACGCCGATCTTGAAGTTTTTGCTGATATCAATAAACACCGTCGCATCAAGCCGGCCGGACGCGTCGTTGAAGATCGGATAATAAGGGAAGATCACATCCGACGCGGTCAACAGGAACTTGGAGCGCCAAGTATAAGCGAGGCGCAAGGAGAACGGTCCCCTCTCATAGAAGGGCTGGATGTTCAGATTGTGCTTCGACAGTTGCTCCAGCGGCAGGTTGCCGGCCGTACCGATCGGCGCCCGTGAGCCGATGAAGAGCTGCGCATTCTCCAGACCCTTGCTGTGGATGTACGAATAGTTGGCACTCAATCCAAACCCGTTCAGCAGACCTGGCAAGAAATCGTATGTCTGCTGGTAAGACAGCTCGAGACCGCGGATCTTGCCCGTCTTTTCATAATTGTCAGGACGTCGAACGATGACGTTCTGAGTGATTCCATTGAACGTGTACTGTTCTTCGAAGACGTTCTGGAAAAAGAAGTTGTGGATGTTCTTCGCGAACAGGTTGAACGTCAGCGACCCGACGGCGCTGCCTCCGAAATACCATTCCGCACTCGCGTCCAGATTGTCGGAGATTGCCGGCTTGAGGAACGGATTGCCCGTCGTTGCCCCCAGCGAGGTGCCGGTAACCGACCAATCGGCCCGGGTCCGCAGATCCCATGTGCCCGGTCGCGCCAGATTCCTGCCGGCAGCGAACCGCAGGATCAGGTTCCTGGAAAGGCCGAACTTCAGATTGAGACTGGGCAGGAAGTAGGTGTATTTGTTGCCGTTGACCGTCTGGGCATATTCGCCATTCGCGAAGGTGCGCAAGGCGGTATAGCCCGTCTCTCCAAGGTTGCAGAGACCGCTGGGGCGTGAAGGCTGAGCACCCGGCGGCGCTTCAGGCGGCGGCTGCTGGATGGCGCAGCGAACCTCGTAGGGGTCGTCGGTCCCGACATCATCCTCCGTCGGCGCACCGACCGCACCTTCCGATTCTCCGCTCGTGCGCACCACCCGGAGGCCGATATTGCCGTCGAGCCTGACGTTGCCGAAAATCGGCTCTTCGCGACCGAAGCTCAGCATCGCATAGGCCGCCAGATTTTCTTCACGAACCCTCTGCAGGTCGGTCGGCAAAAACGGCGTGCCAGCAATCGCGCCGGGTCGCCGGGCCAGAGGATCCCAGTCGGCGGCACCGCCGCCGCCGTTTGCGCGCGCATTGTCCTGCACCAGATCGGTAAAGGCGATCGCGTCTTCATAGCCGTCGATCAGGTCGCCTGAATAATAGTTTCCGCGTGGCGGTGCATTGACCTTGCCCCGGAAGAACGTCCCCCAATCGTGCAGGACGACGTTGTCACCACCGACTTCGTTCATATGGACGGCGTTGCCGGTCCACACCTCCGAGAGCGAGCCCCAGTTGTAGCTCGTGTAGCGAAACTTCTGATCGCGATCGGAGTAGCGCGCGCCGAATTTGGCATGCTTCAAGAAGGACTCGCCCTCCTCGAAATTATATTGCGCATCGCCGCGGAACGCCCATTCCTCACCAGAGCTCTGCTCGATGTGATCCATCGCCGAGCGCCAGTACGTATAGCGCGGGTTGGTAAAGTATTCCTCGTCGGACGCGCCGCGAAGGGCGTCGGACGGCGAAGCCCAGGTCTGGCTGAGGGTCAGCGGCTTGTGCGGCGTGACCTGCGGATACTCGCCGGTAAGATCGAGTTCCTGATCGGCAAAGATGGAGCCATGGATGCCGAAGTCCATGTTATCGTGCTTGGCACTGACATATTGGGCGTCGGCGTTGAACGACCAGCGGTCATTCGGGGTGAATTTCGCATTCAGGCCGAAGTCATTGACCTTGTTGGTGTCTTCCACCTGACGCCGGTTGAGCGTGTGCTGCATGCCGCCCTGAGGCACCTGATCCCAGGTGCCGCCGCGCCACCCGCCGATCGGCAGAGTGATGTAGCCGCTCTCGAACACCCCGTCCTCATTGTAGGTATAGTTCGGGAATGTCTGGCCATTGGGATAGCTTTGCCAGCTGGTGCCGCTGGCCCCAACGATCTGCCCGCTCGAATTGAGCGCGCACTCGGCACGGGGGGTGCGGGCCTGGTTCGGTGGCTCGCCCTGGATCGGTCCGTTGTTGTTGGGAAGGCAGCCGGCGGGGAAGGTATTGTACTCGTTGAGATCGCCTCCGGCCTCGAACGTATACTCGCCCCACTTCTGGGTTGCATGGGATCGCAGGAACTGGCCGGTGACGAGCGCCCGACGATCGTTGCTTTCCCACTGGGCAGAAGCACCGAAGCCGCGGCGGGTGCGATTGAACTCCTGCGTGACGAATTGCCCGCCGATCGGAGCATAAGCGGTCGACAGAGTATCGGCGAAGCCATCCGCGGGCCCCGAAGCGGCCCCGACGCACGGATTGCCCACCGTTGCAGCGGGGTTGGGGAAAGCCGCACCGGCCGCGCCCGTCCCGAAATAGGCGTCGACATTCGACGGGAAACCGGTGGTGTTGGTGTTGCCGGGCAGCGGCGTGCGGCACGCCAGGATGTCCGTCTCGTTGGACTGAACCGCATATCGGCCGTCCCGGGTCTGGTAGTTGGTGACCCGAACGCCATCTGCGCGCGAGAACAGCTTCGAATAGGAGATCGCACCAAGGATGCCGAAACGCCCCGCGCTGGTGTCCCACGTATTGCTGAGAACACCCGTGAAGACCGGGCTCCACTTCTTGCGCATGTCGGTGCGAACACCTTCGGCGCTGAAGCCGGCGAAGAAGCCCTTGTTGTCGAACGGCTTGCGCAAGTTCATGTTGACGGTACCGGACAGGCCGCCCTCGATCATCTCGGCCGTCGTGTTCTTCCAGACCTCCACGGACCCGAGCATGTCGGCCGGCACGTCCTGGAAGTTGATCGCCTGACCGCCGACGCCCGGCGAGAACGTGTCTCGACCGTTGAATTCGGATCGGACGTAGGTCAGGCCGCGGACGACGACCCCAGAGCCTTCGCCCGAGAAGTGATCCGGATCGTTGCTGCCGGCGAAGCGATTGATCGAAACGCCCGGGACGCGCTGCAATGCTTCGGTGACCGAGCGGTCCGGGAGGGCGCCGATATCCTCTGCGGTGATCGCGTCGACGATCGTGTCGGCATTCCGCTTCAAATTCTGTGCATTCTGAAGGCTCTGCCGGATGCCGGTGACGACGATCGCGTCATCCGCCGCGGGTGCGCTCTGCGCCGCCGCATCGGCGGATTCGGCGGAACGCGTGTCGCCGGTGTCGGCACCCTGCGTGCGTCCGGCCGTTCCTTCGAGCGCAGCGCCGGCATCGCTGGGCTGACCCGACGGAGCGGTTTGCGCGAGAACCGGAGCCGCCGCAGCAAAGGCGCAGAACGCCAGCACCGATGCGCCGGAACGCAGAAATACTCCCAAGTCCCGCTCTGGCGCAGACACAGGTTCACCGGCGAATGCATTCATTCGGAAAGTCCTCCCCAAGATGATAGCGCTAACAATTTAGCGCCCTTTTTTTGTTTTCGATTCAGGAATAAACCGATGATGCGCCGCACGACAAGAGGGCCTGACGCATTTCCGGCGGAGAGTCGCACAAAGCTCGAAAGTGTGACAGGTTTGCAACAGCAGCAAACGGTAAGCTACTAAAGTCCTTGATAAAGGGAGAGGCGAGGCGGCACTAGAAGGAGCCTCCCCGCGCGTCCGATCAACGGCCGGACTGGACGGAGGCTGGAGGGGAGCGAAGCGGGTTGACCCAGGACCAGATGCCGGTGCGAGTGGTCGTCGTCGGAGGGGGAACCGCCGGCTGGATGACTGCCGCCGCACTGGCAAAGCTGCTGCCGCACCGGTGCACCGTGCACCTCGTCGAATCGGAAACGATCGGGATCGTCGGCGTCGGCGAAGCGACCCTTCCCCATATTCGCGCCTTCAATGAGCGACTCGGAATTAGCGAAGCGGAGTTCATGTCGAGCACGCGCGCCACCTTCAAACTCGGGATCGAGTTCAAAAACTGGGGCGCGATCGGCGACAGCTACATCCACCCGTTCGGCACCTTCGGGGACGGCCAGTCGGAAATCGGCTTTCATCACTATTGGACGCGGCTGCGCCTGGCAGGTCGTCCCGTCGGGAGCCTGGACGAATATTCGATGGGCGTGATGGCCGGGCGCTTGAATCGCTTCCAGCTCCCGGAGAAGGATCACGAATCGATCGCCTCTACCTTTGGCTATGCCTATCAGTTCGACGCCACATTGTTCGCGCCCTTCTTGCGTCGCCTGGCCGAGAGCATGGGCGCGCGACGCACCGAAGGGCGGGTGGTCGGTGTCGATCGCAACGGCGAATCCGGTGACATCGAGTCGATCACCATGGAAAGCGGCGAGGTTATCGAGGGCGATCTCTTCGTGGATTGCTCAGGGTTCATTTCGCTGCTTCTCGGCAAGGCCCTGGGAGAGCCGTTTCGGGATTGGTCACGCTGGTTGCCTGCCGATAGCGCCGTCGCGATGCCGTGCCGCACCGAGACGTCACTCACGCCCTATACGAGCGCGATTGCGATGCCTTCGGGCTGGCGCTGGCGAATTCCGCTCCAGCACCGCACAGGCAATGGATATGTCTATTCCAGCGCATTCACCAGCGACGAGGCGGCGCGCGATGCGCTGGTCGATGCGGTCGAGGGCGAGCCCATCGCCGATCCGCGCGTGCTGCGTTTCGTGGCCGGGCGCCGCGAGCGCAGCTGGGCGCACAACTGCGTCGCCGTAGGGCTCGCGAGCGGCTTCCTCGAACCGCTGGAATCGACGAGCATCTACCTTATTCAGCAGGCGATCACCTACCTTGTCGAGCTGTTCCCGGAGAAACGGATATCGCCGGTGGATCGCGACGAGTTCAACCGGCTGATCGACCTAGAATATGATCGGATCCGGGACTTCCTGATCCTCCATTATCATGCGACCACACGCTCGGACACGCCGTTCTGGGACTATGTCCGGACGATGGATCTGCCGTCCACGTTAAGCGAGAAGATCGATCTGTTCCGGCGCCGGGGGCGCATCGTCAAATATCGGGAGGGCGTGTTCCTGGAGGCAAGCTGGGTTGCCGTCTATATCGGTCAGAATATCTTTCCCGAAGGCCATGATGCGCGCGCCGGCGTGCTACCGATCGGAGAGGTGGCCGATCGCGCCGAGGCCCTTCGCAGCCGCATCCGTGCGGCTGCCGAGGCCATGCCGGATCATGCCGCCTACATTCGTTCGTATTGCGCAATGGCCGAGGCGGCTTGAGGTGCCGGATTCGCGCCCCATCCGCGACGTGGTGGTTGCCGGCGGCGGCATCGTTGGCTGGTCTGCCGCGGCGGCGCTACGCCGGCACCTGCCCAACGTCGGGGTGACAGTGATCGCCGATGCACCGGCACCCGACGCGCTGGCGGAGCGCATCGGCAGCACCCTCCCCTCGATCGCGGCATTTCACGGCGATCTCGGCCTTTCCGAAATGAACGCGGTTGCGCGAACGGCGAGCGGCTATCGCGTCGGCACGCAATTCGAAGGCTGGGCGGGAAACCGCCCGGCTTACGTCCACACTTACGGGGAACATGGCCGCCCCTTCGGCGCGACCTCCTTTCACCTGTATTGGCACCGGGTCCGGCAAGCCGGCGGCACCGCCAGCTTCGACACCTTCTCGCCTGCGGCGGAACTCGCGCGTATGGGGCGGTTCGTCCATCCGCAGGGTGGACCCGGATCGATCCTGGCGAGCTTCGAATACGGACTCCAACTCAATCCGGCACGCTATCTTGATTTGATGCGTGCCTTCGCCGTCCATCTGGGGGCACGCGAACACCAGGCGAAAATCGCGCAGGTCGACGTGCGCGGGGAGGACGGCTTCGTCGGCGGCCTCCGCCTCGACGACGGACAGGTTGTGACGGCAGACCTCTTCGTCGATTGCACTGGCCCGGCTGCCCGCATCCGGAGCGCGCTGGATGCGAAGTTCGAAGACTGGTCGTGCTACCTTCCCTGCGACCGCGTGATCCTTGCGGAGGGTACGGCGCCGGCCTCGCTGCCGGTGATGGACAGCGTGGTCGCGATGTCGAGCGGCTGGCGCTGGCAGGCGGCGTCGCCGGCGCGGACGTCGCACGGACTCGTCTACGCGTCCGCACATCTCAGCGATTCCAAGGCCGAACGCGCGTTGCGTGTCCACAGCGGCGCGGAGCCGCGTGGGCCGGCCGTCGCGATCCGGATTGGACGCCGCCCCGATCCGTGGCTGCGGAACTGCGTTGCAGTCGGCGAAGCTGCCGTGGCGCTGGAACCACTTGAATGGACCAACCTTCACGTTGCGCACAGTGCCATCGATCGAATCGTCGCAATGATGCCGGACCGGGAGTGCGCGCCGATCGAGCTGGCGGAATTCAATCGCCAATCCGCGGCCGAGGCGGAACGGATACGCGACTTCCTGATGCTCCATTACGTGACTTCCGATCGGCGCGAGCCATTCTGGCGGGATGCCGCCGCGATGCGGATTCCGGACGGCCTCGCTCACACGTTGCGCCTTTTTCGGGAACGCGGGCGCCTGCCGTTCCAGGAAGAGGAGACCTTTGCGCGCGATTCCTGGCTCA
Organism: Allosphingosinicella deserti; assembly: GCF_003012735.1. GTDB lineage: Bacteria > Pseudomonadota > Alphaproteobacteria > Sphingomonadales > Sphingomonadaceae > Allosphingosinicella > Allosphingosinicella deserti. The sequence goes on along the minus strand of NZ_PXYI01000006.1, from coordinate 258,336 downwards.
GCGTCCTGTTCGGCCAGGGCGTGTTGCCGCACCGTGCCGATCCGCTGACGGACGCCCTTCCGATCGCCAGGATCGAAGCGGCGATGGGTCAGATGCGCGACAGCATCCGAGCCATGGCATCCCCCCTTCCAACCCATGCCGATTATCTCGGCAACATGATGAGGCGAGCCGTTCGATGAACGAGCATGATATTCGCGATGTCGTCGTCGTCGGCGGCGGAACGGCCGGATGGATGGCGGCGGCCGCCTTCTCCCGCTTTCTCCACAACGGGCACACCCGAATCACGCTCATCGAATCCGAAGAGATCGGCACGATAGGTGTCGGCGAGGCGACGATCCCGCCGCTGATCACCTTCAATCGCATGCTCGGGATCAATGAAAATGATTTCGTGCGTGCGACGAAGGCAACCTTCAAGCTCGGGATCGAGTTCGTCAATTGGGGCGGTATCGGCGAGCGATACTTCCATCCCTTTGGCTATCACGGCCATGAACTGGAGGGTGTTCACTTCCATCAGCTGTACCTGCGGGAGCGCAAACGACGCGCGATCCAGGATATCTCGGCCTGGTCGATGAGCGGCGTCGCCGCTGCGATGGGCCGCTTCGGTCGCCCCGGACGGGGAGCTCGCCCTCCGCTGTCGCACCTCCTCTACGCCTTCCATTTCGATGCGGGCCTCTACGCCAGGTTCCTCAGAGACTATGCCGAACGCGGCGGGGTTCAACGGGTGGAAGGCAAGGTCGTCGACGTCTCCCTGAGAGGTGAGGACGGCCATGTCAGCTCGCTGACCCTGTCCGACGGTCGCACCGTTGCCGGCGATCTGTTCGTCGACTGTTCCGGGTTTCGGGGCCTGTTGATCGAACAGGCGCTCAAGACCGGTTACGAGGATTGGACGCACTGGCTGCCTTGCGACCGCGCGATCGCGGTGCCGAGCAGCTATACGGGACCACCCGATCCATTCACCCGAGCGACCGCGCATCCCCTCGGATGGCAATGGCGGATCCCGCTGCAGCATCGCATGGGCAACGGCTATGTCTATTCGAGCGCGTTCAGCTCGGATGACGAGGCTGAAGCCAAGCTTCTCGCCAGCCTGGAGGGGGAACCGCTGGCCGAACCCCGCCGCCTTTCCTTCACCACCGGGCGACGCAAGCAGGCCTGGAACCGCAACGTCGTATCGATGGGTCTTTCAAGCGGCTTCGTCGAGCCACTCGAATCGACCAGTATCCATCTGGTCCAGAGCGGCATCGCAAAGCTTGTCGCGCTGTTTCCCGACCTGCGCTTCAACCCGGTCGAGCGGGACGAGTATAATCGCCAAATGCAGGAGGTGTTCGAAGACGTCCGCGACTTCATCATCCTGCATTACAACGCAACCAGGCGCGACGATTCCGCATTCTGGAACCGGTGCCGAACCATGGACATACCCGACAGCCTCGCCCGCAAGGTCGCGCTCTGGCGCGCCAAGGGCCGCCTCTTCCGCGAAGGGCTCGAGCTCTTCGCGACGCCGAGCTGGGTTGCGGTGATGCTCGGCCAGGGGATCGTGCCTGAAGATTACGAGCCGGCGGTCGACGCGCTCGACGAAGACCGTGTCGCCACCGCACTCGAGGAGATGCGCCTCGGCTATCTGGAGCTGGCGCAGAAACTGCCGCGGCATGAGGAGTTCATCGCCCAGGCCTGCAGGCCGCCCATGGCGCCGACGGAGGATCTGCCGGAGTTCGTCTTGTGAGGGAGGACCGGATCAAGAAGGTCGTCGTGGTCGGCGGGGGAACGGCGGGATGGATGGCCGCCGCCGCCCTGGCCAAGACGATGGGCGCAATGCCCGATTTCTCGATCGAAGTCATCGAATCGGATGAGATCGGGACGGTGGGCGTCGGCGAAGCCACGATCCCGCAGATCCTGCTCTTCAACGAGATGCTCGGCCTCGACGAGGACGACTTCGTGCGCGCGACGAACGCCACCTACAAGCTCGGCATCGAGTTCGTCGACTGGACCCGGCTCGGCCACCGCTACGTCCATCCGTTCGGCATCTACGGTCTCGACATGATGGGCGTCGAATTCCACCATCACTGGCTCAAGGGCCGCGCACTCGGCGACGAGACCCCGCTGGACGACTATTCCCTGGCGGTCGTCGCGGGCCTGAAGGGGCGCTTCATGCGCCCGCGGCCCGATCAGCCCAAATCGCCGGTTTCGAAGATCGCCTACGCCTTCCAGTTCGATGCCGGGCTCTACGCGCAATATCTTCGCCGCTTCTCGGAAGCGCGCCGCGTCGTGCGAACCGAAGGCCGCATCGTCGACGTTGCACTGAATGGCGAGACCGGGTTCGTCGACTCCGTCGTGCTGCAGAGCGGGGCCAGGATCGGAGGAGACCTGTTCATCGACTGTTCGGGCTTCCGCGGCCTGCTCATTGAGCAGGCTCTGGGCGCCGGGTTCGAGGATTGGAGCACGTGGCTGCCCTGCGATCGCGCATTTGCCGTGCCGTGCGAAACGGGCGCCGATCAGCAACCGCTGACGCGGTCGACCGCACGTGGGGCCGGGTGGCAATGGCGCATTCCGCTCCAGCATCGCACCGGCAATGGCTACGTTTATTCGAGTGCCCACATTTCCGACGACGAAGCGGCAGCGACGTTGCTGGCAAATCTGGATGGCGCCCCCCTTGCCGATCCGAAACCGTTATGTTTCACGGCGGGCCATCGTAAAAAGGCGTGGGTGAAGAACGTGGTCGCCCTCGGCCTTGCCGGCGGGTTCCTGGAGCCGCTCGAATCGACATCGATCCATCTCGTCCAATCGGGAATCGCGCGCCTGATGTCGCTGTTCCCGACCCGCCGATTCGACCCGCTGGAGATCGAGCGGTTCAATGCACGCACCGAACGGGAATATGTCGACATCCGCGATTTCCTGATTCTCCACTACAAGGCGACGGAGCGGAACGACACGCCGTTCTGGGATTATTGCCGGACTCTGCCGCCGCCGGACGGGCTGGCGTATAAAATGGAAATGTTCCGTCGCAACGGTCGCGTCTTCCGCGAACATGAGGAGTTGTTCACCGAAACGAGCTGGCTGTCGGTGATGGTGGGCCAGGGCATCGAAGCGAACGGATACCATCCCACCGCCGATCTCTTGCCCGACGACGAAACCCTGCGGCGGCTTGCTCACGTTCGCCGGGTCGTGCAGCAAACTGCGGATATGATGCCCACCCAATTCGACTTCCTGGAACAGCAGGGCAGTGCCACCCATCTTAGTTTGAGGCGCGCCTCTTGACCCTACTCGCCACTCCCAAGGCCGTGCCCCAGATCGATGGCGTCGATCGGCGCCGGTTCGAAGACGACATTCGTGCGGCACATCAGCCCGTCATTTTTCGTGGTCTCGCCGCCCAATGGCCGGCCGTGCAGGCGGCGCGACAGTCGGACGAAGCGTTGATCGCCTATCTCCGGCAATTCCGCCGGGACGGCCCGGTTGCAGTCCTGCTGGGCGAGCCCGGGATCAACGGGCGCTTCTTCTACAACCACGACCTCACCGGTTTCAATTTCACTCGCGGCCGGTCGCCGCTCGACCCCTTCTTCGATCGGCTGTTGCGAGACCGGAACGATCCGGCGCCGTACTCCGTGGCTGTCCAGTCCGAGCCGGTGCCGCAAGTGTTTCCGGGGTTCGAGACGGAGAACGGCCTCGATCTTCTCGATGCCGCAATCGTGCCCCGGGCGTGGATGGGGAACCGGATCATGGTAGCGCCGCACTACGATCTGATGGAGAATATCGGGTGCGTGGTGGCAGGACGTCGCCGCTTCACTCTGTTTCCGCCCGACCAGATCGGAAACCTGTACCCTGGTCCGATGGAGCTGACTCCGGCGGGAACGCCGGTCAGCATGGTCGACCTCGCGAATCCCGATCTCGAGCGTTATCCCCGTTTCGCAGCAGCGATGGAGACGGCGCAAGTTGCCGACCTGGAGCCGGGCGATGCGATCTACATTCCCTTTCACTGGTGGCACGGTGTCGAATCGCTCGAACCGCTGAACCTGTTCGTCAACTATTGGTGGAACGACGCACGCAAGGACATCGGCCGCCCGTATGACGCGTTGATGTACGGCTTCTTCGCCCTCCGGAATCTCCCCGCCGAACAGCGCGCCGTTTGGCGCACGGTCTTCGATTATTATGTGTTCCAGACCGACAGTGATCCTGCGGCGCATCTTCCCCCGCAGGCCCAAGGCATCCTCGGCCCCCTGACGCCGGATATGCTCCGAAGAATTCGCGCGACTCTCAAGGAGATTTCGAGCAATCTCTAGCATTCGCTCAGCGATCGCCGCGCTTGCGCCGATCCTTCTCGCCGCTTGCGCGATCGCACCTCCTGCCGATCGGAAGCGCCCTGCCACGGCCGATTTCGAATGGTTTGCCTATGGCGGATCCGACCGATCCGACGAGGCCGTGCGGCCGGGGCCCGAAGACTATCGCAATCCGATCATGAAAGGTTTCTACCCGGATCCAAGCATCACCCGGGTCGGCGACGATTATTATCTGGTCAACTCGACCTTCTCCTGGTTCCCGGGCATCCCCGTCTTCCACAGCCGCGATCTGGTGAACTGGACCCAGATCGGCAATGCGATCGATCGACCGGACCAGCTCGATTTCGGTCGGCTCGGCATGTCCCGCGGTGTATTCGCGCCGGCGATCAGCCATCACGCCGACACGTTCTACATCGTCAACACCTGCGTCGATTGCGGCGGCAATTTCGTGATCACCGCAACCGATCCCGCCGGGCCGTGGTCGGATCCGATCTGGCTTCCGGATCTCGAGGGCGGGATCGATCCTTCGCTCTTCTTCGATGAAGACGGCAGCGCGTGGATCGTCAACAACGGCCCGCCGGTCGGCACTCCCCTCTACGAAGGCCACCGCGCGCTTTGGCTCCAGCGCTTCGATCCGGGCGCGCGCCGAACCGTCGGCCCGCGCACCCTGCTCGTCAACGGCGGCGTCGACATCGCCCGCAAACCCGTCTGGATCGAGGGGCCCCACATCTTCCGCAAGGACGGCTTCTACTATCTGACCGCCGCGGAGGGCGGCACCGAGGTCAACCACTCGCAGGTGGTGCTGCGAAGCCGGACGGTGACCGGCCCCTACGTGCCGTTCCCCGGAAATCCGATCCTCACCCAGCGTGACCTTGCCGCCGATCGACCGAACCCGATCACGTCTGCCGGCCATGCCGATCTCGTCGAGACCAAGACGGGCGAATGGTGGGCGACCTTCCTTGCGGTGCGCCCCTATGAAGGCGACTTCTACAATACCGGCCGCGAAACCTTCCTGCTGCCGGTGACGTGGGAGAATGGATGGCCGCGGATCACCGCGCCCGGACAAGCGATCCCGCTGACCCACAGGCGGCCGAACCTTCCCGCCATGACGGCTCCTCCGGTGCCGACCAGCGGCGCATTCTCCGTGCGGGAAGAGTTTGACGGCGCCGCGCTGCCGCCGAACTGGGCGATGATGCGCAACCCGCGGGAGCGCTGGTACACGATCGGTGACGGCCGGCTTTCGCTGCAGCCCCGCCCGGTGTCGCTCGGCGCGTTCGGCAATCCCTCGCTGCTCGGCCGCCGCCAGCAGCATCTGAATGCCGAAGCATCGACTGCGCTTCGGTTCGTGCCGCGCCGCGAGGGCGACGAAGCCGGGCTGGCGGCGATCCAGAATGACGAATTCTGGTTCTTCCTCTCCGTTTCGCAGAAAGGCGGCGAGCGCGTCGTCAAGCTCGAGCGCCGCGCTGGCGGAACGGATCCGGCAGATGGCGTCGAGATCGCCGCGGCGCCGTTGGCCGGCGATCCGGATGCCCCCGTCTATCTCCGCATCCGGGCACGGGGCGCCGAATATGACTTCTTCTATGCGACTCGGGAGGGCGATTGGCGCCCGCTGCGCGAAGGCGAGGACGGCAGGATTCTCAGCACCCGCGTTGCGGGAGGCTTCGTCGGCACCTTCTTCGGCGTGCACGCTTTCTCGGCAACGACCCTGCCCTCACCCGCTCGGCCGTGAGGCCTGCACGAATGAGAGCCGGCCAGGTGTGCGACGGGCAACTGAGGGCCGCCCCCCTCAGTCGACCACCGTCAGCCTGGCGCTCTTGAGATCGACCGAATTGGGGCCGGCCGAAATCGTGAAGGTCCCGGGCTCCACGACCTTCTTCATTTCGCGATTCCAGAAGGCGAGATCGTCGGGCTTGAGATCGAACGTCACGGTCCGGCGCTCGCCCGGCTTCAGGGTCACGCGCTCGAACCGCTTGAGCTCCTTCACGGGGCGGGTGACCGACGCCTCGTCGTCGCGGACGTAGAGCTGGACGACCTCGTCACCCTGGCGGCGGCCGGTGTTGGTGACGTCGACGCGGACGCGCACGTCGCGGCCCATCTTCACGCTGGCATCGGCGAGGCGGGGCGCCGACATCGTGAAGCTGGTGTAGCTGAGGCCGTAGCCGAACGGGTAAAGCGGGCTGGTCTGATCGAACAGATAGCCGCGGCGCGCGGTCGGCTTGTGATTGTAGTAGATCGGCAGCTGGCCGACATTACGGGCGATCGACACCGGCAATTTGCCGCCTGGACTGGCGCGGCCGAACAGTATGTCGGCAACCGCATTGCCGGTCTCCTGGCCGAGATACCATCCCTCGATCAGCGCCGGGGCATTCTCCGCGAGATAGTTGACCGACAAGGGACGGCCGTTGAGCAGCAGCACCACGGTCGGCTTGCCGAGCGCAAAGATCGCTTTGGCGAGTTCCTCCTGCTGGCCGATCATGTCGATCGATGCGCGATCGCCGAGATGGGCATCGGCCCAGGCTTCGCGGCTGGTCTGCTCGTTGTCGCCGAGCACCATGACCACGACATCGGCCTTCTTCGCGGTTTCGACCGCCTCGGCGATCAGACGGCGATTCTCCTCCGCCGGCACAAGGTCGACCGGATCGGCGGACCAGGAGCGGCTGCGGGTGATCCGCACCGCTTCCGCATAGTCGACCTGGAACCTGCCCTGCCCTTCCTTCTGGATCCCCTCGAGCACGCTGACGACGTGGCGGGGCACGTCCGAATAGCCGCCGATCGGCGTGTCGCGCGCGTGGGTACCGAGCACCGCGACTCGCTTCAGCGCGCCCGCGTCGAGCGGCAGCACATTCTTGTCGTTCTTGAGCAGCACCATCGCCTTTCGCGCCGCCTCGCGGGCGAGCGCGATCGCATCCGGCGTGGCGGTGCGCGCGTCGGCCGAGGCGACGTCGACATAGGGGTTCTCGAACAGGCCGGCCTGGAACTTCATGGTCAGGATCCGCCGCACCGAATCGTCGATCAGCGACTGCGGCACGATGCCCTTGCGAACCAGCTCGGGCAGATGGACATAGGCTTCGCCGTCCGGGGTCTCCGCATCGACTCCGGCCTTTATTGCCATTTCGGCCGCGACCTTCGGATCGTCGGTCATCTTGTGCCGGGTGATCAGCTCCCGGATCGCGAAATAGTCGCTGACCACGGCGCCCTTGAAGCCCCACTCCCCGCGCAGCACGTCGGTGAGCAGCCATTTGCTGCTGTGGGACGGGATGCCGTCGATCTCGTTATACGAGGCCATCACCGACATCACCGGCAGTTCCTTCACCGCGCGCTCGAACGGCGGGAAGAAGTTGGTGCGCAGATTGCGTTCGGAAATGTCGGCCGGGCCGACATTGGTGCCGTTCTCCGGCTGACCATGGCCGGTGAGGTGCTTCAGGGTGACGAACACCTTGTCCCTGGCCAGCGGAAGGGTGCTGCCCTGGAAACCGCGGATCGCGGCCAGCCCGATCGTTCCGACGAGATAGGGATCCTCGCCATAGGTCTCCTCGATCCGGCCCCAGCGGGGATCGCGGGCGACGTCGACGACCGGCGCCAGCGCCAGGTTTGCGCCCGCCGCCCGCATTTCCCGCGACGCGACCGAGAAGATGCGCTCGACCAGAGCCGGATCCCAAGTGCTGGCAAGGCCGATCGATTGCGGGAAGCTGGTCGCACCGCGGGCAACATAACCGTGCAGCGCTTCCTCGTGCATCAGCAGCGGAATGCCGAGCCGGGTCTTCTCGATCGCCCAGCGCTGCGCCGCATTGGCATATTCCGCCGCCTCGCGCGCCGTGCGGTTGGCGACGCCGGCGGCGGCACCGGCCGCGCCGTTGCTCCCGGGCGCGTTCTCCGCCTTGACGCCGCGGCGGTCCGACGGACGCGAGATCTGGCCAAGCCCGTTCGGAAAGGTACGGGATGCCGCCGCCGGCGAGAAGTCGCCGCGCGCGTTCTGGATCTTGTCCTTATGCTCCCAGATCGAGATCATCTGTCCGACCTTCTCCTCCAGGGTCATGCGCTGGAGGAGATCCTCGACCCGACGGTCGACCGGCTGCGCCGGATCCTTGTAGAGCGGGCGTTCCGATGCGCTTCGCGTCGGGGCGCTCCGCGCCCAGGCGCCGGAGAGAGAGACGGTCGCAGTCGCGGCGAGCAGGGCGAGGCCGAAGGCGCGGAGCGCGGTGCGTGAGCGGGCAATGGTCATCAGCTTATCCCTCCTTGGGTGAGATCCGATCCGCGCCGCGGCCGGTCTTCTTGTCGCTTGTGCTGTAAAGTCGCTTACGGGCTGTGTTAGCGCTACCAAAGACTGGCACGGGCGCGAACGAGGGTCAACACGGGACGTCGCAGCGGGGCTGGGCATTTACAATCCTGCGGCTGTGACCATAGGCTCCGCGCCGAATGTCAGGGGGATGCGGATGAGCAGGCCAAGCCGGAGGAGCCGAGGCACCGTCACGATCGAGGATGTCGCGCGCGCCGCCGGCGTCTCCGCGATGACGGTCTCGCGTGTGATCAATGGCGGCAAGAACGTCCGCGAAAGCACCCGCGTATCCGTGCTCGATGCCGTTAAGACACTGAATTATTCCCCGAACAGCGCGGCCCGCAACCTCGCCGCTGGCGAGGCGACCCATATCGGCCTGCTCTACGCCAATCCCTCCGCCGCCTATCTCAGCCAGTTCCTGATCGGCGCGCTGGAGGCCGCCCGCCGCGCCGGTTGCCACCTCGTGATCGAGAGCTGCGAATCGGAAAATGGCGGCGAACAGGCGGACGTCACCCGCCGGTTCGTCACGAGCGAAGTCGAAGGCGTGATCCTCCCGCCGCCCTTATCGGAGTCCGAAGCGATCATGGACGCGCTGCGCGAGATGGGCATTCCCGTCGTCACCGTGGCGATGGGCAGCGCCGACCATGAGAACCCGAACGTGCGCATCGACGACCAGGGCGCGGCCAAGCAGATGACCGAGCACCTGCTCGATCTCGGCCATCGCCGTTTCGGCTTCATCAAGGGCCATCCGAACCACATTGCCAGCCACGACCGCGAACGCGGCTTCCTCGCCGCGATCACCGAGCATGGCCTGGATGTCGCCGAGGCCGCGGCGATCGAGCAAGGCTATTTCACCTATCGCTCCGGCCTTGCCGCGGCCGAGCGGCTGCTCTCGCGGCCCAACCCGCCGACGGCGATCTTCGCGTCCAACGACGACATGGCTGCTGCGACGATCAGCGTCGCCCACCGGCGCAATCTCGTCGTGCCGGGCGATCTCAGCGTCGTCGGCTTCGACGACACCTCGCTTGCCACCACCGTTTGGCCGGAGCTCACCACCGTGCGGCAGCCGATTTCGGCAATGGCCGAAGCGGCGCTCGACATGTTGCTTGCCGACATCCGCGCCCGCAGGGCCGGCAGCCGCTGCGAGACCAACGAGATTGTGCTGGATCACGAGATGATCGTGCGGGAATCGACGTCGGCACCGATCGCCGCCGCTGTCGACACATCCCGCAAGCTTCGCACACCGGCGGTTCAGTCCGCCTGAGCCGTCCGCAAAATACCCCCTGTTCAGACCGCGCCCGTTAACGCTAACATCGCACCAGACACACCCGGGTCATCCGGGGAGAGGGAGGATCTTTCATGACCGAAGCAAGCCCGGCCCGGGCGAACATGGGCTTCATCGGCGCGATCGTCGCGGTGGCGACGATCGGCGGATTGTTGTTCGGCTATGACAGCGGCGCGGTGAACGGCACCCAGGAGGGCCTCACCCAGGCGTTCGGACTGTCAAAGGACGGCCTCGGCTTCACCGTCGGCTCGTTGCTGATCGGCTGCTTCGTCGGCGCCTTCCTTGCCGGTCGGCTGGCCGACCTTCTTGGCCGCCGCAACGTCATGATGCTTGCAGCGATCCTCTTCCTGCTCGGCGCGCTCGTGCAGGGCTTTGCGCACGTCCAGTGGCTGTTCGTGACCGCGCGCTTCTTCGGCGGCATCGCCGTCGGCGCCGCCAGCGTGCTCTCGCCCGCTTATATTTCCGAGGTTGCCCCGGCGAGCATTCGCGGCCGCATGACGACGGTTCAGCAGATCATGATCATCACCGGCCTCACCGCCGCGTTCGTGGTCAATTATTTCCTCGCCGCCTCCGCGGGCGAATCCACCGCGCCGTTCTGGGGCGGGATCGAAGCGTGGCGCTGGATGTACCTGATGCAGGCGATCCCCGCCGCAATCTTCCTGGTTGCCTTGCTCTTCATTCCGGAGAGCCCGCGTTACCTGGTTTCCAAAGGTCGCAACGACCAGGCGCGCACCGTGCTCACCTCGCTCTTCGGTGCCGAGGTCGCAGCCGCCAAGCTCGAGGAAATCCGCGGGAGCTTCAGCGCCGACCACCGTCCGCGGCTCAGCGACCTCAAGGCACCTGGCGGCGGCATTCGCCCGATCGTCTGGGCCGGTCTCCTGCTCGCCGTGTTCCAGCAACTGGTCGGCATCAACGTCATCTTCTATTACGGCGCGACGCTCTGGCAGCTGGCCGGCTTCACCGAAGACCAGTCGCTCCAGATCAACATCGTGTCGGGTGCGGTCTCGATCGCGGCCTGCTTCGTCACCATCGCCCTTGTCGACAAGATCGGCCGCAAACCACTGCTGCTGATCGGCTCGGCGGGCATGGCCGCGACCCTGTTCGCGCTGGTCTATGCGTTCGCCAACGGCACGCTCGACGCCGCCGGCAACCTCCAGCTGTCCAGCAATCTCGGCACGCTCGCGCTGATCGCGGCGAACCTCTACGTGATCTTCTTCAACGTCAGCTGGGGTCCGATCATGTGGGTGATGCTCGGCGAGATGTTCCCGAACCAGATCCGCGGTTCGGCGCTCGCCGTCTGCGGCTTCGCGCAATGGTTCGCCAATTATCTCATTGCGCAGACCTTCCCCCGCATGTCGGAGTGGAGCCTGGCCGGCGCCTACACCTTCTACGCCGTCGCGGCGCTGATCAGTTTCTTCCTCGTCAAGAAGTTCATTCACGAGACGAAGGGCAAGGAATTGGAGCAGATGGAAGGCTGACCGCCTTTTTCTCGAACACTTACCGGGGCGCAGCCGTTTCGCGGTTGCGCCCCTTGCTTGCCTGGAGACTCTCAATGACCCGCACGCCCGCCCGTCCCTTCCGTTCCCGCGAATGGTTCGACGCGCCCGGGCGGAGCGACATGACGGCGCTCTATCTCGAGCGCTTCATGAATTACGGCATCACCCCGGACGAGCTGCGCGGCGGCAAGCCGATCATCGGCATCGCCCAGTCCGGCTCCGACATCGCGCCGTGCAACCGCATCCATCTCGAGCTCGCCGACCGGATCCGCGCGGGCATTCGCGACGCGGGCGGAATTCCGATGGAATTCCCGATGCACCCGATCTTCGAGAATTGCCGCCGACCGACGGCGGCGCTGGATCGCAACCTGTCGTACATGACCCTGGTCGAGATCCTCAACGGCTACCCGATCGACGCGGTCGTCATCACCACCGGCTGCGACAAGACGACTCCGGCCGGGATCATGGCCGCATCCACGGTCGATATCCCCGCAATCACGCTGAACGGCGGGCCGATGCTCGACGGCTGGCACGAAAATGAGCTGGTCGGCTCCGGCACCGTCATATGGCGCTCGCGCCGGCTGCTCGGTGCCGGCAAGATCGACGAGGAGGAATTCCTTCGCCGGGCCGCCGACAGTGCGCCTTCGGCCGGCCATTGCAACACGATGGGCACCGCCTCGACGATGAACGCCATTTCCGAGGCGCTCGGAATGTCGCTGCCCGGCAACGCGGCGATCCCGGCGCCCTATCGCGAGCGCGGCCAGATGGCTTACGAGACCGGCCGCCGGGCCGTCGAGCTCGCCTACGAAGATCTCCGCCCATCGAAGATCCTCACCCGCGACTCGTTCCTGAACGCGATCCGCGTGACCACCGCCATCGGCGGCTCGAGCAATGCCCAGCCCCATATCGTCGCGATGGCGCGCCATGCCGGCGTCGACATCGGCCATGAGGACTGGATGGAGCATGGCTATGATCTGCCGCTGCTGGTCAACATGCAGCCGGCGGGCAAATATCTGTCCGAACGCTTCCACCGCGCCGGCGGCGTGCCCGCCGTGATGTGGGAGCTGCTCCAGGCCGGCAAGCTCGACGGCACCCAATTGTCCGTCACCGGCCGTACGCTAGGAGAGAATCTGGAAGGACGCGAGCCGAGGGACCGCGAGGTCATCTTCCCTTACGACCAGCCGCTCAAGGAGCGTGCCGGTTTCCTCGTCCTCAAGGGCAATCTGTTCGACTTCGCGATCATGAAGACGAGCGTCATCTCCGAGGAATTCCGCACCCGCTATCTCGCCGAGCCCGGCCGTGAAGGCGTGTTCGAGGCGCGGGCGATCGTCTTCGACGGGTCCGACGATTACCACCATCGGATCAACGATCCCGCCCTCGCCATCGACGAGCATTGCATCCTCGTCATCCGCGGATCCGGCCCGCAGGGCTGGCCGGGCTCGGCCGAAGTGGTCAACATGCAGCCACCCGACGCGTTGCTTCAGCGCGGCATCACCAGCCTGCCGACGCTCGGCGACGGCCGCCAGTCCGGCACCTCCGACAGTCCCTCGATCCTCAACGCCTCTCCCGAAAGCGCGGTCGGCGGCGGGCTTGCCTGGTTGCGCACCGGCGACACGATCCGAATCGATCTCAACACCGGCCGCTGCGACGCGCTCGTCGAGGATGCCGAGATCGAGCGGCGCAGGGGCGAAGGCATTCCGGCGACGCCGGCGAGCAACACGCCCTGGGAGGAGATCTACCGGGAGAAGACCGGGCAGCTTTCCGAAGGCGGCGTGCTGGAGTTTGCGACAAAATATCGGGAAACCTCTGCCAAGGTACCGCGGCACAATCACTGAGCGGGCAGCTTCGGATGAGCTGTTCCGAAGAAACCAGTCGATGTTACTGCAGGTAGCGCCGATCCGGAGCGGACAAATCTTCGCAAGCCATTGCAGCCGCGTGACGCCGGTTGCATATCGCCACCGACCTTGTTCCAGGACTCGTTGTTCGAGATCTCGCCCCAGCTGACGGTCCGGTACGAGAAGATCGGGGCCGGCATCCCCGTCCTGTTCGCGGAGAATTTCTTCGCGGAGCCGGACGCCGTGCGCGACGCGGCGCTGCGGCTGCCGTTCGCCCGGCGCCCTTTTTCTATCCCGGGCGAATCGCACCGCCGCCGGATCATCGCGGGTTGGCGGAAGCGACCCGCCGCGTGCTCGAACTCGTCGACGCGGAATTCCTGTCGCGTGTGCCGATCCGCCAGGATCGGCAGCGGATCGCAGAATTCCGCCAGGTCCATAGCGATTTCGCAATCGTCGATGTTCACCCCGACCAACTCGAACCCGTCCAGCGGCTCCCGCACACCGATCCCGTGGCCGTGTTCGGCCTCGTCGATCTCAATCGGGACGTGCGCGGCGGCACATTGTTTTTCGAGCAGGTTGCCGAGAGTGCCGACGGCACCCGTCACGCCGGCTATTTCACCGGCGACAGCCCGGACTATCAGCTGCGCGGCCGCATCGCGGCGCAATTCAACACGCTCGTCATCTATCCCGGCTTCATCCCGCATTCGGCAGAGATCGAGGGCGAATGGATCCGCGGCGAGGCGCGCTTCGCCTCGCCGCGGCTCACCCAGCGCTTCGCCTTCGTGGCCTGAACTTCAAAGGGCCTGATCGAGCCCCAGCCGCCGCTTCAGCGCATCACGGGAGGCGGCGAGGCTGCGGCGTGCCTCCGCCTCGTCGGAGGTGGCGCGCGCGAGCGACATGGCACCGACCATTTCGGCCAGCGCGGAGGCCGCGAGCCGATCGGCATCGGCCACACCCATCGCCGACAGTGCGCGCGCGATACCTGAGCGGAAGCGCTTCATGCTCTCTTGAAAATGGACACGCGCGCCCGCGGGCAGACGGCTGACCTCACCCGACAGACCTGGCAATGGACATCCCCGGTCGGGGGTTCGCAGGAGCGCATCCGAAAGATAGGCGTCGATCAGGCTGGAAAGCCCTTCCCGCGCATCGCCGCCGCCCAGATGGCGGTCGACCAGAGCACGGCTGTCCTGGAACATGCGCTCGATCGCATGAACGACGAGGTCGTCACGCGAGGCGAAATGGGCGTAGAATCCGCCATGGGTGAGGCCGGCGCGCTTCATCAGGGCGGCGACGCCGATCCCTTCCGATCCGTGCGTGCGCATCGCCTTGGCCGCCTCATCGAGGATGCGCGCGCGGGTGCGCTCCTTGTGCGACACTTTCTCGTCCATCTCAGCTCCGTTCCTCCAGCCATCCGCCGCCCAACGCACGGACCGCCGCCACCGACGCCCGAGCGGTCTCCGCCTTCGCCATCACGAGGCGATCTTGGGCGACCAGCAAGGCACGATCGGCGTCGAGCACGTCGATCAGCGCCAGCACGCCGCCCGCATAAGCCTGGCGCGCCTGATCCCGGGCGGCGCGCAGTGCAGCGACCTCGCGCTGGCGCGCGGCGATCTCGCTCCCGCCCTCCACATAGCGGACGAGCGCCGTCTCGACCTCTCCGGTCGCTCGTAGCAAGGTTGCGCGATAGAGCGCCAGCGCCTCGGCTTCGCGTCCCCGCGCCTGCGCCACTTCGGCATCCACCCGGCCGAAGTCGAACAGGCGCCATCGCAGGCCCGCGCCGCCGCTCGCCTGCACGGCGCCGTCCGTGAACAGGTTCGACATGCCCAGACTGACTACGCCGATCAGGCCCCCAAACGAGACGCGCGGATAATGCTCCGCGATGGCAATGCCGATTCGCGCATTCGCGGCGGCGAGCCGGTGCTCGGCCGCACGAATATCGGCACGACGGCGCATCAAATCGGCTGGGTTGCTACTACCGTCAGGCGGCGGCGCGTCCGCAATGTTGGAGGAGGAGCCGAGGTCGAGCGGATCGGTCCCCGCTTGTGCTCCGATCAGCACATCCAGCCGCGCCAATTGCCCCGCCGCCGCGGCCCGGAGCGGCGACAGCGCGGCTTGCAGCCCCTGCTCCTCCCCAATCAGCCGGTTGAGCTCGCGATTCGCGACGATGCCCTGCTCGACCTTCTGTCGAACCAGATCGAGCAGGGTGCGCTCCGTTTGGAGCTGTTCGGTCGCCAGCGCGAGCCGCGCCTGCAGGCCGCGCAGCTGGAAATAGGCGTCGGCGGTTTCGGCGGCGACGCTGACCTGAACAGCGCCCGCGTCCGCGGCAGCCGCCTCCAGATCCGCACGCGCGGCCTGACGACCCCTGCGCAAGCCCCCGAACAAATCGATTTCCCACGCAGCCTGGACACCAACCTGATACAGTTCATAGCTTCGCGGAAGGGTCAGCCGGTCGGCAACGCGGCCGACCGGGGTCTCCAGTGATTGCCGCACCGTTTCGGCCGAAGCCGTTGCGTCGAGCCGCGGGAGCGAAGCCACATCGGAACCGTGGGCGGCCCCGCGGGCCTGTGCGACTCGTGCCGCCGCGGCCTCGATGTCGAGATTCTGGGCAAGGGCACGGCTGACGAGCGCTTCGAGCTTCGGGTCGCCGAATGCGCGCCACCAATCGCGCTCGGTCTCGCCGAGTGGGCTGAGGCCGGCTGCGTGGTAGGCGGGCGTCAGCGCGGCCGAGGGTGGATGATAGTCCGACCCGACGGTGCAGCCGGCGAGCAGGGAAACGCTGAGCAGAAGGGATAGGCGCAAGACTCGTCTCCTCAATGGGCCGCATCGGGTGGCGGTGGGGCGGCATTGGCCGCCGGACGGCAGAAGGGCACCATCACCAGCGCGGCGAGGAACATCCACGCCATCAGCCGGAACACGTCGTCGAACGCCAGCACCAGCGCCTCGCGCTCGACGACACGGGCGAACAGCCCCTGCGCCATCAGCAGCGCCCGCTCCGGATCCGGCGTGATCTCCGACATCCGGCGGGCAACGCCCTGGACGAGCGTTTCTGCGGTCGCACGGTCGCGCGCCATCGATTCGCCGAGCCGGAGCGCAGCGATGCGGCCATGGTCCTGCAGCAGCGTGTTGACGACGGCGATGCCGATCGCGCCGCCGAGATTGCGCATCAGGTTGAACAGGCCCGAGGCGTAGCGCAGTTCCGCCGGCGCGAAGCCGGACAGCGCCATGTTGACGCTCGGCACGATGCACAGCATCAACGCAAGCCCCCGCACGGCCTGAGGAAAGGCGAGCTCCCAGAAGCCCCACTGGCTCGTCATGTGCGAGGTCAGCCACAGGCTCCAGGAGAAGAGCAGCAGGCCCGCGGTGATCATCCAGCGCATGTCGATCCGCTGGCTGAGCGATGCTGCGAGCATCGTGCTGAACAATTGCGCGACGCCGACGACGAACACCGTCGTCCCGATCTGCAGCGAATCGAAGCCGCGTACCCGCGCGAGGTAGACGGGGATCAGGTAGATGGACGCATACATCCCGAAGCCGATCACGATCGAAAACAGACAGGCGAAGGCGAAAAGCGGCTTGCGGAACGGTGTCAGCCGGACAATCGGATTGAACGAGAAGAAGGCGCGTTCCAGGAACAGCAGGAAGGCGACGAGCGACGCCCAGGCCGCAATCGCGATACCGTGGTCGCCGAACCAGTCGTTGCGCGGTCCCTCCTCCAGCACATATTCAAGCCCGCCGAGAAAGATCGCCATCGCCGCGAAATGGCTCCAGTCGATCCGTGCGAACATCGACGGAGTCGCACGATCGACCCGGATCACCAAAGCGGCGAGGACGGTCACGATCACCCCCGGCACGATGTTGATGAAGAACAGCCATCGCCAGTCGAAGGCGCTGGTGATGAGGCCGCCGGCGGTGGGTCCGAGCGTCGGCGCGAGCACGCCGACCGTGCCGAGGATCGCCGGGATCATCGCCCGCTGCTTGCCGGAGAAGATCGTGAAGCCCACCGCAAAGACGAGCGGCACCATCGCACCGCCGGTGAAGCCCTGAAGCGCCCGGAAAGCGATCATCGACTCGATGTTCCAGCTCAGACCGCAGAACAGGCTGGAGAGCGTGAACAGGCCTGCCGAAAGCACGAACAGCCAGCGCGTCGACATTGCCAGGGCGAGATAGGCGGAGAGCGGGATCATCACCAACTCCGCCATGAGATAGGCGGTTTGCACCCAACTGACCTCGTCCGGACCGGCAGCCAAGCCGGCCTGCACCTCGCTCAGCGACGCCGAGACGATCTGAATGTCGAACAGGGCCATGAACTGGCCGAACGCCATGACGCCGAAGATCAGGAATTTCCGGGAGTCCGGCATCGCGGTCGGATCGGCGGACCAGTCCTGGCTGAGGCCGTTGAGCACTCCGATCATCGTCTCGCTTCCGCCACAACCAACATTCCTCTCGACATATGACGACTGTCATTTATATTACGCTCATCATATCATCAAGGCGTTCCGGCGAGCGCCTGCCCATGAGGGAACCAGAGGATGAGCGCGACCGGCGAGCAGGTGATCGAGCTTCGAAGGAGCAAGAACGGGGAGGATTCGCCTGCAGCGGCCGCGGAGACCGAGGCGCCTCGGGGGCGCCGGATAGCGCCCCGAACCCTGGTCGTCTCAGGCCTCGCGATTGCCGCCGCGCTTGGCGGCGCCGCCTGGATCACGGCCCCCCCGACAACGGAGTCGACGGACGACGCCTATGTTTCTGCGGACGCGACCACGGTTGCACCGAAGGTGCGCGGCCTGGTCGGTGCGGTGCTGGTCCGTGACAACCAGAATGTCCGCGCCGGCGATCCGCTCGTCCGGATCGATCCGGAGGAGTTCGATGCGCGGCTCGAAAGCGCCGACGCCGACCTCGCCAACGCCGATGCCGAAGTCGCCGCCGCCCATGCCGCTTTGGTCAGCCTGGATGCCGAGGAGCAGCTCGCCGCAGCCAATGTCACCGCGACCCGCACCAGCATCCGCGCCGCCGCGGCCGAAGCCGATCGCGCCGGCGCCGACCGGGCCCGCTACGACGCGCTCGTCGCCACCGGCGCGGTCGCCCGCCGGGACGCGGACAGCTACCGGACGACGGCGATCGGCGCCGAACAGGGCGCAGCCCGCGCGCGGGCGATGCTGGCGGTGTCGGAGCGGGAAGCCGCCGTCACCTCGGCGAAACGCGCGTCGTTGCTGGCCGCACTCCAGAAAGCCGAAGCGCAACGCCTTCGCGCGGCGGCAGCGATCGATCTCGCCCGCCAGGACCGCGGCCACACTCTGGTGCGCGCAGCCATCGACGGCGTCGTCGGCAACCGCCAGGTCCGGGTCGGCGACTATGTCCAGCCGGGGTCGCGCTTGTTGAGCCTGGTGCCGCTCCACGACCTCTACGTCACGGCCTATTTCAAGGAGACCCAGACACGGGAGATGCGCACGGGCCAGCGCGTGTCGGTGCATGTCGATGCGCTCGGACGCACCCTGGATGGCCGGGTCGAGAGCTTCGCCCCGGGCTCCGGCGCCACCTTTTCGCTGCTGCCGTTCGAGCCCGGCGCAGGCAATTTCACCAAAATCGTCCAGCGCGTGCCGGTGCGCATCCGCTTCGATCCCGGCCAGCCGGCGCTTGAATCCCTGCGGCCCGGCCTCTCCGTCACGGCGAAGGTCCGCCTTCGTCCCTGATCCCTCCCCCTCATACATTGGAGACTGTTCATGACCAAAGGCACTGCCCTCATCACCGGCGCATCGACCGGTATCGGCGCGACTTATGCCGATCGCCTCGCGAGGCGCGGCTACGACCTGATCCTCGTCGCCCGCGACGAAGCGCGGCTGGACGCTCTTGCCGAGCGCCTCCGCAGCGAAGCCGGGCGCACCATCGACGTGCTTCCCGCCGACCTCACGGATCCGGTCCAGCGCACGCGGATCGAGCAGCGCATCGACAGCGATCCCGCGCTCACCCTGTTGGTCAACAATGCCGGCATGTCGCTCGAGGGCACGCTCGCCACCTCACCGGCGGAGACGCTGGTCCGACTGGTCGCGCTCAACGTCACCGCACCCACCCTGCTCGCTGCCGCTGCCGCGCGTGCCTTCGTTTCGCGCAAAGCGGGTGCAATCATCAACCTGTCTTCGGTGCTGGCGCTCGCCCCCGAGATGTTCGACGGCACCTATAGCGCGACCAAGGCCTTCATTCTCACGCTCAGCCAGGGCCTGGCGCACGAAGTCGGCGGCAGCGGCGTCCACGTCCAGGCGGTGCTGCCGGGCGCCACCCGCACCGAGATCTGGGCACGCTCCGGCAAGGACGTCGACGCCTTCCCGCCGGAGATGGTGATGGAGGTTGGCGATCTCGTCGACGCCGCGCTCGCCGGCTTCGATCGCGGAGAGGTGGTGACCATTCCGCCGCTGCATGATGACTGGGAGTGGCAGGCGATGCAGCGCGCCCGTCTTGCCCTGGCGCCGCAGCTGTCCAGGCGCGAGGTCGCGCCGCGCTACCGTGCCCCGGCCAATGACGAGCATCATGGCGGTTTGGCAGCCGGTTGATCCGGAGCTTAAGTACGAAGGCCGAAATGCCGCTCGATCGCGGCCCGTCCGGCCACGGTGATCGTCACCGCCCGGCCCTCTGACGAACGCCGCAGCCAGGCATTTTCGGCGAACCGGCGATACAGCGCGGCGCCGACCGCACCCGCAATGTGCGGCCGGCGCTCGCTCCAGTCGAGACAGGGTCGACAGAAGGCGGTGCCGGTCCGCGCCGGCGCAAGTTCGATGCCGAGCGACCCGAGAAACTCCAGGCCGGTTCCGGTCACCGCCGCACCATCGCCGCGCAGATCGAGCTGACCGCGCGCGACCATGCGATCCGCAATGGCGACGGCCACCTCCCCGGCCAGATGATCGTAACAGAGGCGGGCGCGCCGCAAGGCGTGATCCTTGGGACCGGTGACGATCGTCTTGCGCGGGACGTGGCTCCGCAGCGTCGCGTCCAGCGCCATCAGCCCCTCCAGAGTCGCCGCGACGGCGGGGCTGGACAGCCTGAAGTAGCGATGCCGGCCTTGCCGTTCGAGTGCGAGCAGCCCGGCCTCGAGCAGACGCCCGAGGTGACCGCTCGCCGTCGCCGGCGCGACACCGGCCGCTTCCGCCAGCTCGGTCGCAGTCAGCGCTCGCCCGTCGATCAGCGAAACAAGCATCGCGGTGCGCGCCGGCTCGCCGATCAGCGCCGCGATTCCGGCAAGCGACCCGATGCTCGACATCATCTCTCCTTCGCCGCTCCATGCTACCCGGGATCGGCCGCCGATGCTTCGGCCAGCCCCGAAGCGTCTCCTCGTCGTCGGAGCCTAAGCCCCCGCCACCAGGAGGACAGCCATGATCACTTGCTTCATCCGCTACCAGCTCGATCCGCACAAGACAGAGGCGTTCGATGAATATGCCCGCAACTGGGGCCAGGCCATTCCTCGCTGCGGGGCCGATCTCATCGGCTATTTCGCACCGCACGAAGGGTCTGCGACCACCGCCTACGGCGTCTATACGGTCGACAGTCTCGCCGCCTACGAGGCCTATCGGGCACGGCTCAAGGAGAATCCGCTCGGCCGCGAAAACTACGCCTTCAGCCGCCGCGAGCGCTTCATCCAGCGGGAGGATCGCCTGTTCCTGCGGCTTGCATCAGGTCCGCATGCGCCATTGGTGCGCGCATGATAGCCGTGCTCTTCGAAGTTTGGCCGGGAGAAGCCCATGCATCAACCTATCTCGATCTCGCCGCCTCGCTCCGGCCGGAACTGGAGGCGGTCGAGGGGTTCGTCTCGATCGAGCGCTTCCAGAGCCTGGCCGAGCCCGGCAAGCTCCTCTCCCTCTCCTTCTGGCGAGACGAAGCCGCAGTGGCGGCATGGCGCAATAGCGGCGCGCATCGGGCGGTACAGGCGCAGGGCCGCGCCGGGCTGTTCCGCAATTACCGGCTCCGCATCGCCGAAGTCAGCCGCGATTATGGCCTCCACGATCGCGCTCAAGCGCCTCCGGACAGCCGCGCCAGCCACGGCTGAGCCGCACCAAAGGATACGCCCCCGCCGCTCGCGCGACAGGGGCGTCCCCGCTGGCAACTCTTGTCGGGCTCAGGCGGCGAGCGCGACCTCCGGGACCTGATCATCGAGGGTTTCCGGGGCGGAATCCTGTACCGTTGCCGCCTGCTTCTTGCGACGGAGCCAGCGGTGCGGCGTGTTCGGAACGACGAGCCGCGACAGGGCCACGACGACGCCGAGCCCGAAGTAGACGGCGATCACGCCCACCGGCTGCCACAGCAGCGACACGCCGAGCACGATCCGGAGGTAGATCGGGTTGAAGCCGAAATCCTGGCCGAGCGCCTCGCAGACGCCGAGCATCGTGTCTTCGCGGAAGAGCGTGTTGGAGTGAGTGGCTTGCATCGGGGCGGCTCCTTGGGAGTGGCAGTGATTTCTTGCCACTCCCTCAGCACGACCCGTGCCAAATCGGCCGGACGACGCATTTCCAATAGCTTAGCGTACAAGCAGGCTCCAAGCTGGACTAAGCCGCCGTGCAATCTCGCCAAATATTGGGATTCTGCGCCACTCCTGGCCCTGCTAGAAGGCAGCCCGCACGCCGAAATTGAAGCTGCGCCCATATTCGTGGATCTGGTACGGGCGTGCCTCGGTGCCCTGATAGGCGGCCTGCCGCTCGTCGAGGACGTTGGTGCCTTCGACGAAAATCTCGAACGCCGGGGTCAGCTTGACCTTGGCGCTCATGTCGAGCGTGCCCGATCCGTCCTGCACGATCGCATCGAGCGGGTTGGTGACGGCGTTGCTGCCCGGCGAGATGTTGCCATTGGTGCTGAAGTCCGAACGCCAAGTGTAGCTGAAATTCGCCTCGACCGGACCAAATTTGAAGAACGGGCTGATCGAGAAACTGGTGTCGGAGACGCCCTGCAATTGCGCCTTGACCACCCCCGCGGGCGTCTCGATCTTCGCCTCGCTGTCGGTGAAGGTCGCGCTTCCGGCGATGCCGAAACCGTAGGCAATGTCGATTGCAGCGCCGACCTCGATGCCGCTGACCTTCGCGTCGCCGATATTTTGCGGTCTGGTGATCAGGAAGTCCGCGGTGACGGTCTGGCCGGTGCGGGTGTTGAGCACGACCTGTTCGGTGCGGCCGATCGAGCCGATGAAATTCTCGATATCCTTGTGGAAGACGGCGACCGAGACGCCGCCGAATCCCTCGAAATAATATTCGAGCGAAGCGTCGAAATTGAGCGCGGTATAGGGTTTGAGATCCGGATTTCCGCCGACGCCGTTGAGGGCGGACGCGGGCCGTTCGTCGATCGCCGCCTGGCCGCGATCATAGACATCCGAGATCACCGAGCTGTTGGGCACGGTGGCGGTGCGCAGATCCGCGAGCGACGGGCGGGTCAGCGAACGTGATGCCGCGAGCCGCAGCACCAGATTGCGGGTGAGATCGAAGTTGAGGTTCAGGCTGGGCAGCCACTCGTCATACTTGCCCTCGAACCGTGCCGGCTCGATGATCGTCGTGGCGGTGCCGTTCGGCGCCGTCCCCGCCCGCAGGATGGTGCCGTCCACCTCGGTGCGGGTGGTGACGTAGCGCAGCCCCGCATTGCCGCGAAGGCCAAGGCCGTCGGCAGCGAAGTCCGCCCGCACATATCCCGCCTTGATCTTCTCGCCGATCCCATAGGATTGCTGGAGATCCTGGCCGTTGGCGACGAGGTCGTCCGACTGGGGATCGGTGCCGTCATATTCGCCGGGGAGGATGAAGGCCTCCTTGAACGCATCGCGATCGTAGCTCACCCAGCGGCCATAGAAATCGTCGATCGTCTGGTTGAACACGTTCGAAGGAACAAGCTGGTCGACGAACGATCCGTCGACGCTGACGCCCGGGCGTAGCGATACGGTGCGGTCACGCCGCTGATAGTCGCGGCTGCGGTCGGTATATTGGCCGCCGATGCTGATCTTGGAGAGCGTGAAGCCGCCGAGATCGGCTTCGAATTCGCGGCTGATGTCGAGCAACGCCGTCTTGTCGTCGTCGAGCGAGTTGGTCGGGCGGATGCGGTAACGATAGAACGGGGCTGCTCCGGCCTGGGTGAGATCGAGGTTGGTCTGGACTCGCCCGATGCGGCGCTTGCCGACCGGATCGTCACCATAGACGAGGCTGTAGACCAGGCCCGGCTGGTTGTCGGCCGTGCGCCCGTCGATCCGTTGCAGCGGAAGATCGAGGCCGCTTTCCGCCCGGGAGTAGCTGAACGATGGCGCGATCCGCCAACCGTCCGCATCATAGGTCGCGCTCGCTTGCAGGAAGAGATTTTCGTGGGTCTGCTCCGAGAATTCCGCGTTGCGGTTGACTCGTCCGCCGCGGATTTCGCCGCCATAAAGGACACCGTCCTTCACCACTGCGCTTCCGGGCACCAGCCTAGAGGCGAAATCGGCGCGCGTGCCCCATTCGAAGCTGACGCGGTCTTCCATGATCTCGTTGTTGAAGTTCGAGTAGAGCGCCTCCGCTTTGAGACGCAACGCCGGGATCGGCGCCCATTCAACCCCGCCCATCGCGCTCAGGCGGCGGCGATCCTCGCGCTCCAGGGTCGTGACGATGTCGTTGGGGACGCTGACCGTCTGCCCGGCGATGACCCGGTCGGTATAGCCGAAATGCTGGAAGCGCTCGAACTGGACCTTGCGGGTCTGGTAGGAAATGCCGCCGAGCACGCCGAAGGTGCGCGCATCGTTACGCCAGCCGCCGGACAGCGAGCCGTTCGGAGTCAGTTCCTCGGTCCGCTGCTCGTAATGGCCGAATGCGCGTGCGCTGACGAAGCTCTTGGTGTCGAGCGGACTGGCGATGCGAATGTCGACATTGCCGCCGATTCCGCCGTCGATGATGTCGGCCGTCGGCGCCTTGGTGACGACGATTCCGGAAATGAGATCGGCCGGAATGACCCGGAATTGGAACTGGCGGCCGCTCTGGTCGGAATTCCGAATATTCTCGTTGTACGCGATCGGCGCGCCGTTCAGCGTAACGTTGGCGAAGTTGGGTCCGAGGCCGCGGACCGACACGAACTGGCCTTCCCCGGCTTCCCGCGAGATCGACACGCCCGGCAGACGCTGCAGCGCTTCGGCGACGTTCACCGACGGGAAGTCGCCGATGTCGGCAGCGGAGACGGCATCGGCGATGCTGTCGGCGCGGCGCTTGATGCGCAGGGCATCGTTAAGGCTCTCGGCGAACGAGCCGGTGATGACGATCTCGGCTTCCTCGCTGGAGGCGGCGGGATCGGCCGGCGGCACCGCGGCGGCATCCGCGGTCTGGGCGGCAGCGCCCGCGGCGAAACCGAACATCGCGCAGCCGGCGAGCAGCCGCGTGGTAAGCGTCGAGCGTGTCATCTCATTCCCCCTGGAAATCGGTTGAGCCTTTCGGCCGGCGAACAGAGCCGGCGGCTCCTCTCCTGCGCCCGGCATGTCGGCGAAGCGCCGCTGCCCGGGTCGCGTCGAATGGCAGCTATCGGGAGCGCGTCGGCAGGCCGGCCATGGCGCCGAGCGCCACTTGAGATGGCGTCTGCAGAGATGGGAATGCGGCTGAGCGCGGTTTCATCTTACCCCCGGGTGTGAACGTTCACGCGTCCTAACCGGGGCTCGTGTCAGCAGCGCTGCGGACGCGTTACAGAGGCGTTGCGGTCGCGTGACGTTCTGCTGACTCTGGCACGCGAGGCGGCCGTCAGGCTTCCGCGGCGATGTTCCTCAGCGCCTGCTCGAAAGCCTCCGGCGGCTGGCCACCCGAGATGAGATAGCGCTCGTTGACGATCACGGCCGGAACGGCCGAGATTCCGCGCGATTGCCACAAGCGCTCGCCGGCGCGAACCTCGTCCGCGTACAGCCCCGATTGGAGCACCTCCGCTGCACGCGCCCTGTCGAGCCCGGCTTCACCGGCCGCCGCGACGAGTATGGCAAAGTCCGCGGGATTGAGGCCGTTGCTGAAATAGGCTGCGAACAGGGCATGCTCCAGCGCCTGCTGCCGTCCTTCCAGGCCCGCCCAATGGAGCAGCCGGTGGGCATCGAACGTGTTGTAGATCCGGCTCTCGTCCGACATCGCGATGGCGAAGCCGACATCGCCGGCACGCGCGCGTATCGTGGCGCGGTTGATCGCCGATTGCTCCGGCGTCGAGCCATATTTCCGGCCGATATGGTCGACGATGTTTTCCCCTTCCGCAGCGATGTCCGGATTGAGCTCGAAAGGGTGGAATCGGATCTGCGCGTCGACCTCGCCTTGCAGTCGCTCCAGCGCGATCTCCAATCCCCTGAGGCCGATCACGCACCAGGGGCAGACCACGTCCGAGACGAAATCAATGGTCAGGGTCCTGGACATGTCTGCTCCTCTGGTGCGCCAACGGTGCTTCGCTCACACCGGGAGCGGATTCAAGCGCGCAAAGCCCTCCTGGGTCCGATACGGGTAATAGGGATAAGCGGGCATGACGTCGCTCGCCTCATCGAGGCGGGCAATCTGGTCCGGCGCCAACGTCCAGCCGAGGGCGCCGAGATTGTCGCGCAGCTGCGCCTCGTTGCGCGCGCCGATGATCACGGACGAGATTGTCGGTCGCGCGAGCAGCCAGGCCAGCGCGACTTGGGGAACTGTCCGTCCGGTCTCGTCGGCGACGGCTCCCAACGCATCGACGACATCATAGAGACGTTCGTCGTCGACCGGCGGTCCCCATTGCGCCGTGTCGTGCAGCCGGCTGTCTTTCGGCAGGGGACGATCGCGCCCGATCTTTCCGGTCAGCCTCCCCCAGCCGAGCGGGCTCCAGACCAGCGCGCCGACCTTCTGGTCGATCGCGAGCGGCATCAATTCCCATTCATAGTCGCGGCCGACCAGAGAGTAGTAGACCTGGTGGGCAACGTAGCGCGACCAGCCATGGGAATCGGCGACGGCGAGCGACTTCATCAGCTGCCAGCCGGCGAAATTGGATGCGCCGGCATAGCGGACCTTGCCGGCGCGCACGAGGCTGTCGAGCGTCTGCAGCACCTCCTCCACAGGCGTCGCGGCGTCAAAGGCATGGAGTTGCAGCAGATCGACGTAATCGGTGCCCAGTCGCCGCAAGGCCGCATCGACGGCCCCGATCAGGCGGTGCCGCGAGGTGCCGGCATCGTTGGGACCATCCCCCATCGGCAGGCCGGTCTTGGTCGAGATGATCACCCGGTCACGCCGGCCCTTGATCGCCGCGCCGAGCACCTCTTCCGACGCGCCGGCCGAATAGACGTCGGCCGTGTCGAAGAGCGTGACCCCGGCATCGAGGCAGATGTCGATCAGCCGCCGTGCTTCGGCGGCGCCGCTATTGCCCCAGGCGGAGAAGAGCGGTCCCTGGCCGCCGAACGTGCCGGTGCCGAAGCTTAGCGCGGGGACCTTGAGTCCCGAGGCGCCGAGTGTGCGATAGTCCATAATGGGTCTCCCGTGCTGAAATGAAAAGGTCAGGCGCGTGCCGGCGTGTCCGCCTGACGGTCGCGGCGCAGGCTGGTCAGGGCGAGGCCGAGACCTCCGGCGGTGACCACCGCGCCGACCAGCGGCAAAGCGGCAAGCCCCGGCCCCCGTTCGATCGCCCAGCCGCCGAGCCAGGCACCGATCGCATTGCCGAGGTTGAACGCTGCGATGTTGAGGCTGGACGCGAGCGTCTGCCCGGCGGTCCCGGCTTCCTGAAGAACCCGCAATTGCAGCGGCGCCACCGTTGCGAACGACGCCGGACCAAGCAGCCCAACCGCAATCACTGCCGTCGCCTGGAGTTTCATCGCCGGCGCCATCACCAGCAGCACGACGATCATCATCCCGAGCGTAGCGACCAGCGCGCTCCGCAGGTTACGATCGGCGAAGCGCCCGCCGAGGAGGTTGCCCGCAGAGAGGCCTGCGCCGAACACGAGCAGGATCGGCGACACCGAGGCGATCGGGAAGCCGCTGATCTGCGTCAGCATCGGCTGGATGTAGGTGAAGACGGTGAACATCCGCCGAAGCCGAGCACGGTCATTGCCAGGGCCAGCTGGACCTGCGGCCTGGCAAGCACGGCAAGCTCGCTTCGCAGGGCTGCCGGAGCAGCATCCGCGCCGACATCGCGCGGCACGAACCGGGCAAGGATCGCAAATGCGACGACGCCGATCGCGGCCACTGCCCAGAAAGCCGCTCGCCACCCGAGCATGAGCCCGATCCAGGCACCGAACGGGACGCCGAGCAAGGTTGCGATCGTCAGTCCGGTGAACATCGTCGCGATCGCCGACGCGCGCTTCTCATTCCCGACCAGCCCGGCTGCGACCACCGAGCCGACGCCGAAGAAGGTGCCATGGGCAAGCGCGGTGAGGATTCGGGCCGCCATCAGCAACTCGTAATTGGGTGCGAGCGCGCAGGCCGCGTTGCCGATCGTAAAGATCGCCATCAGGCCAAGCAGCACGCGCTTGCGCTTCATTCGCCGCGTCGCGAGCGTGAGCATCGGCGCCCCGACGAAGACGCCGAGAGCGTAGCCGGAGATCAGCAGGCCGGCGGATGCGACCGACACCTGCATCGAGGCAGCGACCTGCAGCAGCAGGCCCATGATGATGAATTCGGTGGTGCCGATGCCGAACGCCCCGGCGGCAAGAGCGAGTACGGCAATCGGCATCGATCGTCTCCACAAGCGAAGGCGGCCGATATGGCGCAAGCCGGCGTGGTGAATTAGGCTGCATCGCGTCTCATCTTCCATGACCCGGGATCATGAATATCGCCCGCCTGGACATCAATCGCGCCGCCGAAATGGAGGTGTTCGTCCGTATCGTCGATCTTGGCGGATTCACGGCGGCAGCCCATGCCTGCGGCCTCACGCCCTCCGGCGTCAGCAAGCTGGTCTCGCGACTGGAGGCCCGGCTTGGTGCGCGCCTGCTCAACCGGACGACACGCCGTCTGACCCTCACTCCGGAAGGGCAGGCCTTCTACGCACGGGCGGCGCGAATCCTCGGCGAGATCGACGAAGCCGAGCGCGAAGCCGCCGCCGGCGCGGCACCGCGCGGCCATTTGCGGATCAACAGCAACATTCCGTTCGGCATGCGCTTTCTGATGCCGTTGATCCCGGACTTCAGCGCCTGCCATCCGGACATCACGCTCGACATCATCCTGTCCGACACGGTCATCGACCTGCTCGAAGAGCGTGCCGACGTCGCGATCCGCATCGGTCCTCTCCGCGATTCGAGCCTGATGATCCGCAAGCTCGGCAGCAGCCGCATGGTCGTAGTCGCCTCACCCGCCTATCTCGAGCGGCACGGCATGCCGGATCGGCCGGCCGACCTCGCCAGTCACAAGGGGATCGGCTGGACGTTTCCGCGGACGATCGGCGGCTGGCCGCTCCAGCTCGACGGCACGAACGAAGAGCGGCTGCCGCCGACGATCGCGCGCGCGAGTGACGGCGACGTCGCCCGCATGCTCGCGCTCGGCGGTATCGGATTGGCGAGGCTCGCACGCTTCCACGTCGGGCCCGACATCGAAGCGGGTTTGCTCGTTCCGGTGCTCGAGCGCTACAATCCCGGCGATCGAGAGGATATCCACGCCGTCTATCTCGGCGGCGCGAGTCCGCTGCCGGCCCGGGTTCGGGCGTTCGTCGACTTCGTCGCCGCGCACTGCACCCTGTCGGACGACGCCTGACGCCGCTGGGACGATCGCGCCTTCGGCTCAGAAACCCAGGCCGATGGACAGGACCAGCGCCGATCCGCCAAGTTCGCCTGCCAGATCGGAATCGACATAGGCCGCGCCGGCCCTGACCGGACCGAAGGTGGTTTCCACGCCCGCCGCCCAATCGAGATAAGGATCTCCGAAGTCGAGACTGCCGCTCGAGCGGCCGATATGCGCGTTGACGGTGAGCGGCGTCCCGGGGATCGTAGTGGAAGCATCTCCGAACAGGTACAGATTGTCCCCGCCGATCGCTTCCTGCTCCCAGGAATAGGCGGCACCGACGCCAGCCTCCACGTTCGCGAAGCTTCGTGTAAGCTTGGCGATC
The DNA here is from genome assembly GCF_003012735.1 of Allosphingosinicella deserti. Lineage (GTDB taxonomy): Bacteria > Pseudomonadota > Alphaproteobacteria > Sphingomonadales > Sphingomonadaceae > Allosphingosinicella > Allosphingosinicella deserti. The sequence goes on along the minus strand of NZ_PXYI01000006.1, from coordinate 229,195 downwards.
GCCTCGGCATAATCGCTGTTGCCCGCTGCGGCCTTGCCGTTCGGATAATGATAATAAGTGATCGAGACGTCCGCGGACATGCCCGCCGCGAGATCGCCGCTCCAGCCGCCGACCAGATCGAGTTCGACCTCGCCCATCAGATCGCTGTCCTCGATCGACGAGCCCCACGCACCGGCATAAAGGCCGCTCTCGTGGCTGATGGTGAGGCCGCCCTGCAGCGCCGGATCCTCGCCCGACAGCGATACCCCGCGAAAGCGATAGTCGGATACCAGAGCGGCGTCGCCGCTGATCGACAGCCCGCTGCCGATGCCGGCGGCAGAAGCCGATGCAGGGAGGATCAAGGCGGCGGCGGCGCAAGCGACGGAGAGGAGGTGAACGAAGCGCATCATGATCCAGATTTCGTTTGATATTCAGGCGTTATAGGATGGGGCAGCGGCGCCGAGGCGGGTTCCGGCCCATTTCCGGTCGAGCAAACGTCCTGGCATCCGGTATCCGCACGTTCCCGCAATCGGCATTCGACTGGTAATTCCGGCCGGCAGCCCCACATAAGAGCGATCGACGGCCTAAATTCGAGCGCCGGCGGCTGAGAGACGACGTGCTCCCGCTCATCCAGCAGGAGGATCACATGTCATCACGTCTTCAGACGGCAGCAGCACCGACCGCCTCGGGGATGGCTCGGGCCATTCCCCACCGCAACAAACCGCCGCAGGACACGTCGGCAGGATGCTTCACCCTGGCCGAGGCCGATCGTGCCCGGGCGACGGGAATGAACACTGCGCACGGACGCGACAAATATTCCAGCAGCGCGGCGGCGTGGACCTCACGCGCCGAGTTGCTCGCGCGCCTGGAGACCGGCAGCGCGCGAACGATGGGGGTGCTTGAATGCGCCTGACGGGATCGACTCTTCTGCTCGCCCTGGCGCTGCTGGGCGCATGTTCCGACGACACGCCGCCTCAGCCCAAGCCCGGTGCAATGGAGCGCTTCGTCGCCGAGCAGGATCGCAACGAATCGGTCAAGCAGGAGCACGGGAAGGCCGCAGCCGAAGCACGTGGCCGCGATCAGGCCGACGAAAGCATGGCGCGACAAGAGCAGTTCGAGCGCAACGCGCACTGACCCGCACGGGGCGACAGGCTCAGGCGGGGTCGGGAGCCTTGTCCAGCAACAGATCGAAGCAGTCGGGAAAGCTTTCGCAAACCGGTCGGCGCGAGGCCAGGCCGTGCGGCGGGACGGCGGGTGCGGGTGGCGGCGCTGCCGGCATGCTCCGCCGCGAGACGTTCGGTTTATCCACCACCATGTTGTTGACGACCGCCCCGACATAGGTGCCGTCGAGCCGGTAAGCCTTTTCCGCGAACACCCGCCCGATCGGTTTGCCGTCGAGAGCGTAGATGTGACCGCTCAACCTGAAGCCCTGCGGCTGCCCGTCACTCGTGTAGATGCAATCCGCCATGCGCGCGGTGTAGGCGCGCATGGCGGGCGACGGCAATGGCGGAAAAGCCGAAGAGGCGGGCGAGGAAGCCCGCGGTCGTCGCCTCACTCGGAGGCGAGCGCAGGACCGGCGCGGCGCCAGCGATCCGGGGAACGATCGAACGCGGCGCCCGGCGTCAGCGGATCGGCAGCTCGAACGGACCCGGCGGGAGGCTCGCCTCGTCGTAAAGGTTGGTGATCGGCGTGTCGGCCCAGCCGTAGCGGACACGGGTGGCAGGCTTGCCGTCGTCCGTGATCCGCACGTTCGCGCCCTCCGGCACAGCCTCGGCGAAACGGCAGCTCTCCTGGGTGTCGCCGCACAGTTCGAAGGCGAGGGCACGCGTACCGCTCCACGGGACCAGCCTGCCGGTGACCCCGGTGAATACGACGAGGATGCCGTTGGCGCCTCGCTCCGCCGCAGCGGCGGCGGGACCGACGGGTTCCGGCTTGCCGTACGCGACGTTCCGGGCTGCGCGCGCAAGCCGGCGGCCGACTTCCTGCTTGTTGGCGGGGTGAATGTCCTGCCGCTCGCCAAGGTCCATCGCGACCACGAGAGCCGCGTGGCGGTCGCGCTCGACTCCGACGCGCTGCTGCTCGCGCAGCTCGGCCCAGCCGCTCGCACGCGGCGTGGGCTGCGGCGGCCCGTAATTGGCGAGGCTGACGACCAGGAACGGCAATTGCGGGTCGCGGAACTGCTTGCGCCAGCTCGCCATCAGCGCGCCAAGCTTGTCGGCGTAAGGCTTGTTGTTGGCGACGTCGCTCTCGCCCTGGTACCAGGCCGCGCCCTTGAGGCCGAGCGGCCCGAGCGGGGCGATCATCGCATTGTAGATGAGCGAGGCCCCGGCATTGCTGTCCCAGGGCGGCCGCGGCGGATCGACGACGCCTGCAGGAGACAGCGCATAGTCCCAGTCGCTTCCGAGTGCTTTGGTCTCGCCCCCCTGAATGGCGAGGCTGAGCAACTCGGCCGGTCCCTGAAAGCCGCCGAAGCCCCAGCTGTCCGAGATTGCGATCAGGATTTCGTTCTCGCCCGCCTTGAGCAGGCGCGCCGGCAATTCGTAGCGGCGCTTCAAGTTCCAGCCGAAGCTGTTGCCGATGGCGACTCCGTTGACGAAGGTCTGATCGGCATCGTCGACGACGCCCAGCGAGAGGACGGCGCCCTTCTTCGCTTCCTCGGCGGTAAGCGCGACCTTGCGGCGCGCCCAGACGAGCCCGTCATGATTGCGGAGCGCAGTGTCGCCCCAGCTCTCCCAGTAAGACACGGACGGCATCGGCTTCCACGACAACAGCGAGGAATCGCGCCACGGCGCGTTGCCGACCCGCTCCGTCCACCATGACGTCCAGCGCTCGCCGAAGCGGCGATTGGCTTCGAGCGGATCGCGCTGGAACAGCGCCAGCAGGCCGGCATTTGACTTTTCGAACGGCTGCGCGCTCTCGAGATCGATCCACGGCGCGATCTGGGTGCCGCCCCAGCTCGAATGAATTGCGCCGATCGGCACGTTCTCCGATGCCCGCAGATCCTTGGCCATGAAGAAGCATGCGGCCGAGAATCCGGGCAGGCTCTGTTTGGTCGCGACCGACCAGCCGATCGGATTTCCGAATTGCGCCATCGGCGCCAGCGCGGTGCGCCGCGACACCGTCATCAGGCGGAGCTGCGGGTCTTCGCCGTTGGCGATCTCGGTGCCCGAGGCGAGCGTGCGCTCCAGCGGATATTCCATGTTGGATTGGCCCGAGCAAAGCCAGACGTCGCCGATCAGGATGTCGGATGCGCTCGCTGTGGTGCCCTTGCCGGCGGCGCTGAGCGTGTACGGCCCGCCGGCGGCCATCTTCGGAAGCTCTGCGCGCCAGGCGCCGCTGCGGTCGGCCGTTGCCGTGCCACGCGCACTGCCGATCGTGACGGTGACCTTCTCTCCCGGATCCGCACGCCCCCAGAGGAGGATCGGCTTGTCCCGCTGGAGCACGGCGTGATCCGAGAAGACCGGGTCCAGCACCGGCGCGGCAAGCACCGCAGCCGGCATCGCCGCGCCGGCAAGAAGGAGCGAAGCAAGGCGTCTGATCATCATGGCCTCCGGCCGGGTCAGAGGGCGATGAGCGATCCGGGAAGTCCGGCGATGTCGAGCCGAACGGCGAACAGGCTGCCCGCCTCCGGCTGCTCGGCAAGCGCCTCGGGCTTGAGGCCCTGCTGCGCCGAAGTGGCGAACAGGGTCTTGAGGTCCGGTCCGCCGAACGCGACCTTGGTGATATTGGACGTCGGAAAGCGGACGCGGCCGATCAGCTCGCCGGCGGGCGAATAACGCCGCGCCTCCCAGCCGAAATAGAGACCGACCCAGACGCAGCCTTCGGAATCCACGGTCGGCCCGTCCGGAAAGCCTTCGCCTTCGGGAATGCGCACGAACGGCCGCGACGGGCCGAGCGTCCCATCCTCGGCGACATCGCAAGCCTGGATGGTCTGGGCGAGGGTGTCGACATGGTAGAGCGTCCGCCCATCGGGCGAGTGAACGGGCCCATTGGTGATGGTGATCTTCGGCAGTTCGGCCTGGACATGCTGCCCGCCCTCGAAGCGATAGAAGCAGCCCGTCGGCGATTCTTCGTGATTGTCCATGGTTCCGAACCACAGCCGGCCCGAAGGATCGACGGTGCCGTCGTTGATCCGGTTGCCCGGCAGATGCGCCTCGACGTCAACGATCTTCGAGAAAGCACCGGTCGCTTCATCGAACCGGTGGAGGCCGCTCTGCATGCCGGCGACGAAACCGCCGGTTTGGGCCGGCAGCAGGAAGCCGATCTGCTCCGGCGCGTCCCAGCTCGTCTTGTCGCCGGACGCCGGATCGAAGCGGTGGATCTTCTGCCGCTTGATGTCGACGAACCACAGGGCCCGATCGCGCTCGACCCACACCGGGCCCTCGCCGAGCTCCGCGCCGGCGCTCCAGACCGCTTCCGGCCGCAGCTCCTCGAGCCCGCTCATCTCAGCGCCACCCGGCGTCGACGAAATATTCGTGGCCGGTAATCAGCCGCGCATCATCGGAGGCGAGGAACATCACCAGGGCCGCCACGTCTTCCGGCACTAGGCGGCCTTTAAGACATTGCGCATCGACGATCTCCTGCTCACCCTCCGGCGTATACCATTTGAGCTGGCGCGGAGTCCGCACGTTGCCCGGTACGACGCAGGTGACTCGGATGCCGTCTTCGCCGAGCTCGCGCGCGAGCGATCGGGTCAGCCCTTCGATGGCCGCCTTCGCCGTCTGGTACAGGGTCAGTTCGGGCAGCCCGAGATGCCAGGAAATCGATCCGAGATTGACGATCGCTCCGCCTTTCTTCTCGCGCATGCCCGGGATGACCGATTGGGCCGCGAAGAAGAGATGCTTCAGATTGACGTTGAAGCGATTGTCCCAATATTCCTCGGTGACCTCGTCGACCGTGTGGCGATCGTCGTTCGCGGCGTTGTTGACGAGCACGTCGAAGCTGCCGCCCTCCGCGATCAATCGGGCGATAGTCGACTGCACTGACGTGATGTCGGTGATGTCCACCCGCTCGAAACGGGCGCCGAATTGCGCGGCGATCGCGCGGCTGTCCTCCTCGGCGATGTCGAAGAAGGTGACGTCCGCCCCCTGCCGCGCAAAGCCCTCGACGATGCCGGCGCCGATGCCGGATCCGCCGCCGGTGATAAGAACGCGCTTGCCCCTCAAGCTGGGGTAATTTGCGCGCATATCGCTACCTTGGGTCACTGCTCCTCCCCGATCGTCTGTTCTGTCGTTTCGTAAAGTCAGGCGGCCGATTGGCCGCCGCCGGTGAGGCCGCGCGACGCGAGATTGCGCATCAGCGCGCGCACTCCGAACGTCCAGGGCGGCGCCGCCTTCGATGTCGTCACCCGGTTGAGCAAGGCGCCGAGCTTCGGTGTCGAGATGCGGACGAGATCGCCCATTTTGTGGGTAAAGCCGCGGCCGGGCTCGTCGCGGTCCTGGACGGGCGCAAACAGGGTTCCGAGGAACAGGGTGAAGCCATCCGGATAATGATGCTCGCTCTGCGCCTGTCGGATCAATTCTTCGGGATCGCGGCTGATCTCGCGCATCGTGCTGACGCCTTCGAGGCGAAAATTGTCCCGGCCCTCGACGACCAGTTCGACCACGGCATTGCGGACGTCGTCCATCGTGAACGAAGCATCGAACAGGCGGACGAACGGTCCGATCGAGCAGGACGCATTATTGTCCTTCGCCTTGCTGAGCAGCAGGGCGCTTCGTCCCTCGAAATCGCGCAGATTGACGTCGTTACCGAGCGTCGCACCGACGGCACGCCCGTTCTTGTCGGCGACCAGCACGACCTCCGGCTCGGGATTGTTCCAGGTCGAATCGGACCGCACGCCGATCTCGCCGCCCCAGCCGACGGTCGAAAGCACCGGCGACTTGGTGAAGATCTCGGCGTCGGGGCCGATCGCCACCTCGAGATATTGCGACCACATGCCGTCCTCGATCAAGGCGGCCTTGAGACGCATCGCATCTTCGGAGCCCGGGACGACGGAGCGGATGCCGCCGCCGATCCGGGCTTCCAGCCCTTCGCGGATGCCGGCTGCGCGATCCGAGTCGCCGCGCGCCCGCTCCTCGATGACGCGCTCGACGGCGGAGACGGCGAAGGTGACGCCCGCAGCCTTCACCACCTGCAGGTCGATCGGCGAGAGCAGATAGGCTCCCGGCTCGGATGCCGCGACTCGGTCGATCAGTTCCTCGAGCGGAAACAGGCGGCGGCCTTCGGTTGCCGCCGGATCGGCGCGGTCGAACAGGTCCGACACGGTCGGCGCGGCTTGCGAAACGTCGAACACCTCGCCGCCACGAATCAGGATCGGAGTCGGTCCGTCCTCGAGCATCAGGCGCCCGGCCAGCACAGCGGACTCCAGGTCCGTCGGCAGCATTGCCGCCGAGAATGTCTGTTCCATGCCTCTCCCTCGCATCGCAGTCTTGTGGTAGCGCTACCAATCGGCGCGGGAACCCACTAAAGTCAAGCCGCTCGCCGCCGCCGAGCCCAGGCATTTTTTCGCCGAGGCTCGGCGGCGGTGTCACAACACACGAAAAGGGGAAATCCTGAATGAAGAAGAGCGTCATCGCCTTCGCCCTCGCCGCATCGATGCTCGCGCTCTCGACGAGCGCAACCGGCCTCGCCGCGCCCGCGGCCAACCGGCCGTGGATGAACACCGCGCTGACGCCGGAGCAGCGCACCGAAGCGGTGCTCGCAAAGATGACGCGCGAGGAGAAGTTGCGGCTCGTCTTCGGCTATTTCGGCACGGATTTCGAACCCAAGAAGTATAAGGCGCCCAAGGAAGTGCGCTACGGATCGGCCGGCTACGTGCCGGGGATCCCGCGCCTCGGCATCCCCCCGCAATGGCAGACCGACGCCGGCATCGGCGTCGCCACCCAGGGCAGTGCGCCGACCAAGCGCGAACGCACCGCTCTCCCCTCTGGCATGGCCACGGCCGCGACCTGGAACCCGGATCTCGCCTTTCAGGGCGGCGCGATGATCGGCCGCGAGGCACGCCAATCCGGATTCAACGTCATGCTTGCGGGCGGCGTGAACCTCGTCCGCGATCCGCGCAACGGACGCAATTTCGAATATGGCGGTGAGGATCCCCTGCTCGCCGGGATCATGGTGGGAGCCCAGATCGCGGGCATTCAGTCGAACAACATCATATCGACCGTGAAGCATTATGCGATCAACGATCTCGAGACCGGACGCGACTATCATGATGCGCGGATCGATCCGACCGCGGCGCGGATGTCCGACCTGCTCGCATTTCAGATCGCCATCGAGAAGTCCGATCCCGGATCGGTGATGTGCGCCTACAACCGGGTCAACGGCCTCTACGCCTGCGAAAATCCGTGGCTGCTCACCGACGTGCTGCGCAACGATTGGGGCTGGAAGGGCTTCGTGATGTCCGACTGGGGCGCGACCCACAGCACGGTGCAGGCGGCGAATACCGGCCTCGACCAGCAATCGGGCCATCCGTTCGACAAGGCGCCCTATTTCGACAAGCCGCTGCGGGATGCCGTCCGCAACGGCGAGGTGTCGGAGCGCCGTCTTACTGAAATGGCCGGCCGGATCCTCTACGCGATGTTCGACAACGGGGTCGTCGACCATCCGGTGAAGGAAGAGCCGATCGATCTCGCCGCCCATGCGGCGGTCACCCGTGCCGATGCCGAACAGGGCGCAGTGCTGCTCAAGAATGGAGGGCGAATCCTGCCGCTCAAGGCCGACACCAAAAAGATCGTCGTCATCGGCGGCTATGCCGATCGCGGCGTGCTGTCGGGCGGCGGCTCCTCGCAGACTTATCCGGCGGGTGGAAATGCGGTGCCGGATCTCGAGCCCAAGACCTGGCCGGGGCCGGTCGTCTACTATCCCAACGCGCCGCTCGCCGCGATCCGCGCTCAGGCGCCGAACGCGCAGGTGACATTCGTCGACGGCCGCGATCCGGCGGCGGCCGCACGTGCCGCCGCGGAGGCGGACGTCGCCCTGGTGTTCGTCACCCAGTGGGCCAGCGAATCGATCGACGCCTCGATGACCCTGCCCGACAACCAGGATGCGCTGGTCTCGGCGGTCGCCGCGGCCAATCCGAAGACGGTGGCGATTCTCGAGACCGGCGGTCCGGTGCTGATGCCCTGGGCGGACCGCGTCGCCGGCATCCTAGAGGCCTGGTACCCGGGCACGGCCGGCGGCGACGCCATCGCCAACCTGCTGTTCGGCAAGGTCAATCCCTCGGGCAAGCTCCCCGTCACCTTCCCGCGCGACGAGACTCAGCTGCCGAGGCAGGTTCGCCCCGGCACCGGCCTCGCCCAGAACGAGATGTTCGCGATCGACTATTCGGAAGGCGCGGCGATCGGCTACAAATGGTTCGACAAGAACGGTCTCGAGCCGCTCTTCCCGTTCGGCCACGGCCTGTCCTACACGGACTTCGACTATGGCCGCCTGCAGGCTGACGCGGCAAGCGGCGATCTGACGGTCAGCTTCCGGGTCAAGAACGACGGCAAGCGCCAGGGCATGGACGTGCCCCAGCTCTACGTCGCGCCGGTCGCCGGCGGCTGGGAAGCACCGCAGCGCCTCGCCGGCTTCAAGAAGGTCGATCTGGCGCCGGGCGCCGACACGATGGTCTCGGTCAGCGTGGATCCCCGCCTGCTCGCCACCTGGGACGAAGCCGGCAAGCAGTGGAAGATCGCCGGCGGCCAGTACAAGGTGATGCTCGGCACCTCCTCCCGTGACGTCAAGGAGACCGTGACCGTGCAGATCCCGGAGCGCATTCTTCCGGCGAGCTGGCGGCCAGCCGCCTGAGGCGCCGAAGGGGCCGTTCGCTGAGTCGGACGGCCCCCTTCGAGCTCAGATCGCGATGCGGCGCCGCTCCCGCGCGCTCTCCCGCGCCAATTCGATGATCCGAAGCGCCGCGCGTGCGTCCGCCGGCTCGACCGGCACCGGCGAACCGTCGCACAGGGCGGCGGCAACCTGCTCGTAGAATGCGACGTAGCGCCCGGGCTGCGCCGGTATCCGTTCCTCTGCCCCGTCAGCACCGGTGAAGGTCGCGTAGAGGTCCGGACCCTCTTCGCCGAAGCCGGGTGACCGAGGATCGATGCCCGCCTTGAGGGCTGCTTCCTGCGGGTCGAGGCCGTATTTCACCAGCGCGCCGCCGGTGCCGTAAACGGCGAAGCGCGGCCGCGGCGCGGCGATCAGGGTTGCCGCCGACAGATTGACGCGCAGCCGCCCGTAATGAAGCGTCAGCCGGAAATAATCGTCGACCTCGGCGTCTGATCGCTGCGCGCCGATGTCCGCGGTGAGCGCTTCCGGCGTTCCGAACAGCTGCAGCGCCTGATCGATCAAATGCGCGCCAAGATCGAAGAACAGCCCGGCGCCCTCTGCCGGCGTCTCGCGCCAGCCCGGCTTGATCGCCGGTCGGAAGCGATCCCAATGCGCTTCGAACAAGGCGATCTCGCCGAGCCGGCCGCTGCGCACTGCGTCCTTCACCGTCAGATAATCGCCGTCCCAGCGGCGATTCTGGAAGACGGTGAGCATTCGTTTCTGCTCCGCGGCAAGCGCGATCAGCCCCACTGCCTCGGCCGAGGTCACGGTCAGCGGCTTGTCGACGACGACATGCTTGCCGGCACGCAAGGCGGTTTCGGCGAGCGGATAATGGCTCCGGTTGGGAGTCGCGATCACGACGACATCGATGGCGGGGTCGGCGATCAACGCCGCCGCCTCGGCCGAACCTGCAATGGCTGCCAGCTCGAATTCGGGGACTGCGCGGATCAACGGTGCATGGAAAACAGTGCCGGCCATACCGCGGCCGATCAAACCAACTCGTATCAAGGTGCCTCCGCCGTCGATCCTCTCTGGACCAACGTATAAGCAAGTTCAGTGACTGCCGGTGCAGGCCGATCCCGGACGAGATCGATCAGCAGGCCGGCAGCGGCGAAGGCCATCTCATAGGCCGGCTGGCGGATCGTGGTAAGCGCCGGCCAGACGATCGCCGCGATCTGGCTGTCGTCGAAGCCGGCGACCGACAGCTGGCGCGGCACGTCGATGCCGAGCTCGTGCGCGGCCTGAACGACCCCCGCCGCCATGTCGTCGTTCGAGGCGAAGATCGCCGTCGGCCGCTTGCTTGCCGAGAGCAGGCGCCGGCCAGCCTCGTAACCGGACGCCGTGTCGTTGAAACCCTGCTCGATCGGCTGGTTCTCGCCGACACCGGCCGCGTCGAGCGCGGCCTGGTAGCCCTGGCGGCGAAGCCGGCTCGACGGATGTTCGGGGTGGCCCGCGACGAAGCCGATCCGGCGGTGGCCGAGATCGAGCAGATGCTCGGTCATGTCGTGGGCCGCCGCCTCGTCGTCCATGATCACGCAGGGGCCACCGCGGCTGGTATCGTCGGGCGCAAGTCGGACGAAGGGCAGCCGCCGTTCCTCAAGCGCCGAGATCAACGCCGCGTCGGACGAAAGCGGCGGCGTAACGACGAGGCCGTCGACATGGGTCTGGTCGATCATCGCCAGCACCTCCTCGACGGTTTCGCCGCCGAGATCGTTGCACGACTGGATGAACAGGCGGAGATGGGCATCGCGGCACCGTGCCATCGCGCCGCTCTGGACGTCGAACACATAATTGGCGCTGGGATTGTCGTAGACGAGACCGATGAGGTTCGAGCGCTTGCCGGCAAGGCTGCGCGCCGGCAGGCTCGGGCGATAGCTGAGACTGGCAATCGCCTCGCGCACCCGGCCGCGGGTTTCGGTGCGCACCCCCGGCTCGTCGTTCAGCACGCGCGACACCGTCTTGATCGACACGCCGGCGGCGGCAGCAACATCGTCGATCGTGGTGCGTGCCATCAGGCGGTTCCCGCCTCAGGCACGCTAAGACTGGATCCGCAAAGCTGGCGTTTGCCAACGGCGATCAGTGCCGCCGAAACGCACATCGGCGTCGGTAACGGGACACCGTTGCTCACCGCTTGGCCGCCGTTCCAGGAAAAGGCGGCCCGCTTACCGACGATCGAATTTCTTCCCACTCATCCCCCTGGCCTGTTTCGTTTCGTTCTACAGGATCGAGAGGCACCGGCAACCGGCACCTCCCCTTAAGGGTCAATTCCGCGGCACCCTGCGTGCTCCGGATCGGGGTCGAACCTTACTCCTGCCCGCAGCGTCCCTGCGGGCCGGCGGCGCTGGCGACACGGACGTCGGAAATCGAGAGAGTCAGCCGTCCGGCGGTGGCAAACGAGAACGGAATGGCGATCCGGCTCATGTCGACTCCAGCGGTCGCGAAGCAGCGCAGCGGGATCGCGACGCTGGCCCACTGCCCGACGGGCGCGGCCCGGAGCAGGCCGCCGATCGGGAGAGTGGCATTGTCCATGCCGATCGTCACGGGCGCGCTCGGCGCCGCGTCGACGCGGTAATCGAGGATCAGGCTGAGTTCGCCATTGGCCTCGCGCGTCAAGTCGATCGGCTGCGCGGCAAGGATCTGGGCGGCGGCCCAACCCTGTCCGCTCCAGGTGAAGCGGCGGGCATCTTCCTGCGCGCGGCGGTCGACGCCGGCGACGCGGAGCCGGCCGGTGCCGGTCGCGCCGGCATTGCCGGCAACCGGCGAGGCCGGGCCACCCTCGTCCCGAAGGCCGAGCGTCCAGCCGCCGGGCACCGTACCGCGGCCGAACAGCACGCCGTCGGCACCGGTGCGGGCACCTGCCGGTCGCTCCTCCGAAAGCGGTGCCAGATTGCCGGCATCGGCATAAGTGAGGCCGAAGCCATAGGCGAAGAGCGGGTCGTAATTGGTATCGCCGCGGTTCAGCGGGGACTGGTCGACGCGCTTCGGCCAGGAATACGAAAGCTTGCCCTTGAAGTCGTTGCGCGGCTTGCCGGCGGCATCGGCGAACAGGACGTCGGCGACACCGCCGCCCTCGGAACCCGGCAGGAACGCCGCGACGAACGCATCGGAGGCGTTGATCTCCGGATTGACCCACATAGGCCGACCCGAAAGGAACACCGCGACCACCGGAATGCCCGCCTTCTTGAGCTTCTGGAGAAGCTCCAGATCCTTCTTGTCGGCGGGGCTGTATTCGATCGTCGGGCGATCGCCGACGAACTCGGCATAGGGCTCTTCGCCGAACACCACGATCGCTGCATCGGGCTTGCTCTTGTAGCTGCCGTCCGTGCTCAGAGTGGCGGTGCCGCCGGCCGCCTTCACCGTCTCGGCGATGCCGCCGAAGATCGATTGGCCGTTCGGGAAATCCTTGTTGCTGATCCCGGTGCCCTGCCAGGTGATCGTCCAGCCGCCCGACTGCTTGGCGATGTTGTCGGCACCATCGCCGGCCACCAGGACGTTACGCTTGGGCGACAGCGGCAGCAGCTTGTTCTGGTTCTTCAGCAGCACCAGCGATTCCCGCACCGCCTGCCGGGCTACGGCGCGATGCTCGGGGGAGCCGAGGCGATTGAACTCGCCGGCCATCGGGCGCGCCGATGGCTTGGGTTTCTCGAACATGCCGGCGCGGATCTTGACACGCAGGATGCGGCGCACCGCTTCGTCGAGACGGGCCTGCGCGATCTCGCCGGAGCGCACCTGGGCAAGGGTCGAATCATAGAGGCCGCGCCAGCTGTCCGGCGCCATGTACATGTCGAGCCCGGCATTCATCGCCGCCGAGCAGGAGGTGTTGGAGCAGCCCGGCACCTGGCCGTGCGCGTTCCAGTCACCGACGACGAAGCCGTCGAAATTCATATCTTCCTTCAAGGCGACGGTGAGCAGATCGCGGTCCCCGGTCGTCTTCTCGCCGCGCACGGAGGAGAAGGACGCCATGATCGCCTGCACCCCGGCCTCGATCGCCGGCGGGTAGCCGGCGCCGTGAATGTCGCGCAATTCCTCGGGCGTGGATGGGTTGTCGCCCTGGTCCTTGCCGGCCGAAGTGCCGCCGTCGCCGACGAAATGCTTGGCCGACGAGATCACCTTGCCGGCACCGAGGAAACCCGGCGTGCCGGGGCGGCCCTGCAGGCCCTCGACCATGCGGCCGGCGTAGGAGCGCACGATCTCCGGATCCTCCGAGAAGCCTTCGTAGGAGCGGCCCCAGCGATCGTCGCGAACCACTGCGAGCGTCGGCGAGAAATCCCAGTCGATACCGGTCAGCGCCATTTCGGCGGCGGTGACCTCGCCGATCTTCTGGATGACATCCGGATTCCGCATCGCCCCGAGACCGATATTGTGCGGGAAGATCGTCGCGCCGACCACGTTGGTGTGGCCGTGAACGGCGTCCGAGCCCCAGATCGGCGGGATCTTCTCGCCGGCCCACTCAGCGCTCATCGCGGCGTCCCAGAAGGCATCGGCGAGCGCCAGCCACTCCCGGGCCGGTGCGGTCTCGTTGTTGCCCGGTGCCGAATTTCCGCCGTTTAGGATCGATCCGAATTTGTAGCGCCGCATGTCCGCGGGAGTGACCGAGGCGATGTCCGGCTGGATGGTCTGGGCGACCTTCTCTTCCACGCTCATTCCAGCGAGGATCTTCTCGACCCGCGCTTCCACAGCCGGATCGCGGGCGACTCCGCTCTTCACGCTCGGCCAGCGGACGTGATCCGCGGACGCGCTTTGCTGCGCCGGCGCATCCGCGGGGGCGGACGGCGCTGCCGGAGCCGTTTCCACGCCGCTCTCCGTCGTCGCCGCGGTGCAGGCGGCAGTGCCGAGCAGCAGCGCCAGCGCCAGCGCGCGAGTCCAGGCCTGGCCCTGTGCCGGGCGCACGTTAGCGGAAATCTTCATGGCAGTTCCTCAGTCATCCCCGTGGCCGGCGCAGTCGTGGCTCCTCGTGCGGATGGCCTTCGACAACCGGTTCGTCTGGGTCTGTATGTGACAACGCTGTCACCACGCAAGGGAGGAGGAGGAAGCGATGGAAACGGTTACAAATGAACCGTCCAACTCGCCACTGAACGTCATACCGCGCTGGCCGGGTATCCCGCGGGTGAAGAACGCCGACGCCCGTAGCGCGCTGAGATACCGGCCTTCGCCGGTATGACGGGGAAGGAAGGAAGGAAGGAAGGAAGAGAGAGAGAGAGAGAGAGAGAGAGAGAGAGAGAGCCGGGGATGCCGCTCTACCGCCCGGCCAGTGCCTTCAGCGAATAGATTGCGGCCTTGGCGGCGAAGGCCGGCGAGAGACTGTCCGCGACGGCGGCGCGCGCATAATGGGCGGCAGCGGGGAAATCGCCAGCGTCGGCCAATTCCTGCGCAAGCTTCTGCAAGGTCCAGGTGCGGTGCCGGCGCCCGGCCCGCCTCACTGCCGGATGACGCGCGAACAGGGCGGTCTTGTCGGCAACCCGGAGCTGCTGGAGGCGCTTCGCCGCCAGCGATAGGGCCGTCGTCATGTTGGCGGATTTGCTCGGATCGGGAATGTTGTGGCGGGAGACGATCGCAGGATGGTGCAGCATCGGCCCGGTCGCAGCGTCGATCAGGCGGATGTAGACGTCGCGGTCGCATTCCCAGCGTATCGCCTCATCCATCCCGCCGACCTTTTCCCACAGGCTTCGGCGCACGATCAGGCAGTTGAGGTGGCAGAAGCCTTCGACCGCCATCAGATCGTCGAGGGTAAGGCGCCAGCTGCCCTCCGCATCCGAGTCCCGGTCGCCAAGGCGCCCGGCAAGCTGGGAAAGCCAAAGATCCTCGCTGACGGCTTCGCCCAGCCGATATGCGCGCTGATTGGCCATGTAGAGCTCGGTTCGCGGCGCCCCGGCGATCGATCGTGCGGCGCGGGCGAGATGATCGGGATCGGTCCAGACGTCGTCGTCGTCGAGGATCGCCAGATACTCGCCGGTTGCACAGGCGGCGGCGACGTTCAACGAATAGCTCTGGCCGTGGCCGTTCGGGCGGCGAACCAGACGCTGATGGCGAAGCGTCACGGGCCGCGCCGCGGCCGCGGCGAGCGCCGAATCATAGTCCCGCAGATGGGCCGGATCGCTGCCGTCGTCGACGACGACGATTTCGAAATCCTCGAAATGCTGGGCAAGCACCGACGCGAGTGCCTCCCCGAAGAGAACGGGGCGGTCGCGCGTGGCGAGAAGGATCGAGAAGAGCGGCACGACCCTGCTCTTAACCGGCAAATCTTTAGAGGATGTATACCACGGGAGGGTTAGGCCGGCGCGGCATCGAAGCCGGGAGTGAGTGAAGTTGCGTCGAACCTGCGCGCCTCGATTGGGGCGGCCCTGATCATGCGCGCACTCGTCATCGGCGACGACACGCGGTCGTTCCTCGCCATCGTCCGCTCGCTCGGGCGCGCCGGCTGGGAGGTCGATGCCGCGCCTTATGATTTCTCCTCCGCGGCTCTCGCCTCTCGGTACATCCGCGAAATCCATCGGCTGCCGCCTTATTCGCTCTCCGCGGATCGATGGGTGGCGCGGCTGCAGGATCTGATCGGGCTGCAGAACTATAATCTCGTCATACCCTGCGACGATCGCGGCCTGATCCCGCTGCAGCGCCACGCCGCCTCGTTCGCCGGACCGGCGCTTGCCCTGCCCAATGAAGAGGCAATGGCGACCTTCTTCGACAAGGCGGAAACGCGGCGCCTGGCCGCGTCGCTCGGGGTGCCGATCGCCCCCGGCAAGCCGCTCGATGACCGTGACGATGCCCAGAGCCTCGAAGAGCGCTTCGGTCTCCCGCTCGCCCTGAAGCCGCGCAGTTCCTACACGCTCGGACAGGCCGGCGCGAAGGACTCGGTCCGGATCGTTCATGACGTCCCTCAGCTGCGTGAGACCCTCGCGGAGATCCGGGATCGCAGCACCTGGCTCGTCGAAGGCTTCTTCAGGGGCGAAGGCGTCGGTGTGTCGGTGCTGGCCGATCGCGGCGCGATCGTGCTTGCCTTCCAGCACTGCCGCCTCGCCGAAGCGTCAGAAACGGGCGGCAGTTCTTCGCGCATCGGTGAGCCGCTCGATGCGAGATTGATGGAGGCTGTTGCCGCGCTGGCGAAGGCAACGGCGCTGCACGGCGTCGCCATGTTCGAGTTCCGGCGGGCGCCGGAAAGCGGCCGCTTCATCCTGCTCGAGGTGAATTGCCGGTTCTGGGGCTCCCTCCCCCTCGCCGTCGCCTCAGGCGCCGATTTCCCGGCCGCCGCTGCCGCCCTTTACGTCGCTGGCGCGGCCGAGCCGGGCGCCGATATTCGCATCGGCCTCGTCCTGCGCGATCTCGGCGGCGAATATTATCGGGTGCTGCGCACGGCCTCGGCGGCGACATCTTCCGCAGGCAAGATCGGAAGGGCTGCGGTCGGCCTGGGGCGGCTTGCGCTCGCGCTTCCGTTCGGCCGCAAATTCGACAGCCATGCGGCCGACGATCCGGCGCCGTGGCATCGCCAGCGCGGACAAATGGCGCGAACCATCTTCGCCGCACTCGCCAAGCGCCTGACGTCGGCGTCGCGCCGTCGGCGGCGGGCGAGGGCGGCGCTGCGCCGGCTCCATGCCCGCGGACACGAGGGTCGGCGCGCCATCGTCATGTTGTGCCACGGCAATATCTGCCGCAGCCCGTTCGCCGAGCAGAGGCTGCGCGCCAAGGCGACCGCCGCGCGGCTTGATCTCGACATCGTCTCCGCCGGGACGATCGGGCTCGAAGGGCGGCGCTCGCCGGACCAGGCGATCTCGGCAGCGCGCGCCCTGGGAACTGATCTCGCAGGCCATCGCTCGCGCTTCCTGGACGTCGAGCAGGCCCGCGCCGCCGGCGCCGTGATCGTGTTCGACGATCGCAATGTCGACGAGCTCCACCGTCTCGGCCTCAATGGCGACATCAACCTGCTCCGCCTCCCCGATCTCACCGGCCGCGCCGAGATCGGCGATCCCTACGGCCACGGGCCCGAGGCATTCGCCCGTGTTTATGGCGAGATCGACGAAGCCGTGGACAGGCTGGTCGCCGGTATTCGCGGAGCCGCGCGATGACCAGGCCGCAGCTCGCGATCGTCGTCGACACGGAAGAGGAGTTCGACTGGACGAAGCCGTTCGCACGCGAAAATCGTGCGACCAGCAGCATTCCTGCGCAGGCCCTCATCCATGAGGTCTACGATCCGCTCGGCATGGTGCCGACCTATGTGATCGATCATCCGGTGGCGACCGACCCCCGGGCAGTCGATTTCCTTACGGGACTTCAGCGGACCGGGCGTGCCGAGATCGGCACCCATCTCCACCCCTGGGTCTCGCCGCCGCACGAGGAAGAGGTTACCCGGCGCAATTCCTATCATTGCAATCTGCCGGCAGCGCTCGAGCGCGCCAAGATCGTGACCTTGACGGAGACGATCGAGAGCGCCTTCGGTCGCCGTCCGACCGTGTTCAAGGCGGGCCGCTACGGTTTCGGCAAGAACACCGCCACGGTGCTGGCCGAGCTCGGCTATGCGATCGATTGCTCCTACGTCCCGTGGATGAACTTCGCCGAAGACGGCGGGCCCGATTACCGCAACACGCCCGATCAGCCCTTTTGGCTCGACGACGCGCAGAAGCTGCTCGAAGTGCCGCTGACCAGCGGCTTCTTCGGCCTGCTGGCCCATGCGGGACCAAAATTCCAGCGGGTGCTGAACAGCCCGCGTGCCGGAAGGCTGCGCGTGCCAGGGCTCCTCGCCCGCAGCGGACTGCTGGCGCGGTCGCGTCTGTCTCCGGAAGGCGTTTCCGCCGCCGAACAATGCCGGTTGCTTGATGCGATGGTCGGATCGGGCCGGCGGTTCTTCACCCTGACCTACCACTCGCCGAGCCTCGCCCCAGGCCACACCCCTTACGTCCAGAGCGGGGCCGACCTACGCGACTTCGTCGCCCGCATCGAGCAGGTCCTGCTCCATTTCCGCGACGTGCTCGGCGGCGAGTTCACCACCCTCACCCGGTATCGCGACAGCCTGATCGCAACAAGGGCGGCGGCGGCATGACCATCGGCCGCGCCACGCTCTATCGTTCCGCCTTTCTCGCCGTGGCGATGCAATGGGGCGTGCGCGCGATCGGCCTCATCTCGGTGGTGACGCTCGCGCGGCTGCTGCAGCCGAGCGATTTCGGCGTGGTCGCAATCGCCCTCTCGGCGGCGGCGTTCGTCGAACTGTTCGGATGGATCGGCCTGCGACAGGCCCTGCTCCGTGTGCCGGATCCCGACCGCTCCTATTACGACACCGCCTGGACGATCCAGCTCATCCTGTTCCTGGTTCTGGCGATCGCGATGCTCGCCATCGCGCCGCTGGCGGCGAGCTTCTACCGGATCCCCGCGGTGACCGGCATCCTCTGGGTGATGTCGCTGCGCATGGTTGCGCTTGCCGTTTCCAACATCGGCATCGTCGACTTCGAACGCGACATGACCTTCGGCCGCGACATGGCGATGCGGCTCGGAGTCCGCGTCGCTTCTCTGGTGGTGTCGCTGATCGCCGCGTTCGTGCTGCGCAATTACTGGGCGCTGGTGATCGGAATGGTGGCACAATCCATTTTCTGGATGATCGGCACCTACATCGCCCATCCGTACCGGCCGCGGTTCAGCCTCGCCCGACGGGTCGAGATCCTCGGCGTGTCGCTGTGGATGTTCGTGAGCACCTTCTCCGAATGGGTGCAAGCGCAGATCGAGCGGCTGGTGCTCGGCCGCTTCGCGATGCCGGCAACGATCGGCCTCTATTCGGTATCCAAGGACCTTTCGAGCATCTTTACCCAGGAAATCGCCACGGCCCTTAACCGGGTGACCTTCGTCACCGTCGCCCGCGGCGACGCCAAGGGCAGCGCCGGCGTCGCGACCGTGATCGGTGCTTATGCGACGGTAGTGGCGCCGCTCGCCGCCGGCCTGGTTGCGACCGCGCCGGATACGATCGCGGTCCTGCTCGGCGCCAAATGGCTGCCTGCGACGCCGCTGATGCGGATCATCGCCTTGTACACCGGCGTGCAGGCGGTGTCGTTGATGGTCGGCTCCGTCTTCCAGGCCTCGGGCCAGGCGCGGCGGGCGGCGCTGCTCAACATTGCCGGCGCCCTCCTTTCTGCGCTCGGCGTCGGCACCGCAGCCTATCTCTTCCGCAGTCCCGAAGCGGTCGCGATCGCCGCGCTTGGCGTCAACGCGACGATGCTCACCGTCGGCATCCTTCTGCTCGCCATCGATGCCAAGACCAGCGCAATCAGCCTTGCCGCAAACCTGCTCCGCCCCTTGCTCGCCGCCGCCGCCATGGCGTTCGTGCTGATGCGGCTGCTCGTCGTCGAGACCGGGCACCCCTTCCCCGATCTCCTGATCCAAGTGGCGATCGGGGCCGGAGTCTACGCGTCGTCGCTCTTCCTGCTCTGGCTGGCGTCGGGCCGCCCGCCTGGCGCCGAGCAGGAAGCGGCCTTGCTGTTCGGCTCGCTCAGGCGACGCTTCGCTTTCGGCCGCTGATCCGCCAGCACGCCGCCACGAAACGCACCTCTTCTCCCGCGACGAACGGCTCGAATGCGGCCCGGACGGCGTCGAGGGTCCGGGCACGAACTGCGTCCTCGACGGTCGGCAGCAGGCGCGCGATCGGGCCGAGCTGGGTGAAGTAGCGAACAAGGTCCGTCTTCGGCATCGTCAGGTCAAAGTCGATCGGCTGGATGTCCATGTCGCCCCAGCCGCCTTGTTCCAGGATGGCCCGCACCCGATCCGGGTCGGCAAAGCCGAACTGCCCCGGTGCCTCCGGATCTCGCGCCGGCAGCGCCGGTAGGAAGGGTGCCGCGGCGCGCTCCGCAGTGGTCATGAACGGATTGTCCTCCGGACTGCGCCAGGCGTACATCCGGAGCTCGGCATTTGGGCGCGCGGCATCGCGCAAGTTCGCAAAGGCGCGCACCGGATCGCCGAAGAACATCACGCCAAACCGGGACACGATCCGATCATATGCAGCCGCATCGAACGCGTGGCTCTGCGCATCGGCACGGATGAAGGCGGCGTCGACGCCCGCATGCGCAGCGCGCGCCCGCGCCAATTCGAGCATCGGTGCCGAAATATCGATGCCGGTGCACCGGCGACCGGCGCCGAGCACGCCTGCCATCGCGATCGTCGTCGCGCCGGTCCCGCAGCCGACGTCGAGCACCGAACGTGCGGGCGCTTCTCGGAGGGCCTGTGCAAGATCCTCCTCGATCGGCTTGAACAAGCGGTCGAGGAGGTCCTGCAAGGCGACCCAGGCCTGACCGGCGGTGCCGTTCCAGAGCGCGGCCTGTTCGTTCTCGACGCTTCGCGGTTCGGCCATTCTTCGTCTCCATACCTTGTCTGCGGATTGCGGAACGGGCATTCTGCCACTTCAAGCCGACTTGAGGTCAATAGGGTGCGGGATCTGGACATATCCGAGGTTGCGAAGCGCTCCAGCGTGCCCTGCTTCGACGCTGCGTTATTATGAGGAGAAGGGGCTGGTCGCGTCCATCGGGCGGCGGGGACTGAAGCGGCTGTTCGATCCCGGCGTGCTCGAACGGCTGGCGCTGATCGCGCTCGGCCGCGCCGCCGGCTTCTCGCTCGACGAGATCGGCAGCATGTTCGCGGCGGACGGAACGCCGCGGATCGATCGCGCCATGCTGACCGCCAAGGCCGACTCGCTCGACGAGACCATCCGCCGTTTGGCAATTCTGCGCGACGGCCTTCGCCACGCGGCGGCATGCCCGGCGCCGAGCCACCTGGACTGCCCGAAGTTCCGCCGAATTCTCAAGGGTGCGGCATCCAGGGCTCCGCACGCGCCGGCGAAATTCACGTGACGCAGGCGATGCTTTCGGCTGACATTTGCGGTTCCTTAACCATCGCCGCGCCAAGCTGGTGACCGCTCGGCAGGAGGCTCGCGTGTTCTATCGTCCCATTCCGCAATCGCAGATGCTCACGTTGCGCATCGTCGTGATCGCGACCCTGGACGTGCCGGCAACCTACCAGGTCGGGGCGCTGATGCGGCAATGCGCGAGCGTAATGCGCAACGAGTGCCGCGAAGCGAACCTGCTGGTCACCGAAGTCGACATGAAGATGGATCTGACCGGCACGCTCGTCGTCGGCAAGCACCTCACCAAGGATCGTCGGAGGATCGGAGTCGCCGTGACGGTGCGGGTACCGGCCATGGCGGTCGCACTCGAATTGCGGGACCGCTGCGAGGGCCGGGTGAAACGGGCGATCGCCGCAACCGGGATCACCGGGGCTGCGGCGCCCTATATCGCCGATGCCGACAACGGCATGCCCGCGCTGCCGACATTCAAATCGTAGAGCGTCAGTCGCTCTCCGCCTCGTCGAGCGAATAGCCCGCCGACCGCACCGTCCGAATCACGTCCTTCTCGCCGCCCTCGTTCAGCGCCTTGCGCAGGCGGCGGATGTGGACGTCCACCGTGCGCACCTCGATGTCGGCATCGTGCGACCACACCGAGTCGAGCAGCCGCTCGCGCGAGAAGACCCGGCCCGGATGCTCCATGAAGTGCCGAAGCAGCCGGAACTCCGTCGGCCCGAGCGCCACGGTACGACCGCCGCGGCGAACCTTGTGCGCCGAGACATCCATTTCGAGGTCGGCGAAGCTCAAAGAGCCGCCGGCAAGCGCTGGGCGAACGCGCCGGAGCACGGCGCCAACCCGGGCGATCAGCTCGCGCGGGCTGAACGGCTTGGTGACATAATCGTCGGCGCCGGTTTCGAGACCGCGGATCCGGTCCGTCTCCTCGCCCCGGGCGGTCAGCATGATGATCGGCACGTTGGCCGTGCCCTCGCGCCGCCGTAGGCGTCGGCAGACCTCGATCCCCGGCACCCCTTCTATCATCCAGTCGAGAATGACGACGTCCGGGGCCCGCTCCTCGGCGAGCATCAGCGCCTCGTCGCCATCCGTCGTATGCTCGACCTCGAACCCTTCCTTGCGGAAGTTGAACAGGAGCAGCTCTGACAGGGCCTTGTCGTCCTCGACGAGGAGCAAACGTCCGCGGTTCATTCTTTGTCCTTCGCCGCCGTCAGGATTTGAGTTCGCTGCCGTCCGGGCGGACCGGGCTGCAATCGTCGAGCGTCCCGAAAACCGGGTCTGAGGGATGACGGCGATTGTAGCGCGCCGATCCGTAAAGCGAGAGGCCGATGAAGACGGCGCCGACCACGCCGGTGATCACTTCGGGAATATGGAAGCGCGCCGACAGCAGCATCACCACGGCAAGTGCGATGATCGCCCAGAAGGCGCCATGCTCGAGATAGCGGTAATGGGCGAGCGTGCCCTTGTCGACGAGCATGATCGTCATCGAGCGGACGAACATCGCGCCGATGCCGAGGCCGAGCGCGATCACGAAGATGTTGTTCGACAGAGCGAACGCACCGATCACGCCGTCGAACGAGAAAGCGGAGTCGAGCAGGTTCAGGTACAGGAAGCCGGCCAGGCCCGATCGGGCGGCACCGCCGGCAATCGCATGCGCGTCCGGCTCGAGCAGTGAATTGACCGCTTCGACGGCGAGGTGGGCGAGGATGCCGAAGATGCCGGCGACGATGAAGGTCAGCGCCTCGCCCTCGCTCGGCAGCAGCTTCGACACGCCGTAAAGGCTCAGCAGGACGACGCCGATTTCGATCGCATGTACCGAGGCGAGACTTGCCAGGCGGCGTTCGATCAGGCCGATCCAGTGAATGTCCTTGTCCCGATCGAAGAAGAATTTGAGGCCGACCATCGCCAGGAACGCGCCGCCGAAGCCGGCGATTCCGACATGGGCACTCGTGATGATGCGCTCATATTCGGCGGGGTTGCCGGCCGCGAGCTTCAGCGCCTCGATCGGCCCCAGACGGGCGGCGATGGCGACGATCAGCAGCGGGAACACGATCCGCATGCCGAACACTGCAATGGCGATACCCCAGGTGAGGAATCGCTGCCGCCACACCGGCGACATTTCCTTCAGCACGGAAGCATTGACGACCGCATTGTCGAACGACAGCGAGACTTCAAGGATACTGAGGACGATCACGATCCAGAGCAGGCCGGCCGTGCCGACGACGCTCCCCGTCGTCTCCCAGCCGAGCCAGACGGCAAGCCCGAGGCAGACGATCGTGAACAGGAACGCGCCCTTGAAGTAGCTCAGCATCTCAACCTTTTCCCTGCAGGCACGCGTCGCGCACGGGTTGCAACGGGGCGCTCATAGTCGAGGATGCCTGCGCATCAAACCTTTGCGTGGAGGCCCGTCCCGCAACGAGGCGATCCGGACAGGGTCAGCCCTTTCGGACCGGCGCGATCACCAGACGGTCGATGATCGCGCCGACCTCCTCGCAATCCATGTCCGGCGCCTCGTCGAACCACCAGGCGAGGATGCCGAGCGTCGCGCGGACGGAATGGGTGATTGCGAGCCGGAACGGCAGACCGGGCGGGTCGGGCAGACCGGTGGTCTCGGCACGAGCCATCGATCGTTCGGTGAGGATGCGCCGCACCTGCGGTTCGGCGCCGCCGGCGAACAAGGCGCGGCAGATCGCCTTGCGATCGTTGATGAAACGGCAGAGCGCGATCGAGGCGCTGCGCGTGTCCTCGTCCCGCAAGGCCGGCAACATCGTCGGCAGGAGCTCGTCGATCAGCCGGTCGGCGGCGTCGAACAGCAAGCCTTCCTTGTCCTGATAGTGGCGGAAGAAGGTCGCGTAGCCGACGTCCGCCTTGGCGACGATGTCGGCCACAGTGATCGCCGAAAAGTCCCGCTCCGCGATCAATTCGAGCATGGCCGCGGCCAGTGCCGCGCGTGTCTTTCCAATCCTGGCGTCGACCACTCAGACCCGCTCCCAACAAGCTGCTTGCGCCGGCCATCCGGCCTACTTATGATACATGGTATATCATAAGTTAGGGTTCGACCATGTCCGATGCGCCCGCCTCCGGCGGATCCAACGTCATCGGGGGGAAAGAAGTTGCCGAGACTCGCGTCGTGCCGGGGGGCCCGGCGTCCGCTGTGCGCTGCGTTCCGCTGCTGCTGGCGGTGGCGCTCATCGCGGGCTGCACGACCGGACGGACTCCGCGCCCTCCGGAGGTGCGGCTGCCGCAGGTGTTCGACGCCGCAACCGTCGCGGGCGCGACCATCCCGCTCGACCGCTGGTGGACCGCCTATGACGATCCGCAGCTTGCCGCCCTCGTCGACCAGGCGCTGGCCAAGGGCTTCGACACCCGCACCGCGCTCGCCCGCCTCGAGGAAGCGCGCGGTCTTCGCTCGGCCTCGCTGGCGCAGCTTGGGCCGCAAGGAAATATCGAGGGCAGCGGCGAAGTCCGCCAGACCGAGGATCTCGGCGGGCAGCAGGGCGTCGACATACCGGGCATTCCGTCCGGCTTCTCGCTGACGCCGAGCGGGCTCAGCGGCACCGCCAACCTCGATTTCAACGTCAGCTACGAGCTCGATTTCCTCGGACGTCGTGGCGCCGCCAGGCGCACGGCGGAAGGCGATTTCGCTGCCGCGCGGTTCAATGCGGAGGCGTCGCGGGTGGCGGTGACCGCGGAGATAGCCGACACGTTGTTCCAGGCCCGCGCGCTTGCCGTCCAGCTTGAGGATGCGCGCGCGACCTTGCGAATCCAGGAGGATCTGCTCCGCGTCGCTCGCATCCAGGGCGAGCGCGGACTTGCCCCGACGGCCGATGCGGCGCGGGTCGAGGCAGACGTCGCCCAGGCCTCGGCCCAGCTTCGCGACCTCGATGCGCAGCTGAGGACGCTGCGGCGTTCGATCCTGCTGCTTACCGGCAATGCCGGTGCCGATCTCGACACGGTGCCGGTCGCGCCGGTGCTCGGCCCGATCCCGGCGCCCCCTGCCCTGATTCCCGGCGACCTTCTCGTCCGCCGGCCGGATGTGCGCGAAGCGGAAGCGCGGATCGAGTCCGCGGCAGGCAATTTGACCACAGCGGAACTCGAGCTGTTTCCCCGCATCTCGCTTCGCCCCGGCCTTGGTCTCGGCCTGCAGCGCGGCACCTTCGAAAGCACCACGGCTTTCTGGGCGTTCGGCATCGGCCTGAGCCTGCCGGTGCTTGATCGGAGTCGGCTGCTGGCCGAACTGCGTGCCTCCGGCGCGCGTGCCGAGCAGGCGGTGCTCGCCTACGAACGCGCCGTCCAGACCGCTTATTCCGAGGCCGATCAGGCGCTGACCCTGCTCGAGGCCGATCGCAACCGCTTCGGCGTGCTGAGCGCCGGCGAGGCGCGCGCCCGCGTCGCCTACGACGCAGCGCAGCGACGCTACCAACTCGGCATCGACAATCTGACGACGGTGCTCGACGCCGAACGCGCCTGGCGCAGCGTCCGATCGGCGGCGGCCGGGGCCCACGCCCAGGCGCTGCGCCGAAGCGTCCAGACTTTCCGGGCCTTTGGCGGCGGCTGGTCGCCCGAACCGCAGCCGGTGCGAAGCCGATGACGATGAGGAGAGAGATTTTGCGCGCGACCGCGATCGCAATTTGCCTGGCCCTGGCCGCGTGCGGCAGCGACGACGATGCCGCGCCCAAGGCGGAAAGCACATTGCGGGACGTGAGCGTCACCCGGATCGAGCTTCGCCCCCTGCTCGGCGGGATCACCGCGTCCGGCGTGCTGGTGGCGCGCGAAGAAGCGGCGGTCGGGGCCGAGGTCGGCGGCTACCGGGTCACTCAGGTGCTTGCCGAGGAAGGCGATTTCGTCCGGGCCGGCCAGCCGCTGGTGCGCATGGATCCGACCCTGCTCCAAGCCCAGATTGCCGAGCTGCAGGCCAATCTCGCCCAGCAGCGCGCGCAGGCCGCGCAAGCCGGTCGCGAGGCGGCGCGTGTCGCCGGGCTCGACCGCGAAGGCGTGGTCGCGACCGAGCAGATCGAGCAGCGCCGAACCGCGGCGACGACGGCGGCGGCGCAGGTTCGCGCCGCGCAAGCGCAGATTGCCGAACTCCGCACCCGGCTCGGCCGCCTGACCATCAACGCGCCGGTTTCCGGGCGTATCCTCGAGCGCACGGTGCGCCCGGGCGACATCGCTGCGGTCGGAGGAACTCCGATGTTCCGAATCGCGCGCAGCGGCCTCGTCGAGCTCCAGGCCGATGTGCCGGAGACAGAGCTCGGCACCATCCGGGTCGGCCAGCCCGCCCAGGTCGAGTTGCCGAGCGGGGAGACGGTGACCGGCAACGTCCGTACTCTTTCTGCCGAGGTGAACGGACAGTCGCGGCTCGGCGCCGTGCTGATCGCCCTGCCGGCCCGGCCCGTTCTCCGCGTTGGCGGCTTCGGCCGCGCCAATTTCAACGGTGCGATCAGCCAGACGCCGGCGCTGCCCGAGGACGCGCTCCGGTTCGATGCCGAAGGCGTGTCGGTGATGGTCCTCCGAGCCGGCAACCGTGCCCATCGCATGCCCGTCCGCACCGGACGCCGTGCCGGTGGCTGGGTCGAGATCGTCTCGGGTCCGCCGGTCGGCACCATTGTGCTGCTCGGCGGCGGTGCCTTCGTGCTTGAAGGCGAGCAGGTACGGCCGGTGCGCGGCACCGCTCGCGCCAGCACCGGCGGCGCTTCCGCTCCGAGCGCGCCGGCGCGGCCCGCAAACGCGCAGAATGCTCCGGCGGCGACCCGCGGCGGCGGGAGCGCCCTGACACCCCCGCAAGCCGGAGCAAGCGGCCAATCGGGTCAGACCGGCGGCCCTGTGGCGGGTGCCGCGGGTGCGACCGGCGCGGGGGGCGCCGGCCGATGACCGAGCATCACGGCGTCGCCGGAATCTCTTCCTGGGCGATCCGGAACCCGATCCCGGTGATCGTGCTGTTCGTGGGTCTCAGCATCGCCGGAATTGCCGCCTATCTGTTCCTGCCGGTGAAGCAATTCCCCGACGTCTCCTTCCCGGTGGTTCAGGTCTCGGTGATCCAGGAAGGCGCCGCGCCGCAGGAGCTGGAAACCCAGGTGACCCGGCTGATCGAGGACGCGGTGACCAGCGTCTCCGGGGTGGACAACGTCACCTCCACGATCACCCAGAGCACATCGCTGACCACGATCGAGTTCGAGGTCGGCGACGATCCCCAGCGCGCCACCGATGACGTCCAGCGTGCGATCGACGAAATCCGCAGCGAGCTGCCGCGCGAGATCGAAGAGCCGATCGTCCGACGCCTCGAAATCGATGCCGCACCGATCCTCACTTATGCAGTTTCGGCCAAGGGGATGAGCGAAACCGAGCTCAGCTGGTTCGTCGAGGACACGATCGCGCGCGAGCTGATGGCGCGGCCCGGCGTCGCACAGGTTGCCCGGGTCGGCGGTGTCGATCGAGAGATCAATGTCGTCCTCGATCCCGGTCGGATGTCGGCCTACGGAGCCACCGCCGCCCAGATTAACGAGGCGCTTCGCGTATCGCTCGTCGACACCGGCGGTGGACAGGCGCGGGTCGGCGGGCAGCAGCAGAATATCCGCGTGCTCGGGGCCGCCGAATCGATCGACCAGATCCGGCGCGTCGAGATTCCGGTGGCCGGCCGGGTCGTCCTCCTCGGCGACGTCGCGTCGATCGGCGCCGGCGCCGGGGAAGAACAGGGTTTCGCCCGTCTCGACGACAGGCCGGTGATCGCGTTCCAGGTAATGAAGAGCCCGGCGGCCAGCGACGTCGCCGTCGAGGACCAGGTGCTCGCCGCACTCGATCGCCTGCGCGCGGCGCATCCGGGCGTCACCATCGATCTGATCGTCTCGACGGTGACCGAGACTCGCGAGAGCTTCACCGCGACCGTTCACGTCCTCGTCGAAGGCATGGTGCTGGCTGCGCTGATCGTTTTCCTGTTCCTGCGCGAATGGCGTTCGACGGTGATCGCCGCGCTCGCGATGCCGCTGTCCCTGCTGCCGACTTTCGTGGCGATGTGGCTGTGCGGCTTCACCCTGAACGTCGTAACCCTGCTCTCGCTCACTCTGGTGATCGGGATCCTCGTCGACGATGCGATCGTCGAGATCGAGAATATCGAAAAGCGGATCGAGCGCGGCCAGAGTCCTTATCAGGCCGCGCTCGAAGGTGCCGACGCGATCGGTCTGGCGGTGATCGCGACGACGATGGCGATCGTCGTCGTGTTCACGCCGGTCTCGTTCCTCGGCGGAACCGTGGGCCAGTTCTTCAAGGAATTCGGCCTCACCGTTGCGGCTGCCGTGCTCTGCTCCCTGCTGGTTGCGCGCCTGCTCACACCTCTGCTCGCCGCCTACTTCCTGAAGCCGAGCCGCAAGGCGCACGAGGAGCGCCCAATGCGGCCCTTCTATGCCAGGAGCCTCGGCTGGGCGCTCAACCATCACAAGTTCTCGGTTCTGCTCGGCGGCCTCTTCTTCGCCGGTTCGATCATGCTTGCGGGATTGATCCCGGCCGGCTTCATGCCGCCGAGCAATCCCGGCTACATCTTCCTCGAGGCGCAGGCGGCGCCCGGGGCGACCCAGGCCGACATGGAGCGGATCGTCGAGGCGACCACGCGGCTGATGCGCTCCAATCCGGCGGTCGCCCGGGTGTTTTCGCAAACCGGTGCCAGCACCAATGCGGCGAGCGGCGCCGACCTGCGCCGGGCGACGATCACCGTGATCCTCAAGGAGGATGCGGACGTGACCACCGAGGCCTTCCAGACCCAGATCCGCCCGTCGCTGCGCCGGATACCGGACGCGCGCGTGGTCACCCAGGGCGAATGGGGACGCCCCGATCTGGAGATCGTCCTCTCCGGCGAGAACGGGCCGCTGCTCGAACGCACGCTGCTGCAGCTGGAGCGGGAAATGCGCGGCATCCCCCAGGTCGCCGACCCTCGTCCGGCGACCCCGCCGCCAGGGCCCGAGCTCGTCATTCGTCCGCGGCTTGCGGAAGCGGCGCGGCTCGGCGTCAGCGCTCAGACCATCGCGTCCGCCGCGCGGGTGGCGACGATCGGCGAGATGGATGCCAACGTCGCGATGTTCACCGAGGGCGAGCGCCGCTTGCCGATCCGCGTCCGGATCCCGCTCGAGGCACGGCAGCAGCTCGGCACGATCGAGGCGATGCAGGTGCCGACCGCATCCGGCGGGACGACGACGCTCGGCGCGGTCGCGGACATCGGCTTTCAGCCAGGCCTCGGCCGGATCGACCGCTTCAACCGCGAGCGCCGTGCCGCCGTTCAGGCCGACATTCCACTCGGCATCACGCTCGGCCAGGCGACCGACGCCGTCGACAAATTGCCGGTACTCCAGAATCTCCCGCCGGGCGTGAGCATCACGCCGACGGGAGACGTCGAGCAGATGCAGGAACTGTTCCTCGGCTTTGGCGCGGCAATGGCGGCCGGCGTGTTCATGATCCTTGCGGTCATGATCCTGCTGTTCCGCAGCTTCCTCAAGCCGCTGATCATCCTCTCGGCCCTGCCGCTGTCGATCGGCGGCGCCTTCCTGGCCCTGCTGCTGGTCGGGCTCGACCTCACCCTGCCGGTGCTGATCGGCATCCTGATGCTGATGGGTCTCGCCGCCAAGAACTCGATCCTGCTGGTCGAGTTCGCGATTGAGCGCGAGCGTGAGGGCGCCAGCCGCCGCGATGCGATCGTCCATGCCTGCCACGAGCGTGCCCGCCCGATCATCATGACCACCTTCGCGATGGCCGCCGGGATGCTGCCGACCGCGATCGGCCTCGGCGAAGGCTCTGCCTTCCGTCAACCGATGGCAGTGGCGGTGATCGGCGGACTGATCAGCTCGACCGCATTGTCGCTGGTGCTGGTGCCCGTGGTTTACGAGGTAATCGACCGCCTCGAGCAGCGGATCGCCCCCAAGCTGCGGCGGTTCATCACCGAACCGGAAGCCAGGAGCGCGTAAGACACGGCCTTTCGGCCAGATTGCCGCACTCGACGGCACGCACCATCATGGTGTCACGTGCCTGGCGCGTGGCGCCCCCGTTTCTTGGCGACACGGGGGCGCCTTAATGGCTCAGCCGCCGACCTGCGCCGTATCGAAATAGGTTCGGAAGCTGCTGATCCGTTCGCCGTCATGTTCGATCACGCTGACGCCGCCATAGCGGAACGGGACGCCCTTGGCGGAGGTACCGCTGCTCACCCATTCGAGGAAGGCGCTGCCGTCGACGTCGACGACCTTTCGAAATTCGGACCGGATTTGTGTGAACGCACCGCGATAGCTGCTCCAGAAGCGCTCGGCGGCGTCCTGCCCGCCCGCCTCGTGTTTGACCAGCGGATTGGAGATTTCGGCACCGTCGGCGAACAGGCCGACGATCGTCCCGGTCTCGCCGCCCTCCTCGAGGTGGCGCAACGCGTCGATGAAGCGATCGGCAAAGCGGGTCATTCTCGTCTCCTGGATGGTCGTGTCGGCGGCGTGGCCGCTTCGCCGCGCCGACATGCGCTCGGCGACGGCTCCGATCAGCTCGATCCCCGCCGCCGCCGCCGCGAAGGGCAGCCGGAACGGGCTCTTCTGCGCTTCGAGAAATAGGCTGGTGCGGCGGACATGGACGTCCTGCGCGCCATGGACCTCTCCGTCCGCCCGCGGCTCGTAGAGATTGTCCCGCTTGGCGGGGTCGCCGGGATCGCCGGGCTTCTGCTGGGCGGAGACGCCAAGCGCCTCCATCGCAAAGTCGGTCATGCGCGGTGCGGCGCGGCCCATCAGCGAAATCAGATAGCCGCTCCCGCCGACATAGAGCTGGCGGCGCGGCACCTCGCAGGCATGAAGGATCGCATCGGCGACCAGCGCCGGATCGTAGAGCATCGGCGGCAGACGCGGAGGCGCATCCATGTAGCTGCGGGCATGTTCGGGATAGGGCGTCGCGATCGATCCCGGCTTGATCAACGTCACCGATACCGGTGCGCCTTCCCGCTCCAGTTCCATGCGCAAAGCGTCGGTCACCGCCTGCACCGCATGTTTGGATGCCGAGTAGGGACCCTGGAAGATCATCGCCCGATCGGACAGCACCGATCCGACGTTGATGATCGCCCCGCCACCGCGTTCACGGAAGTGGGCGAGCGCGACGAGCGAGCCCTTGAGCAACCCGAAATAATTGACCTCGAAGACTCGGCGCTGATCGTCGATCGGAACTTGCTCGACGGAGCCGTAGGTCGCTGCGGCCGCGCAATTCACCCAGGAATCGAAGCCGCCGAACACCTCGATCGCAGTGGCGGCGATCCGCTCGACTTCCGCCTCGATCGCCACGTCGGCGGCACAGATCGCAACCCGGCCGCCGCCCGCACCGAGATCGTCCCGGATCGTCTCCAGCGCCTCGCGGTTCCGCGCTGCAATCACGACCGCCGCGCCCCGCGCGACCGCCGCGCGGGCGGTCGCCAGACCGTTGCCGCTCGACCCACCGGTAATGACGATGGTCTGATCGCGGACGGACTTGAGGCGCGGCGCCATCCTGTTTCTCCTCAGGCGGTCGGGCCACCCATGCTCGGCGCCTCGAGCTCGTCGCTGCCCTGACGCATCGCCTTGTCGTAATCGCGCGCGGTTTGCGCGTCGGGCCGAGCGCCGCTGCCGATGAAGCCGCCGCTCTGTCCAGCGCCGCCCATGTCGACTTCCTCGACACGTCCGCCGTCGGGCGGCGTCTGGGTGGCGACTGCTTTCAGCACCTTGCCGGTGTAGATGAGGTTGCTGCTCGTCGAATCCCACAGCTTGGCATCTTCAGGCTCGATCGTGATCAGCGCGACATCCTCGCCGTTGGGCCCCTGCGGCAGCCAGGCCTCGACCCACATCGACCAGAGCTCGCGCAATTTCTCGCGGTCCTGGCTGGTCCGGGCGGTGCCCGAAATGGACAGATAGGTGTTCTTGTGGGTGTCGGAATAGCCGAGATTTACCGGGGCCGAGCCACCGATCTCGCCGACCTTGGAATCCAGGCGGGTAACGAAATAGATGCGGTTCTCCTCGGGACGGGCAATGCTGCCCATCGGACGGCTGGTGAGCTTGCCGTCTTCCTCGACGGTCAGCATCGCGATGCGCTGATCGGCGATGATCGCCCACACGTCGGCCTTGCTATCTTCTGCCATGCGGCATTCCTTTCCTGCACGAAGGCGCCGCTCGGCGGCGCCGGAGATCGTCCACGAAAGAACAGGTCGGATGCGCGGTCGTTCCTACCCGCTTTGTGCCATATCGCTGCCGAGGCGGCGTTCGTCGCTTGCGGCGGCGGTCCTCGGTGCGATCAGGCCGCTTGCTGCCGCGCCGGGAGGGCCAGCAGCAGTGCGCGGACGGCGTCGGCCGGAACGGCACGGGAGTAGAGGAAGCCCTGCCCCAGCGCGCACCCCATCGCCATCAGCCAGCTCCCTTGCTCCACCGTCTCGATGCCTTCGGCCACGACGTCCATGTCCAGGCTCCTGCCCAGATTGACCACCGCCGAGACGATCGCCGCCGCATTTTCGCTGGTGGCGACGTCGCGTACGAAGGAACGGTCGATCTTGAGGATGTCGACCGGGAATTGCTTGAGATGCGACAGCGAGGCGTAGCCGGTCCCGAAATCGTCGAGCGCGATCCGCACCCCCGCTTGGCTCAGCCGCGCCAGCGTCTGTTCGACTGCATTTGCGCCGCGGCCGAGGAACACGGTCTCGGTCACTTCGATCTGCACGAGTTCGGGCGCGATCGCCGCGGCGGCAAGCCGGCCGAGCAGGCGATCGGCGAACCGGCCGCAGCGGAACTCGGCCGCCGACGCGTTGATCGCGACGTGGCCGAAGGGCAGGTCGGCCGCGCGGAAGCGGCAGATGTCGGTGACGACGCTGTCGATGATCCTCTCGCTGATCGCGCCGGCAACGGCGGGGTCATCGAAGGCGGCCACGATCGTGTCGGGGCCGTGGACGCGCCCGCCGGCATCGCGCCAGCGCAGCAAGGCCTCGAAGCCGATCACCCGGCCGGTCTTGAGATCGACCTTGGGCTGATACCAGGGCTCGATCCGATCGGCGGCGAGCGCGTCTCGGGCGAGCGAGACCATCGACATCCGGCTCTGCATGGCGGATCGCATTTCCGGCTCGAACAGCTTCAGATTGCCGCGGCCGTCGGCCTTGGCCGCGTACACGGCGATGTCGGCATGTTTCAGCAGTTCCGCGCGGCTGCGTCCATCGGTCGGGAACAGGCTTGCGCCGATGCTCGCCTTCAAATCCAGGACGGCGCCCGCATGCACATGCGGTGCTCGCAGGCGCTCGAACAACCGTGCGGAAGCCTGCTCGACCGCCGACCCGCTCGCGACGCCGGTGAGGATGATCGCGAATTCGTCACCGCCGAGCCGGGCCACGAGATCCCCGGGACGCACCGCGCTCCGCAGCCGCTCGGCGAATTCGCAGAGCAGCGCGTCGCCGGCGTCATGGCCCAACGTGTCATTGACCTGCTTGAAATCGTCCATGTCGATCATCAGCAAGGCGAACGCGGACTTCCCCTCGCCGGCGAGCGCATCGACACGGTCCTGGAACAGACGCCGGTTCGGAAGCCCGGTCAGGCTGTCGTGCGTGGCCAGCCAGCGCGCCTGCTCCTCAGTCGCCTTGCGCGCCGTGATCTCCCGGAAGAACACGGTAAGTCCATCGTCTTCGGGAACCACGCACATTTCGTACCAGGCATTGCGCGGCGGAAAGTGGATTTCGCGCGATGCCGGGCGGCGATGCGCCAGCGCCTGGAGGAAGCAATGGCTGAACGCCTGGCGCTGATCGCTCGAGAAGAGATCGAGCAACGAGGTCCCGATCTCGGCACTGGCGCCAAGCTGCTCGCGCGCCTTGTCGTTGAGGAACGTGAAGCACCAATCGCTGTCCACAGAGAACACGCAGTCGCTGGTATTTTCGAGCACGCGCTGGACGCGGGCGGCGCCGCGCTCCGCCCGCAGTCGACTCTCCTCGGCGAGGCACTGGGCGGCCTCGCGCTCGGCCACCGCGGCCACCGCTTCGGCCGCCCTGCGCACCGCTTCGTGCTCGAGCTGCCGCTGGTAGGCGAGATCGCTCTTCAGGCGCGCGATGCGCCGCGCCGAGACGGCAGTGATCAGCAGCAGCCAGCCGACGAGCAGAATGAGATGGAAGTGCGCCGGTGAGATCAGCGCGCCCTCCAACGTGATCCGATCGACGCGGAAGCGATGCGGACCCGCACCGGGGGCACTTCCCGTCTGCAGATCGACGGACACGACATTGTCGAACTGCGGACTGGCAAGCTCGGGCGTGATGCGATTGCCGTTCACCCACCAATCGGCAACGGCGAACTGGTCGAGCGGCAACTCGATCCGCTGGAATCCCTGACGGACCGGGAATTCGACCCGGTTGAACTTGTTGCTCTCGTTCTTACCCGGGAGGCTGTAGCGCGGATCGTGATTCTTGAGGTGAATACGCAGCCGATCCCCGGGCCCCTGGTAGTTGAGGTCGATGGTGATCGTGCCGCCGTGCGAGAAATCATACCCACGCGCAAATCTGTCGGGATCGAACAGGATTTCGAACCCGCAGAAGGGATATTCATAGGCGGTCCGCAGGATGCACGACCAGGCCAGCGGCCTTGCAGGATCGAGCTGTCCCTCCGAATTTCCGTCGAGATCCTTGTCGCCGTAGACATGGCCGACGAAGCCGCGCGTATTGACCGGGTCGATCACCAGCGTGCGCCGAAGCAGGGAATCCTGCCAGATCACCAGGCAGACGGTGGCGACCATGAGACCGAGGAGAACGATCTCGATGCCGAACCTCGCCGCGTGGCGCGCGGTGACACGCATGCGCGTGCGCAGACGGCCCATGCCGCCACGGCGGATCGTCCTCCCAACTCTTTGCCGATCGAATTCGCGTTGCAGCGTCACCACCTCCGAAACCTCCCATCCGACCTGTGTCACTGAAGGATCAGGAGCCCGTTAACGCCCTTCATCGGCGTTCTGCGTAGTCGCGTCGGCGCAGGAGGGCGGAGGAGCGCAGGAGGGCGAAGGGGTTGCGGCTGAGCGCGCGGCGTGGAAGATCCGCGGCGGGAACGTTACGACCTAGAGTCAGGACTAAGATGCGCGACGCGATACACAGGGGATCATGCCTTTGCGGGGCCGTGAGGTTCGAGATCGAGGGGCAGTTGAAGGCGCCCGACGCTTGCCATTGCAGCCAGTGCCGCAAGACATCCGGTCATTACTGGGCCTCGACCGACCTCAAGGAAGCCGACCTAGGGCTCGAGGGCTCCGAGAACGTCACCTGGTTCCAATCGTCCGAAGGCGTGAAGCGGGGCTTCTGCGCCACCTGCGGCGCCAGCCTGTTCTGGAAGCCGATCGCCAAGGACGTGATCGCGGTCGCGATGGGGGCATTCGACACGCCGACCCGGACCCATATCGAGATGCACATCTTCGCCGCGGACAAGGGCGATTACTACGACATCGCGGACGGCCTGCCGCAGCGCCCGCAATGACACTGCGCATATGATCGAGGAACCTACCGCACCGGCACCGCGGCGATCGCCTCGACCTCGACGAGATGTTCGGGCCGGGCGAGCCCGCTGACATAGACCCAGGTGCTGGGCGGTGGCGCCATGCCCTTGAACATCATCGCGCGATGGGCCCGCAACCGGGCCATGTCGGTCGGCCGCGCCACGGCATAAACCGTGACCTTGACGATATGATCGGGCCGCGCGCCCTGCGACGCAAGGATGATCCGGACATTCTCATAGGCCTGCACGATCTGGTCCTCGACACTGTCCGGGAGCGTGCCGTCCGGGCGGTTGCCGATCTGGCCTGCGACATAGAGCATGCGCGCGCCCGGCGGAACGCTCGCAACGTGGCTGTAGCCTCCCAGAGGTTTGGCGACGCCGGGCGGGTCGGCCTTCTCCACCGACTGCCCGGCGGCCGTAGCGCTCACCACCACAGCACCCAGCAATGCCGCGCCCGCGATAGCAACCAAGTCGCGCCCCCGTCTCATCGGCTTCCCCCCGCTTGCAAGGTGCCGGTATCGCACGGATCGGCGGGGCTAGAAACGGTCGCCGCCTCGCTCAGCCGGCGAGGACCTCCTCCGCCGTGCAAACCGTCGCATATTCACCGGCGAGGTTGGCGAGCGAAACGCGGTGAATGTCGTCGGCGCGCCGGGGCCGTCCGTCGAGATCGGGGCGATCGAAGGTGAAACAGGCGTCCGACACCAGGGTCACGGAGAAACCGAGGCAAGCGGCCGCGCGTACCGTTGCCTCCACCGAGTAGTTGGTAGCGACCCCGACGACGACCAGACTGCCGATCGAGCGGACACGCAGGAACCGCTCGAGGCCGGAACCCGCAAAGGCATCGGTGACATGCTTGTCGACGACATGCTCTCCGGCCGCCGGCAGAAACGCATCCTGGAAAAGCACGCCCGGCTGGCCCGGACGAAAGCCCGATGCCGGATCGCGCGAGATGTGGCGGACATGGACGATCGGACGCAGCGCCGCGCGCCAGGTCGCGAGCAGGCGTGCGATGTTCGCTTCCGCATCCGGATTATTGCGCGGCGGCGTGGCGGGATCGGCCATGCATTGCTGCATGTCGATGATGGTGAGCGCAGTTTCGGGCGTCGGCATGACGGGGCCATTCTCCGGGACGAAGCGAGCCTGCGCGGCATTGCCCAGCAGACCCGGCAGGAACAAGAAGATCCGTACGTCTGCACGGGGAAGTAAGAGAATGCTGTACGGATCCGCGTTGAAGACCGCTCATCTGACGATCCGTCCCTTCCGCCCGGAAGACGTTGAGCCGCTCGTGACCCTGTTCGCCGATCCGCTGGTTCACCAATTCGTCGATGAAGGGCTGCCGCTGAGCCAGGATGTTGCCCGATTGTGGGTCGCGCGCTCCAACGAGAATTTGGCCTCTTTCGGATTCGGAACCGGCGCGGTGGTCGAGAATGCGAGCGGCCGGCTGATCGGCTGGGCAGGATTTGCGCGGCCAGGCGACGGGAGCGAGGAGCTGATCTACGGTCTTGCCGCCGACCGGTGGGGACAGGGCCTCGGGCGCGAATTGCTGGAGTCCCTGCTTCGGTTCGCCGAAAGCCGCGTTATCTCCCCGGTGCGCGCCACCGTCGATCCAAGGAACGACCGGTCGATCGCCTTGCTGACCGCAGCCGGCTTCAGGCTCGCCGAACGAGGTCACCGTGGCGACCCGGACAGCGATCTCTACCTGCTCACATGATCCCGTCGGTTCGCGTTCCAAAGCCACACATCGGAAGATCACCGCCAAGCCCGCAGGACGGGTCAGCTAGTTAGGCGGTTGCGCTTCTGATCGATAGGAAGGGACGTGCGCAAGAGCGATGCCCTTGCGAAGCTGTCAAGCTCCCAACATGGTGAACCGAATCACGCAGCGTCGCTGACTGGCCGCTGCTCATACGCATAGCGGCCGCGAATATGAGCGTTGAAGTGACGTCCTTTGGCGAAGGCGGCGCGGAAGGCCGCGGCGGCTTCGGGCGGCACGTCGCGATAGACGTAGCGGCGGCCGGTGGTAAACAGCACGTCGAGCTCGCCGCTGTCCTCGCGATAGTCGAACCGGCGGATGATCGTCGACGGCATGGCGGTGTAACGAGCGTGGCTCGTCTTCCGATCCGCGCACCCTTTCCAGAGCTCAGCTGCGATAGCATCCGGTCGAGAGCATCACCTTCCCCTGCGCATCGAAGATCATCGTCTCCACCGTCCGCCGCCCGGTCTCGTCGCGGAAATGCAGGGCCAGCGCGCTGTCGCCTATGAACAGGTCGATCAATTCGAGCCGCAGGGCCGGCCGCCGCTTCAGGCCTTCGGTCCAATAGGCCCGGAGCGCTGCCCTGCCGACGACGAGGCCGTCCCCGATCAGCGCGCGCGCAAAGGGCGAGTGGAATCGAATATCCTCGGTATAATGACCGAGGATCGCGTCGAGATCGCGCCGGTTCCAGTCGGCGATCCAGGTCGCGGCGAATGCCTCTGCCTCTGACTGCTTGATGATGCCTCTCCCTCCGGCCGATGGATGGACCAGAGACTCCGTTCGAGCAACGGGCGGTGACCGCAGGCTCAGGCGGCGTCGTGGAAGATGATGCCGAGCGTATGGCGCCGCCCCGCGCGCAGCGGGCTGACGCCGTGTCGCATGATGACGCGGTAGCTGCCCCTTGCGCCTTGAACAGGACGCTGGTTGACCGCGAAGATCGCCGCCTCTCCCTGCTGCAGCGGCACGACGTGGACTCGCGACTGCATCCGCGGGCGCTGCTCGGTCAGCACGAACTCGCCGCCCTCGAACCCGCGGCCGGGCTCGGAGAGCAGGAAAGCGGCCTGGAGCGGAAAGGCGAGCTCGCCGTAGAGATCCTGATGCAGGCAATTGTAATCGCCGGGCCCGTAGCGCAGCAGCAAAGGCGTCGGCCGCATCTGGCCCGCGGCGTGGCAACGGCCGAGATAGTCCTCGTGATCCGCCGGATAGGCGTCCGTGCCGGCCTGGCCGAGGCGTTCGCGCCAGCTCTCCGCGGTCGGCACCAGACGGGCATAAAGATGCCTGCGGAGCGCCGCGACCGTGTCCGGCAGCGGATAGGCGAAATATCGATATTCCCCCTGCCCGAAGCCGTGCCGCGCCATCACGACCCGGCTTCGGAAGGGCGCATCCGAATCGTAGAGGGCGGCGAGCCGTTCGCATTCCTCGGGGGTGAGCAGCGGACCGGTGGTGGCCCAGCCCTGACCGTCGAGATCCCGCGCGATACGGTTCCAGTCGAGCGCTAAGAGCCGTGCTGCAATCGGGGCGGAGGCAGTCCCGCTCGGTTGCGCGCGGGTCGTATGCTCCGTCCGGCCTCGGAGGTTCACGCCTGTCTCGGCGGCATCGGCATTCGAACTTGGCATGCTCGGTCTCCCTGATCGCCGGCGCTTTCGTTCATCCCGCGGAGAACGGCACCCCGTCTCTTGCGGCCGAATTCGCCGGGAGCTTCGCTCGCCGGGATCTCTGCCGCTGCGGGGCGGACCGTCGGCGTTGAACCGCCGTGCGGGCACGACATACCGCCACCAATGCAGGAACCCGCACAAGGCAGCCTCGTTCATGCCTCATGCGTAATGATTTCCTGGCAGGGCTCGCCGCCCTGACTCTCGCCGGCTGCTCGCAAGATGGCGCCTCCGTCGGCAATCAGCTTTCCAACGATGCTGCGAACGTCCAGACCTCGGACACGCCCGGTGACGCCGCCGCCTCCCGCGAACCCCCTGCGGACGACAGCGGCAACTACGTTGCGGAGGCGAATCTCGCCGCCCTTCCCCCGGTCCAACCCCCGGCGCCCGGCACGCCCGGCGGGCTTCCGGACGATCGCACCCCGGTCTCGGAGGCCTCCTTCGCCGCAACCAGCGCGCAGGGCGCGGCCAACGTCGTACAGACCTATTTCGCCTTGCTCGAAGGCGGCAAATATGGCGATGCGTGGCGGCTCTGGTCGGACGGAGGCAGGGCAAGCGGGATGAGCCGCGAGGCCTTTGCCGCGAGCTTCGGCAAATATTCCGAATATCACGCCCAGATCGGGGCACCGGGCAGCATCGAAGGCGCCGCCGGATCGCTCTACGTCGAGGTTCCGGTGGTGGTTTACGGGCGGCTGAAGAGCGGCGCCGAAGTCCAC
Organism: Allosphingosinicella deserti; assembly: GCF_003012735.1. GTDB lineage: Bacteria > Pseudomonadota > Alphaproteobacteria > Sphingomonadales > Sphingomonadaceae > Allosphingosinicella > Allosphingosinicella deserti. Next base: position 190,010 of record NZ_PXYI01000006.1, on the reverse strand, counting down.
ATGAACGGGCCCGTTACCCTGCGCCGGGTCAACGACGTGGACGGATCCACCGCCGAGCAGCGCAAATGGCACATCGCGTCGAGCGATCTGAAGCCGCGGCCCAAGTGAGGCCGCGGCCGCTCATCCCGCCGAAAGCTTCATCAGCACCAGGCCGGAAATGATCAGCCCGGCGGCGAGGAGCCGCATCGGACTTGCCGCTTCGCCCATCCAGACAATGCCGACGGCGAAGGCGCCGACTGCACCGATACCGGTCCAGACCGTGTAAGCGGTGCCGAGCGGGAGCGACCGCATGGCGAGCGCGAGCAGGCCGAAGCTCGCCAACATCGCCGCGGCGGTCACCAAAGACGGACCAAGCCGGCTGAACCCGTCCGAAAGCTTCATCGCGGAAGCCCAGACGATTTCGAGCAATCCGGCGACGATCAACAGAAACCAGGCCACGACAGCCTCCTTGCAAAGCTGCCGGGCCGTCCCGGACCTGAACCCTATGCGGGGGAGGACGTGGCCTCTCCAAACCAGATAGGGTTGCGGCTCACCCGGGTTCAAGGTGCAGCGACGGCGCCCGTCGGGGATTGCTCATCCTTGATCGTCATGCGCGGCCGCTGCCGTGCAGACAAGAGCGCCGGTCGCTTCCCCCCTCGTGCTAACTCGACCTGAGATACCCGCCTTCGCCGGTATGACGAGCCGGGGGTATGACGAGCCGAGGGTATCGCGGGCCGTTGGTGTACCGGCCTGTCGTAGGGCGGGCCGGGTGTGGAACCCCGAGAGAGAAAGAGAAGAGAGAGATGCCCTCTCAGCTTTTCGGAACGCTGATCGCCATTTCGCGCGAGGAGGCCCAGCCGAGAGAGGTGTAGAGCGGGCGGCCCTGCTCGGTGGCGTGGAGAACGATATATTCGAGCCCGCGCGTTTTCGCCTCCGCCATCGCCGCGTCCATCAGGCGTTTGGCCAAGCCCTGACGACGGTGGCTCGGCTCGACATAGACGTTGAGGATGTAGCCCCTCTTGTCACTGGTCGGGTGCGACGGGTGGGGCGGCCATTCGATCTCCATCATGCCGAGACCTGCCACGACGGAGCCCGCATCCTCGACCAGCCAGCCGAAATAGCGGCCATCGGAGAGCCGCGGCGCAAGCCAGGCCGCGAAGGGCGCCTTGAGTTCGGCGATCACCGCCTCCGGCCGGCCGCTGTCGCGGAACATCGCCTCGCGATGGCGCTGGATGGTTTCGAAATCGGCGGGCCCGAGCGGGCGGATCGGCTGCATGCCCCGCCTTACGAGCGCGGGAGACCGCTAGGCAAGATTGCGCAACGTCGCCGCTCCCGGCACGGCACGGTTGCTCATCGGCTGTCGGTTCGCGACGAAGCGGGTTGCCGTCCCGTTCGCCAGGCGTGACAAGGCATGGCGCCACAGCATTTCTGCGGAGGCGCAGAAGGGGGCCATGTTGGCTGTCATCCAACCGGAACTGGGGACGGAGGGGCTCGGCAACGGCGGACACCGCATCTTGCTCGCGGGCCCTATCGAGGCGCTGGCCTACCCACCCTTGTGCCCCAATTGCGGAGCGCAGGCGACCCACCGGCTACCGGTCGTCAAGGTGTTCATGTTCAACAATCAGAATGACGGGCCCTGGCAGCATCGCATCGCCCGGGCCGATCCCCTGTTCTGCGCGGACTGCGTCCGCCGGCATCGCAGCGAACATCAGCCGATCACGGCGGCCGAACGGCTGAAGAGCATCGTCTTTTCCGAACTCGCCTTTCCCGGATTTCTGACCGCCGCCTTCGCCCTGTTCCTGATCAAGGAGGGAATCGCCGATGCTTTGCGCGATCCCGGGCGCGGCGGCCCGCTCTTCGCCTTCGCGGCGATCCTCGCGCTCGTTTCGCTGCTGTGCTTTCGCGCCGCCGCGGCAAGGACGGCGCACCGCCGCATCCCTGCCCTTTCCAGCGTCCAGCGTGCGTTCGATTTCGGCGATGACGGCACCACCGCCTTCACCACGATCCAGCGCAGCTACGTCATTCGCAACCCGGACAGCGCCGAAGCATTCGAGCGTCTCAACGCAGGCCGGAGCGAGGCCCTCACCGGCCCGGAAGGGAAGGCTCGCGACAACCGCCGCACGTGGCTGTTCGGCCTGGCTCTTGGCGGCTTCGTCCTGATCTACTGGCTCGTCCAGTAAGCGGCACCTGGTCGTCCGGTGCGCCGCTCCCCGGGGCCCACGCGGGATGCGGCGCAGGCGAGGTCACGCCGCCTGTCTGTAGAGGTCCATCTCCTCCGCCATCGCCCGAGCGACGCTCGGCCGTGCGGCAAGCCGGTCGCGATAGGCCGCGACGTCCGGCCATTGGGCAAGATCGATCTTCACGTAGGGCGCCCAGTTGAGCACGGCGGCGAGATAGGCGTCGGCGACGCTGAACGTGCCGAGCAGATAGTCCCGCGACGACAGCTCCGCGTTCAGATAGTCGAAGCGCTCGGCGGCAAGGGCGCGGGCATAGTCGCGGGCGCCATCGTTCGAGTTCCGGCCGAGCAAGGGCGCGAACACTGCCTTGTGGAGTTCGGTGGCAATGAAGCTCAGCCATTGCTGGAGACGGTAGCGCTCCGGACCGGCGGCTGGCGCAAGCTTCGCCTTGGGGAAGCAATCGGCGATATACTGGAGCACCGCGGCATTTTCGCTCAGCACCTCCCCGTCGACGGTGCGGATCGCCGGCACCAATCCCTTGGGATTGATCTGGCGATAGTCGCGTCCCTGCGTCGTCTTGGTTGCGGCGTCGACGAGGTGGTAGCCTGCTTCGGCGCCGGCCTCGTAGAGGGCGATGCGCGCACCGAGCGAGCATGCCAGCGGGGAGAAATAGAGATCCATCGCATGTTCCTTCCGCCTTGTTGATTTTCATACAATCCGGTACAAAATAGATCACGTCAAGGATTCTTTGCGAAATGGTACAGAATGAGCCGCCGCGCCGTCGCGGGCGTCCGCCGGCCTTCGATCGTGACGAGGTGCTCCTGAAAGCGCGCGACGCATTCTGGCGCAGCGGCTATGCTGCGACGTCGCTCGACGATCTCGCCGCAGCGACAGGGCTCAACCGTCCCAGCCTCTACGGCGCATTCGGGGACAAGCGCACGCTCTACCTCGCGACGCTGGAGCGGACCCGGGCCGATATGATCGGTGCGCTGGAGCGCGCCCTCGCGGCGCCCGGCCCGCTCCGCCCGCTGTTGGCGCGGCTCTATGCGGCCACCGTGCAGCTCTATCTGCGGGGCGATCCGGTCGGCCGCGGCTGCTTCCTGGTCGGCACCGCTGTGACCGAGGCGGCGGTGGAGAACGAGGTGCGGGCGGTGCTGACGCTCTCCTTTGAGCAGCTGGACGGCGCGTTCGAAGCCAAGTTCAGGACGGCAACGCGCGAGCTCCCGCCCGGCACCGACCCCGTCGTGCACGCCAAGCTCGCCACCGGCATGCTCCACACCCTCGCGGTCCGTGCCCGCGGCGGCGCAAGCGAAGCGGAGCTGCAGGCGGTCGCCGACGCGGCGGTGGGGATGATCTGCGGACCAGAGGCTACCGGCGCTAAGAACCAGCATGATCTGTGATCAAGCTGCTCCAGCCTGATCCGGGCATGCAGTCGAAAACACCTTATGCTGTTCGTTGCCCCGACGACAGCGAGGACTGCGCGATCAGCTGAAACGTCCGGCGAGTTCGGACGCACGATCCCGCTCACCCCGGCGCCGGTCCGGGCGCGCGATCTGCCAGAACACGGCACCAGCTGTAAGCCCCCCGAGGCCGAACAGCGCCAAGAGGTACACGGCTCCATACAATGCAAGCTCGCCCCGAACGGCGGTCAAGCCGAGCATGATGGCGACAGGCGCAGCCGCTGCGGCCGAACCCACGACGGCATAGAGACGCAGGCTGGGCGAGAAGCGTCTGCGCAGCAACAGCGCCAATGGAAGGCCCAGCACGATCTCGAACGCATAGAACAACAGACTGATGGCCACGAACATGGATGCTGGGTTCTCGAAAACACCCTGGCCAGGCTTGGGCCAGAAGCCGACGACAAGCGCCTGCACGAGCGCGGCCGGGAACGGCGCAACAAGGAATGCAACGACCATCCGCATCAGAGACACTGGCCTTCCATGGTGTGAATGCACTCAACCAGACACCGAAGAACATTCGGTGTGCTTCTTTGAAGTGCCCTTCGACTCAACGGGATCTGCCCAGCCGCACGCCCCGTGCGTCCCGCAGGCCGGTGAGGATCGCCTCACCGTCGTCGCCGACCCGGAACTCGCCATAGGCCGCTTTCTCATAAGCCGCGGCCTGCCCTTCCTCGAAGAAATAGGCGTTGGTGCCGAAATGGGGCTGTCCGCCCCGCATCCGGTAGCGAAGCGCGACTTCGCCCGGGGCGAGCGGCGCTCCGTCGCCGATGCGGCGGAAGCGGCCGACGCCGTGCCCATCCACCGCAACGACGATATGGCCGTCGCCGCGACGCTGGTCGTTTGCGAAGCGCCGGCGCGCGGGAAAGGCCTGGTCCGCGGCCTCGAAGTTCAGCCGCATATAATCGCCCTGCAGCAGCGAGCGCGGATCGACGGGGCTGAGCTTCAGCAGGATGATGCGCCCGTGGGTGACCAATTGCTCGCGCTGGAAGATGCCGAAATTGACGAACGCGAGCATGAGGAGGCCGGCGAGCAAGACGATCGCCTTGCGCACCGCAGGGCTCAGCCGCATCGACTCAGACATGGACCGTCTCCCCGGTGCCGGATGCGGCGACGCCGCGCCGCAGGAGGACATGCGCGGCGAGCAGGCACAGGCCGGTGATCGCAAGCAGCCCCGATTTCTCGAGCAGGGTGAGGTGCAGGCTGTAGTAGAAATGGGCGACGAAGCCGAGCAGGCTGAGGATGCCGACCGCCAGCAGGATTCGGTTGCCGGCGGCGAAGCCAAGCAGCAGGATCAGCAGCGCGGAGCCAAGTCCGGGTGCGCCAAGCGCGAGCAGTCCGAAGAGCAAGGCGGCTCCGCCGGCGACGAGCGCCACCCGGCTGGTCGGCGCGAACCCTTCCCGCTTCGTCTCGGCGATCGCGACCCAGACGAGCAAGGCGGCGATCGCGCAGCGTCCGATCAGCGGGCCGTGCAGCCGGATCCAGCCCGGCGCATGGTCGGCGAGGCCAAACCAGCGCGCTGCGCCCACCAGGCGGAAGGTCTCGATCAGCAGCAGGCCGAGCACCAGCCCGTAGCCGATCGGCCGCCAGAGGCGACCCTTCGCGGCCCAGCGCCGGGGCTCCAGCCAGATCCAGGCGAGCCCCGCGGCGAGCAGAGGCGCGGAGAGACCCGGCAGGCCGAGCTGGTTGATCCCGAGCGCAAGCGCGATCGCGGCTCCGCTGGCGGCCAGCACCCGGTGGATGAAGTTGGGCACCGCCACGGCGAGCACCACCTGCAGCGCGGCGACCAGGAAGTAGAACGGGCCTTGCTCCGGCTCCAGATAATCGGCGAGGCCGATGATCATCAGGATCTGGCCGGCAAGGCTGACGGCAAGGCCGAATTGCTCGGCGAAATCGTTGCCGTCGAAGCCGCGGAACAGCGCGAAGGCGCCGGCGCAGCAGGCGGCGCCCGCGCCGACCGCAAAGGCCGGGCTCTTCATGATGAATTCGAAGGCGGCGCCGACGAACAGGATCAGGAAGAAGGCGCCGATCCAGCCGGCGATGCCGAGCATCACCCGCACGAACCAGGGCGAGGCCGGGCGGTCCGCGACCGGAATCTCCCCTTCGACGAGGCCTTCGGCACGCAGCCGGCCCCAGAGGTCCGCAGCGTTCATGCCCGTTGCTCCCGCGCGACCGATTTAAGCCAGATCGCTCCGCCGGCCGACATGCCGATCACGACCAGGCCGACGAACAGGAACCCGCCGGCACTGTCATTGTCGAGCAGATGCTCGCCGAGGAAAACCGTGATCGCCACCACCAGGCTGAGCACGCCGCCCGCGAGCATGAACAGATCGGGCCGGACATAGCGGTACCACCCGTAGAGCGACGCGAGCCAGACCGCGTAGCCGATCGCCCCCACTCCCCGTGCGGGATCGGAGTCGACGATCGCCCAGATCGCCAGCGCCGTCGCCATGACCCCACCGGCGACCGCTGCCAGCCGCGGCGGCCAATCGTCCTGCAACCAGGAGATCCCCGCGCGGTGCGCCGCTTCCCAGGCGACGAGCGCGACGCTGTTGAGCGCGAACAGCCCCCACAAAACCTGCTCCTCGTCCCAGGACAAAGTGCAGTAAAAGAAGGTGGCGAGGTTCAGCAGAGCGAGCCAGAACAGCCACAACGGGCTGAAGCGGCCGGCCAGCACCCAGGGCAAAATCAGCACGGCCCACCAGGCGAACAATTCGTAGGTGTCGGCGCCCGTCTGATAGATCTGGCCGGTGAGGGCCAGCAGCGCCCCGGTGAGCAATGCGAGAAGCAGCAGCACGGCCTTGCCGACGCTGCCGTCCAGGTCGACGCGCCAGGCTGCGATCAGAGCCGCGACGATCGCCCCCTCGACCAAGCCGAACTTGGCGAAACGCCCGAGATCGTCCCAGTTGAAGGCGAAGAAGAAGATGACCGCCGCTGCGAGTGCGATCGTTCCGAGCCACAGCGTCAGCTGACCGAGAAAGCCCCGCCATTCGGCCGGCGTCGGAAGCATGCCGGCGACGCGGAGCACCTCGCCTTCACGCCCCGCAACGACGCGGCCGGAGTCCAGCCATTCGAACACATCATCGCGCGATCGGCGCATTCTTCCCCCGGAGCGGCCTCGTTTCGGGCACGGTAACAGCCTTCCGGGCACTGCGGCAATTCCCGCAGGCACGCTTGCCGGCAAGGGAGACGCCGGAAGATGCGGGACGGATCAACGGCTGCGGGGTTACTCGCTTCGCGTCCGCCAGCCGCCGCGGCCTGCGACGGGCTCGCTTAGCCCGCCGCCCGCGCATCAGCAGCGCCAGGACCAGCCGTCCCACCAGAAGCTGCGGCAGGGATTGCGCCAGGTCGCGCCGGTCCCGGCCTGTGGCGGCGCTTCGGTGCGCGTGCTCGCCTCCGCCGACGCCCAGCCGTCGCCGATGCCGATCCCATCGGCATAGGCTCCGCCACCAATATCCCAGCGCCCGCGACCCTCCCGGCCGCGGCCATGTTCCGCCCCACGAGGGCGGTCGCCGCGGTCGCTGCCCTGCCAATCGCGATGCGATCCGCCATTCCATCCTCCGCGGTCGGCGTTCCCATAGCGGGCACCGCCGGGGGAGCCGCCCCAGCGGCCCGTGCGATCGGCCCAGTCGCCGCCGACCGGAATGCCGTTGCCGCCGACCGGGAGTCCGTTGCCGCCGAGCGGAAGGCCGTTCCCGCGTGGACCGGGGCGCCAGTCGGTCCCGCTCCAGCCGCCATGCGGGCTGCCGCCGCGCCATCTGCCTTGCACTCGGTCCACCAGCCCCGTTCGTCCGGGGCCGGGTCCATGGCCGATCCCGGGGGCAGGTCCCCGCCCCACAGCAGCGCCAACCCCGCCGCTGACGCCGCGCAACCCTCGGGCCTGCGCCTCCACCTGCTCGACGGTCGCGAGCGCGAGACACAGGATTGCGGACCCGAGCAAGACCTTGCGCATCTTCCTTCTCCTTGATCGGCGGACGTGCTGCCGCAGGCGAAACGACCCGACCGCGCCGGACGTTGCATCGGGCATGCGGGCGCGGCGGGCTGTTGCGCGACTCCTGGAGTTCGACGGCTACCCCATCCGACGCTGCGTCACCGGTTGCGCTTGAACGCTGTGTCTGGAGAGGACCCGGGCGGGCGTCTCCCGCTATGCGTTCGTCTGCACGGTAGTACAGCCGGGGGTTTGGAGTGCTGCCGTGCAGCGAAGACACCTGTATCGGGCCTGTTAAACAGGTGACGCAGCGCAGCATCTGAGCGCCCGGCGCCCTGCACGTGCGTCACGGCTGCCGGGCGCGCGATCCAGAGCTTCACATGTCAAAGAGCAAAGCGACGCAACGACACGGCACAAGCTTCTAGGTGGCGGCCAGGAAAGAGCGGCGGAACGTAGCATGAACACACAGGAAAGTCCATCGGAGATGCGGCACGATCGGGTCGTTCCCGGTGATGGCGAAGCAGCTTGCTGGGGCCGAATGCCCGTCCGCGGCGTGGCGGACGGCCGGGATCATCGGCTGGCAGCACCCGAAGCGCCGGAACCTTCCCGAGGCCGATGCCGTTCAGGATGTGCGGGCCGGGCCCCTCTGGCGATCCTTCGGATCGCGATGTCGGACCGCATCGGGCTCGCTCGGTGCAGGTCGCTCCTTGCGCACCGCACCTCCTGCGAACCCAATGTTTCCACCAAGGCGCGTCGAACGGCGCGCGGCGTACAAGGGATGCACGATGCACGACGACCTTCAGGACGACACGCTCACCAAGCTGCAGGACGAGAGATCGCGGCTTGAGGAGCGGCTTCGTTTGCTCGAGGCGGAAGAAGAGTCCGACCGCGGCGACGGGCCGCTCACCGAGACGCCCGAGACCGTTCGCGACCAGCTCGACCAGGTGAACCGGCTGATCGCGGAGCACGCGCAGGAGGGGTGATCCTTCGAGGCCGCAAGATCGATCGAAAAGGCGCGTTGTCGAAACGCAAAGGAGAGCTGGGATGTCGGCCGCCAACACCCCGGATCCTTTGCGCTACGGCGTTCGCTCCGGGCATGCTCGACGCAATCGATCCCCAGAATCCGGATCACGCGTCGAGCATTGTCTCGACCGTGCTTCGCCAATCGAGGATGAATTCCCGCATCAGCCGGTAATGATCGGTCTCCTCGAACGCGACCGGCTCGAGCCCGTATTTGCCGAGACGGAGCAGGCGCGCATCGGGCAGCGCCATCAGGATCGGCGCGTGGGTGGCCATGATCACCTGGGTCTTGCCGTTGCGATCGATGCGCCGGAGCAGCTTCAGGAACTCGAACTGCCGGGTCAGCGACAGCGCCGACTCGGGCTCGTCGAACAGGAAGATGCCGGGGCGCTCGCACCGTTCCTCGAAGAAGCGCATGAAGCCTTCGCCGTGGGAATGGGAGAGATAATCGGGTGGTGCGCTGAGGGCGTCCCTCGCCGCATCGTCGAGGTAGCGGGCGACCGAGAAGAAGCTCTCCGCCTTGAAGAACCAGCCCTGCCCCACCTTGGGCAGCCAGCTCGCCTTCAGCGCGGCGGCAAGATCGCCGCCGCCTCGCGCGACCGCACCCTCATTGTCGATGGTGCGGTAGCCCGGCCCGCCGCCGCCCTCGTCGAAGCCGGCGACCACGGCGATGCCTTCGAGCAGGGTCGATTTGCCGGTGCCGTTCTCACCGACGATGATCGTCACCGGCCGATCGAAGGCGAGTTCAAAGCCGCGGTCGCGGAACAGCGGCAGGCAGAATGGGTAGACAGCGCGATCGGGCACCGCATCGTCGTCGAGCCACACCCGCTTGAGGTAGGGCGGAGGCAGGTTCGTGTGGGGTCGTCCGCGGGCCATAGCGTCCAATGCGCTCCTTTGGTGCGAGCGTAAGCGGCGATGGCGGAAAGCGAAACACGCTTTTCCGAGCAAGGCCGGGCAGCAGTTGCTCGGGACTATTGTGTTGCTCCGAGGATCGTTGCCAGTCGCGCGGACGCTTCGGGCGCGTCTTCCCAGAAGGGCGACAGCTGTTTTGGGTAGCGCGATTTTAGATCGGCAAGGACTGCAGACGCCTCGGGCCGCTGCAATTGCTCGAGCCAGGGCGCAAGATCGAAGCCTGCCCGCGCTGCGCCGCAGAGCACGCTTTCGGCATCCTGACCGATCCAGCCCTCGGCGGCGGCTTCCAGGTCCTGCGCGAGCGCCGCATGAGACCAGGCATCCACGAACGCCTCGATCACCCCCCGCTCGCCGGTGGACCATGAATGCCAATTGGCCATGCCGATCTTGGCCAGCACGATCTCGGGATCGTTAGCGTTTCCGGGATCGTCGACCGATATCTCGAGAATGCGCGGCAGCAGGTATCGAAAGTCCTCCTCGCTCCCCACCGTGAAGAAGACGCCCGAGACGTAGGGCCACAGTTACTGACCGCTTAGCGACGGCAACGGCTTGCTGAGCAAGACATCCACGTCGCGCCCTGCGATGCAGCATGGACATCCATCGATGCGCGCGGGGGCACGTCGTGCGAACACGCGGTACACCGCGTCCACCGCGCCGCGAAGGCGCGCGTCCGCGTCAGCGAGAGAACGGATGGTCATGCTCTCGATCATGGCCGCGGCAGCCGGCTGCCGCAACGTTCCACTGCCGCCCCATTCTTCGTGGACGGCGCGGAGCGGGTCTCCCTCTCAACTCTCAGCCTTCAAGGAACTAACGCGGCCGGTCCTGCGACCGCGGGCAGATCACAGGACGCCGGCGCCGGGCGGCGCGGACGGCGTGCTGAATTGGGCATGTTGCGGCAGATCGGGGTTGGGCGCGACGAAGGAGAGACGCTCCTCGATCCAGATTTCCTTGTCGGGCGGGAAGGCTTCCGGATCGTCGAGCGAGGCGGTGGTGACGTCGAACAGGCCCGGGCGATTGGCGCGGCGATAGCTGAGCGACGTACCGCAGCGCGCGCAGAAACCGCGCTCGACGCCGGGCGAGCTCTCGTAGACGGCGAGCGTGCCGGAGGTGATCTCGACATCGTCTTCGCCGAAGATCGCCCAGGCCAGCGACGGGCCGCCGGTGGCGCGGCGGCAGGACTCGCAATGGCAGAGCGAGGTTGCGCGCAGCGGACCGGTAATCCGGTAGCGCACGGCGCCGCACAGGCATCCTCCGGTGGCCATGTCGATCGTCTCCTGGTTCGCGGCGGACCAGCGTACACCGGGGGAGCGGGGAAGCGCCACCGTCCGATACGTCCTCTCTCCTGCCGGGCCGGGGCCACCAGTTAATACTGGTCAAATAATGGTCCGAGCAGCTCCGGCGGAGGCGTAACGTGCGCGCGCCCTCGGGACCAACGAAGTTGTTACGGTTCCGTAATGGATTGCCGCACATTTGGTGCGGCGACGGTTCACTCGGCTGAGGAGAGCCGAAGGGAAGAGATGAAGACGTTCGTTGCTGCAGCCTCCGGACCGTGGCGGCGGCGCAGGTTTCGCGGCCGGTGCCGACCTATGACAGCGCCCTCAGGATGCGTGACGACCGCCTGGCGTTCGCGCGGGAGCACAAGCTCGCGGTTGCGATCGCCGTTCACGGCGAGGCGGGACGGCGGCTGACCTTCGCGCGCATGGACGACGGGTCGACCGCGGTGTCCGCCTCCCCTCATGGAGGAGCCGGTCGGCGCGACATACCGCCGAGGCCGCTCGCTGGTACGTTATCCGGGTCACCGTGCGAGGCGAGCAGCCCCCCGCACGGTGAGCTTCGTATCGCCTGCCTTCAGAACTCTCCCGCGATGCCGGCGCGGAACGCGTTGTTCTTGTGCCCGGCGAACGAGAATCCAATTCCGATGCCGACCGGAGAGTCACCATCGAGGCGGTGCATGATCGAGCCGCCCAGCGCCTGCTCGCCGCGGAAGGTCGATACGTTCAGCACGTAGCTCGTCCGCCCCGCCGCAGAGGGCATGGGTGCCTGCCCCATGGCCACCGCGGCTGCGATCCCTTCCTGCATGTCGCGGCGATCGAGCGCCCGCAGATCGAACAGAGTATCGACGCGCCCGCTGAGTGCAGCCTGCCCGGCCTGGAGCGCATTGATCGCCATGGCCTGGCTTGCCGAGCCGAGCTGCAGGGCGGTGATCTGGGTTGCCTGGCTGGTGTTGACCGCCTCGACGGCTGCGATCTGCCCGCTCTGGCTGGTGTTGACGGTCTGGATCGCCGCAATCTGACTTGCCTGCGTCGCCTGCCCCGCCTGCAAGGCACCGACCGCCGGGAAGAGCGTGGTATCGCGCCCCAGCGTGCCCGACGCATCCACCGTTGCCACCCCGAGGGTACCGGCCTGCGCCGCGCTGCTCGCCGCGATGTCGCCGACGCGAACCGAACTGCCGGTGCCGCCGAGCGCCACCTGTCGAACGGCGGTGGTGGTGGCGCCGGCGCCAAGCGCCACGGAGCCATCTTGTGCCGCGATCGCGTTCGTGCCGAGCGCAACCGCGTTCACGCCCTCTGCTCGGCTGTCGAGACCCAGCGCAACCGCGCCGTCCGCGGACGCCGCGGCCAGCCGGCCGATCGCGGTGCTCCCCACGCCGAGCGCGCCGCTGCCGCTGCCGAGAGCGGTCGCCTGCTCGCCCGCCGCACTGCTGTTGGCGCCGAGCGCGGTGCCGAGCGCACCTGCCGCCTCGCTCTGGGCGCCCAAAGCGACGGCCTGCACCCCATTGGCCTTAGCAAACCAGCCCAAGGCCGTGGCTTCCGCGGCGCCTCCGGTCGAACCGGCGCCGAGCGCGAGCGAGGAGGCGCCTGTTGCTGCGCTCTGTTGGCCCATCGCCACCGAGAAGTTCCCGCTGGCGCCCGCATTGTAGCCGATCCCGACGCTGCCGGACGCGACGGCGACGGACTGGGTTCCGAGCGCCGTCGACTGCTCGCCGGTCGCCAGAGCCTCGCGGCCCAGCGCGACCGCAGCAGTCCCCTCCGATCGGCTCTCCATGCCGATGGCAAGCGCGTTGACGCCGTCGGCGCGCGCTCTGGCGCCGAACGCACTGCTGCCGTCGGCGCCTGCACTCGCCAGGGCCCCGAGAGCAACCGATTCTTCGCCCAATCCCTGAGCCAGGACTCCGATCCCGATGCTCGATAAACCGTACCCGCCGCTCTGCGTGCCTATGGCGATGCTGAGATCGGCCGTCGCTTGCGCAAATGTGGATATGGCGACGCTTCCTTCTCCCACGGAAAAAGCAGAATTGCCGTAGGCAACGGCGCTGCTGTTCAACGCCCGGCTCGACTGGCCCGTAGCGATGCTGTTCGCGCCCGAAGCTTGCGCATCGGCCCCGCTCGCGATCGCGCCCGCGCCGGTCGCGCTTGCCTGTACGCCCATGGCGAGGCTGCTCGATCCCGATGCGGCCGCGTTGATACCGAAGGCGCTCGACGAACCTCCAGACGCCGACGCGGCACGACCCGTGGCAGTGCCGCCGACGCCCGTCGCCTGCGCCCCGGCGCCGAGAGCCGTCGCGTCGGGCTGCGAAGCCGCGGAGAAGGCTCCGAAAGCGGAGGACTGGTCGCCGGCGGCGCCGGCCTCGAAGCCGACGGCCATCGAGCGCACGCCGGACGAGGTCGCCAGATAGCCGACTGCAATCGCGCCGGTGTCGTTGGCCGCGGCGCTGCGCCCGATGCCGATCGCGTAATCGGCGGCGGCTTCGGTGGATCGACCGATGGCGATCGCCCCCTCGCCGCTTGCCGTGGAGAGCATCGCCACGGCGACGCTGTCGAGACCGGTTGCGGCAGCGTTGCTGCCGAAGGCACTCGAGAACACGCCCGATCCCACCGCGTCGTTGCCGACGGCGCTGCTGCCGTCACCCGCAGCCTGACTGCCGGTGCCCAACGCGGTAGCAGTGTCGCCGCTTGCTTCGCTGAATGCGCCCAGAGCAGTGGCCTGGCCACCCGACGCAGCGCTGTCCAGGCCGATGGCCGTGGCGCTCGGGCCATTGGCGATTGCGCCCTGGCCGCCGGCGAACGCCGAGGGCGCAGAGGCGACCGCGCCGTTGCCGGTGGCGGTGCTGCCATCGCCGGTCGCCTGGCTTCCCGCCCCCACTGCGGTTGCCTCGACGGCGGCGCCGGTCGTCGAATTGGCGCCGCATTCCGTGCTCCCGGCACCGGCACCCGCGTTGCACGGCGGTGTCGGGTCCGCAGCCGCGGCAACCGCCCAGGAAAGCGCGGTGATCGAGGCAGCGGCGGTGAGCGCCACGCGCGTGGTCTTGGTCATGATTGGATCCCCTTCGTCGCGCGGCGCTGATCACCTGCGCAATCCGGAGACCGCATAGGGCCGTTCCAGCCCTAGCGATGTGGCACCAGCGGCACTGGATGGTGCACGGGCGGAACAGGGCAGACGATTATCCCCGGCGAAACTCCGAAGGGCTCACCCCGAAGCGCCCCTTGAACCGGCGGTAGAAGGTGGATGGCTCGAAGAAGCCGAACTCCGCCGCGATGTCGGCGATCGGCAGGACGGCTTGGGACGGCTGCAGAAGTCGGCTTCGGATCGCATCGAGCCGGCGATCGGATACATAATCGGAAAAGGTGGTCTCCTCATCCGCGAGGAGGCTTCGAACATAGCGTTCGCTGATCCCCAGGGCCTGTGCGGCACTTCGCGCGCAAAGCATCGGGCGGTGAAGATTGGCCGCGATATGGCGCTGAAGGGCGAGCAGCCGCGCCGCCCGTACGCCACCTTCCCTGGCTGCCTGCCGTGCATCCGGCGAGGCCCCCAGCGCGAGTGCGACGAGATCCGCGATGTGCTCGGCGATCCTGGGCGCCATCGCTTCCGTGATCGGCCGGCGTGCGATGCACCATTGATAATCGAACAGCAAAGCGGCTTCGGGGCTGCGGCGCTCGATGCAATCCGGCGCGACGTCTTCGAGGCCTGGCACCCGCTCCAGGAGCAGGCGCCGTTCGATCTGGATGTTCGTTTTCCAGGATCCGTCCAGCGTTGCGGCGCTCCAGGGACGGTCGACCGGGATGATGCACGCGGCGCCGGGCGCGATTTCCACATCGCTGCGACCGCGCTGGCGGAAGGCATAGCCACCCGCAGCCCAGGTGATGCAGATGTCGTCATTGCCGTCGGCGGTCAGGTCCGGGCGGCGATCCCACCTCAGCGGCGTCGTGGTTGCCGCGATCATCATGACCTGCGGCAGGATCAGTGTCGAAATGTCGAGATCGAGCGGCACGTCGATCGGCGCGATATCGACGCCGATGCCGATCCGTCCGTAAAATTCCCGGATCAGTTCGTCTCGCCGATGTTCGGGAAGGTCGCGGGTCGCGAACCGTCTCGTCGGAGCCAAGGCTGCGTCAGCACGCGCCGGCGCTGGTCCTGTCGCTTCTCTGCCTGCCGTCGCCATTATGTGCCCCCTCCCACCATTCTGGCACAAGCGTCGCGCAACGCAATCGCATGAGTATCCCGGCGCGACCGCCCAACTGCTTGCCCGAGATCTGGTGATGCCAAAGCAGTCCGAATGCAGCAGCGATCTGGCTGCGCGACGCACAAGCGCTTGCCCGAAGCGCCCGCAGGGCATTTACTCGCCGCTCCGACTTGGGAGGGGAAGAGATGAAGACGTTCGTTGCTGCAGCCTGCCTTGCCGCGCTCGGTACCTCGGCGCCGGCGCAGGCTCCGCGGCCGGTGCTGACCTATGACAGCGCCGCCAGGATGCGCGACGGCTGCCTGGCGTTCGCCAGGGAGAACAAGCTGTCGGTCGCGATCGCCGTGCACGACGAGGCGGGCCGCCTGCTCACCTTCGCGCGGATGGACGAGGCGTCGACGGCGGTGTCGGACATCGCCTCGTGGAAGAGCCGCTCGGCCGCGACCTACGGCTATCCCAGCGCCGACACCGCCCGCTGGAACGTCCCCACCGCCCCCGGCATCGCCACCGCCGGCGGCGGCCTCCCCGTCTTCACCGCGGACGGCCGCCCGCTCGGCGCGATCGGCGTGTCCGGCTCGCCAACCGAAAGCGACATCGCCTGTGCCGAAGCGGGTATCCGCGCGGCGGGGCTGCGGGCGACGCGGCCTTAGCGAGCGCCTCCCGAGCCCGGGATGGTTCGGCAATCTGGCGCGATGGCCCCGCGCGCTCCTCCGACGGCGGCGGATGGCTTAGGGGCAGTCCGGTAGGCGCGAAGGCGCGCAGAACGCGATAACGCAGCGGGGCCGCAGCGAAGCCCTTTCCTCTTCTTTGTGTTTCGTGTCTCTTCGTGGCATCGTGTGGCAATTCGGCTTCGTCCCAGCGCGGCGCGACGGCCGAATGCCGAAACTCTGTCACTGCAATGCGCAGGCGGTTAGCCCCGAGGAACGCAAAACGCCTGCACCGTAGGCCGTCCATGGGCCGTGTATGGGCTGTCCCGAGGAGGTTCGACTTGCCGCCGCAGCACATCGCGGGCGCGCTGACATCCGGCGCCTGTGCGGTACTCAATTCGAGTCATCCCCTTACCATCGGAAATGACAAGAGTGTGTGGCCCCGCCCCTAACCGCTCAGGCGCGGGCGTCTCTTGCTTGTACCGGTCCCAAGGTCCGCTCCCGGCCGGGGCGGCTTGTGCCAATAGAAGTATCACGAGCATCACAGGGGTTGGTCCCCTATCGGTTCGTCGAAACGGGCATCGATCGCGATCTTTCCCCGAAGCGCGCCGAACTGCCGTCGGCCACGCGGCGTCACCGGCACCAGGCGCACCAGCGGCACGCCGCGGCGGGCGATGACCACCTCGTCGTCATTCAGCGCAGCGGAGATGAGTCGCGACAAATTGGTCCTGGCATCGCGTACGGAGAATTGCGCCACGGCGGCCTCCTTGATGCAGGAAATAGCTGATGCGCACGATTCAAGACAAGCGTGAGCGGGTGCGGAGACTCCGCGCCGAGACACGGCCGAAAGCCGAATCCCTGTTGTCCCGCGGGTTCAGGTAGGTCACCGGCCTGACGAGAGGAGCTGGAATTCGCCGAGGAATGGATGCACTGTCACCGGAACTCTATCAAGGTGGAATCGCTCGGAATCGGTGCACTGTCACCGGAACCCCGATCAAGGTGGAATCGCTCGAAATCGGTGCACTGTCACCGGAACCCTGTCACCGGAACCCGTCACCGGAACCCGCCCACTGGAACCTGCCAGCACCGGAACCCGCGACTTCCGTTGCGGACTCAGTCTGCACACGCCAGACTGGATGCATGCGGAACATCCAGATCATCAATGGCGCGCGCAATGCGACCTTCAGCCTGTTCCAGGCGACCGACGAGGAATTCGCCGCGATCTTTCCCGACGATCAGGACATGGCACTGATCGAGGATGTGGTGACGCGGCTGGGAGAGAGCGAAGCGGGGAACATCCTCTCCCGGATCTGGGAACGCCCGATCCTGAAGAGGGACGCACAAGGGATTCACGGCACGTTCTTCTACGATTGGGACGATCGCAGAGAGATTCTGCCGGTCACCAGGAGGGAGGTCGATTGGGACGAGCGCTCGATCAACGCTGCGCAACGCCGGCTTTTTCAAGCGGCGCGTTGAGGTTCCATTATATCGAGCGGGGTTTCACCGGTATCCTGTAGTGGGAAATCGATGCACTGTCACCGGAACCCACCGGAACCCCGATGCTTGGTATGACCTGATAATCGTGATTGATGAAACGAGGACATGGATTGGATCGGGTGCTCCCCCCGATCGCGCGGCGGACTCTCGAGGAGATGCCGACCGGCGCCTTGCTGGCACGGCTCGAGCGGCTGCGCTGGTGCGAGGAGGAGCGGGAGTGCAGCGATCTTACCGAAGCCGAGATTGGCTCTGCGGCCGGTCTGATCCTGTTCAAGGCGGACCCGATGTGGGGCGTCGCCTATGCCGACGTGAAGGCGGTGCTGGCCACGCGGGAGCATTGCGTTCGCAAACCGTGACCACGGCACGAGTTGAAGTTTGCGTCTCCCGCAGGTGTTCGGACTGGAAACCTGAGTCTAAGGCCACAACTCCGAAGGACCGCTGAACTCTCGCTCAGCGGTCAACCCCTGAAGCTGTTCTCGTGAGGCTCGTGCGTGGCCTTCCGCTGATGCAAGAAGTGTGGGCTGACGGCTCGTTACTCCGCCGCAACCCCCGCCCGCGAGAACATATCCCCCTCCGGTTGCGCCACCGGCTCGGCCGCGGCGATGACCGCGTCGTTGGCCGCCTTGGCGCTCTTCCTTCGGTCGAAATTGTCCCAGACTTCGCCCCAATTGCCGCGGGTCGCGGCCTTGGAATATTCGGTGGCGCGGGTTTCGAAGAAATTGGCGTGCTCGACGCCGTTCAGCAGAGGCGCGAGCCAGGGGAGCGGGTGCTCCTCGATCATGAAGATCGGGCGCAGGCCCAACTGGCTGAGGCGCCAGTCGGCGATGTAGCGGATGTAGCGCTTGATCTCCTTCGGAGTCATGCCGGGGACCGGGCCCTGCTCGAAGGCGAGATCGATGAACGCGTCCTCCAGGTCGACGGTGGTGTGGCAGACGTCGCGGATGTCCTTCTTCACCGCGGCGGTCAGGCAATCGCGCTCCTTAGTGAAGGCGTGGAACAGGTTGATGATGCCTTCGCAGTGCAGGCTCTCGTCGCGTACCGACCAGGAGACGATCTGGCCCATGCCCTTCATCTTGTTGAAGCGCGGGAAGTTCATCAGCATCGCGAAGCTGGCGAAGAGCTGCAGCCCCTCGGTGAAGCCGCCGAACATGGCCAGCGTCTTGGCGATATCCTCGTCGCTGTCGACTCCGAAGGTGGCGAGATAATCGTGCTTGTCCTTCATTTCCTTATACTGAAGGAACATGCCGTATTCGCTCTCCGGCATGCCGATCGTGTCGAGCAGATGCGAGTAGGCGGCGATGTGCACCGTCTCCATGTTGGAGAAAGCGGCGAGCATCATCTTGACCTCGACCGGCTTGAAGATCCGGCCGTATTTCTCGTGGTAGCAATCCTGCACCTCGATGTCCGCCTGGGTGAAGAAGCGGAAGATCTGGGTGAGCAGGTTGCGCTCATGCTCGGTCAGCTTCTGCGCCCAGTCACGGCAATCCTCGCCGAGCGGCACCTCCTCGGGCAGCCAGTGCAGCTGCTGCTGGCGCTTCCAGAATTCGAACGCCCAAGGGTATTCGAACGGCTTGTACTGCTTGCGGGCTTCGAGAAGGGACATCGGTTTACTCCCGATCAGAAAAAGGTGGCGCGGCCGGTGGGGCGCGTGGATCCCCTCTCCCCTTCAGGGGAGAGGGTGAGGGAGAGGGGCAGACTGGGGGCGCATGTCGGGAGGCGAAGGAGGGTCGACCGACTCCCCCTCTCCCAACCTCTCCCCTGAAGGGGAGAGGAGTAGATCACTGGCACGCCAAACATTCGTCATAGTCCGTCGTCGCCGCCAGCTCGATCTGCTTGAGGTCGGGCGTGTTGTCGGCTTCGACGCCGCCGGCGAAGCCGGCGCGCTGGACCGACTTGGAGCGGAGATAGTAAAGCGACTTCACGCCGAGCTCCCAGGCACGGTAGTGGAGCATCAGCAGATCCCATTTGTCGACGTCGGCCGGGATGAACAGGTTCAGCGAGGTCGCCTGGTCGATATAGGGCGTGCGATCGGCCGCGAGCTCGATCAGCCAGCGCTGGTCGATCTCGAAGCTGGTCTTGAACACGTCCTTTTCCTCAGGCGTGAGGAAATCGAGGTGCTGGACCGAGCCGCCGCGCTCAAGGATCGACGACCAGATGCCTTCCGAATTCTTGGATTTCTGCTTCAAGAGCTCTTCCAGATACGGATTGCGGATCGAGAAGGAGCCGGACAGCGTCTTGTGGGTGTAGATGTTGGCCGGGATCGGCTCGATGCAGGCGGAGGTGCCGCCGGCGATGATCGAGATCGACGCGGTCGGCGCGATCGCCATTTTCGAGCTGAACCGCTCCATCACGCCCATGTCGGCGGCGTCCGGGCACGGCCCGCGCTCGTGCGCCAGCATCATCGAGGCTTCGTTCACCTGCGCGCTGATGTGGCGGAAGATGCGCATGTTCCACGATTTCGCCATCGCGCCTTCGAACGGGATGCCGCGCGCCTGGAGGAAGGAGTGGAAGCCCATCACGCCGAGACCGACCGAACGCTCCCGCGCCGCCGAATATTTGGCGCGCGCCATCTCGTCCGGCGCACGCTCGATATAGTCGCTGAGCACGTTGTCGAGGAAGCGCATCACGTCTTCGATGAAGCGCTTGTCGCCGTTCCACTGGTCCCAGGTCTCGAGGTTCAGCGACGACAGGCAGCAGACCGCGGTGCGGGCGTTGCCGAGATGGTCGATGCCGGTCGGCAGGGTGATTTCCGAACAGAGGTTCGACGTCGACACCTTGAGTCCGAGATCGCGCTGATGGCGCGGCATCGTCGAATTCACCTTGTCGATGAAGATGATGTAGGGCTCGCCGGTCTGCAGCCGGGTCTCGACCAGCTTCTGGAACAGGGCACGGGCGTCGACCTTGGCGCGCTCCGAACCGTCCTTGGGGCTGCGGAGAGTCCATTCGGCGCCGTCACGGACCGCTTCCATGAACGCATCGGTGACCAGCACGCCGTGGTGGAGATTGAGCGCCTTGCGGTTGAAATCGCCCGAGGGTTTGCGGATCTCGAGGAATTCCTCGATCTCCGGGTGCGAGATGTCGAGATAGCAGGCGGCCGAGCCGCGGCGCAGCGAGCCCTGGCTGATCGCGAGGGTCAGCGAATCCATCACCCGGACGAACGGAATGATGCCCGACGTCTTGCCGTTGAGGCCGACCGGCTCGCCGATGCCGCGGACATTGCCCCAGTAGGTGCCGATGCCCCCGCCGCGGCTGGCCAGCCAGACATTCTCGTTCCAGGTGCCGACGATGCCTTCCAGGCTGTCGTCGACGCTGTTCAGATAGCAGGAGATCGGCAGGCCGCGTCCGGTGCCGCCGTTGGACAATACGGGCGTCGCCGGCATGAACCAGAGCTGCGACATGTAATCGTACATGCGCTGGGCGTGGGCCTGATCGTCCGAATAAGCCGAGGACACCCGGACGAACAGATCCTGGTAGGATTCGCCGGGCAGCAGATAGCGGTCGCGCAACGTGTCCTTGCCGAATTCGGTGAGCAAGGCATCGCGGCTGCGATCCACGTCGAGCGCGTACAGAGCCGGCTTGGCGGCCGGCCTGGTCTCGGTCGCGTCCAGGGTCAGATTGAGGTCGCCCGATCCGACGTCGCTGCTGCCGCTAAGATCCATCGCTCAAACCCCTTGTTCTCAATTCGTTCTACGGGCCATAGCCCAAACAAAGCGCGTTTGCGAAGGGGGCGCGGCGCTTGTTCGATCTTGTCCCCGATATCCACAGGACAAGGCTCTTCCGTGTCCGGACCAAGATGGTGACCGTCGCACGGTGATACAAGTTGTAGCGTCGCCCCCGTGGCAGCGCCACTACCATTAGTGAAGCATCTCGAATCCGCCGCCAAGAGCCTTAATGAGTTATCCACGGATTTCGTGTGCCCGGATGCGATGAAAGGAGGCGGTTTTCGCTTGCAAATCAAGGGCGCGGCGAAGGTCCGGGAGTCGCTTTTTTGCGACGAACGGTTGGGCGGCGGTGGGGCGTGCGGATGGGGGGATGGAAACTAGGGATTGTGGTTGGGGGGCGGGGTGGATTACGGGCGTGGGAGCGGACCGTGGCGGGGGTTTCTCCGCCTTGTGCCTTGCGTGCCCATCCTACTGCCCCTCCCCCGGTCATCCCGGCGGAAGCCGGTATCCCGCTCCCCGGCATGCGGCGCACGGCCCGCTCTCCCTTCGTTCGTCATCCCAGCGGAAGCTGGGATCTCGGCGCGGAAAGACACAGGGCTCTTCATCCACATGGGCGCGAACTCGCCATGGGATCCCAGCTTTCGCTGGGATGACGGGTTGCAGTGGGGGAGAGATAGAGCCGGACGCCCCCCTATTTTACCACCTTGTCGACCGCGCTGGTGGTGACCGCATGGTACATCGGGCGTGCCCTGGCATAGAGCCGGCGGGCGATCGGCTGGCCCCAGTCGCCCTGCCCCATCAGCGTTTCGAACAGCGGGGCGACGAATTTGCGGCGGCCCATGGCGAGCAGGAAGCGCTCGGCGGCGGGCACCGCCGGTTCGTAGCGGTTGGCGAGGGCGAGCTGGAGCCAGGCGAACAGGGTTTCGGCATTGCCGCTGTCCGACAGCTTGAAATTGCGATCGAGCTCGGCGAGGCGGGGCTGCGGCAGCGTTCGGGGCAGCGCGTTCAGGAAGCGGAGGCGCTCGGCGGTGGTCCAGCCGCCATAGGGCACACGCGCTGCGGCGCCGCCGGCGTTGAACGCGGCGACCGCGGAATCGACCGGCGCGAACGCGGTCGCATCGGGCCGGGCGGCGTTGGCGGGGAGGCCGGGCTGATAGACCCATTGGTCGAGCAGCAGGCTGCGCTCCAGCGCCTGATCGCCGCGGACGAGATTGGCGCGCAGATCGGCGAGGAAGCGGGCCGAGGTCATCGGCTGGAAGGCGTGGCGATCGAAATAGGAGGTGAGATAGGCGTCGAAGCGGGCGCGGCCGACGCTGCGTTCGAGCGTGCGCAGGAAGGTCGCGCCCTTGTCGTAGACGATGCCGCCCGAATCGGCGCCGCTGTCGTCGTGCAGACGCGTTCCCGCCGCGTCGGGACCGAGCTCCTTCAGCGCCTTCTCCATGTCGGCCCACGACAGCCACGCCTCCTGCGCGGCGCGGCGGGGGCCGTAGAGCGCCTCCATGATCCGGTTCTCGAAATAGGAGGTGAAGCCCTCGTTCAGCCAGCTGTCCGCCCACACGGCGTTGGTGACGAGGTTGCCGGACCAGCTGTGCGCGAGTTCGTGCGCGACGAGGCCGTTCAAGCTGCGGTCACCGGCGATGAAGGTCGGCGTGAGGAATGTGAGGGTCGGATTCTCCATCCCGCCGTAGGGAAAAGCGGGCGGCAGCACGATCATGTCGTAGCGTCCCCAGCGATAGGGGCCGTACAGGCCTTCCGCGGTCTCGACCATCTTCTCGGTATCGACCAGCTCCGCCGCGGCGGCGGGCAGGGTCGCCGGCTCGGCATAGACTCCGGTGCGCGGGCCGAGCGGCTGGAAGGTCAAATCGCCGACCGCGATCGCGATCAGATAGGGCGCGACCGGCTTGTCCATGCGGAACCGGAAGGCGCGGGTGCCTGTCGCCGCCGGCTCGCCCTCGGGAGTCAGCCGCTCGCCGCTCATCACCGCGCTCAAGGGCTCCGGCACGACGATCCGCGCCTCCCACGTCTGGCGGATTCCGGGGCTGTCCTGGGTCGGGATCCAGGTGCGGTTGAGGATCGCCTGGCCCTGGCTGAACAGGAAGGGATGGACCTTGCCGGCGGTCTGGGCGGGCGACAGCCATTGCAGCGCCTCGGCGCCGGGCGCGCTCGCATAAGCGATCCGAATTTGGCGGGCACCCTGGAGCTGGACGGTGAGCGGGGCGCCGCGGTCGGCATCGGCGGCGCCGAGCGCGTGCGGGAGCGCCCGGCCGCGATCGTCGGTGACCGTCCGGATCTCGAGGCCCTTCGTATCAAGGACGATCTGCTTCGCGTCCCGGGTCGCCGCGACATCGAGGGTGGCGGTGCCCGAGAGGCGCCTGGCGGCGAAATCGGCGGCAAGATCGAGCGCGACATGGGTGACCCGCGCCTCGGCGGGGCGGGCGTAGCTGGACGCATCCCGGGCGTCCTCGCCGGTGAGGATCGGCGCGACCGTCGGCGCCGGCGTTGCGGCGGCGGTTTGGGGCTGCGCCTGTTCGGCGGCGGGCGTGCAGGCGGCGGCGTACGCGAGGATCGGGAGAGCGAGGATGGATGGGCGCAAGACGGGACTCCTGGGGCGCTGGAAGCTGGCCGGACGTAGGACAGCGCCGCGGCGTGCGCCAGTGGGACGAGGTGCGTTTCGCCCAGAGGGCGGCCTGTTTGGCGGCCGCATGTCAGCAGGGCAGCGGTGCGGCCAACCCCTGCCCTTCCTAGCCGGGATGGGGCGTTTTCTTGAGGGCGTCGGAGGAGAGTACATGCCCGCCGAACTTGACCGCGCCTTCCACCAGCGCTTCCGCCGCCAGGCCGATGGCCACCCCGGCCCCGACGTCGCTCGGATAATGGGCGCAGCGGGGGATCTGGGCGAGCGACAGGATCGTGCCGGCGACGGCGGCGGCGCCCTTGTGTTCGGGATAGTCTCTCGCGAACGCGCGGGCGACGGCACTGGCACCGGCGGCGTGGCCGGAAGGGAAGCTGGATTCCTCTTTCTCGTGGCTGCGGCCGGGAGCGAGGCGGTGATCGGTTTCGGGATCGCCGAGCGAGCGCGGGCGGGTGCGGTCGATGCGGTGCTTGACGAAATCCTTGGCCCAGGTGGCGAGCGTATGCGCGGCGAGCATGCGGGTTCCGGCGAGAACGAGGCGGCGATCGCGCTGGAAGACGCCGAGCGCGATCACGCCGCCGCAGAGGATGCGCAGCTGCGGCTGATCGCCGAGATCGGCGAGCCGCTCGAATAGGGGATGATCCTTGACCGGCTCGACCGCCGCGACGGTACGTGCATCGGCCTCGAGGATCTGCTCGGCGGCGGCCTCAAGCGTCGACATCGGCACCTGCACGGACAGAGGAGGACGCAGAGGCGGCGAACGGGCCGTCGGCGTAGCGGGCGAGCAGATCGCGTGGGCCGTCGAACAGGGCGAACGCGCCCGCCTCGGTCAGCGATTCGTCGGAGAAGCCGCCGGAGCGAACGCCGATCATCCGCACCCCGGCGCCGGCTGCCGCGATCGCGTCCCAGGGCGTGTCGCCGATCACCACCGCCTGATCGGCGCCGAGCGGCGCGATCTTGCCGAGCGCGGCGGCAAAGATGTCGGGACAGGGCTTGGAGCTTTCCGCATCGTCGCGGCTCGTCGTGGCGAAGACCAGGTCTTCGCAGCCGATCAGGCTGAGGTGATGGGCGACTTCCTCACCACCCGCCGACGAGGCGAGGACGATCTTCACGTCGTCGGCGACGAGGCGTTCGAACAGATCGCGCACGCCCGGGAACGGCACCGCCCGGGCAAGATAGCGCTGCATGAACAGGGTGCCGCGGAATTCCTCGATCGACTCCCGCCGATCGTCGGAGACGTCGCCGAGCAGCGTCGGGATCAGATTGTCGCCGCCCTTGCCGATCTGCTCGCGGATGACCTCGAGGCTGATTTCCTGGCCGAAGTGGCGAAAGGCTTCCTGCCAGGCGGCGGCGTGGAGATCGTTGGTGTCGACGAGCGTGCCGTCGACATCGAAAAGGGCGGCGCGGATCGGGGGCGTGGGGGTAAGGATCATGGCCGCCCAACGCCGGGCGGCGCTCGGGTTTCCGTGTCCGTTCGATCATTTACAATAGCCACGCCGGCAATCACCGGCTTTTCCGTGCAGCTCCCGGGCGCCGCGCCCCTCCGGGATCGCGCGGAAGGTCAGCCCTGGGGGACGGCGGTACGGAATTGGAGGAGGGCGCCTTCGGCGACGAGGCCGTCGATGCGCGGGTAGCGGCCGATGAAGCGCTCGACGCCGCGCGAGACGCTGAGATGCCAGGGGGCACCGGTGCAGGAGGTGAGGACGAGCTCGACGCGGGCGGATTCGCGGGCGATCAGGCGATGGGTGAACTGGGACATGGCGTTACGCATGCCAGCCAAAGCTTCACAAATGCTTTCCGTTCCCACGCGGGGTGCAGCCTTAATAAGGATTAAACACCTTTTTGGCAGAAGCGCCTTACCGGGAGGCTTTTTTGACGGGAATGATCGGCAAGCTGCGCGAGATCGGGAAGATCGATCGGACGGTCGCAAACGAGGTTCGTCGCGCGCTGGTGGACACTCTGTACACCTCGTCGACATCGCTCGGCACCGGCGCCGTCGGCGGGGCCGCGGTTGCGGCGGCGATCGCGTTCGACACGGGCGACCCGTGGCTTCGCGCCATCGCCGTGGCCGTGCCGCTGACCGGCGCGCTGCGCATGATCCACACCGTGTTCCTGCACCCGAAGCAGACCGACGGTGCGGCGCAGAGCGCCCGATCCGAGGTCGTCTACGAGTTCGGCGCCTTCGCCTATGCGCTGCTGCTCGGCATCATGGCGTTCACCACCCTGATGCGATCGGACGACGCACTCCACCACCTGCTCGCGGCGGTGACCACCAGCGGCTATGCGGCGGGTATCTGCGGGCGCAATGCCGGCCGGCCGGCGATCGCCATCGGTCAGCTCACCCTCGCTTCCGGGCCCCTCGCCATCGGCCTGTTCGCATGCGGCGACCCGCTGCGGATCGTGCTTGGCATCGTCATCGTCGTGTTCATGATCGGCATGATCGACATCACCCTGCAAACCTATTCCGCGGTGCTGAAGGCGATGACCGCGACCCAGGAGCAGAAGCGCCTGACCGCGCGGTTCGAGCGGCTGGCGCGGTTCGACACCATGACCGGCCTCGAGAATCGCGGTGCCTTCCAGGAGCGGCTCGAGATCGAGCTCGCGGACGCGATCGCCACGGGCGACAAGCTCGCAGTTCTGTGGGTCGACCTCGACAAGTTCAAGGACATCAACGATTCGCTCGGGCATCCGACCGGCGACCGGGTGCTGTGCACGATGGCGCGGCACCTTTCGTCCATCGCGGAAGGGCGCGGCGCCGTCGCCCGCTTCGGCGGCGACGAATTCGTCATGCTCGCCCGCGGTCGATCGACCCGGTTCGTGCAGGATCTGGCCAAGGAAGTGATGCGCAGCCTGTCGGTGCCGATGAGCATCGACGGCGTTTCGCTGCAGGTGACCGGATCCGTCGGCGGCGCGATCGGCCCGGACCACGGCACCGACGCCGACGTCCTGCTCCAGCATGCCGACATGGCGCTCTATCATGCCAAGGAGAACGGCCGGAACGATTTCTACCTGTTCGAGGAATCGATGGAGCACCAGTTCATGGAGCTGCGCAACCTCGAGGCGGCGTTGCGCGGCGCGATCGAGCGTGAGGAGCTGGAAGTCCATTATCAGCCGATCATCAACCTCAAATCCGGCAAGGTCACCTGCTGCGAAGCGTTGCTGCGCTGGACTCATCCGGAGCTCGGCCCGATCAGCCCGGCCAAGTTCATCCCGATCGCCGAGAGCACCGGCCTGATCACGCCGATCAGCCACTGGGTGCTCGCCCAGGCCTGCGAGGCCGCCGCGCAATGGCCCGGCGACGTCAGCGTCGCCGTCAACATGTCCCCGGCCTTGCTCAAGGACATCCACCTGTCGCACATGATCCTGTCGGCGCTGTACACGACCGGACTTCCCGCGGAGCGACTGGAGCTGGAAGTCACCGAGAGCGTGCTGCTGGAGGACAATGTCCAGGCGAATTCGGTGATCCGCGAATTCCAGAAGATCGGCCTCAAGCTGTCGATCGACGATTTCGGGACCGGCTATTCGTCGCTTGCCTATCTGAAGCGCTATCGTTTCGACAAGATCAAGATCGACACCAGCTTCATCGCCGACGTCACCCGATCGAAGGAGGCGCGGGCGATCATCAACGCGCTGGTCGGCCTTGCCGACGAGCTCGACATGGAGATCGTCGCCGAAGGAATCGAGACCGAGACTCAATTGGGCTATGTGATGGGTGCGCGCTGCACCGCCGCCCAGGGCTTCTATATCGGCCGCCCGGCCCCCGGCGACGCGATCCTGCGCCGGCTGACCGCCCAGGCGCAGGGCCAGACCTGGCTGCGCGAGGATCTGTCGTCGCCGAACGAGGCGTTGCTTCGGATCGCCTGAAGGGCGGGCGTCGAAGCTCCCCTGACCTGCGGCAGAGAAGCAAAGAGCAGGTTTCGACGGGCTCAGACCGAACGGGTGCGTGGATTTATGCGATCTTTGCCGTCCCGGCCGCCCCGGCCTTCACTCTCGCTTCCCGTCATACCGGCGCAGGCTGGTATCTCAGGACGGAAGCGTACCGGTGCATGCCATACGCACCGGCGCGAGCCTTCGACGGGATACCGGCCTGCGCCGGTATGACGGTGGGGCGTGGAGAAGAATGCGAGGGCTTCGACAGGCCCCACGACTTCGCTCGGAGAGCCTCAGCCCGAACGGGGGCTGGTGCGGGTTGGGACGGGGAGCAATTCCCACGTCCCAACCCGATCACACGGTGGCGAGGCGGGATTGGGCGCCGACGAGGCGCTTCATCATCTTGAGGTCGGTCGGGGTGAGGCACAAAGCGGCGTCGGCCCAGACATCGACCACCGACTGCAATTCGTCGAGGGTGATCGGGTCGACCAGGGCAGATGCCTGATAGATGCCGCGGTGACCGCTCTGCTTGCGGCCGTTCCTGGCGATATAGGCCCGGACGGCCTCCTCGCCGCAACCGGGATCGGCGAGCACGTGGACGAGGCCGAGCTCGTACATCTCCTCGGCGGTGTAGAGCCGGTTGGAGAGCATCATCTGCTCCGCCCTTGCGAGGCCGAGCTTTCGGGCCAGCAGGCAATGCGCGCCCATGCCCGGGAACAGTCCGAAGGCGATCTCCGGCAGGCCGAACTTGGCGCCCTTTTCGGCCACGATGACGTTGAACGACAACATCGCCTCAAAGCCGCCGCCGAGAGCATCGCCCTGGACCAGCGCAATCGAAACCAGCGGCAGATCGAGCGCCCGCATGTTGTTGTGCAGAATCGCAACGCAATCGCGGCCATATTTGACAAGTCCGGCACGATCGCCGCGGCTAATGAAGCCACCGAAGAGATCGAGATCGCCACCGAGATTGAACACGCCCGGAAAACGCGAGCCGAGCACAAGATATTTGATCCCCGGATTGGCTCCGGCGAACTCTCGCTGAATCTCGGTCTGCCAACGCTGGAAGTCGCGAAGCATCGCCGGATTGAAATTGGGCCGGTCGACCGGTGTCATCCACGTCCAGAGCGTTTCCGACTCCCCGTCCCAACGAACATCGAGCTGGCCGAGGTCGAACAGGCGCGAGCCGGGCGAGAGACTCTTGGGCGTAAGCTTGGGCTGCTCAAGCCCTTCGTTGGGGCCGCCCGGCAGCGGGACGGCATCGCCGGCCGGCTTCAGGCTGAAATACTGATTCATCGTTTGCCCCCAGGGAATTGGTTTACACGCTTGTAACCCTATCCGACAGCGTTGGACAATTGCGTGACAGGGCTCCCGACACGTTAGTTCCCCGACTGTTGCAGCAAGGTATCGTTAACCATGCTCCCTCCCCAGCCCCTGTCCCGAGCCGCGCGACCGCGACCAGATGCAGGGAAAACAGGTGTTTAGACGGTTAAATACCTGTTATCACGCGACAGTCGGGCGAGGCCGGTCAATGGCTCTCGAGGCATTTTCCGCAAATGTTGCAGCGCACGCCGAAGGTCCGTTGTCAGCTTTCGGGACGATCGCGCCGGGGCGGTTAATCGGCCTTCATCACGCTTTGCCGCGAAGTCGTGAAAAGTTCACCGCTCCAGCCGACGCGGGAGGAGCAACGCCGGCCGCGATGCCCGAATCGGGACATCGCGGACGAACGCTGCGTCCCCTCTTTTCGCGGCGAAGGAGTCGCGGCTAAGCTCCCCGGACCTGGGGGAGAAGATCGTGATTGTCGGTATCGATCTTGGCACGACCAATTCGGCCGTGGCCATTTGGCGCGACGGCGCCGCATCGTTGATTCCCAATAGCCTGGGGGACGTGCTGACGCCGTCCGCGGTCAGCATGACGGAGGACGGGACGATCCTGGTCGGCGTCGCCGCGCGCGATCGCCAGTCGACTCATCCTGCGCTCACCGCGACGGCGTTCAAGCGGCTGATGGGCGCGCAAAAGCCGGTGATGCTCGGCCGGACCCGCTTCTCGGCCGAGGAGCTTTCGGCGCTGGTGCTGCGCAGCCTCAAGGCGGATGCCGAAGCCTATCTGGGAGAGCCGGTCGAGAGCGCGGTGATCACCGTCCCCGCTTATTTCAACGATCGCCAGCGCAAGGCGACCCGGCGCGCGGGCGAGCTTGCCGGCCTCAGGGTCGAGCGGCTGCTCAACGAGCCGACGGCGGCCGCCCTCGCTCACGGCATCCACCAGCGCGAGGACAAGGAGCCGTTCCTGGTCTTCGATCTCGGCGGCGGCACGTTCGACGTGTCGATCGTCGAGATCTTCGACGGAATCATCGAGGTGCGCGCCTCCGCGGGCGACAACCGGCTCGGCGGCGAGGATTTCAACGACGTGATGGTTGAGCTGGTCCGCGGCCAGCTCAAGGGTGTGGATGCACTTCCGCTCAGCAACAGCGAATTGCGCGAGATCATGCGGGCGGCGGCCGAGCGCACCCGTCGCGGGCTGACCGAGGCCGACACGGCGCCCTTCTCGCTGGTCTGGAAAGGTCGGGAGATCAGACGAGACGTGCGTGCCGACGCGTTCGCGGAGGCCGCCGCCGGACTGATCGCGCGACTGCGCGAACCAGTGCTTCGATCGATGCGCGACAGCGGCATCCGCACCGAGCAGTTGAGCGAGGTCATCCTCGTCGGCGGCGCAACCCGGATGCCGATCGTCCGGCGGGCGGTGACGCGGATGTTCGGGCGCTTCCCGAATGCGTCGATCGATCCGGATCATGCGGTGGCGATGGGCGCTGCCGTCCAGGCAGGCCTCAAGGCCCGGGATTCCGCGCTCGAAGAGATCCGGCTCACCGACGTCTGCCCCTTCACCCTGGGCGTCGATACGGTCGAGTTCGATCGCCTCGGGCGGATGCACAGCGGTGTCTTCTGCCCGATCATCGAGCGCAACACGGTGATCCCGGCGAGCCGCGTCCACGTCTTCTCGACGGTTCGGGACAACCAGCCGGTCGTGGAATTCGGTGTCTATCAGGGCGAGGCGCGTCAGGTCGACGCGAATGTGAAGCTCGGCCAGCTCAGCATCCCGGTGCCGCCCCGCCCGGCGGGCACCGTGCGGATCGACTGCCGCTTCTCCTACGATGTGAGCGGACTGCTGGAGGTCGACCTTACCATTCCCGAGACGGGCGCGAGCAAGCAGCTCGTCATCTGCGACGATGCGGACGCGCCGGACGACGCCGCGATTGCAGCGCGGCGCGAAGTGCTCGCGGCACTCAAAGTCCATCCCCGGGAAGATGCGGCCAACGCTGCGACGCTCGCGCGGGCCGAGCGTTGCTACGAGGCCTTTCTCGGCGAACGCCGCGACCATATCGGCCAGATGATCATCGGCTTCGAAGGCGTGCTCCAGAAGCAGGATCCCAAGCAGATCAAGGAGGCGCGGGACGAGATCGAGCGGCAGCTGGATGCGCTCGAGGGGGAACGCTTCCTGTGACCGGCGAGGATTGGACCGAACTCGGTCTGGCGCCGACCGCGGACCATCGCGAGATCCGCAAGGCCTATGCACGCCGGCTGAAGACGATCGATCCCGAAGCGGATCCCGACGCGTTCATCCGCCTGCGCACGGCGCGGGATCGGGCGCTTTCCCAAGACCCCGACCGGCAATTCGCCGTGACAGGCGCGCGCACCGACGCCGAGGCCGCCATGGGCGTCGGCAATGGGGAGGCCCCGGACGCGGACCCGAATCTGGAACCCGCCGCCGACGCCGAGGTGCAGCCTGCTGCCGCACCTGACACTTCGGAGGAGGCTCCACCCGAGCCGGTGCTGCTGGCCGCACCGTTCCAGCGCATCGAAAGCCTGCTGTTCGATCCCGATGTTCGTCCGGATCCGATCGAGCTTCAGCAGATCGTGACGGAAATCCTCGCCGATCCCGCGCTCGAACGGATCGACATCGCCCAATGGGTGGAAGGTTTCCTCGCCGACACGATCGTGCGGGGAACGCCACTCTCCGACCCGATGATCGACCCCGCAGCCGCGCATTTCGGGTGGGGACAGGACGGCAACCAGATCTCGCGGCCGCCGATCATCGACTGGATCCTCCAGCGGCGCGAGGATTCGATTTTCGAAGCGGGGCTGATCGCCGGATCTCCGGAATATGCGACCATTCTGCACGCATTGCGCGCTCCCCCGCCGACGCAGCTCGGCGAACGACAGGTCCGGCGCCAAAGCGTCCGCGTAGAATATCTCCTGTCCTACTTTCAGACGCTGCATCCGACCATGCTGGCGACCCTGGACCAGCAAAGCATCCAGTTCTGGAGCGATCGCTTCGTTGCGGAGGGCGCCGGGAACGGCTTCGCCCGCAAACTCCGGGAGTGGGAGAAGGACCGGATCTGGAAGCGCGGTCTCTGGCCGGTCGAGCGACGGGGCGATTGGCTGATCGCCCTGTGCATTTTCCTGATGCCCTACTTGTTCGCCTGGGCGCTGCTTCGCCCGGGCTACAGCCGCGTGGCCCGGTTCGTTGGCTTCGGCTGGATGATCCTGGTCGTAGCTGCGATGCTGACTAATCCCGACAAGCCGTCCGAGTTGAAGGAAGCGCCCGCTCTCGACCTTGAACGAACCAGACTCGTCTCGTCCGAGCACGACCTTCCTCCGCTGCTCAGCGACTATGCGGGCCCCGAGCTCACCCTCGGCGCGATGAAGACGAGGAACAAGCCGCTTCATGATCTTCTGGTCCAGCGTTGGACCGCGCTGCGGGCCGGTGACCGTCGCACCTGGGATCTCGAACGATCGGTACGCGAGACGCTGAACGATGCTTTGGGCGCCGGCCTTCGCGGAGGTGAGTACGATATCCATCGCCGTTTCTGGCAATTCCGAGTGGATCGGGCGCGCACCTTCCAGCAGGAGGATGCGGCCAAATGTGACGCCTTCCTGGAAGGCACTTTGCCCGGCCAGGTTTTTCCGCCCGAGATCGAGGAGGAGCGCCGTGCACTGGTGCGTGAGGTTCTCCTTCGTCCTCTCAGCAATGCTCCGCCGAGGCGTACCGGAACCTACCGCATCCCCGGCAGTGTCGTTGCCGACGCACGGGCACTCTCGAAGCTCGGCGCGCCAAGGTTCGATGCCGCGCTCGAACGGCGCGGAACCGCTGCGGAGCATTGCGCGGTGGGCATTGCTCTCATCGAGGCCGCGATTAGCGCACCGCGGAAAGTCGGTCGAACCCTGCTCAAGGATATGTCGAGCGCGTTGTGAGGAGCGTCGGCGGCTGAACGGAAGTGGCGTCCCGGCGGGGGGAGGAAAGACCCGCGCCGGGACGCCGTTTGCAGGACCCGTCTCTCTCAGTCCTGGCCCATGAACGTTGCACTCGCGTGCCTGTTGCGGGGTCCGCGACGATACGTTTCCGGGCGCGGACGACCCGAGTCCGCGGGTCGAGTCAGGGACAGTCCAGGGCGGCGAGTTCGGCAAGGCGCGTCTCCAGCGCCTGCTGCCGCGCGATCATCGCGTCGACGTCGGGTTCCGGCTCTGCCGGCGCCTTGCCCTTCTTCTTGCCGGTGGCGGCGGCACCGGCGGCGCCCACGGCGAGGCCGAATGGGAACGGCAGGAGGAGGCTCGCGGCGGTGCCGGCGGTCCGGCTTGCAACTTGCCCGCCCGAAACCCGCTTCTTCTTGCGCTTGCCGTAGCGGCCGGTGGCGATGTCGGCGATGTCCTGCTTCACCGAGTCATGCTCGATGCGAAGCGTGTCGCGCTCGGCCGCGACGGCGGCGCAATCGGCGGGTGCCGGCTCCTGGGCGGAGGCGGGCATTCCCAGCAAGCACGCGATCAGAAAGGCGGCGAGGATCTGCCTTCCCGGCCACCCTGCCGTTCGCATGCCACGTTCCTTTCGATCAGGCGGAAGCGAGCAGCTGGTCCCGCCGTTCCGCCAGGCTCGCATAATCGGCGCCGCCCGTGAATCCGGCGATGGTCGCCATTGCCCGGTCCAGCCGCTGCCGCGACAATTCCGGCATGTCGCCGATCGCGCCGGCGATCGCGACCATCTCGGCCATGTCCCCGGAGCAATGGAGCGCAAGATCGCAGCCGGCGGCGAGCGCTCCGGCGGCACGGGCGCCGAAATCGCCGGACAAGGCATGCATGCCGAGATCGTCGGACATGAGCAGGCCGTCGAAGCCGATCCGCCGGCGGATGATGTCGCCGATCACCACCGGCGACAGGCTGCCGGGCCGTTCCCTGTCCCACGCCGTGTAGACGACATGGGCGGTCATCCCCATCGGCGCGCCGCTGAGCGTCCGGAACGGCTCGATGTCGACCTCGAGCTCATCGTCGGCGGCATCGACGACCGGCAGCTCGACATGGCTGTCGCACATCGAGCGGCCGTGGCCGGGGATGTGCTTGACGATGCCGACGACGCCGCCGGCGCGAAGTCCGTCGATCACCGCGCGGCCGAGCGCCGCGACCTGCATCGGTTCGCTGCCGAGCGCGCGATCGCCGATGATGTCGTGCGCGCCCTCGCGCCGGACATCGAGGAGCGGCAGAGCGTCGACGTTGATCCCGACCTCGCGCAGCAAGGCGGCGATCGCTTGGGAGTTGGCGCGCACCGCTTCGATCGCGGTCATCGGCGCCTTCGCATAGAGTTCGGCGAACACTTGCCCGGGCGGAAAAGCGGGCCATTCCGGCGGCCGCATGCGGGCGACCCGGCCGCCTTCCTGATCGATCAGGATCGGCAGATCGTCGCGGCCGTGCAGCGACCGCAGATCGTCGGTGAGCGCCAGCAGCTGCGCACGATCCGCGATGTTGCGCTTGAACAATATGTAGCCGACCGGATCGCAGTCGCGGAAGAAGCTCCGCTCGTCGCCGGTCAGCTGCTCGCCGGAAAGGCCGTAGATCGCCGCCTGCACGTCAGAGATTCACGCAGGTCTCGCCGGCCACGCGCAGCCGGCCGCAGATGTTCGCCGCGCCGGGCCCGCTGGCGCGGAGACGGTAGAGGGTCTTGCCGCCGGCCGAGACCGGAACCACGTTGTGGCTGAGCGGCGCCAGATAGGTGAAGCGGCCCGACAGCGCCTTCCACGCGCTGGTCGCATTGGCTTGCGACGAAAAGGCGCCGAGCTGGATCGTGCCGCCGGGGCCCGCCGGGGCGGCAGCGGGCGGGGTACCGGTCGTGGCCGGCGCATTCGTCGACGGGACGTTGGTCGGCGGCGGTGCGGAGATCAGGCCGGCATCGCCCGACGCTTTCGGCTGCGGCTGTGCGCCCGAACCGACCGGGCTTTCCGGCACGGCATCGGTGTTGATGTTGCTCTTGGGATCCTGGCCGGCGCTCGCGGCGAAGGCGGTGTCCCCCTCCCCTTCGACCGCCATCCCGCCGGGATCGTCCGGGCGAACCTTGTAGGCCCCCTCCGGTGCCTTGATCAGCTCGATCTCGCCGCTCGCCGGAGCATTGCGGCCATTCATCCAGAAGATCCCGCCGACGATCGCGCCGATACCAACGAGGGCGATCAGCACGCCGACAATCATCTTGAGCGCCGACGGACCGTCGCCGCGATCGTCATCCTCGACCGCTTCCAGCCAGGGAAGCCGGTCTTCCTCGAAAGGCGTCGCATCACCGGCCCGGACATCGGTCATCACTGCATCTCCTCGGCCGCGGCGACACCCATGATCGCAAGGCCGTTGCGCACAATCTGCCCGATCGCCGAGGCGAGTTCCAGACGGGCGCGGGTGAGCTTTTCGTTCTGTACCA
Organism: Allosphingosinicella deserti; assembly: GCF_003012735.1. GTDB lineage: Bacteria > Pseudomonadota > Alphaproteobacteria > Sphingomonadales > Sphingomonadaceae > Allosphingosinicella > Allosphingosinicella deserti. The sequence continues at coordinate 155,052 of NZ_PXYI01000006.1, read as the reverse complement.
AGAGGAAACGCTTTGCCGGATCGTCGTTACCCTTGTTCCACTGGGCGTGCAGCGCGGCGGCGAGATCCGAAAGGTAGAAAGCGATGCGGTGCGGCTCGTGCGCCTGCGCCGCGCTTTCGACCACCCGCGGGAATTGCGCGGCGAGCTTGACCAGCGCCAGTTCCTCGTCGTCCAGCAACGACAGATCGGGCGTGCCGGTGAGATCGACGCCGGCTTCGGCCGCGCGGCGATGCAGCGAGCGCACCCGCGCATGGGCATATTGGACGTAGAAGACCGGATTGTCCTTCGACGCCTCGACCACCTTGGCGAAATCGAAATCGAGCGGCGCATCGGCGCGGCGGGTGAGCATCATGAAGCGCACCACGTCCTTGCCGACTTCGCGCACGACGTCGGCGAGGGTCACGAAATTGCCCGCCCGCTTCGACATCTTGATCGGCTCGCCGGCGCGGAACAGCCGCACCATCTGGACCAGCTTCACGTCGAGATCGACGCGGCCGTCGGTGAGCGCGGTCACCGCCGCCTGGACGCGCTTGACCGTGCCGGCATGGTCGGCGCCCCAGATGTTGATCAGCTGATCGGCGGCATCGGCCTTCTGCAGGTGATAAGCGGCATCGGCCCCGAAATAGGTCCAGCTGCCGCTCGACTTCTTCATCGGCCGATCCTGATCGTCGCCGAACCGGGTCGAGCGGAACAGGGTGAGCTCGACCGGCTCCCAATCCTCGGAAGTCTCGCCCTTCGGCGCTTCGAGCACGCCCTGATAGATGAGGCCCTTCTCGCGCAGCGTCTCGAGCACGCGGTCGGCCGCCCCCGATCCCTGCACTTCGGCTTCGGAGGCGAAGACGTCGTGATGGATTCCGAGCAGGGCGAGATCGGCGCGGATCATGTCGAGCATCGCCGCCACCGTCCGCGTGCGGAACAGCGCCAGCCATTCCTCTTCCGGCGCCGCAACGTAGCGATCGCCGAACTCGGCCGCGAACGCCTGTCCGACCGGAACCAAATAATCGCCGGGATAGAGGCCTTCCGGAATCTCGATCGTCTCGCCGAGTGCCTCGCGGTAGCGCAGCCATGCCGAGCGGGCGAGCACGTCGACCTGCCCGCCGGCATCGTTGACATAATATTCGCGGGTGACGGCATAGCCGGCATGTTCGAGCAGGCTGGCGAGCGCGTCGCCGACGACGGCGCCGCGGCAATGGCCCATGTGCATCGGCCCGGTCGGGTTGGCCGAAACATATTCGACATTGACCCGGGTGCCGGCGCCGAGCTGCGAGCGGCCGTAATCCTCGCCCTCGGAAAGGATTGTGCGCAATTCTTCCTGCCAGATCTCGGGCACGAGGCGGATGTTGATGAAGCCGGGCCCTGCCACTTCGACGCCGGAGACCTCGTCGAGCGCCTCGAGCTTGGGCGCGATCAGTCCGGCGAGCGCGCGCGGATTGGTGCCGGCGCGCTTGGCGAGAACCATCGCCGCGTTGGTGGCGAGATCGCCATGGGACGCATCCCGCGGCGGCTCCACCGCGACGGCCTTGCGATCGAGGCCGCCGGGCAGCTGCCCTTCGGCTTCGAGAGCATCGAGGATCGCGTCGAGATGCGCGGCAAAGCGGGCGTAGAGGGTCACTGGCAAGTTCCAACGGCAAAGAGTGCGCGGCTGTAGACGATGCGGGTGCGGATTTGAAGGCGCGGGCTCAGGCGGCAGCGAGACGCCGGATCTTGCGATTGTGGTGGATATGGGCGCCCGAGCCCTGAAGCGCCAGCAGCTTCGCGATCGCCTGGGCGACCACCTCCGCGTCAATGGCGCGGAAGCGATCGAGCGACCCCTGGAGGAGGAGGTTCAGGAGCGGGCTCAGCATCGCGCCGATCCGCTCGCCGGTCCGATGGTCGCCCCTTCGGTCCCCACGCAGCAGGCCGGGCCGGAGAATGTCGAGCCGCTCGAAGCCGAGCGCGGTGAGCGCCGCCTCCATCTCGCCTTTGGTGCGCAGGTAGAAAGCGCATGCGCCCGCGTCGGCGCCGACCGAGGAGACCGCGATCATCCGCGTGGCACCGGCCGCGCGCGCGGCGCGCGCGAAATCGACGACCATGTCGAAGTCGACAGCGTGAAACGCGGCCCGGGAGCCGGCGACCTTCAACGTCGTGCCGAGAGTGGAGATCGCCGCGTCCGGACGCAATCGCGAGACGATCTCGGGCCATGCGCCGGGATCGGCGACATGCACCTGACCTGCCCCGCCACCCTCGCGCCGCTGCAGTCGGTGGAGGTCATCGCCTGTCGCGGCGAGACATTCGCCCAGCGCCGCACCAACCAGCCCCGTGGCACCGATCAGCGCGACGCGCATCGCAATGATCCTGGGATGTGGGTCGGAATCGTAACGCCTCCATGGCTCCGGCATGCCTTGCCGCCGTGTCGACAGGGTACGTCCGAACACGCCTGCACGCCAGCCGGAGCAAGAAGCTTAGCGTGCGGCCGTCTGTTGCGCGCGTTTGCGCCGGGACGGCTGCTCGCCGCCGTAGCCGGAGGCGAACGCCGCGTGCGCAAGCATCTCGCCAACCAGCTTTCGTTCCGGAGCGAGGCCCGGAAGCCGGCTTGCGTCGATCCGATCGGCCAGGGCGGCAAGGAGGAGATGGGCCTGCCTCGGCTTGCCGGAGATGTGAAAGGCGACGGAGGCGTCGTGCAGCACCGAATATTCGTCGACGAGCAGGTGCGCGAGGCGAAGCGGCGCGCTCGGCCGCACTTGGGGGTTTGCGACCGAGATGCGGTCGCCGCCTGACCTGCCGGTGCGTGCGGAGACGTAGCGTAAATCGACATCGGCCAGAGACAGGCCGGGCGTGAGGCGTGCGGCGGGCAGATGGGCGCGGTCGGCGGATCGGCCCAGCGTGACGAAGATCCCGCCGCCTTTGGTGCTGAAGAAGGCCGTCGGGACGGTGATCGTCACCGCACCATCTTGTGCCTCGTTCATCAGCCCGCCGGGCACGCCGAACCCGCCGGTGAGTCGATAGCCCGTGCGCGGGACCACGGTGATGCGGACGTCGTGGGCGAGCTCGCTCACCATCGTATCGAGCTGCTCGACAAACACCGAACGTACCTCTTCGGCATTCGAGACGAAGAACAGATTGCCGCCGCGGACGCTCGACACCTTGGTCGCGAGCGCTGCGTCGAACTGAACTCCGACGCCGATCGTGGTGAGCCCGACGCCACGCCTCGACGCCGCCTCCGCCATGCCGATGAAGCTGTCCGCATCCGTCGCGCCGACGTTCGGCTGCTCGTCGGTGAAGAGCATCAGCCGGGTGTCGCCAGCAAAGTCTCCGCGCGTCGCGAACGCAGTGTCGTAGCCGACGCGCAGCCCCTCCTCCATGTTGGTCGACCCCGAGCTCTCGATCCGATCGATCGCTGTGAGAATCGCCTCGCGACGGCTGCCGACGTCGGCGGACGGGAGATATACATGCGATCGATCGCCGTAGAGCACGATCGAGAGCCGGTCCCCGGTCCTCATCTGCCCGACGATCTGGCGCAGGCTCTTGCGGACGAGTTCCAGCGGTTCGCCCTCCATCGAACCGGATTTGTCCACGACAGCGACGAGGTTGAGCGGCTCCCGGCGCCAGGTTTCTGCAGGGACGTTGGAGGCGAAACCCAGACCGGCGAAAAGGAGATCGCCGGAACGGCTCGGAAAATCGGCCGGCATCGCCTCGGCGACGAGGCAGAAGAGCTGCCCGCACGGACGGGTGGCGGGTATCGTCAGATCATGTTCTCCGAAGAGCCCCTCTGCGGTCAGCGAGTCCGGGCGGGGCAGGCCGATCTCGGCAGCGATCATGCGGAAGTGGCGGACGTCCTGAGCACCACCCTGACGCACGCTCATTGCTGGCACGGATACGGCCGGCGCATATGCCAGACTCGGCAACACGACCGCTGCCGGCGCCTTCTCCTCGGGCGGCGCGGTCACCTTTCCCAGCAGCACGATCGGCAGAGCGACGCCGAGAAAGCCGGCAGTCAGCGAAAGCAGTCGAAACGAGACGGTCATGGCATGTCTCCCATCGTCGCAGGCGCTGCGACTCAGGAGATGTTATCACATCGCAAGTCGATCAACCAGTTGCTGCGATCTTCGATGCGTCAGGCGGCGCAGTCTGACCACAAGCCCACCTAAAAGCCCTCCGGAAGGGCGATCGGGCCGATCAATTCGCGATATTGGCGGATGGCGTAGCGATCGGTCATGCCGGCGATGAAATCGCCGACGGCGCGCAGGGTGGCGACGGGATCGCCGTCGGCTGGGCGCCAGTCTGGCGGGAGCAGCGAGGGATCGGCGGCATAGGCGCCCGCCAATCCGGCAACGATCTTCTGCGCCTCGACGCGCACCGCGGCGACCTGCGGGGCATTGTACATGTGGGCGTAGAGGAAAGTCTTGAGCTGCCGCTCTTCGGCGGCGAGCTCCGCGGAGAAACCGGCCAGGGCGATGCCGGCGGCCCGAACATCGTCGACGCTCTCCACCCCCGCCGCGGCGACGCGGCGCTGGGTTTCGGCGAGCACGTCGTTGACCATCAGCCCGATCTGATCGCGCACCAGTTCGGCGTGCAGCCGTGCTTCGGGCATGCCCGGATAGCGGGCGCGCACCGCATCCCAGGCGCGGGCGACGAACGGCACCGTCAGCAATTGTTCGAGGCTGAACAGGCCGGAGCGCAGGCCGTCGTCAATGTCGTGATTGTCGTAGGCGATGTCGTCGGCGATCGCCGCGATCTGTGCCTCGAGGCTTGGCCAGGTCGTGAGATCGAGCGGGAAACGGGCATTGGCGTCCGCCAGGGCCCAGCTCGCGCGCGCGACCGGGCCATTATGCTTGGCGAGCCCTTCCAGCGTTTCCCAGGTGAGATTGAGTCCCGGGTGGAGCGGGTAAGGAGTCTCGAGCGTGGTCAGCACCCGGATGGTGTTGGCATTGTGATCGAAGCCGCCGGCGTCCGCAAGCGCCTCCTCCAGCGCGTCCTCCCCCGAATGGCCGAACGGGGGGTGCCCGATATCATGGGCGAGGCACAAGGCCTCGGTAAGATCCTCATTGAGCCCCAGCGAACGTGCGATGACGCGGCCGATCTGCGCGACTTCGAGGCTGTGGGTCAGCCGGACCCGGAAATGATCGCCGTCGGGCGCGATGAAGACCTGGGTCTTGTGACGAAGCCGGCGGAACGGGACCGAGTGGATGATCCGATCGCGATCGCGCTGGAAAGCGTCGCGCGGTCCGCGCGTGCCGCCCCTGGAATCGCCGTAGAGCCGGCCCCGCGTCCCCGCGGGGTCGGCGGCGCAAGCTGCAAGCGGGGTCACTTGGCCGAGAGCTTCTCGACCTTCTCGCCCACTGCGCTGCTCCACGCGAAGCCGCTCAGCTTCGATTTGGAGAGCTCGTTCACGAATGCCTGCGCTTCCTTTTCGGTCTTGAAGGGTCCGACGAGGAGGCGGTTAGTGGCTTTGAGCGGCGCCGTCCATGCGCTGCGGGTGGCGAGCAGCTTCGGCGCCTTGGCCTTCAGCCGATCATATTCCTTGGGCAGCGTGGTCTTGTTGGCGCCGCCGGCGACCTGCACCCAGACCCGCGCCGGCTCGGCCGCAGGCTTTTTGACGGCCGGCTCAGCGCCCTTCTTGGCCGCGGCGCTCTTGGCTGCCGGAGCCTTTCCGGCCGGAGCCTTGTCAGCCGGAGCCTTGCCGGCCTTGTCGTCCTTCAATGCGGCAGGCTTGGTGAGCGAGGCGAGCTTCTCGGCCTTTGGGGCAGGCGCGGCCGCCTTGGGCGAAGGCTTCGGCGCAGACGCCTTCGGCGCTTCGGTGACCGGCGACGGCAGATTGGGCAAAGAGGCGATCGTCGCGGCAACGTCGGCAAGGCGGGAGGAGCGGGAAATCGCCTCCTCCGAGGGCGCGGGATCCGGCGCAGCCTGCTGCGCAGACATTGAAGATGGCTGGGGAGATGTCTGCGGAATCGCGACCGAAGCGAGTTCCATCGGCCTCGACGCGGCCGGCTGAAGGATCGAGAAGCCGGGCGTCGGCGCCGCGTCGCGCGCGGCTGTCTGGATCGGGGGCTGTGATGCCGGGGCCGTCACGGTGCTCGACGAAAGCGGCGGCTGAACGCTAGACGAGGCGATCTGCGTTGATCCGGGCTGCGAAGCCGGCGCCTGGACGGGCCGCTGCGCGCCGTGCGGAGACGGTGCGCCCGTCGAGAGCATCGGCTGCACCGCGACCGGATTCGACGGAACAGGCTGCGTTGCGGACGGTACGCTGGAGGGGAGCGCGGACGCAAACGGGGTCGGTACGGGCTGGGCCGCAACCCCAATCTGAGGGCTCGGGGGCAGCGCGGCGGCAAATTGACTGGGCATGGGCCCGCGCGGCTGCGGCGTGGTCGCCGCGAACGTCGAAGGCGGTGCGGCGGCCGGCGCAACAGCCTGAGGCGCAGCCGACTGGGGCGCAGCCGATTGGGGCGCAGCCGATTGGGGCGCATTGGACGCGATGCGAACGGCTGGGGCGAGGTCGCCGGAAAGCGGGGCGCTGCGTTGCGGCACGCTGCTCGCCGGCTTCGGTGCCGGCATCTGCGCGAGGTTGCGGGCAGTAAACGACCAGCTCGGCCGCTCCTGGCGCGGCCGCGCCGCGGTGGTCGGCGCCGGCGCGCTCAGCCGTGGCGGTGCGACGCTGGCCGTCTGGACCTTGTCTTCGCGCCGTGTGGTGACGACCGGACCAAGGCTGGGCTGGCGCGTATCCGGCGCGCCGGCCTGGACCGGATTGGCGGCCGCATAATTGTTCGGCGCCGGGGTCGGATTACGGGCCGCATACACGTTGGGAACGGGTCCGGCGCTGCGTCCCGATTGCGGGAAAATGCCGAGATGCACGGCGGCGGCGCGCTCGGCGGGGTTGAGGATGGCGAGGCGCTGGAGGAAGGGCGCCATCGCGCTGCCGCGGCCGCCGGGCATCGAAGCCTGAATGGCGCTGACCGCGTTGTTGGCATCCCCGGTCAGCGCGAGAATGAAGATGCGGGTGCGTTCGGCATCGTGATCGCGCAGGCGGAGCTGTTCGTCGAGCAGGCGCAGCGCGGGATCACGCTCGCCGCTGATCGCGAGCGACAGAGCAAGGCGGCGTGTGATCTCAGGATCGCGCTTGCCCTGGAGGGCGAGGCGGTAATCGCGCTGGGCGCTGCGGGGATCGCCGCCGATGTCGAAGGCAAGACCGCGCTCCCCGGCAAGATCGGCTTCCGGCACGCCAAGGGCCTGTGCCTGGGCGAAGAATTTGTGGGCGCCCTGAGGCTGCTGCAAATGAGTCAGCGCAGCGCCGATCCACATCTTGATCCGGCCGTCCTGCGGCGCAATCTCCTCGGCGCGTCCGAAGAAGGTCAGCGCAGCCTGGGCATCGCCGAGCTCGAGCGCGGCGCGGCCGGCGCCCATCAGCGGCGCGAGGCTGCGCGGATTGGCGGCGAGACTGTTCAGGTTGCGCGACAACGCGACGGCAGGGCTTTCCTGCATGCCGGCGCCGATCTGAGCCCATCCCGGGGCGGCGGCGAACATCGCGCCCGCTCCCAGGAAGGCAAGGCCGAACCGGGCGCGGATCGTCTTCGATTTCGTCATGCCGCGGTTAAAACCGACTGCCCGCGTCGGCGCAATCGCGCTGCGTCGAGCCGGGTGACGAAAACGACGAAGCGGTGGAACTTTTTCGACTTACAGGAAAAGGCGCCGCAAGCCGAAGCCTGCGGCGCCGATAAGTCGTTCCGATTCCCTGCCTTTTCCCAGACGGGGCGCCGGCTTACTGGTTATTCTGCCGCCCAAGGAAGCGGGGAATATCGAGCGGGTCGCGGCGCAGGCGCGGCGCGGGCTCTTCCTCGACCTGGGCCTTGTCGGCACCGCGCGCGATGTTCGACATCCGCTCGAACAAGGTTCCGCCGCCGGTGTTCCCGCGGGCCGGACGCGGCGTCGCATTCTGCGGCTCCTCGCCCGTGATCCAGCTGCGTGAACCGCTCGGCGCGCGGCTTTCCGGGCCGCTCGCGACATTCTCGTCGATGAAGCTCTGGCCGCCATCTTCGCCGTCGATCATCGCGCCGCTGTCGAGCAGCAGTTCGTCGCCGCCATCGGGCGCCGGCGTGTCGAGACTGAGCTCGTCAGCCTGCGCGGCACCGAGATCGAGCTCGGGTACCGACGACGCCTGGGCCTGGGTCTCGGCGGCAGCTTCGGCGGCCGGCGCAGCCTGGGCCTCGGGCGCCGGGGCCTGGCCGGCCTTGGCTTCCGATGCGCGGCTCGCGCCCGGGAAGGCGAAGACCTTGGCCGGCTGGGGCGGGGCCTGAGTCACGGCTTCTGCCTCTATTCCGGTGGCGACCACCGAGACACGGATCTTGCCGTCGAGCTCGGTGTTGAACGCCGATCCCCAGATGATGTTGGCGTCCGGATCGACCAGTTCCTTGATGTGGCTGGCCGCTTCGTCGACTTCCATCAGGCGCATGTCCTCGCCGCCGGTGATCGAGATGATCACGCCGCGCGCGCCGCGCATCGACACGCCGTCGAGCAGCGGATTGGCGATCGCCTTTTCCGCGGCCTCGATCGCACGGTTGTCGCCCGACGCCTCGCCGGTGCCCATCATCGCCTTGCCCATCTCGCCCATCACGGAGCGAACGTCGGCGAAGTCGAGATTGATCAGGCCCGGCATGACCATCAGGTCGGTGATCCCGCGGACGCCCTGCTGGAGCACTTCGTCGGCCATCGCGAACGCTTCCTTGAAGGTCGTGTTCGGATTGGCGATGCGGAACAGATTCTGGTTGGGGATGACGATCAGCGTGTCGACATGCTGCTGGAGCTCGTTGATCCCGGCCTCGGCCGAGCGGCCGCGGCGATTGCCTTCGAAGCTGAACGGCTTGGTGACCACGCCCACGGTCAGCACGCCCTTGTCGCGCGCGACCTTGGCGATCACCGGCGCAGCGCCGGTGCCGGTGCCGCCGCCCATGCCGGCCGCGATGAAGCACATATGCGCGCCTTCGAGCGCTTCCTCGATCTCCTGGATCGCCTCTTCGGCGGCAGCCTTGCCGATCTCGGGCCGCGAACCGGCGCCGAGGCCCTGCGTGATGCGCAGACCAAGCTGGATGCGGTGATCGGCAGGCGACGCGTTGAGCGCCTGCGCGTCCGTGTTCGCGACGATGAAATCGACGCCCTGGACGTCGTTCGCGATCATGTTGGCAACGGCGTTTCCGCCGGCGCCTCCGACACCGATCACACTGATCCGGGGCCGCAATTCATCCACTTCGGGACGAATGAAGTCGATGCTCATTTGCTCTCTCCCCCTATGCACAATTCAGCTGGGCAAACACTGTTAACTCCTTTTGCACGAAGCGATTCTCGCGTGCGAGCAAAAAAGCGGCTGCGAGTCGCTTTTTGTCGTGGAAATGCGCCGTCAAGTCTCAAAAGCCGCTCCTGAAGGCAGTAATCAAGCGCTGAACGATACCGCCGCTGTTCTGTTTCTGGACATTCATCTCCGGCGAGACCGCAGCACGCAGATCGAGTTCGTCGGAGGCGGCGAACTGGGCGAGCCCGACGAGGGTCGTGAAGGCCGGTCCGGAATGCGCTTCGGGCAGACCGCGCAGGTTCGGGCGGCCGATCCGGACCGCGCGCCCGAGTACCCCTTGGGCGTAATCGGCGATACCCTTGAGCTCCGAGCCGCCGCCGGTCAGCACCACCTGACGGCCGAACGGCCCGCCGAATCCGAGTTCCTTAAGCGCCGCCGCAATCTCGTTGGTGAGATGCTCGAGCCGCGCCCGGATCACCGAGTTGAGCTGGGCACGGGTGATGCGCGAGGCTTCGGTGCCCTCCTCCGATCCGGCGATCGGCTTCAGCTCGATCATGTCGTGATTGTCGCGTGGGCTGGTCGTTGCCGAGCCGTAGAAGCATTTCATCCGCTCGGCCTCGACCCGGCGGGTGCCGAACGCGGCGGCGATATCGTCGGTGATGTCCATGCCCCCGACGCCGAGCGACTTCAAACCAACCAGCATTCCGCCGGCAAAGACGGAGACGTTGGTGACACCGGCACCGAGCTCGACCAGGGCGACGCCGAGCTCGCGCTCCTCCTCGCTGAGGCAGGCCTTTCCGGCCGCGACGGGCGAGGCGACGATCGCCTGCACGCCGAGATGGGCGGAGCGGACGCAGAGATCGAGGTTGCGGACCGGCGATGGTTCGGCGGCGATGACGTGGATGTCGACCGCGAGGCGATCGGCATGGAGGCCGAGCGGCTTCTTGACCCCCTGCAGACCATCCAGCGTGTAGAGCGCGGGCAGCGCATGGAGGATCATCCGCCCCTCGGCATCGATCGACTGGCGGCCGACGCCGAGCAACTGATCGATGTCCTGCGGCTCGACGCGGCGGCCGCCGATCTGCAGCTCCACGGAGGCCACCGAGCTGACGAGGCCTCCGGCGGAGAAGCCGACGAACACGTCCTCGATATTGGTGGCGGCGATCCGCTCGGCCTGCTCGACCGCTTCCCGGATCGCAACCTCGGTGCGCTCCATGTCGGCGATGAAGCCGCGGCGCACGCCCTGGCTCTGCCGCTGGCCGGTGCCGAGGATGCGCAGCTCGCCGGCCTCGCCGGGCTCGGCGATGAGCGCGGAGACCTTGGACGAGCCGACGTCGAGGGCGGTGACCAGCCTGCGGCCGGGGGTGGGCGTGGGGCGTTTCATCAGATGGTCTGCGCCGGATCGATGCCGGGTGTCCCCGGCGTTTCGGCAGGCGCATCCTTGGGCGGGGTTTCGGGCGCGATCGAGGGCACGCTGCTGCCCGGCTCGTTGGACACGCGAACGATGAACTTGCCGGGCACACGCATGTCGAACCGGACGAAGCCGCGGCCGAGCAGCTGCGTCGCCTGATCCATGCGCGCGAAATTGGCGAGCGCCCGCTTGCCGGCCTCCTCCCCTTCCGGGAGCGCCAGGATTTCGCCGGACTGGAAGCGGATATCCCAGCGGCGGCCGCCGATCCACGAGGCGCCGGCCATCATCGGCTGGAGCCGCGGCGCGGCATCGACGAGCCGGCCGAGTTCGGAGGCGTGGAGATTGGCAGCGGGGCCGATCACCAGCGGCAGATCGGGCATCGCGTCCATCCGCACCGGCTCCAGCACGACGCCTTCCATGTCGATCAGGGCGAGACGCTGATTGTGCTGCCAGATCGCGGCGGGCTTGCGCTCGACGATGTCGACGACCAGCGTGTCGGGGAAGCGGCGCGAGACGCGCGCGTCGCGCACCCAGCCGAAGCCGAGCAGGCGCTGGCGGGTCGCCTCGACGTCGATCAGCGGCATCGCGGTGGTCGGCTGATCGAAGGCGATATTGTAGATCTGGAGTTGCGGCACCTTCTGGGCGCCCTTGATCTCCACCCGCTTCATCGCGAACCCGGCTTCGCCGACCGCCTCGCCGACGCTGGTCCCGATCACGTGGGGAATGCGGAACACCATCAGCAAGGCGATGACGATCGCGACCACCATGCCGATCAGGATGTACCAGCTGACCCGGCGCACCGCCTCCGAAAGCGGCGTCGGCGCGGCGGCCTTGCGGCCGTTCTTGCCGCGCGGCGCGGGCTTGGCCTTGGCGCGAGGACGGGGTGCGGCGCCGCCGCGGGCGATCTTGGCCGTCACTCGATTCCTCCTGCGCCCAGGGCTTCGTCGACGATCCGCTGAACCAGCGTTGGATAGGACATGCCGCGATATTTCGCCTGCTCGGGCACGAGGCTGAGCGGGGTCATTCCGGGCTGGGTGTTGACCTCCAGCAGATAGAGGCCCGCTTCGCCCTGTTCCTCGTCCCAGCGGAAATCGGAACGGGAGCAGCCCTTGCAGCCGAGCAGGCGATGCGCCTCGAGCGCCATCGCCAGCGCGGCGTCACGGACACCGTCCGGGATTTCGGCCGGGCAGACATGCTGGGTGAGGCCGTCGGTATATTTTGCGTCGAAATCGTAGAATCCGGTTTTCGGAAGCAGCTCGGTAACGGCGAGCGCCTCCTCGCCGAGCACGGCAACGGTGAGTTCCCGGCCCTTGATGAACGGCTCGGCGAGCAGCCGGTCGAAATCGGCCCAGGGGCCCGGCGTGGTGCGCGCGATCGGCTGGCCGTAATTGCCGCTGTCGGTGACGATCGCGACGCCGACCGACGAGCCCTCGTTGACCGGCTTGACGACGTAGGGCCGCGGCATCGGATCGCCCTCGAACAGGCTTTCGCTCTCGACGATATGGCCGCCGGGCATGCGGATGCCGTTCGGCACCAGTTGCTGCTTGGTAAGCTCCTTGTCGATCGCGATCACCGAGGTGACGAGCCCCGAATGGGTGTATCTCAGACCCATCAGGTCCATCATGCCCTGGACGGTCCCGTCTTCCCCGGGCGTGCCGTGAAGGGCGTTGAAGACGACGTCCGGCTTCGCCTCGGCGAGCCTCGCCGCGACATCCTTGCCCATGTCGATACGGGTAACGCGGTGACCGAGGCTTTCGAGCGCATCGGCGACGCCGGCGCCGCTCATCAGCGAGACCGGCCGCTCGGCGGACCAGCCGCCCATCAGGACTGCGACGTGCAGCTTCTCGGTCACGCTTCGACTCCCACGCGTTGAATTTCCCATTCGAGGGTCACCCCGGTCTGCGCGAGCACGCGGCGGCGCACCTCCTCGCCCAGCGCCTCGATCTCGGCGGCACTCGCACTTCCCAGATTGAGCAGAAAGTTACAGTGCTTCTCAGAGACTTGAGCATCGCCGATGCGGAGCCCGCGGCAGCCGGCCTCGTCGACCAGCTGCCACGCCCTGCGGCCGGGCGGGTTCTTGAAGGTCGAGCCGCCGGTGCGGGAGCGCAGCGGCTGACTCGCTTCCCGTTCCTCGGCGATCCGATCCATCTCCGCGCCGATCGCCGCCGAATCCCCTGGAACGCCTTCGAACAAGGCTTCGACGACGATCGCGCCGGCCGGCACGTCGCTGTGGCGGTAGGTGTAGCCGAGGCGCTCGGCCGCCCAGGTCTCGACCCGCCCGTCACGCAGGACGAGCGTCGCCTCGATCAGGATGTCGGAGGTGTCGCGGCCATAAGCGCCGGCGTTCATCCGCACCGCGCCGCCGGTGGTTCCGGGGATACCGCGGAGGAATTCGAGGCCGCCGATTCCGGCGTCGCGCGCCTTGGAGGCGACGGTGATGCCCATCGCGCCGCCGCCGGCGCGGACCCTGTTGCCGGGCTCCACCGTGACCTTGGCGAAGGTCTTGGGCAGGCGCACGACGACTCCGGGAACGCCGCCGTCGCGGACGATCAGGTTGGAGCCGACGCCGACGGGAAGCACCGGCACCGCCGGATCGAGTGCCCGCAGGAAGGCGGCGAGATCGTCGACGTCTTTCGGGCGTACCAGCCATTCGGCCGGCCCGCCCGTGCGGAACCAGATGAAATCGGCGAGCGAGCCGCCGGGTTCGATCGCACCGGCAAGCGCCGGCATGTCGAGGGTCTCGGCGCTCATTTGTCGCGCCTCGCGCAGGCGATGCCGTCGGCAAGTGCGGCGGCCCATTTGGTGATGTCGCCGGCCCCCAGGCAGATCACCATGTCGCCGGCGGCGGCGATGTCGCGAAGCTGCAGGCAGAGATCCTGGAGATCGGCGACTGCCTTCACCGAACGGTGGCCGCGCTCTTTCAGACCCTCGACCAGCGCTTCCGCGTCGACGCCCTCGATCGGCTCCTCGCCGGCGGCGTAGACCGGGGTCACATAGACGACGTCCGCATCGTTGAACGCGGTGCGGAACTCCTCCATCAGATTCTGCAGCCGGGTGAAGCGGTGCGGCTGGACGACCGCGATCACCCGCCCCTGCGCGCCTTCGCGAGCGGCGGCGAGCACCGCCCGGATCTCCACCGGATGATGGCCGTAATCGTCGATGATCGTCGCGCCTTCGATCTCTCCGACCTTGGTGAAGCGGCGCTTGACGCCGTGAAACTTGGCGAAACCGCGGGCAATCGTTTCGTCGGGAATGCCGAGCTCGGCCGCGACGCCGATCGCCGCAAGCGCATTCTGGACATTGTGGCGGCCGGGCATCGGCAGTTCGATGTCGCGGATGGTGCGAACCTCGCCGCCGCGATCGCGGATGGAAACGTCGAAGACGTTGCCGCCGGCGACCGGCCGGACATTCTCGCCGCGCACGTCCGCCTGGGCCGCGAAGCCGTATGGCACGACCCGCCGGTCGCGGAGGCGCGGCATGATCGTCTGCACTTCCGGATGATCGACGCAGAGCAGAGCGGCGCCATAGAAAGGCACGTTCTCGACGAACTCGACGAAGGCGTCCTTGACCTTGTCGAAGCTGCCATAATGATCGAGATGCTCGGGATCGATGTTGGTGACCACCGCGATGGTGCCGTCGAGCCGCAAAAAGCTGCCGTCGCTCTCATCGGCCTCGACCACCATCCAGTCCGAGCTGCCGAGCCGCGCATTCGAGCCGTAGGCATTTATGATGCCGCCGTTGATCACCGTCGGATCGATTCCGCCCGCGTCGAGCAGGCTCGCCACCATCGACGTGGTGGTCGTCTTGCCGTGGGTGCCGGCGACGGCAACGGTGAGCTTGAGGCGCATCAGCTCGGCGAGCATCTCGGCGCGGCGGACGACCGGGATGCGCCGTTCGTAGGCGCAGACGAGCTCGGGATTGTCCTTGCGGATCGCGGTCGAAACGACGACCACCGCGGCGTCGCCGAGATTGTCGGCATGCTGACCGATCGTTACCGGAATTCCGGCCTTGCGCAGCCCTTCGACGACATAGCCTTCGGCGACGTCCGATCCCTGCACCTTGTAGCCGAGAATGTGCATCACCTCGGCGATGCCGGACATGCCGATGCCGCCGATCCCGACGAAGTGGATGGTGCCGATGTCGGTCCCGACGCCTCTCATGCGTAGGCACCGTTGGGGATGGGAGTCAGGACAGCCTCGTTGGCAAGGAGAGGATCGGTGCCGAGATCGCGACCGGTGCGCTCGACCAAATCCGCGAGATCGCCCGCGGCATTGGGTCGGCCGACCGAGCGGGCGCGCGCGGCCGCGTTGGCGAGCGCATCCGGCTCGAGGCCGAGTTTCTGCATCTGCTTGGCGAGTTCGATTGGAGTGAAGCTCTTCTGAGCGATCATCCGTGCGCCGCCGGCCTTCGCCATTTCGCGGGCATTGGCGGTCTGGTGATCGTCGGTGGCGCTGGGCAGCGGCACCAGGATTGCCGGGCGACCAGCGGCGGTGAGCTCGGCAATGGTCGACGCGCCGGCGCGGGCGATGATCAGGTGCGACCAGGCCAGCTTGTCCGGCATGTCGGTGATGTAGGTGGCGAGATCCGCGGGAATACCGAGGCTGGCATAGCGGGCGCGCACCTGCTCGATATCCTCGGCGCGGCATTGCTGCGTCACCTGCAGGCGGCGGCGGAAATGCTCGGGCAGCATGCCGAGCCCTTCGGGCACGACCCGGCTTAGGATCGACGCGCCCTGGCTGCCCCCGGTGACGAGAACCCGGAAGATGCCGTCCTCGGCAAGCTCCGGATAAGGCTGCTCGCGCAGCGCCAGCACTTCGTCGCGGACCGGATTGCCGACCAGGTGGACCTTGTCCTGATGGCCCTTGGCCAGCCGATCGACATTCGGATACGCCGTGGCGATCGCGTCGACCTTGCCGGCGACGAGCCGGTTGACCCGTCCGAGCACCGCATTCTGCTCGTGGACCAGGGTCGGGATCCGATCTCGCTGGGCAGCCATCAACGCCGGGAGGGCCGGATAGCCGCCGAAGCCGATCACCGCCGACGGCCGGAAGGTCTCGTACAGGCGCAACGCCATTGCGCGGCCGAGGAAGATCTTGCGCACGGCCTTGAGCCAGCCGATCGGGCCGCCGCTGAGGCGCCCGGCGGGAAGGATGTGGACCTGGACGCCGTCGAACAGGCCGGGAATGCGGGCACCGCGATCGTCGGTGACCAGCGCGACCCGGTGGCCGCGGCGGATCAGCTCCTCGGCCAGCGCGTGCGCCGGAATCATGTGGCCGCCGGTACCGCCGGCGGCCAGAACGTAATGGCGTGAGAAGGTCATCGTCCGCTCCATCGCACCACATAGGGCGAGCGGTGGAGATAGGGATTTCGTCGCGTGAAGGCGAGCAATAGCCCCATCCCGATCGACAGCGCGACCATCGAGGAACCGCCGTAGGAAATGAACGGCAGGGTCATGCCCTTCGACGGTGCGAGCTGAACGTTGACCGCCATGTTGATCAGCGCCTGCAGGCCGAACTGGGTGACGAGGCCGGCGGCAGCAAGGACGACGAACTGGTCCTCCTCGTGCAGCAGGCGGATCAGCACGCGGGCGACGATGACCAGATAGATGACCGCGATCGCCAGGCAGGCGATGATCCCGAATTCCTCGCCGATCACCGAGAAGATGTAGTCGGTATGCGGCTCGGGCAGCTGGAACTTGCGCATGCCCGCGCCCGGCCCGGCGCCGAACAGGCCGCCTGCGGTGAGGGTGCGGAGCGCGCTGTCGGTCTGATAGGTGTCGTGCTCGGCGCCCGAGAACAGGAAGGCGTCGATGCGGATCGTCGCCACCGGGTAGAAGAAGTAAGCGAGCACGATCCCGACGAGGCCGGCGACACCGAGAAAGACGAGGAAGCGCAGCGGCGCGCCGGACAGGGTGAGCAGCATCACCCAGGCCGCGACGAAGATGATCGTCTCGCCGAAATTGGGTTGCTGCATCAGCAAAAGGGCGATCAGCGCAGTGATGATCCCGGTGAGCGGGACGATCGGCAGGCTGGCATCCTGGTTCTTGAGCGACAGCAGCCATGCGATCGAGACGATATAGAGCGGCTTCAGGAATTCGGACGGCTGGAACTGGGTGAATCCCATGCCGATCCAGCGGCGGGCGCCGTTCACCTCGGCGCCGATGATCGGGACCAGGAAGAGCAGGAAGGTGAAGAAGGCGGCGCCGATCAGGCACAGGCGCCGCGCCTTGGCGCGGGGCAGCATCGAGACTCCGATCATCACCGGCAGCGCGAGCACGATCCAGACCAGCTGACGATAGAAATAATGGAGTGGGGTGAAGCTGACGCTGCCGCCCGAATAACGCTGGCCGGCGGCCGGCGACGCGGCGGCGACGGCGATCAGGCCGATCGCGATCAGCACGGTCACGAAGAACAGCAGGATGCGGTCGATCTCCCAGAACCAGCGGCCGACGGCACTGCGGTCGGAGCGGCCGAGCCGGTTGGCCGTCCTGTCCTTGATTTGCCCCATCACGCTCATGCCAGTGCCTCCACGGCCGCGCGGAACGCTGCCCCCCGCGCCTCATAATCCTTGAACTGATCGAACGACGCGCAGGCCGGAGAGAGGAGAACGACCTCTCCAGGCTCCGCCTGCTGCGCGGCGCTGGCAACGGCACGTTCCAGCGTGCCACTGTTCTCGACCTTTTTACCCTTTGTAGACAATATTTTAACGAATTGGTCCGCGGCGTCGCCAATTGCGTAGGCGGCGCGGACATGATCGAGATAGGGCAGGCAGGCGTCGAGATCGTCGGACTTGGGCAGGCCGCCGAGGATCCAGTGGATTGCCGGATAGGCGCCGAGCGCCGGCGCGGTGGATGTCGGGTTGGTCGCCTTGGAATCGTTGACGAACAGGATGCCCCCTTTTTCCGCGACACGCTCCATCCGGTGGGGAAGGCCCG
Source organism: Allosphingosinicella deserti (assembly GCF_003012735.1). Taxonomy (GTDB): domain Bacteria; phylum Pseudomonadota; class Alphaproteobacteria; order Sphingomonadales; family Sphingomonadaceae; genus Allosphingosinicella; species Allosphingosinicella deserti. The sequence continues at coordinate 137,451 of NZ_PXYI01000006.1, read as the reverse complement.
GATAGGTTTCGAGCGCACGCGCAATGACGTCGTCGGCGATGCCGAGCTCCCGCGCCGCCGCCACCGCGACCGCCACGTTCTGGGCATTGTGGGGCCCCTGCAGTGCCGGCCAGAGCGACTGGTCCTTCACGTCGGCCGACGACACGAGGATCTTGCGGCCCTCGAGCTGCCCGGCAATCGCCCGCGTATAATCGTCTTCCGTGGCGAGGATCGCGGCGTGTTCGGGAGTCTGCATGGCGAACAGCCGCGCCTTCGACGCGGCATAATCGTCCATGCCGTCGTAGCGATCGAGATGGTCCGGCGTGATGTTCAGCAGGATCGCGACGTCGCAGTCGAGGCTGTGGGTCAGATCGATCTGATAGGAGGAGAGCTCGAGGACATAGACCCCACCTCCGGGAAGCGGATCCTGACCGAGGATCGGCAGCCCGATATTGCCGCCGAGCATCGCCGGAAGCCCGGCGCTGACGACGATGTGATGGATCAGGGCGGTCGTGGTCGACTTGCCGTTGGTGCCGGTGATGCCGACCACCTTGTGCGGCGGGAGCCCTGCCCGCGCCTTCGCGAACAATTCGATGTCGCCGACCAGCGGCACTGCGGCGCGCCGGGAGCGCTCGGCGATCGGATGACGGTTGATCGGAACGCCCGGCGAGACGACGATCCCGGAATAGCCGTAAAGCGCGGTGACCAGCGGATCCGCGATCCGCGCGCCCGCCGCGATCTCCCGCGCCTCCGGCTTCTCGTCCCACGCCATGACCTGGGCGCCGCTGGCGAGCAGGGCATCGACGGTCGCACGTCCCGAGCGGGCGAGGCCGTAGACGGCATAGGATTTGCCCGCAAAGGCCTCGCTGGTGATCATCGGAGCTTCAGGGTCGACAGGCCGGCAAGGGCGAGGACGAAGCTGATGATCCAAAATCGGATGACGACGGTCGGCTCGGACCAGCCCATCTGTTCGAAATGGTGGTGGATCGGCGCCATCTTGAACACCCGCTTGCCGGTGCGCTTGTAGAAGAAGACCTGGATGATCACGCTCATCGCCTCGACCACGAACAGGCCGCCAATGATGCCGAGCACGATTTCATGCTGGGTGCAGACGGCGATCGCACCGAGCGCGCCGCCGAGCGCGAGGCTGCCGGTGTCGCCCATGAAGACGGCGGCCGGCGGCGCGTTGAACCACAGGAAGGCGAGGCCCGCCCCGACCATCGCCGAGCAGAGGATGGTGAGATGGCCGGCGCCCTGCACGAACGGAATGCCGAGATAGGCCGAATAGATTGCGTGGCCGACCAGATAGGAGATGAGCAGGAAGGCGAGGCTGGCGATGATGACCGGCATCGTCGCAAGGCCATCAAGCCCGTCGGTGAGATTCACCGCATTGCCGAAGGCAACCACCACGAACGCCGCGAAGACGACGTAGAAGGGCCCGAGATCGATCACCGGGCCGTTGTAAAAGGGAATGTAGAGCTCGGTGCCGACGCCCCAGGTGATGATCCCGCAGCCGATGCCCGCAACGACGAATTCGGCGAGCAGGCGCACCTTTGCGGACACGCCCTTGTGGCTGCGCTTGGTGACCTTGTCGTAATCGTCGAGGAAGCCGATCAGCCCGAAGCCGACGGTGATGAACAGGCAGGCCCACAGATAGCGGTTGGAAAAATCCATCCACAGCAGCATCGTCGAGGTCAGCGAGGTCAGGATCATCAGCCCGCCCATGGTGGGCGTGCCGCGCTTGGCGAGATGCGATTCCGGTCCGTCGGTGCGGATCGGCTGCCCCTTGCCCTGGCGCACGCGCAGCCAGCCGATGAATTTCGGCCCTATGATCAGGCCGATCAGCAAGGCGGTCGCCGTGGCGGCGCCCGCGCGGAAGCTGATATAGCGGATGAGGTTCAGAACCCCGGGAAAGCCAAGCTGTTCGGCGATCCAGTAGAGCATTAGCGTTTCCCGCTCGCCAGCGCTTCGACGAGCGTGGCGAGTCCGATCGAGTTGGAGCCCTTGACGAGTATCGCGTCACCCGGCCCGAACTCGTCCTGAACGAGCTCGATGGCCGACGCGGCGTCGGGCACATGCGCCATTTTGATCTGCCGGCCAAGTGCTTTTGCCAGCGGCGCCATTTCAGGACCTACGAGGATCGCGAGATCGACCTTGGCCGCCACGATCGGCTCGGCCAAAGCGACGTGGAAGTCCTCGCTCGAGGCGCCGAGCTCCCGCATCGCGCCGAGGACGGCGATCCGCCGGCCCGAGACCTTTTCGGCACCGAACGTCTTCAGCGTTGCGGCCATCGACACCGGATTGGCATTGTAGCTTTCATCGATCAGCAGCGCCTCGCCGCCGATCGCGGCGACCCGGTGGCGCTCGCCCCGGCCCTTCAAGCCCGGCATGTCGGCAAAGGCAAGGCCGGCGGCGGCGAGGTCGCCGCCGAGGGCCTCGACGGCGCCGAGCACGGCGAGGGCGTTCGACACCCAATGTTCGCCATGCTGGGCGATGGTGAAGGTCAGCGACGCATCGGGCAGCATCGCGGTGACGAGCGAACCGCCGCCGGGGGCGCCGACCACATCCTTGGCGCGGATGTCGGCGCCGTCACCGAAGCCGAAGGTCAGGATTCGCGCCGCATGCGGGCGCGCGGCGGCGATCAGCCGGTCGCGATGCGCGCTGTCGAACGGGACGAGGGCGACGCCGCCCTCTTCCAATCCCTGGAAGATCTCGCCCTTCGCGTCGGCGATCTCTTCGTCCGAAGCGAAGAATTCTCGGTGCGCGGGCGCGATCGCCGTGACGATCGCGACGTGGGGACGGACGAGCCGGGTCAGGGCGGCGAGCTCGCCGGCATGGTTCATGCCCATCTCGAACACGCCGAAGCGCGCCTCGCGCGGCATCCGGGCCAGCGACAGCGGCACGCCGGTGTGATTGTTGTAGCTTTTCACCGAACGGTGCGCCTCTCCCGGCGCCGACCGGTCGAGCGCCGCGAACAGCGCCTCCTTGGTCCCCGTTTTCCCGACCGAGCCAGTGACGCCGCAGATTCGGGCAGCGCTGCGGGCGCGGCTGGCCCGGCCGAGATCGTTCAGGGCGGCGGTCGTGTCGGCGACGAGCACGTGCGGTTGCTCGATCGGCTGCGACACGACCGCGCCGGCCGCCCCCGCGGCAAACGCCCTGTCGAGAAACAGATGTCCGTCGGTCGCCTCGCCCTTGAGCGCCAGGAAGAGGTGGCCGGGCGCGACTTCGCGCGAATCGAAGGCAACTCCGGATGCGGCGAAATCACCCGTGGCGGTGCCGGATGTCGCGGCAGCAATCTCGTCGGCGGTCCATAGCGCTTCCGTCATGCCGCGCACTCCCGTGCGACCTGAACGTCGTCGAACGGAAGCACCTGATCGCCGACGATCTGCCCCTGTTCGTGCCCCTTGCCGGCGAGCAGCACGATGTCGCCGGCGCCCGCTTCGGCGATGGCGGCGGCGATGGCGGCGCGGCGGCCGCCGATCTCGCGCGCATGCGGCGCCCCTTCGAGCACGTTGCGGCGGATCGCGGCCGGATCCTCGCTGCGCGGATTGTCGTCGGTGACGATGACGAGATCGGCGAGGCGCGCTGCCGTCGCACCCATTTGCGAACGCTTGCCGACGTCGCGGTCGCCGCCGGCGCCGAAGACGATGATCAGGCGGCCCTTGGCATGGGGGCGAAGCGCAGCGATCGCGGCTTCGATCGCGTCGGGCGTATGGGCGTAATCGACATAGACGGGGGCGCCGGCGCGGCTGATCACGGCCCGCTCGAGGCGGCCGCGAACCGGCTGGACCCGCGCGAGATTGGCCAGGGTCTGGGCAAGATCGCCGCCGGTGGCGAGCACCAGGCCGGCCGCGGTCAGCGCGTTGGCCGCCTGATAGGCACCGATCAGCGGCAGATTGACCGTGTGGCGCTGCCCCTCCGCTTCGAGGATCAGGATCTGGCCGAGCTGCGACGGCGTGCGTTCGATGAGACGCAGCGTCTCGCCGGTCGCGCCGACGGTGATCAGGCGGATGCCACGCTCGCGGCAGCGGCGAACCACCTCGGCCGATTTGGGATCGTCCATCCACACGATCGCGGTGCCGTCGGGCTCGACGACCTCGGTGAACAGCCGCATCTTGGCCTCGAAATAGGCCTCCATCGTCCCGTGATAATCGAGATGGTCGCGGGTGAAGTTGGTGAAGGCGGCCGCGCGGACCGGCAGCCCCTCGGTGCGATATTGGGAGAGCCCGTGGCTGGAGGCTTCGAACGCGGCGTGGGTAACCCCTTCGCGGGCGAGCCCGGCCATGTTCGAAAGAAAGGTGACGATGTCGGGCGTGGTGAGGCCCGTCGTGACCTGATCGTCTGCGGTGGTGACGCCGAGCGTGCCGATCGAGGCGGCATGGTGCCCGCGCATCCGCCAGAGCTGGCGAGTCAGTTCGACGTTGGACGTCTTGCCGTTGGTGCCGGTGACCGCGACCACCGTTTCCGGAAACGGCGCGAAGAATCTGGCCGCAAGCTGCGCGAAGGCGCGTCGCGGATCCTCCGCGGCGACATGCACTGCGCCTTCGATCTCCACCTCCGGCCGTGCCACCACCGCGACCGCACCGGAGGCAATCGCCTGGGGAATGAAGTCTTCGCCGTTGAAGGTCGAGCCGCGGAAGGCGCCGAAGACGGTGCCGGGGGCGATCTTGCGGTGATCGATCGCGAAGCCGGTGACGCGTGTCTCGTCACCGGTTCCGGTCAGCGCACCCAACAGCATCATTTTTCCTTCTTTGCGACCATGGCCATCATGTCGGAGACGTCGAGATCACGCGTATCGTCGGGAGTGATCCCGAGCAGCGGAGCGGTGCGCGAGATCACCTTCGACACCACCGGCGCGGCGGTCCAGGCGGCCGTGGTGAATCCGAATGTGTCGGCGGTGGCTTTGGGAGCATCGAGCATCGCAATCACCACGTAGCGCGGGCTGTCCATGGGGAAGACGGCGGCGAACGTCGAGATGTTCACTTTTCGCGAGTATCCGCCGGACGCGGTCTTTTCGGCCGTGCCGGTCTTGCCGCCGACCCGGTAGCCGGGCGCTTCGCCCTTGCGGCCGGTGCCGGCGAGGACGATCATGCGCAGCAGCTTGCGCATCGTCAGGCTGGTCTGTTCCGAATAGACGCGGCGGCCTGCGCTCGGCTTCGACACCTTCATCAGGGTCGCCGGGCGCCACACACCGCCATTGACCAGCGCCGCATACGCGCTGGCGAGATGCAGCGGCGACACTGCAACGCCGTGCCCGAAGCCGCTGGTGAGCACCGTCGCGCGGCTCCAGTCGCGCGGGAAGAGCGGCCGCCCCTTGTCGATTTCGACATAAGCCGGCTCGTGGAAGCTGAGCGCACGGAACGCCGCCTGCATCCGCTGGACGCCCATCTGATCGGCGATCTGTGCGGTGACGATGTTCGACGAATGAACGAGCGTCTCGACGATATTGGCGCTTCCGGCGATCGGGTGATCGTCCTTGATCCGGAAGCGGCCGATCTGGACCGGCGCACCCGACGGATAACGCTGCGTCACCGACTTGATCACGCCGGCCTCGATCGCCGCGGCGACGGTGATCGGCTTGAAGGTGGAGCCGAGCTCGTAGACGCCCATCGTCGCGCGATTGAAAAGCGCATTCGGATCGGACTTGCCGGCGGCGTTGGGATTGAAGGTCGGCATCGACGCCATCGCAACGATTTCGCCGGTACGAACGTCGAGGACGATCCCGGTGCCGCCTTCCGCGCTGTGCTTGAGCACTGCCGCGCCAAGCTCGCTCTCCATCGCGGCCTGGACGCGGCTGTCGATCGACAGCGAGACCGGATCGGCGCGCGTCGCCGGATCGGTCAGGCGCCCTTCGAGCACCTTTTCCATGCCGGTCACGCCGTGGCCCTCGAGATCGGTCCAGCCGAGGATGTGCCCGGCCATCGCGGTCTGCGGATAGAGACGCTCCGGCTCCCGATCGAACGCGATCGCCGGCTCTCCGAGGGCATTCACCGCAGCGACGAGCTCGGGCACGGCCCGGCGGCTGAGGTAGACGAAGGTCTTGCCCGACGACAGCAGCGCCTTGTACTCGGCGGCGCTCTTCTCGGGCATCAGCTCGGCGAGCTTCTGCGCAAGCTCGGACGGATTGCTGATCAGTCGGTTGGGATGAATCGCGATCGACCAGGCGTCGATCGTCCGTGCCAGCGGCACGCCGTTGCGGTCGACGATATCGGCGCGCGGCGGCACTAGCGGGTTGATCGCCTGGGCCGAACCTGCACGATCGGTGAAGACCTGCAGGAACAGCAGGCGCCCGACGATCATCAAGGTGACGCCGGCAAAGACCAGCATCACCAGCATCAGCCTCTGATAGGTGATCGCAAGGCCCTGGGGGCGACCGGGTGCCCCTCCGAACTTCGCGACTTCGGCTGCGAGCGTCGCCATCAGTTGCCGCCGCTCCCCTGGCCCTTGTGGGTGCCGGAACGGATCTCGGCGGTCAGCTTGCCGTCGAGACGCGACGGGCGCGGCTTCTCCGCCGCGGGCTTCACCGGCGCCTTGGTGTCGGCTTTGGCAAGGACGGGCACCTTCGCCGCCGGCTTGGCGCCCGGTTTCGCATCGGCCTTGACGGCGGCAAGCTTGGCGGGCGCCGGCGCCGCCTTGGCGGGCGCCTTCGGTGCAGGCTTGGCATCGGCGGCCTTGACGACGGACTTCGCCTCGGCCCTCGCCGGCGCCTTGACGTCAGCAGGCTTCGGCGCGTCGGCTTCCGCCTTCGCCGTGACGGCCGGTTTCGAATGGGGCTGCGGCTTCGCGTCCGCCTTGGGCGTGGCGGCAAGCGTCTGCAGGCTTGCCGTCCGCGGCGTGTAGCTGGCCTGGTGCACGGCGGGCATGCCCGGCGCCGCGTTCGGCGCGACCGCGCGGACGACGCGGGGCTGCGCGGCCACCGCGGGGATTTCGTCTCCGGTGCTGAGGGCGGCCATCCGCACCTCGGCGCTACGCTCCTCGAAGGAGGGATCCTTCTTCTCGAAGCGGGCGAGCTTCACTTCGTCCTGCAGGAACTGGGCCGAGGACGGCGCGGACAGCGCGAGCACCTCGGCATTCCACTGCTCGAGCTGCGACAGGCGTCCGCGTGTGCCGAGCTCCGTCTGCAGCGACCGGATATCCCGCTTGGCGGCGACGATCTGCCGCTCCACCTTGGCCAGATCGGCCCGCTCGGTCGCGACCTGCAGGGACACCATGTAGCAGGACAGGGCCGCGCCGCCGACGGTGGCGACCCAGATCACCGATTTGAAACCCCTGACGATCATGCGGGCATACCTTCTTGGCCGGTTCTCGGCGATTCATGCGGGCCGCTCCAGGCGGGAGCGGCGGTGCGGCGCGCGACCCGGAGGGTGGCCGAACGCGCGCGGGGATTGACGGCCAGTTCGGCCTCGCCGGCGCGCGCCGGCTTGGCCACAGCCTCGAAACTCGGCGCCTTCCGCCCCGAAACCTGCTCGGGGAGATGCCGTGAGCCGGCAGGCGTTGCACCGCTGCGTTCCTTGAAGAAGCGCTTCACCACGCGATCCTCAAGACTGTGGAAGGTCACGACAGCGAGGCGTCCGCCGGGTTTCAGCATTTGCTCGGCCGCCTCGAGGCCATCCTCCAACTCCTTCAACTCTTCGTTCAGATGGATGCGAACCGCCTGAAAGGTGCGGGTCGCAGGGTCTTTCTTCATGCCCTGATGCCACCCGCAAGATTTCCGCACGATTTCAGCCAGCTCCGTAGTCCTCCCAAGCGGACGCGCAGCGACGATCGCGCGGGCGATCCGCCGCGACTTGGGTTCTTCGCCGTAGCGGTAGAGGACATCGGCGATCGCCTCTTCGGGCGCGCTGTTGAGAAAATCGGCGGCGCTTTCCCCATCCTGCTCCATGCGCATGTCGAGCGGACCGTCGGACTGAAAGGAGAAGCCGCGCTCGGCGCGATCGAGCTGCATCGAGGACACGCCGATATCCAGCGTCACGCCGTCGACCGCCTCGACATCGCGGGCGGCAAGCGCCTGACGCATCCGGGAAAAACGCTCCGGCACCAGCGTCAGGCGCCCCCCGCAAGCAGCCGCCAGACCTTCGCCTTCACGGATCGCATCGGGATCGCGATCGAAGGCGAAGACATGGGCGGCCCCTTTATCCAGGATGGCACGCGTATAGCCGCCGGCCCCGAAGGTACCGTCGACATGGGTCTCGCCCTCTTGCACGGCGAGACCGGCGATCACCTCCGCGAGCAGGACCGGGACATGCGGGGCGGCAGTGTCCGGGCTCACGGCGTGATCCCCTTTTCCTCGAGGCGCCAGGCGGCGATGTCGCGCAGGTCGGCATCGCCCTGCTCGAGTGCGACGCGCGGGTTCCAGATCTCGACCGTTCCACCGACGCCGACGAACAAAGCAAGATCCTCGATCCCGCCTTTGCGCCGCATCATCGGGGGCAGGATGATGCGGCCGCTGGTGTCGTAGGGAACGTCTTCGGTCATGCCGAACGTGCGGCGGGCACGGGCATAATGATCCTGGAGGGTTCCGCCGCGCTCCTCTTCGGCCAGGCGGCGGCGTTCCATCTCGCGGTACAGGTTGCGGGCGTAGTTTCGGCCATAGGCCGTCAGGCACGGCGAGATTTCATGAGCACCGATGACGACGGCACGGGCGTCGGAGCCGCGCTCGATGACGGAGCGGACAAAGGCGGGAACGGAGAGACGCCCCTTGGCATCCACCGCGTTGAGCGCGCTTCCCTGGAAGAAGTCGTCGATCTCCACGCCTTTTTTGCGCCCCGCTCCACAAACGCGGACCTCCCCTGTCCGCGGAAGCGCATACATGCGCTCCGCGTGCCCGCCGGCCGACCAGAGAAGTGCCCCGAAACTTTAGAGCACAGTGGATAACATTCCCGCCCCCCCGAGGGAAGGGGATTTCATGCCTTTTTTGGGGATTTCATGCCCTACAGAGGGAAACCAGTAGAGATTCGTGGTTTGTTCCGGCTCGATTACGTCATGTCCCTCATTTGGTAAAGCTGTGGATAAGTCTGTGGCTAGGCGCTGCGGCCGCGGTGGAGCAAGCCGGACGCGGCGAGAGCGACCGCAAGCACGGCGAGGAGAGGCAGAATTGCGAGGATAAGTGCGCGGCGCGGCGACATCGTCGGGTTTGCCCAGTGGACCGGCGCGCGAACCCGGCCTCGATCGATGCCGGAAAGCCTGTCCAGCAGATCGGCGACGGCGAGGGGATTGTCGGCCAGCCGCCGGTGCATGGCACCGCCATCGGCCCCGGCCGCGGCCCAGAGATCGTCGCGGAGCAGATCGGCGTCGGCGATCAGCGTCGCCCGGCCTGCACCCAATCGGCATTCCGCCCGCCAGGAACCGAGCACCCGGCACGACTCCCCAGTCGCAGCGAAGCGGCCGGGGCGATCGAGAACCAGGCGGCGACCGGAGTCGACGACGACGACCTCCCCCGCCTGGGGCCCGTCGAGCGCCACGCCCCAATGATCAAGCAGCGGCTTGAGCAGCCCTACCGGCGGCGGACGGCGGATGTCGCCGAGCGGGAGACCGGTGGGCCATATCAGCTGCGGATCGGTGAGGATCAGGATGCGTCCGCCGGCCCGCACCCAGTCGTCGACCGCGACCAGCTCCGCCGGCGCGAGCCAGCGTGGCTGCGCGAGGAGCAGAAGCCCGGCTCCGCGCAGGGTTCGAGCATCGAGCGAGTCGATCGGCCGGATCGCGAACTCCTCCTGCAAGGCACGATAGGCGAGCGCAGGCTGCGATCGCGGATCGAACGCGCCCCCCTCCCCCCAGACGATCGGCAGCGCCGTCATCAGGAGCAGATCAGGTTGGGTCTGCGCCGGCCGGTCGGCCGCCCCGCCCAGGACGATGGCACGATACGGCGCCAGCGCGGGCGGAAACGCGAACAGCAGCAGAATCGCCGCGCCGAGTGCGATCGGGGCCCATCCGGTGCGAGTGCGGCGGGCGAGGTGCAGGGCGAGGTCGACGGCCGCCAGGAGCAGGATCGCGGCGGTCCAGCCGCGCACCATTTCGGGCCACGGATCCGGATTGCCCATTCGGACGACGTAGAGACTCTCCGTCAGTCCGGCGATCAGCAGGAAGGCGGAATAGCCGCCGATCCGCCACGGCAGCGACAGGCGGGCTGCGGCAAGCGCAAGCGGCACGAGCAGCCAGGGCCGGACGGCAAGGACGTCGAGCGCTTCGGCCCTCGGCGCCGCCTGCGGATAATGTTGGAGGATTCCGAAGAGCAGCTCGACCAGCGCCAGCCCGGCCGCAAGGCCGAAGACGACGCACAAGCGGGCCGCGTCAGCGCTTGTCGGCCGGCGCAACCGCTCCCGCCTTGTTCGAATCCGCATTGCCGGGCGCGACGCCGAGTTCAGCCAGAGGCTCGGTCGGCTCCGCTTCGTTGCCGGTGCCGCCCTGCGCAGCTGCGGCGGCGTTCAGCTCGAGATTGTTGGCCGTGATCGGCTCTTCGGCGGTTGGCCGGGTGAACACCGCGCCGAGCAGCACGAGGACGAACACGAAGGCCAGTCCCGTCAGTCCGATCCGGACACGCTGCATTTGGGCTCCGTTCTTCACCTTCGCGACCTTTTAGGGTAGGGAAAACGACACCAATCGCAAGTCGTATCGGTACGGGCTCGTAATTGTCCGAACCTTGGACGCTTCGCTTTCATACTGCCTCGAAGCCGTTGCAAATTCACCTTGACGCACCCGAATAAGGTGGCGAAGAAAAACCTATGAACAAGACCCCCTTCCTCGCCGCCGTGTCCTGCGCGGCATTCCTGACGCTTGGTGCGTGCAACAGCGAGCCGGAGACGATCGTCTCGGGGCCGGCCGATCCGCAGGCCGAAGCGCTGAAGAATGCGCCGCCGGTCGAAGCGCCGCCGATGATCCAGGCCAGCCGCACGTTCCGCTGCAAGGACAACAGCCTCGTCTACGTCGACTTCTACACCAACAACACCGCCCGCGCGCGCACCGAGAAGGACGGCGCTCCGACCGTGCTCAACACCGAAGGCGGCAAGCCCCCTTATACCGGCGAAGGCTGGTCGGTGTCCGACAACGCCAAGGAAGTCACGCTCACCGCCCCCGGCAAGGGCAGCCAGAGCTGCAAGGCCTAACCGACGGTTTGCGGCCGCTCCGAACGGGGCGTCGCGGCGGCCGTTCAACGGCCGGAACCTCAGCCCACAAGGTGGAAGCGCACCGCGCTTCCACCTTTTTCTTTGCCCAGGTTGGTGCGAGCCGCAAATCCTCCACGCTGCCGATCACGGCGTCGCCCGTTCAGGCCTACGAGTCCGCCTGCCCCATCATCATCGCCATGCGGCGCTGCATTTCCGCCTCGCTCACGTCTTCGATATGGGTCGCGAGCGACCAGCGGTGGCCGAACGGATCGACGATCGTTCCGCGCCGGTCGCCCCAAAATTCATCAACGGGTGCGCGTTCCTCGGTTGCGCCGGCGGCCAGCGCCCGGGCGAACAGCGCATCCACGTCGTCGGTGTAGATGAGCAGGCTCGACGTTGCGCCGCCGCGCGTCTTCGGCCCGACAATGTCCATCTCCGGGAATTCGTCGGCGAGCATGAAGATCGAGTCGGCAATCCGCATCTCGGCATGGCCAATCCGATCGCCCATCGGCATCCGAAGCACCTCCTCGGCCCCGAAAGCCTGTGCATAGAAGGCGATAGCCGCCTCGGCTCCCGCAACGACGAGGTGAGGCGTGAGGCTGTGATAGCCGGCGGGAACGGGATCGACGCGCATTCTTGCCTCCATGATGAGAACAAAACATGATCATTGTACCATCGACGCAGGGTTTCGACAAATCGGGCACGAACCTTTAGGAGGCCGTGCATGAGCGAATCCATCACCCCCGAGATCGTCGCCGAGCACGGCCTGTCCCCAGATGAATATGAGCGCGTGCTGCACGCGATGGGACGGACTCCGAACATCACCGAACTCGGCATCTTTTCGGTGATGTGGTCCGAACATTGCTCCTACAAATCCTCGCGGCTTCACCTGAAAAAGCTGCCGACCTCGGCGCCGTGGGTGATCCAGGGGCCGGGCGAGAATGCCGGCGTGGTCGACATCGGTGACGGCCAGGCGGCGATCTTCAAGATGGAGAGCCACAACCACCCCTCGTACATCGAACCCTATCAGGGCGCTGCAACCGGGGTCGGCGGGATTCTGCGCGACGTCTTCACGATGGGTGCGCGGCCGGTCGCCAACCTGAATGCGCTGCGCTTCGGCCGGCCCGATCATCCCAAGATGCGGCACCTGATCTCCGGCGTCGTCTCCGGCATCGGCGGCTACGGCAATTGCGTCGGCGTCCCGACGGTCGGCGGCGAAGTGAACTTCCACCGCGCTTATGACGGCAACATCCTGGTCAACGCGATGACCGTCGGGGTCGCCGATACCGACAAGATCTTCTATTCGGCGGCGGCCGGCATCGGCAATCCGGTCGTCTATGTCGGCTCCAAGACCGGCCGCGACGGCATCCATGGCGCAACCATGGCCTCGGCCGACTTCTCGGAAGACAGCGAGGAGAAGCGCCCGACCGTACAGGTCGGCGATCCCTTCACCGAGAAACTGCTGATCGAGGCGTGCCTCGAACTGATGTCCTCCGACGCGATCGTCGCAATCCAGGACATGGGCGCGGCCGGCCTCACCTCCTCCTCCGTCGAGATGGCGTCCAAGGGCGGCGTCGGGCTCGAGCTCGACATGAACAGCGTGCCCTGCCGCGAGGAGGGCATGACCCCGTACGAGATGATGCTCTCCGAGAGTCAGGAGCGCATGCTGATGGTGCTGAAGCCCGGCCGCGAGGCCGAGGCCGAGGCGATCTTCCACAAGTGGGAGCTCGATTTTGCGGTGATCGGCCGGGTGACCGAGGCTGGACCGGACGGGGGGCATCTCGTCCTGCGCTGGAACGGCGCGGTCGTCGCCGACATCCCGCTGGCACCGCTCGCTGACGATGCCCCCTGCTACGATCGCCCCTGGATCGAGACGCCGAAGCCCGCACCGCTCGGCGACGTGCCGAGCGGCAAGGGTCTCGCCGCCGATCTGCTGACCCTGATCGGATCGCCCGATCTCGCCAGCCGCCGCTGGATCTGGGAGCAATATGATCACATGGTCGGCGCCGACACCGTCCAGCGGCCGGGCGGCGATGCCGCCGTCGTCCGGGTCCACGGCACCGACAAGGGGCTTGCGATCGCCACCGACGTCACTCCGCGTTATTGCTATGCCGACCCTTATGAAGGCGGCAAGCAGGCGATCGCCGAATGCTGGCGCAACCTCACCGCGGTCGGCGCGACTCCGCTGGCGACCACCGACTGCATGAATTTCGGCAATCCGCAGCGGCCCGAGATCATGGGCCAGTTCGTCGGCTGCATCCACGGCATGGCCGAAGCGTGCGAGGCGCTCGACTTCCCGATCGTTTCGGGCAACGTCTCGCTCTACAACGAGACCAAGAACGAGGACGGCAGCGGCTCGGCAATCCTGCCGACCCCCGCGATCGGCGGCATCGGTCTGCTTCCCGACTGGCGCAAATCCGCGACGATCGCGTTCAAGGCCGAAGGCGAGGCCGTCTACCTGATCGGCGAGACCAGGGGCCATCTCGGCCAATCGCTGTGGCTGCGCGAAATTGCCGGCCGCGAGGAAGGCCCGCCGCCGCCGGTCGACCTGGCGGTGGAGAGAAAGAATGGCGACTTCGTCCGAGGCGCGATCCGGGTCGATGCGGTGAGTGCCGTCCACGACCTTGCCGACGGCGGGCTGCTGATCGCGCTTGCCGAGATGGCGCTGGCCGGCGGCATCGGTGCGATGCTGACCGCCGAATTGTTCGACGACGCTCCGCATGCTTTTCTGTTCGGCGAAGACCAGGGCCGCTACCTTGTCACCACGCGCGACGGCGAAGCGCTGCAGCACGCCGCCCATGAGGCCGGAGTTGCGATCAGCTTCGTCGGCACCACCGGCGGCGACTCGCTGACTGCGGAGGACGGCGGCCTCGATGTGTCGCTGGCGAGCCTGCGTGAGACCAACGAAGCCTTTTTCCCGGCGTTGATGGGCGGCGAACTCACGGTCGCGTGACCGCCCGTCCGTTTCCCTGGAAAATGGACATCTAAGCTATTGCGACTTAGTCGCATTATCGGCTAAGACGATCTCCATGATCGTCTGTGTCTGCAATGCGATTCGAGAATGCGACCTGCGCAAGGCTGCGCGGGAAGGCGCATCGTGCCCCACCAGCGCGTATCGGAGCTTCGGCCGCAAGCCTCGCTGCGGCCAATGCTTCACATTCGCGCGCGAAGTGATCGCCGCGGAGCAGAGCGCAGCCTGATCCCCGGCCGTCGCGTGGCATGCGCGCGAAGGCTTGACGCTGCACGCCCATCGTCCGAAAGGCTCCTCAGGATCGAAGGGAGCCGGACATGAAGGGCGACGCACGGGTCATCGAGCTGCTCAACGAGGCGCTCAAGAACGAACTCACGGCGGTGAACCAATATTGGCTTCACTACCGGCTGTTCGACCATTGGGGCATCGCCCATCTCGCCGCCTTCGAACGCCACGAATCGATCGACGAGATGAAGCATGCGGACCGGCTCGCCGAACGCATCCTGTTCCTCGACGGCCTGCCCAATTTTCAGCTGATGGGCCGCCTGCGGATCGGCGAGAATGTCGAGGAGGCGCTGCGCGCCGATCTCGAGGTCGAGATCGAAGCGGTCGAGCAGCTGCGCGGAGCCGTGGCGCATTGCGAGTCGGTCCGCGATTATGTGAGCCGCGATTTGTTCGCCGAGATTCTCGGCAACGAGGAAGAGCATATCGATTATCTCGAGCGGCAGTTCGACATGATCCGGCAAATGGGTCTCGCCAATTACATCCAGCTCCAGTCGGCGCCGTCGCAGGAGTGATCGTGCGGTGACAGCGCGGCTGCGGCTGGGCTAACACCTTCCCCGGGGCGAACCAGGGGATGCGGAATGACTGTCACCGGCACGGCGCGCATCGCGACGCTGGACATCGTCCGCGGCATTGCCGTGATGGGCATCCTGGCGATGAACATCGTCGATTTCGCGATGCCGACCCAGGCCTATATGAACCCGGCGGCCTACGGAACGAACTCCACCGCCGATCTCGCCGCGTGGATCTTCGCCTTCATCTTCGTCGACGGGAAGATGCGCGGCCTGTTCTCCCTGCTGTTCGGTGCCAGCATGCTGCTGGTGATCGAGGGCGCGGAGGCAAAAGGCGAGAATGCAACCGCCATCCATTACCGTCGGATGCTGTGGCTCGGCGCGATCGGCCTCCTCCATTATTACCTGATCTGGCACGGCGACATCCTGTTCGGCTACGCCGTCGCCGGTATGGTCGCCGCCTTCTTCTACCAGAAGAGCCCGCAGGCGCTGATCGTGTGGGGCGTCGGCTTCGCCGTCGTCCAGTTCGCGCTCTTCGCGGCGATCAGCGCAAGCTTCTTCATCGCCGAGGCCGAGGCCGCAAAGCCGGGCAGCTCGGCCGAAGCGCTGGCCGCCTGGCAGGATATCGAGCGCGACTTCGGACGGCCCGGCGGCGCCGAGATCGCCAAGGAGCTGGCGCTGTTTCGCGGCTCCTATGCCGGGATCCTGGAGCACCGCGTGACCGTCCAGCTCTTCGCCCCGGCCAAGGGGCTGTTCCTGTTCAGCTGGGAAACGATCGGCTACATGCTGTTCGGCATGGCGGCGCTCAAGACCGGATTCCTGCGCGGCACTTGGGCCCGGAATGCTTATGCACGAACCGTGGCGATCGGCTTCGGCCTCGGCATCCCCGTCTATGCCCTGCTCGCCTGGCTGATGATCCGCGCCGATTTCCACGCCGCGACCCTGTTCGCCTTGTGGGGCGCAGCGACGGTGCCGATGCGCCCCGCGATGATCCTCGCCACCGCCGCCCTGATCATCCTCGCCACGCGCCATCGCGGCGCTCTCGTCGCGCGGATCGCGGCGGCGGGACGGACCGCCTTCACCAACTATCTCGGCACCAGCATCCTGATGACCACCCTGTTCTTCGGCTACGGCTTCGGCCTGTTCGGCCATTTCGGGCGGGCCGCATTGTGGCTGGTCATCATTCCCGCCTGGGCGCTGATGCTGCTCTGGTCGAGGCCGTGGCTCGACCGTTTCCGCTACGGGCCGCTCGAATGGGCCTGGCGGTCGCTCGCCCGCGGCGCGCTGCAGCCGATGCGCCGCCACGTCGAAGCGCCGGCCTGACCCGCTTCACCCTTCCGGTGGGGCGACGGCGATGTCGGCAAGCGATGTTCCGACCACCAGCCGATCGATCGGACCCGCCGGCGCGATCCGCATGCGGGTCTCGCTTTTGTTGAACGCCGGAAGTTCGCGGCCGTCGGGCAGCAGATAGGTCAACCGCCAGCCGCGCCGCGAGTCACCGACGGCGCGGCTGCAGATCGTCTGCCCTTCCATCGCCAGCATGGTGATCCGGAAGAAGGTCATCGCCTGATCGGCGGTCTGGTCCGCCGGCGCGTCGCGCCGCTCGTAGAGAATGGCATGGGTCGGCTGCTTGCCGCAATCGAGGCCGTTCTCGCGCCACCCAGCGGTGCGCGCCCCAACCACGAACCGGGTGCCGACCGGACTGAATCCGACCGTAGGATTCTCCGCAAAGGCGATTGGGGAGCCATAGGTGTCGACGACTCGCCACGCGGGGGCGGCGAGATCGGCGATCCGGCCATCGGTGCTGAACGATACGGTCGTGCCGTTCTCGTCCTCGACCAGCATGACGTGTCGGTCGGCGCCCCTGGCGACCAGCGCCGCTGTCGGATCGGCACCACCGACCTTCCATCGCTCGACGACCGGGCCGGGCGCCATCATCCCGCGCCGCACCTGATCGACCATCGCCTGGAACGCCGCAGGCGTACCTGAATCCGGGGTTTCGAGCGGCTGCGCATCGACCGGGGCCGGTGCGATGGTCAGGGCAGCGCAGGTGAAGAGGCGCACAAGCCTATGCATGATCCCTGCTCCCGCCTGTTGTCGCCCCGCAGACGGCCCGTCAGCCGTCCTTGTTGAACGGGTTCTTGGAGGTGCGGGTCTGCAGCCGCACCGGCACCGCGCCGAAATCGAGCTCCTTGCGCATGCCGTTGGTCAGATAACGCAAATAGCTGTCCGGCAGCATCTCCAGCCGGTTGCCGAAGATGACGAAGGATGGCGGGCGGGTGTTGACCTGCGTGATGTAGCGCAGCTTAATCCGCTTGCCACCGGGCGCCGGCGGCGGGTTGCGCTCGATCGCCGCTTCGAACCAGCGGTTGAGCTGCCCGGTCGAGACACGCCGCGACCAGACTTCGCGGACCTTGAACGCCGCCTCGAGCAACTGGTCGAGGCCCTTGCCGGTCATTGCCGAGACCGAGAGCAAGGGCACGCCGGGGGCCTGCGAAAGCCCGTCCTGCAGTGCCGCGCTGATGCCCTGGAACAGCTGGCTGTGATTCTCCGCGACGTCCCATTTGTTGATCGCGATCAGCAGCGCGCGGCCTTCCTGGAGGACGTAATCGGCGATCCTGAGATCCTGTGCCTCCAGACCCAGGGTCGCATCGAGCAGCAACACGATGACTTCGGCGAACTCGACCGCGCGGCGGCCGTCGGCGACCGACAGTTTCTCGAGCTTGTCTTGGACCTTGGCGCGCTTGCGCATGCCGGCGGTGTCGATGAGCCGAACCGGCCGCAAGCGACCGTCCGGTGCCTGCCATTCCCAGTCGATCGAAATCGAGTCGCGGGTGATCCCGGCCTCCGGTCCAGTGATCAGCCGCTCCTCCTCGAGGATCCGGTTGATCAGGGTCGATTTGCCGGCATTGGGGCGGCCGACGATCGCGAGCTTGAGCGGGCGATCATTCTCGTCCTCCGCATATTCCTCTTCCTCCCGCGCCTCCTCGCGCTCGACATGGGGGCGGATATGCTCGAACAGGTCGACGACGCCCTCGCCATGCTCGGCGCTCATCGGAATCGGCTCGCCAAGACCGAGCGACCAGGCCTCAAGCAGGCCGGATTCGCCGGCCCGTCCTTCGGCCTTGTTGGCCGCGAGGATCACCGGCGTGGTCTCGGAGCGAAGCCAGCGGCCGATTTCCTCGTCGAGCGGCGTGACGCCCGCCCTTGCATCGATCAGGAACAGGGCGGCGTCGGCCTCGCGCACGGCGGCCGTGGTCTGGGCCCGCATCCGGCCCGGCAGCGTGTCCGGATCCTCATCCTCGTAGCCGGCCGTGTCGATGACCCGGAATTCGAGTCCGAGGAGGCTCGCATCGCCTTCGCGGCGATCGCGGGTGACGCCGGGACGATCATCGACGAGCGCCAGGCGCTTGCCGACGAGACGATTGAACAAGGTGGATTTGCCGACGTTGGGACGGCCGACGATCGCGATGGTGGGCAATTTGGCCATAGTGGCCTGCCCTGCCCCGTCGCGGCGACAGGGTCAACAGACGACAGCCCTTCCCCGCCGAGGCGCGGCGGGGAAGGGCGACATGCTCAGCGCCAGGCGGTGAGCTGGCCGTTGTCGTGGAGGATGTAGAGCGTGCTGTTGGCGACGATCGGGCTCAACGACACCGGCATTCCGGTCGGCACCGTCGACTGGACCGTTCCGTCATAAGGCGAGACGTTGGCGATCTCGCCCTGCGAATTTGCGAGGATCAGGCGATCGCCGGCGAGCACCGGACCGGCCCACGAGATCCGGCCCTTCTTGTCCTTGACGTCGCGATACTGGCGAAGCTGGCTGATCCAGCGGATTCGGCCGGTCGCGCGGGCGATGCAGAGCAATTGCCCCTGATCGTTGACGACATAGACCCATTCGCCGGCGACCCACGGCGTGGCGATGCCGGCGACGTTGATCTCCCAGATACGCTGGCCGGTGACGAGCTCGAGCGCGACCATGCGGCCGCCCTGGCCGATCGCATAGACCCGGCCCTGATCGATCACCGGCTCGGCGTCGATGTCGGACAGGGTGGTCACCGCGGTCGAAATGCTGGTTCGCGACAGCGCGTCCTGCCACAAGGTCCGGCCATTCTCGTAACGATAGGCGTTGAGCTCGCCGGACGAGAAGCCGGCAACCACCGTGCCCTGCGCGGCGGCAGGCGCGCCGACCCCGAACACGCCGGCGATTTCCGCCGCCGCGGAACCGGTCCAGCGGGTGGCGCCGTCGGCGGGGTTGAGCGCGTAAAGCTGGTTGTCCTGGCTCACGACATAGACATTGTCGTTGGCGATGGTCGGGGCGCCGCGGAGCGGGCCGCCGGGTCGGACCATCCAGGCGATGGCGCCGTTGGCCGGATCGAGCGCGGCGGCATAGCCGGCGCCATTGGTGGCGTAGAGCCGGCCATTGTCGAAGCTGACGCCGCCGCCGAACAAGGCGCTCTGCGGAGCGCCCTCACCGCGAACCTGGGACTGCCAGAGAACGCCGCCGCTATTGGCGTCGATGGCGCGAACTACGGCCTGGGTGTCGATCGTGAACACCTTGCCGTCGGCGACCACCGGAGAGGCGGCGAGCTGGACCTTGGTGCCGCTGCCCTCGCCGATGCTGGTGCGCCAGATCTGCGACGGCGCGCCGGCGAGGGCGACATGGGCCATCGACTTGGCGGCGTTGCCCCCGGGCTGCGCCCAGTCGGCGTTCGCCGCGGCCGGCGGCAGCACGACACCGACGCCGGCAAGGCTCGGATCGACCTCGATCGCCGCTTCGGACGAGAGGACCGAGATTCGCTCGCCGACCGTCGGCGTGGTCTTCTTCTTGCCATTGCCGCCGAAGACTCCGCAGCCGCTCAGGAGGCTCACTGCGGCGATTGCGAGGATGACGCGCTTCATTGATTACCTTCCTGCTTGGCGGCCGGCTCGACGACGGCATCGAAGCCCAGCGACCCGGCCATCTGCGTGGCACGGGAGCGGATCGATTCCGGCACCTTCTTGTCCTTGGCCATGGCGGCGAAGATCTGCCCCGCCTCTTTCTGCTTGCCGAGTTTCAGATAGGAGATGGCGACCATCTCGCCGGCGCTGCCGAACCACGGATTGCCGGTGACGGCGTGGCCCTTCAGCCGATCGACCACCGCCTGGGGCTGAAGCTTGTCGAACTGGACGTGGGTGAGCCGAACGAGGGCGAGATCGCGATAGACCGGGTCCAGGCTCTGGTCGTTCGAGATCTGCTGCAGCAGCTGCGCCGCACCATCGAGATTGTTGTCCTCGATCGCGAGATCGGCCTTGGTCAGCAGGCCGGCGACCTTGTAGCCGGGCTTGTCCGACTTCGCCAAGGCGTCGAGCCGCGGCAGCGCCGCTTTCTTGTCGCGCTTGCCGATGTCGTCGAAAGCGGCGACGAGCTCCTCGCCCTGCTTGCCGGCCTTCACCTCCTGCTGGTTCTTCCACCAGATCACGCCCGCAATCGCAGCAAGGATGAGCACGACCCCGAGGATCGCAAGCTTGCCGTAGCGTTCCCAGATGGTGCGCATCTGGTCGCGGCGCAGTTCCTCGTCGACTTCACGATAGAAGGTTTCATTGTCAGTGGGCTTGATCGCCAACTAAATTCTCCGAATGGGCCGGCGCCCTCATCGTCCAGCGAAGCGAAACTCAGGATGAACGAACATGTCTGCCGGCACTTTGCCCCGGCGCACCTCTACCGGGCGAGGGGCGGAAACGGCAAGCCCTCTCAGGTTTTGGGCCGGTACAGCTGCTCTTCGGTGGGAAAGGCGCGACCGCGCACCTCCGCGGCGAAGCCGGCGGCGGCGCCCTCGATGCGCGCGGCGAGATCCTCGTAGCGTTTGACGAAGCGCGGGGTTCGCTCGAACATGCCCAGCATGTCCTCCGTGACCAGCACCTGTCCGTCGCACGCGGCCGATGCGCCGATGCCGATCGTGGGGCAGGACACCGCGCGGGTGATGTCGGCGCCCAGCGATTCCATCACCCCTTCGACGACGAGCAGAAAGGCGCCGGCGTCGGCAATGGCGCGCGCATCGGCCAGGATCTTCGCCGCCTCCGCGTCGCTGCGGCCGCGCGCACCATAGCCGCCGAGCGCGTTCACCGCCTGCGGCGTCAAGCCGACATGGCCGACCACCGGGATGCCGCGGCCGACCAGGAATGCGACGGTCTCCGCCATCGCTTCGCCGCCTTCGAGCTTCACCGCGGCGGCGCCGGTCTCCTTGAGGATCCGCGCGGCGCTGTCGAAGGCGCGCTCCGGGCCGGCTTCATAGGAGCCGAACGGCATGTCGACCGCAACCACCGCGTGCCACGACCCGCGGACCACGGCCGCACCGTGCGCGCACATCATTTCCATCGTCACCGGTACGGTCGACGGAAGGCCATAGATCACCTGGCCGAGGCTGTCGCCGACGAGCAGGATGTCGCTGTGCGGATCGAGCAGCTGCGCCATCCGTGCCGTGTAGGCGGTGAGCATGACGATCGGGTCGCCGCCCTTCATCGCCTGGAGCTTGGGAACGGTGAGGCGCTTCATCGGGCTGGGCACCGGATTGGCGCGGCTCGTCGAGGTGTCGAGGGAGTGGGTGACGGACATCGACCTGTCTTAGCGGGTCAGCGAGCGCCTGACCAGAATTCGTGAAAAAGCGCTGCAGGGGTGCCCTGCTAACAGTTAGCGCGCCTCAAAGGCAGCGGATACACTTCCTCTATTCTTTTACTCCGAATCGAAGTATTGTCCTTTTCTCCCTAAGAGGGGGACAAAAGGGGATGATCGCATGAAAATGGGAAATCGAATTGCATTGCTTGCTGCAACTGGTGTGGCCGCGTTCGGCTTCGCGGCGCCGGTTTCCGCCCAGGCGACCCGAACCTGGGTTTCTGGGGGAATCGACGGCGACGACGTCAATCCGTGCAGCCGAACCGCACCGTGCAAGACTTTCGCAGGCGCGATTTCGAAGACGGCCGCCGGCGGAGAGATAGACTGCCTCAGCCCGGGCGGGTTTGGAACGCTGACCATCACCAAATCTATCACCATCGATTGCTCCGGCACCTATGGCAGCGTGCTCAATTCAGGAGGAATCAACGGCTTCGTCATCAACGATTCGGCGACGGCGACGCCCGGGACCGTCGATGTCATCCTTCGTGGTGTGTCGATCAACGGCGCCGGCACCACACCGGGCCTTAACGGCATCCGCTTCATCTCGGGCCGATCGCTCGTCGTCGAGAACGTGATGATTCAGAATCAGAAGAGCGGCAACGGGATTTCGTTTCAGCCCCAGGCTGCAGCGGTTCTGCACCTCGAGAACGTGACGATCACCAACGGCAATAACGGCGTCCTCGTGCAGCCGACCGGGCTCGGCTCTGCGCGGGTTTCGGCACGGCATCTGCGGATCCACAATAACAGCGGCGCCGGCTTCCGCGCAGACACGTCCGGGAGTGGTTCGACCGGCGTTCGGTTCACCTTGGAAGACACCGACCTGCAACAGAATGCGAACGGCGTGCAGTTCAATGGCCCTCCCACGGCAGCCGATGTGCGTGGAACCCTTACTCGGGTGAACGTCTCCAACAATAGCGGCAACGGAATTGCCGCATCGGGGAGTCGAGCGGTCGTCGCGGTCACCGATTCGACGATCACCGGAAACGCGATCGGCGTCGTCACCTCGGCAAGCGCGGTCGTGAACACCTACACCGACAATGCCCTCAGCGGAAATGCTTCGGACGGCGTCTTCGGCGCCGCCCTTCCGCCGCGCTGACGATCGAAGGGGCCGAGGAAGGCCAAGATGCGCCTCGGCCATTGGGCAGAACACGAAATTTCTCCCTGAGGAGTCTCAGGCGGTGCAAGAGGGGGCGGGCCGCGATGCGGCCCGCCCCCTTCTTTTTGCCCGAAGACGATCGCCTTCGCGGCCGAGCGCTGTCCGATCGGAAGCCGAAATCCGCAGCGTTGAGCTGATGATCTGGCGTCGCGACCGCGAGGCCCCGGCGTATGCGAGTGGCAAAACGCTGCCTCGCCATCGGTCGCCTACGGCACCGCATTCCACGCGACGTTGCGTTCGCAATCGCCGCCGATCGACGGAGACGGCTCCCCTTCGGGCAGCGGCGACTGCAACAGCAACACGCCGGTTCCACTCAAAACCAGAAGTCGGCGGCGCTGATCTGATATTCCGGTGACGTCACCACCAAGATCGACAGGTCGCCCGCACCGTCTCCGTTGGTATCGCCCTCTACCAGCCAACCGTTGGGCGTGCCGTCAGCCGCCGTGACCCGCAGTTCACCGGCGCTGCCGCTGAACGCGGCAGCACCGATGAAGCGAAACGCGCTGTTGCTGTTTGCGGCATTGCCGTCAGCGTCGATTTCGCTAAGATCGATCAGGTCCCCGGCGAATCCCCCGATGAGATCGCGCGCGGCTGCCGTCGAGTCGCTGGTTGCGGTGTAGACGTACGTGTCGAAGTTACTGCCCCCGAACAACTGGTCGGCACCGCCGCCACCGCGGATTTCATCGCTGCCGAGGCCGCCGATCAGGCGATCGTCGCCAGCACCGCCGCGCATCACGTAGCGGGCGCTGGTCTCCGCGGAAGCATCGACGATCGCAGCTTCACCGGCAGCGAGCGTGCTTGCGTCGACGATAAAGTTCTCATCCTGATCGTACAGGTCAGGTGGGCCAGCCATGCTGTCCAGCAGCTTGAGATTGTATGTGTACACCGTCCCGGCCGGCGGTCGGTCGTAATAGACCCTGCTGCTTCCCGAGAGCAGCTGCAGTTCTTCGATAGACTGAATGTTCGCGCCTCCGAGAACCAATGGAGCATCGCTCCCGTAATTGCCCTGCAGGCTCAACCTGTCGCCACCATATTCCGAGCCTCCGACGATGGTATCGGCATCGGTGTAGGCGGCTCCGAAATAGAATCTGTTGTAAAAGCCAAGGCCGCTGACATTGTCATCGCCACCTAAGGACATGATGAATATGTTGGTCGGTCCGCTCTCCGCGACGATCGTGTCGTTCAGCGCTGAGCCCCAGACCGGGCTGGCATCGTACATATAGGTGTAGACCAGATCCAAAGCATCGACATTCTCGAGGATAAGGATCGGATCCCAGACGAGCACGTCTGCGTCCGGGCTACGAAGAAACTCAATGCGGGTATCTTCGCCGGTCTGCACAAGACGGGCGCGCCCCCCAATGAATGCCCAAAGGTCACCGAACCGAGGATCGTTGAAAACTGGATCGTAATGCGTGAGGTCGAACGAGTCTCCCTCTGCACGGTTGAAGTCCTTCACGGTGAGCGTGACAGGGGCACGCTCACCATAAGGCACGTAGCCCCCCACGATGATTCGGTCGCGGCCCGAACCGAGTGTCAGCACGGCATCGCCGGTTATTGCATTCGTGCGGAAAATGTCGGCGCCTGCGCCGCCGTCGGCAGTCAGGACGGTGCCTTCGCTCCCATCGATATGGAAGGTGATGGTGTCATTGCCATCGCCGCCCTCGATCCGGATCGTGTCGCCGGCGCCGCCGCTGCGTCGTACCTCGATCCGGTCGTTGCCGGTGCCGCCGACGATTCTGTCCGATCCCGCATCGTCGCGGAGGGTATCGTCACCCGCGCCGCCATCCAGAAAATCGTGGCCGCTACCTCCATCGATGATGTCGACGTCGGCACCGCCGAGCAGTCGGTCCGCACCGGCACCGCCGCTTAAGCGGTTGAATCCGCTGCCGCCATGGATCTCGTCGTCGCCAAAGTCGCCGTTCAGGATATCGTTGCCGCCGAGCCCGTAGATCAGGTCGTTGCCGCGGCCGCCTTGTAGCGTGTCGTCCGCCTCGGTACCGGTCAGGGTCGCCCCCGCCGGCACGGCGCCGCTGGGCGAAAAGCCGTCGAGGTTGGTGCTGGAGAAAGACGAGGCGCTTCGGCCCTGGAAGGTGACGATCGTGCGGAAGCTGTCGCCTCCGCCGTCGGCATCGATCTGCAGCAGCGTCTCGGCGCCGCTCTGGACGAGGCGGGCGTACCCCGACGCGAACGGATTGCTGCCATCCCAGGTCGGGGCTGCGGCGGTGAGGAAGCTGACGAATTCGAGGCGGTCGCCGCCGGCGCCGACCTGAAAATCGCGGACGACGATGTGGCCCTTGCCGGCGATCAGCTCCGGCGCGGTCGGATCCAGCACCAGGACATCCGACCCGGCGCCCAATGTCACGTCGGCCGTGCCGCGCAGCCCGGCGAGGCTGATCCAGTCATTCTCGCCGCCGCCGTCGATGACGAAGTCGCCGCCATTTGCGCCCTCGATCGTGATCCGGTCCTCGCCGGCACCGCCACGGACCGTCTTGGTCAGCGTATCTCCCGACTGGACGAGAAACCAATCGCTGCCGGCGCCGCCATCGAGTTCGTCGGCCCCGAAATCCGCATACAGGAAATCGTGGCCGGCCTGGCCGCGGACGACATCGTTGCCGCGACCGCCGCGCAGGCTGTCATCGCCGTCGCCGCCCTCGACGACATCGTCGCCGATCTCACCGTCGATCCTGTCGATGCCCGCGCCGCCGCGCAGCAGATCGTTGCCGGTGCCGCCGTTGACCGTGTCGTTGCCCCCGGCACCATCGATCACATCGTGCCCGGCCGTGCCCTGAACAATCTCTGCAGCGTCGGTGCCGGTCTTGGCGAAAGCCGGATGCTCCGATCCGTCGGCCCGGAACCCACCGAAATTGGGCGAACGAAAGTCCGCGGCATTGGCATTCTTGAAGATAAAGAGCGGCTGATAGGAACTGGCGGCGCCGGCGCCATCATAGTCGATGTCGAGCACCGCATCGGCACCGGCCTGGCGAAGCCGCAGGAAACCGGCGCCGAACGGGTTCGTCTGCCGATCCCACGAGGCGAGCGCGCCGCCGAGAAAGTCGATCCAGTCGATGCGGTCACCATCGGCACCCGGCTGGAAATCGGCAAAGGTGATCACCGCCCCTGGCGCCAGGCCGCCGGCCTTGATCTCGACGACGTCAGTGCCGGTCCCGAGACCGATGTCGGCCGCCGCAGCCAGGCGGGTGATCCGGACAAGGTCGTTGCCGGCCCCTGTCGCGATCTGAAAGGTCGTCGTGCCGCGGGACTCGATCTGAACGCGATCCTCGTCGTTGCCGGTGTCGATCACCTGGCGGTCGCCGCCCGCGACATCGGCGCTATAGTTCACCTGGTCCTTGCCGGCACCGGTCGAGACGGTGTCGGAGCCAGCCTCCCGGATCCAGACGATGTCGACGCCATCGCCGCCGAGGACGACGTCGTCGCCGAGACCGCCTTCCAGCCAGTTCGATGCGCCGCTGCCGCCCTCCAGGCGATCGTTCCCGTCCCCGCCGTAGAGCGTGTCGTTGCCGGTGCCGCCGATCAGAAGGTCGTTGTCGGCGCCGCCGTGAAGCTGATCGATGCCCTCGCCGCCCTCCAGCGTGTCCGCGCCGGCCTCCCCGTAGAGCCGGTCATGCCCGGCGCCGCCGCGGACGACGTCGTTGCCGCCGCCGCCATCGGCACGGTCCTGCCCGCCGAGCGCCTCGATGAGGTCATCGCCGGCGGTGCCCTTGAGGACGTCGTCGGTGGAGCCGCCGTTGATCTGCGTTGCGAGTGCCACAAGCGCTGCCGTGTCGGCCTCCTTGGTCGCAAAGAGATTGGATGCACGACGAGATTGTTGGCCAGCGGACATGTGTATTCCTTTCCTAAGCACACAGGGAGAGTTGAGCGATCGTCCTCAAAACCAGAAGTCGGCAGTGGTCATCTGGTAGCCCTGGGTCGCCAGAACGAGGATCGAGAGGTCGGCCGCTCCGTCGCCATTGGTGTCGCCTTCGACCAGCCAGCCATATTCCGGACCCGGGCCGTAGGTCGCCCGAAGCTCGCCTGCCGTGCCGCTGAACGCGGCCGCACCGATGAAGTGGAAAATATCGTTGCTACTTCCTCCGCCGTCGATGGCATCGACTTTACTGAGATCGATCAGGTCTCCCTTCGCAAAATCTCCGATTACGTCACGCTTTGCCGTTGTCGACTCGCTAACGTCCAAATATTTGAACGTGTCGCTGCCGGCTCCGCCGAACAGTTGATCGTGCCCCGCCCCACCAATCAGTTGATCGTCGCCGCCACCCGTGAGGAGGCGATCATCGCCGGCGCCGCCACGCATGACATAGTCCATGCTCGCCTCGTCGGATGCGTCCACAGCAGCGCTTTCATTCGTGCCGAGGCTACTCGCATCGACCTCGAAAGCCCAGAAGTACGGATTGTCGTCGCTTTGTACAGCCAGATTATCCAGTAACTTCAGATTATAGTGGT
This sequence comes from Allosphingosinicella deserti, assembly GCF_003012735.1. Lineage (GTDB taxonomy): Bacteria > Pseudomonadota > Alphaproteobacteria > Sphingomonadales > Sphingomonadaceae > Allosphingosinicella > Allosphingosinicella deserti. The sequence goes on along the minus strand of NZ_PXYI01000006.1, from coordinate 110,342 downwards.
ACGATGTTCCGGCCGGCGCCAGATGGAAGAAATCGGTTTTGGACGCCGAGAGCAGCCTCAGATCGTCGATGTATTTTATATTCTCGTATCCAAGCACCAGAGGCGCATCCTGCCCATAATCTCCCTGAAGTATGAAGAGATCCTCGCTCGATCCGCTAACGCCCACGATCGTATCAGCTTCGGTATATGCTCCACCGAAATAGAAGCGGCTGTGCAAGCCGTTGGCGGTGAGGCTATCGTCTCCACCTTGAGACATGTTGAAGATAGCGGTCCGGCCTTTCTCAGCGACGATCACCTCGTTCAACACGGAACCGTAAATCGGACTAGCGTCCGTAAAAAACGTGCTAACGAAAGGCGTAACATCGACATCTTCAAGAACGAGAACCGTATCCCATACGTATGCGTCTTCCTCACGGCCTCGGAGAACTTCGATCCGGGTGTCGTCTCCGGCCTGGACGATGCGGGCAGGTCCGTACAGCCAAGCCCAAACCTCTCCATACCGTTCGTCTCCCTTCATCTTCGGCTCGTAGCCGATCAGATCGAAGCTATCCTCGCCATATTTGAAGTCCCTGACGGTGAGCGTCGTTACCGGGCGTTCGCCATAAGGCCGATAGCCACCGACTACGATGTGGTCGCGCCCCTCACCCAAAGTGAGCACGGCATTGCCGATCATTCCGCTCATGACGAACGTGTCGTCGCCGGCGCCGCCGTCGGCATCGAGGATTACGTCCGGGCTGCCGTCTACGTTGAAGGTGATGGTGTCATTACCATCGCCGCCCTCGATCCGGATCGTGTCGCCGGCGCCGCCGCTGCGTCGTACCTCGATCCGGTCGTTGCCGGTGCCGCCGACGATTCTGTCCGATCCGGCATCGTCGCGGAGGGTATCGTCACCCGCGCCGCCATCCAGAAAATCGTGGCCGCTACCTCCATCGATGATGTCGACGTCGGCACCGCCGAGCAGTCGATCCGCACCGGCACCGCCGCCCAAGCGGTTGAAGCCGCTGCCGCCATGGATCTCGTCGTCGCCAAAGTCGCCGTTCAGGATATCGTTGCCGGCGAGCCCGTAGATCAGGTCGTTGCCGCGACCGCCCTGTAGCGTGTCGTCCGCCTCGGTACCGGTCAGGGTCGCCCCCGCCGGCACGGCGCCGCTGGGCGAAAAGCCGTCGAGGTTGGTGCTGGAGAAAGACGAGGCGCTTCGGCCCTGGAAGGTGACGATCGTGCGGAAGCTGTCGCCTCCGCCGTCGGCATCGATCTGCAGCAGCGTCTCGGCGCCGCTCTGGACGAGGCGGGCGTACCCCGACGCGAACGGATTGCTGCCATCCCAGGTCGGGGCTGCGGCGGTGAGGAAGCTGACGAATTCGAGGCGGTCGCCGCCGGCGCCGACCTGAAAATCGCGGACGACGATGTGGCCCTTGCCGGCGATCAGCTCCGGCGCGGTCGGATCCAGCACCAGGACATCCGACCCGGCGCCCAATGTCACGTCGGCCGTGCCGCGCAGCCCGGCGAGGCTGATCCAGTCATTCTCGCCGCCGCCGTCGATGACGAAGTCGCCGCCATTTGCGCCCTCGATCGTGATCCGGTCCTCGCCGGCACCGCCACGGACCGTCTTCGTCAGCGTATCTCCCGACTGGACGAGAAACCAATCGCTGCCGGCGCCGCCATCGAGTTCGTCGGCCCCGAAATCCGCATACAGGAAATCGTGGCCGGCCTGGCCGCGGACGACATCGTTGCCGCGACCGCCGCGCAGGCTGTCATCGCCGTCGCCGCCCTCGACGACATCGTCGCCGATCTCACCGTCGATCCTGTCGATGCCCGCGCCGCCGCGCAGCAGATCGTTGCCGGTGCCGCCGTTGACCGTGTCGTTGCCCCCGGCACCATCGATCACATCGTGCCCGGCCGTGCCCTGAACAATCTCTGCAGCGTCGGTGCCGGTCTTGGCGAAAGCCGGATGCTCCGATCCGTCGGCCCGGAACCCACCGAAATTGGGCGAACGAAAGTCGGCGGCATTGGCATTCTTGAAGATGAAGAGCGGCTGATAGGCACTGCCGGCGCCGGCGCCATCATAGTCGATGTCGAGCACCGCATCGGCACCGGCCTGGCGAAGCCGCAGGAAACCGGCGCCGAACGGGTTCGTCAGCCGATCCCACGAGACGAGCGCGCCGCCGAGGAAGTCGATCCAGTCGATGCGGTCACCATCGGCACCCGGCTGGAAATCGGTAAAGGTGATCACCGCCCCCGGCGCCAGGCCGCCGGCCTTGATCTCGACGACGTCGGTGCCGGTGCCGAGACCGATGTCGGCCGCCGCAGCCAGGCGGGTGATCCGGACAAGGTCGTTGCCGGCTCCGGTTGCGATCTGGAAGGTCGTCGCGCCGCGGGAGTCGATCTGAACGCGATCCTCGTCGTTGCCGGTGTCGATCAGCTGGCGGTCGCCGCCCGCGACATCGGCGCTGTAGTTCACCTGGTCCTTGCCGGCGCCGGTCGAGACGGTGTCGGAGCCAGCCTCCCGGATCCAGACGATGTCGACGCCATCGCCGCCGAGGACGACGTCGTCGCCGAGACCGCCTTCCAGCCAGTTCGATGCGCCGCTGCCGCCTTCGAGACGATCGTTGCCGTCACCGCCATAAAGCGTGTCGTTGCCGGCGCCGCCGATCAGAAGGTCGTTGTCCGCGCCGCCGTGAAGCTGATCGATTCCGTCTCCGCCCTCCAGCGTGTCCGCGCCGGCCTCCCCGTAGAGCCGGTCATGCCCGGCGCCGCCGCGGATGACGTCGTTGCCGCCGCCGCCGTCGGCGCGGTCCTGCCCGCCGAGCGCCTCGATGAGGTCATCGCCGGTCGTACCTCTGAGCACGTCGTCGGTGGAGCCGCCGTTGATCTGCGTTGCGAGTGCCACAAGCGCTGCCGTGTCGGCTTCCTTGGTCGCAAAGAGATTGGATGCACGACGAGATTGTTGGCCAGCGGACATGTGTATTCCTTTCCTAAGCACACAGGGAGAGTTGAGCGATCGTCCTCAAAACCAGAAGTCGGCAGTGGTCATCTGGTAGCCCTGGCTCGTCAGGACCAGGATCGAGAGGTCGGCCGCTCCGTCGCCATTGGTGTCGCCTTCGACCAGCCAGCCATATTCCGGACCCGGGCCATAGGTTGCCCGAAGCTCGCCTGCCGTGCCGCTGAACGCGGCCGCACCGATGAAGTGGAAGATATCGTTGCTACTGCCGCCGTCGATGGCATCGACTTTACTGAGATCGATCCGGTCCCCCTTCGCATAATCTCCAATGACATCGCGGTTGGAGACCGTAGAGTCACCCGCAGAAAGATATTCGAAAGTGTCGCGGCCGATGCCGCCGAAAAGGCGGTCGCCTCCTCCACCCCCAACCAGTTGATCGTTGCCAGCGCCGCCGATAAAGCGATCGTCGCCGGCACCACCACGGATGACATAGCGCATGCTCGCCTCGTCGGAGGCGTCAATCTTGGCAGTTTCACCCAGCCCCAGCTGGCTCGCGTCGACCACAAACTCGTAGAAGTATGGTCTGGCCTCACTCGGCACCGCCATATTGTCCAGCAACCTCAGATCATATTGGTAAGCTGTTCCAGCGGGCGCCAAATGATAATATTCGGCTCCAGATGCTGAGAGCAGCTGCAGAGCGTGCATGTTCTGAATGTTCGACTCTCCGAGCACCAATGGCGTATCCAACCCATAGTCGCCCTGAAGAATAAGAAGACCTGAGCCGATGCCCTCTACCGCTACAATCGTGTCTCCTCCGGTGTAAGATCCACCAAAGTAGAATTGCGCACCGTATCCACTCGATCCATCGAAAGAGATGCTATCGTCCCCACCTTGGGACATGTCGAACTTTTTCGGACCGTCTCCAGCGATGATCGTCTCATCCAACGCGGAGCCATAGATCCAGCTGGTATCTCCGTAGAAGTAACGAACGAATGGCGTAACATCGACATCTTCAAGAACGAGAACCGTATCCCATACGTATGCGTCTTCCTCACGGCCTCGGAGAACTTCGATCCGGGTGTCGTCTCCGGCCTGGACGATGCGGGCAGGTCCGTACAGCCAAGCCCAAACTTCTCCAAACCGTTCGTCTCCCTTCATCTTCGGCTCGTAGCCCAGCAGATCGAAGCTATCCTCGCCATATTTGAAGTCCCTGACGGTGAGCGTCGTTACCGGGCGTTCGCCATAGGGCCGATAGCCGCCGACTACGATGTGGTCGCGCCCCTCACCCAAAGTGAGCACGGCATTGCCGATCATTCCGCTCATGACGAACGTATCGTCGCCGGCGCCGCCATCGGCATCGAGGACTACGTCCGGGCTGCCGTCTACGTTGAAGGTGATGGTGTCTTTACCATCGCCGCCCTCGATCCGGATCGTGTCACCGGCGCCGCCGCTGCGTCGTACCTCGATCCGGTCGTTGCCGGTGCCGCCGACGATTCTGTCCGATCCCGCATCGTCGCGGAGGGTATCGTCACCCGCGCCGCCATCCAGAAAATCGTGGCCGCTACCTCCATCGATGATGTCGACGTCGGCACCGCCGAGCAGTCGGTCCGCACCGGCACCGCCGCTTAAGCAGTTGAATCCGCTGCCGCCATGGATCTCGTCGTCGCCAAAGTCGCCGTTCAGGATATCGTTGCCGCCGAGCCCGTAGATCAGGTCGTTGCCGCGGCCGCCCTGTAGCGTGTCGTCCGCCTCGGTACCGGTCAGGGTCGCCCCCGCCGGCACGGCGCCGCTGGGCGAAAAGCCGTCGAGGTTGGTGCTGGAGAAAGACGAGACGCTTCGGCCCTGGAAGGTGACGATCGTGCGGAAGCTGTCGCCCCCGCCGTCGGCATCGATCTGCAGCAGCGTCTCGGCGCCGCTCTGGACGAGGCGGGCGTACCCCGACGCGAACGGATTGCTGCCATCCCAGGTCGGGGCTGCGGCGGTGAGGAAGCTGACGAATTCGAGGCGGTCGCCGCCGGCGCCGACCTGAAAATCGCGGACGACGATGTGGCCCTTGCCGGCGATCAGCTCCGGCGCGGTCGGATCCAGCACCAGGACATCCGACCCGGCGCCCAATGTCACGTCGGCCGTGCCGCGCAGCCCGGCGAGGCTGATCCAGTCATTCTCGCCGCCGCCGTCGATGACGAAGTCGCCGCCGTTTGCGCCCTCGATCGTGATCCGGTCCTCGCCGGCACCGCCACGGACCGTCTTGGTCAGCGTATCTCCCGACTGGACGAGAAACCAATCGCTGCCGGCGCCGCCATCGAGTTCGTCGGCTCCGAAATCCGCATACAGGAAATCGTGGCCGGCCTGGCCGCGGACGACATCGTTGCCGCGACCGCCGCGCAGGCTGTCATCGCCGTCGCCGCCCTCGACGACATCGTCGCCGATCTCACCGTCGATCCTGTCGATGCCCGCGCCGCCGCGCAGCAGATCGTTGCCGGTGCCGCCGTTGACCGTGTCGTTGCCCCCGGCACCATCGATCACATCGTGCCCGGCCGTGCCCTGAACAATCTCTGCAGCGTCGGTGCCGGTCTTGGCGAAAGCCGGATGCTCCGATCCGTCGGCCCGGAACCCACCGAAATTGGGCGAACGAAAGTCGGCGGCATTGGCATTCTTGAAGATAAAGAGCGGCTGATAGGAACTGGCGGCGCCGGCGCCATCATAGTCGATGTCGAGCACCGCATCGGCACCGGCCTGGCGAAGCCGCAGGAAACCGGCGCCGAACGGGTTCGTCTGCCGATCCCACGAGGCGAGCGCGCCGCCGAGAAAGTCGATCCAGTCGATGCGGTCACCATCGGCACCCGGCTGGAAATCGGCAAAGGTGATCACCGCCCCTGGCGCCAGGCCGCCGGCCTTGATCTCGACGACGTCAGTGCCGGTCCCGAGACCGATGTCGGCCGCCGCAGCCAGGCGGGTAATCCGGACAAGGTCGTTGCCGGCCCCGGTTGCGATCTGGAAGGTCGTCGCGCCGCGGGACTCGATCTGAACGCGATCCTCGTCGTTGCCGGTGTCGATCAGCTGGCGGTCGCCGCCCGCGACATCGGCGCTGTAGTTCACCTGGTCCTTGCCGGCGCCGGTCGAGACGGTGTCGGAGCCAGCCTCCCGGATCCAGACGATGTCGACGCCATCGCCGCCGAGGACGACGTCGTCGCCGAGACCGCCTTCCAGCCAGTTCGATGCGCCGCTGCCGCCTTCGAGACGATCGTTGCCGTCACCGCCATAAAGCGTGTCGTTGCCGGCGCCGCCGATCAGAAGGTCGTTGTCCGCGCCGCCGTGAAGCTGATCGATTCCGTCTCCGCCCTCCAGCGTGTCCGCGCCGGCCTCCCCGTAGAGCCGGTCATGCCCGGCGCCGCCGCGGATGACGTCGTTGCCGCCGCCGCCGTCGGCGCGGTCCTGCCCGCCGAGCGCCTCGATGAGGTCATCGCCGGCGGTGCCCTTGAGGACGTCGTCGGTGGAGCCGCCGTTGATCTGCGTCGGCGCGGCGAGAGCGAGCCCGCTTTCGGCCGCGAAGAGCGATGGCAAGGATTTCGAGACACGGAGGGGGAGTTGGACGCCAGCCACTATTTACCCTTTCTTAAGCATACTTCGTCGCAAGTATAGATTTGCTACAACAGTGCAAACGATCTCGATTAGTCTTTGATTACGAAGGAAAAGAGCGTCCGCATCAGGCCGATGAGCGGACTGGGCCCCGTCGGGAATACGAATCGCTGGCAAGCGGCGAGACGGTGTTCAGGATCTACCAACAAGGATACGGGCATGATCGACCGACCTTTCAGGCATGCATTAGCATTGCCTTTGGTCAGGCGTATGACAAGGCACGGGCGGGGGAACTCGTCGTTCCGCATTCGCAAGATCGTCTTGTGCTTCAGGCGTTTACGATCGGCCGTAAGCGGTCCTACGACGCCGCTGATGCGGCGAGGCTGCCCCGCACGCGCGCTATTTCGCCTTGGGCCGGCGCCTTGCGGCGCCGAGTGACGGCGGCGAGGCTGCCCCGCAGCCTTGCTATTTCGCCGAGTGAGCGTGACAAGGCTGCCCCGCAGCCTTGTTACGCTCACTCCCATTCGATCGTGCCGGGGGGTTTGGAGGTGTAATCGTAGACCACCCGGTTGATGCCGCGCACTTCGTTGATGATGCGGGTGGCGACGCGGCTGAGGAAGGCGGCGTCGAACGGGTAGATATCGGCGGTCATGCCGTCGGTCGAGGTCACCGCGCGCAGCGCGCAGACATTGTCGTAGGTGCGGCCGTCGCCCATCACGCCGACGGTGCGCACCGGCAGCAGCACCGCGAAAGCCTGCCAGATCGCGTCGTAGAGGCCGGCGTTGCGGATCTCCTCGAGGTAGATGAGATCGGCCTTGCGCAGGATGTCGCAGCGTTCCTTGGTGACTTCGCCGGGGATGCGGATGGCGAGGCCGGGACCTGGGAACGGATGCCGGCCGACGAACGCCTCGGGCAGGCCGAGCTCGCGGCCGAGTTCGCGGACTTCGTCCTTGAACAGTTCGCGCAAGGGTTCGACCAGCTTCATGTTCATCCGCTCGGGCAGCCCGCCGACATTGTGGTGGCTCTTGATCGTCACCGACGGCCCGCCGGTGAAGCTGACGCTTTCGATCACGTCCGGATAGAGCGTGCCCTGGGCGAGGAAATCGGCGCCGCCGACCTTCTTCGCCTCGGTCTCGAACACGTCAATGAAGGTCTTGCCGATGAACTTGCGCTTGGCCTCGGGATCGGTGACTCCGGCCAGCCCGCCGAGGAACAGATCCTCGACGTCCACATGGACGAGGGGGATGTTATAGTGGTTGCGGAACAGCGAGACGACCTGCTCGGCCTCGCCGTGGCGCATCAGGCCGTGATCGACGAACACGCAGGTGAGCTGGTGGCCGATCGCCTCGTGGATGAGCACCGCCGCGACCGCGCTGTCGACGCCACCGGACAGGCCGCAGATGACGCGACCGCTGCCGACCTGCTCGCGAATCTCCTGGATTTTGGTCGCGCGGAACTCGGCCATCGTCCAGTCGCCGGAGAGGCCGCAGACGCGGTGGACGAAATTGGCGAGCAGTTTGGCGCCGTCGGGGGTGTGAACCACTTCCGGGTGGAATTGGACGCCGTAGAATTTGCGCGCCTCGTCGGCGGTGGCGGCGAACGGCGCACCGGCGGACTGGGCGACGATGCGGAATCCCGGCGGGATCGCATCGACCTTGTCGCCGTGGCTCATCCACACCTGATGCTTGTCGCCGATCGCCCAGAGGCCATCGAACAGCGCACACTCTTCCTTGATCTCGATGAAGGCACGGCCGAATTCGCTGTGATCGCCGGTGACGACCTTTCCGCCCAATTGCTCGGCCATCAATTGCTGGCCGTAGCAGATGCCGAGCACCGGAACCCCCGCCTCGAACAGAAATTGCGGCGCCCGCGGGCTCTGCTCGGTGGTCACCGACGCGGGGCCGCCCGACAGGATGATGCCCTTGGGCTGCAGCCGCTCGAACGCTTCCACCGCGCGGTTGAACGGGGCGACCTCGCTATAGACTCCGGCCTCGCGCACCCTGCGGGCGATGAGCTGGGTCACCTGGCTTCCGAAGTCGACGATGAGGATCGAGTCGGAAGGTTGAACGGTCATGAGGTCCCCGCGGCGTCAGGAGGTAAAATATGGGCGCGCGATAGGCCGCGCGCGCATTTCTGTCCAGCAAAGCCCCAGTAAGCGGAGGCCCCAGCGCTGAAGAGCCGGTCAGCCAGCGGACGGCGCCTGGCGGCGCCCGCCGATGCCGGCAATCTGCCCCGACAGGAGCCCCGTGCGCTGCACGAGCGGCTTCTCCACGAAACGCTAGATCAGCAATCCGGATCCGACGGCGACGAGGCTCCCAACCGGGACGAACACGGCGAGAGCGACAGCCGACACTGCGGCCGGCATCGCGACGGCGAGAAGCGCCAGCGGCAACAGATGCGTGAGGTAGATCGAGTACGTGGCGTCGCCGACGGCACGAGACACGCTCTGGGCCCGACCGCCCGACGCGGCGTTGCGCGAGAAGGCGCAGGCGGAGACGGCGATCACGGTCGCCACGGCCAGGATCGCGGTCGTGCTTGACGGCGCCAGTCCGGGAAGGAAACGCGACGCGCACGCTGCGGCCATGGCGGCCGCGGCAATGCCGAGCGACACGGCGAAGGCGAGCGGCCCGGCCGCGTTGCCCCGCCACCGCTCCCGAACCACGCCGAGCGCCATGGCGGCCAGAAAGTACAGGATGATCGGACGTCCGAGGTAAGCAAGGGCATTGTCATGGCCGAGCAAGCCGCGCGATACGGCGACGACCCAAAGGCCGAGGATTGCAGCGATCAGCGCAATCCCGATCCGGCGCGGCAAGGCGAGCGCAAGCGCGAACAGAGGGTAGAAGACCAGCTCATATTGCAGGGTCCAGCCGATCGGATTGAGCGGAATGCCGAAGGCCATTCCAGGCGCATGGTGGGGAATGAAGAGCAGGGACGCCGCAAACGTGCCCAGGCTCAGCTGCGCCGGGAAGAGCGGCGCCGCGATCAGGATGGTCAGCCGGCAAAGCGGCACGATCCGGCCGAGCCGCCTCGCCAAAAAATCGTTCGGTCGCGCCTGGGACGGCGAAGTCATGGCCGTGGCCGAGCATCATCACCAGCCCGCTGATCACGAAGAACACGCATACGCCGACCAGCCCGATCTGCTGGGCGAGCGCAAGCAGCGGCCCCGCTTCCGCAAGCATCCGCCGCCCGACTGGGAACTCCGGCTGCTGCGGTGCCCCGGTCACCGTGGCCGCTGGGGCCGGCTCAGTTGAAGATCGCGAGGTACTGCGACGCGGCGCCCGCCGCCACCGCCGACCCGAGATGCACGTCGAGCGGGGCGACCAGGCGAGTCGCCAAACGGTAGGTGCGGTTGCCTTCGATCGGTGCGTTGGCGGGCGCTTCGAAGACCGCCGCGAAGGCGTGACTGCGGGTCACGCTCGCGGGGCGCTCGCCGGCCGAAAGCAGCGGTTTGACCGCGCGCAAGGTGAGGATCGCGGCGGTGCCGCCGACGCTGAAGCGCATGCCGACCGCACGCCGCCAATGGTCGAGCGCACCGTCGGCAAGCGACAGCGGCGGCAGCGCAACGCTGTCCTTGGAGCTGGAACTACTGAGCAAGCTCGGCCTGGTCGCCGCAGCGCCGGCAAGCACCGCGCCGAGACCGCCAATGCCGATGAGGCCAAGCATGTTGCGGCGATCGGCCGCGACCGCATTCAAGATTTCGGTCATTTCAATCCCCCCCGGTCCACGACGGTGAACCACGCCCCGCCTCCCTGCTAATCCAAAGCGTGGCGTCCCGGAAGCGGCAAATGGTGGCGGGAGAAGGATTATTCGGCATCTGCCCGGCAGGCGGACAGGCGATACACCAGGTCCGAGGCTCAGGGAGTTTGCGCGCGCGATCCCGGCCGCCGCAAGGCGACGACGAGTACGCCTGCCATGGCGAGCAATGCGCCGGCGACCATCCGCCCGTCGAACCTGTCGCCGGTGATCAGGATGCCAAGACCGATCGTGGCGAGCGGCGTCATCAACGTCAGGGGCGCGATCAGATTGGCCTCGTAGCGCGCGATCAACCCGTAATAAGCGGTGTGCGCGGCGACCGAGCCGATCAGCGCCGAATAGAGGATCGCCGCCAGCAGCGGCCAGCCGCCGGCGACCATGGCGCCGGCCTGGCCGCTTTCGAACAGCAAGGATCCGCCCAGCAGAGGGAAGAGCGACGAGAAGGAGACCCAGGCCTGGAACTGGAGCGGGCGAACGTCGACCATCTGCTTCATCATCACGGCCCCGAGCGATCCCGATGCGGCGCCGGCCGCGACCAGCAGCAGCCCCGGCGACAAGGTAAATCCGCCGGGTCGCCAGATCACCAGCAAGGCGCCGGCGACGGTCAGCGCGATGCCGGTCCCCCGGCGGGCGTCGATCCGCTCGCCGAGCATCGCCACCGATAGCAAGGTGGTGAGCGGAACGTTGATCTGCATGACGATCGCCGCCGCCGACGGGCTGGCGGTGCGCAGCCCCAACGCGAGCAAGGCAAAGCCGGCGCCGCCCATCAGCAGGCCGATGATTGCGATCCGCCACAAGGGCCGCGGTGCCGGCAGCAGCCATCGCCAGGTCACCAAAGCGACGATCCCGAAGCGCGCGGCGACGAAGGCCAGCGGCGGACAGCCGAGCTGGGTGACGACGATCTTGCCGACGACATTGTTCAGCCCCCAGGCGAGGCAGACGAGAAAGAAGATGAGGAAGTCGCGCGGGGACAAGGTGCATTCCTGGAAGCGGTGGGCGAGGGATTGGTGCCGGGGTAACGACGAGGCGCGGGATCCGTGGCACCTTACGCCTTCACCGCAACAGGCTTTTCTTTGAAGCCTTTGCAAGCGCTGCGATTTGGGCTTGTGTTGGACGGAGCTTTTGTATGACAAGTCCGAGGTGGAGAATCCAGTGCCTCGTCCCGATCTCTTGAGCGCCCAGCTTGCCCAGGCGCTCGGTCGCGCGATCGTCGCCGGCGACATCGCGGTCGGAAGCAGCCTGCCGACCGAAGCGGACTTGTGCCGGCATCATAGCGCCAGCCGCACCGCGGTGCGCGAAGCGCTGAAGATGCTCGGCGGCAAGGGCCTGGTATCGGCGCGGCCGCGGCTCGGCGCATCCGTGCGCGACAAGCAGCATTGGTCGATGCTCGATGCCGACGTGCTGCGCTGGATGCGCGATGCGCCCGTCGATCATGCGCTTTTGCTCGATCTCGCCCAGCTTCGCCTCGCCATCGAGCCGGAGGCCGCGTCGGCGGCGGCGCTACGCCGCGATCCGCAGGCGCTCGGCAATATCGCAGCCGCGCTGGAGGCGATGGAAGGCGATCCGGTCGAGGCACTGGCAGCCGATATCGCCTTCCACGCCGAATTGCTCCGCGCCAGCGGCAATCGCTTCTTCGCCTCGCAAGCCTCGATGGTCGAGAACGCTTTGTCGATGTCGATCCCGGTGACCAACGCCGCCAAGCAGGTCGCCAAGGCCGACGTCGAGGCCCACCGCATCGTCTATTTCGCCATCCGCAACGGCGATGCCGCCGCCGCGAGCCTTCATGCCCGCGCCCACATCCTGGAATCGGTGCGGCTGCTGCAGGAAGGCCGGGAATGAAGGACATCTCCGCATGAAGGCCGCCTCGGTCATCGACTATCGCGAACTGGCGCGGGCGCGGCTGCCGAGATTCCTCTTCGAATATATCGACGGCGGCTCCTATGCCGAAGTGACGCTGAGGCGGAACATCGCCGACCTGGAACAGGTGGCGTTGCGTCAGCGGGTGCTGCGCGACGTCTCCACCATAGACTTGTCGACGCGGCTGTTCGGCCAGGAACTGGCGATGCCGGTGGCACTGGCGCCGATCGGCCTTGCCGGGATGAATGCGCGGCGCGGCGAGCGCCAGGCGGTGCGCGCCGCCGAGAAAGCCAGCATTCCGTTCACCCTCTCGACGGTGTCCGCCTGCGCCCTCGCCGAAGTTGCCGAGGCGGCCGCGAAACCCTTCTGGTTCCAGCTCTACATGATCCGCGACCGCGGCTTCATGAAGGATCTGCTTGCCGAAGCCGCTGCGCTCGGGTGCCCGACGTTGATGTTCACCGTCGACATGCCGGTGCCCGGATCCCGCTACCGCGACTACCGCTCCGGCCTTGCAGGCGCGCCAGGCCTCAGGGGTGCGGTTCGTCGCACCCTGCAGGCGATGATGCGGCCGCGCTGGGCATGGGACGTCGGCATCCACGGCCGGCCGCACGCACTCGGCAACGTCGCGCCAGTGCTCGGCCCCAACACCGGGCTCGAAGACTTCTTCGCCTGGATGCGCAACAATTTCGAACCGAATGTCGGCTGGCACGACATCGAATGGATCCGCTCGCAATGGAGCGGATCCATCGTGATCAAGGGCATCCTCGACGCCGACGATGCGCATTTGGCGGCGGAGGCCGGCGCCGACGGCATCGTCGTCTCCAACCATGGCGGCCGGCAGCTCGACGGCACCCTGTCCAGCGCCCGCGCGCTGCCGCCCATCGCCGACAGGCTCGGCGGACGGATGACGATCCTCGCCGACGGCGGCATCCGCTCCGGCCTCGACGTCGTCCGCATGCTCGCGCTCGGCGCCGATGGCGTGCTGCTCGGCCGCGCCTGGGCCTATGCGCTCGCCGCCGGCGGCGAGAAAGCGATCACCCACATGCTCGATCTCGTGCGCGCGGAGATGAACGTCGCGATGGCGCTGACCGGCACCATCCGCATCGCCGACATCGACCGGAGCATCGTCCACGATCTCGGCACGCCTGACCTCGGGGCGGCATGATCGAGCTCGCGATCGCCGCATCGATGATCACGTCTCCCGCCGCTCCCGATCTGTGGCGTTTCTGCCTCGAAGGACGGAAAGCCGGCTGCACTGCGGTTGCCGCGTCGACTCGCTATGAGGATGCAAGCGGCCATGGCTGGGAGGATCCGGCGCGCTTCTCGGTCAAGGTGCCGGAGGGCAATTACCGGGTCACCGTGACCTTCGGCGGCGGTCGCACCCCGTCGGCGACCACGATCAAGGCCGAGGCACGGCGACTGATGGTGGAGGATGTCCGCACCCGCGCGGGCAAGACCGAAACGCGCAGCTTCGTCGTCAACGTCCGCACCCCCGCCCTCCCTGCGCCGCCGGAAAATGCACCGGGCGGCACCGCGGTGCGGCTCAAGCCGCGCGAGATCGGCAGTGCCACCTGGGACGATCGGCTGACCCTGGAAATCCTCGGCGCCGCGCCGCGCGTCACGGCGATCGACGTCGAGGCAGTGGACGTGCCGACCCTCTATCTCGCCGGCGATTCCACCGTTACCGATCAGCAGGCGGAGCCGGCGGCGAGCTGGGGGCAGATGCTGACCCGCTTCGTCGGCCCCGACATCGCCGTCGCCAACCATGCCGAGAGCGGCGAGACGATGAAATCCTTCCTGTCGGAGCTCCGGCTCGACAAGATGCTGTCGCGGATGCAGGCGGGCGACTGGCTGATCATCCAGTTCGGCCACAACGATCAGAAGACGCAGTGGCCGCAAACCTATGTCGAAGCGGGCACCACCTACAAAGCCTATCTCAGGGCGTTCATCGCCGAGGCGCGGCGGCGCGGGGCGACGCCGATCCTGGCAACCTCGCCCGAGCGGCGCAATTTCGATGCGGCGAGGCGGATCATGCCGAGCCATGGCGACTATCCGGAGGCGGTGCGGCAGGTCGCCCGCGAGGAGCAGATCGGGCTGATCGATCTCACCGCGATGACCATTGCGTTCTACGAAGCGCTCGGGCCGGATCGCGCGCCGCTGGCCTTCAACGACGGTGGCAAGGACAAGACCCACCACAATGCTTACGGCGCCTACGAACTCGCCCGCATGGTCGCGGCCGGCCTTGCGAACGCCGATCCGCGGCTTGGCGCTCTGCTGCTGCCGGAGGCGCGGCACTACGACCCGGCACGGCCGGCGCCGCCCGAGACGTTTCAGCTGCCGGCGAGCGGCCTCCGCTCCGATATCCGGCCCGACGGGAACTAACATGGTCGATCGCAGAGATTTCCTGATCGGCGGCCTCGCCGCGGGCATCGCCGCTCCGGCGCTGGCCGAGGCAGGCGTCGCCAGACGCCCGTATCGAACGATCAGCCTGTGGCCCGGGCGGCCGCCTGGCGGCGAAGGCGTGACCGTCACCCCACGGGCGATCTTGCGCAGCCCGACCTCCCCGCCCGACGACCTCGCTTTCTACGGCATCACCGAGCCGACGCTGACCATCGTCCGTCCCGAGCGGCCCAACGGCTTCGCGCTGCTGATGGCGCCCGGCGGCGGCTACGAGCGGATCGCCACCTCGCCCGACGGCGGCGGCCTCGCCCATTTCCTCGCCGGGCAGGGTTTCACGGTCGGCGCGCTTCTGTACCGCCTGCCTTATGACGGCTGGGCGGCCGGACCCGACGCGCCCTTCCAGGACGCCCAGCGCGCCTTCCGCCTGCTCGCCCGCGAGGCCGGCGACGGCACCAGGGTCGGCGTGGTCGGCTTCTCGGCCGGCGGCCACGTCGCCGGCAGCCTCGCCAGCCGCTTCGCCCAGCGCAGCTACGAGGCGGTCGATGCGGACGATGCACGCCCCGCCCGCCCCGCTTTCGCCGGGCTGTTCTTCCCGGTGATCACGATGACCGAGCCTTATGCCCACGGCCCGTCGCGGCGGAACCTGATCGGCAAGGTGCCCGATGCCGAGCGGATCCGGCGCTGGTCGCTCGAGCAAAACGTCCCCGCCGACATGCCGCCGACCTTCGTCACCGCCGCCGCCGACGACAGGACGGTGCCGGTCGAGAACAGCTTGATGATGTTCGCCGCGCTGCGCCGGCAGAAGGTGCCGAGCGCGATCCACATCTTCGATTTTGGCGGCCACGGCTTCGGCAAGCCCGGCGATGCGACCGGCCCGGGACATTTCTGGCCTGCCCTGTTCGAGGACTGGCTCAGGCGGCAAAGGATCTAACGCCCGAGCCCCCGCCACCCACCATCCGTCGAGCTGAGCCTGTCGAAGCCCTTTATTTTCTTGAGGAAGGAAGAAAGGAAAGAGCTTCGACAAGCTCAGCCCGAACGGAGCAGGAGTTGACGATATCCCATATTGCGGGACATAATCTCAAAATATGGCTATTCAATCGAACCCCAGCGCGGCATAAGGCGCCGAGAGGAAGAGAGGAGAGGACCGTGGAGACCCACGCCTTCCGCATGCAGCTGAAGCCCGGCATGGTGGACGAATATCGCCGCCGCCACGACGCGATCTGGCCGGAACTGGCCGCGCTCCTTCGCGACGCGGGGATCAGCGATTATTCGATCTTCCTCGATCCCGAGAGCCATGCGCTGTTCGCGACGCTGAAGCTGGCCGCCGACAACCGGCGCGACACCCTGCCCGCCCACCCGGTGATGCTGCGCTGGTGGGATCACATGGCCGACCTGATGGAGGTCGAGCCCGACAACAAACCGCGCGAATGGCCGCTCGTGCCGATGTTTCATCTTCCGTAGGAGAGCCTGAAATGGCCGCCACCAACCACGACATTCCCCGCACCCGGATCACCGACGCGATCGGCCGGCTGATGGACAATCTCGTCAACATCAAGGACGAGACCGGCGAGTTCCTGCTTCATCTCGAAGACGGACGGATCATCGACACCAAGGGCTGGGCCGGCTGGGAATGGACCCACGGCGTCGGCCTGTTCGGCATGTGGCGCTATTACGAGCAGACCGGCGACAAGGCCGCGCTGCAGATCATCAAGCAATGGTTCGAGGATCGCTTCGCTGAAGGCACGCCGACCAAGAACATCAACACGATGGCGCCGTTCATCACCCTCGCCTATCTGTACGAGCACGAGCCGGACCCGCGCTACATCCCCTATCTCGACACTTGGGCGGAATGGCTGATGGCGCCCGACGGACTTCCCAAGACCGAGGAAGGCGGCTTCCAGCACATCGTTTATAACGACGTGAATCCCGGCGAGATGTGGGACGACACGTTGATGATGTCGGTGCTGCCGCTGGCCAAGATCGGCCTGCTGCTGAACCGCCCGCATTACATCGAGGAGGCCAAGCGCCAGTTCCTCGTCCACATCAAATATCTGTTCGACAAGAAGACCGGCCTCTGGTTCCACGGCTGGGATTTCAACGGCCGGCACAATTTCGCGGAGGCGCTCTGGGCGCGCGGCAATTGCTGGGTGACGATCGCGATCCCCGAGATCATCGAGATCCTCGATCTCCCGCCCGGTGACGCCTTCCGCACCTTCCTGATCGACACGCTCGCCGCCCAGGTGAAGACCCTGGCCGAGACCCAGGACGAAAGCGGCCTGTGGCATACGCTGATCGTCGATCCGAGCTCGTACCTCGAAGCCTCGGCGACTGCCGGCTTCGCCTACGGAATCCTGAAGTCGGTGCGCAAAGGCTATCTCGACCGCCGCTACGAGGCGGTCGGCCTGAAGGCGGTCGAGGGCGTGCTCGCCAATATCAGCGAGGACGGCGAGCTCCAGCAGGTCTCGTTCGGCACGGCGATGGGCGACACCCAGCAATTCTACAAGGACATCAAGCTGACCTCGATGCCTTACGGCCAGTCGCTGGCCGTGCTCGCGCTCGCCGAGTTCCTGCGTACCTACATCTGATCCGCACCGCCGCCGAGCACCCGGCAAGAGGTGCAGGCGGCAGCCCAGCTGCTTTCTGAGAGGATCCGCTCATGGCCATCACCGGCGCCTTTGCCCCGACCGGGACTCGTCCCGTCCGCTGGTACAATTACGGCGCCTACGGATCGATGGACATATTGGGCGCCGGATCGATGGCGGTGATCAGCGGCTGGGTGCTGATCTTCTACACCACCTTCTGCGGATTGGAGGCGTGGCAGGCCGGGCTGATCTTCACCGTCGCCCGCGTGCTGGACGCGATCGCCTCGCCGGTGATCGGGCACATCTCCGACAATATGGGCTATACCGCGCTCGGGCAGAGGTTCGGACGGCGGCGCTTCTTCCTGCTCGCCGCGATCCCGCTGCTGCCGATCTTCGCGACCATGTGGGTCGCGGGCCAGGGGTTCTGGTATTATCTCGTCACCTACGTGGCGTTCGAGCTCGTCTACGCGATGGTGATCATCCCCTACGAGACGCTCGCCGCGGAAATGGGCAAGGACTACAAGACCAAGGCCAAGTTCGCCGGGGTCCGGATCCTGTTCGCCCAGGCATCGGCGATCGTTGCCGGATTCGGGCCGAAGATGCTGATCCAGTGGCTCGGCGAGGACAGCCCCGACACCTTCCTCTACATGGGCATCCTGTTCTCGGGCCTGTTCATGATCACCGCCGCTCTGCTGTTCCTGCTCAGCTGGGAGCGGCCGCCGTCGGAAGTCTCCGCCCTGCGCAGCGGCGCTGGCAAGCCGAGCGTCGGCGCGGCGATCAGAGCGCTCTACCAGAATCTGTTCTCGACCCTGCGGATCCGCGCATTCCGGCTGCACCTTGGAATGTATCTCGGCGGCTATATCAGCCAGGACGTGTTCAACGCCGCCTTCACCTTCTTCGTGGTGTTCGCGCTCGCAGGATCGATCAGCGTCGCCTCGACCCTGCTCGGCACGATGTACATCGTCCAGTTCGTCGCCGTCATGATCGCGATCAATCTCGCGCTGCGGATCGGCCCCGCCTTCGCCTATCGGCTGGCGGCGGCGAGTTTTGCGATCGGCGTGATCACCCTGCTGGCGATGTGGAGCGCCGGGATTCGCTCCGGCGACCTGTTGCTGTGGGTGCCGATCGCCTTCGCAGGCCTGGGCCGCGGCGCGCTCAATTTCATTCCCTGGGCGACCTACAATTACATGGCCGACGTCGACGAGATCGTCACCGGCCGCCGACGCGAAGGCGCCTTTGCCGGCGTGATGACGTTCATCCGCAAGCTCACCCAATCGGCCGCCGTTCAGGGCGTCACCCTGATCATGAGCCTCGGCGGCTTCGTTTCGGGCGCCAAGACCCAGAGCCCCGAAGCGATCACCACTCTCGCGGTCGTGCTCGGCGTCGGCACGATCGGGATGCTGATCTTCGGGGTGATCGTCTCCTACCGGTTCAGGCTCGATCCCGCGACGCACGCGGTGCTGATGGACGAGATCGACCGCTTCAAGACCAACCCGGACGCACCGACCTCGCCGGAGACCCGGGCGGTTGTCGAGGATCTGTCGGGCTGGCCGCACGAGACATTGTGGGGCAAGAACCCGGTCGCGCAGGCAGGCATGATGCATCCCTGATCTTGGCCCGGATGCCGGACCACGCCATGGTTCGCGCATGAACGACGTCGACTTCCGCAAGCGAGCGGCCGCCAGGGCGGCGGTGGACGAGATCGAACCTGGCATGCTGGTCGGCCTCGGCACCGGCAGCACCGCCGCGTTCGCCATCGCCGCGCTTGCCGACCGGGTTCGCGCGGGCCTCACGATCCGCACCGTCGCAACCTCCAGGGCGACCGAAGCGGCGGCCGAAGCCGCCGGGATGGGGGTTCTCGACATGGCGGATTTCGGCCGCGTCGATCTCGCGATCGACGGCGTCGACGAGATCGATCCGGCGTTCCGCGCGATCAAGGGCGGCGGCGGCGCGCTGCTGCGCGAGAAGATCGTCGCGGCCGCCGCCGACCGCATGATCGCGATCGCCGACGCAAGCAAGTGCGTGGCGCGGCTCGGCCGCCCTATGCTGCCGCTGGAAGTGCTGCCGTTCGCGCGCAGCTTCGTCGCCGACGCGGTCGCGGCGCTCGGCGGCACGCCGATCCTGCGGACGGCGGGGGGCGCGCCGGTCCTCACCGATCAGGGCAATGTGCTGATCGACTGTGGTTTTCCCGGGCTCGAGGATCCTGCCGCGCTCGCTCATGCCTTGGGGCAGATACCGGGCGTGCTCGGGCACGGCCTGTTCCTCGACGAGATCGACGCGCTCTACGTCGCCGGCGAGGATGGCGTCAGACTATACGAACGTAGAGGTTCTCACCCGATCGGGGTGCGCTAACCAGGCGCTTTCCGTTTGCCGCCTCGATCCACAGCTTTTAACGCCGCATTCAGTCTTCGAAGGAGCTCTTGCGCAATGCGATTGGCGATGATCGGCCTCGGCCGCATGGGGGCGAACATCGCCCGCCGACTGATGAAGCATGGTCACGAGATCGTCGCCTACGACCATTCGGCCGATGCCGTTCAGGCGCTGAGCGCCGAGGGCGCGGCCGCGGCGTCATCGCTCCAGGAGGCCGCTGCGCTCCTGTCCGGTCCGCGGATCTTCTGGGTGATGCTGCCGGCCGGCGATCCGACCGAGGCGACGATCGAGACGCTGATCGGCCTGGGCGCGCCCGGCGACATCGTCATCGACGGCGGCAACAGCTTCTTCAAGGACGATATCCGTCGCGCCAAGGTCTGCGCCGAGAAGGGCATCCATTATGTCGACGTCGGCACGTCGGGCGGCGTCTGGGGCCTGGACCGCGGCTATTGCATGATGATCGGCGGCGACAAGGAGACGGTCGAACGGCTCGATCCGATCTTCGATTCGCTTGCCCCGGGCTACGGCAACGTGCCCCGCACAATCGGCCGCGAGGGTCAGGACGACCGCGCCGAGCGCGGCTACATCCATGCCGGACCGGCCGGGGCCGGTCACTTCGTCAAGATGGTCCATAACGGCATCGAATATGGGCTGATGCAGGCCTATGCCGAAGGCTTCGACGTGCTCAAGGGCCGCATGTCGGAGCGGCTCCCGGAAGAGGAACGGTTCGACATCCATCTGCCCGACGTCGCCGAGGTGTGGCGGCGCGGCAGCGTGGTCTCGTCCTGGCTGCTCGACCTGTGCGCAGGCGCACTCGCCCGCGATGAGGCGCTCGAGCAGTTCAGCGGCCGGGTCGCCGACAGCGGCGAGGGCCACTGGACGGTCAACGCCGCGATGGAAGAGGCGGTGCCGGTCAACGTCCTCTCGGCCGCCTTGTTCGCGCGCTACCGCAGCCGCAGCGACACCACCTTCGGCGACAAATTGCTGTCCGCGATGCGCTTGGGCTTCGGCGGCCATGTCGAGATGCCGCAATGAGCCTACCCATCCGCCTGGTCGTCTCCGACGTCGACGGGACCCTGGTGCGGTCCGACAAGACGCTGTCCGACGCGGTCGTCGCCGCGGCGGCCCGTCTGCGCGCGGCCGGCGTGCATTTCAGTCTGATCAGCGCAAGGCCGCCGAGCGGCATCGTCTGGATCGCCGAGCGGCTCGGCCTGCGCGGCCAGATCGGCGCGTTCAACGGCGGCACGATCCTGGAACCGGACGGGCGCGTGCTGAGCGCCGCGCGGCTGGAGCCCCAGGTTGCGGCGCAGAGCCTTGAGACGCTGACCGGCGCGAAGGTCGACATCTGGCTGTTCGCGGACGGGAATTGGTACGCGCTCGACGCGAACAATCGGCGGGTGCCGCGCGAGAAATTGTCGAGCAACGTCGATCCTGTGATCGTGCCGGATCTGAGGTCGCTGACCGCCAATGTCGACAAGATCGTCGGCGTCTCCGACGATCATGCGCTGCTCGCCCGGCTCGAAGACGATTTGTGCGGTACCTCGGCGGGACAGGCGACCGTTGCGCGCTCCCAGCCCTACTTTCTCGACATCACCGCGCCGGCCGCGAACAAGGGCGACGGCGTCGCCGCGCTGGCGGCGGCGGCTGGCGTGACGCTGGCGGAGGTCGCGGTGATCGGCGACATGCGCAACGATCTGCCGATGTTCGCCCGCGCCGGCTTCTCGATCGCAATGGGCCAGGCGCCGGAGGAAGTGCGCGCCGCCGCCGACGCGGTCACCCTGTCGAACGACGAAGACGGCGTCGCCCACACCATCGATGAGATCCTGCTCGGCCGGCTCGCCGAGGCCTGACCGGCCTATCCGCGATCGGCCCGATGCGATCGGCGGCCACGCGAAAGCAAAAGGCCGCCGATCAGCCCGGCGGCGCCGGCGCCAACGATTGGAGCGATGATCCCGTAATCGCCGTCTTCCTGCTGCGCCCCTGCCAGCTTCGGGGCATCGGGTTCCCCGGCCTCGGACTTCGCGCCGTCGCTGGCCTGGAAGCCGTCGTCGGTCAGCTCCATCGTCGCAAGATCGAGGCCGGAGGCCCGCGCGCCCTTGGCGACGGACTCTGCGACCTGACGAAACAGCGCAGGATCGTTCTTCGCACGTTCCATGAAGGCGCCGATCAGCATCGCCAGGATCAGATTGGACTCCGCCACTTCCTGCTTCACGGCATCGCTCCCGCCGGCAATCTCCGGCACCGCGGCCATCGCGCGCGCCGCCTGGGCGCGGACCGCGGCGATCTGGCGCGCGGGCGGGGTGTCGGACCGCTGGCGCGAGGCGAGCCAGGCATTGAGCCACCAGATCGCATAGGCATCGCCGACATTGTCGGTGCGCATGCCGAAGGCCGTCAGCTCTTTGCCGATCCTGTCGATCACGTCGGCGGAGGCGAGTTCCTTCTCCAGCGCCGCGGCGCCGGTCGGGTCCTGGACTCGCATCCTGTCGACGAACCTGGCAAAATTCGCGCGGCGGCGCTCGACCGATGGGACATAGGTCAGCCGCTCCGTCGGCGCCGGCGCCGGCGCCGGCTGCGCCCGCGACGGCCGGCGAGTCACCGTTTCGCGCGCCGCGTCCATCACCGCTTCTTCCTCGGCGTAGATGCTCATTCCGGTCATGTCGATCGCGTCATAGACCTGGGCCGCCGCCGGCGATGCGGACCAGGCAATGACAAAGATGAGGGCGGCCGCTCTACGGAGACGCTTCCCGGATCGCATCGACATTCTCCCGAATGAATGGCCGACAGGTGGTGCGCAACGCGGTTCGAGAGGTCAAGATGCCACCGAACCGCCTTGACCGATGCAGCGCTTTCGACCGAGGCTGCCGGCAATGACCCGTGCCTGTCCAGTTCGCGCCCGGCCGATGTGCCGACGCTCGATGTCGTCTCAGTCAAGGCCACGCCGTAACAGGCTCCTCGCGGCGTTGAGCCTGATCGGCGTCGCCTGTTCCGCGGCCGCGCCGGTCGCCTCACCGCGCGATCCGGCCGGCGCGGTGGCGGATTCCCGCATCCCTTTCCGCGATCCCTATCGTGCCGACATGGTGCAGAGCGCCGACCGCACCCTGCGCGCGCTCAAGGCGGATGGCGGCGAATGCCTGGAGGCGCGCTTCCTGCGCGTGCGGGTGCAGCAAGCACCCAATGTGCTTCCGGGCTATCGCCGGGAATTGCGCCCCAACTGGCAAGCCGAAGACTTGGCGGCGCCGCCCTTCACCACGGGTCAGTCGTTCCGCAACGGTGCGGCTCGGTTTGCCGTCGCGGTCGCCGACCGGCCGCAGGATGGCTGGACCGGCATCGTCATCGTTACCAACACCTATTGGGATGCCGCGTCCCGGGACGCGCTGACGGCCTGCCGGGGGCTCCGGTCCTCGTCCCGGAAGGCGGGTTCGTAGGCGAACAGGCCGGGCACGCCGCCGGTCATCACGAACAAGGAAGGTCCGCTGGCCTCGGCCGACCGGATCGCCGCGATCAGGCCGGCAAAGGCCTTCCCGCCGTAGACCGGATCGAGCAGCAGTCCCTCGGCCCTGGCGACGAGGCGCACCGCCTCCAGCATCGCCGCCGTCGGGATGCCGTAGCCCTCGCCCCGCTGGCCGCCCAGAACGACGATATCGTCGTCGGCAAGCGCGGCCTCAGGGTCGAGCAGCTTCAGGGTTTCGCGCGCCAAATCCCGGGTCGCCGCTTGCGCCTGCGCAAGCGGCGCGAGCACGGTGTAGGATTGAACCCGCCGAGGATCGTCACCCGCCGCGGCGAAGCCGGCGGCAAGCCCGGCATGGGTTCCTGCGCTGCCGTTCGGGATCACGATCCGTTCGAAGCGGAGCCCGAGCGCCGCTTCCTGCGCCAGGATCTCGTGCGCGCAGGCGGCATAGCCGAGACAGCCGATCGGCGACGATCCCCCTGCCCCGACGACGTAGGCCTTGCGGCCCTCGGCCCGCAGCTGCTCGGCGCGGGCTCGGGCGAAGGCCAGCGTGTCGGTGTCGCCGGAGACATGGTGGAGCCGGGCGCCGAATAGACCGTCGAGCAGGACGTTGCCGTTGCGCCGATAGCTTTCGTCGTCGCGGTCGACCATGTCGGCAAGCACCAGCTCGCAGGCAAGGCCGGCACGCGCCGAGGCGGCGGCGGACAAGCGGGCATGGTTGGACTGCCGGCCGCCGGTGGTGACGAAGGTGTCGCAGCCTTGCGCCTGTGCGTCGGCGATCAGGAATTCAAGCTTGCGCAATTTGTTGCCGCCGCCGCCCACGCCCATCACATCGTCGCGCTTGACGAACAGGGGCCGTGCCGTGTCCCCGGCGAGGATCCGCTCGAGCCGGGCGAGGCGCTCGATCGGCGTCGGTCCGCTCAGCAGCGCCAATCGCGGCCGGTCTTCGAGCATAAGTGGGTCCTCCTCAGGTTCTCGACGTGACCGTAGCTGCCCCGGAGGGCTAAATCGACCAGGGTCGCGGGCCCTTCACGCGCCCGGGGACGCATCCGCCCTCGAAAAAGCGGCGCGGAATGCCTAGCTGATCGTCATGACCCAATATCTTCAGGTGACTCCGGCGACCCCCGCCGCCCGCGGCCATGCGATCAAGCTTTACGGCCCCGAGGGCTTCGCCGGCATGCGCAAGGCCGGCCGCCTCTCGGCCGAGATCCTCGATGCGCTCGTCCCGCTCGTCGTTCCCGGCGTCAGCACCGCCGAACTGGACGATTTCGTGCGGGAGCGGATCCTTGCCGCCGGCGGGATCCCGGCGAACATCGGCTATAGCGGCTACCAGCATGCGACCTGCATCTCGATCAACCACGTCGTCTGCCATGGCATTCCGGGCGAGAAGAAGCTCAAGGCCGGCGACATCCTCAACATCGATCTGACGTCGATCATCGACGGCTGGTACGGCGATACGAGCCGGATGTATTTCGTCGGCGACGTGCCGGTGAAGGCGCGCAGGCTCGTCGACGTCACCTACGAATGCCTGATGCTCGGCATCGAACAGGCCAAGCCCGGCAATCACCTCGGCGACATCGGCCACGCCATTCAGCGGCACGCGGAGAAGCACAGGATGGGAGTCGTCCGCGATTTCGTCGGCCACGGCGTGGGGCTCGTCTATCACGATCTGCCGGACGTCTATCATTTCGGATCGCGGGGAACCGGGCCGGAGCTCCGTCCCGGGATGATCTTCACGATCGAACCGATGATCAACGCCGGCCGCGCCGACACCAAGGTCCTCGACGACGGCTGGACCGCGGTGACCCGCGACCGCAGCCTGTCGGCCCAGTTCGAACATTCAGTTGGAATTACCGAAACCGGGTGCGAGATCTTTACCTTGAGCCCCGCCGGACTGGATCGGCCGCCTTATTCCGCCTGAGCCGCCGATCGGCTAATCCTCCCGCGCCGGCCATGATGGGCCACGCGATCATGTTGCATGGGAGAGATGATGAACCGGATTGCCCTCGCGCTTGGCGCCTTCGTCGCTCTGACCGCCCCGGCGAGCGCCCGGGCGGAAAGCCAGTTCAAGCTGCTCGTGCTCTCCATCCCGAACAAATATCATTACGAATATATTCCGATCGCGCGCGACAGCCTGGAGCGGCTCGCCAAGCTCCACGCCTTCGAATTCACCTGGACCAACGACACGGCGGCGTTTGAAGGCGATCTTGGGCAATATGCGGCGGTCATGTTCCTCAACACGCCGGGCGAGGAGCTGAACCCCACCCAGCGCGCCAAGTTCGAGGCCTATATGCGCGACGGCGGCAATGCGATCGTCGTCCACCGCGCGGCGATCACGCCGCCCGACAATTGGGCATGGTACGAGAAATTGGTCGGTCGGCGTGTCGGCGTCCACCCGATGCTGCAGACCGGGGTGGTCACGGTTGAGGATGCGGGCTTTCCGGCAACCTACGGCGTGCCGCCCCGCTGGATCTGGAGCGACGAATATTACGTCACCACCAATCCCTACAATGTTCGCATCAACCCCGTGCTGAACGTCGACGAGACGAGCTACGACCCCACCAAGATCTGGCCCGGCCAGGTTGCCAGGCCGATGGGCAAGGATCATCCGATCGCCTGGCACCATCGCCACGAGAAAGGCCGCGTGTTCGTCACCACGCTCGGGCATAATGGTGAGATGTACCGCGATCCGACCTATCTCGCGCATCTGATGGGCGGGATCTACTGGACGGCGACAGGCCTGGGCCAGCGGCGGTAACGAGGGCCGGCTGTCGGTCGGGCTGCGCCCTAAAGCGTGCCGGTCGCCGAATTGGGGCTGTTGTGACGGACGTGGTCGATGAGGGCGCGGAGCTTGGGCGCCGCGTTCCGGCGGCTGGGATAGAAGAGGTAGAAGCCGGGAAAGGCCGGGCTATAGTCTTCGAGGATCGGAACGAGCTCGCCGCGATCGACCCAGGGCCGAAAGCTCTCCTCCATTCCGAAGGTGATCCCGGCACCGGCGACGGCGAGCTTGATCATCAGCGCCATGTCATTGGTGGTGATCTCCGGCGCGACCGCGACGCTGAACTCCCGGCCCGCTTCGGCGAATTCCCAGCGATAGGGCGCGGCTTCGGGCGCCGGACGCCAACCGATGCAGCGGTGCGCCGACAGCTCGCGCGGATGGGCCGGGACGCCGAAGCGGTCGCGGTAATGCGGCGCGCAGAAAGCGAGTTGCCGCTGCGCCCCGCTGACCGGCACCGCGATCATGTCCTGCTCGATCACTTCGCCCAGGCGAACGCCGGCATCATAGCCTTCGGCGACGATGTCGAATTCATGATCGGTCACGTTGATGTCGATCTGGATCTCGGGGTTCGCCTCAGCGAAGCCGGCGAGCAGCGGCCCGGACAGGAAGCGCTCGGCGATCGACGAGACCGCGATCCGCAGCTGGCCGCGCGGGCGCCCGCTCAGGCTGCCGGTGGCTTCGACCGCGGCGCGCATGTCGGCGATCGCCGGCGCCACCTCCTCGTAGAGACGCGTGCCGGCTTCGGTGAGGCTGACGCTGCGGGTCGTCCGCTGGACGAGCGCGATGCCGAGCATCTCCTCGAGCCGGCGGATCGTCTGGCTGACCGCCGACCGGGTGACGCCGAGCTGGTCCGCGGCGGCGCGAAAGCTGCGTGCCTCGGCAACGCGGGCGAACACGGCAAGAGCGTTAAGATCGGCAAGCATTGGTTAGCTCCGCTTTCCAGCCTGGTAAGGAATGTTCAGCTTATCACGACAGTCCTGCGGGTCCATATTCCGGACACCCACAATCCGGAAAGGAACAGATCATGGCCCTCGACAAAGTCGTCCTCGTCACCGGAGCCTCGAGCGGGATCGGCGCCGGGATCGCCCGCGAGCTCGGCCGTGCCGGCGCCAGGCTCGTGCTCGGCGCACGCCGCGTCGATCGCCTCGAAGCGCTGGCCGAAGAGATACGGAGCGCAGGCGGAGAAGTGCTGATCCGGCGCCTCGACGTCGTCGACCGCGCCGATGTGGCCGCCTTCGCCGACGCCGCGCGCGAAGCGTTCGGCCGGATCGACGTGATCGTCAACAATGCCGGCATCATGCCGCTCTCGCCGATGTCCTCGCTGAAGGTCGACGAATGGGACCGGATGGTCGACGTCAACATCAAGGGGGTGCTCTACGGCATCGCCGCGGTCCTGCCCGAGATGACGGAACGCGGCTCCGGCCACATCATCAACATGGCGTCGATCGGCGCGTTGTCGGTGGTGCCGACGGCGGCCGTCTATTGCGGGACCAAATTTGCCGTTCGGGCCATCTCCGAGGGGCTGCGGCAGGAGAATGATCGTATCCGGGTGACCTGCATCTATCCGGGCGTGGTCGAAAGCGAACTGGCCGACACGATCACCGATCCCGCGGCTGCGGAGGCGATGCAGACCTATCGCGCCATCGCGCTCAAGCCGGACGCGATCGCGCGCGCGGTGCGCTATGCGATCGAGCAGCCGGACGATGTCGACGTCAGCGACATCGTCGTGCGGCCGACGGCGAGCTGAGGCGGTGACGATGCCAGTCTCTCGTCCGCACCGGGCCGTCCTGCTTCTGCTGGCGGCCCTCCCGGCACATGCCCATGCGCAATCGACCGACCCGCGGCTGCAGCGCGGCGAGGCGGTGATCCGGAGCCTCAACAAAGGCGCGCCGCAACCCGTCCTGGAGGGCATGCGGCGCGACTTTCCGGCGCTTGCCGATGCCACCCAGGGCTATGCGCTCGGCGAAATCTGGTCGCGGCCCGGGCTCGACGGCCGCACGCGCCAGCTCGCCGCCGTCGCAGCCTTCGCAGCGATGGGGGAGCCCGCTTTCCTGAAGGTCCACGCCGGCTACGCGCTCAACATCGGCGTCAGCGAAGCGGAGCTGAAGGAGATCGTCTATCTGACCACCGTGACGGCCGGCTTCCCGCGCGCGATCGCCGCGTCGCAGGCGCTGTCGGAGCTGTTTGCGGAACGGCGCGACGCTCCGCCGGGTCGACGGTGATCGGCCGCGGCCAAATCGCCTGAGCATCCGGGCAACGAAAAGGCGCTCCGGCTTGGCCGGAGCGCCTCTCGCATTCGCTTGTTCCCGCGGCAGCCCCGATGTTCGGGCCGCCAGCCAGAAGCTCGCTTAGATGACCGATGCCGTCCGCGAGCGCGTCGCGCTGTGGCCGCCATAACGGTAGAGGATTTCGCGCGCCGTTTCCGCGCTGATTCCGGCCTCCCGGGCATCCACCGAGACGAACACGCCGCCGTCGTGGATCCGGCTCTCATAATAGGTCGCGTCTTCGTCGCTCACGCCGTGCTTCTTGAGCAGGCCGCTGAGGCCGCCCGCGAGAGCACCCGCGCCTGCGCCGATCGCGGCGGCTTCGGGGACCGCGGAGGCCGCGATCGCGCCGGCCGCGGCCAGCGGGCCGACGCCCGGAATGGCGAGCGCCGCAATACCGAGAAGCGCGCCGACACCGCCGCCGGCAAGAGCGCCCTTGATCAGGCCTTCACCCTTTTCCTTCGCCTCATGGGTGTGGGCGTCGCCATATTCGCCGCTGCCGCTGTCGCGGTTCGCGATTATCGAGAGGGCGCTGTCCCGCACGCCCGCCTGCCGCAGTTCGCGGACTGCGGTTTCGGCTTCCGAGTGGCTGTCGAACACGGCCGATACGATATTGTCGCTCATATACGCTCTCCTGATGTACTAGCCCCCGCTCGCTTGCCCCAACATCCCGGCCGCTCCGACGTTCCAAATTTATCGCGTGCAGGCAGTCGCCGGCATCGGCATCTGGTCTCCGCGCCGCGCCGCCGCCCCGCTACCTCGGACGTCCGCCTCATCCGCCGCGATCTCGCCGGACCGTACAGTGTTGAGTCGGCGGTTGGCGCCCGGGCACCGGCCCCGCCTGAGCGAACCGGCGCAGCCGGCCCGGGACCAGGCGGCTCAGCGCGGCTCTGTTTCCGCCTGCCGTTCGGCGTCCTCGGCACGCTGCTCGGGGGTCATCGCCAGGTTGGCGGCCTTCCGGTAGGCGGCGAGGTCGGCAGGGTCCATCCGGGCAATGATATCGTCGCGCGCAGCCCGCACGCGGGCAAGTTCGGTCGATCCCGGCGCGTTGACGCCGAGCCCGTTGAGACGGGTCTCGCAGTAGCCGAGGTGCATCTGATCGCGGTTCATCTCGACCGGCGCGGCGGCGACACTTTGCTTCTTCATCGGGGAGCGTTCCTTCAGGGATAGAGCGAGGTTCGGAAGCGGCCATGTTCAGGTCGTCGGACGACATGCCTGACAGCAGATCGCCTCAATAGTCCGCCCGTGCCGGGGCCGCGGCCGGATCTTCGTCAAGCTCGGCCACGGCAGCCTCCGTGGTGATCAGCAGCGACGCCACCGACGCCGCGTCCTGAATCGCCGAGCGGACGACCTTGGTCGGATCGATCACGCCGGCGGCAACGAGATCCTCATAGTCCCCGGTCTGCGCGTTGAACCCGGAATCGGGATCGTTGCGGTCGATCAGCCTTCCGGCGACGACGGCGCCGTCGTGACCGGCATTTTCGGCGATCTGGCGCAACGGCGCGGGCAGGGCCCTGCGGACGATGTCGATCCCGCTCGACTGATCGTCGTTCGCCCCCGACAGCCCATCGAGCGCCCTGCGGGCGTAGAGCAAAGCGGTGCCGCCGCCGGGCACGATGCCTTCCTCCACGGCGGCGCGGGTAGCATGCAGCGCATCCTGGACGCGGTCCTTGCGCTCCTTGACCTCGATCTCCGACGATCCGCCGACCTTGATCACGGCGACGCCGCCGGCGAGGCGGGCAAGCCGCTCCTGCAGTTTCTCCATGTCATATTCGCTGTCGGAGCGTTCGATCTCCCCGCGGATCGCATCGACCCGCGCGGCGAGCGCCTCGGCCGGACCGGCAGCATCGACGATCGTTGTGCTCTCCTTGTCGATGGTGACGCGCTTGGCCGATCCGAGCATGTCCAGCGTGACGTTCTCTAGCTTGATGCCAAGATCCTCGCTGATCGCCTGGCCGCCGGTGAGAACCGCGATATCCTCGAGCGTCGCCTTGCGGCGGTCGCCGAAGCCGGGCGCCTTGACTGCCGCGACCTTGAGGCCGCCGCGCAGCTTGTTGACGACGAGCGTGGCCAGCGCCTCACCCTCGATATCTTCGGCGATGATCAGCAGCGGACGGCCCGATTGGGCGACCGCCTCCAGCACCGGCAGGATCGCCTGCAGGTTGGAGAGCTTCTTCTCGTAGAGGAGAATATAGGGATCGGCGAGCTCGACGAGCAGCTTCTCCGCATCGGTGATGAAATAGGGGCTGAGATAGCCGCGGTCGAACTGCATGCCTTCGACGAGATCGAGCTCGAAATCGAGGCCGGTGGCCTCCTCGACCGTGATCACACCCTCCTTGCCGACCTTCTCCATGGCTTCCGCGATCTTCTCGCCGACGATGGTATCGCCGTTCGCCGACACGATCCCGACCTGCGCGATCTCGCGCGTGCCGGAGACCGGCCGCGATCGCACCTTGAGGTCCGCGACGACCGCCGTGACGGCAAGATCGATGCCGCGCTTCAGGTCCATCGGGTTCATGCCCGCGGCAACACCTTTCATTCCCTCGCGCACGATCGCCTGGGCGAGCACGGTGGCGGTGGTGGTGCCGTCACCGGCATGATCCTCGGTCCGGGAGGCAACCACGCGCAGCATCTGCGCGCCCATATTCTCGAACTTGTCCCGGAGCTCGATCTCCTTGGCGACGGTGACGCCGTCCTTGGTGATACGCGGGCTGCCGTAGCTGCTGCCGAGAACGACGTTGCGCCCCTTGGGGCCGAGCGTGACCCTCACCGCATTGGCGAGGATATCGACGCCGCGGGTGATGGCTTCGCGCGCCTCGCGCCTGAATCGTACGTCCTTGGCTGCCATGTGCTCAAATCCTCGTGAAAGTGTCCGTGCGGCCGCGCCGCACGGCGAATATCTTGGTCAGCCGACGATCCCGAGGACGTCGCTTTCCTTCATGACGAGCAGGTCTTCGCCGCCCAAGCGGACTTCCGATCCGCTCCATTTGCCGAACAGGATCCGGTCGCCGGCGCTGACATCGAGCGGGATCCGAGATCCGTCTTCGGCGCGCAGGCCGGTACCGACCGCGACGATCTCGCCTTCCTGCGGCTTTTCCTGGGCCGTGTCGGGAATCATGATTCCGCCGGCCGATTTCGCTTCGGCCGCGACGCGGCGGACGAGGAGGCGGTCGTGCAATGGTCTGAAGGTCATGATCGGCTCACCGTTTGCTGGGCCACGACGGAGCGTCGCGTTCTCACAACCGGTAGCCAGCGCTGCCTCTGCGGTTGGCGCTCTCCATCCGAGAGTGCCAACCTCTGCTAAGCGCGCTTATTCGGCCCAGGTCAATCGGTTTAAATTCGCCCGGTCGCCGGCGGACGGTCAGAGCAGCTTGTCGAGCGTGATCGGAAGCTCCCGGACCCGCTTGCCCGTCGCGTTGAACACGGCGTTGGCGATTGCTGCGCCGACCCCGGTGATGCCGATCTCGCCGATCCCGCGGGCGCCGAGCGGCGAACGCGGATCGGCGATGCCGGTCCACATCACCTCGATCTCGGGCACGTCCAGATGCACCGGGATGTGGTAGTCGGCGAGTGTCGCGTTCATGATCCTGCCGCTGCGCTCGTCGAACAGGGTCTCCTCGGTCAGTGCCAGACCCAGACCCATGATCATCCCACCCCTGAACTGGCTGGCGGCGGTCTTCGGGTTGAGGATCGTGCCGCAATCGAAGGAGCCGAGCATTCGTTCGACCCGGATTTCGCCGGTAACATCGCTCACCCGGACTTCGCAGAAGATCGCCGACGAGCTGTGCATCGCGAATTTCAGCATTTCGAGCGGGGCGCTGCCGGCGGCGTCGACGACGATCTCGTCCCGTGCCGCGCGGGCGAGGATCGAGCGGTAGCTTTCATGGCGCGAAGGATCCTCGATCGCGCCGATGCCGCCATCGAGGAGGCGGACGTCGCCGGCGCGAAGGCCGGCGAGCGGAGAATCATTGCCGGCGAGGCGAAGCAGCTCGGCGGTGAGCTTTTCCGACGCCGCCATGATCGCCGCGGCCAGCGACACCGTCTGCGAAGATCCGCCCGCCATCGGCCCCGCCGGGAGTGCGGAATCGCCGAGCTCGAAGCCGATCGCCTCGACCGGCAGGCCGAGCCGGTCGGCTGCGTGCTGGACCTGCACGGTCGCGGTGCCCATGCCCATTTCCTGCGCCGAGCTGGCGATCGTCGCCGATCCGTCGCTGCGCAGGGTCAGGCGGACATTGGCGCCGGGCATGCGGGCATAAGGGAAGCTGCCGCTCGCACAGCCGAGGCCGATGCGCCATTCGCCATCGCGGAGCGTGCCGGGCTCCGCCTGCCGCCGAACCCAGCCGAACCGCGCCGCGCCCTGTTCATAGGCCTGGATAAGCGCGCGCTGCGAGAATGGAGATCCGTGGATGGGATGGCGATCCGGCTCGTTGCGGCGCCGCAGCTCGATCGGATCGATACCCATTTCATGCGCGAGTTCGTCGACTGCGCATTCGACCGCAAAGGTGCCGATCGCCTCGCCGGGCGCGCGCATATAGGTGTTGGGCACGATATCGAGATCGAGGTGGCGCTGGAGGATCTCGAAGCTTTTCGAGCGATAGAGTGCGCGGGTACACAGGCTATATTGTTCAGGGCACGCGCCGTGCGGCGGCATGATCGAATAGCCGGTGTGGACGATCGCCGTGAAGCGGCCGTCGGCGTCGGCGCCGAGCGCGACGCGCTGCTCGGACGGACTGCGACCGCCGACGATGCGGTAGACGCCCTCGCGGCTGAGGACCAGGCGCAGGGGCCGTCCGGCCAGCTTCGCCGCCGCTACGGCGACCACCTGGTGATCCCACAGCCCCTTGCCGCCGAAGCCCCCGCCGACGAACGGCGAAAGGACTCGCACCTTGTCCTTCTTGAGACCGAACAATTTGGCGAGCGCCTTGGCGCTGGAGGCGACCATCTGAATGGTGTCGTGGACGACCAGCGAGTCGCCGTCCCAGGCGACCGTGACGGCGTGGAGCTCGATCGCATTGTGGTTCTGGCCCGGCGTCCGGTAGACATTGTCGACGCGGTGCGCCGCGGCGGCGAGCTCGCGCTCGGCATTGCCGACGGACACGTGGTTCTTCTCGATCAGGATCGATGCCGGAGTCCGCGCATCGGTCTTGGCCTCTTCGAACCGGGTCTTGCCAGGTTCTGCCGCATAGTCGATCTCGATCAGCGACGCAGCATGATCGGCCTGCTCCTGCGTTTCGGCGACCACCGCAGCGACGACCTGACCGTTATAGCGAATGGTCGCATCCTGGAGGATCGGCAGGCTGCTGTTGCCGACCGCCGAGAGATCGGTGACTCCGATCAGCGGCACGAGGCCGATGCGGGGCATGTTGCGATGGGTCATCACCAGGATCACGCCCGGCGTGGCTTCCGCCGCCGCGGTGTCGAGGCGCGTGATCCGGCCGCGCACAATGCTGGAGTAGACCAGCGCCGCATAGGACAGCCGCTGCAGCGGCACTTCGGCGGAGAAGCGCGCCAGGCCGCCGACCTTGGCTGGACCGTCGAGACGATTGTCTTGCCGCCCGATCGCGGCGCTGCGCCCGATCAGCGGATCCGGAGTGCCGCCGGGCAGCCATTGCGCCGGCACCCAGCCAAGCGCCGTCTTGACCGACGCAATGACGGCATTCTGCATCCTGCTCATCGGTCGCTCCCGCTCAATTCGGCAAGAAGGGCGCTTAAGGTGCGCCCGGCCAGGTCGATCTTGAAGGCGTTGCCGGGAAGCGGCGCGGCGTCTGCGAACTCGGCGGCCATGGCGGCGTCGATCGCCGCCTGCGTGACGGCCGCGCCGCGCAAGGCGGCCTCGGCCCGGAACGCACGCCAGGGTTTCGGCGCGATGCCACCGAAGGCGATGCGGATGTCGGCAACCCGGCCTTCCTCGATCACCAGGCCCGCCGCGACCGAGACCAGGGCGAACGCATAGCTCGCCCGGTCGCGCACCTTGCGGTAAGCGGAGGGTCCCGCGAATGCGGGAATCTCGACCGCCTCGATCACTTCGCCGGGCTCCAGCAGCGTCTCGAGATCGGGACGGTCGCCGGGCAGACGATGGAAGTCGACGAGGGCAATCGCGCGGGTGCCGGAGGCGCCGGCCACCCGGACCCGCGCGTCGAAGGCGGCAAGCGCGACGCACATGTCGGACGGGTGGACGGCGATGCAGGCGGGCGAACCGCCGATGACCGCATGATAACGGTTGAACCCCCCATAGGCGTCGCAGCCGCTGCCCGGATCGCGCTTGTTGCAGCGGGATCCGGCCTCATCCTGGAAATAGAGGCAGCGGGTGCGCTGCATCAGATTGCCGCCGATCGTGGCCATGTTGCGGACCTGCGCCGAGGCGCCCGCGAGGATCGCACGGGCGAGCATCGGCGTTCGGCTGCGGACCAGTGGATGGGCCGCGACTGCGCTGTTGCGGGCGGCGGCACCCACGAGGAGCGATCCATCCTCCGCCAACGCGATCGTCTCCGACAGCTGGGTGACGTCGATCAGGCCAGTCGGCCGTTCGATCCCCTTGCGCATCAGATCGACGAGGTTGGTCCCGCCGCCGAGCAGCCTGTGTCCCGGCGCGGCGCTGCTTTCGAGCGCCTGCGCCACCGACGCTGCGCGATGATAGGTGACCGGGTTCATGCCGCCTGCTCCTCCGCAACCCGCAGGATCGCGTCGACGATACCGTTATGGGCACCGCAACGGCACAGATTGCCGCTCATCCGCTCGCGTATCTCGTCGCGCGTCGGGAGCGCGGGTGCGGTCAGGTCGGCGGTGACGTAGCTCGGTACGCCCGCAGCGATCTCGCGCAGCATCGCCGCCGCCGCGCAGATCTGGCCGGGCGTGCAATAGCCGCACTGGAAGCCGTCATGCGCGATGAACGCGCTTTGCAGCGGATGCGGCGCCTCGGCGCTGCCAAGCCCTTCGATGGTCGTGACCGATCGCCCGTCGGCCTGTGCGGCCAGGGTCAGGCAGGAGAGGACCCGCGCGCCGTCGACGAGCACGGTGCATGCGCCGCACGCGCCCTGGTTGCAGCCGACCTTGGTGCCGGTGAGATGAAGCTGCTCGCGCAGCAGATCGAGCAGCGAGACTCGCGCATCCTGCGGCGCGGCGACCTCCTGGCCATTGATCCTGATCGCCATCGTCGCTCCTTGCGGTGGGAACGCGCCTTCCGCGCTCGCACCCCAAATACTGCGATTTTCGTACTATTCAATCCGCGTGTGATACGATTTTCGTGATCATTGCGATGAAGCGTGTCCGCTCCTCGGCCGACAGCGGCGCGAGCATCCTCCGGTACAGCTCCAGATGTGCGGCCGCGAAGCCGTCCGCCCGCGCCTTGCCGGCCGCGGAGAGGCGCAGCGCGACCGCGCGGCGATCCGCCTCCGGGCGGTGGCGTTCGATCAGGCCGCGCTTGACGAGACGATCGGTGGACGAGGAGATCGTCGTGTTGGGGACGCCCAGAAAGCGGGCGACGTCGGTCGGTCCGCACTCGGAATGCTCCGCCACGTAGAGCAAGGTCTGCTTGTCGAGTTCGTTGAGCGGCTTGTCCGAACCCAGCGCGTCGGCGAGCTTGTAGCGGCGGGCGAATGCATCGAACGCCGCGCCGAGGGTGGCGAGCTGGTCATCGGTCGGCATGGTCATGTTTCCGCATACCGCGGCGACCCCGCCGCTGGCCAGTCATCCCCTTCAACGCTTCGCAGGATCACCGCCGTGCCCCGTCTCCCGGACGGAGCTACGGCCCGGAGGGTTGCCGAGCGGTGCGGCGGGCGCCTACACCGCCGGCCTCATCCTCGGGGGGAGACACACACAGATGCGCTTCGTGATCCTTACGGCCCTCGCGCTCGCCGCCACCTTCGGCGGCGCGGCCGCAGCCGAGCCGTTGTCCGGCCGGCTGGCCGCAATCCCCTACCCGCTCACCCTCTCCAAGGCTTCGAGCGGCGCCGAGGTTACGCGCGACGCAGTATTGCTGACCTCTCTCAAGGGTAGCGATCTCTACAGCCCCGCCAAGGGCCCGCGCGCCGACACCGCCCCGCGCGTGACCTTCGCGCCGAAGGGGGACTTCATCTTCTCGGCGCGTGTCGACCGGCCGCATGCCGCGGATTACGAGGGCGGCGCCCTGGTCGTGTACGCCGGGGCGGAGCGCTGGGTGAAATTGTTGTTCGAGCGGATCAACGGGACCACCAATGCGGTGACGTCCGCCTCCGCGGCGCCGGTCAGCGACGGCGCCTATCACGTCCGGGTGGCGCCGGCCATGCCAGCCATGTGGCTGAAAGTCGCCCGCTCCGGCGGCTCGATCCTGCTCTACACCTCGGCCGACGGCGCGGACTGGCAGATCCTGCGCGATGTCCCGCTCGACGAGGCCATTCCCGTTTCGGTCGGATTCGCCAGCCAGTCGCCACTCGGGGAGCGCTACGAGGCCGCGTTCAACGACATCCGCTTCGACGCCCGCAAAGTCCAGGATTATTGGCAGGGTCGATAGCTCTGGAGGGACCGAGTGGCGCAGGCCGAGGTCACAGCGCGGCGCCCGAAGACGGCGCCGGGCCCGAGGGATCATGCCCGTCCGCCAGCCGGCACAATGCGTCGACGCAATCGAGCACCGCACCGCGCCTCTCATCCGAGCGGCAGGCGACGAAGTGCGAGAGGGGATTGGCGCGGGCGCGGTCGCTCACGGCGACGAGTCTGCCGCTGTCCAGCCACGCCTGCGCGAGCGGCAGCCGGAGGAGCGCCAGTCCGAGACCGCTTTCCGCCGCTGCGAGGACGATGTCGTAATCCTCGAACCGGCGGTCGTCCGGCCTTGGGCGATACGGAACCGAGACTTCGGCGAGCCAGGCCCGCCACTGGCTGCTGTCGGAATCGTGGATCAACGGACAACGCGCGAGATCGTCGATGCCGAGGATCGGGCCGGCCTCCTGCAGCAACGCCGGTGAGGCCACCGGCAGCAGCGTCTCCCCGAACAGCCGCCGAACGTGCAAGCCCGGCCAGTCGCCGCGGCCATAGCGCACGACGATGTCGGCTTCGCGGGCGTCGAGATCGACCGCGCGGTGCTCGACGGACAGAATGACCCGGACGTCGGGGACAGATCGGAGCAGGGCCGGGAAGCGCGGCAGCAGCCAGAGCTTCGCGAAGGACGGGACGACGCTCAGCCGGAGCGTCGCCCGGCCATGGCGGGGACGCCACCGCTCCGAAGTTCGCTCGATCGATTCCAGTGCCTGCTCGACCTGCCGGGTGAACCGCTGGCCCGCGGGAGTTAGCCTGACTCCTCGCCCGTGACGCTCGAAGACGGCCGAGCCGAGCCAGGCTTCGACGGCGGCGACGCGCCGGCTGACCGCGCCATGCGTCACCCCCAGCGCTTCGGCCGCATCGGTGAACGAGCCGGTCCGCCCGGCGGCGAGCACCGCGCGAAGCGCCTCGAGCGACGGAATGCTTGGCAAGCTGTGATCCATGTGCACAGCTGACTGCCGAACAGCTTCCTATGTCAAGGCTGCCCGCGGCGGCAGAGTGCGCCCGTGCCACCCGATGTCGCCCCCTCCCGCGCCGCATATGCAGCCGCTTTGGCCACGATCCTCCTGTGGGCGAGCGCATTCCCGGCGATTGCCGTCGGGTTGCGGTACGTCGATCCGGCTGCCCTTGCCGCGACGCGCTTCGCCGTTGCCGGCGGAGTTGCGGCCTGCTGGCTCGCGTGCCGCGCCCGAGGGCTGCCGCAGCGTGCGGACCTTGCCCGCGTCGTCGCCTGCGGAATGCTCGGTATCGCGCTCTACAATCTCCTCCTCAATCTTGGGCAGCGCGATTTCCCCCGGCGCTGCAAGCTTCATCGTCGCCACACAGACGGTGTTCGCGGCGGGCCTTGCCTGGGTGCTTCGGCAAGAGCGCGGTGGAGTGTTCACCCTCAGCGGGACTTTGCTCGGCCTCGTCGGAACAGGGATCATCTCGCTGGGAATGCCGGGTGAAACGCACCTCGGCCCGGGAGCACTGCTCGTGCTCCTGGCGGCGGCATGTTCGGGCACGACCTTCGTTCTGCAGCGGCCGCTCGCTTGCCGCTACGGGGCTGCCAAGGCGGCCGGCTGGCCTCTGATCGTTGGCGCCCTGCTTCTGGCGCCGTGGCTGCCGACAGGGCTGAGGCAAGCTGCCGCGGCGCCGCAGGCGATCGCGGCGATCGCCTTTCTGGCGCTCGGCGCGGGCGTGCTCGGCTATGCGTGCTGGATGGTGGCGCTTGCCGGCCTCGGCGCGTCGAGAGCCGCCAATTTCTTGTTTCTGATGGCGCCGCTGGCGACCGTGTTGGCCATTCCGATCAACGGCCACGTCCCCCCACCGACCACGATCCTCGGCGGCGCAGCGACGCTCGCCGGAGTCTGGATCGTCCATCGCGCTTATCGCCGGGCCCCGGCGACCGATTTGGAGTCCCGATGATGCGTCTCGCTGCGACCTGCACGCTTGCCTTGTTCCTGATCCCGCTTCCGGCGCTCGCCCAACGCGCCGACGACAATGCCATCGCGGACGCCGAAGACGCGTTCGGCTCCAACGATGGTGGCGAGGACCTCGGCCTCTACGGTCCGTTCGACGTGCGCGGCTTCTCTCCCATCGACGCCGGCAACGTCCGGGTGGAAGGCATCTTCATCGATCGTCAGGCCGATTTCTCCCACCGACTGGTGGAGGGAAACCGCATCAGGGTTGGTCCGTCCGCCGCCGATCATGCCTTCCCGGCGCCCTCGGGGATCGTAGACTACCGGCTGCGCACACCGGGCAACGCCGCCAGGATCAGCACGGTCGCACAGATGAACAGCTTCGGCGGGGCGCTCGTCGAGATCGACGCGGCCCTGCCGCTGGCCGAGAGCCTCGGCATCGGCGGGGGATTCAGCCGGAGCCACAGCGAATATGCCTCGGGCAACAATGCCGACATCACCAACATCGCTGCGATCGCGCACTGGCGACCAGCGCCGCAGACCGACATGAAAATGTTCTGGAGTCGCACCCGCATCGTCGACGAGGACATCTTCCCGATCATCATCGGCGATGGAAGCGCAACGCCGCCGCGGCTGGTCCGGCGCCGATTCCTCGGCCAGCCATGGGCCGATGTCGAAACCGAACGCTTCAATTATGGAGCCATCGGCCGGACCAGCATCGGCGGCTTCAGCATCCGCGGCGGTGTGTTCAGATCGGTGAACACGATCCTGGAAGGACATAGCGTGTTCCTCCGGGCGGCAGCGCCAGGCGAGGCGGCCGGCCGAGTCGTCAGCGCCTATCCCGGCCGGAACGCCGCCTCGACCAGCGGAGAGCTCGGCATTGCGCGCGAATTCTCGACCGGCCGGTTCGATCACCGGATCCAGGTCGTCGCACGGGGGCGTCGGCAGGCGCGGCGTTATGGCGGCGCGCAGCGGCTGGAATTGACCCCGGCTCCGTTCGGCGACCCGCTCTACGTCGAACGGCCGGGTTTCATATTCGCGTCCCAATCCGACGACCGGGTGCGGCAATGGTCGCTGGGGCTCGGCTACCAGGCGAGGATCCGTGGAGTCGGGCAGGTCAGCGGCGGTCTTCAGAAAATCTCGTACCGCAAGGCCGTGACAACTGCGACCGGGCCACGGCCGGTCTCGCGCGACGAACCATGGCTGTTCAACCTCGCGGCCAGCGGCACGATCAGCCGCCGGATCTCGGTCTTCGCCAGCACCACGCGGGGCCTGGAGGAAAGCGACGTCGCCCCCGAGATCGCGGTCAACCGCGACGAGGCGCCGCCCGCGCTGCGGACGCGCCAGTTCGATGCCGGCGTGAAGATCGGCCTGGGGCCTCTCGCCCTGATCGCAGGCGCCTTCGAAATCCGGCGCCCTTATTATGGCGTCGACCGACTCAGCGTGTTCCGACAGCTCGGCGTGGTGCGGCACCGCGGTCTCGAAGCGTCGCTGACCGGCTCCCCATTCCCGGGCCTGACGCTGGTTGCCGGCGGCACCTTGCTCCGGGCGCGCTTGTCGGGAGAGGAGGTCCTGTCGGGCGCGATCGGCAATCGCCCGGTAGACGTGCCGTCGCGCAAAGTGATCGCGAGCGCCGACTGGCGCCTACCGTCGTCGCCCACCTCCATCGATCTGGCCGTCGAGCATATCGGCCCCAATGTCGGCGACGCGCGCAATCGCGTGCGCGTCGCGGCCTACACGACGCTCGATCTCGGAATTCGACACCGGATCAGCCTTGCCGGCGCGCCCGCCGTCCTGCGCCTCCAGGCCACCAATCTGTTCGATGCTTATGGGTGGGAAATGGCCGGGGACAACGCCTTCGTCTACACCCAAGGACGCCAGGTCGTCGCCCGGTTGGCGGTCGACTTCTAGAGGCCTCCGGAGAGGCGCCATGCTTGACTCGGACGCGGCTTTTCGCGGACTGCTGCGACACGGTTCGGAGAGGATCTCATCACATCATCATGGCCGACAGCTCAGGGCTCACGATCCGGAACCGGCGCCGCAAGCGCCTGCGCTACCACCCCGCTCTCCTCGCCGTGTCGGCAGCCCTGGCCGCCTGTTCCAACGACGATCGCGAGGCCCGGCGCAACGCCGCCGGCCCGCAACCCTCGCTCGAGAGATTGATGGCGGTGGCGAGCCCCGCGGCCGGCGGCCGCCTGTTCCGCCAGTGCATGGCGTGTCACACGATCGGGCAAGGCGCGCCGAATGGGGCCGGGCCGAACCGGTACGCCGTGTTCGGCCGACCGATCGCCGCCGACCCGACCTACGGCTATACCCACGCCCTCAAATCACTCGGCGGCATTTGGGACCCAAAGCGGCTCGACGCCTGGCTGGCCGCACCGTCGAAGGTCGCGCCCGGAACCAAGATGGCCTTTGCCGGCTTCGACGACCCGCTCGATCGCGCCGACATGATCGCCTATCTGAAATCGCAATCCGGCGCTCGGGACCAGTGACGGCGCTGAAGCTTAGGCGCGCCGGCCTTGCCGTCCTCGCGCTGTGCCACGCCTGCGGTGCGGCCGCCGCCGAGCCCGTCACGTTCGAAGGGGCGCTTGCCGGCTTCCGTGCGCTTCATCGCGCCGAGATGCGCCGGTCCGGGATTGCCGGAAGCAGCTTCTACGTCGTGCGCGATGGCCGGATCGTGGTTGCCGACCATCTCGGCCAGCAGGATGCGGACGCGCATGTCCCGGTCGATGCCGACACCATCTATCACTGGGCCTCGATCACCAAGACGATGACGGGGATCGCCATCCTGCAATTGCGCGATCGCGGGCTGCTGACGCTCGACGATCCGATCGTCCGCACCGTGCCCGAGCTTACCGCCGTGCGTAACCCGTTCGGCGACACCGACAAGATCACCCTGCGGCAGCTGATGAGCCACAGCGCGGGGTTCGGCGGCGCCACCTGGCGCTGGCGTGACCAGGACTGGCAGCCGTTCGAACCGCAAAGCTGGGCGCAGCTCGCCGCGATGCTGCCCTATACCGAAGTGAAATTCCGCCCCGGCACGCGCTTCGCTTACTCCAATCCCGGCATCGTCTATCTCGGGCAGGTGATCGAGCGGCTCACCGGCGAGGATTTCGAAGTCTATGTCGACAAGAACATTTTGAAGCCGCTCGGCATGCACGCCAGCTATTTCGACCGGACCCCGCCGCATCTGCTGCGCCATCGCGCACACTCTTATTACATCCGCGGCGGCAAGCGGATGGCGGCGCCGTTCGACGTCGACACCGGCATCACCGTGTCGAACGGCGGGCTCAACGCGCCGATGACGGACATGGCGAAATATGTCGCCTTCCTGCTCGGCGACCCGGCCCGCGCCACCGACTATGATCTGGTGCTGAAACG
Source organism: Allosphingosinicella deserti (assembly GCF_003012735.1). Classification (GTDB taxonomy): domain Bacteria; phylum Pseudomonadota; class Alphaproteobacteria; order Sphingomonadales; family Sphingomonadaceae; genus Allosphingosinicella; species Allosphingosinicella deserti. Next base: position 68,582 of record NZ_PXYI01000006.1, on the reverse strand, counting down.
GGCCTCGCTGGACGAGATGTGGCGGCCGCAGATCGCAGCCGGCGAGGACTTTACGCAGGGCCGGATGGCGACGACGACGCAGAGCGGCCTGTCGTTCTTCGTGGACCAGTCCGGCCCTGTTCGGCTCATCGGGCACAATGGCGACCAGAACGGTTTCCGTGCCTATCTCAGCCTCTGTCCGGACCAGCGCGCAGGAACCCTGCTCGCCTTCAACACGGAAACGCGCGAGGTACAGAACAGCCCGGCCAACCGCACCACCACGGAATCCCGGGTAGCGCTTGCGACCGATCGCCTGTGCGAAGCGCTGGCGAGTCCCGGCCCGCGCGCGAAGCGCTGATCGGGCCGAGGGTCGGCCTCCCTCCCGCCTCAGTTGAAGCAGCGAGCCCGGGTGACGTGATCGAACGCGCCGCGCTTCTCGATCGTGACCGCGACTCCGTTGCGGAAGCCGGTGGAGCGGCAATAGCTCTGCGCGGCCATCCCGCAATTGGCGCCGCACAGCAGGCTCACCGCTGCGACGACTTCATTCCGTGGGCCTTCTTGCTCCCGGCGCGAATAATCGCCGCCTGAACCGCGGCGATTGCCGCGCTCGAGATCGTCCATCCGGCGCTCCAGCCGTTCCAGCCGGCGCAGCACCTCGCTCTCGAAATCGCTTTGCGCGCGGGCCGGCATCGTGCCCGCCATCGCCAGAATGATTGCGCCAGCGATCGACCAAATCCGCATCGTTTCCCCCCGTGGTAGCGAATGACTGTCCTGCGATTTGTAGAAGGCCTACGCGCGATTGCGCAACATCCAGGATCAGCGGCGGCAGCGGTGGCAAAGGGCCGTCGATGGTCGTCAGCCGCGAACGGCCAGCCGCTCCACCAGGTCTGCAGCCTGCCCGACGTCGCCGAATGGATCGAGACCGGCGGCGAAAGATCGGGACCTGAGCTTCGCATCGGCATCGCCAAGCAGGCGCTCGATTGCCGAACGGATCTGCGCCGGCCCGGCTTCGCGCGGCAGCACGACCGCAAGGCCCAGTTGCGCCAGCTGTGCGGCGACCAAAGGCTGATCGCGGCCGCAGGGGATGCAGAGAAGGGGCACACCCGCCCCGACCGCCGCGGCAATCGTTCCATGCCCGCCATGGGTGATGACGAGATCGGCGCCCGGCAGGACCTCGTCATGCGCCACGAACGTCCGCAACTCGACATTGGGCGAGACCCGGAAAGCGGACGGATCGAGACTCGGCCCGGTCGTCACCAGCATGCGGGCAGGGAGTTCCGCCGCCGCGTCGACGATCGTCTGCAGCAGATCCGCCTGATCCATGAACCCGGTGCTGAGGCTGGTGAGAATGAAGGGCTCGCCGTCCCCTCTCGCGCCCGATTGCTCGGTCGCGGGCGCGCGGATCGGACCGACGAATTGCACGGTCTCCGCCGGCGCGCGATCGGCAAGCTGCCGATAGCTGAACACCAGAACGAGCGGCAGCCGATCGAAGGTTTCGGCGAGCGAGCGGCCGGCAAACGCGCCGCCGGACCGGCGCCAGGCCGAGTCGAGCCGCCCGAGCAGCGCATCCAGGAACATGCTGTGATACAGGACGCCGACCGGAACGTCTTCTTCCAGCAGCCGCGCCAGGCCGCGCAGCAGCATGAAATCGACGAGGCACGCATCCGGCTCGATGGCATGCGTCACAGCGACGAGATCGGCGGCGAGCGCCTCGGATTCGAAAACCTGCGCGCTCAGCATCGCGAACTCGCGGTCGCGCGGGAAAGGCTGCGCGGCGGTCACCTGGTCCGCATTCTCGTAGCGATGGACGATCGCGCCGTCGCATCGGAAGCGGTCGACCGCCGAATCGTGGCTCACGACATGCACTTCGTGCCCGCGGCGGACGAGTTCGCGAACGAGCGTGCGTTCGGGCGGCAGATTGCCGGCACCGTCCCAGGTGGCGATTAGGAGGCGGCTGGGCCGGGCACGAGCGGCCGGGACGGACTTCATCACCCTGCGGTTCGGTTCAGACCCGGCGGACCCGGGACGCCGCTCCCTGCTTCGAACACCATCCCTCCCTCGGCTCCCGCACCGGCTCGATCCCGGGTCCCGATCACTAAGGGCGACCCGGCGTCCCGCCAAGGTCTTGAGTCCACCCCCACCCAGCCGCCCACGATCGAGGGGGAGTGAACAGGAAGAAGGGATCGAACCAGGCGAGTCCGGCGCCCCCGCCCCACCTTGAGCCCGCGCGCGGCGTCGCTATACGCCGCCTCCCCGGCCTCCGGCCAGCTCCAGCCAGAAAGCGACATGTGACGAGTTCGGACGAGGCGCTCAATGCGCGGCACAACGAGAAAGCGAAGAAGCGCCAGGCGGCGAAGGCCAAGATCATGGCCGACAAGACGCAGGAAAAAGGCCTGCTGATCGTCCACACCGGCAAGGGCAAGGGCAAGTCGACGGCCGCCTTCGGGCTGGTGGCGCGGGCGATCGGGCACGGGATGAAGATCGGCATCGTCCAATTCATCAAGGGCAGCTGGGCAACCGGCGAGAAGGCGGTCTACGCCGCGTTCCCCGGGCAGGTGGAGCACAAGGTGATGGGCGAGGGCTTCACCTGGGACACCCAGGACCGGGCCCGCGACATCGAATGGGCGCGGCAGGGCTGGGAGGAAGTGCTGCGCATGGTCCGCGACCCCGCCTACGACATGGTGCTCGCCGACGAGCTCAACATCGTGCTGCGCTACGAATATCTGCCGGTCGAGGAAGTTGTCGCCGGACTCGTCGACCGGCCGGCGATGAAGCACGTCATCGTCACCGGCCGCAACGCGCCGGATGCGCTGATCGAGGCGGCCGACTTGGTCACCGAGATGGTGCAGGTGAAGCATCCGTTCCGATCGGGCGTGAAGGCGCAGAAGGGCATCGAATTTTGAACGTAGCGCCGGCGCTCGGCCGCGGGCTGATCGTCGCGGCGCCGCGGTCCGGATCGGGCAAAACGATCCTCACCATCGGCCTGCAACGCGCCTTCGCGCATCGCGGACGGGTCGTCCACGGCGCCAAGAGCGGGCCGGACTATATCGATCCGGCCTTCCACGCCGTCGCGACCGGGCGCCAGTCGATCAATCTCGACGGCTTTGCCATGACCCCCGATCTGCTCCGCGGCCTTGGTGCCGGGATCGCGTCCGGAGCCGATCTGGTCATCGGCGAAGGGGCGATGGGCCTGTATGACGGCGCCCGGGCGGAAGGACGATCCGGCGCCTCGGCCGATGTCGCCAACGCCCTCGGCTGGCCGGTACTGCTGGTGATCGACGCGTCGGGCGCCGCCCAGACCATCGCCGCGGTGGCGCATGGCTGCGCGACCTTCCCCGGCGCGCCGCGCATCGCCGGAATTATCGCCAACCGCGTCGCGAGCGCCAGGCACAAGTCGATGATCGAGGACGGGCTCGCGCGGATCGGCCTTCCGCTTCTCGGCGCATTGGCGCCGGACGAAAGGTTCAGCCTGCCCTCGCGCCATCTCGGGCTGGTGCAGGCGGGCGAACAAGCCGATCTCGACGCCCGCATCGACGTCGTGGCGGAGCGGATCGCGGCGCAATGCGATCTCGACGCGATCTTCGCCGCCGCCGGAGCGACGGCGACGGCGCCGCTGCCGGCTGCGAGGCTCCGTCCGCCCGGCCAGCGCATCGCCGTCGCGCGTGACGAGGCGTTCGCCTTCTTCTATCCGCACATGCTGCGGTGGTGGCGGGACGGAGGAGCGGAGATCCGGTTCTTCTCGCCGTTGGCCGACGAAGCGCCGGACGCGGAGTGCGACAGTTGCTGGCTGCCAGGCGGATATCCCGAGCTTCATGCCGGCCGTCTCGCGGCCAATCGGCGCTTCCTCGACGGGCTGACACGCTTCTCCGCAACCCGCCCGGTCCATGGCGAATGCGGCGGCTACATGGTACTCGGGCGCAGCCTCGAGGATGCAGACGGCGTCCATCACGAGATGGCCGGCCTGCTTCCGGTCGACACCAGCTTCGCCACCCGCAAGCTCTCGCTCGGCTATCGCCGCGCCGTCCTGCGGCGTGACACGACCTTCGCCGAGGCCGGGCGGACCTTGTTCGGCCACGAATATCATTATGCGACCGAGAGGGCGGCCGATGGGGACGCGGAGCCGTTCGCCGACATTGCCGACGCGGCCGGCACCGCGCTCGGCGCGGCCGGCCATCGTGTCGGCCTGGTCACCGGCAGCTTCTTTCACTTGATCGCCTGACCCACCGCCCGTAGAGACCCGCGTGCGACAGGTTCCCCGCGAGGGGATGAAAAGGGAACGGGGTTCAAGACCCCGGCTGCCCCTGCAACTGTGAGCGGCGAGCCACTGGGCCACATGCCATTGGGATCGAAAGATCCCGAGAAGGCGGTCCGGACCGGCACTGACCCGCGAGCCAGGAGACCTGCCCGTCGCAGTCGTCCTTCGACCGGACAGGGTGTTCCGGACGATCGAGATCTCTCGCGCGACGACAGAGAGCCGCCGTCATGGTGGCGAGGTCGCGCTCGTCCGAGTTCATCCTCGCTGCCGTGCCTGCGGTCGTCGTCACGATCGGGGGTCCAAGGATGAAGCTTCACGTTTTCGTTTCCACCATTGCCATCATCTCCGCGCCGGCGTTTGGCGCGGACATCGACGCTGCAGCCGAGGCGGCAGCAGACGGAATCGTCGTCACTGCCCTGCGCGCGCCGGTGGCGGCCGAGCGCGTTGCCGCCTCGGTCACCGTGCTGACCCGCGAGGAGATCGACCGGACGCAGGCGCCGATCGTCTCCGACATCCTGGTTCGCACGCCCGGCATCAGCATCGTCCGCAACGGCGGCTATGGCACGTCGACATCGATCCGCATCCGCGGCGCCGACAGCGATCAGAGCGTCCTCGTCGTCGACGGGGTCAAGCTCGCCGATGCTTCGTCGACCGGCGGCGGCTACAATTGGGCCAATCTTCTGACCGGCGATATCGATCGGGTCGAGATCCTGCGCGGGCCGCAATCGATCCTGTGGGGCAGCAATGCCATCGGCGGCGTGATCAACGTCACCACCGCGGCGCCGGAACGTCCGCTGGAGGCGACGATCGACGTCTCCGGGGGCTCGCGCGAGACCGCACAGGCGCGCGCGGCGGTCGGCGGCCGTACCGGTCCGCTCGACTGGCGGATCGCCGGACGCACCTTCACCACCGCGGGCATTTCGGCGATCAGCCCGCGCTACGGCGGGAACGAGTCCGATCCCTACCGCAATTCCGGCGGAACGGGTCGGCTCGGCCTGCGGGTCAGCGATGCGGTGTCGCTCGATCTGCGCGGCTCCTACGGGCGCAGCCGGGTGGGGATCGACAGCGCCGGCACCGTTCCGGACAGTCCGGAGCGTTCGGAGAGCGAGGAATGGACCGGCTACGGCGCAGCCAACATCGCGCTGCTCGACGGCCGCCTCGCCAATCGCATCGCCTTCAGTCAGGCGGAGATCGCGCGGACCAACGTCAATCCGACACGGCTCGTTCGGCCGACCAGCTTCGATGCCAAAGGGCGCAGCCGGCGCTACGAATATCAGGGTAGTCTGACCCTCTCGGAGCAGATCGGGGCCGTGTTCGGCGCCGAGCGGGAGGAGCAGAATATGCGCTCCGCCTCCCCGCCGAACAGCAATGCCGCCTACAAGACGATCCGTGCCGAAGCGAGGATCGACAGCCTGTATGCGCAGGTGAACGCCGAACTGCTTCGCGGTCTCACCGTCACCGGCGGCGTGCGCCACGACGATCATGACCGGTTCGGCGGCAGCACCGTGTTCGGCATCGGCGGCGCCTGGTCGATCGGCGATCGCGGCACCCGAATCCGCGCCAATTACGGCGAGGGATTCAAGGCGCCGACCCTGTACCAGCTCTACAGCGAATATGGGAATGACGCGCTGCAGCCGGAGAAAGCGCGCGGCTGGGAGGCGGGCATCGAACAGCGCCTTCTCGGCGAGCTTGTAACCCTGAGCGCGACCTGGTTCGACCGAACGACGCGCAATCTGATCGTCTATTCCGGCTGCCCGACCGCCAACCGCCCGCCGCTCTGCTTCACCCCCGGCACGACCACGCCGCGGGCGGGCTATTATGCCAATGTCCAGAAGAGCGCGGCGGAGGGCGTCGAACTGAGCGGCGCGCTGCGGCTCGGCGGCTTCCGTGCCGACGCGAACTATAGCTGGATCGCGGCCGAAGACCGATCGGGCGGGCTCAACGACGGCAACCAGCTGGCGCGCCAGCCGCGGCATCTCGCCAACGGCAGCATCGCTTATGGATGGCGGCCGGGGGCCGAGGCGAGCCTCGCCGTGCGCCACGCCGGCGGGACATGGGACACGGCGCGGACCAGCGCCACCGTCACGCCGTTCCGCAACGATGCCTACACGATCGTCGATGCGCGGATCGAGCTGCCGGCCTCCGCCCGCGTCAGCGTCTACGCCCGGGTCGAGAATCTGTTCGACGATCATTACGAGACGGCGCGCCGCTACGGCGCGCTTGGACGAAGCGCCTATGCCGGCATCCGCGCCCGGTTCTGACAGCAAGGAGAATGACATGACGAAATCCTCCCTATCCGGAAGCAGTGTGTGGATCGCGATCATCGCTGCGGCGAGCACGATCATCAGCCTGGTGCTCGCCTGCGCCACCCCCTTCCCGGCGCTGGCGGCGCTCGCCGCCGGATCGCGGCGCAAGCTCGACGGCTTGCTGCTGGTCGGCGCGGCCTGGGTCGCTGCGCAAGCGATCGGGATCTGCATCCAGGGTCAGACCCTGGATGCCGAAAAGGCGATCTGGGGCGCGACCCTGCTCGCCGGCGGCATGATCTCCGTTCTGGCCGCGCACGCCATCGCGCAGGGCCTTCACAGGACCGGCACGATCGTTCGGGCGAGCGCCACCTTCGCCGGCGCCTTCGTCGGCTTCAAGGCGGTCGTCCTGGTCACCACCCTGCTGCTGGACAGCGGCCACGGCGCATTCGCGGCCGATGTGCTGGCCAGGCAGTTCGTTCGCAACGGGCTGATCTTCGCCGGACTCGTCGTGCTGCAGCGCGGCCTCGGTACGATCGGCCTGCCTGCCGCGCGGCCGGCGCACGCGTGATGTTCCGGGCGGTACCGCCGCGGGCCTCTGTGATCGCCTGCAACACCTGCCGCCATTCCGCCGACGCGCGGGAGGATGGCGACGGTGTCCGCGGCGGTGCGCTGCTCGCGGCGGCCCTGCGCGACGTGGCGGCAACGGACGATCGCTTCCGGGAGATCGCCGTCGAGGAAATGCCGTGCCTGTTCGCCTGCACATCCTTCTGCACGATCTACCTGCGGGCGCCCGGCAAGGTCGGCTATGTGCTCGGGAAGTTCGCGGCCGACGAAGCGAGCGCAGCATCGATCCTGGAATTCACCCGCCTCTACGCGGAAAGCGAGCACGGGCAGGTGCCATACCGTTTATGGCCGGACGGCGTGAAGGGCCACTTCATCGTTCGCGTTCCGCCCGAGGGCCAGGTGGTCGCATGACCATGTTCGCCAGCGTCGCGGATTTCGAGGCCGCTTTGTCTTCTTTGCCCAAGGCCGACGCGGCCAGCATTGCCGAGGCGGCGGCACGGCAGGCGAGCCTGACCAAGCCGGCCGGTTCGCTCGGCCGGCTCGAGGACCTCGCCTTGTTCTTCGCCGGCTGGCAGCGGACGGCGCGCCCTGCCCTAGCCCGTGGCCGCGTCGCCATCTTCGCCGGCAACCACGGGGTCGCCGCACGCGGGGTCAGCGCCTTCCCGCCCGAGGTGACCGCTCAGATGGTCGCGAATTTCCGGCGCGGCGGCGCCGCGATCAACGCGCTCGCGGCCGCAGCCGGGCTGGAACTCGAGATCGTCGCGCTGGAGCTGGAGCGGCCGACCGCCGACTTCACCCAGGGGCCGGCGATGACCCCGGAAGAATGCCTTCGCGCGCTGCAGGCCGGAGCCCGGGCCGCGGCCGGCAATATCGATCTCCTCGTCGTCGGCGAAATGGGGATCGCCAACAGCACAGCCGCCGCCGCCCTCAGCGGCGCGAGCTACGGCGGTTCCGCCGGCGACTGGACGGGTCGCGGCACCGGCGTCGATGACACGACCTTGCAGCGCAAGATCGCGGTGGTCTCAGAAGGGATCGCTCGGCACGCAGGGCACGCGACCTCCGCGTTCGAACTCCTCCGCAGGCTCGGCGGGCGGGAGATTGCAGCGATCGCCGGAGCCGTTCTCGCCGCACGGCAGCGCCGGATCCCGGTGATGCTCGACGGGTTCATCGCCTGCTCGGCGCTCGCACCGCTCGCACGGCACGCGCCGGATATCACGGCCCACTGCCTGGCCGGACATGTCTCGGCCGAACCGGGACACCGGCGATTGCTCGGCGCGCTCGGCCTCTCGCCGCTGCTCGATCTCGGCATGCGGCTCGGCGAAGGCAGCGGTGCCGCCGTGGCGGTGAACCTCGTCCGCTCCGCCTTGGCCGCGCATGAGGGAATGGCGACGTTCGAGGAAGCAATGGTCGCGACCGCTTCGTGAGCGGTCAGATCCTCCACCTCCTCCGCCATGCCGCGGTCGAGCGGCCGGGGCTCTATCTCGGGCGGACCGACGAACCCTGTACCGAAGGCGGGCGTGCCGCCTGCCTGGCGCGAGTCGCCGATTGCGAATTCGAGCGGATCGTCAGCTCGCCGCTGGTGCGCGCGTCGGAGGTGGCGAACGGCATCGCTGCGGCGCGCGCTCTGGCCGTCGAGGAAGACGCGGCGTGGATGGAGCTGGATTTCGGTGCCTGGGAGGGCCGCACCGCCGCCGATATCGACGAGGCGAACCTCCGCCCCTTCTACGACGATCCGGACGCCCATCCCCCGCCCGGCGGCGAGCGCTGGACCGCGCTGGCGCGGCGGGTCGCGGGCGCGATCGCGCGGCTGGACGCACGCGCGACGCTCGTCGTCACCCACAGCGGGCCGATGCGCGCGGCGCTTGCGGGCCTGTGCGGATTCGATCGCCGCCAGGTCTGGGCATTCGACCTGCCATACGCCGCCTTGCTGTCGCTCCGCATCCATCCGGGCGCGCCGGCCATCGCGCAGATCGTCGGTCTGCGCACATGAAGGGGATCGTACTCGCGATCCAGTTCATGACCCGCCTGCCGGTGCCGTGGCGCGGCACCGTCAGCGCCCAAGACTTCGCCGCATCGATGCGCTGGTTCCCGATCGCAGGCCTGCCCGTCGGCGCGATCGTCGCGGCAGCCGCGTGGACCGGATCGCAGCACAGCCCGATGCTTGCCGCGCTCGCCGGTACGATCGCCTGGGCGGCGGTGACCGGCGCGCTGCACCTCGACGGCCTTGCCGACATCAGCGACGCAGCGGGCGCGGCGCACCGCGACCGCGAGACGTTGCTGCGGGTCCTCGCCGATCCGCATGTCGGCAGCTTCGGCGTCGTCGCCCTCGTCCTGCAGCTTGCCGCCAAGCTCGTGCTGCTCGCTCTGCTCGTCGAAGCCGGCGCCTGGACTGCGATCCTGCTCATCCCGCTCGCGGCGCGAACCGGGATCCTCGCCTGGCAATATGGGCTGCCGCCGCTCGGCAACGGCCTGGCGTTGCGCTTCGCCGGCATCGTCCGCCTGCGCGATCTCTGCCTGTGGGCGGTTTTGCTCTTGGGCGCCGGCCTCGCGGCACCGGCCCTTTGGACCGCGCCGGTGCCGATGCTGCTGTGGGGCTGGTGGCTCAAAAGCCGCATCGGCGGCATTTCCGGCGACGGCCATGGCGCCGGGATCGAGCTGTGCGAAAGCGCCTTGCTACTCGCGGCTGTGTGCCTCGCGTGAAAGCGCGATGATCCCCTCCACGTCGAGTTCGGCCTCCAGCATCGCGGCGATCTCGTCGAGGGCAGCGTCGACCGAAGCCCCGTAGTCCCCGCCCGAGGCGGCGACGCCGATCCGCTGCAACCAGGCGGCGCGCTGCTCGGCGCGGGCGAAGAGGCCGTGAATGTAGCAACCGGCGACTTGGCCATCGGGCGAGAGGGCGCCGTCGACCCTGCCGGCGAAGCGGCCGAGCGGGCGCGTGGCGTCGGGCCCGCCGGTTTCGCCCATGTGCATCTCATAGCCTTCGAACGGCGCGCCGAGCATCTTGCCTGAAACCCGCTCCAAGCGTTTGCCGGGGCTGAGGATTGTGTCGACGTCGAGCAGGCCGAGACCCGGAACCGTGGCCGGCGGGCCTTCGATGCCGGCGGGATCGGCGATGCTGCGCCCGAGCATCTGATAGCCGCCGCACAGGCCGAGAATGTGGCCGCCGCGGCGATGATGGGCGCGGATGTCGATGTCCCACCCTTCTTCACGGAGCACCGCCAGATCGGCGATCGTCGCCTTGGAGCCGGCGAGGACGATCAGCCGCGCCTCGGCGGGAATCGGCCGGCCGCGCGGCACCATCACCAGATCGATCCCGGGCTCGAGCTTCAGCGGATCGAGATCGTCGAAATTGGAGATGCGCGGCAGCACCGGGCAGGCGACGATCGGACGCTCGCCGGACGGCCGGGCAAGCCCGTGCTCGAGCGCGACCGCATCCTCGCTCGGCAGGCGCGCGGTGGCGGAGAGCCAGGGGACGATGCCGAAGCCGCGCCAGCCGGAGCGCCGCTCGATCTCCGCATAGCCGTCCTGGAACAGGGCGGGATCGCCGCGAAACTTGTTGATCAGGAAGCCGCGGATCATGCGCGCATCCTCCGGGTGGATCACGGCCGCCGTGCCGACGATGGCGGCGATCACCCCGCCGCGGTCGATGTCGCCGACCAGCAGCACCGGCACGTCGGCGGCGCGGGCAAAGCCCATGTTCGCGATGTCGCTGGAGCGAAGATTGATCTCGGCGGGGGACCCGGCGCCTTCGACGACGACGAGGTCGCAGCGCGCCTGAAGGCGACCATAGCTGGCGAGGACGTCTTCGAGCAGGGCCGCCTTGGCCTGCCGGTAATTGCTGCCCGACAGGGTGCCGCGAACCTGGCCGTGGACGACGAGTTGGGAGGTGCGATCGCCCTGCGGCTTGAGCAGCACCGGATTCATGTCGACGACCGGATCCACTCGACACGCGAGCGCCTGCAGCGCCTGGGCGCGGCCGATCTCGCCGCCGTCGGCGGTCACCGCGGCATTGTTTGACATGTTCTGCGGCTTGAACGGCAGAACCGTGAGCCCGCGATTGGCGAGCGCGCGGCAGAGCCCGGCGACGAGCACCGACTTGCCGACGTCCGAGCCGGTCCCCTGAAGCATCACAGCGCCCATGCCGCACCTCCTGCCAAAGCCCACAACAGCAGGCACGCCCGGCGGTAGACGATAAGCCCGCGACGTAGATCGAAGGCGGTCGCCTGCGCGCGCCCCGATCCGATCCAGGGCTTGTCGTGGACGACAGCGTCATAGGCGATCGGGCCGGCAAGCCTCACGCCCAGCGCACCGGCCATCGCCGCTTCCGGCCAGCCTGCGTTCGGCGACGCATGCCTCCCCGAATCGCGCAGCATCGTCTCGAACCCGCCCGCGCCGGCGAGGCACAGCAGCAGGCCGGAAAGCCGCGCCGGAAGGACATTGGCGACATCGTCGGTCCGTGCCGAGGCCCAGCCGAAGGCGCGCCAGCGCGGCTCCTTGTGGCCGATCAGGCTGTCCGCGGTGTTGATCGCCTTATACGCCCACAGCCCGGGAAGGCCGGCGACGACCAGCCAGAATACCGGCGCGACGATCCCGTCGCAGAAGCTTTCGGCCAGGCTCTCGATCGCCGCGCGGCTCACCCCGGCTTCGTCGAGCATGGCCGTGTCGCGGCCGACGATCATTGCCACCGCATTGCGGGCGCCGTCGAGATCCCCGGCGGCGAGCGGACGTGCCACCGCGCGGACGTGATCGTCGAGGCTGCGCTGCGCGAGGCCCGGAATGGCGAGCAAGGCGATTGCGATCCACGCCGCGTCGCCGAGCCACAGGCGGGCGAGCCGTTCGAGGCCGGCCGCGATCGTCACCGCCACCGCCACGACGAGCGCGAGCGTCAGCACGCCTGCGAGACGCCGAAGGCGGTCGGCCGTTTCCGGTCGATTGAAGCGGTGTTCGCACGCATCGAGGATGCGGGCGAACAGGCCGACGGGGTGTCCGGCGCGGCGGTAGAGCCAGGCCGGCCAGCCGACCAGGGCTTCCAGCACCAAAGCGGCAAGGGCGACCGGTTCAGCCATCGGCAAGCGCACGATCGAGCCGGTCGAAGCCGGCATCGTTCCCCGGCAGGCCGATGCGCAGCCAGTGCGGCGCGTAGGCGAACGGACGGGTTAGGATGCCCTGACCGCCGAGGCGCTCGAACAGCGCGCCGGCGTCCGGCGTCGAGACGAGGCGAAAGAGCGGACATTCGCCCACGGGGTTCAGCCCGCGGCGACGCAGGAGCACATCGAGCCGTGCGGCCGAGCGGCGCAGGCGGAGCCGCGTTGCGCCGATCCAGGGCTGGTCGCGATAGGCGGCGAGTCCGATCGTCAGCGCGGCGCTGTTGACCGGCCAGCTGCCGAGCTGTCGGCGAAGCGGCGCCAGCAAGGTGGCCTCCGCGATGACGAAGCCGAGGCGCAGGCCGGCCAAGCCGAAGAACTTGCCGAACGAGCGCAAGGCGATCACCCGTCCGGGGAGCCGCGCCACCACAGTGGACTCTTCGAGCGTGTCGGCAAAGGCTTCGTCGACGACGAGAACGCCGCCTTTTGCTTCGAGCCGGCCGGCGATCTCGTGCAGGCGCGCTTCCGCCAGGGTTTCTCCGTCGGGATTGTTGGGCCGTGCCAGCAGCAACGTGCCGCCTTGTTCCGCTTCGTGCTCGAGGACGTCCGCAACGATCGGACGCCCGGCCGCGGCGATCTCGCCATAGGTGCCGTAGCTCGGCGCGACGAAGCGAAGCGGCGCCGGCAGCGCAAGCGTGTCGAGGAGACGCAGGCCGATCTCGGTGCCGGGGACGGCGCAGACGCACTCCGCAGCCACGCTGAAATGCTGCGCCGCCTCGGCTTCGAGCCTTGCCAGCGCCTGGGCGTCCGGCAGCGCGGACCAGTCGATCGGGCCGGCGCGGGCGGCGTCCCAAGGAATCGGATTGATCCCGGTCGACAGATCGAGCCACGGCGCCGGCGCATCCGGGAAGCGCCGACGCGCGGCGCCGACATTGCCGCCATGATGGTGCCACGCCCCCAAATGTCGTTCCTCACTGCCCCGCAAAACGCTTCCACCCGAAGACGTCGCGCTCTAGGGCCATAGCGTTCCCGCCACGGTGCGCCACACGGAAGTTCGCCCTGCCTTTCTCGATCCTCTTCGTTCTCGGCGGCGCGCGATCGGGCAAGAGCCGCTACGCCCTCGGTCGCGCCGAAGCCTCCGGACTGTCGCCGGTCTTCATCGCCACCGCACAGGCGTTCGATGCGGAAATGGAGGAACGGATCGCGCGGCACAAAGCCGAACGCGGACCGGCCTGGACGAGCCTCGAAGCGCCGCTGGCGCTCGCCGAAACGATCGCGAATCATGCCGCGCCGGATCGAGTCCTGGTCGTGGACTGCCTGACGCTGTGGGCCACCAACCTCATGTTGGGGGAGCATGACAGCGAGGCCGCATTCGGCGCACTCGCTTTAGCGCTCCGGGCGGCATCGGGTCCGGTCATCCTGGTTTCGAACGAGGTCGGCATGGGCATCGTGCCGGACAATGCCCTGGCCCGTGCCTTTCGCGATCTCGCCGGACGGCTGAACCAGAAGGTCGCAGCGATCGCGGACGAGGTGCAATTCGTTGCCGCGGGCCTGCCGCTGCGAATGAAATGACGGACCGGATCGACGCTGCCGCGGCCTTCGGCATCGTTCCCCGCCGCGTGGTTGCGTTCGGCGAAGGACGCAGCAATCGGTCCTTTCACCTGCTGGCGGACGACGGACGGAGCTTCACGCTGACGGAGCTGGTCGGCCACGCTCCCGCGCGAGCCGAGGCGTTGCTGCTGACGCTGGATCATCTGGAGGCGCACCGGATGGGCAGCCATCGACCGCTCCGCACCGTTTCGGGCGCCCGCGTGATCCACGGCCACTGGCCATGGATGATCATGCCCTTCATCCCCGGCGAAACTCTGTCCGCATCGGCCGATCTGCCGGTCGAGGCCATCGCCGCCCTGCTGGCGCGGATCCATCGCATTCCGGTTCCCGCGCACCTCGCCGACCGACGCAGACGGCTGCCGTGTGACTGGCGCACGCTGCTCCGGGGCCATGATCGTCCGGACCTGGAAGCGGCGCTCGCGGCTTCCGAGCGGATGTGGTCTCGGGTTGCCGCCGAACCGGCGCTGACGTTCGTTCACGGCGATCTCTTCCCCGACAACATCGTCCGCACGCCCGACGGCCTGGTGCCGATCGACTGGGAACATGCCGCGGCCGATCATCCGATGCTCGATCTCGGCATCACCGCAGTGGGGATCCTCGCCCACGGCGGCTGGCGTCAGGTCGATCGTCTCGTCGGAGCCTATGCTCAGGCATCCGGGCGATCGGTCGATCGCGGCGATCTCGAAGACTGGATCGGCTATTCCGCGTCGGTGCTGGCGCTGAGCAGGTTCGTTCGCGACGCGCTCGAAGGACGGCCGCACAGCTACGCATCCATGCTAAATCTCGGCCGCGTTCTGGCGCAGACCTAGCCGATCCTCGACCCTGTTGATGTTGGCGAGCCCAAGGGCGCTGTCGTCCACCCGATCCGCCCCGGAGGCGGCGATCCAGCTCTTCAACGAGTTTCGGCCGGCGGCGAGATGATCCTCCAACGCCGGCGCGAGCGATGCCGGCCAGAAGCCGATCGACCATTGGCCGGCGAGCACGCGCGGGCCCGTCCCCTCCAGCATCGCCCTCAGGCCTGCCGGAAGCGGATAGACGTCGACGGGCACGCAGAGCACCGCGTCGAAGCCACGCGAGGACGCATGATGGAGGGCGGCGTTGAGCCCCCCGAGCGGGCCGAGATCGGGGGATGGCCGATCGGCGATGCCCGTCAGCCCGGGCCAGTCGCGCCCGCAGATGATCAGGGCGTCGGTCTGCGCGCGGAGCGCGTCGGCAGCGTGATCGAGCAGGCGGCGCCCCTCGACGATGGCGAGCGCCTTGTCGCTGCCGAAGCGGGTCGAGCGGCCGCCGGCGAGGATCGCGCCGAGGACGCGCATGCGCGTCAGAGCCGCACTGTGTCGACGGGCGTGCCCGCAGCAAGCGCCGGTGTGCCCGGCGCGAAACGGACCAGCGCATCGGCCTCGGCCAGCATAAGCTGCGCGGACGCGGATTGGCGCTCGATCACCCGGACACCGTCCAGCGACAAGGTGCCGCAAAGGAAGGTCTCGCGATCGCCGGTGGCGGCGACCGGGGCCGCAAGCGGCACCGGCATCCACACGTGCGCGGGGCTGCGGCCGGCCAGTGCCGCGACCAGGGGCGCGAGGAACAGCCGCGCAATCGTGAACGCGGCGGTGGGGTTGCCCGGCAGGCCGAGCACGTGGCGCCCCTTGGCGCGGCCGTACCAGACCGGCTTGCCGGGCTTGATCGCGACATCCGCGAAGACGAGGTCGAGCGTCGCCAGCGCGGCCTTGGCGAAATCGCGGTCGCCGCGCGAGGCGCCGCCGATCATCACCAGGATGTCGGCCCCGTCCAAAGCCGCCCGTGCGGCGCCGGCAAGCGCGCCCAGGTCATCTGCGATGCGCACGACGCGCACCGGAACGCCGCCCCATTCGCAGACAGCGAGAGCGAGCGCGTCGCCGAGGCTGTCGGGGATGCCAAGGGCGGTCGCCCGCGCCCGCCCCGGGGCGGCAAGCTCGTCGCCGCTTGCCACGAAGGTGACGCGCGGGCGCCGCCATACGATGACGTTGCCGGCATCGGCCGCTGCCGCCACTGCGAGCGCCCGCGGATCGAGCGTGCGACCGACCGGGAGCAGGCGCTGACCCGCCGCGAAATCGGAGCCGCGCGGGCGGACATGGCGGCGCCCCGGCCTGCCCTCCAAACGGATCGTCCCCGCCGCGGCGATGACATGCTCGAGCATCAGCACGTGGTCGGTCCCGGCGGGCATCGGCGCTCCGGTCATGATCCGCACCGCCTCGCCACGGCCGATCGCGCCCGGATACGGGGCCGCCGGGTAGGAGGCGCCTACCACGACGAAGCGGGTGATTCCGGCCTCCAGATCGGCGTCGGCAATCGCGAAGCCGTCCATCGCCGCGGCATCGTAACGCGGCGCGTCGATCGCCGCGTGAACGGGGGCGGCGAGACTGCGTCCGCCGGCCTCCGCCAGCGACACTGGCTCGGTGCCGAGCGGAGCGGCTTGTCCGACGAGCAGTGCCAGAGCGCGATCGAAGGTGAGCCCTGCGGCACAGGCGGGCGGGCGCTCGAGCGACTCTGCTTCCGGTGACGGCCGGCAGGATGAAAGAGCATCAAGCATTGGCGATCTTCCTTGCGTCGTCGATCAGGCGGCGGATGGCGGGACGGCACGAGCCGCAATTGGTGCCGGCCGACAGCGCCGCGCCGACCGCGTCGACGCTGGTGAGCTGCTGCGTGGCGATCGCACCGACGATCGTCTTGATGCCGACATCGAAGCACACGCAGACGATCGGCCCCGGATCCTCGCGCGGACCGGCAGGTCCGCCCGCAAGCACGGCCGGAGCCGCGGCCGTCTCGCCGAGCTGGGCGATCAGCCACTCCCGGCTCGGCAGCAACCCGTCGCGGGTGACGAACAGGGCAGCAACCAGCCGCCCTTCTCGAAGCACCGCGATCCGCCGCGCGCCACGCGCGGTGTCGATGACCTCGATCCGCTCGCCCTTCGGCAAGACGGCCTCGACGCGTGCGGGATCGCCGATCCCGGCGAGCTCGTAGACTTCCCCGGCGGGCACCTGGATGCGCGTCGCCCACAGGCAATCCGGCCGCTCGACACGGTCCGCGGCGAGCAGGAAGCCCTTCCACTGGATGTCGGCCGGCGTGATCGAAGCGGGTGTCAGCTTGAAGCCGGGCTGCCCGGACTGCGGATCAACGAGCGGCCGCGGAAGCAGGCCCGTGCGCCCGCCGGTGGCGGTCCGGTCGGTCCAGTGAATCGGCACGAACAGCTCGCCGCGTCTTTGTCCCTCGCTCAGCGACACCCGGAACAGGCTCTCCCCCTGCGGCGTAGCGACGCGGGCGATCGCTCCATCGGCTAGCCCGAGCGCGGCCGCATCCTCCGGGTGAACTTCGACCAGTGGCTCCTCACGGTGACGCGCCAGCCGAGCGCTGAGGCCGGTGCGGGTCATCGTGTGCCAATGATCGCGGTAGCGCCCGGTATTGAGCGTCATCGGCCATGCGGCGAGCGGCCCGGGCAGCGCCCGCTGCGCCACCGGCACTAGCCGCGCCTTGCCGTCGGCGGTGGAGAAGCGGCCGTCGGCGAACGCGTCGCCGCCCCAGCGGAACGGCTCCAGGGCGTCATAGGCCTGGTTGCCGATTGCCGACAGGCCGGGCAGCGCAAACAGGCGGCGGCCATGGTTGCGATAGGTCGAAAGACGGGCATGTTCGCGGAAGATTTCGGCCGGATGATCATAAGCGAAATGAGTCCGCCACCCCATGCGGCTGCCGACTTCCTTGACGATCCACCAGTCCGGCTTCGTCTCGCCCGGCAGAGCGAACAGCGCGCGCTGGCGGCTGATGCGGCGTTCCGAATTGGTGACGGTGCCGTCTTTCTCGCCCCATGCCGCGGCCGGCAACCGGACATGGGCAAAGCGGCCGGTGTCGGTGTCGGCGATCACGTCCGAGACGACGACGAAGGGACAGGCGGCGAGCGCCGCGCGCACCTCGCCTGCATCCGGCATCGACACCGCCGGATTGGTGGCCATGATCCACAAGGCCTTGATCCGCCCTTCGCCGACCGCACGGAACAGGTCGACGGCCTTGAGCCCGGGCTTGCACGCCATGTTCGGTGCCGCCCAGAATTGGCTGACGGTCGCGACGCTTTCCGGCTCGAACCCCATGTGCGACGCGAGGGTCGAAGCGAGTCCTCCCACTTCGCGGCCGCCCATCGCATTGGGCTGGCCGGTGATCGAGAACGGCGCCGCCCCTGGCTTGCCGATCCGCCCGGTGGCGAGGTGGAGGTTCAAGATGGCGTTAACCTGATCGGTGCCGCGCACGGACTGGTTCACGCCCTGGCTGAACAGGGTGACGGTGCGCGGATGCGCGGCGAACAGCTCGAGGAAGCGCCTGAGATCGGTGGGCGGAACGTCGCATGTCCGCGCCGCCGACCACAGGTCGCTCCCCTCTCCCACCTCGGCCCAGAAGTCGTCGGGTACATGGACGCTTCGGGCCAGGTAAGCTTCATCGATCAGGCCGTTTTCGCGGCAATAGGCCAGCAGCGCCTTGAACAGGGCTACGTCGCTTCCCGGCCGAATGGCGAGGTGCAGATCGGCTTCCTCCGCGGTCTCGGTGCGGCGCGGATCGATCACCACCATCTTCGCGCCCGCGGCACAGCGTGCGCGGATGCGCTGATAGACCACCGGATGGCACCAGGCGGTGTTCGATCCGACCAGCACGAACAGATCGGCGGCGTCGAGATCGTCATAGCTTGCGGGCACCACATCTTCGCCGAAGGCGCGCATGTGGCCGGCGACCGCGCTCGACATGCACAGCCGCGAATTGGTGTCGATGTTCGCCGAGCCGATGAAGCCCTTCATGAGCTTGTTGGCGACGTAATAATCCTCGGTGAGCAGCTGGCCGGAGACGTAGAAGGCGACGCTGTCCGGCCCGTGCTCGGCGATCGCCCGGCGAAAGCGCCTGGCGACGAGATCGAGCGCCTTGTCCCAGCTCGCCCGGCGCTTGCCGATCATCGGGTGAAGCAGGCGCCCGTCGAGCCGCACCGTCTCGCCGAGATGGGTGCCCTTGGAGCAGAGCCGCCCGAGATTGGCGGGATGATCGGGGTCGGCGGCAATCGTGACCGATCGCGCGCCGGTGCGGGTCGCGACGATCCCGCAGCCGACGCCGCAATAGGCACAGGTGGTGCGGATCGGCGCCTCCATGTCAGGCCGGCGATTCGAGCGGAGCATAGGCCTTGCCGAAGATCAGCATGTCGCGAAGGCCGGAGACGTCCCGGCGGTTGCGCAGCAGATCGAAATACCAGCCGCCGTCGGCGGTGTCGCCGTAGAGCACGGTGCCGACGATCCGATCGTCCTTGAGGATGATGCGCTTGTAGGTGCCGCCAGCAATGTCGCGCAGCACGATGTCCTCGCAATCCTCGCCGCCGGCAAAGTCCCCGGCGGAGAACAGATCGATGCCCGACACTTTGAGCTTGGTCGAGGTCACCGACCCGGCATAGCCCGAGCGCCTGCCCGCCAGCCCTTCGGCAAGCGCGCGGCACATCTCCCAGATCGGCGCGACGAGGCCGTAGACCTGGCCGCGATGCTCGACGCACTCGCCGACCGCGAGGATGGACGGGTCGGAAGTGACCATGTGATCGTCGACCTGGATCGCACGGCCGATCGCGAGACCGGCCGCGCGGGCGAGCGCGACGTTCGGGCGAATGCCGACGGCCATCACCACCAGCTTAGCCGGAATGATTGTATCATCCTTGAGGCGCACGCCCTCGACAGCGCCATTCCCAACTATCTCGGCGGTGTCGGCGCCGGTGAGGATGATCTGCCCCCGCGCCTCAAGCTGCGAGCGGAGCAGGGAGGCAGCGGCTCCGTCGAGCTGCCGCTCCATCAGGATCGGCATCAGATGGAGCACGGTGACCTTCATCCCGCGCAGGCTGAGCCCATGCGCCGCCTCGAGGCCGAGCAGGCCGCCGCCGATCACCACGGCCTCGCCGCCCGTCGCCGCCGCGGCGAGCATCGACTCGACGTCGTTCATGTCGCGGAAGCCGATCACGCCGGGAAGGTCTCGGCCCGGAACCGGGATGATGAACGGGTCGGAGCCGGTGGCGATCACCAATGTGTCGTAGCCGACGACATCGCCGCTGCGCGCCGTCACCGTCTTCGCGGCGCGATCGATCGCCACCACCGAATCGCCGGAGACAAGCGCGATATGATTGTCCCGGTACCAGCGCTGGTCGTTGATCACGATCTCGTCGAAGCTCTTCTCGCCGGCGAGCACGGGAGAGAGCATGATCCGATTGTAATTGACCCGTGGCTCGGCGCCGAAGATCGTGATCCGATGGAGATCGGGCGCGCGCGCCAGCAACTCCTCGACCGCACGGCATCCGGCCATGCCGTTCCCGATGACGACGAGGTGCGGTTTGGCGTGCAAGGAAGATGTGCTCGCCATGGCTCAGATCCGGGCACCCGTGCTCCAGGCGGCGCGCCATGATCCCTTGACGATGAACAGGCCGGCCCAGGCGAGCAACGCCAGCGCCGCGAAGATCAGGAAGCCGGGCGAGAAGCTGCCGGTGAGCTGCTTGGCAAGGCCGAGCGACGAGGCGAGATAGAAGCCGCCGATGCCGCCCGCCATGCCGACGAGGCCGGTCATCACCCCGATCTCGGCCTGGAAGCGCTGCGGCACGAGCTGGAACACGGCGCCGTTGCCGGTGCCGAGCGCCAGCATTGCGAGGACGAAGGCGGCGAGTGCCGAGACGACGCTCGGCGCGACGCTGACCGCGGCGAGCGCCATCGCCGCGACGGCGAACACGCCCGACAGGGTCCGGATGCCGCCGATGCGGTCGGCGAGGGCGCCGCCGATCGGCCGCACCAGCGAGCCCGCGAACACGCAGGCGGCGGTGCAATAGCCGGCGGTGATCGGGGTCAACCCGAAGCGATCGGTGAAATAGATCGGCAAGGATGCCGCGAGCCCGACGAAGCCGCCGAAGCTGACCGAATAGAAGGCCATCAGCCACCACGCGTCGGGGACCTTGAGCGGCCGGAAATAGTCGACCAGTGACTTCGGCGCGGGCCGGTTCGGCGCATCCTTTGCCATCGCCATGTAGGCGACGAACACCAAGGTGAGCGGGATGCAGGCGAGGCCGAGCACCGCATTCCAGCCGAACCATTTCGCAAGCGTCGGCGCGAACAAAGCGGCGAACACCGTCCCCGAATTCCCCATGCCGGCAAAGCCCATCGCCTTGCCCTGATGCTCGGGCGGGTACCAGCGGCTGGCGAGCGGCAGCGCGATCGCAAAGCTCGCGCCGGCAAAGCCGAGGATGACGCCGAGCGCCAGCGTGCCTGCAAAGCTGTTCACGCCCAGCAGCCAGGCGGCGAACAGACCGGCGATGACGATGATCTGGCTGATCGCGCCGGAGCGCTTGGGGCCGATACGGTCGACGAGCAGGCCGTTGACGACGCGCAGCAGCGCGCCGGCGAGCGTCGGGGTCGCCACCATCAGGCCCTTCTCGGCGGCGGTGAGCTGCAGGGTCTTGGCGATCTCCGGCGCGAGCGGGCCGAGCAGCACCCACACCATGAAGGCGAGATCGAAATACAGGAAGGCGGCGATCAGGGTCGGCGGATGGCCGGCCTGCCAGAAGGTGGATTTGGGCCGTGCCGGCACCGGATCGATTTCGGCGCCGCCACCGGCAAGCTCGAAGCCGTCGCGCATCAGTTCCGCAATCTTCATCACTTACACTCCCCGTGCCAGGGCACGAAAAAAGCCGCCTCCGGCCTCCCGCGCATGCAGGGACCGAACAGCGGCTTTGCTGATGACAAAAGAGGGATGCCCCGGCGCTGGGACGGTCCTTCCGAAAGCGCGCTTCATCGCGCGTCGAGGCAATGTCTCCTGAATCGCGCCGTGTTCGCAAGTGCAAAAAGATGCCGGTGATTACTTCGCATCTGCAGCAGGTCCGGCACTCCCCGACGCCGCCTACGCACTACCCCTTACGCAACTCCCCGGATTTGAGAATCTGTCTCGGGATCGGGCATTTAACCATCACCGGACGGGAGACACCGACCGGGGGAATTGCCGAAATCGAGGGGAGATCGACCATGGCTGCGACGACGTCCAAGACCACCATCAAACTTGAAGAACTGGTGGCCGAAGTGATCGCCAACCGCGCCGCCGAAGGCGCGAAGCAGACCGGCCGGCAGCGGCTCAACACCGACCGCGCCTTCGCCTCGATCCTGAAGCTGATCGCCCCGCGCATCCGCCACTTCACCCGCCAATATGGCCTCGTCGCCCATGCCGAGGATGCCGAGCAGGTCTCCGCGATTGCCGTCCACCGCGCGATCGAAGCCTATGACCCGGAAAAGGCGCAGTTCACCACCTTCGTCAACTGGCAGATCCGCGGCGAGATGCAGGGCCTGCGCTTCCGCCTGATGACCGATCAGCGCTCGTCGGCGAAGAAGGTCGAGGCGTTCACCGTCTCCCTCCAGGATCTCGGCCGCAGCCACGAGGGCGAGGATTTGCCGTTCGAAGCGACGATCGAGGACGAGGATGCGCTCAGCGCTACCGAGGCCCGCGCCTCCGCCTATCTCGCCCGGAACGCGACCGCCGCGCTGATCGACGAATATGTCGACCATCTCCGTGCAGTGGGCGTGGAGCAGCTCAAGAAGCGTCCGCGCGCCAAGAAGGCGATCGCCAACCAGCCCGGCGAGATCAACGACAAGCTCCCGGTCCACCGCCCGCGTCTGCGCGAAGTCGACCCGGTCGAGCTCGCCAAGCTCGAGGAGAAGCTGGAGCGCAATCGCGAGATCATCGAGCGCCGGGTGTTCGACACCGGCACCCTCGACGCGCTCGCGCTCGACACCGAACTGACCAAGGAGCGGGTCCGCCAGATCACCAAGCGTGCCGCCAAGACGATGGGCGAACTCGTCGCCGGCAGCTCCAAGTTCCAGGTGATGGCCGAATACAAGGCCGCCGCCGCCGGCAAGGCGACCACCCGCAGCGCAACCGGCAACGTCGTCGCGATCGGCAGCGTAGCGCACGTCGACGCCGATTGGCAGGACGAACGCCAGGCCGCCTGAGCCTGGGCCTGAGCCCGGGCGCTCTTCGAGCGCCCTCACCCTCTCCCAACCTCCGCTAGGCGGCACCGCCGCCAAGCTGCGGTAGTCCCTCTCCCGTCAAGGAAGAGGGACTATTTAGCTAAGCCGCCGCCGCAGCCGCCGCTTTCTCGCCGCGGTCGCGGAACACCACCAGGAAGATCAGCGCGGTGACCGCAGCGAAAGCGGCCGGCAGGTACCAGAAGCTTTGCCAGTCGGCGCCGGTGCCGGTGCCGACCTGGACCGCGTTGGCGACGTTGCTGCCGATCAGATAGCCGACGCCCCAGGTCATCAGCGCCAGGAAGGACTGGGCGCGGCTGCGGGCATCGGCGGCGAAATGGTTGCCGATCCAGATGGTCGCGGCGACGAACACGAAATCGAAGCCGACACCGTGAAGCGCGAGGCCGAGATAGATGATCGGCTCGATCGGCCCCTCGGCGGTGAAGCCGTTGGCGAACAGCACATAGCGCACCGCCCATGCCGCCATGCCGATGAACAGCACGCCCTTGATGCCGACCCAGCGGAAGAAGAGCGGCAGCAGCAGCAGGAAGCCGACCTCGGACACCTGGCCGATCGTCTGCACGGCCGCGGCATTCTTGACGCCGATGTCGTCGAGGAAAGGGTTGGCGTAGACGTTGTAGAAGGAGAAGGGGATCATCATCAGCGTCGAGCAGAGGATCAGCACCCAGAAACTGCGATCCGACGTCCGGATCACGTCGAGCCCGAGCAGCGCGACGACCGAGGTCTGCCCCTGCCCGGCCTGCGGCGGCGTGTTGGGCAGGGTGAAGGCGTAGAGGCCGTAGATGAGCGAAACGGCCCCGGCGAGATAGAGCGGCTGCGCGGTCCGCTCGGCCTCGCCCGGAAGGACGAGTCCGACGATCAGGCCGGCGACGATCCAGCCGATCGTGCCGAACACCCGGATCGCTGGAAACTGCTTCTCGCTGTCGGTGAGCTTGTTGAGCGCGACCGAGTTGGAGAGGGCGATCGTCGGCATGTAGGCGAGCAGCACGCCGAGCGTGGCCATGAACATCGTCCCGGCGCTGGCGCCGATCGCCGAGAGCAGGAACAGCAGGCCGCCGGCGAAGAGATGGAGGACGCCCATCACCTTCTGCGCGGAGAAATAGCGGTCGGCGATCGCGCCGACGAACAGCGGCGCGGCGATCGCCGCCCAGCCCTGCGCCGAGTAGATCGTCCCGACACTGTCCTGCAGGCCGTTGCGGGTGAGATAGGTCGCGAACGGCACGAACCAGGCGCCCCACACGAAATATTGCAGGAACATCATCAGCGACAGCCGGAAGCGTGTGTTCATGTCCATCCGGTCTTCCCTCCCCTTGTTCTTGGATCTTGGTGTGCGGGTAACGAGCGTGTGTGCCCGCCTTTTTGTCCGTTCGGGCTGAGCTTGTCGAAGCCCTCCCCTTCCTTCTTTCTGCGCACCGGAGAAGGAGAGGTCTTCGACAAGCTCAGCCCGAACGGAATTGGGGTGCAGCGGACACTGTCGGGCTTAGCTCAGCCCGAGCACGCGGCGGTTGCGTGCGGCGTCGGGCGCGCTGCCCGCGAAATCGTCGAAGGCACGCTCGGCCTTGCGGATCATGTGGGCGGCGATGAACGGCGCCCCCTCGGCGGCGCCCTGTTCGGGGTGCTTGAGCGCGCACTCCCATTCGAGCACCGCCCAGCCGGCATAATCATATTGAGTGAATTTGGAGAAGATCGCCTTGAAGTCGATCTGGCCGTCGCCGAGCGAACGAAAGCGGCCCGGGCGCTCGGCCCAGTCGGAATAGGATCCGTAGACACCGGCGCGGCCGTTGGGACGGAACTCGGCATCCTTCACGTGGAAGCATTTGATTCGCTCGTGATAGATGTCGATGAACGCGAGATAATCGAGCTGCTGAAGCACGAAGTGGCTCGGATCGTAGAGGATGTTGGCGCGCGGATGGTTGCCGACCGCCGCTAGGAATCGCTCGAAGGTGATGCCGTCGTGCAGATCCTCGCCGGGATGAAGCTCGTAGGCGGCGTCGACGCCATTTTCCTCGAACACGTCGAGGATCGGAGTCCAGCGCCGCGCGAGCTCGGCGAAGCCTTCTTCGACGAGACCGGCCGGCCTCTGCGGCCACGGATAGACGGTCTGCCAGAGCAGGGCGCCTGAGAAGGTGGCGTGGGCATCGAGGCCGAGCCGGCGGCTGGCGCGGGCGCCCATCTTGACCTGCTCGATCGCCCAGTCGGTCCGCGCAGCGGGATTGCCCCGCACCTCCTCGGCCGCGAAACCGTCGAAGAGATCGTCATAGGCCGGATGCACGGCGACGAGCTGGCCCTGGAGATGGGTCGACAATTCGGTGATCTCGACGCCCGCCTCGCGGCAGATGCCGGCGACCTCGTCACAATAATCCTGGCTCTCCGCCGCCTTTGCGAGATCGAACAGGCGCTTGTCCCAGCTCGGGATCTGGATGCCCTTGTAGCCGAGCCCGGCCGCCCAGCGCGCCATGCTCTCCAGGCTGTTGAACGGGGCTTCGTCGCCGGCGAACTGGGCGAGGAAGATTGCGGGACCCTTCATGCTCTGTCTCCCTGAGCAAAAGAAATAAGAGGCTTGGGCAGGCTCAGCCCGAACGGTGATGGCCGATCGCCCCACACCCGGTCGGCGTTACTCATGCGAGCTCCACCCATGCAGCGCCGCGGGCGCTGCTGTCGTGGGCCGCCTGGATGAAGCGCATGCCGGCGACACCGTCGGAGAGGCTGGCATAAACCGGCTGCTGCGGCGCGCGGCCGCGCACCGCCTCGGCGAAGTCGCGATAAATGTTGGCGAACGCCTCCAGATAACCCTCCGGATGGCCCGACGGCAGCCGGGTCACCGCCATCGCGGGCTCGTCGAGATAGGCACGGTCGACGCCCGGGGTCCAGATTTCCTCGGGACGCCCGCGGCGCACCACCCGCAGGCTGTTCGGCTGTTCCTGGCGCCAGTGCAGGCCGGCTTCCTCCGTCCACACCGAGATTTCGAGGCCGTTGGCGTCGCCGGTGCAGATCTGGCTTGCGATCAGGGTGCCGCGGGCGCCGCCTTCGAGATGGAACATCGCGGCGCCGTCATCGTCGAGCTGCCGACCCGGCACGGCGGCACGGAGCTCGGCGCTGAGCCGGGTCATGCGCTCGCCGGTGACGAATTCGACCAGGTTGAAGGCGTGGGTGCCGATGTCGCCGAACGCGCCGCCGAGGCCGGAGCGGGCCGGATCGATCCGCCACTCGGCCTGCTTGCCGCCCTGATCCTCCGCCTTGGCCAGCCAGCCCTGGGTGTAACGCACCGCCACCCGGCGGACGGCGCCGAATTCGCCGGCGGCGACCAGCGCGCGCGCCTGCCGGATCATCGGATAGCCGGTGTAAGTGTGGGTGACTCCGACCAGCCCGCCGGTGCGATGGGCGACTTCCTGGAGCTGCAGCGCGGCGTCGAGCGTGTCGGTCAGCGGCTTGTCCGTGAGCACCGGAAAGCCCGCCTCGAGCGCGGCGATAGCGGCGGGGGCATGGACATGGTTGGGGGTGACGATGGCGACGAACTCCGCGCGCTCGTCGGCCGGCAGCTCCCGCTCGCGCTGCACGAGCGCGGCATAGCTTTCATAGCTCCGCTCCGGCGCGAGGCCGAGCGCCTCGCCCGAACGGCGGGCACGCTCCGCATCGCTGCTGAACGCGCCGGCGACAAGGCGGCAATTGCCGGCGATGGCGGCGGCGATCCGGTGGACCGGGCCGATGAACGCCCCCTCGCCGCCGCCGATCATTGCGTAACGGACGGGATTTGCAGTCAGCATGGTTCGTCCTCAGGCCTGGAACTGGCGCAGGTAGGCGGCGCTCTTCGCCAGCGCCTGGAGCGGCGGCTCGGTGAACGGATCCTCCTGCTCGACGAAATAGGAGTAGATCGGCGCAGAGCGCGCCGCGGCGAACACGCTCTTCCAGTCGATGCTGCCTTCGCCGACAACAGTGCTGCGCGCATCGGCGGCGATCTTGCCGGGCACGCGCTCGCCGGCGACGATGTCCTTGACGTGCAGCAGGTGCGTACGCGGCGCGAAGCGACGGATCGCGTCGGCCGGGTCGTAACCGGCTGCCGCCGCCCAGCCGAGATCGAGCTCCAGCACCAGGTGCGCCGGATCCGTCAGCCGCAGAATTTCCTCCATCGGCAGCTTGCGGTCGTAGGTCAGGAATTCGGCGGCGTGATTATGGTAGCCGAAGCGCAGGCCGAGCGCCCGCGCCTTCTTGCCGATGCGATCCATCTGCTCGGCATTGTAGCGCCAGTGATCGAGCGTCATCGCGTCGGCGACACCCTGGTTCCAGCCCTTGCTGTCGTCGATCTTCTTCGCGGTCGCCGGCGACGAGGCGACGACATATTTGACTCCGACATCGCGTGCGAAGGCGAGCCGTTCATCGGCGTGATCGATGAGATCGCTCATCGAATGGTGCGCGGAGACGCATTCGAGCCCCGCCGCGCGCATCGCATCGCGAAACTGCTTGGGCGTGCGATCGTACCAGCCGGCGGCTTCGATTCGCCGGTAGCCGAGCCTGTACAGCTGCCGGAGCGTTCCGGTGAAATCCTTGGCGAGATCGTCCTTCACCGTCCACAGCTGGACGCCCAGCGGGGGCATGCGGCTGCTGCGGGCAGGCGCGGCCCACGCAGCCCCGGGGAGCATCGCTCCCGCGGCCAGAATTCCACTTTGCGCAATGAGCGAACGGCGCGTGATCACGGCAAGTCTCCCCTTATCTCTTTCGCCTTTGTTAGCGCTCTCAGAAATTGGGGCAAGGCCAGTCCGCACGCCACCGCCGCCCCAGGCAATGCTATTTGCCCCCCGCATCTGCGAAGGGCCTATAATGAAGGATCGCGCGGCATCACGCCGCCCAACAGTCCGGTACGCCTCATGCCCCTCGATCACCCGCAATCCTGCTCGTCCGGATGGACCGTTCAACGGCTGGAAGCGCTCGCCCACGTACATACCAAATTGGCCGAAGCGGAACTCGATCTCGAAGGCTTCATGCAGGCGGTGGTCGACGAGCTCGAGCAGCTGGTCGGCGCCGACGGCGTGGTGCTGGAGCTCGCCGAGGGTCGGGAGATGGTCTACCGCGCCACCAATCCTGCTTTGTCCCAGTTTCTCGGCCTGCGCATCAATCGCACCGGGAGCCTCTCCGGCCTTTGCGTCGACAAAGGCGAGATCCTGCTGTGCCGCGACACGTTCGAGGATCCCCGCGTCGACCGCGCCGCCTGCGAGCGCACCGGCATCCGATCGATGATCTGCGCGCCCTTGCTTCAGCAGGGTGAGGCGATCGGCGCGATCAAGATCTCGTCGGGCCGAGTCGACGCGTTCAGCGCGAGCGACATCCACGCCTTGCGCCTGCTCACCGCGATTCTGGCGGCCGAAATGGGCAAGCAGCTGCGCTTCGAACGCACCGAGCGGATGCTTGAGGAATGGACCGAACGCTCGCTTGAACTCGCCAAGGAGGTCGGTGAGCGCCTGCGCCTGGAGAACAGCCTCCGCGCCAACGAGCAGCGGCTCGCCAACATCATCGCCAATGCCCATCAGGCGATCATCACCACCGACGAGGTCGGCACGATCACCTGCTGGAACCGGCAGGCGGCCCTGACCTTCGGGTGGAGCGAAAGCGAGGCGATCGGCCAGAATATCGCCCACCTGATCATCCCGCCCGAGCTTCACGCCAGCCACGAACAGGGCATGAAGCGCTTTCTGCAGACCGAAGAAGGATCGCTGATCGGCAAGCGCGTCGAGGTCGAGGCGCTTCAGCGCAGCGGCGCACGAATCCCGATCGAGATTGCGATCAACGCCACCCGCATGAACGACGGGTGGGAATTCACCGCCCTGCTCCACGACATTTCCGAGCGCCGCGATCGCACCGAGATGTTCGAGAACGGCTTCTTTCACGCGCCGATCGGCATGGCCCTCGTCGGGCTCGACGGCGGCTTCCTGAAGGTCAACGATTCCTTCTGCGACATCGTCGGCTATTCGCCGGACGAGCTCCGCGCGCTCGATTTCAAGGCGATCACCCATGCCGACGACGTCGGCCGCGACACCAGCTTCCTGGAGCAGATGCTGATCGGCGAGATCAGCAATTACAAGATCGGCAAACGCTATATCCGCAAGAGCGGCGAGACGGTGTGGGTGCGGCTTTCGGTCTCGCTGGTCGAGGCGGCGGACGGCTCGCCTAGGCATTTCATCGCTCAGGTCGAGGATCTGACGAGCGAGCGAGCCGCCGAGAATCGCTACCGGCTGATGGCCGAGAATTCGACCGACATCATCGTCACCGGCGACCATGACGGGCGGATGACCTTCATCTCGCCGTCCTGCGAGACGATCCTCGGCCTGAGCGAAAGCGACGTGCTGGGCAGGCCTTTCATCGACTTCGTCCATCCCGACGATCTCCGGGGCGTCCGCCGCCACTTCGCGCGGCTGAACAAGACCGGATCGTGCGAACGTTTCCGCTGGCGCGCTCGCCATCGCCCCTCGATCTGGCTCGAATCCTCCCCTGCTCTGCTCCGGGAGAGCGGCGGCGACCACGTGATCGGATATATCGACGTTGTCCGCGACGTCACCGCCCAGAAGGCGCAGGAGGACGCGCTCGCCGTTGCCCGGCTGAAGGCGGAAGAGGCCGTCCGATCCAAATCCGATTTCGTCGCCAATATGAGCCACGAGCTCAGGACTCCGCTCAACAGCATCATCGGCTTCTCGCATCTGCTCGTCGAAGTGCCGAACCTCGATCGGGAGACCCAGCGCCGGGTGCGCCTGATCCACAATGCCGGCCAGGCGCTGCAGGGCGTGATCGACAACGTCCTCGATTTCTCCAAGATCGAGGCCGCCGCGCTCGAGCTCAACGTCGCGCCCTTCGATTTGCCGACTTTCCTCCGCGAAACGGTCGCTTTGATGGAGCCGCAGGCCGCGGCGCGCGATCTGGCCTTGCGGCTGTTGATCAGCCCCGATGTCCCCGCCTCCGCCGCGGCCGATGAAGGCCGTCTTCGCCAGGTGCTGCTCAACTTGCTGTCGAACGCGGTGAAGTTCACCCGCGAAGGCGCGGTCACCCTGAGCGTCTGGCCGGTGTCGCTGACCGAACAGATCATCAGGCTGCGGGTCGAAGTGCGCGACACCGGCGCCGGCATCTCGCCCGAGCGGATCGAAACCCTGTTCGGGCGCTTCGTTCAGGCGGGCCCGACCGTATCGTCCCATTATGGCGGCACCGGCCTTGGTCTTGCGATCAGCCGTCAGCTGATCGAGCTGATGGGCGGGCAGATGGGTGTCACCAGCACGCTCGGCGAAGGGTCCACCTTCTGGTTCGAGGTTCCGCTGCCCCGCGCCGCCACCGCCGCCGTCCATGGCGACGAGCTGCGCGCGCTGGCGCAGGATGCGCTCGCCGGCAAGCGCGTGCTCGTCGTCGACGACGTCGATCTCAACCGCGATCTGATGCTGGCCATGTTGTCGCGCTACGGCTGCGAAATCGAAATCGCCGAACATGGCGCCGCCGCGGTTGCGGCCGTGTTCGCGCGCCCGTTCGATCTGGTGCTGATGGATTGTCAGATGCCGGTGATGGACGGCTTTGCGGCAACTCGCGCGATCCGGTCCGCCGGCCCGCCGCACGCGCAACTGCCGATCGTCGCACTCACCGCCAGTGCCCAGCAAAGCCATCTCGATCGCTGCCGCGCGGCCGGGATGAACGATCATCTCACCAAGCCGCTCCACCATGGTGCGCTCGAGCGGATGCTCGTGCGATTCCTCACCGGCCCCAATGCGAGGACAAAGGCGGCGGCCCCTCAGGATGCCGCTCCGGTCAAGCCGAGCCTCGCCGAACGCTATGGCCAGCGCAAGAGCAACGCGCTTGAGACGATCGGCAGGATGCTCCGCGAGGATTGCCTTTCGGACGGCGAGCTCAGGGAGATCGCGACCATCGCCCACCAGATCGCCGGCACCGCCGGGATGTTCGGCGACGCCGCCTTCGGCGACGCGGCGCGGGACCTGGAAACGGTGACCGAACGCGCGACGGCCGACGAGCGCATGGCCGCGCTTCGCCGGGCCTTCGATCAGATGCAGCGCGCCGCCTGATCTACTTGGCCTGGCGCAGCCGCTCCGCCGTCGCCTCGTCGGCCGGAAAGAAGGCCTCGATCGCGAGCTCGGACAAGGTGACGTCGAGAGGCGTTCCGAACACCGTAGTCGTGCTGAAGAAGTTGAGCTCCCCCGCGGGTGTTGCCAGCCGCAGGGGAACGTAGAGACCGGCGCTGTCGTCAGGTTCGGACGCGTCCGCCGGGGGCGCGTCGTAGCCGGAAAGCTCTTCCAACAAGGCGAGCAGCCGCGGATCGCCGCTCGCGGCGGACTGGCGGCGCAGCCGCTCGAGCAAATGCGCCTTCCACGCGCCGAGATTGCGGATCGCCGGCGCGAGGCCCTGCGGATGCAGGCTGAGGCGAAGCACGTTGGCCGGAGCCGCGAGCAATTCGGACGCCGCGCCGGCCATCAGTGCGGCGGCGGCGCGATTGGCGGCGACCAGGGTCCAGGCGCGGTCGACGGCGAGAGCGGGAAAAGGATCGTGCGCGTCGAGCACCCGCTCGACCGCACGGCGTGCCGCGGCCAGATCGGGATGGTCGAGCGGCCGCTCCGCATAAGCGGGCGCGTAGCCGCCGGCGAGCAGCAGCAGGTTGCGCTCGCGCAGCGGCACATCGAGCTGCTCCGCGAGCAGGGCCAGCATCTCGCGGCTGGGCTTGGACCGGCCCGTCTCGAGGAAGCTCAGATGGCGGGTCGAGATCCCGGCGTCGAGCGCGAGATCCATCTGGCTGAGGCGGCGGAGCTGGCGCCAGGCACGGAGCTGCTCGCCGACCGGCTTCAGCCGCTCCCTGGGTCGGACGGTCGGATCCATGGCAACTCTCCTCGCGCGGTCAGGAACAGAAGCGGGGCTCGGCAGGATCCGAGCCCCGCACGTCGGCGATCATGCCTTCGCGGCCGCGATCTTCAGCACGCCGGCCGTTTCGAGCAAGGTCAGTGCGGCGACCATCAACGCCTGCGCCGCGACAAAGGCCTGGCCGAGCCCGGTGATCCCGGCGTTGCTGGCGATCAACACAAAGCTTTCGGCGGTCCATAGGAGGTTGCCGGCGATAACCAGCCAGATCGGCAGCGGGCGGAGGACCGGACGGAGCGCCGTCCAGCCGATGAACAGCCCAATCGGCAGCAGCAGCAGGCCCGCACCGCGCAGGATCGCCAGGTCGATTCCGAACAGGCCGGTGAGCGGGCCGGCGACGATCGCGAGCAACGCGCCCATGCCCAGACAACTCGCCGCATCGAGCAACAGGATGCGCTTCAGGAACAGATCGGTCATTGCGTGTCTCCTTTGCCGGCACCGTGCCGGCGAAGAAGACTATCGGCGCTTCGACGTCACCGGGTCGATTACGTCGGACGTAATGGCGACGCTCGGCCGTACGGCTCAGTCCTTGACGACGCGGGGAAGCGCGGCGATCGGCTCGACGGTGACGTTGCGGAAGTAGGTTTCGGCGCCTTCCGACTGGAACTGGATCCGGCCGCTGGTCAGCGGACGTTTCTTGCCGGTCTTGCGATCGCGGATGCTGAGATCGTGCACCTCCATGACGGGCACGCCGTTCAGGACGTGGATCGCACGGTCGCCGAGCACGTAGAGATCGACCGTGTTCCACTCGCCGACGGGACGCTCCGGATCGGTCGACGCCTCGACGTTCCACGCCGGCTGGGCAACATCGATGGTGCGGCCGCCGACCATGTAGCGGCGATGCGGATAGATGATCTTTGGATCGTAGCCGACGCTGGTGCGCACGCCGATATGGGTGCCGACGGGCACGACCATGCCGACCGATCCGAGCATGATCTCGAACTCCACCGCCGGCATCCAGGTCCCGTAGACGCCGCCCGGCGTGCCGCCGGAATGATAGAGCAGGCCGTTATTGTGGGGTTGATCGACCCTCGGTGCGTAACGCTGCGCACCCCATTTATACTCGAGCCGGAGATGATAGTTCGAAAACTTCTTGTTGTGGACGATGCTGCCCCAGGTCTCGCCGTTGACGTAGAGCGCAGGGCCGCCGTCCACCTCGACCATCTTGAACATCGATCCCTGGCCCGCACCGATCGGCTTGGCGCCGGGCTTGTCGAGATAGGTGAGCGCGGGATCGCGATAGCCGAGCCAGGTCTGCCAATCGTTGAGATCGCGACCGTTGAGCAAGGCGATTGCCGGGCCGGTCGGCTTCGGCACGTCGACGAGGCGCAGCGATTGCGGCACGTGCGCCGGGTCGCCGGCGATCGCCTGCGCCTGTTCCGGGCTCATCTGCGCATGGGCGCTTGCCGCTGCGACACCGAGCCCCAAGCACAGTCCCACCAGCATCGGCACTCTCATCGTCTTCTCCCCACTTGACGCGTCAAGCAGCGTCTCTAGCCCGGCGCCGTTCCGAGGGTCCAGCAAAGAATGACAGCGTTGTCAGGCTGACGCGGGGACAAGGCGGATGCGCTCTGGCTTGCGCATCAGGGCCGGCAACAGGTCGACACTCGCCGAGTCGCGCCATCCGCTGCGGGAGGCCCAGCGTCGCTCGAACCGATCGAGATCGGAGCGCGTCCGCCAGGCTGCGAACCAGACCAACACAGGCTCGCCCTCGCGAACTGGAAGCGGCGGGAAACTGTTCGGGCCCGTCTCGCTTTCGAGCGTCCACACCGGCCGGGCACCATCCGCCACGAGCAACGGCGCCAGATGGTCTTCGAAGAAGCGCGCAAACGCCTCGGGCGCCGTACTCCCAAGGTAATGGATCGTCGCGGTGACCAGAGCGGGCGCGGCCAAAGCGGCCGCAGAGCCGCTCCGGCGGCGCAGAAGGAGCACATTGTCAGAGTCGATCATCGTTGCATTGGCTGCGTCGCGATGCGCACGCCACACAGAACCGCCGTAGAAGGTTCGCAGCGCCGTTCCCCGCTCGACCATGCCCTCGAACCCGCGCAGCCAGACGAAACGGTCCGGGTCGTCGATGTCTCGATAGGTGCCGAGCACCGGCGCTCTCGCCGCAGCCTGCGGTGCCACGAAGGCGCGTTCGAAGAGGCGGATCAACGTGTCGCGCTGGCCGCCGCGCAGCGTGTACTGACGCAGCTCGACGATGTTTGCCGCGGAGTCCGCCATCGCTTTGTCTTCCTTCCTCTTCTGGGCCGCGGCCAGCGGCACGGCCGCCATCGTCGCCACGAAATCGCGGCGGCTCAGGGTCACGAGAGGCGCTCGAACTGCATGGTCCAGTTGGTTTCCCAGCGTGCGCCGCCATCCGCCGAAAAGGCCTGCTCCCATCGTGGGGACTCGGTCGAGACATCGGACCAGAGGAAGCGGACCTTGATGGGACTGCCATCAAGCGTGTCGTCGGCGAGAAAGGTGCCGAGTCCGTCGACGAACCGTCCGACGACCGGGGGGTCGATGGCGGAGACTCGCGTATCGAACCACCAGATCGACCAGAGGCCCGTCGCCGGATCGAGGCGCCGGAACGCGGCGGCACGGTAGGGACCGGCAGGATCGTTCAGCATCTGGTCTTCTACGTTGGCGCCGCCGCCGAGGAGTTCCCACGCAGAGCAGGTTCCATCGAACGCAATCCAGTCGGTCGAGCCGGCCAGCCGTTGCCTGAGCTTCCTGTGCCGCACCCGCCACCGGCCGGTTTGGAACGCGAATGCGTGCATGCCCTCGTGTCCGATCATCCTGCACTCTCCTGGTCGCGTTCGAAATCCATGATCCAGTTCGTCTCCCACCCTTTGCCCCCATCGGCGGAAAAGGCCTGAGCCCAGCGGGCGCGTCCGGGACGCACATCCTCGTAGGTGAAGCGAACGGCGATCGGTCGCCCCTCGAAGCTCTCGTCCGCGTAGAAGCGTCCGGTCCTTGCGTCGAAGCGTCCGATCACCGGCGTGCCGAGGCCGGGAACGCGTTCGTCCACCCAGTATATCGACCACGTCCCGGTGCGGGGATCGAACACCCGCAGCGACGTCGCCAGATAGCGGCCCGCCGGATCGTCCAGAACATTCTCGTCGACATTGCCGTGGCCGCCGAGGACCGGTTTGACGTCCAGGGTGCCGGGGAATTCGAACCAGTCGCGCGCCCCCTCCAGACGCGTCCGCAGCTTGCGGTGGCGAACTCGCCAGCGGCCGTGCAGGAAATCGAATTCCCTGGCGAGGCACCCTTGAACGCCTCGGCCGGCCTCGCCGCAAGCACCGGGGCAAGAGCCACAAAGGCGGCACCGTGGATGACATGACGGCGTTGAAGCTGGAATGGATCAGGCACGCTGCATCTCCCTTGGGAGTTGCTGTACGGCCGTATAGATGACACGGAATGTCACCTATTGATGGCGAGACAAAAAAATGCGCGCCAGCCGACTGCTTACCATCCTGATCAGGCTGCAACTCGGCGGACGGGTGACCGCGCGGGCGCTCGCGGAAAAGCTCGAAGTGTCGAAGCGGACGATCTACCGCGACATCGACGAACTCAGTGCCGCGGGAATCCCGGTCTACGCGGATCGCGGCCGTGACGGAGGCTTCGCTCTCCTCGACACATTTCGCACCCAGATCACCGGCCTCACCACCGGCGAGTCGGAAGCCTTGCTGCTGGCCGGCATACCCCTCGTCGCAGCCGATCTCGGGCTCAGCGGCGCTGCGCACGGCGCACGCGCCAAGCTGCTCGCCGGCCTCAGCGACGCGGAGCGGGCAGAAGCGCAGCGGGTCGCCGACCGATTCCACCTTGATCCGCTCGACTGGTATCGGCGCGCCCGACCGGCACCGCATCTGCCGTTGATCGCGGAGGCCGTGTGGAGCGGGCGCCGTCTGCGGCTCGATTATGAAGGCTGGGAGCGCGTGAGCGCCGTGATCGTCGAACCGCTCGGACTGGTCGTGAAGGGTGGGCAATGGTATCTGGTGGCGAAGACAAGGACCGCGCCGCGCACCTTCCGCCTGTCGGCGGTCCGCGAGGCCGCCCTGCTCGACGAGACGTTCGAGCGCCCGCGGGATTTCGATCTCGCCGATTATTGGTCGAAAGCGATTGCGCGGTTCGAAAAGGGGCTCCGCCGAGAGCAAGCCCGGCTCCGCGCCGCCCCGAGCAGCTTCGATCGCATCGACCGGCTCGGTGCCGACATCGCTGAGCCCCTGCGTGCGGCCGCGCCGGACGCGGATGGCTGGCGCGAGGCGACAATTCCCATCGAAAGCATAGGTTTTGCCGCCGGCCTGCTCTTGGGCTTCGGCGACGAGATCGAAGTCATAGCGCCGCAAGCGCTGAGAACCGAACTGGCCGAGCGGGCCGCGCGCGTGCAGAAACTGTACGCAGAAGCCGATGACTGCGCGCCCGCCAAGGACCGGTAGTAAGGATCATGCGCGGCGGTGCGCGGCTTCGACGCGGATGCGCTACGGCAAGCATGCTGTGCGGCCCGGACTTGTAACGCCGCTCTCCCCGAGCGCTTCATGGCCTTGGTCGACACGGCAGAGACAAGATCCGACGATTCGCGTCTACACCGCGCAGGACGACTTATCAGACACTTGAGACACCAATGATCGTTCGATGCCGCGCCAGGCTTCGCCACTCGGCGTCAACAGGCCGCAGTCCATCCCGCGTTGCGCAGCAACCTAGGTGCCCTCTCACGGATCTTGGTGAGACCGATCCACCACAGAGTTGAAGAAAAAATACAATTTCAAGACAGGCCTGTGGAACTACGACTCGAATTGAGGCATCCTGTGTTGTAGGATGAGTTAGGCACAAGAGAACCCGATCCGGGGTTCCGCCAGAGAGGATGCTATGGCCGAAGGATCGCGAGGCCCGTTGGGCCCTCCGGACGCACAAGCGGTGAAGCCGCCATTGGCGGGGCTTGGAACCGCCGGGTTACCGAAGGCGCTTCACACGCGCCGAGAGCCCTGGAACCTGTCGGCGGATGATGCCGAGCACGGCGTCCAGCTGATCTCGAGGCTTTCTGGACCTGTGATTCTCCTTCTGGCCCTTACAGCAATCGTGTATTTTCTAGTCAACGCATTGATCTAGAAGTATTTCCACAGGTGTCCGCGACGTTGCGCCGCCGAACCCGCTGATCATTCGGCGAAGTTCGGGCCTTTCGCTTGCGCCGGGCGAGCTGCCGACTCCATTTCGGAGAGTCCCTTCTCCAGCACGTATCGTCTCAGAACGACGCGCTTTGCGTCGCAGACGCCTTGCCTTTCCCGATCGATTGTGGCTGCTGCGACGCAACAAAGGATTGCGGCGCTGCGGCTGGAAGGCTTCGGGGCCATGGTTTCAGTTGCGTCACAGAGTAAAGGGTGCCGCGTGTCTAAGGTTGACTTGGCGATCCAGAATCAGTTGCACCGGACCGGGTTCGCACCTGCGGCACGGCGGAATCTCAGGGTCTCTCTCTGCCTTTCGCTGATCGGTGCCGACGTGCTGGCGCTGCTCGTCGGGCTGATGGTCGGACTTCACATCGCCCAAGCCGGATCGGTGTCCGAAGGAGTCTGGACCTCGTTCCTCGGCGGCGTGCTGGTCTATCTCGCGATCGCGTTCCAGAATCAGGCCTTCAATCCCAAGGTCCTGACCAGCGCCACTGCCAGCGTGCGCCAGGCGATCCTCTCGCTTGCCGCCACCATGCTCATCTTCCTGCTCGCCGTCTTCTCGTTGAAGGTCACGGGCCAACTGCCACGGCTTGCGCTTTCCACCGGGATCCTTGCTTCGGCAGTGCTCGCCGTTAGTCAGCGCGTGCTCATCTGCCACCTCGTTCGACGGACCTGGGGCAACTCGCTGCGCGCGGAGCTCGTGATCGTCGACGGCGGCCCCGTGCCGGACGCCTATCGCGGCAGCGCCGTCATCGATGCCGGTTCGTCCGCGCTGCGGTCGGACATCGACGATCCCTACATGCTGAACCGGCTGGCAATGGTGCTGCGCCACTATGATCGGGTGATCATCAGTTGCGCCCCCGATCGCAAGACGGAATGGGCGCAGGTTTTGAAGGGGGCCAATATCCAGGGCGAGATCGTCGTGCCCGAGCTCAGCGAGCTCGGCCCTCTCGCCATCCAGCAGCTCAGCGGGGTAGCCACCGTCGTCGTATCGAGAGGCCCCTTGAACCTTGCCAATCGCGCCAAAAAGCGCGCCCTCGACATCGCTCTCACCGTCCCGGTGCTGATCGCTCTTGCGCCGCTGATGATCCTGGTTGCGATCGCGATCCGGCTGGACAGCCCCGGGCCGGTGTTCTTCCGGCAGGAGCGGATGGGCCGCGGCAACCGCATCTTCCACATCTACAAGTTCCGCAGCATGCGGGTCGAGAGCGCCGACGCGTCCGGCAACCGCTCCGCGCGCCGGGACGACGATCGGATCACCCGCGTCGGCCGTCTTATCCGCAAGACCAGCATCGACGAACTGCCGCAGCTGCTCAACGTGCTGCTCGGCGAGATGAGCCTCGTCGGACCCCGCCCCCACGCGCTCGGCTCGCTTGCCGGCGACGAGCTCTTCTGGCGCGTTGACCGCCAATATTGGCACCGCCATGCGCTCAAGCCGGGCATTACCGGGCTCGCGCAGGTCCGTGGGTTCAGGGGTGCGACCGAGCATCGCCGCGACATCCTCAATCGTCTGGAAGCCGATCTCGAATATATGCAGGGCTGGAGCCTGCTGCGCGACATCAGCATTCTCGGTCGCACCCTCGCCGTGCTGGTCCACCGCAACGCCTATTGAGCGGGGATACCCTCGCGAGCGTTCAGGCGACACGTATCGTCCCTTCCCGCCCAGGTCTGTCGGCAAGTAGATCCTCACCAGCAGGTGCGTCGGCCTGCCGGAGGCTTGGCCGAGCTGTGCCAGCTGCGGAGGGGAAGTCTCCTGAGGGCGCCACCCGGCTATCGAGCAGCCGCATTCCCTCGGCCCTCGCAGGCGAGTGGCTTTTTGAGCCCGTCCGGCTTCTGCTGGGGCAACCCGCCCCACCAGGCTGGGGAGGCTCTCGGCCGAAGCGACCACAGGCCTGCAGTCGTCCGAGCGATCGCCGGCATCTCGCCCACACGAAAGCGCCCGCTCCCGCCTTCCCTCTCCACCGTCCTGGCAGAGAGCGAAAGCCGGAGCGGGCGCAAACGCGTCCGCGAATCGTGGTGTTTTATTCGGCGGCGATGTCCACTTCGTTCGGCACCGGCTGCAAGCCGCGACCAACGCTGGTGTGGACGAAGCCGGCGGCCTCGACGGCCTCAGTCTGGTAGATGTTGCGCAGATCGACCAGGGCATCGCCGACCATCAGGCCGCGCAGGCGGCGCAGATCGAGCGCTCGGAACGCGTCCCATTCGGTGACGATCACCGCCGCCGATGCGCCTTCTGCCGCATCGTAAGGCGAGCTTGCGAACGCGACGGTCGGAAGCATCGACTTGGCCGCCTCCATGCCTTCCGGATCGTAGGCGCGCACGGTGGCACCGCCATCCTCGAGCGCCTGGATGATCGCGAGCGCCGGCGCATCGCGCATGTCGTCGGTGTTCGGCTTGAAGGTCAGGCCAAGCACCGCGATGGTCTTGCCGCGCACCGATCCGCCGCACGCGGCAATGATCTTGCGGCCCATCGCACGCTTGCGCGTGTCGTTGACCGCGACCGTGGTTTCGATCAGCCGGATCGGGGCACCGGCATCCTCGGCGGTCTTCACCAGGGCAAGCGTATCCTTGGGGAAGCAGGAACCGCCATAGCCTGGGCCGGCATGGAGGAACTTGCGTCCGATGCGGTTGTCGAGCCCGATTCCGCGCGCGACTTCCTGCACGTCGGCACCGACCCGCTCGCACAATTCGGCGACCTCGTTGATGAAGGTGATCTTCATCGCGAGGAAGGCATTGGCGGCATATTTGATCAGCTCGCTGGTGCGACGGCCGGTGAACAGGATCGGCGACTGATTGAGGTAGAGCGGGCGGTAGACTTCCTCCAGCACCGGACGGGCACGATCGTCCTCGATGCCGATGACGATTCGATCCGGGCGCTTGAAATCCTCGATCGCAGCGCCTTCGCGCAGGAATTCGGGATTGGATGCGACCGCGACATCCGCTTTCGGATTGGCATCCCGCAGGATCCGCTCGACCTCGTCGCCGGTTCCGACCGGGACGGTCGATTTGGTGACGACCACCGTAAATCCGGTCAGCCAGGGCGCAATCTCGGCGGCCGCGGCATGGACGTAGGACAGATCGGCATGACCGTCGCCACGGCGTGCCGGCGTGCCGACCGCGATGAAGACGCAATCCGCATCCCAGACCGGCTGAGCAAGGTCGGTCGAGAAGGACAGCCGACCGGCCGCGACGTTGCGGGCAACCAGATCCTCGAGGCCCGGCTCATAGATCGGGATCTTGCCTTCGCGCAGGCGAGAGATCTTGCTCTCGTCCTTGTCGATGCAGACCACCTGATGGCCGAAGTCCGCCAGGCAGGCGCCCGACACCAGGCCGACATAGCCCGATCCGATCATCACGATACGCATGCGACACTCCCTTCTTCGTCATTGGCAACGGCGGCGGCGGCACGGACCGCTCCGCGTTCGGCGAGCAGGGCCCGGGCGAACCGCTCCACTTCCGCACTGATTTCCTCGCGCTCGAGCGCGAGGGCGAGGTTGGCGTGGAGGAAACCGGCTTTGTCGCCGCAATCGTAGCGCGTCCCGGCAAAGGTCAACCCGTGGAACGGCTGGCTGCCGATCAGCTGCGCCATCGCATCGGTAAGCTGGATCTCGCCGCCGGCCCCCTTCTGCTGACCCGAGAGGATCTGCATCACCTGCGGCTGCAGGATGTAGCGGCCGATGACGGAGAGATTGGACGGCGCGGTGCCCGGAGCAGGCTTCTCGACGAGACCCTTCACTTCGGTGAGGGCACCGTCCCGCTGGCCGGGCGTGATGATTCCGTAGCGATGGGTCTGATCGTCGGGCACGATCTCGGCGCAGAGCAGATTGCCGCCCGTCCGGTTATAGGCATCCACCATCTGGCGAAGGCAGCCGGGCGTGCCGACCATCAGATCGTCGGCGAGCAGCACCGCGAACGGCTCGTCGCCGACGATGTCGCGCGCGCACCACACCGCGTGGCCCAGGCCCATCGGCTCCTGCTGCCGGACATAGGCGATCGCGCCCGGATTGAGACGCGAGCCGTCGAGCAGCCCGAGCGACTTGCCGCGCTCGCGCATCGTCGCCTCGAGCTCGAAGGCGACGTCGAAATGGTCTTCGATCGCGGTCTTGCCGCGTGCGGTAACGAAGATCATCTGCTCGATCCCCGCCTCGATTGCTTCTTCGACCGCATATTGGATCAGCGGCCGGTCAACGACCGGAAGCATCTCCTTCGGCACGGCCTTCGTCGCGGGAAGAAAGCGGGTTCCAAGCCCACCCACGGGAAAGACTGCCTTGCGAACAGGTTTGATTGCCATCACTGTCCCTTTTTATCGCTGCAGCGCAGCAGGACACTCTTCTGCGGCGCAGCATACAGCGTCTTGAGCACGAAAGGAGATTGGGCACAAGGCCCGACCGCCGTCTTGGCGTCACCGGAGCGGCGTGTCGCCCCGGCAGGGCGGCGGTGCGATCGGGATTGGTTGCAGACCAGCTCTTCCGGTCTGCGCCACCGTAGCGAAGCGGGAAAATGGCGGATTTACGCTGGTGCTTGGCGAGCGAGAGGAGCTTGCTGATAATTTTTTTCGCCAGATCGGAGCAAGTTTCCAACCGATTGCGCTTAACCTCGGTTCGCTTCGGCTTGCCTCAACTCCGTCTCGGTTCGTCGTGCCATGCTGATCGCTTCGTTCAGGATCAGCGATGGGACACCCACGCGTGCACGGCTGCGTTCTCACGTCTCGAACAGAATGCGGTTGCGCTGCAGCACGGGATACGCGAGGAATCACCCGCTGGTCATCGCGTGCAGCGCGCAACTATCCGGGGATCCGATGGAGATTAGAAGCATGGCCTTCCGCAGTGCAACACTGCGCATGGCGAGATTACGGCCGTGAGCCGGCCGAAACTGCTCGCGGTCGCGTCGGGCGGCGGGCACTGGACGCAGTTACTGCGCATGCGCCGCGCGTTCGACGACTTCGACGTATCCTACGTCTCCACCTTCGAGGGGCATGTCGACAATCTCGGCGGCGCACGGCTCTATATCGTTCCCGATGCCTCGCGCTTCGACGTGAAACCGTTCGGAAAGATCTTCTGGCGCGCGCTCAAGGTGATGGTGAAGGAGCGGCCGAAGGTGATCGTCACCACCGGCTCTGCGCCGATGCTCGCGTTCATGCTGCTCGGGCGGATGATGGGGGTGCATACCTTGTGGATCGATTCGATCGCCAATACCCAGAAACTCTCCTCCTCGGGCCGGATGGCGCGTAAATTCGTCAACACATGCGTCTCCCAATGGCCCGAAGTCGCCCAGAAGGAAGATGTCGCTTACTGGGGCCAGGTGCTATGATCTTCGCTTCCGTAGGATCGATGATGCCCTTCGATCGCATGACTCGTGCGATCGACGAATGGGCTGCCGAGCACCCGCACGTCCCCGTCTTCCTGCAGATCGGCGATGGGGAATATGAGCCGAAGGCCTGCGAGTGGAAGCGCATGGTGCCGCACGGCGAGTATCAGCGCCATCTCAACGCCTGCCAATTGTTCGTCGCCCATGTCGGCATGGGCTCGATCCTGCAGGCGCTCGAGATCGGCAAGCAGACGCTGCTGATGCCGCGCCGGGC
Organism: Allosphingosinicella deserti; assembly: GCF_003012735.1. Classification (GTDB taxonomy): domain Bacteria; phylum Pseudomonadota; class Alphaproteobacteria; order Sphingomonadales; family Sphingomonadaceae; genus Allosphingosinicella; species Allosphingosinicella deserti. The sequence goes on along the minus strand of NZ_PXYI01000006.1, from coordinate 26,167 downwards.
CTCGTTGCGCGAGCATACGACCGACCACCAGCTCGACACTGCGGGCAAGTTCCGCAACCGGCCGGGTCTGCTGATTGTCGAGGAAGCGGCCGAGCTGCAGGCGCAGATGACGCGCCTGATCGAGCAGCCGATGGAAGGACCGCAGGGAATCGCCCCCGACGCGCCGGCGGAGACGATCGCCAATATCCGCGCCCATCTGGCGCAATTCGCAAAGGCATGAGTACGGGGACCATGGCTTCCCAGGCGGATTGATCCGGGACTCCGGCGATCCCCGCGCGGCGCCGAACATGGTCAATTTTGGGTTAACCGAATCGCTTAGGCAAATAGGGTAGACGCCGATGCCACTGCTCCGGCTCCTCGTTCAGGAGCCTGAAGGTGTCTCGCAGCGTCCTTGCTCTCGGCCTTGCGGCCGCGATCACGATCACGGCCCCCGCACACGCGGAGCGCCATGCCCCGTCGTTCGTGACGTTCGGCGACAGTGCCGACGCTCCAGCGGGTTTCCTCGATCTTTGCCTCCGCGAGCCCGGGTCTTGCGGGCTCGTCGGCGATCCGGCGTCTCCCGCGGAGTTGCGCGAGACAGTCGCCTGCCTGAACTCGGGCGGCACCGAGACGATCGCGCCGGCACATCAGGGTGAAGCGACCGTCGCCGGGCCATGCCCCCCCCTGACATCGATGACCGCTGCGGAAGCGACGCTGTCCGTCGGCGGAACCGGCGCAATTCGAACGATCCTTCCGCCGGACCGCTCCAACGGAAGCACGGCGCGTGGCGGATGGCAGCTCAAGACGGTTCGCGCGATCAACGAACATGTGAATGCGCGCGTACGCCAGCGGACCGACCGCGAGCGCTTCGGAGTCGACGAATATTGGCAGGCGTCCGGCACCGGCAAGGGCGCAGCCGGCGACTGCGAGGATATCGCGCTTCAGAAGCAGCAGGAATTGCTGGCCGCCGGTTTCCCGGCCGATCGGATGTTCCTGGCGGTCGTGTTCAGCAGCCGAATCGGCCTGCACACGGTGTTGGTCGTGCGGCTGGAGGACGGCGACGTCGTGCTCGACAGCGCCACCGGAGGGATCCGGAGCTGGGATCGGACGGGATATAGCTGGCTGCGTGTCCAGTCGCCAACGCGGAAACTGGAATGGCGGCGCGTGCGGCCACTTGAACGGAGCGCTTGAGCGGCCCTGCCGCCGGGATCGGTGCCTGACCCACCCGAACCTCCGATCAGGACGTAGCGCTGAGCTGAGGCCAGCCACCCTTTGCCGCACTGCACAACAACTCTGCTTGCTCGTCTCGCCGACTTTGCTATTGAGCATTCGTGTCTCCCGATGCCCTTTCCAGCGCCGCGCCGCATGAGGCGACGGCGCCCGGCCCGCTGACCGGAACGCAGGCCCAGACGCCGGGCGCGCTGCCGCCGCATTTCGATCCGCGCGCGGAGGTGCGGCCGCCGCGGACGCCCCTGCTGGCTTTCCTTCTCACCGGCTTCCTGGCGCTGCTCGGTGCGTGCGGAGCGCTTGCCTATCTGGCGCTCGACGAGGACGGACAGGCGCTGGCGAGGATCGCACGATCGGTCGGCATTCGGACTGGAGATGATCCGAATCGATCGCAAGCGCTGCCGATCCCTGCGGTCGAGCCTGTGCAATATCTCGACGTCCCGGCCGCGACGGCACAGGCGATCAACGCCAAGGTGCCGTTCACCAAGGAACCGGTGCCCGCCGCCTCGCCTCTCCGTCTGGCGCTGCCCGCCGCCGATCAGCAGCGTGCGGTCGATTGCCTCGCCTCGGCGGCCTGGTACGAAGCGGGGGATCGCATGCTCGATCAGGCGCCGGTGATCCAGGTCGTGCTGAACCGGATGCGGCATCCCGCCTTTCCGAAAACTGTCTGCGGAGTCGTCTACCAGGGATCGAGCCGCCAGACGGGTTGCCAATTCTCCTTCACTTGCGACGGATCGCTGCAGCGTCGCCGGCCTCCTGAGGTCGCCTGGGAGCGCGCGCGTGCGATGGCGCGAAGTGCCCTTGCCGGTGCGGTCTACGCGCCGGTCGGCTGGGCGACCCATTATCACACCGACTGGGTCGTCCCGAACTGGAGCTCCAGCGTCGACAAGGTCGCGGCGGTGAACACGCACCTCTTTTTCCGCTGGCGCGGCGCAATCGGCAAGCCCCCGGCTTTCCGCGGCGTGCACGAAGGCCGCGAGCCGATCACGCCGCTGCTCGCCGCCTTGTCGCCGGCGCACCGGCCCGGCGCCGAAACCGAGATTCCGACCATCGACGCCCCGCCTGCGCCGGGCGAGGCCCTGGCCCCGCCGCCGCCGCCGACCATCGATGCGCCCGTCCCCGAGGCGATGTTGCGCGGCAACGAGCTTCGCTCGGCCAGTGCCTCGGACAATCTGTTCGTGCTGCAGATCAAGCCGGACCAGTTCCCGGGCACATTGGCGCTGGTCGGTCTGGAAATGTGCAGATCGGCTCAGAAGGCGTGCACGGTGGTTGGCTTCTCCGGTACGCCGGGCCGGGTCCAGTCGAACGGTCTTGGACGGACGAGCTGGCCGGACAAGCGCCCCGATTTCTACTATTTCGTAGATCGCTCCCGCGGCCGCGAAAGGGCGCTGTGGAATTGCGATACCCTACCGCGCCCGGACAAGAAGCAGTGTATGCCGGCAGGGTTCCAAGGCGAGGGTTAGAGCGGCCGCTTTACCATGCGCTTCACACGCGGGTGAAGTCTTCGAGCCCCTCTTGCGACATCGGCAAGGACCGGGAACAGGATTCAGCTTTCACGCGCCGACTCCGGTCCCGCTCGGCGCACCCTTGGCACGATTCGCACGCCTCGCAGCGACGACTCTCTGCTCGCCCGAAGAGGCCGGCTCCAAGCGCCCCTACGTCCGAAGCGGCCTTTGATCCCGAAGGCCAAGATGCCCCGGCGCAAGAGATCAGCGCGCCATTGCCCGTGCGGCCTCTCCCATTCGGAGCTCCCTTCCGAGCGCCCTTGATCCGACGATGCTGAGATGTGCCGGGTCGCGATAGATCGGCTTCCCGCCGGCACTGATCCGGCAGGTTCCCGAACCACACAACGCTGCGTCGAACGAAAAGATCGGAACGATCCCGCGCTGCCCGGCTTCGGTAAGAAAGCGGCTGATCGGGGCTCGAAAGGCGAGATAATCCTCTCGCGAGAAGTCGCAGCGGCCATTCGGCGCGATGACCGGCTTGCCCTCGCTCTCGCGGGTCTGACAGCGCGCCATGTCGAAACCTGCCGAGGGCGGAGGTGCGACCAGGACGACCTTCTTTCCAAGGTGACGGACAGCGGCGACGGTGCGGATCAACGCAGCGTGAAGCTGCTCCATCGATTGGGCCTGTTCGACGAAGCTTTCTCCTCGCCGCTCCAGCGCACGCCAGCCCGGTTCCTGACCCGGCACATATTGGCCGAGCGCGCTGGACAGGATGACGGTGTCGATGCCGGGCGAACGCGCCAGCGACCTCAGAACGGAATCGTTGAAAGCTATGCAGCGCCTGGCCCAGTCCTCGGTCTGCTGCTCACCATTAACGGGAGCAAGGCCGAGGAACGGTCCACAGGAGGTGCGAGTCGCCTGCTCGACGCCTCCCGGGCTGCTTTCCGCCAAAGCAGGCCCGATGTGCATCGCGAACGAATCGCCCCAGATCAGGCTCGTTGGGTTCGGGGACGACTGGCATTCCCGACGCGGTGCGTAATCCCCCTTGGAATTGCAACTTGCCCCGATCCCGGTATTCCCGATGTGGAGTTCGGGATCGGGCCGGCCGAGGCTGCGGAGATAGGCAAACGAGCCGCCGAGCACGACGATCGGGATAAGCACCAGCAATGCGATCCTTCCGGCATCGAACCGCATGGAGCGGAAAGGCTGTTCGGCAAACCGGTATTGCAGCTCCATCCAGATCAGCATCGGGGCGAGCAGGGCGAGGTTCACCCACAATGGAACGGCCTGGATGAAGGTGTTGTTCGCGAATGCGAGGATCGGCCAATGCACGAGATACAGGGAGTAGGACCGGTCACCGATCGCGACCAGCGGCGCCAGAGGCCGAGAGGGGCGCAGATCGAGGCCGGGAACGAGCAGCAGCGCCGTGGCGAGGCATACGGCAAGCGCGGGAAGCCCCGGATGTCCGCGCTCGTCGAACAGCAGGGGCACGAGGATCAGCAGCGCCGCGGCGAGGAGGCGGGGCACCGGCATCGCGGCGGGCTTGATCCAGTCGCGCCGGATGAGCAGCGCCAGGATCGATCCGATTCCCAGCTCCCAGAGGCGCGTCGGAAGGAAATAAAAATTGGCCGACGGGCTGCGCTGGAGGAGCCATACGCAAGCTGCGGCGCTCACCACGGTGAGCGCGATCGTCAGCGGCAGTCGCATCCGCTTGGGCCAGAAGAACAGCAGGATCGGCAGCAGGAAGTAATATTGCTCCTCCAGCGACAGGGACCACATGTGGAGCAGCGGCTTGAGATGGGCGCCCGAATTGAAATAGTCGGACTGCTGCCACAGCACCGCGTTGACCACGAAGGCGAAGCTGCCGGCAAGCTGCGCGACGAAATCCCGATATTCCCAATAGTCGAGGAGAAACGGCGCCAGCGCGGCAGTCACACCCAGCGTGGCGTAAGCGGCGGGCAGCAGCCGCCGCGCCCGTCGTGCGTAGAAGCCCTTGAAGGTGAACCTTCCCTCCTCGAGCTCCCGCACGATGATCCCGGTCATGAGGTAACCCGACACCACGAAGAAGATATCGACCCCGAGAAAGCCCCCGGGAACGAAAGGCACATGGGCATGGTGGAGCAGAACCAGGATGATCGCCAAGGCACGCAGCAGCTGGATATCGATGCGCAGCCCGTGCGGCCGCGCAGGGCTGCGATCCGGTCGGGGTGCCTGCACGTCCGGCACCGATGGATCCAGTTGCGTGTAGGTGGAAGCCATCAAGCTTGCTTCAGCTCGATCGCGCCGAGTGGCCGATCCGGTGGCGTCCGCCGACGGAAGAAGCCGGCCAGGAGACCTGCGGCGCTGACGTTCCAGGCGGTCAGCGAGTAGAGGCCGAGCCGCAGGGAGCCGCGGCGCCAGGAGAGGAACAGCAACGGCACGAGGAGCAGGGCCAGCAGCACCATCGGGTGCCACGTGGCAAGCGCGACGATCAGCAGCAGCCACCAGAACATCACGGCAAGACCGTTGCGCACATGGCCGAGCCGACGAAGGACGATCGGCAGGTGGCGCCGCCCGATCGCTCCGCGCAGCACTTCGCCGGGTGCTCCCGAATAGCCCGAGCGGATCCGGCGCAGCAGCAGATGATAGCCATCCTCGGTATGGCCGAAATGATCGATCGCAGGAACGTCGATCCGGGCAAGCTTCCATCCGCGCGCTTGCAAACGGGACGCAAGTTCGAATTCCTCGAAGGCATGGAGATTGCGGTCCGCGAACCATCCTGCCTCCCGAACCGCGCTCGTCCGATAGAGACCCCCGCAATCGAGGCGATCGACGATCCCTGGAGCCCAGTTGCGATCGTTCGCCACCGTGTTGGCGCGGATCTGGAATTCGTGACCCTGGGTATTCCGCTCGCGGACATGCCCGCCGACGGCGGCGACGTCCGGATTGGCTTCCAGATAGGCGATGCCCGCCGGCAGGAAGCCAGGATCGATGATCATGTCGCCGTCGAGAAGATAGAAATACTCGCCGCGGGCGCTCTGAAAGGCGAGCTGGGCGCCGGCGCCGCAGCAGCGCTCGGCCGGATTGGCGAGTTGAACGATACGAACCGGGAAGCGCTGCGCGATCTCGATCGTGCGATCGGTCGAGCCGCTGTCTGCGAGGACGACCTCGCCGCCGAACGGGGCGACCGCAGCGACTGCGCTTTCCAGCGCGTCGGCGATCCGTTTCTCCTCGTTGAGCGCCTTGATCCCCACCGTTACTTTCACGCTGCGTCCTCCGCTTGGATTGATGGCTCCTGCCCATCGGAGTCCTCGCTCCGGGCCTTCGCCGCCGCTTGTCGTCGCCATCGATGCGCCTGCCGCCACGTCCAGCCGCCGAAGACGAGCTCCCCGGCAAGAATGCCGAGAATCGACCAGAGCGGGCCGACAGCGACGAGCATCACCAGCACGGCGACGATCGAAATGCCGCACGACACCATGCTGGCATGCGCAAGGGGACGGAAGGCGCCGGCGGCCTGCAGCAACGTCGACTCCGGTGTGCGGACCAGCCGCACCCCGGAGACTGCGAGCCACAGAGCGGTCCCGATCGCCAGCACGGATCGATCGTAATCGCGCGGAAACACCAGGTGCGGATCGACGACGAAGAGCATGATGGCCCCCGCGCACGTGGCGATCCAGGCGGCGAGCAGGACCATTCGGAAGAACAACACCGCCCTCCCCGCATCATCGATCCGACCGGAACCGATCTGCCGTGCCATCCGGGGACGCTCGAAGTCGCCGAGCGCATTCTGGGCCACGGCCATCGGCCGGATCATCAAAGCGGTTGCCGCGATCGGCGCGTAGGCGACCGGACCAGCGATCAAGGTGACGATGTAGACATGGGCGTTGATCGTCGCTTCGGTGGTAATGACGCCGACCAGCGACCAGCTCGAATGCTCGCGCCAGACCGGGCGATAATGCGCGAAGGCGCTGCGATCGATCGACAGAAGCGTGCGCAGATAGGCACGGCCGAAGGGCAGCATTCCCAGCGCCGCACTGAGCGCCATGACCGCGTAGCAGAGTTCCACTGATGTGGCCCGGGCAATGGCGAGCGCGCCAACGCCGCCGAGCAACACGACACTGTAGACGAGATCGGAGATGGTGACCCGGATCGGACGATCATGCGCATAAGCGTGCGTGCGCGCGAACCAGCGAAGCACGAACATCGCCGCGTAAACCCCGAACAGCAGGGCGCCGCTGAGCGAGACCTCGAGTGCGAGCCCGAGAACCGAGAACAGGCAGAACACGACAACGGAGCCGAGCGTCGACAAGGTCGTGAGTGCACGCACGGCGGGGGCTCGTCCAGCCGCATCGCCCCGGTTCAGGATCACCGGCAATGGCGCGCAGAACAGGGCCGACCACAGGCCTGCCGAGAAAATCGAAGTCACCAGAAGGAATGCGAACTTGCCGAACGCCGCAGGGGTAAGCAAGTGGAGCAGAACCAGCGAAAGGACGAATTGCGCGCCGGCGCCCGCCACCGGACCGACCGCCGCCATCGCATAGCGCAAGAGGCCCGATCCCACGCCGGACCTGCGCGCCGCCACCGCCACCGCGGGGGCCTCACCGCCCATCGCCGGCCTCCAGGATCGTTTCGCTGGTCGCCGGATTGGTCTCGCGCCAGATGAACGCCAGTGCGATGGTAAGGAAGACCTGCACGATCTGATCACGATCGAACAGGCTGGATTCGGTGAAATTGTGGCCCGCCGAAAACAGCAGGAGGGTGATCAGCAGGGCTCCCGTCGAGCGCGGTATCGTGCGGCTGCTCAGCAGTTTGGCAACCGGCCAGATCAGAGTGGCCATGATGACGATCAGCATGCCCGGAAAGCCGATCTGGATCAGCAGATCGAGATAGCCATTATGGCCGCTGGTGATCTGAGTGACCCAGCCTTTCGCATAATTGTAGATCGGGGTGGTTCCACCGATGTTCCAGAAGGCCCCGTAGCCGGAGCCGAACATCCAGTGATCCTGGGCGTATTCGATCAGCACGGGCCAGATCTGCACCCGGCCCGTGAAGGCATCCTTGGACGAGAATGGCGTGACGAGGACGTCCCAATAGAGTTCGGACGCGAGGAACAGGCCCGCGCCGATTACGCTCAGCAGGGGGATCAGCAGCGCTCGGTAGGCGGGATTGTAGCGGGCGTAGATGTAGCCGCACAACGCCGAGAAGATCAGAATGCCTGCCGACGTCTTGGAATTGGTACGGAACAGATAATAAGCGCAGGCCACGATCACGATCGTGCGGAGCCACGGCCGGATCGACTTAGCATCGAACATGAACAGGAGAATGGTCAGCGCGCAGGTGGCACCGGCGAAGTTCTTCTGCAGCATGACGCCGCGCCACGATCCGACGATGCCCGGGTCCGCAAGATCCGCCGCCTGGTGCACGCCGAACTGCGGAAAGCCGACTGACGCGACGTAATTGGCCACGAGAATGCCGGCCAGGATCAATCGCATCATGGACAAAGAGCGTCGATAGCCCGCCTGTTTGGCGATCATGAAGATCGTCCACATCACGATCGTGGTCAGCAACAGGCGACGGATGGAGATGTCCGGAACCGCAGACCAGGTGAGGCTGAGCCAGCACCAGCCGAGTGCGACGACCAGGATCAGCGGGATCGGGAGCAGTCGTTCCGGCTTTGCCAGCGGACGCGCCGCCCAGGCGAGGGTGAAGGCACAGCCGAAGAAGATCATCTGCCGCAGGGGATTGCCTTCACCCGTAAACGGCGCAGGCTTGTAGTTGATGTATGGCCCGAGCAGCACCAGGATGAGCATGATGGCGAGCACGACCAGAGCGGGAGTCGTGCGTTCGCGGGGCACGATCCGCACCCGGGTCCGCAGCGGCAGCTGCGCAGGGAGGCGAACGCTGGTCATGCCTGCCTTTCTTTGATCATCGGCTCTCTGACCATCGGGCGCGGATGCGCGATCCGAGCGTCGCGCGGGACCGGCGTAGAACGCGTGCGACGCACGGCATAAGTGCTTCCGAGCACGGAACTGATCATCGCGACGGCGAAGCTGAGAAATTGCTGCACCACCATATCGCGATCGAAAAGGCTGCTCTCCGTCAGATTGTGCCCCATGCAGAAGACGATCACCGCCAGCAGCAAGGCCCCGGTCTGCCGCGGCGCGGTGCGGCTGCTCAGCAAGCGGATCATCGGCCAGATGATCATCGCGACCACCGTGAGGATAAGGCCGGGAAGCCCGATCTGGACCAGCATGTCGAGATAGCCGTTATGCCCCGCAGCGATCCCGGTGACCCACCCTTCGGCATATTGGTAGATCGGGCTGGTCGGTCCGACGTTCCAGAAGGACCCGAACCCGGTGCCGGTCAACAGGTGATCGTTGGCGTAATTCACAAGCGGCGGCCAGATCTGCGTCCGGCCGGTGAAGGCATCCGGGCGCCGCAGCGGCTCGACGAGCGCGTCCCAGTTCGTCTCGACGTAGAGGACGGCGGCGCAGCCGGCCACGCTCAGCAAGGGGATGATCAGCGCACGATAGGATGGATTGTAGCGGGTGTAGATCCAGCCGGCGATCATCGCCAGCACGAGGATACCCTCCGACGTCTTTGACTTCGTCTTGTACAGAAAGAACAAGGACGCGACGATCACGGCGACGCGCAGCCATGGCTTGAGCTTCTGCGCATCGAACGAGAACAGGATGATGGTGAACGCGCAGATCGCCCCCGCGAAATTCTTCTGGGGAAGAACGCCGCGCCAGTTGCCGATCAGGTTCGGATCACCGATTTCTGCGATCTGGTGGATCGCAGCGGGCGTGACCACGATTGCAACGTAGTTGAGCACGAGGGTGATCAGCAGCAGCAGGCGGATCATCGCGATCGACCGCTCATGCCCGATTTCCTGCACCGACCGGAAGATCGAGAACATGATGATCGAGGTCAGGATCAAGCGGCGCATGCCGACCCCTGGCACGTCGGACCAGCTGAGGCTCAGCCAGCACCAGCCGAGCGCGATGGTGATCCCGAGGGGCAGCGCGAACAGGTTTCGCGGCTGGGTCAACGGCCGGGAGGCGATGAACGCAACGATGAAGATGAGGCTGTAGCAGAGCTGGCGCGCGAAATCGCCGTCGCCCGTGGCCGGGATGGTCTTGACCTTCTCGGACAGGGGATTGAGGCCGATCGTCACCATCCACAGCATGCAGAAGGTGGTGGTCATGAACGCCCCCCGGCGCACCGAGGCCCATCTGTCCGGCCGACCGGCGATGCCTACCATCTCACCCTGCCTCCGCCCGGCGAACCTCGGGGGCGCCGGCAAGCCGCGAGCGCTCCAAGCCCCGCATCAGACGAAGCAGCGGCTTTTCGAGGATGAAATGAGCCACGATCCCGGCCGTCGTCGATCCAACGACGATGACGCAGAACAGCAATTGGGCGGGCAGCATGTTCCCGCCGAGACGGAGGTTCAGCGCTGCCATCAGCGATATCACCGGTGAATGGACGAGGTAGATCGCATAGCTCGCCTCACCGAGCAGGATGAGGCTCGAAGGGATGCGCAACGGCCGCGCCCTCTCGAATACCACACTGCCGAGCACGATCGCAGCAAAGCCGAAAGCCAAGGCGAGCAGGAGCCAAGGCTTCGTTTGGCCAAGCGCAAGACGCGGCTCGACCAACCCCGTCGCGAACAGGAAGGCAAGCAGGAGGGCGCCGGCGCCGAAGACGAGCGCACCCGATTTGGCGGTCTTCATGCGTTGGAAGCCAGCGAAGGCAAGGGCGCCGACGAGGAAATAGAGGTTCCAGACGTGAGTCCAAGGAGTCTCGGTGTCGGCGAGCAGCAGCCCGTTGACCAACACCGCCGCCGTCCACGCCGCGATCAACGCGAATCCGATTCGCCGATTGAGGATGACGATCAGGAACGCGAAATAGAAGGTGACTTCATAGACCAAAGTCCATGCGACCTGCAGCGGCAGATCGAGCACGGGAACAAGCCGCAGCAGCGAATAGGAGGACAGCAGGTGCAGGGGAGCGGTGCTGAAATCGGCGTGCCCGAACCCCGCCGCCGAGCCCGCGATGAAGCCCGTTAGGACGATCCAGTAGACGGGATAGACGCGGGCGAAGCGGCGCCAGAGGTAGCGGCCCGCCCGCTCCGGCGTGCCGATATCCTTGGCGTGCGCGTAGAGAATGATGAAGCCGCTCAGCACGAAGAAGAAATTGACCCCCGTCCACCCGCGCGACGCCACGGTGTCGAAGACGTGGATACCGCCGTAAACCGGCTCTCTCAGAATCAGATTCGCGTGATAGACGACCACGGCAAGCGCCGCGATTCCGCGCATCGCCTGAAGCGAAAACAATGTCGATCGGCCCGTCCGTCCCTCGGCAGGATTGGCGGCTTCGGCTCCGCTCATGCGACCAGCGCCTCGTAGGCGTCGACCATCGCCGCATAGCTCGCCTCGTTGCCGAGCTTCGCAGACAATTCGGCCATGCGGGCATATTCGGTGGGATCATCGAGCAGCCGCCGCAAGGTCGCCGCGAGCCCCTCGGCATCCTGGGTGCCGACAGCCAGCCCGCAGCGCGTTCCGTCGCGCGCGGTGATCCCTTCGATCTGCACCGGAACGTCGGAGACGACCAGCGGCAGGCCAAGCTTGGCGGCTTCGACCAGGGCAAGGCTATGCCCCTCGAACAGGCTCACCTGGGCGAACACGTCGCCGTCCGCCAGGATCGCCATAGCTTCTTCGCGCGGACGATGGCCGAGGAAGGCGACTCGGTCTTCGATTCCGAGCTCCGCTGCGAGTGACTTCAGCGATTCCTCTTCCGGACCATTGCCGACGATCTTGAAGGTCGCGTCAGGCATGTGCGCCGCCGCGCGCAGCAGCAGCGGATAATTTTTCTGCGGTGCCAGCCTGCCTGTCGCGACGATCAGGCGGTTTCGCACCCGCCGCGGCCTGTGGCTCTCGGCCAGCGACTCGATCAGCGTCTCGATCCGCGGCGGCAGGGCGTTGTAGATGGTGCACCGACGCTGGCGGTACGGCGCCGGTTTTCCGTCCAGCGACGCTGCCACGGTGTTCGACACACTGACCACCGCCTTGACGCTCTTCAGCGATCCGGCAACTCCGTCGACCAGATTGAGGGCGGGATTGTGCGTCTCCGCCGGAGAATGATGCGAAGTCACGACGCGGGTCCCGCATCCCGCGAGGCGCGCTGCGATCGAGGCAAGTACGTTGGCCGCCGGCATTGCCGTGAACACGATTTCCGGCCGATCGCGCCGCAGTCGCGCTACGAGCGCACGCAACAGGCCCAGCGCGGCAAGCGGCCCGGAAGGCCGTTTCGGCACGATATAGTTCCACGGCAGGTGCGCCGCGGATTCCCGAACGGTCGCCCGGAATGGATAGAGCGCCGCCAGGACCACATCGTAGCCGCGCTCGGAAAACCCTTCGGCGAGATTCGCCCAGATCTCCTGGGCCCCACCGGCGGAAGAATGCGAAACCAAGAACATTACCGATCGAGCAGGCAAAACACGCCCCCCTTCCCCGTTACGTTTACCACTCCCCCGTTACGGCCCTTTTTTTGCCGAATGCCGCACCGCACTACAATTAGCAACTGCACAATTTTCGACCGTTCGTGTATCTCCCACGAGAGGACGAGTTATTCCGCAGCGCACAAAAATGCTCCATTTCGGTGCGAGTCCGCGCTACGACATGCATCGGGGGTCCAGCCGAGTGAGAGAGTCGCCGCCCGTGAGCACATCGAGTCCGACGATAATGACAGTTCCGCCCACCGGCGGCGCGGCGGTGCCGCGCCTCGATGGTCTGCAGCTCGGACGCGCCATAGCGGCGTGCGCCGTGGTGATCAGTCACGCCTCCGGTCACTACAGCGGAGGCACTCACGGAGCGTGGAACCTGCTGTCGACCTACGGTGTCACTCTGTTCTTCGTGATCAGCGGCTACATCATGGTGCTCACCACTGGACGTGGGACGTTCAGCCCCACGGCCTTTCTCAGCCGCCGCATCAGGCGCATCGTTCCCATTTACTACATCGCCAATCTTGTGCTTGCCGCGGCGACGCTTGCGGCTCCCGGAGCGTTCAAGCGGACGGTGTTCGACGGCTGGCACATGCTGAAATCGCTGCTGTTCATCCCCGCTTATGATCCGGCGGGCTCAGGCTATATCTGGCCTTTCTTCCGGCTGGGGTGGACACTCAATTACGAGATGTTCTTCTATCTGGTTTTCGCCTCGCTGTTCGCACTGGGCGTGGCGCAACGCGCATTCTGCGTCACGATCATCCTTGGAGGATTGATCCTGCTCGGCATCGTCCATCCCTTCACGGCGGCGATCCCCGCTTTCTATACGCAAGTGGCGACCATCGGCTTCATCTTCGGCACCCTGCTCGGCATGATCGCAGTTTATCGGCCGATCCGCCTGGGAACCGCCTGGATGTGGATCGCCCTGCTCGTGAGCTTCGTCCTGCTCGGCGTGATGGCCAGCATGTTCGAAGCGATCCGGCATGATCGCACCACCCAGCTCTGGCTTTCGATCGCCTGCACGCTGCACATCGCATTGCTGGTCTCCGTGATCGACGGCCGCGGCGTCTCGGTACCACGCCCCCTCCTCTACATCGGCGACGCGAGCTATTCGATCTACCTGTTCCACATGTTCGCGGTCGGAGCGGTCACGGCGATCGCGCACCGCCTGCCGGCGGCCCTGCTATACCCGGCGATGGTCGCGTCGGCCTGCTCCGGCATCGTGGCGGGGATCATCGTCTATCGATACGTCGAAGCGCCGCTCAACCGATTCTTCCGGTATCGGCGCCCTCTGTCGGCCGCGGATATCAGCGGTTCTGCCGCTGCCACGGAGCAATCCGGCGCCGCGACAACAGGGCGATAAGCGGCTTCTCGACAATCAGGTGGACGATCAGTCCGACCCCTGTCGCAAGCGCAACGAAGACGAAGAACAGCAATTCCGTTGGCAACGGCAAACGGAGCTTGGTGGCTGCTTCGAACGCGGTCAGCAGCACGCCATTGTGCGTGAGGTAAATGGCGAACGAGGCATTTCCGAGGAGGATTCCGATCCGTTCGATCCAGCGCGGCGACCGCTCGCAGACAATGCCGATCCAGACGATCACGCCGGCAAGCATCGTCCACAGGCAACTTCGCGCGAGCCCGACCGGCATGTCCATCGCTTCCACCAGGATCGTCGCGGCCGCAACCACCCCCAGAACGGTCGCCAGTCCGCCGACCCGCCGCGGCTGAAGCCATGCATGCCGCTTCAGATAAAGAATGCCTAAAAGGAAGCCGGCGCCGAACTGCAGATTGGCGCCATTGTCGCTGCCCATCAACAGGACATGAAGGAATTCTTCGCCGGTCGAACCGGCAGAAAGTTGACGCCCCGCGATCAGCGGCATCGACACCCCGACGATCAAAGGCGCGAGGAACCAGGCGCCGAGCAACCACCAGCGCTGCCTTGCGACCATCAAGGTGGCCGCGAACAAGGCGTAGAATATGAGTTCGTGACGCAGCGACCAGATGACGTTGGGTTTCAGCCCCCCGACCGGCCAGATGACCAGCGCGCGCAGCGCGTTCATCCATTCGATGTCCCGGGTCCCGACATAGGTGAGGATGTTGTAGCCAATCACGGCAAGCCAGAGAAACGGCATGATCCGCACGAATCGGCGCCAGGCGAAATCGCGGATCGTCAAACGCGCCCGCAGATCCCCGTCGAGCGAGACGATCGCGATGATGAAGCCGCTGATCGCGAAGAAGACGGTGACGCCGAACACGCCGGCTTCGCGGATGTCGAACGGACTCTGGTGAAAGTAGCGCGGGTAGCGCATCATCAGATTGGCGTGAGCGAGGATCACCAGCAACGCCGCGCAGCCGCGAAGCATCTGGATCCCGATCAGCAGGCCGGCACCAGCGGCCGCCGATGATTCGCCGGATCGACTCTGCTGCGGCGCAGCGATGGCGGCCCCACCTCCCGGGACCAAACCGACCTGATCTTTCACGCTATCCCCCACGCCGGACCCGCTGCGCCCGATCTCTCCACCCATACCATCGGACGTGCTCCTCTGCGCAAGGGGATTGAGGCCGGCTTTCCCTTAGGCGGGCGACACACGCCCGCTTAGCCGCGCTCCAAACCGGCGCCTTAACTTCAAACAACCCGGCCAGAAAGCAGGCACGCTCTGGCTCAATCGATCTTGTGTCTCGCAACGGGACGGTTAACGGCGCCTTGATCACAGCCGCCTCCTGCTGTACATTTCGCACTTGCACACAAAATCTCGCAACTGCACAATACAATTTTTAGGGGGTCCTGTGGCTTCTCGACTTCTCACCATGATCTGCTGCGTCCTGGCTCTCGCGGGCTGCTCGCCTTCGGCGGTCGTGTCTCCGGGCGAGCGAGTCGCGGCGGCCACTGCGATCGATGCCGAATATCGACTCGGCGTTGGCGACCGCGTGAAGATGAACGTGTTCAACGAAGCCGCGCTCTCCGGTGAGTTCGCGGTCAATGACAGCGGCAATATCTCGCTTCCGCTGATCGGCGACATTCCTGCGACCGGGAAGACCCCGGCCGAAGTCGCCCGGGTCGTGGAGACCAGGCTCGCCGACGGCTATCTGCGGGAGCCCAAGGTCAGCATGGAAGTGGCAGCCTACCGCCCCTTCTACATTCTCGGCGAGGTGAAGTCGCCGGGTCAATATCCGTATGCAAGCGGTCTTACCGTGTTGAACGCGATCGCCACCGCGCAAGGCTTCACGCCTCGGGCGGAGAAGAAGGTGGTGTTCATCCGCAAGTTCGGCACGGACGTCGAAGAGCCATTCAAGCTCACGCCCGACCTCAAGGTATATCCGGGCGACACGATCCGTCTGGGCGAACGCTTCTTTTGATAACGATAGGTCCCGAGGCCGCGTCCTCAGGGAAACAAAGGGGAATAGAGATGGATCGCAAGAACGTGTCGAAAGCGGCCGCAGCCGCCGTGCTGCTGATCGTGGGGATGACGCCGTCCGCGCAGGCGCAGGCGGTTCGCAAGGTTCGCCCGATCACTCAGGCGAACTGCCCCAAGCTGGCGACAGCGACGGTCCGGCGCCCCGAGGAGACGGCTCGCGCGGTCCAGCAGGTGGTTGCCGCCCTCACCCGTGAAGTCGGCGCTCTGTCGTCCAATGCCTCCAGCGAGGATGCAGAGGCTGCGATCACGTTCGCGCTCAGCCAGGTCAACGCTCCGTCGGACGCCGTCGAGACGGCGATCAACCAGTATTCCAAGACTCCGAACCTGTCGCGCAACGTTCGCCAGGCGCTCGCCAATTCCCGGCAGGCGCTGCTGGAGTGCCAGCCGGTCGGTACGGCGGGCCTGGGCCGCAGCGGCGGCGCACCGGCCGGCTTTGGGGCGTCGCCCGTGATCGGTGTCGGCGGTGGCGGCGGCTCGAACTACTCGACCGATTGAGCATCGACGCACCGCGGCTGCCGTTCGGCTGCACGTCCCCATGGCCTTTTCGATAAAGTGAGCGCGATGCGTCCCAAGTTCTTTCAGTGGCTTCTGTTATCCTCCGCGGTGCTCGCACCCGCCGCCCCGGCCATGGCGCAAACCGAATCGGGCATCATCGCCCAAGCCATCCCGTTCGATTACGACCGTGACCGCAACGTCAGCGTCACCGAACGGCCGCGGCCCGACTACGATGCTCTCGGCATTCGCGCCGGCGGCTTTCTCGTCTATCCGCGTGCGGAGGTCGGCACCGGATTCACCGACAATGTCTATCTTTCGGAAGGCAGCAGCGAATCGGACGGCTACCTGCTGCTTGCGCCCTCGGTTCGCGCGCAATCCGACTGGTCCCGCCACGCGTTGAGCCTGGCCGGGGGCGCGCAGTTCCGGCGCTTCTTCGACGCGACCTTGCGCAACGAGGATGCTTATTATCTGCGCGGTCTCGGCCGGGCCGATCTCGGAGATGCGCTGTCGGTAACGGCCGAGGCTCAGGCCGGCAAAATCTACGAAACGCCGTTTTCGAACGACGGCGAGGCGCTGATCACCGGCGTATCGAGTTACGTCTACAACATGCAGGGCCTTCGCGGCCAGTATTCGCTTGGCCGTGTCCGCACGACGCTCGCCTACGCACGAAATGAATTTGACTTCCGCGGGCTCACCAACGGCGGCACGCGCCTTGATCAGTCGGATCGTGACCGGATCATCAACAGCGTCGTCGGGCAGGTGCAATATGCTCTCTCGCCGAGCTTCGCGACCTTCGTCCAGGCCAGCTATTCCGACACGGAATATGACCGGAATCTGCTCAATGGCCAACCCAACCGGGATTCCCAGGGCTATCGCCTGATCGCGGGCGTCAACATGGATCTTTCGGCGCTGATGCGCGGATCGGTCGGGGTCGGCTACACCCACCGCGATTACGACAACGCGCTCTATCCCAACGAGGGCGGCCTCTCCGTGGAGGCGCAGGTCGAATATTTCCTGTCGGAGCTGACCACGGTGTCGGTGCGCGCGCAGCGCACGATCGAGGATTCCAATCTGAGTACGATCGGCTCCTTCTACAACAACCGGCTTCAGTTGCGGGTCGATCACGAGTTGCTTCGCAACCTGATCCTCAACGCGTCCGCAGATTACGCGCACCAGGATTATATCCGGTCCGATCGATCCAACGATGTCTATCGCATCGGCGGCGGCGCGCAATTTCTGATGTCGCCCATCATGAGCACGCGCCTGCGCCTCGATTATGCAAAGCGCGATCGAGACGGCACCGGTTTCCAGGGGTCGCTCAACGAATTTCGTGCAGACGTTTCGCTGGTGTTCCAGCGCTGACCAGGAGTGAGTTATGCTTATGTCGCGTCCCGGCACAGCACAGAGAATTGACATGGATGGAGCACCCGAAGTCGTCGGCTACGAGGCCCGTCTGGCGGACACATTGCGATCGCTTCGCGACATGGTTCGCCGCCGCTGGCTGACCCTGTTCCTGGTCACGGCGGCAGTGGTTGCAATCGGCGCCACCCTGATCATGCTGATGACACCGAAATTCGAGGCGGTCGCCCGGATTCAGATCGATCCCAGCCGAAACCCGCTTTCGTCCGCGTCCAGCGACGTTGCGAGTCTGGCGTCCGAAGCGATCGAAACCGAGGTGACCGTGCTCAATTCCGAGGAATTGGCGCGACAGGTCGTGAAGCAGCTCAATCTGCAGAACGATCCGGAGTTCACGCGCGGCATCAACCCGGCCGAGGGCGCTCCGCCGCTGAGCAATGAAGAGCGCATCAGTGCCGTTGCCGGGAAGGTCCAGCGGCAACTCACCGTCGGGCGCGACCGGCTGACCTATGTGATCAACATCCGCTTCAAGGCGAACGACGCCGACAAGGCGGCCAAGGTCGCGAACACCTACGCCGAGACCTACATCAACTCGAAGGTCGGCAGCCGAATGGGCACTGCGGAACGGCAGGCGGCCTTTTTCCGTCAGCGGCTCGAAGACCTTGGACGCGAAGTCCGCGCCGCCGACGAGGCCGTCGCCCAGTATCGGGCGCAGGCCGGCATCGTCGCGCAGGGGCAGGGCAGCACGACCATCGCCGATCAGCAGGTGGCGCCGCTTTCGACGCAGCTCGCGACGGCCGAGTCGGAAGCCGCAGAAGCACGGGCCAATCTGGCCGCCGCACGTTCCCAGATCGCCCGCGGCGGCCTCGACGCCGTTTCGGAAGTGCGCAGCTCCCCGGTGATCTCCGACCTGCGTCGCCAGCGGGCCGAGGTGCTCCGCAACATGGGCGAAGTCTCCGCGCGCTACGGCGACCGCCACCCCGAAAGCGTCAAGATTCGCGAGCAGCTGACGGGTCTCGACACGCAGATCAAGGCCGAGGCGCAGCGTGCCGTCGGTTCGCTCGAGGCCGCCGCGGGCGCTGCCCAGGCGCGCGCCGAAAGCCTCCGCGGAACTCTGCGCACGCTCGAGGGTCAGCAGGCGCGCAACACCCGCGCTTCCGCGACCGCCGAGAGCCTGGAGCGGGAGGCGCAAAGCAAGCGGGCTGCCTACGACAAGACGGCGGAACTCTCGCTGCAGAGCAGCCAGGCTTCGCGCAACGAGATTTCGCAGGCCACGATCGTCGATCGCGCCGTCTCGCCGATCAAGCCGACCTCGCCGAATCGCCCGCTGCTGCTCGCGCTGACGCTGATCGTTGCGCTTGCGGCCGGCGGCACCACGGTGATCGTACAGGAATTGCTCGTCTCGGGCATTCGGAGCGTCGGCGACTTCGAAGCTCAGTTCGGCATTCCGGTGCTCGCCGCATTGCCGCGGGTGAAAAGCGCCTCGCCGGCGGACCTGGTGGTCGATCGAAAGGCGTCGCTTTACGCCGAATCGCTGCGCATCGCCCGCGCTGCGGTGCTCGGCACGCGGGGCGTGACCCCGCCCAAGGTGATCGCGATCACATCGGCACTTCCTGACGAGGGCAAGACGACGACCTGCGCTGCCTTCGCACGCGTGTTGGCGCTCAGCGGTGGACGAACCTTGCTGATCGACTGCGATTTGCGCCGCGCGGCGATGCGGCTGATCGTCCCAGCGGGTGAATCTGCCGGTTTGATCGAGCTGCTCAACGGCAACGCGACGGCAGACCAGGCGGTGGTCAAGGATCGCGTCGAAAATCTCGACGTCATCCTCGTCAAGGCACCGCATTTTGCCACCGATGATCTGTTCGGTGCCGATCGCTTCAAGACCCTGCTCGGGGCGCTGGCGCCGCATTACGACACCATCCTTCTCGATCTGCCGCCGCTCGTCGGCCTTGCCGACGGACGGACTCTCGCAGCGATGGCCGATGCGACGATCCTGGTCGTGAAATGGGGCTCCACCCCAGCAGCGCCGATCGATTCGGCCCTGGGTTGGCTGCGGAGCGATGGCGCGAACGCCGTCGGTGCTCTGTTCACGATGGTCGATCCATCCGCCGAGGCTCTGGGCGGCATGTATTACTCCAAGAAGTACGGCTCTTATTATCAGCCGGAATGAATTCGGATCCGGCCGCGCAGGGGCGCGGCCGGCCATTCCGCGCACGCCTCCGCTAATCCGTTACTCCGGCTACGCCGCGATCGCACTGCTCGCGCTTCTGATTGTGCTTGCCGTGCTTTCGATACGTCAGGAGCTGGACGTCGATCGCTGGACGTCGTTACTGGTCCGCCAGCAGAGCGCCCTGGCGCGGGGAGAGCCGAGCCCCGGCATTCCCGTCGAGAACAATCTCGGTATTCCACGAGCCCAGCTGCTGCGCGCCATGTACCTCCTGCGTGCCGCGGAGGTCTCGTCCGATACTGGCGATGCGCGACGCCTTCGGAGCATTGCGAGGCGCGATCTCGAGGCCGCCCGCGCAGCCCGCCCGATCTGGGGCGATGAGGCGACCGTGGAGGCCTACGCCCGGACGTTGGAGAATCCCGTCTCGATGTCCGCAGTCGCAACCGCATTGAATGAGAGCTACCGAGGCTCACCCTATGTCAAGGACATCGCTCGCTGGCGGATCGAGACCGGCTTGTGGTGCTGGCAGTTTCTCCCGGGTCCCGCGCGGGACCGACTTGTCGCGGAGGCCATCTGGTACGTGCGGCTGCGGCCGCACGAGCGCACAACGATATTCCGCCTGATGCGCGTCAGCCCAGCTTACCAGCCGTTCCTGCTGACTTGGCACGCAGTCCGATCCGAGGATTCCGATTGGGGCCGCGACCGGGCGCCCACGCCAGCCCCGCCACGAACATCGCAAGGCTGACCATACCCGGCACGTCCAGCACGATATCGATCATCGAACAGGCGAACACGACGAACAGGGCAGCCACCAACGCGTCCGAACCACCGGCCCAGAGGCTCCGCCTGCCCTGACCGACGATTCCTGAGCCGACCCAGCCAGCGGCAAGACAGATCAGGAGCAGATAGGGCAGCCCCCCCTGCAGCAGCAGCTGCAGGAAGAGGTTGTGCGCCGAATTGACCATCCAAAGCGCCTGCGCGGTGCGCGGATCGGGCAGGGCATATGCATTCAGGATCGGGAACACACCGAGGCCGTAGCCGTGGAGAGGCGCTGCCTCGACCAGCCCGGCGTAATGACGCCACATCAATACTCGCAGCGCGAACTCGCTCGATGCGAGCGCCAGCCGGTCGAGCACCAGATCGGAGAGACCGAACAAGGCGACGAGGCCGACGACCGCCGCGGACACCGCCAGCCCAAACCAGATCTCCGCGCCCCGTCGTCGCAGGGTCCGCCATAGCGGCAGCAGCACCAGCGCAACGACGGCGGCGGCGTTGGCGGAACGCGAACCGGTGATCACGCAGGCGCCGATCAGCATCGTCAGGGCCGCGGCATAGCCGCAGAACCGAGCCAAGGCCGCTTGCGATCTGGCCCGCGCAAAGCCTCCGCTCGGCCTTGCCTGGATCAGACGCGCGAAGGCGAGCACGGCGAGCATCGCGAAATAGACGCCGGCAACATTGGCATTGCTGAGCGTGCCCGTGAACCGCGCATCGGGCCGCTCGCGCCACAGCTCGAAAGCAAGATCGGCGCCCCAGGCGCGCAGAGCGAGCCCGACGAGAGCGTTCAAGCAACCGAACAGGATCAGCGCATCCATAACGTGGCCAAGATTCTGCCGCCGCGCTGCAATTCTCGCGCCGCACAACAAGGCGGTCACGTGCGCCGCCAGCCCGAGCAGCGGCGGTGTCATCAGATCCGGGGCCAATGCTGTGGAGCCTCCCCAATTGGGAGCCCAGGCCGGCAATGCCGCCCACGCCGCGCCCGCGCCGACCAGCACGATCACCGGCACTCCCTGGCGCCAGAAGGAGGCAGGGGCGGACCAGAGCGCCAGCAACAGGATCAGCACGCCGGCCGCGAGCATGCACGCAATCGCATTGCCAATGCTGCTGTTGAGGCCGTTGAAGGTGATGCCGAGGCTGAACACCAAAGCGGCACCGATCCCCGCCGATGCGCTCGGCGCGGATGCGGCTTCACGCGCCGGTACCCGCACCATCGCCCGGGCGGCTCGTTGCCGACCCGTCATCATCTCATCGGACACGATAGCATTCCCGTGTGGGCGTCACAGCCGCGGCCCCGCACGGCGCAGGCTCGCCGTAGATCCACCCGGAGCCCTTGAACCCAAGATAGACGCGCCCGAATACGTCGGGATCGGCACCGATGACACTGATCTGATCGAGAGAACCGAGCGGAAAAGCGCCGATTCGCTGCCAGCTGCGCGCTTCGTCCGTCGATCTCCAGATCCCGTACTCGCCGCCGATCCTGCCCGCCAGGAGAAGGGTCGGATAGCGGCTTCCAGCCGCCGCTTTGCCGAAGGCAATGTCGTCGACATGGTCAACCGCATCCAGCACGGTCCAATGCTGGCCGCCGTCGATGCTCCGCCGTAACCTCGTATCCTGCGCTCCATCCACGCCAGAGGTGAAGAACAGGTGGCCGGCCTTGCCGGGAACGGCCCGCAGCTTGGCGGCTGCGCTGTTCGCCGGAGCGATATCGCCCCGAAACACGCGCTGCCAGTGCACACCCCCGTCAGTGGTTCGCCAAAGGCCGCGGAGACCCGGATTGCGGCTGTTGCCGCTGTGGAAGAGGTAGAAGGTGCCCGGTCGGACGCGGTCCGCCGCCAGCACCTTGCGCTGCATGAACCATTGGCCATGGGTGCCGGTGAATGGCAGCTTCTCGCCCGGCAAAATCACCCGATTCCACGAACGCCCGCGATCCAGCGTGTAGTAAGCCGATCGGAAATAAGTCGGCATCCAGACGATGTTGTCGACGCTGTTCGAAGACACGGCGATCATTCCCATGGACATCCGCCAAGGATCGTTCCCGCGCGTGCCCGGCGGTTGCGGCAGGCTGGGGAACTTCGTCCAGGTTCTCCCTCCGTCGCTGCTGTAGCCGGCGAGAACGGCATCGCCATCCTCAGAGCAGCAGGACGTCCGCGTATCCGAAGCGTTGGTAACGATGAACCGGGGATCGGCCGGGCTCCAGTCGATCTGCTGCGCGGCGATCAGAACCCGTTCCCTGGGGCCGTACGTAGTCGAAAAGGCATTCAGATCGTCCTTGACGTGGATCCCGAAATCCCACGCTGCGAACAAAGGCGATCCGCCGGGCGGCTGAATGGCATCATTGGCGACAAGTTCCTCGATCCCGCGCACCTGGGTCACCCAGGTCATCGATCGCTGACCCTTGCCGAGATTGGTCACCATTGGTCCTACACCGGACGCAATCCAGAAGCGCCCCGTCACTTGGGGGTCCGCAACGATCGCGCCTGTCGCGACGTAACCGCTGTCGGCAACATGGAGCCATGGCGGATCGCCTTTGCCGACCTCGACGTCGCGCCCGACACGGTACCAGGATTCGCCGTCCGGCGTGCCCGCGAAGCTGCGTCCGCCCTGGTCGGTAACGAGGACCAGTCCGCTTTTCCGATCGATCGCGATGGTTGCATAGGCGCGCGGTGACAGGCCGGGCCGATCGCTTAGATCCTGCCAGCGATGGTCCCGGTAGCGCCAGATCTTGCGGGTTTCGTCATCCACGCCGAAAAAGCTGCCGTCCGCGGCGAAGCTGCCCTGCTTCAGGCGGCGCGGGCCTGGAGTCGCAGACGGCAGCGGCGCGAAGCGTGCACCTCCGTCGGTCGAGACATATGGGCCGTTGCCCGGCGACATCGCAAAGATCCGTCCTGCACCGCTGCCCCGTCGTTCGAACCAGAAGCTGGCGCCGGCGGTCTGCAGGCCTTGTTTCGGGCTGAGATCAGTGCCTTTCGGCAAGCCGGAGACGAGCGACCAAGTCGTGCCGCCATCGATGCTTCGCCAGGCGCCGTTTTCGGGAGATCCGAACAGCACGAGATCGGGGTTGGACGGGCTTACCGCCAGGAAGGGCCCGCTGAGGCGAAACTCTCCGTTGGCATCGAACGCCAGCCGTGTCGCACCGTCGAGACGACCGCGCTGCCACGTCTTGCCCTGGTCGGCGGATCGATAGAGTCCGCCCTTGATGGCCAGGTATATGCGCCGCGGATCCGACGGCGCGACGACGATCTCGTACACTCCGTCCGCCAGAGCATTCTGGCGCACTTCGGCTTGGGGCATCGATTGCGCGGTGACCAGCTGGCGCCAGCGATTGGCCTCCGGCTGCCACAGATAGGCACCGTAGACGTCGGCCCGGGCGACCATCGTCTGGCCGCTGTCGTCGATCGACATCCCGGTAATGAACCCGCCGCCGCCGATCGCCACCGGACGCCACAGATATTGTTCGCCGGGCACCGGGCGGCCGTCATGCGCAGCGGCGACCGGTGGGCCGGCAACCACGGGCGCGCGTGCGCCGACCACGAGAACGACGAACAACACCAGAAGAGCGGCCATCGAAAGCCCGATGCCGACGAGCACTCGCGCGCCGATGCGGCGCTCGGTGAGCCGACCGGCGAGCCGCACCACATAAGAAACGAAGCCCAGCAGCCCGGCCTCCTCAGCCGCGTTCCCGGCTTTTGGTCAGCAGATGCCAGACCGCCGCGGGATTGGTGCGCAAATAGCGAACCCCAAGTCGCGCGGGCTCCAGCATCGATCGATGCAGCCACTCGAGGCCCGCATTTTGCATCCACCTCGGTGCGCGTGGAACCAGGCCGGTATAATGATCGAACAGCCCGCCACAGGTACGAATCCAGCCCACCCCGGCGAGCGATGCACGGCGTCGAACGGCAAACGATTCCTGGGCTGGGCTGCCGAGCCCGAGCCAAAGCACGTCGGCACCCGTCTCGCGCACTGCCTCGCAGACCTCCTCCTCCTCGTCCGGGCGAAAGTAGCCGTGCCGAGTTCCAACGATCTGGATGCCGGGATGCAGCGTCCGGAGTCGCTCGGCGGCGCGTTCCGCTACGCCCGGCTTGCCGCCAAGGAAATAAAAGCGAAGACCATTCTTGATGGCGATCTCGCAGGCATCGTGGATGAAATCAGTTGTCGCCACCCGCTCGGGCAAAGGACGCTTCCAGAGCAGCCGCGTGGCCAGGATGAGCGGCATGCCGTCGGGGTCGATCACGTCGGCGGCGTCGATCAGCGCTGCGAAACCCGGATCGGAATGATAGCGCGCGATCACCGAGCCATTCGATGCGACGATAACCCGAGGGACGGACAGGAGACCGGCACGAGCATCCTGCACATCTTCGAGCATCATCTGAGCGAGTTGAGAACGGGTTACTCGAGCGGTCTGTATGCCGCCAAGTCGCGCCCGAAGAATAGGATCGGATCGCTTCAACCCAGTCGCCTCAACAATGGGCCGATACACGGCCGGATACGCCATCTCACAGGAGGCATCAGAGTTTTCGCTCATGGACCTCAACACCCCAAAGGCCCGTCAAAGCAACGCTCCCCAACCCCACCCGGAGCCCGCGCGACTGGCGCGCGATGCAATTTCTTATCACCCTGTCGACGCCCCCGCTAGCCTGTCGCCCCGCATCCCTTCAACGGTTCGTCGACGAGAATGCTCCACGCGGGACTCAGGACCATGTCCCACCGTGGGACAATGCCCTACCTGCGAGACGGGGGAAAGGGCGACAAAGTGCCGGGTCGGTGATCCGGGGCGGCCAAAGTCCAGGGTGCCGCCACACCGGGCGCCGAAAGCCTGATCGTCTCAAGTCGGAGCGCAAAGCTTCGACCTGAGACGTGAATCATTCTCTGGACCGATGAGGAGCGCCCGGCGCAGCTCTCGGTCAGAACCAGAAGTCGGCAGCGTTCAACTGGTGGCCGGCCTGGGTGACGACGGTGATTGCCAGGTCGGCAACCCGGTCGCCGTTCGTATCGGCTTCGACGAACCAGGTTCCCGCTTGCGACACGTCGGCGAAGGCGCGGAGTTCGCCGGCCGATCCGCTGAACTTGGCGGCGCCGACGAAGCGGAAATCCTGATTACCGTTCGCCGCATTGCCGTCGGCGTCGATCGGATTGAGGGAAATCCTGTCGCCCAGGGTGAAGTCGCTTATCACGTCGCTCTGGCCCCGGGCCGAGTCGCTGGCTGAACGATAGACGAACATGTCGTTGCCGAGACCACCCTTGAGGGTGTCGGCGAAGGCGCCGCCATCCAGCACATCGTCGCCTGCTCCGCCGTCCAGGACGTCCTTGCCGCTCACGCCGTACAGAATATCGTTCCCGCCGGCTCCGGTGATCCTGTTCTGCATGCCGTTGCCCGTCAGCACCTGGCCGGTGCTGGAGGTGCCGGTGAGATGTTCGATATTGGGGATCAGGGTGAAGCTGGCCGCAGCCGTGCGCACCTCGTCGGTTCCTGCACCGATGCCCTCCGTCAGGACGTCGCCCGCATCGGCGAAGTAGAGATCGTTGCCCGCGCCCCCGCGGAGCGCGTCGGCACCCATGCCGCCGTCGAGGATGTCGTTGCCGGCGCCCCCGTCGAGAGTGTCGTTGCTGACCCCGCCGGTGATCAGATTGGCGAGCGCATTGCCGATGAGCGTCTGCCCGACGCTCCCGGTGCCGGTGAGGTTCTCGAGATTATCGACGAGGGTGAAGCTCGACACGCTCGTGCGCACTTCGTCGATGCCCGCATTCGCCGCCTCGATGATGCTATCCAGGCCGTCGGTGAGATAGATGTCGTCGCCGAGACCACCCTTGAGCGTGTCGGCAA
>NZ_PXYI01000005.1 GCF_003012735.1 Allosphingosinicella deserti | reverse complement strand
TGCCGCCGTCCAGGATGTCGTTGCCGGCGCCCCCGTCGAGAGTGTCGTTGCTGACCCCGCCGGTGATCAGATTGGCGAGCGCATTGCCGATGAGCGTCTGCCCGACGCTCCCGGTGCCGGTGAG
This sequence comes from Allosphingosinicella deserti, assembly GCF_003012735.1. Classification (GTDB taxonomy): domain Bacteria; phylum Pseudomonadota; class Alphaproteobacteria; order Sphingomonadales; family Sphingomonadaceae; genus Allosphingosinicella; species Allosphingosinicella deserti. Next base: position 519,739 of record NZ_PXYI01000005.1, on the reverse strand, counting down.
GTTTTCGAGATTATCAACGAGGGTGAAGCTCGACACGCTCGTGCGCACTTCGTCGATGCCCGCATTCGCCGCCTCGATGATGCTATCCAGGCCGTCGGTGAGATAGATGTCGTCGCCGAGACCACCCTTGAGCGTGTCGGCAAGCGCGCCTCCGTCCAGGACGTCGTTGCCGGCGCCGCCGTCGAGATTGTCCTTGCCGCCGCCGCCGTACAGCGTGTCGGCACCAGCCCCGGCAATGATGATGTTCTGCATGCCGTTGCCCGTCAGCACTTGGCCCGTGCTCGCCGTGCCGGTGAGATATTCGATGTTCGGGTTCAAGGTGAAGCTCGCCGCCGCAGTGCGCACCTCGTCTACCCCTGCACCAACCGCCTCGGTCACGGCGTCGTCGCCGTCGGCGAAATAGACATCGTTGCCGAGTCCGCCCTGAAGCGTGTCGATGCCGCCGGCGCCGTTGAGCGTGTCATTGCCGGCGCCGCCGGTAATGACGTTTGCCAGCGCATTGCCGATCAGCGCCTGCCCGGCGCTACCCGTGCCCGTGAGGTTTTCGACATTGGCAGAGAGCGTGAAGGTGGAGGCAGCCGTGCGAACCTCGTCGATACCCTCACCGGCGAGTTCCACGATCGTGTCCTTCGCGTCGGCATGGTAGATGTCGTTGCCGGTACCGCCCTTCAGCGTATCCGCGCCGCTCGTGCCGTACAGCTGATCGTGGCCGGCCGTCGCCGCGGGGACGGACGCAGCAGGCGCGGACACAGCGTCGGCCGGAGCCTTGTCCGGCGCGGCGACCGGTGCGGGCACGGGTGTCGCGGCGGGTGCAGTCGGTGCCAGGGCCGCGCTCGATCCGGAACCGGTGACCAGCGTTTCGACGATACCGTTCGCGCCCATGGTTCCGACACGGAGATCCAGATCGTTCAAGGTGATCGAACCATGGCCCCCGATCACCTCCGCGCCGAAATTGATGCAGGCGAGATATTCTTCGGCGGAGATGATGCCGAGTGACTGCAGGTGCGCGATGACCTTGCCGATGTCGATCGTCCCGGCGAGCATGTCCTTGTCCGCCACGACGGCCGTGTAGGTACCGGTTCTGTAGATGGTGGCGGTAAATGCGCCGTCGACATAGGTACCGATCACATTGCCGAACGGCTGAACGTCGCCTTTGTGGACCCAGATCATCAGTTCGTTGGTGATCGTCGGCTTGCTTCCGTTCGGCTTGGTCGTGAACCAGACGTCGTAAGAGACATTGTAGCCGCCGACGTTGCCCCGCATCGTGACGTCATGTGTCGCAGTCAGGCCGGTCAGGCTGCCCACCCGCGCAGGAAAGACGCGCGTGGTGTCGGTCGGGTTGATCTGCTCACCCTGTGGCGAGACCCCGAACAGGACGTTGGGATACGCCTTGATCGGTGCTGCGACCTGCGTGACGTAGGGAAAGTCCCAATTGAAGATCGTGCCCTTGGTCATGTCGGTCTTGTTGTAGATGGCGTCCACGCTGTAATCCGTGCCGAATTTCAGGCTTCCAGCACCCCAGGCATTGGTCAGCACGTACCAGCCGTGGGCATTGTAGCCGCGGTCTGCACCGTACATCTGCGTGTAGCCAAGCGGCACGGGGGCCTTGGGAAGGGCAAACCCGAAATCGGTCGGATCCAGATCGCTGAGCGCGACGTTCCGAAGCACCAGGCTTTCGCCATTGCCGAACGCGAGCTTGAGATCGCTACCGATCTGCTGGCTATGCGAGACGATCTGATCGAAATTGCTGATGTTGTATCCGTTCAGGCGCACGATGTCGAAGCCCGGCGTGAAAGAATAGATGGCGTCCGATCCATTCCCCGCGGTGACGACGAAGATATCGGCTCCCACACCGCCGACAAGGACATCGTCTCCGCCCAACCCATTGAGCGTTGCCGCGACACCACCTGCGACGATGATGTTGTTGAGCGCATTGCCGGTCCCGGCCGTCATCCCCTTGCCGTTGAGAATGAGGTTCTCGATATTCGCCGACAGGGTCGCTCCGCCCCAGTAGTAAGCGTAGACCGTGTCATTCCCCTGCCCACTGGATTCCGTCGCGGCCGCAGAGATCGCCCAAAGATGGTAGGTATCGTCTCCCAGTCCACCGATGAGCGTGTCTCCAGTCACGCCCTGAAAGATGTCGCCGTAGCTGGTCCCAGTACGCACGATATTGCTGCCGGCCGAGGACACCCAGTTCGTGCCTTTCGGTGAGAGCTTCAGTTCAATGCCTTTAGCCGTGAGATACATGGTAAGCACTTCCAGAGATTGTTCGCCCTCTGATTAGCTTGCTCTGCGTTGCAACATGGTGTTCAGTCAGCGTTAGTTTCGAATTAACCAAACATAAATTAGGTCCGTAAAACTACTTATCTCCTTACGCGGATTAGCGAACCGTATCGGCAAGATCCTGTTAGGCATAAACGATTTCACGATTTCGATGCGCGTGTGCGTGCATGTGCAGCGGGAGGGCTTTGGCGGATCGATGCAAACGAATGCGCGCTCCGAGATGGAGACCTCTTGGCCGCGTTTTACCTTTGGTTAACCAAGATGAGCCGATTCGAAGCTATGACGGTTAGCATATGAAAGCGGATTTTGGGACGACTCATGAGGAGAGATTGAGATCAAGTCTCTATCTTTCCGCGATATATTCTGACGTCCGGTTTGCAGGTAGGGTGATCGATCTACATTCTATATGACGAAACTGTGATCGTACGGGAGACCGGAACCGCAATCGTGCGGCTTTAACCTTTGGTCAACTACTCCACCGATAGGGGAATGGCCTCGATTGAGGAGCGAAGTTGCATGGCCAAGCCTCAGATACGCATCGACACGGACGCGCAAGCCCCCGCGCCGGAAGTGCCCTTTGCCCTCCCGCGGGGCGAGACGCTCAGCCCGGCACACGAGCTGCAGCGCAACCTCGCGCAACGACTTCACGCCGAGCGCCTCGAGCTGGCGCTTCCGCTTCGTTCCCCCATGGAAGAGCGTGCGGAATGGCTGATTTCGCAGACTTCGCGCTACGCCGGGCCGGTGGCCTTGCTCGCCGCAACGGCGGGACTGATCAGCCTCTTCTTCTAAACGCCGCTCTCCCAAACGGTCCTTTTTCAGGACAGGGCGTGCTGCACCGCAGCGCACTTTGACGATTCCCCCTAGCGATCTGCCTCGAATCGGGGTAGGTATATTGCACTGCACAATGTACGGTGCATAACGCATCCGAAGCGACGCTTGGGGGTTCGCCTAATGGAAGCCAGTGTTCATCAGAGTTTCGTCGCTGCTGTAAAAGCGAACAACGCCGGCGGCTTGAAGCAATCGAGCTTCTCCAGAAAGACGCTCCGCGTCATGCTCTATGCCAAGATGTTTGGCTTCGACATGGCAGCTTTGCTGATTGGCCCGATGTTGGCAACCAATGTCTTGGTTGCACTCGGCTACCCTCGTGGCGATTTCTACGCCACACTCGTCGTAGCCTTGATCTACGGTGCGATCGCGATGATGCGCGGCGTGTATTCGCGCGACGCTCTCTCCCGCGCGGTCGAGGGAATCCGGCGTGCGCTGTTCGCCTTCGCAAGCGCGACATTCATGGTCTTGGTCGTCGCCTTCTTCCTCAAGAGCGGAGCCGAGATCTCACGGCTCAATTTCGCCGCAGGCACGGCGACGGCGGCGCTGCTGATGATCGCAGGGCGCATCTATTTCCCGCGTTATGCGCACCGTCTTGCCGGCGGCACCCTGCTCGACGAGTTGGTGGTCATGCATGGCAAGCCGATGCGCAGCCACTTTGGCACGGCGACGATCGTCGACGCCGATCAGATCGGCCTGCGCCCGGACCTCAGCGACCCCAAGATGCTCAGCTATTTCGGCACGATCGTGCAGGCGTTCGATCGCGTGCTGATCGACAGCCGCAGCGAGGATCACCGCGCCTGGGCCTTGCTGCTCAAGGGTGCGAACGTTGACGGCGAAATCCTGCTCGACGAAGCCAACGAGGTCGGTGCGATCGCGATGCACACGTTCGAAGGCAAGGACACTCTGGTCGTCGCACGGCAGCCGCTCAGCCTCGCCAACCGCATGCAGAAGCGCCTGCTCGATCTCTCGGTGGCGGTGCCGCTGATCATCCTTCTGCTGCCGGTGCTTGCGCTCGTCGCCCTGGTGATCAAGCTCGAATCCCCGGGGCCGGTCTTCTTCCGCCAGAATCGCGTCGGCCGCGGCAACCGCCTGTTCCAGGTGCTGAAGTTCCGCAGCATGCGCACCGATCTGTGCGATGCCGACGGCAACCGCTCCGCCTCGCGCGACGACGATCGCATCACCCGCTTCGGCCGCATCATCCGGGCCACCAGCGTCGACGAGCTGCCGCAGCTGCTCAACGTGCTGATGGGCGACATGAGCCTCGTCGGGCCGCGCCCGCACGCGCTCGGCTCGCTCGCCGGCAATCGGCTGTTCTGGCAGGTCGACGAAACCTATTGGTTGCGCCATCAGCTCAAGCCCGGGATCACCGGTCTTGCCCAGGTCCGCGGCTATCGCGGCGCGACGGTGGAAGCGACCGATCTTACCGACCGGCTGCAGTCCGACATGGAATATATCCAGGGCTGGGACATCTGGCGCGACGTCGCCATCCTGGTGAACACCCTTCGAGTCGTCGCCCACAAGAACGCCTTTTAGGGGCTTTGCGGGCGGCGGCCGCGGCCGGCTGCGCCATCCCTCCGGATCAGCTGCGGTCGAATGCGCTGAGATCCGGTGGCAGCAGGCGCACCGAAGGATCGCCCGCCCCCTCCGCAGTCACCGGAGCCCGCCAGCCGGGCCACCCATCCGACGCAACCGCCGCCGCGATCAATTTCCGGGTCAGCCAGGTCGCCTCGGCCGGCAGTGCATCGGGGGCGAATTCCGCGATCGCATCCACTTCGAGCGAAGGGCGGCCATCGTAGACGGCCTCCGTCATCAGGAACAACGCCGCGAGGCCGCGTCGATATTCCGGTTGATGCTCGAAATTGCAGACATGATGCAGCGCGCCGAAGCCTGAAAGCCGCAATTCCTCCCGCATCTCCCGAGCCACCGCCGCCTCCGGCGCCTCGCGGCGCTTCAATCCGCCGCCGGGCAGTCGCCAGCCCGGCGTATAGGTCTGGCGGACGAGCACGATCTTGCCGGCCGGAGTCAGCACCACCGCGTGGACTCCGAGCGCTTCCGGCCGGGTGACGAACCAGATCGCGGTCCGTCCGCGCTGGAAGGTCGTCACGGCAACGCGAACAAGGAAACGCCACATATCGGGTCACCCTCTGGAGTTGAAACCGCACCTCTGTCGGGCTGCGCCGGCTTCGACAAGCGCCGCGCGACAGCAATCGCGTTTCGATGGACCTTGAGCTCGCCCGGCTGGCCTGATTACGCTCGTGCGCGCGAGCGTCGGACCGCGCCGCGATGGAGAGGGGTGATATGGCCGGGATGTGCTGGAAGAGGATCGCACGCGTCGCGCGGCGGTCGATCGCGGGCGCGCTGCTGGTCGGCGCGGCAAGTGCCGCTGCCGCAGCGCCGCGCGGTGCGTCGGAGGTCGAGAGCTGGCTGACCACCCCCGATGGTACGGCCCGCCTGTCCGAGCGGCCGCGAATCGTGCTGCAGCCCGGCTCTCCGGCTGGCGCGATCCGGGTCGACCGGACTCGCCGCTATCAGGAGATGGTGGGCTTCGGCGCGGCGATCTCCGATGCTTCGGCTTACCTGATCCAGAACAAGCTGGCTCCGGCCAAGCGCGATGCCCTGCTGCGGGATCTGTTCGGCCGCGACGGGGGAGTCGGTTTCTCGTTTACCCGGCTGACGATCGGCGGATCGGATTTCTCGCGCACCCATCAAAGCTATGACGACCGGCCGGCGGGCGAGAGCGACCCGGCGCTGCGGCATTTCTCGGTGCGGATCGCCGAGCAGGAGGTCTTGCCGGTCGCCCGCGCCGCGCGCGCGATCAACACTTCGCTCAAGATCATGGCGACGCCGTGGAGCCCGCCCGGCTGGATGAAGACCAGCGGATCGATGATCAAGGGCACGCTTCGCGACGAATATCGCGCCGCCTTCGCAACCTATCTGCGGCGCACGGTTCAGGATTTCGGGGCCAGAGGCGTTCCCATCGACTATCTCAGCATCCAGAACGAGCCGGATTTCGAACCGGACGATTATCCCGGCATGCGCCTGTCCGCGGCGCAGCGGGCGGCGATCATCGGCCACTATGTCGGGCCCGAATTCGCCCGTGCCGGCCTCGCCACCAGGATCCTCGAATGGGATCACAATTGGGACAAGCCCGAGCAGCCGCTGGCCGTGCTCGCCGATCCCGAGGCGGCGCGCTTCGTCAGCGGCGTCGCCTGGCATTGCTACGGCGGCGACGTCTCTGCGCAGAGCAAGGTGCGCGATCTCCACCCGGACAAGGACGTCTTCTTCACCGAATGTTCGGGCGGCGAATGGTCGCCGGGCTGGACCGAGGCGTGGCCGTGGATGATGCGCAATCTCATCATCGGCACGACCCGGAACTGGGCGCGCGGCGTGCTGCTGTGGAATCTCGCCCTCGACGAGAATTTCGGGCCGCATCTCGGCGGCTGCGGCAATTGCCGCGGCGTGGTGACGATCGACAGCAAGACCGGGGCGGTCACCCGCAATCCGGAATATTATGCGCTGGGGCATCTCAGCCGTTTCGTGCCTCGAGGTGCCCGTCGTATCGAGTCCACCAGCCCCGACCCGGATCTGCTGACGGTGGCGTTCGAGGACGAGGGCGCATTGGTTTTGCTGGCCTTCAACGCCGGCAAGAAGGCCCTGGCATTCGCAGTGGCGAGCGACGGCCGGCATTTCCGAACCCGACTCGCCCCGAACGCTGCCGCGACGTTCCGCTGGCCCGCCGCCCGGTGACGGGCCGAAGCCCCGGCGCCGCCTTCGTCCCGGTCACTTCCCTGTTCTTCGCCTGGGGCTTCCTTTCCGCCAACAACGATCCGCTCGTCGCCGCCCTGCGCGAGATCTTCCGCCTGAGCTACACCGAGGCGCTGCTCACGCATTTCGTCTCCTTCGTCGCATTCGGCCTCGTTTCGCTTCCCGCCGCCGCCCTGCTCGCGCGGCTCGGATCGGTAAACACCATCCTTGCGGCCCTCGGGGCGATGATTGCCGGCTGCCTGATCATCCAGGCGACCCGGATCGTTCACGATTACCGCCTCGTCCTCGCCGGCCTGTTCGTTGCCGCAGGCGGGATCACGGCGCTCCAGGTCGCGGCAAACCCGATCGCCGCGTCCGCCGGGGCGCCGGAGCGCAGCCACTTCCGGCTGACTCTGGCGCAATTCTTCAATTCCCTGGGGGTGGTCTGCGGCGTTCATTTCGGCGCCAGCCTGATCCTCGGCGGCGGGCTGCACGATCTCGGGGCGATCCAGAATGCGTTCCTGGTGCTCGCCTCGGCCTTGGCGCTGCTCGCCGGCGGCGTCCGGCTTGCACGGGGCGGCATCGCGGCCGCGGCTGCCGATGTTCCCGCGAGTTCCGCCCGGGATCTCCTGGCGGCCTTCGGCTCGCGCTGGGCGCTGCTCGGCACCCTTGCCATCGCCGTCTATGTCGGCGCCGAGGTGACGATCGGCAGCATCATGATCAATTTCCTGTCCGCGCCGGAGCGGCTCGGAATCCCGCTGGCCGAGGCGGGCGTTTACCTCGCCAACATCTACTGGGGCGGCGCGCTTGCCGGGCGGCTGATCGGGGCGCTGCTGATGATCCGCTTTCCCGCGGCACGCCTGCTGATGGGCGCGGCAACCATCGCAGCCGGCCTCTGCGCCGCCGTGCTGGTCACCACTGGTCCGATTGCCGCCTATGCGGCGCTGTCGATCGGCCTGTTCAACGCGATCATGTTCCCCACCATCTTCGCCCTCACGCTGGAACGGGCGGATGCGCCGATCCCCGCCACCTCCGGGTTGCTCTGCCTCGGCATCGCCTTCGGGGCGCCGGTTCCACTGATCGCGGCCCAGATTGCCGACCGCTCGGGCCTCGCGCTCGCCTTCGCGGTGCCGCTTGCGGCCTATGCCTACATCCTGCTGTTCGCCTTGCTGTGCACGCGCACCCACGGTCGCCGCTTGTCACTGTCGAGCGGAGCGCATTAAGACGGGAGGAGTTGCAACGGGGGACGGGCTTGGCGGGCGAGAAACCGACGATCGATGATGTCGCCCGCGTTGCCGGCGTCGGCCGCACGACCGTGTCGCGCGTGCTGAACCAGGGGCCGAACGTCCGGCCGGAGGTACGCGACAAGGTCATGCAGGCGGTCGACGCACTCGGCTACCGCGTCAACGAGCAGGCGCGCAGCCTCGCGAGCGGCGCCAAGCGCGAGATCGCCCTCGTCCACGCCTCCAACCTCGATACCGAGCCGAACTCTTATTACAATGCCGGCCTGGAGCTCGGCGCGATGCGCGCCTGCGCAGAACACGGCTTCCATCTCACCAATCACAACATCAATCAGAATGCCCCCGATCGCAGCGTGCGCGTCCGCGCGCTGCTCGCCGCCGGGCGCTATGAAGGGGTCATCCTCACCCCGCCTTTCTCCGATGACGTGGCGCTGATCCGCGCGGTGCGCGCCGGCGGCGCCGCGGTGGTCTCGATCTCGGCGGGGCCGGACGGCCGCGCGGTCGCGCCGTCGGTGGGCATCGATGATTTCGAGGCCGGCCGCGACATCGCCGCGTATCTGATCGGGCTCGGCCACCGCCGCTTCGGGTTCATCCTGGGCATCGAAGGCCATGTCTCCGCCGAAGGACGATTCGCAGGCTTCCTCAAGGCACTCGAGCAAGCGGGCCTGCCCGCCGACGAGGTCGTGGTGGAGCGCGGCAAGTTCACCTTCCATTCGGGTATCGCCTGCGCCGAGGCGATCCTCGCCCGTTCGCCGCGGCCGACGGCGCTCGTCTGCGCCAACGACGACATGGCCGCCGGAGCGACCCTCACCGTCCACAAGAGCGGCCTCGAAATCCCGCGCGACATCTCGGTCACCGGCTTCGACGACACTCCGGTGTCGGAGATCATTTGGCCACCGCTGACCACCGTCCATCAGCCGATCCGCGAAATGGGGCGCCGCGCGGCGGAACTCGCCATCGAGGCGGTCACCGACCGGGAGCGGCGTCCCGCCAGGCCCACGCTCGACCTCATTCCCCATCATATCGTGGAGCGCGAATCCGCAGCATCTCCGCGCACTTGAGCTTCGCTACACCTTCCTCGCGATTCTTCTTGGAAGCGCTTCCAAACTAATATATTGGAAGCGCTTCCAAGGCACACGACTCCGGCAACGAACCGGCGCGTGCGACGCGGAGGAACCATAAGCGGCACAAAGATGGCCGCGAAGAGGGGGGATGACGTGAAACGACGCCACACTGCACGCACGCGAGCGCCACGGCTCGGACAATTTGGCGGCGCCGCACTTTCGGCGCTGGCGCTCTCGCTAGCATCGGCCACGCAGGCACAGGACGTGACGGAACCGGCCGAGGACGAAGCGCAGGCGAGCAATGCCGAACCCGCGGGCGACCAGGGCAATGCGGGCGGCGAGACGGCGATCATCGTCACCGGCATCCGCGGCGGCCTCGCCCGCTCGATCGATCTCAAGCGGCAGGAGACGTCGATCGTCGAAGCGATCTCGGCCGAGGATATCGGCAAGCTGCCCGACGTCAGCATCGCGGAATCGATCGCACGGCTGCCCGGCTTGGCCGCCCAGCGCGTCAACGGTCGCGCCCAGGTGATCTCGATCCGCGGCCTCGCACCCGATTTCACCACGACGCTCCTCAATGGCCGCCAGCAGGCGAGCTCGGGCGACAATCGCGCCGTCGAGTTCGATCAATATCCCTCGGAGCTGCTCGGCAGCGTCGTCATCTACAAGACTCCCGATGCGGAGATCTCCGGCATGGGCCTGTCCGGCACCGCCGATCTGCGCACCGTGCGGCCTTTGGACTTCAAGGAGCGTACGGTCGCGGTCAACATCCGCGGCGAGAAGACCGAGGGCGACCGGCTGAACGACGATGTCCGTAACTGGGGCGGCCGCGCCAGCATCTCGTATATCGACAAGTTCCTCGACGGCACGCTCGGCATCGCGCTCGGCTATGCCCACCTCGATTCCCCTTCCGCCAACCGGCATTACAAGGCCTATGGCTATGAGGCCTTCGGCTCCGCCGTGACGCCGGATTCCGCCGCCAATGCCCTGCTCCTCAACGGCCAGGAAGTGTTCGCAACCTCGCGGCTCAATCGCCGCGACGCCGGAATCGCGATCATCGAATGGCAGCCGGACGAGACCGTCCACTCGACGCTGGACCTGTATTATTCCAAGTTCCGGCAGGAGGAGACGACCCGCGGCGCCCAATGGTTCTCCAACGGCTTCGCCGACAACGCCACATTCTCCGACGTCACGACGGAGACACGCGGCGGCTCCCTGATCGCGACCGGCGGGACGCTGCGCAACGGCGTTCCGATCCTCCGCAACGACCACAATACGAGGCGCGACGAAATTTTCTCGGCGGGTCTCAACAACGAGTTCAAGCTCGACGAGCGCACGATGTTCGAGCTCGACCTGTCCTATTCGAAGAACAAGCGGCGCGAGCAGATCCTGGAAACCTATGCCGGCTACGGCCGCGGCATCGGCGGAGTCACGCCCGCCACAGGGGATGTCGGGCGCACGTTCGACACGATCGGCTTCGAACTCGCCGAAGACGGCTACCCGAGCTACGATCCGGGCCTCAACTACGCCGACGCCGCGCAGGTGTCGCTCGGCGACCGTGCCCCCTGGGGCGGCTGGGGCCATGACGGCGCGATCCGCTTCCCAGACGTCGAGGAGAGCATCGGCGCGATCGACGCCGAGCTCAGCCACGAGATGGACGGATTCCTCAGCAAGATCAGCGCTGGCGTCAACTGGACCCACCGCACCAAGACCAAGCGGGTCGACGATTTCGATCTGTTCCTGAAGGGGGGCCGCCAGCAGGCCCTCGTCGACTCACAATATCTCGTCGATCCCACCGATCTCGACTGGGTCGGCTTCGGCCCGGTGCTGAGCGTCGACATGTCCGAGGCGCTCGACGTTTACTACACTCGCGCACCCATCCTCGACGCCAATTACTTCGACAAGAATTGGGACATCCGCGAGGATGTCGTCACCACCTTCGTCAAGGCCGATTTCCGCGCCGGCAACCTGCGCGGCAATATCGGCGTCCAGATGGTCAACCAGGATCAGAGATCGACCGGCGTGGTGATCAACGGCCTGGAACCGGGGCAGCCGATCGTCCCGGTGCTGCGCTCCGCCGGCGACAGCTACACCGACATTCTCCCCAGCCTGAACGTGATCTGGGATCTCGGCGGCGGCCACCGGCTGCGCTTCGCCGCATCCAAGACGATGGCACGCCCGCGCATGGACGAGATGCGGGCCAACGTCACGCCCGGGTTCAACGCGCTGGTCTGCACCGGTCAGCCCTGCACGCCCGGGCAGACGGTCAATCCCTGGTCGGCCTCAGGCGGCAACCCGAATCTGAAGCCGTGGCGGGCCAAGGCGCTCGACGTCGCCTACGAATGGTATGTCGATCGCACGACCTATTTCGCGGTCGCCGGTTTCTACAAGAAGCTCGACACCTACATCTACCAGCGCTCCGATCTGTTCGACTTCTCGGGGATTCCGCTGCCGACCACGGCCTCGTCGATCCCGGCCGGCATCGTGATCAGTCCGATCGGCCAGATCACCCTCCCCGCCAATGGCGACGGCGGTACGATCAAGGGCGTCGAGTTCAGCGGCGCGATCGATCTCGGTACAGTGTTCGACCCGCTGCGGGGCCTCGGCTTCATCGGCAGCCTGTCGCTGACGGATTCCAACCTCAACCCGGCCGACAACGGGCAGGAGGTTCGCATCCCCGGCCTGTCCGGCACGATCTACAATCTCACCGCTTATTACGAGCGCGGCGGCTTCCAGGCCCGGATCAGCCAGCGTTACCGCTCCGCCTTCAAGGGCGAGGTGGTGCAGTTGTTCGCAACACGCGGTTTCACCGAGATCCTCGCCGACAAGCAGGTCGACGCGCAGATCGGCTACACGTTCGAGAGCGGGTCGCTCGAAGGCCTCGGAATCCTCTTCCAGGTCAACAATCTCACCGACTCCCCCTACCGGACCCGGCTCGGGCTCGACAGCGGCGGGACCAAGACGTCGGACGGCACCAGCCTGCTCGAAACCTACGAGAAATATGGCCGGCAATTCCTGCTCGGCTTCAACTACCGATTCTGACGAACCGGCCCGCCGCAGCCTTGTGGCGGGCCACTTTCTTTGCCGATGCGCGGCACGAGCAATGACATGATTGGAGAACTTCGATGGGCGTTTCGCGGCTGACCCTGGCCATGCTGACTGTCCTGGCGCTGCCCGCCGCAGCGGGGGGCGCGGTCGATCCCAGGCCGGCCGCACCGGCGACGGCCAAGCCGCTCGCCGATTGGCCGGCGGTGAAGAGCGCAGTAGGCCGGGATCCGAAGATCGAGCGCCGCATCGCCTCGATCCTCGCCGGCATGACGCTCGAGCAGAAGATCGGGCAGATGACCCAGCCCGACGTGCGCTACATCGCTCCCGACCAGGTCCGCCAATATCATATCGGATCGGTGCTGAACGGCGGCGGCGCTTGGCCTGCCATGAACAAGCATGCGACGGTGAAGGAATGGGCCGATCTTGCGCAGGCATTCCACGCGGCCGCAATGCAGACGGATGCGAAGGTGAAGATCCCGCTGATCTGGGGCACCGATGCGGTTCACGGCCACAACAATGTCCTCGGCGCGACGGTCTTCCCGCACAATATCGGCCTTGGTGCCGCCCGCGATCCGCAGCTGGTCGAGGAGATCGCCCGCGCCACCGCGAAGGCGTCGCGTGCGACCGGGATCAGCTGGGTGTTCGCACCGACGCTCGCGGTGGCGCAGGATCAGCGTTGGGGACGGACCTATGAAAGCTTCTCATCCGACCCGGCGCTCGTCCGCCTGTACGGGGCGGCAGCAGTGCGCGGACTCCAGGGCACGCTGACCGGCGACGGCGACGTGGTCGCGACCGCCAAACACTATCTCGCCGATGGCGGCACGGTGCACGGCAACGACCAGGGCGAGGCCCGCACCTCCCGCCTTGATCTGATCAACGTCCACGGTGCCGGCTATTATAGCGCACTCGCCGCGGGCGCGCAGACGGTGATGGCATCGTACAGCAGCTGGACCGACGCGGGCTCCGGCGCGGCCGGCGGCAAGATGCACGGCAACCGCGCCCTGCTGACCGACGCGCTGAAGGGACGGATGGGCTTCGACGGCTTCGTCGTCTCCGATTGGAATGCGATCGAGCAGGTGCCGGGCTGCACCAAGGCTCATTGCCCCGCCTCGATCAACGCCGGCGTCGACATGGTGATGGTCCCGGAGGACTGGCGCGCATTCATCGCCAACACCGTCGCCGACGTGAAGGCCGGCCGGATCGCGATGGCACGGATCGACGACGCGGTGACCCGCATCCTCCGGGTCAAGCTCCGTGCCGGCCTGTTCGAGCGCCTGCCCGCCGCCGGCGCGTTCAACGGCAGGGCGGATGCGCTTGAGGCACGCGATCTGGCCCGACGCGCGGTGCGGGAATCTCTGGTGCTGCTCAAGAACAACGACGCCGTCCTGCCGCTTCGCCGGGGCGGTCGCGTGCTGGTCGTCGGCAAGAGCGCCGACAGCCTGTCCAATCAGTCGGGCGGCTGGACTCGCACCTGGCAGGGCACCGAGAACACAAATGCCGATTTCGGGACCGGCCAGACCCTGCTCGCCGCGCTGCGCGAGGCGCTCGGCGCCGATGGCGTCGAGTTCAACGAAACCGGTGCGGGCGTCGACCCGGCGAAATACACGGCCGTCATCGCGGTGATCGGCGAGACGCCTTATGCCGAATATAATGGCGACATCGACTGGCCGGCGCCGCTCCAGCACAGCGCCCGGTACAAGGAGGATCTTGCCGTCCTCGACGCCGTCTCGGGCCGCGGCGCGCCGGTGGTGACGATCTTCTATTCGGGCCGGACCGTCTATGCCAACGACCTGCTCAACCGTTCGGACGCGTTCGTCGCGGCCTGGCTGCCGGGGACGGAAGCCGCCGGCATTGCCGACCTGCTGCTGCGCGACGGCAATGGCCGCATCGCCTATGATTTCCGCGGGAGCCTGCCGTTCGCCTGGCCGGGCGACGCCTGCACCTCCACCGTCAATGGCACGATTCTCTTCCGGCCGGGCTACGGCCTGCGCTACGACAGCCCCAAGGCGGTCTCGGCGCTGACCTTCACGCCGGCGCCCGAGGCGTGCGGCTGAGCCGTCTCGAAGCGGGGGGAGTGGCATGGACGAGTGCGCGCTGAAGCGGATCCTGATCGTCGGCGGCGGCTCCGCCGGCTGGATGACGGCCGCGCTCTTCGCCCACCTCTTCCAGGGCGTTTACGAGATCAGGCTGATCGAGAGCGAGGAGATCGGGACGGTCGGTGTCGGCGAAGCCACCATCCCGGCGATCAAGAAATATAACGAACTGCTCGATCTCGACGAGCGCGAGTTCGTGCGGCAGACCAAGGGCACGTTCAAGCTTGGCATCCAGTTCAACGACTGGCTGCGGCCGGGATCGCGCTACATCCACGGCTTCGGCGTGATCGGCCAGGATCTCGGCTGGCTGCGCTGCCATCAATATTGGCTGAAGGCCCGTGCGATGGGCAAGGCCTCCGACTTCGCCGCTTATTCGATCAATACGGCGGCCGCGTTGCACAACCGCTTCATCCCCGCACAGGCGAAGATGAAGGATTCGCCGCTCGGCCATATCGCCCATGCCTACCATTTCGATGCCGGTCTCTACGCCCGCTTCCTCCGCGACCGCGCCGAACGCGAAGGGGTGATCCGCACCGAGGGCAAGGTCGTCGACGTATCGCTGCGCAGCGAGGACGGTTTCATCGAGGCGGTCACCTTGGCGAGCGGCGAGCGGATCGAAGCCGATCTCTTCATCGACTGCTCGGGCTTCCGGGGCCTGTTGATCGAGCAGGCGCTCGAGACCGGCTACGAGGACTGGACGCACTGGCTGCCCTGCGATCGCGCGATCGCGGTGCCGTGCAGCCGCTCCGACGATTTCACGCCTTACACGCGCGCCACGGCCCGTGCCGCCGGCTGGCAATGGCGGATCCCGCTCCAGCACCGCACCGGCAACGGCCATGTCTTTGCCAGCCGCTACATGGACGAGGCGGAGGCCGAGCGAATCCTGCTCGCCAACCTCGACGGGGAGCCGCTCGCCGAGCCGAATCGCCTGCGCTTCGTCACCGGCAAGAGGCGCAAGACCTGGAACCGCAACTGCGTTGCGCTCGGCCTGGCCGCCGGGTTCATGGAGCCACTGGAATCGACCAGCCTCTACCTCATTCAATCGGCGGCTATCCGGCTTGCCAGGCTGTTTCCCGACAGAAGCTTCGATCCGGAGAATATCGCCGAATTCAACCGCCAGACCGACTTCGAATATGAGCGCACCCGCGACTTCATCATCCTTCATTACAAGGCGACGGAGCGCGACGACACGTCGTTCTGGCGCCATGTCCGCGACATGGAGGTGCCGGAGACGCTTCGCCGCAAGATCCACCTGTTCGCCGCCAACGGCCGCATCTTCCGCGAGGACGAGGAATTGTTCAGCGAGGAGAGCTGGATCCAGGTGCTGATCGGCCAGGGCGTGATCCCACGGCGCCACGATCCGCTGGTCGATCTCAGAAGCGACGCGGAGCTGCTCAAGTTCCTCGGCGATATCGAGACGGTGATCGCGAAGTGCGTCGACGTGATGCCGAGTCACGCCGAATTCGTCGAGAAATTCGTTGCGAGCTAACGCGGCGCCGAACATGAGCCGATCGGCGGATCCTGTGTCGGACGCAGGACGCCGCGCTGCAGCGGGATCCGGACGCGCAGCCACACGCTGCGGATCTTGACCTCGACGGACAGGCCGACCCGGGTCCATCCCGCCTTGCGGAAGGCACGGATCGAGGGGCCGTTGGTCCACCAGATGAAGGCGATCAGGCTGTCGACGCCCAGCTGCTGATAATGATCGCAGGCGTCGCGGATCAGGCGCGCGGCAAAGCCCCGGCCCCGGAACCGCTCCTCGGTGACGATGTCGACCAGGGCGATCTGCTCCGCCCCGAGCGGCCAGATCGATCCGAACTCGTAGCTTCCGAACGCGGCGAAATGGGCGATCGCAACGATCTGGCTGCCGAGCATCAGCACCCGTCCCTGCAAACCCGCGCGCGTGTAGGACAGGCTGTTGCGCACCTTGTGGGTGGGGCTTCGGCCAAGCGCCGCGGCGCCCTCGTCGTCGAGCATCGCGGCAGCGACGTCACCGCGCGCCGGCGCGCTGGCCCTCTGGGCCGGTGAGGCCACGATCCAGTTGACACGGTAGTCCGTGAGGAGTGCCGCCGCCAAACTTTTGATCCACTGCTTCAGCATACCGCTCGACCTCGCGGTCCGGGAAAAGGCTTCCGGGGCCGAAACGGGCACCAAGCAGTCTGCGCGCGCGAACTCAATGGCCGCAAACCGACTGTCCTGCGATGGCACGCCCCCCAAGGTGAGGCGGCAGTTCAGTCCACGACCCGGGGTCGCGAGCGCTTGCCAATCCGCTGCCGTCGGGCCAAGCAATCGCGTCGACCACCCGATCGGAGCGATTGCATGGCGGCTGGCTCGCCGCGGATACCGTTGATCCGCTTCTCGACCGACGACTTTCCCGAAGGCGAACAATTCGCCGCCTGGCACCGGGCGATGGCGCCGATGTTCGAGATCCCGGCGCCGCCGGCCGATTCCGATTTCGGGGAACGGCGTTCACCTACCTGATGGGCCGGATGGCGTTCGGCGGCACGATGTCGACGCACTTGCCTATTCGCGCACCGCGGCGAAGATCAAGGCCGACGGGATCGACCACTATCTCATCCGGCTCGATTTCACGCCCGAAACGCCGGAGGGTCTGTTGTTCGTGATCGATCTCGCCCAGCCGATAGAGCTGCCGCTGGCGCCGATGCACTGCCTGTGCATCTTCATTCCGCGGGACATGATCGACACTGCGATCAAGGGCTTCGCGGCCCTTCACGGCCAGGTCGTGAGCGGTGCCCGGGGTCGCATCTTCGCCGATCACATGAAGGTGCTCGCGCGGCAGGCGGGCGGCCTCGCCATGGAGGACGGGCCGGCGATGGCGGACAGTTGCGTCGCCTTGATGCGCGCCTGCCTCGAGCCGCGGGGCGGTACCGGCGAGGAGACGAGGAGCGTGCTCGACGCGACCCAAATGGGCCGCGCCCGGTGCTTCATCGACGCCCATCTGGCGGCACCGGACCTCGGCCCCGACATGCTCAGTGATTGCCTCGCGACGTCCCGTGCCGCCCTCTACCGTCTGTTCCGGCCGGTTGGCGGCGTCGCCCGGTTCATCCAGCAGCGGCGGCTGCAGCGCATCCACGATCTGCTGTGCAGCCCAGACGAGCATCGTCGGATCAGCGAGATCGCTTTGACCTATGGCTTTGCCGATGAAGCGAGCTTCAGCCGCGCGTTCAAGCGGGAATATGGCTATACTGCGCGCGACGCACGCGCCCAGCGCGGGCTGCAGAGGGTCGAGCGGCTCGCCGGCGATCCCGAGCGCCTGACCCTCTCCCCGCCCGACCGCATGATGATGTGGGGCGATTGGATAACGAAGCTGGCCGACTGATCCCCGCACTCGCCGCGTCGCCGGGTCCTTTCGTCACGCCTCCGGAACGCACCGGAGTTCGGCGCGTTGGGCAGCTTCAGGAGGATGCGATGAAAGATACCGGCGGTCACGACGCGCAGCGGAGCGTCTTCAATCTCATGCGTCGCCAGCCGACCGAGGCCGAGCGCCAGCTCATCCTGCGCAGCCCCTTCTCTCAGCGCCGCTGAGCCACTCGCCGCTTCGGCCTCGTTGCGGCGTCGCATTAATTACGCTTCCGGATCGTTGATTCTCCTCAACGAACTTGCGGGATCGCGCCCGGACGTGCGCTGAAGGCCGTCTGGCCTTCCCACGAGAGCCGATCCGGCTAGGATCGGCTTCAGGGAACGCGGAGCGACCAAGTGGCCGGAACATGGACTCGTTGATCACGGCTGCGGCCCGCGCGCTCGCGGCGGGCGATCCCCTCGGGGCGCTCAACCGGATCGCGTTGCGCGACGACGCCCCCGGCCTGGCGCTGCGCGGGATCGCGATGGCGCAGCTCGGCGACTTCGGTCGCGCGAAGATGCTCCTGCGTCGTGCCGCGCGCGGTTTCGGACCGCGGGAAAGGGTGGCCCGCGCACGCTGCCTCGTCGCGGAGGCTGAGATCGCTTTCGTATCCCGGGATCTCGGCTGGCGGCCACGGGCGCTCGAAACGGCGCGGGCGACGCTTGCCCGCCATGGCGACTGGATCAACGCCGCCCATGCCGGGCATCTCGCCGTGCGCCGCCTGCTGCTGATCGGCCGCGTCGACGAGGCGGAGGCCGCTTTGTCCGGGATCGCGCCAGCCGCCCTGCCGCCCTCCAGGCGGGCGGCGCACGAGCTTGCGGCGGCCGGTATCGCCATCCGGCGCCTGAGCACCGATGCGGCCCGGACGGCGCTGGACCGCGCCGGAGCGGCGGCGCGGGAGTCCGGCATATCAGCGTTGATCGCCGAAGTGGACAGCGCCAACCGGCTACTCGCAACCCCGGCCGCGCGGTTGATCGAGGACGGTAGCGAACGCCTGCTCCTGCTCGACGAGGTCGAAGCCCTGCTTGCGTCGGACAGCCTCGTCCTCGACGCCTGCCGCCATGCCGTTCGCCGCGGTGCGCACGCGATCTCGCTGGCGACGCGCCCTGTGCTGTTCGCGCTCGCCCGCTTGCTGTGCGAGGCCTGGCCGGGCGACGCCGACAGACGCACCTTGCTGACCAAGGCCTTCCACGCGCGCTTCGTCGACGATTCCCACCGGGCCCGGTTGCGGGTCGAGATCGGCCGCCTGCGCGCCGCGCTCGGCGGCTTGGCCGAGATCCGCGCGACCGAGCGGGGCTTCCTGCTCGCACCGGCGCGCCCCGGCCGCATCGTCGTGCTGGCGCCGCCGGTCGATTCCCCCCATGCGGACATCCTCGCGCTGCTGGCCGACGGCGAGGCCTGGTCGAGCTCGGCGCTTGCCCTTGCCCTCGATACCGGTCAGCGGACGGTCCAGCGCGCGCTCGAGGCGCTGTCGGGTGCGGGGAAGGTACAGGCGTTCGGCCGCGGCCGCGCACGTCGCTGGATGGCGCCGGCCATGCCCGGTTTCCCGACAGCCTTGTTACTCCCCGTCGCGCATTCGTCCCGTTAGGATCGCGGCATGACACGCTCTCCCGCAGACATCATCCACGAATACGGCCCCTTCCCCGACGTCGCTTCGGTGCACGGAGTTACCTATGACGGCAGCCACATCTGGTTCGGGGCCGGCGACACGTTGAACGCGCTCGACCCTGCGAGCGGACAGGTGGAGCGCAGCATCGAGGTCGCGGCGCATGCCGGCGCCGCGTATGACGGCCGTCACCTCTTCCAGATCGCCGAGGATCGGATCCAGAAGATCGATCCCGTCAGCGGGGCGGTGGTCGGCACCATCCCGGCGCCCGGCAAGGGCGGGGATTCCGGGCTTGCCTGGTCGGACGGAATGCTTTGGGTCGGCCAGTATCGCAGTCGTCAGATCCACCAGGTCGATCCCGAAACCGGCGCGATCGTGCGGACGATCGAGTGCACCCGCTTCGTCACCGGAGTCACCTGGGTGGAGGGCGAGCTCTGGCACGGCACCTGGGAAGGCGACGAGAGCGATATCAGGCGCATCGATCCCGCAAGCGGCGAGGTGCTCGAGACGCTCGACATGCCCAGGGGCACCGGTCTCTCCGGCCTCGAATCCGACGGCAACGCGCGCTTCTTCTGCGGCGACGCGAGCAGCGGCACGATCCGGGTCGTCCGCCGCCCGCAGCGTCGCGCCGACTGACCGGGCGGCAGCGGCGACGGCCGGCTGACGGCGGTCGCTCTTTCCGGGTTGCAGATACGTCCGCACACGCGTATTATGCAGGCAACACACCTCGCGGGGAGAATGGCGATGCGCGGACCGATTGCTGCTGTGGGATCGATGCTGCTTCTGGCAGCCTGCAACTTCACCGCGGACGCGCAGAATCACGATGCCAAGCCGAGCGGCCAGACGGGCAGCCGCACCTTCGAGGTCGGCAGCTTCGACAAGATCGCGCTCGGCGGCCCGCACAATGTCGTCGTCACCGTCGGCGGCGCGCCCTCGGTGCGCGCGGAGGGCGATCTCGGGATCATCGACAAGCTCGACATCCGGGTCGAAGACGGCGAGCTCGGCATCGGGACGAAGAAGGGCTTCTCGTTCAGCTTCAAATCGGACCGCAGCCCGGTCACCGTCTACGTCACCCTCCCCGCCCTCGCCGCGGCCTCGATCGGCGGCTCCGGCGACATGAAGATCGACAAGGTCGCGGGCGACAGCTTCGAAGCGGCGATCGGCGGATCGGGCGACATGGACATCGGTGCCGTCGAGGTGAAGACGGCAAGCTTCTCGATCGGCGGCTCGGGCGGCATCCGCGCCAGGGGCAAGGCCGACAGCGGCGACGTCTCGATCGCCGGATCGGGCGACATCTCGCTCGAAGGCTTCGAAGTCCAGCGCACCAGCGTCTCGGTCGCCGGCTCCGGCAGCGTCAAGGCCCGCGCCATGCAGAGCGCCGACATCTCGATCATCGGCTCCGGCGACGTCGAACTCTCCGGCCCCGCCAAGTGCAACATCTCCAAAATGGGCTCCGGCGAAGCTCGCTGCACGGGGTGAAGCAGGGGGATGTCAGGGGAGGCCGCGCCTCCCCGTGACGCCTATCCTCACTCTGCAAAGCCGCCTTCGTCTTTACCCCCTCACCCTTTCCCTTCCTCCTTGCTGACCTTCCCCCTTGCTGAACCGAAGGGTCGGGCAGCAATAATCGGGCGCGCGCCTTTACCCTGCCATTAACCATTCGGGGCTAGGCTCTCCCGCATGAAGCGCCTCGCCCTCCTGCTCGCTCTCGCCCCGGCGCCCACGCTCGCCGCCGAGCGCAACTACTCGGTCACGGATTTCGATCGGATCCGCATCGAGGGTCCCTATGAAGTCACCCTCGCGACCGGCACCAACAGCCGCGCCCGCGCGATCGGAGATCAGGCGGCGCTCGATCGGATCACGATCGAAGTGCAGGCGGGAATGCTCAAGATCCATCCCAACCGTTCGGCCTGGGGCGGAAATCCCGGCGCGCAGTCCGGACCGGTCAAGATCGAGCTCGGCACCCGCGCCTTGAAAGGCGTGGCGATCGTCGGATCGAGCCGGCTCGCCATCGACACGGTTCGCGGCCTCAAGGTCGATCTCTCCGTCTCGGGAAGTGGCCGGCTCGATGTCGCTGCAGTGGACGTCGACTCGCTCGTTCTCGCCTCGGTCGGCGCGGGGACGATCGCGCTCGGCGGCACTGCCAAGCAGCTGCGCGCCACCGTTCAGGGCAGCGCCGCTCTCGAGGCTGAGGGTCTTCGCACCGACGACGCAATCCTCGCCGCGGAAACCAGCGGCAGGATCGCCTTCCGCACGGACCGCACCGCCCGCATCGCCGCCAATGGCCTTGGCGAAGTGCGCATCGCCGGCACAGCCGATTGCACCGTCACCGGCAGCGCCGCGGACGTGCACTGCGGGAAATAGGCCGAAACCTCAGCTATAGGGATACGGCTGGCCGCGCCCGCCCACCGGACGCGGCCACCTTGCCCCTCACCGCAATTTGCGCCCTTCCGCGTCCCAGATCTCGACGGTGCCGAGGTTCAGCGAACGCACCTTCGCCTCCATCTTCGAAAGATCGCCGACCACCACCCAGGTCATTGCGTCGGGGTTCAGCAATGCGCTGGCCGTGCTGGTGATCGTCTCCGGGCGAAGCGCCGCATATCGGCGGGGCAGGCTCGTGATATAGTCGTATGGCCGGTCGAAACGGCTGACCCAGCGCAGATAGCCGACCATCGCCTGATTGGTGTCGAACTGCCCGGGGAGACCGAGCACCTGGCCCTTGACGACCAAAGCGATCTCGTCGGCGGTGGCGGGCCGATCCTTGCGGATGTCGCGCAGCTCCCGCGCGATCTCGGTCAGCGCCTCGGCGGTCTTGTCGGTCTGGATGCTGGTGGCGATTCCGAACAGTTGCGGCCCCGCCGAATCCTCGACGAAGCTGTTGACCCCGTAGCTCCACCCCTTGGCTTCGCGCAGGTTCATGTTCAGCCGCGAGGTGAAGCCGCCGCCGAGCACGTCGTTGACCGCATCGAGATCGAAATCCTTGGGATCGAGGCCGGTCAGCACTGCCTGGCCGACCCGAATCGCCGATTGCTGCGCACCCGGCTTGTCGATCAGCACGATACGCGGCGTCGTCGCGGCGGGAACCGCCGCCAGTGCCTTGCTGCCCTTCGGGCGCGCGGGCGCCTTCCAGTCTCCGAAGCCCTTCTCGAGCGCAGCGGTCAGCGTCGCAAGATCGGTGTCGCCGGCCGCGTAGATCACGGCATTGTCGGGGCGGATCCAACTTTCGTGAAAGGCGACGACGTCGTCGCGGGTGAAGGATTTGAGCGTCTCGCCGCGACCAGAGACGGCGACGCCATAAGCATGGTCGGCGCCGTAGACGAGGTTGGCGAAGGCCCGCTGGGCAACATCGTCGGGGTTGGCGAGCGACTGGGCGAGCCCCGACAGGCCGAGCGCCCGGTCGCGCTCGATATCGGCCGGGCGGAAGCCGGGATTGCGGATGTAGTCGGCCCAGAGCGCGACCGAGTCCGGTAGCGAGCGGGTCAGCGCCGACAGCAGGAATGCCGTCGTGTCGGTGTCGCTGGAGCCGTAGATCCGCGTGCCGAGCAGCGCCTGGCGTTCGGCCAGCGCCTGGCTGTCGAGCGTCCTGGTGCCTTCGTCCATCAGCCCGAGCGTGAAGCCCTGGATGCCGCGCTTGCCATGCTGCTCGGCCGCGCGGCCGGCATCGAACACCATCGCCATCTCGACCAAAGGCGCGCCGGGCCGCTCGGCCAGAACGACCTTGATGCCGTTGGACAGGGTCGCTTCGCGCGTCGGTGGCAGAACCAGCTCCGGCGAGGCGCCGAGCGGCGGGATCGTCGCCCTGTCGGCAGTGTCGGCGATCGTCGCGCGGGTGCCGAACGGAAGCACGGTCAGCCGGTAGGCGCCCTTGGTCAGCCAATTCGTGGTTGCGGCCCGGACCGCCGATGCCTCGACTGCCGCGAAGCGCGCATCGTCCTTCTGGAACGCGCCCGGATCGCCTTCGAAGATCGCGCCGTCGGACAGCGCCATCGCCCGAACGTAGATCGATTCCATCGCCCGCGCCGTATCCGCATAAGCGGTCGCCTTGGCGCTCTTGAGCTCGGCCGGCGTCGGCCCATTCTTCAGGAAATCACCCATCACCTCGGCGATCGCCGCTTCCGCCGCGGCGCGGTCGACGCCGTCCTTCAGCCGCACGTCAACCGAGAAGATGCCGGCCACCGCGTAGGAGGAAAAATTGGCGGTCGCCGACGTCGCCAGCTGCTTTTCCTGGACGAGGGCGCGGTAGAGCCGCCCGGTCTTGCCGCGGCCGAGCACATGGGCGGCCATGCGCAAGGCCGTGGCGTCGGCGGTGCCGCGGCCCGGCACCGCCCAGTTCCAGGTGATCGCCGTTTGCGGCACCGCATCCTGCATCACTTCGCTCTTGTCCCGCTCCAGGGTCGGCACCCACGCGGTCAGCCGCCCGGTCGGCGGACCGGCGCCGATGCTGCCGAAATATTTCTCGGCAAGCGTCTTCGCCTGCGCCAACGTGACGTCGCCCGACAGGGTCACGACGGCGTTGGACGCGCCGTAATAATCGCGGAACCATTGCTTGACGTCGTCGAGCGACGCAGCGGTCAGATCCTCCATCGAACCGATGGTGGAGTGATTGTAGGGATGGTCGGTGGGGAACAGGCCGGCCGCGATCCGCGCGTCCATGGTGCCGTAGGGCTGGCCCTCCCGCAGCCTCTTCTCGTTCTGAACGACGCCGCGCTGCTCGTCGAGCTTGGCCTTCGTGACCGCGCCGAGCAGATAGCCCATCCGATCCGATTCCAGCCACAGCACGCGCTCAAGCCCGCCGGTCGGCACAATCTCGTAATAATAGGTCTGGTCGAGCGAGGTCGCACCGTTGACGCCCGACGTGCCGATCTCCTGGAGCGGCGGCATATATTCCTTGTCGTGATGCTCCGAGCCGTTGAACATCAGATGCTCGAACAGGTGCGCGAAGCCCGATTTGCGCACCGGCTCGTTGGCCGATCCGACATGGTACCAGACCGCGACCGCGACCTTGGGTGTCTTGTGGTCCTCGTGGACGATGACGCGCAGGCCGTTCGCCAAAGTGAATTGCTGGAACGGCACCAGATCGGCGGCGGCCTCCGGCGCCGGCGCCGGGGCGGCGGCAACCGGAGCAGCAACCGCGACGGCGGCGGCCGTGGCGAGCAGCGTGAACATCTTCATGAAGAATCCTCGAAAGAAAAAAGGAGCCGGCCCTCGGAAAGTGGGGGGAAGAGCCGGCCCAGGGAATTGGCTGAGCAGCGCGCTCAGAAGGTGGTGGCGAGGCCGATCTTGAAGCGGCGGCCGCCGAGATAGGTCGCGCGGGTGTAGAAGGTCGGGCTCCCTGCCTGACCGCCGAACGTCTCCTCGACGTCGGGGCTCGACGTGCCTCGCAGCAGGTCGGATCCCTCGACGTAGATCCTAATCTGGCCGAAGCTCGGGCGAAGCCAATATTCGGCACGAAAATCGAGCGTCTGCACATCCTCGCTGAACATGCTGAGGCCGCGCGGCCGGAACATGGACAGGGCTCGCGATTGGAAGCCGTAGGTCAGAGTCGCGTCGATCCCGTATTTGTTGTAGGTCAGCGCCGCCGTGCCCGAATGCTTGGGCTGCTGGTTGAACGGAATTCCGCGGAATTCGTAGAAGTTGCCCTCGATCGGGTCATAGGACCATGTAATTCGCTCAGACCGTGAGCTCTTGGTGTAGGTATAGTTGGCGAAGATGCCGAACCCGCTCCAGATGCCCGGCAGGAAATCGAACTGGCGTTCGATCTGCCCCTCGATGCCCCAGATCGTCGCCACCCGGTCGCTGTTCGCCGGGGTGGTGCCGAGGATGAAGTAATTTTGCGGGTTCGACGGGTCGAAATAGGGTGGGCCCTGGAAGTAGGGATGGTCCGGCAGGGTGAGCGCGGCGAGGTTGGCGGGCCCGTTGGTCATGTTGGCCTGTAGCAGATTATTGATCCGCTTGTAGAATCCGCTCAGCTTCATGATCCCGATCTTGTGGTAATATTCGCCGCTGATGTCGAAATTGTGCGTCGTCGCCGGCTTGAGATCGGGGTTGCCGGTGTTGATTTCGAGCCGGGGCTTGACGCCCTCGGGCCCCGGGATCGGAATGTTCAGGAACGAGATCCGGGTCTGCGCCGACAATTGGCCGATCTGCGGCCGCGCCACCGACAGGAAATAACCGCCGCGGAAGATCAGATTGTCGCTCTGGCGATAGTTGAACAGGATCCGCGGGAGAAAGTCGCTCGCGGTCTCGGTCTCCGTGACCAGCGTTCCGAAATCCCGCTGGAAATCGAGATCGATGCCGATTGCCCCGCCATTTTGCGGGATCGGACCGATATAGGTCGGGAAGACGAGGTTGGAGGCTTCGAGGTGAGTGCGGTTGTAACGCACGCCGCCGATCACCTCGAGCTTGCCGAACGTCAGCCGCGACTGGAGATAGGCGGCGAAGCTCTCTTCCAGGGTGCCCTGCTTGTCCTGATCGGGGTGGGGGACGATCGGCGTGAGCGTGAAACCGCTGGTGCCGGCCGCGAGCTGGTCGATATTCCTGACGAACCTGCTCAGCGATTTCTCGTCGACCACGGCAAAGCCGGGCGCCCTGACGCCGATCCGGGACAGGTCGGACGGGCTGAATTCCAGCCCCACCGCCGAAACCGGGACATTGCCGCCGAGCTGCGACCGGAGGAGGTCGCGCTTGAACTCGGTCCGCTCGTAATAGGCGCCGGCCTCGACATAGCTGAAGAAGCCCGCATCGGGCTGCCATTTCGCGCTGAAGCTGCCCGTGTAACGGTCGTTCAGCCCCTTGGTGACATCGATCTGGCCGCTGGCCTGGTCGATCGTGAAGTTCGACGGATCGTTGACGAACGCCCACCCGCTTTGGCTCAGCAGCGGCAGCGGAATCCCGTTGCCGCTGCGTGCCGCCCAGCCGGTGAGGATCCGCCCGGTCGCGGGATCGAACGCGTCTGGGGCGAAGAAGTCCGCGCGCGCGTCGGTGTCGGGCATTCTCAGCGTCGTTACGAACTCACCGGGATGGGTCTCCGCGCCATGGGCATAGCCTGCGAGATAGGTGAACTCGAACTTGCCGAGATTGGTCTTGCCGTTGAAGCTGTAGGTGTCGCTGACGTTCTTGACGTCGCGGTCATACGTATATTGCTGCTCCCGGCTCAACGCCTCATTGCCCGGCGTCAGATCGATCGAGAGTTCGGCAATCGCCTTCCCGCCGGGCACGTCGAGATATTCGCTCGCCGTGAAGAAGGCATCGACCAGGCCGTATCGGTCGCGCTTCGTTTCGGAATGCTGGAAATCGAACTTGAGGTTGGTGTGGCTCGCGATCTTCCACTCCGCCGACACGGTGGCAGCCATCGTCCTCTGCTTCACGTGATTGAAGCTGGTCTCGAGCCGGGTCGGAAAGGCCTCGTCATCGCCGGGCGTGAAAGGGAAGTTGATCAGCGGATCGTTCATCTCGAACACGGATGGCTCGCCGTTGGCGGTTACCGGCATCGTGCGCCCATATTCCAGGATCGTGTTGTACGAGATGTTGCGCACCGAATTGCGCCGATATTGTACCGAGGCGCTGAGCCCGAAATTGCCGGAGGCACCGAAGGTGCCGGAAACGGTGCCGGACGCCAGGAAATCGTCGCTGAAATCCTTTGGCCCAAGCCCGCCCTCGATCAGAAAATTGGCATAACGCCGGGGCCGGTTCAGCGGCGACAAGGTCTCGATCTCGATCAACCCGCCGGTGCCGGCGCTGTCCTGACTCGGCAGCAGGCTCTTGTGGATGGTGATCCGGCTCACCGAATCTGCAAGCAGGTTGGAAAGATCAGCCGAGCGCCCGATGCCACTGCCGACCGGGAGATTGAGGCCGTTGAGCTTTACTGCGTTCATGTCGGGCTCCAGCCCGCGGACGATGACGTTGGTGCCGTCGCCGGTCACGCCGTCGCGTTGGAACGAAACGCCTGGCGCGCGGCGCAACGCTTCGGAGAAGGTAGTGCCGTTGAAATTGCCGAGATCATCGGCGGAGATCACATCGGAACTGTTCTCCGCCGTGCGCTGCAGGTTGAGCGCGTTGGCGCGGGCGCTGCGCGATCCGTAGACGACGATCTCGCCGACCGTGTCGCGCGGCTCCGCCATCACGAACTCGGCGCGGGCGGGACCCTCCCGCACCTCGACCGTCTCGGTGACGGTCGCGAACCCCAGGAACGAGATTTCGAGCGTGTAGCTCCCGGCCGGCAGATCGGGAAAACGGAAATTGCCGAGATCGTCGGCCGTCGCGGTCTGGCCCGTTTCGACGATGCGGACGAGCGCACCGGCGATGTTGCGATTGCCGTCGGCCTGGGCGACGTGGCCGATAATCGCGCCCGATCCACCGTCCGCCGATGTCCGGCTCAGCGCCGGCGAATTGCCCTGGGGCGTGCCGACCACGTAGGATCCGCCGCTGGTCACGCTGAGGCCGAGGCCACTGCCCTGGAGGAGCCGGCGATAGGCGGCCTCGGTGGCAAAGTCGCCGCGGAGCGCCGGCGCCCCCTTGCCGCGCACCGCGGCGTCCGAAAAGACGATGTTCGAACCGGTCTTCGACGCGACCGCACGCAGCGAGCGCGCCAGCGACTGGGCCGGCAGGTCGAACGAGAACAAGGCCTGTGCTTGGGCCGCGAGCGGAGTCGCCAGAGCGCAGGATGCCATGGCGTAAGCAGCGAACGAAACTTTGGATACCATCATTCCCCCTAGCAAGGGGCGGCAACCCTTCCCCTCATTTGGGTAGACGATGGTGCGCTGCAAAACCGACATGGATGGGACACAAAAATGTCACCGGGGATGAAATTAGTCAGGATTGCCTCGCCAGCCTGGCAGAGGCCTTCCGCTCAAGCAGCTGAGATAACTTGATCTTTTGAATAAGCGCAAACGCCAACCCTCTCCGCGCCAGATCGGATTGGGATCCTATCGAACGATGCGCAGCTCGCTTTGGCCATGCTGAACCCGCAGGCCGTGCAGCGCCGCGATCGCACTTGCAAATTCGGCCGTGTCGTTGGTCGCGAACACGCCGGACACGCGCAGCGACGCGAGCCGGGGGTCGCCGATCGCGATCCGCGGCCCGCCGTAACGGTTGAGTTCGGCGACCGCGTTGGCGAGCGGCGTGTCGTTGAACACCGCCTGGCCGCGGCGCCATGCCGTTGCCGCTTCCATCGACGGCTGATCGATCAACGGCGGCGCCTCCGCGGTGGCGATCAGCCGTTCGCCGGCGGTGAGCAGAGCCGGCGCTTCGGCCCCCTCCGGTGTCTCGCGCAGCGGCGCCACCGCGACCTTGCCCTCGATCAAGGTCACCACCACGCTGCTGCCGCTCCGCCGGACGATGAAAGCGGTTCCAACCGCGCGCACGGTTCGATCGCCCGCGGTTACGACGAACGGGCGATCCGGGTTGGGCGCAACTTCGAACATCGCCTCGCCGCGATCCAGCGTCACCCGGCGCACCTTGTCGTCGAAAGCGACGTGGAGCTCGGTGCCGGTGTTGAGCGCGATCCGGCTGCCGTCCTTCAAGGTAGCAACCCTCTGCTCGCCGATCTCGGTCGAATAGTCGATGGTCGGATCGCTCAGCCACCAGCCGCCCGCACCGGCGGCGATCAGCAGCGAGGCGGCGAGCGCCATGCCCCAATGCTGCTGACGCATGTTCGGTCGCGGAATCGCCCGCGGCGCCTCGGCTTCGTTGAGCCGCGCCGCGCCCGGGATCATCGCCCAGATCTCGGTTGCCCGCTCGAAGGCGGCCTCGTGCTCCGGGTCGGCCTGCAGCCAGGCACGCAGGGCATCGTCGGTCGTCGCCGACCGCGCGTCCGAATTCAGCCGCGCGATCCAGACCGCAGCCTCGGCATCGGCGCGCGGCGGTTCACCATCAGGCGTGCGGCGGGCTGCGCTCACCATTCCGCCATCCACTGCATCAGTTGCAGCGTCGCGCGCGCGACCTGCTTCTCGACGGCGGCGACCGACATGCCTTCGGAAGCGGCGATCTCGGCAAAGCTTAGATTTTCGAGCCGGCGCTTGAGCAGGATCCGGCGCGTTCGCTCGGACAGCTGATCGAGCCCTTCGGCGGCATGGCGGAGGCGCGCCTGCGCCTCGACGATCTGCGCCGGATCGGGGGCGTGGTCGGCGATCGCCTGGACGTCGGTATGGTCGACGAACGGCGCGCGCGCACGGCTCCGGGCGCGATCGATCGACAGGTTCACCGCCGCGGTCACCAACAGAGCTTCCTTCGAGCGGGCCGCATGGCTTTGCTCATAATGCTCGATCTTCAGGAAAGCGTCCTGCACGAGTTCGTCTGCATCCTCCTCGGAAACGCCCCGTCGCAGCACCGCGCGCCGCGCTTTCGCAAGCATTTCGGCAAGGCTCGGCATCTTCGGCTCTAGCCCTGCATCTCATCAGACGCGCGAGACGGACATATCCGACATTTCACGGTGCGATTAATTCTGACGGCGGCGGCCCGGCGATGTGCGCGCCGCGAAACAGGCAAGCTTGAGCTGCGATGACGACGCGCACGCGACACGTTGGTCCAGATCCCCCTCGAACCGAAAACGCCGCCATCGTGGTGAAAAGCCGCCACCCTGTCCAGCCGCCGGTGAATCTATCTCTCCGCCGTCACTCGTCGGCGACCGCACCGAACGCCCTCACCTCTGCCCGAAACGGGAGAGGGGAAAACCAACCCCTCTCCCACTTGGGGAGAGGGAGGGGCCCAAGCCGCAGGCCTGGGAGGGTGAGGGCCGTCAATCCTCCGCGATGTGGCTGTGCGCACGCGTATCGCGCATGAACAGGTAGACGAGCAGCGAGACGAAGATCAGCCCGGTGACGTACCAATAGAAAGCGTCCTCGATCCCGGCGCGCTTGAACCGCAGCGCGACATATTCGGCCGTTCCTCCAAACAGGGTATTAGCGATCGCGTAAGGCAGCGCGACGCCGAGTGCGCGGATGTGGGCGGGGAACAGCTCCGCCTTCACCACCGCATTGATCGCGGTGTAGCCGGAGACGATCACCAGTGCCGCCAGCACCAGCGCGAAGGCGGCATAAGGACTGGTGACCGTCTCCAGCGTCGTGAAGATCGGCACGGTGAACAGGGTGCCGAGAATTCCAAAGGTGATCATGATCGGCTTGCGGCCGACTCGGTCTGAAAGCGCGCCGATTGCCGGCTGGAGGAGCATGTAGACGAACAAGGCCGCGGTGGTGATCTCGGTCGCCGTTTCCCGGCTGAAGCCCGACGTGTTGGCGAGGAACTTCTGCATGTAGGTTGTATATGCATAGAAGGCCAAGGTGCCGCCGGCAGTGAGGCCGATCACCAGCAGCGCTTCCTTCGGGTGATAGCGGAGCAAGGTCAGGCCGCTCGAGCGCGGCGTGCCCGATTTCTGCGCGTTCTCGAAACTCTGGGTCTCGGCGAGCCGCCGGCGCAGATAGAAAACGAAGATCGCGAGCACCGCCCCGATCGCGAACGGGATCCGCCAGCCCCAGTTTTCCAGCGCGCTCTCCGACAAGGTCGATTGCAGCACGAGCAGGACGGCGAGCGCGATCAGTTGGCCCGAGATCAGGGTTACGTACTGGAAGCTCGAATAGAAGCCGCGATGCTTCCGCTCGGCCATTTCGCTCAGATAGGTGGCGCTTGCGCCATATTCGCCGCCGACGCTCAGCCCCTGCATCAAGCGGGCAAGGACGAGGATGGACGGCGCAAGCACGCCGATCGACGCATAGCTTGGAGTCACCGCGATCAGCAGCGATCCCAGGCACATCAAGGTCACCGAGAGGGTCAGCCCCGCCTTGCGGCCCCGCCGGTCGGCATAGATGCCCATCACCCAGGCACCGATCGGACGCATGACGAAGCCCACTGCGAAGACTGCCGCGGTGCTCAGCAACTGGGCGGTCTGGTCGCCTTCCGGGAAAAAGGCCGGCGCGAAATAGAGCGCGAAGGCCGAATAGACGTACCAGTCATACCATTCGACGAGATTGCCCGCGGAGCCGCCGAGGATGTTGCGGATCCGGTGTGCACGATGCGGACCCTGGTTCGCCACGCTGTCCGTCATCGCTGCCCTCTCCCCAACCTTCGGTGCATCGTTAGAGGTCAACGCGGCTCCTCGGCAACCAGCAGCAGCGATCGCGGCGCCACCAGGACGTTCGGTCCGCCTTCGTGAAAGGCTCGCTCTTCCGGATTGCTGTCCACCAGAACCCGCCAGTCGAGCGCCTCCGCAGCGTCCGGCAGCACGAACCGGCGCGGCTGCGCACCGCGGTGGAGGAGGATCGCCAGGCGCTCGCCGGCGGACCCCAGCACCATCGACAGGCTCTCACCTCGCTCCCAATCCTCCGCGGTCATTGCCGCGCCCTCGGGCGCAAGCCACGCCACGTCTCCGGCACCGGTCAGGAAGCGATCGTCGCGAAGCGCCGGCAGAGCATGGCGCAGCGCGATCAGCCGCGCCGTGAACGCACGCAGGCTCTCGTCGGCATTGTCCCAGTCGAGCCAACTGCTCTCATTGTCCTGGGCATAGGCATTGTTGTTGCCGTTCTGGCTCTGCCCGAATTCGGCGCCCATCGACAGCATTGGCGTACCGCGGGCGAGCAGCAGGGTGGCGAGCAAAGCGCGCTGGTCGTGCAGCCGCGCGGCACGGATCGTGAGATCGCCGGTCGGCCCCTCGGCGCCGTTGTTCCAGCTCGAATTCTCGTTCGAACCGTCACGATTCTGCTCGCCATTGGCCTGATTGTGCTTGGCCGAATAGGACACCAGGTCGGCAAGGGTGAAGCCGTCATGCGCGGTAACGAAGTTGACGCCGCGCGAGGGCCGGCGCTTGGCGGCGAACAGATCGGCGGATCCGGCCAGGCGGGTGGCGAGGCCGCCGAGCCGGCCGGGATCGCCGCGCCAGAAGCGGCGAACGTCGTCCCGAAAACGATCGTTCCATTCGCCCCAGGCGCCGCCGAAATGCCCGACCTGATAGCCGCCCGGACCGATGTCCCAGGCCTCGGCGATCAGCTTCAGCTCCCGCAGTTCGGGGTCCTGCTCGATGGCGGCGAGCAGGGGAGCCTGCGGGTCGAAGCCGTCGGCGCGCCGGCCGAGGCAGGTGGCGAGATCGAAGCGGAAGCCGTGCACTCCGGCGCGTGCCCAGCAGCGCAGCGCGTCCATCACCAGCCGCACCACCGGCGCGCGATCAAGCGCGAGCGTGTTGCCGGTGCCGCTGTCGTCGACATAGGCGGCCGGATCCTCGGAGCGCAGCCGGTAATAGGTGGCGTTGTCGAGACCACGCAGCGACAGGGTCGGGCCGAGCGCGTCGCCCTCGCCGCTGTGATTGTACACCACGTCGACGATCGTCTCGATCCCGGCCTCGGCAAGCGCCGCCACCGCAGCCCGGATTTCCGGCCATCCGCCGGGCGCGAGCCGCGGATCGGGGGCGAGAAAGGCGACGGGGTTGTAGCCCCAGTAATTGGTGAGACCGAGCGGGCCGAGATGGCGCTCGTCGATCCACGCCGCGGCAGGCAGGATCTCGACGCTGGTAACTCCCAGCCGGACGAGATGCGCGACCGCCGCCGGATGCGCGAGGCCGGCAAAGGTGCCGCGCAGTTCGGATGGAACGTCACCATGCCGCATGGTGAAACCGCGCACATGGAGTTCGTAGAGGATGGTCTCGGACCAGGGTACGGACAGGCGGGAGCGCGCATAATCAGCCTGAGCCCCGGAGAAGTCCGTTTGGGCTGAGCCTGTCGAAGCCCTCTGCTTCCTCTCGGCCGCGGCGATAAGGGAGGGCTTCGACAAGCTCAGCCCGAACGGGTCAAAGGGATCGGTGACGACTCCTTTCGGCATGAAAGGCGCGCTGTCCTCTGCGCTCGGCCCACCGGCCGCATCATGCCCGAACATGCTCGGATGCAGCCGAAACGCGCGATCGAGCACCAGCGCATGCGGATCGACGAGCAGTTTCGCCGGATTGAACCGATGTCCCTGCTCGGGCGCATAGGGCCCGTGCGCCCGCAAACCGTAACGCGCGCCCGCTCCGACACTGGCGACATGCCCGTGCCAGACATCGCCGGTTCGCGCCGGCAAGCGCACACGCTCGACCTCCACGCGCCCATCCGCATCGAACAGGCAGAATTCAATACCTTCCGCATGCGCCGAGAAGATCGCGACGTTCACCCCGTCGCCATCCGGCATGATGCCGAGCGGCTCGGGACTCCCCTCCCCCGCCGCGCGCGTCATGCCCGGCCGCGCGGCCTCGCGGGAGCGGCGGCCGGAATCAGACTGCGGTACAGCCGCGCATAATCCTGTGCCGGCCCGTGCCACGAGACGTCGGTGGCCATGCCGTTGCGCTGCAGCCGCGCCCAGATTTCAGGCTGCCGGTAGAGCGCGGCGGTGCGGCGCAGCGCGCCTTCGAACATCGTCTGGTTCACCGGCGAGAACATGACCCCCGTGGCAGCCTCCGCGGCAAGCGCCACCGGACTGGCGTCGATCACCGTGTCGGCGAGCCCGCCGACGCGCGCGACCACCGGCACCGCGCCGTAGCGCAGCGCGCACAATTGAGTCAGCCCGCACGGCTCGAATCGCGAGGGCACGAGCAAGGCGTCGGCGCCGGCCTGGATGCGATGGGCGAGCCCCTCGTCATAGCCGATGCGGCAGGCGATCTGCCCCGGGTGCGCGTCGGCGGCGGCCCGGAAGCCCGCTTCCAGCGCCGCGTCGCCGGAGCCGAGCAAGGCCAGCTGCGCCCCTTCGGCGATCAGCAGGGGCAGCGCATCGAGCAGCAGATCGAGGCCCTTCTGCCAGCCGAGCCGCGAGATCACCGCGAACAGCAATGTGTCCGGGCTTCCCGCCAGTCCCATCTCGGCCTGCAGCGCCGCCTTGTCCGCGGCGCGCGCGCCCGGATCGGCGGCACTGTAGGGCGCGGCGATCAGCGGATCGGCGCCCGGATTCCAGACATCGGTGTCGATGCCGTTCAAGATCCCCTGCAACCGCTCGGCCCGGCCGCGCAGCAGACCCTGCAAGCCCATGCCGAATTCGTCCGAACAGATTTCGTTGGCATAGGTCGGCGACACGGTCGTGATCCGGTCGGCAAGCTGCAGCCCCGCCTTCAGAAAGCCGATCTGGCCGTGATATTCGACACCGTCGACGGTGAACGCGCGCGGCGGCAGGCCCAAAGCGCCGAGCAGATCGGCCGGGAACGCCCCCTGGAAGGCGAGATTGTGCACCGTCATCACGGTCGGCACGCTCGGCCCTTCGCCGAAGGCGAAGTAGGCGGGCGTGAGCCCCGCCTGCCAATCATGGCAATGGATCACCCCCGGCGCATAATTCGGCAGCAATCCGCGGCCGAGCGCCGCCGCGACCCGCGCCAGCCCTGCGAAGCGAAAGGCATTGTCCGGCCAATCCTGCCCGTCCGGCTCCAGATAAGGATTGCCCGGCCGCGCGTAGAGGTGCGGGGCATCGATCACCAGCAAGTCGAGCCCCGCCGCCTTGCCGGCAAGCAGCCGCGCCGGGCCGCCGAACAGATCGTCGAAGGCGTGCACCGCCTGTGCGCGCTTCAGCGCGGCGGTCACCGCCGGATAGCCGGGCACGAGGGTGCGCATCGATATGCCCTCGGCGGCGAGTGCGGCCGGCAGCGCGCCGGCAACGTCGGCGAGGCCGCCGGTCTTGATCAGCGGATAGACTTCGGACGCGACCGACAGGACCTGGAGGCGCGCCATTACTTCAGGGCATCGAGCATCGGCTGGGTGATCAGGCACACGCCCGCGTCGGTGCGGCGGAAGCGCTGCGCGTCGAGCACCGGATCCTCGCCGACCACCAGGCCTTCCGGTATGGTGACTCCGCGATCGACGATCACGTTCTTGAGCCGAGCATGCCGTCCGACATTGACCCGCGGCAGGATCACCGCGCGGTCGATCGTCGTGAACGAATTCACTCGGACTCCAGTGAACAGCAGGCTGTTCGAAAGGCGCGCGCCGGACACGATGCAGTCTCCGGAAACGAGCGACGAGATCGCCTCGCCGCGGCGCCCTTCCATGTCGTGGACGAACTTGGCCGGCGCGACCATCTCGCTGTGCGTCCAGATCGGCCAGCTATGATCGTAGAGGTCGAGATCGGGCGTAATCGAGGTGAGGTCGATATTGGCCTGGAAATAGGCGTCGAGCGTGCCGACATCGCGCCAGTAGCTCGGCGCATCCGGGGTCGATCGCAGGGCCGATCGGCCGAACAGATGGGCGTGGGCGGTGCCCTTCTTGACCAGCTTGGGGATGATGTCCTTGCCGAAATCACGGCTGGAATTCGGATCCTCGGCATCCTCCTGCAGAACCTCGAACAGCAATTTGGTGTCGAACACGTAGATACCCATCGACGCCAGCGCGAGATCAGGATGGCCCGGCATCGCCGGCGGGTCTTTGGGTTTCTCGTGGAATTCGATGATCTTGTCGTTGTCGTCGACATGCATCACGCCGAAGGCGGTTGCCTCCATCCGCGGCACCTCGATGCAGCCGACGGTGACGTCGGCGCCGCTCTCTGCATGCTCGCAGAGCATGATCTCGTAATCCATCTTGTAGACGTGATCGCCTGCCAGGATGACGATGTACTGCGGCATGTAGGACGCGATGATGTCGATATTCTGGTACACCGCATCGGCGGTGCCGAGATACCAGAGCTCTTCCGACACGCGCTGGCTCGCCGGCAGAATGTCGAAGCTTTCGTTGCGTTCAGAGCGGAAGAAGGACCAGCCGCGCTGCAGGTGGCTGATCAGGCTGTGCGCCTTGTACTGGGTTGCCACCGCGATCCGCCGGATCCCCGAATTGAGCGCGTTCGACAGCGCGAAGTCGATGATCCTGGTCTTTCCGCCGAAATAGACGGCCGGCTTGGCGCGCCGGTCTGTCAGCTCCATAAGCCGGCTGCCGCGCCCGCCGGCCAGCACATAGGCCATGGCGTGCCGGGCATAGGGCCCATGGGGCTGTGTTTTCGGCGGCATGCATCCTCTCCCTTGTTACGGATGTGTAACTGACCACCGTCTTGCTGGTTTCATTCACTCTCCCAGCTTCAGATACAGGGTGGAAAGCGGTGGAAGGACAAGCTCCACCGAAGCAGGAAAACCGTGCGCCGGCTGCTCGGTTGCATCAACCGCGCCAAGATTTCCAATCCCGCTGCCGCCATATTCGTGCGCGTCGGAATTGAAGATCTCGATCCAGCGTCCTGCCGTCGGCAGGCCGATCCGGTAGCCGGGACGGGGTACCGGAGTCATGTTGCTGATCACCGCCACGGGCGCATCGCCTTCGTCGCCGAAGCGAAGCCAAGCGATTACGGACTGGTCGGCATCGTCGGCAACGATCCAGCGGAAGCCTTCCGGATCGGCATCGCGGCGGTGGAGCGCCGGCTCGGTTCGGTGCAGCCGATTCAGTGCGGCAACCGCATTCTTGAGGCCGGAATGAAGCGGGTCGGCGAGCACGTGCCAGTCGAGCTCGGTGCCGAAGGCCCACTCCTTCAACTGTCCGAATTCCTGGCCCATGAACAGCAATTTCTTGCCGGGATGGCCCCACATGAATCCGTAATAAGCCCGGGCATTGGCGAATTTCTGCCAGAGGTCGCCGGGCATCCTGCCGACGATCGACTTTTTGCCGTGCACGACCTCGTCGTGGCTGAGCGGCAGGATGAAATTCTCCGAAAAGGCATAATGCAGGCCGAAGGTGAGCTGGTGATGGTGGAAGCGGCGATGGACCGGCTCGCGCGCCATGTAATCCAGCGTGTCGTTCATCCAACCCATGTTCCACTTGAAGCCGAAGCCCAGGCCGCCGCCATGGACGGGCGCGGAGACTCCGGGCCAGGCGGTCGATTCCTCGGCGACGGTGAAGCGGTCGGGAAAGGCGCCGTAGAGGATCGTGTTCAGTTCGCGCAGGAAGCTCTCCGCCTCCCGATTCTCGCGTCCGCCCTCGGAATTGGGGATCCACTGCCCGGCCTCGCGCGAATAATCGAGGTAGAGCATCGAGGCGACCGCATCGACGCGGAGGCCGTCGATGCCGAATATCTCGAGCCAATAGAGCGCATTGGCGATCAGGTAATTGACCACCTCGCGCCGGCCGAAATCGTAGATGGCAGTGCCCCAGTCGGGATGGAAGCCGCGCCGCGGATCGGGATGCTCGTACAGGTGGGTTCCGTCGAAACGCGACAGGCCATGGACGTCGCACGGAAAGTGGGCCGGAACCCAATCGAGCAGCACGCCGATGCCGGCTTCGTGCGCCCGCTGGACCAGCCGCGCGAAGCCGGCCGGCTCGCCGAAGCGGCGGCTCGGGGCGAACATACCGATCGGCTGATAGCCCCAACTGTCGTCGAGCGGATGCTCCGAGATCGGCAGCAACTCGATATGGGTGAAGCCCATTTCCGCGACGTACGGGATCAGCCGGTCGGCGATGTCGTCATAGGAATTGAAGCGGCCGTCGGGCCGGCGCTGCCAGGATCCGAGATGGACTTCGTAGATCGACATCGGCTGACGGCGAAGGTCGCCGGCGGCCGAATAGCCGGCGCGAACCTCGGGCAGAGTGTCGATCCGCTCGACCACCGACGCGGTACCCGGGCGCAGTTCCGAGCCGAAGCCGACCGGATCGGCCTTGAGCGGCAGCAATTCCCCGCCGGGGCCGATGATCTCGTATTTATAGCCCTCGCCCTCGCCGAGCTCGGGAATGAAGATCTCCCAGACGCCGCTGTCGACACGCTTGCGCATCGGATGGCGGCGCCCGTCCCAGCGGTTGAAATCCCCGACCACGGCGACGCGGCGCGCATTCGGCGCCCAAACGGCAAAGGCGACACCGTCCGCGCCTTCGTGGGTGATCGGGTGGGCACCCAATTTGTCCCACAGGCGCCGGTGCGCGCCCTCGCCCATCAGATGGTCGTCGAGCGGGCCGAGCACCGGACCGAAGCGATAGGCATCGCCCTGCTCCCAGCTTTCCGTGCCGCGCGTCGCGCGTAGCCGGTAGGCCGGAAGGTCCCCCTCGATCAGCCCTTCGAAGAAGCCGTCGTCATGGGTACGCGCGATCTCGGCGAAGGCCTTGCCCGTCACGTCGATCAGCTCCAGCCGTTCGGCACCCGGCACGAACGCGCGGACCACTGTGGCGCCTTCCTGGCGGTGGGGGCCCAGGATCGCGAACGGATCGGCGTGGCGCGCGGCGGCGACCGCAGCCACCTCAGCGTCGGAGGCGCGCCAGCTCGCCGGCGCTTTTCCTACCTTGCTAGCGGTACGTTCCAGATGTCCTCCGCATATTCCCGGACTGCCCGATCCGAGGAGAACCAACTGACCCCGCCAATGTTCAACAGGGCGCTTCTCCACCAGGCGGCGGGATCGCGCCAGCGTTGCGCGACCTCGGCCTGGGCGGAGGCGTAGGCGTCGAAATCGGCCGAGACCAGAAAATAGTCGCGGTGGGTGAGATCGTCGACGAGACTGCGGTAGCGGTCCGGCTCGCCCGGCGAGAAGCGGCCGGAGCGCAGCTCCTCCAGCGCCTGGGCGAGCATCGGCGAGGCGGCGATCGTCTCGGCCATGTCGATCCCGGCGGCGCGGCGCGCCTCCACTTCCGCGGCGGTCATGCCGAAGATGAAGATATTGTCGGCGCCGACCCGCTCGAGGATCTCGACATTGGCGCCGTCGAGCGTGCCGATGGTCAGCGCCCCGTTCAGCGCCAGCTTCATGTTGCCGGTGCCAGAGGCTTCCATGCCGGCGGTCGAGATCTGCTCCGAAAGATCGGAGGCCGGAATGATCCGCTCGGCCAGGCTGACATTGTAATTGGGCAGGAAGGCGACCTTCAGCCGTCCGCGCAGGGTCGCATCGGCGTTCACCACCGCGGCGACGTCATTGATCAATTTGATGATCAGCTTGGCGCGATGGTAGCTCGCCGCCGCCTTGCCGGCGAAGATCTTGACCCGCGGCGTCCAGTCGCTGGTCGGATGGGCGCGCATCGCGGCGTACAGCGCCACCGTCTCCAGGATGTTGAGCAGCTGGCGCTTATATTCGTGGATGCGCTTGATCTGGACGTCGAACATCGCGTCCGGATCGACGCGTATGCCGGTGCGCTCCTCGATGATCCCGCCGAGCACTTCCTTGTTCGCGCGGCGCACCCGGGCGAGGCGTTCGTGGAGCGCGCTGTCGCCGCTGTGCGCCGCCAGCATCTCCAGGCCTTCCGCCTTGTCGAGCACGCTTTCGCCGGCGACCTCGACGAGCAGGCGCGTGAGGCCGGGATTGGCTTCGTGCAGCCAACGGCGGAAGGTGATTCCGTTGGTCTTGTTGACGATCCGATCCGGATAGAGCGCGTGGAAATCGCGGAAGACCGTCTCCTTCATCAACTCGGTGTGAAGCGCCGATACCCCGTTCACCTTGTGCGAGCCGAGGAAGCTCAGCGGCCCCATCCGCACCCGGCGCGGGCCGTGCTCGTCGATCAGCGAGACGGTGGCGAGCAGGGCCGGATCGGTCTTGCCGCCTTCTGCGAGACGATCGAGGTGGAGCGCATTGATCAGATAGATGATCTGCATGTGGCGCGGCAGCAGCCGCTCCATCAGCGGCACCGGCCAGGTCTCGAGCGCTTCCGGAAGCAAGGTGTGGTTGGTGTAGGAGAACACGCCCTGGGTCAGCGCCCAGGCCTTCTCCCACTCGACCTGGTGGACGTCGACCAGCAGCCGCATCATCTCGGCGACACCGATTGCCGGATGGGTGTCGTTGAGCTGGATCGCGACGCAATCGGGCAGCGTTTCCAGCGGCGCCGTTTCGAGGTGCCGGCGGAGCAGATCCTGGATCGAGGCGGACGCGAAGAAATATTCCTGGCGGAGGCGCAGCTCCTGCCCCGCCTCGCTCTCGTCGGACGGGTAGAGCACCTGGGTAATCGCTTCGGCACGGCCGCGGGCCGCGAGTGCGCCGAGATGGTCGCCGCGGTTGAACGTATCGAGCCGCAGCGGATCGGGTGCGCGCGCCGACCACAGGCGCAGGGTGTTGACGTGGCGTCCGCGCCAGCCGACCACCGGCGTGTCGAAGGCGATCGCGTCGACCGTCTCGGCCGGGCGCCAGATCGCCGCATGTCCGCCATTGCCGGCAAGCGCCTCGACGCTGCCGCCGAAACCGATCGGATAGGCGACTTCGGGCCGCTCGAACTCCCAGGGATTGCGGTGCTCGAGCCAGGTGTCGGGGAATTCCTGCTGCTCGCCGTCCTTGATCACCTGCCGGAACAGGCCGTTCTCGTAACGGATTCCGTAGCCGTGCGCCGGGACGGCGAGGCTCGCCATCGATTCCATGTAGCAGGCGGCGAGCCGGCCGAGTCCGCCGTTGCCGAGCGCCGGATCGGGCTCGAGCCCACGAAGCGCCTCCAGATCGACGCCGAGCTCGCCAAGGGCGGTGCGCATCGTCTCGGTGAGACCGAGATTGTGGAGGCTGTCGACCAGCGAACGGCCGATCAGGAATTCGAGGCTGAGATAATAGACCCGCTTCTTCTTCTCGGCCTTGGTGGCGCGGGTGGAGGTCATCCACCGCTCGATCACCCGGTCCCGGACCGCCAGCGCGGTCGCCAGGAACCAGTCATGCGCGCGCGCCGCGATCGGATCCTTGCCGACCGAATAAGCGAGCTTGTTGACGATCAGCCGCCGCAGCGCCGCGACATCTTCGTCCTGCGACGGCAAAGCGAGCTGGCTCGCGGTCATCGCCCGTGCAACGCCCCCCGGCGCGCCCGAGCCGAAATCATTATACGCCATGCTACCCCACCCCGGGAAAAGAGATGCAGGTTAGGGCCGCCGTTACGCCCCTGCAACGCCGCGTTTCTGCGTAGGCGGACGGTAAGGGGGAGAGGACGATCGGCACCGTCCCGCCAAAAGAGAAGCCCCTCCCCCTGAAGGGAAGGGGCGTGATTGAATTCCCTCACGTAATCACGTCCGGCCGCTCCCGCCCGGTATGCACCTTGATCCCGGCAAGCGCTTCCGCCGCATCGATCAGCGGCTTCAGCGCATCGCCGACCGCAAGACCAAGATCGCCGCCGGCCGGCTCATAGCGCTCCAGATAGACGCGCAACGTCGCACCCTCGGTGCCGGTCCCGGAGAGGCGGAAGACGATCCGCGAGCCGTCGTCGAACAGCACCCGCAGGCCCTGGTGCCGGCTGAGCGACTGATCGGTCTGATCGAGGTAGGAGAAATCGTCGGCGCTGGCGATTCGCAGGCCATTGACCTCGATCCCGGCCAGCCGGTCGAGCTTGTCGCGCAGACCGCCGACCACCGCGTCCGCCTTGTCGACCGGCAGCGCCTCGTAATCGTGGCGGGCATAATAATTGCGCCCGAACCGCGCCCAATGTTCCGTCAGGATTTCGGCAACGCTCTGCTTGCGGCTGGCGAGGATGTTCAGCCACAGCAGCACCGCCCAGACGCCGTCTTTCTCGCGGACGTGGTTGGATCCGGTGCCGGCGCTCTCCTCGCCGCAGATCGTCACCAGCCCGGCATCGAGCAGGTTGCCGAAGAACTTCCAGCCGGTCGGCGTCTCGAAAAGGCCGATGCCGAGCGCCTCGGCGACCCGATCGGCGGCCTGGCTGGTCGGCATCGAGCGGGCGATGCCGGCGAGGCCCGCCGAGTAGGCCGGAGCGAGATGGGCATTGGCGGCAAGCACGGCGAGCGAGTCCGAGGGCGAGACGAAGATGCCGCGGCCGATGATCAGGTTGCGATCGCCGTCGCCGTCCGATGCGGCGCCGAAATCGGGTGCCGCCTCGCCCATCATGCGTTCGTAGAGCTCGTGGGCGTGGACGAGGTTGGGATCGGGATGGTGGCCGCCGAAATCGCGCAGCGGCACGCCATTCTGAACCGTGCCCGCCGCGGCACCCAGCCGCCGCTCGAGGATCTCGGTCGCATAAGGCCCGGTGACCGCATGCATCGCGTCGAAGCTCAAGGTGAAGCCGCCGGCGATCATCGCCCGGATCGCGGCGAAATCGAACAGGCTCTCCATCAGGTCGGCATAATCGGCGACGGAGTCGATCACCTCCACCGCCATGTCGCCGACGTGCGTCTCGCCGATCGTGTCCAGATCGATCTCGTCGGCATCGACGACGCGATAGCGGTCGATTTCCTTGGTCCGCGCGTAGATCGCGTCGGTGACTTTCTCGGTCGCCGGGCCGCCATTGGTGCCGTTATATTTGATCCCGAAATCCTCGTCGGGCCCGCCCGGATTGTGGCTTGCTGAGAGGATCAGCCCGCCGGTCGCCTTGCGCAGCCGGATGACGTGGCTTGCGGCGGGCGTCGAAAGGATGCCGCCGCGGCCGACGACCACTCTGGCGAAGCCGTTCGCCGCCGCCATGCGGATCGCGATCTGGATCACCTCGCGATTGAAATAGCGCCCGTCGCCGCCGATCACGAGGATGTCGCGGCCGTCGATCACGTCGAACACCGACTGGATGAAGTTCGCCGCGTAATTCTCCTGCTGGAACACGCGCACCTTCTTGCGCAGGCCCGACGTGCCCGGCTTCTGGTCGGCATAGGGCCGGGTGGCGACGTCTCTGATCGTCAATGGATTACCCTTTCGTTACGCTTACGGCACGAGCGCATGGCGTCCGCGTCCGTCCCTGTCCATCCTTTCGACGCGTCCTCTCCAGGTGACGGTCCTGCCCCTCGATGAGGCTGAGGACGGGACGCGAACTAGACCCGGCGCAAGGCATAAGACCTTTCCCCGAACAGCTCCGCCGCCTCAAGCACCTCCCCGCCGGGAACGACAATCTGCGTATCGTCCCAATATTGCGCCGGGAAGACAGGCGCGTCGAGACCGTGCAGCGCCGCGCCGACATGAAGCGGCACCGTCACCAGCAAGCGATCCTCGCCGTGCGTCCGCAGGAACGCGAAGACGTGGTCCGCCCGCGGCCCGGTCACTGCGATGCGCTCGAACCGCCCTTGCGCGAACAGCTGCGGCTTCTCCCGCCGCAGCGCCAGCGCCTCGGCGATCGCCTTCTGCTTCACCGCGCCCGAACGCCAATCGTCCGCGCCCTCTGCCAGCGCTTCGATCCGCGCCGCGAAACCGACCGGCCGGCGATTGTCGGGATCGACTAGGCTGAAATCCCAGAATTCGGTGCCCTGATAGCAATCGGGCACCCCGGGAACGGTGCAGCGCAGGACCGCCTGGGTGATCGCGTTGACCGCCCCCGCCGCCGCGATCTCGCCGACGAAGGACTCGAGCTCGGCAACGAAGCCGCCCGCCAGCAGATCGCGGGCGAAGGCCTCGCACCTCTGCTCATAGACCTCGTCCGGATGCGTCCAAGACGACCGCAGCTTGGCCTCGCGCAGCGCCTTGGTCTGCCAGGCCGCAACCCGCGCGCCGAAATCGTCCGTGCCTCCCGCCAGCGGCCAGGCACCGACCAGAGTCTGGAACAGCGGATAGGCGTCGCCCGCGTCGATCCCGTCGGGCACGCGAGCGAGCCAGCGCCGCGCCGTCTCGATCCAGCGCTCGGGCAACTCGCTCAACACGGCGAGCCTCGCGCGGACGTCCTCGCCGCGCTTGTGGTCGTGGGTCGCGGTAGCGAGCAGAGCGTGCGGGAAGGTTTCGAGGCGCTCGACTGACGCCCGGGCGAAATGCTCCGGTGTCGCGGCGAAGCGGCCCGGATCGAATCCGACGTCGGTGCGCGAGAGCAATCGGCCGTAGCGGTAGAAAGCGGTGTCCTCGACCGCCTTGGCCGACACCGGCGCGGAGAGCTGCTGAAACCGCCGCACTGCGTCGCGACGCAAGGCGAGGTCGCCGGGCCCCTCGCCGGCGAGCCAGCCGACGACGCGGTCGATCAACGGCGCTTCGGCCGGTCCGATCTCCGCTTTGGCGCGCGCAGCG
This sequence comes from Allosphingosinicella deserti, assembly GCF_003012735.1. Lineage (GTDB taxonomy): Bacteria > Pseudomonadota > Alphaproteobacteria > Sphingomonadales > Sphingomonadaceae > Allosphingosinicella > Allosphingosinicella deserti. The sequence goes on along the minus strand of NZ_PXYI01000005.1, from coordinate 475,708 downwards.
GCGTCCGCGCGGATCGGTGCGTCCGTTTCCACTGCGCCGTCGCCGGTGCCATAGGTGCGATAGGCCGGGAACACCGACAGCAGAGCGGTCAGTCCGCGGCGGAGCGCGCCGGCAGAGACGTCGCGGGTGGAAACGTCGGATCGGGCGAGCGCGTGGAAGGCGGCGACCGCGGCCTCGAGCTGGCCCGAGAAGCTGCGGCTGAGGATTTCCAGCCGCGCGGCCTTCTCCTCCTCGGCGAAGTCGCGCGGCCGGCCGCTGAGCTCCGCCCAGAAATCCGACAGCGGCGCCTCGCCCGCGGGATCATGGAGCAGGGCCGCGGCTTCGTTCATATAATCATAGCCGCTGGTGCCGTCGGTGCCCCATTCAGGCGGCAGCCGTTCACCCTCGGCGAGGATCTTCTCGACCACCAGATAAGCGGGCCCGCCCGGCGCCTCGGGCAGGCGCGAGGCTGCAGCCACGTCGAGCGCGGCGCGCAGGCGGCGGCAATAATCGGTCGGGTCGGCGAGCCCGTCGACATGGTCGACGCGGACTCCGTCTATGAGTCCTTCGCCATAGAGCCGCAGCGGTAGCGCATGGACGGCGTCGAACACCGCCGGATCCTCGACGCGGAGGCCGGCGAGCTCGGTGATCTCGAAGAATCGGCGCCAGTTGATCTCGTCGCCGGCCACCCGCCACCAGGCGAGCCGGTGAAGCTGGCGATCGAGCAGGGCATGGAGCCGCTCGCGCCCGGCGTCGCGGGTCCCGTCATACAGTGTCTTCAATTCCTCCGCGGCGGCATCGTTGAGCCGCTCTGATCCGGCTTCGGCGAGCAGGGCCGGATAATCGTCGCGGCGGATCGGGAAACGGTGGGTGCCGTAAGCGAGCACCGAAAGACGCCTTTTGTCCGGCTCGTAGTCGAGCACGAGATCCCCGCTGGCGAGCACCTCGTCATAGGGCGCGCCGAGGAAGGGCGCGAGCACCTTGCCTTCGAGCTCGCGATCGGCCGGCGCCCAGTCGATGTCGAAATAGCGCGCATAGGGGCTCTGGGCACCTTTCTCGAGCACGTCGAGCCACCATTCATTGTCGGCGCCGCCGACGGCCATGTGGTTGGGCACGATGTCGAGGATGATGCCGAGCCCGCGCGCGCGCAACGCCGCCGCCAGCGCGCGGAAATCCGCCTCGCCGCCAAGCTCCGGATTGATCGTCGTCGGATCGACGACGTCGTAGCCGTGGGTCGAGCCGGCCCGCGCAGTGGCGATCGGCGACGCATAAAGGTGGCTGATGCCGAGGTCGGCGAGATAGTCGACCAGCGGCAGGGCGGCCGAGAACGGAAAATCCTTGTGGAACTGGATCCGGTAGGTGGCGCGCGGCGTCACTTGGCCCTCGCCTGGTTGATCCGCTCGATCCGCCGAACATTGGCGGGATCGGAGAGCAAGGCCTCGCCGGTGCCCGGGAGACGGCGGCGCCAATTGGGATGCTCGTCGATCGTGCCGGGAAGGTTCGGCGCCTCGTCGATGCCGAACAGATCTTCCGCCGGAAACAGCGCAAGATCGCATGGCGCGGAAGCGGTGAAGGCCAGCGCGGCATCGAGTGCCGGCTCCGGGTCGTCGCCGGCCGGCGCTTTGCCGGTGACGATTCCGGCGTCGACGAAGGCCCCCCACAGCCCAGCCCGTTCTTCGGCGCGCGCACTGCGCGCATCGGCCATGTCGGCGCCGGTCAGCTTCTCGCGCCAGTCGAGATCGCGTTCGCGCCACCAGCCGGCGATCGGCACGAGATCGTGGGTGCTGGTCATTGCCACCGCGCCCGCGCCCCAGTCTGCATTCGGCCGGAACTCGCCGTCTTCGTTGCGCTCGAACGGCAGCACCCGCATGCCGTAGATGCCGCGTGCCGCGATCGCGTCGCGGAAGCCCGGCGGGACGACGCCGAGATCCTCGCCGATCACCGCCACCCCGGCGCGCTGCGATTCCAGCGCGATCAGCCGCAGCAGATCCTGCTCCGGCATCTTGAGATAGGCGCCGTCCATCGGCGAGGCGCCTTCGGGAACCAGCCACAGCCGCCGAAGGCCGAGCGCGTGATCGATGCGGATCGCGCCCGCGTGGCGCATCGCCGCACGCAGCATCCGGATGAACGGCGCGAAGCCGGTCCGGCGCAGGCCCTCCGGCGAGAAGCTGGTCAGCCCCCAATTCTGGCCGGCGGCCTGGAACGCGTCGGGCGGCGCGCCGATGCCGAGCCCGGTCAGCAATTCGCCGCGGCGGCTCCAGGCATGGCTGCCGCCGGGATCGAGCCCGACCGCGAGATCGGCGACGAGGCCCACCGCCATGCCGCGCGCGCGGGCGATGCCGTGGGCGCCGCCGAGCGATGCGTCGGCGAGCCATTGCAGGAAGATGTGGAAGCGGATCTCGTCGGCATTGGCCTTGGCGAATTTGGCCACCGCCTCACCGTGCGGATCCCGATAATCGGCCGGCCAGGCCTGCCAGCCGCCGGCGCCCTGAGTGCGGAAGAAGAAGCCCTGCAGCGCCTCGAACACGGCATGCTGGCGGAGGCGCTCGCCGCCTATTTCTGCGAAAGCGTTGAAATGGCTCTCATCCCGATCGGGATCGGCGAAGAAATCGTCGTGGAAGCGGCGCAGCGCCTGCATCCGGCACGGCCACGCCTGCTGCCAATCGATGAGGTCGCCCGTTCCGGGGCCGCCGCAATCATGCTCGATGCCGATCAGCGCCGGATCGATGAACAGCGGGTTGAGATATTCGCGGCTCGACGGCGAATAGGGGCTGTAGCGCCCCGGATCGGCGGTGAAGAGCGCGTGGACCGGGCTGATCGCCAGCGCATCCATGCCGCGCTCGGCCGCTGCCCAGCCGAATTCGGCGAGCGCGCCGAAATCGCCGAACGCGGTCGGATGCTCGCCGCGCAGCGCATAGATCTGCACCGACGCGCCCCAGGGACGCCGCCCGCCCTCGCCCGCCGGCATCGGCGCGCAGCGCTGCGGCGCGACCGCGACGACCAGCGATCCGTGATGATGCTCGATCCCGTGATAACCGGCCACGTCGATCGCCGGCAGCAGTCCGTCGGGGCCGAGATCATGCTCGATCGTCTCCCCGCTCTCGAGCCGCATCCGCACCTTGCCGTGAACGCCCGGGAGCCTCACCGGCGTGCCGAGATCGGCGGTGACGAAATTGGCCGCATGCGCCTGCGCAAGCGCCTCGGCCGCAGCCTTGCAATCGGCTGGGGTCGCGCAGGGGTGGCCGAGCGCGGTGAGGATGGTCCGCAGATTGGCATCGGACACGGTCTGCGGATTCCCGTCCGCATCCTCCCACTCGACGATCAGCCCGGCCGCATCGGCAAGGGCATGGAGAGCCTGGTCAGTCATTGCGCGAATTTCCGATCTATCAACCGCCCCTCCCGTTCAAGGGCGGGGAAAGGGGTGGGTTGCGGCCGAAACCGCTCGACGGCGTGAAGACGCCCATCATCGCACGTCCTCCAGCCACGCCGCGAAGGAGGCTCCCGGGAGCAGCCCCTCGCCAGGGGCCTCTCCGATCACCGTCAACGGCGCCGCCTCGGGCGCGGCCAGCGCCGCTGTCTGATCACCCAAATTCAACGCCACGGTCAGCCGCCCGGTCCCGAGCCGCCAGCGCGCCACCACCGCCTTTTCGCCGATCGCTTCCGCACCCTCGCTGCGCGCCTCCGCAAGCCCCGGCACGATCCGCGCCCGCCGCAGCGCCAGCAATTCGGTGTACAAGGCCCGCCACGCCTCCGAGCCCGGCCCGGGCTGGGGCCGCGACCCCTCGAACGTCGAGCGCGCGTTCGGATCCGGAATCTTCGCCCGCGCCTCGGGATCGGCAAAGGCCGGGAATTTGGCGAATTCCCTGCGCCGTCCCTCGCGCACCGCGTCGGCGAGTTCGTCGTGGAAATCGGTGAAGAACAGGAACGGGCTCTCCGATCCCAATTCGTCGCCCATGAACAGCAACGGTATCTGCGGCGCCAGCAGCAGCAGCCCGGTCGCGGCGCGGAGCCTGGCAGGGTCGGTCAGCAGGGTCAGCCGCTCGCCGAGCGCGCGATTGCCGACCTGGTCGTGATTTTGGAGGAACGGCACGAACCGCGTCGGCGGCAGATGGCCCGACGGCACGCCGCGGGCGTGGCCGTCGAAATCCTCGCCTTGGTAGACGAAGCCCTCGGCCAGGCAGCGCGCAAGCCGCTCCGCGGGGCGCTCGGCGAAATGGGCGTAATAAGCGTCGCGCTCGCCGGTCAGCAGGACATGGAGGACGTTGTGGAAGTCGTCATTCCACTGCGCGTCATAGCCCCCGGGCCCCAGGCGCGCGGCGTCGTTGCCCTCATTCTCCAGCACCAGATGGACGTGCCGCCCCGGCTCGACGCCCGCGCGAATCTCCGCCGCCATGCGGTCGAGGAAATCGGAGTCGCCGATCGCGTGGACCGCGTCGAAGCGCAGGCCGTCGAAACGATATTCGTTCAGCCACATCAGCGCATTGTCGATGAAATAGCGGGCGACCGCCTGCTGCCGCACGTCGATCGCCCCGCCCCAAGGCGTGTGCACGTCCTCGCGGAAGAAGGCGGGCGCGTAGGCGCCGAGATAATTCCCGTCGGGCCCGAAATGATTGTAGACGACGTCCAGGAACACCATCAGCCCGAGTTCGTGGGCACGGTCGACCAGCGCCTTCAATTCGTCCGGCGTGCCGAGCGCCGCATCGGGGGCATAGGGAAGCACCCCGTCATAGCCCCAGTTGCGGGTGCCGGAGAAATCGCCGATCGGCATCAGCTCGATCGCGGTGACGCCAAGGGCCGCGATCTCCGGGAGCTTCTCGGCAACGCCTGCGAATCCGCCGAGCACACCGGCGTGCAGTTCGTACAGCACCACCTCTTCCCACGGCCGGCCGGTCCAGTCGGGGCGGCGCCAGGCATAGGCTGCGGGGTCGACGACGAGGCTCGGATCATGAACGTCGCCGGCCTGCGCGCGCGAGGCGGGATCGGGCACGGCGAGATCGGGCGAGACGCGGTATTTGTAGGCGGTGCCTGGGGCCGCAGGGGCCTCGAGCGCAAACCAGCCGTCCGGCTCGGACGTCATTGGCATCGGATCGCGCCCCTCGATCTCGAGCAAGACGGCGTCACTGCCGGGAGCCCACAAGCGAAAGCGCGCCCGCCCGTCAGGGAGCAGGGTGGCGCCCCAGGTCGTCGGATGGGAGAAGGAGGTCATAGCCGCCTCACCCTCTTCGATTCATGTCTCCCCTCCCAGCAAGGAAGAGGAAGAACGAGGGCCGGGACGTTGATCACGCCCGACTCCACCCGACCACGACCACCGCCCCGCGATCGGCGACCTCGATCGCCTCGCCGTCGCCGAGGTCGCGTTCCGCCCCGGTCGGATCGGCGCTGTCGACCATCAGCCGCCGCTGCAGCGCTGGCCCCGCCAGCGTGAAGCTCAGCGGCACGTGGCTGCCGTTGACCAGCAGGTCCACCGTCTCGATGCCGCCGTCATCGGTGCGCCGCGCCCGCCGCATCACCAGCGCGCGCCCTTCCGGATTCTGCCAATCCTCGGGGCTCAGCCGGTTGCCGCTCTCGTCGAACCAGTCGATGTCCGGCACCCCGTCCGCCACCTCTTCCTGGCCGTAGAGGAAGCGCCCGCTGCGGATCAGTTCGTTATCCCGCCGCAGCGCAATCAGGCGCGCGACGAAGTCGGTCAGCGCTTCGCCCTCTTCCGAGCGCGCGGCCGCCCAGTCGATCCAGCTGATCTCATTGTCCTGGGCATAGGCATTGTTGTTGCCGCCCTGCGTCCGGCCGAATTCGTCGCCGGCGAGCAGCATCGGCGTGCCGAGCGAGCAGAGCAACGTAACCAGCATCGAACGGCGCACCCGGCCCCGCACCGCGAGGATTGCCGGATCGCCGGTCTCCCCTTCGGCGCCCCAGTTGCAGCTCATATTGTCGCTGTGGCCGTCTCTGTTATCCTCGCCATTGGCCTCGTTGTGGCGCTGCTCGTAGCTGACCAGATCGTTGAGCGTGTAGCCGTCATGGCTGGCGAGGAAGTTGAGGCTCGCCCAGGGCCGGCGCGCGCGGCGGTCGAACAGGTCCCCCGATCCCGCAATGCGCGCCGCGAATTCGGGACGCAGGCCGGCATCGCCCTTCCAGAAGCGGCGGACGGAATCGCGATATTTGTCGTTCCACTCGGCAAAGCCCGGCGGGTGATTGCCGAGCTGGTAGCCGCCCGGGCCGATGTCCCACGGCTCGGAGATCAGCTTCAGCCGCCCAAGCACCGGATCCTGGCGCAGCACGTCGAACAGGCTCGCGCCCGGATCGAAGCCGCCGTCGGCCGCATCGCGCCCGAGCGTGGCGCCGAGATCGAAGCGGAAGCCGTCGACCCGAAAGCTTTCCGCCCAGTAGCGCAGGGAATCCGCGACGAGCTGGACCACCCGGGCGCTGCCGAAATTGAGCGTATTGCCGGTGCCGGTGTCGTTCACGCAGTAACGCGGATTGTCCGCCTGCAGGCGGTAATAGGAGGCGTTGTCGAGGCCGCGGAAGCTCATCGTCTGGCCGAGCTCGCTGCCTTCGCAGGTATGATTGTAGACGACGTCGAGGATCACCTCGATGCCCGCGGCGTGCAGCCGGCGGATCGCGATCCTCAGATCGTCATGGGTCGCCTCGACGCTTTGGCCGCGCGCGCCGTAAAGCGGCTCCGGCGCGAAGAAGGACAGGCTGTTATAGCCCCAATAATTGGTGAGCCCCTTCTCGACCAGGAAGCGGTCCTTCACGAAGGCGTGGATCGGCATCAGTTCGAGCGCGGTGATGCCGAGCCGCTTCAGATGATCGATCACCTTGGGATGGGCGAGTGCCGAAAACGTGCCGCGTTCCTCCGGCGGCACCTCTTCCATCAGCCGGGTGAGGCCGCGGACATGCGCCTCGTAGATCACCGTCTTCGACCAGGGGGTGTTCGGGCGGACGTCGCCCGTCCAGTCGAATGCATCGGCGGTAACCACGCCCTTGGGCGTCGCCGCCGCGCTGTCGCGCGCGTCGAACGACAGATCGGCCTTCCGCGAGCGCACCCGGTAGCCGTGCAGCGCATCGGTCCAGCGCACCTGGCCGTGGAGCCGGCGGGTATAGGGATCGAGCAGCAATTTGTGCGGATTGAAACGGTGGCCCTGTTCGGGCGCGTAGGCGCCGTGGGCACGATAGCCGTAGAGCAGGCCCGGCCGCGCCTCGGGAAGATAGCCGTGGAACACCTCGTCGGTGACTTCCGGAAGCGCGATCCGCGCGACCTCGCGCTTGCCCGAGGGATCGAACAGGCACAATTCGATCGCGTCGGCATGGGCGGAGAAGACCGCGAAATTGACGCCGAGGCCGTCGAACGTCGCCCCGAGCGGATAGGGAGAACCGCTTTCCAGGCGGTCCGGCAGGCGGTTCAAGAGCATTCCTTCACGAGACTGGAGACGGGCACGCGAGCCCGCACGCGCCAGGACGGCGCGGTGCGGATCAGGCGTGGGAACGGCGGAGAAGGAGGCTGGTTCCCGTGTTTTTGCGCTGCAGCATCCGCGCGGGAGTGCGCCCGCTGCCAGCGCCGATCAGCCGACGCAGCTGATCTTCCGGTCACATTCCTGACATGCAAGCTCCGCTAAGCGCAGCGCCGTGGCTGAATCGTCCCCCCGGCGTGCACCGCCTGCACGTGCCGACGGCGCCCCGCGTTCATCGATCGCCTCCCGCGTTCGGGCGGCGTTGGACAAGCGCAGCGGCACGAGCCCGCAATGCTGACTCTGCGGCGCATCCCCCCGGCCGGCCGCGCTCATCCGGACGCCCTTCTGTCCTTCTATTTCGAACGCCTCGAACGGCATCTCGGCGCCGCCAGCCGGGCTTTGGCGCATGCGCTCGGCCGATTCGGCAACGGGCGCGGCGAGTCGCGCGAATTCGGCATTCCCCGATCCGAATGGCGTCTGATCCAGGGCCGGGTCGCGCCCGACCGCTACGTCGCGATGCACGTTCGCCGCGGCATGCATCGGCTGATCAATCCCGGCGCGCTGCCGCTCGGCACCAGCCTGCTGAAGAACAAGGTCGCGTTCGCCCGTTTCGCGGCGGCGAACGGGCTGGCGGCGCCGCTCACCATCGCGCCTGGCCTTGAGACCGATACGGCGCGGCTGCTCGCGTCCGGCGATCTGATCCTCAAGCCCAATTTCAGCTCCAAGGGCAGAGGCGTCGTCCGGGTCCGCCGCGATGGCGGCCGCTGGTGGACGAGCGACGGCGCCGCTGTCGACGACGCGGCGCTTGCCGCCCGGATCGCGGATGTGGTCGCCAAGGGCGGCATCGCCCAGCAGGCGATTGCCGCGAATCCCGATCTCGCCTTGATCTCGCCCGCTGCCCTGCCGACCGTACGGATCATGACCTTCCTGGACGGCCACGGTCCGCCCGAGCCCGGGCTGGCGGTGGTCCGGCTTGGCGGCGGCACCGCCCCCGTCGACAATTTCAACCGCGGTGGCCTGATCGCGACGCCAGATTGCGCCGGCCGTCTGCGCGATGCTTTCGGCAAGAGCCCTGACGGATTGCTGCAGGCGCTGCGGGCCCATCCGGCCACGGGCGAGGACCTCGAGCGGGTGCTGCCGCCGGACATGCTCGCCGGAGCGACCCGCCTCGCGCAGGAGGCGCATGCGCGGCTCGGCTCCTCTTATGCGGTGGTCGGCTGGGACATCGGTCTCGGAGAGGCCGGTCCAATCCTTATCGAAGGCAATTGGAACCCCGGCACGATCCTGCCGCAAGTCTCCGCCGGTGCCGGTCTCTCGCAGATGCCGATGGGTGCCTGCTACCGGCGGGCGCTGGAGGCGGTGCCGGAAAGCCGCTGGCGTGCGGCCAGGCTGGTCGAACTCGACCGGTAGAACCGGGCGGTCGCGGCAGGTGCGCTTGCGGACCTATCATCAAACGGTCATCAAGCTGTGTTCAATGGGTGCGGGGACCGGGGGGCTTCGGGAGCTCGCTCATGCCTGCCGGTCCGTTTCGCGCCAGATCCGCCCTCTTCCTCTTCGCCGCGGCGGCGGCGCTGCTGTCGACCTCCGCGCTTGCGCAGCCGCCGGGTGACCCCGGCAAGATCGACTGGCTTGCCCTCGCCCTTTCGATGATCGGCGGCCTCGCCCTCTTCCTCTACGGCGTCGAGCTCCTCGCCGGCAGCCTCAAGGCGGCGCACGGCAGTCGCTTCCAGCGGCTCCTGCAGCGTTTCTCGTCCAACCGGGGGGCGGCGCTGGCGAGCGGCACTGCCGCGACGGTGGCACTCGATTCCTCGTCCGTCGTGATCATCCTGATGATCACCATCGTCGATGCCGGGCTGGTGCCGTTCGCCGCAACCCTGCCGGCGATCCTCGGCGCCAACATCGGCACCACCGTCTCCAGCCAGATCTTCGCCTGGAACGTCGATCAGTTCGCGCCCGTGCTGCTCGCCGCGGGCCTGCTGTGGCGGGGCCTCGCGCGTTCGGACAAGGTCAAGCGCCATGCGTCGATTCTGCTCGGCCTCGGCATCGTCCTGTTCGGCCTGCACGTGATCGGCGAGGCGGCCGAGCCGTTGAAGAACCATCCGGACATCCTCGCTTTCCTGAAGCAGCTCGAAAATCCGCTGCTCGGCGTGCTTGCCGGGGCGGTGGTGACCGTCGCAATCCAATCCTCCTCGGCGATGATGGCGATCGTGATCACTCTGGCCGGCGGCGGTTTGATCAGCCTTCCCGCCGGGCTCGCGATGATGCTCGGGGCGGAGATCGGAACCTGCGCCGATACGCTGATCGCGACGATCGGGCGGTCTCGTGCGGCCGTCAAGGCGGGTGTCTTCCACCTGCTGTTCAACATCGTCACGGTGACGCTCGGCCTGCTTCTGATCGGCCTGCTCGCCCGCTTCGCCGCCGCCACCGCCGGCGGCGTCGGCCAGCAACTCGCCAACGCCCACGTCCTGTTCAACATCGCCGGCGCATTGCTCGTGCTTCCGTTCGTCGGCACGATCGCGCGTCTGCTCGATCGAGTCATCCCGGAGACGGCGGGCGGATCCGATCAGCAGGCGGAGCCGCAGCCGGCGACCGCCACGACCTGACCGCGCGCCGCCGTCGGTATGGCGGGCGCTGCTAGCGCCGGGGAACTCGAAAACTGCGGAGCAGGTCGGCGAGCTCGGCCGGTTGCACCGCATCGGCGGCCGCTTCGGGAGCGAACCAGCGGCGTTTGCGCTGCGCCTGCTCGGGCCATGTCTTGAGCTCTTCGGTGACCTCCAACGGGTAGAGCTTGATCAGGAAGGTGATCGGGCCGAGCGCGCGATGAGTCTTCGAGCGCTGGAAAGCGCCGCAGGAAACGTCCGAGATCCGGCCGCGCACCCCTGCCTCCTCGTAGGCCTCGATCTGCGCGGCTTCGGCGAGACTCTTGCCGCGCATCGGCCAACCCTTGGGCGGGATCCACTTGCCCGAACTTCGGCTGGTGACCAGCAGAAGCTCGGTCTCGCCTTTGGCGCCGCGGCGCCAGGGCAAAGCCGCGGCCTGCAGCGGCAGCGCCTCGCCCTCGGGGGAGCGCTCCAGCCGACCGAACAGCGACAGGCCCAGGCGCAGCACTCTGGCGGGAACGGTCATTGGACCGGCCACCGGCATTCCTGCAGCACGCGTCCGGTCACGGCGTTGCGCCTGAGGCCACGGCCTCGCGCCAATAGGGGCCGACGGCACGTACGTTGGCAAACGCCTTTTGCGCCTTGCGCAGATGCTTGCGCTCCGCATCGCGGCCGGGCGCGGGAATGCGCTCCGGCGCGATCCCCGGGATCTCGGAGAGCAGCCCGCGCGCGGTGGCGAAATCGTTGAGCGCGCCAAGCTCCTCCTGCATGTTGGCCATTGCGTGCAGGAATGCCTTGTGGCTGTCCGGATCGAACAGCCCGGCGAGAAACTCCAGGGCGTAGCGCAGCTTCTTGATCTCGATGCGGAGCCGATGGCGCGGCTCCTCGTCGAGCGTCTTAAGCTGCGGCCCGGCCTTCTTGATCTTGCGCCAGCGCCGTTCCAGCCGGTCGAGGGCGAACGAAAGGATCGGCGCGGTCGCGGCGTCGCCCGTCCGCCAGGCCCCCAATTCGATCCAACCGACCAGATCGAGCATCAGCGTCCGCGCGCGCCCGGAACCCAAGGCGGCGAGAACCTGCGCATAGGCAGCGTCGCGCGACGCCGTCAGCGCGGCTTCGTCCTCGGCCGGGAGCGCTTCGTCGGCGAAGCGCTGCAGCAGGACGTCGAGATTGCGGGCGTCGCCGAGCGTGCCGGTGAACCAGCGCAATTCCTCCCTGAGCCTGGCGAATTCCGGATCGGCGATTGCCGGCGCGAACAGCGACAATGCGGATCGCAGCCGCCGCATCGCCACGCGCGCCTGGTGCAGTGCCTCGGCGTCGCGGCGTTCGACGATCAGCCCCTCGTTCAACCGGAAATGCTTGAGGCAGGCGTGGACGATCGCGGCGAAGCTTTCGGCGACGGTCATGCCGGGACCGATCAGGATCGGCTCCGCCTTGCTGACCGTGCCGAGCGTTCCGGCGGCAAGCGCGAAGCCGCGTTCCGCCTTGGTGAGCACGCCGATGCTGATGTCGACGTCGCGGGCAATCGCGCGCGCCAGGTCTAGGATGGCGTCGGGCGCACCGCGCTTCAGCTCGATCTCGAGCTCCCTCAGTGGCTGCTCGGTGCCGCCCGCCACGATGATGCCCTCGTCGAGATTGACCTCGAGCGCGCTCCCCGCATGATCGAGCAGCCACACGCTTCGCTCGACGGTGGAGGTCACCACCGGCTCGAGCTTCCCGCGCCGCTTGGCGCCGATGCTGCTGCCGATCGGGGTTCGATCGATCGCGTCGAAATCGAGCCCGGGCCCGGCGACATCCTCTTCATATTCGGCGCGCGCGAACAGCCCGGCCGCATCGCCACGCGCCTGCTTGATGGTCTGGATCACCCGGCCGCCCGACCGGCGCAGGCGCAGCGTCATGCCGCGCCGGGCGAGCGCACGCTTGGCCGTGTCGTAATAGATAGTGGTCTGGCGGGCGGTGCTCGGCGCCGTGCCCGCCAGCACGCCGGCTGTGCGCAGGGCCCGGGCGCCGGCTTCGCTCAGTTCGAGCTTCAGCTCGATTTCCCGAGAAGCCGTCATCGGGATCGTCCGCCGTACATCGCTCCAGCCTGTGGTTGTGAAAACCCTCTCCGATGCAACAGCGAAGCGGTGGCGGAGTTCCGCGCCCCTACCGGCCAGACGACCGGCAGCCGCAAGGCCATGGCGCACTGATGTCGTTCTTACGCCACCTTCCTGCCCGCGCGCAGCAGCTTGTCACGCAGGTCGGCGACCGCGCGCTGCAGGTCGGCAAGCTCGTCGCCGAGCTCCGCCGCCTCCGCGACGGCAACGCCCGGATCGGTTTCGAGCAGCCGGCGGCCGGCGGCGGTGAGGGTCATCCGCACCTGCCGTTCGTCGGCCGGGTCGCGGCGGCGTTCGAGAAAGCCGAGGCTTTCGAGCTTCTTGAGGATCGGCGTCAGCGTGTTCGATTCGAGGAACAGTTTCTCGCCGAGCGCGCCGACCGTCTGCCCGTCCTCCTGCGCCAGCGCGACCAGCGCGATATACTGCGTGTAGGTGAGGCCGATCGGATCCAGCACGGGCTTGTAGGCGCGGCCGAAGGCGAGGTTCGCCGAATAAATGGCGAAGCAGAGGAAGTTGGACAGGCTGCGAATCTCTCCGCCCTGCACCGGCATGTTGTCCGAGGCGTCGGTCGGAGCGTCTGAACCGGGCTTCGGCGCGTCGTTCGTGGCGGCCATGAAACATCTCTCCTGATAGCACCACCGATATAGATCGTATCCGATAAGATCGGAAGGGGGTTGACGGGCCATGCCACCGCAGCTATTTACATCGCATCCGATTTAATCGGAGCCGATTGGACTCATTCGAAAGGACAGCACGCATGACCGACAAGATCCTCTTCACCGGTGGCGCCCACGTCGTTGGCGGCAGCAACGGTAGCGCGCGCAGCAGTGACGGCACGCTCGATCTCCCGCTGCCCGCACCGCATCCGGCCGCGGAACATCTGTTCGCCGCCGCATGGTCCGCCTGCTTCCTCGGCGCGCTCGGTGTCGCTGCCGCCCAGCGCAAGATCCGCCTGCCCGAGACTCCGGAAGTGGATGCCGAGCTCGATCTGCTGCAGGGTGCCGACGGCTTCTTCCTGCGCGCGCGCCTCGACGTCAGCGTCCCCGGCCTCGACCGCGAGACCGCCCAGGAACTGATCGAGGCCGCCGACCTGATCTGCCCTTACTCCAAGGCCGTCCGCGGCAATATCGAGGTCGAACTCGCACTCGCCTGACCGCAAACCCCGCGCCGTTCGCCCACGGGGCGAACGGCCGGCGGAGAGACGCTGGGGGCTCAGGCCGCCGTTTCAGCCAATGTCTTCCGGCTTACGGGATGTCATCAGGGCTGCACCCGCCGCAGCGCGCTCGGAGGCATGCGGTACACCGCCTGGAAGGTGGCGTTGAACGCGCGCAGGCTTCGGAAGCCGGCGCGGTGGGCGATCTCCGTCATCGGCAGCCCGGATCCGTCGATCAGCCGCTTGGCGCGCTGCACCCGGGCGGTGCGGGCGGCGGCGGTCGGCGTGGTCTGGAGATAGCGGCGGAACAGGCGCGAGAGATGCCGCGGCCCGATACCGAGCCGTTCGGCAAGCCGCTCGACGCCCGCCGCGTCGCCGTCGAGCGCCCCCTCCTCGATCAGCCGCAAGGCGCGGCGTACCGTCGCCTGCGCGCCGATCCACGCCGGCGAGTGCGGCGCCGCCTCGGGCCGGCAGCGCAGGCAGGGCCGGAACCCCGCCGCTTCCGCCGCGGCCGCGCTCGGCAAGTAACGCACGTTGCGGCTCAGCGGCTGGCGCACCGGGCAGACCGGGCGGCAATAGATGCGGGTCGAGGTCACCGCGATGAACAGGATCCCGTCATAGGCCGGATCCCGCGCATAGCGCGCACGCTCGCACATCTCGAAGCTGATATCCGGATGATCCAGGTGGCGGCTGCGTTGCACCCTCTCTTGTTACGCTCGGCGGACCGGTACGTCACGCGGAGCGGATGACGAGGTCCGTTTCGTGCCAGCCGCAGCCCGGCCGTCCGGCTTATCCTGCCCCGCATTCATCGGAGAAAGGGAGAGGCCATGCCGACCATCCACCACGAGATCGAGATCGCCGCAGCGCCCGAGGCGATCTGGGACGCCGCGTGTGATGTCGGCGCGCTCCACACGCGCCTGGTGCCCGGTTTCGTCGTCGACACCGAGATGCTTGCGGATGCCGTGACGCCGACGCGGCGGGTGACGTTCGCCGGCGGCGTCATCGCGGACGAGGTGATCGTCGCGATCGACCAGGAGCGCCGCCGACTGGTGTGGAGCGTGCTGGGTATCGAGCATCATAACGGCGCGCTGCAGGTCTTCGCAGCACCGGGTGGCGCCCGCGTGACCTGGACTGCGGACGCGCTGCCCCCTTCGTTCGCCGAGCGCATCGCGCCGATGATGGCGGCGGGGCTGCAACGGATGAAGGCGCACTTCGAGGGGGGCTGATTACGATCGCCCCCGGTTAGCTCATGCGTCATCGTTGCCTCATGGGATCGCCCACCATCCGTCATGAAGGGCGATACCACGCTTCGTCGGCAAGGCCGGCCGGTATCGCGCATCCGCGGCGTCCCGTTTGGCCGCGGCTCTGAGCCCGTCTTGTTCCGCAACTCGTGCCGCCAGCGGCTCGTCTCGGCGCATCAGCCTGCGAGGATCGTATACGATCTCGCCGCGTCGGCCTAACGAGCGTCCCGTCCGGGTCCTGCGTCCCTGTCGGGACCGCGGCGACTGCTTGTCACGGGAAGGTCGGCTTATGCGTTTGCGTTACACTGTTCTGCTCTCTTCGGCCTTCGCCGGGTTCGCCGGCACGGCCCATGCCCAGCCACCGGCCGAGGCGCCCACGGACCAAGCCGCTTCCGCTCCGGCAGCCGATACCGGCGCCGACACCACGGAGGAGGAGATCGTCGTCACCGGCTATGCCGGCTCGCTGCGCCAGTCGATCAACATCAAGCGCAACGCCAACGCCGTGGTCGACGCGATCTCGGCCGAGGACATCGGCAAGTTCCCGGACCGCAACGTCGCCGAATCGCTCTCGCACATCCCGGGCGTGTCGATCGATCGCCGGTTCGGCGAAGGCGAGAAGGTCGCCATCCTCGGCACCGATCCGGCACTCAACCGCATGCTGCTCGACGGCCACGGCCTCGCTTCGGCCGATTGGGGCGGCAACGACAACGATCCGAGCAGCCGCACCTTCAACTACTCGCTGCTCGCGCCCGAGCTCGTCGACCGGCTCGAAGTCTACAAGTCGCCCGAGGCGCGGATCGAGGAAGGGAGCCTCGGCGGCACCGTCATCGTCCGCACCCGCCGGCCGCTCGAGCTCGAGGCAAATTCGGTGTTCGCCTCTGCCGGTTATTCCTACAACGACCGCGCCGAGAAGGGCAGCTTCCGCGGCTCGGGCCTGTACAGCTGGCGCAACGCGTCCGAGACGATCGGCGTTCTGATCGCCGGCACCTACGACAAGCAGCAGATGGTGCGCTCGGGGGTCGAATTCTTCGGCTACGACAATGCCAACGGCACGGGCAGTCCGTTCCTCACCACCAACGCCGCCGGCGAGCGCGTGCTCAAGAATCCCGATGCGGTGATCACCGGCGGCACCCTCGCCGATCTCGACAAGGCCGCGTCGCCCTTCGGCATCAATTACGCCTATTTCCAGCAGCAGCGGGAGCGCGCAAGCGTTGCCGGCACCCTCCAGGCCAAGCCGACCAGCGAGCTCACCCTCACCCTGCAGGGCCTGCACATCGACGGCAATTACAACAATTACAGCCAGTCGATGTACACCATCCCCGGCGCTTGGACCGGCGACGTCCTCCAGTCGGCGACCATCTCGAACGGCGTGGTCACCGGCGCCAGCTTCGGCGCGGCCACCGGGCAGAGCGCCCAGCTCGACACCCTCGTGCGACACACCAAGCTCAAGACCGACAACATCAACCTCTACGCCGATTGGGAGGGCGAGGGCGGCGCCACCTTCTCCCTCGCCGCCGGTTGGAGCAAGGCGACCGGCGGGCGCAATCCCGAATATCTCTTCAACGTGCAGACGCGCCTGCCGTTCAGCTATGCGATCACGCCCACGTCGGCCGAGGTCAATTTCATCGGCGATCTCACCGATCCTGCCAATTATTTCACCAACCCCAACAACAATCCGGCCACGATCGAGGGCAGCCCGGTGCTGGTGGGCGGCGCACCGCTCGTCGCCGCGCAGATTGGCGGCCTCGATTACAGCGTCACCACCGATCGCGACCTGTTCGGCGGCTTCGACGCGGTCGTGCCGATCGGCGGCTTCTTCACCCAGTTCCGCACCGGCGTTCGCTACACCGACCACGTCAACCGGGTCGATGCGCGCGGCATCAACACCTACCTGCAGCAGTCGCTGCTCGGATCGCAGCTTGGGGTCGAGACTCTGGCCACCCCGGGCGGCGTGTTTAGCGGCACCGGCGCCAGCGGCACCGCCACGCAATATCTCAACCTGCCCGAGCAATCCGTGATCGACATTCTGGCCAATGCGATCAACTCGCCGCTCGCCGACAAGATCGGCGCCTCCACCCGGGTCAAGGAACGGGTGGCGGCGAGCTACGTCCAGTTCGATTTCGAGAGCGGCGGCCTGCGCGGCAATATCGGCGGGCGGCTCGTCTACACCAAAGACGAATCCTCCTATGCACTGACCCTGCCGACTCCGGCCGATCCAAATCCGCGGCCCGTGCCGACCACGACCAGCACCGATTATCTGAGATTCCTGCCGACCCTCAACATCGCCTACGAGATCGATCCCAAGCTGATCGTTCGCGGCGCCGTCGCCAGGGTGATCTCACGGCCGCGCTACCAGGATCTGGCGGCATCCATCACCCAGAACGACATCACCTTCGACGCCGGCGGCGGCAATCCCAATCTCAAGCCCTACGAGTCGACCAATTACGAGGTCACCGCCGAATATTATCCGCGGCCCGGCGCGCTGCTCTCCGTCGAACTGTATCGCCGCGACATCTCCAACTACATCATCACCACCCGCCGCGAAGGCGTCACCCTGTTCAACTCGCTGACCGGGCGGCTCGAAGACCGTTACAGCGTCTCGCAGCCGATCAACGGCGGCACGGCCAAGGTCAACGGCATCCTGCTCAACGGCCAGGCGGAACTCTGGGGCGGCTTCGGCATCCAGGCCAATTACGCCTATCAGGACAGCAGCACCTCGACCGATCTCGACACCACCGAGATCCTCAACCTGCCCTATCTGTCGAAGCACAGCGTCAACATCATCCCCTATTTCGAACGGGGACCGTTCCAGGCGCGGCTGAGCTACAATTATCGCTCCTCCTACTTCCGCACGATCGGCCGCCTCGGCTCGCAGGAGATGGTCGCGCCCTATCATCAGCTCGATCTGTCGGCGGCGTTCAAGGTCAACGAAAATGTCACCCTGACCGTCAACGCCCAGAATCTGCTCGACGAGACCTATCTCCAATATAGCGGCACCCGGGACCGCCCCTCGGCCTTCTACAAAAACGGCCGCACCTTCCTCGCCAGCCTCTCCTTCCGCATGTAAGCTCATGACGGGCACGCGCGGGCCAGCAAACCAGGTCCCGTGTGCCCCGTTCGGGCTGAACTTGTCCAAGCCCTCCTTTTCCTTCTCTCGTCATGACACAAATAGAGGCTTCGATTGGCTCGGCCCGAACGGTTCGGAGCGCGATTGTAATCTACGGCGCGCGGGAACCACCCACCTCCCGCCTCACTCGCCCCTCCCCGCCATCCCCCACCCCAGCGCGCGGCTCGTGCCGCCGATCCCGGGGTTGAGGCGATTGCCCGGATCGAGCGCGCGATAATGGGCGGCCAGCGCCGGCTTGGCCGGATAATGATGGCCGACATTGTGCTCGGCCGGATATTCCGCGCCGCGCGCATCGAGCAAAGCGAGCATGCGCCGCTCGAGCGCGGCCGCGTCGGCGCCGGTCTCCACGAGATAATCGAGATGGAAGACGTGGCAGAAGAAGTGCCCGTAGCGCAGGGTCCTCACAATGGGCGCCGCGACATCGGCCGGCAGCGGCGCGTGCCAATCCTCGTCGTTGCGGCGGAGCGCGACGTCGAGCGCGATCAGCGCGCCGACCTCGCGCTGGTGGATCGCACGGTAACGAATCGCGGCGCCCGCAACCGCGAAGCGGTGCAAAAAGGCGGCCGACGCTTCCTCGGCCGTGCATTCGAAAACATCGCCTGACGCACTTGGAAAGATCGCGCCGAGCAAAGTCCGCGTCTCCTCGATCCCCTCCCCGGCCACCTTGAGGATGAGGTGGTGCGCGTAGCGGTCGCGCCAGGCGGTCAGCCGCGGCGGCAGGTGCGCCGGCGCCAGCCGGCTCGCCGCCTGCGCGAGATGGTCCGACAGGTTGGCCGGCAGTATCCGCGTCCAGCGCGCGAAGCGGTCGATCCGCGCCTTCCATGCGAACAGTGTGCCGAGCCGCTGCGTGCCGAGCCGGCGCACCGCCAGGAACACGTCCTTGCCGTAGCGCGCGGCGACGTCGAACGCCTCGCGGTCGATATATTCTGCGGAGACCGGCAGCGTGCGCCCTTCCGCCAGCATGCGCCGCCGCAAGGTGGTGAGGTCGCCGGGATCGTTGCTGCCGACGTAGAATGTGGCGGTGCGCGCGTCGCGCGGGAAGGTGTCGAGCCGGACGGCGAACACGATCACCCGGCCGGCGCTGCCCGAGGCTTCGAACAGCCGACCCGGATCGGCGTTGAACCGCGCCGCGCTCGGCGCGTCGACGGCGCGCACCTGGGCTTCGTAATCGGCCGCCGAGGCGGCGCGGTCGTCGGATTCGATGTCGGCGTCGGAGACCTCGCCGCGGTCGAGCCGGCCTAGGATCGCCTCGGGCGCGGCGCCGAGGTGGAGGCCGAGCCGGTTGCACAACTGGACTTCGCCGTCGGCGTCGACCTGCGCGTAGAGCGCATATTCGGTGTAAGCCGGCCCGCGCCGGATCAGCGCGCCGCCTGAAGTGTTGCAGATCCCGCCGACCACCGACGCGCCGATGCACGACGATCCGATCACCGAATGCGGCTCGCGCTCGAGCGGCGCCAGCATGCGCTCGAGCCCATCGAGCGTCGTCCCCGCCAGCGCCACCACCTGGCGGCCGTCGCGCAGCAGCCAGGCGGCAACGATCCGCCTGGTGCTGAGGATCACCACCGGGCGGTCATAGGCGCCGTCCGGCGTCGAACCGCCGGTCAGCCCGGTATTTGCCGCCTGGGCGATGACGATGTGATCGGCAGCGACGCAGGCGCACAGAGCGCGCCACAGCTCGACGAGCGAGCGTGGGCGCACCACCGCCGCCACCGGCCCGCCGCCGACCCGGTAGCCGGTGGCGTAAGGCCGGGTGGCGCTGACGCCGGTGAGCACGTGGCGACGGCCGACGATGGCGCGGAGCCGGCTGACGAGATCCGAGGACGGGATCTCGGTGGAGGCGCTTCGTGCTGGAAGGGCGTTGTCCATGATCAGGCGCGAAGGTGCACCTTCGTCACCGTGCGGCGCAAGCCGCTAGATCCTCCCCGAGCTCGCTCGGGGAGGATTTCAGTCCCACCCCGAAAAAGCGGTTGGCGAACGCCCCGCCACGCGCCCCGGCTTTCCAGCCGGCAACGCGCGCGGCGCCCCCGCCAACCAGGCGGAGAGACCGTGATCAGAAGCGCAGACGCACACCCGCGCGATAGATGCGGCCGAGCGTGTCGTAGAGCGCCGGGTTGACGTCGAGGCCGGTATTGGTCTGCGGCGACGGCTCGGGATCCTTGTCGAACAGATTGTCGACCTTGAAGAAAGCTTCGAAATTCTCGCTGACCTTCGCCGATCCGCCGATGTCGATGTAGAGCGCGCCCTTCATCTTGTTGAAGTCGATCGTCGGATGGTTGCCGGTCGAGACCGGGCAGGCGGTGGTGCAGACGACATATTGGTTGCCGAACACGCCGTCGCTGAACCAGCGCTCCTGCAGGGTGAAGCTGAACCGGTCCGTGCTGTAGGTTTGGATGCCGAGCACTTTCCAGTCGGGCGTGTTGCCGGTGTTGGCGCCGGCCTGGTCGACCACATCGACTCCGGCGATGCCGGCATTGACCTTGAATTCGCGGATATGGGTGGCGAGCGCACGGATGGTGAAGCTGCCGGGCAGGCCGAGCGGCCGCTGCCATTGGTAGCTCGCCTCGATGTCGAACCCGCTGGTCTTCCACGAGGCGAGGTTGAACGGCTGGACATTGATGAAATTGCCGCCCTGGACCGGGCTGTCGAGCACGAAGCCGCCGCAGAAGGTATCGTTGCCCTCGAAGCAGAAGCGCACGATCTGGTCCGCGGTCAGGGTCGAGATCACGCCGTTGAGCTTGATCGTGTAGTAATCGAGCGACAGGCTGAGCCCCGGCGCCCAGCTCGGCCGCGACAACACGATGCCGACTTCGGTGTTGCGCGCGATCTCCGGGTCGAGATCGGGATTGCCGATCGTGTTCTGAAACGCCTGCACCGCGACGTTGCGGAACGGATCGTTGAAGTTCGGCAGGGTGGTCACGGTCGGCGCCGCGAACAGCTCCGACAGATTGGGCGCGCGCACGTCGCGGGAGGTCACCGCGCGCAGCCGCACGCCTTCGACCGGCGTATCCCAGGTGCCCCCGACCTTCCACGCCCACACCGTGCCCGAGGTGCTGTAATGGGTCATGCGCGCGGCGCCGTTGAGGTTCGCGCGGCCAAGCTGCTCGCTGTCGATCAGCGGCAGGTTGAGCTCCAGGAAGCCTTCCCAGACATCATATTTGCCGCTGCCGTTCTTGTAGTTGCCCGCCGCCCAATTGCTGCCGAGCGGCGCGTTGAGCAGCGGATCGGCCGGATAATCGGCATCATAGGGGCTGATGTCGCTGACTCCGGCGCCATAGGGATCGGCATTCACCCGGTAATATTCGCGGCGATATTCGCCGCCGAACGCCACCGACAGCGGCCCCGCCCACAGATTGACCGGCTCGCCCGAGAAATTGAGGCTGACCACGTCCTGGGTGAGCTTGGTGTGCTGGAACGGTCCGTTCTCTGGCGTGACATAGGCGAGCGCAGCCTCCGAAGGCGTAAAGCCGCCGAACACGTTGATCGGCTGGCAGCCCGCCGCCCGCGCCACCGGATCGGCGCAGACGATCGCGCCGTTGAGGCTGATCGCATTGGTCGCCGCGACGTAGCGATTCTGCAGCACGATGTCGTCGACGTCGATGTCCGATTTGGTGATGCCGTGCTGGTAATAGCCGTCATAGGCCCAGTTGGTGCCGGCCAGGCCGAACTCGCCTTTCACCCCGGCGACGAAGCGATATTGTCGCCGGTCGGTCGAGACCAGGGGATCGGGAAAGGCGCCGTTGCTGGTGCCGAAGTTGAACGAGGTAATGCCTGCGGTGGCGCAGCGGTCGCGGATCACCTGAGGCAGATACGGGTTCGCGCACTGGACGGTAAGGTTCGGGCGGTTGTAGCCCGGGCTCGGATTGTTGCTGGTCTTCACCTGAGCGATGTTGACGGTGACGTAGATCTCGTTGTTCTCGGCGAAATCGTAGCTCAGCCGGCCAAAGCCGACCGCGCGCTCCAGCGCCGATTTGAGCGACGCGCCGGAACCCGGTGCGCCCGAAAGATCGCCGCCGATGCAGAAGCTGTTGCCGGGATAGCAGTTCGACACCCGGCCGTTGCCGAGGGGCACGCCGTTCGATCCGTAGTTGAACGCGAACGGCGTGCCGCCGCGATCGAAGGCGATGCCCTGCAGTGGGCCGTTGTTGATCAGCCCGTATAGCGCATATTGGTACGGCTGGGCGAAGTCGCGATAATTGAACTGCGGCAGGCCGTTGTTGGTGACGCCGGTGTTGAGCAGGGTGGTCGCGCGGTACCAGTCGCGCTGGCCGGCGAGATCGAGGCCGAAATCGCCCGGGCCGACGCCGGCTTCGTGATCATATTCGCCACTGACGATGAAGTGCAGGCGATCGTCGAGGAAGGCCTTGCCGAACGCCGCCTGGATCAGGCCCTGGCCGTCGTCGCCATAATGGGTGACGCCGCCCTGGATGTTTGCCTTGAAGCCGGTGAAGCGGGTGTCGGTGATGAAGTTGACGACACCGCCGACCGCGTCCGAGCCGTAGGAGGCCGACGCGCCGCCATTGACCACGTCGACCCGCTTCACCAGCAGCTGGGGGAACATCGAGATGTCGGGAACGCCGGTGACGTTGGCGCCGACCACGCGCTGGCCATCGAGCAGGGTCAGGGTGCGGATCGTACCGAGCCCGCGCAGCGAGAAGGAGCTGAGGCCCTGCTGGCCGCTCGACGTGCTGAACGTGCCGGTCGCGGCGCCGGTCGAGCCCTGCAACGACGGCAATTGCGCGATCGTGTTGAACAGGTTTGGCTGGGCGTTGGCGGCGATCTGCTCCTCGCCGATCATCGTCGTCGGAGTCGGCGCGGTGAAGCCGCTGGTACGGATGCGGGTGCCGGTGATGATCACCTCGCGCTCACCGTCGAGATCGGTGCCGGTCCGCGTCGCCGGGGCCGCGTCGGTGGTCGGCACTTCGGGCGGGGCGGCATCGGATCCCGGGGCGGTCGGCTCGGTCGCCGGGCCGGCCTGAGGCCCGGCCGGCGCGGTCTGGGCGAAAGCGGGGGTGGCGCTCAGCGACGCCGCCAGCGCCACCGCAAGCGCCGCGAAACTGGTACCGGTTCCACGGCATTCTCGATCAAGCATTTTCGTCCGCATCATCCGCCCCCATGAAGTTGTGATCTGCGCGTGAGCTTCGGATGAGTCATCGCGCCGTCGAGAGATCGTTGTAACGGATCGCAATGCTGCGATCATATACGACCATGGTCGCAGGCGGGATCTCGAGGCGTCTCTCGGAGGCGAGCCGCGGCTCGAAAGCGGCGGCACCGGCGAGTTGCGACAAAGGTCGTAATTGTCATAAACGGCGGCGCATCCTTAGGGTGGCGGGTGGATGCGTGGCCTGACCTCACGCGAACGACGGGGGCCAATTTTGCACGCACACGGAGAGAGAAGCGGACTGCCGCCCGGCGGGCGGGGGGACAGAAGCGGGCTGCCGCGCTGCGGGATCGTCGTGATGGGCGTCAGCGGCTGCGGCAAGTCGACCCTGGTCGCGGATCTCGCCGCCTTTCTCGCCTGCCCCGCCCTCGACGGCGATTCCTTCCACGCCCCCGCCAGCATCGCCAAGATGCGCGCCGGCCAGCCCTTGAACGACGAGGATCGCTGGCCCTGGCTCGATCGGCTCGGCGGCGCGATCGGCGCCGCCGTCCGCGCCGAAGGCTTCGCCCTCGCCGCCTGCTCCGCCCTCAAGCGCGCCTACCGCGCTCGCCTCCAGGCCGCCGCCGGAATGCCGCTGCTGTTCGTGCTGCTCGACGGCGACCGCGACGAGATCGCCCTCCGCCTGGCCGAGCGCACCAGCCACTATATGCCGCCGAGCCTGCTCGACAGCCAGTTCGCCACCCTCGAACGCCCCGGCCCCGACGAACGCGCTCTTGTGCTGCATTGCTACGCCCCGCTCGAGGATCTGCGGAACCAGGTTCTGGCCTGGGCGCGCACGGCAGTGCCTGCGGTTGCGGGCTAGCCCCTTCTTAGATCCTCCCCGATGAGCAGGTGCGCCACGCGCCGCGCGGCGCAGCCATCTCCGGGGGAGATGGCGACCTGCTCATGGGAGGTGGGGGGGGGTCCGAGGCCCATACCGCGTAGGGATGTGAGTCAGCAGGGGTCTCTATACCCCTTCCACCGCGCTGCGCGCGGTCCCCTCCCCGAGCTTGCTCGGGGAGATTGCTTCAAACCACGTAGCTGAGCGCCACCACCATCGCGAGCCCTGCCACCGAGATCACCGTCTCGAGCAGCGACCATGTCCGGAACGTGTCCGCGGTGCTGGTGCCGACATAGCTTTTGACCAGCCAGAAGCCGGGATCGTTGACGTGGCTGAAGAACACCGATCCTGCGCCGATCGCCAGCACCACCAGCTCCGGCGAGGCGCCCGAGGCGGCGACCACCCCGGGCATCACGCCGACCGCGGTGATCGTCGCAACCGTCGCCGATCCGGCGGCGAGCCGGATCCCGACCGCAACCAGCCAGCCGAGCAGCAGGGGCGAGATCGCGTACATCATCACCACCCGCGCCAGCAGGTCCGACAGGCCGGCGCTGACCAGCACCTGCTTGAGCGCGCCGCCGGCGCCGATTGCCAGCAGGATCGCGCCGGCCGCTTCCATCGTCTCGTGCCAAATCGCGTCCTGGATCACCGCCTCGCGCAGCCGCCGCCCGAACAGCAGCGGCAAGGCGAGCAGATTGGTGACGAGCAGCGCCAGCACCGGGTTGCTCGCCGCAGCGAGCCAGGCGGCGTCGGCGAGCGCCGGCACCAACTTGCCGAGCTCGCCCGCCGCGATCAGTACGATCGGCAGCAGCACGATGAACAAAGCGGCGCCGCGCGACGGCGTCACCAGGTCGACCACCGGATCGCTCAGCACCGGCTCCGTAAGCTTGACCCCGGGCGTGACGAACCGCGCGAGCACCGGCCCGGCGAGGATCGCGATCGGGATCGCGATCGCGATCCCGTAGAGCATGGTGAGGCCGAGGCTGGCGTTCAGCGCCTCGACCGCGAGCAGGGGTCCGGGATGCGGCGGCACCAGCGCGTGCACCACGCCGAGCCCCGCCAGCGCCGGCATGATCATCCGCAATTTCGCCGCGTCGCGGTCACCGTCGTCGGGCAGCGCCCGCGCCGCCGCGACAACGATCGGAAGCAGCAGCACCAGACCGGTCTCGAAGAACAGGGGCAGGCCGATGACGATCGCGATGCCGAGCGTCGCCCACGGCGCCGCCCGCGGCCCGGTCACCCCCAAAGCCGCCGTCGCCAGCGCCTGTGCGCCGCCCGACAGATGCAGCATCGCCCCCAGGGACAGGCCGAGCGCGACCACCAGCCCCGTGCCGCCGACGATGTCGCCGACCCCCTTCTGCACTGCCTTGGCGGTGTCGCCGATCGGCAGCCCGGCGAGCACCCCCACCGCGAACGCGCCGCAGAGCAGCCCGATGAACGGGTGGAGCCGCCCCTTGACGATCAGCACGATCGCCAGCGCGATCCCGGCGATCGCGGCGAGGACGAGGCGGATGTCGGCCGGGTTCATTGCCGGAAGCCGTGCACGCGACCGTGCATGTGGCGTTGCGAGACTGCGGGCATGTCGGCCTCCCCAAGCTGCGGCTTTATGCCGTCAAAGGCCAAACCTGTAGGACAGCTTTTTCGCGCCCGGCAACAGAAAACGCGGCTTCTTCGACCAAAGCCGCATATCGAGCGCAAACCTGTCCGACTGATTTGGGCTCACGCCAACACGAATGCGGCCTGTTCGCCATGCTCGACCAGCCCTAACAGCCGGCTGGTCCTTTTCGCCTGGATCAGGAACTCGGCAAAGGCCTTGTGCTCATGCTCCCGCCATTCTGGATAGCCGCAATATTCGTCGAACACGATCACGGTTCCCGGCACGAGTCGGTCCGCACAGAGATCGAGGACGGTGCGCGTGGAACGGTAGAGATCGCAGTCCACGTGCAGGAACGCGATGGGGGCGCGGTGAGTATCGAGAAAGGCCGGAAGCATGTTCTCGAACAGCCCGGCGTGAATCTCCACGTTCGGCGGCATCGCCCGCGACGGCCCGCCGGCGAACGCACCCTTGGGGAAGCCTGGCCGCCAGTCCTCGGGCAGCCCTTCGAACGAGTCGAAGCCGTGCGCCGTTCCGCCGCAATGCTCCGCGATGAAGCGCAAGCTTCCTCCCTCGAACACTCCGAATTCCAGCACCAGCCCGGGCCGGAACCGCGACCGCAGCGCGAGATCGAGAAGGGCGAAGCGGTCGGCACAGGCGACGGCCCGCATGATCTGTCCGGCGTCGAAGAGCGCCTGCCGCGAAGCGCCGGAATTTGCCGTCACCGGAGCCGCCACACCGGCACCTGCAAGTACCCCTTCAATAGCCCAGATAATCGAGAACGGATCGGCGCAGCCGGAGCATTCCGCGGCGGGCCAATTCGAACAGCGCGACCCCGAGCGGTACGAAGGCGATCTTCAGCCAGCTTTTCATCGTCTCCGGATCGGAGAGGCCGATCGGGCCGAGGATCCTTCCGACCGTCCGGTGCGAATCCTCGAGCCCGCCGGCGATCAGGCCGATCGCGGAGCCGCTGACCACGGACAGGCCCGTCTTCCAATATTTGCGAACCGTATCGGTCCATGCCGCCGGCGTCGGAAGGTGGTCGACATTTCCCCGCGCGCAACGCAGCATCGCCTCGACCAGGCGATCCTGTCCGGTGTTGGCGAGCATCATCGTCGTCGCGAAGATCGCCCCCCGGCCGAGCCGCGCCGCCTCCAGGGTGGAACGCTTGCCTGCCGAGGCATCGGTCGTGACGAGCGTCGTCCACGGCAGTTGCCGCCTCCCGAACGATGTTCGGCGAAACCAGCCGCGGTAGAGCATCGACCCCCAGTCGAGATCCTGGAGTTCGGTGGTCAGCAGCTGCGTCGCGGATTCGGGAAACATCTCCGCCGGCTGGGTACCGCCGCGAGGGCGGATCTGCGCATCGACATTTTCGAAACCGTCCGAGGTGGGGAATGAAGCGGCCCTGACGCAGACGGAGCCGAGCCGCTCCCGGAATCCCAGCGGCCGCGATGGATCCGGGAGCCCCGACGTCGGCAATTCGCTGGGCCCGACCGCGGCATCATAGGCGTCCTGGCACGGTACCCCGAATGTCGCCTGGGATTCGACGATCAGCACATTGCCACGGCGCACCCATAGCAGAAGTTCCGGGCGGCGATGTCGAAGCCATGCGAGCAGTAGATGGGCACCGAATTCCGGATCGCCATTGGCCGCGTCCCAGTTGACGATCAGCACCTCCTGTCCGGATATCGCCTGAAGCCCTGCGGGATCGCAGTCGTCATGTGGCGCGACGATCAGATCCGCGATCGGGTAGTTGATTGATTCGACTGGAATTCGCCTGTTGATCTTGGCTAGCAATGCCGGCCAGGCACTGGCTCTTGTCGATCTTCTCCAATCGACAAGAATGCCGACACGCAATGCCGCAGAAGCAGGTGGAGAATGCTGCGACATGGTATCGCGTCCATTTCCGTTGGGCGTAATGCCGATTGTACAGGATCGATCCGGAACGTCCAGAGCAGCAAAGTTCTCGCGCCGAGTGCTTCGCGACTTGCACAGCGAACCGCGCGCGAGACGGCGCTCGAAGGTGACGAGATCGCGGACGGCCGGTTCCACGCGGCTCGAGAGCTCCCAGGCCGCGCTGTGGCCGAGCCTGCCCGCATCGTGCATCCTGACTGCAACGCTCTGAGATCGCGCGATCCCCGCCCGAGGTGGACGCGTGGAACGCTTTCCCCTCGGGCGATCACACTCTAAGCCAGCCCCCACATGTCGAAGGTTTCCCAATGCCCGATTGCCTGAAGATCCTGGTCCAGCATCTGCTGCCCAAGCAGCGTCTCACCACCTTTGCCGGCCGCGTCGCCGGCGGGCAGCATGGCGCGCTGACGACCCGGCTGATCCGCTGGTTCGTCGGCAGATACGGCGTCGACATGAGCGAGGCGGCCGATCCCGATCTCGCCGGCTACAAGAGCTTCAACGACTTCTTCACCCGCCCGCTCAAGCCCGGCCTGCGTCCGCTCGCCGACGCCGATTTCGTCTGCCCGGTCGATGGCGCGATCAGCCAGTTCGGCGCGATCGACGACCACCATATCCTTCAGGCCAAGGGCCACCGTTTCACCACCACCGAGCTGGTCGGCGGCGACGCGAGCCTCGCCGCCAACTTCCGCCACGGCAGCTTTGCCAATCTCTATCTCTCGCCCAAGGATTACCACCGCCTCCACATGCCCTGCGACGGCCGGCTCACCCGGATGATCTACGTGCCCGGCACCCTGTTCTCGGTGAACCCGGTCACCGCCCGCGGGGTCCCGAATCTGTTCGCCCGCAACGAGCGTGTCGTCTGCGTGTTCGACTCGCCGGAGCACGGCCCGTTCGTCATGGTGCTGGTCGGCGCCACCATCGTCGGCAGCATGGCGACGGTGTGGCACGGCGTGGTTAATCCCACCCGTACCGGCCGGGTGTCCGAATGGACCTATGACGACCAGCCCATCCAGCTCAAGAAGGGCGAGGAGATGGGCCGCTTCCTGCTCGGCTCGACGATCGTCATGCTGTTCCGGCCGAACTCCATCGTCTTCAACACGGACTGGGCGCCGGAACGGCCGGTACGGCTTGGGGAGATGATGGGCAATCGCCCGGGCGGAAGCGCCGCTCGATCCAGCTGATCCGACGGCCTCGTCGAACGCCCCCGATCGTCGCGGAGCCGCGACCTAGGCGCGCGGCGCCAGCACGCCGCTTTGAAAGGTGGTGGCGAGATGGTCGATGAACGCGCGCACCGCCGGCGGCAGGCCGCGGCGGGTGGTGAAGACCAGGTGGACGATCCCCTCCTGCGCGTGCCACTCCGGGAATAGCCGCACCAGCCTGCCGGCGTCGAGGTCGGGCCAGCAGACATGGTCCGGCAGCAAAGCGACGCCCAGATCGGCCGCGGCGGCGGCGCGAAGCGCGCCGAAATCCTCGCAGCGGAAGCGCGGCTCGTGCTGCAGGTCGAACACCGCGCCGTCCTCCGCGACGAGATTCCAGGTCACCGGCCCGCTGAGCTCGGTCGAGCTCAAGGTCGGAACGCTGGTGAGCGCCTCGATCCGATCACCGATGCCGCGGGCAAGCTTCGGGCCGGCGACCAGAATCCGGCGCGATCGGGTCAGCGTCCGCATCGTCAGCGAGGCGTCGCTCTCGATCCGGGTTCGCACCCGCAAGGCGACATCGATGCGCTCGCGGATCAGGTCGACGCCGCGATCGGTCGCGACGATCTGCAGAGCGACCTTGGGGTAGCGGGTGAGGAAGGCGGGCAGGCTCGCCGCCAGCGGCGCGACCAGACCATTGGGACAGCTGAAGCGCACCTGCCCCTGCGGCTCGGCAAGCGCCTCCGCTGTCACCGCGCGGGCGCGATCGAGTTCCAGCACGATCGTGCGGCAATGCTCGTAAAGGGCCTGTCCGATCTCGGTGACCCGGAAGCGGCGGGTGGAACGCTCGATCAGCCGTACGCCGAGCCGCGCCTCGAGCCCGGCGATGCGGCGGCTGAGCTTCGATTTCGGCACCCCCATCGCCCGTCCGGCCGGCGCAAAGCCGCAATGCTCCACGACGCCTGCGAACAGCACATAATCATCGAGTTCGGCCATCATGCATCGTCCTGAATATGGAACGCAGAGTCGCGATTTGGCCGTCTACCGCGATCATCGTCCCGGCAATAGATCCGCTGAGCAACGGGCACGAGCCCAGGCAGGAGACAGACAATGACGAAACGGCTCATCGACAAGGTTGCGGTCATCACCGGCGGCACCACCGGCATCGGCCTCGCCGTCGCGCAACGCTTCGCGGCCGAGGGCGCCTCGGTGTTCATCACCGGCCGCCGCCAGGCCGAGCTCGACACGGCGGTCGCCTCCATCGGCCATGGCGCCGTCGGCGTGCGTGCCGACATGTCTCTGCTCGCCGACATCGACCGCCTGTTCGATGCGGTTCAGCAGAAGCACGCGCAGATCGACGTGCTGATGGCGAATGCCGGCGGCGGCACCTTCGCGCCGCTCGGGGCGATCACCGAAGAGGATTATGAGAGGACCTTCGGCACCAACGTCAAGGGCACCATCTTCACGGTGCAGAAGGCCTTGCCGCTGCTGAAGGACGGCGCGTCCATTATCCTCACCGGCTCCTCGACCACGATCAAGGGCACGGCCGCCTTCAGCATCTACAGCGCGACCAAGGCGGCGGTGCGCAATCTGGCGCGCAGCTGGATGCTCGATCTCAAGGACCGCGGCATCCGCGTGAACGTGATCAGTCCCGGCCCGATCGAGACACCCGGCCTTCTCGGGCTCGCCGCCGACGCCGAGCAGGAGAGGGAACTCCGCGCCGGCCTCTCCGCTGCAGTGCCGCTCGGCCGTCTCGGCCGCCCCGAGGAGGTCGCCAACATGGCGTTGTTCCTCGCCTCGGACGAGTCCAGCTTCGTCAACGGCGCCGAGCTGTTCGTCGACGGCGGCGAGGTTCAGTTCTGATCCGTTCGTGGACGGGGAAACCCGTCCACGATCCTCGCTGCCGAGCTTCGGGCTCCCGCGATGCGAGGCAAGGTAGGTGCAGACCGCTTCCGAATTCGGAATGGCGGCTGACCAAGGCCATCGGATTGCCCGGCGATGCCGTACGCGCTCGGGCGCCGGCTCGGTCTCGGCGAACAGGGAGCTGGATTGCGGCGGCAGCGCGCCCGTTGCCCGCAGGTCAGTCGCGCAGGGACGTGCGCTCTGCGGCAAGCTCCTGGTCGATGTCGTCGGCGATCGCAGCCGCATCCGCATCGTCGCGTCGAGCCCGCAGGGCATCGCGTCTCGCGATCAGCGCGGCCCTTCGCTCCTCCTTGGGCAGGGCGGCGACCGCCGCGTAGATCCGCACCGCTTTCACCCAGCGCGACTCGTCCGAAACCACGTCCTCGGATACGCGTGCGAAGGGATAACCGGCGAAAACCAGCTTCCCGTCCTTGCGTTCGAAGAACAGCAGCAGCTTCATGTCCCGCGCGAACACGTAGCGCGTGCAGCCGCCGCGCAGCGCATCGGGGTTCGGTCGCCTCAGCTCATCGGGATCGCTGCGCGTCACCAACTCGCCGGATTTCGCCAGCCAGCCCCAAAGCTCCACCTGGCGCGGCAATTCGCGCCCCTTCAGCAACAGGGTCGGGCGGACGAGCACCATTCCGCCTTGCCCGCCTCCCTTGCGCTCGCCCGTCACGGTGCCGACCAGGATGGTATCGGCGCGTTCGGCAAGCTCGAGGCTGGTCGGCACATGATAATCTTGCACGACCGAGCAGGCGAATGCCGGTGCCGCCGTCGAGCTAAGGATTGCAAGAGCGAGGCAGAGCGTGCGCATCGCCACTTTGTGACCGATCCGCAGACGCGGTTCAACAGGCCTTCACGTCTCGAAAGAGCGGACGATCGCGATTCCGTCTGGCGATCGATCACCTGGGGTCTCGGCCCAGGTGCAGTCGACGTCTTCTATGGCGCCGATCGAGCCGGGTCGACCAATCGAGATGTCATTCCACGCCACATCGCTCGGCCGGTTGACGGCCGCCGCTGCGGATGTGCGCAATCCCGCGTTCCAGCCCGCGCAACTCCGCGAGGCCGCGCATCCGCCCGAGCAGCGAATAGCCGGGCAGGGTCTGCTTCGCCAGATCATCGAGCATCTGGTGGCCGTGGTCGGGGCGCATCGGGATCGAGCGGCCCTCTCGCTGCTGCAGGCCGTGGATCGCGGCGACGAGCGAGGCCATGCCCGCGTCGCCTTCGAGATGCGCGGCCTCGTGGAAGGCCTCTCCGGGCTCGCGCTGCACCGAGCGAAGATGGAAGAACCCGATCCGATCGCCCAGCCGATCGATCATGCCCGGCAAGTCATTGTCGGCACGGACACCGAACGAACCCGCACAAAAGCACAGGCCGTTCGATCGGTTGGGAACGCGGCGGAACAAGGTCGCGACATCCGCCTCGGTGCTGACCACGCGCGGCAGGCCGAAGAGAGGGAATGGCGGATCATCCGGGTGCACCACCAGGCGGATGCCGTGCTCGTCCGCCACCGGGCACACCGCCTCGAGAAAGGCGACATGGTTGGCTCGCAGCGTGTCGGCGTCGATACCGTCATATTGGGCAAGCGCCTGCCGGAAGCGCTCCGCAGTAAAGGTCTCCTCGCTGCCGGGCAGGCCGGCGATGATCGTACGCTCCAGCCGGTGACGATCGTCGTCCGTCATCGCGCGGAAGCGCTGCGCGGCACGATCGAGCAGCGCCGGCGCGTAATCGCGCTCGGCGCCGGGGCGGCGAAGCATGTACAGATCGTAGGCCGCCACCGCCTCCAGTTCGAAGCGCAACGCCAGGGCACCGTCGGGCATCGCCCAGGCCAGATCGGTCCGGGTCCAGTCGAGCACGGGCATGAAATTGTACGTCACGACCTCGATCCCGCACGCGGCCAGGTTGACGAGGCTCTCGCGATAACGCTCGATCAGCCTCTGCCAGTCTGGGCCGCGAGTCTTGATCCCCTCGTGCACGGGCAGGCTTTCGACGACTGACCAGGCAAGCCCCGTGTCCTCGATCTCCCGTTTGCGCGCTGCGATCGCGTCTTGCGGCCAGACTTCGCCGTTCGCGATCTCGTGGAGCGCCGTCACCACCTCGCTCGCGCCGGCCTGCCGGATGTCGCGCAGCGTCACCGGATCCGACGGCCCGAACCACCGCATCGTCTGGGTCATCATCAACATGCGTTCATCCGCCCCTCATCGGCTCCTCTCGATCGACGATCGTCTAGCAGGTCAAAAGTTGAAGGCCAGCCGTGGCGTGACCGACCTGGGTCATCGGCCCGATTGCGTCGCGCAAGGCGATCGCGCCTAGAACTGGAAGTTCACCGCCAGGGCGAAGGTGCGGCCGAACGACGCGGTATACAGCGGGTCCTGGCGCACCGTGTCCGTGTAGAGCTTGTTCTTCTCGTTGGTGATGTTCGACATCTCGGCGATCAGCTTGATATTGTCGCTGATGTTGTACGAGGCCGATGCATCGACGAAGATCGAGCTCGCCGCACCGTTGGCGTCGCTGTCCGCCGGTCCGGGAATGCCGGTGAGATAGCCGGCGCGATAGTTGATGGTCGTTCGGATGCTGAAACGCGAATCCTCGTAATAGAGCGTGCCGCTCGCCGTTTCCGGCGACAGGCCGACCAGCGGCGCGGTCCGCGCCAGGGTCGGCGCGCCGGTCACGGGGTTGGTCTGCAGGATGTAGTTGATGTTGGAGCGGACCCGGGTGAAATTGGCGAGCACGCCGAGGTTGCTGAGGAAGCCGGGCAGGAAGCGCAACGGCAGCTGCACGTTCGCCTCGAACCCGCGCAGCGGTCCGCCCGGGGTGTTGTTGCTGCGCGAGAAATTGAACAATTCGGCCGGGCTCGCCGTGCTTCCGGAAAGCAGCGACAGGGGCAGATTGAGCTCGCTGAACGGGACCAGCTGGTTCGTGTTCTGGATGTAGGTTTCGATGTTCTTGTAGAAATAGGCGACCGACAGCAGCGAGCCGGGTGCGAAATACCATTCGAGCGCGGCGTCGAAGGTATTGGCCCGGATCGGATCGAGCAGCGGATTGCTGGCCGATCCGGTCCGGATGGCGGCGTTGACGCTCGCGCTCGGGATCAACTGGCCGTAGGCTGGACGCGACATCACCCGCGCGACGGAGAGTCGGCCGATCAGGTTGGACGTGAGGTCGAAGGCCAGATTGGCCGAGGGCAGCCAGTCTTCGTAGGACCGCTCGACGGTGGTGATGACTCCCAGCGTCGGATAGAGCGATCCGGCCGGCGCGTTGATCGGGATCGTACCTTCGGTGTGGAGATCGGTGCGGACGTAGCGCACCCCCGCGTCGCCCCGGACCGGGATCGGCAGCATGTCCGCGGTGTCGAACTTCACCATCAGATAGCCGGAGGTATATTTCTCCTTCACCTTGCCCAAGGCGCTGCCGCACTCGATCCCGCAATATTGGTAGACATTGTCGAAATCGACCGCCTCGCGGAACTTGTCGGGATCGATCGCGGCGAAATCCTGCATGTTTCCGCCGAGATTCTTGGCGACGCCCGTGGTGACGAAGGTCAGGCTGCTCAGCGAGACGCCGGCAGGCAAGGTCAGCGGCAGGCGCTGGGCGGGGATGAGGTCGCGCTGGCGCTGCTTGTAGTCGCCCGTGCGGTACTGGCCGCCGGCCTGCACCACGAAGCCCGGTGCGGCTTCCCATTCCGTGTTGAGTTCGAAGGTCTTGCTGATGATCGAGTTGCGGCGATCGAAGCTCGAGATCTGGCCGCGCTGGGTGCCGTCTGGCAGCGGCGGCCCGTAAGAAAAGATCGAGGCATCGCTCGGATCGACGCCGTAACCCAGTGTCGGAAGATCGGGATCGTCGCGGAAGTCGATCGAGAAATTGTCGGTGTCGTTCGAGTCCATCGCCACCTGGAGGCGATCGACCTGCAATATTGAATCCGAAATGCCGGCGAGCCCGTAGATTCGAAACGTATCGCTGAAGCGGTGATCGACGTTGAGATTGACCTGCCGGAAGGTCGACGTGAACTTCTCGTCCTGCATCTCCGATCGCAGATCGACTCCGTCCCACAGGCCGTGGATCAGCGAACCCTCGTCGTCGACCTCGATGTCCCTGATCGACATCATCGGCTGACCGCCGTTCGACAAGGTGCGGCCCATCGAGCGTGCGTCCAGATAGGTGTCGAGGCGGTCGACCTTGAACCGGGCGTACAGTCCGTCGAGCGAGATGTCGGTGCGGTCGCTCGGCTTCCACTGCAAGGTCAAAGATCCGGCGAGACGCTCCTGCTCCTGGCGCGATTTGACCGGTCGCGGCAGGCGCGGAAGGAAGACGCCGCCGCCGGGCCGTCCGGACACGCCGGTGCGGCTCATGATATAATCGTACGCTTCCTTGGTGCTGGTGCGCGGATTGCCGGTGCTGCAATTGTTCGCGTCGGCCCCCACCGGGACGGGCGGCGATCCGACCGTATTGCCGGGGCCGGGGCTGGTGACGGCGACTCCCTGATAGGTGTAACCGATCGGGGTGCAGAAGGGGAAGATGATCGAGGTCGGCGTGGTCTGCCCCGGCAGCAGGACCGATTGCGACTGGCCGGCAACGTAGGTCGGCAGGATATCGACCGCGGAATAGGCGAATTCCTCGATATTCCGCCGCGAATAAGCGACGCTGCCGAGCACGCCGAACGTGTCGCCGAACTTCTTCGACACCAGCGCGGACAGGCGCGGGTCGATCTTCTTGGCGATGTCGTTGTAGATCCCGCGGGCGGTGCCCGAAAAGGTGAAATCCCCCTTCTGGTCGAACGGCTTGGGCGCGCGCAGGTCGACGGTCGCGCCGAGCGACCCCTCTTCCACGTCGGCCGACGTCGTCTTGCGCACCGACAATGCCGAGAAGATCTCGGTCGGGAAGGTGACGAAATCGAACGAGCGGCCGGAGCTGACGCCGCCGCGTATGTCGGTGCCGCTGACCTGGGACACCCCTTCCATCCCGTTGATCCGCACGCGCGTGAATTGTGCGCCCAGACCGCGGACCGAGATGTTGCGGCCTTCGCCGCCGTCGCCGCGCGACAGCGCGACGCCGGGGATTCGCTGCATCGATTCGGCAAGGTTGGAATCGGGGAATTTGCCGATGTCCTCGGCGACGATGCTGTCGACCGCCGCGGTTTCCTGGCGCTTCAGGTTCAGGGCGTTGTTCAGCGAGGCACGGAAGCCGGTGACCACGATACCGGCTTCCTCCGCCGATGCGTCGCCCGCCGGCAGAGCCGATGGGGACGGCTCGGCTGCCTGTCCGGCGTCGGGAGGAGCGTCCTGGCCGGACACCTGGGCTGCGGCGGGCGACGCCATCAGGATGCCGAGGAAACTCGTCGAGACAAGCAGGCGGCGCTTGCCGCTGGCGTTGCAGCCCATTTCACCTCTCCCTTTGGCCCGGATGGCGGATTGTCCGCCGCAGCGATGCTGAACCGCTTTTCTTGTGAAGGCCGCACGTCGGGTAACATTGTCAGCTGCGATCCACAATAGCGTCTTACATCTTCGCCATTTGTGGCCTGACCAATCTCGGGGGTGCTTCGTCGAATCCGGCCCCGCCGAACCTCAGACCGTGCGCCGCGCCAGCGCGCGCCGCCTTTGGTCCGTTTCCGCGCGCGCCCGTTCCACGGCTTCGGTCTCGGTGACGTCGAGAAGATGGTCGATGACGCGGGTGAGGTGATCCCGCATCGCGTTGCGGGCGTCGACCGGGGATCGGGCCTCGAGCGCCCGCAGGATTCGCCCATGTTCGGCCATCCGGTTCTCCGTCCCCAGGCTGCCCGCCTTGAGGAGAACTTCGCGGGCGAGCGGCGAGCGGAAGCGCATGTCCCAGAAGTCCGTCACGGCGGCGATGATCACCGCATTGCCGGTCGCCTCGGCGATGGCGATGTGGAAGCGGCGGTCGGCCTTCTCCGCCGCAGCAGTGTCTTCCACTGCCATCTGCGCCAGCAGCGATCGCAACTCGGCCAGTTGCGCCTCGTCAATCTCGGTCGCGGCGACCGCCGCGACTTCACCTTCGAGCAGCCGCCTGGCCTCGGTAATCTCGAACGCGCCGATGTCGAGCGCTTCATCCACCTCGACGGTGGACGAGGCGAGCACG
This sequence comes from Allosphingosinicella deserti, assembly GCF_003012735.1. Classification (GTDB taxonomy): domain Bacteria; phylum Pseudomonadota; class Alphaproteobacteria; order Sphingomonadales; family Sphingomonadaceae; genus Allosphingosinicella; species Allosphingosinicella deserti. The sequence continues at coordinate 439,453 of NZ_PXYI01000005.1, read as the reverse complement.
AACACGCCGGATCCCTTGCGCGCCTCGACCAGGCCCTGCATTTCGAGCGCGATCATCGCCTCTCTTATGGTCGGCCGGCTGACCTTGAACCGTTCGGTCAGGTCACGCTCCGGCGGAAGGCGCGAGCCGACCGGGTACAGGCCGTTCGAGATGTCGGTCAGGATCGCCTGCACGATCCTGCGATACAATTTTCCGCCGCGTTCAGCCGCTTGCATTCCGTTCCCCGTTCGTCCGCGAGCGCAACCCACGCCCGCGCCAATGCCGTCGATCATCCTACTTCGCGCACGCCCATCTGTCATCCTGGCGTGGAAATGTCTGACAGCCTATTGCACGTTGCCGGACCACAACTTACGACATTGCCAAAGGAGAGTCGCCTTGCGGGGCAGCGTCATCGGATCTGAAGCGCCGCTCAGGATGGCGGTCGGGTAAAACTTCCCTGCCAATCGAGAACAGAAAAGAGGAGAGGAAGCATCATGCACGCAAGGATCGCAAGGATCGCGTTTCTGGCCGTTGCCGCAGCGCCGCTGATCGCGCTGGCGCCGGCACCGTCTGCGGCTCAGACCCAGGCGCCGTGGCGGGACGTCACGCCTCGCGGCGGGCTGACCGGGTGGCACAAGGCTGGCGGGAACGCCGTGTTCGACGTCACCGGCGGCGAGCTCGTCGGCCGTGCGGCGCTGGGATCGGCCAACAGCTGGCTGGTGTCCGACGACCAATATGGCGATTTCATCCTCGAGTTCGAGGCGAAGACCGACACGATCCTGAATTCGGGCGTGATGATCCGCGGCCAGAGCAAGCCCGATTACCGCGGCGGCGTGGTCCACGGCTATCAGGCGGAAATCGATCCCTCCGCCCGCGCCTGGAGCGGGGGGATCTATGACGAGCAGCGTCGGCAATGGCTGTACACGCTCGGGCGCAACGACGCCGCGCGGCGCGCCTTCCGCTCCGGCGACTGGAACCACTACCGGGTAGAAGCGATCGGCAACCGCCTGCGCACCTTCGTCAACGGAGTCCCTGCCGCCGACGTCGCCGACGATGTCGATGCGCGCGGCTTCATCGCGTTCCAGGTCCACGCCCTGCCGGATGCGCAAGCCCAGCGGCAGCCGGAAGTGCGATTCCGCAAGGTGCGGATCATCACCGATTCGCCGGCCCGCTTCGCCTCCCCGGCGACCAGGCTGGAGCAGCAGGGATGGCTGGCCAATCGGCTCACCGACGTGGAGCGGGGCGCCGGCTGGAAACTGCTTTGGGACGGCAGGACGACCGATGGCTGGCGCAGCGCCAAGGCGCCCGGCTTCCCGGCCAAGGGCTGGTCGATACGGGACGGCATCCTGTCGGTGGACGGCGCCGACGGTGCGGAGTCGACGAATGGCGGCGATATCATCACCACCCGGGACTATCGGGATTTCGAGCTGTCGGTGGATTTCCGGCTGACGCCCGGCGCCAACAGCGGGATCAAATATTTCGTCGATCCGGATCTTCTGAAGGGCGACGGGTCGGCGATCGGGCTGGAGTTCCAGCTGCTCGACGACGCCCGCCATCCCGACGCCAAGATGGGCCGCGACGGCAATCGTACGCTCGGCTCCCTCTACGACCTCATCACCGCACGAAACCTGTCCGACCCTGCCAACCCGAACAAGCGGTTCAACCCGCCCGGCGAGTGGAACCGCGCCGTCGTCGTGGTTCGCGGCCGGCATGTCGAGCATTGGCTGAACGGCTACAAGGTGGTCGAATACGAACGCGGGTCGCCCGCTTTCCGGGCGCTCGTCGCCGAAAGCAAATATGCCAAATGGCCGAAGTTCGGCGAATGGGACGCCGGGCCGATCCTGCTCCAGGATCACGGCGATCGGGTCGATTTCCGTTCTCTCAAGCTGCGCGAATTGTGAGGAGAGCGGGACCGATGTTCGACCGGCGGACGATGATCAAGGGCGCCGGCGCGGCGCTGGGCATGGCGATGAGCGCGCGCAGCTATGCACAGATCAAGGGCGCGAACGATCGCCTCCGGGTTGCGGTCGTCGGCGTGAACGGTCGCGGACAGGCGCATATGAGCGCCTTCACCAAGCTTCCCAACGTCGCCGTCACCCATCTCGTCGACGTCGATTCGCGTGTTCTGGCCAAGCGCGCGGGCGAGTTCGCCGCCAGGGGACATGCCGCGCCCCAGACCGAGAGCGACTATCGCCGCTTGCTCGATCGCAAGTCGGTCGACATCGTCACCGTCGCGACGCCCGACCATTGGCATGCCAAGCTTGCAATCGACGCGATGGATGCCGGCCGGGACGTCTATCTCGAAAAGCCGATCGGCATGGCGCCGGCCGAAGGCGAAGCGCTGATCGCGGTGCAGCAGCGCACCCGGCGCCTCCTGCAGGTCGGCAATCAGCAGCGATCGAGCAAGGAAACGCGCGCGCTCGCCGAGCTCGTCCGTGCCGGGCTGCTCGGCGACGTCTACGAGGCGCAGACCTGGTACGCGAACAACCGTATCTCGATCGGCCGCGGCCAGGAGGTTCCGCCGCCGGCGCATCTCGACTGGAACATGTGGCAGGGTCCGCGCCCGCGGGGTCCCTATCGCTCGAACCTGGTGCCCTATAATTGGCACTGGTTCTGGAAGTACGGAACCGGCGAGACCTGCAACAACGCCATGCACGAGCTGGATGTGGCGCGCTGGCTGATGGGCCTGGCCTATCCAAAGACGGTGTCCGCCCGCGGATCGCGGCGATTCTATCGCGGCGACGACTGGGAAATGTACGACACGCTCGCGCTCGATCTCGTCTATGCCGATGGCCGCACGATCCGGTGGGACGGCAACAGCTGCAATGCGATGCCGCGCTACGGCCGCGGCCGCGGCGTGCTGTTCCTGGGCACCAGGGGATCGGCGATCGTCGACCGCAACGGCTTCGAGCTGTTCGATCTTGCCGGCAAGCAGATCCGGCAGGTCGCCGCGCCCGCCAGCTCCGAGACAACCGGGACGGTCGGCGAGGGCGCGCTCGACGTCTATCATGCCGGCAACTTCGTCGACGTGATCCGCGGCCGGGCAAGCGCGCTGGCGTCGCCGATCCGCGAAGGCCATATCAGCACGACGCTCTGTCACCTCGGCAACATCGCCTATCGAACCGGCACGACCTTGACCCTGGACGAGGCGACCGGGCGGCCGTCGAGCCCCGAGGCGATGAAATTGTGGTCGGTCGACTATGAACCCGGCTGGGAGGTGAAGGCCTGACCTCCGCTCCACCCACGCCGCATGTCGAACGGTTCCTCGCCATGGGCACCCGCATCGAGCTGCATCTGTTCGGAACGGCCGAGGACGGTTCGATGATCGAAGCCCGGCGCGCGATCGAGGCCGTCGATGATGCGCTGACCATCCATCGCCCGTCCCCGACGACCGCGCTCAACGATAGCCTGGCCGCCGGCAGCCCCGCCGCCATCGACGACCCGTTGCTGTTCGATGCGCTGGTCGAGATCGACCACGCCTACCAGGCGATGGAGGGCCTGTTCGATCCCGCAGCGGATGTCTCCACCGGCGGGGCGGGATGGAACATGGTCCTGTTCGATCGCGAGGATGCCCGCATCCGTGCGCTGCGCCCGCTCGCGCTCGACTTCGGCGGTTTCGGCAAGGGCTTCGCGCTCGATCGGGCCTGCGACGTCCTGCGGCGGGCGGACCGAGTCTCGGCGCTGCTGTCGGCCGGAGAGAGCTCGATCGCGGTGGTCGGCGAGCATCCGCTTGGCGGGCGATGGCCGTTCGCCATTCCGCATCCGCTGCAGCCGGACCGCATCCTGCTGGAGCTCGAACTGGAGGATTCGGCGCTGTCGATCTCGTCCACCGTCGGCGAGGGAACCTATGCGCCCGATCGTGCGCCGATGATCCGCCCTGGCGATGGAACGATCGTCACCGGCCGGCGCACGGCGGTCGCCTGCGCGCGCAGCGGCGCCCGCGCGGAGATGATGAGCACGGCCTTGCTCGTCGCCGATGGCGATCAGGCGAAGCGCTTCCTTGACGGGGAGCCCGCGCGCCGCTTTCTGTTTGATTTTACCGGTGAAACGGGGATCTCCGTTCCGCCAGCGGAGACCGTGATACGATGATCGACAAGGATTTTGATCTGACCCGCCGGTCGTTCATCGATCATGTGCTGAAGGCGTCGGCCGGCGCGGGAATGGCGGCCGCCGCGCCCTGGGCTGCCTTTGCCGCGAGCGCCGCGCCTGGGCAGAAGGATCGCGTCCGCCTGGGCGTGATCGGCACCGGGGATCGCGGGCGCACGCTGATCCGCAACATCGCCAAGACTCGCAATTGCGCGGTGGCGGCGATCTGCGACGATTACGAGCCGAATTTGGTCAAGGGCCGCGCGCTCGTTCCCGGGGGGACGCCCGCCTTCGCCGATCATCGCGCGATGCTGGACGCGGGCGGGATCGACGCCGTGGTCATCGCGACGCCCCTCCATGTCCACGCGGCGCAGACCCTCGACTCGTTCGATGCCGGGGTGCACGTCTGGTGCGAAAAGGCGATGGCGCGAACGATCGCCGATTGCAGCGCGATGGTGAAGCGCGCGCAGGATCGCCGCAAGGTGCTGCAGATCGGCCATCAGCGGATGTTCAACCCGACCTATCTCAACGCGCTGAAGCGGGTGAAGGCCGGCGAGATCGGGCCCGTCACCCAGATCCGCGCGAGCTGGCACCGCAACACCAGCTGGCGCCGCGCGGTGCCCGCCGGCAGCGATCTGGAGCGGAAGATCAACTGGCGCCTGTATCGCGACAGCTCGGCCGGGCTGATGACCGAGCTCGCGACCCACCAGCTTCAGGTCGGCAATTGGTTCCTCGAGGCGCCGCCCACCCGCGTGATCGGGTCGGGAAGCATCTGCTTCTGGAAGGATGGGCGCGAGGTCTACGATCAGGTTGCTTTGGTCTTCGACTATGCCGGCGGCCGCAAGCTCGTCTACACGTCGCTGCTCAACAATGCGCGCTACGGCTGCGAGGAGCAGATCCAGGGCAGCAAGGGCACGATCGAGCCCGAACTCGGCCGGATCTATCAGGAAAAGCCGCCCGGCGTCCCCGCCTTGCGAAAGATGGGGGAGGACGTCCAGGCGGGCCGCAAGCGCCCGGTGCCGATCGGCGGCGCGACCTGGTTCCCGGAGCTGCCGGTGACGACGCCGGGCGAGTCGCTGGGCTGGGGCGAATATGACGAGACGATGCTGCAGTTCGAGGTCTTCGGCGAAGCGGTGCGCAGCGGCGTTCCCGCACCGGGACTGCTGCGCCAGGCCTATCATGCCAGCGTTACGTCGCTGATGGGAGAGGATGCGATGGACAGCGGCCGGCCGGTCGACTGGCCGTCGTCGCTCGTCGATATTTGAGCCGGTCGGAAGGTGCGACGACCTTCATGGTCGCCCCTCGCCTCAAAGGGTGATTTCGCGTCCCTCCAGCGCGCTGCGCATCCCGGCATCGAGCACCTCCATGACGGCGACGGCGGCGGAGGCCGGAACCGGGTTGGCGCCGTCGCCGCGCAATGCGGCGGCCAGCGCCTGCCAGAACAAGCGATAGTCGCCCGGCTCGTTCGCCACCGGCACCGGTGTCGACGGATCGTCCCCACGCGTGAGCAGGCCGGGAACCGGATCCAAGCCCCAATCGGCGCCCTCGGGCAGCCGGCCTGCGACGGTCGCCGCTTCCTGGGCATCAAGACCGTGCTTGATCCAGCTTCCCTGCGTGCCGTGTACCGCGAAGCGCAGGCCATGCTGCGCGGCCAGCTTGCTCGAATGCAGGATGGCGCGATGCTGCTCGTAGCGCAGCAATGCGTGGAAATAATCGGGCGCGGGCGCCCCGGCGCGCAAGGTCGTAATGTCGGCGGTGATCGCCAGCGGCCGGCCGAACAGGGCCAGCGCCTGGTCGACCAGATGCGGGCCGAGATCCAGCCAGGATCCGCCTTGCCGCGCCTCTTTCCACAGCGGGGCGGGGATCGGCCGCCAGCGATCGAAATGGCTTTCGAACTGAACGATGGTGCCCAGCGTTCCGGCATCGATCATCCGGCGAAGCGTCCGGAAATCGGCGTCCCACCGGCGGTTGTGGAAGGCGGTCACCATGCGGCCCTTGGCCTCGGCCGCCTCCGCAATCCGCCGTGCGTCGGCGAGGGTGGTCGCGAATGGCTTGTCGATCAGCACATGCTTGCCGGCGCCGAGCGCCGCCAGCGCGTGTTCGGCATGCAGGTCGTCCGGACTGCTGACGATCACCAGGTCGATGCCGGATTCGGCGAGCAGCGCATCGACGCTCGGGACCACGCGCATGCCCGGCAGATCGACCCGGACCTTGGCGGGATCGCGTGACACCACGGCGCGCAAGGTCATGCCGGGCGTGACTCGGACGTAGGGCGCGTGGAAGGCGCGACCGCCGAGCCCGTAGCCGATGAGGCCCACTCCGATATCGTGCGTCATTTCCTCTCCCGGGCGATCGCTGACAGGCGCCTGTCCTCCTGTGACGATGTTCGCGCCGGGAGCAAAGCCCCGGCGCAAATGCACGGTGCGCCACGCACACGCCGACGAAGAGCGCCACGACCGCTCCTGACGACAACCGCCGTTCGCCGCATTCCGCTCGAACGGCGGCAGGGCCCCCGTCCTTCGTGCGCGCGAGGTCCGGATCCCGGGCGCCCACGCCGCCGCCTTGCTCTCCCGGAGGGCGCCGGTGGCGGCCCTGGTCTGTCGCCAGCGTTCAGGGTTCTCGCAGGATGTCCGACAGGGCGGCGAGGCGGTGCTCCCAGGTCGATCGGCGCGCCCGGATCCAGGCGTCGAGCACGTCGAGCCCCTCGGGCCGAAGCCGGCAGGCGCGCACCCGCCCGATCTTCTCGGTCGCGACCAGCCCGCAGTCCTCCAGCACCCGGAGGTGCTGCATGACGGCGGTCACCGTCACGTCGAGCGGCCCGGCAAGCTCGGACACCGAGCGCGGTCCGCTGCCGAGCAGGTCGATCAGCCGCCGCCGGGTCGCGTCCCCCAGCGCCTGGAAGATCCGATCCGCGTGGGTGCTGTCCGGTCGGTTCATCCTACGCCTTTAGCACGCCCTCGAGCCGGCCGAGCAACACCTGCCAGCCCATCTCGCGGATCTCGGGCCCGTCCGCCCCTTCGAAGAAGGCGCCCTGGAAGGTCAGCACCAGCTCCGTTCCATCAGCGTGCGGCATCAGCTCGGCGGTGACCAGAGCGGCCGAGATCATCGCCTCCCCAAACGCCATCTTCGACGCCCAGACGATCCGCTGCTCCGGCACCAGGTTCAGCACCATGTCGGCATTGCTGATCGCCTGTCCCGCGAACGGCGTGCCGTCGCGGAACCGGTAGCGCAGCCGCTCGGTCGCACCCTCCCTCAGATCGGCGGCGAACTCCTCGACGTCGTGCTGGTCCCCTTCGGCGAACCAGCGCCGCTTGATGTCCGGATCGGCAAAGGCCGCGAACACCCGCGCTGGCGGCGCTGGCAGCACCCGGGAGAGCGAGAAACTCGAATGGATCACGTTGGCAGACACGGCGATTCTCCTTGCTGAAGTTTTGACTTCAGTATCAACGGTGAGAAGATAGTCAAGCCATGACTTCAGTTTTGAGTTGCCGCTTCGATAAGCCGGGCTTATCAGCAACGACGCTAATTCAGTTACCCTGGCCGGAATGCGGCCCGTAGAAGCCCGGCATGCCGTGCCCCCATCCCTGCCGCGTTCTTCAAACCGCGGCACCGGGCCAAGCCCCGCTTCGGCCGACAGCCGGATCCTGATTCAGCGATGGCGTCCCGCGAGATCCTGCTCTTCCTGCTGCTCTGCGCCATCTGGGGCACGACCTGGATCGCCATGAAATTCGGGATCGAGACGGTCCCGCCCCTTCTCTTCGCCGGGACTCGCTTCCTGGCCGCAGGCCTGGTGCTCGCCGCCTTGCTGGCGCTCCGGCGGTCGCTGGTGGTTCCGGCGATCGCCGACATCCCGCGTCTGCTCGCCGTGTCCCTCCTGGTGATGACGACCTGCTACGGCCTGCTCTTCTGGGGCGTCCAATATGTCTCCTCTGGCCTGGCCGCGGTGCTCGAGATGTCGTTGACTCCGGTTGCGCTCCTCGCCTTCGCGCTGATGCTCGGCGACGAGCGCTTCAGCCGGCGGCGCGCCGCCGCGATCGTCCTCGGCGTCGCCGGAATCGTCATCCTGTTCGCGCCCGCGGCGACCACCGAAGGGTCCAGTCTCGCGGGGCTGGCAGCGGTGTCCGGCGCGGCATTGGTCTACGGCTGGGGCGCCGTGCTCTCGCGCCCGCTCATGGCCCGCTACAGCTCCCTCTGGCTCGCCTGCGTCACCATGGTGACCGGCGGTGCCCTGCTCCTCGGCATCTCCCTCCTCGTCGAGCCGCGCGCACCGGCGATGCTCCAAACCGCCTGGCCCGCGCCGGCGATCGGCGGCTGGCTGTTCCTCGTCCTGTTCGGCTCGCTGCTCGGCTACACCATCTACCTGCACCTGCTGCGGGTCTGGGGCTCGTCTCGCTCCGGTTCTTATGCCTTCGTCTCGTCGGTCGTCGCGGTCGCGGCCGGGCATCTGGTGTTTGGAGAGGACGTGTCGCGCACGCAGGTGGCGGGCATGGCCGTGCTCCTTGCGGCGGCTTGGTTCGCGATCCGGCCGGACCGGGAGCGGGCGGGGTGCGAAGTCGGCGGGACGGCGAGCGGCGTCGAAGCTTGCTTGTCAGGGCAAACATCCCGATGACCCCTGCGTCGGATCTCGCCCGTCGCAAAGCGGCGGACCTCGAGCGGTGTGGGTCGCGCCGCCGCAGGTCGCAGTCCAGCCCAAGAGCGGCTCCGAAGGTCTAGGAGGTTTGCCTTGCAACGCCCAGGGCGTGTCAACGGCGATCGGCAACCAGGCGCGCAAGACCGAAGTCCCGATGGTCAACAGGAACCGACTTTTCGCTCCAGTGACAGAAAGGTAGGACGGCGGTCCCGGCGCTCGGACAGCGACCAGAATTCAACCGCCCCAGTGGACACGGCGGTTTTGGCCGCCAAGCTCGATCGACCCGGGTCTGAGGTGGCGTTCGAACTATGTCGAGGTTGCAGGTTGATGAAAGGCAAGGGAACGTAGCCGTATAGAAAGAGAAGCTTGAAAAGCTCAGCGGCGTTGGTTTACTCGACGAGAAGAACAAAGAGCCGCTTACCAGCCCGAGGGCTCAGCCTCTACACCAGCTTATCTAAGGCTCCATGGATGGCGATGACGGATGCCGAGGCAGCGCGCCTCGTCACACATCTTGAGGCAGCGGTGCGCCAGTTCGCATCTGAACCGACCGCGAATGGGATCCTTGATGTCTTAAACCAGTGGCGTTCAGACGTGGAGGCTGGCAGACAGGTAGAGCGGAAACTCAAGGTTCGGCAAAGCCCAGGCATAGACGAACTAGCCGGCGTCCCCCGGGGAGGGGCAACAACGACTGGGGACTTCGTCGGAAAGGAAGAATACAGCAATTTTGAGCAGCTGGACATGCTCGTGGCCGCTCTCGGTGTGGCTTTTCTCGCACCCAAGATGATGGCCTCCCGAGTCATAGGAATGGTCAAGAGGAGTATACCTCCAGCCACGGCAGCGCAGGGGGTTGTGGTCCATCGAGTTGGCGTTGGCGATGATGACGCAACCGAAGTAGTGCAGCCGATCTCGTCGGTCACGATTGCGCAATCAGACTTGGCCACGCTTAAGCTTGGGCGCCTGCTGGACGAGATCTCGAGAGAGGCGGGCCTCCCCTCTCGACAGTTCACGAGCCAGTTAGGGACTGACGAATGACGCTGCGATCCGACATGTGGAGTGACATAAGCGCCACGATCGCCACGGCAACGAGCGCCAACCTGTCCGCGATTTCGGCAGGAAACGACCTCTATGAGTGCTACATCTGGGCGCTAGTGCTGGAGGCCGCGCGTCGAGAGGGAGCATCGATCAGTCTGGTAACGCGCTCTGGAATGCCTGCGACAGCATTCTACTTCCGCACGGCGCCCACCTCAATCTTCTCCACCCTCCATGATTATTGCCACGCTGAGATACGCTTCCCTCGAGGGGCGCCGGTGCTTGAGGCGCATGTCGGCATCTATGTATCTGGTAAGTCGCGAGTAAATCATGAGTGCGACGTCGCGGTGGTCTACCAGGACGAAGCCAACACCTGCCGTTTCAACAGCGTTCACCCTCGATCAAGCAAGGTCATTTTGTCGGTCGAATGTAAGTATTACCTCAGCAGCACACTTGGTGTCGATCTCGGTCGATCCTACCTCGGATTGATTGACGACATCTATGCAGATGGCCGCTTTTTCGTGTCAACGCAGAACGCCGGGTCAGTGGACAAGCTATTTTCCCGACACAAGAAAGAATTCGAGATCGGACTTTCCCCGTTGACTCCCGATCGGGAAATGCGGCTTCGCGGCTCCTTCGAAAAGGTATTTCGAAACTTCCAAGCGCGTTGAGGTGGCGAGCGGTAGGGCCATGATCACCGTAGCTCTGCTCGAGCAACTCGCGGGCAATGAGTTCGAGATCCTCCTGTGGCAACACGCTGAAGGGGATCGGCAGGTCGCACGTAATCGTCCAACTCTCAGGCTTCTTGCCGCCCGTTTTGGGAAAGAAGATCCTCCGACGCCCGAGGATCTGCTCGCCGAAATCGAGGTGAGCTCGCTCCGCTCAGCCTCCGAAAGCTCCACCACTGCAAGTCGTCCCATCGCCCGCCTCCCTGATGCGGACGAGTCTGAGTCAAATCACACCGCCAAACCAGCGAACTTCAGACTCAGGACACTAGCAGCTTTCAGGTGATCAAGCGCGAGAAGCGGACGCTCCTTCATGCACGTGGGCAAGCCGAGACAACCAAGAATTGGTGTTCGGCCACGCGTGGAGACTTCGAGGAGCGCACGTTCGTTCATCCAGCGCATATCAGGCTGCCACCAACACCGGGGCCGCCTCGCCCAAGAATCTAAGTACGGGCCCTGCGAATTCATCTGGGTTCAGCCGACCAAGAGCGTACGCTCCGCGTGCGTCGACTTCCGACCGATCACGTATTCGGCGTTGTCCAGCTCCGGGCTGATCATCGCCGTAGCGAAGATGATCTGGTGCCGCGCCGTCAGCGAGGCCGACCGTTCGGCAATCAGCCGCTGGAAGTTCCGGCTACGCTCCGGCTCCATGCCCTTGTCCTCGATCGTGTCCAGAATGAGCAGACGGAAGTGCCGGAAGCCGGGGTCCTCGGCCGCCGCGGCAAGAAAAGAGGAGAGCAGAGCGTTCTTGAGGTAGATTGTCGAGGATGCCGACGAGTAGGTATGCCCGTCCACGGAAATGGCGTCGCGCTTAAAGTCGAAGGAAACGCTCTTGGCCTTCTCGAACGAATCCTGGCGAGGTAGGTCGTGATGCAGCAAGGCGAGCGTCTCGCGCTCGACGCGCTGGTACGCATTCGACAGCCTCTCCTGCTGGGTCGCGGCCAGACGCTCGTTCATGTCCCTCAGCCGCGTCAACTCGGCGGTGAGGTCCGCCTTTTTGGTCGATAGCGCGTCCAGTCTCGCTATCAGGCGCTCCTGCCTCGCGATCTCCTCCAGTTCCCGCCGCAGATAGCCCATCTGCTCGTTGAGCGTCGCGAGTCTCTGCCTAGTCTCGTTCTGCGGAGTGCGCTTGGCCGTGCGCAGCCGCGCCGCGGCGTCCTTCCACCGAGCGAACACCGCGGCCCGCTTATCGTCCAGCTCCGCCAGCTCGCGGTCCCGGTCCGCCTGCACGCTGGTCGATTGCTTCTGCTGGACGAGCAGCTCGTTGAGCTGTCCAACGACCCTGCGGCGCATCCGCTCCTCGTCCATGGGCGCCTTGCACAGGCGGCAGGTATGGGGGTTGTCGTGCGACGGCAGCGTCGCGAAGCATGCGGGACACCAACTGTACTCGACCTCGCTGATCGCCTCGGCAACGGTCGCGGAATCCCGCAGGGCATCGATCTTGCGCGTCAGCGTGGCGAGGAAGATCTCCGAATCGGCTCGTTCGAGCCGCAGCCCCTCAATCTGCTGGTCGACGGAGGCGAGCTCGTTCTGAGCCGTGCGCACGGCGTCCAGGGCGCGACGCTGCGGCTCTAGTGAGACGACGTCCTCGCCGTCCTCTTCGTAGAGCGCCGCCTCCGCCTGAGACGCCTCCTCTCCAAGCCGGATCAGCTGCTCCTCGACATTCCGGCGCTCCGCCGCCGCCCACTCCAGGGTTAGGCTGTGGTTGACGTCAGCGAGCAGCGCATAGATCCCCCGCAAGGTCGCGTCGGCCGCTGCGAACTCCTTTTCGAGCTCGCGGATGCGTAGCTGGTTCGCATAGATGTCGGTATCGTAGGCACCCATCAGGAATCGTCCGATCGCCTCGCGCAGCTGCGGCGAGTCGAAGTTTTCGTCGCGGAAAATGTGGTCCACCGCGCTTAGTTGATCCGAGTACATCAAACGCAGCAGCTGATGCATGGTAAGCTTGCCCGACGTGTCGGTCTGCAGTTCCGGCAGGGCGAGAAGATTGAATACCGCCTGGGAAAAGCTCTCCCGCTCGCCGGACGTGCGGTAGGGGAACCGCATCCATTCGGAAACCGATGCCTTCTCCGCCTGCCCGATCGACCCGGCAAAAATCTCCATCGGCTGACCGGACTTCGCCGATATCAAGCGCGAGAAGGTGGCCACGTTCCCGTTGCACTCCACCTCCAGCGAGACCCGGTCGCAGAGCTGAGCCTGCTCGCTCCAGTTGGAGATGTCCGCTCCCAATCCGTACACGATCAGGCTGAGGATCGTGCTCTTACCGGAGCTGTTCTCGCCGGCGATGATGTTCACGCCGTCGTGGAGGCTCGCGCGATACGCGTACGACGAGCCCCGGTAGACCGCCACCTCGCGGATTACCAGGGTCGGCCTAAACAGCGTCATACAGGAATTCATCGAGATGGGAGCGGTCCTTCAACCCACCCGGGCCGTACGCCGAATACTCGCCGCCGAGCTGCTGCAGCACCGACATTAGGTCGGCCTCCTCCTCGTTCCGCAGCTTGGTGAGCGACATGAGCGAGGCCGGCACCACGCCTTCGTTCAGCCGCATGACCCCCGTCTTCTCGTCAACGTCCACCAGCCCGCGCGAGACTAGGGTCTGCACGGCAGCCTCGTAAGGCGCCGCCATCCTCCTGAACAACGCCCGGGGCGTCGGCAGGCGATCATAGGGGAATCGCGGTTGCGCCTTCAGCCGGCGCACGGCCCCCTTGAGCGCCGGCGATAGGCGCACGGCAGCCAGATGCTCAGGGAAGAGGAGCAGGAAGTCGAGCACGCGTAAAGCGGTGACGTCGATACCGTCCGCCATCTCGTCCAGCAGACGGCATGTGCGGAGCAGCGCGTTGTACGGGTCGAATGCCGGGTGGTAGACGAGCTGCGTCACGCCGCGTGCCAGCGTACGTAACAGCGGTCGGCCAACCAGTAGGTCATGCCCAGCACCAATCCATGATTAAGGGCGAAGGTCCCCAGCCCATACTCAGTAACGACCGCCTGCACGACTTTCTCCGACACAATCCGGTCGATCTCGGCGCCATCGCTGCTGCCGCACGCGGGATGGACGTGGGTCTCGAATTCCGCGTGGATGCGATGCAGGCAGAGAGCGAGCAGCTCCTGCGCGGCCCCGTAGAGGGAGTAGCGGTTGAGAAACTTGACGAAGAGCTCCTTGTGCCGGAGCGCCAGCCTCACCTTGTCGGGCCGTCCGCACCTGGCGAGCTTGGCCTCAAGTCCCCTGATCCCGTCCGGGACGAACTGCTCCTCGAAGAACTGCAGGCTGTCGATCCATTGCTCGCGGATCTCGTCGGCGTGGATCTCGCGATCGAGCTGCTTGACGAGCACGCTCACCTGACTGTCGCCAGGCAACCAGACGTTGACCGAGTTGTCGTCACGCCCAACAAGATTGCGGCCCGCGCTCGCACCCTGCTGATTGACGTCGTTCGAGTCCGCCAAAGGTGCTCAGCCCCGCCGGTTGCGGTTGTTGTCTCGCCCGACGATGTCGCCTCTGGATCTCGCACCTCGCTGATCGACCCTGTTCGAAGAACTGGACACGCGAATAGAGATCAACTTGATGACCACGCCGCCCGCCACGAGCGCAGCGACGACCGCCAAGATCTCTTTCCAGTGCTGAACCAAGAAATCAGGCATCTAAGTGTTCCCCCCGTCCGGGCAATTGATGCCAGCACCGGCGCCGCCTTACAAGACTTGTCGCACTCCGGGCGTGTATTGAGGCGGAACGGTCTGGGTTGACGAAGCGCAGCACTCCCCACGCGACATCGGGTGGAAGAAGCAGTCGGGCATCAGCGCGGAACTAACGTAGAGGACCGGCCGATCCCTACCGGGGGAGACCGTTCTTTCTGCATGAACGAACTGCGGCTTTCGGGGTCAAGCGCGGGGCCGGTGAATGTCCGAGATTGCCGCTTAGCGGACCTCGGAACGTAGGGCAGCCTGGAGGGACAATACCGGAACAGCGATCCGACCGCTCGCCTGCGCCTTTGATTGTTCCGCGACCGTCACTGCTTGAAGCAGTGCTCCCGATGCCAGGTGACGAAATGCGGATGCGGTCGGTCCGCGACCCGGGGCGGCAGGATCAGCCGCTCACTCGGATTGATCACGCCCCGGATGCTCGCCGGATCATTCGCCTGACGTGAGACAATGATCCGCATATCGTCATCGATCCCGATCAGGCCGCGATCAAACATCCAGTGTGCCGTGCCTGAGAGCGCCAGGCCGTTGCTGACGATGTCGGGGCCGTTCGCCTCGACCGGGCGGATGTGCGCGGCCTCGACCTCGGCGCGGCCGCCGCCGTTGATCAGCTTGAGGCCGGTGACCGCGCAGCGCTCATCATAGGCGCGCAGGACGATGCGGCGGAACACGCGGTCGCGCACCACGCGCGAGACGAGCATGGCGACACGCTCCCGCGCTTCGTCGAACGCAAAGGGCGCGTGATCCTCGCGGACGGCCTGGTCCGACTCCGTCTCTGCGCTGCCGAGGCGCGGCAGCAAGGGGCTCGGCTCGGCAAGGCCGGCTTCGATGATCCGGGTGAAGTCGCTGGCCGAGAGGCCACGCACCGCCGCCTGCGCCCGGCCGGAAATGGCGCCGGCTTCGTTGAGCAGGCCTCCTCCACAAGCGCACCGCTCCCGTCCGTGAACGGCACCGGGGTTGCGAAATCGAGATAAGTTCCCGGCTCGATCAGCGCGAGGTACATGCCCGGCGCGGAAGGGTCAGGGATGATCCGCTCGACGTTGGCGACAGCGAAATAGCCGCGCGTACCCGCCACCTTGCGTGGCTCGTAATAGACGATCCAGTCGCCCTCGCTCGCCTGCACCCGGCTGAGATACTGGCGGGGGAATTGGTAACGCTCGGCGGGCGTGTCGTCGTAGATCGAGTCCGATCGGTGGATGAAAACGCCGAACGCCACGATGGATGCTCCTCCATTCTTATCGCCACGGCACGTCACTTCGCTGGGCTTCTGGAACCGAGCCTAACACCGTTTGCAAAGTTCGCGAGCTTCATCCGGTGGTCCGGGCCGCAGATGCTGACTTCCCTCGCGGCACAATCGTGCTCTAGGTTCAACCCGATGATTAACGTCAACCGGTATCCTCGCTGAGCGAGATCTGCCCATTCTGCTTGCCCGCCGAGGAGCGGATCGCCTTTCTCGAGCCCTTGGCGAAGGGGTTGTGGGACGGCTTTCCTGTTGCTCCAGGCCACCTGCTCATCGTGCCGCACAGGCACGTCGCCACCTGGTCGGAACTCCACGCCACAGAGCAGCAGGCGGTCGTCGGCGCCATCGTGAAAGCGCAGGAGATCATTCGCGGCAAGCACAGTTGCGACGGCTTCAACGTCGGCTTCAACGAGGGCTTAGCCGGTGGCCAGACGGTGCCGCATTTCCACCTCCATGTCATTCCGCGCGTCCATGGCGACATGGAGGATCCCCGTGGCGGAGTCCGTCACGTCATTCCGGAGAAGGGCAACTATCTTCGCGCCCAGGTCACTCCGACGCCTGAGCTAGAAGCGGTTGATGCTGCCCCAAGGTCTGCGGCCGCACCGATTTTTGATACTCCCCATGCGAGAGCTCTGATCACCGGCGCTGACGATGCGCTCATCCGCCATTTGCTACCGCACATCGACAACGCGCAAGCGGTCGACGTTGCCGTCGCCTTTGTCCTCGAAAGTGGCGTGCGTCTACTGAGGCCTCATCTGCAGGAATTGCTCGATCGAAGCGGGCGCCTGCGCCTCGTCACCGGCGACTATCTTGACGCAACCGACCCCGACGCCCTGCGGCGGCTGATGGATTTGGAGGGGGACGTTCACCTCTCCGTGTTCGAGACGAAGGCGACAGGGTTTCATCCGAAGTCCTGGATCTTCCACATGCAAGATCAATCCGGCGTTGCATTGGTCGGGAGTTCGAACCTCTCCGAAACCGCGCTCAGAACGGGAGTGGAGTGGAACTTGCGAACCCACGCTCCGGATCAGGGCGGGGATTGGGAGACGATCCTCACTGGATTCGAGATGCTGCTGGCGAAGCCGGAAGTGCGACCTCTCACCCACGATTGGATCGACCGCTACGAGGCGCGACGCCAGCCTGCCTTGCCGTCAAATATGGGTGTTGCCGAGATCGCCGAGCCGTATCTCGTAGCGCCGCAGCCTCACCCAATCCAGCAGCGAGCATTGGCGGCGTTGGAGGAGACGCGTCGCGCTGGCTATTCGGCCGGCATGGTCGTGCTGGCCACCGGGCTGGGGAAGACGTGGCTTAGCGCCTTTGACTCGAATAGGCCTGAGTTCCGGCGGATCTTGTTCGTCGCTCACCGCGAGGAGATCCTCAATCAGGCGATGGAAACCTTCCGGAGATGTCGCCCGAAAGCACGACTGGGCCGCTACAACGGTGACCAGAAGGACACCAACGCCGATGTGCTGTTTGCGTCCATCCAGACGCTCGGCCGCGTCACGCATCTGAGGAATTTCCGGCCCGAGCATTTCGACTATGTCGTTGTCGACGAGTTCCATCACGCGGCCGCGGCTACCTATCGAAAGTTGATCGACCACTTCTCACCGAAATTTCTTCTTGGTCTCACCGCGACCCCGGACCGGATGGACGGCGCAGATCTCCTCGGCCTGTGCCAGGAAAATCTGGTATTCCAATGCGATGCGTTCGAAGGCATTGAAGCAGAGCTGCTCTCGCCCTTCAGCTACTTTGGCGTGCCAGACGACATAGATTATGCGCAGATCCCCTGGCGCGGAACGCGGTTCGACGAAGAGGCGCTCACCCAAGCCGCCGCTACTCAGGCACGGGCCCAGAATGCGCTGGAACAATACCGCAAGCTCGGAGGTAGCCGCACGATCGCATTCTGCGTGTCGCAGCGTCATGCAGACTTCATGGCATCTTTCTTCGTGGAGCAGGGGCTGCGTGCGGTAGCCGTTCACTCCGGCGCGCGTTCGGCGCCGCGAGCCAGCTCGCTCGAGGCTTTGGAGGCCGGCGAACTCGACGTCGTCTGCGCCGTTGACATGTTCAACGAAGGGGTCGACGTCCCCAACGTCGACACGATCATGATGCTGCGCCCGACGGAATCCTCGGTGATCTGGATGCAGCAATTCGGGCGTGGGTTGCGCCGATCGGAAGGCAAAGACCGGCTCCGCGTGATCGACTACATCGGCAATCACCGGATCTTTCTCACCAAGGCACGTACGCTCCTACAGTGCAGTCCCGGCGACCGCGCGCTTGCGCTCCAATTGGAGGCGATCACGCGTGGCAAAATCAGCTTACCGCCAGGCTGTGAGGTAACATACGATCTGGAAGCGCTCGACATCTTGCGCAACTTGCTCCGCCCCACCAGCAGAGGGGATGCGATTGAGAGCTTCTACCAAGACTTCGAGCTACGCTTCGAGGCGAGACCCACCGCGATCGATGTCCTGCATGCCGGCTTCAATCCGCGATCGACCGGCCACGGCAGCTGGTTTCGATTCGTCAGGGACCAGGGCGGTCTGAAGCCCGAAGAGGATCAAGCTCTCACCATCTATGGCGACTTGCTCGATCTGATCGCTACCACACCCATGACGCGAAGCTACAAAATGCTTGTGCTTCAAGCGCTGCGGCAAGAGGGAAAGCTACCTGGGCTACTGTCGATCGACCGACTTCAACAGCGCTTTACCGAGCTCGCCCAGCACCATCCTGCGTTTCGCGCAGACGTGAGCGCGCGGTTGAGTGACGACCGCGCGGTCCGCCGCCTGCTTGAACAGCACCCCGTAAAAGCCTGGGTGAAAAGCCGCTCGGCGGCGGGCAAATCTTATTTCAGCTACGATGGAGGCACCTTCCGCACCAGCGCGCCCGAGGCGCCGGCGCTCCAGGTCGCGCTTGGCGCCATGATCGACGAGGTAATTGACTGGCGCCTTGCAGAATATCTTGCTCGAGGAGCAGCCACGAACGAGGGCGAGCAAGAGGCGCTTGTTGCCTCTTCCAAGACGGCTCCGAACCGGCCTGCCGCGAACGCCGCGGTGCTCTGGCGCGAGTATATGCGCGAGGAGATCCCGCCTTTGTTCGGGCTCCCGTTCAATACCGGCTCGTGGAACCAAGGCTTCGTCTTGCAGGGTACGAACGCATTCCTCCTCGTCACGCTCGACAAATCGGGTCTACAGGACGATCACCAATATGACGACGGGTTCATAAGCGCCGATCGGTTCCGATGGCAAAGCCAGAATCGAACCGAGCAGCAATCGAAGCACGGCCAGATCATTCGCCAAGCGGTCCTAGGTTACGCAATCCACCTGTTCGTCCGCCCTGCGAAGAAACGCGGCACGAAGGCGACCCCGTTCGTTTACTGCGGCGAGGTCGATTTTGAACGGTGGGAAGGTGAAGCACCGATCACGGTAGATTGGGCTTTGAGGAATGCCGTACCCGGCCACCTAAGGCGCACCTTGCGGGTGCCATAGATCACGGTGCGGCGGGCTTCGCCCAGCCGCCCGTCGGACTTCGCGAGACTCATCGCGCCGCACACGCCCCCGTTGCAAGATCCGCAACACCAAGGTTCCGTCTCCGCCGCTTCCCGCACCGCTCCGCCGGCCCTAGATCCCGCCGCAAAGCAACAACGCCGCGCAGCCACGCGGCACCCACAAAGGAACGCCCATGCGCCGCACCAGTCTCGCCCTCGTCCTCGCCTCGTCCGTGCTCGGCATCACCGCCGCCGGCCAGGCGGTCAACGCCAGCGCCGCTCAGCCGGCGGTGGCCCAGGCCGCGGCCGCGCCGGCCGTTGCCTCGGGCGACTACAAGCTCGACAAGAGCCACGCCAAGATCGTCTGGGGGATCTCGCATTTCGGCTTCTCGACCTACTATGGCGAATTCACCCGCTTCGATGCGCAGCTGAAGCTCGACGTCGCCAATCCGGCCAACAGCAAGCTCGAGGCGACGATCGACGCGACCTCGCTCAGCACCAACGATGCCAAGCTCGACGCGCATCTGAACAGCGCCGACTTCTTCGAGACCGCCAAATTCCCGCAGGCCCGCTTCGTCTCGACCGCGGTCCACCGCACCGGCGCGAAGAGCGCCCATGTCATCGGCAACCTCACCCTGCACGGCGTCACCAGGCCGGTCGAACTCGCCGTCACCTTCAACGGCGCCGGCCGGAATGTCGCCAAGGTGCCGGTCGCCGGCTTCTCCGCCGAAGGCACGATCAAGCGCAGCGACTTCGGCATCAACGCCTATCTGCCCGCCCTCGGCGACGAGGTCGCGCTCAAGATCAGCGGCGAGTTCAACCCGGCAACTTAAATCCCATCAAAGTGGTACTTTGATGGGGGCCCAAGACGAACCCATTGAAGTGGTACTTTGACCAACCCATCGAAGTGGTACTTCGATGGGAGCCCACATGACGCCAAAGAGAGATACCCAAAACGGGTGGGCTGGATTAGCCTTGGCGGATGATCCGTACCCGTCTCGCGCTCGCCCTGCTCGCGCTCGCCGCGCCTGCTGCGGCCGAGCTTCCGCCTCAGGTCTACGAGCGCGCCCGCGACGCGGCGGCATCGGTGGTCGTCGTCGATGTCGCCGCTGTCGATCGTCCCCGCGGCGCCTTCGCTACCGCATCCTGCACCCTGCGCGGCCGGATCAGCGCGGTCGAACGCGGCAGCCGCTATCGGCCGGGACAACAGATCGCGATTCCCCTGCCCTGCATCGGTACGGACTACCAGGCGATGCCAGGACCCTTCCCCGGCTATCCGGCCGACGCGCTCGGCAACGCGCGCCGCGGCCGCGTCTTCCTCGATGCCGACGGCGCGCTCGTCCTCCGCGGCTTCGATCCGCTTACCCCGGCCTGAGCCTCTTCGCGTTCTTGACCTGCAACCGTGTTCCTGCTATGTTCCCTGCTCGCGGAGCTCGGGTGCCGCGCCTGTGCGTCACGCTCTTTGATCTCGTGAACCAGCAACGGCTGAGCAGGCGGTCGCGCCGGCACTCTCGCCGCGCGGCCGCCGGTGCCGGTCAAGTCCACACTGTGGTGGGTGCGGGCGACCTTCGGGCGCGCGCCTGTAAACAGCCTGTAAATTTCCTGCAAAACAGGTGCGCACACCGCGACCCCGCCGGGCGCGAGATCACGTTCGCCGAGACGGAGACGACCGTGTCGGATCACGGTCGAACACACCCGGTGCCTGTAAACAGCCTGTAAATCGCAGGCGGGCGCAGCCCCGATCCGGCTGCCTCTGTCCCGGCGCCGCAAGCAAAGGGTTTGGCACGCGAAGCCGCAAAGCCGCGAAGGGGCACAGGTCTCCGCGAAAGCCGGCGCATCCCGAAGGTGCGGCGGCTTCGGACCGGCCCCGCATCCAATCGCCTCCACAAACTCTTAGCGTCTTCGCGTCTTTGCGGCTTCGCGTGATCAAGCCTTCCTTCTTTACTGAGACCGCCCGTGGCGGCTCGCATGAGATCCCGGTTTGCACCGGGCCGACGGAAGGGAGATCGCCGTCAAACACCCTCCGCCGCCTGTAAACAGCCTGTAAATCGCAGGCGAACCGACCCGATCGCTGTTTCTTCCCCTTAGTGGCTTTGCGGCCCGTCGTGCCCCTTCGGCGAAGCTCAGGACAGGCTTCCTGTGGAAATGCTGCCTAGGTGAAGAGCATGGCGCTGACGGAGCTGAGTGGCCTCCGAGGCGCGGCGGAGCTGATCCGATCCCCCGAAGACCTCGCTCGCCCCTCTCTCCAACGATGAGGCGCCGGGATCAGCCCCGGCTGATTCTTAGGTGGCGCCCATCCACGGAGAGCAGAGAGGCCAAGGGCGCCGGCGCGTCTCACCGCACCAAGCGCCTGCGACATGACACAAGCGTCCCACAGCCGCGCAAGGAAGATCGCCGGGACGGCCCCCTCGGCCGCTCGCGCCGCAGCCTGTTGAAACAGAGGGGGATCCAGGCCGCGCACCGTCCCGCGTTTCACCAAACAACCGATTGTGCGCGGCCGCCGGGGTCGGCTACGCCTTGTCGGCGCATCCATGTCCGGCTCTCCGATCCCCTCCACCCTCCTCCTTGCCTTCGCCGCGGCCTCGACGGGGGCGTGGCTGGCGCTCGACATGCTGGACGAAGTCCGCGCCTATGTCGGCCGCGCGCGGACGATCCTGCTGCTGGCCGCGGCCGCCGCCTTCTCCGCCGCCGTCATCGTCGCCCACCGCCTCGTCGCGCTGGGCTTCGCTGGCCCGACGGCCGTCGCCGACGCGCCGCTGTGGAGCAGCGTGCTGCCGGCGCTGCTGGCGCTGACCGGCACCGCCGCCGCGATGCTGCTGGCGCGGCGGCAGCCGCTCGACGGTGCGCGCGCGACGCTCGCCGCCGCGGCGATGACGGCCGGCCTCTGGGCGATCAACCTTCCGGCCCTCGCAACCGTAACGACGGGCACAGCAAGCGGCGGCGAGGCCTGGCTCGGCCTCCTTCTCTCCCTGGCGATCGCGGCGGCGGCGGCGTGGACGTGCTTGTGGTTCGTCGGCGCCCGGCGCGCGCTGCCGGCGCGGGCCGGCGGTGCGCTGTTCGTGGGTGCCGCCCTGTGCGCCGCGTGTGTGGCCGCGCTCGGGGCCGCGCGCGGGGCATCTCCGCCCCCCTCTGCTCCGGCCTATTTTGCCTTGGAGGGCGCGCACCGCTCCGGGCCCGGCGCGATCGACGCCGCGGCCACCGTCGCCGCCGGCGCCCTGCTGCTGCTGCTCCTCGCGCTCGTCGCCGCGCGGGCGGTGCGCAGCGAGGAGGACAAGAGGATCACCAGCCTGCGCGGCAATCTCGATCGCGCCGGCCGGCTGGCGGGGATGAACGCGGTCGCCGCGACCCTCGCCCACGAGCTCAACCAGCCGCTCACCGCCGCGCGCAATTATGCGTTCGTGCTGAAGAGGACCCTGTCCGAGGACGAAGCCAATCGCGAATTCGTCGAGCGGATCGAGGAGCAGCTCGGCCGATCCGGCGAGATCATCCGCAAGGCGCGGCTGCTCGCCAGCGCCGGCGCGGTCGAGCGCGAGGCGATCGACGTCCGCGCCAGCGTCGACCGCTGCCTCGCTTTGCTGCGCATGGACGGCGCGCTGCGCGAGCCCGAGATGCGGATCGGCTTCGCCGCCGGCGAGCGCACCATTCTCGCCGATCCCGTCCAGTTCGAGCAGGTGCTGGTCAACATCCTGCGCAACGGCTGGCAGGCGCTCGCCACCACCCAGCAGGCGCGGATGACGATCAAGTCGCCGGCACCGCAGAACGGAACGATCACCCTGATCATCTCCGACAACGGCCCCGGCTTTCCCGGCAAGACCTGGGACGATCCCCTCGCCGGCCTGTCCTCCGGCACCAAGGGCCTCGGCCTCGGCCTCGGCATCGCCCGCACCATCGTCGAAGGCCATGGCGGCAAGCTCTGGGCCGAAAGCAACCTCCTCCGAGGCGCAACCTTCTATGTCCGGCTGCCGGGAGGGCCGTAGCCGGGGCGCTGAGAGGCATCGGGCAAGGCACGGCTCGACACCGCACGCGATCGCCTCAGCTGGAGGCGCTCCTGCGCTTCTGCCGATTGCGAGAAATCATCTTGATCAGATGGTCGCCCGCGAAGAGTAACGCTTCAGGCGGGTCCCGCCCCCGACGATCTTCCCCTAGGGAACCGGCTCACAGGCGATGCCATCACCGTCACCGTCCATGCCCTCGCGATAGCCGGGCTCGCCCGCATAGATCGGCGCGGTACCGGCGGCGCGGGCATGGTTGCAGCCCTGCCAGTGATCGCCGGTCTGCGGTGCTCTTGCGCGTGCAAGGCCGAGCGCCGCAGGCACCTTGCCGACCTGCGCCCGCACCGTCGGCACGGACATCGCACCGATCAGCAAGCCCGCCACTGCGGCCGCGCCGAGCACCTTGGCCGCGAACAGCTGCGTACCCCTGCGCCGTTGGGCACAAAGGTGCGGGCCGAGCCGTACAGGCTGGGCGCGGAATGGCTTTCTGAAGCTCATCAGGCCACGGTACGAGCCGCGGGTAAATTTCGCGTTGCCGAGAGGCACGACACCGCTCAGCCCCGACGGCTGCTCCCGCCGGTCATCCGCCCCCCACGCTCAGCGGCAGGGATCGTCGTCCGGCCCGGCACCTTCATAGGGGCAGGGGTAGAAGCCGGTATTGCCGATCTCGGCGACGTTCGCCTGATCGATCCCGCCGGGCACCTCCAGACGGCCGTCTTTCTCGATCACGCCGAGCTCGGCCCGCTGCTCGCGATCGAGCAGGCGCGCGACGAACGGATAGGCGGCGCGGATGTCGGGGCGGCGGGTCCAGTCGGGCGCCTCGACGATCCGGTAGCGGTAGCGCACCGGCCCGTCGCCGTTGCGCTCGATCGCGGTGACCTGCTTCTTGCCGAGGCAGAGCTGGGGCGCCGGCGGGCTGTCGGCGCTGAGCCGGAACAGACGCAGATCCCGCTCGCCGAGCGGAGTCACCGCTATCCGGGCCTGCGGCGTCACGTTGGCGCGGTCGTTCACCGGGTCGCGCCGGACCAGCCCGGCCGCGACCAGCGCGTCGACGCCGGGCTGGGCGAGCATCGCGGCGCTCCCCTCAATCGGCCATTGCGGCCCGATCAGCAGCGCGCACACCCGGCTTCCGTCGATCTGGGCGCGCAGATCGGCAAGGCCCGACGTCTGCGCCCGGCTGCCGTCGCACGCCGCCAGCATCGCCAGCAGCCCGGCGCCGGCCAGCGCGGCACCCGAGAGCTTTGCCCCCGAGCGCCCGCCGCCCCGCGAGCGCCCTGCCCCCGACAGCCCGCCCCTCGACAGCCTGGCCCCGCGCGGCCGCGCCGCACGTGCGGGCTCGGCGCCCATGCTCAACTCTTGAGGCCCAGCGGGCTGAGCGGCCGGGTCGAATCGGCCAGCTTGCGCAGCGTGCGCTCGGCCTCGTGCAGCTCCTCCATCTTGCGCGTGTCCGGCTTCCCGAACCAGCCGGACGGCCCGTAGAAGGGCTTCTTGAACACCAGGGTGCTGCACTCGTCGATGCGCTTCTCGACATCGGCGCCGGGGCGCGAGATTCCGACCCAGCTCGACGTGCCGCCGACCGCGGTCGAGATCTTGGCGCGCGGATAATTGGGCGAACTCGGCATCTCGTCGATCGGCTTGCTCGTCGTCCGCCCGCCGCCATAGGGGCTGCCGCCGCCGGTCTGGGTGACGAGCTCGTCCGAGTCGAGCAAAGCCATCATGTAGAAGCCGAGCTCGATCTTCGGCGACAGCGTCTTGGGCACGATCGATCCGTGCGGCCGCTGCGCGATCGGCGCCGCCTTCAGCGCGGCGAACGCCTGCTGCTTCTCGCGCTCGCCGAGCCGGCGGTCGTTCTCGATCGCCTCGGCCGCGTCGGTCGCGCACAGGCGGTGGGTGATCAGCCAGCTTTCCAGCTGCTTGTCGCGGCTCAGCGGATCGCTCGCCAGCGTGTCGTGGCTGTTCTGCATCGCCTTGGTGACGAGATCCTTGATCGCGTTGCCGGCCTCGCCCTTGACGATGTCCAGCACCTTGCCGACCGCGAACGCGGCGGTCGGGCTGGCGCCGATCGCCTGATAGGCGCCGAGCGCCAGCTTGAGGTTGGCGCGCGCGAGGCCCTGCAGCGCGACCTTGTTGGCGAGCACCCGCAGCGATGAATTGGCGGCGGTCGCCATCAGCACCGATCCGGGCAGCAGCGAGGCGATCGAGACGAACATCTCGGCCCGCTTCTTGTCGGTCTCCTTCTGCCGGTTGAAGGCATCGGTGTAGTTCTTGTAGGCCTCGTTATAGGCGACGATGTAGGGATTGCAGACATAGCCCTGCCACGCATCGACCGCGTCGATCACCTGCCGACGATATTGCTCCAGACGATCAACCAAAGCTTGTTCCCCTTTTTTGCATAGGCCGCTCTGCATGGGCCGCGACGGCGCGCGCCGGTGGAGGTCGGCGCGATCCCATGCGGCCACCGCTAAGCACAGCTCTGTTGCAGGATGCGCGCGACCCGGGCGGCCATTCCGGTGAATCGTGGCGCAGGAGAGACGAACCGCAGGGGCACCGTCGACGGGTCGCGGCACTGCTGCGGCCGGATGACGGGCGCGCGCGCGCCAGGCCCGTGCTCCGCGACGCCGAAGGCGATCCTGAGCAAGAACCGACTAGCCCGCCCGCCGCGCACGGGGCATGACAGGATCATGGCTTCCGAACCCCGCGCCCCCCGCCTCGCCGTCCTGATCGACGCCGACAATGCCTCGCCCCGCATCGCCCGCGGGCTGTTCGAGGAGATCGCCAAGATCGGTGAGGCGAGCGTCCGGCGCATCTACGGCGATTTCACCGGCACCCGGCTCAAATCCTGGGTCGAGATCCTCGCCGCCCACGCCATCCAGCCGCAACTGAGCCCGGCCAACACGACGGGGAAGAATTCGTCCGACATCGCGCTCGTCATCGATGCGATGGACCTGCTCCACTCCGGCCGCTTCGACGGCTTCTGCCTGGTCTCGTCGGACAGCGATTTCACCCGCCTGGCCTCGCGCATCCGCGAGCAGGGCGTCGACGTCTACGGCTTCGGCGAGCAGAAGACTCCGGAAAGCTTCCGCCAGGCGTGCAAGCGCTTCATCTACACCGAGAATCTCCTGCCCGAAGCGCCCAAGCCAGACGAGCCCGCCGACGCCCGCGCCGACGCGGTTACCCGCCGCCCGGCGCTGGCGCTGCCGCTGATCAAGCGCGCGGTCGCCCAGCTGGAAGGCGAGGACGGCTGGGTGACCCTCGGCGCCGTCGGCCAGCGAATCGCGGCGCTCGCCTCCGATTTCGATCCGCGCACCTTCGGCCACGCCAAGCTCGGCGACCTCGTTGAGAAAACCGGCGCGTTCGAAGTCCGCCGCGACGCCGGCCGCAGCGTCTACATCCGGGTCAAACGCTGAGTGACGCATCGACCCCGATTGACTGAAGACGATGTTCCCTCTATGTTCTGGGGCGTGAGTCGAGGCGTCGCGGTGGGAGGCGCGGCGGGATCGGGAGGCAGGCATGCGCGGGTTGATCGCCATCGGATTTTTCGGCCTGTGCGCCTTGGGCAGCGCCGCCGGGGCGATGCCCTCGGATGCGGAATCGCACAGGCAGATGATTGCCGCATGCGGCGCGGTGGTGGATTCGCAGACGGCGCTGCGGCGCTTGCCGAAGCCCGCCCTTCGCAAGGCCCTTTCCTGCGTCATGAGCGAACTGGCGCGGCAGATGAACCAGGATCTCCCGCAGCAACACGACACCATTACAATGGACACGGTCCAGCCCGAAGGTGCCCGCCTTACGTATCGCTACACCTTCGTCGAAGACGCGCCGGTTACAACCGCCGGATGGCTGTCCACACTGAATAGCAACACCGAAACGACACTTCGACGGCAGGCGTGCGACCCGCCCTTTTTCAGACTGCTCATCTCGCTGGGTGCCTCCCTCGCGGTCACGTTCCGCGACCGCAATGGGCAGATCCTGACTCATCATGTGGTCACGCGATGCTGATCGGGGCAGGCCCCCGCCCCCCTCTCGCGCCTCGCCCGTCGAGGCGCCGCCGGAACGGCTGATACAAATCGCCACAATTTCGCGCACGCACCGGCACATCCACGCGACACACCGGGTCCATTTGATGTCTCACGCCACCGAGCGTCGGACACAAGGAGCAACATCATGCGCACGTTCATCATCCCCCTCTTCGTCGCCGCCGTCGCCGTCGCCGGCGCCGCAGCTCCCGCAGCGGCCGCGCCGGCCTGGCGGGCCCAGCCGGGTGCCCAGCGGCAGATCCAGAACGACATCAACCAGCTCGACCGCCAGATCGCGCGCGCCGTGCAGAAGCGGACGGTGTCGCAGCGTGAAGCCACGGGCCTGCGCCGGCAGGCGATCAGCCTTCAGCGGACCTACAACCAGTTCAGCCGCAACGGCCTCGACCGGCGCGAGGTCGCCCAGCTCGAAAGCCGGGTGAACAGCCTGCACGAGCGCCTTAAGCTGGAGCGGCGCGATTGGGACGGACGCCGCGGCTAAGCCGCGACAGACGGATCGGACCTTTTGGGGAGCGTCGCCTGGGCGGCGCTCCCTTTCTCCTGCGCGGGCGAAGCGACGGAGTAGCGGAGGAAGCCAGATGTCCCTCCCCTGGGCGAGGCCCGATCCCGTTGCTCCCTCGCCGCCGCAGGGACTCGCCGGCAGACTAGATCATGTCCGCAACCGCACCGGGACCGCCTCCTTGCGTCGTTCCGCGCAGGCCGGACTCTGGGGAAGAGGCGCGGCGTGATCTTACGACCGCGGTCCATTCGTAGGAGATGCTGATCCGTCGCCGATCCGTGGACTGGGCGAACCGGCGTAGTACGGCTGCGGCCTCGTTGGAGGTCGAACGCTCGCGCCCGCGGCTCCGTTCAGGAGCCGAAGTCTCCAGGCGCCCCCGGCCCGCGTTCGTCGCGCGCGACGAAGCTCAATTGGGCCAGGCGCCACGCACGCTCCGGCGGGCCCGGCCACAAGGCCTTCAGATCCACCACCCGGTCCGGCCTCTCCGCCCCCGCCACTTCGGCATGGATGAAGCGGCCGGTCTCGCGCAGCCGCACCTCCGCGCCCGGATAGCGCGCTTCGAGCTCGTGGCGCAGCGAAGCGGCATCCTCGGCTTCCGCGTCCTTGTCGAGCGCGCGCGGGGCGCCGTCGACCAACTCGGCGGTGGCGCTGCGCAGCGCCTTGATGCCGTCGTTGAGGATCGAGAGCGAGATGATCGCGGCAGCGGCGGCGTCCGCCCACCAGAAACCGAGGCCGAGGCCGATCACTCCGGCGATTCCGGCGAGCCCGGTCATCCAGTCGGCCTTCTGCATCATCGCGTCGGTGTGCAGCACCTTGTCCTGCAGCCGCGTGGCCACGGGCAGCTTCAGCCGGCCGAGGATCACCGGCGGCACGATCGAATAGACGAGGGCGGCGACCATCATCCAGCCCGCCCAGATGTCGTGGCCGAACAGGGTCATCGGACCGACCGTCGCATGCTCCTGCTTGATCAGGGTCATCACACTTTCGATCAGCAGGCTGGCCCCGACCGCCCCGAGCGCGACCGCGGCGATCAGGAAGGACAGGCTGTTGGCGCGGTGATAGCCGAACGGGAACAGCCGGGTCGGCGCCTTCGGCTCGAAATGGGCGGCGACGAGGAACACGATGGCGGGGATGAGGCTCAGCAGATCCTCGATCCAGGCGGTGCGCATCGCCTGGCTCGATCCCGCGGCGAAGCCCATGACGACGATCACCGTCGTCATCAGGCCGATCGTCCACCAGGCGAGCCGGCGCCCGCGGGCCATGTCGCTGCGTATCTCCGGCGGCAGCGGCTTGATGCCCCCTTCTTCGACCTCGCCGTCGCGGCTCATTCGGGCACTCCCGCGACCTTGGCCTGGCCATGGAGCAGGGTGATCCAGTCATTCTCGCCATTGCGGGCGATCGGCAGCAGCCGGATCTTGCCGTGCGGCGTGGTCTCCTCGGCGAGCGGCGGCAGCAGACTGACCATCGTCGCCCACGGGCTCTTCTCGTGCATCGCCCCGATGACGAGATCGAGCTCGCCTTCCTCCAGCCGCTTGAGCAATGGCTCGGCCGCCCCGGTTTCGATCCGCGGCTGCGCCGCGGCCGCCGCCGACACGCGAGCGAGAAAGGCGCGGCTGGCGGCTGCATGCGCGCCCGCATGCGGCGCGATCACCCCGACCCGGAACACCCGCTCGGCGCGGACTCGGTCGAGCGTGCCGTCCGGATCCTTGGGGATGGAGTCGCAGCCTGCAGCCGACAAGGCAGCCGCGGCAGCGAGAGCTAGGGCCCTTCTCATTACGGGTTCAGAACGCTTGCCCTTGCCGGGCGTTCCTTCCGGGCTCCACGACAGGGCGGCGAGACCTTGCCCAAGTCTGCGCAGGCGCGAATCCCGGACGCGGGCGCACCTCAGAGGCTCGCCTCCGTGCGGGAGAAAGGTTGGAGAGGGGCGAGACCGGTTTTCGCGCGTTGCCGGGAGATTGTCAGCGTCAGGGACACGCAGCGGACGGGCAGGCCCGCCAGGCGCATCACAGCCCGGTCGGGCCGGCCTCCATCTCCACGGCGATCGGAACTTCCGGCTCCAGCGCGTCGACGGTGCGCTCCAGCGCATCGAGGCGGCTGGCCTTCGGCGTGCGGCGGGACGCGCGATCCTCCTGTGCGAGGCGGACGGCGCGCTCCGCTTTGGCGGGTTCGGCGGCGACCTTCGGCGCGGTGTCGGCGGGGGCGCTCGCAAGCGCCAGTGCAAGGAGGATCATCATGTCTTCTCAAGCCATTAGCAGGTTGCAGCGGTAACGGACGCACGCGGTGGCCGTTCCCGTTCTGCGACCGGCCGAGGCTTCACCGGGACGTGGCGACGCAGTCCGTGCGCTGCCTCAGGTCAGCTTACCGGCCGGCTCCGCCCGCGGTGCCTCAGGGTGCTACATCGTCGCCCACTCCCCCTCCCGCCGCGCATCGCACCCGCGTGCGCAGCTCCCCGGCCTGCACGATGAACGCCTCGCCGGTGCTCCGCGTCGCTCTGCCGCTTGCCGCCCTGCTAAGTCTCTGGCATCGCGGGGGTTCCGCGGGGCCGGCGGGTGTTCAGGGAGTCGCGTCGATGCAGCAGGGGGGAGCAAAAGACGTCTCGGCTGCGCGCGCGGAGGACCGCACCTGGTCGGCGACCCCGCTTGGCCCGCGCGACGCCTGGCCGTCGACGTTGCGCAACGCCGTCGACCTGATCTCCGCGTCGCGCTTCCCGATGTTCATATTGTGGGGGCCGGAGCGGCGGCTGATCTACAATGGCGGCTATGTGCCGATCCTCGGCGCACACCATCCCGCGGCGATGGGCGCCGACTTCCTCGATGTCTGGCCGGAGGTGCGGGAGACGATCGCACCGATCATCGCCGATGCCTATGCGGGGCGATCGAGCCTGTTCGCCGACCTGCCGGTCGCGCTCCACCGCGCGGGCGGGCTCGAGCAGACCTGGTTCACCTTCTCCTACAGCCCGATCCGCGACGAGGCCGGAGCGATCGGCGGCGTGCTGTGCGTCTGCGTCGAGACCACCGAGACGATGCGGGCGCGCGAACGCCAGAGCTTCCTGATCGAGCTCGAGGCGCGGCTGCGTGCCCTCGCCGATCCGATTGCGATCATAGCGGCCGCCCAGGAGGCGCTCGGCACCCATTTCCGCGTCAGCCGGGTCGGCTACGGCACCGTCGACGACAGCGAGCGATACTTCACCACCGCGCACAATTGGACCGACGGATCGGTGCCGCACCACAATGGCACCCACGATCTCGCCGCCTTCGGCGAGGCGGTGTTCGGCGCGATCCGCCGGGGCGACTCGCTGCGGGTCGACGATGCCGAGAGCGATGCCCGCGCCGACGATCCGGTCGCGGCCGCCGCCTTTGCCGCGCTCGAGATCCGCGCCGCTTTGACCGTGTCGCTGATCAAGCAGGAGCGCCTGGTCGCGGTGCTCTACCTTCACGATCGCCGCCCGAGGCGGTGGAGCGACGACGATCTCCGGCTGTGCGAGGAGGTCGCCGAGCGCACCTGGTCGGCGGTCGAGCGCGCCCAGGCCGAAGCCGAAGTGCGCGCCCATGCCGAACGCCAGTCCTTCCTGCTCGCGCTCGGCGACCGGCTGCGCGGGCTCGCCGGCGCCGACGCGATCAAGGCCGCCGCCGCCGAGGCGCTGGGCCGCGCGCTCGGTGTGCCGCGGGTCGGCTATGGCGAGATCGATGCGGCGGGACAGCGGGTTGTGGTCGAGCGCGACTGGACCGACGGCACGATGGCGAGCCTCGCCGGGGAAAGCCGCGACCTCGACGTGTTCGGCCCCGCCATCATCGCCCGCCTCCGCGCCGGCCAGACCCTGCGCCTCGACGACATCGCCGGCGATCCGCTGTCCGCCCCCTATGCCGACGGCTATGCCTCGATCGGGACTCGCGCATTGCTCGTCGTGCCGCTGATCAAGGCCGGCCGCTTCACTGCCATCCTCTACCTCCACGCCGCCGAGCCGCGGCGCTGGCGGGACGAGGAGGCGCTGCTCGCCGGGTCGGTCGCCGAGCGGACCTGGGCGAGTGTCGAGAAGGCCCGCGCCGAAGCCGCCCTGCACCGCCTCAACGCTACCCTCGAGGCGGAGGTCGCCGCGCGGACGATGGAGCGCGATCGGATGTGGCGGCTGAGCCGCGACATCTTCCTGGTGATCGGCGCCGACGCGCGGATCGAGGCGGTCAATCCCGCGGTGCGGCGGCTCGGCTACCGTGCCGAGGACCTGCTCGGCCAGGATTTCGCCGCCTTCCTCCACCCCGACGACGTCGCGCCGGCGCGCACCGCCGCCGCCGCCGCTCTGTCCGGCACCGTCGCCGACGTCGAGACCCGGCTGCGCGGCGCTGGCGGCGGCTGGCATTGGATCGCCTGGACCGGCGCCATCGACGGCGGCAAGATCCACTGCGTCGGCCGCGACGTCACTGCCGAGAAAGCGCGGCAAGCCGAGCTCGCCCAGGTCCACGAAGCCCTCCGCCAGTCGCAGAAGCTGGAGGCGATGGGCCAGCTCACCGGCGGCGTCGCCCATGATTTCAACAATCTGCTGACCCCGATCATCGGCAGCCTCGACCTGCTCCAGCGCCGCGGCATCGGCACCGACCGCGAGGCACGGCTGATCGGCGGTGCGCTGCAATCGGCGGATCGCGCCAAGACCCTGGTCCAGCGCCTGCTCGCCTTCGCCCGCCGGCAGCCGCTGCAGCCGCGCTCGATCGACGTCGGCGCCCTGATCGACGGGATGCGCGATCTGATCGCGAGCACGATTGGCCCGCGCATCCGGCTCGACATCGGTTTCGCCGACGATCTGCCGCCGGCGCTGGCCGATCCGAACCAGCTCGAAATGGCCTTGCTCAATCTCAGCGTCAACGCGCGCGACGCAATGCCCGACGGCGGCACGCTCAGCCTGTTCGTGGAGGCGGAGCCGGTCGGCGCCGGCCATCGCAGCGCGCTTGCGCCTGGCACCTATCTCCACCTCTGCGTCGCCGACACCGGCACCGGCATGGACGCGGAGACCGCACGGCGGGCGATCGAGCCCTTTTTCTCCACCAAGGGCGTCGGCCAGGGTACCGGCCTCGGCCTGTCGATGGTCCACGGCCTCGCCTCCCAGCTCGGCGGCGCGCTCACCATCGACAGCGCGCCCGGCGAGGGCACCCGGATCGGCATCTGGCTGCCGGCAAGCGCGGCCGAGGCCGAGGCGCCCCTCGGCGAGGCGACGCCGGCCGCCATGCCGAGTGCCTCCGGAACCGTCCTGCTCGTCGACGACGAGGAGGCCGTGCGGGCGACCACCGCCGACATGCTCGCCGATCTCGGCTTCGCGGTGATCGAGGCCGGCTCGGCCGAAGCGGCGCTGGCACGGCTTCGCGCCGGCGCGGACGTCGACCTGCTGGTCAGCGACCATCTGATGCCGGGGATGACCGGCACCGTCCTCGTTCGCGAAGCCCGGGCGCTGCGCCCCGACCTGCCGGTGCTGATCATCTCCGGCTATGCCGAGGCGGAGGGTATCGCCCCGGATGTGCCGCGGTTGACCAAGCCGTTCCGCCAGGCCGATCTCGCCGCCGCGATCGCGGAGAGCCGCGCCAAGGCGTGACCGGTCCGGGATTCGCATCATGACCGAAGGTGCGGACGAACCGGCCGCTCGTCTCCACGCGCACTGGCTTCGGCGCTCGCAATGCGCGCGTCAGCTCTTCTTGTTGGCCTTCCACCAGGCGTAGCCGGCGCCGGCGGCGGCGCCGATCACCGGACCGACGAAGGGCACGGGAAGGGCGATCACGGCGCCGATCGCGGCGGCTTTGGCCATCTTGCGGCCGAGGGGTTTGTCGGTGGTCATTCGAGGCTCCTGACGGGTTCGGAACGGGAACGAGCAGCCGGTGTGGAAGGTCCGGCGCGCCAGCCGTGGCGCCCGCGCCGGTCCTTTTCTTCATTGGGCCTCTTGACCCTGACATTGTGTCAGACCCCATCTCCCCCGACATGAGCAGAATCGAAGCGAAGGACGGGGCGGTGAACCAGCGCCCGCGGCAGAATCACGAGCATGTGCCGAACGATGCGCACCAGCATGCGGTGCCGGGTGGCCATTGCTGCGGCGGCGGATCACAGACGAAGGGCGGCGCTCCTGGCGCCGGTCTGGTCATCGACCCGGTCTGCGGGATGTCGGTTGATCCCGCGACAAGCCCGCATGCGCACGTCCATTCCGGCACCACCTACCATTTCTGCAGCGCCGGCTGCCGCGGCAAGTTCGCGGCGGATCCCGACCTTTACCTCGCCTCCACCCCCGAGCAGCGCACCGCGGCCAAGGCGGTGGCAGCGCCGGCGGGGAGCATCTGGACCTGTCCGATGCATCCGGAAATCCGCCAGGAAGGCCCCGGCACCTGCCCGCTCTGCGGCATGGCGCTCGAGCCGCTGGAGCCGAGCCTGGAGGACGGCCCGAACCCGGAGCTCGTCGACTTCACCCGGCGGCTGTGGGTCAGCGCCGCGCTGTCGATCCCGCTGCTAATCCTGTCGATGGGCGCCGACATGCTCGGCTGGCACCTGCTGCCGATGCGCGCCCTGCCCTGGGTGCAGCTGGCGCTCGCCGCGCCGGTGGTGCTGTGGGCCGGCGCGCCCTTCTTCGAACGAGGCTGGGCGTCGCTCCGCAGCCGTCACCTCAACATGTTCACCCTGATCGCGCTCGGGGTCGGCGTCGCCTTTGCCTACAGCCTGGTCGCGACCCTCGCGCCCGGCCTGTTCCCGCCGTCCTTTCGGACGATGGGAGGCCACGACGGCACCGTCCCTGTCTATTTCGAGGCGGCGGCGGTGATCGTCACCCTGGTGCTGCTCGGCCAGGTGCTGGAGCTGCGCGCGCGCGCGGCGACGGGGCGTGCGATCCGCGCTTTGCTCGGTCTCGCGCCCAAGACGGCGCGGCGGGTCGGCGGCGACGGACTTGAGCAAGACGTGCCGCTCCACGACGTCCATCCCGGCGACGTGCTGCGGGTGCGGCCCGGCGAGAAGGTGCCGGTCGACGGCGTCGTGCTCGACGGCCGCTCGGCGGTCGACGAGGCGATGATCAGTGGCGAGCCGGTGCCCGTCGAGAAGCAGCCCGGCGCGCGGGTGACCGGCGCCACCGTCAACGGCACCGGCGCGCTGCTGATCCGTGCCGAGCGGGTCGGCGGCGACACGATGCTGGCGCAGATCGTCCGCATGGTCGCCGAGGCCCAGCGCTCGCGCGCGCCGATCCAGGGATTGGCCGACAAAGTCGCCGGCTGGTTCGTGCCGGCGGTGATGCTGGCGGCTGTCCTCGCCTTCGCCGCCTGGGCGCTGTTCGGACCGGCCCCGGCGATGAGCCACGCCCTGATCAATGCGGTCGCGGTGCTGATCATCGCCTGTCCGTGTGCGCTCGGCCTCGCCACGCCGATGTCGATCATGGTCGGCACCGGCCGCGGTGCCGGCGCCGGCGTGCTGGTCCGCAACGCCGAGGCGCTCGAGCGGATGGAAAGGATCGACACGCTCGTCCTAGACAAGACCGGCACCCTGACCCTCGGCAAGCCGAAGCTGGTCGACATCGTGCCGGCCGACGGGTTCGAGGAGTCCGAAATGCTGGCGTTGGCCGCTGCGCTCGAACGCGGCAGCGAACATCCGCTGGCGACGGCGATCGTCTCCGGCGCGGAGGAACGCGGCCTGACCCTTGCCGCCGTCACCGGCTTCCAGTCGCACACCGGCAAGGGCGTGTCCGGCACCGTCGACGGCCGCAATGTTGCGCTCGGCAATGCCGCCTTGCTCGCCGATCTCGACATCGATCCGGTACCGCTCGCCGCCGCGGCCGACAGGCTGCGCGGCGACGGCGATGGCGTGATGTTCGTCGCCGTCGACGGACGGCTCGCCGGGCTGGTCGCTGTCGCCGATCCGATCAAGGACAATGCCGCCGCGGCGATCGCGGCGCTGCGCAGTGACGGCATCCGGATCATCATGCTGACCGGCGACAATCGCCGCACCGCCGACGCGGTGGCGGCGCGGATCGGCGGCATCGACGCGGTGCATGCCGATGTGCTGCCGGCCGACAAGCAGAAGGTCGTCGCGCAGCTGCGGGCCGAGGGCCGGCGCGTCGCCATGGCCGGTGACGGCATCAACGACGCGCCGGCGCTCGCCTCCGCAGACGTCGGGATCGCGATGGGCACGGGCACCGACGTCGCAATGGAGAGCGCGAGCATCACCCTGGTCAACGGCGATCTCGGCGGCATCGTCCGCGCCCGCCGCCTGAGCCGGGCGACGATGCGCAACATCCGCCAGAATCTGTTCTTCTCGTTCGTGTTCAACGCCGCCGGCGTGCCGATCGCGGCGGGGGTGCTCTACCCTGCGTTTGGTCTGCAACTGAGCCCGATGCTCGCCGGCGCAGCGATGGCGCTGAGCTCGGTGACGGTGATCGGCAATGCGCTGCGGCTCCGCGCCGTGAAGCTGTAAGGAAGACGCGATGAAGATCGGTGAAGCCTCGGCCGCGAGCGGCGTCAGCCAGCGGATGATCCGCCATTATGAGAAGATCGGGCTGGTGCCGCCGGCGGCACGGCGGGATTCGGGCTATCGCGACTATGACGCGCGCGACGTCAACACGCTCCGCTTCATCCGCAACGCCCGCGATCTCGGCTTCCCGATCGAGGAGATCGGCAAGCTGATCGCTTTGTGGCACGATCGCGGCCGCGCCAGCGCCGAAGTCAAGGCGCTGGCGCTCGGCCGCGCCGCCGAGCTCAAGCGCAAGGCGGAGGCGCTGGAGGCGATGCGCCGCTCGCTCGAGCATCTCGCCGCCACCTGCCACGGCGACGACCGGCCGGATTGCCCGATCCTCGGCGGCCTCGCCGGAGAGACGCCATGATGCGAACTTTGCGCGGGATGATTGTTCGCCGCCCCCTGCGCGCCTATGTGCCGGTGATGCCGCGCATCCTGCGCCTTCTTGCCCTGCTTGCGGTGCTGTTGTCGCCGCTGTCGATGATCGTCCACGCCCCGGCGATGGCCGCGATGACCGAGGCGTCGGCGGCGACCGCCGCCAACGGCCATCATCAGGCCGCGGCGACGCACCCATCCGCCATGGCCAATCACTGCGCGCCGCAAGAGCAGGACGAGAAATCGCCGGCCCGCTCCCCCGATTGCGCGCTCGCCTGCGCTGCCCTGCCGTCCGGCAGCGCGCTGCTGACGATGCGGGCGCCGCTGCCGGCACCGCACGATCCGCTGCCGCTGCTTTCCGAGCCGCACGGCCTCGATCCCGAAGCGGCGACGCCCCCGCCCCGAGCCTCCTGACGATCCTTTTTCAAGATCCAATCAGGAGTGACATCATGAAGACGTTGTTTGCCGCGGTCGCGCTTGCGATCGCAATCCCTGCCGCTGCGCATGCGCAGGCCGCCCCCGTCGACTCGCACGCACACCATGCCCAGCACGGCGGCGACCACGCCTCCCACAAGGCGGGCGCAGGCGCGGATCACAAGGCCCATTACGACGCCTGCACGAAGGCGGGCAAGACCAAGGCCGAGTGCGAGAAGATGTGCGCCGAGCACGGCATGAAGCACGGCGCCGCCCCGGCAGCCGCCACGGGTGCCAACCCGCATGCGGGCCACGACATGGGCCAGCATCACGCCCAGCCCCAAGCTCAGCCCAACGGCTGACCGCTGGCGGAGGCGGCCGCCAAGGCGCGCCGCCTCCGCCTTCTTGCGCTTGTGCGGACGCAATCGAGAGTGACGATGAACGACCTCAATCTATCGCGGCGCGGCCTGCTGCGGGGCGCCGCGCTCGGCGGCCTCGGGATGAGCCCGCTCTTTCCCGCCTGGGCGAAGACGGTGAGCCATGGCCTCGTTGCCAAGGGCAGCGGCACGCTCTCCGGCACCGACATCCGCCTGACCGTCGCCGAGCGGGAATTCGCCGTGGACGGCAGGATCGGCCATGCGGTGGCGTTGAACGGCACCATCCCGGCGCCGCTCGTCCGCCTCCGCGAAGGCGAGACGGTGCGGATCGCGGTCGACAACCGGCTCGATGAAGACACGTCGATCCACTGGCACGGCCTGATCGTGCCGTTCCAGATGGACGGCGTGCCGGGGGTGAGTTTCCCCGGCATCAAGGCCCGATCGACCTTCACCTACGAATTCCCGCTGCGTCAGGCCGGTACCTATTGGTATCACAGCCATTCGGGCCTGCAGGAGCAGATCGGCCATTACGGGCCGCTGATCATCGATCCGGCCGGTCCCGATCCGATCGCGTCCGACCGCGAGCATGTCATCGTGCTCAGCGACTGGACCTTCCTCCACCCGCACCGGGTGTTCGAGCGGATGAAGCAGGAAGGCGGCTTCTTCAACCGCCAGAAGCGCACGCTCGCCGATCGGCTGCGCGGCAAGCCCGATCCGATGACCGCGGAAGAACGCGACATGTTCGCGCGGATGCGGATGGACCCGACCGACATCTCCGACGTCACCGAAGCGGCCTATCGATTCCTGGTCAACGGCCACAGCCCGGCCGAGAACTGGACCGGTCTCTTCCGGGTCGGCGAGCGGGTGCGGCTGCGGATCATCAACGCCGCGACCCAGACGATCTTCAACCTGCGCATCCCCGGCCTTCGCATGACGGTGGTCGCGACCGACGGAATTCCGGTCCGGCCGGTGAGCGTCGACGAATTCCAGATCGGCAATGCCGAGACCTATGACGTCATCGTCACTCCGGAAGACCGCGCATACGCGCTGGTCGCCGAGACGATCGACCGCTCCGGCATGGCGGTCGCAACCCTTGCGCCGCGCCAGGGCTTGCGCGCCCCGCGGCCGCCGCTGCGCGCACGGCCGACGCTCGGCATGCGCGACATGGGCATGGACCATGGCGGCGGGGGCGGGATGGACCACGCTGCGATGCCCGGCATGAACCACGGCCCCACCTCCCCTGCCGCGCCGGTTACGCCCGCGATGGACCATGGCGCAATGGACATGCGCGACGAGTCCAAGGTCGGCTTCCCGGTCGGCGTCGGCGTCGACATGATCGCGCCGATGCCCGCCGACCGCACCGGCGATCCGGGGATCGGGCTCGACGATGTCGGGCACAAGGTGCTCAGCTACCGCGACCTCGTCGCGCTGGCGCCGCGCGCCGACCGGCGCGTGCCGACCCGCCGGATCGACATCCACCTCACCGGCAACATGGAGCGCTTCATGTGGTCGATGGACGGCGCGCAACTGAGCGAGAATCCGGAACCCTACAGGTTCGCCCGCAACGAGCGGGTGCGGCTGCGGCTGATCAACGACACGATGATGACCCACCCGATGCACCTGCACGGCCATTTCTTCGAGATCGTCAACGGCCATGGCGACCTCCAGCCGCTCAAGCACACGGTGCGCGTGCTGCCCGGCGGCTTCGTCGACCTCGATCTCACCGCCGATGCGCCGGGCGACTGGGCATTCCACTGCCACCTTCTCTACCACATGCATGCCGGGATGATGCGCGTGGTGAAGGTCCGGCCGCTCGACGGAGACGCGGCATGAAACAGCTGCTGCTTCTTCTCCTCGCCGGCTCCGCCGCCACGCCCGCTCTCGCGCAGCACCAGGGGCATCTGGCGGCAACGGCACAGAGCGATCCGCATGCAGGGCACGTCATGTCGGCCACGCCGCCCCAGGCGCCGCAATCCGATCCGCACGCTGGGCATGCCACGACGCAAGCGGCGGATCCGCATGCCGGGCACAGCAAGACAGCCCCGCCCGCCGCCGATCCGCACGCCGGCCACACCATGCCCGCCGCGCCGGATCCGTCCTGCCCGCCCGAGCACGCGGCGATGGGCCATTGCACACCGTCCGCCCGCCCGACACCCACGGAGATCGCGCCGGGCACGCCGCCCGCCGAGGCGCTGACCGGGCCCGAGTACGCCGCCGACCAGATCTGGGGCAAGGATGCGATGGATCCGTCGCGGGAGATCCTGCGCAGCGAGCATGGCGACATGCCGGTGGCCAAGATCCTGATCGATCGGTTCGAAGTTCGCGCGCAGGAGAGCGGCGACGGCTATGCCTGGGACGCGCAAGCCTGGCACGGCGGCGACTTCGAGAAGCTCTGGCTGAAGAGCGAGGGCGAAGGCCGGGGCCGCGGCGGCCTGGAGCGCGGCGAGGTGCAGGCCTTGTGGAGCCGCGCGATCGATCCCTGGTTCGATCTCCAGGCCGGGGTCCGCCAGGATTTCGGCTTCGGACCGGATCGTACCTATGCGGTGCTCGGCGTGCAGGGTCTCGCGCCTTATTGGTTCGAAGTCGACGTTGCAGCCTTCGTCTCGACACAGGGGGAGGTCAGCGCGCGCGCCGAAGCCGAATATGATCTGCGGCTCACCCAGCGCCTGATCCTGCAGCCGCAGGCGGAAGTGGAGGTACAGGCCCAGGACGTTCCGGAATTGCGGCTCGGCTCCGGGCTCAGCAGCGGCGAGCTCGGCCTGCGCCTGCGCTACCAGATCGTGCCCGAGTTCGCGCCCTATGTCGGTGTCGCCTATGAGCGGGCATTCGGGGAT
This sequence comes from Allosphingosinicella deserti, assembly GCF_003012735.1. Classification (GTDB taxonomy): domain Bacteria; phylum Pseudomonadota; class Alphaproteobacteria; order Sphingomonadales; family Sphingomonadaceae; genus Allosphingosinicella; species Allosphingosinicella deserti. The sequence continues at coordinate 399,608 of NZ_PXYI01000005.1, read as the reverse complement.
ACCGCCCGCCTCCGCCGCGCGGCCGGCGAGGATCGCGGCGGCTGGAGCTTCCTCGTCGGGATCCGCGCCTGGTTCTGAGTCACTGTCACGCGAGTGTCACCAAATCCTAACGGCGCCTTTACCAGGCGAGGCTAGCTGCGGCTGCGAAGGAGCAGCCGGTGACCGCCAACGTCGTGCCGATCAATCGTCGCAACAATGAGAGCATGGAAGCGGCCGAGCCGACGATCGCCGGGCTGATCTCGCAGCGCGGATCGATTGCGGCTTCGGCGCCGCTGATCGACGCGGTCGAGCGGTTCCGGACGGCGCCCGACCTTCGCCTGGTGGCCGTGCTCGACGATGAGGGCCGTCCCGTCGGCGCGATCTTCGAGCGCGAGATGCGGACCATCTTGTTCAACCCTTACGGCTACGCCTTGCTCAAGAATCCGAGCTTCGGCGGGGCGCTCGGAGCGCATGTCCGCCCCTGCCCGACGATCGAGGCCGACGCGCCGCTCGACGCTCTCCTCCAGGTCCATGCGCGCCACGCCGCCCGGGTCGAAGGCGTGCTGGTGACGCGCGGCGGCCGGTTCCTGGGGATCGTCACCGACGAGGCCTTGCTCCGCCTCGCTGCCGCGCGCCAGGTGGAGGCGGCGCTGCAGCGGGCGCGCCGCGCCGAGCGGATCGAGCAGGCAAGCGCCGCCTTCGAAGCCGATGCGACCCGGCTCGGCACGGATCTCTCCGGTCTTTCCGGATCCCTCGGCGAGGCTGCCGAGCGAATGATCGTGCGCGCGTCGGCGAGCCGCGAGGCGTCGGCGGGTGTCGCCGGCGCCTCCACCCAGGCCGCCGCCAACATGGACGAGATTGCCCGCCGCGCCCACGCGCTGGCCGGCAGCCTGCACCGGGTCGAAGCGCGGTCCGGCGCGGCCAGCGCCGCGGCGCGGGACGCGGTCGCACTGGCAGCGCAAGGCCGCGACAGGATGCACAAACTCGCTGGCTCCGCCGAAGAGATTGTCGGCGTGACCGAGCTGATCGACGACATCGCACGGCGGACTCGGATGCTGGCGATCAATGCCAGCATCGAGGCGGCACGCGCCGGCGAGGCCGGCCGCGGCTTCACCATCGTCGCCGGCGAGGTCAAGGCGCTGGCCGCCCAGACCCGCACCGCAGCGGCGGCGATCAAGGATCGGGTGCAGCAGATCGGCACTGCGATCGGAGATGTCGCCGAAGGGCAGAGCGGGATCGAGGCGGTAATCCACGCCGCCGAAGCGGTCTCCGCATCGCTTCACGAAGCGATGCAGGAACAGCGGCTTGCTACCCAGGACATCGCCCGCAACCTCGAGGAGGCCGGCAAGGCGACCGAGGAGATCGAGCGCAATGCGGCGCGAATCAACGCCAGCGCCGGCGCGGCCGCCGACGCCGCGGGATCGATGCAGGAGATCGCCGCCGGCCTGTCCGACCAGGGTCAACGGGTCGGGCGCCGGCTCGGCGACTTTCTCGAGGTGGTTCGGACGGCGTGAGGGGCGCCGGCCTAATGCCATTAGGTAAACTCCGTTCGGCCTGATGATGGGGCTGCTTGGTCCCCCGGGACCAAGCGATGGGCGCCCCATCATTGTCGAAGTCCTCCCTTCCTTCTTCACAAACAGGATGAAGAAGGAGAGGGCTTCGACAGGCTCAGCCCGAACGGTGGTTGGAGGAGCGAGGGCGATCGTTCGGGCTGCCCCCATTACCGCCTCCTCCGTTCGGACTGAGCCCGTCGAAGTCCTCCCCTTCCTTTCTCGCAAGCGGGATAAAGAAACGAGGGCGTCGAGGGCCTCAGCGCGAACGGTAGCTCATTCTCGCGGAAGCTGGGTCAGGCCCCCTGCAGCACCCGCGCCCCGTGCTGGACCGAGAACCGCCTGGTCTCCGCCAGGGTCGTGGCCCGTTCCTTGATTCCCGAAAGGAAGTGGAAGGCGCCGGTGACCTGATCAGGGGTCAGTTCCAGCGAGACGTAGCCGCGGCGGCTGGTGTCGGTGAAGGCGAGGCCGGGATTGGCCGCGCGCAGCCCGGCGGCGATCGTCGCCGCCGGCACTTGGGGCGCATAGGCCTCGAAGCCGGGCGAGGTGACGCTGTGGCCGGCAAATTCCACGCCGACCTTGCTGGCGCCGTCGGAGAGATTGTTGGCCCAGGCGTTGTGGCTGTCGCCGGCGAGGACGACGAGATTGGCATCGCTCTCCTGCGCCTGGCGGATCAGGCGACCGCGTGCGGCGGGATAGCCGTCCCAGGCGTCGAGGTTGAACGGCAGGCCGGCGCGCGAGGCCGCGACCGCGGCCTGGGCGCGCTGGCGCGCTTTCTCCGGCGCATTCGGCGACACCCAATTGGTCGCCTCAAGCGGGAAGCGGAGGTTGCCCATGATCACCTGCTGCGCGAGGATCTGCCAGCGCGTGCCGGCACGGGTCGAGCGCGCGAGGCCGTCGCCGAGCCACTTTTCCTGCGTGGCGCCCAGCAGGGTGCGGCTCGGATCGCTCCAGGGCCCGGCGCGGAAGTCGTTGAGGGTTTTGGTGAGATCCGCCTGGCCGGCCAGCGCCGCACCCAGATCGAGCTGCTTGTCGCGCGCTTCGATCCTGGTCTCCAGGCGGAACAGGGTGGCAAGACTGCCGATCTCGAACTGGTCGTAACGTTTGTCGGCGATCGGCATCCATTCGCGATAGACTCGCTCGGCTGCGGCCTTGCGCGCCGCCCAATCGCCCTCGCTCTCCGGCTGGTGGTTCTCGGCGCCGTCCTTCCAGGCGTCGTTGGTGAACTCGTGATCGTCCCATTGGGCGATCATCGGGAAGCGCTGGTGAAGGCGCTGAAGATCGGGATCGGCGCGATAGGCGGCGTAGCGAAGGCGATAGTCGGCGAGCGCGACCATTTCGTGATCGGGCTGGATCAGCCGGCCGGGCACGAGCTCCTTGGCGGACGGATAGGTGCCGGCGCCATATTCGTAGAGATAGTCGCCGACATGAACGATCAGATCGAGATCGTCCCGCCCCGCCGCGTGCGCGTAAGCGTTGAACCAGCCATAGCCGAGGTTGGAGCAGGAGAAGAGACCGATGCCGAAGCGGGACACCTCGCCCTGCGGCAAGGTGCGGGTGCGGCCGACCGGGCTCTTCGATCCGTCCGGCGCGATGAACCGGTAATGGTACCAGCGGCCGGGTGCGAGGCCGCCGACGACGAGCTTGGCGGTATGATCGCGCTCGCCGTGGGCCTGGACCTCGCCGCCGCCGACGACCGAGGTGAACTGATCATCGGTCGCGATCTCGCAGCGGAGCTTGCTGTCGTTGGCGGCGACGAAGCGGGTCCAGAGCAGGACCGAGCTTGCGGTCGGCTCCCCGCTGGCGACGCCATGGGTGAAGCCGCGGGCAGCGAGCATCGCGGCGGCGCCCGGCAGCGGCAGCGCGCCGAGGCCGAGGACGCCCGCCTTGAGCAGCAGACGGCGATCGAGGTGGAGGGTCATGTCTCGTTCTCCGATCAGAAGCGGGCGGTGAGCTGGAGGCCGTAGAGGCGCGGCTCGGCTGGAATGAAGGTGGGGAAGCCGAAGGCCCGGCCGGTATTGCCGGCGTCGAGCAGATAATCCTCGTCGAGCAGGTTGCGCGCGAAGGCGGCGAGTTCGTAGCGATCGGCGAAGGAGATTCCTGCCCGCACGTTCACCAGAGTCACTGCCTCCTGGCTGATCTCCGGCGTGTTCGGCACTTCAAAATAGATGCGGCTGCGATAGGTGACGCTCGGCGTCGCGAAGACCCTGAGGTCACCGCCGAGCGGCGCGTCAATGGTGAAGCCGCCGGAGGCCTGCACCTTGGGCTGGAGACGGAAGCGATCGCCGGCATAGACGCCGTTCGCCGCCTTGTCGTCGATGCCGCCGTCGATCCACGCGCCGTTGGCGAACAGCCGCAGCCACGAAGTCGGCCGCAGCGACAGCTCCGCCTCGACCCCGAGATTGCTCGCGGTGCCGGCGGATTCCGTCACGGTGGTCCCGTTGTCCAGAGTGCGGTTGACCTGGAAATTATCGTACTTCTGGTAGAACACCCCGATCGATCCGGACGCGATACCGGCGCTGCCCTTGAGGCCCGCCTCGTAATTCCAGACATTCTCTTCGGGAATGTTGGTGATTGCCGGCACCGGACCGGCGGCGGTCGACCGGGCGGCGATCTGGACGGTCGGCGAGCGTCGGCCCTTGGAGATGGTGGCGTAGGCGTTCACCCGATCCGAAAGCCGGTAAAGGATGTTGAAACGCGGCAGCAACGCCGAGAAGCTGTCCTCGACCTCGTACAATTCACCGCGGGTGCTGACCTGATTGGCGATCAGCGGACGCCCGTTGAGCGCGTTCGGTACGTCCGAGACATAGCCGGATCGTCTTTTCTCGATCAGCACGCGGGCACCAGCCGTGAGTTCGAGCGCCGGCGTCGGCGTCCAGGTGCCGTCGGCGAACACCGAGTAGCTGTCGTTCTCGCCCCGGTTCGAATAGATGGAGCGATAGGGGATGGGCGCTCCGACTGCAGCGGCCGGAACACTGCCGTCGGGAGCGATACATAGAGGACCCGGCCGGGCCGCGCACGCCGCGAAGACGCGTTGGTCCGACGAGAAGGGTACCGTTTGCGAGTTCTTCTCGTGGAAGAAGTTCCAGCCGAAAGAGGTGCGGAAGCTCTCGCCATTGTCGTAGGCGAAGCGGGTCTCGTGGTTGATCTGGTGGCCCTTGGCGTCTTCGGCGAATTCCAGGAACCAGGCGCGTGTGCCGTCGGCGTCGAACACTTCGAGCGAGTCGAACTCGCGATAGCCGTTGACGGTGGTGAGCGTCCAATCGTCGGCGAAGTCCCAGGCGAGGGTGAAGTTCGCGTCGTAGACGTCGCGGTGAAGGCCGAGCTTCGACAGGCCGAGCACCTCCTTCGACAGCGGCGAACCGCCGAGCCAGGCCGGGCCGAACACGCCGGTCTGCGAGGCCGGCGGCACGCGGTTGGTGATGAAGGCGGTGCCGGGATTGCGCTGCCGATCGTAGGTGAGGATTAGATCGGCGGTGACGTCGGGCGACGGCGTGAAGCGGAGCGAGCCGCGCACTCCGAGCTGGTCCTGGCCGTTCAGATCGTCCTGCACGGGATCCAGATTCTCGACATAGCCGTCGCGCTTCTTCCAGGCGAAGGCGATGCGGCCGGCGACGACATCGTTGCCGGCATTCAAATGGCCGGACAGCAGGCGCTGGTCGAGATTGCCGAGACCGGCGGTCAGCTCGCCCGAGAATCCGGGGCGAGGCCGGGCCGAGATGATGCTGATCGCGCCGATCGTCGAGGCGGTGCCGAACAAGGTCGCCTGCGGCCCCTTCACCACCTCGATCCGCTCGATGTCGTAGACGTCCTGATAGGCGCCGCGCGAGCGCGAGATGTCGACGCCGTTATAGTAGAGCGTCACCCGCGCCGCCTGCTGCGACGAGCCGCTGTCGGAGGTGATGCCGCGGATGACGATGCCGGGATTGTTCGCGCTCTGCTCCTGGATGTTGAGGCCGGGAACGTAGTTCGACAATTCGTCGAGATCGGAGACCCCGAGCTCGCGCATCTGGGCGCCGCTGATTGCCGAGATGGTGATCGGAACGTCGACGGCGCGCTGCTCGATCTTCTGAGCGGTTACGAAGATTTCCTGGGAATCACCGGCTGGCGCTGCGTCAGCGTCGGCAATCGTGTCGGCCGCGACGACCTCTTCGGCGGCGAGCGCCGGCACGTGCGAAACGCCGGCGAGAAGAACGGAAGCACAAGCAATCGAACGGAACATCATTCCCCCTTGGTCACCCTGATCCGGGCCATGCAGGGGCTGTGGCGGGGTGCCGTGACGCGGCAATGACCCGGCGGTTACGTTTTCATTGCATACCTAATTTGCTGTGCGTCAGCGCTTCAATGGAAGCTTTCGGTGGGGCTCGAAAGCGCCCTAACGCTGCTCGGAAAGCCAGAGGCGGCTATCAGGGTAGGCGATGGTCAGCCGGGTGCCGGCGAAGAAATCCGTTCCGAGGATGCCGTCGATGCGGGTGCCGGACGCCGTGCTGATCGCCGTCAGCGCATCGGAGATTGCGATCCCGGGCAAGGTCCGGCGGGCGCCGGCGAAGGCCACCTCGCCGCTGCCGATGCCGACCTTGATGGTGCCGCCCGCGCCGTGCTGGAGGCCCTCGCCGCGGCGGACAACACGGGCCTGCTCGGCCGCGCGCGGCGAGAGCACGGTGCCGCTCGACCCGGTGTCGATCTCGAACACGAACGGCCCGGCGCCGTTCACGCGCGCCTCGACGAGCATCAGCTTTTTCGCCGGCGCGAAGCGGAACGGGATTGCGGGCTCCGCCGGCGGCACGGCGTCGAGATCGAGCCGCCGCGCGCGATAGTCGATCGACACGGTGCGGCCCTCCAGGAATTGCTGGCCGACGATGACGTCGACCCGGCGACGGAGCGCCTGGCCGAGGCGGTCGACGAGCGGCGCGATCGCGACATCGACATCGTCGAGCCGCACCGCCCCGAGCTCGAACCGGTCGAGCCGCGCAGTGCGGTAGGATTGGCGTTCCGGCCCGATCGCGGTGCTGTCGAATGGGAAGACTTCGCTGGACGGACGAAGCTTCAGCCGCGCGGCGAGATCGGCACTGAGGAAGAGCGGGAAATGGGCGGTGGCCCCGGTATCGATCACCACCGAGACGCGCCTTCGTTCAGCCCCGATCCGTCCCTCGGCGAGCAGCACCGGGGCGTTCGGCGCGAAGCGGAAGCGGATCGGCTCGGCGGGCGAGGCAGGCGCCGCTCCGGCCAGCATCAGCAGCGGGAGCAAGGTTCGCAATCGTCGCCACATCGAACGCTCTCTCCCTTTCGCATGGCCGCGCATGAGGCTGCGCGGCAGGAGAGCTATGCTTTTGCGGTGAACGCGCCTTGAACGGCGCGGCGTCGCCCCGGGCTGGTGCCCGTGATTGGACGCTGCTTCCGCTATTCCCCTCCCTGTACGGGAGGGGAGTTGCTCAGGCTCTTACCGCGCCTGGGCGAGCAGGGCGGTCATGTTCTTCTTGCCCATGCCGGGCAGCTTTGCGGCGGCGGCGGTGGCGGCGGCCTTGTTGGCGGCGTTGCCGACCTGGACTACGCCGACCATGCCCATGCCGACATGGGGCAGGCACTTATAGCCGTAGACGCCCTGCTGGGTGAAGCGGACGACGATTTCCTCGTTGATCTTGCCCTTGAAGACTGGGCCGCCGGCCGGGGTCATGCCGGCGACGGTCTCGGCATTGTGGCCCTTCTGGGTAGCGAGGAACTTCACGGTGTCGCCGGGCGCGACCTTGAGGAAGGCCGGTTCGAACACCATCAGCTTGCCGTCGCTGCCCTTGTTGAGCATCTTCACCTGCCATTCCTTGGCGGCGGCCGGCGCGGCGCAGAGAGCAAGCGCGGCGAGCAGCGCGCCGGCGGCAACTTTGAACGTCATACGCAAATAACTCCTGGCTGGGATTTGCAGGGCAGGCACGGCCGGATGGCGGCCGCGCCTGCCGCGCATCAGATCTTGCCTTCCTTGAGGAACTGGGCGGCGTGATGGGCGCCGCGCGCCGACATCGCCATGTAGGTGAGCGACGGATTCTGACAGCCGCCGGATGCCATGCAGGCACCGTCGGTAACGAACAGATTGGGCACATCGTGCGTTTGATTGTACTTGTTCAGCACCGACTTGGCCGGATCCTTGCCCATATGGGCGGTGCCCATTTCGTGGATGCCAAGGCCGGCGCCGCCATAATGTTTGCGCACGGTGATGTCGGTGCAGCCCGCCATCTCCAGCATCTCCTTGGCGTCCTTGCCGACCTGCTCGATCATCTTGCGATCATTGTCGCCGAGCGAACAATCGATGTGGACGAGCGGGATGCCCCATTTGTCCTTGCGGGTCTTGTGGAGAGTGACGCGATTGTCGGCGCGCGGCAGCATCTCGCCGAAGCCGCTGAGCCCGATCCGCCACGGGCCGGGCGCACGCAGCTTCTGCTTGAGCTCGGCGCCGACGCCGGGCTGGCCGACGCCGCGCCGCCAATTGTCGCGCAGAACGCCGCCCTGGAAGCCGTAACCGCGGGCGAATTCGGCCGGTTCCGTGACGTTGCGGTAGCGCGGGATGTAGAAACCGTTGGGCCGGCGGCCGCGGTGATAATGGGCCTCGAAGCCGCGATAGGTGCCGCCCGCGCCCATGCCGCTGAGATGGTCGATCAGATACCGCCCGACCGCATCCGAGCGATTGGCGATGCCGTTCGGGAAGGCTTCGGATTGCGAGTTGAGCATGATCTGCGCGGTGCCGATCGCCGACGCGCAGAGGAACACCACCTTGGCCTCGTAGGTGCGGCGTTCCTTGGTGTTGGCGTCGATCACCCGCACGCCGCTCGCCTTGCCGGTCTTCGGATCGTAGACGATCGAATCGACGATCGCGTCGGTGACGATGGTCAGATTGCCGGTATTCTTGGCCGCCGGAAGCGTCGCGCTGAGGCTCGAGAAATAGGAGCCGTAAGAGCAGCCGCGCTCGCACAGCGAACGATATTGGCAGGCGATGCGGCCGAGCTCTTCATGCTGCGGCTGCGCTTCGGTAAGGTGCGCGCAGCGGCCGATGATCAGCTTGCGGGTCGGATAGGCCTGCTCGAGCTTGGCCTTGAAATCCTTTTCGGCGTCGGTGAACGCCATCGGCGGCAGGAACTCGCCGTCGGGCAATTGCTCCAGCCCGTCGCGCGCGCCCGAGATGCCGGCGAACTTCTCGACGTGATCGTACCAGGGCGCCATGTCGTCATAGCGGATCGGCCAATCGGAACCGTGCCCGTCCTTGGCGTTCGATTCGAAATCGATCTGGCTCATCCGATAGGATTGGCGCGCCCACATGATCGAGCGGCCGCCGAGATGATAGCCGCGAATCCACATGAAGGGCTTGCCTTCTGCCGTGGTGTAGGGGTGATCGGTGTCCTTCACCCAGAAATGCTTGGTCGCCGTCGAGAAGGCGTAGCACTGGCTCTGGACCGCATAATGTTCGGCCGCCTCCTCCTCGGGCACCATGCCGAAATTGTCGAGCTCCCAGGGCGAGAGCGAGTCGGTGTAATCGGCGCCATGCTCGACATGACGGCCGCGCTCGAGAACGAGCGTCTTCAGGCCTCTCTCGGTCAGCTCCTTGGCTGCCCAGCCGCCGCTCATTCCCGAGCCGACGACGATCGCATCGAACATTCTACCTCTCCACGCTACCCGGTTTTCCGTTGATGTCGCCGCGCCCGCTCACACCGCCCAGGCGCGCGTGTCGGTGCCGATCGTCGTTGCCGGCTCCCACTTACCGGGCACCAGCTCGTAGCGGAGCTCCTTGGTCGCTCCGGCCTCCGACAGATAATAAAGCGTCAGCAGCAGTTCCTTGAACCGGCCGTAGACGGGATCGCCCTTCTTGAGCTTGTCGGCGTCGAAACCGCGCACGAAGGCGAGCCGCTCGGCCGCCGGCCGCGACAACAGGCCGGCACCGCCGATTTCCTCGACGAGGCCGCGGAATTCGTCGCGGCGCTGCTCGGAGGCCCAACGCCGCATCAAAGCGTCGAAATTCTCGGGCACGCCGGCATCCTTCGCGCCCGGCGTATCGGTGCGCGGAATCATGATGTCGGCATATTCGGCGAGCACCGCCGTCTGCGCCGGAGTGAAGAACGGAGGCTCCGCCGCAGCCTCGGCCGCGTCCTGCGCGAAGGCCATGGCGGGCATGCCCGCGAGGCTTCCGCCGACGAGCAATATGGCGCCCTGGAGGAGCTTGCGCCGATCGAAAGTGGAAACCGCACCAACTGAATTCATGACCCTCTCCCTGGGGCTCTTGTTAGCGTTCCCATAATAAAGCATGACAGCGTTGTCCAGTTGGGACGGCACGAGGCGCGGAATGTTTGTCCCGCGACTTCAACACTTTAGCAAGCCGCGGGAAAAGTGGCGCAAAGGGAGTGGACGAGAATGCGGACGCGGTACGGCCCGGTGATGCGCGGCTTGGGACTCATCGGAGCGGGACTGATCGGGTTGATCGCGGCGGGCGGCCCCGCCCAGGCCAAGGGGCCGGACGGAAGGCCCAAGATCCTGCTCTTCTCGCACACCACCGGCTACCGCCACGCGTCGATCGAGCCGGGTATCGCCGCGATCAAGACGCTCGGCGCACGCGAGAAGCTGACCATCGTCGCCAGCGAGGATCCAGCCGTCTTTTCCGCCGACGCCCTCAAGGACGTCGATGCGATCGTGTTCCTGAGCAGCACGACCGATCCCAAGAAGCCCGAGAGCGAATGGCTCCAGGGCAGCAAGCGGGAGGCGCTGCAGGCTTTCGTCCATCGCGGCGGCGGCATCGTCGGGATCCACGCCGCCGCAGATTCGCACTATCACTGGCCGTGGTACGGCAAGATGATCGGGGGCCATTTCGCCCGCCATCCGCAGGGCACGCCGACCGGCACCGTGACGGTCGTCGACGCCGAGGATCCGACCACCGCCGGCCTGCCCAAGACGATCAAGCGCGCCGACGAATGGTATTATTTCGACGATTACGACGTCACCTCCAAATTGCTCGTCACCCTCGATCCGGCGTCGATCGGGGAGAAGGACGTCAACCCCAACCCGGTGAGCTGGCGCAAGCAGTTCGAAGGCGCCCGCATCTTCTACACCGCGATGGGCCACACCAACGAAAGCTTCAGCGATCCGAACTTCCTGCGGCACCTGACCGCCGGGCTGCATTGGGCCCTGGGTCAGAAATAGGAACGCGCCGGCGCCCTGCGGGCGAGAGGTGCCCCGGCGACGGGCCACGCAGGGCGGAAACACGGCCCTAAGCACGCACAGACGCCGGTGATGCCCGGCGCTAAACGTCGGGCGTGACCATTCTCATCCCCGTGCTCGGCGACCAGCTGTCGTTCGGCCTTTCCTCCCTGGCCGGCGCAGACCGGGCGGACAGCGTCGTGCTGATGATGGAGGTGGCGGACGAGACGACCTACGTTCGGCACCACAAGACCAAGCTCGCCTACATCCTGTCGGCGATGCGGCACCATGCCGAAGCCCTCCGCGTGGACGGGTGGCGCGTCGACTATGTTCTGCTGGACGATCCGGAAAATGGCGGCAGCTTCACCGGCGAGGTCGCGCGCGCGATCCAGCGCCATGATCCCGAGCGGATCGTCGTCACCGAGGCCGGCGAGTGGCGGGTCGCGGCGATGCTGGACAGCTGGCAAACCTTGTTCGGGCTGCCGGTCGAAATTCGCCCGGACAGCCGATTCCTTTGCGCGCACGGAGAGTTCGAAGCCTGGGCGGAAGGGCGCGCCGAGCTGCGCATGGAATATTTCTACCGTGAAATGCGGAAGAAGACCGGGCTGCTGATGGACGGCGGCAAGCCCGCCGAAGGACGATGGAATTTCGACAAGGACAATCGCAAGCCGGCCCAGGCCGATTTGCTGATGCCGCGGCCGCTCTCCTTCGCGCCCGACGCGATCACCCAGGAGGTGATTGCCCTGGTCGAGCAGCGCTTCGGCGACCATCCCGGCGACCTTGACGGCTTCGATTACGCCGTCACGGTCGAGGACGCCGAACGCCAGGCCGCGAGCTTCATGGCCAATGCGCTGCCGAAGTTCGGCGATTACGAGGATGCCATGCTGACCGGCGAGCGCTTTTTGTGGCACTCGATCCTGTCACCCTATCTGAATTCCGGGCTGCTCGATCCGCTCGACCTCTGCCGCAAAGCGGAGGCCGAATATCGCGCGGGCCGGGCTCCGCTCAACTCGGTGGAAGGCTATGTTCGCCAGATCATCGGCTGGCGCGAATATATGCGCGGCATCTACTGGCGCGAGGGGCCGGACTATGTCGACCGCAACTTCTTCGGTCACAGCCGCGCACTGCCCGGCTGGTATTGGACCGGCGCCACCGACATGCACTGCCTGTCCCAGGCGCTCGGCCAGACGCTCGCGACCGCGCACGCCCACCACATCCAGCGGCTGATGGTGACCGGCAATTTCGCCCTGCTGATTGGGGCGGATCCGAAGCTGGTGCACCTCTGGTATCTGGAAGTCTATCTCGACGCCTATGAATGGGTGGAGCTTCCGAACACGCTCGGGATGAGCCAGTTCGGCGACGGCGGACTGCTTGGGTCCAAGCCGTACATCTCGTCGGGCGCCTACATCAATCGCATGTCGGATTATTGCGGGCATTGCCGTTACGACGTGACGAAGCGGATCGGCGAGGATGCGTGCCCGTTCAACGCGCTCTACTGGGACTTCCTCGCGCGCCACCGGGACAAGATCGGCCGCAATCCGAGGCTCGCAATGCCCTATCGGAATTGGGACCGGCAATCGGAGTCGGACCAGATCGCCACGCGCGAACAGGCGGCAGATTTCCTCGCCAAGCTCGATAGCGGCGGCACGGCTTACTAGAGCATGGCAGGCCGCGACTTTACCCCGATATAGGTGATGTGGCAGCGGGCTCGGAAATCCTTCCCCGACGATCCGCGTTGCCGTGTGATCGAGCTGCGCCGGACCGTGCCGCTTTGGTTTGAAAGCGATCGCCCCCTGCGACATTGGACATGATACGGGAACGCCACCGATCCCGTCGCACATTCCGCTGCAGGTCGGCGGCGACCAGCGCGATGCACTCCGTGGCAATGATGCGGTAGCGCGGCTTGCCCGCTATGTGCTGGCGGAGCTTCTCGATCTTGCGAAAGGCCGCATGACGATCGCCGATCGGCGCCCCCTCATTCGCAAGGATATGGTAGAGTTCCGAAACGGCTTTTGCCTCCTCGGCCGGCAAGGTCCTATCCCAGGCACGACGGCTGAGAAAGTCGACCATCCCGGCGCACCGATCGTCGATGCTGTAGCCGCCGGCCTCGCGTCGCACCGTGCAATCCTCAAACGCCTGATACACGTCATGAGCATAACGGGCGGCATAGTTGAGCAATGCATGAATGCGCTCGATCTGAGCGTCGTCGATAAGATCGTCACGGGAGCGGATCGTATCCCGGAGTTGTTCGGCTTCGATCTGCGCCGCCAACAAATCGTCCATCGCCCGCTCGAACGCCTCAGACGGAATGCTGTACGGCAATGAGCGCGTACCACCGATTTCCAACGGCGGAGGGGACATCTGCGATCGCAGGCGCCGCTTCACCATCTTGATCTTGCGGTGAACGGAATAGACCTGCTCGACAATGTCGCGGACGGCAGCGTCACGGGCGATCTCGCGCTGATCCTCGTCCCGCCGAACGTTGAGAAAGGTGAGCAAGACGCCGCCGAACAGGGCGGCAAACAGCGCCTGCAGATAGATCTTGATCAGGTCCAGCTGCGCCTGTTTCACCGGCGCAAGTTTGTCGCCGACCATGTTCGAACGCGCATTGGCAATCGATCCAGTCCATTCGTAGGCGCCCCAAGCCGCGCCGAAGCCCACGGCTACCGCCAAGCCGGTCACGAGGGTCCAGAAGCGGAGCGGCGGACGAAGGAGGCTCATCGCATTCTCCCAATTTTCGACGACGAGGAGCGGGAAGCGAACAAGCCTGCGAGAGCAAGCGCGGCGATCAAGAGATCATGGACAGGGAATTGGCGCAAGGATCTTCCTGCCGCGAGCGCCGCGATGGGCGAGCAAGCGCCGACGTTGGTGCTCGCTCCACGCTGGCCAGCTTCCCGGCGAGGGATTCGCCCGCAGATCCGTATAAATGCGACCTCCCCCGATCCGCTCGGCGGGGCGGAACGGGCCTATAACGGGAAGGTTCGCCAAGACTCTTCCAGGGACTTCATGCAGTTGCAAACACCCGCTTCGGTCGCCGGGCGTCGCGGCGGGATCGCCGCGGCGATGCGCTGGTGCGGGGAACATCGTGAGCTGGTCGCCACTCTGGCCGGCGTCGCCGTCCTGATATTCGCCTTTGCAGGGCTCAGCGCCAGCCTGCGCGAGATCAGCCTCGACGAGATTCGGAACGCCTTCGCCACCATCGCCCCGTCGCGCTGGCTGGCGGCCCTCGCCTTGACTGCCCTCAGTTTCGCCTGCCTGATCGTGTTCGACGTGGCGGCGCTGCGAACGCTCGCCATTCGGCTTCCGTTCGGCGTCGCCGCGCGGGCGGCGGTGACCAGCTACGCGATCTCCAACATGCTCGGCCTGCCGCTGCTGACCGGCGGAACGGTCCGCCTCAATTTCTATGCGCGCGAAGGGTTGCGGGAAGGCGACGTGCTGCGGGTCGTGACGCTCGCCGGCCTCAGCTTCTGGCTGGGGCTGGTCGCCGTCGTCGCCTTGTCCCTGCCGATGCAGCCGTGGCAAGCGACGCTCGCCGGGACGGGATTGCCGCCGGCGCTGCGCTGGGGCGCGCCGCTGCTGCTGATCGCCGGGCTCGCCGCCTATCTTCGCTGGACGGCGCGCGCTCCGCGCAGCCTGGTGATGGGCGCGGTTCGCCTGCCGCTGCCCGGGCCGTCGCTGACCCTTGCACAGCTCCTCGCCGCGGCGCTCGACCTGATCGCCTCCGCCGCGGTGATCTTCGTGCTCGCCCCCTCGCTCACGCTCGCCGATTTCCCGCACCTGCTTGCCGCTTATCCCCTGGCGCTGGCGATCGCGGTGATCACCCACGCTCCGGGCGGCCTCGGCGTGTTCGAGGCGATGCTCTTCCTGCTTCTGCCCGAGCAGCCAAGGACCGAACTCGCCGCGGCTCTGGTCGGCTACCGGCTCGTCTATTTCCTGCTGCCGTTCGCGCTCGCTCTGGTCTACCTCGCCGTCCGCGAAGGAAGACGGCTGCACTATCGGGCGCTGCCGGCGGTGCGTCTCGGCAGCCATTTCGCGCGTTCGCTGGCGCCGCTCACCATGTCGTCAGCGGTGTTCGGCGCCGGCGCGCTGCTGATCCTGACGGGCGCGATGCCGCAATTCCCGGAGCGGGTAGCGGCGGTGACTCGCCTGCTGCCCTCGATCCTTCTCGATCTTTCGCATTTCACCAGCAGCATCGTCGGCACCCTGCTGATGTTCATGGCCTACGGTCTGTACCGCCGCCTGGACGTGGCCTGGATCGCAAGCATGGCGCTGCTGGCGGCGGGCATGCTGCTCGCGCTGCTGCGCGCCTTCGATGTCATCGAGGCCGGGATGCTGGCCGTGGTGCTGGTCATGCTCGCCTGGACTCGGCCGGCTTTCTACCGCCGGACCGCCTTCACCGGGGAACGCTTCGGCGCCAGCTGGATGGTCGCGATCGCCGGCGTGATCTGCGCCAGCCTGTTCCTGGGCTTTTTCAGCTACAAGGACGTGGATTATCATGGGTCCCTGTGGTGGCAGGTGCAGCCTTCCGCGGATGCGCCGCGCTTCCTTCGAGCCTCGGTGGGAGTCGGGCTGGTCGCATTCTGGCTCGCGGTGCGGCGGCTGAGCCGGCCCGCCCCGCCGCGTCACGCAGAGGCTCTGCCGGATCATGTCTGGGACCGGGCGCTGGCCGGCGCCGCGTCCAGCGAGGCGCATCTGGCACGCACGGGCGACAAGTCGTTCGTGGTCAGCGACGCCGGCGACGCCTTCCTGATGTATCGCGTCCGCGGGCGCAGCTTCATTGCGATGGGCGCTCCGATCGGGCCGCAGGAGCGGTGGAAAGAGCTGGTGTGGAAATTCCGCGAGCTCGCCGACCGTCATGGCGCCCGCCCAGTCTTCTACCGCTGCGGCGCGGAGATGCTGCCCCATGCGATCGAGCTTGGGCTCGGCATCATGAAGCTGGGCGAAGCAGCGAGCGTGCCGCTCGCGGACTTCAGCCTCAACGGGAAAGCGCGCGCCAAGCTGCGCAACGCCGTGAACCGCGCCGAGCGCGAAGGACTGCGCTTCCGGGTCGTCGAAGGCGCCGCCCTGGATGCCCTTCTTCCCGAATTGAGGGCGATTTCGGACGAATGGCTGGCGGCCAAGCGGCAGCGCGAGAAGCAGTTCAGCCTCGGCCGCTTCGATCGCGACTATCTCGCCGGCGGGCCGGTCGCGCTCGTCGAGCGCGACGGTGTGGTTCTGGCCTTCGCCAATCTGTGGACCCTGCCCGCCCAGGCCGAGCTGTCGTTCGACCTGATGCGATCCCGCGGCGACATGCCCCACGGTACGATGGACTTCCTGTTCACGCGGCTGATGCAGTGGGCCCGCGAACAGGGCTATGCCACGCTCGCGCTGGGGACGGCGCCGCTTTCGGGCATCGAGAGCCGGCGGCTCGCACCGGGGTGGGCGCGCTTCGCAGCGGCCCTGTTTCGACATGGCGAGGGGCTCTACGGCTATGCGGGGCTGCGGCGCTACAAGGAGAAGTTCCTGCCCGACTGGAGCGACCGCTATTTCGTCGCCCCGCGGGGACTCGCCATGGCG
Source organism: Allosphingosinicella deserti (assembly GCF_003012735.1). GTDB lineage: Bacteria > Pseudomonadota > Alphaproteobacteria > Sphingomonadales > Sphingomonadaceae > Allosphingosinicella > Allosphingosinicella deserti. Next base: position 383,355 of record NZ_PXYI01000005.1, on the reverse strand, counting down.
CAGGCGCTGCTCGACGTGACGATGCTCGTCTCGGCACCGCCGCAGGCGCCGCGATCGGTACGGCCACGCCGCCAGGAGCCTAGGCCCGGCGCAGCGGCCGCGCGGCTCGTCGGCACCGTCGCCGGCACCTTGTCAGCGCCGAAGCGACGGCTGGTGCGCACGCACTGAGCAGGCTGCGAAGCGGACCAGAGTGCGGACTCCGGACCCGAGCGGCAAGTCACGGCCGCCGCGCAGGAGGCAATGATATCACTGCTGCAAGGATAAGCGAGTATTCACGCGCTGCGAAAGCTGCAGACCTCGCCCAAATGGGAGCGACTGTAACAAAGTGTTTCCGCCGGGCGGCGTCGGTTGCGCGCGGCACAGGCCTTCTCCATCTGCGCGGCAGACTTGGTCAATGCGGGCTACTGCGCCGCAAGGAGATGTTCATGAGCTTGTTTCTGGTGTTCGGCCTCGGCATGTCGGCCGTTGCTCTCGATCCCGCGGACCTTCAGCACCGCACCCAGCTTGAACACGCCGGGACGAGTATCGACGTCGAGTACCAAACGCAGGTTTCCCTCGTCACCCGACAGATCGGCACGCCAACCAAGGCCGGCACGCCATCGACGTTGCGCTGCCTGTGGCGCGCCGACGTGGGCGTCGAGCGCGAAGCCCGCCACGGCACCGGCGTTCGCCTGAGCCGCGGCATCGGTCGCGAGGGCGTTCTTGAAGGAAGCCGTCCCGGCTGGTGCGCGGCAAACCGGAAATCGATTGCCAGGGAAGTGGCGAGCCGCGCACCTGAAGTGCGGACCCACGTGGCCGCGATCGCGCGGGACGATGAAAGCGTGCTGAGAGCCGAGCTCGAGGGAGCAAGCATACGGCGGGAGGGATGATCCTAGACCTGGAGAGCCGTCCTCTGCCTTTTAGTCGCGGTCGCAAAGCTTCCCGGACTGGCGACAGAAAGCGGCGGCAGCGTTCTTCTTGAGGTCCAGTTCGCCGAGCGCGCCCATCGCCTGTGCGATCACAGCCGGCTCCGCAGCGCGCCAGCGCGCCGCGGCCGGGCTTTCTCCGTGGGCAACCAGTAGGCGCAGATCGGCGACGGACAAACGCTCCGCATAAGCCGAGCCGATCGCTTCGGTGAGCTTTTCGACGCTGGTCCGCCCCTCCTTGCGGCCAATCTCAAGCAATTGCGTGCGTTCGGCCCCGGTCAGCGCAGGATTTGCGCTGGCAAGCTCGGTAAGATCCTTCTCGATGAGAGCGGGTGCGATCGCCGCGAGGCCGGTGGTTCGGGCAAGTCGGACCCCGAGATCATGCGCTTCCGGGGAAGGTGTGGCTGCCGGAGCAGGCGCGGCGGCCTGCAACAATGCCCCGACCAATATCAACATAGAGCCGTGCTCCCCGACGATCGTGAGGGATGCTGCATTATCGAGCGGGGTTTGTCAGCCCGTGCTATGCATTCGAAGCGCGCAACGTCTATTCAGAGCGCGCCGCCTTCTAGCACCGCCTGGACGCGCAGCCGCGGGAAGACGTCCTCGATCGGCTTGGTATCGGGCAGGATGTAGACGATGCCGCCCTTGCGCTGGAACAGCGGCCGCACGCTCTTGCCATAGAAGGCCGCCGGCACGTTGACGCAGCCGAAGGTGATGCGGTTGTCGTCCGCGCCCGGCGACAGAATCCGCTCGCGCCTGCGTTCCTTCTTGGTCGCGCCCGGCGGGATCGGGTGGAGTGCCACGGAGGTCGCATAGTCGATCCACAGGACCTTCTGCCGTCCGGCCGCCAACCCGTATTTCGCAAGGTAGCGCCCCGCCGGCGTGGTCTTCTCGGCCGGGCCGATCTCGGCGAGGTTCTTGGTTCCGACGCCGGGCGTGGCATCGTCGCCGGGCGCGATGCCGATCAGGACCGGAGCCCTGCCGAGCGGCTTTCCATTGCCGTCGAACAGGAACAGCGCGGCGGCCTTCTTGTCGATGATTGCGTAAGGCAGCGCGCGATTGTCTCCGGATGCCGCGACCCAGTCGACGACCCGCCCGGCCTCCACGGAGGGTAGCAGGGCGGCTTCAGCCGCCAAATCCGGTGCCGGCGTCGCAGCTTTCGATGTGGCGGATTTCGACCGCGCCGATTTGGGCTTGCCCGATTTTGACGCGGAGGACGCTGGCTTGGACGGGCGGGCATTCTCTGCGGCCCATGCCGGCACCGCCGCGGAGAGTGCGAGTCCGGCAAGCGCCAGGAAAATCTTGGTCATCGTAGGGGGCGCTCGGAACGGGTCGATCGTCATCGCGTAAACCGGCTGAGGCGAGAGATCACCGATCGGGCAGCCTGTTTGTGCGCACACCCGGACGCGGTCCGTTCGAACCGGGACCGGGTGTGCGTCGTCCGTGTGCGTCGAGCCATCAAGCAAATCCATGTCGCCCGAACACACGCTGGCCGCATCAGTTGCGCGGACGCTTCTGCTGATTTTCGCGCAACCGCTGCTCGATGCCGTCGACCCGGGCATTGAGCTGCTCGAGCCGCTGCCCGTTATTCTGCGCCTGCCCAGAGGCGGCGCGGGCTTCCGCGAGAGCCGTCTTGGCGGTGCCGTCGGTCTCCTGGAGGCGGGCGTCGAGGGAATCGACGCGCTGGTTCACGGTCGCGACCTGCTCCCGCACGAAGCCCTTGGTGGCGCAGCCGCCGACGCTCAGAGCACCGGCGAGGATCATGGTGACGGAAGCAAGTTTGGTTACAGATGGCGACATCGCAGTCTTCCAATGGTTAACGAGGCTCACGGCTCAAGCCGAGCGGCGGCTTTCCGCCAAACCGATTCCGTTCGCCTGTGCAACGACCGAGGTGAGTGGATGATGCTGCACAGGCAATCCCGGCGCTTGAACATGAACATTTCTGAATGCTGAATAAGCTCGATAAGAAATGACCGGCGGCAACCGACCGCTTATTGTCGTAGGATCTTTTCCATCTTCCGGCCCTTGGCCAGCTCGTCGATCAGCTTGCCGAGATAGCGTATCTCTCGCATCGTCGACTCCTCGACATTCTCGACGCGCACCCCGCAGACGAGGCCGGTGATCAGAGTGCGCGCGGGGTTCATCCGGGGCGCCTGAACGAAGAAATCCTCGAACGTCACGCCGCTCGCCAGATGGTCCTTCAGCGTCTCCTCGCTATGGCCGGTCAGCCAGCAGAAGATTTCATCGACTTCGGCCTGGGTCCGCCCCTTGCGCTCAGCCTTGGTGACGTAGAGCGGATAGACGCTCGCGACGGTCGTCGAATAGATCCGGTGCCTGGTCATCATGCCTCCTGCCGTTCGGGGCCCTGGCCGCCGAGACCCCGAGGGAGACTATACGGCTTCCGAGGCGGTGCCGAGCTGCCTGTCACGAGGATCGGCTTAGCCGGAGCCTGGGCTCGTTCGCGAACGGGGGGAAGGCAGCTCGCCGTCGAGCACCGTCCGAACCACCGGGGGAATCATGATGTGGCGCGGCTCATCCCGCCGCGCTTCATCCTATTTCTTCTCGTCGGCCCGGTTGCGGGTCACGTCGACGTCGACGTCGATGTCGCCGACTTCGTCCTTGATCGCGGCGCCGGTGCTCTCGGCGACGTTGCCGATGCCCTTGGCGACGTCCTTGGCAGCGTCGGCGGCATCGGAGGCGGCGTCTTCGACCCGCTGCTGATTATATTGCAGCCGCACCTGATCGTTGCCCTCGTCATTCTGGACGTTGCAGGCAGCGAGGCCGAGAAGCGGAAGCGCAAAGAGAATTCGCACGATATGTCTCCATTCGTTTGCTGCGTAACGATTGGAGATCGTTCCGGGTCCAAGACAATATGCGAACCGGTTCAGCGCCCAAAAGCCCCGCCGCGCGCGAACGCGGCGGCGGGCAGGTGGGGACAACGGGATCAGGAAATTCCGCGCCGGCTACGATGCGGCGCGCGCGATATCCTGCAGCATCTTGACTGCGGTCGCGGTGACCGCATCCGAGATGCGCTTGCCCTTTTCGGGGCTGGCGAGGCTCGGGCAGCCGGAGGTTCCGGTGCCGGCGGTGAGTTGGTGCATTGTGCGGTGATGCGCGGCGCGCGCGCCCTGCAGCATGTCGGCGGCGGCCCAGTCATGTGCATGGATCGGCAGCTGGTCCACGGCAGCGGCGCCGTCGATCAGTTCGGGCGCGATCAGCTGGAGCAGCGATGTCTCGAACTCGCAAGCATGGCCGACCCCACCGAACCCGCTCTCCTGGATCGCGGCGAGCTCCTCGGCGGCGATCTTCCACCAGGTCAGCAGGAAGATCTCGATCTCGGGATGGTCGTTGCCGAAGGCCTCCAGCACGACCTGGGCGATGGCGAGGTTGCCGCCATGGCTGTTGAACAGGACGATGTTGGTGAAGCCGTGCGCGACCACAGCCTCGAGCATGTCGGTGAGGTAGGCGAGAAAGGTCTCGTGCCGAACCGTCAGCGTGCCTGGGAATTGCATGTGGTGACGCGAGCAGCAGACCGCGATCTGCGGCAGGATCAACACGCTTTCGCCCAGTTCGGCGTCGATCCGGTCGGTGAAATGCCGTCCGATCAGCGCGTCCGTAACCAGCGGCAGATGGCCGCCATGCTGCTCGATCGCGCCGATGTTGAGGACCACCGGCGTGCGGCGGTCGATCGCGCCAAGCCTCGGGCTGGTCAGCAGCTCCCACTTCATGGCCGCACCGCCGCCCACATCTCGATCTCGACGAGGAAGCCGTCGAGCAAGGCGCAGCCGATCGCGGTTCGCGCCGGGAAGGGCTGCGGCATGATCGCGCGGTAGACGATATTGAATCGCGGCCAATCCGCCAGATCGGTCATGTAGACATTGACCTTGAACACGTCGGCGAGATCGACACCGGCGGCAGCGAGCTGCTTTCGGCAATTTTCGAGCGTGACCCGGGCCTGTTCCTCGATCGTGTCGCCGATCACCGCGCCCGAAAGATCGAGCGGCGCCTGGCCGGAGATGACGACGAGATCGGAACCCTGGCGGATTCGCAGCACCGGCGAATAGGGCCCCGCTGTGACATGCTGCTCGGACGGAATGCGGACGATCGCCTGTCGATCATCGGTCATGCGAACACCTCGTGGCGGACGGAGTAACGTTCGATCGCGGCCGGATCGAGCTCGACCCCGAGCCCGGGCCCTTCCGGCACGAAGGCATAAGGCGGCTCGAAGCGAAGCGGCGTCGCCAGCAGATCGTGCTCGCGGATCATGCGGCCGAAAATGTCGCTCGGCCAGATGCAGCTCTTCGCCGCGACCGCCTGGTGCAGATACATCGCCTCGAGGATGCCGAGATCGACCTCGGACCCGTGGAAGCAATAGAGGTTTGCCGCCTCGGCGATGGCATTGAGCTGCGCGAACTTGGCGAGGCCGGCGTTGAAGTTGAAGCCGTCGGCCGCGCGCTGCTGGATGAGCGCGATGATGTCGTGCACTCGCTGCCCCTGGTAGATGTAGGGCAAGGCGACGTGCTGGACGATCGGGATCGACGAGAAGCGGCAGAGATCGGCATAATCGGGGATCATCCATTTCGGGATCGGATCCTCGAGCAGCAGCACGTTGCCGACCTTCTCCAGGCCGCGGATCAGCGGCTTGACCGAGGCCATATTCTCCCAGCGCTGATTGGGATCGAAGATCACCTTCATCCCCGGCGCATGCGCGGCGACCCGCTCGCACAGGCCGACGGCATCGTCCTCGAGATCGGCCTTGAGCTTGATGCTGGTATAGCCCTGATCCTGATAGGCGCGCACCCATGGGCCGACTTCGTCGAGGGTGCGATGGCTCGACCAGGCGTCGCAGAGCACGCGGTCGCGGACCCGGCCGCCGAGCAGAGCGTAAAGCGGCACGCCGAGGGTCTTCGCCCAGCCATCCCAAATGGCGAGCTCGAAGCCGTCGAATTCCCGCACCAGCGGCAGCGGCAGCGCCTGCAGCGACAGTGCGCCGATATCGGTGCCGAGCAGGCCGCGGCAGATGGCTTCGATCCGGGCCCAGTCGTGATCGCGATAGAATTCGCCGAGGGCGACGATGCCGTTCGACAAGGTCATCCGCATGACGAGCTTGGGCAGTTCATCGAACTGGACGCTCCATGCCGCCTGGCCCGCCACCGGCAGCATGTGGAGGGGCTTGGCGAGCCCATCGGAATTAATCATCCCGGGCTTGGCCGGAACCACCACCTCGTGAAATTCGAAGCCGGTGATCACCGGCGCGTTGCGGCTGTCGATCGCGGCGGACATCCCGGTCATTCCTGCTCCCTGCACTCGCTTTCCCTTCGCGGCCCGTCGCGCGGGCGATCCCGACGCGCGGTCCAGCGCCATGCGTCCGCGGCCCCCGCCCCTCTTCTTCCTCATGCATAACCACACCAGTACCAATTGCCAGCGCATTTTTGTTTGAAAGTAACATTTGTGCAAAAACCAGCGTTGACGGGTTCGTTTCCGCATGGAATGTAGAGTGGCGCCGATTGGTCCGCACACTGGTCTGGTCTGCTGCTGAGGGAGGCAAGAACATCCGGCGACGCAGCCGCGTCAGCCGCTGCACTCCCGCGGCCCACGGAGGGGTTATCTATGCTGGCGTTCGTGTCGAGTATCGCGTTTTCCCGGTTTCGCCGATCGGGGCCGCGGGCCCTGCTGCCGCTGCTGCTCGCCTGCGGCGCGGCGCCTGTGGGCGGTGCGGCCCAAGCCACGACGCTTCCGCTTCTCCCGCAACCGCGTGCCGTCGCCGAAAAGGGCACGGGCTTTCGGATCGGCGAGGATGTGCGGCTCGACATTCCGCGGGGAGAGGCAGACGCCGAGCACGCCGCCGCCTGGCTCCGCCAGCAATTGGGCCAGCAATCGGGCCAGCAATGGGGGCTGCCCGGCCGCGCCCAGTCCGGCGCGTCGGCAGGCGGCACCTCGGCAGGCAGCAGGGCAATCCGGTTCGTCCGCGTCACCGGCCTGCCCAAGGAAGGCTATCGGCTGAGCACCTCGCAGACCGGCGCGACGATCAGCGCCGGCGACGCGGGCGGCTTCTTCTACGGGGCGGTGACCTTGTGGCAGCTCGCCACCGGTGGCGCGAACATGGTGCCGGCGGTGGAGATCGAGGATGCCCCGCGCTTCGCGTGGCGCGGCTTCATGCTCGACAGCGCGCGCCACTTCCAATCGCCGCAGTTCATCAAGGCGCTGATCGATGGGATGGCGGCGCACAAGCTCAACATCCTCCACTGGCACCTGGTCGACGATCAGGGCTGGCGGATCGAGATCCCGAAATATCCGAAGCTGACCTCGGTCGGCGCCTGGCGCAGCCCCGCGACGGCGCCGGGCGCGCCGCCCCTGCCGAAGGTCGGCGGCTTCTACACGCAGGCGGAGATACGCGAGATCGTCGCCTATGCGGCGGCGCGCAACATCACGATCGTGCCGGAGATCGAGATGCCGGGCCATGCTCTGTCGGCGATCCGCGCCTACCCGGAGCTGGGGCCCGGCACGCCGGTGCCGCCGGGCATCACCGCCGATTGGGGCGTCTACACCTATCTCTACAATGTCGAGGATTCGACCTTCCGCTTCCTGGAAGACGTGCTCGCCGACGTCATGAAACTGTTTCCGTCGCCCTACATCCACATCGGCGGCGACGAAGCGGTGATGACCCAGTGGAAGCAATCGCCGGCGGCGCAGGCCAAGATGCGCAGCCTCGGCATCACCGACGAACGCAAGCTCCAATCCTGGTTCATCACCCGGATGGAGAAATTCCTGAACGCCAACGGCCGCAAGCTGATCGGCTGGGACGAGATCCTGGAAGGCGGCATCGCCCCCAATGCGACGGTGATGTCGTGGCGCGGCATCGACGGTGCGATCGTTGCCGCGAAGGCTGGCCACGACACCGTGCTGGCGCCGTCGCCGATGCTCTACCTCGATCACCTGCAGGGCGCGACGTCGGCGGAAGGGCCGGGGCGCAACAAGGTGATCACGCTCGAGGATTACTACCGCTTCGATCCGCTGCCCGACACCCTGACCGAGGACCAGCAACGGCACGTGCTGGGGCTGCAGGCGCCCCTGTTCACCGAGCATGTCCGCGGCGACGCCCGCGCAGCCTATATGACCTTCCCGCGGCTCTCCGCCCTGGCGGAGGTCGCCTGGCGCGGCGAAGGCGATGACTTCGAGGGCTTCGTCGACCGGCTGCTGCCGCAGATCCAGCGCCTCGAGAAGATCGGGATCAAGCCGGCCCTCAGCGCCTTCACGCCGATGGCGGCGGTGTCGGACGTCACCCTCAATGGTGCGAAGATCGCGCTGTCGACGCAGGTGGAAGCCGACATCCGCTACACGCTCGACGGCAGCGAGCCCGGCCCGAACTCCCCCGCCTACACGGCGCCGATCGGCCTCGAATTGCAGGCGCCGATCCGCCTGCGCGCCGCCGCCTATCGCGGCGCCGTGCGCCTGCCCGGCACGTTCGAACGCACCTTCGATGCCGCGGCGGTCCGACGCCGCGACGACCGCGAGCTGAAGCAATGCACGTCGACTTTGGTGCTGGCGCTGGAGGACGACGCCCCCGCAGAGGGCCCGCGTGCCAATTTCCTCAGCGACGTGCTCAACCCGTGCTGGATCTACGAGTCCGCGCCGATGGACGGCATCGCTCGGATCGACGTCGACGTCGGGCAGGTGCCGTTCAATTTCCAGCTCAACAACGGCCGGGAAATTGCCGGGCGCGGCACGCCGCGGACGCCATCTGGCGAGCTGGAGATCCGGATCGACGGCTGCGAGGGCGAACGGATCGCCAGCATAACACTCGACCAGGTAAAGAGCCCGACGATCACGCGCCTGTCGGCACCGATCGCGCCGCGCACCGGCGCCCATGATCTCTGCCTCACCTTCACCGGGCGCGGCACCAACCCGCATTGGACGATCGCGTCCGTGCAATTGACCGCCAAGTGATCGCCACGTGACCGTCTACGGGCTCGCGACCGCGGTGGCAGAGAGACGAGCGCGGGCGAGCAGCCAGTCTGCGGTGCGGGCACGGCTTTACTTTGCCCGGGCGGCATGGAAGTGCTCTCAGGATCCAACCACTCTTTCCGCAGGGACCCGGCGTGCAGCCTCTCGATATCGTCGACCGGATTGCGCGTCACCGCGACAGCTTGCGCCCCTCGGAGCGCCGGGCGGCGCAGGCGATCCTCGACGATCTCGGCGCGGGCGCCTCGGCGAGCATCGGCGAGTTGGCGAAGAAGGCCGGAGTCTCCCAGGCGACGATCACCCGTCTTGCCAAGGCGATCGGTCTCAAGGACGTGCGCGAGATGAAGGTCGCGCTCGCGCGGGCGAGCGCGGTCGGCAATCGCTTCATCGCCGCGCCGGCGGCCGAGCAGGAAAAGGATGCCGCGCCATCCGTCTCGAAGCGGGTGCTCGGCGACATCGTCCAGGCGATGCAGGTCAACGAAGCCTTGCTCGATCCGGCGGAGGTGCAGGCGGCGGCGGCGATGCTCAACGGCGCGCGGATGATCTACATCTTCGGCATGGGCGGAAGCTCGACGATGCTGTCGCTGGAGGCGGGAAACCGCATGTTCCGCCTCGGCCTCGGCGCCGCGGCCTATACGGACGGAATGACCCAGCGGATGGTTGCGGCCAGCGTGCAGCCGCAGGACGTCGTGCTCGCTTTCTCGATGACCGGGGGCCTCGGCGAGCTCAACACCAGCTGCGCGACCGCCAAGGGCTATGGCGCAAAATTGCTGGCGCTGACCGCGATCGGATCGCCGCTGGCCGGTATCGCCGATCTCAGCCTGCCGGTGCAGACGATGGAAACGGATTTCATCTTCAAGCCCTCGGCCTCGCGCTACGCGATGATGATGGTGCTCGACGTGCTGATGACCGAGCTCGCCCTGCTGCGCCGCCCGGTTTCACAGGAAACGCTGCGGCGGGTGAAGCTCGCGCTCGACGGCTTCCGCCAGAGCGGCAACGATCGGCAACCGCTCGGCGACTGACGCCGCAAATTTCCGCTGGGGGGCGGCACACGTGACCGACAATCTGACGCTCCTCCTGCTGGCGCTGGCCGCCGTCGGCGGCCTCATCCTGCTGATCGCCCGCTTCAACCTCAATCCGTTCATCGCGCTGATCCTCGTCTCGCTGCTGCTCGGCGCGGGCGCGGGCATGCCGCTCGACAAGCTGCTGGCAACCTTCGAGGCCGGCGTCGGCAACACGCTCGGCCACATCGCCCTGGTCGTCGGCATCGGCACGATGCTCGGCAAGATGATGGCCGAATCCGGCGGCGCCGAGCGGATTGCGCGGACGATGATCGGCTGGTTCGGCCCGACGCGAGTCCATTGGGCGATGATGACCGCGGCGCTGGCAATCGGCCTGCCGGTCTTCTTCGAAGTCGGCTTCGTGCTGCTGATGCCGATCGTGTTCACCGTCGCCAAGCGGACCGGCACCTCGATCCTCAAGATCGGCCTGCCGATGGTCGCCGGCCTGTCGGTGGTCCACGGCCTGGTGCCGCCGCATCCCGCCGCCCTGCTCGCGGTCACCGCCTATCAGGCGGATATCGGCCTCACGATATTGTTCGCCCTGATCGTCGGACTGCCGACGGCGGCGATCGCCGGGCCGATCTTCGCGACTTTGATCGACCGCCACGTCGTCGTGACCGGCGTCAATCCGATGGCCGAGGCACTGACCGAGGAGGTGCGCGACACGGCGCAGCTGCCCGGCTTCGGGATCACGCTTGCGACGATCCTGTCGCCGGTGGCGCTGATGCTGCTCGGCAGCGCGGCCAATGCGATCGCGCCAGCGGGCAGCCTCGCCAATCAGGCGCTGCGGCTCGCCGGCCACCCGGTGACCGCGTTGCTGATCGGCCTGCTGCTCAGCTTCGTGACCTTCGGCAGCGCGCGCGGGTTCGACCGGGCGACGATCGCGCGGTTCATGGAGGATTGCCTCGCGCCGACGGCGATGGTCACCCTGGTCGTCGGCGCCGGCGCCGGCTTCGGCCGCATCCTGATGGAGAGCGGGATTTCGGCGGCGGTGGTCGAGACCGCGCAGCATATCCAGGTTCCGTTGCTGCTGCTCGCCTGGTCGGTGGCGGCGATGATGCGGATCGCGACCGGATCGGCGACGGTGGCGATGTCGACCGCCGCCGGAATCGTCGCCCCTTACGCGGTCGGCGGCAGCGTCTCTCCGGAGCTGCTGGTGCTCGCGACGGGTGCGGGATCGCTGATCCTGTCGCACGTCAACGATGGCGGCTTCTGGCTGGTGAAGACCTATTTCGGGCTCACCGTCGCGCAGACGTTCAAGACCTGGACGGTGTGCGAGACCCTGATCTCGGTGATCGCCCTGCTGCTCACCCTGGCGCTCGCAACATTGGTGTGACGCGGCTACGGCACCGCGCTGTGACGAGAAGGAACCGGCCATGACCCGCTTCGGCCTGCCCGCCGCTATCGCCGCCGCGGCCTTGCTCTCCGGTGCGCCCGCGTCCGGCGGGGAGACGCGCGCCTTCGTCGCGCACGACCATGTCGGCGACAACGTGTTCACCAAGGGCATCGAAGGTCCGGCGGTCGGACCCGACGGCAACCTCTACGTGGTCAATTTCGGAAAGGAGGGCACGATCGGTCGCGTCCGCGCGCAGCGCGACGGATCGGGGCGCGCCGCCTTGTTCGCCACCCTCCCCGCTGGCAGCATCGGCAACGGCATTCGCTTCCTCGCCGACGGGCGGATGCTGGTCGCCGATTACAAGGGCCATCGCCTGCTCTCGGTGTCGCCGAAGGGCGTGATCGGCGCCTATGCCGATCTCCCCACGGCACATCAGCCCAACGATCTCGCCGTCGCGCCGGACGGCCTGGTCTACGCCAGCGATCCCGATTGGGCGCACGACAGCGGCCGCGTCTGGATGATCGGCAAGAACGGCAAGGCGTCGATCCTCGAAGAGGGGATGGGTACGACCAACGGCATAGAGGTCAGCCCCGACGGCCGCCGCCTCTATGTCGGCGAGAGCGTCCAGCGCCGGATCTGGGTCTACGACCGCCAGGCCGACGGCACCCTCTCCGGCAAGCGCCTGTTCGCCAGCTTCGCCGATCACGGCCTCGACGGCATGCGCTGCGATGCGGCGGGCAATCTCTACGTCACCCGCCACGGCGGCGGCAAGGTCGCGGTGTTCGCGCCGGACGGGACGCTGCGCCGCGAGATCCCGCTCAAGGGCAAACTCCCGAGCAACATCGCCTTCGGCGGCCGCGACGGCCGCACCGCCTTCGTCACCGTGCAGGACCGCGGCGCGATCGAAAGCTTCCGCACCGACGTGCCGGGCCGTGAGTTCCGGGGCGCACGCGGGCTGCGGTAAGGCATGTCCGCCCATACGGACTGACTCACCGCAGCGCTCGAGATCAGGCGATCGCGCCTCAGAAGCACTGATTTCGGGAGCGCGCATCGAACGAACTCCTTCCGTTGCAGCCGCGCTCCAGCAGCGGGCGACGAAGCGCCGGGACGCGCCCGCATTCGTCCCATCGTCACAAAATTCCTCCCACCGCACCCCTGCGATTGCCGCTCGGAAGCCGCTGCGCAAGCGCTGCCCGGCATCAGATCCAGGGAGATGCTTCGACGATGTCACCATATATTCGGGCCTGCCTCAGCGGGCTTGCGGCCACCCTATCTGCGAGTTCCGCTGCGGCACAGAGCGAGGATCCCGTCCGCGACCCGCCGCAGGGAAGTGCGACACGCGCGGCCGAGGACGCCTTCGGCGCCACGGTGGGAATCAACCAGGTCGGCCTGTACAGCCCGTACCAGACTCGCGGGTTCGACCTGATTTCCACCGGAGGCGCATTCCGCATTGACGGGTTCTACTTCCATCCGGCGGCGCTGCCGTCCGATGCCCTCGTCTCGGGCTCGTCGATCAACGTCGGGATCGCGGCGACGGCGCTGGATCTCTCCTCTCCGACGGGGGTGGTGGGCTATCGTCTCCGCGAACCGGGCGCGCGCACGTCCCTGACGCTCACCGCTGGAACGCGCGGGTTCGGATCGCCGAGTCTCGAGACAATTGCCGACGTGGTGAGCGGCGACGGCAGATGGGATCTCACCGCTTACGGCTTCGCCAGTCCGGAGGAGAAGTGGGCGACCGGCCAGGAGGGATCCCGATACGATGTCGGCGCGGTCGCGCGCTGGATGCCAGGCCCCGCGACCCGCCTGCGCCTGTTCGCCGGGATCAGCGGGGATACTCATGACGGCGATCTTGCCGTCCTTCCGCAGGATGCGGCGAACCCGCCGCCGCTCCGGGTCCGCCGCCACTATGCGCCGGACTGGGCACGAACACGCGCCACCACCACCAATCTCGGCGCCTTGTTCGAGCATCGGTGGGGCGACTGGACGATCGGCGCCTCGGCGATACGATCGACCCGAAATTCCCCGCGCACCGACACGACGGTGCTGGAGATCGACGGTGCGGGTCTGGCGACGAGCACGGTCTACCACACGGACTCCGCCGACATCCGCTCGGACTCTGCCGAGGCGAAGGCGTTCCGGTCGCTTGGGCTTCTCGGTGCGCGCCACCGGATCGGGGTTGCGGTGCGGCAGCGCAATTCGGTCAGCCGCCGCGCCGATGCCGTCGCCTTTCCGGCCGGCCGCTTCGACATAGCGGGCGTCCCGGTTGCCGTGCCCAGCCCCGATTTTCCGGACGATGTCCCGTCGACACGGGACCAGGTCAACCAGCGCATCCTGAGTGCCACCTATGAGCTTTCGGCGGGGGATGCGTTCGAGCTGCGCCTGGGCATCCACCGCAACCGCTACGAAAAAAAAGTCCGCAACGCACTCGGCGCGCAGTCGGCGCAGCTCGACAAAAGCTGGCTCTACAGCGCGTCGGCGCTCTGGAATCCGACTTCGAAATTGCATCTGTTCGCGAGCTACGTTTCAGGCCTGGAGGAATCGGGCCTCGCGCCGGACGCCGCGCTCAATCGCGGCGAGGTCCTGCCGCCGGTCGAAGCGCGGCAATATGAAGTGGGTGTCCGCTACGATCTCACGCCGCGCCTCGGCCTAATCCTCGCCGGGTTCGACATCCGCAAGCCGATCTACGGCCTGCGCGCCGATTCGATCTACGCCCCGGTCGGCACCGTCCGCCACCGCGGTGTCGAAGCCTCGCTTACCGGCCAGCTGACGCCCACGACCACCCTGGTGTTGGGTGCCAATCTCGTTCGGCCCAGAATCTCGGGCGAGCAGGTCGACGCCGGCATCGTCAACCCGGTCGCGCCGGGAGTCTCCCGCTTCAATGGGACGATTGCCGTCGAGCAGAAAATCACGGACCGCTGGAGCGTGGACGGGTATCTGCTCTACGAGGGAAAGCGCCGCCGCGACAGTCTCGGCGCCACCGAGGTGGCGGGCGTGCCGTTCGCGATCCTCGGCACCCGCTACGACTGGACGGCGGGAAAGGCGGCCCTGTCGCTGCGGGTACAGCTGGTCAACGCCCTCGACCGCAAAGGCTATTATGCGACACCTTATGGGCCGCTGGTGCCGATTTCCGGACAGCATATGCGCATTCTTCTCACCACACGGCTCTGATATGCATCACGACCTTTCGACCACGACCCGCCTGCGCTTCCACCGATTCAGAAGGGACGCCCGAACGATGATCAATCTCGCCGCCCGCTTCGCACGCGCCTGGAGCCCCGCCGAGCCGCGCCGCGCCGAGCCGCATCCGACCGAAAGGGCGTGGGCGCGGCGGCTTGCTCCCCTTGCCCTCATTCCCGCCGGTGCGGCTTACTGCCTGCTCTACGAAAGCATCTTCGAGCGCGAGCATCTCGACCTGGTCGGAAGTCTGATCTGGGCGATCGCGACGCTGAGCCCCTGGGTCGCCGGAGCGATGCTGTTCGAGCGCCGCGCCCGATCGGCGCCGACGCGGGCGCACCTGCTGATCCTGGGTGTCGGCCTCGCCTGCGCCGCTTATGCGGCGAGCAGTGTCGCGGCCTTGTGGCTGGGCTCCGGCGCCGAACGCGCCTATTTCAGCCGGCTGCCGCTGCTCGGCGTGGCGCTGCTCGCCGCGTCGCTCTATCCGATCAAGGCTCCAGCGCAGCCGGTCCACGATCTCGCCCCCACCGGCGATACTCCTCCGGTTGCGCCGGCGGACATTCTGTTCGCGTGCGCCGCCGGCAATTATGTCGAGCTTCATACCGAGACCCGCACCATCGTCTGGCGTCAGACGATGCGCAACGCGGAACGGGTATTGCGCGATGCGGGCTTCGTTCGGGTCCATCGTTCCTATCTCGTGCCGTGGCGGACGATCGACATGCTGGTGCGCGATGGCCGAAGCGTCGTCGAAGTGGCGCTGCGCAACGGCCGCCGGCTCCCGGTCTCGAGCCGCTACGCGAACAATCTCGCCAGCCAGACGCTGCAATAGCCGCGAACCGGAAGGCAGGTCGGTTCAGCCGGTCGGCGCGGCCAGGACGCTGCGGATCGCGAAGCTGGAATGGATCCGCGCGACGCCGGGCAGGCGCGAGAGGATTTCCTTGTGGATCGTCTCGTAGGCGGCCGGGCTCGTCGCGGAGGTACGCAGGATATAATCCTCGTCGCCGGTCATCAGGAAACATTCGACGATCTCGGGATGGCGGCGGACTGCTTCCTCGAAGCGGTTGAGCTGCTCCTCTGTCTGCTTCTCGAGGGTGATGCGGACGATCGCCACCACCGCCTCGCTCTCGTGCGGCCCGGCGATCAAAGCGGCATAACCGCGGATCACCCCTCCCGTTTCGAGCGCGCGGACCCGCCGCAGGCAGGCGGAGGGCGACAGGCCGACGGCCGCCGCGAGCGCATTGTTGGGCAGACGCCCGTCGCGGCGGAGAAGACCGATGATCCGGCGGTCGATCTGATCGAGCTGCATTGAAATCCTGTTTCGTGACCACGCAACATTCGCACTGTGCTTGGCGCCTATAGGGCATAACCTGCGAAAGAGCGGCAGCCAATTCGAACAAGGACCCGCTAGCCTCCGCGGCAGGGAGAAGCAGCGGATGCAGCACCAGGACGCGGGCGGTGGCGCCCGGCTGACCATCGATCTGGAGGCGATCCGCGCCAATTACCGGGCGCTTGCCGCGGTGGTCGCGCCTGCGCCTGTCGGGGCGGTGATCAAGGCGGACGCCTACGGCCTCGGCGCCGCCCGCGTTGCGCCGTCGCTCGCCGAAGCGGGCTGCCGAACGTTCTTCGTCGCGATGCTCGACGAGGCGCTCGCGCTGCAGCCGTTGCTGCCGGCGGATGCGAGGCTTTACGTCTTGAACGGACTTGCGCCGGGCACGGAAGCGGAATGCGCTGCTGCGGGGATCGCGCCGGTCTTGAACTCGCTCGCCCAGGTGCGGCGCTGGCAAGACGTGGTCGCACAGCGGCGCGAACCGGTTGCGGCGGCGCTTCAGATCGACACCGGCATGAGCCGCCTTGGCTTGTCCGCAGGGGAAGCGGACGTCGCCGCGCGGGAAATGGCAGGAGCCGCAGGCATGGGCATCGATCTGGTGATGAGCCATCTCGCCTGTGCCGACGATCCCGCCGATCCGTCCAACCAGCGCCAGCTCGAAGCCTTCCGTCGGCTGTCCGCCCTGTTTCCGAACGCCCGCCTCTCGCTCGCCAATTCGGGCGGCGCTTTGCTCGACGCCCGTTTCCACTTCGCGCTCGTCCGCGCCGGGATCGCGCTTTACGGCGCTCCGCCAATTTCGGCTGCGGGGGTGACCATCGCGCTGACCGTTCAGCTTTCGGCGCCGATCATCCAGGTTCGCACGATCGCGGCCGGCGACGGCCTCGGCTATGGGCTCACCGGCGGCGCGGATCACGAACGGCAGGTCGCGATCCTCGGGATCGGCTATGCCGATGGCTGGCCGCGGCAGCTCGGCAACACAGGTGCCGCCTATCACCGCAGGGTCCGCCTGCCGATCGTCGGCCGGGTCTCGATGGACAGCCTTGCGGTCGACGTGACGATGCTCGCCGAAGAGGTGCTATGCGAAGGCCTGCATCTGGAGCTGATCGGCCCCAATCAGTCGCTCGATCAGGTGGCGCGCGATGCCGGCACCATCCCGTACGAAATCCTCACGCGCCTCGGCCGGCGCTTTTCCAGAACATGGGTCAATTGATGATGCAGCACAGTCCATCTCCGCGAGCGACATCGTGAAGGTCGCGATCCTCGGCAGCGGGGTGATCGGCACCACCACCGCCTGGTATCTCGCCAAGGCGGGGCACGAGGTCGTCGTCGTCGATCGCCAGCCGGCGGCGGCGATGGAAACGAGCTTCGCCAATGCCGGCGAGATCTCGCCCGGCTATGCCTCGCCCTGGGCGGCGCCGGGCATCCCGGCCAAGGCGATACGCTGGCTGCTGATGAAGCACGCGCCGCTGATCCTGCGGCCGGCGATCGACCGGCACATGCTCGCCTGGCTGGTGAGCATGCTGCGCAACTGCACCGCCGAACGCTATGCGATCAACAAGGCGCGCATGGTCAGGCTGGCCGAGTTCAGCCGCGACCGGCTGATCGACCTGCGTGGCGAAACCCGAATCGACTATGATCAAAGAAGCCTCGGCACGTTGCAGCTCTTCCGGACCCAGGCGCAGCTCGACGCCGTCGGCAAGGATATCGAGGTGCTGCGCGCCTACGGCATCCCCTACGATCTGCTCGATCGCCGCGGCTGCATCGCCGCCGAACCCGGCCTCGCCGCGTCCAAGGCGCCGATCGCCGGCGGCTTGCGGCTGCCGAATGACGAAACCGGCGATTGCTTCAAATTCACCACCGCGCTCGCCGCCCTCGCCGAAGCAGCCGGCGTGCGCTTCCGCTTCGGCACGTCGATCCAGCGGATCGTTGCGTCGGGCGGGACAATTCAGTCGGTGATCACCGACGGCGGCGCGATCAAGGCCGACGCCTATGTCGTTGCGCTCGGCAGCCATTCGCCGCAGCTGCTGGCGCCGCTCGGCCTCAGGCTGCCGGTCTATCCGGTAAAGGGCTATTCGATCACCGTGCCGGTGGTGCGGCGGGACATCACGCCGGTTTCGACCCTGCTCGACGAAAGTTACAAGGTGGCGATCACCCGCCTCGGCGACCGCATCCGCGTGGGCGGCATGGCCGAGATCAGCGGCTACGATCTCGGCCTGCACGAGCGGCGCCGGCAAACGCTCGAACATTCGCTGACCTCGCTCTTCCCCGAGGCGGGCGATCTTGGCCAGGCAAGCTTCTGGGCCGGGCTGCGGCCCATGACTCCGGACAGCACGCCGGTGATCGGCGCGACCCGCTATCCCAATCTGTTCCTCAACACCGGCCACGGCACGCTCGGCTGGACGATGGCCTGCGGCTCGGGCCACGTCGTCGCCGACATGATCGGCGGCAAGACCCCCGCGATCGAGGTTCACGATCTCGGCATCGCCCGCTACGGCGCCTGAGCAACATTACGCAAGGAGAACGACATGACCATCACCCGCCTTCATTCCGGCCCGCGCATGAGCCAGGCCGTCATCCACGGCAACATCGTCTATCTCGCCGGCCAGGTCGGAGCGCCCGGCGAGAGCGTCACCGTGCAGACGCAAAGCGTGCTCGCCGCCATCGACGCGCTGCTCGCCGAAGCCGGCACCGACAAGACCCGAATCCTGACCGCGACCATCTGGCTCGCCGACATGGCCGACTTCGCCGAGATGAACGCCGTCTGGGACAGCTGGGTCGTCGCCGAGCACGCACCAGCCCGCGCCACCGGCGAGGCGAAGCTCGCAACGCCGGATTACAAGGTGGAGATCATCGTCACGGCGGCGCTGGCATAAGGCAACGGACGGGGGCCTCCGGAGACGGAGACCCCTCGTTTGCCAGCGGCCTGCTCCCGCCTGCCTCGACGGGAGGCTTGATGGAGCGAGGGACTCCCGAGGGCGCTTAGCGTTGCGCTGCGCCCGATTGCGCCCAGGCTTCCTCCAACGCGTCGCCGACCAGCGCCAGATTCTGGATCGCCGCCAGACCCCATTGGGCGGTCGCGTTGGTCGAGACTTTGGGAGCTTCGGCGACCGGTTTCAGCACTGCCGGTCCGTCCACCTTTCGCGCCGCGATGCCCATGCCGAGACCGGCCTCGCCCGGAAAGAACTCGGCCCAGGCGCGGCGGGCAAGGGCCGGATCCCCGAGGTGTCTGGCGGCGAAGGCGGTGAGGCGCGAATGGCCTTCCTTGAGGTTGCGGCCGCCGCGGTCTCGCGATCCCGTCAGCGCCGCGAATTGCGCCGGCGGTGCATTGTAGGCGACGCAATAATCGAGCCAGGCCTTCTCGTAGGCGGGCACGTCGAGCAGGTCGAACAGTTCGGAATTGATCTCCACGGCGCCGAACACGCTGTTCAGGTGACTGACGCTGACCTCCGTTCCCGGCCCGAGGAAGCGGCCGCTGGCGAGATCGTATTTCGCCCCGCCGGCGAACCATTGTTTGGGAAGGGCGGCGATCGAGGTCATGCCGGCGACGATGCGGTCGCGCCACTTCTTGTCCCCGGTTCGCTCCCATTCGGTCAGCCAGGCGCCTACGAGGGAGCACCAGCTGGTGCCGAACTGGAGGAAGATCTGGCCGTCCCGCAGCGGCGTGTCGGCGGTGACCGCGCCGGTGCCGCCGGGCGGCGCGGAGCCCGGCCGGCGGGCGCCCACCTTGCGGCCGATGTCGACGTGGACGAGGGTGCGATCACTGTCGAGCAATTCGCGCATCAGATCGCCGACCCGCTCGTCGGCGGTTAGATAATAATAGATGCGCCGGTAGGTGGCGTTGGACACGCGCGGCTGCTTGGAGCTGTCGCCCCAATGCTGGACGGCGTGACGGGTGCCGAGCCCGCGGAAGCGGCCGAGATGATAGACGTCGACCTCGCCGGTGTGCCGCGTCATTGCCTCGGCCATGCGGAAGACCTTCGGATCGCCCGAGCGCAGGAAGCTCAGCCACAGCCAGAGATCGGGCGAAAGCTCGCTGTTCGCCCAGGCAAAGCCGCCGATGTCGTAGCGCCAGACGTGGCGATCGGCATCGTAGGTGTGCATGACGTCGCCATAATTCCAGAAACCGTACCAGCGGCGCTGCTCCACCTGCTCGCGGTAGAAGCTGAGCAGAGTGTCGTTCTGCGCCTCGATCGCGGCCTTCGCCGGGGTCGATCGATCCGGCAGGCTCCAGTCGCCGAACACGCCGGCGGCATGGATCCGCGCGGGCGTCGGCACCAGCCGCGGTGGCCTCGCGACGCATTCCGCCATGGCGGCGAAGCGCTCCCGGGTCGGCGTCGCGGGCAGCGCCCAGAGGGTGAATTCGGTGGTGCGGGCGATGCCGTGCGGCGTCCCCCAGCCTTTCTCATAATCCTCGTAGGTGATGTCGAGGCCTTCATTCTCGGCGACATGTTCGTTCATGCCCATGCCGTCGTGAAAGAAGCGCAGGTCCATCACCGGCGCATCCGGCGAATGGTACCAGAGCGTGAAATCGGCGGCGTCTTCATGGGCGTTGCGGATGTCGAGCCGCACCGGGTGGCGCTGCCAGAAATCGGTCATGCCGAAGGCGACTCCCCCCGCCGGACCGCCGACGAAACCGAGCCCGTTGGCGCGCGTGCCGCCATCGGCGTCGATCCAGCCATGGCCGGGCCTGGTGCGCTTGGCGATGCTGAACCCGTCCGCATTGGGCTGGCTGAGCGTGAAGTCTCCCCACAGCGGCACGTAGGGCAAGCCCTCGCGCACCGGTGCCGCCATCTCGGCGACCGGTGGCACCTTGAGACCTGCGACCTGGGCGTCCCGGAACGGCTTGCCCGGATCGCGGCGGAGGCCGGTGAGCGGCTGCACCGCTTCGGCCCAGACCCCATCACCAGTGCCGGCGAAACGGACATGCCGGTCATAGGGCAGATCGGTCATCGGCACCTGGCCGGTGAGACCGAGGCCGCTGAGGAAATCCGTCTGCTCGTCGCCGTCGAAGATGAAGGAATGAACGATCCGCACGCTCTCGGCGCCGGCATAGAAATAGAGCCGCATCGAGAATGGGAGCCAGGCGCGCCCCGCGCCATCGGTCGCGCCACCGCGATGCCGCCCGTCGACCTTGACCACCGCGCGCACCGGCCCTTCCTGCTCGACCGTCGCCGCGGTGATTTCGCTTTCGAAGCGCTGGCGGGCGATGCTCTCCTCGGTGTCGCCGCCAGGACGATCCTGGGACGTGGCGACGAGCCCGACGGTGCGCAGTGTCTCCCGCGCGCCGTGGCGGGCGGAGAGGATGATGTGCGGGCCGCTTGTGCCGATGCGCCATGCCAGTGGGCCGCTGGTCACCTCGATCGCGTCGCCACGCCAGGCGGCGGCGACCGGCGATGCCGGTGCGCGCGCCTTGCCCGGGCCGAGAGTGAGCGCACCGCCGGTGCCGGAACCGGCCGGAAGCGCGTGGGCGGTCCATTTGATCGATCCGTCCGGCCAGGTCGCCGTCGTCCAGCTCTGCACGGGGAGCGCCTGGCCCGACGCGTCGCGCAGGCCGAAGCGGGTCTTGCGGGTGCCGCGCGGCCAGGGCACGCCCCACGTCTGCCCCTCGTCCACAGCGGGTGGTGCCCCGTCGAGCCAGACGATTTCGGCATCGACAGGCGGCGCTCCGGCGCTGCGGCGGCGGAGCTTCGGTGGGACTGCGCCGAGCACAGGTGCTGCCGCCATTGCGCTGCCCGCAAGCATCGAGTGAACCAGAAACGTGCGCCTGCTGATCGCCATTCGCCCGCACCCTCTCTTGTATCGCTTCTCCAGGGAGTAATGACATGTGAGACAGCATCCCACAATATGCGACGGCATGGAGGCTACTCCACTGGCCGCAGAACAGCTATGTCGGCGGGATGACGAAGACGCTGACCCTGCTGGCAGCACTCGGCGCTGCCTTCGCCGCACCCGCATCTGCGGCGCCTTCCAAGCAGCCGGTGATCGGCGAGGAAGCGTCGATCCCCTTTCCCGAGAGCGGGATCCGCAGCTGGCATGCCGACGACGATCGCACCCTCTGGGTGATCGACCGCCGTCGCGACTGGTACCGGGTCGAGTTGATGCGCCCCTGCGTCGGCCTGCCTTATGCTTATTCCCTGGGCTTCCTGACCCGCGGCACGGGCCGCTTCGATCGCTATTCCGCTATCGCCTATCAGGGTCAGAGATGCCCGGTGAAGAGCGTCGTCCGCAGCGAGGCGCCGCCGGCTAGAAAGGCGCTCCGCGGGTCGAGCGCGGAGAAGGCCGAGGGCTGACCAGCCTTTCTCAACGCGATCTCAGCCGAACGGCCCCACGAACATGCCCGCCCTATCTGCCGCGCGGTGCCATGCCGGTGCCGAGGAAGTAGCTGGTGTGCGGGGGCTGGTTGTAGGCGGTGTTCTGCCAAGCGACGGCCAGGCGGTAGACCGGGTCCTGCATCAGGGTCGGCAGGCCGACGTCGCTGTAATGGGGCGTCAGATAGATCCGCAATTCGCGGCTGTCCTCGCTGCGGACGACGAGTTCCTCCCGCCAATCCCCGAGAATGTCGGCGCTGAGCGCTGGATTGGCCTTGGTGCCGTTGTTGGACGCGACCCCCGCCGGCGCGAGCAGGGACATGCTCTCGCCCTTCTCGAAATCCCATTTGAAAATATTGGCGCCGTCGAGAAGCTCCCGCGACAGATCGCCGTCCCACCAAATCGCGAAATTGATCTGGCGCGGATGGCGGCCGATGACCTTGCCTTTGCTGTCGTACAGATCGGGGCTGTTGATCGCCCAGGCTTCGGCCCCGGGATGACGCGGATCGATGTCCGCAGCGAGGCCGCGGCCGGTGTCCTTCTCCGCCTTGACCGACCACAGAACCTGGCCGGTGCGGGCATCGAGCATCGCCGCGCCGATGCCGCCATTGCGCGACACCTCCTCGTGCACGCCCCATTTCTCGAGCCCAGGCCGGCCAGGATCGAGATCGGAGAGGTGCATGGCATCGCCATGGCGCAGGCCCGAGCTCCACAGACCCTTGCCATTATCGTCCACCGTCATCGATCCGTAGACGATCTCGTCGCGGCCATCGCCGTCGACGTCGGCGACACTCAGCTGGTGATTGCCTTGGCCCGCAAAGGCGTCGTTGCCCGGTGCGGCCGTGTCGAACAACCAGCGCCGGGTGAGCTTGCCGCCGCGATAATCCCAGGCGGCGATGGTCGACCGCGCATAATAGCCGCGGGCCATGACGATGCTCGGCCGCTTGCCGTCGAGATAGGCGACGCCCGCAAGATAGCGCTCCGAACGGTTGCCGTAGCTGTCGCCCCACAAGGCCTTGAGCTGGTCGCCGCTCGGGTTTGGCGTGTCGGGGTGGCGCGGCGGCGCATAAGGCGCGGTCGCGAGTGCGCGGCCGGTGCGGCCGTCGAACACGGTGAGATATTCCGGACCCTTGAGGATCCGGCCGGTGAGCTGGGCGACGCGGCGGCCGTCGGAAAGCTCGGTCGAGCCGGTGCGATCGCTGCTCGCGACATCGCCGCCGGTCTCTCGCCAATCGGCCCTGGCATCGCCGATTGCCTTGCCGGTGCCGTCGACCGTTCCGTCGGCCGTCTTGGCGACCAGCTCTGCGCGGCCGTCGCCGTCGAAGTCGAAGACCATGAACTGGGTGTAATGGGCGCCGGAGCGGATGTTTGGGCCCATGTCGATGCGCCACAGTCTTTTGCCGTCGAGCGTGTAAGCGTCGAACAGGGTCTCGCCGGTATAGCCCGCAAAGGCATTGTCCTTGGCGATCCAGGGATACCATTTGACGATGATCTCGTAGCGGCCGTCGCCGTCGAGATCGCCGACGCTGGTGTCGTTGGCATCGTAGGTGAAGGTCGTGCCGTCGGGCGCGGTGCGAGGGCCCGGCCGGTCGAGCGGAATGGTGAGATAGCCCCGGGGCTGCACCGGCGCGGCGGCGCTCGGTGCTCGCTCCCGGCCGCCGACCACTGCATGGACCGTGTACCGTGCGGACGCCGTGCCGGCCGTGTCGACGAGATCGGTGGCGCCGGTGAGCGGCGCAGACGTGATCCGGCGACCGTCGCGATAGACGGCGAAGGCGGTGCCGCGAGGATCGCTTTCGAGCAGGCGCCAGCTGACCAGATTGCCGGTTCCGCCAGCGGCCGGAACCACCACCAGCCCGCGATCGAGCGCTTCCGCCTCGCGGCCGGACGCAAGCACCGGCGCTTTCGTCGCGGCCATGCCCGCGCCGGCTGCCGCGAGCGCGACACCGCACCCGCCGACCCAGAGCACTGCCTTGCTTCCGATCTTTCCCAGCATCCTCATGCCCTTCTCTCCTCAGCCTTTCCCGCCATCCCCCGGGCCTTTTTGGGCCGTTGACTCGGTCGAGAAATGGCGTTTCTGCAAGGCGAATGGTCATACAATTGACCCGGGATTGCAATCTCTAATCCCACATGGTGGACATGTGTCCCACATTTTTCTTTGCTGCCGCTCCGAATCGCGGTAATGGTCTGACAAGTGGCACCGGCTTCACCGCCGATAAGACCCCAAAGATCCTTTGCAGGGCCGCTCGGCCGGGGACATCTAGGAGAGGCTGAAAGTGACTGAATTCCGGACCGGACGTGGACGTGCGCTTCTGACCACCAGCCGCGTCGCCATCGGCGTCGCCGCAATGACCCTTGCCGCACCCGCCTTCGCGCAGGGCGCCGGCACCGCGCAGCCCGCCCCCACTCCGCGACCCCAGCCCGGCCAGCCGGAGATCGTCCAGCAGCCCAACACCGCGCCGGTGGAGCAGGGCTCCACCACGTCGTCACAACCCCGGCCCGACGAAGCCAACGAGCAGATCGCCGATCCCGCGAACGAGGCGACGAACGTCACCGAAGCGCAGGCCGGTCCGACCGCCGGCGCCGCTGCCGACGAGAGCATCGTCGTCACCGGCACCCGCGCCAGCCTTCAGGGCGCGATCGCCCGCAAGAAGAATGCCGGCACCCAGGTCGACTCGATCGTCGCGGAGGACATCGCCTCCTTCCCCGACAAGAATATCGGCGAAGCGCTGCAGCGGGTGACTGGCGTTCAGCTCAGCCGCGTCGAAGGCGAAGGCTCGCAGGTCAGCATCCGCGGCGTGGAGCCGGATCTCAACCGCGTCGAGATCAACGGTGCCTCGGTGCTCGGCTCGGCCGGCGGCCGCGGCGGCGATTTCCGGGAGCTGGCCTCAGAGCTCGTCAAGTCGATCGACGTGTTCAAGGGTTTCACCGCCGACATGACCGAGGGCGGCGTCGGCGGCACCGTCAGCATCCAGACCCGGCGTCCGCTCGAGCTTCGCGACCCGCTGCTCGCGATCACCGCCTCGATGCAGAACCTGGAGACGCTCGACAAGTGGCGCCCGCGCGGCAACATCACGGCGGGCACGAAGCTTCTGGACGGCCGCCTCGGCTTCCTGGTCAACCTAACCTACGACAAGGTCGACACACGGTCGGACTTCCAGCGCAACACCGAATGGCGCCGCTTCTCGGCCGATGCCACGCAGACCGATCTCAACAACGACAACAAGAAGATCACCGAGAACGCCAACTTTGCCAATATCACGACGCCGCAGGGCTGCAATGCCGTCCCGGTCAGTGCCGGGGCCGGCGCGACCCGCGCCGATTGCCTCGTCCAGTTCGCGGAATTCGTTCCGGGCATCCCGCGCTACAGCAGCTGGGAGCGCAATGACGAGCGCATTTCCGGCGTCGCGACGATCCAGTACCAAGTCACCGACCGGCTCGACGTCTATGCCGAATATCAGCGCAACAGCCGCAAGGTGCGCACGATCGACAACAATTTCGCGGTCGACGTTCAGGCGTTCGGCCGAATCGATAGCGCCAACAATTGCGCCACGTGCACGATCGACGATGCCGGCAATCTGATCGGCTTCACCACCGCGCCGACCGGCAGCTTCAATGCGGCCGGCACCGGCAGCGGCGCAGGTTCGATCTTCAGCGTCCAGTTCCGCGATTTCATCCAGAAGATCACGACCGACTACAAACAAGTCGGCTTCAATTATGATGGGGAGGGCTTCCGCCTCTCCGGGTTCGGCGTGCTGTCGAAGGGCAAGACGTGGAACGACACCAATTCGATCGTGCTCAACGGCACCATCCCGAGCATCCGCGTCGAGCTCGATCCCGAGAGCGGCAATCCACGCTTCGGATTTCCGGCCAATGCCGATCCCTCGGACATCGCAACCTACCTGACCCCGACGGGGGTGACCGGCGCGGTTCGGCCGATCGTCGCGGAATATCAGTATCGGCCGGACGAGATCGATACCAAGGAGAATCAGTTCAAGATCGACGGCGACTTCGATGTCGACTCCTCGTTTCTGAAGCTGATCGAGATCGGCGCGCAATATCGTACGTCGAGCATCCTGCGCTACGGCGGCGGTATCAACTCGACGGGCAGTGAGGTCCCCAACGCCCAGGGCGTGATCGTGCCCACCCCCTACATCACCGCCCGCGCGCAGCTCGGCACCACCGACACCCGGCTGGTACCGACGGCGAACGGCAGCCAGGTCGGCACCCAGCAGATTTCCCCGGCCACCCTTGCGCGTTTCCTGCAGGGCTCGACCGACTTCCTGCCTTATACCTTCTTTCCGGCCGGCGATCGGACCGGGTTGCCCGACACCTGGCTGCGCCCGAACTTCACCGACATCGGCAGCTATTTCGATCAGACCTATGCCAACCACGATCGCCTGCGCGAAGTGAACGGCGTTCCGCAGATCCCCACCCAGGATGTCGACGAGAAGATCTACGCCGCCTACCTGAAGGGCAATTTCGACTTCGAAGTGGCCGGCATGCCGGTGAACGGCAATCTCGGAGTCCGCTATGTCCGCACCGAGGACACGTCCACCGGCTTCGTGCGCACCATCCTGCCGGGGCAGTCGACCGCCGTCAGCGCCGACTTCATCACGATCAGCAACAGCTACGAGGACTGGCTGCCGAGCGCCAATTTTTCGATCGGGCTCATTCCGAACGAGCTGATCCTGTTCGCCGGCGCGTCCAAGGTGCTGGCGCGGCCGAGGCTCGGCAATCTCGCCCCGAACATCACTTGCAACATCGGCGATGTGGTTGCCGAGACCCAGAACAATTGCACGGCGGGCAATCCGGATCTCGAGCCGTATCGCGCCAACCAGTTCGATCTCAGCCTGTCCTGGTATCCTAATCGCGACACCCTGATCAGCGCCGCGGCCTTCTACAAGAACATCCAAACCTTCGTCATCGAGAACGTCTCGACGTTCGACATCGACCTGTTCGGCACCGGCGAGCTGTTCGATCTGCGCCGCCCCGAAAATGGCCGGGGCGCGAAGATCAAGGGTCTCGAGCTCACTGCCCAGACTGCATTCACCTTTCTGCCGACGCCGTTCGATGGCTTCGGCATCCAGGCGAACTACACCTATTCGGACGCCAAGGATGTCGGGCTGCTCAACCAGCTGACCGGCGAGGAGCTGCCTTATCCATTCCTGTCCAAGCACAGCTACAATCTGGTCGCGTATTACGACAAGGACTGGCTGAACGTCCGCGTCGCTTATAACGGCCGCTCGGATTATCTGCGTGCCTCGTCCGAGCGCTCGGGCAATGCCGTGTTCAACGACGGCACCGGCTATCTCGATGCCAAGCTGACCCTGCGCTTCCCCGGCTTCTACGGCGCGTCCTTCTTCGTCGAGGGCAAGAACCTCACCAAGGAAACAGAGCGGCAGACCTCCGGCGACATCCGCATGACCAATTATGAATATTCGGGCCGCCGCTTCTACGCCGGCGCCTCGTTCAAGTTCTGACGAGCCTCCCCGGAAGGCCGGTCTCCCCGACCTCCCGCGAACCTCGGCCCGGTGTGTCATGCACCGGGCCTTTTTTTTCGCCTCGGGGGGAAGGAAAGGAGGGCTTCGATAGGCTCAGCCCGAACGGGTGGTGGGCTTCGGCTATGGTGACGAACGCACATAGGAGTCCCTCTCACTCCGTTCGGGCTGAGCCTGTCGAAGCCCTTCCCTCCTCTTTCTTGTTGCGTGCAAGTGCGGAGATGAGGGCCCAAGCCCCCCTGATCAGGGCGAGCTTCTTCGCCCGGCTCCAGCCCTTGATCTGGCGCTCGGCGGCAAGCGCTTCGTAGCGGCTCGGAAATTCGGCCGACCAGACCAAAATCACCGGCAAACGTGTCGACGTGTAGCCGCCGAGCGCGCCCGTGACATGCTGCGCGATGCGCGTGTCGAGATTGTCGGTGTGCCCGACGTAGAAGGTGCGATCGGCGCAATGGAGCATGTAGGCCCAGAACGACATCGGACGAGAGGGCCTTATCCGGTGCGATAGTTCAAGCGGTTGCGGACAAGGAGAAGGGGAGAGCTTCGACAGTCTCAGCCCGAACGGTTTTGGGGAGCGTTGTTGGAGACGGGTTACCTCGTAAGCCGCGAAACCCGAAAATCGCGCACCCGCAAATGGCTCTTGGTCGTCCTCAGCGCAAAATGCCCCCGCGTGTAGGGCTCGGGATCGTCGAGCAGGAACATGGTCCGTCCGTCGCGCTGCAGTTCGACGCGGCGGCCGTCGGCGATCAGGCGGATGCGATAGCGGCGATTGGGTTCGATGAAGTGGGCGGGGGCGGAGAGATCGTGCTGCGGCAGCAGCGGCCGCTCGTCGCGGCGGCCGATGTAGCGGCGGAAGCGCGAGGTCGTGTTGCGGTTGCCGCCGATGCCGGCATAATAAGTTCGGAGTTCGTCGTAGTCGGCAAAGGCGCCGCTGCGGCGGACGGCCAGCACATCCCCGCCGGGCGCACGTTTGTCGGTGGCCATCCAGAAGCAGTTGATGTCACTGACTTGGTCGTTCGGGCCGCCGGCTGCGACCGCCTCGACGTCATAGTCGATCGCGACCGGGCCCTCGATCGCATGGCGGAACCACAAGGTGACGCCAGCCGGACTGTCGATGTCGAGCACGCCGCCTTCGGCGCGGAACGCGCCGCCCTGCTCGGCCTCGACGACCCACTGGCCCAGGCCGTCGCGAAAGTCGTCTTCATGGAGAAGCACGCCGCCGCTGCGCGCAGTCGTCGCGCATCCCGCCGCCAGCGCGGTCGCGCCGGCAACGAAGGCCCGCCGCGTCAGTTCGACATTGCCCGTCACCTTCGCCTCCTCAGCTTGCCAAACGCTGCCACCACCGTCGCTCAAATGCAACACCCATCCCACTATATGGATCCAAGTTCCACATAGCGAAGATTCTTGTACAATCCTCCGCTTGTTTCGGTAGACTTGGCATCATTGGCACCGAGTCCCGCCTCGGAAGACCATCGAAGGGCATCCGGAGCTCCGATCCGGAAGCGGCATGGAGAGGAGACGGACAGTGAGCACTTCCTGCATGGGGAGCGGCCGCTCCCTTTTGACCACATCCTGGATCGCGATTGCGTGCGCGGCGCTGCCGTCGATGGCCCATGCGCAGCAGGGCGCCGCCCCGACGGCGCCGGAGACTGGTCCCCCGGCCGCTACGACCGCCGTCGAGGCAACGGGGCAGCCGAACGCCGCCGAGGCGCAGCCGGCCGCCACCGCCGGCGATCAGGAGATCATCGTCACCGGTCTGCGCGGCGCCTTGCAGAGCGCGCTCACCGCGAAGCGCAATTCGAACGACATCGTCGACGTCATCAATGCGCAGGACATTGCCGACTTCCCCGATGCCAATGTCGCGGAATCGCTGCAACGCGTTCCGGGGATCGCGATCGAGCGCGACGCCGGCGAGGGCCGCAACATCACAGTGCGGGGTCTTGGCGGCGATTTCTCGCGGGTGCGGCTGAACGGGTTGGAGGCGATCTCGGCCACCACCGGCTCGACCCTCGGATCGACGATCAACCGCGGCCGCGGCTTCGATTTCAGCCTGTTCGCCTCGGAGCTGTTCAACTCGATCGTCGTACGCAAGTCGCAGTCGGCCGAGGTCGACGAAGGCTCGCTCGGCGCCACCGTCGACCTGCAGACCGCGCGTCCGTTCGACAAGAAGGGGCTTCGCGCCGCCGCCTCGCTGCAGGGTGCCTATTACGAGATGGGCAAGCATCTGCAGCCGCGCATCGCCGCCTTGATCAGCGACACCTTCGCCAACGACACGATCGGCGTGCTGGTCTCCGGCGCCTATTCCGAGCGGACGGTCGAGGAGGAAGCCTATTCGAACACCGCGTTGTCCGATTTCTGGGAATCGCAGCAAGGCTTCTGTCCGGTGGTGCCGGGGGCATCGGTGACCCCGATCAACACTTTGGTCACCACCGCGCCGTTCACCCCCAATTGCACGCCAGCGCCGGGCGCGGTGCGCGGTTCGACGCCCGAGGCCTATGCCGAAGTCGCACGCGCCGGCGTGTTCGTCCCCCGCCTCCCCGGCTACGGCCGCTTCGTCAATCGCCAGAAACGGCTGGGGCTCACCGCCGCCGTTCAGTGGCAGCCGAGCGACAGCACCCTGCTCACGGTCGACGGAGCCTATTCGCGCTACGATCAGCGCAAGAACGATTACGCCACCAACCCGATCAGCTTCAACCGCGGCAACGGCGCGGCCGCGGGCAGCCTCACTGCGGCGCAGGCCACCGGACGCCCGAACATGAAGATCCGCGAGGCCGAGGTCGATGACAGCGGGCTGCTCCGTTACGGCGTGTTCGACGATACCGATTTCCGGATGACCAACGGCTACGAGCGATCGGAAACCCACTTCTATCAGGTCTCCGCCACCTTGCGGCAGGACATCGGCGACAAGGGCCAGCTCAACCTGCTGATCGGCCAGTCGCGATCGCTGTTCAAGGTGCCGGAATTCACCCTGATCTCGCTCGACCGGCTGGACAGCGACGGCTTCGTCTACGATTCCCGCGAGGACAAGAAGCGGCCGCTGCTGGACTTCGGCTTCGACGCCTCCGATCCTGCCAATTGGAATTTCATCAACGGCTATTCCGACATCCGCGTCCAGCGCCAGCGCGTCGACAACAAGTTCCGAAACGGCAAGATCGACTTCCAGTGGGAGTTCAACGATCGGCTGACCGGCAAGATCGGCTATGCCTACAAGCGCTTCACCTTCGCGACGGAAAGCGTATCGCGGCTGACCTCGACGATCATCAACGCGCCGCTGCCGGCCGGCGTCACCGTCGGCGATCTGAGCAACGCGATCGACGATTTCGGCCGCGGCCTGAACCTGCCTGCCGGTTCGACCACCAGCTTCATCGTGCCCGACATCGATGCGTTCGAGCAGGTCTACGATTACAATTGCAACTGCGTGAACGCACTGGGCGACTTCCGCATCGGCACCGCTGCCGCGCTCGGCAACAACCGCTTCGTCCGCGAGACCGACAACAGCCCCTATGCGCAGCTCGACTTCAATTTCCCGCTCGGCGGCGAGCTGATTCTGCGCGGCAATGTCGGCGCGCGCTATGCCCATACGAGGCAATATTCGACCGGCTACATTTCGGCGACGCTGCCGATCGTCGAGGCGCGGCGGACCTACGAGGACTTCCTACCGGCGGCCAATCTCGCGCTCGAGATCGGGCCCGATCTGATCCTCCGCGCCGCCGCCGCCAAGGCGCTGTCGCGGCCCGCCCTCGGCAATCTGACGCCGGGCGGCGCGGTCAGCACGACCGGAAATTTGTTCACCTCGACGGTCGGCAATCCCAATCTGACGCCGTTCCGATCGACCAATCTGGATGCCGGCATCGAATGGTACTTCCAGAAGGGCGCGGTGCTCTCCGCGGCCGTCTTCCAGAAGAAGCTCAAGAGCTTCGCGCAGCAATTGCTCACCCAGACGACGGTCCGCGAAAGTGGCATTCCGTCGTCCGCCTTCCCGGCCGGGACCGATCCCAACACGCCGATCAACATCACCAACTTCCAGTCGACCGAAGGCGGCACGATCCGCGGCATCGAGATCAACTACCAGCAGCCGTTCACCTTCCTGCCCGGCTTCCTCAAGAATTTCGGCGCGCTGATCAATTACACCCACATCGATTCGAAGATTACCTATTTCCTGACCGCCAACCGCACCGGCCCGGTGCTCCAGGACGAACTGGTCAACGTGTCGCCAAACTCGGTGAACGCCACGCTCTATTACGAAGCCGGCGGCTTCTCGGCGCGCGTGTCCGGCGCCTATCGCAGCCAGTATCTGCGCCAGGTGCCGCTCCGCGCCGGGCTGCCCGACGCGACCGGATCCTATTCCACCTTCAATCTCGATGCGTCGATCTCGTACGACATCACGCCCAATATCGGCCTCAACATCGACATGCTGAACCTCACCGACCAGCCGACCGACTTCTGGGACGGCAAGACCATCCGCGACCAGCAGGTGTTCAGCAAGACCGGTCGGCAGTTCTTCGTCGGCGTACGGGTGCGCTACTGATCATGGCTTTGGAGAGAAAGATGAAAGCAGCCTTGCTGATCGCGGCCTTGTTGTTCTCGGCGCCGGTCGCCGCCGCGCCCGCCGCGGCCACGGGACCGCGTGAATGGGTCGACGCGCTGACCGGCCACAGGATCGTCCGCATTTCGGACGTCCCCGGCACCGCAAGCCTTTATTTCCACCAGAACAGCTATACGCCGCAGGGCGACAAGATGGTCGTGTCGGTGCCGAGCGGGATCGCGACCGTCGATCTGCAAAGCTGGAGAGTGACTCCGCTGGTCAAGGGCGAGCGGCTGCAATTGCTGTTCACCGGCCGCAAGACGCGCACGGCTTATTATGCGACGCGGACCGGCGACGGCGGCGCCTCGACGATCTGGGCGGCCGACATCGATACCGGCAAGACGCGCAGAATCGCCGACCTGAAGAGCGGCACGATCGGATCGATCAATGCCGACGAGAGCCTGTTGCTCGCGCAATGGGCGGAGCGCGATCCGCCGCTCCAGCCCGCCGCCGCCCAAGTTCGCGACCGCGATCAGACACGGATGACGTTCGGCCAGGCCGAATATGCTGCGACCGGCGCCGACGGCAAGCCGCTGACCTTCGCGGAGGCCAAGGAAGTGCGGCTCAACGAGCGGCTCGAGGCGAAGATACCAATGGAGATCTTCACGATCGACGTGAAGACCGGCCAGCGCCGCGTCGTCACCGCATCGACCGACTGGCTGAATCATATCCAATTCTCGCCGACCGATCCGAACCTCATCATGTATTGCCACGAGGGGCCGTGGCACAAGGTCGACCGGATCTGGACGATCCGCACCGACGGCAGCCAGAAGACCAAGATCCACACCCGCACGATGAACATGGAGATTGCCGGGCACGAATTCTTCTCGCCCGACGGCAAGACCATCTGGTACGATCTGCAGACGCCGCGCGGCGAGAAATTCTGGCTCGCCGGTTATGAGCTCTCGAGCGGCAAGCGAAAATGGTATCATCTCGAGCGCAATGAATGGTCGGTTCACTTCAACCAGTCGCCCGATTTGAAACTCT
Source organism: Allosphingosinicella deserti (assembly GCF_003012735.1). GTDB lineage: Bacteria > Pseudomonadota > Alphaproteobacteria > Sphingomonadales > Sphingomonadaceae > Allosphingosinicella > Allosphingosinicella deserti. The sequence continues at coordinate 350,212 of NZ_PXYI01000005.1, read as the reverse complement.
TCTCCGGTGACGGCGGCGACAGCGAGATGGTCGCCCACGCGCCTGACGGCAAATATCTCTACCTCTTCCACCCCCGCGACATTCCGGACGTCGCCGGGATCCACGCACCGGGATCGGAATCGCTGATTTCGCCGGGGCTTCTGGAGCCCGAAAAGCTCGTCGACATGCGCAAGCACGATTACCGGCTGGAGCCGAACATGACCTTCACCCCGGACCGGAAATGGGTGGTGTTCCGATCGAACATGGAAGGTGCGAACCACGTTTATGCGGTAGAGCTCGCCAAGGCGGCGGCGCAATGAGGCGTGGCGGGACCTTTCTCGGTGCCCTCGTCGCAGCGGTCATCGCGCCTGCCCTGCCGGCAGGCGCGGCGACGATCCACATCGCGGGCGACTCCACCGCCGCCGATTACGCCGCACATCGCTACCCGCAATCGGGCTGGGGCCAGTTCCTCGGCTGCGCGCTCGACGGCACGACCAAAGTACGAAACCATGCTGTCGGCGGGCGCAGCACCCGCACCTTCATCGGCGAGAAAAGGCTCGAGCGGATCGCACAGGAGATCCAGGCCGGCGACACCCTGCTGATCCAGTTCGGCCACAATGACGCCAACATGGTCAAGATCGAGCGCTATGCCGATCCGCTGGGCGCCTACCGGACCAACCTCGCGCGCATGATCGCCGTCGCCAAGTCCGCGGGCGCGCAGCCGGTGCTGGTCACGCCGGTCACCCGGCGCAACTGGAAGGAGGGCCGGATCGTCGCGGATTTCACGCCCTGGTCCGATACGATGCGCGGGCTTGCCGCCGAGCTTAGCGTGGCTTTGATCGATCTTGAGCGGGAGTCCGGTGCCTGGGTGCAGGCGGCGGGCGAAGACGGATCGAAGCGATATTACCTTCATCACGCAGCCGAGGAGAAGCTGCCCGCTTTCCCCAACGGCATCGCCGACGACACCCATTTCAGCGAGCTCGGCGCCCGCGGCATCGCCGAGATCGTCGCGCGGGATCTCAAGGCGTTGAGCCTTCCGATTTCGGCGCACATTCTGGCGGCACGGCCGGACCTCCACCGCGATGCGCCGCTCGGCCGGGCGGAGTGCCGTTGAGCACGCCGCTGTTCGACGTCCGCGACTATGGAGCACGCGGCGACGGGAGAACGCTCGACACTGAGGCGGTCAATCGCGCGATCGCGGCCGCCGCGGCCAAAGGCGGCGGAACCGTGCTGTTTCCGGCCGGCCGTTTCCTCTGCTTCTCGATAAGGCTGGCGAGCGGGATCGCCTTGCTGCTTTCAGACGAAGCGGTGATCGAGGCGGCCGATCCGGCGCGCCATCCCGGCGCCTACGACCCGCCCGAAGACGGGCCGGATCAGCTCTACCAGGATTTCGGCCACAGCCATTGGCACAACAGCCTGATCTGGGGCGAGGGGCTGGACGGCATTGCCATCCTCGGCCGCGGGCGCATCGAAGGCATCGGCCTCACCCGCGACGGCCCCGGCGCACGCTGGCGCAAGCAGACCGGCGAGCGGCCGCTGTCGATGAACGGGATGAGCGCGGCCGAGATCCGCGCCCTGGAGCCAGATGCCGAGAGCATGAACGGGCTCGGCAACAAGGCGATCGCGCTCAAGGATTGCCGCGGCGTCGCGCTGCGCGACTTCACCATCTGGAAGGGTGGCCATTTTGCGATCCTCGCCACCGGCGTCGATGGCCTCACTATCGACAATCTCCGCATCGACACCGATCGAGACGGCATCGATCTCGACTGTGTGCGCAACGCGCGGGTTCGCAATTGCCGGGTCAATTCGCCCAATGACGACGCCATCGTGCTGAAGAGCAGCTTTGCGCTTGGGGCCGGAATGGCGACCGAGAATGTCGTCATCGAGAATTGCACGGTGAGCGGCTTCGACCTCGGCACGATGCTCGACGGCCGCTTTGGCCGGACGCAGGAGATCGCGCCCGACCGCGACCGGGTGACCGGACGGATCAAGCTCGGCACCGAGACCAATGGCGGATTCCGCAACATCGTCATTCGCGATTGCCGGTTCGAGCGTTCGCGCGGGCTCGCGCTCGAGACGGTCGACGGCGGCGTACTCGAACATGTCGAGATCAGCGGTATCACCATGAACGAGGTCACCACCGCGCCCCTGTTCCTGCGCCTCGGCGACCGCCGCCGCGGTCCGGAGGGCATCGGCATCGGCGCGCTGCGGCAAGTCTCGATCCGCGACGTCGAGGCCACCGGGATCGATCCCCGCTTCGCCGCGACGATCGCCGGGCTGCCGGGCCACCCGATCGAGGACGTCACCCTGCGCGACGTGCGGTTCGTCTACGCGGGCGGCGGCAGCGGATCGGATGCGGCACGAACGCCGCCGGTATTGGCGGAGGCCTATCCGGAGCCGAGCATGTTCGGAGTGACGCCGGCCTTCGGATTGTGGGTCCGGCACGCGCGCCGGGTGACGCTGGAGAATGTCCGCCTGGAGGCAGACACGCTCGACGCGCGACCGGCATTGGTGACCGAGGATGCGGAGGTCGTGGAGAGGTGACAGCGCTGAGGATCAGATCCTCCCCGCTCGTGCGGAGGATCTTGGTCGGTTCGAAGCGGGCAAAGACCTTGGCGCGCTCATGCTGGTCGTGCCATGCGCCGCCTCGACGGTGCGACCTCAGCATGGACGCACGTGTGACATATCGATGCCGATCGGCATAAGGAGAGAGACGAATGGTGCGAAACTGGCTCATGGCCTCGGTTTGTGGAGCAGCCTTGCTCCTCGCGGCGCCGGCTTTCGCTCAGACGCCGGCTCCGCAAGCGGTGCAGGCCGTCACCGCCGCCGCCGCACCGGCCGCGTCCGACACCCGGCGCGACTTCGGCAAGGTGTCGTTCGATCGCCATTCGATCATCCTCGACGGCAAGCCGACGGTGATCTGGTCGTCGGAATTCCATTATTACCGCCTGCCGAGCCCGAGCCTGTGGCGCGACATCCTGCAGAAGATGAAGGCGAGCGGGTTCAACACCGTCGCGCTCTATTTCTCCTGGGGCTATCATTCGCCGGCGCCCGGCGTGTACGATTTCAGCGGCGTGCGGGACGTCGACACGTTGCTCGACATGGCTGCGGACGAGGGGATGTACGTCATCACCCGCGCCGGCCCTTATGTGAATGCGGAGCTCAGCCGCGGCGGCTTCCCCGGCTGGCTGGTCAAGCAGAACGCGAAGGCGCGCACCGATGCGCCCGAATATATGGCGGCTGCCGACGAATGGCTGACCCGGATCAACAAGATCATCGCCAAGCACCAATATGGCGACGGCAAGGGCACCGTCATCCTCCACCAGATCGAGAATGAGCTGCTGCTCACCAATGCCGAGCAGCAGCGCTACATGCAGCATCTCTACGATCGTGCGCGTGCCGACGGGGTCACCGTGCCGATCTTCCACAACGACATCGGCCGCAACGGCCGCTGGGTGCCGGCCTCGAGCCCGGTCGAAGGCACGATCAAGGGCCCGACCGATCTTTATGCGTTCGACGGCTATCCCGGCGGCAGCTGCGACGTCGCCGCCAAGCCGACCAATGGCGGCCTCGCGCCCGATTGGGGGCTGTACGGCCCGGGCGGCGCCAGGGGCGGCGCCAGCGCGTCGCCGAACACGCCCGGCTTCGCGGCCGAATATGGCGGCGGCTGGTTCGATTATTGGGGCAGCAACGGCACCTATGATTGCACGGCGATCCAGCGCGGCAAGCGCTACCAGCGCGTCTTCTACGGTACCAATCTCGCCAACGGCATCACCGCGCAGAGCTTTTACATGGGTTTCGGCGGGACGTCGTGGGGGTGGCAGCCGGCGCCGGTCGTCTACACCAGCTACGATTATGGCGCGGCGATCGACGAGGCGCGCAACCTTCGTCCCAAGGCGCTGGAGCTGAAGCAGCTCGGCCAGTTCATCCAGAGCTTTCCAAGCCTCGCCCGCATGGACAAGGGACCGGAGATCAAGGCCTCGTCGGACAAGGTCCGCATCTACCACAATGTCAACGCCGAGACCGGCGCCCACCTGCTGTTCGCCGCCCATGCGCCGTCCAACGCGCGCAGCGACGACGCCTTCACTTTCGAAGTCGAGACAGCCGACGGCCGCTACAGAATCCCGCAGGCGGGCACGCTTCGGCTCAACGGCTTCGACGCCAAATTGCTGATCGCCGCCCACGATCTCGGCGCGCACCGTCTGGTCTATTCGACCTCCGAGCTCCAGACCCGGATCAAGGACGGCGCCGGCGACCTGGCGCTCTTCTACGGCCGCAAGGGCGAAGACGGCGAGATGGTCCTGCGCTTCACCGGCCAGCCCGCGGTCGAGGTGACCGAAGGCAGCGCGGAGCACGTCTTCGATGCCGCGACCGGCGATCTTCGCCTCAACTATCGGCACGAAGGGCTCATCCGCTTGCGCATCACCGGCGGCGGCCGGCCGCCGCTCCACCTGCTGATCGGCGAGGAAGACGTCGCCGCAGCCTTCTGGCGGCAGGAGACGGCCGGCGGTGCGATCCTGGCGCGCGGCCCCGCGCTGGTGCGGAGCGCGACCCTCTCCGGCGGACAACTTGCGCTCAGCGGCGACGTCGCCGAAGAGGCGACGCTGGAAATCTGGGGTCCACGCTTCAAGACCCTGCGCTGGAACGGACGCGAGGTTTCGGGCGATCACGGCGCATCCGGAAGCTGGCTGTCGAAGAAGCCGCTGCCCGGCGCTGCGAAGGTCGAACTCCCCGCCTTGCTGGAATGGCGGGTCGGGCAGGAGACGCCCGAGGCGAAGCGCGACTTCGACGATGCCGCCTGGCAGGCGATCGACAAGCGCGGCACCGCCGCCACGATCAAGCCGCCGACCGGCCAGCCGGTGATGGACATGTCGGCTTACAATTTCCACAATGGCGACGTCTGGTATCGCGGCCGTTTCGAGGGCGGACCGGCGGCGCGCAAGATCGCGCTCCATTATGGCGCCGGCGGCAGCGGAATGCTCCAGCTGTGGCTCGACGGCCGCTTCGTCGGCCAGCATGAGCTGCCGTCCGGAATGGCGCGCCCGCTGACCCATGGCGTCGCCGAATTCGATCTTCCGCCGGAGGCGCTCCTTGCCGGGCCGCACGTCCTCTCCGTGATGGTGCGCAACAACGGCCACAATTGGGATCTCGAGGCCGACGATGCCCACAAGGAGCCGCGCGGCCTCGTCTCGGTCTCGCTGTCGGCGCAATCCGGGCCGAGCTTCGCGGTGCCGATCGCGTGGAAGATTCAGGGCAACAAGGGCGGCGAGGCGATCGCCGACAAGGTGCGCGGGCCGATGAACACTGGCGGCCTGTTCGGCGAGCGCAGCGGCTGGCATCTGCCGGGCTTCGACGACGGCAAGTGGGACAAGGCACGGCTGCCGGCGACCCAGGTACTGCCCGGCACGACCTGGTACCGCACCACCTTCGACCTCGCCGTGCCGAAGGGGCACGACGCCTCGCTCGGGCTGTCGATCGGCAATCCGGAGGTGCCGCGATCGGCCGTGAACTATCGCGCCCTGCTGTTCGTCAACGGCTGGAACATGGGCCAGTTCATCGCCCATGTCGGCCCCCAGCGCAGGTTCGTGATCCCGAACGGCATCCTCAATCCAAACGGCAAGAACACGCTGGCGGTGGCGGTGACCAGCGACGGCGGCTCCGGCAACGGCCTGGAGCAGGTGCAATTGGTCAATCTCGGCACGGTCCGCGGGGGCGTGCCGCTGACGCTGGTGGAGTCGCCCGGCGCGAAGTGACGCTAGATCCTCCCCGCTTGCGGCGAGGGGAACCGCCTGCAAGGCGGTGGAGGGGGCCGCGAGACCACTCGGGACCTCAGGAAACGAAGTCCGATGCGGGTCTCGGAGCCCCCTCCACCACCGCCTTCGGCGGCGGTCCCCCTCCCCGCAAGCGGGGAGGATCTAAAGTCAGCCCCGCGCGGCCTGGATCTCTTCCAGCGACTTGCCTTCGTTGCGTGGGGCCCAGATCAGGCCGATGGCGCCGGAGACGACGAGGAAGCCGGTCAGGATCCAGGCCAGGGTGGTGAAATCGTAGGCGGCGAGGGTCGGCACCGCCAGGCTCCAGATGCCGAGGCCGATGCGGACGATGGCGAAGGTCAGGCCCTGCGCGGTCGATCGGATCGCGGTCGGGAACAGCTCCGCCGACCAGAGCTGGAAGAAGCTCTGCGCGCCGAAGCCGCCGGCAATGCCCATGATCACGACATGGGCGATCACCACTTCGAGCTTGAAGCCGAAGATCGCCAGCAATGCCATGCCGACGACGTGCAGCACCGCCGAAATGCCGAACATCAGCCGCTGGTTCATCCGATCCGACAGGGTCATGAAGATGCCGAAGATCGAGATCATGCCGATCAGGAAGTAGCTCGCCGGCAGCATCGTCGCCGTCCAGGTCGGCAGATTGTTCTGCTCGATCAGATAGGGCGTGAAGAAGCCGTTATAGCCGGCCCAAAGATTCCAGAAGCCGTACATGGCGGCCAGGAACAGCATCGATCCGAGATAGGGCGCGCGGAACAAGGCCCGCCACTCGGCCCGTCGCGCCGCCGGGGTTTCGAGCCCCGCCGCCTGCGCTTCCTCCCAGCGCCGCGATTCCTTCATCTTAGAACGCAGCAAGGTGAGCGCGAGCGCCAGCACGAACAGATGGCCGAACAGGAAGCGTACCCCGTCGATCCCGAACGGCTCGAGAAAATACGCGGCGATCAGCACCGCGACCGGGCCGAGATACCAGAGCATCTGCGCGACTCCGGAATGGGCGCCGCGCTTGTGGTCCGGCGCCTGCTCGGCGATTAGCGACCAGGAGGCGGGGATGTCGGCGCCGACGGCGAGGCCGACCAGCACGAAGCCGAGCACGATCATCCACGGCGCGCTCGCGAAGACCAGGAACAGCATGCCGAAGGCGTAGAACAGCATGTCGAACTGGTAGATCTTCTTGCGCCCGAAGCGATCGCAAAGGATGCCGCCGATCAGCGCGCCGATCCCGGCCGAGATTGCGTTGGCGCTGAACGCGCCGATCAGGCCGATGAACGAGTCGGAGAGCCCGTAAATGTCCTTCCACAGCGCCAGCGCTACCGATCCGGCGACGATCGATCCCGCATCGATATAGTTGGCGAGCCCCGCCAGGATCGTGTTGCGCCAGTCCTCGCGCGCGGTCGTGCTCATCGCCCCCTCCCCCCTGTTGTGCGTATCCGGCCGGTCACACGCCGAGGCCGAGCCGGTAGATGCGATCGGCGTTGCGGCCGAACATCGCACGCTGTTCGTCGTCGCTGAAGCCGGCCGAGACGTCCGCGAACGTCTCCAGGATCTGCGCGAACCCGCAGAACAATTTGTCGGTCGGGAAATCGCTGGCGAACAGCACGCGGTTCGGGCCGAAGAGATCGATCAGCTCGCGCGCGAACGGCGTCATTCCCTCGGGCTTCCAGGCGCGTTCGATGAAGCCGAAACCGGACATCTTCACCGAGACGTTGGGCAAAGCGATGAGCGGCGCGATCTCGGCCCGCCATCGCTCCAGACCGTCGACCGGCATGCCGCAATGATTGAGGATGACCGGCACGTCCGGATTGCGGGCGATCGCTTCGGCGACATTGGCGAACTGGCTGGGATAGCATTGCAGGTCGAACGACAGGCCGTATCTGCCGAGCAGATCGAAGCCGTGCTGCCAGGCGGGGTCGGCGGTGACGTCACGGGCGGTGTAGGTGCGCTTCGGGTCCGCATGCCAGTTGACGATGTGACGGATGCCGCGGACGTTGCGATGCTCGGCATGGGCGGCGAGCAGGCGCTCGACAGCGGGATCGTCGAGCGCCGCGAAGGCGACGATTCCGCTGGGCATAGTGCGTTCGTCCGCGATCCCCTGCAGCCACCTGGTCTCATCGAGCGCGGCACTGGCGGCCGCGCCGGCGTCGACATGGACCATACCGGCGACGTTCCAGCCTGCCGCGTCGGCGAGATAATCGTCGAGAAGATAGGTGCTCGCGATCGCCTCGACGCTGCCGTTGGGGCCGTCATCGGAAAAAGGCGGCGTCAGCCACGGATAGGAGATGCGCTCCAGATCCCAGAGATGGACATGGGCATCGACGAACGGAATGTCGCGCATCTTCCTCTCCTCGGGTGCGGATGCTTCTTATTCCTCCCCGAGCAAGCTCGGGGAGGATTTTGCGTCAATACGTGGTCCGCCCACCCGATGTGTCGAAGACGCTGGCCGTGGTGAAGCTGCATTCCTCGCTGGCCATGAAGCACACCATGGCGGCGCTTTCGTGGACTTCGCCGAGCCGGCCCATCGGGATTTTCGAGCGCATGTAATCGACCTGGCTTTGCGGGAGCTGATCGAGGATCGGGCTCTCGAAGGTCGCCGGGGTGATCGCGTTGGCGATCACGCCCCTGGTGGCGAGTTCCTTGCCGAGCGACTTGGTGAACCCGATCACGCCCGCCTTCGACGCCGAGTAAGCCGAGGCGTTGGGATTGCCTTCCTTGCCGGCGACCGAGGCGACGTTGACGATCCGGCCATATCCATTGACGAGCATGTAGGGCACGATCTCGCGGCAGCAGAAGAACACGCCGTAGAGGTTGATCTCGACGACGCGCTGGAAGCTGTCGATCGGGAATTCGTGGACCGGCACGGTGGCGCCGGTAATGCCGGCACTGGCGACGAGGATGTCGATCCGGCCGAGCGCGTCGTTGGTTTCCTTCGCGGCGGCGGCGACTGCGGCGGCGTCGGACACGTCGAGCGCAACCACGTGCGCTGCACCGGTCTCAGCCTGCGCCGCGGCGAGCGCGTCGCCGTTCAGATCCCAGAGCGCGACCTTGCCACCTTCGGCGGCGATCCGGCGCGCGGTCTCGAGACCGAGGCCGGAGGCGCCGCCAGTGACGATCGCAGCCCGGCCGGCAAAACGATCCAGGTAGACGCTCACCGGCCGGCCTCGCCGACCGGCTTGCTCCAGGCGATGAAATCCTGGCGCTGCTCGCCCAGTTTCTCGATGCCGAGGGTCACGACGTCGCCGGCCTTCAGATACCAGGGCTCCGGCTTCTGACCGAGGCCGACTCCCGGCGGGGTCCCGGTGGTGATGATGTCGCCGGGTTCGAGCACCATGAATTGCGACAGATAGGCGATGATCTGCGCGACCGTGAAGATCATCGTCTTGGTGCTGCCGTCCTGGACGCGCTTGCCGTTGACGTCGAGCCACATCGACAGAGCCTGGGGATCGCCGACCTCGTCGGGGGTGACCAGCCAGGGGCCCACCGGCCCGAAGGTCGGGAAGCCCTTGCCCTTGTCCCAGGTCGGCCCGCGCTCCGTCTGCCAGTGGCGCTCGGAGACGTCGTTGACGACGACATAGCCGGCGACATGGGCGAGCGCCTCGCCCTCATCGACATAATTGGCGCGGGTGCCGATCACGATGCCGAGCTCGACTTCCCAATCGGTTTTCTTGCTGTCGCGCGGGATGACGACCGGATCGTTGGGGCCCTGGAGACAATTGACCCATTTGTTGAACACCACCGGCTCGGATGGGATCGGCAGGTTCGATTCCGCCGCGTGATCGGCATAATTGAGCCCGATCGCGATGAACTTGGTCGTTCCCGTCACCGGGACGCCGTAGCGCGGGCTGTCCTCGACCAGCGGCAGGCCGGCCGGGTCGATCGCGGCGAGGCGCGCCAGGGCAGCCGGCGCGATCTCGGCGGGGCCGAGGTCGGCGATGTGCGCGGACAGATCGCGGATGCGCCCGTCTGCATCGATGAGACCGGGCTTCTCGGCTCCGGCAGTGCCGTATCGGCAGAGCTTCATGGGATGTTCCTCAGTGGGTGTAGGGTCGGTGAAGGGCGATGTCGCGGTTGAGCTCCACGCCGAAGCCGGGCTTGTCGAGGGCCGAGGCGCGCATCCGCCCGTTTTCGGGGGTCGGCTCGCCGAGCAATTGCGGGTGGAACATCGGCACGACCGCGTCGGCCTTGGGCGCCATCATCAGGAATTCGGCGAACGGGCTGTTATGCCGCGTGATCACGAAATGGTAGGAATAGACCGACGATCCGTGCGGCACGACAAGCTTGCCGCGGGCATCGGCGAGCGCGGAGATCTTGATCATCTCGGTGATGCCGCCGCACCAGCCCACGTCCGGCTGGATGATGTCGCAGCACTCCATTTCCAGCAGCATGCGGAAGCCCCAGCGGGTCGCCTCATGCTCGCCGGTCGTGACCAGCATTCCAGTGGGCGCGTTGCGCTTCAATTCGGCATAGCCCCAATAATCGTCGGGGCTCAGCGCCTCCTCGATCCACTTGAGGCCATGTTCGTGGGCGCGGTGGGCGAGCCTGGTGGCGTAATTGACGTCGAGCGCCATCCAGCAATCGAGCATCAGCCAGAAATCGGGTCCGACGCGGCTGCGCATCTCGGCCAGTTCGGCGATATTCCTGTGGAGCCCCTCCTCACCCTCGGCCGGGCCGTGGTGGAGCGGCATCTTGCCGCCGATGAAACCCATTTCCTTGGCGAGATCGGGCCGGGCGCCGGTCGCGTAGAATTGCAGCTCGTCGCGCACCGCACCGCCGAGCATGTGATAGACGGGCTCGCCGCGCAGCTTGCCGAGCAGATCCCAAAGCGCGAGATCCACGCCGGAGAGCGCGTTCACGACCAGGCCCTTGCGGCCATAATATTGGGTCGAGAAGTACATCTGGTCCCAGATCTTCTCGTAATCGGTCGGGCTGCGGCCTTCGAGGAAGCGGGCGAGATGCTTCTCGACGATGTAGCAGGCCGGCTCGCCGCCGGTGGTCACCGCGAAACCGATCGTGCCGTCACTCGCCTCGATCTCGACCACCAGGGTGCCGAGCACGTTGATCCCGAAGCTCTGCCGGCTCTGGCGATATTCGGGATAGCGGCTCATCGGCGTCGCGATGTGATCGTCGATCCAGTGCCCCTCGCCCTGATCATGATAATCGGCGCCGCCGCCGCGGACGACATATGCCCGCACATGCGCGATTTTCGGCAAGTTCATGCTGGCGGCCTCTCCCTCAAACACATATGAAAATCCCACATAGTGGGAAGCATGCAGGCTGATGGCTGTTCGAGCGCGCGAGGGAGCGGATTGGCTCCCGGTCGGCATCGGATCCCGTCGTTCAAGACATCCTTCCCAGCGTGGCGTTTTCGGCTTGGTTTTTCCACAATATGGGATAGAGTATTACGTGATGAGACAGACCACGTCAATCGACGGCAAAGGTGCCGACCAGGAAAATTCCACCGAGTCCCCACGTGGTCCGTCGGGCAGCCAGACGCTGCTGCGCGGTCTCGACGTGCTCGAAGGGGTGGCCGAAGGTCCCGCCTCGCTCGGCGAGCTCGCCACTCGCCTCGGCCTGACCCGCAGCACCACCCACCGGCTCGCCAACGCGTTGATCGAGCGGCGTTATCTGACGCTCGCGCCGGGGCGCGGCTACCAGCTCGGGCCCAAATTGCTCGAGCTCGGCTTCCAGGCGCAGCAGCAGGCGGATCTCGTCCAGATCGCCCGCCCGCGGCTCGAAGCGCTCGCCCAGGATTCGGAAGACACGGTCCATCTCGGTATCCTCGACGGCGATCGCGCGCTTTATCTCGACAAGATTCCGGGACGCCGGCGGATCGTGATCTCGAGCCGGGTCGGCGACCGCCATCCGCTGACCTCGACCGGGCTCGGCAAGGCCCTTCTCCTCGACGAGCCGCCGTCGCGCTGGCGCAATCTATTCGACCAGGATCAGAAGAGCTCCAACGTCGCCGCCGATTACGAGACCTGGGTCAAGCGGATGAGCGGCTATGTCGACGCCGGCCGGGCCTACGATCTCGAGGAGAATGAGGATCAGATACGCTGCGTCGCAGCCCCGATCCGCGACGCCAGCGGCCGCATCCTCGGCGCGATCAGCGTCTCCAGCGCCGCGCAATATATGGATGACGGCCGCATGGAATCGCTGACCGACGACGTCGTGTCGACGGCCAATTCGATCAGCCGCGAGCTCGGCTGGAATCCCGATGCGAAGCGCACCGTCGATCGCGGGCGCCGCAAATCCTAGGCCCGAACTGGGCCGGCACCCAGGAGACCGTAAAGTTGACCAAGCTCCTCGAAGGCAAGACCGTCCTCGTCACCGGGGCGTCCGCCGGAATCGGCCGCGCCGCCGCCATCGGCGCGGCGCGCCACGGCGCCGATGTCGCGATCAACTTCGCCCGCGACACCGACGGCGCGGACTCGGCGGTGGCGGAAATCGAGGCGCTCGGGCAGCGGGGCCTTGCCGTGCAGGGCGATGTCGCCGATCCGGAGACGGCGAAGCACTTCATCGCGCGCGCGGTCGAGGAATTCGGCAAAATTGACGTGTTCGTCAACAATGCCGGCATCTGCCCCTTCCACGCCTTTCTCGACATGCCGGTCGAGACGTTCGAACGGACGATGCGGGTCAATCTCCACGGTGCCTATTTCATGGTCCAGGCCGCGGCCAACCAGATGGTCAAGCAGGGCCATGGCGGCGCAATCATCGCGGTGAGCTCGATCTCGGCGCTGGTCGGCGGCGAGTATCAGACCCATTATACGCCGACCAAGGCCGGCCTCCACTCGCTGATGCAGTCGACCGCGATCGCGCTCGGCCGTCACGGCATACGCTGCAATTCGGTGCTGCCCGGCACGATCCTCACCGACATCAACAAGGAGGATCTCGCCGACGAGGCCAAGCGCGCCTACATGGCCGGGCGGGTGCCGCTCGGGCGGCTCGGTCAGCCCGACGATCTCGAAGGCCCGATCGTGTTCCTGGCTTCGGACCTCGCCAAATATGTCACTGGCGCGTCGTTGCTCGTAGACGGTGGCGCGTTCGTGAACCTTCAGTAATCGGACAAAGCGACACCGTCCGGCCTGGGCGTGTCGAAGCCCTTTCCTTCTCCTTCGTTCGAAAGGCAGGGAGGGCTTCGACAGGCTCAGCGCGAACGGGTGGATGTGGGCAGCCGCCAACGATGAACGTGCGCGGCCCGCCGCGCCATCACCCCAGCGGGCGGCGGAGCAGGCGGCCGGATTGTTTGAGGTCCTGGTAGCGCGCGATCGATTTCTGCATGTGGCGGCGCGCGGCGCGGCGCGCGGCGGCGGGATCGCCGGCCTCGATCGCCGCGTAGATCGCCTCGTGATCCTTGTTGATCACTTGGGAATAATGCTGGTGGCTGCGCGCATCGCTGCCCTGGAGGTAGAGGCGCCGCGACGGCACCAGCCGGACGCCGAGGAAATCGGTGAAGCGCAGATAATAATCGTTGCCGGTGGCGCGGGCGATCGCGGCGTGGAAGGCAGCATCGGCCGCGACCGAGGTGTCGACATCGGTGCTCGCGTCCATGGCGGCCAGCGCCCGGCGGATTTCGGCGAGATCGGCATCGCTGCGCCGGCGCGCTGCGAGATCGGCCATCTCGACCTCGAAGCCCATCCGCATCTCGAGCAGTTCGAGCACGTCCTCGATCTCCGCGACCTCGTCGGGCGTGACCTGGAAGGCGCGATATCGGGCATCCTCGGCAACATAGGCGCCGGAGCCGCGGCGGGAGACGAGCAGGCCGCGCGCGGCAAGGCGGGCGAACGCCTCCCGCACCACCGTCCGGCTGACGCCGAAATCCTGGGTGACCGCCTTCTCGCTCGGAAAGCGCGAGCCCGGCGGCATCCCGCCTTTCTCGATCTGCTCCTCGAACCGGTGGACGAGATCGTCCGCCAGCGATGCCGCCTTGGTCTTCGCCATGGTTCGAATGCTACCAGCCTTCACGGCAAGGTGCCTAGTGTTAAGCGCACGAGATGATCACCCCACCGGACGAAAGTTGTCTTACAACCTTATTGACAGCCTCCTTGGAAAAGGAAAGAGCATGTTACCGGTGTCAATGCAACGGCCTGGCACCTTCGCCGGAGAGGGGTTTTGCGAGTCGTGATCTCGTTCGTTGTGGAAGCGCTTCCGATTTCGCCGCGTGCCGGCGCCGCTTGCCTCCCGGCTTCTCTCCCTGCAGCAAAGGACCGGATATGTCCCTGACCCTCGTCGTGCCGATCCTGATGGCAGCGCCTGCGCCGGCCGCGGTCCAACCGGCGCAGCCGGCGCTGCCGCGGCCCGCAGAGATTCTCGCCGCAACCCGCCGGGTCGCCGATTGGCAGCTCGCCAACCGCCACCGCTTCGATCACATGCCGGCGGCCCGCGAGAGCGTGCGCAATCCGCGCGACTGGCAGCAGGCAACCTTTTGGGTGGCGCTGACCGAACTCGCCGACCGCGATCCGCGCTACGCGGAGCCGGTGCTGGCGCTGGGCCGCGGGCTTGGCTGGAAGCTCGGCGACAATCCGTTCCACGCCGATGACCAGCTCATTGCCCAGAGCTGGATCTGGGCCGCCCGCAACGGCGGCGGGGCCGGGGCACTTGCCCCAGCCCGGACCTATTTCGACGAGGTGCTCGCCAATCGGCCGCGCGGCAGCCTGGAATTCGTGCCGCGCCGACCGGGGAGCGGGGATTCCGCCTGCACCGATCGCTGGTGCTGGTGCGACGCCTTGTTCATGGCGCCGCCGACCTTGCTCCGCCTTGCCCAGGCCACCGGCGACACGCGCTATGCCGATTTCGCCCACGAGGAATTCCGCGCCACCACCGACATTCTCTACGATCGAACGGAACATCTCTATTTCCGCGACAGCCGCTTCTTCGAGCGCCGCGACGACAAGGGCCGCAAACTGTTCTGGAGCCGCGGCAATGGCTGGGTGATGGGCGGCCTCGTCCGCATGCTGCAGGTTCTCGACCGCAAGGATCCGCATCGGCCTTATTACGAGCGCCTGTTTCGCGAGATGGCGGCGCGGCTCGTCACCCTGCAGAAAGCCGACGGCACCTGGTCGCCGTCCCTGCTCGACACCGACCCGGCGACTCCGACGGAAACCAGCGGCACCGCCTTCTTCACCTACGCCTTCGCGTGGGGCGTCGACGCAGGCCTGCTCGACCGCGCCACCTATCAGCCGGCGGCGACCCGGGGCTGGGCGGCGCTCGGGCGCGCGGTGCGGCCGGACGGCATGCTCGGCTGGGTGCAGCAGGTGAGCGACCGGCCCGACAAGGTCGCGGCGAGCGACACCCAATATTATGGCACCGGCGCCTTCCTGCTGGCCGGGACCGCGATGTACGACCTCGCCCGCAAGAGTGGCCGTCAATGATCGCGCGCCTTGCCGGCACGACGGCGCTGCTCGCCCTGCTTGGGGCCGCACCACCAGAGGCAGACAATCCGGACACGAACAGGTGGGCTGACCGTCCGCACGGGCCGATCTATCGGAACGACGTCGCGCCGATGGACTGGACGGTATCGGCCCGGCTGATGCCGCAGGTCGAGGCCTTGCTGGAGCGGCTGCTGCGCGAGAAGCGCGCCATGTCGTTAGGCGGCGTCAAGGTGTTCGAGAGTGGCGACAAGTTCCTGCCCGGCAAGATCGCCGTCGCCATGGCCACCCGCATCACCGCGCTGCCCGAGGGCGATCCTCGGCTCGAGCAAAGGCTGCGCGACTTCGCTGACATTGCCGACCTGACGATCGCCGACGCCAACGACAGCTGGGGGATCTATTATTACGCGTCGGCGCTGCATGCGCTCGACGAGCGCAAGCTGCTCACCCGCGCGGTGCGCCCGGCGACGCTGGCCCGGTTGCGCACCCAGCTCGACTGGCGGCGCTTCGTGCGGCCCGATCTCAGCCTGATCGACCTGCCCAACAATTATTACGGAGTCGCGTTCTCGATTGCGCGGCTGCGCTTCCTGATGGGCTGGGAAAGCGAGGCGGCGTCGGAGGCGCTGCTCGCCCGCACGCTCGATCACTACCGCAAATATTCGGGCGAATATGGCTTTGCCGACGAGACCGAGGGCAAAGGCCGGTTCGACCGTTATTCGGTGCTGCTGATCGGCGAGATCGCCCAGCGGCTGGTCGAGACCGGCATGACTCCGTCGGCCGAGGTCAAGGCGTGGCTCCGCCGTTCGGTCGACCTGCTGCTGCCGCGCTTCAACCTGTCCGGCGAAGGTTTCGAATATGGCCGCAGCATCGGCGCTTATGGCGAGACCGCCTTCCTGGAAGTGCTGACCGCCGCCGCCCGCCTCAAGGTGCTGACGCCCGAGGAGGAGCGGATGGCCTACGCCTTCTCGAGCCGGATCGCGGCGCGCTACATGGATTTCTGGGTCGATGGCGGGAGCGTCGACCTGTGGAACCAGGGCCGCCGCACCGACGCCTATCGTGGCATCCACCGCATCTTCGGCGAGAATCTGAGCCTCGCCCGCCAATATGTCTACACCAACGCGATCTGGAACGATCTCGGCTATCGCGGGCGGGAACCGGATCGCGGCTACGCCCGCTGGCTCGAGACGCTCCCGCGATCGACGACCACTTGGTTCGCTCGCGGCACCCATGATCGCGCGCTCGTCACGATCCGCGACCGCGGCCGAGTCATCGGCCTGCCGATCATCAACGGCGCCGAAGGTCAGCACATGCACAATCCCTATTTCCCGGTGCCGTTCTCGCCGGGGATGCTGCAGGGTTCCGCCGACGCGGCCTACCCGCATCTGGTACCGCGGATCACCCTGGCGGACGGAAGCGTGCTGATGCCCCTCGCCTGGTTCAAGGACGTGCGGGTCGCCCGCCGCGGCGCCGTCACCGAGGTGCAATGGCGGCAGGACGCGCTCGATCTGATGGGGGAAAAGGATGCGCGGCCAGACCGGCGCGCGACGATCGAGACCCGCTACAGGCTCGCGCCGGGCAGGATCACCCGAATCGACCGCCTCGTGCCCGCAGCCGGCATCAGGATCGTCCGCGTCGATCTCGAATTCGCCAGTTTCTCTAGGGGCGGCAGGGCTGCCGCGATGGGGAGCACCGCCTTCTCGAGCGGAGAGGTTCGGACGTTCTCGGCAAAGGGCTATGGCGCCTGCCGGGCGGAGCCGGCGCGCGATCCGGTCTACCGCGCGCCGACCGGCCCGTTCGAGACCGTCGTCCGCTGCGCGAACGAGGCGCCGATCGCCGGGCGGCCGATCGCATTATCCTGGACATTGTCATACAACTCACCAGTCCAGCCTTGACGGAAGCTTCAGCGTAGTTGTATGACATCTTCATGGTGACACCGGTAGCAGCCGGGTCGGGAGCCGCCGTGGCGCGGCCGCTTGGGAGGATTTGAGATGGCTTCGCGATCGAAGACGATGCGGGAAATGCTGCTGGTTTCGACGGCATTGCTCGCCGGCGCTCCCGCTTTCGCTCAGGAGGCGCCGGTCGGCGACAGCGTCGCGTCGCCGAGCGTCACGCCGAACCCGGTTCAGCCCGAGGGCAGCGCCGAGGATCCGACCCGGGCGGAGACGGCAGATGCCGTCGCCGGCGATCCGATCGCCCAAGCCGCGGCCGACGCCAATGACGGCGCGATCGTGGTCACCGGCGCGCGCGCGACTCAGCGCACGTCGATCGAGTTCAAGCGAAATTCGAGCGTGATCGTCGACGGGCTCGTCTCCGACGAGATCGGCGCGACTCCGGACAATTCGGTCGGCGACACGCTGGAGCGAATCGCCGGAGTCAGCGCCGACCGGTTCAAGGGCAATGCCAACGAGCTCTCGGTGCGCGGGCTTGGGCCGACACTCAGTTTCTCGACCTTCAACGGCCGCGAAGTGTCGACCGCGGGGCCCGATCGCTCGGTCGCCTTCCAGCAATTCCCGTCCGAGCTGGTCAACGGCGTGCTCGTCTACAAATCGCAGCAGGCCGATTTCCTGGAGGGCGGCGTGGGCGGCATCATCGAACTGCGCTCACTGAAGCCGCTCGATTATGGCAAGCGCCGCATCCAGTTCGAAGTGCGCGGCGATTTCCAGCCCAAGGACGACGACGTTTATCAGCATGACGGCCTCGGCTACCGCGCCAACATCTCCTACACCGATCAGTTCACCACCGGCATCGGCGATATCGGGATCTCGATCGGCTACCAGCGCCAGGACACGACCGCGCCGGAAGACTATTACAACACCAATGCTACCTTCCAGCTCTGCAACACCTCGGCGGTGAACCCGTCGCTGCTGACCGGCACCGCCCCCCAACAGACCGCCGCAGGCGCGAGCCAGAATTGCACCTTCGCCAGCGGACCGCGGAGCGTCGCCGGCACCGTCGTCGGCGAGACTCGCGGCGAGACCTATTTCGCCAATTCGTCGCGGAGCTTCCGCACCCAGCAGACGTCGGAAGTGCGCGATGCGGTGATCGGCGCGATCCAGTGGCGGCCCTCGCCCGAGCTCGAGATCGCGCTCGATGGCCAGTATTCGAACCGTGCCAGCCTCGAGGATCGCAACGTCCTGCAGATCACCGAGGGCCTGCGTGGAGTCCAGCCGCTACTGATCGGCAATGGCAGCAACGGCTACAGCGAAGGCGCGCTGATCAGCTATCGCGGCAATTCGAACATCGAGGACCAACTCGAAACGCGGCAGCGCGACGAGGAATATCTCGGCGGCGGGATCGGCCTGCGCTGGAGCCCCGACCGCTGGTTCATCACGTTGGACGGATCCTATTCCAACTCGCACCGCACTGAGACCCAGAAGCAGACGCGGATGCGTTCCACCAACCGGGTCGGCTACACCCTCACCTACGAGGACGAGGACGTCGTCCCGACGGTGACGTTCGACAATTTCGATGTCACCAACCCCGACAACTTCCTCGCCACCGCTGCCAACGCCGTCTACGCGCGCCGCCGCTTCGTCACCGACCGCGAGGATCGGATCTGGGCCGGGCGGTTCGACGCGGAGCGGGAGCTCGACGGCCTGTTCACGTCGTTCAAGGTCGGGGGCCGCATTTCGGACCATCATCGCACCAACGACAATGCGCGCAACGCCGATCTCAACACGCTGGTGCCGGTCAATGGCCAGACTCCGGCGCAGCTGATCACGGCCGCCAATCTCAACTGCCGAACCCCGTTCACGACCAGCTCGTTCATGCAGGGCGAAGGCACCAACATCACGCGCTGGGCGACGTTCGACAATGACTGCCTGTTCCGCACCTTCACCGGCAGCGACGATGCCCTTCCCTATCCCGAAGACGGCCGCGACCCGAGCGACATCGATGTCACCGAGCGGATCTACGCCGCTTATGCGATGGGCAGCTTCCGCTCCGATCTCGGCACCATCCCGGTCAGCGGCAATATCGGCGTGCGCTGGGTCAAGACCGACATCACCTCCGTCGGCTATCGCCAGGCCTATCTGATCACCATCGATCCCGGCGCCGACACCTATACGGTGGCGGTCGATCCGAGCGGCACGCTCAGCACCAACCGTGCGACCGGCAAATATGACTATTTT
This sequence comes from Allosphingosinicella deserti, assembly GCF_003012735.1. Classification (GTDB taxonomy): domain Bacteria; phylum Pseudomonadota; class Alphaproteobacteria; order Sphingomonadales; family Sphingomonadaceae; genus Allosphingosinicella; species Allosphingosinicella deserti. The sequence goes on along the minus strand of NZ_PXYI01000005.1, from coordinate 330,976 downwards.
CTGCCGAGCACCAACCTCGCCTTCGAGCTGTCGCGCCAGCTCAAGCTGCGGCTCGCTGCCTATCGCGCGCTTGCGCGCTCCGGGATCGAGAGTTTCGGTGCCGGCATCAACCTCAACCCGTCGACCGGCACCGGCAGTGACAACATCATCTTCAATGCGACGACCGGCAACCCCAACTTGAAGCCGCTGCGCGCCTGGAACCTCGATGCGAGCCTGGAACTCTACGCGTCCAAGGACACGTTGTTCGCGCTCGCCGGCTATTACAAATGGGTCAAGGGCACGGTAATCGGCCGATCCGAACCGATCCCGACCGACATCGAGGTGACGACGGTCACCGGCACCGGGCCGCGGCAGACCGAGACGATCACGATCAACCCGGTCGCACCGGCCAACGATCCCGAGACCCGCAACCTCTATGGCGTCGAGGCGACATTGAGCCATTCGCTGACCTGGCTGCCCGAGCCGCTCGACGGCCTCGGCTTCCAGGCGTCGGTCAACCGCGCCTTTGCGGACTTCGAATATCCGGATACGTCGCCAATCGCCGATTATGTCGAGCCTTCGAACCTCATCGGCCTGTCGAAATGGACGGCGAGCGGATCGGCCTGGTTCGAGAAATGGGGCCTCTCGCTGCGCGCCAGCTATCGGTACCGCAGCGGCTATTTCAAGCCGAACGGCGGCACCAACCGCGAGATCCGCCCCGGCGGCTACCTCAACCTGTCGGCGCAATATGATCTGACCGAGGCCGTCCAGCTGAAGCTGCAGGCGCTCAACGTCACCGGAACCAAGGACATCATGTACAAAGGCGGCTTCGACAGCATCGCTGAGGTTTCGAACAGCGGCCCGCAATATTTCTTCGGTGTGCGAGTCCGCCTGTGACCAGGTTCGGCAGGATCGTCCTCTTCCCGATCCTTGCCCTTTGCGCCGCTGCGACGGGCCCCGTAGCAGCGGCGCCTTTTTCGATTCCGGGCCTCAGCCAGCCCAGCACCTGCCGCGGCGTCGAAGGGCAGTCGGCCGCGTTCGGCGGGCGGCGCACCTTCCTGATCGACGGCGAAGCGCTGACCGCGATCAAGGCCGCGCGCGAGCCGGCCGTTCGAGAGGCGATCGCCGACCTCACCGTCCGCGCCGATCGCGCGCTCGCCCGCAAGGCGGGGTCGGTGGTCGACAAGACACGCCTGCCCCCGTCCGGGGACAGGCATGATTATACCAGCCTCGCGCCTTATTGGTGGCCCGATCCGAAGACGCCGAACGGCCCTTATGTGCGGCGCGACGGCGAGGTGAATCCGGAGCGCTCCACCGATGCGTTCGACCGCGAGGCGCTCGGCCGCATGGTCTCGGACGCCGACACGCTCGGCCTCGCTTATTTCTACACCGGGGAACCGCGATATGCCGGCAAGGCCGCGTCGATCGTGCGCGCCTGGTTCCTGGATCCGGCGACGCGGATGAATTCGAACATGGATTTTGCGCAGGCGGTGCCGGGCCGCGAGCGGGGCCGGCCGGAAGGCGTGCTCGACAGCAGCGGCTTCATGCAAGTCATCGACGCGGTCGGCCTGATCGCACCGTCGGGCGCCCTCACTGCCGCCGAGACGAAGCGGCTGGAAGCCTGGTTCTCCGATTATGTCGACTGGATGCTGACCAGCCGCAACGGACGCGGCGAGCAGGCGGCGAAGAACAATCACGGCCTCTGGTACGACGCACAGCTGATCCAGTTCGCCCTGTTCGCACGCCGTGCCGACATCGCCGAGAAGACCATCCTCGCTTTCCCGCAGGCGCGGATCGCGGCGCAGTTCGATCCGTCCGGCGCCCTGCCCGCCGAGCTCGCCCGCACCCGCAGCTTCCATTATTCGCTTTATGCCCTGAACCCGGCCTTCGATGTCGCGAAACTCGCGACCTGCTTCGGCTACGATCTCTGGAACTATTCGGATCCTGAGGGCCGATCGCTCCGCAAGGCGACCGACTTGGTCGCCGGCTATCGTGGCGCGCGTGAGCGCTGGCCGCATCCGGAGCGGGCATGGCCGGAGGCCGAGCTCGAAGCGCTGCTGACCCGCGCCGACGATGCGTGGGGGCCAGGTTCCTATCCGCGCGCGGCGGCCGGCCCGACGCTGCTGCGCACCCGGCCGCGGCCGACCCGGCCTTGATCGACCGCCGCAGCCTGCTTGCCGCGGGCGCGGCGTTTCTCGCAACGCCGCTGCGCGCTGCGGAAACGCTCGCGATCGCCGAGTTCCGCGCGATCGAGCGGGCCCGCGTGCTGCCGCGCGCGGTGCCCCTGCTTCGGCAGAAGCCTCGGACGATCACTGCCATACCGGCGCCGCGCAGCCCGGCCGGCCCGCACGATTATTATTCGGAGGGCGATTATTGGTGGCCCGATCCGGCGAGGCCCGGTGGGCCCTATGTTCGGCGTGACGGGCTCTCCAATCCGGACAAGTTCGACGGCCATCGCGACGCGCTGATCGCCTTCGGCGTCGCGGTGCCGACCCTGACCAGCGCCTGGGCGCTGACCGGGGATCGGCGCTTCGCGGCGGCGGCGATCCGCCACCTCGAAGCCTGGTTCGTCACGCCCGAGACACGGATGAACCCGAACCTCGCGCACGCCCAGGCGATCATCGGGGTCAATAGCGGACGCGCGATCGGGATCATCGACACGCTGCAGATCGTCGAGGTCGCTCGCGCGGCGGAGATGCTCGCCCGCCGCGATGCTCCCGGCTATCGGAGGATCCGCAGCCGCGTGGAGGCCTGGTTCGCCGCCTATCTCGACTGGCTGACCGGATCGCCGGCGGGACGGGAAGAGCGCGATCAGAAGAACAATCACGGCACCTGCTGGCTGCTCCAGGTCGCAGCCTTCGCAAGCCTGCTCGGGCGCGCCGATCTGCTCGCCGCCATGCGCACGCGGTTGATGAAGACGATCGTTCCGGCCCAGATCGCCGCCGACGGCCGCCAGCCGCTCGAGCTCGCGCGGACCAAGCCGTTCGCTTACTCGCTGTTCAATCTCGACGTCCTCGCCGCATCCGCCTGGCTCCTCTCACACTCACGGGGGGAGCTGATCGTCCAGCCTACAGCGTCAGGCGCGTCCATCGCCGACGCGATCGCCTTCATGGCGCCGTTCATCGCCGATCGGACCCGCTGGCCGTTCGCGCGCGACGTCGAGCATTTCGACGATTTCCCGGTGCGCCACCCGAGCCTGCTGTTCGGCGCGCTGGCGCAAGACCGCGCGGAATGGCTTGCGCTGTGGCGGGCGCTCGATGCCGATCCGACGGTCGCCGAAGTGGTCCGCAACTATCCGGTACGACAACCTTTGCTCTGGATGGACCAGACGCTCTGAAGCAGCGTCCCAGTGCTGCATACATCAGCGACAAAGATGTATGACAACTAATTGACACCGGTTCCCGTCGATGCAATGCTCTCTGCAACGATAAAAATGGGGAGGACAACATGATTCGACGGTTCGCACCGCATCGCGTGCATCTTTGTGTCTCGGCCAGCCTATTCGGTCTCACGGCGCTGCCGGCGGCGGCAGCGGCGCAGGCGCAGCCTGGGCCCGCGGCGGCTGACGCGACTGCGGCTGCGGAGGCGGACGCCGAACCCGACGCGCCTGCGGCGCCGGAGGATGGGATCGTCGTCACCGGCTTTCGTCAAAGCTACGCCAACGAAGTCCGCACCAAGCGCAACGCGATCGAGATCACCGACGGCATCTCCTCTGACGATCTCGGACGCATTCCCGATCTCAACATCGGCGAGGCGCTGCAGCGGGTGCCCGGCATCCAGCTCAACCGCGAGGCGGAGGGACGCGAGGCGACGATCAACCTGCGCGGCCTGCCCGGCGAATATGCCCGCACCACCCTGAACGGAGTCGCCTTCGCCGAGCCGATCCTGCAGACCTCGACGCCGCTCGGGGCCTTTGCCTCCGACATCTTCAGCGCGGTGCGGGTGCAGAAATCGCCGATGGCCGACGCCCAGTCCGGCGGCCTCTCCGGCAATATCGACCTGCAGATCGCGCCGGCGCTGTCGCGCACCGAGGGCGGACGGATCAAAATCGCCTACGATCACAACGAGCTCGGCAAGCAGGGCGAGCCGAGTGCGACGCTGGGCTACAACGCGCACATCACCGACGACTTCGCGGTGTTCGGCATCGTCTCGTTCAAGCACGAGAAGTTCCGCCGCGATTCGATCCTGTTCAACACCTATGGCGTGCTGTCGGCGGCGACCACCCCGAACTTCCTCGCCCGCTATGCCGATTATTATGCGCCGGCCGGCACCTGCGCGACCACCAACGCCGCCGTCGTCGGCTGCGTCGCAGCTGCGGGCGGTACCGGCGCCAAGGGCCTCACCGGCGTCCAATATGTGTCGCAGAACCGCCAATATGTCCGGCGCAACGAAGGCAACCAATGGTCCGCGGCGGCGGGTGCCGAGTGGCAGGCGAGCGATGCCCTGAAGCTCGGCGTCACCGGCCTCTACACCGATCGGCGGCAGAGCGAGACGGTGCAGAACCTCCAGGTGCTGAACTTCACCGGCACCGGCGTGGTGGTGAACCCGACCAGCGAGGTGCAGGCGGGCGCCGACGGCGCGCATTTCGTCGAGGATTTCGACTTCGCCAATATCGGCGTGATCAACGACAGCCGCCTGTTCCCGCAGACGCAGAAAGCGTGGGGCGTGAACGGGGTGGTGAATTATGAGGCCGGTCCCTGGCGCCTGACCACGACCGGGACACTGTCGAAGGCGAGCAACAGCGCGGTCGAGATCTTCGCCGAGTTCATCACCGGCCAGCAGGCGAACCGCCAGAACGGAGTCACCGGCAGCTTCGCCAGCGGCGGCGGCAATTACGGGGACTATTTGCTGTCGATCCTGCCCGATCCGCTGTCGACCGGAACGCCGCGCACCGCCTGGACATGGGCGGGCCCGACCGACCAGCAGAGCTGGTACGACAGCCCGGTCGGCACGCCTGGGCGCAACCGCTTCAACTTCGCCGGCACCCAGAGCTATGCCACCAGCAAGGTCACCGCCATCCAGCAGGACGTGGAACGCGAATTCGAAAGCGGCTTCGTCTCCAGCATCCAGGCTGGCGCCCGCTACGAACGCAACCGCTACGCCTCGCAAGGCTACCGCACCAATGCCGCCGGCATCCAGGGGTCGGCGATCGGCAACGCCTTCCTCGCGGCCAATCCCGATCTCGACGATTTCTTTCAGGGCTCGCTGCCGGGCTTCAACCGCAACTGGCAGGTGCTCGACATGGACAATGTCGTGTCGTCGCTGAAGCCGGTAACGCCGTTCAACGGCGCCGAACTTGCGCCGATCGGTTTCAACATCAATTACACCGACAACAATTACGCCCTCTACAATTTCACCAACGATACCGACGTGCTCTCCGCTTACGCGGAAGCCAAGTACAAGACGGAGATCTTCTCCATCCCGGTGCGCGGGATCATCGGGCTCCGCTACGAGCATGCCGACAACACGGTCAACGCGCTCAACCGGATCCGGCCGGCGTCACCCGGTCTCGGCCAGGCGAGCGACTATGCCTTCCAGGAATTCAAGAACAGCTACGGCCAGTGGCTGCCCTCGGCGATCGCCGTGTTCGACATCACCGACAAGCTCATCGTCCGGGTCGCCGGCTACCGCACCTACGTCCGCCCGCATCCGCGCCAGTTCACCCCGGTGACCCTGGTCGGTGCGCCGAGCACCACCAACGTCATCCCGGTCACGCTCGGAAACCCCGAGCTCGAACCCTATACCGGCACCTCGTTCGATGGGACGATCGAATGGTACAATAACAAGAACGGACTGGTCGCGCTCAGCCTCTTCTCCAAACGCTTCAAGGGTGTGGTCCAGCAGGTTCGCGGCGCCCGAACGCTCTGCCCTACGGATGGAGGCAATCTCGGCCTCGGCCCGCTGCGGATCGAGGGCGATCAATGCTTCACCTCCGCCCCGCCCGATATCAACGGCAATCCGCAGACGGTGTCGCTCACCGGCTTCATCAACTCGTCGACGCCCTACACGGTCAACGGCCTGGAGCTGAACATCCAGCAGGATTTCGATTTCCTGCCCGGCGCGCTGAGCAATTTCGGCGGCGGCTTCAACTATGCCTATACGACCATCGACGGCACCAATGCCGACGGCACCGACGCCACCCTGCCCGGCATTTCCAAGCACAATGTCAATGTCGTCGGCTATTACGAAACCAAGCTGTTCGGTATCCGCCTCAGCTACAATTACCGCAGCAAATACGACCTCTCGTCGACCGGCACCTTCTCGGGCGCCGCCCGGCAGGTCGAGCCGCGCGGCCAGCTCGACGCCTCCGCCTCGGTCAATCTCAGCGACTGGCTGAGCCTATCGGTCAACGGATTCAATCTCACCAACGCCGTCCGCAAGGAATATCAGGGGGTTGAGGCGCAGGCGCGCCGGATCGACTATGACGGCCGCACTTATCGAATCGCTCTCAACGCGAGGTTCTGATGCGTTCCCTTCTCGTCGCCGCGGCGATCGTCTGCCCTCAGCCGGCGCTCGCCGCTTTCGCGATCTTCCCGCCGGCGAGCCTTGCCGGTCAGGCAGACAGCGCGGGCGGCCGGGCGACGGTCGCGCGTGCCAGGGCCGCGCTCGGCCGTCCGCCTGGGGCGATCCCGAAGCTTCACACCGAAGGCACTTTGCCCGGGCACGGCATCCGCGACATCAGCCTGGTCGCCAAGCGCGACCAGCCGATCGTTCTCGATCTCGCGCTTGCCTGGGGGCTGACCCGCAACCGCCGATTTCTCGATCAGGCGGGGCGCTATCTCGAAGCCTGGGCGGACGTCTACCAGATGTCGTTCAATCCGATCGACGAGACCGGCTTCGACACTTTGGTGCTGGCGACGGATCTTATCGCAGCGGATCTGCCGCCCGAACTGCAGCGCAAGCTGGAAGTCTTCTGGCGGCGGATGGCGGTCGGTTATCTCGACGCGATGGACGGCACGCCCAAGAATGCGATCACCAACTGGCAGAGCCACCGTATCAAGCTCGCCACCCTCTCCGCCTACCGCACCGGCGACCCCGCTCTGGTCATGCGTGCGCGCGGCGCGTTCCAGCGTCAGATTGCCGCCAATCTCCGCGCCGACGGATCGACCTTCGATTTCGAGGAGCGGGACGCGCTCCACTACGTAACCTACAATCTCGATCCGCTGATGATGGCCGCGCTCGCCGCCAGGGCGCATGGCGACGATTGGTTCGCCTGGAAGGCGCCGTCGGGTGCGAGCCTGCCCCGCTCCCTCGACTGGCTCGGCGCTTATGCGAAGGGCGAGAAGACCCATATCGAATTCGCCCGATCCCGCATCGCCTTCGATCGCGAACGCGCCGCCGCCGGACAGACGGAATATGCGCCGCACGCCTGGAATCCGGCGAACGCGGCGAACACCTTCGCGCTTGCCACCCTGCTCGACCCGCGCTTCGCAGCGGTACGGGACGACGTGATGCAGCGAACCGGCCGAAGCCCTGCCGAGTGGATCGGGTTGCTGGCGCGCACCCGGTGACCCGGAGAGCGCTCCCACTCGGCGCGCCGTCCGTTCGGCCCCGCTGATCGGCCCTATTCACCTGGATAAATGCCGCCGCGCACAAGCCAAGTCATTGCAACGCCATGCAATTCGGATCGACACCGCTTATCAACGACCGCGACCTTGCCAGCGTAAAGGAATTCGCGTGCACGGGCCGGCCCTGTTCCTGCGCTGATCGTTTCAGCGATCATCGCCCGGCTGGAGAATGCCGAACCGACGGTGGACAACGATGCGGGCGTTTGCGTTTGCCTTTGGCCATCACAAAGCCATTCAACGCTCCAGCAACCGCTCACATCGACCGCGCGGACCGCACGAACATACCCCCTGTTCCCCAAGCGGCCGGCGCTGAGCTTCCACGCCCCCGTACCCGCGCCCTCTTCCGGCCGCCGGCACGGGCAAAAAAAGGGGAGAGCCGAAGCTCCCCCCTTCTCAGTGTCGCAATGATCGGGTCGATCAGAAGCCGATGGTCACGCCGGCCTTGAAGGCGGCTTCGCTCTGGCTCTTGCCGGTCGCGTAGCTGCCCTGGACGAACGCCGTCGAAGCTCCGCCGAGCGAGGCATTCAGCCCTGCGCCGATGTTGAAGAAGCCCTCAGGATCGACGCCTTCCAGCCGGAAGCGCGTGTTCGGCGCGCCCTGGAAAGCGACGTCGCGATAGCCGCCGACATTGCCCTGGAAGGTGTAGGAAACCTGCGCATAGGGGCGCACCGTCGCCTTGGAGAGATCCCAATCGCCGGCGAGCCGGAGGCCGAGCTCGGGGCTGAGTACGCTCTTCGATTTCTTGGCGACGTCGAGGCCGATGCCGGCGGCATCCTCCTCCTGGAAGCCTTCGAAATCGTAGTTGCGCAGTTCGAGCTTGGCATAGGGCGTAGCGATCAGATTGGCGCCAACCGCGAGATCGTAGTCGACCCGGCCGGTCAGGCGGATTTCCTTGCTGTCAAAGCTGCTCGAGGCCGTGCGGCCGAAGAGCGGCATCGCACGCTCCGCATCCCACTTCGTCCAGCCGAACACCGCCTGTGCGCCGATGCGAAGCCCGCCGAACGCCTGGCTGCCATAGGCACCGACCATATAGGTTTCGGCGTTGGCCGTTTCCGGGGTACCGCGCGCATCGACATCCAGATGGTCGTAGCCACCCCCGATGCCGAATTCCCCGCCCGTGCCGGTCGAGAAACCGACGCCCAGCGAACCGCCGAAGCTGTTCGCCTTCAGCCCCGACGCACCTGCCTCCTCGTTGGCGTCGAAGCGCGAGAAGATCGCGTTCGGCCGCACCCAGAGCTGGAAGCCGCGCGTGTCGGACTTGCCGATCGCGTGGTCGATGGCGGTTCCGAACGCCGCAGTGGTCGAGACGGCGAGCAGGGACCCGTAGAAGTCACCGGATGAAAGCTCGTTCAGAGCCTCGGTGGCCTGCGCCGCCGAAAGCTGCGTGTCGAGCGCCGCCATCACCACACCCAGATCCTGGGTCAGCGCGAACTCCGGCGTGCCGACCGCATTGGCGCGCAACGTGCTCACCACACCGGCCATCGAGGCGTTCAGCGCGTCCGCAGCGGCAGCCGCGTTCCCGTTTGCAGCGGCGGTGTTGTAGTCGGCGCGGTCGAGCGTGACGGCGACGACGGTCCGGCCACCGGAGGTGCGCGGCGTGAGCCCGAACTTCAGGAAGGCCGAGCCGTTGGTGGTCGTCACCGTTGCGGTGTTGGTGAAGGTGCCGCTGACGCTAAACAGATCCATGGCGGCGCCGTCGAGGTAGAGCGCGCCGCGCGTGGTTGCGACCTGCATGGTACCGGCAAGGCTGACATTGCCATCGACCGTCAGACTGCTCGGCGTCGAGACCGGAACCTGGCTGTTGGCGGGCGTCGTGAAGCCGAGCGCCGCCGGATCGAACAGGTCGCCCGCAGCACCGCCCGTCGCGTTCGGGGCGATCACCCGAACGAGGCTCGGCGTCATTCCGAACACCAAGGTGCCGGTGCTCGACTGCGTGAAGTTGCCGAGCTGATAGACGTCGATACCCTCGACCACGTCCGTCACCGCGGAGACCGCGACGCGGCGACCGAGCACCAGGGTGGCATCGTTCTGGACGTTGCCGCGAATGCCAAACACCGTATCCGCCTCGGCGACGCCGAGCTGGACCTCGCCCGCGCTGTTGCGGAAGGTGCCGACATCCATCGTCCAGTTGACGACCGGCGCGGCCGCGACGGCGAGCGTCTCGGCCTCATCCTCGTTCTCTTCGACGCCATATGCGGCGCCGGTGATCACGAAGGCACCGGTGCCCGACTTGGTCACCGTGTTGACGCCGAGGATGCGGGCTCCGAGGGCATTCTCGCCACCGAGGCCGTCGATCACGGCGTCGACATCGCTGCCGATCAGCGGATCCGCTTTCGCGAACGCCGCCAGACGATCCGCAGCCTCGTCGCCGGTGAGGCCAAGACGGCCCGCACCGACGAGGTTGACGGTCGTGTTGGTCGTGCGCGCACCGGTCTCCGCATCCTGATCGCCGACGATGTTGCCCAACGTCACCGAACCCGCATTGAGGTTGACGGTGGCGTTGATCACACTGGTCGGCGCGTCGCTGAGCCCGGCTTCGTCGAACGCACCGTCGACCGAAACGCCGCCGGCGAGCAGGCCGTTCTGGTTCAGCGTGTAAGTCTGCACGAACGGCGCAGCGGCCGGGGTGACGACAGGATCGGTGAAGGTGCCATCCGGCCGGACGGTCTGCGCCGACGTGAAATTGTCGACCGCACCCCCGAGCATCACGGTTCCGCGGATCACTCCGCTGTTGGTTGCCGTTGCAGTGGCCGCGGCGAGCTCGACGTCACCAGCGATCAGGCCGCTGTTGGTAAGCGTCGCCGTTCCCCCAGCGGGCGTATAGACCCGCGTCACGCTTCGGTTGCTGATCGACCCCTGAGCGGCATCCCATGTAACCGTATCTGTCCAGTCTTGCGCGGAATACAGGCCAACGACGCCGACATCGCCGTAAATCTGTCCGCTGTTCACCGCCGAAGCGTTGGCGATACTGGAGATCTGGACATCGACGGGGTTATCAACGTAGCCGTCCGATTGGTCAGTCGCCGCACCGATCGCACCCGCATTGGTGAGACTCGCCGGACCTCCGGCCACCATCGCGTCCAGTGTCCTGACCGAACCATCATCGGCGGTTCCATTCGCCGTGTAGGTGTAGTCGGTGAATACGTTGCCGACCGAGATTTCGCCGTCATTCGACGTCAGCACACGACTTCCGGCAGCGATGGTCAACGCTGATCCGCCAACGCCGACCACCTCGATCGATCCTTCCGCGACAGCGTCTGCGCCAGCGGCGCGAAGTCCTGCGTTGCTGTCGATTTGGAGGGTGGCCGTTCCGCCGGTGGACCGCAAGGATTGCTGAGAGGACGAACCGACGAAGGTGTAGCCGTTGCTGCCGCCGAAATTGTCGACGTAGCTCTGTTGATAGGTGCCACCGCTGGAGAAGACGCCGACGCCGCCCCCTGCCGTGCCGGTAAGAGCGACTGCGACGTTCCCGGCGTTGCTGGATGCTTCGATGGAGCCTCCGACCGTACCGCCGATTGCAAGGGTTACGGCACCACCGGTGTCGCGGCTGTCGTATTCGCGCGTCTGGGTGCGCGTGAACGTACCCGAGCCGGTCTGTTCGACCGTGCTTGCCCTGCCGTCTTCATATGCCTGAGCGTAGGAGGCAACCGTGAGTTGCCCTCCGAGGACGCTGCCTGCTTCCATCGTGAGAGTCGCCCCGGCATCGCCGGCGGCATATACATCACCAAAGACATGCGCGGTGCCTGCGATTGACACCGTGGCGAGACCGCCGGAGGCGGTGGTGGTCGACAGCGACGAGCTGCTCGAAATTCCGGTCACGTCATTGCCGCCGGACACCTCCTTCGTCGCCCGATCGGTCGTCGTGGAGATTACGGTGACGTTGTACGGATCTTCGGCGTTTCCGACCATGCCGGCGATCGATGCAGTTGCGCCAGCATCTCCGGACACTTCCAGCCGACCCATCAGGGAACCAGCGCTTCCGATGACCACCTCGGCGAGACCGCCGACTGAAGTCGTCACGACTTCATTTGTATATTCGTAGGTGGTACGGGAATTGCCGGAATACCTGGTCAGAGAGCGGATGTTTCGACTGGTGTTCGTCGCCTCCGATTGGACGCTGACCGGGGAAAAATAGTCGCTATTATCGACGCTGCCGTCGATGACGACCTTGGCCGCGGCGTCTCCGCTTGCCCTGACTTCGCCGATGGTCGTGCCGGTGGACGCGATGGTGACGCTCGCAGCCCCACCCGTCGCGGTTGTGGAATCGCGGGTTACCTCTTCGTAGACCGTATCGCCAGCGACGCTGCCGTAGGAGGTTCGACGGATATTTTCATATTCGCTGCTCGCGCCGTGGGCGGAGGCGATCACGCCCGAGGTGAATCCCGACAGTCCGACCGCGCCGTTGACGACCACCGACGCGTCCGAATTGGCTTCGGCGCCGACCCGGCCTTCTACGACCGCACCTTCGGCGATTTCAACCGCAGCGTTGCCGCCAACGGAGGCGGAAGTGGACAAATCCTCATAACGGGATCCATTCGAACCGTATTCGGAGTCCGTTCGCGTGGTGCGATCTTGGGCGAGAGACGATGCCCATACGCCGCTCTCCCACGCAGGAGCGCTGCGAAGCACCTTGCCAGCGATGATCGCAGTCGCCCCGCCATCGCCGCTCGCGCGCACGACGCCGCTCACGACTCCGGTGCTCGCGACTTCGATCTCCGCCAAGCCGCCAGCCGCTTGCACGGCGCTCTCGTTCAAATACGAACTGCCGATCGGATTGTAGACGGAATAAATTGTCGTCGACGCATTATTCGATTTGCTGTTCGAGGCGCTGGAGGTGGCGGTTACCAAGGCCGCAGGGCCATCGCGGCCAGCGGTGCCGCTGACGACGATCCTGGCTCCGGCACCGGCTTCGGCCTGAACATTTCCGGCAACGCTGCCGGTAGTGCCCAAGATGATGGACGCCGGACCACCGGTGACGGTTGTCGAAGCGCGGCTGGACGTCTCGGAAACGTACCTCTCGCTGCCGTACGTGCCGGTGGTCTGGGAGGTAGAGGCGCTTTCGGTTTCGACCCCACCCGCAACCGCGCGCACGCCCGAAGCCGTATCCGCGGTTCCAACGGCACCGTCGACCACAACCGACGCACCCGCATTGCCCTGGGCGTATGCTGCGCCTTCAACCAGGGCGCCTTCGCCGATCTCGATCGCGGCCGCTCCGCCGACGGACACGGACATCGAGGCGCTTTCGCTGCTCGAGCCGCTCGCGTCGGTCAGCGAAGAAGAGCTGCTGCTGGTGTCTGCCGCCAGAGAAGTGGCGGACACCGCGCCGCCATCAAGGCCGCCCCACCAGGTTTTTCTGCCAAGAACGTTTCCGGCAATCTTCACGTTCGCGCTGGCGTGGCCGGTTGCATCGACATTCCCGAAAACGGTTCCGCCGACCTCGACCGAGGCGGATCCTCCAACTGCTTCGCTGCTGCTGCTGTTCGCAGTGCGGTACTCGGTCGGTGACGAGGTGGTGGTGCCCGCCGAGGCAGTATTGAAGCCGTAGGAGGCGGCAGTGATGGTGGTGTAGGCGCCTGCATCGCCGGCGGTGCCATCCACGATCACCTTCGCGCCCGCGTGGCCGGTTGCGGCGACGGAACCAGTGAAGCTTGCGCCCTCCTCGATCGCAATTGCCGCCTCGCCACCCGAGGCGACTCCGCTGGAGCTATACTCGGTAACCGAAGCTGCGCCGCCCCCGTTCAGCAGCGAAAATGACGAGAAATCGCGACTGGTGCGATCGATGGCAGTCGATGTCGCTTCGATTCTGGAAGAAGAAGCGGACGTACCAGCCGCGCCAGCGACTGTCACCTTGGCGCCCTTATCCCCTGTGGCGTTCAGCGAGCGGGTGACGCTGCCCGGCTCACCGACGGCGATCTCGGCAATCCCCCCGATGGAAGACACCGCATCCAGAAACTCGCGCTCGGTGGTGGTGCCTGCCGCTGAGATGGTGGTGCGGTTCGTTTCGCTCTGCTGGCGACTCACCGCAATCGACTCTGACGTCGCAGTCGCAAGGATGGCTTGGTTTCCCAAGGCGCCGTTGACGATCACGGCCGAGCCGGCAGCCCCGCCTGCGGATGCATAGCTGGCGACGCTTCCACCTTCCTGGATCACGATCCGGGCTTCACCCCCAGTCCGGCTCTCGCTGGAAGTATATCCTGAAATAGCGACGGACCCGTCCGCAGTCGGAGTCGACGACGAGAAAGAGCGTGTCGTGCTCTCATCTTGCAATGCACTGACGCCCACGCCGCCGGAACCAGACGCAGAACCCCGCTGCATATCGCCGCCGATCGTCGCGCGTGCGCCGGTCACGCCTTGCGCACTCACGTATGCGATGGCACTTCCGCCGATCTCGATCTCCGCCGCTCCGCCGACCATCGTCCGGGTCGACACTTGTTCGAAGGTGCTCGCGCCCGTGGCCAGGGTCGAGGTGGAGCGTGTCAGGATCGTAACTTCGTCAGCGCTGCCGGTGGCTTGGATGAAGGCAGGGTTAGCGGCAGTACCGGCAGTGCCATCCATCACAACTGCCGCATTGCCGCGGTATGAATTTGCATAGACGCTGCCAACGATGCCGCCCGCCGTGACGCGCGTCATCGCGTCCCCGGCATTGTAGGTCCAGCTCGACGAACTGGTCGTGGACGAAACCCCGTCCACAATGACGGTGGTCGGTCCACTGGCGGTCGACAACGAGTCTCCGCCGCTCGCGAACACATTGCCGGCGAGAGCGCCGATCGAGAGGGAAGCGCCGCTGCGGCCCCATGCGCTCACGTCAGCCGGAGCCGCCGCCATGCTGCCGCTGGCCGGCGCTCCCACATTGCCGCCAATCTCGGCCGTAACGACGCCGTGCGCCTGGAGCACGACGCTGCCGCCTATGGAACCGGGGCTGGTGAGGTTCAGATTGCCACCGACGTTGAAGATCTCCACGGTTCCGGTCACCGTGCCCGTGTTCGACATCCCGATGGTGTTCGAACTGGCTGTCGCGCCGGCACCCTGGTAGAAGATGCCGACGCGGGCATCCGGCGTGCCGACCTGGCCGTCATTGGTGTAGTTCACGATGCCGCTGCGTTCGCTCGCCGTGGCGGAAACGCCGATGTTGAAAGAACCTCCGCGAACGACGGCCGGCGCCGCGCCTGCGTTCCCGATGATGAGCGAAAGGTTCGACGTCGTCACCGACTGGAGGCCGGAATTGATGGATCCTGACGAATTGCCCGCGCCCTCGCAGGTCACCACGCTCGCGTCGGTGGTGCAGGCCGCGCTCGCCGGAGCGGCCGCGAACATCGCGGTCGCCGTCACGGTGACGGCGGCCGTCGCGCGCAGCGACGCCTTGTAGGAAAGATTCTTCATGAAAAGCCCCTCGTTTCGTATTCACACGTCCGAAGGGTGCCCCACGCATCGATGCGCAGCGCCGCGCGCCACACACCCCCCCTCTCGACCATGCCGATTAAACAAGCCTTTGCAAATTGATATTACCCGATCGGGTGGGATGCCATTGGCGCTGCTGAATCGCCGGTGTGCGACGAGCGAACTGCATCTTGCCGCGCAATGCGGGTAGCGCTAATCTCGTCTGAGGGGGCAAAACGTTTCTAAACACGTGACAAATTCGGAAGATCGCGTGCTTCGCAAGCTCGAGGAAGCCGCGCTCGATCCGGGGCAGTGGATCGGCGCTCTCGATGCGTTGGCGTCGCACCTCCATTCGTCGACCGCGCACCTGATCGGGATCGGAGGAGGAGCCGTGCCGTTCAATATCGGCTCGCTGATGACCGAGGACGTTCGCTCGGAATTCGTTCGCGAACGCTTTGCCTTACCCGATCGCAACTACAGGGTGCACGCTTCACAAGGGGCGAAGCGATTCCAGATCGTCGACGAGCGCGATTATGCCCGCGTGCCCCGAACGCCCCGTCTGGAGGCGTACGAGGCGTTCGTCGATCGGCTCGACATCCCCTTGGGCTTTCAGGCGATCATCTGCCAGGAAGGTTCCAACCTGATCGGCCTGGCCATCCTTCGATCGCGCAAGGATGGCGTCAGCCCGGAGGAGGATCGCGGATCCCTTGCGCGGCTTTTGCCGGCCGTCGAACGTGCGGTTCAGATGCAGAGGCGGAGTGAAGCGAGACAAGCCGCAATCCTGCGCGGCACGCTGGACGCCGTCGGCACCCCCGCCATCTTCCTGAACGCCCGTGGGCAGATCGTTGAGGTGAGCGCGGGCGCGGAGCCGTTCATTCGGTCCGGCCGGCTCCGCGTTCAGGATGGAATGCTGGCGGCGAGCGATCCTGCGGACGATCGTGCGCTCGGCACCCTGATCGATGGACTGATCACCGCCGATGAGCATGATCTCACCGCTTTGAGCAGCCGCCGCGTCCTGCACGGCAGACCGGGCGAGATACCGTTGATGATCGAGCTGATCAGGATCCCGAGAATGACCGGATCGCTCGACGTCGCGCCGCGCTACATGCTGGTGATCCGGGGCGGCGCCAATGACCCATCGATGGTTTCCAGCGTGCTGCGCGCCGACTTCCGGTTGACGGAATCCGAAGCAGGGGTTGCGTCGCTGCTGAGTCAAGGACGCTCCCGGGCCGAGATCGCGGAGATCCGCGGCGTCTCGATCGATACCGTGAAGTTCCAGCTCAAAGCCGTCTTCACGAAGATGTCCGTGCAGAGGGAAACCGAACTGGTTGCCAAGTTGGGGACGCTGTTCCAGGCCTAGATCTGCCTTGCGAAACCGCAGGGTTCGGTAGCCGACCTGGGACACCTCGATCAGCCTCGTGCCCGACCGGTCGTCGGACACTTTGTCTACGGGATATTCCTCATACCCGCCCCTGAATCTTCGGCGTACCTCCGCTCCATCGATCAAGACTGATGAAGCAGGAGTTTCCCGATGACCGCCCCGTTCGTTGACCTTGCCGTCCACCATCGTCCCGCCGGCCTCTCCGACCGCATTGCCTACGGCTTCACCAAGGCGCTGCGCTGGTGCGCCGATACCTTCTTCGCCGAGCGCTACGGCCACCGCGCGGTCGTGCTCGAGACGGTCGCCGCAGTTCCCGGCATGGTCGGCGCGACGATCAACCATCTCGCCTGCCTGCGCCGGATGTGCGACGACAAGGGCTGGATCAAGACCTTGATGGACGAGGCCGAGAATGAGCGCATGCACCTTATGACGTTCATCGAGATTTCCAAGCCGACCCTGTTCGAGCGCGCGGTCATCATCGGCGTGCAGTGGGTCTTCTATCTCTGCTTCTTCGCCCTCTATTTGGTCAGCGCCAAGACCGCGCACCGCGTCGTCGGCTATTTCGAGGAGGAAGCGGTGATCAGCTACACCCATTACCTCGCCGAGATCGACGAAGGCCGATCCGACAACGTTCCGGCGCCGGCGATCGCCAGGCGCTACTGGAATCTGCCGGACACGGCGACCCTCCGCGACGTCGTTCTGGTCGTGCGTGCCGACGAAGCCCATCACCGCGACGTCAATCACGGTTTCGCCAACGAACTCGGCGGATTGCCCCAGGGCGATGTCGCCCCCTGCCCGCCCCACAATGCCCTCGAGCCGACCTGGAAGCAGGCGGCCTGAGCAACAGGCGCGGGCCGGTTGCCCGGCTTGTCCGGCAGATCGTCAGGGGAGCGGGTGCCGCATTCGGCGCTCGCTCCCTTCGCACTCACCCCGGGGACGCCTGGCTGAGCAGGTTGGCAAGAACGGCGGCATGGAGCGGACGCTCGAATTCGAGCCCGGCCTTGTCGCCTGCCACCCACCGGATCCTTGCCTCCCAGCTTTCGAGGCCTGGGAAGCGAATCCAGACGATCTCGTCGATCTTCGGGTGATAGGCAGGAGTCACGGCGCACCCCGTCTCGCAGA
Organism: Allosphingosinicella deserti; assembly: GCF_003012735.1. Classification (GTDB taxonomy): domain Bacteria; phylum Pseudomonadota; class Alphaproteobacteria; order Sphingomonadales; family Sphingomonadaceae; genus Allosphingosinicella; species Allosphingosinicella deserti. The sequence goes on along the minus strand of NZ_PXYI01000005.1, from coordinate 313,549 downwards.
GATCGAGAACGTCCACCCGCCAGGCGGACGCGCCCAGAGGCCGGAAGCCGGCCTTCATCCGCGTGGCTATTCGAGCGCCCGAGCGGCGCTCCAGATCGGCGTGCAAAACGTCTTCCCCCCCGAGAAGCTGATGGTGAAGATCGTTTAGGTTATCACGGACGATCCGGCAACATGGTCAAAGTGCTACGCGTCGTGCTGAGACCAGATTCCAGTTCGCCGTACCACAACTGGATTTGCTTTCCCTTTGGTTTTCCGCATGTTGACTGGCGCGGAATGCGTTCGTCCGATCACGAAACGCGGATCCGCGCCCTCTTGATCGCCGGATCGCCCGGTCCCTGAACGATCAAGCTTAACTTCGTCTTCACCATCCCCTGGCTAGGGGCGGCGCGATGCGCCGTCTCCCCACCACGTTCCGCCTCCGTGCCGCGCGTACGGGCAAACACCTCATCCCGATCACGGCGCTTGCGGTGCTGATCGGCTGGCCGCCGGCGACCGGGCGATTGCTGCTCGTGCCGCTCTCGGCGGACTCGGCGGGCCTGCTGGTGCGGAACGCGATCGGCGGAGGTGCGCGCATCATCGACACCGGTCCGCTGCCCGGCTCCATCATCGTCGAAGGACGCCGCAGCGATGTCGCACAGGCTCTGGCGAGCCGCTCGGTGATCATCGTGGCGGCGCGCGCTTCTGGGTGCAGTCCGTTGGCGGGAAGTCCGGCGCGTGGCTGAGCTCGACGATCTCCGCCGCCGCGGCGTGCGCCTGCTGGCGCTCTGCGGCTGCCTGTGCACGGCGGTTTTCGCGTTGATCATCCCCCTCTTCGGCCTGGCCGACGGGCATGTGGCGCTGATCGTCTCCGCCCTGATCAACATTCCGGTCTGCCGCGACGCGTTGCAGAACAAATATGACGGCGAATCGCGGATCGGCGTCGGCGTCATGGCCGCGCTGCAGCCGGCCATATTGGTGTTCCTGCTGCGGGGAAGCGCATGGCAGATGGACATGCACATGTACTTCTTCGTGTGCCTGGCCGCCCTCACGTTGCTCTGCGACTGGCGCCCGATCGGAGTCGCCTCGATCATCGTCGCCGTTCATCATGTCCTCGCGTCGCTATTCTCGCCCGAATGGGCGTTCACCGGGTCCGGCGCTGTCGGCCGCATCCTCGTCCACGCCCTCGCCGTCGCTCTCCAGTTCCTGGTTCTCGCCCAGGTCACCTCCCGCCTCGGCATGCTCGTCGCCAGCCAGGTGGAAAGCCGGGCGCGCAGCGAGCGGCTGGCGGAGAGCGCTGCCGAGGCACGGCGCAACGCCGAGGCCGCCCTTGCCCGCGCACAGGCATCGGAGGCCGTCGCCGCGGCGGAGCGCAAGCGCCGGGAAGACGGCCAACGCATCGCCGAAGCCGCGCGCGCAGCGGACATGCGGCGCATCGCCGCGGAGTTCGAGACTTCGGTATCGGGCATCGTCAGGGCAGTCGGATCGGCGGCCGGCGAGCTCCAGAACACTGCGGGCACGCTCGTCGATCTTGCACGGCAGGGCCAGCGCAAGGCTGCCAGCGTCGCCGCCGGCGCGGGTCAGTCGTCGCTAGCGGTTCGCGACATGGCCGAGCGATCGACGAGCCTCGCCAGATCGATCGAGCAGATCGCGGCCAATGCCGGCCACCAGACGCGGCTCAGCCTCGGCGCCCACGCCCGAACGTCGGCGGGCGAAACTGCGCTTCATGATCTGTCGGAGCGGGTCAACGATATCGACAGCTTTGCCGAGCAGATCGCCACGGTCGCCAAGAACACCAATCTCCTTGCGCTGAATGCGGCGATCGAGGCAGCCCGGGCGGGCTCGGCAGGCGCGGGCTTCGCCGTGGTGGCGTCGGAGGTGAAGCAATTGGCGAACCAGTCGCGCCATGCCACGGCCGAGATCAGGGACCTTGTCGGGAGCGTCGGCGCCGGTGCCTCGAACGTCGAACAGGCGCTCGTAGAGATCGTCGGAGTCGTGGACCAGCTCGGCGCCGCCGCGGAGATCATCCGTGCAGCCGTTGCCGAGCAGCAGGAGACGACCCAGCGGCTGAATGCAAGCGCTGCGGAAGCGGCCGCGAGCGCCGCCGCCATAGCCAGCGAGGTCGAAGAGGTTGCCGCGACGGCCCACTCGGCGGAGCGGCTGGCGGATCTCGTCAACGGCTCCGCCGAAAGATTGAACGAGAGCGCAAGCCACCTGGAACGCGCCACGATCCACTTCCTGGAGACGCTGCGGACAGCCTGAACCGCAATGTCGTCGGCCTGCTTTCCAGGCCTATCGTAGGATTACGTAACCACACGGTAGAGGCTTCGCAGCTTAACCGGGGTTATGGCCAGGTTGGCGCGCGCCGGGGCGCTCACGGCGGGGGACATCTTGCGACCATGACGGCGGACACGTTCACGGCCATCCTCGGCGAACGCGACGATGCGCGTTCCTTTCACAGCATCCTCACCTGCCTGAACGGACTTTTCTATCGCAGCGAGCTTCGCGCGCCCTGGCGCTTCTCGTTTCTGAGCGAAGGCGGCGAGGCGCTGACCGGCTATGACCGCGAGAGCCTCGACGGAAGCGGCTGGGCGAATCTCATCCTACCGGAGCATCTTCCGGACGTCGAAGCGGCGGTCGACCAGGCGCTCGAAGCCCGCACCCGCTTTGCGATCACCTATCCGATCCGGCACCGCGACGGCACGCTGCGCTGGGTTGCCGAGCAGGGCCATGCGGTGCGCGATGCCGACGACCAGCCGATCTTCCTGGAAGGGATCATCAGCGACGTCACCGCGGCCAAGCAGGCCGAGGATCTCGAGCGCACGGTCTCCGCCCAGTGGCGCAAGATGCTCGACACCATTCCCCAGATGGCGTGGTCGGTGTCGCCGGACGGGCGCGAAGCCTTCTACAACGAGCGATGGGTCGATTTCACCGGGCGCCTGGCCGATGACGAAAGCATCCTTCGGCTCGATCTCCTCCACCCGGACGATCGCGAAGATGCACGCGACATGTGGACGCGGAGTCTCGAGTCCGGGGCGCCCTACCAGGCCCGCTACCGCCTGATCCACCGATCGGGCGAGTTTCGCTGGGTGTTGAGCCGGGCGCTACCGGAGCGGGACGAGACCGGGGCGATCCGCCGCTGGTACGGCACGTGCACCGATATCCACGAGCAGGTGCTCGCAGTCGAGGAGGCCGCCTCCGCACGCGATTTCGCCTCGCGCCTGCTGGTCGCGGCACCCGACGCGCTGCTGCTGCTCGACGGCAGCGGGCGCGTGACGTTCTGCAACGACGTCGCCGAAGCGGCGCTCGGCGTCCCCGGGCGGCGTTCGCCGCTCGGCGCGCATTGGTCCGATCTGGCGACCTATCAGGTGCGTCGGAGCGCCTGGCGCGCGGCCGCCCGGGCGCTGCCGGCTGGTGAGAAAATCCGCTTCACGGTGGAGCATCCGGCGGCACGCTATTGGGACGTGATCGTCACGCCGGTGGACACCGCGCCGACGCTGCCACGGCTGCTCGTAACCGCGCGCGACATCAGCGATCAGAAGCGCGCCGAGCAGCAGGCCCGCTGGTCGGCGGGCCACGACGCCCTCACCGGTCTCCCCAATCGCGCACTGCTTCAGCAGCGGCTGGACCGCGAAGTCGCCGGGGAAGCGGGCGATAGTTTTGGCCGTCCCTTCGCCCTCCTGCTGCTCGACGTAGACGACTTCAAGCGGACCAACGACACGCTCGGCCACGATGCCGGCGATGCCTTGCTGGTTACCCTCGCCGCGCATCTGCGCGCCATCACCGGCCCCCGCGACATGGTCGCGCGGCTCGGCGGCGACGAGTTCGCGGTCATCCTGCCGGATGTTACAAGCGAGGCCGAGCTCCTCGAATTCGCGAAGCAGCTCGCCGCGGCGATGCGGCTGCCCTTCCTCCACGACGGGACTCTGCTCGAATGCCGCGCCAGCATCGGCGCGGCGCTCTTCCCCGATCACGGCGCTTCCAAGAGCGAATTGCTCAAAAGCGCCGATCTCGCGCTCTACGCCGCCAAGGCGATGGGCGGCGGAACGCTGAGGACGTTCGAACCCGCCTTGCGCGATGCCTTTCATCAGCGCAGCGTCATGCTCAAGACCGGCAAACATGCGATCGACGAAAATCTCGTCGTCCCCTTCTACCAGCCCAAGGTCGATCTTCAGACCGGGCTGTTCGCCGGCTTCGAGGCGCTGCTGCGCTGGCGCGACCGGGCCGGCCGGATTCGCACACCGGACACGATCGCCGCCTGCTTCGAGGATCCCGTGCTCGCGGTCGAGCTGAGCGAGCGGATGATCGATCAAGTGATGCGGGACATCGGCGCCTGGCGTGCGCGCAGCATCGCCTTCGGCCATGTCGCGCTGAATGCGTCCGCCGCCGAATTCCGGCACGACGACTTTGCCGAGCGGCTGCTCGGACGGCTCCGTCATCATGGTCTGCAGCCGGGCGACATGCAGGTCGAGGTCACCGAAAGCGTGTTCCTTGGACGGGGCGCCGAATATGTCGAACGGGCGTTGAATGCGCTCGCATCTGGCGGCATCAGCATCGCACTCGACGATTTCGGGACCGGCTACGCCTCGCTGTCCCACCTCAAGCGCTTCCCCGTCGACGTGATCAAGATCGACCGATCGTTCGTCAAGGATCTGCAGCGGGACGAGAATGACGGCGCCATCGTGGACGCCGTGATCGGGCTCGGAAGGAGCCTCCGCAAACAGGTGGTCGCTGAAGGGATCGAGACCCGCGCCCAGCACGACGTCCTCGCCGCGCTCGGCTGCCACATCGGCCAAGGCTACCTTTACGGCCGCCCGATGCCGGCGGGCGAGGTTCCGGCGGCGATCGGCCGGCAAAGCGAAGATTGGCGCTCCGCGGCGTAAGCGAGCGGGAGGATTGGGCTCGACGAGCTCGCCCGTCTCCGCCGCCTGTGCGGCTCCAACTCCGAACCGGAAGGGCTCTCAACACCTCCCGTTCCGGGAGGGATTGGGCTCGACAAGCTCGCCCGTCTCCGCCGCTGCGCGGCTCCGACTCCGAACCCTGGAGGGCTCTTCAACACCTCCCGCTTCGCCACTAAAAAAGGCCCCCTGAACGGGAGCCTTTTTTAGTGGCGGAGCGGGAGGGATTCGAACCCTCGATACGCTTTTGACGTATACTCACTTTCCAGGCGAGCGCCTTCGACCACTCGGCCACCGCTCCGCATGCTCTGGAACGAAGGCCCTCTAGTGGGCGATCGCGCAAAGGGCAAGCGCGTGGTTTTGCGTAATCGCCATGCGCATCGGCAGGCTGGATGAGGGGTCAGGCGGCGATGGCGTCGATCGCGGCGGCAAGCGCAATGTCGCGTTCGGTGACGCCGCCGGCGTCGTGGGTGGTGAGGGCGATATCCACCCTGCTCCAGACGTTCGTCCACTCCGGGTGATGATCGGCTTTCTCGGCGAGCAAGGCGACGCGGGTCATGAACGCGAAGGCCTCGGCGAAATCCGCGAAGCGGAAGCTGCGCCGAATGGCACGGACATCCGGATCATAGGTCCAGCCCGCGAGCGCTTTGAGGCGTTCCTCTCGGATCCCGTCGGTCAGCAGCATTCCACCCTCCATTGCGCCCCTCGCTGGCGCGGCCAGTGCTTGGGCCTTATGGGACGTGCCATGAGCGAGCGTCAAACAAGCGAGCGACAAGCGGGGGCGCGCGAGCGTCAAACGAACGAGCGTCCAACGGGCGAGACCTTTGCCCCCGATGCGGCGCTGTTCGAGGCACTTGCGGATGAGGCGATGGCGCGGCTGCCCGCCCAGTTTCGCGATCTGCTCGGCGGCGTGGTCGTGCGGGTGGAGGATTTCGCGGCCGAGGACGTGCTCGCGGAATTCGGAATCGAGGATCCGTTCGAACTGACCGGGCTCTACAGCGGGCGTCCCGTCGGGCAGCAGGAGCAGATGGCGCCGGGCGAGCTGATGCCGATCATCCACCTCTACCGGCGGCCCTTGCTCGACGAATGGGTGGAGACCGGGGTCTCGCTCGAGGCGCTGATCACCCACGTCATCGTCCACGAGGTCGGCCACCATTTCGGCCTCTCGGACGACGACATGCACGCGATCGAGGACGACGCCGAGTGAGCGAACGGCCGCTGCTGAAGCTGGACGGCGTGGCGCTGATCCGCGGCGGCCGGCTGCTGTTCGAAGGCCTGGACCTCACCCTCGCAGCCGGCGAGGCGGTGCTCCTCACCGGACCCAATGGCGTCGGCAAATCGAGCCTGATCCGGCTCTCCGCGGGCCTGCTGCGCGCCACGTCCGGAACGGTCGAACGGTCCGGCGCGGCGGCGCTCGCCGATGAAGGCCTGGCGCTCGATCCGCGGCAGCCGCTGGCGCAGGCACTTGGTTTCTGGGCACGGCTCGACGGCGGCGATGCCGCCGCGGGGATGCGGGCGATGGGGCTGGAGCGGCTGGCGCCGGTGCCGGTGCGCATGCTGTCGACCGGGCAGCGCAAGCGCGCGGTGCTGGCGCGGGTGATTGCGACGGGTGCACCTTTGTGGTTGCTCGACGAGCCCGGCAACGGCCTCGACGCCGAGGGACTGGAGCGCCTCGCCGCCGCAATGGCCTCGCACCGGGCTACGGGCGGCGCGATCCTCGCGGCATCGCATCAGCTGCTCGGGCTCGACGAGGCGCGGAGGGTGGCGCTGGCATGATCGCGCTGATCCTGCGCGAGCTGCGTCTCGCGCTCACTGCCGGCAACGCGCTGCTGCCCCCGATCTTCTTCCTGCTCGTGGCGGCTCTGTTTCCATTCGCGGTCGGCCCCGACGCGCCGTTACTCGCGCGCACCGGCGGCGGCGCCTTGTGGATGGCGGCGCTGCTCGCGGCTTTGCTGCCCGTCGAGCGGCTGGTCGAGCCGGACCGCGCGGCCGGCCTGCTCGACCAGCTCGCGGTTCGCGGCATCGGCGACGAGAGCGTCGCCTTCGCCAAACTTGCCGGCCATTGGCTGAGCTTCGGGCCGCCGCTGATGATCGCCGCCTTTCCCGCCGCCGCCCTGATGAAGCTGCCCGGCGACATCCTGTGGCGGCTGGAGATCGGCCTCGCGGCGGGAACGCCAGGCCTGGCGGCGCTGACCGTCATCGTCGCCGCGCTCACCGCAGGGCTGCGCGGGACCGGGGCGCTTGCCGGCCTGCTGATCCTCCCGCTGGCGGTGCCGATCCTGATCTTCGGGGCGGCGATGGTCGAACCGGGCGGCGGCGGCGGCGCGGTCAAGCTGCTGGGCGCGGTGTCGCTGCTACTGGTGGCGATCGCTCCGTTCGCGGCCGGAGCGGCGATGCGGGCGGGACGGGATTAGCTTTCTCGTTCCTCTGAGCGAAGCTCCTCGGGAGGAGCGAAGCTCCTCGGGAGGATGAGGGGGTCAGTCGCGGCTCCAGCGGGCGAAGATCGCGGTGGGCAGCAGCAGGCCGCGCGCTTCCTCGCGGACGGCCATGTCGCCGCATTCGACGCGGCCGCCGAGATCGCCAAGCGCCTGATTGAGCAATTCGCCGATCGCCAGAGCCGACATCCGAACCGCATAGACGGTGAGGACGAGGAAGCGGCTGTCGGCGTCGAGCAACTTGCGGCAATCGGCGATCAGGCCGGGAAGCCCCTCCTCGAGCCGCCAGATCTCGCCGGTCGGGCCGCGGCCATATTTCGGCGGATCGAGGATGATGCCGTCGTAGCGGCGGCCGCGGCGCACTTCGCGGGCCGTGAATTTGGCCGCGTCGTCGATCATCCAGCGGATCGGCCGTTCGGCGAAGCCGGACAGGCGGGCATTCTCCTTGCCCGCCTCGACCGACTTCTTCGATGCATCGACATGGGTGAGGCGCGCGCCGGCGGCGGCCATCGCCAGCGTGCCGACCCCGGTATAGCCGAACAGGTTCATCGCCTCGGACCCATCGCTCAGGCGCTCGCGCATCCACGCCCATTGCGGCGCCATGTCGGGGAAGAAGGCGAGATGGCGGAAGGGCGTGCACTGGCTACGGAACCGCACGTCCTCCCAGCCCATGTCCCAGCCGCCCTGCGGCACCGGCCGGGCGAATTGCCAGCGGCCGCCGCCCTCCTCATCCGATCCGGGGATGAATTCGCCGTCGGCGTCCCAGGCGTCGAGCGCGGGCGCCCACATCGCCTGCGGCTCCGGACGGATGAAGCTGTAGGGGCCGTAGCGTTCGAGCTTGCGGCCGTTGCCGCTATCCATCAGCCCGTAATCGCTCCACGGCTCCGCGACGAGGGTCGACAGGGTCATCGGGGAAGCCGCGGTCAGGCGGCGCGCACGGCGGGGAAGCCGATCGTCGCGCGGGCCCGGGCGCCGGACAGCATCTTGCGCCCGGCTTCGCGGATCCGCTCGAGATCCACCTTCTCGACATCGGCGATCACTTCGGACGGCTCCACCAGCCGCCCGTAGGTCTGGATCTGGCGGGCGACGTAATGGGCCTGCCCCCAAGGGCTTTCGAGCGACATCAGCAGGCCGGCCTTGGCCTGGGTGCGCACCCGCATCAGCTCGCGCTCGGTGATCGTCTCGGCGGCGTCGGCGAGGACCTCCTCGATCAATTGCGCCGCGGCGGCGGACTGGCGGCGCGCGGTCGCGGCGTAGATCGAGAACAGGCCGGTATCGGCCCAGGGCTGAAGCATCGAATAGACCGAGTAAGCGAGCCCGCGTTCCTCGCGCAATTGCTGGAAAAGGCGCGACGACATGCCGCCGCCGACGGCGTCGCTGAACAGGCGCGCGGCATAATAATCGGCGTCGCTCTGCCCCGGCGCCCCAAAGCCCAGAGCGAGATGGGCCTGATCCGACGTTGTGCGGCCGACCCGGTCGCCGCCGGTGAAGCGCGCCGGCTCGGGCGTGTCGCTGCAGCCGGTAGCGAGGGCCGCGAAATGGGTCGACGCAAGCTCGACCAGCCGTTCGTGATCGACCTTGCCGGCGGCGACGAGGGTGAGACTGCCGGCGCGATAATGATCGCTCCGCCATGCCTCGAGATCCTCGACGGTGATGGCCTCGATGCTCTCCTCCGTACCGAGCACCGAACGGCCGAGCGCCTGATCGGCGAAGGCAGCGGACTGGAGATCATCGAAGATGATGTCGTTGGGCGTATCGCGCGCTTCGCCCAGTTCCTGCAGGACGACGTCCTTCTCCCGTTCCAGCTCGTCGGCGTTGAAGTGCGGGCGCTGGACGAGATCGGCGATCAGCTCGACGCCGAGCGGAATGTGCTCGGCCATGACGGAGGCCGTGAAATTGGTCGTCTCGCGATCGGTAGAGGCGTTGAGATCGCCGCCGACATCCTCGATCGCCTCGCTGATGTCACGGGCGGAGCGGCCGCCGGCGCCCTTGAACACCATATGCTCGAACAGATGGGCGATGCCGTTGAGCGGCGCCGCCTCGTAGCGCGAGCCGGTCTCCGCATAGAGGCCGACGGCGGCAGTCTCGATGCCGGGCATCTGGCGGCTGGCGACTCGCAGGCCGCTGGGAAGGGTGGTGAGCTTCATGAACGGTCGCAATTAGGGGCGGGAGGCCCCCTCTTCAACCGCGACGGGCGCGGCAATCCCATCGCGGCACGATCGGCGCGCATGCTCAACGCTTGCGCAGCCCCTCTGAGACGAGTGCGATCGCCGTGTCGGCGACCTCGGCGGGGGAGAGGTCCTCGTCCCACAGGCCATAGCGCATGCCGAGGAACACGCTCATTCCGATCAGCGCCCATGCGCGCGGCTCGTCCAGTCCGTCGGCGATCTCGCCGCGGTCGCGCGCGCCGGCGAGATTGCGGACATAGGCGTCGGCAAAGCTGCGATAATGTTCGCGATAGACGTCCTGGGCGACGAACTGCGCTTCCTCGATGATCCGGTAGAGCTCGGGGTGCTGGCGGACGAAGGCGATGAACGCTTCCAGGCCGATCCGCTCGGCGGCGAGGCGATCGGGGGCGCCTTTGACCGCCTCCGCGACATGGGCTCGGGTGGCCCGGCTCATGTCGCGCACGAGCGCGCGGAACACCTCCTCCTTGCTTTCGAAATAGGTGTAGAAGGTGCCGAGCGCGACTCCGGCGCGCTGCGTGATGCCGGTGATCGCCGCCTCGTGGAAGCCGCGATCGCCGAATTCGGCGGCGGCGGCTTCGATCAGGCGCCGCAGGGTCTTGCGGCCGCGCTCCGTCCGCGGTTCCTTGTCGCCGCCCGCTGCCGCCTCGTTCACATATGCCATCGCCTCTCCCCGTTCGGACAAGGTGAGCCGGTTTGCCGACGCGCGCAACCCGGCACCGGAAATCAGCGCGGTGCGAGACGCCTGCAGCAGCAAGGCCGACGCTTGATCGCCGCTTCCAGCGGTACGTGCTCGCGATGCGACGCGCCCGGCCATCCGATGACGGCGCCGAGCGGACTTGCCTCGCACGGAAACGCCAGGATCGCCGCGCCGCTGCGGCCGGGCAGACAGAGAAATGCGTCGGAGTCGAGCGCCGGTGCTGCACGGGAGGGTGACACTTCGGGCTTTCGAATGAAAAATCCGGGCCACCAGATTCAGGGCGCGGCCGCCCGCCGCGATACCGGTCATATACGATATGGTGTGTTTCACTGCTTCTAAGGCACGGGGGCTCAGAGCATGGACCCAATTCGGAGTGATCCCTGGTGCTACTTTCCTATCCGGTCATCCTGGCCGACGACGGCTTCGGAACCGTCTACGCCTTGTGCCCGGACATTCCCGAAGCGATGACCTACGCCGCCACCCGCGAGGAAGCGGCGGCCAAGGCTCGCGAGGCGATCGAAGGTGCACTCGATCTCTACCGGGTGGAAGGACGGCCCATTCCAAAGCCGGGCACGGTGAAGGGCGACATCATCGTCTCGCTCCGTGCCAAGGACTTCGGGATCGAACCGTCCGCGTCCGCCCCCCTCGCCAAGGCCCGCGTGCCCGGCGCCGCGGCACGGCGGTTGCACCGCATCTTCAGTCTGCGGCGGCTGAAGGCTAAAGTTGAAGGTTGACTCAACTTTCATTTAGATGCAATCTTTTCCAGAGCCGCCGGACGAGCGGACTGGGGAGGTTTGCTTGCCGGAATTCACCGCCTCGGACGGCGTCTCCATCGCCTATGACGACGAAGGCGATGGCCGGCCGATCCTGTTGCTGCATGGCCTCATGGCCAATTCCGCTTTCTTCGAGCCTCAGCGCGCTCTGGCAGATCAGTTCCGGCTGATTCGCATCGATCTTCGCGGACATGGGCGCTCCGGCAGCGGCGGCAGCCTTCCGACGATATCCCGGCTGGCCAAGGATGTGGCGCAACTCGCCGGTCGTCTCGACCTCCAGGAGGCGATCGGAGTCGGCTGGTCGCTTGGCGCTTCGGTGCTCTGGCACCTGCTCGCCGAGCCGAGCTCGCATCGCTTCGACGCCGCCGTCATCGTCGACATGACACCGCGCGTCCGCAACGACGCAGACTGGACGCTTGGCCTGTCCCCCGAATTGTGTGCGGCCCGGAGCCGGGCGATGCGCGACGATTTCCCCGCCTTCGCCGCAGCCGCCGGCAGCGCGATCTTCGCACAGGGACCGGCGCCGCACCCGCTCGCCGCCTGGGCGAGCGGCGCGTTTGCTCGCAGCGATCCGGATGCAGTGGCGGCCATCTGGGCCTCGCTGATCGAAGAGGATTATCGGGCGATCCTTCCGACCATCCGGCAGCCGACCCTGATCGCGCACGGCGCAGGCAGCCATCTCTACGGCGCCGATACGGCAGACCATCTCGCCGGCGCCCTTTCGAACGCCCGCAGCATCGCCTTCACCCAATCGGGCCACTCCCCGCATCTTGAGGAGCCGGAACTCTTCAACGACAGCCTTCGCGCATTCGCGGCCGAGTTGCCGCCCGTTCGCCGTCACCGCGCAACAGCATAAGCAGGAGAAGATCGCCATGACCCGGAACCCCTTGATGACGCGCTTGCATGTGGGATGCGCGATGGCTGCGCTCGCCTTCGCGAGCCCGAGCCGGGGCCAGGATGCCGCGGTAGCCTCCGCCGAGCAGCAGGCCGCCGCCGTCAACGACGCGGCCGCAGACAGCGCAGCCACCCAGGACGACGAGATCATCGTCACCGCTCGGCGGCGCGCCGAGAGCCTTCAGGACGTGCCGATCGCGGTCACGGCCTACACGGGCGAAGCGCTGGAACGGCAGGGTGCGGTCGACATCACGGACATTTCCGACACGACCCCGAACGTGACTCTGGAAACCTCACGCGGCACCAACACTACCCTCACCGCCTTCATCCGCGGCGTCGGCCAGCAGGACCCGGTCGCCGGCTTCGAGGCGGGAGTCGGCCTGTATCTCGACGACGTCTACCTCAACCGCCCGCAGGCCGCGGTGCTCGACATTTACGACGTCGAGCGGATCGAGGTGCTGCGCGGTCCCCAGGGAACGCTTTACGGCCGCAACACGATCGGGGGCGCGATCAAATATGTCACCCGTCGGCTCGCCGACGATCCGACGCTGCGCGCCCGCGCCAATTTCGGCACCTATCAGCAGGGCGACATCATTCTTTCTGCCAGCACGCCGATCACCAGCGGCGTGCGGATCGGCGCGTCCGGCGCGCGGCTTCATCGGGGCGGTTTCGGCGAGAACCGCAACAACGGTCTCGACAATTACAACCGCGACATCTGGGCCGCGCGCGGGACGCTCGAAATCGAGCCTAGCTCCAACTTCTTTCTCCGGGTCTCCGGCGATTACACCAAGGACAACAGCAATCCACGCAATGGCCACCGCCTGATCCCGGGCCTGGTGAGCGGCGCGCCGATCCTCGACGACGTCTATGACAGCCGGGCCGGCCTCAATACGCCGCGCCAGGAGATCGAAGCCTATGGCGGGGCCGTCCGCGCCGAGCTGAAGCTCAGCGACGAGCTGACGCTGCGCAACATCCTCGCCTATCGCAAGGACAAGAGCTTCGCACCGATCGACTTCGATTCATTGCCGGCCGCCGACGTCGATGTCCCTGCAATCTACCGCAACAAGCAATTCTCGAACGAATTCCAGATCCTGTACGAGAGCAGCAGGCTGAACGGCGTCGCCGGCCTCTATTATCTGGATGCCAACGCCAACAACATCTTCGATGTGGTGCTGGCGACGACCTCTCCGATCGCGCTGCCCGGGCTGACGGCCTCGACCTACGGCGATGTCGACACCAAGACCTGGGCCGCGTTCGCCGACTTCACCTATGATTTCACCGACCAGTTCGCCCTGTCGGTTGGCGGCCGCTACACCCACGACAAGCGCAACGCACGGGTGATCCGCGCCAACCTGCTCAACGGCCCGTCGCCCGAGCTTGGTGGGCGCGGAGCCCAGCTCGGCGCCCGCACGTCCGATTTCACCGGCGAGGAGACGTTCAAGGAATTCACGCCGCGCGCCTCGATCAGCTTCAAGCCGAACGAGGACAACACGATCTATTTGAGCTACGCCAAGGGCTTCAAGGGCGGCGGCTTCGATCCGCGCGGCCTGTCGACGGCGGCGCCGGACCTCGACGCCAACGGCACCCGCGAGCCGGACGAGATCTTCGACTATTTCCTGTTCGAGCCCGAGAAGGTGAACAGCTACGAACTGGGCTACAAGGCGTCTTTGTTCGACCGCCGCGTTCGCCTGGCCCTCGCCGGCTTCTACGCCGACTACAAGGACGTCCAGGTTCCGGGCTCGGTCGGCGCAGTGATCAACAACGTCCCGACCTTCGTCGGAGTCACCACCAATGCGGGCAAGGCGAGCTTCAAAGGGGTCGAGGCGGAGATGACCGCGACCCTGCTGCGCGATCCGACCTCCGGGACCCGGGTGAACTTCACCGGCACCGCCGGCTATCTCGATGCGCAATATGACGAGTTCATCACCAACGTTCCGGGCACGGGGCCGGTCGACGTCGCCGACTCTCGGCGGATCCAGAACACGCCCAAATGGACATTGTCGGGCACGCTCGACGTCGCGACCCGGGTGAGCGGCGGCGAGCTCTCCGCCAGCACCACCCTCTCCTACCGCAGCAAGACCTATCAGTTCGAGACCCCGAGCCCGTTCCTCGACCAGGCCGGCTATGCGCTGCTCGACGCGAGCCTGGTGTGGACCTCGGCCGACGATCGCTACACGATCGGCCTTCACGGCAAGAATTTGACCGACAAGCAATATATCACCTCGGGCTACCAGTTCCTGCTGACCGATCCGGTCACCGGCGTGCCGCTGCGCAATGCCGCCGGCAACGTCCGGCCGAGCCTTGGTGTTGAGGGCGTCGCCACGGCCTTCTACGGCAATCCGCGCCAGGTTTTCCTGAGCCTTGGCGTGAAGTTCTGAACGAGAAGGAAGTGGGGAGCATGGACGAACGCAAGACCAGTCGCGGAGGCCGCGTTCTTGCGATCCTGCTCCTCGCCTACATATTCAACTTCATCGACCGGCAGATCATCGGCGTGCTGGCCGTGCCGATCCGCGCCGAATTCGATCTCGACGACAAGACGCTGAGCTATCTCGGGGTCGTGTTCGCGCTGTTCTACAGCACGATCGCGATCCCGATCGCCTGGCTGGCCGACCGCAAGAGCCGGGTTGCGATCATCGCCGGCTCGGTCGCCGTGTGGAGCCTGTTTACCGCCGCCTGCGGCCTGGTGCAGAGCTATGGGCAGCTCGTCGCCGCCCGCATGGGAGTCGCTTTCGGAGAGGCGGGCGGGATCGCCCCCTCTTACTCGCTGATCTCCGACTATTTCCCGAAGAGCCGGCGCGCCCGCGCGATGGCCGTGTTCTCGCTCGGCATTCCGCTGGGATCCGCGCTCGGCATCTTCTTCGGGGGCTGGCTCGCCTCGCACCTGAGCTGGCGCTCCGCTTTCCTGATCGTCGGCCTGGCCGGATTGCCGGCGGCGTTGCTGATCAAGCTGCTGATCAAGGATCCGCAGCGCGGCGCGCTCGACAGCGACGACGGGGCGGTGAGCGCGCCGGCGCCGCCGCTCGGCGTGGTGATGGCCGCGCTCGCCCGCAATCCCAGCTTCTGGCTGCTCTCGTTCGGCGCCGCCTCCGGCTCGATCCTCGGCTACGGCCTGATCTTCTGGCTGCCGAGCTTCTTCAACCGCAGCTTCGATCTGCCGCTCAGCGCCGTCGGGTGGTTCTACGGCTCGATCGTCCTTGTCGGCGGAGTCGCCGGCACCTGGCTCGGCGGCTGGATCGGCGATCGCGTCGGCCCCGCCCATCCTGGCCGCTACGCGCTGATTCCGGCCACCTGCTTCCTGATCGCCGCACCGGCATTCGCCCTGGGCCTGTTCGCACCCAATCTGTGGTCCGCGTGGCTGCTGTTCGCGCTCGGCCAGATGCTCGCGCTCGCCTGGCTCGGGCCGGTGATCTCGGCCATACAGCACATCGTCCCCGCCAACATGCGCTCGACGACCAGCGCGAGCTTCCTGTTCATCAACAATCTGATCGGGATTGCGGTCGGGAACTACTTCCTCGGTTGGATGTCGGACCGGCTCAAGGCCGAGCACGGCGCCGACTCGCTGCAATATTCGATCCTTTACGGGCTCGGCTTCTATCTGCTCAGCGCCCTGCTCTACTTCGTCGCCTCGCGGCGCCTGGCGCGGGACTGGTATCGCGGCTGAGCCCGTCAGGCGCCGCCGGTCGGCCCCGGGATCGGCGTGCGGTAATATTTCCGCTCGGGCACCGGCGCTTTTGCCAGCCGCGCCAGCTGCGGTGCGAGATCCTTTTCGGGAATGACGATCTCGACCAAGGCGGGGATGTCGGTGAGCCCACGAACCTCGCCCAGGATGTCGGCAAGCGCCTCCTTGGTCTCGGCCCGGAAACCCCTCGCGCCGAACGCCTGCGCGAGCGCGCCATAATCCCATGCGGGAAGCACGTCGAACGGCGCGAAGCTTCCGCCGGGCTCGAACGCCTCGAGATTCACGAAGGCCTGCTCGATGGCATAGCCCTTGTTGCTCATCACGAAGATCACGGCGGGAATTTTCGCACGGACCAGGCTCGATACTTCCTGGCAGATCATCATGAAGCCGCCGTCGCCGGCGACCACGAACGGGCGCTTGCCGGATCCGAGCGCGACACCGAGCGCGCAACCTGTCTCGTGGCCAAGCGAACCCCAGGCTGCCTGCGCGACGAAGCCGTTTTGCCCCAGGCCGAACAGATTGCCGAACACGTAGAGCGACGTGCTCTCGCCGAGAACGAGCACGGTTTCCCCAAGCAGATCCGACTCCTTGAGCCAGCCGGTCAGCTGCCGATAGAATCGCGTGTAGGTGAGCGCACCGGGGGAGGCATCCTCCTCCGCTTCGTCGTCGCATTCTGAGACCGACGCCCAGCAGGTGCGGGGAAAGGCCGGATCGGCTTCGAACCGGTCGGCGAGCGCCGACAGGAAGTCGCGCAGCGCGACGCCGGGGTAATAGGCCCAGCCGACCCGCGCCTCCTCGTCATTCACTTCGATCATCTCGCCGAAGCTCGATGCCATGATGTCGAGATAATCGTCGGTGATGATCGTCCCGAGCGCGATCGGGCAGTCGCACGACCTCATCGCCGCGCGGGTTCCGGCCGGTGACGCCGGCCCGGCATAGGTGCCGATATACTGCGGCTGCGCCTCGTCCAGCACCGTCTTGCCGAGGCTGGTGGTGGTGAACGGCAGTCCGCTCGCGTCGACGACGGATTGCAGCAAATCCTGAAGGCCGAAGCGCTGTATATCGATGCCGGCCCAGAGCACCGGCCGCTCGGCCGCGACGATCCGAGCCCAGGCGGCATCGACCAGGGCTGCCAGTGCCTGCGGATCACTGCCTGCCTCGAGCGGCGCGAGCGAACCCTCCGGCCGGGCGCAGTCGAGCACCCACACATCCTGCAGAACCTCGATATAGATCGGCCGCCGGTGGCTGAGCATCGCGATGATCGCCGCGTCGATCTGCGCCGGCGCCAGCGACGGATCCTCGACGATCACCGACGCGACCGTCACCTCCGAGAAGATGTCCCGGTCCGCATCGAGATCGCCGGTCGAATGGTGGAAGAGGATGCTCTGCGTGGTCTCGAGGGCACGATCCTTGGTGGACGGGCTTGCCGAGATGAACGCCACCGGCACCCGCTCGACGAACGCGCCGGCCGCGCAGTTCAGCGCCGAAAAGGTGCCGACGCCATATTGGATGCACGCCGCGCCGATGCCGCGGAAGCGCGCATAGCCGTCGGCGGCATAGCCGCTGCCGAGCTCGTTGATGTTCGGCACCCGGACGATGCCGTTCGTCCCGTCGAGCGCATCGAGGAAGTGCGAGGCGTAATCGCCCGGCACGGCGAAGACATGGCCAAGCCCGCATTGGGCGAGGCGGTCGACCAGATATTGGGCGACGCTGTAAACGGGCGCGGCCATCAGCTGATCTGCTTTCTGCCGAAGCAGCTCGGAGTCGCGCCGGCCAGGACCTCTGCGGTGTCAAAGCTCTGCAGGCACCCCTCGACCTCCCCGCACCCGCCATCGGGCGCCGGCATGAGCTGGTAATTGGGATCGAGCCATATCGGCGGCGTCAGGCCCATGTGGGTCTGGAGCATCTGCTCGGCAGTGGTGAGCGATCCTTCGACCCAGCCCTGGCCGTAGGAATAGGCCTCGCCGACGATGTGGATGTCCTGATCGGGAAGCGGCTTCAGCATCTGCCACATGATCTTGTCGAGCCGGTAGCCGGCCTTCCATTCATGCCAGCCGCCGCCATAGGGATCCTCGTTCCACGTATGGTAGACCGCCGCATAAGGCATCGGGATCGACGGCAGCGCGTGGACCGCGGCGATCTGGGTGTTGGCGGCTTCGACCATCAGCCGGGTGGCGTCATATGGGGTGACCGGCGAGGCCTCGTCCGGCGATTGCGGAATGCAGGGATTGTTCGGCCCCATGTAGCGCTCGCCGATCTCCAGCCCCTTCCAGAACGGCACCGTCGAGATGTCGTTATAGCTCGCCATCAGCAGCGAGTTCATCGTCGGATCGCCGCCGGATTGCTCGCCCTCGGTGCCGAAATAGAAGATCTGACGGACGGGGAGATCGGTGACCGACCGCCCCGCGACGAGGCCGAGGCTTCGCCACCAGGGCTGTTGATAGGCCATGAACAATTTGAAGGCGCTCTGGATCAGGACCGAACCGAGGCTGCTCTTCAGCGGCTCCGCCTCGAAGATCTCGCTCTTGATCAGCTCGATCGAGCGCCGCGGCAGCGCGAGCACCAGATGTTTCGCGCGCACCACGATCGGCTCCGCGGCAGCCATCCGCGTGGAGGCGTTCTCGGTCACCGTCGGCTGGAAGACGAGCTCGTAGCGATAATCGCCCTCCCAGATCCGGATCTCCTTGAGGCAGCGGTTCATGGCGATGCGATCGCCGCCGGCAAGCTTGCCGCCGGGCAAGGCGGTGAAGCGCTCGGCAAGGGTCAGCGGCAGCTTCTGATAGCCGTCGCACAAGGTCAGATACTGGGTCTCGTCGCCATATTCGGTCGCGGGAAGCTGTGTCACCGCATTGGCATTGGCGACGTTGGCGTCGTAGCCGCCGGCATCCTTCATGAACTGATAGCCCTCGTTGGAGAGCACCCGGAACATGAGATCCCAGAACCCGTATTTCCACATCGGCTGGCCGAAGACCTTGATCTTCATCTGATCGCAAAGCGAAAGATCGGCGAAGCCTGGGTAGATGTTGTTCATCACCTGCACCTGCAGGTTGGTCGGCCCGAGCCCGCGTTCGGACCAGGCGAGATTGTACGGCACCTTCGCCGGATCCGAGAGCTCGTGCAGCCGCATGTGGCGACCGCGAAGATAGAAGAGGTTGCAATTGGCGCCGACCGGATCGGGAGCGCCCATCGGGAAGTTTCGGGTCGGCAGCTTCAGATGATCGACGAGGTCGGCCACCATCTTATGAGAATCGGGGATATAGCGCATCCCGCCGAGCTCGGCCTTGATGCTCGGCACGCCGGGGACGGTGACGGAGTAGAGTCGGCCGCCGATGCGATCGCTATATTCGAACAGGCCGATGGCGTTGTCGGCGCCGCGATCCTGCTGGAGGCGCCACGCCGTATAGGCGCCGGCAACGCCACCGCCGATCACCGCATAATCGAGATCCATATCCCCTCCCCTGCGAGCGCGCGTGACCCCTCACGCAGCATCGGCCCGGCAGAGAAGGTTATGAACGTTCAGCGGTAACAGCGGGGAAGGGACTGATCCATTTTCGACAGGATTTGGAGGCGCTCCGGCTCAGCTGGCGAAGCTCGGATCGAGCCGGTAGGCCTTGCGCAGCAATGCCGGCCAGGCGAGCGCGCCGGCCGCCATCTTGAGGCCGACCTTGCCTTGTTGCGCGGTAACTTCGGGGGAACCCTGGGGTGGGTTGTTGAGATTAGCCTCGCCGGCCGAGAGGGCGAGAATCTGGGCTTCGCAGGCACGTTCGAGGAAATAGATCTTGAGGAACGCCTCGCCGACCGTTTCCCCGACCGCCAGCGTGCCATGGTTCCGCAGCAGCATCGCGCTCTTGCCGCCGAGATGGGCGACCAACCGCTCGCGCTCGTCGAGGTCGACGGCTACGCCCTCATAATCGTGATAGGCGACCTCGTCGCGGATCAGCATCGCCGTCTGGGTGATCGGCAGCAACCCCTCGGCATGGGCGGACACGGCCTGGCCGTGCGGCGTGTGCAGGTGGATCACCGCATGGGCATCCTCACGCGCCATGTGAACCGCCGAGTGGATGGTGAAGCCGGCGGGGTTGGTGATGAAAGGGGTCGGTTCCACGGGTATGCCGTGGAGGTCGACCTTGACGAGGCTCGAGGCGGTCACCTCCTCGAACATCAGATTGTACGGATTGAGCAGGAAGTGATGCTCCGGGCCCGGTACGCGCGCGGACAGGTGGGTGAAGATCAGGTCGTCCCACCCGAAATATGCAATCAGTCGATAGGCGGCGGCCAAATCGACCCGAACCTTCCACTCGGCTTCGCTGACCTTGCCCTGAAGCGAGGGAATGTCGATCGAGGCGAGCGGCGAAACCTCCGCCATGCCCCGGTTGATCGCGTCGACGCGGCCCATACAGCCTCTCCTTGTGTCTTTCGCCCGCTATAGCGTTCGCGGCTCAGGGTTGGAAGCGATCCGGATGGGCGGAGGCGAAGGCCTCGTGCCGGCTTGCTTCCGCATCGACGCGGACCAGCAACGGATAGGGTTCGAGCGGCACCGCGAAGCGGCGCGCATTGAACATCTGCGGCACCAGGCAGATGTCGGCCAGCGTCGGCGAGTCGCCGAACAGGAAGCGCCCGCTCCGCTCCGCGGCCGTCGCCTCGAGCGCCGCCAATCCTTCCTTGACCCAATGCCGGTACCATTCGTCGCGCACCTCCTGCGGCGCACCAAGCGGTCCGGCGAGGTGCTTCAGCACCCGCAGATTGTTGAGCGGATGGATGTCGCAGGCGATGGCGAGCGCAAGCGCCTGGACGTGCGCCTGATCGAACGGATCGGTCGGGACCAGGGGAGGATCGGGATAAGTGCGGTCGAGCCACTGGATGATCGCCAAGCTCTGCACGATCCGCCGCCCGTCCACCTCCAGCATCGGGACCAGCGCCTGCGGATTGCGGGCGCGATAGGAATCCTCCCGCTGCCCGCCTTCGAGCAGATTGACCTCCACACGGTCATGATCGACGCCCTTGAGCGCAAGAGCGATGCGCACGCGATAGCTCGCGGAGGAGCGGAAATAATCGAACAGCACGGGCCTGATCATCGGCCTTCGGTACAGTCTCAGCCCCGGGGCGACAATTGCCGGATCATCTCGTCGCTCCGTTGACCAGTCGTTAACCAGCCATCGCCAAGATGATGCCGGGGACCATCGGGCTGCGGTTTGAGGGGAATATCGGTGACTTTCGGATCGTCCGTCGGCTTCGCACCCGGCGGGGGGGTGAACCAGGACGAGAATAGAAGGGTCGCTCCGCGCACAAATCTGATGCTGGCTGCCTCGATCGAGGCAGGCGCCTTGAACGCGCCCGTCCGCATCCGCAATCTTTCCGAAACCGGGGCCGCGATCGAAGGCCCCGCGCTTCCGCATATCGGCGCCTCGTTCACGCTTCGCCGGCTCGACGTCTCCATTGCGGGTGTCGTCATGTGGGTGACCGGCGGCCGCTGCGGCGTGCATTTCGACGGCAAGATCTGCGTCACCGACTGGATTTCCGGATCTCGCGCGCCGCTCAGTGCCACCCGCGACCAGACCCGGGTCGACACCATCCAGGCCGCGATCCGCACCGGTTCGGGATTCATCCCCCAGGCGCCTGTCCATCAGACGACGGAGGTGCAGGCCGATCTCGATGCGCGCCTGTCGCAAGAGCTCGCATTCGTCCGGCGGCTGCTCGAGCAGCTCGGCGAGGAATTGTCCGACGAGCCCGCAGTCCTCGCCCGGCACATGCGCGCGCTGCAGAGCTTCGATCTCGCGGGCCAGATCCTCGGCCACATCGCGACCATCCTCATCGCCGAAGATCGCTCGGCGGCGGTCAACGCGATCGGCATGGAGGATCTGCGCGGACGCCTGCTGCGCAAACCTGTCGCGCAGTGAAGGACGGCGCTCCGCGCGCCCGCCGAACCTCGCACTTCCCCTATCTGTATTGATACGGAAGTGACGACGAACTCTGGAACGGTCACTCTCTCCGGACAAAGAGAGGAAGATCCCATGAGGACGTACAGCATCGTGATCGTCACCGCCGAAGGCGCCGAGACCCGCCGCTACGTGCGCTACGACAACGATCTTCAGGTCATCCGCGACTGGCTTCGTGTCCCCGGCGCGCAAAGCGTGCGCATTCTTTGTGGCGATCGCCCGCTCGCCTCCAATTACGAGCAATACGCGCTCGCCGCCTGATCGCCGAACAGGATTTCGGTCAGAAGCGCCGCTGCGCCCCGTCGCGCGAGCCCATCAGATAGAGCGTGCAATGGCTGCGAAGCGCCGCAGCTTCCGCTTTCGACATCGCGAACGCGTCAGTGATCGCGGCGAAAAACGCCGCCGGATCACGCGATTTGCTGCCCGCGCGGCACAGGGTGGAAATGGCATCGTAATCGCTGGAGAGCGTCTTGCGGGCCGATGCCGCGCCGAGCGCCGCGGGCTTCCGCGTTGGCCGTACCGCTTCGATCTTCGCCTGTGCGTCGAGCGCGGCGCGATCCAGCCACGGCAGAGCCGGTGGTGCTGCGAGCAGAGCTGCGAGAATGATCATTGGAAATCCCCCGATTGAACCGGGGATAAAGATGCCGGAAAATGGTTAATGACCCGATAACCACGAAATCACGGCACTTCGGCCGTTCGCCCGCCGGCATTCCGCCGGTTTGACATCGCGTAAGCGCCTCACGGATGGGGACGGTGACGGGCGGCGGACATTTATCTCGATGGTCTGAAACACCATTGCACCTGCACCCTCCAAAACTATGTTGCATTCTGCAACGAAACCAAGTGCGTTCTGCGGCTTTCCTCCATAACGCCTCTCACAACGGACTTCCGCGTTGGCCGCTTCGGCAGACTATCAGTTCAAGCCGCACGAGCGGCCGCTCATGCCGGGATCGCCGGCGACGCCGGATCACCCGATGCCCCGGCGCATCGGCTATATCGCGATCGGCATCCTGATCGCGCTGACCAGCGGCTTCAGCAACGGCCTGCTGCTCGCAAACCTGCCGCAGATCCAGGGCTCGCTCGGCCTTACCCCCGTCGAGGGCGGCTGGCTTACCGCGGCCTATTCCATGACCAATGTCTGCACGAGCTTCGTGTTGATCAAGTTCCGGCAGCAATTGGGGCTGCAGCGGATCACCCGCGTGTTCCTGCTCGGCTTCGTCGCACTGAACGGGCTGCAATTGCTGGTCCACAGTTACGGCACCGAGCTTGCGGTGCGCGCGGCGAGCGGGGTCCTCGCCAGCGGCTTCACCCCGCTCGGCTTCTTCTACATCATGCAGGGCATGTCGGCGAAGGCGCGCATGTCCGGCATGATCATCGGCATCGGGCTGACCCAGGTTGCACTGCCGCTCGCCCGGGTAATCTCGCCCTTGCTGCTCGCCGACGGCGACATCCAGACTCTCTACGTCTTCGAGTTCGGCCTCAGCCTCGTCTGCCTCGGGTGCGTCGCCTTGCTGCGGCTCCCGCCCAGCGAGCGGATGGAGGTGTTCGAGAAGCTGGATCTGGTCACGTTCCTGCTGTTCGCGCCCGGCGTGATGCTGCTCATCGCGGTGCTGGTTCAGGGCCGCATCGTCTGGTGGTCGACGCCGTGGCTTGGCTACGCGATCGCCGGCGCCATCCTGCTGATCGGCGCCGCCATGCTGATCGAGCATAATCGCGCCAATCCGATGCTCAACACACGCTGGATTGCAAGCCGCGACGTGCTTCGGTTCGCGATGATCGCAGCCTCGATGCGCATCCTGCTCGGCGAGCAGAATTACGGATCGATCGGATTGCTCACCGCCGTCGGCATGGGCCAGGATCAACTCGTCACATTCTACCTGGTGGTGACGGCCGCAACCATCGCCGGCCTCGTCATCGGGGTCGCGACGATGAATCCCCTCGATCTGCTGCGCCAGATCGTGATCTCGATCGCGCTGATCGGCATCGCCGCATGGCTCGATGCGGATGCAAGCAATCTCACGCGGCCGGCCAATCTCTACATCACCCAGGCGATGATCGCCTTCGCCGCGATCTTCTTTCTCGGGCCGACGATGATGGGCGGCGTGCTGCGCGCGCTCGCCAAGGGACCGAGCCACATGGTAAGCTATTCCGCGGTCTTCTCGCTCGCGCAGACGATCGGCGGTCTCGGCGGCACCGCCCTGCTCGGCACCTTTCAGATCGTCCGGGAGAAATTTCACAGCCATGAACTGGTGCAGTCGATCGTGATGAGCGATCCGCAGGTGGCGACCCGCCTCCAGCAGCTTGGCGGTGCCTATGGGAAGATCGTCACCGACCCCAGCCTGCGCCAGGCGCAGGGTGCCGGGCTGCTGGCGCAACAGGTCACGCGGGAGGCGAACATCCTCGCGTTCAACGACGTGTTCCTGCTGATCGCAATGCTTTCGGCGCTTGCCTTCCTGTGGCTCGGCGGCCGCTGGCTGGTGTTCCGAGTCCGCGGCGTCAACCCGCTCGGCCCGGAACTCGCCGCCCTTCAGAAGATGTTGGCAAGCAGACGATGACAGCCCAGAGAACAGCAGCCCCACCGCCCGTCGACTCTGCCGCATCGGCGTCGCCTCCCGGCGAAGCGCCGCCCGCAAGCCACGAACGGCTGGAGGATCCGGTCGAGACTCCGGCCGAGCCGGAAGCGCGGGCGCGTGGATGGGCGCCGCCGCGGTCCGGCATGGCAATGACCCTGCTGTTCGTTGCGTTTCTGATCGGCGGCGCCCTTATCGCCCTCTACGCCTGGGGGATCGGCCCGTTTACCAGCGCCGTGCAGACGACTGACAATGCCTATGTCCGTGGCCAAACGACGGTCATCGCGCCCCAGGTCAACGGCTATGTCGCCCAAGTTCTGGTACAGGATTTCCAGCAGGTGGAGGCCGGCCAGCCCCTGCTACGCGTCGACGATCGCATCTACCGACAGCGGGTTCAGCAGGCGCAGGCGAACCTTGCCGCCCAGATCGCCAGCCTCAACAATTCGCAGCAGAGCGAGCGATCGAGCCAGGCCTCGGTGGCCGGCCAGGAGGCCGCGATCGCCAATGCGCGCGCGCAGCTTCAGCGGGCGCAGGCCGACATGCGTCGAGTCGTCGATCTCGTCGCCCAGGGATCGGTGTCCTTGCGCGAGCGTGACCAGACGCTCGCCGCGCTCCGGCAGGCCGAAGCCGGAGTACGCCAGGCGCAGGCGCAGCGCACGATCGCGCAGGAACAGGTGCGCACCGTCGAGGTCGGCCGCGGCGGCCTCGAGGCAGGAGTCGAGAATGCCCGCGCGGCCCTGCGTCTCGCCGAAATCGATCTCGCCAACACGATCATCCGCGCTCCACAGGCCGGTCAGGTGAGCGAGCTTGGCGTTCGCTTGGGCCAATATGTCACCGCTGGCACCCAATTGATGTTTCTCGTGCCGAGAAACGTCTGGGTCGTCGCCAACTTCAAGGAAGCGCAGACCGCCAAGATCGGCCCTGATCAACGCGCCGTGTTCAGCGTCGACGCGCTCGGCGGCGCCGAACTGACCGGCCGCGTCCAGCAGCTCGCGCCGGCGGCGGGCAGCGAATTCTCGGTGATCCGTCCGGACAATGCGAGCGGCAATTTCGTCAAGGTCGCCCAGCGGATCGCGGTTCGCATCGGCATCGATCCGGGCCAGCCGCTCGCCCAGAGGCTGCGGCCAGGCATGTCGGTCGAAGCCTGGATCGACACGGATGCCGCGCCGGCGCCGGCACCCGCCGAGGCGGCGCCGGGAGCACGGCGGTGAGGCACGCCGTTGCGGTCGCACTCGGCCTGATCCTCGCCGGTTGTGCCGGGCGGACGCCGGCACCGGTTCCGCCCGAAGCTGCGGTGCGCGCGCCCTCGGGCTGGCGGACCCATGCCGGACCCACCGCGCCGATCGAGCGGCAATGGTGGCAGCGTTTCGGCGACCCGGTGCTCGCCGCCCTGGTCGAGCAGGCACTGGTCAACAATCCCGATGTCGGACTCGCGGCGGCGCGCGTGCGGGAAGCGCGCGCGCAGGAACGGCTCGCACGATCGCAGCTCGCGCCCAGCCTCGATCTCGGCGTCGGCGCAACCTACGGCCGCACTGTCAGCGCGCTCGGCCAGCCGACGACCAGCGCGTCGGTACAGCCGATATTCCAGACTGCCTATGAGGTCGATCTGTTCGGCCGGATCGACCAGCAGGTGGCGGCGGCGCGGGCCGGCACCGCAGCTGCCGAAGCCGGACGCGAGACCGCCGCCCTGTCGATCGCCGCGGCAACGGCAAGCGGCTACATCACCTTGCGCGGTCTCGACGCCCGGCTCGGCATCGTGCGGGAGACGCTCACCTCGCGTGCCGAGGCGTTGCGCATCGCCCGCAACCGCGCCGAGGTCGGCTATACGTCCGAGCTCGAGCTCCGCCAGGCCGAGGCGGAATATGAAGCGACCGCGCAGATCGTCCCCCAGGTCGAGCTTGCGGTCAGCCGCCAGGAGAATGCGCTCAGCCAGCTGATCGGCGGCTCCCCGCGTACGATCGAGCGCGGCGTCGCCCTTGCCGCCCTGCGCGCGCCTCCGGTTCCGGACGGGTTGCCCGCGGACCTGCTCCGCCGCCGGCCCGATATCGCCCAGGCCGAATTCACCCTCGCCGCCTCCGATGCGACGCTCGCCGCCGCCCGCGCCCAATTCCTGCCGCAGATCCGGCTGACCGGCTCGGCCGGCGAGGTGCTCTCCTCCGCGCTCGGCAACCCGATCTCCCTGTGGTCGATCGGCGGATCGATCCTCGCGCCGATCTTCAACGGCGGCCGCATCCAGGCTCAGGTTGACACCGCAGCGGCGCGGCGGGATCAGGCCGCCTTCGCCTACCGGCGGACGGCCTTGGTCGCCTTCCGCGAAGTCGAGGACAATCTGGCGGCCGTGCGCCGGCTCGCCGAGCAGCGCGCCCGGCTCGAGGCGCAACGCGCCGCCGTCGCCGAGGCGCTGCGCCACGCCACCAACCGCTACCAGGCAGGCTATTCCCCCTATCTCGAGCAGCTCGATGCGCAGCGGGCGCTGCTCAACGTCGAGCTCAGCCTCGTGCAGATCGGGGCCGACCAGCTCAATGCGCTGGTTGCGCTCTATCAGGCCATGGGTGGCGGGTGGACCGGCGTTCCGGCCGCCGCGACGGCGGAATCCGCGCAATAGCCGCGACGCAGGTCGCGGGTCTCGATCGCGGCGGCGCCCAGAGCCGCCGCGATCACGCCGAGCGCCTTGCCCGGATCGTTGCGGCGCCCGCACATGAAGATGTCGACGGCCGCATAGCCATGTTCGGGCCAGCTGTGGATCGAGATGTGCGATTCCGCAAGCAGGGCGACGCCGGTAATCCCCTGCCCCGGCCCGAAGCTGTGCAACCGCACGTCGAGAAGGTGGGCGCCGGCTGCGGCCGCCCCGCCGACCAGTGCGGCCCTGACGAGATCGAGATCGTCGAGCCCCGAGCAGCCGTGAAGATCGGCGATGAGGTGACGGCCTTCATAAGGCTCGGCGGACGGGACGGTCATAGCAGGCTTTCGAACGGATGACGCAGGTGCCGCATCGCCGCCTCGGCGGCGCGCGTACCATGATAATGCGCCTCCTCGAACAGAGAGAGGCCGCTGAGATCGGAATGGGCAAGGAAGACGGGCGGCCGGGTCTCCGCCGCCCGTTGCGCGGCGCCCCAGATGAAGCCGGGCGTCGGCCGCACCATCGCGTGCCCCCAGCGCCAGACGTCAATCGATCGAATCGCCCCTTCCAGATCGGGGTTCATCAGCAGCAGATCGTCCTCGACGATGCTTTGCCAATCCTCGATCGGACGTTCGAGCAGCTGGCGGCGCCCTGAAGCGGGCTCGACCGCCGAAAGCGGCATGTACCAGGACAGCACGGTGCCGGCGGTGCGGGCGTCCGGCCCCTGGTGGGTGGCGACGACATAGCCGAGCGACTCGCTGGTGGCGGAGACATTGTCCCAGGCGAGCTGCGCCCCCTTCCCCGTCGGCAGCCGGTCGACCGTGATATTGGCGACGAGCCAGGGGGCGTAGGTGAACGCCTTGTCGGCGCGGACCTCGCCCGGTGCGACGCGGGCGGCGACGAAGTGAGGCATTGCGAGTATCGCGGCGGTCGCGGTGGTGCGGACCGTCTCTTCGCGGGCGACATCGAAGCTGTCGATCCACATGCGATCGCCGTCCCGCGCGACAGCGTGGACGATCCGACCGCGGCGGATACGGCCCGGGACGCGCGCCGCCATCGCCCGCGCGAGCCGCGCATTGCCCTCGGGCCAGGTCAGCACCTTGTCGCCGGCACCGTCGGCCGCCCAGCCCCGTCGGCCGGCGAAATAATGGATCCCGGCCCACGCCGACACATGGTCGGGCTCGGTGCCGTAATCGTCGCGCATCGCGTAGCGCAGGTGCGCACGCAGCACCGGCGAATGCCACTCTCTATCGTCGAGCCAGCGACCGAAGGAGATCGTGTCGAGCACCAGCAGATCCGGATCGCGCGAACTGTAGGCGGCGGGGATGGTGAAGGCCGGACGGCCGTCGCGGCCGCGATGCGCCGCAAACGCGGTGACGGCCGCGTCGAACGCCGCGAGGTCGGCGCGATCCTGCGCACCGATCCCGTTCCGCGGGATCAGCCCCTCGTGCCAGCGCCCCTGATGGAACAGACGCTCTTCGAGGTCGGCGCAGATCTGATAGGGATCGTAGACCGGCAGCCCGCCCTTCTCGCCGACGATGATCCCGAGGCGGGTAAGCAGATGGCGCAGCGCTCTTGCGTCCTGATTGGCCACCGGCAAATAATGGGCGCCGAGCGGGTAAGCCGAGACGGCATTGCGCCCGGCGCGGGCATTGCCGCCGGTCTCGTCCTCCAGCTCGAACAAGGTGAAGCCGTCGAACCCGGCCTCGGCGAGGGTCCATGCGGCAGAAAGGCCGGCGACACCGCCTCCGGCGATCACGACGCCGGTCTCTTCGAAGCGGGTCGGGGCCGGGAACCCGCCTTTGGCGAGCCGGTGGCCGCGGGCCAGATCGGCACCGGCGAGCGTGCCGGGCGGCTTGCGGCGGCGCAGGGCTGCCCAGCCTCCGCCGGCAAGCACGGCGGCGCCCGCTGCGCCGCCGACCAGCGCCCGGCGGCTAAGCTTCATAGCGGCTCCACTCTTCGTCGAAGAGGCGGACAAGGGCCTGGTTGTCGAGCCGGTTCACCGGCGCCGGCCGACGCGCCATGTCCGGCGGAAAATCGAACATTCGGTTCGCAGTCGCCTGATCGAGGAAGCGGCCGGTGAGAACTGGCGCCGAGGGCGCGATCGGGCCGTTGGCTGCGAGGATGAATCCCCATTCGCCGAAGCTCGGCACATAGGCATGATAGGGCCGGATCTGCAGGCCGGCCGCCTCGAGCGTGGTCGCCACCGTCCAGAACGCCCGCGGCGCGACCAAAGGCGAGGTGCTCTGGACCGCCGCGATCCCGCCCGGCGCGATCAGCCGCTTGAGCTCACGATAGAAACTTTCGGTGTAGAGCTTGCCGACCGAGAAATCGACCGGATCGGGAAAGTCGACGATGACGGCGTCATAGCGCGTCCTGGCCTCGCGCGCCCAGCGGAAACCGTCTGCATTGATCACCCGCATTCGGGGATCGGTCAGCGCGCCGCGGTTGAGCGCCGTCAGCATCGCGGTTTGAGAGAACAGCCTGGTCACGTCCGGATCGAGATCGACCAGGGTCAGGCTCTGCACGCCGGGGTGACGCAGTACCTCGCGCGCGGCAAGGCCGTCGCCACCGCCGAGGATCAGCACGCTGCGGGGATTGGCGACGCGGGCGAGCGCCGGCTGCACCAGCGCCTCGTGATAGCGATATTCGTCGCGCGACGAGAATTGGAGATTGCCGTTCAGATACAGCCGCAGATCGTCACCGCGGCGGGTGATGACGATGCGCTGGAAGCGGCTCGAAACCGCATAGACGACCGGCTCCTGATAGCTCGCGACCTCGGCCCAGCGCTGCAGCCTCTCGGAGGCGATGAAGCCGGCGCCAAGCAAGGCGAGGACGAAGATCGCGGCCAGTTTCTCGAGCCGGAAGCGGCCGGCGTCGCGCATCACGAACAGCAAGGCCAGCGCCACGGCGGCATTGGCGATCCCGAACAGGAACCCGGTCCGGACCATGCCGAGATAGGGCATCAGGACGAGCGGAAACAGAAGCGAGGCGGCGAGCGCGCCGACATAATCGAAGGTGAGGACGCTCGACACGACTTCGCGGAACTCGACATCGCGCAGGATCCGCATCAACAGCGGGATCTCGAGCCCGACGAAGAAACCGATCGCGAGGACGAGCGCATAGAGCGCCACCCGGAAGTGATCGATCACCGGGAACAGCAGGAACAGCCCCGCCGCCGAGCAGCCGCCGATCAGAGCGATCAGCAGCTCGACCCTGACGAACAGGCGCAATTCGTTCTGCCGGACGTAGCGCGAGCACCAGCTGCCGATGCCCATCGCGAACAGATAGGCGCCGATGACGGTGGAAAATTGGGTGACGCTGTCGCCGAGAAGGTAGGAGGCAAGCGTGCTGGCAAGCAGTTCGTAGATCAGGCCGCAGGTCGCGACCACGAAGGCCGAGGCGAGCAGGGCCACGGCGGGAGCCGAGGCGCTGCTTGTGCTCCTCGGCCGGCCGGCATCAGCCATGGATTGCGGCGGCGACGATGATCGCGAGGCCGAGTGCAACGAGGCCGGCGAAGATTGCGACCGCATTGTTCTGCCTCTCGTTGATCTGCTCCCACAATTTCCCCGGGGTCAGCAGATCGAGGATGATGAAGCCGACGACGAAGACGACGATTCCGATTCCGGCGTAAAGCAGGGTGTTCAAGAGCACCGGCAGGGAGGTGACCATGTTCGTCTCCTTATTTGTGGGTGGGGCCGTAGGCGCCGACACGCGGCCCGACCCGGCCGCCGTCGGCGAACGGGGACCAGGCGTAGAAACCGGAGGCAACGAAGATGCCCGAAATCGCGAGGCACCAGAGGGCGTAGGCAAAGAAGCGGCTGCTCATCAATCGTCGTCCGAGCTGGTGAAAAGTCTTGCCATACCGGTACGCCCGACGTCGCTCTCATCCTGCCGGGCCTGCTCGAACTTCACGTGACGGTGCAGGAAGAACAGCAATGGCAGGAACAGGAGAATGAGCGCGATGAGGGCGTTCGAGCCGAAGAAGCTGCCGGAGCTTACGCGCACCGAGATCTCGCGTTGGTCTGGGGTGAGCGCCGAGACGAACCCGGTATTTGCCGACAGCCCGCTGTTCCAGCGCTGCGCCGAATAGTCGACGACGAGGTCATAGGTGCCGGCGGGCACGGCCGCGAGCTTGACCTCGGCGCTGCGGCTGCCTTCGCTCCAATCGCCATCGGAATCGCGCCCGGAGTAGCGCTCGGCGAGACCATAGGCTTCGTAGGAGGCCTGGGTCTTGCGGTCGACCAGCGCATAATCGAGGTCGACCCAGGCATTGTCGAGCTGCGGCACGTGCGCGTTGATGGCAATCGCCTGGTAAGGACGGGTGGCGGTGATCGGGCCAAGCGTGGCGGTTCGGCTGGTGCCGTCGAGCGCGTAGGGAAGATTGCCGCGCAAGAGCGTCGATCCGCTGCCCATCACGACCAGCAGCAGAAACACGAAAAGCGCGGTACCGACGCCGGTCCAGACCAGCTTCTTCATGTCGCCCGCATAAGGCGAAGGCTGGTGCGGGAGCGGCGGCCACGGCTTGCGCGGCGGCCGTACCCCGAACGCGCCGCGTATCTCTCTGGGCGACAGAAGCTCGGATACCGTCCAGCTCACCTCCTGCGCGTTCTGCTCGCGCGACAGCATGAAGCCGGGACGCACCCAGTCGTCGGTGACGACTTCCTCGCCGACGCGCACCCGCCAGTAGAATTCGCCGAGCACGTAATCGACCTGCGCCCGCCCCCCGCGGAAGAACGGCGCGTAGCCGTGGCCATCGAGCACGAGCGAGCCGTGGCCGGCGCCCGGCGTGCGGGTCAGCATTTCGCCGAAGCTCCAACCGCGGCCGTTTGTGATCAGCCAGCGATAGCCGTGATAGGGGTTGAACAGCAGATATTCGGACCAGGGATAGGCACCGCCCTCGGATCGCTCGACATAGCCGATCGCTTCCCATTCGACGCCCTTCAGCCGGCCGCGGGTGCCGAGGGGAATCTCGAGTTCGGCGGCCTGCCGGTGATATTCGGTGATCAGGCGGACATCGTCGTTGGCAACATCGAGAATGCTGCCGCAATAAACACAGGCGATGCTGACCGTATAGCCGGCCGCCTTCAGGCTGAGCGTGCCGCCGCAGGACGGACAGGACAGGGCCTTGGCCGCGGGCACCTCCGCCGCGGCCGAGATGATGGCTTCACTGGCCATAGGTCGGAACCTGCCAGCCTTCGATCCGGCGCAGCCCGGTCGGCGCCAGCTCGGCCAGGCTGACGTAGCGGCCGACATAGAGATCCGCCTGCTCGCCATCGCGCTGCAGGCTGGCGACGCTGCCGTCGGTACCGCGCAGGTCGACGCTGTAGATCGTCCAGTTGGCCGGCGCCGTGTACGGAAGCTCGCCCTCTGCGGCGATGCAGGTGGCGTCGCGGGCGTCGACGATGGTGAGCGGCCGTCCGTCCAGTTCGCCAGAGGTGCCCGCGGGCAGCCTTTCCCCGGCGGCGAGACGGCGGATCATCTGTGTCTGCACCCTGTCGAGCGGCCATTCCCGCAGCAGCAAATATTGGCCCATCGCCTCCCCGAGCCACGCATTGGAGCCGTCGCCGAACAGCAAGAGCCACTCGTTCCAGCTGCCGTCGGTCCAGCCCCAGCGCACGCGGCCGATCACCTCGAACGGCCGATCCTCGAAGCGCCCGCGCGTGCCGATCATGATCGGGCTGACGTCGAACGGGAGCACCGCCGCCTTGCCGAGCGCGTTCAGCGCGTCGCCCCTTCGCACGATCATCGACCGGCAATGATCGCAGATGCGAACCGGCAGCGCCGGCGAACGGAACGACACGTCCGCGCCGCAATTGGGACAGGCGAAAGTCTGCATGCGGGGCCGCCTTAGCGGATGCGCCCCATCAGCTCGGCTTTCTTGGTGTCGAACTCTTCCTGGCTGATGGCACCGATGGTGAGCAATTTGTGCAGCCGCTCGATCAGCGCGAACGGATCCTCGCCCTGGTGACCGCCGCCGGTCTGCGGCGCGGCGGCGCCGCCAAGCCCGCTTGCCATCGCCTGACCGATGGCCACCCCGGCGGCGGCACCGGCGCCGAGGCCCGCAATCCCGCCGGGCTGGGCCGCCGCGGTGCCGATCGCCTCGGCGGTCTGGAACTTGGCGTATCGATCGAGATCGCCGAGCACCCGCATCGAGCTGCCCTTGTCGAGATGCTTCTGCACCTCCTCGGGAAGCGACAGGCTCTCGACGAAGAAGCTGTGCACGCCGAGACCCCATTGCGCGAAGACCGGCGCCACTGCGGTCTTGATCGCTTCCGAGAGCTTGGTCTGATTGGCGGCAAGATCGAGGAACGCGATCTCGCCGCCGCCGAGCCCGGTGGCGATCGCGGTGGCAACGGCGGCGCGAAGCTGAGGCTCGACATCCTCGACGCGCAGCCGCTCGAGCGTGCCCATCAGCCGCACCGCGAACGCACTGACGTCCTCGATCCGGAAGGAATAGGTGCCGAAGGCGCGGATTCGAAGCGGCCCGAACTCCTTGTCGCGCACCGTGACCGGCTGCGAGGTGCCCCACTTCTGGTTGATCTGTTCTTTCTGCGAGAAGAAATAGACATCGGACTTGAACGGCGACCGGAAGGCCTTGTCCCAATTCATGAGGGCGGTGAGCACCGGCAGGTTGGCGGTGTCGAGCGTGTGAAGGCCGGGCCCGAAGATGTCGGCGACCTGGCCCTCATTGACGAAGGCCGCAACCTGCCCTTCCCGCACCGTCAGCTGCGCGCCGTTCTGGATCTCCCGGTCCTGCATCGGATAGCGGATGCCGAGATCGCCGGGCTGCTCGACCCAATCGATGACGTCGACGAATTGCTTCGAAAGGAAATCGAACATGCCCATCGGAATATCCCCACGTGGTGTGCTAGCATCCTAACACGGCGCGCACCCGGATAAACCTGTTTTTTGCGCGCGGGGCGGCTCGCGCGTACAACCCGGCGGAATGAAGATGGAGACAAAGATGTACGTCGTGCTGCTGGAGGACGATCCCGCTTTCGCCGATGCGCGCGCACGGCTGATGGAGGAGCATTTGCAATTCTTGGAGCGTAATGGCGACACCATCCGTAGCGCGGGACCTCTCCGCGACGAGATCGCCGACGCGGGGGCCGGCGGTCTCTGGATCGTCGACGCACCGGATCGCGAGACCGTTCAGGCGCTGGTCGAGGCCGATCCCTTCTGGCCGACCGGTCTCCGCAAGAGCGTCTCCATCCTGAGCTGGCGTCAGGTCTTCGCGGACGGGCAGAGACGGATCTGAGACCCGCTCATACGGGTGGAGGCCCGGCGTAGCGTCCGATGAACAGGATCGCGCCGGTGCGGACATCGCGCACAAGCAGCAGGAACGGATGATCGGCGCGAAAGACCACCGGCGGTGGCGGTGGCGGCCTGCGGCTCGTCCCGGTCACGATCACTTGGACCACTGCGGTGGCGGCCGCAGCTTCGGATCCAAATTCATCGACGTCCAGAAAGGTCTGGTGGATGATGGGCCCAAGCTTCACCGGATGATCGTTGGATCGGCGCTGTTCGTGTCGACCACTTTCATGGCGGAAAAATCCGCGGCGTCGGACAAGGCCACTTTGAGCCCGAGCGATGTGAGCACCGGGTTCAGTTCTCCTTTCCATTCGATCCGGAACTTAGGGAGAGTCAAAATGGTGTCGCGCGGAGATGCCTCACCGAGTTTGACCAGACAGGCCGCCAATGTGTCCGAGCCAAGCCGCTTCTCGACATGGGGCAGCCCTGCCGGGGACGATGGTAGAAGCACCAGCATCTCGAGCTCCCCGGGCTGGAACGGGAGCGAGGCAAGCTGCGCACCTTCGCACGAGGTGGTTTGGAAGATTGCGCGCTGGCGCATCAGCGGCGCCTGACGAATCGCGCCGTCGGCCAGCGTGAACGGGCCCTCTCTCGTATCGGCCTTGCTGAACTGCGAGGCCCATTGCGCCTTGAGGTAGATGGTGTTGACCAACACGGCCTTCGTGCTTTTCGAAACCGATCCTTGCGGGATCAGGTCACGGATTCGGTCAGCAGTCTGCTGCTCGACCCACTGGTTGATCTCCGCCCTCGCAGCTTCGGCGTCGGCTTCGAAGTCGACCCGCCCGAGGCCGGCGGAATAATGGCGCTCCATCTCTTCGACATATCCAGCCGATAGCCGCAGCCCGTTTTGGATCCACAGCCGGTTCGCGACGGACAATGTGCGGCCGGGCGCATCGATTCTCATCGTCCGCAGCACTTCGCCGTTCACGGCTGCGAACGCCGCCGGCGGCAGGGGGTAATGGAGGACCTTGCGTATCTCGTCCGCGGTCGCTCCGGCAGCCCCTCGATATGCGAGGCCGATCGCGGTCGAGACGCTCGCCGGCGAGAGAAAGAGATTGCCGTCACCCGCCGCCGAAGCCTTGTAGAAATCGAGCGAAAAAGCGTTCAGCCCGGCAATCGCGGCCTGGCCCTCAGGCCCGAGAACCGCCTCAACCGGCCAGTCGCCCTTCTCGACCGCCGCGAAGGACGGATCCTGCGCCGATGCGGCTGCGCCTGCTGCAAGCAGCGCCGCGCCTATCACCATTTCGAAGCGTTTCGCCATCCCGCCCCTCCAGAGGCGAGTTAACCGGCGAAATTGTCAAGGAGCGGTAAATGGAGCCGTATCAAGACGCCTCAGCGCTCCGGTCCCGATGCAAACGTCCGCTCGATGCGGTCGATTGCCGCGCCGATCCGCCCGCGCGAATAGGTCAGGCCCTGATAGAGCGCGAGCGTCGCGCGGCCCCACCCAATGTAGAGCGACGGCCGCTCGATCTCGCGGGCGAGGAAGAATATGCGGTGGCTCCAGGCGCTGATCCGCGCGCGCATCCAGTAGATGAGCTTGCGGCGGCGGGGCAGACCCGTGGTGGCCGCAGCGACTCGCTTGCGCGGCTGGATGCCGCGGCGGCGATGCGCCAGCCGCCAGGCGAGGCCCTCGCGGCGCTGGCGAAAGCCGGCGGCCTGCGTGCCGACGATGAAGTCGGCGTCGACGGCCTTGAGTTCCAAGCGCCCAGCGACCAAGGCCTCTTCGACGATCGCCTGCAACTCGGCCGAGCGGACCACGACGACATTGGTGCCGCGCCCGTCCGACGAATAGGGTTCGACCCAGGCGTCGCCGAACGAGATGTCCGCCGTCTCGGCGACAACGTCGTCGCAGAAATTGCACGCCGAATTCTGGAAGTAGCCTGCGCCCCAATCGCCGTCGACGAGATGCCACCAATCCTGCCAGACCTGCCGTCCGTCCTTCAGCGTCAGGTGGGCGGTGTACCAATTGGCCGGACGGTCGGCATTCTTCATCCGGTATTCGACCGCCTTCACCTCGTCTCGCGGCACGTCCAATTGCCACGCAAAGCTCTCGACGAAGCGGGCACTCTTCATGTGGCCGCAATAGAGGCCGAGGGTGTAGGCGATGCGATCCTGCAGCACCGGGTCCTCGGCGCGGAGCAGGTTCACGCTCTTTATGAAGCACGGAATGCCGACCACCGCATAGCGCCCCGGCACCGCCCGGATTTCGTCCAGAACCTGCGACAGTTCGATCGGATAGTAACGCGACTTGGCTCCGGCGCGGACGTCCGCGTCGCTCCGCGAGATGCGATAGCCGAAGAAGCGTCCTTCGGAATCGGGGTCCGTGGCCGGCGCGACGTGGGCGACGCCGTCGACGAGGCCGCGACGGAGAAGCTCGGCGGCGACCCATGTCACCATCCCGCCCGAACTGCCGGCCGCGCGAAAATCGGCTTCCGCGACGGCGCCGACATAGGCCTGCTCGAAACGACCGATGCGTGCGTCGACGACCCGCGCGTCCGGGTATAGTTCGCCGGCAATCCGGTCTTCGTCCCGGGCATCGGGCGAGAAGGGGCACAGGCGCGCGAACGTGGTGCTGCGCCGTGCGTACCAGGCGTCGGGCCCGGTAGGCTTCAGCTGGCCGTAGCGGTCCCATGCCATCGTCGCGCCCGACGACGTGGCCCCCGCAACGCAGGCGCCGCAGCCGATGCAAAGGCCCGAGGATACGATGTCGCGCGGCGCGAGCGGCCGTGCGTCAGGCGAGCGCATGCGCAAGATAGGCGTCGGATTGCTGTCGCAGCCCGACGATCCGCCGGCCGATGGCGGGATCGAGCGGCGTGCCGAGCAGGTCGCCGATGCGCGGCGCGTCTTCCGGATCCATGGTGAGATGCGGCTCTGCCCCGACGGTCCGCATCAGATCGCGAACCTTGTTCGATCGGTAAGCGGACGAGACGGCGGCGAACGGGCGGTCGTGAAGCAGAGCAAAGACGCAGCCGTGGAAAAAGTTGGTGGCGACTGCGGCGGCGCGGCCGATCAGCCGCGAAAAGTCCTCGGGCCCGGCGTCGATCGCCTGTTCGTCGGCATAAGCGCTTCGGTAGCCGATGCTGACGATCCGATACCCCCTGGAATCGGCCCAGGCACGCACCGCTTCACCATACCATTGGGGGAAATTGTGGCCGTAGAGCGCCACATAGGGGCGCTCCGTTTCCTGCTCTGTTTCGGGTACGACCGGCGGGAATTGCAGGCAGGGATCGAGCACCAGATCGGGCTCGACGCCGAGCGCGTCGCGCAGCAGCGCACGCGAATTGTCGTCGCGCACCGAGATCGCCGAGAAGCGGCGCAGCTTGTCGGCCCAGGCCGCGTCCAGCCCGTCCGACGCATCGTGGTTGCCGAAGCTCGCCGCATAGGATGCGAGGCGCTTGGCCTGAATGCCGGCACCGTAGAAGATCGGCTTTCCGCCATACCAGGGGTGACGCATGTTCCAGACTTCGTCGCTGCCGACGACGACGAGATCGTAACGCTCCATCGCGTCCGGTGCGTGTAACGAGAATCGGCGGGAGCGCGGCAGCCGGTCGACCGCATCGATGATCTTTCGCGCCTTCTTCTTGTACAGCGGGAAATCGCTGCGCGCCGAGCGCTCCGGCAGAAGCGGCTGAAACGCGCAGCGCCACTCCACGCGATTGACCTGTTCGCAATGATGATCGAGCAGCACGGCATCGTGGCCCCGGGCTCGCAGACCTTCCACGAGCGCGCGCGCCTGCCAGTAGGAGCCGTAATTGATGCAGCGATGGAAGGTGAGGATGCCGATCTTGGGAACAGCGGAAAGGGGTCGATCGGCCAAGCAGAACCTCGATGAGGATGGGAGGATATGACGGCGCGCCAATGCGCCGGCCCGTCCTTGGTTCCGCCGCTGTCGAACAGCTTCCCGCAGCGGCGTTTTCGTGTCAACAGGCAGCGGCCCTGACTGGGTTGGAGACGTCCATCGGATGAAGTCGCTGCGTCAGTATCTCGTTTCGGTCGCGATGTTCCTGGCTCTGCTGGTCTGCGCTGCTGCCGCGGCGTTGCTCTACCAGACCGATCGCTTCGGCCGAGCGCAGGCGGAGCGCCAGCTGCTGGACACGACGCGAGCCTTGTCGCTCGCGGTCGACGGCGAGCTCAAGCGCTACGAAGCGACCTTGTTCGCGCTCAGCAAATCGGACAGCATCGCCAGGGACGACTGGCGCGCCTTCGACGCCCAGGCACGCGCGCTGATCGGCGACCGAAACGCGTGGATCGTCGTTGGCGATCGATCCGGGCGCCAATTTGTCAACACCCGTTTGCCGCTCGGCACGCCCCTTCCGCAGGGTGGGCCTGCGCCGGCGATCTGGTCCGGCCTGGAATATGGCCGAAGCCGGATCTGCGATCTCGTGCGCGGCCGGCTGGAGCCGAACCTGATCTGCGTCGACGTGCCGTATCTCCGGAACGGACGCGTTCTTTATCACGTCTCGGCTATGCTGCGCCCCGAGCAGCTGCGGTCGGTGATCGGTCCCCAACGTGTTGCTGCGGGCACCTACAACAGCGTGCTCGACCGGCGCGGCATCGTCATCTGGCGCAATGTCGAACCCGAGAAATATGTCGGCACGCCGGGGACCCGCAACCTGGTGGAGGCGATGCGGACCAGGTCCGAGGGCGTCCTTGAAAGCAAATCGCTCAACGGGGTGCCCACTCTCGCCGCGTTCAGCCGATCGCCGATGTCCGGCTGGACCTTCGTGGTCGGGGTTCCTCGAAGCACGATCGGCGCGGGCACGGCCCGGGCGCTCGCCTACGGATCGCTTACCGCGCTTGCGCTCCTCCTGCTCGCCGGCGCGTTCGGCATCTACGCGGCGCGGCGTATCTCCGGGGCCGTCGGCACTCTTTCCGATGCCGCGGGCCGGATCAGGAGCGGCCACGCCCCGGGTTTCCGCGCCAGCGGGATCCTGGAGATCGACGAGGTCGGCGTGGCGCTCGAAGACGCCATCGAGGCCCGCGCGCTCAGCGACGAGCGCTTCGCTTTGGCGCAGGATATCGGCGGCATCGGATCGTTCGATTGGGACGTTCCCAACGACGAGGGCCACGTCTCCGAATCCTACAAGAGCATGCACGGGCTCTCGGCCCATTCCGGTCCGCTCAAACTGGCGCAGGTCCTCGCCGTGGTCCATCCGGACGATCTGTCGGCCTACCAGCACCGGCTGGAGCTCGCCCGGCGGAGCGATGGCGCATCGACCAGCGAGTATCGCGTGGTCCATCCAGACACGTCGGTACGCTGGATCTCGGCCAAAGGACGGGCGCTTCACGACGATCGGGGCCGCTATGCACGCGCCGTCGGCATCGTCCGCGACGTCACGGCCGAGCGTGAGGCGGACCGCGCCCTGCGGGAGAGCCAGGAACGATTGGCGATCGCCACGGAGGCCGCCGAAGTCGGCGTGTGGGACCTGGATCCGGCGAGCGGGGCGCTGCTTCTGATGCCGCGCGCGCGATCGATCCTCGGCCTCGATCCGCGCGCATCCTACACAACGGAGGCGATGCTCGCGCGCGTTCATCCGGATGATCGG
Source organism: Allosphingosinicella deserti (assembly GCF_003012735.1). Lineage (GTDB taxonomy): Bacteria > Pseudomonadota > Alphaproteobacteria > Sphingomonadales > Sphingomonadaceae > Allosphingosinicella > Allosphingosinicella deserti. Next base: position 274,022 of record NZ_PXYI01000005.1, on the reverse strand, counting down.
GAGCGGATTGCCGGGCGCCTGCGGGATGCAATGGACCCTGCGCTTCGCGACACGCGCCCCTTCGAGTTTCGAGTGCAGCATTCGAGCGGCGAATTGCGCTGGGTCCGGGCGCACGGCCGCGCTACCTTCGAAGGCAAAGCGGGCTCGGAACGGGCGGTTCGCTACACCGGCGCCAATCTCGACATCACCGACCGGGTCCGTGCCGAAGAGAATCTGGTGCGCCTTAGCGAAGTCCTGCAGGAACGGGTGGAGGAACGCACCGCGGAACGCGACCGGCTATGGGCACTTTCCCCGGATCCGTTCGTCATCTCCGACGATCGCGGGATTTGGCTCGCCGCCAGCCCGGCCTGGACCGCCCTGCTCGGCTGGCCCGAGGAAGAGCTGGTCGGCCGCACGTCGGAATGGATGGAACATCCTGATGATCGCGCCGCAACCAAGGACTTGCGTCAGCGCCTGAGCGAGGGCGGCGACGTTACGGAGTTCGTCAACCGCTTCCGCACGCGCGACGGCAGCTATCGCTGGTTGCAGTGGACGGCCGTGGCCGAACCTGGCCGGATCTACAGCATCGCCCGTGACGTCACCGCCGAGCGCGAGCGCGCGGAAGCGCTGCGCAAGGCCGAGGATGCGCTTCGGCAAAGTCAAAAGATGGAATCGATCGGCCAGATCACCGGCGGTCTCGCCCACGATTTCAACAATCTGCTGTCGCCGATCCTCGGCACCCTCGATCTCCTGCAAAAGCGCGGCCTGCCCGATCCCCGCGCGGAGCGGCTGGTCGGCGGCGCGCTGGAGGCCGCCGAACGGGCACGGATCCTGGTACAGAGGCTGCTTGCCTTCGCAAGGCGCCAGCCGTTGCAGCCGGGCGCCGTCGATGTGGCGGTGCTCGTCCATGGCCTTCGATCTTTGCTGGAAAGCACGATAGGGCCGCAGATCGCGCTCCGGATCGAGGCCGAGCACGACGTTCCCGCGGCCCTTGCCGATCCCAATCAGCTTGAGCTCGCGTTGCTCAATCTCGCAGTCAACGCCCGCGATGCGATGCCCGATGGCGGCCAGTTCGAGGTCAGGATCAGCCACGAAACGTTCACGGCGGAAAGCGGCGGCGCGGCGGGGAACGTGGTGATAAGCGTGACCGATACCGGGGCCGGCATGCCGCAATCGATCCTTGAGCGTGCGATCGAGCCGTTCTTTTCGACGAAGGGTAGCGGCCGGGGGACCGGGCTGGGCCTGTCGATGGTACACGGTCTCGTTGCCCAGTTGGGGGGAACCATGGACATCGACAGCGAGGTCGGACGCGGCACCGTGATCCGGCTGAGCCTGCCGGTCGCGCCGCTCCGCGCTGCGGAGCCTGCCGATCCCGGTACGAATGAGCGCGGAGTCGATCCCGATGCCGCGCCGGAGGGTCTTGCCCTTCTCGTCGACGACGAAGCCTTGGTCCGCTCCAACATTGCCGCCATGCTGGCGGATCTCGGTTACGCGGTCATCGAAGCGGCGTCGGCGGACGAGGCGCGGCAGATCCTGGATCATCGGTCCGGCGTGGATATCCTGATCACCGATCACCTTATGCCGATCACGACAGGTACCGAACTGGCGCGCAGCGTTGCAGACATCTTCCCCGACATGCCGATCCTGATCGTCTCCGGCTATTCGGACGTTGCGGACATCGCGCCCGATCTGCCCCGCCTTGCCAAACCCTTTCGGCAATCCGAACTGGCACGGGCCGTCGCCGTCGCGCGGCAGCGCAAGGCCCCGGGCAACGCATGACCCTGCCCCTCTCTCTGGCAACATCGACCCCTTCGGGACGCTCGGGCAACCAACCTGGCGAGCACCATTTGATAAGAACAGCGCATGGGCAGACGAGCTCTGTCCATGCCCGCGCAGAGACTTCGGCGACGGAACGCACAGGGTGATTCCGACACAAGAATCGTCTTGCCTGCACAACATGGCACCGAAATGGATGGATCCTGCGGTGAACCGAAACCTAAAAATGATGGGGCGATGGACCCAAAATCAATAAACGTCGTTGAGCTTCACTGGTGACCGCGCTACCGAGAGCCGCTCACCAAGGGGAGAAATTGAATGAAGTCGAGATACCTGTCTGCCATCGTGGCCAGCGCCCTGGTCCTGGCGCCGACCGCAACCCTCGCGCAAAGCGCGGCGCCTGCTCCCGCAGTCGAGACCGTCTCTGCCGATGAGGGCAGCAATCTGCTCGGCGGTGGCGGGATGGTCCTGGCCGGCGTTTTCTTCGCCGCGCTGCTGGCGCTCATCCTCCTCGAGGACGAAATTTTCGGTGACGACGGTCCCCTGAACCCGGGTACCCCGGTCACGCCGTAAGCCTTGGAGCCTTCGGCCTTTGGACGAAGGCGTCCACGCTGACATGGCACGGCACGGTTCGATCCCTGGATCGGATCGTGCTTTGTCGTGCCTACCCGTTTTATCGTGCCTAGCCGCTTTGTCCTGCCTGCGGATGACCCGAGCGGCGTCTCAGCCGGCATCTTCCGGCCCGCTTCGCTTCGATGCACCCATGTCTGGATCCGCCCATGTCGCTCGACATCACCGCGGCGGATGAAGAAGCGGCACGCCGCGTCAATCGAATGCTTGCGCGAGCTCCGCGGTTCAAGATCCGCAATCGCTTCGATCCCCTGCTCTACCAAAGCCTGCTTCGGGTCAGCCAAGTCGGCGCCGATTGGCGCATCCGCCGGAAAGGGATCGTTCCGAGCACGCTGAGGGTCGGTTCCGGTACCCGCCCCGTCAGCCTACGCCTGCTGCAGCCCGCGAAGCCCGTTCGAGGCGTGGTCCTGGATATCCACGGCGGCGGTTGGGCGATCGGCAATGCGATCCTTGATGATCGGCTCAACGCCGGCTTGATCGCCGCCTGCGATGTCGCGGTCGTTTCCGTCGACTATCGGCTGGCCACGAAGGCACCGCTGCGGGGCCTGCTCGACGACTGCTTCGAAGCGGCGGTCTGGCTGCTTGGCGAGAGCGAGCTGTTTGCCGGATTGCCGATCATCCTCGTCGGCGAATCAGCCGGTGCGCACTTGGCGGCGGCGACCCTGCAGCGGCTGAGGGCTTCAGGCCGTTCTCTCGATCGAATCGCCGGTGCGCTGCTTTACTACGGGGTCTACGATCTTGCCGGGACGGCAAGCGTCCGCAATGCCGGGCGCGACACCTTGATTCTCGATGGTCCCGGCATGCTGGACGCGATGCGCATGCTCACCCCGGCTATGCACGATTCCGAGCGCCGCCATCCCTCCTTGTCACCGCTCTACGGGGAGCTCGCCGGGATGCCTCCAGCCCTGCTTTTCGTCGGCGACCGCGATCCGTTGCTCGACGACACCGTGGCGATGGCGCAACGGTGGGGGGACGCCGCACCGGCAGAGGTTCACGTCGTCCCGGAATCGCCCCACGGCTTCATCCGCCTGCCGACGCCGATCGCTACGAAGGCGCTCAGGAGGGCGCATGGCTGGATCGATGAACGTCTGGAGGCGTGGAGCGTCAGCCCCGCCAGTCGATCCACTCACCATAAGGATGGCAGAGCGCCAGTACCTTGGTCTCGCCCGTCGGCCAGCAGGTGAGCGACAGCCGGACCTCGCTGCGTTGCGATGTCCATTCGAATCCGATCCATGCGAGCGGGCGATCGAGGGTCGCGCGGGCGCCGGCTCGAGCGATGCCGTCGACCACGGTGAGCCGATCTTCCTCAGTCAGATATTGGAGCACCATCGAGTGGAAGACGACGCGGCACAGACCCGCCTGCTGCGGCGAGTCCAGGCGCTCGGTGAGCCAGGACGCGGCATCTGCCCGGTCGATCTGCGGCGGAAAGCGCCGCGCCAGCGCCAGGGCATATTGCAGCCGCCGCGCGCGCTTGGGCTGGTCAGCCCAGACGAACGAGAGCAGACGCTCTCGGGTCTTCTCGTCGCCGGCATCGAGCGGCTTCAGATCCACGCCGCGCGCTGCGACGACGTCGATCGGCGCGGAAGCGGGGCGGGATCCACGCCAATCCGGCGCGATGCGAACGGGCGAATCCAGGCTCCCGGCAGACATCCCGCCGAGATCGTAGGCGTAGCGTGCGAGATTGAGATTGAGGCCGCAGCTCGAGCCGAGCTCGAACAGCTCGAACGGCAGGCCGAACTTGCGCCGCGCGACCATCAGGGCGGCACCGATCGCCGCTGCCCGCCCAACCTCGTTGGTCTGGGGCGGGTGGCCCATCCAATCCGCGATGAACGCGTCCTCGGCAGCGAGCGCAGCCCCGATCGCGCCATCATAATCGTCATGCTCCCGGCGATACAGCGCCTTCAGCGCGGGCGGCATGCCCCGTCTGGCGAGGGCGTGCAGAGCCCCGTTGAACCGCATCGCCAATGCCGCGGCCGACGGATCGCTCGGCCAATTGGCGAAGAGATCGGCGGTTCTCGGCGCCTTCCGCAACTGGCGGTCGCCAGCCTCCAGAACCGCAGCGACGAAGGGCGAGCCGAGCTCACGCGCAATCCGCGCCTGACGGCAGAGCTCGCTCTGCTCGACGATTTTCGCCATCATATTCATGTCGATGTTCCTCGCCGACAGCGCGGACACGCTCCTGCTGCGGCAATAATCACGTTGATCGCGCCATGATCCGGGTGGCGAACGATCGCTCCGGCCGTCAGGTGCGCTCCGCACGTCGAGGGCTCACAGCGAAGTTTCACCGCTGCGAGCCCTGCCGTGGCATGTCTGCCAATCGTCCGACCTGCGCTTAGCGCGCGCCCACCGATCGCAGCGTGCGGGCGGGTGCCGTGCGCGAGGCGCGTCCGGCATCGGCACCGGTGTTGAAGCGTCCCACCAGACTGGCAAGGCCGGTGGCCTCGTCGGACAGGCTGCGCGCGGCGGCGTTGCTTTCCTCGACCATCGCCGCATTCTGCTGCGTGACCTTGTCCATCTCGGTGATCGCGGTGTTGACCTGGGCGAGCGCGGAGCTCTGCTGGTCGGCCGCCATCGCGATCTGGCTGACAAGCCCGGAGACCTCGTCGACCGAACCGATGATCCGGGTGAGCGCCTTGCCGGCTTCGCCGACGAGACTGACGCCGCCTTCGACCTGCTTGGAGCTGTTCGAGATCAGAGTTCCGATTTCCTGCGCGGCATCGGCCGAGCGCTGGGCGAGTGCTCGAACCTCGTTGGCGACCACCGCGAAAGCGCGTCCCGCTTCGCCGGCATGCGCCGCTTCCACCGATGCGTTGAGCGCGAGCAGGTTGGTCTGGAAGGCGATCTTGTCGATCACTTCGATGATCTTGGTGATCTCTTGGCTGCTCTTCTCGATCTCGGCCATTGCGGCAACGGCATCGCCGACGACCTTGCTGCTCTCCTTCGCGTCCGCCTGGGTGGCACGAACCAGCTTGTTCGCTTCGCCGGCTCCGGCCGCGCTGTTCTGCACCGTGGCGGTGATCTGCGTCATCGCCGCGGCGGTCTCCTCGAGGGAGGCGGCCTGCTGCTCGGTGCGGCGCGACAGATCGTCCGACGCCTGGCTGATTTCGCCCGAGCCGCCATGGATGTTGCCGGTGGCGAGCGCGATCGAGCCCATCGTTTCGCGCAGAGCGCCGAGCGCCGCGTTGAAGTCTTCCTCCAGCTTGCGATATTCGCCGGGGAAGTTCTTCAGGGTAACAGTGAGATCGCCCGCCGACATCTTGCCGAGCGCGGCGGCGAGATCGGAGACGACCTGCTGCTGCGCAGCTTCGGACCGAACCTTTTCGGCAGTCGCCTTTTCCTGCGCAACGGCAGCGTCACGGAAGACGAGGACGGCCTTGGCCATGTCGCCCAGTTCGTCGGCGCGATCGGTGTCCGGCACGGCGATGTCGTTCTTGCCAGCGGCGAGATCAGCCATCGTTCCGGTTAGACGGGTCACCGGGCGAGCGATCATCCGGGTCAGCATCATCGCAAGCATGATCGCGATTCCGATCAGCGCGATCGCGCCGAGGACGAGGACGATCCTGGCCGTGCTGATGGCCGATTCCTGGCGCGCCGAATTCTCGTCGATCAACTTGACCTGTGCCTCGCGGATGTCGCGCAGCGGCAGCACGGCAGCGCTGGTCAGCACCGCCTTGCCGGCGGCACGCACTTCCGCCTGCGCGGACTCGCGCTGGCCGGATTTCACCGCGGCAATGAGGCGATCGCCCCATTGCTTGCGCCACGCCAGCGTTTCCTCGCGCGATTTGAGCAGAGCGTCCTTCTGGGCCGGCTCGGTGAGCAGCGCCTCGAGCTCGGTCGAGGTGCGGTCATATTCGTCCCGGCCCTCGTCATAGGATTTCAGGTAGGTCGCGTCCCCGGTCACCAGGAAGCCGCGGAACTGGCTGTTCTGACGCAGAATCGAGGTCTCGAGCGCCAATGCCTTGGCATGGATCGACTGGCTGAGATTGTTCCGATCTGTCGACGTGCTGATCATCGTGATGTTCACGAAGAACACGATCATGACGATCGCCGCCGAGGCGCAGATCATGAGGAAGGAGAGGCCAAGCTTCCTCGGGATCTTCATGGATTTAAACATCATAGCAACTTTCGATTTGGAGCCCGAACTGGAAGGTTCGGGTGCGCGCACCGCCGGGACGGCACGCGACGCCCGGTTCAACTCAGAAGGAGAAGCGAGGTGATCTTGCGACCGCCCGCTCCTGGAAACATCAGGTCCATTATAGAGCGGCGGGATCGCTCCATTTCGCGATCTGCCGAATAATCTCTCGCTCTACCGGGCCTCTTCGAATTTCGCCCCGCATCGACAATATCAATGGCGACGTATCGGGACGAGATTCGGACAGGGAAAATGGGCGGCCGGAGCCCGAAAGTGCGTCCGGCCGCCTTATCTGGTTCAGAAGGAAAACCGCACCGAGGTCGACACCGTGCGACCGGTGAGCACGTGGCCACGCGCCACGCCGCCCGCCGGCAGCGTCGGATCATCGATCGCCGTGATGGCGAGCGTGTCGAACAGGTTGCTGGCGTTGACCGAGAGCGTCACGCGATCGGTGGGACGGAATTGCACGAAGGCGTTGGTGGTGACGAAGCCCGGCACCTTCAGCAGGTTTTCATCCGTCGCGTAGCTTCCGGTCGTCCCGATGAACACCGCGCCGATGCTGAACCGATCGGTGGTATATTGCGGAGTCGCCTGGAAGATCAGCTTCGCCTGGTGATGCGGGACATTGCCCTCGATCGCCGGATTGACGAAGTCCGAGATGATCTCGGCATCGGTGTAGGTTGCACCGGCGGTCAGGCTGAACGGTCCCTTGCGGAAAGCGCCTTCGAACTCGGCACCCATGGCCTTGTAATCGCGGACGATCGGCTGACCGTTGGTGGTGTCGATGTTGGTCTCCGCGGCCTTGGCCCAGAAACCGGTCACGTTCAGGGTCAGGCCGCCCTTCCGGTACTTCACGCCGGCTTCGGCCTGCTTGACGCTGTCGACCGCCAGCTGCGGGAACAGGATGTCGCCGTCGGTTCCGATCACCGGACTGAACAGCAGCCGATCGGCATTGGCGCGGCCGCCCTTGCTGTAGCGTGCGAACACTGCGAGCGGCTCCGCGATGCGGAAGTTGATGCCGGCCGAGTAAGACAGATAGTTATAGTCGTAATCGAGCGGAGCCGGCGTCGAGAGCGGAAGCACGGACACCTGCTGCTCGGCGATCGAAATGACGCCGTCGCCGTTCATGTCACGCGGGGCGAGGCCGACGCGGCCGCCACCGAGCTCCGAGCCCTGGACCGAACCCTTGGCACTGCCGAAATCGTACCGAAGGCTGCCGCCGATGGCCACCTTGCCGATATGGTAGTTGACCGATCCGAACGGCGCATTGGTGGTGTAGCCGAGATCGTAGCTGCGGCGCAGACCTCCGCCCAGGCCGCCATATTGGAACACGCCGTCCTGGGTGATCTTGGCGCCCGAGGCGGTGACGATGTCGAGCAGGTGCGAATCGCCATTGCCGTTGATGTCCGAGAACACCGTCGACCACAGCCAGTCGGTGTCGATCGTCTGGTGCGAGCTGTAGAAGCCGGCAGTGGTGGTGAGGTCGCCGCTACCGAGTTCCCAAACGCGGCTCGCGCGGATGTCGTTGGTGACGTTGTTGACGCTGTTGAGGTCGGTGTTGGCGATCATAAGCAGGGCGGCGAGGCCGTTGCCGTTGAGCGTCGTCGGGTTGCCGATCGATTGGCCGACGTTCGCGCCGTTGGCGAAACGGGCAGTCGCACCGGGCCCGCCGAACGCCATCGGCAGCACCGCCGCGGGCATGAAGCCGGTATAAGCGATACCGACATATTGACCGGACATGTCGGCGAAGCGGAAGCGCTCCGTCACATCCCAGCCGGCCAGCTCGAACTTGGCTTCGAGACCGATCGTCTTGGCGACCGCATGCTGGCGCATGTCGGCGTTGCGGACATTGTTGTTGCCGTCGAGCGTCAGGTAATCCTGGTAATTGCGCGAATAGAGCGTGTCGTGGCGCGCGTCGAAACCCGGAACGTTCTTGTACTCGGGATCGGAATTGGTCCCGGTCACCGCGAGCGGCACGGCATCATAGCTCGGTGAACGATCGTTGAGATACTTGGCGTAAAGGCGGATGTGGCCGCCGTCGAATTCCTTGGTGATGTTGAATTTGACCTGACCGCCCTCGGTGGTGTTGAAGCCGGTGCGACGCACGCCCTCGCCCTGGCGGTAGAAGCCGCCGATGTGGAACCGCACCGTGTCGCTCAGCTTGGCGCCGTAGTCGAAGTCGACGCGATATTGCTCGTAGTCGAGGCCGGCGGTCAGTTCGACGTTGCCGCCTTCCGTTTCGCCGGTCTTCGAGATGAAGTTGACGATGCCGCCCGGAGAGTTGGACGCGAAGGTGGAGGCGGAGCCGCCGCGGATCGCTTCGACGGCGGCGAGATTGAGGTCGGCACGCAGGAAGGTGTCGGCGGTGGCGAAGCTGATGTCGCCGAATTCGAATACCGGCAGGCCGTCTTCCTGCAGCTGCAGGAACTTGGCGCCGCTCGACGCGAGCGGCAAGCCGCGGATGGTGATGTTGGCATTGCCCTCGCCGGTCGCCGCTTCGGCGCGGATGCCGGGGATGTTGCGGAGAATGTCCGCCACCGAGCGCGCGCCGATCTTGACGATCTCGGCCTCGCGCAGCGAACTCGTCGAGGTCGCGCTGTCGAGGCGATCGCGGCCCTTGGCGACGCCCGTGGAGAAGACTTCCTTGTTGGCGTCCGCTTCGGCGGGTGCCTCGGCGCCGGACTGGACGGCGGCCTCGGCCGCTACCGTCTCCGCCGTTGCGGGGGCGGCCAAAGCAAGTGGCGCAACACTGATCATCAAAAACAACTTACGCATTCGGATTATCCCTGAACCTTTTTTTCGACTGCCGGCCGCGGAAGTACAATCTTACCGCCGTCACAGGACTGTCATTTTCATTACAACAAGCAGAGACGAAATCCGTAAATCAGAGCGTTGGTATTTTTACTTATGGTCGATTTCGAGAATTACCGGCGGCCGGCAACGAAGACACCCGCCTGACGCGAAGCACCGGCGGGTGTTGTTCGTTATTCGGCTGGCCCTGGGCCCCGACTGGGAAACGCCGGATCCGGTGGAGCGGACGGCCGGCGCGAACCTGCCGGCCGACCAGCCCGGATCAGAAGGCGAACCGAAGCGACGTCGAGATGGTGCGGCCGTTGAGCGCGCGGGCCGTGACGATGCCGCTCGCCGGGATCGCAGCCTGGGTGACTTCGACGAAGGCCGTCTTGTCGAACAGGTTGTTGGCGTTGAGCGACAGCTGCACCCGCTCCGTCGGGCGGAACTGCAGGAAGGCGCTGACCAGGGTGTAGCCCGGCAGCTTCAGCTGGTTGCTGTCCTGCGCGTAGCTGCTGGTGGTGCCGACGAAGTTCGCTCCCACCGTGAACATGTCGGTCGACACCTGCGGAGTCGCCTGGAAGATGAAGTTCGCCTGGTGCCGCGGCCGGTGGCCGATCACCGTCGGGTTGAACTCGTCGTCCTTGATCTCGGCGTCGGTATAGGTCGCGCCGGCCGTCAGGCTGAACGGACCGCGGCGGTAGCCGCCCTCGAACTCGACGCCCTTGGCCTGATACTTGCGGATGATGCGCTCGACCTGCACCGCGCCGTTGGCCGCGGTGTTGATCTGCAGGTTGCGCTCGCCCGTATCGGCAAGGAAGCCGGTGACGTTGACCGTGAAATCCGATTTGCGGAACTTCAGGCCGAGTTCCGACTGCTTCACCGCATCATAGGCATTCTTGGGATCGGTGAGGCTGCCGTCGACCGGGCTGACGGCCGAGGTGAACAGAATGCGATCGGCAGCGGCACGACCGCCGCGGCTGTAGCGCGCGAACACCGCCAGCGGTTCGGCGATGCGGAAGTTGATGCCCGCCGAATAGCTCACATAGTCATAGTCGTAATCGACCGGTGCCGGGCTGGTCAGCGGCAGGATGCCGGTGCGGCTTTCGGCGGCCGAGATCACGCCGTTCTGGTTGATGTCGAACGCGGTGATTCCGACGCGGCCGGCGCCGAGTTCGGAGCCGTACAGCGATCCGTTCACCTTGCCGATGTCGTAGCGGATGCTGCCGCCGACCGCGATCTTGCCCTTGTGGAAGTTGATCGAGGCATAAGGCCCGGACACATCATATTCGACGTCGTACTTGCGGCGATAGCCGGTCGTCACGGGCACGGCGCTGTAGGCGAAATAGCCACCCTGGGTCTGGCGAACGCCATTTGCGCTGGTGACGTCGATCAAGGCCGCGTCCCCGTCTCCGCGCACGTCGGTGATGATCGAGGCGAACAGCCAGTCGGCGTCGAGCGACTGCCGCGATTTGTAGAAGCCGGCGGTGGTGGTGAAATCGCCCCCGGCAATGTCCCAGACGCGGCTCGCGCGGATGTCGTTGGTGACGTTGTCGGCGCTGTTGAACTTGAAATTCTGCAGCAGCGAGAGCGAAAGCAGGCCATTGCCGTTGATCGACGCCGGATCGGTGATCGCCTGGCCGGCATTCGGCCCGGTGGCGTAGCTCAGCCGTGCACCCGGGCCGCCCAACGAGAACGCAAGGGCGGCGGCAGGCGCAATCGATGCCGGGAAGTTCTGAAGGATCTGCGCACGGTTGTCGGCATAGCGGAACTTCTCGCTGATCGACCAGCCGGCGACGTCGAATTGCGTCTCGAGGCCGATCGTCTTCGACACGGCGTGCATGCCGTCGCGGGCATCGTCGCGATACAGAGTGTTGTCGCCGTCGAGGCCGATCACGTTGGTGATGTTGCGCGACAGCAGGCTGTCCTTCTTGATGTCGAAATTCGCGAGGCTCTTGAAATCCGGATCGGAGTCGGTGCCGCTCACCCCCACCGGCGCCTGCAGATAGGCCGGCGTGCGATCGTCGAGCAGCTTGGCGTACAAGCGGACATAACCGCCTTCGAACTGCTTGGTGACGTTGAATTTGACCTGGCCGCCCTTCCACGCCGTGTAGCCGGCCTCGCGCGGACCTTCGCCCGAACGATAGAAGCCGCCGATGTGGAAGCGCAGAGTGTCGCTGATCTTGGAGCCGTAATCGAAATCGACGCGGTTCTCGCCGTAATCCAGGCCCTTGGTCACCTGAACCGCGCCGCCTTCGACGTCGCCGGTCTTGGAGATGAAGTTGATCAGGCCGCCCGGCGAATTGGACGCGAAGGTCGAGGCCGATCCGCCGCGAATGGCTTCAACCGCACCGAGATTGAAGTCGGCGCGCAGGAACAGGTCGGAGGAGACATAGGACATGTCGCCGAATTCGAGCACCGGCAGACCGTCTTCCTGAAATTGCAGGAACTTGGCGCCGCTGGACGCGAGCGGCAGGCCGCGGATCGAGTAGCTGGAATTGCCCTCGTTGACCGCTTCGGCGCGGATGCCCGGAATGTTGCGGAGGATCTCGGCGAGCGAGCGCGCACCGAATTTCTCGATTTCGCCGGCACGCAGCGAGCTCGTCGAGGTGGCGCTGTCGAGACGGTCGCGGCCCTTGGCGACGCCGGTCGAGAACACTTCCTTTTCGGGTGCCTTTTCGACCGAAGTCTCGGCTGAGTCTTCGGATGTTTGCTGGCCGGAGGCGGCAGTCGCGGCAACGGCCGGGGAGACGAGCGCGAACGGCGCTGCGGTGAAGAGAAGCAGATACTTACGCATGAAATCCTACCCTGACTGGAATTGGGCCACGAGATCGATCCGGTGCCGGATTGCGGCAGATGAGGATCAGTCCGCAGTTCGGTCCGCGGGCGGGAGGAGGTTGCCGCGCACGTCTCCTGCGGCTGCGGCAGGTGCTGCAGCCCGTGCAGGTTCCGTATCTGGCAAGAGCGTCCTTGATCGGTCCGCTCGTTCACGATGCGGGTCATGACCTGACGGCCGATTACCCTCTCGAGAAGATCCCCCGCCCCCGGCGAGCTTGGTGTTCGTCGTGCATTGTCTTTCTGGAGAGGATGAGGTCACACCCGTTCACAGCCTACTATAGTCGCCTCACCGCAAGGTCGGGGCGTTGCGGCGCAAATATTTCGCCGCGGCGCAAAAGCTTGGCGGATTGCGACAGCCGCCGGACATCAGCCGCCCAGGCTGTTCGAGCGCTATTTCCTCGGCTTAGCCGCAACTGCTCATGATCGATCGCATCTGCCGCCGCAGGGCGGCGGGCTCCTGCGTTCTCAAGCGCCAGAGTACAGCGGCGCCGCACGTCGGAGGCAAGACCCGCCTTCCGGCGTCAGTTCGCCTCGGCGGGAGCAGAATTGATCGTGCTGGGCGGACCGATCAGTCGTACGGCCGCTTCGATCAGCTTTCGCTGGGTGACCGGCTTCGAGATGAAGCACGCGTCCTGGACCGCGAACGGGGTGGCAGCGGACGCGACTTCGCCGCTCAGATAGATGACCGCGATGCGATCGTTTCGTGTACGCGCATGGCGTGCGACATCGAAGCCGGTCGTTCCTTCTCGAAGATTGATATCGGTGATCAGAAGATCGATCTGAGAGCCACCGATGTCGAGGATTTCATATGCTCCGCGGTCGGTCTGCGTCCAAAGCACATCCGCTCCATTCTCCTCGAACGCGCTTTGCAGCATCATTCCGATGAGGAGCTCGTCTTCGACGATGAGGATGCGCGCACCGTTCAGATCGGTCATTGGCGGAGCTTCCGACGAAGCCGCACCGAAGCGCCAACAGAGAAATACGAAACGCGCACGAACACACCCCACGCCCGGACGATGGACCTAAGTGCGACGGCAACGTGTTCCGGTCCGGTCGGGTTCCAACCTTTTCACCTGAACCGCTCCCGTCACGCACTCTCCCAGACGGGAGAGACATTCGGAGACACTGTCTCCCACCCGACGACCGAAGCGCCCCTCGAGGCCGGCGGAACGATGACGGTCGCCGCTCCCGCAATTGCGGATGAAAGCGCAGGTTCGCCCCGTATCGCTGCACCGGGCAGGCTCCACCGCCCCGCATAGACGTTCCGGAGACGCTGCTCCCAAAGCGAACCGAGGAACATGTCGATGCGCCGAACTTCGTAGACGTTGAGATCGGCCGCCGCGGCCCGTCCGCTGCCCGCGCGTCCCAGCCGCTCTCGCCAACCGGCATGCGGATCGACCGCCACGGCGAGCGGCGTTTCGACGAGAGTCCGACCGTTCACGTTCAGCCGAACCATTGCGAGCTTTCGACCGAGCACGCCGATGCCGATCGACAAGTGGATCAGCGTGTCTTCGGGAACGGCGTTCCAGCTGGGAACCGGAAGCATATGTTCCTCGCCGCTTCTTTCGCGGAACACCAGAGCGAAGAGCCCCTTGCGCTTGCTGACCAGCGACAGCTCGCCTCCGCCGGCTTCGCGGCACGAGAGGATGCCGCGCGGGGCCAGACCTTTGTGCTCCCGAAGGCGCGCGATCATGTGGATCGTGATCCCCGGCGCATCCGCAACGGCGCAACGTCCCATCTTCACTCCCCGCCGGCCCCCACCGGTCATCGACGTGAAGCGCTAAGGCGCCGATGTGGCACTCAGACGTCGCGCGCCCCGCCATTGTGTTTCAATTGTGTCATCGTCGGTGCCGACACCGGCATGCGGGTCAGCCCGGAACCTTGAGCGCGGCCATGACCGTGCCGAGGTAAAGCGGGCCGACCGGCACGACCGAGCCGTTTTCGAGCAGGATATTGCCGCCCCGTGCGGCACGCCGGAACGTCCGCACGGCGGCAGGCCGGACGAACGCGGAGCGATGGACGCGCAGCAGCTCGGCAGGGTCGAGCGCACGCTCCAGCGCATCCATGGTCGTACGCAGCATGTACGAACGGTGTCGCGTGTGCAGCATCGCATAATCGCGATCGGCGCGGATCAATTCGATGTCGCTGACCGGCACACGGACCATCGTACCGCGATCCTGAACCCACAGCTCCTGATCGAACACGGGCTCCGGTGCGCTTTCGTCGCCACCCGGAGCCGGGGTTTGCGCGCGTCGAAGCACCGCCCGGACCCGCGCCAGAAGCTCACGCAGCTCGAAAGGCTTGCCGATATAGTCGTCCGCGCCGAGCTCCAGGCCGACGACCCGGTCGATGAGCTCCGTGCGCGCGGTCAGCATGATGATCGGCGCCGTCGTGACGGCACGGAGCCGGCGCGCGATGCTGAATCCATCCTCGCCAGGCATGTTGACGTCGAGCAGGATCGCATCCGCGGGGTTCGCTGCCAGCAGGGCGTCGAGAGCCGCGCCGCTTTCCGCCTCCGCGGTGTCGAAGCCGTGCGCGTGCAGATAGGATGCGACCGATTCCCGGAGATCCGGTTCGTCGTCGACGATGGCGACACGGGGCTTCTGCGTCACGCCGCGCTCTCCAGCGCCAGCATTTCGCCGAGCAAGTGCTGCAGACCGGCCCGCGTGAACGGCTTTTCCAGGAACGGACGACCGGCGCGCGCCAGGAAGCGAACGGCGGACGGACTGAGCGTGTCACCTGTCGAGAAGGCGAAGCGGCGGGCAAGATCCGGGCGATCGCGCTGCAGCCACGTGAACAGGGCGGCCCCGTCGAGATCCGGCATCCTCAAGTCGCTGATCACCAGATCGTAGCTTTCGGACCGCAATCGCGTCTGCGCTTCCATTCCGCCGCCTGCCACAGCGCAGCGATAGCCTTCCAGCTGGAGCAAGGCGGCGAGCGCTTCGGCGATGTCCGCCTCGTCGTCCACGACCAGCGCGGTCAAGCCCTCGTCCGTTCGCGCGGTGAGCGCAATGCCCTGCGGGGCCGCGGCTGCGATGTCGCCGATCGGCAAGATCATGCGGAACGTCGCCCCGCTGCCATGATCGTGCACTTCCAGCTTCCCGCCATGAGCTTCGACCAGACCTTGCGAGAAGGACAGGCCGACGCCGGTGCCCATTTCCTGGGGCTTGGTGGTGAAGAACGGCTCGAAGATTCGGCGGCGGAGCTCGATCGGCACGCCGGGTCCGGTATCGGCCACGTCGACCTTTACGGTGCCGGGATCGTCGCCGCGCGCCGTCGATACGTAGAGCGCGCGAAGACCGGATTGTCCCTGCATTGCCTGCTGGGCGTTGACGATCAGGTTTACGATGACCTGATGGAGTTGATCCGCGTCGGCCATCAGCAGCGGCAGGCCGCAGGCAAGCCTTCGTTCCAGCTGCACGCCGTTCGAGCGCAGCCCATATTCGGTGAGGTCGAGCGCCGCGTTGACCACGTCGTTGATCGAGACCGGCGCATGCTGAGGACTGCGCTGGCGGGCCATGGCGAGGAAAGTTTGGACGATGCGCGCGGATCGCTCGGCGGCGCGTCGAATCTTGCCGGCGCGCCCGGCCGCGTCGGTGCCTGCCGTCTGAAGCTCGAGCAGCTCCGCCTGGGCGAGGATGATCGCGATCGGGTTGTTGAGCTCGTGGCTCACGCCGGCAAGCAGCGACCCCAAGGCGTTGAGCTTCTCCGACTGGTAAAGCGCTTCACGCGACCGTTCGAGCTCCCGCTCGGCGCGCTTCAAGGCGGTGATGTCGACGTCGAAGCCGGCGAGCCGCAACGGGGCATCCGCATCGATCTGCACGGGGAACCGCATGGCGAGAGCGGTCTCGTCGCCGCCGAGACTTTGCTCGACCACCTTCAGCCTGCCGCCCGCAAGCGCATCGCGGTCGAGCCGCGCAATGTCCCTTGCCATAGCAGGATCGAAAAGATCCGCCGCACCCCTGCCGACCAGTTCCGACGGACTCCGCCCCAGCCTGCGTGCCACTTCGGGATTGGCGAGGAGATATCGGCCGCTCTCGTCCTTCAGATAGATGCCGATCGGCGCATGGGTCATGATCGCGGAGAGCAAGGCGTCGCTCTCGCGCCGCGCCGCCTCGGCCTTCGCACGCTCGAGGGTCGCCCAGGTACGCTCGGCGACCTCGGCAACGAGATCGACATCGGCATCGGACCAGGCACGGGCATCCTTCTGCTGCACGGACAGGATCGAGACGAGCTGGTCGTTCTTGATCAGCGGAACCGTGATCGCCGCATCGATGTCGTACGCGGCGCAGGCGGCGCGGCCGGCCTCGTCGAGCCGCGGATTGTCGCGCGATTCCTGGATCCAGATCTCGCCCTTGCGATGGGACGTAGTGATCGCGGCGCCGAAGGCAGGGAATGAGAAACGGCCGACCATCTCGACCACGCTTCCGTCCGTCCAGTGGCTGCGGGCGACCATTTCCGAAGCGCTGTCGTCGAACTCCATATAGCCGACCCGGCTCGCGCCGAAATGCACGCCCAGCCGCTGTGAGGTCTGATCGAGGATCACATCGCTATCCACTTCATTGCGAAGGTGATCGCGAAGAGCCGCGAGGAAGCCCTCGTGTTTCTCCGACGCGGAAACGGCAGCGTCGGGCAGTGTTTCGGGCATTCTCTACATCTCCGGCCGAGCAACTGTTCAACAAGTGCAGGCCGCCACCGTCAAGGCAGCGGCAAACCGCCCGATGGCGGCGATCGGCACCGGATTCCAGTTCCCGGCGACCGCAGCGCCGCGCATTCGACCGAAAGCGGATCGGGCGCGACGAAAAGCAGGCGCGGGCCCTCGTCGTCCCGGGCGTGTTCCCGATCGTCTCTCCATCGCCGGTGTCGAAGGGCGCGTGCGCGGCCGGCGGAGCGGAATAGACGCACGCCGATCCGGGTGGAGCCACCCGCTTTCGACAGGGGAAATTCGATCATGAGCGCATCTTCGCATTGGGATCTGCGCGTGCTGGACGGTTTCCAGCTGTCGCGCTTGGAGGAACCGGTCGTGATCCGGGTGCGCAAGGCGGCCGCCTTGCTCACCTACCTCGCCCTGCAGAGAAACCGAACGGCCCGCCGCGAAGTCCTTGCCGCCTTGCTGTGGGAAGACGCGGCACCGGCCCAGGCGCGCGTAAGCCTGCGCCAGGCGTTGAGCGCCATCCGGAAGATCGAGGGCGCCGGACCGTCCCTGATCGAAGCGGATGCGCATAGCGTGCGTCTGTCGGGCGATATTGCCATCGACGCCGACCGGTTCGAGACGATGGCGGAGGGTAGATGCGCCCAACGCGCCGCGGCCGCCGACGCCTACCGTACCGATCTCATGGCAGGGTTCGTGCTGCGCGATGCACCGGCATTCCACGAATGGCTCGCGGTCGAGCAGGCCAGGCTGCGCCACCGCGCCGTGACGCTGCTTTGCGACCTGCTGGAAGCCGATCTCGTCGAGGGTGGCGACCTCAATCGCGGCGCCGCCACGGCGCTGCGGCTGCTGTCGATCGATCCCTATAACGAGCTTGGCCATCGCGGGCTGATGCGTCTCTATGCGCGGCAGGGGCGCGCGTCCCTGGCGATCCAGCAATATCGCAGCCTCGCCGCATTGCTCAGGCGAGACCTGCAGATCGCGCCGGAGGCGCAGACGGTGCAGCTTTACGATTGCCTGGTTCAGCGCCGGCGGCAGCTCCCGGGGACACTGCCCGCCGCCAGGCCGGCGGAGAGCATCCCCGTCGGCGCACCGCAGCAGCGTAGCGACACTGCCCCTGCCACGCCCGCGCGCCGCATTTGGCTGACGCCGGCAACGCCTTTGGCCGTGGGAGGCCGGTTTCTGAAAGCGCTTCTCGTCCGCAACGCTCCGCTGCGGAGCTGACGGCAGCAGGCACCACCCGCGCCGCTGATTCGCGCGTCGGAGGCCGATCGATTGCAAAGGACTGAAAATGGTGCCGC
Organism: Allosphingosinicella deserti; assembly: GCF_003012735.1. Taxonomy (GTDB): domain Bacteria; phylum Pseudomonadota; class Alphaproteobacteria; order Sphingomonadales; family Sphingomonadaceae; genus Allosphingosinicella; species Allosphingosinicella deserti. The sequence continues at coordinate 255,925 of NZ_PXYI01000005.1, read as the reverse complement.
TTAGGTGACTCGAACACCTGACCCCATCATTACGAATGATGTGCTCTACCAGCTGAGCTAAAGCGGCGCTCCCGAAGGAGCCGGCCCTCTAGCAACGCGGAACCCGCATGACAAGCGCCCCATCTCTCCTTTGGCCGCAAGTCGCGGCATCGGCCCGCACGAGTGACAGACTTAACCCATTCTCAACCACGCATCGTCCATGGTCACGGCTGAAGTTTTCGCCACGAGGGGCTCTGGGACCGCTGATGGACAGCCTGCGCGCATTCGAGGACGAGCCGGACTATGGCGCGTCCCATGACGACGAGGTCGCGATCGAAGCGCCGCCGGAGATCGGTGTCGACGAGCGCCGCATGCACGTGCGCGCCTACAATTACTGGGTCTCGCTGCTGGACGGCAGGCCCTATCCGTCGATCAACGACCTCGATCCCGCAACGCTCGGCGATTTCGGCCCGCACAGCGTGTTGCTCGATTTCTCGGAAGGCGGCGAGGATCCCGGGGTAGCCTGGCTCGGCCGGGCGCTTCGCGAGGAGTGCGATCTGGTCGGCGACATCCGCCGAATCAGCGAGGTTCCCAAGCGCTCGCTGCTGTCGCGCCTCACAGATCATTATCTTCAGATCATCGCCAATCGCGCGCCGATTGGATTCGAGGCCGAATTCGTCTCCCAAGGCGGCCGCAACACCATGTATCGCGGCATCCTGATGCCCTTCTCGTCTTCGGGCGAGACGATCGACTTCATCTATGGTGTCATCAACTGGAAGGAGATCGCCGGCGATGCGGTGATTGCCGACATCGCCCGCGAAGCCGGACGCGCGCTCGCGGCCGGCGTGCCAGCGATCGAATCGAGCCCGGTCTGGGCGGACGGCCCCAACGCCGAGCCGCTGCTTCTCTCCGAAGTCGTGCCCGAAAGCGAAGGCCGGGACGAGCCGCTGAACGACAATGAGGCCGAGTTCGATCCGCAAGCGGGCCTCGCCGACCGCCTCGACGCCGCCCGCGCCAGCGCCGACGCGGCACGCAGTGCAGCCAGCCGGAGCCGCATCTCGCTCTATCGGGCGCTCGGCCTTGCTTATGCGTTTGCACGCGCGACGGAGGTTGACCGGGAGGGCTATTGCGAACTGCTTGAAGATGCCGGTCTCAAGGCCCAGGCAAGAGCGCCGATGACCCCGGTGGTGAAGCTCGTCTTCGGCGCCGACTACGACAAGGCGCGGCTCACCGAATTTGCTGCAGCCTTGTCGTGGGGACGACGCGAATCGGTGCCGATTGACGGCTTCCGCGCCTATCTCGAATCGTTCACCGGCGGCCTCAAGGGCGTCGTTCAGGCCGAGCGTCAGGCCCGCCGCCCGGAGCCGAAAGCGAATGGTGGCGAGGTTGCTCGCGAAACGCTGCGGCGCGCTCCGGCGCTCGCTCATCTCGAATTGGATACAGCCGAGGAGTTCGTTCTCATCCTCGCGCGCCGTGAGACACGGGGCCGGGTCGCCGTAATCGGGACGTTGTTGGATCCCGCGCTCACCGATCGGGCGATCAAGAAGGCCGCTGCCTGATCGAGCCGCTTCGGCAGCGATGCCGATGCGCGGCGAACCCGGGGTTGCCCGCTCGATTTGCCCGGAGCATAGGGACCGCACTCATCCCGCGGCCCAACGAACGGTCGCTTGTACCCGGGAGCGACAATATGAACTCGGAGAGCAACGTCGCGGATCACGCCGCCGACGTTCGGATTCTGGAAGCCCTTTCCCTCGCCCTCGTCGAAGGCGCGCTGCCGGGAGAGATTGCCGATTTCACCAGCGAGGACCGCGACAGCGCCGCCCGCTTCATCGCGTCCTGCGCGAGCAGCCGGTCGCGGGGCACCGCCCTCGTCCGCTTGGAATCGATCGGCGGCGCGGTCGGGCAGCGCAGGATGCGGATCGGCATCGTCAATGACGACATGCCGTTCCTGGTCGATTCGGTTGCCAACACGCTCGCCTCGCGCGGTTTGATCGTCCACCGCCTGCTGCATCCGGTGGTCTGCGTCGATCGTGACGCAAGCGGCCGGCTGCTCGCGGTCGAGCCGCTCTGCGAAGACAGGGACCGCCGCGAATCGATGATGTATCTGGAGGTCGATCGCGCCGACGCGCGCATCCGGCGGGACGTCGTCGCCGATCTCAACCGAGTCCTTGCCGATGTCCGTGCCGCCGTCGAAGACTGGCCGGCAATGCAGGCGCGGATGCGCGCCGACGCCGATGCCGCCGGCGACGGGGAAGGCGCGGCATTGCTGCGGTGGTTCGCGGACGGCGCGATGACCCTGCTCGGCTACGAGGTCGAACGGCCGGACGCGCCGCCCTCTGAAGCCTTGGGGGTGTTCCGCCTTCCGGGCGACCCTACGGATCCCGACGGGTCGCTGGGCGCGATCCGCTATTTCGAGGAGGGCGGATCGGTTCCGTTGCTGGCCAAGGCCGAGCGCCGCTCGTCGGTGCACCGCCGAGTCCCGCTCGACCTCGTCGTCGTTCCGATCCGCGAGGGCGACAAGGTCGTCGCGATCGGCGTGCATGCAGGCCTTTGGACCAGCGAGGCGCTGACCGCCCATGTCGAGGACGTGCCGGTGCTGCGCCAGCGGCTGCGCGAGTTCGACGAGGAATTCGGCTTCGACGCGTCCGGCCACAGCGGCAAGGCGCTACGGCACGCGCTTACCGCGCTTCCGCATGATCTGATCGCCAGCCTCAGCATCGATTCGGTGCGCGAACTGGTGACCACCGCGATGTCGCTAGCCGATCGGCCCCGCCCGACGCTGGTGCTGGCGCGGTCCGTTCTCAAGGGCAACATGTTCGCCTTCGCCTGGCTGCCGCGGGACGAACTGACCACCCGCCGCCGACTTGCGATCGGCGCGATGATCGAGCGGGCGTCGGGCGGGCGGATCTCCAACTGGTCGGTGGAGCTCGGCGACGGCGATCTCGCGCTGATGCGCTACACGCTCTATGTCGGGCCGGATACGCCGACGCCGGACGTTGGCGCGCTCGATCGTCAGTTGGACGAGATGGTCCGCGGCTGGGAACCGGCGGTCGAGGAAGCGCTCGGGGAAATCGTCGGCCTCAACAGGGCGACGCGCCTCGCGCTCAGCTACATGAGCGATCTTCCCGAGCTCTACCGGGCACAGACCGCACCGGCGGAAGCGGGCCAGGACATCCTCCGGATCAGCGAGCTGCACGATGCCGGCGACCGCGATGCGCGCCTTTATCGCCTGCCGGGCGATGCTTCGACGCGCCTGCGGCTCAAGACCTATCGCCTGGCCGGACTGATCGCCCTGTCCGAGGCCGTGCCGGTGTTCGAGAATTTCGGATTCCGGGTTCTCGAGGAATTCCCGTGGCCGCTCGACGAGGGTCGGCTCGGCTACATCCACGAATTCGTACTCGAGCTGCGTGGCGGCGGCGACGCGAGCCATGTGCTCGCAAGAGCCGGACTGGCGGAGCGGGCGATCGCCGACGTACTCGAAGGGCGGGCCGAGAACGATTCCTTCAACCAGCTGCTGATCGCCGCCGATCTCGATCGCCGCGACGTCGTCCTGTTCCGTGCCTGGTTCCGCTATCTGCGCCAGGTCGGCCTGTCTTATTCAATGCTGACGGTCGTCGAGGCCCTGCGCCGTGCCCCCGCCGTGACTCAGGCGCTGATCGCCTTGTTCGACGCCCGGCACGATCCCGACCATGGCGAAGACCGCGGCGCTGCTGCGGAAGCCGCCGAAGACGCGATCCGCACCGGCCTCGCCGGAGTGGCCGCCATCGACGAGGATCGTATCCTGCGCCTCTTCCACGGCGTCATCGCATCGATGCTCCGTACCAACGCCTTCAGCCCGGCGAGCGAGGAGGCTTTGGCCTTCAAGCTCGAAAGCGGCAAGGTGCCGGGCCTGCCCGCGCCGGTGCCGTGGCGCGAGATCTGGGTCTATTCGCCGCGCGTCGAAGGCATTCACCTGCGCGGCGGCCCGATCGCCCGTGGCGGCCTGCGCTGGTCGGATCGGCGCGATGATTTCCGCACCGAGATTCTCGGCCTGATGAAGGCCCAGTTGGTCAAGAATGCCGTGATCGTGCCGACCGGCGCCAAGGGCGGATTCTATCCGAAACAGCTGCCGCCGATCGCGTCGCGCGATGCCTGGGTGGCGGAAGGGACCGAAAGCTACCGGATCTTCATTCGGGCGCTTCTTTCGGTCACGGACAACATCGTCGACGGCAAGGTCGTCCATCCGGACAGCGTCACCATCCGCGATTCCGAGGACCCTTATTTCGTCGTCGCCGCCGACAAGGGCACTGCGACCTTCTCCGACATCGCCAATCAGATCGCGCTCGATCGCAAATTCTGGCTCGGCGACGCCTTCGCCTCGGGCGGCAGTCAGGGCTATGATCACAAGGCGATGGGGATCACCGCCCGCGGCGGCTGGGTTTCGGTCCAGCGACATTTCGCCGAGCTTGGGATCGACGTGCAGACTCAGCCGATCCGGGTCGCCGGTGTCGGCGACATGTCGGGCGACGTGTTCGGCAACGGCATGCTGCTGTCCAAGGCGCTGAAGCTGGTCGCGGCGTTCGACCACCGCCACATCTTCATCGATCCCGATCCCGATCCGGCAAGAAGCTGGGAAGAGCGCGCGCGGATGTTCGCCCTGCCCCGCTCGTCGTGGGAGGATTATGACAAGAGCCTGATCTCGCAGGGCGGCGGCGTCTTCCCGCGCAGCCAGAAGACGATTCCGCTCAGCCCGGAGATGCGGGCGATGTTCGGTCTGGAGGGCGAGTCTGCCGATCCGGCCGCCCTGATGACGGCAATCCTCAAGGCACCAGTCGACCTGCTCTGGTTCGGCGGCATCGGAACCTATATTCGCGCACGTTCGGAGGGCAATTCCGAGGTCGGCGATCCCGCCAACGATGCAATCCGCATTACCGGCTTCGACGTGCGCGCCAAGGCGATCGGCGAAGGCGCGAACCTGGGCGTGACCCAGGCGGGTCGGATCGAATTCTCGCAGGCGGGCGGCCGCTGCAACACCGATTTCATCGACAATTCGGCCGGCGTCGATTGCTCGGACAACGAGGTCAACATCAAGATCCCGCTGAACCGGGAGATGATCGAAGGCCGCCTCGCCTTCGAGGACCGCAACGCGCTGCTGGCCGAAATGACCGACGAGGTCGCGGCAATCGTGCTGGAGGACAACCGTCTCCAGACGTTGGCTCTTTCGATCGCAGAACGCGGCGGCGCGGCCGATCTGCCGCCGCTGATCCGCGCGATGGAAGTGCTGGAGGAAAGCGGGCGCCTCAACCGCAAGGTGGAAGGGCTGCAATCCAACGAAGAGCTGATGCGCCGCGCGCAGGACAATCGCGGGCTTACCCGCCCCGAGCTCGCAGTGCTGCTCTCGACCTCCAAGATGGCGCTTCAGGCCGCACTCGAGGCGGGCCGGATCACCGAGGATCCGACGCTCGCTCCGGAGCTGCTCGCCGCCTTCCCCAGGACGATGCAGGAACGCCATCGCGACGCCATCCTCTCGCATCGCCTGCGCCGCGAGATCATCGCCACCCGGATCGCCAATCGCTTCGTCAATCGGCTCGGCATCACCGCTGTCTTTACCCTCTCGGAGGAGGAAGGCGCGAGCTTCGGCCAGGTTGCGGCGGCCTTCGTTGCCGCCGAGCGCCTGTTCGGCATGGAAGCCCTGTGGCGGGATCTCGACACGATCGACGTCCCGGAGCAGCTTCGTCTCGAGCTTTTCGATCAGGCATCGAACGCGCTTCAGCTGCACATCGCCGACATCCTCAGGAACACCAGCGCGTCGGCCAAGCTGACCGAGGTGGTGGAGGCGCTGCAACCGGGAATCGACACGCTCAGCGCAACCGTCGGGCGTTTGCTCCGCAAGGAAGTCGCCGGCGATGCGGCGATGCGCCGCGCCCGCCTGAACGAGATCGGAGCGCCGCCGGAGATCGCCGACCGCCTCGTGCGCCTGTTCGAGCTCAACGGCGGCGTCGGCATCGCCGCTCTGGGGCGGCGACTCGAGGTCGATGAGATCACGTTGACCAATGCCTATACGCGGCTCGGCGAGGCGCTCGGCCTCGATTGGGCGCAGGGCGTCGCCAACGCCTTCCAGGCGAGCGATCAGTGGGAGCGCCTGCTGACTGCCGGTCTTGCCCGCGACTTCGAGCAATTGCGCCTCGATTTCCTGCAGCGCGCCCGCGCCGGCGATCCCGTCCAGGCGGTCGAGACCTGGGTGGAAGCGCAGGGTCCGCGCATCGATCAGTTCCGTCGCCTGGTGGATCGCGCGAAGAACGCACCGACGACGACATCGCCGATGCTCGCCCAGATCGCCACCCAGGCGCGCGTACTGCTCGCGCGGTAAGCCCGGGCCGGTCTCAGGGAAAAGGCGTCGCGCGGGCCCGTTCGAACAGCCAGACGCGGATCGCACTGGCCAGGTTGGACGGCACGTCCGCCTCGATCCGCTCGGCGTCGATCCGCGCGACCAGGGCATTGAGCGGGATCGCCTCGGCATCAGCGGCGTCGCGAAGAGCGTCCCAGAAGACCGGCTCGAGGCTGATCGAGGTGGCGTGCCCCGCGATCATCATCGATCGTTTGACGGGCCCGCTCACGGCCGAGTCCGGGCGTCACCGGTGAGGACGCGCAGACATCGCTCACCGGCCGATGCGCGCCGCGCCGCGGCAAGGTTCGGCGTCGCCTCCGATCCGCCCGGCCGCATCAATACATGTGCTGGCCGCCGTTGATCGACAGGGTCGATCCGGTAACGAAGCCGGCATCGTCGCCGACCAGGAAGGCGACGCCGCGGGCAATCTCCTCGGCCTTGCCGAGCCGGCCGACCGGGATCTTGGCGACGATCTTGGCGAGCACGTCCTCCGGCACCGCCGCGACCATCTCAGTATCGATATAGCCCGGCGCGATCGCGTTCACGGTGACGCCGGAGCGCGCACCTTCCTGCGCAAGGGCCTTGGTGAAGCCGTGGATACCGGATTTGGCGGCAGCGTAATTGACCTGGCCATATTGACCGGCCTGTCCGTTGATGGAACCGATGTTGACGATGCGACCGAACTTGCGGGCCTGCATGCCGTCGAACACCGCCTTGGCCATGTTGAAGCACCCGCCGAGATTGACGTCGATCACCTCGTCCCACGCCTGGCGGGTCATGCGCTTCATCGTCCCGTCGCGGGTGATGCCTGCATTGTTGACCAGCACGTCGACCGGGCCCAACTCGCTCTCCACCTGCTGGATTCCGGCGATGCACGCATCGAAATCGGAGACATCCCACTTGAAGGCACGGATGCCGGTGCGGTCGGTGAAATCCCGGGCCTTCTCGTCGTTCCCGGCGTAATTGGCTGCGACGGTCATGCCCAAATTCTTGAGCGCCACGCTGATCGCTTCGCCGATGCCGCGGGTTCCGCCGGTCACGACTGCAATACGTGCCATCTTCCCTCTCCTTTATTATGCGGCCCGGTGCTTACGGTGCGGCAATCCATCCTTCAAGTTCGCGGCGAAGAATGTTGCGCAACATCTCCATTCCCGCATCACTGTCGTTCAGGCACGGGAGGTAGGCAAAGTGGCTGCCGCCGGCTTCAACGAAGGTTTCGCGCCCCCGTATCGCCAACTCTTCGAGCGTTTCAAGACAGTCGGCGGAAAAACCGGGCGCAACGAGGGCTACCTTCTTGATGCCCTTGCCCGGCAGCGCCGCGAGCGTCACGTCGGTCGCGGGCTCCAGCCACTTGGCGCGGCCGAAGCGCGATTGGAAGGTGACGATGAGCTCGCGTCCGAGCGCCTCGGCCAGCAGGCGCGCGGTCTTCCGGCAATGGCAATGATAGGGGTCGCCGAGGTGGAGGGTCCGCTCGGGCATGCCGTGGAAGCTTGCGAGGATCGCATCCGGCACGAAGTCGAGCGCGTCGAGCGATCGCTCGACGCTTACCTTCAGCGCGTCGATGTACAGCGGATCGTCATGATAAGGGGGGAGCGTCCGCACCGCCGGTTGCCAGCGCATCCGGCGGAGATGCGCGAACGCCTCGTCATTGGCAGTCGCGGTCGTCGCCGCGCAATATTGGGGGTAAAGCGGTGCGATCAGGATCCGTTCGCAGCCCTGTTGCTTGAGCGCGTCGATGCGCTCGCGGATCGCGGGGCGCCCATAGCGCATCGCATGGTCGACGACGACCCCCGACCCGAACGCGCCGGCCAGCCCGCGCGCCTGGCGTGCGGTGATCGCCGCGAGCGGCGAGCCTTCGTCGGTCCAGACCTGGCGATAGGCATGGGCGGATTTCTTCGGCCTGGTGTTGAGGATGATCCCGCGAAGGATCGGCTGCCAAACCAGTTGCGGGATCTCGACCACGCGGGGATCCGACAGAAACTCCTTCAGGTACAATTTCACCGAGCCGGGCTCAGGGGAATTGGGTGTGCCGAGATTGATCAGCAGGACACCGATCCTGGGCGGCAGGATCGGCGGATGGTCGGCGGGCGGGATCATGCGCCGAGCACCAACGGCAGGCGGCGGTTCCTGCGGCCGGTTAGCGCGAACAATGCGTTGGCCATCGCAGGAGCGGCGGTCGGGACCGCAAGCTCGGTCACGCCACCCGGCGCTTCGTCGCTGTCGATCAGCTCGACCGTGATCTCGGGGGCGGTCGCGAGCGACAAGGTGCCGAGGTCGCCGAAACCACGCGGGATCGGGCGACCGCCGGCGAAGTCGATCGGATTGCCGCTCGCAGCGGCAATGCCGAACAGCAAGCCGCCTTCGATCTGCTGCTGGACAAGGTTCGGGTTCACCACCCGCCCGCAATCGACGGCGCTCACCGCCCGCAATACACGCACGCCACGCCCAGCTTCCACTTCGATCTCCAATACGGTCGCGATATGCGACCCGTAACCGCTGAATGCGGCGATGCCCTTGTTGCTCCCCGGCTGCCCGCCGTCCCACTCGCCATGGGCCGCCGCCGTCGACAGACATCGCGCCAGGCGGGGATTGTCGCCCAGCATCTGCATCCGGAACGACAATGGTTCGATACCCGCGAGACGGGACAGCTCGTCGACGAAGCTCTCAGTGAAGAAGGTGGTGTAGGCGTTCGCGGCCGAGCGCCACAAACCCGCCTGCACCGGCACGTCGGCGGGCAGAAAGTCCACCGCCACCGCAGAAATCGCGTAAGGCGGCACCGCACCCGCCGTCGGATCGGCGAGCCCGGCGAGCGCATCGCTGCCGAGGCGCGCACGCAGCTGCGGTGTGATGTCCGGGGCCGATATGCGGGTCTGCCAACCGAGGATCGCGCCGGCCGGACCGAGCCGCGCGGTCAGCATGCCGCGCGCGGGCGGCCGCACGGTGTCGGCCGCGCTTTCTTCGGCGCGGGACCAGACGACCTGCACCGGTTTGCGCGCCTTGATTGCCAGCACCACTGCCTGCTCGACCGCGCGAACCTCCGCCTTGCGGCCATAGCCGCCGCCGACCGGCATTGCGTAAAAAGAGACGCTGTCGACCGGAAGGTTCGCGGCGCGCGCGGCGGCATCGCGTGCAATGGCAGGCACCTGGCTAGGCGCCCAGACCTCCAGAAGATCGCCCGAGAGGCGCGCCGTCGCAGTCAATGTCTCAAGCGGGGCGTTGGCGGCCGCCCCGGCGAAATAATGGCCGCGGACGACATGTCCGCCGGCATAAGCCGCGGCGATGTCGCCGCGTTCGAACAGGCGGTGCCCTTCGTCCCGGGCAAGCGCGTCCGAGAAAGCGGCTTCGATCGTCTGGCGGTTCGGCTCGGGGCCGGTCCGCCACTCGGCGTTCATGGCACGCAGCGCACGATCTGCGGCATGCCAGTTGGTTGCCAGCGCAGCTATCCATTCGGGGCTGTCGAACAGACGGACGAGGCCCGGAACGGCTTTCGCCGCCTCGCCGTCGAAGCGCAGCAGGCGGCCTCCAGGCGGCGCCGAACGCACCGACGCGAACAGCATCTCGGGCAAGCGCACATCGGCGGCGAAGCGCGCGGTGCCGTCGACCTTCGATGGAAGGTCCAGGCGCGGCAGCGACTGGCCGGCAAGGCGATTGTCGACCCCGCCGCGCATCAGCAGAATCTCGGGGAGCGTTTCGCCGACCGCGGCCTCGGCCAACTCGGCGAAGCGCAGCCGCTGCGCACCGTTGATGACGAAGCCGCCGACCGTGTCCAGGCTCTCCCAGTCGACGCCCCAGCGCGCGGCCGCCGCCTTCATCAGCAAGGTGCGCGCGCCGGCGCCGGCCTCCCGCATCTTCTGTTCGAAGGCGCGGATGGACGAGGAGCCGCCGGTCACCATCACCGCATCGCGCATCGCCACCTCCCCGGCACGCCAGCGGGCGATCCCTTGCAGAATGGACGGGGCGGCCGCCGCAGCGCGATCCTCGGCGAGCAATTGGTTGGCGTATAGCGGGCCGATCGGCGCGGGCTCGACGGCGATCGTCTCCCAGGCGGCGCCGAGCTCGTCGGCAAGGATCTGCGGCAAGGCCGTCCAGCTCCCCTGGCCGAGCTCCGCCTGCGGTACGGCGACGATCACCCTGCCGTCGTTGCCGATCTTCAGAAAGGCGTTGAACAGATGCTCGCCCGGCCCGGTGCGAAGGGTCGCCGTGTAGGTGCGCGGCCAGAAACTCCACGCCAGCACCAGCCCCGCCCCGATGCCGCCGCCGACCAGCAAGGTACGGCGGGTCAGCAAGGGAGCGTGATCAGCGTCGGCCATGGCCCGCCTGATAGAGAGAGGAGGACGGGTCAGCCAGCGCGAACACTCGATCACACAGATCGAGCGCAGGCACCGAGGGTCCGCCGATCAGGAAGCCGGTTCCTGATGGTAGCGCTCGCGCAATGTCTTCTTGTCGATCTTGCCGGTGCCGAGCTTGGGCAGCGGCGCGTCGTGGACCCACACGCGCGAAGGCAGTTTGTAGGCGGCAAGGCGATCCTTGAGGAAGTCCGCCAGACCCTCCTGATCGAGACAGCGATCATCCTCACAGTAGATGACGGCCGCGGGAACCTCGCCCAGACGATCGTCTGCGACCCCGAACACCGAGGCTTCGGAGACGGAGGGATGCGCATAGATCGCCGCCTCGACCTCCTGGCAGCTGATATTCTCGCCGCCGCGGATGATGATGTCCTTCTTGCGGTCGACGATGAACAGATATTCGTCTCCGTCGAAATAGCCGATGTCGCCGGTCTTGAGATAGCCATCGGCGGTAAAGGCGGCGGCGCTCGCCTCCGGATCCCGCCAGTAACTGCGGATGTTCGCCGCCGATCGAATCGCGATTTCTCCGGTCTCGCCCACGGGCAGATGGCGGTCGCCCTCCCCCAGGATCGCGACGTCGACGAACGGGCGGTGCGGCCGGCCGGTCGACGCCGGCTTGTCGGCATAATTCTGCCAGACGTTGCCGCAGCCGACGGCATTGGTCTCGGTGAGACCATAGCCGAGTGCCGGCTGCGCCTTCGGGAAGCTGTCCTGCAGCCGTTTGACATGCGCCACCGGCCGCGCCGCACCGCCGGCGGCGATGTCGGTGAGGGTGGAGAGATCGTGTTTGTCGCGGTCGGGATGCTGCATCAGCTCGAGGCTCATCGTCGGCACGCCGACGAAATAGGTGACCTTCTCGCTTTCGATCAGGCGCAGTGCCTCGCCCGGATCCCATTTCGCCATCAGCACCATGCCACGTCCGATGACGAAGCTGTTGAGCAGGACGGGAACCTCGCCGGTGACATGGAACAGCGGCACGTTGACCAAGGTGCGCGGCGGATTGGCGGGCGGGCGGCCCTCCGATTCCAGGATCCCGAGCAAGGTCATCAGGCTGATCGAATAGGTGTAGACGCCGGTCGTCACCGCGCGATGCGTCGACACCGCGCCCTTGGCGAGGCCGGTCGAGCCGGAGGTGAAGAGGATGGTCGCATCATCATCCTCGGTGACAGCGGGGAGCTCCGAAGTCTCGCCACCGCGGGCCAATAGCGGGGCCAGCGCTTCGGCGATCGGGCGCTCGATCGGCAGCGTCACCGTGTCGATCGTCAGCCCCGTCGCTTCGATGCGCTTCGCACGCGGACCATCGGCGAGGACGAGGCGCGGCTCGGTCAAGGCGAGGCCGTGGCGCAGTTCTTCGGCCTGCCACCAGCCATTGACCAGGGTGGCGACACCGCCTGCCTTTGCGATGGCGATGTAGGCGACGATCCAGGCGGGGCAGTTGCGCATCGCGATCGCCACGCGGTCGCCCTTGCCGATGCCCCACCCGCCGGCGAGGCATTTGGCGAGCCTCGTCGCCTGTTCGTTGATCTCGGCGAAGGTCAGGCGCTCGCCGTCGGCGATCACGCCGATGGTCGCGCCGTTCAGCGTGCAGAATGCGTCGAAGAATCCCGGAAGCGTCGCCGGAAAATTGGTTACGATCGCCCGTCCCTCGGCATCTTCGCCGATCACGACCCGGCCGCCCGGACCTGTGACGGCCGCCAGCACCGCATCGAACTTGCGATCAAGCGCACTCGGCATCCGACTCTCCCTTTTTCTTTTCGTTTCCTCTCGCCCCCCGGTAATAGGGTCCGGAGAGTGAGGGGATAGCCTTGATAGAGCCGTTACTGACATCTTTGGCAACAGCCGCTTCGCAGCCGATCGAGTGGAACAGCCTGGGTCTGGACCCGATCGTCTTCGAGATCGGCGCGTTCAAGCTGCGTTGGTACTCGCTGGCCTATCTCGCCGGCATCCTGATCGGCTGGTGGTACCTGCTGAAGCTGCTCGCGCGTCCGGGCGCGCCGATGGCACGGCGCCATGCCGACGACATGGTCTTCTACGGCACGCTCGGCGTCATTCTCGGCGGTCGGATCGGCTATGTGCTGTTCTACCGGCCCGATTTCTACTTTGCCAATCCGGGCGAGATCCTGCAGATCTGGGATGGCGGCATGTCGTTCCACGGCGGTGCGATCGGCACCAGCGTCGCGATGTTCTACCTCGCCTGGCGCAACAAGCTCAGCGTGCTCCGAGTCCACGATTATATCGTCTGCGTGGTGCCGATTGGCTTGTTCTTCGGACGCCTCGCCAATTTTGTGAATCACGAGCTTTGGGGGCGCCCCACCGACGTGCCGTGGGCAGTGGTCTTTCCGGACGGCGGACCCGTCGGCCGCCATCCCAGCCAGCTTTACGAAGCCGGGCTCGAGGGCATCCTGCTCTTCACGATCCTCAACCTGCTCTTCTGGAAGACCGAGGCCCGCTACCAGCCAGGCAAGCTGGTCGGCACTTTCCTGCTCGGCTACGGCCTCAGCCGATTCTTCGTCGAATACTTCCGCCAGCCCGATCAGGGCCTCGAGAATCTGTCCTGGGGCCTGACCATGGGACAGACGCTGACCGTGCCGATGATCCTGATCGGGCTGTTCCTGATCGCAACCGCGAAGAGCCGACGCGAGCGGGTGGAGCCGTTTGCGGGGACGGAGAGCGTCGCCTGAGGATCTGCCGGTGCCACCCGAAGCGACATTGACCGAAACGAGCCTCGCCGACCGGCTCCGCCGGCTGATCGCGTCGGGCGGACCGATCCCGGTGAGCGTCTACATGGCCGAGGCGAACGCGGCTTATTACGGCTATCGCGACCCGCTCGGCCGCGACTTCATCACCGCGCCGGAGATCAGCCAGATGTTCGGCGAATTGGTCGGGCTGTGGATTGCCGATCTCTGGTCCCGCGCCGGCGCACCGTCGATCCGCTACGTCGAGCTTGGCCCGGGCCGCGGCACGCTCGCCGCCGACGCGCTGCGGGCGATGCGGGCGGCGTCGCTCGCGCCCGAGGTGCATTTCGTCGAGACCAGCCGGACCCTGCGGGCGGCGCAGGCGCAGCGAGTTCCCACGGCAACGTGGCACGACCGCTTCGCCGACATTCCCGGTGACGAGCCGCTGATCGTCGTCGCCAATGAATTCTTCGATGCGCTGCCGATCCGCCAGTTCGTCCGCGGCCGCAGCGCCTGGCACGAACGCCTGGTCAGGATCGAGGGCGACAGCTTCGTGCCGGCCGCTGGGCCCGCAGTGCCGGCGGGCGCGATCCCGGCGTCGCTCGGCGATGCCATAGAAGGCAGCATCCTCGAGATCGCACCGACTTCGGCAGCGGTCGCCGGTGACGTCGCCGACGCCATCGCCGTCCGTGGCGGCGCGGCCCTGGTCTTCGATTACGGCCACGTGCGAACCGGCTTTGGCGACACGCTGCAGGCGATGGCGGCCAATCGCTATGCCGATCCGTGGGCGGCGCCCGGCGAGCAGGATCTCACCGCCCATGTCGATTTCCAGGCGCTCGGCGAGGCCGCCGGAGCAAGCGGGGTGCGGCTGTTCGGTCCCACCACCCAGGGCGCCTGGCTGGGGGAACTCGGCATCGACGTCCGCACCGAGGCGCTGTCCCGTGCTGCGCCGGACCGGGCACCGGAAATCGCCTCCGCCCGCGACCGCCTGGTCTCGCCGCGGCAGATGGGCAGTCTGTTCAAGGCGATGGCTTTCGTGGCAGAGGGCTGGCCCCACCCTGCCGGATTCTGACGTGCCCAATTTCCACTCTCGCACCGCCACTCCCGCCGACGCACCGATCCTTTCGGACATCGGCCGCCGCACCTTCGTCGAGACGTTCGGCCACCTGTATCGTCCGGAGGATCTCGCTGCCTTCCTGCTCAACCATGACGCAGACGTCTGGGCGGAAGAATTGAGTGACCCAACTCTGACCGTGCGTCTGGTCGAGGATGACGGCGTCGCCGCCGCCTTCGCCAAGGTCGGCGACCTCAAGCTCCCGGTCGAAACCGAACGGCCGGCGGCGGAGCTTCGGCAATTCTATGTCCTGAAGCCCTGGCAGGGGGCTGGGCTTGCCCCCGGGCTGATGGCGTGGGTGCTCGACGAGGCCCGCGCCCGCGGCGCCGAGGAACTCTATCTGTCGGTGTTCAGCGAGAATCACCGCGCGCGCCGCTTCTACGAACGCTACGGTTTCGAGTTCGTCGCCCCTTACGCCTTCATGGTTGGCGAGCAGGCCGACGAAGATCATATCCTGCGCCTCTCGCTCAAGGATCAAGCATGAGCATCGAGACGATCCGTGCCGGCGCGCTCGGCGACATGCCGCATGGCTTCCTCGGCCGCCGCGGCGGCGTCTCGACGGGGTTGTGCGCGGGCCTCAACGTCGGCCTCGGGTCGGAAGATGATCCGGTGGCGGTGCGCACCAATCGCCGGCTTGCCGCCGAAGCGGTGATGCCCGGTGCGGCGCTGGTGACCGTTCACCAGATCCACTCGCCCGAAGTCGTGCATGCGGTCACGGCCTGGCCGGACGATGCGCGCCCGCGCGCCGATGCGCTGATCACCGATCGACCGGGCCTGGTGCTTGGCATCCTCACCGCCGATTGCGCGCCGGTGCTGTTCGCCGACAAGCAGGCCGGGGTGATCGGTGCGGCCCATGCAGGCTGGAAGGGCGCTTTCTCCGGCGTGGTCGAGGCGACGATTGCGGCGATGGAGAAATTGGGCGCCGATCGCGGCCGGATCGCCGCCGCCGTGGGGCCATGCATCGCCCGCAAATCCTACGAGGTCGACGAGGGCTTTCTGCGCCGCTTCACCGAGGCGGAACCGGAGAATGAGCGCTTCTTCTCGCTGGGACGGACGGGCCATCACCAGTTCGATCTCGAAGGCTTCGTCGTCGCCCGCCTTGCCGACGCCGGGCTCGGCCGGATTGAAGCGCTCGGCGAGGACACTTATTCGCAGCCCGATCGCTTTTACAGCTTCCGCCGTGCGACCCACCGCCAGGAGCCGACCTATGGGCGGCAGATCAGCCTGATCGCCCTTCCCGCCTGACAAGCGGCGGCGGCGCGGGGCGCGCGCCACTGGCGGGCCGGCCCCGAAGTGCGTTAGGGGCGGGCAACGATTTTGGAGAGTCCGCATGCAAGAAGACGAATCCGACCTGACCGGCACGACGCCGCGCCGCCGCCCGAAGAATGCGGTGCGCGAAGTCGGCGGCCGTCGCCTCCAGCCCGCCACCCTGATGATGGGCCACGGCTTCGATCCGGCTTTGTCGGAAGGCTCGCTCAAGCCGCCGATCTTCCTCACCTCGACCTTCGTGTTCGAGAATGCGGCGGCCGGGAAGCGCTTCTTCGAGGGCGTGACCGGCAAGCGTCCGGGCGGTGCCGAAGGCCTCGTCTATTCTCGCTTCAACGGCCCCAATCAGGAGATCCTCGAGGATCGCCTCAGCCTCTGGGAAGATGCCGAAGACGCGCTGACCTTCTCGTCGGGCATGTCGGCGATCGCCACCCTGCTGCTCACCTTCGTCCAGCCGGGAGACGTCATCGTCCATTCGGGACCGCTCTACGCGGCGACCGAGACGCTGATCGGCCGCGTCCTGGGCCGCTTCGGAGTCCAGTGGCTCGATTTCCCGGCCGGTGCCGAACAGGCCCAGATCGAGGAGGTGCTCGGCCGCGCCAAGGCGATGGGCCGGGTGCCGCTCATCTATCTCGAAAGCCCGGCCAACCCGACCAACGCTCTCGTCGACGTCGAGGCCGTGGCTGCGGCGCGAGCCGCCGTGTTCGGTGACGAACGTCCGCCGATCGCGATCGACAATACCTTCCTCGGCCCGCTGTGGGCGAAGCCGCTCGAACAGGGCGCCGATCTGTCGATCTACTCGCTGACCAAATATGCCGGCGGCCATTCCGATCTCGTCGCCGGCGGAGTCGTCGGCGCGAAGGCGCTGCTCGACCCGATCCGGATGATGCGCAACACGATCGGCACCATCACCGATCCGAACACCGCCTGGATGCTGCTGCGCAGCCTCGAGACGCTGGAGCTGCGCATGACCCGGGCCGGCGAGAATGCGGCCAAGGTCTGCGCGTTCCTGCGCGATCATCCCAAGGTCGAAAGCGTCGGCTATCTCGGCTTCCTCCAGGATGGCGGCGACGCGCGGCAGGCGGACATCTACCGCCGCCACTGCACCGGTGCGGGATCGACCTTCTCGCTTTACCTGAAGGGCGGCGAAAAGGAGGCGTTCGCCTTTCTCGATTCGCTGAAGATCGCACATCTCGCGGTCAGCCTCGGCGGCACCGAGACACTGGCCAGCGCGCCTGCGGCAATGACCCATTTGTCGGTGCCCGAGGCGCGCAAGCAGGCGCTCGGCATCACCGACAACCTCGTCCGCATCTCGATCGGCGTCGAGGATCCCGACGATCTCATCGCCGATTTCGCACAGGCGCTCGACTCGATTCGCTGAGCGCTTCTCGCAATGGGGTGGCGGGAGAAGGGGCCTGGGCCCTTACTCCCGCCGCCAGTCGGCCACTTCCCAGCCCTCCGCCCGCGCGAGCTTGACCAGTCGCGAATGGGCGTTTGCCGCCACCGGCTCGTCGCTCCAGCGATGGACGTGGTGGTCGGAGACATGGTCCGAATAGAAACGGATGTGAACGGCGTCGCGGGTCAAGCCCTCGCGCGCCATCCATTGCTCGATCATGTCGAGCTTGGCGGCGCCATAGCAATTGTTTCCCTCGATCCGCGCGACGATCCGCCCCTGCGCATCCAGCCCGGTTTCGGTCGCGACGACGTCGTCGAAGCCGAGACGGTGCGCGATCGCCGCCGCATAGAGGCGGTAGGAGGCGGTGGCCATCACCAGCCGCCGGCCGGCGCCGCGATCCGCAGCGATGCTCCGGCGTGCCCCCGGCATGATGTTGCCGGCGATCTGCCGATCGGCGAAACTCTCGATCACCGGCTCCAGCCGCGCGGCGGTGACGCTGCGGCCGACCAGAAGATTGTAATTCCATTCCTTGAGCGTGCCGCGCGGGATCAGCCGCAGCACATAAGCAAGCATGGTCGTGAGCACGAATGGGAACAGCAGCAGCCGCCACGGCGCGAGCCGGGTGGCGGCATGGATCAGGAACGGCGTATAGGTCGCGCGCCGCGTGATCGTCCGGTCCATGTCGTAAATTGCGAGTTGCGCCTTCATGGAACTCGCGCAAGCATAGAAACGTAGCTTTTGTCCAGCTTGCCCAGCGCGGAGAATTGAAGCATGTCGCACGCATGAGCACAGTCGCCCGTTGCAACGAAACGACAGAAAACGGACGGCGGGTGCTTCGCTTCGCGGGCGATCTCACGCTCGCCCGGCTTGGCGTGCTGCCGACCAAGCTCGATCGCCTGAAGGGCCGGGACTTCGCTGTCGACCTTTCGGGGGTCGGCCGGATGGACACGATCGGAGCCTGGACGATCCATCGCCTTGTGCGTGATCGCGGCGGCGAGGTGATCGGCGCGAGCGAGGCCAATGCGTCGCTTCTGCAAACCATGGCCGAGGTCGATCAGCCGGTGAAGGTCCGGCCCGATCCGCCCCCCGCTTTCGCCCGGGTGCTCAACCAGCTCGGCGGTGCGACGGTCGAGGCCGGGCGCACCATGCTCGGCCTGCTGGGATTCTTCGGCGCGATGCTGATCGGAGTCGCCAAGGTGATTCGCGAACCGCGGCGATTCCGGGTCAACGCGGTCGTGCAGCGCTTCGAGGTCGTCGGAGTCCACGCATTCGGAATCATCGGCCTGATGAGCTTTCTCGTCGGCATCGTCATCGCCCAGCAGGGTGCCGTGCAACTCCGGCAATTCGGCGCCGAAGTGTTCACGGTCAATCTGATCGGCCGCAGCGGCGTCAAGGAATTGGGCGTGCTGATGACCGCGATCATGGTCGCGGGGCGATCCGGCTCGTCGTTCGCGGCACAGCTCGGATCGATGAAGCTCGCCGAGGAAGTCGACGCGATGCGCACCATCGGAGTCTCGCCGATGGAGGCGCTGGTCCTTCCCCGGGTGTTCGCGACCGTGATGATGATGCCTTTATTGTCGTTCTACGCGGCGATGGTGGTGGTGCTCGGCGGCGGCATCTTCTGCTGGATCGGCCTCGACATCCCGCCGATCACCTACATCCAGCGCATCCGCGAGGTCGTGCCGCGGAGCGATCTCTGGCAAGCGCTGATCAAGGCGCCGGTGTTCGGACTGATCATCGCCCTTGCCGGCTGCTATCAGGGCATGCAGGTGGAGGCAAATGCCGAGGAGGTCGGCCTCAGGACCACGACCGCGGTCGTTCAGGGCATCTTCCTGGTGATCGTGCTCGACGCCTTCTTCGCCGTCTTCTTCACCGAGATCGGCTGGACATGAGCGACCCGGCAAGGAACGGCATCGACGCGGAGCGCGAGAACATCATCGAGGTTCACGGCCTCCGCAACGTCTTCGGCGAACAGATCATCCATGAAGGGCTCGATCTGGAGGTCCGTCGCGGCGAGATCCTTGGCGTGGTCGGTGGATCCGGCACCGGCAAATCCGTGCTGATGCGCTCGATCATCGGCCTTCAGGAGCCCGCCGAAGGCGACGTGTCGGTGTTCGGCACCCCGATCCGTCGGGCGAACGAGGCGCAATTCCAGGCGATTCGCAAGCGCTGGGGCATCCTGTTCCAGGGCGCTGCCCTGTTCTCGACCTTGACGGTGGCCGAAAACGTTCAGGTGCCGCTGCGCGAATTCTACCCCAGGCTGTCGGATCGACTGCTCGACGAGATCGCGGCCTACAAGATCGTCATGGCCGGGCTGCCGGCCGACGCCGGTCCCAAATATCCCGCGGAGCTTTCCGGCGGCATGAAGAAGCGCGCCGGTATCTCGCGCGCGCTGGCGCTCGATCCGGAGCTGCTGTTCCTCGACGAGCCGACGGCCGGGCTGGACCCGATCGGCGCGTCCGCGTTCGACCAACTGATCCTCGACCTGCGCGAGCGGCTCGGCCTCACCGTGTTCCTGATCACCCATGATCTCGACACGCTGTACGCCATCTGCGACCGTGTTGCGGTTCTGGCGGATCGCAAGGTGGTTGCGGTCGGAACGATTCCGGAACTCCTGGCTTTGGACCACGAATGGATCCAGGAATATTTCAGAGGGCCGCGCGGACGTGCGGCCGAGGAGGCGGTCGAGGCCGAAGAGGCCAGGCAAGACGCCGCGATGCACGACGGGGGCGGTAACGGCTGATGGAAACGCGTTCCAACCATATCCTCGTCGGCAGCGTCGTGCTGGCAATGATCGTCGCCGTGCTCGGCTTCATCGTCTGGCTGAGCCAGGCGTCCGGCAATGCCGACAAGCAGTTCGATATCTTCTTCAACCAGGCGGTCGACGGGCTTGCCGAAGGCTCGGCAGTGACCTTCTCGGGGGTTCCGGTCGGACAGGTGCGCTCGATCAACCTCGAACCCAAGACACCGCAATTCGTGCGTGTCCGGATCGCCGTTCGCGACACCACGCCGGTGCTCGTCGGCACCACCGCCACGATCAAGGGCGTCGGGTTCACCGGCGTCTCCCAGATCCAGCTCGATCCCCCCGAGCGCGATCCGAGGCGCCCGGCCGGTAACCAGCGCGAGATCACCTGCGCGGTGACCCAATGCCCCTATGACGCGCCGATCATCCCGACCAAGCCGGGTGCGCTCGGCCAGCTGCTCAACAGCGCTCCGGAACTGCTCGATCGCATCACCACTCTCACCGCGCGGCTGACGGAATTGCTGTCCGATCGCAATCAGGCGTCGATCGCCTCGATCCTTGAGAACGTCCAGGTGATCAGCCGCAACCTTGCCGAGCGTTCGGGCGAGATCGCCGCGACCATGGCCGAAGCCCGGCTCGCCATCCGCCAGGCAGGACAGGCTGCGGAGGAGTTCGGCCAGCTTGCCGACACCAGCGACCAGATCCTGCAGAAGGATGCGCGTCCGCTGATCGCCGATCTTCGGCAGACGATCCGTGCGGCGGAGACCAGCATGAAGAGTCTTGACTCGGTCATCGGCGAGGCCAAGCCCGGCGTCGAGACCTTCTCCACCCGTACCCTTCCCGAAGTCGGCCAGCTGATTCGCGATCTTCGCGCGACCAGCCAGTCGCTCCGCAACATCAGCGAGCGCATCGACCAGCGCGGCATCGGCGGGGTCGTCGGCGGCGAACGCCTGCCCGATTATGCGCCGAACAAGAGGTGATGACGATGAACCGCACCAACGCTCTCCTCGCCGCGGCGGCCTGTCTCTCGCTCTCGGGCTGCCTTGGCGGCCCCAAGGCTCCGTCCGAGTTGCTGACCCTGACATCCACCCAGGTCCGCGCGCCGGGCGACGCACGGGCTGCGGAACAGGGCCGGGTGATCACCGTCATCTCGCCGACGGTGCCGCAAGCGATCAGCAACACGCGGGTTCCGGTCTATCTCAGCCCGACGTCGATCCAGTATCTCAAGGACTCGCAATGGATCGAGAAGCCCAATGAGCTCTTCCGCCAATTGCTGTCCGAGACGCTGGCCGCGCAGACCGGCTGGGTCGTGCTCGATCCTTCCGTCTACACCCAGGTTCAGGGGGTGGTGCTCGGCGGACAGCTGCTCACCTTCGGCTTCGATCCCAACCGGATGGAGGCGGTGGTCCAGTTCGACGCCAATCTCGCCCGCCCGCAGCAGGCAGTGGCAACCCGTCGCTTCGAGGCGCGGGTTCCGGTCACGGCAGCGGACCGTACCCAGATCGCGCCGGCCCTGAACCAGGCCGCCAATCAGGTCGCCGCCGACGTCGCTGCCTGGGCCGGTTGAGGCCGAAGCGATCGCACCAACGGAGCCGTGCTTGAACGGGATGGTCTCAGAGAACGAGTCCGTTCCCACCCATGCAGTGGCGCTGCGGTTGGCGAGCCGATCGAAACGTGGCCCCTCGACGAGCGTGCCGCAGAGCCTGGTCATCTCAAGTTGGGGCACGCTTGCCAACTGATGCTCAGGATCGCGCCGCCAGGTGAAAAGCGGCCGCTTCCACCTGGCGCCCGAGGCTGCACACCTCAGGTTGAAGCTACCTGAAGGTGTGCATCAGGCTTTGAACCAGTGAACAGAGCATGTTCGTATCAGGCTGATTAGCTTGGTACGAACATGCTTTAGTCCATCCTGAGCTCTCGGCGCCGCCTCTTGTCGATCCTCAGACGAAGTAGGCAGCCGTGAGTCCGAGCGGCGTGATCGGGTTCACGAACTCGAACACATAGTCGGCGCCGACGGTGTAGGCGCCGTCGCCGTCTCCATCCACCACCGCGAACGTGCGTCCGGCATATTCGCCGCTGTCCGGGGTGAACAACACGGCCGAATTGGCCTGCAACGGTGCGTTCACCGCCGCCGCGAGATCACCGTCGAAGGTCGCGACGGTAAGCGCGCCGCCCGCAACATTTCCGGTCCACCCGGTCACCGCGGTCGGCAGATCGATGACGTCGCGCGCAGCCTCGAACCGGTCGATCCGGTCGAAATCGATGCCGGTCGATTCCGCCGGGAGAAGGTAACGGAATGTGTCCCAACCGCTACCACCGTTGACCGTGTCGCTGCCGAGCGCGCCATAGAGGATGTCGTCTCCCGCACCGCCATAGAGCGCATCGTTGCCGGCGGCGCCATTGATCTGATCGTTCCGCGTACCCCCAACCAGGATGTCGTTGCCTGCGCCGCTGTTCACGACGTAACGCCCATCGGTTTCCGCCATGGCGAGGAAGGTCAGGGTCTCGCCGGCCACGAGATCGCTGGCGTTGATCGTCATGAGGCCACCGGGGACGACATTGCCGTCGCTCATCGTCAGCGCATAATCATTGCTGCCGCCACTGCTCGCCAGCCGGACGATCTCGATGCTCTGCAGGCTGGTGGCGCCGAAGGTCAGGCCGGCATAATTGCCGTCGAGGATCACGCTGTCCGCGCCGTCCTCGCCGATCGCCGTGTCGGTGCCAGTGAAGTTCGCGCCGAAATAGAAGCGATCATTACCGCCGCCCCCCCACGCCATGTCGGAGCCGCCATCCGCAAGCAGGAACAACTCGTTGGCGCCGCTGCCCACGATCGCGTCGTTGTCGTTGCCGCCATTGTAGGTCACCGGGCCCCCGGTGAGAATGCCTGCGAACGTGGCGCTTCCGCCGGCAGCGTCCGCATCGGGGCTGTCGACGACGACACTGACGGACGGTGCGTTGATCGTCGTGCCCCCGGCCTGGAAGACGCCGTTCGCCGCGAACAGCGAGAGACCTGCCGCCGTGGTGATGTTCGCATTGATCCAGAGGTCGGTCCCTCCTTGGAGCAGCATCTGCCCGGCCGCGCGCGTGAGCGATCCGACCACCGACGTGAACCCGCTGCTGGAATTGCCGACATAGAGCCCGGACGTGGTGATCCGGTCCATCTCGGCATCCGAAAGTTCGAGGTCGGTTGCGCCATCGGCTGCACTGCCGACCAGAATATTGCGGCCCGCCGTTGCCGTGCCAAGATGGACGGTGCCGCTGCCGGTCGTGGTGATGCCCGAATCACCCTCGATCAGAATGCGATCGGCATTGGCGAAGACGTCTCCTCCATTGGCGAAGAGAGCGGCGGTCGAATTGGCGGCGAGTTCGAGCGTCCCTCCCGCTCCGGTCGTGAGAACGAGATCCCCGGTTCCGGTGCTCACGCCGATGCTTGCGTCGACGCCATTGTCGTCGCTGACGCTGATGTTGCGGCCGGCCGTGATGCTGACCCCGCCGTTGCTGCCGGTACCGAAGTCGTTCGACGCCATGTCCGAGAAGCCGTCGATAACGAAATCGCGGCCAGCGGTGATGGTGATGCTGCCTGCGGCACGAACGTCGTTGTCGTAATCCGTGCCACCGGTTCCGAGGAGGATGTCGCGCGCGGAATTGAGGACGATATTTCCGCCGCGTGCCGCCAGCGAGTCGAAGGAGGAAGTGCTGCTGATGTCCTGTGACGCGCCATAAGAGGTCAGCGAAATGCCGCCGGCACTGTCGACACCCGCCGTTCCGTTCGTGTCTGCGAGAACCACGCTGCCGCCGACGAAGGTGATGTCGCCCGAGGTGACGGTGCGCAAACCGGCAAGATCCGCCGTGGCGCCGCCGATCGTCGTCGCGGTGTAGCTGAAGATGTTGATGCCGCCAGTGTTGGATTCGGCTTCGAGAGTTCCCGCTTGGATCCGAAGCTGATTGCCGACCCCGATGCCCGTCCCGGCACGCATGAGGAGGGTTCCGGTAAGCAGGTCCTGCACCCCATCAGCGCCGAACTCGCCGATCGTCGTGTTCGCGGCGAGCGTGATCGTGCTCGAATTTTGCAGGAAATTCACTGCGATCGCATCGGGTCGCACCGCTGCATTGGTCAGGCTGCCGATCGTGAATGTCGCCGCACCGAGCGCGTCGGTAACGTTCACGTTCACGTTCTGCCCGGCGCGGCTGAGAACGGTGATGCTGTCCGCCGGATGGGCGAAGGTGGTGAAGACGGTGCCGTCGGGGGCGCGAACGATGGATGTCCCATTGCCGCCGATGCCGTCGTCCTCGATCGTATAGTTTCCGTTGAGACCGCCTGAAAGATCGATCGTGATTGCCATTTAAATAACCTCCTGTTGAAAAGTGATGATGAACTAATCAGCCTCGACCACTCCTTGGGGCCGCTGCTTTTCGATCGTTGTTCAGCGATTTAGAAGAATAGCATTGGCTCATCGGGGAAGCTGAAGCGACGCAGGCACTCGAGGCTTCGCCAAGCTCCAGATGTGATTTCGGCGGATCCGCCTCTCAAGCAGATGCGCGGCGGAGCAACGGCGTGACCAGCTCCGAGGAGCGGCGTCGCCTCCCTTCGCGGTTCTTGACGGCTGTTCCGGCGTAATCAACTGGCTCGTCACTGCATAAGGCGCCCATCTCCGCGAAGGTGCGGCGCCGAGGCGCAACTGCGCACACCTGATCGTAGTTGCCATGCGCCTCCTCCCCCATCCAAGCGTCTGGATCGATGCGCCGCCACTTGGCTACACCCCGGAACCAGCAATCATTGAGACTCGGATACGCTACGATACCAGCCTCATGACACAAAGCGAGCATGCAAGCAAAGCATCTTGCGCAGGTTTCAGAAGAAGCGACTTGCGGCTTCGTGATCTAATAGCAGATATCCGGTGGGCTAGATTTCGGTTTTGGAGTACAACCTGAAACGAGATTGAGCAGACACGGCTTCATCACGCGGAACTGCAAGAGCAAGGATTGCGCCCTCTGCTGCGGCAGGCACGCTGGGACGGCATCTTATGCCGCTATCGATGACGGGCGCGTGATGAGGGGGCGACACGCGTTGGTCTCCGCCAAGCGCGTGCGGCGGAGGCGCGACAGGGCGCCTGCGACGACGCCTGCATCTGCGCGAGATAGAATCGCGACGACGCCGGTGTCCGTGCGTCGCCCACTACGTCGATCGCTGCGCCCCGATTAGATGAGGCTTTTTGAAACCTGCTCGAACACATCTTTCGAGAGACCCGGGGACGCGACGATCCGCTCGAGCGCGCTCTTCATCCGCGCGGCCCGCGCGGGATCGAACCGCCGCCAGCGGCCGAGCGGCGGAACCAGGCGCGCGGCAGTCTGCGGGTTGAGCCGATCGACGGCGAGGATCATGTCCGCGAGGAATGCGTAGCCGCGCCCGGACGGATCGTGGAACGCCCGCTGATTGGCGGCGAAGGCACCGACCAGCGACCGCATCCGGTTCGGATTCGACAGCGTGAAATCGGGATGCGAGGCGAGCGCTTCGACGGCATCAAGAACGTCGTCGCGGGTCGAGAGCGCCTGGACCGTGAACCATTTGTCGAGGACGAGCGGATCGCCGCGATAGCGATCGTAGAAAGCGGCGAGCGCGCCATGCCGCTCCGGTGCGTCGGAACTCACCAGAGCCGCAAGCGCCCCCTGCCGATCCGTCATGTTGTCGGCCTCACCATATTGCCGCATGGCCAGCGCCGGCGCATCGGCCGCGCCCGCCGCCATCAGATAGTTGAGCGCGACGGTGCGCAGTCGCCGCTGGCCCTTTCCCGCCGGCGAATATTCGAAGCGGTTCGCGGAATTGGCGGAATAGGCTGCCCGCCACTGCGCCTCCAGTGCCCGGCCGATCGCGCTGCGGAGCTCTTCGCGGGCAGCGCGCACCGCCTCCGGATCGACGATCGCCATGTGATCGCCGACGAAAGCTTCGCTCGGGGGCAGCACCGCTTCGGCGACGAATGCCGGATCGAGCGCCGGATCCGCCAGCGTCTCCCGAACCGCCTCGATCACCGGAGCGTGATCCGCCTCGGAGCCGGCGATCGCCGACAGCAACGTGTCGAGCATCAATTGCTGGGTCGCTTCGTAGCGCGCGAACGGATTGTCGTCGCGCGCGGACAGGAAGGCGAGATCGGCGATGGTTCGGTCCGTCTCCACCACCACCGGCGCCGAGAAGTCGCGGTTGATCGACAGGATCGGTCGCTCGCCGAACGCGTCGAAGACGATCTCGTGCGCCGGGCCATCGAACAGGACCAGCCGCTCGTCGAGCTTCGTCCCCGATTTCTCGCCGAACAAGGCGATCTTGAGCGGGATCGGCATCGGCTGCTTCTCGGGCTGGCCGGGCGATGGCGGCACGTCCTGGGAAAGCTGCAGAATGAAACGCTCCTCGCCGCTGCGTGCCAGAGCGGCCCGCACGCGCGGCGTTCCCGCCTGGCTGTACCAGAGGCGGAACCCGGACAGATCGATGCCCCCGCCCTCTTCCATCGCGCGGACGAAATCCTCGCAGGTCGCCGCTTCGCCGTCGTGGCGGTCGAAATAGAGGTCCGTGCCGGCACGGAATCGTTCCGCGCCGAGCATGGTATGCATCATCCGAATGAGCTCGGCGCCCTTGCTGTAGACCGTCGCCGTGTAGAAGTTCGAGATCTCGATATAGCTTTCCGGCCGCACCGGATGGGCGAGCGGCCCGGCATCCTCGGGGAATTGCGCGGCGCGAAGCATGCGGACATCCTCGATCCGCTTGACTGCGGCGGACCCCATGTCGGCCGAAAATTGCTGATCGCGGAAGACGGTGAATCCTTCCTTCAGCGACAGCTGGAACCAGTCCCGGCAGGTGATCCGGTTGCCCGACCAATTGTGGAAATATTCGTGGGCGACGACTCCTGCGATCCCGTCGAAATCCGTGTCGGTCGCAGTGTCCGCATCGGCAAGGATGTAGCGCGAGTTGAAGACGTTGAGACCCTTATTCTCCATCGCCCCGAAGTTGAAATCCGACACGGCGACGATGTTGAACACCGCCAGGTCATATTCCCGCCCATAGACATCCTCGTCCCATTT
The DNA here is from genome assembly GCF_003012735.1 of Allosphingosinicella deserti. Lineage (GTDB taxonomy): Bacteria > Pseudomonadota > Alphaproteobacteria > Sphingomonadales > Sphingomonadaceae > Allosphingosinicella > Allosphingosinicella deserti. Next base: position 228,974 of record NZ_PXYI01000005.1, on the reverse strand, counting down.
CATCGACGCCTTGAGCGCGGTCATGGCATGGTCTGTCTTGGCGAGGTCCGGTTCCCGAACCCAGATGCCGAGGTCCACCTTGCGGCCGGAGCGGGTGACGAAGCTGTCGCGATTGGCGACGAGATCGCCGGCGACGAGGGCGAAAAGATAGCATGGCTTGGGAAACGGATCGTTCCACTCGGCCCAATGGCGGCCGTCCTCGCTCTCCCCCGAACCGACCGGGTCGCCGTTCGATAGGAGGATCGGATAATCCGCTCGATCCGCCGTCATCCGCACCCGGTAGCGGGTGAGGACATCGGGACGATCGGGAAAAGGCGTGATCCGGCGAAAGCCCTGCGCCTCGCACTGGCTGCACAGGATGCCCCCCGATTCATAGAGGCCCATCAATTGGGTGTTGGTTCGCGGCGCCAGATCGACCACGGTCTCGACCGTTGCAGAGGCCGCCGCGAGCGGCACCGTCAGCAGATCGCCTTCGTAGGAATAGTCGACGGGGCTGCCGTCCACCGTCACGCCAACGATGATCAGCGCCTCGGCGTCGAGCACGAGCGGTCGATCGTGAACGCCGTTCCGTCGGACCTCGAGGGTCGACCGGACCCGCGTCCGCTCCGCGCCAAGATCGAAATCGAGCGCAATTTCCGGCACCTGCCAGTCGGGCGGACGATAATCCTCTCGGCGGATCGTGATCGGGGCGGCGGGAGCGTTCTGGGCGTCGAGCATGGTTCGGGACTTAAGAAGGCGCCCCACCCGGCGCAATGCGGCAAGACGAACAAATCGGGCCGGCCGCCCACGCGAGACGCCACGGAGCCGCAGGGTCCGCGCCGCGTTCTCCCGTCATGCGCCTTGAACAGAAAAATCGCCGCTCGTGCATTCTCCTCCTCGCAGCCCTGGCCGTGCTGATCGGAGTCGTCATCTGGATGGCGCTCGGCGGCGTCTCCAGCCAGAGCCTCGGCGACGACGTCAAGGCCGATTTCCAGGCGCCCGCGCCCAGGCCGGTGGGGCGGCCCGGCGGCTGATCCCGCAGGACGAGAAAGCGGCGCGGAGCAGTGCTAAATTCCTTGGGTTCCGCGCACTCCGTCGCTATATCCTCGGCATGGCAACATCTCCGAGTGAAAACAGCTACGGCGCCGATTCCATCAAGGTGCTGAAAGGTCTCGACGCGGTCCGCAAACGGCCCGGCATGTATATTGGCGACACCGACGACGGATCGGGCCTCCACCACATGGTGTTCGAGGTTTCCGACAACGCGATCGACGAGGCGCTCGCCGGTCATTGCGATCTGATCCGGATCACCCTCAACCCCGACGGCTCGGTTTCGGTCGAGGACAATGGCCGCGGCATCCCGACGGGCATCCACGCCGAAGAAGGCGTGTCCGCCGCCGAAGTGATCATGACCCAGCTCCATGCGGGCGGGAAGTTCGAGAATACCTCGGACGACAATGCGTACAAGGTGTCCGGCGGTCTTCACGGCGTCGGAGTCTCGGTCGTGAACGCTTTGTCCGAATGGCTGGAGCTCACCATCTGGCGCGACGGCGAAGAGCATTGGATGCGGTTCCGCCACGGCGACGCCGAGGCGCCGCTCAAGATCAATGGCCCGGCAGAAGCAGGCAAGAAGGGCACCAAGGTCACCTTCCTCCCCTCTCCCGGCACGTTCAAGATCATCGAGTTCGACTTCGACAAGCTCGAGCACCGCTTCCGCGAGCTCGCCTTTCTAAACTCGGGCGTTCGCCTGATCCTGACCGACGCGCGCCATGAGGAAGAAAGGCAGGTCGAGCTCTATTATGAAGGCGGCATCGCGGCCTTCGTACGCTATCTCGATCGCACCAAGGCGGCGCTCATTCCCGATCCGATCTCGGTTACGGGGCAGCGCGACGATATCGGCATCGATGTCGCGCTCGAGTGGAACGATTCCTACTACGAGCAGGTCCTCTGCTTCACCAACAACATCCCGCAGCGGGACGGCGGCACCCATCTCGCGGCCTTCCGCGCGGCGCTGACCCGGACGATGAACGGCTACGCCGAGAAATCGGGCGCGCTCAAGAAGGAGAAGGTCTCGCTCACCGGCGACGACATGCGCGAGGGCCTCACCGCGATCGTTTCGGTGAAGCTTCCCGATCCCAAGTTCAGCTCGCAGACCAAGGACAAGCTGGTCTCGTCCGAGGTGCGCCAGCCGCTCGAAAGCCTGATCGCCGACAAGATGGCGGAGTGGCTCGAGGAGAATCCGGCCCATGCGCGCACGATCATCCAGAAGATCATCGACGCCGCCGCAGCGCGTGAGGCGGCCCGCAAGGCGCGCGAGCTCACCCGCCGCAAGGGCGTGATGGACATCGCGTCGCTGCCGGGGAAGCTCGCCGACTGCCAGGAGCGCGATCCCGCCAAGTCCGAACTGTTCCTCGTCGAAGGCGATTCCGCCGGCGGTTCGGCCAAGCAGGGCCGCGACCGAAGCATCCAGGCGATCCTGCCGCTGAAGGGCAAGATCCTGAACGTCGAGCGGGCGCGTTTCGACCGGATGCTGTCGTCAAAGGAGGTTGGCACCCTGATTCAGGCGATGGGTACCGGCATCGGCCGAGACGACTTCAACATCGAGAAATTGCGCTATCACAAGATCGTGATCATGACGGACGCCGACGTCGACGGCGCCCACATCCGCACTTTGCTGCTCACCTTCTTCTACCGGCAGATGCCGGAGATCATCGAGCGCGGCCATCTCTACATTGCCCAGCCGCCGCTCTACAAAATCTCCAAGGGCCGGTCGGAAGTCTATGTGAAGGACGACGGCAAGCTCGACGATTATCTCGTCGATGCCGGGATCAATGCGATGCTGCTCGAGACTGCCGAAGGGCCGCGCTCGGGTGACGATCTGCGCTCGCTTGCCGATCATGCGCGGCGGGTGCGAACCCTGATGCGCTATGTGCCCAAGCGCTACGATCCGGCGATCATCGAAGCGCTCGCGCTCGGCGGCGCCTTCGATCCGACGCTCTCCTCGGATCAGCGCGGCGAGGCGATCCTGCGCGCCGCGACCTGGCTTCAGCGCGGCGACGAGGAATCGACGTGGACGGGCGAGCTCGGCGCGGACGGCGATTATGTCCTGCGCCGGCTGTGGCGCGGGGTGACCGATCACCATGTCGTCGACCACAAGTTCGTCGCCTCGGCCGAAGCGCGCAAGCTCCACACGCTGACGGCAGAACAGGCTCCGGCCTACGCGCAATCCTCCCGTCTCATCTCGTTGAAGTCTGCGGCGAGCGCAGCGGCCGCCGACGACGAGACTGTGCAGGAAGCGAATACGCCGGGCGCTGCGCTCGACACCGCGCCGCCGGAACGCGCACCGGACGCCCGCGGAGTCCTCGTCCGCCGGCCGACGGAATTGCTCGAGGCGATCCTGGCGGCGGGCCGCAAGGGCATGGCGATCCAGCGCTACAAGGGTCTGGGCGAGATGAATGCCGATCAGCTCTGGGAAACTACGCTGGATCCGGCCAATCGCAGCCTGCTCAGAGTCGAGGTCGCCCAGGCGGACATCGCGGACGAGATCTTCACCCGGTTGATGGGCGACGTGGTCGAGCCGCGCCGCGACTTCATCCAGGAAAATGCCTTGAACGTGGCTAATCTCGACGTCTGATCCCCCGTTCGGTGAGAGCGCGCACGTGCGGCGCATGATCGACTAGTGCCGATCAAGGAGGGCCGGCAGCCGTCACTGCCGGCCCTCCGAGCCTGTGCTGTCCCGGTTGCGAGCTGATGGTGCTGCGGGTGACGATGGCGCGCGATCCGGTGACGCCGCGCGCGAGATTGCCTTGCCCGATCGGACCCGTATCGGCGATGAGTGCAGCGCGCGATACGCAGGATGGAAACTGCGGCACCACTTGCGCGGGCCTCGCACCGGAGCACGCCGGCAGCGGATGAAGGAAGATCGACGGCGAATGTCCACGCGGATGACCCATCTCGAGCGGCTGGAAGCCGAGAGCATCCACATTCTGCGCGAAGTCGTGTCCGAAACCGAGCGCCCGGTCATGCTCTATTCGGTGGGCAAGGACAGCGCGGTGATGCTGCATCTGGCGCGGAAGGCCTTCTTCCCGTCGCCACCGCCTTTCCCGCTCCTGCACGTCGACACCGGCTGGAAGTTCGCGGCGATGTACGAATTGCGCGACCGCATGGCCCGCGAAAGCGGGATGGAGCTGATCGTCCATCGCAATCCCGAAGCGGCGGCGCGCGGGATCAATCCCTTCGATCACGGTCCCCTGCACACCGATATGTGGAAGACCGAGGGCCTCAAGCAGGCGCTCGACAAATATGGTTTCGACGCAGCGTTCGGCGGTGCCCGGCGGGACGAGGAGAAGAGCCGCGCCAAGGAACGGATCTTCTCCTTCCGAAGCGTCACCCATAGCTGGGATCCCAGGAAGCAGCGGCCCGAGCTGTGGAATCTCTACAATGCCCGCAAGGCGCGCGGCGAGACCGTTCGAGTCTTCCCGATCAGCAATTGGACCGAACTCGATGTCTGGCAATATATCCGGCTGAACGACATCCCGGTCGTCCCGCTCTATTTCAGCGCGATGCGGCCGACCTACGAGCGTGACGGCCAGATCTTCATGGCCGATGACGTCGAGCGGCTCGAGAATGTCCTCGGACGCCGCCCGCACATTGTCGAGCGCGCGATCCGCTTTCGCACGCTCGGCTGCTGGCCGCTCACGGGCGCGATCGAGAGCCGGGCGCGAACCCTGTCCGAGGTGATTCAGGAAATGTTGCTGACCACCACGTCCGAGCGCCAGGGCCGGGTCATCGACAAGGATGGCGGCGACGCCAGCATGGAGAAGAAGAAGCGGGAAGGCTATTTCTGATGAGCGAGATCGGCACGACAGCGGACCCGGCCTTCGCTACGGACGCGCTGATTGCCCGAAATATCGAGGCGTATCTTGATCGGCATCAGCACAAATCCCTCCTCCGCTTCATCACCTGCGGATCGGTCGACGACGGCAAGTCCACTTTGATCGGGCGGCTGCTCTACGATTCGAAGATGATCTTCGATGATCAGCTCGCCGCCCTCGAAGCGGATTCCAGACGGATCGGTACCCAGGGCCGGGAGATCGACTTCGCCCTGCTGGTCGACGGGCTCACTGCCGAGCGCGAACAGGGCATCACCATCGACGTCGCCTACCGCTTTTTCGCAACCGAGACGCGGAAGTTCATCGTCGCGGACACGCCGGGGCACGAACAATATACACGCAACATGATCACGGGCGCCTCGACGGCCGATCTCGCCGTGATCCTGGTCGATGCGCGCAAGGGCGTGCTCACCCAGACACGCCGGCACGCTTTTCTCACTCAGCTGATCGGAATCCGCCGGATCGTGCTGGCGGTCAACAAGATGGATCTGGTCGGCTACGACCAAAGCGTGTTCGAACGGATCGTCGCGGACTATCGCGAATTCGCCGCGTCGATCGGCATTGACGCGTTCACCCCTGTCCCGATCTCGGCGTTCAAGGGTGACAATATCGCATCGCGGTCGTCGAACATGCCTTGGTATGGCGGGCCCTTGCTGATCGAGCATCTCGAGACGGTTGAGATCGACGGCGATGCGGATCGGGCGAAACCGTTCCGGATGCCGGTGCAATGGGTCAACCGGCCGAACCTCGACTTCCGAGGCTTTTCCGGACTCGTCGCAGCCGGAGAGATCCGGACCGGCGATCCGATCCGGGTGGTGCCTTCGGGCCGGACATCGACGATATCGAGGATCGTCACCCTGGACGGCGATCTCGATCGCGCGGCGGCCGGCCAGTCCGTGACCTTGTGCCTTGCCGATGCGATCGATTGCGCACGCGGTGACGTCATCGCGGCCGCGGACGCGCCGCCCGAGGCCGCCGATCAGTTCGAGGCGACGATCGTGTGGCTCGACGACGAACCGCTGGTTCCCGGTCGTGCTTACTTGCTGAAGCTCGCCACGCAGACCGTGTCGGCGCGCATCCAGACGCCCAAATACGTGATCAACGTCAACACGATGGAGCATCTCGCCGCCAAGACGCTCGAACTCAACGAGATCGGAGTCGCTGCATTCTCGACCGAGCGCCCCGTCGTGTTCGAGCCCTATGACCAGAACCGTGCGCTCGGCGGCTTCATCCTCATCGACAAGATCACCAACGCCACCGTCGCTGCCGGCATGCTCCACTTCGCCCTCCGCCGCGCACAGAATATCCATCTGCAGCCGCTGACGGTGGACCGTGAAACCCACGCCAGGCTCAAGAACCAGAAGCCCGCCGTGCTGTGGTTCACGGGTTTGTCCGGCGCGGGCAAATCGACGATCGCCAATCTGGTCGAGCAGGAACTGGTGCGGATGAACCGGCACACCTTCCTGCTGGACGGCGACAACGTGCGCCACGGGCTCAACAAGGATCTCGGCTTCACCGAGGCCGACCGGATCGAGAATATCCGCCGGATCGGCGAAGTCGCGCGACTGATGGCGGATGCCGGCCTGATCGTGATCACCGCCTTCATCTCGCCCTTCCGGGCGGAGCGGCAGATGGTGCGCGAACTGATCCCCGCCGGGGAGTTCATCGAGGTCTTCATCGACACCCCGCTGGCCGAAGCCGAAGCGCGCGACGTCAAGGGCCTTTACCGGAAGGCGCGCGCCGGCGAGCTCAAGAATTTCACCGGGATCGACAGCCCCTACGAGGCGCCCGAGGCGCCGGAAATCCGCATCGACACGTGCAGGACGTCGCCGGAGGAAGCCGCCCGTTTGATCGTCTCGAAATTGATCCCCTGAAGCAGCCCTTCGTGCCGGCCGCCCGGCCCGATCGTCTTCCGGAAAACTGTCTGTGTGATCGGATCCGCCGTCATTGCTGACAGCACGTTGTCAGCAGGGCCCCGTTACGACGGCTCTACCAATCATCAGGGAGACGACCGGTGCTGAAGACGTATCAGGGCAGCTGCCATTGCGGCGCGATCGGGTTCGAAGCGGACATCGATCTCGCGGCCGGGACCAACAAGTGCAATTGTTCGATCTGCACCAAGCGTCGGAACTGGAACGTTCTCCTGAAGCCGGACGCCTTCCGCCTGCTGCAGGGCGAGGATTCGATGAGCAGCTACGCCTTCGGGTCGATGCAGGGAGAATGGCTGTTCTGTTCGACATGCGGCTGCGCCCCCTTCTCCAGAGGCGACGTGGCGGAGATTGGCGGAGCGTTCGTGTCGGTCGCCGTGACCTGTCTCGACGATGCCTCCCCGACGGAGCTGGCGGAGGCGCCGGTTCGGATCGGCGACGGCCGCAACAATGCCTGGTGGCAGGAGCCTGCGGAGACACGCCATTTGTGATACCGGGCCCACAGCCCGGCGCAATGCAAATCCGATGCGGGTTCGATGCCGCCGTGACGTCATTGCTGCAGACCTTGTCTTCGGGAGGGAGCAGTGGTGGAAAAGCGCCTGATCATCGGCATGCTCGGAGTCACGATCGCAACCCTGACGTTGCTGGTCGCCCAACTCGGACTTGCGGCCCCAAGAGCCGCCGGCGCAGGTGGCGAACGGACCTTCTTTGCATCGCCAGAACACGTGCGATAGCGTTGGGGGAAACGCAGGGTCACGACCGGTTCGCACCCGTGACCGGCCGCCGCTAGGAGGAATGCGCAAGATGGTCGCTCAGGCTTGGCTGCTTGCCCTCTTCGCCGGCGTCTTCCTCGCGCCGTCCGCTGCTGCTGGAGCGCCGAGCCCACCTCCGGATGCGCCGTCGATCCTGGCAGGGACGGCGGCCGACCTGACCTGGCTCGAATTCGAGGCGGCGGCAAAGTCCGGTGCGGTGATCCTCTGGGCGATCGGCTCGATCGAGGAGCACGGCCCGCATCTGCCGCTCGCCACCGACACCTATGTGCCCGCGAACGAACTCGCCCGGGTGCAGCGTACGCTTTCCGCCGAGGGTGTGAGCAGCATCATCCTTCCGCCATATTATTGGGGCGTCAACCACGTCACCGGCGCGTTTCCCGGATCCATCCACATCCGTCCCGAGACGATGTCGGCGCTGCTTCAGGATGTCTTTCAAAGCGTCGGCAGATCCGGCTTTCGCGACCTCTTCCTGATCACCGGCCATTATGATGCCGCCCATAATCGGGCGATTTCGGATGCGGTTCGCAAGGCCCGTCTCACGCAAGGGCCGAACGTGACCTTCGTGGTTCCGGCGGCGCTCGGGACGCGGATCGGGCTCACGCGCGGCGAACCGGGTTTCGCCTTTGCCGATCTCCCGGCAGCGGACCCGAATGCTCCGCCCGATCTTCACGCCGGCAAGACGGAGACGTCGATGATGCTCGCCGGGGCGCCTGCCACCGTGCGGACGGGCAAGATCGCAAGGTTGCCGCCCACACGGCTCGACGCCGCCGAGCTCGCCGTATGGCGGCGGGGCCAGGAGCATGCGAGGGCATTGACGCCCGGCGGCTATCTCGGTGCGCCTGCGCAAGCGTCCGCAGCGCTGGGCGAGACGGTGCTTGCAGATGAGGCGGCAGCTTATGCCCGGGCCATTTCGGCCGCTCTCGGCACGCGACAGGAGAAGGCGCGTGATACATCGTCGCGCACTCAGCCGAACCACGGACGAACGGCGAGCCGCAGTGAGGCAAGCGGCGGCTTTGCGGCGGTCGCCGAGGCACGCACCCCGACCCTTCAGGATTGATCAGGATCGGACGTAAAAATATCTGTTAGCGATACCAGCTTTGCGTTAGGATCCCATTTGACTCGAGAGTCCCCGATAAGGGCCCGAATCGAAGGGGAGAGGTGAAAAAATGCATCCCATTGGACGCAAGGAGCGCGGGTACCGGGCGCGGCGCTTCAATCAGAAAGCAGCACCGATCCACCCCATCCTGTTATGGCTTGCCGAAGCGGCGCATGAGAGCCGGAGCATCGAGAATGCTGTTGCCGAACCGGCCGCCAGCGTGAGCGCCGTCACCGCAACCGGCCATTATTGCGGTTGAAACGAAAAGCCCTCCCGCCGCCGGAGCGGAGGGAGGGCCGTACAGGCCGTCGACCCGGCCGATGCCGGGCTCCGGCGGCAATCAGAACTTCTGCTGGCGCTCGTAAAGCGACTTGTAATGCTGGATGCGGGTGACCCGAAGGCCTGGCATGCCGGAACGATCGACCGCGCGCTGCCAGCTGGCGAATTCCTCGAGGGTCAGCCCGTAGCGGTCGCAGGCCTCGTCGACCGACAGCAGCCCGCCATTGACGGCGGCGACGACCTCGGCCTTGCGACGGACGACCCAGCGCGAGGTGCCGGCGGGTGGCAGCGAATCCAGTGTGAGCGGCTCTCCCAAGGGACCGATCACTTGCGCTGGCCGGATTTTCTGATTCTCGATCATTCCCACCTCAAACTCGCGAAACCTGAAACTCTTGCTCCCCCGCGTATGGGCTTAAGCCCACAGCCTTGAAGGAAGATTGAAACCGCAAGGTAAACGCCGCGGTCATTTCAGTTACCATCGCCTTCCGCGGCCAGGCCGCTGTTGAAGGAACCGCGCTGTGCCGAGACGGCACGACGCCATTCCGAACCGCCAAGGACGATCTCCGCAATCGGATCGGACACTTTCGGCTCTTCCCGCAGCGCCTCGGCGTGCGCGGCCGCCGAGGCGGCAAGCTGCGCCTGCAGCAACGCAGTGACCACGCCCGGATCGGGCGTGACCGCAATGCGGCTTGCAAAGCGCTGTTCGGCGCGGCGAAGAAATCCAAGATCCATCCGGCCCTGTTACGCGAGGAAGGTTGAAGACCGGGTAAAGACGCGGCCCAAGATTGAAGCGGGGGTGGGTTTTCACCGCCGCTGACCTTATGTAAGCGCCCGATATGCAGGTAGATTTTCAGCTCGGCCGGCCCGCGGAGGGATCGCGGATCGTCGTCGCCATGTCCGGCGGGGTCGACAGTTCGGTCGTCGCCGCGCTCGCTGCGCGCAGCGGGGCCGAAGTGATCGGCGTGACGCTGCAGCTTTACGATCATGGCGAAGCGATCGGGCGCACCAAGACCTGCTGCGCCGGACAGGACATTTATGACGCGAAGACCGTCGCCGACCGACTTGGCATCGCGCATTATGTGTTCGACTATGAAAGCGCGTTCCGCGACAGCGTCATCGATCGCTTTGCCGACGAATATATGAAGGGCCGCACGCCGATACCCTGCGTGTCGTGCAATCAGAGCGTGAAGTTCACCGATCTGCTCGGCCTCGCCCGCGACCTCGGCGCGGATTGCCTCGCCACCGGCCATTATGTCCGGCGGATCGTCGGTCCGAACGGCACCGAGCTTCACCGCGGCGCCGATCCGGCGCGCGACCAGAGCTATTTCCTGTTCGCCACCACGGCGGAGCAGCTCGATTATCTGCGCTTCCCGCTCGGCGACCTGCCCAAGCCGTTGGTGCGCGAACTCGCCCGCGACCTCGGCCTCGTCGTCGCGGACAAGCCCGACAGCCAGGACATCTGCTTCGTTCCGGGCGGGGATTATGCCTCGGTGGTGAAGAAGGTGCGGCCGGAAGCGGCGGAGGAAGGCGATATCGTCGATCGCGCCGGCCACGTCCTCGGCCGTCACAAGGGCCTCATCCATTTCACCGTCGGCCAGCGCCGCGGCCTGGAACTCGGCGGCCAGGCCGAGCCGCTCTACGTGATCCGCATCGACGCCGCCGCACGCCGGGTCGTCGTCGGTCCGAAGAGCGCACTCGCCGTCCGCTCGGCACGCTTGTCGGCGATCAACTGGCTCGGCGAGGGGCAGCGGGACGGCCTCAGCGCCAAGGTCCGCTCGATGGCACGGCCGGCGCCGGTGCGCTTCGATGGCGGGTCCATCCACTTCGAGCGGCCGGAATATGGCGTTGCCCCCGGCCAGGCCGCAGTGCTCTATCAGGGTGACCGCGTGCTCGGCGGCGGCTGGATCGAAGAGACGGTCGCGGCCGAGCTCGAGCCCGCCTGATGCGCAGCCGTCAGGTCCTGCGCCTGCACGCCGCACATCGCGACGACATCGGCGATCTCGTCACCCGGCGACCCTTGCCGGGGCCTGGGCTTGCCCATCTCGATCCGTTCCTGTTCCTCAACCATCACGGACCGCAAGTCTATCCGGCGGGTAATCGCGGCCTGCCGTTCGGGCCGCATCCCCATCGCGGGTTCGAGACGGTCACCTTCATCCTCGAGGGCCAACTCTCCCATCGCGACAGCGGCGGCCATGAAAGCGTGATCCGTGCCGGCGGCGTTCAGTGGATGACTGCCGGCAGCGGCCTTGTCCACGCCGAACTGTCGCCGGAAAGCTTCAAGCGCAGCGGCGGCCCGCTCGAGATCCTGCAGCTCTGGATCAACCTCCCTGCGCGTCTCAAGATGACGAAGCCGGCTTATGTCGGGCTGGAGGCCGGTGACGTGCCGAGCGTGGCCTTCGAAGGCGGCACACTTGCGCTGGTTTCGGAACGATGGGACAGCATCGAAGGCCCGATCAGCCCGCTTGCCGACATTCGCCTGATGCTGGTCCGGCTGCGCGCGGGCGGAGCGATCGACATTCCAGTCGCGGCGGGACGCACCATCTTCCTCTACTCGGTCACCGGGAAGGCGGAGGTCGGCGGAACCCTGGTTCCTGAGCATCACCTCGCCGAACTTGGCGCCGATGGCGACGGAGTCTCGATCCGCTCCGCGACGGAGACTCTCATCCTGTTCGGCCACGGCGCGCCGTTCGGTGAGCCGATCGTCTCGCACGGCCCGTTCGTGATGAACAGCCGCGAAGAGATCGTCGAGGCCGTCCAGGATTATCAGGCCGGCCGCTTCGGAGGCCTCTGAGCGATCTTCAGAAGCGGACGGACATTCTTCCATAGACGAAGCGGCCGTTGAACCCGAACGGCGAGAAGGACGAGAACGGCGTCACATAGCTCGACGTCGGATAGAAGACGTTCGCGCCGGCCGCCGTGGTGCCCGCAAGGCCGGCGGGGATTCCGGTGGGATAGATGTCGAAGACGTTGTTGGCGCCGAGCGCGAATTCGAACATCTCGCCGGCGCTCGCCCGCACTTCGAAGTCGGTGATCCACTTGGCCTCCATCGCGACATCGTTGAAGATGCCGCTGCCGGCCGGCCCGAGTTCGCCGCCCGCGGCAAGCACCTCGCCGTAGCGGTTGGTCCGCGCCGTGAACGCAAGCCAGTCATGCTCGTAGTCGATCGAGAAATTGACCTTGTCGCGCGGCTGGCCGTCGGTGAGGCGCAATTGCTCCTGTCGCCCGAACAGGACCACCCCGGGCACCGCTGCGAGCGGCCCGGGCGCGGCGAGGATGCGCTGCAGCTTGGTCTTGTTGTAATTGTAGCCGGCGGTGAGCGTGAGGCGGCCGGTCGCGCCGATGTCCATGCGATAGGTTCCGACCACGTCCACCCCGCGGGTGCGGGTGTCGAGCCCGTTGACGAAGAAGCGCGCGGCGTTGGTCGTGGTGAACCCGGCGTTGTTGAGAATGGTCGCGATCGCCCGGCCCGGATTGGTGCCGGTCGGGTTTCCGGCTGCATCGCGGGTGGCGTTGAGATTTTCGGTGACGACGATGCGGTCGTCGATCGTGACCTGGTAGACGTCGACCGTGACGTTCAGTCGCGGCACCGCGTTGAACACCAGGCCCGCCGAATAGGAAACCGACGTTTCCGCATCGAGCGGCGTCGCGCCAAGGGCGATGGCGATCGGATTGTCGACCGGTAGGGTCACCGTCTCGAGCAGCAGGCCGTTGACGCTGTTGGTCGCCTGCGCCGCGAAAAATTGCTGCTGCAGCGATGGCGCCCGGAAGCCGGTCGAGGCGGAAGCCCGGAGCGCGATCCCGTCGACCGGCTCGAACCTCGCGGCGATCTTGCCGTTCCAGTCGGATCCGAAATCGGAATAATCCTCGTAGCGGCCGGCAATCTGGAGATTGAACCGCTTGGTGATGTCGGCGTCTATCTCCGCATAAGCGGAGACATTGTGCCGCGCCCGCTCGCGGTCGACCTGCTGACCGCCGATGATCGGCGCGAATCCGGGGAATCCTTGCGCGCCCGACGCGCCGCCGAAAGCGCCGCCCTGATAGCTGGCGGTTTCGCCGGGGCGGATGCGGAACGTCTCGCGCCGATATTCGAGGCCGCCGGCGATCGTCGCGCTGTCGACAAAGCCGATCCCGAGATCCTTGCTGACGTCGAGATTGGCGAGCGTCTGCGAATAGCGCAGCCCGCCGGAATCGAAGCGGGTGGGCGAGGTCGGCCCGAACGAGCGGTTGAGCGTGTTGGAAATCAGGAAATCGAAATCGTTCTTGGCATGGCCGCCGGAGAGATCCCAGCGGAAGCCGCCGATCTCGCCGCGTAGACCGATCGTCCCGGCCTTGTCGTCCAGCACTGTGTTGATCAGCGGCAGGAAGCCGTTCGGGTAGATCGACTGGATGTTGCGGGCATCGCTTGCGAGCCGGTAGAAGGCCGCGCTCTGGCCGTTGCGACGGCCGTAGCTGGCAAAGGCGTAGAGCTCGATATCGTTACCGAGCGGCAGCCCGGCATTGGCGAACAGCAGGATATCGCGCGTATCGGGATCGCCGTAGCGGTGGCTCAATCGGTTGAAGGTGAATTCGCGCGCATCGACTTGCCCGCCGATCAGATCATATTGGCGCCGCGGATCGTAGCTGGTGCGGTTGGTGCTCTCGCGATCCTGATATTGGGCGGAGAGGGTGAGATGGCCCTCGGCGCCGATCGGCAGGCCGACGATGCCGGCAACCGTAACCGTCTGTCCGTCCTCGACGTGCCGATCCTTGCCGGTAGTGGCGAGGTTGTAGGTGCCGTCGATCGCGGTGGTCGGCTGCCCGTTGGCGCCGGTGACGAGGCCGGTGACGCGCTCGTCGCCCTGCACGTTCGAAATGTAGGTGCCGTAATTGACCTGGACTCGGCCGCCGCTGCGACGGTCGGAGAGCTGGAAGTTGATCACCCCGCCGATCGCGTCGGAGCCATATTGGGCCGCGGCACCGTCACGAAGCACCTCGACGCGGCTGAGCGCGATCGACGGGATGAGATTGATGTCGACCGCCGCGCTGCCGCGTCCGACCGACCCGTTGATGTTGAGCAAAGCGGTGGTGTGGCGGCGCTTTCCGTTGACGAGGACGAGGGTTTGATCGGGGTTCAGTCCGCGCAGGGTGGCGGGGCGCACGACGTCGGTGCCGTCGGTGATCGCCGGCTGGGGGAAATTGAACGAGGGAACCTGCTGGTTGAGCAGCCGGTTGGTTTCGGTGAAGCCGCTGTGCGACAGGGTTTCCGCCGATACCACGTCGATCGGCACCGGGCTGTCGGCTATGGTCCGGTCGCTGCGGCGGGTGCCGGTGACGATGATTTCCTGCTGGGTGTCGGCGGGCTCGGTCTCGGCGGCGTCGCCCGGGGGATCCTGCGGCGTCTGTGCGATCGCGGGGGCAGCGAGAAAGGCCAAAGACGAGAATGAGGAGAGCCAGACAGAGCGCGAGAAACGAGTCATGGAATTCCCTTTTGTGCAGCTGACACCGTCTTGTGTGAGGAAAGCTGATCCAATTCCCGTAGGTTGAAAACGCGTTTTTTGTTGCGGTTCGAGAATGTTGCAGCACTGTGGTCGCGACACCACAGAGTTGAGTCAGTACGCCAGCGAAACGAAGTCCCCTCACTGCCAGGAGTGCTTATGGCCAGTCCGATCATCGTAGATCTTCCCCATTCGCTGGGCGCGGCGGAAGCCAAGCGCCGGATCCAGAACGGCATCGGGCAGCTCACCGATCATTTGCCGGCGGGCGCGCAGGTCGAGAAGAACTGGTCGGGAGACCGGATGAACTTGAAAGTCACCGCGCTCGGCCAGGATGTCAGCGCATCGCTCGACGTGCAGGAGAAACTGGTGCGGGTCGAGGTGACCCTTCCCGGCATGCTGTCCTTTTTCGGCAAGCAGATCGAAGGGCTGCTCCGCCGCCACGGGCCCGAGCTGCTCGAGGATCGCAGCGGCCGCAAGCCCTGACGACGAGCCGATACCGGCCAACGCGGGTTGCCAAGCCGGGATGCGGCGCTAGCATTCGAGGGCACACAGGCCCGGGAGAGCGCGGATGCGGCACATAGCGATCATCGGCTCCGGCCCCGCCGGCTTCTACAGCGCCGAGGGGCTGCAGAAGCAATTCGGCGCCGGCGTCAGGATCGATCTGATCGACCGCCTGCCCGTGCCCTACGGTCTGATCCGCTCCGGCGTGGCGCCCGATCACCAGTCGATCAAGGCGGTGTCGAAGCGCTACGAGAAAGTCGCTGTGGCGGAAGGGGTCCGCTTCGTCGGCAATGTCCTCGTCGGCCGCGACGTATCGGTCGACGAGCTTCGCGACCTCTATGATGCGGTAATCGTCGCCACCGGCGCGCCGGCCGATCGTCCGCTCGCCATTCCCGGAAGCGACCTGCCGGGCGTGATCGGCTCCGCGGCGTTCGTCGGCTGGTATAACGGGCACCCCGATTTCGCCGATCTCGATCCGCCGCTCGACGGAACCGGCGCGGCGGTGATCGGCAACGGCAATGTCGCGCTGGACGTCGCCCGCATCCTTTCCAAGACCGAGAAGGAGTTCGAAGGCTCCGACATCGTCGGCCACGCGCTCGACGCGCTCGGCCGTTCCGCCATTCGTGTCGTGCACGTGCTTGGCCGGCGCGGCCCTCACCAGATCGCGATGACTCCCAAGGAGCTCGGCGAGCTTAGCCACCTCGAGGCGGCGGCGCCGCACGTCGATCCCGCCGATCTGCCGCCCGAACCGGAGGATGCGGCGCTGGAGCCGGGCGTTCGCAAATCTGTCACCCATTTGCGCGACTTCGCGGCCACCGTTCCCGAAGGCGCGGCGGGCGGCAAGAAGGTGATCGAATTCGAATTCTTCGCGATGCCGGTCGCGGTAGAGGGCGACGGCAAGGTCGAGCGCCTGATCTTCGAGCATACCCGCCTGACCGACGACGGCCGCGCGGTCGGCACCGGCGAGCGCCACGCGATCGACTGCGGCCTGATCGTCACCTGCATCGGCTACCAGACGCCGCCGATCGAAGGCATACCCTACGATCAGGCGCGCGGCCGCTTCGCCAATGACGAAGGCGTGATCGGCGACGGCGTCTATTGCGTCGGCTGGGCCCGGCGGGGGCCGACCGGAACGATCGGCACCAACCGGCCCGACGGCTTCGAGGTCGCCGAAAAGATCTTCGCGCGCTTCGGCACCGGCGACGGCGGCAAGCCCGGCGGGAGCGGGCTCGACGCGCTCCTCCAGGCCCGCGGCGTGTCTCCCGTCCCGTTCTGCGACTGGCAGCGGATCGAGGCGGCCGAAGCCGCACGTGCCCGCACCGGGAGTCCGCGGGAGAAGTTCGTCAGCATCGCCGACATGCTCGGCAGCCTCGCCCCGCCCTCCTGAAAACCGCCTCCCGGCCTCGCGCGGAGACCTCCCCCGCCCACGCTCTGAAGGCCGCAAAAGATCACCAAGAGACCGCTTGCGCTGCCGAAAACCGCCCCCTATAGGCTCGCTCCTGCCTTCCGGTCGGCGCAAGCCGGTATCCGGTCGGGGAGTAGCTCAGCCTGGTAGAGCACTGTCTTCGGGAGGCAGGGGCCGGAGGTTCGAATCCTCTCTCCCCGACCATTTTCTTTGCTCCAGCCCGCGCACGCCGTTGCGAATTCTTGGAATCTCGGGTCTGATCCCCTCATGGAAAGGGGCTCCAATGCCGGCGATCCGCAGGGCCACGCCGCGCACGATCTCATCGCGCGCATCTTCACCTGCTCCGCCGAAGTCGCCGCCCAGGTCATGCGCCGGGGCCGGGTCTGCGCTTATGCCGGGAATGCTACGATCCTGCGCCAGGGCGATTGGCTGAGCACCGCCTTCCTGCTCCTATTCGGCCGTGCCCAGGCCCTGCTCTACAGCGCCGACGGCCAGATGGTGCTGCTCCACGAATATAATCCCGGCGACCTGTTCGGTGCGCTCGGCGAGCTCGAGCCGGTGCGGCAGGAGGCGGATGTCCGCGCGCTCGAGGATGCACGTGCGCTGGTCCTCGAAGCTGCCGAATTCGCCCTGCTCGCGCAGCAGCACGGCTGCATCAGCCTTGCCCTCTCGCGCATGCTGCTCAAGCGCCTGCGAAAGACAACCGAGCGGATGTACGAGCGCGCCGCCATCTCCGCCATGGGGCGGGTCTATGCGGAACTGCTGCGGCAGGCACGCGCATGCGCTGATCTCACCATCCGGCCTGCTCCCGTGGTGGCGGAGTTGGCGCTGCGCGTTGCAACGACCCGCGAAACGGCGTCACGCGCGGTGAACGGACTCGAGCGACGCGGGATCATTCGCCGCAGTCCGGATGCTCTCGTCATTGTCGCACCGCGGCGGCTGGAAGCGTTGATCATGTAGATCGCGGCCTCAGCACGAAGAGCTCGATGGCCGCGCCCGACGCGCGCAGTTCAAGTTCCCCGACGAGTTCGCTCGTCGGCCCGGCGTGGCCGGAAACGGCCAGAGCGGCCGCGAAATCGTCGGTGACGCAGGCAGTGCCGGCTGGGGTTGAATTCGCCGCAGCTTTGGCCGGTCCGAGGGAGGCGATCGGGAGCCGCTCGCCACCCGAGAACGGGTCGGTAAACGGCACCACCGCGATGTAATCGCCGCCGACCCGCCACCCTGCATCTGCCAATCCCAAGGCAGTGTGGGCGGCTTCAGTTGCATCCTCGAAGGCGAGCAGGACCTGATCATCCGCCAGATAAGGCGGCACCGCGGCACGCGTATATTCCGAGAGATCTGCCTTCGCGCGACTGAGCGACACGGCCGGGCCATCCAAATCGTCGAGCTGGATACATAGCACTGCGAGAGCACGCCGGTGCGCCACAGGTGCAAGCTTACCCGACAGATCGGGCGCAATCGCTTCTCGCGGCGCACGAATCAGATGCTGGCGCCACCCGCCTGCTGCCCATTGAGCCAGAGCGGCACCGGTCGAGCCACCGGCTGCCGCAGCATCGGTGTCGATGACGAGGATCTGCACTGGCTGGCTCTCGAGCCTGCTGGCATTGATCAACGCCGCTCCCATCGCAACTTCGTCGGCAAGTCGGATTGTTTCCACATCGGGTGCGATATCGATCGGCCGGATCGACCTGATCGTTTCCGCCTGGGCAAGCGCCCTGTCGAACCGTTTACGCCAGTCCGCTCCGAATGGATCGACGGAGCAGGCCGCGAAGGCGCCGGCGCCTCCAGGAAGTACAAGGTGCAGCGCGCCACCACGCTCGAGTAACGCTTCCGCGATGAGGATGTCCGCGCCTGCCGCGAGGGCGCCAAACCCGAAGCCGACCCGCTCGGCTTCGAGAGTTGCAGCAATCGCCTCCACAAGCCGTCGTCGGCCACCGACGGCGGCCTCGAACGACATGTGACCACCGAAATGTAGCGAGCGGGGCGGGCGGTAGGCATTCAGCCACGAGGAATCCTGCCGTTGCTCGGAAAGGATCAGTTCGAACTGCCGCAAGGTGGAGGCATGATCTTCCCAGGCGGACGGCGCGAGCGCAATCGCCTCGGCAAACGCGTCCTCCGCGGCACTGCGCTGGTTAAGCAGCAATAGCGCCTCCGACTTCGTGGCCGCTCGGTAATAAGGTGTTTCGGGTTCCTCTGGTGCATCTTCGATGCGCTGGAGAACACGCAGCGCCAGTTCCCGCGCTTCTGCAGGTTCACCGCTTAGCAACGCCAATGATGCAGCATTGATGAGCGGATAGGTCGATTGCTCCCCTCGACCCGCTTCGGCGTAGGCATCCGCGGCCTCCCGATAGAGCGCGCGACGCGCGTGCCCGGTCGCTCGGATCGCATTATCCTTGAGCAGGCGGCCCTTCAAACACAGAGCCGGCGGGCGATGATCGCAATCATGCCCGCCGGCCCGGAACAGGTTCCACGCTTCGTCCAGAGCACCGGCTCTCGCAAAGGCGAGAATCTCCTGAAGTGAATGCACGATTCGTCTTTACCGGTACATCGCCTGAAGCACCTTGTGCACCTCGCGCCGGATATGCTCTGCGAGCCAGAGCGACGGCGGCGGCACAGGTCCACCCATGTTCGTTCCACCAGAATCCTCCAGCAGCCTCAATCTGCCACCGACGAAGTTTACCTGGACCGAGAAATTCTCGTATGCATAATCTTCAAGGTCTTCGCCATTTTCCTTGCAGAGATGATTTTCATAACATGCGAAATTTATCTTTTTTGGCCTATCGTCTAGAATGAGTTCGATAGAGAATTTCTCCCCGTTTTTAAACGTATAATTCGCGGATCTCCCACCGATCTTTGTAAAGGTAATCGGCTCTCCCTCGAAGTCAGCGCCGTCGTCGCGCGCTACAATGTAGTAGCTTTTCCGCTCCATTTTCATTTTTCGATGGCTAGATGAGAATCGCGGGGGATCCCTTTCGTCTTTCGCGGCGTTCAAAAACAGCTTTTGCGCGATTTCTCGTCTATCAAAGGGATGGTAAATGTCGTAATATTCGTACGGAGCTATGTCATATACGTTATCAATCCCTTTGCGATAGTAAAAGAAGTATGCCGCGTGAAACTGCGGCTCACCCGCGACCGCGGTCGCAACGTCCACTTCTGCAGGATTCTTGAAGCTGACTATCTCGGCATGCTGATCCATGATCAATCTCCTCTTGCTTCTACGCCTTACTTACCCGAGTTGATGCGGTGGGACAGTGACTAGGCGCCTTTTCCCAGAGCATTGAGACAGTTTGCAAATTCCGCGACGCGGGGATTGCGCTGCGCGCGCATGGTAGAGGCAGCCCCTCTCAGTTCGCTGCGGACCCAAGCTCGCGAGACGTTGTCGGGCGGTCCAAGCTTGCCGAATATAATGTCGCATGCAAGAAATACGCGGAGCAGTAGCCACTCGGAGTTGCTCGGATCGCGGGCCGTGAGAGCGCCCGAACGAGCCCAGGCGCGACTGAGGAACGACCGTCCCTCCTCGGCGCGGCCCAGATTGCCCAGCATACGAGCAAGTCCGCGATCGGCAACCGCAAGGCGGAACAGTTTTTCAAAGCTCGAGGAGTCGGCCTCGTGCAGTCCGCTTACAATCTCATGCTGACGAAGTCGTGCTTCCAGCCCGTCATTGCGAAGATCCTGCGCCCAATAGCTCTCGGCGAGCCAGCCATAAGCATTCGCCAACGCGAGGCGGGTGTTCTCATCCGACCGGTCGGCCTGAGCGGCATTGGTGAACCAACGGACCGCTTCTCGATAAGAGAGCTGCGCAGCCGCGGCATCCCTGGCGCCGTTGAGCTGCAGATTCCCCAGATCGATCGCCGCCCAGGCGACCTGCTTCATATATTCGGGATTGTGGGGATCGCTGGCAATCAGGCTTTCGGTGGATACGCGGAAACGGCGATAGTGCACCTCGGCCAGCCGCCATTGCTGGCGCAGCTCGTAAACTCGGCCAATCCAATATTCGCTGCGGCCGTGCACGAAGAGCGCTCCCGGATCATCCGCCGCACTCTCCATGGCGGCAGCACTGTTCGTGTGGGCCTGGCGAAAAAATCGAAGAGCGGTCTCCAGATTCCCCCGCGTGAGCGCGTCTTCGCCAGCCGTCTGATTGAGGCGAGCGCGATTGGTGAGATCGCCTCGAGACCCTGCGGCTCGCTCGCGTTCTCGGTAGAAACTCATGGCGCGATCGTTGACGGTTGCCATGATGTCGAGGCGGCCCACCTCCCTCAATTCTCGGCGCAGATCGGTCAGCATGAATTCAACCAGTCCCTCCGCCTCGGCACGTTGGCGTTCGGCCTCCGCTCGGGCGTTGAAGGCGAAGATCGCCAATGCGGTGGTGACTAGCATCATCATCAGCGCACCCATCGTGACGGCCATCACGCGGCGGATTCGGCGCTGGGCGTCCCGCTGGACGAGGGCGTCGAGGCCGGTACCGGCAAGGCCGGCGACCAGTTTCAGCAGACCCAGGCGGCGGCCATCGCCCTGCTTGCGCAGATCGGCGGCGAGCGGCTCGGCACCATTGGCGCCGAGCGGGGGCGGAAAGCATTGCGCCGGCTCGCCGTCGAGGATCGCGGCTAAGATCGGCCTGCCGGGATGGAGCTCCCGAAAGGTGTCGATCTCCTTCGCCACCCATGGCGACGCCGCGGCATTGGGCGAGCAGACGACGATCAGGCTTTGGGAGGCCGCCAGCGCCGCACGTACCTTCTCGGACAGATCGCCTGCCGCCGGCAACTCCTCACGATCGCGGAAGATCGGCGAAAGTCGTGCGGGGACGATCCCGCGGTCGCCCTCCTTACCGGCGAGTCGTCGCGGAATTCGATAACCTTCGAGCCGGCGATGAAGCCAGCGCGCCTGCTGCCCATCCTTGTGATTATAGCTCAGGAACGCGCGATAGCGCGCTCCTTCCTCCTGCCCCGCCACCATGTCTGCTCCCCGAAGGACATGGAATTATTGGAGAGGCTGCCACAGTGCGCGCGACTCAACAAGTAGGCAGCGAGCGCGACCTTGGTCTTATTTCGAAGGCCGGCTTCCATGCGTGCGAGCTCTTCAAATTTTCACAGCGCTTACACGAAGTAGACCGAAGTCGCGTCAAGCGACGCCACCGGCTGGGCGAACTCGATCACATAATCCTGGCCGGCCTGGTAGGATCCGTCGCCATTGCCGTCGATCACTGCGAAGGTGCGGCCGGCGGAATCGCCGCTGCTGGCCGTGAACAGGACCGCCGAGTGGCCGTTGAGCGAAGCGTTCACCGCCGCCGCGAGGTCACCGTCGAAGCTGGCGGTGCTGAGCCCGCCGGTGCTGACGGTGCCGCTCCATCCGGTGACCGCGAACGGCAGGTCGATGCGGTCGACAAAGGTACTGAACTTCTCGATCGTGTCGAAGCCAAGGCCGGTGGACTCCGCCGCCGACGCATAGACGACCGTATCGCCGCCGCTGCCGCCGTTCAGAATGTCACGCCCGAGACCGCCGCTGATCCGGTCGTCGCCGAGCCCGCCGTAGAGCGTGTCGTTGCCGGCGCCGCCATCGACGACATCGTTCTGCCTGCCCGCAACGAGCAGATCGTCGCCGGCGCCGCCGAGGATGCGGTAGCGGCCGTTCGCTTCCGCCATGCCGAGGAAGGTCAGCGTCTCTCCGGCGACCAGGCTCGTCGCATCGACCAGCAATTGCTCGCCGGCCGCGACATTGCCGTCCGCCATGGTCAGGTAATAGTCGAAATCCGCGCCCCCCCCGCTGCCGAGCCGCAGCCGCTCGATCGAGATCATCTGGGTCTCGCCGAACGCATAAGCGTAGTCGCCGGCGAGCTGCAGCGCATCCTCGCCGCCGCCGCCATCGACGCTGTCGCCCGACTCCCACTGGTCGCCGAAATAGAAGCGATCGTTGGCATTGCCGGGGCCGCCGTCGCCATGATCGTGGCCACCCTGCTGAAACAGGAACTGGTCGGCGCCGCTGGTGCCGGTCGTCGTGTCGTCACCGGCGCCGCCATCGACGAAGCCGTCGGTGGCGAGGCTGATCGTGATCACGTCCTGATCGGTCCTGGTGCCGCCGGTGCCGGCGACGCCGAGATCGCTGGTCGTCACCGTCAGCGAGTCGACCCCGTGATAGTTGAGCGCGCCGCGATAGACGAGGCCATCGAGCGCGGCGTTGATCGCCGCGGCGGTGCCGCTGAACGTCATCGTCGAGTCACCGGTGCCGTCGCCGACACTGAAGCTGAGCCCCGCTAAGCCGGACAGGGTCAGCAGCCCGTTGGCAACGCTCAAGCTGACTTGCAACGTGCTCGCCTCGGCATCCGACACGGTGATCGCGTTCCCGTTCGCCGTTGAGAAGACCAGGTTCACATCCTCGGTGCCGGCCTGGGTCGGCGTCAGGCTGTTGATCGGGGCGTCGTTCACCGCGGTGATTCCGACAGTCACCAGCTTCACGTCCAGGTTGGTCGCGCCGTTGCCCTGCCCCTGCCCCGGCGAACCGTCCGTGAACCCGTAGGCAAGATCGATCGAGAGCGGCGGTGTGTCGCTGGCGTTGAGATACCGGACCGACTGGATCACTTGATCCGCCAAGGCCGAGGTCGCGATCGTTTGGCTGCTGGTGAAGCTGATCTGGATGAACCCGGTCGGGCTGATCGAGAAGGTGCCGAAGACCAGTCCGCCCGCCTTGAGCTGGTTGCCGTCGATCGTGAACCCCGAACCCGCAACGAGGCTGAAGACGTCCTGCGCATCGGCCCCCGGATTGCGGTTCAGGCTGAACGTCGCGCCGGCATAGTCGCCGAGCCCGCCATTCTTCTGATCGAGATCGACATCGGCGACGGTCACGCCCGAAAGCACGGCAATCGCCGTCTGCTCGGTCGCGGAAACCGGGGCAGCGGCACTGAGAGTCGGTGCGTCGTTGACCGCAGTCACGTCGATGGTGAGCGTGTTCGGGCTGGCATCGCTGCCGCCGTCATCGTCGGTGACGGCGAAGCTGATGCTGCCCAAGCCTGCACCATTGGCGTTGGATGTCGGCACGAAGCTGACCCAGCCGCCGGCGAGTTCGGCGGCGGTGAACACCCGCGGCAGCATCACATCCGTTGCGAGCGCCGGTCCGACCCCATCCGCATCGAAGAAGATCCTGCCGCCGCTGACGGAGCCGATCGTCACGCTGGCGAAGCTGCCGTCGACGTCGCTGAAGCCGAAATCGGCCGCGCTGAGCGTGCGCGCGGCATCCTCGTTGATGACGATCGTGCTGCTGGCCCCCGCCGGCAGATCGTTGATCGACGTCACTGCGATCGTCGTCGTGGCGGCGGGACTGTCGTCGACGCCGTCATTCACCGTCCAGCTGAGGGTTCGTGACGTGCCCGGCGCCTCGCTGATCGAGTCGAAGCCGACCTGGCGGAGCACCGCCTGATAGGTGGCGAGCGTCGCGGTGCCGGTCAGCGTCAGAACGCCGGTCGTCGCATTATAGGCGATCGTGATGCCGTTCACCGTGCCGGTGATGGCCCCGTTGACCGTGAGCCGATCCTGTCCGGCGATGAGACCGCCGGTGATCGTCACCCGCGCGCTCTCGATGTCGGTATCGTCGGCGTCGGTGATCAGCGCCGCCGGGGCGAGCACCAACGCGCCGCCGCCCTCGCTGTAGCTGCCGCTATTGTCGATGCCGGCAGGCGCGCCGTTGAGATCGAGTGCCGGCGGGAGGTTGTCCGGATTGACGTCGATCGTGATCGTGTTCGGCGTGGAATCGAGATCGACTCCGCCGTCGGTGGTGCCGCCGTCGTCACGCACCTGGAAGGTGAAGCTGGCGTAGTTATCGCCGGTTTCATCGGGACCCGGCACGAAGCTGAGCAGCCCGGCATTGATGTCCGCCCGCGAAACCGCCTGACCCGCAGTGACCGCAACGCCGTTCAGCAGCAATTCGCCATTGCCCGGCAGGGTGGAGATGATGACCTCGGCCCAGTCGTGCCCTTCGGCGTCGCCGAAGCCGAAATCGGTGAGGAAGAAGGCGTAGGGATCGTCCTCGCTGACCTCGATGGTCTTGTCGAAGCCGACCGGTGCATCGTTGACGGCGAGAACCGCGAACGAGTTCTGAAGAATGATCGTGCTGGTCTCGCCAGGGCCGCTGCCGTCGCCATCCGCCAACGTGTAGGTGACGGTGCGCGAACCGGCCGCCGGATCGTCGCCCGTGTTGGAGTATTGAACGGCGCGGATCACCTCATGAACCCGTTCCGACGTGGCATTGGCGTTGAGGGCGATGAAAAAGCCGAAATTCGGCGGTGACGCGACCGGAAAGAGGGTGCCGATTTCCACCCCGGCAACCGACACCGCCAGGGTACCGCTGTCGACGGCCACCGTTCCGGGCGCGAGCGAGAGGGCATCGTCGCCAACGGCGTTGATCGTGATGGTCAGCGTGCCCAACTCGAAATTGAAGCTGTCGACGTCGGTGACCACGGCATTGCTGCCGACATCGAGCAGCAGCGGCGCGCCATTCTCCGTATACCCCGCAGTGTCGCCGTTCAGGTTGGAGATCAGGGGCGCATCGTTGAGCGGTGTGACGTTGAACGTGAACGTGTTCGGCGTCTGATCCGTATCGGCGCCGCCATTGGCGGTGCCGCCATTGTCCCGCACCCGGAAGGTGAAGGTGTCGAGGGCGGTCCCAACCTGATCGTCATTCGGCGTGTAGGTGACGAGCCCGCTCGAGATGTCGGCTGCCGACGCGAAGCCGCCGGCGCTGATCGCGACCCCGTTGATCCTGATGACGCCATTCGCCGGGAGCGTGGTGAACATCACCCCTGCGAAGCCGTTGCCGTCGACGTCGCTGAAGTTGAAGTCCGCGGCGCTGAAAACGTGGGTCGAGTCCTCCGCGATCGTGGCGCTGTCGTCCTGACCGCTCGGCGCATCGTTGACCGCGCTGAGCGTGACGGTGGTGGTGACATTCGTGTCGTCGTCGCCGCCATTGGTGCGGCCGTCGCCGTCCACCAAAGTGAAGCTGACGTTGCGGGTCGCGATGCCTGGATCGATCTGGTTGGTGTTGCGATAGCCGAGCGCACGAACCAGCTCCTGAACGGCCGAAGGTGTCGCATCGGCGTCGAACGAGAAGACCATCGACAGGCCGGTGCCGGCGAGCGTCCAGGTTGCGATCTGGACGCCGCCCACCGACACCGTGCCCGACGCATTGCCGGCATCCATCGTCGCGCTGACGGCGCCGCCGGTCCTGATGACGATGGCATCGTCGTCGAGCGGATCGATGACGGTAACGGTCAGCGAGCCGCCGGCGAAATCCGGGCTGTCGCTGTCGGCGATAGTGGCGTCGAGGGAGGCATCGAATCCGACGGTGATACCGCCTTCGATGAAGTCGACGCTGTCCCCCTGAAGATTGCCGATCACCGGTGGCTGGTTCGGAATCTCGAACCCGACGTCGAGCGTGGTGTTGGTGTCGAGCGCCGGGCCGGTCGGCCCGGCCAATGTCTCGGTGCCGTAGGCGAGCGTGATCGCGCGCGTCGCAACGAGGCCGGAGAGCGGCTGGCCATTATTGTCGTTGTCGACATTGTCGTCCGGATCGTTGGCGCTCGCGCTCACGACGCGGCCGTTCAGCGCCCCGCCTCCGGAAAAATTGCCGGCGCCGATGACGACGATATAGTCGCCCGGCGCGAGATTGGCGAAGCTGTAAAACCCGTTCGCCAGCGTGGCGGTGGTCAGCGCCGTGCCGGTGCCGCCCGGCGCCGGCGTGTCGATGCCCTGCTGATAGCCGGCGCCGCCGCCAAGTTCGTTATAGCCGACATAAAGGTCCCCGGCGCTGAAGACGCCGTCATTGTTGCTGTCGGCATAGAGCGTGAGTGTCACGCCGCTCGGACCGGCCTCGCCGGGGTCGAGGATGCCATCCTTGTCGAGATCGATGAAGATCTGGCCGCCGAGCGTCAGCCCGTCGACGGCGGTGACGTTGGTCGCGCTGCTCTGCGGTGCGGTCTGATCGGAATCGACGGTCGCGCTGCCGGATACGCCGGCAACCAGGCCGTCCTCTCCGGAAGCGTTGACGATGTGGCGGAACTCGATGGTGACGCTCTGACCGGCCGGCAGATTGCCAATGTTGATCGGCGCTAATGCGAATGCGCCGACCACGGCATTGCCATTGGCCGACTGAACCTCCTCGCTGCCCGGCAGGCGCCGTTCGCCGGGATTGATCGTGCCGAACATCAGGTCGGCGCGGTCGCCCATCCCATATTCGTCGCCGAGGCCGATCTGATGGCCGAGCTCGTGCATCACAACGGTGAGGAGGTCGATGCGCGTGCCGGCGGCGGCCAGCGCGTCCACCGCGGAAAGCCGGCCGCCGGCCGCCTGATATTCGGCGTCGTCACCGGGCGTCGCGTCGACGAACCAGCTGAAGCCTGCGCCATTGTCGTCGATCCGGATCGTACCGCCGCCGCTTTCGGCGAGCTGCAGGCCGGCGAGCGTGTCGATGGACACGGCAACCCCGCGCATCGCGGCGAGCTGGGCGTCGGTTGCGCCGGCGGCCGCCCAGCGGGCGATCGCCGCGTCGACGATCAGGGCGAGCTCGGCCGGCGTGAGATTGCCGTCGTCGACGACCGCCGGGCCGGGCGCGGGCGCAACCGGCGCCGGCGCATTGCCGCTGGTTTCGGGGTCGCCGTCGTCGCCAGTCTGCGGGGCGGGAGCGGCATTCGACTCGACGGGCGGCGCGACGGCGGCGAAGATCGGCAGCGGATTGCTCGGCGTCTGCGCCGTGCCGGCGCTCGGCCCCGTCGCGGTGCCGCTGAGGCTGACCGCGATGTTGCCGGTCGTGCCGAGCGGCGTGTTGCCGTTGAGGTTCCAGGTCGCGACAGTGTCGTCTTCGATGCCGGCGCCGGCCTCGACGAAGCCCTGCAGGAAGATGCGCGGATTGTGGCTGTCGTCCAGCTCCGACACCCGCAGTCGCAGGAGATTGGGCCCGCCGGGCACGTTCAGATTGTTGTTGATGATGTTGGCGTAGATCTGGTTGGTTTCGATGTTGCTGCTCGACGACGAGCCGCTCTGGAGGTTGATTGCGGCGAGCATGCTGGGGTCGGCGGCGATGATGCTGTTCCCGGCCAGCGTCAGATCGAGGCGCGCGCTGCCCTCCCGCGCGATCGCATCGACCGCGGAGCTGTTGTTGCCCAGCCCCTGGGTCAGCGTGTTGCCGGACGCCTGGACGATCGCGCGCGAATTTTCCTGGGCGAGCACGCGAATCCCGCTGCCGTAGGCGCCCGTGATTCCGGGATTCTGGCTGTACGTCTCGATGTCGGCATTGTTGTTGATCCGGCCCATCACGGTCGCGTTCAGGAACGAGGTGATGTTGACAGCCGAACCGCCGCTCGATCGGATGGTCGGATTCGAATTGATGTTGAAGGCGACGTTGGCGTTGTCGTTGCCGTTGATGTCGATCCCGGTCCCGATCTCGGTGCCGCTGTCGATCACATTGTTGACGATGTCGACGCTGACCGTGGAATCGTCCTCGCCGATCACCTGGATCGCCTGGGTGCGCAGCCGCAGGAAATCGCTGTCGAGAATGTCGATGTTGGTGACGGGCGCACCGGCGGCATTGCTGAAGCTGCGGAACTGCAGCCCGCCTTCGCCGATTCCGCTGCTCTGGGTATCACGGAAGACGACGTTGTTCAGCGTCAGATTCAGGTTGACGTCGGTGTTGACGATGTCGAGGCTGTTGGTCTCGGAAAGGGCAATCTCGCTGTTGGTCAGCGACGAAGTGCCGGACAAATTGTTGAACTCGATGCCGCTTTCGTTGGCACCATTGCCGGCATTGTTGATCACGCTGTTGTTCAGCTGGAAGTTGCTGACATTGATGCCGGTGATGCCGTTGTCGAGGATCGTGCCGGTGATGTTGATGTTGTCGAACACTGCGCCGCTGACATTGCTCATGTAGACCGCGCCATTGGCGCTGGTGAGCGTCAGGTCGTTGCCCACTGTGTCGTTGGCATCGTTGGCGTTGGTCAGGTTTAGATTTTTGATGTTGACGTTCGCCGTGCCGATCAGCTCGATGCCACGGGCGTCTGTGTTCTGGATCGTGCCGCCCGATCCGTCGGTGGTGCCGGTGCCGGTGATGGTCAGGCCGGCCGTATTGCCGGTATTGTTGAGGACGATACCCTTGGCACCGCCATTGGCGCTGATGCTCTCGAAGGTAAGGCCGCCGGTGCCGATCGTGGTGGACGAAACATTGAGGGCGGTACCGCCGCTCGAGGTGATCGTGTTGCCCGAACCTTGAATGACCACGGTGCCGCTGTTCACCGCGCTGAATCCTGTGCCGGTGGTGGTGGTCAGGTCCATTCCGGCCCCCGCCCCGCTGAAGGCGATGGTGCCGCTGTTGTTGGTGAGCGAAACAGCGGTGCTGGCGCCGCTTTCGACGAAAATTCGGTTGTTGAAACTGATCGCGCCGGCATTGCCGTCGGCGATGATCCCAGGTCCGGAACCATCGGTGAACACGCCGGTGAAGGTGACCGTTCCGCCGGTGCGGTCCTGTATTTCGACGAGCGCCAGGCCGTTGCTGGAGATCGATCCACCATAAAATATGTTGGCGCTGCCCCCGGAACTGGCAGCGCCGCCGCCCGCCGCCCCGATCAGGAAGCCCTGGTTGGTGGCGGTCTGGATAACGCCGTTGGCGGCTCGAAACGAACCCGTCAGCAGGTTCGCGGCGGTACCCGCGAGATGCACGCCTTCGCTGGCGCCGCTCGCGTGCAGCAAGTTGATGTCGACGTCCAGGGCGCCGCCCTGGTCGATGTCGATGGCCTTGCCGGATCCGGTGATGGTAATGGCATCGATCTTCAACGCGCCGACGGTGCCACCGCCATCCTGAATTCCGACGGTGGAGGCGTCCCCGGTAACGACATTCACGCCGAGCACGCTGTTCCCGGTTGCGAGCGTGACGACGGTTCCGCCGGATGCCGTGATCGTCGCGTTGCTGCTCGCCGCGGCGAGATTGAAGCCCCCGACGGTGAGCGCCGCGCCGGTGCCGACAAGTTGCTGATCGGTTTCGAGCGCGATCGTGCCGGTGGCGCTGCCCTTCAGGTAGATGACGTCCCCATTGCCGTCGGGATCGCCCGCGCCGCCGATTGCGGCGAGCGTGTTGAAGGGGTTGTTCGACGTGCCGGTGCCGCCGCTTGCGGCGGCCGTGTCGACGTACCAGACCTCTCCCGACAGCGTGATCGTGACCGTTGCGGTGCTGGTGAGGTCGTCCGCATTGTTGGCGATGCCGTCCAGGCCATTGTCGCGGATGGTGTAGGTGAAGCTGTCGGTGCCCGTGTCACCGGCCTCGTTCACGTAGTTGAACGAGCCGTCGCTGAAGATGTTGAACGTGCCGCCGCCGGCGCTGACGCCGTTGCTGACCGTGACGATCGAGAAACCGGGCGCATCGTCACCGGCGATCGCAGACGGTCCGCTGCCGACGTCGTTGGCGAGCAGATTGCCAGCCACGACCGAGGATGGGCCGGCACCGATGTTGCCGGCGCCGCCGACCCGCAGCACCGTGTTGCCGACGGCGGTGAACGAATCGTTGAACGCGATCGGGGAAATGTTGAGCGTGCCCGGAACCAGCGTCGAACCGCTAAGCGAGTCGGCAATTGAGACGCCGGTTGCAAGGTCTGCCGGCGATGCGGACGCATTGGTCACGACGATCCAGGTGCGAAGCGTATCGCCGGGATCGACGACGCCGGTTTCATCCTGGTCGTGGAACAGATTCGTGGTACGCGTGATCGTGAAACTGACAGCCATTTCTACCCTCCCCCCGGAGATAGAGTCGGAAACGGCGCCATTTGTACGCACGCGACTCCCCGGCAACGGGATGACATAGAAAAGCGCGCGGAGCTAGGCCGACGATCATGCGACAACGATTTTCTCGTGCGCTCAGTCTCCGAAGAGCCGGCAACAATCGCAGCCTATTCGGCTAAAGCCGACAGATCCCCAATCTAGGAACTTACGCTCTGGTCGGAGATTCTTGAACGACGTTCCGCCTGGCAACGACATGGTCGAGGTGGAAGCCTGAAAGAGCGTCCACCTCGATCGCTCAGAGGAAGTAGGCCGAAGTTGCGTCGAGCGGCGCCACCGGTTGTGCGAACTCGATCACATAATCCTGGCCGGCCTGGTAGGATCCGTCGCCATTGCCGTCGATCACTGCGAAGGTGCGGCCGGTGAAATCGCCGCTGCTGGCCGTGAACAGGACCGCCGAGTGGCCGTTGAGCGAAGCGTTCACCGCCGCCGCGAGGTCACCGTCGAAGCTGGCGGTGCTGAGCCCGCCGGCGCTGACGGTGCCGCTCCATCCGCTGACCGCGAACGGCAGGTCGATGCGGTCGACGAAGGTGCTGAACTTCTCGATCGTGTCGAAGCCGAGGCCGGTGGACTCCGCCGCCGACGCATAGACGAACGTATCGCCGCCGCTGCCGCCGTTCAGGATGTCACGCCCGAGGCCGCCGCTGATCCGGTCGTCGCCGAGCCCGCCATAGAGCGTGTCGTTGCCGGCGCCGCCATCGACGACATCGTTCTGCCTGCCCGCAACGAGCAGATCGTCGCCGGCGCCGCCGAGGATGCGGTAGCGGCCGTTCGCTTCCGCCATGCCGAGGAAGGTCAGCGTCTCTCCGGCGACCAGGCTCGTCGCATCGACCAGCAATTGCTCGCCGGCCGCGACATTGCCGTCCGCCATGGTCAGATAATAGTCGAAATCCGCGCCGCCGCCGCTGCCGAGCCGCAGCCGCTCGATCGAGATCATCTGGGTCTCGCCGAACGTATAGGAATAGTCGCCGGCGAGCTGCAGCGCATCCTCGCCGCCGCCGCCATCGACGCTGTCGCCCGACTCCCATTGGTCGCCGAAATAGAAGCGATCATTGGCATTGCCGGGGCCGCCATCGCCATGATCGTGGCCGCCTTGCTGGAACAGGAACTGGTCGGCGCCGCTGGTGCCGGTCGTGGTGTCGTCACCGGCACCGCCGTCGATGTAACCATCGGTGGCCAGCGTGATCGCAATCGCGTCCTGATCGGTCTTGGTCCCACCGGTGCCGGCGACGCCGAGATCGCTGGTCGTCACCGTCAGCGACTCAGCGCCGTGATAGTTGAGCGCGCCGCGGTAGACGAGGCCGTCGAGCGCGGCGTTGATCGCCGCGGCGGTGCCGCTGAACGTCATCGTGGAGTCTCCGGTGCCGTCGCCGACACTGAAGCTGAGGCCCGCTATGCCGGACAGGGTCAGCAGTCCGTTCGCGACGCTCAAGTTGACCTGTAACGTGCTCGCCTCGGCGTCCGACACGGTGATCGCATTGCCGTTCGCCGCCGAGAAGACCAGGTTCGAATCCTCGGTCCCGGCCTGCGTCGACGTCAGACTGTTCAGCGGCGCATCATTCACTGCGGTCACTGCGATCGTGGTCGTTGCGGTGACGCTGCTGGCGGTGCCGTCGTTCACCGACCAGGTCAGCGTGCGGCTCGTTCCCGGTGTCTGACTGGTCGATTCGAAGCCGATCTGACGCAGCACGCTCTGGTAGACGGCGGCCGTGGCGCTGCCTGTGAGTGTCAGGATTCCCGTGGCCGCACTGTACCCGATCGTCAGGCCGCTGATCGTGCCCGCGGTCGCGCCGTTTACCGTCAGATAATCCTGCCCGGAAATCAGACCGCCGCTGATCGTGACGGTGGCGCTTTGGAGTGTCGCATTGTCGGCATCGCCGACCAGCAGACCGGCATGAAGGAAGCCGGACGCCGCATTTTCCGTGTAGGTGCCGGTTCCGTCGACACCGGCGGTCGCGCCGTTGAGATCGAGGGTCGGCACATCGTTCACCGCCGTGACGATCACCGAGCTGGTGTAGCTCGCCGTGTCGGCGCCGCCGTCTCCGTCGACCAGGGTATAGTGAACGGTGCGCGTGCCCGCCGTCGGCGTCTCGCCCGTGTTGGTGTAGGACAATCCGCGGAGAAGCTGCTGGATCAGCGCCGGCGTGGCATCCCCGTTCAGCGTAACCGTGAAGCCGATCTGCGGGCCGGAAATGGTCGGGGCATAGGTGCCGATCACGACACCGGACACCTCGACCTCCGCTGTCGTCTCATCGACGCTGATGCTTGGATCGAGCACGATCGCGTCGTCGCCGACCGCGTCCATCGTGATGGTGACCGATCCGCCGGCGAAGTTGGTGCTGTCCACATCGGCGACGATGGCGTTGTTGCCGTCATCGAGCTGCACCGGTGCGCCGTTCTCGGTATAAGCGACACTGTCGCCGCCCAGACCCGAGACCGTGGGCGCGTCATTCACCGCCGTGACGGTGAGCGAGGCCGTCGCAGTGGCCGTGTTTCCGAAGCCGTCGCTGATCGTGTAATCGAACGAAGCGGCGCCGACGAAATTCGTCGAGGGCGTGAACGTGACCACACCGGCCGTGACGCTCGCGGTCCCGCCGACGAAATTCGACACGCCGACGATCGTGAGGGTGTTGTTCTCCGCATCGGTGTCGTTGCCGGTGAGCTCGGTCGACAATTGGATCGGAGTGTCCTCGACAACGGTGAACGGCCCGTCATTGTTGGCAACCGGTGCGATATTGTCCGCGAGCACGTCGATGGTGATGGTGTTCGCCGAAGCATCCGTATCGACGCCGCCACCGGCCGTCCCGCCATTGTCGCGAACCTGGAAGTTGAAGCTGGCATAGCCGGCGCCGAACGCGTCCGGAGCGGGCACGAAGGTGAACAGCCCGCCGGTAATGTCCGCCGCGGTGATGAACTGGTTGAGCGTGACGTCGACACCGTTGAGCTTCAACGTTCCGGCACCCGGCAGGGAGCTGACCACGATTCCGGCAAAAGCGTTGCCGTCCGTATCGCTGAAGCCGAAATTGGACGTCAGGAAGACATAGGGATCGTCCTCGCTGCCGGTCACGGTGGCATTGGTGCCGGCGGGCGCATCGTTCACGGCGGTGACGTTGACGGTCGCGGTGACCGTGACGTCGTCGTCTCCGCCATTGGTGCGGCCGTCGCCGTCGACCAGCGAGATCGAGACCGTGCGCGCGGCCACCGCCGGATCGACACTGTTCGAATTGGCGTAATTGAGCGCCGCGATCAGCGTCTGGATTCGCGCTGCGGTGGCGTTCGCGGTGTCGAAGGTGACGACGAGATCGCCGCCGTCGGCGCCGCCGCCGCTGAGCGTGCCGATCGCCTGACCGCCGACCGAGACCACGCCGGCCGCGACGGCGACGGTGCCGCTGGTGTCGACCCCGAGCACGTCCTCGCTCCCCACCTTGTTCGCGGTGATCGAGACGGTGAGGCTGCCGCCATTGAAATCGACGCTGTCGGTGTCCGCGACCGTGACATTGCCGGTCGGATCCAGCTTCACGGCGGCGCCGCCTTCGACGAAGGTGGCGGTGTCGCCCTGGACGTTGCCGATCGTCGGGGCATCGTTGACCGAGATCACCGTCACGTTGGCGGTTGCCGTTTCGGTGACGCCGCCCGACGTGACCGTGTAGGTGAAGCTGTCGGCGCCGTTGTAATTGCCGGTCGGCGTGTAGACGACATAATCGTCAGCGGTGTTGCCCGCCGTGCCGTTATTGTTGATCGACACCGTGCCGTGAAGCGCCGAGCCGACCGCCGTGATCGCGCGTCCGGCATTTTCGAAGCCGTCGTTGCCGAGCAGATCCAGCGTGTTGGCGCCGCTATCCTCGAGCACGTTGATCGTGTCGTTGGCAATGTCGGCCACCGCGGACACATTCACCGTGACGGTGGCGGTCTCGGTCACGCCGCCGGACGTCACCGTGTAGGTGAAGCTGTCGGTACCGTTGTAATCGGCGGTCGGCGTGTAGACGATGTAATCATCGCTGCCGACGCCGGGCGTGCCGTTGTTGTTGATCGTGACAGTGCCGTGGGCGGCGGTGCCCACCGCGGTGATCGCGCGCGTCGGATCTTCGAAGCTGTCATTGGCGAGAACGTCGAGCGTGGTGGCGCCGGCGTCTTCGGCGATGTTGACCGTGTCGTTGGCGATGTCGGCGACCGCGGAGAGCGTGACGTTGACCGTCGCGGTCTCGGTCGCGCCGCCCGACGTCACGGTGTAGGTGAAGCTGTCGGTGCCGTTATAATCCGCATTGGCCGTATATTGCAGGAAGTCGTCGGCGAAATTGCCGGCCGTGCCGTTGTCGTTGAGGACGACGGTGCCGTGCGCGCCCTGGGTGAACGCAGTGATGGCGTGGCCGGGATTCTCGAACGTGTCGTTGGCCTGGACGGTCACGCTTGCAATCGCCGCATCCTCGGCGATGTTCAGCGCGTCGTTGGCGATGTCCGCGACGGCCGTGACGGTGATCGCAACCGTGTCGCTGTCCTGCTCGCTGGTGCCGGTTCCGGTCAGCCCCGGATCGTTGCCGTTGAGGCCGAGATCGTTGGTCGTCAGCGTCAGCGTGTCGGCGCCATGATAATCGAGGGTCGGCGTGTAGACGAGGCCATTGAGCGCCGCGTTGATCGCGTTGGCGGTGCCGCTGAAGGTCATCGTCGCATCGCCGGACCCGTCGCCGACGCTGAAGCTCAGGCCGGCGATTCCGGACAGCGTCAGGGTGCCGTGCACGACGGCCACCGTCACCTGCAGCGACTGGCTGCTTGGATCGGCGTCTACGTCGGAGATGCTGATCAGATTGCCGTTGGCGCTGTTGAACGTCCGCGTGCCGTCTTCGGCAAAGCTCTGTGCACCGGACACGCTGTTGACGGGCGCGTCGTTGATTCCGGTGATCGTGACGCTGTTGCTGATCTCGTCCGAATAGAGCAGGCCGTCGAACACCGAGGCGGAAATGGTACGGGTGCCCGCCGCGCCGAAAGCAGTGACGTTGTCGCCGCTCGTCGAGAAATTGACGAGGGCGATCGCCGCTGCATATTCGGCCACCGTCGCAACGCCGCTCAGCGTCATCTGGCCGTTGGCCTGATTGTAGCTGTAGGTGATTCCGGAGCCGGCGATGGTGCCGCTCTGCGTGCCGTTGATCGTCAGGATGTCCTGATGCGTCGCACCCGACTGGAAATTGCCGGACACGCGGACCAGCGCACCGCGCAGTTCGTCGCCTGAATTGGGCGTGTCGATGTCGGAGGCGGTGAGGCCGGTATAAAGCCCGACCCGCGTCGTCTCGCCTGAAGCCGGCGCGTTGCTTGCCTCGGTGACCGCAAGGCTGGCGATCGCGGTGCCGACCAAAGTCGGTGCGTGCTGGATTTCGAGCCCCTGCGGGCCGAGGCCGTTGATGTTGCCGACGGTGGCGAGCAGGGTCGGCGTGCCCGGCACGGTGAGGCTGCCGCGATAAACGCCGCCATCGCCGACCTCCGCGTTCGCGCCGGTCTCGTCGATCACATAATAGCTGCCGGTCGCGTTATCGACCTCGATATAATAAAGCAGGCCGAGCGGTCCGGTGCTGCCGTTCTGGGTATAGAGATTGGTGACCGAGCCGTTCGACGGATCATAGACCCAGACGCCGCCGCGATAGGTGGTGACGCCGTTGCCGTCATTGTCGAGGTTGACGGTGCCGGTGACGATGTAGAGCCTGCCGGTGATCGGATCGACGTCGACGCCGCGGATCGATCCGCGCTCGACGGGCCAGCTGTCATTGCCGAGTTCGCCTCCCTCGCCGCCGACCGAAGTGTCGCCATTGGCGCCGAAGTTGATCTGGCTGAAGCTGAGCGAATTGGCGGCGTTGGATCCGGTGAGCCCGCTCGCCACGAACACCCGGTTGGTGTCGATCACGTCGGTGCCGAACACGCTCGTGACGCTGCTGCTGCCGAGATAGACGGTGCCGGTCGCGTAGTTGATGGTCAGCTGGGTGATGAACGAGTCGCTGGAGAGCGTGGTCAGGATCGTACCCGTCTGCGCAGCCGCATTGTAGTCGATGCGGACGAGGCTGTTCTCGACGTCGAAATAGATCTTCTGCGTGGCGGGATCGATCGACAGGGTGCGCATGCTGCCGGTCGGCCCGGTGCCGACATTGCTGTACAGCACGGTGAAATTCGGCACCGCGCCCGGATTGGCCAATAGCTCGCTGATGCTGCCCTGGATGATGCGGTTGTTGCCGTTCAGGTCCGCGTCGACGAAGAAATATTTGTCGTTGACGGTGTCGAGCGTGATGTCGCTCGGGTGGAAGAGCTGGGCTGCGTTCTGGAACGCCTGGACCACCTGATAGCCGACGCTCCCGGACGAATAGGTGCCGTCAAGATTGATGGTGACGATCGCCTCGCCGGCACCGGATCCAGCGACCCAGATCTGCGCGTCGGGCGCCGTCGCGGCCGGTCCGCCGGTGGTTCCGTCCTGCGGGCTGTTGTCGTTTTGCACCCAGTCGGTGTTGTTGTTGATCTGGCTGAACAGCTCGCCGTAATTGATATTGTGGGTGCGCGTGCCGAATTCGGCATTGTCGACCGCGATCGAAACTGCCGAGACACCGTTGGTCAGGCCTGTGTTGAGCAGCTCGTTGCCGTCGAAGCCGACGCTGCCGTCGGCCACGTCGACTGCATGGAGGAATCGGGACGGCGTGTTGATCCCGCCCTGATAGGCGTAAACCGTTTCCCCGGCGTCGGAGAGATCGATTCCGGCGGCGAGCAACTGCGCCTGGGTGATCGTGACCACCGTCCCCGCCGGAAGATCGACCCCGGCTGTGTAGGTGAAGGTGCCTTCGTTGCCCCCGGCACCCGCGAATACGCTGCCGTTCCAGCTGCGATCGGAGAAGAAGATCTGGGTGCCCGAGCCGATCGGCGCCAGCAGCATGAAGGTGATGGCGTCGCGCTGCGGATTGCCGTTGTCTTCGGTGTTGACGCCGATGATGGCGATCTGGCCGACGCTGAGGGTCGTAGCAACCATGTCAATATTCCCCACAGGGCAAGCGCCGCACCCCCCACAGGCACCGGTCCGCGATAACAGCCCTATCGCGCCTCCATGACATAGAAGAGGTGCACTTGCTAGTGGATTGCCCCGATTGGTCCGAAATGGACCGAGCGGCGAAATCCAGTTTCTACAAACAGTTATTGCTTGGCGCCGCAAATTCCACAGACTCTCGCAAGTGATCGCAAGAAGCCTCTCAGATCGCGTTTGACAGCCACGCGGGTTACGATCACATTGCAACCGAGCGGGGGGAATGAATCAATGGTCGACTCTTTGAGCCGCGGTGAAGGCGTATCCACCGTTGACGCTCGAGGCCTGGGCATCACGCGCCAGGAGTTCACCCCTTCCACCCTGACGCGCAACGCGGCCCCGGTCGACGCCGGACGTCCACAGAAAGGGATCAAGCATGGCGCAGCCCTATGTCGGTGAGATTCGCATGTTTGCGGGAAATTTTCCGCCGAACGGATGGATGTTCTGCAATGGCAACCTTCTTCCGATCTCGGAAAATGAAACGCTCTTTCAGTTGATCGGTACGACTTACGGCGGCGACGGCCAGGAAACCTTCGCCTTGCCGAATTTGCAGAGCCGGGTGCCGATCCATTTCGGCAATGGCCCGAACAACATAAGCTACCAGCAGGCGGAAGCCGCCGGCGTTGAAAGCGTGACTCTGACCGTCCAGCAGATACCGTCGCATACGCACCCGATGGCGTCGACCACAACATCGCAAACATTGTCGCCGCAAGGCGCCAAGTTTGCCGACATCACGAGCAGCACGGCCGGGGTTACGGCCTATGCGACGGGGAACGCGGCAACGCCCCTGCTGCCGCAACTCATCGGTCCGGCCGGCGGCAGCCAGCCGCACGAGAACGTGCAACCCTTTCTGTGCGTGAATTACATCATTTCACTGTTCGGGATCTTTCCGTCGCCGACGTGAGTGGCTCTGCGTGATCGTTTCGCAGCAACTTTCTTCTATCTTCCCGGAGTGGTGATATGGCAGATCCGTTCGTGGCCGAGATCCGGATGTTCGGATTCAATTTCGCACCAAAAGGCTGGGCATTCTGCAACGGGCAGCTGATGCCGATCTCGCAGAACACGGCCCTGTTCTCCTTGCTCGGCACCACCTACGGAGGTGACGGGAAGTCGAATTTCGCGCTCCCCGATCTGTCCGGCAACGTGGCGATGCATCCCGGCCAGGGCCAGGGGCTCAGCCTGCGGGATCTGGGGGAGCAATCGGGAACGCCGACGGTCACCCTGCTCCAGTCCGAGATTCCGGCCCACAATCACATGATGCAGGCGTTGAACGCCAATGCGTCCACCGCCGTCGCCAGCGGTAATGCGCTGGCCAAGGGGCGCTATTCGACGGGGCCGACGAACGGCGCGATCGCCTTCTACAACACCGTCTCGACGTTCGTGACGATGGATCCGTTGGCGATCGGAATCACTGGCGGCAGCCTGCCGCACAACAATATGATGCCGTATCTCGCGCTGAATTTCTGCATCGCCCTTCAGGGCGTCTTCCCGCCGCGCCCCTAGCCCCCCTGGACATCGAGGAGCATCGAACATGAGCGAGCCTTTCCTGGGGCAGATCCAGATCTTCAGCTTTGATTTTCCGCCGAAGGGCTGGGCATTCTGCAATGGCCAGCTTCTGCCCATCAACCAGAACCAGGCCTTGTTCGCTTTGCTCGGCACAGCCTATGGTGGCAACGGGCAGACCGTTTTCGCATTGCCCAATCTGCAGGGACGCGTCCCGCTCCATTTTTTCGGATCGCCCTATCCGCTTGGAAACGCCGGCGGCGAAACCTACCACACGATCACGATCGACGAGTTGCCGCAGCACAATCACAGCATGAGCGCGCTGCCGGGAACCGGATCGGCGGATGTCCAGGGCATCACGCCGGGGGCGACCAAGGCTCCGGCCCAGGCGCTCGTCTCCCTCCAGGGCGGCGGAACCAATCAGGCCCAGCTCTACGGCACCGGCGCGACGAACGGCGCGATGACGCCTACGACGATCACCAATGTCGGCGGCAGCCAACCGCACGAGAACCGCCAACCGTATCTGGTGCTTAATTTCTGCATCGCGCTGCAGGGCATCTTCCCAAGCCAGAATTGAGCCGGCGCCAGGACTTCCGCCGGGCGAGCATCGTCTGGAGCGTGATCGGATCAGGCTGAATAGCCCCGATCCGTGAATCATGCTCGCGTCCCTGGTTTGAAGCGTCCGGTAATCGGGCGGAATCGCCCGTGCCTCGAAAACCGCTCCAATCCAGGAAGCTAGAGCGGGCGCTCCGATCCGATCGGGACGCAAACCGTTCTGAATTCAAAGGCATTCATCCGGCGGCGTGACAGCGAGCAAGCGCCTGTCAGCCCCCGCCTCGAATCCACCATGCCGACGCGCACCGGGGCTTTCACATCCCCGCGCTCGTGAAACGCCGCCACAGATGCGGATATTGCCTGGCGAGCAAAGCGTCGTCTTCCCGGAACGGCGTGCCTTGCGGGCCGCTCTGGACCTCGGACCCCGGATCGAACCGGATCATCTCCGCGGGGCTCTTGCCGGTTTTCTCACTCCAGATCTCCGGAGCGACATACAGGATGTGTTCGAATTCCATCGCGTCTGCGTCGTTGGGGGCGATGTCGGCAAGACTGTCGGGCGATCCCAGCACACGCTCGAACGCGTCCCGCCCCTGCGCGATCAGCCAGGCGCGGAAATATTCGAAGCCGTCATCGGACGCGCCGCCCATCGCCACGAAGGCAGCCCCCCAGAGGTCCCAGCGATAGCTTCGCCACATCTGCCGGTCGAATTGCGCCTGGAAGCGCTGGATGTCGTCAGGCTCCAGATCGGCGAGCGCCGCGCGCAAGGCGGCCAGCCGCGCCTCCCGATCGGGACGGCCGAATTGCTCGATCAAGGCCCAGAAGCGCGCCTCGTCCATGCCGTTCGTCACCATCGCCCGCTCCTTCTGGTCCGCTGCCGGCGCTTCACTGGCCCCACATGGCGTCCCGCAGAGGATCGTCAACATCGCCGCCGCGCGAACGTGATTTCGCATCAAGTCCCCCTGCCCCCCAGCCGATCAGCGCCTGATCGATCAGACCGACCTTGCCATTCCTCCGCTAGGCAGCACCAGTGAATAGGGGTCCTGCTTTCTTTCGAATGCCTGCGGCCGAGGGTGAGCCCGGAGCCGTGAAGCGCGATACGAGACGGCTGTTTGCCGAGGGCACTCCGGAGATCGGATCCGTCGCAGGGCGCAGCGAACGCGATCCTCGATGGTCGGTACCGCCTGATCCGCTCTTCCGAACCGGGCCGGCAGGCTGGTGCGGCCCTCGCGCCGGACCTGCATACCCCGCAACGCCACTTCCCGAGGATCTCCCGATGCGTCCGTCCCTGTTTACCTGGGAAATTGTATCTCGACGAGAAGAGCCGCGTAACGGACTGGCAAACGGCGACCCGCACCCGGCCCTGCGCCGCCGCCGAGGTGACGAAGGTGGGCGGTGCGCGCGCCGCGTGACGCAGGTGGAATGACGCAGGTGGCGGGGCCACCCGCGTCATCCTGGCTCAGGGTACGAACACGACGTCGGTCGAGTGGACGGTTCCCGGGCCCTGGATCGTCACATATTCCGTGAAGCCGTGATCGTTGATCTTCCAGACGTCGCCGCCGACGTGGCTGAACGTCGTTCCCGCCGCATAGCCCTGCAGGACGATCGAATCACCGGCGAACCTGCCGTTGCCGTCGAAGTCGGTGATCAGATCGCCATGCGCTTCGCCCTTGCGGAAGACGAAGACGTCGTTGCCCGAGTCTCCGGTCAGATCGTCGGCATCGTCGCCGCCGTCGATCCGATCGTTGCCGGATCCGCCGAGCACTTGATCCTGGCCGCTGCCGCCGTTCAGCTGGTCGTTGCCGCCATTGCCGGTGAGGATGTCGTTGCCGGTACCGCCCGAGAGGATGTCGTTGCCGTCGGAAGCAGTTTCGAACAGGCCGTTGTCGCCGGCGATGATGTCGTTGCCGCCGCCGCCGGTCAGTGTGTCGTTGCCGAGGCCGCCAACGAAGATGTCGGTCTCGATGCCGCCGACCATCGTGTTGGCCGTGCCATCGCCGATCACGAACTCGCCATGATCGTCCTCGACTCCGACGACCATGTCGAATTGCGATATCCCACCCTGATTGTCGTTGACCTGCACTCGAATGGTGTGGCTGCTCTGCTGCTCGTAATCGATCAGCAGTCCGTTCTGCACCGTCACGACGCCGGCGGTGCTGATGTCGAACCGGCCGCCGGCGTCGTTGACCAGAGTGTAGGTGAAGCTGCTGCTGTCCGGGTCCTGGGCGACCACGGTGCCGACCACCGTGCTGTTGTTCGGGAACTCTTCCACCGACAGCGTGCCGCTGACGCCAGTCGGC
The DNA here is from genome assembly GCF_003012735.1 of Allosphingosinicella deserti. Lineage (GTDB taxonomy): Bacteria > Pseudomonadota > Alphaproteobacteria > Sphingomonadales > Sphingomonadaceae > Allosphingosinicella > Allosphingosinicella deserti. The sequence continues at coordinate 187,448 of NZ_PXYI01000005.1, read as the reverse complement.
GCGTCGTTTGCCGGGGTCACCGTCACCGCGATCGCCTGCTCGACGATGCCGCCCTGTCCATCGCTGACGAGAATCGTGAAGCTGTCGCTGCCATTGTAATTGGCCGCCGGCGTGTAGATGTAGGTCCCTGCAGCCTGGTTGAAGCTGACGCTGCCATGCGCGGCGCCGAAGCCCGGCTTGACGCTATAGGTGAGCGTGTCGCCGTCGACATCGGCCGCATTGACCGCCTGTGCCGCGGATGCGGTGTCCTCGGCGGTGGTCACCGCGCCGGTCGTGGGCGCGGTCGGTGCGTCGTTGACCGGCGTCACGGTGACGGAGACGACCTGCTCGGCGGTGCCGCCCTGGCCGTCGCTGATCAGGATGGTGAAGCTGTCCGGGCCGTTGTAATTCGCGCCCGGCGTATAGGTATAGGTCCCATTGACCTGGTCGAAGCTGACGTTGCCGTGCGCGGCCCCGAAGCCGGGCTTCAGGGAATAAGACAGCGTGTCGCCTTCGATATCGCTCGCGCCGATCGCCTGGGCAGCCGATGCCGTGTCTTCGGCCGTGGCGACCGCGCCCGCGGCGGGTGCCGTCGGCGCGTCGTTGACCGGGGTCACCGTCACCGACACCACCTGCTCCGCGGTGCCGCCCTGACCGTCGTCGATCAGGATGGTGAATCCGTCCGGACCGTTGTAGTTCGCGCTCGGCGTATAGGTGTAGGTGCCGCCGGCCTGGTCGAAGCTGACGCTGCCATTGGCCGGGCCGAAGCCGGGTTTCACCGAATAGGTCAGGGTGTCGCCGTCGGGATCGGCCGCGCCGATCGTCTGGGCCGCCGAGGCGGTATCCTCCGCCGTGCTGACGGAGCCAGTGGGGGGGGCGGTCGGATCGTCGTTGATCGAAATGACGGTCACGGTGATCACCTGCTCCGCCGTTCCGCCTTCACCGTCCGAGATCAGGATGGTGAAGCTGTCGGTGCCGTCGAAATTGGGGCTCGGCGTGTAGGTGTAGGTACCGTTCACTTGATCGAAGCTGACGGTGCCGTTGGCAGCTTCGAAGCCGGGTTTCTGCGCATAATTGAGGCTCAGGCTGTCGACGTCGATTGCGCCGATCGCTTGGGGCACGGCGGGAGAGCCTTCGAGCGTCGAGACCGATCCGGTCGCCGGCGCGGTCGGGGCGTCATTGATGTCGACGACGTTGATCACCGCGTCGGTTTCGTCGCTGAACAGCAAGCCGTCGAACGTCTGATAGGACAAAGTGCGGGTTGGGCTCGCGCCGTAATCGTCGGGATTGTCGCCGCTGATCGAGTAGGACACGAGCGACAGCGCGGCTTCGTAATCGTCGAAGCTGCCGATACCGGTCAGCGTCAGTACGCCGGTCGCAGCGTCGTAGCTGAAGCCGATGCCGTTGACCGTGCCGCTGGTTGCGCCGTTGATCGTCAGCAATTCCTGCCCGGGCGCAGAGCCGAAGCCCGCCGAGATGCGGACCCGCGCGCCCGCGAGCTGGTCGGTCTGTCCGGCCGTGTCGAGATCGTAGACATCGAGGGCACCGAGCGCGGCGGCGGCGCTGCTCTGTCCGGATCCGGGGCCGGCCGCCTCGGCCGTCGCCGCACCGGTGGACACGCCGGCCAGGGTCGGCGCGCTGACGAGCTCGAGGCCTTGCGGGATCATGCCTGCGGGTAGGGTTGCGAACAGGGTCGGCGTGCCGCCGGCGGTGCTGCCCTGCCAGACTTGGCCGTTGGTCTCGTCGACGACGTAATAGACGCCGTCGGCGCCATCGACCTCGGCATAGTAAAGCTGGCCGGTCGGGCCGTTGACGCCGTCCTGCTGGAAGACGGTCGTGTAGGCGCCGGCCGGGTTGGCGGTAACCGCGTAGGAGAAGATGCCGCCGGGATAAGTGGTGATCTCGGAAAAGTCCTGATCGGTGCTGCTATCGACGTTGACCGTGCCGGTGGTGATGTAGAGCGTGCGGGTCACCGGATCGATGTCGATCCCGCGGATCGTGCCATGCTCCACTGGAAAGCCGCCCGGGATCGGCGGGATGTCGGGGTCGCCATAGGCGCCATCGTCGGGTTCGAAGACCAACTGGTTGAATGCGAGGCTGCTCGACGACGCGGTGAGCCCCGTGGCTTGGTAGACGAAATTGTCCTGGACGAAATCGACGCCGAAGAAGCTGTCGACGACGCTGCTCGCCAGATAGACTTCGCCGTGGAGGTAATCGATGGTGACCTGGGTGATGTAATTGCCCGGCCCCAAATCGGCGAGCACAGTCGCGGTCTGCAACGGTACGTCGTAGACGATCTTGTTGAACGTCGTGCCGTTGTCGAAATAGAGGATGTCGTTCTCGGTATCGACCGAGAGGGTGCGCATGCTTGCGTCCGCGTCGGTGCCGTTATCCTCGTAGAGGATGGTGAGGGCCGGAGCGCCTGGGTTGGCCAGCACCTGCGAGATGCTACCCTGATAGATACGGTTGTCGCCGCTGCTGATGTCGGAGTCGACGAAGAAGAACCGATCGTTGACCGTATCGAGAACGATGTCGCGGGGCGCGTTGAGGTTCGGATTGCCTGCAAGTATGTTCGAAAGGCTGTAACCGGAAGTACCGCCGCTGACCGTCGAGTCGCCGTTGGCGATGATGATCGCCTCGCCGCCGCCGGTGCCGGCGATCCAAAGTTGCTGATCTGGAAAGAGACTGGACGAAGGCATGTTTCTAACCCCCCATAGGATTACCGCTCGCACATCGTACGAGTCCCCGGTGGGCTATTGATGTCACGGAAACGCGGAGCCGGATAGTCGTTTTCGAAGAACAGGTGCAACGCTTAAGCCGTTCAAATAACTATTATCTTGCGCATGACTCGGTGAGGATTACTCAGTGGCATTGAAAAACCTTGCAGCGACTCGACTGCGCTCGCGCCGGTCACGTTTCCGGACGCCACCATCACGCAGAGCCGGTCCAGTTGACCAGCGCCCAGCGTGTGCCGCGAGTGACCGGCGTGACGCGGTGCAAGGCCTGGGAGGGGAAGATCCGCGCAGCGCCTCGGCGCAGCGGACGGGTGCGTTTGAGGGCATGCGGAACGATCTCGAGATCGCCGCCGTCATAATCGCCGGCCTCCGACAACTCGATCGATATCGACAACGTCCGCGCTCCGTGTAGATCGTGGCCGGCATCGCTGTGCCACATCTGGAAGTGGTTGCCCGGACGATAGCGCAGGATCTGGAGATCCTCCCGCATCGGCGCCACGCTCACCCCCATGGCCTGTGCCGCTTCGGCGAACAATCCGTCGACGATGTCGAACAGCCAGCCAGTTTCGCTGCTGCGTGCATGGAAAGACGTATCGACCTGCCGCACCGACGGGTTGGGTGCGTAGCCGTCCTGCCCGAAGACGAGCGCCGGCTGCAACAGGCCCGCCTGGGCAAGCGCAATCGCTCGGTCGCACTCTGACCCCGCGAGCGCATCGGCACGGTCCCAGAAGGGCTGCATCGGATCTCCTGCGCGCGTTCGGGCAAGCGGACCTCCGGATGCGCGCTCTCCAGTGGCTGCTCCGCCGGCCGTCGCCGGGCACCGCGTACGACGCTTCGGCGCTCAAGTGACCGGATGAACCGGCACCAGGATGCCCGACTGCCTCCGCACAGTCGAGCCGGGTTTGTGCGGCGGGTAAAGATCGAGCGCTAGCCGGCCATGCCCCTTGCGGTGCCCAGGGTGTCAACGCTCGATGGACAATCGGGCGACGGGTGCCCTTGCACAAGGCCGGGCCGGAGCGCGCGATCACGGCGCGGAAAGAATGCGGCGGCCGCAGGGGCCGCCGAACCCGGCTCAAGCCGCTTTAAAGATCACGATCGCGGCTGAGGTCGTCGACTTCGCTCATGATGCTCTGCAGCGCCGAATTGCCGTCGGTCTCATGCTCGCGCCGCGACGGCAGCTTGCCCTCGGCGAGCAGATTCTCGAGCGCAACGCGACCGCGCGCGACGCGGCTCTTGATCGTTCCGACCGCGCACCCGCAAATCTCGGCCGCTTCCTCATAAGCAAAGCCGCCGGCGCCGACCAGGATCAGCGCCTCTCGCTGCGGCTGGGGCAGATGGAGCAACGCGCGTTGCATGTCTCCAAGCTCGACATGGCGATCCTGGCTTGCCGGTGCGGCGAGCATCTTGGACGCGGTGATCTCGTCCCACTCGCCCTTGAAGCGGGCGCGCCGCATCTGGCTGAGGAACAGATTCCTGAGGATGATGAAGGTCCACGCGCGCATGTTGGTGCCGGCCTGGAAACGCTTGCGCGCCGCCCATGCCTTGAGCAGCGTTTCCTGCACCAGATCGTCCGCCAGATCGCGGCTTCCGGACAGCGACCGCCCGAACGCGCGGAGATGCGGGATGACCTGCGCAAGCTGGTCCTTGAACTCGTTGTCGGGAAGCGGAACCGGCTCCGGCCGAACTTCTTCCACCTCGTCGATTGATTCAGGCTGATGGCTCAAGCTGGCCCCGTCATGATAGGATGAACTGAAATCGGTCATGCCGCTCAGGCGCGCAGATGCACGCCTCCCTTAAGCTGAGAAGGTAAGCGCTCAGCGCCAGAGAAACAACAGGAGCGCGAAGAGGATCACGACAAGACCGAGGGAGATCGGCAGGATGTACCGCGTCATGTGCGGCGTGGCACCCTGCCGCGCTCGTGTCGTATCGATGTGCGGCTCACCCTCGTCCATAGTCCCTCGGTTCCATTCGTTACAGGTAGGCAACGCCTGCTGGACGAGGGGGTTCCGCGACTATTTGGATCAGGCGGGGATCGTCGCCTGATCGAAGAACAAGGCTTGGGCGATCGCCGCCTTGACGGTCGAGCGCTGGAAAGGCTTGGTGATCAGGAAGGTCGGCTCCGGGCGCTCGCCGGTGAGCAGCCGCTCCGGGAAGGCGGTGATGAAGATCACCGGCACTTGGAATTCCTGCAGGATGTCGCGCACCGCGTCGATTCCGGAGCTGTCGTCGGCAAGCTGGATATCGGCGAGAACCAGGCCTGGGCGACGCGCCATCGCCTGGGCGACCGCTTCGTCGCGGGTCACCGCGACGCCGGTGACGGAGTGACCGAGATCGCGGACGATGGTTTCGATGTCCATCGCAATGATCGGCTCGTCCTCGATGATCAGGACTTCGGCCCGGGTCTGACGCTCGATCTCCGCAAGCGCCTCGGCGACCAGCCGCTCGACCTCGTCGGGCTGCGCGCCGATCAGATAGCCGGCATCTTCCGGAGTAAAGCCTTCCATCGCGGTGAGCAGCAAGGCCTGCCGGGACAGCGGCGTAATCCGGGCCAGCCGCGCCTGGGCGATGCTCTCCGGATCGGCGCCCGATCCTGCGCCCGGATCCTCTTCGATATTGGCCGAAGACCAGATCGCGTGAAAGGTGCGATAAAGGCCGAGCCGCGGATCGACATCCCGCGGAAAGTCGCCCGGCGCGGCGACGATCGCTTCGAGCGTCGCACGCACGAATGCATCGCCATGGCCCTGGCTGCCCGTCAGGGCGCGGGCATAGCGCCGCAGAAACGGAAGGTGGGGGGCGAGATCCTGACCAAGCGACATTCGTTACGACTCCTATTCGATTCCCCGGGGTGTATTGAGAGTGTGCAACGTGCTTTGCAACCCCGCCCCGGAACAGGCACGAGCGCGGGGCGGCATGATAAGAATGCCGTTGGCCCGCCTCGCTTGAAGGGGTGGAACCAATGGCGGAGTTTTTTGTTTCCAACGCCAATCGTGCGCGATTAACTCGCGCGCGGTTCGGGGCTTGCCAGATCCAGTCGCCCGACACACTTTGTGAATGGGCCCTTGTTCGGGCATGCTCTTTTTATCTAGGCAGCGGGCGCGGCGTCCGGCCGTGAGGGGTAATTGATTTTGACTTTCGCAGACGAACAGGATGGCGAGCGCCGGCGCAAATCGGCGTCTTCACCGGATAGCCAGGGCGCCCACGAGACCAAACCGCGAAAGAAACGTGCCAACACGCCCGAGGTCGGCCACGCATTGCGTGCGGCCTATCAGCAGACGATCAACGAAGACATCCCGCCGGATCTGCTGGATCTGCTGGGGAAGCTTGGCTGAGCCTCGCCGCACGCGCGGCCGAACATCGTGATCACGACACTGAAAAGCTGGTTCTCCTACCGCTTCGCGCGCCTGTCGACGGGCGTGAAGATGCTGCTCATCCTCAGTGCCTTCCTGCTTCCGCTCGGCCTCATCGCGATTTGGGCCTCGATTCAGAGCGCCCAGCAGAAGACGCAGGACCGTACCGAGCAGACGCTGGGCCGGCTCGAGGTCAAGGCGCAGCGGATCAACGCCACCCTGGTGCGCGGGATCATCACCATCGGCACGGCAAGCGGAGCGATCGCGCTCACGCCCCAGAATTCGCGCATCTGCGAGTCCACGCTGAAGCGGCTCGAACATGGCCCGCTCCCCGGACGCTACGCCCTGTTCGCCGATGCCGTCCAGCCGCGCTGTGCCAGCCCGGGCTTCGCCCCGGTCCGACGCGGCAGCGATAATCCGCGCGCGCACAGCATCGCCGAGATCACTCCGGACGGGCAGGCGCTGCAATTGTACGTCTTCGGCGAGAAAGGAAGGCTCGAGGGCGTTGCCGAATATTCGCGCGAGACGCTGTCGCGGCTCACCTACATACCCGGCACTCCGGCCGCCTTCGATCTGACGCTCAATCAGGAAGGCGGCGGCGGCACGATGGTGCTGCGCGACGAATATGAGGAAGGGCCCTTCGTCCGCACGGTCAACGGCAGCCACCCGGTTGCCGACCGGCAGCTCCGCCTGGATCTCGCCGCAAGCGCGGTCCCGATCACCTTCCTGGAAGCGCTCACGATCCTGTTGCCGGTGTTGATGTGGCTCGCTGCGTCGGTAATCGGCTGGCTTGTCGTCGACCGCTATCTGGTGCGTCCGCTCCGCCGCATGCAACGTCTCGTCTCCGCCTACCAGCCGGGCGACCGCGATTTCGGCCTGCCGCGGGTCAAGTCGCCGGCGCGCGAGATCGGGGAGCTTGGGCTGGCCTTCGAAGGAGTCGCGCAGACCGTCGCTCGCCACGAAGCCGAGCTCGAAGCCGCGGTCGAACGGCAGACCCGCCTGGTCCGCGAGGTCCATCATCGGGTGAAGAACAACCTTCAGGTCGTCGCATCGTTGCTCAACATCCATTCGCGAGGGTCGTCGAACGAGGCCGCCGCCGCGGCCTATGCCTCGATCCAGCGGCGGGTCGACGCGCTCGCGGTCGTGCACCGCAACCATTATGCCGAGCTCGAAGAAAATCGCGGAGTCGCGCTGAAGCCGCTGGTGTCGGAGCTTGCCGCCAATCTCCGCGCGACCGCCCCGGCTTCGGCTGCGAACATGACGATCAGGGTCGATCTCGAACCTTATTACGCGACCCAGGACGTAGCGGTCTCGGTAGCCTTCCTGGTTACTGAGGCGGTCGAGTTCGCGATGTTCTGCGGCGCCGCGTCGGTTCAAATTTCGCTGACTGGCGAAGGGGCGGCGCTCTCGACCGCGCAGCTCGTCCTCGAATCCGACAGCCTTCGCGGGCAGATGGACTGCGACGAGAAGGTCACAGATCGCTTTGAGCGGATCGTCACCGGATTGTCCCGTCAGCTGCGGACCTCGATCGACCGGAACACGGACATCGGCCGCTACGCGCTGGCCATCACCGTAGTCGACAAGGCTGATCGCGGCTGACGATCGCGCCGCAGTCCGAATAATGCGCCCGCTGCTGCAGACGGTGCCGCTCAGCGGCTGCGCTCGTCCAATCCCGGATCGTCGTCGTTCGACTCGGGACGCGCGGCATTCTCCTTCTTGGCGTCGGCAACGGTGCCGGAATCCTGACCGGCCTCGATCGCGCTGTCGACGTTTCGCTTCTCGTCCCGATGCACGCCGGTCATGTCGCTGTGAGGGGTCGATTTGGGCGGCTGAGCCACGGATATTCTCCTTGTCGGAGGCGGGTCGCACCGGCGGTCTGACCTCTAACCTCTCTGTGATTGTCCGGTGAACTGGCGGACCCGATCGGGGGTTTCCTAAAAAGTTCGGCGGCTAACGTTTTTTTTCATTCTGTGCGGAACCGGGGCACTGCTTCGTCGTTGAGCACTTCGGATAGTGACCTTTTGCCCCCCCGCTCTCGCTATCCAGAACATGAGCCCGGACGCGCCAACCTCCCCCCCCCCCGGTGGCGCCTCCGGGCTCAACACATTCCAGAAAGCTTCATCTGAGCCGCTCCAATTCGGGGCGGCTTTTCGTTTGGGCGTGCGATGGACATGAAGCGATGTTGCTGCGACCGGGCTCTGGCGAGAAGCGTGCGGCACCAAAGGCTTATCCGGGGCAGGCCCATGCCCCGCAGCAAGCGGGCTCTGCTGGGACGGGCGGCGTCACCGCAGCGCAAGGAACCATCCGTTTTGGTCGGGCTTTTAAGGCACACCAGCAAGCCGGACGCACCCAACGCGCTTTGGCAGCCCCAGGAGACGTGACATGGTTCGTAAGCTTCTTTGCCTTTTCGCCGTGACCACCAGCCTTGCGCTTGGTGCCTGCAACACCGTCAAGGGTGCCGGCGAGGACATCAAGTCGGTCGGCGAGGCCGGCGACAAAGAAATCTGAGAACGGATTTCCGGTTTCGAGAAGGGCTGCCCTCGGGCAGCCCTTTTTTTTCGCGCCTGGTGCCGATTCCGCCTTAGCGCGCGGCGGAAATCCGCGCGGGTCCATCGCCGCAGCCGCGGAGCAAATCCCGCACCTGCTCGATGGACAGCGGCCGTCCGAGATGAAAGCCCTGGCCAAAAGCACAGCCGAGCGCGCCAAGCTGCTGCACGGCCGCCTCGCACTCGATCCCTTCGGCGACGACCGGCAGGTCGAGGCTGCTGGCAAGGCTGGTGATCGCCCGGACGATCTTCAGCGAATCGCCGTCGCTATCGAGTGCGTGCACGAACGAGCGGTCGATCTTGATCTTGTCGAAAGGCAGCATTCGAAGGTGCTGCAGCGACGAATAACCGGTCCCGAAATCGTCGAGCGCGACCTTCATCCCCTGGTTCTTCAGCGATTCGATCGTTCGGCGCGCATTGTCGGCATCGACGATCAGCGCGTTCTCGGTGATCTCGATGCCCAGGCGTTGCGGTGGGAAGTTGAGCCGGGTCAGGGTCGCCAGGATCTTCTCGGCAAGCCAGGGGTCCTTGAGCTGAACTGGCGAGATGTTGATCTCGATGCTCAGCGCCGCATCCCATTCGAGCGCCTCGCGGCAACCGCGATCGAGCAGTTGCAGCATCAGCTCGTTGATCAGGCCGCTTTCCTCGGCGATCGGGATGAACTGGTCGGGGCCGATTTCGACCCCGTCGGCGCGGGGCCAGCGCGCCAGCATCTCGAAACCGACGATCCGCCCGCTCGCGAGCTCGACCAGCGGCTGGTAGTAGGGCCGGAAGCCGTCGGCGAGCATCGTCTCGCGCAGCTCGCGCTCGATCACCGACCGCCGCTTGATCTCGGCGTCCATCAGCGGCTCGAAGCAGCGATGCTGGCAGCGGCCGCCTTCCTTCGCCCGATAGAGCGCGATGTCGGCTCGGCGCATCAATGTCTCGCGGTCCGCCGCGTCGGCGGGGAAGAGCGAGATGCCGATACTGGCGCCGATATGGTGGACGAAACCGCCGATCGCGAACGGCTCGCTCATTCCCCGGACGATCCGGCGAGCGATCCGCCGGGGCGCGTCCGCGTCCTCCCCCGCGATGTCGACGACGATCGCGAATTCGTCGCCGCCGAGCCGGAACGCGCGCGCCTGATCGCCGGTCAGGTCGCTCAGCCGACCCGCCACTTCGCGCAGCAGCTGGTCGCCGGCAAGATGGCCGTGAACGTCGTTGATGCTCTTGAAGCGATCGAGATCGACGATCAGCAAACCGAACGACTTCGCATCCGCCGTGGCCGCCATCGCTCCTTCGAGCAGGTCGCTGAGCGCCCGCCGGTTCGGCAATCCGGTGAGCGGATCATGATAGGCCAACTGGTGGGCACGCTGCTCGGCGTCGCGTGCGCGCTCGCGCTCGGCGAGAATCTCCGAGCGCGACGAGATGACCTCCAGGAATCCGCCATAATTGGTGCTGAGCATTCGCAGGATCAGGGCCATCACGACAAGCAGATCCACGCCGAGGCCGATCAGCAGCCATTGGTTGGACAGCAGCAGGCGCACCGTCATCGGCGCCGCGCCGCAAAGCAGGACGAAGCGCGCCGACCCGGGCAGGCATTGGAGGCAATAGGCGCAGCTGGTCGCGCCGATGAAGATGTAGAGCGCGATGCAGGTGCGTTCGGCGAGATCGGCATCCTCGAACAGCAGCATGCCCCAGCCGCCGAAGCCGAAGCTGAGCACCGCCGACGTGATCAAGGTGACCTTGAGATAGCTTCGGATCTTCTCGGGAGACATGTCTTCGCGTCCGCGCCGCAGCCACAGCAGCGTCCGCACCATCGCCGCGAAGCACAGGATTGCGGGCACGCCCAGGCTTTGGATCGACGATACGTCGCGGTACATCGCGAAGCTGAGGAAGCAGGCATCGACGAACATCAGCGCATACATGAACGGGATCTGCGCGGCGAGCGTCCGGAACTGCTCACGCAGCAGCGCGCGTTCGCTCGCCTGGTCGGTTCCGACCAGATCGAACGCGCGCCACACAGAAGCAGACACCCGTTTCAGCACATTCTTCCCCTTCACCGCTTCCCCTGCGGCAGGCCCAATCCTGATCCCTGATGTCCCACCGGGTTTAACATGCCGTGGGAACGCGGTAGGGGAGATTGCGTACGCCGCAGGAATGCGACGGCACGCACGGGAGGATGGGCCTGGAACGCCGATTTGGGCGACAGCGCCGCCAATCCTGTGGCAATGCTCTCGCGAACGCGCCGCAAACGGTCGGTGAACTGCGCGGCTCGCTTCGCGTTCGGTACGACAGGAGGAACTCGCACGTGAACAGGATCATTGCGCTCGGCCTCGGCCTCACCATCGGGCTCGCCGGCTGCGCGGGCGGCGGCGGCGATCGGCCGCAGAGCGCCGCGTCCGTCGCCGGGCGGACGATGCAGGTCACCGCCGCCAACGGCCAGGTCTCGACCCTGAGTTTCGACGGCGGCGGCGGAGTCCGTGCCAGCTTCGGAGGCCGCGACGTCTCCGGCCGATGGGCGATGGAGAAACAGCGGCTTTGCTTCACCTGGGCCGGCAATTTCCGCGAATGCTGGCCCTACGCCACGCCCCTCCGCCGCGGCGAAACCCGCGCCATTACCAGCGACCGCGGCAACGTCGTGAAGGTGCGCCTGCAATAAGCGCCGGCACCCGTTCACCCTGCGTCGGTGCCGGTGACACCTCCGTGAGCCTCTTCACCAGCTTCGATGATCAGGCCCGCCATGCCGCGGGCATGGCGGGGCTGATCATCCCCGTCCCATCAGCCTCGCGGCTGACAGGGAGGATAGCACAGGATCATGCTCGGGATCAGTTCGACGAACGAGGGGTGGGGCCGTTCCGGCCGTGATATCGCGACAACAAGGCTTTGAATTTGGGAGCGCGGGACCGGGCTAAGCCTGAGTCCCCGTTTCCGTCGTCTGCGCCTCGACGGCCGAGCCTGCGTCTTTCGCGCGGCGGCGTTCGGTGAACCAGATCGCGATCAGCGAGGCTTCGTAGAGCAGCCACAGTGGAATCGCGAGCATGAACTGGGAGACGACGTCCGGCGGCGTCGCCACGGCGGCGATGACGAAGGCGATGAGGATGGCGTAGCGGCGGCCCTCGACCAGCTGGGTGCGGGTGACGATGCCGGCGCGCTCCAGCAGCATCAGCAGGATCGGCAGCAGGAAGGCGACTCCGAAGGCGAAGATGAACTGCATCACCATCGAAAGATATTCGCCGATCGCAGGCAGCGCCTCCTGCTCGATCCCGCCGAGATTCCCCTGATATTTCAGGAAGAAGCGGAATGCCGTCGGCATCACCACATAATAAGCGAGCGCACCGCCCGCGAGAAACAGGATCGGCGTGGCGACCAGGAAGGGCAGGAACGCCCTCTTTTCCTTGGCGTAGAGACCCGGCGCCACGAACAGCCAGATCTGCATCGCGATGATCGGGAAAGCGATGAAGAAGGCGGCGAACAGGGCGACGCGGACTTCCGTGAAGAAGGCCTCGTACAGCTTGGTGTAGATGAGCTTGCCCTGTCCGGCGCCGAACGCCTTGACCAGCGGCTGAGCGAGAAACGAGAGGATCTTGTCGGCGAAGTAGAAGCAGCCCGCGAACGCGACGCCGAGCGCAGCGAACGACCAGATCAGGCGGCGCCGCAGCTCGATCAGATGCTCCATCAGCGGCGCGCGGCTGTTGTCGATGTCGCGGATCACGGCAATTCCCGCCGCGCGTTGCCATCCTGCGGACCGTCGCTCCGCGGCGACGGATCCGGCAGGAAGCTATATTGGCCGGCCTCGGGCCGGGGCGGCTCCGCCGTGGCGGCAGCGTCCTTGGTGAGCGACGGGGTCGCGGGCGTTGGCGCCGGCACCGGCACGCTCGGCAGCATCTCAGCGAGAGGATCGGAAGCGACCGGAGCGACATCGGCCGCATCGGACGCGGTCACCCCACGCTCGCCCTGGTCGTCGCCTTCATCCGGAACCCACGCCGCGGCCGGAGCGGTGCTCGGCGGCGGTGCGGGAAGCGCGGGCGGATCGTCCCAGCTGGTGCCGAGCGGATGCTCGCGCATGATCCGCTCATTTTCCTCGCGCCACTTCTTCTCCATTTCCTCGAGCTCGGACTCGCGGATCATCGTGTCGATTCCGGAGCGGAAATGGCGCGCCATGCCGCGCGCGCGGCCGACCCACTGGCCGACGGTGCGCATCACCCGCGGCAGATCCTTGGGGCCGATCACGATCAGAGCTACGATCGCAACGACCAGCAGCTCCGAATAGCCGATATCGAACATGCCGCGCCGGCTTTGAGATCAGGGCTCGCGGCGGGTCGAAGTGCCGTCCAGGTCGCGGGTGCGATCGGCGGGCACTTCCAGCGTGTCGTCGCGAAGCCGCGGCGGCGGGCCGGCGGCGGGCGGCGGCGTCCGGGCCGCGTCGTCATCCTCCGACATGCCCTTCTTGAAGCTCTTCAGCCCCTTGGCGACGTCGCCCATCATGTCGGAGAAGCGGCCCTTGCCGAACAGCAGCAGGATGATGATCCCGACGATCAGCCAATGCCAGATGCTCAAACCACCCATGGGACGTCTCCGAAAACCGTGCATTCAAGATAGGGATCGAAGCGGCCCGGCTCAACGGTCCATCTTCCCTGCCTCCGACGGACCCGGAGCATGATCGTGTCAGGCTGGATCAGCCTCATACGCGAATCATGCTCTCGACACTGGTTTCGAGCCTGATCGACACCTCGTCTTGGAGCTAAGCGCTCCTACCCAAGATGATCAGGCCCTGACGCCGGTCCACCCGCGCCCCGCCTGTAGCCCCTGTTCGCCGCAGCGCAAAGCGTTTCGCGCCGAGCGGCGCTCGTGCGCGGGGGCGGAGGGGGCGCGGCGTCAATCGCCTTCCGGCCCGGTCTCCAGCACCAGTTGCTCCATCGCCGCGTCGATCGGGTCGAGCAAGCCGGCAGCCCTCAGATCGTCGATTCCGGGCAGATCGCGGCGGCTCTCCAGGCCGAAATGGGCGAGGAAGTCGGCGGTGGTGGCGTAGGTCAGCGGCCGACCCGGCACCTCGCGGCGTCCGGCAGGACGCACCCAGCCCGCCTCCATCAGCACGTCCAATGTCCCCTTGGAGATCTGGACTCCGCGGATCGCCTCGATCTCGGCGCGGCTGACCGGCTCGTGATAGGCGATGATCGCAAGGGTCTCGACGGCGGCGCGGGAGAGCTTGCGGCTTTCGTCACGCTCGCGCCGGAGAAGATGGGCCATGTCGGCGGCGGTCTGGAAATGCCAGCGCTTCGCGCGTGCGACGAGATTGATGCCGCGACCGGCATAATGCGCTTCCAGCACCGCGAGCGCTGCCTTGACGTCGATCCCGGCGCCGACATGCTCCGAGATATCGTCGACACTCATCGGCTCGGCGGCCGCGAACAGCACGGCTTCGATGGCGCGCAGATCGTCGGGCAGTTCGGCGAACAGCCCCCTGCTTCCACCATGGTCGCCTGCGCTCGAGCCGCCGCTGCTCATGCGGAGCGCACGTAAAGCGGCGCGAACGCATCCTGCTGCTCGATCTCGAGCTTGCCGCGCTTGGCGAGCTCGAGCGCCGCGACGAAGGACGAGGCGAGCGCCGATTTGCGATATTCGCCATCCTGCGTCTCCGGCAGGAACGCCTCGAGCCGCGTCCACTCGACGTTAATGCCGAGCATTCGCTCGACTCGCGTCAGCGCCTCGTCCAGGGTCATCACCGGCCGCCGCCCGACGACATGGACCGCCGGCACGTTGCGCGCCCGCATCGCGCCATAGGCGGAGATCAGATCGTAGAGATCGACCTGCCACTGCGCCTTCCTGATCACCCGCAGCCCTTCGGGCGCGCCGCGCAGGAACACGTCGCGGCCGAGCCGATCCCGCGCCATCAGCCGCGCCCCGGCCTCGCGCATCGCGCTCAACCGTTGCAGCCGCAGCTGGAGCCGCATCGCCAGCTCCTCCGGCGACGGATCCTGCTCTGGATCCTTTGGCAGCAGCAGGCATGATTTGAGGTAGGCGAGCCACGCCGCCATCACCAGATAATCGGCGGCGATCTCCAGCTTCAACTTCTTGGCGTCGGCGATGAACGCCAGATATTGCTCGACCAGCGCGAGGATCGAGATCTTGGCAAGATCCACCTTCTGCGACCGGGCCAGGGTAAGCAGCAGATCGAGCGGCCCCTCCCACCCGTCGAGATCGAGCGTCAACCGATCCGCCGACCCGATCTGCGGCGTGTCCTCGAACAGGGAGTCGGTCTCGTTCATCGGACGGAGCGTAGCAGGGCTTGCGGATATGCGCACGCCCTCGCCCCCTCAGCGTCTCTCCCCTTCAGGGGAGAGGTCGGAAAGAGGGGGAGTCGGAGTCAGCACCGGCGGTGCCGGGATGCACCCGCAATCACTCCCCTCCTCCCAGGGAGGGCCCTGGGGGTGGGTGCGTTCCTGGCCCTCGATGGGGTCAGGAACGCCTCACCACGCCGCCGCCAGAGGCGCGGCTGCGCCGCGCACCCCCCCTGGCCCCTCCCTGGAACGGAGGGGAACAAGCGGCTGTCGAACGGCCCTGCCGAACCGCGTTTCCCACGCCACTTCCGTGTCCTCATCAAAGTACCACTTTGATGGCATGGTTATTCCCCGATGAGCGCCGCGCGGATCGGCTCGACCCAGCCATCCTTCTTCATGTCCCACGCCAGGAAGTTCGAATCGAACTGCCAATAGGCCCAGGGGATTCCGGCCGCTTCCGCTTCCTCGCGGATCGCCCTGGTGTAGGCGATTCGCTGGTCGATCGGCGTGCCGGACATGTCGTAGGCGCCGAACTCGCCGAGCAGCACGGGCCGCCGGTTCGCCTTCGCCCAGGCGGCGACCGTTGCGAAATCGCGCCGCGCCTGCAGCCGCCCCTCCTCGCTCCATTGAACGCCCTTCACGTCCTTCATGTCGCCGGCCCAGCTTGCCCCCTGATGGGTGAAGCGGAACGGCTCGTAATAATGGAAGGTGACGAGGATGTTGCGGTCCGCCTCGGGCAGGTTCAGCGTCTTGAGCTGGCCGAAATTGTTCCACTGAGTCGGGCCGATGATCACCGTGCGGGTCGGGTTGGTCGCGCGGACGATGCCGAGCAGCTCCGCCGACATCGCGTTCCAGGTATCGGCATCGAGCGGACCATAAGGCTCGTTCAACAATTCGAAGGCGACGCTCGCCGGCGCCCGGCGGTAGCGCGGCGCCACCTGCCGCCAGAAAGCCGGAAGCTTCACCTTGCAGGCCGGCAGATCCTTGGCGCAGGCATCGAAATCATGTTCGTCCAGGATCACGCCGAGCCCGGCCTCCCCGGCCTCGCGCACCACCCAGTCGAGCCGCTCCAGCCACTTCGGATCGAGACGATTACGCGCGTCCATATGCTCGAACGCGAACAGGTTGACGCGGACGAAATCGAAGCCGCCGCGCCGGATCTCCGCGAAATGCTTCTCCTGGAACCGCGCCTTGGCCGGATCCTTCCAGATCGGATCGTATCCGATGATGTTGACCCCGCGCCTGAACTGCGAGGGCGCGGGCGTGTCGGCGGGTGCCGCCGCGGCCTGCCCGAACCCGCACAGCGCCAGCAGCGCCGCAAGTGCCTTCATGTGTTGAAACGCCTTCATTCCCTGTCCTCTCCGCCTCTTCCGGGCGCGGCGATGGTAACGCATCGCGCCGGAAAGGGAGACGGGTTTCCGATCTGTGAGCAATGCGACGGCCGGAGCGTCGCGCACGACCCCGGAACCAGGGGCAAGGTCAGCGACCGCCAAGCCCGCGGCACTCATGGTCGCTATGGTCCCGTTGCGGCACCCCCTGCCCATTGGGGTGAGCATATGGATCGCCCGCGCCAGTCACCGCTACGCTCTGGCCATGACGTCATGACGTGCTACCCTGCGCGCGCCGTCCGGGGGGAACATGATGAAGAACCGCAATATCGCCGCCATTGTCATGCTGGCCGGCCTCACCAGCGCCGCGCCCGCCCAGCGCTCCGCGATCCCGGCCTTGCCTTATGTGCTCGATTTCGAGCGCGGCGCCCCGCTGCTGACCGGCGGCGGCCCGGCCACGCCGCCGCTGCGCGGTACCGCCAACGTACCGCGGCCGCCCCATTTCGATGCCGCAACCGTCGATCCGCCGCGCGATGCCGCCCATCCCGCCGCCAATCGCCAGCTCGTCATCGCCTCCCGCGGTTCTGAGATGAACGCGCTCTTCCTGCTGGCGAGCGGCGCCGGGCCCAAGCCGACCATGCTCCTCCTCCACGGCCTGCCCGGCAACGAGCGCAATCTCGATCTCGCCCAGGCGGTCCGCCGCGCCGGCTGGAACGTGCTCACCTTCACCTATCGCGGCGCCTGGGGCAGCGAAGGCACTTTCTCGATCCAGAATGCGCTCGAGGACGCGCAGGTCGCGCTCGCCTTTCTGCGCGCGCCGGAAACGGCTCGGCGCTACGCCGTCGACCCCTCCCGCCTTGTCCTCGCCGGCCACTCGATGGGCGGATTCGCCGCCGCTTGGGCTGCCGCCAACGACGCCGCGCGCGGCGACCGTAGCCCCCGTCCGGGCTTCGTCGGCGACCCCGTCCCGCTCGCCGGTCTGATCCTCCTCGACGCCTGGGACATCGCCCGCGATGCCGAGCGGCTGCGCACCGGCGCCGACGCGGCCCGCGCCGAGCTGGTCGGGGCCTTTGACGACATCGGCCACAGTCTCGGCCCGATCACCGCCGCCGACCTCGTCGACGAACTCGCCCGCCGCGGACGCACTTGGTCGCTCGGGGCGCTCGCGCCGAGGCTGGCGACACACCCGACTTTGTCGGTCTACGCGACCTTCGGCGGCGCCGACCCGAACAAGGCCTTCGCCGACACCCTCCGGCGCCAGAACGGCAGCCCGGTCACCGCCGTGGAACTCCAGACGGACCATTCCTTCGCCGACAAGCGGGTGACGCTCGCGGCCGCAGTCGTGCGCTGGCTCCACCGCCTGCCGAGCGGGGCCGATCATTGATCGACAAACCGCTCCTCCGCGGCGCCCCCGATCCGAACGGTGCCACCGTGCGGACCGCCAATGTCGCCTCGCCTGACCGGCACTACGATCACGAACGCCGCCACGGCCGCTCGCATCGCAGGCGAACGCCTGCACCTTCGCTCTCTCCGATGCTCGTCGGATGAACCTCGCACAAATCGATGCCATGGTGCGGGCCGGAGCCGTCGCGACCCTCCTGCTGCTGGCGTGGCTTCTTCTCCGCGATCGACGGCGAATGGGCTTGCCTGCATCTCTGTTTCCGCTCCTCGCGCTGTGTCTCTCCGGCTTCGTCGTCGGCAACACACCGCTGGCGTCGCTGCGCCCTGGCGGGATCGCCGGCGATCTCGCCCACATTACCGGCGGGTTCACGGTCATTTTCCTGTGGTGGTTCTGCCTCTCCTGCTTCGACAACCGGTTCAGGGTGCGTGGCAAGGAACTCGGCATAGGCCTGCTCTGGTCCGCCATCGCCGCCCTGGATCGCGGACTCGCCGGCGAAGTGTTTGCCGGCAAGGGTTTGTCGCACCTGCTGGTCCCGCTGGGTTTCGCGATCGTCGGCGACATGGTCTGGCGCCTCGTCGCCGAACGTAGGGGCGATCTGGTCCAGTGGCGCCACGATGCGCGGATCATGGTCGCGATCCTGCTCGGCGGAATGCTGTTCATCGATCTGAGCGCCGACGCGCTGTTCGGCTTCGCCTGGCGCCCGCTGGCTTTCGCCATGACCCAGAATGCAATGGTGCTCGGCTTTGGCCTGTGGCTCGCCGGGAGGCTGCTGACCTTTCAGCCCGACGCCCTCACCTTCGGTGTCGCGGACGCGCAGCGTCGGGCAGCAGAGCCGGTTTTGCAGTCCGGGCGACAGCCTGACGACAGGCTGCATCGCCGCTTGTCCACGCTGATGGAGACGGACCGCATCTTCCTTGATCCCGAGCTTGATTTCGCAGGCTTTGTCGAGCGCATGGGTGCGCCGGAACGCGCCGTGCGCGCCTTGATCATTCACGACCTCGGCTACGATCATTTCCGCATCTTCCTGAACCACCATCGCATCGCTGAAGCATGCCGGTTGCTGGAGGATCCGGGGCGTTCACAAGACAAGCTCATTGGCGTTGCGCTCGACAGCGGCTTTGCCTCGCTCGCCAGCTTCAACCGGGCCTTCCGGTCGATTCAGGGATGTGCGCCGGGCGCGTATCGAGCCGCCGTTCGGCAGGAGGACGGCACGAGCCGGCAAAGCCGCGTTTTGAGACGCGAATGGCCATGTTCTGAGGAGGCCCGCCGCTTTCCGGAGGGTAGAATCTTCCCCGGCCGATAGGGGGATGGACGCATGAACGGAGTGATCGGGGCGGCGGCAACAGTGGTGCTTCTGCTCATGCTGGGATCGGCAATAGGGTATCAGGATCGCAGCCGCTTCGTGCCGCACTGGCTGATGATCGCGGCGCTGCTGGTGGCGGTCAACGATGCACTTCTGACCCGCCTCTACGGATTGCTGCCCGATCTGATCGGAGGCACGTGGAACTGGCAGGGGAAGCTGCTCGCGCTCGCCGCCACGCTCGCGATCGGCGCCTTGCCGGGGTTCGGCTGGAGCCGCTCCGGTCTCACGATTTCGCAGGAGCCCGGCAGCCTGAGAGCCGCGCTGCCGGTCGCCGCTTTATATTGCGCCTTCTTCGTCATTATCGCGGTCGCCTTCCCAGGCGGCAAGCCGGACGGCGAAGAGACCGCATTCCAATTGACGATGCCCGGCCTGGAGGAGGAGCCCTTTTCCCGCGGCATCCTGTTGCTCGCCCTCGATCGGGCGTTCACCGGCCGCAAGCGGCTGCTGGGCGTCGACTGGGGCTGGGGCGCCGTCCTGTCCTGCTTCCTGTTCGGCATGGCGCATGCCTTCGGTTTCTCCAACGGCCACTTCTCCTTCGATGCGCTGACGATGGCGCTGACGGCGCTCCCCGCATTCATCGCCGTCTGGCTGCGCCTGCGAACCGGCAGCCTGCTCCTCCCCATCCTGCTCCACAATTTCGGCAATTCGTTAGGGCTGATCGCTTAGCAGCGCACCAGAGCATGGGTCGTGGACAAGTCGAAGACGCCGGCCATGTCGCGTCCTTCGCGTCGCGCGGTCCGCGATGGCAGCTTGATTGGCTCGCCCCGCCGCCCCCGTCGCTGCCGCTGCCCAGTGCCGGCGCACGCCATGGCGGCAGCGCCATGAACCGCCCGTTCGCCGACGGCTTCGCCGCCTTCCGGGCGGAGCCCGGCCGCGACGTTGCGTATCACTAATCCTCTGTATACTTCCGTCACGAACAAAAGAGAGAGGCACGTCGTTTGGCGGACAAATTTACGCGACGCGCCGATGCCTCCGGCTGGCTTTCGGTCCGGCTTACCCGCAGCAACACGCTCGCTTCGCTATGCGAGTATACGCGCGTGACCAAGCTGCGCCAAAGCGGCGGGCGAACCTATTTCACCATTGCCGACGGCTTTGTCTCGGTAGGTGAGGAGGCGTCCCTCGCCGACGCGAACGCGGCCAGATACCTCTCCGATACGGGGCCCGGCGGTGCGGCGGCGCTCGTCGTGCAGTATAATGGCAAGGCCGAAGAGACTTCGCCGTTCCAGGGCAGACGAGTGCAGCAGTGGGCGACGCTCAGCTTCGGTATGCAGACGGCGCGGGTGACGCTCAACAGCATCTGGAACAGCAGCTACCAGCCGATCACCCCCGGGAAGCACACGATCCTGGGGCCCGATTACTCGCACAAGAACATCTCCACCGAGGGCTATGTCCAGGCGACGCCGGGGATGGTCGGAAACGATGTTTGGTTTCCGATCGGACTGATGGGATCGACGGCGAACAGCAGCCGCTACATCCATGTCGGCCACCTCTCGGAAGGGTGCGTGACGGTGCACCAGCTCGAACGCTGGACGGCGCTTTATCAATATCTGATTTCACGTCGCGTGCCGGGTTCGAGCGGCAAGCGGATCGGCACGATCGAGGTGCGCAAGTGAAGTGGATGGCGCCACTCTTTGCCACCGCGGTGCAGGCATGTGCGCCGGCTGCCCCGCCCGATGCGCCGACACGGGCTGCCGTGCAGGCTCAGGCTGTACCCGGATGCGGGGATTTCCTCGCGGCGACCGGAAAGAAGCCCCCACAGGCCGAGTTCGTCGACTGCATCTCCGACCCCGGGCGGCAGGGCAAACCTCTGCACGCGCGCTATCGGGTGCCGAGCAAGGACGCTGCGGCAGTGGAGGATTATCTGGTTGAGGCAGTTGGGCTGATACGTCTGCAACGGTCGTGCTGCCGCTGGGATGGGCCGGCGGCCTCCTTCCGCGACGAGTCCGGCCGGGATTATTCGCTTCTCCTGCTCTCCCCCGAGACGCCCGCCCGCGATCGTCGCGAATGGCCGGGTTCCCCGCCGTTCGAGATCTGGGTGGACATGTTCACCGAGGAGATCTGAGATTCGTACCGTGCGCGATGGTCATCAGAAGATGACTCGGCTTCTGCCGGTGCAGAACCGGTCCCGGCCCTCTTCGCTCAACACCCGCGCCCACAATGCCGACCCGTTCAGGACGGAGCACCCTCTCAGTCCTGATTGGCACAAGGATCAGAAATGCGCCTGCGTCGAGATGGCGACGTAGATCGTGTCGCCGCTCGCCGGCGCGTTGGGGGCGTCCCGCAGCAATCGCCCCTTGCCGAGCCAGACCGCGTTGATCTCGCCGCGCAGCAGCTTCGGAACGATCCAGGTGCGGACCCGCGCATCGATCTGGTGGCCGGCGAAGCTTCCGGATGCGCCGGAGGGATCGCGCACCCCGCTGTTGGAGAAGGCGTCGCGGCGCTCGGCGGCCCACAATGCCCGGTAGGCCAGAAAGCCGTCGGTCGCCTTTCCCGCCGTCGCCTCCAGGCGAAGGCCCGGGCTGCTGATGTTGGTGCGTCCGGTCGCGGCGTAGAGTCCTGCCGGGGCGAAGTCGGCGCGGCGCATCCCGTACAGTGTATCGAAACGGCCGAATTTCGCGCCCGGGCCGTCTCCGCTCGCACGGTCATATTCCAGCGACAGGCGCGGCTTCCAGGCTCCGCCGAACGAATAGCCCGCTTCGAGGTGGACGAAGCTTGCCGACACGTCGAGGCGGTTTGCGGCGGGCGCGAGCGAAGCGCGGACATGTCCGAACTGCCGGATTCCTTCCGCCTCGACATCGAAGCGCCCGGCTGCGGGATCTCGAACGATGCGCACGGCGACATTGTGGAGCTTTCGGTCGCGCGTCGGCCGCCCGGCCGAATCCCGCTCGTCGAAGCCGACATAATAAGGTTCGATCAGCAGGTCCGGCAGCAGCCCGCCGAGCCGCAGGAAGCCGCCCCAGAGCCTGGTGTCGAAGCTCTCGCGGTCGAGGCCGGGCTCGTTGTCGAGAAGCGACGGGAGATCGTCGGGCAACCGCGCTTGCGGAAGCACGGCGAAGAGGGTGGCGCCGAGCCGCTTGCTCGGGGCCACGTCGAGCTTCACGCCGGTATAGCCGTTGGTCGTGTTGCGATAATCGTCGGCAGCGATCAACCGCCGCGAGCCGAGGTTGAGCGTGAACCGGCCCGCCTGGACGCTCGCCGCGCCCGCCGGCCCGAGACCGCCTTCGAGGAGCAGATAGGCCTGGACGAGCTCGAGGGTGTTCACCTCGCCGGTCCCGAGCGGCGTTCCGCGATCGGCGCGATAGGCCCGGCTGTCGTAGAGCTCGGCCCCGAAGCGGACGGGGCCCGCATCATATTCGCCGAAGACGGTCGTCCGGACGCTGAACAGGTCGTCCGATTCGTTGAAGCCGGGCCGGACCTGCCCGTCGATCGCCTCGTAGCGGAGCCGCACGGTGCCGCCGATCTTGAGGCCGGCGGGAGACCCCATCGTCTCCTGCAGCGGTCCGTAGGCCTGACCCTGGGCGCGCAGCGGCGCCGACGCTCCGCACAGCAGCAGAAGACAGAGGCAGCGACGGAGGCGGCGAGCGGCCATGAGACTTCCTGAGCGAGAGCGGGGAAGGCCTCCGGCGGTCCGGTCGGCGGTGCGGGTCGATGCCGCCAAGGACTGCGGCGCCTCAGCGTCGAACGAAGCCGCCGGCATGTCAATCCGGCGCTGTCCGCCTTCGGCGCGCCTCTTGCCCGCCGCGCGGCGGTGATCGAACGGGCCCGCGGGGGCGGCAGCGGAGCGTGGGTGTGGGGGGGCCGGGGCGATGATGTCTTGGGGGAGACTAGGTGTCCAGCGCCCCGGCCCTGTCGACGGAAGCAGGGGGTTGGCTTCCGGAACGCCCCGTTTTTACGGCACCCGAACCCGTCGCGCCAAGCTGTGGATTCCACTGTGAGCACAAAGGCGGCCCGATCCGCCGCGGCCTCCCCGCCCAGCCGATCGCATGCAGGGTCAAAGACCTGTCTTCCGGCTGGCCTCGACGAGCCAGGCGCGGAACGCCAGCACCGAAGGCCGCCGGTCATGGTCCGAGATCAGCACCCAATAGCCCGCCGGTCCGTGCAGCATCGTCTCGAACGGCCGCACGAGCCGCCCCGCGCCAAGGGCATCGGCAAACAATCGGGGCGACAGCAAGGCGATGCCGGCGCCCTCGAGGACGGCCGCTCCCGCGAGGTCCTGGGTCGGATAGCGGACCCCGGAGCCACCGATCGCGTCGCCAGGCACATCGACACCGGCTGCCTCGAACCACGCAGGCCATGCGTCGCTCGGGAGGCGCGCGCAGTCGACGAGGTCCCGTGGCGCAGCCAGTGGAGCGGGGCGGTAGAGCTGCGGATTGTAGAGCGGGGTCGCTTCGATCGGAAACAGGAGGGTCGCCTGGAAGCCTTTCCAGCGGCCGAGGCCGCTGCGGATCGCCACGTCGAAGCTGCCGGGCGCACGGAGGTCGCTCGCAGCATCGATCGTGATCCGGTGCGTGCGGCTTCCCGCGAAGCTCGCCAGCCGCGGCGCCAGCCAGCGCGAGGCGAAGGTCGGCGCGGCGCTGACCCGGATCGTGTCGCAATCCCGGCACGACTGAACGGCCGTGCCGAGGATCGTCAGCGCTTGCCCGACCTTGCCGGCGAGCTCCTTCCCGCTGTCGGTCAGCGCAATCCGCGGACCGCGGCGATCGAACAGGGGCGCGCCGATGTCGGCCTGAAGATGCCGCATCCGCTGGCTCACCGCCGCCGGGCTGATGCCGAGTTCCTCCGCCGCCCGCGTGTAGCTGCCATGCCGCGCACAGGCGTCGAACACGCGCAGCGATTCCAGGGAAGACGGACCAAGGCTCACCCCCCGATCTTAAGCCAGGATTGAAATTGCCGCCAACATCATCGTTATGGCCGATCGCCCGCCGCCCCTAGCATCGGCGCATGACAGCCAGCGTGCCTTCGTCGACCCCTGATCCTGGCCCGGACGTCCTGCACGATGCGACGGCCGCGCGCGTCCTCCCGGAACAGCGGGTCTGCCGCGGGCGCGCCGGCCCTTCATGCCGCGTCCGCCAACCGGGAGCTGCCGATTGAGGCCATGGCTCCCCGCCCTGCTGGCCGGATCCCTGAGCTCCGCTGCCCTGATCGCCGGGATCCCGCCCGCAGCCGCGGACCGGCCGAGCGGACCGGATCTCTGGACTCCGCCGGCGCTCTCGACCGCCGGCTACGAGTCGACGCCGACCTTCTCGCCCGACGGCCGCGAGCTCGTCTACATGGCGGCCGACCCCTCCTTTACCCGCTGGCGACTGCAGATGGTCCGCTGCGAAGACGGCCGCTGGACGGCGCCGCGGCCGCCCGCCTTTGCCGCCGCGCCGCCGGATGCCGAAGCCGATCCCGGCTACACGCCCGATGGCGCGGGCCTCTATTTCGTCTCCGCGCGACACGATCCGGCCAATGAGGATCTCGACATCTGGTACGTCGCTCGGTCGGCGGCGGGGACATGGGGCAAGCCCGAGCGGCTGCCCGCGCCGGTCAATTCCCCGCACGCCGAGCTGCTGCCGCGTGCCGACCGCCTAGGAAATCTCTATTTCGGATCGAGCCGGCCGGGCGGGCACGGCCAGAGCGACATCTATGTCGCCACGCGAGGCCCGGCAGGCGCATGGCAAGTGCGCAACGCTGGCCCGCCGGTCAGCACCGCCGCCAACGAGTATGAAGCCGAGATCTCCGCCGATGGACGGACCCTGATCCTGGTCGCGGACCGCGGCGACCGATCCCACCTGTATCGCTTCGAACGCGCGGCGACGGGTTGGCGCGAGATCGGACGCGTGCCTGCGGACCCGGACGTGTTCCAGGTCGGGCCGCTGCTGTCGCCGGACGCGCGCGCATTGCTGTTCGCGCAGGCCCACCCTGATCGCTCGGGAGAGATTTACCGCATCGACCTGATGCCCGGCGGCGCAGCGGGCTGGCCGAGGCCCTGTGCGGAGGGCGAGCATGGCGTCTGACGAGAGCTCGATGACGCGCCGGACCGCTACGGCGGCCATGCTGTCCTTGGCAGGCGCCGGGAAGATCGCGGCGCTGCCCCCGGGCCGGCCGCTCGAGCCGAGCCCTGCCGCCTACGCCCAGGCCTGGCTCGTCGAGCAGCCGACCCGAATCCTGTTCGTCAGCGGCCAGACTCCGACCGATGCGAACGGCGATGCGCCGTCGGAATTCGCCGCCCAGGCACGCCTGGCGTGGCGCAACGTCGAGGCACAGCTGCGTCGAGCCGGCATGGAATTCGCCAATCTCGTCAAGGTCACCATCTTTCTCGGCGATCGCCGCCACCGTGCCGAAAACACCAGGATACGCGCAGACATGCTCGGCGCCGCCACGCCCGCGATCACGGTGATCATCGCCGACATCTTCGACGAATCATGGATGATCGAGATCGAAGCCATCGCCTGCGCCTGATCTCGGCTCCCCACGCGCGGCAGCTTTGGGGCAGTCACCCGAACATCGCGCCCGCCGCCCGGCTCGTCGCTCCGCCCTTCCCGACGGCCCCGTAACGATTACAGCGCCGGGTAGCGGACGGGGGAATGGGTGATGAATCTTCGGCAGGTTGCACTTTTGGGCGCGGCCGCGGGCCCGATCCTGCTTCCCGCTCCCCTCGCGGCACAGCCGGAGACCTGGCTTCGCGAAGCCGTATCGTTGATCGGCGCCGACGTCGCCGGCGAGGCGATGGTCCGCCATTGCGAAGCGGTCGCGCCGCCCGCCGGGGCGGCGGCACGAGCGCGATTGCAGCAATGGCGCGACGAGGCGCAGCTCGCGACCGTCGAGGCCGTCCTGGAGCCACAGCGTGTCGCCTCCGCCCGCAGTTCGATGGCCGCCGTCGGCACCAAGGCGGTGGCCAAGCTCAAGACGCTCGGAAACTCCGCCTGCTCGCAAATCCCCGACTGGCTGCAGCAGCCGCCGTTCGATCCGCGATCCGGCTATCCGACCCTCTATGCGGCGCTCCCTGCGATCGAGCGCGCACGCGCGAATGCTTCCGGCGTAGCGGCCGCGGCGGCAAAGCCGAGCGCAAGGTCGGGCGCCACCGTGTACAGCGTCGCCCAGATCACTGCGCTCGTTCGCCAGTGGTGGCCGAAGGACGGCAGCCACGACGCCGCGGTCCAGGCGATGCGCGCGGCCGGCCGGATCCACATCCAGGGCAAGGTCATCCAGGCGAAGGACAGCTATTTCGTGGTGACGGAGCGGGACGGCTTCCAGTCCGATCTCTGGCTGAGCACCGGGCTGTCGACGGCGGAAATGGCCGCCCACAAGGGGCGCACGGTCACGGTCGAGGCACGGCTCCGGGAACTTCCCTCCCGCGTCATCTTCGTCTCCGATGCGCGCATCGTCGATGCGGCGGGACTGGTTCCCTCCGACCTGCCGGAAGAACCGGGCCTGTCGCGCACGTCCGTGGCCCCCGCGCAGATCGTCGCGGCCGCAGGCCAGGGGCTCAAGCCTCAGGCGGTCCACGGCCTGCTCCACAATGCCTATATGGCAGCATCGTTCGTCGAAGAGGTGCTGCTGCTGTTGAAGGACGGCACCTATTATCGCGGGGAGGCGGTCTCGCCCGACCAGCTCGACGTCGCCGCCTCGCGTCGCCTCGAGCCCCAGCTCTGGGGGAAATGGCGCGCCGTCGCCGGCGGATTCGAGATCATGCCGAACGATGATCATGGCCGCGCGAGCGGCACGTGGAAGAAGCAGGGCGGAATGCTCGCACCCGCCTGGAAGGCCGGCGAGCGCCTGTCGGGCAGCTACACGAGCAAGAGCTTCACCGGCAGCATCGCGACCGGCGGTGTCTACCGCTCGACCACCTACGCGTTCCGCCCCGACGGGAGCTTCGAGATCATCGGCTATGCCCAAGGCGGATCGGGATCGATGGCGGCCGCAAACGGCTTTTCCGCCAGTTCCTCCAGCCTGACCAGCAAGGAGGGAACGACTTCGTCGGCAGGCGGCGGAAATGCGGGCGTGTTCGCCGGCAGCAGCAGCCGCACGAACGACGGGGCAGGCAATATCGGCCGCTACCATCTCGACGGCTATACGCTGACCCTCGAATATGCCGACGGCCGGCGCGAGAAGCGCCTGTGCGCGCCGTGGAGCGCCGATCGGCAGCGTCTCTACATGCTCGGCGAAACGTTTACCCGAGCCGGCACATAGGATTTACGACGCCAGGCACGTCTACCGGCTCTACGGTCATCTCGCCGGCAACCCTGCCGCCTGCGCCATCCGCCTCGCCGTCAGCACCGCGTCGGCGAAGGCGCCCGGCGCCTCCTGCGGGAGATTGTGCCCCGCAGCGATCGTTCGATGTTCGTGCAGGTTTGCGAACATGTCGGTCTGGTCGGCGGTCCCGCCGGGCTTGAGCGGATCCTCGGCGCCGTCGAGCGTCACCGCGGGAACCGTGATTTTCGGCTTGGTCCGCAAGCGGGCCTCGAGGGGCTCGAGAGCCGGGTCGCCCGGTGCGGTGCCGAAGTCGAAGCGATAGGAATGGATGACGACATCGACGAAATCGGGATTTTCGAACGCTTCGGCGGTGCGCTCGAACGTCGCCGCGTCGAACTGCCAGCCCGGCGACCATTGTTCCCACAGCAATCGGCACAGGTCGCGTCGATGCCGATCGAGGCACTCGCGTCCGCGCTCCAGCTGGAACAGATGCTGGTACCACACAACGCATTCGAGGCTCGGCGCGAAGCAGTGGCCGAGCCGTTCGACATCGATCACGTCGTAGCTCGCCAGCGAGACCAGCGCCGACACGCGCGCGGGCCACAGCACCGTGGCAACGCAGGAGGCGAGGCCGCCCCAGTCGTAGCCGGCGAGCACGGCACGCTCGAGACCGAGCGCATCGAGCAGCTCGACGAGATCCCGGCCGAGCGCCGCCTGCTGTCCGCTCCGCATCGTCTCGGGGGATCGGAAGCGGGTCGGCCCGAAACCGCGCAGCCAGGGCATGATCACGCGCGCGCCCGCCTCCGCCAGGATAGGCGCGACCTCGGCATAAGCATGAACGTCGTAGGGAAAGCCGTGCGAGAGGATGACGGGCCAACCGTTCGTCGGTCCGGCCTCCAGATAGGCGATGCGCAAGGTTGGAGTATCGATCGTCTTCATCTTCTTCTCCGCTCCGGAAAGCCGATGGCGCGGCCGCTCGCCCATGCCCGGCCGGCCGCGCATGGGCCCGGGGAGCCCGACGTGCCGGGTCCGCGAAGGTTCACGCGGCTTGTCGCCTCCGAATGGCCCGTCGTCGCGTTCCTGCATCGACACCGCAGGCGCTCCGCCGAAGGAAGCGGGGGACGTCACGGATCATGCTGTGTCGTCCGGAGCATGATCCACAACCGAGGCCGGAGCAAGGCGCTCCGGCTTGAGATGATCAGCCTCAGAAGCGAATGGAAGGATCAGGCCACGAAGACCGGGTCGAGCGTCACCGCGATGCGCTCGGCGAGATCGCTGATCACCGACAAATAGCGCTGGAAATGCGCCGACGCGCGGTGCGCTGCGACCGCATCGTCGTCGGCATAGAGCTCGTCGAGGACGAAACGCGCCGGATCGCTCTGGTCCCGCCAGAGGTCGTAGCGCAAATTGCCCGGCTCGGCCCGGCTCGGCGCGAGCATGGAGTCGAGCAGCGCCTTGAGGTCGGAAGCCTTGCCGGGACGGGCGGCGAGGATGGCGACGATCTTCACGGGATTGGACATTGCGATCTTCCTTTTTCGGGTGGGCGCCGCGGCGGGACGCCCGAGCGCCCCGCCGGTCAGGTGCGTGCTCATGCGCGCGCTCATGCGCGCACGCCATCGAGCGCTTCGATCAGCGTGGCGGCAAGCGGGTGATCCCAGGCTTGTCGCTGATGATGTGATTCCCGCCGTCAGGGAGCGCAAGCGCTGGTCAATCTTGGTAAAACCGGGTGCGCGCCACTCGTCACACGCGTCTTTTCCACTAGACCGCGCCTCGGGCTGCAAATCTACCGGATATCGCGGAGCAAGGAATGAGAAAGAGCGCTGTTTGGACGCGTCGCGCGACTTTGAGAGCCGGCGCGATGCTCATGGGCACGGCCGCTGTCGGCGGGGCTTTGGCGCGTGTCACCGACCCTCCGGCCTCCGAAGGCTATGCCGCCGTGCCCGGCGGCAAGGTTTATTGGCGCCGGTTCGGGTCAGGCGGCAAGACACCCCTGCTGATGCTGCATGGCGGACCGGGGGCGGCACACAATTACCTCCTGTCGATGAAGGCTCTGGCCGATGAGCGCCCGGTGGTCTTCTACGATCAATTGGGATGCGGCAGGTCCGATGCCCCGACCTACGAAAGCCTTTATACGATACAGCGCTCGATTGACGAGGTCGACGCCGTGCGCCAGGCGCTCGGTCTATCGCTCGCCCGTTTCGTCCAGGGCGGCGTGAAACCCACTTCGACGAATGCGCTGCTCTCGGAACTCCACCGCACCTGGGCGCGCCCCGAGGCGGCCGATCTGGCGCAGCTCTACGGCCTCGTCGCGCCGAACTACGCAGCCGTGATCGAAAGCTATGTCCGGGCACAGCAAGCCGTCAAGATCCCCGTTTGACCGCGCAGTCGCGACGTCGGGTGCTACGACGCGGTCCGACCCATACCCGACCTGGCCTGCCCCGGTGAGCAGCATTCGAGCCGACGCACGGCAGGCCGCGGGCCGACATTGCAGCCGCCACCTATGTTACTCTATCCCCCCCGCAATGTAACATGGGACTGGTCAGCGATGTACATCGCGGATGCCGCAATCGTGCTTGCACCAGCCTACGCGGCCTTGGTCCAGAAGGGTTTCTCGGTTCGCAGCTCCGCTGGGCCCCGGAGCTTGGTCATGCAACCGCTTCGGGCCTGAATTTGCGTTGGGGTTTGGTGCCGCCTTTCAACTCTGTTCCACCGTCCCGGCGCAATCGCCCGCCGCGGCAGACGTCCGCTCTCGCGCGGCAGGCTGCCTTCCACCGGGCCTGCGCCGGATCGGGAGCTACGACGTGCTCCGTTTCATCGCGGACATTGCCACTGGTCATTCCCCACGGTTGATCCCGTAGTGGATCGAGGTTCAATTCGGCAAAATCTCGTCCGGGTTCGGCCTTCCTTGACACCCCGCCTTTCTTCGCTTCCGCTGCCTTGCGCGGGAGGGCCTCATGGCGATCGACTGGAAAGAGCGAAGCGAGATCATCAAGAATCTGGTCTCGACGGCGGCCGTAGTGGTGGGTGGACTGTGGGTCCTCTATCAATGGGATACCGTGTTTCCGAAGACCCGAGCAGATGTACAGGCGGCCGCCGCCTCGGTCCGAACAGATGTGTCGGGCGCTTTCAATGTGCAGCTCGACATGAACGACGATGGTTCGCCGCCACCCTTCCGAGAGGACGCCGCCGCGGCTGATCCTGGAGATCTCCAGGCCTACTGCATGTCACATCCGGGCGCGGTGCTCGTGCAATCTACGCCGGTATTCGGGCAATTGATGCTCAAGAGCGCGAGCGGCATTCCGGTGCGTGCGGAGGTCGAGCAGGTTGCGGTCTCGACCGCGCCCATCAGTTCGCCAGTCATTCATCCGCCCGCTGGTCAGACTCCGAGCATCGCCCCGATGACCATCACCGATGTGGCCACGCTCACGGACGATCGCATGTTCATCGGAGGCCTGCGGGCGAACCGCGTCGAAAAGGGTCAGGAGGTTCAGGTCGCGGTGATGTTCGACGTCAAGGTGCCGGTTCAATGCGCTCATCTCGAACGGCTCGTCTTGTTCAAGGCGCAGGTGGCTCTCACTGCGATCGACCCGGCGAAAGACCGGCCGATCGGGCCGCCCGTGCCGAAGATCTTCGTGACGACCTGCCAGCTGAATCCACGTACGGCGCCTGCCTGCAACATTAGCGGTATCGAGGCGCGGGGACAATGATGCGGCTTCGCCGGCTGCGGCCGAGCGGCAGGGTCGATGCGGTCCCGGCCGACACCACCGAAGCTGCCGTGACGGCCATGGTACCCGAAGCGAACACTGCGGACCTGCCCAGCCGCATTGCCGCCTTCGATTCCAGCGCGCCTGCCGCTGCGGCCCGCCAGGTTAAACCCGCCGCAGCCACTCTCCCTGGGATTGCCGACGCCGCCTTGCCCAGCAAGGAGATTCCGCCTGAGCGGTTTCACGGACGCTGGATCGTGGGACGGGTCGCCGCCGATGCTACCGCGCCCCGGAGGTTCGCATCCGACCGGGGCTGGATCGGCAGGACACTACAATTGGGCGAGGAAGCGGTGGGTTGGATTGCCGGGGGTGAATTGACCGCCGATCGACTCGGTGTGGAGCCCGACCTGGTCGATTATCTGGACCGCCGCAATCGTCCGGCAGTTCGCGGCATTTGAGGAGAGCGTGATGCGTCATTGGACTTTGTCGGCGGCGATCGGAGCTGCCATCTTGGTCTCCAGCTCAGGCTCAGCTTGCCCGGCGCAATCCTTGATTTCAGGTAGCTACGACCGCGTGCCAGAGCGGAGCGACGCCGCCTTTCAAGCGATCGAGAGCGCTATTGCCGGCCTTTCCAGCGCCAAGCGCCCTCTCGCTCGCATGGTCCTGCGCAAGTCCATTGCTACAAGTAGATTTAGAGTCTCGTGTGCAGGAAGTCGGTTCTCGATCAAGTACGATGCCAAAACACCTATTGTCGTTTGGATTGGCGGAGAGTCGGTCAAGTGGAAGCTCGTGGAAGGGCTTGTTTTCGATGTGTCGGCAAAAGCGAGTGGTGAAGCCGTATCGCTGACATTCCGTGGGGACGACAGCGAGCGGACCACGGTGTATCGTAGCGTCGGGCAACAGTTGGTGGAGGAGACTACCATCATCAGTCCACTGCTCTCTACGCCGATTGTCTATAAGCTCGCCTATAATCGAGAGAACTGACAGGATCTACGAGTCGGACTTTCTGGTGAGAAGCCGTTGAACGGTCTTCGTCTCGCAGATGCGGAGGCCGGTCCAGATGATCTCTCCAGTGTCTGCTTTGAGGCGTGCTACGATCGTGAGCGAAAGGCGACAAGCGGGCGGAAGCGGAATGGCAGTTCATAGGAGGGCACGGTCAAGACCGGACGCTTACCCGCAAGCGTGAGCAGCATTGTTATGTAGAGCAAGGCCGCGTTCTTCGATGGAGGCCTTGGGGCATGTCTGTGGAGCCTGGAATTGAACCAGCACCCATATTGGCGTTTGCGGGATAGGGACGACATGCGGTCGTGACGCCGAGGCGGCCAGATTGGGACGGTCGATCAGATCCGCCCCATAGCCGTAGCGTGGGCCGAACTCGACAAGTCAGGGATTTTGTGAAGGAGCCCGCGAGCTCCAGCATTGCTCAAGACTATTTCTCGCGGGCGCCAGGGCGAGTGACCCGGAACAGTTCAGCTAACCCTTGTTGTCGACCCGCCTCGGCTGCGGCCGCGCGCATAGCCTCATTCACCGATTTCAACGTCTGCAGCGCGGAGTTCGCGCCCGAGCCAGATGAGAATGAACCGCGCGCGGTGTTGGCAACTGTTGCAGACGGCCTAGCGTCCTCCTCGGCACGCGCCTGGAGCGGTGCCATGACCATGCCAGTCCATCCGTTCTCCGCCCAAATTCGGGCTATCTTGATCCGGTCGGCCGAGTCCTGGTCATTCAATGCGAAGCCGTTCCCGGCGCTCGCCCGGTAGGACAAGTCATCTGGCATACGAAAGCCACGCTCGATGGGCCGACGTCCCCTGCTCATGTCGCGCACCGCCTGCCCTTCCGCTTGCGAAATAGCATCTCCCTGACTTTCGCGGAGACCCGCGCGCCCGGCAAGGGCCGAACCCGCTAGATTGTCGATCATAGTCTGATTGAACTTCGCGCCGGAGAAATCAGCGGCGCTGAGGTCGCCTTCCTTATAGAAAGATGCATGGTCGAAATCGGCGCTCGAGAAGTTCGTTCCCTCGTATGAGGGGCCGGCGGTCGGGACCCGCTGCGTGACACCGGCTCCGGCAGGCGCATCATTGAAGTGGGCTCCGAAGAAATCGAAGCCGCTGAAATCGAGGTTGGACATATTCGTCAGGCCGAAGCCCGAAAATTGTGCCTGACGGATCACTCCCGACAGATTCGCCGTCGTAAGATCGGTCAACGTAAAGCCGGTGTGATTGAATGAGGATCCAGCAAAGCGGGCACCTTCCAGGATTGTGTTCGAGTATCCCTTGCTTCGCACGACCATGTTGGTCATGGCCGAGCCGCTAACGTCGCTATCTTCAAAGCTGACCGATGACCCGCCGAGGTGATCGAAATTCGCGTCGCGGAGTGACGCGTTCGACAAATACACCGAGTCCATTTTCGCACCGCCGAAGTCGGCATGGTCGGCCGACACGTCGTGGATTCCTAATCGCCTCAAATGAGCGTTCTGGAAGTTGGATCGGCTCAAGTTGGCATCTTTCACCGACATCCAGGAAGCCTCAACAAGGCTGTCGCCCTTACCGACAGCACCGAGGTACGCGCCGCTAAAGTTGCTATCTGAGAAGTCGCCGCCGCTCATCGCGGCGTTAATCAGGGTCGCGTCTCGAAGATCCACGCGTTGTGCCAAAACATTGGTGAGGATCGTACCATTGAGAGTTGCACCCGAGAGCTTCGCGTCTGACAGGTTTGCACCCGACAGGTCTAGACCACTTAGATTCATGCCCGACAGGTCGGCACCGCGTAGATCGGCATCTTTGAGGTCAAGCGCTGTGAGATCCACGCCGTGGAGATCTTGGCCGCGCAAGTCTATGCGCGCTCCAGATACGTGTTTCTCTGCCGCTTGCTCCGCGAGAAGGGCGGCGGCGGTGTCCGAAGCCAAGGATGCCCGCCGCGGGTCGGCGAAAGGTGTCGGTGTCGCTTCCGGAACGCCCTCATGATTATCGCCTCCGGAGGCATTTGCGGCCGGAAGCGCCGGCAGGGGTGAGGCGGTCCAAACGGAGTTGATCGTCGACATAGTATATCCCTGCAGATGCAAGCCGCTGATCCTCTATTATAGCCGTCCACTGACTTGGTGCATGACACGCATCCGGCATTTTGTTGCTCGCTTGATCGATTGAGCGGCGGTGAAGATGAGGCTCGCACCATTTTTCGTCCGCTTTCGCTGATCGTTTCCCGACAGCAGTCTGGCGGCTAGCCACCGACTTTCGCCACAGCCGCTAGGTCCGTTTTCATTCCCGGGGCGATCTCCAGGCGATCCTGCGAAGGTCCGCTTACGCGCGGCACCCTGACCTTCGCCGTCGGCATGCGCGATGTTGGGACCGAGGACCTGCTCCGACCCTTGACGGACATTTGATGCGGACATCCTGCTCATCGTGCGCGGCCTACGCACGGATCTCATCCCCCGAGCGCCCGCGGCTCCGGCTTTTCGCAGTAGGAGAGGCCGTATAAGTCAATGGCAAAAGCTGCGGTGAGCAGGAACCCGGAGATAGAGATTGGACGAGTATAAGCGGCACGTGAAAGAAACGTTCGAGAAAGATGGTTCAGGCTTTACCGTCTTCATGGGGTTGGACGCCGCGCCAAGCTATCTCGTTACCTATGGCTTCTTCGCGACCTACGGATTGCCCGAGATAATCGTGTTCGGCGACAAGTTTATGCTCGACACCCTTCTGCGGCTCTACAACGAGATGATCGACGCGCTGGAAAACCTCATATCATTTCGTGACGACCAGCACTGGCCTATGAAGTGCGACGGCCACCATGTGGTGGGGCGCTTCGTCGAAGCGTCCAACGTTACAGCGGACCGGTTCGGGGACGCGCAATTCTGCCACCAGTTGGCCGGTATCTCAAAACCAATACCCGCCTATCAACTCTTCTGGCCGGATGAGAATGGACGCTTCCCTTGGGAGCGAGGATGCTCCGAAGTCTGCCGGTCCTTGCAACCGCTTTTGAGCAATCGTCTGTATGAGGTCCCAACCCGCAGACATTCGTTGCGGTCCCGGCTTGAAGCTATCATCGAAACCTTCAGAGTGAGAGGGCCTCGTCGCTAGACCCGAATTCCCTCGCTTCGTATCCGATCCCTTGCGATGGTAGGGCACTAGACGCCCTGTACCATCTCTTTTTTGCCAAACCGGTCCAATATCCAATTTCCACGACAGTATTGAAAAACTCCGGTGACATATCTTCCTCCGGAGCGAGGGGCAAAATCGTAGAAGGTTCTTCCACAAACGAGCGTCATTCGCTCATAGGCGGAGCCGCGCGCGGCGGCTGGAATATTCCTCTCGGCGCGCCGCTGAGCCGCGGTTCGGCTTTGCTCTGACTTTTTCAACAATATCTACCTTAGCAGTCATAGGCCCTTAGCCCGGCTTTCCGGGAAGCAGAACAGCTTCGCGCGTGCGATCACCGGGGGGGCAATGGAGCCAGCGAAGGGTCGCAGGACTGCGCCGGTGAGACGGAGCTCGATCAGAGGAGTGGGCCATATAGGCGCCGCCATCGTCAACCGTTCATGAACACATCCAAGTGTAGGTAGCCTTGCAGCGGAGACTATGATGTATCGTATACACGTTGATGCTGCTCGGTCGATCGTCGAGGTGACCCTCGGCGGGTTGATGTCTGTCGCAGAGGTCGACACGTATATCGCAGACCTGAAGCAGGAATTCATCGCCCACGGACTGCGCGACTACGCCATGATCATCGATGTATGCGCGTGCCCCATCCAGCCTCAGGAGATGATCCGACGCATGGGCGAGCACATGGCGACGATGCCGAAGGCGCGGGCGCTGGCGGTCGTAACGGGGAGCTCGCTTGCCCGAATGCAGATCCGCCGGCTGTTCACCCAATCCTATGCCCGGATCGTGGCCACGCCCGCGGATGCACGCGCTTGGGTCGTCTCGGGAACGGAGCCGTTGACCTGACGCATACCAGGGCCAAGCACGACGGCAGCTCACGACGAGGGCCGAAGGCCAACTAACCCATCCGGCTGCTCCGAACGCGATCGCGGGCTGCGGAGGCGAACGTCCGGTTCTCCGCGATAGGCCGACGATCGCAATCCATCGAGATCGCCCATCGCCTACAGCCGCCTGTGACCCTAAGCGGACCTCAATTTGCGGCAGGAGCGCTAGCCCACTCGCGGAATAGGCCGATGACGGCAGAGAGATCATGGACGCCGCGTCAGGCTTCGAACCTGTTGCTCACGACATGGCAGCGGTGCCGGCGGGTAGAGGGGTCTCCCTCGGCCGAACCTACATTCACTAAAACGGTCTCGAACGGTCGCCCGTCCAGGCCGGTGTCAGTCGGGTCGATCCTGACGAGCCAACCTGCACTGTCATGCGTGTCGATCTCTACTCCGTGAACATGCTCCCATTCGCCGCCACACCGAGACGCGTACCACTCCGAGGAGCCAGGTCAGATGGTCGCGCGTATAGTCGGCCATGCCATGATGCTTGCGAAAACGGCCGGGAGTTCCAACGGCCGCTCTCCGGCCTGCCCCGCTGTTCCTGCGGGAACCGCAGGGTGGGCCCGCGAACGTCCGCTCTCGCACTGCAGCCTGACGTCGGTGCCGAGACACCTCAGGCCGGGCGGTCGACCAGGTCCGACCGAACGCGGACAGTTGCGAGTTCGTCGAGGCTGCGCATCACGGACACTCCGACGGACGCGGATCGCGACGAACTCGAAGCTCGAGTAACCGATGTGACGTATGGAGTTGACGATTATCTTCGCCTTGAAGACGACCACACAATAGCGTGGGGGCCCCACAGGCGGCAGTCTGATCGGCGCCCATCGTCCGATGGGCGCCGATCCGGAACGTAGCGCCTCAGGTGAGGGCACCCCCGTCCACGTTGAGGATGGTGCCGGTGATCTGACGGGCGGCGGGAGTTGCGAGGAAGGCGACGGCGGCAGCGACATCCTCTGGTTGGCCGAAGCGGCCCAGCGGGATGAGACTGCGCTGGTAATCCGCGCTTTCGCCCCCCTCGGGGTTCATGTCGGTGTTCGTCGATCCCGGCTGCACCAGGTTCACGGTGATGTCCCGTGGCCCGAGCTCCTGGGCAAGTCCCCGCGTGAGCGACTGAAGCGCGGATTTGGTCATGTAGTAGACCGTGCCGGGCGCGCCCACGATGCGATCGGCGCCCGCGGATCCGATGTTGATGATGCGCCCGCCTCCCGTGAGATGCGGAATGGCCGCCTTGGACGCGAGCACCGGGCCGCGCACGTTCACCGCGAGCAGCGCGTCGATGTCCTCTACCGCGAAGTCGGCAATAGTGTTGTAGCGGGCGATACCGGCATTGTTGACGAGAATGTCGAGGCCACCGAGCACGCGCGCCGCTTCGTCGACCGAATGCTGGATCGCCGCCGGGTCGGCGCTGTCGGCCTTGATGGCGGCGGCCCGGCGTCCTTTGGTTTTGATGGCATCGACCACCTGGGCCGCTCGGTCGGCGGACCGGTCGTAGGTTATTGCGACATCCGCCCCCTTCTCCGCGAGAGCAAGGGCAATCGCCTCGCCAATGCCGCGGGACCCTCCAGTTACCAAGGCGCGTTTGCCCGACAATTCCTGCATCGTCCATTCCTTTCTGTGTCGTTCGATACAGATCAGATGTGGACGTTGCGCTCGCCTGTCAATGAATTATATATCGATCGATGCAGAAAATGGACACAGAAGCCGATGCTTCCCCCCCGGGCCGCGGGCGTGGCAGGCCACGCGCCTTCGATCGCGGGGCGGCGCTTACCGCAGCGATGCATCTCTTCTGGAAAAAGGGGTATTGCGCGACCTCGATCTCCGACCTCACGGAGGCGATGGGGATAGGCTCGCCGAGCCTCTATGCTGCTTTCGGATCAAAGGAGGCCCTCTATGCCGAAGCGCTTGGCCACTATCGCGAGACGCACGAGGCGATCGTGTGGAGCCGGTTCTCCAAGGCGAACACGGCAACGGAAGCCGTGGAGGCGTTCCTGCAGGACTCCGCTGCAGGACTGAGCCGAACTCCGAACGGATGCATGGTGACATTGTCTGCGGTCGGCTCTGAGGGTCAGACGGCTTTGGGTGCACTCGTCGCCGCGGCGCGCAACGTCACGCTGGAGCGGCTCGTCGCCCGCTTCGAGCAGGCCGTCGCGGAGGGAGAAATCGCGGATACATTGGATATCCATTCGCTCGCCCGCTTCGTGCAGACGGTCCAGAATGGCATGTCCCTTCTTGCCCGCGACGGCACGAGCGCTGCCGAATTGGCAACCGTAGCGGAGACGGCGATGTTGGCCTGGCATGCCCGCATTGCCTCCTGAAGGTCTTCATCACGCTTGGAGCTACGCTCTGTGTAGGCCGCAGGGCTTTTCGGAAGTTCAAGGACAATCGCGCCTCCTCGAGATCGCCTGGGCTCCTACAGCCGCCCGCGAGCCCTAGCGGACCCCGAGTCTAGAAGCGGATGTCGGCACGGAGCCCTCTGCCGGCCAGATAAGTTGTGAGGTTTGGCGACAAGGAATGGGACGTGCCCGGCTGCGGCGTGCCTTAGCCACCCGGCTCCACCAAAGGAGCTGAACAATGAGACTGCTAGACGGCAAAGTGGCGATTATCACGGGTGCCAGTTCAGGGATTGGCAAGGCGGCCGCGCAACTCTTTGCGGCGAACGGCGCATCCGTCGTGCTCGTCGCCCGGCGAGAAGAGTGCCTGAAAACAGCGGTTCAGGAAATCGAAGACCAAGGTGGCCGAGCCATCGCCGTGGTTGGAGATGTCAGCGAGGAGCGCACGCACGATGAGGCTGTGGCTGCCGCCCGAATGACGTTCGGCGGCTTGCACATCGCCTTCAACAATGCGGGGCTAGTCGGCGCCATGGCGCCGCTGGCCGAAATTCAGCCCCGACAATGGTCCGAAGTGCTGGCCGTGAATTTGACTGCAGCCTTTCTCGGCGCGCGCGCGCAGATCCCCGCCATGCTGGAGTACGGCAAGGGTGCGCTCATCTTCACCGGCAGCTTCGTTGGGAACAGTGTGGGCCTACCGGGAATGGCTCCTTATGGGGCGGCCAAGGCGGGGCTACTGGGGTTGGTCCGGGGAATAGCGGCAGACTATGGCGCAAACGGCATTCGCGCGAACGCTCTTCTCCCCGGGGGTACGGCTACTGATCTGGCCGGCAACGCTGCGCAGCGCGAATGGGCTGCGGGTCTCCATGCCATGAAGCGGATCGCTCACCCCGAAGAAATCGCGCAGGCAGCACTGTTTCTCGCGAGCGACATGTCGAGTTTCGTTACGGGATCGGCTCTTTGGGCCGACGGGGGCAACGCGGCGGTGAAGCTCTAGCGGCGGGTGACCGGCAGCGTTCAAGCTGACCCTGGATTAGCTGCCGGTCCGCTAAACCAACCGATTCTCCTGGTTGTGCTTACGTCCGGGTTCCAGGCGATCGCCAGGCAACCCTGCGAAGGTCCGCTTCTGCGCAGCACCCAGACCTTCGCCGCTGGCGTTCGCCATGTGGGGACCTGGGACGTGCTCCGACCGATTGCAGTCATCCATCCATGGTGTCAGACAGTTCCCATGAAAAACGTCCAGATCATCGATGGAGCGCTGAACGCGACTTTCAGCGTGTTCCAGGCCACCGAAGAGGAGTTCGCCGCGATCTTTCCGAACGGCCAGGACATAGAAGTCATCGAAGACTTCGTTGATCGCCTCGGCGATCAACGTGCAGGAGCAATCCTGTCCCAGCTGTGGGAGCGTCCAATCTTGAAGCGCGACGCACAAGGCATCCACGGAACCCTTTTCTACGACTGGAGCGAGCGCCGCGACCACCTTCCCTCGACCAAACGCGAGGTGGATTGTGATGAGCGCTCCATCAACGAGGCGCAGCGCCGTCTCTTCCGAGCAGCTCGATAAGGGCTGCTGTCCGCCCGTTTCGGCTGTTTCCGATGCAATCGGAAGCTGCGGCGGCGAACGTCCGGTTCCGCGCGATAGCCTGACGATCGCGCCACGCCGAGGTTGCGCCGGCTCCTACAGCCGGCTGCGACCCATAGCGGCTGTCCGAACTAACCACCCAGTTTGACGTCGACGGTTTCAAAGACGCGAAATCGCGCGAAGGCCGTGCGGAAACGTCCGCTTCGAGCGAGTGGTCAATGGCTTCAGGGTCGCTTCCCAAGGCTGGCGTTAGCAACCGCATCTCGCCAAGGCGGTGCCGCTATCCACTCCCCGGGGAATTCGTCCCATTGGCTCCGAACGCGGCGATGCACCGTCACCCAAATCAATCTTCGCGTAATTGCCCGGAGCCTTGCTCTCGTTTTTTGAAGCCAAGGAACTCATCCAAGAAGAAAGAGCAAACGAGAACATAGGCAA
Source organism: Allosphingosinicella deserti (assembly GCF_003012735.1). Lineage (GTDB taxonomy): Bacteria > Pseudomonadota > Alphaproteobacteria > Sphingomonadales > Sphingomonadaceae > Allosphingosinicella > Allosphingosinicella deserti. Next base: position 147,287 of record NZ_PXYI01000005.1, on the reverse strand, counting down.
ACATGACGTAAAACATGAAATCCCAGCGAAAGAACCTTTCCGCTGCATAGATGCTCGCGAGGATCAGCGCGAGCGCAACTCTGCGGGCTACATATTTCCAACGAATGCGCATCTTTCATCCCAATTCGCAGCCACAAGGATACTTTGCTGACCCCTTAGGAGACCGATAGACTCACCCACGGAGAGGTGACCGTGTACGAGCCCTGACTCTCCGGTGGGTTGGCTCGTGCCAGAGCAGGCTGACCTTGCACCGGATGAGCAACTGCACCAAAACGAGCGAGGCGAACGACGTGAAGCAATCATAAACTGGAGGCGGTTAATGTCCACCTTCCACCCTGCCCTGTCATTCCCGTGTCGATCGCCTGGCGGTCTCACGAATGTCAGGTTCCGAGCGGTGGCCAGACGTTGGCCGGCGGCGTGCGCCAGACCGAGACGTAGGACGTGCTCCGACCCTTTACGGATATCGCCCAAATAGAACATAATCGGCTGATGAAGCTCCCATCGCTGGCAGCCCTGTTCCTGATGCTGGCGAACTGCGGCCAGACGCAACCACCTTCCCAACTCATTGCTGGCCTCGAAAGCCTAACGATCGACGACGCACGTCGTGAGCTCGGCCGCAGGCTGGAGGAGCGCTTCGCGCCCGGCATATCCGAGACAAAGTTAAAGGGTGCATTGGAAGCACAGGGCTTCCAAGTTGGAGGACGGACACCTTTATGCGACGAAGCTCGATGCGCCTCCCTAGAGCGCTGGCCAGACCGCACTGGCGGCTTGGCGTAGAGCGTGCGCTGGACGGCTGACCAGGACGGAACGGTTACAAGTGTCGCGTCCGGTGCCGCCCTGCTGAACTAACTTCGCTTTTCCACCCTCTTCGGCTATTCCTGGTGTGATCGCAGGCCGCGGCGGTGAATGTCCGCTTCCGCGCGATCGGCTGACCATCGCACGTCGCCGAAGTGGCGCCACCTCCCAGAACCGGCTGCGACCCCTAGCTGCCCTTCTCTGTCACGGCGCAGCGCGTCCACCACTCGGAGGTGCGATAGATTGCCGGTACATTGTCGAACAGCGGGTCAGGGTATCCGAGCGCTTCCAGTTCATCGAACCAGCGGTCGCGCTTTGACTCTGGCAAGGGGACGCCGCACCACGGACAGAAGAAGAGGCACTGCCGCGCAGACCCTGCCGCTATCCAGTATTCATCGAAGCGCGGGTCATAGTGGATCGACTGCCAATCATTTTGCGGATGCCGATCCATGTGGCCGCATCGGGAAGCTCTCGTGCCAGCGCCCGAGGCGCCCTGATCCGATGTTTCGCTCACGTCGCACGGTTAGCAGAGAAGGCGGATGCGTGGAAACCGCCGAGGCTGTGTGAAAACACCGCGACGCCTTGACGCGGTAGAAGATTTTCCTGAGCGAACGCGGCGGCCCGCCGCATTGAAGAGTTTGCCACCCAAGAGAGCTGGTTTTGAATGCTTCAAAGCGGCTGCCGCAAGCCAAGCACTGCGGCGAATAGAAGATTATTCTACAGCGCGCGGTGCGGAGCGAGTTTTCACACGGCCTGCACCCTCCCCGGCCGTTCCCGGCGCGATTGCCAGACGCCCCTGCGGAGGTCCGCTTCCGCGCGGCACCCTGCCGTTCGCCGCCGGCGTGCGCTTGGTGAGGACCCAGGACGTGCTCCGACCCACAGCCGACATCGACTTCTCCTTACAAGGGAGCTAGCATCGATCGGGCGGCCGAGGAGAAGAGCGATGTTTCGAATCTGGGTGTACGTGGCCGTTGCCTCGCTCATTGCAGGTCTCGCCTTCGCCTTGGGGCAAATCGCACCAGGCCTGGGCACAAGCTTCGCGATCCTCGCGTCTACCTTGTGGGTCTCCTATTCGGTGTATCGCCAGAGCCAGCATCAGCGTCGCTGCTCCGAGGCCAGCTAACCACCCTCCCCGGCTGTTCCCGCCGGCAACTGACGCCCGTCCGCGAACGTCCGCTCTCGCGCCGCAGCCTGACGTTCGCCGCCGGCGCACGCCGGTTCGGGACGTTAGACCGGGTCCGACCCATTGCTGCCCTTGCGCTCATAAGGCAGTCATGCATCATGGAAGCAACCTCATCATTTTACGCGCTGGCAAACAGCCTATCCGGCCAGCCCGTAAGCTACGTGTGGCGCGGTTACGGGTCTGCGGTCTTCATTGAGTTTGGCAAGCTTACGCCGAGGGCAAATCGCGATGGCTCTCCTGGTCATCCTAAGGGAGAGGTCTCGCTCGGCGTGAAGTGGAGTTGGCGGATCGAAGACGAGACCGGCATCCTCTGCGGTAGTTGGAGCGACGAGGAGATTTGGGAGGGAAGCCTGGCTCGGCTCCGCGACAGACGTGTCAAGGGCTTAGCGCTGTTCAGCAGGTTGCCTGAGGTTGAACTTGTAACCGAGGATGACACCCACTTCCTCTCGTTCTCAACGACTGAAGGCCAGCCTCAGTGGCACCTTGTGGATCGCCGGACCGATCCCGCTCTGTGGTTCACAGTTCGGGCAGGACAGCTACACCTCGGGGACGGGAGCGAACCTGCATTCTGATACGATGTCGCTTTTCGACCCTGGCCGGCTGTTCCGGCGGGAATCGAAGAGCGGCTCGGCCAATGTCCGGAATTGCGCGACAGCCTGACATCGATGCTGGCGTGCGCCGGATCGACACGGTTGGTCGGCTCGCGACGCAAGACGGTCATTGACGAGTGACAGCGCAAGTTGTGGGTTGCGAAAGGAGGTTCCCGAAGTGATCGGCTATTGGCCACCAACGGCAAGAAGATGGTGGTGCCAGTCTGCGTCCGGGACGATCGCAGCCGCCTCTTCGTTGTCCAGGGCTCATGCTCCCGATGGGTGGAGCCGCCTCCACCATCATCATATCATGATCTCGATGGTCTTCGGAGGAGAAGCTAGTGACGTCGATCGGCATGGGTCCGTCCATTGCAGCTGCGCCATTATCTAGAATGTTAGGAGAAAATAAACCAAAGGCCCCAGCCGTAGAATGAGATCCACCAAAGTATGATCCCGACGGAAACACCCGCGACTAGGCCGGTAAGGACGTTCCATCGCCGCCCCGCGAGCGCCGCAACCAAAACAGCGCACGTCATGATGATCGCCTCCGTCGCAAATCCTACTAGTACAGCTTCGTCCATCTTGGCGGCTCCCTAACAACCATTCTCCCAGTCCTGGATCCCTCGCATAATCATGAACGGGTCTCGCGGCTATGTCGCCTTTCCACCCTCCCCGGCTGTTCCCGACGTTGTCGGCGGCCGCGACGGCGAACGTCCGGTTGCGCGCAATAGACCGACCATCGTGCGTCGTTGAGGATGCGGGAGCTCCTATAGCGGCTGCAACCCTTTTCCGACATTTCTGTGGTGCGCGTCTGAGGTTCAACTTGGAGGTTACTCACCGTCAACTCCGCAGTGTCTTTCTATGTCTCGCTACAGCTTGCTCGTATTCGCAAGGAGTCGACGCTAGCTCAAACTGGAGGAGAAAGCGGGGGATCACGTCGTGTTGCGCCCAGCCCGTCAGGGGTGAAGTCTACGGGCTTCTACAAGCTCGATCCCTCGCGCGCCGACGTGCGTCGTCATCGGTGATCGTCCCGGTGACCTGAGATCCTACGATGGTCGCGCTGCGTCGCTGCCATCGAAGTCGGTCCCTGTTTATAGCGTCTCAGTGATCGGATGTCTTTGCAGAAGCCTGCGCTCGCACTGCGATGCGCTCCAAACAGATCGCACCCGAGAATGCCAGAAATACGATGATCGTCACGGAAGCGCCCCTAAGAAAGTATTCCTGAAGGGGATTGGCGTGGCCGACGCAGAGCGCCGGGTCCGCGACACAAGCGGATCCTGCAGAAACGTCCGCGCAGCCGATTATCATCGCTCCTAGCAAGACTGACAGAAGCCTAAGATATGTTGCCGTCTTTTTGACACAACAGAAAATATAGAAATCGTTGATCCTGAGACAGCTAGCGCACGACCTTCGCTTGACAACCAGATCAGAAAAATAACACAGAAAACTAGCAACCCAGCTGTCGCAAATAATTTCCAGATGATAGCAAACATCTGCGCAGGTCTATACATTCGGTATCTTCTCTAACCTCGGCTTGGTTCTGGAGGCGGGCTGCCTTTAGCCGAACGTCGTATTCCCACTCGATTCAGCTCTTCCGGTCCGGAGCCGGCGGCGCCCCGGGCTACGTCCGCTTTCGCCAGGCAGCCTGACGGTCGCGCCGCCAGAGGCAGGATCATGGCGCTACAGCGCGGATCGACCCATAGGAGACATTGCGCTCATCGAGTATCTCGCCGAAACCACGGCCATGATAGACGCCAGAAGTAAGACTGTTCATGGCGGTCTGGACCGTTTCGTCGCCCGCGACAATCGGAGCATGTTCGCTGCGCCGCGCCTTGAAGTTCTGCGCGCGGTGAGGCAGTCATGGGGCTGCGATCTAGAAGCGCCAAGCGAGAGACGCGCGTGCGCCATGGTCGTTGATCCTCTTCCCATGATTGCCCGTGTAGCTGATGCTCACCACCAGATTTTGAGTGAGGTCCGCCTCTAAGCCTCCATCGATCGCGATGCTGTTCCGCTCGATGCCAGCGCCGATGACGCTGAAAGTCGATCCGCCCGTGAGTGCAAGATCGACGTCCGGCGAACGATCGCCGAAGGCGTGACGGAGGGCGACTGAACCGGCAAAGCGCAGGCCAAGGCCGTTCAGACCGATATCGGCTTTCGTCCGAATTCCGAGATTGCCCCAGGTCACCCGGGCAGTGCTCTTGCCGCCGCGCAGCGCCGCGCCGCCGCCCTGTTCACGGATCTCTGCGTCAAACAAACGGACATGCGCGAGGCTTAGAAACGGTTGGAGGATGATGCCGCCAAGCTCGCCTTTGAACGCTGCTTCGCCGAACGTCTGCAAGGTGCGCGCACTATAGTCACCCGATATCGTCTGCTCGAAGGTTCCGAACGCCACCCGACGCGACGCCTGAACCTCATTCCAAGCATAAGCACCTCCAACCGCGAGTGAGAATGCTCCGAAGGTGCCCATAAGGTACCCGCCGGCATGATAGGATTGGATCTCGTGGCGACCACTCTTCCCATGAATGTCCGACTTCGAGTAGCCAAGCGCCACCCCGGCCCGCAGGTTCTCGCCCAGCCCCCCATCGAAGCCGGTCAGCAATCCTTCGAGATCACGCTCGTAGCCAGGCGCGTCGCGGTTAACCTTGCTTGTGGCCCAGCTTCCCAGCACGCGACCCCATAACGTCATGCCGGCACCACGCACCACGCCTTCGCGGGCAACCATCGCGTCCCGCACGAAACGGCTGTCTTCGAGCAATTGGCTGCGAACGCTGGCATGCCCCGAACCTGAAAGCTGATCGAAGGCATCTCGGGCTTCGGATGCCGTGAGCGCAATCACGGCGTCGTACACGTCACTGCCCGGGCCGAGCGCCTCGACGGCTGGGGCGATTTCGATCTGATTATGGGTCTCGCCAACCGTGGCGAAGTCGACACTGTTGCGACGCAGATTGAGAGTCACCGCATTGGCTGAATAGTCCAGCGTTGGGGTGAGGAAGGCGAGGTTGGACGTGACGGATGCGAACGTGCCGGTGACGCCTTGGCCTGCGGTCAATATCGTATAACTGGTTTTGGGCGCGTAGTTCCCGTCTGCGGCAAGCACGTTGACGGCCGCATTGCTTCCGATCGACGCAGTGCCGCCGACGATGATGCGGTCGCTCGCGCCGGACGCGTCTGCCTCCACCTCGTAGACGCTGCCGGGCGCAAGCGCCAGATTGCCGCTGAAGGTGAGCGTGCCGATCGAATTGCCGGGCGCGATCGTTCCTGTGACGTTGGCCGACCCGGCCGTTCCGCTACCTTGCAGGCGAGCCGCCGCAGCAATGTCGAGCATTCCGCCCAGAGTGCCGTTGATCGATAGCAGCTGCCCCCCGGCGACATTCGTCGTGCCGAGGAAAGCCGAGCCATTGCCGGTGAACGCTATCGACCCGCCACCACGTACGGCGATTGTTCCGTTGCCGACAATGGTTCCGGAATAAGTCCCCGCTGCGGCTTGATCGAACACGAGGGCGGCCCCCGCCTTCAGATCCACGTTGCCCGCAAAAAGCTTGGAGGTGGTGATCAGGCTCCCCGCGGAGACCTGCCAGTTCGTAGCATTCGCACCGGCAAGCGTCAGAGCTCCGGCGCCCGACTTGATCGTCGCACCGGCGCCGGTGACCGACCCGCCGAAGGTCCCGTTCGCGGCAACATCGAACACCAGCGTTGAATTATTGGCGATGTCGCCGTGCAAAGAATTAAGATCACCAACGAGGGTGCCTGCCTCCACGAGGGTGCCGCCGGTGTAGCTGTTGGCTCCGCTGAGGACGAGCGTGCCCAGGTCGGATTTGACCAGCGCCGCCTGCCCGGTCAGCGAGGCTGCGAGCGTCGCGCGCATGCCGGCGCCTGCCGCGCTGCCGTCGCCGACGCGGATCACCGCACGCTCGCCGGCGAGCGCAATAGGGCCTCCCTCGAGTGTATAGCCATCCGCCGCGAACTGCATGCCGGTCGCGGTGACCTGGCCCGCGGTATTGTCGATCTTCACCGTGCCGGGGCTTCCCTGGAACACGGCAAAGCCCGGTTGCGGCGTCATCGCGCTGTTCACGCCGCCATCCACCGTGGTCCAGTTGGCGCCGCCGGTGCTCCAGGTGCCGCTTCCGCCGTCGACCGCCCCATTGTTGTGGATAGCGGCAGCGCCGCCGTCCCAGAATGCGAGCGTCACTCCTGCGGTGTTCACTAGATTGACGTGTCCGGCACCGCTCTGAACCGAAAGGCCGGCACCAGACGCCCCCGTCACAGCGCCGAGTTCCAGCCCATTGTCGGTGAGCGCACCTCGATAGTCGAGCAGGCGATAGATGCCGGCGCCGAAGGCAGGGCCGGCGCTCACATTCACCGTGCCGTCGAGCGTGAGGTCCCCGCCGATGTCGAACAGAGCAACACCCGAAGGTGCTCCAAGGGTCACATCGAGTTGCGATCCCGCGCCGAGCCTCAGGGCGCCGATCGACAGGCTGCTGCCCTCGATGCCATTGAGATGGGCGCCGTCGGCGACGACCACTGCCCCGTCGATCGTTCCGGTGCCCTGGAAGATGCCCGCGGCGATCGTGACGGTGCCGCCACCAGTGATCGTGCCGCCAAACGTCGAGCTGGTGCCGGCCGCGCCGATCGCCAGCGTTCCGCCGCCCAGCGCAATGCTGCCGCCGCCGTCGAGCGCGTCGAGCGCCAAATCGAACCCGGCCGCATCGAGGCTGGCACCCGTCGCCTGGTACAGGCGCGTGACGCCGGACAGCGCGCCCGTGAGCGCCACCGTGCCGTTGTTCTCGATACTGCCCCGAAGCTGCCCGGCGAGGTTGGCGGCGCCCTGGTTGACGAGGCTGCCATCGAGAGTGCCGGTCGAAGCGAAGGTCCCGGCGTTGGTTACCGGTCCGTTCACGGTGCCGGCATTCGAGAAGCTGGCGTCGTTCCGGACCGCTCCGGCAATCACCCCCCCTGCGGAGAGCGACAGGGCTCCATCACTGATGATGGTATCCCCGGTGTAGCTATTGGCTCCGCTGAGGACGAGCGTGCCCAGATCTAATTTGACCAGCGCCGCCTGTCCGCTCAGCGAGGCTGCGATCGTCGCGCGCATGCCTGCGCCTGCTGCACTGCCGTCACCGACTCGGATCACTGCACGCTCGCCGGCGAGCGCGATAGGGCTGCCCTCGAGTGTATAGCCATTCGTCGCGAACTGCATGCCGGTCGCAGAGACCTGACCTGCGGTGTCGTCGATCGTGACAGTGCCGCCGCTTCGCTGGAACACGGCGAAACCCGGCTGCGGCGTCATCGCGCTGTTCACGCCGCCATCCACCGTCGTCCAGTTGGCGCCGCCGGTGCTCCAGGTGCCGCTTCCGCCGTCGACCGCGCCATTGTTGTGGAAGCCGACAGCGCCGCCGTCCCAGAATGCGAGCGTGGCCCCTGCGGTGTTCACTAGATTGACGCGCCCGGCACCACCCTGAATCGAAAGCTGGTAGCCGGTAGCGCCGCTTACGGCGCCGAGTTCGAGGCCATTGTCGGTGAGGGCGCCTCCATAGTCGAAAAGCCGATAGACGCCTACGCCGAACGCAGGACTGGCGCTTACATTTATCACCCCGTCGAGCGTGAGGTTCCGATCGATGTCGAACAACGGGGCGGTCGAGGGCGTGCCGAGCGTCACATCGAGCTGCGATCCCGCTGCTAGCATCAGCGAGCCCACCGATAATGTGGTGCCTTGAACGCCGTTCAGATGGGCGCCGTCGGCAACGACCATAGTCGCGTCGATCGTTCCGGTGCCCTGGAAGCTGCCCCCGGCGATCGTCACGGTGCCGCCACCGGCGATCGTGCCGGCAAATTCGGAACTGCGCCCTGACGAGCCGATCACCAGCTTTCCACCGCCCATGGCGACGCTGCCTTGGCCATCCAGCACATCGAGCCGCATCTCGAACCCTGCGACGTCCAGGCTGCCAAGCTCCCCCTGGCTCAGGCGCGTGACACCCGACAACGCGCCCGTGAGCGCGATCGTACCGTGATTCTCGATCCGGCCCTGCACCTGGCCAGAGAGATCGGCGACGCCCTGGTTGATAAGGGTGCCGTTCAGCGTTCCGGTGGAAGAGAGAGTGCCGACGTTGGTCACCAAGCCATCAACTGTGCCCGCGTTCGAGAACGACGCCTCGTTGTGCAGCCCGCCCGCAATCTGCCCGCCCGTGGCAAGCGACAGGCTCCCCGCGCTTACGGTGGTGCGGCCGCTGTAGCTGTTCGCGCCGCCCATGGTCAGCGCGCCTGCACCCGTCTTGGTGAGACCGGCACCACCCGCGATGGCTGTGTTGATCGTCGTGGCCGCGTTCACCTCGATGATCGAGAAGCCGCCGGTGGTCGCGAGCGCTCCGCCTTCCAGCACATAGCCTGCGGTATCGAACCGCAGGCGCTGGAAGCTCTGCGTACCCTCTACGGTTACCGTGCCGCCAGCGACGCCCGCGAAGACGCCTGCCTGCCCCGCCCAGCCGTCATTGACTCCGAAGCCGCTCGCTGCGGTCCAGTTGGTGCCGGCGGCGCGCCACACGCCGGTACCACCGTCGCCATTCACAGCCGCGGAGCTGCCGGTTGCGTCGGCGCCGTCCCAATATTGTACCCGCTGCGCGCCATCGTTGAACAGGATGTTGACCTGTCCGGCTATTCCCGTCTGCACCGTGCCGGTGAAGCCCGCCGGCGTCGTGCCCACCGCCAGCTCGTTGTCGGTCAGCGTACCGGCATAATCGATCAGGCGATAATAGCCGGCGCCGAAATCGGGCAGTGCGGTCACCTCCAGACTGCCGTCGAGCGTGAGATTCCCGCCGACGACGATGAGGTCATTGGTCCCGCTTCCCACCACACCGGGTTGGCCGAGCTCATATCTGAGGACAGTCCCTGCCCCCAGCGTGTAATTGCCTGCGATCGTGAGCGTTCCCGGGCTGCTACCGGGGCCGACGATGCCCCCGTCGGCAACGGTGACGTTGCCGAGGAATGTTCCGCTGCCTCCCAGCATTGCGCCAGCCTCGACGCGGAGTTGGGCCGTCTTGCCCGCACGATCGCCGACCGTGCCGTTCAGTACCAGGGCGCCGCTATCCACCTGCACCAGGCCGGTGAACGTGTCGCCGGGCGCTGGGACACCCGTCATCGTCATCGCACCGGTGCCGGTTTTGATGACCACGCCGTCGCCGGAGAGGATTCCGCCGTAAGTGCCGTCAAAGGCCTGATCGAAGATGGCGTCGCGATCGCCGTCACTGGTCCCGAAGCTGAGATCCCCGCCGAGGCTGTTGGTGTCGCCCTTCAGCGACCCGCTCGTGATCGACCAGTCCTGATCGCCCGTTCCGGTCAGCGTCCAGTTGCTAGCCCCGATTTTCTCGAACCGGTCGAAGCCGCGATATTGTCCAAGCTCCCCGACCAGCGACACGTCCAAGCTGGAACCAGCGGAACCGCCGAGCACCAGCGCATTGTCGCTCCCGCCCGACACGACGACGTTGCCGTCGATTGTCGAACCCGCGCGCAATTCGACTCGGTTTCCGCTGCCGAACAGCGCGATCGCGTCGGATCGCACTGCGTTCCGGCTGTTCAGCCCGCCGGTGATCGTTCCGGAATTGATGATCGAGATGTTGCCGGTTGCGGCGCCCGTGACACCCACGCCGCCGGCGCCGACGACATTGTCGCCGTAAGGAGTTGCTCCCGCCGCGCCCCCTGCGATGGTGCCGGAATTGATCAGGCTGGCCGATTGACCATCGCGGAACAGGATGCCGGCGCCGCCGACGCCGGGTTTGCTCGTCTCGCCAGCATTTCGTATGGTGGCACCCTGGCCGCCCGAGATGACGCCGCTTGCAGCATTGTCGATGCTGCCGCCCCACGCGACTGCACCGATGCCGCCGGCCCCGCCGATATACATGGCAACGCCTCCGTCGCCTCCTTTGATCACCGCCTGGTTCGCGATCGTGCCAAGGTTGCTGAGTACCCCGGCGCCACCATCGCCCCCCATGTGCATACCCAGAATTATGCCCCCGCCGTTTCCACCCAGAATACTCCCGGTCTGGTTGACCAGAGTGCCGCCTGCATAGAGGAAGAGGCCCGCGCCCCCGCCGCCGCCGTAATCCGCAAGAGTGCCGCCAGCTCCACCAGCGATAGCCGAGCCGCCAGAGATCGTCAGCGCGCCCCCTTGCAGCAGCACCAGTCCTGCACCGCCGCCACCGGCGACTCCCACGATGCTAGCGCCACCGACGGAAGTGCTTTTTCCGCCGGTGCCACCGGTCACCGCGCGCCCGGCAGTTTCCACGTTGACTTCGAAACCCGTCAGCACCAGGCCACCGCTGCCGCCGCCGCCGCCGCCGCTGCCGCCGTTGCCGCCGACTCCGTTGCCACCGGTCGAACCAAGATGATCCGCGCTCAAGGAGAAAGCGCCGGTCCTCGCTTCCATGTGGCCGCCGGCGCCGCCGGCGCCGCCCGTGCCAGATTGGGGGTCGGGCCCCAGGCGGCGGCCGCCGCCGCCGCCGCCGCCGCCCGCCGATATGTCATTCGGGGTTCCCGCGGGACCGCCCGGCGCCCCGTTCGTGGGGTTCGTGCCATTGCTCCCGGCTTGCGCCAATCCGTCCGGCGTGGTTGCTGCCGAGCCACCAGCGCCCCCCCTACTCACGCCGCCGTCGCCCCCGCCGCCCCCGCGGCCCCCGCCGCCGCCTGCAATCCCGCCCGCAGAATTGCCGCCGCCGCGGGTGATTTGCTGCGCTTGCGCAACCGGCACCGCACCCACGGCGAGCGCAACCGCCAGCGCCGTCAGGGAGGCCGACGTGTATGCTGGCAAGATAGACTGCCGCTTTTTGCGATGGATGGCTGCGCGCATGATAAGGACCCCTCTTCAGAGCCTCCGCGCATAAGGCGGGGTCCGGCGGGGCGGCTATGCAGTTCCGGCAGACAAGCGTCCGGTTTGGAGCTTCAACGGCTCAGCGTCCGCGCCGCAAGGTCTCCGAAGGACGTTCCCCGAAGCGCAGGCGATAGGCGCCCGCAAAACGGCCGAGCTCCCAGAAACCATATTGCATCGCGACTGCCGTCACATGGGTCGTCTCGGGATCGGACGACAGCAGAGTAAGGCGCACCCGATCGAGCCGCCGCCCCCGCGCGTAGCGCACCGCGCTCTCACCAAGGAATTCCTGACAGGCGAGATTCAAGGTCCGCTCGGGCACTCCCAACGCGGCACAGATCGCCGGAAGGGACAGCAGTTCCTCGGGCCGCTCGTCGAGCAGTCGTTCGAAGCTCTCGACGATCTGGCGATGACGCCAGGGCGCCCCACGGTGATGACGCAGCTCGGCGCGTGCAAGGCACAACAGCAGCGCCTCGAGCAGCGTGCCCGCAAGCGCCCGCGCGGGCTCCGCGGCCTCGATGATCCAGGGCACGTCGCGGGTGATCCGGGCTGCGTCATTGGTAAGCGCGATCAGCCGGGACAAAGGACGGCGCTGAACAGCGAATATCCGGTCATTCGGTAACGCGCCCTCGAGGTCGAAGCCTGCCAGTGCTGGAGCATGCGTAGAGAGTACCTCGCCGGGCACGATCAGGATGGCGAATGCCCAGGCCATGCCCACCGGAGATGTCGCCACCGTTTCCGCGTGGGGCCGGAAGTGCATGATGTGATTGCCGCTAAGCTCGCGCCCCGACATGCGGCGGACGAGACCGGGCTCGGTTGCGAAGAGGAAGGTGTGGCCTTCGTTGAGCTCGGCACGCTGGGGCTCCCCCTGCGCGAAACTGCCGACCCCGAGGCTGACGTCGCCGAGCGACGCGCGCGCAAACATGGCGTGGAAGTCCACCGCGCGAGCCTTCATCGGTCGAGGCCCAGGGGCGCGGCGATCCAGACCGCCGATTGCCGACGCCATAAGGTCCGGATCTGTAAACTCGCCGTAGAACGATCGTTTGATCTTAACACCGCTGTGTTCCGACAGCACGGCTGACACTCTCCGCTCCCGAATGTCTGCCAAGAATAGCGCCGTTCGGAGCATCCGCAATGATCGCGGATGATACGCCTGCCTGTCTGCCGGAATCGCATAGCCCCGGATTTCCCGCAAACGTAAGCCGGCACAGCGCCAAACAGACGGCGCGCGCAAACGCGGAGCAAATTTAGATGAATCTTCGCATCAACTCAGTTGCACCGAATTTCAGCGCCACCACGACCGAGGGTGTAATCGATTTCCATGATTGGATCGGCGACTCCTGGGCGATCCTTTTCTCACACCCTAAGGACTTTACCCCCGTCTGCACGACAGAGCTTGGAGAAATGGCCAAACTGAAGCCTGAGTTCGACCGGCGGGGCGTGAAGATCATCGGACTGAGCGTAGACCCGGTCGAAAGTCATGCCCGCTGGGCCCAAGACATCGCCGAAACACAGGGCACTGCGCCAAACTACCCGATGATTGGCGACACCGATCTTGTAGTATCTAAACTCTACAATATGCTTCCTGAAGAGATCGACGGTAGCGCCGACGGTCGTACAGCGACAGATAATGCAACGGTGCGCACGGTCTTTGTCATCGGTCCGGACAAGCGCATAAAGCTGATGCTCAGCTACCCGATGACGACTGGGCGCAACTTTGACGAGATCCTGCGCGCGATCGACTCATTGCAGCTGACGGCGCGGCATCGAGTGGCCACGCCGGTCAACTGGCGCGATGGCAACCGGGTGATAATCGCCGGGTCTGTGTCCGATGAGGAAGCGGCGACTCTCTACCCCGAAGGTTGGGAAACGCCCCGCCCTTATCTTCGCCTCGTCGTTCAGCCGCGGTAGCCGGTCGTGCTGTTCGAAGCCTTCGCGGCGGGCGGTTGCCGATCCTATCTCCTCGCGTGCGAAAGTTCATGTGCCGCCATACTCATCGATCCGGAACTCAGCCTGGTCGATCGCTACCGCGGGCAGCTCCAGCATCATGGTCTCACTCTTCGCTACGTCGTCGATACGCACACGCATGCGGACCATTTCTCCGGCAGCCAGGAACTCGGCCGGCTCCTCGGCGTGCCCATCGTCCTGCACCGGCTGAGTTCGGCAGCCTATACCGACCTTCGGCTTGACGACGGTGACATGCTCGTCGCTGGATCACTGAAGCTGACAGCGATGCACACACCGGGTCATACTGCGGATTCGATGTGTCTGATCATGGAAGACCGGGTGTTCACCGGAGACACTCTTCTTATCGAAGGCACAGGTCGGACCGATCTCCCGACTGGCGACCCGCACGCAATGTTCGACAGCTTGTTTGAGAAGCTTCTCCGGCTGCCTGACGACACGCTTGTCTATCCCGCGCACGACTACAAGGGCAGGACCAACTCCACTATCGGCCACGAACGCACATGCAACCAGCGGCTCCAGAAACCCGATCGAGCCGACTTCGTGGCTATGATGCGCGACCTCGACCTTGCGGCTCCAACCCACCTGACAGAAGCGCTGCGCACCAACATGAGCGGCGGCAAGACCGTAACGCAGCTCCTCTCCGAAGCCGCCCGAAAAGTGCCATTCATGGCGATGGCTGAGCTGCACCGCCGTCTGGACAGCAACCCGAGCGAGCTCACGGTACTTGATCTCCGAGAGAAGGAGGCGTTCGAGGCGGGACATATTACGGGTGCACGGCACCTCCCGCGCGGCCAGCTGGAACTTCGCGTGAACACGGAACTGCCAGACCCCACGGCCAGGCTTGTGACTTGTTGCGAGTTCGGGAAGATCTCCGTCCTCGCGGCGGCCACGCTCCGGGATCTTGGTTTTTCCCGCGTAGCTGCCCTCCAGGGCGGGATCACCGGCTGGCTTGAAGCTGGATACCCTTTGGAATCCGACCTGAAGAACGATACTCTTTAGCGAACCAGAAGTGCGATGGCGATGAGCCATCAGCGCCGCTTCTCCAACGCACACATGAACTGGAACGAAGCAGCGGAATGGTTGGCAGCATCCATCTTGATCGCCGCTCTTTTCCTGTTCCCGAGATGGTTCTCATTTCGTTGCCGCGCCATTGCTGGTGCTATCCTGTCCCTTTAGGATGGGCCGGCATAATCGGCGGCGTGGCATCGGTGATCGGCCATTCTTGAAGGCAGTGGCTTGGACTTGGATCGGGACCAGCGCTCTCGCGATCGTGCTGGCAATCACCCTGCTTGTTCCGGTGCTTTTCGAATGGTGGCGGAAACGTCGCAGGCCACGGCGCACGAGGGAAGCTTGGCGCGCTGGTTACTGGAAGTAGCCGAATGTCGCTTTCCACCTCCCCGGCTGTTCCCGGGGCGATCGCCTCTTCAAGTGGCGAACGTCAGCTTACGCGGGCCCGTCACACAGCGGCGACAGAAAACATGCGCCTTTCGCAACTTTCTTCTTGAACCGGGACGCGCAAGAAGATAGAACAATGCAAGAACGAATGAGACAGCGCGCTGTGCAAGTCGGCCGCCACGACGACGATCCGCCCGCGATGCCGTCTTGCAGGAGATCGAACATGCACGATCGAGCCACCCGCACCGAGAGCGGTCAGTTTCTCCCAGGCCAAAGCGGCAACCCGGCCGGGCGCCCGCGCGGCTCGCGCAATCGCGCCTCGGTGCTGCATGATCTGCTCGAAGAGGGCGAGGCGGCGGCGATCGGGCGCTTGGTGGTCGATCGCGCGCTCGCCGGCGACTGGGCGGCGATGCGGGTCTGCTTCACCCGGTTGTTCCCGCCCGCCAAAGACGCGCCGGTCGATTTCGAAATGCCGGAAGTTCTCTCGGCCGCCGACGCCGTCGCCGCCGGCGCCGCCGTGATCGCGGCAATGGGCGTCGGCGACATCACCCCGAGCGCGGCGCAGAGGGTGATGGCGGTGCTCGCCGCCCACACCAGGCTCCTGCAGACCGGGACCCACAAGGCGCGGGTATCGCCACGGCAGATGCAGGCGCGGCCCGAACCCGGCCTCGGCGACGTCGAGACCGCACGCCGAGCGGCCCGGGCCGCTCCCCCGCAGCGCCAAGACGATGCCACGCAAGCGGCAGCGCCCGCCTGTATTTCCCCTGTTGTTGCGGACGAAAGCACGCCGCGCCGCACGAACCGCGCCGTCGCGCCAACGGCCCCAGCCAGCGCCGCGCCTGCCCGTTCTGACGACCTTGGCTCCTGCACGGACCCGGTGGAGGACCGTGCCCAGCGCCGATCCGCCGCACGCCTGCCGGGCAGGTCCGCAGGAGAGACGCTGTATCCGCCCTGTCTTGCGGATTCGGCGGAGGCCGGAACCGGAGCATTGGCCGGAACTCCGTCGGCGGACGCGGCACGCAATGTAGTCTCCGCGCGGGGGCACGCTTCCGTCGTGTCGCTGCCCGGTTCCGCGCGTCCACGCGTTCCCCGGCGCGCAGGATCCCAGCCGGTGAGATCGATCCGCAGCGGGGCCGCTGCGCGCACGCCGGCCGCGGCGGACGATAAGGCCGCCGGCGCGCCGCAGCGGCTGCGGGAGGTCGCCTGACCTGATCTGCGGGGCCGGCGTCGGGGCACGCCCGACGCCTGTTGCCGCTGCGCCCGGCGCGTTCGAGCCGGATGCGAACGCCGTCGCCACCGGGCCCTGCCCGTCTTTGAAGGCCGCGGACCGAACGAAATGAAGACGGCGTGGCCCCGTCTGCCGCGCCGGCACGGCAGCGGGGCCGCGGCGGCGAGGCCGGACGCCGATCGGCGTCCGACGGTGACCGCGCCGGCCACCACCGACGGACAAGAGCAGCAGGTGAAGCCTGTATTTCACCTGTTTTTTTGAGCCGCACCAGGGCGCAGCGGCATCACGCGCGTCCGGCGCCGACCAGGAACAGGCCCAAACAGCACTAGGCCTTCCACCCATCCTGCAAGTGGACGCGCGGAGCGCGTCCACTTGCAGTTGCTCAGGCCGGGCGAACCACCTCGCCACTGCCGTTGCGGGCAAGCGGCGCATGGGCGAGGACCGCGGAGGGCGGCAGATCGCCATAGACATGCGGGAACAGCGCGCCGCCGCGCGATTGCTCCCAGCGCACTGCGGCGCCGAGCGCGGCGAGATCGATTGCGGCGACGACCAGGTCGCTGCGGCCGGCGAAATGCTTGTCCACCGTCTCGGTCAGCTGGGCGGCCGCCGACAGGTGGATGAAGCCGTCCTGCAGGTCGAGCGCGGAACCGCGCCAGCCGCCGCGCTGCAGCTCCGTCAATTGCTCAGCCGTCAGCACCTTGTAGGCGATGGTCTCCAACATTCCGCTCCTCGCCCGCGGCTCCGTTCGAAGGCGCCGCCATTTGGGTATTTTCCGCGTATTTTACGCTGAACGCTGTCGCACAGCAGCGGCGTGCCTCCGCGTGGTCGGGATCCGGCCCGCCCGGCACAAGGGCCTGATCATCTTAGGTCGGAGCTCTTAGCTCCGGCCCGAGCTGTGTATCAGGCTCTACAACGACGACGGTGCCGACCGCTTACTCCTCGCCCATCCGCAGCGCGGCGATGAAGGCTTCCTGGGGGATGCTGACCGAGCCGTACTCGCGCATCTTCTTCTTGCCTTCCTTCTGCTTCTCGAGAAGCTTGCGCTTGCGGCTGATGTCGCCGCCATAGCATTTTGCGGTGACGTCCTTGCGCAGCGCCGCGATCGTCTCGCGGGCGATGACCTTGCCGCCGATCGCCGCCTGGATCGGGATCTTGAACAGGTGGCGCGGGATCAGGTCCTTCAGACGCTCGCACATGTGGCGCCCGCGAGCCTCGGCGGCGACGCGGTGGACGATCATCGACAAAGCGTCGACCGGCTCGTTGTTGACGAGGATGCTCATCTTGACAAGGTCGCCCTCGCGGTGGCCGATCTGGTGATAGTCGAACGAGGCATAACCGCGGCTGATCGACTTCAGCCGGTCGTAAAAATCGAACACCACTTCGTTCAGCGGCAGCTCGTAGGTGAGCTGGGCGCGTCCGGCGACATAGGTGAGGTTCTTCTGGATGCCGCGGCGGTCCTGGCAGAGCTTGAGGATCGAGCCGAGATATTCGTCGGGCACGTAGATCGTCGCCTCGATCCACGGCTCCTCGATGCTCGCGATCCGGTTCGGATCGGGCATGTCGGCGGGATTGTGGAGCTCGATCGTGCGCGCTTCCGCCTCGCCCGCCGCCTTGGTGAGGTGGATCTTGTAGACCACGCTCGGCGCGGTCGTGATCAGGTCGAGATCATATTCGCGGGTCAGCCGCTCCTGGATGATCTCGAGGTGGAGCAGGCCGAGGAATCCGCATCGGAAGCCGAAGCCGAGGGCGGCCGACGTCTCCATCTCGAAGCTGAAGCTGGCGTCGTTGAGCCGCAGCTTGGAGATCGACTCGCGCAATTTCTCGAAATCGGCGGCATCGACCGGGAACAGGCCGCAGAACACCACCGGCTGGACTTCCTTGAAGCCCGGCAGCGCCTCGGTCGCGGGGCGGCGGACGTCGGTGATCGTGTCGCCGACGCGGGTCTCCGAGATGTCCTTGATCTGGGCGGTGATGAAGCCGATCTCGCCCGGGCCCAATTCGGGCAATTGCTCGATCTTGGGGCGGAAGGCGCCGACGCGGTCGACGAGGTGGGTGGTGCCGCCGGCCATGAACTTGACGTTCTGGCCCTTCTTGATCGCGCCGTCGATGACGCGGATCAGGATGACGACGCCGAGATAGGGATCGTACCAGCTGTCGACGAGCATCGCCTTCAGCGGCGCGTCGCGGTCGCCCTTGGGCGGCGGGATGCGGGTGACGATCGCTTCCAGCACCTCGTCGATGCCGATGCCGGTCTTGGCCGAGGCGAGCACGGCATCGTCTGCCGGGAGCCCGACGATGTCCTCGATCTCCTTCTTGACCTTGTCGGGATCGGCCGAGGGCAGATCGACCTTGTTGATCACCGGCACGATCTCATGATCATGCTCGATCGACTGATAGACGTTGGCGAGCGTCTGCGCCTCGACGCCCTGGGCGGCGTCGACGACCAGCAAGGCGCCCTCGCAGGCGGCGAGGCTGCGGCTGACCTCATAGGCGAAGTCGACGTGGCCCGGCGTGTCCATCAGATTGAGGACATAGGTCTCGCCGTCCTTGGCGGTGTAATCGAGGCGCACGGTCTGCGCCTTGATCGTGATCCCGCGCTCCTTCTCGATGTCCATATTGTCGAGCACCTGGCTCGACATCTCGCGCTCGGTGAGCCCGCCGGTGCGCTGGATCAGGCGATCGGCGAGAGTCGACTTGCCATGGTCGATATGGGCGATGATGGAAAAATTGCGGAGCTTGCTGAGGTCGGTCATCGGTCTTTTCGGGAAGGGTTCGGCGCTGCCCCTAGCAGGGGTGGCGGCAGAATCCAAAGATTGTGGGCCGGTACCGGATCGGTGCCTGCCGCAAGACCCAGCGCCGTGCCGCTGCATCGGGCACATCGCGCCCAAGCCAAAGACGTGAGACCGGACGGCACGTGCGATCCCCATCTCCCATCCACGACTTCGTGGAGGATGTGGCGCCTGGACCGCATCCCGTGCGGTCCTAAGGAGGCGCCGCATGGGTGGCCCTTCTTCCTCGGCACCAAGCCTCCGAAGCCGCTTGTCGACGCGAAGCACGCGATGATCGCGAAGCCGATCCGGACGACCGCCGTGAGCATTCGGACAGTCCTTCTCTTGCCACCAACACCGTCATGCCCCGTGCGCCGACGGATCGACGCAATTGTATGAAACGCACCCTTCGCGCTCTTCGCGTCCTTCGCGCCTTCGCGTCAGAAAGCGGCGCAACCCGCGGCACGGCCTTCGTGGCGAAGCGAGGGCATCGTCATCAGAGCTTGGGAGCTTACAATGCGTCCGCATCAGGATTGCGCTATCACGCCACCGCCACCGCATACCCAGCGCCGAGCGCCCATCGATTCACACTGCGCGGATGCCGCCCGCGAGCGCCCAGGGAACCGCCCCGGACCGGACGCCAGCACGAACAGGAGAAAATATCCCCTCTCCCGCGCCGGCCTGCGCGACGATAGGGTGGCGCCTCTTTCGAAGGACATGCCGATGAAGCTGCTCGCCCTCGCCGCCCTGCTCGTCACCACCGCCATGCCGGCCGCAGCGGAAACGCTGCTCGTCGGCAACAAGGGCGAGGACAGTTTGAGCTTCGTCGATCTCGCCACCGGCAAGGAGCTCGGCCGCGCCGCGACCGGCCGGATGCCGCACGAAATCGCGCTCTCGCCCGACGGCAGGCAGGCGGCGGTGGTCGCCTATGGCGCAGCGTCGATCGACATTTTCGACGTCGCTGCGCGCACCAGGGTCCGGACGATCGATCTTGCGCCCAATGCCGGGCCGCACGGCCTCGTCTGGCTTGCCGACGGCCGCCTGATCGCGACCACGGAGCGCAGCCGCAGCCTCACCATCGTCGACACACGCAACGGCGATGCCGTCCGGACGATCCCGACCGCGCAGGAGGCGACCCACATGGTCGCGGTCAGCGCCGACGGGCAGCGCGCCTACACCGCCAACATGCGCTCCGGCTCGGTCAGCGTCATCGATCTCAAGGCCGGCCGCAAGCTCCGCGACATCCCGGTCGGGGGAGAGCCCGAAGCGATCGCGCTCAGCCGCGACGGCAAGATCCTGTGGGTCGGCGACAACAAGGGCGCGCGGGTCCAGGCCTTCTCGACCTCGGCCGCGGTGCACGATCCGCTCGCCACCGTCGCGACCGGCGGACGGCCGATCCGGGTGGCGGTGAGCCCCGACGGCAAATGGGTGGTGACCTCGGATCTCGAGGCCGGAAGCCTCACCCTGATCGACGCCAGGACCCGAAAGAAGGTGCGCAGCGTCCCGGTCAGCGGCACCGCCGACGCCCAGCAGGTGACGATCCTGTTCTCGGCGGACGGCACCCGGCTCTACGTCGCGGAGACCGGCCGGGATCAGGTCGCGGAGATCGCGTTCCCGAGCGGAAAGGTGCTGCGCCGGCTCGCGGCAGGCAAGGCCGGCGACGGGCTTGGCATCGCCCCCTGAAAGGCGTGCACGGCAGTCGCAGGAAACGCGGCTTCAATTGGCGGCGCTTCGCAAAGTCGCCGGCAGCCGCACGGCAGCCTCATGCCACCGGCGGCCGGTCAGGCGGAGGCGGACGGGCTCAGGCGTAATTGCCGGTGACGCAGGGGCTGGTCGCGCCCTTGCCGTTGGCGCCCCACATCCGGAACCCCTTCGAGTCGACGTGAAAGCGACGGCCCGAATAGAAACCAAGGCCGATCCCGTAATCGGGGCCGCGATATTGATGGATCTTGCAGATGCTGCGGATCATCGCGCTGCGCGACAGTTCGGTCGCAGGGGTGAGATCGAGGGCATAGAAATGGCGGTGCGCGCTCGCCTTGGCGCCGCCCGCGCACTCGTTCAGCGCCTCGTTACGGAAGCCGGACAGCGCCTCGACACGGCCGATTACCGGCTCGACATGGGCTTTGACGAATTCGAGCGTCTCGGAGATGTGGACCCACTCGTTGGTGGGCGCGACCTCGAACCGAGGCCCGCTGCATTCACGCCAGTCGCTTGCGGTGCGGACCAGCTGCCAGGTCGGCACGACATCCTCGACGCCGGCGGCTTCAAGGAAGGATTTGAATGACAGCACCTCGGCGCGGGCGCCGGGATCGCGGGCCAGCCAGGCAAGGTAATCCGCCTTGTTCTGGCCTTCGGCCATGCTCTGGGCGAGCGACGGTGTAGCGAGAAGCGCAGTGAGCGCCAGCGCGGCAAGCCGGATTAGTTTTTGCATATCAAGAAGATAGTGCATGTCCCGTGGCTTTCAACGTTCCTGCGAGTCGTTGCGAGCCCGTGCTAAACACCCCGCACCCTGCGGATCCAGCGAAAGGTTGCATCCCTGTCGGCAGGCCGTGCGTTGGGCGGGACGAAGGGGACCTTCTAGAGATGATAAGCCATATAGGGCTCGGGCGGGCTAGCCCATGAATGCCACGCGGACGCGGTTGGCCCGAGCGTCCGACGTGGCCAAGCGGCTCCGCCAGAGCCACTCTCCTTGCTGCATCTTTGCACCTGCGACGCCAGTCCCTATCTGCCGCGTGACCGCGCCCCGCACCGGCCGCTCCCCTTCGGCGAGACGGACGCGGCGGACGCCACCTCCGCCTGCTCAATCCGATCCTTTCTTCTGACGCGAAAGCGAACATGCTCGCCCAGCCTTCCCGCCTGCTCGATCCGTCCCGACACCTCGATGCGATCATCGACAATACCCAGATGGCCTTGTTCGTCATGGACGAGCGGCAGGAATGCGTGTTCATGAACCGGGCCGCCGAGGCGCTGACCGGCTATGCGCTTGCCGAGGTCAAGGGCCGCACGCTCCACGAGGTTGTCCACTACCTGCATCCCGATGGGCGCCCGTACCCGATCGAGGACTGCCCGATCGACCGCGCCTTTCCGGAACGCAACCGGACTCAGGGGGAGGAGATCTTCGTTCACAAGGACGGCAGCTTCTACCCGGTCGCGTTCACCGCCTCGCCGATCCGGAACGATGCCGGCGAGCCGATCGGCACGATCATCGAGGCACGCAACGTCGCTGCCGAGCGCGCCCGGGATGCCGCGATCGACGAAGCGGAGGATCGCTACCGCCTGGTCGCGCAGGCGACCAACGACGCGATCTGGGATTGGGATCTCGCCACCGATCATGTCCGCTGGAACGAGGCGGTGGAGACCCTGTTCGGCTATGCGGCGGACGCGGTCGGAACGCGTGGAGGCTGGTGGAAGGAGATGATCCACCCCGACGATCGCGCCCGGGTGGTCGAGGGCATCCACCAGGTGATCGACGGCGCCGCCGACACCTGGAGCGGCGAATACCGTTTCCGCCGCGCCGACGGCAGCTATGCCGATATCCTCGACCGCGGCGCCGTGCTGCGCAATGCGGCCGGCAAGGCCTGCCGAATGATCGGTGCGATGTTCGATCTCAGCGAGCGCAAGGCGATCGAGACCGCGCTCAAGGAAAGCGAGGCGCGGCTGCAGGCGGTCGCCGATTCGATCGATCAGATGATCTGGTCGACACGGCCGGACGGCTATCACGATTATTTCAACAGCCGCTGGTACGAATATACCGGCGTTCCCGACGGCACCACCGAGGGCGACGGCTGGAACGGCATCTTCCACCCCGACGATCAGGACCGCGCCTGGGCGGTGTGGCAGCATTCGCTCCGGACCGGCGAACCCTATCATATCGAATATCGCCTGCGGCACCGCTCGGGCGCCTATCGCTGGGTGCTCGGCCGCGCCCAGCCGGTGCGCGACGCCGCCGGCGGGATCACCCGCTGGTACGGCACCTGCACCGACATTCACGATCTCCGGGTCACCCGCGATGCCCTGCGGACGATGACCGAGACGCTCGAGCAGCGCGTCGAGGAGCGCACCGCTGATCGCGACCGGATGTGGCGGCTGTCGACCGATCTGATGCTGGTGGCGAGCTTCGATGCGACCATCTCCGCGGTCAATCCGGCCTGGACCACCTTGCTCGGCTGGGCGGAAGACGAGCTGCTCGGGCGCTCCTTCCTCGATCTGGTCCACCCCGACGACCAGGCGGCGACGCTCGCCGAAGCCGGACGCCTCTCCGAGGGCCTGACCACCCTCAGGTTCGAAAATCGCTACCGGCGTCGGGACGGTTCCTACGCCTGGCTGTCGTGGACGGCGGTGCCGGATGCGCAGTTCATCCATGCCGTCGCCCGCGACATCGAGGCCGAGAAGCAGGCTGCGGAGGAGCTTGCCCGCGCCCAGGAGGCGCTCCGCCAGAGTCAGAAGATGGAGAGCGTCGGCCAACTGACCGGCGGCATCGCCCACGATTTCAACAATCTGCTGACCGTGGTCACCGGCAATATCGACATGGCCAGGCGCGCGCTCGACGCCGCCGGCGCGCCCGATCCGCGCGCCCGCCGCGCCCTCGACAACGCGATGAAGGGCGCCGAACGCGCGGCCTCGCTGACCCAGCGCCTGCTCGCTTTCTCGCGCCGCCAGCCGCTCGCGCCCAAGCCGCTCGATGTCGACAAGCTGGTCATCGGCATGTCCGATCTTCTCAACCGCGCGCTCGGCGAGATCGTCCAGCTGGAGATCGTCACCTCGCCCGGCCTTTGGCGCGTCGAGGCCGATCCCAATCAGCTGGAAAGCGCGGTCCTGAACCTTGCCGTCAACGCCCGCGACGCGATGCCGGACGGGGGTCAGCTCACCATCGAGACCACCAATGCCCGGCTCGACGAGGAATATAGCGCCCAGCATGCCGAGGTCGCGCCCGGCCAATATGTCGTGATCGCCGTGACCGACACCGGCGAGGGCATGACGCGCGAGACCATCGATCGCGTGTTCGAGCCCTTCTTCACCACCAAGGAGGTCGGCAAGGGCACCGGCCTCGGCCTCTCGATGGTCTACGGCTTCGTCAAGCAGTCGGGCGGGCACGTGAAGATCTATTCCGAGCTCGGCCAAGGCACCACGGTCAAGATCTACCTGCCGCGGCTGATGAACGATGCCGGTGTTGCCGACGAGCCGTCGCTGACCAGCGGGCTCGAGGTCAGCCGCGAAGCCGAGACGATCCTGGTGGTCGAGGATGACGACGATGTCCGCGCCTATACGGTCGAATGCCTGCGCGAGCTCGGCTACCGGGTGCTCGAAGCCCATGACGGTCCGTCGGCGCTGCGTCTGCTGGAGCGGCAGGAGCGGCCGGTCGACCTGTTGTTCACCGACGTCGTCATGCCGGCAATGTCCGGCCGCGAGCTGGTCGAGATCGCGCGCGGGCGCGAGCCGGATCTCAAGGTGCTCTACACGTCCGGCTATACGCGCGACGCGATCGTCCATGGCGGCCGGCTGGACCCTGGGGTCGAGATGATCGCCAAGCCGTTCACCTATGCGGCCTTGTCCCAGAAGGTGCGCGACATGCTCGACCACGGCCGCACCGGGCGGGTGCTGGTGGTGGAGGCCGAGCCGACCGTGCGCCTGCTGGCGATGGAGGCGCTGACCGCCGCCGGCTATGCCGCCGAGGAAGCCGCCAATGCCGGCGAGGCGCTCGGCAAGATCCGCTCCGCACAGGGCCGCTACGACGTCGTGCTGATCGATCAGCAACTGCCCGATCGCAGCGGCGATGCCCTTACCGCCGAAATCCGCGCGCTCCACATCGATCTGCCGATCCTGATCACAGCCGCCGACGGCGAAGCGGCGTTGCGCGACCACTTTGCGGCCGATCGCTGCACCGGTGTGATCGGCAAGCCCTATAATGGCGCCAGACTGGCCGACGCCCTGCGCAGCATCGGCGTCCGCTGCGACCGCGGCTAGGAAGGGCTCGACGAGCTCCCCTCCCTGGCAAGGGGTGGGTTGCGGGTGGGTGCGGACAGGCGGACTCGACGCCAGGGCTGTCGCCTCTGATCAGCCTTATCGACCGCTCGGATCCGCCGACGCTGCTGATCACCGCCGCGATTTGTCCCTTTGTCTTTCGCGCCGCGGCCTGCCATCTAGCGATGGCGGCTTCTGCCGGCGTGGAGGGACCAGGGTGGACGATGGTACCGCGATCCAGACGAAAGGCAGGGCATCGGGCAAGCTCGCCCAGCCCAGCGGAACACAGACCCTGCTGCGCGGGCTCGACGTGCTCGAGACGATTGCCGGCGGCCGCGGCTCGATCGCCGAGGTCTGCGCCACCACCGGCCTCGGCCCGGAAATCTCGCGCCGCCTGTGTCGCACGCTCGCCGACCGCGGCTTTCTGACCCGCGGCGCCGCGGGCCTGACCCTCGGCCCCGCTCTGCTCAAACTCGCGCAGGAAGCCGATCGCCAGATCGACCTCATCACCGTCGCCCGGCCACATCTCGATGCGCTTGCCGACGCGACGCTGGAATCGGTCCACCTCGCGATCGAGGATGAGGGCCGCGTGCGCTACGTCCACATGGTCCATGGCCGTCGCCGGCTCGCGCTGCGGTCGATCGTCGGCGAAACCCGGCCGATGACCCGGACCTCGCTCGGCAAGGCGCTGATGCTCGACATGGGCGATGCGGAGCTGCGCCGCCGCTTCGAGGCGGAACGCGGGCCGGACGGGTTCGACGCCTGGCGCGAGACCCTGCGACGCTGCGCGGTGCGGCAGACGACGTTCGACAGCGCCGAGTTCGAGGCCAGCGTGCACTGCGTCGGCGCGCCGGTCCGCGCCGCGAGCGGCGCCATCGTCGCGGCGATCAGCGTGTCGAGCATCGTCGAGGCGCCGACCGACGCGTGGCGCGCGGAACTCGCAGCGATGGTCGCCAAAGCGGCGCGGGCGATCAGCGCGGAGCTCGGCGCTCCGGAGCGGGGCTGATCCAGCGGCGTTCCAGCCGAGGGCCTCCGTGCAATCTGAGGTGCAAAGACGTGAGGACGGGCCACCCTCGAGCCGGCATGAAGTCGTGGACGGACGCTTTCACGGTCCCGCCTGTCCTCCACCGCCTGCCCGCTCGGGCAGCGCGAACGCAACATAGGCGGAGCCTTGGGGCCCTTTCGGGTCGCGGCCGCCGCTGGTGGCGATGACGACATATTGGCGGCCACGGACGGCAAAGGTGATCGGGGTGGCGACGCCGCCATAAGGCAGGATCGTCTGCCAGAGCAGGCGGCCGTTGCGCGCGTCGAACGCCCGGAACTTGCGGTCGTAAATCGTCGCGCCGATGAACAGCAAGCCGCCGGCGGTGACGATCGGACCGCCGTAATTCTCGCTGCCGGTGTCCGCCACGCCGCGCGCGGCGAGCTCGGGATATTCGCCGAGCGGGATCTTCCAGAGATACTCGCCGCTGTTGAGATCGATCGCATTGAGCGTGCCCCAGGGCGGCGCCACCGCGGGATAGCCGTCGGGGT
This sequence comes from Allosphingosinicella deserti, assembly GCF_003012735.1. Lineage (GTDB taxonomy): Bacteria > Pseudomonadota > Alphaproteobacteria > Sphingomonadales > Sphingomonadaceae > Allosphingosinicella > Allosphingosinicella deserti. The sequence goes on along the minus strand of NZ_PXYI01000005.1, from coordinate 121,012 downwards.
CGAGGAACTTGCGGTAGCCGGTGAAGACATAGCGGGCGGCGTCGCCTTCCGCCCGGGCGGGACCGCGCACTTCCTTGCCCTCGCCGGCGATCAGGTAATCGGCGATGGTGCGGCGGTCGGCGGCGGAGATTTGCGGAAAGCCCGGCATGCGGCCGCGCCCAATCTTGATGATCGTGGCGACCTTCGCGGCGTCCATGCGTGCGCCGATGTCGCTCAGCGGCGGGAAATCGGGCGGCGCGCCTTCGCGCGCGACGCCGTGGCAGGCGGCGCATTGCGCCTGATAGAGGCCGGCGCCACGATCGTCGGTGGCCTTCGGCACGGCGAGGCCGCCCGTCCAAGCGATGTCGTTGCTGTTGACGTAGAGGATGCCGCGGCGGCGATCGACCGCCGAGCCGCCCCATTCGGCGCCGCCATCGAAGCCGGGGAAGACGATCGTCTGCGTGCCGAGCGCGAGCGGCATGAACGGGCCGCCGCTGCGCATTCCGGCGAATTCCCGCGCCGCGGCTTCATGGGCCTGCGGGGTCCGGCGGGTCAATGTGTCGGCCGTCATCGCCTGACGCGCAAAAGGCGCGGGCCGTAGCGGGACGGGCTGGGTCGGCGCGGCGCGTTCGCCGGGCACGTCGCTCGCCGGCACCGGCCGCTCCTCGATCGGGAAGAGCGGCTGGCCGGTGACCCGGTCGAACAGGAAGACGAAACCCTGCTTGCTCGGCTGCGCCACCGCATCGACCGGCCTGCCGTGGTGCTGCACGGTCAACAGCACCGGCGGCGACGGGAAGTCGCGGTCGAGGATGTCGTGGTGGACGGCCTGGAAGTGCCAGAGGCGGCGGCCGGTGGCGGCGTCGAGCGCGACCAGGCTGTTGGCGTAGAGATTGTCGCCGGGGCGATCGCCGCCGTAGAAATCGTCCACCGCCGACCCGGTCGGCACGAACACGATGCCGCGCTGGACATCGAGCGCCATGCCCGCCCAGGCATTGGCGCCGCCGGCCGTTTTCCAGGCATCGCGGGGCCAGGTCTCGTGACCCGCCTCCCCCGGCCGCGGGATGAGGTTGAAGGTCCAGCGCAAGGCACCGGTGCGCACGTCGTAAGCCCTCACGGCACCCGGCGCGGCGGGCGCGCTTTCGGAGGTGCGGAAACCGGTGATGATGAGATCCCGATAGACGATGCCAGGCGTGGTCAGGAAGGCAGCGACGTGTTCGGGATCGCGTCCGAGACCGGCGCGCAGGTCCACTCGGCCGTCTTTGCCGAAGCTGGGAATGGGTTTCCCGGTCCTGGGATCGAGCGCAATCAGTGCAGCGCCGTTGCTGGAGAAGAGCCGGCTCTCCTGCCCGTCCGACCAGAAGGTCAGCCCGCGCACCGGCTGCTCGCCGGGTTCCGTCGGGCCGTGCTGCCAAAGTCGGCGGCCGGTCGCGGCGTCGAGCGCGAACACGCTTTGGTCCGGCGTGACGCCGTAGAGGATGCCGTCGATGACGAGCGGCGACGACTGCAGCCGCGCGCCGCCGGTGTCGTAACGCCAGACTTCCCGAAGCCCGGCGACGTTGCCGGTGTTGATCTGGTCGAGGGTGGAATAGCGGTCCCCGGCCGGGCTGCCGCCATAGACCGGCCAATCCCGATCCTCGGCGCGCTGCGCCTCGGATGCCCCGACTGCGCCTGCCACGACCATGACCAGCGACGCGGCCGCTGCCTTCCATCCCACCATCACACCCCCGCCGCGAAAGCGGTCTCGGGCCGCTCAGCCGCCGATCACATGCACTGATCCGGGCGTCCCATCGCCAGCGCCGAGCGGATCGGCCTCGACCCGTCGACGCGGCGAGCAGGCCGCCACAAGCGACCTTGTAGGCGAGTAACGCCGTGAAGGACCAGAGCGGCGGTGCCAGCGGGATGCCGACCATCGTTTCCCGCGGCGTGAGGCGATCATGAACCGCCCTCACCGGGCGTTCCCTTTCATGTCCTTGCCACGGCCTGACGAACGCAGCGGCGCCAGCTCACTGCACTTCGAAAATGTCGAGTTCGACCCGCTCGGCGTAGCGGGCGGCGCTGCACAGGAACACGCTTGAAGTAAGCCAGGCATGCGGCCCGGGCACCGCCGCCTCGAAGCGCGGACTGGTCCGAAAATAGTAAAGCGCCGGGTCGACCGTTTCGCCTCGGGCGATGCGGGCGAGCACCTCGGCCGGGCCGCGCCGATAGCCGGGATTGGTGACCGAGATCAGCGCTCCTTCCTCGGCTTCGAGCGTGTAGCGCGCCCAGATGTCGGCGACTCCGTCGGACCGGATCGTCTGCCAGTCGGCACCGCCGGGCAGCACCTTCCCGGTGAGCCGCGGTCCGCGGATGGTGCCGCCGGTGATCGGGATCACCCGCTTGCGGGCGCCGTCAACAAGGCCGAGTTCCTGCGGCGCGCCGATCATCACGGTGACGCTGAAGACGTGGACGAGCGCCGGCGCGGCGAAACGCGGCTGTGCGGCGGTGGCGGCGTTTCCGGCCCGGCCGACAGCCGCCAGCAGGGCGCCCGACGCGAGCACGCTTCTGCGATCGACGGTATCCATCATGCGCTGGCCCCCTGCACCCCGCCTTTTCCATAGCGGCGGTCCAGTTTGCCGAGCTGGCTGGTAAAGCCTTCGCGCTGCATCGCGCTGGTCGCGGCATCGTGCATCTGGCTCAGCGTCACCACCATGCGCACGCGGCCATCGCCGGCGGGCAGGAAGTCGACAGCGATTCTGCTTTCGTACGGCGTGACGCCCGGCAGGAAATCGATCAGCTGGGTGAGGACCAGCCGCCGGTGCGGCGCGAACTCGCTGAACACGCCCCGACAGGGCTGCGTGGTCGGCGCATTCATTCCCTGCATCGCCGCGATCGCTTCGGGCGTGTCGGCGATCATGTCGTAATGCACAGTACCACCGAGCCGGGCTTCGATCGTGTGGATTTCGGCACGGAATTGCTCAGGGCCCCACCAGGATTCGAAGCCGTCCTTGGTCGTCCAGAGCGCCCAGAGCTCCTCGACATCCGCTGCGTAGGCCCGTTCCACGACGAGGCTGGATTCCATCGTGTCCGTCATCATTCTTTCTCCTTCGTCTGTTCAGGTTTCTGCCGGCGCGCTTCCAGAGCGGCGCCGAAGCGGTCGAGCCGCGCCTCCCAGAGCGATCGATATTTGGCGAGCCAGTCGTCGATCTCGCGGAAGCGGTCCGGCTTCAAGGCGTAAAGGCGGCGCTGCCCGTCCGCCCGGACGCTCACGAAGCCCGCTTCGTTGAGGATACGCAGGTGCCGGGACACGCCCGATTGATGGATGCCGATCTCGGCCACGAGATCGTTGACCTGTCGCTCCCCGCGACTGAGCGCGTCGACGACGTGACGGCGGGTGGGATCCGCCAGGACTTGGAACGAATCAATATGCATAAACATGTATATGCATCAGGGCGCATAAACGTGCAATAGCGTTCGCGCCGGATTTTCGGCGCACCCGCGCAAGGACCACTCAAGGCGCGGCACCGGCGCCGCTGGAGACCCTTCGTGCCATGGTGTACACTGGGTAGGCAGCCCTTGGGGTGGAGAGCAGGATGACGGTTCCGATGCGAAACGCGGCCCTGGGCCTTGCCCTGCTTTGCGGCGCGTGCGGCGGCGCCCCCAACGAGGCTACGTCGAATCCCGGTGTGGAGATCAGCGGCACGGCGGGCGCCCCGCCGGAGCAAGCGGCCTTTTGCGAAGTCGTCGGAGAAACGGTGACGCCGAGCCAGTGCCGCGCATTCGAGGAGGCTTGGGCGACGCTCAAGCAAGGCGTCGGCGCCATCTCGAAACCCGAGCGGATGCGACGCGGCGAGACTGCGACCGTAGCGCTGGTCCTCGGCCGGGGATCGCAGCCAGGCGGCACCGGTGAGGACCGACTCCGCGATCTGCTCGGCCGCGAGCCCGACGAGACCTTCAAGACGCGAGTCGGCCGCCGGATGGCCGCGCAGCTGAGCGGCGACGGGTTCAAGATCGAACCGGCGGGTCTGGTGACCAAGGACCTCTTCCTCGGCGAAGGCCAGATCTGGGAGTGGAAGGTGACCGCGCTGAAGGGACCGCGCCATGCGCTGCGGCTCAGCGCCTATGCCGTGATCCCGTCCGCCGACGGCCTCAAGGAAAACCTTCTGCGCACGGTTCAGCTCGCGATCCCGGTCGAGCTCACCTGGCAGCAGCGGCTGGAGGACGCCACGGAGAGCCTCTCGGTGCTCGAGAAGCTCCTTCTCGGCCTCGCCGCGCTCGTCACTGCCGGGGCCGCTTTGCGGGGGGCGTTGAAGAAGTTCCGCCCGGTAGCCACGAAGGAAGCGTGAACCGGCCGGCCCGGGCTGGAGCGACCTTGCCCGCCGCAGTGCAAGCGGGCAGGATGGTGATGTGCCCCGCTTTCACCTTCTTCTCGGCGCAACCGGACTTGTCCTTGCCGTTGCCGGCACCGCGGCGCGTCCCGCCGATCCGGCGCAGGACCGGCCGGCGCAGCGCAGCCAGCCACCCGCAGGCGAGGGTGTCTTCTGCTCGATGGCGATCCTCAGCACGATGGCCGAGGTCGGCAGGCGCTGTCTGCCCGGCGAGGATACCGCGTTCCAGACCGAACTCGCACAAGCGGTGGCGCAGATCGACGCCTATGTTCTGCGCAATTCGGCGCTCGGCGCCGACGGCATCGTGCGCTCCAAGCGTGAACAATCCTATCTGGGAGCGCCGGAGGCATCGCTGTGCGAAGGCGAGCTGCCCGCCGTCTATCGGCGATTTGCCGAGAGCGGTGCGGAGCGCCTTCGCGCGGACACGCGGCAGCTCCTCGCGCGTGACGGGGTCCCGACCTGGGGCGACTGCTTCTAGAGCGTGCTCGTCCGCGCCTGCTCAGCGCAGGCGAGAGAGGCGATTGCCGGCCCCTGCGATGGTCACGCGCGGCTTGGCTTCGCCGGGTGCGCGCCAGCGTATCTCGTTGTCGGCGCCCTCGATCCGGATCGGGCGCCTGCGGCGGGATCCATCGTGATGCGATTGCCCGCGCCGACCACATGCAGGCTTGCGCAACGCTCCGGTGATAGCGACGGTATTGCTCGCGCCTTCGATCGTCGCGCTCTTACCGGCGCATTCGAGCCCAAGAGTTGCACCGGCACCGCTGAAGTCGGCCTGCGCCAAAGCGGGCATTGCGACTGACAACATTACCGATTCGAAGATCAGGAGCGCCGCTCGACAGTCTCGCATCCACTCCCCTCCCATCGTTACGCCCCGGGAGAATCCCGCGTGACGATACGGCGAGTTCCACCCATTGAGGCTCAGCAGTTCATGCCGGATTCGTGTCAGCGAACTCGGCATATCGTTGCCGCTGGGTAATCCGCACGGGCGCGCGCTAAGGGTTACCAGCAGGTCAAACGTCGGTTCGTGCACGTCCGTTCTGGCGGGCCGCTCGGCACTCGCCTATCCCGCCGGTGATCCGGGCTTCGCGGCAACCCAGCCCTAGCCGTACGCCGGACCGGAGAGGAACAGGTGATGTCGTCCATCGAACAGGCGGTCGTGATAGGGGCATCCGGCGGCATCGGTGCCGCGCTCGCGACTTTGCTCGCCGACCGGGGAGCGCGCGTGCATGGGCTTTCGCGGCGGGGAATCGTGCCGGATGCGCGATTGCAATCCGGCACGATCGACATCGAGGACGAAGCCAGCATTGCGGCGGCGGCCGCCGGCATCGGCACCGCGGCCCCTGTGGATCTTGTGCTGGTCGCCACAGGCATTCTTCACGCCGAGGGCGTGACGCCCGAGAAGAGCGTACGCCAGCTGAGCGCCGCATCGTTCGAGCGCTATTTCGCGGTCAACGCGACCGGCCCCGCGCTCGTCGCCAAGCACTTCCTGCCGCTGTTGCCCAGGGATCGGCGCGCCGTGTTCGCCGTCCTGTCCGCCCGGGTCGGCAGCATCGGCGACAATCGCCTGGGCGGCTGGCACGGTTACCGGGCATCGAAGGCGGCCCTCAACATGATCGTGCGGACCCTCTCCGTCGAACTCGCCCGAACCAGGCCGGATCAGATCTGCGTCGCGCTTCATCCGGGCACGGTCGCCACCCCGCTCAGCGCACCCTTTCAGAGCGGCGTGGCGGCCGAGCGTCTCTTCGCGCCGGAAACATCCGCGGCCCATCTGCTCGATGTCGTCGGCCGGCTGACCCCGGCCGACAGTGGGCGGATCATAGCCTGGGATGGACTCGAGATCACGCCCTGAGCCTGCCGCCTACGCGACTCCGCCCTGGGCGGCGATGCCATCCAGGGCTGCGATCGAGTCGTCCGGGAGGACCAGCGTCGCTGCCGCCAGATTCTCCTGCAGGTGCGCGGTCGAAGAGGTGCCGGGGATGAGCAGGATGTTGGGCGACCGCTGCAGCAGCCAGGCGAGTGCGACCTGCATCGGGGTCGCGCCGAGCGCCGCGGCGACGTCGGAGAGGGCTGAGGATTGCAACGGACTGAAGCCGCCGAGCGGGAAGAAGGGGACGTAGGCAATTCCGTCCGCGGCAAGCGCGTCGATCAGCGCATCGTCCTGCCGGTGCGCGAGATTATACTGGTTCTGAACGCAGACGATGTCGGCGATCGCCCGTCCTTCCGCCACCTGCGCCGGAGTGACGTTGCTGAGGCCGATGTGGCGGACCAGGCCCTGCTGCTGAAGACCGGCGAGCGCCTCGAGCGGTGCGGCGATCGAACCTTCGGCCGGACCATGGGCATCGAACATGATGCGCAGATTGACGACCTCCAGCACATCAACGCCGAGATTGCGGCGGTTGTCGTCCACGGCCCGGGCCAGTTCGTCGGCAGCGTAGGCCGGGAGCCAGGACGCATCCTCGCCGCGACGTGCGCCGATCTTGGTGACGATGGTGAGAGTGTCCGGATAGGGCGCGAGCGCCTCACGAATCAGCTGGTTGGTAACGTGCGGGCCGTAGAAATCGCTGGTGTCGATATGGTCGACGCCTGCGTCGACGGCTGAACGCAGCACCGAGAGAGCGGCATCGCGGTCGCGCGGCGGCCCGAAGACGCCGGGCCCGGCGAGCTGCATGGCGCCATAACCGAGCCGCTTCACCGTGCGGCTGCCGAGCGTGAACGTTCCTGCCTGATCGATATTCATGGTCGTCTCCTTGGCTTGGAGAACAGGTAGAGGTTGCCGACTGCATCGATAATCCGGCATGATCCGCACGGGCCGTGCGGAAAGACGAACAATGAAACCGGACCTCGGTGACCTGAACGCGTTTCTGGCGGTGGCGCAGTCGCGCGGGTTCCGCGAGGCCGCGCGCAGCAGCGGCAGCAGCGCGTCGGCGCTCAGCGAGGCAGTGCGCAGGTTGGAAACTCGTCTCGGCGTCCGACTGCTCCACCGCACCACCCGCAGCGTCACGCCGACCGAAGCGGGGGGTCGGTTGATAGAGCGATTGGCCCCGGCCCTTGGCGAAGTGCAGGCGGCGCTCGACGTCGTGAACGACCTGCGCGACGCACCCACCGGCACCCTTCGCCTCAACGTTCCGGTCAGCGCGGCGCGGCTCGTGCTGCCCGCCATCCTGCCCGATTTTCTCGCTGCCCATCCCGGCATTCAACTGGAGATCATCGCCGACGACTCTTTCGTCGACGTGCTCGCCTCCGGCTGCGACGCCGGCATCCGCTACGACGAACGGCTGGAGCAGGACATGATCGCGGTGCCGATAGGCCCGAGGATCCAGCGCTTCGCGACTGCCGCGGCGCCCAGCTATCTCGCGCGGCACGGCCGGCCCCAACATCCGCGCGACCTGCTCGGCCATGCCTGCCTGCGCGGCCGCTTCGCCAGCGGTGCGCTGACCAGCCCGTGGGAGTTCGAGCGTGCCGGCGAGATCGTGCGGGTCGAGCCGCAGGGCCGGGTGATCGTCCAGGTCGGTGCCGCTACCGACCTCGTCGTCGACATGGCGGCGGCCGGTGCCGGCATCGTCCATCTGTTCGAGGACTGGCTTCGCCCCCGGTTCGACGACGGGACGCTGGAGCCGGTGCTAAAGGACTGGTGGCAGCCCTTTTCCGGACCATTCCTTTATTACTCCGGCCGCCGTCTGGTGCCGCCGCCGCTCCGCGCATTCATCGACTTCGTCAAGGCGCAGCCGACGGCGAGCCCTGAAGATCCCGTGGCGAGCGACTGACGGAAACGCGCTACCCACCCCGGCTTCGATCATGCCGGATTATCCGATGCAGATCTGCGCAAGGGCAATCCAAGCACTTGGCCGCTTCGCGACTGCCGCGGCACAGGCAATACAAAACCACATCTGCTGCAAAAACATGCAGTTATTATCATCAAATATCCGAATAGACCAGAATTGCGCATTCACACCAATCCGGACCTTTTTTGCGTGTTGCGACTCGCATATGAATGTTAGTCAAGAGGTGGATACACGATTCGCATTAGCAATGACTTGCCGATCATTGTTCGGCTTGCCGAATAGTTAGCAACTCACCGCCATGCGAATCGAACTCAGTCTACGCACCTTCCAATCATTCGGGGGAATGAAAGGGACGCAAGGTCGTAGCGATAATGGGCGGGGATCTGAATGAACTGGACAGAATTCAGCACCGAGTTGTCGGACGTGGACGCACGCGCCGCCGCCGAGTACGCAGGACATGGCGCGGAGAGTGCCGAGGCACTTGCGGACGAAACCGCGCCGGAGCGTGTCGACATCGTCATCCGCGACGTCGGCAGCGCCGTGCCGCGGGCGGCGTCGATCATGGCGGAGCTGTTCGGGCTCCCGATCGAAGCCGTGGTGGCTGCCGTCTACCGGGCCCCGGCACGGCTGGTCGCCGGCCTCGAGCCGCAGCTCGCGCGCAAGCTCGTCTCCTGCCTCACCGATCTCGGGCTCAGCCTCGACATCGTGCCGCAGGGCGATCCGATCGCACCCACACCGACGCTCGATCTCGCCGCGGAGATCGACGATCCGGCGCTGGTCGACGCTGCGACCGCTGTCATCGCCGAGTTTCTTGCCATTCCCACGGACGATGCGCTCGACCTGCTGACGACACCGCCGGGGATCATCCTCGGCAATGTCAGTCGTGCCACCATCGATGCGCTGGAACGACGGCTGCCGGCCGGCGCGCTGATCCTGTCGACGGCCGATCCGACGGAGTCGCGTTACGCCTTGTTCGCCGGCGATCTCGCGCCGGCCGACCGCGCCGCCGTCGAGGCCGTGCTGGATGCCCCATCGGCCGCGGCAGGCGACGGCCTGGTCGCGCTCGGCCTTACCCATTCCGACGCCAACCGCTTGTGGCGCCGCTTCGCCGGTGTTCCCGGCGTGCGGCTGGTCAATCAGGCTTTCCTCCGCTTCGAGATGGTGCTGACCGACGTCTCGGATTCGAACGCGGCCACGGCGCAGGCGCTGGAGGCGCTTGCCGGAATTCCCGCCGAAGCGTTCGCCGATCTGGCGGAGTTGCTGCCGGTCGCCGTGGAGGACGGCATTCCGCACGAGGGGGTCGAGGCGCGGCTGCTCGATTATGCGGCGCATGGCATGACCGTCACCGCGCGGCTCGCGAATTTCGCCCGGCAGGTGCTGGTCGTCGATACCGCGCCGCCCGAGGCGCTCGAAATCCTCGGCGTCGACGCGGCCGCCTTGCCGCTGCGTCTGCCGCCGCTGGTCGCGCCGCGTGCACGGCTGGCGCGGCATCGGCTGGAAGCTGCCGGTGCCGACGTCAGCCAATTCCCGGCGGGAGAGTTTGCAGCAGGGGACTGGGCATGAACGACGCGCCCCCCGATCGTCACCGGCTTCATCTCGGCATCGCCGAAGCGGGCAAGCTGCTCGCGCTCAAGGGCCGCCACAAGGAGGCGCTGCAGCGCTATCGCGAAGCGCTGAAGCTCGCCCATTCGGCCGGCGCACCGCAGCTGTTCGGCCGCCATTATCTGCAATGCGTGCTCGAAAGCCTGGAGCATCTCGGCGATCATGCCGGGCTGCGCGACCTCGCCGGCCAGGCGGCAGCGGCCGCCGAGACCGCCGGCGAATCCCCCTTCCATCGCCGCGATCGCGCCGCCTTGCTCGAGCGGGTCGGCGTCGCCGAACTCAAATCGGGCGACAGTGCCGCCGCGCTCCGCACCTTCGCGCAGGTCGTGGAGCTTGCCGGACCCGAGGGGCAGCCGCTGTCGGCGCAATTGCTCGAATGGATGAAGCGCGGCTTCGACGTCGGCACGACTCGCCTCGCCGAGGCGCAACGCAGCCACGCTTACTGGACGGTGCGTCAGGAGACTGTCGACCCGGTACGGGCCATCGACATGCCGGTCCCGAGCTCGGTCTCGAACCCGGTCCCGAACAAGGAGATTTTCCATGGCGGATGATACCAACCCGATTGAAACGATGACTCCAGGGCAGATCCTCGCCGATGCGAGCGTCGCCGATTTCATCAAGGCGATGGGGCTCAGCATCGCCGAGGCGCAGAAGGCGCTCGACATCAACTCGATCGCGCAGGTCGGCGAATATGCCGAGCCGCGCCCCGGTCTCAACAACCAGTCGCTGCTCCAGCTCGGCCTCTCGCCGCCTTTCTATCATTATCAGCATGCCGATCTCTCGGTCTCGATGCAGCTGACGATGAAAGTCGGCAAGGCGAGCGCGTTCGGGATCGGCGCCAAGGTCGATTTCGGCCTCGGCGCGCGCAGCACCGGCCCCGCCAATGCGCGCGAGGCGCAGATCACGCTCAAGAAGCTCCCCGCCAGCGCGACGGTCGACGGGACCAAGATCGATGCCACCGGCGCCGATCTCGATGCCGCCGGCGAGGCGCTCGCGGCCAAGCTGCGCGCGCCCACCGGCAAGTTCGAGCGCGCCCTCGTCGCAAGCACCCGCAAGGCCCCCAAGGCCGAGCTCGATCCGCCAACCGCCAAGAACCCGATCCTGACTCCAGGCGCGGTCGCCTTTCTGCCGACCGGCGCGAGCAGCGCCGGCATCATCCGCATCGTCGAGACACCGGCCCCGAACCAGAAGGACAGCTATACGCTGGCGGCCGGCAAGACGACGGAGGTGAGCAGCGAAGCGAACAAATTGCTCTACGCCCGCAAAGTCGTCGCCCAAATCAATACGCTGGGCGGCTTCAAGGCGCGGCTCGCCCGCGATCCCGGCGGCGATTCGACGGCGCCGGACGCCCCGGGCGCGCTCGGCATCGCATTGTTCGACACCGACAGCTCGGTGCTGAAGAAGGACGCGCTCGAAGAGCTCAAGCTGACTGCAAGGCTGATCAAGGAAGGCGCGCAGAATGTCGACGTCACCGGCTACGGCGACACCCGCAAGGACGACGATTACAACAAGAAGCTTGGCCAGCGCCGCGCCGACGCGGTCGCCGCGCAGCTCAAGGCCTATGACGTTCCCGCCGGCCAGATCAAATCGGTGACCAGCGGCGGCGAGGCCCGGTGGAAGACCACGCCGGACAATGTCGCCAACGCTCAGTTTCGCCGGGTCGAAGTCACCCTGGTCGGCAGCAGCGATCTGTTCGTGATCGTCGACAGCGACACCACCCAGCTTCAGGCCAAGCCGCTCCCCGATCGGACCGACGGGACTCCCGGTAACGGCTTAATCGTCGTGAAGAGCTTTGCGGCGCAGGCGGTGGACGGCCAAAAGCTCAAGCTCGGCGACGCGCTGACTCCGGTCGATATCAAGCCGGATGCGGTCAACACCGCCGACGACAAGTTCGATGCCGGCACGCCGGAAGCGTTCGCGTTCAACCTTGCCAAGAGCATCAACGACAGCAGCGATACCCACAAGGCCCGCGCCACACGGCGCGGTGCGGTCGTGCTGCTTGCAAGCGTCGACGATGCGGTGACCATCGATCTGCTGAGCCTATCGACGGACGACATCAAGCTCTCCGCCGCCGACGGCGCTTCGATCACCAAGCCGCTCGCGGCGATCACCCCGGCAGGCCCGACGGCGAACAAGGACAAGCCCAACGTGACCCTGGCGGTCGGCGTTGCCGTCGACTACCGCACCAGCCGCCAGTTCGAGCAATCGGTCAACGGCAACAGCGCGATCAGCGCGCGGCTGGTCGCGGTTCCGGCGCCGGTGCAGTTCCTTGACGAGATCAAGAAGTTCCTCGAGCCGACCCCGGCGCCCGCGCCGACGCCGACGCCATGAGCCAGACCGTCTCCGTCACCCAGCAGCTCGTCTCGGCGCCCCTGCCGCAGATCATTGAGCGCCTGGGCATCGCTGTCGCCGATGCGCAGCGCGCGCTGGACGAGAACAGCGTGCGCACCGCCGCCGAGATGGCGACGGCGGCGGTCGAGATCGGCGACGAGAGCTACAATCTGCTGGCGCTCGGCTTCACCCCGACCTTCTATGCCTTCACTGAGGCGACGGTCGAAGCCAAGCTCAGTTTCTCGATTTCCGAGACCACCGAATTCGGTGTCAGCGCCGGCGCATCGGTGGGCGTGAATGTCGGCGTGGTGATGGTCGCCGCGACCGTCAACGTCTCCTACGCGCGCAAATTCTCGGTCAGCGCCGAAGGGACGAGCTCGATCGCGGCGCGACTGGTGTCGCTGCCGGTGCCGGAGCAGCTGGAAAAGATCTTGCGCAAGCTCAGCGAGAACCCGCCGGTTCCCGCCCCGCCAACAGCCTGAGGAAAGGAGACCGACATGGCAATCGGCCAGGAACTACTCAACGTACCCATGGGCGACATGATCCGCCAGATGGCATTCGCCATCGCGGAGGGTCAGGTCCAGCTCGACGCCAGCTCGATAGAGGTGGCGGAGATGATGGGCGGCCTGAAGCTCATTTATGACGAGAAGGGCAATCAGGTTTTCGACGACAGCCGGATCTTCTTCGGCTTCGACCTGATGACGGTGCGCGAGGCCGAAGCCTATATCGCCGCCGACGAAGCGATGACCGGTGGCGACAAGACCGCGCTCACCCAGATCATCAACAGCCAGAAGCCCGGAACCTCGGACACCGATCTGATCCGCGTGCCGACCCGGCTGTCGATGCTGGAGCTCGGCTTCACGCCCACCTTCTACCAGTTCGTCGACACGATCATCGAGGTGAAGATCGCGATCAAGATCACCCGCGAATATACCACCACGACGACGAGCCGGAACACCCAGACCCGCAACAAGACCTTCAACAAGGGCAGCGGCATCTTCGGTGCGATCTTCGGCGGCAAGACCCGCTCCTCGAGCCAGGTTTCGACCAGCCAGGTCGACGCCAGCTATTCGAGCAAATACAATTATTCGGCCGAGGGATCCAGCCTGCTGCGCACCAAGCTGGTGCCGCTTCCGCCGCCGCCGATCCTCGAAGAGCGTATCCGTCGGCAGATGGACGAGGATGTCGAGCGCCGCCGCAAGAAACTCGATGCCGAGCTCGCCAAGTCGGCGCCGCCGCCGCCGCCACCCTCTCCGTAAATCCGGCCCCGGCCAAGAGCCGGGCACGGCGCATGAGGCGCCAGTCTTCACCGTTTGCCTGAGCGCCGGACGATCCGGCCAGGTACCACTTCAGGAGTCTCGACGATGAGTGTTGGAACCGAACTCCTCGCCGTTCCCTTCCCCGAGATGATCCAGCGGCTGGGCGTCGGCGTCGCCGAGGCGCAGCTGCAGATGGACATGGTGAGCCTCAGGATCGCACGCCTGATGGCCGGCTATGACGAGACCGAGGATGACGGCGACGTCGAGGACGCCGAAAACCTGCCCGAGGACGCCGGCGTGAAGTCGCCGCGCTACCTGATCGATTTCGGCGACGGCAATTCCTACTCGCTGCTGGAGCTCGGCTTCACGCCGACCTTCTACCAGTTCGTCGACACCGTCATCGAACTGAAGATGTCGATCTCGATGACACGGACGACCGAGGCCAAGCTCAGCCGGTCCTCGACGACCGCTAAGGCGAAGGGCTTCGCCGTGCCGTTCGCGGCCGGCGGTTCGGTGTCGACGAGTTCGGTGAGCGCGAGCTTCGCGTCGAAATATCAATATAGTGCGGAAGGATCGAGCCTGATGCGAACCAAGCTTGTACCCGTTCCGCCGCCGGCGGTGCTGGAGGAACGAATCCGCGCCCTGCTCGCCAAGCGCGCGGCGCCGGAGGCCTGAGCATGGCGGCACCGTGGCGCGATGCGCTGAAGCGCGGCAAGGCACCGCTTCCCCCGGAACGGCGGGCTGGGGCGGGCGTGGCGACCTCGTCTGCACCGGCGATCGATCCGGCGAGCGTTTCTCCCGGGCTTGCCGCCCTGGTCAAGGAGCGCGAGGCGCTGCAGGCCTCGATCGAGGCGGTTCGCGCCGGCGGCGCGGCGCCAGGCGGCGATCCTCGTTTTGCGGTCGCCCCGCTCGCGGAGCGGCGTGCCGAGATGCGGCGCTGGACGGACTCCCGTGAGGCACGCGGCGCCGGATCTGCCGAGCGCGCCGGGCGGGCGGCACGGGCGCCGACCGATCAAAGCACCGATCGCCCGCGCCACGCGAGGAACTCCGCCGCCGACCAGATACGGTCGATCGCGGGGCGGATGCTCGGCGGCCTCGATCCACGCGCCACCCCGGCACCGCCGGCGCTTCGCGCCACTCCCGGCGAGACTCCGGGCGGAGGCGGAACGCCCGCCGCGACCGACGCCTTCTCCGCGGCACGCGACGCGGCGCGGCCCTTGTTCAATGCCGACGCCGCCCCACGCCGCCGGGCTGCGCCCGAGCCGTCGCGACCCCGCCGCCGCGCTGAGGAGGAGCAATCCAGACCGCGCCGCGCGTCCGGCGATCCAGGCTCGAGCGGAATTCTCGATCGGGCGTTCGACCGCTGGGAAAAGGTGCGCGACAAGCCGCGCCAGGTCGACGCGGCTCTCGATCGGGCGCGCCGCGCGATCCCCGACGAATGGGCCGAACGGGCGCGGCGCGCGGTCCCGGCGCTCGGCAAGGGCGACGGCTATGACCGGCGGATGAAGGCCTTGCTCAAGGTTGCGGTCGGCACGATCGATCAGGTCGGCGAACAATCCGACAAGCTGCGCAACCTCGCCCGCGACGTGCGGGAACTGCGGGCAGCCGACGCGGCGAACGACGAGGCGCGGCGCGAACGCGCGATCGAGCGGCTCAAGGCCAAGCGCGAGGAAGGCGCCTGATGGCGGACGAAACCCGATTGATGGGCAATTCCATCGAGGAATTGCTGGTGGCAATCGCCGAGGGCGTTCGTGAGGCCCAAGCCGCGCTCGACCAGGGGCCGTCGGTGGACGGCAACGGCTTGCCGCTCGCCACCTATCACCTCCCCTATCTGGATTTCACGATCAAGGTCGAGATGACCACCAAGACGGACAGCGGCGGCCGCCCGATCGCCATGCTGATGGCGGCGCCGAAGGGATCGACGAGCAGCGCCGCGCAAAGCAGCGTCTCGGGCCGGCTGATCGCAGTGCCGCCGGGCGAGGGCCTGCCGCTGCCGAGACTTTCGGTGGCAACCGGGGGAAACATCGGCGGCTTCGCGTCCATCGCCGTCACCGTCACCAACAGCGCAGGGGAGACGCTCGCCAACCAGCCGATCGAGCTCAACATCGACACGGAGGCCTCGACGACGCTCTCGCTGGCGCGGGGCGCCCCGGCATTCGCCCGCGGTTCCGGCACGCGGCTGGATGCGGCGGTGCTGACGACCGGTGCCGATGGCGTGGCGACGACGAGACTGCGGATCGATTCAAAGCAGAATGCGCGTCAGGTCGTGGTCATCACGGCGACACTGGGAACCGCGTCTGCGCGGGGCGTGATCCTGATGGAGGAAGTGGGATGACGCAGATCAGCTGGTCCTTGCGTCTGATCGCCGCGGACGGAAATGCAGTGCCCGGCCTGTCCGTACAGCTGCAGGTGTTCGATATGGCCGCGGGCTGGAAGCGGATCGCCGATTCCTCCACCGGCAGCGACGGCAGGATCCGCGGCAAGGCGGACGACGGCGTTGCGAAGCCCGCCATTGCTCCGATGCTCCGGCTGGTCGAGACGGCCAATCCCGCCGCCTTGCTGGGGGGTGTCCCGGGGCTCGCCGCCAGCGCCGCCGGCGTGCTCAATGCCGATTTCGGCGACATCGTCCATATTGCCGAAGCCGCCCGCCCAGCGCCCAGGCGCGGCGGCCTCGTCCGCGCCGGCCTGGAAGCGCCCCAGATCGGCGGGATCGCGGCCGGGATCGCCGCGGCCGCGGCACCCACCACCGCCGTGCAACGCGATGTCGAAGCGCGGCTTGCCGAGCGGGAAACGGAACTCGGCCGGACGAAGAACGAGCGCGACGATCTCGCCGTCCGGCTTGCCGCCGCGGAAGCGAAGAGCGCGGACCTGCAGGAGCGTCTTACACAGTCAGAGATCCGGATCGGCACCGTGCGGGGCCCGATCGGCACGGGCTCCACGCCGGGGCCGGTGCCGCCGCCCGCGCCCGGTCCCGCGGTCGCGACTCTGGCCGTAGGCGCTCTCAGCCTCGGCGATTTCGCCACTCGGCTCGGCGGCGAGATCGACAGTGCGCAGACGGCGCTCAAGGCACGCGGTTTCTCGCTCGGATCGGTGTCGATCAACGCCAAGACGATCGTCGAAGGCGGGTCTTCGCTCGTCTTCCCGGAGACTGCGGAATTGAAGACGGTCCGGCCCGGGTCGCTCTCCGATGTCGCGATCACCTTCAATCCCAACCAGGCGCCGGAGACGGGCGACGGCGGGGTCCAGGTGCCCGATATCCGCTTCTTGACGGAAGGCGCCGCCCGCCGGGTGCTCGCCTCGGTCGGATTGGTGCTCGAAGTCAGCCAGGGGCCGCTCGGCATCAATCCGGACTGCGCGCCGGGTCAGGCGATGCTCCAGGCCCCCGGCGCCGGCAATTCGGCAGCACGCGGGTCGACGGTGCTGGCAGTGTTCGCGGCGGGAACGTGAGTGAGGCAGGGAGCAGGACATGAGTGATCCGCTGAAGGAAGCGATGAGCGACGGGTTCGCTTCCCCGCTGGGCGATGTGATTGCCTCGATCGGGCGCGGCGTCGCCGACGCTCAGGCCGCGCTCGACCACGCCTCGCTGCAGGCGACGCTGAGCCTCTACGAGACGGACGGCGATGCAGGCACGGACATGCTGCGCGAGATCGGCTACCGTCCGACCTTCTACGTCCTTCCCGAAACCAGCTGCGAAGTGCAGGTTTCGATGCGTGTCAGCGGCAGCGGCGCCAGCAACGGCAGTGCCAATGCGGCGCCTGGAACGCCGCGGCTGCTCCAATCTCGCGCCTATGTGACGCCGGTGGATGCAGGTTTCGCCAATCGCTTCGGCTACGAGGCCTCCGCAAGCGCGCGGCTGACGTTCAAGATCGTGCCGGTGCCGCCGCCGATGGCGCTCGACGACCGGCGGCCGGTGCCGGAGCTGACCGGACGCACCGTCGCCGATGGCCAGAGCCTGATCGAGCGCCTCGGCTTCACCGCGACCTTCCAGACCAAGGAGGGCAAACCGATCGACGGGATGCCGAAGGAGAGCGAGGCGATCCTCGCCCAATCCCCGGCGCCGCGGACGCTGGCGCCGATCGGCGGCGAGATCCTGCTCACCGTCAGCGGCTGAGGCGGCACGCGCGGCCTCGGAATTGCCATCCCTCGCCGTAGCGTTCACAAGTCCGTCATGCAGTTCGGCCGCTCCGATCTGGCGGATCTCGCCTACTTCCTGGCCATCGCCAAGCACCGCAGCTTCCGGCGGGCCGGCCTGGAACTCGGCGTCAGTGCCTCGGCGCTCAGCCATTCCTTGAAGGGGCTGGAGACGCGGCTCGGCGTGCGGCTGTTCAACCGCACCAATCGCAGCGTGATGCTCACGGCCGCCGGCGAAGAGCTGCAGGCGGCGATCGCGAATCCGTTCGACACGATCGGCGAGGCGGTGGAGAAGCTCAACCGCTTCCGCGATGCTCCGACCGGGAGGATTCGGATCAACGTTCCCGAACATGCCGGAACCCTGCTGCTCGCGCCGGTGATGCCGGTGTTCGTCGAGCGCTATCCCGACATCGAGGTCGACGTGTCGGTGAGCAACCATCTGGTCGACGTGATCGAACGGGGATTCGACGCCGGCATCCGCTACGGCGGCACCGTGCCCGAGGACATGATCGCGCAAAGGTTGTCCGCGGACATAAAATGGGTGGTGGTCGGTGCACCCGGTTATTTCGCGCGGCACGGAACGCCCGTTCATCCCCGCGACCTCCACGGCTATCGCTGCTTCCGGATCCGGCTTGGCGACGATCGCGTCTACCATTGGGAGTTCGAGCGCGGCGCCGAGACGCTGGAGGTGGATGTCCCCGGCGCGATCACGCTCGACGAGACCCAGCTCGCACTGGCGCTCGCCGAACAGGGTGCCGGCCTGATGTACCTTCCCGAACCGTGCGCCGCCGAGCAGGTGCGCGCCGGCACGCTGCAGACGGTGCTGGACGATTGGTCGCCGATCGGCCCTGGGCTCCACATCTATTATTCCGGGCGGCGTCAGCTCCCCACCGGCCTGCGCCTGCTGATCGATCTCATCCGCGAGGTGCAGCCGCTGGGGCTCTGACCTGCCCCTCGTGGGGCCACTTCGACGATGAGCGGCGTGCAACGCTCCATCGAACACGCTCCGGCTCACATGCGGCAGTCCCCTCGCCTATCTTGCTCGCTGTCGGCGCAAGCTCTGAGCCACGATGCGCAACCTTCATCGAGCAAGGACTATCTCATGATCACCAGATCCGATGGCGCTCCAGCCGACGGCGCGGCGCTCGGCGCGGGTGCCGCAATGCCCTCGGCACGCCAGGGATGGGGCGCGGTGTTCGCGCTGACCCTGTGCGTCGCAACGCTGATCGCGTCGGAGTTCATGCCGGTCAGTCTGCTGACTCCGATCGCCGCCGATCTTCACCTGAGCGAGGGCGGCGCGGGACAGGCGATCTCCGTCTCAGGGATCTTCGCGGTGGTGACGAGCCTGCTCATCGCCTCGGCCACACACGGTATCGATCGCCGCCACCTGCTGCTCGGCCTCACCCTGCTGATGATCGTCTCGGGCCTGATCGTCGCCTTTGCCCCGAGCTTCGCAGTGCTGATGATCGGCCGGGCGCTGGTCGGGGTGGTGATCGGCGGCTTCTGGTCGATGTCGGCCTCGACCGTGATGCGGCTGGTGCGCGAGGACGAGGTTCCTCGAGCACTGGCGCTGCTCAATGGCGGCAATGCGCTGGCGACGACGATCGCCGCGCCGCTCGGCAGCTTCCTCGGCCAATATATCGGCTGGCGCGGCGCCTTCTTCAGCGTCGTCCCTCTGGCCGTGGTGACGCTCGTCTGGCTACTCGCCACCTTACCCTCGATGCCGTCCGACCGTGAGGCGGGTGCGAGCAACATCCTCAAGGTTCTTCAGCGGCCGCGGGTTCCGCTCGGCATCGCGGCCGTGTCGCTGCTGTTCATGGGCCAGTTCGCGCTGTTCACCTATTTGCGGCCGTTCCTGGAGACGGTCACGCAGGTGAGCGTTTCCACCCTGTCGCTGATCCTGCTCGTGATGGGTGGCGCCGGTCTCCTCGGAACCTCTCTGATCGGTCTGCTGCTGCGGGCTTGGCTCGACAGCCTGCTGATCGCGGCTCCGATCGTCCTCGCGGTGCTTGCCGTCGCGCTGGTGGCGACCGGCACGTCGCCGCTCGCGACTGCGGCCCTGCTCGCCGGCTGGGGTCTGGTCGGCACCGCCGCGCCGGTGGCGTGGTGGACCTGGCTCAGCAAGGTTCTGCCCGACGACGCCGAAACCGGTGGCGGCCTGATGGTCGGCGCCGTCCAGCTCGCCATCACCGCCGGAGCGGCGCTTGGCGGCCTGCTCTACGATTTCGGCGGATACCAGGCCGCGTTCTCCGCCGGCGCCCTGATCCTCTGCGGCTCTGCGTTGGTCGCCTATGTCGGGCAGCGGATTGCGGCAGGAGCGTCATCGCGCCGTCTCGGAGTGGATGCCGAGACGCTCCGAGCATGAACGGCGTTCACATCGATGGTCGACATCGGTTATGCGAACGGACCACCGAGGAGAACGCGATGCTTTCCCCTGTTGCGCTGACCGAAGCCTTCGAGCGGGTGACCGATTACTGGTCGCCCAAGGTGATCGGGCGCGTGAACGATCAGTTGCTCAAGGCCGCCAAGCTCAAGGGTGAATTCGTATGGCACGCGCACGAGGGCGAGGACGAGCTCTTCTACATCGTCAAGGGTGCGCTGCGCATCGACTTCGAGGATGGTCCGGTGCATCTCGCCGAGGGCGAGTTCCTGACCGTGCCGCGCGGGGTTCGGCACAATCCGGTGGCGGAGGAGGAATGCTGGGTGATGCTGATCGAGCCGGCGTCGACCAAGCACACCGGTGAAGAGATCACCGCTCGGACCCGCAGCCTCGAAGACCAGCTCAGCTAGTCCCTGCATCACTCCTCCACTGGAACTCGTCGTCCGATCCCGGCATTGGCAGAGCGATCGGCGGTGATGACGGCGGGTGTCGGGCGTGGAGGAGAATGACAATGGCGGAACCTGAGACTCGTTCCCAGGCGGCGGAGGCGGCCGCCATTCGCCGGCGCTGGATCACGCTCGGCGAGATCTTGGCGGTGATCGCGGTGGTGATCTCGGGGCTCACCTTGTGGAACAGCTATACCGAACGCAGCGCCAGTCAGGCCGAGAAGGCACAGGAGAAGCAGCGTCGCGCAGCGCTGTCCAAGGCGCTCGTGCTGAAGGCACAGGGCGGCGGCAAGCGGATGGCGCTGACCGCTCTGGATCCGGCGCATGCGATTCAGAGCCAGACCATCGCTTTTCCCGCGACGCTCGGCGTCAAGACGATCGAGACGTTGATCGAGCCGCGGATCGAGGCCGACTGGATCAAGGATGCCGCGAAGAAGGCGCGCAAGGCCGGTGCCGCCGGCGCCGCAGACAAGGCATCGGGCGACCTGCGCCTGCCGGTGGCGATCAGCACCCGCTTCGTCACCGGTGGCGAGACCTACACGGATGTCGCCATTTACGATGTCGGTTACCGGCGCG
Organism: Allosphingosinicella deserti; assembly: GCF_003012735.1. GTDB lineage: Bacteria > Pseudomonadota > Alphaproteobacteria > Sphingomonadales > Sphingomonadaceae > Allosphingosinicella > Allosphingosinicella deserti. The sequence continues at coordinate 100,162 of NZ_PXYI01000005.1, read as the reverse complement.
AGGACAGCCTGCTCGGCGGATCGGACGTCGAGCTGCTTGGGCTGTCACGGGTTGAAGGCGTGACCGCCGCCAAGGTGCAGGCGCGGCTCGATGCGATCTGGGCCTCCCGACTGAAGTAGTCGCCCCCCTCGAACGGATTGATGATCAAGCTGCCGACGCGTAGCCGCCTTGCCGCGCAGGCGCGATCGCCGGCTGCGCTTTGCGTGTCCCAATGATGCCAGCGGCATCGGCCCCGATGATACAGTTCGCAATGCGGCAATCACGGATGAGGATGTCGTAGCGGGCGATACGCATTGGCCACTTCGTTGCACCGCACGCGGACCTTCGATGACCGGGAGCGGCGAAGGACCTGAGCATCAGATCCCGGGCGTTTGCGGCCGAAACCGGAGTGGAACCATCAGTATCCGTATCGATGGTTTTCCTTTGCCTGACGATCTGCGCGATGCTGTGTCGCTAATGGTCAGGTGGCACGATCGGCCGTTTCTCCGACCGACTTGATGTCTTCGCCGAGGCCTTTCACGGTGTTGCACGCGGACAGAGCCAGCGCGCAGCCGATGACGATCAAGACCAGTATCTTTTGTCCCATTGCCCAACTCCCTTACGCATCGTTTCACCGATCCCGACGGTCAGGTAGCAACGCCGCCGCCGATCCCGATCCCGATCCCGATCCCGATCCCGATCCCGATCCCGATCCCGATCCGGGTGGAATATGGCGGCGACGTTGGGGCGGACAAGATCGCGTTCAGAGCGGTATTGCGCGATCATCCGAGCGAAGTGATCCGGAATATGCGTCCCCGCGCTCGTCGGGACCGAGCAGATCGGCGCGATGCGTTTCGGAAGTGGCCGTCCCGATCGGCTGCCAGGTCGAAGCCGGCTCCTGGGGCGTTCGGGGCGCGGGCGCGGCGTCGCGATAGGGCGAGGCGGTTGCGCCCGCCGCCTGCTGACGCCGTGTCCCACCCTCTGTCCCAGCGCGGGGCCCGAGCAGATCGGCGAGGCGGCTGCCGTTGCGGGTCCGGGCGGTTGCGACCAGCCAGATGACGCCGATCGCGATCAGTGCCACCGGGATCGGGTTCTGCCGTGTGATCTCGAGCGCTTCCCTGGCGATGTCGCTATCATCGCCGAGCAGGGACTTTGCCAGCCGGGGGGGGCTGAGCTGCTCCTCCAATTTGTCGATCGTGTCGCCGATCCGATCCTGGGTGCGGCGGATATCGTCTTCGATGACGTCAGGGTCGGCAGTACGGTTATCGGTCATGGTCGTGTCCTTCATGGCTGTTGCCGGAAAGCGCGCCCGGTGCGCGCTCCAGGGTGCGACGCGTGCGTTCCGCATGGAGCGATCCGGCCTGCATCTTCTTGCGGCCGCCGAGGAAGAGCAGGAACGCGCCGAGCAATGTCGCCGCAGCAACGATCAGGGTGGCGAGCCAGAGATCCATGGCTTCGGCGAGCAGATAGGCGAGGCCCATCAGCAGCACGCCCAGGCCGGCGATGCCGACGACCGCGGCGGCGGCCATCGCACCGATGGCGAGCTTCACGTCGTTCACGGACTCGCGGACCTCCGCCTGCACCAGCGAGACCTGCTGCTGGGCGAGATGGCTGCCCTGCTCCGCGAGTTGCCGGAGCAGCTCCGGTATCGATTCCTGCTGCCCGTCCGTCTGGCGGAAGTTGAACGGGCTTCTGATGTCGCTCATGCGAGCCTCTCCTTCAATATCGCGGCGCGATGGTGTCGGGGGCTGCTAACGATCCGGCGACCAGCGCGTTGCCATCGATCCGCAGGCGTAAGTATCTACGGACGTTAAGCGGTAACGCGCGGTAGGTGCTGGGAATTTCGAGCCTGTTCCGGGCGGGGATGCGCAGAAGAAGGAGGAGGCCCTGGTTGCACTCCATGCCTGACCCGATGGCCGAACGTCGTCCCGCGGCTTTGCGCGCGCGAAGCCGGCCGTCCAGACGGGCGGCTATTCGCCGCTGGAGCAGCCGGCTTCGATAGATCGCGTTCGTGTCGCCGCGACGACGCCATGCTCAGCGGATGATCGTCGAGCGGCAGCTTTCGTAGAGGAACCAGCCGCGGCGTTCGGTTTGGTCGATCCACACTTCGATCAGGCTGGCGGTGGCAACGTCGGAATAGGCGTCGCACAGTTCGTGGACCCGGCGCATCTCGGCGACCAGCTGCTTGTTGTCGCCATGAAGCTCGGCGAGCATGCCCTGCGGATCGACATACTCTTCATTGTTGTCGAGGATGCGCTGACGGCCGGCAATGTCGGAGATCGAGCGGATCGTGGTGCCGCCAATCTTGCGGACGCGCTCGGCGATCGGATCGGTCATGGCGAAGATCTCGTCCGCCTGCTCGTCGAGCAGCAGATGATAATCGCGGAAATTGGGTCCGCTCATATGCCAATGAAAATTCTTGGTCTTGAGATAAAGCGCGAACACGTCGGCCAGCAGACCGGTAAGGCCGGCGGAAATGTCGCGGGTCGCGTCGGCGCCGAGATCGGTGGGCGTACCGAGCTGGCGGCTTGCGAAGGTGCTGGTGATGATGTGATCGGTCATGGTCCGGACTCCCTTGCCATCGGCGTCGCCGACGTACAGGCGAATAGTTCATTCCGGCGACGATCCAATTACACTTCAGGGTATGCCGGCCTCCCCCAGGCGGTGGACATCGCATGGACAGGCCAATCGAAACGGGAAGGACAGCTTCGGGGTCCCACGAGCGATCGCCAAGAAATTCCGGTACTTACCACCTTGCCGGGAGGTCCAGAGCGCCGCCCATTGCCAGGCGGCGCCGGATTCCTGCCAATCTGCATTATAAGCGACGCTTGCAGATCAACAGGATTCCGGCGCCGATCGAACAGCGCTGCACCGTTATGCGTCACCGCGTGCCGACGGCTTGCGGCTCGGCGGCGGCCTGGGCCGCGAGGATGCGGTCGCGCAGCGGCGAAAGGCTCGCGCTGGCGTCCTTGATGCAGCGGCGCGCGGCCACCTTGCGGGCCATGTCGACGGTGCCGCGTTCGTCGGGACAGACCGCCATCACGGCCCGCGCGAGGCGACGGTCGAGCGTCTTGACCCCGGCTTCGGTTTGCAGGTTCAGATCCCCATAGGGTACGCGAGCCTCTGGCCGGGGCTGCTGGGCTGTCGCGCCGGCCGGGATCGCGGCAAGCAATGTGAGAGCGAAAGTGAGCGTTTTCATGTCGGGGCTCCTCGTCTGATGAGGCCCTGCAAATGCGCTCGTCCGGCAGCGAGGACCAACAAATCGCTGTGTTCATCATACAAGCTGTGCTTATGTGAGAAGATGTCCGTACTGCCTCCCCTCGCTGCCATTCGAGTGTTCGAGGCGGCAGCGCGCCACGAGAATTTCAGCCGTGCGGCCGAAGAGCTGGCGATGACCCAGGCCGCGGTCAGCTACCAGATGAAGATCCTCGAGGAGCGCCTCGGCGCAGCCTTGTTCGTGCGGCGGGGGCGGGGAATGGTGCTCACCGACGTGGGGCGCAGGATCGCACCCCAGGTGAGCGGCGCGTTCACGTCGCTGCGGGAAGCCTTTGCCGTGGTTCGCGGGGAGAATGCGTCGGTGCTCTCGATCACCGCGCCGCGCACCTTTTCGACCAACTGGCTCGCCGGCCGGCTCGGCGACTTCCACGTCGCCCATCCGGACCTCACCGTCCGGCTCGACATGTGCGACGAGCTGGTCGACCTCCAGTCCAGCGAGTTCGACGCGGCGATCCGTGGTCTGCCGGAGGCGACGCCAGGGCTGGTCTGCCATCATTTGATGGCGATGCCGGTGACCCCGCTCGCCAGCCCGGGCTTCCTCGCCAGCCACCCTTTGACAAGCCCCGCCGACTTGCTGTCTGTCCCCCGCCTCTCGCCCGAGGATTCGTGGTGGGATCTCTGGTTCGACTCGCTTCCGGGCTTCGAAATGGCTGCACGGTCCAATCGGGGAATCCGCTTCGAATCCCAGGTCCTCGACGGCCACGCCGCCATCGCCGGCCACGGCGTGGCCATCCTCAGCCCGCCGATGTTCAAGCCTGCCATCGATGCCGGATTGCTGGTGCAGCCATTCCCGCACGTGACCGGCTACAAGAACGATTTCTGGCTGGTCTATCCCGAGCACAAGCGCAACGCGCCAAAGGTCCGCGCCCTGCGAGATTGGTTGCTCGCCGCCGTTCGGGAGGCGTGCCGCGACGATCCGGCGCTGCTGACGCCGCGATCTGCCTGGGTGTCGCCGGACCCATGAGGCTGGAATCGCCGCTGACGTCAGCGGCGATCGACGGCGCGCATGCACTCGAGCAGGGCTTCCGCCAAGGGCGACGGCAATTTGCCATTGAGCAGGACGCGGGAGGCGAGACCCTCCCAATCCCGGCCCGCGGCAACAAGCCATGCTTTGGGCGGCCCTCGACTTGCCTTTCGGCGCTTGGAACGTCTCGCCCGCCATGCTTTAAGGCCGCCATGATCATCGGTTCCTGTCGCGTTGCGCTGGCCGCGCTCGCCCTTTCCGCCACGTCGCTCTTCGCGATGTCCGCCAACGCCCAGAGCACGTTCGACAGCGTGGACCCGTTCATCGGGACCGGCGGCGAGGGTCACACCTTCCCCGGCGCCGTTGCGCCGTTCGGCATGGTGCAGTTGAGCCCCGACACCGACACCAGCTGCAAGATCCGCGAATGCTACGGCCATGCCGCCGGCTATCGCTACGACGATCCGACCATCCAGGGCTTCTCACACACCCATTTCTCCGGCGCCGGTCATTCGGATCTCGGCGACATCCTGGTGATGCCGGCAGCCGGCGAGACGGTGACGCTCGAGCCGGGCGACGCCAAGGTGCCGGGATCAGGCTACCGTTCGCGCTTCAGCCACGACAGCGAGACGGCGGAACCAGGCTATTATGCGGTGACCCTCGCCGATCCGGGCATCCGCGCCGAGTTGACCGCCGGCGCGCGGGTCGGCGTTCATCGCTACACCTTCCCGGCCGGCAAGCCGGCGCACCTGATCCTGGATCTGCGCAGCTCCCTCTACGATTATCCGGGCAAGATCCTGTGGTCGTCGCTGCGCATCCGCCCCGACGGCACGATCACCGGCATGCGGGAGACTCGCGGCTGGGCGCCGGCGCGCAAGCTGTTCTTCGCCATTCGGGCGTCACAGCCGATCGCCTCCCACGCCTTTTACAACCGCGAGACCGACATTCCCTATAAGGGCTTCCAGGGCCCGAGCCGCGGCGCCGACGATGCCGCGCAATTGCTCGGACGCGCGCTCGTGGCGCAGCTCGATTTCGGCACCCTGTCGGCACCGCTCGAGCTCAAGGTTGCGATCTCCAGCGTCAACGAGGACGGCGCGATCGCCAATCTGGAGAGCGAGGCCGGCAATTTCGATACGGTGCGCGCCCGCACCCGCGCCGCCTGGCAGCAGGGCCTCGATGCGATCCGCTTCGAAGCGGCGGCGCCGATGCGGACGATGGCGGCGACCGCGCTCTATCACAGCATGATTGCGCCCAGCATCTTCTCGGATGCGGACGGGCGCTATCGCGGGCCCGACGACCAGGTCCACAAGGCCGAAGGATTCACCTTCCACTCGACCTTCTCGCTCTGGGACACGTTTCGCGCCGAGCATCCGCTGCTGCTGCTGACGCAGCCCGAACAGCGCAACAGCGACTTCATTCGCTCCCTGCTTGCCAGCCAGGAGGCGAGCCCGTTCGGGATTCTGCCGGTGTGGCAATTCCACGGCCGCGAGACCTGGACGATGATCGGCTACCATGCGGTGCCGGTGATCGCCGACGCCTGGCTGAAGGGCGTGCGCGGCTTCGACGGGGCACAGGCGCTCGACGCTATGGTGAAGAGCGCGACCTATGCACCTTATGGCGGCCTCGGCGACTACATGAAATTGGGCTACGTGCCGATCGACCGCGAGCCCGAAGCGGCTTCGAAGACCGTCGAATATGCGTTCGACGACTGGACGATCGCCCGCATGGCGCAATCGCTGGGGCGCACGGATGTCGCCGCCCAATTCGACAAGCGCGCCGGCTATTGGCGCAACAGCTTCGATCGCGCCACCGGGTTCCTGCGTGCCCGCAAGGCCGACGGAGCATTCCGGACCCCATTCGATCCGACCGCGATCAATTACGGCAGCGATTATACCGAGGGGAATGCGTGGCAATATAGCTGGTTCGTGCCGCACGATCAGAAGGCGATGTTCGCCCTGCTCGGCGGCGACCAGGCGGCGGTGCGCAAGCTCGACGCGATGTTCGCGTTCGACAATTCCAAGCTCGACTACAGCCACGCCGAAGACATTGCCGGGCTGATCGGCCAATATATTCACGGCAACGAGCCGAGCCATCATGTCGCCTATCTCTACGACCATGCCGGCCAGCCCTGGCGCACCCAGGAGCGGCTGAAGCAGATCGTCGCCAGCCAGTACAAGGCGGCGCCGGACGGACTTTCCGGCAATGACGATATTGGCCAGATGTCCGCCTGGCTGCTGTTCACCACGCTCGGTTTCTATCCGGTGACGCCGGGATCGAACGAATATGCGATCGGCCGCCCGTTCGTCGACCGCGCCACCCTCACCCTGCCCAACGGCAAGACCTTCGTGATCGCCGCCGACGGCCTGTCGGACGCCAATCCCTATGTCGGGCGGGTGACGTTGAACGGGCGCGCGCTCGATCGCAGCTTCCTCCGCCACGAAGAGATCATCGCCGGCGGCGAGCTGCGCTTCAGCATGCAGGCCAAGCCGAACCGGACATGGGCGACATCGCCCAAGGCGCGGCCTTTCTCGGCGAGCGCACGCCTTCGTTGAGACGACCTGGCCGTGAGCGCGCGCTGCGAGAAGTCGCGCCAGGCCGCAACTTTCGACGGGAATGATCCCGCAGAACCGGAGTTGGGACTGCGGCTTCGCCCTGATCTGCGATGTCTGCAGGCCCCACCGCTCTCAGCAGAAACCCGTAAGGACTTGCGCGTAATTGCGAATCCCCTCCCCGAATCGGCAAAAAGAGGTCACCGAACAGAGGGGAATTGATCATGGCCACCAGCCAGAAGACCGCAGATTTCTTTGCCGCCACGCGTATCGCCGAAATGAATCAGGCCGATCCGGAGTCGCTCTTCCAGCTTGGCACCTTGTTCTCGACTGGCGCACAGGGCATCGAAATTGATCTTATCGAAGCCCACAAGTGGTTCAACCTGGCTGCGCTCAAGGGCAGCAGCGAGGCGCATCTCTGCCGTTCCGAAGTTGCCGGCGACATGAGCCGCGCCGAAATCGCCGAAGCGCAGCGTCAGGCACGCGCCTGGCTCGCCGCAGCCTGATCCGCCACGACGGATGCTGACCGGTCCGTCGTCCAAGTAATTCCTCAGATCCGGATGAGACTTAGACAGGTTTCGTCACAGGATTGTCACCATAACCTCTCAGATTGCCCGCTCCAACCATGCCGGAGTAGGGAATGGCGAGCAGCGGAGCGCATACGCTCAAGGCGTTCGACGAAGATCTCGAAGATCTTCGTGCGCAGGTCGCTGCCCTCGGCGGATGGGCCGAGGCCGCCACCCGCGAAGCGATGGAAGCCCTGCTCAGGCTGGATCCGGCGCTCGCGGCCCAATCACTGCATCGCACCGAGGCGCTGCACCAGCTCGCCGCTGCGGTCGAGCGCCGCGGCCTCTGCATCATCGCGCTGCGCGCGCCGATGGCCGACGATCTTCGCGAAGTGCTCGCCGCAATGAAGATCGCCGGCCTCATCGAGCGCGTCGGCGACCAGGCGCGCAGCATCGCCGCCGCCATCCCGGCCATCGACCCTGCCCGCCCGCTCTCCTGCCCGCGTGCGCTCGGCAACCTCGCCCGTACCGCCACCGACGCGCTTCGCACCGCGCTCAATGCCTTCGTCGCGCGCGATCCGGATGCCGCCGACACCCTGTCGGACACGAGCCTGGCGGCCGAAACCCTTTACGGCACCCTTCTGCAAAGCTGCCTCGACGAGATGCGCTGCGACCCGCGCGCGATCGCCAGTGCGATCAACCTGCTCTTCGTCGCCCGGAGCCTGGCCCGCATCGCCGATCAGGCAGCGGATCTCGCCGGCGCCGTCCGCTTCAGCGTGACCGGCGAAGACCAGGACACACCGATATCCCGCCCCCACGCGGATCTGATGGAGCGTATCTGAATGCCACGTAAGCAGCTGTTGTTGTTGGAAGACGATCCCGCGATGGCGCAGCTGCTGCGCTGGCATTTCGAGCGCGAGGAGTTCGACGTCACCCAGACGCCGAGCGGCGAGGAAGGCTTGATGCTCGCCGCGGAGGAATCGCCCGATATCGTCCTGCTCGACTGGATGCTCGAGGAATTGTCGGGGATCGAGGTCTGCCGGCGCCTGCGCCGCAACGCCGACACCGCCAATCTGCCGATCATCATGCTGACCGCGCGCGGCGAGGAAGCCGACCGGGTCCGTGGCCTCGAGACCGGGGCGGACGATTACGTCACCAAGCCGTTCAGCCCGCTGGAGCTGATCGCCCGGGTCAATGCGGTGCTGCGGCGGGTGCGTCCCGCGCTCGCCGGCGCAACCCTGCGCTATGCCGATCTCGAGCTCGACACCGCCAATCACAAGGTCCGCCGCGCCGGCGGATCGATCGTCATGGGCCCGACCGAGTTCAAGATCCTCCGCCACTTCCTCGAACATCCCGGCCGCGTCTTCTCCCGCGAGCGCCTGCTCGATGCAGTGTGGGGCAGCGACGCCGAAATCGAGATCAGGACGGTCGACGTCCACATTCGCCGGCTTCGCCAGGCGCTCAATTCGCGTGGCGGCAAGGAACTGATCCGCACCGTCCGCGCCGCCGGCTACGCGCTCGACGCGGAGGATTGAGGAGATCGGGCCCAGCGCTCACCCGCTTTTGCCGCTCGGGCTGAGCCCGTCGAGGCCTTCTCCTTCAATGATGCCCACAGAACGGGAATGGGCTTCGGGGGCAGCAGGGTTGCACGATCAGCGCCAGTAAGGTCCTGCTTCGCGCAGGCCGTCGGCGGCGCGTTGGGCGTCCGCCAGAAGTCCCTCCACGGCGTGCGCGTCCGGCGTTCCGGGTGCCATGGTACGCGCGGTCTCGAGGTCGTTGAGCTTGCCCAGGCTCTCCTGCAATTGCTCAAGCAGGGCATTGAAATTGCTCCAGCGCCGTGCACTGCCGAGCGCAAGGCCGGCGAAGAATTCCGATCCATAGCGCAATTTCTTGACCTGGATGCGCAACTGATGGCGCGCCTCCGGGTCGAGGCTTTCGATGTGCTTGCCCTGCTTGCGGACCTTGCGCCACAGTCGGCCGAGACGTTCCTCGGCAAAGGCCTCGATGCTGCGCTGCGCACGCGGCGTCCCCCGCCACTCTCCCGATTCCGCCCAGGCCACGAGATCGAGGATCAGGTGCGGCAAATCCTCGCCGCACAAGGTTGCGACCAGCATATCATAGGCGCCGCCGCGCAGTCCCTTGAGCCGCCTGCGCTCCGCCGCGAGCGGCTTCTTCGGCCCCTCGGCGCCGCGCAGGCCCACCAGGGTGACATCGAGGTCGCGCGCGGTTCCAAGCAGATTGGAGAGCGCACCGAAGCCCACTCGCAGCCGATCGAACTCGTCGCTGTCCACGATCGGAGCGAACAAGGTGAAGGCGGAGCGTAGCCGGCGGGTCGCAACCCGCAGCTGATGGACGGCCTCCGCGTCTCGGTCGGCGATCACGGCCGGTTCGTTGCGCCGGAAATGGCGCAGGCACGACTGGACGATCAGCGCAAAGGCATCAGCGATCGCAGTGCCCGGCGGGATATCGACCGGCTCCGCCTTGCGGATCTGGCGCGGGCGCTTGGCGGCGAGACGCTGCCCGCGCTCCGATTTGCTCATCACGCCCATGCGCAGCGGAATGGCGCGGCCGATTTCTCGCGCGAAGGCGAACAATTCGGCGCGGCTGCCGCGCTTCAGCTCCAGCTCGATCTCGCAAACCGGCTCGCTGCGGTCCCCCGAGACGACTTCCCCGACATCGAGGATCAACTCGATCGTGCTGCCGTCGCGCTTCAGCAGCCAGGTGGTGCGGTCGACCCTTGTCTCGGAGACGATGGCGAGCCGGTTGCGCACCTTCTTGCGCGCGAGCAGCGCCGCGACCGGCGTGCTTTCGAGCAGGGTGAGATCGAGTGCGGGACCGGAGATGGCCTGTTCCCACTCCGCACGGGCGGAAAACCCGCCGGCATCGCCGCCTTTTTCCTTCAACGTCTGGACGTGGCGCCGCCCCTTGCGGCGGACGCGCAGCGAAAAGCCGTCCTTGCGCAGATGGCCTTCGGGCGTGTCGAAATAGGTGGAGACCTGTGGGGCGGCGGCATGCGCCGGCGCCCCAAGGAGCGGCAGCGCGCGAAATCGCTCGACGTCGCCGGGAACCAGCTCGAGCTTGAGCTCGACTTCTTCCGTTTCCGTCATGCTGAGCAAGGCAAGCTGCACCCTCCGCGAGTCAATCCAGAGCCACCTCAGCACGCCATCGTGACACTTGCGTGACGATGCAAGGCTGATCTGGAGCAGTGATCGCGATCGTCCGCAAATGCTCTCCGGAAAACTGCGGAGACACTTGCAAACCGTTTCGGATATGCTTGCGCAATGGACCGCCTTGCGCCGCGCTGTCACTCGCCCCTATTTAGCGGCTCCTGTAGCGCGTTCGGAGGTGCCATGTACCGGCTCCTTGGGCTGATCTTTGCCGTGTCCTCCATGATGGCGCTTGGCGGTTGCCAGACGTCGAGGAAAGAGGTGGCCGCACCACAACCTGTGGTGACGGTCGAAGAAGAACCGGTCGAGGTCGAGGCCTGGCGCGGCGTCGCCACCGAGCAGGATGCGCAACTTCTCGATGCCCTTCCGGCCGCCTGGGAGGAAGCGCTTGACGAAGTGAGGCGGCGTTATCGCCGCGCGCTGGCCGCCGAAGGAGAGTTGCTCGATCCGGAAACGCGCCTGAAGCGCCCGGCACCGGCACCGGGGACCTATCGATGCCGGGCGATCAGGATCGGATCGCGCGCGGCAAGGGTGCCGCCCTGGAGCGTGTCGAGAAGCGGCTTTTGCTATGTCGGTGTCTCGGGGGAGCAATTGAGTTTCGCCAGCGAGATCGTCGGCACCCGGATCGGCGGCTATTTGTGGGACGTGAAGGAGGGAGACAATCTCGTCTTCCTCGGCGCCACAGTCCCAGCCCGCACCAAGACGGCACCGCCTTACGGTTCCAATCCCATCCTCGACTGGGCCGGCCTGGTCGAGCGGACCGACGAATTCCACTATAGGCTGACGCTGCCCCGACGCACCGGCGACAACCGCCTCATCGTCATCGAACTGATCGCCGCGCCCGACGCCTGACCCGGACTTCGTTGCGGCCATAGGCGGGGCCGGTTATGCGAAGCGGGCATCCAGACTGGCGGACGAGCGCATGACGGGCGAACCCGAACTTTTCTACATACCCTATGAGCAATTCCTGGACGGAGTCGAAGCGCTCGCCCAGCGGCTCGACACCGATCACTGGAAGCCGGATTTCCTCGTCGGCATCGGCCGCGGCGGCCTGGTGCCCGCGGCCTATCTGTCGCACCGCACCGGGATCGCCATGCTTTCGGTCGATCACAGCTCCGGCGAGCCGGGTTTCGCGGACGAATTGCTGGTCAAGCTCGCCGCCAAGAGCAAGGACGGACGGCGCATCCTGATCGTCGACGACATCAACGACAGCGGCACCACGATCGATCACCTGCGTGCCAAGATCGAGGCGCATGGCGGCGCCGCCGACGAGGTGCGGGTGGCCGTGCTGATCAACAATGTTCGATCGAAAGCGAATGCCGAGTACGCCGCCGAGACGATCGATCGAGAGACCGACAAGCGCTGGTTCGTCTTTCCCTGGGAGGCAGTCGCGCCGCGCGAAACGCTCACCGAAGAAGCGCAGGAAGTGCCCGAGCGGCTCGCCTGAGACTCGCGCGTGCGCGCTCTATTCCGGCAGGAAGCGGCGCACCACGTCCTTGGCGAGGCGTGCCGGGCGCTTGGTCGCGGCATCGAGGCAGCACCAGCTGCTCTTCACCTCGGCGACGACCTCCTCGCCGCGCTTGATCACGGTGCTGAAAAAGGCGCGTGCGCCCTGCACCCCTTCGGCGAACACGTCGGCAACAACGACATCGTCCAAGAAAGCCGGTCTGCGATAGGTGATCTCATGCTTGAGCGCGACCCAGAGATGCGCCGCGACCGCATCGGACGGTGCGACCTTTTCCCAATAACCGACGACGGCTTCCTGCACCCAGCGCAGGTAGACCGAATTGTTGACGTGCCCCATATGATCGATGTCGGCGGGCAGGATGCCGATCGGGTGGCGGAACATTGTTTCCTCCTGAGCGGGATTTGCCTGCGGCCCGCTTACACGAATGTCAACAGATTTGGCACGCCGGAGCGGCCGAGTCGGAAGATATCATTCGGCGACCTGGAACACACGGAAACAAGTGACATCCGGCAGCGGCATCGATCCGGATCGGGTCACCGCTCAGACCCAGGAGCGAGAGCATGATTCGGCGCGACTCAGCCCCATTTCTGGTTGATCACCCAGTGGGTGGCCATAGAGGCCTTCAATATCGCCTTGTCGCGGTACTGGCCGTGCCACACGGCTGCGTCGAAGACGGTGAAGGTCGCGACTGCGATCAAAAAGGCTTTGAGCTGCACGTTCATCGATCTCCGTCTCCTCCCCCGATTGTCTCAGAAGGTGGTGAAAAAAGTGCTGCCGCGCATGGTTTCTCGCTACGGTTCCAGTAGTTTAGCGAAATCGCGCGACGGCGAGCGAACGCTTCGGCCGCGGGCGCGTTGACCGCGCCATGCCGAAACTTCCCAACCCGCTCGACGCCGTCATCTGCGACATGGACGGCCTTCTGCTCGACACCGAAGCCGCCCACCACGAAACGATGAAGGCGGCCGCCGCCGATCTCGGCTTCGATCTTCCCGAAGCGCTCTTCCTCCAAACGGTCGGTGTCCATCGCCCGCAGAACCGGATCACCCTGCGCGAAGCGCTCGGGCCGGATTTCCCGCTCGACGCCTTTTACGCGGATTCGGATGCGCGCTTCGCCGAGATCCTCGCCCACGGCGCGCCCCCGCGGCCGGGCCTGTCCTACTTCCTCGACACGCTGGACCGGCTCGGTCTGCGCCGGGCGGTGGTCACTTCGACCGGAACGCCCCGGGCGCAGGAGCGGCTTCGCTCGGCCGGTATTCTGGATCGCTTCGACCGGATCGTCACCCTGAGCGACGTCACCCGTCCCAAGCCGGCGCCCGACCCCTATCTCAAGGCGCTCGAGGCGCTCGGCGTGTCCGCCGAGCACGCTTTGGCGCTCGAGGATTCGCACAACGGCGTTCGCGCCGCAGCCGCGGCCGGGCTGCCGACGATCATGATTCCGGACCTGCTCGGCCCCACCGAGGAAACCCGACGCCTGACCATCGCGACGCTCGGCTCGCTTGCGGACGTGGCCGATCTGCTGCTCGCGGGTGAGGGCCGTACGGCTTCATAACGATCGGCGAAGCGCGCCCGAAGGAAAGGACTTCGACCGGCTCAGTCCGAACGGGCGCGATCATAGGGATGGAGTTCGGGCAAGGGCGGGCGTGCGGGCACCCACACTTGCGGACGCGGGGCGCTGCCTCGCGCCGCGCTTCGATGTCGGATAGGGACGGCGCATGCTTGCTCTTCCCGAACTCGAACGGAATCTCGAGGCGCTTGCGCGGATCGACCGGCACCGGTCGCTGCGGCCGCGGACGGGCCTCGATTTCGCCTCCAACGACTATCTCGGTCTCGCCGCCGACGCTGCGCTGCGTGACGCCGCTGCCGCGGCGCTGGCGCGTGGCGTCGCGATCGGCTCCGGCGGTTCGCGCCTGCTGCGCGGCAATCACGAGGAGCATGAGGCGCTCGAAGCGGACGCGGCAACCTGGCTCGGCGCCGAAAGCGCCCTCTTCTTCTCGAGCGGCTATGCGGCCAATGCCGCCCTCCTCTCCACGCTGCCGCAGACCGGCGATCTGATCGTCCACGACGCGCTGATCCATGCCAGCGTCCACGAAGGGCTGCGGCTCGCGCGGGCGGCGAGCGTCGCGGCAGCGCATAATGATGCGGACGCCGTCGAGAATGCGATCGCCGCTTGGCGGCGCGGCGGCGGAATCGGTCGACCGTGGATTGCGGTCGAGAGCCTGTACAGCATGGACGGCGATCGCGCCCCGCTCGAGGCGCTCTCTGCCATCGCAGCCCGGCACGACGGCATCCTGATCGTCGACGAGGCCCATGCCACCGGCGTGTTCGGCAACGAAGGCCGCGGGCTCGCCGCGTCGCTCCAGGGTCGTGCCGACCTCATCACCGTCCACACCGGCGGCAAGGCGCTCGGCGTCGAAGGCGCACTGGTCTGCGGCCCAGCCATCGTCCGTGACTTCCTGGTCAATCGCGGCCGCGCGTTCATCTTCTCGACCGCCCCGTCGCCCTTGATGGCGGCCCTGCTCCGCAGCGCGATCGCGCTCGTGCGCAGCGAACCGGCGCGGCAGCAATCGCTGCAGGCGCACGCAGCCTATGCCGAGGCGAAGCTGGTGCCGCTCGGCGCGACCGCAACCGGTTCGCAGATCCTGCCGCTCGTTCTCGGCGACGACGGACCGACGATGGCCGCCGCCGCACGGCTCCAGCAGGCCGGCTTCGACGTCCGCGGCATCCGTCCGCCAACTGTCCCCTCCGGAAGTTCGCGGCTCCGACTGTCGATCACCCTCAATGTCGACGAGGCCGCGGTCGACGCGTTGGCTGATTGCCTGCGGACGATCGTATGAAGCTGGTCGTGACCGGAACCGATACAGGCATCGGCAAGACCCTGTTCTCGGCCGCGCTCGTCGGCGCGCTCGGTGCCGGTTACTGGAAGCCCATCCAGGCCGGGCTGGAGGACGGCTCCGATGCGGGCGCGGTGGCGGCACTCGTCCCCGGCGCGACGATCCTCCCCGAAGCCTACCGGCTCGCCACGCCCTGCTCGCCCCATCGGGCCGCCGAGCTGGACGATGTCGCGATCGACCTTGATGCGCTGGTTCCGCCCGCCGCCGATCCGCTGGTCATCGAAGGCGCAGGAGGCGCGCTGGTGCCGGTCACGCGGACCTGCCTCTACGCCGATCTGTTTGCGCGCTGGCAGCTGCCGGTGGTGATCGTCGCCCGAACGGCACTCGGCACGATCAACCATTCGCTGCTGACCATCGAGGCGCTTCGCGCCCGCGGCGTGCCGATCCTCGGAATCGCCTTTTCGGGTGACGCGGTGGAGGACAGCGAAGCGACCATCGCCGCCATCGGCCGGGTCAAGCGCCTCGGGCGCCTGCCGACGCTCGCGTCGCTGGCGCCTGAGCAACTCGCGGCCGCTTTCGCCGCCGCCTTCGACATCGAGGATTTCCGATGAGCTCGCCGGTGTGGCACCCCTTCACCCAGCACGGGCTCGGCGAGCCGATCCCGACCATCAGCCATGCAGAGGGCGCGGCGCTCTACACGCACGACGGGCGCCGGATCGTCGATGCGATTTCCTCCTGGTGGGTGACGACCCACGGCCATTGCCATCCGCGCATCATGAAAGCGATCGCCGAGCAGGCGGCGCGGCTCGACCAGATCATCTTCGCCGGCTGGACCCACGCGCCGGCCGAGACCCTGGCGCAGCGGCTGATCGAGATCATGCCGGCGCCGCTCGCCCACGTCTTCTTCTCGGACAGCGGGTCGACCAGCGTCGAGGTCGCGCTCAAGATGGCGCTCGGCTACTGGCTGAACCGCGGCGAGCCGAGGCACCGCATCCTGGTAATGGCCGGCAGCTATCATGGCGACACGATCGGCGCGATGTCGGTCGGTGCTCGCGGCGTGTTCAACCAGGCTTATGCCCCCCTGCTGTTCGACGTCGGCACGATCCCCTTCCCGGCCGCGGGAGCGGAACAGGCAGCGCTCGACGCGCTGGATGCGGCCTGCCGCGGCCCGGACAAGCCCGCCGCTTTCATCGTCGAGCCGCTGATCCTCGGCGCCGGCGGCATGCTGATCTACGCCGCCGAAACGCTCGCGGCGATGCGCACGATCTGCGCCCAGCACGACGTGCTGTTCATCGCCGACGAAGTGATGACCGGCTGGGGCCGCACCGGCACCCTGCTCGCCTGCAGCCAAGCCGGGATCGTTCCCGACATCCTGTGCCTGTCCAAGGGCCTGACCGGCGGCGCGATCCCGCTGGCCGTCACTCTCGCGACGCCGCCGATCTACGACGCCCATTTTTCGGAGGATCGGGCGAAGCAATTCTTCCACTCGTCGAGCTACACCGCCAATCCGATCGCCTGCGCCGCCGCCAACGCGAACCTTGCCATCTGGCGCGAAGAGCCGGTGCAGGAACGGATCGATCTGCTCGGCCGGCGGCAGGCCGAACGGCTCGCCGGATTGCGCGGGATCGCCAATGCCCGGCAGATCGGCACGATCGCCGCCTTCGAGATCGAGGATGTGGCGACGGGGTACATGTCGGCACTCGGCCCGCGCCTGCTCGCTTTCTTCCGCGACCGCGACCTGCTGGTGCGGCCGCTCGGAAACACGGTGTACCTGATGCCGCCTTATTGCATCGGCGAGGCGGATCTGGACGCGATCTACGGCGCGATCGGCGAGGCGGTGGAGTGGGTCCGGGGCTGAGCGAGAGGTCTCGGATAATGCGCTGGAGGATCGTTCGGGCGGGTCGTGGCGCTCGAACGGGTGCGGGCGTCGGATCCGAGGCTAGATCCCGCCTTTGACCAACGTGCGCCCATCCGCTTCGAGGCGGGCGATCAGTTCCGCCTCGCAGGCGTCGAGCTCGGCCTCGTCGGTGGAGCGGATCACGAAATTGGCGCCGACCTTGCCCTCGCGAAAGAAGGGATAGCTGCCGATCTGGCAGCCTTCATAGGCGGCCTCGACCTGGCGGAGGATCTCGGCGACCTCGCTCTCCGGCACGATGCCGCCGACGGTACGGGAGATGAGCGGCTTGCCGCCTTCGAGCGTGCCGGAAAGCGCCTCCATCATCAGCACCGCGATATGAGGCACTCCGGCCATGATGAAGATGTTGCCCGCCTTGATCCCGGGCGCGCCGGACAAGGCATTCTCGATTAGGTCCGCCCCCTCGGGCACCCGTGCCATGCGCAGCCGCGCCTCGGTGAGGCCGCCGCGAGTCTCGTAATAGGCCTCCAGCGTCGCGCGGGCGGCGGGATGGACGACCACCGGTACGCCGAGCGCATGGGCGATGGCATCGACGGTGATGTCGTCGTGGGTCGGCCCGATGCCGCCGGTGGTGAACAGATAATCGTAGCGGGTGCGCAACGCGTTCACCGCGCCGGCAATCTCCTCGATAACGTCGGGTACGACCCGCACTTCGCGCAACCTTATCCCCTGCAGGTTCAGCCAGCTGCCGACCTGGGCGATATTCTTGTCCTGGGTACGGCCGGAGAGGATCTCGTCGCCGATCACCAGCAATCCCGCCGTGTAGATACGATCCGTCGCCACGTGCCTCTCCGCCTGCCTGCTGCGACCAACGCCCCTGCGCGAAGAAAAGCTGCCGAGCAACCCGGAGCGCGCTTTGTCGATCCTGCCCATGCGACTATATGGGGCGGATGACGCAATACGAAGCCGTGACCGCCGACGATGTCCCCACCCGTTCGGGCGCAATCCGTCTCCACGGACCCGAGGGCTTCGAGGGCATGCGCCGTGCCGGGCGCGCGGCCGCCGAGGTGCTCGACGCACTCGTGCCGCACGTCCTCCCCGGGGTGACCACCCAGGAAATCGACGACATCGTCTATCGCGAGATGCGCGCTCGCGGCGGCGTGCCGGCGACGCTCGGCTATCGCGGCTTTACGGGATCGTCGTGCCTGTCGATCAACCATGTCGTCTGCCACGGCATTCCGGGTGACCGCGTGATGAAGGATGGCGACATCGTCAACATCGACGTCACCATCCTGCTCGACGGATGGCATGGCGACACCAGCCGGATGTTTCTGGTCGGCGATGTCGGAGTGAAGGCGCGGAGGCTGGTCGACGTCACCTACGAATGCCTGATGCTCGGCATTGAACAGGCGAAGCCCGGCAATCATCTCGGCGACATCGGCCACGTCATCCAGACACACGCCGAGAAGAACCGCTACGGCGTCGTCCGCGATTTCTGCGGCCATGGCCTCGGCCGCATCTTCCACGACGCGCCTGAGGTGATCCATGCCGGCCGTCCCGGAACCGGCCCCGAGCTCAAGCCGGGCATGTTCTTCACGATCGAGCCGATGATCAACATCGGCAAGCCGGCGGTGAAGATCCTCGACGACGGCTGGACTGCGGTGACCCGCGATCGCACCCTCTCCGCCCAGTTCGAGCACTCGATCGGGATCACCGAAGACGGCTGCGAGATCTTCACGAAGAGCCCGGGCGGGTTGGACAAGCCGCCTTATTGATTGACGCAAGCTTGCTCCCACGAGCGGCAAGCTGCGCGGGTCGAATGCGCCTCCTCGCGCGTTCGGCGCGTTGGTTTGGGCTGATGCAGGAGCAAGAATGGGCATCCTCTCGCTGTTCGGCACGGGCATGGCGTTGCAGTTCGAGAAGCAGGGCGAGACTTACGTCTACCGCGCCAACGGGCGTGGCCCCGCACGGCCCGTAACCAAGGCGGAGCACGATCGTTTCGTGCGCCGGGGCGGCATCGATTTTCTCCTCCATTGTGCAGCCTTCGGCCTGTGCGTGATCGCCGCGGCAATGATCACGGCACATTGGTTTCCCGACGGTGGCGAGCCCGGCGGGTTCGTGCTGATGGGCATTCTGCTCGTGGCGATCGTCTATGCGCTCTATCGATCGCTGCACTGGTGGATGCTCGCGCCCGAACGCACGCTTGCCGATCGCACCCCTGTAGCGCCTGCCCGACCCGGCGCCCGGCCCAAGCCCCGTCGGCGCTTCACCCCGCCGTCTTCCGCCTACGCCGATCAGCCCCGCCAAGGCGGGTGCCTGCTCCTCCTTGGCTTTGCCCTCGCCGAACTTGTCGGAGGGCTGGCAGCGGGGTTTGGCGCCTACACGGCACTGGACGCGCTCGTTCGGCTGGTCCTGCCCGGCGGCGGGGCACCGGCGGTGGCACCGATCGGAGCCTTCCTCGCTGGGCTGGTGACCGTGTTCCTGATCGATCGCTGGTGCAAACGGAGAACCGGAACCAGCATCCTCGACGAGATCCCGTACATTCCCTGATCCGGCAGTTGCGTCATCCGGACCAAAGACTGCAGTGCGGCCAAAGCAGCTTCGTCTCCCGCCTCCGGTTCGGATGTGGAACGAACTGCGGGCTTCGGAGTCGTCCATCTGAGTGGACGAGAGGAGCGATGGCGATGGCGTTTTGCAGTGCGTGCGGCACCAACCTTCCCGACGGCGCCCGCTTCTGCCCCGCGTGCGGTGCTGCGGTGGCGACCGCGGCCGCCCCGCCCGCGGGCCCGTCCGCAGTTCCGCCCGATCCAGTTCCAGTGACCCCCTCACCCGTGGCAACGCCTTCAACAATGCACGCTGCCGCCGCCGCAAGCGGCGGCCCCGTTCCCCCCGCGCAGGGCAGCCGGGCGGGCGGGCTGATCCTGCCGCTGATGCTTGCTGTCGGCATTGCGGTGATCATCCTGATGGTCTGGAGCCAGCGCGGCGACGAGCGACAGCGTGCCGCGGAGGAGAGCGGAGAAAGCGCCAAAGCCGTCGGCAGTGCCGGCGGGGGCGAAGCGGAGAAGGAAGGGTCCGGCGCTTCCGGCTCCCGAACGACCGCTTCGAGCCTGGACTCAGCTTTCCGCTCGGACCCGGACGGCGCAAGTGCCCGCTATCCGGGGCCTGTCACCGTCACCGGGACGATCGCATCGATGGTCATGCCGGGTGCCACCCCGGCCATTTCTCTCGAGGGCAGGACGCCGCTCAACTTCGTCGTCGCGAACTTCCCTTCGAATTACCGGGATCGGCTCGCGAGCCTCGCCAAAGGCGATTCCGTCACCCTCTCCTGCGACAGCGTCAAGGCACTCGCCGGCACGACATTGCTGCAAGGCTGCACGCTCGAAGGGTGATGCCGGTCCAAGAACTCCGGTTCAAGGTCGCCGTTCGTAGCGGCCGTCGCCGGGGCCGCCCAGCAGCAGGTCGCCGTCGTCGATGCGCAGACGCAGATCGACGAAGGCGGGCAGCGCCAGCTGATCCAGATCGACCGAAAAGCGGATGATCCCGTCCGTCGCCGGGGGGAAAGCGAACGTGCCGTCCCGTTCCGGAGCCTGGTCGAGGTGCAGAATGGCTCCCACCGCGGCGGCTCCAGGCTTGCCCGCGAGGAAAGCAAATCCGCCCCTGCCCGTGGTCACCGTCTCGACACTGCCGTCGGCGAACCGGAGCGTCACCTGAACGTTGCGCGCGGGCCTGCTCGACGCAGGATCGATCACCTGGACGCCGAGACCAGCCGAGTCGCCGGCCACCTCAGCCTCCGGTAACCTGCACGCCTCCGGCAATGCCGGCTCGGCCAGATCCGGAGACGGCAGACCTGCGGAGTCCGCCGCCGCCACCGCGCGCGACCGCGCCTCGGACCATGCGTCCATCGCGGCCCGTGCGGCCTTGAGGCGCGCTGGATCGGCCGCGCTCCTGGCGGTCCATTTGGCGGCAAGCGCCTCCACCCGGCTGCGCGCCGCCACAGCCTCGCGCATCGCGGCGGCGGCGCGATCGCGAAGCGTAGCAGCGGGGACGGAATTATCTCCGAATAGCGGCGGCGCGGACGTCGCGACCACCTGCAGATCCGGCAGGAAGGGACAGCGCGCGTGAACGGCCGCAATCAGATCCTGTTCGGAACGTTGCGCGCGTTCCTCCACGGCCTCGGCGCTCCAGCCCTCCGTTGCCGCATAGGCGAACAGCGGCGCGTCGCTTGGCTTGAGATCCGCGACCAGCAGGACCGCGTCGCCATCGACTCGCCAGTTCCCCTTGGCCGCCTGATCGATCGCGCCATAGGCCAGTCCCCAATCGAACGTTCCATCGGCGCGCAGCAGCAGCTCCGAACCGACTTCGTGGACTCCGGAGAGGTAATAATGGCCGACGAGCGCGGCCGCGCGGGCCTCCACGGTCGCTGGCTGCGACACGGGCGTCCCTTCCTGCCCGGCGAGCGCCGGGCCCGCTGCTGCCGACCACAACAGGGCCAGCCCTCGTCCGAAATGTTTCATACGCCCCGCACCTGCCGTCTGCCTTTGCCGGCCCTCTCGCAAACGGCGGCGCTGCTGTCACGCGTTCGCGCGAGCGCTTTCAAACTGAGGCGGGCGACCGGGTCAGTCGGCGACCGGCACCTCGTAGGTCAAGCCGGTGGTGCCGATCGGGTAGACTGACGCGCTGAAGCTTCCCTCGACATAGAGGACCTGACCGCCCGGGAGCGCGTTGACGAACTTGCGCGCAAATTCGTCCAAGCGCTCCCACCTGTCGAACGACTCCAGATCCGACTGGGTCATCATACTGGCGTTCACGGCCTCGCACGGTTCTTCCCAGAAGACGGTATCGGCCTCGTGCCCGGCATAGACGAAGCGGATCTCACAGGCCGGATTGCCGCGGAGGGTGAAGTCCTTCTCGCCGAGCACCCGCGACCCGGATTGCGCCGGCTGGCGGGTCGCAGGCGCGGCGGGCGCGGTCGCAGCCTGCCCCCGCCGGGCCTGCGGTTTCGGTGTCTCGGACGAAGCGGGCTGCCCGGTTTCTCCAGCGGTTTCGTTGACGACCGCGGGCGCGCCGGCCTGCGAGCAGCCCGGCAGCAGCAGGCACGCCGCGAAGATTGCAATCCACCTGGTCATGGCGCCCCCGTCATCAATGCGGGTCGAACTCTACATGAAGGTGATTGTTGCTGCGATTGGTGAATGTCTCGAACGCGACATCGTAGCGATCGCCGAGAATCCGCCGCACCTCGTTCTGGAACGCTCGGCCCTGTTCGAGGCTGATATTGTTGCCGCGGAAATCGAGCGCACGATCGGAATAATGAAGCGATCCGTTCATATGGCGACTGTCATTGCCCGACGTGATCACCGGCGTCGGCAGGCCGAGCCGCCTTGCCGCCTGCGCGACTGCCTGGATCGCCGGATCCATCGCGGCATCGAGCCGGC
Source organism: Allosphingosinicella deserti (assembly GCF_003012735.1). GTDB lineage: Bacteria > Pseudomonadota > Alphaproteobacteria > Sphingomonadales > Sphingomonadaceae > Allosphingosinicella > Allosphingosinicella deserti. The sequence goes on along the minus strand of NZ_PXYI01000005.1, from coordinate 78,138 downwards.
TGATGTGCACGCTCGCATTCTTGACCTCGACGCCATTGGCCGCCGCCACGGCATTGCCGTCGATCCGGCCGCCCGCGGCGTTGGGGGTCGTCGGGGCAACCGCCGCAGTTCCGGGCAGAGCGACCGCAAACTCGCCCGGCCGATAGCGGTCGAGCTCCGGCACGGTGCCGTGGTGGTGGACGGCATCGCCGCGGCCGAGCACCGGCCCGTCCAGTGCATTGATCCAGCCGAGATTGTTGGCGCTGGAGTAATGCGGGTTCGCATAATTGAGATGCGACCCGATCGACGAGGCCTGACCGCCGGCGCGCGCGGCGAGATAGGTGTCGACCAGCGTGTCGACGCGGGCACTGATCCGGCTCTCCGGAATGTCGTCGACCGAGTTGCGGCCGTCGCGGCGCGAGATCGGGCCGTTGATGTCGGAGAATTGATTGTGGCTGTTGACGACATCGGCAACCGTATCGCCCCAGTGGCCGGAGGCCGTGCGGTTGAGGATGGTGTCGATGATGCCGTGCGCCTGGGCATCGCCGGCGCCTTGCACCCATTCCGTCTGCAGCGTCTTCTTGAGATCGATCACGTCCTGCGCGCTGAGCGAAAGGGTTCCGTTCTCGATCCGGGTGGTGCCGCCGACAGCGGCGACGCCGCCGGCCTCACCGACGCCGCTTCGCGCCGTCCCGGCGGGAATGGTAAGGATGTCACCGGGATAGATCCGGTTCGGGTTGGCGATCTGCGGATTGGCGGCGAGCAGCGCGTCGACGCCGATCCCATTCTTTGCCGCGATGCGGCCGAGCGTGTCGCCGCGGGCGATCTCGTAAGATTGCGCCGCGCCTTGCGGCAGTTTGAGCGTCTGGCCTTCATGAATGAGGTTGGGATTGCTGATCCCATTCAGCCGCGCGACGGTACCGACGTCGGAGCCGAAGCGCTGGGCGATCCCGGACAGGGTTTCCCCGCGGGCGACCTTGTGGCTGCCGCCTGCCTGCGGCGGCGAGGCCCCTGCACTGACGCTCGCATAGCTGTTGGTGTTGCTCGTGCTGCTGGTAGCCGAAATCGTGCCGACCATCGGACTCACTCCCGTGTCGCGGATGCTGCGGGATTACCAGTGCCGGGGGATGCCTGTATCTAAACGGATCGATTAGGGATTCGTCGCCCGGTCCGATGATCGTCGGGCGGAGCCTCGGGCGCCTGACAGTCGCGCCGAGGGCGGTGAACATGCCAGGGAGATCGTCGATGCGTCGCTGGAGCCGTGCCCAATTTGTCGCCGCATCGATGCTGCTGCTCGCTGCATCCGGCAGTTCGGCTGTGGCCCAGGAGGGCGTCGACTGGGGCGGCCTGATGGCCGGGATCGCCCATGGCACGGCGATGGACGAGGCGGCGCAGGAATCGGTGGCGACCACGCGCCGCGGCCGTGCGCGCCCGGTGCCGGCGCCGGCCGTGTCCCTGACCTACACCCGCTCGCCGGAGCGGAGCCGCGCCAACGTGGCCCGCTTTCTGGACACGGCGCGCGTGCGGGACAAGCAGGGGGCGGCCGCCTTCGAGAAGCAGCTCGGCGACCCCGCTCTGTTCGACAGGATGGGGCAAGCGCTTTCCGCCTACGGCCTGCGCACCGACAACGTCGCCGACGCCTATGCGATCTACTGGCTGAACGCGTGGCTGGCTTCCCGCGGACGCAACGATACGCCGCCACGGCATCAGATCGCCGCAGTACGCGCCCAGGCTGCGGAGGCAATGGCGACGCTTCCCGAGATCGCGCGCGCGGACAACTCGGCCAAGCAGGACATGGCCGAATCCAATCTCATACAGGCTGCGTTGATCGGCGGCTTCATGGACGGCGCGGAGGGCAAACCGGCGCTGGTCCGCCAGGTTGCCGCCGCGGTTCGCCGAAGCGCGCGCCAATCCGGGCTCGATCTCGATGGCATGGAGCTGACCGACGCGGGGTTCGTGGCGCGGAGCGCGCAGCGGTAGGTGCCGGTTTCAACGCACTGCGTGGCGGAGGCTCCAAGGCTCAGATCGTGCCGAGTCCGCCGTTGGCGCCGAAGATGCTGCCGTCCGTATAGCTGAGTTCGCCGCTCGCCAGCGTCACATAGAGTGCGGCGAGTTCCACCGGCTGGCCGGCGCGGCCGAGCGGCGTATCCTGGCCGAACTTGCCGAGCTCGCCTGGAAGCTGGCCGCCGACGACCTGGAGCGGGGTCCAAATCGGCCCGGGCGCGACTCCGTTGACCCGGATGCCCTTCTTGGCGAGCTGCTTGGCGAGACCCTTGGTGAAGATCGCGATCCCGGCCTTGGTGGTCGCATAATCGAGCAGTTCCTCGCCCGGATCGACTGCGTTGACCGAGGTGGTGTTGATGATTGCCGATCCTGGCCGCATCAGCGGCACCGCCGTCTTGGTGACCCAGAACATGGCATAGAGATTGGTCTTCAGGGTTCGATCGAACTGTTCGAAGCTGATCTCGTCGATCGATTTCTTCGACTGCTGATAGGCGGCATTGTTGACGAGGATATCGAGCCCGCCGAGTTCCGATTGAGCGCGGCGAACCAGATCGACGCAGAAACGCTGGCTGGTGAGATCGCCGGGAATAAGCGCGACCTTGCGCCCCTCGCCGCGCAGCAGGCCGGCGACGTCCCGGGCGTCCGCCTCCTCGTCGGGATGATAGTTGATCGCGACGTCGGCACCTTCACGGGCGAAGCCGATCACCGCCGCGCGGCCGATCCCGGAATCGCCGCCGGTCACCAGAGCCTTGCGCCCCTGCAGCTTGCCGGAGCCGACATAGGAACGCTCCCCGCAATCCGGCACGGGCGTCATGTCGCGCTGCAGGCCCGGCCATTTCTGCCGCTGCTCCGGGAACGGCTCGCTGACATATTTGGTCTGAGGATCGGCGGGAGCCCCCACGGGCCGCGACGGCGCCGCCTGCGACATGGCGGGGGCGGCAGCGAGCACGGCGCCGGTGGCGGCGGCGGCCTGAAGCAGGCTGCGGCGGGTGGGTTGATCGACCATGATATGTCTCCCGGGAAAGGCAGCCTCGGAAGCGCGCCAGCCAGGCAAAGGTTGCTACGGGAAAAAGCCCGCATCTCCCGGCCGGTAGCCGGCTACGATTGACAGACCGGTAGAACGCAGGGCACCAATGTTACCGGTAACACGCTGGTAGGCCAAAAGGCCGCTCGGGAGAGGGCAAGGATGAAGCCAGGTGGCTCACGCGTTTCGCGCTTCAGGATCGCCCGCACCTTCGGGTGCCTGTTCCTGCTGCTGTTCGGGGTCACCGCGGCACAGGCCTGCGTCGATCCCGCTTCCGTCTGCACGCGCGCCGCGGGGGACAGCTTTGCGCTGATCGAGAAAGGCCGTCCCGCAGCCATCCTCGTCGACGCCGGGGCGGACCCTGCCGTCGGCCACGCGACGTCCGGATTCGCCGCAGATCTGGAGCGGGTGAGCGGTCGTCGCGCGGCCCTTCTCACCGACAGCGGAAAGGCAGAAGGGTCTGCGGTGATCATCGGGGTGCTCGGTGAGAGCCCGATCATCGATGGCCTCGTCGCGTCGGGAAAGATCGACGCGCGCGACATTGCCGGCCAATGGGAGGCCTTCCGCCAGATCGTGGTCGACCGCCCCTTGCCGGGGATCTCCCGCGCGCTGGTGATCGTCGGCGCCGATCGGCGCGGCGCGGTGTTCGGCACCTACGATCTTTCCGAGCGGATCGGAGTCTCCCCGTGGCACTGGTTCGCGGACGTGCCCGTCGCCCGGCGCAGCAACGTGTTCGTCACGGCAGGAGGGCGGAGCGATCGACCGCGCGTGAAATATCGCGGCTTCTTCATCAACGACGAGGACCCGGCGTTCAGCGGGTGGGCGAAGCAGCAGTTCGGGGGCGTCAACTCCAAGGCCTATGCAAGAGTGTTCGAGCTGCTGCTGCGGCTGAAGGGCAATTATCTGTGGCCGGCGATGTGGGCGCCCAAATCCTTCGCGCTCGACGATCCCAGAAACATCCTGCTGGCGGACGAGATGGGCGTGGTGATGGGCACCTCCCACCACGAGCCGCTGACCCGCGCGCAAAGCGAGTGGCACCGGCTGCGCGGCGATGGCGTTGCCGGGGGACGCTGGGACTATCGCACCAACGCCGCCAATCTGCGGGCCTTCTGGCGCGGCGGCATCGAGCGGATGGTGTCGAAGGGCGGCGGCGCGGCGTACGAGAATGTGGTGACGGTCGGCATGCGCGGCGACGGCGACGAGCCGATGGCCGAAACGACAGCGACCGAGCTGCTCGAGACGATCGTCGCCGACCAGCGCAAGATCATTGCCGAGGTGACCGGCAAGCCCGCCGACCAGACGCCGCAGGTGTGGGCGCTCTACAAGGAAGTGCAGGATTATTATGATCACGGGATGCGGGTGCCCGACGACGTCACCCTGCTGTTTTCCGACGACAATTGGGGCCAGATCCGCCGGCTTCCGGATCCGGCGAAGGGCGATCTCGCCCGCAGCGGCGGCTACGGCGTCTATTACCATTTCGATTATGTCGGCGGCCCCCGCAACTACAAGTGGATCAACACCAACCAGATCGGCAAGGTCTGGCAGCAGATGGATCTCGCTTACGCGCGGGGCGCGCGCCAGCTCTGGGTTGTCAATGTCGGCGATATCAAGCCGATGGAATATCCGCTCGATTTCTTCCTGAAGATGGCGTGGAATCCCGAGGCGATGACGGCGGAAGCGCTGGACGCCTTTCCGGCCCGCTGGGCGGCGGCGACCTTCGGGCCCGAAATGGCGTCCGAGATCGGCAGCCTGATGACCGGCTACAGCCGGCTGGCCGCGCGCCGCAAACCCGAATTGCTCAACCAGGACAGCTTCGCCCTCGGCGCGATCGGCAAGGACGCGCTCGACGGCGGAGAATACGGTGCCATCGTCGACGACTGGCGATCGCTCGCGCGGCGGGCGGACACAGTCCGCGCCCGGCTACGGCCCGACCAACGGGATGCCTGGTTTCAGCTCGCCGGCTATCCGATCAGCGCTCTCTCCAACCTTTACGAACTCTATTACGCGGCGGCCTGGAACAAGGCCCTCGCCTCCAGCAACGATCCGCGTGCCAATTACTTCGCCGATCGCGTGGAGGCGACTTTCGCCCGAGATGCAGCTCTGACCGCGGACTATCATTCGATCAACGGCGGCAAGTGGGCCGGGATGATGAACCAGGTCCACATGAGCTATGTGATCTGGAACGATCCGACCCGACAGACCATGCCGAGCATCATGCGCGTCGGTGCCGACACGCCGCCGGATGAAAGGGGCGTCCAGCCCGTCTTCGGCAAGGCCGCGTCCGGTGCTGGCGACCGTATCGAGATCGACGCGGCGGACGTGCTTCGATCGAACCCTGCCGGCGGACTCGCGTGGCGGGCGATCGCCGACCTCGGCCAGGGCAAGGGCGCGATCGTTCCGCTGCCTCAGGGACGCCCCGCGACGAAGCCCGACACGGCACTGCGGGCCGAATATGATGTCACGACCGGCTTCAGCGGCGCGGCCCGCATCTCGCTGCGCCTCGCGCCGACCCTGGACACGACCGGCGCCAAGGGCGTGCGGATCGGGGTTTCGATCGACGACCGCCCGGTGCAGATCCTCACCTCAGCCCTGACACCCACCCCAGGCGCGGCGAACACACCGGAACAGACTGCCTGGATTGCCGCCGTGATCGCCAACGCACACGAGGTGGCGGCGGTCTTTCCGAGACTGACGGCCGGACGTCACACGATCAAGATCTGGCGGATCGATGACAATATTGCGGTGGACGAGATCGCGATCGAGCCGGCCAAAAGCGCGCCTTGAAACGCCGCCGGCCGATCGCTCACGCGAGGCGAGGCGCCGTCAGCAATGTTGAACTGCCGCATGTCGCGAGCCATGTTGTAGCCGCTCAGGCATCTAAGCGATAATCCCTGTTCGGGTGGAGAAATATGCCGTGCCCGCTCACGCAGTCACGGAGACTTCGTGCACGTTCCTGCCTTCGCCTCGATATGCCCGTTCGCAACTCCGGCCGCATTCGTGCGTCCGATTGAAAGAGCATGCGCGATCCACCTCGAACAGCAAGTCTGAGGCAGCACGCCACCTTACGCGGCGGGCACATGTCGTGCCATGCTGCCCTGCAGCGTGAAATCTTCACCTTTCGCCTCGCCGGGGTGGACGGGTGCGGGTAATCAGGGGAGAGACTCCGCCAGCCGAGGGATTCGCGTGAAGAAGATCGAAGCCATCATCAAGCCATTCAAGCTCGATGAAGTGAAGGAGGCGCTCCACGACGTGGGCGTCTCGGGTATCACCGTCACCGAGGCCAAGGGCTTTGGGCGGCAGAAGGGGCATACGGAGCTGTATCGCGGCGCCGAATATGTCGTCGACTTCCTGCCCAAGGTGAAGCTGGAGGTGGTGGTCGACGACGGCCTGGCCGAGCGGGTGGTGGAAGCGATCGCTTCGGCCGCGCGCACCGGCCGGATCGGCGACGGCAAGATCTTCGTCACCAATGTCGAGGAAGTGCTTCGTATCCGCACCGGCGAGCGTGGATCGGACGCGATCTGAGTTTCGTGCCGGGCGGGCGCCCGGGACGGGGGTTGGGGCCGCTTGACCAGAAGTGATCCGGCTTGGAGCCGGCTTTGCCTACGGTGGAGCGCGTACATCATCGAACGCGCACCGGCGCTGCCGGGCGCCAAGTGAGCAAAGGACTGACGTAGATGGCCAGCGACGCGGGCAAGATTCTGAGCCGGATCAAGGACGAGGAGATCGAGTGGGTCGATCTTCGCTTCACCGATCCAAAGGGCAAGTGGCAGCACCTTTCGATGGTCGCGTCCGCGATCGACGAGGACCAGCTGACCGACGGCTTCATGTTCGACGGCTCGTCCATCGAGGGCTGGAAGGCGATCAACGAGAGCGACATGATCCTGAAGCCGGATCTGGACGCGGTCTATGTCGATCCGTTCTCGGCGACCCCGATGATGATCCTGTTCTGCGACATCGTCGATCCGGGCACCGGCGAGCTTTACGCCCGCGATCCGCGCTCGACCGCCAAGCGCGCCGAGGATTACCTCAAGACCACCGGCATTGGCGACACCGTGTTCGTCGGCCCGGAAGCCGAATTCTTCATGTTCGACGACGTCCGCTTCGAGGACAGCTACAACAGCTCCTACTATCGGATCGACGACATCGAGCTGCCGACCAACACCGGCCGCGAATATGATGTCGGAAATCTCGGCCACCGTCCGCGCGCCAAGGGCGGCTATTTCCCCGTCGCCCCGGTCGACAGCGCCGTCGACATCCGCGGCGAGATGGTCTCGACCATGCTCGAAATGGGCCTGCCCTGCGACAAACACCACCATGAGGTGGCGGCCGCGCAACACGAGCTCGGCCTTACCTACGGCAAGCTGGTCGAAACCGCCGACCGCATGCAGATCTACAAGTATGTCGTGCACATGGTCGCCAATGCCTATGGCAAGACCGCGACCTTCATGCCGAAGCCGATCAAGTCGGACAACGGGTCGGGCATGCACACCCACATGTCGATCTGGAACGGCGGCAAGCCGCTGTTCGCGGGCAACGGCTATGCCGGCCTGTCCGAGACCGCCTTGTTCTTCATCGGCGGCGTGATCAAGCACGCCAAAGCGCTGAACGCCTTCACGAACCCGTCGACGAACAGCTACAAGCGGCTCGTTCCGGGCTTCGAGGCGCCGGTGCTGCTCGCTTATTCGAGCCGCAACCGCTCCGCATCGTGCCGTATCCCCTACGGCACCGGCGAAAAGGCCAAGCGCGTCGAATTCCGCTTCCCGGATGCGCTCGCCAATCCGTATCTCGCTTATGCGGCGATCCTGATGGCCGGCCTCGACGGCATCCAGAACCGCATCCACCCGGGCGAGCCGATGGACAAGAATTTGTACGACCTGCCGCCGCAGGAACTCGTCCAGGTGCCGACCGTGTGCGGCTCGCTCCGCGAAGCGCTGAACTCGCTCGAGGCCGACCACGACTTCCTGACCAAGGGCGACGTGTTCACCGAGGACCAGATCGACGCCTATATCGAGCTCAAGTGGCAGGACCAGCTTCGCTGGGAAACCACGCCGAGCCCGGTCGAATACGACATGTATTATTCGAGCTGAGCTCGAAGACTCATTCGAGACCACCAGGAAGGCCTCCGTCCGGGACACCGGGCGGGGGCCTTCTTCCGTTTGATGCGAGCGTCTTTGACAGCCGGAACAGACGCACTTGGGCACCGCCGGAAATGCGCCGAGCTGCGGGCGAGAAGCCTTGTGGACTCAGCGGGTTGGACTATCTTCGGAGCGGGTTCGGCGTGACGCCGATGTGGGGAGTTTCCAGAGCATGCGCTACGTTCATCTCGTCGGGACGGCGCTTGCGCTCGCCCTTGCCGCCGGCGGGCAATCGGCGGCGCCCGCGCCGGTGGCGTCGACCGGGGCGGTGGTTTCCGATCTCAAGGCCGATCCCGCCGTGCGCTACGGCATGCTGTCCAACGGCATGCGCTACCAGATCCTGCGCAACGCGACTCCGCCGCACAATGCCTCGCTGCGCCTCAGGATCGACGTCGGATCGATGGCCGAACGCGAAGATCAGCGCGGGCTCGCCCATTTCATCGAACATATGGTGCTGAACGGCACCAGGAACGTGCCCGAAGGCGAGATGATCAAGCGGCTCGAGCGCGCCGGCCTCAAATTTGGCCCGGACACCAATGCGTCGACCGATTTCCAGCAGACCGTCTACATGCTCGATCTGCCGGAAACGGACGCGGAGACGATCGACACCGCCATCTTCCTGCTCCGCGAGGTCGCCGGCGAGGCGACCTTTCTACCATCGGCGATCGACAGCGAGCGCGGCATCATCCTGTCCGAGGAGCGCACCCGCGCGACACCGCAGCTCCGCAACGCCGAGGACGAACTCTCCTATCTGCTGAAGGGCGACATCCTCCCTGACCGCCTCCCGATCGGCAAGACGGAGGTGCTGAAGAGCGTGTCCCAAGCCGCTTTCAAGGAATTCTACGACGCTTATTACCGGCCCGACCGGGCGACCCTGATTGCCGTCGGCGACTTCGACGTCGACGCGATGGAGAAGAAGATCCGCGACTCGTTCGGGAGCTGGACGCCGCGCGGCAAGGCGGGCCCGGAGCTTGCACCGTCGCGCATCGCGGCCCGCAGCGCCGAAAGCCACGTCTTCATCGATCCGGGCGTGCCGAACCGCGTCTCCTTGAGCTGGGTGAGGCCGCCCGATCTCAGGCCCGACAGCCGCGCCGTGCGCACCGAAAGTCTCTTGCCCGAGCTCGGCCTGCGCATCCTCAACCGCCGCTTCCAGCGGATCGGCGCCGAGGCCGAGGCGCCGTTCGTCTTCGCCGGCAGCGGCAAGAGCGAGCAGGCCGAGCGCGCCGAAATCACCCAGGTCGTCGGCATCGCCAAGCCCGGCAAATGGAAGGAGACGCTGGCAGCGCTGGAGAGCGAGCAGCGCCGTGCGGCGCGCTTCGGCTTCACCCAGGCCGAACTCGATCGTGAGGTTGCCGAGATCCGGACAGCCCTGATCAACGGCGCGGCCGGTGCAGCGACACGCCCGTCCAACGCGCTAGCGCAGGCCATGCTTGCCGCGGCCAGCGAGGACACTGTGTTCCAGGCGCCTGCGGACTCGCTGGCCGAGTTCGATCTGGCGGTGAGGGATCTGAGGGCCGAGCGGGTCGCCGCCGCGTTTCGTGCGCAATTCGCCGGCGCGCCGCTCGTGTATCTGACCGCGCCGACCCCTCTGGAAGGGGGCGAGCCCGCCTTGCTGGCCGCCTACCAGGCTGCGGCTGCAACTCCGGTCAGCGCCGGTGCGGTCAAACAGGCGGCGGCCTGGCCATATGAGACATTCGGCAAGCCCGGCGGGATAGCCGAGCGCAAGCAGATCGCGGCGCTTGGCGTGACCACGGTACGCTTTGCCAACGGCGTGCGCCTGACGATCAAGCCGACCGACTTCCGCAGGGACGAAATCCTCGTCGCCGCCCGCTTCGGCAACGGCACGCTCGACGTCTCGCCCGCGGCCACCGTTCCCGCCTTCATGCTCGCCTCCGGCGCCTACGGCCTCGGCGGTCTCGGCAAGATCAGCCAGGAGGACATGCAGGAGGCGCTCAACACCAGGGTATTCGGGGCCGATTTCGCGATCAACGACGATGCCTTCGTGCTCGGCGGACGCACGCGGCCGGCCGATATCGCCACCCAGCTGCAGGTGCTCGCCGCCTATACCACCGATCCTGCATTGCGCCCGGCAGCCTGGGACCGGCTGCGCGCGGTCGGGGATCCGATCCACGACCAATTGCAGAGCACCCCCGGCGGAGTCTTCAACCGCGACTCCGGTGTACTGCTTCACGGCGGCGACAGACGCTGGGCCTTTCCGACGCGGCAGGAAATCGCCGCTGCGGACCTGGCGGGAGCCAAGGCTCTGGCCGCCGGTCCGCTCGCCAGCGGGCCGATCGAGATCATCATGGTGGGCGACATCGACGTCGACACGGCGGTCCAGCAGGTTGCGACCACGTTCGGCGCGCTGCCGCCGCGCAAGCCAGACGCGATGCCGGCCGATGCCGGCAAGATCGCTTTTCCCGCGCCTGGCCTGGTCCGCGCCACCCACAAGGGACGCGCCGACCAGGGGCTCGCCTTCATCGCCTGGCCGACGGTCGATTTCTATGCCGACCAGAAGAAGACGCGGACCCTGAACCTGCTCGGCCAGGTGCTGCAGCTGCGGCTTACCGACGAGATCCGCGAGAAGCAGGGCACGACCTACAGTCCGAGCGCCGGCCACAATGCGTCCGAGACGTTCCGCGGCTACGGCTATCTCGCGGCGCAGATCGAGGCGCCGCCCGAGAAGCTCGACGCCTTCCTCGCCGATGCGGAGAAGATCGCCGCCTCGCTCAGGACCACGCCGGTCGACGCCGACGAGCTCCAGCGTGCACGCAAGCCGCTGGTCGAGAACATCATCCGTCAGAAGGCGAGCAATCAATGGTGGCTGTCGGAGCTCGCCAATGTGCAGACCAACCCGGGGGTCGCTGCAAGCATCGAGCAGGGGCTCGGTCAGTATCAGGCGATCACTGCCGCCGATCTGCAGAAGGCAGCAGAGGCATATCTGACCGACGTCCGGGCCTGGAAGATGGAAGTGGTGCCGGACGCCGCCAAATAGCCGCCTGGTCCGTCTGAGAAATCCGCCGCTGTCCGTTCAGCCCTGGCGCTTGTTCGGAGGTTCGAGATAGCGCGGCATCACCGCTTTTGGCCGCGTCGGCTTAGACCGGGCGAGGCGCGCCAGCTCGAACCGGGCGACAAAGCGCAGCCCGATCTGTCCGCGCTGGCACCAGCGCACATCGGCTTCGAGACGACCGGCATCTTCGAGGTCGAGCTGAACCGGCGTGTCCGGCGACAAGGTCCGATCGCATTCGATCATCGCGCCGCCTTCCGAGATGTTGCGCAGGCGGACCGGCAGGCGCTCCTCGCCGATCTGAAGCGCGCCCATGCGGATCAGGCGGTGGCGCGGCGGACGGGCGAAGCCGGCCTCGCCGCCGCTCGGGTTGCTCGCCGATGCGAGCGCGAGCGCTTGGTCGCACGGGACGGGCTTGCCGAAGATGAAACCTTGGACCTGGCTGCAGCCGAGGCTGCGGATCAAGGTGACTTCCTCCAGCGTCTCCGCGCCTTCCGCAGTGGTGTCCATGCCCAGGCTCTCGGCGAGCACGACGATCGAGCGGATGATGGCGGCGTTGCGGCTGTGCGGAGCGGCTGCGCCGCGGACGAAGCTCTGATCGATCTTGATCTTGTCGAGCGGCGATTCGCGCAAGTGGCCGAGCCCCGACCGACCCGTGCCGAAATTGTCGAGCGCGAGGCGGACACCGAGGCCCTTCAGGGCCTTGAGGATCCGCTCCGGACCCACCCCGTCGGCCGGGAACACCGCCTCGGTGATCTCCAGCTCCAGGCGCTCCGGTGCCAGGCCCGAAGCGGCGAGGGCGTTGGCGACGACCGTGCCGAGCGCTGCATCGGCGAACTGGCTGGGTGAGAGATTGACGGCGATGCGGACATGCTCCGGCCAGCGCGCCGCCTCCGCGCACGCGGTGCGGACGACCCAGTCGCCGATCCGCGGCATCAGCCCGATCTCCTCGGCGAGCGGCACCAGGACCGACGGCAAAAGCAGGCCGCGAGTCGGATGCTGCCATCGCAGCAATGCCTCGAACGCGACCACTTCTTCCGACAGCGATTCGACGATCGGCTGAAAGTGCAGCCGCAACTGGTTCTTGGCGAGCGCCTCGCGAAGCTCGGATTCGAGGATCTGGCGCTCGGCGGCCTCGGCATGCATGTGCGGCGCGAACAGGCGGAACGTGCCCCTCCCCGCCGCCTTGGCCGCGTACAGCGCCAGGTCAGCGTCACGGATCAGCGCGTTCGAATAGGCCTTGCCCGGTCGTGCCACCGCGATGCCGACCGACGTGCCGATCTCGATCCGATGTCCCTCGATCTCGTAGGGTTCGGAGACGGCGTCGATCATTCGTCGGGCGATCTCGGAGAGGCGGCTCTCCTCGGCGATTCCAGGTAGAATCGCCTCGAATTCGTCGCCGCCGAGGCGACCCACCTGCCCGTCGTCCCCGATCACCCCGCCAAGCCGGAGCGCGACCAGCTTGAGCAACGTATCGCCGGCCGGGTGGCCGAGCGTGTCGTTGACCTGCTTGAACCGATCGAGATCGATCATCAACAGTGCGCAACCCTGGAGCCGCTCGGCGGCATTGGTCAGTGCGGCGTCGAGCATCGCCCGCATGGTCGGGCGGTTCGGGAGACCGGTGAGGCTGTCGTAGCGGGCGAGCTTGCTGGTCTCGGCCTCGCTGCGGCTCTGTTCCGAGAGATTCGTGCCGATGCCGCGAAAGCCGAGAAAACGGCCGCAGGGATCGAAATGCGGCGTACCCGACACCGACCACCAAGCTTCCTCGGCGGAAGGTGCGCGGACGGCGACGTCGGCGAACGGGAAGCGTGCGGAAAGATGGAAAGCGAGGAGACGGCGCGCCTCACGCGCCTCAAGCCCGTGTTCCGCATCCCCGGCGTCCTGACCCTCGCCGGGCGCCACCCCTTCGGCCGCAGCGACTCCGACGCGCAGCAGATCCTGCATCGGTCGGCCGACAACATCTTCCGCATCGCCAGCGAGCTGCCGCGCGAACTCGTCCGAGAGGTAGGTGATGCGGCCGTCGGGATCGGTCTCCCAGAACCATCCGCGCTTGCTCTCTTCGAACTCGGCGACGAGACGGAGTGCGGTGTGCGCGACCCGTTCCGCATCGAACCTGGCGCGAATGCCCGAAATCAGTTCGCCAGCCCGCACCAGCCCGAACACGCCCAGCGACGCCGTGGCAGCGATCACGATCCCGATCGTAACCGGGTTGCTGCCGATCAGGGTTACCCCGGCGATGGTGGCCAGACAGCCGGCCGCGAGCAGAGGCGGGATGGTGAACCACGCAGCAATGCCGGTGCCGGCGAGAAGCAGGAAGGCCGCCTTGACCGGCAAGGATGTATCGTCCTGCAGCAGCAAGGCTATGACCAGACAGAGGCACCCCGACAGCAAGGCGTGGCCGAGGACGATCTGGAGGCGGAGATGAGGCCGCCCGCCCGTTCGACGAACCAGCCCCCACAGCAGGAAATCCAAAGCGAGCAGCGCGATCAGGGGAAGCGGTACCATGCCGGCCGGCCGGCCCTGCGCGATCAGCGTCACGAGGAGGACCCCCGCCCAGACGAGGTGCGCGGCGGCAAGGAAGGGGATCGCCGCAGCGATCGTGGCGCCGCGGGCGCCGGCCAGGACCGCTTCGGCTTCGTCGCCGGGTGGGCGCAGATCGATCAGGAAATCGGCGGTAGAGATCGCGCGTGCAGGCTCGACACCCCCCTTGCTTACTCCGGCAAACCGCGCCTGTCGCAAATGCTCGTTCCCATTCTGCCGCATATGCGCGGTGCGGCCTGAGCCTAGCCACCGCCGGGTTAAGGAAGGTCTAGCGGGTCACGCGACGCCCCTCTTGTGAATGGGCAAGGCTCCGACGGCCTTTTGCCGGGTCTGGGCGTCGGCCAATTGCCGCGCGGAGCGGCGCGCGGGCGCACGGTCGACGAGCAACTCGGCAAGTGCATGGCTGCGCTGCGTAAGGGTCCATTCGCAGCGGGAAAGATCGATCGGCACGAAGAACCGCGCTCCGAACTGGTTCGCCTTGCGCCATTCCACCTGGGCTTCGACGGCGCCGATCCCCGGGATGTCGAGCGATATGCCGCCGCCGGGCTGGAGCCTGGCATCGCAGCGGGCGCGAAAGCCAAGCTCCGAAAGATCGAGCATCGTCACTTCGACGTGGCTCCAGTCGTTCGGCCGCAATCGTGCCGCCACGTCGACCGACATCCGCTCGGCCCGGCGACCGCGATCGCCCATCATCTTCGACCCCATGATTCACCTCATGCGTTCGCAGGGTCGAATCTACGCCCGAGGCGTTAACGAAGTGCTGAGCGCTTGAAAAAGCTCGCTAATAGTCCTTCGACACGCGAACGTTGACGCTCTCGCGTCCGATCGTGGAGATGCTGGAGAGCAGGGAAAGCCAACGGGTGATCTGATATTCGACCATCGTCGCCGAATAGCCGCGCGCATCGGTGACCACTTCGACATAGACGCGGCGGCCGAGATACTTGCCGGCGGCGATCGCGGTGCCCTGGCCGGTGGTGATGTCCGCCGGCACGATCCGCAACCGGTCGAGCCCGGTCGCGGCGCGCACCGCGTTGATCGGATCGAGCCCGCCACCGCTGCTGTTCAACGAGGCGACGGCAGCGGCAAGCTGCAAGGCTTCCGGCGCCGACAAATTCGTGATCGAGGTGCCGAACAGCAAACGGCTGAGCAGTTCGTCCTGGGGCAAAGCCGGAGTACTGGTGAAGCCGATTTCCGGCTGCAGCCCGCGTCCGGTGACCCGGATCACCGCGTTCAGCCCCTGCACGCCACCTTCCGCGGTGATGTCGAGCACCGGATTGATCGGAGTTTCGCCGAGGAACCGGATCTGCCCCCGTTCGAGGTCGAACCGCCGCCCGGCGAAATCATAGGTGCCGCGGACCAGATCCGCACGCCCGGTGATCCGCGGCTCGGTAACCGTCCCCGCCATCTTGAGATCGGCGCTCCACTCGCTGTTGATGCCGAGCCCGGTGACGGTCAGCCGCCCCGGCGCATCGACGTCGAGATCGAGGGCCCACGGTGTCAGCCGGCGCGGCACGGGCCGCTCGTCGGCGGGCCGGTTGACCTCGCGCACCGGGAGCCGTGCGACCTGGGTCGCGGCCGCCGCGCTGCCGAGGCGGAAGCTGCCGCTGACCAGGCGGATCTTGCCGGAGATGCTGCCATCCTCGCCATCCGAGCGGATCGCGATCGGCCCCGTCACCTGCGCACGGATGTCGTCGCGGTCGAGCAATTGCGCCGCCTGCGCATCGAGCGTGATGTCCATGCCGAAGCCCTTCGGCCCGGCGAGATCGAGCGTCGCACGGCCGCTGACCGTGCCGCCACGTTTGGTCGTGCCGCTGAAGCTGTCGAGCACCAGCCGCGAGCCGCCGAAGCGGCCGGCAGCACGAACATTGTCGATCACCATGCCGGTGACCGCGCTCTCCAGACGCGCGCCCTCGGCCCGCAGCGAGCCGCGGATTTGCGGATTGGCGAGGGTGCCCCGCGCATCCGCGCCGACCGCAACCGGGCCGCTCAGATCGAGCAGCTCGACCCCGGTCAGCCGCCACAAGGTATCGGCCGGGCCATTGTAGCGGATCTGCGCGAACATCGGCGCGGCAGCCAGGCGCTCGGCGATGTTGCCGGAGCCGCCGATCGGCGACAGCCGCGCCTGGGCTCGCCCGACGGTGCGTCCCTCGCTCACCGCGATCGCACGGACGCCGGCATTGCCGTTCAACAGCCGCGCGACCACCCCGATATCGACCGGCCGCGACGAGAGAACCAGGCCGGAGCGAGTCAGCCCGCGAATGCGCAGATTGGCATCGCCGCTCGGCTGACTGCCGTCCACCGCGAAGCGGTAGTTGAGCGTTCCCGACGCAGAGCCGCCGAGGCCGAGCTCCGGCCAACCGATGTCCAGCACCGACAAGGGCATGGAGTCCATCCGCGCGTTGAGTTCGGTTCCCGAATTGCTCCAGAGGCCGGAGACGGTCGCATTTCCGCCCGCGAAACGCAGCGACGCGTCGCGCAGCCGCCAGCCGTCGCCTTGGCGGCTCAGCAAGGCCGGCCGGGTGAGCGCGATTGCGCGACGATCGACGGCACCGCTGCCGCTCAGCCTGATCTGCCCGGGAGCGAAATCGGCGACGGTCTCGAAGCTGAAATTGCGGCCGCGGGTGCCGGCAATCTGCGCCTTTACCTGGCCGGTGCCGCCGCGCATGCTCCCGGTCGCGCTCAGGCTGGCGATCGACAGCGGCCCGCGGCTGATCCCGCGCGCGCTGAGGCTTCCTTCGAGCGAAGTTCCCGCCGGATCGAGGATCGCCACCCCCTTCAAGCGGCCGCTGCGGATCGCGATCGGCGGCGGCCCGGCGAAGCGCGCATTGGCGGCCGTGAGATCGACGGCAATGCGCTGCCTGTCGTTCCACGGCGAGAAATCGAGCCGGCCGCTCAGGCCGCCGCCGGAAATGTCGAGGCGCCCGGTGAGCCCGCCCGGGTCCGAGCGAAGCGTCCCCAAACCATGTGTATTGGAGGCATGAAGCGCGGCGATCTGCACGACCGCCGGTGCCCCCTTGGGCAACAGGATCGCCCCGGTCGAGGTGAACGGCCCGAGATGCGATCCGCCCTGCGCGCGATAGGCGTAACCCGCAGCATTGGGATCGAGATCGAGCTGGACGTTTGCAAGCCCAAGCGCGTCGTTGGGCCGGGCGAGCTGAAGGGCGATCCTGGGCCGTTCGATGCGACCGTCGAGAACCATCGTGAACGGGCCGTAGGTCGTCTGCCGCCCTCCGCCCTCGAAGTGGAAGGTGCCGTCGGGGCGGCGGAAGGCGGTTCCGGTGGCGCGGATCGACGGCGCGGTCAGCCGGAGATTCCGGAAATGGAGCACTTTGTCGGTGCCGCGCAGGAGATCGGCCTCGAGGCTCGGCAATCCCCCGGCGAGCCCGGCGAGGAAGCGATTGTCGAACCGCCGCACCCAGGCACGGCCCTTGCCGGTGACGATCGAGCCCTTGCCGCCCGGCCCGGGCACCACCCTGAGCTCGCTGGTCACATCGACGATGCCGAGATCGGGAATGTAATAACGGGTGATCCCGCCGGACAGGACCACGTCGTAACGCCCGGTGGCGAGATCGACGTACAGGCTGACCTTGCCCTTGAGCTTGTCCGAGGTGAGGCTGAGCCCCTCTCCGACCAGTGCCTTGGCGGTGAGCTTCAGCACACCCTCGACCCGCAGATTGGCGAGGATGGCGCCGGCGATCGGGCCTTCGCCCGTCACCCGCCGCGCGGCGAGCACGGCGGGGATCGAGACCGGCATCTTCGACCATGTGCCGCGCCCTTCGAGCCGCGCATCGTCGAAGCCCGTATTCTTGAAAGCGACGTGCGGCGAGGTGACCCTGTAGGCGAACTTGAACGTCTCGAACGGACCGTCGAGCAGCAGGGTCAGGCGCACCTTCTGCCCCGTCATCGTGTCGATCAGCGCCGGCGGGCGCAGCAGGTCGGCGCCCACACGCAATTGCCGGAAGCGGCTGCCGGCGAGATCGATGATTCCCGCCCCCTCCATCTTCAGCGCCGCGGAGCGAAGCGAGAGACGACCGGCAAGCTGGCGGTCGGCGAAGGTCGCGTTCGCCGCGATCGCCACGCGCGGCGCGGTCAGCCGTGCCTTGGCCCCGGTCCAGAACTGGCCAGGGGTCGCCCAGCCACCGACACCGTAGCGGCCGTCATCGGCGGTGAGCGCGAGCTCGGCGGTGCGGCGGCCCGAGATGTCGAGCCGGGCCGCCCCACGCCATTTCTTCCAGCGGCCGTCGCCGTCGATCACCAGCGCCAGCGGCCGGTCGGTGCCGACGATCGCACCGATCACGCTTTTGGCCGGCGCCGCCAGCCGGACGTCGACGTCGAACCGGTCACGATTGGGCTCGGCATCGAGACGCAAGGCGAGCCGGTCGCCGCCGGCTTTCACCTCCGCATCGAGCCGCACCAGCGCCCGGCCCGCGCGGATGTCGGCCTCACCCGATATGCGCGCGATCCGCGGCTGCCCGGTCACCGCCTGACCGATGTTCAAGGTGGCGATGTCGAGATGTCCGACATGGATGTCGAAGCCGGGCAGGATCGGTTTCGGCTCGGTCGACGGCCTCAGCTTCGGGAGCCGATGCAGGGTCGCGAGGTCGCTCTTTAAATCGTGGAGGATCAGCCGGTTGGTGATCCAGCCGAGCGGCTGCCAATCGACCTCGATCAAGGCGGATTCGGCGAACAGACCCTGCGGATCGTAAAGGCGCACGTCGCGCAGCCTCGTATCGCCCCAGATCGAGCCTTCGATCCGGCCGATCTGGATTTTCAGCCCCGAATTGGGCGCGAGCCCGGCGATGCGATCGGCCAGGAAACGGTGGCCGGGCCCGGTGTCGAGCAGGATCGCGGCGCTGCCGGCGAGCAAGGCGAGCAGCAGGAACAGCGCGACCAATGCCTTGGCGAGCCGCGAGAGCCAGCGCCGCCGGGGCGTGCGGCGCACGACCGGCTCCACCACCTCCGGCGCGTCCTCGACGATCGGCGGCGCGTCGTCGGCCATCAAAATGCCTGGCCGAGCGACACGTAGACGGCAATCCGGTCATCGCCCGAGCGGCGGTTGAGCGGCGTACCGACATCGACCCGGATCGGCCCGAAACGGGTATGGTAGCGGACGCCGAGGCCGGTGCCGAAGCGAAGGTCGTCGATCTCCGGCAGAGGCGAGGTGTAGATATTGCCGGCATCGAGGAACGGCACGATCCCCCAATTGCCGAACCGGATCCGGGCCTCGATCGAGAATTCGGCGAGGCTGCGGCCGCCGATCGGATCGTCGAACACGGCATCGCGCGGCCCGAGCCGCTGGAAGCCGTAGCCGCGCACCGAGCCGCCGCCGCCGGCATAGAAGCGACGCGACGGTGCGATGCGATCGCGGCTCGCGCCGAAGATCGTGCCGAGCCGCGCCCGGCCGGCGATCGTCACCCGATCCGTCACCGGCCGGTAGAAGCTGCCGTCGAGTTGGATCCGCGAATAGCCGAACGGGCTGCCCTGGAACGAGGCCTCCGGCGAGAAGCGCCCGGACAGGCGGAAGCCGGTGGTCGGATCGAGCAGGTCGTTGGATCCGTCATAGGAAAGCGTCGCAGGCAGCGCGCCTATGAAGAAGGTGCGGCGCCGGGTGGTGCCGGTGTCGACGTCGACATCCTGCTCGTCGGACGCGATCAGTTCGCCGCCCAGCGACCATGTCCATTTCTTCTGCCAGATGATGTTGGTCTGCCGCTCGAGCGAACCGGTGAGATAGAAACTGCGCGCGTCGAAAGCCGCCCGGTCGACGTGGCTCACCGCCATTTGGGCGGTCAGCACCTGATCACGGCGGAGAAAGTTGCTGCGGCGGAGCGTCGCCCCTATCAATTGCTCGCGCGTGCCCGCGACGCCGCGGAAGGTGACCGCGCCTTCCGGGGGGAGCAGATTGCGATGCTGCCAGCTCGCCTCGATCCGGATGCCCTCGCCAGTGCCATAGCCGGCCTCGCCGGCGATCGTCCGCATCGGCGCCGGCTCCAGCGCGACGGCGAGATCGACGGTCTTGCGGTCGGCACTCTCGACTGGCCGGATGGTCACCGCCGAAACAAGGCCGGTGGCGACCAGAGCGCGTCGCAAATCCTCGACCTCCGCCGCCTCATAGCCTTCGCCAGGCTTGAAACGGGCGATGGTCTGAATGTGCTCGGCGCTGAACAGCGGCCGTCCTTCGACGACGATCCGCCCGAACTGGCGGGCGCCGTTCGGATCGACCGGCAGGGTCAGCGTCGCGGTGCGCGCCTCGTGATCGATGGCAATGTCGAGCGTGCCGAAATCGGCGAAGGCATAGCCGCGCCGGCCGAGCTCGGCGCGCAGCGCCGCCTCGCTCTCGGTCACCTGCTCGGCATTGACCGGGTCGTCCACCTTGACGGCGAAGGCGTTGCGCAGCGCCGCGGCATCGCCGGCTCCTTCGAGGCCGGGGAGGCGCACGTCGGCGAAACGGTAGAGCGGACCGGGCTCCGCCTCCAGTGTCACCCGAACCGGCCCGCCAGCCGCAGGCGGCGGCTCCGCACGGGTCTGCACCAGGGCATCGTAATAGCCCTGGCTGCGCAACAATTCGGCGAGCAAATCCGCATCCTCCCGGGCCCTGCGGTCGATCTGCGCCGCATTGGCCGGGTCCTTGCGGTTCTGCACCAGCGTCGAGAGCGCCTCGAAGCGCGGCCGCAACGCCGCTTCGAGCTCCGTTTCCAGTCCGGCGATGTCGACCGTGTAACTGCGCTCCGAGGCCGCGTCGGCGATCCCGGCCTGGGGTGCGTCGGCGATCGCATCGCCCTGGCCCGCCTCCATGTCCGGCCAGTCGACGCCGATATCCGGCATCGCATCGAGCGGCGCGGAAGGATCGAGCGGCGCGTTCAGCGCTTCGAACGGGTCAGGGGCGGCGGGCGACAAGGGGCCTGCGGGCGGGTCCGCTACGGGCGGCGTCGGACTTTGCTGGGCGGCGGCGGGCCCTGGGCACAAAAGGGCTCCACCGGCAGCCACAGCAGCCGCCGCACCCCACCCCGCGGAAAAGCGAAACATGGCTGGAATTTAGCGGCCGAGTGCGGCCGCCGCCAGCCTCTCATTCTACTGGACGGCTCCGGTCACCGCGTCCTCGTCCAACGCGCCGATCATCCGCTCGATCTCGCGCCATCTGCAGAAATGGATGACGTTGCCGAGATCGCGGCTGCGGCTCGCCCGTTTCTTCGCCTCGCGGCCGGCTTCCGCACCATATTCGCTGATGAGATCGGCGGCATCGGCAAAGGCGACGCCGAAAAAGACGTGGTGATTCAATCTTCCCCCCGGGAAATGGGATGGCGGGCGGAGGATCGCACCCACGAACACGGTCTAGCATGGCAGGACTGAGGAAGTTCTGAAACCCTAGGGTTAACGGGCTGGAACTCGCTCCCGACCCCTGCCATTAGCCGAGGATGGACAAGGGTCGTTACACGCAGGCGGGGGGATCGATCCTCGCGATCAGCATCATCGCGGGAACGGTGGCGGGCGTGATCGTACGCCAGCCGAGCATCGGCTTCCTGGTCGGCGCGGCCGCAGGCATATTGCTCGCTCTGCTCTTCTGGCATTTCGACCGAAGACGCTGACGCGCGCTGGGCGCCGCCTCAGGTGCGCGCGGCAAGCCTCTGAAGATCGCTCATCGCAACGCGGAGGCGTTCGGAGATGCTGTCTTCCGCCTGCATGCGCTGCGGTGCGTTCGAGGTCATGGGAGGCTGGGCCATGGGAGCCGCGGCCTGCGCCACCGGGGGAATCGCGGGCGGCATCGGCGCAGGCGCCGGACGCACCGTCTCGCGGCGCTTCAGGCCGGATTCGAGGCGCTCCATCAGGGTCGAGATGCTTTCCTCCGACGGCGGCGGCAGATCGGCACCCAGGTCCGGCGCTGCAACGGTCGGGGCGATCGGCGCCGGCTCTGGTGCCCTGAAGGCAGGCGCATCGACGACCCGCTCGAACCGCGGCGCCGGAAAAGGCTCGGGTGCCGGAGCGGTGACGGGCGCCGGCGGGGCGAGCTCGACGAAATCGACCACCTCCGCCTCGCGGGCGCGGGCCGCGATCGGCTCCGGAGTCAGGAAAGCGGGCAGCGGCGAGGCCGGTTCGACATGCACGGCCTCTAGCACCAGCGCGTCGAGCGGCTCGCCGAGGTCGCGTGCGCCCAACGGCCGCCGCACCGGATTGTCGGGATGGGCGTCGGCGCGGCGGAGCCGCATCGGCAGCGCGTCCACATTCTCCGCGTCCTCGTCGGGATCGGCGGCGGCGCTGCTGCGCGGCGGCAGCCGATCGAGCATGCGCATCAGCAGATACACCCCGCCGAACGCACCGCCGCCGAACAGCAAAGCGGTCGCCATCCGCGCCTTGAGCCCCAGGGGCGGCTGCGCGAAGGACAGGATGTCGGGGACATGGAAGAAGCTCAGCAGCTGGAACAGCCGCCATTCGGGAAGCGCGAAGCCGGCAAAGCCGATCGCCACCGCGGCAAAGCCGGCGACGACGATGTCGAACGTGCCGGCGCGCAGCCGGAAAGGAGCTTGAGCCATCACAACGCCTTGCCTGTCAGCCTCTGATAGGCCGGCATGTAATTGGAAATATTTGAGGACCAGTTACGATCGCGCTCGACATAATCGCGCGCGACGTCGCGGCGTACGTCCCAGGCCCCACGATTGCCGAAGAGGGTGTCCAGCGCATCGGCGAGCGCCGCCGGGTCGCCGGCCGGGAACAGGGTGCCGGTGACGCCGTCCTCGATCAGCTCGCGATGGCCGCCGACGTTCGACGCCACGACCAGCTTGCGCTGCGCCATCGCCTCGAGCGGCTTCAGCGGAGTCACCAATTCCGTGAGCCGCATCTGCTTGCGCGGATAAGCGAGCACGTCGATCAAGCCGTAGAAGCGCTCCACCTCGTGATGCGGAACCCGGCCGACGAAGTGGATTCGCGCGGCGGCCGACGAGCCCTCCGCCTGCGCCTTCAGCGCCGCCTCCATTGGCCCGCCGCCGACCAGCAGCAGATGCGCGTCGGGGCGCCTGGCGAGGAGCAAGGGCATCGCCGCGATCAGATCGTCGAGCCCTTCATAATCGTAGAAGGAGCCGATGAAGCCGACCACGTCGGCACCCTTGAGGCCGAGCCGGCGGGCAAGATCGGGATCCGCTGGCACCGGGCTGCCGAACAGGGTCATGTCGACGCCGTTGGGCGAGACGATGATCTTCTCCCGCCCGATCCCGCGCGCGATCAGATCGCGGCGCAGGCCTTCGCAGATCACCGCCACCATGTCGGCACGCCGCGCCGCCAGCGTCTCGAGCGCACGAATCGCGCGATAACGCGGCGAGCCTTCGCGCCCGGTCCCGTTGCCGACTGCGGCATCCTCCCAGAAGGCGCGGATCTCGTAGATCAGCGGCAGGCCGTGCTTGCGCGCGACCGGCTGCGCGGCAAGCGCATTCAGCACCGGCGAATGGACGTGGAGCTGATCGGGCCGCCACTCCCGCACCAGCGCATCCAGCCGCTTCGACAGCGCCCGCACCTCGCGCCACTCGCGCAGCGGCGACGGCGCTGGGGCGGGCGCCGGCGTGCGGTGGAAATCGATCCCCTCGATCGTCTCCAGCGCCGGGCCGTCCTTCGTGTGCCGCGCGCCGGTGAGGCATGCCACCTCGAGCCCGCGTGCAATCTGCGCGGTGACGATCGCCCGGGTCCGGAACGTGTAGCCGCTGTGCATCGGCAGGCTGTGATCGAGGACGTGGAGGATCCGCATGGCCTGATTGTGCCAGCCAAGGCTTAACGGCCCGTCAACCGCATGGGCCTTAGGGTGAGCGCGACCACAGGAGCCCTGCGCGATGACCATCCCTTTCCGCCTTGCCGTCACCGCAATCGTCGCCGCCGCATGTGCCGGACCGGGCGCCGCCCAGTCCGGCGCCGCGCCTTATTCCGTCCAAGAGACTGGCCAGCGGTTCCGCACGCTGCAGGAGGCGGTGTCGGCGATCGGCGACGGCGCCGGCACCATCTACATCGCGCCGGGCCGCTACCGCGACTGCGCCGTCCAGGAAGCCGGCCGTGTCGCCTTCATCGCCGAGCAGCGCGGCACCGCGACGTTCGACGGCGAAATGTGCGAGGGCAAGGCCGCCCTCGTCCTGCGCGGCCGCGAATCGCACGTCGAGGGCCTCGTCTTCCAGAACGCCCGCGTGCCCGACGGCAACGGTGCCGGCATTCGCATGGAGCAAGGCAATCTCACCGTTGCCTGGACCATGTTCCAGAACGGCCAGTGCGGCATCCTTTCCGCCAACGATCCCGGCTCCACGATCCGGATCGACCATTCGACGTTCAGCGGCCTCGGCAAGCATCCCGACGGGACCGGCGCCCATTCGCTCTACATCGGCGAATATGGCGCACTGATCGTCACCAATTCCCGCTTCGAGCGCGGCACCGGCGGCCATTATCTCAAGAGCCGCGCGCCGCGCATCGAGGTCACCGGCACCAGCTTCGACGACAGCCGCGGCAGCGCCACCAATTACGCCATCGATCTCTCCGCCGGCGCCACCGGCCGAATCGCCGGCAACATTTTCGTCAACGGCCGCGGCAAGGAGAATTACTCGACGATGATCGCCGTCGCCGCCGAGGGGGTTCACAACAGTTCGGCGGGACTGGTGGTGGAGAATAACGACGTGTCGCTCGCGCCCGGCGTGACCTACGAAACGGTGTTCGTCGGGAATTGGTCGGACGACAGGCTGACCGTGCGCGGCAATCGACTCGGCAAGGGTGTGAAGGCGGAAGAGGGGCGGTAAGGGCGCACCCAACCAAGGCGCCTTACCTATTTCTCACCCCTCCCTCTCGAGGGAGGGGCTAAAGCAGCGTAAAGCGCTAGCCGACCACCCGGCTCCCCAGCCTTTTCGCCAGATATTCCAGGTTCGCGATCCGCATCAGCATGCCCTGGTCCTGCACCTGCTCGATGCGGAAGAAGCGCCGCATCGCGGGATAATCGAGATCGATCACGCGGCCCAGAAATGCACGGGCCATCAAGCCCGACGCGCCGGCCCAGCCCCGTTGCAGCCGGCGCTGCAGCGCATAGCTGCGCTGCCGCAGCCAGGCCGGTCGGACCCGGGTCGTCCATTCCGACACGCGATGCCGCAGACCCGGCGCCTCGGCGAAATGGTGGCCGTAGGCGGAGGGATAGCGCGCCAGGACCGGATCGATCGCCGTCAGCAGCATTGCTTCGAAGCGCCCCGCATGTTTCAGCGCCATCGGCAAGGTCATAGCGCCGGCGACCACCTGGTGATCGAGGAACGGCATCAGATAGGGGCCGTGTCGCCCTTCCAGGCTGATTTCGCGGCCGAAGAAGGAACGGCAGCGTATCCGGGGATAGATTTGCTCGATCAGCGGCCGAGGCAGCGGCCCCCTGTCCCCGTCGCGGCCGAGGGCGGCGAGGATCTTGTCCTCCACCGCGCGCAGGAAATCACCCTCCTCGAACGCATTGGTGAGATCGCGCCGGTCGTAGCGGGCGAAGAACGTGCGGGCGATGGTCGCGGCACGCGCCGGGCTATCGGGCAGGTAGAAGAAGTTGCGGAAGATCTCGCCGCAGCCGCCCGAGGCCGACAGCGCGCCGCCCGGATGGCGTGCGTCGCGCGCCGCGGCATTCGCGCCGCTCTCGAAGATCTCGCCGTAAACGGGGAGGCCGTCATAATCCTGGAAGTTGCGCTCGACGCGCTCGGGGAAAGCGTCGGGATCCGGTTGCGGCTGCGCCGACTTGTCGACCCACTCGACCGCGAACCCGTCGGCGGCGCCGATCGCCAGCGCGATCTCGACATCGTCACTGCCCTTGCGTCCATAGACATAGACGTGCGGCCGGCTCCCGGCAGCGCGCAGGCTTGCGAGCAGGAGCCGCGAATCGAGGCCGCCCGACAGCGGGCAGCAGACATCGTTGCCGAACGCCGCAACATGGGCGCCCACGATCGCTTCCAGCCTTTCGCGATGGGCGGCGATGCGGTCCCCGATCGGCAGGATCGTCGGCGCATCGGGCAGCGGCTTCGAAAGTGCGTGCGGCGCGGCACCGCCGTCGCCGAGCTCGATCATTGTGCCCGGCCCGACCGTCTTGAGCTCGGCGAACACGGTGTCGTCGCCGACCGGAACGACGTTGAACGCCATCTCGTAGACAGCCTGCGCGTGGAAATGCAGCCGCGGCAGTGCCTCGGCAGCGGCCAGGAACGAGGTCGAGAAGAAGCGGCCGTCGGCGTCGCGGAACAGCTGAAACGCGGCGAAATAGTCGGTGAACAGGAATGTCCGGCCACCGCGCCGGACGAGGGCGACGAACTGCCCGCCAATCCGGCCCCAGTCCAGCCGCGGCAGGTCCATTCCCAGCAACGCCTCGAGCGCCGGTCGGCCGAACGTGCCGTCGCAGCTGAAGGTGCCGGCAATTGCAACGAGATCGTCGCCGCGCTCGAAGACGCTTTCGGGGCCGCCGATGATGTGCGGCGCGTGCAGCAACCGCCACCCGCCGACCGCGCGCTCCACCGGCTCGGCGAAGCCGTGCCGCGCGAACTGCACACGCGCGCCGGCTATCCGCGCCGCTGCGAATCCGGGATCCGATGCATGAACGACGAACAGACCTGCCATGGCCGCTGACCTAGTGCGGAGGTCTTAAAATCTGGCTGAAGCCGTCGCTGCTTCGTTCCTCGCATGGAAAGGGTGCGATCAACGATAGCGCCGGGGAGCGCTCAACAGCCCCCTCCCCTTCCCGAGCTTGCTCGGGGAGATCAACTTTAACGGCCCGTCAACTGAGTTCCCCTACACTCGCCGGCTGACGAGGGATTCGAGAACCGGGCCGATGATCGACAATTTCGTGCTGGGGCTGACCCACGGTCTGATGTTGCTCGCCGCCTGGCGCCTGCTGTCCCGCGCCGATCTGGAAGACGATTCGATCGCGCCGGAGAGTGGGCAGGCGCCCTCCGGCTGGGCGAAGATCGCTCCGCGCCGCAAACCGGACGACCGGCGTGCGTGACATCGGCATCATCCTGTTCCTGGTGGCGCTGCTCGGCCTCGGGGTGCGGCGGCCGTTCCTGTTCACGCTCGCCTACATCTATGTCGACAGCGTCTCGCCGCATCGCATCTCTTATTACCTGCTGAACTCGATACCGCTGTCGATGATCGTCGCGGTGCTGGCGATCGGCGGTTGGGCCCTGCTCGACGACAAGAAGGGCCTTCGGATCACAGTCTTCCAGGGGCTGCTGCTCGCGCTGATCGTCTATGCCGCCTGGACGACCGGCAATGCGGTCGCCCCTTTGCCGGCCCAGGACAAATGGGATTGGGTGTGGAAGAGCCTGCTGTTCGCCGCCTTCCTGCCGCTGGCCGTGCGAACCCGGCTGCGCCTTGAAGCCTCGTTGCTGTTCCTGATCCTGTCAGCGGCGGTGATCATCATTTCCGCAGGCATCAAGACGGTCGCTGGCGGCGGCGGCTATGGCCGGCTGAACCTGCTCGTCGACACCAATACCGGCCTCTACGAAGGCAGTACCATCTCGACCATCGCGATCGCGCTGGTCCCGTTGATCCTCTGGTTCGCCCGCCACGGCACCATCTTCCCGCCGGACAGGCGTGTGAGGCTGTTCTGCGCCGCCTTGGTCTTCGCCTGCCTGCTGATCCCGGTCGGCACCGAGGCGCGCACGGGCCTCGTCTGCATTGCGGTGCTCGCGGTACTCATGCTCCGCGACGTCAAGCGCCGCTTCCTCTACGCCGGTCTGGTCGCGTTCCTTGGCCTGCTCGCGATGCCGCTGCTGCCGCAGAGCTTTCAGGAGCGTATGGGACTGATCCAGGGTCACGCGCAGGACAGCTCGGCTGCCTCGCGGATCGCGGTGTGGCAATGGACACTCGATTTCGCCCGCGAGCATCCGACCGGGGGCGGCTTCGGCGCTTATCATATCAACAAGCTCGAGGTTCAGACCACCCAGCTCGTCGAGGAGGGCGGCGTTCAGCGCGTGGTCGAGCAGAAATTGATCGACGAAGGTCGGGCCTGGCACAGCGCCTATTTCGAGATGCTCGGCGAGCAGGGCTATCCCGGTCTGCTCTGGCTGTTCCTGGTCCATGGCAGCGTGATGCTCCGAATGGAGCTGATCCGTCGCCGCTACCGCAACGCGACCGGCGACAAGGCCTGGATCGCGCCGCTTGCGACCGCACTCCAGCATTTCCAGATTATCTACATGGTGGGCGCCGTGTTCGTGGCGATCGCTCTCACCCCCTTCATCCTGCTGATGCTCGGCGTCCAGACCGGATTTGCCCTGATCGTAGCGCGCCGCGAGCAGGCCGATCGCGGCCTCGGCCGCTGGGCGCGTCCGGCCCCGGCCGCGTCGCGACCCTTGGAGCAACCGGCGTGACCGCCGCGGCGTCGCCGCCAGCCGACTTGCGCGCGCTGACCGGCATTCGCGGGATCGCCGCATGGTTCGTCCTTCTCTACCATGTCCGCCTTTCTGCCGCAAGGTGGCTGCCGGAGACGGTCACGGCGCTTCTCGCTCGCGGCTATCTCGCGGTCGACCTGTTCTTCATGCTGTCGGGATTCGTTCTCTGGCTGAACTACGCCGAGCGGCTGCGCCGCGGCGGGCCCGGGGAGTATCCGCGCTTCATCGCCCGGCGGATTGCGCGGATCTGGCCGCTCCATGCCGCGATGCTGGGCGTCGCAATTGCTTTCGCTCTGCTCCTGCTCGCGCTCGGCAAGCCCGTCAGGGAGTCCTGGGAGACGCTGCCGCTCCACATCCTCCTCATCCACAATTGGGGGTTCACCGATCAGCTCAGCTGGAACGATCCGTCCTGGTCGATCAGTGGCGAATTCGCCGCCTATTTGCTGTTCCCGCTGCTCGCCGCCGCGGTGGACTGGCGGCGCTTCCCGCCCTGGGCCCTGCTGCTGCTCGTTACCGCCCTGGCGGGGGCGCTGCATCATGCGATGACGCTCGGCGGCGCGACCGGGCTCAACCACGACATTCCCCATCTCGGCATCTTCCGGGCCCTGATCGAGTTCGCGATCGGCACCCTGCTCTGTGCCCTGTGGCTGCACTGGCGGGCGGGCAAACGAAGCGCCCTGTCGATCGCGGCAGCCCTCCTCCTCCTCGGCCTGGTTCTGAGCCGCCCTCCGGAGACCCTCGTCGCGCCGCTCCTGCTCGCCGCCCTGCTGCTCGCGATCGCGATCTCGGCGGAGTGGCGCTTCAACCCCCTCGCCGGCCGGGCGATCCACTATCTGGGCCTGATCAGCTACTCGACCTATCTGGTCCACTTCCTGCTGTTCCGCTTCTTCAAGATCGCCTTCGTCGATGAAAGCGGTGCGGTGTCGCCTGCGCTTCTGGCACTGTATCTGCTGCTCACCCTTGCCGCGTCGATCGTCTTGTTCCACGGCCTCGAACGCCCCGCCCAGCGTGCGCTTTGCAATATCTTCGATCGCCGGGCACGACGACCTGCTTCGGTGGCGATCGCGGCCGAATAGATAACGCCGCCTCCGCCAGGGCGCGTCTTGCACGCGCCGAGCGCAGCCTCGTCGCGCCTCAACAAATCCCGTACCGGAACGAAGGCCCCACAGGCGCGCTTATCCTCCTGCTCCCGCAGAGGAAATTGGATGATCCGTTACGTCGAGGACAGCGCCCCCGGGATCACCCGCAAGCGCAAGGGCCGCTATTGGATGTATTTCGCGCCCGACGGCAGCCGGATCACCGATCGCGAGGAAATCGATCGGCTGAATTCGGTCGGCATGCCGCCAGCCTATGAGCGCTGCTGGTTCTGCCCGGATCCCACCGGTCACATCCAGGCGGTCGGCTTCGATGCCAGGGGCCGCAAGCAATATCGCTATCATCCACTGTTCCGGGAGCAGCAGGAGACCAAGAAATATGAGCGCCTCGCGCATTTCGGCGAAGCGCTGCCCAAATTGCGCAAGCGGGTCGAGGAGGATCTCACCGGCAAGGCAACCGCCAAGGAGACGGTACTCGCAGCCGTCGTCCGGCTGATCGATGAGACCCGCATGCGGGTCGGCAACGAGGAATATGCCAAGGACAACAAGAGCTTCGGCGCGACCACCTTGCGCAATCGTCACGCCAAGGTGGACCGGGGCAAGCTCAAGATCAGCTACACCGGCAAGCACGGCATCAAGCGCACGGTGACGATAACCGATCGCAACCTAATGCGCATCGCCAAGAAGACCCAGGATCTACCCGGTCAGAACCTGTTCGAATATGTGACGGACGACGGCAGCGTCTGCGCGGTCACCTCGGGCGACGTCAACGCCTACATCAAGGAGGCGATGGGCGACGATTTCACCGCCAAGGATTTCCGCACCTGGGGAGCGAGCACGATCGCCTTCGAGGAGATGATCCGCCGCATCGACGAAAAGGGCAGCATCAAGCTGAAGAGCGTGATGGAGCCCGTCGCCGAAGCGCTCGGCAACACGCCGGCGATCAGCCGGAAATCCTACGTGCACCCCGCGCTGATCGAAGCCGCCAAGGACGCCGGCGCAATCGGTGAGCGCAAGCTTCCTCGGGCGACGAAGCATCTCAGCGCGGCCGAGCGCGGCCTGATCGAATTCCTCGCGGCAATTCCCGAGGAAGCCGCCAAGGTCGAACAGAAAGTCGCCAGGCGCGCGCGCTCCAAGGGCAAGAGCAAAGCCGCCGCCGAAGCGGAGATCGCCGCCGAGACCGGCAAGAAGGCTGAGGCAGAGGCGGCGTAAGCTGCAGATCTTCGGCCGTCGCGATCGATCCGCCGCCGCCTTGCAATAGAGGCGGCGAGCGGACTCCGTTCAGCACCCGGGGGATGCGACGAACCGGCCAGGTGGTCCGACGAGATCAGGGCCGGTGGCCCCATGATCCGGGGGATCGTTCATTCGAGCGTCATCCTTGCCGCATCAAAGGCGCCGTGCCTAGAGAATGGCGCCTCGAAACCATCACCGGACCCCGATGAGCAATAACAGCATTTCCGTCGCCGACGCCGCGCAGAACCTTTCGGAGAAGACGGGGGCGATCGCCACCCAGGCGCAAGGCTGGATCACCAACAACGGCGTCGATATCCTGATCGCCGCCGCGATCGGCATCGCCATCGCCCTGGCGCTGCTCGGAGTCCGTGCGCTCGGCTGCCGGATGGTCGGGCGGGTCACTCCCGGCGCCGATCCGCGCTGGCCGATCCTGTTCGCCAAGGTGGTTGCGAAGACCAATCTGTTCTTCATCGTCCTGTGCTCGGCGCAATTGGTCGCCGAGCATGCCGAGACGCCGCCCGCCATTCTCCAGGCGATCAATTTCCTGTTCGTGATCGCAGCGACGATCCAGGCGGCGATCTGGGCCCGCGAATTCATTCTCGGCTACATCCAGCACCGCGCCGGTGTCGACGACGAGCACAGCACCCTCTCCTCGGCGATGGGGATCGTTCGCCTGCTCGTCACCGTCGCCCTCTTCGCGGTGGCGATCGTCGTCATCCTCGACAATCTCGGGGTCAACGTCACCGGCCTGATCGCCGGCCTCGGCATCGGCGGTATCGCGATCGGCCTCGCCGCGCAGGGCATCTTCTCGGATCTGTTCGCGGCGCTGTCGATCATCTTCGACCGGCCGTTCCGCCGCGGCGACACGATCACCTTCGGCACCTTCACCGGCACGGTCGAGAAGATCGGGCTCAAGAGCACCCGCATCCGCGCCCTGAACGGCGAACAGGTGGTGGTCTCCAACACCAACCTGCTCAACATGCAGCTGCAGAATTTTGCGCCGCTGCAGCAGCGCCGGGCAGTGATGCTGTTCGGAGTCACCTATCAGATCGCGCCCGACCTCATGGCCCGGATCGGGCAGGAACTGAAGGCGATCGTCGAACGCCAGCCGGACGCCAGCTTCGACCGCTGCCACGCCTTCCAGTTCGGCGCGTCTTCGATCGACTACGAGCTCGTCTTCCATGTTCAAGGATCGGATTTCACCGCCTTCGCCGACGTTCGGCAGGCGGTGATGATCGAGATGATGCGCCGCTTCGCGGAACTCGGTATCGACTTCGCCTACCCCACTCAGGTCAGCTTCACCGCCGCGCCGGACGGCCGGTTGGTGATGCCATACCCGCATGTAAGGATGCTGGCGGAAGGGGAATGCGGAAATGAGGAAGGTGCCGGCAGCGCCGGTGCCAACGGCAGCGATCGAGGCTAAGCCGGCTGCCGCCGGCTTCTGCCGTGCCTGTGTCAGCTCTCTTCCCGATTCGAAGGACGTGAGGCAGGTTGGTGATCACCTGCCGCTCAGCCCTCCGCGGCGTAGGCGTCCACCCGGGCGAGATGCGCCGCGATCTCCTCCTGCGGCAGGAAAGCACCGAGGAAGGAATTGCGCGCCAGCGTCAACAGCGCCTCCCGACCGAGGCCGCGCGCTTCGGCGGCGGCCTGGAAATTGTCGTTCACGTAGCCGCCGAAATATGCGGGGTCGTCCGAGTTGATCGTCACCCGCAGTCCTTCGGCGAGCATGCGGTCGATCGGGTGATCGGCCATGTCACCCACGACGCAGAGCTTCAGATTGGACAGCGGGCAGACGGTCAGGGTCATCTGCTCCCGGGCCAGGCGCGCAACCAAAGACGGATCCTCGAGAGAGCGGTTGCCGTGATCGAGCCGGTCGATCTTGAGCACGTCGAGGGCTTGGCGGACATAGTCCGGCGGCCCTTCCTCGCCGGCATGGGCGACGCGCTTCAGGCCCAATGCGGCGGCGGCCTCGAATACGCGGGCGAACTTTTCGGGCGGATGGCCCATCTCGGAGCTGTCGAGCCCGACCGCCTCGATCCGGTGGAGCCACGGCTCGGCCATCCTCAGAGTCGCAAACGCCGCCTCCTCGTCGAGGTGACGCAGGAAGCAGAGGATCAGCCGTGACGTGATGCCGTAACGGGCGTGCGCGTCGTCCATTCCGGCGGTGAGACCGCGCATGACGATGTCGAAGCCGATGCCCCGATCGGTGTGGGTCTGCGGATCGAAGAAGATTTCGGCATGGGCGACATTGTCGGCGGCGGCACGGTCGAAATAGGCGGAGGCGAGATCGCGGAAATCTTCCTCGGTGCGCAGAACGTCGGCACCCTGATAATAGATGTCGAGGAAGTCCTGCAGGTTCGAGAAGCTGTAGGCAGCCCGGACCGCTTCCACGCTGTCATAGGGAATTGCGACCTGGTTCCTCTTGGCCAGCGCGAACATCAGTTCGGGCTCCAGGCTCCCTTCGATGTGCATGTGGAGCTCGGCCTTGGGCAGGCGGGCGATGAACGCGGCAAGATCGGTCATGCCGCGAGCCTAAAGCATCGCGGCAAGGCCGCGCTACCGCTTTCGCGCCCGAAGGGGCGAGTTGAACGCACGACGACCCCGCTCAGTCCGCGCGGACTCCGTCCAACGAAGATCGGAGAGGCATTTACATTGTGGGATGATGTTCTACAAGTTGGGACAAAGCAGAGCCGGGAGAGCAGAGCATGCTGGCACGACGTGCGGTGATGGTCCTTGCAGCCTTGATCGGCGCTGGCGCGCAGGCAGCGGCGCGCGACGTGGTCGAGCTCGACGGAGGCTGGCGCTTCTTTCAGGGCGATCCGGAGCGGGCCGAGGCGGTCGACTTCGATGCCTCGGGATGGTCCCGGGTCAGCATTCCGCACGATTGGCAGATTGCCGGCCCGATCCGCGAGGATGCGGCAGCCGGGGGGGCGGGCGGCTATTTCCCGACTGGGATCGCCTGGTACCGCCGCGACCTCGACGTCCGCCCCGCACCCGGGCGACGCTGGTTCGTCGAGCTGGACGGGGTGATGGAGCGCGGCGGCGTGTGGGTGAACGGCCATCATGTCGGCTATCGACCCTATGGCTATGTGAGCGCCCGTTACGAGATCACGCAATTGCTGAAGGCCGAAGGACGCAACGTGCTGGCGGTGCGGGCCGATACGTCGCACGCGCCCTCTTCGCGCTGGTATGCCGGCGGCGGCCTCTATCGGAAGGTGCGGCTGATCTCGACCGGCGCGGCCACCATCCCGCTCGGCGGCGTCTTCGTCACCACGCCCGAGATAAGCGCCGACGCCGCGACCGTGCGGATCGAAACCGAGGTCGAGCATGCGCGGGGAACACCTGCCGCACCGGTCCGCCTCGAAGCGATTTTGATCGGGCCGAACGGCCGGGAGGCGGCACGAACCACCTCGGAGCCGGTCGCCCTCGCCGAGGGGCGCACAGCCACCCTCCGCACCGAGGTGAAGATCGCGCGTCCGCGGCTTTGGGACCTCGATCGTCCCGATCTCTACCGCGCCCGTCTGCGCGTGCTCGGCGCCGACGGCGCGGCACTCGACAGTCAGGAGGTGCCGTTTGGCGTCCGCAAGGCGGAGTTCCGCGCCGACAGCGGCTTCTGGCTCAACGGCCGCAACGTGAAGCTGAAGGGCGTGGCGGTGCACGAAGATGGCGGCGCCGTGGGCATGGCGGTGCCGCTCGCCGTGTGGCGCCAGCGGCTGACCCGGCTGAAGGCGATGGGCGTCAATGCCATCCGCACCGCCCACAATCCGCCCGCACCGGGCTTCCTCGATCTCACCGACGAACTCGGGCTGGTGGTGATGGACGAAGCGTTCGACCAGTGGAACGTCGCCAAGAACCCGGGCGACTACCACCTCTTCTTCGGCGACTGGCACGTCCAGGACGCCCACGACATCGTCGCGCGCGACCGCAATCATCCGAGCATCGTCCTGTGGAGCGCCGGCAACGAAATCCACGACACCGCCTTCCCGGTCCAGGCCAAGGCCGCGCTCAAGAGCCTGCTCGACGTCATCCACCGCACCGATCCGAGCCGGCCGGTCACCCAGGGCCTGTTCCGCCCCAATGTGACCGGCGACTATGCGAACGGGCTTGCCGACATGCTCGATGTCGTCGGCCAGAATTATCGCGAGACCGAACTCATCCAGGCCCACAAGGACGATCCGACGCGGATCATCGTCGGAACCGAGAACAGCCACGCCCGAACCTCCTGGCTCGCGGTGCGCGACTTCAAACCCTATTCGGGCATGTTCCTGTGGACCGGTGTCGACTATCTCGGCGAAGCCGATCGCCGCGGCTGGCCGAACATCGACAATCCTGCCGGCCTGCTCGACCGCACCGGGGCGCCCCGCATCCGCGGCCTCGAACGCGAGAGCTGGTGGTCGGAGACGCCCGTGATCCACGTCGTCCGCAACGCCGCGCCCGAAGCGCCGCCCGCTCCGAACGACGGTGCCGGACCGACCTTGCCTATGCCGGTGACCGTCGCCGTCGCGACCCCGGCAGCGCGGCCGCAGATCTTCGCCGACTGGACACCCTCGGACCTTTCGCCTCACCCGGAGACGATCGAGGTCTACAGCAACTGCCCGTCGGTCCGTGTCACCCTCAACGGCCGCGATCTCGGCATCCAGACCTTGCCCGCCGACGCCGCCCCCCGGCGCTGGCCGGTGACGTTCGCCCCGGGAACGGTAACCGCCAGCTGCATCGGCAGCAAAGCGAAGGCAACGCTGCGGACTGCGGGCGCTCCGGCGCGCGTGGTGCTGGAGCCCGAGACCAAGCAGGTCGGCTCCGATTTCGACGATCTCGCCTTTGTCCGCGCCAGGATCGCCGATGCCAAGGGCGTGACGGTGCCGGGCTCTGCGCTGCTGCTCACCTTCAGCGTCGAGGGCGCGGGCCGCCTGGTTGCGGTCGACAATGCCTCCAGCGTCGATCACACACCGTTCACTTCGCCGACCCGTGCGGCGCTGGACGGCAATGCGGTGGCGCTGGTGCGCGGCGCGGGCGCGGGGCAGATGCGAATCCGGGTCGAGGCACCAGGGCTCAAGGGGGACGTGGTCGAGCTCGAAAGCCGGCCCTGAGGCCTTTCTGGCTCCACGCCCAGGCCCAACTCCGCTCGGGCTGAGTTCCTCGCAGGCGGCTCTTCGACAAACACGCCATTGAAGGAGAAGGCTTCGACCGCTCAGCCCGAGCGGGCGCAACAGAGCCGGCGAAGACGTCCCTACTGCCGTCCACCCGCTTTGTACCGTAGCGGGCGCGGGACGGAACAATGGCGGCGGCTTCGGGTAATAGATGCGCCTTCGAAATCAAAATGAGTCCGCCCGAATGGACAACCCGCCTCCCCAGTCGACCGCCCGCCTGTTCGGCCATCCGCTTCACCCGATGCTGATCCCGTTCCCGATGGTATGCTTCATCGGCGCGCTCGCCACCGACATTGCCTATTGGCGAACCGCGACCTTGTTCTGGATCAACATGGGAAGCTGGCTGCTGGCGGCCGGGCTGCTGTTCGGAGTGCTCGCCGCCGCGACCGGAATGATCGATTATGCCGCGAACAAGCGGATTCGCGCGCTCCGCCCGGCGACCCCGCACATGCTGATCAACGTTACCGTGATGGTGCTCGAGACAATCAATGTCTTCGTCCACAATCGCGACGGCTGGACCGCGGTGGTGCCGACCGGGTTGATCCTTTCGACGGTCTCGGTGCTGCTGCTCGGGGTCAGCGCCTGGCTGGGCGGCTCACTCGTCTACAAGCATGGCGTCGGAGTACGGCCGTGAAGCGCCTTTTGATGGCCGGTTCGGCCCTCCTCGCGCTCGCCGGTTGCGGCGAGCAGACGATCGATCCACAAAGCCAGCTCGGACCCAATCCGCAGCTGCCCGAGCCGCGCCAGGCGCTGCTGCCGGCGATGCGCATCGCCGAAGTTGTCGGCTGGAAGCAGGGCGAAACGCCCACCGTCGCCGGCGGCCTCGCAATCCGCCAGGTGGCAACCGGCCTCTCCAATCCGCGCAACGTGCTGGGGCTTCCCAACGGCGACATCCTCGTCGTCGAATCCCGCAAGGAGGGCGCCGAGCCGGTGACCCGGCCGAAGAGCATCATCGTCGGCCTGGTCATGTCGAAGGCGCATGGCGACAAGGGCAAGCCGCCGCCGAGCAATCGCGTTACCCTGCTGCGGGACACTGATGGTGACGGCACGCCCGAGCTCAAGACGATTTTGCTGGAAGGGCTGAACGCGCCCTTTGGCATCGTCTTCGCCGACAATGCGCTTTACGTCGCCAACACCGACGCGATCGTCCGCTACCCGTTCACGCCCGGCCAGACCCGGATCACCGCTCCCGGTCAGGTGCTCACCGAGCTGCCAGCCGGTGAGATCAACCATCATTGGACGAAGAGCCTGACAGCCAGCGCGGACGGATCTCTGCTCTATGTCGGCATCGGATCGAACAGCAATGCGATGGAGAATGGTGCCGACGCCGAGCAGGACAGGGCGATGATCTGGGAGGTCGATCGGGCAACCGGCCGCCACCGTGTCTATGCCACCGGCCTGCGCAATCCCAATGGCCTGACCGTCTATCCGGGCTCCAACACCTTGTGGGCGGTGATCAACGAGCGCGACGAGCTCGGCCCCGATCTGGTGCCCGATTACCTGACGTCGGTGCGGCCGGGCGCCTTTTACGGCTGGCCCTATTCGTATTACGGCAGCCATCTCGATCCGCGCGTGAAGCCGCAACGCCCGGATCTCGTCGCGCGCGCCGTGTCGCCGGATTATTCGCTCGGCTCGCACGTCGCGCCGCTCGGCCTCGCCTTCGGCGCAGGAGGCAGCCTCGGCGACACGTTCCGCGGCGGGGCCTTCGTCGGCGAGCACGGCAGCTGGAACCGCGATCATTATGCCGGCTACAAGGTGGTGTTCGTCCCCTTCCAGGCCGGACGCCCGGCCGGCAAGCCGCAGGATGTCGTGACCGGTTTCCTGAACGCCGACGGACAGGCGCGCGGCCGTCCGGTGGGCCTTGCGCTCGACCGGACTGGCGCCCTGCTGATCGCGGACGATGTCGGGAACAGCGTGTGGCGGGTGACTGCGTCGGGGCGGTAGAGCTGGCGTTTGCTAAGGAGAGGGCCACGACGGCTCAACTCGAACGGGATCTTGGCAGGCGCTGGATGCTCATCGCGGCAGCCTCGTGTCGTGAAAGCGCAACATCGGGGATGTAAACCGGCGTGACGGCAGCCGGAGTAGCGCTCGATGCGTCCCAAGGACATCACAGCAGGCATATTCGAGATTGCGATGCTGACGATGACGCTGCTGCTGTTCATCATCTTCGCCGTCGCCGCCATCGGTTTCGGGCGCCTGCGTCCGGGCGAGACCATCGTTGCGCCGGCCGTCGAAACGAAGCTGCGCTCACGGCCGTGAACAGCGTGCGGGCCGCCTGAGGCGCCCCGAAGCTTGGCGCTCCTCAGGAAAAGCTGAGTCTGGCACGCGCCACCGGTTACCGCGCGAAGGTCAACGGCTCCAATGCGTCGAGGAACTGGGCGGCGCTCGCCTCCCAGCTGAAGCCTCGGCCATATGCGGCGCAGGTCGCGCGATCGCGGCCGACGGCCGCGGCAATCGCCGCGTCGAGGTCCTCGCGCAACGCTCCGACACTTTCGACGACGATGTCGGCCGGGCCGGGCACCGGAAAAGCGGCCACGGGTGTGCCGCAGGCGAGCGCTTCGATCATCACCAGCCCGAACGTGTCGGTGCGGCTCGGAAAGACGAGAACGTCGGCCGCGGCATAGGCGGAGGCGAGTTCGGCGCCGTGCAGCGCGCCGAGGAACGCGACCTCCGGATGGCGGCGTTTGAGCACACGCAGCTGCGGACCATCGCCGACCACGATCTTGCTTCCAGGATGCCGCGCCCGGAGGAAGACTTCGATATTCTTCTCGACCGCGACGCGGCCGACATGAAGGAGGATTGGTCCGGGCAGCCGCGCCATCCGCGGATGCGGAGGCGCATCCGGATGGAAGCAGGCCAGATCGACGCCGCGGCTCCACAAGCGGGTGCGGGCTAGTCCCTGCGCATTGAGTTGCGCCGCGACCGTCGCCGTCGACACCAGGATTGCGGAGGACGGCCGGTGGAAGCGGCGAATGTAGGGCCAGAAGGATCCCGCCGGCAGGCGGGTTCGGCGGGCGAGATAATCCGGGAACTGGGTATGATAGGCGGTGGTGAACGGGAAGCCGCGTCGAAGGCACCAGCGCCGCGCGGCAAGGCCGAGTGGCCCCTCGGTGGCGATGTGAATCGCATCCGGCGCGAATGCCTCAAGCCGGGCTCCCACTACGGACGGCCGCACGATCGCCAATCTGATTTCCTTGTAGCTCGGACACGGCACCGATCGGAACAGATCGGGCGAGATCAGGGCGACCACGTGCCCGGCGGCTTC
Source organism: Allosphingosinicella deserti (assembly GCF_003012735.1). GTDB lineage: Bacteria > Pseudomonadota > Alphaproteobacteria > Sphingomonadales > Sphingomonadaceae > Allosphingosinicella > Allosphingosinicella deserti. Next base: position 39,358 of record NZ_PXYI01000005.1, on the reverse strand, counting down.
CAGCACCCGTCGGGTCGCCTGCAGAGTGCGGACGACTCCGTTGATTTGCGGCGTCCATGCGTCGGTGACGATCAGGATCCGCATCAGGCGGCGGCCTTCAGCCCCGGTTCCTGGATGCGGGCAGCGATCTCGTCGGCCCAGTGGAGAATCTCCATGCGTCCGTCATCATGCTCGACAAGCGCGGTGCAGCTCTCCACCCAATCGCCGTCATTGTAATAGGTGATACCGCCGAATTCGCGCGTTTCGGCGGTGTGGATGTGGCCGCAGACGACGCCGTCGACCTGCTGGACCGCGGCGGCATGGGCAACCGTCTCCTCAAACCGCGAGATGAAGGCGACAGCGTCCTTGACCTTGTGCTTGGCGTGCTTCGACAGCGACCAGTAAGGCAGGTCGAAACGCCGGCGCACCGCGTTCACGACGACGTTCATCTTCAACAGGAAGGTGTAGGCAGCGTCGCCTAGGAAGGCGAGCCAGCGGTGCGCCATCACGACGGCATCGAACTCGTCGCCGTGAAGCACCAGCAGGCGGCGCCCGTCGGCTGTGACATGGACGGCGCGGCGGCGGATCTGCACGCCGCCGAAGCTGGTGCCGGCGAACTGGCGGAACATCTGGTCGTGATTGCCGGGCACGTAGATCACCTCGGTGCCGCGCTTCGCCCGCTTCATCACCCGGCGGACGATCGCATTGTGCCGCTCGGGCCAGTAGAAGCGCTTCTTCAGCCGCCAGCCGTCGATGATGTCGCCGACCAGATAGAGCTTGTCGCTGTCGACATGGTCGAGGAAGTCGATCAGCAGCCGGTCGTTGCAGCCGCGGGTGCCGAGATGGACATCGGAGATCCAGATCGTGCGATAGCGCCGCCGCGGCGCACCGGAGGGGCCGACATGCTTGTCGACCTTGGACAGACGCTTGCGAACCTCCTCCGTTCGCACCGGCCGCACCAATGGATCGTCACGATCACGAGGCTGCATCTGAAATCCCCTCTGCGCGTCGACGCCCTTATCGGGGGAAATTATGACAAATCGAATCGCAGCGACGCGGACGCCGAGGCGGGACGCAGGCGCCGCAGCGATTCGGGCCATCCAGCGCCGCTCGTCACCCGGACGGCTGCGAAAAGTGCGATTGCGTACCGTAGAGTCACCGGGTTGTCTCTGGCGGAGACGGCTTCCCACCGCGTCAAGAGTACAAAGGGTTGATTTTCGCGGCCAAATCACCAATTGGGACTTGCCGTGCACCTCCTCCTCGCACGGTGCGTCCCCAACAGCCGATAGGCAGACATGGCCATTCTTACTTGCCCGCCCGATTTCGCGGATCACGCCCCTGTTAAGACCAACCGGCAACTTGCCGAAAAATATGGGGTCGGCGAAAAAACCATCACGCGATGGCGCAAGGAGACCGGCTGTACCGCCACGATCCGCCCGTTCGCCAGCGCCGCGCTTCCCAAGCAGCACGTGCCGTCGATCAGCCCTGGCGTCGCCAGCGAGGCTGCGCAGTTCCTGCGCAAGACCTATCGCCCGGTCTATCACCGGATCATCGAGGGCAAGGAATTCCGCGGCCAGTATGTTGTCGGAACCCAGGTCCTGACCGAGGAAGAGGTCGTAAGCCTCGCCGAGGAAAAGGGCTTCCAGCGCTACAACCGCCTGTTCGACATCGCCAGCTGAGCGCGGTACGCCGGTGGGACCCGTCCCGCCGGCATGCCCCTTGCTGAAATGTCCGATCTGCCTGCCCGGTGCGGTTCTCCGCCCCGGGCAGCGCCCGTTCGTACGGCGTCTCCGCGGGTCCGTCATCGATCCTTCACGCCGCCGTCGCAGCAGCGTCATCCGCCCTCGCTAGGTCCCTCCCGAACGGACGCGGGGACCCAATATGCGGATCGAATTTCTTGTCGGCACAGCCCTCGCGGCGCTCGGCGCGGCGCCGGCATTCGCACAGGTTGAAGAGATCGCGCCGGCCTCCGAGGACGCGATCGTCGTCACCGGCCAGCGAGCCCAGCTCGAGCGCTCGATCGCATTCAAGCGGGACGCACTCGGTATCACCGATGTCGCCGCAGCCGATGAGATCGGCCAATTGCCGGACCGCAACGTCGCCGAAGTGATCGAGCGGCTGCCCGGGGTCGGCGTGCAATATGATCAGGGCGAAGGCCGCTATGTGGCTGTGCGCGGTGTTCCCTCGGACCTCAATTCCTACACGGTCAACGGCTTCGAGATCGGCAATCCCGACGGCAACACGCGGCGCCTGCCGCTCGACGTGATTTCCGGACAGCTGCTCAACCGGGTCGAGGTCTCGAAGCTCAAGACCGCCGACCAGGAAGGCCAGGGCATCGGCGCAACGATCAACCTCGTCACGCAGACCGCGTTCGATTTCCGCGAGCCCTTCTCGATCCAGGCCAACGTCCAGGCGGGCTATCAGGAGCTCAACGACAAGGTGCCGGTCCGTGGCGATGTCAGCGTCGGCGGCCGATTCGGCGTCGACCAGCAATTCGGGCTTCTGCTCGGCGGCAGCTATTCCAGGCGCGACTTCCAGAGCTTCGGCCTCTATCCCGACGACTGGGCGCTGGTCGCAGGCGCCGCCCGCGATGGGCTGCCGATCAACCTCAAATATACCGATTACCGGCTGGAGCGGGAGCGGATCGGCGCGACCGGATCGTTCGACTGGCGGCCGAGCGACGATCACCAATTCCACATCCGCGGCATCTACAGCCGCTTCACCGAAGACGAGTATCGGCAGCGCTACCGGCTCGATTTCGCCGATGGCGGCCAAGCGCTGATCGACAGCGGCGCGTTGGTGCTGGCGCCGAACGGCCTTGCCGGCACCTCCACCGCGACGGCCCAGCGATCGGACCTGCGGCTCGAATATAAGGAGAAGTCGGTGCTCGCCGGGATGATTGGCGGTACAAGCCGGTTCGGCGACTGGACGATCGACTATGGCGCGGCCCGCATCCACAACGAAGTGATCGAGCCGAACCAGCTCTGGCAGTTCCGCAACGTCAGCCCGGTCGGCCCGGTCGATTTCGACTTCAGCGAGAAGATGTTCACCGCGATGCCTCGGACGGCAGTCGGAGCATCCAACCTCCAGTTCCGCCAGTATAGCGAGCAGGACGAGCGCGGCGAGGAGGACATCTGGGCCTTCCGCCTCGACGCCAGGCGCGAGCTCGGCCTGGGGCGCGACAGCTTCGTCCGGTTCGGCGCCAAATACCGGACCACCGACAAGAGTTTCGACGTCGCCAACGAGATCTACAATCGCGGATCGGCGGCAAATCGCTTCACCCTTGCCGGTGCGGGCCTCGCGGGCCCCGCCGCGGAAGTGCGCGTCGGCAACGGCAGGACATATCTGATCGATCCGACCATCGATGCCGACCTGATCCGCGCTTACACCGAGGGCAAGCTCGGATCGGCGCTGTTCGTCCGCGATGCCGCGACCAGCCTGGTCAATGCGACCGTCTCCGATCTTGATCTGAGCGAGGACGTGCTCGCGGGGTACGCGGTGGCGAACCTCGATTTCGGGACGGTAGCGGTGACCGCAGGCGTGCGGGTCGAGCATACAAAGCTCGACATCGCCGGCTTCCAGCTTGCCGGCGCCGCAAGCGTGCTGCCGGTCGCCCAGAAGAACGACTATACCAACGTGCTGCCGAGCCTCATCGTGCGGATCACGCCGGCCAACGACGTGATCGTCCGCGCCGGCTACAGCCGCAGCCTCGGCCGGCCGAGCTATGCCAGCCTCTCGCCCGGCGGCCAGATCACGCCCGAGGGCGACGAGGCGGACGTGTCGCTCGGCAATCCAGCGCTCCGCCCCTATGTCGCGGACTCGCTCGATCTCGTCGGCGAATATTATTTCGCGCAAGGCGCCCTGCTCAGCCTCGGAGCATTCGCCAAGTTCATCAAGAACCCGATCTTCAGCGCCACCTCCCAGATCGGGAATGGCAGCATCGGCGGCGCCGACTATGTCCGGATCAGCGTCACCCAGCCGCAAAATGGCGAGAGCGCCGACATCGTCGGCCTGGAAGCCGCCTATCAGCAGCAATTCACGTTCCTGCCTGGCCTTCTCTCCGGCCTCGGCGTCAATCTCAACCTGACGCTGATCGACTCCACCCTGCGCATTCCGGCCGCCGGCGAGGGCACCGGCCGCACGACCGGCTTCCCTGAACAATCCGATCTGCTGTGGGGCGCGCAGCTCTTCTACCAGAAAGGACCGGTCGAAGCCTCGCTCGCCTATCATCATACCGGACGGGCGCTGATCGCGGCCGATGCGGATCCGCTTGTCGATCAGTATAATGACGATCTCCGCCGCCTCGACGCCAAAGCGAGCTTCGCCGTGACCGATCGCATCACCCTGTTCGTGGAAGGCCAGAACCTCACCGACGAGCCGACCCGCCAGTATCAGGGCGGCCGGCGCGACTGGGTGATCCAGAACGAACGCTACGGCCGCACCTTCTGGGCCGGCATCTCGGCGCATTTCTGATGCTGGCAATGTTCACCGCGCTGCTGCTGGCGCCCGCGATGTTGCCGCCGGCGCAGGAAGTATCGCGGATCGCGGCCGAGGAGGCACGCCAGGGCGTCGCCGCGGATGCGCGCCATGTCTATGCCATCGCCAATTCCGAGATCGGCAAATATGATCGGCGCACCGGCAAGCGCGTCGCCCAGTGGCGCGGCGATCCAGCCCAGTTCATCCACATGAACAGCTGCACGATCGCGGCAAGGGCACTGGTGTGCGCCGCGTCCAACTATCCCGACGTGCCGATGGCGAGCTCGGTCGAATGGTTCGATCTCGCCAGCCTCGAACATGTCCGCAGCCGCAGTCTCGGCCCGGGCCGCGGCTCGCTCACCTGGCTGGAATGGCATGACGGCAGCTGGTGGGCGTGCTTCGCCAATTACGGCAACAAGGGCGCCGACACGGGCCGCGACCATCGCGCGACCACCCTCGTTCGCTTCGACCGGCATTTCGTCGAACAGGGCGCCTGGCTGTTCCCGAAAAGCGTGCTGGAACGGTTCGCCCCCTATAGTTCATCGGGCGGGGCATGGGGCAAGGACGGCCTGCTCTACGTCACCGGCCACGATCGCCCCGAAATATACGTCCTGCGGCTGCCCGAGGCGGGCTCTCGGCTCGAACATGTCGCGACGATCCCGATCCCGACGCCAGGCCAGGCGATCCAGTGGGATCGGTCGGATCCGACCCTGCTGTGGTCGCTGGACCGCGGCCGCAAGGAATTGGTAGCAAGCCGCGTCGACGGTCGAGAGTGAGGGTCGGACATCCACGACACCGTTCGGGCTGAGCGTGTCGAAGCCTTCTCCTTGATCTTGGGCAAGGAGGGAGAAGGACTGGGCTTCGACAGGCTCGGCGAACGGGCGTCGGCGCCAGGATGACCGATGCCCTACCCTCCTACTTCACCATCGCCGCGCTCTGATCGACGGGGACCACCGGCAGCCAGATCGCGCTTGCCGCGCTGCCGCCCCGTGCGAGGGTGATCGTCGCCTTGCGGTAGTCCTCCTGTTTGGCGAGGAAGATGTTTGGCACATAGCTTTGCGGGCTGCGGTCGTAGACCGGGAACAGGGTCGACTGCACCTGGATCATGATCCGGTGGCCGGGCTGGAAGACATGGTTCACCGTCGGGAGCCGGAAGCGATAGCGCTGGACCTTGCCGGCCGGGATCGGGCTCGGTTTCTCGAAGCTGTCGCGATAGCGCCCGCGGAAGATGTCGAGGCTGATCGGCAGCTGGTATCCGCCCATCTTCGGGTCGGTCGCGACCTCGTCCGGATAGACGTCGATCACCTTGACGACGAAATCGCCGTCGGTGCCGCTGGTCTTGGCGAACAACTCCGCGATCGGCGCCCCGGAGACTCGGACCGGCGCGGTCAGCACCTCGGTCTGGTAGGTCATCACGTCGGGGCGGCCGTCGGCGAAGCGCTGGTCGGCGACCAGATATTCGCCCCAGCGCCCGTCTCCGAAATTCACCGGCCGCGGCAGATGCGGAACCGGCTTGGCCGGATCGGAGACGTAGCTGTCCTCGCCCGCTTTGGCCTTGTCGAAGCCGAGGGCGCCGTCCGCCTGAAGGTAGATCGGCTTGAGCGGCGCCTGACATCCCTGCTCGCAGGCGAGCGGCCAGGTGCTCAGGCGATCCCACTTGTTCTCGCCGGTATTGTAGATCGTCGCCGCCGGCATCGGCGCGGGCGGACCGTCCTTCAGATACTGGTTGAAGAAGGGCAGCACCATCTGCTCGCGAAACTGGGCAGCGGTATCGCCTTCCCATTGAAACACCCCGAGGGAGCGGCCGTCGCGATTGACCTGGCTGTGCCGCCACGGGCCCATGACGAGGAAGTTGTTGCCGGTCTTGCCCTTGGCCTTGAGGGCCTCCCAGGTGATGATCGCGCCGTACATGTCCTCCTGATCCCAGAGGCCCTGCTCCCACAGGGTCGGCACGTCGGAGGGATTGGCGGCGACCAGCTTGTCGAGCGCCTGACCCTGCCAGAAGGCGTCGTAGGACGGATGGTCGACCATGCGCTGCCAAAAGGGCAGCTGATCGTAGCCGGACTTTTTCGCCCAGGCACCGGCCGAGCCGATCCGGCGGAAATTGTCGTAATCGTCATAACCGCCCGTCGGCGGTGCCTTGCCTTCACCCTTGTAGCCGGTCTGCGCGCCAAGCCAGGCGATGTTGGCGAGCCGGAAGGCGCCGTAATGGAACCAGTCGTCGCCCATCCAGCCGTCGATCATCGGGCTTTCCGGTGCGGCGACCTTGAGAGCCGGATGCGGCTTGAGCAGCGCGTTCACTACCGTGAACCCCTCGTAGGAGGAGCCGATCATGCCGACGCGGCCGTTCGACTCCGGCAAATTGGCCTTGTTGACCAGCCACTCGATCGTGTCCCAGGCGTCGGTGACATGATCCACCTCCGTCGTGTTGAGGGGCCCGATCACCGGCCGAGTGACGACATAGTCACCCTCCGAGCCATATTTGCCCCGGATATCCTGATAGACCCGGATGTAGCCCGCCTTGACGAACATCTCGTCGGCCAGCGGCAGGGTGGAGAGGATGCTGGGACTGTCCATCCGCTTGGCGCGGCCTGCGGCATTGTAGGGCGTGCGGGTGAGCACGATCGGCGCGCCGGTGAGCCCCTTGGGGAAGACGATGACAGTGAATAACTTCGTCCCGTCGCGCATCGGGATCATCACTTCGCGCTTCACATAATCGCGATTCTCGGTCGGCGGCGTAAACTTGGCGGGGATATCCCCGCCCACCGGAGCCGAGCCGGCGTCCTGCGCGGAAGCGGTTGCGGTGGTGAGCGCAAGGGAGGCAAGCAGGACCAGCTTCAAAGTCATCGGGGGCTCCGCAAGAGAGGATGCGGCAGCCTAGGCGGGGTGGGTTGCGCCGCGCAACCTGGAGGCCGCCGGAGCTCCACCAATCCAGCGCATACCCCCAGCTTTCCAGACTCTCCCAGTTGCATCACGTCGTGCTGATGCGGCGTCGCCTGGGAGGCGCAGATGGCCTTTTGGATGGGGTTCCTGGTCGGCGCAGCGGTAGTCTCGTCGGTTTTGCCCGCTTGCTGTCCCACCGCAGCCGCAAAGGGGGCTGAGCAAATATCGGAGCAGGGTGTCGAAGACGTGTTCCGCTGACGCGCGAAAGCTCAGCGAAGGAGCCATGCGCGCAGCAAAGCGCTTGTTTCCTCCGGTGCTTCAAGCGCGGGCAAATGGCCGCATTGGGTGAACAGGTGGAAGGTCGACCCCGCAATCGCAGCGTGAATTTCGCGAGAGTGACCGGGCGGCGTCAGCAGATCGGCGTCGCCGACGGCAACGATCGTCGGCACGCGGATCGCCGGCAGCCCGGGACGGCTGTCCGGCCGATCGAGGATTGCCTGCTGCTGGCGGAGGAAGGCTTCGCCGCCGACGCGCTTGGCCATCGCCTTCACCCTCTCACCGATTTCGGTGCCGATCCGGCTCGGGTGGATGAGCTGCGGCAGCAGGCATGACGTGACCCCCGCGAACCGCCCGAGCTTCAGCGATTCGATGCCGCGCCGCCGTGCTTCGATGCGCGCCGGATCGTCCGCCGCCGCGCTGGTCGAGAACAAGGCCCGCCGCTTGACCCGCTCCGGCGCCTGGCGCAGGATCTCGAAGGCGACGTAGCCGCCCATCGACAGGCCGGCGAGCGAGAAGACCGGCGGCGCGGCGGCGAGAACCCGGGCGGCCATCGCCTCGATGCTGTCGTCCAGAGCAAGATCCGGGACGATCGCCGCAGCGACATCGGCAAGGTCGCGGACCTGCGCGCGCCACAAGGTCGCATCGCACAGCAGGCCCGGAAGCAGGATCAGGGGCACCAGCATCGCGCCACGAGAGCATCGGCGCAGCGCAGGCGCAAGCGGCGATCAGGCGGGGCGCACGTCCAATCCTGCCAACGTCGCTCGCACCGCGTCGGCGAGCGGGGTCCGCGGCTCGGCGCCGAGCGCCTGGATCAGCGCCGTGTTGTCGAGACGAACCGGATGCTCCCAGTATGCGCGCATCTCGATGAGTTCGCGCATCGTCTCGTTGAACGGGGCCGCGAGCCGAAGCAGCAACCATGGGAATGGCTTCACGCGGAGGTCCGGTCGGCCGAGCGCAGCGGCGATGGTTCCCACCATCCTGGTGCCGTCCGGATCCCAGTGGCCCTCAAGATGGAAGCGCGCAAAGGCCGGAAGCGTCGCCTCGATCGCGGCGATCCGAGCGAATGTCTCGGCGACGTCCGGAAGATAGGCCCAGGCATGACCGATGCCGCGGCGGCCGGGATAGCCGATTGCACGTGCCGGCCGGCCCGGCGTCACCAGCGCCTGCGAGAACCAGCTGTTGCCGGCATCGGCACCGAAAAAGTCACCGGCGCGCAGGATCGCCGAGCGCACCCCATCGGCCGCCGCAAGCTCCAGTCGCCGCTCCAGCGAGACCCGGATCGCCCCCTTGCGCGTGGCAGGGTGCTGCGGCGACTCCGGCCGGAGCACCGGCCAGGCGTCGGGCCCGTAATTGTAGATCGTTCCCGGCAGCAGGATGCGGGCGCCCGAAGCACGCGCAGCGGCGATCGTGTTGTCGATCATCGGCAGGACCAGCCTTGCCCAGCCGCGATAGCCTGGCGGGTTGACGGCATGGACGATGATCTGTGCCCCATCGGCGGCGCGAACGATCGAGGCACCCTCCATCGCATCGCCTTCGATCCAATCGAATGCCGCATCCGTGCCTGCGCGGCGGGCAAGGGCGCGCACCCGCCAGCCGTGGCGGGCCAGTGCACGCGCGGTTTCGCTGCCGATGCCCCCGCGGGCGCCCACGACCAGAGCCACTTTCGATTCGTCCATGTCCGTTCTCCTTCTGAAGGAGAGATGGACGCCGACGACCATGATGAAAATTGCCATGGAGTGCCAGGCAGCCTAACACAGAATGATGAGCGCGAACGGAAGCACGGATTGGGAGCTGCATCGTAACTTCCTCGCCGTGCTGCGCACCGGCAGTCTCAGCGCCGCCGCGCGCAGCCTCGGCCTCGTCCATCCCACCGTGCGGCGCCGGATCGAGGAGCTCGAGGCGCAGCTCGGCACCGCTCTATTCACCCGCGCGCCAAGCGGCTTGATTCCGACCGCGACGGCATTGCGCCTGCGCAGCCATGCCGAAGCGATGGAGCTCGCCGCCGCCGCCTTTGCCCGCGCGGCAGCCGACGACCAGGCGATCGCCGGGCCGGTGCGAGTCACCGCGAGCGAGGTGATCAGTGTCGAGGTGTTGCCATCAATTCTCGCCTCCCTCCGCACTGCGCATCCGGCGCTCGCGCTCGAGCTCTCCGCCAGCAACCGCAATGAGGATCTGCTTCGGCTGGAGGCCGACATCGCCATCCGGATGGTTCCGCCGAGCCAAGGAGCGCTCGTCGCCCGGCAGATCGGCACGATCGCGCTTGGCCTGTTCGCCCGCCATAACCTGGTGCGAGACTTGCCCGAAAGCTTCGAGGCGGTGGTGGCGCGCGGCCTGATCGGCGTCGAGCAGGACAATGCCGTGGTGCGCGCGATGCGCACGGCCGGGCTCCCGATCCGGCTTCAGGACTTCGCCGTGCGCAGCGACAGCGATCTCGTCCAGCTCGCGGCCATTCGGGCTGGGCTCGGCATCGGGATCTGCCAGGTTCGACTGGGCGAGCGCGATCCGGCTCTGGTGCGAATCCTGCCGGACCTGTTCGACTTCGCGCTGGATTGCTGGGTCGTGATGCACGAGGATCTGCGATCGGTGGCGCGCGTCCGCATCGTTTTCGACCGGCTCGTAGCCGGGCTGCTCGCTTACGTTCGAGGGGATTCGATGTGACCGGCGGCTTCACCGCGCTCGATTGGTCGATCGTCGGCGGCTACGTGCTGCTGCTCGCCCTCGCCGGCCTGCTCTCGACCCGCCGGCAACGCGACGCCGACGACTATTTCCTGGCCGGGCACAGGGTTCCGATCTGGCTGGTGGCGGTGTCCGTGCTCTCGACCACGCAATCGGCAGCGACCTTCCTCGGCGCCCCCGATTATTCCTACCGCGGCGACTACACCTATCTGGCCAGTTATGCGGGGCCGCTGCTTGCCGCCTGGCTTATCTCGCGCTGGCTGATCCCGCGCCTCTACGCGCTCCGCGTCACCACCGTCTACGAACTGCTGCGCCACCGCTTCGATGCCAAAGCGATGCGGGCGGCGGCCGGCATGTATCTGATCGGCCGTATCCTTGCGAGCGGCGCCCGCCTGTATCTGGCTGCGATCGCCGTCGCGATGATCATTTTCGGCGAGGTCGATGCCGGCAATATCTTCCTCGCGTCGCTGGCGCTGGTCGTCGTCGGTCTTGCCTTCACCTTCCTGGGCGGGCTCGAATCGATCGTCTGGACCGATCTCGTCCAGGTCCTGCTCTACACCGGTGCCGCGCTCGTCGTTCTGGCGCTGCTGCGGACTGCGATCCCGGCCAGCAATGCCGAGATCCTCGCCGCCCTGACAACGTCCGCGGAGGGCGGCAGCAAGCTTCGACTGATCGACTGGTCGCTCGATGCGAGCGCGCCCTTTTCGGTGGTCGCGACCCTCACCGGCATCACCCTGCTGTTCTTCGCGAGCATGGGGCTCGACCAGGACACCACCCAGCGTCTACTCGCCTGCCGCGACGCCCGCGAGGGCAGTCGCGCCCTGTATCTGTCGGTGCTGTCGGCAATCCCGGTGGTGCTGCTGTTCATGGCGATCGGTTCGCTGCTCTACATATTCTATGGCCGCCCCGATCTGATGGGGCGCAGCGCGGTCGCCGCCGGCGAGTTCGAAGGCGAGACCATCACCATCTTCATGCACTATATCCTGACCGAACTGCCTGCGGGCGTGCGCGGCTTCGTTGCCGTCGGCATCCTTGCCGCCGCAGCGGTCAATTCGGGCCTGATCTCGATGGCATCGGTGCTGATCGAGGATTTCTACCGGCCCTGGATCACGAGGAGGCAGGACTTGCCGGCCTCGCATTTCGTGGCAGCCGGCCGGCTCGGGATGGTCGCGCTCGGGTTCGCTCTGCTCGGGATGTCCGTGCTCTGCTATCATTGGCAGCATTATTCCGACACGCCGCTGCTGACCTTCGCGCTGGCCGTGATGTCGTTCGCCTATTCCGGCCTGCTCGGCGTGTTCTTCACCGCCTTGTTCACCCGGCGCGGATCTTCGGCCTCGGTCGTGGCAGCGCTGATCACCGGCTTCGTGACGATCCTGCTGATGCAGCCTTATGTGGTGGACGTGATCGGACTCCCGGCGGGCTGGAAGGCACTCGCCTTTCCGTACCAGCTCTGTCTCGGCACTGCGGTCGCGTTCGCGACCTGTTGCGCGGCAAGGGGCATCAACCGGGAACTCGGACCCTCTTGAGCTCAGTCGAAGCGGAAGCCACTGATCGCCGTCTCGAGAACCCGTTCGCCATAGACGCGGGCACCGGGACGCTCGGAGGTTCCTGCCGCGACCATCAGCGGAAGCAGATGCTCCTCCCGCGGGTGGGACAGGCGCCCGGCCGGCGCCTCGGCCCAGGCAGCGAGCGCCGCGGCACGAGCGTCGCCGGGCAGGGCCACGGCGCCGGCGAGCCAGGCATCGAACGCTTCGGAAGCCGCCGTGAAGCGCGGATCGCCGTAAGCCCGCATGTTGTGGAAGCTCATGCCGGACCCGAGAATCAGCACCCCTTCGTCGCGCAACGCCGCAAGCGCCCGCCCGGCCTGGATGTGTAGCGTCGGATCGAGGCGGCGATCTACCGACATTTCGACCATCGGAATGGAGGCCTGAGGGAAGGCGACCATCATCGGCACGAACACGCCGTGATCGAGCCCGCGCTGCGAATCCACGGTCGCCTCAAGGCCGGCCGAGCGCAACAGACCGGCCGCCCGGGCGGCGAATTCCGGCGCACCGGGGACGTCGTAGCGTAGTGCGTAGGTATGCGGCGGGAAGCCGTGATAATCGTAGATCAGGCCCGGCTGCGCGGCGCCGGTGAAGGCAAAGCCCTCCGTCTCCCAATGGCCCGACACGACGATGATCGCGGTTGGCAGAGCCGGCAAGGTCTGCGGCAGAGCCCGCAGGAATTCGGCCATGCCGGTCCATTGCCCCGAGGGATCGTCCATGAAGAAGCATGGGCCGCCGCCATGCGGGATGAAGAAGGCGCTCTGGGTCATTCCTGCTATTTAGGGATGCACGCCAGGGTAAGGAACGGGCGTCGCCGATCGCACCGGAGGGTCAGGTTCGGACGAAAAGATTCTTGAGCCAGAGCGGTCCGGCGCGCCCAGCCTCCTGCCAATCGGCATCATCCTCGAACGCATCGGGCTCGTAGTTCAGGGGATCGAGGAGTTTCACGCGGCTGCCCTTGAAGACCGCGGCCCGACCGGTGACGAGGGTCAGGCCATGTTCCAGAGCCGTCGCGGCGATGAGGGCATCGCGATCGTCGGCAAGCGCCAGCGGCGCGCGGCGCCGCGCCACCGCAGCGTCGACGGCGAGTATTCTGCCGGCGAACGCGGGCACGAGCTGAGTGTCGATCCACGCCCGCAGGGCCGCGCCCGAATGCTTGTCGGTCCGCATCAGCCGCACCACCGCGGACTGGAACTCCAGCAACGTGACCGCGGAGACGAACAGCTGCGCCCGGTCGATGCCGGCCGCCCAGGTTGCGAGGCCGGTGCCCGCTGCCTTTGCGCGTCGCAACTCGGCGACGATTTCGGTGTCGAGCAAATACATTAGCGGCGCGGCGCCCGGCGTGGCCAGCCGCCCGCCGCATGCCCCGGATCGGCGAGCGGAAGTTCGGGAGGGTCGGTCATCGCAAGCAGATCGACGATCGACTCTGCATGGCCGGAAAGACGCCGATAGGCATCGATGCTGAGCAGCACATGGGTCGGGCGGCCGCGGTCGGTGATGAACACCGGCGCGAGCCGCGAATCACGCTTGGCCCGGCTGACATCCTGGTTGAATTCGCGGCTGCTCAGCACCTTCATCCGCCACTCCGATCGCCTTGCCGCGCGCCCCCTATGCGACGAACGGATGTAGGTACCTACCTACAATGTAGCGGTCTCGCAACAGATTGCCCTCACCATTTCGAAAACTGGCACCGCCCCTCGCAATGCGGTCATTTTCGAGTTGCGCGGACCGGCCTGGAAAGGCTGCTTCGTGCGCGACGCCGCGCAACGGCTGGTGCACATCAGGATTCCTTGGGAGGGGGACCGAATGATTTCCGACTATCTCGACATGCTCGGCGATGCCGTGGGCGACATCCTCAATCCGCATGGCCCAGCCGTCGCCGCGGCGTCGACCAGTTACGCTCCGGGCGACTTCAGCATCCACTTCTTCCTGCAGCTCGCCGTCATACTGGTCGCCTGCCGGGTCGTCGGCTGGCTCGGCAAGACGCTGCTCGGCCAACCCCAGGTGGTCGGCGAGATGATCGCCGGCGTCGTGCTCGGGCCATCGCTGCTCGGCCTGTTCTTTCCCGATCTGCAGGCTGCGATCTTCCCGAAGGAAACTCGCAACGTACTCTACACGGGGGCACAGCTCGGAGTCGGCCTTTACATGTTCCTGGTCGGCATCACGCTCGAAATCGACCATTTCAAGTCGAAGGCGCGCAGCGCGTTCGGCGTGTCGCTGGCGGGGATCGTGGTGCCGTTCCTGGTCGCCGCCGCGATTACGCCATTCCTGCTCAAGGTCCCCGGCCTGTTCGCGCCCGGTATCGCGCCGAGCAGTGCGACCCTGTTCATGGGCGCCTGCATTGCGCTGACCGCCTTTCCGATGCTGGCCCGGATCATCAACGAACGGGGCTTAGCGCGAACATCGCTCGGCACCCTTTCGCTGACCGCCGGGGCGTTCGACGATGCGGTATCCTGGTGCGTGCTTGCGGTCGTGCTCGCGACCTTTGGTGCCGGCCCGGGTGTCGCGGTGCTCGCGATCGTCGGCGGCGTCGGCTACGCCGCCTTCTTGATGCTGTTCGGCCGCAAGCTGCTCGCGCCGCTCGGTCGGGTAGTGGAGCGCACCGGTGAGATGAGCATGACCGTGCTCGCAATCACGATGACATTGTTCTGCCTGTCCGCCTTCTTCATGGACGCGATCGGCATTCACGCCATCTTCGGTGGCTTCATCCTCGGTGCCGTGATGCCGCGCGGCCTGTTCGCCGAGGAACTCAAGAAGAAGGTGGAGCCGCTCGCCGTCGTGCTGTTGCTGCCGATGTTCTTCACCTATTCGGGGCTCAACACCCGGATGGACATGGTCAACAGTGGAGAATTGCTGCTGATCGCGCTCGGCATCCTCGCCGCCTCGATCTTCGCAAAATTCGGCGCCTGCTATGCCGCGGCCCGCATCGCCGGCGAAGACAATCGCACGGCCCTTGGGATCGGCGCGCTGATGAACTCCCGCGGCCTGATGGAACTGATCATCATCAATATCGGCCTGCAGAAAGGCATCATCGGGCCGACCTTGTTCTCGATGCTGGTGCTGATGGCGATCGTCACCACCGTGATGGCCAGCCCGTTGTTCGAACTGGTCTATGGCAAGCAGGCGCGGGCATCGGGCGAACTGGACTCGCTCGATGCAAAGCTTGCGCCCAAACCTGCCTAGATCCCCAGGACGGATCCGTGCGGAGATGGGCAGCGAACGTCGACGTCGGACTTCAGAGCGCGAACGCCCGCTCCGGCTCCTCGTTGATCTGGTCGATCAGCGCGCGGTGGGACGGGAGGTCCTGGGTGGCGCGCTCGCCGAAGCTGCGGATGCGGGCGAAGATCCGGTCGGCGGCGCGGACGTTCGGGAAATCGCCGCGACCCGGCGACAGATCGGTCCGAAAGCCCATGCCGTAGAGGATGTACTGGTAGTTGAAAAAGGCGAAGCTCTCGAGATCGAGGATGAAATCGAACCGGCCGGGCGGACGATATCGCCATTGCTCGAGTAGCTCGCGCAGGCGCTCGGGGATCGAGGCTTCGTCGCGATTGTCGCGCCAGAACGGCTCGTCGCGCTGGCTGAGGCAGTAATGGAGCTTCAGGAAATTGATGATGTTGTCGTAGCGCGCGGCGATCAGCTGGTTGAACCGCCGGGCGGGTGCGTCGATCGGCCCGCTGTGGGGGAACAGCTCGGCGATCATCGTGATCGCCGCCTCGATCAGCACGACCCCGGTCGATTCCAGCGGCTCGAGGAAGCCGCCGGCGAGCCCCACCGCGACGCAATTTCCCACCCATTGCCGCTCGCGATAGCCCGGATCGAATGCGATCCGGCGAAACGGCAGATCGTCGGCCGCGGCACCCACATAGGCGCGGAGGATCTCGGCGGCGCGATCGTCGGAAAGGTGGTCGCTCGAATAGACGCAGCCGATTCCGCGCGCGCCGCGAAGGCCGATGTCCCACGTCCAGCCGGCCTCATGCGCCGTTGCGATCGTGTAGCTCTCCAGCGGCGTCGCGGTGCTTGCATAGGGGATCTTGCAGGTCAGAGCACGATTGGTGAACAGGATCGAGCGGATCGACTTCAGCGGTTCGCCCAGCGCGCGGCCGATCAGCTCGGCACGGAATCCGGTGCAATCGACATAGAGATCGGCTTCGAGGGGACCATGCTCGCGGGTGAGGACCCGCGCGATGCCGCGCTCGCCATCCGTCTCGACGCCTTCGAGCAGGTCTTCGATGTGGCGTACGCCGAGCTCGGCGGCGCGCCCGGCGAGCACGCGAGCAAGGCTCGCGGCGTCGAAATGGTAGGCGTAGTTGAGCGGCCCGGAAAAGTCGCTTTCGTCCGGGCGCTTCGGCGCACGCTTCGCCTCCGCAACCCGGTTCTGGATCGTCATGGCTTCCGCGAACGGGGGACGCGTAAGCTCGTCCTGCAGCAGCCAGTAGGGAACCAGCTCGGCGCCTTCGGCATAGAAAGGCGCTTCGAACGGATGAAAGAAATGATGGTGATCGTCGCCGTCGGGCGTGCGGGCCCAGTCGGTGAATCGTATCCCCTGCTTGAATGTCGCGGAGGTTTCTCGGATGAAGCGCGCCTCCTCGATCCCGAGGAACTTCAGCGTGTTCCGGATCGTGGGAAAGGTGCCTTCGCCGACCCCGATGATCCCGATCTCCGCCGATTCGAGCAGAGTGATTTCGACGTGCTTATTGTCCGGCAGACCCAGCGACCGCGCGAGATAGGCCGCAGCCAGCCAGCCCGCTGTGCCGCCGCCGACGATCAGGATCCTGCGTTTGCTGTCCATCGCTCCGGCATATCGCAGCCGATCCGGCGCGAACAGCCCGTGTCGCCTGGGTGCGGATCCGCCATGCCTATCCTGAGCGCACATCCCGCCTGATGTCCTTGCGCCTTCGCTCGATGCGGCTTTTCGTGCCGCTCCTCGCCGGTGCGCGCTGGTCGGATCGCCTGACCGCCTGCCTCGGTGCGCTGCTCGGCATCGCCGCGACCGCCGCCGCCTCGAGCCTGGCGCCGCATCCCGGCAGCTTCCCGTTCCTCGTGGCGCCGATGGGTGCCTCGGCGGTATTGCTGTTCGCGGTGCCGTCGTCGCCGATGGCGCAGCCGTGGCCGATCGTCGGCGGCAGCATCGTCTCGGCGCTCGTTGGAGTCACCATCGCCCGCCTGATCCCCGATCCGCAGCTGGCGCTCGGGCTTGGCGTCTCGCTCGCCATCCTGGCAATGTCGGCGCTGCGCTGCCTCCATCCACCCGGCGGCGCCTGCGCAATCCTTCCGATCCTCGCCGGCGGGAGCCCGGCCGCGACCGATTATGGTTTCGTCCTGCTTCCGGTCGGCCTCAATGCCCTGCTGCTGGTCGCGACGGGCCTGCTCTTCCACCGCTTCTCGGGCCATTCCTATCCGCACCGGCCGGTGCCGGTCGCCGGACACACGGTGATCGCGACCGCCAACGGCATTCTTCCCGAAGACGTCGACCGCGCACTGGAGGAGCTTGGGGAAACCTTCGACGTCGCCCGAGAGGATCTCGATCTGTTGTTTCGCGTCGCCGAGAAGCATGCGCTCGACCGCGCGCCCGGGTCCGGGCCTCGCGCCTAATCCTGCTGATTGGCGCGCTGCTCCGCCTCGTCGATCGCCGCGAGCAGATCTTCGAATTCGGAGACGTCGGTTAGCGGAATGGCGCGGCGAAATCCCGCCCCGAGCATCTCAAGATCGCGCTGCGTCAACAATCCTACGGCGACGATCTTGTCGGGGTTGGCCATTCGATGCTCCATTTATCGTCCGGCCCGTCAACGCGGGCACTCCGTCATTCGTGCCATTCGTTTCACGCGCGAATTACCCCGACGACGCCACGGCCCGCCGACACCCGCAGGAAAAGATGGAAATTCCGGGCGGAACGCCCTGCTCTCGCCTGCAAGGCCGATCCTCGCTAAGGGGATCGCCGGAACGCCATCGGGGGAGTGCGGATGAAGGAGGCCAATCAGATGATATCGGCGTCCTTCATGGACAGCAGCCACTTCCACAGCTTTGCCGAGGCCTTGCCGGTGATCTGCTGGGTGGCCGAGCGCGACGGACGGGTGCGCTGGATCAACGGCCGCTGGCGCGAGCAGACCGGCGAGGAGCCGCACGACCTCGAATCCCATCGGCCGCTGGTCGACGCGGTGCGAGAGCATGGGACGAAAAACGTCGCTTTTGCAGTCACCGCGGACTTGCACCATGCCGGTGGCGGCCTCCGCGCCTTTCTCGTGTCGGCGCGTCCGGTGCGTGGCGCGGACGGGGCGATCGCTTACTGGATTGGCACTGCGATCGAAGCCGGAGACGGCCTCGACCGCACCCAGGCGTTCCTCCTCCGCCTGGGTGATGCGATCCGTGACGAGTTCGACCCGGAGACCATCCTCACCATTGTTTCCGATCAGATCGGTGCCGAACTCCACGCCGACCGAATTGTCTTCGCGACGATCGATTGGGATGCCGGGCTGATGCGGGTTGGTCGTGATTGGCGTGCCGACGGGCCGGTTCTGTCCGCGCACGACTATCCGATGACGGACTTCCCGGACGATTATCTGCGGGCGCATGGGCGCGGCGAGCCGCTCGTCTCGTTCGACGTCGGCACCGACGAAGACGTCTCCCCGGCCATGCGCGCCCGGTTCCACGACGTCGGCGTGCAGGCGTTCGCAAGCGTGCCGCTGGTCAAGGGCGGCGTCCTGCGAGCGATCATGTCCGCCCAGCAATTCAGGCCGCGGCGCTGGACCGCGGCCGAGCTCCGCCTGCTCGACGAGGTGGCAGAACGGACCTGGGCGACCCTGGAGCGCGCCCATGCGGATGCCGCACTTCGCGAGAGCGAACATCTCTTCCGCACCGTCACCGAAGCGCATCCGGTCCCCGTCGTCATTGCCCAGAATGGCGGCGTCATCCTCGGCAATCCGGCCTTCTACGAGATGATGGGCGTTCCCGAAGGCGACGAACGGGCGGTCGATCCGATCCGCTGGACCAAGGATGCGGAAGCGTTTGCCGAGTTTCTGGAATTCGTGCGGACGCATCCGAAGCACGACAATTACGAGGCCGAGTTCCTGCGCGACGGGGCACGCTTTCCGGTGTCGATGAACTGGCGGCGGATCACCTACAAGGGCGCTCCGGCGGTGATCGCGTCGATCGTCGACCTGACGGAGCGCAAGCGCGCCGAGGAAGAGCTCGCCCGCTCCCGAGACGCGCTGCACCAGGCGGAGAAGCTCACCGCCTTGGGCAGCCTCCTTGCCGGAGTCAGCCATGAGCTCAACAATCCGCTGACCATCGTTACCGCGCAAAGCGCGTTGCTGGAGGAACTGGCCGAGGGCACCGAGTTCGCGACCCGGGCCGAGAAGGTGCGCCGGGCCGCCGAACGCTGCTCCCGGATCGTCCAGACCTTCCTCGCCATGGCGCGCCAGAAGGCGCCCGAACGGCGCAGCGTCGAAGCTCGCGAGATCGTCGAGGCGGCACTCGATCTCACCGAATATTCGCTTCGCACGGCCGGCATCGAAGTCACCTGCGAGATCGTTCCCGATCTGCGGCCGCTCCATGCCGATCCCGATCAACTCCACCAGGTCCTGGTCAATCTGATCGTCAACGCGCAGCAGGCACTTCAGGAGCAGAGCGGCGCCCGCCGCCTCGCCGTCCGGGTGGGGCCGTCAGGAGACGGCAGCAAGGTCTGCATCGAGGTTGAGGATAACGGGCCGGGCGTGCCGGACGAGATCCGCCGACGGGTGTTCGAGCCGTTCTTCACCACCAAGCCGCAAGGCAGCGGCACCGGTGTGGGCCTCAGCTTCTCGCTCGGTCTGGTCGAGGCGCATGGCGGCAAGCTCGAGCTGATCGAGACGGATGGCGGCGGCGCCTGCTTCCGGCTGACGCTGGAAGTCGCCGGAATCGTCGAGGCGCCGCTGCGGCAGGCGGAACGGCTGATCCCGGAGGTCACCCACCGCGGCACCGTGCTCGTCGTCGACGACGAGGCGGATGTCGCCGAAGTCCTCGGCCTGTTCGCCGAACGCGCCGGCTACACGGTCGAGATCGCCGCGAGCGGTTGGGACGCAAAGGCGCGGCTGGAAGAAGCGGACTTCGACGTGATCGTATCCGATCTGCGAATGCCGGGTCTCGACGGACCCGCCCTGTTCGACTGGATCGCGTCCGAAAAGCCGCATTTGCTGCCACGCATCGGGTTCGTCACCGGCGACACGCTGAGCGAGGCGGCGGCCCGCTTCGTCGAGCGCTGCGGGCGACCGATCATCGAGAAGCCGTTCAGCGGCGAGAGCGTTCGCAAATTGCTGGCCGAGCTGGTGCCGAAATCCGTCTCGGCGAGACCGCCGATCGCCTGATCAGCGGCTCGCCGCCAAGGTGCCGCCGTTCGGCGGCGTCGCTCCCTGCCGGACCGCCGCGACGCTCTGATCCGCCGACCAGCCGCCGCCCAGCGCCCGAAACAGATCGATCTGCGCACTCGCGATGCGGGCTTCGGAAAGCGCGAGATCGGCTTCGGCTTCGGTGAGGGTGCGCTCGGCATCGAGCACCGACAGGGAATCGGACCGGCCAGCGCGTAACCGGGCACGCTCGATCTCGGCCGCACGATTGGCCGCGTCGCGGGCGGAGGCCAGCGCCTCCCGACGGTCGATGGCGTTGCGGTAGGCCGACAGGGCGGTCTCGGTCTCGCGCAGCGCCTCGAGCACCGCACCGTCGAAGCGCGCGAGGGCCGCATCGGCAGAGGCCTCGGAGGCCCGGATGCGGGCACGCACCGCTTCCTGGTTCGGAAACGACCAATTGATCAGCGGGCCGAGCAGGAAGCGGAAGGCGCCGCCGGTGAACAGATCGCCGATCGAGGTCGCGGTGGCGCCGATCGAGCCGCCAAGGGTGATGTTGGGATAGAGATCGGCGGTGGCGACGCCGATCCGTGCCGTTTCCGCGGCCAGCCTGCGCTCGGCCTCGCGCACGTCCGGCCGTCTGGCGATAAGCCCTGCCCCATCCCCGACCGGAATCGCGCGATCGAGCTCGAGGATGGTCCGGCGCGCGCCCGCACTCGGGGACAAGGAGGCGGGCGCGCGACCGGTGAGCGCGGCGAGGCGGAACAAGGCCGCGTCGCGCTCAGCTCGAAGCGTCGGCAATTCGGCACGCTGC
The DNA here is from genome assembly GCF_003012735.1 of Allosphingosinicella deserti. Taxonomy (GTDB): domain Bacteria; phylum Pseudomonadota; class Alphaproteobacteria; order Sphingomonadales; family Sphingomonadaceae; genus Allosphingosinicella; species Allosphingosinicella deserti. Next base: position 18,392 of record NZ_PXYI01000005.1, on the reverse strand, counting down.
TGGTCGCGCAGAGAGGTAACGCGAACCACGTCGAGCCGCGTGCCAAAGCCGGCTTCGAACCTTCGTTGAGTGACACCGAGCGTACGATCGATCAGCGCCAGGCTGCGCTCGGCAACGTCGAGCCGCTCCGCGGCGGCGGCCGCATCGGCATAAGCACGGGTCGTCTCCGCCGCGACCGTCAGCTGGACGGCGTGGCGGATCTCGGCGGTGGCGGCGACGTCGGCACGGGCTGCTTCGATCGACCGGCGGACCCGGCCGGCAAGATCGACCTCGTAGGAGACGTCGAGCCCGCCGTCGAAGCTCCAATCCTCACGATCGGTGCCCGGTAGGACCTGATTTTCGGAGACACGGCCATAGCCGGCGCCCGCGCCGACATTGGTTTGCGGCAGGCGCTGAGAGCGTGTTTCACGAAGCAGGGCCCGGGCGCGATCGAGATTGGCCGCCGCAACCCGCAGATCGGTGTTGGCCCGGAACGCGTCGGCGATCAGGCCGTCGAGCACCGGATCCTGGTAGAGGCGCCACCAATCCCCCTCGGGGGCCTCCAGGGTGAAGGCCGGATGATTCGCGCCGAGCAGAGGCGCGGTCGCAGCGGACTGCACTTCGGGACGCACATAGTCCGGGCCGGCGGTGCAGCCGGCGAGCGCCAGCAGGCTCGCCATCAGAGGGATTTTGAAACGGGACATGGTCTGGTTCCTCATTCGGCCGGCTGCAGTACGGGGGCGGCGTCCGGGCGCCGGCGGCGCCAGGGCAGGCGCGCGCGCAGCGTGCGGCAGGCGACATAGAAGGTCGGCGTGAAGACGAGGCCGAAGAAGGTCACCCCGATCATGCCGAAGAAGACGGCGGTACCGAGCGCCTGGCGATGCTCTGCCCCCGCGCCGGTTGCGGTGACCAGCGGGACCACTCCGAGAATGAACGCGAAGCTGGTCATCAGGATCGGCCGAAGCCGCATCTGCGACGCCTCGATCGCGGCATCGATCGCGCTTGCCCCGGCCTCCTCGGCCTGCTTCGCGAATTCCACGATCAGGATCGCGTTCTTCGCCGCCAGGCCGATCAGCACGATGAGGCCGATCTGGGTCAGGATGTTGTTGTCCATCCCCCTCAAGTTGACGCCCGCCATCGCGGCCAGCAGCGTCATCGGCACGATCAGGATTACCGACAGCGGCAGCATCAGGCTTTCGAACTGGGCAGCAAGCACCAGGAAGACGAACACCACCGCCAGTCCGAAAACGAGCGCGGCGACATTGCCGGCGGCCTTCTGCTGGAAAGCGAGATCGGTCCATTCGCCGCGGAAGCCTGCCGGCAGATCCTGCGCCAGCCGCTCCATCGTCTTCATCGACTGACCGGTCGAGTAGCCCGGTGCGGTCTCGCCATCGACTTCGACCGCGCGGAAGAGGTTGAACCGTACGACGCGATAAGGCCCGGTGCGATCCTCGAACGTCGCGACGGCGCCCACCGGCACCATCCGCCCGGAGTCAGAACGCGTCTTCAATTGCCCAATGTCGGACAGATCGTCGCGCGCCCGGTTCTCGGCCTGAGCAGTGACCCGGAAGGTGCGGCCGAGCAGGTTGAAGTCGTTGACGTAAGCGGAGCCGAGATAGACTTGCAGCGCCTCCCAGACACGCGACGGCGGCACGCCCATCATGTCGGCTTTCACCCGGTCGACGTCGGCATAGATTCGGGGCGTGGCGGTGTTGAACAGGGTGTAGATCTGCGTGAGCCCCTCCGCCTGGTTGGCGGCACCGATCAGCCCGCCCGCGGCCTTTTCCAGCGCCTGGTAGCTCTGGCCTTCACGCGCCTGCACCATCATCCGATAGCCGCCGCCATTGCCGATCCCTTGGATGACCGGCGGGCCGATGACCAGCACCATCGCTTCGTTGATGTCGGCGACAGCGGCACGCATGTCGGCCTGGATCGCGGCCTCGCTGCGGCCCCTCTTGGCGCGATCGCCATAGGGATCGAAGGTGACGTAGGCCGCGGCGGCGTTCGGCGCCTGCGTGTTGGACGCGCCGTCGAAGCCGGCGAACATCACCGCCTCAGCAATACCGTCCACCTTGAGCAGGCGCTCGGTGACCTTCTTCAGCACCTTGTCGGTGCGTTCGATCGACGAACCCGGCGGAAGCTGGACCACGGCAAGCGCATAATTCTGGTCCTGCGCCGGAATGAAACCGCCCGGCGTCATCGAGAACAGGGCGACGGTCGCGGCAATCAGCACACCATAGGTGACGAGCACGCGTCCGCTGCGCCTCAGCAGGGCCGCCGTGGTCTTGCCGTACCAGCCGCTCAATCGATCGAAGGCGCGGTTGAACCGCTCGCCGGCCATGTGCGGATAACGACGCCAGCCGGTGACCACCAGGTCGTGCGTCTTGGGCTTCAGCAGCAAGGCGGCGAGTGCCGGCGACAAGGTCAGCGACAGCAGAAGCGAGATCAGGGTCGCCGTCGAAATGCTGACCGCGAACTGGCGGTAGAATTCGCCGGAGATGCCGGTGAGGAACATCGTCGGCACGAACACGGCGCAGAGCACGAGTACGATGGCGACGAGCGCAACCGCGACCTCGTCCATCGAGCGATGGGCCGCTTCGCGGGGGCTGAGCCCCTTTTCAAGGTTTCGTTCGACATTCTCGACCACGACGATCGCGTCGTCGACGACGATGCCGATCGCCAGCACCATGCCGAACATCGACAGGGTGTTGAGCGAATAGCCGAAGGCCGCGAGCACGGCGAAGGTGCCGACCAGCGAGACCGGAATGGCGATCACCGGGATGATCGCCGCCCGCCAGCTTTGCAGGAAGACGAGGATGACAATGACGACGAGAACGATCGCCTCGAGCACCGTCATCTGGACCGCGCTGATCGATTCACTGATGAATTCGGTTGGATTCCAGACGATCCGATATTCCATCCCCTTGGGGAAATCCTTGGCGGCGTCCGCCAGCTGTGCCTTCACGCCTTCCGCGGCGGCGAGCGCGTTGGTGCCCGGACGCTGGGTGATGCCGAGGATGATCGAATCGGTGTTGGAGAGATAGGCGTTGACCCCATAATCCTCCGCGCCGAGCTCGACCCGGCCGACGTCCGAAAGACGGGTTACCGCGCCGTCGGCGCTGCGTTTGACGATGATCCGCGCGAATTCGTCGGGCGCGGTGAAGCGGCCCTGGGTCTCGACGTTGAGCTGATAGGCGGAGCCGGTATCGAACGGCGGCTGGCCGACCGCTCCGGCGGCGACCTGCACGTTCTGGGCCCGGAGCGCACCGACGATCTCGCCGGCGGTGAGGCCGAGTGCGGAGGCGCGCGCCGGATCGATCCACACCCGCATCGCATAATCACGGGCGCCGAACACCTGGACGTCGCCGATGCCGTCCACGCGCGTCAGCCGATCACGGACCTGGGTGAGCACGTAGTTCGAGACATAAGCGCGGTCGAGCGAGTTGTCCGGCGAAAGGACGTTGACCGCCATCAGCCACGAGGGCGAGGATTTGCGGACGACGACACCCTGCCGTCGGACTTCCTCCGGCAGACGCGGCTGCGCCAGCGCGACCCGATTCTGCACAAGCACCTGCGCCGAATCGAGATCGGTGCCGAGCTTGAACGTCACGGTGATCGTCACCCGGCCGTCGCCCGTCGACTGGCTGGACAGATACAGCATGTCGTCGACGCCGTTGATCTCCTGCTCGATCGGCGCTGCCACCGTGTCGGCGACGGTTTCTGCCGACGCACCGGGATAGTTGGCGCTGACCGTGACGGTCGGTGGGACGACGTCGGGATATTGGGAGATCGGCAGCCCGAAGTAGGCGAACGCGCCGACGATGGTGATCAACACCGCAATGACGGCGGCAAAGATCGGGCGCTGGATGAAGACGTGGCTCAGTCTCATCGTCTGGTCTTTCGAAAATGGGGCCGGCCGCGCGTCAGTGCGCGGCCGGACGGATCAGTTTGCGATCGTCGCCTGGGACGGCGGCGGCGCGAGATCGGGCAATGGGGCAGGCGTAGGCGCGGCATCGGCGAGCTTGGCCTGGCGCACGTTCACCTTCGCACCCGGCTGCGCCATCTGCACGCCATCGATCACCACCACGTCGGCTGGAGTCAGGCCGGAACGGATCGTCCGGAGCGTGCCGACGCGGGCGCCGACGCTCACCGGCCGCGCTTCGACCACGCCGCCCTTGCCGACGACGAGCACGATCTTGCGCGCCTGATCGGTCATGACGGCAGCGTCCGGCACCAGCAGGGCGTCGCGGCGCACACCGGACGCGAGCCGCATGTTGCCGAACATTCCCGGGGTCAGAAAATGCGTCGGATTGGCGACGATCGCGCGGCTGCGCATCGTTCCCGAATCGGCGGCGATGCGGTTGTCGTTGAAGTCGACCCTGCCCTTCCAGCGATAATCGGATTCGTCCTGAAGTCGGATTTCGACTGCGGGTGCCGAACCGGCCTCGCGATTGCGCTGCGAGCGGAGGTACAGTCCCTCGGATCCGTCGAACACGAAATGGATCGGATCGAGCGCGTTGATCGTCGTCAGCAAGGTCTCGTTGGCGGCGATCAGGGTGCCGCCGTGGACGCGGCGATCGGAGATGCGGCCGCCGATCGGCGCCCGGATGCGGGTGAAATCGACGTCGAGCGCACGCTGCTGGACGACGGCATCGAGCGCGGCGACCTGTGCCTGGGCCGAGGCGACCGCGGCGCGACGGGTATCGACCTCCTCACGCGAGATCGCTTCCTCGTCGACCAGCGCACTCGCGCGGGCGAACTCGGCCCGCGCCAGTGCAAGCGCCGTGCGGGCAGCGTTGGCCCGCGCGCGCGCCTCGTTGAGCGCGGCGACGAACGGTCGGTCGTCGATCGTGAAGAGGAGCTGGCCCTGGCGGACGATCTCGCCGTCGCGGAAATGAACGGCCTGGAGTTGGCCGGTCACCCGCGGCTTGATCTCGACCCAGCGGCTCGCCTCGAAGCGGCCGGAATAATCGTCCCACTCGACGATGCTGCGCTGGATCGGCCGGGCCGCGCCGACCGTCGGAATCGGCGGCGGGCCGGCTTGCGCCTTGTCAGCGCCGAACACCGTCCAGGCGCCATAAGCGAGCAGGCCGATGAGCAGCAAGGCGACGCCGATGCGGAGCCGCGCCGAGGTGCGGGAGCGATCGTCGACGGGGACATCCGGCGGGGTCGGCGTGGCGACCCCCGGCCCGGTGGATGGAGAAAGATACATAAGGATGCTCCGTCAGCGTGCGGAGGAAAGGGATGCGGCGACGGCGCGCACCTGAACGGGCGAGAAGCCCGCCGACAGGAAGCGCTCGACGTCGCCGGGCGGCGGCATGCCGTCAGCCAGCCGCACGCGCACTGCGAAGCGGCGCAGCGCCTCGAGCTGCGGATTGGCGAGCGGCCTGGCGTCGGCCAGATCGAGCAGTCGGCCGAGAAGCGCCACGATCAGCCGCGGCAGGCGAAGCCAGCGCTCGGCCTCACGGCGGCCGAGCGCGATCACTTCGCGCTCGATCGGACCGAAAAGCGGCGACTCGGCCACCCATTCCGTAACGTCAGACCGAGTCGCAAGGCCGACCGATTCGGCAAAGTTGCGATTAGCCATTGATTTCCTCCCTGAAATCAGCCACATACCGGAGCGAAGAATGTTACTGACCGGTACGTCCTTACGTGTTACGTACCGTTCAGTAACATTTCGTCAAGGCCTGTTCGGGAATAATTCTGCGATGGTGGCAAAGAATCAGACGGTGGATTGCGGATCGAGCTGCGGCGGACCGCGCAAGAATGCGGCCGCGCGCATCTTCGATACGGCGCGCGAGCTCTTCTATCGCCGTGGCATCCGCGCGGTCGGCGTGGACGAGATCGTCTGCAGCGCCGGCGTCACCAAGCCGAGCCTTTACCGCAGCTATGCCTCAAAGGACGATCTCGTCGCCGCCTGCCTGACCTCCTATGCCGACGAATCCCGGACGACCATCGACGCTAAGCTGGAGGCTGCGGGCCCCGAGCCGCTCGGCAGATTATACGCGTTGATCGATCATTATGCCGGGCAGACCAGCGATCCCGATTTCCGCGGCTGTCCGATGACCAACACGGCGGTGGAATTCCCCGAGGCGGATAATCCCGGCCGCAGCATCGCCGAGACCTGCAAGTCGGAAGTGCGCGACCGGATCCTCGATCTCGCGCGCCAGATCGACACCAAGGAACCGGAATCGCTGACCGACGGCCTGCTCCTGCTGATCGAGGGCGCGTACAGCACCCATCATATCTTCGGGTCTCAGGGCCCCTCGGGCTGCCTGCGCAAATCCGCCGGTCGGCTGATCGAATCCTATCTGAAGCGCTGAGCGCTCCGCTCCGACCGCCTTCTCAGCAGCAAGCGCTTCCGCCAACGGCAGCCGCATCGGCACTGTCGAACGGCAACGCGGTTCCGCACCCCGCGAACACGCCGAAATGGCGGCTGAAATCGCCGAAAAACTCGAAATGCTCGGCGAAGCGGGTTTCCGCGATCATCCGCCAGCTGTTGCCGCACACCGGGAAGATCCGGCCGGTCTCGATGACATGATGCTTGTCGAGCGTGACGCTGCGCTCGGCCCCGGCGATGGTGCCGCGATAACGCACCGCCTGACCGTAATCCTCGCATTGCGGCTCGAGACCGTCGAGCTTGAACAGGCGGTAGGTGGCCGAGAAGAAGCTTATGCCGTCGAGCTTCGCCGAAATCTCCCGGTCGGTGATCGCCAGCGGCCGATCAGAGACGAGCCGCGGATCCCCGAAGCCGCTTGCCTTGGCGAGCGCGACGAAATCGCCCCAGTAGAGCGCGCCGGCGAGGCACTCGCCGTGCAGCACCGGATCGGCGAGCAGCGCCGGCGGCACGCGCCGATCGGCATAGACGTCCGAGAAATAGAGCTCACCGCCCGGTTTCAGCAGCCGGTGGGCGGCACGGAACACCGCACCCTTGTCGGCGACCAGGTTGATCACGCAGTTCGACACGATCAGATCGAAGCTCGCCTCATCGAGCGGCAGTTCGTCGAGACGCTCGATGTCGCCCTCTAAAAAGGCGACGTTGGAGGTGCCATAGCCGAAGCGCTCGCGATGCCAGTCGAGATGGCGCCGCGCGACTTGGAGCTGCTCCGCGGTCGCGTCCACCCCGACGACCCTGCCGCTCTCACCGACGAGTTGCGCCAGCAAATAGGCGTCCTGGCCCGATCCGGAGCCGAGATCGAGCACCGAGAGGCCGCGGATCGCGTCCGGCACCACCAGACCGCAGCCATAATAGCGCCGTTTCACCTCCTCATGGACGTTGGCGAGCGCCGCCCGGACGGTGGGCGGCGGCGCCTCCGTCGTGCAGCAGGCATCGGTGCGCAGGTCCGCGGAGCCGGTGAGGGTCTGGCCGTAATAGGAACGGCTATTCTCGAGATTCATGCGCGGCTCCTGGTCGGGACACGGAGTCCTACAGCATTCGGAGTGTCGAGGAGCAAGCCGGAACGCCTATCGAAGCGCTGCCTGCACGGTCTTTTCCAGGTGCCGGTGCAGGGCCCAGAAGTCGTCGACCCCCCTGCCCGCAATCCTGGCTTCGAGCACGGCGAGGTGCGCCATCCAGCCACCGCCGAAATCGGCCATGCCGGCAGGGCCGGAGATGCCGCTGTGGACCAAGACGAGGCGGGTGCGGCCGCCGAGGTCGGACAGTTCGAAGGTCGCCACCCCTTCCGCGCCGCCATCCCAGCTGAAGGCGAGCAGGTGTGGAGGCTCGTAGCGGAGGACCTTCTCGCGGGCGGCGGCGCCTTTCCACTGCGCATAGCGCTCCGGGTAGGGAACCTCCTCGTCGAAGAGGTTGTCGTGATCGAAGACGAGCTCGACGTCGCCGTCCTGCTCGGGCGCGGCCACTGCCACACCGTTTCGACCGGCGCTTCGAGAACACGTTCCATGCGCAGCGTGTCGGGTGCGACCTGTTCGAAGTCAGCCATGTCGTGCCTCCTTGGGCGTTTCGTAGAGCATGATGAAATTGCCGCAGCTGTCGTCGAACGTCGCCATCTTGGGCATCGCCGCATCGCCGGACGTAGCAGGTCCCTTGAAGACCACCCCGGCGGCAGTGAGCCGCGCATATTCCGAATCGAGATCGTCGACCTGAAAGGCGGTGAGCGGAATGCCGTTCTCCTTCAGAGCGGCCTGAAAGTCCTTCACGAAGGGAAAGGCGTTCGGCTCGAGGGAAATGCGGGCGCCGTCCGGTTCCAGCGGAGAGGCAAGCGTGATCCAGCGCGCACCGCCCGCCGGAACATTCTCCTTCTCGATGAATCCGAGCACGTCCCGATAGAAGGACAGTGCGTGGTCCTGGTCTCCCACGATGATGCTCAGCAAAGTCACTCTCATGAGGCACCCCTTCCAGCGTTGATCAGCATCTCGAGGCGGTCGAGGCGGTCGCTCCAGAGCTGCGCCCACTGACCGAGCCACGCATTGGCTTCCGCGAGCGGCCCCGCCTCGATCCGGCAGAGCTGGAGCCGGCCGGCCTTGCGCCGGGAGACGAGGCCCGCCGCCTCGAGCACCTTCACGTGCTTGGATGCGCCCGCAAAGCTCATCGCGAACGGCTCAGCAAGAGCGCCGACCGATCGCTCGCCGAGCGCGAGCTCCGCGAGCATTGCCCGCCGCGTCGGATCGGCGAGCGCGTGGAAGGTCGCGTCGAGTCGTTCAACCATATGGTTAAATATGCGCCATTCTCCCGGGTGTGGTCAAGCGTCATGCTTGCGGTTGCGCGTCCGCCTCCTGCCGACGATGATGGGTTCGCGGAACCAGATCGTACGGAGGGACAAGAATGTCGGGATTTCGGGATTTCATCGCGCGCGGCAACGTGCTCGATCTCGCGGTGGCGGTGATCATCGGCGCAGCGTTCGGAACGATCGTCACCTCGCTGACCAACGACCTGCTGATGCCGGCGATCGGCGCGATCATCGGCGGCCTCGATTTCTCCAATTACTTCCTGCGCATCGGCGCGATCCCTGCCGGCTTCACCGGCGATCCGACCAGCTATGCGGCGCTCAAGACCGCCGGGGTGGCGGTGATCGGCTACGGCAGCTTCGTCACCGCCGTCGTCAACTTCCTGATTCTCGCTTTCATCATCTACCAGATCGTCCGAATGGCGAAGCGGCTGAACGGGCCGAAAGCCGATCCGGCACCGCCGCTTCCGTCCGACGAATTGGTGGTGCTGCGCGAGATACGCGACGCCCTTCGCGAACGCCCCTGAACCGGAAAGAATCGCACCAGCCCGTTTGTTCTTCGGCGTGCTCCGCCTGGAGCATGTCCAAGCTTGGCCGATGAGGAATGATGATCGAGCGCGAGCCAACCTTCCCGATCGATCCCCTGTTTCTCGAACGCTGGTCGCCGCGGGCATTCGACGGAGCCGAAATCCCGCACGACGCTCTGATGGCGATGTTCGAAGCGGCCCGATGGGCGCCGTCCGCGTTCAACGCCCAACCCTGGCGCTTCCTCTACGCGCGGCGTGGCGACGAGCATTGGCCGCGCTTCCTCGATCTGCTGATTCCGTGGAATCAGGCATGGGCGAAGGGCGCCGCCGCCCTGGTGTTCATGCTGTCGGACACGCTGACGGAGACCGAGTGGGGCGGCACGCAAATCTCCCACAGCCACAGTTTCGATGCCGGCGCGGCCTGGGCCTGCCTGGCGCTGCAGGCAGCGAAGCTCGGCTACCAGGCGCATGGGATGAGCGGCATCGAGCTCGATCGCGCGCGGGCCGACCTTGACGTGCCGGAACGGTTCAGGATCGAAGCGGCGGCCGCGATCGGCAGGCCCGGAGATCCTGCGACCCTGCCCGAGTCATTGCGTGCGCGGGAGGCGCCGAGCAACCGCCGGGCGCTGGAAGAAATCGTCTTCCACGGCCGCTTCCCCGGGTGAAGCATCCACCGCGGACTTGTGCGCCGCGATGTTCTGGTCAACCATGAGGTGCCAGTCACCCGCGAAGTCCTGCTCACCCACGAGGGTTCGCGGAGGAAACGGAAGATTCGGCACCCCTATTCAGCCGCCGACGAGAAGGCACGCAGGGACTAAGGCGCCGCCGGCGATCGAGGCGGTGGCTGCCAGCTGATACACAGAGGGACTTTCACTTGGAGGTGCCGCGTGGCCGGTGATACAGGAAGAACGCTTCTCATCCTCACTGCGGGGGCTGCGATCATGCTGCTCGGGCTTGCCGCGCTTGCCTTCCCCGTCGTCGCGCGCCTTCCGGCCGGCGCCTTCGTCGGCTGGCTGCTGCTTGCGGCGGGGCTGCTCGAACTCGCAGCAGCCTTTGTATTTGCCGGCACCGGCCGGACCGGCGCGGGCGCTGCGGCGGCAGCGACGACGATCGCCGGTGCGCTGTTCCTCGCCAACCCCTCGATCAAGCTCGTTCCCGGAGTGTGGATCGTCACGATCTGGCTGGCGCTGCGTGGCGCGATCCTGCTCGTCACCGGCTTCAGGACTCGCGGCGAAGTGCGGCCGCTCGGACTTTATGCCGGCGCCTGCGATCTGCTGCTCGCTTTGGCCTTGCTGCTCGGAATGCCGGTCTCGGCGATCGTGCTGCTGCTGTTCGGGCCGTCGCCGGAGATGAGGGCCGGCTTCGCGGTCGTGCTGACCGCAAGCTTTTTCGTCACCGGCGCCTCCCTGATCGCGATCGCGCGCAGCCGGCTGCGCTGAGCCGGCTGCGCCTGACGATCGCCCTACTCGTCGCGCTGGCCGAAGAAGGTCAGCAGCAGTTGGAAGAGATTGACGAAGTTCAGGTAGAGCGAGAGTGCGCCCATGATCCCGAGCTTCTCGGCATGCGGGGTCCCGGCATATGCGACGTACATCGATTTCGCCTGCTGCGTGTCCCAGGCGGTGAGGCCGGTGAAGACCAGCACGCCGGCAATCGACACCGCCATCTGCAGTGCGCTCGAGCCGATGAAGACGTTGACCAGGCTGGCAATGACGACGCCGATCAGACCCATGAACAGGAAGGTCGACCATTTGGTCAGATCGCGCTTGGTCGTGTAGCCCCACAGACTGACGCTGAGGAACATGCCGGCGGCGATGAAGAAGGTCCGTGCGATGCTGGCGCCGGTGAAGACGAGGAAGATGCTTGCCAGCGACACGCCCATTACGGCCGCGAAGGCGAAGAAGGCCATGCGCGCCGAGCCGACCGACATCCGCTCCATTCGGAACGACAGGAAGAAAACGAACGCCAGCGGCGCGAACATCGCTACCCACTTGAGCGGTGTTCCGAAGATCGCCTGAACCAGCGCCGGCGTGCTCGCGATCCCGAACGCGACGAGGCCGGTGATGACCAGGCCTACGCCCATATTGTTGTAGATGGCCAGCATGTGCCGGCGCAGGCCGGCGTCGAAAGCCGCGCCGGAGACGGGCGTCGGCCGATATTGTGCGGAAGGTGTATTCATCGCGTCACTCCCATCGAAAACTCGTTCGATCGAGCATGCTGCGATGGGAGGAGGGAAACGCCACCTGAACCAGCATCGAGCTTGCTCGATGCGGTCCGACATCACGATCGCCTGAAGGGGCGACCGCCAGAGGGGCCCGGTCCGCAGCTCCTATCTACGATATTTTCGACGCGGTTCAAGACCTTGCCGCTCAAAGCCCGACATCCTCCAGGCTGAGCAGGGTGGCGTTGCCGCCGGCACTGGTCGTGTCGGTGCTGGTCACCCGCTCCGCGCAGAAGCGCGGCAGGTAATGGGGTCCGCCGGCTTTGGGGCCGGTGCCGGACAGGCCTTCGCCCCCGAACGGCTGCGAGCCGACGATTGCGCCGATCATCGAGCGGTTGACGTAGAGATTGCCCGCCGTCGCGAGATCCTCGACCGTCTCTGCGGCCCGCGCAATGCGGCTGTGGAGACCCATGGTGAGGCCGAAGCCGGAGCGGTTGACCCGCTCCACCGTTTCGGCGAGCTGGCCGGCTTTCCAGGTGGTGACGTGCAGCAAGGGACCGAACCACTCCTTGCGGACGTCCTCGATACGGTCGACCTTGATCAAAGTGGGCGGCACGAACAGCCCCTGACCGGGCACCTCGACACTCTTCACCCATCGGGCGCGGGTCGCCTCGCGGTGGCCCATCAGCCGTTCGTAGGCGCCTTGGTCGATCACCGGGCCGACGTCGGTCCGCGGATCGGCGGGATCGCCGATGACCAAAGTGTCCATCGCTCCGGCAAGCATTTCGAGCGTGCGCTCGGCAATCTCCTCCTGGAGCAGGAGCATGCGCAGCGCCGAGCAGCGCTGGCCGGCCGAGCGGAAGGCCGAGGTCACGACATCGACCACCACCTGCTCGGGCAGAGCGGTGGAATCGACGATCATCGCGTTGATTCCGCCGGTCTCGGCGATGAACGGCACGATCGGCCGTTCCTCGTCGTCGAGCAGCGAGCGGGCGATGCGCTTCGCCGTCGCAGTCGAGCCGGTGAAGGCGATCCCCGCGATGCGGCTGTCCTCGACGAGAGCCGCGCCCATGTCAGGCCCCCCGGCGGCGAGCACCAGCACGTCCTCGGGGATGCCGGCGCCGTGGGCAAGGCCGACCGCGAAGGCGGCGATCTCGGGAGTCTGCGGTGCCGGCTTGGCGACGACCGCGTTGCCGGTGACGAGCGCTGCGCTGACCTGGCCGAGGAAGATGGCGAGCGGGAAGTTCCACGGTGCGATGCACACCCAGACGCCCCGGCCCTTCATGCGCAGCACGTTCTTTTCGCCGGTCGGCCCGGGCAGCTCGATCGGCTGCAGGCCGGTGCGCGCCTGCTGTGCGTAGTAACGGCAGAAATCCACCGCCTCGCGCACTTCGGCGAGCGCATCGGGGATCGTCTTCTTCGCCTCCTGCACGCAGATCCGCATCAACGCATCGCGCTCCTGCTCGAGCAGATCGGCGAGACGGTCGAGACAGTGGGCACGATGATCGATCCCGGCAGCATCCCACGCCGGGAAGGCGGAAAGCGCCCGGGAGACATGCGCCTTGGCTTCGGTTGCGCAGTCCGCCCAATTCTCGCCCGCGGAGGTGATTGCCTTCCTCTCCCCTTCAGGGGGGAGGGTCGGGGAGAGCGGGAGTCTGTCCGAAGCCGCGCCGCCCTGCGGGACGTCCCCTCTCCCGGTGACTCCCCTGAAGGGGAGAGGCGCCACGGCCTCCGCAACGCGCTTGAGCTCGACGCGATCGGCGAGGTCGATGCCCTGGCTGTTGCCGCGGGTCGGCTGGAACAGGTCGGTGGGAAGTGGAATGCCGGGATGTCGGCTGCCGCCGACCGCGGCGATCTTGGCGACCGGATCGGCGAGGATGTCGGCATCGCTCAACCGCTCGTCGGCGAGCTGATGGACGAAGCTCGAATTGGCGCCATTTTCCAGCAGCCGGCGAACGAGATAGGCGAGCAGATCGCGGTGGCCGCCGACCGGCGCATAGATGCGGGTGTGATAACCCTGCTCGCGGACGAGCTGCTCGTAGAGTCCCTCGCCCATGCCGTGCAGGCGCTGAAATTCGAAGTCGCGGCTCTCGCCCGCCCATTCGAGGATGGTGGCGACGGTCAGCGCATTGTGGGTCGCGAAGGCCGGGTAGACGTTCTTGGCCGCCAGCATGTCGCGCGCGCAGGCGAGATAGGACACGTCGGTCGAGGCCTTGCGGGTGAAGAGCGGGTAATCGGCCAGACCCTGCTCCTGTGTGCGCTTGATTTCGCTGTCCCAATAGGCGCCCTTGACCAGGCGCACGGCGATGCGGCGGCCGGTGGCGGCGCCGACCGCGTCGGCCCAGGCGAGCACCGGGCGGCAGCGCTTGCCATAGGCCTGCACCGCCATGCCGAGCCCATCCCACCCCTTGAGCGAAGGCAGACCGGCCACCGTCTCGATGATGTCGAGGCTCATCTCGAGCCGCTCGCTCTCCTCGGCATCGATGGTGAAGGCGATGCCGAATTCCTTGGCGAGCACGGCCAGCGCCTCGACCTGCTCGATCAGCGACGAAACCGAGCTTTCATAATGGGCGACTTCGTAGCGCGGATGGAGCGCCGACAATTTGACCGAGATGGAATGGCCGCGGCCGGCGACCTTGCCAACGGCGCGGATCGCCTGGTCGTAGGACACGAAATAGCGCCGGGCATCCTCGAAGGTCCGGGCGGATTCGCCGAGCATGTCGAAGCTTGCCGTGAAGCCCCGATTCTCCTTCTTGTCCATGCGGCCGATCGCTTCCTCGATCGTCCGGCCCATCACGAAAATTTCACCCATCAGCCGCATCGCGGCGCCGACCGCCTGGCGGACGAACGGCTCGCCGGCACGGGAGAACAGGCGCTTGAGCGCACTCGCCTGCTCGCTCTCGCCGACCAGGGCGCGGCCGATGACCAGACCCCATGTCGCCGAATTGACCAGCTTGGAGTGCGATTTGCCGGCATGGGCGCGCCAATCGGCGTTGCCGAGCTTGTCGGCGATCAACGAATCGGCGGTCTCCGGATCGGGGACGCGCAGGAACGCCTCGGCGAGCGACAGCAAGGCAACCCCCTCGGAGGTGTTGAGGCGATATTCCTGCAGGAACTGGTTGACCCAGCCCGACGATTGCGCCGCCCGCAACTCGGCGAGGATTCCGAGCGCGCGGGATTCCACCCGGCGCCGTGCCTCGGGCGTGAGGGCGGCATCGCGCAACAGCGGGATCAGGATTTCGGGTTCGGCGGCCCGGTGAAGGCGGCGAATGGCATCGCGGTGGCTCGGAGTCGTCAGCATGCCGCAGGAATAGCTTGTTCGCGGCCGAAAATCTGACGTAATTTGACCCATGCGCGCGAGAGAACCCGAAGATCCTTCGGTTTGGCGCTCGAAAGACGAATATGCTGTCCGAAAGTGACAAGAAGATCCTCCGCATCCTTCAGCAGGAAGGGCGGATCACCAACCATGAGCTCGCCGCGCGCTGCGGCATGTCGCCCTCCGCCTGCCTCGAGCGTCTGCGGCGGCTGCGCGAGCGCGGCTACATTCTCGGTTATGCCGCCCTGCTCAATCCCGAGAAGCTGGGCCAACCTCTTCTGATCTTCATCGAAGTGACGCTCGACCGGACTACCGGCGATGTCTTTCGCGAATTCGCCGAGGCAGTCCGCGGCCGGCCCGAGATCGTCGAATGCCACATGGTCGCGGGCGGTTTCGATTACCTTCTCAAGCTGCGAATGCCCGACATGACCAGCTACCGCACCTTTCTTACCCATCTCGCCGAGATGCCGGGGGTGCGGGAGACGCGCAGCTATCCGGTGATCGAAGAGGTGAAGAGTGGGGTCGCGCTGCCGCTGTAACGAAAAAAAGTCGCGGCACCGATGGCAGCATGCCGTAACGTCGCCCCGGGCCGCCTTCTTCGCGGCGGAATCGGAAGGGTTGAGTCCGCCCTCCCGGCGGTTCTACGACGCAATCCACCGCGGAACGGCGCGGCCGAGGAGAGTGCGGATATGCCGCTTGCGACGATGGACCAGATCCGGGCGAGGGTGGGTGAGGAGATCGGCATCTCGCCCTGGATCCCGGTCGATCAGAACGCGATCGACGCCTTCGCCGACGTTACCGGCGACCATCAGTTCATCCACACCGATCCCGACGCCGCGGCCAAGACCCCGTTCGGGGGCACCGTCGCCCACGGTTTCCTGACCCTGTCGCTGCTGAGCCAGATGGCGGCCGGGGTCATGCTGGTGCCAAGCGGCCTCAAGATGGCGGTCAATTACGGCTTCGAGCGGGTGCGCTTCATTGCGCCGGTCCGCTCGGGGCGGAAGGTGCGCGGGCGGTTCGTCCTCACCGCAGCCGAGGAGAAACGGCCGGGCCAGTGGCAGTTCGTCCACGCAGTGACGGTCGAGATCGAAGGCGAGGTCAAGCCGGCGCTGACCGCCGAATGGATCGGGCAGGTCTTCGTGTGAGCAGGATCAAGCCCCTCGAAGCGCCCTTCCCGGATTGGTTCGCGGAGGCGATGGCGAAGGTCATGCCCCCCGGCGTGCCGCCACTGGCCTTGTTCAGGAGCATCGCGACATCCGAGCGCGCCTGGACCAAGTTCAGCGCCGGCTCGCTGCTCGACAAGGGCCCGCTTTCGCTCCGTCAGCGCGAGGTCGTTATCGATCGGACGACGGCGCGGTGCGGGTGCGACTATGAATGGGGAATTCATGCGGCGCTGTTCGCACGCCGCGCAGACCTCAGCGAAGCGCAGCTCGCGGACAGCGCAGCCGAGAGCATCGATCCGGGCCTGTGGGCCGACGACGAGATCGTCCTGCTGGCGACGACCGACGCATTGCTCGATCGCAAGCGGCTGGAGGATGCCGAATTCGACCGCTTGCGCGCGCATTTCTCCGACTCCCAGATCCTCGAGATCGTCCAGCTCGTCGCTTTCTATCACGGCGTATCGCTGATCTGCGGAACGCTCGCGCTTGCGCCCGAACCGGGCACGCCCACTTTGCCTTTCAAAGGAGTTTGACCATGGCCACTCGCGAAGCCGTCATCGTTTCGACCGCCCGGACGCCGATCGGCAAGGCCTATCGCGGCGCGTTCAATGCCACGCCGTCGCCGACCCTTGCAGCGCACGCCATCCGGGCGGCCGTGGAACGCGCGAGGATCGACCCGGCGGAGGTCGACGATTGCATCATCGGAGCGGCGATGCAGCAGGGCGTGCAGACCACGATCGGCCGCACCGCCGCGCTGCGTGCAGGCCTTCCCGTCACCGTCTCGGGCATGTCGATCGATCGGCAATGCTCGTCGGGTCTGATGTCGATCGCGACGGCGGCGAAGCAGATCATCGTCGACCGAATGGACATCGCGGTCGCCGGCGGGGTGGAATCGATCTCGCTCGTGCAGACTCCGGAGATGCGGCTCGGTTCCGACCCCGAATTGTTGTCGATGCACAATGGCGTCTACATGCCGATGATCCAGACCGCCGAAGTGGTCGGCAAGCGCTACACCGTCAGCCGCGACCGCCAGGACGAATATGCGCTCCGCTCGCAGCAGCGCACCGCCGCGGCGCAGGCGGCCGGCAGGTTCGACGACGAGATCATCCCAGTCACCGCCACGATGAAGGTCACCAACAAGGAAAGCGGTGAGACCTCGATGCAGGAGGTCACCCTCGCCAAGGACGAGGGCAATCGGCCGCAAACCACGATCGAAGATCTGAAGAAGCTGCACGCCGTGATGGGACCGGAAGGCGCGATCACCGCCGGCAACGCCTCGCAGCTTTCGGACGGCGCGTCGGCCTCGGTGCTGATGGAAGCCTCGGTCGCCGCCGCGCGGGGGCTGACGCCGCTCGGCCGCTATGTCGGCATGGCCGTCGCCGGCACCGATCCGGACGAGATGGGCATCGGCCCGGTCTTCGCCGTGCCCAAGCTGCTCGGGCGGTTCGGGCTTGGCGTCGACGATATCGGGCTATGGGAACTGAACGAGGCGTTCGCGGTCCAGGTGCTCTACTGCCAGGATCGGCTCGGCATCCCCGACGATCGGCTCAACGTCAACGGCGGCTCGATCTCGATCGGCCACCCCTACGGCATGTCGGGTGCGCGGATGACCGGTCATGCGCTGATCGAAGGCAAGCGCCGGGGCGTGCAGTGGGTGGTGGTGACGATGTGCGTCGGCGGCGGCATGGGCGCCGCCGGCCTGTTCGAAGTGCTGTAACTCCGGACGAGGCGCCGGGGCCGAAGCACCGCCCGTGAGGCTGCGGTCGGGGCGCCGGGCACGCCCTGGGGCCTGCTGGTGGTGCTCGCCCTGTGGGCGGCTGCCGCCTGGCTGGGATGGCGGCTCCGGCTGAGGCTCGCCGCCTGAACTTCTCTTCGCACGCTTGGAAACCCGCCGCCGCCTCCTCCGTTATCAAGGCGAAACGAAGGAGGTTGCACTAATGCCCGTATCGAACACGTCCATCGTCGAGCGGATCGCGCGGGTGATTGCCGGGCGGGTGGTGAGCATCAATGCCGAAGGCGCCGACCCCTCGGCCGGCCCGCGGGTCGACGAGATCTGGCGAGATTATGTCGACGACGCCCTGTCCGTGTTGCGGACGTTGCGCGAGCCGGACCAGATCATGGCCGACGCGGGCAATGTGGAGACCTGGGAACGAATGGTGCTCGCCGCGCTGGAGGCCGAGACCGCCTGATCCGTCCGCGCCGCGTCGACGACGCGCGGCGCCCCGCAAGAAACAAGAGGCCGCCCGGTTGCCCGGACGGCCTCTCCATTGTCAGCCGGTTGCGGCCGTAATCCTTAGGCGCGAGCCTCCGCGGAGGCCGCGCTCACCAGATCAGCCGCGTTCGGCATGTGACAATGAGACATCAGACCACCTCCTTTCAGTTGTTGAACACTGATCGAGAAGATGGGACGGAAAAGTAGGTTTTCAAGTAGGATCAGTCGGTTAGAGCATGATCATCTTAGACTGAAGCATATCCGCTGTTTGCGAGGTAGTTTGCGCATTCGACGGGGTCGAAGCAGTCGAGGAGGGTTCCGATGCGCTTCCAGCAGGCTTCGACGGTGCGCTCCTC
>NZ_PXYI01000004.1 GCF_003012735.1 Allosphingosinicella deserti | reverse complement strand
GAGGAGCGCACCGTCGAAGCCTGCTGGAAGCGCATCGGAACCCTCCTCGACTGCTTCGACCCCGTCGAATGCGCAAACTACCTCGCAAACAGCGGATATGCTTCAGTCTAAGATGATCATGCTCTAAAGTCGCGATTGGCACGCCCGCTGAACTGTGTTCACTGTTGGTCGGACGTCCGTCGACACCTCGCCGGGGTCACGATCAAGCGCCGGACCACAGGCCGGCTCGGCGCATCAGAGGGAGGCTAGTCCAGTGCCAGAACCGTTTGGACGTTTCGTGCCCAATGATCCTGCAGCAGACAACTCGATTGCGATCAACGCAGCGCTTGCGGATCCCGAGGTATTCGGGGTGATCCTGCCGGGCGGAGACATCCGCGTGGATCATGCCGTGGTCGTGCCTACCGGCAAGTTCGTGCGCGGTTCGGGGCGTGGCGTGACCCGCCTCGTTCGAACCAACAACGTTGCGGGTGCGGATTATTTCGACAAGGCTCTGATACGCTCGGTAGATAATGCCGATGGGGTCCGCGTAAGCGATCTGTCGGTCGTTTCGCCCAAGGTAAACGACAAGGTTCAGGGCGTGTGGATGCGCGGTGCCCGCAATTTCGTTGTCGAGAATGTCGAAGCGCTGAACTGCGGATACGCGTTCTGGGCGCAGGAATTCGCGCGCTTCGGCGTCTTTCGAAACATCATATCACGCAACGCCAACGTCCACTTCGAAACCACGCAAGCGACCGACATCCTGTTCGAAAACATGGATTCCAGCGATGGCGACGGCGACAACCCGCTCGGAGTGGAGGCCGTTTGGCACACCCTGTTCGGCAGCAAGCGCATAACCTTTCGGCATGGCCGCCACACGGGCAAGGGGACCCCCTATCTCGTCATCGCCGACGCCGGCGCAGGCAATGCCGGCCTGATCGACGAAATCCTGTTTGACGACTGCGACGCAGTAAATACGGACGGGAAATTGATCCTGTTCATGAACAAGATCACGGCGACGGCCTCGATCAACCGAGTGATGCTCAAGGATTGCAATGTCGTTGGCGGCAACGTGGGTCCGAGTGCAAGCCTCCTCGGTCTGATCTATCTAGGCAATGCGGTGATCCAGGGGGGACGAGGTGTTTGTTTCAGCCAACAGGTCTATTCGGTCGGTGCCGGCGCTTCTCTGAAGGCGCTGAATCACGAGGTCGAGGTGAATTCACCGGCAGCTGCGTACGGCGCAGTCTACTCCGGTAGCGTTCAGGTGATCGGCGGCAGCATCACCATCAATGCACCTCTGGTAGCTACCGCAGTCGGCGGTCCAATCACGATCACCGGTACGTACATAAAGCATGTTGCGGGACTGTATCTTCCGGGTGGCATCGGCGAACTGGTTCAATATACCTACCCGATCGACCTACCGATCACGAACGGCGGCAATCAGGTCGTCGGAGCCGGCAACGGCCAGCCGAGACCGCAATTCACGCTTACCAACGGCAACACGTATCGCATCAGGTTCAGAGGGAAGATGCGCAAAGGTGCAGGTGCGTATCCGGCGATGTCGCTGCTGTTCGAAGGAACGGGAGGAACGATCACGTCCGGCTCGATCGCCTTCGAAAAGGACGACGGCACGATCGAGAGCTTTGCGCCAGCGGTCAACGGCGCATATGTCGGCGCGGGCTTGGGCAGCGTGCCGGCGAACGCCACCCGCAATTTCTTTCTCGACGTAACGATCAAGGGTAACGGAAGCCAATTGGCACTCAACCAGGGGTCCAGTCCAAACACAATCCTTGCCGGCGCGGTACTATCGATCGAGCGGATTCTCTAGCCGCTGCCGCTCCAACATGCCTGCGTGCGTGAAAACGCACCAACTCGCCAGAGCTCGCGGCGCTCAGCGACCGTTGAGCTTCGAACGGAGCGGACGGCCAATGCAGGTTAAGGCATTCCGCTCAGCGCTGCTCTACCACTCACCTGGAGCTGAGTGGAGAGGATTTCGGTGGACCGTCCAAGCCTCGTCGTGCGCGCTTTCGAATTGGCCCGTTCGGGCCGCTGCAGGAGCGTTCAGGATTTGAAATCGCAGCTCAGAAGCGAGCGGTACGGTGCGGGAGAGATCCAGGCGCACCTCGAGGGGCGGCTGACGGTATCGCAACTCAAGGGAGCGATCGCCGATGCCCTGGCCAACAAGGGCGCGCCTGTGCCTTGACCGTCGTGCGCGAGGGCGCCCGACACGCCAGTTAGGCGTGCCGAAATGTCGGAGCCAGATTAATCGCCATTGCTCTTGCGCGGCGCACCGGGTGACATTAGCCTCCCCTAAGTTATTGGGGAGGGGCCGATAATGAAGAACAAGACGTGGCGCGGGCTTGCTGCGCTGCTGCTCGCCATCCTTGCCGCGGAGCAGGCTCCCGCAACGTGGAAGAAAGCCGAGAGCGAGAACTTCATTCTCTACGGACAAGCCAATGAAGGCAAGCTTCGGGAGCAGATCAGCCTGCTGGAAGATTATCAAAGCTTCCTGCGCGCATTGACCGGGGTCAATGATCCTGCCTCCCCGAACAAGCTGCCTGTCTACCTTGTTCGGGGCGCCGGCGAACTCAAGACAGTTCGCGACATGGGTCCGAACGTTGGCGGCTTCTACACGGCGTCGTCCTCCGGCATTGCCGCCTTTGTCGATGAGCGGGCCGGAAGCTGGGCCGATGAAGACAACCACATCCTCTTCCACGAAATCGCCCATCATTTCATGATGCAGTACCGGCCGACCGCGTACCCGGCCTGGTACGTGGAAGGGTTCGCGGAATATGTAATGACCGCCCGGTTCAAGCCGAAGACCATCGAATATGGCTGGCCGAGCGAAGGCCGTGCGGCGTGGCTCGGGCGTACAACTTGGCTGCCGACGGAGCGGATCCTGTTCGCACGTCCGCCCCGCAAAGGCCCCGAAGCCGCGTCCTTCTATGCGCAGAGCTGGCTCATCGCCCACTATATGCTCCGCGATGCCGGCCGAGCCGCCAAATTCAAGGCCTACATCAATGCGCTGGTCAAGGGCGAGGAGCCAAAGGCAGCCTTCATGGCCCAGTTCGGCGAGGTGAAGGCGTTCGGGCGCGCACTCGAGACCTATGCCCGCAAAGGCATGACCTACACGACTCGGACACGGGCGAGCGCCGCAGTGCAGCCGAAGGTTGCAATCACGACGCTGCCCGCGGCAGCCGAGGACCTGCTGCTTAGAGAAGCGGCGATGCATGTGGGTATTCGCGACCAGGACGCACCGCAGCTCCTGGCCCGGGTTCGCGCCGAGGCCGCCAAGTTCCCGTCCGATCCTTACGCGCAGCGAGTCCTCGCCGAAGCCGAAACGCTGTACGGTGATCGCAACAAGGGCGCAGCGCTGCTCGACGGACTGCTGAAGACGGCAGCATCCGACGTGGAATTGCTCTATCTGCGCGGCATGAAACACGTCCTCGACGCGCGCGCCGAAGACCAGGATCCTGCACCCCACTACAAGGCCGCCCGAACATGGTTCGTTCGCGCCCACAAGGCCGACGAATATCATTTCCCCACCCTCGCCCGCTATGCCGAGAGCCTGCGCACGGATCGCCGCTTCGACAGCGACAATACGGCCGAGATCGTGCTGCTTGCGCAGGAACTGGCGCCACAGGTAGACGAGCTCTCGGTCAACGCAGCGAGCCTGTTGATCATGCGCGGGCGCTTCGAGGATGCGGAAGCGCTGCTCCTTCCCCTCGCCTCCTCTCCCCACAATGAAGGCCTGGCGAAGGCCGCAAGCGCGATGCTCCGCCAGGCACGAGGTAGAAGCAAGACGCCGCTGCCGGACAACGATGAACCGGCCGTGGAAACGGCTTCGCAGTAGACATCGGCTCACCGAAACGCGAAGGGGTGGAGCAATCAATCCTTTCCTTCAAGGAACCCGAATGTCCGATCCCGCCATTGGCCGCTTCGACTGGGCCGATCCGTTCGCGCTCGATGCGCAGCTTTCCGATGAGGAGCGGCTCGTCCGCGACACTGCCGAGGGCTACGCGCAGGAGCGGCTGCAACCGCGCGTGACCGAGGCCTATCTCGAGGAGCGATTCGATCGCGACATCATGTCGGAGATGGGCGAGCTCGGGCTGCTCGGCGCGACGGTTCCCACCGATTATGGCGGCGCCGGTCTCAACTACGTCAGCTACGGCCTTGTCGCCCGCGCCGTAGAGCGCGTCGACAGCGGTTATCGCTCGGCGATGTCGGTACAATCCTCTCTCGTCATGCACCCGATCAACGCCTACGGATCGGACGCGCAGAAACGGAAATATCTGCCTAGGCTCGCCAGCGGCGAATGGATCGGCTGCTTTGGGCTGACCGAGCCCGACGCCGGATCGGATCCCGGTTCGATGCGCACCCGGGCTGAGCAAGTGGACGGCGGCTATCGGCTCAGCGGTGCCAAGATGTGGATCACCAATTCTCCCATCGCCGACGTGTTCGTCGTCTGGGCCAAATCGGATGCGCATGATGGCGCGATCCGCGGCTTCATCCTCGAAAAGGGCATGGCAGGCTTGTCGGCGCCCAAGATCGGCCAGAAACTGTCCCTGCGTGCGTCGATCACCGGCGAGATCGTGATGGACGGTGTCGAGGTGCCGGAGGAGAATCTGCTTCCCAACGTCAGCGGGCTCAAAGGTCCGTTCGGCTGCCTGAATCGGGCGCGCTATGGCATTGCCTGGGGCGCGATGGGCGCCGCCGAGGCGTGTTTCCATGCCGCCCGCACCTACACGCTGGACCGCAAGCAGTTCGGCCGTCCGCTCGCCGCCACCCAGTTGGTGCAGCTGAAGCTCGCCAACATGATCACCGAGATCACCCTGGGGCTCCAAGCCGCCCTCCGGGTCGGCCGGCGCATGGACGACGGTGAGCTGATTCCGGACACGATCAGCCTGATCAAGCGCAACAATGTCGGCAAGGCGCTAGACATCGCTCGTGTCGCCCGCGACATGCACGGCGGCAATGGCATCTCAGCCGAGTTTCAGATCATGCGGCACGCGGCCAATCTGGAAACGGTCAACACCTACGAAGGCACCCACGACGTTCACGGGCTTATCCTGGGACGCGCAATTACCGGCATTTCCGCCTTCTGATGGACAAGCCGCTCTCCGGCTTGCGCGTGCTCGAGCTCGCCCGCATCCTTGCGGGCCCCTGGGCCGGGCAGCTGCTCGCGGATCTCGGCGCCGAAGTCGTCAAAGTCGAGCGTCCGGGGAGCGGTGACGATACCCGCGGATGGGGACCACCCTTCGTGGAGAGCGACGGTAGCGCCGCCTATTTCCACAGCTGCAACCGCGGCAAACGCTCATATGCCATCGACTTCGAGAGCGAGGAGGGTCGCGAACAGGTACGTGCGCTCGCCGCGGAGGCCGACATCTTGATCGAGAATTTCAAGGTTGGCGGCCTTGCCAAGTTCGGTCTCGACTACTCATCGGTGGCGGCCCTGAACCCGCGGATCATCTACTGCTCGATTACCGGCTTCGGCCAGGACGGGCCATACGCGCCGCGCGCCGGCTATGATTTCATGATTCAGGGAATGGGCGGAATCATGGACCTGACCGGCGATCCGACAGGCGAGCCGCAAAAGATCGGCGTTGCCTTTGCCGACATCTTCACCGGCGTCTATGCCTCGAACGCGATCCTCGCAGCGCTTCATGGACGCGCGGCGACCGGCCGCGGCTGTCATATCGATATGGCGCTGCTCGACACCCAGGTGGCCGTGCTCGCCAATCAGGCAATGAATTATCTGGTCTCGGGCGAGACGCCGCGGCGCCTCGGCAATAGCCATCCCAACATTGCGCCCTATCAAACCTTTCAGGTTCGCGACGGCTGGGTGATTGTAGCGGTCGGCAATGACGGGCAATTCCGTAGGCTCTGCATTCTTCTCGGCCTCGGCGCAATCGCCGAGGATTTGCGCTTCGCCACCAACGCCGATCGGGTCGGCCACCGCGACGCGCTCACCGCCGCTCTCGCCCCAGCCTTGCTTCAGCGCGGCAAGGACGAACTGCTGACGGCGCTCGCCGCATCGGGCGTTCCTGCCGGTCCGATCAACTCGGTGGCCGACGTGTTCGCCGATCCTCAGGTCATTGCTCGCGGCCTCCGCCTCGATCTGGGGGGCGTTCCATCGGTGGCCTCCCCGATCGTCATCGACGGCAGGCGCCAGGTTGCTGACCTTCCCAGCCCGGCGCTCGATTCGCGTGACAACGGCGGTGTCCGATAGGCCCCGAAGGGGGCCGGAGATGGTTTCGCACGCGTGCGGATCGTTCCGCAGTTCATTTTGTTGCATAAGAACAAAATGGACGGAGAGGATTCGGTGCCGACCCAATACGGAGTCGTGCCGCTGCGGGTGGAACAGGGAACGCTGCGCGTGCTCCTGATTACCTCGCGCGAGACTCGCCGGTGGGTAGTTCCGCGCGGCAACCCGATCGGCGGCCTGTCTCCGTCCGCCTCGGCCGCTCAGGAAGCGTTCGAAGAAGCGGGCGTGCGCGGCGTGGTGGCAGCGGATCCGCTCGGCAGCTATCGTTATACCAAGAAGCGCAAGAATGGCGCCGGCGTTCTCACGGACGTTCAATTGTTCCGCATGGTCGTCGAGGAGGAGCTCGAATCCTGGCCGGAGGCGCAGGAGCGCGAGCGCCGCTGGTTCGCGCTCGACGAGGCAGCCGATGCCGTCCAGGAACCCGATCTGCAGGCACTCCTCCGCCGCCTGGACGCGGCATTTTGCTAAGCCCCTGCGCCTCTGCTAGGCGCCCGCTCATTCAACGGGGATAATGCATGCTCAAGGCATTCCAGCGGCTGATGCCCAAGGAGGAACGTTTCTTCGATCTCTTCGCACAGCATGCGGAGACGATCGTCGCCGGTGCCGACGCGATGGTAAGGATGTTCACCGGCGAGACTCCGGTTGCCGACTCATGCAAAGCAATCGGCGCGCACGAGAACCGGGCCGACGATGTCACCCGCGACGTCATTGTCGCCGTGCGCCGGTCGTTCATCACGCCCTTCGATCGCAGCGCGATCACCGGCCTCATTTCCTCCATGGACGATTCCGTCGACGAAATGTGGCAAACCGCCAAGGCGATCACGCTCTACGAGGTATCCAGCTTCGAGCCCGAGATGCGCGAAATCTCGGCGCTTGCCGCAGATGCCGCGCGGCTGGTCGCGCAAGCGGTGCCGTTGCTTCGCAACATCGGCAAGAATGCCCAGCAGCTTCACGAACTCACGGAGCAGATCGTCCACCTCGAAGGACGGGCCGACGACCTTCATGAGCAGGGTTTGAAGGCGCTGTATCGAGCGAATGCAACGGCGCCGATGGTCTTCTTCGTCGGGCGCGAGGTCTACAGCCATCTGGAGCGCGTGCTCGATCGGCTGGAGGACGTCGCCGACGAGATTCAAGGCATCGTGATCGACCACGCCTGAGCGGATGATGACCGCCACTCTCGCCTTTCCGCTGCTCGTCGCCCTTATTGCGATCGCGCTTGCGTTCGATTTCATCAATGGGCTCCACGACGCCGCCAATTCGATCGCCACGGTGGTTTCGACACGCGTACTGTCGCCCCAGCTGGCCGTGATGTGGGCCGCCTTCTTCAACTTCATCGCGTTTCTGTTCTTTGGCCTCCACGTCGCCGAGACGATCGGCAAAGGCATCGTCGATGCCAGCATCATCGATCCGGCCGTGATCTTCGCGGCTTTGACCGGCGCGATCGCATGGAACGTGATCACCTGGGCGCTCGGCATCCCATCCTCGTCCAGCCACGCCTTGATCGGCGGGCTGCTCGGCGCCGGCATAACCAAGGCCGGCACTGCCGTTGTGGTGTCGTCCGGCGTAATCAAGACCACGGTCGCGATCTTCCTGTCGCCTATGCTCGGGATGGTGGTCGCCATCCTGCTCGTCGCGCTGACCTCATGGATCGCGCGCCCGGTGCCCGCCAAGACTGCCGATCGCGCCTTTCGGCGCCTGCAACTGCTCTCGGCCGCGGCATACTCGCTCGGCCACGGCGCCAATGATGCGCAAAAGACCATGGGCATCATCACGGTCCTGCTCTACTCCCAAGGCTATCTCAGCGGCGAATTCCACGTCCCGCTCTGGGTCGTGCTGTCCGCGCAAGCAGCCATGGGCCTGGGCACTTTGATGGGCGGCTGGCGGATTGTGCACACGATGGGGTCCAAGATTACGAGGCTCACCCCGCACCAGGGCTTCTGCGCGGAGACCGGCGGCGCGATCATGCTGTTCTCGGCGACATCGCTGGGTGTGCCCGTCTCGACTACGCATACCATCACGGGTGCCATTATGGGCGTCGGGGCGGCCCGGCGTGCATCCGCGGTGCGCTGGGGCGTTGCCGGCAACATCGTCGTCGCCTGGTTCCTGACCCTGCCCGCTGCCGGGATCATCGCAGCCTTGACCTACGGAACGACGCGCCTCTTCGCCTGACAGCGATCACGCACCCAGGTACCTCCCGTGCGGCACGAAGTTGTAGGAACAAAGGTGTGTGGCAGCATCGACGACGCGCGGATCAATCGCTACTCGAGGCGCATCGCTTCGTCGCGATAGGCGAGCTCGAAATTGCCGTAGCGGCGACCGTTCACGTACAGCGGAACGAACACATTCTTCACCGGGAGGTAGCGGCCCTCGCCAAGATTGATGCGGTACGTGACCAACATCGCTTCCTTGTCGCTGGCAACGGCACGCCGTGTGGCATCGTCCATCATGTTCCGGCGGTTGCGGCTGTTCTTGGTGTTCCAGGCGACGTCTGCCCCCTGCGGGTGCGAGCGATCGGTGACGTGGGTCGGCAGATAGCCGTTGATGTCGCTCATCACGCAGCCGATGTAGCGCGGGTCCTCGGCGCTGACGCGATCGAGGATCGGCCGGATGTGGGCGTCCGCCCAATCGTTGAATCGGGTGGTAAACTGCGCCGGGTCGCTTCCCGGCACCGGCACATAGGCGAAATCGAAGATATCGTCCGTAGCGAGTTCGGCCCGCTTCAACGCAGCCTCGATAAGGGCCGCGACTTCGCGGTTCACCTGCTGGGCCCGCTCGATGTAGCGCGTGTCGTCGATGCGAACACCGCAGCTGGCGAGCCGGTCGAGCATGTCTCCGGACAACCGCTCGAGCTGACTCAGCCGCTCATGTGCGGAGTGAAGCTGCCCGCCATTTTCCCGCGCATCGGCCGCAAAGTTGGACAGGCCCGATTTCACCCTGTCGACGCTCTGCTGGATCAGGCTGGTAGACTGGGCGATTCCATCGGTCTGGCGATCGACCATGGCAACGATGTCGGCGACGTCGCGGACCGTGGTCGTGATCGCGGCGAACCCGCTCTGCGCCTCGCGGCTGCGCTCCACCCCGGTCTCGATCTCGCTGGTGACGGCCTCCGCCTCGTGGGTGAGTGAAGCCACGGTCGCCGCGATCTCGCTGGTTGCCGCGCGGGTGTCGTGCGCGAGCTTCTTCACCTCGGCAGCCACCACCGCGAAGCTGCGCCCGGCCTCTCCGGCCCTCGCCGCCTCGATGGTGGCGTTGAGCGCCAGCATGTTGGTCTTGTAGGCGATGCCCTCGATGCTGCTCGAGACCTTCTGGACCCGGCTCATCGCTTCGGCGAAGCCGGCCATGCGCTCGCCGAGCTGGACGACGAGCTCGGTGAGACCACTGAAGATGTTGATCGTATCCTCGATCGCCGCCCGTCCCTGCCCCAATTTGTCGCGCGCCTGCTCGGCGAGGATACGGGCTTCATCGGTCGACTCGGCGACTCGCGCCTGATCGAGCAACAGCCGGCTGGTGACCTCCTCCAGCGTATCGAGGGTGCGCAGGTTCGACGAAATCCGCTCCGAGACCCCGGCGACATAGCCGGAAACGTCGCTGCATTCGATCGCCAGCGAGCCGCAATTGCGGGCCACGATGTTGATCGCATCCCCGTCCGGCGCCTCGATCGCTGAACTTGCCACAGGTCCCCCTACTTCTCCGGTTCGGCGTCAGCTTAGTTCGAAGATGTTGAAAGGCCGTTAACCAGCGAACAGCTGGCATGCTGGGATCGCAGCGCCTAGAAACGAGGCCATGTTCTTCTCCTTCGTCGACGAGCTCCGCGCGGCGGGTATTGCCGCTTCCCTGAAGGAGCATCTCACGCTGCTCGAAGCACTGCAGGCCGAGGTCATCGCCGCCCGGCCGGAGGAGTTCTACTATCTCGCCCGCGCCACCTTCGTGAAGGACGAGAGCCTGCTCGACCGGTTCGATCAGGTGTTCGGAAAGGTGTTCAAGGGGCTGGAGGCCGATTACGGGCCCGACGCCCAGCCGATTCCCGAGGATTGGCTGCGCAAGATCGCCGAACATTACCTGACGCCCGAGCAGATGGCAGAGGTCCAGTCGCTTGGGTCGTGGGAAGAGATCATGGAGACGCTCAAGAAGCGCCTCAAGGAGCAGAAGGAACGCCATCAGGGCGGTAATAAGTGGATCGGCACCGGCGGCACCTCGCCCTTCGGGCATGGAGGGTACAATCCCGAGGGAGTCCGGATCGGTGGCGAAGGCAAGCATGGCCGCGCGCTCAAGGTGTGGGACAAGCGCGAGTTCAGGAATCTGGACAGCGCCACTGAGCTCGGCACCCGCAACATCAAGGTCGCGCTGCGCCGCCTGCGCCGCTTCGCGCGCGAAGGGGCTGCCGACGAGCTCGATCTCGACGGAACGATCGATGGCACGGCGCGCAGGGGCTGGCTCGACATCCGCATGCGACCTGAGCGGCACAATGCGGTCAAGCTGCTGCTCTTCCTCGATGTCGGAGGCTCGATGGATCCGCATATCCGGGTCTGCGAGGAGCTGTTCTCTGCCGCCACCTCGGAGTTCAAGAACCTCGAATTCTTCTATTTCCACAATTGCCCTTACGAGAGCGTGTGGAAGGACAATCGCCGCCGCTTCGCCGAGCGCACGCCGACCTGGGACGTGCTTCACAAGTTCGGCCACGACTACAAACTCGTCTTCGTCGGCGATGCGTCGATGAGCCCCTATGAGATCAGCCATCCCGGCGGCTCTGTCGAACATTACAACCAGGAAGCGGGCGCGGTCTGGATGCAGCGGATGGTCACCACCTACCCCTCGGCGGTGTGGCTCAATCCGACGCCCGAGCGCTATTGGGGCTATTCCCAGTCCACCCAGATGATCAGTGCGCTGATGCAGGACCGCATGTACCCGCTGACCCTGGACGGTCTCGACGACGCGACGCGGACGCTCAGCCGAAAGAGCTGAACCAGGCGTCAGTACAGCAGATACGGGCGGCGAGCCTCGGCCCAGGCCTGCTCGTCCCGGGTCGTGATTGCATCGAGATCGTCTGCAACCGCTGCAGCGTCGTCGACCCATTCGCGCAGTGCCGGTCCGCCGTTGATCACGTCGATCGCAAGCTTGCCGAATTCATATTCGTAGGGGAAATCGCGCCACAGATCGTAATCGGGCTGGAGCCGGCGAATGGCCTTGAAGGCCAGCGCCTGCAGTCGCCACGGGCGGAAGGCGTGGTGATCGTAGAAGCGGCCTTCGGGATGGATGTGGACGCCGTGACACAATGTTCCGACATGCTTGTGGAAGGTCGGCTCGAACCAGATTTCCCGCAATGCGCAGCCTTGAAGCCAGTGCGGGGCGAGACGCTGCATTTCGGCGATGACGGCACGTGCGTCGATGTCCGGGGCACCGAAGATCTCGAGCGGGCGGGTCGTCCCGCGGCCTTCGGAAAGGGTCGCGCCCTCGAGCATGACAGTGCCGGCGTAGGACCGCGCCATCGACAGGTTGGGCGCATTCGGGCTCGGATTGATCCAGATCCGCTCGTCGAGCGGCCACCCGAAACCGGGGGCGTCGTCCGGACGATATCCGTCCATCTCGATCACCCGATAATCGACGTCGAGCTTGTTGGTGTCGATGAACCATCGCCCGAGCTCGCCGAGGGTCAGGCCATGGCGCATCGGGATCGGCCCGGCGCCAACGAAACTCTCCCAGCCCGGACGCAAGGTCAGCCCCTCGATCGGGCGACCGGCGGGATTGGGCCGATCGAGCACCCACACGGACTTGCCGTGCTCCGCCGCCGCTTCGAGCACGTAAAGCAGGGTGGTGATGAAGGTGTATATCCGGCAGCCGAGATCCTGGAGATCGATCAGAATCGTATCGAACGTGCCCATCGACTGCCCGGTGGGACGCCGCACCTCGCCGTAGAGGCTGAAGATCGGGATGTTAAGAACCGGATCGCTGTAATCCGGTGATTCCACCATATTGTCCTGCTTGTCGCCGCGCAGCCCATGTTGCGGCCCGAAGGCCGCGCTGAGCCTGATGCCTGGACACGCGGCGAGCGCGTCGAGGCTGTGCCGCAGGTCCTCGGTCACCGAGGCGGGATGGGCGAGAAGCGCGACCCGCTTTCCCTCCAACGGTGCGCGCAATTCCGGGTCGGCGAGCAGGCGATCGATACCAAATTTCATACTGGCCTCGCTGCGGGAAGTTCGAGGTGAAAGCAATCCGGATGGTGGAAATCCGGCTCGCCGGGCGGGTGCTTCAAGGCCCAGTAGGAACGGGTGCCGTTCCGCTCCTCGATGATTGCCGATAACCCGATGTGCCAAGGCGAGTCGGTGGGCAGCAGCGTCCGCTCCAGGTCGATTGTGGCGGTGAGGACCAACAATGGCGGCTCTTCGGGCCGCACTGCTCCCCCCGATATGGTGGTGATGTCTGGAGCCTCTGCACAAGGCTCGCGGACCATGCCCTGCCGGTAATCTGCAAGCCGGTACGCATTCCACTCGCCGGAGGGCGCGAAGTTGAACTCATGGTAGGATCTGCGCTCCCCAACCCGAAGGAAGGCCTCGAAGCAGGTGTGTCGCCAGAGTTCATCGGCTCGGGAAGCGCCTGCGGTGTGGCGCGGCATCTCAATCGCTTCGATGTTGCCGCTGACCACATAACGAAGCGCAAAACGGCGCGCGCCGAGCTGTGTCAGTTCAACCTCGATCGTCCGCACCGCGGCGCAGGGCGTGTCCGGGTGCGGGAGAAGAGGGAGACGAAGGGTCATGGCCGCGGCGTAGAAAATGGCGCTAGCTCGGACAAGCGCCAAGGTGCGTCGCGCTCCTCGCTGCCCCTTTGTGTTGCCGGGAGCGCATGCTAACCGGCGCGGCCATGACCTACCGTTCCGATCTCCTTCGCCTGCTCGACGAGCGCGGTTACATCCACCAGCTGACCGACCCCGAAGGCCTCGATGCCCTCGCGGCGAAGGAGATCGTGCCCGGCTATATCGGCTTCGACGCGACCGCGCCGTCGCTCCACGTCGGCTCGCTCGTTCAGATCATGATGCTGCGGCGCATGCAGCAGGCCGGCCACAAGCCGATCGTGCTGATGGGCGGCGGAACGTCGAAGATTGGCGATCCGAGCTTCAAGGACGAGGCGCGCAAGCTGCTGACGGGCGAGGCGATCGACGCCAACATCGCCTCCATCAAACGCGTGTTCGAACGCTTCCTGACCTTCGGTGATGGCCCGAGCGACGCGATCATGCTCGACAATGCCGAATGGCTCGACAAGCTCGAATATATCCCGTTCCTTCGCGAGATCGGCCAGCATTTCTCGGTCAACCGGATGCTGAGCTTCGATAGCGTCAAGCTCCGCCTCGACCGCGAGCAGTCGCTGAGCTTCCTGGAATTCAACTACATGATCCTGCAGGGCTACGATTTCCTCGAGCTCTCGCGCCGCGCGGCTTGTCGCCTGCAGCTCGGCGGTTCGGATCAGTGGGGCAATATCGTCAACGGCATCGAACTCGCCCGGCGCGTAGACGGCACCCAGGTCTACGGCCTGACCACACCGCTGATCACCACCGCCGACGGCGGCAAGATGGGCAAGACAGTGAACGGCGCCGTATGGCTCAATGCCGATCAGCTCGGCCCCTACGATTACTGGCAGTTCTGGCGGAACAGCCAGGATGCCGACGTCGGCAAGTTTCTGCGCCTGTTCACCGATCTGCCGCTGGACGAAATCGCACGGCTGGAGCGGCTCGAAGGCAGCGAGATCAACGAGGCGAAGAAGATCCTCGCCGATGCCACTACCGCGATGGCGCATGGCGAGGGCGCGGCCCGGGAAGCCGCCGAGACCGCACGAAAGACCTTCGAGGAAGGCAGTGCCGGCGAGGCGCTGCCGTCTCTCAAGGTCGAGGGCGAGATCATGCTGGTCGACGCGCTGATCGGACTCGGCCTCGTCGGATCCAAGAACGAAGCACGGCGGCTGATCACCCAGGGCGGCGCCAAAGTGAACGGTGAGAAAGTGGACGAGGACGGGCCGGTTTCCGTCGTCCGGGACGTGCGCATTTCCGCCGGCAAGAAGAAGCACGGCATCCTGACGCGGTAGTCAGATCTTCCCGTTCTGGGGGGAAAAGACCTCATCGACGTGGCTCATCCGCTCCGCAGCAGCTCTACCGCGGCGTCCCGCTCCATCAGGTAGAGCAGCACCCGCGCCGACTGGCCGCGTGGCGCATCCAAGCCGCCGTCGCGGTCGACGAGCAGCCGCGCATCGTCGCTCGCCATCTGCGCGAGTTCCTGGATCTGCTCGGGCCCGGCGAGTCGGAACACGGCCTCGCCGGATTGACGGGTGCCGAGGATCTCGCCCGCGCCGCGGAGCCGGAGATCCTCTTCGGCGATGCGGAAACCGTCATTGGTCTCGCGCATCAGCGCGAGCCGTGCGCGGCCGGTTTCGCTCAGCGCATTGCCGCGCACCAGCAGACAGACCGAGCGCCCCTCGCCCCGCCCGACACGCCCGCGGAGCTGGTGAAGCTGGGCAAGGCCGAACCGCTCGGCGCCTTCGACGATCATCAAGGTCGCATTTGGGACATCGACGCCGACCTCGATCACGGTCGTCGCGACCAGAACGGAAATCTCCGCGCGCTGGAACGCCGCCATGACGGCATCCTTTTCGGGACCCTTCATCCGGCCGTGAACGAGGCCGATCCGGCCGGCACCGAATTGCATCCGCAGCGTCTCGGCGCGATCCTCCGCCGCGGCTTGGTCCGAATTCTCGCTCTCCTCGACAAGGGGGCAGACCCAGTAGGCCTGACCGCCGCCGTGAATGTGGCGTCCGAGCGCCTCGACGATCTCCGGCAGCCGATCGCAGCTCATCACCCGGGTTTCGATCGGCTGCCGCCCAGGCGGCATCTCGTCGAGGCGGCTGACGTCCATCTCGCCATATTGGGTGAGCGTCAGGGTGCGCGGGATCGGAGTCGCCGTCATCACCAGCAGATGCGGCGGCCGTTCCGACTTGCTCGCCAGCATCATCCGTTGGGCGACTCCGAAGCGATGCTGTTCGTCGACGACGGCGAGGCCGAGACGGCGATATTGTACCGCCTGCTGGAAGATTGCGTGGGTGCCGACGAGGATGTCGATCGATCCGTCGGCGAGCCCCATCAGCGTCGACTCGCGGGCGCGCCCCTTCTCGCGACCGGTGAGAATGGCGAGGTTGACCGGCAGCCCGGCGAGCTGCCGGCCGAGCGTCTCGAAATGCTGGCGCGCGAGGATCTCGGTCGGTGCCAGCAGCGCCGCCTGCGCACCCGCCTCGACCGCGATCAGCATCGACATCAAGGCGACCAGCGTCTTGCCCGACCCGACATCGCCCTGGAGCAGGCGCAACATCGGCTGGACCTGCTGAAGGTCCCCTTCGATCTCGGTGATCGCGCGGCTCTGTGCGCCGGTCGGCGCATAAGGCAGCTTCAGCGCGCCGCGGAGCCGATCGTCGCCCTTCAGCGGCTGTCCGCGCCGCTTTCGCGAGGAGGCGCGCACCAGCATCAGGGCGAGCTGATTGGCGAAGATCTCGTCGTAAGCGAGCCGCTCCCGCGCGCCACCCGCACCGGGAGCCGCATGGGCCTGGCAAAGCGCGTCCTGCCACCGGGGCCAGCCCCGGGTCGAGAGCACGCTCGGCTCGATCCATTCCTCGAGCTCCGGCAGGCGGGCGAGCGCCTGACCGGCAAAGTCGGCGAGGCGGCGGTTTGTCAGGCCTTCGGACAGGCTGTAGACTGGTTCGCGCTCGGGCAAAGCGGTCGCCTCCTCGGGCGGAAGCGCATAATCCGGGTGGACCATCTGCAGCTCCGTGCCCCAGCTGTCCATCCGCCCCGAGACGATCCGCGGCTCGCCGAGCGGCAGCTGCTTTCGTGCCCAACCCGGATTGTTGAAGTAGGTGAGGGTCAGCACGTTGCCGGCGCGGTCCTGGGCGATCACGCGGAACGGCCCCCTACCCCCGCTGGCGCGGTAATCCACCGGTGTCACTTCGACCGTCACCACACGTCCTGCATCCGCCATCTCGATTGTGTCGACTTTCTTGCGGTCGATCCAGTTGACCGGAAGATGGAAGAGGATGTCGACGACGCGATCGAGGCCCAGCCGCTTCAGCGGCTTGGCAAGACCGGGGCCGACGCCTTTCAGCGCCTCCACTTCGGCGAACAGCGGATTGAGAATATCGGGGCGCATAACTAGATGGGCGTCGTACCAACGCCGATCGGGATCCGAAAGCCCGCGCGGACTTTCTCCTATGGAACCCCATGGATCGCGAACCCCGCCTCAAACGTCTCCGCTTCCGCGCCTGGCATCGCGGTACCAAGGAAGCCGACATGCTGATCGGCGGCTTCTTCGACGCCTATGGCGAGAGTTGGGACGATCACGAGATCGATTGGTTCGAGACTCTCCTTGAGGAGCAGGACGTCGACATCATGGCCTGGGCGATCGGCACCGCGCCGCCCCCAGCTGCGTTCGACGGCGAAATGATGCGCCGCCTGCGGATCATAAACTATATAAAGCACCCGGAATAAGTGACTGATCTGAAGCGCATTCTCTCGGCCGACAGGCCGATCACGCTGGCCGGCGCTCCGGCCGGATTCCTGCCCTGGCTCGCCGCCGATCTCGCACGCGCCGCAAAAGGCCGCGCCGTCTTCATTGCGCCGGACGAAGCGGCGATGCGCCATATCGCCGACGCCGCCGCCTATTTTGCGCCCGAGCTCGACGTGCTGACCTTCCCGGCCTGGGATTGCCTGCCTTACGATCGCAGCTCGCCTTCCCTCCGTTCCTCGTCGGAACGACTGGCAACACTGCACGCGCTTCAGCACAAGAGCGACAAACCGCAGCTGCTCGTCACCACCGTCAACGCGGCGACCCAGCGGACGCTGACCCCCTTTCGCATTCGCCAGCTCGTTGCCCGGCTTGCGCCCGGAGAGCGCATCGATCTCAAGAAGCTGACCGGCCTGCTGACCGCCAACGGCTATCACCGCACCGACACGGTGCAGGATGCCGGCGAATATGCGATCCGCGGCGGCCTCGTCGATCTGTATCCGGCGGGCGAGACCGAGGGCCTGCGGCTCGACTTCTTCGGCGACGAGATCGAGAGCGTGCGACGCTTCGATCCCGCCACCCAGCGCACCAGCGGCAGCGTCGACGGCTTCACCCTGCTCCCCGCCTCCGAAGCGTTGCTGGACGAGGATAGCATCAAGCGTTTCCGCTCCCGCTATCGCGAGAAGTTCGGCGCGACCGCAACCGGTGATCCGCTCTATCAGGCGGTGTCGGACGGACGCCGGCAAGCCGGTCTCGATCACTGGCTTCCGCTGTTCGAGGAGCGGCTTGCGACTTTGTTCGACCATCTCTCGGCCGACGATCTCGTCGTCCGCGACGCCCATGATGCCGGGGCGGTGGATGCGCGCTTCGAGGCGATCGCCGATTATTACCAGAACCGTACCCGCGCCCAATCGTCCGATCCGGGAAGCTATCGTCCTCTCGAGCCGCAGACCTTGTATCTCGATCGGAGCGAATGGCAGTCGATCATCGACGATCGGCCGCTTCATCTCGCAACACCCTTCCATGAGCCCGAAAGCGCGCTCGTGCTCGATTTCGAGGTGGACGGCGCCCGCGATTTCGCGCCGGAGCGATCGCAGAACCTGAACGTCTACGAAGCGGTGGTCGAGCATGTCGCCTCGCTGCGCCGCGGCAAGAAGAAGGTCGTCCTCGCCAGTTACTCGGTGGGCGCGCGCGAGCGACTGAAAGGCCTGCTGGCCGACCATGGCCTCAAGAAGGCGGTCGAAGTCGACAATTGGCAGGAAGCGCAGGGTGCGGCGGCACAAGGCTCGGTCGCGCTCGCCGTGCTGCCGCTCGATCACGGCTTCACCACCACCGATCTCGCGCTGCTGACGGAGCAGGACATGCTCGGCGATCGCCTCGTGCGGCGCCGCAAGCGCAAGAAGTCGGCCGATGCCTTCCTCAGCGAACTCGCCACGCTGTCGCCCGGCGACCTCGTCGTCCATGCCGATCACGGCATCGGCCGCTACGAGGGCTTGACCCAGATTCCGGTCGGCAAGTCGCCGCATGATTGCGTCGCGCTCGAATATGCCGGCGGCGACAAGCTCTACGTTCCGGTCGAGAATATCGACATCCTCTCGCGCTACGGCAACGAGAGCGATGGCGTGACCCTGGATCGCCTCGGCGGCGAAGCCTGGCAGCGCCGCAAGGCGCGGATGAAGGAGCGGATCCGGGAAATCGCCGGCGAGCTCATTCGAACCGCCGCCGAACGCGCTCTCCGCCCTGCCCCGACGGCCGAACCGGATACCGGCTTCGCCGCCTTCGTCGACCGCTTCCCATACGAGGAGACCGAGGACCAGGAACGTGCAATCGGCGACGTCGTGGACGATCTCGCAGCCGGCCGCCCGATGGACCGTCTCGTCTGCGGCGACGTCGGCTTTGGCAAGACCGAGGTTGCGTTACGCGCCGCCTTCGTCGCCGCAATGGCGGGAATGCAGGTGGCGGTGGTCTGCCCGACCACCCTGCTCGCCCGTCAGCATTACAACAATTTCGTCGAGCGCTTTCAGGGCTTTCCGATCGAGATCGGGCGCCTGTCGCGTCTGGTCACGGCCAAGGAGGCGAAGGAGACCAAGGACCGGATTGCCGCCGGCACGATCGACATCGTCATTGGCACCCACGCGATCCTCGCCAAATCGATCGAGTTCCGCAACCTCGGCCTGGTCATCGTCGACGAGGAACAGCGGTTCGGCGTCACCCACAAGGAACGGCTGAAGGCGATGAAGGCGGACGTTCACGTCCTGACTCTCACTGCGACGCCGATCCCGCGCACTCTGCAGATGGCGATGTCTGGGCTCCGCGAACTTTCCGTGATCCAGACTCCTCCCGTCGACCGGCTGGCTGTGCGCACCTATGTAATGCCTTGGGATCCGGTGGTGCTGCGCGAAGCGCTGTTGCGCGAGCATTATCGCGGCGGGCAGGCCTATTTTGTCGCGCCCCGGGTGGCGGATCTGCCCGACATCGAACAGTTCCTGCGGGACGAGGTGCCGGAGGTAAAGTTCATCGCCGCCCACGGCCAGATGGCGCCGACCGAGGTCGAGGAGCGAATGAGCGCCTTTTACGATCGGAAATATGACGTGCTGCTGTCGACCACGATCGTCGAGAGCGGCCTCGACATTCCTTCGGCCAACACCCTGATCGTTCACCGCGCCGACCGCTTCGGACTTGCCCAGCTCTACCAGCTGCGCGGCCGCGTCGGACGCTCGAAGACCCGCGCGTACGCCTATTTCACCACCCGCGAGACCCGGACGGTTACCGAAGCGGCCGACAAGAGGCTGAAGGTGCTCGCCAATCTCGACACGCTCGGAGCAGGCTTCCAGCTCGCCAGCCACGATCTCGATATTCGCGGCGCCGGAAATCTGCTCGGCGACGAGCAATCGGGGCACATCAAGGAAGTCGGTTTCGAGCTCTACCAGTCGATGCTGGAAGATGCGATCCTGGAGGCGAAATCCGGCGGCAAGCTGAAGCCCAGCGACGATTTTTCGCCGCAGATTACCGTCGATGCGCCGATCCTCATACCCGAGGCCTACGTCCCGGATCTCGATCTGCGGATGGGCCTTTACAGACGCATGAACGAGTTCGAGGCGGCCGCGGAACTCGAGCCGTTCGCCGCCGAGTTGATCGACCGGTTCGGAAAGCTGCCGGAGGAGACCGACAACCTGCTCAAGGTCATCGAGATCAAGCTCAATTGCCGCCGCGCCTCGGTGATCAAGCTGGACGTCGGCGCCAAGGGTGCGCTCGTCCACTTCCACAATGATCGCTTCCCCGATCTGGAAGGACTGATCGCCTATGTACAACGGCTTAAGGGCACGGCCAAGCTGCGGCCCGACAGCAAGCTCGTGATCTCGCGCAACTGGCCGGATCCGGCCTCGCGCATCAATGGCGCCCTGCAGCTGTCAAAGGGACTTGCACGCATCGTCGGCTGAGGCGAAATGATTCGACTCAGTCGCTGCGCATTACTGAAGGCACTCGATGATATCCTGCGCTGACGCGAACTCGGGTCCATCCGTGCTCTCCCTCACCGCCACCAAAGCGCCAGGTACGCCGGACCGCTTCAATGAGTCGTCCATCCATTTCCGGACTTCCGGTAGTGCCAAGTAGTCGCGCTTGGAGTGGCCGTTCTGAACCGCCCAAGTGCACGCAGGCGAACAGAGGGTCGTCTTGGACAGCGTATGGATCATAGCCGGGCGGAAGCGGTGCGAACTGCAGGGTGACGTTCCGGAGCGGAATGGAAGTTCTTGAGCAGAGGCGCTGTTGCTCGGGTCTCCCATCTCCATGTTCTGCTGCGTCGATCATCGGATTCCAGCGGACGGTGACGGGCATGGCTGGATCCGAGAGCCAACACATGCAGTGGCTTATCGAGGGCCACGAGGCGACCAATATGGAAAGCTGGATTGCGGTGCCCGCAAAGGAGCACATCAGGCCTCCGGCTTTTGCGATAAACGCCATACAATGATGTTACATCGTAACAACTGAGCGCAAGCAGAGCGTCAGAGCTTCACCACCTCCGCTTCCTGTCCGACCCTTTCTTCCCACACAGCCTCGCGGTACATCTCGAACGTGCCGTCGAGATCGGCAAGGCTCCAGACCCCGCTGATGGTGTTGCCGTCACCGGAGAGTCGGCCGACATAGTCGACCGCGTGCGCGGCATCGCTGGCGCCATCGTAGGTCTTGGTGAAGTCGACCTGGCGGCCCTGGCGGCTGCCGGACAGGATGGCTTCCAGGCTGTCGCTGGACGGGCCCATGGTATTCGGCTCGATGATCGTGCCCGACAGCGCGCCACCCTCATCCTCGATCCGGGCGAGGAACGGCGTGGTGACGCCGCGGCGCGCCGGATAGGAGAAGCTTCCCATCCAGAGGCCGCCGATGTTGAGCGATTTGGTCGCCATCAGCCCTCGACCAGTATCGCCAGCCTTTCGGCATCGACCGGCGGCGAGCACAGGAAGCCCTGGTACAGCGTGCAGCCTTCCTGTGCGAGAAGCGCGAGTTGCTCCTCGGTTTCGACACCCTCGGCGATCACTTCAAGGCCGAGCGAGCGTGACATGTCGATGACGCTGCGCACCACCACCTGATCGCGGGCACTGCCGCTGATGTCCTCGACCAGCCGCTTGTCGATCTTGAGGTAGTCGAGCGGCAGGGCCTTGAGATAGGCAAGGCTCGAATAGCCGGTTCCGAAATCGTCGATCGCCATCCTGAGCCCACTCTGGCGGAGCTGGGCAAGGAGATTGCCCGCCTTGGCCAGATCCTCGATCAGCCCGCTTTCCGTCACTTCCACGGTGAGACGATCGGCGGGAAAGCCGGTCTCATCGACCATCTCGACGAATTGAGCGGCAAAATTCGGCCGGACGATGTCGGCCGCCGTGATGTTCACCGAAAGCCTAAGATCTCCGAGCGAGGCGGGCCACGCCGCGGCTGCGGCAATCGCCTTGCGCTGCACGTGGTCCGAGAGCTGGACGAGATAGTCGGAACGCTCGGCAACGTTGAACAGGGTGATTGCTCCCAGCTCCCCGAATTGCGGATGCCGCCAGCGCGCCAGCGCCTCGGCACCGACAATGCGGCGCGTTGCAATCGAGACTTGCGGCTGGAACAGGATCTCGATCTCGTCCTGATCGAGCGCACGGCGAAGATCGATCTCGAGCCGGTCACCGAGCGCGCTGTCGCTGGCGGCATCGGCATCGAGCACGCAGACCGGCCCGGCTTCCGCCGCCTTCGCTTCGGCGAGTGCGGCACTGGCGCGGCGGAGGAGGCGCATAGCGTCGTCGCCCGCCTCGGCGGCGACCACGCCGACGCGGCTGCCGAGGGTGACGACGTGGTCGCCGGACATGAACGGTCGGCCGATCGCCTCGACCAGCTGTCCGGCAAGAAAACGGGCTTCCGCGAGGCTGGCCGGCGCGGCGAGCAGTATCGCGAATTCCGCCCCTGCGATCCGGGCGACGAGGCGCCGGCGACCGTCAGGATCAACGAAACGCTCGATGCGACGACCGGCGGCCTGGAGGACGGCGTCTCCGGTCTCACGTCCAAAGGCGGCATTGATCGCATCGAAGCGGCTGACCGCGAGTAGCAGCACGACCAGCGCCGGATCCCCCTCGCCGCGGATCAGCTGCGAATCCATCCAGGCACGCGCCGACCGCGCATCACGAAGGCCGGTCATCGCGTCGCGGGACGGTGTGCCCAAGCCTCCCGGGGAGACGGGCGCGATCGCCTCGGTCTGCCCGACCACCCCATCCGCTTCGACCCGCAAGCGATGCGCGAGACGGACACCGCCGCCGCTAACATCGGCGTGGGCGAAGCCGGTGGATTCCCCGGTGGCGAGCAGCCGATCGACGGCGCCTCTGGCCGCTTTTCGTCCGTCCGCATCGAGCTTGCGAAACAGGTCGAGAAGGCTGATGCGCCGCCCCTGTTCCTCACCGAGCCCAGCGCGGCGCGCGAGCGCGGGGCTGAGCTCGACCGTTCCGGAACCCGGCTGCCAGCGCCATGAATTCGGCTGACGCGTCGTCCCGGGTTCATCGGTCCTTCGCCTGGCGCGGCCACCGCCTACCCTCTCCGCGAAACGCCCGGCGAATTGCACCGCTTGCAGCAATTGCGGCTCGGTGAACGGGCTGACCAGGAAGTGGGTGGCACCGGACGCGTAAAGATCGTCGAGGGCGGCTTCGTCGGTGCGCGACAGCAGAACCAGCAAGGCGGCGCTATTGGTCTCCGCGCAATCGGCAAGCGCGCGCACCGCCTCTCGGCCCTCGCGCAGCGCACCCCGGGCATCGACGATCGCCACGAGGGCACCGGACGCGATGAAGCGGCTCTCGGCATTGTCGGCTCGCCGTGCGGCGATCGGGTGCCAGCCCGCCCGCTCCGCAGCAGCCGTGAGTTCGTCGCGATGGCGGAACGAAAGGATGAACAGCGGCGCCGATCCGCCCGCAGGCCGCATTTTCAACTCCTCCTTAGCCCGCATCTGATCCACCGCGCCCGGTCTACTCTCGGCTGGGAGCCTCAACAATCGGTTTAGATACTGTGATTCGTATTGGCACAGTCCAGACCCCCACGCTCGTAGCCAGGTAGGACGCCATCTCGCAGGCTTTGCTTGCCGCAGGCGGCGGCACGGCCTACCAAGCCGAGGATGACGGCCGCCGCGGACAGACCCACCGCCCTTCTCGCCTCGGACACCGAGGCTGCACAGGAAGCAGAGGCCGAGCTTCGGCGCCATTACGCATTCGTCCCGCTCAAGGAGGCGGAACAGATCATCGCTCTGGGTGGCGACGGCTTCATGCTTCACGCGCTTCACGAGATGCTGCGCAGCGGGCGTATCCTGCCGGTGTTCGGGATGAATCTCGGCACGGTCGGCTTTCTGATGAACGAGTGGCAGATTGACGGGCTGCGCGAACGCGTGAACGTGGCCAAAGCCTTCAAGGTCGCACCACTGCGCATGGAGGCGGTAACGATCCGCGGCGACCGGGTGGATCATCCCGCGATCAACGAAGTCTCGCTGCTGCGCGAAACCCGCCAGACGGCGTGGATCGAGATTTCGGTCAATGGCCGGGTGGTGCTGCCGCAATTGGTCTGTGACGGCGTGCTGGTCGCGACCCCTGCCGGTTCCACCGCCTACAATCTGTCCGCACAAGGCCCAATCCTGCCGCTCGGTTCGAACCTGGTCGCCCTGACGCCGATCAGCCCCTTCCGGCCCCGTCGCTGGCACGGGGCGCTGATCCCCGATGAATTCAGCATCGTCTTCCGTGCCATCGACCCGTCTAAACGTCCGGTATCGGCGGTGGCAGACCAGCGCGAGGTCCGCGAGATCGAACGTGTGACGGTCTGCGTCGACCGCACCCAGGAACTCACCTTGCTGTTCGACCCCGATCACGCCCTCGATGAACGGATCACGATGGAGCAATTCGCAGTCTGAAAAAACCGCACAACACAGGCTTGCGCGCTCCGGAAAGTTGCGGCATAGGCCCGCCACACCCTGAGGGTCTGGTCATTCCGGCGTAGCGCAGTGGTAGCGCAGGAGACTGTTAATCTCTTGGTCGTAGGTTCGAATCCTACCGCCGGAGCCACCAGGCACTCAGGGTGTTGAACAGAGAAGCCCCGGTTTTCCGGGGCTTTTTCATGACCGGGCGAGATCTAGTCCTGGATTCTGGGCTCGCCGCTTGCCGCCGCCTTCGTTTCCTTGATCCATTCCGGCGTCATCCTTTGCCCTCCCCTAGCCGGAACATTGTCGC
The DNA here is from genome assembly GCF_003012735.1 of Allosphingosinicella deserti. Taxonomy (GTDB): domain Bacteria; phylum Pseudomonadota; class Alphaproteobacteria; order Sphingomonadales; family Sphingomonadaceae; genus Allosphingosinicella; species Allosphingosinicella deserti. The sequence continues at coordinate 697,036 of NZ_PXYI01000004.1, read as the reverse complement.
TCTCCTGCGGGTTCCAGCGCCAACATTTACGAGGAGGGCCATATGGCAACCAAGAGCGAAACCAAGGGAAGCGGCAAGTCGCGCACGAGCGGCAAAAGCAATGGCGAGAATCAGGGCGCGTTCGGCTTCGGCAGCGGCAATACCGGTGTGCTCGTCGGCGCAGCTATGGCCGGCGCCGCTGTCGGCATCGCCGCCAATGTCGGCCGGAAACTGTTCGTGCAATTCACGAGCGGCGCCACCGGTGACTGGTTCGACGCCCTGAAGACCGAACATGCGCTGACGCTGGCGATCTTCGACAAGATCGAGGCCACCGACGACAATCAGACCATGATGCGTTCGCACCTGCTGATGAAGCTCAAATATGCGCTGACCAAGCATGCTATCGAGGAAGAGAATGTCATCTATCCGGCGCTCCGCCAGGCCAACAGCACCCATGATGCCGATGCGCTCACGGCCGAGCACGGTTATGTGAAAACCTATCTCTACGAGCTTGAGACCATGCCGAAAAACAGCCCGGAATGGCTGGCGCGGGTGCGCGACTTCCGCGCGATGATCGAAGAGCATATCCGGATGGAGGAGAATGAGGTGTTTCCCGCCTTCCGCAAGCTGATGTCCGACGATCAAAATTCGCGGCTGACCGCGCTGATGAACAAGGAAGGCTTCAAGGTCGCCTGATCCGCTACCGACGAGGCACTGAAACGGAAAAGGGCCGGCGCGGGATTTCCCGCACCGGCCCTTTCTCTTGTCCGGGGCGTCAGCTCAGGCGAGCTGGCCGTGGCAATGCTTGTATTTCTGACCCGAACCGCATGGGCACGGCGCGTTCCTGCTGACCGGAGCTTCGGCAAGGTCCAGCCCCGCGGGCAGTTCCGGCCGCTCGATCTGAAGCGGCGGCAGGCGCGACAACACGTTGCCGGTCGACCCGTCGATATCTGCCGTGTCATCGTCGCCGGTCAGCGGATCGATATGGTGGGTGATGAAGTCCGGCAGGTCCGAATATTCGGGCTCCGGCTCCGGCATGGTGATGGTCGCCAGCGCGAGGGTGCGGGTCACGTCCTCGCGGATCGCAATCAGCATGCGCTCGAACTGCTGGAAGGCTTCCCGCTTATATTCGTCGATCGGCTTCTTCTGCGCGTAAGCGCGCAGATGGATGACTTGGCGAAGCGCGTCGAGCATCGCCAGATGCTCCTTCCAGTGATGGTCTAGCGACTGGAGCAGGATCGATTTCTCGACCTGGATGAAGCTCTCGGTCGGAATCGTCGCCTTCTTCTCCTCGATTTGCGCAGCGGCCATCGCCTGGATGCGCTCGACGAAGATCTCCGGATCGATCGCCTCTTCCTGCATCCACTCCTCGACCGGCGGCTCCAGGCCGAACACTTCGAGCATGCGCGTCTTCAGGTGGGCGATATCCCATTGTTCGGGATAGGTGTTGGGCGGGCAGGCCTCCCCAACGATCGCGTTCACCGTCTCCGCGCGCATGTCCTCGACGACGTCACCGATCGTGTCCGCGTCCATGATGTCGGAGCGCTGCTCGTAGATCACCTTGCGCTGATCGTTCATCACGTCGTCATATTCGACGACCTGCTTGCGGATGTCGTAGTTGCGTGCCTCGACCTTCTTCTGCGCGGTCTCGATTGCCTTGGAGATCCAGGGGCTGACGATCGCCTCGCCATCCTCAAGATTCTTGTTCATCAGGCGCGCGAACATCGTCTGTGGGCCGAAGATGCGCAGCAGATCGTCATCGAGCGAGAGGTAGAAGCGGCTGAGCCCCGGATCGCCCTGGCGGCCCGAACGGCCGCGCAGCTGGTTGTCGATGCGGCGGCTTTCGTGCCGCTCGGTGCCGAGGACGAACAGACCGCCGGCGGCGAGCACGCGCGCTTTCTCCTCCTGAACTTCCTGCTTGATCCGCTCGACCGCTGCGTGGCGATCGGGCCCCTCCTCCATGTCCGACAGCTCGTCGTTGACCCGGAACTCGACGTTGCCGCCGAGCTGGATGTCGGTGCCGCGGCCTGCCATGTTGGTCGCGATCGTCACGGCGCCGAGGCGGCCAGCCTGGGCGACGATATGGGCTTCCTGCTCGTGATAGCGGGCGTTCAACACTTCGTGGCGCACGCCTTCGCGCTGCAGGAATTCAGCGAGCAGTTCCGATTTCTCGATCGAGACCGTGCCGACCAGTACCGGCTGGCCGATCTCCTGCTTCTCCTTGATCGCCTTGGCAATCGCGGCGAACTTGTCGTTCTGGTTCTTGTAGAATTCGTCGTCCTCGTCGATCCGCTTCACCGAGACGTGGGTCGGAATGGTGACGACGTTGATCTTGTAGATGTCGTAGAATTCAGCCGCCTCGGTCGCCGCAGTGCCGGTCATGCCGCCAAGCTTGGGGTAGAGCCGGAAATAATTCTGGAATGTGATCGAGGCGAGCGTCTGGTTCTCGGGCTCGATATTGACGCCCTCCTTCGCCTCGACGGCCTGGTGCAGGCCCTCGGACCAGCGTCGGCCCTCCATCATGCGGCCGGTGAACTCGTCGATGATGATGATCTTGTCGTTTTTGACGATGTAATCGATGTCGCGCTTGAACATGACGTTCGCGCGCAGCGCCTGGTTCAGGTGGTGGACGACGACGGTGTTCTCGAAGTCGTAGAGGTTGGAGCCGAAAAGCAGCCCGGCATCCTCGAGCAGCCGCTCGATCTTTTCGGTACCATCCTCGGTGAGCACGACAGAGCGCTGCTTCTCGTCGACCTCGTAATCGATCGGATCGAGCGTCTTCACGACCGCATCGACCGACTTGTAGAGTTCCGACTTGTCGTCGGTCGGGCCGGAGATGATCAGCGGCGTGCGCGCCTCGTCGATCAGGATCGAATCCACCTCGTCGACGATCGCGTAGTTAAACGGTCGCTGCACCAGCGACGCGCGATCATATTTCATGTTGTCGCGCAGATAGTCGAAGCCGAACTCGTTATTCGTGCCGTACGTGATGTCGGACGCATAAGCCTGGCGACGCTGGTGATCGGACAGGTTTGGAACGATCACACCCACCGTGAGACCCAGGAAGCGATAAACCTGGCCCATCCAGTCGGCGTCGCGGCGGGCAAGATAATCGTTGACCGTGACGACGTGTACGCCCTTGCCTTCAAGCGCGTTCAGATAGGTGGCGAGCGTCGCGACCAGAGTCTTGCCTTCACCGGTCCGCATCTCGGCGATCTCGCCCCGATGCAGAACGATGCCGCCAATCATCTGGACGTCGTAATGGCGCTGGCCGAGCACCCGCTTGCCGGCCTCCCGGACGGTGGCGAAGGCTTCGGGAAGAATGTCGTCGAGATCCTGCCCGTCAGCGAGACGCTGCCGGAAGATGACCGTCTGGCCGCGAAGCTCGTCGTCGGTCATTGCGGAGATGGTCGGCTCGAACCCGTTGATACGGTCGACAATCTTGCGCAACGAGCGCACGTAGCGATCGTTGGACGATCCGAAAATGGCTTTGGCAAATCCGCCAAACATGGGCGATCCTAATCTTCTTGAATGCGGGCCACGCGCAAGACGCGGCAGTGCGCCGCCCCCCTTGCAATCGTTGCTGGCGATGTAGGGTTGGCCCTATGGCAAGTCAATTGACGCGCTTGCTGCGCCCGCTTACCCCTTGGCCATGAACGACCTTCTGACCGGCGGCTGTGCTTGCGGAGCGGTCCGCTACCGGCTGGAGAGCGAACCTTTCGATACCGGCTATTGCCACTGCCGTACCTGCCAGCTGAACTCCGGCGCGCCGGCCATGGTCTTCTCGTCGGTACCCGCCGACGACCTCGTCTTCACCAAGGGAGCCGACCGGGTGAAGACCTTCAAATCGTCCAGCTTCGGCTTCCGCCGGTTCTGCGGAGACTGCGGGACCCCGTTCACGATGGAGGTCGATCACCAGCCCGAGACGGTCGATTTCAGCGTCGCGACGCTCGATGATCCCAACGCGGTTGTGCCGGGCTTCCACATCTTCTGGGCAAGTCGGATTGGCTGGTTCGACCCCGCCGACACACTGCCACGACACGCCAAGTTCCGCCCCGACACGCGCGGTCTTGAAGGCACCGACCCGCCAACCTGAACGAGTGGCGAAGGCCTTGTCAGCAGGCGCAGACCTTCGGTTTCGCCTTGGTCTTGGGCTTCGTGGTTGCGAATTCGGCAGGGCTGAGCGAGGCCGACCTGTCCTTGTCAGCTTCGCCGAATTTCTCGTTGGTTGAAGCGGACCATTCCTCGAATGCCAGACGACCGTCGCTGTTGGTGTCGAGACGGGCGAACGCCTTGCGACGCGGCAGGTACAGTTCTTCGAGCGTGATCTTGCCGTCCTTGTCCTTGTCGGCGCGCGCGAACCGCTTCTCTTCCTTGCTCGTCTCGGTTGCGGCCGGTGGCGTTGCGGCCGGTTCGTCGCCGCGTGCGTCTTCCGTCTGGTCGGCGGCGGAGAGCGCCGCTAGAGCCTTGGGCGCCTTGGGGATCGGATTTTCCGCCGAGCCCTGGCTCTTCCACAGGAAGAAGCCGGCAATGAGGAAAAGCAAGACAGAGGCAGTCCCGGTCGCATAACGAAGCATCGCTCTTCTCCCGCTGGAGCACGCTTCACACCCGCCCGCATCGGACGACACGACCGAGTCTAGAACAAAACGGGGTCAAATACCAGTGAGACGATGACGTAGCATCCGAAGCATGCGTCGTGGTGCCCCTTGCTCTTCCCAGCGCGGCCGATCGATCTCCGCATCGCGCGCGGCGAGCGAAGCCAGCATGCCGAGCGGCCGCAGGCGCGAGGGCCAGCTAAGCCGCCGGAGCCGTTCCCGTGCGCCGGCGACGGCCGCATCGGCATCGGGCTGATTAGCGCTGTGCCGCGCGAGATCGATCAGCGCCCAGGCTTCGCCGGCGCTCTCCATCCGGGCATCAGCGCTTTCGCCCAGCAATCGGGCCGTATAGCGGAACAGCCGGCCGCCGCGCGCCGCGGCGTAGAGGGCGAGATTTTCCTCGCTGAGCACGTCAGGGGTCAGCAGCACCGACCACCCCTCCTCCATCGCGGAGAGCTCGGCGCCGCTGATGCCGTTCGGCAAGAGAAAGGTCTCGGCAGATTGCAGACCGGGTTCGGCGGGGGCACGCTGGCGATCGAGCTTCTCGAGCGATTCGCGCCACCAGGCGAGCTTGATCTGGCTGATCAGCGGCTCCCGGCCGCCGGAGAGTGCATTGCCGAGGGCCAGATCCAGCTGCCAAAGCGCCTCGACGGCGCTCCGTCGGGCGGCAGGAATGTAGCTGAGCGCCAGGACGCGGTCGCGGTCGAGTTCTGCCATCGCGCGCTCCTGGCATTGCAGAGGGGGCGTCGCCGCCCCCTCCTGCGGATCAGCGGTAGCAGACCTTTTTCGCGGCCGCGACGACGCGATCGATGTCGATCAGCGCCATCTTCTCGAGATTGGCGGCATAAGGCAGCGGCACGTCCTCATTGGTGACGCGGAGAACCGGCGCATCGAGATCGTCGAACCCCTCTTCCATCGCGGTCGCCATCAACTCGGCAGAGATCGAGCAGACCGGCCAGCCTTCCTCGACGCAGACCATGCGGTTGGTCTTGGCGAGCGAGCGAAGCACGGTTTCCTTGTCGAGCGGGCGCAGGGTGCGAAGGTCGATCACCTCGGCTTCGATCCCGTCCTCGGCAAGCTTGGTCGCAGCGTCGAGCGCCACTCCGACGCCGATCGAATAGCTGACGAGGGTGACGTCCTTGCCCTCGCGCGCAACCCGCGCCTTGCCGATCGGAAGGACATAATCGTCGAGCTTGGGAACCTCGAAGCTTTGGCCGTAAAGCAATTCGTTCTCGAGGAAGACCACCGGATCCTCGGAGCGGATTGCCGCCTTGAGCAGCCCCTTCGCGTCGGCCGCCGAATAGGGCGCGATGACTATCAGGCCAGGCACGCTTGCATACCACGGACCGTAATTCTGGCTGTGCTGGGCGCCGACGCGCGCAGCGGCGCCGTTCGGGCCGCGGAACACGATCGGGCAGCGCATCTGGCCACCGGACATGTAATTGGTCTTGGCGGCCGAGTTGATGATGTGATCGATCGCCTGCATGGCGAAGTTGAACGTCATGAACTCGATGATCGGCTTGAGTCCGCCCATCGCCGCACCGGTGCCGACGCCGGCAAAGCCATATTCGGTGATCGGCGTGTCGATCACCCGTCGATCGCCGAACTCTTCGAGCAGACCCTGGGTAACCTTGTAGGCGCCCTGATATTCGGCGACTTCCTCGCCCATCACAAACACGCGATCGTCGGAGCGCATTTCCTCGGCCATCGCGTCCCGAAGCGCTTCCCGGACGGTCTGGCGGACCATCTCCGTGCCTTCCGGCACCTCCGGTTCCACCTGCAGGCTGGCCGGCGCTTCGCCCTTCTTCGGACGCGTGCTCACCGTCGCCTGCTGGGCCTGCGCCTCCTCGGCCGGCGACGCTGCGATGTCGGCCGCCTGGCCGCCGCTCGCGCCCTCATGGGCAGCCCCGGCGACATTGACGGCATCTTCGCCCTCGGCCGCGAGGATGGCGATGACCGTGCCGACCTTCACTTCGTCGGCGCCTTCGGCGACGAGGATCTTGGCAACGACGCCTTCGTCGATCGCCTCGAACTCCATCGTGGCCTTGTCGGTCTCGATCTCGGCCAGGATGGTGCCGGAGGTGACGCTATCGCCCTCCTTCACCAGCCACTTGGCAAGGGTTCCCTCCTCCATCGTCGGGGAGAGAGCGGGCATCTTCAGTTCGATCGGCATCAGTAGGTCTCTACCAGTACATCGGTGTAGAGTTCGGCAGCTTCCGGCTCGGGGCTCTGCTCGGCGAAATCGGCAGCTTCCGTGACGATCTTCTTGATGTCGGAGTCGAGCTTTTTGAGCTCCTCCTCGCTGACACCGGCCGCGGCGAGCTCGCGCTTCACCGCCTCGATCGGATCGGACTTGTCACGGACCGACTGGACTTCCTCGCGCGACCTGTACTTGGCCGGATCGGACATCGAGTGGCCGCGATAGCGATAGGTCTTGAGTTCGAGCAGGATCGGGCCCTTGCCGGAGCGCACCCAATCGAGCGCGGTTGTGGCGGCGCCGCGGACGGCAAGCACGTCCATGCCGTCGACCTGAAGGCCAGGGATCCGGAAGCTTTCGCCGCGTCGATAGAGCTGGTCCTCGGCGGACGCGCGATTGACGCTGGTGCCCATGGCATATTGGTTGTTCTCGATCACGTAGATGATCGGAAGCTTCCAAAGCTCGGCCATGTTGAAGCTCTCATAGACCTGGCCCTGGTTGGCCGCACCGTCGCCGAAATAGGCAAGACAGACGCCGCCGTCGCCGGAATATTTGTGCTGGAAGGCAAGGCCGGTGCCGAGGCTGACCTGGGCGCCGACGATCCCGTGGCCGCCGTAGAATTTATGCTCGACGCTGAACATGTGCATCGACCCGCCCTTGCCGCGGGAAATGCCCGCAGCGCGTCCGGTGAGCTCCGCCATGATCACCTTCGGATCGATGCCGTAGGCGAGCATGTGACCATGATCGCGATAGCCGGTGATCACCGAATCCTTGCCGGGCTCCATCGCCGACTGCAGGCCGACCGCGACCGCCTCCTGGCCGATGTAGAGGTGGCAGAAACCGCCTATCAGCCCGAGGCCGTACAGTTGCCCCGCCCGCTCCTCGAAGCGGCGGATGAGCAGCATCTGCCGATAATATTCGAGCAGTTCCTCGCGGCTCGCCTGGTGGCGCTGCGGCTCGGGAGGCCTTTCACGATTGTGGGTTGGCGGGGGAGGTGAACCGGTGTCGTCGCTGGCGCGCGTTGCTGCCTTGGCCACTGTGGAGCTATCCTGTCCTTAGGGGTCCGTCTGGGGTGCGGGCTCTATGGCGGCAAACGTGCCGGTGCGCAACGTGTGCTGGCGCCGGTCGCTACGGCACGGCCGGAAGGCGCGGAAAAGCGGGCTCAGGCGAGCCCGCGACACGCGGAAACGATGTGGACCGATCTCAGTCCTTGATGGGGATGATGACTTCGTCGGGCCGAACGAGGCCGAGCTCCCGTCGGATCATCTCGTCGGCGAGATCCGGATCCACATTCTTGGGATCGAGCAACGCGGTCCGCTGGGTGAGGCGGGTGCGCTCGACCTCCAGCTGGGCAAGCTCGACCTGCCGTTCCTGCTTCAGACGGCGGTAATCGCCCCAGCTCAAGATGCCGTTGGCGCCGATCACCGCGTAGCCGAGAAAATTGGCGATGATCAAAATCGCAAGCGCCGGCAATGCCGCGCGGCGGATCGTTTCGACCGTATTTCTTCCGACTGACTTCATGAACTCACAGAATCAGGAAAAGCTCTGCGAATCAAGTCTTTTGCGCAGCTTTACGGGAAAATACCGACCTTTGGCCCCGCGCTTGCGCCGAGTTGGGGACTGCCGCCGCGATCCGCACGGCAGCCCCCGCCGAATGTGGCCTCAGCGGCGCAGCGAGGCGAAGATTTCACGCCCCGCATAATGCGCGATCCCACCCAGCTCTTCCTCGATCCGGATGAGCTGATTGTACTTGGCGAGCCGGTCCGAGCGGGCGAGGCTGCCGGTCTTGATTTGACCGCAATTGGTGGCGACCGCGAGGTCGGCGATGGTCGTGTCTTCGGTCTCGCCCGAACGGTGCGACATTACCGCGGTGTACCGCGCCCGCTGCGCGGTCGAGACGGCCTCGAGCGTCTCGGACAAGGTACCGATCTGGTTGACCTTGACCAGCAGCGAGTTGGCCAGGCCCCGCTCGATGCCCATTGTCAGACGCTTGGGATTGGTGACGAACAGGTCGTCTCCGACCAGTTGGACCGAACTGCCGAGACGATCCGTCAGCAGTTTCCAGCCCTCCAAATCGTCTTCGCCCATGCCGTCCTCGATCGAGAGGATCGGATAATCACGGGCGAGCGCGGCAAGATAATCGACCATCTCGGCGGGCGAGAGGACGCTGCCCTCACCGTCCAGATGATAAGCGCCGTCGCGGAAATATTCGGTCGCGGCGCAATCGAGCGCAAGCACGACGTCATCGCCCGTCTTGTACCCGGCCTCCTCGACCGACTCCATGATGAAGTCCAGCGCGGCGCGGGCGGAGGCAAGGTTCGGCGCGAAGCCGCCTTCATCGCCGACCGCGGTGGCGAGGCCGGCGGCGTGCAAGCGCTTCTTCAGCGTATGAAAGATCTCGGCACCGCAGCGCACTGCTTCCCCCAGTGTCGGCGCGCCGACCGGCATCACCATGAACTCCTGGAAGTCGATCGGATTGTCGGCATGGGCACCGCCATTGACGATGTTCATCATCGGCACCGGCAGCACCTGCGCGGAGACGCCCCCGACATAGCGGTAGAGCGGCAGGCCCCGCGCATCCGCAGCGGCCTTGGCGACGGCCAGGCTGACGCCCAAGATCGCGTTGGCCCCGAGCCGCGATTTGTTCTCGGTCCCATCGAGCTCGATCAGCAGCGCGTCGATCTCGCTCTGATCCTCGGCTTCGAGGCCGTTCATCGCCGTGGCGATCTCACCACGGACCGATTCGACAGCCTGGGTGACGCCCTTTCCGAAATATTTTGACTTGTCGCCATCGCGCTTCTCGACTGCTTCGTGCGCGCCCGTCGAGGCGCCGGACGGAACCGCGGCACGGCCGCTGCTGCCATCCTCGAGAATCACCTCCACCTCGACCGTCGGATTACCGCGGCTGTCGAGGATCTGGCGGGCGTGGACGTCGAGGATGGCGGTCATTGTTACGGCCTCGTCATGAACTATATGGAATGTGTTGGCCGCTTATCGGCGCAGAGCCGCTGACGCAACTTTCGTTGCACTCATCCGGAACGACCGGGTGGTCTTGCCGGTTTGGCCCCGTAACGGATCACGAGAAACAGCTGGAGAAACGGATCATGCCTCCTCGCGAAAACGAGCTCCCGGAAGGGACCGACCACATCATCAATGGCGCCATGGAGACCAACGGCGACGGCGGCCGCGGGTTCGGCAACGACGATGACAACGAAACTGGCGGCGGCACGATCGGAAGCGGCACCGCCGCGAGCGCGCAGCCCGGCGGTGGGTTCGTCGCCGGTGCCGGCAACACAGGCGGCGGTGGCAACACCGGCGGTGGCGGCAGCGAATCGGGCGGTGACGACACCGGCGGCAACGTCGTCGACCAATTGAAGAGTCAGGCGTATGCGCTCCGCGACCAGGCCGGCGGCCGCGTCCGCGAGTTCGCCGACACCGGCAAGAGCCGCGCGACCGACGCCCTCGAGGAGCTTTCGCGCGTGTTCGCCGATACCGCCGACACGATCGATGAGCGCCTGGGCGGCGACTATGGCGAATATGCCCGCCGCGCGTCGGACGCGGTTTCGGGCTTTGCGGACACGATCCGCAACAAGGAAGTCGACGAGATCTACGAGACCGTCACCGACGCGGTCCGCAAGAGCCCGGGCGTCGCGATTGGCGTCGCGGCCGTGGTCGGCTTCGCCCTGGCCCGCGTCGTCAAGGCCGGATTCGAAACCGGCGGCGACAGCAACCGCACCAACAATGCGGGCAAGAGCGGTTCCGCCGGTGGCTCCGGCACGGGAGCCTGAGCTTGGACGCGCGGCCAGGCGGGATGAGCGAAAGCTCGATCGGTGACCTCTTCGGCCGGGTGGCCGAAGACGCCAAAGCCTATGCCAGGGCCGAGATCGGGCTCTACCGGACGATCGCCGCGCACCGGATTGCGAAGGCGCGGAACGGCGCCATCGCGCTGGTCGCGGCGATCTTCCTGCTGAATGCCGCACTGATTGCCTTGTTCGTAGCGATCGTCATGGCGTTGGCGGCGCTGATCGGACCACTGCTCAGCGGCCTGGCCGTCTTCCTCGTCGTCGGCATCATCGCCTTCGTGCTGGTGCGCTACGGCGCGGGCAAGCTGTCGGCGTTGGCCGGGGATGCAGAAGAGAAAGCAGCGCTTTCCGCCGGGGAGCATTTGTCGTGAGCGCAGCCGACATCACCCGCGCCCGGCGCGAGGCCGAGATCGCGCGACGCAAACTGATGGGCGGCGTTGCCATCCTTCAGGAACGGCTGAGCCCGAGCACGATCGCCAGCAACGCCTGGGAGGAAGTGAAGGAGCGCTCGACCGGAATGGCCGATGACGCGGTCGAGGCGGTTAAGGCGCGGCCGGTGGCGGTGTCGGCAGCGCTCGGCGCCGTCACCCTCTTCCTTGCCCGTCAGCCCATCAAGTCCGCGATTTCATGGCTCTTCTCGAAGAAACCACCCGAGCACCTCGTCACCACAACGCTCGACACGTCGAGCCCCCAATATGACCTGACGACGCCGGTCGTCGCCAGAAATCAGAATGAAGGAGTAACCGCATGAGCGACACCCGCGAAAGCAGCACGACCACCACTTCTACTGGCGCCGCGAACGATGCGAATGACGGAGGCCGGCTCGCCGGTGTCCGGCAGAGCGCGTCCGATGCTTATCAGAGTACCCGCGAGCGGACCAGCGCCGCCTACGAGTCCGCGCGCGAGCGTGCAGGCTCGGCACTTCAGAGCGTTCGGGAAACTGCCCGTACGGCGGGCGAGCGGACCGGCAGCGGCATCGAGGCCAATCCGATGGTTGCGGTGGTCGGCGGCCTCGCGCTTGGCCTCGTTGCCGGCGCAGTGCTTCCCAAGTCCAAGCGTGAGCAAGCATTGCTCGGCCCCGCCGGACGCAAGGTCCACGACACCGCCCGCCAGGCGGTGCTTGCCGCCAAGGACGCCGGACGCGAACAAATCGGCGAGCTCGGGCTCACCCGCGATTCGGTCCAGCGCCGAATCGGCGAGTTCACCGACAAGGCTGTGGGCGCGGTGAAGACCTCGGCCGGCGCGGCTGCGGGGACCGTCACCGGCGGCAGCAACGAATGAGTCAATTCGCCCCGGAAGCGCTTGTTTTCCGGGGCGCGTTCGCTAAGCGGACAGCCCATGAGCAAAATGCATCTGGTTTTCGGAGGCCGGGTCAAGGACCCGCAGGGCCTAGACTTCGATATGTCGACGGTCGATGTCGTCGGCATTTTCCCCGATTATGCGTCGGCGCTGGACGCCTGGCGCGCCAACGCGCAGCGTACCGTCGACGATGCGGAAATGAAGTATGTGGTGGTCCATCTCCACCGCCTGCTGGAGCCGCAACTCGGCACTGCTTGAGCGCGGCCCTACCCCCTCCCCACAACATCATCAGCCGTTCGGGCTGAGCCTGTCGAAGCCCACCCTGTTCCCCGGTTCGGCACAGGAAGAAGTGGCCTTAGACCGGCCCGGCCCGAACGGTGGTTTCATTGTCGTAGATCGTTGACTGGAAACGCGCTCGCCGTTCAGGCCTTGCGCCAGCGCAGAATCAGCAACGGACGTGCCAGGATCAAGCCGGCGAGAAATCCGCCAATATGGGCGGCAACGGCGATCGCCGCACCCTGCGCGGTCAGTCCGATCAGCAACTGCAGTGCAATCCAGGCCGCGGCGAGCCAGAGCGCGTTGACCAGCATCGCCAGCGTGTTGTTGGCGATCTTCACCCGGTGCCGGCCGAAGAACATCGCATAGCCGCCGAGCAGGGCCGAGATCGCGCCGCTGGCTCCCACCATCGGCGCCATGCCTGAAGGATCTGCAAGCCATTGCGCGCCGGCGGCGGCATAAGCGCCGACGACATAGAGGATCGCGACCGCCGTGCTGCCGATGATCGGCTCCACCGCACGGCCACAGAACAGCAGCATCAGCAGGTTGAAGGCGACGTGGACGAAGTTCGCGTGGATCAGCGATGCCGTAATCGGGGTCAGGAACACCGGCGCCAGCCCGCTCTCCTGCACCATCCCGGATGCGCGGGCGGGGATGAACCCGCCCCAGACCGCCGCCGCGTCGGTGAGGTTGCCGGCCGAGACGACCAACCAGGCCGCTGCGGTCGCCCCGGCAACGGCCAGGGTGAAGCGGGCCTTCTTCCAATCGGCGGGTGGTCGCACGTCTTAGATGAACTCGATTTTTTCGATCGAGTAATATTTGTCGCCGGACGGTGTCGAGACTTCAACCTCGTCGCCGACATTGCGTCCGATCAGCGCACGGCCGAGCGGCGAATTGTACGAAATCCGTCCGACGCGCGCATCCGCCTCGGTCTGGCCGACGATCTGATAGGTAACCGGCTTGTCGTTCTCGTCGAGCAAGTGGACGGTCGCACCGAACACGGCCTTGTCGCCTGAGAGGGTGGTCGGATCGATCACCATCGCACGGCTCAGCCGATCCTCGATGTCGGCAATCTGCGCCTCGACCTGGCCCTGACGCTCCTTCGCGGCATGATATTCGGCATTTTCCGAAAGATCGCCGTGGCCGCGCGCTTCCTCGATCGCATCGATGATCGACGGGCGTTCGACGGTTTTCAGGTGCCGGACCTCTTTCTGGAGCTTCTCATAGCCCTCAGCCAGCATCGGCATCTTGTCTACCGTCGCCATAAAACAGCCTTTCGTCCAAATCCGCTTCGGGCCGTCCCATTCGCGAAGACGGCCGATCTTGTTTCGATTGTGTGAAGGATCACGCTCGGGAGGATTGATAATAGGACTGCAACGATCGAACATCAAGGCTACGCTCTCGCAGCACCCCGATCGCCCGGACCACTGCGACGCTGGAGGCGGCAGTGGTGAAATAGGGCACCTTGCCCATCAGCGCCGACCCCCGGATCGATGCGCTGTCCTTGTGGCTTTGCCAGCCTTCCGTGGTGTTGAAGATGATCGCGACGTCGCCGTCCTTGATCTTGTCCACGATGTGCGGCCGTCCCTGCGCCACCTTGTTCACTTCGGCGGCGGGGATCCCTTGCTCGCGAAGGTAATCGGCGGTGCCGGTGGTGGCGATCACCTTGAAGCCCATTTCGGTCATCGCCCGAACCGCCGGTGCAACCAGCGCCTTGTCGCTGTCCTTCACCGAGACGAATAACGTTCCGTCGGTCGGCAGGATGACTCCTGCCCCGAGCTGCGATTTGAGGAAGGCCGTGGCGAAATCCATATCTATTCCGATGACCTCGCCAGTCGACTTCATCTCCGGTGAGAGCACCGGATCGACGCCCGGGAAGCGTGCGAACGGGAACACGGCCTCCTTCACCGCGATATGTGGAACGTCCCGGTGGATCGGCAGGAACGACATCAGGGGCTCCCCGGCCATGACGCGCGCCGCGATCTTGGCGATAGGCGTGCCGATCGCCTTGGCGACGAACGGAACGGTCCGGCTGGCGCGCGGATTGACCTCGATCAGAAAGACCTTGCCGTCCTTTACCGCGAACTGGGCGTTCATCAGACCTTTGACGCCAAGCGCAAGCGCGAGGGCCCGCGCCTGCCGCTCGATTTCTTCGACGATCGCCGGCTCTAGGCTGTAAGGCGGCAGCGAGCAGGCGCTGTCGCCCGAATGGACGCCGGCTTCCTCGATATGCTGCATCACGCCGGCGATGCAGACATCCTTGCCGTCGGAGATCGCGTCGACGTCGACCTCGATCGCATCGCGCAAATATTGATCGATCAGAACCGGGCTGTCGCCGGACACCTGCACGGCGGTGACGATATAGTCTTCAAGCTGCGCCGGGCCGTCCACGATCTCCATCGCGCGGCCACCCAGAACGTAGCTCGGCCGGGTGAGGACGGGATAGCCGATGCGGTCGGCGACGGCGATCGCCTCCTCTCGGCTGCGGGCAATGCCGTTTTCCGGCTGGCGCAGGCCGAGCTTGTTCACCAGGGCGGCAAAGCGTTCGCGGTCCTCGGCCAGGTCGATCGCATCGGGCGAGGTGCCGAGAATTGGGATTCCCGCCTTCTCGAGCGCCGCAGCGAGCTTGAGCGGAGTCTGGCCGCCGAACTGGACGATGACGCCGACCAATTCGCCCCTGGAGCGCTCGACGTCGAGGATTTCGAGCACGTCCTCGACGGTCAGCGGCTCGAAATAGAGCCGGTCCGATGTGTCGTAGTCGGTCGACACCGTCTCGGGGTTGCAGTTGATCATGATCGTCTCGAAGCCGGCCTCGCCGAGCGCATAGCAGGCGTGGCAGCAGCAATAGTCGAATTCGATCCCCTGCCCGATCCGGTTCGGACCGCCGCCGAGGATCACGACCTTGCGCTTGTCGGTGGGCTCGCTCTCGTCCTGCGGTTCCCCGAAGGTCGGTGCTTCGTAGGTCGAATACATATAGGCGGTGCGCGCCTCGAACTCGGCGGCGACGCTGTCGATGCGCTTGAATACCGGCCGCACACCAAGCCGGTGACGAAGCGCGCGAACCTCGTCTTCGCTGGTCGCACCGGTCATCGCCTTCACCGCATCGTGGATCAGGCCGTGCGAGCGCGCGGCAATCTTTCCCATCGCTCCCCCGCGAAGGTTGGCGGAGCGAACTGCAAGCTCGGCCAGCCGCTTGTCGGAGAAGCCCATCGCCTTCAGCCGGCGCATCCCCGCCGCATCCTGCGGCAGGCCGTCGCGGCTGACCTCCTCCTCCGCGTCGACGATCTCACGCAGTCGCTCGAGGAACCAGGGATCGAAATGGGTGATGGCGTTGATCTCGGCGACGGTGAAGCCCTCGCGCAGCGCCTGGGCGGCCGTCAGTAGCCGCTCCGGCGTCGGCCGCGCCAGTGCGGCCTCGATCTCGGCCCGAGGCGCGCCATAAAGGGCTTTGACGCCATCGAACCCCGTCAGGCCGGTTTCCATGCTGCGCAGTGCCTTCTGCATGCTCTCGTGGATCGAGCGGCCGATCGCCATCGCTTCGCCGACCGATTTCATCGCGGTGGACAGAAGCGGCTCGGAGCCCTTGAACTTCTCGAATGTGAAACGCGGGATCTTGGTGACGACATAGTCGATCGTCGGTTCGAAGCTTGCCGGCGTCGACCCGGTGATGTCGTTCTGAATCTCGTCGAGCGTGTAGCCGACCGCGAGCTTTGCGGCGACCTTGGCGATCGGAAAGCCCGTCGCCTTGGAGGCCAAGGCCGACGAGCGCGAAACCCGCGGGTTCATCTCGATCACCACCAGGCGACCATCGGCCGGATTGACTGCGAACTGGACGTTCGATCCGCCGGTCTCGACGCCGATCTCGCGCAGGCACGCGATGCTCGCGTTGCGCATGATCTGATATTCCTTGTCGGTGAGCGTCAGCGCCGGCGCAACAGTGATCGAGTCGCCTGTGTGGATGCCCATCGGATCCACATTCTCGATCGAGCAGATGATGATGGCATTGTCGTTGCGGTCGCGCACGACCTCCATCTCATATTCCTTCCAGCCGAGCACCGATTCCTCGATCAGCACTTCGCTGGTCGGCGATGCCTCGAGGCCGCCGGTGACGATCTGGACGAATTCGTCGCGATTATAGGCAATGCCGCCGCCGGTTCCGCCGAGGGTGAAGCTCGGCCGGATGATCGCAGGAAGCCCGACGACATCGAGCGCCCTGACCGCCTCGTCGAGCGTGTGCGCGATCTCGGAGCGTGGACTTTCGAGGCCGATCTTGTCCATCGCCTCGCGAAACTTCAGCCGGTCCTCGGCTTTCTCGATCGCCTCGGCATCCGCACCGATCATCTTGACGCCGTACTTCTCGAGTGTGCCGTCTTTGAACAAGGCCAGCGCGGTGTTGAGCGCGGTCTGCCCGCCCATCGTCGGCAGGACTGCGTCCGGCCGCTCCTTCTCGATGATCTTGGCGACGAATTCGGGCGTGATCGGCTCGACATAAGTCGCGTCGGCGAGCTCCGGATCGGTCATGATCGTCGCCGGGTTCGAGTTCACGAGGATGATGCGATAGCCCTCCTCCCGCAACGCCTTGACCGCCTGAGTGCCCGAATAATCGAATTCGGACGCCTGGCCGATGACGATCGGCCCGGCGCCGATGATCAGGATCGAGGAGATGTCGGTGCGGCGCGGCATAGCTTCTGACCTTCTAATCCCTCGCCCCAAGCGGGGATCGAGGGTCGGGAGTTGGGACGTTCGGGGGCGTGAGGCCCCTATTTCTGCAATTGATCGACGAACTTCTGGAACAGGTAGACGCTGTCCTGCGGCCCCGGGCTTGCTTCGGGGTGATATTGCACCGAGAAAGCGGGCCGGTCGGTCAGTTCGAGGCCGGCAAGGCTGCCGTCGAACAACGAGACGTGGGTCGGGCGCGCATTGTCCGGAAGCGTCTCGGTCTCGACCGCGAAGCCATGGTTCATGCTGGTGATCTCGACCCGGCCATCCTCAAGTCGCTTCACCGGATGATTGGCGCCGCGATGCCCCTGGTGCATCTTGGTGGTGCTGGCGCCGACCGCGAGGCCAAGCAATTGATGGCCGAGGCAGATCCCGAACAGCGGCTTCCTGGTTTCGAGCAATTGCCGGATGACCGGGACCGCATAGGTGCCGGTCGCCGCCGGATCGCCGGGGCCGTTGGACAGGAAGATGCCGTCGGGCTCGTGCGCCATCACGTCCTCGAAGGTCGAGGTGGCCGGGAGCACGGTGACGCGCGCACCCGCATCCGCGAGGTTGCGGAAGATGTTGCGCTTCGATCCGTAGTCGATGGCGACGACGTGCGGACGGCTCTCGTCCTCCTCGGCCTCGCCATATCCGGTGCCGAGCTTCCACCGGCCGCCCGACCAGCGGTACATCTGATGACATGACACCTCTTTGGCCAGGTCCATCCCTTCGAGACCGGGCCAGGCGCGCGCCTCGGCGAGCAGAGCGTCGATATCGAATTCGCCCTTGGCATCGTGGGCGATCACGCCGTTGGGCGCGCCCTGTTCGCGGATCTTGCGGGTGAGGGCACGAGTGTCGACTCCGGCAAGCCCGATCCGACCGTTGGCCCGCATCCACGCGCCGAAGCCCTGAACGCTGCGGAAATTGCTCGGCTCGGTTACGTCCTGACGGACGATGCAGCCGAGCGCGAACGGATTGTCGGCTTCCAAATCCTCGTAATTGGCCCCGACATTGCCGATGTGCGGGAAGGTGAAAGTGATGATCTGCATGGCATAGGAGGGATCGGTCATTACCTCCTGGTAGCCGGTCATCGCCGTGTTGAAGCAAACCTCGCCGACGGCGGATCCTTCGGCACCGAAGCCCTTGCCCCAGATGACGGTCCCATCGGCCAAGACCAATACGCCGGTCGCTCCTTGCGGCGCAGGCGTTTGCGTGGCGTCAGCCATGTCGGCGGGCACTCCTTCGTAGTTTCTGGCGATGTCGCTAAGGCCCGTCCGCTAGGCCGCCGGGGGCACAGCGTCAATCTATTAAAACCCCGAACCTGCCGCTATCCTCCCGCGCTTTCCCCGACAGCGGACCCAAGAGAGATATGATTCGCGACGACATCAAGGCTGCGCTCGTCACCGCCATGAAGAGCGGTGACAAGCAGCGGACGGCAGCCATCCGCCTCATCCAGTCGACGATCAAGAATCGGGACATCGAGCAGCGCACCGCCACCCAGGCGTCGACCGATGACGATGCGCTCGTCGTCGAAGTGCTGCAGAAGATGATCAAGCAGCGCCGAGAATCGATCACCCTCTACGAGCAGGGCGGCCGCCAGGAACTCGCCGATGCCGAGAAGGCCGAGGTCGCGGTGATCGAGGGCTTCCTGCCGCAGCAGATGACCGAGGACGAAACGAAAGCCGCGATCGACGCGATCGTCACCGAAGTCGGCGCGAGCTCGGTCAAGGACATGGGTCGTGTGATGGCGGTGCTGAAGGAACGCCACGCCGCTCAGCTCGACATGAGCAAGGCGAGCGGGCTGGTGAAGGCGCGGCTGAGCCAGTGAGGAGCGCAGGCTAACTCCCCTCCCGCTTGCGGGAGGGACTGGGGGTGGGGATGGTCGTTTTCAAGAAGCGCCCGACCCGAAGGGCCCAGCAGCTGAGGCGCACCGCCACCGAGGCGGAGCAGAAGCTGTGGACGGGCCTCCCTCAACGGCGGCTGGGCGGCTTCAAGTTCAGCCGGCAGATGCCCATCGGCCCCTTCATCTGCGATTTCATGTGCCGCGAAGCCCGTCTAGTAATCGAGGTGGACGGCGGGCAGCATGACGCCCAGGCTGCGGCCGATGCATTGAGAACGCGCTATTTTGTCAGTGAAGGTTATCGAGTGATCCGATTTTGGAACCACGACGTTCTTGGAAATACGGATGGCGTACTCTCGGTAATCCTCGAAGCTCTCACCGCGGCCCCACCCCCAGCCCCTCCGGCAAGCGGGAGGGGAGCAGATCCCGACGGCCCGGACATGCCACAGCAATGAGCCTTTCCCCGCAATTCCTGGACGAGGTCCGTGCCCGCACGTCGCTGTCGACCGTCATCGGCCGCTCGGTGAAGCTGCAAAAGGCCGGGCGCGAGTACAAGGCTTGTTGCCCGTTTCATCAGGAGAAGACACCGAGCTTCACGATCAACGACGAGAAGGGCTTCTACCACTGCTTCGGGTGCGGCGCCCATGGCGACGCGATCCGCTTCCTCACCGATGCGCGGGGGCTGCCGTTCATGGAGGCGGTCAAGGAATTGGCCGATGCTGCGGGGCTCGAGGTGCCGGCGCCGGATCCGCGCGCACAACAGAAAGCAGAGCGGGCTGCCGGTTTGTACGACGTCGTCGAGGCGGCGCAGCGTTGGTTCGTCGAGCAATTGGGGTCGATCGAAGGCGCGAATGCGCGCGCCTATCTCCAGAAACGCGGTATTCGCGATTGGACGATCACCAACTTCGGCTTCGGCTTCGCACCGGACAGCCGCTCCAGACTTCGCGAGGCGCTGAAGCGCTTCGGCAGCGATGCGCTGGTTGAGACCGGCCTGCTCATCGCCCCCGACGACGATCGCGAGCCCTATGACCGGTTTCGTGGCCGGCTGATGATCCCGATCCGTGACCAACGCGGCCGAGTTATTGCGTTCGGCGGCCGCATCGTCGGCGACGGCGAGCCGAAATATTTGAACTCTCCCGAGACTCCGCTCTTCGACAAAGGGCGCACCCTCTACAATCTCGACAAAGCTGCACCGGCGAGCCGCAACGCCCGGCGGGTGATCGTCGTCGAAGGCTATATGGACGTCATTGCGCTCGATCAGGCCGGCATCGGCGAGGCGGTGGCGCCGCTCGGCACCGCCCTTACCGAGGGGCAGCTGGAGCGGCTGTGGAAGCTTTCCCCTGCCCCCATCCTCTGCTTCGACGGTGATTCGGCGGGTCAGAAAGCGTCCGTCCGCGCCGCGCTTCGGGCCCTGCCCCATGCCGGCCCGGGCCGCTCGCTCGGTTTCGTCACCCTGCCCGCCGGCCAGGATCCCGACGATCTCGTCCGCGCCAAGGGCCGCGATGCGCTCGAGGATCTGCTCGCCGCCCCGGAGCCATTGGTCGATCGACTCTGGCGGCACGAAGTGAATGCCGAGCCGCTGACGACGCCCGAAGAACGCGCCGGGCTCAAGCAGCGCCTGTTCGATCATTTCGGGGCGATCGCCGATCCCAACGTGCGCGAGCAATATCGCGCCGAGTTCCTCCGCCGGTTCGACGAGCTCACCCGTCCGCAACGCCCGCGACAGCAGCGCGATTATGGCCGCGAGCAATACCAAGGCGGCGGCCGTCGCTTCCAAAATGGGCGCCAGCAAAGCGGGCGCTTTCAGAGCAACCGGTTCGGCTTCGTTCGTCCCGTCTCGGATCAGGCGAAGCTGGTGGCGACCGGCGGCCTCGACCCGCGGTGGCTGCGGGCGGTTCTCGCCGGACTGGTCCGCCATCCGCAGGTGATCGCCGCTCATTCTGAGGCCGTCGCGGCGCTTCCCTTCATCGAGGCGCCTGCTATACGTTTGCGCGATTCTCTTCTATCGGCAGCCCTGTTCCACGGCGAACTTGATCAGGAGCGCCTAAATACCATATTGGTCGACGAAGGTGCGGCGCCTCTGGCCGAGGCGCTCCGCCAGGAGAGAGGACTAGCCTTTTCCTTCACCCGCCGCGATGCCGATCCGGAACGCGCTCAACGCGATCTCGTTCTGGTCATCGACACGTTGGCGGCGCAGCCAGGGCTTGAAGCCGCCTTGGCGGCAGCGACCGAGCGGCTGAAGGAATCAGGGGACGAGGCCGCTTTCCAGGAGCAACAGCGGCTCCGGATCGCGCGGGACGAGGCGGAAAAACAGCTTGCCTCCCTGGTCGAGGGGGATGTGGGCTGAGACAGGAACAAGGCGTTTAAATGGCGAAGACGAACACGGCGGTCGATGCGGAAGACAAGCAGGACGGGGGCGATGCTCCGCTGATCGACCTCAACGAGGCTTCGATCAAGAAGCTGCTTGCGCGCGCCAAGAAGCGCGGCGTGATCACCTATGACGAGCTCAACGAGGCCCTCCCGCAGGATCAGATGTCCTCCGATCAGGTCGAGGACGTGATGTCCGCGCTCAGCGAGATGGGCGTCAACATCGTCGAGAATGACGACAGTGACGACGAGGAATCCTCGTCCGAGCCCGATTCCGACGGCGGTATCGACGAGCAGGATGGCAGCGACGGCGAGCGCTTCATCATCGAGAAGAAGAAGGAAACCGTCGACCGGACCGACGATCCGGTGCGCATGTACCTGCGCGAGATGGGAGCGGTCGAGCTGCTCTCCCGCGAAGGCGAGATCGCGATCGCGAAGCGCATTGAGGCCGGCCGCGACACGATGATCTGGGGCCTTTGCGAGAGCCCGATCACCTTCAACGCGATCATCGAATGGTCCAATGCCCTGAACGAGGGCCACATGCAGCTGCGCGAGATCCTCGATCTCGACGCGATGCTGTCCAAGGGCCCCACTCCCGAGCAGGTCGAAGGCGCCGAGGAAGGCGCCGACGGCGAGATCAGCGAGGCGGCTGCCGGTCCTTCCTTTAAGGAGGAAGAAGACGTCGAGGAGGTCACCGAGGAAGAGGACGAGGACGGCAACGTCGTCCAGCGCCGGGCCGAGAACCGCTTCGAGGAAGAAGAGGAGGACAACACCCTCTCCCTCGCCCAGATGGAGGAGACGCTGAAGCCGCAGGCGCTGGAGCGCTTCGCCAAGATCACCGATCTCTACCGCAAGTTCGCAAAGCTTCAGACGGCGCGAATGGATTCGATGAGCGCTGGCCAGTCGTTCGGTCCGGGCGACGAATCCAAATATCAGGATCTGCGCGATCAGCTCACCGCCGAGGTCGAGAGCGTCCAGTTTCACAACGCCAAGATCGAGTATCTCGTCGATCAGCTCTACAGCTACAACCGGCGCCTGACCGCGCTCGGCGGCCAGATGCTGCGTCTCGCCGAGCGTCACAAGGTGCCGCGGCGCGCCTTCCTCGATGCTTATATGGGTCACGAGCTCGACGAGGGCTGGACGGAGCGCGTCTGCAACCTCGACAAGAAGTGGAACGCCTTCTGCTCCACGGAATCGTCCGCGATCGAGCGCATCCGCACAGAAATCGCCGAGATCGCCCAGGCGACCGGCATGAGCCTCGCCGAATTCCGCCGGATCGTGAATCAGGTTCAGAAGGGCGAGCGTGAGGCGCGGATCGCCAAGAAGGAAATGGTCGAGGCCAATCTGCGCCTCGTGATCTCCATCGCGAAGAAGTACACCAACCGCGGCCTGCAGTTCCTGGATCTCATCCAGGAGGGCAATATCGGCCTGATGAAGGCTGTCGATAAGTTCGAATATCGCCGAGGCTACAAATTCTCGACCTACGCGACCTGGTGGATCCGGCAGGCGATCACCCGCTCGATCGCCGACCAGGCACGGACCATTCGTATCCCGGTCCACATGATCGAGACCATCAACAAGCTGGTCCGCACCTCGCGTCAGATCCTCCACGAAATCGGCCGCGAGCCGACTCCGGAAGAACTGGCGGAGCGTCTGTCGATGCCGCTCGAAAAGGTTCGCAAGGTGATGAAGATCGCCAAGGAGCCGATCAGCCTCGAAACGCCCATCGGCGACGAGGAGGATTCCCATCTCGGCGATTTCATCGAGGACAAGAATGCGGTCATTCCGGTCGACGCGGCGATCCAGGCCAACCTCAAGGAAACGGTCACACGGGTTCTCGCCTCGCTGACGCCGCGCGAGGAGCGCGTGCTCCGCATGCGGTTCGGCATCGGCATGAACACCGATCACACGCTCGAGGAAGTCGGCCAGCAATTCTCGGTCACCCGAGAGCGTATCCGCCAGATCGAGGCGAAGGCGCTTCGCAAGCTCAAGCATCCCTCCCGCTCCCGGAAGATGCGCAGCTTCCTCGACCAGTAAGCAATTTTCACCAAGTTGTTGAGAAGCCCCTCCCTTCGTGGAGGGGCTTTTTGTTTGTGGAGACGCATACGGTCGAACGGCCCTCATCCCCGCGCCGCCTTGCCAACGCCCGTAGGTGGCGTGAAGGCGCGCTCGGCCCAAAACACAGCAACATCCCTAACGCGTCATAAACCTCGTTTTTACGGCATTGATATAGGTCAGAGGCGTAGAGGGGTCTTCGAAACGTTCGGGAGACACAGGGACATGGCAACAGCTTCGCTCGGCATGGCACGAGTCGCCGAGACCGGGCAGCTCCTGCTCGCGTGCGTCCGCGACAATGGCAGCGCGTCGCATCCCTGGTCGCAGGCGGGCGAATTGCTGCGCGGCGAGCACAGCGCGCGCGGCCTGTCCGATCTCATCCACTATCTGTGCACCTTGCACGGGCGGTATCCCGGCGTGATCGACCATGCATCGACCCGTGCGGTCGAGCCCGCCTCCCGCGCCTGGCTCGCGCAGGCGACCTACGCCTTCGCCGGCGAGCGGGCCTATCTCGCGCGTCTGGCGGTGGCCGCAGGTCCTGTGCCGAGCACGCCAGGCGCCGCCGGCACCGACTCGACGATCATCGCTCAGCGCCACGCGATGGAGATGCTCGCCCAGTCCGAGCGTCATGGCTGTGCGCTCGGCACTGCCATGGCGATCGTGCTCGATTGGGCACATGTCCGCACCGTTCTCGACTCGGCGGCAATCCGCTTCGGAGTCGAGCCGCCGCCTTGCATGGCCGGGGACATCGAAACGATCGCTACTCTGGCGGACGCCTTCGCCGGCAGCGCCGCCGTGCAGCGCGCTCTTCTGTTCGGCGCCCAGCAAGTGCTGCTGCAGCATCGCGGCCTGTGGGACGTGCTGGAAGCCCGTCATCAGGCGCGGCTGGTCGGCTGATCCTCCTGGCTGCTGCGCGGGCCGTCGGCTTGCCCTTGGAACGCCCCTCCTTTAACGCTCGCAGCTTACGTAAGCGGAAGGACGGGCATGCGGTTCGAGGGCACCAAGGATTATGTCGCGACCGACGATCTCAAGGTCGCCGTCAACGCCGCCGTCACGCTTCGCCGCCCGCTCCTCGTCAAGGGCGAACCCGGGACCGGCAAGACCGTCCTTGCCCATGAGATCGCAACAGCCGTCGGCGCGCCGCTGATCGAATGGCACGTGAAGTCGACGACCAAGGCGCATCAGGGCCTCTATGAATATGATGCGGTCGCTCGTCTTCGCGACGGCCAGTTGGGTGATCCCAGGGTCCACGACATTTCCAACTATATTCGGCGCGGAAAATTGTGGGAGGCGTTCACCAGTCCCGCTTTGCCGGTCCTGCTGATCGACGAGATCGACAAGGCCGACATCGAATTCCCCAACGATCTCCTGCAGGAGCTCGATCGAATGGAATTCCACGTCTACGAGACCGGAGAGACAGTAAGGGCCCATGAGCGGCCGATCGTCGTCATCACCTCGAACAACGAGAAGGAACTGCCCGACGCGTTCCTTCGCCGCTGCTTCTTCCACTATATCAAGTTCCCCGCTCGCGAGACGATGCAGGCGATCATCGACGTTCACTTCCCCGGAATCCAGAAGCTGCTGGTCGGAAAAGCGCTCGACATCTTCTACCAGGTCCGTGACGTGCCGGGCCTCAAGAAGAAGCCATCGACCAGCGAATTGCTCGATTGGCTGAAGCTGCTTCTCCACGAGGACATGCCGCTCGAGGTGCTGCAGTCCCGCGATCCGTCAAAGGCGATCCCGCCGCTGCACGGTGCGCTCCTCAAGAACGAGCAGGACATCATGCTGTTCGAGCGCCTCGCCTTCATGGCGCGGCGACCGGGCGGCTGATCCCCGGCCGCTTGCCACTTGGGCATGGCTGACATAGCCTTCGGTTCGGGGGGGGATGTCGGATGAGAATCATTCTTGCACTAGCTTTGATTGCTTCATGCCTGCCGATCGGTGGAGCCACGGCGGCGCCACAGGCAAGTGCCGGCGGCGCCTGGCAGGCGGGAGACGGTGGCCCCGCCTTGCACAGGGCGAGCCGGGTCGGCTTCCCCGCTGAGAGGTTCGGGTTCAAGCGTGTCAAGCTCGGTCAGATCAGCGACAATGACGTGACCGCAACCTATCGGCTCAAGAAAGACGGCGCAGAGATCAGCGCGACCGTCTACCTGTTCCGGCCCGGCGCCCTGCCCGAGCACCGACTGAAGGGTTCGATCCTCTCCTTCGCAACGCTGTCGCCGACTGCATTCGTCTGGTCGGCCGGCCCTTTCGATGTTCCCGCCACTTCGCCGCTCCATCTTTACAAGGCGACCTTCAAGACCGGCATCGGCCCCGGCACTGTGATGGATTATCTCTACTTCGCCGACATCGGTCCATGGCGGGCGAAGGTCCGCGCCACTCTAACGAACGTCAAGGACGTCGAGCAGGAAAGGGCTCTGGACGGCTTCGTGACGGCTTTGCCGTGGAACGAGATCCTCGCGGCCGCCGGGAACTGCTCCGGGCAGGCATGCACGATGCCGGCCTCCGAGCCGTTCATCAGCGATCACGGCGGATCCATGCTCGGCCGGTTGCTGGCCCGCTCGATGACGTTCGAGCCTGCCAAGGAGGAATCACTGCCGGTCGTCGGCCAAGCGAAGGTAATGCTCGGCGACGCGCCGATCCGGCGCGGGTCTGACGATATCCTCTACGTCGCCACCGTACCCGGACTTGCCACCTATCGCCTGATCCGACTGCCGCCTGAAGTTGTTCCCCTGTTCAGCGACGCATTCGGCCGGCTGACGCTCACCAAGCCGGTCTACGGTTTGCTGATCAGCATGGGGTCGGAGGGCATGATGCCGCGCCTCTACCATGGCGAGCCGACGTCCGAAATGTTCGGCGCGGCCGTCGCGGATCTGGTGCTGAAGGAAAGGAAACCTTTCCTCTCGCCCGTGGCACTTGCGGAGACGATCGAGGATTGAACCTCAGTCCGGCGCGCGGCGGAAGAGCAGGATGGGATCGGAGCGATACAGGGCTTCTTCTCGGGCGGCGAAGCCGGCTTTCTCTGCAACGCGTATTGAAGGCGTGTTTGCAGGATCGATGATCGCAACAATCTCGCGGCCGCTAAGTGCTTGGCGTGCCCAGTCGAGCGCGGCAGTCACGGCTTCCGAGGCGAAGCCCTGCCCGTGTGTCTCGGGTGCGAGCACCCAGCCCATTTCCGGGATCCCCTCGATCGAGGGTGTCATGTCGCGATTGAAGTCCGCAAAGCCGACCTGGCCGATGAAGGCACCGTCCGCGCGGTTTTCAACGCCCCAATAGCCATAGCCTAGCATCGACCAGAGGCCGGCCCCGGAGAGCAGCCGTCGCCAGCTGTCCTCGCGGGTAAGCGTCTTCCCGCCCAGATAGCGCATGAAGCCGGGGTCGCCCAGCATCCTTGCCTGGCCGTCGAGATCGCTCTCGCGAAATGCTCTGAGCCGCAGCCGCGCGGTCTCGAGGATCGGGACCACGCGGCTGCCTGCCGGTCTTACTTGCGGTTGCCGAGCGAAAGGCCGCCGAAACGCTTGTTGAAGCGCGCGACCTGACCGCCCTGATCCAGCACGCGGCCGGTGTTGCCGGTCCAGGCCGGATGGACCTTGGGATCGATGTCGAGCTGGAGCGTGTCGCCTTCCTTGCCCCAGGTGGAGCGGGTCTCGAACACGGTGCCGTCGGTCATCTGCACCTTGATCATGTGGTAATCGGGATGGGTCTCGGCTTTCATCGTCTTGATATTCCTTGGAGTTTGGCTGGTTCCGACCAGCCTCATGGAAGGCGGTGCGGCATGTAGCCAAAAGTGGGCGAATTGACAAGACGGGCTGCCCCCGACTAGCGCCGGCTCAGCGAAGGTGCCGCGCCGTGGCGCGGTGAAAATGGGAAGCCGGTGGGAAACCGGCGCTGTACCCGCAACTGTGAACGGTGAGCCCCCGCTCCACAACGGACCGGACCAGGCGACGACCCGGGAGCCAGGAGACCTGCCTTCGCCTTGTCGTCCGCACCGCGCCGGGAGCTGCGCGATGCGCGGCACTTCGCCCGGCTCGGCGAAAGGCCTCCGAGACGACAGCCATGTCGTTGTTCAAGGAGGACACAGTGTCACCGTTTCTGATTCTCGCAGCACTCGCGGCGCCGACTACCGCAGCCGACGCAGCCACTCAGGACAGCATCGTCGTCACCGCGGCGCGCGAACCGCTCGATGCCGAGAGCGCGCCCGTTTCCGTCACGATCTTCGGCAGCGAGACGATGCAGGCTCTCGGCCTTCCGTCCGCGACGGACCTCCTTCGCCTCAGCCCTGGCGTTTCGGTCGCGACGACCGGACCCCGCGGCACCCAGACGCAGCTGCGCATTCGCGGCGCCGAGGCAAACCACACTCTGCTGTTCGTTGACGGTATTCGCTTCAACGATCCCGCCGCCGGCAACGAGGCCCGGTTCGAGCTGCTCACCACCGACTCTCTTTCCCGGGTGGAGATCGTGCGCGGCCCGCAATCGGCCTTGTGGGGCTCGGAAGCGCTCGGCGGCGTGATCGCGATCGAGACCGCCGATCCGATCGGCGGGACCAAAGCCAGCCTGCTCGGCGAATATGGCAGCTTCGACAGCGTCCGAGCCTCCGCCCAATTCGCCGCCGGTACCGACACGGCCGGCGTGTCGGGATCCGCCGGCTGGCTCAGCAGCGACGGCATCGACAGCTTCGGCGATGGCGGTGAGAATGACGGTTTCGAAACGTTCAGCGCAAGCCTCAAGGGCATCGTCCGCCCCGCCGACGGCATCGAACTGGGCGTTGCAGGACATTGGATCGAAGGCACGAGCGAATTCGACGGCACCGATCCTGTCACATTTGCACGGGCCGACACGCTCGACGAAACCAGGAACCGGATCGGTGCGATCCGCGGCTGGGCCAAAGCGGACGTGGACGGCTGGTCACTGCAAGGCGATCTCGGCTGGCTTGGCAGCACCAATCGCAACCGGTTGGATGACGAGCCGCTCAATCGAACTTCGGGCGAGCGGTTGAGCGCTGGTGCTCAGGTGAGCCGCACCCTTGGCAGGAGCCGCCTGACCGCCGCGATCGAGCATCAGGCCGAGGATTTCCGCGCCCGCGACCAGGTCTATTTCGGCGGCACCGATCAGGATCGCGGCCGTCACCTCACCGCTTTCATCGGCGAATGGCACGCGCGCTGGAGCGAGCAGATCTCCACCGACCTCTCGGTTCGCCACGACAGCTTCAGCGAATTCCGCGATGCGACCACGTTCCGGGCCGCAGCGGTGATCGAGCCGACTGCGGGCTGGCGCCTTCATGCCGCTTACGGAGAGGGCATCGCTCAGCCGAGTTTCTACGATCTCTACGGCTTCTTCCCGGGCTCGTTCGCCGGCAATCCCATGCTGAAGGCGGAAAGCTCGCGGGGATGGGAAGCGGGCGCACGCTGGCAAAGTGGCGCCTTTTCGGCTGGGATCACGGGCTTTTCCAACCGGCTCAACAGCGAGATCGTCGACACCTACGATCCCGCCACCTTCCTCTCCAGCACCGCCAATGCCCAAGGCAAGAGCCGGCGCCGCGGTATCGAGCTGGACGGGTCCTGGCGTCTATCGGCGGCGGCCACGATCGGCGTCAACTACACCTATCTCGACGCCGAGGAGCAGAAGACATCCGGCACGACACCGATCCGTGAACTGCGCCGCCCGCGGCATAGCGCCAACCTGATTGCCAACGGCACCGCGGGGCGGCTCAGCTGGGGCGCGACCGCTGGCTATGTCGGGAAGCGCGGAGACACCGATTTCGATTTCTTCCCCTCCCCGCGCGTCACTCTGGACGATTACTTGCTTGCCTCGCTGCGCCTCGGCTGGCGCATCAACGACAGGATCGAGGCCTATGCCCGGATCGAGAATGCGTTCGATGCGGATTACCAGGATGTCGTCGGCTACAATACTCCGGGAAGGGCAGGCTATGCGGGCCTTCGCATTCGTTTCGGCGATTAGCCTCGTTGCACTCGCCGGGCCCGGTGAGGCGGCGCCGCAGCGCGCGGCGTCGCTCAACCTGTGCACCGACGAATTGCTGCTGATTCTGGCCGCTCCCGGCCAGATCGCATCGGTGACTCATCTTGCGCAGAAGGAAGCCGAAACGCCCTTGTGGCGGCAGGCGCGCCGCCATCGGACCAATGACGGCAGCCTCGTTTCGGTGGCAGGTCTCAGGCCCGATCTCGTGCTCACCATGGGCGGAGGCGCGCGCGATCGGGTACGGATCGCCGAGCGGCTTGGCATCAAGGTGCTGGACCTTCCCTTCCCGCAGACGATCTCGGACGTCGAAAAGAGCATCGTCGAAACGGCCTCCGCGCTCGGCCGGCAGGACCGCGCCAGACCACTCCTCGCCGCCATTGCCGCGCTGAAGCACAATGCGCCGCCACCCGCACACGACAGCGTCTGGCTGGGCGGCGGCGGCCGCAGCGTTTCGCCGGCCAGCCTTGCCGGGCAATGGATGGCCCTGGCGGGCCTGCGCCAACGTGCTCTTCCGGGCGAGCGACTATCGCTGGAGCAGTTGCTGGTCGCGCCACCTGCCGTCCTACTCCGCAGCGATTATCGCGCCGGGCAATATTCCGGAGAGCAACGCTGGCTCTCCCACCCGCTGGCGACGGGCGGCGGCAAGTCTCGGACGATCGTCACCGATGGCCGGCTCTGGACCTGCATGGGACCTCTGCTCATCGATGAAGTGAGACGGCTGAAGGCGATTGCCAGATGAGCAATCGTGTCGCGGTACTGCTCGGCGCCGCCGTTCTGTTCCTATTCGCGCTGTCGGTACTGGCGCCGTGGAGCGTCATTCGTGATCTCCTGCAGCAGGATCGCGATTTGGGCTGGGCCGTGATCCGTGAGTTGCGGCTCCCGCGCGCGCTGCTCGCGCTCGTCTACGGTGCGATGCTCGGCGCGGCCGGCGCGGCGATCCAGGCTCTCTTCGCCAACCCCCTCGCCTCCCCCGATCTCACCGGCACGACCAGCGGCGCCGCGCTCGGCGCCGTGGTGACGGCTTACATCCTCGGCTTCGCCTCTCCCGTGGCTCTGTCGATCGGGGCGGTCGGCGGCGCGCTGGCCGCCCTGCTGCTGCTCATTGCGCTCGCGGGCCCCCGCGCCGAGACGGCCACACTCCTCCTTTCCGGATTGGCGATCAGCGCCCTCGCCGGCGCCTTGACCACGCTGGCGCTGGCGCTCGCGCCCTCGCCATTCGCATTTTACGACGCCTATGACTGGCTGATGGGTTCGCTGGTCGACCGCAGCCTCGCGCAGGCAGCATTCGCAGGTGTCCCGGCCTTGCTTACTGTGCTGCTTCTCCTGCGCCTCGGCGGCCCGCTCGACCTTCTCACGCTCGGCGAAGACGTCGTCCAGTCCCTCGGCCATGATTTGCGCCGCCTTCGCATCGCGATCGTTGCGCTGACCGCGATCGGGGTTGGCGCATGCGTCGCCATCTGCGGCGCAATCGGGTTCGTCGGCCTGGTTGCGCCGATCTTCGCCAGGCGGATCAGCCGCGGCCACCCCGGGGGAGCGATCCTGCCGGCGGCGATGATCGGTGGCGGTCTTCTGCTCGCCGCCGATCTCGTCACACGGGCAGCTCCGCTCGGGCGGATCCTGCCGATCGGCGTGGTCACGGCGCTGCTTGGGGCACCGTTCTTCCTGTGGCTGGTTGCGCATATGCGGTGGAGCCTCAGCCGATGACGATGCTGCTCGAGGCCGCGGCTCTGGCGATGCCGCGTCGGCTGGACCCGACCGACTTGATGGTGGAAACGCCCGGCCTTGTCTGCCTCGTCGGTCCGAACGGCAGCGGCAAGACCAGCCTCCTCCACGCGCTTGCCGGAATCGGATCGCCCCTTGGCAGCGTCCGCATAGACGGCAAAGACGCGCGCCGGGCGGGGCCGGCAGAGCGGCGGCGCCTGTTCGCCTACCTACCGGCGAACCGCGACATCGCCTGGCCTCTCACTGTTCGCGATGTCGCCGGGCTCGGGCTCGGCGACTATGCGCGCGCAGTGGATGAAGCGTTGACGACGCTGGAACTCTCGGCCTTCGCCGATCGCCGGGTCGACCGTTTGTCCACCGGCGAACGCAGCCGGGTGCTGCTGGCGCGGGCGCTGGCCGCCCGCCCGAAGCTGCTGCTGCTTGACGAGCCGATCGCGAACCTCGATCCACTTTGGCAGTTGCGGCTGATGGACATACTCAAGGCCGAGGCGGCATCTGGCCGCGCGGCGATCGTCGCGCTGCACGATCTCGATCTCGCCGCCCGCTACGCCGACCGGCTGATCGTCATGAAGAACGGCCAGATCATCGCGGACGGTCACCCGCGGGCGCTGGTCGCCGGTCCGGTGATTCCGGCCGTTTTCGGGATCGAGCACAGCGAGGCGGGCTGGAGCCCGGCCCCGCATCGTACCGCCTGACGATTTCGCTTCTGGGATCAGTCCTTGGGCGGATCGGCGATCATCGCGGTGAAGCTGGTCTCCGCCGCGAGTTTTCCGTCGACCAGCACCTTGCCGGCGAACTTGCACACCGATCCACGATCCTGGACGAGTTCCACCTCGATGCGCAGCAGCACGCCCGGTTCGACCGGACGGCGGAACTTCGCGTTGTCGATCGCCATGAAGTAGACGAGCTTGCCCGTGCCGGCGAGCCCGAGCGATTCGACAGCAAGAACGCCGGACGCCTGCGCCATCGCCTCGACGAGGAGCACGCCGGGCATGATCGGACGGGTCGGGAAATGGCCCTGGAAGAAGGGCTCGTTGATCGTCACCGCCTTGATTGCGACGATCCGCTTCCTCGGGACCAGCTCCTCGACCCGGTCGATCAGGAGCATTGGGTAACGATGCGGCAACGCCGCCATCACCCGCCGGATATCCAGCGGCCCGATGGCGGTGCTTGCCGTGTCTTCGGTGCTCACCGGCCCTGCGGCTGCGGCTGCGGCTGCGCGGGCTGGGTGCCGGCCGGCGCAGGTGCGGCATTCTGCTGTGGCAGCGGCGTGACGCTGACCGACGGCAGTTGCTGGTTGAGCTGGGTCAGCACCTCGGCAGTAACGTCGATTGCATTGTCGTTGGCAAGCGTCGAGCTCTTCGAGACGGCGATGGCGGCGCGACGCGACGCACGGATCGACTCGATGATCGGGATCAGCCTTTGGCCGAGCTGCTGCTGCACGTGCGCCTGAGTGGAGCGGATCGTCTGCTCGCGCTGGTTGATCTGCTGATTGGCCTGGTTCTGACGCGTCTGGAACGCAGTGGCGCGCTGCTGGAGCGCGGCGTCAGGCTGCTTGCCCGCGAGCGCACGAACGGCGGCCTCGATCGCCTGTCCTTCCGTCTGCAGCGGCTGCGCCAGGCCCTGGGCGAATTGCTGCGCCTGCTGAACCTGGCCCTGAAGCGCGGTCTGCGCGGCACGGCACGCCGTGCATTCGGTCATCACACGATCGGTGTCGACCACCAGGATGCTCGCACCGGCCGCGGCGTTGTTGCGCTGCGCGAGCGCTGCACCGGACATGCCCAGCGAAAGCGCCGCAGCGGCGGCGGCGCCGATAACAATCTTCTTCATTAGAATGCGGTCCCTACGTTGAAGGTAATAAGCTTGGTATCATCCCCGTCGGCCTTGATAAGCGCCTTGGCTATATCGATCCTGAACGGGCCGAACGGCGAATTCCAGTTGACGCCGAAGCCGACGGAAAGCCGGGGCTTTGCGGTGTTGCCGGCATAAATTTCTTCGAACGAGTTAGCACCGATCACGGCTCCCGTCGGGCAAGTCTTGCTGCCAATCACTTGGGACGCTTCGACCGTGCCCGCAATGGCGGGATCGTCGACGCAATTCGTCAGCGTCGTAGTCAGCGGCCGCTTGAGGCCGAACAAGGCTCCGGCGTCGACGAAGAAGGACGGACGCAAGCCCATCTCGCGCAGTCCCGAGCTCAACGGGACCTCGAGCTCGGCACGTGCGAGATAATAAGCCCGCCCGCCGAGAGCGTCGTCGATCTGGTCGTTATTGTCCTCGATCGGGCCATCGGCGTTGAAATATTGCCGGATCACGCGCGGGCCGACGCCGCGAATGTCGAAGCCTCGCATCTGCGGCTCACCAAGGAAGAATCGATCGATGAGACGGACAGGATCTTCGCCGGGCTCGTCCGCCTTCTCGAAGCTGTGAATATAACCGCCCTCGCCGCTTAGCGAGAAGACAAAGCCGCCGAACGGCTGCCAATATTTGGACGCGTTGAGACGGGTCCGCAGATATTTGACGCTACCGCCCAGGCCGGCGAAATCCTGATTGAGCACCACGCGCTGGCCGCGAGTTGGGCGAATACGGTTGTTGGTGTCGTCATAAGCGAACGAATAGCCGATCGACGAGGTCGTGCGTTTGCCCACCGCTTGGCACAGATATCGTCCAACCCGCAGCGGATCGCAGAATGCCGGCAGCGGACCAGACCCATCCGGATCCGTGAAATAGAGATCCTCGTCCAGCGTGACGTCGTCGAGGCTTAGCCCGTACCGGCCTGCAAGCTGCATATATTCGGTCAGCGGGATGCCGCTGCGCAGCTGGAAGCCGGTCGATACCTGCTCGTAGGTGTTGTTGCGCTCGTTGCCGACATAGTTGAAGCTGCTGTAATCCCGCCGGAACACGTCGGCTCCGACGGCGATATTGCGGTCGAACAGATAGGGCTCGGTAAAGCCGAGCTCCACCGATTTGGAATAGCTGGAATAATTGACCGCCGCACGCAGCTCCTGGCCCTTCCCGCGGAAGTTGCGTTGACGGATCGAAAGATTGACGAGGAAACGTTCAAGGCTCGAGAAACCTGCCGAAACCTGGAGCTCGCCCGTCGCCTTCTCCTCGACGTCGACGCCGAGAATCACGCGATCGGGAGTCGATCCCTGGGTCTGGGTGACCTCGAGATCGTCCTGGAAGTAACCGAGCGACTGGATGCGGTCGCGCGAGCGCTTGACCCGGACGCTGTTGAACGGATCGCCCTCCGCGAGACGAAACTCGCGGCGGATCACCTTGTCCTGCGTGACGGTGTTGCCGTTGATGTTGACGCGCTCGACATAGACTCGCGGCGTCTCGGCAACCTGGAAGGTCACCGCCATCGTCCGCGTCTCCGCGTCGCGCTGGATCCGCGGATTGACGTCGGCGAATGCATAACCGAACAGGCCTGCGCTCTCGTTCAGCGAGGTCACCGTATCCTCAACCTGCTTGGCATTATACCATTGGCCGTTCTTCATCGGCAGCAGGCGAGTCAGATCCTCGCCCTTGAGGTCACGGATCTCGCTCTCGACCTTGACGTCGCCGAACTTGTAGCGCTCGCCTTCCTCGACCACGTAGGTGATGATGAAATCCTGCCTGTCCGGAGTGAGCTCCGCCACGGCAGAGACGACGCGGAAGTCGGCATAGCCTTCGGTCAGGTAGAACAGACGCAGCTGCTGCTGATCATAGGCCAGGCGATCCGGATCGTAGACCGCGCCCGAGCCAAGGAAGCTGAACAGGCTGGTGCGCTTGGTCGCCATGTGACCACGCAGCTCACCATCGGAGAATTTCTCGTTGCCGAGGATGTTGATCTGGCGAACCTTGGACTTGGGTCCTTCGCTGATTTCGAACACCACGTCGACGCGGTTCTGCTCGAGCTGAACGATCTTGGGCTCAACCTCAGCGGCAAAGCGGCCTTGGCGCCGATAGAGCTCGATGATCCGGGCGACGTCCGCGCGCGCCTTGGTGCGGGTGAAGATCTGGCGCGGCGCGAGCTTGATCTCCGGACCGATCTTGTCGTCCTTGATGCGCTTGTTGCCTTCAAGGATGATCCGGTTGATCACCGGATTCTCGCGCACCTGGATCACCAGATTGCCGGTGTCGCTGCCGAGAATCTGGACGTCGGCGAACAGCTCGGTGCCGTAAAGATCGCGCAGCGCTTCGTCGAGCCGCTCGCGCGTGTAGCTCTCGCCGACGCGGAGCTTCATGTAGGAGATCACCGTCTCCGGCTCGAGGCGCTGATTGCCGGACACGGCGATCGAACGGATGGGCTGCGCCGCAGGTGAGACGGGCGCCGCGATGACGGCAGGCGCCGGAGCCTGTGTGCCCGCCGGAGCCGCGGTCGAAGGCTGTGCGGCCGCGGGCTGGCCCTGCTGCGCGTAAGCCGGCACGCCGGCGCCGCCAAGGATCGTGCCGACGAGAAGCACGGAGCACAGGCGCGGACGATGGTTGATGATTTTGGTCGCTGTCACGGGTCCCCGCCCTAAATAGATTCGGCCGGTGCAAACGCCCGGCCCATTGTCCCTGTCGTCTCAGCCCTGCCCGATCATTCTCAGTCGATCAAGCCGCCAAGCTTCGTGAGCAGTCCAAAAGACGCCAGGTCGTTCACTGTGACGAAAATCATCAGAGCCAGAAGCGCAGCGAGCCCGGTTCGGAACGCCCATTCCTGAGCTTCGGGCTTCAGCGGTTTCCGGCGAACCCCCTCGATCAGATAGAGGAGCAGATGACCGCCGTCGAGCATCGGGATTGGCAAGAGGTTGATGAAGCCAAGATTAATCGAAATCACGGCCACGAACCAGATGAAGGCGAGAAGCCCGAGGCTCGCCTGCTCACCGGAGAATTTGGCGATCTTGAGCGGCCCGCCAAGCTCCTTGACCGAACGCTTACCGGTGATGATCTGGCCGAGGCCTTCGATCGTGGTTCCGACCACCTGACCGGTCAGGCGGACTGCGCCGACGAAGCCATCGGAAAGGCCGAGCGGCGCGATCACGCGCTCGCCGGGGCGAACGCCAAGCAGCCCGCGACGGAATTCGTTGCCGAACTTGTCACGCTCCACTTTCGCCTGCGCTGTCGCCATCACCTCCTGCGCGCGTCCCTCGCGGACGAACTCCACCTTCAGGGTCTCGCCGGGATGCAGAACGACCTGGCGCGCAATGTCCTCGAACGTCGTGACCTTGTGTCCGCCGATACCGGTGATCCGGTCCCCTGGGAGGATCCCGGCGGCTTGGGCTCCAGAGCCCGGCTCCACAGCCGCGACAACCGGGGAACTCCGCGGTTCGCCATAGGCCATCAGGAATCCGGTGAAGATCAGGATCGCGCAAATGAAATTGGTGACCGGACCGGCGGCGACGATCAGGAAACGCTGCCAGACGGCTTTGGCCTGGAACGTCTGAGCACGCTCCTCGGGCGGAAGCGCCAGCCATTCCGGCGAAGGCTGGCTCGCCGGGTTCATGTCGCCCGCAAAGCGGACATAGCCGCCGAGCGGAAGCCAGGCGACTTTCCAGCGCGTGCCGCGTCGGTCGGTCCAGCCGGCAATCTCCCGTCCGAAGCCGATGGAAAAGACCTCGGCCTTCACGCCGAACCAGCGGCCGACGAAATAGTGGCCGAGTTCGTGGACGAAGATCAGCGGGCCAATGACCAGCAGGAAGCTGAGGATCGTCCACAGGAAGCCGGGACTGTTCAACGCAAATACCTTCTCTTGACGCCGGCCGCGACCGCGCGTGCCTCGCGGTCGATGTCGAGCACCTCCTCGATCGAAGCCGGCGGCTGCGGTGTGCAGCATCGCAGGGTTTCGGCCGAGATAGAAGCTATATCGAGAAAGCCGATCGATCCTTCAAGGAAGGCAGCCACAGCTATCTCATTGGCAGCGTTGAGAATCGCCGGGGCAGCGCCCCCCTCGCGAAGCGCCGCCTTGGCCAGAGCAAGGGCCGGGAAGCGCTCGAGGTCCGGCGCTTCGAACCCGAGGCTGCCGATGCGCACCAGGTCAAGCCGCTCGCACGGAGTCTCCATCCGCCGGGGCCAGGCCAGCGCGTAGGCGATCGGGATTCGCATGTCGGGCGCGCCGAGCTGCGCGAGCACGGATCCGTCGACATATTCGACGAGACTGTGGATCACCGACTGCGGGTGAATGACCACATCGAACCCCTCGGCATCGAGCGGGAACAAATGGTAGGCTTCGATCAGCTCGAGCCCCTTGTTCATGAGGGTGGCGGAATCGACCGAGATCTTGGCGCCCATCGACCAATTGGGATGCGCCACCGCCTGCGCCGGCGTCATCGACCGCATCTCGTCGCGGCTCCTGGTGCGGAACGGACCGCCGCTGGCCGTCAGGATGATCCGCCGCACGCCGGCCGGGCGATCCGCGTCGAAGCATTGGAAGATCGCATTATGCTCCGAATCGACCGGCAGCAGGGTCGCTCCGCTCGCCTGTGCGGCGTCGGTCATCAAGGCGCCTGCCGACACCAGCGATTCCTTGTTGGCGAGCGCGACCGTGCGGCCGCCGCGCAAGGCAGCCATGGTCGGCCTCAGCCCGGCGCAGCCGACGATCGCCGCCATCGTCCAGTCTGCGCCCGCGGCGGCTGCATCGAGGATCGCATCCTCACCACCTTCCGCCCGAATCGCCGTACCTTGAAGGGCAGCCCTGAGGCCCGGCAGGAGGCTCTCGTCGCCGATCACCGCGCGCTCTGCCCCGACCCGGCGCGCCGCCGCGGCGAGGCCATCCACATCTCGGTGGGCGGTGAGCGCGAGCACCTGGTAGTCCGCGGCATTGCGCTCGATCAGATCGAGCGTCGAGCCGCCGACGGAGCCGGTCGCCCCGAGTATCGTAATCGTACGTCTTTCGGTCACGCCGTGCCCAGGATAAGCAGCAGCAGGCCGAGCGTCGCAAACGTCACCGGGAGCAATCCGTCGACCCGGTCGAGCACGCCGCCGTGCCCAGGCAGGAGGCTGCCGCTGTCCTTGACGCCCTGGCGGCGCTTGACGCTACTCTCATACAGATCGCCGAGTTGCGCGAGCAGGCCGAGCGGAGCGCCGGCGACAAGGAAGATCGGGCCAAGATCGAACAGCAATGCGGCAACCGCGCCGATCACGCCCGCACCGGCCATGCCGCCGATCAGCCCTGCCCAGGTCTTGTTCGGGCTCACTCTGGGTGCGAGCTTCGGCCCTCCGATCGAGCGGCCGGCGAAATAGGCGAAGATGTCGGTCGACCAGGTGACCAGCATCAGCCAGAAAACGAGATCGAACCGCGCCCACTCCAGAACCAGCAAGGCAAAGCTCGGCAATGCGAGGTAGAGGAAGCCCCAACCCATCGACAGACGACGGGTGATGAGGCCGAACAGCACGGCCAGGCCGGCCAGCGCTGCGAAGCCTATCCAAAGCTCGTCGAAGCTCTGGAGGCTGATCGCTTCGGCACCGTCGATGAAGTCGATTTCGCCCGCAGGGTACAACCATTGCGCTGCGCCCAGCAGCCCGAGCACGAGCAGACCGGCGCCGATCCAGCTCCAGCGGCGCGCGGCGCGGTGCATGTCGCCCCACTCGACCATCATCACCGCAGCAGCGGCGGCGACCAGCAGCCGAAACGGCCAGCCGCCGAAATAGATGGCTGAGCACGCGACCGCGATCATCACCACGGCGGCGGCAAAGCGGGTCGTAAGGTCGGACGCGGGCTTGGCCGCCTCGACGCTCATCGTCCGCCGAAACGCCGCTCGCGTCCGGCAAAGGCCTGGAGCGCGCTTCTGAATTCGTCGCCGTCGAAGTCGGGCCACAAAGTGTCGACGAACAGCAGCTCCGCATACGCGGCCTGCCAGAGCAGGAAATTGGACAATCGATGCTCGCCCGACGTGCGGATCACCAGATCGAGCGGCGGCAGCCCGGCCGTATCGAGCGCCCCTTCGATCGCTGTTTCGTCGATGTCGTCGGCGCCGATCTCGCCCGCGGCGACGCGGGCCGCAAGCGCGCGGGCGGCGTTGGTGAGTTCGAGCCGAGATCCATAATTGAGCGCGATCGCCAGCGTCATGCGGGTGTTGGCGGCGGTCCGCTCGACGGCCTCGTCGACCATCCGCGCGGTTTCTGCGGAGAAGGCACTGTGATCGCCAAGGATCTTGAGGCGGATGCCTTCCTTGTGCAGCGCCCCGAGCTCACGCCCGATATAGAAACGCAGCAGCCCCATCAGATCGTTGATCTCGTCTTCCGGGCGGCGCCAATTTTCGGACGAGAACGCGTACAGGGTCAGGCATTCGACGCCCGCCTCGCCGGCGGCGCGAAGCACCTTGCGCGCCGATTCGGCACCCTGACGGTGTCCCGCGGCGCGGGGAAGCCCGCGCGCCTTCGCCCAGCGGCCGTTGCCGTCCATGATGATCGCGACGTGTCGCGGTATGCTGCCATTGCCGGCAAGCACGGCGCCATTCTCCCCCTGCCCGGGGACGCTACCGTCCCCTGCCCCGCCTGCGTCGCGCCGCGGCGGCACGCTGGCCGCTCTGCCGATCACTTGCCGAGGATTTCCTTCTCCTTGGCCGAAGCCGCCGCATCGACCTCCTTGATCGTGTCGTCGGTCAGCTTCTGAACCTCGGCCTCGAGACGCTTGCGCTCGTCCTCGCTGATTTCATGCTTCTTCTCGTCCTGCTTGAGCAGGTCCATGCCGTCGCGGCGAACGTTGCGGACGGCGATGCGCGCCTTTTCGGCATATTGACTGGCCAGCTTGGCGAGTTCCTTGCGGCGCTCCTCGGTCAGGTCCGGGATCGGCAAGCGCAAGGTCTGGCCTTCGGAGATCGGATTGAGACCAAGGCCGGACGAGCGGATCGCCTTCTCGACCGAGCTGACGTTCGAGCGGTCCCAGACCTGAACCGACAGCATGCGCGGCTCCGGCGCCGAGATGGTGGCGACCTGGTTGAGCGGCATGTGCGCACCATAGACTTCGACGGTCACCGGCTCGAGCAGGGTGGTCGACGCGCGACCGGTGCGAAGACCGCCGAGGTCGTGCTTCAACGCATCGACGGCACCGTGCATGCGGCGCTGGATATCGGCCTTGTTATAGGCGGGCATGTGTCACTCCTCGTTCTGAACGATCGTCGCGGTCCCCTCACCGCGCAGTACCCGGGCCAGATTGCCCTGCTCGCGGATGTTGAAGACGACGATCGGGATATTGTTGTCGCGGCACAGGGCAACGGCGCTCGCGTCCATGACCTTCAGGTCGTCGGCGAGCACGCGGTTGAACCCGAGATGTTCGTAGCGTTGCGCATCGGGCTTCTTCTTGGGATCGGCATCGTAGATGCCGTCGACGCTGGTGCCCTTGAACAAGGCATCGCAGCCCATCTCCGCGGCGCGCAGAGCGGCGGCGGTGTCCGTGGTGAAATAAGGGTTGCCGGTTCCGGCGGCGAAGATCACCACCCGCCCCTTTTCCATGTGGCGGACGGCGCGACGGCGAATATAGGGCTCGGAGATGCTCGCCATCGGGATTGCCGATTGCACGCGGGTGTCGACCCCGATCTTCTCGAGCGCATTCTGCATCGCGAGCGCGTTCATCACGGTGGCGAGCATGCCCATGTAATCGGCGCTGGCCCGATCGAAGCCTTTCGCCGCGCCGGCCAGGCCGCGGAAGATGTTGCCGCCGCCGACAACGATGCAGAGATCGTGCCCAGCCTCCTTAGCGTGCTTGATCTCCTCCGCCATGCGCGAGGTGGTCTCAGGATCGATGCCGAAGGAGCCGTCTCCCATCAACGCCTCGCCGGAGAGCTTCAGGAGGATGCGGTTGAAGCGCGGGCGCGTCATGGGCGTTCGGTTTCCAATCTTGAGAGTGGGGGGCGGCGCGCACCTTAGTCAGGCACGGAGGCGGTGCCAAGCATGTTCCCGGCGCGAAAAATGTGCACATTGCGTGCAGCGCCCAGGGCATTGGCAAGCCGGCAAAAGGCCGAGCTCAGGAACCGGAAAAAGGGCGGGTGGATGCGGAGCTCCCGCTCCCGCACCCGGCCCGCCCCTGGAACGACCCCGCCCCGGCGATGCGCCCGAGCGGAGTCCCACCTCGTGTTACGCGGCCTTGCCGGCTGCGGCAGCAACTTCGGCAGCGAAGTCGGTTTCCTGCTTCTCGATGCCTTCGCCGAGCTGAAAGCGGACATAGGCGGTCAGCTCGATCGGAGCGCCGGCGTTCTTCGCCTCGGCCTTCACCACGTCCTCGATCTTCGTCTTGTTGTCCATCACGAAGAGCTGCGACAGAAGCGCATTTTCCTTGCGGAACTTGGCCATCGCGCCGTCGACCATCTTGGAGACGATGTCGGCGGGCTTGCCGCTCTCGTTCGCCTTCTCGGTTGCGATCGAACGCTCCCGCTCGA
This sequence comes from Allosphingosinicella deserti, assembly GCF_003012735.1. Lineage (GTDB taxonomy): Bacteria > Pseudomonadota > Alphaproteobacteria > Sphingomonadales > Sphingomonadaceae > Allosphingosinicella > Allosphingosinicella deserti. The sequence goes on along the minus strand of NZ_PXYI01000004.1, from coordinate 655,886 downwards.
TCAGCGTGGGATCGAGATCCTCGCCGCGCAGCGCCTGCGGGTTCGCCGCCGCGATGTGCATTGCGAGCTGCTTGCCAAGCGTCTCGAGCGCGGCCTTGTCGCCGTTGCTCTCCAGCGCGACGAGAACGCCGATCTTGCCGAGGCCAGTGGCCGCGGCGTTATGCACGTAGGAGACGACGACGCCATCATTGACCTGCAGCACGGCCGAGCGGCGGAGCGACTGATTCTCGCCGATGGTGGCGATGTTGCTGGTCAGCTTCTCCTCCACGGTGCCGCCGCCCGCCGGCCACGCCGACGCCAGCAGACCCTCGACATTGCCCGAACCGGTCAGCGCCAGCTCGGCGACGGTGCGCACGAATTCCTGGAACTGCTCGTTCTTGGCAACGAAGTCGGTTTCCGAATTGACCTCGACCACGGCACCGCGATTGCCCGCGACGGCCACGCCGACCAGACCCTCGGCGGCGGTACGTCCAGCCTTCTTGGCAGCCGCAGCGAGGCCTTTGGTGCGCAGCCAGTCGATGGCTGCTTCCATTTCGCCCTGAGTCTCGCCCAGCGCCTTCTTGCAGTCCATCATGCCGGCGCCGGTGCGCTCGCGCAGTTCCTTCACGGATGCGGCAGTGATTTCCGCCATGTCTCTATCCTCTGTCTCAGCGCAACGCTGCGCGATGCCAAAATGAAAAGCGTTCGTCCCGAGCCACCCTGTCGGATCGGTCGAACCAGGGTCCCGGGAGATAATGTGCGTTAGGGCTTCTTGAAGTCCCGCCTGTGACAGGCCGGGACGGGAAGCCCATGCCTTCGATGACGCGGGGAAGGCCACCCTCCCCCGCGCCAGAATGGTTACGCGTCGGCGAGCGCAGCTTCGGCCGGCGGCTCGGACATCGCACCGATGTCGACACCGCGATTCGACGCGCCACCCGACTTGCCGGCGAGGACCGCGTCGGCAATCGCATCGCAATAGAGGCGGATCGCGCGGCTCGCATCGTCATTGCCCGGAACCGGGAACGCGATGCCCTTGGGGCTGACATTGGAGTCGAGGACCGCCACGACGGGGATGCCGAGCACGTTGGCTTCCTTGATCGCCAGCTCTTCCTTGTTGGCGTCGATCACGAAGATCACGTCGGGAAGGCCGCCCATGTCGCGGATACCGCCGAGCGAAAGCTCGAACTTGTCGCGTTCACGGGTGAGCTGGAGGACTTCCTTCTTGGTAAGACCGGCGGTGTCACCCGAAAGCTGCTCCTCGAGGCTCTTGAAGCGCTTGATCGAGCCCGAAATGGTCTTCCAGTTGGTGAGCATGCCGCCCAGCCAGCGATGGTTGACGAAATGCTGGCCCGAACGGCGCGCGGCCTCAGCAATCGGATCCTGCGCTTGGCGCTTGGTGCCGACGAACAGAACCTTGCCGCCATGGGCAACGCTCTGACGCACGAAATCGAGCGCGCGCGCGAACAGCGGCACGGTCTGCGACAGATCGATGATATGAACACCGTTGCGCTCGCCGAAGATGTACGGCTTCATCTTCGGATTCCAGCGGTGAGTCTGGTGGCCGAAATGTGCGCCGGCCTCGAGCAATTGCTGCATGGTGACGTCGGTGGACGCCATAGTCTTTCTCCTTCCGGTTAACCCTCTGCGAAGCCGGAAGACCGGAAAGCGCTATCGCTCACCAGCCACCGGTATGATGGCTCCGCATGTGGAATGCGCGCGCACTTAAGAGCTTGAGGCGGGAAAAGCAAGTCGGTTGCCGTATGGGATCAAGCGCCTGCCACGCAGAAGTGCGGCGATTTCTCGAGACACGCCTCCGTTCGCAAGCGCCGCCGAGAACGGATCACCGTTCCCGATGTGTTCCACCGGACACACATTTTACCTGATTTTCACATTTCGTTCCGGGGTGATTGACAGCGGAACGGAGAGAGAACATCTTTGCCCTGCGACCCGTCACGGGATCGGAACGCCACGCGAGCTCCTTCTCGCCGGGGCATGCAAGGAGAAACGCTGTGATCTATCTCGCTGCTGCAAATTTCTTCACCCTGTCGCTGCTCGCGGCGTGCGTCCTCGGCCATTTGGCCGTGCGCAGTTCCTGGCACGAGATCATGGCAGCGCTTCGTGGCGAGCTCGGGCGTGAGATCAGGCCGTCGGTGCAGGCACGGACGGCGCCGGCTCCGGCCTTTGCAGCCCGGCGGCGCGCTGTCGCTTGACCCGCCCGTAACTGGCGATGCTGAACGGGATCGAGGCGGCATAAAGCAGGGCTGCGACGCTGAGCGTCTCCCAAGGCGCCGACACCAGCGCGCCGGCCACCAGAGCAATGATCACAATTGCGGTGAAGCGGACGTTGCGACGCAGACGGATCGATCCCCACGAAAAGGTGGCCAGGTTCGAGATCATCAGGAATGCGGAGATCGCCGCCCACCCGGCGACGAGATAGTGGTTGTGAAGCCAGTCCAGCTCGCGATTGGTGGCGATCCATACATAAACGGGCAGCAGCATCAGCCCCGCCCCGGCCGGTGCCGGGACGCCGGTCAGGAAGCCGGCTGATTTATGCGGCTGATCCTCGACATCGATGTTCGCGTTGAATCGGGCAAGACGCAGTGCGGCGCAGACGGCATAAGCAAGCGCGAACAGCCAGCCGAAGCGCGGCCAATATTGCAGCGCCCATAAATGCATGATGATCGCCGGCGACACGCCGAATGCGATCACGTCGGAGAGCGAATCGAGCTCGGCGCCGAATCGGCTCTGGCCCTTGAGCATCCGAGCGATACGTCCGTCCATACCGTCGAGCACGGCCGCGATCATGATCGCGGCGATCGCCTTGTCCCAATCCTCGGCAATCGCAAAGCGGATGCCGCTGAGCCCCGAGCAGAGCGCCAGCGCGGTGATGGCATTGGGGACGACGGCGCGCAGCGGGATGCCCCGCCGTTCGCGTACCGGACCGATCAACGCCATTCCCCCATCATTGCGCCACACCTTCCAAAGCCTCGGCGACTCCAACTTTGGCGATCACCGTCTCGCCGGCGATCGTGCGCTGGCCCAGCAGGACCTGCGACGACGTGCCCTCGGGCAGATAGACGTCGACACGGCTGCCGAAGCGGATCAACCCGACCCGCTGACCGGCGACGACGTGATCGCCGACTTTGGACCAGGGAACGATACGTCGCGCCACCAGTCCGGCGATCTGCGTGAAACCGATCCGGGTGCCGTCGTGGCCTTCGACGAGGAAATGGTTCCGCTCATTGTCCTCGCTTGCCTTGTCGAGATCGGCGTTGAGGAACTTGCCGGCAATGTAGATCACGCGCTTGATCTCGCCGGAGATCGGCGCACGATTGATGTGGACATCGAACACGCTCATGAAGATCGAGATCCGGGTGACCGGCGCATCGCCGAGCATGTCAGGCCCGCGCATCTCCGGCGGCGGCGCGACGGTAGCAATCATCGTCACCATGCCGTCGGCCGGGGCGATCACCAGCCCCTCGCCCTTCGGCGTCGTGCGGATCGGATCGCGAAAGAACGCAGCCACCCACAAGGTGATGCCGGTCATGACCCAGCCGACCCAATCCCAATCGATCAGCCAGAAGAAGACGAGTGCGATCACCGCGGCGATCACGACGAACTTGCGCCCTTCGGGATGCACGTTCGGCATGCGGTAGCGGACGTTCGTGGTGACGAGGTCCGGCTTTTCGAGCGAGGTCATTCCCCCGCCTCTACAGTCGGCGGATGCGGGTGACAACCGCGACGCGAAGCTTGCCTGGCTGTCGTGGAGCGGCCCGGTTGATCGGGCGCGCGCCACGGCCTACACGGCGCTCCAACCCCAGCACGAGCCAAGGAAAGCGCACTTCGCATGGCCAAGATCAAAGTGAAGAACCCGGTCGTCGAGCTCGACGGCGACGAGATGACCCGGATCATCTGGCAGTGGATACGCGAGCGGCTGATCCTGCCGTATCTCGACGTGGAACTCCTTTATTTCGATCTCGGTGTCGAAAAGCGTGACGAGACCGACGACAAGATCACGGTCGAATCCGCTAACGCGATCAAGAAGTACGGCGTCGGCGTTAAATGTGCCACGATCACGCCCGACGAGGCGCGCGTCGAGGAGTTCAAGCTCAAGAAGATGTGGAAGTCGCCCAATGGCACGATCCGCAACATCCTCGGCGGCGTCGTCTTTCGCGAGCCGATCGTCATCCAGAACGTACCGCGGCTGATTCCGGGCTGGACCGATCCGATCGTCGTCGGCCGCCACGCTTTCGGCGACCAGTATAAGGCGACCGACTTCAAGGTGCCCGGCAAGGGCAAGCTCCGGATGATCTGGGAAGGCGAAGACGGCCAACGGATCGAGGAGGAGGTGTTCGATTTCCCGAGCGCGGGCGTCGCCATGGGCATGTACAATCTCGACGATTCGATCCGCGATTTCGCCCGCGCCAGCCTGAACTTCGGCCTCGGCCGCGGCTGGCCCGTCTATCTGTCCACCAAGAACACCATCCTCAAGGCCTATGACGGGCGGTTCAAGGACATCTTCGAGGAAGTTTTCGAGAGCGAGTTCGCCGCGGACTTCAAGGAAGCCGGCATCGAATATCAGCACCGCCTGATCGACGACATGGTCGCCTCCGCGTTGAAGTGGAGCGGCAAGTTCGTCTGGGCCTGCAAGAATTACGACGGTGACGTCCAGTCGGATCAGGTCGCTCAGGGTTTCGGATCGCTCGGTTTGATGACCTCGATCCTGATGACCCCCGACGGCAAGACGGTGGAGGCAGAAGCGGCGCACGGCACCGTGACCCGCCATTACCGCATGCACCAGCAGGGCAAGGCGACCTCGACCAACCCGATCGCGTCGATCTTCGCTTGGACCGGAGGCCTGAAATATCGCGGCAAGTTCGACGATACGCCCGAGGTCACCAAGTTCGCCGAAACTCTGGAGCAGGTCTGCATCGAAACGGTCGAGCAGGGCCAGATGACCAAGGATCTCGCCATCCTGATCGGCCCCGAGCAGAGCTGGATGACGACCGAGCAGTTCTTCGAGGCAATCCGGGCAAATCTTGAAAAGAAGATGAGCGCCGCCTGAGCCCGGGCGCGCCCCGGTGGCGGTGCTTCGCCGACCAGTGGGGAGCCCCCGGCGCTCAGCCTGCCGTCGGAGAGCGCACCCGTTCCGCCTTGTAGCCGAAGCCGATAAAGGCTGCCGGCAGCCGGCGCAGGAGCGGAAAGCGATCGAGAAGACGAAGCGGCAGCGGTGGTTTCACCGCTGCCGTTCGTCGTTGAAGCAAGGGTGCGATGATCGCGCGTTGCGCCGCCGCCTGAGCGCCTTGGATCAGGCGCACCGCGGGCAGCCGCCGCGCCTGCACCCTCGCGAGCAGGGGGTCGGGATCCCCGCCGCGCGCCATCGGACCGGCAAGGATGTTGGCGGCTGCGACGGCGTCTTGAATGGCGACATTGATCCCGACGCCGCCGATCGGCGACATCGCATGCGCGGCATCGCCGATCACCAGCAGACCCGGACGATGCCACGTCTCCAATCGATCGAGGGTGACGGTCAACAATTTGACCTCGTCCCAGCCCCCAAGCGAATCCACTCTGCCCGCCACCATCGGTGCCACGTCCGCGACCTCTGCACGAAATGCGGTGATGCCGCCGGCCCGCACCTGCTCCGCCTCGCCTTTCGGAAACACCCAGGCGCACTGCCAATAGTCGCCGCGATCGATCAGCGCGATAATCCGTCCAGGCGCGAACACGCCGGTCGTGTCGTTGCCCGGCGTTCTTTCCTTAGGAAGACGGAACCAGAAGACATCCATCGGGGCGCCGACATCGCGCACGGTGAGTTCGGCTGCGTCGCGGAGGATCGAACGGCGCCCGTCGGAGGCGATCACGAGCCGTGCCGTCATCATCGTCTCGCCGCCGCCGCGGCCCCGGCAGCGCACGCCGCTGACGCGGTCGCCGTCAAAGACGAGGCCCGTCGCCTCCGTCTCGACGAGCAGCCGAAAGCCTGGATAGGCCCGCGCCTCGTCGGCGACAAAGTCGAGGAAGTGCCATTGCGGCATCATCGCAATGAAGTTCCAGCGCGGATCGAAGTGGGAAAAATCGCCGATCTCGAAATGGCGCCCGCCGACCAGCGCGCCCAGACTGCGCACCTTGTCGTGCGGCCGCGCGAGGAAGCGCTCGGTGAGGCCAAGGTCGGCAATGATCCTGAGGGTCGAGGGATGAACGGTGTCGCCGCGAAAATCCCGGAGGAAATCCGCATGCTTCTCGATCACGACGGTGCGAAGCCCGGCGCGCGCGAACAGCAGACCGGCCATCATCCCTGCGGGCCCGCCGCCGACGATCAAGACGTCGCAATCACCATCCATGGGCTGACAATCGCCCTTTCCGGTGCATAAAGGCAAGATGGCCGCCCAATTTCAGACGACCCCCCTCAGCGATGCCCTCGTGATTCTCGGTGCTGCCGGCATCGTCATCCCGGCCTTCGCACGCTTTCGTGTCAGTCCCGTTATCGGCTTTATCCTGGTCGGCGTCCTTGCCGGCCCGAAAGGCCTCGGGTCTCTCGTCGGGGAGCATCCGTGGCTCGGCTACCTCACGATCACAAATCCGCACGCGATCGAACCTTTCGCGGAATTCGGCATCATCCTGCTGCTCTTCTCGATCGGCCTCGAACTCAGTTTCAAGCGGCTGTGGGGAATGCGCCGGTTGGTCTTCGGCCTCGGCGCGGCGGAATTGCTGCTGTCGGCCTTGATCGTCGGCGGCGCATTGTTCCTGCTCGGCCAATCCTGGGGCGGTGCCGCCGGCCTCGGCCTGGCTTTGGCACTGTCCTCGACGGCTCTGGTGCTGCCCATGGTCGGCACCACCGGCCCCGTCGGCCGCTCCGCCTTTGCGATGCTGCTGTTCGAGGATCTGGCGATCGTGCCGATCATCTTCTTCCTCGGCGCGCTCGCCCCGCAGGCGTCCGGCGAGGGCTGGATGGCGCTTGCTCGCACGATCGTTCTCGGCGCGGCGGTCATTGGTGCGATGCTGGTGCTCGGCCGTCTCCTGCTGCCCCGCCTGTTCGGCCAGGCCGCGCGGACCAAAAGCCCGGAACTGTTCCTCTCGGTCAGCCTGCTCGTCGTGATCGTTGCGAGCCTCGCCAGCGCGGCGGTCGGCCTCTCCGCCATCGTTGGAGCGATCGTCGCCGGGATCCTCATCGCCGAAACCGATTATTCGAACGAGGTCGAAGTGATCACGGCTCCGTTCCGCGGTCTGGCACTCGGCGTGTTCCTGATCACCGTCGGCATGGGCCTCGACGTCCGACAGGTCGCGGCGCAGTGGGAGATCCTGCTCCTTGCCCTGGTCGCAATCGTGATGATCAAGGCGGCGGTCACGTTCGGCCTGCTGCGTCTCTCCGGTGCACGCAAGGCGGTGGCGGCCGAGACCGGCCTGCTGATGGCCTCGCCGTCGGAGACCACGCTGATCGTGCTGACCACAGCAATGGCCGCCGGGCTGATCAGCGCCGAGACCGCGAGCTTCTGGACGGTGGTGACCGCGCTCGGCCTCACGATTACCCCGTTGCTCGCCCGCATCGGCCGCGATGCAGCCCGGCGGGTGGACGTCGGCGCTGACCTCGACGCGCCCCCGCAGGACCTCGGCGAAGCTACGCCGCGGGTGGTCGTGATCGGCTTCGGACGAGTCGGACGGCTTGTGGCTGACATGCTGACCAACCACGGCCGCGCCTACATCGCAGTCGATTCCAACATCGACAATGTCGCCGCTGCGCGGCGTGCAGGCTTTCCCATCCTGTTCGGGGACGTTTCCCGACCCGAGATGATGGATCGCCTCCATCTCGGCCATGCGACGGCGCTGGTCCTCACCATGGACGATCCGGTGCTCACCGTCCGCCTGACCAAGAAGGTCCGTGCATGGTGCCCGGGCCTCACCATCGTGGCCCGAGCCCGGGACGCCGGCCACGCCGCCGAACTCTATCGCGCCGGTGCAACCGACGCCGTCCCCGAGACGCTCGAAGCGTCGCTGCAGCTATCGGAAGCGGTGCTCGTCGAGCTGGGCATCGCGATGGGGCCCGTGATCGCCTCGATTCACGAGAAGCGGGCAGAGCTCCGCAAGGAGATCATGGAGCATGGCGATCTCGAACAGGAACCTGCGCTTGGCCGGCGGCGGCTCCGAGACGCGCTTAAGCAGGGCTGATCGACGGTGACAGCGTGCACTCGCATGAGCGCGCGCAGCGTCGGCAGCGCCTGTTGTGATCGGCGGCAGTTCGCGACGCGCGCCTGCCGCGCAGAGGCCGCTTAGGGCTTCGGTGCCGTTGTCGGTGCGGGGGCTTGCGCCGTCATCACTTCGGCCGGCGGCCCCTTTGCGATCACTGCGGACAGCGTCGTCGACTGAGGGCACGGATTGGCGCAGAGGCTCTTCACCCGCTCCAGATTCTGCTTCGCCCGCTCCACGGCGCCGCGCTGGACATAGGCTTCCCCCTGGCCGGTCAGCGCATTGACGTCGTTCGGCTCCAGCTTCAGCGCCTCGCTGTAGAAGCGGATCGCCTTGCCGGGGAGCTTCTGGCTCTGAGCGACGCGCGCAAGCCCGACATAGGCTTGGCGGTTGCGCGGATCGACGGCGAGCGCGCTTTCCAGAAGATCGATCGCTTCGGAATAACGCGCGCCGGCTTGGAGCGTCCGGGCCTGCTCGGTGAGTTCCAGGGATCGCGGCGCGATCTGATCGTCCGGCTTTTGACCGTGGCCTGCGCTCGCCATCGTCGCCAAGGCGATCGCGGCCGAGAGGGCGATGGGGGTAAGGCGCATCAGAGTCTCCATTAGCGGGCCGCAGCGAGGTTTAGCATGGCGCCTGCCATCGTGCGACGAAAAAGCCGTCCGTACCGTCTTGCGCGGGCGAGAGAATCCGGCCCGTTCCGGCGGCGATCCCCGCTGCCATGGCCAGAGGCGACGGAACCAGGGATGAACGGTCGGAAAAACGTTCGGCCTGATCTCGCCCCTCCTGTCTCAGCAGCGAGCAGACGGCGTAGACGAGAAACCCTCCCGGACGCACGAGTTCCGCCGCGACATCAAGAAGATGCGCCTGAAGCGTGACGAGTCGCGCGAGCCGATCCGGCGTCAGCCGCCAACGGGTCTCGGGATTGCGGCGCCAGGTACCGGTGCCGGAACAGGGCGCGTCGACCAGCACGATATCGGCGCCGCTTCGCAAATCGGCGAGCGCGTCCCGCTCGCACCCGGGGTTGAGCAGCCGGGTCTCGACGTTGGTCACGCCGGCACGCTGCAGCCGTGGCGCCATCCGCGACAGGCGGCCGCGATCGGCATCGGAGGCGACGAGCCGCCTCTGATTGGCCATCTCTGCGGCAAGGGCCAGCGTCTTGCCGCCGGCCCCGGCGCAAAGGTCTACCACCGTCAGACCCGGCCGCGCCTCGCAGGCGAGCGCAAGCAATTGGCTGCCCTCGTCCTGGACCTCGACGAGCCCGGACAGCCAGGCCTCGCTGTCCTCGATCCGGAACCCCTCGGGCATGCGCAGCCCGATCGGCGACAGCGGCGACGGCGTCGCTTCGGGAAGTGCCGCATGCGCTTCGTCCCGACTGCCCCTCAATCGATTGACCCGAAGATCCAGCGGTGCTCGGGCGAGCAAGGCGGCACGCGTGCCCGGTTCGACGACCGGATCGAACAGGTCGTTCAGCCAGTGCGGCGCAACGGCCGCCGGCGCAGTCGCCTCACCCTCCCCAACCGGCGCGGGAGCATGAGGCGATCCGTCGAACAGGGTGCGAAGCTCGGGCTCCTCCTCGGCGACGCCGAGCAAGGCTGCGCGGCCGCTGGCCGGTATCTCGCCCGATCGGCGGATCGCTCGATAGACGAGTTCGCGCACCGCCCGCCGATCCTTCGATCCGGCATAGCGACGGGTCTTGAACCAGCGCGTGATCACAGTGTCCGCGGCGGGACCCGCGGTCCGCGCCGCGGCGAGGATCTCGTCGAGCAGCTCGATCGCCGCCTGCACTCGGGCCGCCGGTGTCATGCCGGCAGCGCTCCCGCAAGAGCGGGGCTCGGATCAGCGGGTCGGATAATTGGGGGCCTCACGGGTGATCGAGACGTCGTGGACATGGCTTTCGCGCAGGCCTGCATTGGTGATGCGGATGAATTCGGCGCGGGTGCGCAGATCCTGCAAGGTTTCCGAGCCGGTATAGCCCATCGCCGCCTTCACGCCCCCGACGAGCTGGTGGATGACCTCGCGCGCAGGCCCCTTGTAGGCGACCTGCCCCTCAATCCCTTCCGGCACCAGCTTCAACTGATCCTTGATGTCCTGCTGGAAATAGCGGTCGGCCGAGCCGCGCGCCATTGCGCCGACCGAGCCCATGCCGCGATAGGATTTGAACGAGCGCCCCTGATACAGGAAGGTCTCTCCCGGCGCTTCCTCGGTCCCCGCAAGCAGCGAACCGACCATGACGCAGGAGGCACCGGCGGCGAGCGCCTTGGCGATGTCGCCGCTTGTGCGCAGACCGCCGTCGCCGATCACCGGCGTCTCGGACTTGGCGGCCTCCTCCGCAGCATCCATGATCGCAGTGAGCTGCGGCACGCCTACGCCGGCGACGATCCGGGTGGTGCAGATCGATCCCGGCCCGATGCCGACCTTGACCGCGTCGGCGCCCGCGCCGATCAGCGCCTTGGTCGCTTCGCCGGTGGCGACGTTGCCGGCGACGACCTGGACATGGTTGGACAATTTCTTGACCCGCTCGACGGCGGCGGCGACGTCGCGGTTATGGCCGTGCGCGGTGTCGATGACGATCAAATCGCATTCGGCGTCGACCAGCGCCTCGGTACGCGCGAACCCCTTTTCGCCCACGGTTGTCGCGGCAGCGACACGGAGCCGGCCCGAAATGTCCTTGGTCGCTTCCGGATAGGTGACCGCCTTCTCGATGTCCTTGACCGTGATCAAGCCAACGCAGCGGCGATTCTCGTCGACGACGAGCAACTTCTCGATGCGGTTGTGATGAAGCTGGCGCTTCGCCTCGTCCTGGGTGACTCCCGGCGCGACCGTAATCAGATTGTCCCTGGTCATCAGCTCGGAGACGGGCTGCTTCGGATTTTCGGCGAAGCGTACGTCCCGGTTGGTCAGGATGCCGGCGAGCCGGCCCTGCGCATCGGTGACCGGAATGCCCGAGATGCGGTGGCGCTTCATCAGCTCGAGCGCGTCCGCAAGCGTCTGCTCGGCCGTCATGGTGATCGGGTTGACCACCATTCCGCTTTCGTAGCGCTTCACCGCCCGCACCGCCGCTGCCTGCTCCTCGACCGTCATGTTGCGGTGGAGCACCCCGATGCCGCCGAGCTGGGCCATGACGATCGCCATGTCGGCTTCAGTGACCGTATCCATGGCTGCCGAAAGGATCGGAATGTTGAGGCCGATCTCCTTGGTCACCCGCGTACGGGTGTCGGCCTGGCTCGGGAGCACGCTCGATTCCGCCGGCTTCAGGAGCACGTCGTCGAAGGTCAGTCCCAGGCTGATGTTCATTCTATCCTCATCGTCTTCGGGTGGCGGTCTATAGGGGCGAGCGAGCGGCGGTGCCAGCAGCGGGCACGTGCCGGTAGAGTGTGGGATCGGCGAGCTTGAGGCCCAGCGCGACGAGGAGATCGGCATCCTCCGCCGCCCCCTCCAACGGCAGGCCGGGGCCGGGATTGTCGGTGGCCTCATGGTAAGCGCCGTTGAGAAACGTCTCGAGCAGCTTCATGTCGGAAAAGGAACCCCCGACCATGAGAGTCGGCACGCCGAATTGTGCCAGCGCCCAGCCGTCCTGGCGCTGCACCAGCGCGTCGGCCTCATCGTCGGTGTCGAGCGTACGGCCAGCCTGCTTCACCGTTGCATCGACCAGGGCGTCGAGCGCCGGAACCCCGCGTCCCATCACGGCCACCTTTTCGCCCTTCGGCGCGATCGCCACCGTGTCGAGGTTGATGGCAGCAACGATCGAGGCGAGCGGCACTGGCGGCCGCGCGGCGAAGGCGCGGGCGCCGAGCAGTCCGATCTCTTCGGCGGTGGTGGCGAGGAACAGCGTATCCCGGGGACGGCGCGGCGCGGCGGCGAGCCCGCGGGCGATCTCGATCAGCGCCGCAATGCCGCTGGCATTGTCGACGGCGCCGTTGCAGATCCTGTCGGGCTCCCCTTCCGCCCGGCAGATGCCGAGGTGATCCCAATGGCCGAGGTAGAGGAGCGATTCGCCGGTGGTCCCGGAGCCGCGCAGCCGCCCCACCACATTGTGGGTGATCGTTCGCCGCACCTGGGTGTTCGCATCGATCGTGCCGGATGTCTTCAGCCGGCGCGGCGCGAAGCTGATATCCTTGGTCGCTTTGCGCAGCATGTCCGGATCGCCCCCGGCGAAGCGGATCAGCTCGGCTGCTCCTTCCGCGGAGATGACTCCGCGCACCGGCGGCACCAGCTTCGAATCGAGCACGTCGCGGCCGCGTTCGTAGGATAGCTGGATCCGCCTCCAGGGGATTTCGGCCGGCGCAATGCTGATCACTGCGGCCGCGCCCTTGGCCGCAAGCGCCGCGATGCGGCTGTCGAGATCGGCGACGCCTTCGTGCGACTCGCTCAGGACCAGGACGATTGCCCCGTCCAGCTTTGCATCGTCGATGTTCGCGCCGTGTCCCGCGAACCAGACCGGAGCACCCGAGATCGTTTCGCGCAGTCCGTTGCCAAGCAGCAGGATCGCGGACTGATCCTGGCCAAGGTGACGCAGCCTGTGGCGCCAGGAAACGGTCTGGTTGAGCGGCGTTCGATTGACCAGCGTGACTTGCTGAAGCCAGCCGCCATTGTCGCCGGCGGGCTCCAGTCCGATCGCCTTCCATTGAGAGACGATATAGTCGGTGGTCTTCTTCTCTCCCGCGGTGCCGGGCGCACGCCCTTCGAAGGCATCGCTGGCAAGCACGTCGATATGGCGCTCGAGCGCACCAGTGGAGATTGCGGCGGGAAGCGGCGCTGCAAGAGCAAGCAGCAGCGAAAAGGTGACGACTCTGGGGGCCATCCCGCCGCTTAGAGCAGCCGCCCCGCGCCTTCAACCCCGCCTTTCGGGTGTCGATGCGCGGTGGGATCAGGCCGGGAGGCGCGCCCGGGCGAGCAGCCGACGCGCCTGATCGACGTGCATGATCTCGATCATCCGGCCCTCGAATCGCTCCGCCCCCCCCGTCGCGGCGGCGACCAGCCGTCGCGCCGCGTCGATCTCCCCTGCGGCGGGGCCGAAGATCCGGTTCGCCGCTTCGATCTGGTTCGGATGGATCAGCGTCTTGCCGTCGAAGCCGAAGCCGCGCCCTTCCTCGCATTCGGCAGCGAGGCCGATCTCGTCCTCCAGCCTGTTGAACACGCCGTCGAATGCGGCAACTCCGGCGGCACGCGCAGCGAGGACGATCGTCTGCAGCGAAAGGATCAGGCCGCTCCGCCCGGCGCCGGGCGGCAGGCCGAGATCGGCGCCAAGATCGTTGGTGCCGGCGATCAGGCCAGCGGTCAGCGGCGCGATGTTCTGCGCATCCAGCACGCCTGCGGCGGTTTCGATCATCGCGAGGATCGGCTTCCCGCCGACTGCGCGGATCGCCCGCACCTCGGCCGCCGAATCCACCTTGGGCACGATCATCACGTCGGCCGCGCTCTCGGCCACCGCCGCCACGTCTTCCTGATGCCAGGGATCACCGAGCTTGTTGACCCGGATCGCCACCGGCCGTCCTCCGAAGCCTTCTGCCGCCGCCGCGACCGCGGCGCGCCGGGCAGAGGCCTTGTCTTCGACCTTTACGGCATCTTCGAGATCGAGGAAGATCATGTCCGCGTCGAGACCACGTGCCTTGTCGATCGCCCGGGGATTGGAGGCGGGAAGAAACAGCAGGGAGCGGCAGAGCCGGAGGTCGATTGTCATCGTGTCTCGAATTCGCTTGGAAGGCTGCCCGCTTGCCTACATTATGCCGATCTTCGCAAGGGGGGAGGTGCGGTCCGATGCTCACATTCATCATCGCTCTGCTGGTGATACTCGTCGTCCTGTTCCTGATGTCGGGCATCAAGATCGTCCGACAGGGCTATCATTACACTATCGAGCATTTTGGCCGGTTCACCACGGTCGCCCATCCCGGCTTCAACTTCTTCATGCCGTTCTTCTACCGGGTCGGCCGGCGGGTGAACATGATGGAGCAGGTGCTCGACATTCCGGGTCAGGAGATCATCACCAAGGACAATGCCATGGTTTCTACCGACGGCGTCGTCTTCTTTCAGGTGCTGGACGCGGCCAAGGCGGCCTATGAAGTGTCGGACCTTTATGTCGCGATCATGCAGCTGACGACCACCAACCTGCGAACGGTGATGGGCTCGATGGACCTCGACGAGACCCTGTCCAAGCGCGATGAGATCAATGCCCGTTTGCTGTCGGTGGTCGATCAGGCGACCGAAAGCTGGGGCGTCAAGATCACCCGGGTCGAGATCAAGGACATCCGCCCGCCTGCCGACATCGTCAATGCGATGGGCCGACAGATGAAGGCCGAGCGTGAAAAGCGCGCCGTCATCCTGGAGGCCGAGGGCAGTCGCGCCTCCGCGATCCTCCGTGCCGAGGGCGAGAAGCAGGGCCAGATCCTGGAAGCCGAGGGTCGTCGCGAAGCCGCGTTCCGTGACGCCGAGGCGCGCGAGCGCGCTGCAGAGGCGGAAGCCAAGGCAACCCAGATGGTGTCCGACGCGATCGCCGACGGCAACACCCAGGCGATCAACTATTTCATTGCCCAGAAGTATGTTGAGGCGGTCAGCCAGTTCGCGACCTCGCCCAACGCCAAGACCATCCTCTTCCCGGTCGAGGCGACGCAATTGATCGGCTCGCTCGGCGGCATCGGCGAAATCGCCCGGGAGGCCTTCGGGCGCGGCAGCGATCCGGCGCCGGCCGGCGGTGCCACGCCTCCGGCGGTGCGCCGGCGAGGACCGTTCGAAGGTTCCGGCGGGAGCAGTGGCCAGTGAACGAACTCGAGCCGCAGTGGCTTTGGCTACTGGCGGCAACCGTCCTCGGTATCGCCGAATTGCTTGTTCCAGGCGTCTTCCTGATCTGGCTTGCCGCGGCAGCCGCGCTGACCGGCCTCGCTACCATGGTTTTCGGAGTACCCGTCGCCGCCCAGCTCCTGCTCTTCGCCTTGCTTTCGGTCGCTTCCGTGTACGCCGGACGCCGCTGGTACGTCAGCAACACTCCGCTAAGCAGCGATCCGCTGCTCAACGACCGCGCCGCCCGACTTTACGGAGAGACACTGGTCGTGGTCGCAGAAATCGAGAATGGCCGCGGCCGGGTGAAGGTCGGTGACAGCGTGTGGGCCTGCCGCGGCCCGGATTGCCCCGTCGGAAGCCGGGTGCGCGTCGTCGGCGCCGACGGATCGTGCCTCAAGGTCACGCTTGTGGAGCCTGCAGCGCTGACGCCGCCGACACCGGGTTCGCCCCATCGCACGACCGGTGACTCAGCAGAAGGAGAAGGTTCGTGAGATCTGTTGCGTTGCTGATGCTTGTTCCGATGGCGGCGTTCGGCACCGCGCTCGCCGCCCCTCAGCAGAAGGTCGCTGCTCCCACGCCCGACCAGATCGTCGCGGCACGGCGGGCAGCCTTCACCCTCACCGGCTCCACCTTTGGCGGCATGAAATCGGTCGTCGAAAACGGCGGCGACGTGAAATCGCTTGCCTTCGGTGCCCACGGGCTCGATCTCTGGGCGAAGGCGCTGCCGGGCATGTTCCCGGACGGGACCCAGCTGTCGACCAGCCGGGCAAAACCCGGCCTATGGCAGAACCGTGCCGACTTCGATGCGAAGGCAACAGCATTTCAGACGGCGACCTCGGCCCTTCTGAACGCAGCGCAGGCGGGTGACGCCGCAGCGTTCAAGATCGCTTATGCCGAGACCGGCAAGGCATGTGGCGCCTGTCACAACGCTTACCGATTGGAAGCGCCACGCTGAGAATCTGCAGGTCGCTAACCCAACCTTGGCGACAGCCCCTCCCTTTCGGGGGAGGGGCTACCGGTGGGTCGCGGATTTAGCCGCAAATCCCAACGCCGCTATGATCATCGCTAGCGAATAGCGACCGTCTCTTACTCCCCGCCCTTCCGCCTCTGGAAGAACAGCGCACCTGCCGCTGCGGCAACGCCGGCGGCCGCGGCACCGAGACCGATATTGCGCCAGCTGAAGAGGCTGGTCTCGCCGAGCGCCTCGCCGCCTTTCTCTTCTTCCAGGAACGCCGCGTTGGCGCCGTTGGCCGAGAGCCGCACCTTGCCGTCCTCGACAGCGGCGACGAGTCCCTCGGAGAGATAATGGTGGTGGCTGGCGTGCGAGCCGCTGTCCGGCTTGGTCATCTTGATCCGGTTGCCTTCGACCTTGTCGACGGTGCCGACGTGGACACCATCCGCGCCGATAATCTCCATATGCTCGCGAACCTGGCTGAGAACGGCCATTGCTTCTGCTCCCTCTGGTGGAATTGAGTCGCGATAACGCTCCGGGTCCGTAATGGATGCAGGCAACGGACGAAGGTCCGGCGCAACGAAGCCGAGCCGTGCCGGCACCGAGAAGAGCCGTGCCTTCGAGTAGAAATGGAGCGGCCAGTCGCGCCGGCCCTCCCGCGCCTGAAGCAAGGCGTTCACCCTGGCGTGGAGCGGCGACGCCGGATCGCTCCGCGCGAGCGCGGCACGGGCAGCGACAATGAAGCACTGGGTGATCGTCTCATGATAGCCCTGGGTCTCGTCGTTGATCCCCCCAAGGCTCTCGTTGAAGCGCCGGATGATAGCCGGCAGATCCCGCTCCGGCAGAATATCGGGACGTTCGATGATCAGCCAGGCGCAGGATCCGAGATGAGCCTCGTGCGTCCACTCTTCGCGAGCCAGCGCACAGGCGAGCAGCCCCTCGCCCACATGACGGACGGACGTGTCGCCCGCGAACAGGCGCGGCGCATGATGTTCGCTCATCACTCTCTCCCCCATTTCCCCAAGAAAAGGGGGAGCGCCCCGGCCGTGGCCGACGCGCTCCCCGCAAGATGCTTTGTGTCTGGGCGTCAGGCGGCGTGCGGTGCGGCTTCCTTCACGCCTTGATCGACATGGGTTTCGAACTTCGCGAAATTCGCGATGAACAGGCCGACGAGCTTGCGCGCCGTGGCGTCATAGTCCTGCCCGTCCGCCCAGGTTCCACGAGGATCCAGAATCGCGCTGTCCACCCCCGGTACCGACACCGGCACATCGAAACCGAAATAGGGGTCCTTGCGAAACTCGACCGCGTTCAGGCTGCCGTCGAGTGCCGCATTGAGCAACGCGCGCGTCGCCTTGATCGGCATGCGTTTGCCGACGCCGTATTTCCCGCCGGTCCAGCCGGTATTGACCAGCCAGCACGACACCCCGCCCTTGGCGATCCGCTCCTTGAGGAGGTTGCCGTACACGGACGGGTGACGCGGCATGAACGGCGCACCGAAACAGGTCGAAAAGGTCGCTTCGGGCTCGGTGACGCCGATCTCCGTGCCGGCCACCTTCGCGGTATAGCCGGACAGGAAATGGTACATCGCCTGATCCGGCGTCAGACGCGCGATCGGCGGCAGCACCCCGAACGCGTCCGCGGTAAGCATGACAATGTTCTTCGGCACCGGGCCCATATTGTCGGCCGAGGCATTCGGGATGAACTCGATCGGATAGGCGCCGCGGGTATTCTCGGCGAGACTGTTGTCGTCGAGATCGAGGGCACGGGTCTCGGGATCGATCACGACATTTTCGAGCACCGTGCCGAAGCGTCGGGTGGTCGCGTAGATTTCCGGCTCGGCGTCCTCCGACAACCGGATCATCTTGGCGTAACAGCCGCCCTCGAAGTTGAACACGGCGGTGTCGGACCAGCCATGCTCGTCATCGCCGATGAGGGTGCGGCTGGCGTCGGCCGACAAGGTCGTCTTGCCGGTGCCCGAAAGACCGAAGAAGACTGCCGTATCACCGTTCGGGCCAATATTGGCCGAGCAATGCATCGGCATCACCCCCTTTGCCGGCAGCATATAATTGAGGATTCCGAACACCGACTTCTTCATTTCGCCGGCATAAGCGGTGCCGCCGATCAGGATCATCCGCTCGGACAGGTTGACGGCAATCACCGTCTCGCTTCGCGTGCCGTGACGCGCGGGATCGGCGCGGAAGCTCGGCAGGTCGATGATCGTGAATTCGGGTGCAAAGCCTTCCAGCTCATGCGCGTCCGGTCGCACGAGCAGGGTACGGATGAAGAGATTGTGCCACGCGAGTTCGTTGATCACGCGCACCCGTACACGATGCTCCGGCTGCGAGCCGCCATAGAGATCGGCAACGAACAGGCTGTCCTTGCTGCCGAGCTCCGCAAGGAAGTCTTCGCGCAGGGCATCAAATTGCGCCGACGACATCGACTTGTTGTTGTCCCACCAGATCGTGCCTTCGGTCTCGCCATCGCGAACGATGAACTTGTCCTGTGCCGAGCGGCCGGTATGCTTGCCCGTCTTCACGACCAGAGGTCCGTCCTTGGCCAGCACGCCCTCTTCCCGGACGAGCGCCTGCTCGACCAACTGGGCTGTGTTGAGATTCCAGTACAGACTTGCAGGCGTCGAAATACCCTGATCGTCGAGTCCATGGCTGGGGACGCGATTCACCACAAATTCTCTCCCGATTTCAATGAAGCGAGGCTTTGCGCCCCTTCTTCGAAGCTGGCCGAATATCGAAGCTCCGGAGGCCCGTCAAAGACAGCGCTGTCACCTTCGGGCGGCTCGGTTGCTCCGTCACGAGGCTTGGGATAGAAGCCGCATCCATGGCGGCGAGAGGCATTTCTTTCCAATGTCCGTGACGATTGCGCTCGTCGACGATGATCGGAACATCCTGACCTCCGTGTCGATCGCGTTGCAGGCCGAAGGGTTCGCGACTCGCGTCTATTCGGATGGCGAGACAGCCCTGAAGGCTCTTGTCGACAATCCACCCGATCTCGCCGTGCTCGACGTCAAGATGCCGCGTATGGACGGTATGGAGCTGCTGCGGCGGTTGCGGGAGCGCAGCGAGCTGCCGGTGATCTTCCTCACGTCGAAGGACGAGGAGCTAGACGAAGCACTCGGGCTTGCGATGGGCGCCGACGATTATATCAGCAAGCCATTCTCGCAGCGCCTGTTGATCGCGCGCATCCGGGCGATCCTGCGACGCGCCGAGCTGCGTGCGACCCCCTCCGATGCCGAGCCGCAGACGCCGGAGGCAGCGCAGATCGTTCGCGGTCGCCTGGCGATGGATCCCGCCCGCCATCGCGTCACCTGGGACGGCAAGGACGTCACGCTCACGGTGACCGAGTTCATGATCCTCGAGGCGCTCGCTCAGCGTCCCGGCGTGGTCAAATCCCGCAATCAGCTGATGGATGTCGCCTATCAGGACGATATCTATGTGGACGACCGCACGATCGACAGCCACATCAAGCGCTTACGCCGCAAGTTCCGCCAGGTCGATACCGAGTTCAAGGGGATCGAAACGCTCTACGGCGTGGGCTATCGCTTTGGCGAGGAATAAGCCGGCCGGACTGTATGCGCGCTGGACGGGACGGTGGATGCTTTTGCATCGTATCCTCGCCGTCAACATCTTCGCCTTGGCCATTCTCGCCGGCTCGCTTTTCTATCTCGACGGCTTCCGGAGCCGTCTGACCGAGAGCGCGACCCTCAACGCCGAGACCCAGGCGCAAACCATCGCCGATGCGATGCGGGTCGCCGAGCTCCAGGAGCAGCCCTGGCTGATCCGCCGTCTCGGGCTCGACACGAGGACTCGGCTGCGGGTGTACCGGAACGACGGCAGTTTGTGGATGGACAGCTGGAACGGGGCGCGGCCGACCTACGAGTTGCGCGACCCCGCACGGGAGCCGTTCCGCAAGGACATCGCCCGGCTGCTCGACAATGCGTTCGACGCGATCGTCGGGGCGCCGGCGTCGCCCGATCTGGTCTTGCCTGCGAAGGACGAACTCGCCGCCTGGCCGGAGGCCGGGGAATCGCTGCGGGCGCAGCGGACGACGACAATGCTGCGCCGTGCTCCGGAAGGAACACCCTACATCTCCGCCGCCGCACCGGTGGGCAAGGATTCGGTGCTGTTGCTCACCCGCAACGCACGCGACATCCGGGCCGTCGTCCGTGACGAGCGCCTCACCCTCGGCATCGTCCTTTCCGCCGTCATCATCGTCTCGATCACCCTTTCGTTGTTCTTGGCGCGGACAATCGCGCGTCCGCTCCGCCGGCTCGCACGCGCCGCGCACCGTGTTCGGCTCGGGCGTGCGCGCGAAGTGGCCGTGCCGCTGCTGCCAGAGCGCCGCGACGAGATCGGCCTCCTCGCCCGCGCCCTTCACGACATGACCCAGTCCCTGCGCCAGCGGATCGACGCCACCGAGGCGTTCGCCGCCGACGTGACCCACGAGCTCAAGAATCCGCTGGCATCCTTGCGCTCGGCGGTGGACACGCTCGACCGGGTCAAGGATCCCGATCTTCAGAGGCAATTGCTCGATGTCGTCCACCACGACATCGCACGACTCGACCGCCTGATTGTCGAAATCGCCGAGATTTCACGCCTCGACGCCGAATTGTCGCGGGCGCGGTTCGAACCGGTCGATCTCGGAACGGTAATCGAGAGCATGCTGCCGCATTGGGAAAAGAGAGCCGCGGAGCATAAGGTGCGCATCGCCTTTGCCCGTCCCGGATCCGGGACGGCGGTGATTTCCGGCGACGAACAGCGCCTCGCACGGACGATTGATAATGTCGTCGACAATGCAATCTCCTTTTCGCCCCGCGGCGGCCTCGTCCAGGTCGGCGCGGTCGAGATCGACGACCAGATCTTCGTCACGGTCGAAGACGAGGGCCCCGGAGTTCCGCCTGCGAAGCGGGAGAAAATTTTCGACAGGTTCCACTCCGACCGCCCGGAGGAAGAAGAATTCGGGCGGCACTCCGGGCTTGGCCTCGCCATCGTCCGGGCAACGGTCGAGGGTCACGGCGGCCGCATCCACGCGGAGGATCGTCAGGGCGGCAGATCCGGCGCGCGCTTCGTGATCAGATTCCCGGCAGCGGCGGCGTCATGACCGCGAACATGCTGCACGCCTCCTGCGTGGCGATCGAGGGCCGCGCGGTGCTGGTCGCAGGGCGGTCCGGGAGCGGAAAATCGGATCTCGCGCTCCGCCTGATCGATCGCGGCGCCAGGCTCGTCAGCGACGACTACACCGAATTATGTGCGCGAGATGGTCGGCTGCTCGCCGCCGCGCCGGAACGAATCGCCGGCAAGCTCGAAGTCCGCGGGATCGGAATCGTAGACCTGGAGCCGCTTGCCCATGTCCCGGTCGCCTTGCTCGTCGATCTGGATCTTGGCCCGGAACGCATGCCGGATGCCGCGAGCCGCTCTTTCGCCGGCATCGAAATTCCTGTGATCGGCCTCGCCGCGCTTGAGGCGTCGGCGCCGATCAAGGTAGAGAGTGCCCTCCTCCGCTTCGGACTTCCGCTATCGTGACCGACGTCGCCGATCCCCAGCGCATCCTTCTCGTCACCGGCTTGTCTGGAGCCGGCAAATCCACCGCGCTCAAGACGCTTGAGGATATTGGTTGGGAGGTCGTCGACAATTTCCCGCTGTCGCTGCTCGAACACCTTCTCGAAACCCCGCCGGGACAGGGCAGTGCCCGCCGCCACCGTCCGCTCGCGCTCGGCATCGACAGCCGCACCCGCGATTTCGACGCCCGTCGGATCGTCGAGCAGATCAAGGCGCTGACCAACGATCACGATTTTCCGGTCGAGACCCTGTTCTTTGATTGCTCGGGTGCCGAGCTGCTGCGCCGCTATTCCGAGACCCGTCGTCGTCATCCGCTGGCGCCGGACCGTCCCGCGACCGACGGTATCGCCGCCGAGCGCGAGTTGATGGCGCCGCTGCGGCGCTGGGCCGATCACGTCATCGACACCACCGAAACGCCGCCCAACGCACTCCAGCAGCAGATACGCCAGCGTTTCGCAGCCGGCGCCCTGTCGACCACGGTGACGATCATGTCGTTCGGCTTCTCGCGCGGACTGCCGCGTAATGCCGATAGCGTGTTCGACATGCGCTTCCTCAAAAACCCCTACTGGCAGGACGATTTGCGCGATCTGACCGGCCTCGATGCCGCCGTCGGGCACCATATCGCGGAGGATGAATCCTACGAGCCGGTGCTGTCGAGGATCGAGGACTTGCTCCTCACCCTGATGCCCCGCTACCGCGCCGAGGGCCGCTCCTACGTGACGATCGCCTTCGGGTGTACCGGGGGAAGACACCGCTCCGTACACGTGGCCGAACGGGTGGCCGGACTGTTGCGCGAGAATGGATTTTCGCCCACGGTCGAGCATCGGGATCTCGCCTCGCGGCCACGCGACGGCGTGGAGGGCGGCCCCGCGGGGGCGGGCCGCAGGAATAGGATGGTTGAATGATTGGTTTGGTTCTGGTGACACACGGCCGACTCGCGGCCGAATTCGTCACCGCGATGGAACATGTGGTGGGCCCGCAGGAACGAATCGAAGCGATCTGCATCGGTCCCGACGACGACATGGAAGGGCGCCGCAATGACATTGCAGCGGCCATCACGCGCGCGGATGATGGAACCGGTGTCATCATCCTCACTGATCTGTTCGGCGGAACCCCGTCAAACCTCGCCATCTCACTGATGAAGTCCGATCGAGTCGAAGTGATCGCCGGCGTCAATTTGCCGATGCTGATCCGCCTCGAGGGCGCGCGCAAGACCATGGACGTCAAGGGCGCGGTGGTCGCGGCGCGGGATGCCGGTCGCAAATATATTTCGGTTGCCTCCGAAATTCTCGGGGAGACGGTTTGATCGTGCCGAGCCGCACAGTCGAGCTACGCAACAGGCGCGGCCTCCATGCACGGGCGAGCGCCAAGTTCGTCACCATCGCTGCCGGGCTCACCGCCCAAGTCGAGGTGGAGAAAGACGGTACCAAAGTGTGCGGCACGTCGATCATGGGCCTCATGATGCTCGGCGCCGCGATGGGCGATTCGATCACGATCAGCGCCGAGGGCGAGGAGGCCGAGCAGGCTGTCGCCGCGCTCGCCGGGCTCGTCGAGGAACGCTTCGGCGAGGATTGAGCCCGTCTTCGGCGGCATAGCCGTCGCGAGCCGCCAGGTGCTCGACTGAGCCATGCATTGCCGCCAATCGGAGCATAAACGAGTGCCGAGGCAGATCACCGCTTTCTCCAATCCGCTGGTGAAGCAGGTTCGCGGTCTTCGCGAAAAAAAGAACCGGCGCCGCGAAGGGCTGTTTATTGCCGAAGGCCTGCGGATCCTGACCGAAGCGCGCGAGGCCGGCTTCGTGCCGGAAATCCTGTTCTACTGGGAACATGCCCAGCATCCCTTGCTCGAGGCGCTGATTGCGGACATCGAGGCCGGAGGCGGCGACGTCATCGAGACCACCTCCGACATTCTCCACAAGCT
The DNA here is from genome assembly GCF_003012735.1 of Allosphingosinicella deserti. Taxonomy (GTDB): domain Bacteria; phylum Pseudomonadota; class Alphaproteobacteria; order Sphingomonadales; family Sphingomonadaceae; genus Allosphingosinicella; species Allosphingosinicella deserti. Next base: position 632,507 of record NZ_PXYI01000004.1, on the reverse strand, counting down.
CTCCGGCAAAGACAATCCGCAGACGGTGCTCGGAGTCTATCGGGCGCTCGATCTGTCCCTCGACCGCATCGACCGCGCCGCGGCGCCTTTGTGGATCGTTGCCCAGTCGCTGCGCGATCCCGGCAATCTTGGCACCATCCTGCGCACCGGTGACGCGGTCGGCGCGGGCGGCCTCATCCTGGTGGACGATTGCGTCGATCCATTCTCGGTCGAAGCGGTGCGCGCGACGATGGGCGCCCTCTTCACCCAACGAATCGCCGCCGCATCGTGGGAGGACTTCGTCGCCTGGCTGCGCGGCGGCGACGGCGAACTGATCGGCACCAGCCTCAAGGCCACCCACGATTACCAGGAGCCCCGCTACCGCAAGCCTGCTTTCATCCTGGTCGGCAACGAGGCTCAAGGGCTGCCCGAAGCTTATGAGGCCGAGTGCGACTTGCTGGTGAAGATGCCGATGCTCGGCAAGGCGGACAGCCTCAACGCCGCGGTGGCGACCGCGGTCATGGCCTACGAGGTGATCAACCAGTGGCGGCGCGAATGACCGGCTCAACGGTTCAGCGGCGTGATCCGGATCCGGCGCATTCATCATTCGTCCGGACAGTTTCACCTTAGAACCCACTGGAACATCGATTCCGGACGTGCTTTGTTGCGCGGATGAGTAACCGAGTAACCATGCCGCGCTGGCCTGCCTGGGCGATGCTCGCCGTCTGCGGGCTCTGCGCCTACCCGGCGATGACCGCGTCGATTCCCGACGATCCTGGCCCCGAACATTATGAGGCGCGGGGTAACGAGCCCGGATGGCGTCTCGTCATCCACGATCGCACCATCGACTACACTAGCCGCTCCGGCGGCAAGTCGATCCGGATCGATCGCCCAGACCCTCGGCCGAGCGCCAATGGCCGGCGCTATGCCGCCGACCGGCTGACGGTCGACGTCGCCTATAGCCGCTGCAACGACGATCTGAGCGGCCACGGCTTCGAACACCAGGTCCTGATCACTGCCAATGGCGAAACCCGCAGAGGCTGCGGCGGCGCGCGGCGGAAAGAATGGGACGTCTGAGTTCCGGATCGGGTACGGCCTGGCCGTAAAGTGTCCGAGCTGTCCTTGAAGCTCGATGCCGAAAGCCAGAAGCCCCGATCGGGGATCAGCCCGATTGAGCCCGGCCTGTCCCTGCTCAGCCGCATCGAACGCGCAGGTCCCTCGCCCTCGCGGGGAAGCTCATTGAACAAAGATGTCCGCCGAGCTCCTTCGCCGTCCGGCAAGCACGTCCCAGATATTGGCGACGGTCTCTTCGGTCAGGATCAGGTTTGCGGCTGCATCGACGTGCCAGTCCCTGAACTCTTCGCGGCTGGGAACGTCCTCATCCCCAGGCATTCCGACCTCCCGCAGCAACTCCTCCCATTGCGAGTCGCTCATCAGCGGTCTTCGACGTACCACGACGGACAATCCATGCTGCTCGCACTGGTCGGTGAAAGCCTGAGCAGACGCGAGCTCCGGAAACCGGACGGCCGTAAGTTCGATTCCATGCGGCTGACCGGACGTCTCGAGCCCGCCGAGCATCCGCGCCATCATCTCTCCGTCGGTCATGTCTCTCACCCTCCGACTTATGGGTGACAGGAGACGAGCAACGCCTACTCGGCGGCCTCCGGCAATTCGCCGGTGTCGAGCTTGGTCAGCGCGCGCGGCGTAGCGTCGATCACCGGGAGGGCCTCGATCTCCTTGGCGCCGCTCGACACTTCCAAAGCCTCGAAGCGCTTGGCCTGGGTCATGACCTGGCTTTCGAGGCTTCCGACGAAGGCGTTATAGGCGCCGGTGGCGAGATCGAGGTTGCGCCCTAGACGAGCGACATGGGCGCCCATCGTCGCCAGGCGGGCATGGAGCTCCTTTCCAAGGCGGGCGATCTCCGCGGCTTCCTCGGCGAGACGCTCCTGCCGCCAAACGCTGGCGACGGTGCGTGCCAGGGCAACGAGGTTGGTCGGCGTCGCGAGCAGAACCCGGCGCTCGAACGCCCAATCCCACAGGCCGCCGTCCTGCTCCAGTGCGGCGGTGAGGAAATGCTCCCCGGGGATGTACATCACCACGTAATCGGCGGCATCCCCGAACTGGTCCCAGTAATTCTTGCCCCCGAGTTGCTGGGCGTGGTTCCGGATCGACTGGGCATGTGCCTTGAGATGCGCTGAGCGGATCACGTCGTCGACCGCCTCGCTGGCGTCGAGAAAGGCGTTCAACGAGCATTTGGCGTCGATGATCAGCTTGCGGCCGCCGGGCAAGCGCACGATCACGTCGGGCCGCAGGCGGCCCTCGTCGGTATCGATCGATACTTCGGTGCGGAAATCGGCAAAAGCCGAGAGCCCCGCCTGCTCGAGCACGTTCCTGAGGCTCTGCTCGCCCCAGCGCCCCCGCGCCTTGGGGCTCGAGCGCAGCGCGTTGACCAGCCGCGCGGTCTCCTCGCGCACCTGGGTCTGGCCGGAGCGGACGAGTTCGACCGCCTCGCGGAGCTCGCGATACGATCCGACCCGCTCCTTCTCGACGTTCGAGAGGCCTTCTTCATAGCGCTTGAGAGTGGCTTCGACCGGCTGGAGGAGAGCCTTCAGCTTCTCCTCATTCTGCTTGCCGGCATGGCCGAACCGTTCCTCGGCGCGCTTCAGGAAGCTGTCATGGGCCCCTTCCAGCGCCTTGCCGGCAAGCTCTCCGAACGTCTTCTGCAGCTTGGCCTCAATCTCCCTCAGGTTCGCGAGTTGCTCCTCGTAGCTGCGCCGGCGCTCGTCCTCGCCGCGCTCGAACCCGGCCTTGGCTTCGGCAAGCTGCTGGCGCTCGGCCCGCAAAGCACGAAGCTCCTCCTCCATCGGCGCCACCCGCGCCGCGGCCGGGCGAAGGGTTGCAGCCTCTTGCGCCGCGGCATCGCGTTCGGCGGCGAGAACGCGAATCTGCTCCTGCAAAGGTTCGACCCGCGCGGCCACCGGGCGGAGGGCCGCGACGTCCTGTACCGCGGTGTCGCGTTCTGCGGCGAGCAGTTGGATCTGCTCCTGCAACGGCTCAACCCGCGCGGCGACCGGGCGGAGGGCCGCGACATCCTGTGCCGCGGTGTCGCGCTCGGTGGTGACCAGGCGCAGCTGATCCTGCAGCGCCGCGGCGTGCCTTGCGCGCTCCTCGGCCACCGCAAGCTCGGCGGCGGCCCGCCGATGGGCTTCCTGATGGTCGTCGCGCTCCTTGCGGAAACCTGCGCTCTGGCGAATGCCGAGCAGCCAGCCGGCAAGAACGCCGCCAAGCGCCGCAACCGCAATGATGATGAGTGCGAGGCTGTCCATGCCCTGATCCCCGGTGGAACGAAGGGCGAACTTACGCGACCCCAGCGCGACGCTCAAGCGGCACGCGGCGAAGTGATTGATTTAGCTGTGGAGAAAAGGGAGGCGCACCATCAGCTCCTACCCGTCAGCTCAGTGAAACTGGGATCTCAGGTCGGAAGGACACTGCCCTTTGTACGCGTCTGACCACATCCTCGAGGAAATCCCGGCTTTCGGCAGGGGTGACGCGCTGAAGCGAAACGTCGCCGCGAGCTTACGCCGCGAGCTTCGCGCGCTCTTTCCGGTACTTTGCCAGCTTCTTGAGGATCATCTCGCGCTTCAGGCGGGACAAGTGATCGATGAACAACACGCCTTCGAGATGGTCCATCTCGTGCTGGAGGCAGACAGCAATAAGGCCGGTCAGCTCTTCCTCATGGGCGACGCCATCGCGGTCGAGCCAGCGCGCGCGGATGCGGTCGGGACGATCGACTTCGGCATACATTTCCGGAACGGAGAGGCAGCCCTCGTTATAGGGAACGAATTGGTCCGATTCCTCGACGATCTCTGGGTTGATGAAGACCCGGGGCTTGCGGATCGGCTTACCGTCGGCGTCTTCCTCTTCCTGCAGGTCGATGACCAGCAGGCGCTTCGGCACGCCGACCTGAATCGCTGCGAGCCCGATGCCGGGCGCCGCGTACATCGTCTCGAACATATCGTCGATCAATGTACGGATCTCCTCCGTAACCTGTTCGACGGGCGTGGATTTCTGCCGGAGAAGCGGGTCCGGTGTCTCGATGATCGGGAGGATGGCCATGGCAAGAAAATAGGGCGGAAGACGGAGAAAATCAAGTTGCGGCGGGACCTTATGCGACCGGACGTCGAGCCCTCAGCGCCTGCGCGAGCGTGCCTTCATCGAGATAGTCGAGCTCCCCGCCGACCGGCAGCCCATGGGCGAGCTGGGTGATCCGGATCGGATAGGTCTCCAGCCGCTCGGCCAGGTAATGGGCGGTCGTCTGCCCTTCCAAAGTGGCGTTCATCGCCAGCACGACCTCGTCGATCCCGCCCGCGGCGATGCGTGCGACCAGTCGGTCGATGCTGAGATCCTCCGGCCGGACGCCTTCCAGCGCCGACAGCCGCCCGCCGAGCACATGGAAGCGGCCGGGGAACAGGCGGGCACGATCGAGGGCCCAGAGATCCGAAACCTCCTCGACGACGCAGAGCAGACGATCGTCCCGCCGCAGATCGGAGCAGACGGAACAGGGATCGACCGTATCGACATTGCCGCAATTGGAGCAGATCGACAGGCGCTCATTGACCTGCTCAAGGGCACGCAGCAGGGGCGCGAGCGCGACTTCGCGCTTCTTGAGCAGATGGAGGACGGCGCGACGCGCCGAGCGCGGCCCGAGCCCGGGGAGGCGCGCAAGCGCCTGGGTCAGCGCGTCGATTTCAGGAGAGGCCATGACGTCTAGGTAGCGGCGTGGGTGCGTGGTTTCAAATCGCCGCGAAGGATGACGTGCGCCCCGCACCCGGTTAAGGCGCCGCCATGCGCATAGCCTTCATGGGAACTCCGGATTTCGCCGTGCCGACGCTCGACGCCCTGCTTGCGGCCGGGCACGACGTCGTCGCCGTTTATTCGCAGCCGCCGCGTCCCGCCGGACGGGGCAAGGCGCTGCGCCCCTCCCCGGTCCAGCAGCGTGCCGACGCGGCCGCGATACCGGTACGAACCCCGCTGACCCTGCGCGATGCCGACGCGCAGGCCGCGTTCGCGACCCTCGATCTCGATGTCGCGGTGGTCGCGGCCTACGGCCTGCTCCTGCCGTTGCCGATCCTCGAGGCGCCGCGGTACGGCTGCCTCAACGTTCACGGCTCGCTGTTGCCGCGTTGGCGCGGCGCCGCCCCGGTCCAGCGCGCGATTCTCGCCGGCGATGAGACGACCGGCGTGACGATCATGCAAATGGAGCGCGGGCTCGACACCGGGCCGATGCTCGACATCCGCAAGACGCCGATCGGCCGCAAGACGGCGGGCGAGCTCACCGAGGAGCTCGCCAGGATGGGTGCCGACGCGATGGTCGACGTCCTCGGACGGCTGGATGAGATTTCTCCGGTCACCCAGCCGGATGACGGCGTCACCTACGCGTCCAAGATCGAGAAGCACGAGGCAAAGCTCGATTTCAGCCGCGCCGCAGTCGATGTGGAGCGGCAGATCCGTGCGTTCACGCCGGTGCCGGGCGCATTCTTCGAAGTCGAGGGCGAGCGGATCAAGGTGCATGCGGCCGAGGTCAGCCCGCTGAGCGGGGCGCCCGGGACGATCCTCGACCACGGCCTGGCGATCGCCTGCGCGGAAGGGTCGATCGTGCCATCCGTAGTGCAGCGCGCAGGCCGCGGTCCGATGACCACCGCCGAACTGCTCCGTGGCTTCACCATCCCGACCGGCACGCAGCTTGGATGACCCGTTTCCGCCTGACCGTTGAGTTCGATGGCGGCCCGTTCATGGGCTGGCAGCGGCAGAAGCACGGCCCCTCGGTCCAACAGGCGATCGAGGACGCTGTTGAGGCGATCACGGGCGAAGCCGCCGTCCTCCACGCCGCCGGGCGCACCGATGCCGGAGTCCATGCGCTTGCGATGTCCGCGCATGTGGAGATCGCCAAGCCGATTGCGCCCTTTCGCTTGGCCGAGGGGTTGAACGCCAAGCTTCGGCGGCTGCCCGTCGCGATCCTGTCGGCCGAGATCGTTCCGGACGACTGGCATGCGCGCTTCAGCTGCATCGGCCGGCGCTACGTGTACCGGATCGTCAACCGACGAGCGCCGCTGACGCTGGACACCGGGCGGGCGTGGCAGGTGGCGGTGCCGCTCGACGCAGAGGCGATGGACGACGCGGCCCAGCGCCTGGTCGGCCTTCACGATTTCACCACGTTTCGCTCGGTCCAATGCCAGGCTGAGAGCCCGGTGAAGACGCTCGACCGGCTGGACGTGGTCCGCCGCGGCGAGATTATCGAGATCCACGCGGCGGCGCGCTCCTTTCTCCACCACCAGGTGCGGTCGATGGTCGGCTGCCTGCAATTGGTGGGTCGGGGCAAGTGGACGCCGGACGATCTCCAGGATGCGCTCGAGGCCCGGGATCGGGCTTCGCTCGGCTTCAACGCGCCGCCTGACGGTCTCTACTTCGTCGAGGCCCTGTACTGAGGCACGGCTTCGCCGAGGCCGAAGATCCGGCCGAGCGATTTGTCCAGCATCAGCAATTGCCAGAGCAGGCGCCCGTGATCGGCGCGTGCGGCACGGTGATCGGCGGCAGCCCTGGCGATCGCGGCCTCGTCGAACCAGCCGAGCTCGGACAAGGCCGGGCTTCGGGCGATCGCTTCGGCGGCACCAGCCAGAGGACCGCGGAACCACGCGCTGATCGGGGTCACGAAGCCCATCTTCTTCCGGTAAAGAATGTCGTCGGGGAGATAGCGTCCGAGCGCTCGCTTCATCAGATATTTCCCCGTGCCGCCGCGAAGACGCATGCGGGTCGGCAGCCGCGCGGCGAATTCGACCAAGCGGTGATCGAGCAACGGCTCGCGTGCCTCCAGGCTGACTGCCATCGAGGTGCGATCGACCTTGGTAAGGATGTCCCCGGGCAGCCAAATCTTCAGATCGGCATATTGCGCCCGGCCGAGCGCATCACGCGCGGGGGCCGTCCGCATGGCCTCGATATAGCGCTGTTCGCCGCGATGGCCCTGCAGAGCATGTCTGAGGTTGGACGAGTAAAGCCTTGATCTGGCGAGAGGTCGTGTCACACTTACCGCCAAGGCGTAGGCCTCCTCGGTCGACTGTCCCAAGGCTTGCAGCGTGGTCTTGGCGCGGAACATCTGCGGAGCCCAGTCGAGCTTGGGATAGGCATCGCCGAGCCGCCCGACAAATGCGCGCGCGCCTTGCGGCAGCAGCCCGCGCATTCTCTCTTCGGCCGAGAACAATTTATAGCGGCGGTAGCCGGCAAAGGCCTCGTCGGCGCCATCGCCGGACAAGGCGACCTTCACCCGTTCGCGGGCAAGCTCCGAGACGCGGTAGGTGGCGAGCGCCGAGGCATCGGCGAAAGGCTCGTCGAACGCATCGGCGAGCGTGTCGATCAGCGCGAAATCGTCGGCCGCAACGCGGCGGGTGCGGTGGCTGGTGGCGAAGCGGTCGGAGACGATCTTGGCGAACGCGGTTTCATCATGATCCGCCTCGGAAAAGCCGATAGAGCAGGTCTCCACCGCGGCACGGCTCGCCTCGGCCATGAACGCGACGACAGCGGAGGAATCGACGCCGCCAGAGAGGAAGGCGCCGAGCGGAACGTCGGCCACCATGCGCGAACGCACCGCCTCGCGCAGACGCTCCACCATCTCCTCCTCGAGCGACGCGGCCGAGCTGCGCGACGGGCTCGAGAAATCGATGTCCCACCAACGCGACGGCTCCGGCACCTTGCGGCCGCGGCGGATCATCAGAAAGTGGCCGGCCGGCAGCTTGCGAACACCTTCGACGAGGCATGCATCATCAGGCACGTAGCCGAGGGTCAGATAATCCTCTACCGCTTGCGGAGAAACTTCACGCCTGAGCAGAGGATGAGCGAGCAAGCCCTTGAGCTCGGAAGCGAATATCAATCCGCCATCGGCAATGGTCGCGTAGAAGAGCGGCTTCACACCTAGCCGGTCGCGGGCAAGAAACAGACAGTCGCGGTCAGCGTCGTAGAGCGCGAACGCGAACATGCCGTTGAAACGCGACAGGCATTCCTCGCCCCATTGCAGCCAGGCGGCGAGGATCACCTCGGTGTCGCTGTCGGTGCGGAAGACGTGACCCTTGGCTTCGAGCTCGGCACGGACCTCGCGGAAATTGTAGATCTCGCCATTGTAGGTGACGGCGAGGCGCGCATCGGCCGAGACCATCGGCTGCACGCCGCCTTCCAGATCGATGATCGACAGGCGGCGGTGGCCGAAGCCGACGCCAGGCCCGGTCCAGACCCCGCTGCCGTCGGGCCCGCGGTGGGCGAGCGTGTCCGCCATCGCCCGGATCCGCGCGGGATCGACGGGCTTGGGGACAAGCGGATGGAAGAGACCGGCTATGCCACACATCAGCGTGGCTCTGGCGCAATGGAGGCGGCGTCCGCAAGCGGTGCGATCGGCCCGAGCGATGAAAGGAATGCGTCCAACGCCGGACGGGGGCTGATGCTCTTGGCCGGCTCCGGTGCCGATACGAGAATGGCGACCGCGCGCCGCGGTCCGCCGAGCAGGCGCACCTTCATCGTCTCCAGCTTCACCGCTCCCGCGCTGCCGGTAACAATCGTGCCGACGCGGTAGAAGGAGAGGACCTCGCGGCTCTCGCCATGGGAGGCGATGCGCTCTGCCTTGCCATTCACCGGCGGCGATGCGTCGGCGGTCCACGCCCAGGCATCTTCGGGGCCGACAGCGCCCTGGCCATAGCCGACGAGTTCGCGCCCTTCCGTCTGCCGCGCGAAGATGGCGATGGCGAGATCGACCTCCTGCCCCGCCGCGCCTCGGTAGCGCTGGATCCGGAACCGATCCGCACCGCCGAAGTGCGGGCGCCAGGGGCGGCCCCGGTCTGCCGGGATCTTGGCCCAGCCTTCGACCTCCGGCATTGCGATCTCCGCCGGCACCTGGGCGCTGCCGACCGACGCGAGCATCGCCGACCAGAGCGGCGGTGCCGCGGCGATGGCGATCGCGGCGGCCGCGGCCTCGGTCAGCCGCCGTGGCGGCGCGACGATGATCGGGAAGCGAGTCGGATCGAACCACGGATCGCCGATCTTGCGGTCGAAGAAGCGCCAGCCTGCCGCCATGATCAGCACCATGACCACTGCGAAGAAGACCCAGCCATAGAGAATGTGATCGAAGCCGACTGCATATTCGAGGCTTCCGGTGCGCTCCGCGGCGTAGATCGTGCCCCAGGCGCGGAGACCGTTAGCAAGCACGGGGATCAGGATCGCGGCGGCGAGAAAGACCAGACGCCGCGGCCAGCTGCGGAAGCAGACATTGGCGACGAGGGCGCCATAGGCGGCCATGGCGATCAGGAACCGCACGCCGGAACACGCCTCCGCCACCTCGAACAGCCCGATCGGCGTGGTGATGAAGATGCCTTCGATATGGGCCGGGATATCGCCGAGATGCAGCAGCGCCATCGTGATCTCGGCCGTCACCGTCTGCATCGGCGGCACCAGTTCCTCGCCGACCGGGACTGCGAACAGCAGGTAGAAGAGCGGGAAGGCGATGCCGCGTGCGACCGATTTTCCGAGCGTCGCGATCACGGCGCCCTGGAAGATCAGCACGAGCGAGAGGTGGCGTGCGAGGGCGACGCTGCCAGCCTCTCCCAGCAGCCAGAGCATCGCACCGGCGGCGAGGAGGAGCAGGCCTGGCATCCACGCCGCGGGCGTGAGACGCACAAGCTCCGGCAGTCGCTGCCACACCAGCCACACGGCAATCGGCAGCACCAGGAAGCAATGATTGAAGGTGGGGCTGCGCCACCAGATACCGGCCATGTCGATCAGATCGCGGTGGAACAGCAGCAGCATCGCTGCAGAGACCGATGCCAACGCTACCAGGTGACGGCGCCACGCGCGAACGGCCCCAGTGTCGGCCGGCGGTGCCGCGGCGATCGGCAGGACCGCCGTCATGCCGCCTCCGCTCGCATCGAGGTTCCGACGATGACGGCAAGCGGTGCCAGCCGGAGGTCCCAGTGATAGGCCTCCTGCATGCGGCGCCGCGCTGCGGCGCCGATCGTCGCCGCACGAACGGAATCCGACAGCAACTGGCGGATTGCCTTCGCCTGCGCCTCCGCGCCGTCGGCCACCAGCAGGTCGCGGCCGGGCATCGCCTCGATACCCTCGAAGGCGGCCGGAGAGGCAATCACGGGACGGGCCATCGCCATCGCTTCCAGCACCTTGTTCTGGACGCCCCTGGCGATCCGCAGCGGCGCCACAACGAGGTCGGCAGCGTCGATCCACGTCCGAGTATCGGGCACCGCACCGGTGACCAGAACGCGATCGTCGGTGCCAAGCCGATTCACCGCCTCGATTGGATTTCGGCCAACGATGGCGAAACGCGCCTTCGGCACCGCCGGCAGCACCGTCTCGGCGAACCAGCGGACGGCATCCACGTTAGGCGCGTAGTCCATCTGTCCGGTGAAGACGAGCAAGGGGCCCTCTCCGCGCCGCATGCGTGGGAAGACGGCTTGCGGATCGTAGAAATCGAGGTCGACGCCGTTGTGGAGCGAACGCACGTCGGCATCAGGCAATTCGGCGCGGCCCTCGAACAGCGCCGCCTCCGCATCGCTCACGAACAGGCTGATTGCCGCGCGGGCCGCCGTCTCCCGCTCGAACGCGAACAATCTTCTCGCCTCGCGTCGATGGATCCAGGCCAGCGGCCCGCCCTCCTCCGCATAGGATTCGAACTTGGCCGAATCCAGGTCGACGAAGTCCATGACCAGCCGCGCGCCGGGGGGCACGAACTGTGCCATCTGACCGGAAAAGGCGAAGACCGTGCCAATCGGCCGGTCGGCAAGGATATGCTCGACGAAGCGCCGCATCCTCCCGCTGTCGAACAGGGTCAGCGACACGGGCTTGCCGGTGATCAGTGCACGCAGTCCGGCCTTCGCTTTCCCTGTCGTCCGGGTCTCGACGTGCGCCTCTCCCAACCGTCCGCCGAGCGCTGCGCGAAGTGCCGGCAGATGCGCGGCGTCGGCGGCATCGTCGGCAAAGCTCGCCAGGTGGACCGTGCCGAGCTCGGCCAGCGCCTTCAGGATGTTCCACGATCGGATCTTGTCGCCTCGATCGGGCGGGAACGGGATACGGTGAGCGAGGAAAAGGATCTCGCTCATCCAAGCCCCCGTGCGATCGGCGGTCCGATCCGGTTGGCCAGCCACAATGGCAGCTTCTTCCAGGCGGCGACCTGGAAGCGGTATTTAGGACTTAGCGGGTTGGTTTCGCGTGCGTCGCCTTTTATCGCGTAAACAAGCGGTTCAGGATCGAAGCCCCAATTCTTCTTGAATGCGAACGCGCCGGTGCCGAGCTTCGAGCGACCGAAGTCGAAGCGCGTGCAGCCGCGCTCTGCGGCATGACGCATCAAAGCGAAGTACAGCAGGTCGTTGGCCCGAAGCGCCCGCGCCGCTGCGGTACCGCCACCCCAATAGGGAAAGACGCAGCCCTTGAAATAGAGGCTGAGCACCGACGCGACGGGCACACCGCCCTTGCGGATCGTGAGGATGTCGGCATTGTCCCCGAACGCTCCAAGCATCGCTTCGAACAGGCGGCGCGGGAAAACCGGCGTGCCGAGATTGCGGACGCTCTCGCTGTAGACGCGATAATGCGCGTCGGTGTCGCGACCGACTGCGATATCAAGGCCGAGAGTCAATGAACGGCGCACCTCGGCGCGCTGCTTGCGCGGGATCGCTTTGAGGATCGCATCCTCGCCGGTAGGAAGGTCGCGCACGAAACCGGCATAGGTCCCTGCCCGCTGTTCCCACGTCTCGGGCAGGCGTCCGCCGCGCAGCTCGACACTCGCGCAGCCGCGTTCACCGGCAAGCGCCCAGGCTGCCTCGCCAAGACCATCCTCGCCCTCGCCGAGAATGCCGCCCCCCACGCCGAAACCGGTCGAGACCATCGCCGATCCGAACAGCGGCGAGCGCATTTCGGTCAGCGGCAGCAGCCCGCTGATCGCGCCGCGTCCGTCCTCCGCGACGAGAAGGTGCGCCTTCTGGCCGCAGCCGCGCTCCACCGCCTCCGACCATTCGGGAAGGTGGAAGGGCTCCGCATCGGCTTGGTCCAGCACGAACGCCCGCGCGGCCTCGCGGTCGCTCGCCGTAGCGCGGCGAACCGTGCGGATCGGGGTCAGCGCGTTCACGCGAACCGTGCCCGCTCGGCCGCGACCACCGCATCGGTCCGCGCCCAAGCGTGGCTTTTGAACAACTTCAGCAGCTTGGGTCGCATGACCGATAAATTGCTGTAATGCCGGATGCGCGATTTCAGCGGTGCGTTCGGAACGCGCGGCTGACCCGGATCGATCTCCCAGGGATGGAAGTAGAACACTGCCGGCCTTTGCTCTGCGACATTCACCCGGCCGACCGCCCAGTCGGAGAAGGCATAAGGAAGGAGGCGAAAGAAGCCGCCCCCGCCCGCCGCCAGACGCCGCCCGGCGACTTCGACGGTGGTGACCGGAAGCTCGATCAGCTCCGATCCCGGCAGCGGGCGATGGGCGAAACGGGGCGCTTCCCGCCACCCATAATGATCGTGGGCGATGGGCGCGACGCTGGAGGAATAAGCATAGCCTTCCTCGGCCAGGATCGGATGAGCCCAGGGAGTTCGCGCATCGATCGAGAAGCTGGGTGCACGATAGCCGGTCGGCGCAACGCCTCCGGCATCCACGATGGCGGCATGGGCGCGGCGGAGATCCGCCCGGAACGCCTCGGGGCTCATGGTGAACACGCGGTCGTGGTCCCAGCCGTGGCTGGCAATCTCATGGCCTGCGTCGACGATGCGGCGAATGAGCTGCGGATGGCGCTCGGCCACCCAGCCCAAGGTGAAGAAGGTGGCGCGCACGTCCGCTTCGGCGAACAGCGAGAGCACCGCGTCCGAATTGCGTTCGACCCGCCGTTCGAGCCCGTCCCAATCGGCCTTGTCGATGACGGTTTCGAACGCGCCGACCTGGAACCAGTCCTCGACGTCCACCGAAAGGGCATTCAGCATGTCGGCTCTCCCGCCGTCAGGCGGCGTTGCTGCGATAGCCCGGCGCGTCGCTGTTCTCGACCCACTCGACGAGCAAGGTCAAGACGCGGCGCAGGACGATGTCCTGCTCATCGACCTTGGCCTCGAGCGCTGCGACGCGGCGCTCGAGCGCGAGATCGCGCACAGGTTCCGCATTCGTGACCGAGGCCGCGGCGGCATAAGGCGGCACTGCGGCCGGACGCAGCGTGTGGACTCGATCCGAGATCTGCGGCTTGTCGGCTGCCATGTCCGCGACCACCGTCTCGATCGCGGCGGTGCCGATCCGATCGAGCTGCTCGATCGCGCCGTGCAACAGGATGCGATTGGCAAGCTGGTTGAGCTTGCGCGGGATCCCGCCGCTGTGGCGATGCATGGCTGCATAGGCCGGGGCATCGAAGGACGGCCGTCCGGTCCACCCGGCGATCGCCAGGCGATGAACGATATAGGGCTCGATCTCGGCCGGCTCCATCGCATCGAGATGATGCGCGGCGATAACCCGTTGGCGAAGCTGCTCGAGGCCCGGGTCGGTGGCGAGCCGATCCCGGAACTCCGGCTGTCCGAGCAGAAATATCTGAACCAATGCACGGCCTTGTCGCGTGTAATTGGAAAGCATTCTCAGCTCTTCGAGGGCCGAGGTCGGCAGGTTCTGCGCTTCGTCGACGATCAGCAAGGTACGCTTGCCCCGATCGGCGTCGTCGCTCATCTGCTGCTCGATACGATCGAGCAATTGTGCCTTGGGTACGCCGGTGGTCGGAATGCCGAGAGCGATGGCGGTCATCCGCAACATGTCGTCGCCCTCGACCTGAGTCGAGACCAGGCTGACCGCGTTCAGCCGCTCGCGGTCGATCGTCGCGAGCAGGTGCGCCACGAGCGTCGACTTGCCGGCGCCGATCTCGCCGGTGATCGTGATGAAACCCTCACCTTGGGCGATGCCGTAACCGAGATAGGCCAGAGCCTTTTTGTGGGTCTTGCTGTCGAACCAGAAGCGGGCATCCGGGGTCAGCTGGAACGGCCGGGCGGAAAGGCCGTAATAGTCCGTGTACATGATCGTCCGTCCTTCTCAGAAGGCGTAGCTGAGGCCGAACAGGAGCGATCCGACGGTGCTGTCGAACTCCCCGGCCTGGCTGGTGTAGAGACCCGCGGCGACATGGGCGCGGATGTTGTCCGCGAACAATCGCCGCTCGTAATTGGCGGTGACCCCGGTCAGGAAGCTGCTGCCGTCGCCGGGGATGCCGCTGTCGAACCAGCCGGCATAGGCGCCGACTCCGAAGCTCGACGTGCGGGTCAGTTCGCGGGTCGCCGAAGCGCTGAGGCTGAGATTCTTGTCGGTGACCCCTTCCAGAATGAAGCTGCTGTCCGGCGGTGCCAGATAGCGGCGCGTGTCGTAGCTGGCGCCGACCCCGAAGCTCCAGGGCCCCCGCCCGCCGGAAAGTAGGATGTTGGCGCCGCGGTTGCGGAAATTGAAGCTTTCGATCGAACGCAGCGCATCGTCGAAGCAGGTGCCGGTACCGGGATCGTTGCCGAACGTGCAGCCGCCGATGCCGATCGGGCCGCCGGTCATCGGATCGCGGCGCTGGTCGAAGCCGCGGGGCACACCAGCGAGATCGGTGACGAGCAACCGTCCGAAGCTTGAGACATTATCATAAATGGAAGCGCTAAGCGCATAGGATCTATTGATCCGATGCTCGAGCGAGCCGAGGAAGGTCGTTCCGCCATAGCGGTGACCGACCCGCGCCTGAAGCTCGGTTCTGGGGCTCGGCCGCCATAGGATACCGGCATCCCAGATCAGTCCGCTCTCGTCATAAGCGACGAGGCGCGGCCTGGATGGGTCCGCGATCAGGCGGCCGTTGGCATCGATCACCGGCAGTCCGCCGGCGTCGCGCCGGAAATTCTGCAGCGAGCTCTTCTGATCCTCGACGCCGATCCCCCCAGTCACCGCCAGGGTCGGCGAGACTGGAACAACGACGTCGGCACGTGCATATTTTCCCTCGAACGCCGCGTCCAAGCGGTTCATGTCCTCGCGGACGTAGCCGCCGCCGACCGTCCAGCCGAACGGCAGCGCGCCCGGATCCATGCCGACGCTTGCCGTGAGATTGTGGACGGTGCTGCTCGTGTAGCGGTCGAAACGCGCCTGGTTCGCCTGGAAGTCGCCCCCGGCCAGGCTGTCGTCGTCGACATAGACATAACCGAGACGATAGGCAGCGTTGACGTTCAGCGGCCCGGCATGGGTCGACAAGGTCGGGCCGGCATAGGCGCTGTATACCTCTGCGGCGCCGTTGTCGGCGGCGCGGAAGTTGGGCACCGGCTGGCGCGGATCCGCGGAGGCCCTCGCGGCCATCGCCCCCGCGTCAAGCGAGAGCACACCGGGAACGGCGTCGAAATGGACTGCCGCGAGCCCCGAATGACTGTCATCATCCTCGACGTCGCCATTCCAGCCGATCCTGCGCTGGTAATCGTAGCTGATGGTCGCCGTGACCCGGCGGCCCTCGTAGCTTGCCTCGACGCCGCCCCCGACCCCGGTATAGGTGAGCACGTCGCCGTCGTTGAAGTCGGCGGTGAGCACCTGCTCGATCTGCAGGTAGGGATGGACGCTGGTACGCCCCGCGCCGTTGACGCTCGCCGAACCGGCGATTGCCATCGCTGCAGCAAGCGCTATTGAAGCTAAGCTTCGCCCACTAAACCACGGTTTTTCGGCTGTTTTCATTGGCCATATCCGTAATAGCTGCCGAACCGGCGGCCGTTGACGGCGAAACCCGTGCCGTTCAGCAGGAGCCGGATTTCGTCGCAGGCGGAAAGAAGCCCGATCGCTTCGCGCAGATCGGCCTCGTGGGTCTGATCGGCCCGCACCACCATCAGCAGCTGGCCGACATGGGTGGCGAGCACGGTCGCCGGCGAGGCCATCAGGGCCGGCGGAGAATCGAACAGGATGATGCGGCGCGGACTGGCAAGCTTCGCGAGCAGGGTCCGAGTGCGCTCCGAAGAGAGCAATTCGGTAACATCAGGGACCGGACTACCCGCCGGGAGCAAAGAAAGCCCACGAACGTCCGTGCGGATGACGAAGCTTTCAGGATCGCGCTCAGGATCGGCAAGCGCATCGGTGAGCCCCGGGCCCGCCGCAACGCCGAGGATCTCGAGGATCTCCGGCTTTGGAAAATCGGCATCGATGAGCAGGACCTCGAGGTCCTTCTCCGCGGCCAGCGACAGCGCGAGATTGATCGCGCAAAAGGTCTTTCCCTCGTTCGGCTGCGCCGAGCAGACGAGGATGTTGCGTCCCTTGTCGTCGGCACGGGCGATTCCGCGCAGCAGCTGCCGTTTGACGATCCGGAACTCTTCAGCGATCGCGCTCCCAGCCGCTTCGGGCGCAATGAAGCCGCCGCTGGCGAGGGCCTCCCGGTCCACCTTGGCGACACGCCCGCTCGCAGGGGCCGGAGCGGATTGCACCGGCCGCGCGGCGCGCGGGCCGGCGGTCTCGATTACGCGGATTGGGTCCGCCAACTTCGAGGCCGCCGCTTCGATCCCCGATTCGGGTGCCGCTACCGGTCCCGCGACCGGCGCGGGCATCGAGTCGGCGACCGGGCGCACTCCCGCGGCCGGCGGTCCCAGGCCGAAGCCGTAAAGCTCCGCTGCCCGCTCGAGGAGCGAACCGCTGGCGCGAAGGGGGCTTTGATCGTTCATCTCTTTGCCCTCACGCAACCGTGCTACGCTGCCAGAATTCGACCGCCATCAGCAGCGCGTAGCTTGCCGCCAGGGCCCCGCCCCCGCCGCCGAGCCACAGCAGATGCTGGCGGCGCCTGGCCTTGACCGCGTCGGTGACGACCTCGCTGATCGATCCGAGCACCGGCAGGCCGGTGATCGCCTCGAGCCGCCCCTGCGTCGGAAACGTCGTCTGCAGCTGGCCCCAGACGAAGGCGAGACCGACGCCGGCCGCCAATGCGGCGAACAGGATCGCGGTGAGCAGGATCGGCCTGTCCGGCGAGGTCGGAATGCGCGGCGCCGACGGCGGATCGATGACCTTGAACTTGACCGCGGCCGTCTTGCTCTGGACATCGCTGCGCAGACGGACCTGCTCGCGATCCTCGAGCAATTTGTCATACTGGCGCTTCAGCACTTCATAATCGCGGTTGAGCTGCGCCTGCTGCGCGGCCACGCCCGGCTCGGTCGCTTGCTTGGACGAGAGCTCGGCCAAATCGGCGTCGAGCTGGGCCTTGCGCACCGAGCTCGCCTGCACCTGAGCCTCGCGCTCGGCCACCATGCCGCGCAACGAAGAATAAGCCGGGTTCGGCATGCCCGCAGCGCCGGACGGCCCTTCACGGGCGGCCAGCGGCCTCAAGCGGGCGATCTGCGCCTTGAGCGCAACCACATCGGGATGGGCATCGGTCCAGCCGCGCGCTGCCGCCTGGGCGAGCTGCGCCTGAAGCAGTGTTAGTTGCGACGACACCGAGCCATTGTCGGCGCCGGCGATACCCGGAAGCGTCGGCGGAGTGCTGCCGAGCTGCGAGCGCAGCGCAACGAGCGAGCTTTGCGCCTGCATCAACTGCTGCTCGATTCCGGAAAGCTCGGCGCGGGCCGCGGCCATGCGCGAGCCGATCGACCCTTCGCCCGGCAGCACGCCCAGATATTTCTGCTCGAACTCGACCCGGCGCTGCTCGGCGGCCTGCAGATCCTGTTCGCGGCGCTGCAGCTGCTCGTCGAGGAAGGTGAGGCTTTCGGTGGCTTCGTCGCGGTCGCCGGAAAGGTTCGCCTCGACGAACAAGTCGAGAAGGTTCTGGACGATGCCGGCGGCAAGCTTGGCGTTCTGGCCGTTGGAGAAGCCCGAAATGCTCGATGTCGCGCTGATCTCGAACAGATTGTCCTGCTGCGCGGTGACCTTGATCACCTTGCGCAGCGCATCGACCTGGACGGCCAGATCGCGCTTGGTCGCGACGAGGTTGTTCAATTCTGTGCGCCGCACGACCTTTTCGAGATTGTCGGTCGAGGTCAGCGTCTGCTTGATGCGGGTGATGTCGTTCTGGCGATCGGCCGCGGTGATCCCGACCTGGGTCGGCAGGATCGACTGGAGCTGGACGAAGACGCGCGCCTTGGATTCATAGCTGTTGGGGATCAGCGCGACAACCAGCCAGCCGACCAGGCACAGCCCCCAGGCGGCACCGAGCGCAAGCCAGCGACGCCGCCACACCTGGTGAAGGGCAATGCGCAGCTGTTCGTAAAGTCCGTCCATCCGTGGCGTGATCCTGGTCGAGAGGAAGCGAGGTCGTCGGCGAGCGACGGCTCAGAACATGCTTTCGGGGATGATGATGACGTCGCCGGGCTCCAGGCGGACGTTGGCCCCGGTGTCCCCCTTCTTGAGCAACCGTGCGATCTTCAGATCATATTCCTTTTGCGCGCCCGAGGCCTTGTCGTGGCGGATCAGCCGCGCGCGATCGCCCGCGGCATATTCCGAGAGACCGCCGACCTCGATCATCGCGTCGAGCAGGGTCATGTTGGCGCGATACGGCAGCGATGCAGGCTTGGCGGTCGCGCCAACGATGCGGATCTGCTGGCCGAAGGTGCCCTGGAAGCTGTCGACCATCACCGACACGCGGGGATCTTCGACATATTGGGTGAGCGCAAGGCGCAGATCCTCGGCAAGCTCGGCCGGGGTCTTGCCGGCGGCCTGGAGGTCCGAGATCAGCGGCGTCGTGATCATACCGTCAGGCCGGACCTGCACCTTCCCACCGAGGTCGGTGTTGCGCCACACGAAGATGTTGAGGCTGTCGAGCGGCCCGATGATGTATTTCTCGCCGGCGATGTCGTCGGAGCCGACGAAGGTCGCCGCCGGGAGGCGGTTTCCGGTCGATGGCGTCGATGCGCAGCCGGTGAGGGCTGCAGCACTGACGCCGGCGGCGAGAGCGAGCTTGACCATGTTGACGCGCATCAACTTCTTCCTCTTCCGATCCGCCATTCCTGCCTACGGGCGCGGAACAGCCGCAGATTTGGCTCTGCTATCCTCTGAAGAGGTAAAATTACCGTTAGGAACAATCGCTTTTTGGGCTGCGTCCCGAATGGGGACTGCCGCTGCGACGACGGTTAACGAGACGTTTCCGGCCCGTGCAAGCTAAAGCAGATCATGCTCGACAATGATCGTCGGGGCCGCTGCTTTGGCTGAGGCATGAATCAACTGAAGATGCTGGAGAGACGATTTTCAGACCCGCAATCTTCATGCCCAGGCGTTCACAACAGGCAAGAAAGTTCGCGCTTTACATGTCGCCGATCAAAAGCTCCCGGGCCGGAGGGTGGCCGAGGAACGTCTCCGGGCTTGCCGAGCGGCCATAGGCACCGGCCACGAACATCGCGACGACATCGCCGACATCGGCACGCGTCATCATGACGTCGTCGGCGAGCCGATCGAGTGGCGTGCACAGGCAGCCGACGATGCTGACCTCCTCGTCGGGCGCCTGGCCGAAGCGGCTGGCGATCGCCGCCGGAAAATTGCGACGCACGACCTGGCCGAAATTTCCGGATGCGGCGAGTTGGTGGTGCATTCCGCCGTCGGTGACCAGGAAGGTCTTCCCGAAGCTGATCTTTCGGTCGACGATCCTCGTCAGGTAGACTCCCGCTTCCCCAACCAGCCAGCGCCCGAGTTCGATCGCAAAGCCGGAGGCAGCGAGGATCCTAGGCCGCGCTGCGAGCACCTCTTGAAGCGCCGCGCCCACCGTCTCCACGTCGAGCGGATGATCGCCGTAGACGTAGGGAATTCCGAAGCCTCCGCCGAGATTGACCATTGGAGGCGCCGTACCGGCCTCGCCGGCCAGCCGGGCTGCGAGGGCGATGGTCGCCGCCTGTGCCTCGATCAGCGCCTCGGCGGACAGGGCTTGCGATCCCGCGAAGATGTGGAAACCGCGGAAGTCGGCTTCGGCTTCGACCAATGTGCGAACCAAAGCCGGCACGCGCTGGGAATCAACTCCGAACGGGCGCGCGCCCCCGCCCATCCGCATGCCGGAGCCCTTGATCTCGAAATCTGGATTCACCCGTATTGCAAGCTTTGGCCGGCGGCCGCGGGCGCGACCAATCGCCAAGGCTCGATCCGCCTCGCCTTCGGATTCCAAATTCAGCGTGACTCCGGCATCGATAGCCGCACCGAGTTCGTCGTCGCGCTTGCCGGGCCCGGCGAACGAGATGCTTGAGGGTTCGCAGCCGGCAGCGATCGCCATGTGCATCTCGCCGGCAGAGGCGACATCGAGCCCGTCCACGTGCTTCGCGATTTGCGCAAGCAACGGCGCATATGGATTTGCTTTGACAGCATAATGCAGATTGACGCCGGAAAAGCAGGCGCGGAAGCGGGCGATCCGCTCGGCGACGAGTCCGGCGTCGTAGACGAACACAGGTGTGTCCCCCGCTTCCGCGATGAGAGCGTCAGCCCTGCGCCCGCCGATCAGCAGCATGCCGTCGTCCGCGTCAAAGCCTGGCGGGATCCCGCCCATCGGCTTGCTCATGCCATCAGTTCCTGCTTCAGCCGCTCGCGATCCAGCTTGCCGTTGGGCGAGCGCGGCAATTCCTCGCGCCACAGAATCGCGGACGGCTGCATGAAATTGGGGAGTTCGCGGCGGAGAAACGCACGCAGCGCTTCGTCCGGACCGTGGCCGCGCACGATCAGCGCGATCGCTTCGCCGAGGCGATGATCAGGGTAACCGAGTGCCACCGCCTCGGCGACGAGGCCGCTCGCCACCGCGGCCTCCTCCACTTCGGTCGGGCTCACCCGGTTGCCGCTGGTCTTGATCATCGCATCCTCACGGCCCACGAAATAGAGCAGGCCGTCTGCATCGGTGCGCACGCGGTCGCCCGACCAGACGGCGATGCCGCCATGACGCGACTCGGCCGGCGCCGGCCTGAATCGCTCCGCCGTGCGCTCCGGATCGCTCCAATAGCCCTTGGCGACGAGCGGCCCTGCATGGACGAGTTCACCCTCTTCTCCCGGCTCCGCAACGCGCCCGTCGGGTCGAATTGCGAGCACTTCCGCGAATGGGATCGCCGCGCCGATCGAATCGGGATGGTCGTCGAGCAACGCAGGATCGAGCGTCGTCGAGCGAAACGCCTCGGTGAGACCGTACATGAGATGGATCTCCGCCGCGGGAAACAGTTCCCGCAAACGCCGAACGATCGAAACGGGCACGCGCCCGCCCGAATTGGTCAGCCGGCGCAGCGACAGCGCCGCCAGTGGCGGCCAGGCGGCCTCGACCAGTTGCACCCACAAAGGCGGCACGCCCGCCAGGGTGGTGATGTGGTGCGCCTCGATCGCACGGATTACGTCCTTGGCGGCGAGATATTCGATGGGCACCACCGCAGCGCCTGCCGCCCACGTCGAAAGCAGCTGATTTTGTCCGTAATCGAAACTGAGCGGCAGCACGCCCAGCACCCGATCTTCCGGCGTCAGCCCAAGATAGGAGGCGACGCTGATTGCTCCGAGCCAGAGGTTCGCATGGCTGAGCATCACCCCTTTCGGACGACCCGTGGACCCCGAGGTGTAGAGCAAGGCCGCAAGATCGTCCGGATCTGCGCTGGAGGGATCCAGGCGCTCCTCACTCGCCAGCAGGGCGGCGCCTTCTTCCTCCGCCAAAGCGGGACAGGGAAGATCCGCTTGTGCAAGGGTCGCAAGCCGGGCCTTGCCGCTGATCAGCAGGTTGGCGCCGCTATCGGCGAGAATATGCGCGACCTGGGTCCGCTTGAGCAGTGGGTTGATGGGCACGTTGACGAGCCCTGCGCGGGCGCAGGCGAGCGGCAGGAGGCTGGTCATCCGGCTCTTGGGCAGCCAGCTTGCAACACGGCTGCCCGGAACGAGCTCCCTCGCCCGCAGCGCGCCCGCAAGCCGTGCCACCGCCTCTTCAAGCTCGGCGTAGCTCAACACGCCTTCGCGCGTGAGAAGCGCCGGCGCGGTGGGAGCGCCGAAACCGGTAACGTGGTCGAGCGGTCGTGGTGTTGGATCGGGGGCTTGCACCTTGGCTCCTGGCTGCGCCACATCTGAGGCGAAGGGGATTAGCGCTTTGGCCGCCGGGGTGGAACTGTTCGATGACTGGGATGCGGTCGCGGCGGAAAATGGCGCGGAGCTGGACGCGCGCCCGTGCCTGTTCGAACGTTTGTCCTGGTTCCGCCTGCTGGCGCGCCACTGCCCGCCGCCTGGGCGATTGCTCGCCATCAAGGCCGGAACCTGCTGGCTGTTCCTGGTGCGGAACGGGCGCCGCGCCGCAGCCTATGGCAATTGGTACAGCCTCCGCGTCGGCCCGATCGGCGACCCCGCGCGCATCGGCGCCATCGCGTCTGCCGTCCGCGCCGCCGGGATCGCGTCCGTCGAGCTGACGCCGGTCGACCATCCGGAGCAGGTCGCCACAGGCTTTCGGTCGGCCGGATGGATCGTGTTCACCTCCGCGGCGACGGCGTCCTGGCGCCTCGATGCCGAAGGGCTCACCTTCGCAGACTATTGGGCGTCACGACCCTCGCGCCTCCGCAACACTGCCGAGCGCCGTGCCAGGGCGATCGACACCGAAGTCCACCGCCGGTTCGATGCTCGGGCCTGGGCCGCCTATGAAGACATTTATCGCGCGAGCTGGAAGCCTGAGGAAGGCGCGCCCGCTTTCCTGCGCGATCTCGCCGAGCAGGAAGGCGATCGTCTCCGACTTGGTATTGCGCGGCACCTGGGGCGTCCGGTTGCCGCCCAACTCTGGTTCGTTGAAAACGGAACGGCGACCATCCACAAGCTCGCCTACCGTGAAGACGCGAGGCACCTTTCTCCCGGCACAGTTCTGTCGATGGCAATGTTCCGCGCCGCGCTCGATGAGGATCGGGTGGCGTGGATCGACTACGGAACCGGAGACGAGCCCTACAAGGCGGAGTGGATGGCCGAACGGCACATATTGTGGCGGATCGAAGCTTATTCGCCCCACACCTTCACCGGCCTTGCCGGCGCTCTTCGCCGACTGGGGTCCGGCCTTGTCCGCCGCAGCGCGAGGCGGTAGGCCGCGGGAAACTCAAAAGGATTGCAGACGATGGTTGCCGCGTTGAACGACGATCAGGAAGTAGACGCGACCTTGCGCGCCGTGCTCGTCGATGTGCTCGGTCTCGGAACGGACCAGGTAGCCGCTTTCACCGAGTCGACCGCCCTCTTCGGCGATCTGCCGGAATTCGACTCCATGGCTGTTGCCGGGCTGCTCAGCGAGCTCGAGGAGCGGCTCGGCATCCTGATCGAGGATGACGAGGTCGATGCCGAGATGCTGGAAAACTATGGTCGTCTGCTCACCTTTCTTCGGGCCAAGGCCCTCAGGTGAGCCGAGGCGATCTCACCTACGATCGCTACACAAGCAACGGCAGTGAAGAATGGCTCATGCGGATCGGCCCTCGCGGCGGCCCCGCCTTGCTGTTCCTGCCGCCCTTCTTCGAAGAACTGAACCGCAGCCGGGCGATGCTCGTGCGGACAATGCGCGCGCTTGCTGCGCGCGGCTGGACCTGTGTGCTGCCCGATCTCCCCGGCGCGGGCGAGAGCGGGCGTCTGTTAGAGGATATCGGCTGGGACGATTGGCGCAGTGCAGCCTTCGATTCGGCATCGAAGGAAGTGATCGCCACCGTATCGATCCGCGGCGGGTGCCTGCTCGATGACGTGCTTGCCGCGCGCGGCGCCTGGCGCCTCAGCCCAGTGTCTGGCGCCGCCCTCCTCCGCGATCTCGATCGGACCCGCATCGCCGACGATGGCGCCACCGGGGGCTATACGCCATCAGCTGCCTTGCGAGCCGGGCTGATGGCTGCGACGCCCATCGAAAATACATTGGTGCGCACCGTTCGTCTGTCGAGCGACCGCGCCGACGCGGATCACAAGATTGATGGCGCACCGCCGTGGCGGCGTGCAGAACCTCAGAGCTCGTCCGAGCTTGCCGAACTACTCGTTTGCGATATCGACACTTGGGTGCGCGCATGCGTCGCCTCCTGACCTTTCACTGCGAAGGCGATACGCTCGGCGCCAGCATCGATACGGCGGCCGGCACCAAGGGTCTGCTGTTCGTCACTGGCGGTACGCAGACCCGGATCGGTGCGCACCGGCTGTTCGAGCGACTGGCCGCAGCGCTCGCAGCGGAGGGATTTCCCTGCTTCCGCTTCGATCGACGCGGCGTCGGTGACAGCGAAGGCGAGGATCCGGGCTGGCGCGGCAGCGGCTCGGATATCGGCGCCGCCGCCGATGCCTTCCGTCGGGAATGCCCCTCATTGCACCGAATCATCGGCCTCGGCCTGTGCGATGGTGCCACCGCGCTTGCACTGTATGGCGCACATGCGGGCGTCGACGGGCTGATCCTGCTCAACCCTTGGCTGGTCGAGACCGCGCCGGGAGAGCCGGCACCGGCGGCCATCCGCCGTCATTATCAGGAGCGGCTCACCAGTCCTGAAGGTTGGCGAAAAATCGCCTTCGGGTCGCTATCGTGGCCGAAGCTTCTGGGAGGGCTTCGGAGGATCGCCCTGCCCCCTGACCGCGCTTTGGCGGAGGCTTCGGCACTTGCGCTCAAGGCCCTGTCGGGCGGAGTCGAAGTCGTTCTCGCCAGCGACGACGAGACGGCGATCGCCGCCGAACGGGAACTTGCCCGGCCGATCTTTGCAGGGATCCTGCGTCGGGCGCCGGTAACGATCGAAACCGGATCGCACACCTTTGCGCGACCGGCCGACCTCGATCGGCTGCTGGCGGCCGTTGAAGAGGCGCTGGGGCGCATCTGACGCTCAGGCCGCGACGGCGGCCTCGAACTCGGCTTCGGCAAGGAAGCGCTCGGCGTCGAGTGCGGCCATGCAGCCGGTGCCGGCCGCGGTAACCGCCTGCCGGTAGGTCTTGTCCATCACGTCGCCGCAGGCGAACACGCCCTCGACGCTGGTGCGAGTGGTGCCGGTTTCGACCGCAATATAGCCGTCCTCATCAAGCTTCAGCTTGTTCTTGAACAATTCGGTCGCGGGCGAATGTCCGATCGCGACGAAGCCGCCATCGACCTCAATCTGCGAGATCTCGCCGGTCTTGGTGTCCCGAAGCGAAATGCCGGTGAGGCCTTCCGGATCGCCGCCGGCGATGAACTTGTCGACGGCCTTGTTCCACAGGATCTTGATGTTCGGGTGTGCGAACAGCCGGTCCTGAAGGATCTTCTCGGCACGAAGACTGTCGCGGCGGTGGATCAGCGTGACGTCATGACTGTGGTTGGTCATGTAAAGCGCCTCCTCGACCGCGGTGTTGCCGCCGCCGATCACCGCCACCTTCTTGCCGCGGTAGAAGAAGCCGTCGCAGGTCGCGCAGGCGGAGACGCCCTTGCCCTTGAGATGCTCCTCGGAGGGCAGGTTCAGCCACTTGGCCTGCGCACCGGTCGCGATCACCAGCACGTCGCCGGTGTAGATCGTGCCTCCGTCGCCGATCAGCCGGAACGGCCGCCGCGTGAGATCGACCTCGACGATATGATCCCACATCATCTGCGCCCCGACATGCTCGGCCTGCGCCTGCATCTGCTCCATGAGCCACGGACCCTGGATAACGTCCCGGAAGCCTGGATAATTCTCGACATCGGTGGTGGTGGTGAGCTGTCCGCCCGGCTGGATGCCCTGGACGACGATCGGCGCCATACCGGCACGGGCGCCGTAGATGGCGGCCGACAGGCCGGCAGGGCCGGAACCGAGGATGAGCATACGGGTGGAATGGGTGGCGGTCATGCGTTCTGGATCCGAATGTGCGTTTCGCGGCTGAGATAGGGTGCGTGGGTCCCCCGGTGCAACCATCCATTTGCCGCCCAAAGCCGCCGCTGGTAGAGGCGCGGCCAGAACGAAACGCATGTTTATGGAGAGGCCGCAATGAACGCGCCGACCAATCTTCACGATAATCCCCTGGGTCTCGACGGCTTCGAATTCGTCGAGTTCACCGGACCCGATCCGGAAGCGCTCGCCGGTTTGTTCACGGCGATGGGGTTCACTCATCTCGGCAATCACCGCTCGAAGAACGTCCGCCACTATGCGCAGGGCGACATCAACTTCATCCTCAACATGGAGCCGTCGGGCCAGGCCGCCGAATTCCGCCAGGCGCACGGACCTTCGGCCAACGGCATGGCATTCCGGGTCAAGGATGCGAAACGCGCATTCGAGATGGCGGTCGAGCGCGGCGCCAAGCCGGTCGAAACGCCGCGCGGTTCAGGCGAGCTGGAGATTCCGGCGATCGAGGGCATCGGCGGCTCCTACCTCTATCTGGTCGACCGTTACGGCGCCGAGCAGATCTACGACGTCGACTTCGAGCCGGTGCCCGGTGCGGTGCGCGACGCCAATGCCGCCGGCCTCCACACGCTCGATCACCTCACCCACAACGTCAACCGCGGCCGGATGACCCATTGGGCCGAATTCTACGAGCGCATCTTCAATTTTCGCCAGATCCGCTATTTCGACATCGAGGGGAAGCAGACCGCCTTGCTGTCCAAGGCGATGACGGCTCCGGACGATAAGATCCGCATCCCGTTGAACGAAAGCCAA
The DNA here is from genome assembly GCF_003012735.1 of Allosphingosinicella deserti. Classification (GTDB taxonomy): domain Bacteria; phylum Pseudomonadota; class Alphaproteobacteria; order Sphingomonadales; family Sphingomonadaceae; genus Allosphingosinicella; species Allosphingosinicella deserti. The sequence goes on along the minus strand of NZ_PXYI01000004.1, from coordinate 606,005 downwards.
GACGAGCACAGCCAGATCGAGGAATTTCTCCGTGAGTATAAGGGCGAAGGTATCCAGCATCTTGCGCTCGCCACCGACGACATCTTCGCCACCGTCGACGCGCTGCGGGCCAACGGCATCCGGTTCCAGGACAGCCCGGAGACCTATTTCGACATGATCGACGAGCGGCTGCCCGGCCACGGCCACAGCATCGACGAGATGCGCAAGCGCCGCATCCTCATCGACGGTTCGCCCGAGACCGGCGAGGGCTTGCTGCTACAAATCTTCACCGAGAACATGATCGGTCCGATCTTCTTCGAGATCATCCAGCGCAAAGGCAATCAGGGCTTCGGCGAAGGCAATTTCAAGGCATTGTTCGAGTCGATCGAGCTCGATCAGATCCGGCGCGGTGTGCTTCCTGCCGCAGCTGGCGGACAAGACTGATCGGAACTCCTTCCCGCTCAAGATCCCCCCGTTGCGGGAGGATCTTGAGCCACTGCACGGACCGAAATCCGCTGTTATCACAGCCTCTTGCGAGCGCGCGAACTTTCCTGTTATGACCGTGGGATGACACCGGTAGCATGAACGATGCAACCGACCGGAGAACCGGCGGTACCGAACAGGAGGAGGATCGAATGGCTCGTCTCACGAGAAACACTTTTGCGCGCACCGTGTCCGCGGGCGCTCTGATCATCGGCGGCCTTTCGTCGGCGCCGGCATTCTCCCAGGCCCAACAGGAGCCGACGGCGGCGCCGCTCACGGACGCAGAGACGGCGCAAGGCGATACGGCCGCTATCGGTGCGCCCTTTAAGGAAACCGGTGTCTCAACAGGCGAACCCCTCAACAGCACCGCGAGTCGCGACGAGATCGTCGTGACCGGGTTCCGGGCGAGCCTCGAGAATGCGCTGAACGTCAAGCGGCGCTCCAACCAGATCGTCGACGCAATCACGGCGGAGGACATCGCCGACTTTCCCGACGCCAATCTCGCCGAGTCGATCCAGCGTCTTCCCGGGATCTCCATCGATCGCGAGAATGGCGAAGGTCGATCGATCACCGTCCGCGGCCTCGGCGGCGACTTCCAGATGGTCCGCCTCAACGGTGCGGACGCGCAGGCCGTTGCCGGGGGAATCAGCTCGGACGCCGGTGCCAACCGCACCCGCGGCTTCGATTTCAACACCTTCGCATCCGAGTTGTTCGGCGGCATCAAGGTGACCAAGTCGACTTCGGCGTCGAACGACGAGGGCTCGCTTGGCGCGATCATCGATCTCACCACCGGCCGGCCGCTCAGCTTCAAGACCGATCGCGTCGCCCTTGGGCTCGAAGGGGAGTATCGCGAGAATGGCGGCACCGTGAATCCGCGGCTTACGGCCCTTTTCTCCAAACGGTTCAGCGACTCGTTCGGCATTCTCGGCTCGTTCGCCTACCAGGATCAGAAGCAGCAGATTGATGCCTATCGGCGCAGCATCGGCAATTTCGAATATGCCTATCGCAATTCGCAGATACCCGGCGTGACGCCGCCGACATTCGGGTTCGCACGGCCGAGCACCGCCGGGACCGGCGCCACCTTCGGATCGGATCCGGCCGCCTACGCCCTGATCGCGCCGACGACGATCATCCCGACCTTGCCCTCGATCGGGCGGCAGGATCTGTCCTACGATCGCCTCGGCGCCACCCTTACCATGCAGTGGAAGCCGTCCAGCCGGACAGAGATCGTGCTCGATGGCGTCTATTCGCGCTATCGGCAGGAAAGCACCGTCAACGCGATCACGACAATCGGGCTCAACCGAAACTTCCCGACGACGTCGACAGCCGCCAATCCGCGCTTCACCCAGGGAACGATCCGTCCGCTCCGGAATGCCAATGGCAGCCTCAACGCCAACGGTGTCACCGATCGGATCGGCACCGCCACTGCCACCGGATTGTTCCAGGCGTGCCGTCCCAGCGCGACCGTCGAATGCGGGCAGTCAATCTACGGCAACACGCTCGTTCCGGGAACGATCAACAGCTACAATCCCAACAACCTCGATCCGTTCGATTATTACAACTCCCCGGTGTCCCCGGGCTTCATTCCCAGCACCGATCAGCTGGCAGGCTTCGTTCCGCTTCTCGGCCGCACCAACACCAAGCTCCGTCAAGCGCATGTTAACGAGGTGGGTCAGGCCGATTACCTGCTGCTCGACGACGTCGACTGGCGAAGCTCAGCCGACGCCCAATTCGGGAATACCCAGTTCAAGCAGGGTACGCTCAACGTTACCCAGGAATTCACCGATCGTTTCCGCGCCGAAGGTACGCTCGGCTGGTCGAGCTCCAAGTTCCGCGCAACCGGCCTGCTGGCCGACTTCAACACGCTGGACCGAGACGGTTACACGTTCGACGAGCGCGAGGGCGGGATCATGCCCGTCTTCAGCCCAGGCTTCGACGTCGCCGATCCCAACCAGTGGACGCTGGTCAAAGGCCTGTCGACGATCCGCTACTTCAACACGCGCGTCAGCAACGAGTTCAAGGTCGGCCGGCTGAACTTCGCCTGGGACTTCAACGATGCGTTCACACTGCGGTTCGGCGGGACCTACAAGCAGTTCAACTATGAAGCCGATCAGGGACGCCGCGAGCAGGACATCGAGGCGATCAACCCGACATTGCAAGAAGCCGGGCTGAAGATCACCGATCTTGGCCGTTTGCTGAGCTTCGGCCAGGGTCTCACCGTGTCCGAGGGAACGCCGACGAGCTTTTATGCGCCGGATCTGAATGCGTTTCGCAGATATTTCCAGATCGATTGCAACTGCGTGAACAAGTGGGGCGATTACCGCGCCATCATTGATGGACGCGAGAGCAACGCAGTCACCGAGAAGGATCTGTCCGGCTTCGTTCAGGTGGATTTCGACACGGTGCTGTTCGGCCGCCCTCTGCGCGGGGATGTCGGCGTCCGAGTCGCACGCACCCGGGTTACCGGCGAAGGCAATGTCGGCGGCGGGCGCAGCGCGGTAGGCGTGGCAGTGGTTGCGCACAATCAATATACCGACGTGCTTCCTTCGACGAATATCGTCTACGAGCCCGTGCGCGATTTCCTGATCCGGGCCGCCGTATCCAAGACGATCTCGCGGCCGCAGCTGAGTGCGCTAACCCCTGGCACGACGTCGTTCCCGACCAGCCTCAACAACACCACCGCGCCGGTCGTCACCGTGGGCAATCCCTATCTCAGCCCGTTTCGGTCGACCAATTTCGATGTGAGCTTCGAGCGCTATTTCGGTCGCAGCGGCCTCATTGGGCTGTCCCTGTTCTACAAGGACCTGAAATCGTTCCCGCAGCAGATCGCACTCGAGGCGCCGCTTTCCGATGTCTTTGAGCCGGCCCTCCTGGAGCAGGTGATCGGGACGATCACCAACGTTCCGCTTCGTGACTACACGCGCGACGGCGGGGTCTATGCGGTGCGCCAGTTCCGTGACGCGCCGGGCGGATCGATCAAGGGCATCGAAGTCAACGTTCAAACCAATTTCGACTTCATCGGAGAGGCGTTCCGCGACTTCGGCATCACCGCCAACTACACCCACATCGAGTCGAAGCTCAATTACCTGACCAGCACCGTCCTCAACACGACCCGCACCGGACCCAGCACGGCGGAGAACACGTTCGATACCGGGCCGTTCCTCAACACCTCTCCGGATTCGTTCAACGCCACTTTCTATTATGAAAACAAGACCTGGTCGGCGCGCGTTTCGGGCGCCTATCGAAAGCGTTATGTGAACCGTTTCCCGCTTTCGAGCGGCACCTGCGCCGTCGGAACGACGACCCAGGGTGGCGGTCCCTGCAACTCGCCGGTCTTCGCCGATTTCGGGTACACGGAGAACACGCTCAACATCGACGCCGCGTTCGCATGGAACGTGAACGACATTCTCAAACTGACGATCGAAGGCCGCAATCTCACCAACGAGCCGCAATATCGCACGATGTACGAAGATAATCCCGTGACCCAGACCTACGCGAGCACCGGCCGAATCATTACCGCCGGCGTGCGCATGATCTTCTGAGGATCGAACCCTCCCTGCCGTTGCGGCGGGGAGGACCGAACCGCGTCAGGGTTTCCAGTCGCCGAGCAAGGAACTGTGAGCTCTCGCCTCTGCCATGCTAAGCTGACTCCGTGCGCGGTTGCGCCGCGCGCCAGGGCCGGGGCTTTGATATTCAAAGAAGCGTGCGTCGCCGGGCTCGAAGCGCATCGCATAGCCGCCCGGCCCCTTATAGCCCATCCAGGTCCATCCCTCCGGGTGGATATGGGCGTCCATCCAGCAATCGAGATAGGCGGCGGCGCCGCGCAGGCCGAGATTGCCGCCGGCGCGCCAAGGGCGGCCGAGCCAGACCGACGCCGGCGGCACGCCGGCTTCACGCGTCAATCGGCAATTGGCGAAAACCAGCCCGTAAGGCTGCTCGCGCGGGGTGCTCGGCGCCGCGACATAGCCTTGGAGCGGCTCGCCGGGGCGCAGGCGAGAGCGGATTTCGCATCCTTCGAACAAGGCCGCCGCACCACCGAAGATGAAGTCGACTCCGCCGGCGATCAGGCAGTTCCGCACCGATGCGCGTCCGCCGCGCAGATAAAATGTGTCCTGGTGACCGAGCAGTTCGACATTCTCGATCCGCATACGATCGGCACCGAAGCCGAAGGCCAGAGCAACCGCCTGTGCGTCCGCGATCGCCCTGCTGCGCAGATTGGCGACATAGTCGAAGCCGTTCTCGATCGTCAGGGTGCGAGCGCTGAAGCCCGGCGCTTCGGCGGTCAATGTTGCCGATCCGAACGTGCCGTAGGTGCCACCGGCCGGCTTGGCATGGCCCGAGGCGATCGCCGAGGTCAGGATCGTGCGCCGGCGATCCTCTCCAATCAGCGCAACATTGGGTCGAGCGATTGTGAGTTTCTCCTCCCAGCGACCGGCCCCGAGCAGGATCCGATACGGCGCCTCCCCCGGCGGGGCGCTCGAGAGCGCCGCGCCGAGGCTGCTGTGGGTTCCGCCGCTGCGCCGAACCACGGCGTCGTAAGGCGCTGCTGCCGCGCCCGCGGGGCTCAGGAACCCAGTGGCGGCGAGACCGAGACAGACCTCCCGGCGGCTGAAGCCGCTCACTGCGCCACCAGCCCGTTCAGCGACGCCTCGACATTGGTGTAGCCATAGCCATCGGCGTCCCTCCCGCCGTCGAACGGATCCGCCGCGTCGAAACCGTGCGCCCGCTCCCAATCGGCGGGCATTCCGTCGCCGTCTCCATCCGCCCTCGGCTGGCCAGGCTCGAGCACGGGCCAGCCGCCGACGTCCTGTTGGCTGTCGATCAGCGTGCCGGTACGATCGCGTACGCTCGCAAGAACACGCAGATCGACGGTATCGCGGACGTGCGACGCCCCTGCCCTCGCCAGGACGCGCTCGTAGGCGCTCGGCGCGCGGTCCCGTCTGATCGGCGAAAATGCGAGCGACCTCGCCAGCCGCTGGTCGCGGCCGTTCAGCCCCGAGACCAGGCTCCACCCATCCGCTGGAACGCGCCCCTCCATCGCGTTACCGGTGAACCAGGATCGGGCGTCCGCCGGTCGCCAGCCGTCCCGCACCTTTTGCACCGGGAAATGCCGGCAACGGCTGGGCGAAGGCGGGCTTCGCTACGGTGACGGCGAGAGCAAGCAGAAGCGCTGTCATGTTCGCAGTTCAACCAACGCCGCGGCTTGCTGGATCGTGCTTGCCGGGGCGACATGCGCCCCGATGCCGTCGACCCCGGTTGATTGCGCTTGCCTGCGCAAATTCCAGTTGATCGCCATATCCTCTCCCGTCGTGCGCGGTTGCCGAACTATACACATCGGCAACCGGTGTCACGTTGCACCGTCATCTCGATGAGTGGTTTCGTTTCGGCGGCTAAGTGCCACCATTGGCGTTGGATTCACCATCTTTCGTCTATAATGAAGACATGGGGCGGCGCGCGGGCGTCGTTGGGTTATTCGAAGCGGAGGAAGACGTGGGGGGAGCAATCGCCTTGGCAGTCGGGTTGGTGTCGAGCTATACTTTCTATCGGCTGAAGGATCAGGACGATCTGCACGCCTGGGAACAGAAGATGCTGCGTCCGGCAGGATATATGCTGGCCGCGCTGTTCCTCGGCCTTGCCGGCCTGCTGTTCGCGATGATGGCGTTCGACCTCACCCAGGCATGATGCGCGGGGCGCCCGCATGGAAGTGGTAAGCGGACGCACTATCTTTGGGGCATGACGATCCATAGCCTCGCTGCGCAGCTTCTGCTCGCTCTTGCCCTCGCCTTCACCTCCGGCACGCTCACGCCCGCACAGGCAGCCCCGGCGGCAGCGACCGACACTGCGGTGTTCGCGGGCGGCTGCTTCTGGTGCACCGAAGCGGATTTCGAGAAAGTGCCCGGCGTGCTTCGCGCCGTTTCAGGCTACACCGGCGGCACGCTGGCCAAGCCCACGTATGAGCAGGTCTCCGCAGGCGGCACCGGTCATTACGAGGCGGTGACCGTGCTCTACGACCCCAGGCGCGTGTCCTATGCCGCGCTCGTCCGGCACTTTTTCCGAACCGTCGATCCCACCGATGCCGGGGGCCAGTTCTGCGATCGCGGCGAGAGCTACCGGACCGCGATTTTCGCCAAGAATGCCGAAGAGCGGAAGATTGCCGTAGCCGCCAAAGCTGAAGCGAATCGACAGTTGGGCGGCAAGGTCATTACTCCGGTGCTGGCCGCCTCCCGCTTCTACGCGGCCGAGACCTATCATCAGGATTATTACAAGAAGAACCCGGTCCGCTACCGCTACTACCGATATCGCTGCGGACGCGATGCGCGCCTCGAGGAGCTATGGGGCAAGCACTGAGCGCGCAGCCTCTCGGGCAACGTTGCGGATCCGTTCCGGATGTGGGAGTGGGCCGGCTTTGTAGCGTAAAGAGCTGAAACCATGTCCCCTAATCTTTTGGAGCAGGCGTCGCTCCACAACGTGAGCGGTGGCGGATTGGCGACCTGCTGCATGTTATGGGTGGGAACAGAACTTGGCTTCGTCGAGCGCTCCTGCATCGCGTCCGTGGTGCGGCAGGGCCACCCGGTTGCCCTTTACTTATCAACGGCCGCGCGGACTGCCGGTCGGAGTGGTGCTTCGGGATGCCGGGCAGATCCTGCCGCGCCACGCCCTCATCCGCCATGCGCGCGGCGATGTAGCCCTCTTTTCCGGGCGCTTTCGTTACGAGATCCAGCGCAGGGGCCTTGGCATTTGGGTGGATTGCGACATCTATTTGCGGGCACCTTTGTTCTTCGACGATACCTTCGTGGCGGGGCGCGACGCGTCCGGCCGCGTTCTCGGCAGCGTGCTGCGCATTCCCCAGGAATCGCCCATGCTTGCCGAGCTGCTGACGCTCTTCGAGGAGGAGACGGTGCCGGATTGGCTGCCCTGGCCGTCCCGAGCGACCGCGCGATGGCGGCACCTGACCACCGGGCGCACAGGAATTGCGAAGATGCCGCGCGGCGCCGCCGGCACCATGGCGCTGACCCGCCTTGCCGAGGCGCATGACCTGTCGCATCGGGTTCATTCGACGCACATTTTCTATCCGGTTGCGAAGGAGCACGCGTCATGGGTGCTTGATCCCTCACGGCGGTTCGAAGATGTTGTTCCGGTCGATACGGTGGCGCTTCATCTCTGGACCAGTCGCATTCGCGCCTACACCCATTCTCCGGCACCTGAGAATTCGTTCATGGCCCGGCTGCAGGCGGAAGGCGCCGGCACCTGATTCAATATTCCTGATCCAAATCAGGAACCTCGCGTGAAACAGACGCCGGGTCGACCGCGTGTTCGCGTCGCCCGGAACCATGGCGCGCCGATCCGGTTGGGCAGGCAATCGGAACGAAGGAGCTGCTTATGCTGGCGATGGATTATCGAGGCCCGTACCGGGTCCGTGTCGAAGAGAAGAAGATGCCCAGGATCGAGCATCCGCGCGATGCGATCGTACGCGTCACCCGCTCGTGCATCTGCGGGTCCGACCTGCACCTCTATCACGGCATGGTGCCGGACACCCGGGTCGGCACCACCTTCGGCCATGAATTCTGCGGGATCGTCGAGGAGGTCGGGGACGAGGTGACCAACTTGAAGGCCGGCGACCATGTGCTGGTGCCGTTCAACATCGCCTGCGGTCAATGCCATTTCTGCAAGCAGGGCCTCTTCGGCAATTGCCACGAATCAAACCCGCAGGCGACGGCCGTCGGCGGCATCTTCGGCTATTCGCACACAGCCGGTGGCTTCCAGGGGGGACAGGCGGAATATGCGCGCGTTCCCTACGCAGATTTCGGCGCGACTTTGATCCCCGACTGGATGGATCCGGACGATGCCGTGCTCCTCACCGACGTTGTCCCGACCGGCTACCAGGCGGCCGAGATGGGGGGCATCCAGAAGGGCGACACGGTCGTCATCTTCGGCGCCGGGCCGGTGGGCCTGATGGCCGCACGCAGCGCATGGCTGTTCGGTGCCGGCCGGGTCATCGTGTTCGATCATCTCGAATATCGGCTCGAATTCGCTCGCACCTTCGGCCCGGCCGAAGTCTACAATTTCAAGGAGGTGGATGACGTCGTCGTCTTCATGAAGAAAACTACGGACGGCCTCGGCGCCGATGTCGCGATCGACGCGGTCGGCGGCGATGCGGCCGGCAACGCGCTGCAATGGCTGTTCGGCACCAAGCTCAAGCTCGAAGCCGGCAACGCGATCGCGCTGCATTGGGCGATCAACTCGGTGAAGAAAGGCGGGATCGTCTCGATCGTTGGAGTCTACGGCCCCACCGGCAACATCGTTCCGATCGGCAATGTCGTGAACAAGGGACTGACCCTGCGTGCCAATCAGGCGTCGGTGAAGCGGCTGTTGCCCAGGCTGATCGATCACGTGAAGGCGGGTCGCATCAATCCCAAGGCGATGATCACCCACCGCATCCCGCTCGAGGACATCGCCGACGCCTACCACATGTTCTCGGCCAAGCTCGACAATTGCATCAAGCCGGTGCTGATCCCGAACGCAGCGTGAGCGAGGAGCGACACATGAACGCACTTACCGGAAACAAGACGTTGGTCGACACCTCGTCCGTGACGGGGTGGGCGGTTGATGCGGATCCCCGCAACGATCCGACCTATCCCTATCGTGAGCGGGATAAGGATCCCGGGCTCACATCGAACTGGCAGCGTCCTCCAGTCCAGCAATCGAACGTCGAGATCCTTCAGTCGATCGAACACATCCGCCGCCCTGCCGTGTTCGGAACGGCCAACCCGCCGTCCGGCGTCAGCGGCATGATTCGCCGGGTCGCTTTCCGTTACAGCGAGAGCAACTGGATGCACTGGCTGCTGCTGATGGGCGCCGACCGCATCAACGTGGTCGAGGGCGTGGTCGAGGATCTGGGCCGCGGCAAGGTGCCGAACATCCCCGGCGAGATGGGCGTTCGGGCCGAGTGGAAGCACAACAAGAAGGGTCTGGCGACCAAGGTCGCAGTGATGGCCGCGATCGGCGTCGGTGCCTATGCCCTGTTCAGCCGCCGCAGAACGCGGCAGCCGGCGCCGTCGAAGAGCGTCACACGCCTGGAACTCTGACGCACGAAAAAGCGGGCGCGATCGATTGACCGCGCCCGCCATTCACGTGCTGATGGCCCACCTCGAGACAAGGTGGTCCATTTTGTTGTGCCCGATCAGAAGTTGAGCGTCGCGCCAACCGCCAGGATGCGGCCGAGCGAATCGTAGCGCGCCGACAGCGTGTTGCTGCGCGACAGGCCATAATTGTACGAATTCGGCAGGATCGGAGGCGTCTTGTCGAGAATGTTGTTCGCCGAAACCCGGAACGAGAAAGCTTCGGTCACTCGGAAACTGAGCGCCAGATCGAAATAATCATAGGCACCGATCCGGTAGAAAGTCTCACGCTCGCCAGCCTGGGTGTAGCCGAGCGCCGGATCACCGGAGTTGCTGACGTTCGTCAGCGGCCCCAGATGCCGCCAATTGACCGAGGCGCTGAAGAAGCGGTCGGCGGTGGTGTAGGTGCCGCGCAGGCTGTGGGTCCACTTCGGGATCAGCTGGCTGCAGCCGCCGCCATAATAGCCGGTGCAGTTATATTTGGCGAGGATCGGCGAATCCTGGCCACCGGCATAGGTGGTCAGCGATCCGGCGAAGTCGAAGTCCAGGCGACCGGCGCTGCCGAGCGACAGAGCATATTGGCCCTGGAAATCCCAGCCGTGCGACTTGCTCTTGTAGTAATTGGTGGTGCCGCCGCGGATGAAGCCCGTCGAGGGGTTGCCGCCAGGCGCACTGTAGAGCGTTCCGTCGGCATTGCGCACGAACATCCGGCAGAAGAACTCATCGCCGGTGGCAAGGCAACCGTTCGAGAAATAGTCGTAATCGTTGTAGCCGATCGAGTCGTTGAGATCGATCAGGAAGCGATCGACCGAGAAGGTCAGGCCGGGAACGAAGCGCGGCCGCAACACGACGCCGAAGGTCTTGGTGTAGGCGGTCTCCGGATCGACGGCGAAGCCGCCGCGCCGCACGGTGCAGCCGACCTCATCCGGGCAAACGAGGCTGGTGCTGCCGTAGAGATTGTCGGCAAGGCCGGTGGCCGCGCAGACTTCGCGCGAGGCCGTCGGCGAGCCGTAGACCGCGGTGCGGACGCCCGTCCTGGGATCGGTGACGTAGGTCACCGTCGGCGCACAAATGTCGTTATAGGCGGTGGTGATCCGGTCGTAGCTGATGTTCGAACCTTGGAACGCCTCGACCACGGTCGGAGCGCGCTGGGCGCGGTTGATCGAGCCGCGGAAGGTGATGTCCGCCACCGGCGCCCACAAGGCTTCCGCCTTCCAGGTCGAGAAGGTGTCCGGATTGCTGCTATACTTGGACAGACGATAGGCGCCGTTGAACTGCAGCAGGTGGGCGAACTTCTTGCGCTCGATGATCGGCACCTGAAGCTCGACATTGCCTTCCCAGACGTGCTGCGAGAGCGCGGCGTCGCTGCCGCCATTCTGTTCGCGCCAGATCTCGTCGGCGAAGCTCTTGAGCTTGTCTTCGCGATATTCGGCACCGAACGCGATCGCCACGCCCTGCTCGGCCCAAGGGCTCTTGATCCCGTAGGTGCCGAGATCGCCCTGGACGGTCGCGATACCGTTATAAAGCGTGTTGATCGTCGTCGACGTGCCGAAATTACCCTCCACGAGATAGTCGTAGAGCGCGGAATCGTTGATCGTCGAGCGCGGGCTGAAGGCGTCGAACGGGCGGCAATTGGGGTCGGTGCCGTTGACCACGGACGCGCATGTCAAGGTGCGGTTGACGTTGACGACGTTCAGCGAATTGTTGACGCGGTCGAAGTCGGGCTCGCCCCAGGTGGTCGCCTGACGATTGCGGGCATAGACTCCGCCGACATCGTAGCTCCAGCCTTCCGCGAAGCTGCCGCGCAGGCCGCCGGTGATGCGAAGCCCCTTGTTCAGGTAAACGTCTTCGATGTCAGGCACGTTGGCGAAACGATAGCGTACCTCCAGCGGCGCCGTCGCGGCCGTTCCGGCGAGGTCGCCGCAGATCGTCTGCGCCTGCGACTGCGACATCAGCGGGTTGTTGCAGTTCACCACGTATGGGCTCTCGCCATAAGCGGTGTAGCTGAGCGCGCGGGCCGGGTACGGGTTGCTCGAGCGGTCGCGGAACCACATGGCGTTGGCGTAGACTTCCGCCGCGTCCGAAATCTTGAACGAAGCGAAGCCGCCGGCATTCCAGCGCTCGGCTTCGCGCTGGAAGGAATAGCCGTCATAGGGATTGGCGGCCAGCGCGTCGGTGAACGGAACCAGGGTGCCGTTGCCGTTCGGATTGTTCACATAGGCGTTGCCGTTGCTGGCACCCGAGCGGGGCGAGATGTAGCCGTAGGGCGTGTAGGTCGACGTCGAGCAGGTCAGCGGACCGTCCTTGACCGTCTCGACCAGCTGACATCCCGAGGTCTCGCGTGCCGAATAAGGGACCAGGGCCGCCTTGCGGTAATTGACATAGCCCGAAATGTGGAAGCGATCGTCGAAGAGCTTGGTGCCGGCGGTCAGCGAAAGGTCGACGCGGCCGCCGTCGGTCGCGAAATTGCGCGCCGGGCTGCCGAAGCCATATTGACCGGCGACATCCGAGATCAGGCCGGCTTTATTGTTGTGGGCGTAGAGATTGTAATTGCCGTTGATCTGAATGCCTTCAAAATCGTCATTCATGATGAAGTTGACGACTCCGGCGACCGCGTCCGAGCCATAGACGGCCGAGGCGCCGCCGGTGAGCACGTCGACACGCTGGATCAGCGCGGTCGGGATCATGTTGGCGTCGATGCCGTTCATCGTGCCGAGGCGCTTGCCGTCTACGAGGGTGAGCGTACGCTCGAAGCCGAGGTTGCGCAGCTTGATGCGCTGACGGCCGTCGGAATCCTGATAATTCTGCTGGCTGTCGGGCGCGATCTGCGGGATGCGGTTGAGCACTTCCTCGATGTTGACCGCCGCCTGGGCGCGAATCGCTTCGGAGGTGACGGACGTGATCGGTGCGGCGGCGGTGACGTTCGGACGGTTGATCCGCGATCCAGTGACGACGATGCCCGCGCCCGTTCCCGCTTCGCTCACGGCGTCGGAGGCATCGGCGTTGGCGGTGGTTTCCGACACCTCCGCTCCGGTGGCGTTCAGTTCCTGCGCCATCGCAGAAGTCGCAAAGGCCGTCGCCAGGCAAGTAGAAGCGAACAGCAACACGTTCGTCTGTCTCATTCTTGTAATACCCTTTGGAAGAAACTTGATTGTTCAGCGCGTGCGCACGGGCCCTTTAAGGCTCGCGGCGGCGGTGACTGTGGTCCGGCCGGCCGTGTCGGTGACCGCATAGGTGAAGCCGGGCTGCAGCGCGTAGGCGCCCACCTCTCCCAGGCTGTTGATCGCGAGGAAGCCGACCTGGGCGTCCTTCACCGCATCGCCACGCAGCTTCGCGATGTGGAGTATCGCCTCGTGACACGCGTCGATCGGCGACAGGCCGGCGCGCATGGAGGACACCACCCTGGCCGAGCCAGCGATTCGTGTTACCTCTTCGCCGACGCCGGTCGCGGTCGCGGCGCCGACCGCGGCCTCGACCAGCAGCCCGCAGCCCGACTGTGGGGAGTCGCCGATACGGCCGCGCAGCTTGAACGCCATCCCGGAGGTGGTGCAGGCGCCAGCCAGCCGACCGTCCGCACCGCAGGCAAGGATGCCGATCGTGTCATGATCGAGCGCCGAGCCCCGCAAATTCTCGCTGTTGGCGACCGGCTTGTACTCGGATGTCTTCAACCACTCCCGCCACGCCGCCTCGGCCTCCGGCGTCAGCAGCCGCGTGGTGGTGAAGCCCTGCTCCAGTGCGAACTGACGCGCGCCCTCACCAACCAGCATCGTATGCGGAGTTTTCTCCATCACCCGGCGCGCGACCGAGATCGGGTGCATGAAATCTTCGAGCGCGGCGACCGCTCCGACATTGCCTCGATCGTCCATGATGATCGCGTCGAGGGTCACGTGCCCCTCACGATCCGGATAGCCGCTATAGCCGACTGAGTGATTGCTCGGATCGGCTTCCGGAACCTTCGCCCCGGCTTCCACCGCATCGAGCAACGATCCGCCGGCTTGAAGACGTGCGTAGGCCGCGTCGTTGGCGGCCGCCCCGAAATCCCACGTCGAAACGATAAGCGCCCGCGACTTCGGACGAGTCGCCGGCTTGGCCGATGCTATCGCGGCAGCGCCGCCCAATCCGATCGCAATGGCTCCACGGCGCGACATCCTCATCGAACTGTTCCCCAACCGGCAAAGTCTGCCTCTCGGCACGCTGACGGTGTCGTCATGTCGCCCCGGCCGCAGAGGTGTCATACCGGTGACGTCAATTCAATACCAAATTTCTTTATTGGTGTCATTCCGGTGAAATATTGTTCGGGAGCCTCAGCGGGCAGCGGTAAATCCGCCGACTCCGGCGATCGCGAGCCGTGGCGCCGGCAACGCCAATTCGGCGAAGCGCAGACGCAGGTATCGCGCGATCTGCGGGGCGGGAAATGCGACCCGCTGCGTCGACAGCGCATAGGCGATGTTGGAGAATTCTCCGCTGGCACCTGGTTCCCAATTGGTCCCATCCCGGCTGAGTTCAGCGGTATAGCCTTTCGGTGGCCTTGCATCGCTCATCACGTGGCGAGACGGTGTCAGGCTAAACCCGGCAAGATGGACTTCAGCGCCGAGGTCGATCGTCACGTGCGCAGGCTTTCCCGACACGGGCGCCGGCAAGGCCCAAATCGTCGCCGCTTCGTTGTCGAGCAATTTCTCCGCGCCCGGAGCGCTCGCGTCGACGATCCTCCACTGACGCGTGTCGAGAATGGTCGGGTCAGACGAGACGATCGCCGGCACCGGCACCGGCGCCACCGATCGGAACAGGGAGACTTCGCTGATTGCCGGGCAGACCGGCGCGTCGAGAATACGAAGCCGCACCCGGCGCGGGGCGATCGGCGCGGGGAGCCGAATGATCCGCTGGGCGGAAATGCATTCCTGCTCGGCGAGCGTGCGCCATCCACCGTCTCCCTCGGCATCGACCGCGAAGCGGGTCACGCGGGCGCCGAGCGGAAGATATTCTCGCAGGCGGATGACATCGAACATCGTCCCGGGCTTGAGATCGAGCGTCAGCACCGGATTGGTGACGCCGTCCGGGGTCGACCAATAGGTCTCGCGATCGCCGTCGAGCACCCGCGCGGGTTCGAACCCCCTCCCCCGATTGTGGCTGGCGCTCGCGACCGTACCCTTCGCCAGATCGCGCGCGAAGGTGGCACGGATCGCATCGCCATAGGATTTGAGGATCTTCACGTCCTGGTCGGGAATCCGGCCGCGCCGATCCGGCGGGATGTTGAGGTTGAGATTGGTCCCGCGCCCGACCGATTCGTCGTGAAGACGAATCAGCCGCTCCGGGCTCTTGACCTTGGAATCCTCGTCGGCGTGGAAGAACCAGCCGGGGCGGATCGAAACGTCCGTTTCCGCCGGCCACCACAATTCACCACCGCGGACGCCGCTATTGCCGTCCTTCTGATCATAGAGCCGGTTCGGCATGGTCGGCCAGCACGGGTTCCCGGCGATCCCGTCCTCGTTGCCGACCCAGCGTATGTCGGCCCCGAGCGGATCGAAGGTGCAGGCATTGGGCTGAAGTTTGTGGACGAGAGCGACGATCGAGGGCCAATTGTAGTAACGCGGCGCATCGATCTTCCGCGCTTCGCCGGCGCCGCCATAATAGCCGTCGCCGCCATTGGCGCCGTCGAACCAGAGCTCGAACAATTCGCCGTAGCGGGTGCAGAGTTCGGTCAGCTGGGCGCGATAATAATCGATGTAGGCGGGCCGGCCATATTCGGCATGGTTGCGATCCCAGGGGGAGAGATAGAGGCCGAACGGCAGCTTCGCCCGTCGGCACGCCGCCGCCATCTCACCGACGATATCGCCCTTGCCGCCTTTGTAGGGGCTGTTGCGGATGCAATGTTCGGTGAGCGTCGTCGGCCACAAGCAGAAGCCGTCATGATGCTTGGCGGTGAGGATCAATCCGCGAAGGCCACCTGCTTTGGCCGCCGCGACGATCTGATCGGCATCGAAGTCGCTGGGATCGAAGAGCTTGGGGTCCTCGTCTCCAAAGCCCCATTCCTTGTCGGTGAACGTGTTGATCGAGAAATGCACGAAGGCATATTGCTCGCGGTCATGCCAGCGCCATTGCCGCGCCGACGGAACCGCACCGAAGGCTTTGGGGGCTCCAACCGACGGAGCGGCGAGGACGGCGCCGGGCAGCGCGCCTGCGGTGAGACCGGTGATGATCAGATTGCGCCGGGACAAGTCGGTCATGCGGATCCTCTCAGGCAGGTGTGCGGCCGGACGATGGCGGCCGGTCGGCGGGCGCGCGGCCAAAGGCTTTGTTCGGAACGCTGGACATGGTGAACCGCAGGGCGCCGCCGGCGACGAGATCGCGGTGGGCGATCCAGCTCCGAGTCAACGGCCGTCCGTTCCATTCGACGGCAGCGACGTAGGGCGTCTCCGGCCGGTTGCCCGGCGCTTCAATGACGAGCTTGCGTCCGCCGCCCAGCATCACCTGCGCGCGTTCGAACAAAGGCGAACCGAAGACATAGGCTGCCTCCACCGGATCGACCGGATAGAAGCCCAGCGCCGAGAAGACGAACCAGGCGCTCATCTGCCCGCAATCGTCATTGCCGATGATACCGTCCGGATCGTTGCGATACATTTCGGTGCACAGGCGCCGGACCATTGCCTGGGTCTTCCACGGCGCGCCGACGAAGGCGTAGAGATAGGGCACATGCTGGCCTGGCTCGTTGCCATGCGCATATTGGCCGACCAGGCCGGCGATGTCGGGCGGCGCACTCTCCGGAAGCAACGAGGGCGCGGTGAACAGCGCATCGAGCTTCGCCTCGAATTTGGCGTCGCCGCCCAGATGGGCGATTAGCCCATAGATGTCGTGCTGGTTGAGGAATGTCGCCTGCCATCCATTGGCTTCCGTGTAATCGCGCCAATCGGGCTTGGGCATGTGGCCGAGCAGGATCGGGTCGAAGGCCTTCCACCATGTTCCGTCGGCGAAGCGCGGACGGGCGAAACCGGCCGCCGGATCGATCACGTTGCGCCAATTGGCCGAACGCGCAAGCAGACGCGCAGCCTCGGCGTCCGCCCCTGCCGCGCGCGCCAGATGTGCCGACGCCCAGTCGTCATAGGCATATTCCTGGGTACGGCTGACGCTTTCGTTGACCTTGTCGGCGGGCACATAGCCGAGCGCATCATAGAGATCCCGGCCGAGGCTGTTCTCCTTGTCCGGCGCCGTGAAGTCGAAGCTGCGCCGCCGGATCGCCGGCCAGGCCGCCGCATAATCCGCCGGGACTCCCTTGGCCTGCGCCTCGGCGAGCGGCACCACGCCGTGCCAGCCTATCATCGTCCCGGTCTCCTTGCCCTGCAGCGGCCAGACCAGCGGCCCGTAAGGTGACTGGGCAGTCTGCCGGATCAGGTCGTCGACCAGCATTTTGGCGCGATCGGGCGCGATCAGGGTCAGCAGCGGATGCTGCCCGCGATAGGTGTCCCACAGCGAATAGGTGCTGAACGCCGCGCCGCCTTGCCGAACCTGGTGGGTCTTGCCGTCCAGCCCGGGATAGCGCCCGTCGACATCCGAAAAGAGTGTCGGCGCCAGCTGCGAGTGGTAGAGAGACGAGGCAAGGATGGTGCGCTGATCGGCCGTACCGCCTTCGACCCGCACGGTTCCCAGCGCCGCGTTCCAGGCGCGGATCGCGCGGCCGCGCACCGCGTCGAAATTCCAGCTCCGTGCTTCCGCGGCAAGATTGGCGCGGGCGCCTTCCGCATTCACCCCCGAGAGGGCGCAACGCACCACAATCGGAGCCGCGCCGGCATCGTCATAGTGCAGCACGGCCTTGAGCCGGCGCCCGGCCACACGATTCGTCCCCGGCGGTTGCGCGGCATCGCCGTCCCCGTAAAAGGTGATACGGTCCGGGCGGCGCGACAGCTGCATCGCGAAGAAGATCCGGCGCCCCTTGGCCCAGCGGAACGTCCGCCGGCTTCCGGTCAGCGTCCCGGCGGCATCGACGTCCATCCACGCCGCGTCGATCAGCGGCGCGCTCGGCCGGGAATCGGCGAATAGATGGGAAAGATCGATCAGCAGATGTCCGGGGCCGGCCGGAAAGCCATACCGATGCCATCCGACCCGATCGGTGACGGAAAGCTCCGCCTGGACACCGTTCTCCAGCGCCACGCGATAGTAGCCGGGTTCGGCATGCTCGCCGGAGAAACGCTGACGATAGCCGCTGTCCGGATCGTCGAGCGTTCCGCGCTGGAGCTGGACCGGACCTCGTCCAGGGGCGACGAGGACATCGAGCAGGTCGCCGATGCCGGTTCCGGACAGGTGGGTGTGGGAAAAGCCGATGATCGAGGTATCGGTCCGGTGATAACCGGAACATGCGTCCCAGCGTTCGACATCGGTGTCCGGCCCCAGCTGGACCATCCCGAACGGCATCGTGGGGCCCGGATAGGTATGGCCATGGCCGCCGGTGCCGATGAACAGGTTCGGCGCGGAGCGGCTGGGC
Source organism: Allosphingosinicella deserti (assembly GCF_003012735.1). Classification (GTDB taxonomy): domain Bacteria; phylum Pseudomonadota; class Alphaproteobacteria; order Sphingomonadales; family Sphingomonadaceae; genus Allosphingosinicella; species Allosphingosinicella deserti. Next base: position 587,951 of record NZ_PXYI01000004.1, on the reverse strand, counting down.
GGATTGGTCGCGGCGGCGGGGAGCGCGCCGGCGACCACCCCGATGGCGCTGGACGCGAGAAGCTGACGTCGGCTGAGGATCACTTCGGCAATTCCTGTGCGTCTCCGGTCAGTGCGAACTCGGTCCAGGCGCCGGGCCCGTCTCCGGGCTGGCCGCCGCCGAGCCAGAGACGATATGTGCCGGGTACGACGCGGCGGGTGCCGTCGCGGGTGACGCTGCTGAGGGCGCGCGGATCGAGGGTGAAGCGCAGGGTCTCGGCCTTACCCGCGCCAAGCGTTACACGGCGAAAGCCGACAAGCTGGCGCTGGAGAACCGGGGTGGTGAGGCTACCCCGTTCGCCTGCGGGGGGCACCAGATACGCCTGGACGACCTCATCCCCTGCCCGCGTTCCGGCATTCCGAACTCGCACGCTCACGTCGACCGGCGCGCTTGTGCTGCTGGCCGTCGCCTGCGGCCGCGCATAGGCGAAATTCGTGTAGCTGAGGCCGTGGCCAAATCCCCACAGGGGCGCGCCGGTGAAGAACCGGTAGGTCCGCTCCTTCATCCCGTAATCGACGAAGGCCGGCAGGTCCGATGTCCCCTTGTAGAAGGTGATCGGCAGCCGGCCCGACGGATTGTTGAGGCCGGCAAGGGTCTCGGCGATCGCCGTGCCGCCCGCCTCGCCCGGATACCAGGCGGCAAGGATCGCATCGGCCATAGCCGGATCCACCGCCACCGCGCTGCCGCTGGTCAGCACCAGCACCACCGGCTTGCCGGTGTCCCGTAGTGCCTGCAGCAGCCGCTGCTGTACGAGCGGCAAAGCGATGTCGGTGCGGTCGCCGCCGACGAAGCCGGGCACCGTCACCGACAGCGCCTCCCCTTCCAGATCCGGCGACAGGCCCAGCACGGCGACAACGACGTCCGCCTGCTCCGCCGTGCGCACCGCCTGCCGGAGCATCGGCTCGGCGGGGGGTAGCCACATCAGGCGCAGGCCCTCGTCCTCGCTGCGATGATCGAGTTCGAGGCGCAGGTCGTGGCGACGTCCATCGCTGTTGAACGGAATTTCCACCCGGGTCTTTCCGAGCGCGCCATCGTGGAGTGGCTTACCGTCGATCCACAGCCGCACCGAATCATGCGTGCTGCAATCCTTCCAGCAGGCGGGAATGTCGATCGCGAGCGTGTAGCGGCCCGGTCCCGGCGGCACCAGCGCACCCGACCAGCGCACCGCGAACCCCTTGGGATCGAGCTGCGGCAACGGCGCGACCCTTGTGTAGTTGAAGTCGATCCGGCGATCCTGCCGCACCGCCACCGGGGATCCGGTGACCGACGGACCGGCAAAATACTCTGCGCGAAGACCCGGGCGGCCGTCGGCCTCGAAGGCGGTCTCGGGGATCACCACCGGCGCGCCGTCGGCGAGCACCGACCCTTGCGCATAGCGAACGTTGGCGGCGCCGAACTGACGGCGGATCCCGTCCAGCGGAGTAACGGGCGCCTTGGCGGTGCCGTGATAATTGCCCTCGATGACACCGAGATCGTCGGCATCGGCGCCGATCACCGCAATCCGGCTGCCGGCTTTGAGCGGCAGCCGGCCGGCATCGTTCTTGAGCAGGACGATCGCCTTGCGGGCCGCCTCGAGGGCCAGGGCCTGATGCCTGGCAATGCCGATATCGGTCGACTTCACCGCGGTCCACGGGCTTGTTCCGCCGAGGATCGTGCCGAGCGCCTGCCGGGCACCGAGCGCGCGGCCGAGCGCGGTGTCGATTTCGGCCTCGCTGACCAGCCCCCGCTCCATGGCCTGGGGCAGCGCGGCGTAAGCGGAGCCGCAATTGAGGTCGGTGCCGCCCCTCAGCGCGGCTGCCGCTGCGGCCGCACCGTCGAGGCGATAATGGTGGAACAGATGGATGTTGGCGACGGCGTCGCAATCCGAAACCGTGAAGCCGTTGAACCCCCAATCCCGGCGCAGGCGCGTGTTCATCAATTCGGATAGCGCACAGGCCGGCGTGCCGTGGAGCGAATTGTAGGCGCACATCAGCGAACGCGCCTTGCCCTCGGTCACCGCCATCCGGAACGCCGGCAGATAGGTGGATTCGAGATCCTGGGGGCTCGGATCGACATCGAAGCCGTCGCGGCCCGCCTCCGGCCCGCTATGGACCAGGAAGTGCTTCGGGGTCGCGATAACCTTGGGATGGTCGGGGTCGGGGCCCTGCAGCCCGCGGATGAAGGCGACGCCGAGCGCGCCCGTCAGATACGGATCCTCGCCATAGGTTTCCTGCCCCCGTCCCCAGCGCGGATCGCGGAAGATGTTGATGTTGGGGGACCAGATCGTCAGCCCCTCGTAGATCCGCCGATCGGCCGCTGCGGGCTTCGCGTTGAACTTGGCGCGTGCCTCAGTGGCGATGACGTCGCCAACCTTGCCGAGCAGGTCCACGTCCCAGGTCGCCGCAAGTCCGATCGCCTGCGGGAACACCGTCGCATGACCATTTCGGGCGAGGCCGTGCAGGCCTTCGTTCCACCAATCGTAGGCGGGTAGCCCCGCATCCGCATCCGCCGGCGCGCTGCTCTGCAGCTGTGCGGCTTTCTCTTCGATGGTCATCGTCGCAATCGCCGCGGAGACCGCCTGCGGGTCCGGCGCGGCTGCGGCGAGGAGCAGGAACGGGATCATGCTTGCGGTCCTAGCGTGCGAAGGGTCAGCGCGCGCCGCAGCGCGGCTGCGGGCGCTTCGGACCTTATGTCGATGGTGACGCTTTCGCCCGGCAGCAGATCGAAGCCGTCGTCGCTCGGCTGCGCCGCGACATCGCCGAAATCGAGCATCACCGCGCGTGCCAGCGCCTTTGCCGTGATCGTCACCTGCTTGCCTTGCCAGCGCGCGGAGAGGCCCGGCGCGGCATAGGCCATGTCCTTGGGAAGGACGCGCTCGACGATGGTGCGCGACACGCTGCGGCCATCGATCAGCAATTCGGCCACGGCGTAGCTCGCAGTGGCATCGGCCTCGGAGAACAGATCTGAATCGGCGATCGTCGCCACGTCGCGGGCGCTGAGCGGCTCGAGCGTGACCGCCTCGCGCCTCGTGCCGAGCGATTTACCCGCCATGTCGAAGCCGGCGATCCGCCATTCCGCCTGTACCGGCGTCGTCGCATCGGACACGATCGCCACCCGAGTCGCGCCGTTCTTGTGCTCGGTGACGATCGCCTGGGGCGCGAAGAAGCGCTTGGCGGCATGATGGAGCAGCTTCCATTGCCCCTCATAGTCGATGCTTGCCCACGAAATTGCCGGCCAGGTGTCGTTGAGCTGCCAGTAAAGCGATCCCATCGTCACCGGCCGGCAGGCGCGATGATGGCGGGCCGCCATGTCGATCGCCTGCGCCTGGTTGACCTGGGTCAGGTAGACGAGGTCGCCGAAATCGCGCGCCGGCCGCAGCCGCTGATCGAGATACATGCCAAGGCGCTCATTGCCCTCTCCGGCGAGGAATTTCTGGTGCGCCTTCAGCACCGGGCTGTCGATCGTCAGCGGCGCCTTTCCGGCAAAGCCGCGGATCGTCGACATGTCGGGCATCGCCTGGAAGCCATATTCGGACATGAAGCGCGGACAGGTGTCGAGATAGCGCTCCACCGGCTTCGATCCGGACCAAACGTCCCAGAAATGGCGATCGCCATCCTTGTCGGTGTCGGTCGGACCTTCATAATCGGTCGAAGGCGAGCCCGGCCAATAGGGAATACCCGGCGCGCGGGTGATCACGGCATCACGCAGCACGCGATCGAACAGCACGGCCATGCCGACGCCGATCCGCTCCTGCTCGTCGGCGCCGACCCGCTTCTTGAACGCCTTGCGATCGGACCAATTCTCCCAGCCGGAGAGAACCTCGTTGTTGCCGGCCCACACGATGACCGACGGATGCGGTTGCAGCCGCTCGACCTGCTCCTCCGCCTCGATCTGGACGTCGTGGCGGAAGTCGGCATCGGGCGGAGTCACCGCGCCGCCGAACATGAAATCCTGCCACACCATCATGCCGAGTTCATCGGCGATGTCGTAGAATGCATCGTCGAGATAGTAGCCGCCGCCCCAGACGCGGATCATGTTCATGTTGGCATCGCGCGCGCTCTCGACGATCTGCCGCATCTGCTCCGACCCGACCCGCGCTGGGAACATGTCGAACGGGATCAGATTGGCGCCCTTGGCAAAGATCGGCACGCCGTTCACCTTGAAGCCGAAGCTGCCGTCCTTGCGGATCAGCTCGACCGTGCGGAGCCCTATCGTCCGATCGACGCGATCATTGACGCTGTCGGCATCGGCGAGCGCACCCGTGATCTTGTAAAGCGGCTGATCGCCATAGCCGGTCGGCCACCAGCGGCGTGGCGCAGTGACGGTCATCGGCACGCTGACATCGTTGATGCCGGCGGCAAGCCGTGCGACCCGCTCGACATTCTGCGAGGATCCGTTCGGAGCGGTCAGCGTCGTGCGCAGTCGGACTTCGCCGTCCTGGTCGGCGACGATGCGGTAGCGCGCGACCAGCCGCGCCTCGAAGTCGTTGAGCGCTTCCTGCTCGATCCGGAGTCCATCGATCCGGGCATTGTCCCAGGCCTCGAGCCGCGCCGGACGCCAGATGCCGGTCGCGACCAGACGCGGGCCCCAATCCCAGCCGTAATGATATTTGGGTTTGCGGATGTAGGGCGATGTCTGCTTGCCCTTGGGCTCGTCGCCGAACGCCGATTCATATTCGCCCGGCAAGGAATTGGCTTCGGCGAGCACCTTGGGCTGCAGGGTCCGGATCGGCGATGCGAAGGCGATGACGAGTTCGTTTCGCCCGGCCTTCAGCACCGGCTTGGCGTCGACCCGCCAACGCCGGTGCGCATTGCCGGTGGTAAGCAGGTCGGTGCCGTTGACCGACACGGTCGCGAACGTGTCCAGGCCATCGAAGACGAGTTCGAGATGATCGCGTGCGAGCATCTCCGGGCTGACCTCGATCACCCGGCGATATTGCCAGCCGCTCAGCCCCGCCCACTGGATCGGTGCTTCGTTGATGCCCTTGAACGGATCGGGCGCGCGCTCGGCCGCGATCAGATCCTGCTGAACGCTGCCCGGCACGCGGGCGGGGAACCAGACGGCCTCGCGCGGGTGCGCCTTGGCGGCATCAGCATCCCTGGGATCGACCCGTATCTCCCAGGCGCCGTCGAGCGAAATGCGGTCAAGGGGCGCCGCCCACGCGGACGAGGCGAGCAGCATTGCCATTCCGCTCGCCGCCGCGAGCTTGCGCGCCCAGAGTAAATCCATTTTCGAGCTCCCGCCTTTGCCGCTTGCTTGCGGCGCCGGCGGGCGTGTAACCAATGTAAGTCATTCTCGACAAGGGTCTGGTATACGATATCTGTAATTTCAGCCATTCCTGCGACCATTTGGCGCACGGCTTTACGGCACCGCCAATACCAATATAGATCCAGCGCGACTCCGTTGCCGCTCGTCGCGCCTTCCGGTAGCATTCAGTAACGGGGCAGCGGCGGGAGGGGCACGCCGGGGGAGGATCGATGACCTTTTCGGATCAGGTTGGCCATTTCCGGGAGAACAATCCCGCGCCGCTTTACCTGCAATTGCAGCAGCTCATCCGCGACGCAATCGACACCAACATACTCAATCAGGGTGACGCAATTCCTCCGGAGCGGGAGCTTGCGATCGAATATGACATCTCCCGCATCACGGTGCGCAAGGCGATCGGCGGGCTCGTCGAGGATGGCTTGCTCACCCGCCGCCGGGGCGCCGGAACCTTCGTCGCCGGCCGGGTTGAGAAGAGTTTTTCGAAGCTCTCCTCCTTCACCGAGGACATGGCGGCGCGCGGTCGAACGGCAAGCAGCAGCTGGATCTCGCGTGCCGCCGGCCAGGTCAACCCGGAAGAGGCGCTGATGCTCGGTCTCTCCCCGACCGCGTCGGTGCTGCGGTTTGCTCGGATCCGCTTTGCCGACGATGAACCGATGGCGCTCGAATTCACCACCCTCGCGGGCTATTGCCTGCCCTCCGTCAGCGCGGTGAAGAACTCGCTTTATGCCGCGCTCGAGAAAGCCGGAAGCCGGCCGGTGCGCGCCATTCAGCGGCTCCGGGCGGTGCCGTTCGGCGGGGATCATGCGCGCATGCTGGGTGTGGACCCGGGCCACGCGGGCTTGTTGATCGAACGCCGCGCCTTCCTGCGCGATGGCCGCCCGGCCGAGGTCACCCGTTCTTATTATCGCGGCGACGCTTATGATTTCGTGGCCGAACTGAGCGACGTCTAATCCTGTTTATCTTGATGGTGGCCGCCACGGCCTCAGCGGAGCCTTTCCAGTGAACCGACGCGAACTTCTTCTCGGCAGCGCCAGCGCAGGCGCGTTGATCGGGGTCCAGCCCGCACGCAGCGCCAGCGCCGGCATCAGCCGCGGCAGCGACGGTTTTCCGATGCCCCCCGCCGAGCGCCACCTGCCGCCGCGCCTGGCGGAAACGGATCCGTCCCGCACTCTGCTCGAGCTCGGCTGGCGCTTCCATGAAGGGGACATTGCGACACCTGAGCCGCAAGGCCATAACGAGACCTATCTGAGCGTGAAGGCCGGTAACGCCCTTGGCGCCGCGGCTATGCTGTACGACGACAGCGAATGGGCCGAGATTCGCTTGCCCCACGATTGGGCCGCCGCCCAGCCCTTCGAGAAGACTGCGAACGTCTCTCAAGGCTACCGGCGCCGCGGCATCGGCTGGTATCGGCGCATCCTGCAGCTAGATCCGGCGGATCGAGGGAAGACGATCGAACTCCATTTCGACGGGATCGCAACCAATGCGACGATCTGGGTGAATGGCAGCGTCGTTGCCCACAATTGGTCGGGCTATAACAGCATCCATGTCGACCTGACTCCGTTCGCCCGCTTCGGAGATGAGGAGAATGTGATCGCGATCCGCGTCGACGCCGACGCCAAGGAGGGCTGGTGGTATGAAGGAGCCGGTCTCTACCGCCACGCTTGGCTGGTCCGCCGCGCGCCGGTCGCGATCGTCACCGACGGGGTTCATTGCACCCCGGAGCAAGGCACTGACGGCCGATGGCAGGTTCCGGTCACCGTCACCCTCGGCAACATCGAACGCGCGTCGGCGGCGATCACCGTCGAGGCAGTTCTGCTCGGCCCCGACGGGCGCGAAATTTCGGCGGCTCGCGCCGATGTCACCGTTCCGACGCTCGACAAGGCCGAGGCGCAGCTCGCGCTTGATCCGGGGAGCCCCGGCCTGTGGTCCGTGGAGACCCCCACCCTCTACACCGTCCGTACCCGCGTGCTCCGGGCCGCCGTCGCGATCGACGAGCGCCGGACCGCGATAGGCTTCCGCACCATCCGCTTCGATCCGGACAAGGGGCTGTTCGTCAACGGCAAGCAGGTCAAGCTCAAGGGCGTGTGCCTCCACCAGGATCACGCCGGAGTCGGCGTGGCAATTCCGGACTCGCTTATGGCGTGGCGGCTGGAGCGGCTGAAGGCGATGGGGTGCAATGCGATCCGGATGTCACACAATGCCCCGACCGGAGAATTGCTCGACTGGTGCGACCGGATGGGTTTCCTCGTGATGGACGAGAATCGCAACTTCAATCCCGCCCCCGACTACCTCGCCCAGCTCGAATGGCTGGTGCGGCGCGACCGCAATCATCCCAGTGTGATCCTGTGGTCGGTGTTCAACGAGGAGCCGATGCAGGGCACCGAGGCCGGCGTCGAGATGGTCCGGCGCATGTCGGCGGCGGTCCACCGGCTCGATCGCAGCCGGCCAATCACCGCGGCGATGAACGGCGCCTTCTACAATCCCGCGAATGTTTCGACCGTCGTCGATGTCATGGGGTTTAATTATTATCAGGCCGATTACGACAAGTTCCACCAGCTCAATCCTGAAAAGCCGATGACCAGCTCGGAGGATACCAGTGCGTTCGAAACGCGCGGCGCTTTCGCCACCGACAAGGCCGGGCATGTGATCACCTCCTATGACGAGGAGGCGGCGAGTTGGGGCGGTACCCACCGCGACACCTGGAAGCAGATCGCGGATCGGCCGTACGTTGCCGGCGGCTTCGTCTGGACCGGGTTCGATTATCATGGCGAACCGACGCCGCACGACTGGCCAACCATTTCCAGCTTCTTCGGGATCCTGGATCTGTGCGGCTTCCCGAAGACCGCTTTCGACATCCATCGTGCCCACTGGATCGACGATCGGCCGGTTGTGGCGATCGCGCCGCACTGGACCTGGCCCGGCCGGGAGGGCCAGCCGATCAAGGTCTTCGTCAGCAGCAATGCGGAGCGCGTGTCCCTGCGCCTCAACGGCCGCGATCTCGGCGTCCAGAACGTCGATCGGATCATGGGCAACGAATGGACCGTGCCTTACGCGCCCGGCCGGATCGAAGCCGTGGCGTTGCGCGGCGGCAAGCAGGTTGCCCGCGCCGTCCATGAGACCGCCGGCGCGCCGGTCGCCTTGCGGCTTACCCCGGCGCGCAGCGTGATGGCCGGGGATGACGAGGATGCACAGGCGGTGACGATCGACGCCGTCGATGCCAAGGGACGCCACGTTCCTACTGCCAATCTGGCGACCCGCTTCTCCGTCGAAGGTGCGACCATCCTCGGAGTGGGCAACGGGGATCCCAACAGCCATGAGCCCGAACGGGTCGCCGCCGGCAGCGGCGCCCGGTCCCTGTTCAACGGTCTCGCCCAGATCATCGTCCGCGCCGGTACCGGGCGCGGCCGGATCGTGATCAAGGCTTCGGCCGACCGGCTGAAGTCCGCCACCTTGATCATCGATCGTGCGGACATCATGCCGCGTCCGCAGGTGCCGGCAATTGCCGCGAAGTTCGAGGTTCGCGAATGGCGCCGATCGCCGCGATTGATCGAGCGACCGGCACCGACGCTAGCGCCCCCCGACGGCGATAATAACAGCTGGGACCTCGTGCGAAGCGGCCTCGCAACGCCCGCCGAGGCTCAGGCCGGGTGGCGGGTCTATCGGAGCCGTGTCATGCCGTGGAAGAAAGTGGCCACCCGGGGCGGAACGCTCCACTTCGATGGCGTGGGCGGGCGCGCGGAGCTGTGGGTCGACGGGGTGAAGCTCGCGAGCAAGCAGGATGCCGGCCCGGCGCCTCTGACTGCAGGACTGCCCGCAGGTCCGGGCGCGCGGACCATCGTGTTGATCGTCGAAGCGCCGGCGGGCGGGGCTTCGGGCCTGCTCGGCGCGGTCGCGATCACCGCGGATTGAGCGGAGCAGGACCATGACCATTGCGCCCAGTTCGGCGGCCGCGTAGACTTCACTCCAACGTTTCTGGAGAGGCCGCAATGAGCGTTCGTATCGCGGGAGTCTCCGCCGCCTCCGCGTTGCTGTCGCCGATACTTGCTGTGCCAGCATGCCCGCTCGCCGCCGATGCGATGGCGCCTCAGGCAAAGAGCGCTTTGTTCAATGTTCACGACACAGGAGCCGCCAGGCTCCGCGTCGCGCCTTGAGCCGAGAGTCTCCGGTCATCGCCGCGCAGCATCGCGTGCCCCGAGGCAAGGCCCCGGCACATCATGAGGCTAGCTTCCTTGCGGCGACGCCGATTACTGGAGTCTTGGATGGATAAAGTACGAGGAATTGCGCGGCAGGCGTTGCGTGCCGTGGGGTTGGAGCGGATCCACCATCCTTCATTCGTGGACCTGATGCGCCGCGAGAATGTCGACACCGTGATCGACGTTGGCGCCAATAATGGCCAGTTCGGAGAGGAACTGCGCGAACGGGGTTATGCGGGTCGAATCATCTCGTTCGAACCAGGATCTGCTGCATTTGCCGGACTTGCAGCGCGTGCTGCCGCGGATCCCCTTTGGGACGCATATCAGCTTGGCGTCGGAGATGCCCCGGGCGAGCTGGAAATCCTCATCACCCAAGCCGACGTCTTTAGCTCCTTCAAGGCTCCCAGCGACTACACCAATGCCAAATTTGTCGGCGCCACGCCCGAACGGCGCGAAAAGGTGCGCGTTATCCGCCTCGACGAATTCTTTGCGGAGCATCCGGGAACGCTCACGGACACCACCTATTTGAAGGTCGATACCCAAGGCTTCGAATTCGAGGTGCTTCAAGGCACGGGCGACTGCCTGGCCCGCGTCTGCGCGGTGCAGATGGAGCTGCCGCTGAGAATCCTCTACGATGGCCAGAAATCACTTATGGAGATGGTCAGCTGGATGGCGGATCATGGCTTCGAAATCGGCATGGCCAAGGAGAACGGGTTCGACTGGCAGGCGTGCCGCCTTCTCGAACTCGACGTCGCCTTCGTCCGCAGCGGCGAGGCTTACCAGCCGCCGGTCGTGAGGCCTGCTTAGAGATCGACCGCCCGCAGCCGGCACACTACCACCGGGCCGAGACAGCAAGCAGGGTCGTCGTGCACCGATCGGAAAATACCGGCAAGCCATTCGGCTTCCCGGCTTTTTCATGGTAGCGGAGGAGGGACTTGAACCCCCGACACGCGGATTATGATTCCGCTGCTCTAACCAGCTGAGCTACTCCGCCCCAAGGCGTCGCCCCGCTGCTCGGCAGCGGGCGTGGCGGGGCTATAGGCACGGCCTCGCGCAGCGTCAACTGGGCTCTCGCAAGTCGTCGTTCAAGGCTTCGGCGGAGGTGAGGAAGCCTCGATTCGTCTCGCGAAACGCACCGATTCGGATCCTATATCCTTTCCCTACCGGAACGTTCGGGAACTCCGCTGCCCCTCTTGTCGTTAGCCGGGCGAAAATGGAGACGTGGCGATGGAATTGTTGACTCCTCTCGAGACACTCTGCCGGATCATCATCCGCGCGCGTGAGAACGAAGCCCAGGTACCGGCGCAGGATCCGGACGAGGACGCGGACAATGTCGACGATTTCGACGACGACAGCGGCGCCGGTGCGCTGTCCACGCTGGAAGACGAGCTGAACGACGTCGAGGAGGAGCTGCGCGCCACTCTGGACGATCTTGCCGACGACCAGCTTTCGGAGACGCTGGCGCTCGCCTGGGTCGGGCGCGGCACGTTCGACGTCAGCGAGTGGGACGACGCCTTTGCCGAGGCGAGCGACAACGATCCGGAAAGCGCCATCGACGAGTTGCTCGACATGCCGCTGCTCGCCTCGCACCTCGAAGCCGGCCTCGCCGCCTTCGACTATAGTTGTGACGGAGTCGGCCAGCTGGATTGAGCCCCCTTATCGGGCGACAATCTCAGCCTCGGAAGACATGCGTCTTGAGCGGCTCCCACGGGCCCCCGAGGTAGCGCCAGGTCGCAAGACCGCGAATGGCGAGCGGCCGCGGCGCGAACGTTGCGCGCAGCTGTTGCTGCAGCCGCTTGGCCTCGCGCGGCTCAACCTTGTTCTGAATGGTAACGTGCGGGCGCCAGGGCGCCTGATCCTGCGGCGTGAGCAGGCCGCCTAGCCCCTCGGCAAGATCGTGGCGTATGTCTTCCAGCTCTTCGCTGTCGACACGCAGTGCGGTGCCGGCACCCAGATCAATGATTCCCGCAATCGTCGCCCGGGGAGGCGGCGTCACGGCGTACGTGGCAAGCCGCTGGTCGAGCTCGCGCGCGACGCTCGGCGGCAGATGGTGGAACAGTGTGAGGTGCGCCGGCACCTGGTTGCGCTCGGGGGGAAAATGCGCCCGCCGGAGCTCCTGAAGCCAGCCATTGTCGCCGTCGCCGAACAGCGCGGTCACGATCAGCGGCGCGGTCGCCGGGCCGGCCGCTCCGCTCAAACTCAGATTTCCACCTGGCTGCCGAGCTCGACGACTCGGTTCGGCGGCAGCTTGAAAAATTCCATCGCGCTTTCCGCATTGCGCAGCATCCAGGCGAACAGCCGTTCGCGCCAGATCCACATACCCGGCCGCGCCGAGGCGAGCAGGGTCTGCCGGGCAAGAAAGAAGCTCGTGTCCATCATCTTGAATGCCGGTCCGCAGGTCTCGACCCTGGCGAGCGCCGCCGGCACATCGGATTCCTGCATGAACCCGAAACGCAGGACGAGCCGGTAGAAGCCGCTGCCCAGATCGGTGAGATCGAAGCGCCTGCCCTCCTCCACGAACGGCACATCCTCGATCTTGACGGTGAGCAGCATCACCCGGTCGTGCAGAACCTTGTTGTGCTTCAGGTTGTGCAGCAGCGCATGTGGCACGCCGTCGGGGGTGGTGGTCATGAACACCGCTGTGCCGGGCACCCGCGTGGCGCTGCTGGCGGCCGATTTGACGAAGATCTCGACCGGCATCGATGCCTCCCGCATGCGCGCCAGCATCAACTGGCGGCCACGCGCCCAGGTGGTCAGCAGGGTGAAGGCGATGAGGCCGATCAGCAACGGGAACCAGCCGCCGTCGGGCACCTTGGTGAGATTGGCCGCGAAATAGGCGATGTCGACCATGAAGAAGAGGGCCAGCAACGGCACCGCGAAAATCGGACGCCAGTTCCACAGCGAGAACAGGACGACGGTCAGCAGACAGCTGTCGATGAACATCGCCCCGGTGACGGCGATGCCATAAGCGGCGGCAAGGCTGCTGGAATTCTGGAAGAACAGGACGAGCAGGATCACCATCACCATGAGCGCCCAGTTGATCACCGGGATGTAGATCTGGCCGGCGGCGGAGGCGCTGGTGTGCAGGATCCGGAGGCGCGGGATGAAGCCGAGCTGGATCGCCTGCTGCGTTACCGAGAAGGCGCCGGAAATCACCGCCTGGCTGGCGATAATGGTGGCGAGCGTCGCCAGGATGACGAGCGGAAGGCGGAACGCCTCCGGCGCAAGCAGGAAGAACGGATTCTTGATCGTCTCGTCGGCAATCGCCGGATCGAGCGTCAGGATCATCGCGCCCTGCCCCATATAGTTCAGCATCAGGCTGGGCATGACGAAGAACAGCCAGGACACACCGATCGGCTTGCGGCCGAAATGGCCCATGTCGGCATACAATGCCTCCGCACCGGTCACGGCGAGGACGACCGAGCCGAGGGCCAGGAAGGCCGCCCAGCCATCGATGATGAAGAAATTGATCGCGTTCAGCGGATTGATCGTCTCGAGGATGATCATCGGTCGATCGACGATGTGGATGATCCCGAGCACCGAGAGGGTAAGGAAATAGGCCAGCATGATCGGGCCGAAAAAAGCCCCGACCCGCGCGGTGCCGACCGACTGGATGGTGAACAGGCCGACGAGGATGCCGACCGCGATCGGCAGAACGAACGGCTCGAAGCTCGATTGCACCGTCGTCAGGCCTTCGACCGCCGACAGCACCGAGATCGCAGGCGTGATCATGCTGTCGCCGTAAAAGAGCGCGCAGGCGAAGACGCCGAGCAGAATGATCCCGGCCGTCCATTTGCGGGGGCCGCTGCGCTCGTTCTTGCGATTGATCAGCGCGAGCAGCGCCAGGCTGCCACCCTCGCCCTTGTTGTCCGCGCGCATGATCACGGCGACATATTTCAGCGTGACCACGATCATCATCGACCAGAAGATCAGGCTGAGCACGCCGACGATCTCTGCAGGCCCGTGCGCCAGTTTGTGGTGGCCGGCGAACGTCTCGCGAAAGGCATACAGGGGAGACGTACCGATATCGCCGAACACGATGCCGATCGCCGACACGGCAAGCGTGACGATGCCGCCGTGGGAAGCGTGAGGCTCCGAACGCATGTCGGGTGTCGGAGACTGGGCGGCGGCAGTGTCGGTCATGGGCGTAGAAGGCAGGTATGCCCTCGATATCCTTCACGTCTTGCGCACTGGCCGCGCCAGGCGCGTGGCGCTTAGCACGCCCGCCCTCGCCTCCGCAACGGCGACAAAATCGCAGGCACTGGCTATAGCCGCGCCATCAAAAGACAATTGGAGAGACTCGATGCGCGTCGGCGTGCCGAAAGAGATCAAGAATAACGAGTTCCGAGTCGGACTGACCCCGGCCTCCGTGGCCGAGCTGGTCAGCGCCGGTCACCAGGTGATCGTCGAAACCAGAGCCGGGCTCGGCATTGATTTCGACGATCAGGAATATGTGAAGGCGGGCGCAAGCATCGTCGAAACCGCGGGGGAAGTGTTCGCCGGCGCCGACATGATCGTCAAGGTGAAGGAGCCGCAGGCGCAGGAGATCGCACTTCTGGAGTCGCGGCATCTGCTTTTCACCTACCTGCACCTTGCCGCCGACAAGCCGCAGGCAGAGGGCCTGATGACATCCGGTGCGACCTGCATCGCCTACGAGACCGTGACCTCGCACGATCGCTCGCTACCGCTGCTGAAGCCGATGTCGGAAGTGGCCGGCCGAATGTCGATCCAGGTCGGGGCGCATTATCTCGAGAAGGAGCAAGGCGGTCGCGGCGTTCTGCTCGGCGGCGTTCCCGGAGTGGCGCCGGCGCGGGTCGCGATCCTGGGGGGCGGCGTTTCCGGCGTCAACGCGGCGCAGATGGCGGTCGGCATGCGTGCCGACGTCACCATCTACGACATTTCGAACGCGCGGCTCGCCGAACTAGACATGTTCTTCGGCAGCCAGATCAAGACCGCTTATGCATCGAAGGCGGCGATCGCCAAGGCCGTGAGCGAGGCCGAACTGGTGATCGGCGCGGTGCTGGTGCCCGGAGCGGCGGCGCCCAAGCTCGTCACCCGCGACATGCTCAAGACAATGAAGCGGGGATCGGTGCTGGTCGACATCGCTATCGATCAGGGCGGCTGCTTCGAAACCTCGCGCGCAACCACGCACGAGGATCCGGTGTTCGAAGTGGACGGCGTGATCCACTATTGCGTCGCCAACATGCCCGGCGCGGTTGCCCGCACCTCGGCCTTCGCGCTCAACAACGCCACCCTGCCCTTCGTGCTGCGGCTGGCAAACCTCGGCGCCGAGGCGGCGATGCAGGCCGACCCGCATCTCGCCAACGGTCTCAACGTTTCGGGCGGAAAGATACGACACCAGGCGGTTGCAGAGGCGCTCGATCTGGAATTCGTGCCGGCCTGAGGCCGCTCACGAATCGGAACAAATCTGGAACGCCACCGTTGATGGCGGAAGGTCGAGGCTTTGCTTCGAACTCTTCTCCATCAACGGAAAGCGCACCAATGTCCGATCGCAATGACACCAACCAAGCCGCCGCCAAGGACCCAAGTGAATGGGTCACCGGCGACGAAAGCATGACTGCGCCGCAGGCATCATACCTCAAGACTCTCGCGCAAGAGGCTGGCGAGGAATTTGACCCCGAGCTCACCAAGGCCGAAGCCTCGAAGAAGATCGACGAGCTCCAGCACGAGACGGGTCGCGGCGTCGACCATTGAGGCATTTTGGCGCGAGGCTCGGCGAAGGTGCTTCCCTTCCCGCTATGCACCCTGCATCGATCCTCCGCCTCCCCCGTCATGGCGCGACATCGGCCCGGTCGGGGATGCTACTAGTGTAATAGCCTCGGGTTCAGCCGACAGTCGGACCTAGCGGAGTTGACCGTCGGCACGGGCCTTGTCGACCGCGGCGAGCTGTCGCTCGAGTTCGGCCCGCCAAGAGGCATCGGCCGGGGCGAGCGCGAGCGCCCGGCGCCATTGCTGCTCGGCACCCGGAAGGTTACCGCTCTGCGCTAGCGCAATGCCGTAGAAGAGCGGTGGCCCCGGGTGCTTGGGCGCAAGCGCGGCCGCGCGGCGGAACGCGAACTCCGCCGCTGGAGTCAGGACGTTTCCGCCATGCGCGACCAGCGCGTCGCCATAGCCGATCCACAGCGTTGCGTTACGCGGATTGGCCCGCAGTCCCGACCGGATCATCGCCGCCGCATCCGCCGTCTTGCCGCTGTGTCGGTAATTTTCCGACATGATCATCCAGCGGTCGGCCGTGTCGAACTGGCCGAACATTTCGCGCCGAAGCGACATGAAGGGAGTGTCCGGTTGCTTCTCCGCCACCTCGACCTTGCGCGGCGCACCGTCGAGGCTCGGCTGACCCTGCCAGGCATAGCCGGCGAGCGCGAGCAACAGGGCGGCAAGCAGGAACTGGAGCGGGCCCTTTTCGAGCCTGGCGAAGTGCCAGAGGCCGGCGAACAGCGATAGGGCCATGATCAGGATTATGAACCAGCCCATCAGCGCGCTCGCCGCCGGAAGCGCCCGCGGGCCAGCCAGAAACCAAGTGCCATCAGAACCACCGGCGCCGCCCACAACGGCCAGGTGACCGGTTCAACCGTCGGCTTGTAGCTCACCCAGCTGCCGTAACGATCGATCAGCCATCGGCGGATCGCCTCCGGCGGCTCGCCAGCCTTGATGCGTTCGCGCACCATCGAGCGCATGTCGCCGGCCATGTCGGCATCGCTGTCCGCGATCGACTGCCCCTGGCAGACGAGACAGCGCAACGTCTCCATCAGAGCTTTGGCCTCCGCCTCCTGCTTGGGATCGTCGAGCTGACGATAGGCGAAAGGCGCCGGCGGCGTTGTCGGCTGGGCGGCGGCGGGCGCGGCGATGAGGAGCGCAAGAGCGAAGACGAGCTGCCTCATCGCGCCGCCTCGAAGGCTCGGATGATCCCGTCGACATCTTCGGGGCGGATCTCGCCGATATGCTGATGGCGAATGATGCCCGCGCCATCGACCACGAATGTCTCCGGCACGCCCGACGATCCGAGCGCGAACTGGACCTGGCTGCGCGGATCGTCGCCGATGCGCTCGAACGGATCGCCATTGCTCTTGAGAAAGGCGGTGACGTCGGCGCTTTTGTCCCTGATTGCGATCGCATCGATCGGAATACCGCGAGCCTTAACAGTCTCGAGTTGCGGGGCCTCGACGCGACAGGGGATGCACCAGCTCGCGAACACGTTGACGAGGCGCGGCTGCCCCGCGTGCAGATCGCCGGCCGCAAGCCCGGGATGGTTGGGAACGATCGGCTTCAGTGCGAAATCCGGCATCGGCTTGCCGACCATACGCGATCGGACGATCGTATCGCCCGGCGCCCACAGCCGGAACGCGAAAACAAGCACGATCGCTACGAACAGAGTCAGCGGGAGGAAGAGGAGAATACGTCTCATGCGTGGCTCTCCTGATCCCGGCGGCGGCGGCGCACGCGGCCGATCAGCGATAGCAGGCCGCCGAACGCGACCAGTGCTCCGCCGAGCCAAATAAGCGTTACGAAGGGCTTCCACCACAAGCGCAACTGCCAACGGCCGCTCTCATCCGCCCTGCCGATGACGGTATAGAGCTGGCCATCGAGACGGGTCGCGATCGCAGCCTCGCTGGTATCGGTTCGCGGCGAGGAGAAGGTACGTGCCTGAGGCCGAAGCACGAAGGCACCGCCGTCGCCGCGGCGGGCGGTCAGCTTCGCCTCCATCGCGGTCCAGTTCGGCCCGGCGATCGGCTCGACCTGGTCGAAGCGGAGCGAATAGGGCCCGACACGAACCGTCTCGCCCGGACGTGCGGCAACCAACGTCTCCTTGGTGAACGCCGCCTCCGAGGCCATCCCGGCGAGGCTGACCGCGATGCCCAAATGCGAGATCACCATGCCCCAGGTGAACAGCGGCGTTCGGCGCAGATTGCGCTTCCACAAGGGCGCCAGGCTGGCAGCCCCGACGCCAAGTGCGAGCACCAGTCCGAGCAGGGGCAGGATGCCGAGCCCCGGCGCAAGCAGCAGGACGGCGGTGAGTGCGAGCGCGGTGACCGCCAGCGGGACGATCATGCGCCGTGCCACTTCGGCGATCCGGTCCCGTCGCCAGCGCAGCAAGGGTCCGGCGGCCATGACGACGACGAGCGCGAGCGCCAGCGGTCCGGCGACCTTGTTGAAATAGGGCGGGCCGACCGAGAGCTTCTCGCCCGCAAGTGCTTCGATCAGCAACGGGTAGAGCGTTCCGACGAAGACGATGCCCAGGATGGCGGACAGGAACAGGTTGTTGGCGACGAGCGCGCCTTCGCGACTGACAAGATCGAACGTGGATCCCTCCTTCACCGTGCCGACGCGCAGCGCGAACAAGGCGAGCGCACCGCCGATGTAGAGCGCCAGCAGCAGCAGGATGAACGCGCCGCGCTCCGGATCGACGGCGAAGCTGTGCACCGACGTCAGGATGCCGGAACGCACCAGGAAGGTGCCGATCATGGACATCGAAAAAGCGACCACGGCGAGCATCACAGTCCAGGCGCGAAGCCCATCGCGGGTGGCGAGCACCGTTACCGAGTGCAGCAAGGCGGTGGCGGCGAGCCATGGCATCAGAGACGCGTTCTCGACCGGATCCCAGAACCACCAGCCGCCCCAGCCGAGTTCGTAATAGGCCCAATAGGAGCCGGCGGTAATGCCGAGCGTGAGAAAGATCCAGGCGGCCAGGACCCAGGGGCGCATGGCGCGGGCAAAGGCGGGACCGACGTCGCGGGTGACGAGCGCGCCGACGGCGAACGAGAATGCAATCGAAATGCCGACATAGCCGAAATAGAGGGTCGGCGGATGGAAAGCGAGGCCGGGATCCTGAAGCAGGGGATTGAGGCCGTTGCCCTCGGTCGGGGCCGGAAACAGGCGCTCGAACGGATTGGAGGAGAAGAGCAGAAAGGCATAGAAGCCGAGGCCGATCGACGCCTGCGCCGCCAGCGTCGCGATCAAGGTGCGCTCAGGCAACCGCCGCTCGAACAGCGCAACGGCCGCACCGGCAATGGCGAGCACCGTCACCCAGAGCAGCATCGAGCCTTCGTGATTGCCCCACGCGCCAGCGAATTTGTACAGCCACGGCTTCATTGTGTGGCTGTTCTCTGCGACCAGCGCCACCGACAGATCGGTCCGCAGGAACAGCTGGATGAGCAGCAAGAAGGACAATCCGACAAGCAGCGCCTGGGCGACGGCGATCGGCCGCATCGCCGGTACAATTTCGCCGCCGCCGGGACGCAGCGCGATGATCCCGAACAGCAATTGCAGCACCGACATGGCTGCAGCCAGCCAGAGGGCGGCAAGCGCAGTCTCGGCAATCACTTCAGGCTCTCGCTCTTATGTTCGCCTTTTTTGACGTCGAGCTGCGGCGGCATGTAATTCTCGTCGTGCTTGGCCAGGATCTCGTCCGCGACGAACAGCCCGCTCTCCTGGAACCGCCCCTCGGCGACGACCCCGCTTTCCTCGCGGAAGAGATCGGGCACGATGCCGCGGTAGCGGACGTTGATGACGTGCGGACTGTCGTCGCGCACGACAAAATCGATCGTCACGCCGTCCGCGTTGCGGCGGATCGAGCCTTGCCGGACCATTCCGCCGATGCGCACGTTGCGGCCTTGGGGCGCCCCTTCACGGGCGACGTCGGCCGGCGCGTAGAAATAGGCCGCCTGATCCTTCAGCGCCGACATGGCGAGCAGCACCGCCCCCAGCACCGCGACGATGGCGAGGACGAGCAGGAACAGGCGCTGGGTCTTCGGTTTCACCGCCCCCACCTCATCGGTCGTTCCTCAAATCTTCAACCTGGCGTTCGGCGCTGCGCATCGATGCCCAGCTCCACCAGGTGAGGCCGACCGTGCCGAGGGCGGTGAGCGCGTAGGAGGCGAGGATGAAAGTCCAATGGCTCACGAATATCTCCGAAGGCGCGCTTCGACCTTTTGGCGCGCTAGCGCAGCGCGCATCCGCATCAGCACGATCGCGCCGAACAGCAAGCTGAAACCCGCTGCCGAGACCAGCAGCGGCCACAGCATCGAGGCATCGACGGTGGAACTCGCCCGCAGAAACGAGATGCTCTGGCCCTGGTGGAGCGTGTTCCAATATTCGACCGAATAATGGATGATCGGGATGTTGATCGCCCCGACGAGCCCGAAGATGGCGGCGATCCGTCCCTCCCCGCCACGCTCCCGCTCGGCATCGTCGAGCGCAATATAGGCGATGTAGAGGAACAACAGGATCAGCATCGAGGTCAGCCGCGCATCCCATTGCCAGTAGGTGCCCCAGGTCGGCTTTCCCCACAGCGAGCCGGTGACAAGACAGAGGGCAGCGAAGACGGCACCCGGGACCGCGATCGCGCGTGCGGCGATCGCCGCCAGCGGATGCCGCCACACGAGTTGCATGAAGCTTGCAATGGCAAGGCCGGTCCAGCCGCCCATGCCGAGCCAGGCGGCAGGCACATGCACGTAGATGATCCGAACGCTTTCGCCCTGCAGATAGTCGCGCGGCGCAACGAACAGGCCGACCGCGAGCGCACCGACGATCAGCAGCGCCCCGCCCCAGCCCAGCACGGGCGTGAGTGGTCGTGCGATCTTCAGAAAGCGGGCCGGGTTCGCGAGGGTCTGCATTTTGGCCTCCCCTCTAAAGCGTCCTTGCGCGGCGGGGAAGCGCTTCGCGCGTTTCCGGCGCAACGTGAATCCGGCGCTTTACGTAGTTGAGGCCGTGACACTTTTTCCGGAGACGACCGTAAAGGAACGTACTTGCGCTTCCGCATCGCTGCGGCGCAGGGACGCGCCACATGGCTTCCCGTCGTCCCGAACAGAACAAGCTCGCCGGCATTGCGCTGAGGCTCTGCGCCGCGACCTGCTTCGCGGGCATGTCCGCGTTGATCAAGCTCGCCCACCTTCACGGCATGCCGACCATCGAGATCGGCTTCTATCGCTTCGCCTTCGGGCTGCCGCCGCTGATCCTGTGGATCGCGCTGAGCCGCAACTGGACGGCGTGGCGGACAGCCCGGCCCGGCGCCCATGCATGGCGCGCGGCCATCGGCCTGTCGACGATGATGATGGGGTTCAGCGCCCTCGCCTATCTGCCCCTCGCTGAGGCGACCACGATCGGCTTTGCCGCGCCGCTGTTCGCGGTGATGCTGTCGGCCCTGGTGCTGAAGGAGAAGGTCGGGCTGCATCGCTGGAGCGCGGTGTTCATCGGCCTGATCGGCGTGCTGATCGTGATGCAGCCGGAAGGCAGTGACATGCCAATGATCGGACTGGTGCTTGCGATCGGCGCGGCCTTCGGCAGCGGCATCGTCACCATCACCATTCGCCAGATCGGCCGCACGGAACATACCCAAACGACGGTGCTCTGGTTCACCTGCCTTGCCGTACTGGTGCTCGGCCTCTTCCTGCCATTCTACGGAACTGCGCATGATGCGACCACATGGGGAATCCTGCTCGCGCTCGGGACCGTCGGCGGAATCGGGCAGCTTCTGCTCACCGCGTCGCTGCGCTTTGCGCCGGTCTCGGTGGTGGTGCCGCTCGACTATGCACAACTTCTCTGGGCGGTGCTGTTCGGCTGGCTGCTCTTCGCCGACCACGCGGCGGCGAGCACATGGGCCGGTGCCGCCGTGATCGTCGGCAGCGGTCTCTACACGGTGTACCGCGAACACAAGCTCGGCCGGGACAAGGCCAAAGTGGAAGCCGAAGCCGCAGCCGGATAGGCTGCTACCGGCCGATCAGCCTCTTGGCCATGTCATCCGCCACTTCCGCAGGGTTGCGACCCGTCGACGCGCTTTCCGACCAGATCTGCTCCAGCCGCACCGGCACCTGCTCGACGCGGCTCTTGACGCCGGCGGCGTCCGCGTCACGCAGATATTCGGACGAGACATTGATGATCCCGCCGGCGTTGATCACGTAATCCGGCGCGTAGAGGATGCCGCGCTGATGGATGCGCTGGCCGTCCTGCGGGGTGGCGAGCTGGTTGTTGGCGCCGCCGGCAACGATCGGCACGTTGAGGCCGGCGATCGTCTCTTCGGTGAGGATTGCGCCCAGCGCATTCGGGCTGAATATGTCGGCTTCGAGGCTGATGATCTCCTCCGGCGCGACCACGCTCGCCCCGACTTCGGCGGCGAGCCTGTAGGCGCGGCTGCGGTCGATGTCGGTGAGGCTGATCCGCGCACCTTCCGCGGCAGCGCGACGGGCGACGCCGCCGGCGACGCTGCCGGCGCCTTGCATGGCTATGTGGAGGCCCGCCAGGCTGTCCTTGCCGAGCGCACGACGGACCGCGGCCTTGATGCCGAGAAACACGCCGTAGCTGGTATGGGGTCCAGGGTCGCCGCCGACCTCACCCTCGCCAACTGGAAGGCCGGCGATGAAGCGGGTGTGCTTGGAGACGGCGTCGAGATCGGCGACGGTGATTCCAACATCTTCGGCGGTGACGTAGGAGCCGGAGAGCTTCTCGACAGCCTGGCCGTATGCCGCGAGCATCTCGGGAGTTTTGGTCCGGGCTTCGTCCGACAGGATTACGGCCTTGCCGCCGCCGAGCGGCAAGCCGGCCATGGCATTCTTGTAGCTCATCCCGCGCGAAAGGCGGAGCGCGTCACGAAGCGCGTCGCCCGTCTCGGCATAATTCCAGAATCGGACGCCGCCCGCGCCCGGCCCCAGATGGGTCGAGTGCACCGCAATGATCGCGCGAAGGCCGCTGGCGCGGTCGTGTACGAAATGGACGATCTCATGATCGTCGAAGTCGGGATACTCCCACGGCGACTGCATCGGGTGACCTGCTGAGCTGTATGAGGATGCTGCGCAAATGGGGCGATCGACGGGGCTTGAACCCGCGACCCCCGGTACCACAAACCGGTGCTCTGACCAACTGAGCTACGATCGCCACTGCGCACGGGGTGCGCGGCGCACATAGGAGGGTGGGCTAGGAAGCGTCAAGAACGTTTCGCGGCCTTTGGCGTGCTTTGTCGGACAGCATCGATGTAGATCGGATTGCCGATCAGCAGCAGCTGCCCGTTTGCGCCGCGCACGTTGACGCTGAGCCATCTCCGAGCCGCCGCCGGTGTCCGGAAGACAATCGTCTCGTCGGCCGAAGCGATTTGACGGCTGGCCACGGTCTCGCCGTCGGCGACCAGAAAGGCTGTGCTTCCCGATGGGGCGGCGACATGCGCACGCACGTCGACGACGCCTTTGGCCGCCAACCGTCCTCCCATCGAAACGCGTTCGGTGCCGCCAGACGCATCGACTTCGAGCAGGCGCTCGCGGGTGCCTTCGACGTCGATGAAGACATTCCCTCCCCGGATACCGTCCAGAATGCCGTCCCGCGACAAGGCTGCGGCGTGCACCACCGTCGCGGGGCGGCCGATCGGTGGTTTCCCGCCCGGCGCGTCGGGATCGTGATTGTCGCTGCCGGCAATGCCGGTCAGGCGATGGCCTTCGTTCAGGCGGGCGTACCAGAATTCGAGGCCGCCAAAGCGCCCTTCCGCAATCGGTCCGTTCACGACCTCGATCGCGGCGACCTTGTCGTACTGGGTGTCCGGCCACACCCAGCCGCAGCCCATGCAGTCTTCACCGGTGGGCGCGGCCGGATGATTGAGCGACAGGATCGCACCGGACTCCGCCAGGCTTTCCTGGAGGCCGGCAAGATCGGCAACGGCGGGTGTTCCGATCCGGAAGTCGACAAAGCCCGTGGCGCCGAGCACGTTCGCGTGGCCCTTGAACGTCGTCACCTCAATCCCGGGGATCAGCAGGATCTTGTCGAAATAGGGCTGGAGCTCGCGCAGGCCGCCAAAATGGGCCGTCGTGTTGTGGTCGGTCACGGCGACGAAATCGAGCCCGGCGGCCGCCGCCGCCTCGACCGAGCGGAACAGCGGGCACGGCACCCGCTTGCCGCTCCGGCTCGCGCAGGTGCCGTCGCTGTTCGCATCGTGCATGTGGAGATCCCCGCGGTACCAACCCGGGGCAGCCGAGAGCGGCGGATCGGCGATCGCCGCCGAGGCCGCTGGGTCGCCCACCTTGTCGAAGGTTACCGTCACGGCGTAGCGGCTGCGGCTCGCCACGCGGATGTTGGGCACGCCGAGCATGACCTGCCAGCGTCCGCTCGGCAAGGTACCGGGAAGGTAGCCGGGGCTCGCGTCCGAGAGGCCGATGGTGAAGCGGTCGCGGGTACCGCCGCTCCAGCCGCGGAAGCGCTGCGGATCCCAGACACCGAGATCGACCACGGTTCGGTCGGCCTTGTCGTAGGACAAGGTGACGGTGATCCGCTCGACGCCGTCGGGGACGTCGAACGGGACCGCCTTGTAGCTCTGGTGATCTGCGCCGGTGAGCTCGCCGCTGATCTGAACTGGCGACTCGGATGCCGCGGCGCCCGCTGCCGCAATCCACAACAGGATCGGCAGCATCAGAAGCGGAAATCCACCGCCAGCCGGAACGAGCGGCCAAGGATCGGACGGCCGATGAACAACAGGTCGTTGGCTTGCCCGCTGGTCAGCTCGCCCGCGCGCGGGTTCCCTTCCGTGAGTCCAATCGAATTGGTGAGGTTGTCGCCATAGGCCCACAGGCTGATCTGCGGCGTCAGATCGAAGCGGGCGCTGGCATTGATCACCGTGTAGGCCGGCAATGCCGAGGTGTTGGCGGCGTCCGAGAAACGCCGCGCATAATGTTCGACATCCATCTGCGCGCGGAAACGCCCATCGAGCAAGGTGACCGCAGGCGTGACGCGCAGGGCGAGCTTGGGCACCCGGAGCAGCTGGTTGCCGAAATAATCGCGCTGCACCGGCGCGCCGTTGACCAGCTCGGTGAATTGCAGGTTCCGGAATTCCGGGTTCTGCAGCGTGCCGTTTACGGTTAGATCCAACCATTTCACGGGCCGCAGCGTGCCTTCCAGCTCGATGCCGTAGGTGCGGGTGTCGGCATATTCGGTCTGCTGGGTGTAGCCCCCGGTTGCCGGATTGAAGACGAAATTGCCGATCGAAAAGCTACCGAAATCGGTGTTGAAGGCCGTCGCGTAGAGGCTCAGCAGCCGCGACGAATATTTGAACCCCGCTTCCCACATCTTGATGTCCTGGGTGACTGGCTGGGCAGTGGCGCTGGTGATGAAGCTGCCGACGCTCGGCAGGCGGAAGGCCGAGGTGTAGCGCGCGAACAGGCCGGCATTGCGGCTGAACTGCCAATTGGCACCCACCGTAAAGCCAAGCTTGTCGAAGCTGCGGTCGAACGGCGTGAAAATGCCGCTGCCGGTCAGCACCTGATCGTCGGCGAGCGTCGCGCGGTCGCCGAGATTGACGGTCGCCGTGCCTTCTTGGGTTCCTTGCGTATCGATCCACTCCTGGCGGAGGCCGGCGTCGATCCGCAATTGCGGCGTCACCTGCCATTCGTCGGAGAGATAGAGCGCGTAGGTGTCGGAATTGCCCGCGCCGTTGGCGAACTCGGAGCCGTAGCGCAGCACGCCATTCTCGCTCGCCGAGCCCACCACCTGGCCGGCGGCGTTCACCGCGATCAAATCGAGCAACCGCGAATCGCCCGAGACATCCTGCAGGGTCGTTGCCGAATAGCGGCGAAAAGTCTCCCGAATGTGCGCGTAGTAGAAGCCGATCGCGATATCGTGGCGCTGGCCGAAGAGATCGAAGGTCCACGCCACCCGAAAATCGTTGAGGAACTCGCGCTCGTCGACCGCCACGGGCCGTGCACTGTTCTGGAAAACCAGACCGTTGCCGTTCTGGCCGGCGATGTCGAACGCCTCGCCGGTGTCGGCGTAGCGCAAGATCGTGCGGTTCGCGCCGGGGAATGCAGCGAGCAAGGCGGCCTGGCGGCCGGCGACGAAGGCGGCCGCCGTGCTGATCGAGGCCGGATAGACGCCGTTTCGCACCGTTTCGGATTCCCGGTAACGGCTGCGGTTGGAGAGCTTCCAGCCGCCGGGCAGATCATAATCCACCAGCGCCGAATATTGATCGAGGCGGATCCGGGAACCGTCGGTGTTGTCGAACGAGAGCGGGCCGAACGCGCTACGCAGGTTGAGGAACGCCGTCGATCGGCTGGCGGTGGTGTCGTATTGCGGGTCGAAGCCGGCGATACCGACGATGTCGCCCTGGGCGTCCTTGGTTAGCGGGATGCCGGTGTAGAAGATCGCCCGGTCGTCGAGCCGTTTGTAGCTCAGGCGGACATAGCCCTGATCGAGCCGGCCGGTGAGATCGGCGCGGATCTGCCCGCCCTTGTTGCCGGTATAGCCGGGGTCGCGTACCCCGTCTTCGTTGCGATAGAAGCCGCCGATGCCGAGTCCCCAGCCGTCGGCGATCGGCACGCCCACCCAGCCGTCGAACCGAAACAGGTCGGCCGTCGGTCCATAGAGGATTCTGGCATTGCCGGAGAGCGTATCGCCCGGAGTCTTGGTGATGAAGTTGATCACGCCGCCGGGCGCGTTCGAGGTGAAGATCGAAGCCGGACCACCCCGCACAACCTCGATCCGTTCGATCGACTCGTCGACGCGGAATGCCTGGTCGGCATTGAGATAGCCGAGCGAGGGATCATGCTGCACCGGCAAGCCGTCCTCGAGCAGGTTGATCGAGCCGAAGCCGTCGACCGGAATGCCGCGCGCCCGGACGTTGCCGCTGCCCTCGCCGCCGGACGCCTCGACCCAGAAGCCCGGCACGGATTTCAGCGTCTCGGTGACGCTGGAGGCGGCGCGGGAGCGCAGGGTCTCGTTCTCGAGCGTGGTCACCGCATAACTGGTCTCGAGCTTGGTTCGCTCGCCTGCGCCGGCGCGGCCGGTGACGATGATCTCCTCGTCGGAATTCGGGGCCATCTCTTCCGCAGCGGCCGACGATTCGAGGTTCGCCTCGGCCTGGGCGAGAGCCGGCATACTGCCCGCGAGCAGAAGCGAGGCGAGACCGCCTCGGGCGAGACCCGTCGAACGTGACATTCCATTCCCCTTGTGCAGTGCGGCACCGCCGCTCAGCGGGGATCTAGGGACTCACCATGTCGTGCCGATTATGACGGTATGACGGTGCGGTGACGAATTGCCGACTCTCCGTGACAGGCAAAGCGGCCGACACTTAGCGAACGATTTGCGCGGCCGTGCCGAGGACGACCAGGTAGCGCCCGGCCTTGGCGATCGTCACCAGCAGGAAGAAGCGTGAGAACGGGGTGCGCAGCATGCCGGCGACGGGGGCCAGCGGATCGCCGATCACCGGCAACCACGACAGGAGCAAGGTCCAGCTTCCCCAACGAGCATAGAGACGTTCAGCACGCGCCAGCGCCGTTTCCGACATCGGGAACCAGCGGGCGCCGCGCTGCGCTTCGAGGAAGCGGCCGAGCCCCCAATTGACGATCGATCCGAGCACATTCCCGGTCGTGGCGGCCGCCAGCAACAGCTAAGGATCGTAGCGGCCCGAGACCGCCATCACCGCGAGCAGGAGCTCAGACCGCTCTGGGAACAAGGTTGCGGCGAGCAGGGCCACGGCGAACAGAGCGGGGTAGCCCGCAACGAACAGGTCGGTCACGTCTCCTCGAGTCCCGCGGCCCGCAACGCCTAACCCCTGTCCTGCCGTGCCTCGCCGCCCACAGGCGGATGCTCCAGGCCGAATACGCTGCGCCCACCATAGCTGTGGCTGGCGGCACGCTCCTCTGCAATCAGCGCCTCGACCGAGGGACCGGTCACATGGCGTTCGAGCCGTCGTGCCTGCGCATCGAGGCGCTTCAGCGCGGCAAGTTCCTCCTCGCGACCAAGCTTCGCTGTCGCGATCGCACTCCGCATCACGCCTATGGTCTTGTCGTATACTGTGATCGGCACCGGAAACGGGTGGCCGTCCTTGCCGCCATGGGCAAGCGAGAAGCGCGCCGGATCGCTGAACCGGCAAGGTGCGCCGTGCACCACTTCCGCGACCATCGCCAGTGCGCGCACCGTTCGCGCCCCGACGCCCGGCACCATCAGCAACTCGGCGAAATCCTCCGGCCCGCGCTCGGCCGCCGCAGCGAGATTGCCGTGCAGCCGCCGTGCTATGACGTCCTGCGCGCGCACATCGTGGTGATCGGGCAACACAAGGTGCGGCAACATCGCTTGGGCAGGCGGTGGAGCGGCCTTCGGCGGATCGATCCGCGCGAGTTCGCGGACAATGCCGTCCGGACCGATGTCGCCGAGCAAAGCCAGCTGGCCGCGCCGCGATGCATCGGCACGGCGATCGGTGAGATTGACGATCGTCCCCTGCCCGCGCCCGTCGATCGCGGCATGCGGCGCTTCGACGAAGCTGGTAATGTCCTCCGAAAGCCAATGGTAACGCCGCGCCTGCCCGCGCGCATCGTTCATGCCCTGCTGGATCACCACCCATCGGCCACCGTCGGTAACGATGAAGCCGTGCAGATAGAGGTCGAAGCCGTCCTGCACCGCCGCGCTGTCGACCTTGGCGACCAGCCGGCTGGCCTGCCCGAGCGCGGCTCCGTCCACCCCGACCTTCTCGCCCACCGCGACGAGCTCGTCGGGGGTCTTGCGGCTATGCTTGCCGCGCCCGCCACAGACATGAATGCCGAGCTCGCCCGAAAGCGGCGCAAGCCCGCGCTTCAGGGATCCGAGCACGCTGGTGGTGATGCCGGACGAATGCCAGTCCATGCCCATCACCGCGCCGAACGACTGGAACCAAAAGGGATGGGCGAGCCGGCGCAGCAGCTCGTCGCGGCCATATTCCATGACGATCGCCTGCGAAATCGCCGCGCCCAATTTCGTCATGCGTTCGCCGAGCCAGGCGGGCACGCGGCCGCCGTGCAGCGGCAGATCGGCGCTGCCGGCGCGCTTCGCCATCAGTCGAGACCCGGCGCGGGAGAGCAACACGTCATTGCTGCTGCCTAGCAGGATCGGAACGGAAGGGGAACCGTCGGGAGCGGCACAGCTGTGTCTTTCGTGTCGCGGTCGCGATTTCTTCGGTCCTGAGGGCACTAACCCCAATTGCCAACAGCGCGCTTCTCCAACAGGATCACGAACGAGCGGTCTTCCGGGGGGAAGTCAATGAATCATGCCGTCCGCCGTGCTCCTGCGCGCGCCGTCACTCTACAATGCGAATGAAGGCAATGTGGTGTGCGGAGCGTCGCGTGCGGAATCTGATCCTGACTGCTGCTCTGTTCGCGGCCACGGCGCCGGCCGCTGGCGCTTCAGTGCCGACGCACGACGCCGCGCCCCCACGACTCGTCGCAGTGATAGACAGCGGTATCGCTCGCACCCCCGAGCTCGCTCACGTCGTCACGGCCGAGTATGACATGGCCTCCGACGAGGCCCGGGAGCCGTTCAAGCCCCGCTACGATCACGGCACACTCGTCGCGACGATCCTACTTCGCCAATCCCGTCAGGCGCTCAACATCATTTCGTTTCGCATCGACGATCCTGCGGGGTGCCCGAAGGGGCTGGTGCCCCCTTGCCAGCCCTCAGCCAAGCCTCTGGTCAACGCCATCCGCAAAGCCGCCAGTCTTGGTGTGGATGCGATCAATATCTCACTGGCCCTTCGCGACGATAAGGCGATCACCGCCGCAGTGCGCGAAGCGACCGCACGGGGCATCCTGGTCGTACTCGCAGCGGGAAATGACGGCCGGGACCGCCCCGGAAATCTCGACATGGCGACCGCAGGTTTTCCCAATGCGGTGCTGGTCGGAGCGCTGGACGATTCCGGCCTTCCATGGAGCGGCACCAACAGGCCCGGTGTCGGGACGAGCGCCTACAATTATGCCTGGCAACACGGCGTCGGCGTGCCATCCGTGACTGCATCGGGTGCCGTTACCCGGGTCACCGGGACTTCGTTTGCAACGCCGGCCGAGACTGCCCGGCTACTGCAATGCCGCGAAATCCGGGCGGTGCAGACCACGGCCATGGGTTGCGACATGGCGGTAGAGGTGGTGAATACGCAGGTCGAGGTGAAGGTCGCGGCCGCCGCCGCGGGCGGTTACAGTCGCGACAAGCCCAGCCGCTCCCGCCGGACCCACCGGGTTACCATCAGCAGCGCTACCGAGGCCAAGCCAGTGGCGAGGCCGGTCCAGATGCCGACGCCTCCCCAGCCAAGCCCGAAGGCAAGGCCGACTGCCACCGAGAGCCCGATCACCCAATAACCGACCGCAGCGTAGAGCATCGGCACCTTGGTATCGTGGAGCCCGCGCAGCATGCCGGCGCCGACCACCTGCGCTCCGTCGACGATCTGGAAAATGGCGGCCACGAACAGGAACGAGATGGCGAGCGGGATCACCGTGGCATTGGCCGGGTCGGCGCTGTCCAGGAACGCGCCGACGAGGCGATCGGGAATGGTCAGCATCACCAGAGCGGTCAGGCTCATGAACCCGACACTGAGCGCGAACGCGGTCCAGCCCGCCACTGCGACGCCGTCCCGGTCCTTCCGCCCGTAAGCGAGACCGACCCGCACCGTCACCGCCTGGGCAAGTCCCATCGGCACCATGAAGGTCAACGACGCGATCTGGATGGCAATGGCGTGCGCCGCGATGGAATCCGGCCCGATCAGGCCCATCAGGAACACGGCCGCGTTGAAGATCGTGATCTCGAGGCCGAGAGTGACCGCAATCGGTAGTCCCAGCTTCCAGATCTGGCGAAAGCGCTCCCAGTCGGCGCGCCAAAAGCGGCCGAACAGGCGATAGCGGCGGAACCGCGGATGGAGGAGGACGACCGCCGCGAGGCCGAGGAACATCAGGATATTGGCGCACGTGCTGCCGATCCCCGCCCCCTGCAATCCGAGCTTCGGCAGCCCGAAATGCCCGAAGACGAGGCCGTAGTTCACGACCGCGTTGAACAGGACGCAGGCAAGGCCGACGATCAGCGACCAGATCGGCCGTTCCAGCGCGGAAATGAACGCTCGCAGCACCAGATAGAGAAGATAGGGCAGCAGGCCCCATTGCAACGCGCGTACGAAACTCTGGGCATCGGCGGCAAGCCCCCGATCCTGACCGATCGCCACCAGAATGGCACCGCTGTTCCAGAGAATGATCCACACCGGGAGCGTGATCGCGACCGCCGCCCACATCGCCTGACGCACGGTGCGGCGTACGTCGCGCACGCTATGGCGGCGCGCGCCCAATTCGCGTGCCAGCATCGGCGCCGCAGCGGTCATCAGTCCCATGCCGAAGATCAGAAAGGCGAAATAGATGTTGATGCCGAGGGTACCGGCGGCAAGCGTCCGCGGCCCGGCCCAGCCGAGCAGGATCACATCCGTAGCGTGGATCAGCGCCTGGGCAACGTTGGTCAGAATCAGCGGCCAGGCGAGCCCCAGCATCGCCCGGACTTCGTCGCGCCACAAGGGGCGTGTCGAGGACCAGTCCTGAAGCATGGCGGCGTCGTACGAAGCCACCTGCGCGGGGGCAAGCGGCGATTGCAGGAACTGGCGCACTCTGCGGCTCCGCCCGCCCGGTGGACGCAAACGCTGATCCTCTCGCCGGACTACCGTATTTCCGCCACCGGCTTCCAGCCTTGCGGGCCGTGCGCGGCCCACCCATCTGGCGTCCATGACCCCCCTCTCCATCCTCGATCTCGCGCCGGTGCCGGAAGGCGCCGACGCGGGCCGTGCCCTGCGCAACGCACTCGAACTCGCTCAGGCGGGCGAGCGCCTGGGCTTCAATCGTTTCTGGATGGCCGAACATCATTCGATGCCCGGCATCGCCAGCGCCGCAACCGCGGTCGCGCTTGCCTTCGTCGGTGCCGGTACCAGCAAGATCCGGATCGGCGCCGGCGGCGTGATGCTGCCCAACCACGCGCCGTTGGTCATCGCCGAGCAGTTCGGCACCCTGGAAGCGCTTTATCCTGGCCGCGTCGATCTCGGCCTCGGCCGGGCTCCCGGCACCGATCGCGCCGCGGCGATGGCGCTGCGCCGCACGCTTGCCTCCGACGAGAACCAATTCCCGCGCGACGTGGTCGAGCTGATGGACTATTTCGTCGTCGATCCGCAGCGCAAGGTTCGCGCCATTCCTGGCGAAGGCCTCTCCATCCCGGTCTGGATCCTTGGCTCGAGCCTGTTCGGCGCCCAACTCGCCGCCATGCTCGGCCTGCCCTACGCCTTCGCCTCCCACTTCGCGCCGGCGGCGATGATGGATGCGATCCGGGTCTATCGAGACCGGTTCCAGCCGTCGGACCAGCTCGACAAGCCCTATGTGATGCTCGGCTTCAACGCGTTCGCCGCCGACAGCGACGAGGAGGCGCAGTTGCTCTCCACGTCAGTGATGCAGGCGTTCGTCAATCTGCGCACCGGCCAGCCTAGCAAGCTCCCGCCGCCGCTTCCCGGCTACGCCGACACGCTGCCGCCGAACGCGCAGGCGATGCTGGGCGACGTCCTGTCCTGCTCGGCGATCGGATCGCGCAAAACGGTCAAGGCCGCAACAGCAGACTTCATCACCCGCACCGGCGCTGACGAGCTGATGGTCACCTCGCAGATCTGGGACCATCAGGCGCGGCTTCGCTCCTACGAAATCGTCGCCGAAGCAATGGGCCTCGCACCGGCGGGCTAATCCTCGCGTGCGTCGAGTTCCTTCACGAGGCGCTTGGGCGCTCGCGCTCGGTAGCTCTCGTCGACCCACGCCTTGAGTTGGTCGAGGCTCGGATATTCACCTTCAGACGGCGTGAACGTCACCCATCCGCTCTTTCCGAGGCCGTAGCCGGTCGGCTTGGCGAACGGCAGATCGAGCGCCACCGAATGGGTATAGGGGAGCTTCACGGAGACGCTGAACGGCTCCCCGTCCGCGGCGAGAAAGGCGAAAGCCTTGTCGTTGACCGCAAGATCATCATCACCGGGCCACGGCGACTTCGATTCGGCGCCGGGGAGGGTCAGGCCCCATGTACGCAATTGCTTCAGCAGGTCCTCGCCCCTCATCGCCTTCCCCTTCGGAACCTCGCCGGCCTTCGCTCTTTCCTCCTACCACAAGATGAGGAGCGGATCATGAGCGACGATAGAGCGAAGATCACGACCGGACCGAACGAGCGCTCGGTCAACGAGAATATCGCCGGCACCGCGCCCGGCATCCCTGACGATGCACTCGCGCCCGGCCAGGAACTGCCGGAACCGCCGAGCGACGAGGAGGTCGCGCGGATCGCCAAGAAGCTCGGTGCCCCCAGCGCCGACTGACCCCGCCAGGCAGGGGCGATGATGGCTTACCCCGGAGAGGCAAGCAGCCGCTCCACTGCCGCGGCGTCGACTCCCTGCAAACGCACGATCTTCAGCCGCGATTTGTCACCGGACCCGATCGTCACGGCCGATCGCTGTACCCCCAGCACATGAGCGAGAAAGACGATCAGCGCGGCGTTGGCGGCGCCTTCGACCGGCGGCGCTGCGAGGCGGATTGCCAGCGCTGGCCGGCCGTCCCCCGAATCGCCGATCCCCCCGACCGCATCCTTGCGCGCCCTCGGCGTCAGCCGCACGGCAAGGGACACAACATCGCCGGTTATCGTATAGGGCTTCATCGCCGCAATCGTCGAGAGGAAAGGCGTGGTGGGCGCGGTAGGGATTGAACCTACGACCCCACCCGTGTGAAGGGTGTGCTCTACCACTGAGCTACGCGCCCACGCCGTCGTCCGCTTGCAACCGAGTTGCTGGGCGGACGCAAGAAGCGGCGCTAGATCGCGCCGCTGCCGGGGTCTCTAGTGCGACGCCTTCCCGCTGTCCAGCAGGGAAAATGCCTCGCTGAGCAGCCGAAAAGCGGCGGCACTTCGAAGAATCCGATCGCGGAGAATGGCACGCCCCCGCGCCAGTCCCGGCAAAGCTCAGCGGCTGACCGAATCCTTGAGGCCCTTGCCGGCCTTGAACTTGGGCTGGGTCGATTCGGCGATCTGCATCGGCTCGCCGGTCCGCGGATTGCGGCCCGTGGAAGCCTTGCGCCGCGAGCAGGAGAATGTGCCGAAGCCGACCAAGCGGACTTCGTCGCCGCGCTTCAACGCATTAGTGATCGCGTCGAACACGCCTTCGACTGCCCGGCTCGCGTCGCCACGGCCCAGCCCGGTCATCTCGGCCACCTGGCCGATCAGCTCCTGCTTGTTCATCCTACCCAAACCCCTGCTTTTTTTGAATCGCGGCTGTTTGCCTTGCTCCATCTAAAGTCAGGTGGCCTGCGCGAGTCAAAAGGAAAGCGCGGTTTTTCCGGAGAAAACCGCGCCTTTGCGAGACAGATTCGTTGCGGACTGCTAACAAATTTCCCTGCTGACCTCGCGCCGCGAAGCCTCCCCGATAACGGGGGAGGATTCGGGTGGGGGTGGACTGAGGGACGCGCGAGGCGCCCGAGAGAGCCTAGTCAGGTGGTCCCTGCAAGCGCGCGGTGACACAGGATGGCACCGGCACCACCCCAACTTGCCCTCCCCCGTCGAGGGGGAGGGTTCCAGAAAGCAGACGTGGTCTGCCACTTAGTGTCGGATCGACACCGTACCGCCTTCGTCCTTGCCGAGCTCGGTCGCCGGCACGGTGGCGAGTTCGTCGGCCTCCGTCCATTCGATCGGAATCACCGGCGTAGCGAGCGCTTGGGCGAGCACCTCGTCGACGTGGGAGACCGGCAGGATCTCGAGCCCGGCCTTGATCGCCTCCGGGATCTCGGCGAGATCCTTCTCGTTCTCGGCCGGGATCAACACCTTCTTGATGCCACCGCGCATTGCCGCGAGCAGTTTCTCCTTGAGGCCGCCGATCGGCAGCACCCGGCCCCGCAAGGTCACTTCGCCGGTCATCGCGACATCGCGCCGGACCGGAATGCCCGTCAGGGTCGAGATGATCGCCGTGACCATGCCGATGCCGGCGGAAGGACCGTCCTTCGGCACAGCGCCTTCGGGCAGGTGGACGTGGATGTCCTTGCGACCGAAGACGCTGGGCTTGACCCCGTAACTGGGGCTGCGCGCCTTGACGAACGAGAAGGCCGCCTGAATCGATTCCTGCATCACGTCGCCGAGCTTGCCGGTGGTGCGGATCGCGCCCTTGCCGGGCACGGTGACCGCCTCGATGCTGAGCAATTCGCCGCCGACTTCGGTCCAGGCGAGGCCGGTGACGGCACCGATCTGATCTTCTTCCTCGCCGACGCCGTGACGGAAGCGCTGCACGCCGGCAAAGTCGCCGACATTCTCAGGCGTGATCTCGACCCGCTCGGTCTTGCCTTCCAGGATCCGGCGCAGGGCCTTGCGCGCAACCTTGGCGATCTCTCGCTCGAGCGTACGCACCCCGGCCTCACGGGTGTAATGACGGATGAGCGTGCGCAGGCCTGCCTCGGTGAAGGTGAGCTCACCCTCCTTAAGGCCATGGGCCTCGATCTGCTTTTCGATCAGGTGGCGGCGGGCGATTTCGACCTTCTCGTCCTCGGTATAGCCTTCCAGCCGAATGATCTCCATGCGGTCGAGCAAAGGCTGCGGCATGTCCATCGTGTTCGCCGTGGTGACGAACATGATGTCCGAGAGGTCGTAGTCGAGCTCCAGATAATGGTCCTGGAACTTCGAATTCTGTTCCGGATCGAGCACTTCGAGCAGCGCCGACGCGGGATCGCCACGGAAATCCTGACCAAGCTTGTCGATCTCGTCGAGCAGGAACAGTGGGTTCGAGGTGCCCGCCTTCCTTAGGTTCGACACGATCTTGCCGGGCAGCGAGCCGATATAAGTGCGCCGATGGCCGCGGATCTCGGCCTCGTCACGCACGCCGCCGAGCGACTGGCGGACGAACTCGCGCCCAGTCGCCTTGGCGATCGAGCGGCCGAGCGAAGTCTTGCCGACGCCCGGGGGACCGACGAGGCAGAGGATCGGGCCCTTGAGCTTGTTGGTGCGCGCCTGCACGGCGAGATACTCGACGATGCGGTCCTTGACCTTTTCAAGGCCATAATGATCCTCGTCGAGGATCGCCTGCGCTTCAGCGATGTCCTTCTTGACCTTGGACTTCTTACCCCAGGGCAGGCCAAGCAGGACGTCGAGATAGTTGCGCGAGACCGTCGCCTCGGCCGACATCGGTGCCATCGCCTTCAGCTTCTTGAGCTCCGACGTCGCCTTTGCCTTGGCTTCCTTGGACAGCTTGGTGCGCTCGATCTTCCGGCCGAGCTCGGCAAGCTCGTCACCCTCGCCGTCCTCGCCCTCGTTGCCGAGCTCACGCTGGATCGCCTTGAGCTGCTCGTTCAGGTAATATTCGCGCTGGGTCTTCTCCATTTGCCGCTTGACCCGGCTGCGGATCTTCTTCTCGACCTGAAGAACGCCCAATTCGCCTTCCATGAAGGCGAAGGTCATCTCGAGACGGCGGACCGGATTGAGCTCGGCAAGCAGGGTCTGCTTGTCGGAGACCTTGATGTTGATGTTGGCGGCGACCGCATCGGCGAGGCGCGAAGCCTCCTCGATCTGGCCGAGCTGGACGGCCGTTTCGGCTGGAAGCTTCTTGTTGAGCTTCGAATAATTCTCGAACTGCTCGACGACCGAACGCATCAGCGCTGACACTTCGGCGCCTTCCGGCTCCACGCTCTCGATTGCATCGACATCGGCGACGAGGTGGGTGCCCTGCATCGCGATCGAGGACAGCGAGGCGCGCTGCTGTCCTTCGACGAGCACGCGCACGGTGCCGTCCGGCAGCTTCAGCAGCTGCAGGATGGTGGCGATGACGCCGAGATCATAAAGTGCGTCGCGATCGGGATCGTCCTCGGCCGGATCGAGCTGAGAGACGAGGAATATCTGCTTGTCCGCCGCCATCGCGCTCTCGAGCGCGGCAACCGATTTATCGCGCCCGACGAACAGGGGCACGATCATCTGCGGGAACACCACGATGTCGCGCAGAGGCAGGACTGGGAAACTCTGGGTCATTGGAACTCCACTGAGGCCGGACGGCCATCCTTACCATCATATATGGGGAACCCGCATGCGGCATCAATGGACCCGTCCCTGCCCCCACGATCCACGCAAAAAGGCGAAGGGCGCCCCCACCGCGGGTGGGGACGCCCTCCTTTGCGCCTTTGGCGAGCGCCGCTTAGTAGCGGTAATGCTCCGGCTTGAACGGACCTTCGACCGGCACGCCGATATAGGCGGCCTGCTTGTCGGTGAGCTTCGAGAGCTTGACGCCAAGCTTGTCGAGGTGGAGCGCCGCGACCTTCTCGTCGAGATGCTTGGGCAGGACGTAGACGTCGTTCCCGTAGGTCTCGCTCTTGGTCCAGAGCTCGATCTGCGCCAGCACCTGGTTGGTGAAGGACGACGACATGACGAAGCTCGGGTGGCCGGTCGCGCAGCCGAGATTGACCAGGCGGCCCTTGGCGAGCACGATGATCTTCTTGCCGTCGGAGAATTCGACCTCGTCGACCTGCGGCTTGATCTCGGTCCACTTGTAATTTGCGAGCGCCGCGATCTGGATCTCGCTGTCGAAGTGGCCGATGTTGCAGACGATCGCCATGTTCTTCATGTCGCGCATGTGATCGACGGTGATCACGTCGGCATTGCCGGTCGCGGTGACGAAGATGTCGGCGCGCTTGGCCGCTTCTTCCATGGTGACGACTTCATAGCCTTCCATCGCCGCCTGCAGAGCGCAGATCGGATCGACTTCGGTGACGATCACGCGGGCGCCGCCGTTGCGGAGCGAGGCGGCCGAGCCCTTGCCGACATCGCCGAAGCCGGCCACGCAGGCGACCTTGCCGGCGAGCATCACATCGGTGGCGCGGCGGATCGCGTCGACCAGCGATTCCTTGCAGCCGTAGAGATTGTCGAACTTCGACTTGGTCACCGAGTCGTTGACGTTGATCGCCGGGAACGGAAGCTTGCCCTTCTTGGCGAGCTCGTAGAGGCGGTGGACGCCGGTGGTGGTCTCTTCCGAGACACCCTTGATCGCTTCGACGGTCTTGGTGAGGTAGCCCGGACGCTCGGCGAGGAAGCGCTTCAGCGTCGCGACGAAGATTTCCTCTTCCTCGTTGGTCGGAGCGAACAGCTCTTCACCCGCCTCGACGCGCGCGCCCCAGAGCGCGAACATGGTGGCGTCGCCGCCGTCGTCGAGGATCAGGTTGCAGGTCTGGTCCTGTCCCCAGTCGAAGATACGGACGACATAATCCCAATATTCCTCGAGCGTCTCGCCCTTGACGGCGAATACCGGCACGCCCGACGCTGCGATCGCGGCGGCGGCATGGTCCTGGGTCGAGAAGATGTTGCACGACGCCCAGCGAACGTCGGCGCCGAGCGCGGTCAGCGTCTCGATCAGCACCGCGGTCTGGATCGTCATGTGGAGCGAACCGGTGATGCGGGCGCCCTTGAGCGGCTGCGCGGCGCCATATTCGGAACGCAGCGCCATCAGGCCCGGCATTTCGGTCTCGGCGATCTCGATCTCCTTGCGGCCGAAATCGGCCAGCGCGATGTCACGGATCACATAATCGTCAAAGCTGGTCTGGGGCTGGGTCGCCACGGACGGTCTCCTGATATGAAAATGCCGCCAAAAGCCGGGCGGCGAATGGCCGGCGCTCTACCCGGATGCGGGCGAAGATGCAAATATAAAGATATCTTTATATGTGAACTCGCGGCGGCCTCGACAAGCGCAACCCGAGCGACTGAAGACCTCCGGGCAAGATCGCCTCGCCGATCCGCCGCGTGGCCGTTATAGGACCGTCATGACCAACGCTACATCGGACATCCTCATCATCGGCGCGGGCCACAATGGCCTCGCCTGTGCATATTATCTTGCCGCCGCCGGGATGAAGGTTACGATGTTGGAGCGGCGTCGGGTCGTCGGGGGTGCGGCCGTTACCGAGGAGTTCGCGCCCGGCTTCCGCAATTCCACCGCAAGCTACACGGTCAGCCTGCTCAACCCCAAGGTCATCGAGGACATGGGACTATATCGGCACGGCCTTCAGGTCGTGCTGCGCAGGATGGACAATTTCCTGCCGACCCTCGGCTCGGATTACCTGCTATCCGGACGAGACGGCCTCACCCGCGCCGAGATCGCGCGGCACTCGCCGGCCGATGCCTCAGGCTATGACGCCTATGTCGCGTCGCTCGAATCGGTCGTTGCCCTGCTGCGTGCGTGGCTTCTGAGAGCACCGCCCAATGCCGGCGGCGGCCTCGCCGACATCTTGTCGCTGCTGAAGCTCGGCAATGGCGTCCGGCACATGAACATGGAGGAGCAGCGCACCCTGCTCGATTTCTTCACCAAGTCCGCCGCCGAGATCCTCGAACGCTATTTCAGCACCGACATCGTCAAGGCGCTGTTCGGCTTCGACGCGGTCGTCGGCAATTATGCGAGTCCCTACGCGCCAGGCTCCGCCTATGTGCTCCTCCACCATCTCTTCGGCGAGGCGGCGGGAGTCGCGGGCGCCTGGGGTCACGCGATCGGCGGGATGGGCGCGATCACCCAGGCGATGGCTAAGGCGTGCCGCGAAAAAGGCGTCGAGATCGTCCTCGATACGGCGGTCGACGAGATCATCGTCGAACGCGGCCGCGCCGCCGGGGTCGTCGCGGGCGGCAAGGCCTGGCGGGCCCGCGCCGTGGTTGCCAACGTCAACCCGAAGCTCCTGTTCGGCAGCCTGCTTCCCGATGGGGCAGTGGCGCCGGAGATCAGCCGGCGTATGGCGGGTTGGGGCGCCGAATCGGCCACCTTCCGGATGAACGTCGCCCTGTCGGAGCTGCCGCGCTTCACCAGCCGTCCAGAAGCCGGCGATCACCTCACCGCCGGGATCATCATCGCGCCGTCGCTCACCTATATGGACCGTGCCTATACCAGCGCACGCAGCGAGGGCTGGGCCCGCGAGCCGATCGTCGAAATGCTGATCCCATCGACCCTCGACGACAGCCTGGCACCCGAGGGTGCCCATGTTGCGAGCCTGTTCTGCCAGCATTTTCCCTATCAAGTCGAAGGCGGGTGGGAGAGCCGGGTCGACGAGGCCGCCGACCATATCATCACCCATGTCGACCGTTACGCACCGGGCTTCAAGGCGTCCGTCGTGGGCCGCCTTGCACTGTCGCCCTGGCATCTCGAGCAGCGGTTCAATCTCGTCGGCGGCGACATCTTCCACGGCAAGATGGGTCTCGACCAGCTGTTCTCGGCGCGCCCGATGCTCGGCCACGCCGATTACCGCATGCCGCTCGCTGGCCTTTATCTCTGCGGCTCCGGCGCGCATCCCGGCGGCGGCGTGACGGGCGCTCCAGGCCACAATGCTGCCCATGCGATCCTGGCAGACCGCCGCAAGCTGAAGCGAGCTGCATGATCGAGATCTGGTCGAGCTTACAAACGCAATGTTAACAACGTTCATGTGAAGACGGACGCCTAACTCGCTTGAGGATTTCGCGCCTTGTCTCTTGCCACCCCATGCGCCGGCTGCCGGGACGGCGCAGCCCTCGATTTCGATTTCTCGATGGCGTTGCAGCCGATCGTCGATATCGAGACCGGCCTGCCTTTCGCCTACGAAGCGCTCGTACGCGGGCTCAGCGGTGAAGGCGCAGGCGAAATCCTGCGGCGGGTGACGCCGGAAAATCGCTACGCGTTCGATCAGCGATGCCGGGTCAAGGCGATAGAAGTGGCCGCACGCGCAGGTATCCTCGACTCGGGCGCGCGGCTGTCGATCAACTTTCTTCCCAATGCCGTCTATTCGCCAAAGGCCTGCATCCAGCTGACGCTGAAAACC
Organism: Allosphingosinicella deserti; assembly: GCF_003012735.1. Classification (GTDB taxonomy): domain Bacteria; phylum Pseudomonadota; class Alphaproteobacteria; order Sphingomonadales; family Sphingomonadaceae; genus Allosphingosinicella; species Allosphingosinicella deserti. The sequence continues at coordinate 547,921 of NZ_PXYI01000004.1, read as the reverse complement.
GCGGCGGCGACGAACTTCCCGACCGACAGGCTGATCTTCGAATTCACCGAAAACGAGGAAATGGCGGATCCCGATCATGTCGCCAACATCGTCAAGACCTACCAGGCGATGGGCTTTGGAACCGCTCTCGATGATTTCGGCGCGGGCCACGCCGGTCTCAACCTGCTCGCCCGCTTTCAGCCGAACATCATCAAGCTCGACATGGAGTTGGTCCGCGGCATCGAAACCAGCCTCCCGCGCCGTGTCATCGTCGAAGGCATCGCGCGGATGTGCGGTCAGCTCGGCATCACGCTCGTGGCGGAAGGGATCGAGACCGAGGCGGAACTCGAGGCGTTGCGGGCGATCGGCATTCGCTACATCCAGGGCTACCTCATTGCCCGTCCCTTGTTCGAAGGCTTGCCTGCCTTCGCGATCCCGAGCGCTTCGGCTGGGCATGCAGTCGCCTGATCGAAGGCGAAACATGACGGTTGAGCAGGAGACGACAGAAGCGTAGCGGCTGCAGATCCCATGGCCGCCACTTTGCCAGATCCGCTGATCGTCGCCTGCCCCGCCTGTGCCGCGCCCAACCGCGTGCCTGCAGCCAGACTTGGAGCAGGCACGTGCGGCAAGTGCCGGTCAGCGCTGTTCGCAGGGAAGCCGCTGACCCTCACCGGATCGAACTTCGATCGTCACGCGCGCACCAGCGATCTCCCGCTTCTGGTGGATTTCTGGGCATCCTGGTGCGGCCCCTGCCGCCAGTTCGCACCGATCTTCGAAACGGCGGCACGCGACTTCGAGCCGCAGCTCCGCCTGGGCAAGGTCGACACCGAAGCCGAGCCAGGCCTCTCCACCCGATTTGCCGTGCGATCGATCCCGAGCCTGATCCTGTTCAGCAAGGGCCGCGAAGTCGCACGCACCGCAGGCGCGATGCCGCTGCAGCAGCTTGCAGCCTGGGTGCGCAGCGTCCTTTAATCGTTCGGTTCAGAACGCTTCGATCGGCAATTCCATCAAAGTGCCGGCGCCGGCTTCGAGCTTGCGGCGGAGCGAGCCTGTTTCGGGCAGCACACGCTCGGCGAAGAACCGCGCGGTGATCAGCTTGGCGCGGTGGAAGTCCCCATCCTCGCTACCCGCGGCGATCGCGGCGGCGCTGGCGCGGGCCATGCGCAGCCACATCAGGCCAAGGCAGACGTGGCCAGTCAGCGTCATGTATGGATAGGCCGCCGCGCCGGCGTTGAGCGGATTCGAAATGCCATTCTGCATCAGCCACATGGTTGCGGTCTGAAGGTCGCCGACTGCCTTTTCGAGCGCGGTGGCGAGCGCCGCGGCATCGCCATCCCCGCTCCTCGCGCTGCCGATCTCCTGGCCGAGCAGATTGAGGAAGGCCTGGATCGCGCGGCCGCCATTGGCGCCGAGCTTGCGGCCGACCAGGTCGAGCGCCTGGATGCCGTTGGTGCCTTCATAGATCTGGGCGATGCGGGCGTCGCGGACGAACTGTTCCATCCCCCATTCACGGATATAGCCATGTCCGCCGAAGATCTGCTGCGCGTTGACCGCGGTTTCGAACCCCTTGTCGGTGAGATAGCCCTTGATCACCGGGGTGAGCAGGCCGAGCAGATCCGACGCCGCCTCGCGCTCCTCCTCGGTCTGCGCCTTGCGGCTGATGTCGACCTGAAGCGCGCCCCACAGGACGAGTGCACGGCCGCCCTCGTTGAACGCCTTGGCTTCCATCAGCATGCGGCGCACGTCGGGATGGACAATGATCGGATCGGCCTTGGCGTGCGGATCGCGCAGATCAGGCACCAGGGCGCGCCCCTGGCGACGATCCTTGGCGTAGGCGACGGCATTCTGGTAGGCGACCTCGCCCTGGGCGAGTCCCTGGATACCGACACCGAGACGCGCTGCGTTCATCATGATGAACATCGCCGCGAGGCCCTTTTCCGGCTCGCCGACCAGATAGCCGGTCGCCTCATCGTAGTTCATCACGCAGGTCGAGTTGCCGTGGATGCCCATTTTCTCCTCGATCGAGCCGCAGACGACGCCATTGCGCGCCCCGAGCGACCCATCCGGATTGACCAGGAACTTGGGCACGATGAACAGGGAAATGCCCTTCACAGTGTCGGGAGCACCAGCAATCTTGGCGAGGACGAGGTGGATGATGTTGTCGGCCAGATCGTGCTCGCCTGAGGAGATGAAGATCTTGGTGCCGGTGACTTTGTAGCTGCCGTCCGCCTGCGGCTCCGCCTTGGTGCGCAGCAGGCCGAGATCGGTGCCGCAATGCGGCTCGGTGAGGTTCATCGTTCCGGTCCAACGTCCGGCGATCATGTTCGGAAGATAGGTCGCTTTCTGTTCGTCGGATCCCTTGACCAGGATCGAGGCGATCGCGCCCTGGGTCAGGCCGTGATACATTTCGAACGCCTGGTTGGCCGAAAGCAGATACTCGCTGATTGCGGTCGCAAGTACCTGCGGCAGGCCCTGGCCGCCGAATTCCTCCGGCGCCGACAGAGTCGTCCACCCTCCCTCGACGAACTGGTCGTAGGCTTGCTTGAAGCCCTTGGGGGTGGTCACCGATCCGTCCTCGTGACGGGTGCATCCTTCCTCGTCGCCGCTGCGGTTGAGCGGTGCGAGCACTTCCGCGGCGAAGCGGCCGCCTTCGCTCAGGATCGCCTCGACCATGTCGGGCGTCGCATTTTCGAAGCTCGGCAGGTTCGAATAGCGGTCCAGGCCGAGCACGTGGTCGAAAATGTAGCGCGTCTCGCGGACGGGGGCGGTGTAAGTCGGCATGATATCCTCTCCGGGGATCGTCGGTTCTCGCGGGCGCCGGCGAGGCCGGCTCCCCCGCTTAGTGGTTCGGGCCGTCGGCGGCCTCGACCATGTCGATGAAGCGCTCGAGCTCGGCGATCGTCGAATCGATGTCGAGCCGCTGCTTCTTCAGCGCGTCGACACGGCCGCGGCACTTTTCTAGAGTGACTCGGCGTTGCGAGGCGCGGCCATCGCCAAGATCGTAAAGATCGATCATCTCGCGGATTTCCGCCAGGCTGAAACCGACCCGCTTGCCGCGCAGGATCCAAGCGAGCCGCGCCCGGTCACGCCAGCCATAGATGCGCGAGAGCCCGTGACGGCGCGGGGCGATCAGCCCCTCGTCCTCGTAGAAACGAAGCGCCCGCGGCGTAACGTCGAATTCCTCGCACAGATCGGTGATCGTGTAGGTCTTCTCGCTCGGAGCCTCGAAGTCGGAATGAAGCGCAGTGTCGGGCATGGCAGAAATCGTACTTTACGATTACGTCAACGTCAAGCGAGGCGCCCGGAGCACCGACAGGCTGAACTCGCCTCAGATCCTCAGATCCTCCAGCGCCTCGATTTCGATGCCGTCCTTATCCTCCACCGCCTCTTGGGCGGAGAGCCTCAGGAGGCTGTCCCACCCGCGGACATCTTCGCCGAAGTCGATGTCGAGCAGGGCCTCGATGTCCGAGATGCGGCGCTGGCGTAGGCGGAACGCGCCGGCGTCGATCGCTTCGGCCAGATTGGCGATCAGACTCTTCTGGTCGAGGAGAAAGCCCGCTGCGGCGGGTGCGGCATCGCCGTCGCGCCAAATGACGACCTTGAAGAACGACAATGGCACCAGCGCGTCCTGCAATCTCTTGTCGGCCTCGCCGAACACCGGGCCGTTCAGCACGCAAAGGCGGCTGCGCTGCTGCTCCCCCTGTTCGGTGATGAAGTTCTCGAGCTCGCCCCACAGCCGCAGCCCTTTGCCGGCCATCGACTGATTGAACTGGAAATGCTGGGGCGCCGAGTTGGTATAGGTGAAGCTGTCCTGGTTCGCCGCCATCGCCTGGGCCTTGTCGCGGCCCCAGGCGACATCTTCGCGGCGGGTCAGATGGCCCTTGTCGTAATCATTGTTGGCGTAGAATGTCCCGCCGAGCTGCTGCGCCGCGTCGAGACGGGGATCGAACTTCCAGCCGGCGTCCCCCTCGGTCCTTCCGACGGTTGCCGGGGCATCGAAATCGATATTGCCTGCGGAGACGTAGGCAAGCCGCCGCGCCGCGCACATCAGCACGCTGAAATGGTGATAGCGCAGCTCGTGCTGGTCCTGTGGACGTGCCGGTCGCGGCACCGTCAGCAGGCCGCCGAACCGCGGCACGCGCTTGATCGTCGGCATCGGCACCTTGATCCCCAGGAAATGCCGATCGAAGCCGCGCCGATCGGCGAGGTCGGGCGGCAGCGCCTCCGTGAGTTCCTCGGCCACGGCCGTGCGTGTTCCGGCGACAGTTGAGGCGACGATGGCGCCCGATGCTCCCGGCGCCAGACTTACCGTGATCCGGAGCGGCAGATCGACGATGACGTCTCGGCTGCCCAGGCCGATCTCCGCCGGCGGCGGAGTCGACGACGCGGACTCACCCTCGAACGATCCGGTAGCAGGTGACGGTGCAGGAGCGGCCGTAACGGCCGACGGCGCTGTCGCGACGGCGGACGGGGCTGCCGCAGCGACGGCGGGCGCCGGACCTGATCGGGCATGGACCATCTCCGTCTCCTGCGCTTCACTGACCCCGCCGAGCACGGCCGGCGGGCTGGCAGAGAGGAAGCGGTCGAGAAGATCGCGCTCATGCGGCTGCACCGGCGCCCGCTCGATGAAATTGACCAGGCTGGAGACTCGGATGCCTTCGTTCGCGATCCACTGGAGATCGTCGAGGCTTTGCGTGCCGCGGTCGAACACATGTCCGTCCTTGTCGAGCCAGTTGCCCTTCTCGTCCTCGGCCGGAACCCCGGAGTGGTGGAGCGCGATCACCTCCCATTGATCGTTGAGCACCGGTGATCCCGACGATCCCTTCTCGGTGTCCGCCTGGTAGTGCAGGAACGCGCCCAGGTCCTCGGCCCCTTTCTCGTCGCCGGTGCGTAAGTCGAGCACCTTGTTGTCGCGCAGCACCACTTCCTTCTCGCGGCCGAGGGGATGCTGGATGATGTTGATATAATCCTTGCCGGTCAGCGCGATCTTGCCCTGCGCGGAGATCAGGGGCAGCCAGCCGTAGCTTTCGACGAGAATGCCGCGATCGCTCTTGGGCGCGACTGCCACGAGAGCGAAATCGAGCGCCTTGTCGTTCAGAAAGAAACGCGGCGGTTCCAGCACGAAGATCTGCGATCTCTTCTCCGCACCGAACCAATTCTGCTCGTAATCCATTTCGACGACGCAGGCGGCGGCGAGCGTAGAGGACGTCAGCACATGCTCGTTGGTGATCAGCAGCCCCGGCGCGACCAGAAAGCCGGTGCCGCGGGCGACATAGCCGCTCCCCGTCTTCATAATGATGCGACCAACGCTCCGCGCGGCGGCGAGTCCGCGTTCGAGAAACTCGACGGAAAGGAAATCGCGGGCACCGATCACGGCTTCATGGATCAGCTCGTTGTCGAGTTCGTCCGCCTGGATGGGCGTGTCGCGCTCCGCCAGGGCCCGCAGACGGGCGTTGGCGATCGGACGGCGGTGTCGCGAGGCCCGGCGGACGTCCTGGATCAGGTGATTTACCCGCAAGGCGAGGCGCGCCGGACTGTCGGCCTCCAAATAATTCTCGTCCTCCATCGCCTTGCCGCGCGCCTCACGGATCTTGCGGCGATCGTCCCAGCGCACGGCCGATTCCTCGGCGCGTTGGATCAACTGGTCGTCAAGCGAATCGCGTTTTGCCGGTGCGCTCATGGCTCCCCTCCCCGTGAAGAACAGGCCACCTTAACGCGATTCGTGCGCGAGTGCGCGCCCCTCCCGATCCGGGATGGAGAGACTCAGCTCAGCAGAGCGGGTCCCCGGCGAGGTCCTTCGCCTTGGCCGCATCGGCCGCAGTGGTTCCAGTGCGGGTGAAGCTGACGTTCGCCATGCCCGCGCGAGCGCCGCAATAATATGCACAGCCCACCGGCAAGGTGCTGGGAAGGGTGATCTTGCCGTCCTGGAACCGCGCCTGGATCGTGCAACTGGAATCGCCCGTCATCGTCAGCGTCAGACGATCATCCGTGCGGACGGCCGTGCCGGCGCCGGCGCAGCTGTGCATGTTCCCGCCCCATACGATCAGCCCGAACTGAGTGGCGCTTCCTTTTTCGACCATGCAGAGCTGATTCTTCTGGTCACCGCTGCCGCTCTCGTAGAGGCCGGTCAGCGCCGTCGCCGACGATGCGGCGGACGAGGCGGCACCTGCCTCCGTCTGCGCCGCCGGTGCGGCGCCGTTACCGGCCTGATCGTTGCCCTCCGACGCACCACCTCCGCAGCCGGTCACCAGAACGAGCAACAGGAGCGACTTCTTCATGCTCTTCTCCGGACACTCTCGATTGCGCCGCCCGCGACTCGCCGGCGTGGTGAAAGGCGTGAACCCCGTTCCTGGTTCCTGCCAGCCAGCCCCCGTTCAGGCAACCGGGCGTAGTGACAGTCCGTTCCATAATCCACATCAAAATCAAACGGCCAGGGGCGACAAACCGCCCTTCCCTCCCTATATGGGCGCGCATCGGTGGGCACTTCCGATCGTATCCGGTGGGGCGGGTCCGGCACGGCAAAAGCATTGCGGGGCAACATGAACATGCTGACGACCAATCCGTTCGACGACGACAAGCTGCGCGAAGAATGCGGCGTGTTCGGTGTGTGGGGCGCCGACAGCTCCTCGGCGCTGGTCGCGCTCGGGCTTCATGCCCTGCAGCATCGCGGTCAGGAAGCGGCGGGCATCACCACCTATGATGGACACCAATTCCATTCGCATCGTGCGATGGGGCATGTCGCCGGCAATTTCGACCGCGACGACATCATTCGCAAGCTTGCCGGGCGCGCTGGCATCGGCCATGTCCGCTATTCGACCACCGGCGAGACGGCGATCCGCAACGTCCAGCCGCTGTTCGCCGAACTGTCGTCGGGCGGGTTCGCGGTCGCGCATAACGGCAATCTCTCGAACGCGACCAAGCTCCGCCGCGAGCTCAACCGCCGCGGCTCGATCTTCCAATCGACGTCCGACACCGAGACGATCATCCACTTGGTGGCGACGTCGACCTACCGGACTTTGCTCGATCGCTTCATCGATGCGCTGAAGCAGGTAGAAGGCGCTTACTCGCTGATCTGCCTGACCAGCGAGGGCATGCTCGCCTGCCGAGATCCCCTCGGTATCCGCCCGCTCGTCATGGGCCGGCTCGGCGACGCCTACATCTTCGCCTCCGAGACTGTGGCGCTCGACGTCGTCGGCGCAACCTACATCCGATCGGTGGAGCCGGGTGAACTGATCATCGTCTCCGATCGCGGCATCCGCTCGCACCGTCCGTTCGCGCCGGTCCGCCCGCGCCCGTGCATCTTCGAGCATGTCTATTTCTCGCGCCCCGACAGTATCGTCGACGGATCGTCCGTTTACTCGGTGCGCAAGCAGATCGGCGCCGAGCTCGCGATCGAGAATCCGGTCGAGGCCGATTTCGTCGTTCCGGTACCCGACTCGGGCGTGCCGGCGGCGATCGGTTACGCCCAGCAGAGCGGAATCCCGTTCGAACTCGGTATCATCCGCTCGCATTATGTCGGCCGCACCTTCATCCAGCCGAGCGACCAGGTCCGCCACCTCGGCGTCAAGCTCAAGCACAATGCCAATTCGGCACTGATCCAGGGCAAGCGCCTCGTTCTCATCGATGATTCGATCGTCCGCGGCACCACCTCGCTCAAGATCGTTCAGATGCTCCGCGAAGCGGGCGCGCGCGAGGTTCACATGCGCATCGCATCGCCGCCGACCCGCCACAGCTGCTTCTACGGCGTCGACACGCCGGAGCGGGCGAAACTGCTCGCGGCGCAGATGAACGTCGCTCAGATGAACGACTATATCAAGGCTGACAGCCTCGCCTTCATCTCGATCGAGGGCCTCTACCGCGCGGTCGGCGAAGACGCCCGGGACGACGCCCAGCCGCAATATTGCGACGCCTGTTTCACCGGCGCCTATCCGACCCGTCTCACGGATCAGGAAGAAGCCGAGCCGGCCGACCAGCTGGCGCTCCTGGCCGAACGCTACGCCTGACCCGGCGCAAGGGCTACCCGGCGTCCGCTCCTGGACGTCATCCCAGCGGAAGCTGGGATCTCGTCGGGTGAAGGGCGCCGGCGTCTGTAGCGACCTGAGATCCCAGCTTTCGCTGGGATGACGAAGAGGTGGTTCCAGTCGGAAACGCGCAATGCGCCGCCTCTGACTCTTCACCTCACTCCCGGGCTGCTCCTCTCTGCCACCCCTCTGGCCAAGAGGCACGCCACTCCCTAGGGCTCCGGCAGTTCTGAACACGGAGTTCCCCAGTGTCTAAGTTCCTGGAAGGCCGTCTCGCGCTCGTCACCGGGGCCAGCCGCGGCATCGGCGCCGCCACCGCCGAAGCGCTCGCCGCCGCTGGCGCGCACGTCATCCTCACTGCGCGCACCGCAGAGGCGCTCGAACAGGTCGAGGAGCGCATCCATGCCGCCGGCGGCAGCGCGACGATCGCGCCGATGGACCTTACCGAGAGCGACAGCATAGCGCGGCTCGCAACCGCGGTGGCCGGCCGGTGGGAAGCGCTCGACTTGCTCGTGCTGAATGCGGCAACGCTGGGATCGCTGACCCCGGTGGCGCAGATCGACGGCGCCGAATTCAACCGCGTCCTGACCTTGAACGTGCTCGCCAGCCAGGCGATGATCGCCGGCTTCGATCCGCTGCTGCGCAAGAGCGCGGCCGGGTGGCTGCTTGCGGTGACTTCCAGCGTCGGCCGCACCCCTCGCGCTTATTGGGGCGCTTATGGTGCGTCGAAGGCGGCGCTCGAGACGCTCGTTCAAAGCTATGGCGAGGAAGTCCGCAATGTCGCGCCGATCAGGGTTGCGATCGTCGACCCGGGCGCGACAGCCACGACGATGCGCGCCCGCGCCTTTCCCGGCGAGAACCCGGAGACACTGAAAAAGCCCGAGGCGGTCGCCGAGGCGATGCTCGCCCTCCTCGAAGCGGGGTTCGAGACCGGACACCGGCTGGAGATCGGCTGAGCGCAAACCCTCCCCGAGCCCTGCTCGGGGAGATCCTCAGATGAGGTGCGGTTCCTTGGTCACTTCCCAGCTCTGACCCTTCGAAACCAGAGCCTGGAGGTCCGGCACCTTACCGGACGCAGCCTGCGCATTCTGCTCGACGACTGCGCTCTCGAAGGTCGGCGCCGGATCCTCATAGAGAACGCCCAAGGCGGTCGGGAACGCGCCGAACGGCATCTCGACCAGCATGTGCGCGACCGAACGGTTGCGCGGATCGTGGACCAGCACCTCGGCAGCCTGCCAATCGCCGTCGACCACGTCGACGACCTTGAGCGCAAGCGCCTCGCGATCGAGCGCGATGCCCTTGGTGCCGGCGGAGAACAGCATCGGCTCGCCGGCCTTCAGCCACAGCTGGTTGCCGGAATTCTCCTTGGCGGTGAACGGCGCGAACACGTCGTCATTGTACACGATGCAATTCTGGTAGATCTCGACGAACGCGGCGCCCTTGTGCGCATGGGCGGCCTTGAGCACGTCGGGCAGGTTCTTGTGCACGTCGATACCGCGGGCGATGAACCGGGCGCCGGATCCGAGCGCGAACGCGCACGGGCTCGCCGGTCGATCGACCGACCCGAACGGAGTCGAGGGCGAGCGCGTGCCGACGCGGCTGGTCGGCGAATACTGGCCCTTGGTCAGGCCATAGATCTCGTTGTTGAACAGCAGGATCTGGCAATCGAGATTGCGGCGCAGCACGTGCATCGTGTGATTGCCGCCGATCGAAAGGGCATCCCCGTCCCCGGTGATGATCCATACCGACAGATCCGGATTGGCGAGCTTGATCCCGGTTGCGAAGGTCGGCGCGCGGCCGTGAATCGTATGAAAGCCGTACGTTTCCATGTAATAGGGAAAGCGGCTCGAGCAGCCGATGCCCGAAACAAACACCGTGTTCTCCGGGCGCACGCCGATTTCCGGCAAGGTGCGCTGCACCGCCTTCAGCACGGCATAATCGCCGCAGCCCGGGCACCAGCGGACCTCCTGGTCGGTGGCGAAATCCTTCGCCGTGAGCTTGGTCATCTCGTTCATTGCAGCGCTTCCTGAATGGCCGCCTCGATCTCAGCGATCTTGAAGGGCTGACCGGAGACTTTGTTCACCGGGCGGGCGTCGACCAGATATTGATCGCGCAGCACCGTCTTGAGTTGGCCCGTGTTCATCTCGGGCACGATCACCTTGTCGAAGCTCTTGAGCAAGTCGCCGAGATTCTTGGGCAGCGGCCAGATGTGGCGGATGTGGATGTGGCTGACGTCCAGACCCTTGGCGCGGGCACGTCGCACCGCCTGGTGGATCGGGCCGTATGTCGAGCCCCAGCCAACCACGGCCAGCGTACCGCCCGCGGCGCCGAGGCAGACATCCTGTTCCGGAATGGCGTCGGCGATCCCGAGCACCTTGTTCTGGCGGATGTCGGTCATCGTCTGGTGGTTGGCCGGCGCGTAGTCGATATGGCCGGTACCGACATTCTTCTCGATGCCGCCGATGCGGTGGGTGAGGCCGTAGGTGCCCGGACGGATCCATGGCCGCTTCAGCTTCTCGTCGCGTGCGTACGGATTGAAGCCGGCGCCCTCTTCCGGGACCTCTTCGTAGAATTCCACCTTGAACGGCTGGTAGCCGGACATGTCCGGCACCTTCCACGGCTCGGCCGCATTGGCGATATAGCCGTCGGTAAGCAGCATCACCGGGGTCATGTACTGGACGGCGATCCGGCACGCCTCGATCGCGCAGTCGAACGCGTCGGCGGGCGAGCGGGCGGCGATCACCGGCATCGGCGCGTCGCCGTTGCGGCCGTAGACTGCCTGGTAGAGATCCGATTGCTCGGTCTTCGTCGGCAGGCCGGTGGACGGCCCGCCGCGCTGCGAATTGATGATGACCAGCGGCAGCTCGGTCATGATCGCGAGACCCATCGCCTCGGCCTTGAGCGCGATACCTGGCCCTGAGGAGGAGGTGACGCCGAGGCTGCCCGCATAGCTGGCACCGATCGCCGAGCCGATCGCCGCGATCTCGTCCTCGGCCTGGAAGGTGGTGACTCCGAATTCTTTAAGGCGCGAGAGATGATGGAGGATCGCCGACGCCGGGGTGATCGGATAGCCGCCGAAGAACATCTTGAGGCCGGCGAGCTGCGCGCCGGCGACAAGACCCATCGAAATCGCCTCGGCGCCATTGACCGTGCGATAGAGGCCGGGCTCGGCCGGGGCAGGCTCGATATGGTGTTGCGGGATCTGGCCGCCGATCTCCGCCGTCTCGCCATAAGCATGGCCGGCGTTCAAGGCGGCGATATTCGCCTCGACAAGCTCGGGCGCCTTGGCGAACTTCGTCCGCAGCCATTGCTCGATCGGGCCGCGATCACGGTCGAACATCCAGAGCGCGAGACCGAGCGTCCACATGTTCTTGCAGCGCAGCGCTTCCTTGTTGCCGAGGCCGAACGGCTTCACGGCATCGAGGGTGAGCTGCGAGATGTTGAACTTGATGAGCTGCCATTTGGCGAGCGAGCCGTCTTCCAGCGGATTGCCTTCATAGCCCGCCTTGGCGAGGTTGCGGACGCCGAACTCGCCCTCGTCCGCGATAATCAGTCCACCGGGTTTGAGATCGTTGACGTTGGTCTTGAGCGCCGCGGGGTTCATCGCGACCAGCACGTCGGGCGAGTCTCCGGCGGTCTCGATTGCGGTTGAACCGAAATTGATCTGAAAGGCGGAGACGCCGAAGGTCGTCCCCTGCGGCGCGCGGATCTCGGCCGGGAAATCGGGAAAGGTGGCGAGGTCGTTGCCGGCCAGCGCAGTGGACAGGGTGAACTGGCCTCCGGTCAGCTGCATGCCGTCGCCGCTGTCTCCGGCGAAGCGGACGACGACCGCCTCCGGCGCCGGATGCGCATTGGCTTCTTCGGGGGTGAGGAGATGCGTGGCCGTCGCCATCGGGCAGAGTTCCTGAACTGTCTGTTGCGGCCCCTTCCATCCCCGAGGAGCGCATCGGCCCTAGGTAGACAATCGAAGCCCGTTTCTCAACGCGCGCTCAAACAAAAGCGCGGCAAACGAGAGGCTTGAAGCGCGCGTTGGTAACGCGCGCAGTGCGTGGTGCGCTCCATAACCCCATGCGGCCGCTTTGACGAGAGGCGGCGCGACAGACCGCGACGCTGAACAAGGAACGCCGTCCTGCTTTTCTATTGTGCGTTGCCGGCGGCAACAGGCTCGGACGCGTTGCCGGTCTCGCCGGCCGCGGCATTGCCACCGAAGATCTCCATATCCGCGGCCTCGTCCGCGGCCGCATCGTTCGCAAGCTCTTCGTCCTGCGCGAGCACGGCGGCATTCGCCTCAGCGGCCTCGATCAGCTCGTTCTGCTCGGCGGCAGGGGATATCTCGTTGCCGGTGCCGGGCGCATCGGCGCGGTCGCAGGCGGCGGTTGCGAGCGCCGCGGCGGCAAGGCCGGCAACAGCGGCAACTCGCCTGTCCCGCCGGATCTCACCTTTGCTCACTTTCCCTCCCCTGCCCCGACGATCCGACTCTGCTTGATTCTACAGGTTCGTGCGGGTTCGTGAAGGCGGAAAGACGACGCCTGAGAGCGCGGGGCGTGACCGCCGATTCGGCTTCGGTGCCGCGGCAAGAAAGCTCTCGTCGTGCGCCCAGCCTACACCAGGCGGCTCTGCTTCACCGCCGCTTCGATGAAGCTCGCGAACAGCGGATGCGGATCGAACGGCTTCGACTTCAATTCCGGATGGAACTGGACGCCCACGAACCACGGATGATCCGGCCGCTCGACGATCTCGGGCAACGTGCCGTCCGGGCTCATGCCGCTGAAGATCAGGCCGCCGGCTTCGAGCGCCCCCTTGTAGTGGGCGTTGACCTCGTAGCGGTGGCGGTGCCGCTCGCTGATCCGGGTGCCGCCGTAAATGGCGGCGACGTGGCTATTGCCGTCCAGCGTCGCCTCATAGGCACCGAGGCGCATGGTGCCGCCAAGATCGCCATTGGCGGCGCGCTTCTCGAGCCCCTCCTTGCCCATCCACTCAGTGATCAGGCCGACCACCGGCTCCTCGGTGTCGCCGAACTCGGTGGTGCTGGCGCCGCGCAGCCCGGCAGTGTTCCGCGCGCCTTCAATACAGGCCATCTGCATGCCGAGGCAGATGCCGAAGAACGGCACCTTGCGCTCACGGGCAAACTGCACGCTCGCGATCTTGCCCTCTGAACCACGCTCGCCGAAGCCGCCAGGAACGAGGATGCCGTGCATCGGCTCAAGATGGGACGGCACGTCCGCTTCCTCGAACAATTCCGCGTCGAGCCACTTGATGTTGACCTTCACGCGATTGGCAAGGCCGCCGTGGACGAGCGCTTCCGTCAGCGACTTGTAGGCGTCGGGAAGCCCGACATACTTGCCCACGACCCCAATCGTCACCTCGCCTTGCGGGTTGAACAGGCGATCGAGGATGTCGTCCCAGCGCGAGATGTCCGGTTCCGGCGCGTCCTCGATACCGAAGGCGCGCAGCACCTCGGCGTCGAGCCCTTCACGATGATATTGGAGCGGCACCGAATAGATGCTCTTGGCATCGAGCGCCGGGATCACCGCTTCCTTCCGCACATTGCAGAATTGGGCGATCTTCGCACGGTCGCTGTCCGGCAGGGGCCGATCGACTCGGCAGAGCAGCAAATCCGGCTGGATGCCGAGCGAGGTCAGATCGCGGACGGAATGCTGGGTCGGCTTCGTCTTAAGCTCGCCGGCGGCCGCGATATAGGGGATGAGCGTGGTGTGGATCGAGACCGTCTGGGTACGCCCGAGATCGTTGCGGAGCTGGCGGATCGCCTCAATGAAGGGAAGCGACTCGATGTCGCCCACGGTTCCGCCGATCTCGCAGATCAGGAAATCGAGATCGTCGACCTCGGCCCGCGCGAACGCCTTGATCTCGTTGGTGACATGCGGGATCACCTGGACGGTGGCACCGAGATAATCGCCGCGTCGTTCCTTGGTGATGATGTCCCGGTAAATGCGCCCAGTGGTGATATTGTCCGACTGGCGCGCAGCGACCCCGGTGAAGCGCTCGTAATGTCCGAGATCGAGATCGGTCTCGGCGCCATCGTCGGTCACATAGACTTCGCCATGCTGATACGGCGACATCGTCCCCGGATCGACGTTCAAATACGGGTCGAACTTGCGAATGCGGACCTTGTAGCCACGCGCCTGGAGGAGAGCGGCAAGCGATGCCGCCATGAGACCTTTGCCGAGGCTGGAGACCACGCCGCCGGTGATGAAAATGAACCGCGCCATGGGAGTTACCGGATAGTGGGGCGGACCGCGCAAGGGCAAGGCCGCGAATCAGAAAGCGGGCGGATTATTTTCATGCCCAGTCACGATCCGGGGATGATCGGCACCCCCGGATGCAACGCGTTGCGATGGAAACGGCCGTTATTGGGCGAGCGGAACCGCGCCATTGGACGGTGCTGGCGCGGGCGTCGCAGCCGGCGCCGGCGCACGCTGCGCGGCGCCCGTCAGCGGATCGGTGGCCGGCGCCACGGGTGCGCCGACCGGGGCCACTGGACCGGGGCCCGGCGCGACGGTCGCGGGATCGATGCTCATAGGCGCCCGCTCGATCGCGGCAAGGCCGGCGAGCACGATCGAAAGGATCACGAACAGACCGCCCAGAATCGAGGTCGCGCGGGTGAGAAAATCGGCGGCCCCGCGGGCCGACATCAGGCCCGAGGGGCTGCCGCCCATGCCGAGGCCGCCGCCTTCCGAGCGCTGCATCAGGATCACCGCGACAAGCGCGGCGGCGACGAGGGTCTGGACGATCAGGAAGAAGGTGAACATCGAACGTCTTTCAAGCGGGCGCACCGCGGCGGAGCCGCTGCGCGCCGGAGATGTGGGATTTGTGCCGCGATCTAGTCGATCGCGGACAAAGGTTCAACCGCGGCGGTCCCGCGCTGGGATGGTTCCGGTCAGCTCTGCGCCGCGGCCTCGATGATCGGAACGAACTGCTCGGCATTGAGGCTGGCGCCGCCGACCAGCGCGCCATCGACATTGTCGACCGCGAACAATTCGGCCGCATTGTCGCCCCGTACCGAACCGCCATAGAGAATGCGGATGCGGCCGCCGGCGTCGCCGAAGCGATCAACCAGCACCTTGCGGACAAGGCCATGGATTTCTCGGACGTCGTCGCAGGTGGCGGTGCGGCCGGTGCCGATCGCCCAGATCGGCTCGTAGGCGACGACCAGCTCAGCGTCGCCGGAAAGCTCGGGAATGGAGCCGGCGAGCTGTGCCGAGCAGCGGGTGATCGCATGTCCACCCATGCGCTCCTCCTCGCTCTCGCCGATGCAGACGATCGTCTGCAGCCCGGCAGCGAGCGCCGCCTGGGCCTTGGCGCGGACGATCGCATCCGATTCTTGCTGTTCGGCGCGGCGCTCGCTGTGGCCGACGATAACGAGCTTTGCCCCCGCTTCCTTGAGCATGGTCGCCGAGACGTTGCCGGTGAAGGCGCCGGAAGACTGATGATGGCAATCCTGGCCGCCGATCGGAATCCCGCCGCCGCGGGCCACCGCCGACGCGATCAGCGTGAAAGGCGGACAAATGGCGACGTCGACCCCGGACGCGGCGCGGGCCGCTGCAGCAATCGCGCCCAGCTCCGTCAGCTGATGGAGGCTGCCGTTCATCTTCCAATTGCCGGCAACGAGCTTGCGGCGGACATGCATCGGCCTACCCCTCTTCCTGTTCTGATCGTTCCCGTTCGCCTACCAACCGGAGGGCGGGCTGCCAAGCTTGCCCGCTGCCCCCGCCGCTTCTATGACCTGCCGCAAAACCAGCTTCCAAGGTAACAAGATGCTCTCCTTCTTCCGCCGCGGTCCAGTGGCCAAGCTCATGCTTCTCGTCCTCGGCATCGGCATCTTCGCGATCGTCATCACCGGCTTCGGCACCGGCGGCGGCGGGCTCGGCGGCATCGACACCGCGGGAAGCGGGGGCGCGATCGCGTCGGTCGACGGAGAGAAGCTTACGGCGGCGGACGTGACCCAGGTCACCCAGCAGGAGCTCGCGCGCTTCCGGCAGCAGCAGCCCGATCTGGATCTCACCGCCTTCCTGCGCCAGGGCTCGCTGGAGATCATCGTCGATCAGATGATCGACATGGCCGCCATCACCGCCTTCGGCGAGGATATGGGCTTGGTGGCGACCCGGGCGATGGTGGAGCGCGAGATCCAGCGTGATCCGCGTTTCCGCAATCTCGCCGGCCAGTTCGACAACGCCACCTTTCAGCGCTTCCTCCAATCGGAGAAGGTCAGCGAGCAGAAATATCGCGACGACGTCGCCAACCGCCTGATCCAGCGCCAGCTGGTGGCGCCCGCCGCAGGCTCGGTGTTCGTGCCCCAGGGTTTTGCCGCCCAATATGCGTCCTTGCTGCTCGAGAAGCGCTCGGGGCTGGTCGGCGCCGTTCCCGCCGCGGCGATGGGGCCAGGCCGTGAACCGACGGACGCCGAGGTCGCAACCTTCTATCAGCAGAATATCGGTCGCTATACGATCCCGGAGCGCCGCACGATCCGATACGCACTGTTCGGCCGCGAGACGGTGGCGGCGGCAACCAAGCCGACCGACGCGGAGATCCAGGCGGCCTATAAGCGCGACCAGGCGACCTATGGCGCCAGGGAAACGCGGTCGCTGTCGCAGGTTGTGCTTCCCGATGAAGCCTCTGCGCGCAGCCTCGCCCAGAAGATCGCCGCCGGCACCGCGTTCGACGCCGCGGCGCTGCAGGCCGGCTTCGGCGCGGGCGACATCGCCGTTGGCGAGCAGAGCAGGGACGCTTATGCCCGGATCAGCGCGCCGAACGTCGCCAACGCGGTGTTCGGCGCTGCCGAGGGCGCAACCGTTGGTCCGCTTCGTTCGCCGCTCGGCTGGCATGTGGTCCGCGTCGACCAGGTCAAAGCCGTCGCCGGCCGCCCGTTCGAGGCGGTGCGCGCGGAAATTGCCGCCAAGCTCGAGCAGGAGAAGTCGGTCGCGGCGCTCGGCGATCTCGCCGGCCGCATCGAGACGGCGATCAGCGAGGGCGCCAATTTCCAGGAGATCGCCCAACGCGAGAAGCTGAGCGTCCAGGAGACTCCGCCGGTGACTGGGTCCGGTGCTGCGCCGGGCGCCGCACAATGGCAGCCGACTCCGGAGCTGCAACCGCTACTGCGCACCGCCTTCGAGGTCGAGGCCAATGCCGAGCCGGTCGTCGAGGCGATCACGCCCAATGAGCGCTTCGCAATGATGATCGTCACCAACGTCGTGCCCGCCGCGGCTCCGCCCGTCGCTCAGATTCGCGACCGGGTGAAGGCCGATCTGATCGCCCGCCGCGCCAACGATCGCGCCAGGGCGATAGCCACCGCCTTGCTCTCCAAGATCAACGCCGGAACTTCGCCTGCCCAGGCGTTTGCCGAGGCGCAGGTCAAGCTGCCTGGCGTTCAGCCGGTCACCGCGGCGCGGATCGACATCGCTCGACAGGGCCAGCAGGTGCCGCCGCCGCTCGCGATGCTGTTCAGCCTGCCCCGCGGAAAGGCCAAACTCATCCCGGCTCCGAACGGGGCGGGCTGGTTCGTCGTCTATTTGGACAAGATCGTGCCCGGCGACGCGAGCAAGGAAGCCGCGCTGATTGCGAGCGTGAAGAACCAGTTCAGCGAAGTGGTCGGCAACGAATATGTCGATCAGCTGAGCGCGGCGGTGCGCGCTCGCACCAAGGTCAAGCGCAACGAAGAAGCGGTCCAGGCGCTCAAGAAGCAGCTGACCGGCGGCGGCCAGTGACACCCGGCTCTCCCGCGTGGGCGCGGCCCACGCGGCGGAGCCGGCCGACGGCGAGCCGCGCGCCGAAGCGCCGCTATGCGGCCCGGATCCTAGTGGTCGACAATTACGACAGCTTTACCTGGAACATTGTACACTATCTGCGCGCACTCGGTGCGCAGGTGCGGGTCGAACGGACCGACGACATCAGCGTCGCCGACGCCTTCGCCTACGGCGCCGACGGCATTCTGGTCTCGCCGGGACCCGGCCGGCCGGAAGAAGCCGGCATCTCGATGGCCCTCGTCGCCGCCTGCGCAGAAGCCGCCAAGCCGCTGCTCGGCATTTGTCTCGGCCACCAGGCGATCGCCGCGACGTTCGGCGGCCGGGTGGTGCGCGCACCAAAGCCGATGCACGGCAAGACCTGCCCGGTCAGCCATGATGGCGGCGGCCTGTTCGAGGGCATGCCGTCGCCGTTCACCGCCGCCCGCTATCATTCACTGGTTGCCGAACCGTCGAGCGTCCCGGACTGCCTGATCGTCAACGCCACCGCCGACGATGCCACCGTCCAGGGCCTCCGGCACCGCTCGCTGCCGATCCACGGCGTTCAATTCCATCCGGAAAGCGTCGCCAGCGAGGGCGGCTATCGCATGCTCGCCAACTTCATCCAGCTCAGCCGCAATCCCTGACAACGGATCCGGCGCAAACGCCCGATTCGGCCCGCGCGTGAAACGAGTTGACAGGGCCCCACCTGTTTCCTACACGTTCCTCATTCGTTCCCAGAGGGCCAGGCGATGCTGACGCGCAAGCAACATGAGCTTCTGAGCTATATTCACGACAAGCTCGCCGAAACGGGCGTGTCGCCGTCTTTCGAGGAGATGAAGGACGCGCTCGATCTCAAATCCAAGTCCGGCGTTCACCGCCTGATCTCCGCGCTCGAGGAGCGTGGCTTCCTTCGCCGCTTGCCGAACCGAGCGCGCGCGCTCGAAGTGGTCCGCATGCCAGACGTCAAGGTGGGCACTGCCAGCCCGCCCAAGGCGCCGGTCAGCGCCCCGCAGCCGGCCAACGACGTCATCGAGTTGCCGCTCCACGGCCGTATCGCGGCCGGCATGCCGATCGAGGCGCTGGAAGGTCAGAGCACCCTCCCCGTTCCCGCCGCCTTGCTCGGGCCCGGCGAACATTATGCGCTCGAAGTGGCGGGGGATTCGATGGTCGAGGAAGGCATCCTCGACGGCGATTACGCCCTCGTCCGGAAGGCGGACAGCGCCCGCGATGGCGAGATCGTCGTGGCGCTGATCAACGAGGAGGAAGCGACCCTCAAAACCTTCCGCCGCGAAGGCTCAATGATCCGCCTTGACCCTGCCAACCGCAACTACGACCCCCAGCGCTACCGCCCCGACCAGGTCCGCATCCAGGGTAAGCTCGCAGGCCTGCTTCGGCGCTACTGAGACGGAGCATCCTCGGAGTACGCAGGCCTTTGGACGGCTGCGTTCGTAAAGCCGAAACAGAGGCTTCGACTTGCACCCGCCTGAAGCCCCCGACGAGGGAGGGTTGGGTGGGGGTGGGCCCCGAGGAGGCACCAGATACGCCAACGCCCCGCCTTTCCCACCAAGGGGAGGGCTAGGAACAGGAGTCTCCTTCGATGTCCCGCCTCAACTATGTCGAACTCCCCGTCCGGGACGTCGCTGCCGCCCAGTCCTTCTACGAAGCCGCGTTCGGCTGGACGATGACCGCGTTCGGCCCGACTTATGCCGCGACCCTTACCGGGGACACGGACGTGGGTCTGCAGGGGGATCCCGCCGAAGCGACCAAGGCGCCGCTGCCGGTGATCGAAGTCGACGATCTCGAAGCCGCGCTGTCCGCCGTCGATCAAGCCGGAGGCACCCTCACCCGTCCTATCTTCACCTTCCCGGGCGGCCGCCGCTTCCAGTTTCTCGACCCAGCGGCAACGAGATCGCCGCCGTCGAATCGGAGCCGCATTCGGAGGGCTGAGCAATCCACGCCGGCCGCCCAACCCCCGGGGTCTCTTTCATAGGCGGAAAGCGTGGAGGCTCGCCCTCCCGTCCTCAGCCCTCCCCCCTGGTGGGAGAGGGTTGCGGGGGAGCCAACTCAAAGAAGAGATAGAGGCAGCGGCTCCAGCAGCCGCCTTAAGCAGGATATCGGGCGCGAAGCGAGCGCACTCGCGGCCACCGGCGATGAAGCTTCACGCGCCGCCATTCACCTCGGATTGCTTCTACGGCCTTCGCTCAGGCAAGCCTTCGACATCAGCGTCATGCACCCACGCTGGCGCGCGCCCATGTCCGCTCCCCGGAGCGCCGCCTTCACCCCAGCTCGTCGAGCCAGTCCGGCAGGTCGGCCAAACTCTCCAGCGCGCGATAGCGCGGGTGATGCTCGGGCGCGTCGGCGGCCTCGTGCGCCCACACCAGCTCGAACGGAATGAACGCCGCATAGGCTCCCGTCTCCAGCGCCGGGAGGATGTCGGAGCGCATCGAATTGCCGGCCATGACGGTCTGATCCGGAAAGACGCGGTAGCGGGCGAAGATCCCGGAATAGGTTTCCGCCTTCTTCTCGCTGACGATCTCCACCCCTTCGAACAGATCGCCGATTCCGGAGGCGGCGAGCTTGGCCTCCTGGTGGTGGAGATCCCCCTTGGTAACCAGGATGAGCCGACCGCGCTCGGCAAGCCGTGGCAGAGCCTCCTCCACGCCGGGCAGGATCTCAATCGGATGGACCAGCATGTCGCGGCCGAGCGCAAGGATGTCTCGCATCGTGGCGGCGGGTAGATCGTCGCCGGCAATCTCGGAGGCAACCTCCATCATCGACAGGATAAAGCCTTTGACCCCGTAGCCGTAAAGCGAAAGGTTGCGGTGCTCGACGGCTTCGAGTTGCTGCTGCACGACAGGCTCGGGCGCGAAGGGCGCCAGCAAGCCCGCAAAATCACCGAAGGTGCGGCGGAAATAGGTCTCGTTGTGCCACAGCGTGTCGTCGGCATCGAGGCAGATGAGGTTGATGGGCACGATCCCTCCCGGTGTCGGCGCTCGCATAATCCGGAAGCTGCCGCAGCGCCAGCCAGGGCGGCAGGCCCCCGCGGCGCAAAGGCCGCGCAATGCGAATGCGGAACGTCTGTTCACATTGCGGTAAGTTACGGTAGAAACATCCCGTTTACCTGCCTATGATACCGCTATCATTAGCCGTCACGTAGTTGTCATCGTTGGAGAGTGGTCGTCGTGCAATCTCGAATTCCTGCAGAGTTGGAGCGGTTCACGGTTTCGCCGCCCTGGGCTCGCGAGCAGCAGGACGAGGCGCGCCGCGCCAAGGCGCTCCAGGAGCTTCGCCGCCGCGCCGCTTCCAAGTAGGTTTGCGCGGCGGCGGCGGTGCCAGCTTCGCCGCCCACGGATGTTCGCCCTGTAGCTGGGAGACCGTCAGCACCTCCGGCTTCGCGCCAAGCTTGATCGCCAGCCCGCCGGTGCGGCGCAGGAAGGCCGCATCGGCCTTCAGCCAGCGCGGCACGCAGGTGACCGGCAGTCGCCGGTCCGAGATCACGATGTCGGCGACGGCGCAGGCTTTCCGCAACGGCCCAAAATCAACCATGTTGGCTGAGCGGGTCGCGAGAATCCGCCAGGATGTGCCTGCCACCTCGATCTCCGATGCGCACAGATCGGCGCTGCACCGCGCCTTGGGCAGGGATTCGAGCTCGATCGGTTCCGCCTTGATCCCGGCATTTTCGGACAATGTGTCCCGGACATAATCCCCGGCTTTCGGGCGAAGAATGGCAAGTCGGCCTGCCTGGGTCCGGATCGCGACATGGGCACCGTCGCCGGTGATCAGGAGATCCGGCGCCGGTGTCGCCAGGGTCCAGATCGCGCCTGCCAGCAGCGGCGCCAGCCCGAACAACCGCCAGCGCGTCCGCCACAGGAACAGCCACAGGCCGCCTACGACCACCAGTCCGAAAGCGCCGCGCGGCATGCCCGGCAGCATCGCAACCGCCCCCGGGGCGCCGGCGGTGCTATGGGCGAGCCAGAGCAGGAAGCCGAGCGCCTTGCCGGCGATCCACCAGCAGGGACCGCCGAGCTCCACGGGATCAAGGAGCAATGCGAGCCCCTCAACCGGCATGACTACGAAGGTGGTGAGCGGAATGGCGACGATGTTGGCGAGCGCGCCGTACACTCCCGCTTGGTGGAAGTGGAACAATGCGATCGGAGTCAGCGCGATCTCGACCGCAAGGCCGGTGAGAATGAGCCCGAGGATCGCGCGTCCGATCTTCAGCGGCCTGGCCTCGTCCCGCCGCTCCAGCAGCCCCCGCACGCGAGGATGATCGTGGATGACGACGATCGCGACGATTGCCGCGAAGCTCAGTTGAAAGGAGGCGCCGACCACGCTCTCCGGCCACAGCAGCAGAACCACCAGCGCTCCGACCGCGACGAGGCGCAGGGTGAGCGCCTCCCGGCCGAGCGCGATGCCGATCAGAATCAGGATCGCCGCGACGCACGAGCGAATCGTCGGCACCTCAGCGCCGGTGAACAGGGTGTAGGCGATGCCTGCCACCGCACCAACGCCGGCGGCGATCACGACCAGCCGGAAGCGCAAGGCCAGTGCCGGGCTGAGCGCCAGCAATTTGAGGGTCAGCAACATCACCGCGCCGACCACGGCGGTGAGGTGAAGGCCGCTCACAGAGAGGAGGTGCGCCAGCCCGGATTGCCGCATCGCCTCCGCATCCGCTTCCGGGATGCCGGCCTGGTCGCCGGTGGCGAGGGCCGCGGCGATACCGCCTTCGCCGCCCGGCAATCGCACCCGGATATGATCGGCAAGGCGCTGGCGCGCGCCGGCGAGGCGGGCGCGCCAGCTGCGCTCGGCGGGCGGCACTAGGAGGGTGACGTCAAGGCCGCGGCCGGTCGCACCGACGCCTTGAAACCAGGCGGCGCGGGAAAAATCATAGGCGCCGGGCACGGCCGGCGGCGGCGGCGGCATCAGCCATGCGCGCACCGATACACGGGCGCCGGGCTCGAGCGCCTTCGACACCTTCTTGTCGTCGAGATTGACCCGGATACGGTGGGGCATGGACTTGTCCGTCGGGCGAACGACGAGCCGCACGATCTCCTCCGCCGGCATGTTCTGCACGGTGTCGATCACCGCCTCGAACGTCGCCACCTTCTCGCGGTGAACGACCGGGCCGGCGACACGCTCGGCCTTCCACCAGATGTTGCCGCAGCCGATCAGCGCCGCCAGACTGAAGATGGCGAGCGCCCTGCCCCAACGTGTCCCCGGCGCGAGCGCCAGCGGCGCGAGCACACCGCCGAGCGCTAACGCCGCAAAGGCGGTCCAGCCGCTTCGATCCGGCAGCACGAACCAGGCCGCCGTCCCGAGCCCCAGTCCGACCGGGAGCCACAACGGAAGCTGATCGCGCTCGCGATCCGCAAGCGATTCCAGTTGCTCCGATGCCGTGCCCGGCCGCAGGGGCAGACGCCACCGCAGGAGCGCCGCAAAGCGGGCACCCAAGCCCCTTTGTGGCGGCTGATCCGCTATGCTAGGGGCGCATCCGTCACTGGCGGCCATTGCCGCATCCTTGGAGAAATGGCGCTTGAGCGCAACCCAAACTCCGCGCGAGGTCGTCACCCGCTTCGCGCCCTCGCCGACCGGCTTCCTGCATATCGGCGGCGCCCGCACCGCATTGTTCAACTGGCTGTTCGCCCGCCACCATGGCGGCCGCTTCCTGCTGCGCATCGAGGACACCGACAAGGCCCGCTCGACCAAGCCGGCGATCGACGCGATCCTCGAAGGGATGCGCTGGCTGGAGCTCGATTGGGACGGCCACGAATATTATCAATCGCAATTCTGGGCCCGGCACGCCGAAGTTGCCGAACAGCTGCTCGCTCGCGGCCACGCTTATCGTTGCTGGATGACCCAGGATGAGCTCGCCGCCGCGCGCGAGGAAGCGACTCGCGAGCGCCGGCCGTTCCGGATCAACAGCCCCTGGCGCGACTGCGCTCCGGATGCGGCGCGTCCCGACGCGCCCTTCGTCATCCGACTCAAGGCACCGCGTGAGGGCGAGACGGTGATCGACGACAAAGTCCAGGGCGTCGTCCGCGTCCAGAACGAAGAGATCGACGATTTCATCCTGCTCCGCTCCGACGGATCGCCGACCTACATGCTCGCCGTCGTCGTTGACGATCACGACATGGGCGTCACCCACGTTATCCGTGGCGACGACCATCTGAACAACGCCTTCCGTCAGCTCGCGATCATCAAGGGCATGGACTGGCCCGAGCCGGTCTACGCCCACGTGCCGCTGATCCATGGCCAGGACGGCGCCAAGATGTCGAAGCGACATGGCGCCACCGGGGTCATGGACTATCACGAAATGGGCTTCCTGCCCGAAGCGGTCGCGAATTACCTCCTGCGCCTCGGCTGGGGACATGGCGACGAGGAGATCATCTCCCGTGAGGACGCCGTCCGCTGGTTCGATCTCGACAATGTCGGCCGCTCGCCGTCCCGCTTCGACACGAAGAAGCTCGAAAATCTGAACGGCCATTACATCCGCGAGGCCTCAGACGGGCGGCTCGCCGGCCTGGTCGCCCCGCGCATAGAGCAGATGCTTGATGCCCGGCTCGACAATGACGAAATCGCGCTGCTTGCCAGGGCGATGCCGGAGCTCAAGCCCAGGGCGAAGAACCTCAATGAACTCGCTGAAGGTGCAACCTTCCTGTACCGCGAGCGTCCTCTCGACCTGGACGAGAAAGCCGCGCAGTTGCTCGGCGGCGAGGCGCCCGGGCTGCTCGCCCGTATTCATGCGGGACTCTCCGCGCTTGACGAGTGGAGCACCGAGGCGACAGAGGCCGTCATACGCAGCGTGGCCGAGACGGCCGAGGTCAAGCTCGGTCAGGTCGCGCAGCCGCTTCGAGCGGCACTTACCGGCCGGGCAACCTCGCCCGGCATATTCGATGTTCTGGTGCTGCTCGGTCGGGAGGAAAGCCTCGCCCGGATCGCGGACCGGATGAAGACGGACGGAGACTAATATGGCGAACGATTCTGCCACTCTCGATCTCGGCGGCAAGGATGTCGCCATGCCCGTGCGACAGGGCACGGTCGGACCCGATGTCATCGACATCCGCAAGCTCTACGGCCAGACCGGTGCGTTCACCTATGATCCGGGCTTCACCTCGACGGCCGCGTGCGAAAGCGCGATCACCTATATCGACGGCGATCAGGGCGTCCTGCTTCACCGCGGCTACCCGATCGACCAGCTGGCGGAGAATTCGAGCTTCCTCGAAGTCGCCTATCTGCTGCTCAACGAGGAGCTCCCGACCAGGGACGAACTCGACAAGTTCGGCTACACCATCTCGCGTCACACCATGCTGCACGAGCAGCTCGCGACCTTCTATCGCGGCTTCCGGCGTGACGCCCACCCGATGGCCATCATGTGCGGCGTCGTCGGCGCGCTTTCCGCCTTCTACCACGATTCGACCGACATCACCGATCCCAAGCAGCGGATGATCGCGAGCCACCGGCTGATCGCCAAGATGCCGACGATCGCTGCGATGGCGTACAAATATTCGGTTGGCCAGCCGTTCATGTATCCGCTGAACGAGCTTTCCTACACCGGCAACTTCCTGCGCATGACGTTCGGCGTCCCGGCCGAAACCTATGAGGTCAATCCGATCGTCGAGCGCGCGATGGAGCGGATTTTCATCCTTCACGCCGATCACGAGCAGAATGCGTCCACCTCGACCGTCCGGCTTGCCGGCTCGTCGGGCGCCAATCCGTTCGCCTGCATCGCGGCCGGCATCGCCTGCCTTTGGGGCCCGGCGCATGGCGGCGCCAACGAGGCCGCGCTTAACATGCTCCGCGAGATCGGTCGGGTCGATCGGATTCCCGAATTCATCGCCCGCGCCAAGGACAAGGAAGATCCGTTCCGGCTGATGGGCTTCGGTCACCGCGTCTACAAAAATTTCGATCCGCGGGCGAAGGTGATGAAGGCAACCGCGGAAGAGGTACTCAACGAACTCGGGGTCACTGATCCGATCTTCGACGTCGCCCGCGAGCTCGAGCAGATCGCCCTCAAGGACGAATATTTCATCGAGAAGAAGCTTTATCCGAACGTTGATTTCTATTCCGGCGTGATCCTGTCGGCGATAGGCTTCCCGACGTCGATGTTCACCGCACTGTTCGCCCTCGCCCGCACCGTCGGCTGGGTGGCGCAGTGGAACGAGATGATCTCGGATCCCGAGCAGAAGATCGGCCGCCCGCGCCAGCTCTACACCGGCTCCCCGCAGCGCGATTACGTTCCGCTCGATCAGCGCTGAGGCGAAACCGCTCCTAGACTCACGAAAGGCGGGCGCCCCGATCGGGCGTCCGCCTTTCGTTTCTTGCCGACGATGCGTGCAACGGACTCGAGGCCGGCGAATGCCCGCTCCACATCCGCGGAAAGCCCCCGTGCCACCTTTTCGCTGGCATTGGAGAAGAGGAGACTCGGCCACTCGCGATGCAAGCGACCGGTCATCGTGTCCCTCTCGAATTCGAAGCCGGCCTCGGTGGCGATCCGGTCGAGGGCCCGGGCCTCTAGCCGATGATTGGCAAGCTCGATTGGCCCGGCCGCGATCGCCAGCGCAAGCAGGAACGGCAGCATTGCCACGATGATTGCGCCGACGCCGCCATCGGCAATGCGGTAGAGAAAGAAGCATTCCGCCGCGACGGCGGTGCCGATCAGCAGCCGGCGCCGGGAACGGAACAGCGCGTCTCGCCTGTCACCATCATGCACGCGCGAGGCGTCGGCAATGTCGCAGTGGATCAGAGATCGCCTGGTGGAGAGGCGTCGCGCGGATTTCGGCACCCCGTCGCCTGCCCATCGTGCCCGCGCACCCGCGTTCCAGATCGATGTCCACGATTGAAGTGCTGGAGGGTAGAAGTCCATCTCTCTGGTTTCTGTAACATTTGAAACCGTTTCCCGTCTCCCCCGGCATCGGGCTGCAACGCAGCCGGCGCAGAACCTTCCCATCAGCCGGCACGTCCGGACCCTGGTGAAGAGGATTGGATGTGATGCTGTTTGCTGCCGCTCTGGCGATTGCTGCCGCCGCGCCCCCCGAGCCGTCGCTCGATGAAGTCCGCGCCGCCACCGAGCGCTACAAGGACGTCAAGATAGCACTCGCCGAAGGCTATATGGCCGATCCGACCAACTCGTGCCACGTCGCTGCCCATATGGGCCGTCCCAGCGAGCTCGGCGGCATGGGCATCCACTATTTCCGCCCCGACCGCCTTGGGATCGACAGCGCACCGGGCGCGCGGATCAGCGGCCGGACCGTCCACACGGATTTCTCTCAGCCTTCGGTGCTGGTCTACGAGCCGAACGCCAAAGGCGAGCTCGAGCTGATCGCGGTCGAGAACGTCGTGTTCGAGAAGGCCTGGAAGGCTGCCGGCAACAGCCTGGCGCCTACATTCCAGGGTGTCTCATGGGATCACATGGCGGACGACCCCGGGACCCCCACCGACGAGGCCCACGGCTTCGAGCCGCATTACGATCTGCACGTCTGGCTGTTCCGGGACAATCCGGCCGGCATGTTCAAGCCGTTCAATCCGGCGGTGACCTGTGAGCACGCCCGGCCGACGACGACGTCGCACGCTGCCTCGGGCCAAGGCACGCATAGCGGCCATTGATTTCAGCGTTACCACCCGCCCCGGTATTCGGGCGGCGTGGGCGGGAGTGAGGCGAAGGCAACCGGCGTCTGCGGCGCCCAGCCTCGTCATCCGACAGGACAGCGCCAAGCCCCCCCTCTCGCAGGCACCGGGGAGCAAGGCCTCACTCCCGCACCCTTGCCCCGCGTCATCGAAGCTTCAACCAGCTCCAAAAGTAAAAGCCCCAGCCGTTTCCGGCCAGGGCTTGGTGGCAGTCACTCGGGGGGGGGGGGGGGGTGTGACTACCAGCGGGGGGGTGCATAGAGAACGGCCGCCCCCAAAAGGGGTTCCCGAGAAATTGTGAGGTTCAGAAACTTTTTCGATCTGACGAGGCTCGGCAGGGAATGGCGGTTGGACTTGCGCATCTGGAGCTGCGGTGCGCCCGGGCATCCGGGACGTGACCACCGCCGGCTCATAAACGAAGCGCCCCGGAGGGATCCGGAGCGCCTCGCCGACGGTCCGCCATGGCGGCGACCATCTCCCGTCCCCGCGAACTATATACACGTGATTCCATGGCTTTGCGAGCGGCTTGTATGCGCAAGGATACGAATTGGCCCGCCGAAAAGGCACTCCGTCGCGCGCGAAAGGTTGCTTTAGATCAATTCGCTACAGTCATTCTCCGGCACGAAACGGAAGCATGAAGGTGAACCGCGCACCTTGGCCGGCCGCCGACTCAACGCCGAGATCGCCAGTCATGGCGCGCGCGAGTCGGCGTGCGATATAGAGGCCGAGGCCGGTTCCGCCCGGCTCCGAAGGGTCGACGCGCTCGAACTTCTCGAACACGCGGGCTTGGTCCTCCGCGGCGATGCCCTTGCCCTGATCGGCGACGACGAGGACGGCAAGGTCGCCCTCCCGGTCGGTTCGCACCCACACGCTGCCGCCTTCGGGCGTGTAGCGGATCGCGTTGGTCAGCAGGTTCATGACGATCTGCAGCGCACGTTTGAACTCGCCGGTGGCGGGCAGCACGTCCGTCGCGGCCGGCCCGTCGATGCGCACCCTGCGCTCGGCGGCTCGGACGGAGAGCAGGCCGGCAGCCCGGCGTGCCACGTCGGCGAGGTCGATCTCCTCCTGCTCGGGGGCAAAGTCGGCGCGCTCGATCGCCTGGAGATCGACGAGATCGTCGACGAGGGCGAGCAGATGCCTGCCGGCGGCGGCGATGTCTTCGGCATAGCCGGCATAATCGGTTCGCAGTGGGCCTTCGGGCTGGGCGCCGATCGCTTCCGCATTGCGGATGATGTGAGCCAGCGGCGTCCGCAGCGCTTTGTCGAGCCGTTCGGAGAAAGCTCCGCTTTCGCCGGGATGGAACTCGGTGGAGAGCGGCTCGGGTGCCGCAGCTTCACCTACGCTGGTTGCCGACCCGCGAAAACCCGCAAAGCGTCCTGCACCGTCGATCAGCGGCACGCCGGCGAGACGATAGCGGCCCTCCTTCCCGCCGCGCAGCTGCGCGATCTGGCCTTCGAAGCGGCGCTGCTCGGCAAGTGCCGCGAGCAGCGGCAACTCCCCTCCAGTATCTTCCTCGAGCCGGAACAGGCGAGTGAGCGGCTGCCCCAGCAGATCGGCGGGCGATTGCCCCGACGCGGCGGCGGCGGGAGGTGACACGGCGGTGAGCCGCAGCGCAACGTCCGTTTCCCACATCCAGTCCGCAGCGGCGCGCAGGAAATCCGCCTGACGCTCGGCCTCCGAGCTCGACGCCGGGGCCCGCGGCGGGCGTTCGGACCAACCGGACAGCGCAAGATCGACACCGTCCTGGAGCGGAACCGCACGCACCCACAGATCGATATCTGATTCGCCATCCGCCGCCACCGCCGCGCGGGAGATGGTGATGCCCAGGCGACGGGCCAATCGTGCCAGAGCGGCGATCTGCGGGACCGCGAACGGCCCGCCCGGCTCGCCGCCCGCATTCTGCTGAAGCGCAAGCAGACGCGGCTCCGCCTCGACCAGCCGTCCCTCGCTGTCGACCCGCCCGCGAACGACGCTCATGTGCCGAGCCTCGCCACAGCGTTGCGATAGCCGACATCGGCGCGCCACAGAGCGAGCAGGCGTTGCGCCTGCGCCCGGTTCGAGCCGTCATAGATGTCGAGCTGGGGCACGAGCGCCACTTCGTCACGAGTTAGGGCGAAGAGGATAGCACCGGCGGGCTCGCGCGCCACGCCCGCGGCACGCAATAAAAAGGCCATAGCGCGATTGTCGCGCGCCGACATGATCTCCCAGACGGCGGCGGTATCAAGCCCGGTGCGCACCGACAACATGGCGAGGAACAGCGAAAGTCCCGAATCCGTGAGCGCACGGGCGGTCAGCGCATCGTCGAGCTTGCCGGCACCGCTGAGCGCGCGCGCGAGCCGCAGGCAATGCGCGTCGAGCGTGTCGCCTTCGTCATAGGCGGCCAACAACCGGCGTCCGGCGGTGGCGAGCACTTCGTCAGCTTCTCCGGGTCCGATCTCGTGCTGGCCGACGACATAGTGTCGAAGTGCCGCGGCCACGGTCCAGACGAGCTGGTGCTCAAGCTCTGCCGGAAGATCGGATCGGATCAGCACGGGCTCCTGGAAGGGATCAAAGCGTCCGCTGTGTGCGATCAGCAGGGCCATCGCTTCTCCGGCGATCTCGGCGTCCGTGTCGCCAGCAAGATCGATCAGCAGTGCGTTGTCGGCGCCACCGCCGGTCCGATGAAGCCGGTGCTCCTCGGCGCGCCGGAGCAAGGTGGTGACAAGCAAAGGATCCTCGGCGGCGCGGCAACGCGCAAGGATGGGACCGGCGATATCGAGGTGCGCGGACGAGAGGGCGCCGCGCAGCGAATCGTTGTCGAATGCCTCCGCGACGATCGAACGAAGTTCGTCCTCGATCGTCCGCAGCAGCCGGGGAAGCAGTGTCGCAAGTGTCGCCCGCTGGCGCTCGGTAAGCCGCAGATCGGCGGGAATGGCGAGATCGGATGCCGCGGCCGACACGCGCATGCGGGCCGACGCGAGCAGTTGCGCCGCGCCGTCCAGATCATTCCCGCTCGGCCGCAAATCGGACATCGCCTGCCTGTACCCTCAACAGAGTTAAGGGGCCGCTAATCAGGCTGGGGGCGATCCCGATCTCCTGCCCACGGCCGGAAGCGGTTTATCCTTCGTCTTGCGTGTGTTCCCGGCAGTCCCGTCCTCCCGATCTGCAGCACGGCAGCTACGGTGCGGAAGCGGCTTTGTGAACATGACGCTGCGCCCAGAAAAAGCTGCCGCCGGCGTAGAGCGCCAATAGGGTGAGGCCGGTCCCCCACAGGCCAGTGGCCGCGAATGGAAGCAGCAGCCAACTCATGCCCTTGCGCTCGGCCAGCCAGAGCTTGCGCGGGATGTCGCGGCCGGCGGCCTCGGTGCGCAGCGCGACGGTGAAGGCGATGATGGCGAAGGCGAGAGCGATGAAACCCCAGGTGCCGGTCCCGGCCAGGGCAAAGCCCAACGCGACCAAGGCGGCGGCAGCGATCCCGGGCAGGAACGTCGCCCACCAGCTGTCCGAAACGGTGTCCTGCATCCGCAGCGACGCAAGGCGCTCCCCGATACCGTCGAGCGGCGTTGCCAGAAGCAGGAACACCATGCCGGTGAGGAGCCAGCCGGAGGCGAAGCTCAAGGCGGCGAACGCCGTGAGCAAAGCGGCGCCGAGACCGAGCATGCCCGGCGTCGCGTTGGTCGGCATGAGGCGCCGGGTGGCGGCCTGCTCCAGCGGGCCCAGAAGATAGCGCGATACCCAGTCGCTCCGCTGCGCCCCCGCGCCCTCGAAAAGCCGCTGCTGAAGCGCCGCAAGGTCATCACCGCGCTCGGCGATGGTGAGAAGATCGTCGACCGGCTCACCGCGCACGGACATCTGCCGGATCCCGGCCTGGATGGCGCGGCGCAGCAGGGTCGATTGCAGATCCCATTCGCCGAGCATGGCGGCGGTCCGTTTCAGCGTCTCTCCATCGAGCAGGGCAAGCCCCGCCCAACGACTGTGCGCGTCAATCCGCTCGTATCGATCGTCGACCCGCACGTCGGGCACGGTCAGGATCGCGGATCCGCCGAGGGCGGTGAGCCGCTCGATATGGGTCTCGGTGGCGATCAGCCCATCGGCCATGATCAGCAGCTGATCCTGCGGATGCACGGCCTCCGCCGCTTCGATCGCATTGCGGGCGACCGCGACCTTGATCCCCTGCCCTCGCAGCCGATCGATTGCGGCGAGCAGATCCGGCGGCACCCGCTCGACGGCGACGACGATCAGGTCGGCGCCCGCGGCGACAGCGAGCCGAGCCTGCCGTTCCAGCAGGGTCCGTCCGGCGAGCGGCAGTGTCGCGCGCAGGCCGCCGCCTGCCTCGTCGGCTTCGTGATAGGCCGCGATCAGTGCTGCCAGCGTCAAATTCGGTGCCCGCCCATCGGGCTGGGATAGTAAAGGGAGCTGCGCTTCGCAAAGGCTAAACCGGCCTGCGGCGTCATCGGGCGCAGCCGATACGCCGGGCTGCGATCAAGTGGCGGCGAAATCCTCGATCGCGGCCCGGAGCTTGCGAAGCACCACCGGATCGCCGGGCGCGCCTTGCAGGGCCTCGTCGGCAAGGCCCATCAGCCCGACCGCACCGAAGCTCGCCGCAAGGCTCTTGAGCCGCGAGGCCGCGAACTCCCAATTGGCATCGCATCGGGCGCGACCCATCAGATCGGCCTGCCGTGCCGCACTCTCGACGAAGGCATCGCGCAGTTCGCGCATCAGGCCCATGTCGCTGCCGACAGCAGCGGCGAGGGAGGCGTTCAGGGCACCGGGATCATAAGCCATGCGCCCGGCTTACGCGCCAGACCGTTAAGGCCCGGTAACCTTCCTGCCTTCCCTGCGCGCCGAATGGTGATAAACTCACCGACATGACCGGGGCAGACAGAGCCGAGACGCAGCCCGAAGGTGGCGCGCACGAAATCCACGAAACGGGCGCCGAAAGGGCCGACGCCGACTGGATCGGCGCGGCTGGCGTCACGGGGGAGGATGTTGCCGAGCTTCCGGCGGAACAGCCGGGGCGCCAGCTGTTCGGAGCCTTGCTCCTGCTGCTCGCTTTTGCGTGGGTCGCGGTCGCCGGCTGGTCGCTCTTGGACGCCCGGCCCGCAGTCGGGCTGCAGACAATAGTCTCTGCGATTGCCACGATCAGTGCGCCGCTGGTGCTGCTCGCGTTGCTATGGATCTGGCTCGGCCGCACGCCGCGGCGGGAGGCCGAGCGCTTCGGCCGCGCCGTCTCCACGATGCGCGCCGAAAGCACCGCGCTCGAAAGCGTATTGTCGATCGTCTCCACCCGGATCGAAGAGAATCATGCGCGGCTGCGGGGCGAAGCGGAGCGGCTGATGTCGCTTGGCGACGAGGCCTCCGATCGCCTCGGTCGGGTTACGCACTATCTTTCGAAGGAAACCGCGGCGCTCGACCGCAAGGCAGCGGCGCTCGATGCCGCCGCCACATCGGCCAAGGTCGACATCGGCGTCCTCCTCCATGATCTCCCGAGGGCCGAGGCCCAGGCCCGGGGGGTCGCCGAGGCGATGAAGGACGCAGGCATCACCGCGCACAGTCAAGCCGGCGCGCTCGAAGCGCAATTGGCCGCCCTTTCCGCTCGCGGCCGCGAGGCCGACGATATTCTCGGCGGCGCCGCGCAGCGCCTGTCGGCCCATGTAGCCCGGATCGAAAGCAGCAGCACCGCCGCTGCCGAAAGCATTGCCGAGGCAGCCACCGGCATGACCGCCTCGGTCGATAGCGCGATGACTCGCGCGACCGAAGCGCTGGATGCCGCCCGTGCAGCGCTCGACGCGCAGGGTGTCGCGGTGCTGGCGACGATCACCCAGACCCAGGCGGCCCTCGATCGCGCCGGCGAGGATGCGACCCGCAATCTGTCGCAGCGCCTCGATCAGCTTTCCCGGAAAGTCGAGGGCCTTGCCGGGCATCTTTCGGCCCAGGATGCGGCGAGCCACGCGCTCGTCACCGGGCTCGCCAAGGAGCTGGCGGAACTCGACGACTGGTTCGCGCAGCTCGGCCGCACCGGAGGGGCCGAAAGCGAGAAGCTCGGCGCGGCGGTTCAGGCCGTTCGTGACAGCACCCGCGAGCTGATCACCGAGCTCGGCGCCGGCAAGATCAGCAGCGAATCGTTGATCGGCAGCGCCCGCGACATGTCGGAGATGCTCACCGGGGTCGCACGGCAGCTCGGCGAGGATCTTCCGGCGGCGCTCGCCCGCGTCGAGGATCAGGCTGGCCGCACCCGCGAAGCCGCAATTGCACTCGCGCCGATCGTCGCAACCGTTCAATCCTCCGCCACCGCGGCCGCGGAACGGGTGGAGACGGCGGAAGCGGCGGTCGCCCGCCAGCGTGATGCTCTCGAATCCCTGCTCGCGCGGATCGACGAAGGCACGAGCGGCGGCGAGCAGAAGCTGGCCGCGCTCGGTGCAGCGGCCGCCCAGGCCCGCGAGGCTGCGTCCCGTATCGCCGCGGAGACCGGTCCGGAGCTCGTCGAGGCGATGCTGCGGGTTCGCGAGACCGCCAACCAGGCTGCCGAGCGCGCCCGAGAGGCGATCGCGTCGGTCATCCCCGCGAGCGCCGAGGCGCTCGGCGACGCCGGCCGGCAGGCGCTCACCGACGCCATCGCTGCTACCGTGGAGCGGCAGATGGCCGAGCTTGCTTTGGTGTCGGAGCGTGCGGTCGCCTCGGCGCGGACCGCCTCCGAGCGCCTCACCCGGCAGATGCTGGTCCTCGGCGAAACCGCCGCCGCCGTCGAAGAGCGGATCCAGGACGGGCGCAAGGAGCGCGAAGACCAAGAGAGCGAGAACTTCTCCCGTCGGGTCGCCTTGCTGATCGAATCGCTCAATTCGACCGCGATCGACGTCACCAAGATCCTGTCGAACGACGTCACGGACAGCGCCTGGGCCGCTTATCTCAAAGGTGATCGCGGAGTCTTCACCCGCCGTGCCGTGCGCCTGATCGAGGCCACAGAGGCCCGCGAGATCGCCCGGCACTATGACGACGACGCCGAATTCCGCGAGCAGGTGAACCGCTACATCCACGATTTCGAAGCGATGCTCCGCCGCATTCTCGCCGATCGTGACGGCACCCCGCTTGGGGTCACCATGCTGTCGAGCGACATGGGCAAGCTCTACGTCGCCCTCGCCCAGGCCATCGATCGCATCCGCAAGTAGGATCGCGAGAACCCTTCACAAGCGCTCTCCCCCTCCGGATTCACGGGAGGGGATCAATGGCTGGCGCGGCGCAGCCGCATCTTCTCTTTTCAAAGGAAGCAGGTCCCACCCCCAACCTCTCCCGGAAATCCGGGTCGGGGAAAATGGCTGACGAAGCGCCTACCGCGTCCAATCCAGCATGTCCGGCGTTACCCAGCCGAACAGATAGTTGGCGTAGAAGATGCCGAACAGGAGGGCCGAAAGGATCGTCGCCCGGATCGCGGCCTTGCCGAGGCTGAACCGGTGCGGCGCGCTTTCGGCATGGCCGACGGCTGCCCTGGTCCCTTCTTCCTCGGCCGTGCGAACCCCGAATGGCAGGACGAGAAACAGGCTCATCGTCCAGAACAGAATATAGATCGCCAGGATTGACTGGACCTTCATGGTCAGATCCGGACGATGAGCACGTTCACGACGGGCTTCTTGCCGGTCCATTCCGTCGCGCAGCGGCGCACGGCGAGGCGAATGTCCTCGCGCAGCTTGTCCTCGGTCTTCGCCCCCTTGCGGGCTGCGGACGAGGCCGCAGCACAGGCTTCCTCGAGGAACGCTTCGCGATCCTCCTCCACCGGCAGGCCTTCGATCGCAATCTCGACGTCGCCCTTCACCCGATCGTCGTCATTCATCGCGATCGCGACCGAGATCACGCCATTATAGCTCAACCGCCGCCGTGCGTTCATGGTGGTGCCGTCGGCCGACAAGATGACGTCGCCGTCGAGAATCAGCCGCCCGACGCGCTCCTCGCCAAGCTTGCGCGGCCCCTCCGGCGCAAGCCGCACGACGTCGCCATTCTTCTGTACGATCCCGCGCGGCACGCCTTTCTCAAGCGCGAACCTCTTGTGCTCGACCATGTGCCGCATCTCGCCGTGCACCGGCACGATGATCTCGGGGCGGATCCACTTGTACATCGCGGCGAGTTCGGGACGACCGGGGTGTCCGGAAACGTGAACGTTCGCCTGGCGATCGGTGATCATGCGGATGCCGCGCCCGGCAAGCTCGTTCTGGATGCGGCCGATCGCCATCTCGTTGCCGGGAATCTGCTTGGACGAGAAGACCACAAGATCGTCCTCGGTGAGCTTGATCTTGTGCTGATCGAACGCGATTCGGGCGAGCGCCGCGCGCACTTCGCCCTGCCCTCCCGTGGCAATGATCATCACGTCGCGGCGCGGCAGCGCCATCGCCTCGTCGAAATCGACCGTCTCGGGGAAGTCGGTGAGGTAGCCTACGCTCCGCGCCACCCGCAGGATGCGGTCGAGCGAGCGTCCGGCGACGCACACCTGACGCCCCGTATCCTGCGCCACCTTGCCGAGCGTGCTGAGCCGCGCCGCGTTGGAAGCGAAGGTCGTGACCAGCACCCTGCCCTCGGCCGCGGCGATCACCTCGTCGAGCCCCTTGCGAACCTCCTCTTCCGATCCCGACGCTTCCTCCTGGAAGACGTTGGTCGAGTCGCAGACCAACGCGAGGATCCCCTCGTCTCCGACCTTGATCAGTTGCTCGGCATCGGCGGGATCGCCGATCTGCGGAAATTCGTCGAGCTTCCAGTCGCCGGTGTGAAAGATCTTGCCGTAGGGCGTCTCGATCAGCAGCGCATTGCCTTCGGGAATCGAGTGGGCCAGCGGCACGAACCGGAAGCCGAACGGCCCGATCCGGCCGGTACCGCCAATGTCGATGACCTTGACCTGGACCTCGTCGGTCAGTCCCTCTTCCTGCAGCTTTTCGGCGATCAGAGCAGCGGTGAACGGCGTGGCGTACAACGGTACGCCGAGATCGGCCGCCATGTACGGAATCGCACCGATATGATCCTCGTGTCCGTGGGTGAGCACGATTCCGAGCAGGTCCTTGCGGCGTTCCTCGATGAAGGCAAGATCGGGGAGGACGAGGTCGATGCCGGGATAGCCGGGATCGGCGAAGGTCATGCCGAGATCGACCATGATCCACTTGCCGTCGCAGCCATAGAGGTTGACGTTCATGCCGATCTCACCGGAACCGCCGAGGGCCAGGAAGAGAAGCTCTTTGCCGGGTTTCATCTTGGTGTCTTTCGCATCGTCCCAGTGGCGAAAGCGGAACTGGCCGCATTCGTTCCGGACGTCATTGGGATGTCGGGCGAGGACGGACGTCCCTACCCCTGGAATCAGGCCGCGCCAACGCTCCGCTTCCAGAGCAAGGCGAGCCCCTGAATGGTGAGATCCGGCTCGATCTCGTCGAAGACATTGGTGTGGCGATCGAACAAGGTGGCGAGGCCGCCGGTCGAGATGACCTTCACCGGACGGCCGATCTCGGCCTTCATCCGCGCGACCAGCCCCTCGATCATCGACACATAGCCCCAATAGATACCGATATGCATCTGATCCTCGGTGGTGCGGCCGATCACCGACAGATTGTCTTCCGGCGCCTGAATCGCGATGCGCGGCAGCTTGGCGGCGGCGGTGACCAGCGCGTCGAGCGACAGGTTGATGCCCGGCGCGATGATGCCGCCTTTATAGGCACCGGTATAATCGACCACGTCGAAGGTGGCGGCGGTGCCGAAATCGATGACGATGAGGTCGCCCGGATGCATCGCATGGGCGGCGATCGCGTCGACCACCCGGTCCGCGCCGACGCTGCGCGGCTCGGCAACGTCGAGCTCGATCCCCCAATCCGCCGGCGGCACCCCCGCAACCAGCGGCTCCACGCCGAAATATTTCGTCGCAAGCACCTCCAGATTGTGGAGCGCGCGCGGCACCACCGTGCCGATGATCACGGCATCGACCACGTCGCGGGGATAATTTTGCAGCGCGATCAGTTGGTGGAGCCAGACGCCATATTCGTCGGCGGTGCGCCGCGGGTCGGTTGCAATCCGCCAGCGCGCGCGGACCACTCCGTCCTCCAGCAGAGCGAAGACGACGTTTGTGTTCCCGGCATCGATGGCAAGCAGCATGGCGACAGCCCTAGTGCGTCAGCCGCCCCTGCGAAAGCGCTTTGCGAAATCCGCCCCGCGCCCACTCAAGATCCTCCCCGAGACGGTGAGGGGAACGAGCTTCAGGTTGGTGGAGGGGCTGCGCCGGACTCCGTGCCCGCGCCTCACACCAGGAACACGTCCCCTGCATGGATCGTCCGGATCACTCCATCTGCGGCCCGCAGCCGCAACGCCCCGGTTTCGTCCAACCCCTCGAACCTGCCCTCCCCTACAGCTGTCGAGAGCAGCGTTCCGATCGGGTGGGCGCCCGCAAGCCAGGCCGCCCGAACCGGCGCCAGCCCGGCCGTGCGCCACGCGCCCACCCAGCGCGCGAAGGCCTCGGCAAGCGATTGGCAGAAGTCGCCCGGCTCGGGCACCACCCCGGTCAGGGCGGCGAGGCTGGTCGTCGGCCGCTCGAGATCACCGGGATGGTGGGCGAGATTGACCCCGAACCCGATCACGACCGCATCGGCGGCGCGTTCCAGGAGGATGCCGGCCAGCTTGGCCCCGCCGGCGAGCAGATCATTGGGCCATTTGATCCGCACATTGCGCGCTCCGGCATAACTTCCGGCCACCTCGTGCAGCGCGATCACGGCGACCAGCGCCAGGCTTGGCGGCGGTGGATCACCCTTGCGCAGGCGGACAAGGGTGCTGGCGTACAGATTTCCGGGCGACGAGCGCCATGCCCGGCCCTGCCGCCCGCGGCCACCGCTCTGCTGCTCGGCACGCAGCCACAGCCCCTCCTCCGCACCGGCAGCGGCGCGTGCGGCGACGTCGTCGTTGGTCGAACCGGTTTCGGCAACCGTGCGAATATCGATCAGCATGCAGCGCCGAATAGCCACCGTTCCTGGGGCTGAAAAGCACCAGTCCCGCGAAGAAGAAGAGCGGCGGGTTCCCCCGCCGCCCTGTCGGTCAGAAGAGCGCGCTGGCCGCGTTGTCGGCCAAAGGCTGGATCAAGGGGATTGCAAGGTAGCCGAGCGGGGACACGAACAGGGCGGCAGCCGCGATCAGGATCGTCTGCGGCACGTCGGCAGTGGGACCATAAGCCGGGGCCGGCTCGTCGAAATACATCGTCTTGACGATCTTCAGATAGTAGAAGGCGCTGATCGCCGACGTCACGATGCCGACCGCCGCCAGCCAGGTGAGATCGGCGCGGACCGCCGCATCGAACACCAGGAATTTCGGCCAGAAGCCGAACAGCGGCGGAATGCCGGCAAGGCTGAACATGAAGATCGCCATCGCCGCGGCGAGCGGCTTGTTCGTGCGTGACAGTCCGGAGAGCGAGGCGATGGTCTCCACCGGCTCGCCCGCCTCGTCGCGCATGCGCAGAACGATCAGGAACGAACCGACCGTCATGGCGACATAGACCGCCATGTAGAACAAGATCGCGGAGACGCCTTCGCGGTTGGCGGCGGCGAGGCCGATCAGCGCGAAGCCGACATTGTTGATCGATGAATAGGCCAGCAGGCGCTTGATGTTCGGCTGTCCGATCGCGGCGACACCGCCGAGGATCGTCGAGGCAAGCGCCATGAAGATCACGATCTGCCGCCATTCGAACGTCGCCGGACCCATGCCCTCGATCGCCACCCGGGTGAGCAGCGCCATCGCCGCGACCTTGGGCGCCGACGCGAAGAAGGCCGTGACTGGGGTCGGGGCACCTTCGTAGACGTCCGGAGTCCACATGTGGAACGGCACGGCCGACACCTTGAAGGCGATTCCGGCGAGCACGAAGACGATGCCGAACAGCTCGCCCGTGGACACCCCGTCATTCTGAAGCGCTACCGAGACGTCGCCGAACAGGGTCGAGCCGGTGAAGCCGTAAAGGAGGGAAACGCCATAGAGCAGGATGCCCGAGGCAAGCGCGCCCAGCACGAAATATTTGAGGCCGGCTTCGGCCGAGCGATTGTCGGTCCGCTGGAACGAGGCGAGCACATAGGCCGCAAGGCTCTGCAGCTCGAGGCCGACATACAGGGTCAGGAGGTCGCCGGCGGAGACCATCATGCCCATGCCGATGCTCGAAAGCAGGATCAGCACCGGATATTCGGCGCGATAGTCACCGGCACGGCCGAACCAGCCATTGGCGGCGACCAGGGCCGCCGCGGCGGCGATATAGACCAGCACCTTGGCAAACGCGGCGAAGCTGTCGGCGACGAACAGTCCGTCGAACGCAACGCCGCCGGCCGTGGCGATTCCCGGGACCCAGGCCGCAGCGAGCGCAAGCACGCCAATCGCGGCCCAGGTGATGGTGCGGGCGTGACGATCGCCGGCGAATGCGGCAGCCAGCATCAGCACGATCGCGCCGACGGTGAGAATGATCTCAGGCAGAGTGAGCGCAAGCGACTCGCCCATCAGTGATGCGCTCCTTCAGCGGCAGTTTCGTGCGCCGCAGAGGCGGCCGGTACGTTGGAAGATTTGGCGAGGTGGGCGTCGCCCGATGGTGCGGCACGCTCGACGCGGGCCATCAGCAGGCCGACGTCGTTGCGCATCGGCGCCAGGAAGCTTTCCGGATAGATACCCATCCAGAGAACCACCGCGGCAATCGCTCCCAGGCTGACGAGCTCGCGCGCGTTCAGATCTGGCATCGCGGCCGCGTCGGGATTGCGGCTCGTGCCGTAAGCGACGCGCCAATAAAGGTAGAGCATGTAGGCGGCGCCGAGGATGATCCCGGTGGTTGCAACCGCACCGACAAGGCTGCTCGCGCGGTAGGATCCGATCAGGCTCAGGAACTCACCGACGAAGCCGCCGGTGCCCGGCAGACCGACCGAAGCCATGGTGAACAGCAGGAACAGCACGGCATAAGCCGGCATGTTGTTGGCAAGCCCGCCATATCGGTCGATCTCGCGGGTGTGCAGCCGATCGTAGATCACGCCGACGCAGAGGAACAAGGCGCCCGAAACGAGACCGTGGCTGAGCATCACGATCAACGCGCCCTCGAGCCCCTGGCGATTGAAGGCGAAGATGCCGATCGTCACGAACGCCATGTGGGCGACCGACGAGTACGCGATCAGCTTCTTCATGTCGTTCTGCACCAGCGCGACGAGCGAGGTGTAGACGATGGCGACCATCGACAGGCCCATTACCAACCAGAAGAACTCGTTCGAGGCTTCCGGGAACATCGGCAGCGAAAAGCGCACGAAGCCGTAACCGCCGAGCTTCAGCAGCACGCCGGCAAGGATCACCGAGCCCGCGGTCGGCGCCTGCACGTGGGCGTCGGGGAGCCAGGTGTGCACCGGCCACATCGGCATCTTGACGGCGAAAGATGCGAAGAAGGCGAGCCACAGCCAGGTCTGTGCCTGCGCCGGGAAATCGGTTGCGAGCAGCTTCGGGATCGAGGTCGTGCCGGCGAAGTTCACCATCCACAGCATCGCGACCAGCATCAGCAGCGAGCCGACCAGCGTGTAGAGGAAGAATTTGTAGGACGCGTAGATCCGGTTCGCACCGCCCCAGATGCCGATGATCAGGAACATCGGGATCAGACCGGCTTCGAAGAAGATGTAGAAGAGGAATATGTCCTGCGCCATGAAGACGCCGATCATCAGCGTCTCCATCAGCAGGAACGCGGCCATATACTCGGGCACGCGCTTCTCGATCGAGGTCCAGCTGGCCACGATGCAGATCGGCATCAGGAACACCGACAGCATGATCAGCATCAATGCGATGCCGTCGATGCCGAGCGCCCATGCGAAGCGCGAGAAGACCGGCGCATATTCGACGAACTGCCATTGAGCGCCGCCGATATCGTAATTGGCCCAGAGGACGATACCGAGCGCGAAATCGATCAGCGTGCCGGCAAGCGCAATCCAGCGCGCTCCGCTCGCCGAGACGAACAGACAGGCCAGCGCGGCGACGAGCGGCACCGCCAGCATCAGCGAGAGAATGCCGGTCATCGTGCCATCGCCCAGGTCGCGGCGGCGGCGAGGCCGAGAAGCATCACCAGCGCATAAGTGTAGAGATAGCCGGATTGAAGCCGCCCGGTGAGAACGTTGCCGCCCTTCACCAGGGCAGCGGCGCCATTCGGGCCGAAGCGGTCGATTGTCGCCTCGTCGCCCTT
Source organism: Allosphingosinicella deserti (assembly GCF_003012735.1). GTDB lineage: Bacteria > Pseudomonadota > Alphaproteobacteria > Sphingomonadales > Sphingomonadaceae > Allosphingosinicella > Allosphingosinicella deserti. The sequence goes on along the minus strand of NZ_PXYI01000004.1, from coordinate 506,393 downwards.
CTTCCAGAAGATGCGGCCTAGCGCGACGGAGGGCCTCACGAACAGCACGTTATACGCCTCGTCGAAATACCATTTGTTGTAGAAGAAGCGATAGAGGACGCCCCATTGCGCGGTGAAGCGGCCCGGGATCGACGTATCGCGGATGTAAGCGAACCAGGCGATTAGGAAGCCCGCGATCATCACCACGCCCGGCGCGAGCTTCACCCAGAGCGGGACCTCGTGAATCGCGTGCGCAAGATGCTCGTCGAACGCGATGCTGCCGCGCCAGAAATGCTCTCCGCCCTCGACCCCGATAAACGCTTCGTGGAAGACGATGCCAGCGAACACTGCGCCGAGCGAAAGCACGCCGAGCGGCACGAGCATCGACCACGGGCTCTCGTGGGGATGATAGCCGCCAGTGCCTTCCTTCACCGCATGCGCGGGTGTTTCGTGCGGCCGAGTATCGTGGCCAGCATCTTCCGCCGCGGGATCGTCATGATGGTGACCATGATCGTGAAGCGCATGCTGGATATGCTCGGACTGGATCCAGCGGGGGGTGCCAAAGAAGGTGAGGAAGACCAGGCGCCAGCTGTAGAAGCTGGTCAGCAAGGCTGCCACGATCGCGATGACGAAGGCGATCCCGCCGGCGGTGGTGCCGCTGGCGAAGGCGCTCTCGATGATCGCGTCCTTCGAGAAGAAGCCGGCGAAGCCGAAGCTCGGCAGGCCCGCCACCTGGATGATGCCGACGCCGGTGATCGCCAGCGTCCCCAGCGTCATCGCGGTGAAGGTCAGCGGGATGTGCTTACGCAAGCCGCCATAGAAGCGCATGTCCTGCTCGTGATGCATCGCGTGGATCACCGATCCCGCACCGAGGAACAGCAGCGCCTTGAAGAAAGCGTGCGTGAACAGGTGGAACATCGCCGCGCCATAGGCGCCGACGCCCGCGGCGAAGAACATGTAGCCCAATTGCGAGCAGGTCGAATAGGCGATCACGCGCTTGATGTCGTTCTGCACCGTGCCCACCGTCGCCGCGAAGATCGCGGTTGCGGCGCCGACGAAGGTGACGACAGTGAGCGCCGTCTGGCTCTGCTCGAACAGCGGCGACAGCCGACAGACCATGAACACGCCCGCGGTGACCATGGTCGCCGCATGGATCAGCGCCGACACCGGCGTCGGGCCTTCCATCGCGTCCGGCAGCCATGTGTGGAGGCCGAGCTGGGCCGATTTGCCCATCGCGCCGATGAACAGCAGAATGCAGATCAGGGTCAGCGTATCGATCCGCAGGCCGAGAAAGCCGATCGTCGATCCGCCGAACGACGGCGCCGCGGCAAGGATCTCGGGGATCGAGACCGTGCCGAACACCAGGAAAGCCGCGAAGATGCCGAGGCTGAACCCGAAATCGCCGACGCGGTTGACCACGAACGCCTTCATCGCCGCGGCGTTGGCCGACGGCTTGTGATACCAGAAGCCGATCAGCAGGTAGGAGGCGAGACCGACCCCTTCCCAGCCGAAGAACATCTGCACCAGATTGTCTGCGGTCACCAGCATCAGCATCGCGAAGGTGAACAGCGACAGATAGGCGAAGAAGCGGGGCTGCGACGGATCCTCCGCCATATAGCCCCAGCTATAGAGGTGGACGAGCGCCGAGACGGTGGTCACCACCACGAGCATGACCGCGGTCAGCGCGTCGACGCGAAGCGACCAATCGACGTTGAGATCGCCGGAATGAATCCAGGAGAGCACGGGGTAGACACCCGGCTCCGCGGCCCCGGCCAGAAAAGCGATGAAGATCGGCCAGGCGAGCGCACACGACGCGAACAAAGCGCCGGTTGTGACGAGCTTCGCGGCGAAATTGCCGATGAAGCGATTGCCGAGGCCCGCGACGATGGCGGCGAGCAGCGGCAGAAAGACGAGGAGCTGTATTTGCACGTCTTGATCAGCCCTTCATCTGATTGATGTCGTCGACGGCGATGGTGCCGCGGCCGCGGAAGTAGATGACGAGAATGGCGAGACCGATCGCGGCTTCGCCCGCCGCGACGGTGAGCACGAACATCGCGAAGACCTGGCCGACCATGTCGCCGAGGAAGGCGGAGAAGGCGACGAGATTGATGTTCACCGACAGCAGGATCAGCTCGATCGCCATCAGGATGACGATCACGTTCTTGCGGTTGATGAAGATGCCGAACACGCCCAGCACGAACAGGATCGCGCCGACGGTGAGATAATGGCCTAACCCGATCACAGCTCGACTCCCTGGCCGACGCCCGGATGCATGTTGACGACGGCATCTTCCGGACGGCGGCGGACCTGATCCGACACGCGCTGAGGACGGACGTCGCTGCGCTGGCGGTGAGTCAGCACGATCGCGCCGATCATCGCGACCAGCAGGACGAGACCGGCCGCCTCGAAGATGTAGACGTAGCGCGTGTAGAGCGCTCGGCCGAGCAGCTCGATGTTGGACACGTCCTGCATCGTCGGCGAGGCTTTCGGGGCAACGATCGTCCCGGCATTCCAGGCCGCAAGCGCGAACACGATCTCGGCCAGCAGCACCAGCGCCAGCAGGGTCGCGAACGGCCAGTAGCGGGCGACGCCGGCGCGCAGCTCCGCGAAGTCGACGTCGAGCATCATCACGACGAACAGGAACAGCACCGCGACGGCACCGACATAGACGATGACGAGCAGCATCGCGATGAACTCGGCCCCAAGGATGAGGAAGAGCCCGGCGGCGTTGAAGAAGGCCAGGATCAGCCAGAGCACGCTGTGCACCGGGTTCCTGGCGCCGATCGTCAGCACCCCGCTGGCGATGACGATCGCCGCGAACAGGTAAAAGGCGAAGGCTTGGATCACGTTCTTGTCGGGCCCTTCAGATTCGGGGGCGGATTAGCGGTAGGGTGCATCGGCGGCAAGGTTCGCGGCCAGAGCCCGCTCCCACTTGTCGCCATTCTCGAGCAGCTTCGCCTTGTCGTAGAGAAGCTCCTCGCGGCTCTCGACCGCGAATTCGAAATTCGGCCCCTCGACGATAGCGTCGACCGGGCAGGCTTCCTGGCAAAGGCCGCAATAGATGCACTTCACCATGTCGATGTCGTAGCGCGTGGTGCGGCGGCTGCCGTCCTCGCGCGGTTCGGCTTCGATCGTGATCGCAAGCGCCGGGCAGACCGCTTCGCACAGCTTGCAGGCGATGCAGCGTTCTTCCCCGTTCGGGTAGCGGCGCAGCGCGTGCTCGCCGCGGAAGCGCGGGCTGATCGGGTTCTTCTCGAACGGGTAGTTGATCGTCGCCTTGGGCTTGAAGAAATATTTCAAGGTCAGCCAGTGCGCCTTCACGAACTCCCAGAGCGTGAACGACTTAATGTAATGGGCGATCATTGGTGATCTCCAGCCGCGCGGTCGCGGCCTCCGAGGTTCGGCATGTGGCTGCGGCAGGACGGCATGAAACGATCGGCCTCATCGTCGGTGCGGATCGAGGCAAGCGCGCCCGCGTCGGTCGGGCATTGCGCCTTGGTGGCGAGCAGATAGCCCGAAACCAGGAACACCCACAGCAGCGAGATGGGCAGGAAGATCTTCCAGCCGAGCCGCATCAGCTGGTCGTAACGGAACCGCGGCACGGTCGCCTTCACCCAGCTGAACACGAAGAAGAAGAACAGGATCTTGGCGAAGAACCAGATGATCCCCGGCACGTAATAGAGCGGCGCCCAGTCGACCGGCGGCAGCCATCCGCCCCAGAACAGCACCGCGGTCATGCCGCACATCAGCAGCACGTTGCCATATTCGCCGAGCCAGAACAGCGCGAAGCTCATCGAGCTGTACTCGGTCTGGTAGCCGGCGACGAGCTCCGATTCCGCCTCGGTCAGGTCGAACGGCGCGCGCGCCGTCTCGGCCATCGCCGAGATCAGGAAGATGATCGACAGCGGGAACAGCAGCGGATTGAACGCAAAGCCGTTCAAGAAGAAGACGTGGCTGCGCTGCGCCTCAATGACGTCTGACAGGTTGAACGAGCCGGTCCACAGGATCACCGGGATCAGCACGAAGCCGACCGAGACCTCGTAGCTCACCATCTGCGCGGCCGCGCGCAACGCCGAGTAGAAGGGGTATTTGGAGTTGGACGCCCATCCGGCGATGATCACGCCGTAGACGCCGAGCGACGATACCGCGAGCATGTAGAGCAGGCCGACATTGATGTCCGCCAGCACCATGCCGTCGCCGAACGGCACCACTGCCCAGCCGATCAGCGCCACCGTGAAGGTGAGGATCGGTGCGATGATGAACAGGCCGCGATTGGCGCCCGACGGGATGATCGTCTCTTTCAGGAAGACCTTGAGGCCGTCGGCGAAGCTCTGCAGCAGCCCGAACGGTCCGACCACGTTGGGGCCGCGGCGCAGCGCCATCGCCGCCCAGATCTTGCGATCCGCGTAAATGATCATCGCCACCGCGAGCATCAGTGGCAGTGCGATCAGGAGAACGAGAATGAGGGTCGCGACGAACCAGCCGAAGCCGTAGCCGAGAAGTCCCTGAAACCAAGCAGTCATCGTTTACTCCGTCATCCCGGCACGCGCCGGAATTCCAGGACAAGAAGTCGGTGCGGCCTCCACGAGACCCCGGCAATCGCCAGGATGACGGGTGAAATGGTCTGAAAGCGGCATCATTCCGCCGCCTCCTCGAACACCTGGCCGTGCAGGATCTCGGCCGAGCAGCGCTGCAGGGTCGGTGACGACCGCGCGATCGGGTTGGTCAGATAGAAATCCTCGATCGGATAGACGATCTCGCCCGTGACCGAAGACCCCGCCCCTGCTCCGCCAGCCACTGCCGGGAACACCGTGAGGCCCGGCTGTCCGAGATGCGGGAACTCGGCGGCGATCGCGCTGCGGAGCTGGCCGAGATCGTCGAACGGCAGCGTCTTGCCGACTTCGTCGGACAGCGCCCGCAGGATCGTCCAATCCTCGCGCGCCTCGCCCGGCGCGTGAACCGCGGATTCGGAAAATTGCACCCGCCCCTCGAGGTTCACGTAGGTGCCATGCTTCTCGGTATAGGCGGCGGCCGGCAGGATCACGTCGGCGTGGCGCACGCCGCGATCGCCGTGGGTGCCGATATAGACGGTGAAGGTGTCGGCGAAGGCCGACGTATCCATTTCGTCGGCGCCGAGCAGGAACAGCGCCTTGAGGCCCCCTGCCCGCGCCCGGATCGCATCGACGCCGCCGTCGGTGGCAAAGCCTAGGTCGAGCGCGCCGACGCGGGCGGCAGCGGTGTGCAGCATGTTGAAGCTGGCGCCGAGCGCGGCCGCGGCAGCCCGCGCCGCCTCGTACCCGCCCTCATGGACGAGCGCGCCCATTCCGACGATGACGGCCGCATTCTCCTTGTCAGAGAACGTGTCGCGCACCTCCTGCGGCAGATTGCCGAGGGCGGAGAGATCGCTGCCGAGATCGATGACCGGATAGGTGAGATCGACCGGCGGACCGATCCGGAACACCCGCGCCCCGGCCTTGACGGCCTTGCGGAGCCTTGTGTTGACCAGCGGCGCTTCCCAGCGCGGATTGGTGCCGATCAGCAGGATCGCCGGAGCCGTCTCGATGCCGGCGATGGTCGCGTTGAAGCGATAGGCAGCCGGGCTCGAAACGTCGAATCGGGCGCCGTCCTGGCGGCTTTCGTGGAGGCTGGAGCCATAAGCGCGCAGCAACTGCTTCAGCGCATAGATGGATTCCAGATCCTGGAGATCGCCGGCAATCGCCGCGACCTGGTCGCCGGTCGCGCCGTCGAGCTGTGCCGCGATCGCTTGGAACGCCTCGGCCCAGGTCGCCGGCTGGAGCTTGCCTTCGCGGCGGATCCACGGCCGGTCCAGCCGGCGGCGGACGAGGCCATCGACGGCATGCCGGGTCTTGTCGTGCGCCCACTCCTCGTTGACGTCTTCGTTAAGGCGGGGAAGCGCACGCATGACTTCGCGGAAGCGGTGATCGATGCGGATGTTGGTGCCGACCGCGTCCATCACGTCGATGCCGGGAATCTTGCGCAGCTCCCACGGGCGCGCCTCGAAGCTGTAGGGCTTGGAGACGAGCGCACCGACGGGACAGAGATCGACGACGTTGCCGGAAAGCTCCGACGTGACGGCACCTTCCAGATAGGAGGTGATCTGCATGTTCTCGCCGCGGCCGACCGCGCCGATCTCCTCGACTCCGGCGACTTCCTCGGCGAAGCGGACGCAGCGCGTGCACTGGATGCAACGCGTCATCACCGTCTTGACGACGGGCCCCATATATTTCTCGGTCACCGCGCGCTTGTTCTCGTGGAAGCGCGAGTGGCCGCGGCCATAAGCGATCGATTGATCCTGCAGATCGCACTCGCCGCCCTGATCGCAGATCGGGCAATCGAGCGGATGGTTGATCAGCAGGAACTCCATCACGCCTTCGCGCGCCTTCTTGACGTCCGGGGTCATGGTCGAGATTTCCTGGCCTTCCGCGGCCGGCAATGCGCACGACGCCTGCGGCTTGGGCGGCCCGGGCTTCACCTCGACCAGGCACATCCGGCAATTGCCGGCGATCGAGAGGCGCTCGTGATAGCAGAAGCGCGGGATTTCCTTACCGGCGAGCTCGCACGCCTGCAGGACGGTCGCGCCCTGCGGAACCTCGATCTCTACGCCGTCGACTTTGACCTTGGGCATGCTGTTCTCGTTATCGCTGCGCAGCGGCCGCGGTTGCGGGCGCGTCGGACAGAATGTGATGAACTGGCTCCGCGATAACTTCGCGGATCGTGGGAACGGTGAGCGTGAGCTTGACGTCGGCCGTGAGGCACGGCCCGAGCACGGGCTTCAGCCGTGCGATCGCTCCCCGCTCCGCAGGGCTGCCAGGCTCGGCCGCAAGCAGGCCAAGGGCATCGCCCCAGGCCCTTGTTGCAATACAATGGCCGAAATCCTGGACAGCGATTGACGTCGCATCGATCTTCTCTCCAGCCGGTTGCGCCGCAATCGCCGCAGCGAACCACGGAGCAACGTCCCTCGCAGGCCCCTGCCCGGCAGTTCGGAGTTCCTTGCGCACGTAGGCGAGCGCAACCGGACGGCGCAAAGTTGCCGGTTTGAAACCGATTTGCTTACCGTCCATGACCAAAGCCGGTGAGTCCAGACATGTCGACATGTCTTCTGTCATGCCCTTGATCAGCGCCCTTTCGGCAACGCTGCCAGGCAGAAGTCCAAGCCACCTGCGTACGAATCCCGGCTGACGATCGACCACGCATTCCGCGATCTGATTGATGAGAACCGGGCCGTCCTTCTGCTCGGCTTCTCGGCCGATGCGCGTGCCGAGGCGCTGCGCGACCCCGACCGAGGACGTCGCCAAAAGCATCCCGCCAAGTGCAAACATCAGAAGGGCACGAGGCCGTGTCACTCCGCGGCCTCCAGCTGACCCTGACGCGCGATGATCCGCCGCTCGAGTTCCGGGCGGAAATGCCGGATGAGGCCCTGGATCGGCCAGGCCGCGGCGTCGCCCAGTGCGCAGATGGTGTGGCCCTCGACCTGCTTGGTGACGTCCCACAGCATGTCGATCTCGGAAATGTCGGCATTGCCTTCGACGAGGCGCTCCATCACTCGCCACATCCAGCCGGTGCCTTCGCGGCACGGCGTGCACTGACCGCAGCTCTCATGCTTGTAGAAATAGCTGAGGCGGGCGATGGCGCGGACGACGTCGGTCGACTTGTCCATGACGATCACCGCTGCAGTGCCGAGACCGGACTTGAGATCGCGCAGCGCGTCGAAGTCCATCGGCGCGTCGATAATCTCGTTCGCCGGCACCAGCGGCACCGACGATCCGCCGGGGATCACCGCGAGGAGATTGTCCCACCCGCCGCGGATGCCGCCGGCGTGGCGGTCGATCAGCTCGCGGAACGAGATCGACATCGTCTCCTCGACGACGCACGGCTTGTTCACATGGCCGGAAATCTGGAAGAGCTTGGTGCCCTCGTTCTTCTCGCGGCCGAAGCTCTTGAACCATGCGGCGCCGCGACGGAGGATGGTCGGCGTGACCGCGATCGATTCGACGTTGTTGACGGTGGTCGGGCAGCCGTAGAGGCCGGCGCCGGCCGGGAATGGCGGCTTCAGCCGCGGCATGCCCTTCTTGCCTTCGAGGCTCTCGAGCATCGCGGTCTCTTCGCCGCAAATATAGGCCCCTGCCCCGCGGTGGACGAAGACGTCGAAATCATAGCCTGAACCGGCGGCATTCTTGCCGAGCAGGCCGGCATCATAGGCCTGCTGTACGGCGGCGAACAGCGTCTCCGCCTCGCGGATGAACTCGCCGCGAATGTAGATATAGGCCGCGCGCGCGCGCATCGCGAAGCCGGCGATCAGCGCGCCTTCGATCAGCTTGTGCGGATCGTGGCGGATGATCTCGCGGTCCTTGCACGATCCGGGCTCGGATTCGTCGGCGTTGATCACCAGGAAATTAGGGCGACCGGGAGTCGGCTCCTTGGGCATGAAGCTCCACTTCATGCCGGTCGGGAAGCCGGCGCCACCGCGGCCGCGCAGGCCCGACGCCTTGATCTCGTCGATGATCGCGTCCTGGCCGATCTGCATCAGCCTCGCGGTATTGTCCCAGTCGCCACGCGCCTGGGCGCCCTTCAGGCCCCAATCCTGGTAGCCGTAAAGATTGGTGAAGATGCGGTCCTTGTCCGCCAGCGGATTGATGGTCACTCCGCTTTCTCCCGGTAATCGTGATTTTCGAGGACCATTTCCTTGAGGCTGGTCGGCCCACCTTCCGGATCGCTGGTGCGCCGGTTGACGCCCTGCGGCCCCGGCGTCGGAGACTCGCCGCGGGCGAGCGCCTCGAGCAACGCAGTGGTGGTCTCGAAGGTCAGGTCTTCGAAATTGTCGTCGTTGATTTGGACCATCGGCGCGTTGGCGCAGGCACCCAGGCACTCAACCTCGTTCAAGGTGAACAGGCCATCGGCCGTGGTCTGGCCCTTGGCGAGGCCCTTGGCCTTGCAGGCTGCGAACACGTCGTCCGATCCGCGCAGCATGCACGGCGTCGTGCCGCAGACCTGGACATGGTAGCGACCGACTGGGCGCAGGTTGAACATCGTGTAGAAGGTCGCGACCTCGTAGGCCCGGATGTAGGGCATATCGAGATGCTTGGCGACATATTCGATCACCGGAACCGGCAGCCAGCCCTGGGTCCGGGTCTCGGCGCCGACCTGTCGCTGGGCGAGATCGAGCAGCGGAATGATCGCGCTGTGCTGGCGTCCCGGCGGGTAGCGGCCGACCACGATCTTCGCCTTGTCGGCATTTTCGGCCGTCCAGGCGAACGAACCCCAACGGGCGCGGAGTTCGTCGATGTCGATGGAGGTGGGAAGGATGTCGGCCATCAGCGGTCGATCTCCCCGAAGACGATGTCGAGCGAGCCGAGAATGGCGGTTACGTCGGCGAGCATATGTCCCTTGCTCATGAAATCCATGGCCTGGAGGTGGCTGAACCCGGTCGGGCGGATCTTCACCCGGTACGGCTTGTTGGTGCCGTCCGAGACGAGATAGATCCCGAACTCGCCCTTGGGGCTTTCGGTGGCCACATAGACTTCGCCGGCCGGAACGTGGAAGCCCTCGGTATAGAGCTTGAAGTGATGGATCAGCGATTCCATCGACTGCTTCATCTCGGCGCGCTTGGGCGGCACGACCTTGCGGTCCAGCGAGGCGATCGGGCCTTCCGGCATGTCGCGGATGCACTGCTTCATGATCCGCACCGACTGGCGAACCTCTTCGACGCGGACCATGAGCCGGTCGTAGCAATCGCCCTTGGTGCCGACCGGGATGTCGAACTCGACCCGGTCATAGGCATCGTAGGGCTGCGACTTGCGCAGGTCCCACGGGATACCCGCGGCGCGGATCATCGGGCCGGAGAAGCCCCAGGCGAGCGCATCTTCCTTCGAGACGATCGAGATGTCGACGTTGCGCTGCTTGAAGATGCGGTTGTCGGCGACCAGGCTGATCGCGTCCTCGAAGATCGGCAGCAGGCCCTTGTCGAGCCAGACATTGACCTCTTCCAGAAAGCCGGCCGGAACATCCTGGTGGACACCGCCGGGCCGAAAATAATTGGCGTGCATCCGGGCGCCGGACACCCGCTCGTAGAAGTTCATGATGTCTTCGCGCGGCTCGAACAACCACAGGTTCGGAGTCATCGCGCCGACGTCCATCACGTGGCTGCCGATGTTGAGCAGGTGGTTCGAGACGCGGGTCAGCTCGGCGAAGAAGGTGCGCAGATATTGCGCGCGCAGCGGCACTTCGATGCCGAGCAGCTTCTCGATCGCGAGAACATAGCTGTGCTCCATGCACATAGGCGACACGTAGTCGAGCCGGTCCATATACGGGATCGACTGGATGTAGGTCTTGTTCTCGCAGAACTTCTCGGTGCCGCGGTGAAGCAGGCCGACGTGCGGATCGACGCGCTCGACAATTTCGCCGTCGAGCTCCAGCACCAGCCGCAGCACGCCGTGCGCGGCTGGATGCTGCGGGCCGAAATTGATCGTGTAATTCGCGATCTTGCTCTCGGTCGCGCCGGAACGGGCGATCTCCTGCGCGTGCGACATCTCTGGGGAGGCGATGGTCATTTCTTGATCTCGTCCGCCTTGAGCGGGGTTGGCGCACCCGGTGCTTCCTGCGCCTTCTCGTCACCCGGGAGGATGTAGGCCGCACCTTCCCACGGGCTGAGGAAGTCGAATGCGCGGAAATCCTGCGGCAGGCGGACCGGCTCGTAGACGACCCTTTTCTGCTCTTCGGAATAGCGCAGCTCGACATAGCCCGAGAGCGGGAAGTCCTTGCGGAACGGGTGGCCGCGGAAGCCGTAATCGGTGAGGATCCGGCGAAGGTCGTTATTGCCCTCGAAAATTACGCCGTACATGTCGAACACTTCGCGCTCGAGCCAGCCTGCGACCGGCCATATTCCGGTCACGGAAGGAACCGCCTTGTCCTCGTCGGTGGTGACGCGAACCCGAATGCGGTGGTTCTTCGTGACCGAAAGCAGGTGATAGACGACCTCGAACCGCTCTTCGCGGCTCGGATAGTCCGCGCCGGCGATTTCCATCAGCTGCTGATAGCCGAAGCGATCGCGAAGCATCGTGCAGACTTCGACGATGCTCTCACGGGCGACCGTGAGCGACACTTCCTGGACGGCATCCTTGGCTTCGATGAGGATGTCGCCGAGCGCGGCGGTCACCTCTTCGATAATGCCGTCGCGCGGCGCGATGCGGGGAGCGGAATTGTTCATGCCGATCAACGCTCGATCGTGCCGACGCGGCGGATCTTCCGCTGCAGCTGCATCACGCCGTACAAAAGGGCTTCCGCCGTCGGCGGGCAACCCGGCACATAGATGTCGACCGGCACGATGCGATCGCAGCCGCGGACCACTGAATAGCTATAATGATAATAGCCGCCGCCATTGGCGCAGCTGCCCATCGAGATCACGTAGCGCGGCTCCGACATCTGGTCGTAGACCCGGCGTAGTGCCGGCGCCATCTTGTTGCAGAGCGTGCCGGCGACGATCATCACGTCCGACTGGCGCGGAGACGCGCGCGGCGCCACGCCGAACCGCTCGAGATCGTAGCGCGGCATGTTGGCGTGGATCATCTCCACGGCGCAGCAGGCGAGCCCGAACGTCATCCACCACAAGGAGCCGGTACGGGCCCATTGGAACAGATCCTCGGTCGAGGTGACGAGAAAGCCCTTGTCGGTGACTTCCGACTGGAGCTCGGTGAAGAACTTCGGGTCCGGCTGCTGGAGATCGGCCGGACGGGCGTTCTCGTGGCGCGGGTCGAGGATCACTCCCATTCGAGCGCTCCCTTCTTCCAGGCATAAATGAAGCCGAGGGTGAGCTCGACGAGGAAAATCATCATCGCGGCCCAGCCGGCAATGCCGATCGAGCCGAGCGACACCGCCCAGGGAAACAGGAAGGCGGCTTCGAGATCGAAGATGATGAACAGGATCGCGACCAGGTAGAAGCGAACGTCAAACTGCGCACGGCTGTCCTCGAACGCCGGAAATCCGCATTCGTATTCGGCAAGCTTGTCCGGATACGGATTGGCGGAACCGGTCAGCTTCGAAACCATCATCGGAAGGACGACAAAGCTGAGCGACAACGCCAGTGCGACGGCAAGGAACAGTAGGATGGGCAGATATTCGGCGGCGGTGGACGCCATCGAGACTCTCCAGGGGGCTAGGTTGCGGCGGCTTCTAGGACAGGGATCGGAGCACCGCAACACTCTTCACCCCCATTGACAGCTTCTCACAGGACGAACAGCCTTGCGGCTTCGAATTGGGGGAAAATCGCAATGAAAACCAAGCTTCTGGCGCTGCTGCTCGTGATCACGTCAAGCGCCGTGCCGGCCGCCGCCCAGATGGTCCAGGCACGCGATCCCGGCAGCATCGTGAGCATCCTCACCGGGCTGGATTATCCGGCGGAACTCGGCAGCGACGGCGCCGGCGATCCGATCATCACCAGCAAGCATGACGGCAGCACCTTCAAGATCCTTTTCTACAATTGCACCAACCACAAGGATTGCGCGACCGTTCAGTTCCACTCGAGCTACGATCTCGACGAGACGCTGTCGCTCGACAAGATCAACGCCTGGAACAAGTCACAGCGTTTCGGCCGCGCCTACCTCGATGGAGAGGGCGATCCGATCATCCAGATGGACGTCGATCTCGATGACGGCGGCATGTCGAAGGCGCTGTTCACCGATAACCTCGAATACTGGACCAGCGTGCTCGACCAGTTCGAGGAGCATATCGGCTATACCGAATGAACCCGGGCGCCCCGAATGGGCGCCCAAGCGCGGCTCCGGCAGGGATCAGGCGCGGAGCGCGCCGGCGACCAGCCGGTGCAGCTTGGAATGAAGCTGGTCGTTGGCGGCCAGCACCTGCCCCTTGGCGATCCCCGCATCGCTGCCGCGGAAATCGGTGACGAAGCCGCCGGCCTCTCGGACCAGCAGGATTCCGGCGGCGAGATCCCAATATTGAAGATCCTCTTCCCAGAAGCCGTCGAACCGTCCGGCGGCGACCCAGGCGAGGTCGAGCGCGGCCGATCCGTTGCGGCGAATCCCGGCGACGTTCGGTGCAACCGCCTCGAGAACGCGCTGGAACCGCGGCAGCTGACCGTGGCCGAAGAACGGAATGCCGGTCGCTATCAGCGAGTCGGCAAGGTCGCGGCGCGACGAGACTCGCAGGCGGCGCTCATTGAGCCAGGTGCCTCTGCCCTTTTCGGCCCAGAAACTCTCGTCGGTCAGCGGTTGATAGACGAGCGCCTGGGTGATTTCGGGCTTGCCACCGGCCCCACGTGGATCTTCGACAGCGATCGAGATCGCGAAATGCGGGATTCCGTGGAGGAAGTTGGTGGTGCCGTCGATCGGGTCGACGATGAAACGCGGCTTGTCGGGGTCGCCCTCGACCGTACCGCCCTCCTCCAGCATCAGGCCCCAGTCGGGGCGGGCATGGCGAAGTTCGTCGACGATCGTCTGCTCGGCATTCTTGTCGGCCATGGAGACGAAGTCGGCCGGTCCCTTGCGGCTGACCTGGAGCTGCTCGACCTCCCCGAAATCGCGCCGCAGCCGCGGCGCGGCCTTGCGGGCAGCGCGCTGCATGACGGTGATGAGGCCGGAGTGGGAAACCATTTCAGATACTGCCTTTTTTCTCGATGACGAGGATGCGCGCTTCCCCTTGCGGGCGCGCGACATGCTCCTCGCCGATGTGAGCGACGAAGATCGCCCCTTGTTCCAGGCGGACCGCCTTTTCGGCGCCGTCCACCTTGTAGTGCATCATGACCGCGCCCGACAGCACCGCGAACACTTCGGTGCCGTCGTTGACGTGCCACTGATAATCGGAGTCGGTCCAATGAAGCCGGGCCGTCGCGCCCTCGATCTCGGCGAGATCCATGGCCCCCCACGGCCGGTCGGCGTGGAAATCGGCAGGCTTTTCGACGATCAGGGGCATGGAGTGCTCCAATTTCCTCTCCCCGTCAGGGGAGAGGGTAGCGAGAGGAGGATTCGGGAGGTAACGCCAGCCTTCGAAAGCGCGCACTGATCTCCGACTTCCCCTCTCCTTGCTCGCTTCGCTCGCTTGCCTCTCCCCTGAAGGGGAGAGGACGGAACCTCAGTCCGCGCGACGCACGTAGGTCTGCTCGTAGACGTCGACGACGATGCGGGTGCCGCTGCCGATATGCGGCGGCACCATCACACGCACGCCATTGTCGAGGATCGCCGGCTTGTAGGAGGAAGAAGCGGTCTGGCCCTTCACCACGGCGTCGGCCTCGACGATCATCGCCTCTATGGTGTCGGGAAGCTGCACGCTGATCGGGCGCTCGTCATACAGCTCCATGACGACATCCATGCCGTCCTGCAGGAAGGCGGCGGCATCGCCGAGCAGGTCGGTCGGCAAGGTGATCTGCTCGTAGGTTTCCTTGTCCATGAAGGTCAGCATGTCGCCGTCGCGGAACAGGAACTGGAAATCCTTGGTGTCGAGGCGGATCCGCTCCACGGTCTCGGCCGAACGGAAGCGGACGTTGTTCTTGCGGCCGTCGATGAGGTTCTTCATCTCGACCTGCATGTAGGCGCCGCCCTTGCCGGGCTGAGTGTGCTGGATCTTCACAGCGCGCCAGATGCCGCCTTCATATTCGATGATGTTGCCGGGACGAATGTCCACGCCGCTGATCTTCATGGGTGTCTCACAAGTTGGAAAAGAGCCGCGGCGGCTTTAGCGTCGAGGCCCGTTTCCCGCAAGCAGCGGGTAGGGATTGATCGGTGTGCCCTCGTGCCAATCCTCTCCTTCCGCCATCCTGTTGATCGCGAAATGGAGATGCGGTCCGGCCGGATTGGCGTTGCCGGTCGCGCCGACCGTGCCGATTGCATCGCCCTGCTTCACCACCTGTCCCTCGCGCAGCCCGGGCGCATAAGCCTGCAGGTGCGCATAATAATAGGTCCAGGCCTTGTCGGGCGACCGAACGTAGGCGGTGATGCCCCCGCCGCCAGCGCTGAAGAACAGTTTCTCCACCGTGCCCGGCGCCGCTGCAACAACGGGGGTGCCGGCGCTTGCCATGATGTCGATGGCATTGTGGACCCGGGCGCCACCGGCCCGCGACTGGGTGTAGGTGTCGGAAAGTTCGCTGCCCTGAATCCCGGCAACGGGAATAGCGAGCCCGGTCGGTCCCTTGACCAAGTCCGCTCTGGGTGTCCCGTCCGGCGGGGCGGCCGGAGCAGCGACCGAGGCTCCTTCCGGCACCGGACCCCGGTTGAACGCGACCATCCAGAACGCGCTGGTGAGCGCGCAGCTGATCAGCGCGGTGACGACGATGACGGCAATCAATCCGAAGCGGCGCATGAAGTCTCCTTTCGGCAGGAAACGATTTCGCCGCCGTTCCGTTTCGAGGCCCATGACCGGAACCATCCGCATCGGCTGTTCGGGCTGGATCTACCGCCATTGGCGAGAGCGTTTCTATCCGGCGAAGCTTGCCCAGCGGCTCTGGTTCGATTTCTACGCCGACACGTTCGACACTGTCGAGCTCAACACCAGTTTCTACCACCTTCCCAAACCCGAGACCTTCACCAAATGGCGCGATCAAGCCCCCGTCCGCTTTCGCTATGCGGTCAAGGCACCGCGCTTCATTACCCATATGAAGAAGCTCAAGGACTGCGCGGAGCCGGTGGAGGAATTCATCACCCGGGCCCGCAACCTCGGGCCGACGCTCGGACCCGTCCTCTACCAGCTGCCGCCGCGCTGGAGCTATAATCGCCAGCGGCTGGAGGAATTCATCGCTCTGCTCCCGGCCGATCTCACCCATGTCTTCGAATTCCGCGAAAAGAGCTGGCTAACCGAAGAAGTGCTGGGGCTCCTCGATGCGCGCGGGATCGCCTTCTGCAGCCACGACATGCCCGGCTCGGCCACGGCCCGCTGGGCCTCGGGACCGATCGCCTACGTCCGCTTCCACGGCGGCGAAGGGAAATATTGGGGCCGCTATTCCGACGAAGGATTGCTCGCCTGGACCGACTGGCTCGTCTCCGAGGCGCGCGAGGGCCGGGACATCTGGTGCTATTTCAACAACGACATCGACGCCCACGCCATCCACGACGCCCTCACCCTCCGCGCGATGGTCGGCCAGGCATTGCGGTGACAAGATCCTCCCCGAGCTCGCTCGGGGAGGGGGACCGCTCGCGGAGCGAGGGGTGGAGGGGGTGGCGAGACCCACTCGGTCGGGACGGAGCGGGTACTTCGGGCGCGAGGTCAGCGCCCGAGAACCCCCTGGAATTCCGTAATCGCTGCGGCCGGCCCCTGCTCGTGTCCCCACACGGCGTTGCACACGGCCACGAAATCAGCGCCGGCGTCCACCAGCACCTTGGCATTGGCCGGAGTGATCCCGCCGATCGCGACGCACGGCATCTCGAACAATCGCGACCACCAGGAGAGGATCGACGGTTCGGGCCGGTGGGACGTTTCCTTCGTCGAGGTCGGGAAGAAGGCGCCGAAGGCGATATAATCGGCGCCCGCCTCGCCCGCTTCCATCGCCAGATGGCGGCTGTCGTGACATGTCACGCCGATCTGCGCATTGGGCCCGAGCACCGCGCGCGCCTCGCGCGGATCGCCATCGCCCTGTCCCAGGTGGACGCCGTCCGCGCCCAGCCGCTTGGCCAGGCTTACGCTGTCGTTGACGATGAAGGCAACCTCGCGCTCGGCGCAGATCTTCATCAGCGGCTCGGCCGCGCGGGCGATCGCATGGTCGTCATGGCCCTTCAGGCGAAGCTGGAACGCGGCAACGGGGCCGGCGTCGAGCGCTGCCGCCAAACGATCAGCGAAATCGCCGCCGACATCGAGCGGCGAGATCAGATAGAGCTCGCAGGGCGCACGATCCTGCGGGTCGAAGAGGTCGGCGAAGCCGGGATCCAGTTCGTCTTCAATCATGCGCACTCTGTGTCAGCGCGGCGCCTCAGGCTCAAGCAGAGAAAGACATCGGGCTTGCGGCCGGTTCCCGGGACGAGCCTTATGGAATCGAACCCGGCACGGCCGGCGCGGGCGACGAGGTCGTCGGCCGAATAGGCGCGAAAGCCATGGACGTGCCCCGGCCATTTGCGCAGCTCCTCCGGCGGCTCGAAGCAGAGGATGAGCGTCCCGCCTGACCGAATCGCCCGCGCGAGCTCGCTAAGCCCCCCGTCCAGATCGGGCCAGAAATAGAGGCTGTTGACGCTCACCGCCTTGTCCACGGCAGCGTCGGCGAGCGGGATCTGCTCGGCGGACGCTTCGAAGAGGCGCAACCGGTGCAGATCCCGCCGGAATCGTCGGCGAGCCCGGCCCACGGCAACGGTGGAGATGTCGGCCGCGTACACCTCCGCATCAGTACCGGCGAGGATTCCGCGGAGCAGAGCCCCGCCGCCGAACCCGATTTCGAGGATGCGGTCCCCAGGCTGGACCGCGAGCTGATCCAGGGCGAGTGCGTTCATCGCGCGGCTGATACGATCGAGCCACGGCGCGATCCACAGCCGACCGAGCAGACCGGAGGGCCGGGCGAATTGCCGTGCAAGGAGGCGGGTGAACACCGGATCGCGTACCTACCGCGTCATCCCAGCGAAAGCTGGGATCTTAGGGAGAGTATGCGAGAAGCGTGTGCAGGCCCGCGCCTCTCCGCATCGAGATCCCAACTTCCGCTGGGATGACGGATTTAGGCCCTGCCCCGACTCAATCCTCGCCCTTGTAGATCCCCACCAGCTTGTCGAGCATCGCCAGCGCTTCGTCACGCGGGCGCTGGAAGGTGTTGCGGCCGATGATCGAGCCGTTGCCGCCGCCGTCACGAATGTCGCGGGCGTCCTGGTACACCGCGTCGGCCCCCTTGGCGGCGCCGCCCGAGAAGACGACGATGCGGCGGCCGGCAAAGCAGCTCTGGACGACGTGGCGGACGCGATCGGCCTGAGCCGACCAGTCGCTGCCCTCGTACATCGCCTTGGCTTCCTTCTGCTCGATATTGGCGCTCGGCAGTTTGACCTTGATGATGTGCGCGCCGAGCAGCGTCGCCATGTGCGCCGCATAGGCACCGACATCGAGCGCGAGTTCGCCGTCCTTCGACAGATTGCCGCCGCGTGGGTAGGACCAGATCACGGTGGCGATGCCGACCGCCTTGGCCTCCGCCGACATCTCGCGGATCTCTTCCATCATCTCGAAGATGTTGTCGGAGCCGGGATAAATGGTGAAGCCGATCGCAGCGCAGCCGAGCCGCAGCGCGTCGTCGACCGTGCCGGTCACCGCCTGGTCGATCGAGGTCGCCCAGCTGTTCGAGCTGTTGACCTTGAGGATGGTCGGAATTTGGCCGGCAAACGTGGCGGCCCCGGCCTCGAGCGGGCCGAGCGGCGCCGCATAGGCCGACAGGCCGGCATCGATCGCGAGTTGATAATGATAATGGGGATCGTAGGCGTCAGGGTTGACCGAGAAGCTGCGCGCCGGGCCATGTTCGAAGCCCTGATCGACCGGGAGGATAATGAGCTTGCCGGTGCCACCGAGCCGGCCCTGCATCAGGATGCGGGCGAGGTTGGTCTTCACCCCGGGATTGTCGCTCTCATAATTGGCCAGGATCGCCTTGACGGTCGGTGTGATGCTCATCTCTCTACCCCAATAGCCATTGTCGTTCTTGTGACGGAGACTCAGGCGGTCTCCAGCGCCTTGACGCCGGGCAGCTCCTTGCCTTCCATCCATTCCAGGAAAGCGCCGCCGGCGGTCGAAACGAAGGTGAAATCATCGGCCACGCCGGCATGGTTGAGTGCCGCGACGGTATCGCCGCCGCCGGCAACCGAGACCAGGCTGCCACTCTGGGTCAGCGCTGCAGCGGTCTGCGCCAGGGCGACCGTGGCCGCGTCGAACGGGACGGTCTCGAAGGCGCCGAGCGGTCCGTTCCACACCAGGGTGCGGCAGGTCTTGATCGCGTCGGCGAGCGCCTCGACTGCGGCCGGACCGACGTCGAGGATCATCTCGTCTTCGGCGACTTCATGGACGTTGACAGTGCGCAGCGACGGCGGATTGGCGGCGAATTCCTTGGCCACCACGACGTCGTACGGCAGGTGCACCGTGCAATTCGCCCGCTCGGCGGCGTCGAGGATCTCGACGGCGGTGCCGGTCAGGTCATGCTCGCACAGCGATTTGCCGACGGCGACTCCACGCGCGGCGAGGAAGGTGTTGGCCATGCCGCCGCCGATGATCAGATGGTCGACCTTGGTGACGAGATGGCGAAGCACTTCGAGCTTGGTCGAGACCTTGGCGCCGCCGACGACTGCCGCCACCGGGCGTTCGGGCTCGCCGAGCGCCTTCTGCAGCGCCTTCAGTTCCGCCTCCATCGCCCGGCCCGCATAGGCCGGGAGGATGTGGGCGATCGCTTCGGTCGAGCTGTGGGCGCGGTGGGCGGCGGAGAAGGCGTCGTTGACGTAGAAATCGCCCAGCGCGGCAATGGCGCGGGCGAGCTCCGGATCATTCTTCTCCTCGCCGCCATGGAAGCGGGTATTCTCGAGAATGGCGATGTCACCCGGCTGCATGTCGGCGACGTTCGCCGCCGCATTCTCGCCCTGGCAGTCACCGACGAACCGCACCGGACGGCCGAGCACATCCTCATAGGCTTTGGTGACCAGCGACAGCGACATGTCGGGGCGCTGGGCGCCCTTGGGACGGCCGAAATGCGCGAGCAAAAGCACGATCGCACCGCGATCGGCGAGCTCCGTCACAGTCGGCAATGTAGAACGCAGCCGGGTATCGTCGGTGACCTTGAGGTCCGCCATCGGCACGTTGAGATCGACCCGCACCAGCGCGCGCTTGCCGGTCACATCGCCGAGATCGTCCAGGGTCTTGAAGGTCATCCGCTCACTTTCTCATCGCCGCAAAGAAAAAGGCGCCCGGCAAATGGTGCCGGGCGCCTCGTCCATCAGAGCTTGCCCATCGCGCTGGCCGTATCGACCATGCGGTTCGAGAAACCCCATTCATTGTCGTACCACGACACCACCCGGACGAGCTTGCCTTCGAGCACCGCGGTTTCGAGGCTGTCGACGCTCGAGCTGTGCGGATCGTGGTTGAAGTCGATCGAGACCAGCGGCTCCTCGATATATTGGAGGATGCCCTTGAGCGCACCTTCCGAGGCGGCGCGTAGCACGCCGTTCACTTCCTCGACACTGGTGTCGCGCTTCGGCGTGAAGGTGAGGTCGACCAGGCTGACGTTCGGGGTCGGCACGCGGATCGCGGACCCGTCGAGCTTGCCCTTCAATTCCGGCAGCACCTCTCCGACAGCGCGGGCCGCGCCGGTGGTGGTCGGAATGATCGACATCGCCGCGGCGCGGGCGCGGCGCATGTCGGGATGGATCTGGTCGAGGATCTTCTGATCGTTGGTGTAGCTGTGGATCGTGGTCATCAGGCCGCGTTCGATGCCGATCGTGTCGTTCAGCACCTTGGCGACCGGCGCAAGGCAATTGGTGGTGCACGAGGCGTTCGAGACGATCGTGTGGCCGGCCTCGAGCTTGTCGTCATTGACGCCGAACACGACGGTCAGATCGACGCCCTTGGCAGGGGCCGAGATCAGAACTTTCTTCGCACCGGCGGTGAGGTGGGCCGAAGCCTTGTCACGATCGGTGAAGAAGCCGGTGCATTCCAGCGCGATGTCGATATTGTTGGCGGCGTGCGGCAACTTGGCGGGATCGCGCTCGGCGGTGACGTGGATACGACGCCCGTCGATGATCAGGTCGTTGCCCTCTGCATGAACCTCACCCTTGTAGGTGCCGTGAACGCTGTCGCGCTTGAACAGCAGCGCATTCGACCTGGCGTCGGCGAGATCGTTGATCGAGACGAGCTCGAGGCCGCTCTCCGGCTTTTCGAGGATGGCGCGGGCGACGAGGCGCCCGATGCGCCCGAAGCCGTTGATCGCTACTCTTGTGGCCATGTCACTGATCTCCCTTGGTTTCGAGTGCCGCTGTGATTTGCGGCACGATCGCTTCGACGGTGAAGCCGAAGCGGCGGAAAAGGTCTTCGGCGGGAGCCGAAGCGCCAAAGCGGTCGAGGCCGATGCGAATGCCGTCGCGCCCCGTATAATGTTCCCACCCGAGCGTGGTCCCGGCCTCGATCGAGACGGTCAGCACGTTTGCGGGCAGGACGTCGGCGCGATAGCCCTCGTCCTGCGCATCGAACAGCGACCAGCACGGCATCGACACGATGTCGGCACCGATCCCCTGCCCTTCAAGCACGTCCGCGGTCTTAAGCGCCAGCTCGACCTCGGAGCCGGTCGCGACCAGCACTACCTTCCGCGCCGCTGAGGCTGCGCGCAGGCGATAAGCCCCGCGGGCCGACAAATTCTCGCGACTGCGCTCGGTCCGCACTTGCGGCAGGTTCTGCCGGGTCAGTGCCAGCAGCGACGGTCCATCGCGCCGCTCCAGCGCCAGCGCCCAGCATTCGGCGGTCTCGACGACGTCGGCGGGCCGGAACACGGCGAGGTTCGGGATCATCCGCAGGCTGGTGACATGCTCGACCGGCTGGTGAGTCGGGCCGTCCTCGCCGAGGCCGATCGAATCGTGGGTCATGACGAAGATCGACCGTATCCGCTGCAGCGCGGCGAGCCGGATCGCCGGCCGGCAATAATCGGAGAAGACCAGGAAGGTGCCGCCATAGGGAATGACGCCGCCGTGCAGCGCCATGCCGTTCATCGCCGCCGCCATGCCGAACTCGCGAATTCCGTAATAGATGTAGCGCCCGGCATAATCGTCGCGGGTCAGCGCCGTCTGGCCCTTGGTCTTGGTGTTGTTGGACCCGGTAAGATCGGCCGAGCCGCCCAGCGTCTCGGGAATCGCCGCGTTGATCGCCTCGAGCGCGATTTCAGAGGCCTTGCGAGTCGCGATCTTCTGCGGATTGGCGGCGAGCGCGTCGAGATGGGCGGCAAGTCCGGTGTCGGCAGGCAGACGGCCTTCCATGCGCCGGACCAGCTCCTCGCCCTGCGGTGAAGCGGCGAGGCGCGCGCGCCATTCCTCGTGGAGGTGGGCGCTGCGCCGGCCGGAGTCGCGCCAGGCCTCCATGATCGGCTGCGGGATTTCGAACGGCTCGCTGTCCCATACGAGGTGCTCGCGCGCCGCCTTGACTTCGTCGACACCCAGCGCGGCGCCGTGGGTCGCCGAGGTGCCCATCTTGTTGGGCGCGCCCCAGCCGATGATCGTCCGGCAGGCGATCAGCGACGGCCGCGGATCCGCCACCGCCTCGGCGATCGCGGCCCGGATGCTGTCATAATCATGGCCATCGCATGCGACCACGTGCCAGCCGTAAGCGCGGTAGCGCGCGGGAATATCCTCGGAGGTCGACAGGCTGGTGGCGCCATCGATGGTGATCTGGTTGTCGTCCCAGAACACGTTGAGGCGCCCGAGGCCGAGATGGCCCGCAAGTCCCGCGGCTTCGTGGTTGACGCCTTCCATCAGGCAGCCGTCGCCGGCGATGACCCAGGTCTTGTGGTCGACGAGATCGTCGCCGAAGCTCGCATTGAGGTGACGTTCGGCAATCGCCATTCCAACGGCCATCGCCAGGCCCTGGCCGAGCGGACCGGTGGTCGCCTCGATCCCGGGGATCAGGAAATTCTCAGGGTGGCCCGCGCAGACGCTGTTCATCTGCCGGAAATTGCGGATGTCCTCGATCGTCGGCTGGTCGTAGCCGGTGAGGTGCAGCAACGCATAGATCAGCATCGAGCCGTGGCCGGCCGACAGCACGAAGCGATCGCGGTCGTGCCAGGCGGGATCCCTTGGATCGTGCTTCAGATGTTCGGTGAACAGCACGGTTGCGACATCGGCCATCCCCATCGGCATGCCGGGATGCCCGGAATTGGCCGCCTGGACAGCGTCCATCGCAAGGGCGCGAATGGCGTTGGCGAGCAGTCTCGGTTCGAGGGCCATGGTTCTTCCCAAAGACGGAGCGCCCGAACGGGCGGCGAGGCAGGCTCCCCGGCATGCGCCCCGCTCGACCGCTCCTTTAGAGACGGAAGCCGCCCCGTCAACACCGCGGGTGCAGCTGCGAAAAGGTTCAGCCGCTGCTACCCATTTCCCCCGCACGACCGAACGTGCTATAAGGCTGCATGGGGCGTGAAAGAACGAGCGCGGCACTTGGCCGGATTGAGCGTGCGCTTGCACGTATCGAGGCGAACGCCGGCGCGAGCCGCACGCCCCCCCCTGGCGCCGAGAACGTGGACACTCTCCGCCGCAATCATCTTGCTCTACGCACCAAGGTGGAAGGTGCGATCGGCGAGATCGACAGGTTGCTGGACACCCAAGGGAGAGGTTGATGCCCAACGTCGAGGTCGAGATCGGCAATCGCCGTTACTCGATCGCATGCCGCACCGGGGAGGAGGACCATCTCCGATCGGTGGCCGCGATCGTCGACCGCAAGGCAAAGGATGCGAACGATGCGCTCGGCAATCTCGGCGAGAATCGCCAATTGCTGTTCGCCTCGTTGCTGCTTGCCGATGAAGTGCTCGAACGTCGCGCGGGTCACGACCCGGCGGCCCACGCCAGCCCGTTCGAAACCGACGACAGCGAAATCGCCGATGCGCTGGAGCGCCTCGCGGCTCGGATGGAATCCGTCGCTGGGACCCTTGAGACCGAGGCACAGACCTCCTAAATAGGATGCTGACGGGTACTGCCGTGTACGAGCTTTAGCGAAGCATCCCTGAGGCGATAATTACATCCTAGGGGGCTGTCCCTGGTCGGATCCTGGTCCGGTCTAAATGGCTCCCACCTGACGTTCTGGCGTCAGAGGATCTTCCAGCAAACGGCTATGGTGGTCCCGTCACCCTCCAGGCCCGTATGGAGCCGAGCTTGATCCCCAAACCGGAAATGCGCACCCGCATGCTGGCGGAACGGCGCCTCTACGCCCGCTCGCTCACCCCCGATCTTCGCGCCGATCTCGAGGCCAAGCTCGCCCAATGCGTGCTGCCGCATCTGCTCGGCGCCCGGACCGTCGCCGGCTATCATCCGCTCAAGGACGAGATCAGCCCCTATCCGGTTCTCGAAGCGCTTACCCCCGGCCAGCGCGCCGCCCTGCCCTGGTTCCTCGATCGCGATGCCCGCATGCTGTTCCGCGAGGCGCCTGCCGAAGAGCCGAGCCCGTGGGGCGTGCTGCAACCGCCCGCCTCCTCCGACGCGCTGGCACCGGATGTGGTGCTCGTCCCGCTTGTTGCCGCCGACCGCGCCGGCAGCCGCATCGGCCACGGCAAGGGCCATTACGATCGTGCCCTCGCCCATTTGCGGGAAGGCGGCGCGGTGTTCACCATCGGCCTCGCGTGGGAATTCCAGATCTTGGATGCGCCGATCGCCGCCGATCCCTGGGACGTTCCCCTGGACGCGATCGCAACCCCCGGCGAATGGATCGGCTGCCGATGACCGAGACCCGACCGAACCAACCGACGTGGCGAAAGCCAGCCGGGATCTTCCTGATCCTTGCCCTCATCACCCTCTGGGCCATGCTCGTCGCCAGCGTCGCGGATCTGATGACGGGGTGGCCCTGGCCCGTCCTTGCCCTCTACTTCACCGTCGCCGGTATCGTCTGGATCCTGCCGCTCAAACCCCTCCTCCGCTGGATGGAAACGGGGAAATGGCGCGCCTGACCAGCGCTCGACCACGACAGCATGAACAGGGCGGCAGCGCTCACGCAGATACCCGGTCCGTTCTGTCACCAACGCATGCGGGCTCGGTGGTACAGCCGGGCGAACCTCCAACAATTCGGGCCGGGTTGATGGTGCAGGCGGGCTTCATCGCCCCATGCCTTGTTGCCATTGTCCCCTCCGGAGGACTCCTCTAGCGCTCGACCCTTTCGTATCGCCCGTTGGCGAAATCCCGCATGAAGGCTGACCCGATCGGCGCGTCGATCAGGGCCAGCCAGCTGTCATCGCGGTTGAGCACCGCACCGAGCGCGACATAGGCGGCCTCCCGGGCGTCGATCTCCACGTCGGTCGCATCGCCCTTCCGACCACGCAGACGCCAACCGCTGTCCGGCTCTTCATCGCCCGCACCACCCAAATCGGGTGTTTCGCGATAGAGATATTCGACCGGCTCCACGCCATCGAGCACGCATTGGTCGACCATGCAGCGCTCCCAATGCCCCCGTGGCCGGGAAACGAGCGGAGCCGCGGCAGGATCGTCCCAGCGAATTGAAATGACATGGTGCGGCGCGAAGGCGATCGTATCGCCCAGCGCGATCGAAGCCGTCGGTTCGTACGGTTGGTTGTCCAGCACGCCATGGATCCCGCGTTCTGCCACGTCCGTGACCGTCACCCACATTCGCTCGACGCCCCATTCCGTACCTGGCGGGATATGCTCGAACTTCAGCTTCACCTGGTCTCCGAGCGCGATCGCATCGCGCTCAACCGATGACGGAAGGAAAAAGGTGTACGGCGACTCCGCTGCGACCGGTCTGGGATCGATCAGCCTGTATCCAGGGCCCTGTGCCATATTCTCAGCCTCCGTCATCAGCCCGCTTGGCGCCAAATCATGCATCGCAACCAAGCTGCGGCAGATCCCAACAGACTAAGAGCATCATCGACAATCGGTTATATTCGGTTCGGCATGCGAACCGCATTGGTTAGGAGCCGAACGCACGGACTTGCCTTCGAAGCCAAAGCTTCCGGGCACTCTAACGATGTCTTGAGAACGCGCTCGGCACCGAGCGAAAAGGCCATTTTTCCAGGAGAGCGTCGCTAAGCGACTGCGTCTCCTGGAAAATGGCGCGAGTGACGGGGCTCGAACCCGCGACCTCCGGCGTGACAGGCCGGCACTCTAACCAACTGAGCTACACCCGCGTTGGAGGGGCCATTACGGGACGGTTCCGGAGCTGTCAACACGATCGAATACCGTAATTCTACGGAGCACGATTTTCCTCGCCGTGCTCATCATGATGGATGCCGGTGAGCGTCCCCTCCTCAAACAGGAAGCCGGCGATGTCAGGGCGGCCAGCCGCGTCGAGCACCGTCTTCATGATGATCAGCAGCGGCACCGCGAGCAGTGCGCCGGTTGTTCCCCACACCCACGCCCAGAAGCTCAACGCGACGAGGATCAGCAGGGGATTGATGGTCAGCCGCCGGCCGACGAGCATCGGCGTGACGACATTGGCCTCAATCAGGTGGATCATCGCGAAGGCGACCGCAGGAAGGAAGGCATACCAGGGATCGGTGAATGCCATCAGGCCGCCGAGGGCAAGCAGCAGCACCGACGCGATCGGCCCGAGATACGGAATGTAGTTGAGCACCGCGACGATGCCGCCCCACATCAACGGCGTGGGCATGTCGAGCATCCACAGGATGAACGCGACCACCAGGCCCATCGACATGTTCACCAGGCTGATCGTGCCGAGATAGGTGGACGTTGCATCGACCACTTGCTGGATTGCCCGCGCCGTGGTCATCGCGCCATCGAAGCTCGCCCTGGCGACGATCGTCCGCCTCCGCATCGCCGTCCAGCCGGACAGGAAGAAGAAGATCACCAGCAATGCGAAGAACATCTGAATGGCGGCGTGCGGCGCCGAGGTAGCGATGATGTCCAGCATCGAGTTGGGCGTTTCGAGCTGCACCGTACGGGTGGCACGCGCCGAGGATCCGAATTCCTCGACGATGTCGTTGATGAACCGCTCAAGGTCGGAATAGATTTCAAGAACCGGCTGCAGGGTGTCGCGGATGCGGCCGATCCGATCGGGCAGCAGCCGTACCCATTCGGCCGCCGGCAGCACGATCGAGGCAATCGCGACATTGGCGGCAACGACGAACAGCAGCAGGCAGAGAAAAGCGGCGAGGCCGGAGGGCAGCCCGCGGCGCTCGAGCCATTCGAGCAACGGCACCAGCGCGATCGCGACCACCAGGGCGGCGGTCACCGGCAGGAAGAATTCGGCGCCGGCACGGAGGGCGAATGGCAGCGCCACGGCAAGCCCGGCACCCGCGATCAGGGTGAGTGCCGCGAGCAGGCGGTCGCGCCGATAGGCGATCGCCTCCGCTTCATGGTGCGGATCCGGGTGATGCGCATCCAGATCGTTCGGCATGGGCGCGCCCGAGTGAGTGGCGCCCTGCCCACCTGCGCCTGGACCTGCTCCACTGCGAGCCCCAGGGCTTTGCCCCCGTTCCCCCGCAGCTTGCACAAGCATTTCCTCTGCGATCGGACCCTCGGGTCGTTTCAATCTGTTCATTCGCCAACGCCCTTCAAGCCGCCAACCGGGCGACGCCTCCTGCCCCCTTCGCGGAGCCGCAACCCGGCCATGACGCGCATGACCGGACAGCGCCGCGCACGCGGGGCACAGGGCAAGCCTATCAGCGGCGCGGACGGAAATCACGCGGAGTCGGCGGACACGAGCGCAAGTGTGCATTCGCGGCGCGGATACCGCTCCCAGGATCGGGAACGCGGTTCGCCGGACGTCACGGGAAAAGCGGTTGGTGCCCCCGGCCGGAGTCGAACCGGCACGCCTTGCGGCATTCGATTTTGAGTCGAGTGCGTCTACCAATTCCGCCACAGGGGCACGCGAGGCCTGCTAGCCGACGCACGCGCGCGCTGCAACCGGCGGTTCGCACCGGCTCGTTCAACAATCGCTCGCGTCAGACCGGTCGGCCGACCATCGCACGCGTCGAGCCTTTCAGACAGCGTCCCGACGTGCAGCTCCCGGCCGCCCACACTTCCCCGACGACCCGACTTGCGACTGGAACGTGGACGAAGTCGCCATCCAATCGCGCGACGATCGCCAAGATGAAACCTGGCACACGGTCACGCTTGCTGTGTCCGCTGTCTCGTGCAGTTTTTGATTATTGGGGAATCTACATATGCTCAGCGCATCGAGTAAGCGGCGCGTGCGGCGCTGGCTGTCCAAACTCGACTGGGAAATTTATCGCGGCAGGAACAGCGGTGGCGTTTCTTGTCGCCTTCGCGGTACATGTCGGCCGCTGAACCGCGCCTCCAAGCGAGATGTTGCCCGGCCAGACGGTTCATCTTTTCTGGTACTCCGCGCGTATTGCGAGGGCGCAGCTACCCTTCTTGGCCGGTGTTGCGCCGCCTGTTCCGTCACAAGGACGCTGCGCTGCAAGCGTTCGATCAACGGATGATGGCGTAGCGGGCCAAGACACGCCCCTGCGTCTCGATCGGCCGCGGGGACACTTCGATCGCGACCGGCGGCGGCGGCGGCGGCGGCGCTGATGCCAAGCTTTGAAAGCCGCCGCTTACCACCAGGTCGGAACCGGAACTCTGGTCGTTGAGCGAGAGCAATGGACCGAGCCGCACGCCGGCGCCTGCTGCCATGGCTTCCGCCTTTGCCTCCGCATTGCTGATCGCCGCCGCGGTGGCGCGCCGCTGAGCGTCGGCGAGATCGCCGACCTGAAAGCTCTGGACCCTTGCGTCGCGGGCGCCAAGCCGCGCCGCGAGTCCAGCGGCTGTGGCCGCTTTCTCCACCACGCCGGTGCGCACCATGCCTTGGAGCGAGGCGACATAGCCGCTGACGGCGCAAACGCCTTCGCTGAGCCGCGGCCGCCCATTGTAGGTTCCCGGTCCATCGCATTCCGGCGATCGCGTTTCGATGACGCTGATCTCGCCCGACGACAGCCGCGCTTCACGCCCGAGGAAGCCGGCAAGACCGTCGGCAATCGCCTTCTGCTTGGCGGCAAGCGCAGCGCTCGCAGCGTCGGCAGTCTTCCCCTCTCCGGTCACCCAGTAGACCAGGTTCGCGACATCCGGTCTGGTCGACACCGTCCCGACTCCGACCACCTGGATCGAGGGTGCTGGCTCCGCCGCCGCCTGAGCGAACGCCGGACAGGAGGAGATTGCGAGCATCATGCCAAGACTCAATCGCATTCGCCGCTCCCAAGCTCATGACCCTCGGCCTGAATTGCCCGAAGGAGGCCGCCTTGTCGACGACTGTTGTCCGCTGCGAAGCGGGTCGCCATAGCGGCGGTATGCAGGATGATGAGACCCGGCTCGGCGACGACCCCGAAACCCTCAACCCTTATGAACGAAAGCTTGTTCAGGACGTTCGCGACCATGGCTGGCGCTCCGTAACCGTCGGCGCAGATGGCGACGCGCCTTCGTTCAGTTACACGACCGGCTTCTGGCGATCGCTCGCCGCACCGGAAGTGATCGTCTTCGACTTCCCACTCGATCTTGCCCACAACGTGTTCGGCCAGATGTACCGGCTACTCCGGGCGGGTCGGCTTTTGCCCGTTGGCCAAAGAATCGAGGGCGTCTTGTCCGGCGAAAGCATTTTCCTGCTGCCGGCCGATCCCGCCGCCGCGGCCGACTCTCTGCTTTCGAGTCGCTGGTTCTACAAAGATGCCGATTTTCCCTGCGTCCAGCTGGTCTGGGCCGATCGCGCGGGATTGTTTCCGTGGCAGGAGGGTGTTGCGCCAGGGCTCGTGGATCTCCAGCCCGATCTTTCGAGACGCGCCTGGGCCGGGCTCGCCGGCTGATTCGGCTGCCCCGCGCTCCAGCAGAGACGAGCCTGCGACGATCTGACGGGGCGGCGCTTGCAACGCCTTCGCTGCTTCCGTGTCCGGCACGCGATCGCTCCAGTCTCACCAACCGCTTCGGCGTGGTGGGCAGCAAGAGCGCTCCTTCAGTTTCGCGGTGCCTGACGCCGGTAGCTCAGCGCTTCCGCGACATGGACCCGGCCGATCCCGTCGCTGCCGGCGAGATCAGCGATCGTGCGCGCCACCCGCAGCACGCGGTGGAAACCCCGCGCGGAGAGCCGCATCGCTTCGGCGGCCTGGGCGAGCAGCCTGCGGCCGGGCTCGTCGGGGGTGGCGACGCGCTCGAGCAGATTGCCGTCCGCCTCGGCATTGCTGCGCACTCCCTCGCCCTCGTAGCGCACGGTCTGGAGATCGCGCGCGGCCTTCACCCGCGCTGCGACTTCGGCCGAGCCTTCGGCCGGCGGCGGCAGGACGAGGTCAGCGGCCGCGACCGCCTGCACGTCGACATGAAGATCGATCCGGTCGAGCAGCGGACCGGACACCCGCGCCTGATAATCGGCGGCGCAGCGCGGCGCCCGCGAGCAGGCGAGGGTCGGATCGCCGAGATGGCCGCAGCGGCACGGGTTCATCGCTGCGATCAGCTGGACTCGGGCCGGATAAGTGACATGGGCATTGGCGCGGGCGACACTGACGGTGCCGGTCTCGAGCGGCTGGCGTAGCGAATCGAGCGCCACCCGCTGAAACTCCGGGAGTTCGTCGAGGAACAGCACGCCGAGATGGGCGAGACTCACCTCCCCCGGTCGCACGCGAAGGCCGCCGCCGACCAGGGCGACCGATGAGGCGCTGTGATGCGGCGCGCGAAACGGCCGGCGGCGGATCAGACGCCCATCCTGCAGATCGCCCGCGACGCTGGCGATCATCGTCACCTCCAGCGCCTCGGCCGGCGTCAGGTCCGGAAGGATGCCGGGCAGGCAGGCGGCAAGCAGCGACTTGCCGGCGCCGGGCGGCCCTACCATCACCAGATTATGGCCGCCGGCCGCCGCAATCTCGAGCGCGCGCTTGGCCGTCTCCTGCCCTTTAACCTGACGCAGATCGGGTCCGGATTCGGGCGCCTCGGCTATCCCGGGGACTGGCGGCGTCAGGATCCCGGTGCCGCGGAAGTGATTGAGCAAGGCGATCAGGTCGGGTGCGCCGAGCACTTCGACATCGCCCGCCCAGGCCGCCTCGGGGCCGTGCGCCGCCGGGCAGATCAGGCCGAGGCTTCGTCCCGACGCGTGCATCGCCGCGAGCAGGACGCCCGGGCACGGCGCGATCCGTCCGTCGAGTCCGAGCTCGCCGACCGCGACATAGCCGCCCAGCATCTCGGCATCGATCGCGCCCATCGCCGCCAGCAGACCGAGCGCAATCGGGAGATCGTAGTGGGACCCTTCCTTGGGCAGGTCGGCCGGCGACAGATTGATCGTGATCCGCTTGGGCGGCAGCGACAGACCGATCGCGGCGAGCGCCGCATGCACCCGCTCCCGGCTCTCCGCGACCGCCTTGTCCGGAAGGCCGACGATCAGAAATTTGGGAAGGCCGCTAGAAATCTGCACCTGCACCTCGACGGCGCGAGCCTCGAGCCCCAGAAACGCCACCGTCGCGACATGTGCCACCATCGTGAGACGCCCCCCTCGCCTTCCCCGAGTGTCGCAGGATCGATCGCAGTCTGTCACCTGCTTTCTTGCGCGCCCTCTAGACCTGCGGCGCAACGCGTGCACTTCCAATCTTGCGACATCCTTCGGGCCGCCGCCGCTCCGACACCGGGTCGGCCGCCTCGCCCGCCGCCCCCGCGCGGCCAGCGGAATGCTGAAACGAGCAGTCGGCTGACGAAACACGAACGCGCCGGTTTGGTTGAAGGGAGTCATGAAGGAGCAGCACATGAACTTACCAAAATCGTCCGAAACGGGTGATTCCTTTTCTTTCCCCGCTTAGGAGAAACTCTCCGGAAAGGCTTGCCGCCTTGACTTTGACAATCCCCACGCTCAGCATGCCACTCGACACGCAAAGAAAATAAGGGAAAATCAGTATCAACCGGGGAACATAGCTTAAAATCCGTGAGGGGGCACATGTCTAAAATGTATCTTCCGGCAGGGGACGGAATTGCACGCAATATTATTTTTGAGAAGAATGAGAAAGAACACCGACGGGCGCCACCTAAGGCCAGCCACTCGCTCCTATCAACCAAGGCATCTCCGGAGCACGTCTCCGAGATAAGCATCTGGCGAAGAAAGGAGGAGGATGCTGCACTGGACGGTATCTTAACCGGTCTTGAGAATGCCATCTGCCAGCTTATCGAAACACACAATCGATCCAGCTCCGACGGTGATCGATACCTGCTTCGTAAAGCTCAGAGGATGCGCCAGACAAGCCGCAGTTGCCACGTGCTGTTTGGCAACAAGTTCCAGAATGTTCCGTTGAACATGCTCATAGAGCTTTTTATATGCAGTGGTTGCGGAGAGAAGACATTGGTCAAAAATCTCTGCCTCGCGTCTTCGGTGTCGCAATCGAGTGCGCTGCGGTGGATCAACCGTCTGATCGCGCTCGACCTCATCACCCGCTGCGACGACGAGGCCGACGCACGGCGATCGCTGATCGAACTGACCGCGAAAGGTCGCGAGGCGTTGTCCAGATTTCTTGCAGCAGCCTGAGACGGGCCGCTGCATGCGCTAGCTCGCGGCTATCCGCGCCCACTTCATGTCACGTGGCAACAGCTGATCCGACGACGATTTGTCGTCAGGCGGAACCGTCTGACAACTCGAAAATTGCGGCAGTTGCAAGGATCTGCAACGGGCGTTCTGCGCTATCGAGACGCAAACTGCTCTAAGCGCCGAGGCGTCGCGCTTCCCAAGGCGAGGCCGCTGGTTCGACCGCTGAATGAGCGCGAAGACACGTCGCTGCCGTTCAGCTTTTGGGTTGAGCGGGATCCTCGCCGCAGCGAGCAGGAACAGGCGCTTGTGCGGCGTGTCCCTCGGGATTCGGCGGCATGGGATCGAGCGCGGTCCACATTCGCGTGGCGATCTGATCGAGCGCAACATTATGTGGTGCGCCCGGGAGGCGAACGAAGGTTGCCCGCGTGCCCGCAGCGGCAGCGAGCTTCTCGGCCTCTGCGATCGGCACCGTCTCATC
This sequence comes from Allosphingosinicella deserti, assembly GCF_003012735.1. Lineage (GTDB taxonomy): Bacteria > Pseudomonadota > Alphaproteobacteria > Sphingomonadales > Sphingomonadaceae > Allosphingosinicella > Allosphingosinicella deserti. Next base: position 473,842 of record NZ_PXYI01000004.1, on the reverse strand, counting down.
GGCAGTGCCGTGTAGGAGAAGCCAAGGCACCTTCAGACTCTTCGCGTTGGTAAGATTGTCGAATTCGTAGGGAATGAAGGCCCGCACGAGACGCGGGGCGACACTTTTCAGGTTCGAAAATGCGCCGAGGGTCACCACCGCTTCGGTCGTGAACCGGTTGGCAGAGTGCAACGCGACAGCGCCGCCAAGGGAGAAGTCGAAGAGATATGTCTTCCGGGGACGGGAGGCCTGCGCCTCGCGGATGAACGCCGCGGCATCGCGATAGAGCCCCTCCTCGCTGGGCTCTCCGGGATTGCCTCCATAGCCCCGGTAGGATGCCACAATCAGATCGACGTCATCCCGGCGAAGCGGCGCTGCCAAGTCCGCACCTGTGAAGCGGTTCCCTGCATTCCCATGGAAGAACACCATGGCGACGTGCTGATTACAGCGCGGGCGCCATCGATAACCGGTAAGCGTGACGCCGTCCTCGGTTGTTACGTGCACATCTTCTGGTGGAGGAGTTTGCCCCCAGGAGACCAGTCGCGGCATGGGTGCCGGTTGGAAAATCTTTCCGTCGAGAATGGAACGTGCTCCTGCGTTCCCCGCCACAAGGAAGGAAGCGGCGACAACGACTACCGCGCATTTTCTTGCTGAGATCCTTCGGCGCTTCTGCCCCGGTGCCCGAACCATTGCGATTCCCCTTGCCGTCTCGGTCTACGCTCGCTGAAGAATGATGGACGCGTTCAAGCCGCCGAAGGCAAAGCTGTTCGATAGGAGGCTCGACGAGCCGTAGCTGTAGCTTCCGCCGCCGCCGTCCTCGTCCAGCCGATCCTCCATGTAGTAAATGCCGCCGACGACCAGGTCGAGCTCAACCACAGAAAGTTCCCGCATGTCGCGTTCTCCAAATCATGTGAAGTTTCGCCTTGGCCAAATGACCGAGGCAAGATGATGTTCTCACCTGATCTCATGATTGTGAAATCCGATTAGGTTCAGAATCGGATCGAGCCAGAAGCTGCGCGAGCTGCTCCTCCGGCTTCTTCTCTTCAAGAACGATGGCACGGCTGGGGGCGAGAGCGGCATCGGGCGATGCGTCGGCCTGCGCCATTCGGAGCCTGAGGCGAAAGTGTGCGACGCCGAGGCCATTTTGCTGGCACGTCGCCAGATAGACCCGCACAGTATTTGCGGCCCGGTCGGACAGGTGCACCAGGCGTCGGCGTCCGTCACCGGGATCTTCGCGGCTGTTGATGATGCCCAATTGCTCGAGGGTCAACAGCCTTCTCAATGCTGTCGAGGTCGCCCCACCCAGCGCGAGTGACGCTTCTTTCACCGAGACATCGGCTTTCTTGCAATCGGCGATGAACAGTTCGAGAATAAGGAGCCAAATTACGATTGTCGAACAGCGTTGGTGCATCGAAGAGCGGCTGCCGGCGATATTGAGCGATGAGTTCGAGAGCGACGTCCACCACGGTTTGCGTGTCGCTCGCCGCCGCATGGTCGGCTGCCGCGTCGGGGATCGGTGAACAGATCGGCTTGACGCGATGGATGTCCCGAACACGAGAGCCGATATCCCGCGCTAATTTGACGAGTTGGTCCATCGTGCCCAACAGCTCCCGCACGTCACTCTGACGGTTTTCCAGAGCCGCGGCGGAGAGTGCCAGAGCTGGAGCAACGGCTGTGATCTTCTTGGCAGGCATCGTCAGAACCGCGCGGGGAGACCGATGAGCAGCTGGCTCATCTGATTGTCTAGATGGCGGAGATCGATCCGGACGCCGATCTTCGAAGATAGGCGACGCTCGACCCCTGCACCGATGGTGAAACTGTGACCTGACGGGTTCGGGTTCGAAACGCCCGCTGCTCTGACACGATAATGGTAACCGCCATATCCGGCGTGTCCATAAAGGAGCGTCTCGCCTCCGAAGCGCCTGCCGAGCCGGATCCCAACCTTGTAGCCGTAGCGTGGAGCCGCTCGGTACGAGCTGCCGTCCGAGAAGCGCGCTTCGGGCGCATTGCCTCCGAATACCACCGACGCTTCGCCACCCAAGACAAAACGAGCCCCGACCGCCAGATCATAGCCGGCGAAAAAACCCCCACCAGCGCTCCACGATCGATAATAACGGCCTCTCGACGCCGCGAGGAGCGGGTTTGTCTCTCTGATGTAGAAATGGTGTTCCACCATCCCGAATTCCGGGCCAGCATATGCGCCGCTGAACCTGTCCTGCGGCCTTTCACTGGTGTGCACTTGTGCATTGGCCTGACTTGCCGATGCGATCGCCAAAAGGATCAGGGTACTCGCCGGGCCACGCATTTGGCATTCCCTCCGGAACTGATTGCCTTTCAAGCAATATCGGGGTGTCGCACCAGCCGCCCACGCAACTAGGTTGCAGATCGGATCAAAACGAGCGCTCGACCAGAAATCCGTGCGATGCCGACGCTTTGGTGCTCTTTTCAGAACTGGACTGCCCGATCGGACCATGCCGGCATTGCTGGAAACCGCGGGTCAAGGCGGAGATAGCATTCGAACTGACATCAATTCGCCTCATCGCATTTGGACCGACTTGGTACACCCAAGTCTCTTTTGGACGGAGGGGCGAAGGGAATGTCAGGCAAAGTGCGGGTTTCTCCGGTGCCGACGCCGAAAGCCGGCACAAGAAGCCGATGGGCACGGGTTGCGGCGGTCCTCGGGGGCGGATTGGCGATCTGTTCGCCGCTGCCGGCGTACGCGCAGGACCTTCGAAGCACTCTTCAGCAGACGATCGATAACAGCCCGCGACTTGCCCCGCGGCGTGCCGAGCTCGCGGCTCAGAGCGAAGACATCGTGGCGGCCCGCCTCGAGGGGCGGCCAACCCTGCGGGCGGTGGCGAGTTTCACAGAAAATCTCAGATACCAGCTGCCGAGCGTGTTCAATCCGGACAGACGAACCGGAGCTGACGTGTACGCCACGATCCCTGTCTACGAGGGTGGCCGGGTTCGACACGCGGTCCGCAGTGCCAAGCTGAATTATCGCGCCGGCAAAGCAGATCTGGAATATTCCGTCTCCGAATCCCTCCAGGAAGCCGTCGTCGCTTACGGCAACGTTCTGCGCGACGTCGCGATCGTGGAAATGGCGGAAAGCAATGTCACTGACCTGGAGATGAATCTGCGCGCTGCACGAGCACGGTTCCGCATCGGAGACCTGACCAAGACCGACGTCGCGCAATCCGAAGCGCGTCTGGCTCTTGCCCGTGCTTCGGTGAGCGAGGCCCGTGCGGTCCTGACGCGGAGCCGCCAGGAATATGTCGTCGTGGTCGGCTCCTCGCCCGATGCACTCCAGGATCCAACGTTCAGGTTCGAAATGCCTGCCAGCGAGCGGGAGGCGGTCGCCATTGCCGTCGACAACAACCCCGCGCTTCGGGCGGCGCGATATCGGATCTCCGCTGCAAAAGCCCGGGTCAGCGGCGCACGCGCTGAGCGCAACCCGCGCATCCGGGCAACGAGCTCTGTCCGCTACTTCAATTACATCGATTCGATCAGTGCCGATTTGCCGTTCGAGCCTCGGAAGGAAGGAACCGCGGTGGACCTGGGGCTTACGACGGAGGTGCCCCTCTATCAGGGGGGCGGGCCGGCCTCGCTCGTCCGCCGAAGTGTTCGGGAGCGAGCGGCAGCGGTGGAGGAAGAAATTGCCGTGGAGCGTACCATCTGGGTCAGGTACGGACCACCTTCACGAGCTTCCATCACCTTCTTGCAGAGGAGGAACAGGCAAACGTGGCCGTATCGGCGAACGAGCGGGCGCTGGCGGGTGCGCGTGCCGAACACGAATTTGGCACGCGCACGCTGCTCGACGTTCTCGACACGCGCCGGGAGTTGTTGGAAAGTCAGATAAACCTGCGCTCGATCCAGCGTCACCTGTTCGTGGCGCGCTTTCTTCTCGCCTCCTCGATGGGAAAGACGACACTTGCTGATCTGGCCTTAGACCCGCCCCGGAGTTCCACCATTGTCGGGCCGAAGCTGCCGCGAAACAGCTGGAGCGACTGGGCGGACGGGCCGCAGACAATTCCAATCTCCGGAACGCGCACGGTGGATGTACCTGAAGGGGGCAGGCAGTGATCGGCGGCCGGCCGGATCGATTTGCACCACGAACCGGGACACGATTCCTCGCCCAGTCGCGAGAAACGGCAATCTTCGCTCTTGCCCTGCGCAATGTCGGGTCAGGTGACGCGCACTCCTCGTGACGTCCTGACACGATCTGGGCATGCCCGACCTGCATGGACAATCATAGGGCTCCCACCCGGGGCCTGCCGAGCGACCTGGCGGGTCTCATTCGGATGGCTGTGCGCGGCGCCGCGACGTTCCTAATATTTCCGACGATTCGCTCGCGACAAAATCATGGTGCGATAAAATTGGTGTCTTGCAGTCCTCACACACCGGCCCCACGTTTCCCAGCATGAGCATTCGTGAACGCTGGCACGCCATCACGCAGATCCCCGCAGTGCGAACGAGCTTGGTCGGGCTCGGCTTCCTGCTGATGATCGTCTCGCCGGCAGCCGGCATTCTCCCCGGACCCGGCGGGATCCTCGTGTTCGGCGCCGGCCTCGCGCTCGCGCTCAAATATAGCGAGTGGGTGAAGCGCAAATATGTGGCGTTCAAGCGCGCCCATCCGAAGAAGGGCGCGTGGGCCGATTGGGGTCTTCGGCGGCAAAGCGCGCAGCGCCGCCAGGCGCGCGACAAGGAGCTTGCCGCCGCGGCGGCAGCGGCGGAGCGCGGCGGCGAGATGATTATCGAGCGCCGGGTCGATATCACCTTCACCTCGGCGTCAATCCAGCGCGGCGTGGGAGACTCCGCCGATCCGCATCGCTCCTCGGATCGGACCTCGCGGGAGTGATTGACTTTCACACCCTTCTTGCCTATCCGCCCGGCCAACAGAGGCCGCCCGCGTTGGGTGGCCCTTTCACTTTCAGATCTAAGGGAATGAGCGATGAAGCGCACCTTCCAACCGAGCAATCTCGTGCGCAAGCGCCGTCACGGCTTCCGGGCACGCAAGGCGACCGTCGGAGGCCGCAAGGTCCTGGCGGCGCGCCGCGCCCGCGGCCGCAAGTCGCTGTCGGCCTAATCGACGGCGCGATCGCTGGCGCCGGTTCAATTTCCGGCTCCGGCACGGATGAAGGCGCCGGCGTCGTCTCCGGCGCCGCTTCGGCACTACATCATTCGATGGTTCGTCTTTCGACGATCAGCCGGCGCCCCGATTTCCTTGCTGCCAATTCCGGACGCCGGGCTCCCATGCCCGGCTTCGTTTTGCTCGTCCGCAGCCGCGGCGACGGCGATCCGACGATGCGGCTTGGGATCACCGTCACCAAGAAGATCGGCGGCGCCGTCGTCCGGAATCGCATGAAACGGCGTTTCCGAGCCCTAGCGCGTGACCTCCTGCCAAGCGAAGGCGCTGTCGGCGCCGATCACGTGCTGATCGGCCGTGCCGGCGGCGTCGAACGTGATTATGCCCTGCTGCGCAGCGAGCTCGCGCGCGCGCTTTCGAAGCTCAGAAAGTGATCATCCCCGGCTCGCGTTCGAGGCTGATGACGGCGTGCCACCGATGCTAGCCAGGCTGCTGATCCTGATCGCGCGCGGCTGGCAAATCGGTCCGTCACGCATCCTGCCGCCGAGCTGCCGCTTCCGGCCGAGCTGCTCGGCCTATGCAATCACCGCGCTTCGGCGCTATGGGGCGCTGCGCGGCAGCTGGCTTGCCGCGAAACGCCTTTCGAGATGCCACCCCTGGGGGGGCTCTGGCCACGATCCGGTTCCATGACCCGCAAGGAGTCCTGGAACGGCACCATGAGGGAAATAATCGGTGGACGATAAGCGCAACATTGTCCTGTTCGTTCTCCTGTCCGCGCTGATCCTCGTCGGCTGGACCTTCGTCGCGGACCGCTGGTTCCCGTCGAACCCGCCGTCCAGCAAGACGGTCGACGGAAAGCAGGTCGCGGTCGTCAGGCCGGGAACCGATCCGACGGCGGACACCCCCAGGGCAATCCGCAGCCGGGACGCGGTGCTTCGCGAAGCGCCGCGGATCGCAATCGAAACGCCGCGCCTCAAAGGATCGTTGAACCTCAAGGGTGCGCAGATCGACGATCTCGTTCTGACCCAGCATACCGAAACGATCGAGAAGGACAGTCCGCCGGTGCGGCTGCTTTCGCCGGCGGGCGCGCCCGAAAGCTATTTCGCGCGTTTCGGCTGGAGCGGCGACGGCATCGCTGCGCCCGATGCCAGCACGGTCTGGACGGCGAGCGGCACCCGCCTTGCGCCCGGAACGCCCGTGCGCCTCAGCTGGGACAATGGCCGCGGCCAGTCCTTCGAAATGACGATTTCGGTCGACGACGGCTATATGTTCACGGTCGATCAGCGGATAGCGAACCGGTCGGCCGGCGCGGTCGCCGTCCGCCCCTATTCACTCGTCAGCCGCGCGTCGGCCTCGAAGGACCCGACCGCCTGGACCAATCATATCGGCCCCGTCGGCGTGTTCAACGGCTCTGCCAATTACGATTGGGATTATACCGATCTCGCGGCCGGCGCGCGCCAGCCGTTCGCGACCACCGGCGGCTGGCTCGGCTTCGGCGACAAATATTGGCTGACCGCGCTTATCCCCGATCGCGGTGCGGCGGTCGAGACGGCCTTCACCCACGGCCGGACCGGCAGCTTTCAGGCCGACATCCAGGGCCAGCCGGCGATCGTCAATCCGGGCCGCGCGGTCGGAGTGCAGTCGCGCTTCTTCGCCGGCGCCAAGGAGATCGACCTGCTTGAGCGCTACGAAGCGGCAGGCGTCGAGAAGTTCGACAAGGCGATTGACTGGGGCTGGTTCGAAATCTTCATGTGGCCGATCTTCTGGCTGCTGCGCTGGCTCTACGCAACGATCGGCAATTTCGGCTTCGCGATCATCGGCCTGACCATGGTCGTGCGCGCATTGATGTTCCCGATCGCCCAGAAGCAGTTCAAGTCGATGGCGGCGATGCGGGTCCTCCAGCCCAAGATGAAGGCGCTCCAGGAACGCCACAAGGAGGACAAGCCGCGGCTGCAGCAGGAAATGCTGAAGCTGTATCAGGAGGAAAAGGTCAACCCGATGGCGGGCTGCCTGCCGATCCTGATCCAGATTCCGATCTTCTACGCCCTCTACAAAGTGCTGACTGTGGCGGTCGAAATGCGGCACAAGCCGTTCGTTCTGTGGATCAAGGATCTTTCGGCGCCTGATCCGCTGACGCCGGTCAATCTGTTCGGCTTCCTCGACTTCACGCCGCCCCAGTTCCTGGCGCTGGGCGTGCTGCCGATCCTGCTTGGAATCACCATGTGGCTGCAGTTCAAGCTCAATCCGCCGCAGGCCGATCCGGTGCAGCAGCAGGTGTTTGCGCTGATGCCCTGGGTGATGATGTTCATCATGGCGCCGTTCGCGGCGGGACTTCAGCTCTACTGGACCGTCAACAACATTCTTACCATTCTGCAGCAGAAGTGGCTCTACAGCCGCCATCCCGGCATGCAGGCAGCGGCCGCGACGCCCGCCGTGGACTCGAAGTGAGCGAGAACGAACCCGACCAGAACGGGCCGCACGAGGACGGCTCCGCAGCGGCGGAGCCGGATTGGGACGAGATCGCCCGCAAGGTTTTTTCCGGGCCGATAGCCTTCCTGAAGTCGGCGCCGGCGCTCAAGTTCCTGCCGGATCCCGGCGCTGCGGAAGTGGCCTTCGCCGGCCGCTCGAACGTCGGCAAATCGTCGCTGATCAACCGGCTGACCAACCGTACCGGCCTTGCCCGCACATCGAACACGCCCGGGCGCACCCAGGAGCTGAACTTCTTCGACGTCGGCGATCCGCTGCGCTTCCGGCTGGTCGACATGCCCGGCTACGGCTTCGCCAAGGCGCCCAAGGACGTCGTCAAGAAATGGCGCTTTCTGGTGAACGACTATCTGCGCGGCCGCGCGGTGCTGAAGCGGGCATACGTGCTGATCGACAGCCGCCACGGCATCAAGGACGTCGATCGGGACATCATGAAGATGCTCGACGACGCCGCGGTCAGCTATCAGCTCGTCCTCACCAAGGCCGACAAGGTGAAAGCCACTGAATTGGCCGAAGTCGAAACCGCCACGTCAGCGGAAGCACGCAAGCACGTCGCCGCCTTCCCGGAAGTGATCTCCACATCGAGCGAAGGCGGCATGGGCATCGACCGCTTGCGCAGGGCCGTGCTGGAAAGCGTCGGCTAATGGCCGCTCGTCATCCAGCGCACGCCGGGATCTCAGGCCGCCAAGAGCACAGCATTCGGCAGCCTTCACCGGACGAGATCCCGGCGTCCGCTGGGATGACGAGAGAACCGGCAGCAGCCGCCCCCCTGCCCGCAGCAAAGTAACACTTTGCTGCGCTCCTAATATCCCATCAGCGCCAGCACTTCGCGGCGGCTGCGTTCGTCCTGCCGGAAGACACCCATCATCCGGCTGGTGGTCATCATCACGCCGGGCGTATTGACGCCCCGGGCGGTCATGCAGGCATGGCTTGCTTCGATGACGACCGCGACGCCCTGAGGCTTCAGATGCTCCCAGACGCAATCGGCGACCTGTGCGGTCAGCCGTTCCTGCACCTGCAATCGCCGCGCGAAGCCATGGAGAACGCGCGCGAGCTTGGAAATTCCGACCACCCGCTCGTTCGGCAAATAGGCGATCGAAGCCTTGCCAATGATCGGCGCCATGTGATGTTCGCAATGCGACTGAAATGGAATGTCCTTGAGCAGCACGATCTCGTCATAGCCGCCGACCTCGTCGAAGGTCCGGCTGAGGTGGTAGGCCGGATCCTCGTCATAGCCCTTGGCATATTCCTTCCATGCACGGGCGACCCGCAGCGGCGTGTCGAGCAGGCCTTCTCGCGCCGGATCGTCGCCGGCCCAGCGGATGAGGGTTCGCACCGCCTCCTGGACGTCGGCCGGCACCTCGATCTTCGGCGCCGGCCGGACGAGATCGCCGTCGCTCAGATTGTCGCCATTCGCCAAAAGCCTGTCTCCTTTGCGGCGCCTATAGCGGCGCCCGCCACACCTCTCCAGTGACGTCGATGTCCCGGGTTGCCAAATTCCACCGAATCGGCTCGCCCCATCGCCCCCGGCGCACGCCTCGCAGATGTGCTCGGAACCCGTGGCGTCAGGTCGGGTTTGCCTAGTCCCGACATCCGGCTGTCGTTTCGGATCGTGGAAAAAGGGAAAAACCGTTCGATGTTCAAGAAAGCGCTTATTGCCGCCAGTGCGGCTTCGCTCGCCATCAGCCCCGCAATCGCTCAATCTTCGTCGGTGGAAGACGCGTCCGGCAACCCGTTCGCGGCGCCCGGTTCGCCCTTCGCGCCGATCCTGTTCGGCAGCGTGATCGTGTTCGGCGTGCTGCTCGCCACCGGAACATGGCCGTTCGACGAGGATGAGAATGAGGACGTCCCGATCACGCCGTGATCGCGCCACAGACCATGAATGCAAAACGGGGGAGCCTGGTCTCCGCCGTTTTGTCATGGCGTCCGATGCACGAACGACACCGAGCGCACGAAATCACATCGATGGCGGGAAAGTCAAAGGTGGTGACCCCGACAGGATTCGAACCTGTGGCCCTCAGATTAGGAATCTGATGCTCTATCCTGCTGAGCTACGGGGCCGTCCACCGCCCGCCGAACTAGGCGCAGCAGGCCCGCGGGTCAATTCTCCTCGCCGGGATCGATCACCGGAAACGGCAATGGCGCGATCTGGATGCCTTCGTCGACCAGGGCGGCGGCTTGCTCCGGCGTCGCACGACCGTGGATCGGCCGGGCGTCGGCGTCGCCGAGATGAATCGCCCGCGCTTCGTCGGCGAAGCGGTCGCCGACGCTTTCGCTCTTCTCGAGCAGGCTCTTCTGGATCGCAGCCGCGGCGGCGAGCATCGCCTTGACCGCCTGCGGATCGGCCATTGCAAGCGCGGCAGCTGCAGGCGGAGCGGCTGCGCCACCTCCGGCCGGCGCCTGGACAGCGGTTTGCGTCACGTTCCGCATGTTCGATTTGGCGGAGACCGCAGGCGCCATCGGTGCCTTGCCGACCTCGTCCGACCCGCAGAGCGGACAGGCGACCAACCCACGGGTCTGCTGATCCTCGTAATCGCCCGACGAGCCGAACCAGCCTTCGAAGACATGGCCCTGCGGCGCGCACTTTAGATCGAAGACGATCATCCGCGTACCCGTTCGACCGCCGGGATCGGCCGGCGGTGACGGATCGCGGGCAGTCGCCCGCGTATCTCGGCCACGCGACCAAGGTCGAGCTCGGCGAAGCCGACCCCTTCCCTGTCGCCCATGTCGAGCAGGATCTCGCCCCAGGGATCGACGACGAGGCTGTGGCCATAAGTCTCTCGACCGTCTTCGTGCCGCCCGCTTTGCGCTGCCGCGACGACGAACACCCCGGCTTCGATGGCCCGGGCCCGCATCAGCACGTGCCAATGCGCCGCGCCGGTCGGAACCGTGAAGGCCGCAGGGATGGAAAGGATCTCTGCGCCGGCGTCCGTAAGGCTGCGGAACAGGTCCGCAAAGCGTAGGTCGTAGCAGATGGCGAGGCCGAGCGGGCCGGCCGGCGTCTCGACGACCAGCGCACGCTCACCCGCGGCATAGCTTGCGGATTCGCGCCAGCTCTCGCCGGTCGCAAGATCGACGTCGAACAGATGGAGCTTGTCATAGGAGGCGCGGATTGCGCCTGCCGCGTCGATCACGAAGGCGCGGTTGTTCAATCGGCCATCCTCGCGCCTGACGGCAATCGACCCGAGATGGATCCAGATGCCGGTTCGCGCGGCCGCTTCGCGCACGGCGGCGAGCACGAGATCCTCGTCCTCCGCTCGATAATGCGGCGTGGCGCGGGCGCGATCTCGATCTAGAATGTTGCTCATCTCGGGCGTGAACAGGATCTCGGCGCCGCCCCCGGCCGCTTCCTCGGCGGCAGCGACCAGCGTGCGGGCGTTGCCCGCCGGGTCGATCCCGGTCCGAGCTTGATAAAGGGCGATACGAGTCATCGCGCCGAGGTGCGGTCCGGCGCCGCTTCTGTCAATGGCGCCAGCTATTTGCCGTCCTCAGCCCGCCTGAAGCAGCGGGTCGAGGCCGCCCTGGCGATCGAGCTCGTAGAGGTCGTCCGAGCCGCCGATGTGACGCCCGTCGATGAAGATCTGCGGCACGGTATGGCGCCCGTTGGAGCGCTCGAGCATCTCGTCGCGCTTGCCGGGGATCTGGGTGATCTCATATTCCTCGTAGCTTGCGCCTTTGTCGTCGAGCAGGCGCTTGGCGCGGAAGCAATAAGGGCAGGTGAACTTGGTGTAGATCTCGACGCGTGCCATGGAAATCTCTCGCTCCTCGGTATTCGGGCGCAGTGCTGCGGCAGGCCCGCGCCTGTCAACATGAACCCGCGCGTGCCTGAAAATGTCCCCGCTCAGCCGTCTTCGGATTTCACCACCCGTGCCCAGCACAGAATATCGACCCTCGCCGCCCCGCCCCGCTTCAGCGCCCGCGCGCAGGCGCCGACGGTGGCGCCGGTCGTGAAGACGTCGTCGACTAGCACGATCCTGCGCCCGTTTATCGTCTCCGCCGCGCCTTGCGCCAGCGCGAAGACGCCGCGCACGGCGTCGGCGCGCTCGCGGCGGCCGAGTCCCCGCAAAGGCGGCGTATGGCGGTCGCGGCGCAGCAACTCCTTGGCGCAAGCGGTACCGGTTCTCGTCGACAGGGCGTCGGCGATCAGCGCCGACTGATTGTATCCGCGGCTCCAGATGCGCCAGCGATGCAGCGGCACCGGGACAAGCAGCGCCTCGTCATCCGCAGCCGCGAGATGGCGCACCATCAATGCCGCGAGGGTCTCGGCCACGCCCGGCCGTCCACTATATTTGAGCTTCAGCGCAACCTTGCGCGCGATGTCGCCATAGGCCACCGCCGCGCGCAGCCGATCGAAGGGCGGCGGATCGGCCAGGCAGCCGGCGCATTCGGAATCGATCCCGGCATCGAAGTCAAAAGGCAGTCCGCAACGGACGCAGCACGGCGCGCCTAGGAAATGGAGACCGTTCCAACACGCAAGGCAGAAGCGGTGGGGATCGGGTACGATAATCCCGCAACTCGGGCAGCGCGGCGGCAGCGCGAAATCGAGCAGCCCCCTGGCCGCCGCTCCGGCGCCCTCCCGCACAATCCGCGACAAAGTCATGGAACCCTTGTTCACCTGAAGCGCATTTGCCGCAAGGCCCCGGTACAGCCTGAGTTCAGCCCTTTTTCCCCACCTCCGGATCCTCATCCAGACGAGAAGAACCCGAAAAGGTAGTCCCGCGTGAATTCTGACCTGTTTCTGCTTGCCATCGCTGCTGCCTCTCAGTCCGTTCCGGGTCAGGACGCCCCGCCGGAACAGCCGTCGAGCGCGGAATCGGCGACTTTGGGCGTGACCGCGGCGCCGGCGAGCGGTACCGACCCAGTTGCCGCAGCCGACGACCAGGGTAGCGCGCCGCCGGCGGAGCCGGTGCCGCAGGAGCCGGACGCGGAGGAAGAAGAGGAGATCGTGGTCACCGGAACTCGTGCCCGCGGCACCGTGGACACCGACATCCCGGCCGAAGTGACGCTCGATCGCCGCGACATCAGGGCCTATGGTGCGAGCAATATCGGCGAGTTGCTGGAGGCGCTGGCCCCGCAGACGTCCAGCGGGCGCGGACGGGGCGGCGGCAGCCCGGTCGTGCTGCTGAACGGCCGGCGCATCTCCGGCTTCCGCGAAATCCGCAACATTCCCCCCGAGGCGATTACCAGGGTCGAGGTGTTCCCCGAGGAAGTGGCGCTGCGTTACGGCTATCGGGCAGACCAGCGCGTCGTCAATTTCGTGCTGCGCCGGCGCTTCCGCGCGATCACGGCCGAATTGGAGGCTGGCGCCGCGACGGAGGGCGGCCGGCCAAGCTACGAAGGCGATATCAACGTCCTGCAACTGAACGACAATGGCCGCTGGACCGTCGACGCCGAATATTCGAAGGAGTCGCCCTTGTTTGAAAGCGAGCGCGACATCGTCCAGGCGACGACCGGCACGGGCGATCCCGCCCTGCCGAGCCTGGCGCCCTACCGCACCCTGCTCGGCGAGACGGAAAGCTGGGAGATGGCGGCGACGCTCAACCGGACGATCTTCGGCGACGTGTCGGCGACGCTCAACACCAGCCTCGATATCAACAGCAGCGAGAGCCAGTTCGGTCTTCCCTCGATCACGCTCGACGTTCCGGCGAGCAGCCCGTTTGCGCAACCTGGGGCTGACACCGTTTTCCGCTATCTGCCGACCGCGGGGCCGCTGCGCCGTCTCAACGACAGCAGGTCCTTCCACACCGGGGTCGCGCTCAACGGCGATCTCGATCGCTGGCGCTGGTCGTTCACCGGCAATTACGATCGCAACACCAGCGACAATGTCACCAATCAGGGCATCCTGCCGACGCTGATCCAGGAACGGATTCTCGCCAATGATCCCGACATCGATCCGCGAGGCGATCTCAGCGACGCCCTGTTTCTGGCGCGGCCGAGCGACCGCACGCGCTCGCTGACCAACATCGGCTCCGCCGAGGCGGTGGCGAGCGGCCCCTTGTTTCTGCTTCCCGGCGGCGAAATCAATGCCAGCCTGCGCGTCGGCTTCGACACCCGCGATCTCGAAAGCGAGTCGCTCCGCAGCGGGATCGTCACCACCCGCGATCTGTCCCGCGACCGCACCCACGGGCAGGCCAATATCGACATCCCGATCGCCAGCCGCCGCGAGGGCTTCCTGGAGGCGCTCGGAAACCTCTCCCTCAACGCCAATGCCGAGGTCGAGCATTTCTCGGATTTCGGCACCCTGCGCACGCTCGGTGCCGGGCTCAACTGGTCGCCGATCGAGATGGTCAGCCTGATCGCCTCGATGACCGACGAGGAAGGTCCGCCGAGCATCAGCCAGCTCGGCGATCCGGTGCTGCTCACGCCCAATGTCCGCGTGTTCGACTTCGTTCGCGGCGAGACGGTCGACATCAGCCGGCTCGAGGGCGGCAACCCGCAGCTCGTTGCCGACAATCGCCGAGTCTACAAATTGGGCGCGACGGTGCGACCGTTCACGGGCCAGAAGGATCTGACCGTGTCGGCCAATTACACCGACACCAGGATCGACAATCCGATCGCGTCCTTCCCGACGGCGACGGCCGAGATCGAGGCAGCCTTCCCGGATCGCTTCCTCCGCGATGCAGACGGTCGGCTGCTGCGGATCGACTCGCGGCCTCTCAACTTCGCGAAGTCGCAGCGGCGCGAGCTTCGCTGGGGCTTCAACCTGTCGCTGCCGTTCGGCCCCCAGCCGCAGCCGCGGCAGGGGCGCCGCGGCGGCGCGCGGGGCGATGGTGCCGGCGCTCCGGGAGCGGCGGGTGCGCCGGGCAGCGCCGGCCAGGCCACAGCCCAACGACGGCCCGACGGTGCTGGCCAGGGTGCTGCACCGGCGGCGGGAACGCCTCCCCAAGGGGCGGGTTCTCAGGGTCCGCCTCCAGGCGGGCGCGGCCCGGGTGGCTTCGGCGGCGGCGGCGGCGGACGCGGCCCGGGGGGATTCGGCGGTGGTCGGGGCGGCTTCGGCGGCCCCGGCGGAGGCCGTATCCAGCTTGGCCTGTTCCACACCTGGCGCTTCGAGGATTCAGTGCTGATCCGACCCGGCGTGCCCGAGCTTGATTTCCTCAACGGCTCCGCTGCCGGGAATCGCGGCGGCACGCCGCGGCACCAGATCGAGCTCGATGCCGGCGTGTTCCGCAACGGCTTCGGCGCCCGCATCAACGGCAATTGGCAATCGGGCACGAATGTGCTCGGCGGCCCGGTCTCGGGCGGGGGCACGCGCAGCGATCTGGCGTTCTCGGATCTGGCGACTCTGAACCTGCGCCTGTTCGCCGATCTCGGGCAGCAACGATCGCTCGTGCGCAAGATCCCCTTCTTCCGCGGCGCACGGGTGACGCTGTCGGTCGACAATCTGTTCAACAGCCGCCCGCAAGTCACCGATGCGAGCGGGACGACGCCGCTGAGCTATCAGCCGGATTATCTTGATCCGCTTGGCCGCTCGGTGCGTTTGAGTCTGCGCAAACTGTTTTTCTGATGGAGGCGAAGATGAAGCCGCTGCTGCCATTGCTCCCTTTGGGCCTCATCCTCGCCGGCTGCGCCGCGCAGGGGGAGCCCGCCACCACCCGCGATCAGGAAGCCTTTGCAAGCGAGATCGCGGACCGGACGGCCGGAGAAGCGCAGAGTTGCATCCCGACGCGGCAGAGCGAAGGGCTGACCATCGTCGATCGCCGCACGATCGTGCGCCGCGAAGGGCGGACGATCTGGGTCAATCGGCTGCAGGGGGATTGTCCCGGTCTCCGGCCGCTCAACACCCTGATCGTCGAAGCCCATGGCAGTCAATATTGCCGCGGCGACCTCGTTCGCGGACTGGATCCAGGCACCACCATTCCGGGTGCCGCCTGCCCGCTGCAGGATTGGGTGCCGTATCGTGCCAATCCCGGCTGAACAGGTTCGCCTCCTCGTACTAATACGGAGAGTATATCCCCTAGCGTGAAAGCAGGGTCGCGGCGCGCTATCTACGCCCTCGTACCGACCTGTATTTGTCCGGTGCGAGTTGCGTAAGGGGCAGCGGCGGGCGATGCGGCGTTTCAGCATCGCTTCCTGGCAGGACTGATGTCGGATTCACGATTGAAGGCCCGTGCCGCTCCCATTTCCTCGCACCCGATGATGAAGGCCGGGCCTGCACCGGCGGTCCGCCTTGCAGCGTCTCCCTCGCCACGGCCGACATCGAAAGACGATCGATGAAGTTGCTTTGCACGTTCGGCGGCCATGAAGCAGGCGAGATCGGCGCCTACAATGGCGGCTATCATGTCAGCCAATGCCGCCATTGCGGCACCGCCATGATCCGCCACGGCGGGGCTTGGCAGGATGTGCCGGACGGCCATGCCATCGTCTGGCGCGCAGGTGTCAGGATCGAGAAGGCGCCGGACGCGCAGTCGGTTGACAAGAGCGAGACCCTGCGCACCAACGCCGCCGCACCGGCGGCTCCCGACGTCCCGTCGCTCCCCGGCTTCGGAGCATCTGTCGGCTCCCGCCTCGGCCGTCTGCTCGGAACCCGCCCGGTTAACGCGCCAGACCCGACCACGCGGCTGAACCGCGGCTGACACTCTCATTCAGGCAAGTCTCACGCGAATCGCGCGATACATGTCGCCATCGACGGCGGTCGATCCCCCAGTTGCGTAGCGGGGTGGGGCCGGTGCTCTCACAGGGGGCGCCGGCCCCTTCGCATTTGGCGCGCGCCGCGGCGCCGCGTTCCCTTCCACCGCGGAGGCTCCAGCAGTACAGGCCTGCGCATGAGTCATGACACGCCCTTCGATCGTCGCTTGCGCCGCCTTCGCCGCGACCGCGCAGCCGGCCGGTTCGCCGATGCGGACTATCTCCACCGGCTGGTCGCCGACGAATTGCTCGATCGTTTGGACAGCGTTACGCTGACGTTCGAGCGGGCGCTCGTGCTCGGCGCCGCCGGCGGCTTGCTTGGCGAGGGACTGCGGGCACGCGGGATTGCCGTGACTTATGCGGATCCCTCCTTCGCCTTCGCCCACGCCGCCGGCGGTGTGCAATGCGATGAGGATCGCCTGCCCTTTGCCGATTCCGGCTTTGATCTCGTGCTGTCGATCGGGCTTCTCGACACGGTCAACGATCTTCCCGGCGCGCTCCTGCTCATCCGCCGCGCGCTGGTGCCCGACGGCCTGTTTCTCGCCGCCTTCGCCGGTGCCGGCACCCTGCCCCGCCTGCGCTCGGCGATGATGGCCGCCGACACCGTGGATGGCGGGATTGCCGCGCACATCCACCCGCAGATCGATGTGCGTGCCGCCGGGGATCTTCTCACCCGCGCCGGATTCGCGCTGCCGGTGGTCGACAGCCACGGGCTCGACGTGCGGTTTTCCGGCTTGATGTCGCTGCTCGACGATCTCAGGGCGATGGGCGCAACCAACGTGCTTGAAGCGCGCGCCCCACGGCCGGTCAGCCGCTACGGCCTCGCCGCCGCGATCGCCGATTTCGCGTCGCACGCGGGCCCCGACGGTAAGACGGCGGAGCGCTTCGAGATTCTCCATCTGCTCGGCTGGGCGCCGGCCCCGAGCCAGCCGAAACCGGCCAAACGGGGCAGCGCGACGACCTCTCTGGCGGCCGTGCTCAAGCCGCGCTGAAGGCCGTCCGCAGGAGAGCGTCGAGGATCGGGATCAGCGGGATGTCGGCGGGTGGCATCGGCAAATCGTGCATCTCGCCTGGCAGCACCCAGGACAGCGCGGTCGCATCGAGCGCAGCGGGCGTGCCCTGCCACTTGCGACAGACATAGAGCAGCAGCAGCATGTGACGGCCAGCATTGTCGGCGCTTGCGAAGGTTGCCGCGATCAGGTCCCCCTCACCCACGCCGATCCCCAGTTCCTCGTGCAGTTCGCGGGCAAGCGCCGCCTCGGGCCGCTCGCCCGGTTCCACCTTGCCGCCCGGAAACTCCCACAGGCCGGCCATCGCGCGACCGGGAGCACGCTGTTGCAACAGGATGCAGCCATCTCCCCGCACCAGCGCCGCCGCAACTACCGTCATCGCCGAGATTTTTTCCAGAACCGGGTGCCTTCCTAGGAATCCGTTAACGTCGTTGGGCTATCCCGGAGCGCAATTGGACGCGCGCGAGAGGGCCCAGAAGTGAAGCGCTGGATAGCAAAGCTGTTCCGTGACGAGAAGGCGGCCACCGCCATCGAGTACGGGTTGATCTGTGCCCTCATTTTCGTTGCCGCGCTCGGCGCGATCGGCGCCGTCGGCACAAGCACGATCAACATGTGGAACACGGTTTCGAACAGCACCGTGAAGCACATGTGATCCGTGCAAGACCGTGGCGCGCGCTAACGTTTTCGAAACCTTCGAACCTTACGAAAGCAAACGTGCCCACGTGATTACGGGTCGAGGGCATGGAAGTGTGGACTTCCGAGCGCTTTGGAACAGGAGACCGGACCATGAAGATTTTTCGTAAGCTGCTGAAGAACAACAAGGGTGCGACCGCCATCGAGTACGGCCTCATCGCCGCTCTCATCGCGGTTGCCGCGATCGCCGCGATGCAGAGCGTCGGTGGCAGCGTCGTCAACACGTTCAACAACGTGAACAACGGCCTCGCGAAGAAGTAAGACTTCTACGCAGCCCGGCCCGCCAGCGGATATTCCGCAGCGAACCGGCAAGAACTGGGCGGCGGAACTACGGTTTCGCCGCCCTTTCTCTTTTCAGCGCGTGCCGAACACGACGAGCTTGACCTTCTGACCCGGGGTGAGCCGCGCATTCGCCGCGAGACCATTCAGCACCCGGAAGCGATCAAGCTTCAGATCGTCATAGGCCATCCGATTGGCGAGGCTCTGCACCGTGTCGCCGGCGCCGACGGTGACGACATCAATGACTCGCGGCCGGATCGCCGCCGCTTCGCTGGCGCTGAGCCGGGCGACCGACTGCACCATCGACATGAACGGGCCGAGCCCCGCTCCTGCCGGCGTGATCAGCGCGAAATGATAGGCACTGTTCGCATCCCATTGATAGGCGAAGATCGTCAGATCCACCTGGCCCGATTGGGTGGCGACCCGCGCCGTCGAATATGCTGCAGGAATTCCGCCAACGCTGGTCGTCCGCGGCTGGGTGAAATCGACCCGCGCCTGCTCGCCGACCACCGACTGGAAGGCGGCGGCTATGTAATTGGGCATGCTGCCGTTGAAGCTGCCGCCGGTGAATTGCGCCTGCCCGCCCTGTCCAACGATGCTGAGCGCATTCACTCCGTTCTGCATCCCGTAGCCGTCGGGAACGGTGAAGCGCAGGCGCAGATCCGGATGGCGGAAGGTGCTTCCGTCGATGACGCCCTGCCGCGGATCGTCGTCGACCATGATCCCGTCGATCTGCGCGAGGAACTGGTCGCGGTTGCGCAATCCTCCGCTGCGACCGGTGGCGCGGGCCTTTTGCGTAGCGCGGCTGACTCGTTCCGAGCTCAACGGGTGGGTGCGAGCCCAGCTCGGTGTCGATCGTTCGTCGTTGCGGCCCGAGGCGCGCGCTTCCAGCGAGGTTGCGGCGCCCAGGGACCCCAGGAATTGTGCGGACGCCAGCGGATCATAGCCGGCGGCGGCAATGTAGCGAACGCCAAGATCGTCCGCCTCCAGCTCCTGGCTTCGCGAATAGCTGAGCACCAAACCCTGGCTGACCTGGCCCGCAAGCTGCCCGAGTTCGTTCGATCCGGTCAGCACGGCCGCACCAACCGAGAGGATCTGACTGAGGATGCTGGCGCGTTGGCGCTGCTTGCTGTGCCGTGCCGCGATGTGGCCGGCCTCATGGCCGAGCACGGAGGCAAGCTCGGCTTCGTCGTTCATCAGCCCGACCAACTGCCGGGTGATGTACAGATACCCGCCCGGGACGGCGAATGCGTTCATCACCGGCGAATTGAGCGTCGTGATCCGGAACGCATTGGCGCCGCCCGTGATATTGCTCTGCGCAGTGACGCGCGAGCCCACCGTGCGCACATAGGCGGAGCGTGCGCTGCTGTCCTCCCCGCCGAATTCTGCAACGATCTGCGGATGCTGCTGGGCAGCCTGGCTAGCCGAACTCTGCGAGATGCTGCGCGTGC
Organism: Allosphingosinicella deserti; assembly: GCF_003012735.1. Taxonomy (GTDB): domain Bacteria; phylum Pseudomonadota; class Alphaproteobacteria; order Sphingomonadales; family Sphingomonadaceae; genus Allosphingosinicella; species Allosphingosinicella deserti. Next base: position 454,235 of record NZ_PXYI01000004.1, on the reverse strand, counting down.
GGCTCTGCGACTCCGCGACTCCAGCGAGCAACGCCGCCGCCGAGGCCGCCGCCCCGGACAGCGCCAACAGCGCCTTGACCTTCATGATCTCTCTCCCAACGCACACACTTCGTCGTGTGCGATGAACGGAGTGGAGGCGGCGAAGGTTCCTTACGGTCCCGGAAGGAAATCGGTAGGCGATCGGGGCCGCCGATCTCGTCAGCCGATGGCGAGATATTTGGCGCGTCGGTCGGCAAGCACCTGCTCAGGGCTGAGCGCGGCAAGGGCATCGAGCTCCTCTCCGAGCGCGCTGCCGAGTGCTGCGATCGCCGCGGCGGGGCTGCGATGCGCGCCGCCGAGCGGCTCCGCGACCACACGGTCGATCACGCCCAGTTGCTTGAGATCGGCGGCGGTGACCCGCATTGCCTCCGCCGCATCCGGTGCTTTGTCCGCAGTTCGCCACAGGATCGATGCGCAGCCTTCCGGAGAGATCACCGCGTAGACGCTGTGCTCCAGCATCAGCACCCGGTTGGCCGCGGCGATCGCGATCGCGCCGCCCGAGCCGCCCTCACCGACGATCGCGGCGACCAGCGGCACCTTCAGCGAAAGACAACGCTCGGTCGACCGGGCGATCGCCTCGGCCTGGCCGCGCTCCTCCGCCTCGACCCCGGGGAAAGCGCCCATCGTGTCGACCAGCGTGATCACCGGTAGCCCGAAGCGGTCGGCAAGTTCCATCAGGCGGATCGCCTTGCGATAGCCTTCGGGTTTGGCCATGCCGAAATTGTGCTTGAGGCGGCTGGCGGTGTCGTCGCCTTTCTCGTGGCCGATCACCACGACCTTGCGATCTCCGAGCCGTCCAAGGCCGCCTATGATCGCCTGATCCTCGCCAAAGGCGCGGTCGCCTGCCAGCGGCATGAAATCCTGTATCAGTGCCTCGACATAATCCTTGAAATGGGGTCGCTCAGGGTGACGGGCGACCTGGGTCTTCTGCCAGGGGGTGAGCTTCGCGTATATGTCGCGCAGCATCTTGTCCGATTTGGCGCGGAGACGATCGATATCCTGGTCGATATTGATCTCGCTGTCCTGCGCGGTCTCCCGCAGCTCGTCGATGCGGGATTCCAGTTCGGCGATCGTTTTTTCGAAATCGAGATAGCTTGCCATAAGCGGCCGGGAGTTAGGCTGCGCGGGCCGTCGCGTCAATTCGTGCGTCGGGCACGACGGACCGATCGGACCGAGCGAGGACCCTGGGGCAGAGCCGGAGGGCAGAGGCTGCGCCCCTGCCCTCGGGTCGGGTTACATCTTCACGGTCGCGCGTGCGTACAGATAGCGGCCGGGCAGATCGTAGACGGTGGGATCGAAATTGTTGATGTCGCAGGTCACGCAGCCCGGCGCCTTGGTGTCGAACAGATTGTTGACGCCGAGCGCGAAGCCGAAGCGATTATCCTCTCCGGCGCTGATGCGGAGCTGGAAATCGGTGTAGAAACGCGCCTTCATCACGTTGCCGCCGGCTTCCTTGAGCTTGGAAATGTAGCGACCGGTCAGCGACACCCCGTGATTCGCCAGATCCCAGTCGAGGATTCCCACCGCCTTCCATTTCGGGAACCCCTGCGACGGGCTTCCCTGCTCGGTGCCCTCACGGCTGAGCACCCGGCTCGACAGGAGAGACGGCTGGACGTCATAGTTGAGCAGGAAAGTGTTGTTCCAGGTGACGCCGAACCGCCCGACCCCGGTTTCGCCGGTGCGATAGGCGAGATTCAGGTCGATGCCGTCGGTCTTGACCGCCGCGATATTCTCCAGAATGCCCGCAACCTGGGTGAGTTGGCCTCCGCCGGCACGCGTGGTGAGCGCGCAGGCGGCCGGATCGTTGTCGACGATGCAATCCGACACTCTCACCTCCGCATCGAAGGACTGGATCGCACGGTGGATCTCGATGTCATAATAGTTCGCCTCGATCGAGAGGCGCGGCAACGGACTGAGCACGCCGCCGACCACCCAACTCCGCGAGGTCTCCGGGGTAAGGCTCTGGTTGCCGCCGACGCGCACCGAGATCTGGGAATTGGCTTGCTCATAGCTGCCATTGGCGGGCACGCCGGCAGCGATGCAGTTCTGACGCACGGCGGCATCGTTGGCGAAGCGCCGCGGCGCGGTGTTGTCGGGATGCGAGGAGCAGGGATCGTCGAGCTGCTGGTCGAAGCGTGAGAAGGTGCCGAAAAGCTCGCCGATCGACGGGGCCCGGAAGCCTTCGGCGTAGGAGGCGCGCAGCCGCAGCGCCTTGATCGGCTTCCAGTTGACTCCGCCCTTCAGCGTCGTCGTCGAGCCGGAGAGCGAATAATCGGAGAAACGGACGGCGCCGTTGAGCTCGAGCAGCTGGAAGAATGGTCGGTCGGACAGCAGCGGCGCATTGATCTCCAGATAGGCTTCCTTGACCGAATAACTGCCCTTGGTCGGCCCCGCAGGGATGTCCGAGCTGAAGCCGGCTGCGACGACCGGATCCGGATCGAAGCGGCCGCTGAGGTCCCGATATTCAACGCCCAGCGCGACTCCGAGCGGACCGCCCGGAAGATCGAGCAAGCTTCCGGTGAGATTGCCGGTGAGGTCCCAGGTCGACTGGCGGCTGCTGTCGTTCTGCTCGAAGGTGACGAAGTCGATCATCTGCTGGGTGATCGAGCCGGCGCCGCCGAACAGGTTGAACGGAACGCAGGGCGCGGTGCACGCGGCGAGCGGTCCGAGCGCTTGGCGCAGCTTGCTCGAGTCGATGTTGCCGAGCATCCGCTGCGAGGCCTTGTTGCGGCCGTAGGTTCCGTTCAGATCCCAATACCAATCGCGCTCGCCGATCTGGAACTTCCCGTCCAGGGTGGCGACGCCGTAGGTGGTTTCGACGTCCTGGCTGAACTGACGGGGCCCGCCTTCGACGAAGCGGCGATAGATGAATTGCGTGTTGCTAGCATCCAGTGTCACACCATACGGATTATACGGGTTCGTAGCGTCCACGCTGGTCGCGTCGAGGACCGGGGTGATTCCGGCGGCGACCCCAACTCCGAACGGCAGTGGCGCTGCCTGATTCTTCGATTTGCGCTGATTCCAGATCCCGCGAAGCGAGAAGTTGATGTCCGGCGTCACCTCGTATTTTAAGTTCGCGAAAGCCCCGTAACGCTCGATCGGGATCTGGAGATAGTTGAACGGCGCGAAATTGAAGCGATCTCCGGGGCTGACAAATGGCCGAAAGTCGGCGGGGGTCGAAGGGCGTCCTATGACCGGGGAACGTAGAGTCTGACTCTGACCGAACACGAAGTAACGCCCATTCGGGGTAAAGCTTGAACAGGTGCTGTCGCATCCGGTGGCATAAGGCGGCGGGAAGCCCGAAATGTCGCGGTCTCCGGCAGAGATACCGCCCGTTTTCACATAATTGCCGCCGACGACCAACTGCAGCGGGCCATCGCCCTTGTTGCCCCAGCTCAGCTGGTAATTCTGGGTGGTGCCGTCGCCGTGATCGGTGGTGCCGATCTGCGCCGAGGCGAGGAAGCCGGCCTGGCGCTTCTTCGTGATGATGTTCACCACGCCGGCGATCGCGTCGGAACCGTAAATTGCCGAGGCGCCGTCCTGCAGCACCTCGATCCGCTCGATTGCGCTCTCCGGGATCGCGTTCAAGTCGGTCGAGCCGGGCACCCCGCTGGCGGAGGCGCCGTTGACGAAGCGGATTCCGTCGATCAGCACCAGCACGCGGCGCGAGCCGAGATAGCGCAGATCGATTTCAGCCGCGCCTGCCCCGACGCCACCGCCGTCCGGCGGATTGCCGAGATTGCCGCTATTGTTGAACTTGCCGTTCAGCCCGCCGCCCGAGCTTGGAAGTCGTTGGAGCACGTCGTTGACCGAGTTGAGCCCGGTCTTGGCGATATCCTCGCTGTCGACGAACACGATCGGCGCGTCCTGCGACAGCGGATCGCGACGGATACGCGAGCCGGTGACGACAATCGCATCGCCCGATTGCTCGGCACTCGGGCCGGCGCCGCTTTCCGGGTTCTCGGGCGGAAGCGTCGACTGGGCATAGGCGCTGGAATGGCCGGCGAATGTGCCGGCAAGGAGTGCGAGCGAGGCGCAACCGTAACGCAGGTGCTTATGCATATACTTCCCCCAAGGGCTTGGGCGACCGGGCGGCCGGCCGCGACGGAAGCAGCCGTGTAACATGAGGGAGGGAGGGTTACGGAAGGCATAGGCGACCAATCCGTACCAATATGCGACGTTTTCACCGCTCATTGTTGCAGATATACGACAGTTGCGATGCCGAGCCGTTTGCACCCGATAGGCGGAATTTCTGTTGCGATCAGGCGCTTTCCTGCTGGTAACTTGCCTTCAAACTACTGCCGCAAGTCTCTGACGAGACATGTAGATCGGCGACTACGCACTTGCGAATACTGCTGGCTCGAGACGGCCTCTGCGTCGGTTGCCGGACCAATTCAGCGTGCGTTCGGCGCGACCGGTGCGATTGCGCCGCCCTCGACTTTCTTGCTGTCTGCCGTGCGCATCGCCTCGCCGAGCGGGTGACGGCTGTTGACCAGCTCGACGAGGCGGCGGCTGTCGACATGGGTGTAGATCTGCGTGGTGGCGATGTCGGCATGGCCGAGCAGAAGCTGAAGCGCGCGCAGATCGGCGCCGCCTTCGAGCAGGTGGGTGGCGAAGGCGTGGCGGAGGACGTGGGGGCTGATCCGGTCCGGCGGGACGCCGGCCGCGGCGCCAAGCTCCTTGATCAGTTGATAGAGCCGCACCCGGCTGAGGTGCGATTTGCCCGACGGAAACAGCCATAGACTGTCGCGCGGCACGTGCGCGGCCCATTCGGCAACGGCGGCGCTCGCACGATCGGAGATCGGCACCAGCCGCTCCTTGCTTCCCTTCCCGCGCAGGATCAGGAAGGGACGCCCGCGTTGAAAGGCATGCCGCGGCAGCGACACCAATTCGGTCGCCCGCAGCCCCGATCCATAGAGAAGCTCGACGAGTGCCGTGAGGCGGAGTCCAAGCGCCGTGCCCTGATCGCGCTTCCGGCGGTCGAGCTCTGCGAACAGCGCATCGATCGCCTTGTGGTCGAGCACCTTGGGAAGAGGGCGCGCTCCGCCTGGCCTTGGCAACGCGGCGGAGGGGTCGTCGGCGCGAAAGCCCTCATCCTGCACGAAGGCGAAGAAGCGGCGGAGCGCAGCGGCCTTGCGCGCGACGGTGGCACGCTGGAGATCGATCCAGGCTTCGGACAGGCCCTTCAGCGCGTGGGAATCGGCGGTAGACAGCCGCCCGTGGAGAAGCTCGGATGCGCCGCGCAGATCGCGCTCATACGCAAGCAGGGTATTGCGTGCTGCGCCCGCCTCGACCGCCATCATCTCGAGGAAGGCAGCGATGAGCTGCCGGTCCTCGCCCGCCCTAATCACAGCCGGCTGATCACAGCCAGCTGATCACAACCGCGTCATCGCCTCAGCGGCGATCATCCGCGCTTCGTAATCGAGCCCGACTTCGCGCAACGCGCGGACGATCTGGTATAGGTGGCGCGGGGGCACGCCCTGCCAGCCGCCGGTCTGCATGCCGACGGCTGCAAGCAAGGCGACGGTCCCCGGCTGCCGATTGCGCGCGGCGGCGGCGATCATCTGCGCCCAACGATTGCGCGGTGCCGGATCGACGCCCAGCGACCCGGGATCCTGCAGCCGGCCAAGACCGGCGAGCGCGGCAACGAGCATTTGCCCGCGCACGCTTCCCTGATCATCGACGAAGTCCTCGACACGGCTGCGGCTGGTGTCGACCACCGGACCCGGGGCGCCGACCGCAAGGATCGACCAGGCGCGATCACCGCCGCTGCCCATGCCGTCGACGATGCTCGCCCAAGCGGCGGCGCGGCGATCGAAGCCGGCGCTCATCGCCGAGGCGACGAGATCGCCGGCACGATCCGCTTGCGATGCCAAAGCCGGGATCTGCGCCGCAGCCGCGGCGGTGAGGATGAGGCGGCCATAGCGATCGCCGCCGATCTCGTCGCCGTCCCAAAGGCCGCGGATCGCGTCGATCCGCTGGTCATACGTTCCCGCGACGTAGGCACGGCGAAGCCGGCCCGAAATGCTTCCCTCGATCTCAGACGGATCGAGGCCGTCGCCGATCAGGCTGTAAATGTCGACGAGAGCCGCGTTCGAAAACACGCCGATCGTCGCCGCCGTCTGCGCCGCCTTGAGCCTTTGCTCGATGGGGATCATCGGTGCGCGTGCCTGCCAGGCGCTAACATGCGCCCCGGCGCCGTTCATCAGCGTGTCGGGTATGCCGAGCCCGGTGGCGCTGGCGAGGCCGAAGCGCCAGCTGTTGACCCCGTCGACCCCGTCCCACTGAATGGTCACCGCACGCCGCGTGTCGGTGCCGGCGCCGACGACCTTCTCGGCGAGCAGGAGATCGATATTGTTGCCGCCGAGCCGCCGCCTCTGCTGATCGATCAGCTGGCTGGCCCGTGAAGCCTCGCCGCCGAGCGCGGCGCACATCGCCTCGGCAAGCGGCCAGAAGCGTTCCTCGGTGACGTCACGGCCAGGGCCGATCAGCGGACAGAGCGCCGCCGGGTCCGCGGTCGCGAGTGCGGTCTGCACCGCCACGGTGAACATGCGCGGCGTGTAGCGGTCGACGTCGACCGCCTGGACCAACATCCGGGCGCTGTCCGCCTCCCCCATGCGGAGCAGCAGCCACGCCCGTTCGGCGATCCAGTCGACATCGTTGACCTGCCGCGGCGTCGGCACCTCCGAAAGCAATGCGCGCCGCAGCAGGATCGACGTCCAGCGTGAGGGCAAGGGCGCGTCGAGACGCCCCATCAGCCCGGTCAGCAGGCGGCCGTGGGCGCTGCCAAAAGCATCGAAGCCGAGGCCCCAATTGTCTGCCCTGAGCGGGCCGACCACATTGGTCGGACGGCGTGATTCGTCGGGGATCTCGATCGGTGGTGCGATCTGCTGCGCGGCAAGCGATTCAAGATCCTCCTCCGCCGCATTCTCGAACACCGGCGCGTCGCTGGTCGCAACGGACGATTCACGCGCCACCGGCGGCGGCGGCGTACCCGCAGTCGTACCCGATTCCTCCGTCGGAGGTGCCTCTTCGGCCGGGGCCGAGGGCTGGGTGCCGGGATCGCCGAAGCCGGGCGGAAGCAGTGATTCCGGGCTGCCGCGCTGGCCGATGGCCGGGATCGCGAAGCCGAGACCCGCAACCCCGGCTAGGAGGAGGATTTTACTGCGCCAGCGCTTCATTCGTGACGTCCTGCTCGATACGCTGCGTCGGCACTTCGGTATCGACGGTGCTGAGCCAGACGAGAAAGCCCACCACAAGGACGAGGAGAGCGATGAGGATCATGGGAAGCGGCGACTTGCGACGGCGCGTCGGGGCGAAGGAGGATCTGCGCATGGGCGGCCTTTTGCCCCACGAGGCGGGGGCATGTATAGCCCCCGAAGCCATGCCGGATACGCTTCCCCGTCCCGACCGATGCATCGTGCTCGTCGGTCTGATGGGCGCGGGCAAGTCGACTGTCGGCAAACGCCTCGCGAAACGGCTTAATTTGGCCTTCGTCGATTCCGATGAGGAGATCGAGCGCGCCGCCGATCGCACCATCTCCGAGATCTTCGAGCGATTCGGCGAAGCCAGCTTCCGCGACGGGGAGCGGCGGGTGATCGCGCGCCTGGTCGGCGGGCCGCCCAAAGTGATCGCCACCGGCGGCGGCGCCTTCATGGACCCGCGAACCCGGTCGCTGATCCTCGACCGCGGCATTGCGGTCTGGCTCGACGCCGACATCGCAACCCTGGTCGATCGCGTCGCCCGGCGCGACAATCGCCCCCTCCTCTCCGGCAAGGATCCGGGTGAGGTGCTGGAAAGGCTCGCCGCGGTTCGAAACCCCGTCTATGCGCAGGCCCATCTCCGCATCCGCAGTCAGGCCATGCCGCACGAACGGACGGTGGAGAGGATCATCGAAGCGCTGGTGGAGCGAGAGGGCGGGCGTTGAGGCAAGTCGAAGTCGGGCTGGGAGACCGGAGCTATCCGATCGTCATTGAAAATGGGCTGCTGGATCGTGCCGGAGAGGTGCTTGCGCCTTATGCGCGCAGCGGCCGGCTGATCGTGGTTGCCGACGATCAGGTCTGGGTGGCGCAGGGCCCGCGTCTCGAGCGCAGCGGCCTTGCCATCGCCCTGGTGACGATCCCCGCCGGCGAGGGCAGCAAGAGCTGGAACATGCTGTCGCGTCTCGTCGACGATCTGCTCGCGCTCGAGGTCGAGCGCTCCGACCACGTTGTCGCGCTCGGCGGCGGAATGATCGGCGATCTCACCGGCTTCGCCGCCTCGATCGTCAAGCGCGGCTGCAACTTCGTCCAGGTGCCGACGACCCTCCTTGCCCAGGTCGACTCGTCGGTCGGCGGCAAGACGGCGATCAACACGCCCGCCGGCAAGAACATGGTCGGCACGTTCCACCAGCCTTCGGCGGTGCTGATCGATCCGTCGACCCTGGACACGCTCGATCGGCGCCAGCTCCGCGCCGGCTATGCCGAAGTGGTGAAATACGGCCTGATCGGAGATCTCGGCTTCTTCGATTGGTGCGAGGAAAAGGCGCTCGACCTGCTCGCCGGCGATGTCGACGCGCAGCTGCAGGCGATCGAGACCTCTGTCCGCGCCAAGGCGGCGATCGTCGGCGAGGACGAGCGGGAGACCAGCGGTCGCCGCGCCCTGCTCAATCTCGGCCACACGTTCGGCCACGCGTTCGAGGCCGAAGCCGGCTTTTCGGACCGCCTGCTCCATGGCGAAGGTGTCGCCATCGGCATGGCCCTCGCCTTCCGCTTTTCGGCCGAACGGGGCCTCTGCCCAGCCGCCGACGCCGACCGAGTCGAGGCGCATCTCGAAGCCGTGGGCCTGCCGGTCCGGAGCGATCTCGGCACGCCCGCAAGCCTGGTCGCCCACATGGCGCACGACAAGAAGAAGAGCAGCGGCCGCGTCCCCTTCATTCTTGCCCGCGGCATCGGCCGGGCCTTCGTCGATCCGACGATCGAGCTTGCCGAGGTCGAGGACTTCCTCGCCCGCTGGCGCGGTCAGAGCTGAAAATTAGACGACCGGGTCGCTTCCAGCTTTCTCGGCATCGGCAAGGCGATTGTCCGGCGCGAACATCCTGTGGCTGAGCGCGTGAAGATCGCCTGAGCGACTCTGGCCCTCCAGCCGCTCGCGATCCCGATCGCGATATTCCTGCTCGACGCGGTCCACTTCCTCGCAATCGAACCCGAAGGCGGTGAGCGCCTCGCGGCCCATCAGCACCGCCGATTCGAACACTTCGCGGACCGCGAACTTGATGTCGGCCGCCCCCATTTCCATCAAGTGCAGGCGATCGAACGCGCGGACGAACACCGCCGCATGCGGAAATGCCTCCAGGATCGGCTCGAGGCGATGGGCATTGAGCCACTTGCCGTCGAGGCAGAACAGGATCGCCCGTGCTTCCCCGGCGCCGGCAAGGCGCAGCAGATCGAGCCGGGTGCCGTCGCCATAATAGACTTTGAGCCCGAACGTGCCGCTGAGCTCGATCTGCGACGGCTTCGAATCAATCAGGGTGACGCTGACTCCCTTGGCCATCAGCATTTGGGAGACGGTCTGACCGAAGCGGCCATAACCGACGACGATCGCGCAGCTGTCGGGCGACGTCTCCGGCCCTTCGAGACCGTCGCCGTCGTTGCGGCGGCTGCGCCGGTCGAGCCAGTCATTGACCATCATCAGAAACGGGGTCGACGCCATCGATACGGTCACCACCGCGGCGAACAGGGTCGCCGCCTCCGGCGCGATCAGCGCCGCGCTTTGCGCCGCCGCGAACAGCACGAACGCGAATTCGCCGCCCTGGCTGAGCAGCAGGCCGAGCTTCAGCGCCTTGCGGCGTTCGACCTTGAACAGAAGCGCCAGACCGAAAAGCAGGGTCGCCTTGAGCGTGATCAGTGCCAGCGCCATGCCGATCACGAACAGCGGCCGCTGGCCGATCGCATCGAGATCGAGCATCATCCCGACCGCGACGAAGAACATCCCGAGCAGGATCGACCGGAACGGATCGATGTCGGCTTCGAGCTCGTGGCGATACGGCGAATCGGCGAGCATCACGCCGGCGATGAACGCGCCCAGCGCCGTCGACAGATGCAGGCTTTCCATCACCGCGGCGCTACCGAGCACGATGAACAGGCCGGCGACGATGAACAATTCGCGCTCGGCGGTCCGGCCGACCAGGCGGAACAGCGGATTGATCAGGAAGCGCCCGGCGGCGACCAGGCCGACGATCGCGCCGATCGTGTAGCCGGTCAGCTGCAGGCCGGTCGGCGCGCTCGGATCGACCGGCGCACGGGACAAGGCGGCGATGATCGTGATCAGCGGCACGATCGACAGATCCTGGAACAGCAGCACCGAGAAAGCGCGTTCGCCCGCCGGCGTGTTGATCGTTCCATCGGAACGCAGGCTGGGCAGCACCTGCGCGGTCGACGACAGAGCGAGCGGCAGGCCGATGGCGAGCGAGGCCGCCATGCTGAAGCCGGCGGCGGCGTAGATGAGCCCGCTGATCGCCAAGCCGCAGACCGTGACCTGAAGCAGGCCAAGCCCGAATATGTCCTGCTTCAACCGCCATAGCCGGGCCGGATTGAGCTCGAGCCCCACCAGGAACAGCAGCAGCACGATGCCGAAATCGGCGATGTGCAGCATCTCCTCGGGCGCATTGATCAGAGCGAGGCCGTCCGGCCCGATCAGCGCACCGGCGAGCAGATAACCGAGCACCGCGCCGAGGCCGAAGCGCCGGAACACCATCACGAACACCAGAGCGGCGCCGAGGATGATGACGCCGTCGCGGAGCACGAGCTCGGTGGCGGTCGCGGCCTGATGCGCCTCCATCAGCGCCTCTCCGCCATTGTCGCGGTGGGCACTGCGGCCTTCGCCGCGGCCTCGGCGGCCGCCTGGAAGGCGAGCAGGATCGAAGCGTGCCGAGCGGCGAACGGCCGGGCGGCCGCCAATTGCTCCAGCCCCGGCCACGACCCCGGATCATCGCGCGTGCCGTTGAGGAAGGCGGCGAGCGCGTCGCCGGCCGCGGCGAGGTCATCGGGGCTCCGGCCGATTGCATGCGCCCCCAGCAGGGATGCGGAGGCCTGGCCGAGCGCACAGGCTTTCACCTCCTGCCCAAGCGCGGCGACGCGGCCGTCGGCGCCGAGCACGACATCGACGGTGACAATGCTGCCGCAGACCGGCGAACGCCGCGTCGCACTGGCTTGGGGTCGGTCCAGCCTGCTTTGGTGCGGAATGGAGGCGGCGAGCCGCAAAATGTCGCGGTTGTAGAGAGGCGTGTTCACAGCCCGCGCTATAGAATGCGCACCGCACAAGCGCTACCCGCCCGAATGGGTGAAGCCTCGCGGGACGAGCGGATCAAGATCTTCCCGACCCGCCGGGAGAGTCTGCAGCCGGTCCTGCACAAATGCCGCAAACGCGTTATTCTCCCGCCGAGCTGGGCAGGTCCGGCCCGCGCATGAATCCAAGGGAGATCGCATGAAGCCGAAGCTTATCCTCGCCGCCGTCGCTTCGTTGACAGCAGCGTCTGCGCTCGCCGCTCCGCTCGATGTCGCGATCGACAGTGGGCGGATTCGCGGCATTTCGGAGAATGGCGTCAAATCCTGGAAGGGGATACCGTTCGCGGCGCCGCCGGTCGGCCCCTTGCGCTGGCGCGCGCCAGAGCCGGTCGCGAGATGGGCGGGGGTCAAGGATGCGACCGCTTACGGCCATGATTGCATGCAGCTGCCATTCCCGAGCGACGCCGCGCCGCTCGGTACCGAGCCGGCGGAAGATTGCCTGGTGATGAATGTCTGGGCGCCGGAGAAAGCGGCACCCGGCCGCAAGCTTCCGGTGATCGTCTGGATCTATGGCGGCGGCTTCGTCAACGGCGGCTCCTCGCCCCCCACCTATACCGGCGCGAACCTGGCGAAACAGGGCGTGGTGTTCGTCAGCTTCAATTATCGGCTCGGGCGGTTCGGCACCTTCGTCCACCCCCAACTGACCGCGGAAGCAAAAGGCGGCCCGGCCGGCAATTTCGGCTTCATGGATCAGCTTGCGGCGCTGCAATGGGTGAAGCGCAATGTCGCTTCGTTCGGCGGCGACCCTGGCAACGTCACCCTGATCGGTGAAAGCGCCGGGGGCATGTCGGTCAACACCATGGTCACCTCACCGATGGCCAAAGGCCTGATCCACAAGGCGGTGGTGATGTCCGGCGGCGACGGCAGCGCGCGCGTCGAGGGCGGCGCTGCCGCGGCGCAAGCCGCCAGTCTGGCCTACTCGGCCTCGAAAGGCATTGCGGCGAAGGATCCGCAGGCGCTCGACAAGCTTCGTGCGCTCCCCGCCACCGACATTGTCGACGGCCTGAATCTTGAAGCCTTCTTCGCGCCAAGGGCACCGCCGCCGCCTTATTCCGGGCCCTTCGTCGATGGGGCGATCGCAGTAGAACCCGGCCAAGCCTATCGCAGCGGCAACTTCGCGCGCATCCCGATCATGATCGGTGCGACCAGCAACGACATCGGCGGTCCAACCGGAATCATGGTCGCGGGCGCGCGGGCGCTTGCCGGCACGATCGCCGGCCATCAGGTGCCAGCCTATCATTACCGCTTCTCCTATGCCGCCGAGGCGCTCGGCAAGGCGGGTGCCGACCATGCCAGCGACATCCCCTTCTTCTTCGACACCCAGGCGATCAAATATGCCGACAAGACGAGTGCGAGGGACAATGGCGTCGGCCGCGTGATCAGCGCCTATCTGGTCAACTTCGCGAAGACCGGTGATCCCAACGGTGCCGGTCTTCCGAAATGGCCGCTCTACGCGCGCGCCACCGACCAGATGATGGATTTCGCCGCCGATGGCCGCGCCGTTCCAGGCAAGGATCCGCTCGGTGCGCAGATCGACGCAGGCGGGAAATAAAGATGGGCCGCCGGCTCAATTGCCGGCGGCGTCCACTTCCTCGAGCGGCCCGCCCATGCCGGCATAGTCGCCGTTGCCTTTGACCATCGCCAGCGCCTCCGCCGCAGCCGGCGAGGCTTCGATCACATGCACGGTGGCGCCGACCTTGGTCACGCCGAACAGCAAGCGTGCGAATTCCCGCGGCAGCCTGATGCAGCCGTGCGAGGCCGGGCGACCCGGGATCTGGCCGGCATGCAGGGCGACGCCGTCCCAGGTGAGCCGCTGCATGAACGGCATCGGCGCATTGTTGTACTTCTTGGAATAATGCTCGCGCCGTTTCTCGAGGATGTCGAACGAGCCGACCGGGGTCGCATGGCCCGGCTTGCCTGTCGATACGGTCGAGACCCCGATCAGCGTTCCGGCCCGATAGACGAAGGCGCGCTGCAGCGGGATGCTGACCACGATCTCGACCGGCCCCGCCGGGGCATGGTTCGCTTCCCAGATATAGCGGCCGGGACGCAGCGATGCCTCCTCACGGAAGCGGTCGTCGACCACGGCCGCCACGATTGGCTCCGGGGCGACTGGAGCCGCCGGAGCGGCGGCAGGAGCGCTTGCCGCAACCGCCGCCGACGCGCCTGCAACAGGGACGATGCTGTCATCGAAATTGGGCGCATAGCCCGCGTAGATCGGGGTAACGGCAAGGAACAGTGCGCCGGTTGCGGCGAGGAGGCTGTGAACGGTGACCTGGCTCATGTTTGAGATTATAGCGGGTCATTGTTCCCGCCCCTTTCTGCGGCCGGAATGGCCTTGAGCGGGGCTTTAGAAGTGCTCCATTGCGGTGCTGTGCCGCAGCGAAGACTTTCGTGTTTCGATTGTTTCAGCTGCGCATCGGGGCCGCCGTCTCACCAGTGAGCCGCGACGGCGGCATCAAGCGACATTCGACATGTCGCCCGACGCGCGCGCCGACGCTCAGGACTTGCGCCAGACCGACACGCTCTTCGACCCGCAGGTGAAGGTCGAGGTCCGCTTATAGCCCTTGGCGGTATAGTCGGCGTGCTTTGCGGCCGCTTCGGCGGCGCTCATGCCGTGGAAGGTCGCCCATGTGCCTTTGGCCGGCACCCAGCTCGTATCGTAGGTTGCGCCGTTGGACTTGCAGCTGATCAGTTCCGGCATCATCCCCAAATCGGCGAGGTGATCGACCATTCGCTGGTAGTTTGCGGAAAGCACGCCGTTGAAGGTGTAGTTGCCGATCTTGCGCGGTGCCCAGACCAGGATGCGTTCGTTCGGCAGCGCCTTGCCGGCCAGCGGGGTCCACGGTCCGTCGATATTCCCCTTCTCGCCTTGGAACGAGGTCGTCATGCCGCGTTTGAAGGTCATGACGACCGGCTTGCCGTCCTTTTCCATGTGGGTGTGGAAATGAGGGCCGCCGGAATTGCCGGAATTGCCGGCCTGCCCGAGCTGGTCGCCGGCTTCGACGCGCGCGCCGTCGGCGACCTGCGCTTCGATCCGCATGCGCGGCGTGGTCTTGGTGATCGCCATGCTGCCGAGCGACGCTGCATTATGCGGGCACAGGTTCGGTGGGATGCCGCCCGGCTTGGCATGGGCATAGAGCGCATAGATGCCGTCGTCCTGACGGATCCATAGATGGTTGCCGGACGACGGCATCGCGTCCGAACCCTCGGGTTCTCCGACGGGCGGATCGTCAGGCGCGTTGCGCCAGCAGCCGACGACGGTGCCCGAGGCCATCGCGTAGAAAGGCTTGCCGTAGATCAGCCAGTCCGGATTGGCGTCCTTGCCGGCATCGTCCGTCCTCAAGTCGGACCAGGTCGAACCGCTCGTGTGACGACGTGCGCCGAAGTCTTTCCCCTCGGTCTGGTTGGTGCCTCCGTGATCCTTGGTTGAATAGCGCTCATTATACTCGAGGTCGCTCGCGCGGAGCGGGAATTCATAAGGGCCGTTCGCATTCGCCGCCCCCGACACCAGTAACACGGACGCGGCCGCCGACATACCTGTTCTGCTCATGACAATCCTCCCACTGCCTCTCGCTTTCCCCTTAGCAGACGCAGCAGAGGAGCGTGTCGGAGAGCGGAACAACAAGTGGCGCCAGCGGAAGCGTTCCCGATCAACGTCTCGGCGAACTCCGCCTGGCACATCTCGCCCGTCCCTCAGTTAAGCGCCGGGCAATCAGGCGGTGGCACGAAAAGACCTGCTTTATGCCGGGTATGGCGTCCTGTGGGTCGGACAACCATCTTCCGGCTATGAGCCTTTTCGTCCGATCCTTCCTGATCCTGTCGAGCGCAACAGCCATTGCATGCTCGAGCGCAGACTCGCGCGATGCGGCAGCAGAACCGGCGGGCGCGACAGGCGCGGCAACGGCGACACGCGGCCTCGATCCGCCCCTGATGGCGCAGGTCAGGAGCCGGGCCGAGGCGCTTCCGCGGCTGCAGGCGCTGATCGTCGCCCGACACGGCCGGATACTGGTCGAGCATCGGTTTCGTGGGCCCGCGCTCGACCGGCCGGTGAACATCAAGTCCGCTTCCAAGTCGGTATTGTCGGCGCTCGCCGGAATCGCGATCGGCCGGGGCGTTCTCGAGGGCCCCGGGCAGAAGATCGCGCCGATCCTGCGTGTCGACATTCCGGCCGGCGCGGACCCGAGGATCGAGCGAATCGAGATCGGGCATCTGCTGTCGATGCAGGCGGGCCTCGGCCGCACGTCGGGGCCGAATTACGGTGCCTGGGTCGCCAGCCCGAACTGGGTCCGCTACGCTCTGTCGCGGCCGTTCGAAGACGAGCCCGGCGGCGCAATGCTTTATTCGACCGGGTCGTCGCATCTGCTTTCGGCGGTGCTCACCCGGGCCTCGGGCCGAAGCACGCACGCGCTGGCGCAGCAATGGCTCGCGGCGCCGCTCGGAATTGCCATTCCCGAATGGCCGCGCGATCCGCAGGGCATCTATTTCGGCGGCAACGACATGCTGATGTCGCCGCGGGCCCTGCTGCGCTTCGGCGAGCTCTACCGCCAGGACGGGGTGCTGAACGGGCGCCGCATCCTTCCCGAGGGTTGGGTCGCCGAAAGCTGGCGGCCGCGCACCACCTCGCCCTGGAGCGGCAATCCCTACGGCTATGGCTGGTTCTCCCAACGTGCCGGTGTGCACCAGGTCCATTTCGCCTGGGGCTATGGCGGGCAGATGCTGTTCATCGTGCCGGATCTGGAGCTCACGGTGGTGATGATCTCCGATCCCTCCCCGCATCCGCGCGCGGAAAGCCACGTGCCGGCTCTCTCCGCTTTGCTCTCGGAGGGCATCGTCCCCGCGGCCGAGAAAGGCGCCGCTCCGCCCCCCTGACCGTGGGCGACGCAAGGCGCCTTCCGGCACATGCGGCTGTCTGCCGGAGCCGAAGCACTCCGCCGTTCCGCTTGCGGTCCTCCCGCGGTATCAGAAGCCCGCAGGTGCCGAATGGCAGACCGCTTCGATGTTGATCCCATCGGGATCGCGCACGAAGGCACCGTAATAGTTCTCGTGGTATCGGCGCAGGCCAGGCGCGCCATTGTCGGTTCCGCCGGCAGCCAGCGCCGCCGCGTGGAATGCGTCGACTTGCTCGCGGCTCTGGGCGATGAAGGCGAAATGGGTGGCGTCTCCCACCCGCGCGTTGCCGACGATCCAGAATAGCGGCTTATACTGGCGACCAAAGCCGTGCATCCGCCCCCGCGTTTTCTGCTGTTCGCCGCCCGCCTCCGCATTTTCCGGCGCGATCGAATGGAGCAGCTTCAAACCAAGCGGAGCGAGCGCCGCTTCGTAGAAGCGCCTGGATCGCGCTTCATCCGACACGCCGATGTTGAGGTGATCGATTATGGTGTCTTCGAACGGGTTCATGTTAGGGATGCTCCGGATCGTGATTGGGCCTGACCCGGCGTAGCCACCTTCTCCTGACAGCATGGTGTCAGGAGCAATCGACACAGGATGAATGCCATGCGCCGGGCCGACCGCTTGCTGCAGATCATCCAGGTGCTGCGTCGATCCCATCGACCGACGACGGCACAGGATCTGGCCGCCGAGCTCGAGGTCACCCCGCGCACGATCTATCGCGACATGGCGGTGCTGCAGGCGTCGCGCGTGCCGATCGACGGCGAGGCCGGCGTAGGATATGTGCTGCGCCCCGGCTACGATCTGCCGCCCCTGATGCTCGAAGGCGCCGAGATCGACGCCGTGGTGCTCGGACTAACCATGGTCATCGAACGCGGCGATCCCGAGCTTGCGCTCGGTGCTCGCGATGCTCTGGCGAAGGTCGAAGCCGTCTTGCCCCGTACGGCCTCTCATCAGGTCCGATCGGCCAGGCTGCTCATCCCTCACCGCCTGGCGCCAGGGGTAAGCTTCGGCCAATTCACTCCGGCCATTCGCAGCGCGATCCACCGCAGCGCCAAACTGAGCATCGCCTATGTCGATCTTCGCGAGAACCGCACCGAACGCACAGTCTGGCCCCTGGGCCTTTATCTGTACAGTCACGTCACTTTGCTGTGCGCCTGGTGCGAGGAGCGTGAAGACTTCCGCGCCTTCCGAGCCGAGAGGATCGACGCCTGTGAGGTGCTGCCCACGAGATTCGACGGCAAGCATGGCGGCTTGCTGGCAGAGTTTCTCGCTCGTTTTTCGAACGGCCACACGCCTGTCGAGGCTGGTCTTCCCGCTCGAGGCGAATAGCGGCTTGGCCGATCCCGCCCGGTGAAAGCCGCGACGGAGATCATCTCTGTCGTCAAGTCTTGGCGAAGCAGCGTCCCTCTGGGAGAGAGAAAGGAGGGTGCGGTGACGACCTATTCGTCGCGGGTTGGTAGGCTCTCCACGTCCTCCGGTCCCGCGGCGCGCGCGGGCTCTCCCGGCGCGGCTGCATACGTGGCCGAAAGCTGGCGATACTGCCGCGAGTTGAACGCGATCAGCGTCAACGCCACGCCGAAGATCCCGGTGGCGCTGAACACCAGGGCCATTCCGCGCTCAGGGCCGGTGCCGTACCACCCCCCGAACGCCTGCGCGCCCCAGCCCGTCGTCATGAACGGAATCGCGACGAATTGCGTCAGCGGACCGATCAGGAACGCCGTCAACGGCGCGGCCGACTGCTCCACCGACTGCGCGAAGCCGAACACCCGCCCCTGTCGCTCGTACGGGACGACCTTCTGCAGCGTCGTCTGCTCCGCCGCCTCGGCATAGGGGCCGAGGAACAGCCAGATCACGCATCCCACCGCCAGCAGCACGATCGAGGACTGGATCGTGAACAGGCTCGCCACCGTCCAAACGATAAGGTTGACCAGCAGCAACGTGCGTAGTGGGGTCTTCCCCAGGCCCGTCTTGGCGATCGTCAGGCCGCTGATAATGAACGAGCAGGAGGCGAGCGCCCACAGCAGGCCCCATGCATGCACGTCCATCAGCGACAGGCCGTAAGCGTCCATCAACGCCATGAACACGCCGCCGAGGAGGTTGTTGAAGGTGGAGAAGAAAATCAGCGCGAACAGCCCCGGCACCGTCCCGACGACGTCGATCGTGCCCCTCAGGTCTATTTCCTTGCGCTGGCCCGGCGCGGACGAGGCCGGCTCGGGATCGTCGATCCGGACGGTCAGCAGATGCAGGAAGGCCAGCGTCGTGAAGCCGATCGCCAGCAATAGCGTGCCGCGAATGCCGTCCCATGCTACGAGAAAGCCGCTGATGCCCGACGTCAGCAGAAACCCGATCCCGGTCACCATACCGACCAGCCCGTTCGCCTTGTCGCGTCTGTCCTCCTCGATCAGCGCCGTAACCAGGGTCGGAAGCGCGATCATGCGAATGTTGCCGCATATCACGCCCAGCATCACAAGGAGGATGAACCCCCACAAGGTGGCACCCTCGGTGCGCGCCAGCGCATCTGCCGGCGCCAGCGCGTAGGCGGCGAGCGAGGCACCATAGAGCAGGAAGGAACCCGCGCTCGATGCGAGCATGATCCGCTTCTTGCGATGATGGTCGACCAAGCTGCCGAACCAGATCGCGAAGCCCGCCGTGAACACCAGATAGATGCCGCCGATCATCCCGGTGACGAACACCGAACGAGTCGCCAGGAACGCCCAGAAGACCAGTGCGAACCAGACGGTGAAATTGACCACGTTCTGGATCAGATTGTTGGCGAGGATCTGATGGAACGGCAGCATCTTGGGCATGGACGGACTATCGTGAGCCGGCAGCACGGGCGCAAGCCGGTGGTCCTCGCCCGCCCTCAGCGAAAGCGAGCGTCGATCAGAACCGAATATGCTCCAGAATGTCGAGTGGACCGGAGCCGTATTTCCGCCGGCAGCGTCGCTCCATCAGGAAGACGACGAGCGCTCCGGTGAGCAGCCCGCCGGTTGCGGCGATCGCAAAGCCGTGTTCCCGAGCACCGAAGAGCCGCCCCATGGTCTCGGCCACTAGCAAGGCCGAGCCGATCCCGCCGACCAGCTCCGCGAGGGTCCAGGCAATCGCGGCCCAAAAGCCGATTTTGCGGCGCGGCCCGGGTGATGAGGTGGTCGGCATCGCTTTGGGCTGGCTGCCGGCACGATGGCCAGGCTTCGGCGGAGCGACCGGGGAGCGCTCGGCAAGTGCCCGCTCCGGCGCCAGCATCGCCCATTGAATGGACCGGTATAGCGCGAAGCCGATGCCGAGCATCATGCCGCCCATCAGCACCAAGCCGCCCGTCTCGCCGCCACGGGGAAACCAGTGCGCGGTTAGCATCGCCGCAGCGATCACCGACACCATGAAGGCGGCGACGTGGAGCAGAAAGCTGACGGCGCCCTGGCGCACGAAGCTGTCGAACTCCTGCTGGGTGGCAGGCCGTGCCGGTCCCTTGCAATTGGCCCGGTAGAGATATCCGGTCGGCTGCTTCTCGAACTGAGCGGCCATGAATCCCCCAAAGAGCGAGATCATTCCCAAAGGCCTGTCCTCCAACATTGCGGCGCTCGACTCTTCGCGGCGTGCCGTCGGGATTACATCTGCTACAATCGCGGGATGCGGTTCAATGTTCACACGGGGTCGAGGGTACCCAGTGCGTCGTTGCGCCCCGTCTTAGCGATGATCTGAGGGCGCTTCTTCCTCCCGTTTGGCCTCAAAGCGGGCGAAAGGGGGCTGAGCAGACGAACCGGAAGCCTTTTTTCGGAGGACCATGAAGGCCAACGGGAGGGAGGCGGATCATCTGAATGGCAGCCGCAACCGCCATTCAGACGCAATCTCTAGGCGCGTTCGGCGTGCCCAACCGGGTTCTGCACACGCGTCTTCCAGAGCGACCATCCAATACCTCCCGCCAGGATGCTGAAGGTGATGCCCAGCGATACGGCGGGCGGGATCTTCGCCACGCCAAGGGCATCGGCGACGAAGATCTTGGACCCGATGAACACCAGCAGGATGCTCAGCGCATATTTCAGATAATGGAACCGCTCGACCATCGCCGCCAGTGCGAAATACAGCGCGCGCAGGCCGAGGATGGCGAAGATGTTGGAGGTGTAGACGATGAACGGGTCCGTGGTGATGGCGAAGATCGCCGGCACCGAGTCGACCGCGAACACCACGTCGACAAGCTCCACCATGATCAATGCGAGGAACAGCGGAGTCATGAACCAGGCGGTCTCGCCGGTTTTGGGGTCCGGCAGCCGCACCCAGAAGCGCTGCGCATGCAGGGTATCGGTGACCCGAAAGTGAGAACGCACCCAGCGCAGCACCGGTGAGGCGCCCACATCATAGTGCTGGTCAGCCGTGAGCCACATCTTGAGTCCGGTTAGAATCAGGAACGCAGCGAAAACATAGAGCACCCAGTTCCATTGCTGGACTGCGGCGGCGCCAAAGCCGATCATGAGTCCCCGCAGCACGATCACGCCGAGAATGCCCCAGAACAGCACGCGATGCTGGTACAATCGCGGCACGCCGAAATACGAGAATATCATGGCGATAACGAAGACGTTGTCCAACGCCAGGCTCTTCTCGATTACGAAGCCGGTGACGTAGGCCATGCCCGAGGCTGCACCCATGTACCACCAGACCCAGGTGCCGAAGCCGAGCCCCAGCGCGACGTAGAACGCCGACATCGCCAGGCTCTCACGAACGCCGATCTCGCGTTCCTTGCGGTGAAGCACGCCCAGATCCACGACCAGGAGGGTCGCGACGATGCCGACGAAGGCGAGCCACATCCAAAGCGGTTTGCCGAGCCAGAGAACAATCAGGAACTCCATGGCTCAGGATTCCACCGGCGTAAGCGTGCCCAGCGACCGCTTCAGCCGCTCGGCAAGACGCTTTTTCCTCTGTCGGAGCAGCGTCAGCACGAGCGCATTGCTTGCGCCTTTCTGCCGCTCGAGACGCAGGCGTTCATCGACCCGCTGCTGCAGCAGCATCAGGGAAAATGTGAAATGTTTCATATCTGCCATCCTCTTGGTGCGTTGCACTCGATCGGATGACAGCGCGGCAGAACCGCATCGAACCTGCACCGGTGTCACCCGATGCGGTCCGACATCGCATGAGGTTCGAAGACGCCATGCCAGAGGGGCCCGGCCCGCTGATCACGAATTAGGCGAGCGCGGGCGGCCGGTCAAGATTGCTGTGCCCCGGCTTTCCACCGAAGACGCGGGAGCAACACGGGTTTGCGATACCGCTGTGAAGGACCTTTCCCGCCCCGAAGCGAGCTGTTCGCGGTTAAAGCCGCAAGTCTTGCGAGCCCCGCACGAGCCAAGCCAACGTTGACGACGGTCCACCGGTCCGGGCATGAGCGGCACGCTGACGCCAGACTGATCCGGCAACGCTCCAGCGGCGCCAGGCTGCACTGGTTCGGCCGCCGCGCACGTTGCGGGCTGCTTCGCTCGATCGCTCCAGCGTGCGATGGGCGTCGGCCGACGAACCAGGAGTGCCTCCCGAATGCTGAACTACCGGTCCCTGGCATGCGCCTTCCTATTGGTCCTGGGGGCACCGGTCCGCGCGCAGCCGGCATCCGTGGCTGCAAAGGCGCCGAGCTTTTCCTGCGCCGCCGCCCGTACGCAGGTCGAGCGGGCAATCTGTGCCAGGCCAGAACTGGCGGCCACGGATCGGACGATGGCGGACCTGTTCGCGATGTCGAAAACAAGTGCGTTCGGCACGGGTCCCTCGAACCAGCTGCCGGCGCAACGCGCGGCGCTGCGCGAGATACGCGTCTGCGAGAAACCGGACGGCGCTCAGCAACGGGAAGCATGCATCGCCAGGGCTTATGCCAGGCGGAACGCGGAGCTCGCGGTTGCCGTGCTCGTCTCACGGCCCGATGTTGCGCTCCCCGTGCTGCGGCAACTCGACCCTGGAGTTGCGCCGATGCTCGAAGCGGTTGCGCTCTGGGCGGCCGAGCCGGTGGATGCCGACTGGGCCGCGCCTCAGCGGGCCGGAACAAGGGAGAAGATCGCGGCGCGGCTGCAGCCCTATATGAGAGCCCTGCAGACCGACGAGAACCAATCGTTCGGCCGCTCGATACTCGCCGATCCGGGCCCCGAAGGGGTCGCGGTGCACAGCCTCGACGATCTGTTTGTATCGGACCGGCACTTCGCCGCATTTCTGAATGTCCTGGGTCCCTATCTCCCGGAGCTCGCCGCGGAGTCGCTGCTCAGCAACGACCGGCGGACCTTGCCCTGTGCCGCCATCGTTCGGCATCCAGCTCTGCTTCACGCGACCGGCTCGGTGTTCGGCTCGACGATGGACAATTTCGTCTTCGATGCCGATTGCGAGCAGACCTTGCCGCCGGCTCCTGCGCTGGACAGGCTCGCGGACAAGCTCCGAGCGCGGTGGCCGGAGTGCGACGGGACGATCCGTTTCGCCGCATATCGCGATTTCGAAACCGCCCTGCGGTTGGCGCGCCTCGGGCAATCGGAGCACGTACAGCACCATTCCGCAGATCGCCGCAATGGGGTCACCGCCGCGGAAATCGACGCCGCACGGATCGAGCTGGGCAGCTATTACCAGACTTATCTCGGCAAGTCGGTGGCCGCAGCGCAGACCATGGCACGAGACGCGATCACGTCTGTGCTCTCCAGTGCGCACGAATGCGGCGCGTAGCACCCCGGTCTAGCGTCACGTTTGGCCGCCGGGCCAACCGAGGTCGGCCTATGAGCGATGATCTTCGCGTCCATGGCGAGCAGGTCGGCTCGCCTCATCACGCGTGACCCCGGCTGAAAACCCGTATGTCACCTCCACATAGCCGAAATGCGTATGGCCGTTGCTGGCTGCATGGGGAGCCTCTTCAACGAATCGGCCTTTGGCGAGGGCCGCCGCGCCGCCGCGCTCCGGGCACGGCCCTGAGTCGGCCAGTAGCGCGCACGCGCATCGAAACGGGTGCCGGCGTAGCGGCCCAAGTCCCCGCGCGGGTCTCGGAGCCGGCGCTGGCGAAAGTGTCGGTCGCACTCTCCAGCCGCAGCGACCGCGCTGCCACATAGCCATCCCACCGCTTGTTCGGCCGCACCTCGAGCCGAAGCTCGGTCGACCTGAGGGTCGCCCGCCCGATCGGCCCGTACAGGCTGCTCGGTCCATATTCGAAGACACCCGCACCGGAGAGCGTGTCGAAGCGGCCATAGCCCCGACGCCGTCCATCTTGGTGTTGAGCAGGTTCGCTTGCCGTCCTCCGCGGCGCCCGAGGTTGCGCAGAGGCCGAGCGGCACCAGCTCGCGGCCGCGAAGCCCGTTGCCTGCTCACCTACACAAGCGTCCTCGGGGATGCGCGATCGACGCGACGTCCCGATTTGCAACGAGCCGATAGGCATGAATCTCTCACGCTCTATCGGCACCGCCGCATGCAGCTCCGCGACCGATCGAGCGAGTACGACATCACTGATGCCGCGGTTCGAACGCGATCGTCAGGCTGGGGCATTTTGCTAGTGGCCTGCGGTTGGAGCCGAGAAACTATCGCCCGCGGCTCGCCCGCTGACCATGTTCGATCTCCCACGCAAGGCGGGCGATGTCCGTCACCAATTGTGCACGGTGTTCGCCGGGCACGTCGAGACCGGCAGCAGCAACCTGACGCTCGGCTTCGCGCCAACGGTTCACCGCCTCTGCAGTTGCTCTCGAACAACCGGACGGAGCGGCCTCGCCAGGCTCGACCTGTACTGGCGCCCTTGCTGAATCTCCTGATATCGCGGGCGCGGTCCGTCCCGGCTCTCGGGGCGTTCGAGACTTGAAATCGTCCTCCCGCTCGGCAGACGGTTTGTTTGGCTCCCGCACCACAGAGCGGCCCTCCCCTTCGAACTCAGCTTGCGTCACTCCTATAACGCCCAGGATCTTCGGCAGGTCGGCTTCACTCGGCTGCTCACCTGCCTTGATCTTTTCGAAGAAACTGGAGCTCACGCCGGCGTTGATCGTCCAGGCCCTCTCGCTCAGCCCTTCGGGCTTGAGCCGGACAAGGCGATCGTAGAGGTCATCCGCAGCGCAGGGCGCAACGGTCGTCGTACGGGGAAGCGGCGTAACGTTGGTAATTTGCATAGGGGGTTACATCGCTTGGCTCTCAGCCAACTGCAAGGCCGCGACGCCCACCTCATGCCCTCGCGAGGGCACCTCAGCGCAAGGGACCACTCCCCATCTCTCCGAAGAGCCTCTGAATCACGGTTTGCTGGCGCCTCGACGCACCGTTCCGGCTCGAGTGCCCTTTGTCCCTTCGCCGGCACTGCGTGCGTCGAGGCGTCCTGACCACGCTGTCGTGATCCACCCGTGCCCGCTTCGGCGCTGCGCTCACCTCATGAACCGGCCTCGGTGCGAGATCCGATGTTCGGAGCAGGACGCACGATGATCTTCTTTGGCTCGGCTTCTCGAAGGATCTGCGCGGACTTCGAGGACGTCCGGACGCACCGGATTCACATGAAGCAAGGACGAAAATGAACAATGGCTTTCGTGCCTGTTCAGGACTGCCTCAAGGCCCGCCTCCTAATCGAAGCGCATCAAGCCGGAAACTGATTGGCCTCGCTGGCCCAAGGAGTAAGAAAATGTTGAAGAAAGCCACCCTCGTCGCAGCCGGACTCATGACCGTCTTCACCGCAGTCCCCGCCGCTGCCGATGCGCGTCCTCGCGATCGTGGCCACGGCTACTACAGCGATGGGAGCTATGCGCGAGACGGCTATTACCGGGATCGCTCGGATCGACGTTCCTACCGCAACAATGGACGCTGTCGTTCGGGCACCACCGGTGCTGTCGTCGGCGGAGCAGCGGGAGCACTGCTCGGGCGCGAAGTCGCCGGACGCGGCGATCGAACACTCGGTACCATCCTCGGCGGTGCCGCCGGCCTGCTGGGCGGCCGAGCGCTTACCCGCGACAAGAATTGCCGCTGACGGACTAGGCAGGGGCTCGGCAGCGCTGTTGCAGGCGCTGTCGGGATGCCTGCGGTGGGGTCACGTCCCGGCGCCACCCTGCCGAACTGGACCTGGCAGTAACGGCCACCGTGGCGCCGATGACGGCTCCCGGACGGCGGCTCTAGATTACCATTCGGCGCGCCAGTCGATGATCAACCAAGCCCGATTTCAGGCCAAACTGGAATCAGCGCGCTAACTGGCGCCGCATCATCGCTTGTTTTCACTTCATGCACCAACACAGCTCAGACGGACCGGTTCACCGGTCAGCCCGGCGATATTCCGATGCGTGAGAGCAGCGAAGCGAAGTCGGGTGCGACCGGGCTCAGCGCCTCTTCCCCGTCCAGTTCATGATCGATGAACACGACGGATGGCGCGCCCGGAGTGGCGCGATAATCGAATGCCCACAAGTTGCCGCCCGTATCGTCGGCGAAGGGAAGCAGTCCGGTGGGGTAGCGCGGCATCACATGCTCGATGGCGAAGCCGATCGAATAGCTCACCTCCGTCTTTGTCAGACGCTCGGGCGGGAGCACCAGCAGCAGGACGAACGCCTCGAAGGCCGGATCTTGAACCAGACTCTCGTCCAGTGCCTCTCCCTGATGCGCGATCGCCAGCTCCCAATAACCCAGGGGCAGTTCCCCTCCGGCGAGCGCTTCCAGCCGGCTCAGATCGTCTTGCGTCGGCACCGGAAGCTTGGCGCGCAGGTACGGCTCCCACATTCGATTCTCCTGGCGTTGCTCGCCTCACGGCCTCGGCCGGCTTTGACTCCCCACGCCTGTACGCAATGCACGCGACAGAAGAAAGTTGACGGGCAGCAACCGCCCGTGGCGGACACCGACTGATCATCCGCACGCGGGAGCGCCGTTCAGGCGGACGAAGAGCGGGAGTGTGCTGCAAGAGCAGCGTCCCTTGCGTACCCCACCAACCAGCTCACGTCATCGCACGACAAGCCCTGGCGCGTGGGACGCTTGTGTTTGTGCTGTGAAGATTGGCCTCGGGCCGGTGACGCTGTAACGCCGCAAACGCTGAGCGAGCCCGCTAAAACCCGCGCCGCCAAGGCTGCAATCTAGCGCCACTTTGGCGGGATCGCCGATTTCCGCTCTCCCGACAGACTGATCAATGAGTACCGCGAGGTCCATCCTGCTCAGCCCTGTGTCTGACCTCGCGAGCCTCCCTGCGACCCCTAGGGGCCACCCCGAGCCTCCACCGCCAACTTCCGTGGGCGATACCGCACCAACCTGATTCGAACCGAATCACACAACAGTTGACATCAGTAAAAATGAATAGATGCCGTTAGTTTCCAATAGGTATTGCTTACGAGCAATGATGATTCGCACTAAGCTACGCAATCTTGATTATGGAACCATTTCGGACCTTCGAATGATCACAATTGGACCGATCTACATTGCGCGCCCTCTCGCATGTATCGTTAGCTATTACGCGAAACAATGTTGGGATCAATCATTCCATGGTGTATTATTCACGCAAGAGGGAATGGGAGCGTTACAAATGGCACAATCATTACTTATGGCCAGCTTCGAAAGCGGCGCCGGGCCGGCTTTCGTTGCACGGCACGGCCAGACCGCCGCGGACTACCAGGCGACCTTCGACGAGTGGACGGGCAAGCAATACCAGCCCGTCTGCGTCTCGGTCTATCGTGACGGAACCACCGCGCGCTATGCATCGATCTTCCACCAGAAGAACGGTGTGGCGTTCGTCGCCCGCCACGGCCTGGACGGTAGCCAGTATCAGAGCCAGGTGACCGCCTGGACCAAGGAGGGTTATCGCCCCCGCAGCCTCTCGGCGGCGACCGTCGACGGCAAGACTGTGTTCGCCTGCGTCTACGAAAAGAACGGGAGCGCAGAATGGGCCGCCCGCCACGGCCTGTCCGCCGCCGACTATCAGTCGGTGTTCAACGACATGGTCGGCAAAGGCTTCCGCCCGCGCGCCGTGTGCCCGTACACCGTCGACGGCAAGGATCATTACATCGCCTGGTGGGAGAAGAGCCCGGGCAACGCCTGGGTCGCGCGGCACGGCCTGTCGGAAAGCGCCTTTCGCCAGACCCATGAGAGCCTCGCCGCGCAGGGATACGATCTCGTGTCGGGCGGCAGCTGCCTCGTCGGAAGCAGCGATCGGTACGCCGGCATCTGGGAGAAGCGCTCTGCGAGCTCGATCGGCCACCACGGCATGACGTCCGGCGCATACCAGGCCAATTTCGAGGCCGCCCTGGCGCAGAAGCTGCGCCCATCCTTCGTCTCGGGATCGTGGGGCGCGGTGCCCGTCGACGTCAACCTGCGCTTCCGAATCCAGCGCCAGCAGCAATCGCAATGGTGTTGGGCGGCCTGCTCGGTCAGCGTCCGCCGCTATTACCAGCCGGCCTCGACCCTCACCCAGTGCCAGCTCGTCAACACCCGGCGCGGCCGCAGCGATTGCTGCACCTCCGGCAGCAGTATGGCGTGCAACCTGCCCGACAATACCGCCGATGCGCTCGACGGTCTCGGCCATCTGGGCACGCTGACCGGCAGCAGCGTCGACTATTCCGTGTTGCGCGATCAAAGCGCGGCCGGTCGCCCGACCTTCCTGCGCATCCAATGGTCGGGTGGCGGACGCCATGCCATCCTGGCCACCGGCGTCGAGGATGGCGAATTCGTCATCGTCTGCGATCCCGGATCGTCAAGCGCCGTCGACCCAAGCCTCGGGACGACGAGCGTCGTCGACTATGATACGTTGCGAACCGCTTACAATGGCAGCGGAACCTGGATCGCGACCGGCACAACCAATTCCTGAAGGATCACGATCATGCCTATTACACTCGCAACGCCGCCCGAAGCGATTCTCACCGAGCTCGCCAGAGCTCTGCCCCGCATCGGCCGCAGCGCCACTATCCGCCAGCGGGCGCCCGCAATCACCCGCGCGGCAGGCCGCTTCGAGCTTGCCGTCAACATGCGGGTCGCGCGCACCCTCGACGAGATCATCGACTCCGATGCTCTGCCGATGCCCGTCTATGTCGTCGGGCTCGACGATCTCGCGCGTGGAGAGCTCGTCAAGACTGCCCGGCTCGCGCTCTGGTCCCATATCGTCGCGACCGATGCGGGGCCGGTCTCGGCCGAGGTCCGCTCCGACAACAGCCGCTTCGCACAAGTGACCAACAGCGTTGCGGTCGGCCGCGCGCGCACCTCGCTGATGCGGATGTCCCGCGGCGAAGGCGCGGCTGCGCTCGACGGCGAAGCCGCCGAGCTGCGCATTCCCGCCCTCAACACCAGCCTGCTGTGGGTGAAGGGCGCGCGCGAAACGTTCGAAGTGCTGGATTCGGCTTTGCCCGAATTGCCGGAAGGCCATCGCTTCAGCGCTGCCGATCTCACCAGCATCCTGCGCCCGATTGCCGAGGCCCGCCTCCGCAATCCCGATTCGGACGGCTGAACGAGACGAGGGAGCGTGACGGATTCGCCTGCAAGCGGATCGCGGGCCGGGTGCCCGAAGCGGCACGCTCCCTCAAGCCGCCAACGCGCTCAAACTCTTCGCCAGGTCGTCCCGCCGGCGCCGTCCTCGAGCACGATCCCCTCGTCGGCCAGCGCGGCGCGGATGCGGTCGGCTTCGGCGAAGTTCCTCGCCTTCTTGGCCTCGGTGCGGGCAGCGACCAAAGCGTCGATGCGGTCGTCGCCGGCACCCTGGAACCAGGCGGCAGCGGTGTCGCCGAGCAGGCCGAGCAAATTGGCCGAGGCCTTGAGCACCGCCGGATCGTCGATCGCCGACAACCGCGACAACGCCAGCGGGGTGTTGAGATCGTCGGCGAGCGCCTCGACCACGGCGGGATCGATAGCGCCTGGCTGCGCATCGCCGGCGCTTCGATAAAGTCGGTCGAGCGTCGCCTTGGCCTGGGCGGCGAGCTGGGCGGACCAGTCCAGCGGCTGGCGATAATGGGCCGAGAGCAAGGCGAAGCGCACCGCCTCGCCCCTGTGTCCCTCTTCCAGCAGATCGCCGACGAGGACGACATTGCCGAGGCTCTTCGACATCTTCTCGCCGCCCGCCATAGACAGGAAGCCGTTGTGCAGCCAGGTCCGCGCCAGCGCCGCGCCGCCATGGGCGCAGCGGCTCTGCGCGATCTCGTTCTCATGGTGCGGGAAGATGAGGTCGAGCCCGCCGCCGTGGATGTCGATCGTCTCGCCCAGATGCCGTTCGATCATCGCGGAGCATTCGATATGCCAGCCCGGACGTCCCCGCCCCCACGGGCTCTCCCAGCCGATGACCTCCGCCTCGGACGGCTTCCACAGCACGAAGTCGGCCGGATCCCGCTTGTAGGATGCGACCTCGACCCGGGCGCCGGCGATCATCGCATCGCGGTCGCGGCGGCCGAGCGCGCCGTAATCGGGGTCTGCCGGGACGTGGAACAGGACGTGGCCGTCGGCTTCATAGGCAAAGCCCTGCGCGATCAGCCGTTCGATCATCGCGATCATCTCGGCGATATGATCAGTGGCGTGTGGAGCGATGGTCGGCGGACTCACGCCGAGCGCGCCCATGTCGTCCAGATAATGGCGCTCGAAGCGGTCCGTGATCACCGCCGGTGCGACGCCTTCCAGGCGCGCCGCCTCGATGATCTTGTCCTCGATGTCGGTGACGTTGCGGGCGTAGACCAGGGCGTCCTCGCCATATACGTGGCGCAGCAGCCGGGCGAGCACGTCGAACACCACGGCCGGGCGGGCATTGCCGATATGGGCGCGGTTGTAGACGGTCGGACCGCACACATACATCGTCACCCGCGTCGGATCGGCGGGCGCGAACAGGCGCTTCTCGCGGGCCATGGTGTCGTGGAAACGAAGCGCGATCATTGGCCGTCTGCCGCGGCGCTCTCGTTGGCAGGCGCCTGCCGGTATTTGGGATCGACCGGGCGGCCGCGGCGCCACTCGACGAAATCCACGATCGCGCGGCCGCTCGCCGACAGCAAGGGATAGGTGCGCGACTTCGCCATCCATTCGGGACGCACGGATTCACGACCCCAGATCGTGTCGTAGACGAGGTTGGCGGCAAGATAGAGCAAGGTGGCGATGATCAGCCCCTTCAACGCGCCGAAGCCGGACCCGAGCACGCGGTCGACCGGGCCGATCACGGACTTCTTGACCCCGCCGCCGATCTGCCGCGCGACCAGCTTGCCGATCAGGAAGGTGATCCCGAACACCAGGGCAAAGGCGAGCACGGCGGCGCCGGACCGGGTGCCGACCGTTCCGACGAGCGCGTTGGTCACAGGCTCGTGCAGCAGTTTCAGGAAGACGATGGCAACGATCCAAGCGGCAAGCGTCAGCACTTCGCCGACGAAGCCCTTGAACCATCCGGTCACGAGGCCCCCTCCGACGAGGAGCAAAACGATGATGTCGAGCGCAGTCATGCTGCGGTTGCTAATCAAGGAATGTGGCCAAAGATAGAGCCCTCCTTTTACCTCGTCTCCCCTTCAGGATCGACGCGGCGGACCATGCCCCGCATGGTCCTCTGGATCCGCGTCGATGGTCGGGAGAGGGGCAGAGGCGGAGGGGAACGCCAACTTCAGAGGACACCCGACTGCCCCTCTCCTCGGTCGCTGCGCCCACTTGCCTCTCCTCGGAAGGAGAGAGCCAGGGTCACCCCCGCCCCAGCAACGAATCCACCATTTCGCCCAGCGTGCGGAAGCCGGTCAGCGCCAGCCCGCCTTTCTCTTCCTTCAATGTCGAGGGCACCAATGCGCGCTCGAAGCCGAGCTTCGCGGCTTCCTTGAGCCGCAGGCCGCCGTGCGACACCGGGCGCAATTCGCCCGACAGCGCCACTTCGCCGAACGCCACCGCCTCGGCCGCGACCGGGCGCTCGGACAAAGCCGAGACCAGGGCCGCGGCGACAGCGAGATCGGCGGCGGGGTCGCTGATCTTGTAGCCTCCGGCAATGTTGAGATAGACTTCGGCCGTCGAGAAACTGAGGCCGCAGCGTGCCTCGAGCACGGCGAGGATCATCGCCAGCCGCCCCGAATCCCAGCCGACCACCGCCCGCCGCGGGGTGGCGCCGCTGGCGAGGCGCACGGTCAGCGCCTGGATCTCGACCAGCACCGGTCGCGTCCCCTCAAGCGCCGGGAACACCACCGCGCCCGAAACCGAGTCCCCGCGGTGGGTGAGGAACAGGGCCGAGGGGTTTCCGACCTCGTCGAGCCCGTCCTCGCCCATCGCGAACACGCCGATCTCGTCGGTACCGCCGAAGCGGTTCTTGGCGGCACGCAGGATCCGGTATTGGTGGCTGCGCTCGCCCTCGAAGCTCAGCACCGTATCGACCATATGCTCGAGCACGCGCGGCCCCGCGATCGATCCGTCCTTGGTGACGTGGCCGACCAGCACGACGGCGGTGCCGGTTTCCTTGGCGAAGCGGATCAGCTCGCCGGCGGAGGCGCGGACCTGGCTGACCGTCCCCGGCGCGCCCTCGATCAGATCCGAATGCATGGTCTGGATCGAATCGATCACCAGCAAGGACGGCGGCTTGCCGTCGGTGAGCGTGGTCAGGATGTCGCGGACCGAGGTCGCCGAGGCGAGCTTCACCGGCGCGCCGCCGAGTCCGAGCCGGCGCGCGCGCAGCCGCACCTGATCTGTCGCTTCCTCGCCGGAGATGTAGGCGACGTCCAGGCCGCGACCCGCGATCCGCGCCGCCGCCTGGAGCAGCAGGGTCGATTTGCCGATCCCGGGATCGCCCCCGATCAGGGTGGCGGAACCGGGGACGATGCCGCCGCCGAGCGCGCGATCGAACTCGCGGATGCCGGTGCTGGTCCGCTCCGGCAGCGGAATATCGGCATCGAGGCCGACCAGTTGCACGGTCTGGCCGCCGCCGCGCAGATTGTGCCGCGCCGAGAAAGGCGTGACCACCGCGCCGGCATCCTCGACCAGGGTGTTCCACTCGTTGCAGTCGGGGCATTGGCCCTGCCAGCGGCTCTGAACCGAGCCGCAAACCTGGCAGACGTAGCGCTTCTTGGGTTTCGCCATGGCGAGCAATTAGCCGCGCCGCGAGAGGCCAGCCAGCGTTTTCGAGGGAACGCTCGGCCCCTCCTCCGCATTCACCCTGCACCAGCAATGGAGTGTGTGCTTTGTTTATTCAGATTCACGCCGACAACCAGATTCCCAGCGACAATGATCGCGACACACGGCTTGAGGAGCAAATCCGCCAGCGCCTCGCCCGTTTCGAGGGTCGGATAACCGATGTCGAAGTGCACGTGTCCGACATCAACGGTCCGCGCGGCGGCAACGCCGATCTGCGCTGCTCGATGGAGGCCCGGATCAACGGCATCCCGCCGGTCGCGGCCATCGACGAAGGCAACAATATCGATCGTGCGGTGATCGGCGCGGCCAAGAAGGTGGTGCGGGCGATCGACCATCAGCTCGGCAAACTCGGCGACCGAAAGGGCCACTGAGATCCCGACACAGGTTGCGAAGTCGCGCGCCGGCCGCCATCAGGGCGCTCGATGATCCGCGTCGCCAGCTACAATATGCGCAAAGCGATCGGCACCGACCGTCGGCGGCGGCCGGAGCGGACGATCGACGTGCTGAACGAGCTCGACGCGGACGTCATCGCCCTGCAGGAGGCCGACCGCCGCTTCGGCGCCCGCGCCAGCGCGATCCCTTTTCACCTGCTCGACGAGCATAGCGATTACAAGCCGGTGATGTTCGAGGCGCGCGCCGGCAGCATGGGCTGGCACGGCAATGCCTTGCTGGTGAAGAAGGGCGTCGAGATCGTCGACAAGACGATGCTCCATCTGCCTTCGCTCGAGCCGCGCGGCGCTGTCTTGGCCGAGATACGGCTCGGCAGCGAGAGCCTGCGCGTCGTCGGTATGCATCTCGATCTGTCCGGCCTGTGGCGGCGGCGCCAGGCGCATGCCATCCTCGAGCATATCCACGCCCGCGAAGGCGCGATGCCGACGGTGCTGATGGGCGATCTCAACGAATGGAGCCGCCAGGGCGGATGCCTGCGCGATTTCGCCCAGCATTGCCGCTTCGCCGACACCGGCCGCAGCTTCCACGCCCGCCGTCCGGTGGCACAGCTCGATCGCATCATGGTCACCGGCGGGCTCGACATCAGTGCGTGCGGAGTCCACGACAGCGCCACCTCACGCAAGGCGTCCGATCATCTGCCGGTCTGGGCGACACTCACCGTCGGTGCGCATGCGGCGGAAGACGGCGTCTCCCGCGGGCCGGCGCGGATCGGCGCGTTCAAGCGCCTGCTCAGCTCCGCTCGCAAGCACCAGCAGGCGCTGGCGAGCGCCCGCGTGCCGCGCAGCCGCCGCTGACGATCAAATCACCCGTATAAGCCGGCGTGCGGACGCCGCGCGCGCGGCCGCGGTGTCAGATTAATCGGCCCCCATCGCGCCGTTGCCCACCGCTTCAGGCGCTGGCTGCTCGGGCGTGGCGCGTCCGTCGACGCCGAGCCAGTCGCGAGGCTCGAGCCGGTAGAGCATGTCCATGACTTCGAATTCGAGCCCGCCGGGCTGGTTGGTCGAGCTATTCCACAACGCGACCACGCCCGATTTCAGCGCCGGATCGAACATCACCAGCGATCGGTAGCCGCGCACGCCGCCGCGATGGCCGACGACCTTGTGGCCGGCATAATTGTAGATCCGCCAGCCCATGCCGTAGCTTGCACTGCTCAGACGCTCGCGGAACTTGCGCATCCGGCCGAGCTCGCCCGGGGTGGATACGCGCGGCGATTGCACCGCTTCCAGCGCCCGCGGAGACAGCACGTCCGGCGCGAGGCCCATTTGCGCTTGCATCCAGATCGCGAGATCCTTGATCGTGCTGTTGACGCCGCCTGCGGACGGAACCCGATAATATGGCTCGGTGACTTCAACCGGCTTCGAATGCTTGCCGCCGGCATGTGGGCGCGCCCAGCTCGCGGCGGTGACCAGGCCCTGACGGCTCATATTGGCGCTGGTCATGCCGAGCGGCCCGAAGATGCGTTCTGCGATCGCCTGCGGATAGGGCATGCCAGTGATCTTCTCGACGACGTCCGATGCCCCGTCATAGGCGACATTCTGATAGGCGTGGCATTGCCCGGGCGGGCAGATCAGGTTGAGCGTGGACAGCTGGCCGCGGAGAAAACGCGGATCCGCGCCCTCTTCCAGCTTGTTATCATAAGCATGGCCGGCAAGGCCGAGACTGTGCGAGAGCACGTCCGCGACCGTCGCACGCTGCTCGATCCCGCCAGGCAAGCGTATCCACGGCGAATATTTGGCGATCGGTTCGTAGACCGACAATTTGCCCTCGTCGGCGAGCTTCGAGACCATGTCCCCGGCCACGCCCTTCGACACCGAGGCCCAGCGGAACAATGTCTGGACGCCGACTTGATCGTCGGTGCCCGCGGCGGTGACTCCATAGCCCTTGAGAAAGCGGATCTGGCCGTTCTCGACGATGCCGACGGCAAGGCCGACCATCGATTCCTCGGCGATCAGCGCCTGCAGCCGGCGGTCGATCCGCTGGTAATCGATGACGGAATCGGCCGCCTGCTGCCGCTCCTCGATCCGGGCGATCTGCTGGTTCGAGATTCCGACTCCGGGACGTTCCGGGTCGACCCCGGGCGCCCGGGCGGAACGGGTCGACGCCCACAGCACGAACCCGAGCAGGATCAGGACGATGAGCAGACCGCCGACCAGCGGCTTCGAAACACCGCCGGCCTGCGGCTTGGACAATTTACGCTTCAGCAGGTTGCGAACTCCGGATCGGGACATGGAAAGGCCGGCGGCACGGACCGCCGGCCTTCCCTATCGACGCCCCGACATGCCGATCAAGCCACTGGCTTCACCGGGCCGGGACAGGCGAGCTTACCAGATCCTGATGCGATCTTCAGGCTTGAGGTACAGCTTTCCACCTTGAACGTTGAACGCCTTGTACCACGGATCGAAGTTGCGGACGACGTTCGGTCGGAAATGGCCCGGCGTGTGCGGATCGGTGGTCAGGATGTTGAGCAGCAGCGGATCGCGATACTTGTTGCGCCACACCTGGCCGAAACCGAGGAAGAAGCGCTGGTCGCCGGTATAGCCGTCGAGCACCGGCGCGTCCTTGCCGCTGAGGCTGAGGCGATAGGCGTCGTAGGCGATGTTGAGCCCGGCGAGATCCGCCATGTTTTCACCCAGCGTGAGCTCGCCGTTGACCTTGCTGCCGGGCAGCGGCTCATATTCGCCATATTGCTGCACGACCTTGGCGGTCATTGCCTTGAACCGCTCGACATCGGACGGAGCCCACCATTCGGCGAGATTGCCCTTGGCGTCGAACTTGCTGCCCTGATCGTCGAAATGGTGAGTGATCTCGTGGCCGATCACGGCGCCGATGCCGCCGTAATTGACCGCGTCGTCAGCATTCGGATCGAAGAAGGGCGGCTGCAGGATCGCCGCCGGGAACACGATCTCATTGAGCAGCGGGTTCGCGTAGGCGTTGACCGTCTGCGGAGTCATGCCCCACTCGCTGCGGTCGACCGGCTTGCCGATCTTGTTGAGCTGGCGGAGATATTCGAATTCGGTCGCACGCAGCGAATTGCCGAACGGATCGCCGCTCCGGACCACCAGCGCCGAATAATCGCGCCATTTGTCGGGGTAGCCGATCTTTGGAGTGAAGGCGGCGAGCTTGGCGCGCGCCTTGGCCCGGGTCTCCGGCGCCATCCACTCGAGCTTCTGCAGGCGTGCATCCATCGCGCGGATCAGGTTCTGGACGAGCACGTCGGCCTTGGCCTTGGCCTCAGGCGTGAAATATTTGGCGACGTACAGTTCGCCGACCGCCTCGCCCATCGCGCCGTTGACGAAATCGGCACCGCGCTTCCAGCGATCCTTCTGCTGCGGCGTGCCCGCGAGGGTGGTGCCGTAAAAGGCGAAATTCTCGTCCGAAATCGCCTTGGGCAGCATGCCGGCCGCAGCCGACAGGGTGCGGAAGGTCAGATATTCCTTCCACACCGCGAGCGGCTCGCCGGCGGCCAGCTTCGCCTCCCCGGCAAGCGCGCTCGGCTGTGTGGCGATCACCTGCGGCAGGCGATCCAGGCTCGCCGCCTTGAGATAGGCCGCCCAGTCGAAGCCCGGCATCTGCTGGGCGAGCGCCGAGGTCGCAACCGGATTATAGAGCTTGTCGATCTGGCGCGATTCGGCGCGGGTCCAGTGGGTCTGGGCGATCTTCTTCTCAAGATCGTAAATCCGCTTCGCTTTCGCCTCGCCATCCGCAATGCCGGCCAGACGGAACATGTTGGCGATGTGGGTCTGATATTTGGCGCGGGCCTCGACGAACTTCGAATTCGAATCGTCGAGATAATAATCGCGGTCGGGGAGGCCGAGGCCGCCCTGCCCGAGATAGACGCCATATTGGGTATTGTCCTTCAGGTCCTGCTCGACACCGGCGCTGAACGGGGTCGAAATGCCCATCCGGTTCGCCTCGCCGAACGCGCGGGCGAGATCGCTCGGAGTCGCGATCGCGTCGATCTTGGCGAAATAGGGCTTGAGCGGAATGGTGCCGGCCTTTTCGATGGCGGCCTCATCCATGAAGCTGTTGTAGAGATCGCCGACCTTCCGCTGGACGCTGCCCGCTGGGGCGTTTGCCTTGGCTGCGGCCTCGACGATTTCGCGGGTCCGCTGATCGGAAAGATCGCGGAGCACGCCGAAGCCGCCCCAGCTCGAACGGTCCGCCGGGATCTCGGTGGTACGCGCCCAATTGCCGTTGGCGTAGCCGAAGAAGCTGTCGCCGGGATTGACGCTCTTGTCCATGCCGGCGAGGTCGACGCCCCAGGCGCCGAGCTGCGGCTTGCCCTTTGCGGCGACGGCCGCGGGACCGGCCTGCTGGGCGATCCCCGGAACGGCGGCGGCGGCGACTGCGAGGACGGCAGCGCCGGACAACATCATGTGCTTGATCATATTGGGATTTTCCCCACCCGAATTTGGATGGGACTTGGCTTAGCTAGCGGACCGGCGGTTGGAAAGGTGCAGCGCCACGCACTGCAAAGATTTCAGCAAGATCGGCCAAGACTGGGAACGGCGAACGGGAAGTGCGCGGCGTCAGAACCGATCAGGCGTTGCGGACAATTTCCAGGCTGACCTGCGCCTTGCCGGCACCGATCATCGCGATTTCGCGCGCCGCGGCCAGCGAGACGTCAATCACGCGGCGCTTCAGAAAGGGACCGCGGTCGTTGATGCGGACGATCACCGACTTTCCGTTGGCCTTGTTGGTGACTCGCAGCTTGGTGCCGAGCGGCAGCGTGCGGTGGGCAGCGGTCAGAGCGCCGGGATTGAAGCGTTCGCCGCTTGCGGTGCGGTTGCCGGCCAGTTCCTTGCCGTAATAGCTCGCTTCGCCGCCGCCGATCGCTTCAAACTGCTCCAGGATCTCGTCCTCAGAGGGAACCGGGGTGGCGGTTGCGGGTTCTGTTTCCAAGGTCGCGATGGTGGTCGCGACGGCATCGATGCGGCTGGCGTCGGCTGCTACGGCGTGGCTCGGTCCGGTGGCCAGAAGGCCTGCAAGGACTGCGGTCACGGCGGCGGTCGTGGCGCCTTTGCGCATCGAAGAAAGCATGTACGAACCCCTCGGCTGTTGACGATGGGCACGGGCTAACCTGCGTTTCTAAACGAGTCTCGGTCGTTACGGCGACGTGAACCGATTCCGGGATGAACGGTTTGTGTTCCGTTCATCCTCGACAACTCGTCGTGCGCCTGCCACGTTTCACGGGTGCAGGAGAAGGAATTACGGCTCGCGCTGATCTGCTACGGGGGAATCAGCCTCGCCGTTTACATGCATGGGATCACCAAGGAGGTCTGGCGGCTTGCCCGTGCCAGCCGTGCCTTTCATGGCGCGGCACCGTCGGCCAACGGCAGCGAGGCGGTTTATCGCAAGCTTTTGCAGACGATCGCCAAGGAATGCGGGATCGAGCTGCGCATTCTCGTCGACATCCTTGCCGGTGCCAGTGCCGGAGGCATCAACGCGGTCTTCCTCGCCGAAGCAATCTCCACCGGCCGTTCGCTCGATCCGCTGACCGATCTCTGGCTGGAAACCGCCGATGTCGATCGGCTGCTCGATCCCGAAGTCAGCACCGTCTCCCGGATCGCCAAGGCGGCGGCGGTGCCGTTCGCCTGGGCGCTGTCGGCCCGGCGTGGCGGCAATGTCGAAAAGACGGTGGAAGCGGGCCACCGTGACGAGGTCCGCGCCAAGCTCGCCAATTTCGTCCGCGCCCGCTGGTTCGCGCCGCCCTTCGGTGGCGCCGGCTTCACCGCCTTGCTGCTCGACGCCTTCGACGCGATGGCGGCGGCACCCGCCGGCCCGCCTTTGCTGCCGGCGCACCAGCCGCTCGATCTGTTCGTCACCGTCACCGACTTCCACGGCTATCCCGAGCGGCTGCGGCTCCATTCGCCGGCCGAGGTGGTCGAGCGCGAGCATCGCCTCACATTGTCCTTCTCCGATCCCGGCGGCGACCACCGCCACCTTGGCGATTCGGCGGAGCTCGCCTTCGCG
Organism: Allosphingosinicella deserti; assembly: GCF_003012735.1. GTDB lineage: Bacteria > Pseudomonadota > Alphaproteobacteria > Sphingomonadales > Sphingomonadaceae > Allosphingosinicella > Allosphingosinicella deserti. Next base: position 415,572 of record NZ_PXYI01000004.1, on the reverse strand, counting down.
GCACGGGCCACGGCGAGCTTCCCGGGCGCTTTCCCGCCGTTCCGCGTGGGCGAACTCGACCAGGTGCTGGCAGCCCGCAGCCGGACCTGGCCCGGCCGTGCCGCCTTTCTTCGCCGCGCCCTCCCCCGCCACGATGCGATCGGCGAAGTCGAGGCTGCGGTGCTGATCGACGGCTCGGTGCTCGCCAACGCACCATTCCGTCCTGCGATCCGCGCCTTGCGCAACCGCCCGGCGCGGCGCGAGGTCGATCGCCGCTTCGTCTACATCGATCCGAAGCCGGGCACGCGGTCGGTTCGGCTCGGCTCCACCGGCGACAGCGATCCGCCGGGCTTCTTTGCGACGCTGTTCGGCGCCCTTTCCGACATACCGCGCGAGCAGCCGATCCGCGACAATCTCGAGGCGATCGAAGCGCGCTCGGCGCGTATCCGCCGGCAGCAGCGAATCGTCACTGCGATGCGGCCACAGGTCGAAGCGGCGATCGAGCGGGCGTTCGGCTCGACTCTGCTGCTGCTCCGCCCCACGCCCAAACGCCTCGCCGGCTGGCGCGCCCGGGCACAGACAGTGGCGGCGCGCGAGGCCGGTTACGCCTATGTCGCCTACGGACAGCTGAAACTCAGCACCGTGGTCGAGGAGGTCGCCGCCTTGCTGCTCGGCAGCGACGGCGACCGCGGTCGGCGCGAACGCATTCGCCAGGCTCTATGGACCTGGATCCGCACCCATGGCCTCAACGCGCCGGACGCGATGACCTCCCTCGGTGCCCGCGAGGACGTCATCCTCTTCTTCCGGAACTTCGATCAGAGCTTCCGTGTTCGCCGCCTGCGCTTCCTCGCCCGCTTATTGGGCGAGATCGGGGAGCAAGGAACTGCGCCGCGTGAGGCGATGGACCGGGCCCGCGAGGCGGTCTACGCGCTGATCGGCCGCTACACCGATGCCGCCGATGTCGACGATCTCGATCTGCCCGACGTCGAAGCCGAGCCGGACGCCGCGCTGGGGGCGCTGGCGGCGGAGCTCGGGCTCAAGCAGATCGACGACGACGCCGATGCGGACCTGACCGCGGTGCTCGATCTCTTCCCCAAGGCGGAGCGGCGCTCGCTCATCCTCACCTACCTAGGCTTCCCCTTCTACGACATCGCCACTTTGCCTCTGCTGCAGGGCGAGGGGCTGGACGAATTCGATCCGGTGAAGGTCGACCGGATCTCGCCCGACGATGCCGTTGCGATCCGCGAGGGCGGCGCTGCCGCGACGTTGAAGGGGATCCAGTTCAACAGCTTCGGCGCCTTCTTCAGCCGCGCCTATCGCGAGAACGACTATCTCTGGGGGCGGCTGCACGGCGCCGACCGGCTGATCGACATCGTCGTTTCGACGCTGCCGGAGGGGGTCCATCTCCCGGTCGGCACCGTCGCATCGCTGAAGCGGCAGGCATTCCGCGCCATCCTCGCCGAGGAGCGTCCCCGTCTGGGCGCGATCGGCAGCCTGTTTGACGATCTCGAGCGCGAGATCGGCTGAGCCGGACCGGCGCGAACATGGCCAAGTGTTGCACGCCGCCGCGCGCCGCCATAAGCAGGGCGGGACGCGCACGGGAGGCGCTGTAGCGGATGCAATTCCTCAAGACCCTGTTCTGGGTGGTTCTGGCGGTGATCGCCGTGCTGTTCGCCAAGGCGAACTGGCTGAACGTCGAGCTGCGCCTGTGGGGCGGTCTCGTCGCCGACGTGAAGCTGCCGGTGTTGATGCTCGGCTTCTTCCTGCTCGGCTTCCTGCCGACGATGCTGATCTATCGCGCGCGGATTTGGGCGCTTCGCCGCCGGTTGGAGCCGCACGAGCGCAATGCCGGCATCACGCCGGTGGTGCCCGCAACGACCGCGCCGATGCAGACCGCCGCTCCGGTGATCGTCGACAATGGCGAGCATCGCGTCGCCACCGACAGTAAGGTCTGGCCGACGTCATGAGGAGCCCGATCTTCGTCGCCATCGACACGCCCGATCTGGAGCGCGCGAAGGCCGTCGCGGCACGGGTGCGCAACCATGTCGGCGGCCTGAAGCTCGGCCTCGAATTCTTTTGCGCCAATGGCCGTCAGGGCATTCGCGAAATGGCCGATCTCGGTCTTCCGATCTTCCTCGATCTCAAGCTGCACGACATTCCCAACACGGTCGGCAAGGCCGTGCAGGCACTGCGCCCGCTCGAGCCCGCAGTGCTGACCGTCCATGCCGCCGGCGGACGGGCGATGCTGGAGGATGCCAAGGCCGCCGCCCCGACCGGCACCAAGGTCGTCGCAGTGACGGTGCTGACCAGCCTCGATCGCGGCGATCTCCAGGCGGCCGGCGTGCCGTCCGAGCCGCACGAGCAGGTCGAGCGTCTGACCGCGCTCGCCCGTGACGCCGGGCTTGACGGAGTCGTCTGCTCCGGCAACGAAGTCGCGGCGGCGCGCAAATTGTGGCCCGAAGGCTTCTTCGTTGTGCCGGGAGTCCGCCCCGCCGACGCCCATGCCGGTGATCAGAAACGGGTGATCACCCCGCGTGCCGCGCTCGACGCGGGGGCCAGCATCCTGGTCATCGGCCGTCCAATTACCCAGGCGAAGGATCCCGACGTCGCCGCCCGCGCGATCGAGGCGACGCTCTGAAACCGGCGGACGGTAGACAAGGCTCCTCCACCGGTCCTATCCGCCGTCCAAGCACAAGAGCCCGAATCCCGTCGGCCCGGCGCGCGTCCCGCGCCGCCGATGCGAGGCTCTCAGGAGACATTTCACGATGAGCTGGCTGAACCGCGTCCGCAACAGCATCCCCTTCCTCCCCAAGCGGGAGACGGCGGAAAATCTCTGGCACAAATGCCGCCAGTGCAACGCCATGGTCTTCACCAAGGAGTGGGAAGACAATGATTCGGTGTGCCCGCGCTGTGACCATCACGGCCGCATCGGGCCTAGGGCGCGCTTCGATCGCCTGTTCGATCCCGGCTACAGCGTCCTGCCTTCGCCGCAGGTTCGCGAAGATCCGCTGAAGTTTCGCGATTCCAAACGCTACCAGGACCGCATCAAGGCGGCGCGCCAGGCCACCGGCGAGAGCGATGCGCTGCAAAATGCCCGCGGCACGGTCGACGGCAAGCGCGCCGTCATCGGCGTGCAGGATTTCGCCTTCATGGGCGGATCGATGGGCCTCGCCGTCGGCGCCGCCTTCGTCGAAGGCGTGCGTGCCGCAATCCGAGATCACGCCCCGTACATCATCTTCACCGCGGCCGGCGGCGCCCGCATGCAGGAGGGCATCCTCTCGCTGATGCAGATGCCCAAGACGACGGTGGCCATCGCCGAGCTGCGCGAGGCCGGCCTGCCCTATATCGTCGTGCTCACCGATCCGACCACGGGCGGAGTCACCGCCTCCTACGCGATGCTCGGCGACGTTCAGATCGCAGAGCCGGGCGCGCTGATCGGCTTCGCCGGCCAGCGGGTGATCGAATCGACGATCCGCGAGAAACTGCCCGAAGGCTTCCAGCGCGCAGAATATCTGCTCGCCCACGGCATGATCGACATGGTTGTCCACCGGAAGGATCTGAGATCCACCCTCGCCCGCCTGATCGACTATCTCGTCCCCCGGAGAGAAGCGGCGTGAGCCATTCCCCCTCCCTTTCAGGGGAGGGGTCGGGGGCGGGGCAGAGCCGGGCGACGATCCGCCGAGTCAGCGCCTTCCGACTCTCCCTCTCCCCACGCCCCTCCCCTGAACGGGCGAGGGGAAAGTGCAGCTGATGGCCGATCGCGCCGTCTCCGACGATCCGGCGGTTCAGCGCCAGCTCGATCGTCTCGCCACCCTGTCGCCGGGCGCCGACATCCTTGGCCTCGAGCGCATCTCGGCCCTGCTCGCTCGCGTTGGCAACCCCGAGCGGAAGCTGCCGCCGGTCTTTCATGTCGCCGGGACCAACGGCAAGGGCTCGACCTGCGCCTTCCTTCGCGCAGCGATCGAGGCTTCGGGGCTCAGCGCCCATGTCTATACCAGTCCCCACCTCGTCCGCTTCAACGAGCGGATCCGCATCGCCGGCAGCCTCATCGACGATGCGCTACTGGCCGCGCTCCTGGAGGAGGTGCTCGACTCGGGTGCCGACATCGGCGCGAGCTTTTTCGAAGTGACAACGGCGGCCGCTTTCCTCGCCTTCGCGCGCGAACCGGCCGACGCCTGCATCGTCGAGGTCGGGCTTGGCGGCCGGCTCGATGCGACCAACGTCGTTCCGGCGCCCGCGGTGTGCGGCATTGCCCAATTGGGGATCGATCATCAGGCCTTCCTCGGCAGTCGCATCGAGGACATCGCGGCGGAGAAGGCAGGCATCGCCAAGCCGGGCGTGCCGCTCGTCACCCTCCATTATCCCGATCCGCTCGCCGAGCGAATTGCGCAAGCCGCCGGTGCAGCGGGCGCGCGGTGGCTGCCGCGCGGCGATTCCTGGGATGCCGCCGTCTACCGCCAGCGCCTCCACTATCGTGACGAGGACGGCAAGCTCGACCTTCCTCTGCCCCGCCTTGCCGGCGCGCATCAGGCGGCCAATGCCGGTCTCGCCGTCGCCATGCTGCGCCACCAGGACGCCGTTCCGGTGCGCGACTCCGCCCTCCGCGCCGCAATGGGCTGGGCGGACTGGCCGGCGCGGCTGCACCGGCTCGGCGAGGGCCCACTCCATGCTCTGCTCCCCAAGGGCGCCGAGTTGTGGCTGGACGGCGGCCACAATCCGGCGGCGGCGCGGGCAGTCGCCGATTTCTTCCGCGGCCATGTGCCGAGCGACCGCCCATTCCACGTTGTGTTCGGGCTGCTTGCCAACAAAGATGCGGCGGGCGTGCTGAAGCCGTTCGCCAACCGCTCGATGACCCTTCACGCCATCCCTGTGCCGGGGCACGACCATCATGCGCCGGCCGATCTCGTCCTCGCCGCCCGCGCGGCGGGGATCAGCGCGGTCGCCGCGACCGACGTCGAAAAGGCGCTGACATGGATCGGCCGCCATGCCGATCGCACCCAGCCGCCGATCGTGCTGATCATGGGCTCGCTCTACCTCGCCGGCGACATTCTCCGCCGCAACGAACAGCGGCCTGTTTAAGCGGATCTGATCTCGGCGAGGGTTCGCGCGGCCCAATCGTACATCTCGGCGTCGCGGCCGCGCTCGAAGCGGTCGAGCCGCTTCGCTCGCCGTTCCGTCTCTTCGAGCAGCGGCAGCGCTTCGTGCCGGCGGCCGAGCCGGATCAGCAAAGCGGCGTGCCGGCACTGCGCCTCGGCACCGGCCATCCGTTCGCCGACATCCCGGTACAGCGCCAGTGCGGCGTCCGTGTCGCCGAGATCATCGAGGCAGCGCGCGAGCAGCAGAGCAGTACGATCATTCTCGCTCGGCGACCCTGACGGCGCCAGGCCCTCGAGCAGTGCGCGCGCACCGGCCGGATCGCCCGATTCGAGCTCGGCGCGAGCGAGCTTGACCTTCGAGGCGCGATCCCCCGCGCTCTTCGCCAGCGCCTGGGTGTAATGGATCGCGGCTTCGTCCCATTGTCCCGCATCGGCGAGCGCGTCACCGAGATTGGTGCGGTTCGCTGCGGTGTCGGCAACCTCCAGCGCTTCGCGGGCCCTGCGAATATCCCGTTCCGGATCGAGCTTGCGGCTCGCCGCCGCCTTCACCGCCCGCACCTCGCGCCGGCCCATATACGCGGGGAGGATCTCGAACCAGGCATAGGCCGCGCAGCCAAGCACCGAGAAGAACAGGATCACCATCAGCCACGCGCCGTTTCGATGGTTGCGCACGCAATGCACCGCGCACGCAATCTGCAGCAGCAGCGACAGGCCGATCAGATGCATGATATCCCCCCTACGATTGATGTCTTAAATTGCGGCTGCCCCGGCCGATGCGGTGACGACATAGGCATAGAGCCTTCGTACCCCTCAAGCCGCCGTGTCACCCTCGGTGACGCGCGCGGCATCGCTCGTCGGCATCAGCTCCGGCGCCGTCGTCCCGCGCCGGTTCTGCCAGCTCGCGCGGATCCACTCGAGAACGCAGAAGACCACCGCGATACCGCCGAGCGCCGCCGTCAAATGGAAGACCGCGACATAACCGTCCGTCTCGATCATCTCGCCGAGCGCTCCGCGACCGAGCGAGCCGACGAGCAGCGTCAGCGATGAAAGAAGCGCATATTGTACCGCGCTGTAGTCCTTGCTGGCGATGGACGAGAGGTAGGCGACATAGGCCGCGCCAGCGAGTCCGCCGGCAATGTTCTCGCCCGAGATCGCGACCATCAGCCGTACCATACGGGGATCGACGCCCATCGCGCTGAGGCCGAAGGTGTTGGCGAAGGCGTCGATATAGTGCGCCCCGGCCGCAAGGTCGGCGTAGAGCAGGTTGGTCGCAGCGGCGACCATCGCGCCCAGGATGAGGGTCGGGTACCGTCCGAGCGTCACGAACAGAACGCCGCCGATCGCGATGCCGGCAATGGTCATGAAGACGCCGAACACCTTGGAAGCGAACGCGACCTCGTCGGCGCTGTACTGAAGCTCCGTGAGATAGAATGGGAAGGCGAACGGGCCCCAGATCGAATCGGTCAGACGGTAGGTAAGGATGATCCCTAGGGCGATGATCACGCCCCAGCGCAGGCGTTGGACGAGGTCGGCGAGCGGCAGGAGCAGCGCCGAATAAGCATGATCCGCCGCGCGCTGCGTGCCGCTCGTCGCCGGCACGGCCTCGGCGAGAACGTTGCGCCCGTTTGTGCGCAGCCAGTTGAAATAGGTCGCGACCAGCGCCGGCAGAAACACAGTGGCGGCTATGATCCAGGGCCCCGTCGAGGCGGTAAACTCGCTCGCTTTGGGCGGGTTTGGATCCCCCGGCTGAACGGAGAGGATCCGCATCATGAAATTTGCGATTGTGACGATGGCCCAGGCCCAGCCTAGCCCGACCACTGCAAGGCCGAGGGCGCGCAGCTTGGGATGGACAGCGCCCGGCTCGCGCAGCTCGCGAAAGCCGAGTTCCTCGGCGGGCCTCGCCGTATCCGGCGCGAATAGGGTGGCTATCACCGTCGCGGCCATGACGATGCCCATGACCATATAGACCGCCGGCCAGCTGATCCGCGCCGAAAGGACGAGGGCCAGAGCGCCGCCGACGAGCGCCGCGATCCGAAAGCCCATCTGATAGATGGAGGAGAGAATCTCGACCGTCGCCGTCTCGTCGGCGACGTCGATCCGCCAGGCGTCGATCACCACGTCCTGAGTCGCTGACGCGAACGCCCCGATTACCGCCACCATCGCGAACGTGCCGATCGCAAGCGCCGGGTCGGTCATCGACAGCGACAGGAAGGTCAGGGCCAGGACGAGTTGGCAGACGATCAGCCAGCCGCGCCTGCGACCGAGACGACCGAGCACCGGCAGCCGCGTCCGGTCGACGAGCGGCGACCACAGGAACTTGAAGGCGTAGGCGAGGCCAATCCACGAGATGATGCCGATCGTGGCAAGATCGATCTTCGCTTCGCCCATCCACGCGTTCAGCGTCCCGACGAGCAAGGAGAAGGGCAGCCCCGCCGAGAAGCCGAAGACCAGCATGATCGCGGTTTTCCTGTTCCGCAGCGCGGCGCCTAGGAGCTTGAGGCCCCCGAGTTTCTTCTCCGCCTGCGCCACGCTTCCACTCCATTTTTCCGTCGAGGTCGCGAAGCTTTAGCGACTTTGCGGCACGAGGAAAGCCGCCCTACTTGCCTTCTGCCCCACGCCGCCGCAGTCTCCCGGAATGGACATGCCGAGCAGAAGGCGCCCGACTCACGGCCAGATCGCGTTGGCCGAAATCGTCTCGCGCGGCGAGAGCAGCCATGGCGATCGCATCACCACGGTTGCGGCCTCCGCTTACACGGATCCGCTGCGCTTCGAGGCCGAGACGGCCAGCATCTTCGGCCGCGTGCCGCTGGTCATCGCGCCGTCGGCCTTGCTGCCGCGAACCAACATGGCGGTGTCGCATGACGGCTTCGGCATTCCCCTGTTGCTCACCCGCGACCGCGCCGGTCTAGTCCACGTCTTCTTCAACGTCTGCCGCCACCGCGGCACCCGCCTTGTCGAAGGCGCGCAGGCCCAATGCGCGCCCCGCCTCGTCTGCCCCTATCATGCCTGGGCCTATTCGCTCGACGGAACGCTCGCGGGATTACCCCGCGCCGACAGCTTCCCCGGTCTCGACAAGGCCGCGTTCGGCCTGCGCGAATTGCCCTCGATCGAGGCCGGCGGACTGATCTGGTTCGCCCGCGGGGCAGGGGATTTCTCAGATGCGCAGGCGCTCGCGCCCGAATTCGAGGCGTTCGGGCTTGCCGACCACCATCTCTACCGCCGCAACATCCACGACGTTGCCGCCAACTGGAAGCTGATCATGGACGCCTTCCTGGAAGGCTACCATGTCCAGCGCCTGCACGCGCCGACCATCGGCAAGTTCTTCGCCGACGGTATCACCGCGGGCGATTCGATCGGGCGCCACCAGCGCTCGGCGGTCGGCCGCGCCGAGCATCTCGCGGCCGTCGATCACGGCGACTGGAGCGCGCTTCGCAGCACGATCACCTTCGCCTACCAGCTCTTCCCCGGCACCGTGGTGGTGGTCAGCCCGGACTACGTCAACGTGATGGTGCTGATGCCGCAGGCGGTAGACCGCACCCTGGTCGAGGATTTCATGCTGATCCCGCAGCCGCCGGCCTCGCAGGAGGAGGAAGCGCATTGGGCCAAGAGCTGGGCGCTGCTCGATCAGGGCGTCTTCGGCGGCGAGGATTTTCGCGCCGCGGCGCTCGGCCAGCAGGGGCTCGCATCCGGCGCGATCGAGACTGTGACGCTTGGCACGCTCGAGACCGGGATCCGGCTCTTCCACGACGAAGTCGAGAAAGCGCTCGCCTGATCGGCGATCAGGGCGAGCTCAGGCCCTGATAGAAACTGAGCCCGGCGGGGACCCGTTTGACCTCGATACCTTGAAGCCTCTGGTCCAGCGCAGCGAGCGCGTTCTTCAGGATCTTGTCGGTATAGGGCTTGGCCAGGCAGCCGATCCCGAGACTGTGCGCCTCGATCGGACAATTTCCGGTGACGAACAGCACCGGCACGTTCTTGGCGGCGGCAGCGCGGGCCACGTCCATTCCGTCGCCGTCGCCGCGGAGCGTGATGTCGGACAGCACCAGATCGACCTGCTCTTCGGACAGTACGCGCACCGCCTCGGCGAGGCTGTCGACGGTTCCGATCACTTCATAGCCGGCGTCGGTGAGCAGATATTCGTTGTCGAAAGCGATCAATGGCTCGTCTTCGACGATCAGGATCCGCCGGATAGCTCTTTCGCGTTTGCCGAACAGCATTATATGCGCAGTCGCCCTCCGTTGATCGGTGTAGGTGCGTAACGAGCGAAGAGGCTGCCGGTGCCGCAGTCAAATCGTCGATCTGGCGCGATTTTCCGCCCATCCGGCTTCAACGTGGAGACCTCCCCTGCAACCGCCCCGCCGCCCATCCAAGCCGAACAGCTCGAAACGCAACGCACGAGGTCCCGCCGAGCGCGGCAGGGACCGAAAGCGTGAGGATTCCGGCGGGCATGGCGGCGGCGACAAGGCGGAGCGCAACCGCGCAGCTCGTCCCGTTCGTCCGGACCGGGCGCGCGAAGAGCGGCCGCAGCGCGCCACCGGCCTCCGCGGGGCAGCAGGAGGCGGCGCAGACCGCAAGCATCAGGATTCGGGCGGCCGTGGCGGCGGCGAGCGCGAGCCGGCCAAACGCGGCAGCGGCGACAAGGCGGAGCGCAGCCGCGCCCCCCGTCCCGATCGGCCGGACCGGGCGCGCGAAGAGCGGCCGCAGCGCGCCACCGGCCTCCGCGGTGCACCGAGAGGCAGCGCGCGCGACGAGCAGAGAGACGGCAGGCGCACGGCGAGTCCGAAAGGACACGAGCGGCTTCGTGGAGACCGTCCCGAGCGCGGAAACCGGGGCCCGTCCAAACCGGGAGACGCCGAGCAGCCGCAGCGCAGTCGCGGCGGCGACCCGAAACTGGATCGTGCCCCGCGCGATGCTGCGACCGCAGCGCCGCGCGGGCGCCGGCCCATCGACCCCCGAAGACAGGATCGCGGCGGCGGACGCGAGCCCACGGATGGTCCCGTGCGGGAAGGCCGCGAGCGCCGGCCGAGCGAGCCCGCCACCGGCCGCCGGGTCAGGGCTGATGGCTCCGAAGCCGTCTACGGATCCGCGAGCAAGAGCGGGCCTAACATTCGTGCCGCGTCCCGCGCCCGCGGTGGCCGCAGCGACCGCGGCGAGCGGCCGGACGCAAGCGCGCGTCCGCGGGCTCCACGCGCCGCCCAGGAGGAAGCGCCTCGGTCAGCGGCGGCGGGCCGTGTCGCCGCGGCATCGATGACACCTGCCCCGGCGATCAAGGGCCCACCGCAGCGTATCGCCAAATTGCTGGCCCGCGCCGGAATCGCCTCGCGCCGCGAGATCGAACGGATGATCGAGGAAAAGCGGATCGCGATCGACGGCGTGCCGGTCGAGACTCCTGCCACCGTTCTCGCCAGCCTCCAGGGCGTCACGGTCGACGGCAATCCGGTGCGCGCGGCGGAGGCGACACGGCTGTTCCGCTACCACAAGCCGACCGGCCTGCTCACCGCGGAACGCGATCCGATGGGTCGGCCGACGATCTACGATCGCCTGCCCCGTGATCTGCCGCGCGTGGTTCCGGTCGGTCGTCTCGATCTCAACACCGAGGGACTGCTGCTGCTCACCACCGACGGCGAATTGAAGCGCCAGCTCGAGCTTCCGTCGTCGAAGATCCCCCGCACGTACCGGGCCCGGGCCTTTGGCGAGGTCAGCCAGAGCCAACTCGAGGATCTGATCACCGGAGTAGAGATCGAGGGCATGCGCTACGGATCGATCGACGCGAACCTGGAACGCCGCACCGGCCGCAACGCCTGGATCGAGATGACCCTGACTGAAGGCAAGAATCGCGAAGTCCGCCGCGTGCTCGAATATCTCGGCCTTCAGGTCTCCCGCCTGATCCGGGTGCGCTACGGCCCCTTCCACCTCCAGGACCTCCCGGTCGGCGGGGTCGACGAAGTGCGCCAGCACGAACTGGTCCAGTTCCGGAAGGAACTGAAGTGAACGGGCATGATGTCCTCTCTCCCCTTCAGGGGAGAGAGCTAGAGAGAGGGGCAGGCGGCGGAGAAAGCCTGGGAGCCCGAGGCACTCGCACGGCTCGCCCCCTCTCCCCGTCACCCTACCCTGAAGGGGAGAGGGTGTAATGCGCATCATCGCCGGGAAGTGGCGGGGTCGGCCGATCGGCGCGCCCAAGGGGCAGGCAACCCGCCCCACCTCCGATCGTGCCCGCGAGGCGCTGTTCTCTATGCTCGCAAGTCGCGTCGGCAGCTTCGAGGGGTTGCAGGTCGCCGACATTTTTGCCGGCTCCGGCGCGCTCGGACTGGAAGCCCTGTCGCGCGGCGCAGCGCAATGCGTGTTCGTCGACAATGATCGCGCCGCGCTCGACGCGATCCGTGCCAATCTCGCGGCGCTCGGCGGCATTGGCGACGTTCGCGCCGGCGCGGCCGAGCGCATCCGCCTCCTCCAGCCGCTCGATCTCGTCTTTCTCGATCCGCCTTATGGCAGTGGCCTCGCCGCACCTGCCCTCGCCAATCTCCCGGTCGCGCCGGGCGGCTTTGCGAGCGTCGAGACCGCGCGCGACGAAACCGTCGAGGTCGAGGGTTTCGAAACCGACGTCGAGCGGGTCTACGGTAAGGCGAAGATCACCTTGCTGCGCAAGACTTAGAGAAAAGCGCGCAGCATCAGGACGGCCTTGGTCTCGACACCCTTGCGGCGCAGCGCGAATTCGATCCTGTCCCCCGGCTTCCCGGCAAGGTGGCCGATCCATTGGCGCAAGGTCCCGCCAAGGATTTCGTCGCCTTCCCTGAGCCCTGCCTCGGCGGCCAAGCTTGCGGGGCTCACCTCGGCCACCACGATGCGGCCGCCACGATCGTCCAGCCACAATCCGCTCAGGCCATGGCGCTCGGGCCGCGCCGGCCGGCCGTTCGGCTTGGCCCACAGCCTGTTCTTCGCAACGTCGGTGGAGAGCGTCAGCCGCTCGAACAGCTCAAGGCCGATCAACCCGTCGACGCGGCCGCGATGGTGATTGTCCTGCGAAAGCGAGACGAGCGGGCGATCGAAGCCGATAGAACCGAGTTCGACCCGCGATGCCCGGACCAGCCGCCCACGGCTGGATTTACCCCCGATGCCGTCGACCTGCATGGGTGAAAAGGGCCGCTCGACATTCCACAGCCCACTCCGCCGTGTCGCATCGCCGAACAGGCTGATCTGGCCGGGAAAGCCGGTGTCGGCGACGAGCTGGTAGCTCCGCCCGTCGAGCTCGACCTCGACATAGATATATTCGGATCCGCGCGCGGCCGGCGTGGACGGCCGGATTTGCGACGAGACCTCGCGGAAGCCCTTCCGATCGGGCCGTCCGGACGGGTAGACGCGCCATTCGCCGGCTTCGAAATCGAGATCGGTGTCGAGGCTCGTCAGCAACCCCGCGGCCAGCAGCCCCGCGGCGTCGCGCGCCAGTCCGAGATCCTGGTCCGGAACCGCGAACACCGCGATCGGCTGACGGATGGCACCGCCGAAGACCACGTCCCGCCCCTCGTACAAGGTGAAATCTTGCGCGCCGCCGACACCGACCAGGCGCGTATGGCCGCCGCGCTTCAGTCCGAGGCGTTCGACATAGCTCTTCTGGACGATGCTGACGACGGCCCCGGTGTCGAGCACGAACAGTACCGGCGGCTTTCCCCCGACGGTGACGCCGACCCAGACACGGTTATCCTCCAGCACGATCTTGCCGACGATCGGCGCCTGGACCGCCGCCGGCGCGGACACCGACAGAAGCGGAATTGCGGCGATTCCAGCGATCACCCCCCGACGGCAAAGGTCCGCAGGCGCGTGCCGATCCACTTCCCCACGCATGCTATCTCCGCGCAGCCTTTTCACCCCGAAATTCTAACGCGCCTCGGCGACAAAGCCATGACGTTTCAGACGCCGCCCGAGAAGACCGGCTCATCCGGGGTAACGGTCGAATTCCGGAAGCGACCGACCCGCCTTCATCCACGAGAGCCGCTCGGCGACCTGCACGTGCATGGCCGGTGCGAGCGTCTCGGGTTCGTCGAGAGTGGCGATCTGGACGTCGATCATCCCCGGCAGTACGACATCGTTGACGTAGAATAACCCCGTCCCGCACCGACCGCAGAAGGAGCGGATCGTATCCGCCGACGATCGATATTCGTTCGGCGTCCCTTCGATTACCAGTTCGCCCGCTTTCACCCCGGCCCAGGCGACGACCGGCGCGCCGGCATGGCGGCGGCAGTCGACGCAGTAGCAGAAGCTGCAGTGAATCACGTCTTCGGGCATGCGATAGCGGACGTCTCCGCAGTGGCAGCCTCCGGTCAGCATGGTCCTTCTCCTCGCTGAGTCGCATTCATCCCGGCCCGCTCGACGCCATCAGAAAAGCAATGTCGCGCTTGCCCGGCAAGGCCATGTTCCCTACCTGTTCAAGCGTGACTCAGCCCATCGCCACCGCCCACGAGCCGGCTTACCTGCGCGGCCTCAACGAACCGCAACGCGATGCGGTGCTCACCAGCGAAGGGCCGGTCCTCGTCCTTGCCGGCGCCGGCACCGGCAAGACGGCGGCGCTGACCGCGCGGCTGGCGCATCTGATCGCCACCCGCCGGGCCTGGCCATCGGAGATCCTCGCCGTCACCTTCACCAACAAGGCGGCGCGCGAGATGAAGGAGCGAGTCGGGCGGATCGTCGGCGATGCCGTCGAAGGCATGCCATGGCTCGGCACTTTCCACTCGGTTGCCGCCAAGATGCTGCGGCGCCACGCCGAGCTGGTCGGGCTGCAGGCGAATTTCACGATCCTCGATACCGACGACCAGATCCGGCTGCTGAAGCAGCTGATCGCCGCTGCCGACATCGACGAGAAACGCTGGCCAGCGCGGCTGCTCGCCGGGTGCATCGATCGCTGGAAGAACCGGGGCTGGATCCCGGCGCAGGTCGATGCCGGCGAGAGCGAGACCTATGCCAATGGCAAGGGGGCCGAGCTCTATGCGCGCTACCAGGAGCGGCTGCGGACCTTGAACGCCTGCGATTTCGGCGATTTGCTGCTGCACATGCTGACCATCCTCAAGACCAACCGGGAGGTGCTGGAACTCTATCAGCAGCGCTTCAAGTACATCATGGTCGACGAGTATCAGGACACCAACCAGTCCCAGTATCTCTGGCTCCGCCTGCTCGCGCAGGAGCGCAAGAACATCTGCTGCGTCGGCGACGACGATCAGTCGATCTACTCCTGGCGCGGCGCCGAGATCGCCAACATCCTGCGCTTCGAAAAGGATTTCCCAGGCGCGAAGATCATCCGCCTCGAACAGAATTACCGGTCGACGCCGAACATCCTCGCCGCCGCCTCCGGCCTGATCGCCAACAATGGCGGCCGGCTTGGCAAGACGCTGTGGACCGAGCATGACGACGGCGAGAAGGTCCAGGTCGTCGGCGTGTGGGACGGCCCGGAGGAAGCGCGGCGTATCGGCGAGGAGATCGAGGCGCTGCAGCGCCGCGGCGGCCATATCGCCGACACGGCGATCCTGGTTCGCGCCCAGTTCCAGACGCGCGAGTTCGAAGACCGGTTCATCGCGATCGGCCTTCCCTACCGGATCGTCGGCGGCTTCCGCTTCTACGAGCGCCAGGAGATACGCGACGCGCTCGCTTACCTGCGGATCATCGCCCAGCCGGCCGATGATCTCGCCTTTGAACGCATCGTCAACACGCCCAAGCGCGGCTTGGGCGACAAGGCAGTGCAGAAGATCCATTCGGTGGCGCGCGCCACCGGCCAGCCCCTGCTGGCCGCCGCGGCGCAGATGCTCGACACCGACGAGCTTACCCCGCAGGCGCGCCGCGCGCTCGGCAATTTCGTCGGCGATTTCGCGCGCTGGCGCGGCAAGCTGAACGAATTGCCGCATGGCGAGCTCGCGCGGCTGGTGCTCGACGAGAGCGGCTATACCGCGATGCTCCAGGCCGATCGCTCGGCCGAGAGCGCCGGCCGGCTCGAGAACCTCGCCGAGCTCACCCGCGCGATGGAGGAATATGAGACGCTCGGCGCCTTCCTCGAACATGTCAGCCTGGTCATGGAGAACGACGCCGAGCGCGACACGGAAAAGGTCACGATCATGACCATCCACGCTGCCAAGGGCCTCGAATTCGGCACCGTCTTCCTTGCCGGCTGGGAGGAAGGCGTGTTCCCGTCGCAGCGCTCGCTGGACGAAGGCGGCAATTCGGCGCTCGAGGAAGAGCGGCGCCTTGCCTATGTCGCGATCACAAGAGCGCGGCACAAATGCTTCATATTCCACGCGGCCAACCGCCGCATCTACGGCCAGTGGACGTCGTCCATCCCGTCTCGCTTCGTAGCCGAACTGCCGGACGCTCATATCGAGCAGGAGAGCAGCATGTCCGGCGGCGAGAGCCTGTGGCGCGCCAACTGGTCCGAACGCGCCGATCCGTTCGCCGACGTCGCCCGCGGCACCACCCGGGGCCCGGGTTGGCGCCGCGCGGTGACCGGCGGCTTCGAACGCAACCCCACCCGCATCGTCGAGGTGAAAGCGAGCGCGGTCTCGCTCGGCAATCCCGGCCGCACCGACATCAGCCTCGGCCAGCGCGTCTTCCACTCCAAGTTCGGCTACGGCAAGGTCGCCGAGATCGAGGGCAACAAGCTCGAAATCGATTTCGAACATGCCGGCCGCAAGCGGGTGCTCGACAGCTTCGTCGATCTGGCGTGAGGGAGACGAAAGGCGGCCAAAAGCCCTCTCCCCTTCAGGGGAGAGGGTTGGGAGAGGGGGAGAGTCCGTGCGCGACCACAACCTCATCGACTACGCGAAGAAAATGCGCCGCGAGATGACCGGGCCGGAGCAGGCGCTTTGGCTGGCGTTGCGGGCCAAGCGCTTCGCTGGCGCAAAATTCCGCCGGCAGGTCGTGATCGGCAGCTACATCGCCGACTTTGCCTGCCGAACGCCGGTGATGCTGGTGATCGAAGTCGATGGCGACACCCACGCGGAGGACCGAGCCTACGATTCAAGACGGGCGCGAAAGCTTCAGGAATGCGGCTACCGCGTCATTCGGTTTCCAATGCCGACGTGATGAGCAACCTCGAAGGCGTTCTTTACGCGATCGGCGAGGCGCTTCGGACTCCCCCTCTCCCCGACCCTCTCCCCTGAAGGGGAGAGGGAGCGCTTCTTCGCCTCTTCCCGGACCAACCAGGCTCTCCCCGACCCTCTCTCCTACGGGAGAGGGTCGGGGCAAGGGAAAGACTCGTCGTCAAAACACCGCCTTCGCCTCTCCGCCGAGCATCTGCGCCCGCACCAGCGGGACCGGCGGGCCGCCATAGCTCAGGAACCGGTCGTGGAAGTCCTCCCACGCACTCCGACCGCCGCGGCTGCCCGTCCAGTCTTCCCGAAGCTTGCGGATCATCAATTTGCCCATCGTGTAATTGAGGTACGCCGGATCGTAGGTCCCGCGCGCCGCCTGCTGGCGGGCATTGCCTTCATCCTGATAGCATTGATCGAGGAACAGCTGCCGTGATTGCTCCATCGTCATGCGGCCGGTGTGCATCCCGATCGCCGACAGGAAGCGGCAGTCGCGCAGCAGCGCGTTGGAAATCTGGCCGATATGGATTTCGGGCGCCCCGGCCCCGAGCCCGGCCTCCCACATCATCTCCTCGGTATAATGGCCCCAGCCTTCGGCATAGGCATAGCCGACAAACACCTTGCCGAAGGTGAAGCGGCTGCGGTTGGCGTGGAGGAAATTGAGGAAATGGCCCGGCCAAACCTCGTGGACCGAGGTGAAGAGCAGATCCGCCTTGCCGGGCACGAAGCCGTCCTGGATCTCCTTGGGCCAGCTCGGATCGGGCGGAGCGATATAGTAAGTCGACGGCAGGCCGCTCTCATAGGGTCCGGGGATGTCGATATAGGCGAAATTCTGCCGATTGTAGGGCGGCGCTTCCTCGACCCGGGCTTCCTCCGTGCCTGGGATCGAGACCAGGTTCTTTTCCTGGAGGAAGCGCTTCAGGCCGGCGAGCTGGTCGCGCGCGCCCTGCACGGCACCGCGGGCGGGCTTGTCGGCATTCATCTTCGCCATGCAGGCGTGGATCGTCGCGCCCGCTGCGTAAATGTCGCACGCGTCCCGCAAGGCGCGCTGGTTGCGGTCGAGATCGGCGCGGCCGATCGCCTCCAGCTGATCGAGCGGCAGATCGACCATCTCGGTGTCGCGCAGCATCTGCGCGAACCGGTCCGCGCCGAGGGCAAACTCCTGGGTCGCATTCGCGCGCTGGGCTTCGAGCCAATCGGCCAGCCCACGGGTGGCGGTCACCGCGTCGCGGGTTGCGCGATCCAGCTCCGCCTGCAGCTTTGCGTCCTGAACCGATGCGAACGCCGCCTTGCCGTCGGTCGGAAAATATTCGGCATAGCCGCCGAAGCCGGCTTTGCCATATTCGACGAACGAAAGTGGCAGCGGGGTCTTGAGGTTGACCCGGATGTGCCGCGCCGCCGCCGGAATCGCCCTGAGATAGGCGATATAGGCGCGCAGCCGGGTCTCGGCCGGTGCGTAATTGCGGGTGACATAAACCGACGGACTCATCGCATCGACATAGAATGCCGGGTTGCGGTGCGGCTGGTCGGCGGTGGTAAGCCAGAACAGATCGCCTTTGGCGCGCGCGATCAGATAGGCACGTTCGAACCATTCTTCCTCCGTCAGCATCTTGGAGTCGAAGCGCTCCGCGGTCGCGATGGACTCGCGCAGGAAGGCGATGCTGTCGGCGAGGCCGGTCGCGCTCCAGTCCGGCAAGCGCCCGTCATATTCATGCCGCCCCTGGTTGACCGCGAAATTCGGATTGTGCCGAAAGTAGCCTTCAATGAAGCCTTGCGAGACACTTGCCCAGCGTGAGGGCAGAGCCTGGGCGGAAGCGGCAGGCTCGATCGGGTTGGACGCGCAGCCAGCGGCGGCAAGCGCAGCGGCGGTAAGCAGCAATCGGGCAAGACGAACGGCCATCTCATTCTCCAGCAGGAACGTGCGGACTTTCTGCACGCGGCGCAGGCGCAGCACCAGCAGCCTCTGGTTGCCGCGAGGTCACCGCGCCGCTAAACGCCCGGGCAATGACCTCCCCTGCGCCCGCGCATCCCCTCGCCGTTCCGGATTTCCGCTTCTACTGGACGGCGCGGCTCGCCTCCACCGTGGCGCAGATGGCGATGGTGATCGTCATCGGGTGGCAGGTCTACGACATTGCCCGGGCGACGATGACCCAGCGCGAGGCCGCGTTCCAGCTGGGATTGATCGGGGTCGTCCAGTTCGTGCCCCTGTTCGTGCTGACTTTGGTAACCGGATGGGCCGCCGACCGAGTGGACCGGCGCTTCATCGCGCGCGCATCGATCGCGTTGGAACTGTTCTGCGCCGGCTTCCTCGCCTGGCTGACCTATAGCGGCGAAGTCACCCTGTTTGCGCTGTTCGGCATTGCGGCCCTGCTGGGCGTCGCCCGCGCCTTTGCCGGGCCGGCGCTCGGGGCGCTGGCGCCGAACCTGGTTCCGCGTGAACTCCTGCCGCGGGCGATCGCGCTCAGCGCCATGTCATGGCAGGGCGGCGCGATCGCCGGCCCGGCGCTCGGCGGCTATCTTTATGCGATCGCGCCTTATGCGCCTTATTCGGTGAGCGCGGCCCTGTTCCTGATCGCATTGTTCTGCATGTTCATGATCGGTCCCAAGCCGCGGACGGCGATCGTCGGCTCGAAGAATCCCTGGCGGCAGATGATCGACGGCTTGCACTATGTCCGCCAGAACCGGCTGGTGCTCGGCGCGATATCGCTCGATCTGTTCGCGGTCCTGCTCGGAGGCGCCACCGCGATGCTGCCCGTCTTTGCCCGCGACATCCTCCATGCCGGGCCGGAAGGGCTCGGCCACCTCCGGGCAGCTCCGGCCGTCGGCGCTACGCTGACTGCGATCTGGTTTTCGTGGAAGCCGCTCAAGACCAATGTCGGCGTTAAGATGCTGACCGCCGTCGGTGTGTTCGGCGCCGCGACCGTGGTGTTCGGCTTCTCGCGCCAGATGCCTTTGTCGCTGCTGTGCCTGGCGCTGCTCGGCGCCGCCGACATGTTCTCGGTGTTCGTCCGCCAGTCGCTGATCCAGCTCTACACGCCAGACGAGATGCGCGGGCGCGTCGGCGCAGCATCGACCTTGTTCATCTCGGCTTCCAACGAGCTCGGCGAAGCGGAATCCGGCTTTCTCGCTGCAGCGATAGGCCCTGTGACAGCTGTCATCGCCGGCGGCTTCGGTGCAATTGCGGTGACATTGTTGTGGGCCAGGATCTTCCCCGAACTTCGCCTTGCGCGAACCTTCGATCCCCCCGAAAATGGCGACGAGCCGAAGAAGGAGACAGTGACATGAGAGCGGGCAGCATTCTCGATACGATCGGCAACACGCCGCACATCCGGATGAACCGGCTGTTCGGCAATGCCGAGGTGTGGGTGAAGTCGGAGCGGTCCAATCCCGGCGGATCGATCAAGGACCGCATTGCGCTGGCGATGGTCGAGGATGCGGAGCGCTCCGGTGCGCTCAAGCCCGGCGGCACGATCGTCGAACCGACATCGGGCAATACCGGCATCGGCCTCGCCATGGTCGCGGCGGTCAAGGGCTACAATCTCATCCTCGTCATGCCCGAGAGCATGAGCATCGAGCGCCGCCGGCTGATGCTGGCCTACGGTGCCAAGTTCGATCTCACCCCGCGCGAGAAGGGCATGAAGGGGGCGATCGAGCGCGCCAAGGAATTGCTCGGCGAGATCGAGGGCAGCTGGATGCCGCAGCAGTTCGAGAATCCGGCAAACGTCGACGTCCACGTCCGCACCACCGCCCAGGAGATCCTCAGCGATTTCCGGGATTCTCCGATCGACGTGCTGATCACCGGAGTCGGCACCGGCGGGCACATCACCGCCTGCGCCGAAGTGCTCAAGAAGGAATGGCCGGGCCTCAAAGTGTTCGCGGTCGAGCCGACCCTGTCGCCGGTGATCTCGGGCGGCCAGCCCGGCCCGCACCCGATCCAGGGCATCGGCGCCGGCTTCATCCCCGCCAACCTCCACACCGACGCGATCGACGGCGTCATCCAGGTCGATGCCAACGACGCCAAGGAAATGGCACGCCGCGCCGCCCGCGAGGAAGGTACATTGGTGGGCATCAGCTCCGGCGCGAGCCTCGCCGCCGTCGCCCAGAAATTGAAGGAAGTGCCCGAAGGCACCCGCATCCTCGCCTTCAACTACGACACCGGCGAACGCTACCTCTCCGTGCCGGAATTCCTGCCGGAGGAATGATATCGCGATGGGCGTGATCCGCGGCCTCGCCGCGGGTCACGCCCGCCTCGCGTCCCGCATTACGCGTCTCCGGGCGCTGATCTCGGCCGCCAGCGCCTGGGCGGCCTCCAACGGCAGATCGATGATCCGCGGCGATTTTGTCATCGGCGCGCCCGCCGTGTCGATCGCCAGACTGGCAACCCCGAGCCGACGCTGCAGCCATCCACGCACGACATTCATGCTCTGCATGCTCGAGACCGGAACGACGAACAAACGCTGCTTCAGCACGCCCCGGGTAACGAACAGCAGGTCTCCATCGAGCGCATAGCGGTGAAAGCGCCGCTCCAGGGCCGCGAGAATACCGAGCAGCGGCAGCAGGACGAGCAGGAACAGCGCCGGCCGCCAGGCGATCGAAGCCACGAGAATCGCAACTGTCGGCAGCGAGAGCGTCCGGATCAACGCGCGGATGATGTGGCGCTGCGAGACCATGACCAGCTCGGGCGCGGGCGGCAGCCGGAAGCGCGCGGTTTCGGCGAGGATTGGATCGATCTCGTCGCGGCGCGCGAACGGCGCAGCGACCTGGTGACCGCTGCCATCATTGCCTTCGCCGAGCGTCTGAAACGACAGCCAGAACCAGCCGAACAGGCGCCGTATCGGCCCACTTTCGACATAGGCCAGTTGCACCCGCTTTTTGGCAATCACGGCCTCGGTGCGAGTCAGCAGACCGCGTTCGCGGCGGAACCGGTCGCCTTCGGCCGACAGCCGGAAACCAAAGTCCCTGGCGAGCACGCGCAACACCGACGTCACCGCGCCGAGCAGGATCGCGAGCACGCTGATCAGGACTATGGCGGCCACCGAGATCCGCGAATGGGTCGCTTTGTCGGCGATGCCCATCCAGCGCCCCGCATCGTAGATATCGATGCCGAGCACGGTCTTGAGCGGGTCGTCCAACGTCTGCAACACGGCGAACACGCCGCCGATATAGACGAGCGAGAAATCGAAAATGCCGAACAGCAGCACGCGCGAAAGCGGCATTTCGAACAACAGGGCCCTGCCGGTCTCGATCGGCGCCGCGACTCCTGCCGCACCCGCTTCCGCATCCGGAAATACTGCGCTCTCGCCGACCCGCCACGCGCGCACCGCGGCGCGAAGCCGATCCGCCTCCCCGGTGGTCACGCTGTCTAGGACGCCTTCGTCCTTGCCCCCAGCGCCGGTCTCGATCCGCACTTTCGCCAAGCCGAAGATCCGCGCCAGCAGCGCACGCTCGATATCCACGTCCTGAACACGGTCGAAGGGGATTGACCGCCGGTTGCGGTTGAGGAGGCCGCTTTCGATGACGATCTCGTGCGCTCCGACGCCGTAGCGAAAATTCCGCCAGTGCAGCCATTGGAACAGCAAGGCGACCAGACCTACGGCGGCCGCGACGGCCAGACCGCCGAGAACGCCTCGGTTGGAAGCGACGGCAATGATCGCCGGCACCGCGAGAATCGTTCGCGGCGCCGCCTTGAGGAAGCGGATCGCGATCGTTCCGGGATGGACGCGCCGATCGGCGACGATGTTGCTCACCATGCCTCCTGCCGGATTCGCGTCCTGATGTCGTCGCGCATGCTCTCCGCCGTGTGCCGGCTGAGCCCCGGCACGACGACCTGGCTGTTGGCGGTGCCGGCGGTGTGCAGCACCAGCCGGCAGACGGCGCAGGCACGCTCCAGCGGACCTTGTGCTATGTCGATGTGCTGAACCCGGTCGAGCGGCACCAGAGTTTCGATCTCGGTCCACACGCCCTGACGGACATGAAGCTCGTCCTCGGTACGCTGATAGCCCCAGGCGCGAAAACGCCGGGCGGGCGCGATCGCAACCAGCCAGATGAGCGGCATCAGCACGGGCAGGCTTATCACCCCGCGTGGTAAAAGCATTCTTTCATGGAGGACCGCCTCGCCGACCGCGGCTGCGGCGAAGATCCCCAGCGCCACCGCGAATGCGCGAACCCGCATCACCATTAGCTGGCCACGCTCCAACGAGATCATTGTCTACCCCCACCCTGTCGCGCAACAGCGTAGCCCTCCGCGCCCGCTCCTGTCGAGCGCGCTTGGCGTCGACAAAGCCTGTTCAGGAACTTGGCAGGCACGGATTGCGTTGAGCCTCCGAAACAAAATGGAGAGATGCCATGACCGATCACGAGCGCGAGCGCGAGACGACGATCATCCAGACGACGGAGCGCAGCGGTGGTGGCGGAACTATCGTCGCAGTCGCGCTGCTGATCGCAATACTCGGCCTGCTCTTCTACTTCTTCGGCGGCAATCTGATGGGCGGCGGAACCGACAAGACTGACGTCAAGATCGACATTTCGACCCCGGCCAGCGGCGATTCGAAGTAAAGGACTCGGCCTGACAGGAGTAAGCGTATGAGCGACTATGATCGTAATTCCGCCGGATCTCCCGATCCGGTACCGCCTCGCGAGCAGGTTACGGAACGCACGACGATCGTCACCACGGAGCGTGGCCGCGGCGGCGGCGGGTGGATCGTTGCGATCCTGTTGCTCGTGGCTCTTGTGGCCGTGCTCTACTTCGTGTTCGGCAACCGACTGGGCCGAGCCGCCGACGACGTCGGCGTCAACGTCAACATCGACGTCCCCGACAAGGTCAAGGTGGAGCTTCCGGACGAGATCACCGTCGACGGCAATGGCACCAACTAGAGTGCTGTCGACCCCCCTGATGATCCGAAATCGCGGCAAGGCAGGAATGTAGAACGGGCATGCCGAAACTATCGGGATGCCCGTTGGAGTTGAATGGCAGCTGTCGGAGCCATTCAGCACAAGATCAAGCGAATCAACGCATAAACGGATCGTTGATCGGCCGGTCCCTCCGCCAGTTGCGTAGCGCGGAGAGACTGGCGATCGACCCCTCTTGTAGCGTATTGAGGGAGGGGCCGGTGCATCGCGATGCGCCGGCCCCTACCCGTTCAGAGATCCCCGTCTTGCCGGGTGCTCGTCTTCTGCGCCGGTGAATTGGCGTTCTCGCCCGTCTTCTCCTCGCCGAGTTGACCGCTGCCGTGATAAGGCATCTCGGTCTGGCCGCCATGGCCCATCCAGCCTTCGTTCTTGCCGCCTTCCTTGCCGGTATGCGGATTGGGGTAAGCGCCGCCGCCGGACTGGCCGGCACCGGTCGCGCCGTTGAAACTCGCCTGCTTGTCGGGGTCGCCGCGCGCGACGTCGCCGGCCTGACCCCATGATTTGGGATTGTCCGCGCTGTCGGTGCTCGCATTGGGTGTTTGGGGATTGCTCATCATCCGGCTCCTTCCTTGCTCCAATGGGTGGGCGGTGCGAGCGGTTCCGTCACAGGGGCGGCCACATCGCGCCCTGCGCATAGGCTCACATGGATCAATGGCACTGCACGGCACGCAACGCATCGCCCGGAAAGCCGTTACCCCCGCATGAAGCCGATGACCGAACAGCATCTGGCGATCCTCCGCCGGCATATGGTGGAGGTGATCGACATCCATGTCGATCTCGCCGAGGACGAGATCGGCAAGAGCAAGCTCGATCCGCACCTCCGCGCCGCCTTGCTCGAAGCGCCGCGTCATCTGTTCGTACCGGCGCAGATCGCTGCCGCCGCCTACCAGGACAGCCCGCTTCCGATCGGCTTCGACAAGACGCTCTCGCAGCCGTTCATCGGCGCGCTGATGCTTGAACTGCTCGATGTCGCCCCCGGCGATCGGGTGCTCGAAGTCGGCACCGGGCTCGGCTACCAGGCCTGCGTGCTCGCGGAGATGGGCGCTGCGGTGTGGAGCGTCGAAATCGTCGAGGAATTCGCCGAAGGTGCCCGCCTCCGGCTGGGCGCGCTTGGGCATGATGTCGATATCCGCGTCGGCGACGGCTCGCGCGGCTGGACCGAGCATGCGCCGTTCGACCGCATCCTGATCACCGCGGCCGCCCAGGAGGTTCCGCGTGCCCTGCTCGACCAACTGTCCCCCGGCGGCCGGATGGTGATTCCGCTCGGCGGCAAGGAGGTCCAGCAATTGAGCGTCGTCGAGAAAGAGCGAGACGGCACGATCGACGTGCGCAGCATCATCCCGGTGCGCTTCACCTTGCTGGAGACGATCGCGTAGCGACTGCCGAGCCCGTGCATGCCGGCGCCTTCGCAAAGCGCCGCTTTCGCCACCGCCTCAGACTCCCCTACCAATGTGCGCCCATCTCCCCTATGTGGGCGCAATCCCCAAAGACATGATCTGCAGGCGGCGGCTTGGCGGCCCCCGCGGCGACGGAGTTTGACGATGAGCGAAGCGGCCCTTCTAGCACGGACCGACCACCAGCCGGCCGAGCGGCGCACGTTCGCGATCATCTCGCACCCGGATGCCGGCAAGACCACGCTGACCGAGAAATTGCTCTACTCCGCCGGCGCGATTCACGAAGCTGGCGAAGTGCGCGCACGCGGCGACCGCCGGCGCGCGCGCTCGGACTGGATGGCGATCGAGCAGCAGCGCGGAATTTCGGTCACCTCATCGGTGATGACCTTCGAGGTCGGCAACATCCTGTTCAACCTGCTCGATACCCCGGGCCACCAGGACTTTTCCGAAGACACCTACCGAACCCTCACCGCGGTCGACAGCGCGATCATGGTGATCGACGCCGCTAAGGGGATCGAGGCGCAGACCCGCAAATTGTTCGAGGTCTGCCGCCTGCGCAACATCCCCATCGTCACTTTCATCAACAAGGTCGATCGCGAGGGCCAATCGCCCTTCAATTTGCTCGACGAGATCGCCGAAACGCTGCAGCTGGACGTCTCGCCGCGCAACTGGCCGGTCGGCATGGGCGGGCTGTTCCACGGCATCTACGATTATGCCGAAAACAAGCTGCTGCTCGCGGACAAGAGCGACGGCACCGTTCCCGGCCGCGTCGTTCAGATGACCGGCATGGACGATCCGCTGCTGGACGAGACTTTGCCCGCCGATGCCGTTGCCCATCTGCGCGAGGAAGGCGAGCTCGCGCGCGCCGCTTATCCGGACTTCGATCTCGACGCGTTTCTCAACGGCGATCTGACGCCGGTCTTCTTCGGCAGCGCTTTGCGCGAGTTCGGAGTCCGCCAGCTCCTCGACGGCCTCAGCACGTTCGCGCCGCCGCCTGGGCCCCAGCCGGCGCGCAACGGCCCGGTCGCGCCGTCGGAAGCGCGGGTTTCCGGGTTCATCTTCAAGGTCCAGGCCAATATGGACCCGAACCACCGCGATCGTATCGCTTTCATGCGGGTCTGCTCCGGCGCGCTCAAGCGCGGGATGAAGCTCACCAATCCGCGACTCGGCAAGGCGATCAGCATCCAGAATCCGATCACCTTCTTTGCCCGCGACCGTGAGCTTGCCGAGCTCGCCCGTCCCGGCGACATCGTCGGCATCCCGAATCACGGCACCCTTCGGGTCGGCGACACCTTGTCCGAGCGCGGCGACATCGCCTTCACCGGCCTCCCCGATTTCGCACCCGAAATCCTGCGCCGCGTCCATCTCGGCGATCCGATGAAATCCAAGCAGATGCGCAAGGGCCTGTCCGATCTCGCCGAGGAAGGCGTGATCCGGATCTTCAAGCCGGCGCTCGGATCCAACTGGATCGTCGGCGTTGTCGGCGCCCTGCAGCTCGACGTGCTCTCGACCCGCATGGAGGCCGAATATGGCCTGAAGCTCGGTTTCGAGCCTTCACCTTGGGAAGTCGCACGCTGGGTCAGCGCTGACGACGATTCCGAACTGAAGCGCCTGCTCGCGACCCATCGTTCCAGCATGGCGGAGGACGGCGACGGCGAGCCCGTGCTGCTGATGCGCAACGAATGGGAAATGGGCCGCTTTGCCCAGGATTGGCCGAGCATCCGCTTCGCCAGCATCCGGGAGCGCAGCTAAGTCTGTCCTTCCCGGTCCTGGAAGACAAACCGGCTCTCCTCATCCGATCGCGTTCCAGGCCGAGGCGATCTCCGCCAGCATCGCGCGCGCCCTCAGCAGCGGCTCGGGATCGTTTTCCTGCGCCGCCGCGAGGGTGAGGCGGCGGGCTTCACGATAGATGGTGGCGAGCGAGGCGGCGACCTCGCCGCCCTGCTCGTGATCGAGACTGCCCTCCAGCCCGGCTAAAATCGCCAGCACGCGCGACTGACGCGCGCCGCGCTGGCTGAAGTCGCGGCGGCGGCAGGCGGCGGCCATCGCGTCCAAGGCCTTGATCAACTCTTCGAAGAGGATGCCGACCAGGCCGTGCGCGGTCGCGGCCTCGATCCGGCTCGACAGGTCGACGCTTTCGTAACGGGTGCGCGCGGCTCCGAACCGCGATTGCGCCATGTACATCGAGAAGCTCCTTTGAAAAAATCAGCGCGGCCGGATCAGTCGTTGCCGCCGTTCCACGCCTTGATCTGTTGCTCGAGATAGGTCTGGGTCGCCTTGAAGGCGGAGACCCGGCGCTCCATCGCGGTGAACTGGGTGAGCAGCTTGTCGTAATAGGCCGACGACCGAGTCTCGAGCTTCGCCCGGTCGTCGGCAATGTCGGCTTTCTCCTCGGTGAGGCGGTTCTGGCTGGTGGCGATCGGGCCGGAGCGCGCGCGCAGCGCGTCGCGAATGCCCTGCAGCGCACCTCCGAGACCGGGATCGATCGTCACCGTCGCGCTGGCGAAGCCGCCCTTCACTTCGACGGCCAGGCCGACCGCGGCCGAATTGCCCGGCGCGATCAGGAAATTGCCGCTGCCGGTCGCGGCGACGCCGTCGATCAACCCGGTGGCATCGACGCCGGTTCCGCCCAGGACGACGTTGGTGAAGGTGTAGGTGCCCGGCTTTGCACGGCCCATCGCAGTGGTGATCGAAAGCAGCGGCGAGCTCGAATATTGGGTCGGATTAAACAGGGCCTCGACGCCGGCAGGGTCGGTGATCAGGGCGGCCTTGAGGCGCACGCTGTTGAGGCTGAGGCTGCCGTCGCGATTGGTCGCGACCCCGATCTCGGCGAGGGTGTGGATCCCGCCTTGCGAGGCGAGCCGCATTGACGGCAATTCCTTCAAGCGCCGCTGCAGCTCCCGGATGCTGACGTCGCCGCGCAGCGCGCCGGTGTCGCTGCCCTCTCCGCCGGCCGCTGTCGCTTTTGCAAGCAAAGTGTTGAGCTCGTTGAAGGCGCTGACGAAGTCGGCGACGCCCTGCTCGATCGCGGCGCCCGGCCGGGTGATCCCGAGCGTAACGGTGGCGCCCGGCAGCGCCCGCTTGAGATCGAGCTGAACGTCGGGGACGAGGTCCTTTATGCTGTTCGACGGCCGGCGCACCTCGACTCCGTCGAGCCGGACGATCGCATCCTGGGCGGCCTGTGCCGCGGTCATGCCGCCGGTTGCCGATCCACCGAAGGCGAAGCGATCGAGACCGTTTGCGGTGCCGGCGGGAACGCCCAGGGTGAACGCCTGGGCGGCGCCGGTCGCACCCTTGAGGACGAGCCGCGCGCTGGTGCCGTCGGTGATCACGCTGGCGGTGACGCCCGCATTCTTGCCGTTGATCGCGGCGGCGAGCCCGGTGAGGCTGTCGTTGCTCGCGTCGATGGTGACGACGAAGCTGCCCGCCGCGGTGACCAGAGTGAGATCGCCCTGCCCCACCGGCGCCGCTTCGCCGGCAAGCTGCGCCGACTGAATGGTCTGGGCTTTGGCGAGCTGGACGACCTCCAGGTCGGCGGCAAGGTTGGTCAGCCGCGCGCCCGGAAGCGCGGTTGCGCCGACCAGGGACGAGTCGGAAACGCTCGGCTGGGTGAACAATGTGCCGCCGGAGATCAGCCCGGATAGAGCGCCGGCGAAGCTGTCGATGGCGGAGGAGGCTTCGGCGAGCGCGGAGATCTTGGCCGCATTCGCCTCCTCGCGCCGCTTGATCAGCGCCTCCTTGGGCCCGCGATCCGCTTCGGCGAGGCTGTCTACCAGGCTCTTGATGTCGATACCCGAGCCGATCCCGAGACTGTAGCTGATCGAGCTGACCATGAGGCTCCCCTTCGTGCCTCTCCAAGGACGACCGCCCACTGGGAAAGTTTAGGAAGGAGGAATAAGATTGCGGATCGTGCGCGGGTCGATTCGGGCATGGACCTCCAACCCCTTGTGCGGATGCGTTAGGAGGTGGGCGGCGACGGCAGTCGCGAGCATCGCCGGATTCTGGACGTTGCCGCGCTGCCGCAGCTCCGCGCCGATGCTTTGCAACCAGGCGTCGAGAGATGGCCTCTCACCGAGGGGCCTCGCCGCAGCCAGTGCTTCACGGAGTTGCTCGGAACGCGAGGCACCTTCGCCAAAGCCCGCCTGCAAGGCCGCTTCGATCCACGCAATCGCCTCGGCGACACCCTCTTTCTCGGCTGATCCCGGTTCGTCCATCACGCGCCTTAACCTTGAAGTTCGGTCCCGCCCCGAACACGCCCGAACGGCGGGAATGGACCATCCCGTAAGGACGACCGATCGCGCCTGTGCTTAAGCCTGCGGCGTCCATCCCCTCGAACCTCGCGCTCCTGAAACACACCCGTTCGGGCTGAGCCTGTCGAAGCCCTCTCCTTCACCTCTCCCGCCGAGGAGAAAGGATGGGCCTCGACAGGCTCAGCCCGACCGGAGCACGTGTACCCTCGAACAAGGACCACCAGAGCCCGCCGCCTAAGCCTGGGGGCGCCCCTTTTCGTCGAAACGCGCCCCCGGCGGGACGTCGATCGGCGGCGGCACAGTGCCCGCGGCGAGTGCGGCGTCGAGGTTGAACACGAAGGCGAGCACCGTCGCGACCGCCATGTAGAGATCGTCCCGGATCACCTGGCCAGTCCGCGCCGTAAAATACAGGGCGCGGGCGAGCTGCGGGTAACTGAGGATCGGCACGTCGCTTTCGCCGGCGAGCGCGCGGATCGCGTCCGCAGTAGCGCCTCGGCCGCGGGCGACGACGATCGGCGCCGCATCCTCCCCGGGCCGATAGCGCAAGGCGACCGCGAAATGGGTGGGGTTGGTGAGGATCACCGTCGCTTCGGCGACGGCGGAGCGGGCCGAGCCGCGCAGCACCTCGTGTTGGCGGCGGCGCACTGCGGCCTTGAGCTCGGGCGAGCCTTCGGTCTGCTTGTGCTCCTCCTTCACCTCCTGCTTGCTCATCCGCAGCCGCGCCGCGCGCTGGAAGATCTGCGCGGGCACGTCGATGCCGGCGACCAGCGCCAGCGCCATCGACATGACCAGGATGGCGAGCACGAAGCTGCTCCCCACCGATGACAGAGCCGGGCGGATTTCCTGCGACGAGAGGCCGATCAGCAAGTGCGACTGATCGCGCAGCAGCCAGGCGCCGATTGCCCCCAGCAGGATCACCTTGGCGATCGATTTCACCAGCTCGATCAGGCCATTGACCCCGAAAACGCGCTTCAGGCCGGACAGCGGGTTCATCTTGTCGGGCTTGAAACCGAAGGCCTTGGCCCGGAAGCCGAGCGATCCGAGCAAGGCCGGCGCGGCGATCGCTGCGATCAGCGTCATCGCGAACAAGGCAAGGACCGGCACCGCGATCGCCATCGCAAGCCGCAGCGTCGCGGCGGCGGGATCAAAATCGCGCACCGCCTCCGGTCCGAAGCTCAGCCCTTGCGCCAGCATCTCCTCGAGCGCGCCGACCAGCGCATGGCCGGCGAGCGCGATCCAGGCGGCGCCGGCTACGATCACCAAAGCGGTCCCGAGCTCCTTGGATTGGAGGACATCGCCCTTCTCGGCGGCATCGCGGCGCCGTTTGTCGGTTGGGCTCTCGGTCTTTTCGTCCTTGTCGGGACCGTCGGCCATCTCAGCCCCCGGTCGCGATGCGGCGGGATTCCTCCAGCCCCTGCCGGACGACGCCGACGATCGCATCGCCCATCACCGGCGCCGCCATCGCGAGCAGGACGATGCCGGCGAGCAAGGTCGCGGGCAGGCCGACGGAGAACAGGTTGAGCTGCGGCGCCGAGCGGGCGAGCATGCCCATCACCAGCTGAACCAGGATCAGCGCGAAGCCGACCGGAAGCGCGATCGACAAACCCGCGGCGAACAGCACGCCGCCGAACAGCACGAGCCCGTGGATGCTCTCGGCGCTCATCCAGGCATCGCCCGGTGGCAGCGCCCGATAGCTTTCGACGATGGTCGCGGCGAGCGCCAGATGGCCGCCGACGCCGAGGAACAGGAAGGTGGCGAGGATGGTCAGGAACTGGCCGAGCATCGGGTTCTGCTGACCCGTCGCCGGATCCATCATGCCGGCGAAGCCGAGCCCCATCGCGTTCGAGATCGTCTCGCCAGCAAGCATTGCCGACGAGAAGCCGATCTGCACCGCGAAGCCGAGGGCCAGACCGGCCATCACCTCGCCGCCGACCATCAGCAGGCCCTCGATGGAGCCAAGACCGTCGGCGGGAAGGACGAAGTTGGTGGCACCGAGCGCCGGAATGCCGATCGCCAGCGCGATGATCAGGCGAAGCTGCAGCGGCACGAAATTGGCGCCGAACACCGGCGCGGCGAGGAAGGCGGCGCCGGGACGAATCATCGCCACCATCCACAGCCACAATTGCGCCTCGACGCCGGCGAACCCGTTTGGAATCATGCGATCCGGGCCGCCGCAATCACTGGGTCAGCTCCGGGATGCGCGCGAACATCTCGTGAGTGAAATCGACAAGCAGCATCAGGATGGCGGTGCCGAACAGCGCCAGGCAGAGGCCGACGACGATCAGCTTGGGGACGAAGCTCAACGTCTGCTCGTTGATCGAGGTCGCCGCCTGGACCATGCCGAGCAGGATGCCGGTGACCAGAGCCGGGATCAGGATCGGCGCCGAGGCGAGCGCCAGCACCCACAGGGCCTGCTGCGCGATGCCGACGAAATAATCGGTCCCGTCCATGTTGCTCAGGTCCCGAACGAGGCGGCGAGCGAGCCCATCGTCAGGGCCCAGCCGTCGACCAGCACGAACAGCAGCAATTTGAACGGCATCGACACGATCGTCGGCGACAGCATCATCATGCCGAGCGCCATCAGGGTCGAGGCGACAACCAGGTCGATAATCAGGAACGGCAGGAAGATCAGGAAGCCGATCTGGAACGCGGTCTTGAGCTCGCTGGTGACGAAGGCCGGCAGCAGGATCGAGAACGGCACGTCCGCAGGCTTGGCGAAGGGCTTGGCCTTGGCGAGATCGGCGAACAATTTCAGGTCTGTCTCGCGAGTCTGGGTGATCATGAAGCCGTGGAGGACGGTGCCCGAGCGGCTGACTGCCTCCTCGATCGAGATCTGCCCGTCGCCATAAGGCGTATAGGCACTGGCATTCACCTGATCGATTACCGGCCGCATGATGAACAGCGACAGGAACAGTGCCAGTCCGACCAGCACCTGATTGGGCGGAGTCTGCTGCAGGCCGAGCGCCTGCCGAAGGATCGAGAGGACGATGATAATCCGGGTGAAGCTGGTCATCATCAGCAGCAGCGACGGAAGCACCGTCAGCAGGCTCATCAGCAGCAGGATCTGCAGCGACAGCGACAGCGGCTTGCCGTCGCCGGCGATCGTTGACACCGCCCGATCGAGCGCGCCCGCCTGTCCCGCCGCGGCTTGCCCGGGGGTCAACTGAACGGCCGCTTGGGTGGCCTGCTGCGCAAGCGCCGGTTCGGCGATCAGGCATGCCGCGGCACCGGCTGCCAGCAGCAGTGCGAGCTGGACGGACTTACGCATCGCCCGCCGCTCCCGGCGCCATGCTTTCGGACAGCAATTGCACGCCGCCGGCGCGGGTAACCGCGACGAGCAGGCGCTTGTCGGCGAAATCGACGACGGCAAGCCGGCCGGTCGCGCCGAGCGGCACCGCGTCGACCAGCTTGACCAGCCGCTCGCGCTGGCCGAGCGCCATCCCGGGCTGCACCTTGCGCCACATCCACAGCGCCGCGAAGGCCATGCCGCCGACCAGCGGCACCAGCAGCAGCAGCTTCAATATGTAGGCGGTCATCATATCCGGCGTTCGATCCCGGCGAGGCGCGCATCGGCGGCGATCACGTCGACGACGCGGATCCCGAAGCGGCCGTTGACCGTCACCACCTCGCCCTTGGCGACCAGCGTGCCGTTGACCATGATGTCGAGCAGTTCGTGGGCCTGGCGATCGAGCTCGACGACGCTGCCTTCGGCGAGGTCCATCAGCTCGGAGAGGCGAAGCGCGGTGCTTCCGACCTCGACCGAGACGCGCAACGGGATGTCGGCAAGCATGCGGTAGTTGCGGCCCGGCGCGTCCGCTTCGATGACGGTCGCTTCGATGGTCTGCGTGTCGCTCATTGCACTGTCCCCCTGCCCTCGACATGTTCGATCTGGATGGCCGCCCGCCCGTCCTGCTCGCCGATCCGCCCCACCGCGATCTCGCGGCCGGAGACGAGCAGCGGCACCAGCTGCGGCATGCTGATCGGGATCACGTCGCCCGGCTTCAGCGAAAGCAATTCGGCAACCGACAAGGTCGGGCGGGCGAGCACGCTGCGGGCCTGCAGCCGGACTTCGCCGAGCGCTGCCGAGATCCGCTCCCGCCACTCGCTGCCGGTCATCCCGGTGTCGTCGTGGATCTTGACGGAGAGATTGGCTTCGACCGCCCGCAGCGCCGCCGACGGATAGAGGATGTCGATCGCGCAGGGGCGCCGCGGCCCGAGGGCGACGGTGAAGCGGGCGATCGCGACCGGTTCGTCGCCGGCAACCAGGCCGGCATGGCCGATATTGGTCTCGCGGGAGCTCAGCTGCGCTTTCACCGGTATCACCTCCGACCACATTTCCGTCAGGGTATCGACCAGGGCTTCCGACAGGCGCGTCAGCAGCCTCTCCTCGGTAGGCGAGAATTCCTTAACAAGCCGTTCACCATAAATTCCCGGGCCGCCGTAGAAGGCGTCGACTAGGCGGCCGACCAGTTCAGGATCGATCGAAACCAGCACGCCGCCTTTCAGCGGACGGAAGCGGTACAGGCTGACGCTGGTGAATTCGGGCTGGTCGGCCTTCCATGCGTCGAAGCGGCGCAGCACGATCGGCTCGGCCGTGACTCGCGGCTTGATCCGCGAGATCGGCTCCAGGCGTTGGCGCAGACGCCTTGCGGCGCGCTCGTTCATCCGGTCGAGCGCCGGCAGCGCGGCGAGCGGCCGCGCCGCGTCCGCACCGAAGCTGAACGGGATCGCGCCCGTGTCCCGGGTGGCCGCGCCGCGGCTGCGGGTCGAGGACACGCTCATTGAATGACGAAGTTCGTGAAATAGACGTCGTCGATGCCGCCAAAGCCTTCCTTGGCTTTCAGCACATCGTTGATCGCGCCGCGCAGGGCGCCCTTCAAACGCTCCTTCCCTGGCGCGCTCGACAATGCGGCCGCGTCCTGCTCGGCGAGCGTGGTCAGCACGGCCGATCGGATCGCCATCTCGTGAAGCTTTACATGCTCGACGACCCGCGCGTCGTAATAGGTCGCGACACCGAGCCCGATCTGGACGAAGCCGTCGCCGCCGCTGAGATTGGCGGTGAGGCTATCGGCGAGCGGATAATAAGTCGGCTCGAACTTCGATCCGTCGACCTTCTTCTCGCCGGTCGGCGATGCGTAACGCGCGATCTCGCTTGCGGGCGTGCCGCTGCGCGGGACCAGATGCGGCACATCGGGCGCCGGCGGACCATGGTTGCCGCCGAACAGGCTGCCGGTCGTCGCGTAGAGCGCGGCACCGGCGCTGCCGCCGCCCAGCGCCACCAGCCCTGCGCCGAGCAACAGGATTTTCCTGGCCTTAGTCTTCTTGCCGGCCGCCTCTTGCTTGTCGCTCATCCGTCCATCCGTCCTCACGCATAAAGCTCGGACCCGCGCGCTGTCGGTTTTCCGTCGCTTGTCCGCTCTTCCTGCAAGAGCCGGGCCGTTCTGGGCGGGGCCTGTTCGAAAAGCTGCTGACGATGGCGTTGATCGGCAGATCCCTGCTGGCTGGACAGGTCGACATGGGCTTCCGAAATGCGCACGCCCTGTGCGCGCGCCTCGGCGACCAGACGGGGCTGCGCATCGGCGATGATCGTCCGCGCCGCCTCGGTGTCGGTGGTCAGACGGATCGCGGCGCCGCCTCTGTCGGGCGTGATCTCGACATGCAGGCTGCCGAGCGTCTCGGGGTTGAGGCGGAAGCGCAGCGGCCCCGCCTCCCCCGCGCTGCGGGCGATATCGCGGGCAAGCTGATCGAGCCACTCTCCGTCCTGCGCCAGATCGAGCTGCCGCTCGATCGCCACGGCCTCGGCGGTTGCTTCTGGCGCGGCAAGCGGCTGCGACACATCCAACGCCGGCGCGGTGAGCTGCGGGGCGAAGGTCGGTGTGGCGACGATCGGCGCAAGAGTGTCGATGGGAGGCGGCAGCGGCTTTCCGGCGGTCGGCCGTTCCCGGGCGGGCAATGCGGGGCGCACACCCGGCTCGTCGAGCAACGGCGCAAGCGCCCGGAGCAAATGCTGCGCGCCGTCCCCCTTGCCATTCGAGGGTGAGAGGGTCGGCGGCGGCAGCGGGGCCTTCATCGCGGGGGATCGTGCCTCGCCTTCGATCTGGACCTGGGCGTCGCCAGGCTGATCGGTCGCAGGCTTGAGCGGTGTCGGTGTCGCAGCGATCGAAATCGGCTGCGGCACCGACGGATCGGGAACCGGCGAACCCGCGGGCGTGGTGGAGTCAGGATCCGGATCTTGTTCCTGTTCGGCCGGTTCCGAGCCTTCGCCCGCCCGATCCATCTGCGCCTTGAGACTGCGCGGGGTTGCCATCGCCAGAAGCTGCTGGGCTGCGGCGACAGGGTCGGTCTCAGGCAATGGCGGCGCATCGGCGGCAACGCTCTCGACCGGCAGCACGGCGCCAGGCAGCGCGGGGGTCGGCAGCACGGGAACTGCCATGGCGAAATCGAGCGCGGCGATGATCTTGGTGAAGGCCTCGCCGTCGCAAGCCGCCGACAATGGGGCCACGACGCCATCCGGCGGAGCCGAGGCAGCCGGGGTCGGGCCCGTGATCATTCCGCATCTCCGTCGGATTTGCGCAGGCGCGGGCGGAGCCGTGCCGTCCTCCGCGTCTCGGCCTGGTGCCGCGCGGCACGGGCTGCGCTGCGTTCGAGTTTCTCGGCGCTCTCCTGGTCGCGCCGTGCACTGAGTCGCGCGCGTTCGCGAAGCGTCGATGCGGCGCGGGCGCTCTGGATGGTGAGGGTCAGGCTGTGCCGCGCGGCCTCGAGGCGCATCGCAAGTTCGCCGCGGCCTGCAAGCGACGCGCCCGACGTGACGCCCTGATTGGCCTGCATGCCGCGGCGCATCTCGCCGAGACGGGAGTCATTCCCCTCCAGCATTTGGACGTGGGCGCTGGCCTTGGCGGCGGTTGCGGCGGCGAGGCCGTGCTGAAGCCGGCGCACGCGGGCGATCCGCCCTCTCTGCTCGATCTGGCTCATCCGCCGAACGCCTCGATCAGCGTGTCGACCGAGGACGCGAACTCGATCCGTTCACCGGCGCCCTGCCGCAGGAAGCCGAGGATTTCGGGCCGTCGGACGATCGCCTCGTCGATCACCGGATCGGTGCCCGGCGCATAGGCGCCCATCAGGATCAGGTCCCGATTTTCCTCGAACGCCGCCCAAAGCCGGCGCAGGGCCATGGCCGCAGCCGCATGATCGGGCGGCACGATGTCGGCCATAACGCGGCTGAGGGAGCGGCCGACGTCGATCGCCGGATAGATGCCCTGCTCCGCGATCGACCGCGACAGGATGATATGCCCGTCGACGATCGCCCGCGCGGCATCGACGATCGGATCGTCATTGTCGTCGCCGTCGGCAAGCACGGTGTACAAAGCGGTGATCGATCCGCCCGTGCGACTGTCCGCACCGGCGCGCTCGACAAGCCGGGGAATGAGGCCGAGCGCCGAAGGCGGATAACCCTTCACCGTCGGCGGCTCGCCGAGCGACAGCCCGATCTCGCGCTGGGCATGCGCCACCCGGGTCAGGCTGTCGATCAGCAGCAGGACCCTCAGGCCCTTCGACCGGAAATATTCCGCAATGGCCGTAGCCCGCATTGCAGCGCGGAGACGCAGCAAGGGCGCATGATCGGCCGGCACCGCGACGACCACCGATTTCCGGCGCGCCGGCGGCGGCAGCTTGGTGGCGAGGAAATCGCTGACTTCGCGGCTGCGCTCCCCGATCAGGCCGACGACGATGACGTCCGCTTCGGCGCCGGCGATCATCTGGCCCATCAGCACCGATTTCCCGACGCCCGATCCGGCGATGATCGCGACACGCTGGCCGACCCCCGCGGTCAGCAGCGCATTGACCGCGCGGACGCCGATGTCGAACCTTTCGGTGACCCGGGCGCGGTCGAGCGGATTGCCCTGACGCCCCGCGATCGGCCAGCGTTCCGCGGACGCGATCGTGCCGAGCCCGTCGAGCGGCTCGCCCATCGCATCGATCACGCGGCCGAGCAGGGCGAGACCGACGCCGACACAGCCGCCGGAGGCATCGGGCTCGACCCGCGCGCCATTGGCGTGGGCGCCGTGACCGTCCAGCGACATCAGAAGGGTCTTGGCGCCGCGGAAGCCGACCACTTCCGCACGCGTCGAGTGGCCGTCGGCGGTGATCACCCGGGCGCCGGATCCGACGGGACGAGCAAAGCCGGTGGCTTCCATCATCAGCCCGTCGAAGGCGGCGAGACGGCCGATCTGCCGCGGGCGGTCCTCGCCGGCGTCGACATAGGCGAGCAAGGCGGCGGCACGATCGGCAAGGCCCGGGCTCACGCCGCCGCTCCCATCCGGTCGAGCTCGGCGCGGAGCCGCTCCAGGCGGATCGACGGGCCATCCTCGATCCAGCCCTGGCCGGTCTCGAGCACGATCCCGCCGCGCTCGATGCAAGCGTCGGCGACGATCTCGACCGGTATGCGTGCCGTTTCGATCAGCGGCAGATCCTGCGGATGGACACGCAGCCGTGCCGGCCCGCTTTCCTCGCCGATCAGGGCCGCGGCCGCGGCGGCGCGGAGATTGAGCAGGTCGCGGTCGATGTCGACACTGCCGACGATCTGACGCACCAGCCGCTCGACCGTCTCCGCCAGAAGCAGGGCCAGCGCATTGGTCCGCTCCGGACGGAGCGTCTCCAGGCTTTCGGCCAGCCGGACGAGCATGTCGCGCTCGGCCGCGAATTCCGTCTCGACCGCGCGGCGCCCTTCGGCCCAGCCTTCGGCGAAAGCGTCGGCGCGGATCGTGTCGACATCGAAGTCGATCGGCCCCGCCGGATCGCCCTCGTCCTCCGCCATATCGCAGCCCCACGGCGTGAAGCTCTGCACCCGCCGATCGAGCGCGAACGTGCCGACCGCGAGCGCCTCCCCGGCGCAATGCGTCGACCACAGGTTAGACATAGTCTTCGCCCCGTCCGCTGAGCATGATCGTCCCCGCGTCCGCGAGCCGGCGTGCGACGGCGAGCACCGATTTCTGTGCGTCGATGACTTCGGCGAGACGCATCGGTCCGCGCGCCTCCATCTCGTCGCGGATGCTGTCGGCGGCGCGGCTGGACATGCAGCGGAACATCTTTTCGCGAAGCGTCTCGTCGGCACCCTTGAGCGCGACGACCAACGCCTCGCTCTCGATGTTGCGCAGCAAGGTGCCGAGATTCTTCTCGTCCAGTTCGGCGAGATTATCGAAGATGAACATTTCGTCCTCGATTGTCTGGGCAAGCTTGCGATCGACCTTGGCAAGCTGCCGGATGATGCGCTGGTCGGTGCCGGGCCGCGTATTGTTCATGATCCGGGCGGCCTCGGCCGCCCCGCCGCGCGCCGTTGCCGGAGTCGACGAAGTGCGAGCGACTTCACGCACCAGGATCCGCTCCAGCTCTTCCAGCGCATCCGCAGTCACCGTCTCGAGCGTCGCGACCCGGTGGATGACGTCGGACTGCGCGTCCGGCGGCAGCAATTGCAGGACATCCGCCGCCATCGGGGACTCGAGATGGGCGAGCACCAACGCCGCGATTTGGGGATGCTCATGCTCGATCAGGGCAACGATCGTCCGCGCGTCCATCCAGCGCAAGGAATCGAGGGCGCGACTGTCGGTCGGCGGGGTGATCCGGGCGAGTACGGTCTCCGCGCGTTCGGGACCGAGCGCCTGCTCCATCACCGCCCGGATCCGCGGCGCCGCGCCGAACCCGATCGTGGTGCGCGCGCGGGCACGGCCGAGGAAGAGATCGAACACGCTCTCCACCTGCTCCTCGCTGACGTCGGCGACGTTGAACATGGCGGCGCCGAGATGCTGAACCTCCTGCGGATCGAGCCGGCTGAGCACGTCGGCGGCTTCGTCGTCGCCGAGCAGCATCAGCAGGATCGCCGCCGCCTCGCTCCCGTCCACCTTGGCCTTGGCGGGAGCCTCCTGGTTCCCCGGCGCAGCGAGTGCGGTCTCAGCCATGTCGGTGGTCTCCATCCTTGCCGTCGGCGCGGATCAGATCGCGCACGACCAAGGCCGCGCGCGCGGGGTCCTGGCGCACGAAATTGCGAATGAGCGCCGCGCGCGCCTCGTAGCTGCGGGCGGCCTCGATCATCTCCAGCGTCACCTTGGTGTCGGGATCGCGCTGCGCGCGCTCGGCAATCGCATCGGCGATCTCGCCGCGCACCGCGTTGCGGCCGGCGGCCTGCGCTTCGGCACGCCTGGCGAGCGCGGCATTGCTGCGCTTCAGCAGCGGCTTGCCGATCCCGAACACGAACAGAAGCACCACGGCGAGCGCGGTCACGTTGCGCGCGGCCATCGCCACCCATCCTGCTTCCCACCAGGCCGGCGCATCCGTCGCCGACGGTGCGAAAGCACGGGCGGTGAGCGCGACCATGTCGCCACGACCGCCGTTGAAGCCGACCGCACCCTTGACCAGTTTCTCGAGCGCGGCGACCTCCTGGGCGCTGCGCGGCGCGGCGCCGTCGGGATTCTTGAGCGCAACGGCGACCGACAGGCGCTTGACCTGACCGATCTGCTGGCGGGTGACCGAGACCTCGCGGCCGACCGCGTAGGAGCGATTGTAATTCTCTTCGCGCTTGGTGCCGGCGGCATTGGCCGGATCGGGCGCCCCCGGAGCGATCGGGGTGATCGCGCCGTTCGGCGCTGCGGTGACTTCGGCAGCGGTCGGCGGCTGGTTGGAGAGCGCGCCCGGGATGCCGCCGGCGGTCGGCTCGGCGGCATCGACAGTCGTCGCGCCTTCCTCGCTGCGCACGGTGCTCGCTTCCTTGGGGAAGCCCTCGCGTGTTGCCTGGGTCTCCGAGAAATCAACCTCGGCGTGGACCTGCGCGGTGAAGTTGCCCGCGCCCACGATCGGAGTCAGCAACGTCTCCAGCGCCTGGCGGTAGCGCTCCTCGATCTTGGCCTGCACGGCGACCTGGCGCTCGGTCTCGCTCGAGACCCCGCCGTCATTCCGGTTCGACAGCAATTGGCCGTTCTGGTCGGCGACCGAAACGCCGTCGGGCGACATGCCCGGCACTGACGAGGCGACGAGATGCACGATCGCCTGGACCTGCTGGTCGCTCAGCGACCGGCCGGAGGTCAGCGTCAGCATCACCGACGCCGCGGGCTTGGAGCGTTCGCGCAGGAAGGCGCTCGGCGCTTCCACCGCGAGGTGGACCCGCGCGGTCTCGACGGTATCGATCGCCTCGATGGTGCGCGCGAGATCGAGCTCCCGGGCCGAGCGAAGCCGCTCGCCTTCGACGGCGCGGCTCGATCCGAGCGGAAGATCGGCGATCGCCTGCGCACCGTCGGGCGCGCTCTTCGGCAGGCCCTGCGCGGCGAGCAGCATCTTGGCCTGGTGATATTCGTCTTCCGAGACGGTGATCGTGCCGCTGGTCTTGTCGAGCCCGTAGGCGATGCCGCCGCTCTTCAGCGCCTCGACCACGGCGCCTTTCTCCTCGTCGGCGAGGCCGCGCATGAGGTCGCGCTGCGGCGCGGCGCTGACCGCCATCCAGATCAAGGCGGCGATCGCGATCAGCGCGACCAGGCCGAGCGCCGGCAGGCTTTTGGCGACCGCCGGCTGGGCGGCGAAGCCGCGAAACTGCGCAATCGTGTTGGCGATGAACGGGCTGGCCTTCGCGCCCGTAGGCGCAAGGGCCCGGCTTGCAGTGAGGTCGGTGCTCATATCAGACCGGCATGCTCATGATATCCTTGTACGCGCTCAGCAGCTTGTTCCTGACCTGCATGGTCGCTTCGAAGCCGATCGAGGCCTGCTGGCGGGACAGCATGACGGCGGCGATGTCGGTGACCTCGCCGCGCTCATAGGCTTCGCTGATCGCCGACGACTGGCTCTGGAGATCGTTGACCTGGGCGAGCGCGCTCTTCATCGCGTCGCCGAAGCCGTTCGGCTTGGCGTCCAGCGCCTCGCCGATCCCGCCGGGAGCGCCGGCCCCGGCAGCACGCTGAAGCGCGCTGTTCTGCTCGATGATCGCCGTTCGCATCGCGAGCAGCCGATTGCTGTCGATCGCATTCATGGAAACTCGCAATCGCCCCCTTCGCCGTCCTTCGGCTCGACCGATTGGTAGCAAGGAGCGTGCCACACAGAAAAAGGTGGCGGGTGCACGGCAGCCGCCGGGAAATCTCTCTACGCGCGCGTCGGATATTTGACGTCCGGCCGCCGGCCGCGGTTCTGCCCCTCTGCTGCGGCGTCGAGGAGCCGACGCAGAAAACCCGCGATTAAAGGTCCGTCGGGGCGTGCCGTTACTGGTTTCGTGGCAGCCACGGAAACAGGCCGCCGGGATAGAGCGGGAAAGGAATCCTCACATGATCATCAACACCAATTCGGCGGCGCTCCGTGCGCAGAATGGCAGCCGGCTCGCCAATGACGCGCTCAGCACCGCGATGGAGCGGCTGTCGAGCGGCCGGCGCATCAACAGCGCCAAGGACGATGCCGCCGGGCTCGCCATCGCCAGCAAGATGACGTCGCAGATCCGCGGCATGAACCAGGCCGTGCGCAACTCCAACGACGGCATCTCCTTCGCCCAGACGGCGGAAGGCGCGCTCAACGAAGTCACGAACATGCTGCAGCGGGTCCGCGAGCTTGCGGTGCAAAGCGCCTCGGGCACCTATTCGGCCTCCGATCGCACCAATCTCAACGCCGAAGTCACCGAACTCAAGGCGCAGATCACCAACGTGCTCGCCACCACCGAGTTCAACGGCAGCCGCATCTTCAACTCGGGCAGCGGCGCGACCTACACGGCGCAGGCCGGCAACGTCTCGATCCAGACCGGCTCCAACTCGAGCGACACGGTGGCGATCACCTTCACCGCACTGACCGATCTCGCCGCCGCGACGGCGGTCGACACCGCCGCCAACGCCACCACGGCGATGGGCAATGTCGACACGGCGCTCGGCAATGTGGCGACCACCCGGGCCAAGCTCGGCGCCGCGCAGAGCCGCATGGAATCGATCGTCAACAACCTCACCAACAACGTCACCAACCTGTCGGATGCACGGTCTCGCATCGAGGATGCCGATTACGGGCAGGAGACGACCAACCTCGCCAAGGCGCAGATCCTCAGCCAGGCCAGCCAGGCGATGCTCGCCCAGGCGAACCAGAGCCAGCAAGGTGTGTTGAGCCTGCTTCGTTAAGCAGGAGCGTACCCCCCCAAGGAGCCCGGCGCGGAGGCATCCGCGCCGGGCTTTATCGTGTCTGCCCTTGGTCAGCCTGGCTGACCCAATTCGCCTTGGGTCTGCTCCGCGCCCCTTCGATCGCGCGTACGAATGCTGGATAGAGCAACTGATTGGCCTCGTCGGTGACGTGATCGCCGTCCCCGTAGAGCGTCCGCTCACCGAGGCGAGCGCCGCATCGGATCCCGGGACACAGGATCGGCAGCGGATCGAACAGGACGACGTTCGGCATCGCGCCGGCAAGGCGCTGCATTTCGTCGATCACGGGAGCGCGCATCCGCTCGATCGCAGCGCGATCGATTTCCAGACCGCCGCGGCAAATCGGATTGCTGCGGTTGAACCAGTCGGAGCAACGATAGGGAATGCTGGGCAGCACCGGCTTGGGCGCTTCGAACACCAGTATGACGCCTCGGTTCGCCATCCTCCGCAGAAAGACGAGGATCTCGGTCTCGTTCTTCCGAAACGCAGAGCCCGGACGTATCGGGATCTGCGCGGCCTGACCCTGGCCTCGCGCAAGCCGGCGAATGCGCAGGCCGGGCATGAACAGTATGTCTCCGCGCCTCAGCGTTCGGTCGAGTTCCTGGGCGACATTTTTCCTGAATTGTCGGCAACGGGTCGTGTCGCGGGCATCCCAGATCACAGGTGGAAAGCTGCAGCCGGAGCGGTCGTAGATTGCGGCCGCGACGCGCTTGCGGGCGGAATATTGCTCCGCGAGGCTGAGGTACGAGCGCGCATGAGAATCGCCGACGACGAACAATCGCACTCCCAAGCCTTCTTCGCTACAAAGCGGCGACACCGTTCGGACGGCTCCGCCATGGAACGATTGCTCGTCCCGCCGGACCGCGCATCGGCTCGGGGACGGACCGCCATACAGCTTGGCAGGGTCCATCCTGCTGAGAGTCAGCGCGCTCGCCTGCGAGAATAGCAGAAGGATGGTCCCTGCTGAGAAAAGGATCGCCGTCAGACCCGCTGCGATCACCCGACCAGGTGTTTCCGCGGCGACGTGCCGGATGCGACGAAACGGCCGTTCCACGACCGTATAGGACAGCATCCCCGTCACCAGTGTCAGCGCCAGCGAAAGGAGTGGTGCAGCGACACCCTCCAGTCCGATCGTCCAGCGGAACAGCACGAACACCGGCCAATGCCAGAGATAGAGAGAATAAGAACGCTCGCCGATCCACACCGCCGCTGCACTCCCCAGAATGCGGTTCGACGACAGACCCGCGTCGGCGGACGCGATCGCGGCGATCACAGCCGCACTGACGCCTGCCACGATTCCGGACCGCAGCCATCCCTCGCCGCCGGGCAAGAGCATGACCGCCAGAAGGCACGCCGTTCCGAACAGGATCAGCGCAGACCGCGCTGCGGGCCGCACTGCGGCGAGGCGCGGCTGCCAATGATCGCTCGTCAACGCCAGGATGACGCCGAAACCCAGCTCCCAGAACCGCGTCGGCATCAGGTAGAAGGCCGCCTTCGGCGCGGAAAGCCGAAGCAGGAAGCACGCCGCCAGCGACGTGGCCGTCACGCCGATCAGCGCCAGCACTATTCTGCGTCGATCGACGTCCCGCCCACCGCGCGCCCATAGCCAAATCAGGATTGGACACACGAGATAGAATTGCTCCTCCACACCAAGGCTCCAGGTGTGGACGAACGGGTGCAGGTCCGCCGAGGCCCCGAAATAGCCTAGCCCCGTGCGTGCAAGCACGATGTTGGCGCCGCCGACCGTGGCACCGAGCGCGACCGCACGGCTGTCGGTCAGGATCGTGATCATCGGCGCGAACAGCAGCGATGCCAGGACCGCGGTGACGAGCATCACGAGCAGCGCCGGCAGCAAGCGGAGGATGCGCCGCGCGTAAAAGGCGCCGAGTGCATGTGCGAGCCGATCCGGCGGGCGCCTCGCCAGGGCGCCGGTGACGACGAACCCCGAGATGACGAAGAATATGTCGACCCCGGCGTAGCCGCCCGGAAGCAGCGCCGGCCGCAAATGGTAGACGATCACGGCCAGCACGGCGATGGCGCGCAAGCCCTCGATCGCCGGGATGCGCGTGGCCCGGTCCGCGGTCTGTGCTGCCTGATTCGTACTCAGCATGCCGACGGGTAACCGACGCTGCCGAGTTGGTCGACCGCAGGGTTTCGGCGCGTCTGCTCGCGAACGTCCGGGCTGGAACGGTCCGGTGAGCGTCCCGCGTGGTGCCTCAGCCGAATACCCAGCGGCGGTGTATCGCGTAGGTGAGCAGCGGCGTCACCGTCCCGCACGGGATCAGCGCCAGCCAGGTCGGCCCGTGCAACGGACCAGTGATGATCCAGGTGAAGAGGGTGTTGAGAACCATGCCGCCGCCCTGAAAGAGGAAGAACCGGTCCGCCCGACCCTGGACGGGCGCAACGGAGCCTGGCTCCCGGAAGCTCCA
The DNA here is from genome assembly GCF_003012735.1 of Allosphingosinicella deserti. Lineage (GTDB taxonomy): Bacteria > Pseudomonadota > Alphaproteobacteria > Sphingomonadales > Sphingomonadaceae > Allosphingosinicella > Allosphingosinicella deserti. Next base: position 371,313 of record NZ_PXYI01000004.1, on the reverse strand, counting down.
CCGTCTGTGCAGCATGAAGCCCAAAGCTGCCGCAGCGACGAACGCGGGCGGCACTGCCCCAGCCGCCCAGCTTCGCGGCAGCAGGGCGGCGAGGCCGAGGAAGATCGCCGAGTAGACGACCGACGAAAGTCCGCCGGCGATCCCGTAGCGGACGAGTTGCGACGATGGGATGCTCCTGCCCGAGCCTCGGTGCGCCGCGGACATTGGCCCGCAAGCTGGTGAGGTCGATCACCCGGGCTACCGCGAAGAGGCGCGGATTGCTCCGCGCCTGCATCTTGGTTTGCCTTACGCCGCCGCGGCGCTGTCCTGCCAGTCGAGCACCGCGAGATAATTGGCGAGCCGGTTCTGCTCCAGCGTGTGCAGCAGCTTGCTGTCATGCCAAGGGATCACACGTTCGGCCAAGGCTTCGCTCCACTCGGCGTCCATCGCGAACAGGATGCCGAGCCCGAACACGGCCGGGATCTCAGCGAAGCAGAGCGTCTCTCCCGCCGCGCGTTTCTCCTCGACGAAATCCTCGACCGCGGTCAGCACGCCGTTGCGCGGGCCGCCTTCGTAGAGCGCCATCGCGAACTGACCCATGCCGCGGAAGCCGCGCCCCGGCAGCAAGGCCGGGAAGCCGGGGATAACGCCCCCGTCGAAGTCGTAGGGGTGGCGGAAGGCCTCGGGTATGCGGTCCGGCGCATAATACATGTCGCGGCGTGCCGCCGGCCAGGCGACGTCGTGGAGGAAGGCGAGCATCGGCTTGTCGTCGGCCTTGCAGCGCGCATCGACGGCCTTCAGTTCGTGATAGACGGTGAACCAATTGTGATCGCCGTCGATCACCCAGGCATCGACCCCGCCGACATCGTCGAAGGCGGCAAGACTCGGCTTGGCGACGTGGCGCACGTGCTTATGTTCGCCGACCCAGTCGCAGAAGGCCTGTTTGGGCGCAGGATCGATGCTGGTCAGCCGCCCACCCGCCGCCTGCGCATGTTCGGCGAGCAGGAACGACATGCCGCCATGTTCGGCGCCGATCTCGACGATCTCCTTCGCCCCGGCAAGGGACAGCGCATCGAGGATGATCTCGGAGAATTCGGACATCGAGTGGATCAGCAGATCGGACATCAGGCAGCCTTTCTGAGCGCGTCCGCCGAACGGCGGACGATCGGGCGGAAGGTGATTGCGAGAAGGTGCGGTTCGCGTGCTGTTTGCGGCAGCGGCGGCGCAAGCATCAGCGCGTCAGCGCTGCAGCGAAAGAGCCCCTCGCCTTCCTCGTTCATGCCCTCGAAGAGTGCAGGCGCTGGGATCGGCGTGGCCTTGTCCTCGCCCGGCCGCGGCGTGAAGCGCCGGACCGGGTAGAAAGCGGCTTCCTCGATCTGCAGCCAGTCGCAGAGGACGCCGAACTGGACGCCGACGGCGTAATCGCCGCCGCCGACCGGAATGGTGGCGAGATAGTAGCCGTCATGGGTGCGGTGCGCCTCGACCTCGATCAGCGTCTGCGAGCGATCGTCGGCGACGATCACCGGCAAGGTCAGGCCGCCGGCTTCGAAATCGGTCGCGCGCAGTTCCAGACCGAAGCGGACGGCGCTGAACAAAGCGAGGTTGAGCGGCAAGCCCTGCGGCTGCAGCTCGCCGGGCAGATGAAGGCGCTTGTTACCGGAAAGATAGAAGAGCCCGCGGCGGCGGAGGCCGTCGGCGGCCTCGTCGGTGTCGAGCAGGCGCACCGTCTCGCTGGTGCCGAGATTGACGTCATGTTCGAACGCCGAGAAGATCTCGACCTCGTCGGCGCTTGGCATGAACAGCAATCGTGCGAGGCACGCCGCCGCCGCATCCCGGCGGCTTCGGGCATCGTCCGATGCGGCCGGCCTTGAGACGCCCCGCCCGGCGGTGTTGGCGAAGGCGAGACACCCGTCCTGGATGCGGTCGCGGATATTGTTCTGGGTCGCCTTGAGATCGCCGCCGCGGCGGATCGCCTCTCCTTTGGGGCCGTAATCGACGACCGAGCCTTGCGGGACGGTGCAGAGCTGCTCGATCAGCGCGACCGGCCCGCTGAGCGCGTGCAGCGCGCCCATGTCGTAGTGGCGGTGATCGAGATAGCCCTTCTTGTCGAGGCCGGTCTGCTGCTCCTCGCGGAGCAGGAGATAGCGACCGCTGACGTCGAGGCCGTAGCGGGCGCGCAGCACCGGCTCGAGCACATCCTGGGCGGTGCCGTTATAGCCGAGATCGATCAGCATCACCGCGTCGCCGCGTTCGACACCGGCTGCTTCGAGATGGCCGAACAGGCGGTCGGCGAAGGCTTCGGCGCGTTCGCGCGTACGTCCGAGCGCTTTCGGCTGAAGCATCGTCCGGATGAACGCGGCCCGTCCATCGCGGACGATCCTGTCGCGCTCGTGCCTGGGGATGCCGAGCTGTCCGGCCATCACTTCGGCGGTGACGCTGTCTTCCTGGACGCAGAGATAATCGCGAATGGCCTGCGCGCGCAGGAAACCGGCGCGGCGGGCGGTGAAGCGGCTGATCTCGACCGCGGCGGCGGCACCGCCGAGCGCCTCGAACACGCGGTGCGGAAGATGGCCGTCGCGCAGCAGGAAGAGCGGCTTGACCGCCCGGCCGAGCCGCGCGCTGTCCGCGTCGATCTCGTCCCCGAGCCAGCGGCAGAAACCGTGCAGGATCGGCCCCAGCACATTGTGGCCGAGCGCCCAGGTGCGGTCGTCGTGATCGGCCAGCGAGACCATCGGCCGGTGTGGCTGAAAAGCGGGCGATGTCCGGCGCACCCGCGGCTGCAGCATCGTTGCGGCGGCCGCCTCCATGCGCAGGCGCTGCTCGGCGGCCGCATCGAACTGGATGAAGTGGACGGCGTTGATGCCGATCCTGCCCGGCGCGTCCTGGTCGGCGGCCTTGTTGTCGCCGACATGCAGGATCGCCGACGCTGGCACGGGCAGTTCCGGCAGAATACGCTCGAACAGGCCGAGCGACTTCGGCACGCCATAGGCCGACGAACAGAAGATCCGGCCGACCATCGCGGCGATCTCATCGCCGGCGGCGGACGCGATCAGCGCACGCAACTGGTCGGCATCGAGATAGGTGTCGCTGACGACGATCACCTCCAGGCCACGTCTCTGCGCATCCCGGATGAGCTCGACGACGGGCGCGAAGGCGTAGCAATGCCGCGCCTCTGCCTCGAGCTCGCGCGCGATCGCGGCATCGATCTCGCCGTCCGCGGCGAAGGGATGGAGGTTGCGATAGATTTCCCGCAGCGTCACTTCGTGACGCCCCTCGGCCGCGAGCGCATGCCGCCGGGCGAGGATCTCCGCCTGCGTGCGCGACCAGATACCGCCGCCGGGAATCGGCAGATCGGCGAATATGTCGATCGGCGCCTGGACGTTGCGCCAGACGAGCGTGTCGAAACAGTCGAGCGACAGCATGCCGATGCCTGGCGGCGCGCGGTCGAGGAGCCCGGCAAGTTCGGCGGCTCTGGCGGACATCTGCATCGTCTCTCCTTTGAGCATCGGGCGGGATCAGGATCGCGCTCGATGCTCCGTGTTTGTTGTCGCATCGCTGGAGCCGAAAACCGGCAACCACGCTTCGGCGCGATGCTGGATCAGGCGAAGGCGCCGAGCCGGCCGCGCAATGTGTCGAGTGCGGCCTTCTTGATCTGGCACACTCGGGCGGCACCGATGCCGAGCGTCTGGCCGATCTCCTCCAGGTTCATTTCCTCGACGAAGTAGAGCTGGAGGACGATCGCCTCGCGCTCCGGCAGGGTGCCGATCGCCCCGGCCAGCGCGGCCTGCAGGTCCTCGCGTTCCAGCGCCGCGTCGGCGCGCTCCTCGACGTCTGCGAACCACATCGAATGTTCGGAATAGACGTCGTCGATCGATTCATGGCGCACCGCTTCGCTGGCATCGGCGAGCGCGCGGAACGCCGCCGCGTCGAGGCCCATCTCCGCCGCGATCTCCGCCTCTGTCGCCTCGCGGCCGACGCGGCTTTCGATCTTCGCCCGCGCCGCGCCGATCTGCTTGCGGCGGGTCATCGCCGAGCGGCAGAGCGTCGCCTGCCGGCGAAGATGATCGATCATTGCGCCGCGGATCCGCATCGTCGCATAGGTTGCGAAGGCATGGCCGCGATCCTCGAATGCATTGGCCGCTTCGACCAGGGCGATCATGCCGATCTGGATGAGATCCTCGACCTCGATCGCGCTCGAAACACGGCCGTGGACATGCCATGCGATCTTGCGGACCAGGGGCATGTGCGCGCGCGCCAGTGTCTCGGGCGACTTGCGTGCCGGCACCCGCGCGTACGTCATCGCGCCGGCGGCTTCATGGCTGAAGGCGTGCATCAGGACTCCACTCCAGCGGTCAGGGCACGGGCCGCCTGCGGGCTACCGCCGACGACCGCGATCACTTCAACCGGCTTGCCGTCGGGGATTTCAAGGAAGGAGAGCACCGGCACGTCCGGCAGATGCGGCGCGAGCAGGCGCGACAAGGTCCGGCGGGCGATCGGCGAAGTGACCAAAGCGATCCGCCGGGCTTCGGCGAGATGCGGCGCGGCAACGTCGGCGATCGCGCCGACGAGCCGCTGGGCAAGGCCCGGCTCGATCGGGTGGTTGGCTTCCTTGCCGGCACGAACCGCCTGGCTCACCAGCGTCTCGAGCTCGGCGTCGAGCGTCAGCACCGGCAACGGCATCCGTGCCGGCGCGATCGTCTGCACGATCAGGCCGCCGATGCGCTGGCGCACACTCTCGACCAGCTGGACCGGGTCCGTCTCCTCGCGGGCGGCGTCGACCATCGCTTCGGCGATCCGGCGAAAATCCTTGAGCGGGATGCCCTCGGCGAGCAGCGACCGGCACAGTGCCGCGATCATCGCCAGCGGCAAAGGTGCCGGGGTCAGATTCTGCACGAGCTGCGGCGCATTCTCCTTGAGCGCGTCGAGCAGTTTCTGGGCCTCGTCCATGCCGAACATCTCGGCGGCGCAGGATTGCACGATCTGGTTCAGATGGGTGGCGATCACCGTCGCCGGATCGACCACCGTATAGCCGGCGACGACCGCATCGGCGCGCCGCTCGGGCGCAATCCAGACGGCGTCCAGGCCAAAGGTCGGATCCTTGACGGCGCGACCGGGCACCCGTTCCAGCACGTCGCCACTGTCGAGCGCGAGCAGTTCCTCGGGCCAGATCTCGTCTTCGGCGCAGATCACGCCCGAGACGATGATCCGGTAATGATTGGGCCCGAGCGCGAGATTGTCGCGGACCCGGACCAGCGGTACGACAAAGCCGAGCTCCCGCGACAGCTGGCGGCGTATGCCGGTGATCCGGCCCATCAGCGGCGCGCCCTTGCGTTCGTCGACGAGCCCGATGACGCCGTACCCGAGCTCCAGCCCCAGGGCGGCGCCGTCGCTGACTTCGTCCCAGCCGATCGCGGCCGGATTGGGCGGCGGTGCGGCATCGGCCTCGATCTCCGGCGCCGGCGGTCCGTGGCGAAGCTTCCAGGCGACGAAGCCGGCAAGCGCCGCGGCCGGCAGGATAACGAGATGCGGCATGCCGGGCAGCACACCCAGGATGAACAGGATGGCGGCAACTGGGGTCCAGACCTTGGCCGAGCTGAATTGGCTGCTGATCTGCCCGGAGAGGTCGAGCGGTGAATTGACGCGGGTGACGATCGAGGCGGCCGCGATCGACAGCAGCAGAGCGGGAACCTGGGCGACGAGTGCATCGCCGATCGCAAGCAGCACGTAAGTCGACGCCGCCTCGTGGATGGAAAGGCCGTGACTCAATGTGCCGAGCACCAGCCCGCCGAGAATGTTGATCACCAGGATCAGCACGCCCGCGACCGCATCGCCCTTCACGAACTTGGATGCGCCGTCCATCGAGCCGTAGAAATCGGCTTCGGTCGCGACTTCCTGGCGGCGGAGCTTGGCCTCGTCGGGTGTCAGCAGACCCGCATTGAGATCGGCGTCGATTGCCATCTGCTTGCCCGGCATGGCATCGAGGGTGAAGCGCGCCGAAACCTCCGACACCCGCCCCGCGCCCTTGGTGATGACGACGAGATTGATGATCATCAGGATCCCGAAGACGAAGAGGCCGACCGCATAATCGCCGCCGATCAGGAAACTGCCGAAGGCCTCGATGACATGGCCGGCCGCCGCCGATCCTTCGTGGCCGTTGACCAGCACGACCCGCGTCGAGGCGACGTTCAGCGCCAGCCGCAGCAGGGTCGCGAACAGCAACACGGTCGGGAAAGACGAGAAATCGAGCGGCCGCGCCGCGTTCAGCGCCACCATCAGGATGGCGAGGCTGATCATGATGTTGGCGATGAAGCCGACGTCAAGCAGCGTCGCCGGCACCGGCACCACCATCAAGGCGACCAGCATCAGGGTCGCGAACGGGAGGACCGCGCCGCGCCCCGCGCTCAACCAGACTTTGCGATTGACGGCGTGCACGGACATGGCCTCAGCCCCCCAGCTCGGCGAGCATCAGATACGCCAGCCGCGCATAAGCCGGCGACGGACCGACCACCGGCTGCGCCGGCGTCTCCAGCGTAGCCATGCGCATGGCGGTGATGCTGTCTTGGGTGTCACGCGGCGGCGCCGGCGGCAGCGATCCGCCGGTGCCCCCGAGCTTGGCGGCGAAGCGCTCGCGGATCTCGGCGAAGCTGCGGGCGCTGCCGTCGCGGCGATAGAAGATCGCGCGGTTTGCGCGCGCGGCCGCCGGAAGGATGGAGGCGGCGCTGCCGTCCGGATCGGCGTCATGGCCGCGCAGAAATTTCGACGCGCCGCCGGCGCCCAGGAAATGGGCGAGATAGAGATCGACCGATTCCATCGGCCGCCCGATCTTGCGCTCGAGATACTGCTGGTTGTCCGACGCGAACTCGGCGGCCATCGCGGAGGCCGCTTCGGGATCCCTGCGCAGATCGAGGATCGCCCGGCGGGTCGCCGGGTCGGCGACCTGGTAACGCCCGCCGCTGGCCCTGATCGCGTCGGCCGCCCAGCCGAGCCCGTGCTTCGCACCATGCTTCTCGACGGTGGCGAGCCAGGTCTGATCGATAAACTGGAAGAGCCCGGTCGCACTCGACGTGCGCGCCTTGGCGTTGGGATTGAAGCCGCTCTCGATCCGCGCCTGGCCGAGCAGGTACTGGAAGTCGACGCCCGTCCGGGCGGCGGCCTGCTGGATCGCGGCGCCGACGCCTTCGCGCCCGCCACTCGTCCAGCTTTGCCGTATCGCCGTCGAATTCATGACGCCCCCATTGCTTCCGGGGCATCTTTGCAATCACCGTGCCACTTTGATTTCTCGTCAGGCGGGCCTGCTATAGGTGCCGATTGCGGATTGTCCCCGGACGTCGCCGATGCGCTGCAGGCGCTGGCGGGTGATATCCGTCAGGAAATTGACGCGGATGCGGGCGGCGTCGGCAAGCCTGGTGATCCGCTCCGCACGTTCCCGGACCTCGCCTTCGTCGCGCCAGGCGCCGTGGCTGCGGACATCGTCGATGGCGCTGCGCAGATCCTCGACCCGGCGCTCCAGCATCGCGACATCCTCGTGGTCGAGCGCGCGGATGAGCCGCTCGTGCGCCGCCTCGAGGCGGCCAAGCGCATGAAGGCTCATGCCTCGTCCCTTGCGGGTAGATCGAGCGCGATCATGGCGGCCGCGATCCTGGTGGGATCGACCGGGTAGCGCCCTTCGGCGATCGCGGTGCGGATCGCCGCGACCCTGCCGCTGTCGACCGGCGCGCCGGAGCCCGCCATCTCGGAGATGAGGGTGGACGGCGTCGCGATCGCATCCTGGGAGAGGGCATCGCCCGCCTTTGCGGAGGCCTCGCTGCGCTCGACGGAGCTGCGGACGAGCTCGGGACGCCCGCCTCCGCCTGTCTTGCCGATCCCGTCGATCATCTGTTCGTCCTTTCGCGCGGAAAACCCGCTCTCGCCCTGATAACGGCAGATGCGCGCATCACTTAAATCCGGGCAGCGAGACGCTGCCATCCTCGCCAACGATACCGATCACCGGCGGTCCCTTGCGATCCGATCGGATCCGGATGCGGTCGCCCGCGGCGCCGTCCTGCTCGGCGATGCCGATCGTCGACACCGAGAAACACGCCGACGCGGCGGTGAGCTCGACCTGATCGCCCTTGCGGATGATCGGCTCCGGCTTCTCGGCGGCCGCTCTCGTCGCGAGTGCGGTCGCCGGCATAACCAGCGGCACGCGGATCCGCCAACCGAGCGGATCGCAGCGCACGGTCGCCGCCGCCATCGCGGGCGGTTCGATCGTCACCGGCGCCGGACAGGCCGCCAGCTTCAACCGCCGGTCGATGCCGCGCACCGCGCCGCCCGGTGCGCCGATAGGGGCGCCGAGCGCCGCGGCGACGCGCATGTCGAGCGCCGCCACGTCCGCGAACGCACCCGGGCTGTTCTGGGCCTCGGCTGCGCCTGCGACCAGCAAGGCGGCGGGAACGAGGCGTCGGAAATACGTCACAATCTGGTGCTCCCATCAGGATCCGGAAGCTCTAAGCAACGGCTGTGCCAACCGCATCAGCCACCATAACGAAGAGTGAGGCGCTGGCTCTCCGGGCCCTCGTCGGGCGGCATGACGATTCGCACCCGGCTCTCGGCGACGCCGCCATCCTGAAGCGCGCGGGCCAGAGCTGCGGCACGCGCCGCGGCAAGCTCCCAAGCATCGAACCGGTCGCCCGCGCGGTCGCGGCCGAGGCTCTCGATCACGATCCGTCGCTCCGAGCGCACGGCAGCATGGGCGATTGACGCCAGGCGGGCTCGGCTGCCCGGGCGCAGTCTTGCTTCTCCGGGCTCGAACAAATCCGCCGCGGGCGCCGTGAGCAAAGCGTGCGTTGCCCCCTCCGGCGCAAACGCCGCCCGTGCGGCCTGGGCGACCTGCATCGTGTCTCCGGCGCGCAGCAGCACGAAAAAGGCGAGCAGGAGCAGCGCCAGATCGGCGAAGCTGATCGCCCAGCGGGGAACGCCGATCCGGCTCATCCGGCCGCCCTCGTGCGGCGCTTCAGCCATTGCTCGGTGGTGCGAACCTCCTCGCGCGCAAGCGCCTCCAGCCGCGTGACGACGGCGCGCTGCCAGCGCAGCTCGGCCTTGGAGAGACGCTCCAGCCGGGACGCCGCCGATCCGAACAGCAGCACGCCGAAGATCAGGCCGTACAGGGTGGTCAGCATCGCCAGTGCCATCGCCGGTCCGAGGCCGGACGGATCGTCGAGCGACGCGAACATGCCGATCAGGCCGATGACGGTGCCGATCATCCCCATGCTCGGCGCCGCGTCGGCCGCGGTCCGCCAGAAGGCGGCGGCATTGTGATGGCGGATGCGGCGCGCCTCCATCTCGTCCGTCTGCCAGCCGGCGAAGGCATCGACGCTGGCAACGTCGATCAGCTTCAAGGCGGCGCTGCGCACGAACGCGCTCTCCGGGCCGACGCGATCGATGCAGGCGATACCCTGCAGCTGGGCGAGCCGTTCGACCTGGCGCAAGGCCATCCGGGCGACCGCCTCGTCCCGCGCGGGCGAAGCCATCACCATCGGCTTCAATGCGCCGAGCGCGCCGGCGAGATCCGCGCGGGTCGAACGCAGCACCGCCGCGATCAGGCTCCCGCCCGCGACCAGTGCAAGGGCCGCCGGATCGATCATCCGTAATATCGTTTCGAACACGCCTCACACCCTCCCGCCCGGGACAAAGAAACTTCCGCTCGGCCGCGCTGGTCCGCCGGCCCTCCCCTACGCGCGGCCGCCCGGGCGCCGGGATATTGACGCCCGGACGACTGGCACGCTCCTTGCAGAACTCGGGGTAACAGCCCGCCACAGACCATAACGGCACGTGGCCGGAGAAGTTTAGGAGCGAGAGACATGGCCGACGGCCAATCGATCTTCGGGGTTCACGGCACGGCGCTGGCGCTGCGTTCGCAGCGGCTGTCGATGCTCGCCTCCAACATCGCAAACGCCGCCACCCCCGGCTACAAGGCGCGCGACATCGACTTCGACCGGGCGATGGATCTCGCCGGTCGCGGTCGCGGCGCCGGCGCCGCTGCCGAGGAGGCCGCCGCCTATCGCGTCCCGGTCACGCCCTCGCTCGACGGCAACACGGTCGAGCTTTCGACCGAGCAGACCTTGTTCGCCGAAAATGCGGTCCAGTACCGCACCACCCTCTCCTTTCTCGAGGGCCGCATCTCCACGATCACCCGCGCGCTGAAGGGAGAATGACGATGGCGGCGCCGATGAACGTCTTCGACATCGCCGGCCGCGCCATGTCGGCGCAGCTCGTCCGGCTCAACACGACCGCCTCGAACCTCGCCAATGCCGGCTCGGTGTCGGCTACCAGGGACGGTGCCTTCCGCGCGCTGAAGCCGGTGTTCGAAAGTGTCGGCGACCGACCCGGCGTGGCCACGGTCGGCGTCTCGCGGGTGGTCCAGGCCAATGTCGAACCGGTCAAGCGCCATTCGCCCGGCCATCCGCTCGCGGATGCCAACGGAGACGTCTGGGAAGCCGGCGTCGACAGTGCGGCGGAGCTCGTCGAGATGGTCGAGAGCGCCCGCCAATATCAGAACAACGTCCAGGTCCTCCAGACCGCCAAGACGCTCACCCTCGACACTTTGAGGCTCGGCCAATGACGACCATCCCGAACACGACCTACGGCGCCAGCGCGCCCCCTAAGATGGAGACCAAACCGGCCGGGTCGATGGACCAATCGGATTTCCTGCGGCTGATGACCACCCAGCTCACCACCCAGGATCCGTTCAACCCGGTCGACAACACCCAAATGGTCGCGCAGATGGCGCAGTTCAGCCAACTCGCCGGCATCTCGGAGATGAACAAGAGTTTGGCGGGCATCGCCGAAGCTTTGTCCCCGAGCCGGCTCAACGACGCCGCGAGCTGGATCGGCCGTTCGATGCTCGTCGATTCCGAGGTTGCGACGCCGCTTCGCGACGGCAGCTATGCCGGCGAGATCGCGCTACCCAAGGATGCCGACGAAGTCACGATCAGCTACATCGACGAGAAAGGCGCCGTCGTGCACAGCGAGGCGCTCGGCGCCAAAGACGCCGGCACCCTCTCCTTCGCCTGGGACGGCAAGGCCGCCGACGGCAGCGTCAAGGCGACCGGCCCGCTGCGCATCCTGGTCAACGCCCATGGCGGCGGCGAGGCGATCAGCGCCGGCACCGCAACCTGGACCGGCATCGCCGGCATCCAGTCGCCTGCCAATGGCGGCGCGACCAAGCTCGTCACCGGCCTCGGCCTGCTCTCCCCCGACGCAGCGATCCGCCTCTCCTGATCCAACACGTTCCACGGAGCCAGACCATGTCCTTCTACACCTCTCTCTCCGGCCTCAAGGGCGCCCAGACCGATCTCTCGACCGTGTCCAACAACATCGCCAATGTCGGCTCCTACGGCTTCAAGAAAAGCCGGGCCGAATTCGGCGACATCGTCGCGGCGTCGCGGACCAGCGCCGGCCAGGGCACGCGCCTCAAGCAGATCGAGCAGCAGTTCAGCCAGGGCGGCTTCGAGGCGTCGAGCAAGGAGCTCGATCTCGCCATTGCCGGCAACGGCTTCTTCATCACCCGCGACGCGCTCACCGGCGGAAGCACGACCTTCACCCGCAACGGCGCGTTCGACATCGATGCGGATCGCTACCTCGTCGACAGCAATGGCGGCTACGTCCAGGTGCTTCCGGTCGACACCGCCGGCAACGTCACCTCGACCGGCATCGCCTCGGCCCGCAACCTGCAGATGCCGCTGACATCCGGCACCCCGCGCGCGACCTCGACGATGGATCTGTCGATCGGCTTCCCGTCCAATGCCGACGTGCCGTCGCGCCGCGCAATGTACAGCAGCGCAACGCCGTGGGCGTTCGACCGTCTGGATCCCAACAGCTACAACCATTCGACCCAGACCGTGGTCTATGACAGTGCCGGCAAGGCGCTCCCCGCCACCCTCTATTTCGCCCGCACCGCCTCGACCGCGAGCGGTGACGCGACGAACAGCTGGCAGACCTATCTCTTCGTCGGCAACGAGCAGGCGAGCGCCAATCCCGCATCGCCGACGCCGACCCCGCTCACCCTGCAGTTCGACGCCGCCGGCGCGCTGACCTCGCCGACCGGCCCCGCCACCTTCGGCAGCGTGTTCCCGGCCGGCGCCTCGGCGCCGATCGGCCTCACCCTCGATTTCGGCGCCGCGACCAACCAGTCGACCGGCACCTTCACCTTGGCCTCGCTCGAGCAGGACGGCTACGCCACCGGCAAGCTCGACGACGTCACGATCGGCGAGGACGGTCTCGTCACCGCCACGTTCTCCAACGGCACCACCCAGGCTTTGGGCAAGCTCGCGGTCGCCAATTTTTCCAATCCGACCGGGCTCAAGCAGCGCGGCGACGCGCGCTGGTCGATCACCGGCGACAGCGGCGATGCCCAGGTCGGCGTGCCCGGCGAGGACGGCTTCGGCCGCATCCAATCGGGCGCGCTCGAACGCGCCAATGTCGACATCACCGAGGAATTGGTGTCGCTGATCTCCGCCCAGCGCAATTTCCAGGCCAATGCCAAGGCGATCGAGACCGCGAACGCGATGACCTCGGCAATCATGAACCTCAGGAATTGAGGCCGAGCCGATGGACCGCCTCATCCACACCTCCCTGTCGGCGCTGCGCGGTGCGATGGCCCGGCAGGCGGCGACGGCGAACAACCTCGCCAACGTCAACACGACCGGCTTTCGCGGCGAGCTCGCGACCGCCCGGTCGCTTTGGATGGGTGGCCAGGGTTTCGCCGCGCGCGCTTTCTCGGCCGAGGAAGTGAGCGGCGCCGACATGCGCGAAGGCACAATTACCGAGACCGGCCGGGCGCTCGACATCGCGATCGCGGGCGATGCCCTGCTGACCGTGCAGGCAGCCAATGGCGACGAGGCCTATACGCGCCGCGGCGACCTCAAGCTTTCCGACACCGGCCTGCTGACCACCGGGGATGACCATCCGGTGCTCGGCGAACAGGGTCCGATCACGCTGCCGCCCGCCGACCAGATCAAGATCGAACGCGACGGCGCCGTGTGGATCGTGCCCACCGGCGGCGATCCCGCTTTGCCGCAGCGGGTCGATCGCCTGAAGCTCGCCTCGCCGGTCGGCTCCGACGTGGTCAAGGGCCTCGACGGCCTGTTCCGCGTGCGCGGCGGCGGCGCGCTTCCCGCCGATCCCGATGCAAGGCTCGTCTCCGGCAGCCTCGAAGGCTCGAACGTCGAGGCCACCAAGGCGCTGGTCGACATGATCGATGCCAGCCGCGCCTGGGAGACCCAGCTCAAGCTCATCAACACCGCACGCGATCTCGACGGCGCCGGCGCCGATCTGATGCGCCTGCCCGACTGACCGTTTCTCCGAGGAGCAGACACGATGACCAATGCCGCCCTCCATGTCGCCCGCACCGGCCTCGACGCCCAGTCCGCACGGATGCGGGTGATCGCGAACAATCTCGCCAACGTGAACACGACCGGCTTCAAGCGCGATCGCGCCGAGTTCGAGACCCTGTCCTACCAGACGATGACCGCGCCCGGGGCACCGTCGAGCGCGGAGAACCGCTATGCGGTCGGCCTCTCGCTCGGATCGGGCGTCAGCATGACCGGCACCGCGCGGGTCAACACGCAAGGGTCGGTGTCGCAGACCGACAACCCGCTCGATCTCGCGATCGAAGGCGAAGGCTTCTTCCAGGTCACCCAGCCCGACGGCACCATCGCCTACACGCGGGCCGGCAATTTCAGCCTCTCCGCCGAAGGCAAGATCGTCACCGGCGACGGCCTGCCGCTCCAGCCGGAGATCAGCGTCCCGCAGGGCGCGACGTCGGTGACGATCGGGGTCGACGGCACCGTCTCGGCCCAGCTTCCCGGCGAAACCTCTGCAAGCGAACTCGGCCGCATCGAGATTTCGCGCTTCGTCAATCCGTCCGCCTTGCAGGCGCTCGGCGGCAATCTGTTCGCCGAGACCGCCGCCAGCGGCACGCCCCAGACCGGCCCCGCCGCCGCCGAAGGGCGCGGCGCAATCCGCCAGGGTTCGCTCGAGGGATCGAACGTCAACGTCGTCCAGGAACTGGTCGACATGATCGAGACCCAGCGCGCCTACGAGGTCAATTCGAAGATGATCTCCGCCACCGACGAGATGCTCCGCAATGCCAACCAGCAGCTCTAAAGCGATGCGCGAAAAGGTGGGCAGCGGTTTTCCGCGGCAGCATCGCCGCGTCCTGAAGCGCACTGCGCTGATCGGCGCCTTCGTCCTGCTTTCGGCCGGCAAGAAGCCAGACGCTTATGCACCGGCTTATGCGCCGCCACCGCCGCCAACGCACGCCAATGGCGGGATCTTCCAGGCGAGCCACGGCTATGCGCCGCTGACCAGCGGCACCCGTGCCGCCTCGGTCGGCGATCTGCTGACCATCGTGCTGGTCGAGCGCACCCAGGCCGCCAAATCAGCGGTCGCCACCACCGGCCGCAAGGGCGACATCGCCCTCGCGCCGCCGCGGGAAGGTCCGCTCGCTCTGTTCAGGCCGCAGGAATTCAACATGGGCGGATCGAACGCGTTTGACGGCAAGGGCCAGGCGGCACAATCCAACTCGCTGTCGGGCGAGATCACCGTCACCGTCGCCGAAGTCTATCCGAACGGCACCATGCTGGTCCGCGGCGAGAAAAGGATCACGCTCAACCGCGGCGACGAGTTCGTCCGCATCGCCGGCATCGTCCGCCAATCGGATGTCACCGCCGACAACCGCATCGCCTCCACCCGGGTCGGCAATGCCGACATCACCTATTCGGGACGCGGCGAGATCGCCCGCGCCAGCCGCCAGGGCTGGCTGCAGCGCTTCTTCAGCCGCTTCAGCCCCTTTTGACAGGATGCGAGTCATGCGAACCTTCCTGCTCCTTTTCGCCGGTCTCGCCGCCGCGCTCGGCTTCGCCGCTCCGGCCGGAGCGGCCCGGGTCAAGGATATCGGCGCGTTCCAGGGGCTCCGCGCCAACCAGCTGACCGGCTACGGACTCGTCGTCGGGCTCGCCGGCACCGGCGACGATAGCCTCGAATATGCGACCCAGGGCATGAAGGGTGTCGCCGCGCGCTTCGGGCTGACCCTGCCCGCGGGCCTCAACCCCGCGCTCAAGAATGCGGCGGCGGTCATGGTCACCGCCGAGCTGCCGCCCTTCGCCAAACCCGGGCAAAGGCTCGACATCACCGTCTCGGCGCTCGGCAAGGCCAAGTCGATCCGCGGCGGCACCCTGCTGATGGCGCCGCTGATCGGCGCCGACGGCCAGATCTACGCGATGGCGCAGGGCAGCGTCGCGGTGGGCGGCCTCGGGGTCGAGGGCAATGACGGATCGAAGCTGACGATCAACATTCCGTCGGCCGGCCGCATTCCCAACGGCGCCACGGTCGAACGCGCGGTCGACGCCGGCTTCGCCACCGCGCCCGAACTCGTCTTCAACCTCGCCGAGGCCGATCTCACCACCGCCCAGCGCGTCGCCGCCGCGATCAACCTCAATCTCGGCGCGATCGCCCGGGCGACCGATGCGGTCAGCATCGCCATCCAGGCCGAGCCCGGCGCCGAAACCCGTGCGACGCTGATGAGCCGGATCGAGAATCTCGACGTCGACCCCGCCGACGCGCCTGCACGGGTGATCGTCAACGCCCGCACCGGCACGGTGGTGATCAACGGCGCCGTCCAGATCAGTCCCGCCGCCGTCAGCCACGGCAAGCTCACCGTGTCCGTCAAGGAAAGCCCGCGCGTGGTGCAGCCGGAAGCCTTCTCGCGCGGGCGGACCGAGACCGAGGAAAGTTCCGACATCCAGGTGCGCGAGGAAGCAAATCCGATGTTCCGCTTCGCGCCCGGCGCATCCCTGTCCGAGATCGTCAAGGCGGTGAACGCGATCGGCGCCGCACCGTCGGATCTCGTCGCGATCCTCGAAGCCCTGAAGCAGGCCGGTGCCTTGAAGGCGGAGCTCGTCATCCTGTGATCGACCCAATATCCATATCGGGCACGGCCCCTGCATCCGACGGCGGCACGGCGGCCGAGCTCAAGGCCGCGGCCAAGGCGTTCGAGGCGGTGTTCGTTCGACAGATGATCGGATCGATGCGCCAGGCCAGCCTCGGCGAAGATATCTTGAGCGGCGGCCAGGCGGCCGAGCAGTTCCGATCGATGCAGGATTCGCAGCTCGCCGATGCGATGGCCGAGCAAGGCGGCTTCGGCATTGCCGAAATGCTCGAGAGGCAATTTGGCGGGCTCGCTGGGGAGAAACGGGAATGAGTGATCTCCTTGCCATCGGCCTGTCCGGCGTGACTGCCTACCGCACCGCGCTCGCCGCGGTGGCGGACAATGTCGCCAATGCCGAAAATCCGGGTTACGCCCGCCGCGAGGTGCGCCTGCGCGAGGGGATCAACACGGGCTCGCGCAGCCCCCTCTATCGTGAGGATCTGCTCTTCGCCGGAGTCGAGGCCGCGTCGGTCGCCCGCGCATGGGACGCCTATCGCGCCGCCGACGCCCGCTACGCAGCCTCGGGGGCGGGACGCGCCGCGGTGCGCGAACAATGGCTCGGCGCGGTCGAGACCGCGCTCGGCGACGGCCCGTCCTCGGTCGGCACCGCGATCGGCGGCTTTTTCAATGCCGGTGAAGCGCTCGCCGCGACACCGTCCGATCGTCTCGCGCGCAGTGCCATGCTCACCGCACTGTCGATCGCAGCCGGCGAAATCCGCGAGACGGCCGAGGCTCTGCAGCGCGTCGCGACCGGCATCGCCGACGCCGCCGCGACGGAGGTCGACGGCCTCAACGCCGATCTCGCCGCGCTCGCCGAGGTCAACGATGCCCTCCGCCAGAGCAAGATCGGCGGAACCGCGCGGGCCTCGATGGAGGACGAACGCGATCGGCTGATCGATTCGATCGCCGTTCGCATCGACGTCGAGGCCTCGATCGAGGCGAACGGCACCGCCAGCCTTACCCTGGCGCGGGTGAGCGGAGTCACCCTGCTCGATCAGACCCAGCGGGCCACTGTTGGTGCCGCGACGGCGGCTGACGGCCGGATCGCGCTGACCCTGTTCGCCAACGGCACGACGACTCCGCTTCCCGCCACCGGCGGACGCCTGTCCGGCCTCGTCGATGTCGCGGGCTCGACCGCCGACAAGCGGGCCGAGCTCAACGCCACCGCGCAACAATTCGTCGATGAGGTCAACGATTGGCAGGCGGGCGGCCGCACGCCCACCGGAACGCCGGGCGCGGCGTTGCTCGTGATGACCGGCGACGCCTCGACCCTGGCGACGACGACCGGCAATCCCGCGGCCATCGCCGCCGCTTCCGGCGCGGGGGTCGAGAACGGCAATCTGCTCGTGCTCGGCGATCTGCGCGGCCCCGGCGGCGTCGAAAGCCGCTGGGCCGCGCTGGTGGCCTCGCACGCGCAGGCGCTGCAATCCGCCCGCTCCGAAGCCTCGGCCGCCGCCACCCGCCGCGACGGCAGCTTCGCCGCCCGCGACGAGGTCTCGGGCATCGATCTCGATCAGGAGGCCGCCGAATTGCTCCGCTACCAGCGCGCTTATGACGGATCGGCCAAGATCGTCCAGGTTGCCCGCGACACGCTGCAATCGATCCTCGATCTGTTCTGAACCCTTCTTCCAGGGATATATGCGATGATCACCGGCACCCGCTTCCGCCTCACCCAGGAGATCAACCGTCAGGCGCAGCTCGCCCGGGAGATCGCCCGCGGCCAGACCGAGATCACCACCGGCAAGAAGATCCTCGCGCCTTCGGACGATCCGCTCGGCGCCGCCCGCGCCGCCGAGATACGCGGCGTCGAAGCGACCCAGGAGGTGTGGCTCCGCAACGTCACCACGGCGACCGCCCTCGCCGCCCAGGCCGAAACCGCGATCAAATCGACCGGCACCGCCCTCGATCGCGCCAAGGAGCTGATGCTCCGCGCCAAGACCGGCACCAGCTCCGCCGATGACCGTGCGCTGATCGCCTCGGAGCTGCGGGGCCTGGCCTCGGAAATCGCGTCTTACCGCAGCAGCGTCGACACCCGGGGCGAGCCGCTGTTCCGGATCGGCAGCAGCCTTGCCGTTCCGGTCAACCCCGGCACGCGCATCGCCCCGGTGGCCAGCCGTGAGGCGGTGTTCTCGATCCCCATCGACATCGTCGCAGCCCTGCAGGCGGCCGCGACGGCCGCCGAGATCGCCGATCCGTCCGCGCGCGCCGCGGCGGTGACGGCATCGATCGACTCGATCGACAGGGGGGCGAACCAGATCGCGACGGCACTCGCCGATCAGGGCATCCGCGCCGACTGGCTCGACAAGGCCCGCGAAAAGCTGATCGACAACGGCCTCGTCCTCGAAGAGCAGAGAAGCGCGATTGAAGGCGCCGACATTACCGAAGTGCTGGCCCGGATCCAGATGAAGGACGTCCACCTCAAGGCAGCGCAAGCGATTTTCGCCGAAGTGAACAAGACCAGCCTGTTCGATCTGATCCGCTAGAGCCTGATCGCCTTAGTTGGAGCGTTTAGCTCCGACCTGAGGTGTGAATCAGGCTTTAGACCAAGGACGAGAGCATGATTCAGGATTAGGCTGTTTCAGCCTGATCCGATCATGCTCGAGGCTCCTGCCGAATGCTCCAGGCCTTCGATCCGCTCTCAGGGACTGGATTCCACCGTTTCAGCCTTCCTCGTCGGGAGCCTCGTCGGCGGACTTGATCCGCTCGTCCGATGCGGGCTCGACCGTGCTGAGGCGTGCGGCGGCGCGAAGCAGATTTTTCTTCGCTGCGGCCGCCGTTCGCCGCGCCTCCTGCTGGGTACCGAGCGGAAAATGCGGGATCGGCATCAGGCCGAAATAGCGGTAATATTGGTCGATATGGGCGGCCTCGATCAACGGCTCCAACTGATCGCGCGAGGTCAGCGGGTTGGTGATCCCGTAGCGCGGCCAGTTGACCCAGGTCGGCCAGGCGGGAGGATAGGGCCAGTCTCCGCCGGACGGCGGCACGATCGCTGCACCCGGATCGAAACAGCCCCAATCGGCTCCGAACACGAGATGGTTGATGCGCCAATAGTCTGCGCCCGCCACGAGGATGTTGACGCCCTTGATCAGTTCCTGGATTTCGAAGTTCAGCGCCAGGCCGAGCTTCCCCCAGATCGAATAATAGCTCCAGCCGTTAGACGGCAGCGGGGCAACGGACTGGATCCGGTTCCAGGCGCGTGGGACGATGTCGGCGAAGTTCTGATAGTTGGTGTTCCAGTAGGGATAGGTAGCACCGCCTGAAGAGATTTGAGGGTAAGCGGTGTTGAACAGAGTCGCGAACGCCTTGTTGCCCGGCGTCGGACCCGCAAGTGCGAGCACATTGACCTTCTGCCAGCCGGAGCCGGCGGGATCCGGGTACAGGTTGAGCGCAAGCGTCGGCGCCAGAGCGCCACCGAGGCTGTGCCCGGTGAAGATCAAGGTGGAGGCGCTCTTGTCGGTGGCGGAGATTGCCTCGAGGAAGGTTGCCAAGCTCGCGCCCGAGCTGTCGGTCATTCCCAGAAGGTTGGTGATGCCGGTGAACGTGGCACCGGAAATCTTGGCGCCGTTGAAGGACCCGCCATTCAGCGGCCAGTCCACCATGTCCGACGCGGCGACATTGCCGTCCTCGTAAAACCAGTCGTAGAGGCTGTCGAAGTCCGTTCCGGCGACCCCGACGACATAGACACGCTGTGAAGGGCTGAAGGCGACGTACATCGCGTTCGCCGAATAGCTCTGGGAAACGTGCGGCTGCGGTATCGCGACGGGCCCCCAAAGGATTTCCCAGTCTCCACCGATCAACTGGTAGCCGATCTGCGCGCTGTTGAACCATGGCAGAAAGCCGTGATAGTCGCTGCCGTCCGGCGCCGTTCCACCATTCAGGTAATTCCGCAGGTAGGTCGTAAGCCCGGCCTGCGAGTCGACAATGCCTGAGGCGCCGTCAGCGGCGAAGGCCATGTACACAACCGATTGCACAAGATCCAATGTCATCGTTGCACCCCCTGGTTCTTCGAATATCTCCGCTCGATCGCTGGTGCAGGCATAGCCGCACGGTCGAACGACACTCTATTCTTCGGCGCAGCGGATAGCGACTGGCCGACCCGTCAATCTTCGCCGAACCGGATCATTCTTTCTATTTATGATTGCTGCGCAAGAAGGTAAGGGATACCGGAACGCCGAGTGCGCGCCCCTCGGGAAGCCAGACATGCCGACACCTCCGGCGAGGGATAGAAGCTCGCTGCGTCAGACGGTTGGGGGAGCACTATAGACTCCCGGCTTGGGCTGAGAAATTCGCGGCGGGAGACGTTGCGGCGCAACCAAAGACCCCGCTTGGGCTGAGCTTGTCGAACCCCCAACCTTCACGTCCTTTCTCGAGGGGAAAGACGGGCTTCGACGGGTTCGGCCCGAACGGTAAGCTCGGGGTGAATGTGATGAATCTCACCGGGAAGGGCTCGCGCGCCGGTGCGCTGATGCCGGAACATCCGGAGTGAGCGGCGGCGCTGCCTTCGCCCCCGTGCCCCACGTTGCGAGGCGCTAAAGCTCTCCGGCATCCTGCCGTTAACGTTGCTGCGAGGCGGGCATCTTCCTGCCTCCCAATCAGGTGGGGTCGAGATGTTTCCAGCGATCGGCGTGATCGTCGTGCTCGTCATGGTGTTCGGCGGGTTTCTGATCACCGGGGGCGCGCTCGGGCCCGTTCTCCATGCCATTCCGCACGAAATGCTGATCATCGGGGGCGCCGCGCTCGGCGCGGTGATCGCCGGCAACTCGCTCAAGGAACTGAAGGCCTTGTGCGGCGGGGTCGTCAAGATTTTCAAGGGGCCGCAATATCG
This sequence comes from Allosphingosinicella deserti, assembly GCF_003012735.1. Taxonomy (GTDB): domain Bacteria; phylum Pseudomonadota; class Alphaproteobacteria; order Sphingomonadales; family Sphingomonadaceae; genus Allosphingosinicella; species Allosphingosinicella deserti. The sequence goes on along the minus strand of NZ_PXYI01000004.1, from coordinate 350,542 downwards.
CAAGCAGGATTTCCTCGAGGCGATCTTCCTGGTCTCGCGGCTGATGAAGATGCTGCGCACCGACGGGCCGGTGGCGGTCGAGCCGCATATCGAGGATCCCCGATCGAGCCCGATCTTCGCCGAATATCCGCGGCTGCTGAAGGACGACACGCTCGTCCATCTCATCGCCGACACGTTGCGGCTGGTCGTCGTCTCGTCGGGAACGCTCGATCCGCACGCCGTCGAGGAGGTGATGGACAACAATCTCAAGACTCACCATCACGATACGATCCGGCCCGCCGACACTCTACAGAGCCTGGCCGACGCCCTCCCTGCCCTCGGCATCGTCGCGGCCGTGCTCGGCGTGGTGAAGACAATGGGGTCGATCGATCAGCCGCCGGCGATCCTCGGCGGAATGATCGGATCGGCATTGGTCGGCACCTTTCTCGGGGTTCTGCTCGCCTACGGCATCGTCGGTCCGTTCGCCAATCGGGCGCGGCAGGTGATCGAGGCGGATTCGGCGATCTACCATGTCGTCAAGCAGATCATCGTCGCCTCCCTGCACGGCCATCCATTGCCGCTGGTGATCGAAGCGGCCCGATCCAGCATCAGCCATTCCAACCAGCCTGCCTTCGCCGACGTGTTCGACGGCATGCGGGGACGCTGAGCGGTGGCGAGCAAGGCGCGCGGCCGCAACGAGCCTCTTCCCCGGCCGATCATCGTCAAGAAGATCGTCGCGGCCGCGCATGCCGGCCATCATGGCGGTGCCTGGAAGGTCGCTTACGCCGATTTCGTCACCGCGATGATGGCCTTCTTCCTCCTGCTCTGGCTGCTCGGCATGACCGACGAGCAGAAGCGAAAGGGGATCGCAGACTATTTCACGCCCACCCTTGTTGAGCTTCGCCAGAACAGCGCCGGCGCGAACGGTGTGCTCGGCGGCGATTCCCTGATCGCGGAAGACGATTATGCGCATCGCGCCCGCCAGACCGGGCAGCGCGCCATCGTCGTTCCGCGCGCCGCGATCGGTGGGCCGGAGAGCGGCGACTCCGCGACGCAGGACCGCGCGCGGTTCGAAGCACTCAAGCGCGCGCTCGATGCCCGCATGGCCGGCGATCCCGATCTCAAGGCTTTGCGCAAGAACGTCCGCCTGGTCGAGACTCGCGAAGGATTGCGCATCGATCTCGTCGACGAAGCCGACTTCTCGATGTTCGCGCTCTCCACCGATCGCCTGCTGCCCCGCGCCAGCCGCCTGATCGGCGAGGTCGCAAAGGTGATCGCCCGGGTTCCCAATGCCGTCATCGTCCGCGGCCACACCGATTCCCTGCCCTATGCCTCCGGACGCATGATGAACAATTGGATGCTGTCTACGGCGCGGGCGGAGGCGACACGGGCGAAACTGGCGCAATCCGGCATCGGCGCCGATCGGCTCGCGCGAATCGAAGGGGTGGCGGATCGCGAACCGTTCGTGCCGGCGGACCGGTACGATCCTCGCAATCGGCGCATGTCGGTGATCTTGGCATGGCAGAAGGGTGGCGTGAGCGGCATCGAACAAGAGGAGGCACGCCATTGATGCTGCCGCGAACCAGGCCTGGAAGCGAAACGCCGGACGACAGCAATCGCGCAGTGCCGCTTGCATCGGAACGACGCGTCGAAATCCGTCACCCCGTCGCCGGCGCGGAAGCACGCCTCGTGTTCGAGGGCATGCATTATGTTCTGAGGCTCAAGGATCTCTCGATCTATGGACTCTGCGGGCTCACCGATGCGCCGATCGCGCCCGGCCAGTTCGCCGCCATCCTGTTCGAGACGGAAGACCCATGCGAAAGCGAGATACGCTGGGTGCGGCGGACCCTGATCGGCGTCAGCTTCCTGCGGCCGCTGCCACTGGACATCGTCCACCGGATGCGCGTTCGCCATGCCGCACTGCGTCGGCGCGCCAAAAGCCGAAGGATCACGGGCTTCCATTAGAGCGATTTGCGGCCACTCGGGATGCTCTGGCGGCTTGAAGATCGGGGTAACCCCAAGGATCTGCAGCGGGCGTTCCGATGCCAACCTTCTGAGCCGGGATCTCGGCACGCGGGAGGCACGTCCACGACAGCACTGCCGTCGCGGCCCTCTGTCCCTTTTGCACGAAGCCATTATGGTCGTTCCGGTGACGGATCCGACGCTCATCAGCGCCCGCCCCCAGCTTGCCGACCCGCGCGGTTTCGTGCGTGCGGCGTTCGTCGACCTTCGCCTGTCCGTGCCGATCGGATGGGCGCTGTTCCGGGCAAATCTGCGCGGCCGGCAAAGACGGTCGGCGCTTGGCTGGCTGTGGCTCTTGGCTCCGGCGGCTGCGGCGACCCTGATCTGCACCTATCTCCAGTCCCGGCAGATCGTTGCGGTCGGCCCGACACACCTTCCCTATCCCGCCCATGTGCTCGTCGGAATGCTGCTCTGGCAGACGTTCGTGGAAGCGCTGAACGCGCCTCTGCAGCACCTGACGAACGGCCGGCAGATGACAACTCGCAGCCGCGTCCCCCACGAGGCCCTGATCCTTGGCGGTCTCTTCGAAGTCCTGCTCAATGCCGGGATCCGCATGCTGGTTCTTGCGATTGCTTTGCTCGCCTTCCGTGTTGCACCGGCGCCGACGATCCTGCTCGTTCCGGTAGGCATCGGCGCCTTGATCATGCTCGGGCTCGCCTTCGGCATGATCGCGCTCCCGTGGGGGCTTCTCTATCAGGACGTCGGCCGTGCGATCGCGCTCGCGACCGGGCTGTGGTTCTTTCTCACCCCGATATTCTATCATGCACCGGCCGCCGGGCTGACCCGCTTCAATCCGGTCACGCCGCTTCTGGAGACGACCCGGTCCTGGCTTGGGCCGGGCCCGGCGTTGGCCGGCTTCCTCCCCGTCGTTGGAGCAACCGCATTGGTCCTCGTGATCGCATGGCTCTTCTACCGTCTCTGCCGTCCCCATGTCGTGGCGCGGCTCGGATGAAGGTCTTGTCCCGGATCGTCTCGGCAGCACGCCGGCGCCTCGGCGCGACGCACTTCGTGGCGCCGCCGGACGCGCAGACGATCGATCTCGACAAGGCGGCCGTCGCCGCAAACCCGTTCCCGCATTATGATCGCCTGCGCGCTGCCGGCAGCGTCCAATTCCTGCCACGGCACGGTTTCTGGATCATCCTCGAACATGACGACGCCCGGCGCGCACTGGGGGACGCCGAGACTTTCTCGAACGCGCCTTATGCCGGCGTCGATGCCGTCCTGCTCGCAGCGGATCCGCCCGGCCAGGCCGCCATCCGCCGGCTGCTCTCCCGGCGCTTCGCGAGCAGCAATCTCGGTCGCCTCGAGGAAAGGGCGCGGGATATCGCGCGCGCCGTATTGCGGCCGGAAATCGATGCGGTCGGCGGTTATGCAGCGCCGATCAGCCGTGCCGTTGCAGCCGAACTGATCGGCTTCGACGCCGCGGCAGTCGCGGAGATCTCCGAGGGCTCCGTCCGGGCGCTCGCCACCTCGGAGCCACTCGCGGAGCTCATTGCCGTGCTGGACCGGATCGCGCCGCGCGCCTCGATCTTCGCCGAATTGGGCGACGATGCCGGCGGCCTGGTCGGCGACGCGGAAATACGCAGCCTCGTACGCCTGCTGTGGCTCGCCGCCACCACCACGACGGAACGGGTGATTGCCCACGCCATACTGCGTCTCGCGGACGACCCCGATCTCACGGCGCGGATCGGATCGAACAGGGTCCTGCTCGGACCGTTCATCGAGGAGGTGATGCGGCTGCATCCGCCCGAGCACCTGCTTCCGCGCCTCGCCACCAGGTCGGTCGAGACCGCCGGCGTTACCATCCCGGCCAATGCGCTCGTCCAGATCTGCGTCGCTGCGGCCAATCGCGATCCTGCGCATTTCGATCGGCCGCACGATCTGCTTCTCGATCGGCCGCAGAAGCGCCACCTCGCATTCGGATCCGGAATCCACCATTGCCTCGGCGCGCCGCTCAGCCGCCGGGTGGTGGCGGCAAGCCTCGACATTCTCCTTGACGCGGCCGGCGACCTCCGCCTGCGTGCGCCGGCGCAAACCCTGCCTTTCTTCAAGACGGCGAGCGCACTCAGCCCAACCGAGCTGCCGATCGCTTTATGAGCGACGCCCCGATCCTCGCCGTAACCGGACTGTCGAAACGCTACAGCCGCGAGCTCCGGAGCGCATTGGCCTACGGCATCCGGGACATTGCCCGCGAATTCCTGCCGGGGCGGCCGGCCGCGCTCAGGCCCAACGAATTCTGGGCGTTGGACGACATCCATTTCTCTCTCGGCCGCGGCGAGGCGCTTGCCGTCGTCGGCCATAATGGTGCCGGCAAGAGCACGCTGCTGAAGCTCCTTTTCGGGCTGGTGAAGCCCGACCGCGGCGAGATTGCCATTCGCGGCCGCGCCGAGGCCCTGATCGAGCTCGGCACCGGCTTCAACCCGGTGCTGAGTGGACGCGAGAACGTCCGGGTGAGTGCGGCCTATCATGCGCTGGACCGGCGGGCGGCGGATCGCCTGGTCGACGACGTTGCCGACTTCGCCGAGCTTGGCGCGTTCTTCGATGCCCCTGTCCAGTCGTTCAGCTCGGGGATGAAGGCGCGGCTTGCATATGCCGTGATCGCGCATCTCAAGCCCGATCTGCTGCTGGTCGACGAGGCGCTGGCGGTCGGCGATGCGGCGTTCCAGCGCAAATGCGTCGCCCACATGCGGTCCTATCTGGCGGAGGGAGGATCGCTGCTGCTCGTCTCCCACAGCCTTCACCAGATCCAGGCCGTGTGCGATCGCGGCATCCTTCTCGAACAGGGCAGGCTCGTCTTCGAGGGTTCGGCCGTTGAGACGCTCCATCGCATGTTCGAAACGCGACCGGTGGAGCGCGGTCCCTCGGCAGCGCCGGGCCCGAGCGACGAGGCGCCGGTGGCGATCGAAGCGCTTCTGGTGGAAGGCGAAGCGCAGGAGGGGGTTGCAACCGATCAGGGGATGCGGCTGACCGTTCGCTACCAGTGCCGCCAGCCCGTCACGATCCTCTGGGTGTTCGCGATCTGGACGGACGATCAATGGACCTGCGTCACCGGCGCCGTGGCCGCGGCCCCCACGCGGCTCGAGCCGGGCCGCGGCGAACTCCACTGCGTCGTACCGCGGCTGCCTTTGCTCCCCGGCCATTATGTCGTGAAATGTTCGTTCAACGACGCGGCCACTCTGCTTCCGCTCGCTCTCCACGGCTGGAAGGATGCAGGCACCGGCATCACGGTCAAAGGCGAGCCGACTGCAACGGCCGTGGCGATGGCGCGCATGAACGCCCTGGTGAAGATCGATGTCGACTGGCGCTGAGCTCGACGGGGCAATCGCCCGCGGAGTCGCGTTCCTCGCCGAGGCACAATGTGCCAGCGGCGAATTGCCGGTCTTCGCGTCGACCGATCCGAAGATGGAGACGGGCTGCACGCTTGATCCGTCGATCTTCCCTACGGCGTTGATGGCGCAAAGCCTCGGCTTCTGCCCGGAGGCTGCGCCGGTACGCGAGCGCGCGCTCGCATTCCTGCACCGCGAGATGGATGCCAACGGGCTGTGGAGACACTGGACACGGGAGCACCCGTTCTACGCACAGCTGCCGCCGGATCTCGACGACACCAGCTGCGCCTCAGCCGCGCTCGCATCGGCCGACATTGCCTTTCCCGACAATCGCTCGCTGCTGCTGTCCAATCGCGATCTGCGCAGCCGCTTCTTCACCTGGATCTCGCCGCGACCGCGCCTGACCAAAGGCCGCCATCTCGCCGTCACGGCGGCGCAGCTTCGCCATGCCGTCACCCTCTTCTTCTTCTATCGGCGTACATCGGCCAAGCCGTACGACGTCGATGCCGTCGTCAACGCCAACACCCTTTTCTACCTCGGCGACTTCCCCCGTCGTGAGGCCGTTGCCGCGATGTTGCTCGATGTCCTGCGCGGCGATGGCGAACGAAGTTGCGACAAATGGTACGATAATCCGTTCGCCATCTGGTATTTCTTCTCGCGCGCCTTGGCCCCGATCGCCCCGGAAGCTGAAGCGATCGTCGCCCGGAAAATCCTTTCGGCAGATCCGGAAACGACGCTGGACCGGGCGCTCGCCGCCTGTGCTTTGCTTTGGTGGGGCCGGCAGCCTGCGCCGTCATTGGTCGATGCTCTCCTGGCATCCCCGGATGTTCAGGGAAGCTGGCCGCGGGCGGCGCTTTACCATGGCGGGCGGCAGCGGCGCAAAGACGGCGTCTTCGCAGATCCGCATCCGGATACGCCGCGCTGGGGATCGGAAGCGCTCACCACCTGCTTCTGCCTCGAGGCGCTGTCGCGTGTCCGCGCCGACGTGCATAAGGTCGAATAGCCGCTCAGCGGCCTCGGATCAGACGTCGCTCGACATGCATCTTCACCGACTTTCCCACCAGCTTCCACGCATCCTCGGCGACGACCAGCGCGCGGCGATGGAACAGCAAGAGATGGAGCCCGAGCACGACGAGATCGGCCGGGTGGGTCACGGCCGAGGCGGCGAGCACCGACAGCGGCAGCAACACGTCATAATATTCGTGGAGAAAGATGAAGAAGCCGGGTTTGGGATCGGCAATCACCGGACGCATCTGCCACAATCGCATCCGGCGATAGCAAAAGCAGAGATGGGCGGCGATCCCCAGCAGCGGCAGAAGGCTCGCCATCTTCCAGAGCAGAATTGCAAGGCCGGCCACCTCCAGCGGAAAGGCGAGCCAGGTCCCCAGCCGGGCCGCGACGTGCGGCGGGTGGCGCTCGGCAAAGGTCCGCACGCCGGCGGCGATGTCCCGCTCGCGGTCGAGCAATTGGTGCCACAAATTGCCGCGAAGGCCGTAGCCGAGCGCCCACGCCGCCGCTGCCGAGAGCCAAACCGGATCCACCGGCTGTTGCGCGCTTGCACAGGCGAGCGCGACCGCCACCATGGTGGGGAACAGGTGCGCGCCACAGGCATCGGCAAGGACTCCCGCCAGGCCCCGCGCCTTGAGCCGCACGGGCGGTACCGAATAGAGAGTGAAGGCGATCCACGCCGCCCCGTAGCACGCGAGCAGCAGCCGCTCGTGCCGCCACAGCCAGAAGAAGATTGCGCCGCCGGCCAGGGTCAACAGGATCGCAATCATTCGGAATGCGGCGGATCGTCCGACCATGCGATTGCGCTTGCCCGCGGCAAGATCGTCGTGAACGTCGGTGATGTCGTTGATTATGCTGACATATGCCGCCCCCGGCAGCAGCGAGAGCAAAAGCAGAACGGCCCCGCCCCAGAGTTCGCCGATGCCGCTTCCGAGCAGCAGGCATGTCGCATAGAAGAAGGTCAGGATCGGAACGAGCTTATAGTCCCACCATTCGCCCGCTCGAAGGACGGCCGCGACCCCGTCACGCATCGCGTGCGCCGGTCCCGAAGCAATAATCGCTTTGTTCCATCGCCAACCTTTCCTAGTACTTGTCCGGGGGAAGGACCAGACTATGGGTAGCAAGAGCGAAATGCCGGCGCGGCCGATGCGCTTCGCGTTCATCAGCAGCAACTTTACCTGGGGTGGGAGCGAAGAGCTCTGGAGCCTGACGGCCGCTGCGCTGGCCGGGGACGGCCACAAGGTCGTCGCCTACAAGAACCGGTTCAAGCCGCACGAAGGCAATGTCGACGCGCTGCGCCGGCTCGGGGCCAAGCTGATCGAGCTTGCCCGCTTCCCGTTTCTGCCGAATACCCTCTTTTCGGCGATCTTCTGGATTTCGCCGCCGCTCAGCGTCGCCTGGCAGGCGCTCCGCCTGCACGTCAGCCTTCGGGCGCGCAAGCGCCCCGATCTGGTCGTCATCTCGCAAGGCGGCAACCATGACGGCTTGCTGCTCGCCGGGATCTGTCGCCGGATCGGCTATCCCTATGTCCTGATCAGCCAGAAGGCGACCGACCTTTACTGGCCGCGAGACACCTGGCTGAAGGAAGTGCGCGCAATCTATGCGGAGGCGTTGCATGCCTTTTTCGTCTCCAAGCACAATCATCGCCTGACCGAAGAGCAGATCGGCTGCCCGATCGAGCGCGCCTCCGTCACCCGCAATCCGTTCATGGTTCCGTGGGAAAAGCGCGGCGACTGGCCATCCGAGGAAGCCGGGCTCCGCCTCGCCTGTGTCGGGAGGCTGTACCCCAAGGAAAAGGGACAGGACATGCTCCTCCGTGTCCTGGCCGACGAGAAGTGGCGGGCGCGGCCGGTGAGCGTGACCTTCTTCGGAAGCGGCGAACAGCAAGAAGCGCTCGAGTCGATGGCGGCCTATCATCGCCTGTCCAGCGTTCGCTTCGGCGGCTACGCGACAAACGTCGCGGCGATCTGGGATGATCATCACGGGCTGGTGTTGCCGACCCGCGCCGAGGGCCTTCCGCTCGTGCTGGTCGAAGCGATGATGAGCGGACGAGTGGCGATCGCGACCGACATAGCCGGCAATTGCGAGGTGCTGGAAGACGATGTCACCGGCTTTGTCGCCGCCGCGCCGACGGAAGCATCGATCGACGAGGCGCTGGAGCGCGCCTGGGTGCGGCGCGACGAATGGCGCATGATCGGAGCGTTGGCCGCGGACCGCATCCGGGATCTCGTTCCCTCTGATCCTCCGCGCACGCTTGCCGCCGAGCTCGTGCGCATTGCCGGAGCGATTGCGGGACCGAAGGGATCAGGCGGCCAGATCGGGGATTGAGACGCGCGCCGCGGCAGCCTCACTGCGACTTGCCTCCTCGGCGCGGCGGCAGGCGGCTTCCGCAATTCGCCACTCGCACGGGCAACCATCCACGAATCGCTTGCGGACCGAATGATCGCGCAGTCGCACGACGCCACGGAGAAAGGCACGGAGCGTTGAAGGCGACACCCGGCCCCATGCAGCCCAGAGCAGCACTGCCGCAGTCTCCGCATTCCAGCCAAGCCGGCCGCGCTGCAACAGGCGACGCAGGACGGAAGGTGAGCGCCCCGACCACAAACGGGTCGAGCCGAGCGATACGAACACCCGCGGCAGCACCTTGCCGTCCGCGGGATCCCCTTCGATGCCGATCATCCGCCGATACATGCGGTCGACCGACGTCTCGACGAGTTCCTGATCCGACGTCAGGCGCGTGCTCAGCGCCGACGATCGATGGAAATACAACGCATCCGGCAGCACCAGCAGCGAGCCGATTTCGGCCATGCGCATGTAGAGGTCGGCGTCCTCCCAGAAATTCGCCTCCGCACGATAGCCGCCCGCACGATCGAACGCGTCCCGCCGGAACATGATGGAGCCGTGCGGGAACGGTGAAAAAGGGGTTGTCCGGGACAATCGCCAGCGATCCCGCGGCCGGAGGTGTCGTCCCTGCTCGTCTATTCCTTCCCAAAGGGTGCCGACCAGGCAGGCAGCGGGTGCGGCGGCAAGGGCCTCGATCTGCCGCTTCAATCGATCGGGGTGCGCGACATCGTCCGCGTCCATACGTGCGACGAGACGCCCGGACGAGTTCGCGACGACCCAGTTGGAGCTCGCGGCAGGGCCGAGCGACTCGCTGCCGATGAACAGACGGATTCGCGGATCGCGAGCCGCCCAGGACTGGAGCCGGCCAGTGGAGCCGTCGGTCGATCCGTCGTCCCGAATGACGAACTCGAAGTCGGCGAAACTTTGATCGAGGATGCTGCTTATGCTTGAATCGAGAAAGGGGCCGGCATTTCGAACGGGCATCACCACGCTGAGCGCCCGCGGCAGAGACCCGCTTTCCTGAACCATGCTGTCTTCTCCCCCTTCCCGCCCCCAAGACAGGAACTATTATCAAGCCTGGGCCCACACCCAAGGCTCCCACGGAGAATAAACAGGCAGACTGGCACTGGTTGACGTCGTACACTCCACGATGGCCCAAGCATCGGGACGACATTTGTCTGCACCCGCAATCAGATAACACTGATTGCGAGCGAAGAAAATCATTTTCGGTCCTTACGGCCGTGCGTAGACGCGGTCCAGAACCGCCGCAACGTCGATCAAGCGTGCTGCATCAGGATCAAAGCGCTCGCCCGAGGACAGACGTTGCGCCCAATCGGCGGCGGCCCGGCCGCCCCATGAATCCGGCGGGCCGGCGAGCGTCTCCGAAGACGTGCCGCGGAAACGCTCCGCCGTGAAGTCGTAGAAGGATCCGCCGACGTTGCGCAAGGCGGCACCGCCCTCCGTTCCGTAAAAGGATGCGGAAATCACCGCCTCGCAGCCGGCCGGCAGCCGCCAGGAGCAGGCAAGGCGCACCGAAGTGTCGTTTTCGAGGCCGATCTGCGCAACGGCATAATCCTCCACCTTGCCTGGGGCGAGCCGCGCACCGCCTGCGAGCAATTGCGCGTCCACCGTCTCCACCGCGGGAAAATCGAGCGCCCAAAGCGCCAGATCGACGAGATGGACACCGAGATCCATTACGCACCCGCCACCCGACAGCGCCGGATCGTAGAACCAGGCCTTGTCCGGCCCGTAAGCATTGTGAAAGACGAGATCCGCAGCATAGACCCGGCCGAGTTCGCCGCCACGCAGCATCTCCCGGATTCGCTGCATTCCGGCGGTGAACCGATACGACAAGTCGACCGCAAGCAGCCGATCGGCCGCGCGTGCGGCCTCTACGACCGAGGCGACTTCGGCGGCGGTGCGACCGAGCGGCTTCTGGCAGAAGACGGCGGCCCCCGCCTGCAGCGCGCGGATCGATTGCTCCGCATGGAGCGCACTCGGAGTCGCGATGACGATCCCGTCCAGCCGTTCGGCCAGCAGACCTTCGAGACCATCCACCCGCTTCGCGGCGGGCGCGAGCTTACCGGCCTCGGCCGCCATCTCGTCGGAGGGATCGGCGAAGGCGGCTGCCTCGACGGCGCCGGTCGCCAGCATCGCCTCCATGCGATGGCGGCCGATCCACCCGACGCCGAGAAAGCCGATGCGGGGACGGGAAGAAGACATGGGCGCGTTCCTTTGGTCCGCCGAGGCGGGCAGATGATCAGTGTCGAAAGGGCGGAGGCCGGATCAGACGGTCACGAGCGCCTTGAGGAAGCCGTCCGGCCGGTCGCGGGTGGCGTTGAGCGCATCGTCGAGTCGTTCGAGCGGATAGCTGTGCGTGTAGAGGGGCGACGGATCCAGCCGGCCGGAGGCGACCGCGTCGACGGCCTCGCGAATGCCTTGCATCGCCACGTCGGGATCACGCTCGTGCGCGTTGATCACGTCGATGCCCTTCCAATTCCACATCTGCATGTTGACCTGGCGCGGACCGTCCTGGTGATAGCCGGCAACGATCAGCTTGCCGCCCTCCCGCACGAGTTCGCCGGCGAGATCGAGCGGCCACTGCTTGCCGACGGCCTCGATCACGCGATCGCACAATCCGCCATCGGTCAGCCGCTTCACTTCCTCGATGATCGCCCAGTGGTCATCCATCGGGATCGTTGCGGCAGCGCCGAACTGCCGCGCGACATCCAACGAATAGGGCCGCCGCGAGATCGCGATCACGCGGGCGCCGGCATCGGTGGCAAGGCGGGTGAGGATCGCACCGAGGAAGCCGATGCCGACGATCGCCACCGTCTGCCCGGCGCGCACGTCGCTGCGGCGGAAGATGTTCATCGCGCAACCGAGCGGTTCGCCCGGAAAGGGCTGCCCTGCAAGCGCATCGGGAAGCTTCACTGCGGCGGAAGCTTCCGAAATGTCATATTCGCCATAGCTCTTGAACGACAAGGCGGCGACCCGGTCGCCGAGCGTGAAGTCCGCAACACCCTCGCCGATCGCGTCGACGACACCCCAGCCCTCATGCCCGAGCGCACCCGGTTCGGTTGGGAATTGCATCCATTCGGGCCCTTCCCAGGGCGTCAGATTGGATGCGCAGACACCGCAGCCTTCCAGCCGCACGCGGATCTGCCCTGCGCCGGGCTCCGGCACACTCACCTGCTCGACCTTGAGCCGCCCTGGTCCCTCGACCACTGCGGCCCGCATCAGACTTGCCAATTTCGATCTCCACCCCAAACGTAAGGAAGCCCATTCATGGAAACGGGCGATTTCGGCAACGCTCTTCTTTGAAGAAGGTTGCGGGTCCGAAACCGAAGGAGAATCGCCCGAGTGGACGTGGTGAAACGATCGTTTGCGCCGGTGGTCGACGCGCGGACCCGTGTGCTCGTCCTCGGCAGCCTGCCCGGCGAGGCGTCGCTCGCGGCGCAGCGTTATTACGGTAACCCGCGCAACCAGTTCTGGCATCTGATCGGCACGGTGATCGACGTCGATCTCGTTCCTTTGCCCTACGACCAACGCCTCGAGAATCTCCTCTCCGCCGGCATTGGACTGTGGGATACGATCGGCTCGGCACAGAGAGATGGGAGCCTCGACACGGCCATCCGCGGACATGTCGCGAACGATCTCCAGACGCTTGCCAATCGCCTCCCGGCGCTCAGGGCCGTGGCATTCAACGGCGGCAAATCGGCCGCGATCGGCACGCCGCTCCTCTCCATGCGCAGCGATCTTGCGCTGGTTGCGCTCCCGTCAAGCAGCCCGGCTTACACGCTGCCGCTAGCCGACAAGCTTCGTCGCTGGCTGGATCTGAGACCGTTTCTCTGAGGGCCGACTCGGCCGTTCATCTGGAAGCAAGATTGCTGCGACGGGGCGAATACGGGGTGCGGTGAAAGGCTCTTCGATATAGTGTCACCTCGTGTAAACGCCTGTCCGTACAGGAGGAATCCCGAGTTGAACAAAATCATGCTGCTTTCGGGCACGACCCTGCTTCTGCTTGCCGACGCCGCCTGGGCGCAGGACGCGGCGACCAATTCCACGCCCTCTGCAATCTCGACCGAACAAACCGGTTCCACCAACGCCGGCGCCGCTGCGGCGCAAACCGACGAGACCCATGCCGACCATACTCAGCGGATCGTCGTCACCGGCTTCCGCCGCAATCGCGAGGACGTGCTCTCCGGCACGTCCGTGGTCAGCGGGCTCGAACTGATCCGGGATCTTCGTCCGACGATCGGCGAAACGCTTGCCCGGCAGCCCGGTGTCTCGGCGACCTCGTTCGGACCGAATGCGTCGCGGCCGGTGCTTCGCGGTTTCCAGGGTGAACGCGTGCGCGTCCTCACCGACGGCATCGGCAGCCTCGATGCGTCCAACACCAGCGCCGATCACGCGGTCGCGGTGAACCCGCTCACCGCGGAGCGGATCGAAGTGCTGCGCGGCCCCGCCGCCTTGCTGTTCGGCTCGTCCGCGATCGGCGGTGTCGTCAATGTCATCGATGCGCGGATCCCGCGGCGCGTGCCGGACGAGACCGCCCATGTGGAGGGTATCCTCACCTACGGCTCCGCGGCCGACGAGCGCTCGGCCAATGCGACCGTAGACGTGCCGGTCGGGCGCGGCTTCGTGCTCCACGCCGACGGCAATTACTCCAGGACGGACGACCTCGAGATCGGCAAGTACGTCCTCTCCAGGAATCTTCGCGCCGAGGCCGCGGCAAGCGGGGACCCGGCGGTCCGCGCGCTTGCCGATCTTCGAGGCAGGCTGCCCAACAGCGCCGCCGAGACCTCCGATATCGCGCTCGGCGCTGCGTGGATTTCCGGCGAGAACAATGCCGGCGTGTCGATCAACCGCTACGACAGCCTCTACGGCGTTCCCGTGCGCTACAGCCTCGATCCCGCCGAGGAGGCCGAGGCGCCGCGGATCGACATCAAGCAGACCCGGGTCGACGGCCGAGTCGAGATCGACACCGGATCGGGCTTCGTCGACAGCGTCCGCCTGCGCGCCGGCTATTCCGACTATCGCCACAACGAGCTCGAAGAAACTGGCGAAATCGGCACGACCTTCCTGACCGAGGGCGCCGAAGGCCGGCTGGAATTCGTCCAGTCGCAGCGCGGCGGCTGGGGCGGCGGCTTCGGCGCGCAATATTTACAGCGCGATCTCGACGTGATCGGCGAGGAGAAATTCCTGCCGAAGAACAAGACCAGTCAGCTCGGACTGTTCACGCTGCAAAGCTATCGCAGCGGCCCGCTGCGCGCCGAGATCGGTGCGCGCTACGAACATCAGCGGACCAGGGCGGAGGCCGATGCCGATCTCGGCACGCCGGCGCTTCGGCGGGATTTCGATTCCTTTTCGGCATCGGCTGGCGCCAACTACGAGATTACGCGCGGCGTGCGTCTCGGGGTCAACGGTTCCCACAGCCAGCGCGCGCCATCCGCCGAGGAATTGTTCGCCAACGGCCCGCATGCCGGCACCCAGAGCTTCGAGGTCGGCGATCCGGATCTCGTCAAGGAAAAGAGCTGGGGCCTTGAGGGCACGCTCAATGTCGACGGCGACGGCTTCAACCTCACCGCCTCGGTGTTCCGGAGCTGGTTCAGCAACTACATTTACGAGCAGCCCACCGGCGAAGTTGAGGACGGTCTGCCCGTCTTCCAGATCGGACAGGCCGATGCGCATTATTCCGGCGTGGAGCTGGAAGGCTCGGTTCGGCTGGCGCAGGTCGGCGAGTTCGCGATCAATCTCGATGGGGTCGCCGATTATGTCCGCGCCACGATCAAGTCCGTCGGACCGGCGCCGCGCATCCCGCCGCTGCGCGTGCTCGGCGGAATCGAGGCGCAGTCGGAAACGCTGCAGGGCCGCGTGGAAGTCGAGTGGACCGACGATCAGGGCCGGCTCGCGGAGAACGAGACTCCGACGGACGGCTTCACTCTGGTCAACGCATCCCTGTCATGGAAGCCCTTCAAGACCCACCCCAACACCAGCCTGACCGTGTCGGCAAACAACATCTTCGATGTCGACGCGCGGCGGCATGCGAGCTTCCTCAAGGACGTTGCGCCACTGGCCGGACGCGATTTCCGGGTGAGCGCCAGGGTTAGTTTCTGATTCTGGGCGGTTCGTTCCGGGAGTCCGTCGCAGCCGCCGCACGCCTCGGCGTGGCGGATTGCGATTTAAGCTGGCCGAAAGCGGCCATCTGATACGATGAGGCCATCGGGTTTGAAGTTTTAGGGAGGGGCCAGTGGCACACTCGCATCAACGTCCCGCGGGACGATCGTGGAAGTTGGGGCGGATGGGGCTGCTGGGCGCATTGCCGGTCGTGGCAATCTTGGGAGGCGCGGCAGGCTATCAGCCTGCGCCGCCCATTCAGCCGGCCTCGCCTGCGGTGTCGAATGCACAGCGGGCGCTCGACATGCAGATCCGGACGATCGGCCAGGCGTTCAACGGCGACATCGGCATCGCCGTCGAGGACGTGCAAACCGGCTGGACGACCGCCTACGACGGCAACACCTATTTCCCGCAGCAGAGCGTCAGCAAATTCTGGGTCGCGCTGACCGCGCTCGACAAGGCGGATCGCGGCGAGCTCAGCCTCAGCAGGCCG
This sequence comes from Allosphingosinicella deserti, assembly GCF_003012735.1. GTDB lineage: Bacteria > Pseudomonadota > Alphaproteobacteria > Sphingomonadales > Sphingomonadaceae > Allosphingosinicella > Allosphingosinicella deserti. Next base: position 335,251 of record NZ_PXYI01000004.1, on the reverse strand, counting down.
GTGACGCTGACCAAGTCGGACATGACCGTATTCCACCAGCCGGTTGCTGCGCAGATCGGCCCCAACGGCTACACCACCACGATCACCGCTCTGATGACACGTGCGCTCCAGCAGAGCGACAACACCTGCAACGATGCGGTATTGTGGCGGGCCGGCGGCCCCGACGCGGTCCGGTCCTTCCTGCGCGACAAGGGCATCAGCGGCATTCGCTTCGGCCCCGGCGAGCGGCGGCTGCAGAGCGAGATTGCCGGGATCGAATGGAAGCAGTCTTATGCCACGAACCGCGGCTTCTATGTGGCGCGTGACGCGGTGCCACTGGCGAAGCGCCGCGCGGCGTTCGAGAAATATATCGCCAGTCCGATGGATGGCGCCACGCCGCTCGGCATCGTCGATGCGCTTGCGCGGCTGAAGCGCGGCGAATTGCTCTCCCCCGCGTCCACCGATCGCCTGCTGTCGATCATGTCGAACACCAAGACCGGTCCGCAGCGCCTCAAGGGTGGCCTCGGTGCCGGTTGGCGGCTCGCGCACAAGACGGGCACCGGCCAGGTGCTCGGGAGCGAGCAGGCCGGCTATAACGACATCGGCATCCTTACGGCGCCGGACGGCCATTCCTATGCGGTCGCCGTGATGATCCGCCGTACCTCGGCGCCGCTTCCCGAGCGGATGGCGGCGATGCAGCGAACGGTGCGCAGCGTCATCGCCTTCCACGAGCAGGCCGACGATCACCGCTTCGCCAGCGGCCGCCAATCCACGTTCGGCGCGACCCGCTGAATTCTCCCGGGCCGGCTGCACGGCAGCCGGTCCGGCGCGTCACGCGTCGTAATCCACTTCGACGCCCTCGCCCTGCGGCACCGATTGGCAGGTGAGGACGTAGCCGGACGCAACTTCCTCATCGGACAGCCCGTAGCGCGCGGCCATCTCGACCGATCCGCGGATTACCCGTGCGCGGCAGGTCGCGCAGACGCCCGCCTTGCACGCGAACGGTGCCGGCAGCCCGGCGGCGCGGGCACTGTCCAGGATGTTGCCGGCCTCGGCGCTGAACGGCACGCGCCGTGTGCGGCCGTCGAGCGTGACACTCATCGTCAGGCCCTGGGCCTGGCTCTGCAGCACCTGCATCTGCGCTTCGAGCGCCGCCGAGGGCCGGCCGGCGGTGAAGCGCTCGAGGTGGATCCTGCCGGACGGGACGCCCTTGGCCTGCAGCGCCGCCTCGGCCGCATCCATCATCGGCCCGGGGCCGCAGATGAAGAAGGCCGCAATGCGATCCGTGTCGACGAGATGGGTGAGCACCTCCTCGCACTTGGCGCGATCGAGCATGCCATTGAACAAGGCGATGTCCTCGGATTCCTCCGCGAGGAAGTGATGGATCTCGAGCCGCCCCATGAAGCGGTTCTTCAGCCGTGCCAGTTCCTCGAGGAAGATCACCGACTGGCTGTCGCGATTGCCGTAGAGGAGCGTGAAGCGGCTCGCCGGTTCCTCGACCAGCGCCGTCTTGAGCAGCGAGAGGATCGGCGTGATCCCCGATCCGCCGGCAAAGCCGACATAATGGTTGGCGGCGTCGGCGCGGAACTCCCAGGTGAAGGATCCATGCGGCTCCATCACGTCGAGCCGGTCACCGGGACGGAGATTTTCGTTCAGCCAGGTGGAGAAGAGCCCGCCGGCAATGCGCTTTACCGTCACCTTGAGCGCGTCTTCGTCCGGCGCGACGCACAGCGAATAATTGCGGCGAACGTCCTTGCCGGAGATCTCGGCCCTCAGCGTAAGATGCTGCCCGGGGCGAAATCGAAATGCCTCGCGGAGCGCTTCGGGAACCTCGAACCGGATCGACTTGGCGTCGGCGGTTTCGGCGATCACCTCGGCGACCCGCAGGGAATGGAAATTGACGCTCATTCGGCACTCAATGGCATTTGAACAGATCGAACGGCTCGGCGCAGTCACGGCAGCGCCACAGCGCCTTGCACGGGGTCGATCCGAAGCGGCTGATCTCTTCGGTCTGCCGCGATCCGCATTGCGGGCACACCGCGACGCGGCGCCCCTCGGGATCGGGCGGCGCGATGCCGTAGGCGTGGAGTCTCGCCCGCCCCTCCGGCGTGATCCAGTCCGTGGTCCACGCCGGCGAAAGGACGGTGTCGATCCGAACGTCCCGGTAACCTGCGGCATCGAGCGCATCGCGCACGTCGCGTTCGATCACGTGCGTCGCCGGGCAGCCCGTATAGGTCGGAGTCAGCACGACCCTGTCCGCCTCGACCGCCCGGACGATGCCGAGATCGACGATGGAGAGCACCGGAATCTCCGGGTCCGCGACGGACTCGACCACGGCTGCGATGGCGGCAACGCGACGCCCATCTGTTTGGTCCGAGCCATTCGATCCTCCCCGGCACGGGGAGGGAGACCGTCCGAAGGACGGTGGAGGGGGTTCCGAGACCCACTCTGCATCAGGGAATTCCAAGGCTTCACCCGCCAGGTCTTCGCGCTCGGCAGATCGAGCCTTCTCCGCCACCGTCACCATGTCGCATCCGGATAGGTGCGCGGCAGGAACTGCATGGTGCACAGGAGGTGGCCGAGATGCTCGCTATGGTGGCCGCGGCGGCCGCCGAGGATGGGGCGCTGGTCCCGCGGACGGTCGAGGGTTGCCTCCGCCAGCACCGCATCGATCCTGCGGTCATAATCGGCGCGCAACGCCGCGACATCGGCACCAATGCCGCGCGCGGCAAGGAAGGCGGTGGCCTCATCCATGTCGAACAATTCAGGGACGAACCGCCACATCCAGTCGAGCCCGTCCTGCATCCGCCGGCGGCTTTCGTCGGTGCCGTCGCCGAGGCGGATCACCCATTCGGCGGCAAGCTCCTGGTGATAGGAGACTTCCTTCACCGCTTTCTCGGCCACCGCGGAGATGGTCCTGTCGGCAGAGCCCTTGAGCGCCTCGAACAGCGACTTCTGCCAGGTCGAGAACAGCAGCTGCCGCGCCATCGTCTGCGCGAAGTCGCCATTGGGCTGCTCCACTAGCCAGCAATTGCGGAAATCGAGCACGTCACGGTGGAAGGCGAGCGCGTCGCCGTCGCGGCCCTTTCCCTCGATCTCGCCGGCATAATTGAGGAAATGGGTGGCCTGGCCGATCAGATCGAGCGCGATGTTGGCGAGGCTGAGATCGACCTCGACCGAAGGCGCGTGCCCGGTCCATTCGCCGAGCCGCTGGCCGAGGATCAGACTGTCGTCGCCGAGCCGGAGCAGATGATCGAACAGGACGCCGCCGTCCGTCTCGGCCGCTTGCGCGTCGAAGGCCCCGGCCCCGGTGGCGCCGGGGGGCAGGTCGATGGGGGGAAGCGAGGCCATCAGATGTGGGTCACGTCGTCCGGGATCGAATAGAAAGTCGGGTGCCGGTAGACCTTGTCGGCCGCCGGATCGAACATCGCCGCGTCGTCCGCCGGGTCGGAGGCGACGATCTGGGCCGACGGCACGACCCAAAGGCTGATGCCTTCCATCCGCCGCGTATAGGTGTCGCGGGCGTGGCGAAGCGCGATCTCCGGATCGGGCGCATGGACCGAGCCGACATGGCGGTGGGAGAGGCCGCCGCGCGACCGGACGAACACTTCCCAGAGCGGCCAATCCTGCGCCATCAGGCCGCCTCCGCCTTGCGGTTGCGCTTGGCGGCGTAGGCGGCCGCCGCGTCGCGGACCCAGGCGCCCTCCTCCCACGCGTCGCGTCGCGCCTTGATCCGCTCCTTGGCGACCGGCCCCTCGCCGCGCACCACGGCGTAGAATTCCTCCCAGTCGACGTCGCCGTAATCATGTCCGCCTTTGGCTTCGTTCCAGCGCAGCGCCGGGTCCGGGATCGACAGGCCGAGCGCCGCGGCCTGCGGCACCGTGATGTCGACGAACTTCTGGCGGAGCTCGTCATTGGTCTCGCGCTTGATCCGCCAGCGCATCGACTGGGCTGTGTTCGGGCTGTCGGCATCGGGCGGGCCGAACATCATCAGCGACGGCCACCACCAGCGATTGAGCGCGTCCTGCGCCATTCTCTTCTGGTCGGCGGTGCCGGCGCACATCGCCATCATGATCTCATAGCCCTGGCGCTGGTGGAAACTCTCCTCCTTGCACACCCGGACCATCGCCCGCGCATAGGGGCCATAGGAGGTGCGCTGCAGCGGCACCTGGTTCATGATTGCGGCGCCGTCGACGAGCCAGCCGATCGCGCCGATATCGGCCCAGGTCAGCGTCGGATAGTTGAAGATGGTCGAGTATTTCGCCTTGCCTGAGTGGAGCGCCTCGATCATCTGCTCGCGGCTGGTGCCCAGCGTCTCCGCCGCGGAATAGAGGTAGAGGCCGTGCCCGGCTTCGTCCTGAACCTTGGCCAGCAGGATCGCCTTGCGGCGCAGCGACGGTGCCCGCGTGATCCAGTTTCCTTCCGGAAGCATGCCGACGATCTCGCTATGGGCATGCTGCGAGATCTGCCGGGTCAACGTGCGGCGATAGGCCTCCGGCATCCAGTCCTTGGGCTCGATGAACTCGTCCGCCGCCACCCGCGCTTCGAAAGCGGCGAGCTTGTCGGGATCTTCGGTCGAGGCGACGTTGGTCGTCTTGCTCAGCTCGGTCGTGTACATGTGTCTCTCCTGGCCCAGCCCTAGCAGGGGCCTTGCTCTCCCGCAAACAACGCGCGAGCGTGCCGGGAGTCGCGTGCGCTCGTTTATGAGATCGGTTCCTGTACGCATGCGCACTGGGGGAGACGTCGGCATGGCCCGGTTCGAGGATGCGCTGCGGGCGCTGGAAGAAGGCGGCGAGCCTCGCATTCGCGACGGCCTCGAACGCTACGGGATCAAAACGTCGGAGCGGGTGATCGGAGTGCCGATGGCGACGATCCAGAGGATCGCCAAGATCCTGGGGCGGGACCATGATCTCGCAGCGGCGCTGTGGAGCTCCGGGATCTACGAGGCGCGCCTCCTCGCCGCTTATGTCGAGAATCCCGGCCAGGTCTCGGCGGAGCAGATGGATGAATGGGCGCGCGGCTTCGACAATTGGGCGACCTGCGATACGCTCTGCTTCGCTTTGTTCGATCGCACGGAACATGCGTTCGCAATGGTCGACCGCTGGGCCTCCGACGACGCCGAGTTCGTGAAGCGCAGCGCCTTCGGATTGCTCGCCGCCAAGGCGTTGCACGACAAGAGCTGCCCGGACGACCCTTTTCTCGCGCGGCTCGACCTGATCGAGGCGGCCTCGGGCGACGACCGCAACTTCGTCAAGAAGGGCGTGAGCTGGGCCTTGCGCAACATCGGGCACCGCAAGAGCGATCCCTTGCGCGGAGCAGCCCGCTGTGTCGCCGAACGGCTGGCCGCCTCCCCCGAAAGGAGCGCCCGGTGGATCGGAAAGGATGCCCTGCGCGCTTTCGACAAGGCCGCGGCGAAAGCCTGAGCGGGGCCGGCAAGCCCCCGAACGCAAGATGCCGGTGCGGACCAACGTCCACACCGGCATCCCGACCCGCTTTGCCTCGCGGCAACCCCCTGATCGCGTGTGTTTCTTTTAGAGGATTTGCAGCCCGGCGCCATTAGCGAGGCGTCCCAAAAAGTTGGCTGTGCGTCGCACCGCGCGCTCAAACCCGCTCGATCACGGTGGCGATGCCCTGCCCGACGCCGATGCACATCGCGCACAGGGCGTAGCGGCCGCCGCGGCGGTGGAGCTCCTCGGCGGCGGTGAGCAGCAGCCGCGCGCCCGACATGCCGAGCGGGTGGCCGAGCGCGATGGCGCCGCCGTTCGGATTGACGTGCTCGGCATCGTCGGGAAGGCCGAGCTCGCGCAGCACCGGCAAGGCCTGGGCGGCGAAGGCCTCGTTGATTTCGATCACGTCCATGTCGGCGATGGTGAGGCCGAGGCGGGCGAGCAGCTTCTGCGCGGCCGGCGCCGGACCGATGCCCATGATACGCGGCGGAACTCCGGCAACCGCGCCGCCGACGAAGCGCGCACGCGGCGTCAGCCCATTGCGGCGCGCCGCATCTTCGGTGGCGACGATCATCGCCGCGGCGCCGTCATTGACCCCCGACGCGTTGCCGGCCGTGACGCTGCCGCCGGCGTGGACGATCGGCCGAAGGCTGGCGAGCGCCTCGACGCTGGTCTTGCGTGGATGCTCGTCGCGGTCGACGGTCAGCGGATCGCCCTTGCGCTGCGGGATGGCGACCGGAACGATCTCGGCGGCGAAGCGCCCGCTCTCCTGGGCGCGGCTCGCTTTCTCCTGGCTGCGTACCGCGAACAGGTCCTGGTCTTCCCGGCTGACCTGAAACGCCTCGGCGACATTCTCGGCGGTCGACGGCATGGTGTCGTCTCCATAAGCGTCCTTCATCTTCGGGTTGACGAACCGCCAGCCGATCGTCGTGTCGTAGATCTCGGCATTGCGATCGAACGCGGACGTCGCCTTGGCCATGACGAACGGCGCCCGGCTCATGCTTTCGGAGCCGCCGGCGACGATGATATCGGCCTCGCTGCCGCGGATCACCCGCGCCGCCATCGCCACCGCGTCCATGCCCGATCCGCAAAGGCGGTTGAGCGTGACCCCGCCCGAGCGGTCGGGCAAGCCGGCGAGCAGCCCGGCCATGCGCGCGAGATTGCGATTGTCCTCGCCGGCCTGGTTGGCACAGCCGAGGATGACGTCGTCGACTTCGTTCCAGTCGACCCCCGGATTGCGCTCGATCAGCGCGCGGATCGGGATTGCGGCGAGATCGTCGGCGCGAACATGCGCAAGGCTGCCGCCGTAGCGGCCGATCGGCGTGCGGACGGCGTCGCAGAGAAAGGCGTCGGTCATGGCGGGCTCCGAATGAAAGTTGCCGCGCAATAACAGGCCCTCTCCTCGCGCGGGAGTCGGCCTGTTAAGGTGCCGCCATGACCGATTACCGCAATATCCTGTTCTCGCACGAAGGCGGCATCGCCCGCCTCACCCTCAACCGGCCGGAGCGGCTGAACAGCTTCACCGCCCGGATGCACGAGGAGGTCGCCGACGCGCTCGCCCGGCTGGAGGGCGCACGGGTGCTGGTGCTGAGCGGCGCCGGACGCGGCTTCTGCGCCGGCCAGGATCTGAACGACCGCGCGGTGGCGCCGGGCGAACGGGTCGATCTCGGCGAGTCGGTCGAGCAGCGCTACAATCCGCTGATCCGGCGTCTCACGTCCCTGCCCTTCCCGGTCGTCGCCCGGGTCAACGGAGTCGCCGCGGGTGCGGGCGCCAACATCGCGCTGGCGTGCGACATCGTCATCGCGTCGAAATCCGCGAAGTTCATCCAGTCCTTCGCCAATATCGGGCTGATCCCGGACAGCGGCGGCACCTGGGTGCTGCCGCGCCTCGTCGGCCAGGCGCGCGCGCTCGGCCTGGCGCTCACCGCCGAGCCGCTGCCCGCCGACAAGGCCGCCGAGTGGGGCCTGATCTGGAAGGCGGTCGACGACGAGGCCCTCGATGCGGAGGTGGACGCGCTGGCGCAGCGCTTCGCCTCGGCGCCGACCCGCGGCCTGGCAGCAATCAAGCGCATGATCCGCGAAAGCTGGGGCCACAGCCTCGGCGAGGAGCTCGACCTGCAGCGCGACGCCATGCGCGAACTCGGCTACAGCGACGATTACCGCGAAGGCGTCGCCGCCTTCATGAAAAAACGGGCGCCGAACTTCACCGGCCGGTAAAGTCGCACGCTAGGCCACGTCCTTCAGTTTCGCAGGTGAGTCCATGAAGACGCAAACCCTTCTCAATTATGCGCAGGACGGCTGGTACGCCGCGTCCGGCCCGCTCGCCGACGTGCAGAGCGCCGTCACCGGGGAGACGATCGCGGTCACCGGCAGCGCCGGCCTCGATTTCCGAGCGATGCTCGATCATGCCCGCAAAGTCGGCGGACCGGCGCTGCGCCGGCTGACCTTCCACGAGCGCGCGCATATGCTGAAGGCGCTCGGCATGGCGATCATGGCCCGGAAGGAGGAATTGTACGAACTCTCCTACGAGACCGGCGCGACCCGGACCGACGGCTGGATCGACATCGAGGGCGGCGCCGGCACGCTCTTCTCCTTCTCGTCCAAGGGGCGGCGCGAGCTTCCCAACAGCCGCATCCTGATCGACGGCGCGATGGAGCCATTGTCGAAGGGCGGCAGCTTCGTCGGCCAGCACGTCTTCACGCCGCTGCAGGGCGTGGCGGTGCACATCAACGCGTTCAATTTCCCGGTCTGGGGCATGCTCGAGAAACTCGGCCCCACTTTGCTCGCGGGAGTGCCGGCGATCGTCAAGCCGGCGTCGGCGACCGGCTATGTCGCCGAGCATGCCTTCCGGATCATGATCGAGGCGAACATCCTGCCGCCGGGCGCGCTGCAGCTGATCATGGGCGGGGTCGGCGACCTGCTCGACCATCTCACCCTGCAGGACGTGGTCTCCTTCACCGGATCGGCGCAGACCGCGATGAAGCTGCAGACCCATCCCGTGATGGCGCGCGAAAGTGTCCGGTTCGTCGCCGAGCGCGACAGCCTCAACGCCTCGATTCTCGGCCCGGACGCCGGCCCCGGCACCCCCGAATTCGATCTGTTCATCAAGGAAGTCGCGCGCGAGATGACGGTCAAGGCGGGGCAGAAATGCACCGCCATCCGCCGCGCGCTGGCGCCTGCCGAACATCTCGACGCGGTCGAGCAGGCCCTGCGCGAACGCCTCGGCAAGGTCCGCATCGGCAACCCCCGCGACGAGGGCGTCACCATGGGCGCGCTCGCCAGCCGCGCGCAGCGCGACAGCGTCCGCAAGGCGGTCGGCGAGCTCTCCCGCGCCGCCCGGATCGTGTCGGGCGATCCCGATCTGTCCCCGGTCGCAGGCAACGGCGCCTTTCTGTCTCCGATCCTGCTGCGCACCGACGATCCCTGGGGCAGCGCTGCGGTGCACGATGTCGAGGCGTTCGGGCCGGTGTCGACGATCATGCCCTATCACGACCTCGATGATGCGATCGCGCTGGCCAACCGCGGCATGGGCAGCCTCGCTTTGTCGCTGTTCAGCTTCGATGCCGCAACGGCCGAGGACTTCGTGCTCGGCGCCGGCGCCTATCACGGCCGCATGATGATCCTCGATCGCACCAGCGCCAAGGAATCGACCGGCCACGGCTCCCCCCTCCCCGTCCTCGTCCATGGCGGGCCCGGCCGCGCCGGCGGCGGCGAGGAGATGGGCGGGGTCCGCGGCGTCAGCCACTACATGCAGCGCACCGCGCTGCAGGGCTCGCCGGCAATGCTGTCGAGCATCATCAAGCAATGGCTGCCCGGCGCCGCCAAGCCGACCGGAGACGTCCATCCGTTCCGCAAGCGGATTTCGGAACTCGACATCGGCTACACGCTGGAGACTTCGAACCGGACCGTGAGCCTCGATGATATCGAGCATTTCGCGGCCTTCACCGGCGACACTTTCTACGCCCATATGGATGAGGAAGCGGCCCGGGCGAACCCGATCTTCGAGGGCCGGGTCGCCCACGGCTATCTGATCCTGAGCTTCGCCGCCGGCCTGTTCGTCGATCCTGCGCCCGGCCCGGTACTTGCCAATTACGGGCTCGAGAACTTGCGCTTCCTGACGCCCCTTTACCCCGGAGATTCGATGCGTGTGGAGCTTACAGTGAAGTCCAAATCGGTCCGCAATGAGGAGATGGGGGAAGTCCGCTGGGCGGTGTTCGTCTTCAACCAGAAGGACGAAGTCGTCGCGTCCTACGATCTGCTGACGATGAACCAGCCGTGATTCGCAGCACCCTCTTCGCCGTCCTGCTGGCCTTGGCCGGCTGCTCGGCCTCGGACGCGCGCGACGTCCAGACCCCCGGCTACAAGGTCGTCCGCACCTATCCGCACGATCCCGCCGCCTTCACCGAGGGCCTGCTGTGGCTCGACGGCAAGCTCTACGAAAGCACCGGTCTCAACGGCCGGTCCGACATTCGCGAAGTCCGGCTCGACGACGGCAAGGTCCTCCGCAAGGTGACGGTTCCGTCGACCTATTTCGGAGAGGGCATCGTCGACTGGGGCGACGAGATCATCAGCCTCACCTGGCAGAACCAGATCGGCTTCCGCTGGAATCGGGCCGATTTCCGCCAGACCGGATCGTTCCGCTATCCGGGCGAAGGCTGGGCCCTCACCCGCGACAAGAACAATATCTACATGAGCGACGGCACCGCGCAGATCCGCGTGCTCGATCCGAAGACGATGGCGGAGACGAAAAGGATCGACGTCAGCGATCAGGGCGTGCCCGTGGCGCGGCTCAACGAGCTCGAATGGGTGAATGGCGAGATCCTCGCCAATGTGTGGATGACCCCGCGCATCGCCCGGATCGATCCCGCGACCGGCAAGGTGAAGGGCTGGATCGATCTCACCGATCTCGTCGCCGCGACCGCGCCCGCCGATCCCGATGCGGTGCTGAACGGAATCGCGTATGATCCGGCCAAGGACCGCTTGTTCGTCACCGGCAAGAACTGGCCCAAGCTGTTCGAAATCGATCTGGTGCCCGCTTCGGAAAAGTCGGGGCGTTAACGCGCCTGCAGCGCCGCCGCGGCGCCCGCCAGGGTCGCCGTGTCGTTGCTCAGCCATACGGTCGGCACCCGCTCCAGCGCGCGGCTCATCCGGCCCTTGGTCGCGAACTGGCTGCGAAAGGCGCCGGTGTTGAGGATCGGCAGCATCTCGCCGAGCATCGGCTCGACCAGGAAGACGCCGTCCCAGGCGCCGCAGGTGAGCACCGCATTGCCGACGAAATTGCCGAGGATCGCCGCGAACAGCTTGGCGGCGCGGGCCGCCAGCGGATCGGTGCACGAGGCGGCGGAGGCGATGATCCGCGACGAGGCCGGCGGGTCGGAGACCGGCCGCCCGCTCTGCTCCGCGAGGATCGAATAGATGTTCTCGAGGCCGGGCCGCGACAGCACGCGCTCGAACGAGACATGGCCGAAGCGCTTCCGGAGCGCTGTCAGCAGCGCCTCGTCCTCGGCATTTTGCGGCGCGAAGCTGGCGTGGCCGCCCTCGCTTTCGATGACGATGATGCGCCCGTCCTCGCGGACCGAGAGGATCGCCATGCCGAGACCGCTGCCGGTGCCGACGATCAGATAGGTCCCGCCGGGCCGCGCCGGCTTGGCCGGCACCGCGCCGATCCGGACGAGCTGGGTCGTGTCCGCGCTCGGCACCGCCCAGGCGGTCGCCGCGAAATCGTTGATGATCAGCGGTTCGGTGCGCAGGAATGCCTTGAGCCCGCTCACCGAGACGAACCAGCGGCAGTTGGGCAAGGTGATCACGTCGCCGCGCGAGACGCCGGCGACCGCCAGGCAGAAGCCCGATCCGTCCGGGCGGAAGCCCGCGCCCTTGGTGTAGCTCTGCAGCGCGTCGGTGAAGGTCGGGAAGGCAGACGTGGGGAACCGCCGCACCTCCTCGATGCGTACGCGTTCTTTCCCTTGTGTAAGCGCGAACGCGACGTTGTCGCCGTCGATCGCCGCCACCAGCTGTTGTTCCACGGGCAAACTCTCCTGCCCGTGGCAATACGGCAGGAGGGCTAAGAATGGATTAACTGCAACGATCGCGCGCCGGTGCCCTGCTGTCACCCCGCCGCTTACGCGCGATACACGCCGAGTTTCTCGTCGAGAAAGGCGTTGTTCGCCTCGCGCTGCCGCGCGGCCGCGTCGTCGTAGAGGAAGGGCAGGAAGGCGTAGCGAGTGCCGCGCGTGACCGGTGTCGCCTCGTGCAGCAGCGAGCAGGAGAAGACCACCGCGCCGCCGGTCGGCGCGCGATAACTGCGCTGGCCGAATTCGGGAAAGCGCAGGTCGCCGCCGTCATAGTCGCCGGCATTGAGGTTGATCGTCACCGCGAAGCGACGATGGGCTGTGCCCTTGGTGGTGTTGTCGCGGTGCGCGCGGAAATGGCCGCCCTGCTCGGCATCGTAGCAGGCGACGATGTAGCGCTCCATCCGCGTCGCCTCGAACTGGAAGGCGCGCTTGATCAGCGGCACCAGCCGCCGGCGGATCCGCAAGGCGAGTTGCCCCTGGAGCGCGGCATCGGCGATCGTGTAATCCCGCCGTCTCTTGTGCTGCGGATCGGTGACGAGAACGGTCTTGCCGTCGACTTCGCGCATGAAGCCCGATTCCTCGCCGCCTTCCTTTTCATAGAGCGAGATCAGATGCCGGCAGAGGTTCGGCTCGAGGATCGCCGGCGCGACCAGCACCGGCGCCGCCTCGACGAACGGCACCGGGCGGGAGACAGCGGCGAGCGCATCGAGCGCGGCGGCGCCCGCCTCGATCGGCCACACGCCCATGACCCGAAGCATCGGATCGAGCAGCAGCCAATGCGGCCGGTATTGATCGTTGCCGAGTTCGGCGCCGTAGAGCCGGCTGACATCGCGTTGGTAATCGAGGAAGAACCGGATGCCGGGCAGCTGCTGGACGATTCGACCCTCGCCGGCATCGGCGGGATCCACGGTCACGCCGAAGAAGCAGGCATGCTCGTCGTCGAACAGATCGCGCCGCGCCTGCACCGCCGCCAGAGCGGCGGCGGACTGCGGCTGCGACGCCGTTCCGAAGAACAGCATCAGCACGGCACGGCCCGCGGCGGTGTCGAACGCATAACGCGGCGACCCGCTCAGCGCCGGCACATGAAAGTAAGGCGCCGCCTCGCCAAGCGCGATCAACGCCGGCTGGGACCCCGCGGCTGTCCCCGCCGCTTGCTGCTCGTTCTCGACGTCCATCGTCCCCGCCATCTGCAACTCCTTATCCTCCCCGAGCTTGCTCGGGGAGGGGGACCGCACGAAGTGCGGTGGAGGGGCTTCCAGCGCCGATGGCCCCTCCACCATCTCTCGATGGTCCCCCTCCCCATCCGCTTCGCGGACAGGGAGGATGAGAAAGACGATCTCGCTCGCCTCGCCCCAGCTGAGCTAGCGCAGCCCCAAACGTCTTGCCAAGCCACGACTGCGCACCTCAATCCGCCGGCCAGCTCTCCAGGACCTCGACGAACCGCGTGAGCCAGGCATTGGTCTGGTGCCCATCGACGACCCGGTGGTCGATGGTGAGGGAAACATAGGCCATCGGCCGGATCAGGATCGCGTCCTGGCCGGCCACCTCGCGCACCACCACCCGCTTCTCGAGCTTTCCGATGCCGAGGATCGCCGATTGCGGTTGGGCGATGATGATCGGGCTTGCGAACAAGGATCCGGAGACACCGTGATTGGAAATGGTGAAGGTGCCGCCCGACACGTCCGCGCCGGTCAGCGTCTGCGCGCGTGCCTTCTCGACCAGGCGGTCCAGCCCGGCGGCGACGCCTTCTAGCGAGAGCGTCTGCACCTGGCGCAGCACCGGCACGATCAGGCCCTTCTCGCCGAGCGCGGTGCCGACGCCGACATTGACGTCGTCGAACACTTCCAGCCGGTCGGAATGCCAGCGGCTGTTGATCGCCGGCGCAACCTTCATCGCCTCGGCCGCAGCGGCGACGAAATAGGCGCTGTAGGTGAGCTTGACGCCCCGCTTCGAGAAGTCCGCCTTGTGGCGCTCGCGATGGGCGATGATCGCGCTGAAATCGGCCTCGAACACTGCCGTGACGTGCGGCGCCTGCGTCACCGAGGCGAGCATGTTCTCGGCGATCTTCAGCCGCATGCGATCGTGCGGGACGTCGTGCGAACGGAGTCCGGCATCGGAGCGCGAGCGGGTGTCCGCAACCGTCGCAGTCGGAGCAGCGCGCCCTTCGGCCACCGCCTTGTCGACATCCGCCCGGGTCACGCGCCCGCCGCGGCCGGTGCCTGCGATAGTGGTCGGATCGACCGCATGCTGAAGGCAGGCGCGCTTGACCGCTGGCGAAAGCCGAAGCTCGGGATTGCGCACGTCCGGTTGGTAGGTGGCGGGCGACGGGGGCGGCGGAGACGCCGCGCCGGTAGCCGGCGCCGCGTTCGCACGCTCCCCATCCGTGTCGATCCGCCCGAGGATCGCGCCGGGCACCGCCTCGGCCTCCAGGTCGAGCAGGATCTCCCGCAGCACGCCGCCGACCGGCGCCGGCACTTCCATGGCGACCTTGTCGGTTTCGAGCTCGACCAGCGGATCGTTCAGCTCGACCCGATCGCCGATCTGCTTCAGCCACGCCCGGACGACCGCCTTGGTGCCCTCCTGCTCGATCGGAACGACGACATCGATCACGAGGCGGCTCCCCTGGCTGTCGATCGTGCCCGGCCCTTTCCCGTCATCCCAGGAGTGGGACCCCAGCAAAGTAGTACTTTGCTGGGAACCCCGCATGCTGGGATCTCAGGACAAGAGGTCACGGCGGGTCTCCACGAGATCCTAGCCTTCGGGGTTCCCAGCAAAGTACTACTTTGCTGGGGTCCTTTCGCTGGGATGACGGCCAGGCGGAAGAAGCTGACGATAGCACCTCTGCTTCCGTGGGAGTTGGCGGTGGCTTCTCGTCGCGAGACCCCGGCCCCCCGGGTTCCCAGCAAAGTACCACTTTGCTGGGCTCTCTCCCGGGTTCCCAGCGAAGTACCACTTTGCTGGGGTCTCTTCCGGGTTCCCGGCAAAGTACCACTTTGCTGGGGTCCCATCAAAACCCCACCAGTTCGTCGATCTTCGCGCGGATGCGCTCGACGTTCGGCACCGCCCAGTCGAGCAGCACCGGATTGTGCGGGCTCGGAATGTCCGGCATCGTCACCCGTGCGACCGGCGCGTCGAGGTCGAGAAAGGCCTCGTCGGCGACGATCGCCGCGATCTCGGCGCCGAAGCCGCCGGTCTTCAGATCCTCGTGGACGATCAGGCAGCGCCGGGTCCGCCGCACCGACGCCAGCACCATCTCCTTGTCCCACGGCACCAAAGTGCGCAGATCGATCACGTCGGCCGAGACATGCTTCGCCGCCTCCTCGCAGCGCGGCACCATCGCCCCCCAGGTGACGATGGTGATGTCGTCGCCCTCGCGCGTCTTCTTCGCCCGGCCGAACGGCAGCACATAGGAATCGCCCGGATAGGGGCGCCGCGCCCAGACGTCGTCGAGCATCGCGCGATGCTCGAAGAAGATCACCGGATCGTTGCCGCGCAAGGCCGTGCGCAGCAGGCCGACCGCATCCTCGGCATTGGACGGCACCGCCACCAGCCAGCCGGGATTGTGGACGAACTGCACCTCGTTGGTCTGGCTGTGCCAGGGATCGCCGCACTTGAAGAAGCCGCCGGGGATGCGCAGCACCATCGGCGCGGCGAAGCGGTTGTTGGTCCGCCAGCGCATCGTGCCGCAATCGTTGATCTGCTCGGTCGCCGGCTCGGCATATTTGCGGAACTGGATCTCCGGCACCGGCATCAGCCCGGCCAGCGCCATGCCGACCGCGCGACCGATGATCCCTTCCTCGTTGAGGCTCGTGTCGAACACCCGGCCGGCGCCATATTTCTCCTGCAGCCCAAGCGTCACCGCGTGGACTCCGCCCTTGGGCCCGATATCCTCGCCGAACAGCAACACGCGCTCGTTGATCGCCAGCTCGTGATCGAGCGTGCGGCGGATGGCGGTCACCATGTTGATCCGCTGCCCCTCGGGTTTCGGATCCTCGTGGCTCTTGGGCGCGCGATAGCCGTGGGTCCATTGCCCGCCGAGCTGCTGCATCTCGCCTTCGTAGAAGACGTTGGCGAGCACGGTGGCGGGATCGGCGACGCCGCGCGCTTCGGCCGTCGCGCGCGCCGCCTCGACCGCGGCTTCGGCCTCGGCCGCGATCCCGTTCCAGCGCTGCTCGGTCATGACCGAGCCGACGAGGAAGTCCCTGAGCCTGGGCAGCGGATCGCGCGCCCATTCGCCGCGGACCACCTCTTCCGACTTGTAGGCCTGGGTATCCTGGAAGCTGTGCCCCTGCAGCCGCGGCACCCGCAGATGGAGCAAAGCCGGCCCCTTGCGCGCCCGCACGTGCGCGGTCGCGGCAGCGACCAGCCGCGCCGCCTCGGCCGGATCACTGCCGTCGCCGGAGAAGATGGTGAGCCCGCTAAAGCTCGCCAGATTCTTCGAAATGTCCGCGCCCGGAGTCTGGTAGGTGGCGGGCACCGAGATTCCGAACTGATTGTCCTCGATGTAGAACAGCATCGGCAGTTTTTGCGTCGTCGCGATCGTCAGCGAAGCCCAGAAGCCGCCGGTCGCGACCGAGGCATCGCCACCGAGCACCAGCGCGATCGCCCCGTCATAGGCTTCGTTGCCGAGCACGTTGCGGTGATAGTCGATCGCCTGCGCCCAGCCGGCCGTCGGCGTATATTGCGCACCGACTCCGCCCGACATCGGTAGAGCCGGCGCGCCGGTCGGGTTTGGATAATTGAACACCACGCCGATGTCGCGGCCGTCGGAATAGCCCCCTGCCCGGCCCATGCCGGAGCCGAGCGCGTCCTCGAGCGGGACTCCCAGCGCAAGCAGGAGTGGCCGCGACCGGTAATAGCCGCAGGCCGCATCCTTCTTGTGGGTGAGGCGCGATCCGAGCAGGATCTGCGCCATGTCATGGCCCCGGGCCGAGAATTGGTAGAGGACCTTGCGCTCGGGAACGAGCCGCTCTTCCTCCAGCCTGTCCATCGCCCGGCTGACGTGGACCAGGTAAGCGATACGAGCCCAGTCGAAAGCGGGATCCGGCGCCTCTGCGCGAAAGTCGCTTTCGACCAGAGCTTCGTCAGCCATCCATTTTCTCCACCACCGCCCGCGCGAAGCCTTCGACGCTCTCGTCCGAGAGGCCGACGACGTTGATGCGGGCGGAATCCGCCATGTAGATGCCGTTGTCCTTGCGCAGCGCCAGCACCTGGTCCTTGGTCAGCGGCAACATCGAGAACATGCCGTTCTGATCGTTGATGTACGCCAGGCGCTCGTCATAGCCGGCAAGCCGCGCGCGAATGGCGCGGATGCGGCCGCACATCTCGTCGAGCTCGGCCCGCCAGTCGGCGCGCAGCCCTTGATCGTCGAGGATGATGCGGACGACGGCGCCGCCATGATCGGGCGGCATCGACCACATCGTGCGGGCGAGGCTCAAGAGATTGCCCATCACCACCCCGGCGCCGCTGGCGTCGGAGGCCTTGACGAACAGGCTGCCGACGCGGTCGCGATAGACACCGAAATTCTTGTCGCAGCTCTGCGCGATCAGCGCCTGATCGGCCGCTTCGACCACGAGCCGCGTGCCCGCGGCATCTTCCTCCAGCCCGTTGCCGAGCCCTTGATAGGCGATGTCGACGAACGGCACGAGGCCCTTGCGTGCGACGATCTCGGCGATCGCGCGCCACTGGTCGAGGCTGAGATCGGCGCCGGTGGGATTGTGGCACGAACCGTGGAGCAGAACGAGGTCACCGGCCTTGCCGCCCTCGAGCGCATCCATCATCGCGTCGAACGCGATCTCGTGGGTGGCGCGGTCGTAATAAGGATGGCTGACCATCTCGACGCCGGCGCATTCGATCAGCGGCTGATGGTTCGGCCAGGTCGGCTGTCCGACGAAGATCCGCGCGTTCGGATTGGCCTTGACGATCAGCTCGGCGCCGAGCCGCAGCGCGCCGCAGCCGCCGGGGGTCTGCACGCCGACGATGCGCTCGTCCGAGGCTGCCGCCTCGCCGAACACGATCGGCTTGATCAGGTCGACGAAGCGCGCGTCGCCCGCCGATCCGAGATAGGATTTGGTCTCCTGGGTCTCGAGCAGGATCTTCTCGGCGGCCTTCACCGCGCGCAAGATGGGGGTGCCGCCCGCCGCATCGCGGTAGACGCCGACGCCGACGTCGATCTTCTCGTCGCGCGGATCCGCGTTGCAGAGCGCGATCAGCTGCAGAAGCGCATCCGATTTCTGCTCCTCCAGCCCGTCGAACAAACCTGCCGCAACGTTGGTGACTGCGTCCGCCAATTTACCCTCCTGCCATGCCCCCACAGCGGAGGCCCGGCATGCCTTTAGGCTTAAGTCGGCGCAGGTGAAAATGCTTATCTAAGGTCGCGCGCCTTGGGCTGGTTCTGAAACGCACGTTGCGCTATCTTGCCCGGTCATGAAACAGACTGATCAACTCGATGCCTGCGACCGCCGAATCATCCGCGAGCTGCAGCGCGACGCCGGGCTCAGCCACGCCGCCCTCGCCGAAAAGGTCGGCGCGTCCGCCGCCTCGGTCTGGCGCCGCGTTCGCCAGCTCGAAAAAGACGGCGTCCTCGGCCGCTCGGTCCGCCTCGCCAGCGCGGAGGCGCTAGGCCGTGCCGTCAACGTCCTCTGCCAGATCCGCATGACCCGCCAGACGATCGAGGCCCGCGCCGAGTTCGAGGACTTCATCCAGTCCCGCGCCGAGATCGTCGAATGCTATGCGATGTCGGGCGAATGGGATTATCTGCTGCGCATCGCGGTCAGGGACGTCGCCGATTACGATCACTTCGTCATGCGCGGCGTCCTCGCCCATCCCAGCGTCGCCCACGCGGCGAGCAATTTCGCGCTGCGGCAGGTGAAGTATACAACGGAGATTCCGGTGTAAGGAGGGCTCGAAGGGCGCAACGCCCATCGAGCGGGCATGTCTCCTCCCCTGAATTCGTCTCGACAATTCAGATGGTCCAGGCACGTCATTGCATTTGACGATGATTTTTCCGGCTGGTTTGGCCCAGGCCCTCTGACATAGAAAGAACTGATGTGCGACAGGGTCGCGCACAGTACCGGCTACCCGGTACGTCGGCCAGCGTCTCGGCTAACCACCTCCAGCGCTGGACGGGATTGGTGCCTCTGCAAGATGCAGGAATCAGTGTGGCCGTGCACCCGACGGCGTGAGAGAAGAAAAGCCAAATCGATTAAGATCACCATCAATCGTTTCGTTCGGGCGGCTCTCGAGATCAGTCAGCACGGTGACAACGATAAGCTCCGCGTGCGCCGCAAGTTGTTTCAAGGGGTACCGAGTTGCTGCACCGTCACCAGAACCCTCACTTCCTCCGTGGGCGAGAAGCCCGGTGTCTTGTGTCCCCGTCCCAGAGGAATGCCGGATCACCGTCTGCAAGCTTCGTATTTTCTCGCCGCCTCCTCCGGGTAGAGGATCCGATCGGCGTCTTATGAAAACCACAGGCATGGGCGGTCTCCAGCGTCCGTGACATGATGGGAACCACCTGAGATGAGGGCGCGAGGAGCCGAGCCATCAAGCGTCGTCCATATATCTGAACGCGTGCCTACCAAGCCTGGCAACGGGATTGGCGGAGCTTTGGGAAAGCAGCGGGTTGATTGACCCCCTCACATCACGCAGCCATGGCAGCGCATCGAGGACCGGACCGTCCGTCAGCGGATCGGACGTCACTTGCACGATTATTCGACGGAGCCTGTGCCCTGCGCCAAAGGCAGAGGAGAGATCGTCCGGATCGACTTCATAGATCGTGCCCGGATCGCGACGATCCCGAAAGGACACGAGCAGCGGGTAGTCCCGCCGGTGAATCTCCGCCCGCGTTTCGGCTTTGCGCGCCTCCGGGTAGGCGACCTGCCAATTGCCGCGCCGAGGACTGGATGGCAAAGGTGGATGCAGCTCATCCGGAGGGTAGGCCAGCATGCGCTGAACCATCTCGTAGATCTGCCTTGAGCTGTAGGCATCCTCGCGGACGGCAAAGAGCTGTTTCCCTCCTCCCAGATCCACAATGGCGGCCTCGCCATAGCAGTCCGAGCTTGGATATTGGAAAGATCGCAGGAGACCGGTCGCTCCGCTTATGTTGCGGCTCTCCAGCACCGAAGAGCCCTGCCTCAGACCCGACGGGGTCTCGACCTCGAGCCGGACACGATATCGGAGGCTGTCGCGCGCAGGAAACAGGATATCGCATCCCCCCAGCATTGCCCCAGCGACAATGCCGGGTATCGCCGCGAGCGCGGAACGTCGATCCGGGCAGAAACGCGGGGATGCAGCCCGATCGATGGGCCGCCCGAGGCTGAGCGCACCTCTACCATTTCCATGTTTCCGCACCCAGAACCCGCCCCGCTGCTCCCTGTTCCTCGAACAACTTGCTTATGTTCGTTTGCAATACAATCGCTGGATTCGGTGACACGCGATTTTGGACGGCCGCTGCAGTGTTCATGCTTGTGTGCGCAGGCTCTGCCTCTGCGCAATCGCCGCCTGCGCCAGAGGCCGTGGTGAGGCCCTCTACGAACCCGGCCAACCAGGGAGATCCGGAGCGCTTCCTCGGCCTCTACCATCCCGCAATTCGCAAGTCGCTTCCCCGGCGAGCTGGCGTCGGAAGGGCTCGCCCACAACCCGCAGGCTTATGCCAAATCCTTTGCCGCCAACCCCGATCTGCATGTCGAGACGCTCGCGCGCATGACCCTCGGCGACAAGGTCGTCGTACATGATCGCGTCACCGGCCTCGCCGGCGGCAAGACGGTAGACGAGATTACCGCTTATCAAGTCGAGAACGGGCTGATCACCAACATCGTCGATATCGAGCGCATCGCCCGGTGAGGCGAGGCGTGCGCTGGCACGGTCGCTGACACGGCGCTGGATCTTTGGCAGTGGCTCTGGACCCGCCAATCTGAGACGATGCGGGCAATCGGAGTCCGCCGGGGTTAGACCCTCAACCATCATCCGGGAGGAGAGACCCGCAGCGGCCATCCTCGGGTTAGGATGATGAAGGGAGCTGTTCGCTGCGCCACTGGAGGTTCGGGCTCTACAAATGACCCACGACTTGCCCAGCGGATGATTTACGCGGTTCGGTGACGGTCCCCATGAGGAGTTGATAGTGGCCCCGCCTCTCGCAGAATGCGGCTGCTACACCAACTCTGAGAAGCGACCGTGAAGCTCGCAAACGGATGAAGTCCGCGGCGTCCAATGCCGGCGCCGAAGCGCACCCTGGACTGTACGGCGTTACCGACCGCGGCTCAGCTGGCAAAATGACGGAGAACCACGGTCCTGGTCAACGATTCGTCTTCCATGGCCCTGAAAGCCGGAGGACATGTAGTTCAGCGGAAATACTCAAACTCGGCTCACGTCGGCCGGGTACAGACGGAGGAGAGCACGGTGTCCCGGAAGAGAACCGATTGTACATCCGATGGATACCGGATTCTAATGAGCGAATTTGCTATCATGCCCTAAACGCCCCGCCGGCGGTTACCGTTCGGCTTCGCCCGCCTTCCCGATCCGAGCGGCGACCAAGGCGGCGGCTCCGATCGCTGCCGCAGCCCCAAGCCACATCCCGCGCGAGGGCTTCTGCAGCGCCACCGCGACGCTCGACCTCCGCACCCAGTTCTTCTGCGTGCCGCTTACCTCGCCATCGGCCTTCGGCCGATAAAGATTGTCCCGCATCGCCGGATCGCCGGCGTCGCCCGGTTCCTGCTGCATGCGCGTGCCGATCGCCTCCATCACCAGGTCGGTAATCCGCGGCGCGAGCTGGCCGACGAGCGACGCGGCGACCCCGCCCCCGCCGACATAGATCGACCGCTTGCGGTGCGTGCACGCAAACAGGATCGCATCGGCGATGATATCCGGGTGATAGAGCGGCTGCGGGATCCGCGGCGGGTTGTCCATGTAGTTGCGGGCATGCTCGGGATACGGCGTGCCGCAGCCGCCCGGCTTGACCAGGGTCACGGAGATCCCGGCGCCCTGATGCTCGAGCTCCATCCGCAGCGTGTCCGTGAGCCCCTGGATGGCGTGCTTGCTGGCGGAATACGGACCCTGCTGGATGATCGCCCTGTCGCCCAGGATCGAGCCGACATTGACGATCGCCCCGCCGCCCCTCTCCTTGAGGTGCCGTGCGGCCGCGAGGCAGGCATAGAGGGTGCCGAAATAATTGACCGCGAAGATCCGCTCATGGTCCTCCACCGGAACCTGCTCAAGCGTTCCGTAGACCCCCGCGGCGGCATTGTTCACCCAGCTGTCGAAGCCTCCGAAGTCAGCGACTGCCTTGGCGACGATCTCCTCCGCCGCGCCGCGCGAGGCGACGTCGACCGCGACGCTCGTCGCCCGGCCGCCCGAAGCGACGATGTCGCGCTCGATCCGCTCCAGGCTCTTGCCGTTCCGCGCCACCAGCACCACGGCAGCGCCGCGGCGGGCCGCCTCCAGCGCCGCTGCGAGGCCGTTGCCGCTGCTCGCCCCGGTGATGACGATCGTCTGTTGGTCTATCGGCTTGAGCCTGATGCGCACGAAACTGTCTCCTGGCGTTGATCACGCCCGGTGGCGCTGCAAGCCCCAACGCGGCCGCGCGCGCCGGAGTGCCGGACCGGGACGAAAGCCCGTATCGGCGGTGGAAGACGAGCGGCTCGTCATGTCCGCTGGCCCGGTCGATGAATCCTGCGAATGGGCTACAGGAGGCTGTTTTACCGATACCGGTGTACCGGTACCGGGCTGCTCTTCTTTGGCGTCGGACGAGTTCCGGTGACAGGACGAGTTCCGGTGACAGTGTACTGATTGGATTCCCCTGGAAGATAGCGGCGGCGACCTTCAAGCGCTCATGCCATGCATGGATCGTCGGGTGTCGAAATCATGCACTGTCACCGGTATCCTCGGCGCGATCACCTCCCACTGTACGTCGGTCAGTTGGGTCTCGTAGCGCCGCCTCGCAGGCGGCCTCCTCTTCGGCATCGGGCGTCGGCTCGCTTCGTTGGTCCGACAACCTATGAATCACACTAAAGCCGCTTTGGGAATCCTTCTCAAACGCGCTCTTAACAACATTACGCCGGCGAAAGCGGAGGAGATCAGAGGTGGAAAAAGACGAAGTCGTTAGCGTTCAACGAACTCACCCCAAGCAAAGTGACCTCGTTGCCGTTTCCGAAATCAATGATGCTGTTGCCTGCGTTAGAGGTGATGTTCAGGTCACTTAGTTCATCGTACTGAGTGAATGCGGTGAGATCGATTAGATCCTTGCCGTGAGCAAAATCGTGGATTGTGTCGTGATGATTGAACGGCCGGAATACAAAAGTGTCATTGCCGGCCCCGCCCCACAGATCGTCGAAATTGCCGGCGCTTGGACTGAAAAGCTCCCCACCGTTCGAACCCGCTACTAGGACGTCGTTACCTGCGCCGCCATGCAACGTGTTCCTGACAGTAGCTACGTCGTCGCTGTCACCCCCAACAAGCCTGTCGTTGCCTGCACCGCCATCTAGGTCATTAGTCACCCCGGCTGGCCCCGAAGCACTACCGCCCTTGATGAGGTCGTTACCAGCGCCACCAAGAATCGTGTTCGATACACTATTGAACGGATCAGCGCTGCCGCCAGTCAGCGTATCATTTCCTGCATCGCCGTTGATCGTGTTTGTCGCTGTGCTGCGGCCATTCCCGCCCCCGCCTGTGATAGTGTCGTCACCCGCGCCGCCGTGTAGATCATTCACGGCGTCGAAGGGGCTTCCGGTACCGCCATAGGTGTTGCCGCCCGTGATTACGTCACTGCCGGCGTCGCCAAACGCTTGGTTCGTGGCGCCATCAGCACCGAGGATGCGGTCTTCGCCTGCGCCACCGTGCATTACGTTGGTCACATTTGCGTAAGCCGTTGTTCGCCCGCCGCCCTGAAGCGTGTCGTTCCCCGAGCCACCATCCATTTCGTTTCTAACCACAGCGTAGGCGTTTGCATTGCCACCAAAGAGCAAGTCGTTGCCTGCTTCACCGAAAAGCCGATTGGTTATCGGCCCACTGAAGTTACTGAAATCTGCGCCATGCAGTTCGTCGTCGCCAGAAGATCCGTACGCATCCCCGCCGAAGTTCTCGGGCAAGGCCAGATAATCGTCGCCAGCCAAGCCTCGCAGTACCTGGGCAGAGGTGGTTGAGATGCCTGTTAGATGGTCATCGGCAGGTGTGCCGGTAATTACTGGATCGGTACCGCTATAGGCGAGTCCAGCGCGTTCCATATGCAGCCTAAAATCCGCATTCCGTCCGAGAAACTTCATGGCCGTTCCTTCTTACCATGTTGCACAAAGCCAACCTACGGAAGCTTAATCAGTATCATGGCTGACATCAGCCCACGGACCGCCCCACTCGCCCACCGCTGCGGCGCCAGGCATGGACCTGGCTACCGTCTGCCTTGGACACCCGGGCGTAACCGATCTGGGTTGTCACATATACGTCCGTTCACGTGACAAAGCAGGATCTCTTCGTCATCGATCCTCAGTGTGTCACACAACCCGCCTTCCAGTCTATGCTCCGTGTGGCCCAGCAGCCTGCGGTCCATGTGACGTTCGGCGCCGCCGGCGCTCTTCAGGGCAGACCGAATGCGGGCCGTGGTCTTCGGGCTGCCTGCAAAGGCAGTGAACTCCGCGGCGGCTTTCAGGAGCGAGATCGCAGATCTGAGGGCCATTCTCTGACGAAAGGTGGCGGGACGCAGCTTCGGCATTGAAGGGTCCTCTCAAGGATGATGGTGGTGGCGGCGCCTCTTCACTCGTAGTGCGGGCGCTCGGTGGGGAATTGCGCGGGCGGCAACCCGTTGAAGGCGATCACACGGTGGCGGCCGCCGTCGTAGAGAACGGAGTCAACCTGGCGGCGCCGGCGCTGGACCACCTCGAGGAGCCGATTGGCGCAAGCTGCGAGCTGGTTCGCTCGATCTTCGTCAAGGTGGAAGCCGAGCACGCGAACGAAAGTGCCGCAATCGTACCACCAGCCTCCTTCTTCCGGACCGCCGTAATGGCGATCGGATCGGTTCCGGTGACAGTGCATCAATTGAGGTTCCGGTGACAACAGTGCACTAATTGCGTTTCCGGGAACATAGCGGCGGCGACCTTCAAGCGATCAGGCATGCATAGAGCGTCGGGTGCCGAGATGATGCACTGTCACCGGAAGCTCAATAGCTTAGCACCATATGGCGTTCCTGTCTCGCATACGCCAATATGGGCCCTGACTCGACTTCAGGAACCGCAGAGGCTCTCCGAGCCTCTCATCGAAATGAGGCCCATGCTCTACGCCGCTTTGCTGCCCACGCTTACTGCGCTTGCCTATCTGGCAGTCAAAACTGTCGGCGATCTCCGGTCACGCCGCTTCGGCTTTGCGGCGTGGGGCACCCTCTCCTGCATCGGAATCATGCTCCCCCTTGCGCAGGTCGCCTGGTCCATCTCGATGGCGTATTCGATGGGATCGTCTGCAGCTTAGCCTTGAAGGCCTCGTCGCTGAGCGGCCGGTCGGTTCGGAAGGCCAATGGAATGTGGCCGGGAGCTTTGAAGCTCCGGGGACATTGAGGCTCCGACGACATAATGCTCAACTCGGTTCACCGACGAGAGGGAGAGCACGGCCTCAAGCACCGCAGCCGCTCCGTGCACAGATGGATGTCGGATCACCGATCTGGAAGTCAGCTATCGTATCCCGGAGCCGCGAGAGAAGGATGAACCTTTCGCGTAGTCGCGCGTATTTGCAGAGCAAATCGGGGAGCTGGGGTATGGCAGGCGCCACTCGGGTGATTGACGGCAAGGCATTTCAACAGTTCCGCATCGTGAATCCTGGCGAAAATCTCTACTTCACTGCAGGCCGCAGTATAGCAGTTGAGACATGGGCGCTCGACTGGGGTAAACATGAATTTGATTATGACCTCAATTCCCGTCCAACCACCCAGGACAGCCGGCCGGTAGCGATCGCAACTACGCGTGAGGGGCTGCAGCGTGAATTCCTCGAGCGCCGGGTCGTGAACCGTTATCCTGTTCCGGTCTCGGTGGCGATGAACGGTGTTCGTCGTGCGCCAACGATTGAGCTTACACTCGGCGAGGCACGTCCGCAGGTTTACGAGAGCAAAGTGCCTTCGGCAGTAGTCGCCTGGTCACTCAATTTTCGCTCGCACCGCCACCACGGCGGGGTTGGTGGCAAGCGTGCTTCACAAGGTCGCGCGACCGGCGCCGGCTCTCCGCCGGGCATTGGACGGGGCGCGGGCATGGCCACCGGGTTCAACTATTTGATGGTGTACCTCCCCGTCGAGGATGCTGTCAGCGTTCGGCGGTACCAGAATGGTTTTGGTGTGGTGGACCTGGTCGGCTCCGAGCCTGGACTGATCCAGCGTTGGATTGCAAGAGTGACGGGCCAATGAAGCGCCTCTCGCATGCCGTTGCACTTGTTGCGTTAGTGGGGACCGGCTGCGCACCCGCGTCGCCAGAACCGGAGCGCGTGGCTCCGGCAGCGCGAAGCCTGGTGCTGGCTCGCTTGCCGGTAGACAGGGAGACAGACCTGCTTTCCGCCATGCAGAGCAAATTGCTTGGCACACCTCTCAGCGGCCGCGTTACAACCCACGGCTTCGAGGGCCAGGGGCTCTACTCGCTCGGTTTTGTCGGCAGCTGCGACGGCAATGCCGATCTGGTCGCGGCCGTCACGCAAACGGCTGAAGCGGCGGGGGCGATGGAGACGAGTTGCCTGCCTGAATCTGCATTCGCCCCGGGTGAGCCGATCACGTTTCGCCGCGCGCCGAGATCCCGTTGAGACGGATATGGGCACGCATGGGCACGAACATCGGCGTTGCCGGGGCCTTCGTGCTGGTGGCTTTCGTCATAGCGCCTCTACGCGCATTGTTGTTCTTGGACGAAACGGAGCCTTTCCGACGTCGTTGGCGCCGGCGCAGGTAGAGCCCGGGTTCCGGTGACAGTGATCAATTGGGTCCCCCAGGCGAAGGCGGAGGCCTTCAAGCGCTCAGGTCATGCATTGGGAGGGGGCGCTGCATCGATGCACTGTCAGTGGAACCCGTCACCGGAACTCGCGCCGGATGCCCGGTTGCGTCAGATGATGCCGAACGACAAAGCCATGCTCGGCAGCCGTGACATGCCCGGAATCTAGAACGCCACCTCGACAACGCAAGCACGGAGCTTTCGTACGTGTCACCGCAAGCCGCGCCGATTGAGTTAATCACCGGCCCATCCAAGTCCAGAGCATCCACAACGGCCGTCGCGAATTCAGGAAAGGTAAAACATCAAACTGATGAACGCTTGCCAGATCACCGAGACCGTGACCAGAAGAACGACAATCGAGAACAGGGCGCCTTCTTGGTATCTTCTAAGCAAAATGAGTATGACGCACGCACTCGTGGTAATCAGAGAAGACACCGGAACAAGGGATAAAAGAATACTGTAAATCAAAAGGCCTGTGCTTCCTTGTTGAGAAAGCCGATCATTCCCCAAGACGGCTGCGATAGCGTCTAAGTTAAACAGAGGCCCGCCCCGCGCAGCCAATCGCGAACCCATTCCTGAAGAAGGTAGAGGGATACAAAGAGGTCTAAAGCCACGATCGCGAGCAACAACATAGCCAACGCTCCCTTGCCGCCCAGTTAGAGCCGGCGTCAGCTCGATTGGAATGACGCTACCGGTTTACCAAACGAACCTTTATCCTTCAGCTTCCAACCTCGCGCCTGCGGCACCATGGTCCGGCCGGTCCGCGCCGCTCCCCTCCGCACCTGCACTCTTCGCACACCCAATTGCAGCGCGCCGAAAACCACCGCTGCCCCGGTTTGGCCTCATCACGGGCCGATCGTGGTCTGCCTCACCCTCCAGGTGACAGGCAAACCCGGCACCGCATAGTCGCCCGCGCGAGCAAGCAACGTAGCGGAAAGAGCCGTCGCCGTTGCCGGCGTCAGGCGAACCGCAAGGGCCCCCTCCGCCTCGGCGATCTCGTCCTGCTCGCCGGGTTCGAACAATATTTGTTCTCCTGAATCCCCCGCCAGGCGGAGCGACCGTCCGAACGGCAGCCGCCGCGGCAGCAATCGGGTGAGCTCCTCCACCTGCTGCGACCCCACCATGACCTCATAAACCGGTCCGCCCAGAAGCCGCCTCCGCCGCTTCCAGCTCAGCAGCTCGGTCAGCAGGTAACCGGTGGAAGAGCCATCGCGGGCGGATCCCTCCTCGACGGTCCGCCGCACATCCGGATCGGTCAGAAGGGAGTCGCGATCTAGATCCGAAACCAGCAGCGGCAGGCGGGCGCGGAACACGTCCAGCAGCCGGGCCGTCTTCCACAGCTTGGCGGCACCCTCCTCATCTTCGGTAAGTCCCACCACCTGCAGGAATGCCACCGTGCCGGACGGCGTGCTCAGGGCCGGCAATTCGGGATCCTCGGCGAAGGCGATCGAGCGAAGAGCCGTTTCCCGGTCACGCGTGATCGGACCGTTGATCGGCATCCAGTCGCCATCCTTGAAGACGTTGCCGGTGTCGAACACGTAGCGGGCCAGATTCTGAAGGAAGTCCAGGGCCCACATCGGCGGTTCCTCCTCCGCGGGATCGCAGGTGGGGCGGAACGTCAGCTCGAAGCCGAAGCCGCTGACCTCGGGGTCGTCGCTTTCCTTTTCGTAGAGTTCCGAGAAGCCGTAGGTCACGATGTGCCAGTGGGGCACCGGCTCCAGCCGTTTCCAGGCGCTGAAGCCGTCCAGCGGATCCGGCCCACCCAGCCGGTAGCGGATGACGGGCCCGAAGTGGCGAGGTTCCTGATCCGGATAAAGGCCCGCCAGCGCGCCGGTGATTGCGTCCCATCCCGGCGACGCCGCATCCGACGCATTTTCGTCGACACCCTCCAAGACAAACCTCCGCGCAATCGAGTGGCGGGACCATAAGGCCGCTGAGACGCCCCGATCGACTGCCGCGCTCCGTGGACGCTGGCGATCTAGGGATGAGCACCATTCCCGTTGCACGCTCCATTCCCGTGCGTTCGTCGAACCAAACCCGATGCCGTGCCAGCGAAGCTGGGTCGCCGGACTGCGCCCGTGCAGCGCAAAATCGCGTTGCAAATGCAACGCAGGCGAACGGCAGCAGCTTCCAGTCGTTCAATTCGAACCCGTTCCTGCATAGACGCAATCCGAAGGGGAACACGCACGTGGCGCTCCCCTCAGTGGCGGCGCCAACGATCGACGGAGCCGATCTGCGAGTGAAGGAAACGGAATGAACCTGTTCCACGAAGGCCGGAGAAGCACGCGGATCCTCCGTTGCGCTGCCCTGGCAGCCCTGCTGCTGCTTCCGACGCAGGCCTTTGCCGCCGATGCGTGCCGTGGCCCGATCGCAGACGCCCACACGAACCGGGCGCGCGACGGCGTCGATCCGGGCACATCGCTGCTTTCCCGCCTCCGTCCGCCGTCGCCGGAGGCCATTCGGCAATACGTCGAGTCAGGCGTCGCATCCGCACGACCCTATCGGTTGAATGCTGCCGAAAAGGAAAGGATCGAAAAGGCGCTGCTGGGCCTCCCCGAAGTGCACCGGCGAAAATTGCACGCGCATCTGCGGCATCTCAGCTTCATCGATGTTCCTGCCGGGGCCGGCAACGGGCTCACCGCGAAGGTCAACGAAGGAAGCTTTCCCGTCTTCGATCTCACCCTGCGGGCCGGGATCCTCGACGAGCCGCTTTCGGAGTTCCTGACGACCAAGGAACGTGCGGTCTTCGCCGACGACGGCTCCGGAGTGAGCGTGGCCGTCGAAGCGCCGGGAAGCGCCCTTGACTATGTCCTTCTTCACGAGGCGACGCATGTCGTCGACCACGCCTTGTCCCTGACGAGCCGACTGGACCCGCGGTTCACCGCGTCCATCTGGCTGGATCGCACCTCCCTTCACCCGTCCTGGGCAAGCATGCCGATCGCGTCGACACTCTTCCGGCGCGCTCCCAGGATCCCAATCGCGGCTGCGCCGGGGCTGTACGGGTCCCTGGCCGAAAGCCCGTTCGTCTCCCTATACGCGACCGCTGCGGCGCCGGAAGACTTCGCCGAGCTCGTCGCCTGGCGAGAAATGGCGCGACGCTTCCGGCAGCCGATCAGCATCACCCTGCGCAACGATCGCGGGGAACAGATCTACCGCATGCAGCCGCTCGCCAATCCCCGTCTCACCGCGCGCTTCGCAGCCGTGGACGCTCTTCTCGCCGCGTGCGCTTCACGCCGGATGTGACCGGAGCCGGCATCGCACCGCATCGGGCGCGATCGCGCGCAGCGATCGCGTCGGTCAACGCTTTGCACCGGCGGCGGACCAACGGCGATCGTTCGCGGCTCGAGTTA
Organism: Allosphingosinicella deserti; assembly: GCF_003012735.1. GTDB lineage: Bacteria > Pseudomonadota > Alphaproteobacteria > Sphingomonadales > Sphingomonadaceae > Allosphingosinicella > Allosphingosinicella deserti. The sequence continues at coordinate 305,468 of NZ_PXYI01000004.1, read as the reverse complement.
CGCTGACAATTCACCAAAGGCAGAAAGTTTGAAAGTGCTCGCGGGATGGCCCCTCGTCCCGGCTTTTCTTGCCACCTGACTCGGCGTGACCATCGCCGGCAGCCGACCTTCAAGAGCGCGGTCCGAGGCCTGAGACCAATGCAGTTGATGCACTGTCGCCATGATCCCGGCGATCGGCCCATCCTGGACGCGGAAAGCCGCCCTTTCGCCCCGCGCACGGAACAACGGTCGCTCCCCGTTCGCTCGTCTATAAGCCCGTGGCTTCAAAGAGATATCGACACGCGCCCGATTCCTCCCGCACCGCTGGAGAGGACCTATGGCCGCACTCCGGTCGTTCTCCTATGGGCGGCGACGACCGGCTTTTTCAACGCATATGCATCTGAGGGCGTGATCTTTGACCGCTGCCGACGAATTCCAGGACGATCAGAGCGCCGACGCAACCGGGACGGCGATGCCGAAGGCCGCCCTCTCGGCGCTCGCCATCGACTACCGAACGCTGTTCGACGCCGCCCCCACGCCGCTGCTGGTCGTGGCGCCGCCCGAATGGATCATCATCGCCGCCAACGATGCCCGTCTGGAGGTTACCGGCACGACGCGGGAGGCAACCGTCGGACGCAGACTGTTCGACGTTTTTCCCGACGACCCCGATGATCCGGCAGCGGATGGCGCGCGCAATCTCGCCGCCTCCCTTGAACGAGTCGTCGCCACAGGCGCCGCGGACATCATGCCGATCCAGCGTTACGCGGTGAAGGACGCCGACGGGACGTTCGTCGAACGGTGGTGGAGCCCCATCAACACGCCGGTTCTGGCGCCTGACGGCCGTCTAACGGCGGTGATGCACCAGGTGGCGGACATCACCGATATCATCAAACTGCGCGGCGAGGCAGCCGCGAGCGAAACCCTCGCGCGGGACCGGCAATCGATCATCGATCGGTTGCGGATCGCCGGTGCCGACCTTCTTGTCATGTCGGCGCGCAAGGACGAGATCCTGGAGAGCATCTCGGACGCTTTCTACGCCGTCGATCGCGAGTGGCGCTTCACCTACGTCAACCGCAAGGCGGAAGAAATGTGGGGACGCGCACGCGAGGCGCTGCTCGGCAACGTCTTCTGGGACGAGTTTCCTCAGGCCGTCGGGTCCGAGGCCCACCAGGCGCATCTCCGCGCCTCCGCGGATCGAACCGTCGTTCAGCTGGAGACCATCTCGCCGGTTTTGGGACGCTGGATCGACGCCAGCATCTATCCGACCAAGGACGGCGGGCTATCGGTCTATTTTCGCGACATCGCCGACAAGAAGCGCGCTGAGGAGGCGCAGCGTGCGAGCGAGGAGTTCAATCGCCGCATCCTCTCGGCCTCGGCCGATTGCATCAAGGTCCTCTCGCTCGACGCCCGTCTCGAGTTCATGAGCGAGGGCGGCATGTGCGTCATGGAGGTCGACGATTTCGACGCGATCCAGGGGTCTTGCTGGACGGACTTCTGGACCGGCGAGGAGCATGCCAAGGCGGTTGCCGCGGTGGAGGAGGCGAAACGCGGCGGAACCGGACGTTTCCAGGGCTTCGCGACTACGATGAAGGGGAGTCCCCGTTGGTGGGACGTGATCGTCAGCCCGATCAACGGCCGTGACGGGGCGCCCGAGAAGCTGTTGTCGGTTTCCCGGGACGTCACGGCGGCGAGGCTTGCCGACGAGCGCGAGCGCGCCTCCGAGGCGCGCTACCGACAGATCGTCGAGGGAGCGGAGGATTTCGCGATCGTGTCCGTCGACGAGCACGGCGTCGTCACCGGCTGGAACCGCGGCGCCGAGCGCATCACCGGCTTCTCCCCCGACGAGGCGATCGGGCGCGCGGGAGACTTCTTCTTCACGCCCGAGGACAAGGCGCAGGGCATTCCCGACCATGAGCTGAATCGCGCCATGAGCGACGGGCGCTCGCTCAACGAGCGCTGGCACCTTCGGAAGGACGGGGGCCGGTTCTGGGGCTCCGGTCTGACCATGCGGCTCGACCAGCCCGGCGGAGGCTATCTCAAGATCTTCCGCGACCGGACTTCCGAGCACGAGGCCGAAGCCGCGGTGCGCGAAAGCGAAGCACGGTTCCGGCTGATGGCGGACGCGGTGCCGCAGATCGTCTGGATCACCGATGCCGCCGGCCGCGCCGAATTCTTCAACAGGCAGTGGACCGACTATACCGGCATTCCCTACGAGCCGACGACGGCCGCCGCCGTGGCTGCGGACCACGTCCACCCGGACGATCAGGCGCCAACGATAGCGTCCTTCGAGGAGTCGCTTCGCACCGGCAAGACCTTTTCGGTCGAGCACCGCATTCGATCGAGGACGGGCGAGTATCGCTGGTTCCTGGTCCGCGGCGAGCCCCATCACGATCCGGACACGGGCGAGATCCTCCGCTGGTTCGGTGCTTCGGTCGACATCCACGATCGGAAGGAGGCCGAGGCGCGCCTCCAGGACAATGAGGAACGGCTACGCCTGGCGACGGAGGCGGCGGAGGTCGGCTTCTGGGACGTCGACCTGGTCAACAATCTGCTGATCTGGCCGCCTCGCCTGAAGGCGATGTTCGGCATTTCGCCGGATGTGCCCGTGACGATGGCCGATTTCTATGGCGGGCTTCACCCCGATGACCGGCAGCGGGTCGGAGCGGCATTCACGGCTGCGTGCGACCCCGCGAAGCGGGCCCTTTACGACGTCGAGTATCGCACCATCGGCAGGGAGGATGGCGTCGTTCGCTGGATCTCGGCCAAGGGGCGCGGCCGGTTCACGGCCGAGGAAGCCTGTAGCCGGGTCGTCGGCACCGCCCTCGAAATTACGGCGCGCAAGGCTGACGAGGTCCGGCTCCGGGAGCTGAACGAGACGCTCGAAAAGCGCGTATCCGATCGCACGGCCGAGCTCAGCGAGAGCCAGCGCCGCTTTCAGGGCATCTTCAACTCCGCCCTTCAATTCATGGCGCTGCTGACGCCCGACGGCATCGTGGTGGAGGTGAACGAGACCGCCCTCGCCTGGAGTGAGATCGAGCCCGGCGACATCATTGGCAAACCATTCTGGCGCGCCGCGCCGATGCGGGACAATCCTGCCCTGCAAGACGCGGTCGAACTCGGAATCCGGCGCGCGGCAGCCGGCGAGACGGTGCGGGAGGAGCACGAGATGCGTGGTGCCGGCGAGGTGCGCGCGATTGTCGATTTCTCGTTGAAGCCGGTGCGGGCCGAACATGGCGAGCCGATCTGGCTGGTCGCCGAAGGCCGCGACATCACCGAGCTGAAGCAGGCGCAGGAGGCACTGCGTCAATCGCAGAAGATGGAAGCCATGGGCCAGCTCACCGGCGGCGTTGCGCACGATTTCAACAACCTGCTGGCGCCGATCATCGGCTCGCTCGACATGCTGACTCGCAAGGGCATCGGCAACGAGCGTGAGCGACGGCTGATCGACGGCGCGCTGCAGTCGGCCGAACGTGCCAAGACCCTGGTGCAGCGCCTGCTTGCGTTCGCGCGGCGCCAGCCGCTGCAAGCCGGCGCCGTGGACGTGAAGCGGCTGGTCGGCGACATGGCCGAGCTCATCGCCAGCACCTCGGGTCCCAATATCGATGTGCGGGTCGAGCTGCCGGACGATCTGCCGCCGGCTGTCGCAGACGCCAACCAGCTCGAAATGGCGGTGCTGAACCTGGCGGTGAATGCGCGCGATGCCATGCCCGAAGGCGGAGTCCTGGCGATTTCGGCCGCCCGGGCGTCGGTCCGCTCAGGAGACCGGTCCGGTTTGCGCCAGGGGCATTACATCCGCTTGTCCGTGCGCGATACCGGCACCGGTATGGACGAGGCGACTCTGGCCCGCGCCGTCGAGCCCTTTTTCTCCACCAAGGGCATCGGCAAGGGTACCGGGCTCGGTCTGTCGATGGTGCACGGCCTCGCTCTCCAGCTGAACGGCCGCCTGGCGATCGCAAGCCGCCTGGGCGAGGGTACGACGATCGACCTTTGGCTGCCGATCAGCTCCGTAAGCGCCGACGCGGAAGACCGAATTCTTCGTGAAGTCGCGCCGGCTCGGGCCATGGGCAAAGCGCTGCTTGTCGATGACGAGGATCTGGTCCGCATGAGCACGGCCGACATGCTGATCGACATGGGCTACGAGGTCGTGGAAGCAGGATCCGCGGAAGAGGCCAAACGGCTGATCGAGGAGGGTCTGGCACCGGACCTCGTCGTGACCGATCACCTGATGCCGGGAATCAGCGGCGCGGAGCTGGCGCACGAGCTTCGCGCCCGGAGGCCGAACCTGCCGATACTGATCATATCGGGCTACGCGGACGCCGAGGGTATCGAGGCCGGACTTCCCCGGCTGACCAAGCCGTTCCGGAGCGCCGAACTCGCCGCGAGCCTCGCGGCGCTGAAGCCGGGCGTGGGTTGAAGACCCCGGGTCCTCCTCCTGCCGGTCGATCCAACCGCCGCTTCCGAGCGGCCGGCCGGCGTTCAACCGTACCGCGACTCTTTGCGCGAGCGCTTCGCCCTCCCCGCCGATCATACCCGCCTCTTCCACGCCGCTGATTTCGCGGCATGCGCACCGTCAGAGGTTGCGGCAGTGTTCGATCATCATCTCGGTCAGCACCCTCACCTTGCGGGCGGGATGCTGCCCCGGCGGCCGCACCACGTAGACTCCCAGGATCGGCGGAGGATAGCGCGTCATCACGGGGACCAGCGCTCCAGACGCCAGATGGTCGGTGACCAATTCTGTGGGGAGGCCGGCAACGCCGATGCCGGCAAGCGCGGCCGCGACGAGCGCAACGGCGTTGTCGGCCTTGAACCGCCCGTGCGGCTTCAATGGGATGACCTCGTCCCCATCGATCGCGAGCCAGGTTTCATTCCCTTGCATCACGACTTCGTGGGCGCCGAACTCCTCCGGCGTCTCCGGGGCGCCGTGCCGCGCGATATAGGCGGGCGCCGCGGCATAGACGGCAGGCGTTTGCCCCACCCGTCTCGCGAGCAGATTGGAGCTGGTGAGATGGCCGACCCTGATCGCGCAGTCGAACCCTTCCGCGATCAGATCGACGAAGCGGTCGGTGTAGCATGATCGAACCTGCAACCTGGGGTTGAGCCGCGCCAGCTCCGCGAGCACGGGTGCGAAATGGGTCGGGCCGAAGGTCAAAGGTGCGGCGACCCGGAAGCTGCCGCGCAGTTCGCCCTCCGGCAGGATCGTTTCCCGGGCGATGTCGATTTCCGCGCAGACCTTCGCGGCATGATCCCGGAACGTCATCCCGGCCTCGGTCAGCGCGGCACCACGCGTGGTGCGCGCCAGCAGCTGGATGCCAAGATCCGCCTCCAGCCGTGCCAGCCGCCGGCTGACGATCGACTTGGATATGCCGAGACGCAGGGCAGCCGCCGTGACGCCGCCCGCGTCCGCAACCTCCACGAATGTGCGCAGCTCCTCGATATCCATCTCGTGTTCCCCGATGCGCAACACAGCACGTCACGTTGTGACGCTACCGTAGCGATATCGACGATGGCAAATGCGCGTTCGGCGACACCCTTCAGCGTCCGCCCGCAACCACCCCGTGCAACTGCAGCCAAGGACCCGTCATGACCTTCCGCAACGGCCTCGACTCGCTTCTTCGTCCCGAGGATTCCGTCCTCGTCCTGATTGATCACCAGCCTTACCAGCTGGCCAATCTCAACAGCCATGATCCGCATGCCGTGGTCAACAATACCACCGCTTTGGCGAAGACGGCCAAGGTCTTCGGCGTTCCGACCATCCTGACCAGTGTGATCGCGGATCGTGGCGGCCTGATCTTCAAGCATGTCACCGACGTGTTCCCCGGCCAGGAGGTGATCGACCGCACTTTCATCAATACGTGGGAAGACCCGAAGGTCGTCGACGCGGTCAAGGCGACCGGGCGCAAGCAATTGATCATCGCCGGCTTGTGGACCGAGATCTGCGTCGCCATGCCCGCGATCCAGGCGGCCGGCGAAGGCTGGGACGTGACGGTGATCACCGATGCGTCCGGCGGCACCTCGGTCGAGGCGCATGAGGTGGCCATTCAGCGCATGATCGCCGCCGGCATCAACATGATGACCTGGGTTGCGCTTGCCGCCGAATGGCAGCGCGACTGGGCGCGCGTCGACAGCGCAGGCCCGCTGACCCAGGTCATGATCGACCATGTCGGCGGCAGCGGTGTGGCGTACATGTGGGAGCAGCAACTGCTCAACACCCCTGCGCCGGCCGGGCAGTCGCCGGGCGTCTGACCGGACCCGGTGGCGAGAGGCCGGGCACCGCGCGACGTTCCCGGCATCCGGCCCTCGCTGCCGAGACAGCGGCGCGGAAATATTCGCGCCGCAACACATGAGCATGAAGGATCGCAATGGAAATCGGCATCGACAGCTTCGCAGCCATCCTTCCTGATCCGCGAACGGGCCTGCTGCTGTCCGCGACCGAGCGCATGGAAGATCTTCTCGAGGAGGTCGTGCTCGCGGACAGGGTTGGCCTCGACGTCTTCGGCATCGGTGAGCACCATCGCGCCGAGTTTCTCGACTCGGCGCCGGCGATCATCCTCGCCGCCGCGGCCGCACGCACCAGCCGCATCCGGCTCACCAGCGCGGTGACGGTGCTGAGCGCTGTGGATCCGGTGCGCCTGTTCCAGGAATTCGCGACGCTCGACCTGATCTCGAAGGGACGCGCCGGACTGGTCGTCGGCCGGGGGTCGTTTGGCGAGGCCTTCCCGCTCTTCGGTCTCGATCCGCAGGCCTATGACGATCTCTTCGCCGAGAAGCTCGACCTCTTCCTGCAGCTCGGCGAGACCAGTCATCCGCGCTGGCAGGGCCGCTTTCGCCCTGACCTCAGCGGTCAGGGCGTGTTCCCGCGTCCGCACCAGGATCGGCTGCCGGTCTGGATCGGGGTCGGCGGCACGCCGCAATCCTTCGCCCGCGCAGGCGTGCTCGGGCTGCCGCTGATGGTCGCGATCATCGGCGGCACGTTCGAGCGCTTTCGGCCGCTCGTCGATCTCTACCGCGAAGCCGGCGCGCGGGCCGGACATGATCCGGCCGCGCTCAAAGTGGGTGTCCACGCCATGGGCTTCGTCGGCGAAACCGACGCGTCGGCGGCCGACGCCTTCTTTCCCGGCTGGGCGCACCTGACCGCGACCGTCGGCCGCGAGCGCGGCTGGTCGCCGCCGACGCGGGCGCAGTTCGACGCCATGGCCGGGCCCGACGGCGCATTCCTCGTCGGCGCGCCCGCGACGGTCGCCGCCAAGATCCGGCGCGCCAGCGAGGTCCTGGGAGGCCTCGCGCGCATCACCTTCCAGATGAGCACCGCGTCGCTGGAAACGGCAGCGATGAAGCGCTCGATCGAACTGCTCGGAACGGAAGTCGCTCCGATGGTGCGGGCGAACCTCGACGATCAAGGAGAACGAACATGATCGAAATGGTCATTGATCAGCGGCGTCGCGATCTCGGCGGCGGGTTCGAGGTCGGGCGGGTGCTGCCCTACGCCAAGCGGCGCATGGTCGGTCCCTTCATCTTCTTCGATCACATGGGCCCTGTCGACATCGCCGCGGGCGCGGACCGCGGCCTCGACGTCCGCCCGCACCCGCATATCGGCCTGTCGACCGTAAGCTACCTGTTCTCCGGCGAGATCATGCACCGCGACAGTCTGGGATATGAGCAGGCGATCCGCCCGGCGGAGGTCAACTGGATGGTCGCCGGTCGCGGCATCACGCACAGCGAGCGGCTTGAGCGTGCCCGGGCGGTCGGCGACCGCATCCACGGCATCCAGGCCTGGGTCGCATTGCCGACCGAATTGGAGGAGACCGCCCCCGCCTTCTCGCACCATTCGGGCGATGACCTGCCGCAGTGGGAAGAGACGGGGGTGAAGGGTCACCTGATCGCCGGCAGCGCCTATGGCCTTACCGCCGGCGCCAGCACGCATTCGCCGCTGTTCTACGCGCATCTCGACATGGCCCCCGGTGCCACCGCCGAGATCCCTTCGGGTCACAGCGAGCGCGCGCTCTATGTCGCCGCCGGCGAGGTCGAGATGGAGGGCCGGACCTTTGGTGCAGGCAAGATGCTGGTGGTCGGCGCCGGCGCTTCGCGGGTCCGGGCGGCCGTGCCGGCCACGGTGATGGTGCTTGGCGGCGAGCCGGTCGGCGAGCGCTTCATCTTCTGGAACTTCGTCTCGTCGTCCAGGGATCGCCTGGAACAGGCCGCGTCGGACTGGAAAGCGGGCCGCATGAAGCTGCCCGACGCCGACAATCGCGAATTCATTCCGCTGCCCGACGGCCCTGCCCCGTCCGCGTCGGCGATGTCGTGACCGGCCGTGTTCCGCCTTCCGCGACACGCCGGGATCGCGAATGGCCTCGCATTTCCGGAAACCCGGCCGCGAGCGTCATCACCGCCACGGTGCTCGATGCCGGCGCCGGCGCCGCCCTGTGCAGTTCGCAGGCCCGCAGGTCCCGTCGATCGGCGCTTCGATGTCCATCGTCCAGTCCCATCAATCGGCTTGAGCAAAGGGTGAGAGCATGACCGGAACCATGAAGGCGATCGTCCTCGGCACATTCGGCGGCTTCGACGCGTTCGAGATGCGCGATGTTCCCGTGCCGACGGTCGGACCTCGGCAGGTGCGGGTGCGGGTTCACGCCACGGCGATCAATCCCCTGGATTATCAGATCCGTCGCGGCGACTATGCCGATTACGTGCCGCTTCCCGCCATCATCGGTTACGACGTCTCCGGCGTTGTGGAAACGACGGGCACGGACGTACGTGAGTTCGCCATCGGCGACGAGGTCTACTACACGCCCAGGATCTTCGGCGGCCCCGGCTCCTATGCGGAGCAGCATGTCGCCGATGTCGAATTGGTCGCCCGCAAGCCGCACAATATCGACCATCTGGAAGCCGCAAGCCTGACGCTGGTCGGGGGGACGGTCTGGGAAGCCCTGGTGACCCGCGCCCGGCTTGCCGTTCACGAAACGATATTGATCCACGGCGGGGCCGGCGGCGTGGGTACGGTGGCGATCCAGCTTGCCAGGGCGATGGGTGCGCGTGTCATCACGACGGCGCGCCGCAGCAACCACGAATTCGTGCGTTCGCTCGGAGCGGACGAGGCGATCGACCACAGCGCCGATGACTATGTCTCGGCCGTTGCGGAGCTGACCCGGGGGCAAGGGGTGGACGTCGTGTTCGACACCATTGGCGGCGACGCCCTGACACGATCTCCGCTCGTCCTTGCAGATGCGGGACGCGTGGTCAGCATCGTCGACATCGCCCAGCCGCAGAACCTCATCGAAGCCTGGGAAAAGAACGCCGCTTATCATTTCGTCTTCACCCGGCAGAACCGGGGCAAGCTCGATGCGCTGACCAACCTCGTCGAACGCGGACTCATCAAGCCGGTGGTCGGTGCGGTGCTGCCGCTGGCCCGGATCGGCGAAGCGCACGAACTGCTCGAATCCGGGGGCTCGCGCGGGCTTCGAGGCAAGGTGGCGATCGACCTCACAGGTGAGACCGTCAGGATTCCCGCGCCGCGATAGGTTCATCGATACTTCGAGCCGGAATCCGTTCCGCGGCGAGGGTCGTCCCCATGAACGGCAGCTCTCCGCGTCGAGGCGCCGCATGGTAGCTGGCCAAGGACAGGTGCCGTCACGATCGCAGGCGTTTCAGGCCGGCGCTTGACGTCGTGAGGAACGACGTGCCGTGGGCGCCTGGTTCACGAGGCACCCCCAAGGAGGCGCCGGACATAGTCCACGACGCTCTGCGGATCGTAGGGGCGAGTGAGGTGCGGCCCTTGCTCGCAGAATTCGGCCGCCTTTGTTGCCGCCGCTTCGATACTCCCCGCCAAGGCAATCTGCACGTCCTGGCGATGCTCCCGGGTCCACGCGCGCAGTTGAAAGGCGTTTCGCCCGCCGGGCGCCTCCGCATCGCAGAGGACCGCGTCCACAGGAACGCTGTCGTCGCTCAGCACCGTGCCCGCCTCGTCGGTCGAGGAAGCCTCGATCACCGTGTACCCGCAGCTGCGAAGATAATCCGAAATTGCGTGACGCACGAGGACGTCGCCGTCGACGACTAGGATGCAGCGAGGCTGCTCCGCTTGCTCAGCCATTCTGTTCCCACCAGGCTCCTGACCAACTCCAACAATTCGGCGACACGAAACGGTTTCGCCAGAAACGCGTCCGCTTCATGTTTCACATCGGGAGGGAGGTGGGTCGACACGAGAGCCACCGGCAGGAGAGGCTCGATCGTCTTGATCTTGGCGGTGAGAGCCACCCCGTCGATCTCACCGGGCATACGAACATCGCTCAGCACGATGTCCACTTCCAGCCCCGTCGAGATCAGGGCCAGCGCCTCCGCGGCGTTCACCGCCTCCACGACCACGAAACCTTCCTCCCGCAGCATCTCGGACGTCGTGAACCTGACGAACACATCGTCCTCGACGAGGAGAACGACGGGTTCCGATTTTGGAATCCCCTCTACGCTGCTCAATCCCTACCCCCATCATGACACGGCGACGACGGCTATCGCCGCGCTGCCAAAAGTCCAATCCCCGGGAGCAACGCAACACCGCCACGTTCGGGCCCAGCACCCCTCCGAAACATGGCGTTCCGTGCCGTGCGATCCGAAGCACGAGGCGAAACTTCGATCCCATCGTCCCGGTGGACGGATTATTTCGACCGCCGCACGCGCCGCTCGCAGCGGGATCCCGCAAGCTGCGCCAGCGTGCCGGAGCATTCCGCGGCCGAGTATGGCTCCGAAGCGATCGTACCTCGATCATCCCCTCGTATTGACCGGTGACATCATCGGGATCGCTATCCGGTAACAGCAGGAGATTGCGGAAGTCGCAACCGACGTGATTGCTGCTCCAGGCCGGCCGGCGCAAATGCGACGCGGAACCGGCGAATACGTGAAATACCGATATGGTTGGTAACGCGGGCAACAACTATCCGAAGTCTATGGATGCGCTATCGAAGGATCGCAAATCCTTGTGAAGAGTGCCGGAGGCGAGGCGAACTGGAATTCGTCGATCTCATCCGGTGTGCGAAGGTGAGAGTACGGCTTGGCGATGCGAGCGGTGTCCGCTCCAGGTTGCTTCAGGCCTGTCGAAGAGCCGGGAGAGAAGTCCAGTGAGCAAGCTCGTCAAAGATTATCTTGAAATCAAGGGTCACGGCACGCTGGACGCGTTGATCGCCCGGCTCATGGAAGTGCGTGACACTCTGCCGCAGACCGGTCTGGTCGACGTGAAGCTGAGAGGCGACGACGTCTTCGGCCGTCACCTCTGCGTAAGCTTCATGCGCGAGCAGACGGTCGAAGAGGCGGATTGTGACGCGCGCTACGCCCATGCTTACGAAGAGTCGCTCCAGCGCGAGGCCGCGCGCCTGGAGAACGAACCCGCATTCTGCGACGCATCCAACCGCCCGAGCCGCCCATTGCGCATCGCCGCCTGACGCTTGTCGAGATCGGCCGGGCTGCGGTGGGTTGCCGCGGCATTGTGGAATTTCGGGGGGATGGCGTAGTCGATGTAGGCCCTTCCTCCTGCTGATACGCCCGGTCGTCACCTGTGCTCGGCACCCTCGCCGCACTGCCCTCCCCCGGCGCGAAAGCCGAAGACGTGAAGGCGTTCGCGCTGATGCCGCCAGGATCAGCCACCACCGGGTCCGGAGCCGTGTGGTGCACCATGTCCCCCCCCTCTTCCACGGTGAGAAGCTCCACCCGCTCGAGCTCGGCAGCGATGCGGCCCGACCGGCTGCGGTGCTCACCAATCTGTCGCCGTCCGGCGATGAGGCTGGCCGGCAGGTTCAGGCAGCCCAGCCGCGAGGCCAAGGATGCGGCTGCGGGAATCATCAGCGCGGCGTCGAATCGTGCACGACCTCCCTCTGCTACGGCCTCGCCTTGCCTGACCGCCTCGGGAGGGCGACCAGCCTCCGCGACGCCGGCCATCCGGAGCGGCCCTCGCGAGCGTTCAGCTGTCAAGGTCGAGCGCTGCGCGGGCCAGCGCCGCGGCCGAACCTGCTTTGGTGTCGAGCGCCAGGTGCGGCTCTATGAGCTCGAGCTCCATCAGCAGCGGCCCGGCGGTCGTCGGGACCAAGTCGACCCTGGCATAGGCCGGCCTGACCGGAAGCGACGCCAGCACTCGATCCGCCAGCATCCGTTCGCCGGCCGTGGACTCGTGGCAGGCAACCGCGCTTTGCCCTCCGGCTGCACCAGCATCGAACGCAGCCTTGCTGAAGGCGTGGGAAAAGCGGCCGCCGAGCAACACCAGCGACCGCTCGCGATCGTCGAGAACGCCTCTCTGGAACGGCTGAACCAGGACGGCGCTGTGCCGCAGCAGCGCCAGGGCGTGCGCCCGCGCGGACGGCAGCGCACGGCCGCGGAACCGGGCGGCGCCATGCGCGCTCGCCGAGATCGACGGCTTGACGACGACATCGTCCCACCCGCGCGCGGCGAGGGAGGCGAACGCCGCGTCCGCTTCCCCGGCGTCGGCGACGAAGAGCGTCGGCACCACGCCGATCCCCCGGCGGGACAGATCGAGAAGGTAGCTTTTGTCGGTGTTCCACCGCAGCAGCTCGGGAGCGTTGACGAGGCGGGTGATCCCGTCGAGCCGGTAGATCCAGCCACGCCACCGGGCCGGCCGGAGATGATAGTCCCAGGTCGAGCGGACGATCGTCACCGCCGAGGCCGCCCAGTCGACATCCGGATCGCTCCAGACCGCGAAGCGACAGGTTGCGCCCGTCTCCTGGATGGCATCGGCAAGACTTATGTCGTCGGGGGTGCCGTCCGGGGCGCCGTCGTGCGTCGCGATGGTGACGTCCCAGATCATCGCGCCACCGGCTCCCTTGCATCGTTCAACAGGCCGAGCAGCAGATCGACGTCACCCTCGTTGGCCTCGAAGCTGGTGATGCAGGCCCGCAACACCAGCCGCCCGCGACATCGGACGGAGGAGAGCCAGGCGCGCCCCGTCCCGACGACGGCATCCTCGATCTTTTTTGTCGCTACGTCTTCGGCGCCCAGCGCCGAAAAGCAGACCAGCGGCAGGGCCGTATCGTTGGCGATCGTCCAGCCGTCTTCGCGCAGTCGGGAGCGCAGACGGTCCCCCAGGGCGATCTGGCGTTCGATCATGCGCGCGTAACCGGGCAGACCCATGGTGGCGAGCGCCATGAACAGCTTGCCTCCGGTGAACCGGCGCGACCATTGCATCGAGTGGACGTACGGATCCCGCCGGTTCGCAACGGTCGCGGGCATGTAGCCGGTGGTCACCCCGAAGGCTTCGTCGAGGCTATGCCACGTCCGGGACAGAAACAGGCCGGCGCCCATCGGAACGGCCAGCCATTTGTGGGGATCGATGGTCACCGTATCGGCCAGGTCCAGCCCCGGCATGAGATCCCGGCCGCGCGGAGACAGCAAGGCGCCCCCGGCCCATGCCGCGTCCACATGCATGTGGATCCCGAGTTCGCGGGCAACCTGCCCGAAGCCGGCGAGGTCGTCGATTGCTCCGTGCGCCGTCGTTCCGGCGGTCCCCACCAGCATCAGGGGATCGGCCTCGCCGTCGCGAAGCACGGCCCTGCGCAGCGCCTCGCCGGTCAGCGCAAGCCCGTCCTCCGGCTCGACGAGCCGCACGGCCCGGTCGCCAAGGCCAACCGCCCGGGCGATCTTCATCCAGGCGAGATGGGATTGCGCCGACACGTAGAGGACCGGCCGAACGCCGCACGGTAGTCCGTGCTGCGCCCAATCCGGATAGCGCCGCGCCAGCGCGAGAAGGACGGCGCTGTGATTCGCCTCGCTGCCACCGCTCGTGAACGTGCCGGCAGCATCGTCGTCGCCGCGCCAGACGAGGCTGCCGAACAACTCCACCAGCTTGCGCTCGATCTCCGCCGCGGCCGGCGCGTGTCCCCAGGCGGCGAGCTGGGGGTTGACCGCCGCCGTCACGATGTCGCCTGCCACAGCCGCGACCAGCGGAGGCGGGTTGAAGAGGCCGAAATAGGCCGGGTGGTCGCTGCGCACCGCATGTCCACCGAGCAGGTCGAGCAGGTCGGCGGCGACCGTAACCCCATCCAGAGGCTCCGCGAAGTCGTAGGCCGCCAGTCGCTCCGAGAGGATTTCGTCTGCCCGCGCCGGTGCGACGCAGGCCGAGCGCCGCGCCCGGATATGCCGCGCAGCGAGCGCCGCCACGTCCGCGAGCATGCCAGGATCGCCGTCGGCGTCGGCGTCCCCGGTCATGCGCCTGATGTCGCCAGTTCGAAGCCCTCGTCGATCCAGCCCGTCACGCCTCCGGTCATGATCTTGACCGGACGGCCAAGCCTCGCCAGCCGGACGGCGCCGCGCGCGGCCCCGTTGCAGTGCGGGCCCGCACAATAAGTGACGAACAAGGTGTCGTCGGGCCACGCCGCGAGCGCCGAGCCGATGATCTTGCCGTGCGGCAGGCTGATCGCGCCCGCAATATGGCCGCGCGCGAACATTTCGGGACTGCGGACGTCGAGGAGCACGAAGTCCGGCCGGCCCGTGGAGAGGGCATCGTGGACGTCCCAGCAGTCCGTCTCGAAACTGAATTCCGCTTCGAAGTGCGCGAGCGCGACGGCAGGGACGGCTGCGGGAATGGCGGTGACGGCGGTGTTCATGATGGTGCTCCCTGATATCCACCGCCTGGTTACGCCGGCGGTCTTGGGCTGGCCATTGGCAGGATCGTCACGTATCGTCAGGATCATGCCAAATCCGCTTTCCCAGCCCAACCGCATGGTGGCCGTGGTCGTTTACGATGGTCTCTGCACCTTCGAGTTCGGAATCGTCGCCGAGGTCTTCGGGCTCGACCGCCCCGAGATGGGTCCCGACTGGTACACTTTGGTGACCTGCGCCTGTGAGCCGGGGCCGATGCGCGCGGCGGGTGGACTGACCGTGACGGTGAACGACGGCCTGGAACGTCTGTCCGAGGCGGGCACGATCGTCATCCCCGGCTGGAAGGGAGTCGGGGTGGCGCCTCCGGAGGCGCTCCTCGCGGCGCTCCGGAGCGCCGCCGGGAGAGGCGCCCGGATCCTGTCGCTATGCTCGGGCGCCTTCGTCCTCGCCGCCGCCGGGCTCCTCGACGAAGGTCTGGCGACCACCCACTGGCGCTATGCCGAGGCATTCCGGACGGCCTTCCCCGACGTCGAGATCGACGCCGACCTGCTCTATGTGGACAGGGGAATGGTGATGACGTCGGCCGGCAGCGCCGCGGGCATCGACCTGCTTCTCCACGTGGTGCGCAGCGACTTCGGGCCGGAGGCGGCCAACAGTGTCGCGCGGCGCCTGGTGGTCCCCTCCCACCGCGACGGCGGGCAGGCCCAGTTCATCGAGCGTCCGGTGCCCCCGCGGCCTGACGGACGCCTGGCCGCCTTGCTCGACCGTATGCGCGAGCATGCCGATCGCCCGCTGACCATCGCCGCCTTGGCGCGGGAGGCGGCAATGAGCGAGCGCACCTTCCTGCGCCGGTTCAAGGAGCTGACCGGGATGACTCCTGCCGCCTGGCTGCTGAGCGTGCGGCTCGACCGTGCCAAACAGATGCTGGAAAGCGGCGGACTCGGCATCGAGGATATCGCCCTTCGCGCGGGTTTCGGGACAAGCGCGACGCTGAGGATGCACTTTCGGGCAATGGTCGGAATCAGCCCGCGCGAGTACCGGCGGCGCTTCGGGCATGATCGCGGAACGTCGGCAGCGGCCCCCTCGAACCCGCGCCCTCCTCACCCGGACATGCGCGCGGGACCGGGGGCGCGCCGTCATTCTCTGCCGCGCGGTGCTTCCTGTCGGAACTGAGGCTGGCGGGCCGGCCCGGCCGCGCGGTTCGTGCAGGAGTGGCTGAAAAGCCGTGGAGCAAGGGCGTCGGCACAACGTTCCTCGACAGCTGGTTCATCGTCCGCTCTCCAGGTCGCGCGTTCGCCGATCGGGTTTCCCGGGCCCGGGTCGGCGACGCTCAAGATCTTTATCGGAGAACATCCATGCTGCGTTCCTTTCTCATCGGGCTGGTCGCCGGCCAACGCGGCATGACGCCGCTCGCGGTGATCGCCACCGCCACGCGCGGCCAGGAGATTCCAGCCGCGCTGCCGCTCCAGAGCCTCATGCTGAATCCGGTGATCGCGGCGGGTACCGCCGCATTCGCGGCAGCCGAGATGGCGGGCGACAAGATGAAGACCGCGCCCGACCGGACGGTGCCGATCGGCCTTGCCGTACGCTGCATAACCGCCGCTTATGCGGGCGCCGCGCTCGCACCGCGTGACAGGCGGGCACTGGGTGCCGCCGTTGCGGTCGGCACCGCCATCGCCTCGTCCTACCTCGGGCTTGCTGCCCGCAAATGGGGGATGCGCCGCTATGGCCAGACTGCAACCGGCTTTGTCGAGGATGCGATCGTCTTCGGCAGCGGGCTGGCGATCGCCAATCCCGCACTGTTCGGCCGCAGGCGCTGACCTCGCGCTGACATCAGCGCTCCGGCCCTTTCCTCAAGGAAGTACAGCGTGCCTGCAGACTTCGAGGGCAGCCCGCGCGAGAAGGGACCATCGGGTGCACCGCACGCGCCCTGCCCCGCTTGGTCGCCCTGACGCGCCGGGCGTCGATGCTCCTGGGCGCCCGTCACCTGCAGCGCAGGCAACGGGCGGGAGCAGCTTGCCGGAGCTCGGCGCGCCGGCAGATCTGCCCGTGGATTCGGACGCCTGCAGTCTGATGCCCCGCTGAATATGATCGCCCGAGCGGCTTCCCGGTCTGCGATTACAGTGTAGGCACGTACCTACCTTGTGCCCGCTGTGCCACAGAGTCCGGGCCAGCGCCGGGAATCGTCGGCCAACGAGGAAAAGGGGCCTTGTCAGCACGAGATTTCCCGCCCCAATCATCGCTGCGGGGCCCGGAAGTCCGGGTGCAGGGGAATGCCGAATGCAACGAATCCTGGAGCCGCTTCTTCGCGGATTGTCACTGCTTACGCTTTGCTCATCGCCTGCTCTGGCCGACAGCGGCGACGCGCCGGTCGACACAGCTGCGCACGCAGCGGACGACAGCGCGGTCGCGAACGCATCGGACGAGATCTTCGTCACCGCGCGCAAGCGCGCCGAAACGCTTCAGGACGTGCCGATGGCGGTGACGGCGGTCGGCGGTGCCGAGCTCGAGCGGCGTGGCGTGCAGGACGTCAATGATCTCACCGCCGAGGTTCCGGGGCTGTTCACGGCGCCCGGCAGCGTCAACAACAGCGCCGACTTCGCCTACCTGACCATGCGGGGCGTCGGGTTCAACGCCGGGCTGGAGCCGGCGGTCGGGGTGTTCGTCGACGGCATGTACCTTCCGCAGATGGGCTTCGACGCAAGCTTCCTCGATCTCGACCGGGTCGAAGTGCTGCGAGGTCCGCAAGGCACCCTGTTCGGTCGCAACACGCAGGGCGGCGCGGTCAATCTGGTAACGCGCATGCCCGGACCGGATCTGCGCGCACGCCTCCTCCTGGAGGCTGCGCAGTTCGACAGCTACAGGCTCCAGGGTGCGATCAGCGGCCAGATCGGCGCGCAGCTTTATGCCGGGATCACCGCCGAGCATCGCCGCTCCGACGGCTTTCTTCGCAACATCGTCGGCGGCGGCAGGCAGGACTGGTTCCGCCAGAGCGCTGTGCGGGGAACGCTGCGCTGGGCGCCGAGCGATTCGATCGACGTGGCCCTCATCGGCGACTGGAGCGACCGCGACTATAACGAGGCGATCCGCGGGGTGCGCCTGGCCACCCGCCGCTACGAGAGCGTGGTCGATCAGGACGCGCCGGACCGCAAGGACAGCCGCGGCGGCCAGCTCAACGTCGCCGCGCAGCTCGGCGGCGGCGTGACGCTGACCTCGATCAGCGGCGTTCGTTACACGAGCTCCGACGTGTTCACCGACATGGACAGTCGCATCACCGCGCAAAATCCGGTGACCCTGCCCGCCTCCCCGCCGCTTGCGCAAACGCCGCAAAGCTTTCGAGGCGCGACCCTGGACGTCGCAATCCAGCAGCGCTTCGCCAGCCAGGAGCTGCGGCTGAACGGACGCGCTGGGTCGATCGACTGGTTGGTCGGCGGATATGTCTTCGATCAGCGGCAGGACCAGCGGCGCGATCGGCGTGTCGGTCGTGGTGTCGCCCCCTTCCCGGCCGCGCTCTACATCTACGAGGATTACCGGGACGATCGGGACGGCGTCGCCGCCTTCGCCAACGCGATCTACCATGTCACCGACACGATCGAAGCGAGCGCCGGCGGGCGCTGGTCGCACGAGACGGTGGTCGGCACCGGGCAGCGCATCCAGGTGTTCGGCCCACCAATCAACTCCGTCCAGCCGGTCGTGCGGGACGCCCGCGACGATTTCGACAACGTCTCCTGGACAGGCTCGATCGCCTACCGCCCGGATCCCGACATCCTGCTCTACGCCACCTACGCGGAAGGCTGGAAGGCGGGCGGTATCAACCGCTTCCCCGGCAATGCGGCGAGCAATCTGCCGTACAAGGATGAATCGTCGCAGAATTACGAGATTGGCGCAAAAACCCGCCTGTTCGACCGACGGGCGACGTTCAACCTCGCTTTCTACCACATCGACATCCGCAACCAGCAATTGATCAACGTCATCCCGACCGGCGGGCCGACCCCGGTCAGCGTCGTCGAAAGCGCCGCGCGTGCGCATGTCGACGGAGTCGAGGCCGAGTTCGTCGCCACTCTGTCCGATCGGCTCCAGCTGCGCGGATCGGCGTCCTATTCCCGGTCGCGGTTCGACGATTTCGTGCGGGTGTTCACCGCTGCCGATCGTACCGACTTCTCCGGCACCCCGTTCGAGAACGTGCCGGAGACGACGCTGTTCGCGGCCGCGGACTATGCGGTGCCGCTCGGCACGGGCCGGCGGATCGCACTGCATGCGGAATACCGGTATGTCGATGCGATCACCTATCAGGACAATACGCGGGCATCGCGTTCGGGCGATCAGCTGACCGCTCCCGCTTACGAGCGGGTCGACGTCAGCGTCAGCTACGAGGGCCGGCGCGGCCTGCGCCTCACCGCCTATGTCGACAATGTGTTCGACAGCTTCGACTACAGCTTCCCGTCCAGCGATCCCTTACTGGGGGGCGACCTCTTCGTTGTGCCGCTGCCGCCGCGCCAGTTCGGCGTGCGCGCCGCCGTCGATCTGTGAGGAGAGCGAAGATGCCGCGCCGAGCCCCGCGCTCCTATTCACCGTCAGCCGCCGTTTCCGCCGCGATGCCCGATGCCTCAGGGAACGCGATCAACGGTCTTGGCGAGCGGGAGCCCCGGCGTGCCTCGCCGATGTTCTGGCATCCCGCGGATCAGCACCCGTTCGGCGCCGTGCAGGCGCTGGCCGGCGCGTCGTGCCGGGTGACGGAGGAAGCGCGCAATGCCTTCGCCGCCGCCTACGACCATCCGCCGCTGGAGCCGATCGCGCCGGAGCGGGCGGCGCGGACACCCGAGGCGTGGACGACGCTGGCGCGGGAATTCGCACTCGCAAATGAGGCCGATCTGTTCGGCGCCACGCCGCTGAAGGACCACCATGTCGTCGAGGGCTATTCGATCGAAGAGCCGAACGTGATCATCCTGGGCGTCTCCCACGATTATGAGCGGCTGCGCCAGCTCCCGAGCACGCCGGACAACGGGACCGGCATCGCCGAGGTCGGCCGGCAATATGCCCGCGGCACCCGCACGGCGTTCGCTCTGGCCAACTGGATCCGGCGCCAGGGCTTCTCGGCGCACGCATTCCCGGGTCCGCGCGCCTCGGCGCTGCTGCTGATCCCACCGGCGATCGAGGCAGGATTGGGCGAGCTCGGCAAGCACGGCTCGCTAATCAATCGAACCTACGGATCCAACCTCCGCCTTGCCGGAGTGACCACCGACATGCCGCTCGCCTTCGGCCATAGCGACGCCTTCGGCGCCGACGATTTCTGCACCCATTGCCGTATCTGCGCCGACGCCTGCCCACCTGGCGCGATCGGCGACTCCAAGCAGTGGGTGCGCGGGGTCGAGCGGTGGTATGTCGATTTCGACACCTGCATCCCCTACTTCGCCGACAATGCCGGCTGCGGCCTGTGCATCGCCGTCTGTCCCTGGGCACGGCCCGGGATCGCCGACACCCTGCTGGTCAAGATGGCGAGACGTCGCGCAACGGATTCAAAGGACTGACGAGATCGATCCGGCCTTCCGGGCGACGACGGCGTTGCCGGGCGAGAGCAAGGATCGGCAACGCGCGACCGGCTTGCGCCGTCGAAGGAAGACACCCGGACAGCGTGCCCCCGCGCAGCCGTTGGCTTAAAGCCCCAACTCCTTGAGGATCGCTTCGCGAAGCTCTTGCGCTCTCGGGTCCGAGAGTTTCCGGGGATGCGGCAGCTCCACGTCGAACGTGGTCTGGATGGTCGTCGGCCGCTGCGACAGCACCAGGATTCGATCGGCAAGGAAGATCGCCTCCTCCACGTCGTGGGTGATCAGCAGCACCGTGTGACGCTCCTCGTCCAGGATGCGCCGCAGCTCGGTCTGCATCTTCAGGCTCATCAGGGCGTCCAAAGCCGAAAATGGCTCGTCCATGTACAGGATTTCGGGCTTCACCACGAGGGCGCGGGCAATCTCTACCCGCTTCAGCATGCCGCCCGACAATTCGTGGGCATAGGATTGCTCGAACCCGGCGAGTCCGACCATCTCGATATAGCGGTCGGCTAGCTCCCGGTGGTTGCGATGCTTGGTGCCGCTCAGCGCAAACATGAGGTTCGCGTGCACGGTCAGCCACGGGAACACCGATCCGTGCTGGGAAATCATGATTCCGTTGCGGCTGGGGCCGACGCGATCGACGCCGTCGATGCGGATCGCTCCCCGGTCCGCACGCTCGAAGCCCGCCATGATGTTCAGCAGCGTCGATTTGCCGCAGCCCGAGGGGCCGACGATCGCCACGAACTCGCCGTCGCGGACGTCGAACGAGACATCCTCGACGACCGGAAGCGCGCCGAAGCTCTTGTGGATCCGGTCGATGACGATCTTCTTATCGGACATAGCGCCACTTCACGATATCCATCTGCTCCAGCAGGCGCGTGATGCCGTCGAGCAGCAATCCGATCACGCCGATGATGATCATGCTTGCGATGACGAGATCGTAGCGGTTGCCTGCGTTTCGCGAATCCATGATCAGATAGCCGAGGCCGGTATTCAGCGCGATCATCTCCGCGGCCACCACGACCAGCCACGCGACGCCGAGCCCGATGCGCATTCCGACGATGATCTCCGGCAACACCGCAGGGATGACGACGCGGCGGAACAGCGTCCAACGGGAGACGCCGAAGTTCGCCGCAGCCCGGAGGTAACGCCGGTCGATCGTTCGAACGCCGACGATCGTCTGCACCATCATCGGAAATACCGACGAGATGAAGATCAGGAAGATCGGCGAGAAGTCGCCGACTCCGAACCACAGAATGGCGACGGGGATCCAGGCGATCGGGGAAATCGGCCGCAACATCTGGAAGAGCGGATTGAGCGTGTAGAATGCCGCCGAGACCCAGCCCATCCAGAGGCCGAGCGGAACGCCGATCAGGAAGGCGAGGCCGAACCCGATCTCGACCCGGAACAGCGACGCTTCGATATGCTGCCACAAGGTACCGTCCTTGGCCAGCGCCCACGCCCCCGTGGCGACCTCCCCGGGCGTCGGGAATATTGCGCTGTCGCTTCTCGCCACGATGATCCACCACAAGGCGATCAGCGATCCGATCAGCAGCGTCGGCGCCGCGAACCGCACGAGCTTGCTATCGACTTCCCTCACCGTCCCCCCTTTGTCCTTCCGCCCGTCCTTCGGCGTGATTGCCGGCGTGTCGGATCACCGTTTGCCGATCCATTCATTCCAGCGCCAGCGCAACCGTTTCCAGCCCGGCGTGGGTGCCGGGTCAACGATGATCGTGAGTTGCCCGTCGGCATGCGCGCTGCACAGAAAACTATAGGTCGATGCCATCGAGAACGGCATGCGAAACGTCTGGCCGGGCATGATCAGCGTCGGGCCGAAAATGTGCGGCGCGGCGTCCCGGTTCTTCAGCACCAGAACGTCGTTGAGCCCCAGCGTAAGTCGGATCGTTTGCGGCAGGATCTCGCCGTGCCCGCCGGCAAGGCGGCGCGCAGACGTACCCGGCGGGATCTCGAAACTCTCGTCGCGGGAAGCCGCGTGGACGGGCGCCAGCGCAGCCCAGCCCAGCCCGGCGAGGAGGAGCAACGCCGCCACGGCCGCCGCGATGCGGCTGCGTTTCCCGCGCGCCTGGGAAGAGCGGACCCGCATGAGGTCAGGCCTGCCCGAGCAGCATCTTGATGTCGTGCACGAAGTCTGCCGGATCGCGCCCGTACGGCATCATCGCACGCAGCCTCCCGGCCGGATCGATCAGGAAGATCGACGAGGTATGGACCATCGCATAATCGGAGCCGGTGCCGTTCCGTTCGGCCGTGACACCATAGGCCTTGCGCACCGCGGCGAGCGCGTCCGAGTCACCGGTGGCGCCGACGAAGCTCTTGTCGAACGCGGCAAGATACGCCCGCATCCCGGCCGGCGTGTCGCGCTCCGGATCGACGGTCACGAAGATCACCTGCACCGCATCGGCGGCATTGCCGAGGCTGCGGCGGGCCTGCGCCAGTGTCGACAGCGTCGTCGGACAGACCGCTGCGCAATTGGTGAAGCCGAACGTCAGCAGCACGACCTTGCCGCGATGGGGCGCCAGCGCCGCGGTCGTTCCGGCCGAACCGCGCAACGAGAAGTCCGGGGCGGCGCGGGGCGGCTCGTAGGCGCCTGCGCGCAGCCCTTCGATCGGCGCGGGCCCATGCGGAAGGAACGTCGCGGCGCCCACGGCCAGCAGCAGCACGAGCGCCAGTACGGCGACGAAAGTCGGCGCGCGCGGTGCCGTCACAACGCGATCGACGCCGGCCGTGCCGCGCGCGCGAAGCTCTCGTCCACATAGCGGGCGTAAGCGACCGGGCGGGGCAGCGTGCCGGCCGCCACGGCCAGCCCCATCAGCTCGTCGAATTCTCGCGGAACCATTCGCAAGTCCCCATAGGTCACACGGTCCGACGGGTTGTTCATGACAAAGCGGAGGATCGCGGGATCCTGGTTGAAGAATCGCGGCCGGGCGGCGATCTCGACCGCCTTTTCGCGGTTTTCCGGCCGGGAATCGAGCCATCTGCCGGCCGCCAGCACGTAATTGACCATGTTCTGCACCACCGGTCTGTTCGTCCGGATCAACTCCTCGCGAACGGTCAGCACGCAACACATGTATCGGGGCCACTCGTCGCGGGTCATCCGAAGAACCCGGGCATAGCCGGCGCTCTGCGCCGCTGCCCCGAACGGCTCCCCAGTGCAATAGGCGTCGATCCCTCTCACGTAGAGCGCGGCCGGCATGTCCGCGGGCGCCATCTCGACCACGTCGACATCGTCCGGAGTCATCCCCTCATTGGCCAGCATCTTGCGCAGGAACAGGAAATCGACTGCAAAGCGGCTCGGTATTGCGATGCGCTTGCCCGCAAGGTCACGAAATTGGCGAAATGGCGATTTGGCGTGAACCATGATCACCGCACCCGACCGGTGGCCGATGGACACGATCTTGACCGGCACATTCTTGCTGGCGAGGTCCATCACCAGCGGAGCGAGCATATAGGCCGCCTGAACGTCGCCCGACATCAGCGATTCCTTCAGCTCCGGCCAGCCATTGTACCGGCTGTAGCCGAAGGCGAGTTGCGCCGCGTCGCGGGTGCCGAACGGGTTCGCGGCCTCATTGGCCGCGCAGGCGATCGGCAGCGTCAGGTTGCAGGTCACGGCCAGGCCGCCGACGGTCAGCGGGTCGGCGACTTCGTCGGGCGACAGCAGCCTGCGCGCCGGGAGCGCAAGGGCGGCGAGCGCCCCAACGCCGAGCGCGCCGCGCAGCAACAGCCGCCGGTCTATGCTCCGACCCGCCTTAAATGATGAGAGCCCGCTTCCCATTGCTTCAGCGTCAGCCTAGCAACCGGTGCCTGCTCCCACAAGCAGTCGGAGGCGGCGCGCGTTGTCGTAAGCCGACGAGGCATCAGGAAAACGTACAAGGAGAGGTCTGGTGAGACGTTGGGGCTGGACGATCGTGCTGACCGCGGCGCTTGCGTCCTGCACGCGGCCGGCTGCACTCGAAGTCACGGATGCTTGGTCACGGGAAACCGTCGGGCAATCGGCGAATGCCGCTGTTTTCATGACCGTCAGATCGCGCACCGCGGACCGGCTCATCGGCGCCTCTACGCCCCTGGCGCGAAAGACCGATCTCATGACGATGGAAGGCGGCAGCGCCGCGATGGGAATGAAGTACCTCGATTCGATCGATATTCCCGCCAACGCCACGGTGCGCCTGAACCCCGCCGGATTGCACGTCTGGCTGGCCGGATTGAACCGCCCCTTGCAACGCGGCCAGACCTTTGCGCTCACGCTCGTATTCGAAAATGCGGGGGAACGACGGGTTGACGTGTCGATCATCGGAGCGACCTCGGCACCTCCGTCCCGGTAAGAAGGAACCCGCGACCCTCCCGTCGATTGAATCGGAAACGAATCGATCCGGAGCATGTTCGATGGCCGCACGCGCATATTGGAAGGGGCAGATCAGGCTCGCTTTGGTCTCGATCCCGGTCGAGATCTTCAGCGCGACCAAAAGCGGCGCCGCGATCGCGTTCAACCAGATCCACGAACCGACCGGCAAGCGCATCAAGTACGAAAAGGTGGTGCCCGGGGTCGGCCCGGTCGACCCGGAAGACATCGTCAAGGGCTTCCAGTACGAGAAAGGCTCCTACGTCCTCGTCAACGACGAGGAGCTGGAGGCGGTGAAGCTCGAATCGAAGAAGACGCTCGAGCTCACCCAGTTCGTCGATTATGACGAAGTCGACGTCCTCTATTACGAGAAACCTTATTACGTCGTGCCGGCCGACGATCTCGCCGAGGAAGCGTTCATCGTGCTTCGCGAGGCGCTGCGGCGGACACGCAAGGTCGGTGTCGGCCAGCTTGCGCTGCGCGGCCGCGAATATCTGGTCAGCCTGAAGCCGTGCGGGCGCGGCCTGGTGCTCGAGACTTTGCGCTACGCCGACGAGGTCAACAAGGCGCGCGACTATTTCCGCGACATCTCCGATGCCAAGCCGGACGAGGATCTGCTCGACCTCGCCGAGACCCTGATCGAGCGCAAGACGGCCGATTTCGACGCCTCCAAGTTCCACGACCGCTATATCGAGGCGGTCCAGGACCTGATCGAACGCAAGCGCAAGGGCGCGACCATCCATCCAGAGGAAGAAGAGGCGCCGGCCAAGGGCACCAACGTCATCGATCTGATGGCGGCGCTGAAGCGCTCGATCGAGAAACCGGGGGCGGCCCCGGCAAGCGAGGACAAGAAGGCGCCGGCGAAGAAGGCCGCCGCAAAGGGCGCGGCCAAGGCACCCGCCAAGAAGGTGCCCGCCAAGGCGGCGCCTGCAAAGGCCGCGCCTGCGAGGAAGCGCGCGTAAGCCGTGGCCAAACCCGCCGATCCGCTCGAAACCTACAACCAGAAGCGCGACTTCGCGAAAACCGCGGAGCCCCGGGGCACGTTCGACACGCTCTCTTGGGGAGAGGGTCATGGCTTCATGGTCCAGAAGCACGACGCGACCCGGCTTCATTACGATTTCCGGCTCGAGCTCGACGGGGTGCTGAAAAGCTGGGCGGTGCCGAACGGCCCCAGCCTCGATCCCGCGGACAAGCGCCTCGCCGTCCGCACCGAGGATCATCCCCTGTCCTACGCGACCTTCGAGGGCATCATTCCCAAGGGCGAATATGGCGGCGGCACGGTGATGCTGTGGGATCGCGGCATCTGGATCCCCCATCCCGGCAAGGACCCGCGCAAGACGCTGGAGGAAGGCCATCTCCACTTCACCCTCGACGGCGAGCGGATGCAGGGCGAGTGGATCATGATCCGGATGAAGGGCCGTCCGCGCGACCGCGGCGAGAACTGGATCCTGAAGAAGGTCACCGACGAGCATGCCGGCGGCGCGATGGCCCTCACCGAGCGCTTTCTCACCAGCATCAAGACCGGCCGAACGATGCAGGAAATCGCCTCTGAGGCGAAAGCCAAGGAGCTGAAGAGCTGGCTGGCGGGGCTTAATCCTCCCCGAGCTCGTCTCGGGGAGGGGGACCAGCCGAAGGCTGGTAGAGGGCCGAACGGCACCAGCGGCAGTTCGAAGCCTGATGTAGAGACAACCAGGGGCCGAATTGCCCCTCCACCCCGCCGCACCGCGGCGCGGTCCCCCTCCCCGAGCAAAGCTCGAGGAGGATCAAAGGCGGCCGCCCTCCCCGCCTTCCGCGAGCCGCAGAAGGCAACCCTCGCCGATCACGTGCCCTCCGGGTCCGGCTGGATCCACGAGATGAAATATGACGGCTATCGCTGCCTGCTCGCGATCGCCGGCGGCAAGGCGAAGGTCTATACGCGTTCAGGCCTCGACTGGTCGGACAAGTTCCCGGAAATCGTAGACGCTGCGGCGTCGCTGGAGGTCGGTTCCGCTTTGCTCGACGGCGAGATCGTCAGCCTCGACGACAAGGGGTCGTCGAGCTTCTCCGCGCTCCAGCAGGCGATCAGCGAGGGCGGCCGCGGCCTGACCCTGTTCCTGTTCGACGCACTCGAGATCGACGGCGAGGACGTGTCGAGCCTCCCCAATATCGAGCGCAAGGGCCGCCTCGCGACTTTGGTCGGGGAAGGCAAGCCCCCCACCCTCCTCTACGCCGAGCATATCGTCGGCCATGGCGAGGAGCTGTTCCAGGCGATGTGCGCGGCCGGCCAGGAAGGCATCATCTCCAAGCGCGCCGACGCACCCTATCGCTCGACCCGCACCAAGACCTGGCTCAAGATCAAGTGCATCCAGCGCCAGGAATTCGTGATCATCGGCTGGACCCCGAGCGACGCCAAGGCACGGGGCTTTCGCTCGCTGCTGCTCGCGGTCAACGAAGGCGGGTCCTTGCGCTATGTCGGCAAGGTCGGCACCGGCTTCTCGATGGCGCTGATCCAGGACCTGCTTGCGAAGTTCAGGCCGATCGAGGTCAAGACCGCGCCCACCGCGGTGCCCCGCGCGGAGGCGCGCGGTGCGCACTGGGTGGAGCCGAAGCTGGTCTGCGAGATCGCCTTCGCCGAATTCACCTCCGAAGGCGTGATCCGCCACGGCAGCTTCCTCGGCCTGCGCGGCGACAAGCCGGCGCGCGAAGTCGTTCGCGAGCTGCCGCAGCCCATTCCCGAAGCGCCCGCCGACACGATCAAGATCACCAATCCCGAGCGGGTGATCTTCCCCGATGCCAACGTCACCAAACAGG
The DNA here is from genome assembly GCF_003012735.1 of Allosphingosinicella deserti. Lineage (GTDB taxonomy): Bacteria > Pseudomonadota > Alphaproteobacteria > Sphingomonadales > Sphingomonadaceae > Allosphingosinicella > Allosphingosinicella deserti. The sequence goes on along the minus strand of NZ_PXYI01000004.1, from coordinate 278,213 downwards.
AACTGGTCGATTATTATCGAGCGGTCGGCGCGCTGATGATGCCCTGGTCGGCAAACCGGCCGCTCAGCCTCGTCCGCTGTCCGCAGGGCCGCGACAAGAAATGCTTTTTCCAGAAGCACAATACCGGAAGCTTCGGCAAAGATGTTCACCAGATCGGGATCACCGAAAAGAATGGCGGCAGCGAAGAGTATGTGTTCGTCGAAGAGGTCGCCGGCCTGATCGCCTGCGTGCAGATGGGCACGATCGAGTTTCACGGCTGGGGCTCGCCGATCGCCGACATCGAAAAGCCGGACCGGCTGGTCTTCGACATCGATCCCGACGAAGGCCTCGATTTCGCGGAGACCAAGCGGGCGGCGCGGGATCTGCACCGCTACCTCGCCGACATGGGTCTGCAGAGCTTTCCGTTGCTCACCGGCGGCAAGGGCGTCCACGTCGTCGTGCCGCTGACGCCCGAGGCCGAGTGGCCGCAGGTCAAGGATTTCGCCCAGCGTTTCTGCATCGCGCTCGCCACCGCCGAGCCCGAACGATTCACGGCCAATCTTGCCAAGGCCAAGCGCAAGGGCCGGATGTTCCTCGATTACCTCCGCAACCAGCGCGGTGCGACCGCGATCATGCCCTTTTCCGCCCGCGCCCGCGAAGGCGCGCCAGTTTCCGCGCCGATCAGTTGGGACGAGCTCGACGACTTCCAGAGCGGCGCGCGCTTCACCGTGCGCGATGCCGCACTGCTGCTCGAACGCGCGTCCAGCCGCGCACTCCAGGGCTGGGGAGAGGCCAGCCAGATCTTGCCGGATCTCTGACCCATGACCCTCGACATCAACAAGGCGACCAAGGAAGAACTCGATGCGCTGGAAGGCCTGCAAGGTCACGGCCACGAAATCGTTCGCTATCGCGAGGAGCGCGGGGGCTTTACCGAGTTGCGCCAGCTCGATGAAGTCCCGGGACTTACCGGCAAGGTGCGTGATGACGTGCTCGAACGGCTCGAGGTTCGAGCGTGACTGGGAACCTCACAACCTACGATCTGTTTCGTCTCGGCGACATATGTTAGTCGCGCCGCTGTCCCGGGGCGCGTCGCGGGCGGGCTGCGGGGAGCAAGAATGAGCGGAGAAGAAGAATTGGTCGACGAAGGCGGACCGGTCACGTCCGGATTGCCTGAACTCGATTATATCCTGGCGGGCGGATTCGCAGCCAACCGGGTCCACCTCGTCGAGGGCGAGCCGGGCGCCGGCAAGACGACGCTCGGCCTGCAATTCCTGCTCGAAGGCAAACGCAAGAACGAGCGCTGCCTCTACATCACCCTGTCCGAAAGCCGCGACGAGCTTCACCACGTCGCCCGCACCCATCAATGGGATCTCGAGGGGATCGAGATCTTCGAACTGGTGCCGCCCGAGCTCAGCCTCGATTCCGAGCGCGAGCAGTCGATCGTCTACGCCTCCGATCTGGAGCTCGGCGAAACCGTCGGCATGGTCATGGAGGAAGTACAGCGGGTCGCGCCGGCGCGGGTCGTGTTCGACAGCCTGTCCGAAATCCGGCTGCTGGCGCAGGGACCGCTGCGCTTTCGCCGTCAGGTGCTCGCGCTCAAACATTATTTCGCCCAGCGCAAATGCACCGTCCTGTTCCTCGACGATCTCACCCAGACCGCCGACGATCTCAGCCTGCACAGCCTCGCCCACGGCGTGCTGAGGCTGGATCAGACCGCCGCCGGCTATGGCTCGGAGCGACGCCGGCTGCGGATCTGGAAGATGCGCGGTCGCGGCTTCCGGGGCGGCTATCACGACATCACGATCCAGACCGGGGGCATGCGGATCTTCCCGCGTCTGGTCGCCGCATCCCACCCCGACAGCGGCCACCTAGACGCACAGGCGAAAAGCGGCATCGCGGAGCTCGACGCGCTGGTCGGCGGCGGACTCGATTACGGCACCGCCAATCTGATCATTGGTCCCTCCGGATCGGGCAAGTCGACCCTGACGCTGCAATATGTGTTCGCCGGTCTGGAGCGCGGCGAAAAGGTGCTGGTGGTCAGCTTCGACGAGACCGAGCGGGTGTTCATGCGCCGTGCCTCGGGGCTCGGAATGGATCTTGGCGCGCATCTCGAAAGCGGCCTGTTCACCTTCCGCCAGGTCGATCCTGCGGAGCTCTCGCCGGGCGAGCTCACCTCGCTGTTGCGCGAACAGGTGGGATCGGGGACGAGCATCGTCGTGCTGGACTCCCTCACCGGCTACCAGCATGCGATGGCCGACGAGAAATACATGCTCCTCCAGATGCATGAGATCGTCACCTATTTGAACCAGCAAAACGTGCTCACCTTCCTGATTCTCGCGCAGAGCGGGATGGTCGGGCAGATGCAGTCGCCGGTCGATCTCACCTATCTCTCCGACGCGGTGATCCTGCTTCGCTTCTTCGAGGCGCAGGGAAGGATTCGCCGCGCTTTGTCGATGCTCAAGAAGCGCACCGGTGCGCATGAATCGACCATCCGCGAGCTGATGATCGACGCCGGCGGCCTTCAGGTCGGCGATACGCTGGACGGCTTCCGCGGCGTGCTCACCGGCGTTCCAGTGCTGGAGGGCGAGGCCCAACTGATCGAAGAGCGCAGTGACCGGCGCGGCTGACGATGTCTTCCTGGTGATCGCCCCGTCGGGGCGCGATGCCAAGGTGGTCGGCGACCTGCTCGGCAGCGCCGGGCTCGCCTGGCAGGGCGACAATGACGGCGAGGCCCTGCTCGAGGCGCTCACCAGCGGCAACGGCGCCGGCGCGATCATCACCGACGATGCCCTGTCGCGGATCGATCCGACAAGGCTGCGCGACGCGATCGAGCGGCAGCCGCCCTGGTCGGACTTTCCGTTCGTGCTGCTCACCCGGCGCGGCGAGACCCGCCAGGGCTCGCGCGCGATCGAGGAACTCGTCAACGTCACCATCCTCGAACGCCCGCTTCATCCGGCCTCGCTGATCAGTGCCGCGCGGGCCGCCTTGCGCGGCCGTCGCCGCCAGCGCCTCGCCGCCCGCCATCTCGCCGACCTCGAGGCCGCCCAGGCGCAATTGCGCGAGCTTGCCGGCTCGCTCGAGGCCAAGGTGAGGGAGCGAACCCGCGATCTCGCTGCCGCGAACGACCGGCTGACCGCGGAGATCGCCGAGCGCGAAAAGGCCGAGAGCCGGCTCCTCCAGGCCCAGAAGATGGAAGCGGTTGGGCAGCTGACCGGCGGCATCGCTCACGATTTCAACAATCTGCTGACCGCGATCGTCGGCTCGCTCGATCTGCTGCTGCGCCGCACCGACGACGAGCGCTTGCGGCGGCTCGCCGGCAATGCGCTCGAAGCGGGCGAGCGCGGCGCCCGCCTCACCGGCCAGCTGCTCGCCTTCTCGCGGCGGCAGCGCCTCTCGCCCACCCCGGTGCAGCCCAACGAGATCGTCTCGGGCATGGGCGATCTTCTCGCCCGCTCGATCGGCCCGCACGTCCGGGTCGAGACCCGCCTCGATCCCAATCTCTGGCAGGCGCTCGCCGATCCGACCCAGCTTGAGGTGATGATCCTCAACCTCGCGATCAACGCCCGCGACGCGATGCCCTCCGGGGGCAGGCTGACGATCTCGACTGCGAACCTCGAACATGTGCCGACGCCGCTCGAAACCGAGCTCTCGCCGGGCGAATATGTCACGATCGCGGTCGCCGACACCGGCAGCGGGATGAGCCCGGCCGTGCTCGCCCGGGCGTTCGAGCCCTTCTTCACGACCAAGGAACAGGGCAAGGGCACCGGGCTCGGCCTCGCCCAGCTCTACGGCTTCGCCAAGCAATCCGGCGGCACCGCCCGGATCGAAAGCCGCGAGGGCGAAGGCACCAAGGTCACCATCTATCTTCCGCGCACCCGGCTGGAGAGCCAGAGCGAGGCGCCGCGCCAGATCGAGATCCGCCCCGCGCCGCGCACCCGCGTCCTCGTCGTCGACGACGACGACGACGTCCGGCTCGTCGCCGCCGCGATGGTGGAGGAGCTCGGCTACGACGTCATCGCCGAACCGAGCGGCGAAGCGGCGCTGAAGCGGCTCGAACAGCAGAATTTCTCGCTGCTGCTCACCGACGTCGCCATGCCCGGGATGAACGGTGTCGAGCTCGCCGCGCGCGCCAGCGAGATCCGGCCCGATCTGCCGGTCCTGTTCGCCAGCGGCTATGCTGACATCCAGACGTTCGGCGACGAGCTCAGCGAGGACCGGCTGCTGAAGAAACCTTACCGGATTGCCGACGTCGCGGCGCGGATCGCAGCGGTGCTGTCGGCGCATCGGACGAGCGGAGACATCGTCCCGCTGCGACGATCCTGACCCGAAGTCGGCCAGGTGTGTTAGTGAAATATGGCACTTTTCCCCTTGCACTGACCCTTGGCCCTGCCCCATTTAGCCGGAGATCAATTGCGAGGGAGCGACGATGGCCACGGAAACCAAGCTCAAGCTGGAAGCGCCCGAAGCGCTGACCACGGTCGAGCCTGAGCAGGCAGCCGGCCTGGTGCCGATCGAGGACGGGGTCAAATCCAAGCTGGAGACGGTCGCCGACAAGTTCGTCGCCGATCTCGTCGCCGCCGACGCCAACAGCCCGGAATTCGGCCGCAAGGTCGACGAGCTTACCAACATGGGCCGCAAGCAGATCGCCGATGCGGCCGGCGCCTCCAACCGCTTCCTCGATCGGCCGGTCAAGGCGATCGACGCCGACAACGGCATCGGCGCAAACTTGAGCGAGCTTCGCCGTACCGTCGAGGATCTCGATCCCGGCAAGCAGGGCAATCTGCTCGCGCCGAAGAAATTGTTCGGGATCATCCCGTTCGGCAGCAAGATGCGCAACTATTTCGACAGCTACAAGAGCGCGCAGAGTCACATCTCGTCCGTCCTTTCGAGCCTCGCCTCGGGCAAGGACGAGCTGCTGATGGACAATGCCGCGATCGACACCGAGCGTGCGTCGCTGTGGAAGACGATGGGTCAGCTCGAGCAGATGATCCACATCTCCAAGCTGCTGGACGCCAAGCTGGAGGAGAAGGCCAATGAGCTCGACGCGACCGAGCCGGCCAAGGCCAAGGCGCTCCGCGAAACCGCGCTCTTCTACACCCGTCAGCGCACCACCGATCTGCTCACCCAGATGGCAGTCACGGTGCAGGGCTATCTCGCCCTCGATCTCGTCAAGAAGAACAATGTCGAGCTGATCAAGGGCGTCGACCGCGCCTCGACGACCACCGTCTCCGCGCTGCGCACGGCGGTGACGGTCGCGCAGGCGCTGACGAACCAGAAACTGGTGCTCGACCAGATCACCGCGCTCAACACGACCACGGCGAACGTGATCGATTCGACCGGCACGATGCTGCGCAACCAGACCGCGCAGATCCACCAGCAGGCGGCATCGGCGACGATCCCGCTGGAGACGCTGCAGCGCGCCTTCCAGAACATCTACGACACGATGGACAGCATCGATCAGTTCAAGCTGCAGGCGCTGTCGAGCATGAAGCAGACCGTCAACACGCTCTCGACCGAAGTCGAGAAGAGCCGCGGCTACATCGCCCGCGCCGAGGGCGTCGAGCAGAACCGCATCGCGGGCGGCAGCAGCACGTCGTTGCTCGCGCCGGTCAGCTAAATGGCCGGTCCCCCGCGCAGCGTCGACGAAGCCATCGCCCGGTTCGACGAGGTGGTCGCGCGCTATGACGGGACCAGCCGCGAAGCCGCGGTCGCGCGGCGCCGGCACGTTCAGCGGGCGGCGCGCTCGCTCGGCAAGCGCCTCGCCGGCATGGGCGCAGCGATCGTCGCGCTGATCGTCGCGACCATCGCCTTCGGGCTGATCGTCGGGCCGATCGGGATCAACGGCCTGTTCGTCGTCGCCTTTCTGACCCTCGTCATCCTCCTGCTCTTCTCCTTCTGGCCGAGCGAGCCGAAGCGGGTCGCCTATTCGGAGCAGCTTCCGACCAAGGCCGTGGTTCGCCAGCTCGACAGCCTGCTGGTCCGCGAGCGTGCGGCCTTGCCGCCGCCGGCGGCGCGGCGGGTCGACGAGATCAGCGCGACCCTGCCCCTGCTGGAATCCCGGCTGGCGGAAATCGACGCCTTGGATCCGCTGGCGCAAGACGCCCGCCGGCTGATGGGCAAGCACCTCCCCGATCTGCTCGAACGGTACGAGCGCGTGCCCGCCCAGTACCGGCAGGAGCGCGACGGCGAAGGGCTGACGGTTGACGAGCGGCTGGTGTCGAGCCTCGATGCCGCGCGCGGCACGCTCGACGAGATTGCCGCCAAGCTCGCCGAGAGCGAGCGCCAGAAGTTCGAGACCCAGGGCCGTTTCATCGAGAGCCGCTACAAGGATCCGAGCGGCCTCTCCAACCCGTGATCAAGCACGTTCTCGGGGACGTCGTCGGCGCTGCCGGCGATTTCCTGCGCCGCCACCTCAAGTCCAAGGCCGTCCGCGAGGCGGAGAAACGGCGCCAGGAGCGGCGCAAGCAGGCGGCGTGGCTCAAGGTCCGGAAAGCCGGCGCGCTCGGCAGCGCCTCGGCAATCGGGGCGTTCGGCTATGCGATGACGGTCGCCCCGGTGACGATGGCGGCGCTCGCGGCGGGCGCCGCCGCAGTTGCGGGGATGGCGGCGTCGGGCCTGTGGCGCGGGCGCGAGCCTGCAAGCTTCTCCCGCGAGGAGCTCGCCGCTTTGCCCTGCCGTGCCGAGGAATGGCTGCTCGACCAGCGGCTCGCGCTTCCGGACAGCGTCTCCGGCTCGATCGACTCGATCCTCGTCAATTTCGGCGACCTCCCCGCCCACCTTGCTGAAGCCGATCCGCGCTCGACCCTGGCGTGGGACGCCCGCAAGCTGATCGGCGAGCATCTGCCGAACCTGGTCGATTCCTGGTGCAAACTCCCCGCCCTCACCCGCGACCGCGACGTCGAGACCCGGCGCCGGTTCGAGGAGGGCCTCGCCACGATCGCCCAGGAGATCGCCCGTCTGACCGAGGAAGCGAGCCGGGCCGAGCGGATGCGCGTCGAGACCCATGGCCGCTACCTGGACGCCCGCTACAAGGACGGGCTCTCCGGCAGCTGAGCTATTCGGCGGCCGCGGCGAGGATGCGCTGGGCCTGAACCAGATGCGGGCGGTCGATCATCCGCCCATCGAGCGACAGGGCGCCGGCATTCGGCGCCGCTGCGAACGCCGCGACCACGGCCTGCGCATGGGCGATCTCGGCCGCGCTCGGCGTGAACGCGGCGTTGATCACCGGCACCTGCGCCGGGTGGATCGCCATCATGCCGGTAAAGCCGTCGCGCCGCGCGCTGGCGGCATAAGCGGCAAGGCCGTCGAGATCGCGGAAGGCGGGATAGACCGTCTCGATCGGCCGCACCCGCGCCGCCGCGGCGCCGAACAGGCAGAGCGAGCGGGCGAGCTGATAAGGCGGCGTGTAGGAATTGTCCTCCTCGCGCGACGTCGTCGCGCCGATCGCCGCGGGCAGATCCTCGGCACCCCACGTCAGGCCCTCGAGCCGCTTGGCGCCGCCATAGGTGCCGAGCTGGAACATCGCCGCAGGCGTTTCGGTGGCGATGGCGAGAATGCGGGCGGTGGCATTGCCCCGCTGGGTCAGCCGCCGGGCGAGGTCGTCGACCGAAGGACCGCCCTCCGCCTTGGGCAGGACGATCCCGTCCGGGCGCGCCGCGACCAGGGCGTCGAGATCGCGATCGGCCTCGTCCGTGTCGAGCGGATTGATCCGCACCCAGAGATTGGCCGCCGGATTGGCGGCGACGAACGCGCACACCGCGCGGCGCGCCTCCGGCTTGGCCGAGGCCGCCACCGCATCCTCGAGATCGAGGATCAGCGCGTCGGCGCCCGAGCCGAGCGCCTTTTCCATCCGGTCCGGCCGATCGCCCGGGACGAACAGGAGCGAACGCAGCTTCACAAAGATCCTCCCCGGTACGGGGAGGGGGACCAGCCGAAGGCTGGTGGAGGGGCTGGCACGGCGGTGTCAGGGCAGCCCCTCCACCCCCGCCTGCGGCGGCGGTCCCCCTCCCCGTACCGGGGAGGATCGGGGACAAGGGTTCTCATCCCCGCCTCCGCAGCAGCGCCGTCCGCTCGCACACGCAGACGAGCTCGTCGCGCTGGTTCAGCATGCGGTGCTCGAAAGTGACGATCCCCGCGTCCGGGCGCGAGCGACTGTCCTTGAGCCCGATCACCTCGGTCTCGGCGCGAAGCGTGTCGCCGATGAACACGGGCTTGGGCATCCGCACCTTGTCGTAGCCGAGATTGGCGACCAGCGTGCCGAGCGTGGTGTCGCCGACCGACAGGCCGACCATCAAGGCGAAGGTGAAGGTGCCGTTGACGACGATCCGGCCGAACTCGGTGGTCGCCGCATATTCGGCGTCGATGTGCAGCGGCTGCGGGTTGTGGGTGAGCGTGGAAATCAGGAGGTTGTCGGTCTCGGTGACGGTGCGATGCGGCTGATGGCTAAGCCGGTCGCCCAGGGTCCACTCATCAAAGAAGCGCCCGGCCATTACAGGCCCGTCATCCCGGCGAAGGCCGGGACCTCAGCGGGATACAGGCACAGGTGCATTCGTGTCCTGAGATCCCCGCCTGCGCCGGGATGACGGATTTCGATCATGCGTCCCCCTTGTCCACCCGCACCAGCAACATTCCCTCGGTGACCTGCTCGCCCTCGCCGACCTGCAGCTCGGCGACGATGCCGTCGAAAGGCGCGACCAGGCTGTGCTCCATCTTCATCGCCTCGAGCGTGACCAGCTTCTGGCCCTTGACCACCGTGTCGCCCTGTCGGGTGTCGACCGAAAGCACGCGGCCGGGCATCGGCGACACCAGGCTCCCGTCCGAAGCCGCGCCGCCCGCCGCACCGCCACCGACGCCGGGGAGCGTGAAGGCGAAGGCCTGGCCCGCCGAGAAGACGAGGACATTCTCGCCCCGCGCGGTTGCAATACCTTCGATCGGCGGATCGCCGCCGGCATCAATCAGCCGCGTCTCGCCGCCATGGGCGATCGCCACCTTGAGATCGGGCGCGACGTTGAGCCGGAAACCCTGCAGCGAGTCCCACGGCTCGCCTTCTTCGCCGCGGCCGAAATCGGAGGCGAGCATGGCGGTGGCGGCGAGGTTCCAGACCGACTCCGGCGCACCGAGTTCCGGCACCAGCCGATCGATGCGCGACGGGATGAATGCGGTGTCGACGTCGCCGCTGCGGAAATCAGGGTCGTCGGCAGCGCGCGCCAGGAAGGCGGCGTTGGTCCTGACCGGCCACACTTCGAGCTGGTCGAGCGTGTCGATCAGTCGGTCGATCGCCTCGTCGCGGCTCGGCGCAGAGGCAATCAGCTTGGCGATCATCGGATCGTAATAGGGGCTGATCCGGTCCCCTTCCTCGACGCCGGTGTCGATGCGCACGCCGCGGCCGAGCACGAAATGGTCGAGGCGCCCGGTCGACGGCAGGAATTCGTGGGCAGGGTCCTCGGCGTAGAGCCGCGCCTCCATCGCATGGCCGCGGATCCGAAGATCCTCCTGGCGCAGCGGCAGCCGCTCGCCGCTGGCGACGCGAAGCTGCCATTCGACCAGATCCTGGCCGGTAATCTCCTCGGTCACCGGATGCTCGACCTGAAGGCGCGTGTTCATTTCCATGAACCAGATCCGATCGGGCCGGAGACCCTCCGACGCATCGGCGATGAACTCGATCGTCCCCGCGCCGACATAATCGACCGCCTGCGCCGCCTTGACCGCGGCACCGCAGACGGCGGTGCGGGTGACCTCGTCCATGCCGGGCGCCGGCGCTTCCTCGATCACCTTCTGGTGGCGGCGCTGCAGCGAGCAATCGCGCTCGAACAGGTGGACGACATTGCCGTGGCTGTCGCCGAACACCTGCACCTCGATATGGCGCGGTCGCTCGATATATTTCTCGATCAGCACCCGGTCGTCGCCGAACGACGCCGCCGCCTCGCGCTTGCACGACGCCAGCATGTCGTCGAACTCGGCGGCTGCATTGACCCGCCGCATCCCCTTGCCGCCGCCGCCGGCAACCGCCTTGATCAGCACCGGATAGCCGATCGCATCCGACTCCGCCTTGAGTCGGGCGGGGGACTGGTCGTCGCCGAGATAGCCGGGCGTGGTCGGCACCCCGGCTTCGTCCATGAGCCGTTTGGCGGCATCCTTGAGCCCCATCGCGCGGATCGAGGCCGGCGTCGGGCCGACCCAGATCAGACCGGCATCGAGCACCGCCTGCGCGAAATCGGCATTTTCGGAGAGAAAGCCGTAGCCCGGGTGGATCGCCTCGGCCCCGGTCTCCCGCGCCGCGGCAAGGATCTTCTCGCCGACGAGATAGCTTTCCCGCGCCGGCGACGCGCCGATATGCACGGCGGTGTCGGCCTCACGGACATGCAGCGCATGCCGATCCGCATCCGAGAACACCGCGACGGTACGAATTCCGAGCCGCCGCGCGGTCCGGATCACCCGACACGCAATCTCGCCCCGGTTGGCGATGAGCAGGGAGCGGATCATGTATCCTCCCCGGTACGGGGAGGGGGACCGCGCCGCGTAGCGGCGTGGTGGAGGGGCTGCTCCGAGCTACACCGAGACGTCACGAGCTTGAGCACCCCTTCCAAATTCGGAAAAACGTCACGAGCAGCGATGCGCAAGGTCGAGAACCCTTGATCCGCCAGCCATTCGTCGCGGACCTCATCCCTAAACTGAGCACTGGCGGCATCATGCATTTGGCCATCAATCTCGATTGCCACGCGAGAGCTCAAACAAACGAAATCGAGCACGAATGGCCCGGCAGGATGCTGCCGTCTGAACTTCAATCCGGCCGGCCGCTTGCGAAGCTCGCGCCAGAGCAAGACCTCCGGCAACGACATTTCTCTCCTGAGCGTGCGTGCTCTGCCGATGATCGGAGCCGATCCGGTCAGCATCGTGCCAGCCCCTCCACCATGCTGCGCATGGTCCCCCTCCCCGTACCGGGGAGGATTTCAGGTTCAGCGCCCCTCACATCCGGAACACGCCGAAGCGTGCCCTCTCCGCAATCGGTGCGTTCAGGCAGGCGCTGAACGCGAGGCCCAGCACGTCGCGCGTTTGCGCCGGGTCGATGATGCCGTCGTCCCACAGCCGCGCGGTCGCGTAATAGGGGTTGCCTTCGTCTTCGTAGCGCTGCCGGATCGGCGCCTTGAACGCTTCAGCCTGCTCGGGAGTCCAGCTGTCGGCATCCTTGTGGACGGTCGCCAGCACGCTCGCCGCCTGCTCGCCGCCCATCACACTGATCCGGCTGTTGGGCCAGGTGAACAGGAAGCGGGGGCCGTAGGCGCGGCCGTTCATGCCGTAATTGCCGGCGCCGAAGCTGCCGCCGATCAGGACGGTGACCTTGGGCACCTGCGCCGTCGCAACCGCGGTGACGAGCTTGGCGCCGTCCTTGGCGATGCCGCCGGCTTCATATTTGCCGCCGACCATGAAGCCGGAGATATTCTGCAGAAACAGCAAGGGCGTGCGGCGCTGGCAGGCGAGCTCGATGAAGTGTGCGCCCTTGAGCGCGCTTTCCGAGAACAGGATTCCGTTATTGGCCAGAATCGCCACCGGCATGCCCCAGATCCGCGCGAAGCCGCAGACCAGGGTGGTGCCGTAAAGCGGCTTGAATTCGTGCAGCTCGGAGCCGTCGACGATCCGCGCGATCACCTCGCGCACGTCATAGGGCGTGCGAACGTCGTCGGGGATGATACCGTAGAGATCGTCGGCATCGAGCTTCGGCGGCACCGCCTCGGCGACATCGATATCGACCTGCTTCACCGTGTTCAGCCGCGCGACGATGCTGCGCACGATCGCCAGCGCATGCGCGTCATTTTCCGCGACATGGTCGACCACGCCCGAACGGCGGCCATGCACGTCGGCGCCGCCGAGATCCTCGGCCGAGATCACCTCGCCAGTCGCTGCCTTGACCAGAGGCGGCCCGCCCAGAAAGATGGTGCCCTGGTTGCGGACGATCACGCTCTCGTCCGACATCGCCGGCACATAGGCGCCGCCGGCGGTACAACTTCCCATCACGCAGGCGATCTGCGCGATCCCTTCCGCCGACATCTGCGCCTGGTTGTAGAAGATGCGGCCGAAATGCTCGCGATCGGGAAAGACCTCGGCCTGGTGCGGCAGATTGGCACCGCCGCTGTCGACCAGATAGATGCACGGCAGCCGGTTCTCGCGGGCGATCTCCTGCGCGCGCAGATGCTTCTTCACGGTCAGCGGGAAATAGGCGCCGCCCTTCACCGTCGGATCGTTGGCGACGATCATGCACTCGCGCCCCGACACGCGGCCGATCCCCGCGATCACGCCGGCGCCCGGCGCTTCATCGCCATACATGCCGTTGGCGGCGAGCTGTCCGATCTCCAGGAACGGCGCACCCGGATCGAGCAGGCGAGTCACCCGGTCGCGCGGCAGCAATTTGCCGCGCGCGACGTGGCGCTCGCGATGCTTCTCCGGCCCGCCGAGCGCGGCGCGCGCGACATTGGTACGCAATTGCTCGACGAGCCCGCGATTGTGCGCGGCAAAGCGGCGGAAGGTCTCGGCGCCGTCGTCGATCTTGCTCGTCAGCACGGTCATGCGGCGCCGATCAGCTCGCGCCCGATCAGCATGCGCCGGATCTCATTGGTGCCGGCACCGATGTCGAGCAACTTGGCGTCGCGCATGTAGCGCTCGACCGGCCAGTCCTTGGTGTAGCCGGCGCCGCCGAGCGCCTGGATCGCCTCGAGCGCGACCCGGACCGCATTTTCGGACGCGTAGAGAATCGCGCCGGCGGCATCGAAGCGCGTCGTCTTGCCGGCGTCGCACGCCCGCGCCACCGCATAGACGTAGGCGCGCGCCGAAATGAGCGCGACATACATGTCGGCGACCTTGGCCTGCATCAGCTGGAACGATCCGATCGCTTGGCCGAACTGCTTGCGCTCGCGGATATAGGGAAGCACCACGTCGAGGCACGCCTGCATGATGCCGAGCTGGATTCCGGCGAGCACGGTGCGCTCGTAATCGAGCCCCGACATCAGCACCCCGACGCCGCCATTTTCCGGCCCCATCACTTGCTCTTCGGGCACCTCGCAATCGTTGAAGACGAGCTCGCCGGTCGGCGATCCGCGCATGCCCATCTTGTCGAGCTTCTGGCCGAGCGAGAAGCCCGGCATGTCCTTCTCGATGATGAAGGTGGTGATCCCGCGCGAGCCTTCGCCGGTCTTGGCGTAGACCACCAGAGTATCGGCATGATGGGCGTTGGTGATCCAGAATTTCGTGCCGTTCAGCACATAGCGGTCGCCGCGTTTCTCGGCGCGCAGCTTCATGGAGACGACGTCCGATCCCGCGCCCGCCTCCGACATCGCAAGCGATCCGATATGCTCGCCGCTGATCAGCTTCGGCAGATATTTCTGCTTCTGCTCGGCATTGCCCCAGCGTCGGATCTGGTTGACACAGAGATTGGAATGCGCGCCGTAGGACAGGCCGATCGAGGCCGAGGCCCGCGCCACTTCTTCCTGGGCGACGACATGTTCGAGATAGCCGAGGCCGAGCCCGCCATATTCCTCTTCCACGGTGATGCCGTGCAGCCCGAGCGCGCCCATTTCGGGCCAGAGCTCCGTCGGAAACCAGTCCTCCGCGTCGATGCGCGCGGCCAGCGGCGCGATGCGATCGGCGGCGAACCGGGCGGTGGTCTCGCGGATGGCGTCCGCCATCTCGCCGAGCGCGAAATCGAGCCCGAAATCGGCCATTCTTGTCTCTCCTGTTGCAGGCGCCCTAGCAGAGCCCGCGATATTTGAACAAGCACGGCCGAAAGCCTATCTGATGGCCATAAGATCCTCCCCGGTACGGGGAGGGGAACCAAGCGAAGCTTGGTGGAGGGGCTGGCACCAAGGCCGAGACAGCCCCTTCGTCAGCGCTTCGCGCTGCCACCTCCCCGTTCCGGGGAGGAGTTGAAGGAAAATCATGAGCACCGCCGATCCGATCGTCATCCTGTCCTACGCCCGCACGCCGATGGGAAGCTTCCAGGGTGCGCTTGCCGGCGCATCGGCGACCGAACTCGGCGCCGGCGCCGTCGGCGCCGCGGTCGCGCGCGCCGGCATCGCGCATGAGGCGATCGAGAAGATCTACATGGGCTGCGTGCTTCCCGCCGGTCTCGGCCAAGCGCCGGCCCGCCAGGCCGCGCTCAAGGCGGGCCTGCCGACCCATATCGAGGCGACCACGGTCAACAAGATGTGCGGATCGGGCATGCAGGCCGCGATCATGGCCGCCGACACGCTCGCCGCCGGCTCGGCCGACCTGATCGTCGCCGGCGGCATGGAGAGCATGTCGAACGCGCCCTATCTGATGACGAAGCATCGCGGCGGCGCCCGCATCGGCCACGACAAGATCTTGGACCACATGTTCTTCGACGGGCTAGAGGATGCCTATGAGCAGGGCCGGCTGATGGGCAGCTTCGCCGAGGAAGCCGCGACCGAATATCAGTTCACCCGCGCCGCCCAGGACGATTATGCGATCGCCTCCTTGAGCCGCGCCCAGAAGGCACAGGCGGAAGGCTGGTTCGCCCGCGAGATCGTGGCGGTCGAGATTGCCGGCCGCAAGGGCGCAACCATCGTTGCAGACGACGAGCAGCCGGCCAAGGGTGATCCGTCCAAGATCCCGAGCCTGAAGCCCGCTTTCGCCAAGGACGGAACGATCACTGCGGCCAACGCCTCGTCGATCTCGGACGGCGCCGCGGCGCTCGTGATCACGCGGCAATCGGTCGCAGATCGGCTCGGCATCACGCCGGTCGCCCGCATCGTCGCCCACGCCGCGCACGCGCATCAGCCGTCGCGCTTCACCACCGCCCCCGTCGGCGCGATGCAGAAGGCGCTGGAGCGCGCGGGCTGGTCGGTCAAGGACGTCGACCTGTTCGAGGTCAACGAGGCGTTCGCCTGCGTGGCGATGATCGCCATGCAGGATCTCGGCATCGGTCACGACATCATCAACGTCCATGGCGGTGCGACCGCACTCGGCCACCCGATCGGTGCGAGCGGGGCGCGGGTGCTGGCGACCTTGCTCTCCGCGCTCGAGACCCACGGTCAGAAACGCGGCCTCGCCAGCCTGTGCATCGGCGGCGGCGAAGCCACCGCGATGGCGGTCGAACTGCTGAACTGATCTACCAGCGCCCGTCCGCCGCACGGCGGCCGAGATGCTCGTCGATGCGGCGGCGTGTGGCGGGCGAAAGCATGGCCGGGAGAGCATCGAGCGGGAAGAAGCCGGCTTCGGCGACTTCGAAGCCGTCCGGCACCAACGCCCCCGACGCGCGGCCGGCGAACAGGAAGACGGTGTCGCGTTTGCCTTCCGAGCCGTTGGCATGGGTCGATCTCAGCACCAGCCCTTCGGCCGCGCACCCGACTTCCTCCCGCACCTCGCGTCGAGCGGCGGCCAAAGGGGCTTCGAACGGCCTGATCCCGCCGCCGGGCAGAACCCACAGATCGGACCGCCCGTAGCTGTTGCGAATCAGCAGCAACGCGCCCGCCTCATCGAACAGCATCGCCTTCAAACCGCGCGTATGCGGCCTGATGATACGCCACAGCGTCCTTTGAAGGCGGTACAGGAGATCGAGCAGGCGACGCATCGATAGACCGTAAGCGAGCCACGCCGCCTCCGCTAGCCGGCAGGCGGCGAAGCCCAGCGTCGCAGCATGCGTTCG
This sequence comes from Allosphingosinicella deserti, assembly GCF_003012735.1. GTDB lineage: Bacteria > Pseudomonadota > Alphaproteobacteria > Sphingomonadales > Sphingomonadaceae > Allosphingosinicella > Allosphingosinicella deserti. The sequence goes on along the minus strand of NZ_PXYI01000004.1, from coordinate 262,579 downwards.
AGGCCGGTGACCACCCGGGCAAGCCGATCATAGTCGATCTTGTCCGGGCGATCCTCGGCGCTGTGATAATGCGGGTAGCGGAAGGGCGCGGTGTCGGTGACCATCAGCGCCGGGACGCCGACCTGCATGAAGGCCCAGTGATCGGACCAGTTGATCCCCTGTATGGCGCCCGGCGCGGTGCCGCCGACGCTCGGGAATTCCGCCACCGCGCGGAAGGTCCCGACGCTTTCCCGAACGAGACCTCTGGCGGAAAGCGGCCCGACGAAGGCGATGAAATTGCCTCTCCTCGGATAGAAGAGATTGAACGGGGAGGGATAATGCTGGCTCCCGTCCCGATCCGAGAAGAAGCCCATCGTCTCGAGCGAGAGCATGCCGCGAATCCGCTCTCCACTCGCGACGAGGCGCCGTGCATAGACGAGGCTGCCCATCTCCCTGGTGCGGAAATAAGGCGGCTCCTCGTTGACGAACAGGACGAAGCGGATGCGCAGCGCGCTGCGGCCGCGCAGATCGACCAGCAGACGGGCGAGTTCCAGGACGGCCGCCGTGCCGCTGCCATTGTCGTTCGCGCCCGGCGACTCTCCCCAGCTATCATAATGGGCGCCGACGACCAGCGTCTCCGTGGCGGGTCGAGCAGGATCAAGCACGGCTTCGATGTTGCGCACCTCCAGGCCCCCCACTGCGAACGGCTGACGCTGGACGGCGTAGCCGAGGCCTTGCAGTCCTGTTTCGATATGGGAGGCGCTGGCTTCCAGCGCCTGCGGATGATTGACATTGTGCGGAACACTGGCGATCGCACGCACATGCGCCTGGAGCCGCGCCGCGAGGTCGGTTTGCGGAGCCGAAAGGCGCGGCAACGGCCCATCGAACGACCGCCCCGGAACTGCAGTCATCCACCACAAGGAAGCCGCAGGGACACCGATCAGGACGAGCAGCACGCAGGCGAGGACGAGAAGCCGAAATCTCTTGCTCACACCATCCCCCTGCATCTTCAGCACCCCGCCCCCGAGTTCAAAGCGTCATCACACAAGAGGACGGGTGCTCTGCTCATCCTGCGGAAGCCACGGATTAGCGCGAATGATGTAGGAGGGCGAGCCTGCGGCGGGATGCATTTCGTTCTCCCCCTGTTATGAACCAGAACCAGAGAGATCATCGCCGCGCCCTCGGACTGCTGCTGGCAGCCTCTGCGCTCCCGATCACCCCGGCGCTCGCGCAGGATGCACAGTCCGCGGCCGATCCGCCGGTGGTCGACATCGCTCCACCGGTGACGAGTGCGCCGGCGCCCGTTAGGGTGGCTCCGGCGGCACCCACCAACCGTCCGGTCGACGTCGACGTGCCCGCGGTCGGCCCTGAAGGCGCTGTGTCGACTCCGGAGGCGCCCGCCGAAGCGCGTCCGACCCCGCGCGCAACGCAGAGCCGGACGCGCCCCGCGGCACCCGCACCGATCGCCACGCCGACAGCTGGAATCGTAGCGCCCGCCCCTGCCTCAGCCCTTCCTGCTCAGACCAGCGCCACGCCGCTCGGAGATCCGATGACGCCCGTCGACGCAGGCGCGATGCCACCGGAAGTGCTTCCGCAGCCCGCTCCGGCGGAAACCGATCTCGTCGCTCCTGCGCCTCCGCCGCAGCAGGCGGAGGGATCGATCCTGCCGCTGGTGATCGTCGGCTTGCTCGCGGTGGCGGCGCTCGCCTTCCTGCTGCTGCGCAGACGCCGGCGGCACACGGACCTCGAGTACGTCGACACCTATGAGGACGTTAACCAGGCGCCGCCCGCCACGCCCGCGGCGGCGCTTCCCGTCGCCGATACGGTGGCGATCGCGCCGAGTGCTGCCGCCGCAACAGCCCCGGTGGCCGCTCCGGTGGCGGCCCCGATTGCTGCCGCCGCGACCGAACTTGGTGCGCGGCCATGGCTCGATCTTCAGGTCCGTCCGGTTCGGGCCGGCGTCGAGGGCCGTGAAGCCAAGGTCGAGTTCGCGCTCGATGTCGCCAACCAGGGCGACGCCCCCGCCCGCGACGTCCGTGTGTCGACCTGGATGTTCCCGGCCGGCGCCAACCAGGAAAGCGAAATGGAGCGCATGCTGATCGAGCGCGCGCACGAAACCGAAGGCGGCGAACTGCCGCCGACGACGATCGAGGCCGGCGCCGGTGCACGGATCGAGGCGACCGTGGCTCTTGCAACAACCGAGATCGATGGCGACGCGGTTCTGCCCGTGGTCGTCGCCGAGGCGCGCTATCGCCTGCCCGACGGCAGTGAGGGCCGCACCGCCGCCTCGTTCGCGGTCGGCGTTCCCGATGGCGAGGAGCTTGCCCATTTCGACCTCGAACATCCTTCGGGACTGCACGACAGCGTCGAGGCGCGGGCTCTGGGGGACGCCGAGAAAGCGTAACCGTAGACGGGAGCGGGCATGAACCCGCTCCCGATCTGCCGAATGCATGAGTGCGAGGGCTCTGACAGGCTCGGCCCGAACGGGAATTCGTGGGCCGACGATGCGCGGCGTCAGCCGGCGGCGCGCTCGTCCTGTGTTGCCTCGCCCTGGAGGGCCGCGACGAAATTGCGGCGCCACCAGACGACGTCTTCCTGTTTGACCACCTCGTTCATGCTGCGCCAGCGGCGGATCCGCTCCTCGCGCGGCATGTCCAGCGCCTGCTTGATGGCGTCGCTTATCTCTTCCTTGCTGTAGGGGTTGACCAGCAGGGCGTCCGTCAATTGCAGTGCGGCGCCGGCGAAGCGCGACAGGATCAGCACGCCGGGATCCTCCGGATCCTGCGCCGCGACATATTCCTTGGCGACGAGATTCATGCCGTCGCGCAGCGGCGTCACCAAAGCGATCTGCGAAGCGCGGTAGAAGCCGGCAAGATCCTCGCGGCCATAGCCCTGGTTCACGTAGCGGATCGGCACCCAGTCGACCGCGGCGAATTCGCCGTTGATGCGGCCGGAAAGCTCGTCGAGCGACTCACGGATCTTCTCGTAGGTATGAACCTCGCCGCGCGACGGCGGCGCGATCTGGAGCAGGAAGACCTCGCCCTGCCAATCCTCATGGTCCTCGAGGAAGCGGCGATAGCCGAGGAAACGCTCCTCCAGCCCTTTCGAATAATCGAGCCGGTCGACGCCGATGATCGTGCCGCGGCCGTCGGCGCTCTTGCGCAGGCGCTCGAACGCCTCCTGCGCGGCCTCGCTCTCCGCGGCTTCGCGGAACTCCTTGTAATCGATGCCGATCGGGTATGCGGCGGCATGGACCGAGCGCTCGCCGACATGGATGGTGCCGTCCGGCTCGCAGTGGCCGCCAAGCTCCCGTTCCACATAATTCTGGAAGCTCTCCAGCCACTCCTTGGTGTGGAATCCGATCACGTCGTAAGCGAGCAGCGACAGGACGAGATGCTCGTGCGCGGGAAGCGAGGTCAGCAGCCGCGCCGGCGGCCAGGGGATGTGGAGGAAGAAGCCCATCCGGTTGCGAAGGCCGCGCTGGCGCAGCTGGGCGCCGAGCGGGATCAGGTGATAATCGTGGATCCAGACAAGGTCGTCCGGGTCGATCAGCGGGGTCACCGTGTCGGCGAAGCGCTCGTTGACCCGCTCGTAGCCGGCACCGAAGCTGCGCACATATTCGGCCAGATCGATCCGGTAGTGGAAAAGCGGCCACAGGGTCCGATTGGCGTAGCCGTTATAATATTCCTCGACGTCCTGCTCCTCGAGATCGATCGTCGCCGAGGTCACTCCGTCATGGCGCTGGAAATCGATCTTGCCGGTGAATTCGTCGATGCGGTTGCCGGACCAGCCGAACCACAAACCGCGATATTCGCGCAGCGCGGCCGAGAGTGCGACCGCGAGCCCGCCCTGGGCGCCGCCCTCCCCGTCCGGTTTGGGCGCGGCGACCCGGTTCGAGATGACGATCAGGCGGCTCACCGGATCGCGGTCCACGGCTTGGACAGCATCATCGCGCAATTGATGAGGCCGACCAGCGAATAGGTCTGCGGGTAATTGCCCCACAGCTCGCCGGTCTCGAAATCGGTATCCTCGGACAGCAGACCGGCCGGCGTCAGCCGCTCGAGCGTGCGTTCGAACAGGGCGCGGGCCTCGTCGCTGCGGCCGGCAAGATGCAGCGCCTCGATCAGCCAGAAGGTGCAGAAGTTGAACGCCGTCTCGGGCAGGCCGAAATCGTCCTCGGCCGCGTAGCGCAACATATGCTCGCCGCGGCGAAGCTCCCGCTCCACCGCTTCGAAGGTGCGGACGAAGCGCGGATCGTCGGGCGCGACGAAGCGCATGTCGACGAGCTGGAGCAGGCTCGCATCGGTCTCGCCGCCGCCGAAGCTGGCGCCGAACCGTTCTTCCTTGGCGAACCATGCCTCCTTTTCGATGCGGGCGCGGATCGCCTGTTCGCGCTCGCGCCACAAGGCCGCGCGATCGTCGAGCCCGAGCACCGCCGCCGCATTGGCGAGGCGGTCGCAACCGGCCCAGCTCATCACCGAGCTGTAGGTGTGGACGGCGCTGCGGGTACGATATTCCCAAAGGCCGGCATCGGGCTGATCGTGCATCGTCCAGGCACGCTCGCCGACTTTCTCCAGCGCCTGGAAATCGGCGACCGTCGCCGGCCGGAACAGCCGTTCGTCGAAGAAAGCCTGGACGTTGGACAAGATGATCTGCCCGTAGGCGTCGTGCTGGATCTGGTAATAAGCGGCATTGCCGACCCGCACCGGGCCCATGCCGCGATAGCCGGCGAGGCCGTCGGCTTCCCATTCCTCGATCTTGGCCTCGCCGGAGACTGCATAGAGCGGCTGGATGTGACCGCCTTTGGCATCGTCGACGATGTTGCGCAGATAGCCGAGATAGAGTTCGAGCACATCAAGCGCGCCAAGGCGGTTCAGCGCCTGCACCGTGTAATAAGCGTCACGGATCCAGCAATAGCGATAATCCCAGTTGCGGCCGCTGTCCGCCGCCTCCGGAACGGAGGTGGTCAGCGCCGCGACGATCGCGCCGGTTTCCTCGTGTTGGCACAGTTTCAACGTGATCGCGGCCCGGATCACCACCTTCTGCCATTCCAGCGGGATCGCCAGCCCGCGCACCCAGTCGCGCCAATCCTCGATCGTCTGGTGGAGCCATGTCGCGAGCGTGTGGCCGACATTGCCGACGAACGGCTCGTCGGGCCCGAGGAAGAAATGCTGCGCGCGCTCCAGACGGAAGGCGCGCCCTTCCATGATCTGGCCGACCGGCGCATCGGTGGTGAGGCGCAGCGGCTGCGGCTTCAGCAGATAGCGCACATGGTTGGTGCCGGTGGTCGTCTCGGCATCCTTGGCGCCCCAGTTTGCAGACGGATTGAGCGCGACCTTGAGCCGCGGCGCACCGGCGATCGGCCGCACGATGCGGGCGAAGGCAACGGGACGATACATCCGGCCGCTGCGCTGGAAGCGCGGACAGAAATCGAAGATTTCGGCGATGCCGCCGTCGGCATCGGTCAGCCGGGTCACCAGCACCGGCGTGTTGCGCAAATAGCTCTGCTCGACCGCCACTTGGTTTTCGAGCGACAGCCGCCACTCGCCCCGTGGGATGTCGCTGTCGCCCTTGGGACTGAGCAGCGAGCAGAACAGCGGATCGCCATCGACCCGCGGCGCGCAGGCCCAGACGAAGCCGGCCTCGCTATCGACCAGCGCCGAAACCTGGCAATTGCCGATCGGCCAAAGATTGAGATCAGCCACGTACGCCTCCCGTTACCGCCATCAGCCAGGCGGCCACGGCCGCAACATCGTCAAGCCGCCAGGCGGCCGCCGTCTCCCGTGAAGGGCCGACCAGGATCCCTGCCCCGCCCATCTCCTTCGCCGCCACGAAGGCGTGCTCGTCCGTCAGATCGTCTCCCACGAACACAGGACGCTTATTTGCGAAGGCTGGTTCCGCCATCAATCGCCTGAGCGCATCGCCCTTGTCGGCGCCGGCCGGACGAAGCTCGACGACCATCTTGCCCGCCTGAACGGTAAGCCCGGTACGCGCGGCCAGACCGCCCGCGAGCGCCACCGCGTCCGCTTCACGGTCGGGCGCCCCACGATAATGGAGCGCGACGCTGGCCGGCTTGTCCTCGACGATGACTCCCGGGGCATCCGCTGCGAACTGGCGGATCTCGTCGCGCGCGACGGCAAGGGTCGCCGGGGCCGGAACCGGACCCATCTGCCCCTCGGCGGTACGCAGTTCCAGGCCATGGGAGCCCGAGACGGCGATCGGCAACGGCCCGAGATGCCGCTCCAGATCGGAGATGGCGCGGCCACTGATGATGGCGAGGCTGCCGGACAGGGCGCGGCCGAGGCGATCGAGCAGCGAATGAAGATGATCCGGGACGCTGATCGCGTCCGGCGTTTCGGCAAGCTCGACCAGCGTGCCGTCGAAATCGAGAAACAGGGCCGCGCCATCGAGCAGATCGGGCGGCGGCGGGGGAAGCAGTTCGGACATGCCGGTTCGTTGGCGATGGCAGCGGCAAATCTCAAGCGGCTTTCACGGCGCATGCGCGCCGGGCTATACGATCGGCGCCTCAGAACGAAGAAAGACAGGGATGGACCGCGCGGATTATGATCATCCCCAGGTGAGTGCTCGCTGAATGCCGCCTCCCCTTGATCGGGCGGCGCGGCTCGGAATCGCCTATCGTCCGCGAACCTCCGCCGACCTCGCCTTTCTCTTCGCGGTCTATGCATCGACCCGCGAAGAGGAACTCGCGCAGACCGGCTGGCCGGTGGAGGCGCGGCTTGCCTTCCTGCGCCAGCAATTCGAAGCCCAGCGGCAGCATTATGACCGCCATTATCCGGATGCCGAGTGGCTCGTCATCCAGGTGGACGGCGAGGATGCGGGGCGGCTCTACACCGAGCAATGGCGCGACCAGATCCGGATCATCGACATCGCTCTGCTTCCGGCCGCACGCCGGCGCGGCATCGGCGCGGCGATATTGGAGGACGTGATCGCGCAGGCCTCGCGCCTCGGCAAGAAGGTCTCCATCCACGTCGAGAAGCACAATCCGGCGATGGGCCTCTACATGCGCCTGGGATTCGAGGCGGTCGAAGACAAAGGCGTCTATGACCTGATGGAGCATCCGGTCGGCGCCGCGGCAATTAGATGAAGATTGCCTCGTAGCGCGTCGCCCCTGCATCCCGGCCGATCGGCACGATGAAGATGTCCTTCGTCTCGCCCTGTCCGGCGAAGGAATAGGTGGCCTGCGGGAGAACGGGATCGGCAGGGCCGCAGAACTCGAGGCGAAAGCCGCCGCCGGCGCGCATCGCCTGCTCGAGCACCTGGACGCGGTCGAGGCTCAGCGTCACGGTTCCGCCGCTCACGGGCACCGCATATTCCTGCCCCTCGGCGAAGTCCGAGACGGTCAGATCCCCCATGCGCAATTCCTTCAAGTCTCTGACAGCGCGGTGGCGCCGCTTTCATGCGCTCGGATCTAGTCGAGATTCTCGCCGGGATCGACACCCCAGAAATGGTCGGCGCGGATGAAGCCCTTGCGGCCGCCGACGTCAAGCTGACACCAGCCCGCAGCGCATTTCGAAAGGCGCCCGACCACGCCGGGTTCGGCTCGGAAGCGAACGGGCGAGCTTTCATCCGGCGCTTCGTGCATCGGCCGCGGCTCCTTGCCCCCGACGACCGCCGTGCGCGTGTCGCTCAGCAGACTCTGCAGCATCCAGCCGGTCTCGCCGTCGGGATCCTGCACCTTGCGCCAATTGGGATAAGTCTCAACCACCTTGATCGGGAGATCGGCCCGTAGATAGAGCCAGGTCGCCGGGTAATTGCGGCCCGGGCCACTGCGCATCATCGCCTTCGACGCGGAGATCGAGGCCCAATAAGGTGTCTGACGATCCTTCTGGGCTTCGGCGGACGTGACGCTGAGCCCGAGCACGGCCGCGAACCCGAGCGCGAACAGCTTGCGCATTTTCATTCTCCTCGCCGATGCCCTTACGCAGGAGGCGCACCGAGGTTCAACATTCATCTTGGCACGGCTGCACTATCGTGGGACACCCTATTTCCATGACGCCGCCGCGACGAATGGCGTTTGCGGCTGCCAACCCTGCGCGAGCGCGCTAGGGAGGCGCGATGGCTGCCAATCCTCCCCGTGTCATCGTCACTCGCCGCCTGCCGGAGCCGGTCGAAGCGACGCTGATCGCCGAGTTCGATGCCGAGGTGAACCACGGCCCTCCCTTCGATCGCGAACGACTCGCCGCCGCCGTTCAGGCGTGCGACGTGCTCGCCTGCACCGTCACCGATCGGCTCGACGCTGACATGATCGGCCGCGCCGGCCCGCGTCTGAAATTGCTCGCCAATTTCGGGGTGGGCGTGGATCATATCGATCTCGCCGCGGCGAAGGCACGCGGAATCCTGGTCAGCAACACTCCGGACGTGCTGACCGACGACACCGCGGACGTGACGCTGGCGCTGATCCTCGGCACGCTGCGCGGCCTTGGCGAGGGCGAGCGCGTGGTGCGGGCGGGGCAATGGGCAGGCTGGGGCCCGCGTCGGCAGATGGGCCGCAGCCTTGCCGGAAAGAGCCTTGCGATCGTCGGCATGGGCCGGATCGGCCTCGCGGTCGCGGCGCGCGCACGCGCCTGCGGCATGCACATCCACTATCATAACCGCCGCCGTGTCGAGAGCGGCGACGCCCTCGGCGCCACTTACTGGAGCGATCTCGATGCGATGATCGGGGACGCCGACGTGGTCAGCCTCAGCTGCCCCTACACGGCGGAAACCCACCATTTGATCGACGGCCTGCGGCTGAAGCGCATGAAATCCGATGCCTTCCTGATCAACGCCGCCCGCGGCGCCATCGTCGATCAGGACGCCTTGATCGAAGCGCTGGAGGCGGGCGAGATCGCCGGTGCCGGGCTCGACGTCTACCCCAACGAGCCGCACGTCGATCCGCGGCTGATCGCCCTGCCCAACGTCATGCTGCTCCCGCATCTCGGCTCGGCGACCATCGAGACGAGGATCGCGATGGGCGAGAAGGTATTGGCGAACATCCGCGCGTGGGCGAAGGGCGAGGACTTGCCGGATCGGGCGTGAACGCCCTCACCAGACTGCCCTCACCCTCCCACCGCTTCGCGGCGGGCCCCTCCCTCTCCCCAAATGGGAGAGGGATGAAGCCCAGCTACTTCCCTCTTCCGTTCCGGGGAGAGGGAGGGGCCCAAGCCGTCAGGCTTGGGAGGGTGAGGGCAGCGCGGCTCAAGCCCCGGTCGCGATCCGCTCCACCAACTGCTTCACGGTCGGCACGAAACCGTTCGAGTAGAAAGGATCGCTCTTGAAGCGGAATGCGGCGTGGCCGGCGAACATGAGGTTGTTCTCCACCGGGCCGCCATGGGCGATGTCCTGCAGCGTCTTCTGGATGCAGAAGGAGCGCGGGTCGGCGAGGCGGCCCGTCGAGTTCTTCTCATTGTCCGCCCAGGACGAGAAGGAGCATTGCGACAGGCAGCCCATGCAATCGGCCTGATCCTTGCGAATCTGCGCCTTTTCGTCAGGCTCGACGAAGACCAGGGTCTCGTCCGGAGTCTTGAGCGATTCGGTATAGCCCTGCGCGAACCACTCCCGCGCGTGAAGCAGATCGCCGCGCGTCACCCAGAAATGCTTCTTGCCGCCGACGCCGACGTCGAGCTGGAATTCATGATCGCCGATCGGCTCCTTGGTGAAGGCGATCTGGCGCTTCGATCGTGCTTCGAGCGCGCGCAGGAAGGGATTGCGCACCGCCGAGCTGTAGAAGCCGGTCGGCGAGAAGCGGTGGAGCAGGACGTCGCCCTCCTCGAGCGTCATCAGGCGCTGCTTCCATTCCTCGGGGATCGGGCTTTCGCGGGTGAGCAGCGGCCGGGTGCCGAACTGGAAGACGATCTGACCGAGCTCGGGATTGTCGATCCAATGCTCCCATTCCCCGAGGTTCCAGACGCCGCCGGCCATGACGATCGGCACGTCGTCCGAAATGCCGCCTTCGCGCATCGTCGTGCGCAGTTCGCGCACCCGCGGATAGGGATCCTGCGGCTGCAGCGGGTCCTCGGCGTTCGACAGGCCATTATGGCCGCCGGCGAGCCAGGGATCCTCGTAGACGACCGCGCCGAGCCATTCCGGCACCTTGGAATATGCACGCTTCCACAAAGCCCGGAAGGCGCGCGCGGAGCTGATGATGGGGAGGTAATAGACTCCGTAGGTCGCCGCGATTTCCGACAGCCGGTAGGGCATTCCGGCGCCGCAGGTGACCCCTGCGACGAGACCGCGAGTCCGCTCCAGCGTGCCTTCGAGCACGCGCTGCGCGCCGCCCATTTCCCACAGCACGTTGATGTTGATCGCGCCCTGCCCGCCCGCGATTTCGTGCGCGCGCTGAACCTGTGCGACCGCACCGTCGATCGCATATTGGACGAGCTCTTCGTGACGCTCGCGGCGAGTCAAAGCGTGGTAGACTTGCGGGACGATGCGGCCTTCGGGATCGTAGCTGTCGGCATTCACCGCCGAGACGGTGCCGATACCACCGGCTGCGGCCCAGGCGCCGGAGCTCGCATGGTTGCTGGCCGAAACCCCCTTGCCGCCCTCCACCAGCGGCAGCACCTCGCGCCCGCCATACGAGATCGGCTTCAAACCCTTGAACATCGTTCCTCCGAAATTGACGGGCGCGCTATACGCGCACTCCGCGGAAATTGCGTCAAAAAAGCTCGTCCACGGCGCTCGCCTTAGGTGCGCTCCGCAACGAACGCATGGGGCCGGCCGATGGCTTCACCATAGAGCGCCGCATAACGGCCTACCATGGCTGCGTCGTCATATTCGGCATTGGCCTTCTCACGATTGGCGAGGCCGATCGCGCGGCGCAGGTCCGCGCGCTCGGCAAGCGTGTCCAAGGCAGCGGCAAATGCCGCCTCGTCGCCGGAGTCGACGATGAGCGGCCGATTTTCTGCGGAGACCATCGCCGGGATGTCGCCGACGGCGGTCGTCACCGCCGGCAGCCCGGCCGCCATCGCCTCGATCAGCGAGATCGGGGATTGTTCGCTGTCCGACGACAAGGCGAAGATGTCGAACGCGCCGATCCAGCGCGCAGGGTCGGTGCGGAAGCCGGGCAGCATCACCCGGTCCACGACCCCGGACTGCCGCGCTTCGGCGAGGATGCGCTCGCTTTCCGGTCCCTGCCCCACGATGACGAGCAGCGCCTCTCGGTTCCCCATTGCGGCGAAAGCCCGCACCAGCCGAGGCAGATTCTTGACCGGGCGGAGGCCGGCCACCGTTCCGATCACCAGGCGGCGCGGTGCCGCCTCCAGGCCGAGCAGCCCCGGCTCCGGCGCCATCGCGTAACGGTGCGTTTCGATACCGTTGGCAATGCGCGCCACACGATCGTCCTTCTGCCTCCAGTGCGTCCGGGCGATGTCCTCGAGCCGCCGCGACGGCACGACCAGGCGATGGGCGCCCGGCAGGGCGATCCGCCGCCAGGCGTTGCGCTGGGGTTTCAGGCGCTCGCTCTCGTCCTGGTTGAAGCCGTCCTCGTGGTGGACGAGCGGCGGACCCCCGAACAGCCGCCGCGCCATGACCATGTCCATCGCACCCCAATTGTAAGTCAGCACGAGATCGAACGCCCGGATGTAGCGTGCAAGCTGCCAGAACCGCGTCGGGACCGGCGCACCCGAAAGCGGCGGTGCGTCGTCGGGGAAGCGCACGTCGATCCCAGGGTCGAGCTCGGCGCGCGCGCCGGTCTCGCCGGGCGTGCCGCTGATCACGACATGGCGGGCCGATCCGCCGAACGCGTTCATCAGGCGAACGGCCCTCGCCTCCTTGCCGCCGAGCGCGAAGGTGGAATGGGCGTGGAGAATGCGAACGGGCGGCATGCCGATCTTATGACGCAGGCGCGCGCCGCGGGGAACGGAAAGATGCGCGCTTCGTCCGCCGCTTCCATCGCCAAAAACGAGGCGCAAAACATGGCAAAGCAATATTAACCATTTCCGCTGCATCCTCTCTCCTCGCGAGCGGCCGGGAAGGTGGGCGTTTCAGTCCCGCGTCGCGCCGAGGGGAAGGCAATGCTTCGCTCATGATCCATTTCGACGAGACCAGCTTCGAAGGTGCCGCGCCGATCGCGGGCACCGACGACATCTTCTATCGCGAAGCCCTGGACGCGGCCGGTGTCGGCACGTGGCGTCTCGACATGGTCAGCGGCCTCTGCACCTGGGACGTCGCGACCAGCCGGCTGCTCGGCCTGCCTGCCGCGCCGCGCGAGGAGGACGTGCTCGCCCGTGTCCATCCGGACGATCAGGATGCGGTCGCGACGAGCCTGGAGCAGAGCTTCGCCACCGGCGCGCCGCACGACATGGAATTCCGCGTCTTGCTTGCGGACGGCGCCGTGCACTGGCTGCGCGGCATCGCGCGGCCGCGCTGCGACCAGGTGGGGCAGCGACGCTGGCTGTACGGCGTCGTCGTCGACATCCAGGCACGCAAGCAGTCGGAGCTCGCCCTGGCCGAAAGCCGCCGGCGCCTCGCAACCCTGATCGACAACCTTCCGGGCCTTGCCTACCGTTCGCGGCTCGGCGCAACCGGACGGCTCGATTATGTCAGCGACGGCGCCGAAGAGATCTCCGGCTACGGCGCCGAACACTGGATCTCCGGCCGGCTGCGCTGGATCGACCTCGTGCATCCCGAGGATCGACCGTCACTGACCGAAGCCATCCAGACTGCGATCGCGACAGGCAACCGCTTCTGCGCGACCTACCGCTTCCGCCATGGCCGGGACGGAGACTGGCGATGGCTGCAGGAGCGCGGCCAGGCGGTCTATTCGGACAGTGGCGAGGCGCTCTACCTCGAAGGCTTCGTCGGCGACGTCACCGAGCAGAAGCTGCTCGAGGAGTCTCTGCGCAAGGCGAACCACGAAGCGCGCAAGACATCCGACAAGCTTGCCGACGTCCTCGAGAACACGCTCGACCGCGTCTATTCGCTGGATAGCGACCTGCGCTTCACCTACGTCAACCGGCGCGCCATGGAGCGCCATTCGGGCCGGACGCTGATCGGCCGATCGATCCTCGCCGTGCTGCCCGGCATCGAGCATTCCGAGTTCGGCCGCTGCTATGCACGCGTCCTGGAAAGCGGCACGGCCGAGACGATCGAAGCCTATTTCCCGCCCTCGGACCGCTGGTTCGAAGCGCACGTGACTCCGACCGACGGCGGCATCACCGTCTATTATCGCGACATCACCGCCCGCCGCAAAGCGGAAGAACAATATCGCGAGCGCACCGCGCGGGCGCACTCGATCCTCGATTCGGTGCCGCAGATCGTCTGGTCTGCCAATGCGGCCGGCGAGTGCGACTATCTTTCGCCGCAGTGGGACGAATTCACCGGCCTCGAACATCTCACCGATCTCGGTCGCGCCTGGACGGCGACCGTGCATGCCGACGATCTCGAAGAGGTCAGCCGCAAGTGGATGGAGTGCGTGGCGAGCGGCGAGCCGTTCGAGGCCGAGCTGCGCCTCCGCCACAATTCGGGAGAGCATCGCTGGATCCTTACCCGCGCGCTCCCGGAGCGCGACGCCGAAGGCGAGGTCGTGCGCTGGTACGGCACATGCACCGACATCCACGACCGGATCGCCGCGAAGGCCGCGCTGCAGGAAAGCGAGGCGCTGGTCCGCTCGATCCTCGATGCGAGCCCCGACTGCATCAAGCTTCTCGACGACGACGGCAAGGTCCTGTTCGTCAACCGGCTCGGCCCCAAGGCCGTCGACCTCGACGACGCCGCCCCCCTGATCGGCACGCGCTGGGTGGATTTCCTCAAGCCCGATGCTGCGGCGATTGCCGGCGCCGCCCTCGACCGTGCTCGGGCTGGCGAAACCGTGACCTTCTCGTTCCAGCATCCGACGGCCAAGGGTCGGCCGAAATGGTGGGACATCGTCGCGACGCCGGTAAACGGCGTCGGTGGGCCGCGGATCGTCGTCATCGCCCGCGACATCACCCATCAGAAGAAGTCCGAGGAACAGGTGCGCTGGGCTGCGAACCACGATCCACTGACCGGCCTGCCCAACCGCCTGCTGTTCCAGGAGCGGCTCGACGCCATTGCCGACCGCGGCGATCGCGGCGGCAAGTTCGCGCTGCTGCTGCTCGACGTCGACGACTTCAAGCGGGTCAACGACACGCTCGGCCACGATGCCGGCGATTCGCTGCTCTGCGCGTTCGGAGAGCGGCTGCGCGCTGCGACCCGCTCCGACGATTTCGTCGCGAGGCTCGGCGGCGACGAGTTCGCGGTGATCCTCTCCGGCACCACGAGCGACGAAGAAGTGACCGCGGCGGTCGAGACGATCCTCGCCGAGCTGCGGCGGCCCCACGTCTTCGCCGGCCGGATCCTCGACTGCAATGCCAGCATCGGCGCCAGCCTGTTCCCGGGCCAGGGCAGCAACCGCGCCGAGCTGCTCAAGCATGCGGACATCGCGCTCTACGTCGCCAAGAGCTCGTGGCGCGGCAATCTGCGCATCTTCCACCCGAGCATGCGCTCCGACATGCAGAACCGGGTCTCGATGGTCGCGCTCGCCCGCATTGCGCTAACCAAGGATCTGATCCGTCCGCATTACCAGCCGAAGATCGACTTTGCGACCGGCCGGGTGTCGGGCTTCGAGGCGCTGCTCCGCTGGAAGGACCGCAAGCACGGCATGCAGCTGCCGGAGACGATCGCGGCGGCATTCGAGGACATCAACACTGCCGCGGAAATCAGCGACCGGATGATCGCCAAGGTGATCGCCGACATGCGCCGCTGGCTCGATCGCGGAATCGATTTCGGCCACGTCGCGGTGAACGCCGCCGCCGCCGAATTCCGCAAGGGCGGCTTTGCGGAAAGCCTGATCGAGCGGCTCGCCAAGGCCGAGGTGCCGACCGACAGGATCCAGGTCGAAGTCACCGAAACCGTATTCCTCGGCCGCGGCGCCGAATGCGTCGAACGTGCGCTCAAGACCTTGTGCGAAGCCGGCATCCGGATCGCGCTCGACGATTTCGGAACAGGCTACGCCTCGCTCTCCCACCTGAAGCAATTCCCGGTCGACGTGCTCAAGATCGATCGGTCGTTCGTCGCCGATGTCGGCCGCAGCGACGATGCCGAGGCGATCATCCGCGCGGTGATCAATCTCGGCCGCAGCCTCGACATGGAGGTGGTCGCCGAGGGCGTCGAGACCGCGGCGCAATCCTCATGGCTGAAGCGCAAGGGCTGCCATGTCGGCCAGGGTCATCTGTTCGCGCCCGCGATCCCTGCCGGGGAGGTCCAGGCGCTGCTCGCCCGTTTAAACGGCGCCGCCCGCGCCGCCTGAGCGGCACGCAGGTCTGCCGGCTCAGTTGTCGACCCTGAAAAGCAACCGGTCGATCGCGGCCTGCGCTTCCGGTTCGTCCAGTGTCGGCGCATGGCCGACGCGGGGCACCGTGACCGCCTCCATGTCCGGATTTTCCTCCACCATGCGCGCGACCGTACGGGCGCTGAGCAGATCGGTCAGTTCGCCGCGCAGCACCAGCGACGGCCGTCCCGCCAGCGCGCGGAACGCCGGCCACAGATCGATGCCGGTTTCGGCGCCGGGCACGCGGAACGGCTCGGCGATGCGCATGTCGTAGTCGAACATGATGCGGCCGTTCGGCGTGAGCTTGCAGAGGCGCTTGGCGTAGACCAGCCAGTCCTCGAGCGCCCAATCCGGATAGCGATCGCCCTGCGCCTCGCACAGCGCCCGGGCGGCGTGGAGCCAGGTCGGCCAGGTCTGCGACTTCCCGACATAGGAACGGATTGTCTCGAGACCGCGGGGTTCAAGCACCGGGCCGATGTCGTTGATCAGCGCGCCGGCAATCCGTGTCCGGTCGCGCAGCGCCAGGAACATGGTGAGCAGGCCGCCGAGCGAGGTTCCGAACGGCACGAAGCGGCCGAGATCGAGTTCGGCAAGCAGCGCCTCGACGTCCTCGGCATAGACCAAGGGGGCGTAGCGGGCGACGTCCTTCGAATAGTCGCTCTGGCCGCGCCCGCGCAACTCGACGCAGATCACCCGCCGGCTGCCGGCAAGCCGATCGGCAACCCCTTCGAAGTCGCGCGCGTTACGAGTCAGCCCGGGAATGCACAGGATCGGCGCACGCGAACCATCGCCGGCATAGTCGCGATAGTGGAGCCGGAGGCCGTCGCTTGACGACCAGTAACCATCGGACCACTGCGCCATGCTCTCCCTTTCTGTCACAGGCCCTCATATTCACTGATGCCCCGCCGCCCGCAACCCAGCTCTTACAGGCCCGCAACGACCATCCTGGCGCTCGGCGATGCCTTCTACGATCCCGTCGAGCCGGCCCTGTTCCCGCAGACCATCCTGCGCTTCCGCAACCAGCGCTGGGCCGAAGCGGTAGGGCTCGGCGTCTTGGACGCCGCCGGCTGGACGGGCCATTTCGGGCGCTTCTCGGCGCTTCCGGGCAGCCTCAAGCAGCCGCTGGCGCTGCGCTATCACGGCCATCAGTTCCGGGTGTACAATCCCGACATCGGCGACGGCCGTGGCTTCCTGTTCGCGCAGCTGCGCGACGGCGACGACCGCCTGCTCGATCTCGGCACCAAGGGCTCCGGAACCACGCCCTACAGCCGCTTCGGCGACGGGCGGCTGACCCTCAAGGGCGGCGTGCGCGAAGTGCTCGCGACCGAGATGCTGGAGGCGCTCGGCGTCGAGACATCGAAGAGCTTCTCGCTGATCGAAACCGGGGAAGCGCTCGAGCGCAACGACGAGCCCTCGCCGACCCGCGCGTCCGTGCTCGTGCGCCTGCAGCACAGCCATATCCGGATCGGCACCTTCCAGCGGCTCGCCTTCCTCGAGCAGGCGGACGAGATGCGCCTCCTCGTCGACTACTGCCTCGATCATTATCACGGCGGTGCCGGCGGGGAGGATCCTGCGCTGCGGCTGCTCGAGCGGGTGGTCGACGCCGCCGCGCGGCTGGCCGCCTGCTATGTCGCGGCGGGTTTCGTCCACGGCGTGCTCAACAGCGACAATATCGCGATCACCGCCGAAAGTTTCGATTACGGCCCGTGGCGGTTCACGCCCACTTGGGACGGCTATTTCACCGCCGCCTATTTCGACCAGTCCCGCCTTTATGCGTTCGGGCGGCAGCCCGAGGCGATCCATTGGAACCTGGTCCAGCTCGCCAGGGCCCTCAGCCTGATCGCCGACATCGAAACGCTGGCGCCCGCCCTGGATGCCTTCCCGCGGATCTTCCAGAGCGCACTTGCCGATGCGATGTTCGCCCGTCTCGGCATCCACCGAAGCGAGCCCGAGCGCGATCGCGACTTCCTCCTCGCGCTGGAAGGCGCGCTCGCCAAACAGACGGTCCAGCTCGACCGCTTCTTCTTCGATTGGCGCGGCGGATGGAAGCGCGGTCCCTCCCCCGCCGACGAGGCCTATCGGGACGAAGCCTTCCAGAAGGTGATCCGCCTGATGCGGCTCTACGACGCCGTGCCCGGTGCCACGCGCCATGCTTATTGGGCGGATCGGGAGCCCTGTTCGATGCACATCGACGAGGTCGAGGCGATCTGGCGGCGGATCGACGAGGCCGACGACTGGTCGGCATTCGACGCCAAGATCGCCAAAGTGAGACGGATGGGCGAAGCGATGCACAGCGGCGGCGCTTGACCAAGTCTTTCAAAAATGGTGCTTCACCCGCCATGGCGAGCCTGCACTCCACCGAACCTGCAACCGGCGAACATCTCTGGACCGGAGAAAGCGGCGATCCCGATGCGGAGATCGGCCGTGCCCGCGCCGCCTGGGCCGGCTGGGCCGCGCGCCCGCTCGCCGTCCGCATCGAAACGATGCGCCGCTTCGCCAACGTCGTCCGCGGCCAGAAGGAGCCGTTCGCCGATCTCATCGCGCGGGAGACCGGCAAGCCTTTGTGGGAGAGCGCGACGGAGGTCGACGCCGTCGTCAACAAGGTCGACATTTCCGTGAGCGCCTATTCCGAACGCACCTCGCAGCGGCGGCTGGAAGGCGCCCTCGGGGCCCGCGTCGCGGTCCGCCACAAGCCGCACGGCGTGCTTGCCGTGCTCGGGCCGTACAATTTTCCCGCCCACCTGCCCAACGGCCACATCGTCCCGGCCCTGCTCGCCGGCAATGCGGTGGTTTTCAAGCCGTCGGAGAAGACACCGGCGGTCGGCGAGCGCCTCGTCGCCTTGTTCCACGAGGCAGGCGTTCCCGAAGATGTGCTGCGCTGCATCCAGGGCGGCCCGGAGGTCGGCAAGGCGCTCGCCGCCCATCCCGGGCTCGACGGCCTGCTGTTCACCGGCTCGGCCCGCGCCGGCCTTGCCCTCCACCGCCAGTTCGCGGACACGCCGTCCAAGATCCTGGCGCTGGAAATGGGCGGCAACAATCCGCTGGTGATCTGGGACGCGCCCGACATCCACGCCGCAGCGATCATCGCGGTCCAGTCCGCCTTCTTGAGCGCCGGCCAGCGCTGCACCGCGGCGCGCCGGCTGATCGTCCGCGACGGTCAGCATCAGGAACTGCTCGATACCATCGTCAAGCTCGCCGACCGGCTGATCGTCGACCATCCCCATGCCAATCCGGCGCCGTTCATGGGCCCGGTGATCGACAGGGACGCGGCCGACCATCTCCAGGAAGGTTTCCTTTCCCTGCTCACCCGCGGCGGTCGGCCGATCAAGCATCTCGAACGCTCCGCCGACGACCGCCCGTTCCTCACGCCGGCGATCATCGACGTCACCGAGGTCCGCGACCGGCCCGATGCCGAATTGTTCGGGCCGGTGCTCCAGGTCATCCGCGTGCCCGATTTCGACTCCGCGCTCGCCGAGGCCAATGCCACCCGCTACGGCCTTGCCGCCGCTTTGGTCGGCGGCAGCCCCGAGCTTTACGACCGCTTCTGGGCGAACAGCCGCGCCGGCGTGATCAACTGGAACAAGCCGACCAACGGCGCCCCCTCCAACGCCCCGTTCGGGGGGATCGGCAATTCCGGCAACCACCGCCCGAGCGCTTATTATGCCGCCGATTATTGCGCCTATCCGGTGACCAGCTCGGAAGCCGAACAGGCCCGCGCGGCCATCGGCGTCGGCCTGCGCGATCCCCGCGCCGCCAACGAGCTCGAAGGCTGAAGAAGTTCCTCCCCGCTCGCGGGGAGGATCTTCACGCTCGGGGAGATTTCCTGAACGCCCCTCGGCCCACGCCTGCGCGGAGCCGAGGGGCGCCCCCCGCCGAACCTTATTCGCCCCGCATCTCGGGCATGTAGCGCTCGTCGACGAGGTCGGAGAAGCGGGTGATCTTGGCTTCGAACTTCAGGGTGACGGTGCCGGTGGCGCCGTGGCGCTGTTTGGCGATGATCACTTCGGCGCGGCCATGGACTTCCTCCATCGCCCGCTGCCATTCCTCGAACGCGGCGACCGAATTGGCATCGTCGCCGGCGGCCGCCGAGGCTTCCTTGGGCTTGGTGAAATTGACGTAATATTCCTCGCGATAGACGAACAGCACGATGTCGGCGTCCTGCTCGATCGATCCGGATTCGCGAAGATCCGAAAGCTGCGGGCGCTTGTTCTCGCGGCTTTCCACCTGGCGGCTGAGCTGCGACAGCGCCATCACCGGAACGTTCAATTCCTTGGCCAGGGTCTTGAGGCCGCGCGAGATTTCCGAAATCTCCTGCACTCGATTGCCGTCGGATGATTTGCCCGATCCGGTGAGCAGCTGAAGATAGTCGACGACGATGAAGCCGATATTGCGCTGCCGCTTCAACCGGCGGGCGCGGGTGCGCAGAGCGGCGATGGTGAGGCCGGGCGTGTCGTCGATGTAGAGCGGCAGGCTCTCGAGCTCGGCGGCGGCGCGGGCGAGGCTTCGGAAATCCTGCTGGCTGATCTTGCCCATGCGCAGGCTCTCGCCGCTGATCCCGGAATTTTCCGCAAGGATACGTGTCGCCAGCTGGTCTGCCGACATTTCGAGGCTGAAGAAGGCGACCGGCGCGCCGACCGATTTGGCCGGTTCGATCCCGTCCTCCATGTCCTGGACGTAGCGGCGGGCGGCGTTGAACGCGATGTTGGTGGCGAGCGAGGTCTTGCCCATGCCGGGACGTCCGGCGAGGATGATGAGATCGCTGTGATGCATGCCGCCGGTGCGCGCATTGAAGCTGTCGAGACCGGTGGTGACCCCGGACAGGCCGCCGCCGGTATTGAGCGCCTTCTCGGCGAGCTGGACGGCAAGCCGGGTCGCCTCGGCGAAGCTCTTCACCTGCCCCTCGTTGCCGCCCTCCTCGGCGACCCGGTACAAAGCCGATTCGGCCTGCTCGATCTGTCCCTTGGGGTCGACGTCCTCGCTGGTGTCGAGCGCATTCTCGACCATCTCGCGGCCGACTCCGATCAGCGCGCGCAGCAGCGCCAGCTCGTAGATCTGCTCGGCGAAATCGCGTGCGCCGATGATCGCCGCGCCGCTGCCGGTGAGCTGGGCGAGATAGGAGGGCCCGCCGAGCTCCTTCATTTCCTGGTCCGCCTCGAACAGCGGCCGCAGGGTCACCGGCGATGCGATCATGTTGCGATCGATCAGCTTCAGGATCTGCTCGTAGATCCGGGCGTGGAGCGGCTCGTAGAAATGGTCCGGCCGAAGCTTCATCTGGATGTCTTCGGCGAGGCGGTTGTCGATCATGAGCGCGCCGAGCAGCGCCGCCTCCGCCTCGATATTGTGCGGGAGAGTCGTTGCTTCCGGTGCGGGCGTATCCGCGAGCCTGATGATGTTGTCTGCCATGCCTCCCCTCTCCTCCTTTCCGTGCCCGGGCTCAAGCCAGCAAGTCTGTGGAAGTGTTGTGGATAAGCGCCACTCCTCCCGTTAACAGGGCGCATGGCCGATCCGCGGATCATCGATATCGAACTGGACGAGCGCACGATCATCCGTCGCAGCGACGATATCGAGCGCGAGCGCCAGATCGCGATCTTCGACCTGCTCGAGGCCAACCGCTTTCAGCCCGCGGGGCTCGAGGGACCGTTCCGGATCCTGCTGCGGATCGAGGAGACTCGCCTCGCCATTGATCTCAAGAGCGAGGACGGCGCGCCGCTCGACACGATCCGCCTCGGCCTCGCCCGCTTCAAGCGCCCGATTCGAGACTATTTCGCGATCTGCGAAAGCTATTTCAAAGCGGTGCGCTCCGATTCGGCCAAGGGCATCGAGACGATCGACATGGCCCGCCGCGCCATTCACAACGAGGCGGCGGAGCTCCTTCAGGATTGCCTCAAGGACAAGATCGACATGGATTTCGACACCGCCCGCCGCCTGTTCACCCTGATCTGCGTCCTCCACATCAAGTGAGCGCGTCGCGGCTGATCGGGCTGATTGCCGGGACCGGCATTCTCCTCGCGCTCGGCCTGTTTCTTTACGCCTCCTCCTGGCATCCGCGGGACCGTGGCTATCCGATCCAGGGCATCGACGTGTCGCACCATCAGGGTGCGATCGACTGGAAGCGGATCAAGCGCCAGGGCGTCGACTTCGCCTACATCAAGGCGACCGAAGGCGCGGATCATCGCGACCGACTGTTCGCCGCGAACCTCAAGGCCAGTGCCGCAGCCGGTATCCCGCGCGGCGCCTATCATTTCTTCACCTTGTGCCGCTCGGGCGCCGAGCAGGCGGCGAACTTCATAGCCGCGGTGCCGCGCAACCGCCGCCTGCTGCCGCCGGTGGTCGACCTCGAATTCGGCGGGAATTGCGCCGCCCGCCCGGGCCGCGACGCCCTGCTCAAGGAGCTGAACGCATTCCTCGCCCGGGTCGAAGCGCATGCCGGCAGACACGCCATCCTCTACCTCACCAGGGAGTTCGAGGCAGCCTATGCGGTCAGCGCCGCGATCGACCGCCCGCTCTGGCTGCGCAGCCTGGTCACCGCGCCGGCCTACGGCGCGCGGCCGTGGACGCTCTGGCAGGCATCGAACTTCCGCCGGCTGCGCGGCATCAGCGGCCGGGTCGATTGGAACGTCGTCGCCGCAGATTGCGATTTCCTGGCCCGGCGGGAGGCTTGCTCCGGGCCGCGGGACAGGCGAAGGTCGCCCGCATGACCAAGCGCCTGCTTCTCCCCGCCGCCATGCTGGCATCGCTGGCCGGCTGCGCCCAGGATCCGCCGCCCTTCGCACCGGTGACGAACGTCGCTTACGCCGCCCTCGGCGACCAACCCTTCTGGATGGTGACGATCGGCGACGACCGCATCGTCCTTGCCCTCGGCGCGCCAGGCGGGACCGCGGGCAAGGGCGGCAAGCTCACCAGCCACGCTTATCCCCGCGTGCTCCCGCGCACCGACAGTGGCGCAACCATCTGGCAATCCGGTGAAGGAACCGAAGTGATCAGCATCGAATCGCGCAAGGCCGCCCGGCCCTGCGAAGCCGGCGGACGGCATTTCGAGGACAGTGTCCGCGTGACCCTGAGCGGGCGGATGCTCGAAGGCTGCGGCGGCCGCCTGCTGGCGGGGAGCCGCGGCTGATGTCGATCATGTCGGACAAGTGGATCCGCACCCAGGCGCTCGAAAACCAGATGATCGAGCCGTTCGTCGACGGCCAGAAGCGCGAGGGCACGATCAGCTTCGGCCTCTCCTCCTACGGCTATGACGCGCGCGTCGCCGACGAGTTCAAGATCTTCACCAATGTCGACAATGCCCTGGTCGATCCCAAGGACTTCGCGTCGAACAGCTTCGTCGACCGCAAGACCGACGTCTGCATCATCCCGCCCAACAGCTTCGCGCTCGCCCGCACCGTCGAATATTTCCGGGTGCCGCGCGACGTGCTGGTCATCTGCCTCGGCAAATCGACTTATGCGCGCTGCGGGATCATCGTCAACGTGACCCCGCTCGAGCCCGGCTGGGAAGGCCATGTCACGCTGGAATTCTCCAACACCACCCCGCTCCCGGCCAAGATCTACGCCAATGAAGGCGCCTGTCAGTTCCTGTTCCTGCAGGGCAACGAGCCGTGCGAAGTCAGCTACGCCGACCGTGCCGGCAAGTATATGGGCCAGCGCGGGGTGACCTTGCCGAAATTGTAGGGGGCATTTTAGATCCTCTCCGTTCCGGTGAGGATCCACAGGAGCAGGGTCCGCTCCTGCGAGCGAACCCTGCCGACGGCGGTCGACCCCGTCCCCCCCGAAGCCTTAGCGCTGCGTCTCGTCGAACTTCTTCCACTCCGCCTTGGTCAGGCAAAGCCGGGTCGCCTTCATGCGGCTGGCGGTGTTCTGGAAGGTCTTGCAGATCTTCTTCTCGGTCTTCGCGGCGCTGCCGGTGCCCTGCTCGCTGTCCTGCGCCTTGGCGGAGGCCGGCGCGGCCGCGGCGATCAGCGAAAAAGCGGCGAACGAAGCAATCAGTACATCCCGTTTCATGGCCATCACTCCTCTAGACTTGGCCATGTCTTTCTACTGCGGCATGCCTGCGGACACCCGCCCGCCGGCAGAATCCGCCCGCGCATTCGTCGATCTTCCTGCCGTTCGTCGACGAAAGCTGCACTTCAGGTCGCGCGCCAGCCGCGACGGATCAGCGCCCGTGGTGGCGGATATTGCCCGGCCGGCCACGCTTGCCCTGCGCCCTGCCGCCTCCCTTGCCGCCGGCATCGTCCTTGCCGCGCTTGCCGTCGCGGCGGATCGTGCGCTTGCCGTTGCCGCCGCGGCGCTCGGCCTGACCGCCCCCGCCCTGCGGCAGCTCGAAGCGCAGTCCGCCCGAGACGGGATTCGCCTCGACCAGCCGCAGCTTCAGCCTTTGCCCCGACGCGAAGCTCTGCTGACTGGCCTCGCCGACCAGCGTCTGGCTCGCTTCGTCATAGCGGAAATATTCGCTGCCGAGCGTCGACACCGGCACCAGCCCGTCGCCGCCGAGCCCCTCGACCGTCGCGAAGAAGCCGAACGGCTGCACCCCGGTGATCCGGCAGTCGACGAGATCGCCGACCCGCTCCGACAGATAGGCGGCGACATAGCGGTCGAGCGTCTCGCGCTCCGCCTCCATCGCCCGCCGCTCGAGTTGCGAGATCAGCTCGCCGGTGACGTCCATCGCCTCCAGATCGGAATCGGTCAGCCCGGTCTCGCGCACATCGGGCCCAAGCCCGTAGGCACGGACCAGCGAGCGGTGGACGATGAGATCGGCATAGCGCCGGATCGGGCTGGTGAAATGCGCGTAGGACCCGAGCGCGAGCCCGAAATGGCCGTGATTTTCCGGGCCGTAATAAGCCTGGGTCTGGGTGCGCAGGATCTGCTCCATCACTTGCGGCTTGAAGTCGGCCTCGCCGACCCGTTCGATGATGTGGTTGAAGGTGGACGGCTTGATCACCTGCCCGAGCGCGAACTCGATCTCGAACGTCTTCAGATAATCCTTGAGCGCGACCAGCTTCTCGCGGCTCGGCGGCTCGTGGTCGCGGTACATGACCGGCGCCTTCTTGGCCTCCAGCGCCTTGGCCGCCGCGACATTGGCCGCGATCATGTAATCCTCGATCAATTTGTGGGCATCGAGCCGCTCGCGCGGCGCCACCGACAGGATTCGCCCCTTCTCGTCGAGCACCACCCGCCGCTCGGGCAGATCGAGATCGAGCGGCGCCCTTTTCTCCCGCGCCTTGTACATCGCCCGCCAGCACGCCCACAGCGGCTTCAGGGTCGACTCGACCAGTTCGCGCGCGACCGGCGGTTGGTCGGCAATCTCCGGCATCGAGCATGGCGAGGACGCGACTTCGACGGGCGGCTCTTCCGCAGCAGCATTGCCTTTGCCCTCGGCCAGATCGATCGCCGCCTGCGCATCCTCATAGGCGATGTTGGCCGCGATCCGCACCCGCGCCCGGGCAAAGCGCCACGATTTGATCTCGCCCGCTTTCGAAATCCGCAGGTGGCAGACCAGGCTCGCCCGGTCCTCCCCTTCCTTCAGCGAGCAGACGTGCGCCGACAGGGTCTCGGGCAGCATCGGCACCACCCGGTCCGGGAAATAGACGCTGTTGCCGCGCTTCCGCGCTTCCTTGTCGAGCGCCGATCCCGGCCGCACGTAGAAACTGACGTCGGCGATCGCGACGATCGCCTTCCAGCCGCCCTCGTTGCCGGGCTCGTCGTCCGGCGCCGCCCACACGGCATCGTCATGGTCCCGCGCATCCGCCGGATCGATCGCGACGATCGGAATGTGGGTGAGGTCTTCGCGGTCACCCAGAGGCAGCCCCGCCATCCGCTCCGCTTCCTCGATCACCCGATCCGGAAACTCATGCGGGATGCCGTGCTTGTGGATCGCGATCAGGCTGAAGCTGCGCGGCGCGAACGGATCGCCGAGAATATCCGAGACCCGCGCGCTGATCCGCGGCGGCCGTCCCGTCCGCTCGGCCAGCACGAGATCGCCGGGCTGCGCCTCGCCGAGTTCCGAGATCGGCAGCTCGCGCCGCTCCTTCTTCTCGACCGGGCGCAGCCAGTAGCGGTCGCCCTCCAGGTGAACGACGCCGAGCACGAGATCCTCGCCCTTGGCGAGCTTTTTCATCGGATGCGCGGCATAGCCGTTGCCGCGCTGCTCGGTGCGGGCAAGGATTCGGTCGCCGATGCCGAGCGCCGAGCCCCGGCCGCCGCGCTCCAGCACCCGGATCGCCGGCACCGGCGCCTCCGATTCCCAGCGCTCCGGCACCGCCCAGATCTGGCCGTTGTCGTCGACGTCCTTGACCCGGAGCACGGTGACCTTTGGAATTCCGCCGGCCTGGTGGAAGGCGCGGCCGGGCGAGCCCTCGATCAGCCCTTCGTCGGCCATGTCGCGCAGCAATATCTTCAGCGCCTGCTTGTCCGCGCCCGAGAGGCCGAACGCCCGCGCGAGCTCGCGCTTGCCCGCAGGCTGGTCGCTGGTCGCGATGAAATCGAGGATCTGCTCCCGGCTGGGGAGGCCGTGCTGCCGGTTCTTAGCCATTCATTCTTTCACTGCTGAGCCGCGCAGTCACTGCTGCGCGGGCGGAACATAGGGGCGGAACGCACCACCCGGCACCGCGGATGCAACCGGCGATTCATGCCCGTCGGCGGTCAGCGAGGACACGCCGAACACGAAATCGTCGACCCTGATACCCTTCAGCACCGCCCGCAGCCGCGCCGGTGTGGCCGGGCTGTTCCGTTCGGTGGTCGTGACGACGAGGTCGAGCCCGCTCTTGGCGTCCACCCGCAGGCTCTCGCTCCAGTTCGCCGCATCGGTCGGCCGCCAGCGGATGACATAAGCCGACGCCCCTTTCACCGGCTCCCAGGTCAGGGCGGTATCGGTCGACACCGCCCCTTCGACGACCGGCGCCGGCGGCGGGGGCGCGCTCGCCAGCGCGGCCAGCGCCGCGACGTTCAGCTGCACGACCTTGCGCAGGTACGGAAAGTCCATCTTGTCGATCGTGTCGCCATACTCGACGCCGTTCTCGACCCTGATATCCTGGTGCTGCCAATTGTAATTCTCGATCGCCACCGTGATCCGCACCGCCGGGAAGCCCGCATTCAGGAATTCGGTATGGTCGCCGCCGCGGCCGAAGCGGTCGTTGCGCCACACCTGGCGGACGTCGAGGCCCAGGCTGAGATCGTCCGCGAGCCCGTCCATCCAGCGCGAGATGTTGCGCGACGGCGCGTCATTCTCGCCGCCCTGGCTGCGCAGCGGCGCCCGCAGCGCCTCCCCGCCCTGCCAGCGCGGCCCTTCCGAGAACACCCGGACATGGGCGGCATCGCACACGCCGTCGGAGCTGCAGCTGTTGCCGATGATGTCGTTGTTGAGGTTGGCGATCACCTCCCAGCCCTGCGCCCTGGCATATTCGGCGAGGACCTTGCCGCCGTACAGCCCCTGCTCTTCCCCCGAGAGCGCGGCATAGACGATCGTGTAGGGGAACTTATGCTTCGACAGCACCCGCGCCGCCTCGATCACCGCGGCGGTGCCGGAGCCGTCGTCATTGGCGCCCGGCGCGTCCTTGGTGAAGTCCATCACGTCGCTGACCCGGCTGTCGATATGGCCGGTGATGATCACCACCCGGTTGGGATCGACCGTCCCGCGCTGGATCGCGATCGCGTCGGCGATCTTCGTCGGGTTCGGCACCCGCCGCCCGGTGAACACCTGCGACGGCATCTCGGTGACGAGGCAATTGCCGCAGGCTTTCGCGTAGCGCTTGAACTCCTCGATCGCCCATTTCTGCGCCGCCCCGATCCCGCGCTTCGGATCGGTCTGCGACGAGAGGGTATGCCGAGTCCCGAAACTCACCAATTTCTCGACGATCGCGCGCAGCCGCGCCTCGTCGACCTGATCGGCGATCGCCCGCGGCGGCGGCGTCGGCGCGGCAAGTGCAAGGCTGGTGGGACAAAAAACGGCGGCGGCGAGGAGCAAGGCGTGCAGCTTCATCCCCCGCCTCTGCGCCGCGCACGCGCAGCGTGCAAGAGGCGACAGGGGTCTGGCGGGTTTCTGGGGTGAGGTATCAACTTCTCAATCCTCCCCGAGCTTGTCTCGGGGAGGGGGACCAGCTGAAAGCTGGTGGAGGGGCAAGCGGCGCGGGCAGCGCCTCGCCACTTGTCAGGATGTGCGGAGACGTCATGCCACGGCAGGACTTCGCGGCGCTCTTCCGAACGCCCGATAGCCCCTCCACCGCACTGGCGTGCGGTCCCCCTCCCCGAGCAATCTCGGGGAGGATGAAGAGAATACCTTGCATACCAATCTATCGTGGGATAGCTTGCCCGAATGGACATCACCTCCTGGCAGAGCCAGCTCCGCAAGGGCGCGGCCGAACTCGTCGTCCTCAGCCTGCTTCGCCAGGGCGAGCGTTACGGCGTCGAGCTGCTCGACAAGGCCGGCGGCGCCGGCGGGGTGCTGTCCGACGGCACCCTCTACCCCCTGCTCACCCGGCTCGAGCG
Source organism: Allosphingosinicella deserti (assembly GCF_003012735.1). Classification (GTDB taxonomy): domain Bacteria; phylum Pseudomonadota; class Alphaproteobacteria; order Sphingomonadales; family Sphingomonadaceae; genus Allosphingosinicella; species Allosphingosinicella deserti. The sequence continues at coordinate 234,831 of NZ_PXYI01000004.1, read as the reverse complement.
CGAGGGCAAGATCGTTGCGCGCTGGGTGATGGCCGACGACGCCAGGATCCCACGCAAATATTACACCCTCTCGGCCGACGGCGAGATGCTGGTGGCCGAGATGCAGCGCACCTGGTTCGAATTCAGCGCCTTCGTCACCGGCGCCATCGAGGAGTCCGCTCATGACCGACCGACTGCCGCCCGAGGCCGAACGATTCCTGCGTCGACTGGCTGACGCGCTCTGGGAGCTCGCCTCGGACGAACGCGAGGCGATCCTGCTGGAGCTGCGCGGCCACCTGTCGGAGCGGGCCGCACAAGGCCCGGAGCCGCTGGGGGCCGCCCTGGCCGAGATCGGCACCGCCGAGACGCTCGCCGGCCAATTTCTCTGCGCCGCGACCATCCGCAACGACGCGCCCCCCGCCCCGATCCCGCCCGCTTACGCGTCGCCGCGCCGCCACGACATACGCGCCCTGTTCGGCGAACTCCGCGCCACCCTGCGCGCCGGTCGCAACGGCCTGTTCCTGGTCAGCGCGCTGCTGATCACCGTGCTCACCTCGAGCAATTTCCTGCTCTGGCTCGACAAGGTCCGGCCGGAGCTCAGCCTCACCGGTTGGCCGATCTTTCTGGTGCGCACGCTGGTGCTGCTGCTGGCGATAACCGCCGCCTACCGCATCCTCCTCTCGGAAGACGAGCGCCCCTGGACGGTCGACACACGCACCTTGCGCGCCGCCGCCGCTCTGGTCGCGATGCTCGGCTCCGCCTCCATCCTTGTGCTCGCCCTTGCCGGAGGCGCGAAGCAGGGCGCCCTCGCCGCCGGCCTCACCGCCGGTCCCGCCGCCACCGTGCGTAACCTAGTCGCGATCGCCGTCCTGATCTCCGTCTCCTGCGCGTTCCTCCGGGTTCAGCCCTGGGTCGCCGCCCTCGCCGTCGGCCGCCGCGACATCGGCCTCAAGCGGGTCTGGCGCGGCACCGGTCCCGTTTTCGGCACGGTCCTGCGCGGCTGGTTCGCCTTCGTCTTCCCCTTCTACGCGGCCCACGTCGCGATCACCTTTCTGGCGATCAAGGTTCTTCCCTTTGGCGGAAACCACCTGCTCCTCGCCGAACTCGACGCCTTCGTCTCCACCGGCGCCCTGTTCGCGGCCCTGCTGCTCAACGCCACGGCGTTCCGCTGGGTCAGCGGCGAGGCAATCCCCGCGCCGCGCCCGTTCGGAAATGCGGCGCCGGACGCGGAGCTGGTCGCAGAGGCCCGACGGCGGCTGCGGGTATTGATGGCTGGGACACCACAAATGCGGCGGGGCTGACGTGCGCACGCGTCGGGCAGCATGAATCGATGCACTGTCAGCGTAACCGGCGGGACGCTGGCGGCGACCCACGTCCTGCGTTGACCCTCTTAAATCCACGACGTCGGCGCCCTGCGCGCGAGCCACGCGCCGAGACGCGGACCCGCCGCTCAATCCGGCGGAAGAATGGCAGCCGACGACGGAGCGGCCGGGCTCCCCTCCTCATCGTCCAGCGCATCCGCCTCGCTCGCCGGCAGATGCGAACCGGAGCCCTTCGTCCCGGCGCCGACATCGGTGCCGACGATTTCGACGTGCTCCTCCGCTTCATTCTCGAGTTCCTCCGCCGACAGCGGGCTCTCGGCGCCACTGAACGATCGATCTCCAACACTCGGCGTCATTGCGGAATCTCCTCCATAGCCGTCGATTCCAGAATGGCAGCCTGCCCGCCTTGTTCCCGGCCGGCCGTCGAATATCGCCCCCTGCTGCGAGCGATAGCAGCAAGCTCAGGAAGGCAGTCGATCTCAGCGTGGGCCGCCCTTGTCGCCGACCGCCGCGACACCGGCGCGGCACCGGCCGCTGTTTGGTACCATCCTGCGCGGCTGGTTCGCCTTCGTCTTCCCTTTCGATGCGGCCACGTCGCGCTCACCCTCACCGCGGTCGAGATCCTCCCGCTTCCGCGCCGTCCACCCGTTCCTCGCCGAACTCGACGCCTTCGTCTCCACTGGCGCCTTGTTCGCAGCCTTGCTGCGCAACGTCACGGTGTTCCGCTGGGTCAGCGGCGAGGTGATTCCCGCTCCGCGGCCGTTCGGCATTGCCGCGCCGGACGCGGAGCTGGTCGCCCAGGCACGACCGCGGTTGCCGGTTCTGATGGCGAGGATGCCGAAGGTAAGGCACGGGTGACGGTGCTCATGCGCACCAGAATGAATCACCGCACTGTCACCGGAACCCTACCGCACTGTCACCGGAACCCTAAAATCCAGCGCAGGATTACGCTGCCACTCCACTAATTAGCCGCCAATCGATCATGCGCACACAGCCCCGGGGGCATGCCCCGCCTCACCGGCTTGCGCCCCCGCCCGAGCCCCGGTAGCCTCGGACCGCCGGATATCGTGAAGCCAACCCTTCGCGAGCCCCAGGCTGATCAAGGGGGATTTGCAGAGATGATCATCGGCTTTGTCGCCGTAACCGCGCTGACGCTGGCGCTCCAGGCGGAACCGCTGCCGGACGTCGTCATCCCGCCTGAGCTTCGGGCCACCGATTGCGGAAACGCGGAGGCGCGCAAACGGCTGCTCCAGCAGGGCGACGCGGCTCTCACGGGCATAGAGCCCTTGCGCCAGGCGACGAAGCAGATTGAGGCTCGCATGGACGCGCGCGCCGCGCGGCTGATGGCGCTCGGCAAGTGGACCCAAGAGGATCGCAAGCGCTTTGGCGAACAATTGCTGTCCGATCCGGATTTCGTTGCCCATACCGCCAAGACGCAGAAATTCGCCACCTCTCTGCTGGCAACGCTCGAGTCCTTGCTTGCCGCGCCGCAAGACGAAGAGCGAAGCTGCCGGGGCGTCTTGAGCATGCTGAATCAAATCGAACAGAACACGGCCGTCGCCAACGAAGGCTGGCAGCTGATCGATCGCGCTTACGCCGAAGAAGAGCGCCGGCTCGGCGTCGCACCGGCCGCGCAGCCGGATCTCTGACCCTGCCCTCAGCAGATCAACGTGCCTGGGCTTACAGTGCCACTTTACCAAGTGCACTGGTTGCGCACCGACCCGTTTTCCGGCGGACATAAGCGAGCGTCGATCCGCCGATAATCCATCCCGATAAAGCCGGGGCGCCGCAAGCTTCCAGTGTTGCGCAGGTTCGGCGACGGGGCGCGCCGTTCCGAATCTACGATCCGCCTGGACAGAGACGATGTCGCCGGCGTTCGTTCTGCTCCGCAGCGTTGCGAATATTGCCAAGCAGCGGCGGACTGGCGGCCGTAGGCACGAACCAGCCGGGGGACATGGCGATGAACAAGGTTGGCGGCATCGCTTATGCAATCGTGGCCGTGCTTGCCCTGATGTTGTTCATCGACAGCTATGAAAACCCCTTTTATTACTTTTATGACCATTCAAGCAGCAGCACCGGCATGTTCGCTTTTGGGCTCGCGGCCACCGCGTTCGCCACCATCGGACCGATCGCATTCTCCCTCTACTGCTGGCGCTTGGCTAACCGCGTCCGGCTGAGATGGGCAGTGCATCTGCTCTTCCTCCCCTGCGCCTGCGCGATGTTTTTCGCCAGCGCCTGGGTGCTCGAATCTGCGAGCGCTCAGCCTCCCTGGGCGGATGACCATGCGATCGAGCTGCTGGGCGTGGCGTTCCTGCTGCTTGCCTTCACGCTGCTCGTGCACGCCGGCGCTATGATCTTCGAGATCGTCGCCGCGATCCGCCGCCCTCGCGGAAACCCGAGCTAGCCGGCCTTCTCGGACGAGGAATCGCGGGGACATCTTGCTTATCTTGCCTGGGGGGCCGAGTTGGGCAGCCGGCGACGGGCAGTCGGCGGATCATCTTGGCGCCTTGAGGCCGATGCATGTCCCAGGTGCGTGCTCGGCTTACCTCACCGAAGTTCACCAGAAGATGATCAGGCACAGCCGCGATCTTCGAACAGGCTACAGCTGTCCGATCGCTCCCCAAGGACGGCAATCCCCTTTACCGCCGCAATGCTTATCCACATTCAAGCGAGACCAACGGGTGGAAATGGCCGGTCTGAAGCGTAGAATGTGCAGATGGCATACGTCCCTCCCGGCTCCCCCTACTGGGTCGCTCTTTTGGCTCTCGTGATCATCCGCCTTCCATCCATTCTAAGTGCCGCGGCCGTGGTCATCATGGCGTGGCGCGGAGATGATCGGATCCGCCTTGAGGAACATCGATCTCTTCTCCGGCTCCGGCGGCTTCGAACCAGGCTAAGGTTGCCCGGCGAGCGGAATTTGCCGTAAATCGATATTCGCCCCTCCTCCCGCGCCCCGCGCGGGAGGATCATCCTCCCGCCCCCGCTCTCTCCAGCGCCGCGATGTCGATCTTCTTCATCGTCATCATCGCCTCGAAGATGCGCCGGGCACGCTCCGGCTCGCCGTCCATCGCGTCGGCGAGCAGGCGCGGGGTGATCTGCCACGACACGCCCCAGCGGTCCTTGCACCAGCCACACATGCTCTCCTGGCCGCCATTGCCGACGATCGCATCCCAGTAGCGGTCGGTCTCCTCCTGGTCCTCGGTGAGCACCTGGAAGGAGAAGGCTTCGCTCTGCTGGAAATGCGGCCCGCCGTTGAGGCCGAGGCAGGGGATTCCGAGCACGGTGAAGTCGACGGTCAGCGGCTCGCCCGCCTTGGCCGACGGATTGTCGGCCGGCGACAGATGGACCTTGCCGACCGAGGAATTGGGGAAGGTCTCGGCATAGAAACGCGCCGCCTGCTCGGCATCCTTTTCGTACCACAGGCAGATCAGGGCTTTGGTGCTCATTGCGAGGCTCCTTTCGGTCCGACGAAGCCGAGGGCCGCGCCGCCGGGATCGTCCACGTTGAGGGCGAATTCCCCGCCCGGTATCTCCTGCAGGTCCACCGTCACCTTGCCCCCGGTCTCGGTCGCGGCGGCGCGTGCCGCCTCGATGTTGGCGACACCGAAGATCGGCAGCCAGTGCGACGGGCCCTCCTGCACCGGATTGATCGCGCCGATCGCGATCCCCGCATGCTCGAGGAACTGATAGTCGCCGGCCGCGCCCATCGGCATCTTCATGCCCGCGGTCCAGCCGAGCAAGGCTTCGTAGAAGGCAAGCGCGCCGGCCCCGTCGGTGGTGTTGAGCTCGTTCCAGCGGCAATGCCCCGCCTTGAACGGATCGAACGCCTCGCTCTTCGCCTCCGGCTGCCCCGCCGGCGGGGTCGGCGCCATCAGGTAGAAAGGCGCGCCCTGCGGATCGGCGAGCATCGCCATCCGGCCGACACCGTCCATGCTCACCGGCGGCATCTGCACCTTGGCGGCGAGCCCCTCGGCCGCCGCCACCGAAGCATCGACATCCTCGACATGGAAATAGGGGATCCAGCGTGTCCGCGCCCCGCAATCCTGCATCGCGCGCGACAGGGTCAGCACCCCGCCCGCAGAAGTGCCGTCGGCCCGGCCGATCTGCGCGTACTGAACCCCGCCCGGCATCGCCTCGCCCTGCGGCGGCACCTCCCAGCCCAATGTCGCGCGGTAGAAAGCGCCGGCCGCGGCCAGATCGGCGGTCATCAATTCGTACCAGATCGGCAATCCTGCCATCGTCTCCCTCCGTCTCGAGCAAAGGTTCGAGCCCGCAACCCGCAGGCGCCGCGACTCGGTGCTTGTGACTCGTGACGCAGATCCTTACATAAAGCAACTTCACAGTTACAAAAGGGAACGACTCGGTGACCGAGCACGCCAGGATCGAGCCTGCCAAAATCGAACACGGCAAATGGTATGACGACGCCTGCGGCACCGCCTTTGCGATGGAGCTGGTCGGCGAGCGCTGGTCGATGCTGATCCTGCGCGAGCTGATGCTCGGCGGCCGCCGCTTCTCGGACCTGCGCGCCAGCCTGCCCAGCCTCTCGGCCAAGGTGCTGACTGAACGTCTCGCGAGTCTCGAGGCGGTCGGCGCGCTGACCCGGCGCAAGCTGCCGCCGCCCGCCGCGAGCCAGGTCTACGAGCTCACCGAATGGGGCTATGCGGCCGAGCCGGCGATGCAGGCGCTCGGCCGCTGGGCGGCGCGCTCGTCCGCGCACAATCCCCAGCTGCCGCTGTCGCCGGTCAGCTTCATGCTCAGCCTGCGCACGATGATCGACCCGGCGGCCGCCCCGGCGCTCGACCTCGACGTCGGCTTCACCCTCGCCGGCGAGAGCTTCCTCGCCGCGCTGAAGGATGGCGCAATGCCGGTTCGTCGCACCGAGCGGCCGGAGGGTACCATCCGCTTCGAGGCGGATGTCGCGCTGCCGCTGCTGCGCCTGTTCTACGGCAAGCAGCCGCTGGACGAAGCCGAACGCGCCGGGGCGGTCCGGATTACCGGCGACCGCGATCTCGCCCACCGTTTCATCGCCCTGTTCGCGCTGCCGCCCAAGCTCGCCTGATCTCCAGGTGCGATGACGGGAGTGGCGGTGCGGGCACTTCGCGGATTCGCCGGTGCTTCGCTTCCCCGGAAAGCGCGGCTCTCTTGGCGCACGCCTCGCGTCTGTGACAGAATGTGAGTGCATCTATCGGTGCTCACTGTTCTCGCGCTAGCATGGGATAGGCCAATGAAGAGCCAAGGCGCCTTGGCCGACGAACGGCGAGCGAACCCCCTTGTACCGGGAGCGAGACGATGAAACGGGCCGTAATTGCAATCCTGGGAAGCGTGCTTGCCGCAGCCTATTGGTGGAGCGTCTTCACGATCGTCCATGCCGGTCTTCTTTTCGCGGGTGACCGCGACCCCGCATCGCAGCCGGCTCCCGACCATGAGGTTCTCACTCGGAACGGCTTGATCATCCTCGGTGCCGTGCTGGTCTTCGCCGCGCTGTCGGTCATTTGGCACCGTGTGATGAAGCGGTTTCAACGAGGCACTTGACGCTCAGGGCGCATGGCGTGCTCGGTACGGTTGCCAATGGCGGCTTCGCGAGGCGGCGCACACAGAGCGATGTCACGGACGAGCAGCCCGGCGAGTTCCTATTGGAACGCTCTCCGATCCTGGGTATTCTGGAGAGAAATGGAGGGAACGGGATCAGATCTTTGGTAGGCCATTCGATCATGGTGGCGCGATCTTCCGCCACACTTGCCTGTTCGAGCATCTCAACAGCTTCCTGAGAGGCCGCGGCTGGTGAGGCTCGCAATTATCTTATTGTTGGCCACCGGGTGTGAAGCCGGCACCGGCGCCCCGCCGGACACGAGCCCCCGCGCATATCTGCTGCTACAGCCTGCGACCGAGGAGAAGGGCTGGGGTGCGATCGAGGCGATGCGGGCGCGGCTGCCTCTCGAAGAACGGAAGCGCATTCGGTCCGCTGGTCTGGTCTCTACCGAAGAGAGGACCATGTATGTCGAGTTCGACGGCACGTGTTCGGCCGGTTTTGTTCGGGCGGCGCGACGAATAGCTGAGCAGGAGGGCACCCCAAAACCGTCCTGCTTAGCGACGTTACCGGGCGCGCGATAAGGGGTGGGCAAAGCAAGAGCTGACCTTGTCCTGTTCGAGCTCGGGCGAGACCAGGCGCTTGGGCCATTGAGGCGCGGCTCGGCGCGTATGCTCAGCTTCTACCAGCGCGCCCCGGTTCATATCTTCACCGATGCTGCCTGGGGCGATTTCGACTGGATGATCTCGTCGCTTTTTCGCTGGCTATTGTTTCGGATTTGCGGGCAGCGCACGCGTTGGTGGCGGGAGCGCGCAGGATCGCCTCCTCCATCGTCCGGCTGGCTGGGCAGTCTGTTTGTGGTTGCCGTCTGGTTCACGCTGGTTCTGGCGGTGGATCAAGTTTTTCCGATACTGCCCTCCGCGCTCGTCTAGCGATGAAGCGGCTGCTCCTCGGGCGTCCGAGTTCCGGGGACAGGTTCCATAACCCCGGACCTTCCCTGCTGGAAGCGCGGCCGTTCGGATCGACAAGCCAGGTCGTGGAAGACGCTGATCCAAGATGGCTGCGAGGCTCGCGTCATCGGCTCGCGGAAATGCGCCCCTCACCGGTCAATGTCAGGGTGATCGGTGGTTCGGAAAGCAGATTCAGCGTGATCTGAGCGCCGTTTTGGGCAACTGTTACCGGTGGGTCTCCCCATTGTTCGTCTCCCCAGCAGCTATCGACCAACCGCGCGTACCGCTCTTCACGGCGTGCCAGGTCGATTACCCGAAACCAGGTCTCCCGCCCCGCCTGGCATAAGCTCGCCCCACGTGACTTCGAGGGATAGGCATCGGACAAGGCGATCAGCGAACCGTATCTTGCCAATTCCTCGACATCACGGGAACCATGCTCCGATATAGTCGCCGGATTGTGCCTTACCTTGACCGTGTCGGCCCCGCCTTCGAAAATCAGCGTTTCATTGTCGGTCCCCGCACTTACGGTGCCGTGTCCCTGGGCAGGTCGGGTCTGCTGGCTGATCTGCCGCATGGGCAATTCTGCGGAGGACGCGAGCACGCTGCATCCCCTTGGGAGCAAGGCCGCTACGAGGAGCCAGTTCCTGGTCATCAGAGCACGTTCCCATCGGCATGGCAGATGCGGGTATACTGATAATGATCGATCGCGCGTCTGGGCGGCCGACTGAGCCGCCCTCGATCCGTCGCCATCATTCGTTGCGCGGCCTTCTCCGCATTCTCGGCGTGCTTAGGTCTCAGCCAATGTCTCCCACACTGGGGCGCAGACCATATCCGGACCACCTGCCGATCTGGTTGCGAGATCAAGCGCCCTGTCGACATGTGGGCACGGAAAGCATGCTCCGATCGATCGTGCCAGGTAGCGGAATCGAGGACGGATCGCAGTTTGACGTCGCTCGGAAATGTAAGGCGTCCTTGCTCGCGCATATTTCCACGTCAGCTGGGTAGCGCAAGCGCCTGTCAGTGAGATATGGGGTCCATATCACCGTGCCGTCACAATGAATCTCGACGTATTGCGGCCTCGCCAATTTGTACGTGCCGACGATCGAAGCTGGTACGTAGATGGCGAGGCCCGCTACGATACCGAGGATGGCGATTGGCATTTGCCCTTCCGAGAAAAGGCCACTCTTCAGGTAGAATAAGAGGTAGACGGCGGCAGCGCCGAAGATCTGGACGGCAAGCAGAACTTTGATGACTTTGGGCCTGGAGTGCCTGATCACAAGCCTTGGGGCTGCATCTTCAACCTGCATCTGTAGCTCCGTCCGATCCTGAGTCTACTCGGGAACCTAGTGCAGAAACGCAGACACGCGAAGGGGAGTTGGGCGACAGTGCAGCTGATTTGCTGCGGCGCTCCAGCGTTTTCTTTGGCGACAAGAAAGGGAAACCGTGCTGCCTGCCATTGGCGCCGAGCCTTTCCGACCCGAGATCCCGGCTTCATCGAGATGAAGGGCGGGCCATCGCCAGCCGGACTGCGCAGCGCATCTTCGATATTCGTCATCCTCCCGCAAGCGCGGATCTCGTGAGATTAGAGGACATCTTGTTCATCTCGCCTGCCGGTCCGCGGTTGGATCAGCGGCCTAGCCGTCGCATGCTCTTCACGTCTTGGTGCAAGAGGTATCGGGGTGTTCAGGACCTCGCACGGCGCCGTCAGGGCAGCCCCGACGGCCGGGCGGCGTCGAACGCGACGGCGGTGCTGCGGGTCGCGAGCGGCACCGTCACGGTGATCCGGTCGCCCTCGCCCACCGAACCCTCGTTTGCGAAGCTGGTGAGATCGGCGTCGATCTCCCGCGTCGCGCCGGCGGGCAGTTCGACCATTCCGTCCCCCGCACCCCCGCCCTCGTCGAGCGAGAACAGGGTCTTGCCCTGGTTGTTGTCCTCGCGTGCGTCGGTCATGTCGACGCCGGTCGCGTCGACGGCGGTGCGCAGCGCCGCCTCGCCCAGCGAGTGACGCATCCTGGCGCCCGCAAGCGCGATCCGCAGCGGAGCGGGCCCGCGGTTGCGATAGCGGATGCGCAGCGAATTGGCGCCGGTGGACGACCAACGCCCCGTCACCCGGGCCTCCAGCGCGCCGTCCGTCAGCACAGCCGCCTGCCCCTCCTCGATCGCCACGCCGGCGCCCTCGACGGGGGCGAGCGGCCCGCCGGAGGCGCGCTGGCAGCCGGGAAGCGACATCGCCGCGGTGAGCAGCATCATCGGCGCGAAGGCGTGCACCATCCTCATGCGCGCACCAGCTGCGCGATCGGCAAGGCGAGCTTGCGCCGGGTGAGGCTGTTCGGCCCGCCGAGATCGCGATCCGGCTTGAGCCCGTTGCGACGCTGGAACGCTTCGACGGCGTCGAGCGTCGCGCTGCGAGTCCGGCCGAGCAATCCGTCGGCATGTCGCGCCTCGAGATAGCCGAGCGCGACAAGCGTATCCTGGATCGCCTTGATCTGCGGATCGCCGCCCTGCGGCAGAGCCAGGGCCCGGTAGCGGGCGCTGCGATTGCCCGCGCGGATCACGTCGCGAATATAGGGAAAGCGCGCATCGTGCTCCGAGCGGCCGCCGCCATAGACGCCCGGTCCGAAATCATGGACTCGGATGCGATTGTTGCCGAGCCGCGTCACCCGCTCGCGCTCGGGCATGTACCAGCTCTCGACCAGCGAGGCCTGCTGCTCGACATTGAAGGTGGACCAGTCGTTGCCGATCGCAGTCTCGGGAAACGGATAGGCGGTGCTGCGATGCGTGCCCCATCCCCGCCATTTGCGCTGCCTCCAGATGTCGCGGATGCCGCTGGTAAGCTGGCTCCAGATCGATTGGCCCATGTAGAAGGTCGGCCAGACTCCGTGCTCGCCCTGCCAGACGTGGCAAAGCTCGTGGACCAGGGTCGCGCGCCGATCGGCAAAGCCGGTGATGCCGCCAAACCCTTCGACCCAGTTAATCGTATAGTCGAACTTGCCGGTGCGCAGGTCCATGCCGGCCAGGGTCACCGCGCCGCCCAGATCGAGATCGGTGATGTAGATCCGGTCGAACGGAAGGACCGAGGCATAGACGCTGCGCGCGATCGCGATCTCGGCGCTATCCAGCTTTCGCGTGCGGACCATCGGCAGTTCCCCCAAGGATCGGTATCGGAACGTTGCGACGTCGTTCCGGTTCCGATCCGAGCTTCGGAGACGCCCCGACGCGGCGCCAGCCTCTCGCAGCCCCGGCGCGCGCCATCCTTCCGGGGAACGGCCGGCGACATCCTGCCGGGACGCCGCCGATGCGCGCCGTCCCGCCCCGATCAGCTCATCAATTCGTAGAGCAGGATCATCGTGGGAAAGGCGATCAGGAAGGTGATCAGGCCATAGTTCAAAACCTTGATCGGCGAATGGCCCGCGGTCTCCATCTCAAGCACCTCCGGCGCGGAGTTGGTGATCGGGACGCCATGGCGCGGCCGGCGCAGCCTCGCCCCTCCTGCCGCGGCCGACGCCATCGCCGCAATCCCATGTACTCGCCTCGAGGATCGCAAGCGACGCTTCGAGCCGGTCGGCCATGCTTTGCGGCTTCCCGCTCCCCACAGCCGCGCCGGGGCTCGACTGCCCTCGGATCAATCGGGCGGAGCGATCGAAGCTGAAGCCAGAAAGGGCCGCGGCCCCGTCATGATGCAGGTGCAAGACGGGTCGCCCGATCTCGGCAGCTGGGCGGGGGCCGTCCGCCTCGATGCCGAAGCGGCCGGCAAGCTCGAGATGGATGAGGCGAATCTCGGCCGCATCGGCCTCCTGCGCCAGCGACAGTTCCGGACTCTTTCGCGCGCTCCGATATGGGTACTTCATTGATATGTCCTCAGTTGTGCGGAGCGTGGGCATAGACGATCTTTTGCAAGAACGGCGCGCGTGCGAATTGGAATATGACATCAATGTAGTGTTATTGGGCCCTTATTGCATCGGCCATAGCAATGTTTATTTGCCTCTCACGCATCATGTCGCAAGCATCTGCACTGGTCGACGCAATTCAACTAAATCGTTACCGGCCATGGTTCATCGGCAAGAGACGGCTCATATGTCGAGGCGGCCACCTCGTCCGCCGCCGGTCCCTCCGACCCCGGAGGCGCGGCGCCCCGCTCAGAACTCGCCCGCAACGCCCATCCGGACGATCGTGTTGCGATTGCCCCCATAAGCGAAGCCGCCGGTGACCGCGAAGGGCGTGTCTGTTCCGAAGCGGTGCGCAAGCGCGCCGCCGATCGCCTGTTGCCCCCGGAACAGCGCGCCGTTCAACACATAGCTGGTCCGCCCCGGCTCGGACGGCATCGGCGCATAGCCGAGGGCCGCCGCGGCGGAGATGCCGGCGCGGGCGTCGCGGCGATCGCGGCGCAGGCTGAGGTCGAACTGCGCGAGCTCCGCGGGACCAAGATTGGAAAGCGCGAGGTTCCCGTTCGAATCGGAGGTGACATAACGGGTCGCGCCGGTCTGCGCGGCGGCGCTTGCGTCCGATCCGAGACCAGGCAGCGAATAGGTCGATCCCGCGGTCCCAAGCGCGATCTGCCCGGCGCGGCCGGCGACGGCATTCTCGCCCAAGGCGATGCTCCCCCGTCCCGTCGCCCGCGCGCCGAGGCCGATCGCGACTGCCGACTGCCCATCGGCGACGCTGTCCGCACCGATTGCCACCGCCGCCAGCCCATTGGCGCTGTTGTCGGCGCCGACTGCGACCGCACCGCGCCCGACCGCGACGTTGGGATCACCGATCGCCACCGCCCCTGCCCCCGAAGCGCGGTTGCCAAGGCCGATCGCAACCGCGGCGCCGTTCTCCGCGGTGGCGCCGGTACCCATTGCGATGCTGCCGTCGCCGCGCGCGCTCGCCCCCGATCCCAGGGCGATCGCGTTGGCCCCGCTCGCCACCGGACGGGCGCCGGCGCCGTTGACCGCCATATAGTCGGTGCGGGCCAGCGCCTGGTTTGCGGTGGTCTGCGCCGCCTGGGCATTGGTCTCGGCATTGGCGGCGAGCGCCTTGGCGAGCGCGGCGTCGGACTGGGCGACGTCGGCGGCCTGTTGGGCAATGTCGGCCCGGGCCGCGGCATCGTCCGCCGCTCTCTGGGCATTTGTCGCGTTGGCCAGCGCCAGATCGGCGGTCTGCTTGTTGGCAGAGCCGGAGTTCAGCGCCTGCGCCGCGAGATCGTGCGCCGCATCGGCGCGCGACTGGGCTGCAGCCGCGTCCTGGCGCGCAGCCAGGGCCTCGCTTCGCGCGCCGTCGGCGCTCGCCTGCGCGGTCGCGGCATTGCTCAGCGCCGCACTGGCGGTCGCCTGCGCCGCACTGGCGGTCGCCTGCGCCGCACTGGCGGTCGCCTGCGCCGCGTTGGCGGTCAATTGGGCGGCGCCCGCGTTGGCCTGAGCGGTATCGGCGGTTGCTTGCGCCCCGGTGGCGCGCGTCAAAGCCGTGTCGGCAGTGCCCTGCGCGCCGGCCGCACCGGCGAGCGCGGCATTCGCCGTGGTCTGCGCGGCGACCGCGCTCGCTTGCGCGGTCGCCGCATCGGCCAGCGCCGTGGTCGCGGTCGATTGCGCCGCCACGACGGCCTGGTTGGTCCCGTAAAGCTGGTCACCATTAACCGCGTCGCGGCTGCCGGCGGCGACGGCACCGGACGCGACGCCGGTGACGGTCCGGGATCCGGCACTCCCCGTTACGTCGACCACGGTCCCCCCGCTCGCAGCACCGACCGCGATCGGGCCGGTGGATCCGCTCTGCTGCACGAGCCCGACCGATCCGCTTGCGATCTGACCCTGTAGCGCCGCGATGTCGGTACGACTGCCGGTCACCGCATTGTCCAGCGCCGCGAAGGCGCTGCCCACAGTACCGTAGCTGCCGCCCTGAACCTGAAAGCTCGGCGGCAGCAGAAGTCCGTTCGTGTCGACCGACGCCCCGCCGCCGAGCGCGCTTGCGAGGCGCTGGTTGGTGGTGCGCACGTCGCCTGCTGCAGCGGCGACCGCCTGGTTGGTCGTATAGAGCTGGCTGCCGGTCACCGCGTCGGTGGACGCGGCATCGATCGTGCCGCCGGCGACGTTGACGATCCTGCGCTCCCCGCCGGCGCTGCCGACCGACACCGTGTTGGCAGCATTCGCCACCGAGCCGCTGCCGAGCGCGACCGCGTTCGCCGCATTCGCCTGCGCCGACGTGCCCACCGCAATGCTGCGGTCGCCGCCGGCGCCGCTGCCATAGCCGGCAGCGAGCGCGTCAACGCCCATCGCGCTCGCTGCGGCCAGCGCCCCAGCATTGTTGCCGGTGATCGCGCCCGCACTGGCATTGACGCCGGAAATGGCGGCATTGAGCTGCCCGACATTGACCGCGTCGGTCGCACCGGCGCCGGCGGCGACGTTGACGAGCCGGCGCGTGGCGCTCGCGGTGCCGACCGAGACGGTGTTCGCCTGATCCGCAACCGAACCCTGGCCGAGCGCCACGGCGCTCGCCGCGGTTGCGCGCGCATTCTGGCCCAGGGCGGCGCTGTTGGCCGCCTGCGCCACAGCGTGGCCGCCCAGAGCGAGGCTGTAATCCCCCTGGGCAAGAGCGTTGAAGCCGGCCGCCACCGACTCCCGTCCGTCGGCATCGACGTCGAGGCCCAGCGACAATGCGTGAATCCCGGTCGCCTCGGCCAGATTGCCGAGCGCGGTGCTGGCGCCTCCGGACGCCGAGGCGCCCCATCCGACCGCCAGGCTGGTGGGCCCCGCGGCGCTTGGGAATGCGTAGTTCATGACATTGTCGCTGGCGATCGGAATGGCTCCGATCGCAGCCTGGAACTGGCCGAAATTGACCGCGTCGGTCGCGCCGGTGCCATCGGCGACGTTGATGATGCGGCGCGCCGCACCGATCCGGCCGATCGACACGGCATTGGCCTGGTCGGCGACGGAATTCGCGCCGATCGCGACCGCGCCCAAGGCGGAGGCCGTGCTCCCTAGGCCGAGTGCGACGGCGTTGGAGCCGGAGGCATCGCTGTTGACGCCCAGAGCGGTTCCCGCGCCGGCGCTCCGGCTGTTGGTGCCCAGCGCGACCGATGCACCGCCGGACGCCGTCGCGCCGGCGCCGATCGCGGTCGCAGAGGTGCTGGCGGCATTTGCCCCCCAGCCGAAGGCCGAGCTGAATTGCCCGGCACCGTTCGACAGGGCACCAACGGCAACCGAGGAGTTGCCCGATGCCACCGCCCCCTGGCCGATCGACACGGCACTTGCCTCGTTAGCCATCGAACTGACACCGATCGCAACCGCGCCCGAACCCGATGCGGCGCTCGCGAGGCCGATCGCGACGGCACTCTCCCCGGAGGCATTGCTGTTGGCGCCCAGAGCGGTTCCGGACCCTGCGCTCAGGCTGTTGGCACCCACCGCGACCGATGCGATTCCTGACGCTGCGGCGCGCGCGCCGATCGCGGTCGTGGAGGCGCCGGTGGCGTTTGCCCCATAGCCGAAGGCGGAGCTGGACTCTGCGACACCCGTCGCCAGGAAGCCGACGGCAACAGAGCGGTCGCCCAATGCTCCGGACTGTAGACCGACCGCAACGGCACCCAGCCCCTCGCCCTCTGCGGCATAGCCGATCGCCGTGGCACCGGGGCCGCTTGCGTCGGCGACGGCGCCGCACGCGGTCGCGCCATCGGCACTGGCGGTTCCCGCACCAGATTCGCAGACGGCGCTGCCGGTCTGCGCGGCAGCGGGAGCATGGAACAGCAGCCCGGTGGCGAGCGCGGCAATGGCCGCGGTGGAATGGAAAGCGGCGACGATCGACCGCGAGCGCGTGTTGTGCATGATACCCCCTGGACCCTGATCCCCCTCTGCCCGCGCGCTTTGGAATTGCCGGGGCAGACCCGAACGAGCGAGGTCGTCCGGCCGCGCGAAACTAGGGGCGCAGATGGACTCGGGTCGATTGGACCGGCGTCCCTTATACGGGGGCTGACCGTTCCAGATGTCCCGGATCAGGACCCTTCCGGGCTCAGGATATGTCGCGCAGCCAGGTGCGATAGCGTTCGGGGGCAGAGCCATCCGACGACGCCGGCGGTGAGCGCGGCGCATCCGGCGCATCCGGCGCCGTGGCGGTGCGCCGGAATTCACTCGGGGCGACACCGAATGTCTTCCGGAAAGCGCGGGTGAAATGCGATTTGTCACGAAAGCCGGTCGCGTGCGCCAAGGCGGAGATCGAGCGAGTCTCCGACGGCTCCGACAGATAGGCCTGCATTCGCCTGAGCCGCCGCGCCTGGATGTGGCGCAGAACTCCGCCAGGCTCGCCGAAGGACCGGTAAAGGTTGGAGCGCGAGATCCCGAGCGCCCGGCACAAAGTCGCGACGTCGAGCTCGTCGCCGAGATGCCGATCGATATAGGCACGCACCCGGCTGGCCAGTTCCTCCTCGCGGGCGGTCCGGGCCGCCGCCGCGCGGAGCGCCTCGAGCAGGGTCTCCACGACGAGATCGAGCAACACGCGCTGGACGGCCGCGACGTGCGAGGGCCCGAGCTTCGACAGCGTCGCACAGGTGGCGCGAAGCGTGCTTCCCAGCAGGCTGGCGAGCCCATCGCTGGCGATCAGGCCATGCGGATCGAAGCCCTCCAGCCGGTCGATCAGCAGGTGCCTCGGAACCGCCAGCGAGATTTCGTCGATCGTGTCGACCTCCATGTGGCACGGCTGGCGCGTGTCGAGAACCAGCAGGGAACGCGGCCCGCTGACGGAGCCGTTCTGCCCGCAATCCACCCTGGCGCGGCCCCGGTAATGGTAGTTGACGTAGAAATGATCGGTGCGATCGGCGCGGATACGCTCCGCCGAGCGCGTGTAGCAGGCGGGATCGGCGTGCAGCTGCGCCACGACGATCGACTCGAGCCGCCAGATCATCGCCCGCGCTGCAAAGGCACCGCTGCCGGGCCGCGACATGTCCCAGTTCGGAATACCGGAGGCGTAGGTGGAGAATTGCTCGTCTTCGGGCAGAACCGACGTGTCGAAGCGAACCGGTTGCAGAGTCACGGCAGCCACCAACTTTCCCCTCATCATCGCGATCCGGCCAGACGACGCCTGCGCGCGGCCCAGACTATCGCTGCCCTGCTTCCGTCACTCCCGAACAAGCGTGCGGACCGCCTTGATGTCGCCGGCGGGGATGCGGCGCAACGCGTCCGATCCTGCCGAGCCACATTTCGCAACAGCGAAAGCTATCGCATTCGAAACTGGCCGATTCAACATCCGCGCCCATCGATCCCCGCAGCCTGGTTCGTCGAACCGCACGCGCACTCTCGCCCATGGCATGCTCGCTTGAGCCGATCGCCACCATGCTGACGCTTTTCCTGCTCTCTCGGATCGGCCAAGGAGTCCCCCCGAAGCGCGCGAAGCCGGGACGAACTCGGCAGCACGCGACTGCTGCGGAACAAGGAGGATGCGGATGATCGATGGGGGACGGTACCGCATTCTGCTCATGACGGCCCTGGCGAGCGCCTGTTCGACGGAGGCCGATCGCGCCAATCCGGACGAAATCCTGTGCGCCGCCGAAGCGCTGTTCAGGGCAAGGCAGGCGGGCGTCTCGGCGGCCGACAGCGACCGGCTGCGGCTGCAGGCGCGGCGCTTCCGCGACATGATGCCCAAGCTCCAGATCGAGGAGGCGGCGACCCGCATCGACACCCTCGCGGACGCTCGCGGCGCCCGGCCGCTGGTGGCACAGCGCCGCTGCGACTCTCTCCTCCAAGCGATTGCAAAGAAGGCGAGGAGCTGACCGACCGGGCACCGGCGTGGTTACCCCCCCGCATGCAAAGCGATTCCGATGACGATTTGCGCGGCAGCGACACGTATCGTCTCCACGCCTTCATTGCCGCCGGCCCCGGAAGCGCCTATGTGACGCTTGGAGGTCACCATGCGCGTCAACACTGCCAAGTCGATCGAGACCGCCAACATCGTCCTTGCCCGCTTCGGCAGCTGGAAGGCTGCCAGGGAGTCGGCGCGGTACGAAGGCGGCAAATTCGTCGTGCGCAGCGCCGCGAACGGTGGTTCCAACGGCGCGAAGGTCGAGACCACGCCCACCAAGCCCTGAATGAGCTTCAGCTACACGCTCTTCCTGGCGCTGCTGCTGCTCGCGCCTGGTTTGGGACTATGGGCCGGGCTGCGTGCCGGCGAGCGCTCGGAACTCATCTCCCAGGCACCCGAGAAGCCGGGTTCGACCTTCAGCCTGCTCGTCATCGTGTTCGGCGCGCTGCTCGGCCACATCCTGCTCTCGGCCGTGTTCGCGCTGCAGGCCGGCTTCTGCCGGTGGAGCGGCCAGTGCCTCGCGCTCGGTTTCGATCCCAATGTCTATCGCGTCATCCTGACCAACGGCCGCTCGGCGGGCACCTTGAGCGACGGCGCCTTCCTCTCCTGGTTCGTGTCGCTGCTGCTCCCTGCGCTGATCGTCGGCCTCGTCGCCTATCGCGCGAGCGCCTGGCGCTGGGTACGCGATCTGCGCGAATCGGCGAGTTTCGGCTGGCTCAAACGCTGGGTCGATCTCGCCCGGCCGGCAAACAGCTTCATCATCGCTTATGTCGTGACCACGCTCGAGCATGAGGGCGCGAACGTCGCCTATGAAGGAATCGTCGAGAACATCGCCCTCGACGACAATCGCGCGATCAAGATGCTGGTGCTGAGCAGCTGCGACCGCTTTCTCGTGCGGATCTCCGCCGACCAGGTGGAGCGCATCGATACCGAGCATGCCACCATTCCGCTGATCCAGCTGGAAGCGGCCAACTTCATCAATGTCGCGCTCGAAGTCTTCGAGGATGTCGACACCCCTGCCGACACGATCGAGCAGACCCGGGGGCAAGAGGGCTGAAGCCTGATCACCCTAGGTCGAGCGCTTAGATCGGGTCTCATGCACGGATCAGGCCCTGGCCCAATAACAAGGGGATGATACGCGGGCGCGGCACTTCGCTTGACGCGGTCAGGTTGTGGTCTCGAGCTTCGCGCCACGGCCGGCGGGACCCACCGGGAACCGGACGAGGCCCGATTTCATGCAGTCTTTCCAGAAACGCCCACGCTTGCGATAGTCCCAAGAGCGCCTTGCGGAGCCCGGCACTCTCTGGTAGAACAAAGCAGGAACGTGCCAGTTCCATCGGGAAGCGACCTGCTGACTGTGAGATCAGGCGGCGCCGAGCGATCATCAAGGAGACCATCATGACCGATCTCTCCAGCACGCCCACCCGCGCCGCGAGCGGACGATTCCTGCCCGGCCGCAGCGGCAATCCCGCCGGGCGGCCGCCCGGATCGCGCAACCGGTCCTCTCTGCTGATCGAGCAGATCGACGAAGCCGACAGCGCGGCGATCGTGAAGGCCGTGGTCGATCGGGCGCTATCCGGGCATTGGCCGGCGCAGCGTGCCTGTCTCACCCGCCTGTTCGCCCCCGCGAAGGAGGCGCCGATCGCGCTGGATCTGCCGGCGGTGGCTTCCGCCGCCGACGTGGCGGCCGCCGGCACGGCGCTGATCGCCGCCCTTGCGGCCGGCGACGTCACCCCCGGCGAGGCGCAGAAGGTGATGGCGGTGCTCGCCGGACATCTCAAAGCGCTCGACGCCGCGCGCCGCGAAGGCGCGCGTGAGACGGCGCCGGTGGAGGCGGGTGCTCCGCTCACCACGACAGAGCCCGCCGTGAGTCCGGCCGAGCGGCCCTGTATTTTACCTGTTGTTGCGGTCGCGGCGGAGGACTCCGCGGCGCGGCACGACCGGCCCTCGACGCGAGGGGCCGCCCGCCCCTCACCTTCTGGAGAACATGCCGCGGCAGACGCCTGTAATTCACCTGTTCTGAGCTCCGTCGAAGGGGCTGTTGCTGAGACCCCGACCGCCTCGCCAGAATATCCTGGGCGTGTCGAACGGGGGCTATCGGGTGGAACCGAGACCTTTTTCGAAACGAAGAGGTCTGCCGATCGCAGGGGGGCGCGTAGCCGTGCTTCCTGGCTTTACGAGCGTCCCTTCGGCACCGTGCCGGCCAGGCTTCGTGCCGACCAGGGCGCTCCTGCAAGCGAGGGCCGTTCCGGCGCGGCATCGCGGCGCTCGGCCACCCCGCTCCACGCTTTCGTCGGTGCCGACGCCTGTATTTCGCCTGTTCTGGCGGATGCGTCCGGCTCGGGCGCACTGCCGCACCGAAGCCAACGGCACGGCGATCGCGGCCATGCGAAGCCCGCTTACGCTGACGCGGCGTGCGCTTGACCCAAAGGGCCCTCTACGAACCGCGGGTGCGGCAGGATCACGCTCCGTTTGCGACGCCGGCGCCTCAGCCCCCCGCCACAGTCTGCTCGATGACTCCGAAGATCGGATGGCCATGCTCGTCGTCCATCCAGATGCGGACAGTGTCGCCACGGCGCAGGAACGGCGTCTTCGCCTCGCCACCGAGGATGGTCTCGACCGTTCGCACTTCGGCGATGCAGCTATAGCCGTGGCCGCCCTCGCCGATCGGCTTGCCGGGGCCGCCGGCCGCATCGCGGTTGGAGACGGTGCCCGATCCGACGATCGTGCCTGCGCCGACGTTCCGGGTTTTGGCGAGATGCGCGATCAGGGTGCCGAAGTCGAAGGTCATGTCGGTGCCGGCGTCGGCGCGGCCGAACGGCTGGCCGTTGACGTCGACCTTGAGCGGACCGTGGAGCTTGCCGTCCTTCCAGCGCTCGCCAAGTTCGTCGGGGGTGACGAACACCGGCGACAGCGCCGAGGCGGGCTTCGACTGGACGAAGCCGAACCCCTTGGCGAGCTCTCCGGGGATCAGGTTGCGCAGCGACACGTCGTTGACCAGTCCGACCAGCAATATGTGCTCGCGCGCCTGCTCGGGCGAGACTCCGCGCGGCACGTCGCCGGTGACGACCACCACTTCGGCCTCGAGATCGCAGCCCCAGCTTTCGTCGGCGAGCGGAATGTCGGCCCGCGGCGGCAGCATCTCGTCGGACGCGCCCTGGTACATCAGCGGATCGGTCCAGAAGCTCTCGGGCATCTCGGCGCCCCGCGCCTTCCGAACCAGCTCGACATGGTTCACATAGGCCGATCCGTCCGCCCATTGATAGGCGCGCGGCAGCGGCGCGACCGCATTGCGCTCGTGGTATCGCATCATCGGGATGGCTTCGTGGGCGAGATCGGTGGCGAGCAGCTCGAGCTGCGGCCGGACAGTGTCCCAGTCGTCGAGCGCCGCCTGCAGGGTCGGGGCGATGTGAGTCGCCTCCGCGCACCAGGCGAGATCATGACTGACCACGACGAGGCGGCCGTCGCGGCCTCCGTTGAGCGATCCGAGCTTCATACGCAGCCTCTCCTTGTTTGCCCCGCAACTGGCATTTCCGCCGCGCCCGGTCCAGCGGGCATTCGTGCGGTGTGGCGGCGACTGCTCGGGCCATCACACATGCTTCCTCCGAAGTTTCGGTCTGCGAATAGATCTTTCCTCCCTGTCGCCAAAGGCGATGGGAAGGATGAGGGTGCAAGTGATTGCTCTCAGCCGACGCAAACACCCATTTCCCGCGTCGGGATCATTGAGCCCGGCGCATTCAAGGTCTACGGCGCAGCACAACAACAGAACAGGCAGCAGAGGATGCCATGCGGAACATCGATCATTATATCGGCGGCGGCGCGCATGCTGCCGGCGACCGGCACAGCGACGTCTTCGATCCCAACAATGGCGGAGTCCAGGCGCGGGTCCGGCTCGGCAGCGACGCGGATCTCCAGCGCGCGGTCGACGCGGCGAACTCCGCTCTGCCCGGCTGGGCGGCGACCAACCCGCAGCGCCGCGCCCGCGTCATGTTCAAGTTCAAGGAGCTGGTCGAGCGCGAGATGGACTCGCTCGCCCATCTGCTCTCGTCCGAGCACGGCAAGGTGATCGCCGATTCGAAGGGCGACATCCAGCGCGGCCTCGAGGTGATCGAATTCGCCTGCGGCATCCCGCATGCGCTGAAAGGCGAATATACCCAGGGCGCGGGCCCCGGCATCGACGTCTTCTCGATGCGCCAGCCGCTCGGCATCGTCTCCGGCATCACCCCGTTCAACTTCCCCGCGATGATCCCGATGTGGATGTTCGGTGTCGCGATCGCCTGCGGCAATGCCTTCATCCTCAAGCCCTCCGAGCGCGATCCTTCGGTGCCGGTCCGCCTCGCCGAGCTGATGACCGAGGCTGGGCTGCCCGACGGCATCCTCCAGGTGGTCAACGGCGACAAGGAAATGGTCGACGCAATCCTCGACCACCCCGACATCAAGGCGGTGAGCTTCGTCGGCTCCTCCGACATCGCCCATTATGTCTACCGACGCGGAGTCGCCGCCGGCAAGCGCGTCCAGGCGATGGGCGGCGCCAAGAATCACGGCATCGTCATGCCCGACGCCGATCTCGACCAGGTGGTGAACGACTTGACCGGCGCCGCCTTCGGCTCGGCCGGCGAGCGCTGCATGGCCCTGCCCGTCGTGGTGCCGGTCGGCGACAAGACCGCCGACGCGCTGCGCGAGAAGCTGATCCCGGCGATAGAAAAGCTGCGCATCGGCGTGTCGACCGACGCCGAGGCCCATTACGGCCCGGTGGTCAACGCCGCCCACCGCCAGCGGATCGAGAATTACATCCAGATGTGCGCCGACGAGGGCGGCGAGCTCGTCGTAGACGGCCGCGGTTTCACGCTTCAGGGCCACGAGGAAGGCTTCTTCATCGGCCCGACCTTGTTCGACCGGGTCCAGCCGCACTTCCAGAGCTACCAGGAGGAGATTTTCGGGCCCGTCCTGCAGATCGTCCGCGCCGACAGCTTCGAGGAGGCGGTGCGCCTCCCTTCCGACCATCAATATGGCAATGGCGTCGCCATCTTCACCCGCAACGGCCACGCCGCCCGCGAATTCGCGGCGCGGGTCAATGTCGGCATGGTCGGGATCAACGTGCCGATCCCGGTGCCGGTCGCCTATCACAGCTTCGGCGGCTGGAAGCGCTCGGCCTTCGGCGACATCAACCAGCACGGCATGGAAGGCGTCCGCTTCTACACCAAGACCAAGACGGTCACCCAGCGCTGGCCGGACGGCTCGGTCACCGGCGAGAATGCATTCGTCATCCCGACCATGGGCTGAGAAAAGGGTAGGAAAGATCCTCCCCGAGCTCGCCTCGGGGAGGGGGACCGCCGCGGAGGCGGTGGTGGAGGGGCAGCGCGATGCGATCCGCCGGACTAACAAAATTCTCCCCGGTACGGGGAGGGGGACCAGCCGCAGGCTGGTGGAGGGGCTGCTCCGAGGTCCGCGCCACCCCTCCACCGCACTTCGTGCGGTCCCCCTCCCCCTGCCGGGGAGGATTTGGAGAACGAAATTTGAACCTGATCCGCTTTCTTCTGCTTTCGCTCCTCTTCGCCTGCGCCGTCCCGGCCGCAGCTCAGAAGCGTATCGCCCTCACCTTCGACGATGCGCCGCGGTCCCCGGGCGCCTTCCTCACCCCTGACCAGCGCACGGTGAAGCTGATCGCCGGGCTGAAGCGGGCCAGCGTCGAACAGGTGGCCTTCTTCGTCAATCCCGGCAATCTGGCGAGCGACTATGGCAGGGGCGGCGAGGACCGGCTCGAGGCCTATGTCGCCGCCGGCCACGTCATCGCCAACCACTCGTTCAGCCATCCCCACCTCAACGCGACCGACGCCGGGGCCTATCTCGCCGACATCGACAGGGCAGAAGGCTGGTTGAAGGGCCGCGACGGCTACCGCCCGTGGTTTCGCTTCCCGTATCTCGACGAAGGCGGCAGCGACAAGGCCAAGCGCGATGCGCTGCGCGCCGGCCTCAAGGCGCGCGGGCTCCGCAACGGCTATGTCACCGTCGACGGCGCCGACTGGAACCTGGAAGGCAATGCGATCGCCGCGGCGCGTGCCGGCAAGACCATCGACATGAACGCGCTGCGGGATCTCTATGTCGAGACGATGGTCGGTGCCGCCAATGCGTTCGACGCCATCGCCCGCCGAACGCTCGGCCGCTCGCCGGCCCATGTCATCCTGCTGCACGAGACCGATCTCGCCGCCTTGTGGATCGCAGACATGGTCGCGGCCCTGCGCAAGGACGGCTGGGAGATCATCACCGCCGACAAGGCCTATGCCGATCCGCTTCGACAGGCCTTCCCCGACGTGCCGAGCGCCCAGGGCACGTTGACCGAAGCCCTCGCCTGGGAGAAGGGCCTTCCGGCACCGCGCTGGTATGAACGCAACGACACCAAGCTCGCCGACGCCCTCTTCCGCGAACGAGTCCTCAAGGAAAAGCCATGACCCAGTTCGACCTCACCGACGAGCAGCGCCAGATCCAGGAAATGGCGCGCCAGTTCACCGCCGATGCGATCACCCCGCATGCGGCCGAGTGGGACGAGAAGCATATCTTCCCGCGCGACACGATCCGTGCGGCGGCCGAGCTCGGCTTCGGCTCGATCTACGTCTCCGAAGAGTCGGGCGGCATCGGGCTCGGGCGGCTCGAGGCGGCTTTGATCATGGAGGCGATGGCCTATGGCGACCCTTCCACTTCCGCCTTCATCTCGATCCACAATATGGCGAGCTGGATGATCGACCGCTTCGGCGCCGACGCGGTGAAGGCGAAGTACCTGCCGTCGATGATCACAATGGAACGGATGGGTTCTTACTGCCTGACCGAGCCGAGCTCCGGCTCCGACGCCGCCGCGCTCAAGACCAAGGCGGTGAAGGACGGCGATGACTACGTCATCTCCGGTTCCAAGGCGTTCATTTCGGGCGGCGGCGAGAACGAGATCTACGTCGTGATGGCGCGCACCGGCGCCGAAGGGCCAAAGGGCATTTCCTGCCTGGTCGTCGAAAAGGACATGCCGGGCGTCAGCTTCGGCGCGCAGGAGCGCAAGCTCGGCTGGCATTCGCAGCCGACCGCCCAGGTCAATTTCGACGAGGTGCGGGTGCCGGCCGAGAATCTGGTCGGCGCCGAGGGCGAAGGCTTCCGGATCGCGATGATGGGCCTGGACGGGGGCCGGCTCAACATCGGCGCCTGTTCCTTGGGCGGCGCCCAGCGCTGCCTCGACGAGGCGATCGGCTACACGAAGGAGCGCAAGCAGTTCGGCCAGGCGATCGCCGACTTTCAGGCGACCCAGTTCACCCTCGCCGACATGGAGACCGAGTTGCAGGCCGCGCGGATGCTGCTCTACGCCGCCGCGGTCAAGGTGACGGAGAATGCCCCGGACAAGACACGCTTCGCCGCGATGGCCAAGCGCCTCGCTACCGACACCGGATCCTCCGTGGTCGATCGCGCGCTGCAGCTCCATGGCGGCTACGGCTATCTGATGGACTATCCGATCGAGCGCTTCTGGCGCGATCTGCGGGTGCACTCGATCCTCGAGGGCACCAACCAGGTGATGCGGATGATCGTCGGCCGCGACATGCTGCGCCAGTGACGCCGGCTTCCCCAAAAGAGGTATGCTTTGTCGATGACCAACACTGACGTCCTCACCTTCACCCAAGGCCGGATCGGCCGCATCCGGCTGAACCGCCCCAAGGCGATCCATGCGCTGACCCACGACATGTGCAGCGCGATGATCGCCGCTCTGCTCGAATGGCGGGAGAATCCGGCAATCGAGGCGGTGCTGATCGATCATGCCGAGGGCCGCGGCTTCTGCGCCGGCGGCGACGTGGTCATGCTCGGCAAGAGCGGGGCGAGCGACGGGGCGCTGGCGCGCGACTTCTTCCACGAGGAATATCGCCTCAACCATCTGCTGTTCACCTATATGAAGCCGGTCGTCGCCTTCATGGACGGGATCACGATGGGCGGCGGCGTCGGCATCTCGCAGCCGGCCAAATGCCGGGTCGCGACGGAGAATACCCGCTTCGCGATGCCGGAGACGACGATCGGCCTGTTCCCGGACGTCGGCGGCGGCTGGTATCTGTCGCGCCTGCCCGGCCGCGTCGGGCAGTTTCTGGCGCTGACCGGAGCGCGGCTCGACGGCGCCGAATGTTTGCGGCTCGGCCTTGCCACTCATTATCTCCCCGCCGCCGCGCTCGACGACGTCAAGGCGGCGATCGGGGACGATCCGCAGCGCATCGACGAGATATTGCGCGATGCCAGCGCCCCCGCCCCCGAGGCCCGGATCGACGCCAATCTGGAGCAGATCGACCGGCTGTTCGCCTCCGACGATTATGAGGAGATCCTCGCCGCCCTCGAGGCCGACGAATCGAAGTGGGCGCAGAAGGAACTGGCCACCTTGCGCACCAAGAGCCCGCAGGCGTGCAAGGTGTCGCTCCGCTTGCTCTACGACGGCGCCGGGGTGCAGGATTTCGCCCACGAGATGCGCCAGGAATATGCGGTCGCCGCCCGCGTCGTGCAGCGCAACGACTTCGCCGAAGGAGTCCGCGCCCTGCTGATCGACAAGGACAATGCCCCCCGCTGGAGCCCGGCGACGCCCGAAGGCGTGTCGGAACACATGATCGACCAGATCTTCGCGCCGATGCCCGAAGGCGAAGAATGGACGCCGCTCGCGCTATGATCGTCCCTGCGCCGACCGCCCCTTTCGTCATCCCAGCGAGAGCTGGGAGCTCGCCGGGTGAAAAGCACCGCCGAAATGGCCTCGCGCGTCGCCCCCCTTCCCCGTCATCCCGGCGAAGGGCGGGATCTCGTCGGGCGAAAGGCGCGGCGGACGTGACGAAACCAACGCCCGGTCCACACCGGAACGAAGGACAGACGCAATGAACTACGAGAACATCCTGGTCGAGCAACGCGGCGCGGTGACCCTGATCACCCTGAACCGCCCAAAGGCGCTGAACGCGCTCAACAGCGGGATCCTGCGCGAGTTGATCGCCGCCTTTGCCGCTTACGACGCCGACGACAGCAAACGCTGCGCGGTATTGACCGGCAGCGAGAAAGCGTTCGCGGCCGGCGCCGACATCAAGGAGATGCAGGAGCAGGGCTTCGCGCAAATGTATGCCTCGAACTTCTTCGCGGGCTGGGAGCGGGTCACCGCCACCCGCAAGCCGTGGATCGCCGCCGTCTCGGGCTACGCGCTCGGCGGCGGCTGCGAAGTCGCGATGATGGCCGATTTCATCATCGCCGCGGACACGGCCCAGTTCGGGCAGCCGGAGATCAAGCTTGGAGTCACCCCCGGCATGGGCGGATCGCAGCGGCTCACCCATGCGATCGGCAAGGCCAAGGCGATGGAAATGTGCCTCACCGGCCGGATGATGGGCGCCGAGGAAGCGGAACGCGCCGGCCTCGTCGCCCGCATCGTGCCCGCCGCCTCGCTTCTCGACGAGGCGCTGAAGACCGCCGAGACGATCGCCGGCATGGCCCCGCTCGCCGCCATCGCCAACAAGGAGATGGTCAACGCCGCGTTCGAGACCGGCCTCGCCCAGGGCATAGTGTTCGAGCGCCGGCTGTTCCACGGCCTGTTCGGCAGCGCGGACCAGAAAGAAGGCATGGCGGCGTTCGTCGACAAGCGGAAGGCGGAATGGACGGGCAGCTGACCAATGCGTCGTCCCGGCGCAGGCGGAGATGACGACACAGGTCAGAATCGAGGAGAGGATATCAGACGTGCCCGCCAATCCATTGTTCTCTCTCATGAACAGCAATGGCAGCATGGCGCCGGTCCTGATTCGCTCGGGCATGGCTCTGCCCGTCATCCCAGCGAAGGCTGGGATCTCAGGTCGGACAGGCACCGGCACTCATCACCCGACGAGATCCCAGCTTTCGCGGGGATGACGGAAAGAAGATCGGACCCTGGGAGAGGGATTTAGAGATGGCACATATCGCATTCATCGGGCTTGGGAATATGGGCGGCGGCATGGCCGCGAACCTGGTCAAGGCCGGGCACGCCGTCCGCGCCTTCGATCTCTCCGAGGCGGCGCTCGCCAAGGCCGAGGCGAACGGGTGCAGCCGCGCCGGATCTGCGGCCGAGGCGATCGGAGGGGCCGAGGCGGTGATCACCATGCTCCCCGCCGGCAAGCATGTCCGCGACGTCTATGAAAGCAGCGTGATCGGGCAGGCGCCGACCTCCGCCATCTTGATCGACTGCTCGACGATCGACGTCGCCACCGCCCGCGAGGAGATCGGCAAGGCGGAAAGCGCCGGCTACCAGATGGTCGACGCGCCGGTGTCGGGCGGCATCGCGGCGGCGGAGGGCGGCACCCTCACCTTCATGGTCGGCGGCGAAGCGGCGGCGTTCGAGCGCGCGCGGCCGCTGCTCGAGCAGATGGGCAAGGCGGTGATCCATGCCGGGGGTGCCGGCGCCGGTCAGGCCGCCAAGATCTGCAACAACATGCTGCTCGGCGCCTCGATGATCGCCACCTGCGAGACCTTCGCCATGGCGCAGAAGCTCGGGCTCGATCTGCAGACCTTCTACGACATCTCGTCCAAGGCCTCGGGCCAGTGCTGGTCGATGACCACCTATTGCCCGGTCCCCGGAGTCGGCCCGACCACGCCCGCCGACCGCGACTATGAAGGCGGTTTCGCATCCGCCTTGATGCTCAAGGATCTGCGCCTGGCGATGGAGGCGGCGCAGAGCGTCGACGCCTATACGCCGATGGGCGCCCATGCGGAGGAATTGTACACCCGGTTCGCCGACCATCTCGGCGGCGGCGGCAAGGATTTCTCGGCGATCATCAGGATGATCGACGATAGCTGGTCCCGCCCGTAACGACCCGCCGCTCGTCGCCGCAGTAGGTGCGGGAGAGCTCGGCAGCGCGCGCGTCCGGATCCTGCAGCGCTCTCGGCAGCCTTGCCGGGCCGCTGCGGCGGCGAAGATCGGCGAGGCAGCGTTCCGCGGTCCGGCCGTCCCACAGATCCGGCTTCGCCCGCACCGCGCGCGGAGTCGACACCGCGCGGTGCAGCTCGATGCCAAGCGTCTCCGGGGTGACCAGCCGGTTGGTGCCTTCGGTGATGGTGATCGGCCGCTCGGTATTCTCGCGCAGGGTCAGGCAGGGAATGCCGAGATAGGTGGTCTCCTCCTGCAGCCCGCCGCTGTCGGTGATCGCCGCCGCGGCGCCGCCGACCAGGCTCATGAACCGCACATAGGATTGCGGGCCGATCAGCGTCAGCCCCGCCCGCAGCATCCGGCTTTCGAGGCCGTTCTGGTGAAGCTTCGCGCTGGTCCGCGGATGCACCGGGAAGACCAGGGGCAGGTCGCGCTGGACCGCGATCAGTGCATCCACGAGACGGATGAGCTGGGCGGGATCGTCGACGTTGGAGGGACGGTGGAGGGTGACGATGCCGTAGCCGCCGCGGGTCAGGCCGAGTTCGGCGGGAACGTCGGCCGCCTCGATGGCGGGGCGGACCAGCTCGAAGCTGTCGAGCATGATGTTGCCGACGCGGGTCACCCGCGCCTCGGCGATGCCCTCGCGGCGGAGATTGTCGTCGGCGTCGGGCGACGGAGTCCACAGCACGTCGGCGAGGACGTCGGTCATGAGGCGGTTGACCTCCTCCGGCATCGCCCGATCGCCGCTGCGCAGGCCGGCCTCGAGGTGGATGACCGGGAAGCACGCTTTCGCCGCGACCAGGGTGCAGGCGGCGGTCGAGTTGACGTCGCCGACCACCACCAGCCAGTCCGGCCGATCGGCAAGCGCCACCTTCTCGTAGGCGATCATCACGCCGCCGGTCTGCTCGGCATGGCTGCCCGATCCGACGCCGAGATGGTGATGCGGCTCCGGCAGCCTCAGGTCGGTGAAGAAGGCGTCCGACATGTTGACGTCATAATGCTGGCCGGTGTGGACCAGCACCGGATCGAAATCCGGGGCTGCGGCGAGCGCGTGCCAGAGCGGCGCCACCTTCATGAAATTGGGACGCGCGGCGGCGACGAGGTGAATGCGCTGGGCCATGCGCCCGGGCTAAAGGCAAAGGGTAAAGATTGGGTGGAGCCGTCTGCTCAGTCGCTGCGGATGACTCGCTCCACCGCGTCTTGCCAGCCGGCGAGGCGCGCACGGCGTGCATCGCCGTCCAGTGCCGGGGTGAAGCGCTCGACCGCGCCGCGCATCGACGCCGCCTCCCCGAGCGATCCGAACAGGCCGCAGCCGACGCCCGCCAGCATCGCCGCGCCGAGCGCGGTGGTCTCGACGAAATGCGGGCGCTCGACGGCGAGATCGAGCATGTCGGCGAGGTCCTGGGCGACCCAGTCGTTGCCGATCATGCCGCCGTCGACCTTGAGGCATTCCCAGGCGGCGCCGTCGCCGGCGAAGGCGGTCATCAGATCGTGGGTCTGATGCGCCATCGCCTCCAGCGCGGCGCGGGCGATGTGGGCGTGCCCGGCGGAAAAGGAAAGGCCGGAGATCGCCGCCAGCGCGTCCGGCCGCCAATAAGGCGCGCCGAGGCCGGAGAGCGCGGGCA
This sequence comes from Allosphingosinicella deserti, assembly GCF_003012735.1. Classification (GTDB taxonomy): domain Bacteria; phylum Pseudomonadota; class Alphaproteobacteria; order Sphingomonadales; family Sphingomonadaceae; genus Allosphingosinicella; species Allosphingosinicella deserti. The sequence goes on along the minus strand of NZ_PXYI01000004.1, from coordinate 204,797 downwards.
CGAGGTAGACGCCGCCATTGTCGGGCACCGAGCGCGCCAGGCTTTCGCTCTCGCTTGCGCAGGCGAGCAGGCCGAGGCTGTCGCGGAGCCACTGGATCAGGCTTCCGGCGACGAACACCGAGCCCTCGATCGCATAGCGCCGCTCCCCGCCGAGCTGCCAGGCCACGGTAGAGAGCAAGCGGTGGCGGCTCGGGCGGAGCTCGGCGCCGGTGTGGGTGAGGATGAAGGCGCCGGTGCCGTAGGTGCCCTTGGTGTCGCCGGGCCTGAGGCAGGCCTGGCCGATCGCCGCCGCCTGCTGGTCACCGGCAAGACCGGCGATCGCGATCGGCTGGCCGAAATGCCCGGACAGTGTCTCGGCGAGCGGACCGGCGCAGTCGACGATCTCCGGCAAAGCGCTGCGCGGCACGCCCCAGAGATCGAGCAGATCGTCGTCCCAGCGACCGCTCGCGATGTCCATCAGCGCGGTGCGCGAGGCGTTTGTCGCGTCGGAGACGTGGAGCCCGCCGGTGAGGCGGAAGACGAGGTAGCTCTCGACCGTGCCGATGCACAGATCGTCGCCGGCCTCGCGCAGCTGCGGCCAGTGCTCCAGCGCCCAGGCGATCTTGGAGGCGCTGAAATAGGGATCGAGCAGCAGGCCTGTCTTGGCCTGGACGAATGGCTCCCGCCCCTCCTCCTTGAGCCGTGCGCAGGCTTCGGCCGTTCGCCGGTCCTGCCAGACGATGGCGGGGGCGAGCGCCCGGCCCGTACGCCGGCTCCAGAAGACGATCGTCTCGCGCTGGTTGGTGATCCCGATCGCGCGGAGCCGGCCGGCACCGCCTTTCTCGTCGATCAGGGTGCGGGCGCAGGCCAGGCTCTTGGTCCAGATCTCCTCGGCATCATGTTCGACAAGGCCCGGCCCGGGATGATGCTGGACGATATCCTGCTGCTCGGCGCCGCGGCAGAGGCCGTCTGCGCCGAACAGCATGGCGCGCGTGCTGGTTGTGCCTTCGTCGATGACGAGCAGGTCCATGGCGTCTCCTTTTCATCGACTATGGCTGCCCGAACCTCTAGTCTGCAAGGCGGCGATGGACAGTTTCGACCTTCTCATCATCGGCGGCGGGATCAACGGAACCGCGATCGCGCGGGATGCCGCGATCCGTGGGGCCAGGGTGCTGCTGGTCGAGAAGGACGATCTCGCCGGCCACACCTCCTCGGCCTCGTCGAAGCTGATCCACGGCGGCCTGCGCTATCTCGAACATGGCCAATTCCGGCTGGTGCGCGAGGGGCTGAAGGAACGGGCGATCCTGCTCCGGATCGCGCCGCATATCGTCCGGCCGCTGCGCTTCGTCCTCCCCCAGCTCAAGGGCATGCGGCCGCACTGGCTGCTGCGCGCGGGCCTGTTGCTCTACGACCTCTTCTCGCTCCGCGGGGGGTTGCCGCGGTCCGGCGGCGTGTCGGCCCGCGACCGCGCGATCCGGACACCCCTGGCCCGCCCCTTCCCGCTGCTCTCCTATTGGGATGCCTGGGTGGACGATTCGCGGCTGGTGGTGCTGAACGCCGTCGCCGCCGCCGAGCTTGGCGCGGAGATCGCCACCCGGACGGAGTTCCTGTCCGCCGCCCGCGAGCGCGACGGCTGGCGCGTCCAGCTCTCCGGCGAGCGTTCGGTCACCGCCACGGCGATCGTCAACGCGGCCGGTCCATGGGTCGCCGCCACCCTTCCCCGCCTCGCCAGCGACAGCCGCAGCCGGGTGCGGCTGGTCAAGGGCAGTCACATCGTCGTGCCGGCTTTGTGGGAGGGCGATCATGCCTACATCCTCCAGCAGCCGGACCGCCGCATCGTCTTCGCCTTGCCGTTCCACGGCCGCTTCACCCTGATCGGAACCACCGACGTGCCGGTCGAGCGGCCCGAAGATGCGGCGATCACGGGCGAGGAGAAACGCTATCTGTGCGAGGCGACCGACCGCTATTTCGCGCGCCAGGACGCGCCCTGCGACATCGTCTGGAGCTATTCGGGGGTGCGCGCCCTGTTCGACGACGGCGCCGCCGAAGCCTCGGTGGTAACCCGCGATTACCATCTCGAGCTCGACGACGCGCCCGGGCCGAAACTGCTCTCGGTGTTCGGCGGCAAGATCACCACATCGCGGGCGCTGGCCGAGGAAGCGCTCGACCGGCTGGGCATCGACGGGCGGCGCTCGACCGCCTGGCTGTCACTGCCGGGCGGCGATCTCACCCCCGCCTTCCTCGACTGGCTCGAAAACCTCTCCGCCTGGATGCCGCAGCCGATGGTGGCGCGCTTGTCCCACGCCTACGGTACGCGGCTGCGCGATATCGTCGGCGATGCGACACGACTGGAGGATCTCGGACGCCATTTCGGGGCGGGGCTGTACGAAGCGGAGCTGCGTTACTTGCGCGATCACGAATTCGCGCGCACCGCTGAGGACGTGCTCTGGCGGCGGACCAAGCTCGGCCTCGACATGGACGAGGCGGAGCGGCGTGCGGTGGACGTCTGGATTCGGGCCAAAGCCTGAGGTCACGGTCCCTCGTGCAGCGGGTCCGTACCGGGTGCGGGCACGTCGTCCATCTGCTTGCGGTTCCTCTCGCCTTCCTCGGCGATCTTCTTGTTGTCGTTGGACGGAAGGTCTTCGTGCTCGCGGTCCATCTTTCTGCTCCTTGGCTGCGCTTCGAACGCATCAGGCGGGAACCCGCTCCGCAGGCGCTCCGTTTCCGGGGGCATGGCACCGACGGCACAACAGGCCCATGCACAGGCCGGGCATGGCGACGCGATCACCGGATGGCGGCTCGACCGCAGCCAGCGCAAGGAATTGCTCCAGCAATTCCCGCCCCTCTTCAGGAACGTCGTCGCCGATCACGTGACGTTGAGCGCCAGGGTGTCCGCCCACGCGCCGCTTCCCGACGAGACGGTGGGCGAGATCGTCGGTAGGATCGACGACGGCAAGGGCGTCGAGGCGTTGGTGGTCAGCATTGCCGGCACCACCGACCGACCCGATGGCTCGACCTACCACATCACCTGGTCGCTCGCCGACGGACGCCGGGCCGTGGAGTCGAACGACGTCCTGCGCGCCGGCAAGTGGGAACGGTTCGACCTGCCGATGCCGGTCCAATTGCTGCCCGCTTATCTCGGCCGATGAAGCGCCAGCTCTTCCTCGACTGCGACGGAGTCCTTGCCGATTTCGACCAGGGCGCGACGGCGATCCTCGGAATGCCGCCCAAGGCGTTCGAGCAGCGCCACGGCCTCGGCCGCTTCTGGGCGAAGCTCGCCACCGCGCCGGATTTCTATTTCGGCCTGCCGCTGCTCGACGGCGCGACCGCGCTGTTCGAAGCCGTGCGCCACCTCGATCCGATCATCCTCACCGGCCTGCCGCGGGGCAATTGGGCGGCGGACCAGAAAGTCCGCTGGGCGGCGCACTACTTCCCCGGCACGCGGATCATCACGACGATGGCGCGCAACAAGCGCGACCATGGCAAGCCGGGCGACGTGCTGGTCGACGACCAGCTTCGCCACGCCGAGCGGTGGGAGGAGATGGGCGGCATCTTCCTCCACCACCGGAACGTGCCGGGTACCCTTGCCCGGCTCGCCGACTATTTCGACCTGCGAACGCCGGCCGCCTCCTGAGCATCAGCTCGGATGGGCCTGCACCTCCTCCTCGGTGCTGACCTCGCCGGCGGCGCGGTCGCCGCCGCCGCGACGGCTCCACAGGAACAGGCCGGCGCCTAGCGCCGCGGCCGCACCCGCCGCGCCGAGGGTGACGCCGGGATTGGTCGCCGCCCGTGTATAGGCGCTCGGCCGGATCATGCTGCCCTGATGGTCGCCGTAGATCTGCGCCTCCGCACGACCCTGGTCGAGATTGTCGGTCGGGGTTGCCGGCTGCTTGCCGACCTGCAGCGGCAGCAGGATGTTGGCTCCGAGCCAATCCATCAGCAGCGGAGCCTGGCGGCTGAGCGCGCTCAAGCTGCGCGCCGCACCGCCGACATAAAGCTGGCGGGTCGGATGGGCGGCCGCGCGCAGGATCGCTGCGGCGACCTCCTCCGGCTTGTAGATGGGCGGCGGAAAGCGCGCCTCGCGATCGGTATAGTTCTTGACGTGCTGCGGCATCGGCGTGCCGATCGACGCCGGCTTGATCAGGGTTACCGACACCGGTGCCCGGTCGGCGGCGAGCTCCATCCGCAGCGCATTGGTGAAGCCCTGCACCGCATGCTTGCTGGCCGAATAGATGCCCTGAAGCGGCAGCGCGACGTCGGAGGCGACGCTGCCGACGTTGATCAGTGCACCGCCGGTCCTGCGCAGATGTTCCACCGCGATTTCAGAGCCGTAGACCATTCCCCAGAAATTGGTTTCGAACAGCTGCCGCCTGTCGGCGTCGCTGACCTCGTCGAGGCGCCCCCAGATGCCGACTCCGGCATTGTTCACCCAGGTGTCGATCCGGCCATAGTCCTCCATCGCCCGGCGGGCGAGGTTCTCCAGATCCTCTCGCCGCGTGACGTCTGCGACGACGAAGATGCCCTGCCCGCCCGCATATTTGATCTGGTCGATCGCACCCGCGAGCGCTTCGCGGGTCCGCGCAGCGAGCACCACCGTGGCGCCCGCCGCCGCCGCCGCCTTGGCGGTCGCGAGGCCGATGCCGCTGGAGGCACCGGTGATGACGATGACTTGCTGATCGAGGGGCTTGAGCGACAGGGCCATGCGGATCTCCGGACATTTGCAAAGCAAGGTTCGCCGGGTTCAACGTGCGAGACGCGGAGGCGTTCGTCGGCATATCGCGTTTACGGCACGTCCGCGCCTTGCCGCGCGCTTATGATGATATAGAGTATCACGCGAATCTGGAGAAGTTTGTGATCCGTTCCGCCCGCTTCGCGTTCGCTGCCACTGCTCTTCTGCTCTGCGCGTTCAAGGCGCCTGAAGAAAAAACCATCCGCTACCAGGTCACGCCGGGCTTCTGGTTCGACGGGATCCCCGCGTTCGAGGTCGAGATGCGCTTTCGCGGCGACAGCGACGGCGAGACCGTGCTGGAGCTTCCGAGCGAATGGGCAGGATCGCGCGAGCTGTGGCGCCAGATCGCCGGCCTGGAGATTCACGGCGCCGACAGTCTTGGCGGCTATTACGACAGGCCGATCATCCATCACCGCCCCGGGGCGAAGATCCGTGTCGTCTACCATGTCCAGTCCGCGTGGCAGGAGGATCCGGGCTTCGACTATGAGAAAGCCCGGCCGCTCGTCCGATCCGACTGGTTCTTCTGGCACGGCAATGGCGTGTTCGCCTCCCCCAAGGGCAGGGATTCGGCGCCGGCGCGGTTTCGCTGGGGCAAGCTCCCGAAACGGTGGTCGGTCGCCTCCGATCTCGATCACTGGAAGGGCAAGCGCACCACCGTCGCCAATCTGATCGACAGCGTGGCGATCGGCGGCGCCGGGCTGACGATGGTGGAACGCGACATCGACGGCGCTCCGTTCCGGCTTGCGACCCTCGGCCGCTGGACGTTCACGCCCGACGCGCTCGCCGATACGATCGTGCCGATCATCCGGGCCGAGGACGATTATTGGGGAGACCGGAGCACCCCCTATTTCGTCGCGCTCGCGCCGACCGGCACACCTTCATCGGGGCTCAGCGTCAGGGGAACCGGCCGCACCGACGGATTCTCGATCGCGGCGACGACCGGCTTCGAGCTCAAGCAGGCCAAGCGGCTGCTCGCGCACGAATATATGCACGGCTGGATGCCGAACGCCCTTGGCGGGCTGCCCGAGGACAAGGAGGCCGCCGATTACTGGTTCAGCGAGGGCTTCACCGATTATCTCGCCTCCAAAGTCCTGCTGCGCTCCGGGCTGTGGAGCGCCGAGGACTATGTGGCCGACAAGAACGAGACCCTGCTTCGCTACGGCACGTCGTCGGCCAGGAATGCGCCCGCTTCGGATATCGTCGCGCGGTTCTGGGAGGATCCGGCGCTGCAGCAGGTGAGCTACGACCGCGGGCACCTGCTGGCGACTATCCTCGACGCCGAGATCGCCGTCGGCTCGGCGGGGACGGAGAGCCTCGACACCGTGCTCCGCGCTCAGCGCGAGGCGGCGAAGGGCAGCAGCGCGCGTGCCACCGACCTGTTCCGCGAGACGCTCCGCGCACGCACCGCGATCCCGCTCGATCCGCTGGTCGCACAGGCACAGGACGGCGCACCCCTGCTGCTCTCCGACGGTCTGTTCGGCGCCTGCACTCGGATCATCCGCGAACAACGCAAGGAGTTCGATCGCGGCTACGATGCCGAGGCGACCCGGCTGGCGAACGGCGTAATCGCGGGAGTCGTCAAGGACGGCCCGGCCTTTGCCGCCGGAATGCGCGACGGCATGCGACTGATCGCCCGCGAGGCCGGCAAGATCGGAGACTCGCGCACCGAGATCGCCTATCGGGTCGCCGACGAGGGCGGGGAGCGCGTGCTGCGCTATTTGCCGGAAGGAAAGAAGGAGTTCGAGGTGCAGCGTCTGGAGCTTGACGGCCGCGAGAAGGATCTTGGTTGCAACGCCGGCGTGAAGAGCACGCGATGAGCTTCACCGCACGCATATTGCTGCTCGGATCGGGCGAGCTCGGCAAGGAATTCGCAATCTCCGCCAAGCGCCTCGGCGTCTATGTGATCGCCTGCGATTCCTATGCCGGCGCACCGGCGATGCAGGTATCGGACGAGGCCGAGATCTTCTCGATGCTCGACGCCGACCGTCTCCGCGAAGCAATCGCGCGACATCGGCCGGATTTCATCGTGCCGGAAGTGGAGGCCATCCGCACGGAGATCCTCGCCGAGGTCGAAGCGGCGGGCAACGTGGTCGTGCCGTCCGCCCGCGCCACCCAGATGACGATGAACCGCGACAGCATCCGCGAACTCGCCGCCGGCGCACTCGGCCTCCGGACGTCGCGCTATCGCTTCGCCGGCAGCTTCGAGGAAGCCGCGGCAGCCGCCGAACATGCCGGCTACCCTTGCGTGATGAAGCCGGTCATGTCCTCGTCCGGGAAAGGCCAGAGCACGATCGAGCGCCCGGAGGATCTGCGCCGCGCCTGGGACTATGCCGTCGCGGGAATGCGCGGCGACCGTGTGCGGGTGATCGTCGAGGAGTTTATCCGCTTCGACTATGAGATCACCCTGCTCACCGTCCGCACCCGCGGGGGCGTATTGTTCTGCCCGCCGATCGGGCATCGCCAGGAACGGGGCGACTATCAGGAAAGCTGGCAGCCCACCCCAATGTCCGCCGCAGCGCTCGCCTCGGCGGAAGAGATGGCGCGCAAGGTCGTCGACGATCTCGGCGGCTACGGCCTGTTCGGAGTCGAGTTCTTCGTGAAGGGCGACGAGGTCATCTTCTCCGAACTGTCGCCGAGGCCGCACGACACCGGCATGGTGACGCTGATCTCGCAGAACCTCTCCGAATTCGATCTGCATGCCCGCGCCGTGCTCGGCCTGCCGATCCCCGTGCTGACCATGCGCCATCCGGCGGCTGCCTCGACCGTGATCCTCGCCGACCGCGACTCGGACAGCTTCGCCTTCGAAGGCGTCGCGGAAGCCCTCGCGCTCGGGCGCGAAGGCGCCGAGGTCGACGTGAGAGTTTTCGGCAAGCCGGTAACCCGACCCTATCGCCGAATGGCGGTTGCGCTGGCCAGCGGCGCGACATCGGATGACGCCCGTACCCTTGCCGCCGAGGCGGCGGGCAAGGTTCGCATCCGCTACGGTTGAGGCGCTAGCCGCCGGCCTTTTCCATCCTGGCCCGCGCCGCATCGAGATAGGGCCGATGCTCGGCCTTCATTGCCCTGCGCGCGACAAGTTGGTCGCCGACGACCAGCGCTTCCCGCCACAGGGCTATGTCGTCGCCGTGAAGTTCGGCGGCGCCATAGGCCCAGAGGAAATGGCTGCGCATCGCCTCGTCGCTGCCAGGGTTGGCCTCGGCGAGGCTGCGGAACAGAGCGAGCGTCTCGCGGGCGGTCTCGCGGCTGCCGGCCTCGTCCTGCAGGACCCAGCGGAAGAAGGTTTCGCCCTGCAGGTCTTCGGCAAGCCGCCGCGTCAGATAGCTGTTCGTCGGCTCCTCTGCCTGCATCGCGCGGCCGACCGCGATCAGCCTTGGGAGCGTCGCGCGGGCACGGGCATAATCGCCGGCCAGAAAGGCCGAATACCAGAGGCCGCGAAGCGCTCGCGCCAGGTGGAGGCGCGTTCCGCGATCGGCCGGGATCGACGCGGAAGGGCCGGCAATCTCGGACGCCATCGGACCGAAGACATCGACGGCAAGTCTCGGCTTCTTGTCGGCCAGGAATGCGTCACCGAGCGAGAGCTGGATCTCGCGGCGGCCAAAGACGATTTCCGCACTCGGGTTGGAATTCGCGGCAACCACTTCGTCGAGCAGCTTCACCGACTTCTGGTAGAACCCGATCTCGGCGTTGCGGTCACCGCGGAGGCCGGCATCGTTGGCCATAGACGCGAGGCGGCCGGCACGTTCGAGCTTCGCCTGGATGTCGGCACCTTGCGCACCGAGCGGCGCCGCGAAAACAACGGCGAGGCATAAGAGCAAAAAGGAAACAGGTCGAACCATGGCCCCCCCCTGTCGAGGAGCTTAGACCATCCGCAGCAAAAGGAAATCCGGGATCAGCGCGCCGGTGGCTTGCGCGGTGGGCGCGGCCCGGTCCTCTCGCCGGTGCGGCCCTCCGGCCGGTCTCGGCGCGGGCCGCCGGGGCGGTCGTCGCGCCGTCCGCCGCGAGGCGGACCATCGCCACGCGGCCCGCGCGGTGGACCGTCGCCGCGGGGACCACGCGGCACATCGCCACGGGCCTGCATCGGGCGTGCAGAGGCAGCGTCACGCGGCGCAACGGCATAGCCTTCCTTGAGAAGCCGGGAGAAGGAGGCGGACACGCTCGCCGAAATGGCGGTCTGCAATTCCTTCGGCAGATCGGCAAAGGTCGTGTTCTGATGAATGGCGTTGAGATCGCGCAAAAGCGTGTTGGGAAGCCCCTTGGACGAGGCCTTCAACGCGGCGATGACATCGAGGACGGCGGAGAAGATGATCTCCTGCATCAGATCGGTTGCTGACTTGCTCATCGCGCCTCCCTAACGCCTAAGCCGTGGCTTGTCGCCGCCTGTTCGACATGGTGACAACGCGCAGTTTCGATTGCGCCGTGCAACCGGGCCTTCTACATTCGCCGAATGCGCGCTTCGGACCCGAAGCGACTGATTCCAAAGACTTTTGGAGACGCCTTGATGAAGAAGAACCTCGTTCTCGCCGCGTCGTTGCTCGCGCTTGCGTCCGGTGCACCTGCCAGGGCCCACGATCAGCATGACTGCGTCGACGAAAGCTGCACGGTACAGACGCTGTTCGGGAGCCAGAGCGAGGCCGGCGGCGGTGCCGCGACCGTTCAGGCGGTTCGCTACGGCAGCTGGGGGCTCGACACGGCCGGCATGGATCGGAGCGTCAACCCCGGCGACGACTTCAATGCCTTCGTCAACGGCAATTGGGCGAAGACCAACACGATCCCTGCCGATCGGTCCTCGTTCGGCGCCTTTGCGGTGCTCCGCGACCTTTCCGAAGCACGGCTGCGTGGCCTGGTCGAAGGCTATCGCGCCGAGGCCGGGGGCGATCAGGCCAAGATCGCCAGCCTCTACCAGGCGTTCATGGACGAAGCGGCGATCGAGCGGCAGGACGCAATCCCGCTGCTCAACCGTCTCGCGCCTGTCTATCAGGCGAAGAGCAAGGACGACATCGCCCGCCTGATGGGCCGCGCGGTCGGCGGCTTCGGGAGCTCCTTCTTCGGTCCGGGCGTCTCCGACGATGCCAAGCAGCCCGACATCTACACCCTCTATCTCCGGCAGTCGGGCCTCGGCCTCGGCGACCGCGATCTCTACCTCGATGCCAAGTTCAAGCCGCAGCGCGACCGCTACGTCGCCTACGTCCAGCAGATGCTCGAAATGGCGGGCTGGCCCACCCCGGCATCCTCGGCCCGCGAGATCATGGCGCTCGAGACCCGGATCGCCGAGGCGCATTGGACCCGCGCCGAAAGCCGCAATCGGGACAAGACCTACAACCCGATGACCCTTGCCGATCTCCAGGCACAGGCTCCCGGCTTCCCATGGTCGACCTTCCTCGAGGCTGCCGGCGTCGGTGTCGCCGAGCGGGCCATCGTTGCGCAGAACACCGCCTTTCCCAAGCTCGCGAAAATCTTCGGCGATGCCGACCTGCAGAGCTTGAAGGCGTGGCAGGTCTTCCACACCGCCGACGATGTCGCGCCCTTGCTGTCCAAACGCTTCGTCGACGCTCAATTCGAGTTCCGGAGCAAGTTCCTCAACGGGCAGCCGCAACAGCGCGACCGGTGGAAGCGGGGCGTGGCCATCGCCGAGAATGCGATGGGCGAGGCGATCGGCCGCGATTACGTCGCCCTCTATTTCCCACCGGAATCGAAGGCGAAGATGGACGCGCTGGTCGTCAATCTTCGCACTGCCCTTCGCGGCCGCCTGGAGCGGCTCGACTGGATGGGACCCGCCACCAAGCAGGAGGCGCTGAAGAAGCTCGAAGGGTTCAACGTCAAGATCGGCTATCCCGACAAATGGCGGGATTATTCGGCGCTGACGATCGTCCCGGGCGACCTGACCGGCAATGTCGAGCGTGCCAGCGGGTTCGAATGGGATTACCGGCGCAACCGCATCGCCCAGAAGGTCGACGAAGCCGAGTGGGGCATGACCCCACAGACGGTGAATGCCTATTACAACTCGGTGAAGAACGAGATCGTGTTTCCGGCCGCCATCCTGCAGCCGCCCTTCTTCGATCCGGACGCCGATCCGGCGATCAATTATGGCGGCATCGGCGGGGTCATCGGCCACGAGATCATCCACGGCTTCGACGACCAGGGCCGCAAGTCCGACGGCAACGGCGTGCTCCGCGACTGGTGGACGGCAGAAGATGCCGCGAAGTTCGACGCGCAGGCGGCGAAGTTCGGCGCGCAGTATGAAGCTTATACCTTCCCGAACCTGCCCGGCGTCCACATCAACGGGCGTGCTTCGATGGGAGAGAATATCGGCGATCTCGGCGGCATCACGCTGGGCCTCGAAGCCTATCGCGCGTCGCTCGGCGGTCAGCCGGCGCCGGTGCTCGACGGCTTCACCGGAGATCAGCGGGTGTTCCTCGGCTGGGGTCAGGTCTGGCGGACGCTGTTCCGCGACGAAGCGCTGCGCCAGCAGCTGGTCAGCGATCCGCACTCGCCGGGCATGATCCGTGCCTTCGCGCCGTTGCGCAACATCGATGCCTGGTACGAAGCGTTCAACGTCCAGCCCGGCGACAAGCTTTACATCGCCCCTGCGGACCGGGTCCGCATCTGGTAGGTCTTTGGGCCGCGGACTTCCCACCTCCGCGGCCCCTTTTTCTTCCGCACCAGCTTCTCTAGAGAGAGCATCGATGGCGAAGTTGAGCTTCTGGGACAGATTCTTGAGCAGTCTCGGCCTTGCCGGGGCACCCGCATCGCCGATCGCCTCGCCGCCCGGCCCGCCGACACCGGTTACGAACGGGGTCGATACCGTCCCGGATCCGCTGTTCGAGGATGAGCGGATCCCGGAATCCTCGCTCGAGCGGGTTCGCCAGATCCGCACGCTCCTCGCCGATCTGGAGACGCGCGCATCGGCTCGCGGCTTGATCGAGGAGCTCACCGAGTTGCAGCGGATCAAGGCTGCGCACCTGCCCAAGTTGCTCCAATCCTATATCGACATCCCGCCGGAGCATCGTTCCGAGATCTTCCGGGAAACGGGCCGGTCGGCGAGCTTCCTGCTCAACGAGCGGCTCGATCGGATGACCGGCAGGCTGCGCGAGATCTCATCGATGCTCGCACGCGGTCAGCTCAATGCCTTCGCCGAGAACATGCGCTTCATCGACATGCGGTACGGATCGTCGGACTCGCCGTTCGACTAACGCGGGGCCCGCTGCTCAGATGACCGCTGCGAGCGGATCGTGGCGGATGCCGAAGCATTCGGCGCGTCTCAGGATGCTCTGCGCCCAGCGGCGATGGGTCGCCGGCTCGCACATCGATCCCGAGAGTGCGAACACGGCGGGACTGTCCGCCGCGAGCATCGCGCGCGCCTCGGCGAGCTCGGAGGGTTCGACGCGATAGCCGTCATGGATGATCGCCACCTGATCGGGGTGGATCGCCGTCTTGGTCAGCAAGCCGTGCTCGACGTCGCGGGCAACCTCGCGGCGAAGCAGATCGTGGCAGGCGAAATGTTCGAGAACCGGCGCGGAAAGGGCGAAGCCGAACGGCGCGAACGCCGCCACCAGCGCGCCGATGGTTGCGGCAAGCGGCCCCTCGTAGAGCGTTCGCTCGAGCGAGCGGCGGGCGCCGATCTGCTGGAGGAGATCGTTTCCTCCGATCCGAACGGCCAGGATGCGGCCCTGAACGCCCACCAATTGATCACGCAGACGCCGCACCTGATCGAGATCGAACATCTCACGCGTTTCCAGTGTCGGCATCAGCATGTGCGTGTGGTTGGCCAGGAGATGCAGATAGGCGGGAAAAGAGTCGGCCGTTGCCTTGGGGACCACGAACCCTTCGATCCGCTCGATGCCGGGCATCTGCAGAATGCGCGCCAGCATTGCCGGATCGCGAGGCCTGACGAACAGGCGCGGACCATGCCCCGACGGATCGATCGTCGGAAGCAACGCGGCCAGATTCGCCATCGCCGCCGGGAGATCATCGGGCCTCACCGAATCCTCGAGACAAAGAACGGCCGACCGGAGTTCCGGATAGCGGGTGCCCGAGACGATCGGGCCGAGATCACGCCGCGTCGTCGGCAGATACAGCGTCGCTCCTAGCGACGTGGCATCCCTCATTGCCCTTCCTCCTCGGTCGCGAGCGCGCGGATGATGACGGCTGCCTGAAACGGCGATGCCGCAGGCATTCTCGCGATCGCGACGTTCCCGCGCCGGGCGAGATGGAGGAGGTGGGCGACATCCGGCTCCCCCGGGTCCCGCAGCAACAATCGTTCCGGAACCCGCCGGAGAAATACCCGCGTCGCCTCGGCGATACCTGGTTTGATCCGGTTGCGATCGCGGACATTCCAGACCGCCATGATTTCGCCGATCACCTTGTCGCAACGGCGTGCCGTTGCCTTCCGCGCATCGGCCGAGCGCGAGAATAAGGCGGGCGCAACGTGAGGATGCGCAGCGTCGATCGCGTCGACGAAAGGCCGCGATCGATCGATCGAAGCGAATTCGGCGTAGGAGACGCAGGCGTGGAAGTCGCCGGGAGCGACAAGCTCGTCGTTCAGGATCGATCGACTGACCAATCCCGAAACGACCGCGTTCAGCAATCCGGAAGGGATGAGGTAATCTTCCTCGGTTGCGGCGAGATCCGCGCGTCCGGCCGGGTCGGCAATTACCGCAAGACGCGGCACAAACCCGAACGGCCGATCGGCCAGGCTGCGATGGAGCTCACCCGCGATAGCCCCCTTTCCGGTCCACCCGTCGACGAACACAGCGCTTGCCGGATCGTGACGCTCCGCAATCCAGCCAAGCGCCGCCATGTCGATTCCGCGATCGCGGATGATGCTGACCGAGTAATGGACGGCGGCGATCCCCCGCCGCCGGAGGCTGCGCCGAAGCAGGATCCCGATCGGCGTTCCGGCCCTGGCCAGAGAGACGAGCACGATCTCCTGTCCCGGCCGCGCGGCTGCCGCAATGGCGTCCGCAAGGCGTGCGACATCGTGCGCGAGCCGAGCACTGTTTCGGCGCAGTGCCGCTTCGAACAGTTCCAGATAGGCCGCGTCCGGAACGGCTTCGGCGGACAGCATTTCCGAGTAATGGCGGCGGCCGCTCTGGATCGCCTTTTCCTTGTGGAGGATGTCGGTCGGCAGCAGACTGACCGGCTTCAAGAGGAAGGTGACATCCTCGGGAGAATAGCTCCCCGAGAATGCTCGCGCAGGCAAGGCCACTGCGCTGGCCATCATGCGGCACGCGCCAGGATCTGGCCGGCAAGCTGCGAGCCGGGCGGAGTCATCGCAAAGTCGCACAAGCGCATGAAAGGTGCATCGGTGATGCTGTCGCCGATGCCGATCGTCGGCGCATCGGGGGATTCTCGGCGGAGCGTCGGCAGCAGCCATTCGACGGCGTGCTGCTTGCCAAGGAACGGCGGCATGAACGCGGCATTGTTGCCGTTCACGTGGACCGTCCAGCCCGCCGGCACGTCCGGTGCTATCCGGGCGACGGCCGCCGCGAGCGCGTCGGCATCCGCCTCCTGGTGCTTGAGCAGGAGATAGAGAGGCGTTCCGTCCTCCTCGACCACCCGGATCGAAAGCGGCACGGGACCGGCTTCGCGCTCGGCGCGGCGTGTGAGTCCGTCGAGCGCAGTGCGGTAGGCGGCGGCTTCGGTCGCCATGCGCTCCGCCCAGATCGGATCATGCCTTCCGTCCTGGTGAATGACAACTCCGCCATGCGCACAGACGGCGTAGCGCCACTCGATGCGGACGCGATCGAGCGCGTTCCGGCTGCGTGCCGTGACGGGCACCAGCAAAGCCGTCGTCGAAAGCCACGACAGAAAGGCGACCTGACGCGGTGTCGCATAGCTCAGCGCGGACCCGTCGCGTGCAAAACCGAGCGGCGTCAGCACCTCGTGGGGCATCCCGGGCGGACACTTTCGCAAAGTCTGGAAGAGAGTGTCGTCGAGATCAACGAGTGCGATCGGCCGCAATGGCTCCTCCGAAGTGGACGGTGGTACCGCAGAGCGCATCGACGAGGCGGTGGTCGATGCTGTGTGGCGGAGTTTCGTGACAAATCAGCGAAACCCGTCCGTCCTCCCCTGCGGCATTGTACAGATAATTGGGAACGCCGGTCCCGTAATTGTCGCCGAAGCACAGAGCGGAGGCAATGGCTCCGCCGAGATAGACCGGGCTCCGGCTGGTGGCCTGCACGACGACGTCGTGGCCGGCCTGCTCCAATCGCTCGGCAACCAGGAACGGCGGGTAGGTGAACTCGCCGGTGCCGACGATCCTGAGTGCCGCGCCATGGGGCAGACCCAGGGCCAGCGCATCCGGAAGCGAGAAGTCGCACGCCGTCCGCGTGCCGGTCCGTCCGAATGGCCCGGCATTCGGTAAAGTCCCGAGCGTCGCGGCTTCGTCGTCGAACGCGGCAAAATGGGCATCGTCGGTCAGCCTGGGTCCAGGCTCCCATCCCAGACGGCCATGCAACAGGGCAACGCATCGTGCCGGACGCGGCATGCGCTCGAGCCAGGCCCCGCTGCCCGACCAATCCGTCAAGGTCGCGACGACGATTTCCCGACAGGCCGGAAGCGATGGGATCAGTGCCGATGCCAAGTTGGACAATGTGGTGCCGGTCGAAACTTCGTCGTCGACCAGGACGAGCGAGGCCATGCGGCCGAGATCGATCTGCGCGGGCCGGTAAAGGAGATGAGCCGAGGCGTGGCTGTGCGGCTCCTCGAAACGGCACAGGAGCGGCTCGGCGACGCGCTGCCGCGTCGTCGGAAGGTAGGCAGCCTCCCGGCCGGCGGCGAGCATCTCGGCAAAGAGGGTTTGACCAAGCCCAACTGCTGTCTCGGCCAGCCCGATCACCAGCGTCGGCTGCGGCAGATCCGCCGGGATCCGCGCTGCAAGCGCGCGTGCCGCCGCCCGCATCTCGGTGGGCTTTGCCGGAATGTGCCGACCAAGCACCTTCGAGACGATCAGAAAGCCGCGCTTGGGATTGCGCCGGCTTGCGAAGCCGCAGAGCCGATCAAGGGGCCAGTCGCCGGCGACCTCGGCGCACGACACAAGCAAGGTGCCGGAACGCAGCGAAATCTCGGTCAGGCTCGAGCGCTGCGCCGATCGGGTCGCTTCGCGCGATGACACCGCTTTCATCCCTCGCACCGTATCCGGTAGATGAAGGTTCGCGCTTCCCGCACGATGTCCGCGCGGCTGCGCACCGGTGCTTCGAGGCAAAGTTCAGGCTCCACCCCAACGGCAGACAGGAAGCTGCGCACCACTGCACCCTTCACCCCGAAATTGATGTTTTCGGCGCTGCTCCCGCCTTCGCGGACTCGATCGAGATTGAGCGAGGCATGGACGAGCCCGACGATCAGGCCGGACTGATCGAGGACCGGGCCACCACTGTTGCCGCTGGCGATCGGTGCGCTGAACTGCATCACGCTGGTATCGTTGCCGATGCCGCACAGCGCGGAGACATTCCCTGCCGTCGCCTGTGGGCCTGCTCCGAGCAGGCCCTGCAAGGGAAAGCCGAGAACGATCACATCCTCCCCGAGGTGGAGATCGATCTGGCTGCGAAAGCGCGCGAACGCGGGGAGCTGCCGATCCACGCGAAGCAGCGCGATGTCGTTTCGCGGATCCGAGAAGACGACCTCTCCGGGCATCGTCAATCGGTCTCCGGAGATGTCGACCTTCGCTGCGCCGTCGATCACATGCGCATTGGTGAGGATATGGCTGGAATCCACGGCAAAACCGCTGCCGGAGAAGCTGGATCCCGACCCGTGTCCGCGTTCGCCCGGCCGCGGCAAATCAGGAGCGACTGGGATCGGGATGTCGATGCCGAGGGCATTGGCCAGGGCCGGGAGACCGCCGACGAAGCCTTGCCCGTTGGCGGTCAGCCGCCAGGCACCTTCGCGCCGATAGACCTCGCCGATGATCAGGGCCGCCTCGCCGCGATTGGTGAGATCGAGCGAAAAGCGGAAATCCCCGAAGGTGGCGTCGATCCTGCCGAAGTCCCGGAAGCTCAGCCCTCTCCCCGCGCCGCGGCGGAGAAACAGGATCAGGAGCAGGCGCTCGACGTCGGCCGGCAAGGCGGCGACGTCGAGCCTCAGCGCTCCCATCTCGTCGAACGCGGCGCCCGGCCGGAGTTCGCGTGCCCCGATGTCGAGCGGCCGGAACGCGGCGGAGCATTGCCGCCGCGCATCGAGGGCAACGAGCATCGAACCGAGCTCGGCCCCCAATCTGTCGAGAGACGGTCCATCAAGGCCGATCTCGAGCTGAGCGCCCGGAAGGGAGACCCTTTCTCCGGCTGCGATCTCCCGCATCACGGTTTCAGCCGCTCTTCAGGCGATCGCGCGCGCCCCGCAACGGCCGTTCAGACGTTGACGCCGTAGGATTGCGCGAGCGGCCCAAGGCCGCCGTTGAATCCCTGGCCGACAGCCCGGAACTTCCACTCGGCACCATGCCGGTAGAGCTCGCCGAAGACCATTGCGGTTTCGGTGGAGGCATCTTCCGAAAGATCGTAGCGCGCGAGCTCGACGCCGCCCTCGGCATTGACGACCCGGATGAAGGCATTCGAAACCATGCCGAAATTCTGCCGGCGCTCGGTGCCTTCGTAGATGGTCACCGCGAAGGTGATCTTCGTGAGATCGGCTGGCACCTGGTCGATGTGAACCGTGACCACCTCGTCATCACCCTCGCCAAGGCCGGTGAGGTTGTCGCCATGGTGGACGACGGCGCCGCCGGCGCCCTGGAGATTGTTGAAGAAGACGAAATCGGCATCGGAACGCACCCGGCCATTCTCTCCGAGCAGGAAGACGCTCGCGTCGAGATCGAACGAAGAGCCGTCCGTTACCCGCTGATCCCAGCCGAGACCGACCCGGACCGAACGCAGACCCGGCGCTTCCTTGGTGAGGCTGACGTTTCCGCCCTTGCTAAGAGATATTGCCACGTATTTCTGCTCCCGAAATCGGCCTCAGCCGACATTTGACACCCATGTTTGCGCGCCTTGAGCAAGGCCTCACGACCTTGTTCGCCGACGCGGCATTCGCATTCCTATCCGTGCCGATGAACTCTGCCGAATGCCAGAACCATCGTCACGCCGGAAATCTCGCCTCTGCCTGGGCGGCGATCAACAGCTCGCCGCGGCCGAGTGAAGTCGGAACGGGCCGAACTGCCGCATTGTCCCCTGTTCTGGCCTCCTGTCCGGTCAGACGTCGAGCTTGGACCCGCCCGGGCCGATCGGCTGATGGGGCTCCGGCGCCCCCCCGCTTGCATGTTCCTGCTTGTTGTACCGCGCCGAGGCGAAGAGGGACGCGCCGATCAGGATCGCGCCGATCAGGCCCGTGATCACTTCAGGGATGTGGAAGCGGGCGGAGAGCAGCATGATGATGGCGAGCGCAAGGATCGCCCAGAACGCGCCATGTTCGAGGTAGCGATATTCGGCCAACGTGCCCTTGTCGACGAGGAGAATGGTCATCGATCTGACGAACATCGCACCGATGCCGAGGCCAAGCGCGATCACGAAAATGTTGTTCGACAAGGCGAAGGCGCCGATCACCCCGTCGAACGAAAAGGCGGAATCGAGCAGGTTGAGATACAGGAACCCGGCGAGGCCCGACCGCGCCGCGCCGGCGGCGACGGCGTGCTCATCCGGCTCTAGCAAAGAGTTCACCGCTTCCACGGCGAGGTAGGCAAGAATGCCGAAGACGCCGGCAACCAGGAACGTATGCGGTTCGTCGCCCGGCAGCATGGTGGAGATGCCGTAGAGCGCGAGCAGAACGAACGCGATTTCGACGGCGTCGATCGAGGCGAGGCGTGCGAGCCGACGCTCGATGACGTCGATCCAGTGAACGTCCTTGTCCTGATCGAAGAAGAATTTGAGCCCGACCATGGCGAGAAAGGCTCCGCCGAAGCCGGCGATACCCACATGCGCCCCGGTGATGATCCGTTCATATTCGGCGGGATTGGCGGCCGCCAGCTTCACCGCCTCGATCGGCCCGAGGTGCGCCGCGATCGCAACGATCGCTAGGGGGAAGAAGACGCGCATGCCGAACACCGCGATCGCGATGCCCCAGGTGAGGAACCGCTTGCGCCAGATCGGCGACATTTCCTTCAGAACCGCTGCGTTGACGACCGCATTGTCGAACGACAGCGAGACTTCGAGGACGCTGAGGACGATCACGATCCAGAGAATGCCGGCGGTGCCGCCGATCGTTCCCGTCGTCGACCAGCCGAGCCAAACGGCAAGGCCGAGGCAGATCACGGTAAAGAGCAATGCACCCCTGAAATACGCCAGCACCGTTCGTCCCCTCAATCCTTGCTGCCCGCGACCCAGCGCAGGCCCCAGCCATGCGCCCGGTCGAGTTCGCTCTGATCGCGGTAATAGTCCACGATCCGGGTTACCTTCAGCGTTCCGCCGTCATTTTCGAGAAGCACGATGCCGCAGAGCCTGCGATCGTTGCGCCCCTCCGTCATGCGAACTTCGATCGGCGGCTGATCCGGCATCGTCACGGTGACCACGCCATCCGTCTGCTGCCAGTTGGGCGCGCCGTCGTAGATGTTCGCAAATACCGCCACCCTGCGGATCTGGTTCCAATGCGTACCATTGATCCGCATGTTCTCGCCCTGCGAGACGTCCCCCGTCCGATCATCGCCGTCGAGCCCGATGAATGGCGGATCATTGTAGCTTCCGAACATCCGGCCGAGTGCCTGGACGACGCTTTTGCGTCCATCGGCCATCTCGAGAAGACAGCCGAGATCGAGATCCACCGCGCTCCCGCCGAAAAAGCCGCGCCGACCGCGCGACCAGTTCAGGTTGATCAGGATCTGACCGAAGCTTGCGCCCCGCTTCTCAAGGCTCACCGACTGGCCCCGCTTCTCGAGGCTTACCTTGGAGAGGCTGACGGGCCGCGGAGGAGGCGGAGGTGGAGGTGGAGGCGGAGGTGGAGGTGCGGGCGGCGGAGCCGGCTGAGGCGGAGCCGGTGCGGGCGGCGGCGCATCGGCAACGTCGATCCCGAACGATCGAGCAAGCGGAGCCAATCCACCGTTAAAGCCCTGGCCCACGGCGCGAAACTTCCAGGAATCCCCGCGACGGTAGAGTTCGCCGAACGTCATCGCCGCCTCGGTAGCGGTGGCAAGATCGGGCCGAAATTCCGCAGCCACAATGCCGCCGCTGCCTTCGACGACGATCGCGGCCGAGCCGAGACTGGAAAGATTCAGCGTGCCCGCCGCTGCGTCGGCGGTGACACAGAAGACGATCCGCACGACCTCGCCAGGCAGATTGCCGAGACGGACGTCGAAGACGATCCCGGACGCTTCCTTGGTCAGCCGGACAGCGCCATTCGCCGCCTCGGGCTGATTGTAGAAGACCATGTCGTGATCGCCGCGGACCTTGCCTTCGGCGCCGAGCAGATAGGCCGAAACGTCGGTGGCACCCGCGCCGAGGTTCAGCCGCACCCGCACGCTGTCCCCGTCAACGGGCGTGTTAGCCCCACGCTGCAATTGCATGTTCCTCGCCCCGGCTCAGAGCTGGGCCAGAATGGCGGGCATCATGTCATGGAAGGTGCGGCCCGCGGTCTTCTCACCAAGCGCCTTCATCTCCCACCCGCCGTTCGCGCGCGACAATTTCGCCATCACCTGGCCGGTATGAGATCCGCTTCCGCTCAGCTGATAGCGTGCCATCTCCTGCCCCGCCGCAGAGTCGACGAGCCGGCAATAGGCATTCTCGACCCGCTCGAACGTGTCGCCCGTGAAGGAGTTGACGGTGAAAACGAGGGCAGTGACCTGCGGAGGAAGAGCCGTCAGGTCGACGGTGATCTGCTCGTCGTCGCCATCACCCGCACCGGTCCTGTTATCGCCGGTGTGGATGATGCTGCCATCCTTGCTGCGGAGCTGCCGGAACCAGATCGAATCGACCATCGTCCGTGCCGAATCGAACAGCAGGCAGGACGCATCGAGGTCCACGTCGCCGCCGCCGCCGCCGAACAGCCCGCGCAGTCCGCCGGCCTTTCGAACGTCCCAGCCGAGCCCCATCGTCACCCGCGACAGCGTTCCGCCGCCGGTCTTCTCGAGACGAACGCTTTGACCCTTTGTCAGACTGACCATGTTTGAAGCCCCTTCATCGGCGAGGCTAAGCCAGTATTGCGGACGGGCGCAATAGACTTTCTGGACAGATGAAGTCACCGGCGTCTGCGCGGCCAAGCCCCTGCCCTACTTCATCGCGCTCCATTTCCCGCTTGTTAACCCTGGTCACGCTAGACGGTCTCCGCGGGGGAAAATTCGTTGCGCCACCTTGGCTTACAGCTTCTTCTTTTTCTGGCGCTTGCAGCGGCCACGGTCAGTTCCACACGGATCGGGGGCGGCGTCGCGCTGATGTGGGTCGCGGGCGGCTATGCCCTCGCCTACCTGCTCACCCGTCCGCGGCGCGCCTGGCCCGCGGCGCTCGCCGCCTTCGCCATCGGCAGCACCGTAGCGACGTTCACCGTGGGGATCGGCCCGGTCGGAGCCGTGCCGATGGCGCTGATCAACGTCTGCGAACCGCTGCTGGCTGCCCTGTTGCTGCAACGCTGGCATCCGCGCGGCACCTATTTCGAATCCGGCCACGGCATCGCCTGCTTTTCGGGTGCATGCCTGCTGGCGCCGGCCTGCGCGGGACTCGCCGGCGCATTGTGCGTCACCGTGGTCACCGGCACGCCGTTCACCGGCAATCTGCTCAACTGGGTGCTCGGCCACGGCCTCGGGATGCTCACCTTCACCCCCCTGTTCATGCTGCTGCTCAGGGGCGAGTTCCGCGACTGGTCGCGCAACTCCACCGCCGGCCAGCGGGTGGAAGGCGGCCTGCTGTTCGCGCTCGTGAGTCTGACCTGTGTCATCGCCTTCGCACAGAATCGGCTGCCGCTCGGCTTCCTGCCCATGCTGGCGCTGACGCTTGCGACCTTCCGCCTCGGCCGGCTCGGGGCCGCCGTCTCGATCATCATCGTCGCGCTCGTCGGCGGATGGTTCACGCTCCGCGGCATGGGCCCAACCAGCTACATCCAGACCGAGGCGGCGACCCGGGTCCACTTTTTCCAGCTCTACATGGCCGCCGCAGTGCTGACGATCCTGCCGGTCGCCGCGGACCTCAAACAACGCAAGCGGCTCTACGAAACGCTGCGCGACAGCGAGGCCCGTTTCCGGCTGGTCACCGAGAATTCGACCGACATCATCCTCAACCTTGATGCCAACGGGACCATTCGCTACGTCTCCCCGGCGATCGCCTCCGTGGCCGGCTACGCACCGGAAGGTCTGGTAGGAGGACCCGCGCAGAAGCTGGTCTGCGAGGAGGATTGGGGGATCGCCTGGGCCGCGCACCAGGCCGCGTTGCGCGCGCCCGGCCGGACCATCACGACCGATCATCGCGGCCTCACCGCCGAGGGCGAGATGCGCTGGTTCGAGACACGCAGCCGCGCCGTGCTCAACGACGCAGGCGAGCCCGACGGGATCGTCAGCTCGATCCGCGACATCACCGAGCGCAAGGCAACCGAAATGCGCCTGACGCAGGCGGCGAGCACCGATCCGCTCACCGGCCTGGCCAATCGCCGCGGCTTCGAAGCCCGATTGCACATGATGCTGGAGCGGGGCGGCTGCAGCGCCGGATGCCTGGCGGTGTTCGACATTGATCACTTCAAAGCGGTCAATGACGGGTTCGGCCATGATGCCGGCGACGCCGTGATCGTCGCCTTTGCGGAAATGGCGCAAAGCATCACCGGCGGCCGTGACCTCGTGGCACGCCTCGGCGGCGAGGAATTCGGGATCATTCTTGCCGACCTCACCCAAGCCGAAGCCGAAACCCTGTGCGATCACCTGCGTCAGACCGTCTCGGAAACGCCGGTCCCGACCTCGTCCGGCGACGTGCGGATCACCGTCAGTGCCGGCCTTGTCGATCTGCGCAGCGCCAGCGACGCAAGCACTGCGTTCCGCGCCGCCGATGCCGCGCTTTATCGCGCCAAGGCCGAGGGACGGGACAGGCTACGACTGGCCGCCTAGCGCGCCGCTACGCTCGCCGCAGATCGCCTCGTCCTTGATCACGCCGGCGCGCATCTCCTCGATGACGCGCAGCGCGCCGAATGCGGACCCACCGGGATCCTCCATGTCCATCCGCATCGCGACACCGGTGACGATCGCCTCGGCATCCTCGAACGCGCCGCACAGCACCGGCGACATTTCAGGTGCATGTCTCACCATCCGCCGCATCAATGCGATGAGGACGGCCTGGAGCGCGACCAGCTCGGATCGGACGATGGCGGCATCGGTGTCGTTCATGGCCGCGTAACGCACAACTAGGCTGGACGCTGCGGACCGGAGCTTCAGGATTGCGCCAGAAAGGACCTAATCCAGCCGAATGCGTCATCGTCGGTATGTTCCTGGGCCGCCTCGCCGATCACGACCTCGGCCGTCGACCATCCGGCGATCGGTGGTTCGTGGAAGGCGTTGAACAGCCAGATCCGTTCGCGCTCGGCGAATGCGCGATTGCGCGCGGCGAGCTCCGCCGGATTGCCCTGGATCAGCAGCTGGAATGCATTGACGTGCGGCCGTGCCGGATTGACGATCAGCCGCGGCTCGGCCGCGAGCTTCATCGCAAGCGTTCGCGCCCGATGGACGTAAGCGGACATGCGGGAAAGATGCCGTTCGATCCCCGCCAAGGCCGAGATGGCGTAGGGGAAGACAGTGTAGAGATTGCCGCCGTAGCGGGTCTTCCAGACCGCGAGGGAGTCGACCAGCGCCTCCGATCCGACGACCATCGCACCGCCGAGGCCGCCGAGCCCCTTGTAGAAGGAGACGTAGACACTGTCGGCCATGGCGGCGAGCGCGGCCGGCGTGATGCCGTAGCCGGCCGCAGCTTCCCACAGGCGCGCACCATCGAAGTGCAGCGGAATGCCCTGGGCCCGGCACCAGGCGGAGATCGCTTCCAGTTCATCGAGCGGCGGCAGCAGATAGCCCGCCCGGCGCAGCGGAAGCTCGATCGTTACCGCCGCAAGCGGCTCCCGCACGGCCTTCAGCGCCGCGAGCCCGAACGGCGTGGTCCGGCCGAGCCGGATCGCGCGCATCCCGCCGACCCGCTCGATGGCGTTGGCTTCGTCGAGATCGAGATGACTCATCGGATGGAGGGCGACGTTCGCCGTGCCCCTTCTCTCCGCCAGCGCCCGCAACACGCACAGCTGTGCCGTCACACCCTTGGCGAAGAACAGGCCTGCGGGCTTGCCGAGCAACTCCCTGACGAGCGTCTCCAGAAGCGCGACGGCACCGCCGCTGCCATAGATATCGGCATCGAGCGCTGCGGCCTGATGCCCCGCCATGTCCGCCAGAGTCGCGGCCGGCGTCGCTGGCGGATGCTGCGAGAGAAAGCGCGTGCAGCGCCGCCTGGCGAGCCGATCGTCGTCGTTCACGTGCCGGATCCCGTCAGCTCACCTGCCGCTTCAGCAACTTCCGGGCGAGAGTCCGCCGGTGCATGCCGAGCCGCCGCGCGGTTTCGGAAATGTTGAAGCCGGTTTCGGCGAGCGTCTCGTTGATCCGTTCCCATTCCAAGGTCTTGATCGAGGTCGGGCGGTTGGCGATCGCGACTTCGGGATCGCCTTCGGCCTTGTGGAAGGCGGCTTCGATATCGTCCGTGTTCGAGGGCTTGGCGAGATAATGGCACGCACCCAGCTTGATCGCCTCCACCGCAGTCGCGATGCTGGCGAAACCGGTTAGCACGACGATCAGCATCTCGGGATCGAAGGCGCTCAAGGTCCGGACGCAGCCGAGGCCCGATTCGGTGCCAAGCTTCAGATCGACGACGGCATAATGAGGCGAGAAATCGGTGAGCAGATGATCCAGCGCCGCCGGATCGCCGGCGACGCGGACATCGTAGCCACGCCGCTCGAACGAGCGCGCGAGTGTGCGGGCGAAGGTCGCGTCATCCTCTACGATGGCGAGCGCTTTTTGCTTTTCCATTTCCTCGCAACCTCGTTCGCGCCGATGGTAGCAAGCGGGAAGGTCATCGTCACCGCCGCGCCGCGTTCCCGATTCTCGATCTTGAGCTGTCCGCCGAGCTTGCGCACGACGTTCCCGGTCAGGAACAGCCCGACCCCGTGCCCTGCCCCCTTGCTCGACTGGACGGGCTGGCCGAGGCTTGCCAGCAGCTCCGGCGCGAAGCCGTCGCCGCGGTCCGACACCGTCACCCGCAGGGCATCGCCCCGCCGATCGGCGACCAGCACCACCTGGCCGGGCGATGCCTCCCGGGCGTTTTCGAGCACGTTCCAGATCGCCTGACGGAGCGCAGGATCGGCGATGATCGATTCCTCCTCGTCGAGCTTGATGTCCACGAACAGCGGCTCCTTGTCGTAGAGCGCGCGCCAATCCTCGGCGATGCCGGTAAGGAAGGCGCTGGCACCGACCGGTTCCGGGGCGATCCCGCGCGGCTCGCCGGCCTGCTGCAGCACGCCGGTGACGATCGCCTTGCAGCGATCGACCTCGCCCTGCATGTCGCCGATCTCCTCGATCAGGCCCGGATGATTCATCAGCCGGGGATCGCGACGCCAGTCGGACAGGATCACCGAAAGGGAGGCAAGCGGGGTTCCGAGCTCATGGGCCGCACCGGAGGCGAGCAGGCCCATGCGAACGATGCCGTCTTCCTCGGCGGCACGGCGGCGCAATTCGGCGATGCTGGCGTCGCGGTAGCGCAGGATGCCGCCGATCCGGGCGATGAACATCACCAGCAGAACGGCGACGAGCGCGAAGCAGAGCCAGTCCGCGAACAGGAACAGCGGCCTCCGCGCATCGACGAGATCGGGCGGGAGGTGCAGCGGCTGGTGCACCGAGGTCAGGAACGCGAAGCAGATGGCGGTGAGCGCGACGAGCGCGGACGCCGACCAGAAATCCAGCAGAATGGCGCCGAGCACGACCTGAAGCAGGTAGAGGCTGACGAACGGGTTTTCCGCACCGCCGCTCAGATAGAATTGCACGGTCAGCGCACCGACGTCGAAGGCAAGCGACAGGAAAAGGCCCCAGTTGGTCACCGTCTGGCGCCGCACCAGATAGAGACTGAGCAGGTTCACCGCGCCGAGCGCCGCGACCACCGACAGCATCGCTTCGAGCGGCAGCGACACGCCGAGCCGGTACTGAACGATCAGGATGGTGAGCAATTGACCCGCTGCCGCGAGCCAGCGCAGCTGCACCAGCTGCCGCATATTCTCGGCGGCGGCGGTGTCGCCGGGTCGGCCGAACGGAAGGATGCTTTTGCTTGTCATGAGCGGCTCCGCCGGTGCCGGATCAGCAGCACCAGCCCGACAGCGACCAGCATTGCGAGGCCGTACCAAGTCAGGGCGTAAGAGAGATGGCTGTTGCGGAAGCGGACCTGGGTCAGCCCGCCACGGGGCCAGCCGCTCGGATTGGGCGCGGCGTCCGCATCGACGAAATAGGGCGCGATCGCCCCGAGGCCGCGAGCGGCCCCGATCGCCGCGACGTCGCGCGAATACCAGCGGTCATTCGCCGGATCGTTGCTCCTCAGGAAGCCGCCGCCGGGTTCGGTAAGTCGAAGCAAGCCCGTGACGATGACCGGCCCGTCGACATTGCCTTGGCGGCGGCCGCTGGCCGAGCGCCGATCCTGCGGCACGAAGCCGCGGTTTACGAGCAGGCTGAAGCCCTGGTCGGTATCCAGCGGGGTGAGCACCCAGAAGCCGGGGCCGAGCTCCGTCACCGCCTGCACCAGGGTCTCGCGGTCATGCCGGAACCGACCTTGTGCTCGGACCCTGAGATATTCGGTGGTGCGCGCGGCGATTCCGCGCCAGGCTGCTGGTCCCGGCGCGGGCACCGGCGGAGCGTGGATGCGGTCATCGACCCGGGCGATGAGATCGAGCTTCCAGGCGCGCCGTTCGACCTGCCAGGTGCCAAGAGCAAGGAACCCTACCATCAGCACCAGGCCGAGGGCGAGCAGAAGGGCGAACGTCAGCCGCGACCGACGTTCGCCCGCTGCGTTCACGGCATTGCGCTCATCTGTTCGGGGGTCGGCATCATGTTGGCGTTCAAATGATGCATGACCCACAATGATCCGCCGAGCGTGATCAGAACGACGACGACGGTGAAGACCAAAGCCATCATCGTCCAGCCGCCCTCGGAACGCGTGTTCATGTGCAGGAAGTAGACCATGTGGACGACGATCTGCACGAGGGCGGCACCGAGCACCAGCAAAGCCGTGGTCTGCCGATCGAGGCTGCCCATCATCACCAGCGCGAACGGAATGGCGGTGAGCACCACCGACAGGCCGAAGCCGATCAGATAGGATCCCATCGTGCCGTGGGATTCCCCGCTGCCATGGGTGCCGTGGGCGCCGTGCGCATGCGTGTGGGCCGCTTCGGAATGGGGGGCGCTCATCACAGAACTCCGAGCAAGTAGACGAAGGTAAAGACGCCGATCCAGACGACGTCGAGGAAGTGCCAGAACATGCTGAGGCACATCAGCCGGCGGCGATTGGCCTCGATCAGGCCGTGCTTGCCGACCTGGACCATCAGCACCACCAGCCAGATCAGGCCGAAGGTGACGTGGAGCCCGTGGGTGCCGACGAGCGTGAAGAAGGCCGACAGGAAGGCGCTGGTCTGCGGAGTGGCGCCTTCGTGGATCAGGTGCGAGAATTCGTAGAGCTCGATGCCGATGAAGGCGGCACCGAACAGGCCGGTGATCGCCAGCCAGATCTGGGTCTGGCGAATCCGGTCCTTCTCCATCGCCAGCATCGCAAAGCCGTAGGTGATCGACGAGAAGAGCAGCATCGCGGTGTTGAGCGCGACCAGCGGCAGATCGAACAGCTCCTTGGGCGTCGGCCCGGCAGCATAAGCGGTGCTGAGCACGCCGAACGTCGCGAACAGCACCGCGAAGATCAGGCAGTCGCTCATCAGGTACATCCAGAAGCCGAAGGCGGTGCTTCCTTCCGGATGGTGATCCTCCTCGATCATGTAGAAGGAGGCGGGATTTGCCGGCTGATGGGCCGGAGTGGTGGCAGTCATGGATCAGGCCTCCGCCGGCGCGGCCGGTCCGGCGCCGAAGCTCGGCCGGTCCTGATCGCGCGGACTGTCGGGATTACGAAGAGTGGCGTTCTGGAGAAGGCGCGTACGCTCGTCCTCGATGCGGGCCACCTCCTCGGCCGGGATGTAGTAATCACGGTCGTAGTTGAACGTGTGCCAGATCGCGACGCCGATGATCGCCACCAGGCTCAGCATCGCAAGCCACCACATGTACCAGACCATGGCGACCGCGAAGACGACGCTGAGGCCAGCGAGGATCACGCCCGTTCCCGTATCCTTGGGCATGTGGATCGGGCGATAGCCGCCCACCGGACGCTCATGGCCGCGCCGCTTCATGTCGTACCAGGTGTCGAGATCGGCCGTGATCGGCGTGAACGCGAAATTGTAGTGCGGCGGCGGCGACGAGGTCGACCATTCAAGGGTACGGCCGTCCCAGGGATCGCCGGTGACGTCGCGCAATTCCTCCCGCTTCCAGATCGACCAGGCGAATTGCGCGAGCATGCACAGGATGCCGAGGAAGATCAGGAGCGCACCGATCGCGGCGATCACGAACCAGATCTGGAGCGAGGGATCGTCGAAGTGGCGTAGGCGCCGGGTCACGCCCATCAGGCCGAGCACGTAGAGCGGCGTGAAGGCAACCCAGAAACCAACCACCCAGAACCAGAAGCTGGCCTTGCCCCAGCCTTCGTGGAGCCGGAAACCGAACGCCTTGGGCCACCAGTAATTGATCCCGGCGAAGAGGCCGAACAGCACGCCGCCGATGATCACGTTGTGGAAGTGCGCGATCAGGAACAGCGAGTTGTGGAGCACGAAATCGGCCGGGGGCACGGCGAGCAGCACGCCGGTCATGCCGCCGATCACGAAGGTGAGCATGAACGCCACCGTCCACATCATCGGCAGCTCGAAGCGGATGCGGCCGCGATACATGGTGAACAGCCAGTTGAAGATCTTGGCCCCGGTCGGGATCGAGATCACCATCGTCGTGATGCCGAAGAAGCTGTTGACCGAGGCGCCCGAGCCCATCGTGAAGAAGTGATGGAGCCAGACAAGGTAGGAGAGGATGGTGATGACCACCGTCGCGTAGACCATCGACGTATAGCCGAACAGGCGCTTGCCGCAGAAGGTCGACACGACTTCGGAGAAGATGCCGAAGGCGGGCAGGATGAGGATGTACACCTCCGGGTGACCCCAGATCCAGATCAGGTTGATGTACATCATCGGGTTGCCCCCGTTGACGTTGGTGAAGAAGTTGAAGCCCATGTAGCGGTCGAGCGACAGCAGCACGAGCGTCGCGGTCAGGACCGGGAAGCTGGCGACGATCAGGATGTTGCTGCACAGGGACGTCCAGCAGAAGACCGGCATCTTCATCATCGTCATGCCGGGCGCGCGCATCTTCACGATCGTGGCGATGAGGTTGATGCCCGACAGGGTCGTGCCGACGCCGGCGACCTGCAGCGCCCAAATGTAATAATCGACGCCGGTATCGGGGCTGAAATCGAGCCCGGACAGCGGTGGGTAAGCGAGCCATCCAGTGCGCGCAAACTCGCCGACGAACAGCGACATCATGATCACGATGGCGCCGCCGGCGGTCATCCAGAAGCTGAAATTGTTCAGGAACGGAAAGGCGACGTCGCGGGCGCCGATCTGGAGCGGGATCAGATAGTTCATGATCCCGGTGATCAGCGGCATCGCGACGAAGAAGATCATGATCACGCCGTGGGCGGTGAACACCTGATCATAATGGTGCGCGTTCAGATAGCCCTGGTTCTCGCCGAACGCGATCGCCTGCTGGCCGCGCATCATCAGCGCGTCGGCGAAGCCGCGCAACAGCATGACGATGCCGAGCACCATGTACATGATGCCGACCTTCTTGTGGTCGACGCTGGTGAACCATTCCTTCCACAAGTAGGTCCACAGCTTGAAATAGGTGATCGCCGCGAACAGCGCGACTCCGCCCAGGACCACGCCGGCGAAGGTCGCGACGATGATCGGCTCGTGGAGAGGAAAGGATTCGAGCGTCAACCGCCCGAAGATCGTCTTGAGGAAATCGGAGCTGAACATGCTGGCTCTCAGACGTGCGCCGCAGCGACGTGGTCGCGGGGCTGGAGGAAAGTGAGATCGCGATTGGCCGGGTGACCGGGCTGGTGGACGCCTGGCGCATGATCCTGCCGCGGAGGTGCCGTCATGTGCGGCCCCGAACCCTTCTCGCCCGGCGACTTCTGGATCGCGCCCTCGGCCTTGTGGCCGCCCGGAATGCCATGGCCGCCATGGCCACCGCAGGGCCGGCCCGGCTCCACGCACTGCCCGACGATGCGGTCGAACAGACCTGGCTGGGGACTGGAGAAAAGCCGGATCGGCTCGCGCTCGCTCGGCTTTGCGAGCTGGAGATAGGTGGCCGCGTCGGCCTTGGCGCCGCTCTGCCGCGCCGTTTCGGCCCAGCGGGCGAAGCCGGCCTCGTCGGTGCCGGTCATCCGGAACTTCATGTCGGAGAAGCCGGCGCCGCTGTAATTGGCGGAAAAGCCTTCATATTTGCCCGGCTTGTTGAGCACGGCGTGGAGCTTCGTCTCCATTCCCGGCATGGCGTAGATCATGCCGGCGAGTGCAGGCGCGTAGAAGCTGTTCATCACGCTCGATGCGGTGATTCGAAAGCGCAGCGGCCGATCGACGGGGACGACGAGCTCGTTGACGGTCGCGATCCCCTGTTCGGGATAGATGAACAGCCACTTCCAATCGAGCGCGACGACCTGAACCTCGAGCGGCTTGACGTGTGCCGGCACCGGCCGCCCTTCGGCGATTCGCTCGATCGGGCGATAGGGATCGAGCAGGTGGGTGCTCGTCCAGGTCAGCGCGCCGAGCGCGATGATGATCAGCAGCGGCGCTCCCCAGATGGCGAGTTCCAGCATCGTCGAGTGATCGAATTCGGGATCGTAGGGGGCGGCCGACTTGCGATTCGCGCGGTAGCGGATCGCGAACCAGACGGTGAGCGCCATCACCGGCAGGATGATGAGCAGCATCAGCCCGGTCGAGATGAGGACGAGATCGCGCTGCTGCGCCGCAATGTCTCCCGAGGGATTCATGACGACCCAGTCGCAGCCGCTGAGGAGCGGGAGGGCGAGCGCGGGGAGGAGTCGGTATGTCGCTGATCGAAGCATGGCGCGTGGCATCTAGGCGTCCCGGCTCCCGCATAGCATTGGACAGTTTGTCCTATCCCACCCATATCCGGAATCGTCGATATGCGCGCCACATGATCAGGATTTCAAACGCATGACCGTCGCCGCAACGCCCGATCTCGACGCCAACACGCGCGACGCCGCAAACGTCAACGCGCCCGCCGCGCACGCTCCGGCGCCCGCCGAGATCGCGGTCGGCGTGGTGATCGGCCGCACCTCCGAATTCTTCGACTTCTTCGTCTATGCGATCGCCTCGGTGCTGGTCTTCCCGTCGCTGGTCTTCCCCTATGTCGATGCGACCACCGGAACGATCTATTCGTTCGCGATCTTCGCACTCGCCTTCATCGCGCGGCCGATCGGAACGCTCATCTTCATGTGGATGGACCGCGAGCATGGCCGGGTCGTCAAGCTGACCACGGCCTTGTTCCTGCTCGGCGGATCGACGATGGCCCTCGCCTTCCTGCCCGGCCACGCCGAGATCGGCATGGCCTCGGCCGTGCTCCTCGCCCTGTTCCGGATCGGCCAGGGCCTTGCGCTTGCCGGGGCCTGGGACGGCCTTCCCTCGTTGCTGTCGCTGCACGCGCCCAAGGGCCGCCGCGGCTGGTATGCAATGGTGCCGCAGCTCGGCGCGCCGCTCGGCCTGCTGGTGGCAAGCGGACTGTTCGCCTTCTTCATCAGCACTCTTTCGGAAGCCGACTTCCTGTCCTGGGGCTGGCGCTATCCGTTCTTCGTCGCGTTCGCGATCAACGTCGTCGCCTTGTTCGCGCGCCTGCGGATCGTCGCGACTCCGGAATTCCAGAAGCTGTTCGAAAGCCGCGATCTGCAGCCGACCAGGATCCGCGACACGCTGCGGCATCACGGCAAGACGGTTGCGCTCGGCGCGTTCGCGCCGCTCGCCAGCTTCGCCCTCTTCCACCTGGTCACCGTGTTTCCGCTGAGCTGGATCGTGCTGTTCACGCGGGAGGCGCCGGTGCGCTTCCTGGTGATCGAGATGATCGCGGCGACGGTCGGCGTGCTCGCCATCCTCGCCTCCGGTGTGATCGCCGATCGGCTCGGCCGGCGCGCCTTGCTCGCCGTGTCCGCCGCGCTGATCGCAGCCTATAGCGGCTTCGCGCCGCAATTGCTCGACAGCGGCGAGGCCGGCCAGACCGTCTATACGGTGCTCGGCTTCATCCTGCTCGGCCTCGCCTTCGGCCAGTCCTCCGGTGTCATGGCATCGAGCTTCTCGGCGCAATATCGCTACACCGGGTCGGCGCTGACATCGGATCTCGCCTGGCTGATCGGTGCCGGCTTCGCGCCGCTCGTCGCCTTGCTCCTCGCCAGCGAGTTCGGACTGATCGCCGCCGGTGCCTATCTGCTCTCCGGCGCGCTGTGCACCCTGCTCGCGCTGGCGATGAATGCGGAATTCGCGCGCCGGCACGAAGACTGAGGACGCGCGCACCGCATAGACAACGAAAGGCGGCCTGCTTGCTCAGCGGGCCGCCTTTCTCGCTTTTGATCCCAAGGTGGCCCTGCCCCGAGCACCTATTCCTTACAGATCAATCCTTATGCTCCCCGGCGGCTCTCCCGGCCAAGCTCGACGCAGCGCCTTCGAAACCGGTCAGCCATCGAGCACGAGGAGCAAAGAATGAGAGCGGCCCCGCGCGCCGCAGCACCTTCGCCGGCGCCCGGCGCCTTGAGGGAGCCGCCGGAGGAACGGCGCCGCCAAGCCGCCCGCATGGAAACGCGCGCGGAGGTCAGTTCGGACCCGGTCGTCCCAGCGGGGTATCGCGCCGCGGCCCGTGCGTCCCGCGCCGAGGCGAAGCGGCTGGAGGCGATCCTGCGACCGCTTCCGAGCCGAACGGAGATCACCGGCGCTCGACCCCGATGAACGGCGCCACTGCGGCGACGAACGCCAGAACCAGCACCGCGAGCAGCATCGATCCGATCGCGGCTTCGGTCAGCGCCTGTCCGGGACCCTTGGACAAGATCAACGCAGAGGTCGCGGTGGCCGAGGCAATCGCGATCAGCAGCGGAGCGTTGATGCGAAGGTGGCGGGGGGAAGTGGTCTTCATGGCGGGTCTCCTTGGTCGAGGAGACTCTCGCCCATCCTCACTCTCCAGAGGAGTGAGATAAGACTGGCCAAGATGTTCGAGATTCTGGAAGAGCAGCGTCGACCGGGATGCCCGTCCCCGGTTGCACGCGGCCGACGACGCCAAAACCAACGCGGCGCAGCGAGGATGGTCCCCGCTGCGCCAGGCGCTTACCGTGTCGGTAGGAAAATGGTGGGCGTGGCAAGGATTGAACTTGCGACCCCTGCGATGTCAACACAGTGCTCTACCACTGAGCTACACGCCCACTCGGGACCCCGTCGAAAAGCTTCCGCCGGGAACCGCTGCGCAGCCCCTTAGCGGGCAGTTTTGCGCAGCGCAACAGCCTTTGCTTACAATCTTCCGTGCTGATCCTCGGTCTGGAAAAGACGGTCCACCTCGGCGACGAGGTCGCGCAGGTGGAAGGGTTTGGAGAGCACCTTGGCCGACGGCGCGGCGCGGCCGGCCTTGAGCGCGACGGCCGCGAATCCGGTGATGAACATCACCCGCATCTCCGGCGCGATCGCCGAGGCTTTCTGGGCGAGTTCGATACCGTCCATCTCGGGCATGACGATGTCGGTCAGCAGAAGATCGAACGCACCAGGCGCAACCAGCGGGAGGGCGGCGGTGCCGCGATCGACGGCGACGACGTCGTACCCCGAGCGCTCGAGAGCACGCGCGAGATACGTGCGCATCGAATCGTCGTCTTCGGCCAACAGGATTCTGATCATTTGTGCTCCGCCTGACGCCCAGCCCGATGCCGCGTCGGTCATCCCCTATATGCCGGAAGG
This sequence comes from Allosphingosinicella deserti, assembly GCF_003012735.1. Classification (GTDB taxonomy): domain Bacteria; phylum Pseudomonadota; class Alphaproteobacteria; order Sphingomonadales; family Sphingomonadaceae; genus Allosphingosinicella; species Allosphingosinicella deserti. The sequence goes on along the minus strand of NZ_PXYI01000004.1, from coordinate 171,058 downwards.
CGTTACCATTTTCCAGCAGCGCCAGCGCGTTTTGCGACCGTTCAGGCGCCCGATTGCAATTGCGTACCAAAAGCGCACTACTTATCGTCGAGAAGCAAATGGCCGAATCCTGCACCGCCACTCCCTTCCGGCGCCTCGGCCCGGCCACACCGGATTGCCCGGTGCTGATTTCGGTGCCCCACGCCGGCCGTGCCTATTCCGAATCACTGCTCAAGTTCGCCCGCATCCCGCTGGCGCGGCTCGAGACCCTGGAGGATCGGCTGGTCGACCGGCTCGTCTGGCGGGCGATCGAAGGTGGTGCGGCGGCGGTCGTCGCCGAAGCCCCCCGCGCGGAGATCGATCTCAACCGGGACGAGCGCGAGCTTGATCCGGGAATGATCGTGCCGCGTCCCGATCCGGCGCACATCCTCGATTCGCCCCGAATGCGCGGCGGCCTCGGCCTGGTCCCCGCGCGCATGGCGGGTGCCGGCGCGATCTGGCGCGACCGGATACCGGCACCCGAGATCACCCGCCGAATCGAATCGATCCACCGCCCCTATCATCGCGCCCTCACCGAAGAGCTTGCCGGACTGAAGCACCGCTTCGGGCTGGCGATCCTGCTCGATTGCCACTCGATGCCGCCGCGGCAGGGCCGTGATCAGGCGGAGATCGTGCTTGGGGACCGGCACGGCACCAGCATTGCGCCCGAACTCGTGGCCGCAGCCGAGAATGCGGCCCGCGAAGCCGGCTTCTCCGTCGCCCGCAACGCGCCTTATGCCGGCGGGCACATCACCGTCCTCCACGGCCGGCCGCGCGAATCCGTCCACGCATTGCAGCTCGAAATCGATCGCAGCCTCTATCTCGGCCCGGATCTGCGCAGTCCCGGTCCAGGGTTCGACCGGGTCGCCAAGCTGATCGCCTCGATCGTGCGGGCGCTCGAGGGACAGGCGCTCGCCCCTGCCGACGGCCTTGCCGCCGAATAGGCCCGGCGCTGCGGCGCCTCACCCGAACACCGGACTGACCCCCGGCCTGACACAGGGTATAAAAAAAGCCACCTCGCGATGTCGCGAGGTGGCCAAGGTTCAGGGAGGAACGCCCCGAAGGGGCGCAACACGCCGCCGCAAAGGGGGGATACGACGGGCGTGCAGGTCTAATGTAGGAAGGGGCCAATTGGTTTCAATGGCGGGTGATTTTTGTCTTCGCCGCACGCGAAAACCGGTTCGACCGCGATAAAGAAACGGCGCCATTCGGCCGACTTGTGCCGATGGCCTTGAAGATGATGCTCAGGCGCGCCGCCGATGTGAAGCACAAGCAGGGACGCTCGCGGGCTTCTCTCGAAAGGTTCGTGAACCGCGTCGACCCACGGCATCGGCAAGGGTGCAATCCTGAGCGGACCGAACGGGCTGGTTGCGCTGTCCAGCCGAACAACAAATCATCGAGGCTCAGGGCGGCGATGATCCAGTGCAGGAAGATCGCGGCGCGCGTCTAACGCGCCGCCGCCTCACTGGTCATCGCCGCCCAAGTCGTAATCAGAACGCGGCGGCGCCGTTGGTCTCGACCGGGATCGCAGGGCCCTTGCCCTGCTGAACCTGGCGACCGAAGATCTCGCGCATCAGCGTCATCGAGAAAAGGTGCGCCATCACCAGCGGCAGGATGCCGCTCTGGTTCATCTTGCGAAGCTCGTCGCCGCGCAGATCCCGCAGCTTCTCTTCGTTGACCATCTGGAAGCCACGATAGATGAACGGCTGCTCCACGCCCGCCGGCTGGATCGAGACCTCGCCCTCCATCAGCAGGTCCATGCCCTTGAGCTCTTCGACGAACGCCGCAGTGCGCTGCGCCGACATCTCGAACTCTTCGCAGAATTTGAGGATCGCGTTGGTCGCCTCGCTCGGCTTGCCGTCGTCGAACAGAGCATGACCCTCCTCGTACGGACCGACCAGATCGCTGGTCGGATCGAAGCAAAGCGAGAGCTCGTCTGCATCCGGGCGCAGACGCGCGAGCATGAACGGATAGCGGCGGATGTAAGCGGGGACGTAGATCTCGCCGCGCAGCGCGCCGTCGTCCTCGACGAAAACGTTGACGCCCTCGTTGAGGCCCATCAGCGCCAGCGGCACCGGAGTGTCGCCCGACGAGAAGGCGATCGGGAAGAAACGCTGGCAGGCGACGAATTCGTCGATGGTGATCGGCACCGCATGGGTGTTGGCGAGGAACGGCGCCTTCTGCGCCGGGCGGCTGCGGTAATTGCCGTGCTGGTTGCTCGAAAGCGGCTCCAGACCGCCATAGAAAATCGGCAATGAATTGGCCGGCGGCTGAGTCGCCATTGTATCTCTCCCAAGGATGTGAACGCAGCCGCCCCCGCGACCGCCCATTCGCGGCATCGTCTATGGCCGCGCCGCGCGTTAGGCAAGCCGAAGCCGCTGAGGCAGCGGAATAATTGACAAGGGGGACGACCTTGCCGGAGGGTGGCCGCGCGCAACTCGTGCCGTTCACTGGCCGGGATCGAATTAATCGTCCGTTCAAGCCCGGTGGATGACTGTAGCCCGCGAATGAATCCTTCCCACGCAAAATGGTCCGCAGCCGCTCTGCTGCTGCTTGCGGCGGGCGCCTCGGCGCCTGCGCAGCAGCCGCGTCAATATGCCCAGGTCGTCGTCCGCGAGCAGATCATCGTGAAGATGCGCAGCCGACCACCGCAGCAGATCCGCTGGAAGGAGAGCAAGGGCCCCAAGTGCATCCCGGCGCGCGCCATCGCCGGTGCCGCCGTGATCTCCGAGGACACGGTCGACCTGATGCTGCGCGACAACCGCCGGATTCGCATTAAGCTCGACAACGATTGCCCCGCGCTCGGCTATTATCCCGGTTTCTACGTGACTCCGAATGCCGACGGGATGATCTGCGCCGAGCGCGATTCGATCCGCTCCCGCATCGGCGGGCGCTGCCAAATCGATCGCTTCCGTACCCTCCAGCCGGTGATCGCGAAGAAGAAGGACTGAGCGCACCGCCTTGACAATTGGCCGGGGCTTCGCTCAAGCGGCACGCTGACGCTCCTCCTCGTGGGAGCCCTATTTCCGGAACAACGATGACTTTTGCCGATCTCGGCCTTTCCGACGAACTGCTCCGCGCCGTCACCGAGGCGGGCTATGACGAGCCGACCCCGATTCAGCGCCAGGCAATCCCTTCGGTGCTGATGAACCGCGACCTGATCGGTATCGCCCAGACGGGCACCGGCAAGACCGCAAGCTTCGTGCTGCCGATGATCGACATCCTCGCCCACGGCCGCAGCCGCGCGCGGATGCCGCGCTCGCTGATCCTGGAGCCGACGCGAGAGCTCGCCGCGCAAGTGGCCGAGAATTTCGAGAAATACGGCAAGCATCATAAGCTCTCGATGGCTTTGCTGATCGGCGGAGTCTCGATGGGCGATCAAGTGAAGGCGCTCGAAAAGGGCGTCGACGTGCTGATCGCAACGCCGGGCCGCCTGATGGATCTGTTCGGCCGCGGCAACATCCTGCTCACCGGCTGCAGCCTGCTCGTCATCGACGAAGCCGACCGCATGCTCGACATGGGATTCATCCCGGACATCGAGCAGATCTGCTCGAAGCTGCCGGCGACCCGTCAGACCCTGCTCTTTTCCGCGACGATGCCGGGGCCGATCAAGAAGCTTGCCGACAAGTTCCTGTCGAACCCGAAGACGATCGAAGTCGCCCGGCCTGCGACCGCCAACGCCTCGATCGACCAGCGCGTGCTGAAGGTCGATTCGCGCAAAAAGCGGCAGATTCTCACCGACCGGATCGCCGCCAACGACGTCCGCACCGCCATCGTCTTCTGCAATCGCAAGACGACCGTGCGCGAGCTCGCCCAGAGCCTGAAGCGCAGCGGCCTTCGCGCCGGCGAGATTCACGGCGACATGGAGCAGGCCGAGCGGATCCGCGAGCTCGACCGCTTCAAGGATGGCGAGATCAACATCCTGGTCGCGTCCGACGTTGCGGCCCGCGGTATCGACGTCAAGGACGTCAGCCACGTCTTCAACTATGACGTGCCGTGGCAGCCGGACGATTATATCCACCGCATCGGCCGCACCGGCCGTGCCGGCCGCACCGGAGTCGCGATCACCCTCGCGACCTCGGCGGATGGCGAAGCGATCCAGGCGATCGAGAAGATGATCGGCGGAAAGCTCGCCGAGATGGAGCCCTTGCCCGGCGCCAAGCCGGCAAGCGCGCCGGAAGTCGATGCGCCCGACGGATCCGACGAACGTCCGCGTCGTGGCCGCGGCCGTGGCCGCGCCAAGGCCGAAGAGACCGAGCAGCCCGAGGCGACCAAAAAGCCGCGGAGCCGCCGACGCAGCGCCTCGGCCGACGCGCCGGGGGCGGAGCCGCAGGAGGCCGAGAAGCCTCGGGGCCGCGGCCGCAAGGCGCCGGCGGAGAAAGCCGCCGTCGAGCCCGCTCCTGCCGAGGAGGAGAAGGCGGCCGTTAAGCCGCGTGGACGCGGGCGCGCTGCCCGTTCCCCCGAGCCCGAGGTCGAGGCCGAGGTCAAGCCGGCTCCGCAGCCCGAGGCACGTCCAGAGGCGCCGTCACAGCCGCAAGCGCGTCGCGAGGAACGGGAAGAACCGCGTCGACGCCGGGACGAACCCCAGGGACGCCGCGACGAGCAATCCGACCGCCGTCCGCGCCGCAACGACAACCGTCGCGATGCCGATGACGGACCCGACGAAGGCTGGAACGGCCCTGTTCCGGACTTTCTGGCACACGGCTTCGGCTACTGAGCTGAAGCCGGGCCTCAGGGCTCGTCGACGACAAGCGATACGAGCAAGGTCGAAACGCGTTGCAAGCGGGCGTCGTCGGCGCCGGTCAATTCCCGCAGCAGCAAGCGCTTGTCCTTGCGCTCGAGGCCTGCGGCCTTGACGTCGCCGGCGAAGCCGCGCCGCGGAGTCAGCGCGATCGCGGCCGGACCGGCATCGACCCTGGCGATCTGTGCCTGCTGCGCCAGCCGGCGCAGGGCGGCGATCGCCAGCAGGCGCGCAGCTTCTTTGGGAAGTGCGCCGAATCGATCCTCCAGCTCCTCGGACAAGGCCTGCACCTCTTCCGGCGCGGCGGCGCGTGCAAGGCGCATGTAGAGGTTGATGCGGATGTCCTCCTCGGGGATCCAGCTTTCCGGAATACAACCGGACAGACCGAGGTTGAGCTCCGGCATCCAGGCATCGACAGTCTCGCCACGCGCGGTGCGGACCGCCTGCTCGAGGAGATGCTGGTAGAGGCCGGTGCCGATCAGCTTCATGTGCCCGGCCTGCTCCTCTCCGAGCAATTCGCCGGCGCCCCGCAGATCGAGATCGCGGGCGCTGATCGCGAAGCCGGCGCCGAGCTGATCCATCGCTTCCATCGTGCGCAGGCGCTTCAGGGTCGACGGCTGGATCTGCGCCTCCGGCTCGGTGAGCAGCACGAGATGGCCCCGGGCGCGGCCACGCCCCACCCGGCCGCGCAATTGATGAAGCTGGGCGAGCCCGAACATGTCGGCACGCCAGACCAGCATCGTGTTGGCACGTGGGATGTCGAGGCCGGCCTCGATGATGTTGGTGGCCAACAGCACATCGCCGTCGCCCGCTGCGAAGCGGACCATCGCCTCGTCGATCTCCGCCGCCGGCAGCTTGCCGTGCGCCTTTCGGACGACCAGGTTGGGCGCCAGCTCCGCGAGACGCTCGGCCATCGCCGCCATGTCCTCGATCCGCGGGACCACGACGAAGCTCTGCCCCCCTCGCCTCTTCTCGCGCACCAGCGCGCCGCGAACGACATCGGGCGTGAAAGCGACAACCTCGGTGCGGGTGGCGAGCCGCCGCGCGGGGGGAGTCGCGATCAGCGACAGATCCTGCAGACCGACCAGCGCGGATTGCAGCGTCCGCGGGATCGGCGTTGCAGTGAGGGTCAGGACATGGCCGCCCTCGGCCAAGGCGCGCAGCTTGGCCTTGTCCGCGGCGCCGAAACGCTGCTCCTCGTCGATGACGACGAGGCCGAGATCGGCGTACGAGACGGTCTTGCCGGCGATCATCTTGGTACCGACGACGATTCGGATCGATCCGTCGGACAGGCCGGCTTTCACCGCCTTCGCCTCCGATGCCGAGGACAGGCGCGAGAGCCCGGCCACTTCTACGCCGATCCGGGCGAAGCGGCGGCGGAAGCTTTCGACATGCTGGCGGACGAGAACCGTCGTCGGCGCGACGACTGCCACCTGCTTTCCGGCGAGCGCGGCGATGGCGGCGGCGCGGAGCGCGACCTCGGTCTTGCCGTAGCCCACGTCGCCGACGACCAGCCGGTCCATCGGCTTCCCGGACGCGAGATCGGCCTGCACCGCCTCGATCGCGCGGAGCTGATCAGCGGTCTCGCTGTAGGGAAAGCCGGCGGAAAAGCGTTCATAGTCCGCCGAAGGCGGATCGAGCACGGTTGCCGTCTTGCTCTCCCGCTCGGCGGCAATGGCGATCAGCTGCCGAGCGGTTGCGGCGATCGTCTTGTCGATGTCGCCGCGCCTTTTCTCCCAGCTCGATCCGTCGAGCCGGTCCAGCGTCACGGCGTCGGCATCGGCGCCGTAGCGCCACATCCTCGCACCGTCCTCGACGGGGACCAGGCGCGTCGCCCCCGCGGCATATTCGAGACGAAAGGCATCGCTCTCCGCCTCGGCCGCTTCGATGGTCTCGAGCCCGCGGAGGATGCCAAGGCCGTGATCTTCGTGAATCACCGCGTCGCCGACGTGGAATTCGGCATTTTCCTGGAGAAGCAGGTTTGCGTTCGATGCCGACCCCGATGCGGCCGCCCGGCTGCCGAGCAGATCGGCGGCGGCGATCACGGTAAGCCCCGCCTCGCTCCAGCCGCGGTCGACGTCGGCCACGAGCGCCAGCAGGGATCCGCCACCGGCGCGGCGCACCTCGGCAAAGGTCGCGACCCGCTCGGGAGTTTCGCCGGTCGCGCGGACCATGCGTCGGGAAAGGAAGCGGACGTCCCGCTCGGATCCTACCACGACGATCGTGTCGCCAGCCTCGCGCGCCTTGCGTGCGGCGGAGAGAAATCCCTGTTCCGGACGCCGTTGCTCGACGAAGCGCAGTCCCGCTTGCTCATCCCCTGCGGCAAGATCGATCCGCTTGCGGCCGACGAGCGCTTTCTGCCAATCGCCGCGCTCGACCAAAGCGAGCCGGGCCGACGCCCCGCCCTCGCGCGCAAGATCGAGCATCAGGTCCCGTCGCTCGCGCGCGTCCGGATCCAGCGCCGCCGCGGCGCCGGGAACATGATCGAAGATCGTGCCGGCATCGTCGCCGGGGGCCGATTCCGACGCGGGAAGAAGGACGAGTTGCTCGAGCGGTGCATCGCGGCCGAGTTGGGTCACCGGATCATAAGGGAGGATCTCGTCGATTTTGCCGTCGGCGAGGTGGATCCGGACCGGTTCTTCGCGGTCGGCAGGGAAGATGTCGATCGTTGCGCCACGGACCGCATATTCGCCGGGCTCGTCGACCCGGTCGTCGCTGAAGTAGCCGAGCGATTCGAGCCGCGCGGCAAACGCCTCGCCGTCGAGCGTATCACTCAGGCCGAGATCCAGCCGCTCCGCGCCGAACCCGTCCGAAGGCGGAACCCGGTGTGCCGCGGAGGCCGCGTCGGTGACCAGCAGAATCCGGCGTTCGCCGCGGGCACGAAGCGCTGCCATGGCGGCAACCCGCCGGCCGGCAATGGCCGGGGACGAACCCTCGCCTGGCAAGCCATCGGGTGCGGGCAGCCAGATCACCTGTGCGTCCGAGAGCGCCGCACAGGCCCGAGCGACCGCCTCGCCACGCTGTTCGTTCGACAGAATAGCGATCACGTCGCCGGTCTCGGCCGCGTCGCACAGCCGGGCGACGGTCGGCCCGAGCGCCGCATGCGCTTCGGCCGCCCGCTCGTCTTGCGTGACGCCGTCTTCCGACGCCGCCGCGGGCGTTACCTGGAACATGCAGGAATTCCTCGAATTGGGTTTCGCGCCAACGCCGGCAGCGCTCAGGCGTTCCTTGAAGAAGATGCGTCGCGGAGACGCTGTCCGATCTTGCGCGCATAGACATCGCGCTGACTGACACCGGCCTCGCCGGCAAAGGTCCACCATCCGAGCTGAAAGGCAAGGTAGCAGGCCAGCAGGAGATCGATCAGCGCAACCGGGCGACTCGACATCACCGCCTCTGCGAGTCGGATGATCTCCTCCGGCGCAAGATCGAACTCGATCGCGGCACCCGCTATGTCCCAGGCGATATCCTGGCAGCCGATGAGATCGTGCGCCTGCGCATGATCGACGGCATCGGTCTTGAGAACGCCCTGCGGGGTCTCGAGCCATTCCCAGCGATGCAGCCGCGCGTCGACATGGACCGGCTGCACGGCGGGTTGCAGCGCTTCGACGCGATCGTCCGTCCAGGGATCAAGCAGGCCGGTTGCCTCTTCTCCGAGCCCCTCCCGAAGATTGTGGCGCGCCATGTCGACGAGCTGACGAAGCGGCGCACCGCTGGTCTCCGCGGGAAAGTGGCTGGCGCGGAAGGACAGATAGGCTGCCAGACAGGAGACAGGCGGCGTGACCTGCCGTCCGTGCACCCAGCGTTCGAGCAGGAAGCCGTGGCGAAGCGCCAGCGGCTCGGGAGCGAAGCCGGCTTCGAACAGGCGACGCGCACGACCAAACTTCGCCGTGGAGAGCGCATCAAGGCCGACGAACTTGAGGAGGAAGCGGCCCTGATCTGTCTGCAGGAGATATTTGCGCGATTCGCGGCCGGGATCGGCGGGTGCGTCGTGCCAGGGCGACCGCGTACGCCATGCCCCGCCGGAAAGATCGTCCAGCGGCTCGGTTGCGGGGCCGGTCAGATCCTCGAACCAGCGCGCCAGCGGCATCGGCCCGGCAAGGAGCACATCGTCGAACGCGGCGACGAGCCGCGGCCGTGCGTTCCAGCGGGTGCGATGGTCCTCGCGCGCCTGCGGGCCGAGATCGCCGGCGTGGCTCGGCATGAACAGGATCCGATCGGGTGCGACCCCCTGCTCTTCGAGCCAGTCGGCCGTCCCGCCGAACGAGCTTCCCGACAGTCCCGGCCCTTCGTCGACGATTGCCACCGGCGCGTCGCCACTCTCTGCGATGCGAGACTCCAGCGCCGGGCCTGCCGCGATCCGGCGGTCGAAAAAGGCCCCGCCAGGCCGGACGGTGAGCACGGCCTTTGCCTTCGATGCCGCCGCCGCGAGGGCGGCAAGGCCGCCGCCGATGCTCCTCAGGCCGATGACGAGCGCGCCCGGCGGCAGTGCACGCGCAGCCTCCAGGTACAGTTCGGGGTAGACGGCGTAGAAGGCATAGCCCTCGCACCGCCGGAGGGTGAGCGCCCCGTTCTCATCAAGTGCGGAGAGCGTGGCGAGATCGGGCACCTGCTGGTCTTCGAACGCACTGCGCCAGGATCGGTCGATGGCCGTTGCGGCGGCGATCGACGCCGCCGTCACCGCATCCTGCGCAGGCGACGGCGCGTCCACTCCCGTTTCCCGAAGTGCTTCGTCGGCAATGCCCTGCAGGAGTTCGGAAAGCGAGAGGAACAAGGCGACGCAGGCGCTATGCCAGGTTAGGCCCGGTTCGGCGGAGTCGAGCACTGCCGCGGCCGCGCGCACCTCCTCCAGCAGAGCGGCGCGTGTCACCGCCCGCTCATGATCCCCGTAAACCCACATGATTCAGTCGAACGAGATGTGCCGCATCCCGGGTCCGAACACGCAAGCGGGCAGGAAGATGCACCGCCCTGCCCACCCATCGAAGATCAGATCTCCCAGCCCTGGCGATATTGCCGGTCCAGGAAGGCATTGGCCTCGGGCACATTGGTGACGCGGCCGGCAACGCCGTCATATTCAATCGGCTGTTCGGCCCGCAGCGCGACCACCCCGAGCAGCATGGTTTCGTTGAGCAGACCGGCTTCGGCGAACGGATTGGAGATCTTCTCCTCCCCACGAATCGCACGGATCCAGTTCATCTCGTGGCCGCCCATGCCCTCGCGAATCCGCGGCAGCGACTGCGGGATCGCAGCAGCACGCTCGTCCAGCCCCTCGCCGATCAGGGTGGGATTGGATCCGTAGGTCTCGTGCATCAGCATGCCGCGTTCGCCGACGAAGAGCACGCCGCCGCCCGGATCCATCTTCTTGCCGGCCGGGAGGCCGAGCGGTGTCGCCGGCATCAGCCCACCGTCATACCAGGTGATGTGCACCGGCCCGCTCTTGGCCTTGCCGAATTCGTAATGGGTGACGCTTGCGAGCGGATAGGACGTGATCTCCTCGGGCGGCTTGCCGTCCCAGCCGTTGGTGTCGCCGCCCCAGCGGCTGTGGCGGGTCTCGATGCGAGTCGGAAGCCCGGTCTCGAGCGCCCACACCGGGAAATCGAGCAGATGAGCGCCCATGTCGCCGAGCGCGCCGACGCCGAACGGTGCCCAGCCGCGCCAGTTGAAGTGGCCGTAATCGGGGTGATAGCCCCAATCGACATTCGCCGGCCCGACCCACAGGTCCCAATCGAGGCTCGGCGGCGCCGGGACCGCGGCGGGCCGTGCATCCCCTTGCGGCCAGACCGGCCTGTTGGTCCACACATGGACCTCGCGCACCGCACCGAGCAGCCCGCCGCGGACCAGCTCCACGACGCGGCGGCCGTCGTCGCCGGAATGGCCCTGATTGCCCATCTGCGTGACCAGCTTCGGATTCTTCCGCGCGAGATCGAGCAGCATCCGGCCTTCGCGGACGCTGTAGGTCAGCGGCTTCTGCACGTAGACGTGGAGGCCCCGCTCCATCGCCGCCTTGGCCGCGAGCGCGTGATGATGGTCGGGAGTCGCGATCAATACGGCGTCGATGTCCTTCCGGCGATCGAGCATCCGGCGGTAGTCGGCAAATTTCGCGGCCTTGTCGTAGGCCGCCTTGAGGGCGATTCGCTCGGGCGACACCACGCCGTCGCTGCCCGGCCGGAAGGATTGCGCGACATGTTCGAGATCCACGTCGGCCATGGCGACGATATTCTGACTGGTGAGCTTCGACATGTTGCTGGCGCCCATGCCGCCGGCGCCGATCACCGCGACATTGACCTTGTCGCTCGCGGCAATCTTGCGAGTCGCGGCCGAGGCACCGCCCGGAATCGCGGCGAGGCCCGCCGCAGCGACCGATCCGGCAATGAATGTGCGCCGGGTGGTCGCCTGCGCCGCCTTGTGATCCGATCCGTCCATAGACCCACTCCCTCTTTCTGCTTTGCGCTCATGTGGACGAGCGCGACCCTTGAGAGCAAGTCTGTACTGACAGCGTCGGACAATGTTACGAGGGCGCCATGATCATCGCAGCCGCCCTCGTCCTGCTCGCGCAGGCCCCCGCCGCCTCGGCTCCCGCCGCAGACCCCGCAAAGCCCCGCCCGGAGGACACCGAACAGTGGAAGCCGGTACCCGAAACGGTGCGCCCCGGCCCCGCCGTCGAGATCGCGCCGCCTTCGGACGCAATCGTGCTGCTCGGCAGCGCCGGCCTCGGCGAATGGGCATCGGTGAAGGACGGAACGGCGGCGCAGTGGCTGTTCGACAAGGGCGTCATGACGGTGAAGAAGGGCACCGGAAACATCCAGACGAAGCGCAGCTTCACCAATTATCAGCTCCATCTCGAATGGCGGATCCCGACAGGAATCACCGGCTCCGGCCAGGCGCGCGGAAATAGCGGTCTGTTCGTCGCCTCCACCGGCGGCGGAGATGCCGGCTACGAGCTCCAGATTCTCGATAGCTACGAGAACGAGACCTACGTCAACGGCCAGGCCGGCAGCGTCTACAAGCAGCTCGCGCCGCTCGCCAATGCCATGCGCAAGCCCGGCGAGTGGCAGAGCTACGATATCGTCTGGACCGCGCCGACCTTCGGCGCGGACGGTGCCCTCAAGAGCCCGGCGCGACTCACCGCCTTCCACAACGGGGTGCTGATCCAGGACAATGTCGTGCTTCGTGGCGAGACGACCTATGTCGGCCAGCCCCAGTACAAGGCGCACGGCCCGTCTCCGATCAAGCTGCAGGACCACGGCGATCCGAGCGCGCCGATCAGCTTCCGCAACATCTGGATCCGCGAGCTCTGAGGCGCGCCTGCGCCCTGACATTGGCGGCCGCTGCGATCGCGGCCGCCGGTCCCGCTACAGCGCGAGAGGCGTGGAAGCCGCTGTTCGACGGCAAGTCGCTTGCCGGCTGGACCGCCAAGATCACCGGCGAGGATGTCGGCAACGACCCCCTTGGCACCTTCCGTGTCGAGGGCGGGGCGATCCGGGTCTCCTATGACCGCTACGAGCGATTCGCAGGGCGCTTCGGGCATCTCGCCTACCGCCTTCCGTTCTCGGCCTATCGGCTGCGCTTCGAATACCGATTCGACGGTGCCTATCTGCCGGACGTCGAACCCTGGCAGCACAGCAACAGCGGCATCATGTTCCACGGCCAAGCGCCGAGCACGATGACTCGCGACCAGCAATTTCCGGTCAGCCTGGAGTTCCAGTTGAACGGCGCGGACGGCCCGAAGCCGCGGCCCAGCGGCAATCTGTGCACGCCGGGCACCAATGTCGTGATCGGCGGCAAGCTCGAGACCGAGCATTGCATAAAATCGGGGGGGCCGACCCTGCCGAACGGCCGCTGGATCAAGGCGGAGCTGGAGGTCCGCAAGAACGGGACGATCACCCACTGGATCGAAGGCAAGCCGGTGCTCACCTATTCCGCGCCGCAGCTCGATCCTGCCGACTCCGACGCGCGCGCCGTGATCCACCGCGCCGGCGGGGTCCTCGCGCTTTCCGGCGGTTACCTGTACCTGCAGAGCGAGGGCCACCCGATTTCGTTCAGGAAGATCGCGCTTCTGCCTTTGGAGTGAGCTCCGTCGGCGGCGCCGATTCCGCCATCTGCCGCCGCCATTCCCGGCGAAGGGTGGCAGCACGGGGGCGATAGCGTTCTTCCAGAAACTCGGCATCGACGACGCGGTCGCTGCGAAAGGTGCGAAAATCCTCGCGGGTCTCGCACCAGCCGACCAGAACCCGCGCGTGGTGAAGATAGCCGATCGCAATCGGCCAGATCGTCCGCCGGCTCACCGCACCTTCGGCATCGCAATAATGAAGCGCAATCTTGCGCTGCGCGCGGATCGCCGCCCGCGCCGCCGCAATGTCGATCCGGTCCTCGGCGTGGGCGAAGCCGGGCGGCGTCGCCGACACCGGTTCGAGCACGAAAGACCGAAGATGCTCCGGCACCGTCGCCGCGATCTTCGCCACGAGATCATCGGCGGCGCGGGCAAGCACGGGATCGCCGTGCCGGGCGACCCATTGGGCGCCGAGCACCGCCGCCTCGATTTCCTCAGGCGTCAGCATCAACGGCGGCATGTCGAACGCGCCGTCGAGCACATAGCCGATGCCGGCCTCACCGCGAATCGGAGTGCGCTGGCCGATCAGCGCCGCGATGTCACGATAGACGCTGCGCTTCGAGACTTCGAGTTCCGCTGCCATCGCGTCTGCGGTGACCGGGCGACCACTGCGCCGGAGGATCTGCACGATCTGGAACAGCCGGTCCGCGCGCCGCATCGTTTGGCCTCCCTGTCGCCCGTTCGCAGCAACGTGGCAGCAGGTGCCTGCCGCTGCAATGGCCTCGGACTCCGTGGGTTGGCGACCGTCCTCTCGGCGCCACGAAGGGGCACCGGGCTCGCCCCCCGTGGTTGAGGAGAGCCGGCAAGAGGCGCTGAAGGACGGTCGCCGAGAGGGATATTAGTCCGTTTCGGATCTAAGTCGAGACGCATGTGGAAAGCATAGCGCGCGTGGAACCCGACTTTGTCCCATGGCGGGATGCCAACCACGCGGAAGCCCAGTCCGCGTCTGTTCGGACCAGTGCCTCTCAGCCCTCTTCCATGTCCAGATAGGCAACGACATCATTGTCGGTGGCGAGCCAGAGGCCCGCCTGCACCGCTTCCGGCTGCTGCCGGGCGACTGCGAGCGCCTCCTCGAGCGGACCGTAGAACAAAGTCTGTGCGATCGGATCGCCTTCGTCGAGATGATAAAGGCGTACGGTGGCAGTGGCAGAAACGGTGCGCATCGGTTCTTCCTGGCGCTGCGCGGCACCGGCCGCAAGTCAGTCGGTCTTGCGGATCACAGACTCGACAGTGGCAACCTTGAGCCCGAAGCGATGGAAGACCATCCGGTTTGTGGCGGTACGGGCGCCGGACCCCAGCCTGATCCACTGCTCCACCGACGGCCCTTCCCGCATCCGGTAACGCAGATGAAGGAGGTTGCCGTCGAGCTCGCCGGTGACGGTGCCGCGCACGTCGCTGATCGTGCCGGTGACCCGATTCCCGCCGGCGCGAACCAGTCGCCAGGTTCGGCGGCGGGGCGGCTTACCGTCTTCCTCCACCACCTGTTCGAGGCGAAGTGCGCCGTCCGCGTCGAGACGGCCGCGACTGCGATCGCGCATCGCGTGGGTTCCGGACATGATCACAGTGACGGTTCCGGCGCCTTCGGTGGTGCCGATGAAGAATCGTTCCAGGGGCTCAGCAGGCGCCGGAGGTGCCAGAGCCATCAGGGCGAAAAGCGCGGTGAACAAGATGGGCACTCCAGGAAAACACTGCGACATGGCCGTCTTCCAGCAGAAGCTAGACCAACCTTTTGCAAGTGGGAACTGGTCGCCTCCCCTTTACTTCGCATACGAACTATCTATTCCGACGGGATGACCGTCACGAACAGCGAAGGCGAACGACCCACCGGGAGAGGCCCCCGCCTCGTCTACCTGCTAAACGTCGCTCAGCGCCGCGTGCAGGCGGCGATCCAGGGCGAAGGCGAGGGCACCACGGCCGCCCGCGCCGGCTTGCTGATGGCGGTCGGCGAGCGAGGAGCGGCCATGGCGCAGCTCGGACCGATGCTCGATCTCGGCGCGCCGGCCCTCTCCGGGCTAATCGATCGGTGCATGAAGGCCGGTCTCGTCGAGCGGCGCCCCGATCCCGGTGACGGACGCGCCTGGTTCGTCGTCCTGACGGAGGCCGGCCGCAAAGCGCGCGTGCAGGCGATCGAGGGCGCCCGGGCGCTCAACGCGCGCCTGATCGAAGGCTTTACCGATAACGAAGTCGAAGCCGTTGCGCGCTGGCTTGAAGCCGTGCGCGACCGCTTCCCACGGGAGAAAGACAGATGAGCGAACATATCAGGATCAGAAATGCCGAGGGCGTGCTGACGCTCGTGATGGACCGGCCGGACAAGAAGAATGCTCTGACGGACGCGATGTACCGGGTGCTCGCGGACCAGATCGCGGGTGCGCAGAACGATGCCGATGTGCGGGTCATCGTGCTTCGCGGCGAAGGCGAGATGTTCACCGCCGGCAACGACATCGGAGAATTCGCTGCTGCGGCGGCGGGGGGCGCCGAGCTCGGAAATGTCGGCCGCTTCATCAAGGCGCTTGCAGCCAACGAAAAGCCGCTCGTCGCCGCGGTCCAGGGCCGCGCGGTGGGCGTCGGAACCACGATGCTGCTCCATTGCGACCACGTCGTCCTGGCCGAAGATGCGCAGCTCAGCACGCCGTTCGTAAGCCTGGCGCTCGTGCCGGAGGCGGCATCGAGTTTGCTGCTGCCGGCGCGGATCGGCCATCTGCGCGCTTTCTCGATGCTCGCCTTGGGCGAGCCTGTCTCGGCGGCGGATGCGATCGCGTGGGGCCTTGCCAATCAGGCAGTGCCGGCGGCGGAGCTGCAGGCCGCAGCGGAGGGCATCGCGCAGCGCCTTTCACGCCAGCCGCTTGGCGCGATCATGGCTACCAAGCGGCTGATGCGGGACGCTGCAGGGATCGCTGCGCACATGGACGTTGAGACGGCTCAGTTCCTGACCCGCCTCGGGACACCGGAGGCACGGGAGGCGTTCATGGCGTTCGCCCAGCGCCGCGCGCCCGATTACACCCAATTCCGTTGAACCGGCATTCTCTTAAGTCCGAGACTGATGTCGGGGGTCTGCGCTCAGGCGTGGGCGGCAGATCCTCGTCATCGTCGTCATCGCCGAAAATGACGAGCAGGAGGATGAGGGCAAGAACCCCGACACCGACCAGAATATAGGTGGTGCTCAGCGCATTGCCGCCGACCGTCTCCAAGGACGGCGCGACTTCGGAAACCGGGCCGCGGCGGATTGGGCCGCGGCGACAGTGGGTGCGACGACCAGCGCGATGGCGGTGCCGGCCGCGAGCAGAATCTTCGCCACGGTCTCTTCCTTCCTGAGGAGGCGCTCTCACCACGGACTCGCGCGCTTCCCTCTTTCGACCGGGCTCCCGGGCCCGATCCATCGGGGAAAACCCGGATCGCCCTGCGACCGGCCCGATCTGCCACGGCCGGACCTGCGAAGTACCGGTTGCGGAACAAGTGCCGCGCCGCGCGTTCAGGCCTGACAAATGCCTGGAGGTGATATGGACATCGTGAAGCTGCCGCCCGGCGTGCGGGCATCCGAAGAGAGCGACTGCATCCGGATTCAGGAGATGCCCGGCGGACGTTACAGCCTGGGCGGATCGGTGCTGTCGCGCTGCGGCGAGGACGAAGCGCCGGAATCCGTCTCGCTGATCGGAGGCGACCTCTACGCGACGTACGAGGATGCCGAAGGCGCAGGGCTTGCCTGGGCGAGCGAGCATTGTGCGGAAGTGCTCTACGTGAGCCGTTCCGCCGGCACCGAGCCCCTGCCCGACGTGGCCTAGAGCTCCAGGCGCTGACGCGACGGCGGCGCAAAGCCAAGGCGCGCGCCCGTCTCAGGCGCTATCGCGGACGGGGATCATGCATTAGCCTCCCTGCAAAAGGGGATGGCGGCGAACAGACACATGCGGCGATCGCGAGCTTCACCCGGGGCGACCGCCTGACATGGCGGTTTCCGCGCATGATCCCGATGCCGCTCTCGTCTCGGCAGCGGTTGCGGGCGACCGCGCCGCCTTCGCGGCGCTGCTCGAACGTCACTACGATCGCATCCACGGCCTTGCCTGGCAGATGACCGGATCCCGTTCCGATGCCGACGACATTGCACAGGACGTCTGCTGCGCGTTGGTCGAGAAGATCGGGAGTTTTCGAGGCGAGGCGAAATTCAGCACCTGGCTGTGCGGCATCGTGTTCAACGCGTGCCGCGATCTTCGCCGTCGCCGCCGATCCCTCGGAAGCTTCACCGAGCGTCTGGCCGTGCTCGCCGGGCTGGCACGGGTTCCGGATGGGCGCGACGCGCATGACGCCATCTGGCTGAGGAGCGCGATCGCGCGGCTGAAGCCCGCCTATCGGGAAACGGCGTTGCTGGTCGCCGGTCAACAGCTCAGCCATGCCGAGGCAGCCGAGATCCTCGGCGTCAGCGAATCCACCATCTCGTGGCGGATGCACGAGATACGGCGGCTGCTTGCCGAACAGCCAAGCTGAGGATCGCAAAAAGTCGCGCCGCCTCCCAAGGATTTCCCGGGCACGCACGTCCCAGTGACATGCGGACGAATGTGCGCCGCTGTCACCAGGGAGAGTCTCATGCTTCGCTTGCACCCCGCCCTCACCGCCGGAATCGCCGCGGCTGCGCTTGCCGCCTGCGCGCGATCGGGAGTCGAACAGCCCTCGGCCCCGCCCGAACCTGCTCTTGCCGCGGCGGATCAGAACATCACCGTCACCGGCCAGAGGGTGGAAGCCCCCGTCACCATGGCCTTCCCTGATGCGTCCGTTGCGGAGATGGCACCGGTACAGGGAATCGTCGCGGCGCCATCGCGTACGGCGAAATACGCGCCATTGATGGAGCAGCGCTTCGCCCCTCCACCGCCGCCGCAAGGACGGGATCGCTTCACCGCCACGCCCGAAAATCCGTTCCGGGTGGCGTCAGAGGATCCGGTCTCGACCTTTTCGATCGACGTCGACACGGCGTCTTACGCCTTCGTCCGTGCCTCGCTGGCGGGCAACGTGCTGCCGCAGAAGGCTGCCGTTCGGACCGAGGAGATGATCAACTATTTCCCCTACGATTATCGCGCTCCTCGCAGTGCGGCGGAGCCGTTCAGCAGCGCGATCTCCGTATTCCCGAGCCCTTGGTCGCCCGGCCGCAAGCTCGTGCGGATCGGCATCAAGGGCTATGCGGTCGAGCAGGCCTCCCGTCCCCGGGCAAACCTCGTCTTCCTCGTCGACACGTCCGGATCGATGAACGCGCCGAACAGGCTGCCGCTCGTTCGCCAGGCGCTGTCGATGCTGCTCGATCGCCTGCACCCCGACGACAGCGTTGGGATCGTAACCTATGCGGGCACCGCCGGGACGGCGCTCGAGCCGACATCGGCCCGGCAGAAAGCCAGGATTCGGGCGGTGATAGACAGCCTTGGGGCGGGAGGCAGCACCGCCGGCGCCGAAGGCATTCGCCAGGCCTATGCGCTGGCCGCACGGAATTTCGATCCCAAGGGCGTCAACCGGGTCATCCTCGCCACCGACGGCGATTTCAACGTCGGCATCACCAGCCACGACGAGCTCAAGGGCTTTGTCGAGCGGGAGCGGAGCAAGGGCGTGTTCCTTTCGGTGCTCGGCTTCGGCATGGGCAATTACAACGACGCGCTGATGCAGGCACTGGCGCAGAACGGGAACGGCGCCGCCGCCTATATCGACACCGTTGCGGAGGCCCGCAAGACGCTGGTCGACGAAGCGACATCGACCCTGTTCCCGATCGCCAAGGACGTGAAGATCCAGGTCGAGTTCAATCCGGCGAGGGTCGCCGAATACCGTCTGATCGGCTACGAGACGCGCCTGCTGCAGCGCGACGATTTCGACAACGACAAGGTCGATGCCGGCGAGGTCGGCTCCGGCCAGAGCGTCACCGCATTGTACGAAATCGTTCCGGTGGGTGGCCCCCGCGTCATCGCGCCCCGCCGCTACGGCGAGTCCGCGCCGACACCGAGCACCGGCGGAACCGCGGGCGAATACGGGTTCGTGAAGATCCGCTACAAATTGCCGAAATCCGACACCAGCCGCCTGATCTCGACTCCGATCGACCGACGATCGGAAGTGGCACGGTTTGCCGACGCGCCGGAGGATGCCCGCTTCGCCGCCGGAGTCGCCGGCTTCGCCGAGCTGCTCCGCGGCGGCCGCTATACCGGCGCGATGGGCTATGAAGACGTGCTGCAGATCGTCTCCGGCGCGCGCGGCCGCGACGATTTCGGCTATCGTGCGGAATTGCTCCAGCTCATCCGCGCGGCCCAGGCGGCACGATCGCTGCCAAGCTGACCGGGATGCCCGTCGGCGCGGGAGGTGCGATCCCGCGTTCGACCGGCGGACGCAACTTGCTATAAGGTTGCCCGATGTCCTTCTTCCCACCCGATCGCATCCGCTTCGCAGCCCGTGCGCACGGTGCCCGCCGGCGCGGCCGCGGAGCAGGCGGATGAGCATCGAGGACGACGTCGCCCGATCGCTGCCGCCGCCGCCTCGGCCAGCGCCCGGCAAACGTACCGCGACGATCGACCTGGCCTTGCGGCGCTTCGACGGAGCCGACGTCCCCGTCCGCCAGCCTGCCAGGATCTGGTCCACCTCCGCCTGGGCCAGCGGCGGCCGCCGCTATGCCGGTGCGCTTGCCAGCCTCGCCCTGATCGCGCTGATCGGGGTACCGGCCGCCTGGAACGGCTTGTATCCGCCGACCCCAGTGCATGAAGACGCGCCCGCCGCCCGAGACATCGCGCAAAAGCCTGTATCGGGCGCGGCACCGGACACGGCCGCGATTTCGGGACCGCAGATCGCCGAGGCTTTGGACACGCGGCAGGCACCGGCACCATCCGAGAGCCGCGTCGACCCTGCGCCGCAAGCGGAGCAAGCGCCCGGAGCGAAAAAAAGCGCCGTGCCCGCGGATCAGGTGGTGCTTGCCGAAGTCGCCCCTCCCCCACCTGCGCGAGCGGATGCACCGATCGAGGTCACCGGCCAACTTGCGCGCGGTCGACCCGGGCCGGCGGAGCAATTCTCGACCGGGGACGTGGTCGTCACCGGATCGCGCGTTGCGCGGCCCGCCGCACCCGCTCCGGCGCTGCGCGTTCGCAGCGAGGCGGAGGAATCGTCGATCGTCGTCACCGGGGGCCGGGCCCGTCGCGGCGACTGGAATGCCTGCACTGTGGACGATCCGAGCCGCAGCCTTGATGTGTGCCGCGCGCAGCTGAATGCTGCGGCCAAGGGCCGCGCGGGGCTTGCGGCCGCGCACATCAACGACGGGCTCTCGCGGGCGTGGAGTGGCGATCTGGCGGCTGCGATCACCGCCTTCGACCGTGCCGTGGCGACCGCGCCGAACTCCGAGGCTGCTCATCTGAACCGCGGGCTGGCGCATCGCCGCAGCGGCAATCTCGGTCGGGCGCTTTCCGACCTCGATCGGGCGGTGCGCTACGCCCCGCGAAGCGCACGAGCCTATTATAATCGGAGCCGGATCTACCAGGAGATGGGCGCTACCGCCCGTGCCAGCGAAGACGTGAAGAAGGCCATCGCCCTCGACCCTCGCTACGCCGACATCGCGCAGTAAGGTTCGACGACACTACCTTCAGGCAGCGTCGGAGAGATCGTCGCGTTCGGCCAGGGTGAAGTGGAAAGACGCGCCTCCGTCAGGCTCGTTGTTCGCCCAGATCCTGCCGCCATGGGCACGAACGATGGTGGCGCAGATCGACAGGCCTGCTCCCAGCCCGCCGCTCGTCGACGGGCTCATCGCGGTGAACAGGGTCGCGAAAGCTTCGGCGGAGATTCCCGGGCCGAAATCGCGGACGCAGACCTCTATGCAGTCGTCCTCGGTGCCAAGGGCATGCACCACGACCTCGCAGCCTTCGGATGATCGTGTTGCCTGATAGGCATTCCTGATCAAATTGAGCAGCACCTGCTCGATCTGAATGCGGTCACCCGCCACCCCGAGGTGGGGTGGCGAGAGATCGGCGCGGACGCTCAAACCGGGGCATTCTCCCGACGTTTCCAGCAGCGTCCGAACCCGCTCGACCAGATCCGACATCCGGACGGTCTCGCGTTTGACGAGGCCGTTCGCAACGAGGTTTCGGGCACTTCGAACGATCTGCCCGGCCCGGGCGATCTGTTCGTCGGCAAGCGCGGCGGCATCGGTGATCTTGGAGAGTTTCTCGCCGGCAAGCGATGGCAGCAGATAGCGTATCGCGCTCAGATAATTTCCGGCCGCGGCAAGCGGCTGATTGAGCTCGTGGGCGAGCGTGGTCGCCATCAGGCTCATCGCGCTGAGTTGCCGGCCGTGCTCGATCCTGGCCCTTAGCCGTGCCGCCTGATCCTTCGCCTCATGCTCCTCTGTCACGTCCGAACCGGCGCACATCAAGCCGGCGACCCGGCCACCCGCGCCCAGGATCGGCTCGATGATCATGTCGACATAGCGACACCCGGAGCCTTCTGGCTGTGCCTCGCGCCGCAACGGCACATTCTTGCCCCTGAATGCCGTCGCGCTGTCGCGTACCTGCCTGAAATGGGCGACAAGATCATCGTCGAGGAACGCGCCGAGCGCATCGGCCGCGGCAACGCCGACAACGTCGTCGCCCCCTATGAGATCGAGGAAGGCGCGGTTTGCATATTCGAATTCGAAGCTCGGCCCGTTGCACAGGGCCAAAAAGAGCGGCGCCTGTTCGAACAGCAATTGAAAGCGCCGCAGCTCCAGGCGCTGTTCGGCATTGGCGCGGCGAAGCTCGAGTTCGCTCATCACCTGTCTGGCGAGCCCGCGAAGCATGCGCCCTTGCCGGTGGCTCAGACCCTCCGGCCGCGGACGGCGATCGAGCACGGACAGGGTGCCGAGCGGAACGCCATCACGCCCGACCAATTGCACGCCGGCGTAGAAGCGCAGATTTTCGTCACCGGTGACGAGGGGATTATCGGCGAAGCGCTCGTCCAGGGTGAGATCCGGCACAACGAAAATGTCGGGGTGCATCATCGCATGCGCGCAGACCGCCACCGCACGCGGCGTTTCCCGCTTGCCGAGCCCGAATTCGGCCTTGAACCATTGCCTCAGCTCGTCGACCAGGCTGACGAGCGCGATCGGCGTTTCGCAGACGTCCGCGGCAAGCGCGACGATTTCATCGAAGACCGGCTCCGGCGGGGTATCGAGAATCGAGTAGCCTCGAAGCACATGCAGGCGCTCAATCTCGGTCCATGACGCATTGGAACCATTAGACATTCAAGGCAGCTCCCGAACCGCACCTTAGCCGAGGCACCCTAAACGGCAAGCCCAGGGACAGGTTTCCCCGGCCTGGCCCGACCGCGCTCCGTGCGCGATCCACAGGCGGCCGATAAGCTCCGCTTATCATCCGGCACCCACTTCTGCTTATCGCCCGGGCATGCACCGCGCTAGATCGGCTTTCGGCAGTGGAGAAAGTGAATGCCCGGAGAGACGATGATCCTGCGGCGCTGGTCTTCGCGAATCAGGACGGCCGATGAAGCCGGCTATGTCCGCTACATCGAAGCAACCGGCCTTCGCGATTACCGTGCAACGGCCGGCAATCTGGGATGTCAGATGCTGCTGCGCCGAGTGGCGGACGGCGTCACCGAAGTGACGACGCTCAGTTGGTGGGAGTCACTGGAGGCGGTCGCGGCCTTTGCCGGCACGCCGATCGATCTTGCCCGCTACTATCCCGAAGATGACGAATTCCTGCTCGAAAAGCCGCAATCCGTCGAGCACCACCGTGTTGCCGCGAGCGACATGCGCCTCTGAACCTTCGGTCGGGGCCTGCCCATTGCGGATCAGCGCCATGCTTGGCATCCTTCGGCGGACGTTCGTGGGAGGCCTAAGTGAGCCGATATCTTTTCGCAGCACTGGCGCTGGCATTTGCCAGTCCCGCGGTGGCCGCCAATTTCCGGGTTCACCTGAACGGTGAGGACCACAAGCTGCTCCGCGGCTATGGCGGCCTCCACGCCGCGGACAGCCGAACTGAGCGGACGCCGGTGCGCGTGATCTCTCCGGGCAGCCCGATCACGAAGCGCGGCACCGTGCGGGTGCTGGTGATGAATCTCGGCGGACGCCGTTCGATTTCGGCCCTGTGAGCGTGAAACTCGAGCTCGCCGACGGATCGGTGCTGACCGAAGTGCCTGTTGCCGAGTTCGCCAAGGGTGCGCATCTCGTCGAGCGGCAGATGGGCCGCGCCGCGTCCGTCGATCGCCGAGTGAAAGGCGATCTTTCGAACCTCGCCCAATCGTCCAGTGCTGGCGTCCAGGTGCCGACGGGGGTTCCCGCCAGCGGCACGCCCGCCGGTGCCGCGGGCGCAGCGGCAGCGCGGCAGGACCGCAATCAGGACGCGGATCAACTTCCCGGCGCCAAGCTGCTGAGCGCAATCGACGGCGTTCTCCAGCCGGCGAAGGTCGGACCGCAGGAAGCCGCCGGCAGCTATCTGGTGTTCGAGCTGCCCAAGGCGCTGCGTGCGCTCAAGGCCGACCAGCCGCTTACCATCGTCGTCACCGCCGGTGCGGCCGTGCATCGCCTCGCCGCCACTCTGCACCGCGACTAACGCGCGGGCGCCTTCACACTGAACGTCCGGGCCGGCTCGGGCTATCTCCTCCCTCAAGTGGGCGCTCAGCCGCGCCGAGGAACTCCTATGACCGTTCGCACTGCCGCCCTTCTGGGGATCGCCCTGCTTGCCGCCGCAACCGGCGGGGCCCCCGAGCCGGCGCTGGCGACGGCTTCGTGGGGGAGCGGCGAAGCGCCCGACGACGCGGAACGGCCAGGCCCTGCCTTGCCCACGATCATGAGCCTGCGGGCGCAGGCGCAGCTTCGCAATGCGTGGCTTGCCGAGCGGCTCGACACGATCGTGCCGGCGCTGATGCGCGAACAGGGGATCGACATGTGGGTGCTGGTGGCGCGGGAATATCTCGAAGACCCGGTCATGGCGACGATGCTCGACGCCGAGAGCATGCACGCCCGCAGGCGAACGATCCTGGTCTTCCACGATCCGGGCGCCGGGCGGAAGGTCGAGCGGCTGACGGTCAGCCGTTACGGGATGGGCGGCCTCTTCCAACCCGCGTGGCGGCCGGAGGCAGAGCCGGACCAGTTCAGGAGACTGAGCGCAATCATCGCCGAGAAGAAGCCGCGCAAGATCGCCCTCGACATTTCTTCCGAAAGCGCGTTCGCCGACGGACTGACCAAGAGCCAGCATGACGCGTTGATCGCGGCCCTGCCCACCGATTATGCGGAGCGGGTCGTGTCGGGCGAGGAACTCGCAATCGGCTGGCTCGAGGCGCGCATCCCGGCCGAGATGAAGGTCTATCCGGAGATCGTCCGGACCGCGCACGCGATCATCGCCGAAGGCTTTTCCGGCAAGGTCATCAAGCCTGGCCGCACCACCGCGGCCGATGTTGTCTGGTGGTTCCGGGAACGGATCGCCGCGCTGAAGCTGTCGACGTGGTTCCAGCCGTCCGTCAGCATCTTTCGCCAGGGCAGTGCCGAGGAGCTCAGCGGAGACACCGTGATCCGGTCCGGGGACATGCTGTGGACCGATTTCGGTATCATGCATCTCGGCCTTGCGACCGATACCCAGCATCTCGGCTACGTGCTCCGCCCTGGCGAGAGCGATGCGCCCGCCGGGCTTCGCGCAGGTCTCGCCAATGCCAACCGAGTCCAGGATGCCCTTGCATCCTCGTTCGAGACCGGCCTTTCCGGCAATCAGATGCTCGAACGCGCCCGCGCCAAGGCGATCGCGGCGGGGCTCCGGCCAAGCATCTATTCCCACCCGATCGGCTTTCATGGCCACGGCGCGGGAGCCGCGATCGGCTTCTGGGACGATCAGAATCCGAGCCCTCGCGGTGCAAGGCAGCTGCGCCCCAACACCGCATGGTCGATCGAGCTTTCGCACACCCAGAAAGTGCCGGAATGGGGCGGCCAGGAACTCCCGTTCCGATTGGAGGAGGACGCCTTCTTCGACGGAGTCACACTCCGCTATCTCGATGGGCGGCAGAAAAGCTTTCACCTGATCAAATGATCGGGCGCGCGTGAAGCGGGAGCGGGTTGCGCGCGAGTTCAGGAACTGCGTGCCTGCCATGGAGCGGAGGATGCGCGACCGCAGAAGGTCGTTCAGCTGTGCCGTCGGCGGAACGACCCCGACGCGATAGGAACCTGAAGGCTCACCGCCGAAGCTGTGCTCAGCCCAACGTCTCGGCACCACCATGGGGCTGAAGGCGGAACACGCGCACCGGACTTCCGAACGCCCGGGCAATCACCTTCTTTGCCTCAAGATCCAGCTGCACGGCCTTCAACCACCAGCCGGCCTTTGCGCCGCTGGGGAAATGCGCATCGGAAAGATGCGAGAGAAGCGCGGTCTTCGCATCCGCCACCGCCATTCCCGGAGGATCGGTGGGAAGGATCGCCAGCAAGGCCTCACGCATCGCCTCGTATTTCGCGCGATCGACGCGCTGAACATGCCCCGGCGAGACGATATTCTCGATCATGATCCTGGTAGCGGTGTCAGACATCGAGCTCTCCTTCGGCGACTTGGATCCGGGGGCTTCTGAACCCCATGGCTATCCAGGCGCCGAGCAGCTTCGCGAAAAAGGACAAAGACTGCCGCTTCCCGTTGGGTATGCGATCGTCCAGTTCGGCGGTTTCCGGCAGATCGCCGGTCATGGTCCTCAGTTCCGGCAGCGGCGCGGCACGGTCCGGCCACAATCCGGCGTAGAGGCTGAGCCAATGGCCACCCTGGAATTCGAGGAAGACCGGTGCGTTGCAGCACGTGGCAACGACACGGCGGGTTCTGGCTTCCGGTCCGAGGCGGAACGCCTTCAAGCGCTTGTCTTCGCCTGAAAAGCGGACCCGGTCCTTTCGATACAGCAGGTAGCGTGTCCCGCCATTTGGCTCCAGCACTGGCCTGGTGCCGGGCAAGGCCTGGAGCCTCGCTCCGGCGGCGCGACAGCTGTTGCAGTGGCACTCCGCGCTGACAATCGGCGGCCCCTCAACGACCAGCCTGACGTCTCCACAGGCGCAGGCGAGCTCGATGCTTCGTGTCATGCCTGTGGTCCCGTCGTCGAGGAACGAAAGAGAAGGCGAACATAGCGTGCCAGGTGATCGAGGCTTTCCCGCGCGAGCGCGGGATCGTTCCCGCCCTTGGCGAGCACGAGCGCGCCCTGGATCACCGCCTGAATGTGCCGGGCGAGACTCGCGGCGGCCCCCGGCTCGAGGATGTCCCGATCGCGCATCGCCGCTTCGATGTCTGCCTCCAACGTGGCGGCGTGGCCCAGCATGCTCGCGCCGCAGGCATCGCGGATGGACGGCGCACTCGCGTGAACCTCTTGCACCATCGTGCCCACCAGGCAGCTGAAGTCCGCAATGTCTCCGACAATGATCGATTTGCGGAACGCGATGTACGCGAGCAGACGGTCGAGCGGATCGCTCGGTGCATGATAAGGTGCCGCGGCGAAAAAAGCGGTCGTCGTCTCTGCCCAATGGTCGGCAGCCGCCACGCCCAAAGCGTCCTTGCTCGGGAAGTGATGGAAGAAAGCACCCTTCGTCACTTCGGCGGCCCGGCAGAGGTCTTCAATCGACGTCGCGGTGAAACCCTTGGCGCGAATGACGTCGCACGCCGCCTCCAGCAAGCGCGTTCGGGCGTTGCCCCGTTCCGGAGCATGCTTGGTCGATCTCGGCATTCTAAATACATACCAGATGGTCGGTATGTGCACAACCGGCGGCGAATCGGATGTGTAATCGACCAGATCCGCTATAGGCGCCGCTCAGTCCGCTGCCTCGGAGCAAACATGCCGCCTCTTCTGCCTCTCGTCCTGTTCACCGTCGCGACGGCAGCACCCGCTCGATCCGGCGACGTGATTCCGGAGGCATTTCACGGAGAATGGGCGGTCGATATCGCCCAATGCAGCTCCAAAGGCGCGGACAATGTCGAAGGCATGACGATCTCCGCCGACGCTATCACCCGCTATGAGGACGGCGTCGCGATCACGCGCGTGGAGGCGACCGGCCGCAACAGCATCCGCTACCAGGGCATGTACGCGAATTACGACGAGGAGGCACCGACCAGCGGCACATTGCTCCTGTCCGCGGACGGCAACCGCCTGATCGGCGCCGGCTATGCCGAAGGCCCGGACGGCAAGGGGCCGGACCTGTTGCGTTGCCCCCGGTCCTAGCGGAGGACATTTCGACACGGTCGGCGGCGTCTTCGCCGCGCCGGATCAGTCGGTGATACGTGAATAGCGGGAAGCGAACTCGCGTTCGGACATGATCAGATAGCGGATCATGTCGACGAAGGCCCAGGGCACCGAGAGCAGCAAGCCGATGATGGTGCAGCTCAGCACGAGCATCAGGATGCCTGTGCCGGTGCGTCCAAGATAGAAACGGTGGATGCCGAGCGGGCCGAAGGCGAACGCGATCAACGCCGCAATATATTTGTTGCGGTCGTTCGCGACAGGCGCGCCGCCGGGATGGGCGACCGCAACGGCAGGCCGGACCGGCACTGCGCCCGGCACAGGGAAGATGCTGAGCGCCCGGCTCTGGTCGGTCTCGAAATCGACCTGCAGACCGACCGCGGGCTCCCCTCTGTCAGCCCAATCGCGGGGCCGGAACGTGTAGCGACGACCATCGTCGCCGAGCACGATGCCATCCCCCGTCCGGGTATCCACACCAAGTACCTGTCCGCGCATAAACCCCCTCGCCCTTCCCCTTCCATGTCGCCGACCGATCCGCGTTTGACAATGGTCGAAAGGATCGCTCCATCGATTTCGGCCGCATGCCTGCATCCTGGGCGACCGTCCTTGCGCCGCAAGGAAAAGGATAGGGAAACAGATCTGCCCAGCTCTGCTGCCTTGGGTGCCGATCCGTTCGCCTCAGGTGAAGTACAGGATCCTGGCGGTGGGCAAAACGGACTCGATGCGGGTTTGAAAGAAGCGGCGAAGCTCCCCCATGATCTGTGCGTCGTAGACATATTTGACGCCGCCGAATTTGGTGCGCTTCTCAACCCGGTTGCCGTCGGACATGTCGAGATCGGATCCGGGATACCAGCTGGTCAGCACCTCCCGGGACCCTGCCGTATAGCGGTGCGTGATCAGTTCGACGGTCAGATCCACAGGCATGCCTCGCAGCGCCTCGCCGATCCTGTCGATCAGGGTCCCATAGGCTTCCTGCCACCCGCTCGCGGCGATGATCGGTGCGATCGTCAATCCGATCTTATATCCCGCCTCCGCAAGGCGCCGGAGGGCCGCGATGCGATCGGCAACCGGGCTCGTGCCGCCCTCGTGCCGCGCGAAGACCGGAGGGTTCAGAGAGGCGCGCACGCGCGTTCGACCGCCGTGCGCAATGGAGAGAAGCGGCTCTACCGCCGAGAATTTGGTCGTGAACCGCAATTGCGCCTCCACGTCCCAGGTGCCGAAGAACGCTACCAGGGCAGAGAGGGAGCCAGTCAGATGCTCGATCGCGAGTGGATCGGTGTAGCACGACGCTTCGTAGGTCGTGCCTTCGCTGAAGCGCTGCCGCGATCGAGAGGTCACCAAACCTTTTCCGAGATACTCCGGAAGAGCCGCGAAGATTTCGGGCAGGTTCGCGTACGCGCGCGTGACCGGCGGCCCCTTCAACGAGCCCGCGAGATAACAATAACTGCAATGTGCCGGGCACCCCTCGGCAAGATCGACGCGCCAGTCGGCGCTGGGCGCAATCGGCTGCAGACGCCGCTTCGACGGCGGCGCGTTGACGATCGCCAGCGTCTGTTTGGCCTCGGCGTAGGCGCGCCGCGGATCGGACCAGCGATCGAGCATCAAGCGGTCGGACGGCAAGTCCACGACTTCAAGCCCAAGAGCGTGTGCGCGATCGGCCATGGCGCGGCCATGCTCCCACGACCTCGCGGACCGGGTAACGAGGACACGCTTCGGCCGCCACAGTCGGGCCGGACGATCAGAGGGAGAAGAGACGGGTTGCTGCATGCTGTGGTAATCCGCGGCGGGGCACGAGGCTCCCGAACCGGCAGGAACGGCGTCGATGTCCCGTCGGTTCTGCCCACCAGATGACGACACCGCCGAGAACGCCCGATGGACGCTATCTCATCGTCGAAGGCACGAGCGGCGCGCGCTTGTGGCGGGCCTCCAACCCCGATCTACCCGAGCAGACGCGGCAGGCGCTCGTCGATCAGCTCATGAACGCGCGGCGCGCGGTCCGAGCCGCCGCCGGCGACGCGCAGGCGCTGGTGCGAGCGCGCGCAGCCGTCGATCAGGCCAAGCGGGCCCTTGGGGAGCGCGGCCCCGTCTGGTGGACGGACGGGACGCCCGATCTCAACCGGACGCTCGTCAAGAACTCACCCTATCGGCAGTGGTGGGACTCGCGGTCGATTGAGGGCCGCGATCCCGGCACGTGACCGGAGCTCCCGCCTCGGCGACACGGCTTCTGAGCCGCCAGACTTTCTACTCGACGAACGAATCCTCCGGATTGAACACCCGGTAGCCGATGATCGTCTGGGTTCGGACGACATTGTCCCACTGATCGGCGAGCAGGGTTTCCATCACGTTGCTCTCGAAATCGGCCTCGACACCGCGAGGGGTCACGAGAGCCCGGACCATCAGATCCCAATCGCCGCTGATCGAATGGATCTCCTGCACTTCCTTCAGGCGCTTCTTGACCATCGACAGCCCGACCTCGGTCGTCTTGCCGGGCTTGCAGCGGATGAAGATGAAAAATTGCATTGCGCCGTCCCTCTTTCCGGTCGGTCGATGCACCGCTGGTGTCGCTGCGCGCCGACGTCCGCCTCCCCATAGAGCCGACCGGGCGCGGTGCAAAACACGGCGAAAAGGCGCCTTCCCGGCAGGTCCGATGCGCATCCACGATCGCCATCAGGCGATGCGTGCCACCTCGGCGGGACGGCGATAGCGCATCGCGACGTTGCACCGCTCGTAGCGGGCGCCATAGGCCTCCATGATCTGCGCATCATGCTCGAAGCCGCATTTCTCGTAGAGGTGAACGGCGGCAGCGCAGAGCGTGTTCGAGAGGAGATAGAGTTCCCGTGCACCGATCGCCTCGGCACGCTCGAGGATGGCGGCAAGCAGGAACTCACCCGCCTTGAGGCCGCGGGCGTCGTCGCGAACCGCCATCTTGGTCAGCTCGAACCGGCCCTCGCCTGTCTTCTGCAAGGCGCAGGTTCCAATGACGCCCAGCCCCTCCGCCGCGACGAACAGGATCGTGCCGCCGGGCTCGATGATGCGCGCGCGCGGGTTTTCGAGCACGTCCCTGTCCGTCGGCTCCAGCGAGAACATCTCCTCGATCCAGCGCGCGTTGAGGTTGTGGAAATCCCCGGCCAGAGCATCGGTATATTCGAGGATGGTCAGCGGGATTCGCCTCTCACGGACTCGCGCCTCCAGCGGCTGCCGCGCCAAGGCGGCCTCCAGACCGGCGATCTGCTCCAGGAACGAACCGGAGACACTGCCGCACAGATCGGCGACGGCGGCTTCGACCCGCGGCCAGATCAACGCCCTGGTCCGCGCTATCGCCGCATCGCCAGCCGGCGTGAGCGAGAGCCGGCGCTCGCGCTGATCGGCACCGCGCTCCGACGCGACGAGACCGAGAGCCACCAATTGCCCGACGCTGCGGGTGATTCCCGGCTGGCTCGATCCGATCACCTCGACCAGTTGGCCGACCGTCATCGGCCCCCGATCGAGGGCAGTCAGCAAGGGCATGTGGCCCGGCTGAACGGGCAAGCCGGCCTCCGCAATGACCCGCGCTGCGCTGGTCTGGAAGCGCTCGGCCAGCCGCTTCAGCCGACTGCCCAGGAAGATCGGCCCGAGCTCCGCGATCAAATCCGCCATATCACACCTCATGCAAGGTTATATACCTTGTTATGTAATTCGAACGGCGTGTCAATGGTCAGGCGGCATGCCCATCGCGCGGTTGACTCAAGACCAGCGCAAGCGCCCATTGCCACGATCATGCCGCGCAACGGCACTCTCCTGGAGGCCATGATGACTCGGACCGGTCCATTTCCCCACCCGCGAACGATCTTCGTGATGTGCCTCGGATTGATCACGGCATGCGGTTCGGGGAACGAGAGCGGAGCCGGCAATGCTTCGGCAACTGCGGCTGCGAAGTCCGAGGCGGCGGATGCGACATCCGGAGAAGGCGCGTGCGCGTTGCTCACCATGGCAGAAGCAAAGGCCGCCTTCCCGGACGTGACCGCGGCAACCCAGGAGGAGAGCCTCGCCAAGCAGGGTATCCGCGCGTGCGACTGGGGTGACGGACCGGGTGGAAGGACGTTCCAGGTGCGGATTTCCGAATCCACGGTCGACGATGAGCTCGGCACGTTCGAAGCGGGCGTGGTCGACCCGTTCAAGCAGACCAAGCTCACGCGCGAGCCTTTCGACGCAGGCGGCCAGGTGATCATCGCCAGCCGCGCGGAAAGCCCGAACGTCGTTCAGGACGTCGCCGTTGCGGCCGTTCAGAAGGGTGCGAATACGGTCGTAGTGGTGACCAGCCGCGTCGGCGGGGATCGAGACGCTTTGAAGGCGCGCCTCGGAACCCTTGCCACCACGGCTGCTTCGCGCGCGTCCTGATCGGCCAGCGTCTCGCCGGAGCATCGCTCGCGAAAGAGGAATCTGCCGAGCCGCACCGCCCCGAGCGCCGTCACCGCGGCCCGCTTTGCTTTCGCGCCTTGTCCTCCCGGTCCATGCGCTTGCGCACGCCGCCTTCGACGCCGCGGCCTTCCTCCATCGGGCGGTGAACCGCGCCGGTCGTGGCCGGATCCGGGCTGCCCTTGGCCATCTCTCGGTGAACGATGTCGGCTGAAATGCGCTCGGTGAGATCGGGCAGAATGGTGTGGAAGGTCGACGCGGTCTGCGCTTTCCATCCGACGGGCAGTTCCTCCCGCGGATGGAGGGAAACCCACACGATCGCTTCGGCAACCTTGTCCGGATCGTCCATGAGGATCATGCGCGGCTTGTGCCCCGAATAGTTGGCGGCGTGGGACCAGAAGGGCGTATCCGCCGCCCAAGGCATGACCGTCACCACCTTGATCGTCTTGCCGACGCCGGCGAGGCGCAACTCCTCGTTCAGGGTCCGCCCGAGCGCCCAGACCCCCGCCTTCGTGGCGGCGTAGGAGGAATGGTAAGCGAGCGGCACCTGACTTTCGACCGATCCCATGTTGACGAGAATGCCGTAGCCCTGCGCCTTGAACTGGCGCAACGCCGCGTGGCTGCCGTAGATCACACCGTTCAAATTGGTCTGAACGATGCGGCTATGATCCTCGATCGGGATCTCTTCGAAGCGGCCGATCGCGCCGACGCCGGCGATGTTCATCCACACGTCGATGCGTCCGAAGCGCGCGAGCGCCGCCTCCGCCAGCCGAGCAACGTCTTCCGGCCGACCGACATCGGTCGGCACCACCAGCGCGGTGCCCCCGGCGCTGCGCACCTGGCCGGCGACCTCCTCGAGCAATTCGGCGCGGCGGGCGGCGAGCACGACATTGGCACCGTTTGCACCGAGCCGCTCCGCAACACCGCGCCCGAAGCCGCTCGATGCACCGACGACGACATAGGTTCGGCCCTGGATGCGGGCGCCGTCCGAAGCACGAAGATGGGTCGGCGCGGCGCAGCCCGAAAGTGCGCCACCCACCGTGAGCAACGCCAGGACGACCATCACCGTGTTCACGAGCCGCATGCCATGCCTCCCGACCTCCAGCCCGCTTCGAAGGGCATCGAGTCGCCGAACGGTAGCCGGGTGGCCCGGTTGCACAGCCGACCGCCGATATTTGCCTGATCCAGATCAGGCAAAGGATCGACGTGCGAGGATCGCCGGCCGGGTCAACGACGGCGGGCGGTTCCGAGAAAATTCTTTAGCTTCTTGATGCAGTTGCGCGTCAGCGGGCAGGTACATCCTTTATGCGGTAAGCGCGGCGATGAGAATGCTGTCCGACAGAGACAAACATTATCATCTGGAACGCGCGCGCATCGAGATGGACCTTGCCTATCAGGCGGAGCACCGATCGGTCGCAGAGGCCCATATGCGTTTGTCGGCCCTGCACATGGGCCGGATCAAGGCGCTCGACGAGAGCTCTGGCAGCTCCGTGGCCGCGCTCCGGGCCTAGGCACGCTGAGCCTCACCGGAGCAGAAGCAGGCTTGCCTCCGGGAGACGGTCTTGGTGGACGCTCGTCATCGAGACGCCACCACGTCGCGCAGGCGGTCGGCGAGCAGCCGCGCACCAGGATCAGGACCGCGAGCGGAGGATGTGTCCCGGCTTACACCGGCCGCACGAAACCCATGCGTGCGTTCGCTGCTTCACCCCGGACGGCGCAGTGCTCGGCATGGTCGTTGATCAGACCCATCGCCTGCATGAACGCATAGACGGTGGTCGGTCCGACGAAGCGCCAGCCGCGGCGCTTCAGATCCTTCGAGAGCGCGACCGACACGGCCGAGGTCGAGGCGGTCTGGGGTGCGGCAAGACCCGCCGGATCGGGCTCGAAGCGCCAGAAATAGGCGGCGAGCGATCCGGCGTCCTGCACCAGTTCCACCGCCTGGCGGGCATTGTTGATCGTCGCCTCGATCTTACCGCGGTGGCGCACGATCCCAGGATCCGCGAGCAGCCGCTCCACATCCTTTTCGCCGAAGCCTGCAACCGCGTCGAAATCGAATCCGGCAAAGACGGCGCGGAAGCGTTCCCGCTTGTTCAGGATGGTGCGCCAGCTCAGGCCCGACTGGAAGCCTTCGAGGCAGATCTTCTCGAACAGCCGGCGATCGTCGGCGACTGGAAAGCCCCATTCCCGGTCGTGGTAGGCGAGGAATTCGGGTGCCGATTCGGCCCACTTGCAGCGTGGCTTGCCGTCGGGGAAGATCGTATTCATGCGGCCTCCTTAACGTGCCATTCGCAGGCAGCTATCGTTTTTGAGGTGAAACGAACTGCCAGTCCGACGCTCGTCGCGGGGACCGCGATAGGTTAGCGAAAGCGATGTTCGCGCGCAGCCTCATCATTCGAAGCCTGTACGCAGCCTGCCTCGCGGGCGCGACGATGAACCACGTGCGTTCGATTCTTGCTCAGGGGTGGTTGCCGGAGCACCTGCCCTGGCCGACGGCTGCCTATTGGAGCAGCCTGACATTGCTCGATCCGCTCGCGGCGTTTCTGCTCTTCCTCCGGCCGAGGATCGGGATTGCGGGAACGATGGCGATCATCGCCTCGAACGTCGTGCATAATCTGTGGTTCGTGTCAGCTCATCGGGATACGCGCGGGTTTCTCGATGCCGTCGTCAACGATCCGTTCCTGCTGAGCCAAATCGCGTTTCTCGTCTTCGTCGGACTGACGGCGCGCCTCGCCTCACCCGTTGCCGACCGGCCGCGAGCGGCCGCGCACGACGACCGACCCTGAACGGCCTTTCATCGTACCGGACTCATCACCTGCACGAAGAGCGGCGAGGCAAGCTCGCTCTTCAGCCAGCGGCGAAGTGCCGGCAGCGTCTGCGCTTCGAACCAGGCGAAATCGACTGCGGCGAACTGACGGACGAAGGGCAGGATCGCGGCATCGGTGAGCGATCGCGTTTGCCCACAGAGGCAGGCGCTGCCGATCAAGCGCGCTTCCAGGGCGGCGAGGATATCGAGCCCCGCAGCGCGATGCGCGGCTGGATTCGACCCGAAGCGGTCCGGATATTTGTAGCGATCGAGGTGGTGCTTGAAGGGACCATCGTTGGCGGTAATCAGCCCGGCATCGTCGCCGTCCAGCCACCGCTCGGGATCGTTGCGGCGCAGCGCCCACCGCATGATGTCCAGACTTTCATCGAGCACGTTCCCGCCGGCAAGGACGAGGACGGGAACGGTGGCCTTGGGCGAGGCGGCAATCAGGTCTGCCGGCTTGTCTCTCAGCGACACCTCGCGGATCGTACAGGCCGTCTCGCTGACCGCAAGCGCCATCCGGGCACGAATCGCATAGGGACAGCGCCGGAAACTGTAGAGCAAAGGCTCAGTCAGGATCACGGTCCGCAATCGCCGCGCCGACGTGCGCTTCCCCCCGCGCCTCCGCGAGCCGGACCTGGCGCTCGCGCTCGGCATAGCGTTCGCGCTGCGCGTCCGTCCGGTCGGCGTGACAGGCGGGACAACTGATCCCGCTGACATAGAACGGAGAGGCACGCTCCTCCGGCCCGACCGGCATCCGGCAGGCCCGGCAAAGAACGTAGTCGCCGGGTTGCAGACCATGTCCGACGGTCACGCGTTCGTCGAACACGAAGCAGTCGCCCTGCCAGCGGCTCTGATCGGACGGGATCGTCTCGAGGTAAGCGAGGATGCCGCCCTTCAGATGGTAGACCTCGTCGAGCCCTTCGCTCTTCAGGAATGCAGTCGATTTCTCGCAGCGTATCCCACCCGTGCAGAACATCGCGATTTTCGGTCTGCGGCCCCCCTCCCCCTCGAGCATCTCCCGATGCGCTTCGAACCAGCTTGGGAAGTCGCGGAAGCTTCTCGTGCAAGGATTGATCGCGCCGGCGAAGGTGCCGACGGCCACTTCGTAATCGTTGCGCGTGTCGATGACGATCGTGTCGGGATCGTCGATCAGCGCATTCCAGTCCTCCGGTGCGACATAATGGCCGGTGCCGCGCAACGGATCGACATCGGCTTTGCCCATCGTCACGATCTCGCGTTTGATCCGGACCTTCATCCGCAGGAAGGGCGGCGCTTTCGCGCGCGAGTCCTTGATCTCCAGGTCCGCGCAGCCCGGCAGGCCACGAATGTCGCCGAGCACCTGCTCGATCGCGTCGTCGGCTCCTGCAATCGTGCCGTTGATCCCCTCGTCGGCGAGCAGCAACGTCCCCTTGATATCCTCCGCGTGGCAACGGCGGTCGAGCGCGT
Source organism: Allosphingosinicella deserti (assembly GCF_003012735.1). Taxonomy (GTDB): domain Bacteria; phylum Pseudomonadota; class Alphaproteobacteria; order Sphingomonadales; family Sphingomonadaceae; genus Allosphingosinicella; species Allosphingosinicella deserti. The sequence goes on along the minus strand of NZ_PXYI01000004.1, from coordinate 135,373 downwards.
CCCGAATGGCATCCAGATCGCGGAGCGGCGTGAACTTGTAGAGTGCGACGACACGGATCGGCAATGCGGCCTCGGTCACGCCGTGCCCTCTGCCGCGGGGACGCAAGCACGCGGAATATCGCCGCATCGATGTGCCGCCGACAGCGCAGACCCGCGCGATGGATCGCGGAAAAGGAAGACGCGATGGTTCATGATCCGGCGCAGATAAGGTGGCGGCCCATGTTCGTCCACACCCGGCCCCTTGGCCGATCCAATATCAGGCAGCGATTCGACCGAACTCGACCACCGCGATGGCAAGGAGCGAGAAGGCGATCACGACCGCATATGGCAGTGCGACGAAGCCGAGCCGCAAGATAGGCGGCAATGCGCGCCACGTTCGATAGTGCGATCTCCACGCGCGGCCCCATTCGGTGAAGATCTGAAAGGGCGGGAAATGCTCGTCGCCTTCGCCGAGATACCAGGCCTCGATCGCCTCGATCCGGGCGGCAAAGCAATATTGGAAGCTCTTCCACATTGCCTCCAGCAGCCAGAGCGCCGCAGCTACGAAGGCGGTGCCGAGCAGAACCAAGCTGTCTTCCCCGCCGACTCCGACCGCCAGGCCGGCGCCGAGCAGCGGGGTCGCGAACCCCTTCAAGGTCAATGCGCGCTGATCATAAGCCTCATATTGCGCCTGGATCAGCAGATATTCCGCCCTCAGATCATCGTTCGCCCGCATCGCATGCTCCCTTGCCCCCGAGGGCATCGCTGAGGATCAGCCCGCCCTCCCGTCCACGAAGGCCTCGTTTCGTGCCCAAAGCTGGCGAGCCTCACTTCGTCTGCGGAGCAATGCTTGCGCGCACCCAGTTCAGCTTTTCGGGCGAGAGCAGCCGATCTGGGGCGAGCGGATCACCGAGCCGCAGGATGTGCGGATCCTCGAGCCGTAACACGGGCCAGGCGGGCAGGCCCGGACCATTGGGGTCTCCCGATGTGACGAAGTTCACCCAATAGGCCGAGACACGATCCGAGAATGCACGGTCCGCTGCCGTGAAGCCGCGTTCGGGCGCGGCATCGAGGGTGCCGAACACATAGGGGATTTCGGACGAGTGGAAGGCGCCCCAGCGGGCCGATTGCGGCCCCGGCGCGACCCGGCTGAACAGATAGCCGAATGTCGAAGCCTTGCCGGACCGGGCACGGTCGGCGGCCCATCTGTAGAGCAAGGCGGCCCATCGATCGCGATGAAGCTGGACGTTGGATCGCGCCCGCTCGGCTTCGGTCGCAGCCGGATACAGAGAGGTTGCGACCGGGGCGGCCTCGCCGGCCGTTTCCCGGATCAATTGCTCGAGGACAGCGGCATCTGCGGAGCCGTAATCACGCGCCAGGGCGCTGTCTTCGTCCGCGGTGAAGCCGGCCAGCACCGGAACCACCGTCGCACGCTTCGTGCGCAGCGCCACATCGGGCGAGAGCGGCAGCAGCCGCCCGTCGATCACCGGAGCGAAGCGGATGACGTTGCCGCCCCGGGAAGCCTGCAACGCCTCAGGCGGGAGCGCGCGAAGCGCCGCGAGCGTCGGGGCCCTCTTGTCCGCGGCGAAGGCGAGACCATCCTTCTCCGCCTCGGCCAATGTGGGCAGCGGCCGTCGGCCCGGAAAACCGCTCTGCGCGATGGCGCGGTGGAACAGACCGCGGGCGGCGGGCGCGGCGATCAGATCGTGGACCGCGCTCGAGCCCGCGGACTGGCCGGCGATCGTCACCCGATCGGGATCGCCTCCGAACCTGGCGATATTGTCCTGCACCCAGCGGAGCGAGGCGATGATGTCCTGCAGGCCGAAATTGGTCGGCACCGAGCGGCCGGCTTCGCGGGTCAGATCGGGGTGCGCCAGGAAGCCGAAGACATTCACCCGGTAGTTCACTGTCACCACCAGGATGCCGCGGGACGCGAGCGCCCGCCCCTCGTAGATCGGGATCGACCCCGCGCCCGAGTTGAAGCCGCCGCCGTGGATGAAGACCAGCACCGGGCGGCGGCCCTGAACCGCCGCCGCAGGCCTCCAGACGTTCAACGTCAGGCAGTCTTCGCTGACATTCCCCTGGACGACATATTCGCGGCTCCACGGGCCGAAGCCCTCCGGCGAGACGGCCTGCCAGCAACTTGCGCCGAACGCTTCGGCCGAACGGATCCCCGACCACGCGCGGATGGGCTGCGGCGAACGCCAGCGGTTTTCGCCGACCGGCGGCGCGGCGAACGGGATGCCGAGGAATGCGTGGACGGCGCCCTGATCGAGCCCCTGGATCCGGCCGCTGCGGGTTGCCACCACCGGCCCATCAGCAGATGGTGCCGCGGCAGCGAGCGAGAAGGCCAGGAACGCGCAGAGTGCATAACGGAGCGGCATTCGAAACACGTCCCCTTCTCCCATCGATCCTTGCAGCATAGAAACGCCGCAGGCGCGGGCAAGCGGAGTTCGAAATCGGCGGCGCAAACGCCTAGGAATCCGGCAGTGGGCTTCACCCATTGCGCCAAGGCTCGGGTCCAGAGTTCAAGAAAGGATGCCTCATTGGGATCGATCGTCCGGGACCGGGATGCGATGATCGCGGCGATGACGCCGCTGCTGCGGGAAGGAGAGTTCATCTTCTGCAGCACGCGCGACGCGGCGCTGGCAGACAGGTGCTGGGGCTTGGCCGTCGCCATGTTCATGGAAGCCGAAGGCCATTCCTTCGTACTGGCGCTGGCGGATGCTCTCGAGCTCGGCTTCGACTGCGCGCAGCCGATGCGGCAGATCACGCTGGGGGTCCATTCGGCGCTGGACGGTGTCGGCCTCACCGCCGCCGTGTCGGCTGCGCTTGCGGCATGCGATATCCCGTGCAACGTGATCGCCGCCTATCATCATGATCATCTGTTCGTGCCGGCGGCGCTGGCGGAGCCGGCCCTCGCCGCCCTGGATGCCTTACAGACGACATATCGATAAGTCGGCGCGGGTCACGGCCCCCCAAGGCTCACCGCGATGGGGCGTTCCGTCGCGATGCTGCTGATCACCGGCGGGCCTCCAGATAAGGTCCACGTCGGAATAGTGGACCGTCGAGGCTTCCGGCATGCTCATCGCCAGCAGCACTGCGGGACGATGACATGATTGGCGACGAAATCCTAAGTCCACCGGTTGTTGCCCGGTTGCGGACCTCCCGACCGGCGAGCGGAAGGTCGAACGGCCGCGGATAGTCGCTGCCTCTCCCGGGCCGGATAGCGGCGATGGCGCTCTGGGGCGATCTCCGCCAGGCGCGGGCCCGTGCAACGGGCATTTACGACGAAGGCGTGGACGGGCCAAGATCGCGGCGAGGGAACCATTTGCCCCGGGTTCGGCTCGTCAGGTGGTACTGCAGGCAGCGATCGCAGCGATAAGGCCTGAGCGTGAGCCCATCGCGGCACGCTGCCGCGAGCGCATCCTCGGCAGACGGATAGCGCCGCTTCCTGAGGCATATGCTCAGCCGCGTGCGCATTGCCGCCGCCCGGCTCCAAGCTCACATTCGCGCGCAGCCTGAACATATTGATGGTGAATAGGCCGCACTGGATGCCGTGCTCAGTAGACGTATCGAGCGCCGTTCCAGCGCGCGACCGGAATCTTGCCGAAGCCGGGGCCGCCGATCTCGATGTCGCGCCAGCCATCGTGCCGTGCCGGAAGCGGCGACATGATCCCCCGTGCCGTCAGGACCGGCTGCCAAACGGTATCGACCTTGCGAAGGACGACGAACATCGCACCCGCAGCGCCGTAACAGGCGCCGCCATCGGCAACGACGATCTCGTCGACGCCATCACCATTCAGATCCTGCCGCTCGAACGAGATCATGTCGGCTGTGGCATCGCATTCGTTGAAGATGTTCGCGCCCTGAACACGGAAGCCCGCCGCCTTTGCCGCCGCGATGCGCTCGGGAGCCGTGAGGGCGCCGTCGGCGGTCACGGGCGCGGCACCGAGGAGCGGAAGCAGGACCTTGAACGCCATCATCGGCTGTCTTCCCAATGCGGAGCGATCCGCGTGCCAGGCGCGCTTAGCACATGCACGTGCCGCGGCGAAGCACCGGCCATCATCTGCCACTTCTCGATCACACCCGAGATTTCCATCATGAGGAGGAGCCGGTTGGGGCCGAACTGGCTCGACATTGTCGCGGAAGAGCAGCGTCCTTCGACTCGTCCGACGTGCGGCTGCCCGCCTATTGCGCGCTCTGCGCCGCCTTGCGGAACAAGGCTGCCGCGACGAGCCAAAGCGCAATGAAGCCGCCGCTGACCATCAGGACGTCAGCGGATCCGACCATCTCGACCGACGCCCAGCCGGCGGACAGTGCAATCACCGGTACCGCAGCCTGCCCAAGCGCGGCAGCGACGCAAGCGTGCACCATGCGACGGGCACGGAAGCCTCCGATTGCGGCGCCGACGACGGCAATTGCAAGCACCCCGAAATAGAGCAGATTGGCATTCTCTCCCTCCGATCCGATCAGGCCGATGGCGGCATTCGCCCAGAGAAGAAGAAGGCCGGCGCCCGCTGCCACACAGCTGGCGGCGCGGTAGGACGGGTTCGCGGCCTTGCGCATCAGGAACTCGCAAGCGAGGCCCGCTCCCCCCAAAACGAGCGCGAATGCCGCGAAGTCGCCCGGCCCCCAGGCAACTTCCGGCGTGGCCTGCATGGCCAGGACCGGCATCAGCAGCAAGGCGGCTGCGACCGTCCAACCAATCAGCCTCCAGTTGATCCCGCCCCGTGCGATGTTCCGTTGTCCCGTCATGTGCCATCTCCCTTGCAGCTGCCGGCTCTCGGCGCATTAGCCGGTTTCAGCCGGTCTGATCGTACGATGGTTTGCAGAGGTGACGCGGCCAGGATGGAGAAAATGTGCAGGCGCGCAAGACGATTGTGCCCGAAGCGTGTCGATGCGGGCTCATCTCCGGCGAGTCCGCGGGCAGCCTCATTCCCCCGCCGCCCGCTCAGGCCAGCGCCTTTTCCTCCCCAACAGGGGGGGGGGGCGTTAACTATTTCTTAACCAAAATTAGCGATCCGTAAATGCCGAGTGTGCGTGTTGAAGAGGCGAGCCATGGGACTTGTGCCCAAATCCGACGTTCCGGACTCCGATTACCTGTTTCTGCGTGCCGAGACGGAGGCTGCGCATGCCGCCTGCGCCGGTCCGGAAGCCGCGCTTGCGCACCAACGCCTTGCTTCCGAATATCTCGACCAGCTCTTCGGCGACAAGAGCGGCTTGGCCCATGCCGCCGAGAGTCGCCGCCGGGAGCGACAGGAAGCGATCGCCAGCATCTTCAGCGCGCTCGAGGTGCCCGACGACACTCTGGCAGGCGAACTTGCCGATCTCCTGGTCTGCCTCGCCTGAGACCGACGCTTCGAAGACAGCAACGGCAAGGCGAGAGAGGCAGGCCGGCGCAGGCCGACGAACGGCACCTTGCTCAGGCCATCATAGCCTTGAGCAACCGATCATAAGGCACCAGCACGACATCTTCGACGAGCCGGACGAGCTGGGCCTCGCTGTCCTCGCGGGCTTTCTCGGCAGCGGCAAACGCCACCTCGTCGATCTGCTGCGCGGAGGCGCAGAGACGCCCCAACGATGCGGCGTTGAGCAGATGGCGGTCGATGGCCTCGAGGAGCTTCTCGCGATCGCTGCGGCGGTCCGGCTCTTCTCCCCATGCCAGCGGAGAGGCCCGGCCATCGCTGGTGAAGGTTGCGTACTTCATGCCTGGCGCCGCGCGCCGGGTTCGGAGGGCCCGATGCCCGCCCTGTCCAAATTCCGGCCGCAGGCTCTGGCGAGGGCCGCCCGAGCCCGGGCGGCAACGGCTGGGCTCATTGCCACGCCCTCGGCGGCTCCAGCAGTGACGCAGGCCTGCAGGGCGTCGAACAGATCGGGAGCGGCCGCGATGAGGCGCGCATTGGCCTCGTTCTCGGATCGATGCCGGCAAAATCTCCGCTGATAGGCTTCGCGCGATTCGCTCCGCCGTCGGGGCGGCAGGCGGCACATCCCCGTTGCGGCAATCTTCCGCCCCGATGCAGCGGCTCGCACGACCGTCGCGTCACCTCCGGACTCGATGATCCACGGACTGGACGTGGGTGCGATCGCGGCCTCCCAAGCGGAGAGCGATCCTGCATGTTCGTCCGCGGCCGCCAACGCTGTCGGCCCTTGCTCTTCCTGTGCAGCCATCGCTTATGCTCCCAAGAACCAGACAAACTTGATGCACAATGCACGCCTCAGAGTCAAGTGCGAAACGCATCATCCCCGATCGAAAAGCCCGCAAGTCAGCGGTTGGCTGGTCTATCCCGCGTGCAATCGGCGCCAGAATGGAGGCATCAATCCTTGCGATTTTCGCGACTTCTGTATAGAACAAAGTGAGAACAGGAGAGTCGAGTCGTGCCCGTCCGAAACCATCTGCTCCTTCAGGAGCCCGCCTGCGAAGCAGGATGTCCGTCCTGTCCCATGGAATGCGCTATCCTGCCCTCGCGCCTGGGCTGGTGGGCGCACGAGATCGAGCGTCTGTGCCGGGAACGGTCGCTGCGTCCGGGCTCGACCGCACTCCGTGAGCAGATCGAAATTGCACTAGCTGCGCATGCAGCGCTGGGCCGACGATATGCGGAAAGTCCGCGAGCCGTGCACCGGCCGGAAGCTCCAGCATCGCAATCTCGACCATCCTTTCCAGCTCCGCTTCACTAGGGAGCGGATCGTCCGCTGCGGGATCAGCGCCGCGTCCGGTGAGCAGCCAATCGAGCGAAACGCCGAAGAACGCGGCGTAGCGCTCCGCGGCCCTCCGCGGGATGCTCCCGGAGCCGCGCAGGCCATTCTCATGCTGGTTATAGGTGGCAACGGGAACCCCCATCGCCCTGGCCGCATCGATCGCCCGCTCGAACCTTTTGGCGCGGGCGAGCTTCAGGCGCTGATTGGGTGTCGTCATTCGCCTGCAATAGCATCGATAGTGCAAAAAGCACTTGCTTTCTCATGATGCTTTTTGCACTATCGCACTATCGGGCTCGGCTTTCACCAACGCCGCAGCTCCCCAGGCTGCTCAAGCCAAACACCCGCATCGCCGAACCGACGCTCCGCACGAGCAACCTTCGCGGACGAACGCCGCGGCAGCGCGGTTGGCCGTGCACCGGCGGAAACGAGACAAAGCCGGACCGACGTCCGGCACCAACAGGCATGGAGGCCAAGATGACGAAAGACAAACGCAGGAAGACCAAGCCCGCGGCACAGGAACCGTTGATCAACGCTTTCGCCGCGCAGCATGGCACATATCGGGAGACGACGGTGGTCGATCTGTCCGGGGAGCTCGGCGGCGGCCGGCAGAAGATGACCAAGGTGCTGCGCAATCTGTACCCGAACGTCGCCGATCGCTGGCTGGCCGAGGGCGGAGCCGGGTTCGATGACCCGCAGCGCCACGCGATCGAGCATTGCAGGGCGCTCTGGGCATCGATCGGGGGCCAGGGCAAATTGGTCTCGAGCTGGAGCCAGACCGGCGGCGGCGGAAAACATTGTCGCGCCCAACTTCGATACGCTCGCCATCTGCTATGCTGGCGGGGTCGATGCGAAGATGAACCCGAAGGACACGCGCACGCCGGCTCAAAAGGGGGCCATGCTGACGCTGGTCGAGCAACTGCGCGCCAAGCATCCGAAGGCGAGGATCTGCGGACATCGGGACTTCCCGAAGGTAGCGAAGGCATGTCCGAGCTTCGACGTCTCCGCGTGGCTGAGGGAGTCCGGCAAGGCTGGAGCCACTCGCCGAAGCTGATGCGCTTCACCGCCTGCTGCGGCGTCCAGGACATTCCGCACATCCCCCAGCACGCGCCTCCGCAGCCACCTCGCGGATATCGGAAGTGGCTGGCGCGAACCAACGGACCGACCTTTCCGCACCCGCCGCGGCGCGCCGGCGCCCCAAGCTGAAGTCTGCAAACCAAACATCACGCCACGGGAGACAAGTATGAAGCGAGCTTTCCTTGCGTTGCTTCTGGGCGCGGCGCCAGCGCCGACCAATGAGGCAATCCCCTCCCTCTTCTTCATCGAGCTCGACACCGTCGAACGGATCGTTTGCGAGACGGTCGTGGGATCCGGGGTGCGGATCGACGGCAATCTCGTCCTCACCGCCGATCATGTCGTCGCCGGCCGTGCCTGCACGATCGACGATGTTCCCGTAGAGCTGGTCCATGAAGACGGCGCGCGCGACATAGCCATTGTCCGCACCGCGGCGGCATCGTCGATCCGTGTCCCCCCGACATGCGCCGGATTTGTGACGGGTTTCTCCTATTTTGCCGTGGGGTTTGCCCATGGCCGGAAATTGGTCGTTCAACGGCTCCACGGAACGGACGGCATCGAGATCCGGGATGAGGCGCTTCGCGGGCTTTCGCAGCTCCGCGGTCTCGTCTTCCCAGGCATGTCCGGCGGTCCGATCGTGGACGAAGCCGGACAATTGGTTGGGATCGTCAGCGCCGGCAACGGATCGGGCCTGACGCTTTCGCGGGCGCTCAACAAGACCAAGTTGTGCGGAGACCGGTGATGCACATTCTGGCCATAGCCGGCGCTATTCGGCGCCACGCGGCGCCCGCTTTCTGCGCACTGCTGCTACTTTTGACCATGGTGTTGTGGCTATGCCTCAAGGCGGAGCAACGTCACGCGACCAAGCTCCAGAGGCGGCTGATCGTGGCGAGTGCCGCGATCGACCAGCAGAATGCGATGATCAAAGCGTTGAACGCCGAAGGCGTGCGTCGGCGGGCCCAGACCAAGGCAGCGCTTGCCGAGGCGCGGAGCGCCAACGCCCGGCACGAAGTTCAGGCCGAAGCGCTGAGAGCATCCGCGCGTCTACCGCGCCCGCAGGGAAGCCCGTGCACGATCAGCGAGACACTTCGCAACGCGAAGGGCTTGTAGCGCATCCACTGCAGCTCCGTGTCGGCCATCCTCGGCCGGCGGAAAGGACCGTTGCTTTGACCAAAGAACTTTCATCGAGAGAAGATCGGGTCGTCACCGAACGCCGAGGCAGTGGCGGAGCATCACTGGCGATCCTCGCCACATGCTTGCTCTGCGCTTGCGGCACCCGTGGCCGCGTGCCGGTGCGAATGCCCGTGCCAGTCGCCTGCGTTGCCCGCGAGGACATTCCGCCGGAGGTGGGCGTTGCGGGCACGCTTCCGACCGATGCGCGGGCTGCGGCCGACATTCTGGCCGGCAAGGTGCTCGAGCTTCGCGCCACGGATCGAATATTGCGGCTCCTTGTGGACGGGTGCCTTTCCGACCCCGCCATCTCGCCTCCGTGATCTCGGTTTCGGCCGGAAATCTTTTTACCCGGCCAGGCCTGCCCGGACGGCAGTGGCAGCCTGCTCGTCGATCCCGCTCAAGCGACGTCCGCGGCGACATCGGCTGGAACCTCGATGGCCGGCGCCACATGCGGATCGTATTCCCGTGAAGCCGCTGGCTTGTTGCTGCACGATCAGCGACGCGCGTTGAGCTGGTGCGACGCGCCTTCATCCTGCGCGAAGAGGCTCAATGGCTGACGGTCACCCGTCCAGCGACTCCGCGAACAGCGCTAGCCGACGCCGGACCCAGCGTTGCGCGGGATCGTGGCGCGTCCGCTCATGCCATGCGCCGATGATCGTGAAACCCGGAACTTCGACCGGCAATGCGGACACCACTAAATTTGGTGCCTTTCGAACCAAACGCTCCGGAACGGCTGCGACAAGATCCGTCTGCTCGATCACCTCCAGCAACCCGAGAAAGCTCGGCGCCGACACCGCGACGCGCCGCGTTCGCCCAAGTGCTTCGAGTGCTGCGTCGACCGGCCCGCGAAACCCGCCCCCATCGGGCGAGACAAGGGCGTGATCCAGCGCGCAGAAGCGATCGAGGTCAAGGTTCCCGCCGGCGGCCGGGTGATCGCGGCGCATCGCGCAGACATAGCGATCCACGAAAAGCCGGCGCGCGAGAAGGGTCGGCGGCGCCTCCTCCGGTGTCAACAAGGCAAGATCGAGATCTCCGCGGGCGATGAGCCCGCTTAGCCTTGCACCCTGAAGCGCTCGCACCGCGAGCCGCGCGCCCGGCGCTTCCCTCTGCAGGACGGCGAGAAACGGGGTCAGCAGCACGCGCTGCGTGTAGTCGCTCGCCGATACCGAGAGCTTGAAATGCGCCGATGCCGGATCGAACTCGGACGGCCGTACGATCGTCTCGACGTCCTTGAGCAACCTCTTGACGGGCTCGGCCAGACTCAACGCTCGCGGCGTCGGCAGCAGGCCACGCTGGGCACGCACGAACAACGGATCACCGAGCGCGCTGCGCAAGCGGGCGAGAGCGGCGCTCACCGCCGGCTGGCTGAGGGCGAGGCGGCCGGCGGCGCGCGTGACACTGCGCTCGTCGATCAAAGCATCGAACGTGCGAAGAAGATTCAGATCAAAAGCTCTGATATCCGACATATCGATAAAACACATCCAAACATGCAATTTGCCTGATATCATTGGAAGCCGCATCTCTCCAGCGAAGTGAGTGGTCCTGAACTCCAGGCCGTACTCCGACAGGTTGGAGACCAGATCGTGAACGTATTCATCGTCCATGCTCATCCGGAGCAGCGTTCGCTCAGCGGGTCGCTGAGGGATGTCGCCGTCGAAACGCTGACGCGCCTAGGCCATGAGGTCCAAGTTTCCGATCTTTACGCGATGAGCTGGAAGCCGACTGCGGATCACGGGGATTTCCCTGCCGTGGACGGCGAGAAGAGGCTCTTCTACGGGCAAGCCTCAAAGGAGGCCTTCCTGGCCGGCACACAGGCACCCGACGTCGCAGCCGAGCAGGAGAAATTGCTGTGGGCCGACGCGGTGATCTTTCAGTTCCCGCTGTGGTGGTATTCCATGCCGGCGATCCTGAAGGGCTGGGTCGAGCGCGTTTTCGCGTACGGCTTCGCTTATGGAGTCGGCAGGCATGACGGCGAGCATTGGGGCGATCGCTTCGGCGAAGGTCGGCTGCTCGGCCGCCGCGCAATGCTCTCGCTGACCATCGGTGGACGCGAACCGCATTATTCGACGCGTGGGGTGAACGGCGCGCTGGACGATGTGTTGTGGCCCATCCAGCACGGCATTCTCTATTATCCCGGCATGGCGGTGCTGCCGCCATTTACGGTCTACGAGGCGGATCGGCTTTCCGCCGAAGGTTGGACCGATACCGCGGCTGCGTATCGGACACGGCTTGAGGGCCTCTTCACCGAGACGCCGATCCCGTTCCGGCGACAGAATGGCGGCCATTATGATGGCAGCCAGGTCTTAAAGCCGGGCCTGGGTGCGGGAGCGAGCGGCTCAGCCATCCATCTCCTGCAGCCTGGCGATCCGCAGGAGCGCCCGATCGTGCCCCCGAAGCCGCCCTGCCCCGCCTTGCCGACAGCGACCGGCTGCGCCCCAGCGGCGCGTTCGGAACATAGTGGGGAAAGGCTGCGGGCATGATCACCTGCGTGGTCGATTATGTGATCTCGCCCGCGAAGCTCGACGCCTTCGAAGCCTTCGCCAAAGCGTGGATGACGCTGGTCGCCGAACATGGCGGCGTTCACCACGGCTATTTCCTCCCGTCCGAAGGCGCGAGCGACCGGGCACTTGCCCTCTTCAGCTTCGAAAGCCTTGCTGCCTACGAGCGATATCGAAAAGGTTTCGGGGTGGATCCGGCGTTCATCGCGGCGGATCGCCTCCGCGACGAAAGCGGCTGCGTCTTGCGCTACGACCGCAGCTTCATGCGGCCATTGCTGCCTGCCTTGGCGCGCGGAACGAACGCGGAGCGGCCCTAGCTGAGGCTGTTTGGAACGCGGCGGACCCCGACTACAGCAATCGTTGTCGAGACCCTCGAGACCGAGTGGCTCGTCGAAATCGATATCATTGCAGCGGCCTAGGAGCATGCGAGGTGATGAAGAACGATGCCGCTGGTGGTGGCAACGTTGAGCGAGTCGAAGCCGCTTGCCATGGCGATCCGTACGCTGGCGACACGGGCGAGCAATTCCGGCGCCAGCCCAGGGCCCTCCGCTCCCAAGAGGACGGCGTTGCGCCGCTTCGGCGCATAGTCCGAAAGCATGCTTGCCCCCGTCGGGCTGAGCGCAATGGTGTCGAAACCGTGACGCGCCAGCAGGGCGAGCGGATCCTCCCCGCGCTCTATGCGGGCAAACGGCACGAGCAGCGCCGCGCCGACCGACACACGGATTGCCTTGCGGTAGAGCGGATCGCAGCAGTCCGCATCCAGCAATATTGCCTTCACGCCGAAGGCTGCGGCGTTGCGGAAGATGCCGCCCATATTGTCGTGGTTGGCGATTGCGGAGAGCAGCAGCACGTCCGAATCCCCTTCCAGACTGCCGAGCAGCGCATCCGCGCTCGGCGTTTCGATGCGCCGACCGATCGCCAGGATGCCGCGATGGAGCGGGAAACCGGCGACGGCATCGAGCACCGGCTGGGCGGCGGCGAAGATCGGCACATCGTCCGGCACCTGCGCGAGCATCGGCGCCAGCGCGTCGATCCGTTTCGCCGCGATCAGCAGAGACAGCGGGCGAAAGGCGGAGCTCGCCAGCATCTTTTCGAGAACGACCAGGCCTTCCGCCATGAACAACCCGTCGCGGCCTACGAGATCGCGCTCGCGAACATCGCGATAGGCCGCTACCCGCATGTCCTCGGGATCGTCGATGATCACCATGGTCGGCATTCCACGTCGCTCCCAACAGGCCAAATCTGAGCGCCCCCTAGCAGAAGAGATGGCGACATTGACCCGGCGCAACGGAACGATAGATTTGGTGCGATGGCGGTGACGTTGAACCACATTCTCGTGCACGCGCACGATGCGAAGCAAACGGCTCGTTTCCTTACCGAGACGCTCGGGCTCGATGCACAACGCCAGCTCGGCCACTTCACCATCGTCCAGGTCGGCGAGACCTCCCTCGATCTCATCGAGACCGAAGAGCCGATCACGCCACGGCATTTCGCCTTCCTCGTCTCGGAGCCGGAATTCGACGAAATCCTGTCGCGAATCAGATCCTGCGAGATCCCGTTCTGGGCCGATCCTTTTCACCGTGATCCGCAGAGCATCAATCACTGGGACGATGGCCGCGGGGTATATTTCGACGACCCGAACGGCCATGTCCTGGAAGTGATCACGCGTCCCTACGGCAGCGGCGGGCTCGATGCAGAGCACCCCAATCCTCTGCTGCGCCGCTGACGATGTCCGTGGCGGAACCGAGCATCCGCAACGCGAAGATGGAGGAGGTGGATGCACTCGCGCAGCTCTGGCTCGATGGCTGGCGCGATGCCCATCTTTCCCTTTTGCCCGTCGAGCTGGCGCGGGCCCGCACTCTGGAGAGTTTTCGGCAGCGGCTGCGAGCAGCACTGGAAGACGTGCGCGTGGTGGTCGACTGCGAAAAGCCGCTCGGCTTCGCATTGGTGAGTGGCGACGAACTGTATCAATTCTATGTCGCCGCGGAAGGGCGCGGAACGGGAGTTGCGGCGCTTCTCATGCAGGATTGTCTCGCGCGTTTCGTGCGCGATGGGTTTGGAACCGCATGGCTCGCCTGTGCGATCGGCAACATGCGCGCTGCGCGATTTTATGAAAAGGCCGGTTGGCGACGTGTGGCGGTAACCACCAGCTTGCTCGAGACTGGCGAGGGCACAATCGCTCTCGACGTCTGGCGCTACGAGATCGCACTCAGCACCGTCACGTGACGGCCACTTCTTTCTTCAACCGGCGAGCATTTTCTCGAAGAAGAAGTCGGCGTAGGGATCGTCGTTGAAGCGCGCGATTTCCCTCCAGCCCCACGCCCGGTACATCGCCAACGCTTCCTCGAGCGCGCGATTGGTATCCAATACCAGCTTGCGCACACCAAACGAAAGCGCCGCCTCTTCAACCGACACCATCAGCTCCCGCGCAATGCCGAGACCACGCGCCGAGCCGGAGACCCACAGCCGTTTCACCTCGGCGCAGCTCTCGCCGGTACGTTTGAGCCCGACGCAGCCGAGAGGAAGATCGTCGATCATCGCGACGAGAAATGTGCCCCGCGGCGCGACCATGTCGCCCGAGTCCGGATCTCGAGACCGGGCCACCTCGAAACCGCCCTCGAAGCGCCTGTCGAGCTCGGCATAATATTCGCGCAGGCAATAGAGCGCTTCGGAACTCTGGGGATGGACTTCGTCAATGCACAGGCGATCGGAGGCGAGCGTGTTCGCGACCAGATCCATTGCCGCCAGCAAGGCCGGGGCGTTCGGGCTGCGGGCAAGAACGACCTCTGCGCGACTGTTCGACAGCCGCTCATAGGCATCGAACTCCCGGCACCCCGCCTCGGTCAGACGGATCACACGACGCCGCCCGTCCGCGGCATCCGGACGTGTGGCGACGAGCCCCTCACCTTCGAGCTCTCGAAGCAGGCGGCTCGCGAGGCCCGAATCCAGCCCAAGATAGGATCGGAGGTCGGCCAGGTCGCTTCGTCCACGCCCGATCGCGTTCAGCATTCTTGCGGCCCCGAGTGGGCGGCCCCGGCCAAGGAACGAGCTGTTGAGCGCCCCGACCTCCGAAGTCACGGCGCGTGCAAAGCGCCGAAAGCGCGCGGCAGGATCTTCGAGCTTCATTTACCTGACCTAGGTCAGATATCCTCGTCCGGTCAATGTTCTGCCTCGGCAGCCCTCAGCCTGTTGCAATCGCCTGGTTGGCTGCGCTGAGCAATGCCTTGACCGATGCACTCGCGACGTCGGTATCGAGGCCCACGCCGAAGAAAGTCGCACCAGCGGGGGTCCGGCACTCGACATAGGCCGCCGCCTGTGCGTCGCTGCCATGGCCGATCGCATGTTCGTGGTAATCGGCGATGTCGAAATTCACGCCGCAGGCATCTTGCAGTGCGTGCAGCACGCCGGACAGAAGGCCGTTGCCGCGCCCTGCGAGCCGCACTTCGCGCCCATTGAAGCGAATCTGACCGATGAATTGGCGATCCCCCTCCCCCATCGAGCGCCCCTCATATTCGACGAGCACCAGCGGTTGCTCGCCGGTCAGCGCATAGGCCTGCTGGAACACCGACCAGATATCCTGCGCCGCGAGTTCGCGGCCGAGCGCATCCGCATGGGCCTGCACATGCCGGCTGAAATCGGCCTGCATCCGCTTGGGCAATTTGAGCTTCTTGTCCTGTTCCAGCACCCAGGCGGCGCCCCCCTTGCCGGACTGCGAATTGACCCGGATCACCGCTTCGTAGGAGCGGCCGAGATCGGCCGGATCGATCGGCAGATAGGGCACGTCCCAGAATTCGTCGTTGCGCTGCGCCTGCGCCGCGAAGCCCTTCTTGATCGCATCCTGATGGCTGCCGGAGAAGGCGGTAAACACCAATTCGCCGGCATAAGGGTGCCGCGGATGGACCGGCAGCGCGTTGCAATGCTGGACGATGCTGACCACCGCGTCGATGTCGGAGAAATCGAGACCGGGGTCGATACCCTGGGTGTAGAGATTGAGCGCCAGGGTTACGAGATCGACATTGCCGGTACGCTCGCCATTGCCGAACAGGCAGCCCTCGACGCGGTCAGCTCCGGCTAGGATCGCCAATTCGGCGGCCGCCACACCTGTACCCCGGTCATTGTGGGGGTGGACCGAAACGACGACGCTGTCGCGGCGCGAGATGTGACGACAGAACCATTCGATCTGGTCGGCGTAGATGTTGGGCGTGGAAGCCTCGACCGTCGCCGGAAGGTTGAAGATGAGCGGCTTTCGAGGAGTAGGCTCGATCACCTCGATCACCGCCTCGCAAACCTCGAGGCTGAAATCCAGTTCGGCCGTCGAAAAGGTCTCCGGACTATATTCGAAGCGCCAGTCGGTACCGGGCCTGCGCTCGGCCTGCTCGCGCATCCTCGTCATGCCGCGGATCGCGATATCCTTGATCCCCGACTTGTCCATTCCGAACACGATGCGGCGCCACGCCGGCGACACGGCATTGTAGAGGTGGACGACGGCCGTGTGCGCGCCTTCCAAACTTTCGAACGATCGATCGATGAGATCATCCCGCGCCTGCGTCAGAACCTGGACGACGACGTCTTCCGGGATCGATCCCGATGTGACGAGGCCGCGTATATAGTCGAATTCGGTCGCGCCGGCGGACGGAAAGCCGATCTCGATCTCCTTCAGCCCAACCTGCACCAGCAGATCGAAGAAGCGCTGCTTCTTCTCCGCGTTCATCGGATCGATCAGCGCCTGATTGCCGTCGCGCATGTCGGTTGAAAGCCAGCGCGGCGCGTTGGTGATCGTTCGCGAAGGCCATATCCGATCCGGCAGATCTACTGCGGGGAACGGGCGGTATTTGATCGATGGGTCGCGCAGCATCGGTGCGCCTCCTGAAGCCTGTTGAATGGAAAACGACAGCGATGCCGCCGCCGGGCAGCCGTCAGTCCCGGCGGCCGCCGATAAGTCGCAGGGTCCCGCGCAGCGAGAGCGTCAGAATCGAGGCGAATGCTGGTTCCACATCGATCGTCTAGAGCAGAAATGCCCCGGGATGCAATGCAGCATTCGCCTCACGGCGACTGCGCGCCGGCAGTCGATCACGACCGCGCAACGCCGGCTGGACGCGCTCGGGCGGGCTGGCTACCGGCGTGCGATGAGTATCATTGCTACGATCATGAACACGTCGACGGGCCTTCCCATTCAGAAGATGGCGTTCGGCCGCATGCCCAAACCCCGGGGTTCCTTTACCCTCGAGAGTGGCGAACTGGTCAAGGCCGAGCGCATCGACGTCGGCAAGCCGGCACCAGGCAAGTTCGTGGTGCCGGTGTCGGTCTGGGTTACGCCAAAGAAGTAAGCAGGAGTGGGTGAGGCCTGCGCGTGGCCCGAAAGCGCGCTCGGGCCCGCCGCTCAGCCGTCGGTAAAGCGTTTCACCTTCACCGGAAGCTTCTTGCCCTTGGTACGGCGCGACGGGATCTGAACCGGGTGCTTCTTCTTCCATTGCGCCCAGGTCATTGGTCCGTCCGGCGTTTGGATGATCTCATCGTCCAGCGACATAAGCGCTCCTCATCTTGCCCACGGGCGTCCGCATAGCACGACGCCGCCTTGCTCGCGCCGTGCAGGTTCCTGCTGAACGCGAAGCGACCGCCAAAGAGCCTAGCTTGGCCGTCGACAAAGCCTTCGGTCGCGATCGTATCGAAGGTCGTGCGTCGCATAGCCGGCGCGAACCTGCGCACAAGACAAGTCGATGCCACCGGAACTGCACCAGGCATTCTGGCGACGGTATGACATGCCTCCATCTTTTCGGCAGCGCAAAGTCTTGCCGAGCGCAAGTTTCTGCAGATGGCGCTTCGAGGCCACGGGGTCTCCCGCCACGCAAACCCGGCCGCGGCGCCCCCCGCATCCCCTGATTTCCGGCGCGTCGACGGCACGCAACCGCACCTTCACCCCGCTCTCGCAGGTCAGAGTGTCACCGTCATAGACGCTGACGACGGCACAGACGAACACAGCAGACGCAAACATCACGGCAACAGCCGAAAGCCTTTTCAACGCGGGATAACACCGTCCCGCGCACCCCGTAGCGTCCGGTCGGGCGATCTGGAAGCGCATAGGCTCGGGACGCCTGCGCGATGCCCCCTTGGCACAACAAACATATACTTGCGACCCGCCTTCATTACCGCCGCGCTGCTGGCACCCCATTCCAACCCATAGTGCCGCGTGCGCCCGCTCCGCTGCACCAGGACGTCCGCTATGCGGCGCTGGTGAGCTTGTTCGAGCAATGGCGGGCATTTCAGCCTCCCGTTTTGCTGGACGGCGTTCCCGATAATTGTGAAGCAGGAATGGCGCTGATGGCTTCAGCGTCGCCACGGCGGAAGCAGCGACTTGCCGCGATTTAGGCCTCCGGCTCGCGGGTCGAGCAGCGCAGCGATCACAAGCTGATCTCCGACGAGTTGCTTGCCCAGTGAGCACGGCGCTTCGGGCCGCGCCCCGACTGGGCGGGCGCGGCCGGCAAGATCATTGCGCCGCCGGCGAAGGCTCGGCGTGGCGCAGCGCGCTGCGGCGGCGGCCATAAGCGAGATAGACGGCGAGCCCGAGCAGGTTCCAGATCAGGAAGCGGACGATCGTCGATCCGGGCAGGCTGATGAACAGATAGAGGCACCCGAGGATCGCGGCGGTGCCGACCACATAGGCTTGCGGACAGCGGAACAGCCGCGCCGCATTCGGCGCCGTGCGCCGCAGGATCATCATGCTGGCGGCGACCGCGACGAAGGCTACCAGCGTGCCGGCATTCGCCAGTTCGGCGATCTCGTCGAGCCGGAAGAAACCTGCGACGGCCGCAACGACCACTCCGGTCAGCAAGGTGATCACGGTCGGCGCGCCGGTGCGCGAGCTCACTGCAGCGAGACGTCTCGGCAGCAGCCCGTCGCGTGCCATCACGAAGAAGATGCGGCTCTGACCGTACATCATCACCAGGATCACGGAGGGCAGCGCGATCACTGCGGCGAGGGCGATAAGATGGGCGGCGAGCGGATGATCGAGCGTCCGCAGCACGAGAGCGAGCGGCTCCGGCGAATTGGCGAGGGCGGTGAACGGCATGGCCCCGATCGCGGATATCGCCACCAGCATGTAGATGAGCGTGCACACCGCCATCGACCCGATGATGCCGATGGTCAGATCACGGCCCGGCTGCTTCGCCTCTTCGGCCGAGGTGGCGACGGCGTCGAAGCCGTAAAAGGCGAAGAAGACGATGGCGGCCGCGGCCATGACGCCCCTCTTCTCGCCCATGATCTCGGTGCTGGCGAAGCCATAGGGCATGAACGGCTGGAGATTCTCGCCTTGAAAGGCGGGCAATGCGAACAGCACGAAGATGCTGAGCGCGACCAGCTTGATGATCACCAGAATGATGTTCAGGGTCGCGCTTTCCCGGGTGCCGGCGATCAGCAGGCCCATGATCGACAGCGCCACGATCACCGCGGGCAGATTGATGACGCCGCCGGCATGCGGCCCGACCAGCAGCGCCTGCGGCAGTTCGACGCCCGCTGCTTGTAGCCAGCCGACCAGATAGCCCGACCAGCCGACGGCAACCGTCGAGCAGGCGAGCGAATATTCGAGCACCAGGCTCCAGCCGATCACCCAGGCGACCCCCTCGCCCATCGCGACGTAGCTGAACGTGTAGGCGCTACCCGCGGCCGGGACCATGGTCGCCATCTCGGCATAAGCGAGCGCCGCGCAGGCACAGACCGCGCCCGCAATGGCGAACGCCAGGATCACCGCCGGCCCGGCCCGTTCGGCGCCGACGCCTGTCAGCGTGTAGATGCCGGTGCCGACGATCGCGCCGACTCCGAGGGCGATCAAATGCGGCCAGCTGAGGGTCTTGGCGAGACGATGCCCGGCGCCGTGGCTGCCGGCTGTTTCGATCGATTTACGCGGTCCGAACATCGTTTCCCCTTCGCAGTGGTTTAGCTTCCCTCACCCGCCGAATTTGCCAGCTGGGCTCTCAGATCCTCGAGCGTGCCGCGGATGTGCGCCGCCAGCAGCCCGGAAATTCCCTCCGCGTCGCGGGCCAGCCACGCTTCGATCAATTGCTTGTGCTCAAGATGGGCGCGGTGCTCGCGCCCGGCGGGCTTCAGATGAGTCACCACATAGCGCTCGGACAGGATCGCCAGCCGCTCGACAAGCTGCGTCGTCAGCAGTCGCCCGCCTGGACGCACCAAAGCCGTATGAAAAGCGCGGTTGCGCACCGCCACTTCGACACCGGCGTCGAGCGCGGCGCTGTCGAGCGCCTCATAGGCTTCGACCGCGGCAGCACGACCGGCATCGTCGGCGAGCAACGCTCCTCGGCCGGCGGCCTGGGGCTCAAGACTGAGGCGAAGCTCAAAAATCTCTTCGGCGGATTCGGCCGACATCGGCCGGACGAAGTATCCGCGGTTTGCCTGGCTGACGAGCAGCCCCTCCTGCTCCAACCGGGCCAATGCCTCGCGCAAGGGTATCTTGCTGACACCGAGCTCGTTGGCGAGCGCATCCTGGCGAATTGGCAAAAGATCGGGCAGCTTGCCGAGCACGATGCGCTCGCGGATGATCTCGAAGATCTGCTCGGACAGGGTGCGAACGACGATGCTCATTCCGGGAGGCTCCTGCTCGACCGAGCCGCGACGGCCGGGAGCCGGGATCTGGCATCGATCACTTGACCTGAAAGCCTTCCCAGAAAGGATCGGCGCGATCAATCCAGATCGTGTTGAACCCGGTCGCCACTGCGGATCCTTCAATCGAGGGTATGATCGCGGGTCGATCGGCGAGCGACGTTTCCTGCTCGACCCGTCCGACGAAGCGGCTGCCGATATAGCTTTCGTGGACGAAGCGATCGCCCGTTGCCAGCCGGCCGGTACCCGCGAGATGGGCGAGCCGCGCCGACGTGCCGGTCCCGCAGGGACTGCGGTCGATCGCCCGGTCGCCATAGAAGACGGCGTTGCGACCGTCGGCACCATCGCCGCGCGGCGCGTCCGCCCACAGCACATGGCTCACCCCGCGAATGGTCGGATCCAGCGGATGCACCGGCTCGAACTTGGCGCGAACCCCTTCGCGAACTCGCCCGCTGAGCTCGACGAGGCGGGAAGCACCCAGCGCATCGAGCCCCTGATACGCCCCTTGCGGCTCGATGATCGCGTAGAAATTGCCGCCGTAAGCAACGTCGATGCTGAGCGGCCCGATCCCCTCGACATCGACCTCGATGCCACGCGCGGCGACGTACGAAGCGACGTTGGTGATCCGCACCGAGGTGATCTTGTCGCCCTCCTGCGCATAGGCGATGTCCAGGAGACCCGCCGGCACCTCGACGCGCAACCTGCCAGGCTTGGCAGGAACGATAAGACCGTGCTCCAGCCCGAACGTCACCATGCCGATCGTGCCATGGCCGCACATCGGCAGGCATCCGGACGTTTCAATGAACAGAATACCGATATCGTTGGCGGCATCAGTGGGCGGGTAGAGGAACCCGCCCGACATCATGTCGTGGCCGCGCGGCTCGAAACACAGGCCGGTGCGGATCCAATCGAAACGCGCAAGGAAATCCTGTCGGCGCTCCGACATCGACGCGCCCTTCAGCAAGGGCGCTCCTCCGGCGACCAGCCGCACCGGATTCCCTGCCGTATGTCCGTCGATGCAGAAGAAGGTGTTGCGCATGTCGTTTCCGGGTCAGGCCGCCCGGGCGGCCGCGGACGTGATTTGCGGACGGGTCGCTGCAGCCTGCTCGACCATAGCGATGATCTCGGCCCGCCGCGCCCCTTCAAGCACCAGCCGCGGCGGCAGAACGCGCTCGGAGCCTCGGCCCATCACTTGCTCGCTGAGCTTGATCGCCTGCACCAGATCATGCTCGGCATCGAGGTGGAGAAGCGGCATGAACCAGCGGTAGATTGCAAGCGCGGTGGCATGGTCGCCGCGCTGGAACGCTGCAACCAGCTCCACCGATTCCCGTGGGAAGGCATTGGTAAGGCCGGATACCCAGCCTTGCGCGCCGAGATACAGGCCTTCGAGAGCAACGTCGTCGAGCCCGGCGAACAGGATGTAACGATCGCCGAAACGGTTCCGGAAATCGCTGAAACGGCGCGTGTCCGGCGCCGATTCCTTGACGGCGACGATGTTCTCGACCCCGACCAGGGCCTCCAGCACCTCGGCATCGATGGTCGTCCGGTAGGCCGGCGGATTGTTGTACAGCATGATCGGGAGCGCGGTGGCGTCGGCGACGCCCTTGAAGTGAGCAACCAGCTCGTTCCGCTTCGGGACGTAGACCATCGGCGGCAATAGCATCAGGCCATCGGCGCCAACGCTCTCGGCAGCCTGCGCATAACGTACCGCACGGCGGAGATCATATTCCGAGCAGCCGGTGACGACCGGCACTCGGCCGGCCACGACGTCGACGATCGCGGTAAGCGTCGCGACCTTCTCCTCATAGGTGAGCGAGTTGTTCTCACCGACGGTACCCAAGGCTATGATACCGGTCACGCCGTCGCGGATGAGATCGTCCACCACACGCTGCGTATTCTCGAAATCGATCGTAAGATCCTCGTGCAACTGCGTTGTCACTGCAGGGAACACGCCCTTCCATCCGATTGCCATATGCTCGATCATCCGTTCACCTTGAAGACTTATACGGTATACGATATGAAGTTGCGCGGTGCAACCAAGGAAATGGCGTGAGCGAAATTGTTGTCATCGGTGGAGGTGTAATCGGCCTCGCCACTGCAGTGACCCTGGCGCGCCAAGGGCATGGCGTAAGGGTGATCGAAGCGTCGCCGGTGCGCAATGCCGCATCGTGGGGCAATGCGGGCCACATCGCGGTCGAACAGGTGTCTCCGCTCGCCGCGCCGGCGACTCTGCGCACAATTCCAAAGCGGCTGTTCTCCGCCGGCGGCGCGCTCGCCTTGCCTCCATCGATGATCCGTCACTGGCTGCCGTTCGGCCTGCGTATGCTGCGCGCCTCCAGCCCCCGCTGCTTCGAAGCCGGGCGGCACGCACTCGCCGGCCTGCTCGCCGACGCGATGCCGGCCTGGAGCCGGCTGCTCACGGCGGTCGCGCGCCCGGATCTGCTGCGCTGCGACGGCCATATCATCGCCTGGGAATCGACGCGCTCGGCCGCGGCCGGTCGCGCGGCCTGGGAGGCGGCCGAGACCGGCTCCGCGCGGATCGACGCCGTGCAGGAGGGCGATCTGGCAATGCTCCGAGAGATGACCGGGGGCCGCATCGCCGACGCGATCCAGTTCCACGGCAGCGGCCAGATCAGCGACCTCGACCAGCTTGCCGACGTTCTGGAGGAAGCCCTCCTCACCGCCGGCGGAGAGATCATCCGCAGCGCGGCGGCGCTTCATGTCGAGAATGGCCGCGCGTCCGTGAAGGGCCATGCCGCCGAACTCGTGCTCGTCGCCGCCGGCGTCGGATCGCGCTCCCTCATGACTACGGCCGGACACTACGCACCGCTGATTGCCGAGCGGGGCTACCATATCCGCGCTTCGGCCGATCGCTGGCCTGCGCAGCTGCCGCCTTTGGTGTTGGAAGACAGATCTATGATCGTCACCCGCTATGCCGATTGCGTGCAGGCCGCGAGCTTCGTCGAATTCGGCGCCCCCGATGCCCCGGCCGATCCCCGCAAATGGCAGCGCCTCGAGCGGCATGTCTCAGAAATCGGCCTGCCGCTGCGAGGACCATTCACCCGCTGGATGGGGGCGCGGCCGACCTTGCCCGATTATCTGCCGGCGATCGGCCGCTCGCGCCGCGTCCCGAACCTGCTTTATGCGTTCGGCCACCAGCATCTCGGACTGACGCTCGCACCCGTCACGGCCGAGATCGTGTCGGCACTGGTGTGTGGCGAGACCGTCCCCGTGGATCTCGCACCGTTCGCAGTCGAGCGTTTCGGAAGGAAGCATCAAGCATGACCATCGGAGGTTCAAGCTACGAAGCGGAGCTGGCGGCGATCCGCCCTTGGGCTCACCTGGCGCCGCCGATCACGCGTGACGAGCGGCAGTCGCGCCTCGACCGTGCCCGGGTGCTGACCGAGGCGGCCGGCGCGGATGCCCTGCTCGTCAATGCCGGCGCCAGCCTGCGCTATTTCACCGGCCTCGCGTGGAGCCCCAGCGAGCGCATGGTTGCCCTGCTGCTGCCGGTGAACGGGCCGGCCTCGATCATCTGTCCGGCGTTCGAACGCGGCACGCTCGAGGCCGGTCTCGACAGCCGGGCGGAGCTCCTGCTCTGGGAGGAAGATGAGGATCCGGTCGCGTTGACCGCCGGCGCGCTTGCCCCCGGTTCGACGTTGGCGCTCGACCCCCTGCTGCCGTTCCAATGGGGCGAGAAGCTGCGGCGCACCGGACTCTCCGTAATCGATGGCGCGCCCGCGATCGACGGCTGCCGCAAGTGCAAATCGGCGGCCGAGTTGCAGCTGCTCGCGCAAGCAAAGGCGATGACTCTCGAAGTTCACCGCCGTGCAGCGCGCATTCTCGCGCCCGGCATCGCCGCAAGCACGGTCGTCCGGTTCATCGACGAAGCCCACCGCGCGATCGGCGGCGGCGCCTCCACCTTCTGCATCGTTCAGTTCGGCCATGCGACTGCGTTCCCGCACGGCCTGCCGGGCGATCAGATCCTGAAGGAGGATCAGCTCGTGCTGATCGATACCGGCTGCCGGGTCGAGGGTTATCATTCCGACATCACCCGGACCTATGCCTTCGGTCGTGCGAGCGCCGAGGAACGGGCGATCTGGTCACTTGAGAAGGAGGCGCAGGCCGCCGCGTTCGATGCGGTGCAGCCCGGCGCCCCCTGCGAAGCGGTCGACGCCGCCGCGCGGCGCGTGCTCGAAGCGGCGGGCCTCGGCCCCGATTTCCGTCTCCCCGGTCTGCCGCACCGGACCGGTCACGGTATTGGCCTATCCATCCACGAACCCGCTTACCTCGTCCGCGGCGACAGGACGCCCCTTGCGCCCGGAATGTGCTTCTCGAACGAGCCGATGATCGTCGTCCCGGGCAAGTTCGGCATCCGCCTGGAAGATCATTTCCACGTCACCGATACCGGTGCCGCCTGGTTCACCGAACCCCAGGTCTCGATCGACCGGCCGTTCGGCTGAGAGGAGCACACCTCCGGGGCTTACCGCTCGATCGGATAGGGCCCCTTGCCGCCGTCCGCGATCAACTGGTCGATCCGATCCTTGATCACCGGCAGCGGCACGGATCCGAGCGACAGCACCGCGTCGTGGAAGGCGCGGATGTCGAATTTGTCGCCAAGCGCGTGTTGCGCGCGCGCGCGCTGCTCCTGGATTGCGAGCTCGCCCATATAATAAGAAAGGGCCTGCCCTGGCCAGGCGATGTAGCGATCGACTTCCGTGGTCACTTCGTGCTCGGCAAGTGCGGTGTTGTCGAGCAGGAAGGCGATCGCCTGCGCTCGGGTCCACCCTTTGGTGTGGATGCCGGTATCGACCACCAGCCGCGCCGCGCGCCACATCTGGTAGCTCAGCATCCCGAACAGATCATAGGGCGTTTCGTACATGCCCATCTCTTCGCCAAGCGCTTCCGAATAGAGGGCCCAGCCCTCGCCATAGGCCGAAAGATAGGACTCGCGCCGGAACTTGGGCAGGCTGTCATTCTCGTTGGCGAGCGGCATCTGGAAGGCGTGGCCGGGCGCGCTTTCGTGCAGCGTCAAAGCGGGCAGCGAGTAGAGCGCGCGGGCCGAAAGATTGTAGGTGTTGACCAAGTAGATGCCGGGCCCGCCGCGGCCGCTCGTGTAGAAAGGCGCGATCGCCTCCGGCACCGGCTTGATTGCGAAGCGGCTTCGCGGCAGCCGCCCGAACCAGTCGCCGGCCTTGCCGTCGAAGGTCTTGGCGATCCATGCGGCGCGATCGAGTAGTTCCTGCGGCGTCTTCGCGTAGAATCGCGGATCCGTACGGAGGAAGGTCAGGAACGCCTTGAGATCGCCTTCGAACTTCACGTTACGCATGACATCGTGCATGCGTGCACGGATCTTCGCGACTTCGCGCAAGCCGATCCGGTGGATCTCTTCCGCGGGAAGATCGAGCGTTACGAATTCGCGGATCTTCGCCTGATAATAAGCTTTACCGTCCGGAAGATCGTAGGCGGCGAGCGCGGTTCGCGCCTTGGGGAAATAGTCGCCGCGCAGGAACGTCAGCAGGTCGCGATGCGCCGGGATCACCGCTTCGGCGATGGCCGCCTTGCCCGCCGTGCGCAATTCCGCCTGCCTTGGCCTGGGGATCGCGTCGGGCATCGCCTTGAAGGGCGCGTAATACGGCGATGCCTCGGGAGTTTTCGCCCCGGCGACCTCGACGACCCCGGATTCCCGTCCCTCCAGCGTCACCTTGGGCGGGGTGAAGCCGCGCGCGAGGCCGGCGCGCATGTTGACGATCTGCTGCGCGAAATGACCCGGCATCGTTCGCAGCATCTGAATGTAATTGCGATAATCGGTTTCGGTGCGGAAGCTCTCGCCTCCGACGCCGGCAATGTCACCCCAGAAACTGCTGTCGGCGTTGAGGGGCTTTTCGTACTCGCGATAGCGTTGGCCCGCGAGCAGCGCCTCGATCTGGGCGCTGTAGACCGCGAAGTTGACCCGGTTCTCCGGCGACAGAGCGCCCGGATCGATGGACGCCAGCTGCGCCGCGACCGCAGTCCAGCGGGCCAGCTTTTCGGCCTGCACCTTCGGACCGACGTCAGGAAATCGATCGGGAATGCTTCGCGGCCCATCCTCGCTGGGCCCGTTGAGCCGCTCCCGCCATGCATATTCGTCCGTGTAGATGGTTTCGAACCGTGCGTCGGCGGAACTCTTGGCGGCCCGCTCCGCAGCGGCCGGCACCTGTGCGGAGACGGCGGCGGAGGTCAGCGTCAACGCGTGAACCAGCAGGAAGGTTTTCATTCGGCCTCCAAGAGCTTTTCGATATCGGCATGGAGAGCGGCCGGAATGACCACACCCTCCTTCAGGCTCCTCGCGCGGGCGGCATAGCGGCGCGATGAGGGCAAGCGTGCCCCTTGCACTTCGATCGCCTCGAACATCGCCTCGGCCTCGATCAACGCGCCGGCAACCGACCCGCCGAGAAAGCCGGCCGGATCGATCGCGATGATCAATTCTCCGCCGATCGGCGAACCGCCGCGCGCTTGATCGGCCTCGAGCGATTGCCTGCTGGTCAGATCGCCAATGAGCGGGCCGGCCATCAACTCCACCATTGCCGCCAGCGCGGAGCCCTTGTGGCCGCCGAAGGTGCGCATCGCGCCGTTCAGCACCGCCTCCGCGTCGGACGTCGGCCGCCCTTGCGAATCAAAGCCCCAGCTTTCGGGCACCGACTTGCCGGCCCGGCGATGAAGCTCGATCTCGCCGCGCGCAACGGCGCTGGTCGCGAAATCGAAGACGAACGGCTCCCGCCCCGGTCGCGGCCAGCCGAACGCGATCGGATTGGTGCCGAACACCGGCCGCGTTCCGCCGGCCGGCGCCACCCAGGCGTGGCTCGGTGTCAGCGCAAGGACGACCAGCCCGTCTTCGGCCAATGCTTCGACCTCGGGCCAGAGCGCCGCGAAATGGACGACGTCGTTCAGCGCCATTGCGGCGATCCCGTAACGGCGCGCCTTCGTCACCAGGCGCGGACGGCCGAGCGCAAAGGCGAGCTGGGCAAAGCCGAAGTCACCGCGGACTCGGATCAGGGCTGGCGCGGGCTCCTCGATGCGGGGTGTCGGATCGGGGGATACGATGCCTTTCCGAATGCTGTTTACGGCAACCAGCAGGCGATACGCTCCATGCGACGCGCAACCGTCGCGCTCGCCGGCGACGATCGTCTCGGCCACGGCGTCGGCATGGTCGCCGGCTAGACCGGCGGCGCGCAGCACGCGTATCGCGAGCGCACGAAGCTCCGCCAGGGACATGCTGATACCGGTTTCCGCCGTCTCGCTCACGCAATCGGCGCCGGCTTGGCGGTAAAGATGCGTACGCCGAATACCGGGCCGACGCGGCTGCGATCGTGTGGAACGAACTTCACAAGCACCTCGGCCTTGCCCTTCGTCACAGCTTCCGGGATCGGATACTCGACGTCGAAGAAGCTGCCCGGCTTGTCGTGGTCGAGGACCTGACTGCCGATCTTGACGCCGTCGACGAGGATGTCGAACGAGACCCTGCGCTCATCGCCCCAATAGCTCGCCTGAAGGATCAACGGACCCGGCTTCACCTTCATCTTGAAGGAGAAGAAGCCGCCCGAACGCGCGTCGCGGCCCTGAAGGGCACGATAGGTGACCGGATAGGAGATTTCGGAAGCGAGATCGTGATCGCGCTCCGGCTGCATTTCACCCAAATGCATGACATCGACCGACCGCGCCGCGATATCCCGCGCACGCGCCTGCTCGGCCAGAAATGCCGCTTGCTCGGCGGCCCAGCCGGCATCGCTGAAACGCTTGAAATAGACCGCGCTGCGCCGCCGATACTGGCTGTAGAAGGGCACGAAGGTCAGATCGGCCGGGCGCGCGATCCCCTTTGCCTGATAGATGGAGCGGCCCGGATCGACAGGAACGAAGGCAGTGAGCAGATCTTCGCCCACCATGGCCGGCGCGACTCCGTCATAGCCTTCGACATCGCGCCCCGATTTTCCGGCCGGCACCGCGCCGAGATCCGCCGCGAGCACCATCGGTCCGCGCAGGAATGCGATCGTGTCGGGATCGCCGGGCGTCGATTCTATGCGGAGGTCCAGCGGCACATCGATCGTCACGACGTCGCCCGGCTGCCAGCGCCGCTCGACGATCGCGTAGCCGTCCGCGAATATTGGTGCAGCCGGCTTGCCGTTCACCGCGATCGTCGCCCTTCCCTTCGCCCAGCCAGGCACCCGCAGCGCAATCCGGAAGCGGCCGGGCCGGGCGAGCCTGTCGAGGGTCAACCGGCTCTCCGTCCCATAGGGGTAACGGGTGTCGAGGCTCAGGGCGGCGCCGCGCGCCTTCCACTCGGCAGTTGCGGGGATGTAGAGATTGACGAGCAGTGCCCCCTCGCCTTCCCAGAAGATCGCCTCGCCGTGCTTGGCATGGCTTTCCATGCCGCTGCCGACGCAGCACCAGAAGGAATCCTCGTCGGGCGAGGAATAGCCGCGGGGAATGCCGGTCATCAGCGGGGTCATGTAGGTGAAGCCCCCGGTTGCCGGATCCTGGGCCGACATCACGTGATTGAGATGCGCCCGTTCGTAATAGTCGAACAACGCGCCGTTCGGCTGCCAGCTGTAGAGTTGCCGGGTGAGCTTGAGCATGTTGTAGGTGTTGCAATGCTCGCAGGTCTGCTCGGTGATGTGATTGGCGACCGTATCCGGTTCGAAGAAATATTCGCGATCGGCATTGCCGCCGATCACATAGGAATGATGGCCGGTAACCCGGGTCCAGAAGAAGCGTGCGGCCGTGCCGTAGGCCGGCTTGCCGGTGAGCTCGTGCAGCCGTGCTAGCCCGATCAGCTTGGGCACTTGGGTATTGGCGTGGAAGTTGGCGAGCTTGTCCTGCTCGGCGGCGAGCGGATCGAGCACCTTGCGGTCGTACAGGCGTTCGGCAACCGCAAGCCAGCGTTTGTCCCCGGTGCGCGCATGGAGTTCGGCGAAGCTCTCGGTGAGCCCGCCATATTCGCAGGCGAGCATTTCCTGCATCTGGGCGTCGTTCAGGGCCGCGAACACCCGCTCGAAATAATCCCCGAGGCGGGTCAGTACGGCGAGCGCCTGCTGATTGCCCCACCCGGCGTGAACATCGAGCAGGCCCGCGCACAATTTGTGCACCGTATAAAGCGGTGCCCAGGATCCGTTGAGATCGAACCCGCCGGAGCGGATTTCGCCGCGCATGATTTCCGGGAAGATCTCCTCGCCGTCGACCACGCTGCCGTCTTTGCGCTTGCGCTGAAGCCCCCCGACATACCCGTCCCGCCGCTTCGCCTGCACCTCGGCGAGCTCACGCACGATATAGTCGGCACGCCGGCGGCAATCCTCACATCCGGTCTGGGCGTTGGTCAGCACCAGGGCGGTCAGATAGTGACCAAGGGTATGACCGGCGATCGTGTCGCTTTCCCATCCGCCGTAGATCGGCGCTTTCGGCTCCAGCGCGGCAAATTTGCGGAAGTTGTGCAGGAACCGATCGGGATCGAGGCTCAGCAGATATTTGCGATTGACCTCCACTGCGGTCGCATAGTGCGAAGGCTTCAGGCGCACCGCGGAAAGCGGCAGCGGCTTCGCCGTGCGGGGCAGCGCCGACGCCGCCGCCCATGCCCCGGATGATCTCGGCAGAAAGGCGATGGCTGCGCCGCTCATGAGAAGCGTCCGGCGGCTGGTTACGAACATGGCCTCACCTCAACATTAAGATACGGTATACGATTATGACGAAGGTGACTCGGCGTCAACAGCTACCGCACCGCCGAGCTAAAATATTATACGATATAATTTATGTTGACGGGGGTGGCGGCTCTTCGTCTAGATTGATGCGCAGCGAACGGCGGGCCGCAGCGCGCCATCCAGGGAGTAAGGTCATGATCGCGTCCCGCTGGTTTTCGACGGCAGCCCTGATCGTCTCGGTCGCTGCCGTTCCCGCGATCGGCTCGATATCGTTCGCGGCGCCGCCGCGAGCGGCGAAGCCGGCTGCCGCCGGCGACGCGATCCGCCGTGTGGGACCGTTTCAAGTCGCCTTTCGCCGCGATACCGGCACCCTCGCCCGTCTCTCCCCCGCCACCGAACCGGCCTTCGATTTCGTCCCGTCCGGCCGCGCTGCGGAGCGCAGCGCCGACGGCTATGTCCATCTCGGCGATCTTCACCTGCGCGTCCGCACCGGCAAGGGCGACTGGCGCGATTTCTCGTCGGCTTATCGTCGCCGCACCGTCCGGGCGCTCGGCACCGCAGGCGCCACGTTGTCGGCTTCGGACATCACCGCGTCTATGGGCGAGGGAATCCCGCTTTCCGTCGAGCGGCACTGGGTCGACGACAACGGCGTTTTCGCCCTCCGCTTCACCCTCACCAATCGCGGATCCGCGCCGGTCGAGGTCGGCGGCCTCGGCATGCCGATGGTGTTCGACAACATCATCACCGATCGCTCCCTGGAGCAGGCGCACGCCGGCGCCGTGTTCGTCGATCCCTATGTCGGTGCCGACGCCGGCTATCTTCAGGTCACGCGCCTCAACGGCAAGGGCCCTGCTTTGCTGGTCGTCCCCGAGAAAGGCACGCCGCTCGAAGCCTATTCGCCGATCGTGACGGCCAAGGAGGCACCGGATTCGGTGCTCTCCGACCGTTCGCCGCGTGCCCAGACGGCGGAGGGTTTTTACGACTGGCTGGTGGCGAGCAAGGGATTTGCCGAGCGCGAATGGAAAGCGGCCGGCGAGCAATGGAATCCCCCGACCGCCTTCACCTTGGCCCCGGGCGAGAGCCGCACGATCGGCATCCGCTTCCTCGAGGCGCCGGCAATCCGCGCGATCGAGCAGATTCTGGCCGATCATGGACGTCCAGTCGCCGTCGGCCTTCCCGGCTATGTCGTTCCCACCGATCAGCCCGCCTTGCTGTTCCTCAAGAGCCGCAGCCCGGTGCACCGGATCGAAAGCCACCCCGCCGGAGCGCTCACCGCCACCGTCTCGGGCAGTGTCAACGGATGGCAGCGTTATGCCGTCAGCAGCAAGGGCTGGGGCCGCGCCCGTCTCTCCATAATCTATGCGGACGGCAGTGTCGGGACGATCCATTATTTCGTCACCAAGCCGCTCGAGCAGCTTCATGCCGATCTCGGCCGTTTCTCGACCACCCGGCAATGGACCGACGACGCGCGCGATCCATTCGGCCGCGCGCCCGCCATCCTCACCTACGATCGCGAGGCCAACGAGATCGTCACCCAGGATCATCGCGTCTGGATCGCCGGGATGAGCGACGAAGGCGGCGGCGGCAGTTGGCTTGCCGCGATCATGAAGCAGCTCGACAATCCCGACGCGGGCGAAGTCGCCAAGCTCGAGCGCCTGATCGACGAGACGATCGTCGGCAAGCTCCAGGTCGCCGATGGCCCGCATGCAGGCGGCGTCAGGAAGAGCCTGTTCTACTATGATCCAATCAAATTCCCCGACGCTTATGACAAGGACCGCGACTGGACCACCTGGGCGTCGTGGAAGAAGGCGCAGGCGGACGATCTCGGCCGCTCCTACAATTATCCGCACGTCGCCGCCGGCCATTGGGTGCTGTACCGACTGGCCCGCAATCATCAGGGGCTGGTCCGGCGGCACGACTGGCGCTGGTATCTCGAACGCGCTTTCCAGACCAGCGTCGCGATGATGCGCGATGCGCCGCATTATGCCCAATTCGGCCAGATGGAAGGCGACATCTTCGTGGACATCCTCAAGGATCTGAAGCGCGAGAACCTGGCCAAAGAAGCCGCTGAAATGGAGCGGCTGATGCGCGGCCGCGCCGAACATTGGCGGACGCTCGCCTATCCGTTCGGCAGCGAGATGGCGTGGGATTCCACGGGCCAGGCCGAAGTCTACGCGTGGATGCGCTTCTTCGGCTGGCAGAAGCAGGCCGACACCACCCGCGAGGTGATCCTCGGCTATGATCCGACGGTTCCCCATTGGGGTTATAACGGCAACGCCCGGCGCTATTGGGATTTTCTATACGCCGGCAAATTTCCCCGGATCGAGCGGCAGATCCATCATTATGGCTCGACCCTCAACGCCATACCCCTGTTTGACGCTTACCGCGCCGATCCGTCCGATTTCCATCTGCTGCGGGTGGCCTATGGCGGCCTGATGGGCGGTATCACCAACGTCGATCGGGAGGGTTTCTCGTCGGCAGGCTTCCACTCCTGGCCGGATCGGATGGCATGGGATCCGTATAGCGGCGATTACGGCATGGGCTATTTCGGCCATGTCTATGCGGCCGCGACCTATCTGGTCGATCATCCTGCCTTCGGCTGGCTCGGCTTCGGCGGCACCGCCGTCGAGCAGAACGGGACGGTTCGGATCGCACCGAAAGACGGCGCGCGGAGCCGCCTGTTCGTCGCGCCGGCCGGCGCCTGGCTGACGCTCGAGGCCGGCAAGATCTCGTCCGCGACCTATGCGCCCGCAACCGGCACGATCGAGTTGGTTCTCGATCCCGCAACCGCGACCACGCCGTTGGCCCGGCTGCGCATCGAAACAACGACGAAAGACGGCCGAAGATATCGCCCCGATCGCGGCACCGAGGAGCGCGAGGCATATTCGATCGGGCTCACGGCAGCGCCGACGCGCCTTGTTCTCACGCCGCGCTGATTCCGGTCGAAGGAGCGCGACCCCGCGATTTGAGGACAAGGATCGGATGATCGAAGATGCACCGAGCGGTCGACGGAGGCGCCGTTTGGCTGCTGCGCGTGGATCGCTAAGGCGGCTGTCGCGAGCAAGGCGGACAGGGCGATGGTAGGGGGCGGGAGATCATGCGCCTGTCGGCTACCGTGGGTGGGATATCGGAATAGCCCCGCACGCCGCGCGTGCGGGGCCTTGGTCGATCAGAAGGCGGCGGACAGGCCGGCGAACAAGCTGCGGCCGGCAATGTCGTAGACACCGGGATAAGTGTTGCCGTTGCCGAACGCGCTGAGCAGCCCCTGGGCAATGACCGGCGGATCCTTGTCGAACAGATTATTGACGCCGAAGCGGAAGGCGATGCCCTCCTTCACTTCCACGGAGGCCGCCAGATCGAAGTAATTGTAGGCCTTGATCTTGCTGTTGATGATGTAGGACGGCCCGGTCAGGAAGGGATCGTCGGTGTTGTTGGTGAGCTTGGTCCCGCCGATGTAGCGCCAGTTGAGCGACACCGACCCGATCCGATTGGCGTCGGAAACGGTGATCCGCGCCTGATGCCGCCATTCCGGCGTCGGCTGGCCACAGGTCGGTCCGAACAGGCCCTTGCAGTCATAGGCGCCGAGACCGGGCAGCGGCTCGTTCAGCAATTCGTTGAGCCAGGTGCCGACGAAGGCGACATCGACCGCAACCTTGTCGGCAATGCGAGTCGACCAGTTCGCGCCGATGTCGATGCCCGACGTCTTCAGCGAGCCGGTATTCTGTGTCGTCGATTCCACATATCCAGCCTCGCCGAACAGCACGCCTGAGCGCGGGTCACGGGTGAACAACCCGCAGAAGAAGGGATCTCCTGTCGCAAAGCACTGGCTGATGATCAGCGAGGCCGGAACCGAGCTGATATAGTCCTTCACCTTGATGTTGAAATAGTCGACGGAGAGGTTGAAGCGCGGCAGGAATTGCGGCGTCAGCACGATACCGGCCGTATAGGTGTCGGCTTCCTCTGGGCGCAGACTGGGATTGCCGCCGCCCTGGGCGCTGCAGACTTCGCTCGGACATTCGAAGATGTGGCCGTATTGCGCGGTGGTGACGCCGGTCAGCTGGCATTGGCCGAGCGTCGCGGTCGGATTGGGGCCCGAGCAGGGATCCTGGGCGGAAACATTGCCGATCTGCTGGGGCGCGAACAGTTCCGAGATGTTGGGTGCCCGGATTGCGCGATTGTAGCTCGCGCGGAAGCGAATGTCCTTGACCGGCGCGTATTCGCCCTCGATCTTGTAGGTCGAGATCTTCTTTTCCATCGAGCTGTAGTTGGACAGGCGATAGCCGCCGGTCAGCGCGAGCGCTTCCAAGAACGGCCTGCCCGATGCGATCGGCAACCGCACTTCGGTGAAGAATTCCGTGACGTTGAACTTGCCCTGCGATTCCTGCGTGCCCTTCCGCTGGGCGAGTGCGTCCGCCTCGAACTTCAAGCTCTCGCGGCGATGCTCGACACCAAGGACCACGCCGATCCCTTCGTCGGACCATGGGCTCTTGATCCCGTACGACGTCAGATCGGCAGTGACCGTGCCGCTGATCACCGTCTCCTTGTCGAGACCGCGGGTGAAAGTCGGCGCGTAGATGTAATCGAAAGCCTCGTCGCTGATGCCGTTGTAGCGGAACACGTCGAGCGGCACGCAATCGGGGTCGGTGCCGTCGATCACCGAGGTACAGGTCGCCACGCCGTTGACGTTGACCACCTGAAGACCACGATTGGCAGCCTGCGGATCGATGTCGTTCTGGTAGTTCTCATTGAAGAGTACGGACGAAAACAGCCCGTTCACGTCATATCGGATGCCTTCCGCAATCTCGCCGCGAACACCGCCGGTGACTCTGAAATCGGTATGGCGCAGATCGTCACGCCTTGGCTTCGCGTTGCCGGCGACCGGACGATAGCCGATGAACAGATCCTGTGTCGCCGAGGTGCCGTAGCCAGCACCGCACAGGCTCTGTCCCTGCTCCTGGCTGAGGAATGGATTGTTGCAGTTGATCGTATAGGTCGTGCCCTGGAAAAGCGCGGACGGCGCCACCTGCGAATAGGTGTTGTCGTCCATGTACATGAAGCTGCCGTAGACTTCCGCAGCCGGCGTCACTTCGTAATGCGCGAAGGCGCCGGCGGTGTAGCGCTTGTCAGAGCGCTGGAAGTAGTTGAGCGGCGACGTGTTGTAGCGGAAGCTGCTGTCGTAGGGCACCCAGGTGCGGTTGCCGTCACGGGTGTTGTTGAAGCGCAGCCCGGCGCTCGGGCCGGTCAGCGGCTGGAACAGGCCGAACGGGTTGTTGCTCGATCCGCCGCAGGTCAGGGTCGAATTGCCCGTCCCTGCCGGATCGAAGGCGCAGGCGGAAACGTCCCGGTGGGCCTGAACGATGGGCTGGATGTCGCGATAGCCGAAATAGGCCGTCACGTTGCCGCGATTGTCCGCGAAGTTCGCGCCTAGCGCCAGCGTCGCCTCGAACTTCTGGCCGTCGACAGGCGACGAAAGCGCATTTGAATAGCCGTTCGCACTCACGATATCGCGGGCGAAGTCGTTATTGTTGTGGTGTGCCGAGAAGCCGTATTGGACGTCGAGCCGGGCGCCGTTGAGATCGTCCAGCATGATGAAGTTCACCACGCCCGAAACCGCGTCCGAGCCGTAGACCGCAGAGGCGCCCCCGGTCACCACGTCGATCCGCTTCACCAGCGCCGCGGGGATGAGGTTCACGTCCGTCGCCTGGATCGGCAGCAGCCGCTGACCATTGACGAGGATCAGGTTCCGGTTGCTGCCGAGATTGCGCAGATTGATGCGCGCGGTGCCGTCGGAGCCGTTGGAGACATTCTCGTTCGCATCCGGCGTGACCTGCGGCAGGCGGTTGAGCACATTCTCGATATTGGTCGCGCCCTGCAGCCGGATCTCACCCGCGTCGACCGCGGTGATCGGGCTGTTGCTGGTCATGCCTGGGCGCTGAATGCGCGTCCCCGTGACGACGATATCTTCCCCGGGGCCGGTTGCGTTTCCAGTCGGCTCCGCCCTGGCCCTTGCGAGATCGCCTGCCGGCTCGGCGTTCGTCGTGTCGATCGTCTGCGCCTGCACGCCCGCGGCACAGACGGTGAAGGCGATTGCTGCACAGGATCCCTGCAGCACGCGAATGCGGTTGCGACGAAACGTCATGTGCTTCCCCTTTGTGACTCTTCGTGTCGGGGCACATGGATCATGAATGACTATCGTATGTCAAATATATTATACGATATCCGCTGTACATAACGTGGCGTTTCTGATCGCTTCCTCTCCGCTAACGAACCGATCGGCACGGATGTGAAAACTTCTCGAAGGCGTGCCGAGGCGGTCCAGCGAAGTTCGGGCGGACCGCAGCTTCAATCGACACCGGTGTCAAAGAAGCTGGACTTCTGCGAACCCTGTTTCTAATTTCTTGTGCCAGAACAGAAATTTAGGAGAGGACAGGATGGTCCGGTCATTCGGCAGGCGGGGGTTCGCATCGGCTATCGCGACCATAGCCCTGGTCTTCTCGCCGACGCCTTCCACGCGCGCGGCGCCGGCAACAGCGAAACCGTCGAGCATCCCGGCACGCACCTGCGACGTCACCCGTTACGGTGCCAAGGGCACCCGGGTCTTCCTCGATACCGAGGCTTTCCAGCGCGCGATCGATGATTGCGCGCGCAAGGGCGGCGGCACCGTGCTCGTGCCCCGGGGAGAATATCTGATCGGGCCGATCTTCCTCAAATCGAATATAGACCTTCACCTCGCGCAATGGTCGGAACTGGTCGGCATCACCGACGAAGCGCCGTACAAGGTCACGGATGTGACCAAGGCCTACGTCACCAACGCCGACTGGATCGCGCTGATCAACATCGCCGATGCGCAGAACGTTTCAATCACCGGTGGGGGACGGATCGATGGCCAGGGCCAGAGCTGGTGGGATCGGTGGCGGGCGCAGGCGCGTAAAAACATGAAGGGTGGCGGCACGAACCGCCCTCGCCTCGTCCACGCGGCGCGCAGCCGCAACCTCAATTTCGACGGGGTCGGCCTCTACAACAGCCCGAGCTTCCACCTGGTCGTGAAGGACAGCGAGGATATTCGCGTGAATGGCATGAGGTTCGTTGCCCTTGCCCACTCACCCAACACAGACGCGATCGATCCGATCGACGTCCGCAACATGACAATCACGAACAATGTCTTCGACGTCGGCGACGATGTGGTTGCGATCAAATCCATGAAGAGAAACCCGGCGCGACCGGACGCGGCTGTCGAGAACATCGTCATCCGCGGCAACAAGGGCTTCGCCGGTCGCGGCATCTGCATCGGCAGCGAGACGATCGGCGGCGTCAGGAACGTGCTGGTCGAGGACAATGACCTCACCGGATCGATGTACGGCATCCGCATCAAGACTCCGCCTGGACGGGGTGGGCTCGTCCAGGACATCGTGTTCCGCAACAACAGGATGACCGACGTCGAAACCCCGATGGTCTTCTCCGGCTATTATGAAGGGGCCGGCTATGACGAGACGGCCGTCGCCGCCCAGCTCGCTGCCAAGGGCGGCTTCGTGCTCGGCCACCAAATCTATCCGGCCGACACCGATGCGCAGCAGCCCTACCAAGCGGGCTCCACACCTTGGATCCGCAACGTCCGTGTCGAGGGGCTCCGCGCGGTCGGTGCCGACCGCGCCGGAATCGTCGTCGGAGTACCCGAGCGTCCGATCGAAGGCCTCGTGTTCAAGGACGTGCGCGTCGAGTCCAGGCGCGGGCTGCTGATCCGCAACGCAGAGGTCGACGCACGGGGCCTGCGGGTGCGGGCGACCGGTGGGAAGGCGCTGATCGAGGAAAACGGCGCGACCGGCCGCCGGTAATGCCGGCATCACCCACCGCGTTGGTCCCGCCCCCTGCCCTGCCCGTCATCCGCGCCTGGCTGCAATCCAGTCGTCGATCTTGCTGTCGAGCACGGTCAGCGGCAGCGCCCCGGTGCCGAGCACCTGCTCGTGAAATTGGCGAAGGTCGAACTTCGACCCGAGCGCCTTTTCGGCCCGCGCGCGCAGTTCGAGGATCTTGAGCTGGCCGAGCTTGTAGGCGAGTGCCTGGCCGGGAATGGCGATGTAGCGCTCGACCTCGGCGGTGGCGTCGGTTTTGCCCATTGAGCTGTTGTCGAGCATGTACTTGATCGCCTGATCGCGGGTCCAGCGCTTGGCATGAATGCCGCTGTCTACGACGAGGCGCATCGCGCGCAGCATCTCGTCGTTGAGGCCTCCGAACCGCTGATAGGGATCGGTCTCCATGCCGAGCTCGTCCCACAGGGTCTCGGCATAGAGCGCCCAGCCCTCGACATAGGCGGTGTTGCCGCCGAAGCGCATGAAATTGGGCAGTGCTTCATTCTCCTGCGCAAGGCTGATCTGGAAGTGATGGCCCGGCGCGCCCTCGTGGAGGTAGAGCGTCTCCATTCCCCATGTCTTGCGCGAGGGAAGATCGTAGCTGTTATAGTAGAAAACCCCGGGGCGGGAGCCGTCGGGCGTGCCGCTATTGTAGCTGCCGCCGGCGTCGTTCTTCTCGCGGTAATCCGGCACGGGCCGGATCTCGAGCGGGGCTTTGGGCAGCGTTGCGAAAAGGGTCCCGACCCGCGCATCGACGCGCTTGCCGATCGCGTAATAGCCATCGCGGAGCGCTTCCTTCGAAGCAGGCTCGAAGCGTTTGTCGGTGCGCAGATATTCAAAGAACCTCGCGAGCGTTCCCTTGAAGCCGACCTGGTTCTTGACCGTCTCCATCTCGCCCTGGATTCGCGCGACTTCGCGCAGGCCGAGAGTGTGGACGTCGTCGGCCGAGAGCGGCAGGGTCGTATTCTGCTCGATCAGAAAATTGTAAAGTTGCGCGCCGCCTTTCATGTCAGCGAGGCCGACCCCGTCCCGGGCAACGGGCAGATATTCGTTCTTGAGGAAATCGCGAAGCCGGACGTAGGCCGGGCGGATCTCGTCTCGAATCACCGCCGCGGTGTCTGCGCGAAGGCGCTGCTGATCGGCGGCCGGAATATCGTTGGGGAAGGTGCGGACCGGACCGTAGAAGGTGGAGCCTTCCACACCCTGCGCAAGCTGGAGATCGAGCTGGTCGATGACGTTGCGGACGACCAGCTTGGGCTGGACGACGCCGGAGCTCATGCCCTCTCGGAAGCGCCCGATCGCTCGGTCCAGCAGCACCGGATATTGGCGGTGGCGCTTGAGGTTGTCCTCATAATCCTTGACCGTCTTGAACGGTGCCGCGCCCTCGCCCGACGCCAGATCTGGGTAGAAACTGTGAAAGCCCGAGAAATGGTCGATCGGCCGCACTGCGGTGAGCGCCAGGATTTCGGCCGACGCGCTGCGAAGCTGCAGCTCCTGCTGGCGCTTGAACACGTCGTAGGCGATACGGTCGGTCGGCGACAGCGCGGCCCGATCGATCGATGCGAGGGTTTCGAGTTCCTTCCGGGCCGCCTCGCGCTCCGCCGCATAATAAGCGTCGGTGATATAGTCGCCGAGCTGATCCGCATACCGCATGTCGCCGCGGAACAGGGCGTTGATCGGGTTGCGGCGGAGATTGTCCTCGTCGCTTTGCTTGAACAGGGCGTGGAGCTGCTCGGCGGCGCTGGCACGCCCGGACTCCGGAGCCGGGATCAACTCCGGCGCTGCCTCGGTTGCCGCCGCTCCGCCTGCCGCGCCTGATGCCGCGACCGTCGTGCAACCGGAAAGGAGCAGCATGCCGAGCCCCGTCGCAAGCACTGCCGTTTTCGAGATCATGGTCATCTATCCCCTTCGAATAAGGGTCCCGCTAGCGCATCGACGGCGGCGGCGAAATGGGCCATGCACACTGGTGGCGGCCATGATCGTAAAACTTCCGCAACGATCGCGCCGAAGCTAAGCTTGGTCGAGAGGATCTCACTATGCGCATTGTGCCGATCACCACTGCGTACCTGCTGCTTGTCGCATGCGGCAGCGGTGCCCCGACGCCGGATGCATCGAACGAGTCTGCGAAAGTGAGTGCAAACACAGCCGAACGTTCCGCAGAGTCTCCGCCGAAATCCTCGGCCCCACAAACGTCTTCGCGGTGGACGCTTCAGTCCGACCGCGAAGGCGCAACCCTGGCACTGGCGGAGACCGGCGGGAAGGCCGCGGTCCAGCTGTTCTGCCCCGCCGGCGCGAACATGCTCGTCGTGAACATTCCCGCTCTTCGACGGATCGATAGCGAGGAACGCCTGTCCTTCGGCAGCGGCAGCCAGGTCGAGGCGTTCGTCGCCGACACCAAGGTGGATCGGGGCCACGGCGGAATCACCGCGACCGGTGCCTTCCCCCCCGATTTCGAGCGCTTGATCGCAGGTCCGATTTCGGCCGGTTACGGCGCTCAGTCGAGCGGTCCTCATGACGCTCCGCCGAAGGACCTGGTCCGCGAATTCGTCGCAGCCTGCAGCGCCCGTGCTGTCCCACCTGAGCCTCGAACGAACACTGCAGCTGCAGCCTGCCGCAAGCAGGGGGACCAACGTCTGGACGTCCGGCCGATCCGCGCGATCGGCACCGAACCCTTCTGGAACGCGCAGATCGACGGCCGCTGCGTCACCTACAGCCACCCCGAAGATCAGACGGGTACTCGGGTCTGGACGCGCTACAGCAAGGACGACGGCGGCAACGAGACCTGGACGGGCGCGCTCGGCGGCAAGCCGTTCGAGCTGCGTGCCCGCAGTCAGCCGGGCTGCTCCGACGGGATGTCGGACAGGGCCTATCCGATCGCCGTTGAGCTCCGCACCGGCGGCGAATTGCGCAAGGGCTGCGCTGCTCCGTCGTAACTCCGACGAGACGACGCGGCTTGCGCGGTCATCTCGCGAGACTCCAAGCCCCCGGTTCCGCGATCCAGCGGCCATGGGGGGCCGGTTCGAACGCGAGAACCAAATCGTTCTTGCCCCACAGGATCAGCTTCAAGTCCTCGAGCGACCAACGTTCGAGCCGCGCGGGCACGCTCCCTCTTGGGCAGGCGGCCGTCACCGTTCCGGCCGCGCCGCCGTTGCCGGGCGGCGCCTGGCGAAGCGTGATCGTGCACGACCGTTTCCCAGTCTGCATGATCTTCCATGTGCCGGCCCATTCGGCGGGTTGGAGGCGATGGGTATATCCGGCCACTGCAGGCATCAGATAGTGTCGCGGATTGATGAGGTCGGGACTGGTCGGGACGGCCGTCTCGTCTTCGACGAAGGTCATCCTCGCGCGTCCCCTGGCGTCGAGGAGCACCATTCCGTCCGCCAGTCTCCAGCCTGTGACGCCCCGCGAAGCAGGCACGCGTGCGGCACAGGCCGGCTCCGGCTGCGCGCGCCAGCGTTCCGCGCCATCTGGGGTCGCGGTCAGCACGATCGAGCAGGCCGGTGACCCGTCGGCAGGGATGATCTGCCACCTGCCTGCCGTCTCACGGATCATCTCGTCGCCGACCTGCGCCTCAGCGCCGCTGGTGGCCAGCAGAAGAGCGACGAAGACACGGGTGCCCCTCACAGCAAGTTCCTAGCGACCGCGATCGCCACCGGCTCCGGATCGACACCCGGCGGCGCGAAATAGTTGATCGTGGCGTAGCGCCGACCGTCGAGGAACAGCTGCAACCCCTTCGTCTCTTCGCTCCACAGAGCGGCGCGGCCGAGCCCCGGCACGTCGCGCGCCGGCGGCATCGACCCGCCGGCCGTGCGCGCCGCCTCAATCGCCGTCGCGGTGGCGTCGTCGCTCGGCGCTTCTCGAGTCAGCAGCATCAGTTTACCGCCATTGGCAAGTTCGAACGTGCACATCGAGAAGCCGGCACTTCCGTTCTTGGGCTCGACGACCGTCGACAAGGTGGCAGCGCGGACTTGCGCCCCCGTGGCCGCTGCCGCATCGGTTTTGCCTAGGGTCGCGCAAGCGTCGAGGGCGTTCCACCCCGCCGGGATCGAGCCACCGCTCCCGCTTTCACCGCCGCTGCCACACGCGCTTACGACGGCCGAAGCCGCCACTGCACCGCTGCACGCGACCGCGAATACGCCGGCTCGGCCTTTCGGGAAAATCATGGTCCTCTCCATGTCGCGGGAGCCAAGGACGCTCCGGACGGCTTGTTTAGCTGCCCTACAGGAGCGGCGCTTGGACAAGCGCGCAAAGCACTTGGACTCCGGCGCAACGTGAGGGCCAACCGCCCGCAACACCAGGGTGGGGTCCAGCCGCGTCCTTGCGCCCCGGTCCATTCGCGCTGCGCTGCCGTCCACGCTCCGAGCAGCGCTACCTGTGTAGCCAAACGCAGCACTCAGGCTCTGAGCCCACCCGTCATCGGACGGAAGGTGTTCACCGCCGCGGTCCACATCATACTTATTCAAGCGTAGGGAAACAGACATGCAGATTATCGACTTTCGCCATCGTGCGTTCGTGCGCGCTCTTGCGACCACGTCGGCGGCAACAATCGGACTGATGATCCTTCCCGCAACCGCCGAGGCGCAGAATGTGCTGTGCCAGGATGCAAACGGCAATCCGGTCGGCACGATCGTCCCCGCGTCGGTCAACAACGTCGTCTGCGGCAATGCCACTGCCGGCGGCAATGGCAATGTCGCGATCGGCGAAGGCGCGAATGCGCAGGGGCAGAACGCTACGCCTGCCGTGTCGGCAGTTGCCGTCGGTGCAGGCGCCGCAGCAACAAGCGGATCGGCAACCGCATTAGGCTCCGAAGCCGAGGCTTCCGGAGTGCTCGCGACGGCCGTCGGGGCATTCGCGAGCGCCTCGGGCGAAAGCAGCGCCGCTTTGGGCACAACAGCGACCGCAAGCGGCGATCAATCCATCGCGGTCGGTCTCGGCTCCCAGGCGACGGCGGACGGTGCCATAGGCGTCGGCTACGCCGCGGTTGCGAGTGGCGGGAACGGCGTTGCGATCGGCTTCAGCGCGATTTCCGGCGGGATCCACACGATCGCAATTGGAGACGGGGCAGGCTCGACCTACGCGGATGCGATCGTGATGGGCTATCAAAGCGGGGCAGACGGCTATGGCGGGATCTCGATCGGTTTCGGAACGATCACCGGCAGTCAGGCGACCGCCGTCGGCTTCGAGGCGCGGGCGGCCGGACAGCGCGCAGCCTCGCTCGGCAATTTCGCCCGCGCAACGGGAGACCTCAGTCTTTCACTTGGCACTGACGCCCAGTCGCAGGGCGTCGCCTCAGTCGCTGTCGGCATGGCAGCGATCGCGAGCGGCGAAAACGCGGTTTCGCTTGGCTTGAACTCGGAGGCGAGTGCGCTTCAGGCCATCGCCCTAGGCAGCTACAGCCGAGCCGCGGCCGAAAGTGCCGCCGCATTCGGCAGATCGGCGACAGCGACTGGAGAAAGCTCGCTGGCGCTGGGCCGGGAATCGATCGCAAACGCGGTGGGCGGAACCTCGATCGGCTTCAGCAGCGGTGTATCCGGCCAAAACGGGCTTGCGATCGGCACCTCGGCGTTCGCCGGAGGCGAGCGCACGATCGCGATCGGCGCAACTGCGAACAGCGCGGCGGATAGGGCGGTTCTGCTCGGTTCCAGCACGTCGGTGACGGGGTTGGGCGGTGTCGCGCTTGGGGCGGAGGCCAGCGCCGGCGTGTCCGGCGTCGCAGTCGGCTATCTCTCCGAGGCCGTGCAGGGCGACGGCGTTGCGGTCGGCACCGGCGCCATCGCGCGCAACGGGCCCTCGTCGGCGCTCGGACGGAGCGCCGAGGCGACCGGCCTCGGCTCGACGGCCGTGGGCGCCTTTGCCGGCGCGTTCACCGATCAATCCACCGCGATCGGAGAAGGCGCCCGGGTCGAAGGGAGCGCCACCAACTCGGTTGCGCTCGGTGTGAACTCCGTTGCCACCCGCGCAGATACGGTGTCCGTGGGTGGGGTCGGCGCCGAGCGGCAGATCGCCAATGTACGTGCCGGCACCAGCGGGACCGACGCGGTCAATCTCGATCAGCTCACGTCCGTGCAGACCACCGCCCAGGCTGCGCAGGCGACTGCCAACACGGCGCTGGCCAATGCGGCGACGGCGCAGACCACGGCGGACAATGCCTTTGCCGCCGCGACCAGTGGCGGCGGCACTGCCGCCCAGGCACTGACCGCCGCCAACGCGGCGCAGGGGACAGCCAACTCCGCGCTCGCAAATGCCGCGACGGCACAGGGGAGTGCCGACACCGCGTTGACGAACGCGGCAGCGGCGCAAGGCACGGCGAACACCGCACTCGCCAACGCGGAAACGGCGCAAGGGAGCGCGAATGCGGCACAAGGCACGGCGAACACGGCGCTTGCGACCGCCAACCAGGCGTCTGCCGATGGCGCTTACTTTCGGAGCAACATGACGGGTCCGGGGCCGCAGGCGAGCGGCACGAACGCGATCGCCGTTGGCGAGAATTCCGTGGCAAGCGGCGGCTCCTCGGTTGCGATCGGAGACGCCGCGCGGGCGATCGGCGGCAAATCGGTCTCGATCGGAGCCGGCAACAGCGCCAGCGGCAACGGCGCGGTCGCGATCGGAGATCCGA
This sequence comes from Allosphingosinicella deserti, assembly GCF_003012735.1. GTDB lineage: Bacteria > Pseudomonadota > Alphaproteobacteria > Sphingomonadales > Sphingomonadaceae > Allosphingosinicella > Allosphingosinicella deserti. Next base: position 91,212 of record NZ_PXYI01000004.1, on the reverse strand, counting down.
ACCTCGCCACGGGTCAGGGTGCCGTCGCGCTCGGCAACACCAACAGCGCGACCGGCCAGGGTGCCGTCGCGCTCGGCAACCAGAGCGTCGCCAGCGGCAGTTCCGCTATTGCACTCGGCGACGGGGCCAACGCCGGCGCGGCCGCGAGCGTCGCGATCGGCCAAGGCGCAACCGCCACACGGGCGGGGCAGGTCGCACTCGGTTCGGCGGGCTCCACCTACAGCATGCCCGGCCTCAACACCTCCGCCAGCCGAGCGGCACAGAGCGGTGCAGTGAGCATGGTCACCACCGATCTTGCCGGCAATCTCGGCACATCCAGCATCGATGTCGCCGAGTTGTCGACTCTCGGCAGCCGCACCAGCGCAATCGAAGGGCGCACGGAAGCGCTCGAGCTCGGTCTCAACGACAGCATCCGTCGCGCCAATGGCGGCATCGCCGCAGCGATGGCGCTGGGCGGCACGATGATCCCGCCGGATTCCACGATCGCAGTCTCGTTCAACCTCGCCACGTATCGCGGTCAGCAGGGGTTCTCGGGCGCTGCCGTGGCGAGGGTTAGCAACCATGTCTGGGTGAGCGGCGGATTTGCTGGATCGACCGTCAAGGGTTCGATCGGCGGACGAGTGGGCATGACGTTCGGATGGTGATGCGGATCTTCGCCTAGATCCTTAGGGTCCGACCAGGAGCAGATCGAGCGCGCCTCGGATCTCGGCCTCCTGGTCGGCGAGCGATCCGACGATGACCTGCATCTCGCCGACCGGAATGCCGGCGGCGAGATGGGTCATCATCACGTAGCGCCGTCCGGAAATCTCGAACACCGGTGTGAGGCGCTGCGCCGGCTCCAGACCGTCTTTCTCCTCGATCAGCGGCACGACGAACCGGGTCTTGAGCCCGGCGAGAATGTCGGCCTGGCAATCGATGACCAGCGCGCCGTTGCGGATCGTGCAGATGTCGAAGCGTGCCATCAGAATTGCCGCACGCCGCCGAGCGGCGATGCGTCGACGAAGCGATTCAACGAGGCGAGCGCCGCCTGATTGCCTTCCAGCCATTTGCGGGCGCGGGTCGCCCGGACCTCCTCGGCGAGCCCGCGCTCGCAGGCTTGCGAAACGTTGACCCCAAGCGCCTTGGCTTCCTCGAGAAGGGAGACGCTCAGCGACACGTTGGTCGGCCGCTTGCGCCCCTGCGGTTCCTGTTTGCTCATGATGAACAAATATCATGCACACCATTCATGCGCAAACAGGTTGAACACACCACCTTCATGATCCCGCGCGAAGGTGGACGAAGGGGCTCCCGCCCCCTATCTGCTCGCGCGATGAAGCGGCAGTTCCGAAAGATGCATGGCCTCGGCAACGACTTCGTCATCTTCGACGCGCGTGACGTGCCGCTGGAGATGGACGTTGCGACGGCGCGCGCCCTTGGCGATCGCCGCACCGGGATCGGCTTCGATCAGCTGATCGTCATGGAGCCCTCGGACACTGCCGATCTCAGGATGCGGATCTGGAACTCGGACGGCAGCGAGGTCGAGGCCTGCGGCAATGCCACGCGCTGCGTCGCCCTGATCGCCGGCGGGCACAGCCGGATCGAGACCATGGCCGGCATCCTCGAGGGGCAAGCCGGCGACGGCGAGGCCGAGATCGACATGGGCGTTCCCCGTTTCGGCTGGGACGAGATCCCGCTCGCTTATCCGCTCGACACCGCCACCCTGCCGATCGGCTGGGAGGGTCTGCGCGATCCGGCAGCGGTCAATGTCGGCAACCCGCACGTCATCTTCTTCGTCGACGATGCCGGGTCCGTCGAGCTCGAACGGCTCGGGCCGATCATCGAGAACGATCCGCTTTTCCCCGATCGGATCAATGTCAACATTGCATCGCTCGAGGACGGCGCGATCCGGTTGCGTGTGTGGGAGCGCGGCGCCGGTCTGACCCGCGCCTGCGGAACCGGCGCCTGCGCGACCGCGGTTGCGGCGATCCGGCGCAAGCTGGTTGCCGACCGGGTCGAGGTCCGGCTGCCGGGGGGCGCGCTGACGATTTCCTGGACGCCCGGCGCCACGATCAGGATGCGCGGGGGCGCGACCCATGTCTTCACCGGCGAGGTCGATTTGTGAGCGGCCCCGAGATCATCACGATGGGCTGCCGCCTCAACGCCGCGGAAAGCGAGGCGATGCGCGCGCTGGCGGCCGGCGAGGACGATCTGATCATCGTCAACAGCTGCGCGGTCACCAACGAAGCGGTGAAGCAGACCCGGCAGGCGATCCGCCGCGCCAAGCGCGCCCGCCCGGATGCGCGGGTGTTCGTCACCGGCTGCGCCGCCCAGGTCGAGCCGGAGACCTTCGTGGCCATGGCCGAGGTTGACCGGGTGCTCGGCAATCGCGAGAAGTTCGAGGCGGGCTCGTTCGTCCCGTCCCGCTCCCGCGACTCCGCGTCCGCCGAAATCCGGGTGTCCAACATCATGGCGGTGCGCGAGACTGCACCGCACCTCGTGTCCGGTTTCGCGGAACGCTCGCGCGCGTTTGTCGAGGTGCAGAATGGCTGTGATCATCGCTGCACCTTCTGCATCATTCCTTACGGTCGCGGGAACAGCCGCTCGGTACCGGCCGGACTCGTTGTCGAGCGGATCAAGGCGCTAGCCGGGGAGGGCATCGAGGAAGTGGTGCTGACCGGAGTCGACGTCACCAGCTACGGCCCCGATCTGCCCGGCGCCCCTTCCCTGGGTTTGCTGATCGAGCGAATCCTGCGCCACGTGCCGGAGCTCAAGCGGCTGCGTCTGTCCTCGCTCGACTGTATCGAGATCGACGCGCGCCTGTTCGACATCGTCACCGGCGAGCCGCGCTTCATGCCGCACCTCCATATGAGCTTCCAGTCCGGCGACGACATGGTGCTGAAGCGGATGAAGCGCCGTCACAGCCGCGCTGCGTCGGTCGAGATCGTCCAGCGACTGAAGGCGGCGCGTCCGGCAATCGCGATCGGCGCCGATCTCATCGCCGGCTTCCCGACGGAGACCGAGGAGATGGCGGAGAACAGCCTCCGTCTGGTCGACGATTGCGACATCGTCATGGGACACATCTTCCCCTATTCGCCAAAGCAGGGCACACCGGCGGCCCGCATGCCGCAAGTGCCGGCAACCGTCGCGCGCGAACGGGCGCGGCGGCTGCGGGCAGCAAGCGGGCGGCGCAAGATGGTTTGGCTCGACGCTCTCGTCGGCACACGCCAGCGCGTGCTGGTCGAGCGACCCGGTGATTTCGGCCATGGCGAGAGTTTCGCGCCGGTGCGGCTGACGCGCGGCTGCGACGTGGGAAAGACGGTGGAGGCAGTGATCACAAGAGTGGAAGGCGAAATGCTGGTCGGAGAGGTTGCTTGAGCGACGCAGGATGGCTCGATCGGCTGCAGTCCGGGTTTCGGAAGACGTCCGAGCGGCTGGGCGACAATCTCGGCGGGCTGTTCGCGCGCGCCGCGCTCGACGAGCAGACGCTGGACGAGATCGAGGAAGCGCTGATCGCCACCGATCTCGGGCCGGCCACTGCCGGCCGGATCCGCGAACGGCTCGCGGGCGAGCGCTTCGAGCGCGGCCTCACTGAGCAGGGCTTGCGCGAAGTGGTTGCCGACGAGATCGAGAAGGTGCTGGCGCCGGTCGCCAAGCCGCTCGAGATCGATGCCTTTCCGCGTCCCCAGGTGATCCTGATCGTGGGCGTCAACGGCTCGGGCAAGACGACGACGATCGCCAAGCTCTCCCACCTGTTCCTGGAGCAGGATTACGGCGTGCTGCTCGCCGCCGGCGACACTTTCCGCGCCGCAGCGATCGGGCAGCTGAGGGTGTGGGCCGATCGGATCGGCGTGCCGATCATCTCCGGTCCCGAGGGCGGCGACAGCTCCGCGATCGTCTTCGACGGCGTCAAGAAGGCGACCGCAGAGGGGATCGACACACTGATCGTCGACACCGCGGGCCGCCTTCAGAACAAGAAGGGTCTGATGGACGAGCTCGCCAAGATCCGGCGCGTGCTGGGCCGGCTCAATCCGGCGGCACCGCACAATGTCGTGCTCGTTCTCGACGCGACCACCGGGCAGAATGCGCTGAACCAGATCGAGGTGTTCAAGGAAGTGGCCGGCGTGTCAGGACTGATCATGACCAAACTCGACGGCACCGCCCGCGGCGGCGTCCTCGTCGCGGCGGCGGAGCAATTCGGGCTGCCGATCCACGCGATCGGCGTCGGCGAAGGGATGAACGATCTGCGTCCGTTCGATCCTCGCGTGATCGCCCGTGCGATTGCGGGACTGGCACGATGACGGGCAGCGAAGGATCGAACGTGCCGGAGCCGATCTCGAAAGCAAGCCGTCCGGAGTCGAGTGCAGGCGTCCGCCTGCTCACCGACCTCGGTCCGCTCGCAGTGTTCTTCATCGTCAATCTGACGCTTGGCATCTTCGCCGCGACCGGCGCCTTCATGATCGCGATCGTGGCGGCGATCGCGGTGTCGCTGTTCCGCTACCGCCACGTCTCGCCCTTGCTGTGGTTCTCGGCGGCGATGGTCCTCGTGCTCGGCGGCGCCACCTTGTGGTTCCACAGCGAGGTGTTCATCAAGATCAAGCCGACCATCTATTATCTGATCGTCGCGTCGCTGCTCGCTTTCGGCCTTGTCACCGGACGCAACCTGCTGAAGATGGTGCTCGGCACCGCCTATCCCGGACTATCCGAACGGGGCTGGCAGTTGCTGTCGCGCAATTGGGCGGTTTTCTTCCTGGTCATGGCGATCGCCAACGAGCTGGTCTGGCGCAATAGCAGCACCACCTTCTGGGCGGGCTTCAAATTGTGGGGGTTCATTCCGGCAACCTTCCTGTTCGCCGCCGCCAACGTGCCGATGCTGGTTCGTCACGGTCTCCAGCTCGGCGACGACAAGGATGATCCTCCGGTCCCACCGACGCAGTGAGACGGGGGGACGAGACAAATGGAAAATGGGGAGACGCGCCTGATGGAGCCGGTAATATCGATCCGCAATCTCTCCAAGAGATATGCCGGCGGGCATGAGGCGCTCAAGAATGTCAGCCTCGACATCAATCGGGGCGAGATCTTTGCCCTGCTGGGCCCCAACGGCGCCGGCAAGACGACCCTGATCAGCATCGTCTGCGGCATCGTCAACGCCAGCGAAGGCAGCATCACCGCCGACGGCCACGACATCGTCCGAGACTATCGCGCCGCCCGCACCAAGATCGGCCTAGTCCCGCAGGAACTGCATACTGATGCCTTCGAACCGGTCTGGTCGACGGTGGCGCTGAGCCGCGGGATGTTCGGCAAGCGTCCCAACCCGGCGCTTATCGAGAAGATCCTCCGCGATCTCTCGCTGTGGGACAAGCGCAAAGCCAAGATCCTGGAGCTTTCGGGCGGCATGAAGCGCCGGGTGATGATCGCCAAGGCGCTGAGCCACGAGCCCGACATCCTGTTCCTCGACGAGCCCACCGCCGGCGTCGACGTCGAACTGCGCCGCGACATGTGGGAATTGGTCCGCCAACTCCGCGAAAGCGGCGTCACCATCATCCTTACCACCCACTATATCGAGGAAGCGGAGGAGATGGCCGACCGCGTCGGCGTCATCTCGAAGGGTGAATTGATCCTGGTCGAAGAGAAGACCGAGCTGATGAAGAAGCTCGGCCGCAAGCGGCTGACCCTCAATCTCAGCGAGCCATTGACCGAGATCCCCGCGAATCTCTCGGATTGGGCGCTCAGCCTCGGCGCCGACGGCTTGGAGCTCTATTATGATTTCGACGCCAACGCCGACCGCACCGGCGTGCCCTCGCTGCTGCGGCGGATGAGCGACCTCGGCATTGCCTTCAAGGATCTGGCGACGCACCAAAGCTCGCTCGAGGACATCTTCGTCAGCCTGACGACCGACCGAGGCGGCGATGGCGGCCGCGCTGCGCACCGGACAAACGGACGCGGCAACGGCGACCGGGAAAACAACGGCACCAGCGGCCGCGCGGGAGAGGCAGAATGAGCGTAGGCGCGTTCAACCGTCACGGTGTCTGGGCGATCTATCGTTTCGAGATGCACCGCTTCCTGCGGACGATCTGGACCGGTCTCGCGACTCCAGTGATCACCACCTCGCTTTATTTCGTCGTGTTCGGATCGGCGATCGGCTCGCGCATGAGCGATATCAACGGCATCGACTATGGCGCATTCATCGTCCCCGGGCTGATGATGCTATCCCTGTTCAACGAGAGCATCTTCAACGCGTCGTTCGGCATCCACATGCCGCGCTTCCTCGGCACCATCTACGAACCCCTGTCGGCGCCGTTGTCGGCCTTCGAGCTCGTGCTTGCCTATGTCGGCGCGGCGGTCACCAAGGCGACTGCGATCTCGCTGGTCATCCTGACGACCGCGAACCTGTTCGTGCCGGTCAGCATCCTCCACCCATTCTGGATGGTCCTGTTCCTGCTGCTGGTGGCGACCACCTTCTGCCTGTTCGGCTTCATCGTCGGCATCTGGGCCAAAGGGTTCGAACAGCTTCAGATCATCCCGATGCTGATCGTCACCCCCCTCACCTTTCTGGGCGGCGCCTTCTATTCGATCGAGGTGCTGCCGGAGCCGTGGCGGACGATCACCCTGTTCAACCCGGTCGTTTATCTGATCAGCGGCTTCCGCTGGACCTTCTACGGCAGTTCCGACGTCGCGATCGGCGTCAGCGTGCTCGCGACCTTCGGCTTCCTGTTGCTGTGCCTCGCCGTGATCTGGTGGATCTTCCGCACGGGGTACCGGCTCAAGGCGTAAGGACGACCGGTCGCAAGATCCTCCTGGGTTACGGAGAGGGAAACCGCCGCCGCAGGCGGTGGAGAGGTTGCTCCGAGCTCGTTGCCGGCCTCTCCACCTCGCTTGGCGCGGCCCCCCTCCCCGTGCCAGGGAGGATTGCCGCGCGCCAGCGTGATCAGCTCTGCTGGTCGGCCCGGGAGATGCCGTTGCCATCGAGATTTTGGGCAACGAATTCCCAGTTGATCAGATTGTTGAGCACCGCATCGACGAACGCCGGGCGCTGATTGCGGTAGTCGATGTAATAAGCATGCTCCCACACATCGACGGTGAGCAGCGGCTTCATGCCCTCGTGCGCAACCGGGCTGTCGCCGTCGTGGAGCGAGGTGATCTTGAGCTTGTCCTGATCGAGCACCAGCCAGGCCCAGCCGCTGGCGAAGTGGCCGACCGCCTCGTCCTTGAGCTGCGACAGCATCGTCTCGGTCGAGCCGAAGCCCTCCTCGATCAGGGCGGCGAGCTTGCCGGTCGGACGCTGGCTCTGCGGCGGCGCAAGACACTGCCAGAAGAAATTGTGGTTCCAGATCTGGCCCGAATTGTTGAACAGGCCCTTGTCGCCGCGTTCGGTGGCGGCACGGATGACTTGGCTTAGGGACGCGCCCTCGAGGCCCTTCTCGCCAAGCCAGCCATTGACCTTGTCGACATAGGCCTTGTGGTGCTTGCCGTGGTGGAATTCGAGCGTCTCGGCGGACATGAAGTCGCCGAGCGCCTCCTTGTCGAAGGGAAGCTCGGGAAGGATGAACGCCATGGATTTCTTCTCCTCCGGACCCCGCGCGCTCCGGCGTCACCGAAGCGCAATCGAGGTCGCACTCTGTGGACCGCGACAACGCGCGTCCAAGAGCTTCGGATGCGGCTGCCGTCCACCCCTCGTCGGGTGGAGCGGGCGCTATGGCTGACGGACCGTGAAGCGGGCAAGCTCCGTCTTCGGCTCCGACCATTTCGGTGCAAGGCTGCTTGCCTGTCGATAGTCCAGATAAGCCGCCTTGATCCGCCCGCCCATCTCGTTGGCGACAGCGCGGCCGTAATAAGCAAGCTCCGGCCGTGTGGTCTGCTTGGCAAGGGCCGTGTCGAACAGGCTCAGCGCCTGCTGCCAGCTATCCTCGCTACGAAGGGCAACCATTCCCTTGTTGAGATAGGCTTCGGCCTGGTCAGGATCCTGCGCGATCGCCGCATCGAAATCGGCATTCGCCTCGCCAAGCCGCCCGAGTCGAAGCTTCAGGATGCCGCGGTTGACGAAGGTCGCGACGCGGTCCGCGTCGGTAAGGCCCTCGCTGCCAAGGGCGGTATCACAGTCGGCGAGGTTGGCAGGAACGGCACGCACGCCGTTTTCGGCACTGAGGTAGCACATGCGGGCCGAACTGCTGCCGAGAACGGTGACGGCGGCCGCAGCAGGCCAGGCGATCGCCGCGGCTGCGGCGGTGAAGAGGATTGTGCGAACGATCATGGTCCAGCTCCTCCTGGACCTTGTGCGAACCCCGCGGATTGCGCCGGATCCGGCGCACAAGGTCATGTTTCCCTTCAAGGGTGTCCGAACCATAGCAGATTTGGAGGGAGCCGTGCAGGGCGCGCTGCAACAAAATTGGGAGCTTCTACGACCGGCGGAGCCGCCGCCCCAAGGGCGCTCCGGGGTCAGCCCGCCAGTTCGTGCCGCTTCATCGCGTGGCGGAGCTGGTCGTAGGTCAAGCTGAGCGCCGTCGCCGCGGCACGTTGGTTCCAGCGGCAGCGCTCCAGTGCCGCGGCGAGGATCGCTTTCTCATATTGAGCGACCGCCAGCCGAAAATCGGCACAGCCATCCGGATCATGGGCCGGCGGCGTATTCGGCGCCGGCAAGACTGCTTGCCTTTCCTCGGGTCCCGGCGAGGACGATCCCGACGCAGCTTGCGCCGCCGTACGTCCGAGCAGCGACCGCTGCGGACGCCACGGCGACTCGAACGGGTCGAACTGGATCGAGTCGACCGGCTGTTCCGGATCTTCCCAGCGATACACGGCGCGCTCGACGACGTTGCGGAGCTCGCGAACGTTCCCCGGCCAGTCATAGGCGAGTAGTCGATCCTGGGCGCGGCTCGAGAAACCAGGAAAGCGCGGCCATTCCAGCTCGAGCGCCATTCGGCGCGCGAAATGGTCGGCAAGGATCGGAATGTCGCTGCTGCGGTGGCGCAACGGCGGCAGGGTGACGACCTCGAACGAGAGACGATCGAGCAGATCGGCGCGGAAACGGTTCTCCTCGGCAAGGCGCGGCAAATCCTCGTTGGTCGCAGCAACGATGCGCACGTCCACCCGCAGCGGCCGCGAGGCACCGATGCGGGTGACTTCGCCATATTCGACGACGCGCAGCAGCCGCTCCTGGGCCGCCTGGCTGAGCGTCGCCAACTCGTCGAGGAACAAGGTGCCGCCGTCTGACTCCTCGAACCGGCCGGGGCGCGCCTTGACCGCACCTGTGAAGGCGCCTGCCTCATGGCCGAACAATTCGGCCTCGATCAGAGTCTCGGGCAAGGCCGCGCAGTTCATCGTGACCAAAGGACCGTCCCAGCGGCTCGAGAGATGGTGCAGGCGCTCGGCAATCAGCTCCTTGCCCGTCCCGCGTTCCCCGATCACCAGCACCGGCCGATCGAGCGGCGCGGCGCGGCTCGCCCGCTCGACCGCATCAAGGAAGGACGAAGATTGGCCGACCAGCTGGGTTGTGCGCTCCATTGCTGAATGTTGGCAAATACTCCCACCTCTTGGCAAGCGGAAACATTGCATCGCTCCGCTCAAAGCTCCCGAGAATGGCGCTTTTCTGCCCTTTTGGGCATTTGGCACGTCCCTTGTAGAGCATCTGGCATAACGCCCCGGGGATGAGGGGCATCGAAGACGCCAGGGAGATTGAAGATGAAGTTGAGCGGACTTGGACAGAGCGTGCTTGCGACCTTTGTCGCGGTGGTTCTGACGGCGACCGCGGTGGGTGCGGCAGTGGAGCCGGCCCGTGCGGTCGAATCGAATCCGGTCAGCCTTGTCGCAGCCAACATTTCGGTTCAGGCTCATGCCTGACCCGATCGCGGACGGCCGGGCGGGGCCTCGCCCCCAGCGCCCCGCCCGATCGTTCGCCGGTGAGACACATAAGGAGTTTCGAATGGGTATTTTCTCGCGGACCCGCGACATCATCGCCGCCAATTTCACCGACTTGCTCGACAAGGCGGAAGATCCAGCGAAGATGATCCGGATGATCATCCTCGAGATGGAGGAGACCCTCGTCGAGGTTCGCGCCTCCGCCGCGCGTACGATCGCCGACCAGAAGGAGATGCGGCGCCAGATCTCCCGGCTCGACAAGCTGCAGGAAAGCTGGGTTGAGAAGGCTGAGCTCGCCTTGTCGAAGGGCCGCGAGGATCTCGCCAAGGCGGCTCTGGTCGAGAAGCAGAAGGCCGGCGATATGGCCGACAGCCTTCGGACGGAAATCGAGGTGCTGGACGATGGGCTGCGTGCAGCTGAGACGGATATCGCCAAGCTCCAGGGCAAGATCCGCGAGGCCCGCACCCGCCAGAATGCGATCCAGAGCCGGCTCGAGAGCGCCGAGAACAGGGTCCGCCTGCGGGAAATGTATGCCGGATCGAAGGTGGACGACGCTTTCTCGCGCTTCGATGTGCTCGAACGCCGGGCCGACATGGCCGAAGGCCGCGCCGACGCCCTCGCACTCGGCGCTCCGCCCAAGACGCTCGAAGAGGAAATCGCCGAGTTGCGCAATTCCGAGAAAGTCGATGCCGAGCTCGAAGCTCTGAAGGCCCGCCTCGGCGGCAAGCCGCAGGAGGGCTGAGCCATGGAAGACATCCTCATCCCTCTTACGGTCGTGCCGATCCTGTTCATCGGCCTGCCCTGGCTTATCTTCCACTACATCACCCGCTGGAAGACTCAGGCGACGCTCACCCGTGAGGACGAGCAATTGCTCGACGAACTGCACGAGATGGCGCGCCGCCTCGACGATCGCATGTGCTCGATCGAGCGGATCATGTCGGCGGAAAATCCGAACTGGCGTGCCGTCAGCTGCGATCCGATCGCCGAGGCGCTCGAAACGCGTAGTGCATCGCTTTCGGGATCGGGCCTTTCCGGACTCTCGGATCCGGGACTGGGCGACGGCCGCAGCGTCAGCAACCAGCCGAGGAGGCTCGGCCAATGACCCCGCGTCACACCAAATTCTATCTCGACAAACAGAACAAGAAATGGATGGGCGTCTGCGCCGGCATCGCCGACTATACCGGGATCGACGTGACCCTCGTCAGGATCGGTATGGTGATCCTGACCCTGCTCGGTTCCGGCATGACCGTCCTCGCCTATCTCGCGGCGGCATGGCTCGCGCCGAACAAGCCGCACGAGCTCAAATACGAGACTCCGGAGCAGGCCAAGTTCTGGCAGGGCGTCCGCGCCTCTCCGGCTCGCACCGTGCGCGACGTCCGCTCGCGGTTCCGCGAGCTCGACCGACGGCTTGCCGACGTCGAGACCTATGTCACCAGCTCGCACGGGCGCCTCGCTCGAGAAATCGAGCAACTGCGCTGAACCGCGTCAGGGATAGAGAAAAGGGGGAACGAGGATGGACGAGAAGCTCGCCATTTTCCTGATCATCACCATCGCAATCGGCGCTGCCGTCATCCTCGTGCCAACCATGGCCTTGATCCGCGCCCGCTACCGCGTGGCCGGCCATCAGACCGAAGGCACGGTAACGATGCTGATGGACCAGAACGAGCTGCTCAAGCAGCAGGTCGCCCGCCTCGAGAGCCGGCTGATGGTGCTCGAGCGGATCGCCACCGATCCCGCCGAGCGCACCGCCCGCGAGATCGAGCAGCTTCGCCAGGCCTGAGCGCCGGCTAAACAGGGGAAATCCAATGGGGTCAGAGAAAATCGCGATCATCAGCCAGCTCTTTCCGATGATCGCGATCATCGTCAGCGTGGCGATCGGGGGATGGGTGTTCACCACCTGGCTGCGCATAAAGAACGGCTATCCGCTCGATGGCGCGTGGGGCCAGGCGGTCTATCCCAAGAACAGCAACGAAGCGATCGAGCGGATCAAGCTGCTCAGCAGCGAGAATGCCCAGCTCCGCGCTGAGCTCGGTTCGATCAAGGATCGGCTCGCCACGGTGGAACGCATCGTCACCGACGACAGCCATCGCCTCACCCACGAAATCGAAGCCCTGCGGATACCGCGAAACTGAGGGAGCCTTTGCCATGTCCAGCTCCATGCTGATCTTCTTCATCATCGTTGTCGGAATTCCGGTGATCGCCGGCGTTATCGGCGACGTCTACAAGCGCCACATCAAGTTTAAGGAACGCGAGCTCGAACTGCTCGGCGCTCGGACCGCGGAAAGCGCCGCCCAATATGCCGCGCACAGCGAGCGGCTGGAACAGCGGGTCCGCGTGCTCGAACGGATCGTCACGGACAAGGGGCTCAGCGTCTCGGATGAGATCGAGAAGCTCCGCGACCGTCCATTGAACTGACCGGATCGGGAGGCGAAAGCATGCCCGTGCTCATGACGATCGCTCTGCTCGTGGTCGGCGTCACGGGAGTGTGCGTAGCCGCGCTGCTGGCCGGCATTCATAAGCGGCAGAACCGCTTCAATCAGACGCAGCTCGACGCAGTCGGCAGGGAAACTGCGGAGAAGGCGGCGCACTATGCAACGCATGTCGAGCGGCTGGAGCACAGAGTGCGGATCCTCGAAGGGATCGCCGCGGATCGCGGCATCGCCGTTTCCGACGAGATCGAGACGGTGAGCAAGGCCTTGCTGAACTGAGCGACGGCAACGGACATCCGCCCGGGCGACGGCAGCGCACATGGATGCACGTGCCGATCCGAGGCACCAGGGAGTGAATGATGAATCAGTACAGCATGGTCGTCCTGATCGTTCTGATCGTGATGGTCGCCACCGTGATGAAGGCGCGTTACCGGCACGGCGGCAATATGATGCCGCGCGGCGACGATCCCGAGACCTTGCGGATGAAGGAGGAGATGAGGATGCTCCGCGACCGCGTCGCGGTGCTCGAGCGGATCGCAACCGACCGCGAGAACAGCCTCGCCCGACAGATCGACGAGCTGAGGGATCGGTGATGATGGCCGATCCCATTCTCCCCCTCGCCTTCGCCGCGGCGTTCCTTGGCGGAGCCGGGCTGACCAGCCTCGCCTTGCTGCGCGGGTGGCGCGGATGGCTGGAGCTGAAGCGCCTTGAACTATCCGGTCCGGCTTCGCCGTCCGGCGGCCGCATCGAACTCGCGTCGCTGCGCGAACGGGTCCGCCGGCTGGAGGCGATCGCCGAAGGCTGATCCTGATCGCGCAGCTTTCGAGGACGCTTCTCGGGCCGCCTTCGCTCTGGTAGCGCGGCGGCCATGACCTCTCTCGACGACATCCATGCCGACTACGAGCTTCTCGAACCGGACGACCGCTACCGATTGCTGATCGATCTCGGGCGCGATTTGGAGCCGATGCCCGATCCCCTCAAGACCGACGCCACGCTCGTTCGCGGCTGCTCGGCCTCCGTGTGGCTGTATCCCGTGCCGCGTGAAGACGGCACGTTGCATTTCCTGGCCGACAGCAATGCCGCGATCACCAAGGGGATCGTCGCCCTGGTGCTGCTCGCCGTCCAGGACAGGACGCCGAAGCAGATCATCGATACCGACATCGATGCAGCACTCGCTCCGTTCGATCTCAAGGCACAGCTCAGCTCCAATCGCACCCAGGGAATACCCAACATGATCGCGCTGGTTCGTGAAACCGCGGAGCGCCTCACCGCGTGACCGACGTCGCCGACCTCGCGCGCATGCAGGGCTTCGACCCGAAGCTGTTCACCGACTTCGCCGGACGTGTCGGCCATGGCGGATCGCTCGGCATCACCTATGTCGATCATGGCGAGGATTGGGTCGAGCTCGGGCTCGAATATGCCGAGAAACTGATCGGAGTCACGGAGACCGGGGTGATCGCTTCCGGGCCGATCATCAGCCTCATGGACATGGCAACGAGCATGGCGATCTGGGTGAGGCTCGGCCGCTTCCGCCACCAGGCGACGCTCGACCTGCGCGTCGACTATCTCCGCCCAGCCGTGCCCGGTCGGCGGATCATCGGTCGCGGCGAATGCTATCGGGTAACGAACAGCGTCGCCTTCGTTCGCGGCGTCGCCCATGACGGCGATTCGGCCGATCCGGTGGCACACGTCACCGGCACCTTCATGTTCACGAAGTAGAATCCGCCGGCGAGCACGCTTGCCTCGCCTGCATTCTCTCCCCGGCGCATCAGGGCGATCCGTCGCACCGCGCGTGCCATCGTCACGTTCCGAAACGAACCTCCTGCCAATCGGCAACAAGCGGAGGAAGCCGCGTGCACGGCAGCGCGAGGATCCCGCGACGGATAACTTGCCATAACATGATAACTTGTTATACATGATAGATGGAGGATCTGAGATGAAATCATTCACGAAAGCTATCCGCATCTTGCTTCCCCTCTCCATGTTCATCGGCTCGGCAGCACAGGCGGCCCCTGCTCTTTGGGTAGTCAGCGACACCGATTCGACCGTTTATCTGTTCGGGACTCAACATGCCCTACCCGCCGGCATGAACTGGCGAACATCGCGCCTCGATGCAGCGATGCGCGCCTCGGCGACTCTTTGGCTAGAAGCAGAGTCAAATAGCGGCGGCGCCGGCGCGATCGTGCAGCAACGCGGCCTTGATCCGGCCAATCCGCTCGAAACAAAGCTTTCGCCAGCACAGAAGACGAAGCTGGATGCGGTGCTGGTTCATTATGGAGTGCCTGCAGCCAAGTTCGCGCCGATGCGTCCTTGGCTCGCCGCAATGACCCTAGCGCAGCTGCCGTTGACGAAGGCGGGCCTCGACGCAAAGAACGGCGCCGATCTGACGCTCAAAGCCCTCGCCGAGGAGCAAAGCAAACCGATCGAAGGGTTCGAGACGATGGCGCAGCAGGTCGGCTACCTCGCAGATCTGCCCGAAGCCGATCAGATCGCCTTTCTGGAAGACGTGATCAATCGCGCCGCGCGCGGCGTTCAATTGCCCACAATGATTGCAGCCGCCTGGCAGGCAGGCGACATTGCGGCGCTTGAGACGATCGTCAACGTGGAGCTGAAGCAACGGTCCCCACGCCTCTATACCCGGCTCGTCTCCGAGAGGAACGTGCGCTACGCGGCTCGCATCCAGCAGCTTCTCGCCGGGAACAAAGATCAGTTCGTTGCCGTCGGCGTCGGCCACCTAGTCGGCACCGAAAGCATTCAGGTCGCTCTCGCGCGGAAGGGCCTGAAGGTCCGCCGGATTGAGTAAGGAGCGGGCGCCAGCGCCTAACTTCCTTCGCTCTGCAATTTGTCCTGCGTCCGGGTGTCGAAATCGGCGGCATCGTGGCGCTCGTGGAGCTGGCTTGCGGGATCGCCCACGACGCGATTGACCATGCGACCGCGCTTGACCGCGGGACGATCAGCGATCTCGGCCGCCCAGCGCTGCACGTTGGCATAATCCTGGACCGACAGGAACGTGCCTGCGTCGTCGTAGATCTCGCCTTTGGCGAGGACGCCGTACCAAGGCCAGATCGCCATGTCCGCAATCGTATAATCCGCGCCTGCAATGAAGGCGTTGGCGGCAAGCCGGCGGTCGAGCACGTCGAGCTGGCGCTTGGCCTCCATCGCGTAGCGGTTGATCGCATATTCGATCTTCACGGGAGCATAAGCGTAGAAGTGCCCGAACCCGCCGCCGAGAAACGGCGCGCTGCCCATCTGCCAGAACAGCCAGGAAAGGCATTCCGCGCGGGCCGGCCCGGATGCCGGCAGGAATGCGCCGAATTTCTCCGCGAGATAGGTAAGGATCGCGCCGGATTCGAAGACGCGGACAGGCTCCGGACCGCTGCGATCCAGCAAGGCGGGAATCTTGGAATTGGGGTTCACGTCGACGAAGCCGCTGCCGAACTGATCGCCGTCCTGGATGCGGATCAGCCAGGCGTCATATTCGGCGCCGGCATGTCCCGCCGCGAGCAGTTCCTCCAGCATGATCGTGACCTTGACCCCGTTCGGCGTGCCCAGCGAGTAGAGCTGCAGCGGATGCTTGCCGACGGGAAGCGCCTTGTCGTGGGTGGGCCCGGCGATCGGCCGGTTGATGTTGGCGAAGCGCCCTCCGCTCTCCGTATCCCAGGTCCAGACTGTGGGGGGCGTGTAATCGGCTGTGTCGGTCATGCCGAGGGAGATTGGAAGCGCAGGATCGTTACGCAAGGCCAAGGATCGACCGAGTCGCAAATTCTCGCGCGTCTCTCCCGTCTGGCGCGGACGTCAGGCGGTGCGGCGCTCGTCGGCCTTGCGGAGCACCTCGTAGGCTGCCTGGATCGCCTGGAAGCGGGCTGCGGCTTCGCTGTCGCCAGGGGTCACGTCCGGATGGTTCAACTTGGCCAAACGCCGGTAGGCGGCCTTGATGTCGTCGAAGCTGGCGTCGACCTCGACTTCGAGCATGTCGAGCGCACGCATCTCCTCGCGGCTGCGGGTGCCGTCGCCGGGACCGCTCCAGGCATAATGGCTCGATTGCTTGAAGCCGTCGTTGCCGCGGCGCTCCTCAGCCTCGCGACGGGCGGCGTCCTCGGCGGAAAGGCCCTGAAAATAGTTCCAGTTCTTGTTGTACTCGCCGGCGTGGGCCTCGCAAAAATACCAGCGCTCCGGACTGTTCGGTGATTTTGGTGCCGGCCGGTCGCCTGGCGCATCGCAGCCCTCGCGATCGCACAGACGCACCTGCTGCGCCGCCCGTTCTGAGCCGTAGCTCCGCCAGCGCGGGAAACCCCAGTCGTTCGATCGTGTCTGCCGAGCCATATCTTCTCGCTACCACGGTCCCCCACCGCAGGGGACAAAAATGCCAGAGGGCCTATAAGCCGGGTTCTGTCCAGCGGTTCCCCGCCTGTGCGACCATTCCTCTAGGAGGCGGATCGCTCCGCCCCTCAAGCAACCAACCCGGACGGCATTGGACGAAACGAGCCCATGGGGTCGCCCCCGCGCCATCCCTATTCGGTCTTGCTCCCGGTGGGGTTTACCGTGCCGGCCGTCGTTGCCGGGGCCGCGGTGCGCTCTTACCGCACCCTTTCACTGTCACGTCGCCGAAGCGGTCGCGACCTGCTTTCTGTTGCACTGTCCCTGGGGTCGCCCCCGCCGGGCGTTACCCGGCACCGTCGTTTCGTGGAGCCCGGACTTTCCTCGCTCCGGCCAAGCCGGACCGCGGCCGCCCGGCCCTCTGACAGGGGCTATCTAGTCATCCCCGCGCGGCTTGGGAAGGAGCAGCGCGAGCAGAAGTGCACGGCATTCGCCGTCGATCTCGCCGTCGATCAACTCCGGACGGAAGCGGCGCTGGAACGCGACCACGGCGGCAAGAGAATCCGAAACGTCATAACCGAACCGCTCGAGCGCAAGCAGAAAGCCACCGTCGGTCCAATTGGGATCCATCAGATTCTTGGTGGGTCGCGGCAGCGCCAGCCGCAATTTCGCGAGGCGCGCCCAAGGAAAGAGCTCGCCCGGGTCCTGCTTGCGCCTCGGCGCCACGTCGGAGTGGC
Organism: Allosphingosinicella deserti; assembly: GCF_003012735.1. Lineage (GTDB taxonomy): Bacteria > Pseudomonadota > Alphaproteobacteria > Sphingomonadales > Sphingomonadaceae > Allosphingosinicella > Allosphingosinicella deserti. Next base: position 73,901 of record NZ_PXYI01000004.1, on the reverse strand, counting down.
CGACGACATTGCCGCGGGTGATCTTGTGCCGGTCCATGATGTCGGCGACCAATGGGATCAGCGCCTCGATCTGCGGTTCCGGAAAGGGGCGATATCCCCAATCGTGCCCGGGATTGACGATCTCGATGCCGATCGAGGCCGAATTGATGTCGGTGACGCCGCGCCAGAAGGAATTGCCCGCGTGCCAGGCCCGCTTCTGCTCGTCGACCATCCTCAGCACCTGGCCGTCCTCGGACACCAGGTAATGGCAGGAGACCTTCGCCGCCGGGTCGCGCAGCCGTGCGATCGCCGAAGCAGCGTCCTGCATCCCCGTATAATGGAGGACGAGAATGGAAATCGGCAATTCCCGCTCGTCGAAATTGGGCGAGAGGCAGTCGATGATTTCGCTCATCACTGCTTCCGGCCCGATTACGGCCGCTTCGTCAAGACCTTGATCGATCCTGAAGGATCAGGAGGCAGCCCGATAGGCCGGAAGCGCATCGGGCCGACGGATATAAAGCCCGCGGCAATCGGGATCGGAAACGAAGGCAGGCGTCTGCCCGATCACCGTCTCCCCGGCCCCGAGCATCAGCACGGCGTCGGGCGCGGCGGCCTCGGCCAGCCGGGCGAACACGATCCGGCGCACCTGATCGGAGAAATAGAGAAGCACGTTGCGGCACAGGATGACGTCGAAGCGGGCGGGCGACGGCGCCGGGTTCATCAGGCTGTGAACCTCGAACCGTACCGCGCGGCGCAGTTCCGGAAGGATCCGCCAATTGGCGCCGGGACTTTCCTCGAACCAGCGGATCATCTGGGTGACTGGAAGGCCACGCTGAACTTCGAATTGCGAATAGAGCCCGCTCCGCGCCTGATCGACCGCCGTTCGGGACACGTCGGTGGCGAGGATGTCGATCGTCCAGCCGACCCACCGCGCCTTGCGCTCGGCGAACCACATTGCGATCGAGTAGGCCTCCTGCCCCGTCGAGCAACCGGCCGACCAGATCGAGATACGCCGCTCTCGCGTCCGCGCCTGCTCCAGACGCGCCATGGCCGGGCCGAGCAGCAGCTCGAAGCTGTTGCGATCCCGATAGAAACTGGTTTCGTTGTTGAGCAGCGCATCGATCACCGCGTCGGCGAGCGCCGGATCGCCGCCCGCCGCAACCGCATGAACGAGGCGATCGAGCGAGCCGAGCCCTCGGGCGCGGACGAGCGACTGGAGCACCGTCTCGATCCGCCATTGGCGGCTCATCGCCAATTGCTGCCCGGTGCGCTGTTCGAGCATGCTGCTCAACACACGCGTGGAGGCTGCGCTTACTTCCACGTGCCACCTTCGATCCGGTTGGTGATCCTGCGAGCGAGATCGGAAGGCGGCAGCACCGCCGAAGCGAGGCCCGCCTCGGCAACCGCCCGCGGCATGCCCCACACCGCCGAGGTCGCCCGATCCTGGGCGAAAATGGTGCCGGAGCGCTCGACCAGCTTGCGCGCGCCTTCAAGGCCGTCGCGGCCCATGCCGCTCAGCACAACCCCGAGTGCGCCGCGCCCGAACATCTCGCCGGCGGCGGCGAACATGACATCGACCGATGGCACGCAGCCGCTCGGCATCGGGGTTCGATCCAGCCGCACCACGACCCGGCCCCCTTGCTGCTCCAGCGCGAGGTGCGCGTGACCGGGAGCCAGCACGACTTCTTCAGCCTGGAGCGCAAGCCCCTCTTCGGCGACGCGGGTGGTGCGACCGCATGCGCTTTCGATCTGCCGCGCGAAGAACGGCATGAACACCGGCGGGAGATGCTGCGTGACGAGGATCGGAGCGCCGATCATCGCCGGCAGGGCCTTCAGGATGCCGGTGACCGCGTGGAGACCGCCGGTCGACGCCCCGAGTGCGAGGCAGGCCAGCCGCCCGTCCGATGCCGGCCGCAAGCGGACACTGGCGACAGGGTGACCGGGACGCACTGCCGGCCCGATCCGGCGCAGGCGCTCGGCGAGCTCTTCCGAGAAGCGGCCTGCAAAGCGGCCGGTGCCGGGCTTCGGGAGGGTGTCGGCGGCGCCGAGCGCCAGCGCCCTCACGGCTGCCTCGGCACCTTCGTCGCAGGCCGAGGAAACCACCAGGACCCGGGCGCCCTGCCCCCGCTCGAGGATCTCGGGCAATGCATCGAGACCGGTGCGGCCGGGCATCTCGACATCGAGCAGGACGATGTCGATAGCGATCGTGGCGAGAGCGTCGAGGGCCTCATGGGCGGTCCCGGCGAGGTGCACGACCTCAAAATCGCGATATACCCCCAGCATCCGCGCCAGTACCGAGCGCGCAACTGGGGAATCGTCGACGATCATCAGGCGTATCGGCGGCGACCGGTCCACATCTCCGATCGGTGGATTGGGCGCCGCGGGTGCGGCGCTGCTCATGCGACGCCGACGATCTGCAGCTTGCTTTCAAGCGTCTCGCGATCGAAAGGCTTCATCACGTATTCGTCCGCGCCGGCGTCGATCGCCGCGCGGATATGGGCCGCATCATTCTCGGTCGTGCAGAACACGACCTTGGGCTGCGATTCGAAGCTGCGCTGCCGCAGCGTGCGCAGGAATTCCATCCCGCCCATCACCGGCATGTTCCAGTCGAGCAGGACGACGTCCGGCATATGCTCCTCGCAGCGGGTCAGCGCCTCGCGGCCGTCGCCAGCTTCCTGGACCGAGAAATTCAACGTTTCGAGGATGTGACGGGCGACCTTTCGGATCACCTTCGAATCATCCACGACCAGGCAGCTCTTCATGACCAAAACTCGCTATTCGGAAGGCGCGGCCATCTTAGACCGCAAAGTGTAAGCACGGGATTAAAGCGGCTCATGCGGCCTCTGCCAGCGGACCGGCAATCAGCGCGTGAACATCGGCAAGCAGGAAGAGCGTTCCTTCGACGGGCACATAGCCGGTCGCGACACGTGTCCATCCGGCAGACAGCGACGCCGGGACCGGTGCGATCTCGCCGCTCGCCTCGACCACGTCTTCGACCCGGTCAACGAGCAAGGCATAAGGATGACCATCCGCCACCACGACCATCGCATCGCGCGGTCCTTCGATCCTGAGACCCGGCTGAAGCGAGGCCATGCAATCGATCACGGTCAGCACCCGGCTGCGCAGTGCGGTCAGGCCTGCGACGTGCCCGCCGGCGCGCGGCACTGGGGTCAGCCCCTCGATCTCGACGACCGATTCGACTTCGGAAGCGCGCACGGCGACCTGCTCGCCGGCGAGACTGACCAGGAGGAGCAATTCGGCCATGTCAGGCTTCCTTCCGGGCGGCACGCGGAGTGCTCGTCGCGCTGCCCAGCGCGCCGAGCAGGGCGGCGCGATCATAACGGTGGATGCTGTCGTCCTTGGCGCCGCGCGGCTCCGGATTGGCGCGCAGCTTGAGGACACGCGCCGCGCCGACGTCGGGCTCGACCTCGCTTTCGTCTACGATGACGAGATCGGCCGTCGCGGCCTCGCCCACCCGGGCGACACGATAGCCGGCGCTCTCGATGAGCGGCCTCAGGAACGTGTCCATCCAGGCATCATCCTGCGGCAGCAGGCAGAGGGGCCGGTCCGCGTGCGGGGCGGCCGCGCCGTGGCGGCTGAAGATCCAGAAGAGATCGAGAAGCTCGACCTGCTCGCCGTCGACCAGGGCGACGCCCTGCACCTCGCCGGGCTGCTGGCACGGCACCGGCGCGCCATCGAGCGACACCGTATCCATCACCTCCGCAACCGCATAAGCGATCTCCTCGACGCCGTCCGTGAGGCGAAGGACGTGAACCTTGTCGCGATCCGGGATGGTGTCGCAGCCGGCCAGCGGCAGGATCTGCTCGCCAAGCGTGATATGGAGGCGCCCGCCGCTGGCCCGGATCGTCGAGGCGGCGACCTCTTCGATGCGGTGCACTGCCGGCAGGCTGACCGCGCGTTTGGCACCCGAGAAGCTGGTGAACAGCAGGATCGGACGCCGCTCGCTTTCGCCCGCGCCACTGCCGGCAACATTCTCCACCTCGATCCGGTCGAGCGAGACTCCCGAGCGCGTGGCGAGTCCGGCCGGGTCGAGCAGCAAAACGGGTTTCCCGTCCCCGTCGAGCGTCGTTCCCGCGTAAAGGCCGGTTGCCATCACCGCCGGTGACGCCGGCTTGACCACCAGTTCCTCATGATCATGGACCTGATCGACGGCCAGCGCATAGGCGCCGCCGCCCGTGGTCTTGAGCAGAACGAGCAATTCGTCGCCCGCTTCGCTGCGCCGCTCGGTGCCGAGCACATCGGAGAGCGCGATGACGGCAAAGCGGTGGCCGCGCAGGGTGACGACACCGGCACCGGCAAGAGATTCGACGCGAACGCCCGCGGCACGGATACGAACGATCTCGTCGATCGCGCTTCGGGGAATGGCAAAGCTCTGTCCGCCGGCCTCGACGATGAGACCCGGAATGATGGTAAGGGTCAGCGGCACCCGCAGCGTGAACCGCACGCCATGGCCGAGGGTCGAATCGACATCGACCAGGCCGCCGATCCGCTCCACATTGGCGCGAACGACGTCCATCCCGACGCCGCGCCCCGAAATCGACGTGACCGCCTTCGCAGTCGAGAGACCTGCTTCGAAGACGAGGGCGAGCTTGCGCTCGTGCGGCATGCGACCGGCCTGATCGAGCGTGATGATGCCATGGCCGAGCGCCTTGGCGACCAGGGCCTCGGCATCGATGCCGCGGCCGTCGTCGGCAATCTCGATGAGGATCTGATTCCCGGCCTGGCGGGCACTGACCCGGAGTAGCCCGGCTTCGCTCTTGCCGGCGCGGCGTCGTTCGCCCGGCGCTTCGATGCCGTGATCGACCGCATTGCGGATGATGTGGGTCAGCGGATCACGGATCATCTCGATCATCTCGCGATCGAGTTCGACATCCCCGCCGTCTATCTCCAGCACCACCTTTTTGCCGGTCACCGAGCCGAGATCTCGAACCATCCGCGGCAACGGCGCGAACAGGGTCTCGACTCGCTGCATGCGTGTCCGGGTTATCGCCTCACGCACCTCGGCAATCGAGGCGGACACGCGTTCGAACGCTTCCTCGGTCTCGACCTCCATCGCGCAATCGCGCAGCCGTCGGGCAAGCTCGTTGCGCGCCAGAACGAGATCAGAGACGCCGTTCATCATACGATCGAGCAGATCCACCGACAGGCGAATGCTTCGTGCCGGCGCCCGCGGCTGCCCCCCGGTACCCGGTGCAGCGGCGACGACTTCCTCGTCGACCATCTCAGAAAGCGCGGCGATGAGCGTCGCGTCATCGTCGTCGGGCGGAGCCGTCCCGCCTTCCATCGCCTCGACCAGCTCACCGATCCGGTCGAGGATGCCGAGCACGGCGTTGACGAGGCGCGCATCGGCGGACCGCTTGCCCGAGCGGACCTCGGCGAGGGCATCTTCCGCGGCATGGCTGAGGCCGTTCAGCCGCGGCAGGTCAAAGAAGCCGCAATTGCCTTTGACGGTGTGGACGAAGCGGAAGATGGCGTCGAGGCGCGCACGATCCTGCGGCTCGGCTTCCCAGGCAACGACTTCGCCGCCCAGGGCCCCCAGCATTTCTCGTGTCTCTGCGATGAAATCGCCGATGAGATCGTCCATGGCCCCTGCCGCTTGCTTGCAGGGCCGCTATGGAGCGGGAGAAGTAAAGAAGCCGTTTACTGTGCCTGTTCAGCGACCGGGTTTTTCACGGCGCGGTGCCGCTGCGACAGCGCCGAAGCTGTCAGGCGGCGGATGGCACTGCGGCACCGATCAGCAATACGTTGGGCTCCTGATCCGCAACCTGGATTTCTCCGGTCGCCTCCACGACCAGCGAGTGGACCAGCCACGCAGCGGCGGCGCGCGGCGCGATCGCCTGCTCGTCGGTTTCACCCAACAGCGCGCGCTTGAGCTCGGGATCCAGAACGATCCGCGGCCCCTCGGCACGGACGACGATGTCGAGCCCCGCGGGATGACGCTCGGCACCCACGTCGAGCCGGCCGCCGCGAACCAGTGCGTCGCCTGCGATGAGGACGAGGTTGAGCAGGATCTTCAGCGCCGATTTGGACATGGTCGGCTCGTCCACCATCCAACCGAGTTGCACCCGCCCCTCGCCGCCGAACAGGCCTTCGATTGCCACCCGCGCCTCGCGCGTGTCGACTTCGTCGCCGAACCCTCCGGCTGCACCGAATGCCAGACGGAAGAATTTCAGCTTGTTTGCCGAGGCGCGGGCGCTCTCGCCGAGCAGATCGAGGCAGCGGGCGCGCATTTCGGGATCATGCTCGTCGGCAAGCAATTCGATACCGTTGTTGAGCGCCCCCACCGGGGACAGCAGATCATGACAGAGGCGCGAACAAAGAAGGCTCGCAAATTCGTGAGATTTCATGTTGGTATCGTGCCCCAGTCCCTGGCTTCCACTGCCTATTGGCCCTCCGCGCGTCTCCTTGCAAGGCCATGACGCCACCAGCGCACTGCCGGAACTGCCGTTGGGCGATCCGAAGGCGCGATTTCGATCGTGTCTCGATCGACAGGATTGGCGATGCTTATTCGGATGGTGCCGCTAAAAACGACGCTGGTGCAGCGCGAATGCCGCTCCCTCTTGAAATCGCGCTGCACCGCACCACATCAGGCCCCTATGACCCGGGGGGGAAACTCGATCACCGCCACGCTCGCCGCAGATGCCCATGGGTGGCGTCTGGACCGAGCGCTTGCGGCTGCGGTGCCGACCCTGTCGCGTGAGCGGCTGAAGGCGCTGATCAGCAGCGGGCAGGTGATCGGGCCGGCGGGAGATCTGGTTCGCGATCCGGCCTCCAAGGCGGTGGCGGGCGGCGCCTACGAGGTTACAATTCCCGTACCCGAACCGGCGCACAACGAACCGCAGGCCATCGCCCTCGACCTGGTTTACGAGGACGATCATCTGCTCGTCGTGGACAAGCCGGCGGGAATGGTCGTCCATCCCGCCGCAGGGAATTACGACGGGACCTTGGTCAACGCTTTGCTCCACCATTGTGCCGGGCGCCTGTCCGGGATCGGCGGGGTGGCACGACCGGGGATCGTCCACCGCATCGACAAGGACACGTCCGGGCTGCTGGTGGTCGCCAAGACCGATGTCGCCCATGAAGGGCTGGCGGCGCAGTTCGCGAGACACAGCATCGACCGCCGTTACCAGGCGATCGTCGCCGGCGTTCCGAACCCGTCGTCCGGCAAGGTCGATGCGCCGCTCGCCCGCTCGTCGGCCAACCGCCAGAAGATGGCGATCGTCGGGGGTGATCGCGGCAAGCGGGCCGTGACTCACTATGCCATGGTGCGGTCGTTGCGGGAGGCCGCGCTGGTCGAATGCCGACTCGAAACCGGGCGAACGCATCAGGTTCGGGTCCACATGACCTCGCTCGGCCACCCGTTGATCGGCGATCCGGTTTATGGGCGGACCCGTCCGGCCCATCGTGAGTTATTGAAAACACTGACTTTCGAGCGACAGGCTCTGCACGCGGCGGAGCTCGGGTTTATCCACCCGGTCTCTCGTGAAAACTTGTCGTTCAAAAGCGCCATTCCGTCCGATATGCAGGAACTGTTAAGCGGGCTCTCGGTATGAGCCCCCAGCGGACCGGCGCAGAGCAGAACAGCGTAGCTGGTAGGGAGTTAAGAAATATGGCTAGCGGAAGAAACGTTGCGACCATCCCCGCAATGGGCGGCGAGGCGGGCCTCAACCGCTACCTCTCCGAGATCAAGAAATTTCCGATCCTCGCCCCCGAGGAGGAATATATGCTGGCGAAGCGCTGGACGGAGCATCAGGACACTGAGGCTGCCGCCAAGCTCGTCAACTCGCACCTTCGCCTCGTCGCCAAGATCGCCATGGGCTATCGCGGCTACGGCCTGCCCACTGCCGAGCTGATCTCGGAGGGCAATATCGGCCTGATGCAGGGCGTGAAGAAGTTCGAGCCTGAAAGGGGCTTCCGCCTCGCGACCTATGCGATGTGGTGGATCCGCGCCTCGATCCAGGAATATATCCTGCGCTCGTGGAGCCTGGTTAAAATGGGCACCACCGCTGCCCAGAAGAAATTGTTCTTCAACCTGCGGCGGATGAAGAATCAGATCGAAGCGTTCGAAGACGGCGACCTCAAGCCCGAGGACGTCACCAAGATCGCCACCGATCTCGGCGTCTCCGAAGAGGACGTGGTGTCGATGAACCGTCGCATGGCGATGGGCGGCGACACGTCGCTCAACGTCTCGCTCCGCGAGGAAGGCGAAGGCCAGTGGCAGGATTGGCTGGTCGACACCGATCCGCTGCAGGACGAACGCGTCGCCGAAGCGCAGGAATCGAAGGTACGGCACGAGCTGCTGCTCGAGGCGATGCAGGCGCTCAACGACCGTGAGAAGCACATCCTTACCGAGCGCCGCCTGACCGATGAGCCGAAGACGCTCGAGGAGCTCAGCCAGGTCTATGACGTCAGCCGCGAGCGCATCCGGCAGATCGAAGTCCGGGCGTTCGAGAAGCTCCAGAAGGCGCTGATGAACCTGGCCGGCGAACGCCGCCTGCTGACCGCCGGCTGATCCAAGGCAAAGATGCCCCTTCCTGCGCCGCAGGGAGGGGCATTTTCGTGTCTGCTAGACGGAAATGGCCCGCGCTGCCTCCCGCCCCACGTCACGTCCTCGTTCCGGGGGCCGTCGCTCCCCGTCCCGCCGCGGCTGGCTCGGCCGCATTCTCGGCTGGATCATCAAGGCAGTCTTCCTCTTCCTGCTGGTCAGCGTCCTGTGGGTGCTGCTCTACCGCTTCGTGAATCCGCCAATCACCGTCACGATGATCGGCGACATGGTGTCCGGACGATCGGCGACCAGCGACTGGATGGGGATCGACGAGATCGATCGCGACATGGTTCGTGCGGTGGTCGCGGCCGAAGACAGCAAATTCTGCACCCATTCGGGCTTCGATCAGGACGCGATCGCTGCGGCGATGCGCCGCAATGCACGCGGCGGCAAGATCATCCGGGGCGGCTCGACGATCAGCCAGCAGACCGCCAAGAATGCCTTCCTCTGGCAGGGCGGCGGCTACTTCCGCAAAGGCCTGGAGGCCTATTACACCCTGCTGATTGAGAATTTGTGGGGCAAGCGGCGGATCATGGAGGTCTATCTCAACGTCGCCGAAACCGGCATCGGCACCTATGGTGTCAATGCCGGTGCCGAGCGCTACTTCAATCATGATGCCTCGACGATGAGCCGAGTCGAAGCCGCCCGCATCGCCGCCATCCTGCCTCTGCCCAAGAAACGGGGCGCCACCGCTCCCAAGGGCTTCACCCGCCGATACGGCAATTCGATCACCGGACGAATCGGCGTCGTCGCCCGTGAGGGGCTGGATGCCTGCGTCTATGAGGGCAGGACGGCACCGTCGAACCGCGAGGCGGCCGAGCCGACCGCACCGAAGAAGAAGGCGAGGACCACTCCGAAACCGCTACCTGCGCGCGCCCCGACGGAACTCCCCGGCGAGGAATATGAGCAGCCGCAGGCGGATGCGGCGCCGGTGATCGAAGAAGAGGGGCCGGCGCCCCCCGCCGAGAGCAACGAGATCTAGGCCGAACGCCCTCCCCTCGCCGTCATCCCGGCAAGGCCGGGATCTCAGGGAGGAAAAGGCATCGGATTCTTTGGCGATCGGCAGACGGTCAGCAAGGAGAGCACTCCGCGCTTCTTCCTGAGATCCCGGCCGCCGAGCCCCATCGAAGTGCCACTTCGATGGGTTGATCAGAACGGCATCTTGAAGCCTGGGGGAAGCTGGAGACCGCCCGTGACATCGGCCATCGCGCCCTTTGCGGCTTCGTCGGCCTTGGCGCGCGCATCGTTGATCGCGGCGGCGACGAGATCCTCGACCATGTTCTTCTCGCTCGGCTGGAGCAGGCTTTCGTCGATGTCGATGCCGAGGATCTGGCCCTTGGCCGAGGCCCGCACCTTGACCAGACCGCCGCCGGACGCGCCCTCGACCTCTACTTTGTCGAGGCCTTCATGGGCCTGCATCAGCTTGGCCTGGGCTTCCTGGGCCATCTTCATGAGTTCGTCGAGATTGGGCATTACGCACTCCGTTGTTCGTCAAGAGTATAGGCGGCCAGCTCGGCGCCAGGGAAGGCGTCAAACGCAGCCTTGACCAGCGGCGAATCGAGCACGCTCTGGCGCTCGGCCTCCGCCGCCATCTTCTCCTGCTCGAGCAGGGTCGGCTCGGCCTTACCGTCCTCCGCGGTGACCTGCCAGGTCTCGCCGGTCAGTCCCTTGAGCGCGGCGCCGAGATCCCGGACGAGGTCGCTCGACATCGGCTTCACCGGGCGAATCGCGATTTCCGGCGGCGCATAGCGCACGAGGCCGCAGAAATCGTGGAGCTGCTGGGCCAGGTGCGGCTTGCCCTTGAGCGCAAGCGTCTCGATCAGATCCTTGTAGCTTGCTGGCGCGGCCCTGGACGCGGTTTCCGCGATCGGGGACGGCGGCGGCGGCGGCGCAGCTGGAGGTTCGGCAGCCGCAGGTTCAGCAGTCGGAAGTTCAGCGGCTGCCGGTTCGACGGCAGCGGCTTGTACAAGCGGGATTGCGGTGGGCGTCGCCTGGGCTAGCGGTGCGCTCCCAGCAGCGGCAGGCGCTGCGGACGGAGCGCGCACCGGCAGCGCCTCGCCATTGGCAAGCCGTTCGAGCAGGGCACCGGGATCGGGCATTTCCGAGGCGTGGATGACCCGGAGCAATGCCATCTCCGCCGCCTCCAGCGGCATCGGCGCACTGTGCACCTCCGCAAGCCCCTTGAGCAGCAACTGCCAAAGCCGGTGAACCACCGCATGGGAGAGGCGGCCCGCCCACTCCGCATAGGCTTCGCGCTCCTCGGCCGACTGGGCGCGGTCATCCACACCGCCAACCTTGGCACGGGTGATGCCGTGGACACTCTCGAGCAGGCCGCGCAGCACCGCCGACGGCTCTACGCCCAGATCATATTGCCCGCGCAGCGATTCGAGCGCGGCCCGGGCGTCGCCGGCGAGAAGCAGGCCCAGCAGACCGCGAATCGCGCCGCGATCAGAGAGGCCGAGCATCGCCCGCACCTGCTCCGCGCTGACCCCGCCCGACCCATGGGCGATCGCCTGGTCGAGGATCGAGAGGCCGTCGCGTGCCGAGCCCTCGGCCGCGCGGGCGATCAACGCGAGCGCCTCGGGCTCGACCTCCACGCCCTCGAGCCGCGACACTTCGGCAAAATGGTCGGCAAGCTTCTCGGCCGGGATGCGGCGCAGATCGAAGCGCTGGCAGCGCGAGAGGACGGTGATCGGGACCTTGTTCACCTCGGTGGTGGCGAACAGGAATTTGACGTGGGCGGGCGGTTCCTCGAGGGTCTTCAGAAGCGCGTTGAACGCATTCTTCGACAGCATGTGGACTTCGTCGATGATGTAGATCTTGTACCGCGCCGAGACCGCCGCGTAGCGCACCGCCTCGATGATCTCGCGGACGTCGTCGACGCCGGTATGGCTTGCCGCGTCCATCTCGACGACGTCGATATGCCGCCCCTCCGCGATCGCACGGCAGGGCTCGCAGACATTGCACGGGCTGATCGTCGGCCCGCCGGTGCCGTCCGGACCGATGCAGTTGAGCGCCTTGGCAATCAGGCGCGCCGTCGAGGTCTTGCCGACCCCGCGGACCCCGGTCATCAGGAAAGCGTGGGCGAGCCGGTCACGCTTGATCGCGTTGCCAAGCGTCTGGACCATCGCATCCTGGCCGATCAGCTCCTCGAAGCTCTGCGGCCGGTATTTGCGCGCGAGCACCCGATAGGGCTGCGCAGCGGCCGCGGGTTCAGGTTTCGCGGGCTGCGGAGGCTCGTCCAGGCCAAGGCCGAAGGAGAGCGCGTCGGGGGAATCGGATTCGGTTGCCATCGGCGGGAACACTAGACGAACAGGCGGCCGCTGTCGAAGGCCGTGGGGCTGACCGAGCCTGTCACCGGATCGGGAAAAGCGTCGATCGGGTAAGGTGGGAGCCGGGACGACCCGGAGCTTGAACTCGTTACGGCTGCTTCCTTCCGGACCTGACCGGGTTGGCGAGAGCGCCGTCCGCCCGACTCCCGCGGCGCATATGGCGGCAGGTCCGCGCCGATGCAAGCCGCAAGCCCCCGAGACTCCCGGCACGGGCGGTCCAGGCGGGGCCGCCGGTTCAGCGGCCCTGCATATTGTGTGCGCTCCCGGGCATCCGCACCGTCAGATCCGCGAGATCCTCAGTCAGCCAGATCTGGCACGACAGCCGCGACGTCCGGGTGACGTGGGCGGCGAGATCGAGCAAATCCTCTTCCTCTTCGCTCGCCCGCGGCAGCTTCGCGAAATCATCCGCATCGACGATGACGTGGCAGGTCGAGCAGGCCATCTGCCCCTCGCACGTGCCTTCCAGCGGCTGACCCTGCGCCTGTGCGATGTCGAGCAGGCGCTCCCCGGCGGCCGCCTCGACCTCCTGGACACGGGCTCCGTCCGCGGAGAAGAAGCGAATCCTGGTCATGCCGCAAAAGCCTGCTGGCGGTTGGCGGCATCGTCTATCAGGGTGAGCGCGCGGACCAGATCTTCCTCCTTGGTATAGCGGCCGAAGCCTATGCGAATGCTCGAGCGTGCCTGCCGATCGGCCAGGCCGAGCGCCGACAGGACATGGCTCGGGCGTCCCGAGCCGCTAGCGCAGGCGGATCCTGCGGAAAAAGCGACCTGCCGAACCTCCGAAAGGAGGCGCGACGAATCGACGCCGTCGCGGCGGATGTTGAGATTGCCGTGATAGCGCTGCTCCGCGACGCCGTTCAGAGTCCACTTTCCGAGCTGCGTGCGCGCGACCGACCAAAGGCGGGCGACATGAACATGATCCTCGTCCGCCCGCGAGACCAGCAAGCGGGCCGCTTCGCCGAAGCCGACGCACAGCGCCGGCGACAGCGTACCGGACCGCAGCCCGCCTTCCTGCCCGCCGCCATGAAGCAACGGATCCACCGCGACCCCGGCACGTATCCAGAGTGCGCCGACGCCCTTGGGACCATGCACCTTGTGGCTCGAGACCGTGACCAGGTCGCAGGACTCGAGCGGGATCGGAACGCGCCCGAGCGCCTGAACGGCATCGCAGAAGACCAGGGCATTACGGGCATGGGCGAGCGCGGCAATCTCCGCGATCGGCTGGATCACGCCGATCTCGTTGTTGACGAGCATCGCGGCCACGAGACCGGTCTTCTCCGTCAACGCGCCGGCGAACCGCGAGATGTCGACGATCCCATCGGCCGCGACGGGCACGATCTCGATGTCGAAGCCCTGCGTTGCCAGCCAGGCAAGGCTGTCGAGCACGCAGGCATGTTCGGTGGCGAGGGTGACGATCCTCCGCTTGTTCGCGGGCAAACGCGCGGCCGCGCCCTTCAGCCCCCAATTGGCCGCTTCGGTCGCCCCTGAGGTGAAAAACAGCCGGGCGGCGGGGAGCGGCCCGGCTGTTCCCAGGCGCAGCGCCGCATCGATGTGCCCGCGTGCGATCTCGATCACCGCCGCGGCTTCGCGGCCCAGACGGTGCGCGCTGTGCGGATTGCCGAAACTCTCCTCGATCCACGGCCGGATCGCTGCGGCGACTTCCGGTGCAATCGGCGTGGTTGCCTGATAATCGAGATAGATCGGGCTCATGCCGCCCTCCTTCGGTCGAACAGCCGACGCCATTCGGCGATGAGCGCGTCGACGTCCGCCTCTGTCGTCTCCGGCCCGAAGCTGACCCGGATCACCTCGCGTGCTTCCTCTTCCGCCATGCCGAGCGCGGCCAGCACGTGGCTCGTCTTGACGCTGCCGGAGGAGCAGGCGCTGCCCGAGGAGACTGCGATCCCGGCAAGATCGAACTGCATCATCTGTGACGCGCCGGGCACGCCCGGCATTCGGTAGGCGGATATGGTCGGGATCCGCGGCGCAGCACTGGCGACCACCTCGCCGCCCGCCCCCCGGATTGCCGCGTCGAGCCTGGCGCGGAGTGCGTCGGCATGCTGATACCAGCCATGGTCCGCTTCGGCCGCCGCCGCGAAGGCCATGATCGACGGCACGGCGACGGTGCCGGGCCGAAATCCGCCTTCCTGGCCGCCGATTGCGGCAAGCCGCGTCCCATCCTTGACCAGCAGCGCGCCGATCCCGGGCGGCCCGCCGAATTTGTGCGCGGCGACGACGATGAAATCGGCCTCCGGCAAAGGCAGCTTGCCGGCGCTCTGGGCGCAATCTGCAAGCATCAGCCCACCGGCCGCGGCGACCCGCGTCGCCACCACATCGAGCGGGTTGATCACACCGGTTTCGTTGTTGACCGCCTGGACTGCGACGAGCGGCCGCTCCGTGTCGTGCAGCGCGGCATCGAGATCGTCGAGGTCGAGTGTGCCATCACGGCGAAGCCGGATCCGGCGCGCGTCAGGTGCGCTGCGCAGAATGGCGGGATGCTCGCCCGCCGAGACGATGCAATCCTTGGCCCTGGCGCGATCGAACACCAACGCAATCGCCTCGGTCGCGCCCGAGGTGAAGACGACCGTGCCGTCCCAGCCGAGCGCGGCGGCAATACGCCGCCGCGCATCCTCCAGCCGCGCACGGGCGGCGCGCCCCTCGGCATGGGCCGACGCGGGATTGGCCCAGAGCAGACATGCCTCCTGGAGCGCTGCGACGGCCTGCGGCAGCATCGGCGTCGTCGCGGCGTGATCGAGGTAGATGCGGCGCGGCACGTGCTTCCCTTTCACCAGCTTTGCCCATCGGAGGCGGACGCCGTCCCGGCCCCGACCCTTTCAAATTGCGCGAAAGCGTCCGAGGCCTATATAGCGAGCACGCGTCGGGGGCAGCCCCGATATTCCTATCACGCAAGCCCAAGCGCAGGTGCAATGCCAGAAGTCATATTCCCCGGTCCGGAAGGCCGTCTCGAAGGCCGTTTCAGCCCTGGTCCGCGCCCGCGTGCGCCTGTCGCCCTGATCCTTCATCCGCACCCGCAAGGCGGCGGCACGATGAACAATGCGATGGTCCAGGCCCTTTACAAGACCTTCGTCCGCCGTGGCTTCGCCACGTTGCGCTTCAACTTCCGGGGCGTCGGCAAGAGCCAGGGCATCTTCGACAACGGTATCGGCGAGCTCTCCGACGCCGCGTCGGCGCTCGACTGGGTTCAGCAGGTCCATCCGGAAGCGGAGACGACCTGGATCGCCGGTGTCAGCTTCGGCGCCTGGATCGGAATGCAATTGCTGATGCGCCGCCCCGAAGTGCGCGGCTTCATCTCGATCGCGCCGCCGGCCAACATGTACGATTTCACCTTCCTCGCCCCCTGCCCCGCCTCGGGCATCATCATCCAGGGCGAAGGCGATGAGGTGGTGACTCCGTCCGCGGTGCAGAAGCTGGTCGACAAGCTCCGGACCCAAAAGCACATCACCATCCACTACGACACCATTCCGGGCGCGAACCACTTCTTCGCGAACGAAATGCCGCAGCTGATGAAGTCGGTCGACGACTATCTCGACTTCCGGCTCGACCCGAGCTGCACGATCCGCTGAGCGGAGGACGAGTTCCCTTCTGGCCCTCCCCCTTGATGGGGAGGGTTGGGGACCCAGAACATCAGGCGCGGGTTCAAGGTCAGCGCCCTTCACCTTCGGTCGAGCCAGCGGCCGGCATCAGGAACCCGCACCGGCGCCATCCTACTCGCCCCCATCAAGGGGAAAAGAAGAGGAAGGCACGGGGCTTCGCGCCTTTAGCCCGGCGTCGGCAAGGTCCAGATCAGCACGTTGACGAAAAACACCGCGGCGCAAAGCAGCATCAGCAGCCCCTGCTTGCGCTCCTTCCGCTTCACCAGAAGATAGGTGCCGCCGATCGACAGCGCGAAGGCGGCGATCACTGCGACCGAGAGGGCGACCGAGAACAGGCTGGACATGCCCCCGCTCCTGCCACGCCGCGCCGCCGGAAAAAAGCCTTCACACTTTACCAAGGGTTAAAGCGGCGCTGTCTACAAGAGTCGCATGATCAACGCTGACTCGACCCGCAGCCTCGATGCTGCCTTTGTCCGGATCGAGGGATCGATCCTGCCGAGCGTCACGATGATGCTCGACGCCCTTCTCGACGCCGCCGCAATGGCCCGCCCCGGCACCGATGCGCTCCATTACGCCGCAGAGATCGGGACCCTCGCCGCCGAGCTCGAGATGGTGACGCGCCAGGTCGAGGCGCTCGCCCCAGTGCATTTCACCTTTCAGGGTCAGCGAGTCGCCGGCGCCGCTTGATCAACTGCCGGCGACGATCTCGGCATAGAGCGACGGATCGACATTCCCGCCCGACACAACGATCACTGTGCGGTCGCTGACGGCGCCAGCCTTCCCCGCCAGCAATGCCGCAAGCGCGACGCTGCCGCCCGGCTCCGCGACGATGCGCAACTGGCGCATTGCAAAGGCCATCGCCGCCTCGATCTCCCCTTCCGTCACCGCGATCCCCCGTGCGCCGCTGTCGCGCAACGCACCGAGCGTCAGCGTCGAGACGCGCTTGGTCTGGAGCGCGTCGCAGCGCGTCGGAGGCGCCGGCTCGACCACCGGCACCGGTTCGCCGGCCACGATCGAGCGCGCCATGTCGTCCCACCCCAGCGGCTCGACCGTCACGATCTCCGCCTCGGGCAGCGCTAGAGCGATGCCGGCCGAGAGGCCGCCGCCACCACACGGCACCAGCACCGTGTCGGGCATCTCGCCGAGTTGCTCCGCAATCTCGACGCCGGCGCTGCCCTGCCCTTCGATCACGTCGACATCGTCGAATGACGGCACCAACGCGCAGTCCTGCTCTCGGGCGATCCGTGCGCCGATCTCTTCGCGGCTCTCCGTCTCCCGATCATAAGGGACGATCTTGGCGCCGGCGGCCAAGGTCGCGTCGCGCTTCACCGCCGGGGCATCGGACGGCATCACGATCGTCGCCTCGATCCCGAGCCTTTTTGCAGCGATCGCAACACCCTGCGCGTGATTGCCAGATGAGAAAGCAACAACGCCGCGGGCCCTTTCAGCATCGCTCAGCAGCAGCAGCCGGTTCATCGCGCCGCGCAGCTTGAAGCTGCCGCCTTGCTGCAGGCACTCGGCCTTGATCCACACCCGATTGCCGCCCCAATCGAGCGGCAACAGGGGCGTGCGAGTCACGTGACTCGCCAATCGCTTCGCCGCAGCTGCGACACCCTCCGCCGCCGGTCGTCTCTCTGCCATACAAACCCCTGTATTCTTACGTAAAAAAGCAACTCTTTACATGGGGGGACAGCGCCAATATATCGGCGCCGCTGCCCCATGGGGACTTCCAACAACCGCAAGGCAGCCATGTCGTCAACTACCGCCTTTGGAGGTCCCTTGAGTTGCACACGCACCATAATGCGCTGGGGCTAGCTGCCGCCCTTCGTCCGGTACAGCCGGTCACGCTCCTTCGTCCGCACGCTGCACGGCGCGCGGCCCGATTCTTCATCGAGAAGTTCCCGGGTCGGTCGCTTTATGCAGTGAAAGCGAATCCGTCTCCCGACCTGCTCCGCATCCTGTGGGAGGCCGGCGTTACGCATTACGACGTCGCGTCGCTCGCCGAGGTGCGCCTGGTCAACGAGACGTTGCCGGAAGCGACCCTGTGTTTCATGCACCCGGTGAAAGCCGAGGAAGCAATCACCGAAGCCTATAAGCTCGGTGTTCGCACCTTCTCGCTCGATACGATGGAGGAACTGGAGAAGATTGTTCGCGCCACCGATGGCGCCGATGATCTGAACCTGTGCGTTCGCATCCGCGTCTCGTCCGATCATTCGAAGCTCAGCCTCGCGTCCAAGTTCGGCGCCGATCCGGCGGAGATGCGCGAATTGCTGTTCGCCACTCGCCAGGCGGCCGATGCCCTCGGCATCTGCTTCCATGTCGGCAGCCAGGCGATGACTCCGAAGGCCTATGCGGAAGCGATGGAGCGGGTTCGCGCTGCGATCGTCGCGGCGGCGGTCACGGTCGACATCGTCGATGTCGGCGGCGGCTTCCCGTCCGTCTATCCGGGCATGGAGCCGCCGGAGCTCGAAGGCTATTTCGACGTGATCGCGAAAGCGTTCGAGAGTCTTCCGGTCAGCTATTCGGCCGAGCTCTGGTGCGAGCCGGGCCGGGCGCTGAGCGCAGAATATGCCAGCGTGCTTGTGCGCGTCGAGAAGCGTCGTGGCGACCAGCTCTACATCAACGACGGTGCCTATGGCGCCCTGTTCGATGCGGCGCATGTCGGCTGGCGTTTCCCGGTCAGGCTCGTTCGCGCCGACGAATCCGACAGCAAGCTGATGCCGTTCAGCTTCTACGGGCCGACCTGCGACGATCTCGATCATATGACAGGGCCGTTCAATCTCCCCGCCGATGTCGGCCCGGGCGATTATATCGAGATCGGGATGCTCGGCGCTTATGGTTGCGCCATGCGGACGGCCTTCAACGGCTTCGGCGTGGCCGCCAAGGAGATCGTCGAGGACGAGCCGATGGCCAGCCTCTATGGGGATGTCGTCGAAGACGCACGCGAGATCGCGGTCAAGCACAGACCCTGATCGAACGGCGGGAGCCCTGATCGATTAAGGTCCGAGCAAGCCGCCATTTTGTACAACGGACGGGACCTGAGCGAGGCTCGGTCTCGTCCCCGTAACACATATTCAGTATCGAGATGCCGCCCTGCACCGGCATGACGATTGCTATGAGGATTGAAGAATGAACGATCTGAGCCGCAACGACACTCGCAAGGCCGAGCTGCTGTCGTCCGTCGTCGAGCACATCGACATTAAGAGCTTCGACGCGCGTCCGATCGTCGACGCGATGAAGAAGATGAGCTTCACGAGCCGAGATCTCGGCCGCGCCGCCGACATCTACAACCAGATGCTGGCAGACAAGGATTGCTCGATCTTCCTCGTCATCGCCGGGTCGACCTCGGCGGGCGGCTGCATGGATCTCTATGCCGAGCTGATCCGCAACAACATGGTCGATGCAGTCGTCGCCACCGGCGCCACCATCGTCGACATGGACTTCTTCGAGGCGCTCGGCCACAAACATTATCAGGCGCTCGAGATCCCCGACGACGACACCCTGCGCTCGCTGTACATCGATCGGATCTACGATACCTATATAGACGAGGAGAAGCTGCAGGAGACCGATCATACGATCGGTGAGATCGCCAATTCGCTCGAAGCCCGCCCCTATTCCTCGCGCGAGTTCATCCGCGAGATGGGCAAGTGGCTGACCGCCAACGGCAAGAAGGAGAACAGCCTGGTCAAGCTCGCCTACGAGCATGACGTGCCGATCTTCTGCCCGGCCTTCACCGACAGCTCGGCCGGTTTCGGTCTGGTCAAGCATCAGGTCGATCGCATGAAGGAGGGCAAGCCCTATCTCACGCTCGATTCGATCGCGGACTTCCGTGAACTGACCGACATCAAGATCGAAGCCGGCGTTTCTGGCCTGCTGATGGTCGGCGGCGGCGTGCCGAAGAACTTTGTCCAGGACACGGTCGTCTGCGCCGAGATCCTCGGCAAGGAAGTCGAAGTGCACAAATATGCGGTGCAGATCACCGTTGCCGATGTGCGTGACGGCGCCTGCTCCTCGTCCACGCTTCAGGAGGCGGCGAGTTGGGGCAAGGTTTCAACCGCGCTCGAGCAGATGGTGTTCGCCGAGGCGACCAGCGTCATGCCGCTGCTTGCATCGGACGCTTACCATCGCGGCCATTGGCGGGAGCGTGCGAAGCGTCGCTTCTCCAAGCTGTTCGACAAATAGGTCGAGCACGACATTGGCATCAAGGAGCCCCCGCCCTCACCGGCGGGGGTTCTTTTTTGTCCGGCTTCGGGGCCGATGTCTCGGCGAGGCGTTGACGGTGCTCAGACACCTGATAGTCGGAACTTCATGACGTTCGTGCGCCGCTACGCCGCGCCTCTTCTCGCTCTCCTGATCGGCCTTGCCGGAACGATCTCCGCCGCCCTTTTGACGGCGCAAGCGGAAGCCGGACGAAGGCAGGCGCGCTTCGAGGGGCTGGCGAACAGCGCAGTGGCCGCAATCGAGAATCGAATGCTTGGTCAGCTGGCGCTGTTGCGCGGCGCGGCCGGCCTCTTCCTCGCTACCGGCGAGGTCAGCCGCGACGATTTTCGCGCTTACGTCGGCCGGCTGCGACTGGAGCAAAACCATCCCGGCGTTCTCGCCATTGGCTATGCGGCCCATGCACCGGATCGCGCCATGCTCGCCGCGCTTGCCGCGCAAAGCCGTACACGCGACGTACCGACGCTGCGGCTTTGGCCGGAAGGCGAACGCCCCGAGCTCTCCGCCATTCTCTATCTGGAGCCGCTCAATCGTTTGAATCGCGCGGCGCTCGGCTACGACATGTTGAGCGAGAGCACCCGTCGGACCGCAATGCTGGCGGCGGCGCGAGCCGGTAATACGAGAACGACCGGAAAGGTCCGCCTGGTCCAGGAAATCGATCCGGTGAAGCAGCCTGGTTTCCTGATCTACACGCCCATGTTCCGCAGCGGAGACGGCACGCTGCAAGGATGGGTCTACAGCCCGCTGCGCGCTTATGATCTGTTCGGTGCGATCTTCGCCAGGCGCGACCTCACCGACTTGGTCGTGGAAGTCTTCGACGGCGCCATCGGAGATGCGCACCTCCTCTACCGCAGCCGCATCCCGCAGGCGGGGGCCGGGCAGGTCGCAATCCGACAGATCGATGTGGCAGGTCGCCCGTGGTTGATCCGCCTTTCGTCGACGGAGCGCTTCGACGAGGGCTCACCGCTCCTGCTCGGGCTGCTCGTCGGAGTTGCCGGCACGTTGATCAGCATCCTCTTCGCAGCCCTGATGCTGCAACAAGTGCGGGCGCGCGCCGAAACGGAGCGTGAGGTTCGCGTTCGCACCGCCGAGCTGCGCGAAGCCAACGTGCGCCTGCGCGACGAGGCGACGGCGCGCAAAGATGCTGAGGCCCAGGTCCGGCAGATGCAGAAGATTGAAGCCGTCGGGCAGCTGACCGGGGGCATTGCGCACGATTTCAACAACATGCTCGCTGTGATCGTCGGCAATCTCGACATGGCGGAGCGACGCGCGAGCGAGCCCGCTGGCCTCGCCCGAGCCATCGCCAATGCCCGGCAGGGGGCTGACAAGGCGGCCGAGCTGACCCGCCGCCTGCTTGCCTTCGGCCGCCGCCAGCCGCTTTCTCCGCGAGTGATCGATGCCAATCAGCTGGTCGCCGGAATGTCGAAGCTTCTGCGGCGGACGCTCGGCGAGCGTGTGAAGCTGGAGACGGTTCTCGCCGGCGGATTGTGGCGCGCCCATGCCGATCCGGCACAGCTCGACAATGCGATCGTCAATCTCGCGATCAACGGCCGCGACGCAATGCCGGACGGCGGCGCGCTGACCGTGGAAACCGCCAATTGCCGGCTGGACGAGAGCTACGTCCGCACCCACGAGATGGACCTCGTTCCCGGCCAATATGTTCTGATCGCGGTCAGCGACACCGGATGCGGCATGCCGCCCGAGATCGCGGCGCGGGCGCTCGAGCCGTTCTTTACCACCAAGGAGGTCGGTCGCGGTACGGGCCTTGGGCTCAGCCAGGTCTATGGCTTCGTCAAGCAATCGGCCGGGCATCTCAAAATATATTCCGAGCCCGGACAGGGCACGACCATCAAGATCTACCTGCCCCGCTACCAGGGGAGCGAAGCGCCGGTCGAGCCGACCCGATCCGTGCCGGACCCCGCACTGCCTCGCGCCCGTCCAGGCGAGACGATCCTCCTCGCCGAAGACGAACCCAGGGTGCGCGAGATGAGCGTCGAGACGCTGCGCGAACTCGGCTACCGGGTGCTCGCTGCATCCCACGGGGTCGCAGCGCTCGCCATCCTCGACCAGGAGCCGGACGTTCGACTGCTGTTCACCGATGTGGTGATGCCCGAGATGGACGGCCGCCGCCTTGCCGAAGCCGCGCTGGCGCGGCGGCCTGATCTGAAGATCCTTTACACGACCGGCTACACGCCAAACGCGATCGTCCACCATGGCCGCCTCGACGATGGCGTTGCCCTGCTGCAGAAGCCGTACAGCGCCCACCAGCTGGCCCGGAAAGTGCGCGACATGCTGGACGGGGCCGATCACGCAGCATCAACGGCAATCAGGGGCAACAGCTGACGGAACGGAAGTAGGCGCTGCGCGGAGTGATGCTCAGGCCAGGCCCGGGAGCGTGAAGGCGACCCGGCCGCCGCCGGTCTCCCGGTCCTCCGCCCAGATGCGGCCGCCATGGGCCTCCACGATCGTGCGCGAAATCGACAGGCCAAGCCCGAGGCCCTCCGGCTTGCCCGACACGAAAGGCGAGAAAAGCTGCTCCGCCTCACCTGGGAAACCGGGACCATTGTCCTCGATGGCGATGCAGACGAGATTGTCCTCGGCGCGAGTACTGCACACGACCACTTCGGGGATCTCGGCGCCTGCCGCAGCCTGACAGGCGTTTCGGACGAGGTTCATCACCACCTGCTGGACCTGAATGCGGTCGGCAAGGACGAACTGCGCATCCGCGCCGAGCGATTGGCGAACGTCCACGCCGCTGATTCGTTCACCGGCACTCAGCAGGACGATGGCATCGTCGACGATCTCCGCGATCGCCACCGGCGCCATTTTCGTCGGTTCCTTCGCGACCATCGCACGCGCCCTGCGGATGATTTCCGCGGCAAGGCCGATCTGCTCCCGTGCGGCTTCGACGCCTTCGATGGCGTCTTCCCGCGCCTTGTTCGGCATCTGGAGAATCCTGCGGCTTCCGGACAGGTAGTTTGACGCGGCGGTAAGCGGCTGGTTCAACTCATGGGCAAGCGTCGCCGCCATCGCATTCATGGCTTCTATGCGCCCGAGATGCGCTACTTCGGCCCGTAGCGATTCGAGCGCCTTGCGCTCACTGACGTCCTGCGTGGTGCCGTGCAGGCCGCTGATCCGGCCCTGCTCGTCACGCGTCGGAACCGCGGAAATGAGGTGATGGCGAACGGCGTTGCTCGGCAGCCGGACCATGACTTCCCATGAGGACGGGACGCCGGTTTCGAGGGTTCGTGCGACCGCGTCCCAGTGGCATTGAGCACTGTCGGGGTGCAGCCAGTCGGCAAAGGCTGCGGCGCTCGGAGCGCCGAGCACGGGATCTCGCTCGTAGAGACGGAAGAGCTCGGGAGACCAGCGCGATTCGTCGCTGTTCAGCCGGAATGCCCAATCGCCGATCCGCCCCACTCGTTGCGCTTCCTCAAGTTGGTTCTTGGCAGCGGCGAGTTCCACCGCCCGCTTTTCCCGCCGACGCAGGGCGATAATCAGCATGGCAGCAAGCAACGCATCGAGAATGGTCACGAGGGCGGCGGCGAGAAGAAACAGGCGCCCCCTCAGCCTTGCCGGGCGAAGCACATCGTGCTGGAGGACGCTGTAGCTGACGAACAACGGATAGCCGGCGATCCGCCTTTGACTGAGGTAACGAGGGCGGCCATCGATTGTGTCGCGGCCGACATAGCTTCCGTGCGGTGCACGCGCCTGGAGGCCAAGCGCACCGCTCTTTGTGACGTCCTCACCCGACGAGATCTGGATTTGCGTCCGGCGGGATCGCATCACTCCGTCCAACCCGACGACCCAGGCGACGTCCGACGCGCCCATCGTCGCGTCGTCGTAGATGCCGGTCAACTGCGCCGGATCCATGTTGATCGCCACCACACCGTCGAACCGGCCATTGGGATCCGAAAGCCGCCGCGACAGCCACATGGTGTTGCGGCCGAGAAGCCGCGACAGGCCGGGCTTGCTGACGAACAGCGCATCCGTGTCGCGCAACAGGTGCGCCGCGAAGGCAGGATGCGTGCGGACGTTCATCATCCGCCCAGGCTGCCGGATCGTGGTGGCAACGATGTCGCCTCGCGCATCGGCGATGCTGAGACCGAGGAACGCGGGGTTCCGCGCGATTGGCCCCGAGATCAACGCCGGGCGCTCCGGACGTCCGCGCAGAGCGCCGCCGTCGCGGCGACGATCAAGGTCCGCGACGTGAAGCGTGGCGATGTTTGCGGCATCGAGCGTCCGGGCAACATATTGCTGGAGCATCATCGCTCGAAAGGTGACTTGGGCAATGGCAGCCTGTTCTGCAGTGCGACGCTCGAACCCGCTCTGAAACAGGGCCGTTGCCCAGGCGATCGCCGCGAGGAGCAACGCAGCAACGACGATGAGGATGGTCATCCGGCGGGCGCCGCCAAGATGCCGATCGCCGTGCCGCAAGCCACCCTCGATCGAACGATACATTCGCGCCTCTTCCCAGACGCGCCGATTACCCGCAACCGAATAAAGACGGGCCGTGCTGCCGCGGGGTTATTGGCGCCAACTCTTCGCGCGGCATGTTCGGCTGCTGCCAGACTGTCGTGGCCTTATCCTGCCTGGCGCCGCTTTCGTATCGCCAGCTCCACCGCGAGCGCCGCCACCATGGTCAATCCGGTCAATGGATAAACCATTCCGATCAGCAACATCGGCGCGAGGATGCGCCGATTGCCCTCACCGCGCGGGCGTGGAGGCGCTTCCAGCCGGCCGCGTCGCCGTCGCTTCCACCAGAGTATGGGCGCCGTCGCAGCCAGAAGCAGCACCCCCAAACACCCGGCCAGCATCAGCAGGCGGTTCGGCTCGCCATATTGCTGGCCCTGGTGGGTGTAGATGCCCCACTCGATCGCCTTCGCTCCGGCACCGAAGTCGCGATAGGAGGTGTCGCCGAGCACATGCCCATGCGCCGGATCGACGTAGAGCAGCCGCGCCTCGTCCGCACGCGCGGGCGTGCGGCTGATCGAGTAGGGACTGCCCGGACTCGACGGCAGGTTCAGCGTATATGGTGGCCGGAGTCCCCGCGCCGCAGCGACCGCCGCCACTCGGTCCGGACCGACGTCGCCACCGCCGCCGCCGGCGACGGGGGCGGCCGCCTGATGCAGGGCCCATGGGTGCGTTTCCCGGCGGGGATCGGCATCCTGATGATGACGCGAAGCAGCGCCACGATCGGTGTTCGGCGGTGCCGGTCGCCCGAGCCCCTGCGCGGTCACGAGACGTTGGACAGTCGC
Source organism: Allosphingosinicella deserti (assembly GCF_003012735.1). Classification (GTDB taxonomy): domain Bacteria; phylum Pseudomonadota; class Alphaproteobacteria; order Sphingomonadales; family Sphingomonadaceae; genus Allosphingosinicella; species Allosphingosinicella deserti. The sequence continues at coordinate 48,937 of NZ_PXYI01000004.1, read as the reverse complement.
CCCCCAAAAGAACGACCACGGCATTCCGGTGACGGCGAGGAACAGGATCACGGCGCCGACGAGCGCCCCCGTCGACGCGTGGAGATCCCGCCAGAACAGCCGTCCCGCCGGTACGCCCCGCAGCGCCAGCCCTTTGCGGCCGCCGCTCGGCCACCAGAGCAGGATACCGGTAACGACCAGGATGATCGTCCACCCGGCGACAATCTCGATCACGGCATTGCCGACCGGTCCGGCGATCACCAGGCTGTGGAGATCCCGGACGACTTTCATGACCCCTCCGTCCGCGGTCGTGCCGAGCACATGGCCGCTTGCCGGATCCACGAACGCAGTGCGACGAACGCCGTCGGGCCGCTCGACCGTCATCCGCCAGCTCTCGCGCGGACCGGCCGGCCGCGCGATCTGGCGAACGATTCCGCCTGCTTCCGCTTCCACCCGCCGGATCGTCGCGGCGAGCGGCTGCGGCGAGGCCGGCGCCGGCAGCACCACCCAGTCGTGATAGAAAGCGCGCTCGATCTCGGGCTTGTAGAGGTACAGGCCGCCCGTCACGGCGAGCCAGACCAGGACGGGAAGCACGATCAGCCCCGCATAGAAATGCCAACGCCACACCCTGCGATAAAGAGAGGTGTCCATTGCGGCTCCCCTCAAAAGATCGAGCGGAGGCCGCCGTAAAGCGCCCTCCGTTCAACGGGATAGAAGATGGCGCGCTGCATGGGCGTCAGCGTTCGATAATCGACCGCGGCCGAGATATCGCCGACCGCCCGGCGATTGGCGAGGTTGCGCCCTTCGACGAACAGGCTCAGCCCTGGCCGGATTCGTGCCTCTGCCGTGGCGCCGACCAGGGCATAGCCGCCAAGTTTCAGGCTGTTGGCGTAGTCGGCCCTGGCACCTTCCGGCACCCATTCGAAGCCTGGGGTCACGGAGAGCCGATCCGAGCCGAGGCGCAGATCGGCGCGATAGGCATGGCGCGGAATGACCGGTAGTCGATTGTCGCCGAACTGCGGATCGTTCCTGAAGCGGAAGTCGTTGAACTGATAAACTTGCCGCAGGCGCGCCCAAGGCGCCAAAGCGAGTTCCAGCCCCGCCTCGATGCCCTGGTGCAGAGTGTCGCCCGCGTTGAACGTGGACGCCGGTATGTCGGGACCAATCGCGAACTGCAGCAGCTCGCCGTCGAGACGTGCCCGATAGAGGCTGAGATCGAAGCTGGCGATGCCAAGCTTGCCCCGTGCCCCGAACTCGGCGGTCCAGGCATGCTGCTCCGCCAGGGGTACGAAACTTGCCACCTGTGCGAGCTCGATGAAGCCGGGCAACTCGTGCGAGCGACTGTAATTGGCGTAGACCTGCAGATCGGCGCGCGGCGCCCAAAGCACTCCGAACCGCGGCGAGACCTGCTCGAAGGCGGCTCTTCCCTGAACCGGGATCGGAAACAGCTGGTCCTGCCGGCGTTCACCGTCGGTGTAGATCGCTCCGGCGATAAGGCTGAACCGCCCCAGCCGATAGCGTCCCTCACCATAGACATCGATCGTCCGGGCGCTTTGCTCGGCGTCGAAGGTCAGCGCGCCGCGGCGGCCGCCAACATTCACATAGCGTCGGGAATCAGTCGCTCCAAAACGGGCCGTTACTCCCAGTGTCAGGTCAACCGGGCCACGGGTGAAGCCGGCGCGGGCGTAGGCGCCGTAATCGGTCGATTGCTGGTCAACGACCTGGTAGATCGGATGGTGCAATTGCTTGGCGTTGAGGAATAGTCCGACCTCCGATCGCAGGGACCCGAAATCCAATGTCGTGCGGTTTTGCAGACGCAGCGAATCGATGTCCCGAGCCTGATCGCCCGCATCATTGCCGGTCCGGGGGCGCTGCCGCGCCACGTCGAGCGGAAGTGCGCCGGGCAAATCCTGATCGATGGTCTGTCCGCTGACGTAGAAGCGGATTTCGATGCCGGGTGCCGGCCGCAGGCCGGCATTTGCGTGCGCGCGCAGGGATCGCCGCCTCGCATGCTCGCGGTCGCCGTCGGACCGATCGCCGGTGACTCCGATCCATGCATCTCCGGCCGCATCGGCAAACGCTGCGGAGACGAGGCCGCGCAGCGTCGCGAAGCTGCCGCCGTCGATGCGTGCGGCAACGCCCGGTGCCGAGCGCCCGGTCGGCGTCACCCCATTGACGGCACCGCCGAGGGTCGAGCCGCCGAATCGGAGTCCGTTCGCGCCGCGATACACCTCGATATGCTCGAGCACGAGTGGATCGAGTTCCTGGAAATCGCCATTGTCGTCGGCGAGGTTGATCGGGATACCGTCCTGCAGGAGTGTCAGACCGCGCATGTGGAAGCCGCGGCTGAGGCCGGATCCGCGGATCGAAAGGCGGATCTCCTGGCCGAATCGCGGCTGCGCGTAGACGCCCGGCGAGAAGGCCAGCGCATCGCGCAGCGAGACCGCCAGCCGATCCTGGAAATCCTCTCGACGCACGAGATCGGCACCGCCCGGACGGGCGGACACCTGCTGTTCCGCGGCGCCGAGGCGCTCTGCGGTGACGATTATCGCGTCCGTTTCGGCGGGACGCGTTTCGGCGGCCGCCGGCACAGCGGCGACCGCAAGAGCAGCGAGCGTAACGCCCGCTTGCGGTGTGAAAAGCATATGTCTGTCCTTGAACCTGCCGGCTGCGCGCGCGCAGCACCATGCCGCCTTCAGTCGGCGGCGCGTCGAGGGTCAGGACAGAAGTGGCGGACCGGTGGAGGGTGGCGGTGGCGCTGCAAGCCCGCGACCGGGCGCCGATACGAGGGCGAGAACACCGGCAGCGGCGTTCGCATTGATGACCGGTTCGAGTGCAATCGCGTCGATACCCAGCCACGGCAATGAAGCGCTTGCGAAGGTGCAGGGTGCATCGTGGCCCTGATTGCCGGTATCGTGTGAGGGCGCAGGGCTTTCGTCATGGTGCGCGGAATGGCCCGCATGCGCCGAGGGAGAAGCCACCGGACCGGGCGCCCAACCGGCGCACAGAGCCAGCCTGATCTGCCCGCCTTCGAACACAGGCATCCAGCCGACCGGCACCAGCAGCCGAAGCAGCAGCACCGATCCGACGGCGAACGCCAGCAAAGTGCGATGACCATTTCGGAAGATCGAGCGCTGCACCGACCCGCCTTAGATGCCCCGTACGCAATCGAATAGTGTCGATGCATCCATGCCCAGACTCGGCCGTGCCATGACCGGAAACCCTGCCAAGCCTACGGATTCCACGGGTCGACTTTCGCCGCCGGTAGCGTGACCGCCAATGCTTCCCGGATCAGCGTTTCACCGGCGCGGATCGTCGGAACGCGATGTTCGACGACACGGCCGTCGTCGTGCTCCAGCACGACCTTGTAAGAACTCACTCCGTCGCCGCATTTCACCAGCCGTCCCGCGACCGCAGCCATGGCCTCTCTCCTTTGCGGCAGAACCGCAAAGCGGCCCAGAGGTTTCAGGAAGGGCGGCGTGAGGAGATCCGGTTCAGCGGACGAACGCGCCGACCAGCTCGACATGGGTCGACCAGCGGAACTGACCGACCGGCTTGACCCACGTCAGGCGGTAGCCGCCGTCGACGAGGGCCTTGGCGTCCCGCGCGAAGGTGCCCGGATTGCACGACACATAGGCGATGCGCGGCACCGAAGAGGCGGCGAGCAGCGGCACCTGCTCCTTGGCGCCGGCACGCGGCGGATCGAGCACGATCGCATCGAACCGGCTCGCTTCTTCGGCCGTAAGCGGGCGGCGGAAGAGATCGCGATGGTCGACGAACAGTTGGCGCTGGGTACGATTGGCAGCCGCCTTGAGCGCCAGCGCCGCATCGCGGGCGCCTTCGACCGCAAGAATCCGACCTTCGAGCGAAAGCGCGAACGTCCCGAGGCCAGCGAAGAGGTCTGCGACGATGCCCGCACCGCCGATCGCGTCACCCACCGCCGCCACCAGGGCGCTCTCACCCTCAGCGGTCGCCTGCAGGAAGGCTCCATGCGGCAGCGGCACCGCGGCGGCACCGAGCGTGATCGTCACCGGATCAGGCTCCCAGCGTGTCTGCGGCCCATAGCCGTCGTCGATGCTGAGCCGCGCCAGCCGGTGCGCCTGGGCGAACTCGGTGAGCGCCTCGGCTGAGCGCAGATCGTCCGCCTCGACCTTTTCGAGCAGGAGATCGACGCCTTGATCGGTGAGGGTCATCCGAACACCGCCCTGCCCGCGCGCCGGCAGCATTCGGGCCAGCAACGGTCGTAGCGCCGGCACGAGGGCGAACAGTTCCGGCCGCAGGATATGGCATTCGTGCATGTCGACGATGCGGTGGCTCTGCTCGGCATTGAACCCGATCAGCACCTGCTTGCCGCGCCGCTCCGCGCGGAGCGAGGCGCGGCGTCGACTGTTGGGCGGCGAGATGTGGGCATCGAGGATTTCGGGAGCGCCAAGGCCCTGGGCGGCGAGTGCACCGGCGATGCGATCGCGGAGAAAGCCACCGAAGCTCTCGTCGTCGACGTGCTGGAGCTGGCACCCGCCGCATTCCGGGAAATGGCGGCAGGGCGGCTTGCGATGGTGCGACCCGGGCATGATCGCGCCGTCCACGTCGACGACATCGCCCGGCGCGGTCAGCGGCACGTAGCGCCCGCTTTCGGTGACTCCATCGCCGCGGCCGGCGAGGCGGAGGATGGTTTCGGTCTGGATCAAAGACATTCGGCAAAGGCGCCCGGAAGATGGTCGAGAAGGTCGTCGGCGATAAGACCGGGCCCGGCGCGTTCGGCCGCGCGCCCGTGCAGCCACACGCCGGCACAGGCGGCTTCGAAGGCTTCCAGCCCCCAGGCGCGCATCGCGGCGATGACGCCTGTCAGGACATCGCCGGTGCCGGCGGTCGCCAACCAGTGCGGCGCGCTCACTGCGATCGCCACCCGCCCGTCGGGCGCGGCGACGACGGTGTCCGGACCCTTGAAGACGATGACAGCGCGCGCCTGTTCGGCCGCGCGCCGGGCCTGATCCACCTTGCTGCCGCTGCGATCGGCGAAGAGGCGGTTGAATTCACCGGCATGCGGCGTCAGCACCGGAGTCATGCGGGCGCGATGAAGGAAATCGGCGCCGGCCTCGGCTGCGAGGGTCAACGCATCGGCATCTAGCACGAGCTTCGCCTGAGCACCCAACACGCGATCAAGGAGGGCACGCCCCTCTTCGCCTCTGCCGAGGCCGGGGCCGATCGCGATCGCGCTGACCCGGGGATCGGCGAGCACGGCCCCCGCATCGGCGCCGCCCTGCACCACCGCGCGTGGAACGCCCTCGACCGCTGTTGGGGCGACCAGCCGGACATAGCCGGCCCCGCAGCGCAAGGATGCGGAGGCGGTCAGCGCGGCGGCGCCCGGCATCTCGCCGGCGAGGACCGCCACATAGCCCCGGCTATATTTGTGGTCCGCCGGCCCCGGTGCGACCAGCAGCGGCCGCTCGACCGTTTCGACCCGGCTTTCGACGTCCAGACCGATATCCGCGACGACCAGGCGGCCCATGTGACGCGCCGCGGGCTGGAGAAGGTGCGACGGCTTGAGGGTCGCAAACGAGATGGTGAGATCATAGTCCGGCACCGGCGACAGGATGCTGCCGTCGTCGGTGGCGACACCGCTCGGAAGATCCACCGCCACACGGACGCGAGCGGCGCGCGCAAGCTGCAGGAGCCGTTGCGCGACCGGCTCGTCAAGGCCGCGGCTGAGCCCGGTCCCGAACAGTGCATCGACGAGCAGCGACGCAGGTTCGGCGGCATCCAGGCTTTCGACGGGGCCCGCCCAGCGCGAACGGGCGCGGCGCGCGGCATCGGTCACAGGGTCCGCAAGCGCCGCCACCCTCACCTCGGCGCCACGCTCCGCAAGCCGGCGCGCAATCACATAGCCATCACCGCCATTGTTGCCCGGACCGCACAGCACGAGCGTCGGGCGCCACGCCGCATAGGCCAGGATCGCGTCGGCCGCCGCAATCCCGGCGCGCTCCATCAGCTCCGTGTCCGGCGTGCCCGCGGTCATTGCCGCTGCTTCGGCCGCCCGCATCTCCGCGGCCGTCAGGATCGTCTTGAACGTCACTGTTTGACGGTGGCCGGCAGCCGATAACGGTCGCCGGCGATCGCGACTTCGATCCGATTGGCCGCCACGGGCGTGACCTGGGCGGGAACCGCGCCGTCCGCGGCGACCACCCCGCGTCCGTCCCTGGTCACCAGCAGCCGGTGAAAACCTCCGTCCGGCCCGCGAACCGTCAGCGCAAGGCCATCGCTGGTCATCCGGCGCTCGACCGAACAGTCCGGTGCGAACGTCTCGGCACCGGCGACCGCGCAGTCGATCCGCTCCGCCCCTTGCGCAAGCGCAACCGGCGCCGCCTTCGTGTCGGGTTCCGACGCCGCCTCATTGCCGCCGCCGCACCCGGCAAGCAGCATCGAGCAAAGGAGGAGCGCAGCCCGCATCATGCTCCGCTTCTGAGCCAAGCACGCGCCGCTGACAAGGAGGCGCTCAGCGACCATCGCGAAGCGCAGCCAGGCGCTGGAGAAGTTCGTCGCCGCCGATCAGCGCGTCGAAGGTCGAGTCCTGCTCCGCATCCTGCGTGACACCCGCGGCCGCCAGCTGGATACCGCGTTTCAGTGCCGCCAGGCCCGCATCGCTGTTGCCGAGGATCGACTCGATCCAATGCGGCTGGTCGGACGCCTCCATCACCGCCTCGACCAGCCCGACCCGCAGGGCCTCATCAGCATCGATCGTGGCCGCCGTGAACAGCAGCCGCGTCGCTTGGCCGCGCCCGACGAGCGATACCAGCCGGCGAATATCCTGCTGCGGATAAGAGATACCGAGCTTGGCCGGCGTGATGCCGAAGCGCGCCGACGGCGTGGCGACGCGGAGGTCGCAGGCCATTGCAAGCGCGACACCGGCTCCGAAGCACGGCCCCTCGATCCATGCGATGGTCGGGATCGGCAGCGCGGCGATCCGATCGAAGGCCTCGCGCATCGCGTCGCGAAATCCCGCGCGCGCCGCGTCATCGCCGCGAAGACCCGCAAAGCTGCCAAGGTCCGCGCCGGCGCAGAATGCCCCCGCACGACCGGCAAGGATCAGCAGCCGGGCGCCCTCTCCCACCGCCCGTTCGGCGAGATCGGCAATCGGCAGCCAGCCATTCGGAGGAACGGCATTGCGCGCCTCGGGACGATCCAGGGTAAGCCGCGCGATGGCGCCGGTTCGTTGAAGGTCAAGCATCGCGCTCCCTTGGCGCCCGCTTGCACACTTGTCGCGCCAAAAAAGAGCCGGCGCACGAAGCGCCGGCTCCGAAATCTGGCATGGCGCCTGTCCCGCGAACAGGCAGGGGCCAAGCACGAATGTCGGCGGCACCCGAGCACCGCGTCGACCCGTCGCCCAAGGCGCAGCAATAAGCGTGCCAAAACGAAGAAGTGCGGCACACGATGGTTAAGATCGCGCTCACCCCGTCCCCCGCCGGGACTCGTGGATCAACAGAGACGAGTCGCCATCCCCCACCAGTCGGGTCGCGCGACCGCCAGGTCGGCGGCAGCGGCGTCGCGCCGGGTCTCGTCTTCGAACAAGGCGAAGCAGGTCGCACCGGATCCGGACATCCGCACCAGGGTCGCCCCCGGACGGGATTCGAGCCAGGCCAGCGTGTCGGCGATGATCGGTGCGACGTGGATGGCGGGGACCTGCAGATCGTTACGCCCAAGCCGGAAATCCTCCGGCAAGGAACCGCCGTCGACGCCGCCCCAGGCGCGAAATACCGGCCCGGTCGGTACCGGAACCCCGGGATTCACCAGCAAGGCCGCAGTACCGGCGAGCCCGGGCAGATCGACTTCCACGAGCGCATCACCCCGCCCGCTCCCGCGCGCGGTGCGTGACAGCACGCAGGCCGGAACGTCGGCGCCGAGCAATCGTGCGATTTCGAGCAAATCGGCCTCGGAGGCCGCCAGGCCCCACCAGCTGGTGAGGAGCCGCAAGGCGGCCGCGGCATCTGCCGAGCCCCCGCCGATGCCGGACGCGACGGGGAGCCTCTTGTCGAGCGTCAGTGTCGCACCGTTTCGGACGGCGAACCGGTCGCGCAGGGCACGAGCGGCACGAAGCACGAGATTGTCGGGTTCCGCCGCGAGCGCCCCGCCATAGGGACCTTCGAGCGCCAGGCTCAGGCCTTCGCCTTCGTCGACCCGCAGCACATCACCATGCTCGCAGAAAGCGAAGAGCGTCTCGATCCGATGATAGCCGTCAGGCTCTCGGCCCCGCACGTGGAGCGCGAGGTTGAGCTTGGCGCGCGCGATTTCCTCCATCAGGGCGCGGCGAGATCGGGCCTGAGGCCGACATCGAGCTTGGATCGGATCCGCTTCGACGCGTCATCGTCCGCATAGACGAGCGCCGCCTGCCAGGCATAGCGTGCCTCGTAACGGCGTCCGGCACTGTAATAGGCGTCGCCGAGATGTTCGTTGATCGCGGCGTCCGACGGCTCGCCGCGCGCCGCTCGCTCGAGCAATTCGATCGCCTTGGCATAATCGCCGCGGACATAATGTGCCCAGCCGAGCGAATCCGTGATCGAGGCATTGTCAGGGTCGAGCTTGCTGGCAAGGCGGATCAGTTGCTCCGCCTGATCGATATTCTCCCGCCGTTCCAGCTGCGAATAACCGAGGAAGTTGAGCACGACCGGGTGCTGGGGCGCGAGTGCATAAGCACGCTCGGCGGCGATCTTGCCCTCTGCCCAGTCGCCGGCCCTGGTCAGCGCGGAGCCTCGCAGCAGCCACAGGGTCCAGGTTGGAGTCGATGACGATGGTGCCGTTTCGGCGGCCTTTACCGCCTGCGCATAAGCGTCGGCGGCCTCCCTGTCGCGATTGAGACTTCCGAGCAGATCACCCAGCCGCGCCCAGCCGGCCACCGAAGCAGGATCGGCTTCGGCCGCTCGGCGGGCGTCCGCCAGCGCCTTTTCTCCGCCGCCGGTCTCGACCAGCAAGGCAAGGCGCCGGTCCATTGCGGCCGGGCCGAGCAGGTCGTCGGCGGGAATATGGTCCAACGCGGCAAGTGCCGCTTTCTGATCTCGAGTGGCAAGCAGTTCGCTGGCGGAGAGCCATGTCTCGCTGCTCTCCGGCGCGACGAACGTCGCGATGCGGGCGATCGACAGCGCCAGCGCCGGGACTTCCTGGCCGCGCAGATCGCCCGAGATTCGGACAAGCAACGATGCGATGCCGCCGGCGGCGATGTCGCCTTCGAACAGCGGCTGCTTGCGCTCGATGAAGGATCGGGCACGGGCATAAGCCGGATTGTCGCCGGCCAGCAGAATGAGCGCGTCCTTGCGGTCACCCTTGCGCGCCAGCAACGCCGCGGCGGCAATGCGAAGACGCTCGGAGCGGGCGTCCGCACGTGCGAGGAACGGCGCCAGCGCCGCGAGCCCGTCTTTTTCCCGCCCGGAAGCGATCAGCAGCAACGGCTTCAGATCTCCGCCATAAGCCGTCGCGAGCGGATCGTCCTTGGCGCCCTCGATCGGCGCCACGGGATCGCCCTTGCGCGATCCGACCGCAATCCAGGCGTGGAGCAGAGGCGCGGTGAAGGCGAAGACCTTGTCCTCCGCCATGCGATCGGCCTGGAGCGCGGCACGCTTCCACTCCTTTCGCCGCACCGCGTCGGAGAGCAGCACGAGCCGTCCATCCGGTCCGATCGTCCCGGCTTTGTCGAGAATGCCCGCGGCACGCACGGCGAGCGCGTGGTTGCCGCCGACGATCGCCTCGTCGAGCGCACGCGCGGCGAGCACGTCATTATCCGGCGCAAGATCGAGTGCGGCGGAATAGCCGTCGATCGCCTGCTGCTCCGCACCGAAGCTGTCGGCGGCCAGCGCCCGCGCATAAGCGGCGAGCGCGGATTGGTCCTCTACTCGCGCCGATGCCGGACTGAAGGGCTGGATCAGGGCGCCTGCGAGAAGGACGCCGAGCGCACGCCTACATGTTGGGATAGTTAGGGCCTCCTCCGCCTTCCGGCACGACCCAGTTGATATTCTGGGTCGGATCCTTGATGTCGCACGTCTTGCAATGCACGCAGTTCTGCGCGTTGATCTGCAGTCGCGGACGCCCGCCTTCCTCGACATATTCGTAGACGCCGGCCGGGCAATATCTCTGCTCGGGCCCGTCATAGTCGGCGAGGTTCACCTCCACCGGTATGCTGGCGTCCTTGAGCGTCAGATGAACCGGCTGGTCTTCCTCGTGATTGGTGTTCGACAGGAAGACCGAGGAAAGCCGATCGAAGCTGATGACGTTGTCGGGCTTGGGATAGGCGATCTTGGGCGCCAGGTCCTTACGCCAAAGGCCCTCATTGTCGCGGTGATGGCCCATCGTGAACGGCAGGCCGATCTTGAGGTAGCGCATCCACATGTCGAGGCCTGCGGCGAGCGTGCCGACGGTGCCACCGAACTTCGCGACCATCGGCTCGACGTTGCGGACCATCTTCAATTCGTCCGCGACCCAGCTCGCATGGAGACTGGAGTCATAAGCATCCAGCGTGTCGCCGGCGCGTTCCGCAGCGATCGCCTCGAAAGCGGCTTCGGCGGCGAGCATCCCCGATTTCATCGCCGTGTGACTGCCCTTGATCCGGGGCACGTTCACGAAGCCGGCCGAGCATCCGATCAGCGCCCCGCCCGGGAAAACCAGTTTCGGAATGGCCTGGTAGCCGCCCTCGTTGATCGCGCGGGCGCCGTAGCTGACCCGCCTGCCACCCTCCAGCACAGCACGGATCGCCGGATGCTGCTTCCAGCGCTGGAACTCCTCGAACGGCGAGAGATGCGGGTTGCGGTAATTGAGTGCGACTACGAATCCCAGGGCGACCTGGTTGTTCTCCTGGTGATAAAGGAATCCGCCGCCCCAGGCATCGTCAAGCGGCCAGCCCTGAGTGTGGATGACGCGGCCGGCCACGTGCTTCGCCGGATCCACGTCCCACAATTCCTTGAGCCCGATCCCATAGACCTGCGGTTCGCTGTCCCGATCGAGGTCGAACAGGCGCTTCAGCTCCTTGGTGAGATGCCCTCGGGCGCCCTCCGCAAAGAAGGTGTAACGCCCGTGCAGCTCCATTCCGGACTGGTAATCGGGCTTGCGGGTTCCGTCGCGGGCAACGCCCATGTCGCCGGTGGCGACGCCCTTCACCGAACCGTCTTCGTTGAACAATATTTCGGCGGCGGCAAAGCCGGGGAAAATCTCGACTCCGAGCGCTTCCGCCTGGCCCGCCAGCCACCGGCAGAGATTGCCCAGGCTGACTGTGTAGGTGCCCTTGTTGTTCATGAACGGGGGCATCAGTGCATGCGGCATTTCGCGTTTCTTGGTGCGGGTAAGCACCCAGTGATGGTTCTCGATGACCGGCACGGTCATGGGGCTGTCGAGCTCGCGCCAATTCGGCAGCAATTCGTCGAGCGCGCGCGGATCGACCACCGCTCCGGACAGGATGTGCGCGCCGACCTCGGATCCCTTTTCCAAAATGCAGACCGAAAGCTCCCGCCCCGCCGCCTCGGCGAGCTGCTTCAGACGGATGCTCGCGGCGAGACCGGCCGGGCCCGCACCGACGATCACCACGTCATACGCCATCGACTCGCGTTCGGACATTCAAGCTCTCCTTGCGGGCTGCCGGGACTCTCCTCATCGCGGGCAGCTAACGCCTCGCAGATAGGTGGCAATTTTACGGTTGACCAGCCCGCCCGCTATAGCGTTTTGCTGGATCGGGATGGAGCGGGGAAATGAACACTGGACCCCTGCGGCCGCTGCAAGCGTGCTGCAGTGGTGGTCCGACGCGGGCGTCGATGTTCTGATCGATGAAGAGCCGCGCGACTGGTTGCGCCCGCAGCCGGCGCCGCTGGCCCGTGCGAGCGAGCCGGCCCCTCTGCAAAGGCAACCGGATCGGCGGGCGTTGCAACCCTCGGCGCCGACGGTTCCGGCGCCCGCCGCACCGGTCGAAGAGCTCCCCGGCCAGATCGACCTGTTCCAGGCCTATCTGCGCACAAGCGAGACACTGAACTTCGCGGCCCCCTCGGCACCCCGCGTCTGCCCGTCCGGCGACCCTGCCTCCGGGCTGATGATCCTGGCGGACATGCCCTCCACCGACGATTGCGGCACCGGCACCTTGCTGTCCGGAGAGCCCGGCCGCCTGTTCGATCGGATGCTGGCAGCGATCGGCCGGGATCGCAATTCGGTCTATCTCGCGGCCTTGTCCTGCCTGCGCTCGCCGGACGGGCGGTTTGCGAGCGACAGCGCGCGCAATTGCGCAACCCTTGCCCGGCATCATATCGGCCTTGTCGCGCCGAAGGCGGTGCTGTTGCTGGGCGATGCCTGCGCGAAGGCGCTGATTGGATTGCCGATGGCACAGGCGCGTGGCCGCTGGCATGAAATCCAGACGCAATCAGGACCGGTTAAGGCCTTGGTTTCCATTCCGCCCGCAACCTTGCTCAACCTTCCCACCGCCAAGGCCCATGCCTGGGCGGATCTCCAGATGCTGATCGAAGAGGTGAACGCATGAAGCTCAAAACGCTCCTGCTTGCCGCCGCCCTCGCTCTTCCCGCGGCGCCGGCTCTTGCCGACGACGCCGGCGCCCGCGCCGTCGTCCCCAATGTCCTCACTGCCGATCAGCGCACGGCCTATCGCGATATCTTCGCAGCGATGCGTGCCGAGGATTGGTTCGGTGCTACCGCGAAGCTCGCCGCGATGCCGGAGGGGCCCCTCCATGCCGCCGCCTGGGCCGAACTCTATCTCGCCAAGAATTCGCCAAAGGCCGAGCTGGCGCAGATCCTTCCGGTGCTCGAACGGGCGCCCGACATGCCGAAGGCCGAACAATTGGCTCGGCTTGCCGCCACCCGCGGGGCGACAATGCTTCCGGTTCTCCCCCAGCCGCAACGACTGATCTGGCAAGGCAGCCAGCCGCGCCGAGAGCGCGTGTCGGGCACGAAGAACGACCCGGTCGCCGCCGACCTCGACAAGTTCATCCAGCCGCTGATCGTCGGCGATCGGCCTGCGGAGGCAGAGGCGCTGTTGCTTGAAAAGCAGGGGCTGCTGACGCCGGAGGCCCTGACCGAGTTTCAGCAGCGGATCGGATGGTCTTATTATCTGATCGGAAGCGACGCGGATGCGCGCCGCATCTCGGAGCAGGCGCGCGTCGGGATCGGCGAATTCGCGTTGCAGGCGACCTGGACGTCGGGCCTCGCCGCCTGGCGGATGAAGGATTGCCGGGCCGCCGCCGATGCCTTCGCCACCGTCGCCGGCCGCGCCACGGATGTCGAGCTTGCCGCAGCGGGCAATTATTGGGGCGCGCGCGCCGACATGATGTGCGGCCGCCCTGAGCGGGTGCAGCAGCAATTGCGCAGCGCCGCGCGTCTGAAGGAAACCTTTTACGGAATGCTGTCCGCCACGGCGCTCGGCATCCGCGATCCGGGCTTTGCCGGTCTGCACAATTACCGCGACGCCGAGTGGCGCCCGATCGCGGACAAGCCCAATGTGAAGGCCGCTATCGCGCTCGCCGAGATCGGCGAGATGGAGCTTGCCGATCAGTTCCTCCGCCAGCAGGCGCGGATCGGCGGCCCGGCCGACCACAATTGTCTGCTTCATCTGGCGGCCGACCTCAATCTTGCGGGAACGCAATATTGGCTAGCCCATAATGCGCCGCGCGGGGCCACGATCAACATCGCCGCTCGCTATCCGCGACCGGATTGGCGGCCGAGCAAGGGCTGGCGGGTCGATCAGGCGCTGGTGTTCGGCCACGCTCTGCAGGAATCGAACTTTCGCACCGCCGTGATCAGTCCGGCCGGTGCCCAGGGGCTGCTGCAGGTCCGCCCCGGCACCGCCGGCGACATCGCGCGCGCGCGCGGCGATGCGTTCACCAATGATCAGCTCAGCCAACCGGCATCGAACCTCAAATACGGCCAATCCTATATCGAGTATCTGCGGGATCTACAGGCCACCGGCGGGCTGCTTCCCAAGGTGATCGCGGCCTACAATGCCGGCCCGAAGCCGATCGGCGAATGGAATTTCCGTCAGATGGATAAGGGCGATCCGCTCCTCTACATCGAGTCGATCCCTTATTGGGAAACGCGCGGTTACGTGCCGATCGTGCTCCGCAATTACTGGGTCTACGATCAGGTCAACGGCAAGACCTCGCCGAGCCGCAACGCTTTGGCGCAAGGCATGTGGCCGCGTTTCCCGGGCATGCCGGGCGCGGCGGCGGTTCGGCTGCAGAAGAACGACAAGGAACTGGCGCTCGGCACCGACTGAGGTCCGCTTGCCGAGCTCAGCGTTTCAGCACCGATCAGGGTGAGCCTTCAGCACCGTTCCTGCTTCGTCTCCACCCCGTCCGGGGTATCTGACTAAGCGCGATTTTGTTCTTGATCTGTTCCAAGGCACGGCCCATGCTCTCCTTCATGAGTCGCCCTGATGTGCACCATGGCCGCGGCGCGCCCGAGAACCGGACGCCGACCCGCTTCAACCTCCCGGTGCGGGAGGCGGACGGCGATTGGCTGGATGCGCGCGAGGATCTCGACGAAGCCCCGCCGCCGCTGCGGACCACGGTAACCGTCGAGAGGCCGAAGACGATCATCGCACGCAACGTCTCTCCCGACGTCGGGTTCGATCGTTCGATCAATCCCTATCGGGGCTGCGAACATGGCTGCATCTACTGCTTCGCGCGGCCGACCCACGCCTTTCACGATCTGTCGCCAGGCCTAGACTTCGAATCGAAGCTGTTCGCCAAGCCGGACGCGGCGGCATTGCTGCGTGCCGAGTTGTCGAAGCGCGGCTACGTGCCGCGGCCGATGGCGCTCGGGACGAACACCGATCCCTATCAGCCGATCGAAGCGCGGTGGAAGATCACCCGCAGCATCCTCGAGGTGCTGGCCGAGACCAGGCATCCGCTGACGATCACGACCAAGTCCGACCGGGTCACCCGCGATATCGACATCCTCGCACCGATGGCGGCGGAGGGTCTCGCCTGCGTTGCGGTGTCGGTGACATCATTGACTCCCGCCATCTCCCGCACACTCGAGCCGCGGGCGCCGGCGGCGCGCAAGCGGCTGGCGGCGGTGAAGATGCTGCGCGAAGCCGGGATCCCCGCCTATGTGGCGATCGCACCGGTGGTGCCCGGGATTACCGATCATGAGGTCGAGCATATTCTCGAAGCCGCGGCGCAAGCTGGCGCGATCGGCGCCTTCTACATCCCGGTGCGGCTGCCGCACGAGGTCGCGCCCTTGTTCCGGGCGTGGCTGGACGAGCATTTCCCAGATCGCGCCGACAAGGTGATGAACATCATCCGGGCCCTGCGTGGGGGGCGCGACAACGATCCTGATTTCTTCACCCGGATGCGCGGTTCCGGCCCCTGGGCGGACCTGATCGCCACCCGGTTCAAGATCGCCTCGGCGAAACACGGCTTCACCCGCGAGAAGATCAGCTTGAGGACAGACCTGTTCGTTCCCCCGCAAGGCGCCCAGCTCCGTCTGTTCTAAGCGCTTGCCCGCTGACCTTCGTCGAAGCGGACCGCCGCAAGATCCTTGAACCGGCAGACCATCAGGGTGCCGTCGTCGGCGCGGCACATGCGGATGAAATTGCCCCCGCGGCTCAGTGCGATGCTCGATACCGGGTGCCATTCGCCGGGAACGTGATCAATGCTCACCCACAGCTGCCGGCCCTCGCCAAGGCCCTTCTCAGCCAAATCGAACAATTGCTTCTGAACGCTGATCACACATCAATCCCTCAGGCCGCGCCTCGCAGGCGATGATCACGATACGCCTCCCGAATAGTGGTTTTCAACAGCTTGCCGGTGGCAGTATGCGGCAGGCTGTCGACGAACAGGATTTCATCGGGCAGCCACCACTTCGCCACCTGGTCCGCGAGATGGTCGAGAACCTGCTCGGAGGTGACTTCGCTGCCAGGCTTGCGAACGATCAGCAGCAGCGGCCGCTCATCCCATTTGGGATGGGGCACGCCGACCGCCGCCGCTTCGGCGACGCCGGGGCAACCAACCGCCGCATTTTCGAGCTCGATCGAGCTGATCCACTCGCCGCCCGACTTGATCACGTCTTTCGAGCGGTCGGTGATCTGCATCACGCCGTCGGGATGCAGGATCGCCACGTCCCCTGTCTCGAACCAACCCTCCGCGTCCACGGCCGCCCCGCGCCCATCCTGGAAGTAGCGCTCGAGCACCCAGGGGCCGCGGGCCTGCAGCCGTCCCGACGTCTTGCCGTTACGCGGCAGGACAGCGTCCGCGTCGTCGAGCGTACGGAGCTCGACGCCGAACGGCACACGTCCCTGCCGGCAGAGATAATCGAGCTGCTCGGCCTCGCCGAGTTCGTCCCAGTTTCCCAGCGGCGCGCCGCAGGTGCCGAGCGGCGACATTTCGGTCATGCCCCAGGCGTGCCCGACGCGGATGCCGCGATCACGGAACCAGGCGATCATCGATCGCGGCGCCGCCGCCCCGCCGATATGGACGACCCGCAGGCTAGCGAGATCGGCGCCGCTCGCTTCGACATGGCCGATCAGCGCCAGCCAGACGGTCGGCACGCCCGCGGTGTGGCTGACGCCTTCGTCGTGCATCAGATCGCACATCGCGCTCGGCGTATAATCGGCTGAGAACACCATCTTGCCGCCGACGATCGCAGTGGCGAACGGCAGCCCCCAGGCCGCGGCATGGAACATCGGCACCACCGGCAGCACGACGGCGCGCGCCGAGAGTTCGAACACGTCGCCCGAGGTCAGCATCATCGCCTGCAGCACGGTCGAGCGGTGCTCGTAAAGCACGCCCTTGGGGTCGCCCGTCGTGCCGCTCGTATAACAGAGCATCGCCGGGTCGCGTTCGTCGCCCTCTATCCAGGGATAATCACCACTTTCCGCCGCGATGAGGTCTTCGAATCCCGTTTGTCCATCGGCGGGATCGAAGCAGATGAAATGCTCGATCGAGGTCCAGCGCGGTTTCAGTCGCTCGACCAGTGGTGCGAAGGCGCGGTCGTAGAAGAGGATCCGGTCTTCGGCATGGTTGGCGATGTAGACGAGCTGATCGTCGAACAGGCGCGGGTTGATCGTGTGGATGACGCCGCCCATGCCGATCGTCCCGTACCAGGCAACGACGTGGCGGCTGTGGTTCATCGCCAGCGTCGCCACCCGGTCGCCCGGAGCGATGCCAAGGCGTTCGAGCGCGGCAGCGAGCTTGCGGCTGTCGCGGTGTATCCCGGCCCAATTCGTGCGGGTGCGGGTGCCGTCCGCATAGAGGGAGACGAGCTCGCGCGTGCCGTGCTCCCGCGCCGCATGATCCAGAATCCGCGGGATGCGGAGAGGCCAATCCTGCATTCCACCCAGCATAAACTCTCCCGTTTTGCGGGGAGTGTATGCCCTCAGGAAACCAGCGCAAGCCGCGGCGCAGGCGCGGCCGACAGATTCACCGCGACAATGCCGGGCAGGCGTTCAAGGCGCGCGGCGAGATCGGCATCGAGCTTGAAGTCGCGGCCAAGCAGGACTTCGGCCTCACCCCCTCCGAATTTCGCCCGAAGGCGCAAGTCGCCGCTGCCGCCGCGTTCGCCGGCGAGCGCGGCTGCGAGCCGGCGAAGCGCCGCCTCATCCTCGACTTGGACTTCCAGCTGGAGCCGAGCGCGCTTCGAGAGCGTGTCGAACAGCTGGATCTGCTTGATCGTCACCCGCGGGGTCTCGTCGCCGGGACGGCGATCGAGTTCGACCGTGAGCAGCGCGCAGGCGCCGGTTTTCGCCGCCTCTTCGAGCCGCTCGGCAACGTCATCCTCGAAGCAGGTCGCAACGAACTGGCCGGACGCATCGGACATCGTCGCCATGAGGTAACGCCGGCCGCGTGCCGACGTTCGCCAGCGTGCATCCTCGACCATGCCGGCCATCACGCCGTTGGACCGGCCCCCATCCGGCGGCGCCGGCATCGCGCAATAGGCCCCGTAGCTGCGCGCACCGTGCGCCTCGGCAAGGTGGCGGAAGCGATCGACCGGGTGCGCCGAAAAATAGAAACCGAAGGCTTCCTTCTCCGCCGCCATGCTTTCGGCCATCGACCAGGCCGCGGCGACCGGCATGCGGATCGGCACGACGTTGCTCTCGCCGCCGAACAGGCCGCCCTGGCCGCTGGTCCTTTCCTCCGCGGCGCTCGCGGCATGGGCGAGGATCGTCTCGGCAGCGGCGAACACTGCCGCCCGGTTCGGCGCCAGCGCATCGAATGCGCCGCCGGAGGCGAGACTCTCGATCTGGCGGCGGTTGAGCAGGCGCGGATCGACCCGCTCGGCGAAATCGTCGAGCGACTTGAAACGTCCCTTGACCTTGCGTTCCTCGACCAGCTGTTCCATCGCTTTCTCGCCGACGCCCTTGAGCGCACCGAGCGCGTAGCGGACGGCATGCCCCTCACCGTGGGGCTCGACGTCGAACTCGGCCGCGCTGGCGTTGACACAGGGCGGCAGGCATTCGATCTCGAGCCGGCGCATGTCGTCGACGAAGATGGCCAGCTTGTCGGTCTGGTGCATGTCGAAGCACATCGAAGCGGCGTAAAACTCCACCGGGTGATGCGCCTTCAGCCACGCCGTCTGGTAGGCGACCAGCGCGTAAGCGGCGGCGTGGCTCTTGTTGAAGCCATAGCCGGCGAACTTATCGATCAAGTCGAACAGCTCGTTGGCCTTCGCCTTCTCGATGTTGTTGGCTTTGCAGCCGGTGACGAAGCGCTCGCGTTGCGCGTCCATCTCCGCCTTGATCTTCTTGCCCATCGCGCGCCGCAGAAGGTCGGCTTCGCCGAGACTGTAGCCGGCGAGCACCTTGGCGGCTTCCATCACCTGTTCCTGGTAGACGAAGATGCCGTAGGTCTCGCGGAGCACGTTTTCGAGCAAGGCGTGCGGGTACTCGATCGGCTCGCGGCCGTTCTTGCGCGCGCCGAAGGTCGGGATATTGTCCATCGGGCCCGGCCGGTAGAGCGACACGAGCGCGATAATGTCCTCGAAATTGGTCGGCTTCACGGCCGCGAGCGTGCGCCGCATGCCTTCGGACTCGAGCTGGAACACGCCAACCGTCTCGCCGCGCTGGAGCAGCTTGTAGACTTCCTCGTCGTCCCACGGCAGCGTCTCGAACGACACGTCGACACCGCGCTTCCTGAGCAGATGTGCCGCCTTTTGCAGGACCGACAGTGTCTTGAGACCGAGGAAGTCGAACTTCACCAACCCGGCGCCCTCGACATATTTCATGTCGAACTGGGTGACCGGCATGTCGGACCGCGGATCGCGATAGAGCGGCACCAGCGCGTCAAGCCGGCGGTCGCCGATCACCACGCCGGCAGCGTGGGTCGAGCTGTGCCGCGGCAGGCCTTCGAGCTTCATCGCAAGATCGAACAGGCGTCTGACCTGAGCGTCGCCCTTATATTCGGCGGCAAGTTCCGATACGCCGTTCAGCGCGCGGTCGAGCGTCCACGGATCGGTCGGATGGTTGGGGATCAGCTTGGCCAGGCGATCGACCTGCCCATAGGACATCTGCAGCACCCGGCCGGTATCCTTGAGCACGGCACGTGCCTTGAGCTTACCGAAGGTGATGATCTGCGCGACCTTGTCGGCACCGTAACGCTGCTGGACGTAGCGGATGACCTCGCCGCGGCGGGTTTCGCAAAAGTCGATGTCGAAGTCGGGCATTGACACGCGTTCCGGATTGAGGAAGCGTTCGAACAGCAGCCCGAGCCGAAGCGGATCGAGATCGGTGATGGTCAGGGCCCAGGCAACCGCCGAGCCGGCACCGGATCCGCGGCCCGGACCGACCGGGATGTCGTTGTCCTTGGCCCATTTGATGAAGTCGGCGACGATCAGGAAATAACCCGGGAACCCCATCCCGACGATGATCTTGATCTCGAATTCGAGGCGATCGAGATAGACTTGGCGCTGTTCCGCGGTGAGATCGGGGTAGAGCGCGAGGCGCTTCTCGAGACCGGTAAAGGCATCCTCGCGCAACTGACGCGCCTCGCCCTCGAGGTCGCCGGCGACGCTCGGCAGGATCGGCTTGCGCTTGGGCGCGCCGACCGCGCAGCGGCGGGCGACCACGGCCGTATTCTCGATCGCCTCGGGCAGATCCTCGAACAGGCGGCGCATCTCGGCGGCCGGCTTCATCCAGGCTTCCGGCGAGGATTTGCGGCGATCGTCGCGATCGATCTGGCTCGATTGCGCGATGCAAAGCATCGCATCGTGGGCCTGGTGGAAATGCGGCTCCGCAAACCGCGCCGGATTGGTCGCCACCAGCGGGAGATTGCGGGCATAAGCGAGATCGATCAGCCGGGGCTCGGCTGCCTCCTCGATAGAATCGCCGCGGCGGCTGAGCTCGATATAGAGGCGGTTCGGGAACAGCGTCTCGAGCCGGCGGAGCACATCGTCGGCCAGCGAATCCTGTCCCTCGGCGATCAGCCGTGCAAGCGCGCCCTCGGCGCCCGCCGTGAGCGCGATCAGGCCATCGGTACGCCCCTCGAGGAAGTCGAATCCGACATGGGCTTCCTCTTCCACCGGGCGATCGAGATGCGCGGCCGAGACGAGAGCGCAGAGATTGTCGTAGCCGGCGCTGTTCTGCGCATAAAGCGCGAGCCAGTCGATGATCGGCGGCTTGCCGTCCGGGGTCCCGGGCCGGGCCAGCCCGAGCATCGTCCCGACGACCGGCTGAACGCCCTCGCCTTTGCAGGCGTCGGTGAACGCCATCGCCGCATAAAGGCCGTTGCGGTCGGTCAGCGCCGCTGCAGGCAGATCCAGCTTCTTCGCCTGCTTGGCGATCGCCTTGGGCTCGATCGCACCTTCCAGCATCGTGTAGCAGGAGAAGATGCGAAGCGGGACGTACGGTGCGGACATGGATTCGTTATGGGCAGCCGCGCCGCTTATGGGAAGTGAAACGGGATCTTTTCCACAGGAAATCCGCAGCTTCAGCGGCCTTCCTGGACGGTCTTGATCTCGGAAATCCGCGCTGCATAGACGCCGTCGACGCACGCCGCCGAGCCGCATTGCTCGCGGCGGGCGAGGAAGGCATCGCGGCTCCGGCGCAGGTGGCGCTGAGTCGCGGCATCGCTGTTCGCCATCGCCTCATAATAGACCGAGGCCATCTGCCGGTCGCGGGCCGCCAGCGCAGGAGACCCGCAGATCATCCGCTCCGAGCGGGTGCCGGCATAGCGGCAATTGAAGCTGGGCTTGCCTCCCGGTTGCACGGGCGGCGCTTTTGGGACCGGGGCCGGCGCCGCTTGCGCTGCTGGGTTGGCATCCACCACATCGACCTGCGGTGCCGCGGCCGCGGGCGCGCTGGGCTGCGGGACCGTGACGACCTGGGGCAGCTTGCCGCCCGCAAGGCCGAAGGTCGCGAGCCGGTAGACGATCGGCTCGGCGCCATCCATCTGGTAGACGAGGCCGCTGCCGTCGGCGGCGGGTTGCGCGGAATATTCGACCTCGGCCGAGACCCGGCGCATTCCGTCGAACGCATTTTCGGCGCCCGGTGGAAGCTCGAGGATGAAGCGGCCGCTGCAGACGGTGACATCGAGCGCCTCGTCACGGCTCTTCACCACCGGCTTTTCCATCCGGACCACCGACGCGGCGGCGATCGGATCGAGGTTCCGCGCATCGGAGTTACGAATCCGCGCTGCCTCGTCGAACACGACGGACTTCAGCCGATCATAGGTCTCCGCTGACGAGCAGGCCTTGCGCAGGCGCTCGCCAGCTTCAGCAGCGAGTTCCTTCTCCGTTTTCGCGCCCGGTGCGCTTTTGGCCTTCATCCAGTCGCAGCCGCTCGTGACAATGAACGAACAGACGAGAGCAGTCGATAGGAGCTTGTGCATTCCTGAGGGGTCCTGCCGTTGGATTTTCGCTCCCAACGCACGAAATCGCCTCAACGTGTCAGCGACTCTCCGATTCTCCCGCTCGGCCCGTACGTCCTGAACAAGACCCTTCCGCGAATGTCTGCGGCAGGCAGCATTTCCACGCCCATCTCGGCACGAGGCACGCGACTGTCGGCCGACATGTCGCGATTGTCTCCAAGCACGAACAAATGACCGGGGGGCACTGCGCGTTCGCGCATTTCATCGAAAAGCTGTTCGCCCTTGTCGTAGATCTCGTGCTCCGCCACTTCGCCGGGAAAGCGCTCGGCGTATCGCCGATATTCGCCTTCCTGGCGGACGAAGCGCTGCCTGACGGGCGTTCCGTTCAGTACGAATATGCCGCCGCGCATCGCGACGCGATCCCCGGGCAAAGCGGCCACACGCTTGACGTACATGGAGTCGCCGACCGCAAGAACGATGATGTCGCCCCGGCGGACCTCTCGTGCCCGCATGTCCGCGACAAGGCGATCGTTCTTCAGCAGGAGGGGATTCATGCTCTCGGCGGGAATGTAGAACGACCGATAGTAAAGCCGGGGAAGGCCCGCCACCTCCGAGACCAGCAGCATGGCGACCAAGCCGAGCCCCACGATCGCATACCAGCGTTGCCAGACCGGACGTTCGAGAGGGCGGAGGGGGCTCCAGCGCCAGCTCAGGATTATCGAAGCCGCAAGCGCGAGCACGATCGTCAGGGAAACGAGGCCAAGGCTCACGGCCCAGCCCCAGAAGTGCAGAACTGGCGCGGCGATGTAGAAGAGAACGAGCAGAAGGCAGGCGACTGGGGCTGCCAGGGCACATGCCAGAGCGGCCTTCCAATGTCCGAGTCTAAGAAGGCCCAGCCCCGGAACGAGAAGGTTCAGCGCGGCGATTCCGATCCGCGCCCCGGCTCCCCGCCTCGCGTCGCTCACTCGAGCACGCCCTCGTGCAATCTCAGCACCCGGTCCATCTTGGCGGCGATCCGCTCATTGTGGGTGGCGACCAGGGCGGCACTGCCCTCATCGCGAACCAGGCGGAGGAATTCTGCGAACACGACGTCAGCGGTCTTCTCGTCGAGATTGCCGGTCGGCTCGTCGGCCAGGACGAGGGCCGGCCGATTGGCGAGCGCGCGCGCGACGGCGACGCGCTGCTGCTCCCCGCCGGAGAGCTGGCTCGGCCGGTGGGTCAGGCGCTGGCCGAGGCCAAGCGAGGACAGCAAGCTTTCGGCCCGTTCGGCCGCAGCCTTCGGCTCTGCGCCATGGATAAGCTGCGGCAGCACCACGTTTTCGGATGCGGTGAAATCGGGAAGCAGATGGTGAAACTGGTAGACGAAGCCGAGTGCGTCGCGGCGCAGACGGGTGCGGCCGTCATTGTCGAGCGATGCCGCTTCCTCCCCGCCGATCCGGATCGATCCTTCGAAGCCGCCCTCGAGCAGGCCGACCGCCTGCAGCAGGGTCGACTTGCCGGAGCCGGAGGGGCCGAGCAAGGCAACGATCTCGCCCTTGCGGATATCGAGATCGATGCCGCGCAGGACGTGGATGGTCACCCCGCCCTGTTCGAAATTGCGGCGAAGGCTGCGGACGGAAAGAACGTCATTCATAGCGAAGCACCTGCACCGGATCCGTGCTCGCCGCCTTCCACGCCGGGTAGAGGGTGGCGAGGAAGCTGAACAGAAGCGCCATCAGCACGATCGCGGTCACTTCGAACGGATCCGTCTTCGACGGCAGCTCGGTAAGGAAACGGATCGACGGATCCCACAGATTCTGGCCGGTGACGAGTTGGATGAAGTTCACCACCGATTGACGGAAGAACAGGAAGATCGCGCCGAGCACCAGGCCGGCGAGGATGCCGAGCGCACCGATCGACACGCCGACGGTCATGAACACCTTCATCATTGCCCGGCGCGAGGCCCCCATCGTCCGCAGGATCGCGATGTCGCGCGTTTTCGCCCGCACCAGCATGATCAGCGACGAGAGGATGTTGAACACGGCGACGAGGATGATGATCGACAGCACGACGAACATCGCGACCCGCTCGACCTGCAGCGCCTCGAACAGCGACGAATTGAGCGATCGCCAATCCGCCACGACCGCGCGGCCACTGATCACCGGCTGCAACGGGGCCAGGATCTCGCCGACCCGATCGGCATCCACCGTCTGCACTTCGACCATCCCGACGGAGTCGCCGAGCATCAGCAGGGCCTGCGCATCCTGGATCGGCATCACGACGAATGCCTTGTCGTAGTCATAGATCCCGACCTCGAAAATCGACGAGACGTTGTAGGAGACGATCCGCGGCACCGTGCCGAAGGGGGTTGATCGCCCCTCAGGGCTGATCAGCGAAATCTGTCCGCCCACCGTGGCGCCGAGCGCCTCGGCCAGACGTGCACCGATCGCGACGTTGTTCGATCCCGGCTGCAGCGTCTCGAGCGATCCGGCCAGCACCTTCCCCTTGAGCGTCGGATTGGCGAGGATGTCCCGTCGCTGCATGCCGCGCACGAGCACGCCTTCGACGCGGCCGGAATAGCTCGCCATCAACGGCTGCTCGATCAGCGGGACGGCCGAGGTGACGCCCTGCGCCGCCCGGGTCTGCCGGACGATGTCCTGCCAATTGTCGAGCCGGCCGCCATAGCCCTGGATCACGGCATGGCCGTTCAGGCCGACGATCTTGTCGAACAGCTCGGCACGAAAGCCGTTCATCACGCTCATCACGATGATCAGGGCCGCGACTCCGAGCATCACGGCGACGAGGCTGATTGCGGCGACCAGGAAGATGAACCCCTCGCCCTTGCCCGGCAGCAGATAGCGCCGGGCGATCATCCGCTCATAGCGGTTCAGGATCACAGGGTCAGTCTCGCCAGCGCGCTTTCGACGGACAGTTCCTCGCGCTCCCCGGTGGCGCGATGCTTCAGTTCGACCACGCCCTTGGCGAGCCCCTTGGGTCCGACGATCAGCTGCCAAGGCAGGCCGATCACGTCCATCGTCGCGAACTTGGCGCCGCCGCGTTCGTCGCGGTCGTCGTAGAGCGTCTCGACGTCGGCCGCCTGGAGCTCGCGATAGAGCATGTCGCAGGCCTCGGTGCAGGCGGCATCGTCGACACGCATGTTGATCAGGCCGACCCGGAACGGTGCGACGCTTTCCGGCCAGATGATGCCATTGTCGTCATGGCTCGCCTCGATGATCGCGCCGATCAGGCGCGACACGCCGATCCCGTAGCTGCCCATGTGCGGCCGCACCTGGTTGCCATCCTTGCCCTGGACCGAAAGACCCATGCTGTCGCTATACTTGGTGCCGAACGCGAAGATGTGCCCAACCTCGATGCCGCGGCGGGTGCGCAGGCGATCGGCCGATACCGGGCAGTCCGTCACCTTGGCATGCTCTTCCTCTTCCATCGCATAGAGGCCGGTGAGCCGCGCGATCGTGGACGCATCGGCGGAAAGCAATTCCTCGCGGGTGACCTCCTCGATCGCGGCATCGTAGAAGACCGCGCTCTCGCCGGTATCGGCAAGGATGTGGAATTCGTGGCTGAGATTGCCGCCGATCGGGCCGGTCGGCGCGCGCACCGGCACCGCCTGCAGGCCGAGCCTTGCGAAGGTACGCAGATAGGCGACGAACATCGCCTCATAGCTCTCCTTCAGTCCTTCCTCGTCCATGTCGAAGCTGTAGGCGTCCTTCATCAGGAACTCGCGCCCGCGCATCACGCCGAATCGCGGACGGCGTTCGTCACGGAACTTCCATTGGATGTGGTACAGGGTCCGCGGCAGATCGCGATAGGAGCGCGCAGCCTCGGAGAAAAGCTGGGTGATCATCTCCTCGTTCGTCGGCCCGTAGAGCATCTCGCGCTCATGGCGGTCGACGAACCGCAGCATCTCCGGCCCATAGGCGTCGTAACGTCCGGACTGACGCCACAAATCCGCCGATTGGACGGTCGGCATCAGCAGCTCGACGGCTCCGGCTCGGTCCTGTTCCTCACGGACGATCTGCTCGATATTGCGCAGCACCCGCAGCCCCAGCGGCAGCCAGGCATAGATTCCGGCAGCGGTCTGGCGGACGAGGCCGGCACGCAGCATCAGCTTGTGGCTGACGATCTGGGCGTCGGCGGGCGTTTCCTTGGTAACGGGGAGCAGATAGCGGGTGAGACGCATTGTGTTGCAGGTGTCCGTTCAGGGGGAGCGGCCAGTCTCTAAGGGCGGCATAGATGCAAGGCAACCGCCCTGCGACTCGCTCCAGGACACACCCACCTGTTGCATTCTCGACACAGCCCGTCAGCATTTTGCCACAAGTCTTTGATTACCCCGTGACAATACGGGGCCTCAGCGCCTAGCAGGGGTCACCGGACGATTGGCGAAGGCCTCGGTTCGGGGAGGCATCGGCCCCGTTATCCTATGCGAGGTGGGATTTCGTGCGGGCCGTCATCTTCCAAGGGGGTTGACGAGCAATCGTCACGCAGGTGCCCGGGCAGCGATGTCCGGGCACTTGTTGTTTGCCCCGCTCCCCGCTCGATCAGCGCCATGCCGCACCGCCGCATGTGCGTCCCGTTAGCCACAGTCCGAGCTTCGCACTCCGGCCCGAGGCAGTCCCAGCCCGGATCGCCAAGATCGAACGTCATCGGACTGCAATACGCCTCTGCTAAAGCTCGCCATGCGGAAGACGGGAGTCGAAGCATGCTGAACGGAAAGATGAATTCAGGAGCCGCACGACAGTTCGCCGAGCAAGAGATTGGCGGCTGGATGCTGTTTGCGCGCCTGCTGGTCTGGGCGACGCGTAACAATCACCGCGCCTGATCTTCAACGCCAAGGCATTATGCCTGCCTAGTCGAACGACCGCTCCATTCACCGGGAGAGTGTTTGTGCTGACCTCCGAAGACAAGGATTTCCACGTCGCCAGGGCACGGGCCGAGCTCGATGCAGCGTATCGAGCGGAACGGTCCGAGGTCGCGACCGCACATTTGAAGCTCAGCGCGCTCCACATGCGGCGTGCGCAGCAACTCGCCGAGACAGGGCGCGAGATGGAGATTGCCTGGATCGAGCGCTGCGCGCCGCTCCACCGCGCCCGCGCGGCCGTCCTCCAGGACGCCTGATCGCCGGAAAGCGATCGATCATCCAGGTCCTCGACTGAGTTGGCGGCACCTGCCGCGATCCGCGACGGGAAGAGCGGAAGCGCTCGCAAGAGGCTTCTCGCGTGCCCACTGCCCCTGTCGCTCCCCGAGCGACGCCGAACCGAGGCAGGCTGGCTGGGACGAAGAGTGTCGACGTACCGTCCCACGTAGACGGTCGAAACTGCGATACGGTGTTCCTCCCATATGGAAGTACCGGCCCGAATCGGCCAAAGAGCGCGCAGCCGACCCGATCACCCCTGTTCGCCGGTCGGTCAGGGCCGAGGCAGCTCCCCCCATTAGCGCGCCTCGGTCCGCCTTTCGGGATCTCGGCTCCGGGATTTCCCGAGCATGTCCGGCAGTGGACGCGCCTCCTCCTGGTTCCTAATGACGCCCGATCTTCGGCGTCGCCCGGCGCCTAAATTGGAGCCGACTGCTTGAACCGATCCGCCGAACCCTCCGTGCGCCCCGATGTCGGCGCCTTTCTCGATTTCCTCAACGCCCTGCCGGGCCCGCGCAGCAGCGAAGCGGGCCTGGATGCGGCGCGCGAGATGATGCGGAAATCGCGGGACGTGGCGGATGCGCCCGTGGAGCCGCTTGTCGTGATCCGGGATCTCTCCTGTCCTGGACCCGGCGGCGATATTCCGCTTCGCCTCTACGACGCGCGCGAAACCCGCGCCCCGGGGCCGCTGCTGCTTTTCTTCCATGGCGGCGGCTTCGTGCTTGGCGATCTCTACACGCACGAGCCTTTTTGCACGATGCTTGCCAAGGCGCTCGATCTCCCCGTGCTGGCCGTCGACTATCGATTGGCGCCGGAACATCCGTTTCCCGCGGGGCCGGACGACTGCATCGCCGCGGCACGCTGGGCATCGGCCAGCCCCGATGCGCTCGGCCGCGGCATCACCGGCCTGATCCCTTGCGGCGACAGCGCCGGCGGAAATTTCGCGATCGTCGTCAGCCTCGCTCTGCGTGATTCGCCGGCAGCCGTCCCCGTCCTTGCGCAGTGGCCGATCTATCCTGCCGCCGATCCGGCGAAGGGCTATCCGAGTTTCACCGATTTCGCCGAGGGCTATCTGCTCACCCGAGATGACATGGGATGGTTCGAGGAGTGTTATCGGGCCGATCGGAACGACTGGCGTTATGCGCCTTTGCTCAAGGACCAGACAGGCATGCCGCCGACCTTGGTCCTCACCGCCGGCCTTGATCCGATCCGGGACCAGGGCCGGGCCTATGCAGCCGCGCTGGTGCAGTCGGGGGTGAGGACGGTGTTCCGCGAGGCAACCGGGAACATCCACGGCTTCATCTCGCTCCGAAAGGCGATTCCGTCGTCGGATACCGACGTGCGCGGCGCGATCGAGGCGCTGAAGCTGATCATCGAGGAGGCACAGGCACAATGAGCGAGCAAAACCGCGTGGACCGGTACACCCTTCCCTATCGCCCCGGCGCCGGCGTGATGCTGATCAATCGCGATAACAAGGTGTTCGTCGCGCAACGCCTCGACTCGACGCTCGAGGCCTGGCAGATGCCGCAGGGCGGTCTTGATGAGGGCGAGGAACCGGAAGACGGCGCCCTGCGTGAGCTGGAAGAAGAAACCGGCATCACCCGCGACAAGGTCGAAGTGATCGCCCGCGCTCCCGAGGCGCTGCTCTACGATCTCCCGGAAGATCTCGTCGGCAAGCTGTGGAAGGGCAAGTGGCGCGGCCAGCGCCAGCATTGGTTCCTCTGCCGCTTTCTCGGTCGAGACGAGGATATCGACATCGAAACCGAGCACCCGGAATTCCGTGCGTGGCGCTGGGCCGATCCGGAAACCCTGCCGGCGATGATCGTCCCCTTCAAACGCGAGCTGTACGAAAAGGTCCTCCACGCCTTCCGCGAATGGCTGCGCTGATCGACCACGGGCGCCGCCTGTACTCCGCCGCACCGGTTGGCTAGAGCAAGCGGATGCGGGGGCTGACGATCATCGAGCGCGACGCGATTGCGCGCTGCGCCGCCGAGCCGATGCTCGACCAGGTGATGGCCTGGGCGGCGATCAACAGCGGATCGCGCAATCTCGAGGGGCTGAGTGGGATCGCCACGATGCTGGCGGACGCCTTTTCGCTCCTGCCCGGCGATCTCGCGCTGCTTGCCCCCTCCCCGGCCGAAGCCGTCGATGCCGGCGGCAGCACGCGCGCGATTGAACATGGCCGCAACCTTCATCTCAAGGTCCGGGCCGATGCTCCGGTGCAGTTGCTGCTTACCGGCCACATGGACACGGTGTTCGGTGTCGATCATCCGTTCCAGTCGGTTGCGTGGCGCGAGAACGGTGTCCTCGGCGGACCCGGTGTCGCCGACATGAAAGGCGGCCTCGCGGTCATGCTTGCTGCGCTCAAGGCCGTGGAGGCATCGCCGCTGGCCGCCACTCTCGGCTACGAGATCGTCATCAATTCCGACGAGGAGGTCGGTTCGCCCGGATCGGCCGCCTTGATCGCGGCGGCGGCGCGCGGGAAATATGCCGCCTTCACTTACGAGCCCGCCGCCCTGCCCGACGGCACGCTTGCCGGCGCGCGCCCCGGCAGCGGCAATTTCTCCATCGTCGTCACCGGTCGCAGCGCCCATGCAGGCCGCAATCCGGAGGACGGCCGCAACGCCCTGGTCGCGGCGGCGGACCTCGCCGTGCGGCTGGCGGCAGCTCGCGCCCCCGGCCTCTCGGTCAATCCCGCGAAGATCGACGGCGGCAGTCCCAACAATGTCGTGCCCGATCTCGCCGTCCTGCGGGTCAATATGCGCCCGGAAACACGCGAGAAGCAGGCTGCGGCGGAGGCGGCGCTGGACGGCGCGGTCGATGCGATCGCCGCCGAGCACGATGTCGTCATCCATGTCCATGGCGGCTTCGGCCGTCCGCCGAAGCCGCTCGATGCCGGTGCCGAGCGCTTGTTCGGCCTCGTGAAAAGATGCGGCGCCGATCTCGGCCAGGACATTGGATGGCGGGCGAGCGGCGGCGTCTGCGACGGCAACAACATCGCCGCCTGCGGGGTGCCGGTGGTCGACACGATGGGCGTGCGCGGCGGCGCCATTCATTCCACAGACGAATATCTGATCGTGAAGAGCCTCGAGGAACGCGCGCAATTGTCGGCCCTGGCGCTCCTCCGGCTCGCTACAGGGGAGAAATTGTGAGCTTTCGCGTGCGCCCGGCGGGCAATGACGATTTCCAGGCCATTTACGAAATGGCGAAGCTGACCGGGGGCGGCTTCACCAACCTCCCGCCGGACCGCGGCGCCCTGGTCGACAAGATCGTCCGCTCGCAGAAATCGTTCGAGCGAACCGGTGACGAGCCGAGCGACGACATGTTCCTGTTCGTGCTCGAAAATGTCGACACCGGCCAGATCCGCGGAACCTGCCAGGTGTTCGGATTGGTCGGCGTGCACGCGCCATTCTACAGCTACCGAATCGGCACCCTCACCCAGACGTCGAAAGCACTCGGCAAGACCTTCCGCGCCCAGCTCCTCAACCTCTCGACCGATCTCGAAGGCTCCTCGGAAGTCGGCGGCCTCTTCCTCCACCCGGGAGAGCGCGCAGGCGGGCTTGGCCTGCTGCTCGCCCGCAGCCGCTATCTGTTCATCAAGCTTCACCGCGAACGGTTCGGCAAGCGCGTACTGGCGGAACTGCGTGGGGTGATTGACGAAAGCGGCGGATCGCCGTTCTGGGACGCGATTGCCGGCAAGTTCTTCGGCATGAATTTCCAGGAAGCGGATGAATTCAACGCCGCCCACGGCACCCAATTCATTGCCGATCTGATGCCGAAGACTCCGATCTACACCGCGATGCTGCCGGAAAGCGCCCGCAGCGTCATCGGCGTCCCGCATCCCAAGGGACGCGCGGCGATGAAGATGCTGGAAAATGAGGGCTTTCACTTCGATTGCTACGTCGACATCTTCGACGGCGGCCCGACGATGATCTCGCCGACCGACCAGATCCGCACGATCCGGGATTCCCGCAGCCTGACGGTGGAGAACATCGCGGAGGAGGTCAGCGGCCCTTCGGAGATGCTGGCAAGCGGCCGTCTGGAGGATTTCCGCGCCTGCTGCGCCTGCGTCGAAACCGCCCCGGGCGGCAGTGCGACGATCAGCCGCGCCACGGCCCAGATGCTCGGCATTTCTGCAGGCGATACGATCCTGGCCATGAGTCGCTGAGCGATGCGGGAGATCAACTTCGACGGCATCATCGGGCCGAGCCACAATTATGCCGGCCTCAGCCTCGGCAACGTTGCCTCCGCCAGCAACAAGGGGCTGGTCTCGCATCCCCGTGCCGCGGCGTTGCAAGGGCTCGAGAAGATGCGCCACAACCTCCGCCTCGGCCTTCCACAGGGCCTCCTGCTGCCGCACCGCCGTCCGGATCGTGCCTGGCTGGCGGAGCTCGGCACCGGCGTGGAGGCAGTGCCTGCCTCGCTCCGCCCGGCCGCCTTCTCAGCCTCGGCGATGTGGGCGGCCAATGCCGCGACCGTCTCGCCTGCCCCCGATTGCGCGGACGGCCGCTGCCACCTCACCGCTGCGAACCTGCGGACGATGGCGCATCGCAGCCACGAATGGCCGGAGACGCTGGCGCAGCTCCGGCTGGCCTTCGCCGACGACACGCGGTTCGCCGTCCATGCGCCGGTGCCCGCAACCTTTGGCGACGAAGGCGCTGCCAACCACATGCGCCTGTGCGCATCGCACGACGCCCCGGGTGTCGAGGTCTTCGTCTACGGGCAGCGCGGCGGGGTCTACCCGGTGCGCCAACATGAGGAAGCCAGTCGGGCGATCGCCCGCCTGCATCGCCTCGATCCCGATCGAACCCTGTTCGTCTGCCAGTCGGAGGCGGCGATCGCCGCCGGCGCCTTCCACAACGACGTGGTCGCCGTGGCCAACGAGAATGTCCTGTTCACCCACGAGCAGGCGTTCGAGAATGGCCCGGTCTTCTATGCCGAGCTGAAGCGGTTGGCGCCGGAGGTCGAGATCGTCGAGGTGCCGGCCAGCGCCGTGAGCCTTGAGGACGCGATCCGATCCTACCTGTTCAACGCGCAATTGGTGACCTTGCCCGTCGGCGGCATGGGCATGATCCTCCCGGACGAAGCGCGCGACACACCGTCGGTCTGGAGCTGGCTGCAGGCGCATGTCGCCGGCAACGGACCGATCCGGCAGATCTTCGTGGTCGATGTGCGCCAGTCGATGGCCAATGGCGGCGGGCCCGCCTGCCTGCGCCTGCGGGTCGTCGCTGAGCCCGAACGGGTGGATCCGCGCTTCCTGGTCGACGAAGCGAGGCTCGACCGGATCGGCGCCGTCATTGCGCAGGAGTGGCCGGAGGCGATCACGCCGGAGAACCTGCTCGATCCCGCTATGTGGGCACAGCTCGAACAGGCGCGGGCCGCGCTCTACGAGGAAGTAGGGGTGCGGGAGCTCGTCTGAGCCCCCGCAAGCGCCGTCATTCTGCGCTCCAGTAGATGTCGATCGGAACGTCCATCGCCGAGACGACGCGGCCGATCGGATAAGAGGAAAGCGGCCCTTCCTTCAGCGCCTGCTCCAGGACGCGCCGCTTCTCGGCACCGGAGATCACGATCATCACGGTACGCGCCGAGGCGAGCGCCGGCGCGGTCAACGTGACCCGCGGGACCGGTGCCGCGTCCGGCAGCGGATCGGGACGCACGCCGATCGCACGGCGGGTGCGGGGGCCGTTCACCGCCGCATCGAAATCGGGGCCCGGGAAGATGCTGGCGGTGTGGCCGTCGGCACCCATTCCGAGGCAGGCGAGATCGAGCGGCCATTGCAGCAGCGAAAGACGCGCATCGGCAAGCCGGCCCGCTTCCTGCGGATTTTCCAGTGCCGCTTCGTCAATCAGGCTGACGATGTCGGCCTTCCTCGCGCCGAAGAAGCCCTCGAGCTTGCCGTAGTTGCTGAGACCGTCATCGAGCTTCACCAGCCGATCGTCGGTCGGGATCAGCGTAACCTTGGTCCAGTCGATGTCCTTGCGCTTGAGCAGCTCGGCATAGATCAGATCCGGGGTCGAGCCGCCGGGCACGGCCAGGCGCGCGCCCTTGTGCGCCTCGAGCGCGCTTTCGATCACGAAGCCGATGTCACCGGCAACCTGCTCGGCCATGTCCTTGGCGGAGTCGAACTCCCACCATTCGATCTCGTCCATTGTTCCTCCGCTGGGATCGTGTCGAAGGAACCGCGCGTCGGGCGCGTCGGTTCCGGTTGGGAGTGCCGTTAGAGGAGTCACCGGTGCCTGCCAAATCGAAAGCGCAGCAAAAGGCCGCCGGAGCCGCACTTTCGGCCAAGCGCGGCGACACGCCCAAGAGCAAGCTCAAGGGCGCATCTAAGGGCATGGCCGGATCGATGAGCGAGGCTCAGCTGGAAGAACTCGCCTCCACCAAGCGCAAGGGCAAGCCCGAGCACGTCGGCTGAGGGCAGCCTGACAACCTATCACCGCTCGGCGAAGCTTACGATCTTGACCTTCTCGCCCGGCCGCACGGGCTGGTCCGGCGCGCGATCGTTGAGAAACAGGAACAAGGCGCGCTGGTTGGTGTCCGCCATGCGTCCGGCAAGCGAGGCGATCGTGTCTCCCGGACCGACCTCGGCCACCCTGATCCGCCGCGGCCGCAGGCGGCGGGCTTCCTCCGCCGAGAGCAGGTGGAAGGAGCGGAACAGCGGATCCAGCGCGTCCGCCGAGCCGCCCGCCGAGTTCGACACCATCGCGAAGTGATAGGCATTGCCGCCAGACGCCTGGTAGACGGCGATCGACAGCGGGATCTCGCCATTTTCGGTCGACACGGCGGCCGGCACGAACAGCGCGTCGACGCCGTTCACCCGCGCCGCCCGGCCATCGCCGACGCGCACGGGCGCATCGCCGAGCAGCTGGCGCAACAGGGCTTCGGCATAAGCCTGAAGCCCCCCTTCCGGAACCCGGCCGCCGCCGAACTCTCCGCGCAATCCGTCCGGCCCTTCGATCAGGATCGCCTGCGGGCTGTTGGTAAGCGTGAAGCCCGCCGGAGCCTCGAACCCGATCCGCATCACCGGATGGGCGAATCGCCGGCCAAGGACGAAACCCTGCTGCGGATCGTCGCCGTAGAGGAGGCCGTCGAGCGCCTGCAGATACCGGTCTTCATATTCCGGCAGGGCGTCGGGCTGCGCGCCAGTCGCCGCTGCGGCTTGCCGCGCGCGTTCCACGCGGCTGCCGGTAAGCGGGTGGGTCCGTGCCCATTCCGGAATGCTCTTCGCCTCGTCCCGGCCTTTGGTCGCGGCCAGAAACTGCTCCTGCCGCGAGAGCGCACCCAGCATGTCGGAGGCCGCGTAGGGATCGTAGCCGGCGGAGCGAAGGAAGCCGAGGCCGAGATCGTCCGCCTGATATTCCTGGGCCCGCGAATAGCGCAACGTGAAGAAGGTCGCGGCGTTGCCGGCGATGCGGGTCAGCCGCTCCGATCCGGTCAGCACCTGCACCGCAAGCACGCCGAGCCCGCGCCACAGCGACCTTTTCTGCTGGCGCTTGCTGTGCTGGCCGACGATGTGGCCGACCTCGTGCGCCAATACCGAGGCGAGTTCGCCCTCGCTGCCGACGATCGCCATCAGTCCGCGGGTCACGTAGATGTAGCAGCCGGGCACGGCGAATGCGTTGACCACGTCGGTGTTGACGAGAGTGAAGGTGCACTGTCCCTCAAGGCCCGCGGCCGCCGCGATCTTCCCGCCGAGCCGCGTCAAATAGACGCTCTCGTCACCCTGATAGGCGCCGCCGAATTCGGCAAGCAGTTGGGCATGCTGCTCGGCCGCGGCGGCGCGATCCTCCCCGGTCACGGCCGGCCCGGACGCATCCGGGCCTCCGCAGCCGGCAAGAAGGAGGGACGCAAGGGTGAACAGGCCGATTGTCGAACGCATTCAGCAGGGACGTTTCTCGGCCGATCCGGTTGCGTCGGGCACGGCCAAAATCAGGCGAAGATCGCCGCCAGCCCGTCCGAGGTCGCGCCTTCCTTGGCCGTTCGGAGCTCGACATAGAGGCTCGCGAGCATGGCCGCGGCAATGAGACTGGTCACGGTCGAGGATAGAGCGTTGACCAGTGCGAATGCAAAGGAAGCCTCGAACGGATTGGTCGGACCGAATGCGCCGAATACCCCTCCGATCACGCTGGCCACGATGACGTAAACGACCAGCAGCCCGAAGATCGCCCATCGTGAGCCCTTGGTCAGCTCGGCGCTTCGGCCGAGGCTGCCGAACACGCCGCGTTTCTCCTCGATCAACACGGGAACGGCAACGGCCCACGCTACATAGAGCATGATCCCCGGCACGATCAGAAGCATCATGCCGAGCGCCACCCCGAACGTCGTCACGATCGCAAGGCCGATCATCGGCAGCACCAGGCGAAGCGCGACGCCCAGGCTGCCACCGATGTCGGCGTCCCGTCCGCTCAGCACGAGAATGGAGGAGCGAACCATCGCCGCCTGAAGCAAATAGGTCCCGAACAATGTCACGAAAACCGACACCACCATCAGGACGATCGTCGTCGTGTTGAACGATTGAATCCCCGTCACGAAGAAATACTGCACAAGGAAGGTTGGAACGCCGGCGAGCACCAGCGCCGCGAGCAGATACATCGGTGCGTTCGCGCCGACGGCGCTGACCCCGCCCTGAATCACCCGGCCAATGTCGATTTTCTGCTGATGCGCCAGACTTGCCATCATTCCCCTCCGTGTTGCCCCGCAGCTTAGCCGTGGCACCCGCTTTGTCCAGATCGGCACAGCGCCGGCCGCCCTCTCGTCGCTTGCGCTTGCACGCGGCGGGCAGACCCGCTTACATCGCCCGCAGGGGGCGTGGTTTGGCGGATTCAGCGGAACAGGAATGGACGGCGGCCGGCGACCCTGCGCGCTTCGCAGAGGCGCATG
Source organism: Allosphingosinicella deserti (assembly GCF_003012735.1). GTDB lineage: Bacteria > Pseudomonadota > Alphaproteobacteria > Sphingomonadales > Sphingomonadaceae > Allosphingosinicella > Allosphingosinicella deserti. The sequence continues at coordinate 13,181 of NZ_PXYI01000004.1, read as the reverse complement.
CGAAGCTTCGCACCGACAGTTCGATCCAGTTCGATCTGCCGGAATTCGTGCCGCCCGAGCCTCCGGCCTGGCTGCGGTGGCTTGCCGAATTGCTCGAGAATGGCGGACCGGTCTTCAAGGCCATCTTCTGGATCGTTCTCGCAATCGTGGTGCTTTCCATTCTCTATTGGCTGTTTCGCTGGATCGAAGGCGGCGGCCTCGCTTTCCTGAAGCGTCGTCGCAACGCGGAGCCGGGGCCGGCGAGCGATGCCTGGCGCCCCGACGAAGCGCCGGCGCGCGCGCTGCTTGCCGAAGCGGATTCGCTCGCCGCATCCGGAAGGTTCGGTGAGGCTGCGCACCTGTTGCTGTTCAGAAGCATCGAGGAAATCGAGCGCAAGCGCCCCAAGATCGTGCGACCCGCGCTGACCAGCCGCGACATTGCCGGGGCACCCCAGATCCCCGCGGCCCCCCGCACCGCCTTTTCCCGCATCGTCATGGCAGTGGAGCGCAGTCTGTTCGGAGGACGCACCCTCGACGCACAGGATTGGACGCTCTGCCGTGCATCTTACGAGGAATTCGCATTCGCGCCGGAGTGGAAGAAGTGAAGAGCGCTTCAGCGGCCCTCCCAGTCTTCAATCCAAAAATGGTCGCGGCCCTGATTACCGCCGGGCTCGTCGCGTTCGCCCTGTTCATGGTGCTGACCGCCTATGCCGGCGATTTGCGCAACAGCCGGGACGGGCGCGCGCATGCGCTTTCGGCTTCTGCCGTCGGCTTCAAGGGAGTCGTCCAGCTGATCACACTCGGCGACGGCGAAGTCGAGCTGGCCCGTTCGATCGACATGCTCGACACCGAGGATCTCGTGGTGATCGCCGCCGAGCCTGATACGACCAACGAAGCGCTCGAGGCGGTGCTGGAAAAAAGGACGGCCAAGCCGACGCTGGTCGTGCTCCCCAAATGGCAGGTCGTACCCGATCTCCAGCATCCCGGGTGGGTGAAGGGCGCAGGCACCCTGCCGAGCTTCCTGGTCGAGCGGATGCTCGACGACGAGCCCGGGTTCAAGATCGCGCAAAAGCCTTCGTCCGGCGGCGCGCGGGGCGAGGGCTTCATGCCCGATTTCCGTGCCCCGCTACCCGCTATGGTGCAGACCATCGGCGGGGACGATCTCCAGCCGCTGGTGACCACCCGATCGGGCGCCATCCTGCTCGGCCGCGTCGGCGACGCCCCGCTTTACGTGCTCGCGGAGCCCGATCTGCTCAACAATCAGGCAATGCGCGATCCGGCACGCGCCAAAGCGGCCCTGACCCTGCTCGACGCGCTCAACGCAACCGAGGCGGAGGGGATCGTGTTCGATCTGACGCTCAACGGCTTCGCCCGCAAGCCGAGCGCGCTCAAGCTGGCGTTCGAGCAGCCATTCCTCCCGCTGACGCTCGCCCTCGTGGTCGCAGCACTGCTCGCCGGTCTTCACGGCGCCTTCCGCTTCGGGCCGGCGGCGCAGGACAAAAGAGCCGTCGCATTCGGCAAGAGCGCACTGGTCGAGAACAGCGCCACCCTGCTTCGGATCGCACGCCGCGAGCACAGCGCAGGCGCGGCCTATGCCGAGCTTATCCGCGAATCGGCGGCGCGTGACAGCGGAGCGCATCTCGCGCTTCGCGACGGCGAGCTCGATGCCTATCTCGACCGGCTCTCCCCGCACGACCAGCCCACATTCAGCACGCTCGCCGAGGAGGCGCGCAACTCCGAGGATCGATCGCGGCTCCTCGCCGCCGCGCGCGCCCTCTTTCGATGGAAGAAGGACTTGATCACGTGAAGCTAGAAGACGTCAGAAGCCTCGCCGGAACGATCCGCGGCGAGATCGCGAAGGCGATCGTCGGTCAGGAAGAGGCGGTCGAGCTGCTGCTCGTCGCCTTGTTCTCGTCCGGGCACGTTCTGCTCGAAGGCCCTCCGGGAACGGCCAAGACCTTCCTCGTCCAATGCTTCGCGCGGGTGCTGGGCCTCGATTACGGTCGAATCCAGTTTACGCCGGATCTGATGCCTGCCGACATCCTCGGCTCCAATCTGTTCAATTTCCAGACGAGCCAGTTCACGCTGACGCACGGTCCGATCTTCTGTGAGCTGTTGCTCGCCGACGAGATCAACCGCACGCCGCCGAAGACCCAGGCGGCCCTGCTGGAAGCGATGCAGGAACGTGCGGTGACGATCGACGGCGACACCCATCGACTGTCCGATCGCTTCATGGTCGTCGCCACCCAGAATCCGATCGAGCAGCAGGGCGTCTACCCGCTTCCCGAAGCCCAGCTCGATCGCTTTCTGTTCAAGCACCAGATGGATTATCCCTCGGCGGAACAGGAACGAAAGATCGTCGCCCAGCACGGCGCTCGCTTCGGGGCGCCGCGAGCCGAGGAATGGGGAATCGAGGCGAGGGTCTCCAACCAGGAGGTCGCAGCCGCCGTCGCCGCGGTGGCGGCAATTCCGATGGTCGACGAGGTCGCAAGCTACGTCGTGAACCTCGTCCGGGCGACACGCGAAGCTCCGGATCTCGAGACGGGCGCGTCGCCGCGCGCGGCTGCGATGCTCGCCGGTGCCGCGCGCGCGCGCGCCGCGCTCGACGGCCGAGATTACGTGATTCCCGATGACGTGAAGGCGCTCGCGCCATCGGTGCTCCGCCACCGCGTCGCCCTTTCCCCGGCGGCCGAGATCGAGGGGCGGCCGGTCGAGACGGTGATCGATCGCCTGCTCGAAGCGGTCGAGGCGCCGCGTTGATCTATCCGTCCGCGCGCGCGATCGTGGTTGCCGGCGCCTCGGCGCCGGTGGCCTTGCTGATCGGCGTGCTCGCTCCGGCTTACTGGGTCGCCGGTCTCGCGTTTCTCGGCTTCCTGATCGTCCTGCTGATCCTCGACGCGGCGCTCGGCGCTGCACCGAAGGACGTGGCGGTGACCGTCGGCGGCCCCCGCAGCGCCGCGGCAGGATCGGAGCTCGCGGTGGATATCCAAGTGACATTCGCCAAGGGGGCGCCGACCGACTGCGAAATCGCGATCGGCAGCCACTATCTCCTCGAAGCGCCGAACGGCCTGCGCAGCCACGCCGCCATCGCGAATGGACGGGGCACGACGATCATTCCCCTTGTTGCGATCCGGCGCGGCGTCGCCGGCTTCGAGCATGTCTGGGTGCGATGGCGCGGCCCGCTCGGCTTGGTGTGGAAGCAGCGCCAGCTGGCGGTCACCGACGAGATCGTGATCGTTCCCGACATTCGTGCGCTGCGGGAGCGCTCGGCCGATTACAGCCACCGCGACATGCTCCACGGTCTCACCGCACGAATGCAGATCGGCGAAGGCGCGGAGTTCGATTCGCTTGCCGATTTCCAGCAGGGCATGGACCGGCGGGCGATTGACTGGAAACAGTCGGCGCGGCATCGGAAATTGCTCGCCAAGGAGTACCGCACCGAGCGCAACAACAATGTCATCATCGCGCTCGACAGTGGACGGACGATGTGCGAGCCGCTCGTCGGCCTGCCGAAGATCGACCGCGCGGTATCCGCCGCCCTGCTCACCGCCTATGTCGCGTTGAAGGACGGTGACCGCGTCAGCCTGTTCGGGTTCGATTCCCACCCGCGGGTCTCGACCAAGCCCGTCTCCGGCGCACGATCGTTCGCCTTGCTGCAGCGGGTCGCCGGGGCGGTCGAATATTCCGACCGGGAGACCAATTACACGCTCGGGCTGGCGACTCTCGCCACCGGGCTGCAGCGACGCTCGCTGATCGTCATCTTCACCGATTTTGCGGACACGGTCAGCGCCGAACTGATGCTCGCGGCAGTCGGTACCCTGCTGAAGCGCCACCTCGTCCTGTTCATCCTGTTCCGCGACGAGGAGCTCGAAGGCTTCGCCGCCGCCGAACCGAACGCACCGGAGGACGTCACCAGGGCGGTCACCGCGGCGGCTCTGCTCCGGCAGCGGCGCCTGGTCGTCAATCGACTGAGGCGGCTTGGCGTCCACGTCATCGAGGCGGCGCACGATCGCGCGGGGCCGGCGCTGGTCAATGCCTATCTAGAGGTCAAGCAGAGGAACCTCCTGTGAACGCTCCAGCCCAGTTCCGCGGCCTTCGTGCCGAACGCGAGGAGGAATGGCGACGGCTCGATGCGCTCGTCTCCCTTTGCGAGAGGAAGTCGCCGCGCGCGCTGTCCGACGATGATCTGATGGCGCTGCCGGTCCTCTACCGCAGCGCCCTCTCCTCGCTGTCGGTAGCCCGAGAGACCTCGCTGGACCTGGAACTCGTCACCTATCTCGAGCATCTCTGTGCTCGTGCCTATTTCTTTCTCTACGGCGTCAGGACCTCGCCGGGTGCACGTCTGCGGCAATTCTTCGTGCATGACTGGCCGGCTGCGGTTCGCGGCCTCGGCCGGGAAACGCTGATCGCGCTGGCACTGATGCTGGTCGGCACGATCGCAGGCTATCTGCTCGTCTCCGCGCAACCCGAATATTTCAACGCCTTCGTCCCAGGCGACCTCGCCTCGGGGCGCGATTTCAGCGCCAGTCGGGAAAAGCTGCGCGAAAGCCTCTATTCCGGCGCCGACCAGGACGGTCTGGCCTTCTTCGCCACCTATTTGTTCACCCACAATGCCCAGGTTGCGATCTTCTGCTTCGCGCTCGGCTTCGCCTTCGGCGTTCCGACCACCTTGCTGCTCGTCTACACTGGCGCAATGCTCGGCGCCTTCCTAGCCCTGTACGGCGGGCACGGGCTAGGCCCGCAGCTCGGCGGCTGGCTGATCATCCACGGCTCGACCGAATTGTTCGCGATCGCCCTTGCCGGTGCCGCCGGCCTGAGGATCGGCTGGAGCGTGGTCTTCCCGGGCGCTGCATCGCGGCTCGCCGCCGCGAGCATGGTGGGCCGCGGCGCCGCGACGGCCATGGTCGGGGTCGTGTTCATGCTGATCGCCGCTGGCCTGCTCGAAGGCTTCGCCCGCCAGCTGATCCGTGAAGACGCCGTTCGCTACGCGATCGGCCTCACCATGTTGCTGCTCTGGCTGGTCTATTTCTACGCACCGCGCAGGCCGCGCAATGGCTAGACGGGCAAAGAAGGCGGCGCTCGCACCGCGCGACGAAGCGGCGATGCGCCGGCGCCTGGTCACTCCGGAGGGCGTCGACCTCGGCCTCACCCTCGCCACCGCCGGCCAGCGCATGACGGCCTTCATGCTCGATGCGATGCTGATGATCGCCGTGCTCGTCGTCTTCACTTTGGTCGCCCTGCTCGGCCTTTGGGCGACGGAAGGTCACGGGCTGGAGGTGCTCGCGATCACCTGGCTGCTCGGCTTCTTCCTGCTGCGAAACTTCTACTTCATTCTGATGGAGATGGGTCCGCGCGCGGCGACATTCGGCAAGCGGATCGCGGGCCTCCGGGTCGTCGCCCGCGACGGCGGCCGGCTCACCGCCGATGCGGTCATCGCCCGCAATCTGATGCGCGAGATCGAAGTTTATCTGCCGCTCTCTTTCCTCGGCTTCGAGGCGGCCGGAGACGGAGTCGACACGGCGACGACCCTGCTCGGCCTCGGCTGGGCCTGCCTCTTCCTGTTCTTCCCCCTGTTCAATCGCGATCGACTTCGCATCGGAGATCTGCTCGCGGGCACCTGGGTGATCAATGCGCCCAAGCGCAGCCTGACCTTCGATCTGATGCGGGGCGAGGCCACTGGCGCAACCTATCAGTTTACCGAAGAACAGCTCGACGCTTATGGCATCTACGAGTTGCAGACGCTCGAGCAGGTGCTGCGCGCGGGGAATGACGACAGCATGGCCGCGGTGGCGAGCACGATCCGGGACAAGTTCGGGATCGGCGAGGTCGACAGCAACGAGGGGTTCCTCACCGCTTATTACGAAGCCCTACGCAAGCGCCTCGAGCGCAAATTGCTGTTCGGCCGCCGACGCGCGGACAAGCACGACCGGTAGGAAGGAGACGCAACGCGGCTGAGGATCAGCGTTGCCGATCGCGAAACGTCAGCACCCATGCGCGTTGCTCCTCGGTGTCCGGTATAGGAAGTCCACGGGCCTTTTCGATGGCATGAAGGGCGGCATCAGCGGCCAGGCCGCGCCAGATCAGGACCAGCGCAGCTACGATCGAGGCGCGACCGATGCCGGCCCGGCAATGGATTGCGATCGTCTTGCCCGTTTCGGCGATCTCCGCTGCAAAGCGCCAGGCCGCGCCGACATCGTCCGGAACACCGCGATCCGGGATGGGAAAGGAGCGGTATTCGATGCCGCTTCGTCGGCACAATGCCGCTTCCATGCCAAGCTGCAGATCGTCGACTTCGTCGGGCTCGAGCAGGCTGACGACCATCCCGACACCCGACCGCGCCCAATGTGCCACTTCGTCCTCCAGCCAATCCCCGGCACGCGGCCGCGCCATTGTGGCAAGACGGGGCACGCCGGGCGCCTCGATCCAGTAAAGTTCGGACAGCATCTCGCTTGCTCCCGTCATTGGGCTGGAATCCGAGATGTCGGCGTTTCGGTCGCGGGTGCGTTTCGGCGCGATCGCGCGGACGATCGGTTGGAATCCGATGGTCTGTTCTAGCGGAGATCCGCGCCGCAGCACCACTGGCGGTGCGCGCAAGGCGCTGATCTTGTTCGCGAAAGCGAAATGGCGCGCCCGGAAGGATTCGAACCTCCGGCCCCCAGATTCGTAGTCTGGTGCTCTATCCAGCTGAGCTACGGGCGCCCGGTGGAGGGGCTCTTACGGGCAACATCCGAACGTGGCAAGCCCGTTCTGAGGAAAAACGTAACGGCCTCGGCAAGCGTGCCGGGACGGGTGCGGAGGCGCTTCCACGCCGTGCCGCGACACTCTAGGAAGACGTCATGAAGATCGTCGCCCTGCTCGCCGGCTCCGCCGCCTGTCTTGCTCTGGCAGCCGGGTGTGCGGCGCCGGGGCCCTACCCTTCGCTGGCGCCGCGTCCCGCCGAGGCCCTCTACGCCTCCGGCGATCCGGAGCGGGTGCCGGAGCCTGCCCCGGACCGCCCCGGGATCGCTTCGCGTCTCGCCGCATTGATCGCCGCTGCTCGTGCCGGAGACGCGGCGTTCGCCGAGGCTGTGGCGGCGGCTCGGCCGATCGTGGCGCGTGCTGGCGGTGCCGGCAGCGACAGCTGGGTGGCGGCGCAGCAGGCGGTCTCGCGGGCGCAGACCCGACGGAGCGCGACTCTGCAGGCGCTCGCCGATCTCGACGCCTTCGCGATCGCCCAGGCAGCCGAAGGCCCGCTCAGCGCCGCGGACAGCGCGCAATTGCAGACGGCAACTTCATCGCTTCAAGCGCTGGCCGAACAGCAGCAGCGCCAACTCGGCGAATTCGAGCAGCGGCTCAGCGCCCGCTGATCGCCTCCGCATGCGCCCTGGCGAGTGCGACATAATGGGCGATGCCCTGCGCCTGGCCGTCGAGCTCCGCGCCGCTGAGATCGCGCACATATTTCGCCGGTCGCCCCGCCCACAGCTGGCCTGACGGAATCACCTTCCCGGGCGTCAGCATCGCCCCGGCGGCGAGCATCGCGCCGCTCTCGATTTCGCAGCCGTCCATCACGATTGCGCCGAGTCCGACGAATGCGCGGTCGTGAAGGATGCAGCCATGGACCATAGCCATGTGACCGATCAGCACATCGGCGCCGATGATCGTCGGGTGGCCGGCCGCGGCGCCGGGCTTGGGTGAATCCACGTGAATGACGCTGCCGTCCTGGATATTGGTCCGGGCGCCGATCCGAATGCGGTTGACGTCGCCGCGCAGGACGCAATTGTACCAGATACTCGCCTCGGGGCCGATCTCGACATCGCCGATCAACCGCGCGCCGGGCGCGACGAAGGCGCTTGGCTCGACTCGCGGCGCGTGGCCGCCGAACCGGATCAGCTGCGCCATTCTTCGCGGCGGATCAGATAGACGATGACGATCCCCTCGGCCCAATCCGGCCCCTGATAATCGAGATCCGGGCGACGCGTCATGCCGAGCCGCTTCATCAGGCCCCAGCTCGGGCTGTTGCCCTCGACGGTGAGAGCGACGACCTGGGCTGCCCCGAGCGTCGTGAACGCGAAATCGAGCGAAGCGGCGGCGGCCTCCCTGGCATAGCCCTGCCCCCAGGCATCCTCGCGCAATCGCCAGCCGATCTCGAGCTCGCCCTCTACCGGGCTGCCCGGATCATCGGCGATCTTGAGACCGCAAAAGCCGAGCAATTCCGTGTCGGCCTTGCGCTCCACGGCCCAAAAGGTGTGGCCGAGCGTTTCCTGCCAGGGGATGAAGCGGTCGAGAATACGGTCGCGGAGGAAGTCGGGGCTCCTGACTCCACCCAGCCATTGCATCACCCCCGGCGTGTTGGTGTGCCGGATGAACGGCTCGCAATCTGCCGGAGTCCAATTGCGCAGCCAGAGTCGCTCGGTCTCGATCATCGCAGATCCTTCATCGCGTCCGGAACCCAATTCCGCCAGTCCTCGAGCAACGGAAGGATGCTGGCATGATCGTCGGTCCAGCCCTTGAAGTCCTTGCGGCCCTTGAGCGGGCGCCAGAGATAGGCATCCTCGCCGCTCGAGATCTGAAGCGCGAGCAGCGTATCCGGATCCGGGGCCATCGCGATCCACACCGATGCCGTCATGTTGCGGGCCTCTTCAGGCTCGGTGGGAACGTAGCTGAAGAGCCGCGCATGCCATCCGTCCCGCTTCGCGGCGGCGGCGAGCACCGGCTCTAGATCGAGATATCGGTTCGACACGTGCACCATCAGAATGCCGGTCGGCGACAATGCGCGGCGATAGACTTGCAGCGCCTCGCGGGTGAGCAGGTGCATCGGCACGGCATCGGACGAGAAAGCGTCGATCGCGAGCAGGTCGAGCGAGCCTGGCGCGGCCCGCGACAGGCTGAGCCGCGCATCGCCGAGCACGATCTTGGCTTGCGGCGCGCAGCGCGTCAGGAAGGTGAAGCGCGCGGGATCGCGGGCGATGGTGACGATGGCGGGATCGATTTCGAAGAAGCGCCAATCCTGCCCCGGCAGCGCATAACAGGAGAGCGTACCGGTGCCGAGGCCGACCACGCCGACGCGCGGGGCCGACCCGTGAAAGACTTCCAGCGAGGCCATTGCATGGCCTATCCCGGAGCGACGAGCATAATAGGTCGTCGGCTCGATCTCGCCGGAAGGGCCCAGATTCTGCACCCCGTGCAGGGTGGTGCCGTGGGTGAGCAGGCGCGCCGGCGGATCGGAGCGCGTGCTGATCGAGTAGACGCCGAAGTAGGAGCGGCTGCGATCGGCATGCCGGCTTTCATCGAGCGTGCGCCAGCCGCCATAGCTCAGCATCAGAGCCGCAATGCACAGGCCGAAGAGCCATCGTCGGCCGAGGAACAGCAAGGCGAGCAGCGAGATCAGGATGCTGCAAGCGAGCGCCCAATGGGTGTCGATCCAGAGGAACGGCTTCATGTCGGCGCAGTAAGAGAGCAGGAACGCGAACAGGATGATCGTCGCGGCAAGCCACTTCGGCATGCGCGCGCCCCATGGGATCAGCGGCGATTGCGGCACCAGCACCGCGCCGGCGAGGATCAGCAGCGGATGCTCGTAGGTCCAATCGAACACCGTCGGTGCGATCAGCGCGCAGAAGATGCCGCCGATCATCCCGCCCACCGCCATGGCAAGATAGAAGGTGGTGAGATGCCCGGCCGCAGGCCGCGAGCGGTACATTGCGGTGTGGAGCGCAACCGCCACCGTGAACAGCAGGAACAGGCCGAGCGTCGCCATGAAGAAGGGCCCCCGCGCGCCGCCGCTGAAGGCGAGGCCGCCGCCGATCAGCATCACGAAGGGCGCGATCAGGGTGAGAGCGTTGGCCAATCCACGTCGCTCCGCGAACGCGACCACGAAGCTCAACAGATAGAGGCCTAGCGGCACCACCCAGAGCAACGGCATCGCGACGATGTCGGTGGTGAGGTGGGTGGTCGTCGACAGCATCAGCCCGGACGGGACCGCCGCCAGCGCAACCCAGCACAGCAACTGACGGCGCGACGGCGGCGCTCCATCCTGTTCGAGCGGCGCCTCCTCGACCGCACCGGGCGGGACGGTGAGCGCGCACAGCCCGACGAGCAGCACCAAAAGCGCATAGCCGCCGGTCCAGAGCAGGCTCTGCTGCTGGAGCGTCATCAACGGCTCGACGACCAATGGATAGGACAGCAGGCCCGCGAAGCTGCCGAGATTCGAGGCGGCGTAGAGCGGATAGGGGTCGCCGCGGCCGAAATCGAGCGCGTACCAGCGCTGCATCAGCGGCGCCTGCGCCGACACGATGAAGAAGACGGGGCCGATCGAGCTCAGCAGGAACCACAAGGCCCACCAGGCCGGCGACGCATCGGGCGGCAGCACGCCCCGTCCGATCCCCAGCGGAAGCCACAGGGCCGCCACGGCGAACAGCGCCAGATGCACGCCCGCCTGCCGCCGCGGCGCCAGCCGCGAAAGGAAATGCGCATAAGCATATCCGCCGAGCAGCAGCGCCTGATAGACCAGCATCGCGCTGTTCCACACCGCCGGCGCGCCGCCGAGGCGTGGGAGGGCCATCCGCGCAACCATCGGCTGGGTGAGGAAAAGGAGGAACGATCCGGTCAGGATCGTCAGCAGGAACAGCGGCCGGGCGAAGCGGCCGAGCGGCACATCCGGGACGGCGGCGGCGGACGTCACGGTCTGGGGCAGGCTTGAAGGAAGACGGACGCCTGCACCACCACTCGATATCTCCCCACGGTCATTTCCGACAATCGCCTTACCCCCCCTGCATCGCGGAAGGGAAGCGGCCTCAGCCGCCGAGCAGTCTCGCGGCAAGCATTGCATGGTAGGTGAGGACGCCGGAGCAACCCGCCCGCTTGAACGCGGTCAGGCTCTCGATCACCATCGCGTCCCGCTCGGCACAACCGGCCGCCACCGCGGCCTCGATCATCGCATACTCACCCGAAACCTGGTAGGCGAAGACCGGCACTTCGAACCGCTCCTTCACCCGGCGGATGATGTCGAGATAGGGCATGCCGGGCTTCACCATCACGGTATCGGCGCCTTCGGCAAGGTCGAGCGCGACCTCGCGCAGCGCTTCCTCGGCATTGGCATAATCCATCTGATAGGTCTTCTTGTCACCCTTCAGCAGCCCGCGCGAGCCGACTGCGTCGCGGAACGGACCGTAAAAGGCGCTCGCATATTTGGCGGCATAGGCCATGATCTGGACGTTGTGCCGCCCGTCTCGCTCCAACGCAGCACGGATTGCGGCAACGCGGCCGTCCATCATGTCGGACGGCGCGACGATGTCCGCGCCGGCCGCCGCCTGCACCAGCGCCTGCTCGACCAGAACGTCGCTGGTACGGTCGTTCAACACATAGCCGGCCTCGTCGACGATGCCGTCATGACCGTGGGCGGTGTAGGGATCGAGCGCGACGTCGGTGAGAACTCCCACCTCGGGCGCTGCGTCTTTGGCGGCCCGGACGGCGCGGCAGATCAGATTGTCCGGATTGAGCGCCTCGCGGGCGTCCTCGGTCCGCAGGCCCCGCGGTGTGTTCGGAAACAGGGCGATACAGGGAATGCCGAGATCGCGCGCCTCGACCGCCCGCTTGGCGATCAGGTCGACGGACCAGCGCGACACGCCGGGAAGCGTGGAGATCGGATCTTCCACCCCCTGCCCTTCGGCGATGAACAGCGGCCAGATCAGGTCGGACGCGGTCAGGACATGTTCGGCGACCATCGCGCGGCTCCAGGCATGGGCCCGGGTACGGCGCATCCGCAAAGCGGGGAAAGAGGACTGAGTCATCGCCGCCGCTGTAGGGCCTGATCCTTTGGGGTGGAAGCGCTTCGCGCGATCGCCGCGCCGGCCGTTGAACATTCCGGATGCGTGGCGAGTTTAACGCATCGTGCTGATGACCCCCCGCCCCGTGCCGCGCGACGCCGTCCTCATCGTCAACGCCCATTCGCGGCGGGGACAAGAGCTGTTCAACGACGCCAAGAGACTGCTCGAGGAAGCCGGCGTCCGGCTGATTGCGAGCCATGCGGTAAAGGATCCCCGCAAGCTCAACCGCACCGTCGACAAGGCCGTTGAGGACGGCGCGCCGATGGTGATCGTCGGCGGCGGCGACGGATCTCTTTCCTGCACGATCGATTTCGTCGTCGGACGGGACTGCGTGTTTGCTTTGTTGCCGCTCGGCACGGCCAACAGCTTTGCCCGAACGCTTGGCATTCCACTCGATCTCGAAGGCGCGGTCGATACGATCGCCAACGGTCAGCGGCGGAGGATCGATCTCGGCAAGATCGACGGCGATTATTTCGCCAATTGTGCCGCAATGGGTCTGTCGCCGATGATCGGCGAAGGAATCCCGCACCGCCTCAAACGATATCTCGGCCGGGTCGGCTATCTGATGTGGGCGAGCTGGTGCCTGATCCGCTTTCGGCCGTTTCGTCTCACGATCGAGAGCGAGAGCGGCAAGGAAACCGTGTGGGCGACGGAGGTCCGGATCGCCAACGGCCGCTTCCACGGCGGCGTCGAACTGGTCGAGAAAGCCGACGTGGATACCGGGGAGCTCGTCGTCCAGGCAGTCATCGGGCGCAGCAAGACGAAATTGATGTGGAACTGGCTGTCGAGCATGATGAAGCTCAAGGCGCGCGAAGCCACGGTCGAGCATTTCCACGGCCGCACGATGAGGATCGAGACTCGGCCACGGCAGAAGATCTCGATCGACGGCGAAGTGCTCGCCAGAACCCCAGTCACCGCCAGCATCGCCCAGTGCGCGGTCGAAGTCGTGGTCCCCGCCGATCCGGTGGATCCTACGCCGCCGGATTGAGCGCGCCGCCCGGCTCCCGGGTCGCTTCAGCCTGCTCGCGGCATTCGAGCTCGTCGATCGGCGACGGCGCGATCCCGCTGCGCCGCCAGCCGCCGTGGAGATAAAGCGCGGTCGCCATCAGCATCGTCGTGACCATGCCGACGGGAAAGCTCAGCCATAGCGCGTCGGCGCCGAGCCATTGGTAGCCGCCGAGCGCTATACCCAGCCGCACCGGATACATCGAGATGAACAGGATGATCAGCGGCCAGACCACCTGGCCGTTGGCACGTACCGTGCCGAACAGCACTAGAGCATGATCATCTTAGACTGAAGCATATCCGCTGTTTGCGAGGTAGTTTGCGCATTCGACGGGGTCGAAGCAGTCGAGGAGGGTTCCGATGCGCTTCCAGCAGGCTTCGACGGTGCGCTCCTCG
>NZ_PXYI01000003.1 GCF_003012735.1 Allosphingosinicella deserti | reverse complement strand
ACCTGCTTTGCCAGATCCAGCCCAATCGTAGTAACATCGCCCATGGACGCCTCCCTCAAGTGGCAGTTTGACACTCCACTTTGGCACATAGATGCCGTCGGGGGGCGTCCACCCCATCACCCTCCCCTGTCGTTCCCGCGCCGATCGCCGGGCGGTCCCACGAATGTCGGCTTCCGCGCGGTGGCCTGACGTTGGCTGCCTGGGTGCGCCACCTCGAGCGCTACGACGTGGTCCGACCCTTCCCGGACACTGGCACCGTCTGATAGACAGGGGAGATGAACGGCCCACGAGCACATGTTTACGCTGGCGAACGCCACATCGGGACTGTGCACTTCGCATTCAGGGACGACGGTATGGGTGTTGCAGGCGGTGCCTTCGAGCCCAGTGCAGATTACGTTCCGAGTCAACACGCCACCGAACTCGAGGGAGTAGCTCAAGCGCGCAACCGAGCGATGTCATCGATGCGGATCATGCTCTATGGCAGCGTCCCCCTCGCATGCGGCGAAGTGACGCTGGTGGACTGGGCAGCCAGCGCTGGCGATGGGCACGGCCGCGAAGTGGCAGTATTCGGGGTAGACTGTTCAGCGATTTGGAACTCGAAACCGGCTGAGTGATCCATGTCTGCCTTCCCTGCCCTGTCGTTCTCGTGTCAGCTTCAACGCGGCACCCTGACGTTCGCCGCTGCCGTGCTCCATGTGGGCACCTAGGACGCGTTTCCACCCTCCCCGGCTGTTCCCGGCGCAAGCGCAGGCCGCGGCGGCGAACGTCCGTTTGCGCGCACAAGGCCGACCAACGCGTCGTCCCGAGGTTGCGCCGGCTTCTACAGCCGGCGGCGACCCGAAGCGGCCATTCCGGGGTCGTCCCTGTACGACGGCTACCGCCGATCCCCGTCCTGCGGAGCGCCAATAAACTTCCTGATTGCGGCCCTTTCAAAGACGGGTCACCATGGCGGCATGAGCCGCGCAGACTTCTTACGCACCCAGGCGCCGCACCTTTTCGCCGAGGTCCGGATGTTTGCTACTGCCGATGGCGGCAGACGGGGGCCTGCATATCCGGGCTGGGGGTGTGCCTGCATGTTATCGAAAGCCGAGCCTCTAGTTGGCTATGATGCTTTGCCCTTTTTGGATGATGGCGACCTCCTGCCGGGCGAGAACCGCCGTCTCGGCTTCTATTTTCTTTCCCACGAAGATGCTGTTCCGCTGATGCGCGAGGCGGGCCGCTTCTATCTTTGGGAAGGTGGCTTTATAGGCGAGGCCACCGTGATCGACGGCAGCTAACTGTATAGGGACACCCGAAGCGGACGGACCCCTTTTCACCGACTCACGCAACATCGGCGGATGTCGTGCTTCCACCCTCCCCTGTCGTAGCCCGCGCCATTGCCCCGCTCGGCAGCCAATGTCCGGTCTCGCGCCGCAGGTTGACGTTGGGCGCCGGCGTGCGCCAGATCGAGCCGCTCGCCCGAGTCCGACCCTTTCCGGACATCAAATTCCGATTGGTAACTTAACCCACGCCCATTCCGGCTGCGCAGCGTCCGACATCCAGATCCGCACCTCTGTACTCTCATCTCGCACCGGCACATTCAGATAGGCGAAGCCGCGACTGGTACTCAGTGTGACGATCCGTTGCGGGGTCAGGAGTTCACCGGTAAAGCACTCGATTCCTCCGCGATCGCATGGCTGATCGCTGACCGTCACGTCGGAAGGGCCATCTACGTCCGACTGCACCCAAAAACAGATGCAGTCGCCAGTCGCGGTCACGGCTGACGCGGACGTGTCCTCCGGTACGGTCTCGTCCACCGACGGGTCGGATAGAAAGAGCACGGCGTGCTCGACAGGCATTTGAAGTTCGAACTTGCTCAAGAGGCCCTCCAGTCGATCTGCTTTTAGGTTCGTGAGCGTCCGCAATCCACCTGTTCCCGGCATTCCCAACCGATCGACCGCGCCACCGGCGAAGGTCGGCTTTCGCGCGGCAGCCTGACATTCAGCGCCGGCTTGCGCCAGATCTAGGCGGTCGACCGGCTCCGACCCATTGGCGACATTGCGGCTCTGAGATAGGCCCTCACAATGCGGCCCATCATCATCCTGTGTCTCGCGCTCGTCGGCTGCTCGGCGGGTGCCCGCTTCGATAAGACTGCTTGGCGCGACGCCGATCTTTCGGGGCGGGAGCGAGCTGAAATGCTTCCTGATTTCTTAACACGCTACCCGTTGAACGGCAGGACACGCACTGAGATCATCGCGCTCCTCGGCGAGCCCACGCCGACCGACAAGTGGGTTGGCACCGAGATGACCTACGTTCTCGGGAACGACGGGAGCTACATGGCCATCGACCACGAATGGCTGTTGATCGAGCTTGATCAGCGGCAAAAGGCCGTCTCGTTCGAGACGGTTCGGGACTGATTCTGCAATGTCGCGTTTCCACCCCACCCAGCTGTTCGTGATACGGTCTAGCGCGCTGGCAGCGAACGTCGGCTTCTGCGCGGCGGTCTGACATTGGGCGCCGGCATGCGCCAGACCGAGATGGTCGACCGGGTCCGACCCTGAGCAGACATTCGGGCTTAGCTTGCCAGCGCCTCAAAAGATGGCTCCTCGCCTACCGCGACAGCAGGTAGACTTGCCGCACGACACGCTGCCAGCGCACTTGGGTCCGTCTCAATCCAGTGCGCGAACTGACCTTCCGACCACGAATAGCCTTCGTCGCCAGACCGCTGGAATAACCACGCAACAAACCGATCCGCTATCGCTTGCCCCCACCGAAGAGCCTCCTGCTCAGACGCGCCAACGATCCATAATCCAGCGCTAGACTCGTCGTCAGTCCGGTTTGCGCGGTTCCTGCGAAACTCGTCAGGCGACTCGTAGCCAAAGCGGAAGAGGTAAGGTGTGGACATGTAGAGACGCTACCGTTCAACCGCTTGCGGTCAATGGCCGCTCCCCACCCTCCCCGGCTGTTCCCGACATTGGCGGCGGCCGAGGCGGCGTACGTCCGCTTTCGCCGGCCAGACTGGCGATCGCGCCGCCTCAAGCGTGAGCACCGCGCTACAGCGCGGAACGCCCCTTAGCAGACATGCTCCCCATCGTCGGGAGGCGGGCCAACGCAGTGGACGATTTCTTCTTCAAGTTCGAGGACAACCGCCTTGTCGAGCGCGTCGGAATACCTGTCGAGGTCGGCCTGCGACCGCCAGTACGCCACGAAGTCTCCTTTCCAGTCGTCAATGCGCATTACCGCCGCAGAGAAACCTTCAGAGTGGGCCTCGTCTTCGCGTGCGCTAACGATGCCGAGTGCTATGCCATAGAGCCTCGAAAGGCGGAGAAATCGCCAAGCTTCGGGTCTGTATGCGACCAGGCTCGGAAGCGTCGGACCGTATGGGCGGACGTTCTTTCCGCGAAGTATCGCGCCCGGCCGGACTTCGGCCAATCGCTCGGTGGCCAGGTTCTCCTCAGCGTGCGTTTCGTGCATGCGTTTTGTCTACGCTCCACGGACCGAAGCGCAAGGTCCGCTTTCCACCGAGGCTGTGTGAAAACACCGCGACGCCTTGACGCGGTAGAAGATTTTTCCTGAGCGAACGCGGCGGCCCGCCGCATTGAAGAGTTTGCCACCCAAGAGAGCTGGTTTTGAATGCTTCAAAGCGGCTGCCGCAAGCCAAGCACTGCGGCGAATAGAAGATTATTCTACAGCGCGCGGTGCGGAGCGAGTTTTCACACGGCCTGCACCCACAGCGGACATCAGGCTGCGTCGTCCGCGAACCATAGTTCGCTCAGATCGAGCGGAGGGACGTTCTCCCGCTCGTTTGACAAGCGAACTTCGCGTCTCTGGAAGAGCGACCGGATCACCTCCACGCACCAGCTATACGATGCGTCTTGATCCCATTCGGCGAAGCGCTCGTGCGCGTAATCCACGGCCAGCCAAAATGAAGCACGAGCTTCATCATCCAGACCGCGGAGATCGAGATCCATGAAGGGAGCCGGCCGCTGCGCCACGTCCGACAGCCAACGAGAGAGTTGATGGTGAGTGCCTTCAACGCCTTCGGCGATACACGCCAATGCTCCGCTGATGCCGAGACTGGACGCATACAGATCGCTGCCATCTTCCAGTTTGATGATTGCTGCCATCGGTCAATCATCCGCCATCTGGCGACGGGTAGCAATGTCGCGTTTTCCACCCTCCCCGGCTGTTGCCGGTGCGATCGGTAGGCGAACCTGCGAAGGTCCGCTTACGCGCGGCACCCTGCCGTTCGCCGTCGGCGCGCGCCGCGTGGAGACTTAGGACGTGCTCCGACCCTTTCCGGACATTGCAGCGAACCTCAGAGAGCCGACGTAGGCCACCACCAGAACGAGATCCGCGGCGCTGCAGCTGAGCCCGTTGCTCCAAATTGGGCAGCGAAGTCCGCATTGCCCGAAGCCACGTCCCGCATCGCTTGCGCCAGCTCCGCAAGCCAAGGTCGGCCGAGCGTCATTGTAACTCCGCTGTCCGCCCAAGAGAGTGTTGCCGCACTCTCGTCGTCCGGGCAGTTCTGAAGCCGCAACTTCTCAGGATGCTCCACCCGCAGGTCGTGAGTGCCGAAAATGCGATCCGCTCCAACGGTGGTTGGATCAATCAGGGATATGGTCCTGTGTGCGGGCGATTGATCGTTGGACAGCAAGTCAGCGAGGCTGGCCATGTCGTCGCATCCAGCCTTATCCGCGGTGCAGTGCCAGGCGGCGTACATCCTTGGTGCTTGGACGTAGCGCCACACGCAGATCCGGCCCGCCTGACGCCAATTGACAAGGTCTTCGTTCATGCGCGAACCTTATCGGGTGCACGACCGATTTCTACCCGACTCGGCTGTTCCGACGACGGTCGGCGCCGCAGCCCGCGAACGTCGGCTTTCGCGCTGCAGCCTGACGTCGACCGCCAGCGTACGCTAGATCGAGGCCGTCGACGATGTTCGATCCGAATCAGCTGTTCCCGACGCCCACGGTATCCGTAAAAGTGTAGGTTCGCTTAGACATCGCGCATCGACCTTTTGCACCTTGGGCATGGATCCACTACCCACGGATAGAACGTCATCCCTCGCTGATTGATAAACCCGTGACTGCATGGGCGGCGTTTTATCGTTCTGATAAGAAGGGTCAAAATCACTAATCCCCACATCGACCAGACAATGTTCCAAGGATAGGGACTAGTGGCACCCAAACCGTGGGCGCCATGAGAAAGCTTAATGTCGCGATCCGAGCAGATAACAGCGCCGTGGACATCTAGAAGGCTTCTACACGGCAGATTCTCCCGACGCCTCCATCGACGTTGGCTTGGTACCCTTGCCTTTGGATACCCATAGTGCCGCGGTCCTGGTGCGGCAGAACCTCAACGGTTCTCGCGTCATCGGCTTGCATGACGGCTGCCGCCCAGCAGGCCGCATCTTCCCGCAATAGCTCTCCTGAGAGGATGCCGTGGAAGCGTTCGGCCATGTCGTCGAAGGTAACGCGCATACCGACAGCATGGCCGAGCGGCAGGGGCCTCGCAAGGTCGCAATCCACCCGACCCGGTCATCCCTCGCGCAGCCGCGCTCGGCAGTCTCGTCGCCGACCAGCGCTTCCAAAGCGGACATAGGATGCTCCGGAAGGGAGAGTCTGCTTATCATCCCCGGAGCGGACATAGATGAGCGCCCGATCCAGTGCCGCAACGAGGCAGCATAGTGCCCTCGCGCGTCCGCGGGACATCCCGGCGCCGCGCGGGAGTGCTGTGTTCGGTGAAGGCCACAGCACTCCCAACGACCCCGTAATCGCCCTATTTCCAGGCGGCCTCGAAGGCGGCGATCAGCACGTTGCACGGCTTGAGGGCGGCACCGTCGTTGGAATTCTGGACCAACGCGGCGTCGATGTCGCCCGGCAGGTGGATCATGCAGGCCTTGGTCGGGCCCTTGCCCTGACTGTTCGATCCCTGGCTGACGACGCCGTTGCGCGAAAAGGCCGCGCCGCGGGACGTCGACATGGGATCGATCCCCAGCTTCCGGTCCGTCATCACCTTGCGCGCGCTTGCCGGCAGCAGCTTTTCGGTCTGGAACAGAGTGACGAGGAGCTTCGTCATCTCGTTGGTCGAAAGATACATGCCGCCGCTCCCGCAGAATTTGGACTGGTCGACGCCCGGCACACCCTTGATATCCGGCTTCGGATTCTGCGGATAATAGAGCGTGGACGTCGCGTCGTTATCGAAGCACTTCACGTTCTGAACGTCGATCGGGTCGAAGATCCAGTAATTCACATATTTCGCGTAGAGAAAGGAATGGTAGTCGCCTTGCGTCTGCCAGATCTGCGAACCATCGAGCTTCTCATATTTGAGGGTGCCCGTGGCATTCCACAGCTTGGGCAGGAGCTCTCGCAGCAGCGCGTAATTGAGATTGTCATAGGCATCCGGCCGCTCGGTCTTGCCGGCGGGCATGGGCGTCGTGCCGGCAGTGACCGCAGCTTTCACCGCGTCATAGCCGAGATCCTTGAACCCATTATTGTTGCCCGAGCTGAGCCCGGATGTATGACGCATCACCTCCGCAAAGGTCAGGTTGGCGACATTCGGCCCCGGCGTCCATCCGTCGGGAAGGTAGGCCTTGATCGGCGTGTCGACGCTGACCCCGTTCTTCTTGTTGGCTTCGATCAGTTGCAGGATCGCGAGCGCGGTCACCGTCTTGGTCACGCTGGCGATGTTGTTGCGCTGGAGCGGACCATGGGCGCGATAGCCATCGACGGCGATCCGCGCGGAGCCGACGCCGTTCTCGCGCACCACCTGCCCCTTCTGGGCAATCGTATAGCTGAACCCCGCCACTTGCGGCTTCATCGTTGCCTCGATCGCGGCGGCCATCACCGACGGCTTGAAATGCGCTCCGCCGACCATTTGGCCCTGCGCCAGCGCCGGGCCGGCGGCCGGAAGCATCGCGGCGGCGGTGCCGCCCAGCGCCAACGTCCAAAGATGTCGCCGTGCCTTTGCGCTCAGCCTGTTGGTGTCGAAAAAAGCGGGCACGCGAAAGCGCCCCGTGATCCGGGTGGTCATGATCTCTCTCCTTGATTGCGCGGAGCGACCTCGCCGCCTCCGATGCCGGTCGTCTACGGATGCTGTGTGCCAGTCGGATGGCCAAGCAGTGCGAACTGTGTGTCAGTTGTAGCATTCGCGAACGCTCGACGGCTCGTGGCGCCGCCGCCCGTCTCGCCCACCGGCCCGTCGCTCCGGGCGTCCCGGCGCCCCAGGATCCGAGCGAGTATAGAAATGTGCGTAAATCGCAACTTCCCGCTTGCAGGAAACTCTGCTCGATGCTACGGAACATATGAGGAACATCTGTGCCGCGCCCGCGATGCGGTGCTGCCGCACGCTCACACGTCCACCAGGGAGATCGCCATGTCAGATGCTGCCTCCGTCCGCGCCCCGAGCGGGCAATTCCTCCCCGGGCAGAGCGGCAACCCCGCAGGTCGGCCACGCGGCGCGCGCAACAAGGCGTCTTTGCTGTTCGAGCAGCTCGAAGACGGCGAAAGCGCGGCGATCGTGCGGCGGATGATCGATCGGGCTCTGGCGGGGCACAGCGCCGCCTTGCACGCCTGCTTCGCCAAGATGGTGGTTCCGGTGAAACAGGCGCCGGTCGAGCTCGATCTTCCAAAGATCCGCTCCGCGGCGGATGCGGCAGAGGCCGGATCCGAGTTGATGGCCGCCGTCGCCGCCGGAGAGATTACGCTCGGCGAAGGCGAGCAGGCGATGAAGATGCTGGCGACGCAACTGAAGATGATCGAAGCCGCCGAGCGCCGCCACAGTCCGGGCGACGACGCGGGTAGCGCGCATTGCCCGGTCGCGCGCTCCGCGCCTCAGCGCTCCCCGGTCACCCCGATCCAGGCCACACCGGTCCCGACCGTCCCGATCCACGCCGAGACGCCGCCGCCGTCACCCTCCGCACCGCACCTGAAAAAACAGGCGAAATACAGGAAGAATGCACGCGTACAGCTGACGTCGGGCCTGCTGAACTCGGTCGCCGCGGCCCCGGAGAATATCCGTGCCCCGGCCGCCAGGATCTGCCTTCCCCAAGCAGAGCCCCCCGATGTTCGCGCCACTCCACGGGGCAGCTTTCGCCCGTGACGCAAGACCGCCCGCCGCCCGGCGCTATTTCTTCTTGCGCTCGTCGATCAGCACGTCGACCAGGCTGGGATCGGCCAAGGTCGAGGTATCGCCAAGGCTCGCATAATCGTTCTCGGCGATCTTGCGCAGGATACGGCGCATGATCTTGCCGCTCCGCGTCTTCGGCAGCGCCGGGGTGAAATGGATCAGGTCGGGGCTGGCGATCGGGCTGATCTCGGTGCGGACGTGACTGCGCAGCGCCTGTTCGAGCTCCGGAGTCGCCTCCACCCCCTCCATCAGGGTGACGTAGCAATAGATGCCCTGGCCCTTGATGTCGTGCGGATAGCCGACCACCGCCGCCTCGGCGACCGCGGGATGCCCGACAAGAGCGCTCTCGATCTCGGCGGTGCCGAGCCGGTGGCCGGAAATGTTGAGCACGTCGTCGACCCGGCCGGTGATCCAGTAATAGCCGTCCGCGTCGCGGCGGCAGCCGTCGCCGGTGAAATACTTGCCCTTGTAGGTCGAAAAATAGGTCTGCACGAAACGCTCGTGATCGCCGTAGACGCTGCGCATCTGGCCCGGCCAGCTGCCGACCAGGCACAGATTGCCCGATGCCTCTCCCTCCAGCACCTCGCCGTCCGGCCCGACCAGCTGCGGCGCGACTCCGAAGAACGGCCGTCCCGCCGATCCCGGCTTCATCGCATGCGCGCCGGGAAGCGTGGTGATCATGATCCCGCCCGTCTCGGTCTGCCACCAGGTGTCGACGATCGGGCAGCGGCCGTCGCCGACCACGTCCCAATACCAGCGCCAGGCCTCCGGGTTGATCGGCTCGCCGACGGATCCGAGCAGCCGGATCGAGGAACGGTCATGTTTCCTCACCGGCCCCTCGCCCTCGCGCATCAGCGCGCGGATCGCGGTCGGCGCGGTGTAGAAGATGTTGACCTTGTGGCGCTCGACGACGTCCCAGAAGCGGCTGAAATCGGGGTAATTGGGGACTCCTTCAAAGATCAGGCTGGTCGCGCCGTTGGCCAGCGGCCCGTAGACGACGTAAGAGTGCCCGGTCACCCAGCCGACATCGGCGGTGCACCAGAAGACCTCGCCCCCCTTGTAGTCGAACACATAATGGAAGGTCGTCGCCGTCCAGACCGCATAGCCGCCGGTCGTGTGGAGCACGCCCTTGGGCTTGCCGGTCGAGCCCGACGTATAGAGGATGAACAGCGGATCCTCGGCGTTCATCGGTTCGCATGGACAGTCGTCGGGCACGGTCTCGCCGAGCTCGTGATACCAATGATCGCGCCCCTGCGTCCACGCGACCTCGCTGCCGAGATGACGGACGACGAGCACGCCGTCGATTTCGGCGCCCCGCGCCAGCGCCGCGTCGACATTGGCCTTGAGCGGCACCAATTTGCCGCCGCGGCGGCCGCCGTCGGCAGTGACGACGAAACGGCTCGCGGCATCCTCGATGCGGCCGTGGATCGCGTCCGGCGAGAAGCCGCCGAACACCACGCTGTGCACGGCGCCGATACGCGAGCAGGCGAGCATCGCCACCGCCGCCTCGGGGATCATCGGCATGTAGATGGTCACCCGGTCGCCCTTGGTCACGCCCATCGCCTTGAGGCAATTCGCCATCCGGACGACCTCGCGATAGAGCTCGCCGTAGCTGATCGCGCGGCCGCTGCCCGGCTCGTCGCCTTCGAACAGGAAGGCGGTCTGGTCGGCGCGGGTCTCGAGGTGGCGGTCGACGCAGTTCCAGCACAGGTTGAGCACGCCGTCCTCGAACCATTTGATGTCGACCGGATCGAACGAGGCATCGGCGATCCTGGTCGGCTTGGTGATCCAGCCGATCCGCTCCGCCTGCTCCCGCCAGAAGCCGTCCGGATCGCTCAGCGAGCGCTGATAGAGCCGCTCGTAATCGGCGAGCGTGCAATGGGTGGTGGCGACAAGGGCTTCGGGCGGCGAGATCGCGTCGTTCATGTCCATCCTCTCGGCGCGGCACCGTGGCCGCGATGAATCGCTTCGCTCCTGCCACTCACGGGCGCCGGCTTCAACGGGCGGCGTGGAGAAGGCCGTGCGCCGGGCGCAGGCAGACGCCGTTTCGTCATCGAACCGGGCTAATCTGGATCAGCTCGATCCTCCGGAACTCCGCTTCAATCCCGGGGGTTTAATCCGATCATGTCGGCTCCGAACCAGTCCAGATCCAGGTCGAGCCGAAAAGTCGCCCGAAACGGGCGACCCGCCACCATAATCGAACAGGGGAATTCGATGTTCTTCGGCACCAAGTCCGATCCTGCCAGCACCTTGCTCACCCAGGGAATGAAGGTGACCGAGGTCGGCGTCTATCGCGGGCCGCATTATTGGAGCAAGCTTCCGATGGTCCGCATCCAGGTCGATCTCGGCCGGATGGAGGAATTCCCGACCAATCGCATCCCCGGATTCACCAAGGGGCTGCTCGAGGCGCTGCCCGGGGTCGGCCGCCATGCCTGCTCGCTCAAGGTCCGCGGCGGCTTCGAGAAGCGCCTGCTCGAAGGCACCTGGCTCGGCCATGTCGCCGAACATGTCGCGCTCGAACTGCAGACGATCGCCGGATCGCGGGCCACCCGCGGCAAGACTCGCTCGGTGAAGGGCAAGCCGGGCGTCTACAACATCATGTTCGCCTATAACGAGGAGCGGGTCGGGCTCGCCGCTGGCCGCATTGCGCTCGAGCTGGTCAATTCGCTGCTGCCCGACGAGCTGCGCGGCATCGGCGGCCTCGGCCGCATCTCCGAATTGGACGGAGACTTCGATCTCGAGCGCCGGATCGACGACCTCAAGCGGCTGGTGCGCCGCACCGCGCTCGGCCCGACCACCCGGTCGCTGGTCGACGAAGCGCAGCGGCGCGGCATCCCGGTGACCCGGCTCGACGAACAGAGCCTGATCCAGCTCGGCCACGGCCGGTTCCAGCAACGGTTCCGGGCGAGCATCACCGGGCGCACCAGCCAGGTTGCGACCGACATCGCCGGCAACAAGAACATGACGAAGCGGCTGCTCGACGACAGCGGCATCCCGGTGCCGCGCGGAATCGTCGTCCGCGACGTCGAGGATGCCGTCCGCTCGGCCCGGCGGCTCGGCTTCCCGCTGGTCACCAAGCCGCTCGACGGCAATCACGGCCGCGGAGTCACCATCGGCATCCTGTCTGAAGAGCAGCTCCGCTTCGGCTTTGCCGAGGCGCAGAGCCAGGCCAAGGGCCGCGACGTCATCGTCGAGCAATTCTTCGCCGGCAACGACCATCGCATCCTGGTCGTCGACGGCAAGATGATCGCCGTCGCCGAGCGGGTGCCGGCGCAGGTGGTCGGTGACGGAGTCAGCACGATCCGCCAGCTGGTCGCCGAGATCAACAAGGATCCGCGGCGCGGCAACGGGCACGAAAACGTCATGACCCGGATCAGGATCGACGCCATCGTCGAGGAGTATATCGGCCGCGAGGGCCTCACTCCGGACAGCATCCCCGAAGCCGAGCAGGTGGTGCTGCTGCGCGCAACCGCCAACCTGTCGACCGGCGGCACCGCGATTGACCGCACCAACGAGATCCACCCGGACAATGCCGAGATCGCCCGCCGCGCGGCGATGATCGTCGGGCTCGACGTCGCCGGAGTCGACTTCGTCTGCCCCGATATCAGCCGCTCCGTCCGCGAAACCGGCGGCGGCGTGATCGAGATCAACGCCGCCCCGGGCCTGCGTATGCACATCGATCCGTCGGAGGGCGCGCCGCGCGACGTCGCCAAGCCGATCATCGCGATGCTGTTCCCGCGCGGCAGCCAGAGCCGGGTGCCGATCATTGCGATCACCGGCACCAACGGCAAGTCGACGGTCGGACGGATGGTCAAGCACATCATCCGCTACACCGGCTGCACGGTCGGCCTGACCTCGACCACCGGCGTCTACATCAACGACATCCTCACCCACGAAGGCGACGCGACCGGCCCCCGATCCGCGCGGATGATCCTGCGCGATCCGAGCGTCGAGGTCGCCGTGCTCGAGACCGCACGCGGCGGCCTGCTGCGCGAGGGCCTTGCCTTCGACGCGGCCGACATCGGCATCGCCACCAACGTCACCGCCGATCATCTCGGGCTCAAGGGCATCGAAACGGTCGAGGATCTCGCCAACGTCAAATCGGTGGTGATCGAGTCCGTGCGCCGCGGTGGGCATTCGATCCTCAATGCGGACGACCAATTGACCGTTCGCATGGCGCGCCGCGCCGGCGGACAGATCATCTGGTTCTCGCTCTGCGGCGGCGCCGAGATGTCGCCTCTCGTGCGCGAACATGTCGA
Organism: Allosphingosinicella deserti; assembly: GCF_003012735.1. GTDB lineage: Bacteria > Pseudomonadota > Alphaproteobacteria > Sphingomonadales > Sphingomonadaceae > Allosphingosinicella > Allosphingosinicella deserti. The sequence continues at coordinate 813,325 of NZ_PXYI01000003.1, read as the reverse complement.
CGAGGGCGGAATGGCGGTGGTGCGCGAAGCGGGTCCGGACGGCGGCACCATCGTGCTCTACGACGATGGCCGCCGCGAGACGATCATGAAGGCCGGCGACATTCCGGCGACCTTGCACGGCATGGCGGAGTTCAACGTCGCCAACGCCCTCGCCGCGATCGCCGCTGCGATCGCGCATGGCGTGCCCAATCTCACCATCCGCTCGGCGATGACCAATTTCCGGTCTAGCTTCGAGCAGAATCCGGGGCGGCTCAACGTCCACGACGCGCACGGCTTCCGGGTGATCGTCGACTATGCGCACAACGCCGCCGGGCTCGAGGCTTTGGGCAAGGTCATTCGCGGTCTCTCCGGCCGCTACAAGCGCACGATCGGGACGGTCTCGATGGCCGGCGATCGCCGCGACGAAGATCTGCGCGAGATGGGCCGCATCGCCGCCGGCATCTTCGACGAACTGATCTTCCGGGAGGATCCGGGAACCCGCGGCCGTCCCCGCGGCGAGGTGATGCGCCTGCTCCACGAAGGCGCGCTCGAGGCCGGCCGCTCGTCCGACCATATCCACCTCATCGCCGGAGAAGCCGCCTCCACGGCTGCCGCACTGGCGATGGGCCGGCCCGGCGATCTGATCGTCGTGACTCCGACCGACGTTCACGCCGCCTGGGCGCAGGTCAACGACTTCAAGCCTGCCGGGATGCGCACCGCCTCCCGCGCCCCTCTCATTGCCGCAGAGTAAGACATGTTCGAAAATCCGTCGGGCCCCTGGGCCCTGATCGTCCACGGCGGCGCCAAGCAGATGGCGCCCGGTGAGGAGGACGACAATCGCCGGGGCGTGCTCCAGGCGCTCGCCGAAGGCCGCAAGCGGCTCGAAGCGGGCGGCAGCGCGGTCGACGCGGTCGAGGCGGTCATCCGCACGCTCGAGGATCTGCCGGTGTTCAACGCCGGCCACGGCTCCAGTCTCAACGCGGCGGGAGAGGTCGAGATGTGCTCGGGCATGATGGACGGGCGCACGCTCAGCGTCGGCGCCGTCGGCGCGATCAGGGGTGTCCGCAACCCCGTCTCGGTGGCGCGCGCAATGCTGGACGAGAAGGAGACGCTGATCGTCGGCGAGGGCGCGTCCCTGTTCGCCAGGCGCAAGAACATCCCGCTGGTCGACAATGACGAACTCGTCACCGCGCAGCGGGAGAGCGAGCTCGCCGAGCATGACACGGTCGGCGCGGTGGCGCTGGACATGGGCGGCAACATCGCCGCGGGAACATCGACCGGCGGTCTCACCGGTGCGCCGGTTGGCCGGATCGGCGACAGCCCGGTGCCCGGATGCGGCTTCTACGCCGACAACCATGTCGGCGCAGTCGCCTTTTCCGGCGACGGCGAGACCATCCAGCGTCTCGCCCTCGCCGGACGGGTGATGGCCGCGCTCGATCGCGGCGAGCATCCGGAGCAGGCCGTCGCGAGCGCCGTCGCCCTGCTTCCGGGCACCGGCGGCGCCGGGGCGGACGGCGGCGGGATCGCGATCACCAAGGACGGACGGGTGGGCTGGGCGCACAACAGCCCGGATTTTGCGGTGGCGATGATCACCAGCGACATGACCGGGCCCAAGGCGTGGCTCGGCAAGAAAGAAGAGAAGAATGGCTGACCAGGAAACGACACCGCGCGGCACGTTGATCATCATCGGCGGGCACGAAGATCGCGACCCGAAGGGCAAGCGCACGATCCTGCGCGAATTCGCGCGGCGGTCAAAAGGGGGCAAGGTCGTCCTCGCGACCGTCGCCAGCCATCAGCCGGAAGGCTATTTCGACGAATATGAGGCCGCCTTCGCCGATCTCGAGTCCGGCGAACTGGTCGAGCTCTATGTCGAGGAGCGCAGCCAGGCCTCGGATCGCGACAAGCTCGACGTCCTCGACGACGCCGCCGGCATCTTCTTCTCGGGCGGCGACCAGCTCCGAATCACCAGCCAGATCGGCGACACCCGCATCGAGGACAAGGTGCGCCGCCTGTACGAACGCGGCGGCGTGATCGCCGGCACCTCGGCGGGCGCCAGCGTGATGAGCGAGACGATGCTCGTGCAAGGGACCAGCCGCGAGACGCACCGGATCGGCGACCTCCACATGGCACCGGGTATGGGCCTCGTCCGCGACGTCATTATCGACCAGCATTTCGCCGAACGCGGCCGCATGGGCCGCCTGCTCGGCGCAGTCGCCCACAATCCGCGGGTGCTCGGGCTCGGCATCGACGAGGACACCGCGATCGTCCTCGAAGGCGACCGTTTCGAAGTGATCGGCAGCGGCGGCGTCTATGTCGTCGACGGCAGCCACGTCACTTACTGCAACGTCGCAGAGGCCCGCGCCGAATGTTCATTGTCGATGCACGACGTGCGGGTCCATGTCCTGTCGAGCGGAGACCACTTCGATCTCAAGGCACGCCAGCCGAGTCACCCGCGCTAAGCACAGGATCACCCCCAGCGCTGCCGCCCTTCACCGCCGACCGGTTGCAGGCCCGGATCCGGGCTGCGGCGCGGGCGACGCCATTTTCTCGCGGAGCAATTGCAGGGCGTCGCCGACGCAGGTGCAGCGTTCGCCTTCTTCCTCGCCGATTGCGACTCCGAGATCGTTCTCGAGCAGCATGGTCAGTTCGACGATGTCGAGCGAGTCGGCACCGAGATCCTCGTTGAAGCGGGCAGCGTCGCTGGCGCAGCCGGGCTCCCGCCCGAAATGCTCCGCGATGAGCGCCCTGACCGCGTCTTCGTCCATCGTCAGCCGGGAATGCTCACGCTGCGTGGGTCCCCGTCGGCACCGAACACGCGATCGAGATAGGTTTCGGCGAGCTGATAATGGAGCCGGACCTGGCGCTCGCCGCAGGCGCTCTGCGCACAGGCGATCTCCTGCTCGGCGCGGCGGTAGAAATAGTCGCGATCCTCGTCTGCCATGTCACGCTCCTTGCGGCGGTGCCTAAAGCGGAGGAAGTCGAGACCGGCGCGTCGACCGGCCCGAACACCGGTCTGCGGAGGGGTCACGCATCGTCCACATCACGCCTGCTGCAGCGCAACAAAAATGCAACGATCCCCCGCCGCCGTCAACGGAGTCGTTCGTGAAGATTTCGCAGGACCTGTGTCGGAGTGGGTCAGCCGGGGATCGCGTCGAGCGCGGCTTGGTTGGTCACGAAATAGCGGTCCGCCAGATATTTCGGTTCATAGCTGCGGACGTCGAGATGGACCCAAGTCGGCGCGATGTCCGCCGGCTCGAGCGACTTGCGGTTGAGCGCGCTCCAGCCGATCTGGGCATGGGCTTGCTCGACGAGGATGCCGCGCAGGCTGTTGCAGCGCGTGCGATCGGTTCCGCCGCTGCCGAGGATGTCGATGTCGATCGCCTTGCCGTGATGGTTGGTGCTGGTGCGCTGGTGGTCGGCATTGTCGACCGAGCAGCGATAGGCGGAGTTGATCGTCAGCGTCCAGTTGCGCGCCCGGGCGTAGAATTGCGCCGCGCGATAGGTCCACAGCAGCATCCGGTGGAGGCCCGGATATTCGTAGAGATTGTAGACCTCGATCCGTTCGGGCCGGCGATACTCGCCCTTGAAGCGGCCGCGCCCGAAGCCCGGACACACGCCGCACGGACAGCGCAGCGCTTTGAAGTCGACCGGATGGGCCCTGGCGAAGTCGCCGATCGCCGCCATCGTCGCGGCGTCGGCGCGCCCGTGCGGCGCCGTCATGCGCATCACCGCACGCTGGAAGGCGGTGACCTGCATCTCCGTCCCCGGCCCGTAATCGCCGTCGGGAATGGTGCCGCGGAAGCCGGCCAGCCGCATCTGCAACTCGACGACATCAGCGCCCCTGTCGCCGCGCTTGAGCGGGGGAAGGATCGTGCTCATGGCTCGCCCTCGAGCGGATCGATCTTGTCGGTCCAGCCGACACCCTCCTCGTCCGCCTCGCGGCGATTGGGCGTGCGGGCCCCAACCCCGCCGCCTTCCGGTGTCGGCCCCTCGGCATCGAGGGCCGGATCGGGCTGGCTCGGCGGCTGCGGTTCGGGCGCTGGTGTGACGGCAGGCGCAAGTGCGAGTGTAGACCCGGGCTGGCCGACGGCCGGCGCGGGCTTCGGGAATTGCCGGTCCTCCGACGATTCCTCCGGGCTCTTTTCGTGCGGCTTCACCGTCGAGCGGATCACCATGAACTTGTTCAGCAGATCGAACCAGAAGGGCGCGCCCATCGATACCGCGAGCGCGGTCAGCAGCCAGCCGGGCAGCGGCCGCCACGGCGCATCGGGCGAGGCCAGCCACGCGCCGACATCCCATCCGAACTGCCAGGGCCACGACAGGTGCCGGTTCTCCCAGCCGATCGGCAGGCCGAGATTGCGGACCCGGCGCTCGGCGCAGCTGGCGCTGGCGACACCGCGCGCCGCGCCGTCCGGCAGGGACGCGGCCGCGCCGGTCGCCGCCTCCGGCGGGCATCCGAGCATGGTCAGCATCGCCGTCTGATCCCCGCCCGCCGCAGCCTGGACCCGCGCCTGCTCGACCACCGCCTCCGCATCCGTGACGATGACCGCCCGCAGCGCGTCGTCGCGGTAGAGCGATTTGGCGACATGCAGCGTGTCGATGTTGAGCGTCATCGCGGTGAACAGGCCCAAGGCGAGCAGGATCCACTGCGTCTCCTTCCGGTACCAGCCCGAGACCCGGTCCATGCCGCTGTCGAACCATGCCTGCAGGTTGAGCCGCGCCTGATCGAGGTCGCCTCTGGCATTGTCGAGCGCGATCAGGACGGCGCGGCGCACCCGCGGGTCGGCGATGCGGGTCGAGGCGCCCTCGCGGATCGCCGCGAGCGACAGCGACGCATCCGCGTCATCCCCGGTCGGGCTGCCGCGGCCTGCGAGATCCATGATCGCCAGGGCAAAGTTGCGGGCCGGAACGTAAGCGGGAAGATTGTTGCGGAACGGCATCCGCTTCCAGGTGTCCTTGTGCTGGGAATAGCGCCGCGTCAGCTTCTCGGGATCGTAGGTCCCGCGATAGAGCGAACTGATCAGCGGATGCTCGTAGAGTTCGCGGACCAGCCCCTCGCCGCCCTCGTCCTTGAGCAATTCGCGGATCCCGCGTTCGAGGTGGATGGCGCGGGTCTGGAGGAACCCCTCGATCGCCTCCCGCGCCGCCGAGAGCAGGACGCTGAGGATGAAGAAGAGGAAGATCAGGCCGATTGCGACTTCGAGCAGTTCCGATCCGAACATGGTCAGTGGTTCCCCCCGCCTTGAGCCCGCCCCCCTGCGGCGCACATCGCACTTCGAACGCACGCTGTTCCCATCACGATACCTGCAATCGCGCGGGCACGGAAGTCGCATCGGCTCCGAAGATGGTGACCAACGACATTCACGCGCCTTTCACGGCGGCGGTCCCCCGGGCGCCCCGACCGCTTCGGCACGCTCTCGCTCCTCACCAGGATCGAAAGGATCTCCCATGCCGAAACATCTCCGTTCCTCCCGCCGCCGGCGACATGTCCCCCTTCTTCGGGGAACCAGCCTGGCCTTTCTTTCGCTCCTGTCCTGCGGAGTGGCGCAGGCCCAAAGCGACGCGGATCTGCTCGCTCCCCTGGTTCCAAGCGAGTCCGCGACCGCGGACGACGACCTGCTCGCACCGTTGACACCGCCGCCGTCCGACGATGACCTGCTCGCGCCGCTGACGCCGCCCCCATCCGATGACGACGACCTGCTTGCGCCGCTGACACCGCCCCCGTCCGACGATGACGACCTGCTCGCACCGCTGACGCCGCCTCCATCCGACGATGACGACCTGCTCGCACCGCTGACTCAGTCGAGACCTGCCAAACCCCGTATTCCGCCGAAGGACCTAAGCGAAGAGGAGCTGATCGCGGAGGGCGCGAAGATGATCCGCTCGATGGACGCCTCCGAGATTGCGAGGAGCATCGAGTGGGCCGGCTCCGAGATGGACAAGGCGATGAAGACCATGCCCAAGGCCGACCTTCAGAAGGCGATCAGGGCCGTGGAGGCGATGGACGGGATGGACAATCTGATCGATGCGGGTGCCGGCGCCGGCGGCGCGGCATCGGGCGGCGGCGAGTTCCCGATCCCGCTGGAGATCGACATGGCCGAGCAGGCCGAATGGGAACGCCGCCAGCGCGAGAGCAATGGAACGCTCGTACTGATCGAGCGGCCCTATGAAGTCATGGACTGCCGAAACGACGATGGCGCCGACGTCTGCATCCTCAAGCGCAAGATCCGCTACGAGCTCGCGCCGGTACGCCCCGCATCCGCGCCCTGACGACAGGGAATCGGCGCCGGCGCGGAGGTTGAACCGCGCCGGCGCCGTTATCGTGTGAATCCGGCAGTCTCAGGGCAGGCTGCGCGACCGCGCTGCCTGCCCTCGTCCCATCCGCGCCTGCTGGGCACGCCCGTCAGGAGCACTCGCTTTCTCTCTCCGGCGCGCCACATTCCGGCGCGGCCGTCCAGCGAAGCGGGGTTCCTGTCGACTGCAGCGCCTGAGCGCGGCCGCCTAATTCGAACTCCTGGTAGAGGCGCGGAGTCCAACCGGCGGACGGATCGGGATCGATGGTGAAGGTGCCGGCCTGGAACTGCAGATCGTAATTGTCGGAGAGCGCAAGCGTGCCGAGGCCGATCCGATAGGCGCCGGGCGCATTGCCGGGCTCGCGCTGCAGCATCCCCGCGAAGACCTCGCCGTCGACGAGACTTCCCGACAGGATCGAGAAGCGCAACGGCGGCACCGATCCCGATCGGGGTGCGTGAACGTCGTCGGCGCGCACGCTGATCGTACGCCTGGCGATGTCCGCCGTCGCGGTTGGTGCCACGGCCAGAGTGTAGTTGGCGGAATCCGCGCCTGCCAAGCCAAGGCCGGACACGAGGACCTGTTTGTCGATGCCGGCATTCTTGTCGACGAAGGCGTAGCGGCCGCCCTCGATCACGATCTCATCTCCGGCGACCAGGCCGTCGAGGGCTGCCGCCCTACCGACCGCGGCCACGCTCCCGTCATAGACCTTGTCGTCCGCCACGACGCCGACGGTCACCATCTTGCGATTGATGCTTGCGGTCGTCGTGGCCGGAACGACCAACGCGTAATTGCCGCTGTCCGCCCCGCCGAGCGCAATGCCCGACACCAGCACCTGCTTGCCGGCGCCGGCATTCTTGTCGACAAAGGCGAAGTCGCCGCTGGTGAAGGACAGGGCGTCGCCGGCGACGATGCCGTCGGTCGAATTGATCCGCCCCGATGCGCGGGTGCCGCCGTCATAGGTCTTGGCGTCTGCGGTCACGGCGACCACCACGTCCCTGCGCAGGATGTCGGCCGTGGTCGTGGCCGGAAGAACGAGGGTGTAATTGCCGCTGTCGGCGCCGCTCATGCCGATGCCCGAGACGAGCACCTGCTTGCCGGCGCCGGCATTCTTGTCGGCAAACGCGAAGTCGCCGCTGGTGAAGGACAGCGCGTCGCCCGCGACGATGCCGTCGGTCGAAATGATCCGCCCCGATCCGCGGGTACCGCCATCATAGGTCTTGGCGTCTGCGGTCACGGCGACCACCACGTCCCTGCGCAGGATGTCGGCCGTGGTCGCGGCCGGAAGAACGAGGGTGTAATTGCCGCTGTCGGCGCCGCTCATGCCGATGCCCGAGACGAGCACCTGCTTGCCGGCTCCGGCGTTCTTGTCGGCGAACGCGAAGTCGCCACTGGTGAAGGACAGCGCGTCGCCCGCGATGATGCCGTCGATCGCAGTGATTCGCCCGGACGCGCTTGTGCCGCCGTCATAGGTCTTGGTGTCGGCGGCCACGGAGACGGCGACATCCTTGCGCAGAATGTCGGCAGCGGCCGTCGCAGGGGTAGCGAAGCTGTAATTCCCCGCGTCCGCTCCGCCGAAGGTCAGGCCGGAGATCGAAACGGTCTTCCCGACGCCCGCATTCTTGTCGGAAAATGCGAATTCGCCCCCGCCCAGCACGACATCGTCGCCCGTCACCAGACCGTCGAACCTGGAAACACGACCGGTCGCCGAACGTGTGCCGTCATAGATCTTGCTGTCGGCCGCGATGGTGACCTGAACATCCTTGCGCAGGATATCGGCGACGGCGCCGATCGGCCCGTCGATGACGTAATTGGCGGCATCCGCTCCGTGAAGAGCAACGCCGGCGGCGGTGACGATCTTGCCGGTACCGGCATTCTTGTCGTCGAAGCGAAAGACGCCGGAGGCGTTCACGACGTCGTCGAACAACAGACCGCTGAGCGCGATGCTCCCCGATGCAGCGTCGGTGCCGTCATAGACCTTGCTGTCGACCGTGGCAGCGGCGGTCAGCTGCTTCGGGGACACCCTGAGCACGCCGGAACTCTCGAACGCCAGATCGTAACCGCCGCTCGCCACCAGCGACCCTTGAGCGATGTCGATCGTGTAGGGACCGCCCGCGACTCCGGCGGTTGCGGCGGCACCGGCGGAGGTGAGCACCGGACGCCCTTGAACGATGTCGCTGAACACATCGCCCTGGAAAGCGCCTGCGACGCCCTGGTGCAGTCCGACGAAATTGTAGCGGTTCGCGAGATACGCAGCGACGTCCGTCCCGTAGGTCTTGTCGAACTGAACGGAATAGAAAGTCAGCGTTGGACGATGGGTGAAGACGTAGCGATCCCCGTTCAGACTGGTTATCGGACTGCGCGAAGCATCGCTTCCCCAGATCGCGCGATTGCCGCTGTCGAGACCGCCAAAATTCTGGCCATCCGGCGTGTTCAGGTAGATGGCCCAATTCTTGGTCGCCGAGATCGCACTCCCGCCACCCGAGTTGGTGAATCGATCGCCGACCGCCAGCGAGACAAGCTCGCCGCCGAGGCTGCTCCCTCCGCCGATCTGCAAGCTGCCTGAGGTGACCAGTGACACGTCCCCCGCGAACCGATTGCTGCCGATGATCTCGATCCAATTGTGATCATTGACCAGATCGAGACTGGTCGCCGACAGATCCCGGATCGCTCCGATGTGGTTGTTACCCGTCAGCGAAACCTCGCCACGGAGACTTCCCGTCAGCGTCCCTGCGGTGAGTTCGGCACCACTTGCCTGAACAAGGGCGCCACCCTCGACGGTGAGATTCTTCGCGGTCAATTTGGAGTGGAGAGCGATCGTGCCGCCATCAGCCACCTTGAGCCATACTGAACGGCCGCTGAGGGCATGATCGAGCACGAGATCGTCCGAAAGAATTTCCACGTTCCCTCCGCCACTCACGGCGCCCACCTTCACCACACCGGCGCCCCCGCTCGGGTGTTCCGTCCTCAGCGATATGGTCTTCCCCGCGGTTACGTCGCCCGCGTCTACGGAGCCGATGCCGGCGGTGAGGAAGGCGGAGCCGGTGTCGGCACGAACGTCGCCCGCGCTGACCGTCGTTCCGTAAGCGTTCACGCTGTCGGCAGCGTGGAGACTACCGGTCCGCAGCACATCTTCGCTCATCAGCGAGATGGAGGCGCCTGCCTTGACGTGGCCGAGATCGACAATGCCCGCGCCATAGGCATTGACGAGGACGTCCGAGGTGGCATCGATTCCGTCGACCGTAATCCCGCCGCCACGCGACGTCAGCGTGATGGCGCGCCCCGCGGCCGAGCCGAGAGCTATCCCATCCGCGGAAGTCTCGACCGCAACATCGTCGGTGCGCGAACGGACATTCCGCGCCGTCAGCGTCTTTCCGGCGAGCGTGACCTTGTTCTCGCCGATCAGATCACCACCGAATTCCATTCTCAGGCCGCTCATGGTGAGCGCGCCCGCGGAGGTGATCGAGTCCGCTCGAAGATCATCCGTGGTGGCGATGAGCAGATCGCTGCCGACGTTCAAGTTGCCGAAGGTGATGTCTGCCTGATAGGAATCGAGCCCCGCGATCGCGCCGACGTCGACGTCTCCGAGCGTCACCCGCTGGTCGGTTCCGCCACCAAAGAGCAGCGATCGGGATGAACGAATGCGACTGGACCGGTCGAAATTGGCTCCTCCCGTCGTCAACAGAACCGTGGCTCTTTGACTATCCAGCGTCAGCCCGGCACCCCCGTTGATCCCACCGGTTCCGGCATTCGTCTGAATGTAGGCGGCAGCGATCACTTCGGAATCCGAGTCATCGCCAAGGTAGATAGCCCTTCCATTCACGGAGACATTGAAGGCGGTCACGTCACCGGTGATGGAGGCGACCTCGCTTCCGTAGAGCGCAATCGTCTGCTTCGCGTCGAGGCCGCCGGCGTAGAGGTACAGACCGGTGAGCACCATCTCGTCCGCAAACACCTGATTGACCTCGACGATGCCGCGCCCCTCAACCGATGCGGCGCCAGCGGCATCGACCAGGTTCACACCGACATTGCTGTTTCCGTCGACGATGATGTCGCGGCTCGAGCGGATTGTTCCCAGGCCCGTAATGTCGATCCGCGCACTCTGATTCGAGTGAACGACGACATTGGGCGCGGATACCTCGTTTCCGGCGAAGATGGTGACGCCGTGATCGCTTGCGGCAACGCCTGTGGCCGTGGCCAGCGCCTCAACTTCCAGCAGCCCGTCGGTCACGCCGGCCTGGCCGACGGCACCCAGAACGACATTGCGGCCGTTCGCCGCCCCACCCGCGCGCAAAGATGCCTGCAGACTGCCCCGGCTGATTTCGAATTTCAGCGGACTCCCGACAGCGGACTGGACTGTCACACGGCCCGCGGCGATGGCGGCCAGATCGCCTCCGGCCTGCAAACTGCCGTCCGAAGATAGGGTGTCGCCGAGGAGAACGAGATCCCCCTTGGTCTGCATCTGGGCCCCGCTGCCGACAATCAGGTAGGCATTGGGATTGTCGTTGCTGGTGAAAGTCAGGCGGCCGTCGCCATCGAGGAAATCGGCATCGGTCACATCCAGGGTGGACGCGACGAGCGACCCCAGATTCACCTGCGACGACGATCCGAACATGATCCCGTTGGAGTTGACCAGATACACCGAGACGTTGGCATCAGAGGTCAGGGCGCCGCCGATCGTGGTCGGCTGGGTACCGAGCACGCGATTGAGAATCGCGACGTTGGCTGCCTGGCTGCCATTGCCGTTGCGGAAGGCCGCGATGCTGCCGGCCTGAACATTGAAATCGGTCCAGTTGACGATGCCGGAACCGGTCGCAGAGACATTGAGATTGGTACCGCTCACCGCAACGGAAACCGGGCCGGTCCGGCTTTGTACGGTCCCGAAGCCGCCCATCTGCTGGGCGACGGCAGGGCTTGCCGATGCGAGGATCCCGCACAAGGCGGTGGTGAGCGCAAGAAGCCGGCGGCGTGGAAGGCGCGAAGAAAAAGACATGGTCGAATACTCCTGTCCGTCGCTCAGCGGAGCGGCGGCGAGAATTGGGCGGTGAGCGAGAGAAGCAGCCGATCGGCGGACCGTGGGGCGTCGCTGCGGAGCGCACGATCGAGCGGATGCGCGTAGATCGCCTCGAGCAGGAATTTCCCGCCCAGCGCAGCGCGGACACCGCCTCCGATCGAGGCCAGCCCGCGCCCGCTTTCGGTCGAGAAGCGATCGAGGTTCCACAGCCAGGCTTGGTCGTAGAAGCCGAAGATCTCGGCGGAAGCCCGCTGGCCGCGATACGCCGCGGCGCGGACTTCGCCGCGCAAGCCGATGGCCGAGTCCGCGCTGTTCGCCCCCGGATCGTAGCCGCGTCCGATCGTCAGGCTGCCGATCGAGAATTTCTCAAAGCTGAGCAGTGGATCGCTTGCGACCTGAACCCTGCCGGCGGCGGCAAGGCTGAAGATCGGGCCAAGGCCGATCTGCCCGTCGAGATCGGCCCGGACGACCGTCGCGGTCGGATCGCCGCGCAGGTTGGAAGGCGTGTACCCGCCGGCATATGTGCCGGGATCGAACCGCTCGGTCGCGCCGAGGACGTCGAGACCTTGCCGCAGCTCGATGGCACCCGACACCGTGTAGCCATGCCCGTCATGGGACGCCTTAGCGAGGTTCGCGGAGAGCCGGGCGAAGCCGACCCGAAGCTTGTCACGGGTCAGCGGAATATCGGTTCCGGCGAAGGTGGCGATCGTTCGCTGCTCGATCACGTCGAGGCCGATGGTGGCCATCGCGTTCCTGCCGAGGCTCCGCTCCAGGGGTGCGGAGAGCGCGAGCGTTCCCACCATCGACCTGGATCCGACGTCCAGCCCACCGAGATCGGGATGAGACCAGGCGAAGGTCAGGCTCCCGTCCAGCCGAGCGCCATCCCGGTTCAGACCCAGACTGTGTCCGAACTGCAGGACCTGCTGTTCGTCGAGGTCGAGGGTGGTGGAGCCGCCGATGTAGGTGACGTCGCTGAGGCCGGTGAGACCATAAGCCTCGATCCTGCCATAAGCGGTCTCGCGCCCGGCCGACCGGCCATTGAAATTCTGGATGTTCCCGATCAGCGCGATCGGGCGATAGGAAACGCGCAATGTTCCGATCACATCTCCTGGATTGGTCCCGGCCGGACTTAGAGACAGCTCGACGCTGAGGCCGGGCACATCGCCGGCCAGCAGCAACAGGCGCTCCGCTGCGCGTTCGTTGAACGGATCCATTGCCTTGAGCTGCGCCGCACGGTCGGCGATCAGTCGGGCATAATGGCCGCCGGTCCTGCCTTCGACATCGAGCCGCACCAGGCGGGCGGTGACGACGGTCAGGGTCAATTCGCCGCCGTTGGAGACATCCTGCGGCAGGATCTGGACCGACGCGACATAGCCGGCATCACGAAGCAGCCGGTTGGCGGTATCGCGAAGGTCGCAGAGCTGAACGACCGAACGGGCGCCCTCCTCCGCGCGAACCCCCGCGAGAAGCCGGGCCAATTCCGGCGCAATCGTTGTGCCATCCGGTGCGACGAAACGAACGCCAGCGAGCGCAACCTGCTGGTTCGACTGCTCGAAGGGGCACGGCACCTCGCGGAAAGCCCGGCTGCCGTCGACGCGCGCCTCCGCCGGAGGACGGGACGTCTGCGGTACCGGAGGCTGAACCTGTTCGCGGCTCGGAAGCTGACCCGGCGCGATCTGGGCGTTGACGGCACCGGACGACAGGATCGCGCCTGCCGTCATCAACCCGGCGGCGAGGCGTGCCGCGCACGACCGGGAACGCCCCGGCGCGGGCGCGAAGAGAGAGATCGTCATGTTCAGATTATCCACCTATTGTCCGCTCGGAAGCGGTTGCGGATGGCCGCGTCCGAGCGCCCATCCCTGTGCAATCGGCGACGTGCGCCGGATCCAGACTTGCCTCAAAGCCGTGCCGGAGATCGAGCCATGCGCCCTCCGTCCGCTCAGGCCGGGCAGCTCGCCCCGATCCGGCGCGCAGTTGTGGTGAAGACCATCTCGCGTGGCGATCCGCCGAGCTGGCCTTCGACACGTCGCCTCAGCACGAAGCCGTCGGGCCGGTAGTGGCCGGTGACCGTCTCCGTCGACCGCACGCCCCCTGACCCGGTACAGCTGGTGACGATGTCGATGCGGCCACCCGCAACCACATCCTTCCACAGCCGGCAGCCGCCGGACAGATCCGGCCGGGCAAATCCGCCCTCGGCAAGCACGGACTGGAAGCAACTGCGCGTCACCGAGGGAAGGCTGGTGTCGGTACCGACCGTGGTGAGCTCGTAGAGGCCCGGTTCGATCCCGACGGACGCTGCCAGTGCCGGCATCGAGACGCCCAGCAGGAGCAGGAAGACCATCCGCCTGCGTCGACGGCTGACGGAGGGATCAGCGCGTGCCGCTCCCACGTCCGCCCGCGATGCCCGCGTCAGGCGGCCGGGCACTGGCGATAGGCACCGATCTTGGCAAGCCGGTCGAGCCGCGTCTGTTGCTCCGCAGTCGGCTGGGGCCCGGTCTGGGCCGGGGTCGAGCCGGTCTCACGTCCGGCGTTGTAGATCGCCTCTCCGGCGGACTGGCTGGCCGCGCGTGCGGCGATGCTGCCTGCGACGCTGGTGCCGCCCATTGTGCCGATCGCGCTTGGCACGGCCGCTCCCGCAAAAGTCTTGGCAAAGCCGAACAGGCCCTTGCCGAGCTTCTTGCCGGCGGCTTTCTTCTCGGCGCGCTTGGCGACCGCGGTGTTGATCTCCGCTTGCTCCCTGGCGACGTCCTCGCACGTCATCTGCTTGTCGTTGGGCTTGGCGCCGGGCACGGCCGGAGCAGCATGGGCAGCGGGATCGAGCGCGACCAGAAGCAGCGCGCCTGCGGCAAGACATGCCGTTTTCATGACTGGGTCCTTTCTTGGGTCGGCAAACCGGATCGGCTGCTGCGACGTGAGGACCTGTTGCCATCGAAAGGGTTTGCCGGGCCGGCCGGCGAGCGTGAAAGCGACGTGAAAGCGGGGCGGCGCGCCCCCCTAATCGAGGTCGGATCCGTAAATATCGATCTGCACATCCCGCCGCGCCAGCAGCAGTCCGCCATCCCGTCGAAGCGCGAAGCTCTGCATCCATGCGAGGTTCGTCGCGTCCGTGACCGCGCGATCCTCCCCCGAAGCCAGATCGTAGCGCCTCAGCCATCCGGGCGAATAGGGACCGGCCCGGCGCACGTAGAAGATCGCGTCGGACGTCACCGCCCAGTTGCGCCAGTCGCTCGGATGGACATCCTGCACGACCATTGTCTCTGGACCGCTCAAGCGACCATCGGCGCCGAAATCGCGGCGGCGTATGCCCCGCTGTCCGTCGACGACGTAATAGAGGCTCCTGCCGTTTGCCGACGGAACCGCGCGCCAGGGCCCCGCGTCCGTGACCGGGTGGGCCGATCGCGGCTGCGCCGGGTCCATCCGCCAGATCCGCCAGGCGCCGCCACGCCGCGACCCGAAGTACAAGGTCTGCCCATCGGGAGACCAGGCCGGCATGATCTCCTCGACCGCGTCGTTGGTGAGACGGACAGGCTCGCCCCCGTCGCGCCGGATCAGATAAAGATCGGGGCTGCCGTTGCGCAGGCCGACGAACGCGATCCAGCTGCCGTCAGGCGACCAGCTGAGATCTTCGAACCGCCACCCGGTGAATCGGGTTCGCTGCTTTGCCGGCTGTCCGGCGGGTGCGATCCAGATTTCGTCGTGACCCGACCGCCCCGACACGAACAGGACGTCGCCGGTGTTCGCCTCGGCTACGAACCGCGTGAACACGCCTGGCCGAACGGCCGGAAACGAAGTCGGCGCGGTGTCGGGCGAGGCGTCTTTCGGAAGCTGAAGCAGCGAATTACGCTCCTGCATCGCCTCGAACACCAGGCGATTGCGGCGTGCCGAATAGGACAAAGCGCGGAATTGAGACACGCCTGCAGAGAGGCGATGCGGCTCGCCCGGGCGGCTCGGATCGATCCACCAAAGGCCATAATCGCCCTTGCGTCGCGCCGAATAGATCAGGCCACGATCATCGTGTTCCCAAACAGCGCTCCACGAATGTCCCGCCGACAGCCGTTGCTCTTCGCCGGTTTCGAGATCGAGCAGCATCAGATCGAATGTGTCGAGCGAGCTCGATCGCTGGAAGACGACAAAGCGTCCGTCGTGCGACACGGAAGGTTCGAAGTCGCCAATCGATGCCTGCGGCGGATTGCTGATCGGCCGCACCTTTCCGCTTTCGACATCGAGGCGATAGAGGCGGATCGCCTTGCCGGACGCAGGCATGTCCCGGAACACCAGCGACCGGCCATCGGGCATCCAGGACAGAGACGTGCCATAATCGGTGATGCAGCGCCCGATCACCCGTTCGTCGCCGACCGGAACCGGCTTGAGGATGATCTCACACGGCCTGTCTCCCGACGGCGCAGTTCGGACGAACGCGATGGCAAGCCCGTCAGGGCGCCAGGCAACGGCCCCATCGCCAGCGGAATTGTCGGTCAGCCGCATTGGCGCGCCGTCGCCGGAGGCCGGGAGCAGATAGATGTCCCGGTTGCCGTTTCGCGTCATCGTATAGGCAAGTTGCTCGCCGTCCGGCGACAGCGCCGGAGCAGCCTCGATTTCGTCGCTGGTGGCGATCGGGAAGACCTGGCCAAGACGCGGCGGCGCGCCACCGTCGCGGGTCCAGAAATAGCCGAGCACGGCGATTGCAAGACAGAGCGCCGCGATCCCGGCGACGGGCAGGCGCCAGGACTTGAGACGCCCGCGCGATTGCGGCTGAGCGGGGAGCGGTGCCGGACCACTCGGCTCGGATCCCGGCAGCGCCAGCCGCTCGATCTCCGGACCGGGTACCAATGCGTTTCGACCGGGGTCCGGCCGGTCTGTCGCCGGCTGCGGGACAGCATCTTCAACGAGACGCCGGCGGCCGGATTTGATCTCCTCGTACAGGCGGGACGTTTCGGCTTCCGGGGCCACGGCAAGCTCGTGGCGCAGGAGATCGGACAGGCTGCGATACTGGGCGAGAGCAAGCGCGGCCCTGCCCTGCCGCGTATAGAGTTGCATCAGCCCGCGATGGCCGGCCTCGTTATAGGCATCGAGAGTCAGCAGGCGCAGCGCCGAGGCGATTCCTGCGTTGAGATCGCCGCCCGGCTGCAGCGCATCCTCGACGAGGCTGTGCAACACGCCCACGGCGCGCTGTCGCAGCCGCGCCTGCTCGACACCGAGCCACTCGTTGAAGCCGATGGAATCTTTCAGCGAGAAGCCGCCCAGCAAATCGGTGCGATAAAGCTCCGGCGCTTCGCTTCGCGCGGCATGATCTCCCTCGGCGAGCCGTTCGAACCGGCGGGCATCGACATCGACTTCCGGAGCGAGCCGGATGAAATCGCCCTCGGCCGAGAGAAGCGGGCTCTCCTCACTTTCGATCTTGCGGATCGCGGCGAGCGCCTGACGCAGGCTGACCCGCGCCTGAGCGGGATCGGCATTTTCCCAGAGCAAGGTCGCGAGCACCTCGCGGCGCGCCATCCTGTCCTGCTGCATTGCAAGATAGGCGAGCAAAGCCACCGCCTTGCGTGCGCTCAGCGGGACGTCGCCAGCGGTGCCGATCAGCCTGAAATTGTCGAGCAGGCGCAACTGCCAGCCTGAATCCGCGCCCACCGAACACCCCAAAAAGCTACGCGAGACCGGCGCCTATATCGTCCATCGCAGTGTTGAGCCAGCGCAGTGATGGGCCACGCAGTGATGCGAAAGAGCCCAGGGGACCGAGTTTCACGCCATTTTGACGCTGTCTCGCCGTGCCGACACGCGCCCGTCGGACATCCGACCGGCCGACCCGACACAAGGCTGAAAGCGACCCGATGTTCCGCGCCCGTTCGAAAATGCTTCCCTCCCTCCTCGCCGCCGCCGCCGCGGCGAGCGTCGCTGCGCCCGCTGTCGGTCAGTCGAGCGACAGCGACATGCTGGCGCCATTGGTCCCGCCGGCGCCGCCGCAATCCGACGACGATCTCCTTGCCCCCCTCGTGCCGGAGGATAGCGATTCGCTGGCACCGCTGATCCCCGAGAAGCCCCGCAAGGCCCGCAAGCCCGGCAAGACCACCCACATCGACGAGATCGAAATCGCGAAGCCCGAAAATGGCTGGGTGCTGGTGACCCGCAAGCGCATCGACCCCTGTGGCGATTTCGAGATCAGTTGGGGGGGCCGCAAGACGTGCCACCAGACAGTGCGCGAATATCACGAACTTGTTCCCGCCGGCACGCCTCCCTCCGAAGAGGAAGATGGCGGCGAAGAGCTCGCCTTGGACGATAGTGCCGGCGGGCCGCTGGGAGGCTCGCCTCCCAGCAGTCCCCCTTCGAAGACGACTGGCGGCCTGGGGGGAAGTGGAGGCGCCGGTGCTGGTGGTGGTGCTAGTGGTGGTGCTGGTGCTGGTGCTGGTGCTGGTGCTGGTGCTGGGAGTGGTGGTGGCGGCGGCGCGAAGGGCCCCTCGGGCAGCGGGGAAGGACCGAACGCGCCCGGCAATGCACCGTCGCAGCCGGGAGCCGGTGGCAGCACCGCAGCCCCGGTCCGGCCAGGGAGGGACGGTTTTGCGCGTCTCCGGGAATTCTCGGCGCGGCTCGACAGGGTCGCCGTCGAGGCGAAAGGCGCGGTCAGCGTCACGTTGACGCTGCGCAACGATTCGCGGGCCGCGAAATTGCTCGCGAACGGCGACTGGACCGTGTCGATCGCCGATGCCGACGGACTGGCCGTCAGCACCCGCGCGATCTGGATGCCGGGCAGCGGCCCGACCCGCCCGTTCGCGCTGATGCCCAATGTAGCGCCCGGCAACACCCAGCAATTGCGGTTCGTGCTGGATCCGGAAGCCGTCCGATCGAACCTCGTCAGTCTCTCCGTGCAACAGAACGGCGCCCCGCCCGCCACCTTCGATCTTCCCGGCGATCCGGCCTTGCGCAGCCCCGCTTTGCCTGCGCCCGACGTCTCCAACGCCGCTTTCGTGCCGCTCAAGAATGTCGAGGTTCGGCTCGACAAGGCGTCACCGGTTCCCGGAGGCAAGTTCGAGTTGTTCTTCACGGCCCGAAATCGCAGCGCAGCGCTTCAGTATCTCGGCGGAAGCAACCTCGTTTTCGCTGGTCGCAGCGCCGCCGGACAGGCGATCGTCAGCCGCCGCGAGACCTTCTCGATCCGCGGCCCGCGCGCCGCTCCGACCGGCATGGCGCCGATCCAGCCCGGGGCGGCTGCGCGGCTGCGCGTGCTGTTCGATGCACCCACTTTAGTGGCTCCGTTCACCGTCACCGACGGCACCCTCACCGCCACCCTGGTCGTACCGCCCGCGGAGGAGCCGGACTGGTGACTGCCATCCGTCGGCACGATCCCCCCATCATGAACTCGGCCGCGCCTGCCTAGGCGCGGCGCGACACTTACCCCCGCACACGCACAATCAAAGGACCATTCCAGATGCAAGACCTCCTCCCGCTCTATACCTCCGCCCACGGCAGTGTCTCGCGACGAGATTTCTGGGTGGCGGGGGCAGTGCTGCTCGTAGCGGGCATCGTGCTCGGCTTCATCCCGATCGTCGGATCGATCGCCTCGATCCTGCTTCTTTACCCGTGGACCTGCCTCGCGATGCGTCGCCTTCGCGACATGGGCCGCGCACCGGCCATCGCGCTGCTGCCCATCGGCCTCTGCACCGTCTCCGCGCTGCTTGCCATCGTCACTGCGGCGAGCATCTCCAACCCGGCGCTCCTCGGCACCGCGATGGTCCCCGGCGGAATTGCCGTTCTGGTCGGCACATTGTCGATGATCCTGGCGCTCGGCTTCCTGCTCTGGATCGGCCTTGCTCCCGGCGAGCACGAAAAGGCGATCTCGCCGCCACTGCACACTCGCCGCTGACCGAACAGGACGTAACAAGATGCTTCAATCGAACACGCGCCTCGCCCTGATGGCGACGGTCATCACGGCGCTGTCTCTGCCGCTTGCCGGCTGCGGCCGACCCGACCATGCCGACAACGGGGCGGCCCCGACCGTCACCGCGGAGGCAAAGGCCGGCGAGAAGGTTTCCGCCCTGCCGCAGCTGCGGCCAGGCCTCTGGCGATCCACCTCGTCGACGGACGAACCCGGGGAGGAGCCCGAAACCGTGTGCATCGGGGCGGAGGACAATCTGCTCGAGCAATTCGGCGCGCTCGATGCCAAATCCTGCTCGAAGTTCGACCTTCGCCGCAGCGGCAACTCCATCGCGATCGATGCGGTCTGCTCGAGCGAACATGCCAATGCGACGCTCCAGGGCACCTATTCCGGCGACTTCAGCACCCACATGACCGCCGATCTCAAGCTCGGCCTGGGCGTACCTGGCCAGAAGATCGAGAACACCGACATCAAAATCGAGAGCCGCTATGTCGGCACGTGTATTCCGGAGCCCGCGGACGTGGGCTGACGTCGCTCTCGATGCAGGGCCGGCTCCTTCCCCTCCGGCCGACCCTGCAACACTCCGATGCTTCATCAGGCGAACGGCAGCGCATCCGATCGATCCCGCGACGCACCGGATCAACGTGCGATATAGTCGCCATCCACGAGATCCAGCCTCCCGAGTGCGCCACGGCGGCATCGACGAGCCCGGCGACATCTTCCGGATGCCGCACACCGGCAGTGACTCCGATAACCTTCTCTCCGACGGAGTCGTCGCGGCCGCCGATCGCCTGATCCGATCTGCATCGCGGGCGGCCACAGCCTCGCGAGCACTCGATCTGGTTCCTGGGTCCGCCCGGCATATTTGAAAGCCTGCTCGCCCCAGGATGCATCATAGGACGCGACGATCGAATGAGCCGCTGCTGAGAATAACCGCCCTGCTATTGATAATGCTAATGACTCGCAAGAGCGCCACAGCTATCAGCACCTGACGAATCATTACGGGGGTCAAAGGACGTGCGAAGTTTGAGTGTGCTGCTTGCGGGTGCTGCGGCGGTCGGTGGAGCGGTGCCCGCTCTTGCAGGCGAGGTTGCAGGCACGGCGCGAGAAGTGGCTGACGCTTTCGGAAGCCTTGAAGCCGATGCCGGCATCGACGCGGCGGATGCGGCCGACGAGATCGTCATTGTCGGCAAGAGCTATGGCAAGGAAGTCGGCAAGACGCTGACTCCGCTGAAGGACGTCCCCAATACGGTGACGGTGATCGATCGCGAGCAGATCGAGGCGCAGAATCTGTTCACGCTCGAGGACGCACTCACCGCCACGGCGGGGATCACCGTGAACGGCGTCGGCAGCGAGGATCCGTCCTTCCTGTCGCGCGGCTTTGCGATCAACAATTACCTGGTGGACGGCGTGCCCACCCTCGCCTTCGGCTTCCCCGCCGTGGTGCCGGATCTGTTCTTCTATGATCGCCTGGAAGTGCTGCGCGGGCCGGCCGGCCTGTTCAGCGGATCGGGCAACCCTGCTGGCAGCATCAACCTGGTGCGCAAGCGGCCGCTGGACACGCTGCGAATCCAGGGCTCTGCGGGTTACGGCAGCTACGACAATGTCCGTCTCGAGCTCGATGCGTCTACCCCGATCGGGGACGCCGCCGGGCTCCGTGTCGGCGCGATGCTGCAGGACCAGGACCAGTTCTTCGATGTCGCGCATCGCAACCGGATCGGTGCATTCGCCGTCGGATCGATCGACCTCGACGCTCGCACCACCCTCACCTTCGGCGCCACCTACGATCGCTTCAAGCCGGCAATCCAGTCCGGCCTCCCCGGCCTGATCGGCGGGCTCGACGGCAGCGACGGCCAGTTGCTCGACATTCCCCGCTCTACCTATCTCGGCGCCGACTGGAATCGCTTCCGCTCGGAAAGCTGGACCGGCTTCGTGGAGCTCGCCCATCAGATCAGCGACCGGTGGAGCTTGCGGGCAACCGGGCTCGTCACCGACGTCGACCGCATCGACGTCTATTCCTATATCGGCAACCAGCCGATCACGCCGAACAACGGCGTCACCAGCCACATCGCCTATCGCGGCGACAGCTTCCTCAAGACCCGCTCGTTCGACGTGAACGGCATCGGCAGCGTCTCTGCCTTCGGACGCGACCAGACGCTGATCCTCGGCGCCGATTATCAGGCAAGCTCCTCGCTTTCCTACTTCACGCGACTCTCCAATTATGCCCGGATCGACGTCTACGATCCGGTCTCCCCGACAGAGCCGCCGCTCGATCCCTACGGCCCGTTGCCGCCGTTCCAGGGACCGGCCGGGCCGGTCACCCAGGTCTATGGCGGCACCGAGACCGAGATCGAGCAATACGGACTCTATGGGCAGATGCGCCTGTCGCCAGTGCAGGGCCTTACCCTGGTCGGCGGCGGACGCGTCACCTGGTGGGACACGAACAGCACGACATTGCTGCCCCGATTGCTGCCGCAGACCGGCTACAGCATCGAGGAACGCTTCACGCCGTATGTTGGGCTCGTCTGGGACATCACCGACGCGCTCAATGTCTACGCGAGCTATGCGGACAGCTTCACCCCCCAAAGCTCGTCACTGCCGCGGGCAGACGGCAGCGACATCCAGCCTCTGATCGGATCGCAATATGAAGCCGGGAGCAAGCTTGCCCTGTTCAGCGACCGCCTTCTACTATCGGCCGCAGCCTATCAGATCACTCAATCGAACCGCCTGTTCAGCGATCCCGATCTGCCCGGAGTCGTGCTCCAGATCGGCAAGGTGCGCTCGCGCGGCATCGAGGTCGAAGCCAATGGCGAGATCCTGCCGGGCTGGCGCGTCAACGGCGGCTACACCTACAATCGCAACAAATATCTGGAGGACACCAACGCGCAGTTCGAAGGCATCTCGTTCGTGCCGGTGATCCCCAAGCACATGGTCAAGATGTTCACCAATTACGCGCCGGCGGATGGGCCGTTCAAGGGCGCCAGCCTTGGCGGGAGCCTCACCTGGTTCAGCGCGACCCACGGCGGCAACCCCGCGGCGTTCAACGCCGATGGCAGCCTGCGCACGCGTTCGTCGATTGTTCGACAGGGAAGCTACGCGGTCCTCGACCTGCGCGCCGGCTACAAGATCAGCGAGCAGCTGTCCGTATCGGTCAACGTCAACAATCTGCTCGACCGCACATATTATTCGCGGATCTCGTCGACAGGGCGGGGCAATTATTACGGAAGCCCACGCTCCGTGTTCGCGACCGTCAGGGTCGCTTTCCCGTGAGCAGGGCCGGCACTTTCGAGGCGAGCGCCTGGCGTCGCCGCGGCGACATGGCCCTGCGCGTGGTCTCGGCGATACCGCTCGGTTATGCAGTGGCCAGCCTTTGGGCGATGGCCATTGCCCGGCTGCTACCCGGCGCACGGAGCGAGGCCACGATCGTAGCCTCGCTGATCGCGTTCGTCATCTGCGCAGTCGCCGCGATGTGGGCCTTTGCCGCCCGCAGCGGCTGGCGGGCCTTCTGGACGCTCGCTTTGGCCGGCGGAGCCGCCGGCACGATCGCCTGGACGTCGATCGCGATGAGTGGGCGGCCATGAACACCATGGACACCAACACCAGAGGCTTCCGCCAATCACAGGCGTTCCTCCACACCTGGTCGGGGCTGCTGCTCGGCTGGATCCTGTTCCTGGTGTTCGTCGCCGGCACGATCGCCTTCTGGCGCGAAGGCATGAACCGCTGGATGCGGCCGGAACTCGCCCGGGTCGAGCAGCCGATGCAGGTCCTCGCCGGCGCACAGCGCTTTCTGCAGTCGAAGGCGCCCGACGCGAAGAGCTGGTTCATCACGATGCCCAGTGCACGGACACCGGGCGCACAGCTGTTCTGGCAACCGCAGGTCAAGAAGGGCGAGCCGCGGCGACGCGGCGGCCGCCGTGACAACCAGGCGCTGATCGGCGCGGACGGCGCTCCGGCGCATGCTCGCGAGACCCGCGGCGGCGAGTTCTTCTACCGCTTCCACTTCGATCTTCACTACATGCCGGTGATCTGGGCGCGATGGCTGGTCGGCTTCGCGACGATGATGATGCTGGTTGCGATCCTCAGCGGCCTCGTCACTCACAAGAAGATCTTCCGGGACTTCTTCACGTTGCGCCGGTCAAAGGGCCAGAGGTCGTGGCTCGACGGGCACAATGCCACCGCGGTTCTCGCGCTCCCGTTCCACCTGATGATCACCTACACGGGTCTGGTCACTTTAATGGCGATGCTGATGCCCTGGGCGGTGGTCGCCAATTACAGTGACGAAGCAAGGATCTTCGACGCCCTGTTCCCGCAGGCGCAGGCGGTCGAGCGGACCGGCCGGGCAGCACCGCTCGCCGATCTTCGCATCGTGGTGCAGGACGCCCAGCGCCGCTTCGGCGCCCCCGCCGGATTCATCGAAGTCAGCGATCCCGGCGACGCCGCGGCGCGGATCACGGTGAGCCAAAGCTCCGCTTCGATGCTGTCGTCGCGGACGCCGCGACTTACCTATGATGGCGTCTCCGGCCGCCTGGTGTGGCGATCGCCCGCGCCGGGCGGGGCGGCGGTGACCGCGGGTGCGATGATCGGCCTCCATGCCGGCCGCTTCGCCGACGACGGCCTGCGCTGGATCTATTTCCTGTGCGGCGTTGCGGGCAGCGCCATGGTCGCGAGCGGCCTGGTGCTGTGGACCGTGAAGCGCCGGGAGAAGCTGCCCGATCCGGCAAGGCCCTATTTCGGCTTCCGAGTCGTCGAGCGGCTCAACGTTGCGGTGATCGCCGGCTTTCCACTCGGCATTGCCTGCCTGTTGTGGGCGAACCGCCTGCTGCCGGCGGGAATGCGGGGCCGTGCGGAGTGGGAGGTGCATGCGCTCTTCATCGCCTGGGCCGCTGCCGGTCTCGTCGCCCTCGCCTGTCGCCCCAAGGCGGCATGGCCGGCTCTGTTCGGCATCACCGGCGCGCTGCTTGCCGCGATCCCGGTCTACAATGTTGCGGCCACGGAGCGTGGCCTGCCCGCCTGGCTGGCCGCGGGCGATTGGATGCTCGCCGCAATCGACCTCGCCCTCGCGGCCTTCGGGCTCTTCGCCGGAACGATCGCGGTTCGGGTCGCGCGCTTTCGTCCCGAACTGCGGAAAAGCCGCGCCAGGCGGGTCGTCCCTGCGCCGGCGACGCCGATCCTGGAGCCCGCCGAATGACCATCCTCGTCCTTCTGCTCTGTATTCTCGGCTTCGCTCTGTTCGGGCTCGCGAGCGAGGGTCATCACCAACGCTGGCTCGGACGATTCCCGACGGCGAGGCGCAAGAAGCGGATGCGCGCCGCTGGCTGGGGGGCTCTTGTCGGTGCCTTGCCCCTCGCCTGGGCGGTCGCCGGCGGCATCGTCGGACCGATCCTGTGGACGGGCGCGACGATGCTCGGTGCCGCGATCGTTTTCCTGTTCCTCAACCTGGTTCCCGGTCGCCGGCAGGATCCGCGACGTGGGCATCGTTGACCGCAATCTTCCCTCGTCCATTCAGGAGCAAGATCGATGAAGAAGACACTTGCGGCCGTGCTGCTCGCGCTGTCGGGTACGGCCGAAGCGCATGAAATCTGGATCGAGCGCGACGGCGACGGGCCGGCGCGCATCTATCTCGGCGAACCTGCCGAGCCTCTGCCTGATGGTGGCGATCCCGAATTCGAGAAACTGAAGGCACCGCGCCTGCTCTCCCCGGCCGGCGCCGCCCCGGTCCGCAAGGCCGGCTACCTCGAAGTGGAGGTCGCGGCCGGCGACGTTCGCGCCACCGACGACACCGTGTTCGTGCCATGGGGACCCGACGCCCGGAAAGAGGGTGTCGTCTATCACGCGCGCGCCGGCCGCAGCGATCCCAAGGCGTTGCTTCCGCTGGAGATCACCCCCGTACGCGCAAACGGCACCCGTTTCGTGCTGATCCGCGACGGCAAGCCGGTTCCCGCTGCGAAGATCGTCGTCATCACGCCGGACAAATGGTCGAAGACGCTCGTCACCGACGCGCGCGGAGAGGTCGACGTGCCGACCCGTGAACAGGGCCGCTATCTGCTCTCCGCGACGCAGAAGGAGGAAGGCGGCGCCCAGCTGCCCGGCGGATCCGTTGCCGTCCTCCACCGGATCAGCACCACGACGTTCGTGGTGCCCTGAACCCGGCGGGGCCTCAGCAATGCCTGGCTACGCTCAGCGCCAGCAATTGCTCGAGGCGTGCCGCGTCCGGGAGAGCCCTGGACGCGTGCGCCTTGACCTGTTTCATCCTCTCCTCCAAAGACCGCAGCGCGGCCTGCTGCTCCGCGATCTTGCCGGAGGTGCTCAACGGACCGGTCGCCGCCGAGAGTGCCGCGGAGGCGGTGACGCCAGCGACCATGCCGGCGCCCGGGATGACGTTGGCGAGGTCGGTCAGCCCCGAGAGCGCGGCGCGGGCCTCTGCGGCTCTTGCCGTCGCCGCGACGTCTGCCGCATTGTCCTTGTGAAGCTGAATGACGCCGTCCATCGTGTCGCTGAGCGCCTGCGCCTGCCCGCTCAGCGACGCGTAGAGACCATTGATCTCGGTTCCGAGTTCGGCGCAGGTCAGTGCCGTGTCGGCGGCACTGGGCGGAGGCAATGGCCTGCGCTCGGCTGGAGACGGCGGCGCGGCGACGGATACAGTTTGCGCCTGCAGCGGGACCATAGCGGCCGTTGCCGCAAGCAATGCCGGCAGCGCCGAGACCTGGCGTAGCTTCATCTCACGATCCTTATCGACAGCGCCGCAACCGGACCGGTCGCAGCGTCTATCTCGGGTCTGCAGATGGAGCGTGCGAGACAGCAGGCGGATGCGTGAATCGAGCGTGAAAGCCGCGCGCTTAATCGTCGATAATCCACCCAAGGCGACTCGCCCCTGCGGATAGCAAGCGCCAATGGATCGGCGTCAGCCCCCGTGCGGTGGTGCCGAAGTTCGTCGATTGATCGGCTGGCAGTGCAACGGCGATCGTTGCCCCCCGGAAACGAGCTGCTCAGCTACGCGCCTCTCAGGCTGCCTGACGC
Source organism: Allosphingosinicella deserti (assembly GCF_003012735.1). Classification (GTDB taxonomy): domain Bacteria; phylum Pseudomonadota; class Alphaproteobacteria; order Sphingomonadales; family Sphingomonadaceae; genus Allosphingosinicella; species Allosphingosinicella deserti. Next base: position 787,157 of record NZ_PXYI01000003.1, on the reverse strand, counting down.
GCGTCTTCCGGTGCAGGAACAAAAGTCTGCGCGGGCAAGGCGCCGATCGCGACGACATTGCCGGTCGCGGTGCGGGCGCTTGCCTTACCGGCCGCGGCAGCCTTGTATTCGGCCATCACCTGGAACTTGGAGCTGCCCGCGACCAGCTCGCCCATCGTCTTGGCGGCGCGCTTGGTAATCTGACGGACACGCTCCTTGGTGAGATCGGTGTCGAGCGCCAGCGCATCGAGCGTGCCGGCTTCGAACACACGGCGCTCGACGATTGCGCGGTTGCGGACGAGCTTCTGCTCGAGGCCGGCGAGCTCGACCGGGTCGATCTCGCGGAAGCGCGGACGGCGGACCGGAAGCTGATCCTTGATGTCGCCGGGCTGGCTCTCGATCGCCTTTTTGGCACGCGGGCGCTTCTTCAGCTGCTCGATGCCGACTGCACGGAGATGGTCGATATAGTCGTCGATCAGGGCCGCCGTTGCACCCTTTGCAAGATAGGCGGAGGCGCCGGCCTCGGTGGCGCCGAGCGCATCCTCGTCCTCGATCGTGGCTTCGAACGGCATATCCTCACCGTCGTGGCTGCGGCCGAGATCCTGAAGCGAGACGGTGAGCGCCTCGACCTTCTTCGCCGACGAGCGCTGGTCGGTCATCAGGCGGAAGCGCAGGCTCTGCATCTCGCCGCGGATCTGCCAATTGACGAAGGTGGTGAACTGCGCCTTGGCCGGATCATAGGCTTCGATGGCGCGATGAACGGCGATCGCGGCAGCCTGCTCAGCGTCTTCCCAATGCGCAACCAGACCATATTGACGGGTGAAGTGACGAATACGCGGAGCGATGAGCTTAAGGATCGAAGCAAAGGCACGATCCGTGTTGAGACGCTGACGGCCGGTTTGCCTGGCACCGGCATCGGCGCGATTGGCGATAACGTCCGCGACGAGAGCTTCCAGAGCAATCGTGGTCTTGGATACGCTGGCGGTCACTTCGTCTCTCCTCGGATCATCGCATTCGTCGGCCAGCGCCTGTTCCCGGCCGACGTGTTTGAAATGCATGATCTCGCGGCGGATTCACAGATCCGGGAGGCTACGTAAGGGGTGATGCGGATGTGGCGCTTATGCCGCAGGAGCTGCGCGAAATGCCCCGACGGGCTCCACACCTCCTCTATAGGAGTGAATCGGCTTTACCGGCGAAAACGCGATCGAAATCGACCTCCGGCTAACGGGCCGGAACGCCGCGAGGGGACATCGGCGCGATCTCCAGCCGGCTCTCGAGACCCGAAGCCTTCCAGGTGAAACCCACCCGGCCGTCGAGCTGGCGCTTCATCGTCGTCTCGATCAACATCGAACCGAAGCTGGGCTTCGGCTCCGCGTCGATGGAAGGGCCGCCGGTTTCCTGCCATTCCAGCACGATCCGTCCGTCTTCGGCCTTGCGCCAGAGGATCGAGACGACTCCCGCGCTCGCGGAGAGCGCCCCGTGCTTGGCGGCGTTCGAAAACATTTCGTGCAACACGAGCATCAGCGGTTGAACCTGTTCGGCCGCCAGCAGCAACTCGGGGCCTTCGATAGAGATGCGGGAGCGCCCGAACGGCTCCGCTTCCGTGGTAACGACCCGGTGCAAGGGCACCTCGCGCCAATTTCCGGCGGCAAGGATCGAATGGGCACGCGCAAGAGCTTCGACCCGCCCCTGCACCGATTCCGCATAGATCTTTGGATCTTCCGCCGAGCTGAGGCGGACGATGCCCTGAACCAGAGCGAGCGCATTCTTGGCGCGGTGATCCACTTCCTTGAGCAGCCGATGCTCCTCGGCCTTGAGATGGTTGGCCTCGTTGCGCCGGGTGACGTCCTTGCACGAGCCGAATACGTAGAGAAGCCGGCCGTCGTCATCATGCACGGGACTGAGGAACAGCTCGTTCCAGAAGCTGGTCCCGTCCTTGCGATAATTGAGCAGCTCGATCGTGATTTCAGTCTCCGACGCAAGCGCATCGCGGATCGCGCCGATCGCGCGCTCGTTGGTGTCCGGCCCCTGCAAAAACCGGCAGTTCCGTCCCACGACCTCGTCCGCGGAGTAACCGGAGAGATTGAGGAAGGCCTGGTTTGCGAGCACGATCGGATTGTCCGGCTGCCGCGGATCCGTCACCACCATCGGCATGCGTGTGCGCTCCATGGCGATGAACGCCAACTCCTTGCGATCGGCCAAACCTTGGGGGGTCGATGCGGCGGGCTGCTCTGCTGAAAGTCTCGTCGCCTTCTCTACTCTGGTCGACAAATCCCGCTCCAACACCTTTACCCAAGTTTTCCTGAACGCGGCGCAAGACGATGGTATCCGTCTCGTTGGAGGGAGTTTTCCGTTGAAAGGAAGCGCCCGCCCCGGGGGTTGCGAGCGGGCGCCCGGCCAAACCCGCGGGTCAGCCGATCAGCATCTCGGGTGAAGCGAGGATCGGCGGCAGCGCCGATGGGCTGAAATCGACCAGACTCTGGATCTCCACGTCTGCCTCGATCCCTCCGTCGAGGATGTCGAGCCCGGGTCCGCCGATCAGCACGTCTTCGCCAAGGCCTCCAAGCAGAACATCGTTTCCATCGCCGCCGATCAGAATGTCGTCGCCGGTCCCTCCATCAAGGGTGAGCAGGATGCCGTTCGAAGCGAGTCCTGAAGCATCGACGATGTCGTCACCGCCGAGCCCATTGAAGACCAGCCGATCAAGGCCCGCCTCAAACCCGGTGATGTGCAACTCGGTGGCCAAGCCGAGAACGGTCACCTCGCCAGAATTTCCGAACACCAACACGACGTCGTCTCCGCCGGTGCCGTTGATGACGACCGTGTCGGCTGCGCCGTCGCCGGTCCCGCCGGGAGCAGCGAGGTTGACGTTGACCTCGCTTACGTCAGTGCCGCTCAGATCGTTGATGGTGATCGTGTCGGCCCCGCCGATCGCATTGACATTGATCGCCTCGACGTCGTTCAGGTCCATGACGATGTTGGCGACGTTGCGGGTGAAGAGAATACGGCCGCCATTGGCCGAGACCGCCATCCCCTCAGCGATGTTGGATCCGTTCATGACGAACGTATCAAAGCCCGCCTGCCCTTCGATCACATCGTTGCCGTCGCCCGGATCCCATGCGGCGACGTCGTCTCCGGCGCCGAGCAAGGCGATATCCGCGCCCTGCTGACCGTCGATGAAATCGTCACCGTCTCCGCCGAGCAGGATGTCATTGCCGTTGGAGCCGCGGATGCTGTCGTTGCCAGTGCCGCCATCGACGGTGAGCCTGATCAGTGTCGCAAGATTGCCGGCCGCCGAGAAGCTGTCGTCGCCCCCGTTCATGTTGACGACCAGATCTTCGGTCGTGCCGATGTCGAGCGCAAAGGGTGCGGGCGCCACCCGGTCGAAGCGAACGCGGGTGCCGTTCGCCGTTGCGGTGAAGCTTTCGGCGCCATTATTCCCATTCATTTCCGCAGTATCGATGCCGGCCCCACCCTCCATCAGATCGGTACCCTCACCCGGATTCCAGATCATGCGGTCGTTGCCGGCTTCGCCGAACATCTGATCGTCGCCGGTGCCACCGATCAGCGTGTCGTTGTCTGCGCCGCCGAACAGCAGGTCGTTACCGCCCTTGCCGAGCAGGATATCATTGCCCGCCTGCCCGAAGAGCAGGTCGGTTCCAGAACCGGAAGTCAGCGTATCGTTGCCGGCGCCGCCGAACAGATTGGCGTCCGGCAGCGCGCCATTGCGCTCGTCGAGGGTGAGGACGTCGTTGCCGCCCTGGCCGAACATCTGGATCAGCCGGGTATTGGCGATCGTCGGGCTTCCCCCGACGATTGGAACCGCGCCACCGTTGACGTTCAAACTGCCGGCCGCATCGCGGGCGACGACGACATTGTTGTCGAGCCCGTCGGCGATGGTACTCAACACCCCCGCCGCCGGAATGAACGTCGCGTTCACCGCCGCCAGGCTGAAGCCCTGCGGTTCGTCATCCTTCTTCACCTGCGTCTTGCCTTGCGCGTGTAGCTTGCCGTTGTTCATGATCTTGCCTTTCCCTGCTCTCGCTGGATGTGCCGGCAGATGCGAGGCGCCGGCGGAGAGGCTGCGCTAGGCAGAATGCGTGTGAGCGACCGTGGGAAGGCGCGTGTTATCGGCCGGCGCGCACCGTTGGAATCGAGTTTCAACAGCGCTCGATTGCCGCCGGTATCAACAGTGAATAGCTATGCCCATGCCGCAGCGATGCGCGGACGACGGAGTGACGAATCGATGACCAAGGATGTGAATCGCCGGGGTGTTCTGCTGGCCGGAAGCGGCGGCGCCTTCGGCCTGTTTTCCTGGGCGGCGCTGGCGGGCGCGGCGCCGCGCAAACGGGCCGACCTCCGCCTCGAGCGCGTCCCGGGCGTGCGGCCGCGCAACATCCTGGTCGTGCTGACCGACGACCATCGTTACGACGCGATGGGTTTCATGCGCGCGCAGAGCTTCGGCGACACGCCGACGCTCGATCGGCTCGCGCGCGAAGGAGTCCACTTCCGCAACGCCTTCGTCACCACTGCCTTGTGCTCGCCGTCGCGCGCTTCGATCTTCACCGGCCTCTATGCCCATCAGCACAAGGTCGTCGACAACAATCACCCGATTCCGCCGGGCCTGGTGTTCTTCCCGCAGCATCTCCAGGCCGCGGGATACGCCACGGGATTCATCGGCAAGTGGCATATGGGCGACGAAGGCGATCAGCCGCAGCCGGGCTTCGACCATTGGGTGAGCTTCAAGGGCCAGGGCACTTATCTGCCGAGTGCCGACGGGCTCAACGTCAACGGCAAGCGCGTGCCGCAAAAAGGCTATATCACCGACGAACTGACCGAGTATGCGCTCGACTGGATCGACAAGCGGGACCGCAGCAAGCCGTGGTTCCTCCACCTTGCGCACAAGGCGGTCCACTCCGAATTCATCCCCGCCGAGCGTCACAAGGGCCGCTACGACAAGGAGACCTATCGCACTCCCCCGACGATGGCGGCCGGCGCGGCGGGGCGCCCCGCCTGGGTCGAGAACCAGCGCAACAGCTGGCACGGCGTCGGATATCCCTATCACGGCACGCTCGATGTCGGCGACTATTACAAGCGCTACATGGAGACGTTGCTCGCCGTCGACGAAGGGCTGGCACGGATCATGGATCTGCTCGCGCAGCGCGGCGAACTCGACGAAACGTTGATCCTCTACATGGGCGACAATGGCTTCATGTTCGGCGAGCACGGGCTGATCGACAAACGCGCCGCCTATGAGGAATCGATGCGCATTCCGATGCTGGCGCGCTGCCCGGCCTTGTTCGGCAAGCAAAGCCGGACCGTTCAGGAGGTCGTCGCCAATATCGACGTCGCCCCGACCCTGCTCGCCGCTGCGGGGCTTGCCGCGCCGAAGGACATGGCCGGTTCGAACGCGCTGCCGCTCGCCCAGGGCAAGTCCGTGCCGTGGCGCAGCGAATTGCTCTACGAATATTATTGGGAACGCAATTTCCCGCAGACTCCGACCGTCCATGCGCTGCGCGAGGACCGGTACAAATATATGCACTTCCACGGCATCTGGGACATCGACGAATTGTACGATCTGGACGCCGATCCGCACGAGGCCAACAACCTCCTCGCGCGACCTGGCCACGAGGCGCTTGCCGAGACGATGAGCAAGAAATTGTTCGGCATTCTCGAGCAGACCGGCGGCATGGCGATCCCGCTCAGCGCCGATGCAGGCGTCCGCAACGAGCTGCGCGACCCCAAGGGACCGGCGGCGGCCCCGTTCCCGCCCCGCTTCTTCCGCGCGCCGGCGGAGACATTGAGCGACCTGGTGCGAAAATTGCGCGAGGGATCGGCGCGTAACTTGGGTGCCTGAGCCCGTTCGGCGCCCGATCATCGCTCGGGCTGAGCCTGTCGAAGCCCTCCCCTTCCCCTGCTTGAGCAACAGAAGAGTGGGCTTCGACAGGCTCAGCCCGAACGGATAAACGTTTACCCAGTCGTATCCAGTTCGCGCATTTCCACCGCTCTTTTCTCCCGCGCGCTGATTTCCGCCGCTGCGCCGATCAACACCGCCCGCCGCCCGTCCTCGGCGGTGACTTCCACCGGTCCCTCGCCGCGGACGGCCCGGGCGAAGGCGGCGTGCTGGTAGAAGGTGGCGCCGTGGTGCGAACCCGCCTCCATCGCCATATCGTCCACCGCGACATGTTCGCGAACGACCTGCTTGGGCGCGCCGAAGCCGACGCGCGGCGAGAAGACGAGATCGCCCGGCGGCACCAGGACATCGAGCCGCGCCGCATCGCCGACGGCGGCAATCTCCTCCTGGTGCTCGGCGCCGTCGGCGAACATGCACAAATCGAGCATGGCGCGAACGCCGTTGGCAAAATCGACCACCGTGTAGCTGTTGTCGAGGATGTCCGGGGTCTCGCCGTCATAGCGCTCGTCGAGATGGTTCACGTCGATCCCGCCCGAGCAATAGACACGCTCGGCCTCCGCGCCGACGATCAGCCGCATCAGATCGAAGAAATGGCAGCATTTCTCGACCATCGTGCCGCCGCTGTTGCGCGAGAAACGGTTCCAGTCGCCGACCTTGACCAGGAAGGGAAAGCGATGCTCGCGCATCGACAACATCTTCAGCGCGCCGATGCGGCCGCCATGGACATCGGCGATGAACCGCGCGACCGGAGGCATGTAGCGATATTCCATACCCGTCCAGAACGGCGCCGGGTTCCTCGCCGCGCGCTCGACGATCCAGTCCGCGTCTGCGATCGTCGTCGCCAGCGGCTTTTCGCACAAAATCGCCAGGCCCCGGTCGAACAACGGCTCGAGCACCGCGCGATGGGTGAAGTTGGGCGAGGCGACGATGACCGCATCGACCTCGCCTTTCTCGGCCAGTTCCTCGGCCGAGCGGAACCGCGCCGGCTGTTGGTCGCCGAGCGACTGCGCGGCCCAATCGAGCGAGCTTTCGACCGGATCGGCGATCGCAGTGATCGAGACGTCGTCGAGCAGGCGGATGTTGCGGATATGCTCGCCGCCCATCATGCCCGTGCCAACGATGCCGTAACGAATGTGGTCTCCCATCGACGCTTTTCCTGTGCAAGAGATCGCTTCGGGAGCCCTCTTCCCAAATCGCGCCGGCGCTGCAAGGGCCGATCAATTGCCAAGTGGCGCTCGAAAGGAAATGTCGTGGACCGATGTGAAGTCAGCTGGTTTTCCGCCCTGTGCGACGACGATTACGAGTTCCTCGGCGTTCCAGACGAAAGGCTGCGATCGACCTTGGAACATTGCCGCGACATCGTTCTCCAGGCCGAGACCGGGGGTTTCGACAATGTGCTGCTCCCGTCCGGCTATGCCCTCGGCATCGACACCACTGCCTTCGCTGCGGCGATCGCAGTGCTGGTCCGTCGCATCCGATTGCTGATGGCGGTGCGCATCGGCGAGAGCTGGCCACCGCAACTCGCTCGTCAGATCGCCACCATCGACCGCATTCTCGGCGGACGCCTCACCGTCAACATCATCTCGAGCGACCTTCCCGGCGAGAAACTCGACAGCGCGCCACGTTATGCGCGCACGCTCGAGGCGATGCACATCCTGCGCACCTTGCTCGACGGCCGGCCGCTCGATCACGACGGGACCTTCTGGAAACTCAAGCTGGATCCGCCGCGAGTCACCACCGTCTCCGGCGCATGCCCGCTTTTCTATTTCGGGGGCCTGTCGGACGACGCACGCGAAGCCGCCGCCAAGGGCGCCGACGTCTACCTGATGTGGCCGGACCGGATGGAGGCCGTTCGCGAGATCGTCGCCGATCTGCGCGCGCGTGCCGCCCGCCACGGCAGGAGCCTGCGCTTCGGTTACCGGGTCCATGTCGTCGTGCGCGAGACGGAAGCGGAGGCGCGCGCGGCCGCCGACCGCCTGCTATCGCGGCTCGACGACGCCGAAGGCGCGGCGATCCGTGCCAAGTCGCTCGACAGCCAGTCCGCCGGAGTCCGCCGCCAGGCGGAGCTGCGCGAGACGGCAAGCCGCGAGGGCTATGCGGAAGACAATCTGTGGACCGGGATCGGCCGAGCACGCTCCGGCTGCGGCGCTGCGATCGTCGGCGATCCCGATCAGGTGCTCGCCAAGCTGCAGGCCTATCGGGCCGAGGGCATCGATGCCTTCATCCTGTCGGGCTACCCGCATGCGGCGGAAGCCGATCTGTTCGCACGTCACGTCCTTCCACGCCTCGACCATGGGCCACTCGAGGCCGGCTGACCAAGAGCCCGGCTCCCAGGTTGTTTCTGCCAAAATCGGGGCCGACTTTGGCAATATCGGCCACGCGCGCGCGGCGTCGGGCAAAAAGAATCTCACTGGTGCCGACTCCCGCCGCCGCCTAATTTCGGCGCGGGAGGGTCCATGGATTATCAGGGACGGAAAGATGACTTCGCGCGCGACGGCTATGCCGTGTTCGAAGCGGCGCTCGACGAGGATCTGCTGACGCTTCTGCGCGACGAATGCGACGGCTTCGTCGCTCGCGAGAACGCCCGCATGGACCAGGCAGGCACCGATTGTCTGGGGATCAGCCACCGCGGCAGCCGCTATTTCGCCAATGAGTGCCAGCGCGAGCGCCCCGCCTTGCGGCGAATGCTGTTCAGCCCGGCCATGGCCGACATTTGCCGCGCGACCCTCGGCGGCGACGCCTATTTCTTCCTCGATCAATATGTCGTGAAAGGGCCCGAACAGGGGATGGCGTTCAGCTGGCACCAGGATTCCGGCTATGTCGTCGGCAATGGCGGGCCGGAGCACAGGCCATACCTCACCTGCTGGTGCCCGCTCGACGATGCGACGATCGAGAATGGCACGATCACCATCATCCCCGGCAGCCATCACCGCGGCCTGCTTCCGCACACGCGCCGCGCGGGCAGCAACGACCTCGCCGCATCTCCGCCAGACGCAGGTGTCGCGATCGAAGCGAAAGCGGGTACCGTGGTCGCCTTTTCCAGCCTGCTGCTCCACGCCAGCGGCACCAATCGGAGCGCCGCGCCGCGCCGCGTCTATCTCGCGCAATACACGCCCGAGCCGCTTCTCAATCCGGCCTCCGGAGAACCGCGCCGCAATGCGGTGCGGCTGCTCGCGCACGGCCGCCAGGTGGCCTTCGCGTGACGATGTCGCCGCGCCGCCGCTGGCTGCTGTTCGTGCTCGTGCTGAGCGCAGGGATCCTCAACCTCGTCGATCGCCAGATCATATCGGTGCTGAAGCCGGTGATCTCGGCAGATCTCGGCTGGAGCGACAATGATTATGGTTCGCTCGCCGCCTGGTTCCAGGGCGCCGCCGCAATCGGCTTTCTGTTCACCGGCGCGATCGTCGACCGGCTCGGCATCAAATGGGCCAATCCGGTCGGCGTGGCCGCCTGGAGTCTCGCCGCGATGGCGCATGGATGGGCGAGCAGCTTCACACAGTTCATCCTGGTCCGCGCGTCGCTCGGCGCGACCGAAGCGATGGGAACGCCGACCGGTATCAAGAGCATCGCGACCATCTTCCCGCCGGACGTGCGCTCGTTGGCCTTCGGACTGCTCAACGGCGTCAACAGCCTCGGCGCGATCGTGACCCCTCTGCTGATCCCTGCCGTGGCCGCGCTCTGGGGATGGCGATCGGCGTTCGTCATCGCCGGCCTTGCCGGTCTCGTCTGGGCCGCGGCCTGGCTGCTGGCGACCAGGGGCATCCGCTTTTCCGACACCGCGCAGCCGGCAGATGCAGCCGACGCCGACGCGCCCGTTGCCCCCTACGGCCCGATCCTTACCGAACGCCGCACCTGGGCGATCGCGGTTGCCAAGATACTCTCCGATTCCACCTGGTGGCTGATGCTGTTCTGGATGCCGGATTTCTTCAATCGCCAGTTCGGGCTTTCGGGAACCGAACTCGGGCCGCCGCTTGCCATCGCCTACAGCGGATCCGCAATCGGATCATTGATCGCAGGCTCCGCCGCCGCCTATCTGCTCAATCGCGGCCGCAGCGAAAACGCGGTTCGAAAGAGCGTGATGCTCGTGGCGGCGCTGTGCGTCACCCCGCTGCCGCTTGCGCTGCAGCTTGATTCCTATTGGCCGTCGGTGCTCCTGCTGGCGCTCGCGCTCGGCGGCCACCAGGCTTTCTCGACCACCTTGTTCGCCGTGATCGCCGACGTCACGCCGCGGGCCAAGGTCGGCCGGGTGACCAGCTTCGGCGCCTTCTGCGGAAATCTCGGCGGCATGGCGATCGCCAAGATCGCCGGCCTCGTCCTTGCCGCGGGGCTTGGCTACGGGCCGCTCTTCCTGTTCGCCGCAAGCTCGTATCTGCTCGCTCTCGGCTGGATCCATCTGCTGCTCCCGGTGATCCGGCGTGCGGAGCCGAGCGGTCCGGAAATCAGGCTCGCCGGCGCGCATTGACGGCGCAAAGTTGATTCTCTACCAAATTGGTCGACATAACATACGGGGAGACGTTTCATGCAGCCTTATCACCGCTTCCGCGCGCTTCGCGCCCTTCTACTCGCGAGCAGCCTGGTCGCGCCGGCCGGGGCCTTCGCGCAGGCGCAGGACGAGAGTGCGGCGCCCGAGGCGGCGCCCGCAAGCGAGGAAGGCGAGATCATCGTCACCGCGCGCTACCGCAACGAATCCGTGCTCGACGTACCGGTGGCGATCACGGCGATCAGCGGCGACTCCCTGAACGACCGCCAGCTCCACAACATCCAGGATATCAGCACCACCGTGCCCACCGTGGAGTTCCGCACCGGCGCGTCCAACAAGGACCGAACGATCTTCATCCGCGGCGTCGGCACGATCACCACCTCGCCCGGCGTCGAGCCATCGGTCTCGACCGTGCTCGACGGAGTCGTCCTCACGCGCCCGGGTCAGTCGACGCTCGATCTCGGCGAAGTGGAGCGGATCGAAGTGCTGCGCGGGCCGCAAGGCACGTTGTTCGGCAAGAATGCCAGCGCCGGTGTGGTCAACATCGTCACCCGCAATCCGACCGACGAGCTCCAGGCGTTCGGCGAAGTCGGAGCGACGACCGACGAAGAATATCGGGTCAAGGCCGGCGTGTCCGGCGCGATCATCCCCGGCACGCTCAAGGCACTGATCGGCGGCCTGTACACCAAGTTCGACGGCAACGCCCGCAACATCGTCACCGGCGACGAGGTCAACGGCTTCCGTCGTTATGGCGCCCGCGGCAAATTGCTGTTCACGCCGGCGCCGAACCTGAGCTTCACGCTGATCGGCGACTATCTCAATTCGCACGACATCGTGCCGACCGCGATCTACGAGCGCACGTCGCAGACCGTCTATCCGACGGGCGTCGTCAATAACTCACCGGCACTCGCCGGTATCCTCGCCGGCCTTGGCGTGGTCGCCTCTCCGACCAACCGCACCGCCGCGAACAATTTCAACGCCGATGTCCGCGACAAGAATTTCGGCGTATCGCTGACCAGCGAACTCGGCCTCGGCGAGTATCAGCTGACCGCGATCACCGCCTGGCGCAAATGGCTGAACCGCCAGCACCAGGATTTCGACGGCATCGCAACCCTCGCCGTCGGATTTCCCCAGGGCGAGGATTTCGGCGACGTCGACTCCCGCCAATTCTCCCAGGAGCTGCGGCTGACTTCGCCCAAGGGCGGTCTGATCGATTATGTGCTCGGCGCTTATTACCTGCATGCCGACACCGACGAGCGCTACCAGCGCACGATCACCACCCTGCCCGGACCGGTCACCACCACCGGGGTCGCCAATTACGGGATCACCAACGACAATTACGCCCTGTTCGGCGAAGCCAACATCAACTTCACGGAGCGTTTCCGCGGCATCGCCGGCTATCGATCGGTGTGGGACGAAATCGACTTCTATCACGTCCGCACGTCGACCAACGATCCGACGAACCAGGGTGCGATCAACCCCGCGCTCGATCGCCCGGGCATCCGTTCCTACCACAATGCCACTGGCAAATTGAGCGAGCGCGGCGACAGCTACCGGCTCGGCCTGCAGCTCGACCTCGGCGAGCGCGCGCAGACCTATTTCACCTATTCGCGCGGCTACAAGGGTCCGGGCTACAACGTCTATTTCAACATGCGCTCGCTCAACACCACCAACTCGCTGGCAGGGCCGGTGGTGCCGCTCGACGAAGTGCCGCTGAAGCCGGAAACGTCGAAGGCGTTCGAGTTCGGGATCAAGGGCAACACCGCAGACCGCAGCTTCTCTTACAGCCTCGCGGCATTCCGCACCGACTTCGACGATTATCAGGCGAATTTTGCCGACACCGTCCAGGGGCTGCAGGTCACCCGTCTGATCAACGCCGGTTCGGTCCGCGCACAGGGCATCGAGGGCGATTTCACGCTGCGGCCGACGCGCGGATTCACGATCGACATCGCCGCGGCCTACACCGATGCCGAGGTCCGCGAATTCAACTGCCCGGTCGGGGCGCCGACGAGCTGCAACATCAACGGGGAGCCGCTGCCGTTCGCGCCGAAGTTCAAGCTCTACTCCAACGCTGCATACCGCTTCGCGGTGAGCGGGGACCTGCAGCTGGAGCTCCAGTCCGACATCTCGTTCCGCACCGAGACGCAATATAACCTGTCGGCGACAGCGCACACGATCCAGCCCGCCTACGCGATCTGGAACGCCAGCATCGCCCTGCTGTCGACGCCGGGAGACTGGCAGGCGCGGCTGTTCGTCAAGAACATCGCCAACGAGAGCTATTCGAGCTTCCTGCAGAACGGATCCGCCGCCGGCTCGACGCGCTTCGTGCCGCGCGACGACAAGCGCTATGCGGGGCTGCTGCTGCGCAAGGATTTCTGACGCGGCCGCACCTTCGTTGAACAGTCCGGAAGGCTGCGCTCCCGCGGCGGGAGCGCAGCATTGTTGCGTACGACCGCCTGCCGCAGTGCCTCGGCATGGTATCCGACTCGGTGGCATGACGGCCCCTTGTGGGACGGCATTCTAAGAGCGCGCATGACCGATATGCGTTGCAGCGCGGTCACAGGTTTCCAGCATTCGTGCGCTGCTTGAAACCGTTTGCTGATAACGTTCTCATTTTCTCCGTTTCGGACCCTCAATAGATCTTGACAGGCTCCCCTGCTTCCGAGAGTGAACGTTCACAACGGCATCGCAAGACAGCGCTGTCAGAAAATCAGGGGAGGATCTATGCGCAGCTTCCGAGCTCGTTCGCTTTCGCATCTCGTCATCGGCGCCTCGGCACTTGCGATCGCCGCCGTGCCAGGCATTGCCGCCGCGCAGGATGCCAACGACACCGTCGGGGCACCGGGCGATTCCGAGGTTCCCGAGCAGGCCGCGGAGGCGGGTCCGGCCGATGGCGACGAGATCGTCGTCACCGGCATTCGCGCCAGCTTGCAGGCTGCGGCGAACATCAAGCGTAACGCCCAGGGTGTGGTCGACGCGATCTCAGCCGAAGATATCGGGAAGTTTCCGGACACCAATCTCGCCGAGTCACTGCAGCGCATACCCGGCGTCTCGATCGACCGCGCCAATGGCGAGGGTTCCACCGTCACCGTTCGCGGCTTTGGTCCGGAATATAATCTGGTCCTGCTCAACGGTCGGCAAATGCCCACCGCTTCGCTTGGCGATGGCGCCAGCGCGCCCGCCTCCCGCTCGTTCGACTTCGCCAATCTCGCGTCCGAGGGCATCGCAGCGGTCGAGGTTTACAAGACCGGCAGGGCGGCCGTCCCGTCCGGCGGCATCGGCTCCAGCATCAACATTCGCACGCCGCGGGCGCTCGACAAGCTGGGCATGCGCGGCAGTATCGCCGTCAAGGGCGTGATGGACACGTCACGCAACGAGGGCAATCCGATCACGCCCGAAGTGTCCGGAATCTTCTCAAATACGTTCGCGGACGGTCGTTTCGGCATCCTGTTCTCTGGCTCGTACCAGAAGCGCAAGGCGAGCGTGAACTCTGCCAGCGTCGGTTTCCGTGACGGCTTTATCGGTAGTGAAGGGCTGCTGCCGCAGCCCGGCACGCCCGGCGCAGCGAACATCACCAATCGCCCCGGCCCGAACGACGTCTACGAGATTCCGCAAGGCGCCGCCTACGACCTCATCGACATCAAGCGTGAACGGATCAACGGACAGGTCGCGCTGCAATTTCGGCCGATCGACTCGGTTACGGCCACAGTCGACTACACCTACTCGCGTAACACCGTCGAAGTGCGCGACAGCAGCGTCGGCATCTGGTTCAACTCCGAAAGCGGCGGCACGTCCAGCTCCTGGACGGATGGTCCGAATGCCGGTCCGATCTTCTACACGGAGCGATTCGGGCCCGGAAAGGATCTCTCCTACAGCGGCGCGCTCACGGCCAATCGGACCGAGAACAAATCGCTCGGCGGCAACCTCACCTGGGAGGCACCCGGCCGAGTCACGGTGTCGCTAGATGCGCATCACTCGACGGCGGAATCCAAGCCGACCAACAAGTACGGCACCAGCACCTCGCTTGGAAACGCAGTCTTCGGCGTGCAGAGCCAGACGGTAAATTTCGAAAAGGACCTGCCGGTCATCTCGGTGACGATGTACCCCGGCATCGACCCGCTCAACGCGGCACTGATCACGCCTACGGGCGATTCGTTCCGCAACGCTTACTTCCGGGACGAGATCAACCAGGTGCAGCTGAAAGGCCGCTACGACCACGACGGCGATTTCCTCGACAGCATCGACGTCGGCTTCTCCTACGTCGACAACAAGGTTCGCTCCGCTTACGGCTTCATTCAAAACGACAGGTGGGACGGGCTCCCCGGCGGAGCATCACAAACTCCCGACGACCTGTTCGACCTCGTCTCCGTGCCGGACAAGTTCGATGGGGTGCCAGGCGCCGGCACGTCGGGCATGATTTCGTCACTTTACGTATTCAATTTCGAGCAGATGGCCGACCTGCTCGAGAGCAAATATCAAATTTGCAGCGATCCCCGGACCGGCTCGGCGCAGGCGGGCACCTGTCTTGCCGACTTTACGGTCGATCGTCGGATCCGCGAGAAGACGATCTCGCCATACATCCAGTTGAACGCCGGCTTCGACGCATTCAGCCGGCGGGCGCACGTCATCGCGGGCCTCCGCTACGATCAGACAAGCGTCGATTCCCGTGCACTGGTTCCGATACCGACCGGCACCCAGTGGACTTCCGCCAATGAGTTCGCGATCATCTACTCGGGCGAGAGCGATTTTACGCGCTTCAGGGGTCATTACGATAATTGGCTGCCAGCGATCGACTTTGACATCGAGCCATTGGAAAATGTCAAGTTGCGTGCTTCATATAGCCATACGATAACGCGCGCCGATTATGCGAACCTCCAGGGAGGCCGGACGATCGACTCGAATCCACGCATTTTCGGAGGCACCGGAAGTCAAGGAAATCCTGGCCTCCTTCCATACAAGTCAAAGAACATCGACTTTTCGGCGGAGTGGTATTATGGCCTGGACAGCTACGTCTCTGTCGGCTTCTTCCGGAAGAACGTGCAGGACTTCATTGGAACGACTCAGATCGAAACTCCAGCATTTGGCCTACTGAACCCCGGCGACGGGCCACGCTACCAGGCGGCCGTGGCAGCCTTAGGCACGACCGACGCGATCCGGGTGAAAGACTACATCCTGCGCAACTTCCCGGACTCTTCGGACGTAACGGGCTCGACCATCATCGATGGAGTAACATACCTTGGAGGAAATATCTTTGGAATAGCCGGAGATAACCCTTTCAATTTCAAGATCAACCAGCCGTTCAACAGCGATCAGACCGCCAAGATCCACGGTTGGGAATTCGCTGTCCAGCACCAGTTCTGGAACACTGGCTTCGGAGCGATCCTGAACTATACCATCGTCCGGGGCGACGCGACGTACGACAATAACATCAACCCCAACATCGGCCAGTTCGCACTTACCGGCCTCAGCGACAGCGCCAATGCCGTGCTGTTCTACGACAAGGGCGGCATACAGGCGCGTGTCGCATACAATTGGCGCGATGAGTTCTACGCCGGGGGTGCGTTCGACCCGACCTATGTCGAGGCCTATGGCCAGGTCGACGCAAGCGCCAGCTACGAGTTCATCCCGGGCCTGACCGCCTTCGTTGAAGCGATCAACCTGACGGGCGAGCGGCGCCGCGGTCACCGCCGGTCGGATAATTTCGTGACCTTCTCGCAGCCGGGCTATGCCCGCTACTCGGCAGGGCTTCGCTTCACCTTCTGAGCGTACAAGCGCGGGAGGCATTCCTGATCGAATGCCTCCCGTCTCAGGGTGGCTTTTCCTGCCTCGCGCGGGCAGATTGCCGGCACAAGGAAAATTCGGACGCCTTCGGTGCACAAGCGAGACACACAAGACCTGCCTCCGCCGCGCGAAGCGGCCGTCACGCGCGTCGTCGTGGTGGGTGGTGGGACGGCAGGCTGGCTCGCGGCATGCCTGATCGCGGCGCGGACCGAACGGGCTCCTGCCGGGCCGCTCCACGTCACTCTGATCGAATCCCCCGACGTGCCGACCATCGGCGTCGGCGAAGGCACCTGGCCGACGATGCGCCGAACGCTTCAGCGCATCGGCATATCCGAAGCCGAATTCCTGCTGTTCTGCGACGCGGCGTTCAAGCAGGGCTCCCGCTTCGACGGCTGGGTCTCGGGCGAAGCCGACGACCAGTATTTTCATCCCTTCACGCCGCCGGTGGAGGCCGATCCGGATGCGGTAGTGCAGGCCTGGCAAGCGTCGGATGCCCGCAGCTTCGCCGAGACGGTGAGCCCGCAGGCACGCGCTTGCGGTCTCAATCTGGCGCCCCGTCAGCGGACCATGGCCGATTTCGCCGGTGCCCTGAATTACGCTTATCATCTTGACGCCGGCAAGCTCGTCGACCTGCTCAGGCGCCACGCGACCCAGCGCCTGGGCGTCCGCCATGTGCGCGACCACGTCGTCTCGGTCGAAGCCGCCGCAAGCGGCGATATCGCGGGGGTGGGGACTCGATCGACGGGCACCGTAGAAGGCGACCTCTTCCTCGATTGCAGCGGACATTCAGCCCTGTTGCTGGGCGAACATTATGGTGTTCCGTTCGTCGATCGCAGGGACGTGCTGTTCAACGATCGCGCGCTTGCCGTGCAGGTGCCGGTCGCGCCGGAGAGCCCGATCGCATCCCAGACATGCGCAACCGCCCATTCCGCCGGATGGATCTGGGACATCGGCCTCCCCACCCGGCGAGGCATCGGATGCGTCTATGCGTCGGCCCATGCCAGCGACGACACGGCAGCGGCGGCGCTCGAAGCTTATTTGCGCAAGACTGCGCCGAGCATCCCGGTTGATCCCGGAGCGTTCCGCCGGCTGACCTTCCGCTCCGGCCACCGCCAGCGCTTCTGGGAACGGAATTGTCTCGCCGTCGGTCTGTCCGCCGGATTTCTCGAGCCGCTCGAAGCCTCGGCGATCGTGTTGATCGAACTCTCGCTCGACGCCTTGCTCGACAATTTCCCCGTGACCCGCGGCATCATGGACATCCACGCGCGCCGGTTCAACGCGCTGTTCCTGTACCGCTGGGATCGCATCGTCGAGTTCCTGAAGCTTCACTATGTGCTGAGCCGGCGCTCGGAGCCTTATTGGCGTGCCCACCGGGATCCGGCCTCGATCCCGGCCCGCCTGTCGGAGCTGTTGCAGATCTGGCGGCACCAGGCGCCGTCGCGTGCCGATCTGCCGATGGCCGACGAGATCTTTCCGGCGGCCAGTTACCAATATGTGCTCTACGGCATGGGCTTCCCGGCACCCGCGCAGGCGCCGGTGCAGGCGGACGCAGCCAGCACCGTCGAGCCGCTGCTGCGCCAGGCGGAACAGCGTGGCCGGGCGCTCGCCGCCAGCCTGCCGACCAATCGTTCCTATCTCGATGCGTTGCGCGCTCAGGCTACTTCCTCCCCTCCTTTGGTGACGACCTGCTAAATGTCCGAACATGCCATTCTCGACACCGCGGCGCACCGCGACCTCAGAATTCGCACCGACCGGAGCCCGGAACTCGGGGATGCAATGATGTGCTGCATCACCGTTCCGGCAGAGTTCCGGCAGGTACAGAACGAATATGCGATCCTGTTCCGGCTCAACCTGGAGCGGGATGCTTTCAACGCCCTGGCGATGTTCGGCTTCGAGGCGGGCGAAAATCTGTACCTCGACAATGGACGCTGGGACGCGCGCTACATTCCTCTCGCGCTCGATATCCAGCCGTTCCTGATCGGTGGCGCGATCGACGGGACCGGCCCGCGGCAGGTGCATATAGATATGGCGAGCCCGCGCATCGCCGGCGAGGAAGGCATGCGTCTCTTCGACGAGTTCGGGCAGCCCACCCCCTATCTCGACGGCATCACCGAGAAACTGGGTGCGCTGGATGAAGGCTATCGGGGATCCGCCGCGTTCCTCGACGCGCTGAAGCGCCACGACCTGCTCGAACCGATGTCTCTCGAGATCACCCTCGACGACGGAAGCACGAACCGGCTGGTCGGTTTTCACGTCATCGACGAGGATCGCTTTCGAGCACTCGATGCACAGTCCCTGTCCAGCCTTCACGCCGACGGCCATCTGATGCCGATCTTCATGGCACTCGCGTCGCTTGCCAATCTGGGCGCGCTGGTCGCACGCAAGAACCGGCGCCTAGCCTATGGCTGACGCCGAAGGTGCTCCGTTGGCTATGCTGCCGCGAATTCCGGAGATCACGGTCGCCGATCCGGGGGAGCTCGACGCCGCCCTCCGCAGCGCCAGGGCGCCCTTTGTCGTGCGGAGACTGGTGTCCGAATGGCCGCTTGTCCGGGCCGGCCGCAACTCGGCAAAGGAGGCACGAGACTATCTGGTGGAGCGGCATCGTGATGTGCCGTTCGTCGTCTCGATCGGCGCCCCGGATAGTTGTGGGCGGATGTTCTACGACGATGCCATGGCGATGAACTTCCGCAACGTCAGTGCACGACTGCCGGAAGTATTCGAGCGCATCGACCGGGGCGAGCACAGCGGCGATACTTCGCCGATCTATCTCGCCTCGATCGACGTCGGCCAGTTCTTCGACGGACTGCACGAAGCCAACCACGTCGATCTCGGCGAGCGTTCCTGTTTGGCCTCCATCTGGATGGGCACGCCGACGCGGATTGCCGCGCACAACGACTTTCCGGACAATCTCGCCTGCGTCGCCGTCGGGCGCCGGCGCTTCACATTGTTTCCGCCGGATCAGTTCCGTAATCTCTATCTTGGCCCGGTCGACAATACGCCTGCGGGCCGCGCCGTCAGCATGGTCGATTTCCATGCTCCGGACTATGCTGCATACCCGCGCTTCCGACAGGCACTCGAACAGGCGCAAGTGGCGGAGCTCGACGCCGGCGACGCGCTCTACATTCCGTCGATGTGGTGGCATCATGTCGAAGGGCTGGATTCGTTCAACGTGTTGATCAATTATTGGTGGCGAGAGACACCGCGCTGGCTGGGTCAGCCACAGGATGCCTTGAACCACGCGATGATGGCGATCCGCGATCTCCCTCCGCACGAGAAGAAGCACTGGCGCGACCTGTTCGACCACTATGTCTTCGACAATGACGAGGCTGTGGTCGCCCATATCCCACCCCAGGCACGCTCGATCCTTGCGCCGCTCACCCCCGAGAGCGCCGGACGCATCCGTGCTTTCCTTCTGCGAGCCCTCAGCCGATGAACGAAACCATGCCCGAGGATCGGCGACTGCGCCGGATCGTCGTCGCTGGCGGCGGCACCGCCGGCTGGATGGCGGCGGCGGCGATCGCGCGGACGATGGGCCGCGCCGTCGATCTCACCCTCGTCGAATCCGATGCGATCGGGACGATCGGCGTGGGCGAATCCACCATCCCGCCGCTGGTCAATTTCAACCGCCTGCTCGGCATCAACGAAGCCGAATTCATGCGGGCGACCCAGGCGACGTTCAAGCTCGGGATCGCGTTCGACGGCTGGAAGGAGCCGGGCCACAGCTATTTCCATTCGTTCGGAATGACCGGCAAGGATCATTGGTCGGCCGGCTTCCAGCATTTCTGGCTCCATGGGCGCGAAAAGGGTTATGACGATCCCTACGATGCTTATTGCCTGGAACTGAAGGCGGCGCTCGAGGGCAAGTTCGCCCATCTGCCCGACGAGGCGATGAACTACGCCTATCAGCTCGATTCGACGCTCTACGCCAAGTTCCTCCGCGCCATGGCGGAAGGCGACGGCGCAACCCGGATCGAGGGCAAGATCGCGCGGGTCGAGCTCGACGGCGAAAGCGGCAACGTCGCAGCCCTGCAGCTCGACAGCGGGCTGCGGATCGAGGGCGACCTCTTCCTCGACTGCACCGGCTTTCGCGCCCTGCTGATCGAGGAGGCGCTCCATGCCGGCCACGACGACTGGACCCATTATCTGCCGTGCGACTCCGCAATCGCGATCCAGACCGAGAGCGTCGGCCCGGCGGTTCCCTACACGCGGGCGATGGCGCATGATTCCGGCTGGCAGTGGCGCATTCCGCTGCAGCATCGCACCGGCAACGGCATCGTCTACTGCAGCCGCTACCTCGACAAGGACGCGGCGCTGACGCGGCTGCTCGGCAACATCGAAGGGCAGACGCTGACCCAGCCCAATTTCCTGCGCTTCGGCGCCGGCGCGCGACGCAAGCAGTGGCATCGCAACGTCGTCGCGATCGGCCTGTCGGGCGGCTTCATGGAGCCGCTGGAATCGACCAGCATCCACCTCATCCAGCGCGCCGTGCTGCGCTTCATCCGGATGATGCCGTTGCACGAGATCAGCGCGCGCGACATCGCCGAATTCAACGATCAGCAGCATGCCGACATGCTGCAGATCCGCGACTTCCTGATCCTGCACTACAAGGCGACGGAACGCCGCGACAGCGCCTTCTGGCGCTTTTGCGGAACGATGGAGATCCCGGACACGCTTGCGCAAAAAATCGAACTGTTCCGCGAAACCGGGCGCGTGTTCCGCAAGAATGAGGAATTGTTCGCCGAGAACAGCTGGGTGCAGGTGATGATGGGCCAGGGGATCATGCCCCGTGCCTACCATCCGATCGCGGAAAAACTGCGCGACGACGAACTTGCGCGATTGCTGACGATGTTGCGGGAGACCGTGACGAAGACGGTGGCGGGCCTGCCGCAGCATTCCGCCTATGTCGAACACTATTGCGGCGCCGTTCGGGCTGCGGCGGCGTGACCGAAGCACCTGTGCCCGGGGGGGCCGTGATCCTGATGGGGGCCGCTTGACCGATATGCCGAACGAAGACAGCGCGGCGCGGCGGCCGCGCGCCGTCACGATCAAACATGTCGCCGCCGAAGCCGGCGTGTCGCTGCAGACGGTGTCGCGGGTGATCAATGGCGGGCCGAACGTCCGCGATACAATCAAGGAGCGCGTCCGCGCGGCGATCGAGAAGCTCGGCTACGTGCCGAGCCTCGCGGCGCGGCGGATGGGCGGCACCCGCTCCTACGTGTTGCTCGCGCTCAATGACCGCGATCGCACGATCGAAGGGTGGCGCTCCGGCGACGGCACCGACTGGGTCGATCAGATGATGCTCGGCGGCATGCTGGAATGCGCCCGGCACGGCTATCGAATGATCGTCGAGCTGGTCGATACCCACAGCGCCCATGTCGAGCGCGAGCTCGGCGCCGCCCTCGCCGCCTTGCACCCCGACGGTGTGATCCTCACGCCGCCGCACGGCGACAATCCGATCATCACCGGGATGCTGACCGGACGACACATCCCGTTCGCGCGCATCGGTTCGACCGGCACTGGCCCGGGCTTCGCCATTTCGATGGACGACAAGCGGGCCGCCGCCGCCGCCACCGAGCACCTCCTCGCCATCGGGCATCGCCGGATCGGCTTCATCACCGGAAGCGACGAATATGCGCTGAGCGGTGCCCGGCTGGAGGGCTACCGCGAAGCAATGCACTCCGCCGGTTTACCCGAAGCTCCCGATCTGGTCGCCCGGGGCGATTTCACCTTCGCCTCCGGCGCGGAGGCGACCCGATCGCTGCTGTCGCTCGCCGAGCGGCCGACGGCGGTGATCGCGAGCAGCGACCAGATGTCGCTCGCCGCACTGGAAGTCGCGCGCTCCCTCGGCTTCGAAGTGCCGCGCGACCTCTCGATCATCAGCTTCGACGACACCCCGATCGTCAAGTTCAGCGTCCCGCCGCTGACCGCGATCCGCCAGCCGATTGCACCGATGGCCGCCTGCGCCGCCGGCTTGCTGATCCAGGCCGCAAATGGCGAGCTCGCATACGACACTCCGAACGTGCTGCCGTTCGAGCTGATCGTCCGCGGCTCGACCGCTGCACCATCCTGAACGCGCATCCGGCCTGGAAGTTTTTGCGATTGCTATCCGCGGCGCGCCCGGAGAAGGAGGCGCGATGACGGCAAGCGAACTCCAGGATCTACTGATCACCACCCTCGTCCGCAAGGCGGGCGGATCCCGGCGCCAGTGGCGGATCGCGATCGGACCAGTGCGGGTTCTCGATGCGGCCACCCACCCGCATTGCAATTGGTCGGTTGCCCCGTCCGGCAGCCATAGCGAGATCGCGGCAGTCGAGCGACTGCTCGATGATGTCCGCCTCAGCCATCCGATCGTCAGCGGGCGCTGACGCCCCGGTTCGCAGCATCCGGGGCCATGGCCATCCCCGGATACAACATGCTCATTTCCTCCGCAGCAGGTTCTGGCCGGTCAGGGGTCCTCCGAATTGCTGGAGGCGGCCGCCGTCGTCGAGCGCGCCAAGGATGATCGGCGCGAAGCCAAGCTCCTCGGCGAGATCGGCCACTTCTTGACTGGCATGCGCTTCGTTTCCGGAGACGAACAGCACGCGGTTGGCGCCGCTGTCGGCCGGATCCGAGGCGAGGATCGCCGCCGGAATGGTGTTGAACGCCTTGACAACGCGCGCACCCGGCACCTGTTCGGCAACGATCTTCGACGATGGACGCCCGCCAAGGTCTCGCGGCGTGAAGGCTGGGAAGTCGATCGCGTTGGTTGCGTCGACCACGATCCGCTTGTTCCATGCGTCCGCCCCGGCGACGGCCGATCCGACCGCGTCAAACGGCACCGCAAGGATGACGATGTCGGCGGCGAGCGCCTCCGTCAGCTCGGCGGCGCGCACGGTGTCGCCGAGCGACTGGGTCAACGCGCCGAGCGACGCGGCGCCGCGGCTGTTGGCAATGACGACGTCGATCCCCTTGCGGGCGAAGGCCCGCGCGAGCGCGCTGCCGATCGCACCCGAACCAATGATTGCGTAGCTCATCTCACACTCCGTTCTGCGCCCCGGATCGGGCTTGGAGCACAAGTGAGGCTGCGGCGCGCCAGCGTGAAGCCGGATATGTTCGAAAGGACTGTTCGACAAAGTCGGCAACTCGTTACGGATGCGTTCGCGAGGTTGATGCCGACGTGACGATCATGATCGACGACGACCTGCCGGCCCCGGCTCCGCTCCACGATCACGCCCCACGAAGGGGCCGAAGCACCGCCAGGGCCGGCCATGCGACGCCGCTACTGGCCATGTCTCATTGAAAGGGGTCAGAGCCGCTTTTCCATGCGGTAGTTGTGAATGGGCACACCCCCGATCTCAAAGTCGCGGCGCTCCGTGACGGCGAAATCCTTACGCAGGAAGAAGCGGCGTGCGGGTTCGCTCGCTTCGACGTAGAGCAGGGCCAGCCCCTGGGTTCGCGCTGCTGCCTCAAGCGTGTCGTACAGGCCGGACGCGACGCCGATGCCTGCGACGTCCGGGCGGCAGAAGAGGTGATCGATATGACCGTCGGCCTCGAGATCGCAAAAGGCGAGCGGCGCGTCTTCGCGATCCGTTGCGACGAGGAACAGGCGGCCGTCGCCAGCCCATCGGAGGATACGGTCGACACTCGGCACGTCGGGTGCCCATGCCCTCACCTGGCGCTCGCTATAATCACGCCCGGCGATCTCGTGCACGGCGGCGTAGAAGAGCGCGGCGATCGCCGCAGCATCGTCGGGTCGAAAGGCTCTGACTGGCATGCGGACGCCGTACGCATGCGAAGCCGCGCAGCCAAGTCATGCCAGAGAGGGGGGCAGCACTGCTCAGGTTAGAACCCCTTGCGGCGCACTGTCCATTCCGGGTTCCTGCACAGGCCGCACTCCGCACCGGCGAACATCGCACGACCTCTTTCGGCCCCCTTGAGCTGCCAGTCGAGCCAGGCGACCGCGACGTCCGCATAGGCGCCGCCATTCGGCTCGGTGTAGAAAGTGCCGCCGTGTCCCACCGGCAGCCAGGCGAACAGCGCCGGGACGTGGTCGATCTTCTCGAAATCGTCGAGCGCGTTGGCAAAAGCGATGTCCGAGGGGCCGCCATTCACATAGGCGATCGGCGTGTGGATCCGCTTCAGCGCCTCCTTGGTGATGGCGATGCCGCTGCGCCCCGTTGCCGGGCCGCGATTGTAGACGCCGCTGTTCCAGATCATCGCGGTGCGGATGCGCGGATCGGCGGCGACCGAAATCGCCTGCAGACCGCCGCAGCTATGCCCCATCACCGCGACCTTGCCTGTGTCGAGCTTGCCGTAGAACGGGCTGTCGCGGCGGCCATTCTCGGCGATCGCCCAGTCGAGACCCTCGATCAACTGCGCCGCCTGGGTCTCGTCGGCGCCGCGCGCGGGGCCGGGCGCGCCCGGCGTGCCGGCCGGCGCGGCAGGCGTGGTCGACGGCGCCGGTCGCGGCCGCACCGGGTCTTCGCGCCGGGCGTGGCCCACGGCGACCACGAAGTAATCGTGGGACGCGACCTGCCGCAGAAAGCGGGCATTGCCGAGGCCATTGTCGCGGCAGGCGCCATTGCCCCAGAGGACGATCGGCAGGCGTCCTGTCGTCATCTTTTGCGGGTGGTAGAGCGTGTGGGTGGGGAAACCGGCGGCGACTTCGGCGATCGCCGGGGATGGACCGGTGCCCGAAGCCGCTCCGATTACGCCGGGCCGCAGCGGCTCCGGGAGCGCCTCCTGCGCCGGCGCCATGGCGGCCCAGCCGATCAGGACCGTCGCAACCAGGGATCGGAATGCACGGCTTGCCATCAGCGTCCTTTCGCTTCGCAGGTGAAGTTTGCGGCATCGTCGGTGTCGCCGTTGCCGCGGTAGCGGGGGCGTGCGGGCCAGGCGCAAAGCGGGCGGGTGCGAACGATGCGGTCGCCCTTCCGCTTCGAAGCGACGATGCGTTCCGGCGCGCGGCCCTCGTCGATCCAGCGCTCGAGCGCGGACAGGAGATCGTGCTCGGGATCTGCGATCGGGGCATCGCCCCCTGCCCCGCCGAAAAGATCCGGCCCCGCGCCGCCGACGCAATGATCGACGCCAGGTGCCATGAACAGCCGCACGCCCCGCACCGCCTCATTTCCGGACCGGGCAAGCAACGCACGATGATAGGCGATCGTCGATTGCGGCGCGACCAGCGGGTCCGCCCAGCCATGATAAAGTATGAGCTTGCCGCCGTTGCGCAGGAACGGGCGGATATCGGGATTGTCGGCGTGGAGGTTCATCACGCGGTCGATCGCCGGCAAATCGCGGGCGATCGAGAAGCCGCGTGGATCCCAGTTCGGATCGGCGTGAACGCCGTCGCCGAATAGAGAGACGGCGAGGTAGGGAGGCCCCGGCGTGAACGGCTCCGGCAACTGCGTCGGCGACACCAGGATGCCCGGAAGCAGGCCATCGTCGACCCGCCGACCATTCTCGTCGTTCAGGGGTGCGTAGAGCGTGCGCACGGCGGCGAGCTGCTCCGGGCTCAAGCAGCCGTCCTGCGATCCCGCGGCACAGGCGAGGATCCCCGGATCGAACCGGCAGCGCGTGGGATCGTCGATCACCCCGTCCGCGACGCCGTCGAGGCCGTCGCATGAAGCCACCGCGGCATCGGCGACGCGCTTCCAGTCGGCCGCGTCGAGGAGGGTACCCCAGCGGCTATGCTGCTGCATCTCCCACATCCGCCGCGCGCTCATCGCCGGCGTGTTGACACCAGGCGCGCCGGCGATGACCGCGTCGAAATCCTGCGGATATCGCTGCACCTCGGTCAGCGCCTGGCGGCCGCCGCCCGAGCAGCCGACGAAGAAGGCATTGCGCACCACCGCCCGGTAGTAAGCGGCGATGATCGTCTTGGTTTTGACGGCGAGGAGATGGTTGGCTCGGTGCGCGTAATTGGCCGCACGGTCGGGCCGGCCCAGCAGCCAGTGGCGATCGTCCGCCTTGTGGCCGGTGTCGTTGCTCGCCGACGCATAACCGCGCGTGACGCCGCGGGCGAGCTCGCGATAGTTGAGATTGCCTGCCTGCCCGCCGACGCCGCCGACCAGCAGCCGCCGGTTCCACGCCGCCGGGGCCGGGAGCCACAGCTCGAAACCGATCTCCCGCTCGATCACGCCTTCGATCCGGCAGAAAGGCGTGGTGAGCGGCTGGGCAGCGGCGAAGGGCGGCGTGAACGGATTCTCCGGGCCGACCTCCGTCGTTCGGACGATGCGCACGTCCGCGACCCGGATCGTGTCGACTCCGTCGCACGGAGAGGCCGCGGCCGGCGCTGCGGCGGCGAGCAGGGCCGCAGCGAGCGCGGCGGCCGCCAGCCTCATTTGCGGGAGACGATCGGCAGCATCACCGCCGAGAGACGAGCACGATCGCTATAGATACGCACGGATGTGGCGAGCGCCGCCTTGTCCCGCGCCCGCTCGCGATAATCGGCGCCGGTGACGGTGATCTGGATGCGGTGGCCAGGCTTGAACACCCATGATGTCGGCATCAGCTCGAAGGTGAGCCGCACCGGCGTGCCGGGGACCAGCGGCTCGGCATCCTCGGCGAAGCCGCGATGCCAGGGCACGCCCGCGGGCAGCCTCCACGGCGCCTCGGCGGTCTTGCGCAGCGAGGCTTTCTGACGCCCCTCGGTGATCACCCGGATCGTACCGTCCGGCGCGACATCCTCGAGATAGGCGAACAGATTGGCGTCGGCGGCATCGGCGGAGACCCACAGATCGGCGACGCCGCTGCCGGTCACCTCGGTCTCTGCATCGAGCGGCTTCCCGGCATAAGAAATGCCCGCGCCGGGAACGTGACAGGGCTGCGCAAACGGTCCGCTGCCGGGGTCGGGACAGGCGACATCGTACTTGATGTCGAGCGCACGGGGGGAACCGGCGCCTGCCTTGCCGCCCAAGGTCCCATCCGCGCCAAGGCCGAAGCTGGTCAGCGTTCCAGCCGCGTCCGGCCAGGCCGCGGCACTGCGCCATTCGCCGGCCGTGCCCGCATTCTGGACGAAATAGTGGATAGGCGGCGCGTTGCGGAGACCGGTGTCGATGCCCTTCAGATGCTCGTCGAAGAAGCGGTGTGCTTCCTCGACGAGCGGGAAATCGTCGTTGGCGCAATGTTTCCACGGACCAATGACGATCCGCGATCCGGGCACGTTGAGAAAGGTGATCAGCCCCTGATCACGCAATTCGTCCATCCACCCGCCGACCACATAGAGCGCGACGCCGGAGCGGCGGATCTGATCGGCATAATGGGCGGCGCTCCCTTCCGCCCAGAAGCGGCTGGCGACGAGCGGCGAGTAACTGTCGCGGTAGGGCATGCCCTTCCACATCTCGAACAGCGGCGTGGAGCGCTGGTGCTCCTCGGCGGCCTGGCGAAGCAATGTCTTCTGCGGATCGGCGTCTACCGCCTTCTGCTTCATGTCCTCTTCGACGGTGCGGGCCGGCCCGGTGCCCCATTGGGCGAAGATGCCGCCGCGCCGGAACGCATCATATTTGTGCCACGAGAAGCAGCCCATGAAGGCAGCCTTCAATGCCGGCGGTCGCATCGAGACGGCATGCAGCGCGGCATCACCGGTGTTGGAGCAGCCGTAGATACCGACCTTGCCGTCCGACCAAGGCTGTCCCGCCAGCCACTGGGTGACGTCATAGGCATCCTGCGCCTCGTTGCGATCATGATAGCCGCGCCGCTCCCCGAACGACTGGCCGTTGCCGCGGCGCGCGACCTGCACGACGACATAGCCGAAATCGGTGAGCTGCGGCATCGATCGGAAGCCGCCGGAGAACGGCCCGGTGCCGTCATTCGGCTCCTGGGTGGCGCTCAGGCTGTGATGCCAGATCACCGGAAAGCGCCCCTCGATCGCCTTGCCGTTGCGGGCCGGGCGCGACACGGTCATCGCCAGGCGAACGCCGTCGCGCATCGGCAAATAGAAGGTGGAGGAGATTTGCTCCGTATAGGCGCGCGACGATGCATAAGCGCCGAAAGCTGCGCCTGGCGGAACCACATTCCCGGCCACCGCGGGAGCGCTGACGATAGAGAGACAAACGGCCGCAAGCGCCACAGCCACTGTGCGCATCAGAATGTCTTCCTCACGCTCGCCGCGAACAGCCGGCCGATCGGATCGGTGGTCGTCGCATCGTAGCCGCCGCTGCCGTTCACGCTCGGGGCAAGATTGACGTAGGGCGGCTTGGTATCGAACAGATTGCGGACTTCGATTCCGAAGGTCATCGGCTTGGCGTCATCGCCCACCTGCCACGAGAGGTTCAGGTCGACCGGAGTGTAGCTCTTCACGCGCTCGTTCGGCGTGATCGCGGTATTCTTGTAGCCGTTGAGGTGGGTCGCACGGATCATTGCGGTGAACGGCCCCTTCTCCCAGCCGAGCGAGGCGCGCGCCTTGAAGCGGAGCGGCTGGAAGATCTGGTTGAGCTGATCGATGATCGGGGCAGTCGGGGTCTGGCCGGTCTCGAAGCCGGTCAGATAGGTGCCGCTGACATTGACGCGGAAGGTGCCCGCGGACGCCGTCGGCAGCGAGTAGTTCGCCTGGAAATCGATCCCCTTGGTCACCGAGCTTCCGAGGTTTTGGCTTCGGCCATCAACGAAGACGTTGACGTTGAGCGGGCTGCCGCCAGGGAGCGCGCCCGCGACCGGAAGGCCATCGGCGATCAGTTGCGCGACCCGCTGCCCGGCGGGAGTTCCCTGCAGGATCAGTCCGGTTCCGTCGAACTGGCTGAGCCGGGTCAGGACCGCGAGATCGGAAAGCAGAGCGATGACCTGGTTGCGATAGTCGACGTTGAAATAGGTCAGCGACAGGCGGAGGCGATCGACCGGCTCGAAGTCCGCGCCGATCGACCATGTCTCGGCAGTCTCGGGTCTGAGATCGAGATTGCCGCCCGACTGGGCGACGCCGACGATCGGCGCGCCGCCCGCGGGGTTCTGATAATTCTGGACGAACAGCTGATTGCTGTTGCCGTAGATCTGGGGAAGCGTCGGCGCACGGAACGAGGTGCCGTAGCTGCCCCGCAACGTCATGCCCTCGAACGGCGACCAGCTGACTCCGATCTTCGGGTTCGTGGTGTCGCCGACATCGGAGTAGCGGTCGTAGCGCACAGCGGCGTTGATCTCGAGCCGTCGGAAGCCGGCTGTCTCATTCTCCTGGCCGAAGATCGGGACCAGCAATTCGGCATAGCCGGAATCCACCCGCCGATCGAAGGTGCGGAAGACGACGGGCGTGCCGGGATTGCCGACCGCACGGCCGAGATCGATGGTGAATTCCTGGCCTTCATAGCCGAACGCGGCCCGTACATCGCCACCGGGCAGATGAAACAGGCTGCCGTTCAGCCGGGCCTCGTAGCCGGTGAAATGGCCGACCGTGGGGCTATACGAAATCTGGTTGAAGATGCGGGCCAGAGTCTCCGGACGGGTGCGTCCGAGGCCATAAGGATCGAAGGCGGTCGCCGGATCACTGCTCGCCAGAGCGGCATTCAGCGCGGCGTTTCCGACGCCGGTGAGCTGGACCGCATCGTCGTCGGTCTTGCCATGGCCGACCAGGGCCTCGAACTGCCATTCGTGCGGAAGCTTGATCCGCACGCCGGGAGTCACCTGCCAGCTTTCGCCGTGTCCGAAATTGAAGTTGCGCGGCGCATCGTTGCGGAAGTTGTAATCGAGCGAATAGCTCGTTCCGGTGAAACCCGGCGGCCGTACGAAGAAGGCGTTGGTCTGCGGTACGTTCAGCGTCGCGTTCCCGTAGGCCGGATTGCGTTCGAACTCGCGCCGGCTGTAGAACCCGTCCGCGAACAGGGTGAGCCAGTCGGTCACCTCGAAGGTGAAGGTGCCGTTGACGCTATCATAGCTCTGGGCCGGAACCAGATCCTGCCCCTGAAGATCATCGCAGCGGTTGCTTGTTCCGGGCACGAGTCCTGCGGCACCCGCCTGTGTCACGCCGCCCGCGGGAATCGCATAGCTGATCCCACCGGCGCGGATCGTCCCGGGTGCGCAGCGTGTCACGCTGTAGTCGCGGCCGCCCGACGCCGTCTGGTTCGAGCGAAAGAAGCTGCGATCGTCGCCGTTGAGATTGGTTCGTTCGACATGCTCGTAGGCGATCATCGCCTGTCCGCGGCTGAACTTGATCCCGGCGGCCGCACCGAACGAATATTCGTGATAGGCACCGTCGTCGGAAACGCCGGCGCGGGCGAAGGCTTCGACGCCGTCGAGGTTGCGGCGCGGGATCAGATTGACCACGCCGGCGACCGC
Organism: Allosphingosinicella deserti; assembly: GCF_003012735.1. Classification (GTDB taxonomy): domain Bacteria; phylum Pseudomonadota; class Alphaproteobacteria; order Sphingomonadales; family Sphingomonadaceae; genus Allosphingosinicella; species Allosphingosinicella deserti. The sequence goes on along the minus strand of NZ_PXYI01000003.1, from coordinate 756,765 downwards.
GTCCGAGCCGTAGATCGCCGAGGCGCCGTCGGCGACGATTTCGACGCGCTCGACGCCGAGCGTCGGCAGGATCGACGGATCGGTGGAACGGCCATTGTTCACGACGCGGTGGCCGTCGACGATGATCAGGGTGGCATTCGGCCCGATGCCGCGCAGGTTGATGGAATTGCCGTAGACGATGTTGCCGGAGCCTCCGGATTGACCCCGCGAATTCTCGCTGACGCCGAGATCGAAGACTTGCGGAAGCTCCTTGATCGCACGATCGATCGTCACCTGCCCGGATTGCACGATGTCTTCGCGCCCGAGCAGGGTGACGGTGGAGCCCACCGGCGCAGCGCCGCGGACGCGGCTTCCCGTGATGACGATCCCCGGTTGATCGGTGACGACGTCTGCGCCCGCAGGGGCGGGACCTTCGTCGGCCGTGGAAGGCGCCTGCTCGGCAGCTTGTGCATTGGCCTGGCCGGCCGCCTGTTGCGCGGAAGCATTAGCCGATCCGAGCGCCGCCATCACAGCAAGCAGCGAACCACCGGAACGAAGAAGTGCAGAAACGGCCATCGAAATCCTCCCCGCCGGTGTGCCGGCGTCGCAAGCTCGCATTGCCGAAGGGGAGCGCGCCCGCGCATCGCGGACCGACCTGGGCACCCTCTCACCTTCGCCTGCCGGGCGGCGTCTTCGCCGTCCCGCCGGGGCGCCGAGCCCCTCAGGTCCGGGAAGTCTCGTCCAATATGGTGGATTTAGTCAACTGTTATTTTCAGTAACGTTCTGCGACGGAAATCAGGAGTCCTCGTGCAAGGCGGCGGCATACATCCGGTCGAGCAACTCGCTGAGCAGCAGCAATTCCGCTGGTGAGAGCTGGTGGAGAACGGCATTCTCGGTCTGCTCCAGGATCCCGAACAACTCCTCCAGATAGGCCTCGCCGGCGGCAGTCGCGTGCAGCGCGTGACGTCGCCGATCCGTCTCGGATCGCTCGCGCACCGCCCATCCCGAGCGCTCCAGCTCGTCGACGATCGCCACGGTCACCGACTTGTCGAGACCGATCTCCCGCGAGAGTTCGTTCTGCGAGAGGCCCGGATTGGCGGCGATCAGCGACAGCGACGAGAACAGGCCGGCGCGAAGACCGCGATCCGCCGTCGCCGACGCAAAGTCCTTGGACAATTGGTTCTGAACCCGGCGCAATCGAAAGCCGACGAACTCGCCGAGTCGGCCAAGGTTCAGCGCACCCGGGCGCGGCGCCACGGCACGCGACGGGTTCTTCACGATCTTCCTCTCACGCATTTCCCTATCGACACGGTTGTTGAAACAGATAGTTGATCTATCATACCATTTCGTTATTCTGCAACTCGGACGGTCCGCTCAAGAGACTGAAACCGACAGCGCCGCAAACAGGTGCCCGGAGAGGAAATGATGCGCATCAAGACCATGCGGGATCAAGCGCAATGACGGCCGAGACGGAGTCGCTCGAGCCGCCGCTCGCGCCGCCTCCCGAGGCCGGCCTCGGCCGGCTCGGCCATGCCGCTTACTGGATCGGTTCGGCCGGGCTGCTGATCGCCACCGCCGCGGATGCAATCGCGGTGGCAGGCCGCCACACCGGCTTCCACCTGCTCGGCTCAATCGAGGTCGTCCAGGCGGCCGTGGTGCTGATCGCCTCTTCGGCGATGGTCGCGGCGACGATCGTCGGAGCCCACGCATCGGTGCACATCCTCACCGAGCGGCTGAGGCCGGCGACGGCCGAGCGGCTCGCCCGTGGCGCAGCTTTGCTCGGCGCCTTGCTCTTCCTGCTGGTGGCGGCAGGATCGATCTGGGTCGCGTCCGATCTGTGGTCCGGCTTCGAACAGACGGAATTGCTCGGCATTCCGCTCCGCTGGCTCCGGATGTTGTGGATCGCCGCGGCCCTTTTGATCGCCGTTCTCTTCCTGCGATCGGCCTTCGTCCGCGCGGCGGGGAGGCATTCCGCATGATCCCCGAATTGATCGGCCTTGCCGGAATCGCGCTGCTGCTGGTGCTGCTGACCTTCGGCGTTCCGATCGGGGTCAGCCTGGCGCTGGTCGGGATCGGCGGCCTTGCCCTGCTGATCTCGCCCGAGGCGGCGTTGATCAAGAGCGGCGTCGTCTCGTTCGAGACGATCTCGAAGTACGAACTGGGCGTGCTGCCGCTGTTCCTGCTGATGGCGCATATCTGTTTCGCCGCCGGCGCGAGCCGCGACTTCTTCGACGTCGCCGCCAAATTCGTCGGCCATCGCCGCGGTGGCCTCGCTCTGGCCTCGATCGGCGGCTGCGCCGGCTTCGGGGCGATCAGCGGATCGAGCCTCGCCACGGTCGCGACGATCAGCTCGGTCGCGCTCCCCGAGATGCGCAAGGCCGGCTACCATCCCGGCTTCGCGGCCGGCGCGCTCGCCGCCGGCGGCACGCTGGGATCGCTGATCCCGCCATCGGGGGCACTGATCGTGTTCGGGATCATCGCCGAGCAATCGATCGGCAAATTGTTCGCCGCCGCCATCATTCCGGGCCTCAGCCAGGCCCTGTTCTACATGATCGCGATCGCGATCCTGTGCGCAGTCAAGCCGGCACTGGGGCCGAGCGCACAGCGGGTGCCGTGGCGCGACCGGCTGCCGGCGCTGCGCAAGATCATCGACATCCTGCTGCTGATCGTGTTCGTCATCGGCGGCCTGATGGTCGGCTGGTTCACGCCGACGGAAGCGGCAAGCGTCGGAGTCGTCGCCGCCTTGCTTCTGTGGACCCTGCGCGGCGGCTTCAACCGCGCCGCATTCGGCGAAGCGCTGCGCGCGACCCTGCGCACCACCGGCATGATCTACGTCGTGATCATCGGTGCGATCCTGTTCGCCACCTTCATCAGCGTCACGGGCATCACCGACGTGCTGTCAGGCGCGGTCACCGATTTCCACGCCAGCCCCATCGTCGCGATTATCGTCATGGCGCTGGTGCTGCTGCTGCTCGGCTCGTTCCTCGACGGGCTTGCCCTGATGCTGCTGACCACGCCGATCTTCCTGCCGATCGCCGTCGATCTCGGCTTCAGCCCGATTTGGTTCGGCATCTTCCTGGTCCGCACGATGGAGATCGGCTTCGTCCACCCGCCGTTGGGCCTCAACGTCTACGTCATCCAGGCGATGGCGAAGGACATCCCGCTCGGCACGATCTTCCGCGGGATCATTCCCTTCCTGGTCGCCGACTTCCTTCATCTCGGTCTGATCATCGCCGTCCCCGCCCTCACCCTTTGGCTGCCCCAAGTGACGGGAGCATGATCATGCGCACCTTGTTCCTGCTGATCCTTGCCGCCGTCGCGTCGGCCTGCTCGCCGCCGCCGCCGGCCGCCGATCATGTGCTGACCTATGCCAGTCCCTATCCGCCGACACATCCGTTCAGCCGTGCCGATATCGAATGGATGCGCCACGTCGAGAAAGCGAGCGGCGGGCGCATCGCGTTCAAGCCCTTCTGGGCGGGCGCGCTGATCTCGTCGGACATGAGCATGGTCGAGATCCGCCATGGCGTTGCGGACATCGGGCTGATCACGCCGATCTATTCGCGCGGCGGGGCCCACATGCTGCGCGCCCAGTCCGGCTTCTACGGCGGGGTCGTGGATCTCGCCGATCAGGTCCGGGTCTATGACTGCCTCGCGGCGAAATTCCCCGCCTTCGGCGACGAACTCGAAGGCTTGCACGTGCTGGCGGTTCAGGGCGGCAACTTTCCCGGGGTCCTGACGCGCAACCGCCCGGTGCGCTCGCTTGCCGATCTCAAGGGCCTGCGCCTGCGTGCCCAGAGCGATGCGATCGACGTGCTGAAGCGGCTCGGCGCGGATCCGGTCAACATGCCGATGGGAGAAGTCTATTCAGCGCTCGCCAAGGGCGTGATCGACGGGGTCGTCGCTCCGGCCGACACGATCCGCAGCCTTCATTTCTCCGAAGTCGCGCGCTATTTCACCAGTGTACACTTCAGCCGCGGCGCCTATCCCGCGCGCGCGATGTCCGATCGGGCATGGCGCCGGCTCCCTGCGGATCTGCAGGCCTTGCTGGCGGCGTCGAAGCCGGTCTGGGAAGCCGCGCTCGGGCGGGAAATCCTCAAGGCGGAACAGGCGGGAATCGCGTTCGGTCGCGAACATGGCATCCAGTTCCAGCCGCTGCCCGCATCCGAGCAGGCAAGCTTCGATCGTCTTTACGGCGAGTATGCACGCTTGCAGGCCGACCAACTCGCCGCCTTCGGTCTCGAAGGTCGGCCGGTGCTCGACGCCGCCCAGGCCCTTATTTCCGCGCGAAAATCGCGCAACGACAGCAGCTGCGGCCCGGCCGCAACCCCGATTCTGGAGACCAGAGGATGACTCAAACGCCACCGCGCCCGCTCGAAGGGCTGCGGGTGATCGATCTCACCCGCGCGCTTGCCGGCCCCTATGCAACGCTCCTTCTCGCCGGGCTCGGCGCCGAGGTGATCAAGGTCGAGCAGCCGCAGGGCGGCGATCTCGCCCGCGAGAACAGCCCCTATGTGGGCCGCGACGGCATCGTCGTCGAGCGCCGGCACGAGGACGACATCTCGATCTCGCACCTCACCCGCGCGCGCGGTAAATATGGCGTTGCGCTCGATCTCAAGAAGCCGGAGGCCCGACAGGTCTTTGCCGATCTGGTGCGCACGGCCGACATCGTCGTCGAGAATTTCACGGCTGGCACCGCCGATCGTCTCGGCGTCGGCTACGAAGCCGCGCGCGCCGCCAATCCGCGCATCGTCTATTGTTCCCTGAGCGGCTTCGGCGCCGACGATCTCGAGGGCGGCAAGGCGATGGACGTGATCATTCAGGCGCTCAGCGGGGCGATGTTCAGCAGCGGCGAGCCTGGCGAACCGCCCGTGCGCTTCGGAATTCCCATCGCCGACATGCTCGCGCCGGTCTTCTCGGTGATCGGCATCCTCGCAGCGATCGAACAGCGTCACCGCACCGGGGTCGGCCAGCATGTCGACGTGTCGATGCTCGGTGCGCTGACCTCGTTCGTCGCGATCGAGAATTGGTCGGCGATGGCGGCGGCAGGCATGGCGTCGCGGACCGGGCTCACCGTTCGGCGGCTTTCCCCATTCGGAGTGTTCGAATGCGCGGACGGCTACGTCGCGCTGGTCGCGGTGCACGAAAAGCTCGCGCGCGGCCTGTTCCGCGCGATGGGCGCGCCCGAGCTTGGCGACGATTCCCGCTTCGCCAGCCGCGACGTGCGGGTCGCCAATGCCCACGATCTCGAAGAGCGGATCAACGCCTGGTCGCGCGGGCTGCCGACCGCCGAGGTGGTCCGCCGGCTCGAAGCGGAAGGGGTGCCGGTGGCGCCCGTCCGCCACCCCGAGGATGCCCTGGTCGATCCCCGGGTCGTCGGCCGCAACGAGACCATGCCGATTGCCCATCCCGACTATGACTCGGAGATCGACCTTCGCACCGCCGGAATCCCGATCCAATTCTCCGAGGCGCGCACCGGATTCGACGATGCGCTGCCGGTGCGGATCGGCGAGCATAATGACGCCATCTATCGCACCCTGCTCGGCTACTCGCCCGAAATGCTGGAGAAGCTCTCCGCGGCGGGCGTGGTCTGATGCCGGACGGGTTCGCCTTCGATGATCCAGCCGCGATCATCGCCGGCGCGGACCGGCCGGTGGTGCGCACGATTGGACTCGACGCCCCGCGCGAGATGTTGCTCGCCGCCGGCCTGCTGCCGATCCGCCTCGTCGCTCCGGCCGGACTGGCGACGCCCCGCGCCGACGCGCTGATGGGCGACACCGCAATGGGCCTTCGCGGCAAGCGGCTGCTCGAGCAGATACTCCACCCCACGCACCGCGACATTCCGCTGCTGATCACGCAGGCGGATTCCGAGCAGCCCCAGATCTTCGCCGCGCTTCGCGAGCTTCGCCGGCTCGGTGAGCCCGTGCCGGGCCAGATCCACTTCCTCGATCTCCTCCATCTCGATCGCGAAGCGTCGCGCCGCTACAATCGCCATCGTCTCGCCCAATGCGCCGCCTGGCTCGAGCGGATCGGCGGCAGCACCGTTTCGGACGCGGCCCTCGCCGCACAGATCGCAACGGCAGACTGCCAGCATGCCCTGTTCACCCGCCTCGCGCAGCTCCGCCGTGCGGACGACCCGCGGATCACCGGTACGGACATGCTGCGCATCGCGGGCGCAGCGGCGATCATGGCGCCCGAGGCGCATAATGCGGCGATGGGGGATGTCCTGGGTTCGGCCGACGCCCTCGCCGCTCGCCCAGGCACCCGCCTGTTCGTCACAGGCAGCGCGCACGAACATGCCGATCTCTATGCCCTGATCGAACGGGCCGGCGCGATCATCGTCGGCGAGGATCATGGCTGGGGCGAACCTTATCTTGAAGCGCACCTCGCGCACCCGACGGTCGAAGCCTGCGCCGATCCGCGCCTGCGCCCTCCGGCGCGGACGGTGCCGCCGGGGGTCCGTGCGCAACAGCTCGTCGAGCGGGTCGCGGCGTGCAGGGCGGAGATGATCCTCCACATCTCCATCGACGGCGACGAGGCGGCACCCTGGGATATCGCGGCCATGCGGCGTGCGCTCCCTGATGTGCCGTTTCTTGCCGTGCGAACCTCGCTCGACGGCGACGAAGCGTTCGGCGAGCAGGTCCGGCGCTTCCTCTCGGGCGAGCCCGAGACGTCGGCGATTCCCGCGGTCAAGGCAAGCACGCCGAAGCCGCCCGCGGGTGCCCGCAGCCGCAAGTCGCTCGACTCCGTCGCGACCTTCGGCAGCTACCAGCGCGACTGGTTCGCCTCGGTACGCCAGCAGGTCGCCGACGGAGCACCGTTCGCGATGGTCAATGCCAACGCGCCGCAGGAGATTCTGCGTGCGCTCGACGTGCCGTTCGTGGTCAACCAATGGTGGGCCTCGATCGTCGCCGCCAAGCAGCAATCCGGCCGCTATCTCGGCCTGCTCGCGGCGCGCGACTTCCCGACCGACGTCGAGGCCTATAGCGCGCAGGGCCTCGCCGCGACCTTCGACGAGGATGCGGCGCTTGCGCCCTGGGGCGGGCTGCCACGGCCGAACTTCCTGCACGCAATCCTGTCGAGCGATGCAACGGCCAAGATCTTCCGCGAATGGGCGGACGCGGCGGGCGCGACTCCGTTCCTGTACGAGCGAACCGTCGATCCGCGCCCCGACATCACGACCCGCTGGTGGGAGGATCTGCCCGAACGCTGGGACTCGGTGCTCGAGCCCGAGCGGATCGACCTGATGGTCGCCGAGCTCGAGACGGTGATCGCCGCGATCGAAGTGCAGACCGGCCGGACCTTCTCGCCCGATCGCTTTGCCGAGGTGATGGCACTGGTGAACGAGCAGGAGGATTATTACCGCCGCACCCGCGATCTGATGGCAAGGACCATCCCGGCACCGATCTCGATCGTCGATTCAATGCCGGCGACGATGGTCCCGCAATGGCATCGCGGAACGGTGTGGGCGCGCGATGCGGCCAAGGCATTCTACGAGGAGGTCGTCGCACGCGTCGAAGGCGGTCTCTCCGCGGTGCCGAACGAGCGCGTTCGGCTGATGTGGGTAGGCCGCGGCCTGTGGAGCGACATGGGCTTCTACCAGAAATGGGAGGAGAGCCACGGCGCGGTGTTCGTCTGGTCGATGTATCTCGCGCTCGCGGCCGACGGCTATATCCGCAGCACCGAAGGCGGCCGCGATCCGATGCGCGCGCTCGCCGCGCGCTTCCTGACGATGGGCGACGAATTGCGCATGCCGACCTGGGCGGGACCGTGGAACGTGCGCGAGGCGCAGACCCATCAGGTCGACGGCGTGGTGGCGCTGCGCGATGCCGATCCGTTCGTGGTCCGGGCGTTACGCGATGCCGGAATCCCGGTGCTGCAACTGAGCGTCGACAATTTCAGCCGCGAAGGCGAGGACCAGGGCGCCGTTGAGGCCGAGGTCACTGCCTTCATCGAAGGCGAGGCGCGTACGCGCGCGGACGCCCGCCATGGAGGCGCGGATGTCCGCGCTTGAGGGACTGCGCATCGTCGATTTCTCGCGCTTCCTGCCCGGTGCCTATGCGAGCTGGATAGCGGCCGATCTCGGCGCCGAGGTGATCCGCATCGAGCATCCGCGCGAGCTCGCCAAGCACAAGGCGATGTTCGGCGGCGACGAGGATCCGCGCGCGGCGGCGCGGCGCCGTGCCCGACCCACCTACACGCGCAACAAGAGCAGCCTGCTGATCAATCCGGGCCACGAACAGGCCCGGCCGGTTCTCCACAAGCTGATCGCCGAGGCCGACATCCTGATCGAGGATTACCGGCCCGGAGTGCTCGCGAAGATGGGCTACGGCTATGCCGCCATGGCGGCGCTCAACCCGCGACTGATTTACTGCTCCGTCTCCTTCGCGGGCCAGACCGGGCCCTATGCCGCGCGGGCCGGCCACGATCCCGCGGCCCTCGCGCTTGCCGGTGCGCTGTCGCGGCTGAACGGTCTCCCCACGCCGACATTGCCCGGGCTTCAAGTCGCAGATGTCCTCGCCGGCTGTCATGCGACGATCGCCATGCTCGCAGCGCTGCAGGCGCGCGCGAAAAGCGGACGCGGCCAGCATGCCGATATCGCCATGTCCGATGCGAGCATGCCGCTGCTGATGGTGACGATGGGCCGCCATGACGACCTCGAAGGGCTCGCACCGCCCGGCGGCGCCTGGCATCCCAAAGGCGGCGTGTGGGAATGCGCCGACGGTGGCTGGCTCTGCACGACCGACATGGAGCCGGCCTACTGGGCCCGCTTCTGCGCGGCGATCGGACGAAGCGACCTGGCGCCGCTTCAACATGACATCGCCCGTCATCCGCAGATCGAAGCGGAGCTGAAAGCCCTTTTCCGGACTCGGCCGCGCGATTCCTGGTTCGCGCTGCTGACCGCCGCCGACACCCAGGCGATGCCGGTGCTGTCGATCGCCGAGGCGCTTGCCGATCCCCACAATCGTGCGCGCGACATGGTAAGAGATGTGGCGGTGAACGGGGACGATCGCGGGGTCGTGCAGCTTGGCCTGCCCTTTCACCTGTCCGACAGCCCGCCGCGCGCGCCCGTTGTGGCCGGCCTGCCGGGCGCCGACACCGAGGCGATCCTGGAACGTCTCGGCTTTGATGAAGCGGCGCGTGAGGCGCTGGCCAAGAGCGGCGCATTCGACGCCGGCCAGGGAGAGAGACGATGAACGCCCTCGAGGGGATCAAGGTGCTCGATCTCACCCACGCAATCTCGGGCCCGACCTGCACCCAGATGCTGCGCCAACTCGGCGCAGAGGTGATCAAGATCGAGCCGCCCGAGGCCGGTGACGCCTTTCGACATTATACCGAACATGCCGGCGTGCCGAAAATGAGCATCCCGTTCGCCGCGGTGAATGCCGGCAAGAAATCGGTGACGCTCAACCTCAAGAGCGACGAAGGCCTGGGCATCGCGCGCCGGCTCGCCGCCGAAGCGGACATCGTCGTCGAGAATTTCCGTCCGGGAGTGCTCGCCCGGCTCGGTCTCGGCTACGAGATCCTGCGCGCCGACAATCCACGGGTGATCCTGCTCTCGTTGAGCGGCTTCGGTCAGACCGGACCGATGAAGGATTGGGGCGCCTACGATCATATCGCCCAGGCCGTCTCCGGCATGGCGATCATGAACGCCAATGCCGACGGGCCGCAGAAGGTGGGTATGCCGATCGTCGATTCCTTCTCCGGCTATCTCGGCGTCATCGCCTTGCTCGCCGCGCTCAGAAAGCGCGACGCGACGGGCCTGGGCGAATATTGCGACGTGGCAATGCTCGATGCGGCGCTGAAGCTGATCGCCACCGGAGTCTCGGTCTGGTCCTATACCGGCGACGCGCCGAAGGGCACCGGCAATCGGGGCTACCGGCTCGTCGCCACGGCCGAATTCTACCCCACCGGCGAAGGCTGGATTGCGCTGGGTGCTAACCACCAGCACCAGATCGCGGCGATGTTCAGGGTGTTCGGTCACGCCGCGATGATCGACGATCCGCGCTTCCGCGACCATCAGGCGCGGGTCGACAATTATGATGCCCTGAAAGCCTGGCTGACCGACTTCCTTGCCGAGCGGCGCGCCGCCGATCTCGAACGCGAACTCACCGGCGCCGGCGTTCCCGCGGCGATGATCCGCGATGTCGGGCAGATTGCCGGCCATCCGCATCTCGCCCAGCGCGGGCTGCTCCAGGAGGCGACACTGCCGGGATCGGACCGGCCGCTGGCCGTGGTCGGCCCCGGTTTTGCTGCCGAGCGCGAGGCGACACCGCCGGTGGTGCCGGCGCTAGGTGCCGACACGAACCGAGTCCTGGCCGCGCTCGGCTATGACGCCCAGGAGGTTGCACGGCTGCACGCGTCCGGCGTGGTCTGATCATGGCCGCGCTCGACCTTCTCTTTCTCGGCGACATCATCCTCGACGTGCCGGACCCGGACCATTGGCTCGCCGGCATCGCGCCGCTCACCCGCGCCGCCGACCTGGCCATCGGCCACCTCGAAGTGCCGCACACACGGCGGGGTGTCGAGCTGACGGGGGACGTCCCCGCACCGGGAGCCGACCCCGATCACCTCGCCGCTCTGGCCCGTGCCGGCATTTCGGCGGTCAGCATGGCGGGCAACCATATCGCCGATTGCGGTGCGATCGGCATCGCCGACACGATCGCCGAGCTCGATCGGCTCGGCATAGCCCATTGCGGCGCCGGCGCCGACCTCGTGGCCGCAACTGCCCCTGCCCTCCTCGAACGCGACGGACGCCGGATCGCCTTGCTGAGCTACAATGCGGTCGGGCCCGAAATCAGCTGGGCCGGGACGGGCAAGGCCGGCAGCGCCTACGTGACGGTGCGCGCCGCCGACGGCGGCCCGAGCCGCCCGCAGGCCGATCTCGTCGAGGCCGACCCGGAATCGGTGGCCGCAATGTCGGATGCCATCGCCCGGGCCCGAGCCGACGCCGATCTCGTCATCGTCGCCCTGCACAAGGGCATCACGCACAGGCCTGCCGCGCTCGCCCCTTACGAGCGTCCGCTCGCTACCGCCGCAATCGACGCCGGCGCCGACATCGTGGTCGGCCACCATGCGCATATCGCACGCGGCATCGAATTCCATCGCGGCAGGCCGATCTTCCACGGCCTCGGCAATGGCGTGGTGGTTACCCACGCGCTCAGCCCCGCCCAGGACCACCCCGCCCGCGCCGAATGGGCCGAACGGCGCAAGCGCCTGTTCGGCTTCGAGCCGGATCCCGCCTACACGCTGGCGCCGTTCCACCCGGAGGCGGTGAACGGGATGATCGGCCGTGTGCGCTGGCATTCGGACGGCCGGCTCGAAACCGGCTTCATTCCGATCTGGAGCGAGCCGCCGGGGCGGCCCGTCCCGGCGGGCGCCCGCACGATCGATATCGCCGATTACATCGACGAGATCGGACGCAAGGCGGGGCTGCCGCCGCTGATCCGGGAAGATCGCGGCGGCTGGGTCCGACTGCTGACCGACTGACCTTGAGGCTCAGCCCTTCTGCTGGGCGATCCACTGGTCGACATTGCGCTCCAGGATGTCGAGCGGCACCGGTCCCGACAGCAGCACCGCGTCGTGGAAGCCCTTGATGTCGAACCGGTCGCCGAGCGCAACGCGGGCGCGCTCGCGCAATTCCTCGATCTTGAGCTTGCCGACCATGTAGGCGGTCGCCTGCCCCGGATAGACGACGTAGCGTTCGATCGCCTTGACGATCCCGCCTTTGGCGTCGGCGCTATTGTCCTCGACATATTTGATCGCCTGTTCGCGGGTCCATCTCTTGTGGTGAATGCCGGAATCGACGACGAGCCGGATCGCGCGGTGGAGCTCGAGCTGCAGCCGGCCGAAATCGCGATACGGATCCTTGTATTGGCCCATATCCTTGGCCAGCCGCTCCGAATAGAGACCCCAGCCCTCGCTATACGCGGTGAAGCCGCCGAACTGCCGGAACGGCGGGACCTTGCCGCCGAGCTCGGTCTGCACCGCCCGCTGGAGATGGTGACCGGGGATCCCCTCATGGTAGAACAGGGCCTCGATCTCGGTCGCGGGCATGTCGTTCATATCGTAGAGATTGACGTAATAGGTACCGGGCCGCGAACCGTCCGGTGCCGGGCTCTGATAGAAGGCCTTGCCCGCCGATTTCTCGCGGAAGGGCTCGACCGGCTTCACAACCAGAGGCGATTTCGGCGTGGTCCCGAAATAGTCCGGAAGCAGCTTCTCCATCTCGGCATTGGCCTTCTGGGTCTCCGCCAGATAGGCCTGCCGCCCGGCTTCGTCGTTGGACAGCAGGAACTGCTTGTCGGTGCGCATCTTTTCGAAGAATTGCTGCAAGGTGCCGGCGAAGCCGACCCGCGTCATGATTCCGCGCATCTCGCCGTGGATGCGCTCGACCTGCTGAAGGCCGAGCGTATGGATCTGCTCCGGACCCATTCCGGTCGTCGTGTAGAAACGCAGCAGGGCTTCATATTGCGCAGCCCCGTTCGGGAACCGCCAGATGCCGTCGTCGGTGCCGGCCGCCTTCTGCTGCGCCTGCATCAGCGCGATCACCCGCTGATAGGCAGGCTTCACCTTCTCGACGAGCGCCTTGCGCCCCGCCTCTATCAACCGGGTCTTCTCGGCCGCCGATATGTCGAGCTTGTTCACCTTGGCCTTGAAGTCCGCAAAGAGGGCGCTGTCCGCGCCCGGCGCATAGGGCGCGCCGGAGATGATGTTGCGGGCATCGTCGATGACATAAGGGAACACCCATTTGGGCGGCAGCACGCCAAGCGCCTGCCGCGCCTTCGCTTCCGCGATCGACTGGTCGAGATAGGTGTCGAGGGTCTGCAGGCGCGCGAGATAGGCCTCGGCATCGGCGAGGCTGTCGACGCGGTGGATGTTGATCAGAAAAGCGGGCCCTTCGCTCTGGGCGCCGTTCATCTGATCGAACACATAAGCGTGCTTGCGATAGGGATAAAGCGTTTCGCCGCGTTCGACGCGGTTGACGAAGATGTCGTAGCTCAACTGGTCCCCGGGCGAGAGCGCAGCGCGATCGAACCGGCTGCGCAGCTCGGCCAGTGTGCGCAGGTCGAGCGCACGATCGGCTTCGTCCGCAGCGTCGCCGACATCGTCCCACTTGCCGTAATCGGCATCGCGGATGCCGCGATAGGCCTTGCCGAGCGGCGACATCGCAAGCTCGGCCTTGTCATAAGCCTCGAACAAGGCGGCAAGCTCGGCGCTCGGCTGCGCCGCGGGCGCGGCTTCGGCGGCTGCCGGGTCGGTCCCAGGCGGCGGCGTCTCGATCGTCTCGGCAGGGGGAGTCGCCGCGCAGGCGGCAATCAGGAACGTGGACGCGAGCAGGATCGAGCGAAGCATTAAAAACCCCTTGTTCTGGATCGTTGGCGCCGAGCCTAAGCGGGCGGATCGGTCCCGCCAAGCCGTAGGTTCACGAGGTGCTCGCGGCCGTCCGTCCCGAGTCACGCGCCGGCTGGACAGGGCCGCTCGACGGCAGGCACAATTTATTTCAGCTTCGATGTCGGCTGGGCGCCCACGGCGACGTCCTTGAGGCGCCAACATGAGGAGACGGAAGATGCGTGTGATAGTGTTTGTGAAGGCGACCCGGAACAGCGAAGCCGGCGAGATGCCGAAGGAGGAAATGCTGGCGGCGATGATGAACTACAATGAGGAGCTGGTGAAAGCCGGGATCATGCTCGCCGGCGAAGGCCTCCACCCCTCTTCCCGAGGCGCTCGGATCCACTTCGACGGCGCGTCGCGAACGGTCACCGATGGTCCGTTCGCCGAGACCAAGGAACTGGTCGCCGGATTCTGGATCTGGAACGTCGCCTCGATGGAAGAGGCGATCGAATGGGCGAAGAAATGCCCGAACCCGATGCCCGGCCCGTCGGACCTCGAAATCCGGCCGATCTTCGAGGCCGAGGATTTCGGCGCCGAATTCACCCCCGAGCTTCGCGAGCAGGAAGAGCGCCTGCGCCAGCAAGTCGCAGGCTCGGCCGACGCCTGATCCCCTGCCCCCGCAGGCGGCCCGGGCAGATCCCGGGCCGCCTTTTCCGCCGGAGATCGGCATGACGATCGATCCACGATCGCTGGACACGATCCTGTCCGGCGCGCGTCCCCGCGCTCTCGCAGCCCTGCTGCGCTATTTCCGCGATCTCGATGCGGCCGAGGAGGCGTTCCAGAATGCGTGCCTGCGGGCGCTGCGGAGCTGGCCGGATACGGGATTGCCGCGCGATCCCACCGCCTGGCTGATCCTGGTCGGGCGCAACAGCGGCATCGACGCGGCACGGCGGGCGTCGCGCTTCGGTGCGCTGCCGGACGAGATTGCGATCTCCGACACGGCCGACGTCGAGGAAGAACTCGCCGAGCAGCTCGACGGCGCCGCATATGCCGACGATCTGCTTCGCCTGCTGTTCATCTGCTGCCACCGCGATCTCCCGCCCGCACAACAGATCGCGCTCGCCCTGCGCATCGTGTCAGGGCTGTCGGTCCGCCAGATCGCCCGCGCCTTTCTGGTCGGCGACGCCGCAATGGAGCAACGGATCACCCGCGCCAAACGCGTCATCGCCAATGCGGATGTCGCGTTCGAGGCACCGGCGCCGCTCGCTCGCGCGGAGCGAATCGCGTCGGTCGCGGCGATGCTCTATTTGCTCTTCAACGAGGGCTATACGGCAAGCGAGCAGGTTTCCGCACGGGAACCCTTTTGCGACGAGGCGATCCGCCTGGCACGCTTGCTCCAAACGATGTTCCCCGACGAGCCGGAACTGATCGGCCTCGCCGCCTTGATGCTGCTCCAGCATGCGCGCCGCGCCGCCCGCTTCGACGCCGAGGGTGCGGTCGTCCTGCTCGAACGGCAGGATCGAAGCCGCTGGGACGAGACGATGATCAGCGAAGGTCTCGTCCTCCTCGCCCGTGCCTTTCGCCTCGGCCGCGCGGGCCGCTACCAGATCGAGGCGGCGATCGCCGCGCTGCACAGCCGGGCACCAAGCTTCGATGAGACCGACTGGCCGCAGATCGCCGCGCTTTACGAGAAGCTGGAGCTCTACGCGCCCTCGCCCGTCGTCCTGCTCAACCGTGCTGCCGCAGTCTCGATGGCACAGGGTCCTGCGCCCGCTCTCGACATGATGCTGCCGCTGGAGCGTGCGCTTTCCTCCTATTTCTATTTTCACGGCCTCAAGGGTCATCTGCTGCAGCGGCTCGGCCGCGACGACGAGGCGCGTGCGGCGTTCAACCTGGCGATCGGGCTCGCCAACACCGCCGCCGAAGCCGCGCAGATCCGCCTCTATCTGGATGCACTGACACCGGGCCGAGACTGAGGTGCCAAATCCTCGGCAAGCGTGCTTGGGGAGTATCTACGATCCTGGCTTGAAACCTCCGAATTGGCAGCCCGACTTGTACGGGCCGCAAGCCGTTGCACATGCGTCACGAATGCCTATCTCGCATTCTCTTGTCGTGGAGTTCCCGATGCGCCGCTTCCCGTTCGTGACCGTCGACGTGTTCACCGCCAGCCGTTTCGGCGGCAACCAGCTCGCCGTGTTCCCGGATGCACGCGGGCTCAGCGACGCCGAGATGCAGTCGCTGGCGGCTGAGATGAATTATAGCGAGACCACCTTCGTGCTCCCGCCCGACGATCCCGCGAACACGGCCCGGGTGCGGATCTTCCACCGCACCGCCGAGATGCCGTTCGCCGGCCATCCCAATGTCGGCACCGGCTATGTGCTCGCCGCGCAGGCGGCGAACGGCGCGAATGCGCTCCGCTTCGAGGAGATAGCCGGGCTGGTCGAGGTGCGGATCGCGCGCGACGCGGACGGGCATCCGACCGGCGCGGAAATCGATGCGCCGCAGCCGCTCGAGATCCTGGAGACGTTGCCGAGCGCTGCCATCGCCGCGTGCCTCGGCCTCTCGCCCGCCCACGTGGTGACGACCACCCATGGTCCGGTTCGCGCCAGCGTCGGGGTCGATTTCGTGCTGGTCGAGATCGTCGAGGACGCGATCGCCCGGGCCGCGCCGGATCTCACGGCCTATCGCCGGCTGGCGGGAACCGATCTCACCGCCGCCGAGCGCCTGTCGATCCTTCTCTACAGCCGCAACGGCAATCGCATCCACGCACGCATGTTCGCGCCGCTTTCGGGCACGTGGGAGGATCCGGCGACGGGCAGCGCCAACGCGACCCTCGGCGCCCTTCTGCTCTCGTTCACCGACGAGGACAGCGCCGCGTTCGTCGTCAGCCAGGGCGCCGAAATGGGCCGACCGAGCATTTTGCACGTCACCGCCCGGCGCACGGCCGAGGGAATTCGCGCAAGCGTCGGCGGCGGATGCGTGCCGGTGCTCACCGGCGAGGCGCAGCTCTGAGCCTCTCGGCGGCGGACGCGGTCGCGGGATCGAAAACACCCCCGCGCGGTTGAACCCGAACAGGCGGCTATACGGACATCATGCCCACCACGATCACGCCGGAATGGCAGCATATCGCGCTCTACGCCGTGATCGCGGCGGTGGCGCTGATCCTCATCCAGCGCATCCCGATCATAGGCCGGCTGATCCGCTTCGCCCTGTCCTTCGCCCTGCTCGCTTTCTGCCTCTATCTGCTGATCCAGCAGGCGCCCTATCAGCCGTTCCTTGCGGGGATCGCCGACAAGATCGGGCTCGACCGCCAGGAGGTGGTCGGGCGCGAAGTGCGTCTGCGAATGGCGCCGGACGGCCATTTCTGGGCCAATGCGACGCTGAATGGCGTCAGACGACGGATGCTGATCGACAGCGGCGCGACGATCACCGCCATCTCCGAAGAGACGGCGGTCGCCGCCGGCATCGATGGAGAGAGCGGGCTCGTGCCGGTGATGATGCGCACCGCCAACGGAGTCGTGCCGGCGCGCACCGGGACGATCGACGAGCTGCGTCTCGGCAACGTCGTGGCCCGCGACCTCAAGGTCGTGGTCTCGCCCGGCCTCGGTACTCTCGACGTCATCGGCATGAACTTCCTCTCGAAACTCGCCTCCTGGCGGGTCGAGGGACGCACGCTGGTCCTCGTCCCCCACAATCCTCAGCCCACCGACTCCGGGGAGTCAAAAGGCAAGCGCTGACCGCTGCGCCGAGTCTGCCTGTCTGGCAATGACGACGTTGACCGCTTAGGCGAGATGCGACTCATTTGCGGAGCGCAAAGCATGCGGAAATTGATCGGCTTGCTGCTGGGTGCGACCATGCTGGTGGCTGCCGCGTCGCCTGTGCGGGTCGACGTCGGCGCGCGGATCCTTCCGCCGGCGGCCGCGCCGGGCAAGGCAGTGACGCCATTCGTGAAGATTTCGGGGAAGACCATCGCCCTCACCCATGTCCGCGTCATCGACGGCACCGGTGCGAAGCCGCTCGAGGACCGCACTGTGATCATCGAGAACGGCCGCATTGCCGCGATCCAGCCGGCCGGGGCGCGCGTGCCCGCGGGCGCGACGATCGTCGACATGACGGGTCGCAGCGTGCTGCCCGGCATCGTCGGCATGCACGACCACATGTATTATATCGCGCGCCCCGATCTCGATGCCGACGGCCATGCCGACGTCCCGAGCCCGCTCGTTCCGCAGATGACGTTCAGCGCGCCGCGTCTTTATCTCGCCGCCGGCGTGACGACGATGCGCACCACCGGCAGCGTCGAGCCCTACACCGACCTGAACGTCAAGGCGCAGATCGACGCGGGCGCGATGCCGGGGCCGCACATGGACGTGACCGGCCCTTATCTGGAGGGACCGAACAGCCCCTTCATCCAGATGCACCAACTCAGGGACGCGGACGAGGCCCGCAAGATGGTGGCCTTCTGGGCGGATCAGGGCGTGACCTCGTTCAAGGCCTATATGAACATCACGCGCGCGCAGCTCAAAGCGGCGATCGACGAGGCGCATCGCCGCGGGCTCAAGGTGACGGGCCATCTCTGCTCGGTCACCTATCCCGAGGCGGCAGCGCTCGGCATCGACGATCTCGAGCACGGTTTCTGGGTCAACACCCAGAACGATCCTGGAAAGGTGCCGGATCTCTGCCCTCCGACGGTCGGCGCGCCGACCCTCGCCGGCATGGGGGCCGGGAGCCCGGAGGCAAAGGCGCTGATCAAGCTGCTTGTGGATGCGAAGGTGGCGATCACCTCCACGCTGCCCGTCTTCGAGCCGAGTTCGCCTAATTACCGGCCACTGAGCGAGGAAGCGCTCGCCGCGTTGAGCCCGCAAGCGCGCGCCGATTACCTCATCCTGCGCAGTCTCGCCGCCAAGGCACCGGCCGAACGCGCGGCGGCACGGGCCAGGCTGTGGGGCAACGAACTGAAGCTGGAACGCGCCTTCGTCGCCGCCGGAGGTTTGCTGGTCGCCGGCCCCGATCCGACCGGCGCCGGGAACGTCCTGCCCGGCTATGGCGATCAGCGGGCGATCATGCTGCTGGTAGAGGGCGGCTTCACGCCGCTGGAAGCGATCCGGATCGGCACGTTGAACGGCGCAAACTATCTTGGCCTCGCCGATCGCATCGGCTCGATCGCGACCGGCAAGATCGCCGATCTGATCGTCGTCCGCGGCGATCCTTCGCAGCGCATCGCCGACATCGAGAATGTCGAAACCGTGTTCAAGGACGGCATCGGCTACGACAGCGCCGCGCTCCGCGCCTCTGTGCAGGGACGCTACGGCCAGTATTAGGTCGGAAGGGCTATGCCCGCGTCCGGCACCATGCCTTCGTCGCCTCGTCCGTAGGATGCATCGCCTCGACCCGTATCTCCTCGATCGTCAGGTCCCACGCCGTTCCGAACTGCGTCATCGTCGACAGGAACGAGAGCGGCCCGTCCGGGCCCTTGAAGATGGTACGCACCATCGGCAGCGGCGCGTCGGCGAAGCGAGCCCGGTGCCACTCCTGGGGAATGTCGGGATAAGCGAGCAAGGCATCGAGCAAATCGCGTCCGTCGCGGTCGAACGGTGAGCGCTGGACCTCGTGGCGCAGATGGCGGAGCAGATCGCCGGCGACCTCGTCCCAATTGACGATGAACGGCCGCAGATCCTCGGGATCGAAGATCTGGTGGAGGATGTTGGCATGGCGCGGCCCGCCGGCCCGGAGCCCCTCCATCAGGGCGGTCATGCCGCGATTGGCCATGACGATGGTCCAGTGGCGATCGAAGACGAAGGCGGGAAACGGCTCCTGCTGGGCGAGGGTCGCCTCGATCGCCTGGCGGACGACCCCGAGCTCGGGCGCTTCCAGCGGGGTGCGGCGATAGAGCGGGGCATAGCCGGCGGCGAGATAGAGCGTGTTGCGTTCCCGCAGCGGCAGCGCCAACTCCTCGCCGATCCGCTCGATTACGTCCCGGCTCGGCTGCGCCTTGCCGGTTTCGACGAAGCTCAGATGGCGCGGCGAGATTTCGCAGCGCAGCGCCAGATCGAGCTGGCTGACGCCCTGGGCAGCGCGGAATTCGCGGAGCAGATCGCCCAGCGGCGTGGTCGGAAGCAGGGTGTCGACTGTGCTCATCTCGCCTGCGTAACAGCGCGGCCGCGCGGCGGCCATGACCTCGGAGGTAGTAGATTCGAGGCTGTGGCGGATCCTAGACGTCGGCTCGAGCGAGCCTTGCAGCCTGAGCGCCGCCACCAACGATCACGACCGAAGGGATCAGCGACATGACGATCGAGGAGAAAGTCTCCAGCTTCACGGCAGCGCACCGCCGGGGCACGCCACTGCGCCTCGTCAACGCCTGGGACGCCGGCAGTGCCCGTGCCGTCGCCGAGGCGGGCGCCGCCGCAGTGGCGACGAGCAGCTGGGCGGTGGCCGCGGCTGCCGGCCTCGAGGATGCGGAAATCCTGCCCTTGGCCGATGCGATCGAGACCGCACGATCGATCGTCCGCGCCGTCGACCTGCCGGTAACCGCCGATTTCGAAGGCGGTTATTCGGAGGCGCCTGCTGAAGTGGCCGCAAACGCACGGACCCTGCTCGAGACGGGAGTCGTCGGCTGCAATTTCGAGGATCGGGTGGTCAGGGGCACCGGCCTTCATGCCGTCGAGGATCAGGCAGCGCGCATTCGCGCCATATCCGAGGCCGCGGAAAGTCTCGGACGGCCGGTGTTCATCAATGCCCGGACAGACCTGTTCCTGCTCAACCCGCCCGAGAGCCACGCGGAGTGCGCCCCGGAGCCCTCGCGAGAGCCGAAGCCTATGCGCGAGCGGGTGCGGCGGGACTGTTCGTGCCCGGCCTTGCCGATCCCGCCCTGATCGAGCGGATCTGCTCGGCGAGCCATTTGCCGGTCAACATCATGGTGCTCGACATCGACGCCGATCTCGCGCCGCTTGCCGCAGCCGGCGTCGCCCGGATCAGCTTCGGTCCGGCGCCTTATCTTGCCGCGATGGGGGCGCTGACCGAGGTGGCCGGCCGGGCGCTCGGCCAATGAGCCGACGCATCGCTGTTTACGGCGCGACCGGGCACACCGGCCGCCAGGTTGCCGATGCCCTCGTCCAGCGTGGCTGGAGCGTCATCCTGGTCGGGCGCGACCCCGCGCGGCTCGCGGCGCTCGCAGCACGGCTGCACGATGCCGAGCCGCGCACGGCGTCGATCGATGACGCATCCGCCCTCGATCGGGCGCTGGACGGCGCCGCAGCCGTGATCAATTGCGCTGGGCCCTTCCGCGACACCGCACCGCCGCTGATCGCCGCGGCGCTGCGGGCACGGATCCCCTATCTCGATGTGGCGGCGGAGATCGAGGCGGTGCTCGACACGCTCAAGTGCAATGATCAGGCGCGCGCTGCCGGAATCGCGATCGTCCCGGCCATGGCCTTTTACGGCGGGCTCGGCGATCTCCTTGCGACCGACGCGATGGGCGATTGGAAAAGCGCCGACGAGATCATCCTTGCCTATGGCCTCAACGAATGGGTGCCGACCGCCGGAACCCGCGCTGCCGGCGCGGTGTCGCGCGAGCGGCGCGGCGGCAAGCGCCCGGTCTTCACCGGCGGCGCACTGGCCTATCGCGACGGCCCGCTCCCCGCGCCTGAGGATTGGGTTTTCCCACCCCCGATCGGCCGCGCGCCGGCCGTCGCCGAACTCACCATGGCCGACACGGTGACGATCGCCAGTCACCTCGCCGTTCCGGAGATCCGGTCCTACATGGCCGCGCGGGCACTCGCCGGACACGCCGCGGACGAGACTCGGCCCGCGGATGGCGCCGCGCCCGCGGACTCCGCCCAGATCTTCGCCTTGGAGATTATCGTCCGGCGCGACGGCGAGGAGCGCCGGCGACAGGCCATCGGCGGCGACATCTACGCGATCACCGCGCCGCTAGTCGCCGAAGCTGCTGCCATCGTCGTCGCGGACGGCAAGCCCGGCGTGCGCACGGCCGGCCAGATCGGCACGCGTGGCCAGCTTCTGCGCGCGATCGCGCCGTCGCTCGATCGGCTGCGCTAGACCCCCGCAACGCTCCGCGTCGCGGCGAACTCGGCGAGCAATGCGGGGAAGCGTTCCTCCGGCGGGAATTCTTCGAAACTGTGCTCGGCCGAGGTCACCGCCCAAGGCAGCTTCTCGCGAGTCCACGTCTCCACGAAGGGCCGGAAACCCTGCGCATCGTCGAACAGGGTCGCGCGCACGTTGACGAAGGCATCGAGGCCCTCGGGACGCGTGAACAGCCAGCTCATGCACTCCGGGCAGAAGAAATGGCGGGTGGCGCCGCGCAGTCCGCCCAGCACCGGCGTGCCGGACGTGACCTCGAACGCGTCGCTCGCATAGAGCGCGCTCAGGGAAAAGGCGCTCGCCGTCATCCGCTGGCAGCCGGTGCAGTGGCACGCCATCGTGACCAACGGATCGGCGCTCGCCCGGAAGCGCACCTCCCCGCAGCGGCAAGCGCCCTCATGTGGTTGCTCCGGCATTCACACCTCCATGGTCTCGTTGGCATCGAGTGTAACGCGCGCGGCGATATCCTCGGCAAGTCGTTCGGCGTGCGTCACCATGATCCCGTGCGCGGCGCCGTCATAGACGATCAGTTCGGACTCTGGGACCAGCGCGTGATAGCGTTCCGCCGTCAGGCCGATCGGTGCCGAGGCATCCTGCGTGCCGTGGATGATCGTCACAGGCAACCGGAGCGCCACCGCTTCGGCGCGCAAATCCGCTGCCGCGATGACTCGCTGGAAATCGATGACGATCCGCCGCGACGTTTCGAGCACCATGCCGGCGAGCCAATCGAGCGTGCGCCGCGATGCGCCCGGCGCGAACGGCTCCGCATTGGCGTCGATCCAGGCCGGAAGATCGGTCCTGATCTGATCGAGCACTGCGTCCACCGCGCCTGACGGGAGCCCGAAGTCATTGTCGCCGCCGGCGATCATGCAGGGGCCGGTGGCGCCGACGAGGATGAGCCGCTGAATGCGCGCGGTCCCATAGCGGCTGACGTAGCGGATCGCCTCGCCGCCGGCGCCGGAATGCGCGACGATGACGACGTCGCGCAGATCGAGAGCATCGATCACGGCCGCGAGATCGTCGGCGAGCAGGTCGTAATCGATGCTACCGGGATCGGTCGAACGGCCGTGGCCGCGGCGATCATAGGCGATCGTTCGAGTGCCACCGTTGCCGAGCAGGCCCATGGTTGCGGCCCACAGGCCTGAATGCATCGCCCAACCGGCAAGGAACAGGATCGGCCGGCCGTCGCCCCAATCGCGTACGAAGAGGCGGTGGCCGCCGGCAATGTCCACGAATGGCCGACCATTCGATTGTCGTCCCTGATTGATGCCCATCTCGATCTCCGTTGCTGGGATCGGAAGGATGCAGATTTCGGGACGTCGAAACGATTACCTGGCGGGTAATCGCGGCGCGGCGGACTTCGCGGCTATTCTGACACCGGCCCCGAAGCGCTCGGCCTGGCAGCAACCCCTGAAGGAACGGACATGAACAGTAGCGGCGCAACTCGGCCGGAAGCCGAGCCGAAGCAGAACAACGACTTAGCCGCCGCTGCCGGTCAGTGCCGAGCCGACTGCCCGCCAGCTTTGAAGCTCCGCGATGATCGGAGTGGAACCGCCCATTCGTTTCACTGCTGACACAGGGTGGCAACAGCTCTAGTGTAGAGACCTGCTATGTTCGATGTTCAGGCCGCTTCCGTTCCTCTTCGGATCCTTCTGACCGGCTCTTCGGGCTGGCTCGGCCGCCATCTGGCGCCGATGCTGCGCGCAGCCGGCCACGATGTGTTCGGGCTCGATGTCGCACCCGGGCCGGACACCGCGATCGTCGGCAGTATCTGCGACGACTGGCTCGTCCACCGCAGCATCGCGGAAAACGGGATCGACGCGGTGATCCACGCCGGCGCGCTCCACAAGCCGGACGTCGCGCGGCGGCCGGCACAGGCGTTCGTCGACGTCAACGTCACCGGGACGCTGAACCTCCTGGAGGCGGCGGTCGCCGCCGGGGTTGAGCGTTTCGTGCTGACGTCGACGACGTCGCTGATGATCAACACGGCGATCCGGAACGAGCATGGCGATGCGGCCGTCTGGCTCGACGAGACCTCGGGACCACTCGAGCCGCGCAACATCTATGGCGCGACGAAGCTCGCGGCCGAGCATCTGTGCCGGCTCCACCATCTCGAGCACGGTCTCAACTGCGTGATCCTGCGCACCAGCCGTTTCTTCCCGGAAGAGGATGACAGCGATCGCGGCCTGTGCGGCCCCAATCTCAAAGCCAACGAATTCCTCCACCGCCGGCTCAGTGCCGAGGATGCCGCCCATGCGCATCTCGTCGCGCTGGACCAGGCGCCGAGCATCGGCTTCGACACCTTCCTGGTCTCGGCGCCGACGCCCTTCGCGCGCTGCGACGCCGCCGAGCTGAAGCGCGATGCGGCCGCGGTAATCGCCCGGCTGTTTCCCGACGCTGCCGCCCTGTATGCCGATCGGGGCTGGCAGCTGCCGAACAGCATCGGCCGAGTCTATGATTCCGCCCGCATCGAGCGGGAACTCGGCTTTCGCTGCGCCACCGACTTCGCGGCAATCCTCGACGCCCTGCGCTCCGGCGATCCCCTGCCGTTCACCCATGATGCCGATTACGTGGCGCCGACGACGCCACCGCCCTCGCCGCCACAGCGAAGCGGCTGGGCCTGAGGCCGGGTCGAGTTCGCGATCGGCTCTGGCGATCCGGCGTGGCCTGGCTATAGCACTGTTGCATGAGCGAAACGAACCTTCCCCTCGAGGGCGGCTGCAGCTGCGGCGCCGTCCGTTATCGGCTCCTCGACCGACCGATCTTCGTCAACAATTGCCATTGCAGCATCTGCCAGCGACAGACCGGCACCGGATCCGCGGTCAACGCCTTCATCGAAAGCGACCGGCTCGAACATCTCTCCGGCGCGCTCACCGAGCATGCGCTTCGCACCGGAAGCGACGGCATTCAGACGATCATTCGTTGCGAGGACTGCGGCACCCCGCTGTGGAGCTATTACCCGCGCCTCGGCCGCGCAGGTGCGGCCGTTCGGGTCGGCACGCTCGACGATCGATCCGCCTTGCGGCCCGACGCTGCGATCTTCGTCGCCGATCGCCCCGTATGGGCGCCTCTGCCGGGGGGAGTGCCGAGCTTCGAGGGCGGATACAATCCGGCCGATTTGCTGCCGCCGGAACGATTCGCGCGGCTGAGAGCGCTGATCGCCGCCGTGTAGTTGCTTTCGCTGCTTGGCAGCATTTTCTTCTGCCTTGCAGCATTTCCGCGTTCCGGCATCATGACTGACTCCGCCTACCGGAGCGACAACCGGTGCAAGGCTCGGGCCTCCCGCGCGCCCCCTCCCTCTGCCCCAACGGGCATTGCTTGGGTCAAATCGCCCCCGCCAATCAAGATCGATCGCTTTTTTCGATCACAAACATCGGGACTCCCCATTTGTGCTCTGCGGAAAAATCGCCACATAGCGGTGGCGACAACAACCCCGCAGGAGGAAATTCATGGGCATTATCGGCAGCACGTTGAAGCCGTTCACCACGCAGGCGTACAAGGAAGGCAAGTTCGTTGAGGTCAGCGACCAGGACGTTCTCGGAAAGTGGGCCGTCTTCGTTTTCTATCCGGCCGACTTCACCTTCGTCTGCCCGACCGAGCTCGAAGATCTCGCCGACAATTATGCCGAATTCCAGCGGCTTGGCGTTGAAGTTTACAGCGTCTCGACCGACACGCACTTCTCGCACAAGGCCTGGCACGACACTTCGCCGGCAATCGGCAAGATTACCTACACGATGCTCGGCGACCCCAGCGGCGTCATCACCAACAATTTCGGTGTGATGCGTGAAGGCCAGGGCCTCGCCGACCGTGGCACCTTCCTGATCGATCCGGACGGCGTGATCCAGTTCATGGAAATCACCGCCGAAGGCATCGGCCGCAATGCGTCCGAGCTTCTCCGCAAGGTCAAGGCCGCGCAATATGTCCGCGCCCATCCGGGCGAAGTCTGCCCGGCCAAGTGGGAAGAAGGCGAAGAGACCCTCGCCCCCTCGCTCGACCTGGTCGGCAAGATCTAAGCGGCAGACCTACGGTTCGGGGGCGGCATTGGCCGCCCCCGGGCAAGCAAGACACACATCAAAGATAATCGGAGCATTTCATCATGCTGGACGCCAATCTCAGGCAGCAGCTTCAGGGCTACATGGCCAATATCCGGGAGCCGATCGAGCTGGTCATGTCGATCGACGAGAGCCCGAAATCGGCCGAGCTCAAGAGCTTGCTCGAAGAGATCGCGTCGCTTTCGGACAAGGTCGCCCTCGTCCGCGCCGATGACGACGCGCGCAAGCCGAGCTTCATGATCCGCCGCGCCGGGACCGACATCGGAGTCCGCTTCGCCGGCTTGCCGATGGGGCACGAATTCACCTCGCTCGTTCTCGCCCTGCTGCAGGTCGGCGGCCACCCGTCCAAGGCCGCGCAGGAACTGATCGAGCAGATCCGCAATCTCGAAGGCGATTACGCGTTCGAGACCTATTTCTCCCTGTCCTGCCAGAACTGCCCGGACGTCGTCCAGGCGCTGAACCTGATGGCGGTGCTCAACCCGCGGATCAGCCATGTCGCGATCGACGGCGCCCTGTTCCAGGACGAGGTCAACGAGCGCAAGGTCATGGCGGTGCCGACCGTGTTCCTCAACGGCGAGACGTTCGGCCAGGGCCGCATGGAGCTCGAGCAGATCGTCGCCAGGATCGACACCGCCGCGGAAGCGCGGACCGCGCAGAAGATCGCCGCCAAGGATCCGTTCGACGTGCTCGTCATCGGCGGCGGCCCGGCCGGCGCGGCCTCGGCCATCTATGCCGCCCGCAAGGGCATCCGCACCGGAATCGCCGCCGAGCGCTTCGGCGGCCAGGTGCTCGACACGATGGCGATCGAGAATTTCATCTCGATCTCGCACACCGAAGGGCCGCGGCTCGTCGCGCAGCTCGAGCAGCACGTGAAGGATTACGACGTCGACATCATGAACCTCCAGCGTGCGGAGAAATTGATCCCGGCGCGGAGCGAAGGCGGCCTGCACGAGGTCAAGCTGGCCGGCGGCGCGTCGCTGAAGGCCCGGACGGTCATCCTGTCCACCGGCGCGCGCTGGCGGCAGATGAACGTTCCCGGTGAGAACGAATATCGCAACAAGGGCGTCACCTATTGCCCGCATTGCGACGGCCCGCTGTTCAAGGGCAAGCGCGTCGCCGTGATCGGCGGCGGCAACAGCGGCGTCGAGGCGGCGATCGATCTCGCCGGCATCGTCGCCCACGTCACCCTGATCGAGTTCGACTCCGATCTTCGCGCCGATGCGGTGCTGCAGCGCAAGCTCGCCAGCCTGCCCAACGTCAAGGTGATCACCTCGGCGCTGACCACCGAAGTGATCGGTGACGGCGAGAAGCTGAGCGGGCTGGTCTACAAGGACCGCAACCACGACACCGTCCACGAGGTCGCGCTGGAAGGCATCTTCGTCCAGATCGGCCTGGTACCGAACACCGAATGGCTGAGGGACTCGATCGCGCTCACCAATCGCGGCGAGATCGAGGTCGATCATCGCGGCGAGACCTCGCAGCGCGGGATCTTCGCGGCCGGCGACTGCACCACCGTCCCCTACAAGCAGATCGTCATCGCGATGGGCGAAGGTTCGAAGGCTGCCCTCTCCGCCTTCGATTACCTCATTCGCCTCCCCGCGGCCCAGGAGACTCTCGCCGCCTGACCGGCGACGCGCTAGCCGGGAGTAGAGACCAAGCTTCACGCTTGAGGCTGGTTCAGCCTCAAACGATCCTGGTCTGGCCGCGCACCAGCCGCCGGCGTGGATGTCCCCCCACGCCGGCGGTTTTTGCGTGTGGGGCCGGGTGGATGTCCGTCTGGAGCCCGCAGCGGTTAGGAGCACGCCCTCGGCGCCTGCGGTTCCACGGCCTGAGATACCGGCGCAGAAAGGGCGCCGCCGCCTCCTGTCCCGGATGTTCAGTCCGGCGGAAACGCCGATGCCGGCGAGATCGGATCGGACGCCGGGAAGGTTTCCTCCACGGCCTCGTCGATCAACTGCTCCTGCCGGCGCGCCTTGTCCTCGCCGGGCGTCGCCTCGCCGGGCGCGTCGCGCGCCGCTTCGTCCGCCCATTCGGCGCTCGTGCCAGCCTCAAGGGGCCCACGTCGGGTGTCGCTCATCGTCAATCCTCCTGATGAAGGGAAAATGGCAGGCGCCGCGGAGGTTCCGCTGCGCGCTCAGCGCACGGTGAACACGCTGCGGTCCAGAACCTTGCCGTTGGCGTCGATCAAGGCAAGCCGGTGATAGCCCGGGGCCGGCAGCACCATCGGTGCGTCGGCCGCGGCGCCGATGTCACGATCGTCGAGGGTGAGACGCTCCCCTGCCGTAGCGCCGGACGCGCGGAAACGGATGCGCTGGCGGGGCAGCGGAATATCGGGATCGAGCGCGTAGACCGCACCGGCGGCGGGATTGGTGATGCGCGGCCGCCGGCCCGCGGCCGGCGCCGCGCCGAAGCTCGCCTGCGCGGTTCCGGACAGGAAATATTCGGAGCGCGGCGCCTCCGTCCCATCGGCATAGACGATGCCGCGACGCTCGACCGCGGCGGGCGCATCCGGCGCTCTGCCGGGCGCGTTGCCGTGCAGTGCGAGCATGACATCGCGCCAGATCGGCGCCGCGCCGCTGGTGCCTGAAACGCGGCTCATCGAATCCCCTTCGGAATTGCCGATCCACACCGCGACCGTGAAACGGTCGGAGAAGCCGACACACCAATTGTCGCGCATCGCCTTGGACGTCCCGGTCTTGGCAGCCGCCCAGAACGGCAGACGCAAAGCGGAGTCGAGCCCGAAGGTGATTGCCCGCGCATCCGCGTCGGCAAGCATGTTGGCGACGATCCAGGCGGCGGCTGGATCGGTGACCTGCTTAGGAGCGTCGACGGCCTCCCCGCGCTTCAGCACCAGCGCGCGATAGCGGCCGCGGTCGGCGAGCGCGCGATAGGCGGCGGCCTGCTGGAGCAGGGTGACTTCGGCGGAACCGAGCGCGAGGCTGTAGCCGTAAAAATCGCCGTCCTCGGTGAGCCCGCGATAGCCCATGTCCCACAGGCGATCGCGAAACTCCTCGACACCGGTGAGCAGCAGCGCGCGGACGGCCGGCACGTTCAACGATGCCGCCAGTGCGGTGCGGACGCTGACCGGCCCCTTGAAGCTGCGATCGTAATCGCGCGGGACGTAGAGGCCCGATGCCGTGTCGAGCTGGACCGGGCTGTCGTCGAGCAGCGAGGCCGCAGTGAGATAGCCGTGCTCGATCGCCTGGCCGTAGAGGAAGGGCTTGAGCGTCGAGCCGGCCTGACGACGCGCATCGGCATTGTCGACCGCGGGGGCCGTCGAGCCCTCCCCGACCCCGCCGACATAAGCGAGCACTTCCGCAGTGCGATTGTCGACGACGATCACCGCGCCGTCACGCGCCCGTGCGCTGCCGAGGCCGATCAGCTGCCGCCGCAAGGCCGCTGCGGCCAACGTCTGGACGTGGCGGTCGATCGTCGTCGTGATCGACTGTCCCGGTGTCTTGAGCAGCCGATAGGCGAGATGCGGCGCAAGGCCGGGATCGTCGGCGAGGCGGCGGCCCGGCCCGGTCATCGCTTCGGCGCGCGCAATCATCGCGCTGCAATCGGCGATGCCGCCGGCCCGACAGGCGCGGCGGCCGACGGCGGCCGGGCTCGCCTGCGGTGCGGGCAGCAAAGCGGCGAGCAGCAGGCCATCCTCCCGCCCAAGTGCGTCCGGTGCGCGGCCGAGCAAGGCCCGGGCGGCAGCACCGATGCCCTGGGTCTCGCCCCGGAAGCTGGCGAGGTTGAGATAGGCTTCGAGGATTTCGTCCTTGCTCCAGGCCGTCTCCAGTGCACGCGCGGCGCGGGCCTGGCGCAGCTTGCCGCGGAACGAGCGTACGCCCGGCCCGCCGAGCTCCGGCGCAAGGAAGCCCGCGACCTGCATGCTGATCGTGCTCGCGCCGCGTGCCGGACGGCCGTGCATTGCCGCCCAGGCCGAGCCGCCGAAGGCGCTCCAGTCGACACCGCCATGACGCCCGAAATCTCGGTCCTCGGATGCGATCACCGCCTCGCGCAGGGGCAAGGCGATGCGATCGATCGGCACCCAGGCAAGCCGGCGCACCGCGAAATCGATCCGCACCGTCTGCAGCACCCGCCCGTCACGCCCGCGCAGCCATGCCTCGCTGGCCCGCCAATCGCCTCTGGCCTCGGCATAAGAGGGCAAAGGCGGCGGGCGGGTCCAAGCATCGACCCCGCCGAGCGCGAGCAAGGCGGTGGCGATGCAGGCGAGAGGCCTGCGTCGAAGCCAGCCGGATATCGCCTTCTCCCCCCCGCCGAAGACGATCGGGCTGGGAAGCCGGAGATCGCCTGCCCTCACGGCTCGACCACCAGCAGCCGGTTCGGCAGTGCCGCGTGGATTTCCGGCGAGTACATCGCCTCGACCCGGGTCGGCGGCAGCTGGAAGCGGCCGCTGTTATTCACGCGCACGACATATTCGACACTGGTCCGGCCCTTGGGCAGCCAGCCGAAATAGGCGCGCCAGGCTTCGTGGGTTCGCTCGATATAGCTCGGCCACCATCCTTCGCCGCGGCCTTGCGACGCGAGCAGCGCCGACTGGCCGCCGCCGCCGCTGATCACCGAAGCGCCGGAGGGGATCGGATCCTCGACTACCACCCAGGTGCGATCGACCGGCGCGTCGACCTCGATCCGGACCCTGAGCACGTCGCCGGCGCTGAGCTTGCCGGGCTGCTTCCGCTCGAGGAAGCTGACCTGGCGGCTAACGCGATAGCCCTCGAACGCCGGGGCGGTGAGCGGCACCGCCGCCTTTACCGAGATCGTGGCCCATGGGTTCGGCGCGGCGCTGTGCGAGAGCAGCAGTGACGAGGGCCGTGCCGGCAGCGCGAACACCATCGGATCCGGCCGTGCTGGGGCCTTGCCGGGCAGGCTCGGGACCCAGGCCCGCGTGAAGGTCTGGCTGCCGAGGCGCCCGCTGGTGGTGCCGGACGCGGCGCGTGGATAGACGGCGTCGAATCGCCGTGCCGCGACCGTCCCCCAGGCATTGGCCGGAGTCGTGTCCCAGTGGCCGCGATGCTGGCGAAGCGCGACGCCGATCATCATCCGCGGCGCATCCGCTTCCCAGCCGCGACGGCCGATCGCTGCGAGCAGGGCTTTCATCGCCATCTCGTCGTCGCTGACCATCATCCACCAGGGCGAGCGTGCCTTGTCGACGATATCGAGGCGGGTTCCTTCATAGACGATGCGGCTGCGCAGGGCGGATTCGGCGGCGGCGCGCCGCTGCGGCGGCGCGCCCTTCACCCGATCGAGCGTGATCAGCCAGTCGGCGAGCATCGCCGTCGGCATGTCCGCCACCGGAATGGCGACCTGGCCGATCATTTCCGCCGTCGCCTCGCCGTTGCGGGCAAGGGCGGCGAGCGCCTGCATGCGCAGCAGCCGCATATCGGACGGGCCTTCATTGTCGTCCGAGAGACGCCCGTTCACCACGGCCTTCATCGCCTCCAGCAGGCGCATCCGACGCTCGATGGGCCATTCGTAGCCGGCATCGGCGGTGATCGACAGCGCATAGGCCGTCAGCGCAATCGACCCCGACAGCTGCTGGCTCGGCCAGTAACGGAGCAGGCCTTCCTGGGTCATGTATCCGGGAAGCTCGTCCATCTGCCGCGCCCAGGCCGCCTTGTCGTCCAGCACCACCGCCTTCGACAGACGCTGTTCGAAGCAGGTGAACGGATAGACCTGCATGTAAGCGCGCACGCCGGCAAGAGACGGCGACGGGGAGTCGCTGAGCGCCACCTCGATGCTGCCGCGCCCGGGCAGAGCGCCCGCCGGCGGCATCACGCTGAACGGCACGCCGCCGACCCGCAGATAGGTCGCCGCCCAGGTCTCGACCGGAACCGCCGGGATCACCTGCTCGTCGACCTGGATGCGATCGGCGGAGCGGCCATCCGTGGTTCGTGCGGAGACCGTCCAGCGCAGCGTGTCGACATTCTCCGGCGCCGTGAGCCGCCAGGTCACCGGCGTCGCCCCGCCGGCCGGGACAATGACCGTCTGGGGTCCGCCAACCGAGATCTTGCCATCGACGGCCGCACTCGCGGTGACTTCCATCGGCTTGTCGGTGCCGTTCCGCAACGTGAAGGTCGCGCCATATTCGTCGCCGGAGCGCACCAGCGGCGGCAGCCCCGAATAGAGGGTGAGATCCTGAACGGTGCGGATCCGGGCGACGCCGGTGCCGAACAGATCGCCGCCGGATGTCGCGATCGCAACCAGCCGGTAGGCCGAAAGCGAATCCACCAGCGGCACGTCGATCGCCGCGCGTCCCTTGTCGTCGAGCTTCACCCGGCCGCGCCACAGCAGCACCGGCTTGAACTCGGTCCGGGTGAAATCGGACATGTCGCTGCCGCCGCCGCCGCCGCCGGCGGCCACCGCCTTGCGGCCGTAATGGCGCTTGCCGACCACCTGCATCTGTGCGGTCGAGGTCAGGACGGACAGCGGCCGTTCCCCCATCATCGCGTCGAGCAGATTCCAGGTGTCGTTGGGCGAGAGCACCATCAGCGCCTCGTCGACCGCCGCGAAGGCGATCTCGGCATCGGCCGCGGGCGGCTTGCCGTTCGGCCCGAGCACCTGCACGACCGCCCGGGCGGTGTCGCGGACATGGTAGCGCTCCTTGTCGGCACGCACCGCGACCTTGAGCGTGTGCGCCTCCCAGCCGACCTTGAGCTTGGTCATCCCGATCCGGTAACTCGGCTTGGCAAGATCGACCAAAGCGGTCGGGTTGGCGACTTGCTTGAGGAACGGGATGTTCCACTCCCTGGCGAGCTCGGCGAGCCACACCCGCCAGCTCGACACGCGGCCGCGCACCGCCATCACGGACACATAGACGTCGGGCGCGTAGGAGCCGGCGAGCGGCACGGAGATCGTCGGATCCTTGCCCGAGATCTCGGTAACGAACGAGGACAGCACACCTTCGCGTTCGACGGTGACGAGCGCCGTCGCCTTGCGGAACGGCATCCGCACCTGGATTCGTGCGGTGTCGCCGCTGCGATAGCTTTTGGCATCGGCGATGATGTCCATGCGGTCGCCATTGTCGCCCCCGAACCACCATTCGTCCTCGCCGGCGAGATACATGGACGTGACCGCCCGCGCCTCGTTGCCGAGCGTGTCGCTGGTCGTCGCAACGGCGATCACCTCGCCCGACACACCCGGATCGAGGCGGCAGCGCACCAGGCCATGATCGTCGGTGATCCCCGAGCAGTCCGCGGCGATTCGCTTGGTCTCGACGACATTGTCATAGGCGTAGAAGCCGCCGATCAGCCGCCGTCGTGCCGAAAGGATCTCGCGCGTGTACAGCGCAATCGCCACCTTCTGGCCGCGGATCGGGCGGCCCCCGATCGTCAGCGCCGCCACCTTGAGGCGCATGTCGCCGGCGCGCTGGACCCAGCTGTCCGACTTGATGCCGAGCCGCACGGCCGAGGCGTAGATCGGCACCCGCGTCGACGCCGTCAGCGTCTCGCCATTGGCATCCTGATAGTCCATCTCGACGGTGAGGCTCGCATCCTCTTCCAGCCCGGGCATTTCGAGCGGCGTGCGGAGCGCGCCCGCCGTGTCGAGGGTGAGCGGGATGGTGGCGGCGTCGGGCAGCCGGGTTTCGCCGCCGTCGCTGCCGTCCTCATCGAGCGGCACCGTGCCTTCCACGACCTTGCGGCCGCCGAACGTCCAATCCTCCCAGCCGTCGGGCGCGTCGGTGAACATCGACCAGGCGGTGCGCAGCTTGACCGCGGCGCTGCGCGCCCCGCCGCCGGAGAGATAGCCGACATAGAGATCGAGCGGCAGCTGTCTTGGCCGGACGGAGGGCGTTCCGGGACCGCTGACGCTCGCCCGCATCGTTGGAAGTCGGTAATCCTCCACCCGGATCGATTGCCCCGTATAGATCGTCCGGCGATCGTCCCGCGTCTCCTCGTCACCGTCCGCGGACGCGGCCGGAGGCGGTCCGACCCGAACGCGCACCTGGTAATCGCCGGAGGGCGCACCCTTGGGCGGTGCCCATTCGCTTTCGCCGAGCCCGCCTTCGTCGAGCGACAGGGGCATCGAATAGGTGGTGTCGGAGCCGGAGTGGGTAAGCTCGAGCGTTCCGCTCAAGCTGCCGCCGGAGCGGAAACCTGTCGGCGTCGGCATTCGGTAGACGTGCTTCATGTGCACCGTCTCGCCCGCGCGAAGCAGCGTGCGATCGAGAATCGAATGGAGGATCGGCTCCGGCTCCGACCAGCCATAAGGCAGTTCGAAATCGTCCGGAGAAATCCCGTCGCCCCAATGGGTGAGCGTGAAGGAGAAATCATCATTCTTGCGCGCCGAGATCATCAGCGGCGGCGCGCTGTCGCCAATATCCTCGCAGCCGGAGCGGCTCGTCGGCGACGGCAGACCGCCGGCAATGGCGAGCCGGCCCTTCTTGTCGGTGACCCCGGCGGCGAGTTGGTCTCCGCTGCAGCTGTCGGTCACCCGGATGGCAGCGCCGGAGACGGGCTTGCCTTCGCTCAGCGAAGTCACCCAGGCGAGCGAGCCCGCCCTGCCCCATTTGAAATGCACGACCATGTCGGTGACCAGCGCCGCAGCGCTGACATAGCGGGTGGCGGGACGCCCGAGCAGGACTCGGCCGAGTTCCGGGCTGGCGAGCTCGACGACATAGAAACCCGGCTTGCCCAGCGGCACCCCGACGACCTCGAATTCCTTGCCCTTGCCGGGCAGCGGAACATTCATCGCGCTGGCCCCGGCGGCGCCGTTCAGAATCGACGCGGTGCCGGTGTAGTTGACCTCCTTCGGCTTCTCCTCGGTCCCTTCATCGCGGATATCGTCTTCCTGCGCCTTCGCGACCTTGCGGAGCCAATCGGCGATCGTGCGATCGTCGGCGTCGATCCGCGCGCTGGCGCCGCCGATCCCAACCATTTTGGGCTGCAGATCGGCTTCCACACCGCGAACGGTCACCGGAAGAACGCCGCCTTCCTTCGCCTCGAGAATGCCGAAGGGCGAGGCGAACTTGACTAGCGGCGGCGTCGCGGAGATCTGGAACGCCAGCGGGAAGCGGCGGGCGTTGGCCAGCGCCCGCCCGCTTTCGTCGCGAACGTCTTCCGGGATCACCAGTTTCGCAGTGACCGCCGGCGTCAGCAGCGGCTTGAACGAGACGTCCGAGAGGGTGGCCTCGCGGCCCGAGTCGATCGGGGCGAGAAGCTTGCCGTTGCCGAGATCGAGGCGCAGCGACAGCGCCTTGGCGCGCGGCACCTCGGCGGTGAAGCGAACCCGGATCGGCTCGAGCGGATTGCAGCCGGCCTGGGCGTTGACTCGCGAGCAGGTCAGGCGTGCGCTGAAGGCATCCCGCACCACATAATCGTGACGGCTCTCCTTGCCGACGATGCGGCCACTTGGAGACCGGACATCCTTGCCCCAGACCAGCGCCATGTCACGGCCCGGGGGCAGTGGCCGCCGGCATTTCAGCGCTACGACATTGGCAAGCGCAGCGTCCCGCTCTTTGGCGTTGGCCGGCAGCGGGCTCGGCAGCCCCGCATTCTCCAGGAAGCTTTCGGCGCGCCAGCGCGAGCCCATTTCGCTGAGGATCCGGCGCGGCGTGTCGGCCGGAAGCAGATCGACCGGGATGCGCTCGCCGATCCCATCTACCGTGCAATAGACGTGCTGCACGATTGACCGGCGATCGACCGGGCCGTTGACCGCGACGATGAACGCCTGGTCCTCCTCGACATTGTCGCCATAAGACCCCGTCATGATCGCGCTCGGAGACGGCCCGCCGCTGTCGATCTCGAAGCGCTGCGTGCCGCCGACCCTGTTGCCGTCCAGGGTCTCGAGCCCGTCGCGCAGCGATGCCGTGCAGGTGGTGTCGCCCGGCAGAGCCTTGTCGAAGTCCCACACATAGGTCGCAGGGTCGACCCACCGGCCCTTGCCCTCGACCTTACACTCCATGCGGATCGGCGGGCGCCCCGATAGCCCTTGCCCCAGCGGCACCATGGGCTCCGAGAAGCGCAACGTGAAGCGGGTGATCGCACTGCCGTCCGTTCCCGGTTCGGCGAACACAACGGAAGGCGGCGTATCGGCCGAAGCCATGATCGGCACCAGCGCCAGCAAGAACCCGACTCGCACCAGCCAGCTGCGCATGCACCACCTCCTGAACAGGCTCGACCATGCATGAGACGCAAACCCAGGTCCAGCGATGAACCGTTATTATTCAGCGATGAAGTGTTTTACGGCTTTTGACGGGATTGTCCGGCGAGCGTGCGGTGATTTGCGCCCGACGGCCCGTCCAACTGCTCGCTCCCCGGTGGAAGTTCGCCCGCTGAACGGCTCGGCGGCCCGGATAGACGGACTCCGTGCAGCGGCCAAGAGCGATAGAAGGTCGAAACGTGTTCCACTGAGCCGTTGAGACTGATCCGAAACGGCGCCAACGGTACCTTGAAAATGAACAAACAATAAGAGTTATCGAGCGACGAAGATACCGATTTGACAAGTCTTCGATTCGTGAGACCGTGGCTACGATCTTAATTTTGATTCGCTCAGCGGGGAGCATCATGGTCAAGACTAGTGATATCGCGTGGTTCAAGAGTAACTTCGCCGGAAAGATGGCGCAGGCTCTGGAGGGAAGTGTCTTCGACGTCGATATGTTGACGGCGATAGCCTGCCAGGAGACCGGATCCCTATGGGCACCGATGCGGCAGGTCCCCTCGCTGTCACCGGATCGGGTGGTGGCACTGTGCTGCGGTGACACGCTGGATGCCGACAAGGGACGCAGAGCTTTCCCTCGCACCAAGGCGGATCTGCTCGCGGTTCCACGGGGTCAGCAGATGTTCGACATTGCCCGCTCCGCCTTGCTGGACATGGCCGAGCACATCCCCGATTATCGCTTCGCCCGCACCAATCCTAAGAAGTTCAGCCATGGTTTCGGGGTGTTCCAATACGATCTGCAGTTCTTTCTCACCGATCCCGACTACTTCATTGAAAAGAAATACGAAAGCTTCGACAACGCACTTCAGCGCGCAATCGGCGAGCTCAACCGGGGCTTGCGCAAGCTCAGGCTCCAGGACCGCAGCACGATCACCGATCGCGAATTCTGCCATGTCGCCATTGCCTACAATACCGGCGGCTTCAATCCGGCGAAGGAGCTGAAGCAAGGCCATTTCGACGGCAAGAAATTCTACGGTGAGTCCATCCGCGATTTCCTGGCGATGGCCCGTACCGTCCCCACGGGCAATGCGGCGCCGGCCCGCACGTCATCGGCGGGCGCTGTTCCACTTTCACCTCCGGAGACGATCACCGCGACGGGTCCATCTTTTCGGGTGGACACAAATGCAAACACCGTCAGGCTGCGCAGCGAACCGCGGATCAGCAACCCCAAGACGGCGAACGTGAAGGCGGATCTCCCCGACGGGCACATCGTGCGCGCCCTTAATGGAACGCCGGTCAACGACTTCATCGAAGTGCAGGCTTTGCTCGGCGGCAAGATCTTCCAGGGCTTCGCGGCGAAGCATCTCCTGTCCCCGCTTGGTCGGCCGCCAGCGGCCGCGGCATTGGAAGCGACACCCTCGTCCGCCGATGCCGCCCTTCCCGAGGCGCATCTGGCGGGATCGCCGACCAATATCACCAAGCGCACGGCGCCCGCCGGAGCACGGTCGCTCAGCGAACCGAACATGCCGCGGCGCGCGGCCGACAACCCCGATGGCCTGCGCACCGAGCTCAACGCGATCATCGACTATCTGGCCAACGACGATCCGCGCCACAAACGCTACCAGCCGCATGACGGCTTCACCTTCTGCAACATCTACGCCCACGATTATTGCACCCTTGCAGGGGCCTATCTTCCGCGAGTCTGGTGGTCGCAGCCCGCCTTGCTGAAGATCGCGCTCGGCGAGACGCTCGAGCCGCGGCTCGGAAGCAGTGTGGACGAGGCCCGGGCCAATGACATCTATCGCTGGCTGCGCGATTTCGGCCAGACCTTCGGCTGGCGTCGTGCGGCCAGCCTCAGTGAGCTTCAGGATCACGCCAATCTGGGTGGCATCAGCCTGATCGTGGCCCGGCGCAAGCAGGATGGGCGATCGGGACACATCGTCGCTGTGGTCCCGGAGACCGGAGACGAAACCGCCAAGCGCAACGAATCCGGCGCCGTGACCATGGCGCTGCAGAGCCAGGCCGGCAGCGTTAACTTCCGGCGCGGACGCAGCACGCTCGATTGGTGGAAGAGCGAACGCTTCGCCGAACACGCATTCTGGACGCATCCCTGATCGAGCGCCGTTCAGCGAGCGCTTCGGCGCCCGGCTGCTAAGATATCGAAAGGATCATCATGGCCGTCTTTCGTGTACTGGGCGATCAGCTCGTCTCCGAAACCGAATATGCGGCCAAGGCACCCGAACTGGTGCGGGCGATGCACAGCACGCTCGAAAGCCTCGATCCCGGTCCGAGCATCGCGCTCGAATCCGGCGAACTCTTCAGCTTCGCCCCCGTTTCGGGGGAGCCGAGCGCCGGCGCTGCACCCACGGCATTCACGCCCATCCGGTTCGGCAGTCCCGTCACCATCGATATCCGCCACGTCTATAGCGGCAAGGTCGGCAGCAGCGGCGGGTTTCTCGGCGGCGGCACCGGCGACATTGCCGTCGTCTCCGGCGTCAAGGAATGGAGCGCGTTCAAAGCGAGTGCGCGAGCGCTCAACTGGATCGCTACCAAGAAAGGCAAGCGGACCAATCTTCCTCGCCCGGGCGCGCTCAAGGACGGTACGCCGATCATTGCCTATCAGAAGGCGATCGCAACCAAGCAACTGGTCATCTCGGTGGAGCTCGCGGCCGCGTCGCGCGAGGACTCGATCCTGGACGTACTCGGCCAGGCCTTCACCGCCGCCGCCCAGATCCCGCTGTTCCTGCCCTATTCGGGCGCCTTGCTCGCCGCAGGACAGATCGTCCCCGCCACCGGCAAATTGCTGAAGTCAATCAGCGGCGGCAGATCGCAGTGGGATGCGACAGAGGAATTGAATTTCGGCGTTGCCGGCCTGCCCGACGCCGATGCCGGCTACCGGGTCATCGCGTCCGGCAATTCGGGGCTGGAGGGGCTGCGATTCCGGCCGGGCACCGGGCTCATCGA
Source organism: Allosphingosinicella deserti (assembly GCF_003012735.1). Lineage (GTDB taxonomy): Bacteria > Pseudomonadota > Alphaproteobacteria > Sphingomonadales > Sphingomonadaceae > Allosphingosinicella > Allosphingosinicella deserti. The sequence continues at coordinate 718,237 of NZ_PXYI01000003.1, read as the reverse complement.
CGCGAACGGCACTGCCTATGATGGCGATCAACCCTATGTGGTCGTCGCGGTTGACGGGGCACCGCAGACCGAACTCGAGAATTTCACGGCGATGGTCACCTCGGCCGAGGTGATGAAGCGCTTCCACATGGGCGAGAGCGGCCAGACTCCGATCGTCGACGATCTGCTCGACCTGATGACGATCATCTCCGACGTGAAGTTCCGCGAGGAAGCGGTCGCGCTCAAGGGCAAGATGGAGGCTATGGCGGCCGAGGAGAAAGCCAAGGCGCAGACGCGCTACGATGCTCTGGTCAAGAACATCATCAAGAGCGAGCTCAAGCCGTGAGACGGCGGATCGGCTCCGGCTGATCCGGAAACCGGCGGGAACGCTCGGCGCCCGCCGCGACGAGGGAAGTGACGAGCGCCGTCAAACGTGCGAGATGTGAACCGGGGTTGAGGGCATTGGGGGGCGGTATGCGGCAAACGACGCTCTGTGTTCCATTGGAAGTAAAGCCGGAGAGCTGCAGTCGCCTGGTTGCGCTGATCGAGGACCTGAAGCGTGCGGAAGACAAGGGCAGTGATCCCCGCACGGCGAACTTCTTCCGTTTGCACAACCAGATACCCACCCTTCATTTTCTCTCGATGAGCGTGTTTCCGGCGGCGGAATTCGACCCGATGTTCATCATCGAGGCGAACTTTGATGGTCCACCGGGTCCTTTCTGGCGACAGATCGATGCCGTGGCGGGTGAGAGAATCCGCGCCATGATCCGGTGCTGCAAACGCCCGCGCGATGACACGGGCGCGCTCTACGATGCGGTAACCGAACCGGGATCGAAGGTGGCGGTCGCCCGCTATCTGGAAGCCCGGACGGAGCAGCCCAGCGTCTTTCACCACGGCAATCGCGGTCTGAGCCGCGACCGGATCCTGGAGGACCACCAGCTCTTCCTCGCCGTCCGCGCCGAAATCGACCGGCCGACCGGGGGAAGGCCCTCCCCGTATCGCACCGGTACCGCGGCGCAGGCGCAGACGCTGCTTCGCGCGGCGATGCTTCCCGTCTTCCCCTGGCTGGACGACCCCGCGCCGAAGCGGATCAGCCTCAGCGAGCGAATCTCCGACATCTTCCGGTTGCTGCGCTTCATCGTCGTCGCGCTGGTCGCACTCACGCTGCCGGGATTGCTGCTGGCAGCGGCGCTGCGCTGGCAGGTCTATCTTTCAATGCTCGGGATCACTGCGATCATCATCTTCGCGTTGCTCTTCAAACATCGGGCGGCGATCGCGGGCACCGAAGTCATCAACCGCGGCAAGGTCCATCTGCTCAGCCCGGTCAAACTACTCCTGTTGCTGGTCGGCGCCGCGCTCACCATCTTCCTCGCCACATTGGTGGTCACCCCGATCATCCTCGCAATCGATGCGATCGGTCGGTTTGCAACCCCGTTCGACACTGCGGCGATCCCGATCGCCGCACGCGAGGCCGCATACGTCGCGGCGCTCGGCGTGGTCAGCGTCTTCGTCACCCTGCCGTTGATCGTCCTCATCCTCCGCTACAACGAAATGCGTGACAGCGCGCAGGATCGCCCGCCGCAGGACGAGCGGATGCTTCGCGAGATGATCCGTCGCGAGGATTGGATCGCACAGAACCACATGGGCTCGATCGTGCTCATCAAGCCCGGTATCCTGCGCTCGATCATCATCCGTGCCGGCCATTACGGGCTTGGGCTGTTCCTGCGGGTCACGGCCACGGACGGTTATCTCGGAAGCATGCGCACCGTGCATTTCGCGCATTGGGCCTTCCTCAACAATCACAGCAGGCTGCTCTTCTTCAGCAATTTCGATCATAGCTGGGACAGCTATCTCGATGACTTCATCGAGAAGGCGCATGCGGGCCTGACCCTCGCCTGGGGATCCGGAATCGGGTTCCCGCCGACCCGTCTCCTCGTCTACGACGGCGCCAGTCACGGCCGGCAGTTCAAGAATTGGGCCTTGGCGTCGCGGACGGTGAGCCGGCTCTGGTACAGCGCCTATCCCGATCTCACGGTCGACCAGATCGAGCGCAACCATCAGATCGCAAACGGCCTGCGCAAGCGGAGCATGACCGAGGAGGAGGCGACCGCGTGGCACTGGCTTCTGTGAACTCCATTCCGGGTTCTCCGCCGAACTGGAAGCTCGCACCCTCGCTGGCGATCGACACGCAGGGGATCGTCGCCAGCGGCTTCGGCAAGCTCGAGACAGGGCGCGCGCTGTTCCTCGAATTCACCTGGCCGGCGAGCGTCCCCGGCGGCGCCTGGCTCGAAGCGCTTCAGGAGAGCGTGACGATTACCCACGGTGTGCCGGCCGCGCAGCAGGATCGCGCCGCGGCGATCGCCTTCACCGGAACCGGGCTCGGCTATATGGGACTCGGCGAACAGGCGCTCGCCTCGTTCGCACGCCCGTTTCGCGAAGGCATGTACCAGGAAGACCGGATGCGACGGCTCGGCGACCGGCGGAAGGGCGCCTGGCAGGAGTCGGTGATCGACGGCGGGCCGGTGTGGAGCGCCAACACGCCGCCGAGAGATCCTGCCGAGGGCAAGCTCGACTGGATGCTGCCCTATCAGGTTCCCCACGACGGAGCCCCGGAAGAGGACATTCGAACGCCTCTCACCGTGCACGCCCTACTGATGCTGTACACGCGAACGGAGGAGGATTCGCGTCTCTGGCGGGACGACGTCGTCGCACTCCTGGCGCGCCACCATGTCGACGTGGTCCGCCAGCTGGAACTGCTTCTCGACGTCGAGCATCAGGGCATCAGCCGGGAACATCTCGGCTTTGCCGACGGCCTCTCTCAGCCGGCGCCCTACGGGCTTACAGTTCCCAAGGATGAATCGGGACTGGTGACCCTCGAGGGCCGACCGGCCGCGCGGGACCCCGTCCAGGGCGTGCCGCTCGGCGAGGTGCTGATCGGCTACCAGAACGGGCATAGCGAACCGGCGCCGGGGCCCGTGGTCCCGACCTGGGTCGGGGGCGATCCGAGCAAGATCGATCCTCGCCCGGAGCAGGCGAAGCTGCCGCCGCACTCGCTTGCCGAAGGCTTCGCCGATCTCGGCCTCAACGGCAGCTATCTGGTGGTTCGCGAGCTCAAGCAGGACGTCGCCAAATTCTGGACCTCGCTCGAGGAGAATGCCGCCCGCATCCGCGCCCAGGACCCCACCGCCAACCACGTCAACGCCGAGTGGATCGCCGAGCGGGTGATCGGGCGCGGACGCGACGGCCATCTGCTCTGCCCGGCCGGGTACCGAAAGCCGGATCGATACGGGCTGCCCGACAACGGTTTCCTGTTCAGGAGCGACGATCCGCACGGGGTCGGCTGCCCGCCCGGAAGCCACGTCCGGCGCGCCAATCCGCGCGACGCGCTGGCGCCCAAGGATGACCAGGAATCGCGGGAGACATTGCTGCAGGCCGCGAACAACCATCGCATCCTGCGGCGTGGCCGAAAATTCGGACCGAAGATTGCGGATCCCAAGGTGGACGACGAACGCGACCGCGGCTTGCTGTTCATGTGCCTCAATACCGACATCGCCCGGCAGTTCGAGTTCGTGCAGCAGACGTGGCTGCTCAACCCTGCCTTCGCCACGTTGTTCGGCGAGGTCGACCCACTGCTCGGTCCCGCAGGTCCGATGACCATCCGCGAAAAGCCGCTACGGCGAACGGTGGACGTCAGAACCTATGTGCAGCTTGCCGGCGGCGACTATTTCTTCCTGCCGAGCATGGCGGCGCTCCGCTATCTGGCGCTGCTGTGAGCATCCTCGAGACCCAGGATTGCTACCGGCCGCAGCGCGGTGTCAGAGGCTGGATCGGGGGACGGTTCATCGCCTGGGCGCCCGCGCTGCTCGGGCTGCTGCGCCGCTGGAAGCCGATCCTGCATCTGTTCTCGACCTGGGTCGTGACGCGCTATGACGACGTCGTCGAGATCTTCGAAACGGACGCCGCGTTCGGCGTCACCTATGCCGAGAATCTCGACGTCATCACCGACAAGCAGCCTTTCTTTCTCGGGATGCGCGACACGGCCGATTATCGCCGGCAGCTCGCGGGCATGCGGACCGTGTGCACCGCCGCCGATCTGCACCGCCTCGCCGACGATGCAGAAGCGCGCGCGCAAGCGATGGTCGACGCTACGGACGGCCGGATCGAGGTCGTCGGCCTGGTGCGGCCCGCCGCGTTCGACACCATCGCCCGCTATTTCGGAGTGCCGGAGCCGGCTGTCGGCAGCCTGTCCGTGTGGGGTTCGCGCCTGTTCGAATTCCAGTTCACCGGCTCTCCCGCCGACAAGGTCTGGCTCGCCGACGTCGAACAGATCGCAGCGGCGTTCCGGGTGCATATCGACGGCGTCATCGCCGCGCGAAAGGCGAAGGTCGATCGGCCGGACGACGTCCTGTCCCGCTGCCTGACGCTGCAGGCGCAGGGCGCGGCCGGTTACTCGGACGTCGAGATCCGCACCGCGCTGCTCTGCATGATCGTCGGCGGGCCGCCGCAGCCGCCGATGGTATTGCCCCAGGCGCTTGAGCAATTGTTGCGCCGCCCGGCCTGGCTAGCCGTTGCCCAGCAGGCGGCACGGGCCGGAGACGATGGCCGGCTGTGGGCGATCATCCAGGAAGCGATGCGCTTCGATCCGCTCGGTCCGGGCCTCAAGCGAATAGCGCTACAGGATTGGACGCTGGCCCGCGGCACGTCGTCGGCACGAACGATCACAAAGGGCTCGAACGTGGTCGCGGCTTTCTCCTCCGCGATGATGGACGCGCGCCGTATCCCGGATCCGAAGCGGTTCGATCCCGATCGTCAGCCGCACGAATATGTGCATTTCGGCCACGGGCTGCACATCTGCTTCGGCCTGCAGATCAACAAGGCGACGATGCCGCGCATGCTGAAGCCGCTGCTGGCCCGGCAAAATCTGCGGCGGGCACGCGGGTCCGCCGGACATCTGCGCAAGAACGGCCTGTTTTCGGACCGACTCGTGGTCGAATTCGACTGATCGCCCTCAGGCGGCGACACGCAGCTCGAGCCGGTCCCAGATCTCGACCAGCGCACCGGCGAGTTCGCGCATCATTGCATGCGTGTGGCTCGGTCCCGGGGTGAAGCGCAGGCGCTCGGTACCGCGCGGGACGGTGGGGTAATTGATCGGCTGGACGTAGACGCCGTATTCGGCGAGCAGGATGTCGCTGATCTTCTTGGCCTTGACCGGATCGCCGACCATCAGCGGCACGATGTGGGTGGTCGAGGCCATCACCGGCAGCCCGGCTTCGGCGAAGATCGCCTTGAGCGTCGCCGCGGCGGCTTGCTGGCCTTCGCGCTCGGCGCTGGACGCCTTGAGGTGGCGGACGCTGGCGAGCGCGCCGGCGACCAGCACAGGCGACAGTGAGGTGGTGAAGATGAAGCCCGGCGCGTAGCTGCGGATGACGTCGACGATGTTGCGGTCGGCGGCGATGTAGCCGCCCATCACGCCGAACGCCTTGCCGAGCGTGCCCTCGATGATGGTCAGGCGGTGGGCGACGTCGTCGCGCTCCGAAATGCCGCCGCCGCGCGCGCCGTACATGCCGACGGCATGGACTTCGTCGAGATAGGTGATCGCATTGTAGCGGTCGGCAAGATCGCAGATGGCGGCGATCGGCGCGACATCGCCGTCCATCGAATAGACGCTCTCGAACGCGATCAGCTTGGGCGCGTCCGGATCGGCTTGGGCAAGCAATTCCTCGAGATGAGCAAGATCGTTGTGGCGGAACACCCGCTTCTCGCAGCCCGAGGTGCGGATGCCGGCGATCATCGAGGCGTGGTTCAATTCGTCGGAGAAGATCACGCAGCCCGGCAGCAATTTGCCCAGGGTGGAGAGCGTCGCCTCGTTCGAAATGTAGCCCGAGGTGAACAGCAAAGCCGCTTCCTTGCCGTGGAGATCGGCAAGCTCGGCCTCGAGATCGACATGATAATGGGTGTTGCCGCCGATGTTGCGGGTGCCGCCCGAACCGGCGCCGACATCGTGGAGCGCTTCCTCCATCGCCGCGATCACCGACGAATGCTGGCCCATCGCCAGATAATCGTTCGAGCACCAGACGGTGATCGGCTTGGGGCCGTTATGCCCGGCAAAGCAGCGCGCATTCGGGAACGATCCCTTGTTGCGCAAGATGTCGATGAACACACGGTAGCGGCCCTCGGCATGAAGCCGGTCGATCGCCTGGGCGAAGATCTTCGAATAATCCATGGCCGCGCTTTACCCCAAGGCCGATCCGGAACGCACTAAGGGATTCTCCGAGGTGCCCCGCCATCGGCGCGCCGAAAGCGATGGCGAACGGATTGCGCCTCTGCCATCATACCGTCGGTTGATTGCTGTGATCGAACCCTTCGGGCGGCGGGTCGCTCAATGGGCGAGCACCAATGGCACTGCAGCGCTCCGCAGCATGTCCCTTGTGGTGCCGCCGAGCACGGCCTCGCGCATGCGCGTATGGCCGTAGGCGCCCATCACGATCGCACCGGCACCGGTCTGCGCGGCGGCATCGGCCAGCGCCTCGGCCGGCCTTCGCCCCGCAGCCCGTCGCTCGACCAAGCCCGCGGCGATCCCCTGCCGCGCGAGATAGACCGAAGCTTCGGCAGCGAGGAACCGCCCGCCCGCGGCCCCGATGGTGACGATCTCCACCGCCGAGGCCATACGCAGCAGCGGCAGTGCGAGCCGTAGCGCATGCGCGCTCTCCGCCGATCCGTTCCATGCGATCATCGCCTTGCCGGCGGGATCGAATGCAGAACCGGCGCTCGGCACGGCGACGACCGCCGAGCGGGCATGGAGCGCGACGTCGGAAGCGACCGCCATCGCCCCCGGATCGGTACCGGGGACGCTGATCACGATCGCATCGGCGAGGGAGGAGTGGGTCACGAGGGCGGGCCCGGGCTCGCCGTCCTCGCGCTGCCACGACCAGGATATCCCCTCCACGCCAAGCTGCGTCTCGATCCTGTCCTGGTGGGCGCTGTCCGCGGCCTCGATCGTCGCCATGAGGGCGGCCGGCGCATAGACCCCGCCGAACGGATCGGCGACGACGAAGGTGTTGAACGGCCGCGCCTGAAGACAGGTGATATGCCCGCCTCCGGCGCGCGCAAGCGCCAGCGCGGCCTTCAGCCTGATGTCGAAGCCCGGGTCGTCATTGGCGAACAGCAGGATGGATTTCATGTCATGCTCCTCCTTTGCCACGGACGCTAAGGTCGCCGGCGCCCGGCCGTGATACGGGAAAGCCCTGATCGTTCCGGCGGCTTAGTCTACGCCATCCGGAGCGCATCGGCACGACGAAGGGGTTGGCAGCAACGATTTCGTCCAGTGATCGGCAGTGTCGCCGACGCCGTCACGAAGTGCCTCGGCGGGCTATTGTCGCATGCGGCTGCCGCCCTGGTGCGCGGCTAGCCAGCGCCTCCTCAGCGGGCTGCCGGAACGATGTCGCGCGAACCGTACTTCAAGCCCTGGACATCGCTTAGCCGCAGCCTGCCATCGGCTCGCCGCGAACTCGGCGCGGCGGCTTGCAACCGCCGCCCGCGTTTCCAAAATCCCCGCCGGGGACGTAACAGGTCGTGGCCAACGGCGCGGCGCCATGCCGCACGGCCAGACCGGACGAAGGAGCGTTCCCATGGTCGATCAAGCAGTTGTGCGCCATCGTTGGATCGAGCTCGACGGTTATCGCGTCTTCTACCGGGAGGCAGGCCCGCCCGACGGTCCCGTCCTGCTGCTACCGCACGGTTATCCCTGCTCGTCCTACGAATTCCGCAATCTGATGCCTCGATTGGGGAATGGCTGGCGGCAGCTGGCACCCGACTTTCCGGGTTGCGGCTACAGTGATACGCCCGACGATTTCCGCTACGATTTCGATGGCTATGCCGATTTCCTCGCGCGTTTCCTCGACGCACTGGGCGTGCACCGCTTCGCGCTCTACCTGCACGATTTCGGGTCGCAGATCGGGCTGCGCCTCGCCATTCAAGGCCCGGAGCGGATCACCGGCCTGATCATCCAGAACGGGGACATTTACGAGGATGTCCTCGGCCCGAAATATGAGGGGCTGAAAGCCTATTTTCGCGATCCGACGCCGGAGCGGCGGGACGCACTCGGCGATGCGGTGTCGGAAGACGGATATCGAGAGGAATTCCTGAACGACGTGCGTCCGGAGCGCGCCGAGCTAATCCCGCCCGACCTTTGGACGCTTCATTGGGCGCTGACCACCCCCCGCCGCCGCGAGATCATCGTCGGCATCATCGCGGGGCTGAAGGACAATCTCGACTGGTTCGCGCGCTACCAGGCCTATCTGCGCGCGCACCAGCCGCCCACCCTGATCGTGTGGGGACCGCAGGACGGCTACATGCCCGAGGCATCGGCCCGCGCGTATCTGCGCGATCTTCCCAATGCCGAACTCCACCTGCTCGACGGCGGCCATTGGCTGCTCGAGACCAACCTCGACGAAGCCGCCGGGCTGATCCGCGACTTCCTTGGCCGCCTCCCCGCAGGCTGAGCCATGGGCCATAGCGCCCGATCAGGGGAATCGCACGACCGCATTCGGCATTGGGAAGTCGGACGGGGTCGGCTCCGATTGCGTCCACGGCGAACCATCGCCGAACGCCTCGATTGAGGCGAATACCCCGACGATCGTGCCGCCGCGCAGGCGGTAAGGCATGCCTTCGGCATCGAGCGTGGCGGCGGCATCCGCGACATGGAAATGAAGGTGCGGGCGGCTGGCCTGGCCCGTCGAGCCGAGCCTGCCGATCACCTGCCCACGCCGCACCCGATCGCCCGGCCTGACCTTGAGGCCGGGCATCAGATGCTCGTAAAAGGCGAAGCGCCCGCCGCCGAGACCGAGCGCGACATAGTTTCCCGACGCTTCGGCAAGCGTCACCGCCGGGCGCTCCCCGGTCGGTTCGGCGACTCCGTCTCGTGCCGCCGCGACCACTGCGTCGGCGACCGCGAGCACCTCGGCGCCGAGCCCGTCGTCCTTCCCCGCGGCCGCGCCATTCTCGCCGACACGCATCCAGTCGATCGCGTGGCGTCCGGGAATGGTGACCCGCCCCGCGACAGCGTAGGGAACGCGGCGGTGACCCCTTGCCATATCGGGCTCGTACACTGCGGCCCAGGGCCCGCCCCGTAGAGGCGGCCCGAGTTCCGGAAGCGCGCGTGCATCGACCGCCACTGCGCCGCCAGCGACCGTGCCATGCGGCGCACTCTTCGAGGCGGGATCGCCGAAGGCGAGGAGATGCTCGATCCGGGCGGGCGTGTCGGCGGGCAGCGTCAGATCGACATAGACGATGGCGCGCCGACCAGGCTCGACCAGGCGCGGATCGGCGCCCTCGCCCGCACCGACCGAAGCGGCCGCGCGTGCGAGCGCGTCTCCCTCGAGGGCGCCGAGGATTCGGCCGGACGCAGAGTCTCGCATCGTCAGCGCGTCGAGCACGAGCACACGGGCAGCAAAATTGGTGAGGTGGAGCTCGTAGCGCAATGTCCGCGCGCCGCCGATACGCACCGGCGCAGGGGCGCCGCGGGCTTCGATCGAGAAACTCTGGCGAAGCGGATTGGAGGGTTGGGCGGCGCCGAGCGGCGACACAAGTAAGGAAGACAGGAGCAGCGCTCCCCATCGAAGACCGGGCATGCACATTCTCCCGCATTGACGGCGCGATCGGCCAGCGTCCCCACCGGCGAGATACCAAGCCTTTGCTGCCGAGGCGAGAGCGATCAGGAGACCGGTGCGCCTGCCCTAACAGCGCTGTCCAGCGCGCGTACGATCGCCCGCAACTGATCGTTGGTCAGCCGGTCGAGCTGCTCGAGCGGGGTGCGCTGCGGATCATAGCCGGCGACCTGATCGCCGTTCGCCGCGATCCAGCGGGCGAGGTCGGCGGCGAGGCGCCGGTTCGCGACGCCGTGGCCGGTGCTCCCCCCGAACAACGGCGAATAGATGGACGACAGGGCAAGGCGCGGGCTGACGGAGAACGCTATTTCGGAAAGCTTCGCGCGATATTCGAGCTCCTCGTTCGGAAGTGCCCGGCCGCCGGGGAATTCGATCTGATCGAGGGCGTGGCGGCCTTCATGGGCGACGATGGCGCTGCCGAAGGTCGCCTCGGCATAAGCCTTGCGAAAGGCCGGTGCGAAGCCGGCCTCCGAGATGCCGGCGGTGCGGACGGACGCGACGATGTCGTCAATCCCCTGCAGCCGCAATCGGTCGCGCACGCCGGGAAGGTAGGAGATCGGTTCGTTGCGCGCGATCGCGCGATCGCTCCGGCGCTTTGTCTCGATCTCGCGCAAGGCACGGTCGCGGGCCGCGCCGGGCCGCGCCACGGCGAGCGAGGTCTCGACCGTCGCCATGAAGCGCGGCCGCACCTGGATGATGGTTGTGCCGTCGACCGCCCAGCCGCCCGGACCGCCGGCGCCGTCGGCGAGCCACCCCGAAAATCCGTTCTGCGCCATCAGATCGATGGCGAGAAAGCGGAGCGTGCCGCTGCGACCATCCTGTGTGACCGACATCTGCTCGTCGACGACGACATGCCCGAGATGGAGGCTGGAGACGCCATTGCTCTTGCCGATCGTGCCGAACAGATTGAAGTGCCGGCGCAGCGCAGGCCACGGATCCTCTCCCGCTCCGTCGACCTTTCCGGCCCTGCCGAGCGACGCCACGGCCTCGGCAAGGATTCGGCGCAGGCGCTCCTCATACGCGTCCTCGTCGACGGCGCCGTGGCGTGCGTAGCGGCGATCATGGGCGAGAACCTCCGCGTCGATCGCAGTGCGCAGGGCAAGATAGGCGTCGATCGTGCGGCGCTCCGCATCGTCGGTAGCGATCCCCTCGAGGGCCCCGGCGGTGAAGCGGCGAAGCTCTTCCGCGAAGCCGGCGCGCATCAGCAGTATCGCCAGAGCAAGCCGGTCGCTGGAGGGTGCATCGGGCGCAAGGCCGCGTTCGAACGTGCCGACGGCATCCGGCGTCAGGCTGCGCAGGCCTTGGGGCGCACCCTCGCCAGCATCGAGCCCAAAATAGCTGCGCCAGCCTGCGAGAGCGCGCTCGGCATCGTGCGACAGCAGGCCAAGCGCAAGCAGCAGACGCGATCCTGCCGGGCCGGATTGCGCATCGAGTGGAAGCGCATCCCAGCGGCCGTTGGCTTCCCGCAGCAACGGATCCGGAGACGGCGCCGCCGCCGCCTCCAGCATGCGGGCGCGCACGCGCTCAACCGAGATGCCCGGTTCGATCGCGAGGCATTGCACGGCGAGCGCATCGATCCGCGCCGATCCGCTCTTGCCGCCGCCACCGGGCATTCGGGCATAGAGCAAGGCCGCAGGGCAAGGATCCGGATCCTCGGCGATGCCCGCCTCGAGGATCTTGCGAGCCGCGGCCGCGTCCCCGTCGACCAGCCAAATGATGCGGGCCCATTCGCGGCGGGCAATGCCGCGATCCGGGGGGCTTGCCTGCGGATCGTTCGAGGCGCGGCGATAGAGCGCCTCGGCGCGATTGATGTCGTAGACGCCGTAGGCCGCGGCCGCCTGCTCGACGAGGCTCGGCGGGCTTTCGGCAAGGGTAACCGGAACGGCCGAAGCCGCGGGCGCGACGAAGACCAGGAGGGCGGCGGAGAGGGAAAGGCTGGATCTCATGCGCCCAGCCTAGGAGGGGCGTTCAGACCGCGTCTTGAACCAAATGGACATCGCGCCAGGCCCGCGGGGGCCGCCCGGTCAGGGTGACGATGGAGCGCGTCATGTGCGCCTGGTCAGCGAAGCCGGCCGCTGCGGCGATGTCGGCGAGCGAGCGGACCCCATCGACGATCTCGCGCCAGGCGGCGAGGGTTCGCACCCGCAGACGGTGTCGTGCCGGCGAAATCCCGAATGCCTGACGGAAATGACGGGTGATCGTGCGCGCCGAAACCTGGTGACGATCGGCCCATTCGGTAAGCGACGGCGCTTCCGGATCGAGCATCGCCGTCGCCAGCAGGTCCGGCAAGTCGCTCTCCAGCTTCGCGGACGGCCGCACCGCGGCGGCGAGCAGCGCCCCCGCCTGCCCCGGGCGGCGGCCTATCTCGTCGAGCAATTGCTCGGGATCGCCGACGAGGCCGCTCTCCAATCTGAGGCCGTCCACCACCGACAGCGGGACGTTGACCAACGCCACGCCGCCCCGATCGATCCAATTGGCGTGACCCGAAAAGGGCGGGTGGATCAGCACCTGCCCAGGCTCAGCCTTGAAGCGGCCGCCATCACCCGCCTCGAGATAGCAGCCGTCGAGAAGGACGGCCGCATAAGCCTCGTCGTGTGCGTGCCAAGCCAGAGCGGAGGCGGCGGGAAGATGCTGCGGAGCCAATCGTCGTTCGCTCAACACCTCCGCCTCCTCCGGCACGCGCATCCACGACACGCGAACATAGGGATAATCCCGCCGGGGGGCAAAGCAGCGGCTGGCAAAGGCACATCGCTTTGCCAAACCACATATAAGGATATAAAGATGTCTTTATATGTGATTCCGAGACGGTGAGTGATGGAAGCTGCCTTGGTGTTCGCTGTGGCCGCGGCCGCCTTGCTGGGTTCGCCAGGGCCCGGCATTGCGGCTCTGCTCGCGGTTGGCCGGGCGCGCGGGCTCTTCGGCGGCATCGGCTATCTTGCGACGATGCAGATCGGCCTCGCCATCGCCGCGGGGCTCAGCGCGGCCGGGCTGGTGGGGATTCTGCGGGCCCTGCCCTGGTTGCGCCATCTGCTCACCATCGTCTCGGCACTCTATCTGCTCTGGCTTGCCTGGCAGGTCGCGACCGCGCCGCTCGGCGGCGAGATCGGCGGTGCCGGCGAGCAGGCCCGTTTCCCGCTCTGGGGCGCGTTCACGCTCGGGATCGCCAACCCGAAAGCCTATCTGGCGTTCGCTTCCCTCTTCGGATCGTTCGTCGTCGTCCCGCCAGCGGGCGGCATCGCCGACGCCATGGCCAAATGGTTGCTGTGCGTGGCGGTGATGGCGGTCGTCGATTTCGCCTGGTTGCTCGCCGGCGCCTGGCTTGGCCGGATCACCCTCGCTCCAAAGGCCGAGCGGCGGATGAACGTCGGCATGGGCCTGTCGATCGTCGCCGCCTGTGCGCTCGCGCTCACCTGACCGCGGGGGAAGTGAGCGCATGTGAGGCCGAAGACGCAAAGGGGCTGCTTTCTCTTCGGCGCGGCGGCAGGAAGGCGGCAGCACAGGAGAGTGAAGTGGCGCCCGTCAAAGTCGATCCCGACAAGGTACACGAATTCGAGACCGCCGAGCAATTCGAGGCGTGGCTGTCGCGCCACCACGAGATCGAGGACGAAGTCTGGATCAAGATCCACAAAGTCGCCTCCGGCCGCCCGTCGATCACCCCCAAAGAGGCAATCGACGTGGTGCTGTGCTGGGGGTGGATCGACGCGATCCGCAAATCGTTCGACGAGCACAGCTATTTGCAACGCTACACGAAGCGACGGCCGAAGAGCATCTGGAGCAAGCTGAACGTCGACAATGTCGCCCGGCTGATTACGGAAAGGCGGATGACCGAGCACGGCCTCCGCGAAGTCGAGGCAGCCAAGGCGGACGGCCGCTGGGACCGCGCTTATGGCAGCGGCAAGGACATGGCGATCCCGGACGACCTTCAGGCCGCGATCGACGCCGATCCGCAGGCCAGGGCGATGCTGGCAAAGCTCAGCGCACAGAACCGTTTCGCCCTTGCCTTCCGCATGCACGCCATCAAGACCGAAGCCGGCCGGAAGCGGGCGATCGCCCGCTTCGTCGACATGCTGAACCGCGGCGAGACGCCGCATCCGCAGCGGCTGGCCTGATTGGAGCGGGTGTAGAAGCGTGGAGGAGAATTCCCGACCCCACACGCAAGCGCAGACGATTTCTAAGAACCGTCCCTGAAGATGGCGAAAGCGCCAGCAGCAAGCAACGCCCAGCGCGCCGGCGGCCTGGGCCGATCAGAGCAGCTCCAACCCCGCCGATCCGATCCGGACCTTCGACGGTTCGACCCCCAGCAATTCGCGAAGATAGGAGCCGCCGGCGCGCCGCAGCTCGGCTGAGCGGGCCGGATCGGGTCGCTCCTTGAGCGCCTCGCGCGTCGCCGCGAGATAGGCTGCGAGGATCGCCATCGTCACCTGAGCCTCGACAGCCTGGAACCCAGCATCCTGCGCTGCCGCGACTGGCACTCGGAGCTGGCTGTAAAGGGTGCCGAACTCGGCCTCGCCGAGGTCGGCATCGGCATGGGCCATGTAGCTCGCCGCGATGAGGGCCGCGGCGGCCCCGGCAGGGTCGCCCGGACGCAAACCCAATTGCCGCTCGAGCTGGCCGTATTTGCCGTAGAGTTCGACGAAGATCCGACTGGCCTTGTCCCGTTCGTTGGCCGGGAAGCCGCCGGCGAGCCGGCCGGCGATCCGTTGCACCTGATCGCGCGTGATCGGAGGCACGGCCGGAGCGGCTGTGCGCGACGGCGCTTGTGGGCGGCGTAGAGCCTCGCCGGCATTGCCGCGGAAGATCTGTTTCTGCGAGCGCCGCAGCATGTCGGCGGCCTGGTTGCTGAAGGCCCAATTGTCGAAATAGCCTGGCGAGAACCATTCCTGCGCCCCTGCCGGAACGCTCGCCAGAAACAGTGAAGCAATCGCGGCAATCGTCGCCTTCACCTGCAATCCCCTTTGCGCAAGTTCGCGATGTCTGCCGCGCGCGGTGCGAGATGTCTGCGCCATGCTAACAAGGACTCGGTGAAGCGTGGCGTTGGCGCGCCGGCCGCCGGAGGCGATGCTGGTGAAGCGCCGGGTTCCCGTTCCTCCCGTCACCGGAAGTACGCCCTCCCAACTCCGACCCGGCTCAATCGTAGAGCATCGAAGTGCGGCCTCGGACATACGATCAGCGCGTCGACGGGCGCTCGCAAAGTGCATCAACAGGTGTTGACATTGACCGCCGAACCACTATGTCTACGTTCGTTGACATTGCTTTCGGGCATCGCGGCCTCGCTCGGCGAAACGGGCGATACGCTGGCATAGGAAGCACGTTTCAGGACAGACGATATGCGTATTTTGGAAAGATTGGCCGGACATCCGCTCTCACTGGGCCTGGCCGGATTTGCCGGCGGCGCGATGCTGTTCTTCGTTCAACATCCCCTTCCCCTATAATCTTGCGATGCGTCGCGCGCCCGGCGCGGAAACGAGCCGCATGATCGTTGCGCAAATCGAGCATCGCACGACCCTCGGTTGACCAAGGGACCGAACCATAGAATCCTGTCGGATCATAATCGGGGGCGGCCATGGACACCCAGACATTTTCACTGGTGATCGTTTCGGCCACCCTGACCCTAGCGCTGACCACCGGACTCGCGATCGTGGTCATCGGTCGATTGCGCGCAAAGTCGGACCTGCCGCTGTCGCACGGCGTTTCGGGCGCCGTCGCCGTGCCGGTGCGCCAGCTGAAGCGCAGCTTCGGTCTGTTCGGCTATTCCAAGAACGGCATCAATCCGAAATTGGAGATTACGTCGGACGCGCTTCACTTCAGGGTGTTCAAGCCGGACCATTGGCCGTTTTCCGAGATCTCGAAGGTGGACATCTCTTCACTGCCGTTCATTACGCGTCTGGAGATCAGCAGCCGATCAAACGGGCAGCTTTACATCGATGTTGCCGACAAGACGCGCGCGGCCGACTTCCTTCGCGCGTTGCCCGCGACCCTGCCCTATACGGAGCGTGCGGCTGCCCTGCGCAATCCAGGCTGACGATATCGAAATGGCGCTGGCCTGTGCCGGCCCGAACCGGCGAACCCCGGACAGTGATCATAATCCCAGATAATTGTTAGCGTCTCTCGGCAATAAGCGGCAAGAGCGCCAACTTTCACCAGCGATAGTTCCGCTAGCGCGAGTGCTATTGCCGCTGGCGCAACAGCGATACTGTTGAGATCCTTTCAGACTCCTCTAAGTTGCTGACCTCCCCTCCCGGCCGGTCAATCGGCAATTCCGGAATGGTTCGAAGAAGAATGGGCAACTTGGCGGGCCAGGAATCATGATCAACGACAGCAAGGCAATCTTGCATTCACCCTGAACCGCCGGGCGAGCGCGGGGCCATATGCTGCGTCGATCGTGGATGCCGCGGCGTGCGCCAGACAATCTGAATCACAGAGGACGGCGACTGACTGGCGATCTGCCAGCGGGCCACCTGCATCGCCGTGCCCAAGCGCGCGGATCGCTGCGCGTCCACTTCGAAAATCGAAATGAAAAGGGGCACATCCATGCTACGATTCCAGAATATCGCCGGCGCGGCCACGTGTCCTGCCCCGCTCTCCGCCAGATCCGGTCGATTGGTCATTCTGAAGTCGCAGGCGAGCCGGCTCGCATTGCGATCGGGCCTTGGCGTTGCCGTGGCCGCAGGCGCCACTCTGCTCGCCCCGGAAGCGGCCTGGGCCAATTGCGGCGTCGCCGGAAACGCTGTGGTCTGCGGCACGACGGCCACGACCGACACGATTTATCCGGCGAACTCACCGAACGACCGCGCTTATGGCGGCGCCTCGGCAGCGCCGCTGACGCTCACCGTCAACGCTGGCGCAGAGGTGAGCGGGCATGGCCTTGCGATCACGAATAGCGGCTCCGGCGGCGTCTCCGTTATCAACGATGGCGTGATCGGCATCGATAGCGGCAATGTCGCGAGTGCGGGCGGCACGGGAGCGCTCTCGATCTCCGCAAACGGCGGAGCGATCAGCTATGTGGGCGACGGCAACATCGCTCATAATGAAAACCTCATGTCCGGCCCCGCTTTCACGGCGGCGCAGACGGGGGGCGTCGGCTCGATCGCGATCGACATCGGCGGGAGCGTTTATGCGGGCAACGGCGACGGCGTCGCCGTAGAGGACGTGACGAGCAGCACAGGCATCACCATCGTCACCAATGATGTCGACGCATCCCAAGACGGTCGGGAGGGCATCAGCGTCCGAAGCGATTCGTTCACGGGCGACGTGAGCGTCACGGCAAACGGAAGCATCCAGGCCGGCGGTGCCGGCATTTCTGCGCTGCTTCTACAGGCCACGGCCGCGGGCGACATCGACATACATACCAACGGCTCCGTGTCGGCTCATCAGGGCATTTTCGCGAACAACCAGGGTTCGGGTTCCGTGACGGTGACGGCAAATGGCCCGATTGATACGGTCAATTACGGGGTCGGCGTGTTCTCCAATGGCGGCGACATCACGATCCACACGGGCGATGTGACGTCGACGACGACCGAAGGCGTCATTGCCCAACAAACGTCGGCAGCCGGCGCTGGCGCGGTGAGAGTGATCACTGGCGATGTCTCGGCGGCCTCGACGGGCATCATCGCCGAGAATGACGGATCCGGCGTGGTCAGCGTCACCGCCAACGGAACGGTCACCGCCGGCACATTGGAAGGTATCCGTGCATTCGGTCACAGCGACGTGATCGTGACGATTGCAAACGAGGTGCGCGGCGCGACCGCCGGCCTTGCGCTCACGGGCGGGATCGACGGCGCCGGCGAAATCGCGGTGAGCGGCCCTGGCGGGTTCCGTGGCGGAACCGGCGACGCGGCAAACATCAACAATCTCGGTGCGGGCAGCGTCCGCTTCGCGATCGGCGGCCCCAGCAGTTCGCTCGGCGGCAACGGCATCTACGTTCGAGACACGGCGATCGGTGGCGACATCGGCGTCACCACCGGCGCGGTGACCACATCCACGATCGGCCGCGAGGCGATCGATGTTCGCACCGCCTCAACGGCGGCAGACATCGCGATTACGGCGAACGGCGACATTCAGTCGAGCGGCACCGGAATACGCGCGACAACCGCTGACAACACGGCGACGGGCGCAATCGAGATCTTGGCGAACGGCGCCGTCTCCGGCCTGACGGGCATCAGCGCGCGGAACTTCGGCACCGGGACCATTTTCGTGAACGCGATCGGGCCGATTACGACAACGGAGGGCGCAGGCATTTACGCCCAGACGAGCGGCGGGAGCATCGCGGTCTACGCCGGGACTGTCGTGTCGACCGGGAACCAGGCGGTGTCCGCCTGGCAGCTCCAGGGCGGCGCAACCGGCACCGTCGAGGTGAGTGCCAACGACGTTTCGGGCACCCTGGGGCTGCTTGCGAGCACCGCCGGAACGGGCGACGTCCGGGTCTATGCCAACGGAACGACCACCGGAACCGTGGACGAGGGGATTCTGGCTAGCGGCGGCGGGGCCGTATCGGTGTTCGTCGCCGATCGCGTGACCGGCGGCAGCAGCGGCATGCGGTTGAAGGGAGGAGACGGCGGCACCGGCGACATCGCGGTGATCGGTACCGGGGCGTTCGTGGGCCAGAATGGGGATGCGGCCTACCTCCTCAACAACGGAGCCGGGACCGTGACGCTCGACATATCGGGCGCGAGCAGCGCCGTCGGCGGCCACGGCATCTACATCCGCGACACGGTCCTCGGCGGAGATATACGAGTCGAGACCGGTGCAGTATCGGCACTGTCGGCAGGCAGCAACGCAATCGACGTGCAGACGCTGTCCACGACCGCCAATCTGTCGCTGACCGCGGAGGACGACGTGCAGGCGGGCGGCGTCGGGATGCTGGCGGTGATCGGCGCCGGCGGCACCGGCAACATGGATATCGTCGCCAACCAGTCCGTGTCCGGGACGGAGGGCATCAGCGCGCTGAACTTCGGCACGGGAACGATCTTCGTGAGCGCGGCCGGCCCCGTCTCCGCGACGACCGGTGAGGGAGTTTACGCGCAGAGCAGCGGCGGTAACATTGCCGTCTATGCCGCGGACGTCATCTCGACCGGGAACACCGGCGTCGCAGGGCAGCAGATCCAGGGCGGCTCCACGGCCACTGTCGAGCTCAGTGCGAACGACGTGTCGGGCACGACGGGGTTCCTCGCGTCCAATGCCGGTTCGGGGGAAGTCAGAATCTACTCCAACGGGAGGACCACGGGAACGCTGACCGAAGGCATCAGGGCGAGTGCCGGGGGCGCAATGACGGTGTTCGTCGCGGATCGGGTGACGGGCGCCACCAACGGGATGACGTTGAGCGGCGGAGCGGAAGGCGGAGGCAATATCGCGGTGGTCGGCACCGGAGAGTTCGTGGCGCTGAACGGACATGCGGCAAGCATCCTCAACGGCGGCGTGGGCGATGTCACGGTGGATATTTCGGGGGCAAGCAGCGCGCTCGGCGGCAGCGGCATCGTCGTGCGCGATACCGTGCTCGGCGGGGACGTCAGCGTCACGACGGGTGCGGTCAACGCGCCCGATGCGGACGGGGTCGGCATTGATGTCCAGCTCGATTCGACCAGTGCGGACCTGACGATCGTCGCGGAAGCCGACATCCATGGCGGCAATGCCGGGGTCGCCGCGGGGCTCCAGTCGAATGCCGCCACCGGCGACATCGACGTGACAACCCAGGCCGCAATCTCCGGCCGCTACGGGATCGAGGCGTACAATCTCGGCTCAGGATCGACAACGGTAACCGCCATCGGCCCGGTCTCGGCCGACGGCGCCTACGGAGTCTCTGCGCGCACCAATGCAGGCAACGTCATCGTCAGCACAGGCGACGTCACCTCGACCGACCTAGCAGTGGTCGCGCGGCAGGTCTCGGCCGGCGCCGCGGGCGTGGTCGACGTGACCGTGCGCAACGTTTTGGGTACGCAAGGCATCCTGGCCGACAACAATGGTGCGAGCGGTGTCACGGTCCGGGCCAGCGGAACGGTAACCGGCACCAGCCTCGAAGGCATTCGCGCGACCGGCAACGACGCGGTGACCATCGCCGCCGCGCAGACCGTGACCGGCGCCACCAGCGGCCTGCTGCTGGTCGGAGGCAGCGGCGGTGCAGGCGACATCTCCGTCACCGGAACCGGCGGCTTCGTCGGCGGCACCGGTGACGGCGCGAATATCCTCAACGAAGGTGCCGGCACTGTCACCGTCGATATATCCGGGGCGAGCAGCTCCGTGGGCGGACACGGTATCACCGTGGCCGACACGGCAAGCGGCGGCGACGTCGGCGTCACCACCGGTGCCGTCACCGCGCTCGATGCAGACGGCATCGCCGTCGACGTCCGGCTCGATTCGATCTCAGCCGATATCGCCATCGTTTCGAACGGCGATGTTCAGGGCGGCAATGCGGGCGTGGTCGCCGGGCTCAGCGCGGACGCCGCGGGCGGCCATATCGATGTGACCACGAACGGCGCGGTGTCCGGCCGCTACGGGATCGAGGCGTACAATCTCGGCTCCGGCTCGGTGACGGTAACCGCCATCGGCCCGGTCTCGGCCGACGGCGCCTACGGAGTTTCCGCACGCACCAATGCAGGCAACGTCATCGTCAGCACAGGCGACGTCACCTCGACCAACCTAGCAGTGGTCGCGCGGCAGGTCTCGGCCGGCGCCGCGGGCATGGTCGACGTCACCGTGCGCAACGTTCTGGGTACGCAAGGCATCCTGGCCGACAACAATGGTGCGAGCGGTGTCACGGTCAGGGCCAGCGGGACGGTCACCGGCACCAGCCTCGAAGGCATTCGCGCGACCGGCAACGACGCCGTAACAATCGCCGCCGCGCAAACGGTGACCGGCGCCAGCAGCGGCCTGCTGCTCGTCGGAGGCAGCGGCGGTGCAGGCGACATCTCCGTCACCGGAACCGGCGGCTTCGTCGGCGGCTCCGGTGACGGCGCGAACATCCTCAACGAAGGTGCCGGCACCGTCACCGTCGACATATCCGGCGCGGGCGGCTCGGCGGGTGCGAATGGCATCGTCGTTCGCAACTCCGCGACCGGCGGCGACATCGGCGTCAGAACCGGCGCAATCACCGCACTGGCCGCTTCCGCGAACGCGATCGACGTGCAGAGTCAGTCAACGGCCGCCGATATCACCATTGCGGCGCATGGAGATCTGCAGGCGGGCCTTGCGGGTGTTGTCGCCAGGATCGCCCCCGACGCAGCGACGGGTGACATTGCGGTGACCGGACAGGGGCTTATCGCGGGAGAATTCGGGATCGTCGCCGGGAATGCCGGGTCCGGCTCGGTTGCGGTGGTGGCGAACCGCGCGATCACCGCGACCGACCTCGGCATCCTGGCGGTGGCGAACGGAGGCAACATTGCGGTCACCGCGGCCGATGACGTGCGCTCGACCGGCGCGTCGGCGATCATCGCGCAGAACAGCCTTGTCGCGCCCAACGTCGGCACGATCAACGTTGCCGTCAACGCCGGCAGCACGATCACGGCGGATTCGGCGGACGCCGCGGGTATCCGGACGACGATCGGTGGTTCATCGGGTACGACGACGATCAACCTGGACGGCACGATCAATGCCGGCGCGGTCGGCATCAGCAGCAATTCGATCAGCGGCGCGATCATCACCAACATCGGCGCAAGCGGGGTCATCGACCCGCTGATCGGCATCGATCAGACCAGCATTTCGGGTGCGATCAACGTCAACAATGCGGGTTCGGTGGAAGGTGACCTTATCGGCGTCCGGCTCGGTTCAACGGGTGCCGGTGCGGTGGGGCCGATCACGGTCAACCAGATCGGCACCGGCAGGATCAACGGGATCGCCGAGCAGGGCCTGCTGCTGACCGGGAACGACGCCGCGATCACGATTACCGGAAACGGCGCGAATAGCAGCATCAGCGGCGGCACCATCGCCGTTCAGGCCGTGAACTCCGGAACCGGCGCGATCGCCATCGCCGGCAACAGCATTTTTGGCCGGACAGGCGGCATCGCGGCGCAGAGCACCGGGGTCAACAACGGGATCGCCGTTACCGGTGCGGGCACGATCGCGACGACGTCCGGCATCGGCGTCCTCCTCCGGATCGACAATGCCGCCAGCGCAGGCGACCTCATCGTCGATCGTAGCGGCAGCATCAGCGGCGAAGTCGGCGTCCTCGCGCAGACCAACGGGACAGGCGATATCACCGTGAGGACCGGCGGCAACGTGACCGCGTCCAACGGCCCCGCGATCGTCGCCCGGAACGTCGGCGCGGCTGCCAATGCAGGTTCGATCGGCATCACCATCGGCGCGGGAACCCGGGTCACGGCCGCAGGCGGCAGCGGGGTCGTCACCGAGAGCGGCCTCTCCACCGGTGCCACGACGATCGACGTTGCCGGCAAGATCATGGCGACGGGTGCAGGCAATGCCGGGGTGCGAGGGTCCTCCTCAGCTGGCGCGATCACCGTGAACATCGGCTCCGCAGGCAGCCTCGATCCGGATTTCGGAGTCGACCTGGCGACGGTGAATGGAGCGCTTGCCGTCAACAATGCCGGGCTGATCAGCGGCACCGTCGCCGGCGTCAGGCTCGTCGCAACCGGGAGCGGAACGGCGATGGTCAACAACAACGGCACGATCTCGGGCGCCAACGCGATTGCCGGAAGCCTGAGCGGCGGGATCTTCACGCTGAACAACACCGGCATGCTGAACGGGGCGATCAACGTCGCCGGATCGAACCTCGCCACCTCGACGATGACCAACGCGCCGGCTGCGCTCGCGAATGTCGGCTCCGGCTCTTCAAGCTTTTCGGGCAGCCTGGTCAATTCGGGCGCGGTCAATATCGGCCCCGGCGGCACAATGTCCTTTCTCCGCAACAGCAGCAACAGCGGACGCATCACATTCACCGGAGCCGGGAGCTTCACCACCGATGGCGCAATGTCCAATAGCGGGATCATCAACGCCCACAACAACCTGACGAGCAACGTCGTGACCGTCGGCGGCAACTATACCGGCGGGGGGCAGTTCTTCGCGGACTACAGCACGACGTCGTCCGCCGCCGACCGGCTGAACATTGGAGGCACCGCGGCGGGCACCACCAACGTCACGCTGAACCGGGTCGGCGCGCGCAGCTTCGTCGCGGGCGGCTTTCTGCCGGTGGTCTCGGTTGCGCAGGGCGCCGCCGCCGATGCCTTTACCTCGAGCAGCCCGTTCGCGCAGACCGGTTTCGTCCTGGAAGGCTTCGGGCGGAACCCGGCCAATCCCACACAGTTCGGTCTTGTTCAGGCGATCAACCCGTCATCGTTGTCGTTGGGAAGCCTCTCCTTCGTCGCCGAGGCCGCCTCGTCTCTCCTCGATGCACCCATCAGCCCCTACGTCACGGCGCGAACCGGCCGACCGGCTAACGACAAACGAGTCAGCCTGTGGATGCGGGCGAGCGGCGGCCATACCGACCAGGTCATCGCCGCATCGCTCGCCGGCGGCGGCGTATCCATCGACACTTCGGACCGGATACGTGTCGTCCACGAGGCGATGCAGATCGGCGCCGACGTCAACGTCCTCAATCTGGGCGACGGCGGGTGGAACCTGCATCTCGGTGTGGTCGGCGGCTGGTATGACGGCGACGCCCGGCTTTCGGCCGCGGACCGCGTGTCGGTGGAGACGCCTTTCGTCGGCGCCTATGTCGCAGCCGGCAACGGTGCGTTGTCGCTGGAGGCGACCATCCGAAAGGAATGGCGCAACTACGACCTGGCGATGCCCACGATGTTCAGCGCCGGTTCGGAGGAAGTGGATGGATCGGCGACGGCCGCCTCCTTCCACGCATCCTATCGCATCGGAGCCGCCAACGGCTTCGCTGCAACGCCGTTCGTCGGCTTCCTTTACGCCAGCAGCGATATCGACGACCTGGCGATCGATGCCGACAGCCGCTACTTCGCCGAAAGCGACAAGACCCGCATAGGGGAGGCAGGCCTTCGACTTTCCTACCGGCGGGACATCGCCGAGAGCTACGTGATCGAGCCTTTCGCCAGCGCGTCGCTGGTAAAGAACTGGTCGCGGCGCGCGCAGGGACGCTTCAGCTTCGGTCAGCCGGCCGAGACCTTCTCGCTGGAAAGCGTCAATTGGAACCGGACGATGCGCTACTCGGCGGGGATCATGGGCCATGCCCGGGGCGGACGGGTGTCGGCGTTCGTCGTCGGGAACCTCGAAGATGGATCGAGCCGGCGTGGCTTCACGGTGAACGGCGGGCTCCGCTTCAACTTCTAACGTGCTCTTGCTCGCCGCGCCGCAGATCCGATGGAGCAATTCCGAACCGGGCTTTGAACCTGCGATAGAAAGTCGAGGGTTGGGCGAAGCCGGCATCGGCAGCAATCTCTGCCAGTGACCGGCCGCAATCCTGTGCATTCTGGAGCCGATGGCGAATCTCGTCGAGGCGGCAATCGGCGACATAATCGGCGAAGCTGGTCTCCTGCTCCGCGAAAAGGTCTCGAACGTAGCGCTCGCTGATCCCGAGCGCGCGGGCTGCCGTCCGCGCCGAGAGCGAGGAGCGATGCAGGTTCTGATCGATGTGGCGCTTCAGCGCCAGCAGCCGCGCGGCCCGAACTCCGCCGTTCGGCCGCTCCCTGCCCGCCTGGCTTGCCGGCCCGAGACACAAGGCCGCGAGATCGACGATGTGGGTCGCGACCCGAGCCGTCATTGCTGCGGTGAGCGGGTTGCGCGCAACCAGCCATTGATAATCGAACAACAAGGCGGCTTCGGGCCGTCGTCGGTCCACCCGATCGAGTGGAACGTCGTCGAGCTCGGGAACGCGTTCGGCCAGAAGATCGCGACTGATCTGAATGCTGGTCGCCCACGGTCCGCGGCAACTGACGGTCCACGGGCGGTCGAAAGACGACGCGAAGGCGGTCGACCCGGCCAGTTCGAGCGTCGTTCGTCCCGGCCGATCGCACGCGAAACCGTGCGCACCCCAGGCAATCACGAACTCCGTATTGCCGTCAGCGGTCAGATCGCGGCGACGGTCCCATGCCGCCGGCGTGGTCGTCGCCATCGACACCCGCACGCCCGGCAGGATCAACGTCGAGGCGTCGAACGCGAGTTCGTCGTCACTGAGCGGGGCCATGTCGATGCCCATCCCGATCCGGCCATAATATTCCCGGAGGGCGCCCTGTCCTTCGTCCTGCGCAAGCTCTCGGGTGGACAAGCGAACATAGGCCGGGGACGGCTCGCCGGCCGGCCCGCACGCCTCCACGCCATCTACCTCGTCCGACGCCATGGTTGCGCGCATTCTCCTGTCGAAGCACCTTCACGCGCCAGTGGCGCAAGCCGCCTGCCCGCCTGAATTCCAGCATGCGTCCGTGATCCTATCCCATCCAGAGCAGATCACAAAACAAGGGGCCTGCTCCTTCGCTCATTCCCGTGGCGGCACCGACCGAGCGCCGCCCGCTTCCGGGACGAGGGGCTTGCAGCGACCAAGAGGGCACGATAGACACTGAACCATATGGTTCAGTTTTCGGATGCTCGCCTCGACGCCTCGTTCGCAGCGCTCTCGGATCGCACTCGGCGCGGCGTTCTCGAGCAACTCGGACGCGCGGACGCTTCGATCAGCGCCCTTGCCGACCGTTTCCAGATGACCCTCACAGGCATGAAGAAGCATGTCGGAATTCTGGAGCAAGCCGGGCTCGTTACGACGGAGAAGGTCGGACGCGTCCGCACCTGCAGGCTCGTTCTCAGCGCCCTCAAGGAAGAGGCGGCGTGGATCGAGCGGCATCGCGAGCTGTGGGGCGCCCGCTTCGACGCACTGGACAGGGTGATCGAAAACCTCAAGGCACAGGAGAAAGACGATGGATGCAAGAGCGAGTGAGCCCATGGCCGTGAGGAACCGCACGAAGGTGGCCCGGAGATCGGATCGCGAGCTGGTGGTGACGCGCCTGTTCGACGCGCCGCCCCGCATCGTGTTCGAGGCCTGGACAAAATCGGACTTGTTCAAGCTGTGGTGGGCGCCGAAATCGTCGGGCGTGCCCTTGCTGTCCTGCGACATGGATGTCCGTGTCGGCGGCGGCTACCGCGTCACCTTCGGCCAGGATGAAGCCAATTCGATGACCTTCTTCGGCAAATATCTCGAAGTCGTCCCGCCCTCGCGCCTCGTCTGGACCAACGAGGAAGACGCAGGAGGTGCCGTGACCACGGTCACCTTCGAAGAACAAGGCGGAAAGACCTTGCTGGTGTTGCACGAACTTTATCCCACCAAGGAGGCGCTCGACGAGTCCCTGCTCGGGATGGAGGACGGCATGCCCGAGCAGTTCGAGCAGCTGGACGCGCTTCTCGCCAGTCTTGGCGCGAGCGCCGGAGGCGCGTAGGCCGGCGACTGCGCTGCGGGTTGACGGCAGAAGAAGGTACCAGCCGTAGGCGCTGGACCGCGCGGGGTGCGGTCCATGGTCCCAACCTTTACGAAGTCGTCGGGATGGGAGTCCGTCCGTGCGGGCATTGGTTCAGGCGCCGGCCGGTTCCCTCTGGGGCACCTCGAAAGCCGCGGCGTAGCGGCGCGAGCCGGGAACTGTGATGCCGCCTGCCAGGGTCAGCTGATGATCGCCGCTGCGAGTTGCGGCAATTGCGGTGATGCGGCGGCGATTAACCAGCCAGGAGCGGTGGGTGCGGACGAAGCCGAGCGGCGCGAGCTGGGTGTGGACGGCGGCGAGACTCGCCCGGGTCAGCGGCTTGCGGCCGTCTTCGAGGTGCCATTCGACGTAATTGCCCGCGGATGACACGGCGAGGATCTCGTCGGGCCGGGCATAATGCGTCCGGGTGCCCTCGCGGATCGAAATCACCGGCGGTTGCCGTGCCCGGGTCGCTGCCGGCGTCGCGGCACGTGGGCGCAGCAGTGCCGCGCTCATGATCGCCGCCAGAATCAGATAGCTCACGCCGTCCTTGGGGAATTCGTAGATCCAGGCACCGAGCCCGCCGAAGCGGTACCGGCTTCCCATCGATGCGTACACCGCAACGCGAAGCAGCACGAAGCTGCCGACGTGCAGCCCGAAAAAGGCGAGCAAGCCGGCGACGTGCCACGCAAGGGCTGCGCCGATCGCCGGCAGCGCGCCAGTGGCCTTGCGGACGATCCGCGCAACGACGGGCAGCAGAACGATGGTCGCGGCGGCGCTCGAGGCTTCCCAGGTCACCACCTCCCAGGCGCGGCCGGCAAGGCCCGGCTGATCGTGCAGGCGAGTCCAGATGTTGATGGCGGCGAAAGCGACCGGCCCGGCTATGCACAAGGCGAAGGCCAAGGGTGGTACGCCGCCCGTCACGCATGCGCGTCCGACTGCCCCACCGTCTCCCCCGTTCGTCCCTGCCACGTCGCCGCTCATGTCCCGGCGATAGCGGAAACGGCGTGGATCTTCGAGAGATGCTCGCTCACGGGAGGTGAGAATGACGGCGACCTCGAAGAACATGGACAGGCGGCTCGACCTCGATTGGATTCGGATCGGCGCGCTCGCGCTGCTGATCCTCTACCATGTCGGCATGGTCTATGTGCCGTGGGACTGGCACGTGAAGAGCCCGCGCCTTCTCGACTGGCTGCAACCCGTGATGGTGCTGACCAACCCCTGGCGGTTGACCTTGCTGTTCATCGTGTCGGGCGCGGCGACGCGTTTCATGCTCGATCGCGCTGCCGCCACGCCTTTTCTCAAGGCGCGTCTGATCCGGCTGACGCCGCCACTGCTGTTCGGGATGCTGGTGATCGTCCCGCCGCAAACCTGGCTACAGCTCGCCGATGCCGGCACCTCCTTGCCCTACGACCAATTCTACGCCGCCTATCTCACCGCGGGCGGCGATTGGCGCTGGCACGGCGCGCCGCTGACCACGCCGACCTGGAATCATCTTTGGTTCGTCGTCTACATACTCGTCTACACGATGCTGCTCGCCGGCACAGTCGCAATCGGGCGCCGGCTGCCTGCAGCGTGGCGGCGTGCCGGCGAACCGCTCGCCCGCCTGCCCTTGTGGCTGGGCCTCGTGCTCATTCCGATCCTCTATTTGACCGGGGTGCGGCTCGTGCTTGCGCCGGTCTACCCGGAGACACATGCCTTGTTCGGCGACTGGACGGTGCATGCGGAGTCGCTGGCGGCATTCCTGTTCGGGTTCGGGACCGCGCGCAGCGCGCGGGTCTGGCGTGCGCTGGCGGCATGGCGCCGCCGCCTGCTGGGCCTCGCGATCTTCGCCTACGCGATCTATGCCGGCTCGCTGATCCTGTGGATGACGGGCACCGCCGACGCCGCTCTTGCCAAAGCGGTGATGCACAGCGTGTACGGACTTGATCAATATGGCTGGACGGCGACGATCCTGGGCTATGCGCATCAGTACCTCGCCCGCGCCGAGCATCCGGCGCGCGCCTATCTGACCCAGGCGATCTTCCCCTGGTATCTGGTTCACCAGACACTGATCATCATGGCCGCGGTGGCGCTGAGGCGCTTCACCTTGCCGATCGCAGTCGAGGCCGCTTTGATCCTGACGGCGACGGTGGGCGGCTGCGTGCTTTTCTACGAACTGGCCCGACGGGTCGGCTGGCTGCGCGTTCTCACCGGACTGAAGCCGCACCCGGCCGCCACCGCGCGTCCTATCCCTCGATCGCCTCACGGATCTTGCGCGCCAGAACGTCCATCTGGAACGGCTTGGTGACGATCGACATGCCGGGATCGAGGTGGCCGTTGCCGATCACCGCATTTTCCGCATAGCCGGTGATGAACAGGATCTTGAGTCCGGGCCGGGCGGCGCGGGCGGCATCGGCGACCTGACGACCGTTGAGGCCGCCGGGCAGGCCGACATCGGTGATCAGCAGATCGATGCGGGCGTTCGACTGAAGAACCCTGAGGCCGGAGGGACCATCGGACGCTTCGATTGCCGAGAAGCCGGCATCGGCGAGCACCTCTCCGACCAGCATCCGCACCGTCGGCTCGTCGTCGATGACCAGAACGACCTCGCCGTCGGCGGCCAGGCCGGGTGCCGGGTCGGCGGTTTCCTCGCTCTCGGCCGGGGCCTGGGCATCGTGGCGCGGCAGATAGAGGCACATGGTGGTGCCCTGCCCCACATCCGATTGGATCCGCACCTGCCCGCCGGACTGTCGCGCGAAGCCGTAGATCATCGACAGGCCGAGCCCGGTGCCTTCGCCGAGCGGCTTGGTGGTGAAGAAGGGATCGAACGCCTTGGCGATCACCTCCGGCGCCATGCCGGTGCCGGTGTCGGTGACGGCAAGCGAGACATAATCGCCGGCCGGGAGATCCTGCTCGCGCGCGCTGCGCTCGTCGAGCGCGCAATTGGCGGTCGCGATGGTCAGGCGGCCGCCGTCCGGCATGGCATCGCGGGCGTTGATGCAAAGATTGAGCAAGGCGTTCTCGAGCTGGTTGGGATCGACCAGGGTAGACCACAGGCCGCGCGTTCCGACGACCTCGACGTCGATCTGCGGGCCGACGGTGCGGCGGATCAGCTCCTCCATTTCGCCGACCAAGCGATCGACGTTCGTCGCCTTGGGATCGAGCGTCTGGCGGCGCGAGAAAGCGAGCAGGCGATGGGTGAGCGCGGCGGCGCGCTGGACCGCGCCCTGCGCGGCAACCGAATAACGCTCGACATCCGTCAGCCGCCCCTGCGCGATGCGCATCCGCATCATCTCCAGGCTGCCGCCGATGCCGGTCAGCAGATTGTTGAAATCGTGGGCGAGCCCTCCCGTCAGCTGCCCCACCGCCTCCATCTTGTGCGATTGGCGGAGCGCATCTTCGGCTTCGAGCAACTGCTCGGTGCGTTCCCGGACGCGCTGTTCGAGCGTCTCGTTCAGCGCCCGCAATTCGGCTTCGGCGCGGACCCGTTCGATATGCGCCCAGGAGCGCTCGGTGACTTCGCGCAGCATGGCCAGTTCGCGCGGGCTCCACTTCCGCGGAACCCGATCGTGGATCGCCATCAGGGCAGTCAGCCGGCCGTCCTTGATCAGCGGCATGCAGATCGTGGCGGCAATCCCGATTCCCTGGAAGGTCGCCGCTTCCTCAGGCGCCAGTTCGGCGAGATTGTCGTTGACGATCAGAGGCGCGCCGGCACCGAGATTTCGAACCGCGAGCACACCGAAGTCGGCGAGGCTGTAATGGCCGACGATGCTCGGCGATCCGGGCGCGCTCCAGTCGCCGCGAATAGTGAAACCGTCCTCGTCCTCGTCCATGTCGGCATACGCGCAATTGGAGACACCGAGATGCTCGCCGAGCAGATGCGTGGTGATCGCCATGATCGCGTCGGCGTCGGTGGCCCGCGCCGTCTCGCGCCCGAGGACATCGAGAAAGGCGAGCCGTTCCGCATTGGCGCGCAACTCGACCTCGGCGCGCCGCCGCTCCACCGCGATCCGGGTGCGCTCGGCGAATTCGCGGATCAGCGCCAGTTCGTCGGAGCTCCACCGCCGCGGCGCCGCGTGGTTGAGGAACAGCAAGGCGACGACGCCGCCCTGCTCGGTGACCGGCATGTTGACGAAGGCCTGAGCGCTGATCGCCTTCAACGAGGCGGCGGTCCCGGCGGTGCGGGGATCCTGATCTGCATCGGACACGACCACCGTTTCGCCGGCCTTGAGATCCTCGATGTAGGATCCGTAGTCGCGGAAATGGAGCAGGCCCGCGATGCTGCCGATCCCCGGCGCGTTCCAGTCGCGCTCGATGCTGATCGTCTCGGCGACCGGGTCGATCGTGCCATAGCCGGCGCGGCTGACCTCCAGAGTACGGCCGAGGATCTCGGCGGCGGCATAGGCGATCGCGTCGGGCTCCTCGATGTCGCGGAAGCGGTCGGCAAGCTCCGACAGCGCGGCGTGCCGGAGTTCGGAATGGCGCCCGACGGTAACGTCGAATCCTTCGCAGAAGACGCCGCCGATGGTGCCGTCCTCCTCGTACAGGGGTGCGTAGATGAAGGTCAGGGCGCGGGTCTCGACCGGCGCGTGCGGACTGCGACGGAAGCTCACCCGCGCGGCGTTGGCCTCGTAGGTCTCGCCGGTGGCATGGACCCGGTCGAGGATCTCGAAATAGCCCTGCCCCTCGATGCTCGGAAACGCCTCGCGGATTGTCCGGCCGACCCAGTCGCCGCTGTTGAACACGATGCGATGGGCGTCGTTGACGAACTCGACGACGTGATCGGGCCCCCGCATGATGATGATGAAGCCGGGCGCCTGCTCGAACAGGCGCCGTTGGCGCGCATGCTCCGCGTCACGGCGGCGCTCGTGGAGCACCTGCGCGGTCGTTTCGGTGCACAGAACGAGGACTCCGCCGACCCTGCCGTCATCATCGATCGGGCTGTAGCTGTAGGTCCAATAGACGTCGTCGAGGCGTCCGTGGCGATAGATCGGGACCTTCTGGTTCTCGCTATATGTCGCCTGCCGCCCGCTCGCCGCATCCTCGATATTCTTGCCGACGAGCGGCCAGACCTCGGCCCAGAAGGTTCGAGCCTCGCCACCGAGCATGGCCGGATGCTTCTCAGGTCCGAGCGCCAGCGCAAAAGCGTCATTGTACAGGCAATGAAGGTCGGGCCCCCAGAAGATCAGCGCCGGGTGCTGGGTGCTCAGCATCAGGCCGACCACGGTGCGCAGCGCCTGCGGCCAACCGCTCGGAATGCCCAGCGGATGTGCCGCCCAGTCATAGTCCCTGATGCGGCGGCCCATTTCGCCGCCACCTGCCAGGAAATCGGCCGTCGCGCCTGTAAGCATGGAAGATTTTACCCCGACACGGCCCCCTTCGGCCGAGTCGGACCATACAGGCAAGCGGGCCCGCCGCCATCCCCGAAGCGCGGGATCGGGTGGTCTCAGTCGGCAGTCGAGCTGCAACGCAGTTAAGGCCGGTGGCAGTGGCTGCCGCTTCACCACCGCCTGCGGCGGCGGTCCCCCTCCCCGAGCGGAGCTCGGGGAGGATCTGGAACACGAACCCGTCGCTTGGCCGCCCAGGCTCAATCGAGACGGTCGGGATCCTCGTAGGAGAAGGGATCGGTGAGCTTGGGCTTGGTCGGCAGCGGCATCGTCGGCAGCGGCTTGTCGCTGTTGGCGGCGGAGAGCAGCACCGACGCGAGGACCACCGCCGCCTGGCGCAGATCCTCCGTGCGCAAATGATCGAACGTGTCGACGTTGGTGTGGTGGACCATCGATCCGTAATCCAGCGGATCCTGGATGAACTGAAAGGCGGGCAGCCCGATCGCGGAGAGGAATTGATGATCGGTGCCGCCGGTGGGGCGCGCCACCACGGTGGAAGCACCCATGCTGGCGAAAGGCGATAGCCACTCGCGCAGCATCGGCACGGCTGCGAGATTGTTCTCGGCGTAGAGGCCGCGCAGCTTGCCAGAGCCGTTGTCGATATTGAAGTAACCGGCGAGCTCGCCATAGCCGGGCAATCTGGTCAGCGGATATTGATCGAGTTTGAAATCGTAGCTCAACGCCGCCTTCGCCGGATCGGGATTGGCCGGGCGACTTGCCAGATGGCGCTCGAGGTAATTGGCCGAACCGTAAAGCCCCTGCTCCTCGCCCGACCACAGGGCGAAACGGATCGTCCGCTTCGGCTTGACCTTCAGCGCAGAGAGGATGCGCGCGGCTTCCATCACCACCGCCGAGCCTGCGGCATTGTCGGCGGCGCCATCCCCGGCGACCCAGGAATCGAGATGTGCGCCGGCCATGACATAGCCGGCCTTGGCGTCGCTGCCGGGCAAATCGGCGAGGATGTTGTAGCCCTTGCTGTCGGAGTCGTCGAAGCGGACGCGGCTGTCGATCTCGAGCCGGACCTCGCCGGCCTTGGCCAGCCGCGCCAGCCGGCGATAATCCTCGGCGGCGATTTCGACAGCAGGCAGCGCCGGTGTGTCGGCGGCGCGGTGAAGATATCCGTTGCCGTGGAGCAGGCCGCCATTCCGCGACGACATCCGCGCCCAGGCGAGCGCGCCCTCGCTCTTCAGGAATGCGTCCAGTTTCTTGGCGAAACTCAGCGCCCGAAACCAGCCGTCTCCGGCTTCATCATCGGTGACCGGCTGGCGATAGACATCGAGCCTGGCGATGTCCGCGTCGGACAGGCGGGTGAAAGCCGGATCTGTGGCATCCTTGGGCGGCGCCGGATAGCTGACCAGAACGATCTTGCCGGCGAGCTTGCCACGCCAGTCGGCGAAATCGGCTTCGCGCTTGATCGGGGCGACGACGATGGGGGCGCTGAGAACGCCGTCGGTCGCGGGAGTCCACGCGATCGGGATCGCACGCAGGGCGAGCGGACGCGGCGCGATCATCCGCACGCTCGACGAGTCGATCGACCAGCCGCGGCCGAATTCGAAACCTTCGGTGCGAACGTTCGACAGGCCCCAGTCGCGGAAGCGCTGCTGGGTCCAGCTTTCGGCGGCGCGCATGGCCGGCGAATTGGTGAGCCGCGGACCGATCCGATCGGTGAGATAGGCAGCCGTGTCGACCACCTCGCCATGGTTCATCGCCTGATCGGCGATGCGATTGATCATCGTCGGGTCGAGCGGTGCGGCAGCGGCCGGGGCGGCCCCGAGCAGAAGTGCGAGGATCGTCAGCGAACGCATTGAAATTTCATCCTCCAGCAAAGGTCGTAACGGCCGCTAAACGAGCTCCGCCGCGCGTACAAGCAGACTGGTCAGGTCTTGACCGGAGCGCGGATATCAGCAGACGCTGCGCTGCGACGGCAAAGGCTGGGAGATGCAAGGGCCATGGGATCGAAGCGGGGCGGGTTCGGCGGAGCGGTGATCGCGGCGGCGCTCGTTTGCGGCGGCGCGCGGGCCGAGAATCCGATCGTGCCCGGCTGGTATGCCGATCCCGAGATCCATATCTTCGACGGGCGCTACTGGATCTATCCGACCTACTCCGCCGACGCGGCCGTGCCGGCAAAGCCCTCGCGGCTCAGCCCGGCCCAGAAGAAACAAAGGCAGGCGCCGCACATCTGGGCGCCGTTCCTCAAGCAGACCTTCTTCGACGTCTTCTCGTCGCCCGATCTCGTTCACTGGACCAAGCATCCCCGGGCACTCGACGTCGAGCGGGTGACATGGGCGGCTTACGCGCTGTGGGCGCCGTCGGCGATCCGCCACAACGGCCGCTACTATCTGTTCTTCGGCGCCAACGACATCAAGTCCGACGCGCAGCTCGGCGGCATCGGCGTGGCGGTGAGCGATCGCCCGGAAGGTCCGTTCGAGGATGCCCTCGGGCGGCCGCTGATCGGCAAGATCCGCAACGGCGCCCAGCCGATCGACCAGATGGTCTTCCGCGACGACGACGGCAGCCACTATCTTTATTACGGCGGCTGGAAGCATTGCAACGTGGTCAAGCTCGCACCGGACCTGCTGAGTATCGTGCCCTTCCCCGACGGCGAAACCTACAAGGAGATCACCCCGGATCCGAACTATGTCGAAGGCTCGTTCATGGTGAAGCGGAACGGGGTCTATTATCTGATGTGGTCAGAGGGTGAATGGACGGGCCCGGACTATTCGGTCGCCTATGCGATGGGTCCGTCGCCGTTCGGGCCGTTCAAGCGCATCGGCAAGATCCTCCAGCAGGACGAGAAGGTCGCCCGCGGCGCCGGCCATCACAGCGTGATCAACATCCCCGGCAGCGACCTTTGGTACATCGCCTACCATCGCAGGCCGCTCGACACGAACGACGGCAATCACCGCGAACTCGCGATCGAGCCGCTGACCTTCGAGGTGGACGGAACGATCCGCCCAGTCGTGATGACCAAGACCGGGGTCGCAGCGCGACCGTTGCGACCCCGTTCCTGAACGATCAGATGCCGGCTGCGGCCAGCTTGGGTCGGAGCAGCTTCCACAGCTCGCCAAGCGCCTGCAGCACCATCATCACTGCGACGACGATCAGCGCGATGCGGACGGCGAGATCGAGGGAGTCGGCGATCGCCGTCGCCTCTCGGGCATCGACGCTGGCGGGCGTCACAATCACCCAGCTTCCAGCGCGGTAGAGCCCGGCGATGATTGCGAGCGCGGCGATCGAGAGTGCGATCGTGAGGATCGCGCGGGCGGTCTTCCAGCGCGGCCGGACCAAAGTGAGGAGCGCGAGCGCGAGCTGCGCGACGGCAAGGAGCAGGATCGGCAGATGGAAATCCGTCCAGATCGGCGCAGAAACGATGCGCACCTGATCGTGCATCCCGAAATCAGGAAAGCCGACGAAGCCGGTCCACCACAGCAGGAAGGCAATGCCGAACCCGACTTCCAGGGCCGCCTCCCATTGGCTTTTCGGCCGGTCGAACACGTCGGGCAGCTGCTTCGGAGTCCAGCGGCGCAGATGGTCCGCGGGGAAGTGATTGCGTTCCAGCACCGCGAACACGATCGTCACCAGTGTTACGGCAAGAAAGAAGAACGACCAGAGATCGTCGCTGGCCCGCGCCAGCGTTTGGAAGGCGGTGCGATCGCCTAACACCAGGCCGATCAGGCTCAGCCCGGTTAGCAATGACGCGCCGACCGCGAGCACGATTTTCATCGTGAACATGTAGAAGGGGTAAGTCTGCGGGCCGATCAGGTATTGATGCGGACGATAGCGCGCGGCGATCACGAGGGGATGCCCGAAATCACGCAGCATGACGCTGGTTTCGTCCTCCGTCAGCCCGCGGCCGAGCCGGTCCTCGCGTTCCTCCCGCCGGCTGTGAAGATCGTCGGCGAGCTCGGCGACGATGTCGTCGGCCTTCCCCTGCGGGAGATTGCGGCGAATGGCCGCGAGATAGCGCTCCAGGAGGTCCATCACTGCTTCCTTTCGGTAAGACGAAGGATCGAGTCGGAAATAGAATTCCATTCTTCGAGAAGCTGGCCGAGCACTCGCGTCCCGTCGGCGGAGAGCCGGTAGAACCGCTTGTTGCGCTTGCCCTCCTCGCGCCATTCGCTGGTCAGCAGGCCTTGGGCCTCAAGCCGCCGCAGCAGCGGGTAGAGTGCCCCTTCCTCGATCGGGAGGCCGGCTTCCTCGAGTGACGCGCGCAATGTGTAGCCATAGCGCTCGACCCGCAGCGCACCGAGCACTGCGAGGATCAGCGACCCGCGCCGAAGCTCGATCCGCAATTTCTCGAACAGATCGTCGTCGTTCGGCAAATGCCGTGCTCCACATCATATGTGCCGCATAGTGTATGTCACACAGTACAATTCGTGGCAAGCTCCGGCTGTGGATATGAGGTCGACGCATGACAATATTGATAAACAGCTTGTTCGATATTGATTTTCGATATAGAAGGCATCGATATTCGGTAAGGAGCTAGAGTAGTGGTCGTTTCGGAATCGCGTGCGATGAAAGCCGTCATCACCCTCTTGCGCGTGCTGATCATCCTCAACCTGGTTGCAGCAGGGTTCTTCCTGCTGCTGCTGGTGGGCAGCTATGCGGACATCGTTCAGACGAAGATTCAGCAAAGCGGCGCAGATGTCTCTCCCGCCGCGCTGCTCGCGAGCGTGCGACTGGTGATGACCATCGGCCTGCTGAGCGTGCCCTTTGCGCATGTGCTCCTCATCCGGCTGAAGGCGATCGTCGGGACGGTTCAGGCCGGCGATCCGTTCGTCGCCGACAATGCCGGCCATCTGAAGACCATCGCCTGGACTCTGCTTGCCCTGCAGCTGCTCGATGTCGGGTTCGGATTTGCGAGCGCGATCGCGGAGGAGCCCTTTGGCTGGACCTTCTCGCTGACCGGCTGGCTCGCCGTGATCCTGCTGTTCGTGCTCGCCCGCGTGTTCGATCACGGCACGCGGATGCGCGAAGAGCTGGCGGGGACCGTCTGATGGCGATCGTGGTCAAGCTCGACGATCTGCTTCACGCCCGCCGCATGACTCTGACCGAGCTTTCGGAGCGAGTCGAAATCACGCCGGCCAATCTGTCGATCCTCAAGACCGGAAAGGCAAAGGCGATTCGCTTCTCGACGCTGGATGCGATCTGCCGTGTGCTCGATTGCCAGCCCGGCGACGTTCTGAACTGGGTAGAGGGAGGGGAAGAATGATGGAGACCGTGATCGGCCGACCCAGGCCACGATCACAGTCGCGGCTGGGAAGCGCACTCACCGGCACTTTCTGGTCGGCGGTCGCCACGCTGAGGCTCGGCCTCCGGACCGTGCCGGCGGCCCCCGCGCTGATGGCGATCGCGATCTTGCCGGAATTCGCCCAGCATGCGGCCGAAGTGCATCTCGGCATGTACGACTCTCGGGCAGCGTTCCGCGCCGCAGGCGACGACCCGCTCCGTTGGGCCTTCGCCTATCCGAAGATCGCCGGCTTCGTGCTCGCAATCCTGCTCGTCGCCCGCTTCCAGGCGCTTGGATCGGTTCGCGAGGCCTTGCTGATCGGCGGCGGCAATCTCCTCCGCCTTGGTTTCGCAATCGGCCTCACCCTCGTTGCAGAACTTCCGTTCGATCGTTTGAAGTCAATGATCGAGCCTCCGGAGATCGACATTGCGCTCGCCCTAGTGTCCGGGCTGATCCAGGCCGGCCTGCTCGTCTACATCGTCGGCGCGCTGCTCGACGATCGCACCAACAGCCTGCGCGGCGCGTTTACCGTGCGCTGGCCGACCGCCCTGCTGATGACCTTCCTCGCTGCGCTCGTGTTCGTGCCCGCCCAGGCCCTGCACACCGGCAATCACGTTGCCGCCTTTGGCCAGCCTGCGCCGATCGTCTGGGGGCTGATGCTGTTCGACAGCCTGTGGGTTGGCATCATGGCCGCCTGTCTCGGCACCGCGCTGGCGGTCGGCTATGCCGCCGGGCCGAGGTGGCGGGGCTGGACGGAGCGGCCCGGCCGCGCCTTTACCGCAGGTCGGCCAAGGCCAGCAGCATCGTCAGCCCCGGCAACATTCCCTTGAGGCTCGCACCCTTCTCCACGTCGATCCACTCGTCGAGCGAATGGGCGCGGCCGCCGCTGCCGCCGGAGCCGATGGTGATCGCGGGAATGCCGAGGCTCATCGGCAGATTGGAATCGGTCGACGAGGCGGTGAGCTCCGGCGTCAGGCCGTGCGCCGCAACCGCCTGGCGCGCGATCTTGACGAGATCGGAGCTCTCGGCCGTGCCGCCGGCGGGACGATCGCCGATCAGCTTGGGGTCGGCGACGACCGGACCCTCGCGAGTCGAGCGTGCCTTGTTCTCGCCGGCGACCGCCGCGGCGACGATGCCGAGGAAGCTCTTCTCGAGCGTCGCAAGCGCCTCGGCGCTGACCGAGCGCATATCGAATTCCATGAAGGCCTGGTCGGGGATCGAATTGACCGAGGTTCCGCCGCCGGTGACGCTCGCCGCATAAGTGGTCTTGGGCGATTTGGGAGGATCGATCTTGTAGAGATCGACGACTGTCTGGCTCATCGCAGTCATCGGATTGACGAGGCCGAACGTGCCGTAGCTGTGGCCGCCCGGGCCCTTGAAGGTCACGCGGTAGCGGCGCGAGCCCACGCCGGCATTGACGATGCGCTTACCGTCGGTGCCGTCCATCGACAGGAAGGTCTTGATCCGATCCTTGTAGCGGCCTTTGCCGAACAGGTAGCGCACGCCGCGGAGATCGCCGGGGCCCTCCTCGCCGACATTGCCGACGAACAGAATGTCCCGGCCGGTCCGCACCCCCGCCGCGCGCATCGCGCGGACATAGCCGAGCAGGACGGCGAGGCTGCGCGTGTCGTCCCCGATGCCGGGGGCGCTTAGGCGATTGCCCTCGCGCTTCACCTTGATCGGGGTGCCGGCTGGAAACACCGTGTCGAGATGGGCGGCGATCGCGACCACCGGTCCGCCCGCCGGTGCGCTGCCGCGCCAAAGGCCCATGACATTGCCCTCCTCGTCCATTTCGACGTCGGCCAGACCGGCGGCGCGCAGCATGTCGAGATAGGCCGCCGCCCGCGCTTTTTCCTCGAAGGGCGGCGCCGGGATCTCGGTCAGGGTGACGATGTCCTGGACGATTCGATCATGCTCGCGGTCGAGGGTCGCGACCGACGTCTTGTAGGCGGCGTGCTGCACCACCTTGGCGACGTTGGCGGCCGCCGCAGCGGCGGGAAGGAAGGCAAAGCCGGCAAGGAGAAGAACGGACGGTTTGAGCATCGTGCACCCTGATCTGGAGACAAAGGACCTGTAGGCCGCCGGCGCGTGCGGCGGCAAGCGCGCGACACCGCGTGGCTCTTGCGCAGAGTCGGGCGAGTGCCGATGGAGGCCCGCATGGACGCAATCCTCGAAGCTCCCTCCTTCGTCGAAATTCGCGACCCCGGGGACTCCCGGTTCGACGCGATGATCGCGCTCTACGAAGCCGCCATCCCCGAACGGGAGCGCAAGAGCATTGCGGCGGTGCGCGCGATGATCGCATCCCCCAAGCATCGTGTCGTGATCGCCTGCCGCGGCGGGAGCGTCGAGGGCTTCTTTCTGCTTTATGTCGGCGCGCGGATCGCCCTGCTCGAATATCTCGCGACCGAAGCCCGCCTTCGCGGGCGCGGACTTGGCGCACATCTCTATGCGCAAGCGCGGCGCGCCGCCGGCGACCGGCCGCTGATCGTCGAGGTTGAGTCCGATCGCGAAGACTGTGCTGACCGGCCGCTGCGGGCGCGCCGCATCTTGTTCTACCGGCGGCTGGGATGCCGACGGGTGGCCGACCTGGATTTCATCCTGCCGCTGCCCGGGTCCGGAGCCCCGCCCCGCCTCGACCTGCTCGTCGACCAGGTTCCGGACGATCACGTCGAGCGCGCGCAGTTCGAGACGTGGCTGCGCGAGATGTACGATGGCGTTTACGGCTGCCAAGCGGACGATCCGCGTCTGCGTAAGATGATCTCAGGCCTCCGAGATCCGGTGCGGCTCACCTGATCCGCAGGCTTCGTCAACGTCTCTTAGGCTAATCTCGAGTGCGGCATCCCTGCCACACTCACCATAAATCTGATAAATGTATTGTCCGGCATGGAACCAAGGTGCAGTTTCCTGCGATGGCGTAACGGTCCCGGTAGATGGACTGAAAAAAAGAACAGCCTGGGGAGGCCTGAAGATGCGCTTGAAGACATGCGCCCTTTGCTCGACGTCGCTCGCAATCCTGACCTTGGCCGCCGCGCCGTCCTTCGCGCAGGGCCAAAGCGCGACGCCGCCCGATCCGGCGGTGCAGGCACAGGAGAGCCCCGCTGATGCGGAAGCGGGATCGGTCCAGACCGACGGCGCCGTCGAGACGGGAGGACAAGACGCGGAACAGGGCATCGTCGTGACGGGTCTGCGCCGCAGCCTGCAGTCGGCGCAGAATCTCAAGCGGAATTCGGAACAGCAGATCGATGCGATCGTGGCCGAGGATATCGGCAAGCTCCCGGACATCGCCGTGTCGGACACCGCCGCGCGCATTCCCGGTATCCAGGTGGAACGGTCCGGCGGCGAAGCCACCCGGGTGCTCGTCCGGGGCCTCGACCGCGATTATTACACCACGACTTATAATGGCCGCGAGATCTTCACCGCGGAGACTCGCTCGGTTGCGCTCCAGGACTTCCCGGCCGGCGCGATCGCCGCGGTGGAAGCGTTCAAGACGTCCTCGGCCAATCTCGTCGAGCCGGGACTTGCCGGGCTGATCAACGTCCGCTCTCGGCGTCCGTTCGACTTCAAGGGCCTGGAAATCGCCGGCTCCGTGTGGGGCGTCTATCCTAATCAGTCGCGGGATTTCAGCCCAAACGCCAATCTGTTGATCGCCAACCGCTGGGATACCGGAATTGGTGAGATCGGCGCCCTGATCAACCTTTCCTATACCCAGCTTCATTATCAGGATTCGATCCGGCGCCACGGCTTCTTCATCGCCAATCTCGCCGGCGGACGCGCGCCCGATTGGCCGGAGATCCGCTACAACGAAGCGACCCGCCGGCGGCCGTCGATTAATGGCGCGCTTCAGTGGCGGCCCTCGCCGGGGCTCGAATTTTACGCTGAAGGACTTTGGCAGGGCTATCGCGAAGAGGCCGAAGACCGGATGTGGGCGCAGCCTTTGTGGGGAGGCACCCACAGCAATGTCGTGTTCCGCGACGGCACCAATGCGGTCGAAAGCGGCACCGTCGTCAACCCGGGCGCGCCGGGCGAGACCTGGGGTTTCCAGGGCGGCACCTATCGCAAGACCGACACCTACCAGTTCGCGGTCGGCGGCAGCTACGATGCCGGACCGCTGCGCATCAGCGGCGATCTCGCGCGCACCGACAGCACATTTAATCTTGAGACCGAGAGCGTCGACTACGAAATCAACACCAACAATTACACGGTCGATTACGTCATCGGTTCTCCCGGCGGTCCGGGGCCGACCCTGCAGGTCAGCGGCATTGATCCCGCCAATCCGGCGATCTACAATTATCGCGGCTTCTATGAGGATTACCTCACCGCCAAGGGCAAGGACTGGCAGGCCCGTCTCGACTTCGAATATGAGCCTGGCTTCGAATTCCTTCCCAAGATCGAATGGGGCGTGCGCTACGTCGATCGCAACGCCACGTCTGAGCGCGGTGACCGTTACTGGAACTTTACCGCGCGTGCATGCTGCGGTGGTCACGCACCGATACCGCTCTCGGCCGTACCGCTGGATTACCGGCTGTTCCAGTCTGCTTTCCGGGGGGATAACGACAAGCCATTCCCCCGCACATGGCTCGCGCCGACTTATAACAGCATCCGCAAAAATCTGGTCGAACTGCGCCAGTTCAACATCAGCCAGGGCACTGCGTCCAGGTCAAATACCGTGGACGATCCCGAACGCGATCCAACACGCGGCTTTGACATCAACGAGAAATCCTATGCGGCCTATGCGCAACTCGGGTTCCGCTTCGACGTGGGCTTCCCGGTCGACGGCAACCTCGGGGTCCGTGCGGTCAAGACCAAGGAGCGCATCCGGGGAACGGTGACCGCTCCGGGCACAGCGCCCACGCCTGTCGAGTTCGACAACAATTACACCGACTGGCTGCCGAACATCAGCTTCCGCGCGCAGTTCACGCCCGAGTTCCAGCTTCGGTTCGCCGCCACGCAGACGCGCACGCGGCCGACGTTCGAGCAATTGAACCCGGCCTTGAACCTCGCCTCGCCCACCCCCTGCTCGCCGGGGGCATCGGATTGCGTCCGGCGGGGCACCGGCGGCAATCCTTTCCTGAAGCCGCTCACCTCCAACAATTATGATGCCAGCCTAGAATATTATTTCGCCCGCGCCGGCTTCGCCTCGCTTGCCGTGTTCCGGCGTGACATGCGTGGCTTCATCACCGACACGACGTTCGAATATCCCGATCCGGATCCGGTAACCGGCCAGCCTTTGCTGATCACGGGCCCGGTAAACACCCGCAAGGCTCGGATCGACGGCTTCGAGGCGCAGGTCAGCACCTTCTTCGACTTCGATTTCGTTCCGCAATGGGCGCATGGCTTCGGCGCGCAGGCAAATGTCACCTATATCGATGCCAAGGCCGATTTCACCCTCTTCCAGGATGCGCCGACGGCTGCGAACCCGACCAACGAGGTCACGCAGCGCCTGCGCATCCCCGACGTTTCCAAATGGACCTACAATCTCGTCGGAATGTACGAAGGCGGCGGCTTCTCGGCGCGGCTCTCCTACAATCTGCGCAGCCGGTATCCCGAGGGTGATCTTGATCAGCGAGACAATAACAGCGGCGATCCGTACACGCTCCAGGGCAGCGTGCGGCCGACCTCACGCCTCGACTGGTCGAGCAGCTACGCCTTCAACGACAATCTCACCGTCTTCCTCGACTGGACGAACATCCTCAGGAACCCGTTCAGGTCTGACATCGTCCGGGTCAATTACCGCGCCGGCGTGATGAACGGCGAAAACGAAGTCTTCCCCCTCGTGTACCGCTTCGAAGAGTCGGTCGTATCCGGAGGCGTGCGCTTCCGCTTCTGACCGATTTCGCCAAGCGCTTCTTGGAGGTCCGCGCCTTGGCGCCGGCCTCCATCAGGGAGGCCGAAGTGACCGGACGTCGTGCTTATCCCGCAGAGCCCGGCTTCAGGCTCCCGCCGATCAACGGCTTGCCGGCCTTCCAGCCGAGCGGGGCGATATACATCTGCCGCTTGTCGTCGAGCTTTCGGCAGCCGGGCGTCGCCGCCCAGGCGTGGAAGGCGGTGAACATGCGACCGGCAGCCTCGAACACGGCCTGATGGCCAGGACCGCTCAGACACCCCGCGTCACGACTGTTGAAGCTGTACAGCAGAGGATTGTCGGCCGCGTCGCGGCAGGGCCCGAGCGGCCCGTCGCAGCCGGCATAGCCGATCGCGTAGGACGACAGGCGCTGTCGCTCGTTCCAGCCGAAATCGCTCGCGGAAAACAGCATTGTGTAACCGTCGGCACGGCGCACCATGGTCGGTGCTTCGACCACGCGTCCCTCCCACGCGGCGTCGTTCCTGAGCAGCGGT
Source organism: Allosphingosinicella deserti (assembly GCF_003012735.1). Lineage (GTDB taxonomy): Bacteria > Pseudomonadota > Alphaproteobacteria > Sphingomonadales > Sphingomonadaceae > Allosphingosinicella > Allosphingosinicella deserti. Next base: position 675,309 of record NZ_PXYI01000003.1, on the reverse strand, counting down.
ACCGCGTCGCCTTCCAGTCGCAGCCCGTCCGGTGCGAGCTTTTGCCCCCAGATCACGGAGGGCTTGTCGGCGGCGGGATTGTTGCCGTCATTCTTGAAGTAGAGATAGAGAGCACCGTCCGCGTCGCGGAACGGGCTTGCGTCGATCGTCCCGCCGAGCGCGAACTGGCAGACCAAAGGATCCGAAGCCGACGAGACGAACGGACCGAGCGGATCGGCGGCCGCCGCGGCGCCGACGCATTGCAGGCCGCTCTTGCGATGCCGCGCGGTGAAATAGAGGACGTAGCCGGCATCGGTCTTGGCCACTTCGGGCGCCCAGGTGGCGCCCTCCTTCGCCCAGGCAGGCAGCGCAGGGAGCGCGTCGCGCGGTCGCGACGGCTTCGCCGGGTTGGGCGCGAGCGTCCAGTTGCGCAGATCGGGGGAGAGTGCGACCTGGACGTTGATCCCCGCCTCTGCGTCATTGGTCGCGTAGGCGACGAACTGGCCGGACTCGGCGAGGATGAACGGGTCGGCGAAATCGCGAGTGAAGACCGGTGCGAACAGAGGCGTACCAGGGGCCGCGGCCATTCCTGAACCGAGGGCGGCGAGGCCGATCGCGCCCGCGGCGGCGAGCAGGCGCAGCCGAAAAGGACGCGTCATCAAATTCTCCTGCGCGGCGCCGGAACCGGAGCCCCGGACCAGCGCTTCTGATGGTTGACCCGTGCAATATATCATACGTATTCACGCAACGAAAAGCCGGACTACCGGACAGGGGAGAGGAAGACATGCACAAGATGCTGCTGGCAACAGGATTGCTTGGAGCTTCCGTCGGCATGGCGGCGGCAGCTGACGCGGCGAACGTCGCGCGGGCGCCGTTCGGTCAGATGCCGGACGGGGCTGCGGTGGAGGCGATCACGCTGACCAACGGGTCCGGCATGCAGGCGCGGATCATCACCTACGGCGCGGCGCTGCAGTCGCTGCTGGTGCCGGATCGGCACGAGGAACTGGCCGACGTGACGCTCGGCTATCCGACGATGGAAGGCTATCTCGCCAAGGGCGAATTCTTCGGCGCCACTGTCGGCCGGGTCGCCAACCGCATCGCGGGCGGCAAGTTCACGCTCGACGGCAAGAGCTACCAGACGCCGCTCAACGACGGGCCCAACGCGCTCCATGGCGGCACCAAGGGCTTCGACAAGGTCAATTGGAAGGTCGTCGAGGTCAAGGACGGCGCCGCCGCCAGCGTCACCCTGCGCTATGTCAGCCCGCACATGGACCAGGGCTATCCCGGCACGCTCACCGTCACCGCCACCTACACGCTCGACGAGAACAACATGCTCGGAGTCGACTATCGCGCGACCACCGATCGCCCGACCGTGGTCAACCTCTCCAACCACGCTTACTGGAACCTTGCCGGCGAAGGTGCGCCGGAAGGCGCAATGGGCCATTTGCTCACCATCCCCGCCGACCATTTCACGCCGGTCAACGCCACCCTCATCCCGACCGGCGAGGTCCGCCCGGTGGCAGGCACGATCTTCGACTTCCGCCGGCCCAAGCCGATCGGCGAACGGGTCCGCACCAACGAGGAGCAGATCCTGTTCGGCAAGGGCTATGATCACAATTGGGTGGTCGCCCGCGACCTTTCCCGCGAACCGCGCCTGCTCGCCCGGGTCGAGGAGCCGAATTCCGGCCGGGTCATGCACGTCTATTCGAACCAGCCCGGCATCCAATTCTATTCGGGCAATTTCCTCGACGGCACCATCGTCGGCAAATCCGGCCGCCTCTACCGCCAGGGCGATGCGATCGTGCTTGAGCCGCAGATGTTCCCCGACGCGCCCAACCAGCCCGCCTTCGGATCGGTGCGCCTGAACCCAGGCCAGACCTACCGCAACTCCATCCAGTTCCGCTTCTCGACCGTCGGCGGGCGCTGAGCGCCGCCCTTCCCGCTGCAAGGAATTCTCCCGATGACGCTTCGTCTTCCGATCCTTCTCGCGGCCAGCCTGCTTGCCGCCTCCCTCCCCGCCTTCGCCCAGACCGCTGCACCGGCTCGGACCGCGCCGAGTGCGCTTTATGTGAGCGCCGCCGATGCGGTGCGCGGCAATCCGGCACGCTGGAGCCAGGACGAGGCGCGGCGCTGGTATGCCGACCAGCCGTGGATTACCGGCGCCAATTACACCAATGCGAGTTCGATCAACCAGCTCGACATGTGGCAGGCCGCGACCTGGAACCCCGCCGAGATCGACAAGGAGCTCGGCTGGGCCAGGCAGTTCGGCATGAACAGCATGCGCGTCTACCTCCACGATCTCGCCTACGAGCAGGATCCGGAAGGCTTGAAGCGCCGGATCGGCGAATTCCTGACCATCGCCGATCGGCATGGCATCCGTCCCATCTTCGTGCTGTTCGACAGCTGCTGGGATCCGGATCCGGTGATCGGCCCGCAGCACAAGCCGATCCCGGGGGTTCACAATTCCGGCTGGGTACAAAGCCCCGGTCGGCGCGACCTCATCGATCCCACCCAGGATGCCGGCTTCCGCCGCTATGTCGAGGACATCGTCGGCACCTTCGCCAGGGACAAGCGCGTGCTCGCCTGGGATGTCTGGAACGAGCCCGACAATCCCGGCGGCGGCATGTACAATGACGACCAGCTGGCGCAGGAAAATGCCCGCATCGAGCAATTGCTGCCGCAGGTCTTCGCCTGGGCGCGGGCGCAGAAGCCCGTCCAGCCATTGACCAGCGGCGTGTGGATCGGGCCGGACTGGTCGCCGGGCGCGCCGCAGCTGACGGCCATCCAGCGCATCCAGCTGGCGGAGTCGGACGTCGTCACCTTCCACAATTACGAATGGCCGGAGAGTTTCGAGGCGCGGATCGCCCAGCTTCGCCCTTATGGCCGCCCGCTCATCTGCACCGAGTGGATGGCGCGGAGCGCCGGCTCGACGGTCGACACGATCCTTCCGATCGCGCGGCGCGAAAATGTCGGCATGATCAACTGGGGCTTCGTCCAGGGCGAATCCCAGACCCATCTGCCGTGGGACAGCTGGGAGCGGCCCTACACGCTGCAGCAGCCGGTCGCCTGGTTCCACGACCTCCTGAAGCCTGACGGCACGCCCTACCGTCCGCGTGAAGCGGAGATCTTTCGCGAACAGCGCAAGTCGCGCGCCAGAGCGCGCTGACGAGGTAGCGCCGTTCCGGAGACACCGTGTCTCCGGAACGGCGATCAGACGGACCAGCGAAAGCGGCCGGTGATCGGCCACTGAAGCAGCGCATCCTCCTCGCGGGCGCCGGCGCCCACATTGTGGATGATCAGCGGGCCGCGCGCGCCGGCACGGTCGGAGACGATGCCGATATGGGGCGCGTTGCCGCCGACCCGCGAGGTGAAGATGTCGCCGGGCTGCCAGCCGGCACCCTCGGACGGCACCGGCAACGCGGCGTGCCTGCGCCGGAACCAGGTGGCGAGGTTTGGCACTCGGCGATGGTCGATGTTGCGGTCCGGCGCGGACAGGCCCCAGTTTCGCGGATAGGCGCCAAAGGCGGCCCGCATGTCGGCATTGACCAGAGCCTGGAGATCGGCGCCGAACGCGTCGCGATAGGCGCGGATCAACACGTCGGTGCAGACACCCCGCTCTCGCGGCACGTCTCCGTTCGGGAACGGAATCCGCGCATAACCGGAATCGTAGCGGATCGTCGTGCCGACCTGCCGACGCGCTGCGGCGATCAGCAACGCGGCCCTTGGGGAGGCCGGCAGGGCGCGTGGCGCGGCCAGCGCGGTATCGGCCCTGAAATCGCAACCGAAGAGGGTGAAGCCAGCACCGGCGCCCATCAGAAAAGTTCGTCTGTCGATCATCCGATCATCTTAGCAGCCAAGGAAGACGTTTCGAACATCTTCGTGCGGCTGCCCGGAGCGCGCCACCGCGGGCGAACCACCTGAACAGGTATCCCACACCGAGAACGGCTTCTACGACGTTCCGGCAGCGGATGTTTTTACCCGCGGCGGCCTCCCGGACGAGTTACCGCGGCGTCAGTGTAACCGGTTCCAAGTCGCGTGAATGACACCGTTGACATGCCGCTTATGTCTGACATATCGAATTAAATAAGATAATTATTTTAAGTACGGAGAGGTTTTGTGCACATTCGCAAGCTCCTGATGGGAGGCACGTCGGCCGCGGCTTTGGTCTCGCTGGGCGTCGCCGCGCCGGCGCTGGCGCAGCAAGGCCCCGCCCCCGTCGGACCCGCCGGGACGCCCGCGAACACGTCGGAAGCGGCCGCTGGCGATCCGCTTGTTGCCGGGCAAGCAGCCACCGACCAGAGCGCCGCGGATCAGACGGCTGCCGACCAGGCGGTGTCCGACGCGACGGACGAGATCGTCGTCACCGCCCGCCGCCAGGCGCTGCAGAACGCCACCGACCGCAAGCGCAATTCCGACACGATCATCGACTCGGTCGTCGCCGACGATGCCGGCAAGCTGCCGGACAATTCGATCACCGAAGTGCTGCAGCGCGTCCCCGGTGTCTCGATCGTCCGCTTCGCCTCGCTCGGCGATCCCGACCGCTTCTCGGTCGAAGGTTCCGGCATCCAGGTCCGCGGCCTCTCCAACGTCCTCGCCACGCTGAACGGCCGCGAGATATTCGGTGCGAACGGCGGCGGCGGCATCAGCTGGGGCGAGGTCACACCGGAGCTGATGGCCGCAGTCGACGTTTACAAGGCGAGCACCGCCGACAGGATCGAGGGCGGAATCGGCGGCGCGGTCGACCTGCGCACCAAGATGCCGTTCGACTTCAAGGAATTCACCGTTTCGGGCACCGCGCAGGGCGGCTACGGCGATGCGTCGGAGAGGGCCTCGTACGGCGGCTCGCTGCTGATCGCCAACAATTGGGACACGGGCATCGGCCGCATCGGCGTGCTGATCGACGTCGCGTTCAACAAACTGCGTTCGCAAAGCTCGTTCGTGCGTGCAGAGCCTTATTATCCCCGTTATATCGGCGGCCAGCTGCGCTACATCCCCGGCGGCTTCGACTTCGGCCAGGAGAATTTCGAGCGCCGCCGCAAGGGCTTCTACGGCGCCGTTCAGTGGGAGCCGGCCGACAATCTGCGCTTCTTCCACACCACCTTCATCAGCAATTATCGCAGCGATCGCACGGAGACCGGCGTGTTCGTGGTGCCGAGCAACACTGATGCGAGCCTGATCCCAACGCCGGGAAGCGATGCGCGGTACGACAGCAACGGCGTTCTGATCAGCGCCTCGACGCTGGTCCCGTCGGGACAGGCAAATTTCACCCAGGGATCGATCACCGGCTCAGCGACCGCATCCAACCAAGAGAACGAGACGCGCGATTTCAGCCAGGGATTCTCCTGGGACGCGACCCCCAACCTCCGCCTCAGCGGCGCGCTGCAATTCGTCGACTCCTATTCCAATTCCAACGCATTCAGCTCGTCGGTCGGTTCGACCGCATCGGCCTTCGCATTCGACGCTTCCGGAGGATTGCCGGACTTCACGGTGACGCCGGCGACCTCTTTTGAGGATCGCGCCCGTTACATCTGGCAGAGCTTCGCCTTCAATCCCGATCGCAACCGCGCCAAGGAAACCGCGGCCAATCTCGATCTCGCCTGGTCGGTCGGCGACGAGAGCCAGTTCCTGCGGCGGATCGAGGTCGGTGCGCGTTACGCCAACCGGCGCGAGCGCGACAATCAGATCGGCACCTATTGGGCGCCGCTCGGGCGCGACTGGAACGGCTCGCCGCAGCGCACGCTTGCCGACGGCACCGCGTCGGACGCCGAATTCGACGGCTTCAGCAACTTCTTCAAGGGCGACGTGACGGTTCCGACCGGCTTCTTCGTGCCCAGCCAGGCGATGCTGCAGAGCTTCGATCCGATCTACATCCAGACTGCTTACGGCTACACCATCGCCGACAATCCGAACGGACCGAATCCGATCGGGAAGCAGGATCGTGCGGGGCTGATCCAGACGCGCCTCCGCAACAAGGCTGCCTATATCCAGGCCCGGTTCGGCGGCGAAGGTCCGATCCGGTTCGACGGCAATGTCGGCCTCCGGGTCGTTGACATCGATATCGATGGCAGCGGCCGCAACGTCGTGACCTTTCCGGCCTTCTACTTCAGCCAAGCGGATGCCAACCAGGACCTGGCTGACGGAGTTCCCAACAACGCAGTGGCAGCGGGCGTAAGCGAGTCCACACGCTCGGCGAGCAATTCGTTCACGCGCTTCCTGCCGTCCTTCAACCTCAGCTTGCGACCGACCAGCGACATAGTCGTGCGCCTTGGTGTGACCAAGACCATGTCACTGCCAGACTTCTACTCGCTCCGCGCGACCCAGATTCTCACCGTCCAGACGTCGCCGAACGCGAACAACACTGGAACCACGAACTACACGCCGATCTTCAACGGTTTCACTGCCAGCGCCGGCAATCCGGCTTTGAAGCCGACCATGTCGCTAAACCTTGATCTGAGCGCCGAATATTATCAGGGGAACAGCTTCAACGCGCACGTTGCGCTATTCCGCAAGATCCTCACCGATCAGATCCTCTACGGTACCACGCTGCGCCCGTTCTCGCAGACGATCACGAGGCCGGACGGTACCACCTTCACCGCCAACAGCGTGGTCAGCGCGGAGGAGGTGTACAATGCCGACAAGAAATCGTTCGTCACCGGCGTCGAGATCGGCGGACGCAAATTCTTCGACATGCTGCCCGAGCCGTTCAACGGTCTCGGCATCGAGGCGAACTACACCTATATCGACAGCAAGTCGCCAAGCGCGCTCGCCCGCGACATCAACGGCGCGGAAATGACGGGCATTCCGATCGTCGGACTGTCCAAGCACAATTTGAACGCGCAGCTGCTGTACGAGCGCGAACCGCTGTCGATCCGCGTCGCTTACTCCTGGCGCAGCAAATATCTGCAGACGACCAACGGCAACGGCACCACGCCGACCTACACGGCGTTCGATGCGAACGGGGTCGGCACCTCGGTGCGCGCCTCGCTTCCCGTCTATGCCGACGCCTACGGGCAGCTCGACGCCGGAATCACCTTCTCGATCACCCCCAAGCTCCGGGTGTTCGTGCAGGGGACCAACCTAACCAACGCTGTCACCAAGACGCTGATGGCAGGATATCCGGGTAATTCGACCCAGGTGCGCAGCTGGTTCCTTTCGGATCGCCGGGTCGAGGGCGGCATCAACTTCAGCTTCTGATCGCAGCGGAATTCGGCGATGCTGCGGCGCTGACCAACGGGGAGCCTTCGCGGATGACGACACCACATCCGACCGGGCTCCCCTCCTTTTCCGGGGAAGGTACGGCGTGACCAGGGAGGTGATCGTCGTCGGCGGCGGAACCGCCGGGTGGATCGCCGCAGCCTATTTGGCGAAGCGGCTCAACGCAGGGTCGCCGGGCGGAATCAATCTTACCGTGATCGAATCGCCGGACATCCCGGTGATCGGAGTAGGCGAAGGCAGCTTCCCGAGCCTGCGCAAGACCCTGAACGTGATCGGCGTCGACGAGGCCGATCTCGTCCGCGAGGCGAATGCGACGTTCAAGCAGGGCATCCGCTTCAGCAACTGGCGGGCTCCGGACCCTTCAGGCAGTCAGCACCGATATTTCCACCCGTTCCAGGTCAGCGACGACCATGACGGGCTCGATCTCCTGCCTTATTGGCTGATGGGCGTGGCGGGCGATGCGCCCTGGGCCGCGGTCAACACCGTCCAGCAGGCGGCCGCCGATGCATGCCTGGCGCCGAAACTTCCCGCCCATCCACCCTTCGCCGGACCGCTGACCTACGCCTATCATTTCGACGCGGTTTTGCTCGGCCGGCTGCTGCGCAAGCGCGCGGTCGCGCTCGGCGCCAGGCACATTGCCGACACCGTCACGCGCGTCGAACTGGCGGAGGACGGCAGCATCGCCGCCTTGCACTGCCGCGACACGGGGCGGGTCCGCGCCGATCTCTACATAGATTGCACCGGCTTCCGCGCCCAGCTGATCGGCGACGCGCTCGGCATTCCGTTCCACTCGCGGCGGAACGAACTGTTCGTCGACCGTGCGGTGGCGCTGCAGGTTCCCCACGCCGAACCGGATGGCCCGATCGCGTCCCAGACCTTCGCGACCGCGCAGGATGCGGGCTGGATCTGGGACATCGGCCTCCACGAACGGCGCGGTGCCGGCTATGTCTATTCATCGTCGCACATCGACGATGAAACGGCGTTGCGGGCGCTGCGCGACTATGTCGGCCCGGCCGCCGATGCACTCGAGCCGCGGATCCTGCAGTTCGAAGCCGGCTACCGCCAGGTGCAGTGGCACAAGAATTGCGTCGCGATCGGATTGTCGAGCGGGTTCATCGAGCCGCTGGAGGCGACCGGCATCGGCTTCGCCGAGATCGCTGCGCTGATGGTGGTCAACCTCTTCCCTTGGGCCGGAGACTATGAGGTCAGCGCGCGCCAGTTCAACGCAATCATGGTCAAGCGCTACGATCACGTCCTTGATTTCATCAAGCTCCATTATTGCCTGAGCGATCGCACCGACAGCACCTTCTGGATCGAAAATCGCGACCCTGCGAGCTGGTCGCCGGCCTTGCGCGAGCGGCTGGAGAACTGGCGTCACCGCGCCCCGGACTTCATGGACGTCGATCTCAATCACGACATCTTTCTTGCCGCCAATTGGCAATATGTCCTCTACGGCATGGGCTTCGAGACCGATCTCAGCGCCCAGGCAGGGGCGTTCCGCTTCTACGACGACGCCCGCCGCACGTTCGCCGACATTCGCAGCCAGCAGGCCAATGCCCTGCAGCGCCTGCCGAGCCATCGCACCCTGGTGCAGCAGGTGGCGCGGCCCGGCTTCCACTTCCCTGTGCGGTGAGCGAGCCGGTGAGCGGCCCGATCGAGCGCGTCGTCATCGTCGGAGGCGGTACCGCCGGCTGGATGAGCGCGGCGGCGATCGCGCGTCTGCTCGGGCGCACCGTCGCGGTGACTTTGGTCGAATCCGATGCGATCGGCACCGTCGGTGTCGGCGAGGCGACGATCCCGACGATCCGTGATTTCAACCGCCTGCTCGGCATCGACGAGGAGGCGTTCGTCGGCAAGACGCAAGGCAGCTTCAAGCTCGGCATCGAATTCGTCGACTGGCTGCGACCGGGCCATCGCTACATTCATCCTTTCGGCACGCTTGGCCGCGACACCCAGACGATCCGCTTCTCCCAATTGTGGCTGAAGCTGGTGCAGGAAAAGGCGGACGCGGCCGAGGACGCGCTCGGCGCCTACAGCGCATCGGCGATCGCCGCGCGGCTCGGGCGGTTCGGCCGCCCCGAGGCGAATCCGAACCATCCGCTGTCGACCCTGTCCTACGCTTTCCACTTCGACGCCGGGCTTTACGCCCGGTACCTGCGCACCTGGAGCGAGGCGCGCGGAGTCGGGCGCGTCGAAGGAAGGATCGTCGCGGTCGACCGCGGCGGCGAGAGCGGATTCGTGCGCGGCGTGCGACTGGAGGACGGCAGCACGATCTCCGGCGACCTCTTCCTCGATTGCAGCGGCTTTCGGTCGCTGCTGCTCGGCGAGACGATGGGCGAGCCGTTCGTCGACTGGTCGCACTGGCTGCCCTGCGACCGGGCCATCGCCCTGCCCTGCGCGTCCGCCGGCGATCTGCTGCCCTACACGCGCTCGACGGCGGACGCCGCCGGCTGGCGCTGGCGGATCCCGCTCCAGCACCGCACCGGCAACGGCTATGTCTACAGCAGCGCTCATCTCGGCGACGACGAGGCCCATCGCCGCCTGTTCGATACGCTGGACGGCGCACCCCAGGGCGAGCCGCGCCAGCTGCGCTTCCGCGCCGGGCATCGCCGCAATCTATGGTCCGGGAACGTCATCGGCATTGGCCTGGCCGGCGGTTTCCTCGAGCCGCTCGAATCGACCAGCATCCACCTCATTCAGACCGCGATTTCGCGGCTGATGCTGCTCTTCCCCGACAAGAGCTGCGCCGGACCGGAGCGGGTAGAATTCAACCGTCAGAGCGTCCTCGAATATGCGCAGATCCGCGACTTCTTGATCCTTCACTACAAGGCCACCGAGCGCCGCGACACCGAGTTCTGGCAGCAGTGCGCCGCAATGACCCTGCCCGACAGCCTGCGGCACAAGATCGACTTGTTCCGATCAAAAGGCCGCCTGTTCCGTTTTCAGGAAGAGCTCTTCTCGGAAGACAGCTGGCTCGCGGTGCTGATCGGACAGGGGATCATGCCTGCCGGTCACGATGCCGTCGCCGACACGCTCTCCGCCGCCGAGCTTCGCGCGCAGATGACCGGCCTTCGTCAAGCGCTCCACCGCGCTGTCGAGGCGTTGCCGCGGCACGCGGATTTCATCGCGCGCTGCTGCGCCGCGCCGCGATCGGCGGTTTCGTGATCGTCGCTTCCCAGCATGCGCCCGTCGGCCCGACCCGCTTTTTCCTCGAGGAGTATCGTATGCCGTCCAAGATCCTGCTTCATGCGCTTGCCGCCGCCGCCTGTCTGCTGCCGGCGCTGACGCCGCTTCGTGCGCAGGAAGTGCTCGATACCGATCCCAACACGCTGGCGCCGTCCAAGGACCCGAAGCGCAAGCCCAACGGCCTCGCGCAGACACCGCCGATGGGCTGGAACAGCTGGAACAAGTTCGCCTGCAACGTCAACGAGAAGGTGATCCGCGACACCGCCGACGCGATCGCTTCCAACGGCATGAAGGATGCCGGCTACGAATATGTCGTGATCGACGATTGCTGGCATGGCGCGCGCAACGCCGACGGCTTCATCACCGAGGATCGCACGCGTTTCCCCTCCGGAATCAAGGCGCTCGCCGATTACGTCCATTCCAAAGGGCTGAAGTTCGGCATCTATTCCGACGCCGGCACCAAGACCTGCGGCGGCCGCCCGGGCAGCCAGGGCCACGAATATCAGGACGCCCTCCAATATGCGCGCTGGGGCGTCGACTATCTCAAATATGACTGGTGCTCGACCGGTGTACGCAATGCCGAGGAAGCCTATGCCCTGATGGCCGATGCGCTGAAGGCAAGCGGGCGGCCGATCCTGTTCTCGCTGTGCGAATGGGGCAATTCGAAGCCCTGGCTGTGGGCCTCCAACATCGGCAACATGTGGCGCACCACCGGCGACATCACCGACAAGTGGCAGGGCAAGTACAATTATTCCTGGGGCGTGGCGTCGATCGTCGACATGAACGAGCCGCTCTGGCCCTATGCAGGCCCGGGCCACTGGAACGATCCCGACATGCTCGAGGTCGGCAATGGCGGTCTCAGCGACGTCGAGTATCGCGCCCATTTCTCCTTGTGGGCGATGATGGCAGCGCCGCTGATCGCCGGCAACGACGTCGCCAACATGAATGAAGCCACGCGCGACATCCTGCTCAACAAGGAGGTGATCGCCGTCGATCAGGACCGGCTCGGCAAGCAGGGCCACCGCGTCGCCCGCAATGGCGACCAGGAGATCTGGTCGAAGCCGATGGCGGACGGCGGTCGCGCCCTGCTCTTCTGGAATCGCGGCGAAGCGCCAGCGCGGATCGAAGCAAAGTGGGAGCAGCTCGGCCTCCCCGGCAGGCTCGCGCTGCGCGTCCGCGATCTTTGGGCGCACAAGGATCTCGGTCGGAAGAAGACCGGCTTCGCCGCCGATGTCGCGCCGCACGGCGTCGTCATGGTCCGGCTGCAGCCATGATCGTCCGCTGGTCACCGCTGCTGGCGTTGCTCGTCGCGCTCGGCTCCACCTCCGCCCTCGCGGGAGCCGCGACTCCAGCGGCCTGCGGCACGCGCGAAGCACAGCCCTCCCAGGTTCGTGAACGGACCAACATCGATTCCGGCTGGCGCTTCGCGCTTGGGCACGCCCACGATCCCGCCAGGGACTTCGGATACGGGACGGCGCCGTTCTTCTTCGCAAAGGCAGGCTACGGAGATGGCCCGGCAAGCCCCAAGTTCGACGACCGGGCGTGGCGCCTGCTCGATCTCCCGCATGATTGGGGCGTCGAGGTGCCGTTCGATCCGAAAGCCGAAGCCAATCACGGCTCTCGGGCGATCGGACCGGGTTTCCCGGAACACAATATCGGCTGGTATCGAAAGTCGCTCGTCATCCCGGAGAGCGATCGCGGACGGCGCATCGGCGTCGAGTTCGATGGCGTCTTTCGCGACTCCGTGGTGTGGTTCAACGGCCACTATATCGGCCGGCAGCCGAGCGGTTACGGCAGCTTCCGACACGATCTTACCGACTACGTGAATTACGGCGGACCAAATTTCCTGGTGGTCCGGGTGGATACGTCGACGTTCGAAGGCTGGTTTTACGAAGGCGCCGGTATTTACCGGCACGTCTGGCTGAACAAGACCGATCCGTTGCACGTCGCCCCATCGGGAACGTTCGTGACATCGACGGTGAACGGCACGGATGCGAGCGTGACCGCCCGCGCGACGATCGCGAACGAGGACGAGCGCGACCATGTCTTCACGGTGGAACAGGTAATCCTGTCGCCAGCCGGAAAGCCGCTCGCGAGGATCAGCCTGCCGCCGCAGACGGTGGCGAAAGGCGAGAAGGTCGAGACGAGCGCCGATCTCGCCGTGCCGAACGCTGCGCTGTGGTCGCTCGAGACACCGGTTCTGCACCAGCTGGTGACCACCGTACGAGATGAAGAGCGGATCCGGGACCGCTACGTCACGAGTTTCGGCGTTCGGACCATTCGCTGGGATCCCCAAAGCGGCTTCTGGCTCAACGGGCGCAACATCAGGCTGCAGGGCACCAACAACCACCAGGATCATGCCGGCATCGGCGTGGCGCTGCCCGATGAGATGCAGGTCTATCGGCTGGAGCGGCTGAAGGCGATGGGAGCGAACGCTTATCGCGCTTCGCACCACCCGCCGACGCCCGAGATGCTGGACGCCGCCGACCGCCTGGGAATGCTGGTGATCGACGAGAACCGGATGATGGGCACCGCGCCCGAGCTTCGCGATCAGCTCGATCGCATGGTGCTGCGCGACCGCAATCATCCTTCGGTCATCCTGTGGTCCGTCGGCAATGAGGAATGGGCGATCGAAGGCAATGCGCTCGGCGCCCGCCTCAACCGCCTGATGCAGGCTCGGGTCACCGAGCTCGATCCGACGCGCCCTGTTTCCGCCGCCACGTCCGGTGGCGATCAGGTCGGGATTTCCAGCACAACGCAGGTTGCCGGCTTCAACTACCGTGCCCAGCACGATGCCGATGCCTATCACAAGGCTTTTCCGAACGTACCGATCGTGATGACCGAGGAAGGCGCAACCACCACGACACGCGGCATCTATTTCGACGATCGCGAAAACGTGCATCTGAGCGCCTTCGATCGCCCGCCGCGCCCGACCGGATCGAGCAGCATCGAACAGGGGTGGCGTGCGGTCGTCGAGCGGCCGTGGATGGCCGGGATGTTCGTCTGGACGGGGTTCGATTATCGCGGCGAGACCACGCCGTTCGGATGGCCGGCGATCAGCTCGCAATTCGGAATGCTGGACACGACCGGCCTGTTCAAGGACAGCGCTTATTATCTGAAGAGCGTGTGGTCGGCGGAACCACTGGCGCATATCGCCGGCCACTGGACCTGGCCGGGACGCGAAGGTCGGGCCATTCCGATCTGGGTCTACGCCAATGCCGAGGAAGTCGAGCTGACCCTCGACGGACGCAGCCTTGGCCGGCACGTGCTCGATCCGGCCGGACACGCCGAATGGCAGGTCTCCTATGCGCCCGGTGTCCTGGCCGCGACAGCGTTTCGGGCAGGCAAGCCGATCGCCACCGACCGCGTTGAAACCACCGGCGCGCAGAAGAGCCTTGCGCTTTCCGTTGAGCGGCCGTCAGACTTGGACGGGGACGGCGACATCGCCGTTGTCGCTGTTTCGGCGCGAGACGCAAACGGGCGCTCGGTGCCCATTGCCGATAACGATGTCGCATTCACCGTCACCGGCGCGGCCGAGATCATCGGGGTCGGCAATGGCGATCCCGGCAGCCACGAGCCGGACCGCTTCGGGGATCGATACGCCATCGCCGGTTTCTCAGATTGGGAGCTTGCGGACGTGCCGGCCGGGAGCATGGTGCTTCCAGCCACTGCGGCGCTGGCGTGGCGGGATCCGTTCCGCTGGTACCCGCCGGGGAGCGGTCCAAAGACGCCGGACGCCTTCGTCTTGCGGGGCCGCCTTCAAGGGAGCGCGGGTGGGTCGCAGGAACGCCGCACGCTGTTTCTTCCGAGCCTCGCCGAGGGACAGCGCATATTCGTCGGCGGGCGCGAGCTCACTGCGCTGGCGAAACCCAGCGGCCGGGGCCTTTCGGTCGTGCTCGATGAGGCAGCGCGTGCCGAAGAGGTCATCCTGCTTCTCCCCTCGTCCGGCGCTGCAGCCCTCGCCCGGCTGCAGGATATCGGGCTGAACGGCCGCAACGTCGCCTCACTGCAATCCGTGACGCCCGCCGAAACATGGCACAGGCGCCTGTTCAGCGGTCATGCGCAGGTGATCGTCAGGCTGGGCGGCGACCGGCACGCAAGGCTTACGGCGACCGCTGCCGGTCTCGAGAGCGCGAGCGTGGCCCTGCGCCGCCCGAGCAAGGAGCCCCGCTAGAGGAGCCAGGCAAAGGCGCGGTTCAGACGCTCGGCCCCGCGATCGGCGAACCAGCGGCCGTGCGCGAAGAGCACGCGCGCCGGTTGCAGCGCGAGCATCCGGGTTACGGCCTGCCGCGCCTGCTGCCTGTCGAGCAGCAGGAGGCTGCGGACGTGAAAGGCGGTGCTGTCGCGCGTCGCGCCGCTCAGACGCATGGCGAACCGGGTCAGCGGCGGCAAGCGCGCCGGCTCGACGCTTTCGATCAGATCGACCAGAATGAGCGTGCGCGAGGCCTTGTGGAAGAAATAGGTTTCGCGGAAACCGCCGGCGCCGGAAACGATTCCCTGGTCGATTTCGTCGCGCCACGCGGGCGGGGCCTCATCGCCAAGCTCCCGATCGATCGTGACGGCGGACACACGCACTTGCCGCCTGTCACGAAGCCCCGGGGCACCCCAGGTGGTCGTTGCCGGATAGGCTTGCTGCCACTCGGACAGGAAGGTCCAATGGGCGATGTTCGGCGCGATCAGGTGACGAACCGTCCCGAGCGCATCGATTTGGCGGCCCAGATCGGGCGTGAACCGCGTTGGGGAATGGATCAGGAGGTCTCCACCCTGCAGCCGGACGATCGTCATCCGGATCGGCAGCGTCAGCCCGGCAATGTGCATCGGTCCGCTGTCGACGATCCAGAGATCGGCAGCGAGCGGCTTGGGAACATCGAGCGGAGGATAGGTCGCCTCCTCTGCCTTCCCGGCTCCGCCGCCCACACCGTCCGCCGCGCGAAGGCCGAGGAGTATCCCTGCGGCAAGACCGAGACCTGCCCCGATCAGAATCGGAGTCGCGCCGGGCGCGCCCGGCCGGTCCGTCCCCGGGCGACCTCGATCGTCTCCCGCGTCTGCCGCCTTGCCCGTGTCGAGGCTCATCTGGTGCATCTCCTTCGGCTCGGCCGGAGAGCGCAGGGTCGGAACCGAAGTTCCCTTCGCTCCCGGCGACGGCCAGTCGGCCGGGGCAGCGGTAGGGTGGCCCGCTCCGAGGGACTCGAACCCCCGACCCTCAGGTTCGAAGCCTGATGCTCTATCCAACTGAGCTAGGAGCGGTCCCTGGCTGTGTAGAGCCGATTACGGTCCGCCTGCAAGCATCAGAGCTGGGTCGCGGTACAGGACGCCGAAGCTTGCTCTCGGGAGGGTTGCGGGTCATCTTCGCCGCCTGAAGCAGGATCCCGCGATGACGAATATTCCGACAGGCACCGAGCTGGCCCGGCCCTTCCTGCCGGCACGCGACTTCGCGCTGAGCAAGCGTTTCTACCAGGCACTGGGTTTCACGACATTGCTCGACTCCGAAGTCGCCATCTTCGGCATCGGTGCGAGCAGCTTCATTCTTCAGAATTACTTCCAGGAGGATTGGGCCGCGAATTCGATGATGCAATTGATGGTCGACGATCTCGACTCATGGTGGCTGCACGTTGAAGCCTTGAACCTGCCGGCCCGGTTCGGCGTCCCCAAGCCCAAGCCGCCGGCGATGCAACCATGGGGCCTGCGCATCGCCTATGTCGTCGACCCCTCCGGTGTCCTCTGGCATGTAGCGCAGCGCCGCGAGGGCATCGACTTCGACTGAATGCGCCTTGTCCGCATTCGTGCTTCAGGAATACGTACGCTTCCGGCGCCGAATTGTTGACGTGAGGGATCAGATGTCATTAAATCGCAGGGATGTGGTGAAGGCCTTCGCGGTGAGCGGAGCAGGCTTGGCATCGGGGGGCGCTTTCGCAGCGGCGCCGCCGGCCGCGGGAAAGATCGTCCACCATGTTTTTTTCTGGTTGAAGCGGCCAGGTTCCGCCACCGAGCGTGACCAGCTGGTCGCAGGCTTGCGCACGCTCGCCGCCATCCCGGTCATCCGCGATCTCCAGATCGGAGTCCCGGCGTCGACCGAGAAGCGCGACGTCGTGGATTCGAGCTTCGACGTGTCCGAGTTGATGCTGTTCGACAGCGTCGCGGACCAGAAGGCGTATCAGGATCATCCCATTCACCTCGCGTTCGTCGCCAAGTGCGAGGGCTTGTGGGAAAAGGTCGTCGTCTACGACATGGTGACGGTCTGAGCGCCGGACAGGGTAACGCCCCGGGGGCCCCGTTCTCCGGCTGATGCTGCGCCCTCCGGTTCCTGATCCTCCGCGCCGATGGTCGCGTGAGCAAATCTAGGAGGAGTGCCGAGTTTATTTGGCGATGCCCAGCCTGGGGGCCTTCCATAGGTTTCCTGGGAGATGATCGAGCGCCCTCATGTCCTTGCCTGTGCGATGCTCGCCGCGCTCACGGCGAGCGAGACTGCACGAAGCCAGTCGCCACACGCACCGTCCGGGATTGCCAAGGACAAGGCACCGACGCTTGACCCTTCCGGGGAGGAGATCGTTGTCGAAGGCCGCAGGCTGACGGTGAAGCGGACGATCGAGGGCACCACCTACGACGTTCGCGACAGCGCACAGGCGCAGGCCGGCAGCGCCGCCGACGTGCTCAACACCCTCCCCTCCGTGTATGTCTCGCCGGACGGCAACGTCAGCGTCCGCGGCGATTCGAACGTCCAGGTCTACGTGAACGGCCGGCCTTCGGCAGCGATGAACGGCGACAGCCGGGCGTCGACCCTGCAGTCCCTGTCCGGCAGCGCGATCGCGAGCGTCGAGGTGATCACCAATCCATCCGCGAAATTCAGCGCGGACGGCGGTGCGATCGTCAACATCGTACTGAAGAAAGGTCAGCGCCAGGGCATTGACGGCTCCGCGATCGTCAACGCGGGCGACCATGAACGCGGAAATCTGAGCCTCAACACCTCCTACGGCGCCGGCAAGCTGTCGGCGACGCTCAATGGGAGCCTGCGTGACGACGTCCGCTTCACCGAAGTCCATGTCGACCGACGCACGTTCGACGCGACTGGACGGCCAGCCGGACGCTTCCTCACCGTCTCGACCTACACACCGACCCATGCGCAATCGGCCAGTCTGAACGGCTCCCTTGTCCTGGCCGTGGGGAGGAATGCGGACATCGGCGCCGACCTGTCCGTGTCGGAGGCCAGTCCTAAGAACAGGGTGTACGAGCGGCACCTCGACCGTGGCGGCGATGAGACGCTCGTTTCGGACTATCGACGCATTCGAGGGGGGACCTATGTCAGCGGCGCCAGCGACCTCTCCGTATATTTCAACCGAGACGCTGGTCCGCAGACCGGAAGCCTGAAGCTCGTGGCCCAGCACAGCAGATCGTTTCTCCGTTCCGACCGCCTGTTCACGACCTACCACGACCTTCCGTTCGGGGCACCGACAGGCGAGCGGGTTCTTACCCGCACGGAGACCATCATCGATCGTGCCGCGGGCGACCTCGAAAGGCCGATCGGGGCCAGCCTCCGCCTGGCGGTGGGCGCCGAATGGAAACGCGAGCGCGGCCGCTTCGACGACGGCCGCAGCGCCTTCGCTCCGGCCGCGCCGGCACCGGCCCCTGCCCCGGGGCGCTTCGCGGCGGTCCAGCGCACAATCGCTGCTTATGCCAACATCCAGCTCCGGTCGGGTGCCTGGACGCTTCAGGCGGGTGAGCGCTTCGAAGATCTTCGCATCGGCACGCATCTCGCGACGGGCGAGGTTCGCGGGACGCGCCGTTTCAGGGGTCTCAACCACAGCCTCTCGGCCGTGCGCGACATCGGCGACGATCAGGCCGTGGTCCGGCTGTCGCGCTCGAGTCAGCGGATCGACCCGCGCGCCCTTAACCCAGCGCTGGTCGCGATCGACGCGCAGAACCTCTACGCCGGCAATCCCTTGCTCGCCCCGCAGGTGGTGACCAGCGCCGAGGCCGAATATGGCTTTAAGCGGGGTGCGCGGGAGGGGACGGCGACCCTCTATTATCGGCGCACCGACGACACGATCGCGGACGTCATCCTGGTCAGGCCCGACGGCGTGCTGATCACCAGCAAGGTCAATAGCGGCCGAGCGGAATCGTTCGGCGGCCAACTGACCTTCTCCGGCAAGATCGGCGCACGGCTGAAATACAGCATGACCGGCAATCTCTTCCATGCGTCGCTCTCCGCACCGCTCGAGATCGGCGGAGGCCGGCAGTCGCGTCTCTCCTACACCGGGCAGGCGTCGCTCGACTGGACTCCGACGACGCGAGACCAGCTGCGCATCGACGGCAACATCCAGGGCGCAACGCTCATTCCCCAAGGGGTCCGTTCGGGCACGTCAGCGGTCAATTTCGTCTGGCGCCACACGCTCTCGCCGCGATGGACGCTCGCGCTCACAGCGCAGGGTCTGATCGAAGACGCGCGGGTGCACAGCGTCGTCCGCACCCTGCGGGCACTGGACATCAACGACAGGCGAAACAGCAGGAGGGCAGTGCTCGCCGGCGCTTCCTACAAGTTCCGCTAAGGCGCTCCGGAGGAGCGCGCACCCAATCCGATCAGCGCGCTTGCTGCCCGAACCGGCTCTCGAGCCATTCGACGCCGAAGCGGCAGATTGCACCCGCGTCGACCAGCAATGACGGGGCATCCCCGATCGTGCCTTCGCGTGCCTGGCCGGAGGCAACGAAGGCGCCGACGATGTCGGCGAAATACTCCTCGTCGAGGCCTTCGACGACCGGGGAGCCAGTGTCGAATTCCTCGACGAACCGCCAGCGCACTCCTTCCGGCGTTGCGAACGGCACTTCGACCCGCTTCAGGCGCTTGCCCGGTATGCGCGCCAGATGCTCGGCATGGTGGAGGAGCGTCATCGTCTCGAGCGGAGCGCCGATCATCAGCACCTTGCCGTCCGCGTCGATGAGTTTCGCCAGCGGGGACCCTTCGCCGTAACCGTAGTCGATCGGATGATCGGCAGTGAACCAGTCGGCACGGGCGCCGATCGCCGCCACCGACGCGCCCGGATTGCCGCTGCGCCTTGCCCCCGGCGTGGTCCTCACGAACTCGGCAAGAATGCCGTTGTCGCGAATGGCCCGGGAGGTTGCCGGATCGAACGGCGTCACGTCGGCGCGCCATGCTTCCGGCAGCCGACCGTCAGCGTCGAGCAGATCCTCGTATCCGGCATCCCAATCGGTGTATGCCAGGATCGTGCCGGAGGGCGCGACCGCGTCGAGAAGCGCTGCGATCATCGTGTCCGGGCCGCCGAGCAGCGGGCCGGTGCGGCCCATCGCTGCATGCACCATGACGGCGTCGCCGGCCACAAGGCCGAGTGTGATCAGATCCTCGCGCAGCGACCGGCGCGTGTGAAAGCTCATTTTCTCCACCCCTCCCGGAACCCCGGGCCAGCGTCTACGCGAACCGTGGCGGGACGATCAACAGGCGCGCGCGGCGAACGCCGTCAGCGGCGATCTGAATCGACGATCACCACGGGATCGCACCGGTCTTGGGCGTACCTGCGATCAACGCTGCAGGTGGGCGAGCCGCTTCGCCTTGCCTTGCAAAGTTGGTCAGCGCGTCTTCGTCCGCGCACCGACGTTCAATGCCACGGCCGCCCGGAACAGATCCCGGTACGCATCTTCGTCGATCGCCTCGCCCTCGCGGATGTCGATCGCCCGGCGCGCATTGCCGTCCAGGCTGGAATTGAACAGGTTCGCAGGATCGTCGATCGAAGCACCCTTCATGAAGGTGAGCTTGACCACCTGCTTGTAGGTCTCGCCGGTGCAGACGATTCCGCCGTGGCTCCACACCGGGACCCCGCGCCATTTCCACTCCTCCACGATCTCGGGATCAGCCTCGTGGATCAGCCCCCGCAGCCGCGCGAGCATCTCGCCGCGCCAGTCACCAAGCTCTCGGATACGCGCGTCGATTTGCTCGGATGGGGTCGGGCCGGCCTGTGCCTCTGTGTCCGTCATGATCATCGGCTCCTTTCCATGCTGCGTGGAGTTCGTTCGAGACGCGGTTCAGGGGATCCAGCCGGGCAGCGATGCGGCCTGACTGATCCAGCGTGCCAGCAGCTCGTCATCGGTCGGCACGTCCTCGTAGATGTCGAGATACCGCGTGTCCGGCGTCTTGGAGGCGCCCGGCGGCACGGGATCGAGCGACGTGCCGCGGAAGAAGGTGACCTTTACGTAGCGGGTGAAACAATGAAAGCCGAGGAACCAGGTCTTCCCGTCGACCCCGTAGAGCGGCGTGTTCCATTTCACCGCCTTGCGGACGTCCGGAACGGTCGCCACGATCAGGGCATCGAGATGCCGGCCGACACCCTGTTTCCAACCGGGCATCGCGTCCAGATAGGCCTGAACGGGGGCGTCGCCGTCGCCCTTGGGGATCTGCGGATTGCCGCCGGAAAGAAGGGTGGGTCCGGTTCCCGGCGTGGCCGCGGACGGGTTCGGCGACGGCGCATGCGTCTCGCGCGCCATAGTCTATCGCTCCACGCCGGCGCGCCGCGTGCGTCGCCATGCCTCGGCATAGGGCAGCAGGAACATGTAAAGGCCGCTCAGCATGAGCAGGATGAGCGGGAACAGCGCCAGCAGTCCAATCCAGACAGGCGGCTGTCCCCAGGGAAGGAACGACAGGTTGGCGATGACCGCCAGCGTGAATGCGATCGAAAGCCAGCGATGAAGCTGACGCACTGACCTGTTCCAACTCATTGCAACCTCCTTTCAGATCTGATGCCTCGGACGCTCACCAAATCACTCCGCGCGCTCGAGCATCTGCTCGAGATTGCCGAAAAATTTGTTCCAGCCAAACTTCGCGCCCATGAAGGCCTGCTGCTGATCGGGACGGAACCCGGCCTGCTCCATCCGCAGGCGCGTGCCCGTGGACGTGGGCGTCAAAGTCCAGGTGACGACGCTCTCGAGTCCCATCGCGTCCCAGGTGTATGCGAGGCTGCTGCCTGGCTGTATTTCCAGCACCCGGCAGTCGACCGAGCCCCAATCGCCGCTCAAGGTGAAACGCTGATCGACGACCGGTGCGAAATCGGTCTTCATCAGCCATTCCTGGATCAGATGCGGTTGGGTCAGCGCCCGCCATATCTTCTCCGGAGGATGAGCAAACTCCCGCTCGACGACGACGGATCGGGTCTCGGTAGCAGGGTCGGTCATTGGTCCATCCTCTTCAGCAAATTTTCCAGATCGTCGAAGCGGCTTTCCCAGAAGCCGGTCATTTCGCTCGTCCAGTCGATCAGCGGCGCCAGCGCGCTTAGCTGAGCGCTGTAGTGAGTCTGGCGTCCCTGCTGGCGATCGCGCACCAGTCCCGCCTCCCGCAGCAATCCAAGATGCTTGGAGACCGCCGGCTGCGAAACGCCGGCGCACGCCGT
Source organism: Allosphingosinicella deserti (assembly GCF_003012735.1). Classification (GTDB taxonomy): domain Bacteria; phylum Pseudomonadota; class Alphaproteobacteria; order Sphingomonadales; family Sphingomonadaceae; genus Allosphingosinicella; species Allosphingosinicella deserti. The sequence goes on along the minus strand of NZ_PXYI01000003.1, from coordinate 653,542 downwards.
CAGCGCGCCCACCGTCTGCTCCCCTCCACGGCACAGCCGCTCGAAGATCGCCCGCCGGGTCGGGTCGGCAAGCGTCTTGAAGAGAAGATCGTGGGACAAGGACATGGACCGATAGCTCGCTGGTTATGAGTCGGATCGATAACCAGTGAGTTATGAGTCGTCAAGTCCTGTCGTAGCGTCGCCGGTGCCCGGCTCAGCCGCGGTGTTCGGCCTCGTCGACGAGTACCATCACGTCGGCGATGATCTCGCGCATCGCGCTCTGCGCACGCTCGACGTCCCCAGCCTCGATCGCCGCGAGCACCGCATGGTGCGCCGGAAGGCTCGCGGTGCGACCCTTGAAGCGGTTGGTGAAGTGGATCGAGGTGCGCAGCGCGGTTTCTACGACATCTCGAAACTGAGTATAAAAAGGATTGGCGGAGGCCTGCAGCACCGCAATATGAAAGGCGATGTCGGCGTCGAGCGGATCGTCTGCGCCGGCTTCCGCCGCTTCCATGCGGCGATACCCCGCCCGCAAGGCCTCGAGCGCCTCTTCATGGGCCCAACGCGCCGCAAGCGCGGCGGCGGCCGGTTCGATCGCAATCCGCAGCTCGCTGAATTGGCGCAGCAGTTCGAGCGAAAATTTCCGCTCGAGCAGCCAGCGCAGCACGTCCGCGTCGAACAGATTCCAGGCCGAGGCCGGCTGGACCGAGGTGCCCTTGCGCGGCTTGGCGGTGAGCAGACCCTTGGCCGTCAGCATCTTCACCGCCTCGCGAGTGACCGAGCGGCTGACCTGATGCTCCTCGGCAAGCTCGGCTTCGGTCGGGAAGCGAACATCATCATAATGGCCGACGACGATCGCCTTGCCGAGCGCGTCGAGCATTCCGAACGTCAGATTACGCGGCAACTCTGCGGCCATTTCCCCTCCCTACACACGCGATCGGGTCCCGCACGCGCGTTCCCCGTCGCATCGCCGCCGCCAGGAAAGACGCGCTCCGGCTGGACACGGCCAATTAATACTATAATTCCGAGCGCCGTGACGGCAACATCGCCGCACACAGTTTCGACATTGCGATTCCCGTGCGGACTTTCAGCCCCGCGGGCAATCGGGAAAACCTGACGCGGAGGCAATCCGTGCGGGCGCCGCGGGAGGACCGGACGTGCAGCTTGCCACCATCGATATCGTCGTCCTGATCGCCTACGCGATCGGCATCTTCGCCCTGGCGCAATATGTCAGCCGCGAAAAAGCGGGGCACCAGAAGGACACGTCCGATTACTTCCTGGCGTCCAAGTCGCTGCCATGGTGGGCGATCGGCGCGTCGCTGATCGCAGCGAACATCTCGGCCGAGCAGATCGTCGGCATGTCCGGCTCGGGCTATGTCATCGGCCTCGCGATTGCCTCCTACGAATGGATGGCGGCGCTGACCCTGCTGATCGTCGGCAAGTTCTTCCTGCCTATCTTCCTGCGCAACGGCATCTATACGATGCCGCAATTTCTCGAGCAGCGGTTCGGGCGCAACATCCGAACCTTGATGGCGATCTTCTGGCTCGCTCTCTACGTGTTCGTGAACCTGACCTCGATCATCTGGCTCGGCTCGATCGCGGTCAACCGGGTCGCCGGGGTCAACCAGGACGTCGCCATCGTCGGTCTCGGCGCGTTCGCCTTGCTCTATCAGCTCAAGGGCGGTCTCAAGGCGGTCGCGCTGACCGACATCGTCCAGGTCACGCTGCTGGTGATGGGCGGCCTGCTCGTCTCCGGCATCACCCTGAACGAGATTGGCGGCGAGGCCGGTATCATCGGCGGCTTCTCCACCCTGCTCCAGCGCCTGCCAGAGCATTTCGACATGATCCTTTCGCCCGAAAGCCCGCACTACAAGGAATTGCCGGGTATCTCGGTGCTGATCGGCGGCATGTGGATCGCCAACCTCAGCTACTGGGGCTTCAACCAGTACATCATCCAGCGCGCGCTCGCGGCCAAGAATATCGCCGAGGCGCAGAAGGGCGTCGTCTTCGCGGCCTACCTCAAGCTGCTGATGCCGCTGATCGTCGTCGTGCCCGGAATCGCCGCGGTGATTCTCGCGCCCGGCCTCGAAAAGCCGGACCAGGCCTATCCGACGATGCTGAGCTATCTTCCCGCGGGCATCCTCGGCCTGGTCTTCTCGGCGCTGGTGGCGGCGATCATCGCCTCGACCGCGTCGAAGATCAATTCGATCGCGACCATCTTCACCCTCGATCTCTACGCTAAGTTCAAGCGCGCACCCGGTGCGCCGGTGCCCGAAGGCGACGTCGCCGACGGAACCGTCAGCACCAAGGACCCGGCGCAGGCGGAACGCGAGCGCGAGCTCGTCCTCGTCGGTCGCATCGCCGCAGCCGTTTCGGTGGTGATCGCGATCCTGGTCGCCCGTCCGCTGCTCGGAAAGTCGGACCAGGCGTTCCAGTTCATTCAGGAATTCACGGGCTTCTTCACGCCGGGCATCGTCGTGATGTTCATGCTCGGCCTGTTCTGGAAGCGCGCGACAGAGGGCGGCGCGATTGCGGCTGCGGTGGCCTCGGTGCTCCTGTCCTTCCTCGGCAAGACCCTGCTGCCGGACCTGCCCTTCATGGACCGCATGGGCCTCGTCTTCCTCGCCTCGCTGGCGCTGGCGGTCGTCGTATCGCTGCTGACGCCGCATCGCGCCGACAAGAACATCATCGTCACCAGGGACGTAAGCTACGCGACCACCGCGTCGTTCAACATCGCCAGCATCGGCGTCGTCGTCATCCTGATCGCCCTCTACGGCACCTATTGGTAACCCAGGTCCTTCCCCGCTTGCGGGAAGGACCTGAGGACCCTCGATGCTCGCGCTGGTGGCTAGTGAATGTTGGCCGCCTCCGCTGCGTTCACGTCGGCAAGCCCGTTTGCGCCGTCGGTCACACCATTGTCGGTGAGATCGGCGCCAGGCGCGCCGGTGGCGCCGAACGGGTCTTCCGAGATGCTGTTGGCGTCGGCGGCCGAAGCATCGGAGCCGCCATTGCCGCCGCAGCCCGCGAGCGCGAAGGCAGAGGCGAGCACGATGAGAGGCATTGCACGCATGATCGTCTCCCGTTGAGAGGCAGACAACAGCGGATCGACCGACTCAGATCCCTCGTCCCTGAACGCCCGAACGTGCCGCCCGGGCTGGATTATCCCCTTCCCCACCGGTAAGGCGCGGCGACCATTCGAGAAAGGAACATCATGCGCCCATCCGGACGCGCGCCCGACCAGATGCGCGAGATCGTCATGGAGGCGGGATTCACCCGTCACGCCGAGGGAAGCTGCCTCGTCTCCTTCGGCGACACGCGCGTGCTCTGCACCGCCTCGGTCGAAACCAATTTGCCGCCCTGGCTGCGCGGCAAGGGCAAGGGCTGGGTCACCGCCGAATATGGAATGCTGCCGCGCGCCACCCACACCCGTGGCCGCCGCGAGGCAGCGTCGGGCAAACAATCCGGCCGCACCCAGGAAATCCAGCGCCTGATCGGCCGCTCACTTCGCGCGGTGGTCGACCTCGACAAATTGGGCGAGCGCCAGATCACGCTCGATTGCGACGTGATCCAGGCCGACGGCGGCACCCGCACCGCAGCCATCTCCGGCGCCTGGGTCGCCTTGCGCATCGCGGTGGACGCGATCCTCAAGCAGGGACAGCTCACCGTCGATCCGATCCGCGACCGGGTCGCGGCGGTGAGCTGCGGCATCCACAATGGCCAGGCCGTGCTCGATCTCGATTACGTCGAGGATTCGAACGCCGGCGCCGATGGCAATTTCGTGCTTACCGGCACCGGCAACATCGTCGAGGCGCAGGTGACGGCCGAAGGCGAGACCTATGACGAGGAAGGGCTGCTCCGCCTGCTCCGCCTCGCCCGCATCGGTTGCACCGAGATCTTCGCCGCGCAGGATCGGGCGACTGGCCGATGAGGAAGCTGGAGGCCGGCAAGCTGGTCATCGCCAGCCACAATCAGGGCAAGGTGCGCGAGATCCGCGATCTGCTCGGTGCTTACGGGATCGAGCCGGTCTCGGCCGCCGAGCTCGATCTGCCGGAGCCCGAGGAAATCGGCACGACCTTCATCGACAATGCCGATCTCAAGGCCCGGCAGGCCGCCGACCTGTCCGGCCTGCCCGCGCTCTCCGACGACAGCGGCCTCTGCGTCGAGGCGCTGGGCAACCGGCCGGGCATCTTCTCGGCGCGCTGGGCGATCGGCGGCGATCCCTCGGTCGCGCCGGAGGCCGGCCCGGGCGAAGTCACCGGCGAGCGAGACTTCAATCGCGCGATGCGCCGCGTCCATGACGAGCTCGAGGCGCTCGGACCCGACGCCAACCGCAATGCGCATTTCGTGTGCGCATTGGCCGTGGTGTGGCCAGATGGTCGGAGCGAGTGGTTCGAAGGCCGGGTCGACGGGATCCTCGTGTGGCCGCCGCGGGGCGACAAGGGCTTCGGCTATGACGCGATGTTCCAGCCGGCCGGCTACGACATCACGTTCGGAGAGATGGATCCCGACGAGAAGCACAAGATCAGCCACCGCGCCGACGCCTTCAAGAAACTGGTCGCGGCCCTGCTGTGAGCGAGGCCGTCCCCTCGCGGACGCGGCCGAACTCAGGCTTCGTTCTGGGGACGGAGCACTTGGCTGCGGGGGGCCTCAGCGCGACAGAGCCTCGCTTATCCGCCTATCCTGCCCCTGGCTCCTCCCCTGAAGGAGAGGAACAGGAGCCGCTGGCGCTCTACATCCATTGGCCGTTCTGCGTCTCCAAATGCCCCTATTGCGACTTCAACAGCCATGTGCGCGAGGCCGTCGATCAGGCCGCCTGGCGTGCGGCGCTGTTGCGGGATCTCGCTTATGAGGCGGAAACCTATTCCGGCGCGCCGCTCGGCTCCATCTTCTTCGGCGGCGGCACGCCGTCGCTGATGCCGCCGGAAACGGTCGCGGCGCTGATCGCCTCGGCCGAGCGCCACTGGGGCTTTGCCGCCGATATCGAAATCACGCTCGAGGCCAATCCGTCGTCCGTGGAAGCGGCCCGGTTCGCCGATCTCGCGGCAGCCGGAGTCAACCGGGTGTCGCTCGGTCTGCAGGCGCTCGACGACGAGGTGCTGCATTTCCTCGGCCGCGCCCACGGAGTCGAGGAAGGTCTCGCCGCGCTCGCCACCGCCCAAGCCGCCTTTTCCCGGGTCAGCTTCGACCTCATCTACGCCCGGCCGGGCCAAAGCCCCCACGCGTGGGAGGCCGAGCTTGCGCGCGCATTGTCGTTCGGTACCGGGCACCTCTCGCTCTACCAACTCACCATCGAGCCGGGCACCCGCTTCGCCGCGCTTGCCGCCAAGGGCGAATTGCCGACGATCGAACCGGACGAGGCCGCATCACTGTACGAGCTGACCCAGGCGCTGACCGAAGCGGCCGGCCTTCCCGCCTACGAAGTCTCGAACCATGCACGGCCCGGCGAAGAAAGCCGCCACAATCTCGCTTACTGGCGCTACCAGCCCTATCTCGGGGTCGGCCCGGGCGCGCACGGCCGCCGCCTCGGAGTCTCGACCCAGCGCCACAAGAAACCCGAGAACTGGCTGAAAGGCCTGGAGCGCAACCGTCACGGCATCGTCGAGGAAGCGCCGCTCAGCGCCGACGACGCCGCGCTGGAAAGCCTGCTGATGGGGCTGCGCCTGCGGGAAGGCGTGCCGCTTGCGCGGATCGCGCCCGCGCTGGATGCGGCGGGGCTGGCACGGATGGAGCGGCAGGGCCTCGTCGAGCAGCGCAACGGCCGCCTGTTCGCTCAGCCGGAGGGCATGCTGCTGCTCGACGGCATCCTCGCCGAGATCGCGGCTTAGCGCACTCCCCCGCTCTTCATTCCCCTCCCTGGAAGGGAGGGGTTCGGGGTGGGTGCGCGCAGCGCCTCTTTTCTATCGCCCATTGCCCGTCGATGACGCCGTAGCCGCCAAGTGCCTTGGCGGACCCACCCCCGTCCCCTCCCTTCCCGGGAGGGGCGTTAGAAAGGCGAAGCTCTGCCGGCCGGAGGCGATCCCTCAGTCGAATTCCCGCGCCGCGGGCGACACCACTTTCGTCCCCGCGGCGGTCACTTCGCGGACTTCGAGGGCGCGTTCCGCGATGCCGCTGGCGCCGAACCGGAAGGCGCCGTCGATGCCGGTAAAGCCGATGCGATCGCGCAGTTCGCCCTCGGGGAAAGGCCGGCCGAACCGCCAGGTCTTGCCGACGCGGACGGTGAGCAAAACGGCGTCATAGCCGAGGCTGGCGAGCCGGTACGGGTTGCCGCCGTAGCGGGCGCGATAACGGGTACGGAGCTGATCGAACATCGTGTCCGACGGTGCGGCATACCAGGCGCCGCGAAGGCCCGGAGTCTTGCCGAGGCCGGTTTCGGTCGACCACAGTTCGGTGCCGAGGATCCGCGCGCCGGACGAGGGGCCGTTGCGCAGGGTCGGCGCCGCGGTCACCGCGGTGCGGCCGCTGTCGGCGATGACGATCGCGTCCCAGGTCCCCTGCGTGTTGAGCTTGACGATGGCGCTGCGAAGGCCCGGGATGCCGCGGTCGAAGCTCTGCATGCCGATCAGCCGCCCACCGCCGCGATTGACCGCGTCGATCATCGCCTGGCCGGCGCGGCGGCCGTAGACGCCTTCGGGGGTCAAAGCAGCGAAGCGCTCCACGCCCTGGGTGCGCGCATAGCGGACCACCCGCGAGATCGACTGAGCGGGGGTGAAGCCCATCAGATAGGTGCCGCCCCCGGCGACACTGGCATCATTGGAGAAGGCGATCACCGGAACACCGGATCGGGCGGCGATCGGCGCGGCAGCACGGACGTCTTCCGACAAGAGCGGGCCGAGGAACAAGCGGTTGCCGTCGGCCAGAGCTGCATTGGCCGCGGTATCTACGCCCTTGGCGGTGTCGTAAACGGTGATCCGGATTCGGTCGCCGCCGCTGTCCAGCAAAGCGAGGTTGGCGGCATTGGCGATGGACTGGCCGACGCCGGCGTTGGCGCCGGTCAGCGGCACCAGCACGGCGATGCGGTGGCGATCCAAATCCTGCGGCAGGCCCTCGGTGCGGTCGGGGCCGGTTTCCGGCGCCTCGGTCTCAGGGCCGGTCGGCTCGGGCGGGCGCTGCGGACCGGCCTTGGGAACGAGCTGACAGGCGGAGAGCGACAGCACGGCGAGGCCGACGCCGAGCGCCAGGAACGAGCGCCGCGCTTGCGGCCGGTATATCTGCTCTGCCATGAACTCCATTCTCATGCACACGCCCCTGCCCCCCGGCCTCTATATCGTTGCGACCCCGATCGGCAATCTTTCCGATCTGAGCCCGCGCGCCGCCGCCACTTTGTCCGCCGCCGACGTCATCGCCGTCGAGGACAGCCGAGTCACAGCCAAGTTGCTCGGCCATATCGGCGTCAAGCGGCCGATGGTCCCCTATCACGATCACAATGCCGACCGGGTCAGGCCGGAACTGCTCGCCCGCATGCGCGACGGCGCCGTTGCCCTCGTCTCCGACGCGGGGACCCCGCTCATCTCCGATCCCGGCTACAAGCTCGTCCGCGACGCCCGCGCCGCCGGGATCGCGGTCACCACCATACCGGGGCCATCCGCTGTCATTTCGGCGCTGACCCTCGCCGGCCTTCCGACCGACCGCTTCCTGTTCCTCGGCTTCCTGCCCCCGAAAGGCGGCCCCCGCGCCACCGCGATCTCCGAAATTGCGGGCGTTCGTGCGACCCTCGTCCTCTACGAGAGCGGCCCGCGTCTGGCAGCGGCGCTGGAAGCGCTGCACGCGGGCCTTGGCGACCGCGAGGCGGCGGTGGCGCGCGAGATCAGCAAGAAGTTCGAGGAGACGGTGACCGGCACCCTCTCCGAGCTCGCCGCCCGCTATGCGGATTCGCGGCCCAAGGGAGAGATCGTGATCGTCGTCGCACCGCCCGGAGTCCCCGCGGCGGCGGGAGAAGAGGAGATCGACGCGGCGCTGCGCGCGGCGATGGCTCGGCTTTCTCCGTCGCGTGCCGCCGCCGAGGTCGCCGAGCAGCTCGGCGTGCCCAGAAGGCTCGCCTACGAACGGGCGCTGAAGCTCAAATGAGTCGGCGGGAGGCGGAGCGCGGCGGCCGCAGGGCCGAGGCTCTCGCCGCCTGGTGGCTCCGGCTCAAGATGTGGACGATCCTCGCCCAGCGCGTCCGCACGCCGCGGGGCGAGATCGATCTGATCGCCCGCCGCGGAACGGTGCTCGCCTTCGTCGAGGTCAAGGCACGCGCCTCGGCCGCGGACGCGGATCTCTCGCTCGACGACTATCGCCTGCGCCGGGTCGCCGCCGCCGCGGAGGCGCTGGCGCCACGCTATGCCCGGCCGGGCGACACGCTTCGCATCGACGCGATCTTCATCGTCCCGGGCCGATGGCCGCGCCATGTGGAGAATATCTGGCGCGGATGAACCCTCTGCCGCACCGCGCATTGGGGCGTCATGTGGCATGAACAGACGCTCGATCTCGGCAGCGACCGCAGCCTCCACGTCGCGCAGGCCGGCGCCGGCCCCGACATCGTCCTGATCCACGGCGCGCTGACCACCGGTCACGACTGGCGGACGAGCCCGGTCGCGGCGGCGCTGGCGAACACCCACCGGGTTACGGCGATCGACCGCCCGGGCCACGGCAGCAGCCAACGACTGCGGTTCGAGGGCACGCCGCGCGACCAGGCCGATCAGATCGCCGAGGGGCTCGAACGGCTCGGCATCGGGCCGACGATCGTCGCCGGTCACAGCTTCGGGGGGATGGTGACGCTGGCTTTGGCGGAACGGCATTCGGAACTGCTCGCGGCGATGATTCTGCTCGCACCGATCGCCTTTCCGGAGCCGCGGCTGCTCGAACAGACGCTTCTTGCGCCGCGTGCCTTGCCGCTCGCCGGGCCGATCCTCTCCCGATTCGGACAGGTCAGCCAGCTGGACCGAACCTTGCTGCCCGTGCTCCACAAGATGATGTTCCACCCGCAGGAGGTCCCTGCGGGATGGAAAGAGAGCTATCCCTTCGCGGACATTCTCGATCCGCAGGCACTGGTCTTCGAGGGCGAGGACGCGGCGGCGACCCTGCCGCTATCGCCTTCCGGTACGCTCGCGATCGGCACGATCGACATCCCCGCCCGGGTCCTGATCGGCACCGCCGACAAGATCATCGACGAGGGACGCCAGGCCAGCGGCGTCGCCGCCCTCTTGCCGAACGCGCGGATCGACCGGATAGAAGGTGCCGGCCATATGATCCATCACACGCATCCCGACCTGATCCTCACCGTCATCCGTGACATGGTGGCGCGTCCGGCGTGAGCGAGATCCTCGTCATCGGCGGCGGCATTGCCGGCCTGTCTGCCGCAGCCCGCCTCGCCCGCCATGCCAAAGTCACCGTGATCGAAGGCGAAGAGGCGCTCGGCTATCATTCGTCCGGCCGCAGCGTGTCATTCAGCCATTACGGAATCGGCAATTCGGCGGTGCGCGGCCTCACTGCCTGGAGCCGCGCTTTCTACGAGCATCAGCCAGAGGGCTTTGCCGAAACGAAAATCGCAAGGACGGCCCCGTCCCTCTACCTGGCGCGCGAGGAGCAGTTGCCCGCGCTCGAAGCCTTGCGCCGCGAGATGGACCGCTTCACCGACGCGATGCTCTGGGTGGATGAAGGCCAGATCCTCGATCTCTGTCCCGTGATCCGCGCCGGCGTCGAGGGCGTCGTGCGCGGCATCCTCGATCCGACTGGCCTGAAGCTCGACGCTGACGCCCTGCTCCAGGGCTATGCCCGTGTCGTGCGCAGCGCCGGCAGCGAGATCCTGATTGGACGCAGAATCGTCTCCGTCGAGCATCGCGGCGGCCGCTGGCACGTCGCCAGCGACGCCGGCGAGCGCTGGTCGGCGCCGATCCTGATCAATGCCGCCGGGGCCTGGGGCGATCGCCTCGCCGAAATGGCCGGCGTCCGCCCGATCGGGCTCGCGCCCAAGCGCCGCACGATCATCGTCATCGATCCGCCCGCCGGCCTCGACGTCGCCCCCTGGCCGTTCGTCCACACCGCCGCGAGCGATTTCTACATGCTGCCGGAAGCCGGGCAATTGCTGGTGTCACCAGTCGACGAGATCGACGACGAACCCTGCGATGCGCGGCCGGAGGACTATGATGTCGCGCTCGCGGCGCATCAGCTCGAGCACTATACCAGTTTGTCGGTCAGCCGGATCGCGCACCGCTGGGCCGGGCTGCGCTCGTTCGTCGCCGATCGGGTGCCGACCGCCGGTTTCGATGCGGATGCGCCAGGCTTCTTCTGGCTGGTCGGACAGGGCGGTTACGGCTTGCAGACCGCGCCGGCGATGGCCGCGATCGTCGAGACGCTGATCGGCGGCGGGGACTGGCCTGAGGGGCTCGATGCCGCCGGCATCACGGCCGCCTTGGTCACGCCTGGACGGCTCCGCAACGGCGCAGCGCAATCCTCGGCACCGTGATGGACGGCGGCTCGTTTTGCGCCTCACACGGCCTATCCGTTCAGGCACCGTCCTGGCGGTTTCGCGTAAGCGCGGCCGATCCGAGTCGTCCATGGTTCGACCGGCCGGCAAAATGCGTTAGGGAGCGCGAATGCGCATAGACACTTCGGGCAGATGGCAGGAGCTGCCGGCGGATGACATGGGCTATGGCCCGAACTTCGCGCCGGGCGGACCGCCGCAGCCGCCGAAACGAGCATGGTGGCGGCGGTGGCGGGTGAAGCATCTCGTGCTCGCGCTCGTCGCCTTGTTCATGCTGATGGTGGCGTGGCTGGCGGTGACGGCGCCGCTCTCCAAGTCGCTCCAGCCGATTGCGGCGCCGAGCCTGACCTTGCTCTCGGCCGAAGGCGAGCCGATTGCCCGGCGCGGCGCCGACATCCGCGCGCCGGTGCGAATCGCCGATCTCCCCAAGCACGTGCCGAACGCGTTCATTGCGATCGAGGATCGCCGCTTCAAGGACCATCTCGGCATCTCGGTGCGGGGGATCGCCCGCGCCGCCTGGCGCAACGTCGGTGCCGGCGGAGTCCGGGAGGGCGGCAGCACGATCACGCAGCAGCTCGCCAAGATTTCGTTCCTCAGTTCCGAACGGACCGCCGGGCGCAAGGCTCAGGAAGTGCTGATCGCCTTCTGGCTCGAGGCGTGGCTGACCAAGGACGAGATTCTCGAGCGCTATTTGTCGAACGTCTACTTCGGCGACAACACCTATGGCCTGCGCGCCGCCTCCGAACATTATTTCAGCGTGCCGCCGGAGAAATTAACGGTCGCCCAGGCGGCGATGCTGGCCGGAATGGTCAAGGCGCCCTCGCGGCTCGCGCCCACCCACAATTACAATCTGGCGCGGCAGCGCGGGCGGCTCGTCATCGCGGCGATGATCGAGCAGAATCTGCTGACGCCCGCGCAACGCCGCAGTCTCAAGCCCGCGCGGCTCAAGGTCGAGGCCCAGCGCGAGGTGCCGACCGGCACCTATTTCGCCGATTGGGTGCTGCCCGCGGCGCGCGCCCGCGGCCAGGCCGAGGAAGAAGGCTATGGCGCGCAGGAGGTGCAGACGACGCTCGAGGCGCGGCTGCAGAAAGCGGCGCTGCAAACGGTGCGCCGTGCCGGGCTCGGCAAGGCGCAGGTCGCGCTCGTGGCGATGCGACCGGATGGCCGCGTGGTCGCGATGGTCGGCGGCAAGGATTATCGCAAGAGTCCGTTCAACCGCGCCACCCAGGCGCGCCGCCAGCCCGGATCGACGTTCAAACTGTTCGTATATCTCGCCGCCCTGCGGGCCGGCATGGATCCCGACGATCCGATCGAGGACACGCCGCTGCGAATCGGCGAATGGCAGCCTAAGAATTACGGTAATGCCTATCGCGGCACCCTCACCGTCAAGGACGCGCTAGCGGTGTCGAGCAACGTTGCCGCGGTCCGGCTGGCGCAGCGCGTCGGCATGGACAAGGTGGTGCGCGCCGCGCGCGATCTCGGCGTAAGGAGCCCGCTCGACCCCAATCCCAGCCTGGCGCTCGGCACGTCGGGCGTAACCCTGCTCGAGATGACCTCGGCTTATGCTGCGGTCGCCGCCGGTGCCTACCCCGTGCGGCCGCGCGGCCTCGACGACCCCGACAAGCCCTGGTGGCAGCGCATGTGGGACAGCTCCGTGGCGGGCGCCTCGGGCGATTCCAGCTTCGACGAGATGAAGGAGATGCTCGGTGCGGTCGTCCAGCAAGGCACCGGCCGCGCCGCCGCCCTGGACGTTCCGGTCTATGGAAAGACAGGGACCAGCCAGGCCAATCGCGATGCTCTGTTCATCGGCTTCACCGACGATCTCGTCGTCGGCGTGTGGGTCGGCAATGACGACAACAGCCCGCTCGGCAACGTCGCCGGCGGCGGCCTCCCCGCCCGGATCTTCCGTGATTTCGCCGCCCAGGCGACCGGCAGCCGGCCTGCCAGACCCGCCGCGCCGGCGATCGCCGCGCCGCCGGAAATCGACGACGGCAACATGATCGACGGGAATTTCAGCGTGCCGGTCGAGGGCCTGGGCATCGATCTCGGCGTCGGCGTGGACGGCAACGGACTGACCGTGACCATCGATCCGTCCGCCACCGGCGGCTTTCCGACAGATGGCGGCGACGCGCCGTCGGAGGAGGACACACCTGTGGTGGACGTGCCCCCGCCACCATCCAACGTTCGCGTTCGCCCCTTGCCGCCACGTTCCGGGCCGACGGACGAAAATGACGACGGTGGGGAGCAATAGGGGCGCATCCCCTTTCTGATTCCCCTTGCTGAAAGCCAGGGCGGGTGCGCGAAGCGCCTCCCTCGCTGATGCCTCACCACGAGAGGCGGTTCGGCTCCAAGGTCGCAGCCGCCGAGTGCCTCCGTGGCTCCACCTCCTTGCCCTCCGTTCAGCGAGAGGCGAAAAAGGAAAGCCCTCCCCGCTGATGGCGGAGAGGGCTCGGGAACTTACTTTGAGTTTGCGTCAGCGCGCGGTGGCGGTGCGGCCCCGGCGTTTGTCGAGCACCTTCTTGGCGATCCAGGCGCCGCCGACGAGCAGGGCCAGCGGGCCGGCACCGCGACGGGCGACCGCGGCTGCGCCGGCGCCGAGCAGCGCACCCTTGAGGCCTTCATTGCCGTAACGCTCGCCAATGCGGGAGCCCACATAGCCGCCGAAAATCTTGCCGATCATATCTGTCTCCGTGCCGAAATGAATTACTGCAAGAGCGAGGCTAAGCGGCCTTTGTTCCGTATCCCGATCCTATCCCAGAAACAGTTCGGCGGCCGCCTCGACGATCGCGTCGACGTCGAGCCGGTAGGTGCGGTAGAGATCGTCGAGCGTGCCGGTCTGGCCGAAGCGGTCGACGCCGAGCGGGCTCACGCGGTGGCCGCGAACGCCGCCAAGCCAGGACAAAGCGGCCGGCGCGCCATCGAGCAAGGTGACGAGGCCCGCGCCCGGCGCGAGCGGCGCCAACAGAGTTTCGACATGCGACTGCGCCGCTCCCTGCCCGCGCCAGCGGCCTGCGGTGCGCGCGCTCCAGCCGCGGTGGAGGAGATCGGGCGAGGTGACGGCAAGCAGACCCAGTCCAGGCACATCGTCGCGCAAAGCTTCCCAGGCCGCGAGCGCTTCGGGGGCGAGCGCGCCCGAATAGACCAGCGCCGCCTCGACGCCGTCGGCAGGCGGACGCAGCCAATAGCCGCCGGCGATCGCGCCTGCCTTCCAAGTCTCGTCGGCGCGCTCGACCTGGCGGATGGTCCGCGTCGTGAGGCGAAGATAGACGCTTTCGCCATCCTCGCGCTGCATCAGCCGGAACGCTTCCTCCATCAGGAGAGAAAGCTCGTCGGCGAAGGCGGGTTCGTAGTGGCGCAAGCCAGGCTGTCCGAGCGCGATAAGCGGCGGATTGATCGACTGGTGGGCGCCGCCCTCGGGCCCGAGCGTCAGGCCGGACGGAGTTGCGACGAGCAGGAAGCGGGCATCCTGGTAGCAGGCGTAATTGAGGGCATCGAGGCCGCGCGCGATGAACGGATCGTAGACCGTGCCAATCGGGAACAGCCGGTCGCCGAACAGATCGCCGGCAAGCCCGAGAGCCGCGAGCATCAGGAACAGATTGTTCTCGGCAATGCCGAGCTCGACATGCTGGCCGGCGACGCCGCCGCTCCATTTCTGCGCCGACGGGATCTTGGCCGCGGCGAACACGTCGGCCAGTTCCTGCCGCCGGAACAGCCCGCGCTGGTTCACCCAGGCGCCGAGATTGGTCGAGACGGTCACGTCCGGTGAGGTGGTGACGATCCGATCGGCGAGCGCGCCGCCGATCCGCGACAGATCGAGCAGGATCCGGCCGAAGGCGGCCTGGGTCGATTGTTCGTCACCCGAGGGCACCGGGATGGCGGGCACCTCGGCGACGTTCCACACCCGCTCGCGCTTGGCGCGCACGATGCGGCTGCCTTCGACCGCGGCCCTGGCGGCCGCCGCGGCATTGTCGCCGAGCCCGGCCCAGGGCTCCCACTCCGACCCTTCGGCGATGCCCAGCCGCTCGCGGAGGGCGGCGATCTGGCCGGGGTTCATCAGCCCGGCATGATTGTCCTTGTGGCCGGCGAACGGCAATCCGTAGCCCTTGACCGTGTAGGCGATGAACAGGGTCGGGACTTCGTCGTTCGCGGCGTCGAATGCCTCGACCAGGCTCTCCATGTCGTGGCCGGCGAGATTGGTCATCAGCGCCTGCAGCGCATCGTCATCGCGCGCGGCGAGCAAAGGCGCCACCGGCTCACCGAGATCACGGGCGAGCCGCTCTCGCCAGGCGCCGCCGCCGAGATAGGTGAGCGCGGCATAATCCGCATTGCCGCAGGCATCGATCCAGTCTCGCAGCTGCGCACCGCCGGACTCGGAGAAAGCGGCCTCCATCAGCTTGCCGTGCTTCAGCGTGACCACCCTCCAGCCGCAGCTTGCGAAGATCTCGTCGAAGCGGCTGAACATCCGGTCGGCGGTGGTCGCGTCGAGCGACTGGCGGTTATAGTCGACGATCCACCAGCAATTGCGGATGTCGTGCTTCGATGCCTCGATCAGGCACTCGTAGATATTGCCTTCGTCGAGCTCGGCGTCGCCGAGCAAGGCGACCATTCGGCCGGTGTCCGAGGGCTGCACCATGCCGTGGGCGATCATATAATCCTGGACGAGACTTTCGAACGCGGTGATCGCGACGCCCAGGCCGACCGAACCGGTCGAGAAATCGACCGGGATCCGATCCTTGGTCCGGCTCGGATAGGATTGCGCCCCGCCAAGGCCGCGGAAGGCTTCGAGCTGCTCGAGGCTCTGATTGCCGAGCAGGTAATGGATGGCGTGCAGCACCGGCCCGGCATGCGGCTTCACCGCCACCCGGTCATTGGGTCCGAGCGCATGGAAATAGAGCGCCGCCATGATCGCGGTGATCGACGCGCACGACGCCTGGTGGCCGCCGACTTTCAGCCCGTCGGGCGAGGGTCGGACGTGGTTGGCATTGTGGATCGTCCAGGCCGAGAGCCAGCGAAGCCGATCGTCGAGCAGGCGGAGGGCTTCGAGGTCGGGAGTGGTAGAAGTTGGCGGGGTGACAGTGTCGGGCATGGGGGGGGCTCTAGCGAGGAAGGTTCAGGCCGAACAGCGCCACTCGATCAGTCGAAGCGCGGGCGGCGAGCCCTCCCCTCCCTTTCAGGAGGGGCGAACGCGGCGGCGATCTGCGGACTGATGCTCCTAAAGCGAGAGAAGCTTCAGCGGGTTCTCGATCAGTTTCTTCATGTCCTGAAGGAAGCTCGCCGCGTCCCAGCCGTCGACAACGCGGTGATCGCAGGAGAGCGACAGGTTCATGCGCTTGCGGATCTGGAGATCGCCGTCGATCACGACCGGCTTCTCCTCCAGCTTGTTGACCGCGATGATCGCGACTTCCGGACGGTTGATCACGGGCGTGGAGGTGATCCCGCCCATTGGCCCCAGGCTGGAGATGGTGATCGTCGAGCCGGAAAGCTCGTCGCGGCTGGCCTTGCCGGTGCGGGCGGCGTCGGCGAGGCGAAGGATCTCGCTCGCGATCTCCCACACGCTCATCGTCTCGGCGCTGCGGATCACCGGCACCATCAGTCCGTTCGGGGTCTGGGTCGCCATGCCCATGTTCACCGCGCCGGACCGATAGACGACATTCTCGTCATCGTCATAGCGGGCGTTGATCTGCGGATAGTCGGCAAGCGTCTTCGCCATCGCGACGATCAGGAAGGGGAGCATGGTAAGCTTGGGGTTCGATCCCCGATCGGCATTCATCATCGCCCGCGTCTGCTCGAGCGCGGTGACGTCGAATTCCTCGACCAGGGTGAAATGCGGAATGCGGCGCTTCGCCTCCGCCATATTCTCCGCGATCTTGCGGCGAAGGCCGACGACGCGCACCGCCTCGTCCTGCCGTCGCGGCGCACCGCTGCGCGCCACTGCGCCATTATTGTAGAGGAGATAGGCGTCGAGATCGGAATGGCGGAGCCGGTCGCCGGTGGACTTCACCTCGGCAAGATCAATACCGAGATCGCGCGCCCGCTGGCGGACGGCGGGGGACGCAAGGATTTGCGGCTTCCGGCTATGGGTGTCTCCCTCACCCTCGTTCGTCCGGAGCGACGTCGAGGCGCGTTCTCCGGAAGACGATGAAGCGCGTTGCACAGGCTCCTCGACTTCGGTTGGGGCGATCGGGGTCGGGCGCGGCGCTGATGAAGATGTCGGCTCCTCTGCCGTACTCGGCACCGCTGCCTCCTGCGCCTGCGTCGGCGTGATCAGCCCGTCGCCGAGGGCAACCGTGTCGGTGCGCTCGCCGGCCTCCGTCTCGGTGCCGTCCTGGTCGGCCCCACCCTGCTCCGCATCGGCCTCGGTCTCGAACACGACCAGAACCGAGCCGATCGCGATCTGGTCGCCGACCTCGCCGGCCACCTTGACGACGCGCCCGGCGACCGGGGATTCCATTTCCACCGTTGCCTTGTCGGTCATCATGTCCGCGATCTGCTGGTCTTCCTTGACCATATCGCCGACCTTGACGTGCCAGGCCACGATCTCGGCTTCTGCGATGCCTTCACCGATGTCGGGCAGCTTGAACGAATACAGCGCCATGACCGATCAGACCTCCAATGCTTTCTTGATCGCAGTGCCGATGCGGATCGGCCCCGGAAAATAGGCCCATTCCAGCGAATGCGGATAAGGCGTGTCGAAGCCGGTCGCGCGTTCGACGGGGGCTTCGAGATGGTAGAAGCAGCGTTCCTGGACGAGCGCGGAAAGCTCGCCGCCGAAGCCGCCGGTGCGGGTCGCTTCATGGACGACGACGCAGCGCCCTGTCTTCTTCACCGATTCCTCGATCGTATCCATGTCGATCGGTAGGATGGTGCGCAGATCGATGACTTCGGCATCG
The DNA here is from genome assembly GCF_003012735.1 of Allosphingosinicella deserti. Lineage (GTDB taxonomy): Bacteria > Pseudomonadota > Alphaproteobacteria > Sphingomonadales > Sphingomonadaceae > Allosphingosinicella > Allosphingosinicella deserti. Next base: position 636,211 of record NZ_PXYI01000003.1, on the reverse strand, counting down.
ATCCCCTCCGCCTCGATCGTCGCAAGCACGACATGGACCATCGTGCCGTAGGCGATCACGGTCACCGCCTCGCCTTCGCGGACCACCGCCGCCTTGCCGAGTGGAACGGTATAATGACCTTCGGGCACCTCGGCCTTGGGGTGCTTGGCCCAAGGCGTCACCGGACGATCGAAGAAGCCGTCGAACGGGCCGTTATAGATCCGCTTCGGCTCGAAGAAGAGCACCGGATCCGGATCCTCGATCGCAGCGATCAGCAGCCCCTTGGCATCATAGGGATTGGACGGAATGACCGTCTTCAGCCCGGCGACATGCGCGAACAGGCTTTCCGGCGACTGGCTGTGGGTCTGACCGCCGAAGATGCCACCGCCGTAGGGCGAACGCACGGTGAGCGACAGGTTCCACTCGCCGGCGGTGCGGTAGCGCATCCGCGCGGCCTCGGAGACGAGTTGATCGAAGGCCGGATAGATATAGTCGGCGAACTGGATTTCGGCGACGGGCTTGAGACCATAAGCGGCCATGCCGATCGCGGTTCCGATGATCCCGTTCTCCGAGATCGGCGTGTCGAAACAGCGGTTACTGCCATATTTCTTCTGGAGATGCTCGGTGGCGCGGAAGACGCCGCCGAAGAAGCCGACATCCTCGCCCATCGCGATGACGGTATCGTCGCGGGCCATCATGACGTCGTGGGCGCTGTTGATCGCCTGGATCATGTTCATGACGGTCATTTGCGCTTTGCCTCCAGCTCGGCGACCATCTGCGCCTGCTGTTCCCTGAGGTGCCAGGGCATCTGCTCGAACACGTCCTCGAACATCGTCGTCACGTCCTGCGGGAATTCGATCGAGGAAGTGACGAGCGTCCCCTGCTTCTCCGCCTCCCGCTGCGCGGCGCGGACTTCGGCTTCGACCGTTTCGAGCAAATCGGCCTCGCGCGCATCGTCCCATTCGCCGAGCACGACAAGATGCTGCTTGAGCCGTGCGATCGGATCGCCGAGCGGCCAGGCCGCGCCTGCATTCTTGGGCCGGTAAGCGGACGGATCGTCGGAGGTCGAATGGCCCTCGACCCGGTAGGTGAACATCTCGATCAGCGTCGGCCCGAGATTGAGCCGGGCACGATCGGCGGCCCAGCGGGTGGCGGCGAACACCGCCAGCGGATCGTTGCCGTCGACGCGCAAGCCGGCAATGCCGTAGCCGACGGCACGCGCTGCGAAGGTGGTAAGATCGCCGCCGGCGATGCCGGAGAAGGACGAGATCGCCCACTGGTTGTTGACGATGTTGAGGATCACCGGCGCCCGGTACACGCCGGCAAAGGTCACTGCGGCGTGGAAATCACCCTCCGCAGTCGAGCCGTCGCCGATATAGGCCGAGGCGATACGGCTGTCCCCGCGGATCGCCGAGGCCATCGCCCAGCCCACCGCCTGCGGATATTGGGTCGCGAGATTGCCCGAGATCGTGAAGAAGCCGTAATCGCGCGACGAATACATGATCGGCAGCTGCCGCCCCTTCAGCGGATCGGCGCGGTTCGAATAAACCTGGCACATCATGTCGCGCAGCGGGTAGCCGCGGGCGACGAGGATGCCCTGCTGCCGATAGGTCGGGAAGGTCATGTCCTCGCGATCGAGCGCGTGCGCGGCCGCGACGGCGACCGCCTCCTCGCCGGTGGACTTCATGTAGAAGCTGGTCTTGCCCTGGCGCTGGGCGCGGTACATGCGATCGTCGAAGATCCGCACCACGACCATGTCGCGGTAGATGCGCCGCAGCTGGTCCGGATCGAGCCGTGGATCCCACATGCCGACCGCATTGCCATCGTCGTCGAGCACCCGGACGAGCGAATAGACGAGCTCGTGGGTTTCCGCGGGAGAGGCCGAGACGTCGGGCTTGCGGACACTGCCGGCGGCGGGAATCACGATGTGGCTGAAATCGATCTCGTCGCCGGGGCGCGCATTCGGCTCGGGCACGTGCAGGGAGAGCGCCGGCCGATTGGGGCGCTCGATATCGCTGGTCATCCTCTCTCCTTTACCGGCACGCTGGATGGGCATGCCGGCCTTTGATCGTGGCGCGCCTCTAGACCATAATCGGGCGCCTTGCCAGCGCAGCCGCGACCCCTCGATCGCCCGAGATTTCCGCGGCGGACTCGGCTAGAGATTGCGCTCAGCCATGGGGACCATGAATGCGCTTGCGAAACCTCGTTCCGATCGTGTCGATTCTTCAGCTCGCCGCCTGCGCCTCGGGCCCGGAGGGCGGATCCACTTACGATCGCGCCGCCGCCCAGGCGGTGGATCCGACGCCGGCGGCGCCCGACGTCTATGTCATGCGCCATTTCGAACGCACGGAAGGCACCGACCCCGGCCTCTCGGAAGAAGGCCGCCGCCATGCCGACGCCCTGTTCACCGTCTTTGCCGAGGATCCGCCGAAGTCGATCTACGTCAGCACCACCCGGCGGGCACGCGAGACGGCGATCCCCCTGGCGTCGACCTTGGGCCTGCCGCTCAAAACCTATGATCCGGCCGATACCCCGCGCCTCGTCGCGGAGGTGAGACGCGAACCAGGGCCGGTGCTGGTCATCGGTCACAGCAACACCGTGGCCGATATCATCGAGCAGCTCGGCGGCGCGCGCCCGGCGCCACTCACCGAGAGCGATTTCGGCGATGTCTGGCACATTTCCGGCGCCGAGCGCCATACGGAGCGCTTGCGGGTAGCGCCGTGACGGAACGAGTCGCGGCCTGCCGTTGCGGCCGGCTCAAGGCCACCTGCACCGGCGCGCCAAAGCGGAACTCGGTCTGCCATTGCTTCACCTGCAAGCAGCGGACCGGCAGCGCATTCGCCTGGAACGCGACATTCGCGCGGGATCAGGTGGCGATCGCTGGCGAAAGCCGCGTGTTCGAGACGCTTTCAAGCGAGGGGCGTTGGTCCCGGATGCATTTCTGCCCCACTTGCGGCTCCACCGTCTATTACGAGATCGAGTCACGGCCCGATATGGTGTCGGTGCCGGCGGGAGGCTTCGCCACCCTCGCCTTCCCGGAACCCGGCGTCGAGGTGTATGGCGAGCGGCGCAATGCCTGGGTCCGCATCGCGCCGGGAAAAGCGCCGGCTCAGGAATAATCCCCGCCGGCGCAGATTGAAGGATTCACCGCCTACCAGTCAAAGGTCGACGCACGCCGCGATCGATTCGAGCTTGCGGATCCGCTCCTTCAAATCCGCCATCTCGATCAGTTCGGCCATGCCGCCAACGGCAGGCGCACGGTGCGCGCCACTAAGCTCGAGTCTTTTGAGATCGAGCCACCCGTTCCAGGCCTTGAGACTGGTGAGCAGGGTCAGGCTGAGGCCGATCAGCGCAAAGCCGGCAAGGGCAGCGAGGGTCATCATGCTGGACATGTCTCTTCTCCCTGATTGAAGGTCAGCGCAGGCTCTCGATCTCTTCGGCGAGACGGCGGTTCGAGCTTGCGACATAGGAGTCGACCTCGATCATCCGGCGATCGATGTCGCGCATCCGTTCGTTGTAATCGGCGGCCGACATCCGCGGCAGCGGAGGCCGATCGTGCTCGGTGAGCGACTTGTGCCCCTTTTCGGCGACCATCGCGGCAACGCCGTAGAGGATCAAGGTCCACGGGAAGGCGAAGAAGGTGGCGACGACGGCGGCGACGCGGATCAGCGTCGGATCCCAGCCGGTCGCGCTGGCGATGCCGGCGCAGACGCCGAGGAGTTTGCCGTTGCGACGGTCGAGACGGAAGGTTCTTTTCACTTGATCCTCCTGAGGCTTTCATGAGCCCGGTCTTCGATGCCGGACTGAAGGGGGTCGGCGGCCAGGGACCGCCAGTTCGGGTTCTCGGCGGCGACGATCCGTTCGATCGTGTCGACGCGGTCGTCGAGGCGCCGGGCGAGATCGTAGAGATCCTCGATCAGCTTCTCGTCGTCGGTGGTGAGCGTCGCCGCCGTCTTCCACCGGGTGATGTAGTGGAGGACCACCCAGGGCAGGCCGATGAAGATCGCCGGGATGACGATGATCTCCGAGCCCATCGCTCAGCCTTCCCGGCCGGCGGCGAGCCGCTGCTTCATTGCGGCGAGCTCGGCATCGACCTTCTCGGCGTTGCGCAGCTCGGCGATTTCTTCTTCCAGGGTTTGCTGCGGGGCGGCAAGCGCCAGCGCGTCGGCCCTGCCTTCGGCGAGATCGGCGCGGCGCTCGAGCATGTCGAAGCGCGAAAAGGCCTCGTCGACCTTCGGCCCGGCATACATTTCCCGCAGCCGAGCCCGGTTCTGGGCGCTCTCGAAGCGGCTCTGGATGGCGTTCTGGCGAACCCGCGCATCCCGGAGCTTCTGCTGCAGCTTGGCGATGTCGGTCTCGGAGGCCCGCAGCCCGTCGTCGAGCATCTCGATTTCTTGGGCCAGGCTCTCGGCGAGGTCGGCGGTCTTGCGCTTCTCCTGCAGCGCGCCCTTGGCGAGATCCTCGCGACCCTTGGACAGCGCAAGCTCGGCCTTCTCGGTCCAGCTGTCCTGCAGCTTCTCCAGCCGTGCGATCTGGCTGCGCATCTCTTTCTGATCGGCGATGGTGCGAGCGGCGGAGGAACGGACTTCGACCAGGGTTTCTTCCATCTCCATGATGATCATCCGGATCATCTTCGCCGGGTCTTCCGCCTTGTCGAGCAGATCGCCGAAATTGGCGGCGACGATGTCACGGGTGCGGGTGAAGATGCTCATCGGCATATCCTTGAACGAGAGGCTGAGCGGCTCCGGCCGGCGAGGCGCTCCGGGCCGCTGCGGCGGCTGGGGACGCGCGGGCCGCGGCGGCGGCATCGGGACCAGCTCGTCGCGGCGAACATGGATCGGCTCACCCACGGACGGCACCCTGCGCCTCGACCGCGGCAACCTGCACCTGGCTGTTCGGCACCGAGGTCTCGGCGATCCGGGCCGGACCGACGGCCGCGCCGACGGCGGTGGCAGTGAAGACGATGGCGGCGGCAGCGGCGATCGCACCCTGCTTCAGATTGTCGATGTCGAACATGGCGTGGCTCCCTTGATCATGTTTCGGGCCGCTCGGGGCGGGTTGCCGACATGATTACAAGGGGTGTGCCAAGTCTCAGGAATGGCGGTTTTCCGCCAAAGATGCGGCCAGTGAGGTAATCCCCGCCCTCATCTCGCTACCGAATTTTGGGATTTCACGCCAACTTTCGGCGAAGCTCTTGAGAAAGGACTCTGCTCAGCCGAACGTGCGCGCGCGCAGCACTACGCGGCGCAAGCTCGATCGCCGATGACGGGGCCCCCGCGTCGCGTCGAGCAGCTTGCCGCCGGCCATGAATACGGCGCCGGTGCAGGCGGCGAACAGCAAATAGCCCGGGATCCCCGGATAGGTCTGCAGGTAGACGAAGCCGCGGGTCACGGCGCCGACCGCGAGCGCATAGATGATCGCGAAGGCTTCGAAGCGGGTCTTGATAACGAACAGGCGCGCGAACTTGCTGAGCATGGCGCAAACGTAGCAAGAGCTGGGCCAATGGCGGTTTTCCGCGGCTCACGTCCGCCGGCCGTTAAAGATTTGTAAACCATACCGACAGTCGACGCGCCGCATCGGTGTGCCTTGGAACCTCACGTCAAGGCGAAGGCTTGACGTCGCAACGGCCGGATCGCTTCGCTAAAGCGATCATACGGTGCGCACGCCGGCCTCGCGCCGCATGCGGCCGGGACAGCTGTAACGGGAGACAGGCGGATGAACGTTGCCGAGATGATCGTCGAAATGCTCGAGGAGATCGGAGTCGAGCGGGTCTACGGGATCGTCGGCGACAGCCTCAACGGCCTCACCGAGGCGATCCGCCGCCGCGGCAAGATCGAATGGGTGCATATGCGCCACGAGGAAGCAGCCGCTTTCGCCGCCGGTGCGGAGGCGCAGGTCACCGGCCGCCTGGCGGTGTGCGCCGGATCGTGTGGCCCCGGCAACCTGCACCTCATCAACGGCCTCTATGACTGCCACCGCAGCGGCGCCCCGGTGCTGGCGATCGCCGCGCAGATACCCAGCGCCGAGATCGGCAGCGGCTATTTCCAGGAGACCAAGCCCGAGCGGCTGTTCGCCGATTGCAGCCATTATTGCGAGATGGTCTCGAGCCCCGAGCAAATGCCGCGGACCTTGGAACTGGCGCTCCGGGCGGCAATCGGCAAAGGCGGCGTATCGGTGTTGACCATCCCCGGCGACGTTGCGCTGAAGGACGCGCCCAAGGTGAAAGCTGCGCCGGCACCCGGGCTGGTCCCGGCGCGCCCCCGCACCGTTCCGGCGCACGACGATCTCGATCGCCTTGCGGCAATGCTGAACGAGGCCGGTTCCGTCACCCTGCTCTGCGGCCGCGGCTGCCGCGACGCCCATGCCGAGTTGCTCCAACTCGCCGATGCGCTCGGCGCACCCATCGTCCATGCGCTCGGCGGCAAGGACTTCGTCGAGCATGACAACCCGTTCGATGTCGGCATGACCGGGCTGATCGGCTTCTCGTCGGGCTATCGCGCGATGTTGAGGTGCGACATGCTGCTGATGCTCGGCACCGATTTCCCCTACCGCCAATTCTATCCCGAGCGCGCCCGAATCGCCCAGATCGACATCCGGCCCGATCATCTCGGCCGCCGCTGCCCGCTCGATCTCGGTCTGGTCGGCGATGTCGGCGACAGCCTTCGCGAGCTGTTGCCGCGGCTCGACCGGAAAACCGATCGCGCACACCTCGACGACAGCCTCGCGCACTACCGAAAGGCGCGGGCGGATCTCGACTCGCTCGCCGTCGACCGGCCCACCGAGGGCCCCATCCACCCGCAATATCTTGCCAGGTTGATCGACGAGGCAGCCGCGCAGGACTGCCTGTTCACCGCCGACGTCGGCACACCGACGATCTGGGCGGCACGCTATCTGCGGATGAACGGCCGGCGGCGGCTGATCGGATCGTGGGTGCACGGCTCGATGGCGAACGCGATGACCCAGGCGATCGGGTTGCAGGCAGCGAATGCGGGGCGCCAGGTCGTCTCACTGTCCGGCGACGGTGGCTTCGCCATGCTGATGGGCGACTTCCTGACGCTCGTTCAGCACGATCTGCCGGTGAAGGTGATCGTGTTCAACAACGGCACTTTGGGCTTCGTCGAAATGGAGATGAAAGCGGCCGGCTTGCTGGAAACCGGTGTGTCCCTGCGCAACCCGGATTTCGCCGCCATGGCCCGTGCCGTCGGGATCCACGGCGTGCGGGTGGAGAAGCCGGCAGAGCTGCCGGCGGCAGTCGCGAACATTCTCGCCAGCCCCGGCCCGGCACTACTCGACGTGGTCGTCGCCCGCCAGGAATTGGCGATGCCGCCGAAGGTGACGGCCGAGCAGCTCAAGGGCTTCAGCCTCTATGTGCTGAAGGCGGTGATGAACGGCCGCGGCGACGAGATCGTGGACCTGGCCCGCACCAACCTGCTGCGATGAGTGTGCTCGGACACCCGCTTCAACGACGATTGCTCCTCTCATAGCTCTATCTCGGAGCGCCGGCCGCCACCGGGACCTTCGTGCCGAGCAGCACCAGCCTGTCGTCCGTAATCCCGAACCAGTGCGGCGTTCCGGCCGGGATCAGCATGACGTCGCCCGGCTTGAGCCCACGCGTGGTGCCGCCTTCGATACGGCTGCCCTCGGTCAGGCCCGGTCTGGACACCTTTGCATCGACGAGGGTCCCGCCGGAAACCAGAGTTCCCTGCCCTGCGATGACGATCGCATATTCGGCTTCGGTGGGGTGGACAGCGGGACGGCCCGCCTTCTTCCAGATTTCGAGTGCAGCCACGGTTTCGCCGTTGCGGACGAGCGGGCGCCACGAAAAGCCCTGGTCCGGCTTCATCGCCTTCTCCATGTCGGCGATCTGCGCCTGCACCTCCGCGGCACCGGCGAAGGCGGTGGGGTCGGCCTCTTGCGCCGCTGCGGGCACGCCGATCGTGGCGAGCGCGAGCGGGATCGATCGCCATCGCTTGATCGTCTGCCGTTCGAAGACCTGCCGCATATTTCCTCCCCTGGTCCGCGCTGGTAGGGCCGACACCAGAATGCCCGCGCCGCGATCGAGTTGCGATCGACCGTGTAGCACGCTGCTCCCGGCCTGGTGACGCCAGACTTAAGTCTGCATTCGAACCGCAACACTGCGCGACGGTCCCGCCTCCTTCCGTGCGCCGCGGCGAAGAGGCTTGGGCTAGGGCCGCACCGGGGCGCCCCCCGTGGCCGCACCGGCTCCCGTCCCTGTCGGGGCTCCCCCGGCCCCGCTTCCCGCGGCGCCCGTACCGGTCGAAGCGCCCCCGGTGCCCGTCCCCGTGTTCCCCGTGCCGGCGCCCGCTCCAGAACCCGTACTGCCCGCGCCGGTCCCCGATCCCGCTGTACCTGTGCCTGCGCCTGCGCCCGTGGTGCCCCCTGCCCCAGGGCTGCTCGTGTCCGTCGTGCCCGTCCCGGTGCCGGTGCCCGACCCCGCGCCGCCAGATCGCGCCGGGAGCGGCGCCATTGCAGGCGGTGCAGGCGGGGTGCGGAGGGCCGTGTTGAGGTCGCCGGAGCGGGCGATGCGATCGGCACGGCGCGCCGCCGCGGCAGCGGTGCGTTCCTGGCTCGCACGGGCCGCTTCCGCCTCCGGATTGAGGGAATTGACTCGGATCCGCTCCTGGGCGGGCCCGCCCGCGAGGCGATCAAGTGCGACGTAATCGGTGCGGAAGATCAGCTCGACGGCGCTGTCGAGATCGACCGAAGTGTTCATCTCCTCGTTGGTCTGGACGCGATCGGTACTGACATAGCCGATCGTGTTCTGCATCTTGGCCTCGGCGCCCCAGATGCCGACCTTGCCGTTGACTCCCACTTCGGTGGTGTTGCGCATGTCGAATTGCGAGCCGCGATCCTGCGCGGCAGCGCTGCTCGCATCGATGTGGAACCGCATCGAGGCGTTCAGCCGGCCGCTCTCGATGACGATCCTCTGCAAACCCATCTGGATCATGGTGGCGAGGAGCTGCTGGCGGCCGCGCGCCATCACCTGGCGGGCGAGCGGCACCAGCGCCTCGGGATTGCCGCCGGAGATGCTCTCTTCCTCCGGAAGCTCGAACGCCGCACGCAACGCCGCTTCGCTCGGCGGGCTCGCCCCGGGACGGAGGACGAGGCGGGTCGCGGCGTCGCGCTCGGCCTGGATCTCGGCCTGACGCTGCCGCCGTTCCTCGGGATCGAGCCCGGAGAGATCCTCTGGCTCCTCGTCTTCGGCTCCTTCGATCGCGTAAGCGGTCGGGAAGCGTTCAGCGATCCAGGCGCGGGCGCCGGCAATGCCGACATTCGCATCGGCAAAGCCTTCGGTCGTCTGGGCGACGTTGCGGATCAGATCGACGAACGCGGTCATCTGCTGCTGGTTGGAGTCGTTCATCGCCTTGAACACGCCGGTAATCAGCTCGGTCACGAAGCGCGGGAAGGAAACGGCGTTGAGCACAGCCTGGGTGGTGCCGGCGACGCGATCGGTGGCGACTCCGGAGAATTCGGAACCTGCGTTGAGCGCCGTCCCCATCGGGCGCCGTGGCACCGGCCTGCGAGCTAACTCATCGTTGGCGAGTGCGGCCGAGCCGATCTTGACCAGCGAGCCGGCGAGATCGCGCCGGGTCTCGGGATCGAGCGCGCTGAAGCCCTGTTGCGCGGCGAGCAGCGATCGGACGCCGTGCCGCACCTCGTCCCGCACGGCGGACGCCGCCGCGCGCCTCGGGCGAGGAGGCGGAAGAGGCGCCGCCGTGGCCATGTCAGGCGCCCAGGGCCGACCAGGGCGAAGCTGCGGGGGCAGGTCCGCGCGCACGCGGAGCGGCCGGGGCGCTGCTCTGCGCCTCCCCGATGTCGAGCGTTGCTTCGATCCAGTCGATTGCCGAGCCGACCACCGGATGGCCGATCTCGACCAAAGGACCGGATTCGCCAATCTGCTCCGAAACCTCGGCGAGCCAGGAGATCACGATCATGCCGGCCTTGCCGCGCCGGATATAGGGTGCGGCGCGCCTGAAGCTCTTGTGCGCGATGCGGGCGATGCCGTCGACCACGCCCCAAAGGTCGCGCGCCGCAAAGGCGCCGCGAAGGCTCGCGTGACCGACGATTGCAAAGGCATCCTTCAGGGTCGCGACCACTTCCTGAGCGATGAAAGCGGTGCTGCCGCTGCTTGCCTCGCCGAGGTTCGCGATCAGCGCACGCGCGCCGGCGCGAACGCGTGCCTGTTGCGCGAGGCCTCCATAAGGATCGTCTGAACCCAGCTCGTCCAATTTGTAGAGCGACTCGCACAGCTCCAGCATGCCGTCCTCGAACTGGAAATTACGGTCCGCGTCGGCCGCGACCGGGCCCGAGGAGGTGCCGAACAGGCGCGAGAAGAAGGCGTTGCGCTCGACCTCGGAAATACGGTCGTTGCGGGCGCGCCACCAGGAGGCAACCAGGCTCTCGGCGGCGCCGAGATCGACCTGGAGCGCGCCCGTCGCGGCCAGTGCGGCCAGAGTCTCGACGGCAGGAATGATCCCCGCGGGCTCGAGATCCGCAGCGAGATACAGGGTGGCGAGCGCGCGCAGCTGGGCCTTGTCGATGCGGGCGGCGACCGGATCGGGAATGTCGATGTCGCCGAGCTCGTCGAGCGCGAAGGCGAGTCCGGGGACCGTGGCCTCAGCAACCAGTTGCGCGCCGAGCCCGAGCGCGGAAGCGACGAGTGCGTCCGCGACCGGCGCGATGAGGGCCCCGCCCATCGGTCAGCCCGCCCCAGCGGCGGCGGGCGGCGGCGTGTTCGGATTGTACGGCGTGCTGTTGCCCTGGATCACCGACATCATCTGCGGCGTCGCCATCTTTTCCATCGGCAGATAGTCGCTCTTGAAATTGACGCGCACTTCGCCCGACAGCTTGGCTTTGACCTCGGCCTTGGACTCGCTGTTCTCGTCGACCGCGGAGCCGACGGTGGCGACATGTTCCTGTTCGCCCTCGAACGAGGCGGAGGCGCTGTAGGGCGTGTACCAGCTGCCATATTCGGCGTTGAGCTTCTCCTTATACTTTTGCGACTCCCGGTCGTGCATCGACGCGGTGTAGTGACGCTTGGCCTTGTCACTTGCGCGCATGTCGAAGACGACTTTGGCGGTGATCGAACCGTCGGTGACCACGATCCGGTTGATGCCGAGCATCACCATCGACGAGAGCAGTTGCTGGCGCGATTTCGCCATCTGCAGGCGCGCCGCCGTGACCAGGCGGAGTTCGGCATTGGCGTCACTGAGGTCGGTGACCGGCGGATTGACGTTCATTTCGCGGCTGATCTCGGCGAGCCGCACCGCAGCGTCGTCGCCGGTCGCCTGCAGCCGTGGCGGCGGCTGCTCCGCGCCGTCGCCCTCGGCAAAGCTGTCCGACGTGGCGCCGATGTCGACGGAGAGCACGTCGGGATAGGCGTCGGCCAGGTAAACGCGCCCGGCCGCTTCGCCGATATTGTCGCGCATGAACTGGTCGGTGGTCTTGGCGACATTGGCGATCAACTCGCCGTACGCGCGCATCTGCTCGATCGAGCTTTCGACGATCGCCTGAAAGACGTTCTTGATCAGGCCGCCAACGAACTTGGGAAAGTCGACCTTCTGGACCATCTCGCCGAATTGCTCGACCCCCTGGCGGACCGCACCCGCCTGGAAATCCTTGCCGGCGAAGCCCGGGCTCTTGGAGAGTTGCCGCTTGGTCGCCTCCGTCGCGCTTTCGTCCAGCGCCCGCGCGGCAGGCGCCGCAGCGAGAGCGCCGGAGCGCGGCAGATCGCCTTTGGCCTCACGCTCGGCAATTTCCGCCTGCACGCCGCCGGGATCGGCCATGTAGGACAAGACGTGGACGGTGTCGGCAGCGATCCGCTTCCGCTCGTCGTCGGGCAAGCCGAGGAAGGCGGGGATCGCAGTGAGCAGCCGGCGTACCTCCGGCCGGGTTGCATCCAGCGCTTCGGCGCTGGTCGTCGGCGGCGGATTGGCGCGGGCAGATTGATGCAGGGAGGCCATGTCGAGTCTTCCCTCAAGCCGCTGGAGCAGGGGCGGGCGTGGTTGCCGGCGCCGCGGCAGGCGCGCTTGGCGCGGTTCTCGCACTCGGCACGACATTGGGATCGGCCGGCGTCGCATTGCCCTGGATCGCAGCGATCATCTGCGGGGTCGCCATCTTCTCGAGCGGCAGATAGTCGCTCTTGAAATTCACATCGACGGCGCCGGACAGCTGGATTTTGGTTTGCATCGCCGCATTGGAGGCCTCGGACGCCGCGGTCTGGGCCGTGATGATCGGCTTGTTCTCGTACTTGTACTCGCCCTTCGCGTAATAGCTCGCATCGTAATCGCGGCTGTCCTTGCTGCGGCTCGAGGTCACGTCGGCGCCGGAATCATATTTGCCCTCGCCGGCATAGGTGGTTTGGACATTGCCATATTTGTCGCGGGCGAGATCGACGGCGCTGGCGCTGCGGCGCATCGCATAGCTGTCCTGCGCCTTGACGTCGTAGATGATCTTGGCGCTGATCTTGCCGTCGGTGACGACGATCCGGTTGATGCCCATCAGGACAATGCTCGCCATCAGCTGCTGGCGCTGTCGGGCCAGCTGCATCCGCGCCTGCTCGATGATCGCGCGCTCGGCATTGGCATCGCTGAGATCGAGGCTCTTGATCTGCCCGTCGGCGAATTCGAGCTTGTTGTTGACCTTCTTCAGCGCCTCCGACTCGTCGACACCCTCGCGCAGTTGCAGGCGCGGCCCCGGCTCGTCCGACATGTCGTCGAAGCCGATCTCGAACAAATCGGGGAATTGCTCGACCATATGGTCGCGGCCCTGGTTCTCGGAAACGTTGTCGTCCATGAACTGCTTGAGCGACGTCGCCACCGCCGCCACCATCTTTTGATAGGCCTCCATCTGCTGGATCGAGCTGTCGGTGATCGATTGAAACACCCCCTGGATCAGGCCGGAGACGAAGGTCGGGAACTTGACCTGGTTGAGCAGCTCGCCGGCGACCTTGGCCCCCTCGCGCGCGGCATTGGCCTTGAAGCCGGCGTCGCCGATCGCGTCGACTGCATCCCGGCGTTCGCCCCAACTCGCCTCGCTCGCCGATTTGTCGGCCAGGCTCTGCGCAGGCGTGCCGAGGCCACCGGGGATGCGATTGCCTTCGATTCCCTCCGGACGGGCGAGGTAGTCGGCGATCAACGCGGTGTTGCGCGCGATGTCCTGCTGGTCGGCCGGCGACATTCTGCGAAACGCCTCCGACTGGGTGAGGAGGTTGGCGACGCTCTGCCGGACCTCCGGCGCCGGCTGCGGCGGCAAGGAGCTTGCGGGCGGCTGACGGATGGGTGCTGCGGGGTACATGTTTGAGGCCCTTCGGCTCGAGGTTGGCATCGGCGCGGTTCAGGCGGCCCTGGCGACGGCCTCCGGCGGAAGCTCGAACTCGATCGGGCGCAGATACAGACTTACCCGCGGCGGCGAGTGGGCATCGGTCCTGAGACTTACGATCGAGAAGCGTCCCGGCCAGTGTGCGTCTTCGGGCGTGAACGCGCTCATCCAACGCTCCAGCGCGGCGAGCCCGCGCGGGCGCTCGGCGAGGCCCATGGTGAGCAGGCTGAGGAAGCTCGGCGGGACGTCGGGGATGGCGGAGAGGAGCACGTAGATCTCGAAATCGGGGCCGTGAGGCGTGTCTCCGAAGGCGAGCAAGGCGCCATGTTCGGGAAGCTCGAAGCGCCCGCCGAGCACAAGCCCGATCAGCTGCATGATGCCAGGCAGGCGATGGCCCAGACCGAGGACATCGAGAACCGGCTGAAGATCGGCGAGCTTCAGCGCTTCGGTGCACGCGAAGGTGAGGCGCTGGCCACCCATGTCGCGCTGCGCGGACAGGGTGGTGAACAACGGCTTCAGACCGGGAACCAGCTGCAGAGCGGGCATCACGATGCGGTGCAGGCCGACCGGCAGATTGTCGATCCGCCCCGCGCCGCCGGGCAGCTCGTAATAGACTTTGGACGCATAAAGGCCGTTTCGGTCGAAGCTCGAACCGAAGAAGGCGCCGTAATCGAGATTGCCGCCGCTGGCGAAGCCGCGGAACGGCTCGCTTGCTCGGTCGAACCAGTGGAGCGGACCATTGCCGAGAAAATTCCCGATCAGGCGCCGCATCTCGTGGGTCGAGGCATCGCGCCGATCGATCGATCCCGCCTCCGGGGGCAGCGGTTCGATGGTGAAGCGAAGGTTGTTCGGCTGGGTCTCCGAGAAGCTCGGTTCGAACGGCGCCGCCATCGGCATCAGCGCATTGTTGCGATAGCGCGGATCATCGGCCGGATATTGGAAGGTGCGCATGAACAGGTCGCGCGACGGTGCGAACGGATCGGCGGTACCGAGCGACTGGGCTGCCGACCGCAGCCGCCGCTCGACCCGCGCCACCATTGGCTCACTCTGTGTCTGAAACCGCATTGGGTTTCTCCTGAAAAGCTGGAGGGGACGGACGCCGGTTCAATAGGCCCCCGCCTTGGCACCGTTCCGAGCGAACGCCGATCGGGACTCGCCGCCGAGGCCGAACCCGATGTCGCCGATGCCGTCGAGCATGTCGCGGGCGAGTGCCGGGATCGGGATCGGCTTGGAGGTCATCTGCGGAGCCTCTCTTGGCTGTGCCATTTCCTCGACCCGCGTATCGCTGGTGGCGGTGTCGGCAAGCCAGAGTTCACAGGCATTGACCAGATCGTAATCGGTCGGGTTGCGGGTGGCCTTGTGGTTTTCGGCGACGTCGGGGTTACGCACCTGATCGATGTCGATCAGCGGGCCGGTCGTCCGGTTGATCCGGGCGACGTTGTTGGCCAGCCACGCGGTGATGATCGTGCCGCAGGTCGCCAGGGTGCGATAGCGCGAGCTCGTCTTGGCGCCGCCAAGCTCGTAGGTGGCGACCTGATCGACCACCTGCCACATGTCGCGGGCCCCATAGGATCCGCGGATCTCCGGATCCTGGAGCAAATCGATCATGAATTTTATCTGTGACTGCACTTCGCGTGCCGCGAAATGGGCCATTCCGTAGCCGTGCAGGGAAAGATTGGCGGCGAGATCGCGCGCCGCCTTGCGCACCTGCTGATGGCTGATCGGGCTCGGCGTCGCCGAGCGTAGTAGGGTGTCGACCTCGTTCTGGCGGATGAAGGACGAGACCGACGAGACGAAGCGCAGCCACAGATCGTTGAACTCGCTGTTGATCATCCCGTTGGGATTGCCGCCGGGGATTCCCAGCGTAATCGAAGCGAAGTTGCGCCGTTCCTGCTCGCTCATCCGGTTCGGGGCCTCGCGCCAGTAACGGTACAGCGCCTTGCCGGCGCGCCCCGGGCCGATCGGCAGCATGCCCTGCTGGAACTGCTCGACGATCCGGTCGACGACCTGGAACACCTTCAGCTCGTCGAACATCGCCGAGACGATCATTGGCCCCATCGCCCGCACATTCTCTGCGATGATGTTCTCGTCGACGATCTCCTCCAGATCGGGGAGATCGATGATGCTGTCGCCGATCTCATCGTCGCCGCCGACATTCTGGACCCGATCGAGCGCCTCGTTCACCTTTCGGCGGAGCTGCGGCTCCTCGTCCGAGACGTTGGCGTCGGCAAGGCCTCTCATCACCCGGGCAAACTCCTCCGCACCGCATTGCGGGTCGGCGCCACGGCGGCCGTCGGGATCGCCTTCTATGGCAAGGATGGTGAGCACCTTTTCGGCTAACGGGAAGTAGCTGCGCGCTTCGCCCAAGGCGCGGAAGAATTCGCGCGTGAACGTCCGCGCATTGGGGTGCCTCGTGTCGGGATAAAGGGTCGATCCGTTGCCCTTGGTGCCGGCAGCAACCGTGGCGCCGGTCCGGGTGGTGGCCTGCGGCACGATCCGGACCGGCGGCGCTTCGGCCGCCTCGAGCATCAGGAGGCCGATGCTCAGTCCGACGAGGGTGATGTCGGCGTCGTCGGAATACGGGCTTTCGCCGCCGGAGGAGCCCTTGGTCTGGCCGCTTTGCGCGTCGGCATGGCTTGGTTGATCGAAGAGCAGTCGTCCGTTCTTGTGCGAGCGCAGTTCGGGAACCAGCATCGCCTGTTCGTTGAGCAGGGTCCGCGTCGCGACGAACAGGGGGTCGCAGACTTCGACCGCCTTGTTGTTGTTGCGCTCGCTCTTGCCGATTTCCTCGATGATCGTTTCGGCGCGCGCTTTCTCCGCCGCTTCCGCCTTGCTGAGCGGGCGCTTCTTCTCGACCGCGGTCAATCGGGCAACGGTGTTGACCAACTCGTCGAAGGCCGCGGCCTCGCGCCGTGCGACATCTCGAAAGTGGATCCGGCTATCGATGCTTGCCATGATGGTATCTCCTTGGAATTCCTTGGTCCGGTTGAATCAGCGACAGATTGTGGGGTCAGCCGTCATCGGCGCCTCCATG
This sequence comes from Allosphingosinicella deserti, assembly GCF_003012735.1. Taxonomy (GTDB): domain Bacteria; phylum Pseudomonadota; class Alphaproteobacteria; order Sphingomonadales; family Sphingomonadaceae; genus Allosphingosinicella; species Allosphingosinicella deserti. Next base: position 619,857 of record NZ_PXYI01000003.1, on the reverse strand, counting down.
GGCTTCCGCCCCGTCTCCCAGGGCGCGATCCATCTCTTCGTCGAGCGCCGCCAGCGCTGCGGCGGCGTCAAGGATGCCGGCGCCGCAGCCCTCCGCGCGCCCGGCCGCGAACGGTTGGGCGGTCCGCATCAGGATGTCACGCACGGTCAGCGCGTCGATCGGGCGGGCGCGGCGATGGCTTCGGGCGACGAGAAGCGCCGCGGCGCCGGCAACGAACGGCGCGGCGAAGCTGGTGCCGGTGGCATGCTGATATCCATCGAGCGCGGTGGTGTAGACCTGCTCGCCCGGTGCACAGAGCGCGACATGGTCGCCACGTGTGCTGAAGCTTGCCGGGTGCCGCTCCGCATCGACCGCACCGACTGCAAGCACGCCAGGATAGGCGGCCGGCCAGAAGCGGGCCTGCTTGCCGTTATTGCCGCTGGCGGCGACCAAGATACAGCCGCGGGCGAGCGCATAGTCGATGACATCGGCATGCGGCTTGGGGCTGCGCGGGCTCAGCGCGGCATCGTCGGTGCCGAAACTCATGTTGATCACCTTGGCGCCGAGATCGACGGCGAGCTTCATCGCCATGTCGAGATCGCTGATCGCGCCGAGACCGACGGCGCTGGTGCGTCCGGGCAGCCGGGCGGCCGCGAGGGCACGAAGCGGAACGATGCGGCAGCAGCCGCCGAGACCGGCCGGCATCGCGCGTCCGTCGGCGGCGATGATCCCGGCGCACCCCATGCCGTGGCCGACGAAGCGATCCTCGGGGTCGCCGTCGTTGCGGCGGTGATCGCCCAGCAATTCCACGCCGGCCGCGATGTCGCTGCTCTCGAGCCGGACGGTGTCGTATCCGGCGCGGAAGGTGCGGGCGAACTCGGCGTGATCCTTGCCGATGCCGCTGTCGACCAGGCCGACGACAACGCCGTCGTCGCCGGGTTCGATCGCATGCGCCTCCGCCATCCGCACCATGCGCCGCAGCCCCTCCCCGCGATCATCGGCGCGGGCGACCGGCGCGGCGATTTCGAAGGGAGTGACCGACACGTAATTGGGGCTGGCGCTCTCGACGATGCTGATCTGCGACAGCGCCTCGCAAACCGTGCCGATCGGAGTACCGGCGGGCACCCGCAGGACCAGGGTGCGGGCCATGCCCGTGGTCTGCTCGACCGCGTCATAGCCGGTATGCGATCGACCGGCGGCGACCGGTGCGCGGGCGGAGGCGAACAAGCGCGCGGCCCGGAATCCACCCGCGCGCTCGGAGATGATCCGATCGATCGCGCCGCCGTCGATCGAGGTTGCGGCGGGAAGGAGATTGCGGGCGACGTCGCGCACGGCCGGGATCTGCTCCGGCGCTTCGCCAAGCGCGAGTTTCACAACCAGGCTGGTCGGTAGGCTGTACTGCCGTTCACCGGGTGCCGCCCACGGCGTCGCAAGAGCACGGATGGTCATTGCCACGTCTCCTGCCGGGGGGTGGGCGGTGCGACTCTGTCGGCGGCAGGAGCGGGGATCGACGGCGGCGCGAAGGCGGTCAGATCGAAGCTCATCGCGCTGGCCAGCGCCGGTGCCGGCTCGACCGACAATTCGCCCGCCCATTGATCGTCGCCAGGCGCGAGCAGCAGCTCGCCGGGCGCCGACGACAGGATCGAGACCGGCCGGTCCCCGATCCGCACCTGCGGCGGCGCCCCGCGCCGGATCAGGTTGCGCCCGGTGACCCGGATCAGCGGTGGCGTATCGCCATTGCCGGGCGCGACCCGTACCGGCTCGACCCGCTGTACCAGCGGCGCCGAGGCCCGCTCGAGCGCCTTGCGCAACCGCTCGACAGGCAGGTTCGTGACCCGGCCGATGCTGCGCACGGTGCCTTTCTCCTCGGCCTCCTGGAACTGGCGGACGGTGCGAACGCCGGCCCATTCCAGGCGCTTGCGCTCTTCGGGGGTGAGCTCGTCGGCGAGCTCGTCGAGGCTGTCCTCATCCGGGCCTTCGGAGAGCGCGATCGCATTCTCCTCGATCGCTGGGCGGGTGATCGCGGTGAAGACGAGGTGGAAGACGCTGGCTTCCTTTTCGCCGGCGCCGGCCGGACGAATCCGGATCTCGCTGTCGGCAAACTCGACATGTGCGCGAAGATCGAGGTTGATGTCCTTGATCGCGAAGGTCAGCGGCAGATTGAGGTTGCGCGCCTTGATCGCCATCGCCGCCTGGGCATTATCGAGCTGACTCTGCACCGCCTGGATGAAGTCTTCCAGGCGCAGGGTGGCGTCGCGAGTCATGGCTGCGCCTCCGTCGGCACGGCCTGCCATTCGATCTGCAGCCGCGCCGGATCGGGATCGAACGCGGTGCGGGTCAGGAACAGGGGGACGTCGCCGATCACGATCGGCCCATCGGGAGCGAGGACGAGGCGAAGGTCGATCGGCAGGTCGATCAACAGCGAACGTGCGCGCACGAACGGGCTGTCGACGAAGCCGGTGACGCCGCCGGCGAGTTCGCCGAGCAGTTCGCCAAGGGTGCGTCGCCCGTTCACGACGTCGCTCCGGGTAGGATCGGTGCGGGCGCAAACCCGATTGGTGCGGGCGCGGCGACCGGTGACGGCGCTGCGGGGGGCAGTGCCACTGGCGGTGACGCCACGGCGGCGGGCGGCGGCGCCGCGGTCGCGCGACGGGGAGTCCGACTGTGCCGCTCCAGCAGGCTGCGCTGGGCCTCGTCGACGAAACGGTCCAGCGGCAGGAAGTCGGAGGCGAAGTTGATCTTCACGTCGCCGAACAATTCGGCCTTGAGCTCGCTGTCCGATTGCGCGTTGACGCCGACCGTCGAGACTTTGGTGATCGCACCTTCACTGGCGCGGGCGCCCCAGGTCGAGCCGCCGCTGGTCGGATCGTTCGAGGTGGCATATTGGACGGCGGCGCGATCCGCCGCGGCGGCCCGGAAGCGCAGCCGCGCTCCGATCGAGCCGTCCTTGATGACGACGCGCTGCATGCCCATCAGCACCATCGTCGACAAGGTGGACAGGCGCTGCTGGGCGAGCCGCTCGCGCGCCTGCGGCAGGATCGACTCCTCCAGCAATTCGGCGGTGAGCTCGTTACCGTCCTCGCCGAAATCGGAAAGCCAGCCGGGCATCGCCGGCTCCTCGCTGCCCGGCTGAACCAGTGGCGCCAGCCGGAATTCGCCGCCATCGTCGATCAAGGTGACGTCGCGCGGATATTGCTCCACCAGCCACCCCCGCGCCTGGCCGGCGGTGACATTTTCCTGCGCGAACTGATCGAGCGGCTTCGACACCGCTGCGACCAGATCCGCATAGGCTTCCATCTGCTTGATCGAGGAATCCACGATCGCGTCGAACGTGCCGTGAACGAGCGAGGCGACAAAGGCCGGAAAGTCGATCTCGTCCGACAACGCGCCAGCGCGGCGGCCGAGCGCATCCGTCGCCTTCTCCTTCGGTGCGGTCGATTGCTGGGCGCCATTCGCGGCGAACGGCGACGGCTCCTGCGGTTGCCCCGGCGCAACGATCTCGCGTCCGAACGCATCACGTGCGAGCGCCATCGCCGGCGCGTGGCCGTTACTCCTCGGGGTTGGTGGCGGCGGGATGTAGCGAGTCATCGTCCGGATCCTGTTCGGCGATCAGACGAAGGCAGGCCGGCGGGCCTGCGCCTCCGCCGGTGCTCCCGCGGGCGGGGCATCTTCGTGTTGCACCAGGGGGCGCCGATCGCCGGCCAGCGTGACGGTGCTGACCGCGACCTGGTTCTCGTCGCCTGGTCGAGAGAAGGTGGTGGTGATCCGCACCACCAGGACGGTGCGGTTGGGGTCCGGATTGCCCGGCTCGATGTCGGCACGGATGGTCGCAGTCCAGCCGTCGAGCATCTGCGGCTCCACCGGCGACAGCGTGATGTTGCCGACGCCCGCGCCTTCATATTGCCAGTCGATCGCGATCCCCGCCTTGGTGGTGCCGCTCGGCCCGGCGATGTAGGGCCAGTCGTCTACCACGACACGCTGCCCGATGACCGGCGACCCGGCGCCGCCCGCCAAGGCGTTGGCTGGATGGACAATTCCGGAGAGCGCGGGAAGATCGTAACGGACCCCCACCTTGTCCTCGACCGACCGTGTGAGCATGGTGCCGAAGCCGAGGCGATCGTCACCGCCGGCATGCCCGTTGCGGCCCGCGTCGAGTCCCTGGGCGTAGCCGGCAGACGCGGCGCTGCCGCGATTGGGCACGTGGCCGAAGGTGCCGCCACTGTGCAGCAATTGAATGCGGTCGATATCGCCCGCTGCCTCGAACTCGGCGGCGAACGCGTCATAGGTCATGATGTAGCGGCTTCCGGTGCTGTGGCCGGCGCCGTGCGGGCCGGGCGCCCCGGGCGTGCCGACGACGCGATCCCACGGATCGGTGATCCGGACATAGAATTGCCCGTTCTCGCGATACATTCCGGTGGCGACGATCGCGTGCACCCCAGGTACCTTCGCGGTGACCCAGATCGGGCCATTCGCTTCAAGGATCTGGCAGAAGCCCTCGGGCGTGTAACAGGCGTTGGGGTGGATCACGAGGCCAACCGCGTCCGCGAAGCGTCGTTTGTCCTCGGGGGCGAGCCCTCCGGTCAGCGAAGAATCGAAGCCGGTGAAGCGGGCGATCAATGTCGGATCGACCGACTGACGGTCGCGCCAGCCGGTAACCATCGCCGCGGCGGTTGCCCAGCAGCCTTTGCCGGTCGGCTGGGCGATCTGCTCGACATCGTCCCAATTGATCGTCCAGTCGTCGGCCTCGAGGGCGCGGACGCTGGCGCCGGAGCGGTAGCGATCGGCACGGGTCCATTCGCTGCGTTCGGAGAGACCCTGGGCATAGCCTGCTGCGGCGGCGTTGCCGCGATTGATCGTGTGTCCGTGGGTGCCGCCGGTGTGGAGCAATTGCGCGAAATCGGTATCGCCCGCCGCCTCAAACTCGAGCGCGAATGCCTCGTAGGGCATGATATACTGGCTGCCGGTGACATGGGTGGGGTTTGCGTTGCCGCGACGTCCGGCAGGATCGACGACACGATCCCACGGATCGGTGATCCGCACATAATGCTGGCCATTCTCCCGGTACATGCCGGTGACGACGATGGCGTGAAGGAAGGGCACCTTGGCGGCGACCCAGACCGGGCCGTTGGCCTCGATGATGGCGCGGAAGCCGTCCGGGGTGTAGCAGGCATTGGGGTGAACGCGGAATCCGATCGCCTGCGCGAAGCGCGCCGCGCTCGATGGCGGAAGGCCGTTCTCGACCGACAGGTTGTCGAACTCGGCGATGCTGTCGATCGAGACCGACTGGCGACGCTTCCAACCGTCGATCATCGCGGCAGCGGTTGCCCAGCAGCTCATGTTGGTGGGCTGCGGGACCAGATAGACCTCGTCCCAGTTGATCGACCAATCGTCGGCATCGAGCCCGCGTGCGGCCGGCCGTGCCGTGCCCGCAGCGGCCAGGCCCTGGGCGGCGGCGCCGGCACGGCTCGGCACAGCGATCCAGCTGGTGCTGATCTCACGGTCGGTCGGCGCGACCAGGCTGTCCGGACTGTTGCCGGCCGCCACCGGATCGTAGGTGTAGATCTGACGCCCGTTGACGTAGAGTTCGTGCGCGGGGAAGCCGTCGTGATCGCCGACCACCATGACCTCGACGCCGTTGGCGCCGCGCTTGAGGTAGATCGAGACGTCGGCGTCGATGTCGGGCGAAGGCCAGACCAGAGGCAGCGCGCCGGCCATGCGAATGGTGACGACTGCGCTGTTGCTGGTCATCGCCAGGATGCTTCGCTGGGTGGTGCCGGCACCCTGGTAGATGCGCAGATTGTCGTCGCTGACCTGAAGCGTGCTGCGGCGGCTGGGGGTGAGCCCAGCCTGCTTGTCCAGCCACCAGTCCGGCTTGCCTTCGACATGATAGGTGTAGCTGGAATCGTAGGCGGTCGATTCACCCCAATGACGATTGACGGTGCGCAGGTTGGAGATGCCCCCGGCTGCGTCGAGCGTGAGCGTGGCGGTGATTTCCGCCCGGCTGCTGCCGCGGTCGTAGCTGAAGCCGCGACCGTCGCCGCCGAAATCCTCGCCGCCGATCAGACTCGGCAGGCCGATCCGGCCGGGATCGTAGTCGGACGCCGGGCCCTTGATGATCGGCGAGGGGATGAAGGCGCGATACTTGATCTCGACCGTGTCTCCGCCCGCGTCGAGTGCGGCCGCGGCGGCGGGATCGAGCGCTGCCATGGCGAAGCCGAGCTGGCCGGCGACGGCGTGCTGCACGCTGGTGAAGACGTCGACCGGGGACAGACCGGCACCGACGCCGACCTGCAGGGTGACGCCTTGGAAGGCACGATTGCCGTCGAACAGCGCCGCTGCGCCCCCCGTGATGCCCTCGCCACCCGAAATGCCTGCCGCATAGCTGACTCCGCTGAAGGCACTGACGCCCCCCCGGAGGATGGTGACCTGCAGGTTAAGCCCGATCGAGGCGATCCAGCCCGCGGTGACTTCGAACTGGCCGTAGACGCCCATCACGTTACCGGGTGCGAAGATCAGGCCGCAGCCCAGCCCGGCACCGCCGAGCAGTCCGGCGCCGACCGACGGCCCGATGCCGATCGCGAGCCCGCCGGCTTCGGCCGCGGCGCGTGCCATCAGCACGAAAGGCATCATCACGGGATTGGCGGCAAGCATCGCCTGGATGGCGATGCTGCGCAGCTGCGAGACCGTATCGACCGGCGGCGCGGTGATCGGCTGCTGGGTGCTGGACACGCTGATCGTTCCGGCATCGAGCGACACGGCGCGCAGGCGCGGTTCGCGGAAGCCGAGGCCCTGCCCGCTCGCGGGAACAGGTAGAGACGCGGCGTAGCAGGCCGCGACCAGCTGCATGTATCGGTCCCAATCCCAGGCGCCGTTCGGGCAGGCGGTGTGACTGGTGCCGGGATGCGCCTCGCTGTGGCCGATGATCGTCTGCCGATCCGGAACAAGGGCGTAACGCCGGCACAGATCGGCGACGAGCGCCGCCGAAGCCTGATATTCGGCGTCGCTGGGGGGCAGATGGGCCAAGGTGACGGATCCGTAGGTGGCGCCGCCCTGCTTCACCGCGACATGCTCGATCCCGATGCTGCGCCGATTGGCACCCATCGCATGCCAGGCGGTGTCCGCCTCCGCCACGAACTGGATGACCTCGCCATTCTGAGCAACCAGATAATGGGCGCTGCTGTTGGCCTTGGGGCGGGTGAAGTGGCTGACCGTGCTGCCGGTGGTGTTCGCATCGGTGATGTGGATGACGATCCGGTCGACGCTCTGGCCGGCACGGCCGGGGTTGAACGCGGGTGACGGTGCGATCCGGCTGGTCCCGGAATAATCGGCGGCATTGAGCGCGAGCGTGCCGGCGGCGGCCGCCGCGGGAACCTCTTCCTCGCTATAGGCCGGCCCCTCTATTCCCATCGACTCCGGATCCACCTCGAGACCACGGGAATAGCTCTGGGCCGCCGGGACGGACGCACCGGCTTGGGACGGCGGTGCGGCGGCAGGCGACTTACTGGAGAGCGGCGGCAGCGGGCCGAAGCCATCGTCATACTGCACGTCAGCCGGCGCTGGGGCGGAATCCGCAGCAGCGGGAGCCGGCGGGGCGCTGCGGCCGGCCTGACCCGGCTGCTGGGCCGGGCGCATCCCCGGCTGCGCGCGGTCGCCGGCCCATTCGAGCACGGCATTCGCCCCGCCGTAGCTGTCGCCGCCGCGACGTGCGGGGTACATGCGAACGCGGCGCAACGAGCGATCGCTGAGGCCGCTCAGCGAGACGTAGGGACTGCTTGCCGTCGGCAGGACGTCGACCGTCCAGTCGCTGGCCGCCGGCGGAGTCGCGGTGGCGAGACCGAACCAGAGCTGGCTGGCGTTCACGAACCGCGCCAGCACGTCAGGCGGCACGACATAGACGGCTTCGCCGCGGGAGACCGACAGCAAGCCATGCTCGCGACTAGAATAAAAGGTTGCGGGACTGCGTCCCTCTCGGCTGGTGAACAAGGCCGGATCGGTCGCAAGCACCACCTCGGCTGCGCGTGGCGGACTGTCGGTGCGGATCGTGAAGCCCAACATCGGGAAGCGGTCCGTGACGTCCAGACGGGTGGGGCGGAGCTGCGCAACCATGGGTCTACCTCTCGTTGGAAACGGGTTTGCCCGGAGCGCGGGCGGGATCGGCGATTGTGCGCCGCCGTGCATCGATCGCACGGCGTTCGAATTCGCCTGGGCTGGTAAGCTCGAAATCCGCGCCATCATCGCCTTCCTCGGTAAGGTCGGGGATCGGCTCGAAGGCATGTTCGAACTGGTCGACGGAGCGGGCAAGCAAGCGGGCGAGCAGCTTGGCATGGACCGGGCTGACCGCGATCCGACTCATCAGCCGGATCTCGCCGCTTTCCGGCGTGATCTGGCCGGCATCGAGCAGGAACTCGAAGGCGTTGTGCCCCACTTCGAAGTAATTGGCATAGCATGCCAATGGCGGGCGGATGCGCACCGCAAGGCCTTCATCATCGCAGATGTCGATAGGGTCCCCACGGCTTGTCACCACGTGCCTGCCTCGTTGCTCGACGCTGTCACCGATCCGGAGCAAGAGCCGGGCCAATCTGCCAAGCGACTGTAATCACGGGTAAAGAGAGGAGCGGGCGGCGCTCGCTGCTGTCACATGGTACAGGCTGCGCCGTTACATGTGACAGATCAGCAGGCAGGCTCGTGTTCGGTCAGCTCGTATTTGGCGAGCCGACGATAGAGAGTCATGCGAGACCAGTTCATCTGGCGGGCAGCCTCAACCTTGTTCCAATTGGTGTCGCGCAGGACGGCGATCAGGCGCTCCCGCTCCGGCTCTTGGGGCTCCCGCTTGCCGGCGAACAGCCGCCGATAGGCCGGCGGCAGGTCGTCCAGGCGCAGCGCACCGCCGCAAGGCGGGTCGACGAACACGGCTTCGACCATGTTGCGAAGCTCGCGGACGTTGCCGGGCCAGCGGTAGCGCCGCATCATGTCGAGCAACACGGGATCCGGGCGGCCGACCCGCAATGCCTGCCGGCGGTTCTGATCATCGATGAAGTGTGCAACGATCGGGCCGATGTCTTCCGGGCGGTCGCGCAATGGCGGTAGCTCGATCCGTGCGACGTTGAGGCGGTAAAAGAGATCGGCGCGAAAGGCGCGGCGCTCGACCAGATCCTCGAGGCACTCGTTGCTTGCGGCGACCACGCGGACGTCGACCGGCTTCGGCCGCACGCCGCCGATCGGGTGAACGCACCGATCTTCGAGCACGCGCAGAAGCTTCGCCTGACCGGAAAGCGTCATCTCGCTGATCTCGTCGAGGAAGAGGGTGCCGCGATCGGCCTGGGCGAACCGCCCGGCATAAGCCGCATGTGCGCCGGTAAAGGCACCACGCTCGTGGCCGAACAGCTCGGATTCGATCATCGTCTCCGGAATTGCGGCGCAATTCACCGCCACGAACGGTCCCGTGGCACGCCGACCGAGCCGGTGCACAGCGGACGCGACACGCTCCTTCCCCGTTCCTGTTTCGCCGGTGACGAGAACGGTGGCATCGCTCTCCGCCAGCTTGCCGAGATAGCGGCGCAGCTCGCGGATTTCGATGCTGGAGCCGAACAGGCCGTCTCCCCCAGCCATGTCCAAGGCCTGGCCCAAAACGGAACCTCGCTCTACTGGTCGCTAGCCTCCGGGACGCGCAAATGCGCACATCGCGGCGCCCGGGCACGCGACAAACATCACGAACTTTCGAGTTCTTTGCAGACTTCTAGCCCGGTCCCATCGCGAGGATGAGTCGACGGAACCGCTGAACGACATGAGACGCTACTCCCAATGAAGAGAGTCGGCAATCCCGCCAGCAGCCGACCAGAGGCTCCAATCGGTTGCTGCAATTATTGTGTCTTAGTCATTCCCTTAAGACAAAGTTCTAGACTCAGTCTCAACATCCGGCGCGGAGGGCAGAAAATCGGCCTGCATCGATGTAGTCCGGCGATGCTATTGCGCGAGCGCACGGATGTCGGCTTTTAGCGCGTGCTTCCCGGCACTTGCCGGTTGCAAGTTCCGTCCCATCTGCGCGCCCAGCGCCCGCAGGAGGGTTGCGCGGCCGCTGCACAGGTTGATCCAATCCGGACAATTCTTTTTTGGCACGCGCCGGAGCCTGCTGTCCCTGAAGACGCGCTTGGAAGCCCATGCACCCGAGCCTGATCGCCGAGACCTGAAGGTCGCCGAGCTTGCGCTGTTCCATTTCGCCCTCCTTGATTGCCGGTGCGCTTCCTCCCGTCTGCGGACACCTCCTATTTCGGCTCGCTCAAACCTCTATCTCGATCCAGGTCGGGCCGTGATCGCTGGCGCCTTGCTTGGCGCGGGTGTCGCGATCGACGCCGGCGGCGCGCAAGCGCGGGGCGGCATCCGGATTAAGCAGCAGATGATCGATGCGCAGCCCTGCATTGCGCGCCCAGGCATTCCGCCAATAATCCCAGAAGGTATAGATCGTCTCGTCGGGATGGAGGGCGCGGACTGCGTCCGTCCAGCCTTGCGAAAGCAAGCGGAAGAAGGCGTCTCGCGATTCCGGCTGCATCAGCGCGTCGTCGGCCCAGCGTTCGGGCTTGTAGACGTCGGCATCGGTCGGGATGACATTGTAGTCGCCGGCGAGCACGACCGGACAATCGAGCCCGATCAAACTCTCTGCATGGGCGTGAAGCCGCTCCATCCAGGCAAGCTTATAGTCGAACTTGGGGCCGGGCTGCGGATTGCCGTTGGGCAGATACAGGCAACCGACGAGCACGCCCGAAATCGCTGCCTCGAGGTAGCGCGACTGGGTGTCCGCAGGGTCACCCGGAAGGCCGCGCCGGGTCTCCACCGGCTCGCAACCCCTGGCAAGGATGGCCACTCCGTTCCAGCGCGGCTGACCGTGCCAGATCACGCCATAACCCGCTTTCTCGATCGCTCGGACCGGGAACTTCTCGTCGGGCGCCTTCAATTCCTGCAAGCAGGCGACATCCGGCGCCGTCTCTTCCAGCCATTCGAGCAACAGCGGCAGACGGCCGTTGACGCCGTTGACGTTGAACGTCGCGATCCTCATCGCGTTCGATCCCGGACAGAGCGTGCCCGCGCGCGGACGCTCCAGCTCCTGCATTTCGTCGATTGCACCCTGTCGTCCGTAGATTTCCAGTCGACTGCTTGTGGCATTCTATTTGCTTCTCTTGCTCATATGGACACGACAATGATCGGCGGCTCGTCTCGATCCGCCTCCGCCCCGCCGCCTTTCTTGCTCATGGAAAGCCATGGCGAGGGAACGCGCCTGCCGTTGCGCAGCGGCACCGTCGTGCTGTCGCGTCTTCACGGCGGTCGCAGCCGGATGCGATCCTTCGCACCCTCGGTCAAGTATGTGCTCGAAGGCGAGGAGCTTTACGAGATCGAAGGCCGCACGAAGCGGCTGCGGGCCGGCGAGTTCATGCTGGTCGAGGCCGGAGTCGAGTTCGAGGCACGGACCGCCGGCCCCGGCCGGACGACCGGCCTGTGCATCTATCTCGGCACCGGTGATGGCGCCGCGGTCGCCGGCGATCCGACGCTCGGGCTCGGGCGCGCGCTCGCGGGAAGCCGGATCGATCCGCTCGCCGCGACGCTCGGCAATTACGCTCGCCTGCTCGCCGACCGCCCGGGCGCGGGGCCGGGGCTTGCCCGCCGCATCGTTCAGGAAGCGACGATCGGGGTCGAGGATTATCTCGCCGCATTCGCCAATCGGCTGGAGCGGCTCAATTGCCTCAAGGCTTCGACCAGGATCGAAACCCTGCAGCGCGTCGAGCGCGCGCGATGCTTCCTCCACGATCATGCCGGGCGGCCGGTGACGCTGGAGGAGGTGTCCGCCCATGCGGCACTGTCGCGCTTCCACCTGACCCGCAGTTTTTCGGAAGTGTTCGGACTGCCGCCGCTGACCTATCACCGGCGCCTCCGTCTTGAAGGCGCGGCGCGGCTGCTCAAGAGCCATGCCGTGACCGCAACGGAGATTGCAGAGCAGCTCGGCTATGCGAGCCTCAGCGCCTTTACCCGAGCGTTTCGCGGCACCTTCGGGGTGCCGCCAAGCAAGGCGCGCGACCTCGCCTGACCGCACTTATTCGCCGGGGCGGTAACGCCGCGCGACATGGCCGGCGAGTTCGTCGGGGTGGAAATAGACCGTGCGGAAATTACCGTCGGCGTAACGCTGCGCCTGATCGTTGAAGTGCGGCGATTTGGGATCACCACTCTCCCCGCCGGCGCTGACCGCCCGGGCGCGGATCCGCGGGCCGAACTCGACCATCGCAACGAAGCTGTTGCCGCTCGTTCCATACCATCTCTTGGTGCCCGGATAGGGCTTGGCGCCGAACGACGCGAGCGAGCCCCAGATCGCCGACGGGAACGGAACGGCGATGCTCGGCCCCGCATCCGTGAACGGCTGGACGATGTCGCCGGTCAGGCGCTGGAAGCGGTTGATCTCGCCCCAGGGCGTCTGCCAGCGGCCGAACTCACGCTGGAGACGCGCGAGCGCCTCCTCGAGCGCCGCCAGCTTCTGTGCGGCGGAGGTGCGCTCGGCGAGACTGGCGGGGAGCTGGTTGCGCCGCGCGCGAACCTCCGGCGCGAGATCCTGCATCAGCCGGTCTGCCCAGAATATCGCCAGCGCGGTCGGGACCGACTCCGCGGCCCAGCGATGGTCCCACGCGCGGAGCATCGCGATCGGTTCGGCAAGACGACTCTTGCGCGCAGAAGGTGGCAGCGCATCGAAGGCAGCGACCAGGGTTGGCACGAGGGTCGCAAAGCCAGGCTGCCAGCGATCGAACGCCGCATCGCGCAGCCGATCGAGCGTGAAGTCCTTGCGTGCGCCGAGCAGTTTCACGGCATGCACCCCGCGCGCATTTTCGCCGAACTCATCCATATAAGCCGGAAAATCCTCAGGGCGCGGGCTGTTCGGCCCGGCCGACGAATAAGGCCAGTTGTTGGTGTTCTGGATCCAGCCATTGGCAGGATTGAGCAGATGCGGCGCCTCGTCCAACTTATGTAAACCGCGCCAGTTCGTCCGTGGGTCCGATCCGTCCACCGGCTTCGAGTAATCGAAGCGGACGTCACGGACCGGAATGAATTGCGGGTGGAGATAGGCGATCGCGCCCTTCGAATCCGCGTAGATGGTGTTGTTCGACGAATTCGCCTTCCGCTTCGCGACCTCGAGGAAGCTCGCATAATCCTTCGCCTTGGTCCGCAGATAGGATTGCTCCAGTGCCGCCACCGGCTTGTGCATCATCGCGAAGGCGACCCATTTACCGTCCTGCTCGCGGACGATCGGCCCATGCTCGGTGCGGTACGTCTCGAAGCGCCGCGACGTGATGCTGCCGTCGACGGTCCGGTAGCGGAGTGTCACCGGCACCATTGCAACCGGTTTCGACTTGGTTCCGTAACGGTATCGCAGGCCATCCGGCCGCTGCTCGATCGTCTCGAGAAATTCGTCGACGGCATCGACTCCCGACGAGGTGTGCATCCATCCGGCGTGCGCATTGAAGCCCTGATAGATGAAAAACTGGCCCCAGGTCGCCGCGCCATAAGCGTTGAGTCCCTCCCCGCTGGTCACCTGTTGCTCGGCGCGGAAGAAGAAGCTGGTGTGCGGGTTTATCAGCAGCAGCGCATGGCCGTTCTCGGTGTTCGACGGCGCGATCGCGAAGCCATTCGAACCGCGCGGTTCACGATCCTGGGTGCCGTTTGCCCGCACTGCGGCGGCGAGCGCCGGGGGCCGTCCGCCGTAAAACGCTTCCAGCGCGGTCAGATCGATCCGTTCGATGTCGCCGCCGATGCTGCCTTCGGTGAACGACAGCGCCATCCACGGCTCGAACCGCGTGATCGCCCGCGGCCGCACCTCCGGATGGCTCGCGAGATAGAAATTGAGACCGTCTGCCCAAGCCCGGGTCAGCTGCTTCAACCAATCCGGTGCAATGTTCCAGCGCACCTGGAGATCGGCGGGATCCATGTACAGGCGGGCCCGCAGATCCTGCCAGATCGCCCCCTCCCCCTCCGCTTCGGCGAGCCGCCCGAGCGCGACCAGATAGTTGGTCTCGATCCGGTTGAAATCGTCTTCGGCCTGGGCGTAGATCATCCCGAACACCGTGTCGGCATCGGTCTTGCCGGTGATGTGGGCAATGCCCCAATCGTCCCGGATGATCTCCACCCGCTGCGCTGCGGCACGCCAGCGCGGGGCGTCGGACGAGGCAGCGCTACTTGCGATCGTCTGAGGCGTGGCACAGGCAGACAGAAGCAGGAGCAAGGCTCCGGAGGCGAAAGCTGGGGGCAGTCCCGTGGCGGCAAGCGGCATTGCAGAGGTCTAGCGCCAGATCGCGCGGCGTGGAAGCGCGCGCGTCCGCCCTCCCAGACAGACGAAGTCGCTGATCCAGATCAGCAGCGCGGATTTGCGCGGAACCGGCGCACCACGGGCCGGTTCGGGAAGTGCAAGCAAGCGAGGCAATGACGATGCGCAGAGCTTTCGGGAAAATCGCAGTCGGCGTGCTCGGCATTGCGGTCGGCGCCGCGGGAGTCGCGGCCTGCGCGGGCTCGACGGATGCGGACGCCGGGACGAGCGGCAGCAGTGCGCGCCGGCAATGTTTTCTGCCGAGGCAGGTGAACGGCTTCCACGCCGCCGACGACGAGACGGTCTACGTCACGCTGGGGGCTCGGCGCGTGTTCCGGCTCGACATCGTCGGCACCTGCCCCGACGTCGACTGGTCGCAGCGCATCGGCATTCGCTCGCGCGGCGGCGGATCGTGGATCTGCGGGGGCCTCGATGCGGAGCTGATCGTGCCGAGCCCGACCGGCGTTCAGCGCTGCCCGGTGACCAACGTCCGCCAGCTCAGCGAGCAGGAGGTCGCGGCCTATCGCGAAAGCCGCAGACGGAAAAAATGAGCGCTCTGAAATTGATACTTGGCTCCGTTCGGGCCCAGCCTGTCGAAGCCCTCGCCTTCTCGCTCGTTGGAAGGTAGAAGGAAGGGCTTCGACAAGCGCGGTCTGGACGGTACTTACAATGTGTTTCAGGCTGATCCGGAGAGCGCCCGCACGGCCTGCTCGGCGGCCTGGGTCAGCGGCGCCGGCAGGACATCGAGCCTGAACCAGCCCATCTCGGCGAGCGCATCGGGCTCCAGCACCGCCGGTTCGCCGGCGAACCTATCGACCAGATAAACGGGCGCGACCCAATGCTCGCCGCCGGCGCGATCGATATGGTCGACCACGCACAGCAAGCGGGTGGGCTCGATCACGATGCCCAGTTCCTCATGAATCTCGCGCGCCGCAGCGGCGGGGACCGGCTCGAACGGATCGACCTTTCCGCCCGGCAGCCCCCAATGGGCGGCTTCGGGCGGGCGCTTGCGGCGGACCAGGAGCAACGCGCCATCGCGCAGGATGGCGGCGCCGCAGCCGACCCGGGGCAATGATGGTTCGTCAGGCACCCGTCCCCCTTGTCGCTCAATCCGCGGCTGCGTGTGCTCCAAGCCGGAGCTCGCCCTCGTCCGTGCCGTCCCAATAATGGAGCCGCTCCGCGGAGATCTTGAGCAGCAGCAGGCCCGGCGTGTCGATGCCCTTTTCGAACCAGCGATCGAGATCCTTGGTCCAATGTTCGGCGAACGCACCCTTGTCGCGGATCAGTTCGGCCCGACCCTCGACGGTGATGAAGAATGGCTTCGCGCCAAGGAGACCCGATTTGCCTTGATAGCCTAGGCCGACTTTCGGATCGCGCTTGATGTCGTCGACCGTCCGCGTCTCTTCGAGCGTGAAGAAGAAGCTGTCGCCGTCAAATTCGACCTCGCGATTGTTGCTCATCGGCCGGCCGGCGATCTCGCCGCCTTCGGTGCGGGTGGAAAGGATCGCGAAATCGATGTCGCGCATCTTCTCGGCGATGCTCTTCAGATCCATGTCGGCCACGTCGCTTGCTCCTGTGATTTCGTTTCGCCCTGAACGCGCCTTGGCGCGGGGGGTTCAGGATACGGGACAAAGCAGGTGGCCAAGGCTTGTCAGCGCCAGACAAAGGATTCTACATCCCGATGATGGCCGAGATCATCAATCTGAGACAGGCTCGCAAAGCCCTGGACCGCGCGGCGAAGCACAGGGTCGCCGAGCGCAACCGTGCCGCGAACGGACGCACCGGCGCCGAGAAGAAGGCTTCGAAGGCCGAGGCCGCGCGTCAGCAGCGCCTGCTCGACAGCGCGCGCCGGGAAACCGAATAGCCTCTCAGCCGCGGCGCGCCGCTATGTAGCGATCGACAACCGCTTCGAGCAGGGTCAGCGGCACGTTGCCGCCAAGCACCAAAGCGTCGTCGAACGTCCGCAGATCGAAGCGATCGCCGAGCGCACCCTGCGCCTTGGCGCGGAGGCGGACGATCTCGCTATGCCCGACTTTGTAGCCGCAGGCCTGCCCGGGCCAGGCGCAATAACGATCGACCTCGCCCTGCACTTCCTCAACGGTGGAGCCATTGGTGGTGGCGAACCATTCGATTGCCTGCGCGCGGGTCCAGCGTTTGGCATGGAGGCCGCTGTCGACGACGAGCCGGCAGGCGCGGAAGGCGAGCGACTGGAGGTAGCCGAGGCGCCCGATCGGATCCTCGTCATAGACGCCAAGCTCGTCCGCGAGTTGCTCGGCGTAGAGCGCCCAGCCTTCCGAATAGGCGTTAAAGGCGAGCAGCGACCGTACCAACGGCAATTTGTACGTATATTCGCCCTGCCAGATGTGGCCAGGAAGCCCCTCGTGATAGGTCAGCGTCGGCAGGCCGAAGCGCGGCCACATCGACGTTTCGCGCAAGTTGATATAGTAATTGCCGGGCACCGATCCGTCGATCGTTCCAGCCGCCGCATAGCCACCTGGGGCGCCGGCCTCGATCTCCACGGGCACCCGCTTGATCAGAAGATTGCCCGGCACCAGGGTCGCGAACGCGCGCGGCAGGCGGGTTCGGATGTCGGCAACCCGTTCGTTCAGATAGTCCAGGATCTGCTTGCGACCGGCGTCGGTGTTGGGGAACAGGTGTTTGGGATCCTTGCCGAGCGCCGTCATACGCTCGCCCACCGTACCGCGGGTCAGGCCCTGCGCCCGGAGCAGCGGCTCCATCCGTGCCTGGAGCGCGGCAAGCTCCTCCAGGCCGCGAGCATGGACCTCCTCCGGGCTGAGGCTGCTGGTCGTCGCCGCGCGCAGCGCCCAGGCATAATAACGATCGCCGTCGGGTAGCTTCCACACGCCCGCGTCGCCGGTGGCGAGCGCGCGGTGGCGTGCCAGCTCCGCGATCTGCCGGTCCATCGCCGGGATGACACGGCGTTCGACGATGCTGATGGCGCGCCGCTCCCAGTCGCCCGGGATCGCCGCGGTCCGGCGGGTCAGTGACGTGACAAGGCCCCACTGCGCAACCGGCAGAGCGCGCGCGGTCTTCATTTGGCGCAAGGTCTTGTCGAGCAGGAAATCGGGCGCGACGACGCTGAGCTTGCGGTTGTAGGCGAGCCGCTCGGTCTCGCCGTCGAGCACTCGCCAATAAGCATCGAGCCGATCCAGATAGGCGTCCGCATCGGCTGCCGTTGTGACGACATGATTGCTGTCGAGGAAATCGGGTATCTCGACGAACCCGCCGGTATTCTGGGCGACCACATAAGGCGAGTTCCGGTAGGACCAATTCTGGTTGAGCGTGACGACGTCGCCATATGGGAAGCGAAAGCCCTCGTCGGCGATCTCGTGCGCAGTGCGCACGACGTCGAGATCGTTGGCGGCGGCGGCAGACGGGGTTTCGCGCCGGATCGCCCGCAACCGCTCGAGCCGATCCGCGGCGGACTTGGCGAGCCTATGATAGCCTTCGAGCGAACGATCGGTCAGCCGCGCCTTGAGGTCCGAGCGATTGTCCTTGTCCAGGCCGAGCGAGGTTGCATTCTCCGGATATTCGCGGAGCAATTGCTCGGCGACGTCGGCGAGCGTGGCCTCGACGGCCGCTGCATCGGGCGCGTTCCCGCCGAGCGTGGGCTTGCCGGCGCAGCCGGACAGGAAAGGCACGGCGGCGAGGGCGCTGCCGGAGGCGAGGAAGGTGCGCCGGTCGAGCATCAACACTCCTGCTTATTGTTATTGCCGCGCCCTTGTGCCCGGCACACGCGGGCTTCGCAATCGGCAAGCCATGAATGACGGCGGCGCACGGGCTGCACGATCCGGCGGCCCGTGCCGGCATTTTTCCTTCGAACGGGATCCCATTCCTCCTTTCGCACATCCCGAACTGTCGATATGCGGGTTGGGCTATGGAAGAATTTTACCGCATCCGCCGCATGCCGCCTTACGTCTTCGCCGAAGTGAACGGCATGAAGGCAGCAGCACGGGCGCAAGGGATCGACATTGTCGATCTGGGGATGGGCAATCCCGACGGCGCGCCGCCGGCCCATGTCATCGACAAGCTCGCCGAAGTGGCCCGCAATCCGCGCGCCCACCGTTATTCGGCTTCCAAAGGCATTTCGGGGCTTCGGAAAGCCCAGGCCGCTTATTACCAGCGCCGCTTCGACGTCGATGTCGATCCGGATTGCGAGGTGGTCGTCACCCTCGGCTCCAAGGAAGGCTTGGCCAATCTCGCTCAGGCGATCACCGCGCCTGGCGACGTCGTTCTCGCCCCCAACCCGTCTTACCCGATCCACCAGTTCGGCTTCATCATTGCCGGCGCCGCGATCCGGTCGATCCCGGCCGCGCCCGGCCCCGATTTCTTCACCCGCCTCGAAATGGCGATGCGCTACACCGTGCCCAAGCCGTCGGTGCTGGTGATCGGCTATCCGTCCAATCCGACCGCTTATGTGGCCGATCTTCCGTTCTACGAGCAGGTCGTTGCTTTCGCCCGCGAGCACAAATTGTGGGTGATCAGCGACCTTGCTTACGCCGAAATCTATTTCGGCGACACGCCGACACCGTCGATCCTCCAGGTTCCGGACGCCAAGGACGTCGCGATCGAGTTCACCTCGATGTCGAAGACCTATTCGATGGCCGGCTGGCGGATGGGCTTCGCGGTCGGTAACCGGACGCTGATCAACGCCCTTACCCGCGTCAAATCCTATTTGGATTACGGCGCCTTCACGCCCATCCAGGCGGCGGCCACGGCGGCGCTCAATGGGCCGCAGGACATCATCGAAGCCAATCGCGCGCTCTACAGGTCGCGGCGCGACTGCCTCGTCGCAAGCTTCGCGCGCGCCGGCTGGGACATCCCCTCCCCGACCGCCAGCATGTTCGCCTGGGCACCGATTCCGGAAGCGTTCCGTCACTTGGGCTCGGTCGAATTCTCCAAGCGGCTGCTCGCCGATGCGCAGGTCGCGGTCGCCCCAGGCGTCGGCTTCGGTGAGGAAGGCGAAGGCTTCGTTCGGATCGCCTTGGTCGAGAACGAGCAACGACTTCGCCAGGCCGCCCGCAACGTCAAGAAATTCCTTGCTGCGGGCTGACACGGCCTTTTGGTGGTAATGCGTTGCGGGCACCTCCGGCGGGCGCTAGAGGTGCGCGCTTGCGTGCCCGCCCCGTAGTCCAGGATCATAATGGCTGACGCCACCCGGTTCGAATCCCACCTGACGGAGGAGCGGTTTCGGCTGCTGGTCAACGCCGTTACCGACTATGCCTTGTACATGCTCGATCCGGAAGGCCGGATCGCCACCTGGAACCCCGGCGCGCGCCGCTTCAAGGGTTATGAAGCCGACGAGATTATCGGCCGCAACTTCTCGAGCTTCTTCACCGACGAGGATCGTGCCGCCGGTCTTCCGCAGCGCGCCCTCGCGACCGCCGCGCGGGAGGGAAAGTTCGAGGCCGAGGGATGGCGCGTGCGCAAGGACGGCACCCGCTTCTGGGCGCATGTCGTGCTCGACCCCATTCGTGACGACCACGGCCATCTGATCGGCTTCGCCAAGATCACCCGGGACGTCACCGAGCGCAAACAGGCTGACGAGGCCTTGCGCGAAAGCGAGCGGCGCTTCCGCCTGCTCGTCCAGGGCGTGCGCGATTACGCCATCTACATGCTCGATCCCGACGGGCGCGTGACCAACTGGAATTCGGGCGCGGAAGCGATCAAGGGCTATTCGGCGGGCGAGATCGTCGGTCAGCATTTCTCCCAATTCTACACCGACGAGGATCGGGCGTGCGGCGAGCCTGCCCGGGCGCTTGCGACGGCGCTCGGCGCGGGCAAATATGAAAAAGAGGCCTGGCGGCTGCGCAAGGACGGCACACGCTTCATGGCCAGCGTCGTCATCGATCCGATCTACGACGATGCGGGACGTCACATCGGCTTCGCGAAGGTCACCCGAGACGTCACCGAGCGCTATCTTGCCCAGCAGGAGCTGGAGGAAACACGTATGGCTTTATTGCAGTCGCAGAAGCTGCAGGCGCTTGGCGAGCTGACCGGTGGCATCGCCCACGACTTCAACAATCTGATGACGGTGATCCGCGGCTCGGCCGATCTGCTCCGCCGCGAGACGCTGAGCGACGAGAAGCGGCGCCGCTACCTCGATGCGATCACTGAGACGGCCGATCGCGCGGCGATGCTGACCAGCCACCTGCTCGCCTTCGGCCGGCGACAGGCGCTGAAGCCCGAAGTGGTCGCGCTCAACGTCCGCCTCGACGCGTTCGGCGAAGTCCTCTCGCGCACGCTCGGCGGGAGCATCCAGGTACAGCTCGATCTTGCCCCCTCGCTCTGGCCGGTGGAGGTCGACAGCACCCAGCTCGAAACCGCCTTGCTCAACGCCGCCTTCAACGCGCGCGACGCGATGCCCAATGGCGGCAGCATCGTGCTTTCCACCGCCAACCGCAGCGATGCCGACGGCGACTGGGTCTGCATCTCCCTTCGCGATACCGGTGAAGGAATGAGCGACGAAGTGAAGGCCCGGGTGTTCGAGCCCTTTTTCACAACCAAGCCGGTCGGCAGGGGCACCGGCCTCGGCCTGAGCCAGATCCACGGCTTCGCCGCGCAATCCGGCGGTCGCGCCGAGATCGACTCCCGGCTCGGTGAGGGCACGACCATCCGGCTGCTGCTGCCCCGCACGACCAACTCGGCGGCGCCTGCCGACGGCACGCCGCAGGCAATCGAGCCGTCACGAACGCTGAAGGTCCTGCTCGTCGAGGACAATGATCATGTGCGGGAGTTCGCTGCCACTCTCCTTGAAGACCTTGGCCACACGGTGATCCAGGCGGATGAAGCGGAGGCGGCGCTATCGATCTTGGCGCGAGACCCTGTCGACATCCTGTTCAGCGATGTCGTCATGCCCGGGATAAGCGGTGTCGAGCTGGCCCGGAGGGCGCGGGCCAATCGCCCTGAGCTGCCGGTCCTGCTCGCCAGCGGCTATAGTGACGAGATCATCGCCGGTGCCGGTGCCGAATTCGACTTCGTGCACAAGCCTTATGACGCGCAGCAGCTCGGGCTGGCCCTGAACGCGGCTTCCGAGAAAGCTGGAACATCGCGTTGAACTTCATTCCGCAGGAACCGTCGCAGGCACACGCCGGCCGGACATCCTGCGCAGCAAGCGGGTGAGCGGACCGTTGCGCTCCATCCAGGCGGCATAGTCGCGATAGACGGGATCGGCCATCAGATGCCGCTCCTCGGTGCGGGCGCGCCAGTAATAGACGCCGCTGACCATCGCCAGCAGCATCGTGTTGCGGATCGCATCGTTGAGGTTGCCGGTCGTCGCGAAGAAGGGAAGCGTCGCCAGCCACCAGAACAGGTTCTTGGAGACATAGGCCGGATGCTTGGTCAGCCGGTACGGCCCATTGGTGAGGATGCCGCGATGGGTGAGGTTGGAGAAGCGGATCCCGAACGCCACCGTGGCCCATGCATAGACTGCGGTGAGCATCACCAGAAGCAACGCCCACAAGGCGATGAGTAGCGGATAGCCGTCGAGCCAGTAGACCCAACCATCGTCGCCCATCGTGCCCGGATGGTAATTGAGCGGCCGCCCTTCCCCCATCATGATGAATGGCGGGTAGCAGATCAGAGCCGCCATCCAGCCGGCGGCATAGGGGTTGGCAGAGCGGATGTGGGAATCGAGCGGCTTCAGGGTGAGCGCGTAACCCACCGTGGCGAACACGGTGTCGACCATGAACATGCAGCTGACCAGCCAACGCGTCAGCGTGAGGATGTTGGTGCCGATCTCCTCAGCGCGCGGCGTCACGACGTTGAACCAGTTCCCCGGAACGATCGTAATCATGAATGCGAGAAAGAAGCCCTTGACCGCCCAGCTGCGCAGATAATCCTGCACGATGTCGCGGTCGACCAGGCTCGTCCGGCCGATGACGAACTGGCCGAAATGCCAGCTGCCGTCACGCGGATCGGCAAGCCGCCGGTCGATCCACAGGACGTAAGGGACGGAGAAGAGGACGAGCGGCCCCACAGCCATGCCGAGCAGCCGCATCGCAAACAGATAGGGATCCTCCCAATACCAGCGACCAAGGCAGTAGAGGAAGGCGATCGCCGCCCACACCGCCCAAAGGCCGGTGAGCTTGGCGACGCTGATGTGGAACGTCTCCCGCCAGGGTCGTGGTGGAGCTGACCAGTTGATTCCGGTCGACGCCCGGAGGTGAACCTTGTCGACCAGCACCGACCACAGGATCATCGGCGCAGCACAGGCGAGCATGGCGCACAGCGAGGCGTTCGGGCCGGAATATTCGAACGCTCGCGCGATCACGACCCAGCCGATCAGACCGGCGAGCCCGCACAGGCCGACCATCGGACCGACGGCGGAAACCGGCCGATCGTCCGAAAAAGGCAGCGTGCTGTTCCTAGTGTCCGCGTCCATGATCCTGCCGCCTAAACCAAAAGCGTAAGCAGACCGTGAATGACGGATCGCCGGCCTGTCACCCACGAACCTGCACCGGATCGGCGCCTTCGTGGATTACCAGCGGGTATCCGTAAGAAACCTTAAACCAAACACCGGTTAATCGGAGATCCTGACGGGGTGGGTGCCGGAGTCGTTACTCGATGGTGGAAAGAGGTTCGATGCTGTCGCACGAAGAACATGAGGAGACGACCTACTCGTTCAGCTCGGAAACGCCCGAGCCGTCGGAGCGGCGTACCAGCCGGCGGCACATGACGATCCTGCGCGTCGGCGGCCTGATCGGGCCGCGCGGCCGCGAGCTCTGCCTCATCCGGAATATTTCCGCCGGAGGGCTGATGGCGCATGTCTACTCCCGCCACGTCAACGGAGAGCAGGTGGCGGTCGAGCTCAAGGGCAACAAGCCCATCAAGGGCGTGGTGCGCTGGGCCGAAGGATCGAACATCGGCATCCAGTTCCACGCGCCGATCGACGTCGCCGAAATGCTTTCGAGCCAGGCGCTTGTCGACAATGGCTGGACTCCGAGGATGCCACGGGTCGAGGTCGATCGCCTCGCCACCGTCCGCTGCGGCGCCCGCCTGTACGGCGTCAACACCCATGATATCTCGCAAGGCGGCGTCAAGGTGGAGACCGACGAGCCGCTGCCGTCCGGCGCCCAGGTCGTCATCACCATGGAACGGTTCCGGCCGTTGCAGGGCGCTGTGCGCTGGTCCGGCGACGGCCTCGCCGGGATCGCCTTCAACCAGCCGATCCCCTTCGGCGAACTGATGACCTGGCTGATCCCCGACAAGGCGAAGGGCTGAGCCGCATTGAAGGCGCTGCAACGCCAATCAACGAACATTTTGTCACTCGACAGGCTTCGAGCCGGGTTGAAAATGTTCTAAGCCTCGGCACGTGACGCGCGCCGCTCCCCTTTTCCCGCTCCCGCTCATCGTTGCGATCGTCGCCTGCTCCGCACCCGACCTGTCGATACCCGCGCGCCCGGTGACCGACTCCGAGGAGGTCCGCTGGAATGGACTGGCCGTCCGCCCGACCGGCACTCCGGACAACCTGTCTCTTCTCTTCTCCCGCGCGGGAACGGTCGTCCACCGCGAACGCGATCCGCGTGCCCAGGATTGGGGCCTGTTCCCGCCCCGCGATCTCGACGGAGACGGCGCGGACGATCTCCATGCCTGGTTCTGGAGCGGCGGCGCGCATTGCTGCATCACGCACCTCGTCTATTCCGGCACGATGACCGGCGATCCGGTCTCGCCGACGGTTGCCTGGCGGCTGGAGCAAGGCGACGGCGATCCGATCGGCTTCGAGACCGTGCCGGGACATTCCCGACCCGTTCTGGCCGTGCCGGACAGCTCTTCGGCCTATGTGTCGGGCGCCTTCGCCGACACGCCGATGTTCCCCTATTTCGTCGAGGCGACGCCGAGCGGACTTCGCCTCGCAGGGGCGCTGATGCAATCGGCCGAGCCGGGCGGCGGCCCGGCGATCCTGCGCGACGGCGCCACTGCGCGCGCTGCCTTTGTCCGCGCGGCGTTCGGCTCCGAAATCGCGCAGACCGGCCGGATCCCGTCGGCCGCCGAACGCATCCGCGTGTTGCGCGGACGCCTCGATACGCTGCTTGCCGCGAAAGCACCGGGAGTTTCGGCCGCGGACGCTCTCGCCGGCGCCGATCTGCTCCCGGACGTCGAACGTCACATCAAGCTTTACTGCGTGTACGACAGCGCCTGCGACATTCCCGCCCTTGCGGCAGAGATCGAGGGCAGCCGTCCTGGCGTTCTCGGTGCGTGGACAAGCGAACTCGACGAAAGCTGGCGCAAGTCCCCCCTCTTTGCCCTTAAACGGAGCGCCCGATGATCTTGCTGCCGATCCTTCTGCTCGTGGCGCCCGACGTCCCGCTGGCGCCGGAACCGACCTATCAACTGGTCTGGTCGGACGAGTTCGACAGAGACGGCCTCGCCGATGCCGCGAAGTGGAGCTACGACACCGAAGCCAACAAGCGCGGCTGGTACAATGACGAAAAGCAATATTATGCCGAAGCCCGGCGGAAGAATTCGCGCGTCGAGAATGGCCGGCTGATCATCGAGGCGCATCGCGAGCCGGACGCGGCGCGCACCCTACCCGATTGGGGCGGCCAGGCCTATACGTCGGCGCGCCTCGTCACCCGCGGCAAGGCGAACTGGACCTACGGCTTCTTCGAGGTACGCGCCAAGCTCCCCTGCGGGCGCGGCAGTTGGCCGGCGATCTGGACGCTCGCGGACCAGGGCAAGCGCGGTTGGCCGACAGACGGCGAGATCGACATCATGGAGCATGTCGGTTACGAGCCGGGCGTGGTTCACCACACGATCCACACGGCCGCCTTCAATCACGTCAAGGGCACGCATAAGACCGCCAACCGCAAAGTCACCGACGTCTGCGGCGCGTTCCACGATTATCAGCTCGACTGGCAGCCGGACCGGATCCGGATCGGCATCGACGGCGCCGCTGTGTTCACCTTCGACAAGCCGTCGGACGATCCCGCGGAATGGCCGTTCGACGCCCCGCATTACTTGATCCTCAACGTCGCCGTCGGCGGCACGTGGGGCGGCGCCCAGGGGATCGACGATGCCGCTTTGCCGCAGCGGATGGAGGTGGATCACGTCCGCGTCTGGCAGCGCGCAACGGCCGATACGGCCATCAAGCGACCGAGTTCGCAATCGACGCGTTGACAGGCGCCTGCGGGTCCGCCATTGAGCCCCCCGCTCGCTTCGGGCGCCCCTGGACAGGTGGCCGAGTGGTTAAAGGCAGCAGACTGTAAATCTGCCCGTCATGGACGTACGCTGGTTCGAATCCAGCCCTGTCCACCAGACGCCTGAAGCGGGCCGAGCGGGTGTAGCTCAATGGTAGAGCAGAAGCCTTCCAAGCTTACGACGAGGGTTCGATTCCCTTCACCCGCTCCAGATCCGCTGCACGGAGGGCTTGGCCCGACACGGCGTGTCGCCGATCCGTCGCGCGCGCTGCTGAGCGAAAGCCACTGCCGTCTTTCCAGACGATGCTGATTTCACCCGCATGTTGATGGGGTTTGTTTGAGTATCGTCGAAAAGCGTCATTCCGACCATCTTCTCACACTGGACGCCCTCCGAGGGATAGCCGCTCTTGCGGTCGTACTCACCCACATCGGGGCGATTGCAAACCGGCCGCAGGTCGGCGCCTACGGGTATCTGGCCGTCGATCTGTTCTTCATCATGAGCGGCTTCGTCATCGGACGCGCTTACGAACCCAGGATCCTCGCCGGCATGTCGTGGCGGGCCTTCATGACGCTGCGTATCGTGCGGCTCTACCCGGTTCTCGCGCTTGGCTGCTTGGCCGCAGTCCTCGCAGCCCCCTCGCCGACGTGGCCCGCCTTCGCTCAGTTCCTGCTGATCCCGGATTTCTCGACGCCGGCCCTGTTCCCGCTGAACGAGGTGCTGTGGAGCCTGTTTTTTGAGATCGTGATCAACGGTGCCCATGCGGCGTGCGCGAGAAAGTTGACGACGTCGAAGCTCGTCATCGCCGTCGCGCTGGCCGGGTTGGCCTTCCTCGCCGCAACCTGGATTCATTCTGGTCCAGGCGTGGGCTGGGGGCGAGACAGCTTCTTCGGCGGCTTTGCGCGGGTCGCCTGGGGCTATGGCATCGGGCTGCTGATCTACAGGCTGACCTCGTCGAACACGCTGGTTCTGCCCGCATGGCCCGCGGCATTTCCGGTATTTGTCCTCGGCATCTTCCTGTTGGCACCCAATAGCGGCTTCGGCGCGCTGCGGGTCCTGTTCGCGGTTTTCCTGTTATTCCCAGTTATGGCCGCTCTTTCGACGAATGCCGTCGTGCCGAAGAGCCTGGCGGGCTTGGCCGCCTGGCTCGGGGCCGTCTCCTACCCACTCTACGCAGTTCATTATCCGATCCTCAAATTGGCCGCCTCGTGGCAGCCGGGCAGCCTCGGATGGGGCGGCACGATAGTCGTGATCCTGCTCGTCTCCACGGTGATCGAATATGGGATCGACGCGCCACTTCGCAGGCGGCTCCGGCGACGGCGACCAGCCCGGAACGGCGCAGCGGCCCCGGCAGCCGGCTGAGCTGCGCCGATCCGCCGCAAAAGGCGTGATCCATCCTTCTTCCTTGGTGGCCAAGCCGATGCAGGAACGCGACCGGCTGAGCTGGAAAGCGGTCCTGTTGCCTTGTAGCGTCCCGAAAACCGGGAGAGCGGACATGTCATACGAGGGAAGTTGCCATTGCGGAGCCGTTGCGTTCGAGGTCGAGGGCGACATTCCTCCCGAGGCGATGAGCTGCAATTGCTCGCATTGCCGCCGCAAGGGCTTTCTGCTGACCTTCGTGCCCGCATCCCGTTTCCAGCTGACAGCGGGCGGTGAGGCCCTCCAGACCTATACGTTCAACACGCACCGGCTCCGGCATCGTTTCTGTCGGACATGCGGAGTTCAGCCGTTCGCGGAAGGCGCCTCTCCGGACGGAAGCGAAACGCGGGCGGTAAACCTGCGCTGCGTGCCATCCGCCGACCTCGACGCGCTGACCGTGAACAAGGTCAACGGCGCAGATTTCTGATTGATCTGCCGGAGCGGCCGGGTCTCAGGCGAAGCGGGCGGAATACCAGCCGTCGACGCAGTCGAGCGTCACATCGGCATCGAACAAGGCGCTCAGGCTGGCGGCGTCGAGCAACCGGGCCTTGCTGTCGTCTCCGGTCACCGCGCCGTTTCTGATCGTCACGACATGGTCGATTTCGGGCAGGATCTCCTCGATATGGTGGGTGACCATGATCAACGTTGTTCCGCCGCGCGCGAGGCCGCGGAGCGTTTCCAGGAACGATCGGCGCGTTCCGGGATCGAGGCCTCCGCATGGCTCGTCCAGGAACAAGGCGCGGGGTTCGTGGACGAGCGCGCGGGCGATCAGCACGCGGCGGGCTTCGCCGGTCGACATGGTCGCCATGTCTCGGGCCGCGAGATGGGCGATGCCGATCCGTTCGAGCGCCCGACCGGTGCGGCTTCGCATCTCGGCGGTGAGGACGTGGTGCTGCCAGACGCCGCTCGCGCCGAAAAAGGCCGAAGCGACGGCGTCGAAGGCGCTGAGCGGGCCTCTGCCCGTCTCGCGCCCGGCGAGATCCGCATGCAGCGACGGCGAGACAATGCCGATCACCTGCCTGAGATCGGCAACGCTCCAGCGATCGCGCCCGAGCACCCGGATTTGCCGCCCGCCGAGCGGATAATGTTCGCGAGTCAGGAGCCCGAGCAGGGTCGATTTGCCGGAACCATTGGGGCCAAGGATCGCGATATGCTGGCCTTGCTCGATGCGAAGGTTGAGGCGATCGAGCACGAGCCGCTCGCCGCGCATCACGCTGATTTGGTCGAGCTCGAGCAATGGCGGCAGTTCAGGTCGGTCGATCATCGACGCCGTCTATAGGGCGCTCTCCGCTTCAGGGGAGAGGAAAGGCCGGCGACGGACCCCGCGGCAGGCACTCCACTCCTCACGCCAGAACCGGGTCCGCGAACTCGAGTCTCCAGAAGCTGGTCTCGGCGCCTTCCACGCCGAAATCATTGTCGTTGACCAGCAGCAGCGTGCGTGGCGACAGCACGGCCACTCCTTCGATGTCCGCTGGCAGCTCCGGAACATCGTCGCTCGTGAACAACAGCCGCTTGTCCAGTTCCGGCAAGGGCGCAGCGGCCGCGCTCAGTTCCTCGATGGTGGGCCGGGTCTCGATATCGAGATGCTCCGACCCTAGCGCGGACGCGGCGCGCAGATCGACACGGTATAGTTTCGTCGTGCGGGAGGCGCGCTCGAGTACCAGCAGACTGTCCTCGCCCAGCCAGACGAGCTCGCTCACCTTGAGGTCGCTCCATCCGATCGCCTCGTCCCGCGCATCGCGCAGGAAGCTTTCGGGCGGATCGAGCGGGTAGAGATATTGGGCACGGACACGCAACGTCGCGGCATCGAGCTTCCACAAGCGCACGTGCCGGGCGGCCGCATGCGTCTGCGGATCGGGATGGGCGAGCGGGCTCTGGAACGCGAGAAACAGAAAGGCGCCGTCGGCGGAGACCGCGATCGCCTCGAAGCCCCGATTGATCTGCCGCCGCGAGGCGATCGCAGGCAGGATCGGCCGAACGGGATATCGGGCGCCGCCGAGTGGCACGTTGGCCGGAACGAAGCGCGCGATCACGTCGCCGCCGGCACCGACATGGACCAGCGAAGGTCCGAATTCATCGCCGACGAAGAAGCTCCCATCGGGCAAGGCGACAATGCCCTCGGTGTCGAGGCCGGAAGGATCGGCGGAGATCGGCTGACCATCCATGTCCAGGGCCGGTTCGGAGATCGCATGATCGCCGTGCGGCATCGGCAGACCTGAAACGGCTACGCCGTTGCCGTCGCGCAGGCGCAACACCGCGGCGAGCTTGATGCGATCCTCCACCACCTGCAAGCGGGCGAGCGCCGGTCCGAGATCGGTCCGCGGCATGATCTTCGCCCCCGACATCGCCGCCAGCGGGCGGAGATGCTCCAGCCCGTAAAGATCGAGGAGCGTCTTGATCTTGAGGTTGGGGCCGCGGTCGCCGACCGCCCAGACAATCCCCGGCGGATCGTCGGGCCGGCGCGCAAGGCCCGAGCCGTAGCTGGCGCGCAAGGTCATCGCGCCGCCCGGGCAATCGATCACATCGAGGATCTCGTCGGTCCAGCCCAGCCGCTGCAAGGTGAAAGAGGGTTTTTCGCTCATGGACATCTCCTCACATGCGCAGAATGGCGCCGGCTGTAAGCTTCTCGTGGGATCTGTCAGGTGCGCTCGATCCTGGCGTGGGCACGAACCGGAAAGGTCCCCATGCCGCGGATCTTCGGCGGAACCGCCGTGAATCGAAAGCCCTCGCGGGGAAGCCGCTCGAGGCCGGTCATGTGCTCGACGATCGGAATGCCGGCCGCGAGCAGCACAGAATGAACGGGCCGTGTCGATCCCGAGATGTCGTCGATATTGTGCGAATCGATGCCGACCAGGACCGCGCCGGCATCGCGCAGCCAGATCGCGGCGGCCTCGGTAAGGAAGGGATGGCTTTCGAAATAGGCATCGGTGCGCCAGTGGCGGTCCCAGCCGGTATGAACCAGAACCGCCCGGCCGCGAACATCCACGCTTTCGAACGGCTCCGATCCAACCGACGTTTGTCCGAGCGCGGGCACGAGAATGCCGGGCACATCGGACACGGCCTCGAGCGAAAGGCCGGCGAGGTCGAAACCGTCGGCATAGCGGTGGTACGGCGTATCAAGATAGGTACCGGTGTTGCCGACCATCTCGATCCGGCCGATCTGGAATTCGGTGCCTTCGGCATAGATCGCCCGCGAGGCTTCCCGCGACAGGTGATCGCAGATCAAGGGCGCCGGCAGCCCCTTGTAGGTGATCATGCCATGTTCGATGTCATGGCTGAGATCGACGAACCAACCCTCCTCCGGCCGACTGTCCTGTTGCATTCCTGCTCCCGTCCCGGCCGCACAGCACGACCGATCGCCGCTCTGGCGCAAGCCGTCTGTCCTGCAAAGCCCTTGCAGCGCCGGCCGGCGAAAGGAACGGCCCTTAGAAGGTGATCGTGACCGAGGGGGCGCTGCGGTTTGCCTCGCCGTGGAAAACCGCTTCGATATTGTTCCCGTCGGGATCGAGCAGGAAGGCGGCGTAATAGCCGGGATGATAGGGACGCTCTCCCGGGGCACCATTGTCGCGGCCGCCGGCGGCCAGACCGGCCTTGTGGAACGCCTCGACCGCAGCGCGGTCCGCAGCCTGAAAGGCGAGATGATGGCGCCCGGTCAATTTCCCCTGCGCGGCTTCGCTTTCCGCAGTCGATACGAACAGCTCGTCGGCCCAGAAATAATCCTCGGCGGAGCCGCCGATCGGGATACCGAGCACATCGAACACAGCTTCGTAGAAACGTCGGCTGGCGGCGAGGTCTTTGACGACCAATTGGAGGTGATCGATCAGTCGTCCGCGGTGCAGTTCCTGCGCTTCCATGATGCTCTCCTTACCAGGTCACGGAGCAACAACCGTCGCGCCTCATCGCAGGATGGGCAAGGCTTGTGCAGCGGCCCAGTCGCAGCCTCGACACGCCCAGCCGCAGAGTGGCGCTCGGCGAGCAACGATCCACCGGTTTCGTTACGCTCTCAATCACGTTTGCATGTTCCCAAGACTAAAAAACCAGTCTTCTACGGCAACTTAGATTTGTATGAATAATCCGATATTTTCCTTTGGAGATGGATCAACCTTGTGCATAATATGGGACGAAATACTAAGGAATGAGACGGTCGAGAGCCGCACAAGCGGCCGGTACCAACAGGAGAGGAAGCCAGATGAAGACGGGGATTGAGTTACGTCCGGTGAAGACTGCCTGGCTCGGCGCTTCTGCGCTGGCGCTGATCATGAGCACTGGCTGGGCGGCTCCCGCCGCGGCGCAAGAGAGCGCAGCGCCGGTGGCCGATACGCAGGATCCTGAGGTCTCCGACGGTGCAACCGACGGGACGGCTGCGGAAGAAGGCATCATCGTCACCGGCTTCCGCGCGTCGCTCAACAGCGCACTCAATCTGAAAAGGAACGAGACCGCTGCGATCGACACGATCGTTGCCGAAGATATCGGCAAGTTCCCCGACAGCAATCTCGCCGAATCGATGCAGCGCATTCCCGGCGTTTCGCTGTCGCGCGGCGACGGCGGCGAGGGTCGCAACATCTCGGTCCGCGGGCTCGGCGCCGGCTTCACCCGGATCCGCATCAACGGCATGGAAGGCACTTCGCAGACCGGATCGTCCGACATCTATGGCGCCGGAAATTCCGGCCGGAGCTTCGATTTCAACGTCTTTCCGTCGGAGATCTTCTCGTCGCTGACCGTGCGCAAGACGACGTCCGCCGATGTCGAGGAAGGCTCGCTCGGCGCGACCGTCGACCTGCGGGCACCCAAGCCGTTCGACTTCAAGCAGGATCTGGTGCTGAGCGCGACCGCACGCGGCGTCTACAACGAGCTCAGCAAGAAGGTCGATCCGCGCGCCTCGCTGCTCGTGTCCAAGCAGTTCGGCTCGTTCGGCATCCTCGGCTCGGTCGCCTATACCAGCCGCAACATCCGCGAAGTCGGCTATTCCGCGGTCGACATCCTGTCCTCGACTTTGGGCGGCAATCAGCTCGGTACCGGTGCCGCCGCGCAGCCATTCTGTACCCCGATCGGAGTCGCGCCGATCAGCCCGTCCCCGACCGCACAAGCGGCAAAGGGCGCAACGGCGACGATGTGCAGCACCAACAATCCCCGCACGGGCACAGTCGCCGCCTACAACAGGATCATGGCGCTGCGCAGTGCGGCCGCTCCGAACACGCCGGGCAGCGGTGCCTTCTTCCCCCGGATCCCGCGATTCGTGAATTCCGAGCAGGACAACAAGCGCTATGCCGCGACCCTGACCCTGCAATGGCAGCCGAGCGACGACACCGACATCTCGATCGACGGCCTGTTCTCGCGCTACGACGTCACCCGCCGCGACAACTATATCGCCGGCCTGTCCTTCGGTCGGAACGTCAACAACAACGGGCAGCCGATGGTGTCGGTGCGCGACATCGAATTCGACGAGAATGGATCTTTGGTCTACGGGCTGTTCGACGGCGTGGACGTCCGCTCGGAAGGTCTGGAGGACCATTTCGTCTCCACGTTCAAGCAGGTCAATTTGAACTTCAAGCACCGCTTTACCAACGCGTTCGTGATCGACGGCATGTTCGGTATCTCGCGCTCGCTCTGGGACGGCAAGGAGCGCCTCCAGACCTTCATCGATGCGATCGACACCGACAATTTCGTGATCGATTATCGCGACGGCAAGACCGTTCCGACCATCGGCTTCGGCTTCGACGTCTCCAATCCCGGCAATTTCGCCTACGCGCCGCCGCTTGCCGACGGCACCGTGCTCGGCGGCTTCAGCACCCAGGGCAAACCGTCCCGCAACGTCATCGACAACAAGACGTTCGAACTGAACGGCACCTACGAGATCGCTGACAATTTCTCGATCAAGATGGGCGGGCAGTGGCGGGAAGGCGACAGCCGGGCGCGCACGGCCGCTTTGTATCTGGGCCAGAACGTCACGCGTGCGCTTCCGTCGGGAACCACCCTCGCCAGCCTCACCCGGCAGATCGAGGGCGTCGACAATCTGTTCGGAATGGGTGCGCCGGCGAGCTGGGCCGCGATCGATCCCGACAAGTGGCGCCAGACCTTCGGATTCCCGGACAGCTTCGATTTCTGCACCACGGCCGATTGCGGCAGCGGCACCTCCCAGATCCGCGAGCGCGTCAAGAGCGCCTACGTGATGGTGAATTTCGACACGCGCGACTTCCTGCCGTTCCCGATCCGCGGCGATCTCGGCGTGCGCTACGTCCATACCGGTCAGCGTTCGGTCGGCTACCTCTCCCAGTCTCTCGCGAGCAGTCCGACAGGCGTGACGGCGATCGCCAACGAAGTGAACCGCTCCTATGAAGACTGGCTGCCGTCCGTCAATCTGGTGTTCGAATTCACGCCGACCCTGCTCGGCCGCCTCTCCTTCGCCGATGTCATGTCGCGGCCGGAATATGGCCCGCTTACTCCGAGCTCGGCTTCGATCACCGCGACGACGCGCAACGGCACCGCAAACAACCCGTTCCTCAATCCAATCCGTGCAACCACGTTCGACGTCGCGCTCGAATATTATTTCCGACCGGGATCGTTGCTGTCCGTCGCCTATTTCCACAAGGACATCAAATCGTTCATCCAGACGGCGTCGAACCAGATCCCGTTCAACCAGCTCGGACTGCCCGACGAATTGCTCAACGGAACCAACTCGGTTCCGACCGACATCTTCACCATCCGCCAGCCGCTCAACACGCCCGGCGGACCGCTCAAGGGCTTCGAGGTCAATGCGCAGGTGCAGCTCGACTTTCTGCCGGGCTTCCTCTCCAATCTGGGCCTGCTGGCCAATTACACCCACGTCACCTCGAAGATCGACTATATCCTGCAGTCGGGCGGCACCTACAATGCCGATCTCGTCGGCCTGTCGAAGGACGCGGCGAGCGGCACGCTTTATTATGAGGACGACAAGTTCAGCATCCGTGCGACGGCGAGCTATCGCGGCCCCTATATCCGTGGGATCATCGGCGCGAACGGCAACGATTATCAGGGCAATCGCGGAAACACCTTCGTCGACGCTTCCGCTTCGTACAACATCACCAAGAAGTTCAAGCTCATCCTCGAGGCTCAGAACCTCACCGACGAGCGCAACAGCCTGTTCATCGACAGCGTCCGTACCGACACACTGTTCGAGACCCGGATCGGGCGGACGTTCACCTTCGGGGCGAACTTCCAGTTCTAACGACGCGCACGACCGAGAACGCCCGCCGTTCCTGCCTCTTTCCCGCACGGGGAAGAGGCCGAGGATCGAGGAGACAAGATCGATCAGCGGGCTCGGTGGAGGCGCCAGGCGCGGTGGACGTGCCAGAAGTGCCGCGCGAGCTGGATCATGATCACGGCCGAAGCGATGGCGATCAGCGCCGACTCGCCGCTCGATCCATCCTCCGCCTCGTGCGCGGCGGCGGCGAGGCCGATGAAGGGCATCATCAGCAGGGCCAATCCGGTGACGACCTGATCCACTGCGTTGTTCATCGCGGGCTCCTCGCCTTGCTCGTCTTTTACCAAGAAAACGCATGGCGGGTCCATGGGTGCCGCCTCCGCCGGGCCCTTGCCAGCACCGGCGCGCCTCGCCATTGGGGGGACATGCGCCGTAAAGCCCGCCAGCAGAGCAAACCCGAAAACCGCCCCCGCTTCTGGGGACGCCACGCCGTCGCCGCCGCGCTCGCAAATCCCGAGCGCCGGATCGTGCGGATCTCGGTCACGCGCGAAGCCGCGGCCGATTTCGATTTCGATCCGTCGATCCCGGTCACCTATGCCGATGCCGCCGATCTCGGCCGGCTCGTGCCCAAGGATGCGCCGCACCAGGGCATCGTCGCCGAGGTCGAACGTCTGGAAGACATCCTCCTTGCCGAGTTGCTCGATCAGGCAGAGGACGGCCGGCCGCTGATCGTGCTCGATCAGGTCACCGATCCGCACAATGTCGGCGCCATTCTCCGCACCGCGGCGGCGTTCGACGCGCTCGGGGTCATCACCCAGGATCGCCACGCTCCGCCGGAATCGGGCGCCCTCGCCAAGGCGGCGAGCGGTGCGCTCGAGACGGTGCCGTGGGTGCGGGTCGTCAACCTGGCGCGCGGGCTGGATGAAATGGCGGAAGCGGGCTTCTGGCGGATCGGCCTCACCGGCGAAGCGGAAACGACCTTGAAGGAGGCTCTGGGCCCGCAGCGAGTCGCGCTGGTGCTTGGCGCCGAGGGCGAAGGCATGCGCCACAACACGCAACTCCATTGCGACTCCCTGGCGAAGCTGCCGATCAGCGACAGGATCGAGAGCCTGAACGTGTCGAACGCGGCCGCTATTGCACTTTACGCGGCGCGCACGGCCTGACGAAGGCGAGTGCCGCTTGCATGGAGCAATGCGGCGGCCGGATGATCGCCAGCTGGTGCGGTAACGACCAGACGGTCACTGAGGGGGGAAGACCATGAAGCTGTTTCGGATCGTCGCGGCCGGTGCGCTGGCCTTGCTCGCTGCTGCATGCCTGCTGACTCCAGGCCGCTTCGATGCGTCGCTCGATGTCCGCAAGGACGGCAGCTTCACCTACAAATATGCGGGCGAGCTGGTCTTCGTCTCGCCGGGCTCGGCGGCGGCCGCCGCGGCAACCGAGGAGGAACCGTTCGACCCGGAGGGCCAGATCTGTACCGGAGCCGCAGCAGATGATAGCTTGGAGGCGGAGGCCGATGCCGAGGCCGACGCGGCAAGCGACGAGCCGCGCGATTGCACCCCAGCCGAGCTGGCCGAGAAGCGCAAGGAATATGAGGCCGGCGCCGCCGAGCGCGCCGCCAAGAAGAAGCAGGAAGCCGAGGTCGCCAAGCAGATGTTTGGCGGCATGGATCCTTCGGATCCCAAGACGATGGAGGAGTTCGCGCGCCGGCTGCAAGGCAATGCCGGCTGGAAGAGCGTCCGCCACAAGGGCAATGGCGTGTTCGACGTTCAATATGAGCTGAGCGGCCGGCTGGACCACGACTTCGTGTTTCCGGTCTTCCCCGAAGTCGACATGGTGATCCCGTTCGTGAAGGTCGGCCGCCCCTCCGGCAATCGCGTCCGGATCGTCGCGCCCGCGTTCGTGCAATCGTCGGACGGGGGGCTCAAGGCGCTCGGCGCGGCAATGCAGGGCCAGGCAGGCGGCGCCGACGCGGCTCTCAAGAAGCCGGAGGGGACATTCACCCTCACCACCGACAGCGAGATTCTGACCAACAACACGCGCGACGGGCCGGCCCGTTCGACGACTGGCAAGACCCTCAAGTGGACG
The DNA here is from genome assembly GCF_003012735.1 of Allosphingosinicella deserti. Lineage (GTDB taxonomy): Bacteria > Pseudomonadota > Alphaproteobacteria > Sphingomonadales > Sphingomonadaceae > Allosphingosinicella > Allosphingosinicella deserti. The sequence continues at coordinate 583,705 of NZ_PXYI01000003.1, read as the reverse complement.
GTGGGGCCGCTCGACACCAATCGACCGGAAGCGCTGCTCCAGCTCTGAGCCGGAGACTCACCCCGGCCGCGAGCTCAATCTTCGGGCGCGATGGTGACCCGCAGGCCATCGAGCGCCGGACCGAATTCGATCTGGCATGAAAGCCGGCTGCTGGCATCGCGATGGCTGGAGCTGTCGAGCAGATCGTCTTCGTCCCCGCTCATCTTCGGAAGCTGATCGGTCCAGTCGGCATCGACATGGACGTGGCAGGTCGCGCAGCTGCAGCATCCGCCGCACAGGGCGAGCAGATCGTCGAAGCCGGCATCGCGGATGTTCTCCATCACGCTCCAGCCGTTCTTGCCCTCGACCGTCTTCTCGGTGCCGTCGCGGCCGACGATGGTAAGCTGCGCCATGTCTGTTCTGCTGTCCTTCGATGGAAAAGCGGGAAGTGCCGGGCTCGGGGCTATGCTAGGCCACCGCCGGATTGGCAAGACGGGAGTAAGGGATGGGGATATCGGCCGAGGATCTGGCAGCGGCGCTCGATGCGCTGGCAGCGCGCGACCCGAAGATCGCGGCGGCGATCGCCCGCGTCGGCTATCCCGAGCCTCGGATCAGCGACCGCGGCTACCATACCCTGCTTCGCGCGATCGTCGGCCAGCAGGTCTCGGTCGCGTCGGCGACGTCGATGTGGACGAAGCTGACCTCCGTCGTCGGCGACCCGCCGGAGCCGGTTCGACTGCTAGCCGCGAGCGACGAGGATCTGCGGGGTGCCGGCCTGTCCCGCCAGAAGATGGCCTACGCCCGCAGCCTCGCCGAAGAGGTGGTCTCCGGCCGGATCGATTTCGACCATCTGCCTACGGACGATGAGCAGGCAATTGCCGAGCTCGTCCGCATCAAGGGCATCGGGCGGTGGACCGCCGAAGTTTATCTTCTGTTCGCCGAAGGACGGACCGACGTCTGGCCGGCCGGCGATCTCGCCGTCCAGATCGAAGCGGGGGTGATCCTCGGCCTTGCCGAACGTCCGAGCGAGAAACGCCTGCGCGAACTCTCCGAGGCGTGGCGTCCCCATCGCGGCGCGTTCGCGATCCTGTCCTGGCATCATCGCCGCGCCGGCATGACATCCAAGGCGGATCAGGCGCCGGTGTGAGGTTCAATTCTTTCGGCGGAATGTCGCTGCCTTCCCTGCCCCACGGCCGTCGAACCGTGCATGCATACCGATAGCCCATTGACGCGGCGACCCGGCACCCTCCACCCTCCGCCCTTGGACCGGGCAGATCCGGCCACATTCTGCTCGGGGGCTTTCGATGATCAAGATGGTGGCTTCGCTTCTGCTCGGGTCCGCACTCACCCTCGCTGCACCGGGCGCAGCAGCGGGCCCAGGCGGGCTCAAGGGACGGGCAATCGCCGGTGTCGAGGCTCGAACCAAGCTTGCGCAGGAGATCAACGATTCGATCTTCAGCTTCAGCGAGCTCGGCTTCCAGGAAGTCGAAACCTCGCGCTATCTCACCGATCTGCTGGAAAAGAACGGCTTCACCGTCGAGCGCGGCACGTCCGGCCTTCCGACCGGGTGGGTGGCCCGCTGGAGCCATGGCAGCGGCGGTCCGGTGATTGCGCTCGGCAGCGACATCGACGGAATTCCGAAGGCGTCGCAGAAGCCCGGAATTCCCTGGCGCGAGCCGATGGTCGAAGGCGCGCCCGGGCATGGCGAGGGCCATAATAGCGGCCAGGCCGTGAACGTGGTCGCCGCGCTCGCAGTTAAGGATCTGATGGAGCGGGAGAATATCGCGGGCACTTTGGTGCTGTGGCCGGGGGTTGCCGAGGAGCTGGTCAGCGGCAAGGCCTTCATGGTCCGCGACGGCGTCTTCAAGGACGTCGACGAAGTGATCTTCACCCATGTCAGCAACAATCTGGGCACCGCTTGGGGCGCCCCGTCCGGAACCGGCCTCGTCTCGGTAGAATATACGTTCGCCGGTGAATCCGCCCATTCCGCCGGAGCCCCGTGGCGCGGCAAATCGGCGCTCGACGCGGTCGAGCTGATGAACGTCGCATGGAACATGCGGCGCGAGCACCTCCGCGCGGAGCAGCGATCGCACTACGTGATTACCGACGGCGGCGATCAGCCCAATGTCGTGCCGTCGCGCGCCTCCGTCTGGTACTATTTCCGCGAGCAAGACTTCAAGGGCATCGCCAGGAACTTCGCCATCGGCAACACGATCGCCGATGCGGCCGCCGCCATGACCGACACGAAAGTCACGCGCCGCATCCTCGGCACCGCCGCCCCGCGCCACTTCAACAAGCCGATGGCTGAAGCTGCCTATGCCAACATCAAGGCGGTCGGCCTGCCCGCCTGGACCGATGACGAGCAGGCGTTCGCCAGGGCCGTCCAGAAGAGCGTCGCGGCGGAAAAGCAGGAGGGCCTGGCCAAGGAGCTCGACAAGTTCGAGCCGCCGCTCGCCGAGCCCAAGAGCGGCGGCTCGGACGATATCGGCGACGTCAGCTGGGTCGTGCCGACCATCACCATCGGATATCCCTCCAACATCCCGGAATTGCCCGGCCACAATTGGTCGAACGCGATCGCAATGGCGACTCCGATCGCCCACAAGGGCGTGGTCGCCGGATCCAAGGTCGTCGCGATGACGGTCATCGATTTGCTCACCAAGCCCAAGCTCCGGCAGGCGGCGAAGGACTATTTCGCCAACGTCCAGACCAAGGACCAGAAATACGAGCCCATGCTGTCGGCCACCGACACGCCGCCGATTGACCTCAACCGCGAGACCATGGCCCGCTACAAGCCCGAGCTCAGAAAATATTACTACGATCCTGCGCGATATCCCACCTATCTGGATCAGCTCGGCATCAAATTCCCGACCCTGGAAAAGCCGGGCGCCGCGCCGGCGAGCGACTGATCGACTTCATTCGACGGCGCGTGCGAGCGGAACCACCACCGTCCCTGAGGCTTGAAGCTGGCATCAGGAGATTCTTCATGTCCGCGCATGTTATCGCCGTCGATCTGGTCGCTTTGCTTTTCGCGGTGGTCGGCTTCCACATGGCATTCCGCCAGCGCCTTGTCCGCCGCTTGATCGGCGGAGCCGCCGCCAGGCCGAGGACCAGCAGCGAAGACGAGGACCCCGTTCATTATGCGCTGCTGATCTTCGGGATGATGATCCTCGCCTTCGGGATCATCCTGTTCGGCTTCACCACGCTTTACGCCGTCATGACCACCTGAGGGCGATCGTAGGGCGGCTGTTCCCGTGCTTCATCTCGCCCGCACATCGGCACGGCCCATCGCCTAAGCGACTGATCCATCCGCACAAATCGCGCATGTTCATTTTCCGTACAGCCGGGACACGCTGGTCATGGCGATGTGCCGGAGGTTTCCGGGGGAACAAAGAACGAGGGGCAGCGTGATGACGATGTATGTCTACAGCACCGATGGGGAGGCGCGCGGATTCGTCTTCGAGACGACGATCTACGGGATGGACGGAGCGCCGCTCGGGCGCATCGTCGGACCGCGCGTGCATCGCTTCGACGGCTCTTATGCGGGTGAATGGTTTCACCAGATGGTGGTCGACCGGCCGACCGCACGGCCGCGCTCGCTGCCGAGCATCGAAGCTCCCGCCCGCAAGCCCCCGGCAGCGCCGACCTATCGCCGCCGGAGCGTTGCCGAATACGGCAATTACCCGGATGCGTTCGATCGTCTGCTCGGACGCGGAGCCCTCTACGAAGCCGCGGAGTGAGCGTCGGGCGTTGCGGCGATGATTCTGGTCGTTGACGACGAAGCGCCGGTCCGCGCAACGATCAGCCGCGCGCTGGCGGAGCTTGGCTATCCGGTGCGCGAGGCCGAGACCGGCGAACAGGCGCTCACCCTCATTCGTGAAGCGCCGCCCCAACTGGTGATCCTCGATTACGTCATGCCGGGCATGGACGGAGCCGAAGTGGCGCGCCAGATCGGCGACCTCCACGCCAATCTTCCGATCGTCTTCTCGACCGGCCACGGGCCACTCCGGGCACTCCGCGAATCCGCGGGTGCGGAAGCGTCCGTGCTCGAGAAGCCGTTCACCCTGGCCGAGCTGGACGCGTTGATTGCCCGGACGCTCGGCGCCGCACCGCGCCTGCGGAACGGCGGCTGATCGCGTAAACGCTTCGGTGCCCTGCCGGGATTAGCGTCGACTCCGTGGCGCGAACGAGGGGCGGAGACAGTTCCCGCCGGCTCCGCCTTGAGCGTCGCGCAATCCAGCGGCACGGATCTAAGGCCGCCCGCCGGGAACCCGCGTCGGCAACGCGTCAACCTTGTTCGTCAGGCTTCTCTTGCCCGGTTCGGCGCGAGAGATGGCAGGCCGTCTCGGCGGTCCCTCCTATCGGGTTCGAGCGGGCCGGCGCCCCGGCTCCGGCCCGCATTGAGGGCGATACGGGCTTCGTTCCTAACCGAATTTTAGCGGTCCGGACGCTAGCGCGGGTTGGAGTGCGCCCCGGAGGACCCGAATGTTCATCAACGCAGAACTGTCTCAACTTCCAACCGGCGATGGCCGGAAGGCGGTGCGGCGGATCGTGAACATCGCCGCGGCCCTGCGGGAGGCCGGCGTCAAGACCGCTCCGGTGGTCCTGCTCGACATCTCGACGGGCGGCTTCAAGGCCGAGGTGGGTGACGACGTGCTCGAAGGCGCGGAAGTGTGGCTCAAATTGTCGGGTTTCGAGGCAAAGCGCAGCCGGGTCGTCTGGCGGCGCGAGAATCTCGCCGGCTGCGAGTTCGAAAGCCCGTTGCATGAAAGCGACCTCGAGCTGGTCGTGCGGCCGGAGCCGCGCAAGGTCGTCAGAGGCATCTTTCGCCGGCACTGACGCGAGAAGGAGAGCGGCAGGCGCGCTCCCTCTAATGCGTCAGACCCCGCCGGCGTAGCGCGCGATTTCCTCAAGGGGGATCCGGTCCACCGGTATGCCCCCTTCATCCTCGATCTGCACCCACTGCCCTGCCCACCCGCAGCCGAGCGTCTGCTCGGCTCGGATCAGATCGCGGGCGCTGCGCACCGCCTGATACCAGGCGGCCTCGTGATCGGGCAGGGACAGGCCCTGTTCGTCCTTCACCTGGACGCCCTGATGTTCGAAATGAAAGTAGAAAAGCGGCATGCCTGGGAAACGCACAGGGCCGTAAGCAGTGCCGCATAAAGAGAGTTAAGTCGCTCTTAACCATAGATTCTTGGGAGCACCGGTCGCGGCAGATCTCGCCGTCGCGGTCATGCTTCTTTGATCCTGGCCCGGCTGACGTCACTCAGGCGGCGAGCGCGAGCTCGCGCAGCTGCTCGCTTGCCTGGGCGAGCGACGCCTCGGCCGCTTCGGGACCGAAGGCCAGCTTCTCGACGCGCACGAACGTCACGTCGGTGATCCCCATGAAGCCGAGCAGGTTGCGCAGATGCGGTTCCTGGCTGTCCATCGCGGCGGCAGGACCCTCGCTGTACAGGCCGGCGCGGCTTTCGACGACGATGGCGCGCTTGCCGGTCATCAGGCCTTCTGGGCCCGCCTCGCTATACTGAAAAGTGACGCGGGCACGCAGCACGTGGTCGAACCATGCCTTGAGCGTCGATGGAATGCCGAAATTGTACATCGGCGCGCCGATCACGACGAGATCCGCCTCGCGCAACTCGGCGACCAATCGATCGGAGAGCGCCAGCGCTGCCCTGGCGGCATCGCTTTCGACCGGGCCGCCGCGGATCGCCGTAACGGTTTCGGCCGTGAGATGCGGGATCGGATCGGCGCCGATGTCACGCTGGACAATGGTGAGCGCGCCCTCGCGGGCGCCGAGACTGTCGACCAGCTCGCGAGTCAGCTTGCGGGAGACGGATGCATCGCCGGTCGCGGCGCTGTCGAGAACGAGAACCTTGGTCATGAATGCCTCCAATTGCTTGCACGACAGCATCTATGGGCGTAGCGGCGTTGCGAGTAGCCCTGTCAAACGCATCTTGGTGTTGCATATGCTGGAACGCTCTGCGGTCGATCTCCTGGATGTCCTCGCCTTCGTCCGGGTGGTCGAGACCGGCGCTTTCTCGCGTGCCGCAGAGCGGATGGGGATGTCCAAATCGATCGTGAGCCGCCGTGTCGCACGCTTGGAGGATCAGCTCGGCGCGCGCCTGCTGACCCGCAGCGCCGCCGGGGCGCAGCCGACCGACCCCGGCCAGGCCTATTTTGAACGCGCATCCAACGTGCTCGCCGAACTCGAGGCGGCGCAGGAGGTCGTGGCCGACGCGATGACCCAGGTCGCCGGCGCTATCCGCCTCTCCGCTCCCCTTTCCTTCGGCATTTCCTATCTCGCGCCTGCGCTCGCCGAATTCGCCGCGGCCAATCCGCGGGTCGAGCTCGACATCTCCCTCGACGATCGCAATGTTGATCTGATCGCAGGCGGTTTCGATCTTGCAGTGCGCATCGGCCGGCTCGAAGATTCCGCGCTGATCGCGCGCAAGATCGCGCCGGTGCATCGAATCCTGGTCGGCAGCCCGGACTATCTGGAGCGACGCGGGCGGCCCGCCCATCCACGCGATCTTACCGCGCACGACATCCTCGTCTACGGCAACGAACAATGGCGTTTCCGCATCGGCTCACGCTGGGAGACGATTCGGGTTCAGCCGCGCCTGCGCGCCGACAATGGCGAGATGCTCCGCGTCGCTGCGGAAAAAGGGCTCGGCCTCTGCCTGCTACCCACCTTCATCGCGTCTCAGGCGCTCGCAAGCAGAGCGCTCGAGCCGCTCCTGATCGATTTCGCGCTGCAGGAAAGCGGGCTTCACGCGGTGATGCCGCCCGGCCGCGCCAGCACGGCGCGCGTTCGCGCCCTCGTGGACTTCCTCGTCGGGCGATTCGGGCCGGAGCCGATCTGGAATCCCTGCTTCGAAGCGGACCGGAAGCACCTTGAGATCCAGTCAAACGCTGGACGGGACAATCCCAAGCGCTAGAGACGGCCGGTCCGACAAGAAAGGGATGTTGTGACGCGCACTCTGCCTCTCATCGCACTGCTCCTCATTGGCGCCTGCACGGCCGCACCCCACGCCCCGGCGTCGGTGAGCGAATTGCCGGCGCCGCCGCCCCAGCTCCCGGCCGGCGAGACGGACGATGCGCGATTTCTCGCCTTCCTCGACGCGGCCTTCGACGAGGCGGCGGCGCGGTCGCCCGAAACGCTGACCGGCCTCGGCATCAAGACGCATTACGACCGGCTCGACGATTATACCGACGCGGAGGCCGAACGGCAACGTGCCCTGTCGGAGGCGAAGCTCGCCGAGATGAAGGCGAAGTTCGATGTCGCGCGCCTGAGCCCTGCGGCACAGCTCAGCTACCGATTGTTCGAATATTCGGTCATGCAGGGCCGCGAGCAGCATCGCTGGCGCGACTATGGCTTTCCTTTCTCGACCAACGGCAGCCCGGCCGGCGACATCCCCGTCTTTCTGATCAACCAGCACCGGGTCGACAGCGTCGCCGATGCCAAGGCCTATGTCGCTCGTCTCCGCGACAGCGAGCGGGTGATGCGCGAGATTTCGGACCGGGCACTGCGCCAGGCTGAGAAAGGCATCGTGCCGCCGAAGTTCAACTTCGCGCCGGTGCGGGCCGACGCCAAGCGAGTGATCACCGGCGCGCCGTTCGATCAGGGCGCCGACAGCACTTTGCTCGCCGATTTCCGCAAGAAGGTCAATGCGCTCGACGCGCCGGCGGAGGTTAAGGTTCGGCTGATCGGCGAGGCGAACGCGGCACTTTCGGGACCCTTCCGCCGCGGCATCCAAACCATGCTCCGGACGCTCGACACGATCGAACCAAAGGCGACGGGCAACCAGGGCGCCTGGAGCCTGCCCGACGGCGCGGACTACTATGCCGCCCGGCTTCGCGCCTCGACCACGACCAACCTGTCCGCCGACCGGATTCACGAGATCGGCCTTTCCGAGGTGGCGCGGATCCAGAAGGAGATGGAGGCGATCAAGGAGCGCGTCGGCTTCAGGGGCAACCTCCAGGCATTCTTCCAGCACATCAAGAACGGCAGCCAGTTCAAATATCCGAACAGTGACGCCGGCCGGCAAGCCTATCTGACCGAAGCCAAGGCCTTGATCGCGCAGGTGATGGCGAAGGCGCCCACCCTGTTCCGACGCTTGCCGAAGGCACCGCTCGAAGTGCGCGCGGTCGAAACCTGGCGGCAGGAAACGGCGTCGGTGGCCTTCTACAATCCGCCGACCCCCGACGGCTCACGGCCGGGGATCTATTACGTGAACCTGGCCGACATGAACCAGGTTCTGAAGCCGCAGATCGAAAGCATCAGCTATCACGAAGGCGCGCCGGGCCACCATTTCCAGATCGCACTCCAGCAGGAACTGACTGGAATTCCAAAGTTCAGACGCTTTGGTTTCTACGGTGCCTATGTCGAAGGCTGGGGCCTTTATGCCGAGCGGCTCGGCCGCGAAATGGGCTTCTACCAGGATCCCTATTCCGAGTTCGGCCATCTTTCGCTCGAATTGTGGCGGGCCGTGCGGCTTGTGACCGACACCGGGATTCATGGCAAACGCTGGACGCGCGAGCAGGCGATCCGCTATTTCCAGGACAATTCGCTGCTCTCGGAGCGCGATATCGTCAAGGAGGTGGAACGCTATTTCAATTGGCCGGGGCAAGCGACGAGCTACAAGATCGGCCAGCTGAAGATCGTCGAACTGCGCCAGCGCGCCGAGCGCGAACTCGGACCCCGGTTCGACGTACGCGATTTCCATGCGGCGGTGCTCGAAAATGGAGCGCTGCCGCTCGACATCCTCGAACAACAGGTTGCGGCCTACATCGCCGCCAAGACGCAAGAAGGTTGAACATCATGGCAGACACGCCCCCCGATCGGCTCTCGCTCAATCCGAAGAGCCAGTATTTCGACGCCAGCCTGCTCCGCCGCGGTGTCGGCATACGCTTCAAGGGCAAGGAGCGGACCGACGTCGAGGAATATAGCGTCTCCGAAGGCTGGATCCGGGTCGCGGCGGGACGCAGCCTCGATCGCTTCGGGCAGCCGATGACGGTGAAACTCAAGGGCGAGGTCGAGCCCTTCTTCCAGGATGCCCAGAGCGTCGGCGGCGAAGAGACTGCGGACGACGCCTCGGGCGAAACGCAGCAAGACTGATCCGTCGTGGCCGCTGCGGGTTCGCACCGGCGGCGACGTCAGACTGTCACAAGGATTGGTGAAGCTTGCCCGGCACGGCTGCGTTGGACCTTTGGGACGGCGCGGCAAGAGAGTGGGAATGTGCCGGCCTGCCGTGGATCAGGGGGAATTAGATGTTTGCTGCCGTGGTTACCGTGCTTTCGCTCACGATGGTGTTGAGCGCGATCTTCGAAGACTGGGCCACCCGGAACGGGTGATTCGCGCGGGTGGTAGGCACTCGTGCATCGTTTTGTGATCCTCCCTGCGCGCGGCTCGATCGTCGACCGAGCCGAACGGCGCTCGCCGCCCTCCGCGCCTGCGACGGGGGGCGAGATGCCGAACCCACGCCCGATCCGGAGATCGGGGGCCGCGTGTCCTGCGCCGCTGGCCCGGTTGACAATCGTTACGGGTACGCCTAATCGCCACCGCCCTGCGGCAATCGTGCCGCAGCTGGTCAGATGGAGCGAGCGATGCTGAATCGCATGGACAATGGAAATCTTGTCTCCGCCTCCGTCCGGATCCCGCCCCAGCGCTGACGCGCCGGCCGGGTACGGACCCGGCGAATGGCACATCAATGATTTCAACATCTCTGGAACGCGGTTGCGGCCGCGCGCAAGATCATGCGCGCCTGCCCGCCGCGATGGATGAATCATGGGCGAGAAGCTTTTGGCGCAGCGCATTCTTTGCCTGCTGCGCGCCACCAAGAGCCGTGGCGGCAAGGCCGCCTCGGCAACCCTCGATTGGGCCGATGATCAGCGTGACTGGCTTTGGCCGGGCCACGTCTGGCGCGACCCCGGGAAGAAGAAGGCAAGGGGAGACAGATTCGACTGGGACAGCCTGTCCCGGCTCGCCGGCGAGATCGTCGTTGACGGGGAGGATAACGGTCTGTCCGCAGGCATTGCGGCGATCGCCGACCTGCTCGATCTTCACGGCTTCGATCGCGATGTGCTCTCCGTCACCGCAGCACTGGATCGTCTGCCGCATCTGGCGGTGTTGCGGGACCGCTTGGTGTCCGCAGGCGAGGATATCCCGGCACTGATCGCGATGCTCGCCGGCGGCGAGCCGTCCGGAGGGGCGTTGCGCGTGCGCCGGTCTCCTCTGATCAAGCTTGGACTGATCGAGGCTTCGGCGGACAGCTATTCGGGCGGAGTCGATCTCACGCTCGACTGGCGCCTCGCCGACATCCTCGACGGCGGCTTCACTGATGAGGATCGGCTGGTCACCGTCCTTGCCGGAGCCCGTCAGCCCGCAGCGCTTTCACCCGACGACTTTGCCGAGCATGCGAAGGATCTCGAATTCCTTGTCCGCCTGGTCCGCGGCGCGGTCACGCGCGGCGCCTCCGGCGTCAACGTGCTGATCCACGGTCCGCCGGGGACGGGCAAGACCGAGCTCGCGCGCACCCTTGCGGCGGAGGCAGGCCACGCCCTCCATGCGGTCGGGGAAAGCGATCCCGATGGCGACGAGCCCAACCGCCGCTATCGCGTGCACGCGCTCACCCGTGCGCAGCGGCTGCTCGCCCGGCGTGGAGGCAGCCTGATCCTGTTCGACGAAATGGAGGATCTGTTCGCCGACGGGATCGCATCCGGCCAGAAGCTCGGCTCCAAGATCTTCGTCAACCGGCTTCTGGAGAGCAATCCGGTTCCGATCCTGTGGACGTCGAACGCGATCGGCGACGTCGATCCGGCACATTTGCGGCGGATGAGCTACGTGCTGCGAATGGACTATCCCGGGCCCCGTGCACGGGCCCGGATCGTAACCCGGATCGCCAGGGCGGAGGGCGTCGACGCCGGATCGCTCGACACGCTCGTCGCGCGCGAACCGGAAACGGCTGCAATCGCCCGCGTTGCACTGCGTTCGGCCGCGCTGGCCGGGGGCACCGGCGTCGCCGCGGCGGCCGGTTCGCTGCTCCTTGGCCTTCGCGGCGGACGCTGCCTGCCGCCACAGCTTTCGGGGAGCGCGCTGGACCTCGATCTCTACGAAGCGGATGAAGGGATCCGGGCGCTCGTCGCCCGGCTCTCGGCCGCGGACGCGCCGTTCGATTTCTCACTGCTCCTCACCGGACCGCCGGGAACCGGCAAGACTGCGCTTGCGGCGCATCTCGCCGAGCGGCTCGATCGGCCGCTTGCCGTCAAGCGCGGATCGGATTTGCTGTCCAAATGGGTCGGCGGCACCGAAGCGAACATCGCCGAGGCGTTCGCCACTGCCCGCGACGAAGGTTCCGTCCTGCTGTTCGACGAAGTCGATTCGCTGTTGCGTGATCGCCAGGATGCCCGCCAATCCTGGGAGGTGACGCAGGTCAACGAATTGCTCACCTGGATGGATTCGCACCCGCTGCCGTTCATTGCCGCAACCAACTTTGCGCAGCGGCTCGATCCGGCGGCGCTGCGGCGTTTTGTCTTCAAGATCGACTTGAAAGTGATGTCGCACGAGACCGCGGAGAAAGCCTTTTATCGCTTCTTCGGACTTTCGCCACCGCATGCCCTCCGCGACATCAGCGGGCTGACCCCGGGCGACTTCGCCGTCGTGAAACGGCAGCTGCGTTATCGCCCCGAGGCTTCGGCGGCAGACATCGCGGCCCTGCTGCGCGCCGAGGTTCAGGCCAAGCCCGAGCGACCGGTGCGTCTCGGCTTCTGATCGACGATGCGGGGCGGCGTATTCGCCCCGCATCGTCACAAATCCGTAATGCGGGAGCCTTATTCTCTTCAGCAGATGACCGGTGACCTGCGCGCTGCTGCGGATCCGACGGGCCTCTGGCCCACCCTCTCCGATTTCAGGATCGGATCGAGCCCCTCCCAATTCGAACGCCGCCTTGCGGACGCAAATGGCTGGCCGGATGCCCATGCGGCGCGGGTGATCGCCGAATATCGGCGGTTCCTCTATCTCGCCGCGATCGCAGACTTCGAAGTCACTCCGTCGAAGCCGGTCGATGCGGCCTGGCACCTCCACCTCGAAGACGACGACCATTATCGGGGCGTCCTGTGTGGGCAGGTGCTCGGCAAGCTCCTCCAGCATCTGCCCGGGTCCGGCGAGCCGCTTGAGGAAGAGCGGTTCCGCGCGCAGTATCGCGAGACCTTGCGGCTCTACGAAAGCATCTTCGGTCCGGCGCCGAGCGATATCTGGCCCATTCCGTCGATCGAAGACGATCGCACAGAGGCCGAGAGCATACGCCTGTGGCTTGGCGCCCTGTGCGCAGCCCTGGCCGGGACCTTCCTGGCGCTGCTCGCCGGCCCCACCTTCCTGTTCATCGGCGGCATCGTTGCAGTCTCTCTCGCCGTCCTTGCAATGCAACGCACCGAGCACGGCGAGCAGCGTCGCAGGAACAAGGACGGTAGCGGCTGCGGCGGCGATGCTTCCGTTGGGCACGACTCATCGGGTGGCGACGGAGATTGCGCGAGCTGCGGTGGCGGCTGCGGAGGCGGCGACTAGAGCATCGCGCCAAAAAGGGGCTCCGGATTTTGGCTTTGGCGATAATTCTAAAAAGGCTCAGATCAGCCCGGCGAGCGGGCTTGACGGGTCGGCATAGCGGCGCTTGCCCATCCGCCCGGCGCGATAGGCGAGACGCCCCGATTCGACGGCAAGGCGCATCGCCGTTGCCATCATCACCGGATCCTTGGCCTCGGCGATTGCCGTGTTCATCAGCACGCCGTCGCAGCCGAGCTCCATCGCCACTGCAGCGTCGGACGCGGTTCCGACGCCGGCATCGACCAGCACCGGGACCGTCGCATTCTCGACCATGATCCGGATCATCACCTCGTTCTGAAGGCCGAGACCGGAGCCGATCGGAGCGCCGAGCGGCATGATCGCAACGGCACCGGCCTCTTCGAGGCGCTTGGCCGCGATCGGGTCGTCGGCGCAGTAGACCATCGGATCGAAGCCCTCTTTCGCCAGGATCTCGGTCGCGCGCAGCGTCTCGATCATGTCGGGATAAAGCGTCTTCGCTTCGCCGAGCACCTCAAGCTTGACCAGCGTCCACCCACCGGCTTCGCGCGCCAGGCGAAGCGTGCGGATCGCCTCGTCGGCGGTGAAGCAGCCGGCCGTGTTGGGCAAATAGACGATCTGCTTCGGATCGATGAAGTCGGTCAGCATCGGCTGCTTGGGATCGGCGATGTTCACCCGCCGCACGGCGACGGTGACGATCTCCGCCCCGGACGCAGCGACCGCGGCCGCGTTCTGCTCGAAGCTCTTATATTTGCCGGTGCCGACGATCAGCCGCGAGCGGAACGTCCGCCCGGCCACCGTCCACGTGTCTTCGCCGATCGAGGTCATCACATTCACTGTCGTCATTCCCGTCTGTAGCGTCATTCCGGCCGTTCAGCCGCCGCCGACGAAGGTGACGATCTCGTAGTCGTCGCCATCCTCGATCACGACTTCCGCCAGAGTGGACCGGGGCACGATCTCGAGATTGCGTTCCACCGCGACCCGCGTCGGCTCGAGCCCCAGCTCCAGCGCGAGTTCCGCCAGCGTCATGCCCTGGCGCACCCGCCGATGGCTGCCATTGACCCGGATCGAGACTGTACCGTCGTAAACCATAAGCCGCCTTTGCGCTTGTCGTCCCGCCGCCATATAGGGTTTCTCCATGGCGACGCTACCGACGATCTACGTGCTGAACGGACCGAACCTCAACCTGCTCGGCACGCGCGAGCCCGAAATCTACGGGTCCGACACACTGGACGACATCGCCGACCGGCTGGAGGATCGCGCCCGCCAACTGGGCGTGCGGATCGACATGCGCCAATCCAACCATGAGGGTCATCTCGTCGACTGGCTGCACGAGGCGCAGGCCGAGGGTGCGAAAGCGGTGATCCTCAATGCCGGGGCGTTCACCCACACGTCGATCGCCATCCACGACGCGATGAAATCGATCGTCACGCCCGTGATCGAAGTGCATCTGTCCAACCCGCATGCCCGCGAGAGCTTCCGCCATCGCAGCTATGTCGCGAAGGCGGCGCGAGGAACCATCGCGGGCTTCGGCGCGCTCAGTTATCAGCTTGCTCTGGACGCGGCGGCCGGTCTCTGACAAGGCGCGCCAAAATACCGCAAGAAGCGGAACTGCTGGGGAAAAGAGGGTCCAAATGACCGACGAGAACGGCTCCCGCGGGAGCATGCGGATTGACGCAGATCTGGTGCGTCTCCTTGCCGAATTGCTGAACAAGAACGATCTGACCGAGATCGAGGTCGAGGATGACGAGCGCCGCATCGTGGTCAAGCGCCAGATCACTTATGCCGCGCCGGCCTCGGTCCATGTCGCCGCACCCGCTCCGTCCGCGGGAGCCCCTGTCGCACCCGCTGCCGGCCCGGCCGCCGACATTTCGCCTGCCGCGCATCCCGGCGCGGTCAAGTCGCCGATGGTCGGCACCGTCTACCTTTCCGGAGAGCCGGGCGCGAAGCCGTTCGTCAGCCCCGGCCAGAGCGTCAAGGAAGGCGACACCCTGCTCATCGTCGAAGCGATGAAGGTGATGAATCCGATCACCGCCCCGCGTTCCGGCACCGTTACCCAGGTCCTCGTCCAGGACGCCCAGCCGGTCGAATATGACCAGCCGCTGGTGATCATCGAGTGATCGGTGCCGCGCCGCCCCGGACGCGCCCGAATGATTTCGGGTCCGGACGGGGCCGCGCCTGCCGCCCTGCTTGCACCGACACCAGTCCCGGCGGCGTGCCGGGCCGATGAGAGCTGATATGAAAATTCAGAAGGTCCTGATCGCCAATCGCGGCGAAATCGCGCTCCGTATCCACCGCGCCTGCCATGAGATGGGCATCAAGACGGTGGCGGTACACTCGACCGCCGACGCGGACGCGATGCACGTCCGTCTCGCCGACGAAGCGATCTGCATCGGCCCGCCGGCGGCGGCCGACTCCTATCTCAACATCCCGAACATCATCTCGGCGGCCGAACTCAGCCACGCCGATGCGATCCACCCCGGCTACGGCTTTCTGTCGGAAAATGCCCGGTTCGCGGAGATCGTCGAAAGCCACGGCATTCTCTGGATCGGCCCGAAACCGGAGCATATCCGGGTGATGGGCGACAAGATCGAGGCGAAGCGAACCGCCGCCAAGCTCGGGCTGCCGCTGGTTCCCGGCTCCGATGGTCCGATCGAGACGATCGACGAAGCCCAGCGCATTGCCGCCGAGATCGGCTATCCGGTGATCGTCAAGGCCGCGTCGGGCGGAGGCGGACGCGGCATGAAGGTCGTCGAGTCCCAAGACCAGCTCGAAGCGCTGATCGTGCAGGCGGGCTCCGAGGCGAAGGCCGCGTTCGGCGACGCCACCGTCTATATCGAGAAATATCTCGGCGATCCGCGCCACATCGAATTCCAGGTGTTCGGCGATGGCCGCGGCAATGCCGTCCACCTCGGCGAGCGCGACTGCTCGCTGCAGCGCCGCCACCAGAAGGTTCTGGAAGAGGCGCCCTCCCCGGTCATCTCGGCGGAGCAGCGCGAGCGGATGGGCGGGATCGTCGCCCGGGCGATGGCCGACATGGGCTATCGCGGCGCCGGCACGATCGAATTCCTGTACGAGAACGGCGAATTCTACTTCATCGAGATGAACACCCGTCTGCAGGTGGAGCATCCGGTGACGGAGATGATCACCGGTCTCGATCTGGTCCGCGAGCAGATCCGCATCGCCGCCGGCGAGGACCTGTCCTGCACCCAGGACCAGCTCACCTTCCGCGGCCATGCGATCGAATGCCGGATCAACGCCGAGGATCCGCGGACCTTCGCGCCCTCGCCCGGCACGGTGAAGGCGTATCTCGCGCCCGGCGGCATGCATGTCCGCACCGACAGCGGCCTCTACGGCGGCTACAAGGTGCCACCTTATTATGACAGCATGATCGCCAAGCTGATCGTCTACGGCACCACCCGCGAGCGCTGCATCATGCGCCTGAAGCGCGCGCTCGAGGAGTTCGTGATCGAGGGGATGAAGACCACCATCCCGCTCCATCAGAAGCTGGTCGAGGATCCCGAATTCCTTGCCGGCGATTATACGATCAAATGGCTGGAGCAGTGGCTGGAACGCTCGGAGTAGGCGACCGCGCGGGGCGCGGGCGCATACCCAGCGCGAAAGCCACGCCCCAGCCATCTCGAGCAGTGGCTGGCACGGGAGGAGCCTGAGGCGTGATCCGCGGGGCTGATCCGACGCGCAAAAGCGCCGAGGATCAGCGCCAGACGGCCGAACCGTCCTCTTTCACGTCCTTGCGCCAGAACGGCGCCGTTTTACCGAGAGACTCGCTGAGGAAGGCGCAGCCGTCGAGCGCCGCCTTCGGATCCGCTGAGGTCGCCGCAGCCAGGGCGATGCGGTCGCCGGGCGCGAGCAGTCCGTGGCGGTGGATGAGGATGATCCCGGACAGCCCGAACCGCGTCTCCGCTTCGGCCGCAATTCGTGCCAGCACGTTCCTGGCGAGGGCGGGGTAATGATCGATCTGCACCTCGCGGACGTCGGCAGCGGCGCGCAGGACGATGGTCATGCTGGCGATCGCTCCCGCCCCGAGTTCCTCGAGCCGCTGGAGCTGGCGTCCGGGTTCGAAGTCACCGGCCTGAATACGGGCGTCGATCACAGCGCACCCGGCGGCGGGAACAAGGCGACTTCGCGAGCGCCGAAGATGTTGCCCTCCATCTCGGCCGGCTCCGCCTCGACCGCTGCCAGCACGCGCTCCCGCTGGGCGAAGGCTCCGGCATAAGGATCGCCTCGCTCGGCCAGCCAGGCGATCAGATCGGCGACCGTGACGACGTGGCTCGGCGGATCGACCCGTTCGCCGTCCCGGCCGATCGAATCGCGAAAGGCGCCGAAATAAAGCAGATCGATCGCCAACGTCAGTCCATGTGCTTGAGGCCGGCGCGCAGATAATCCCAGCCGGTGACGAGGGTCAGAGCCGCCGCCGCCCACAGGAAGACGAGCGCGGCGAGATGCACCAGCGGCCATTGCGGCGCCGCCCCGGCAAGGATCAATCCGCCGAGCGAGACCAGCTGGAACGTCGTCTTCCACTTGGCCAGCTGGCTCACCGGGATCGAGACCTGCAGCCCTGCAAGGAATTCCCGCAGCCCCGAGACGATGATCTCGCGCAGCAGGATCACGAGCGCCGGAATGATGTGGAAGCCGTGGATCACCGGCTCGCCGCTCGACGCCCGCGACGAGACCAGCATGATGATCACCGCGGCGACCATGATCTTGTCGGCGATCGGATCGAGAAACACGCCGAGCCGGGAGACGGTGCCCTGCGCGCGGGCAAGATAGCCATCGAAATAATCGGTAATGCCGACGATACAGTAGAGGATGAAGGTGATGCCGTAGTCCCACCAGCTCGGCTTCCACAACAGGAACACCAGAAGCGGCACCGCGAGGATGCGCGAAAGCGTGAGAAGGTTGGGCAGCGTCAACATCGGCTCGCCACCCCCTTAAAGCATCGCACGAAAAAGTGGAGAGGCGGTTTTCGGGGACGCGGGCGGTGCCTTCTTTTGAGCCTTGCCGGGACCTCGCGCCTCACCGGGAGGATCCATCCGTACGGAGTCGCCAAGCGGTTATCGGAGAGGATCGCCGGTCGACTGCCCTCCCGTGGGACAAGCTGCATGCGGATCGCCTTTGACGAAGGCGCTTTAGCGGCTATGCCCACCCTCCATGTGCGAGATCTCTCCCGCCGGCGCCTGCGCCCGCACCCGCAACGACACCGTGTAACGTGTAAAGTGCAAGCGTCCCTGAACCTGCTCGGCAAGCGCCGCTTCCTCCCCTTGTTCGTCACCCAGTTCCTGGGGGCGTTCAACGACAACCTCTACAAGTCGGCCATGGTCATCCTGGTGACCTACACCGTCTACAGCGATGCCACGCGCGAGGCGACGTTCAACGCCATCGCCGGCGGACTGTTCATCCTGCCCTTCTTCCTGTTTTCGGCCCTTGCCGGGCAGCTCGCCGATTCGACCGACAAGGCGCGGATCGTGCGGATCGTGAAGACCGCCGAGATCGGGATCATGCTGTTCGGCGCAGCCGGCCTGCTCCTTGCCAACGTCACCTTGCTGCTCCTCGCCTTGTTCGCGATGGGCGTTCATTCGAGCTTCTTCGGCCCGATCAAATACGCGATCCTGCCCCAGCATCTCCACAAGGACGAGGTGCTCGGCGGCACCGGACTGGTCGAGGCCGGCACTTATGGCGCGATCCTTCTCGGCACCATCGCCGGCGGGCTGCTCGGCACCAATTACGCCTGGGTCGCGGCGATCGGCGTGCTCGTCGTCGCCCTGCTCGGCTGGCTGAGCGGACGACAGGTGCCGCCGGCGCCACCCGAATCCGACGCACCGCCGCTCCAGATGGATTGGCATATCGTCCGTGCCTCGATCCGGCTGGTCAATGCGACCATGCACATCCCGCGGCTGTTCCTCGCCATAGCCTCCATCAGCTTCTTCTGGATGATGGGCGCGATTCTCGCCGCCCAGTTCCCGCCTCTGGTCAAGAACGTCCTCCACGCCAACGAGCAGGTGGCGACGCTCTTCCTCGCCATCTTCTCGGTGGGAGTCGGTGTCGGATCGGTGCTGATCAACCGTCTGCTCAAGGGCCGCGTGCTTGCGGTCTATTCGCCCGCCGCGGCGATCGCGATGGGCCTCTTCATCGTCCATCTCTACTGGAACGTCATCCACTGGCCTGCGGTCGGCGGCGAGCTGATGGATTTCTCCACCTTCGTGCGCATATCGCAGGCGGAATGGGTGATGTTCGATCTGTTCGGAGTCGCCGTGTCGGGCGGCATGTTCGTCGTGCCGCTCTACGCCTTCCTGACGACGACCGTGGCGAAATCGGAGACGGCGCGCACCGTGGCCGCCAACAACATCGTCAATTCGGGCGCGATGGTGCTCGCCGCGATCCTGCTCACCGGCCTCGTCCTGCTCGGCGTGTCGGTCGCCGAGACCCTGCTGATGGTTTCGATCGCCAGCCTGGGCGCGGCATGGCTTGCCTGGCGGCTGCACAAGGCCTGCGACTGAAACGGTTGCGACGGAGAGGGACGCGGCGGCGACGCGTGCCTTAAGCGAACAAAGTCCCGAAAAAAACGACCCCGCCGAGCCAGGCGGTGGCGAAGAAGCGCGCGCTTTCCGCCCATTCAGCCGCCTGGTCTATGGGCATTGCGCCGAATGCAGCGCTTCCGAGAGCCGCGCGGAGCGGATGGGCACGAAGCGAGGCGGCAATGCGGGACGGGGCGATCGGTCTCATAGACCATGTTTAACGCTTTCTTTACCATTGCGGCTACGGGTCGATTGGCGATTTTTTCGCCTGTGCCGTGACGGAACACGGCCGATGGCGGGCTCGCGCAGCGGGATCCGCTTGCCTCAGCGGTCGCCGTCCCTAAGCTGACGCGATGGCCAGCAGCATGAAGACGATCGGCACCGTGGACGAGGCGCTCGGCGAAACCCGGCGGTTGCTGCGGCAGGCGCCGGGCCTCGCTGCCACCCAGGCACGCGAGATCCTCCGCAACGATCCGGCGAATGCCGATGCCTGGCGACTGCTCGCACTGGCGCTGCGGACGCAAGCCGATGATCACGGCGCGGAGGAAGCCGAGCTGGAGGCGATCGCCGCGTCGGTGCACGATCCGCGGCTGATCGAGGCGGCGAGTGCGCTCGTCGAAGGCCGGCTAGCAATTGCCGAGCGCCAGCTTCGCCCGCACCTCAAGGAGAAGCCGACCGACGTCGCCGCCATCCGGATGATGGCCGAACTCGCCGCCCGCCTCGGCCGCCTTCCCGACGCCGAGAATCTGCTCCGCCGGGCTCTGGAGCTCGCCCCCGCCTTCGCCCCTGCCCGCGCCAATCTCGCGACCATCCTCTACCGTCAGAACCGCGCGGCCGAAGCGATCGAATTGCTCGACGGCCTGCTCGGCAAGGATCCGGCCAATCCGGCCCATCAAAATCTGAAAGCCGCCGCGCTCGGGAGGATCGGCAGCTACGAGGAGGCGCTCGCAATCTACGAGCAGGTCCTCGCCCGGGTGCCGGCCCAGGCCAAATTATGGATGAGCTATGGCCATCTTCTCAAGACGGTCGGACGGCGGGAGGACAGCATCGCCGCCTACCGCCGGGCCTTGTCGCTGGCCCCGAATCTGGGCGAAGTCTGGTGGAGCCTCGCCAACCTCAAGACAGTGCGGCTCGACGATGCCGACGTCGCAGCGATGGAGCAGGCGCTGGAGGCGGACCCGCTCTCGGACGAAGACCGTCTCCACCTTCATTTCGCCCTCGGCAAGGCGCTCGAGGACCGCGGCGATCCGGCCCGCTCCTTTGCGCATTATGCGTCAGGCAATCGCATCCGCCGCGAACAGATCCCGTACGATCCGGCGCGGACCGCAGACCAGGTCCGGCGTGCCGCGGCGCTTTTCACCGCAGAGTTTTTCGCAGCGCGCGCCGGGCAAGGGTGCGCGGCGCCCGACCCGATCTTCATCCTGGGCATGCCCCGCGCCGGTTCGACCTTGATCGAGCAGATCCTGGCAAGCCATCCCGCGGTCGAGGGCACGATGGAGCTGCCCGACATTCCCGCCCTCGCCGCGCAAAGCGGCGGCCGCGACGGCCACTACCCGGAGAGCCTCGCCGGGCTCTCCGCGGATGCGCTGCGGACGCTGGGCGAGGACTATCTGTCGCGCACCCGTATCCAGCGAAAGACCGGCCGGTCCTTCTTCATCGACAAATTGCCCAACAATTGGCTCCATGTCGGGCTGATCCGCCTGATCCTCCCCAACGCCAGGATCATCGACGCACGGCGGCACCCGCTCGCCTGCGGCTTCTCCAACTACAAGCAGCATTTCGCCCGCGGCCAGGCCTTCACCTACGACCAGGCCGAGCTCGGATCCTATTATCGCGATTATGTGCGGATGATGGCCCATTTCGATGTTGTGCAGCCCGGCCGCATCCACCGCGTGATCCACGAGGCGCTGCTCGACGATGTCGAGGGCGAGGTCCGCCGCCTGCTCGCCTTTCTCGACCTGCCGTTCGACGCTGCGTGCCTGCGCTTCCACGAAAATGACCGCGCGGTGCGCACCGCCTCGTCCGAACAGGTCCGCCGCCCGATCAATCGCGAAGGCGTCGACCAGTGGAAGCCGTTCGACCCCTTCCTTGCACCGCTCAAGGCCGCACTCGGCCCTGTGCTCGACGCCTATCCGGAGGTCCCGACGGATGCGTGACAATTTCAACACAGCATTGCGGCAAGATCGTTACGGTTAATAAATCAAATTGACCCGGTTTCCGGCGGGGCACAGTCTTTCGGGACCGTACCAATCGCGAGGAGGCCTCATGTATCGCTCCGTTCCGCAGGACCGCGCCGGCATTCGCGCCGTCGGCCTTTCCCTCCTCGCTTCGACGATGCTGCTGACAGGGGGACCCGTCTTTGCCGAAGCGGCGCAGACTCCGCCGGCGACTGGCGATGCGAGCGGCGCGGACGATCAGGCGGACGCGGCGAGGCCCGACATTCGGGACGAGGACGAGATCATCGTCACCGCGCAGAAGCGCGAAGAGAATCTTCAGGACGTGCCGATCGCGATCACCGCGCTCGGCACCGAAAGGCTGGACGAGCTCCAGGTCAACGACTTCCAGGATTATGCCCGCAACATCCCGAGCATCTCCGTGCAGAGCGGCGGGCCCGGCTTCAACAACGTCTATTTCCGCGGCGTCGCCTCCGGCGAGAATGCCAACCATTCCGGGCCCTTGCCGAGCGTCGGCACCTATCTTGACGAGCAGCCGATCACCACCACGACAGGCGCGCTCGACATCCACGTCTTCGACATCGCCCGCGTCGAGGCGCTCGCCGGGCCGCAGGGCACGCTCTACGGCGCGTCCAGCCAGGCGGGCACTGTCCGCATCATCACCAACAAGCCGGACACCAGCGGCTTCTACGGCGAAGCCAATGCCGAGGTGAACACCGTCGCCCATGGCGAGCAGGGCTATATCGGCGAAGCCTTCATAAACGCGCCGATCTCGGATCGCATCGCGGCCCGCGTCGTCGGCTGGTATCGCAAGGATGCCGGATATATCGACAATATCGCGGGCACGCTCGTCTTCCCGAGCTCGGGCATCAGCTTCGACAATGCCGAACTCGTCGAGAAGGATTATAACGACGTTGAGACCTATGGCGCGCGCGCTGCGCTCAAGATCGAGCTTGACGACGAATGGACGATCCTTCCGCAGGTCATGGCGCAGAAGCAGGTGTCTCAAGGTTTCTTCGCCCAGGAGCGCGGCCTTGATGAGCTCCAGGTCCAGCAATTCAATCCCGAGCGCAACGTCGACAAATGGTATCAGGCGGCGCTTACCATCGAAGGCAAGATCGGCAATTTCGATCTGACCTATGCCGGCGCCTACATGCAGCGCCAGATCGATGGGCAGTCGGATTATGCGGATTATTCCTACTTCTACGATGCACTGGCCGGGTACGGCGCCTATTTCTATGACAACAATGGCGACCTGGTGAACCCTAACCAGTATATCCAGTCGGACGACAGCTTCACCAAACAAAGCCACGAACTTCGCTTCTCGTCTCCCGCCGACAAGCCGGTGCGCCTGATCGCCGGCCTGTTCTACCAGCGGCAGACACACAATATCGAGCAGAACTACATCATTGACGACATCGCCGATTCGATCACCGTGCCGGGCACGGACAGCGACATCTGGTTCACCAAGCAGATCCGCGTCGACCGGGATTATGCAGCGTTCGGAGAGATCACCGCCGATCTCACCAGCAAGCTGAGCTTCACGATGGGCACCCGGATCTACCGCTACAAGAATTCGCTTGAAGGCTTTTTCGGCTACAGTTCCGGCTACAGCAGCCGAACTGGCGTCGCCGCCTGCTTTGCGCCGGCGGAGGTGGCGGGATCGCCCTGTACGAACCTCGACAAGACGACCTCAGACACCGACTTCATCCACCGCCTTAACGTCACCTACAAGGTGACGGACGATGCGCTCGTCTATGCGACGATCTCCCGCGGTTTCCGACCCGGCGGTATTAACCGGCGGTCGGCACCCGGCATCGGCCCCTATGAGGCCGATTATATCGACAATTACGAAGCTGGGTTCAAAACCAGTTGGTGGAACAACCGCATCCGCTTCAACGCGGCAATCTATCAGTTGAACTGGAGCGACATCCAGCTGTCCTTCCTCGGCCCCAACGGTCTGACGATCATTCGCAATGCCGGTGACGCGCGCATCCGCGGTGCCGAGGTCGATTTCTTCGTTCGCCCCGCCACCGGTCTCACCTTCAGCGCCGGAGCCGCGTATAATGATGCGCAGAGCAAGGACGATTTCTGTACCTATGCGAACAGTCAAAGCGACTGCTCCATCCCAGGCCCGGACGGTGACGAGAATGCGGTGCTCGCACCGGGCGGCACTCGGCTGCCGCTCACGTCCAAATTCAAGGCGAACGCCCTCGCCCGCTATGAATTCCCACTCGGCGCCAGCGAGGGGCACTTCCAGGTGAACGTCGTCCACGAAGGCCGTCGGACCAGCGATCTCCGCCTGGCCGAGCGCGCCATCCAGGGCGATCTCGACGCCTACACCACCGTTGATCTCAGCACCGGGATCAAGGCCGGCCGGTGGAATGCAGAGCTCTACGTCAAGAATCTGTTCGACGTGAATGGCGAGCTCGGCAACTCGATCCAGTGCACGGAAGGGATTTGCGGGGACCCCGAGGGCCTGACCGCGATCGGGCCCAAGGTTTACACCTATGTGACCCGGCCGCGAACGATCGGATTACGGGTGGGCACCCGTTTCTAAGCGGCGATTGCGCCACCAGCCTCGGCTCCGACCGGAGCGGCGAAGGACCGATTGCCGGCGCGCGGCACCGTCGCGGCGATCGGCGCCCGTCCCGTGTCCCCGCCCTGCTGAGAGACGGTTGAACCAGTTAATACTGGTAGAATACTGGCGGGTCCCGCGGATCGAGGTGCCAGCATCTCACCCGGGCTCCGTGCTGACAAGATCTCAACTGTCTTTCAAATACAAAGTCTTACGGGAATGCCTTAGAAATGATTAGAGCTCAGGGGCCGACGCGGGAGCGGAATAGGTGATCTGGAGCCGTCCCGGCCGACTCGGGCGCTCCGCGAGCGAAACCGACCGCGACAATTGATCGATCCAGGGCCAGACCCGGTCACCGCTCGCGTCCGGCCTCGTCTATCGTCTGCGAGATCGGCGACAGCAGATATTGGATGATCCGCCGTTTGGCGGTTTTCACTTCTGCCTGCACGGCCATGCCCGGGCCGATCGGCTGCCGACGTCCGCGGATCGTGAGATAGTTCCGGTTGAGCTTGATGCGGGCGGCGTAGACGAGCCCGATCTTTTCATCCTGGATCGCGTCGCGGCTGATCGTCTCGACGACGCCGTCGAGCAGGCCGTAATCGGTAAACGGAAAGGCCTCGAACTTGACCCGCACCGCCTGCCCCTCGCGCACGAAGCCGATATCCTTGTTGAGGATCTGCGCCTCCACCTCGATATCGGTCCCGCTCGGCACGATCACCATCAGCGCCTGCGCCGGCTGGACCACGCCGCCGACCGTGTGCACGGCCAGTTGCTGGACCGTCCCGTCGACGGGGGAGCGCAATTGCTGCAGGAAACGGCGGCGCTCCGACTTGCGCAACTCGGAGCCGCGCAGGCTGGATTCGTCCTCGGCGGTGGAAAGATCGCTGCTCGCCTGCTTCGCGAACGTCTGGCGGAGCTTGGCGACCTGCGCGTCGAGATTGGCAATCGCGGCACGCGCCTTCGCCGCCACACTCTCCTGCACGGCGATATTCTGGATATGCTCGACTCGAAGTTGCTCATATTCGAGCACCTTCAACTTAGGGAAATGGCCCTTGGCGGCGAGATCGCGCCGCGCCTCGAGCTGCTGATCGATCAGCGGCAGCGTCTGCCGAAGCTTCTGGATTTCGGCATTCGAGCCGGCGAGTTCGGCGAGATGCTCGGCCCGGCTCTGGGTAAGGCTCGCCCGCTCCGCTTCATATTCGGCGATCGCGCTCTGGATCAGCAGCGTCTGGGTGCGCGCGACGTCCGCAGGCGTGCCCGGCGGCGCCACGAAACGTTCCGAGCCGCCGGTCAGGTGGGCAAGCAGCGCATCGTTGCGAGCCCGCGCGATCTGCGCCGAGAGCAGGCCCTGGGTCGCCTGATCCTCCTCCGCACCGGCGAGGGTGGGATCGAGCTCGATCAGCAACTGCCCCTTGCGGACGCGCTGGCCATTGCGGACATGAATGGCGCGAACGGAACCGATCTCGACCGGCTGGATGACCTTGACGTTGGCGACCGGCAACGTCTTGCCGGTGGCGACCGCGACGACGTCGACCTTGCCGATGAACGACCACAGGAGGGCGATGGCGAACAGGCTGCAAAGGAGCAGCATGAGGATGCGCAGGCCGGGGCTCGGCGGCGTCTCGGTGATCTCCAGCGCGGCAGGCAGGAATTCATATTCTTCCTGCGGCCGGCGCGTTCTGTCGCTCTGGCTCTGCTCGCGCCAGGATTCGCGAAGCACCGCCCAGTGACGGGCGAGGCTCGGGAAACGATCGGCGATGACGCTCATGCCGCAATCCCCATCTGCTTGCGATACAACTCGGCATAGCGGCCGCCGCTGGCGAGCAGGGCTTCGTGAGGTCCCTCCTCGGTAATCTCCCCCGCCTCGACCGTGATGATCCGGTGGCATTGGCGCACGGCGGACAGGCGGTGCGCGATGATGATCACCGTGCGGCCGTGGGCGATCATCCGCAGATTGTTCTGGATGATCTCCTCGCTTTCGGCATCGAGCGCCGAGGTCGCTTCGTCGAGGATCAGGATCCGCGGATCGCCGATCAGCGCCCGCGCGATCGCGATCCGCTGCCGCTGCCCGCCCGACAAATTGCTTCCGCGCTCGTCGATGATCGTGTCGTAGCCGTGCGACAGGCTGAGGATGAATTCGTGGGCACCGGCAAGCTGCGCTGCGGCCAGCACCGCCTCCATCGGCCGGGTCGGATCGGCCAGGGAGATGTTCTCGCGCACCGTGCGGTTGAACAGGATATTCTCCTGCAGCACGACGCCGATCTGCCGGCGAAGCCAGGCCGGATCGACCAGGGAGAGATCGACGCCGTCGATCATCACGCGCCCCTGCTCCGGCACGTAAAGACGCTGCACCAGCTTGGTCAGCGTCGACTTGCCCGATCCGGACGGGCCGACGATGCCGAGCATCTCGCCGCCGGGCACGTGCAGGCTGACGCCGCGCAGTGCCTCCGGCGCATCGGGCCGATAGCGGAAGCGGACCTTGTCGAATTCGACCACGCCCCGGATCGCCGGCAGGCTGGCCCGATTGGGGTTATGCTCCGGCTCCGCAGGCGCGTTCAGCACGTCGCCCAGGCGATCCACCGAGATCCGCACCTGCTGGAAATCCTGCCACAGCTGCGACAGGCGCAGGATCGGCGCGGCGACCCGGCCGGACAGCATGTTGAACGCGACGAGCGAGCCGACGGTGAGATCGCCGGCGATCACCGCCTTCGCGCCGAAATAGAGGATCGCGACGGTGGTGAGCTTGGAGACGATCTGGATGAGGTGGTTGCCCCAATTGGCGAGGCGGGTGACCGAGAAGCCGGTCTGGGTGTAGCCGGCGAACTGCTTTTCCCAGCGATCGCGCATCTGCGGCTCGACGGCCATCGCCTTCAATGTGCCGATGCCGGTCACCGTCTCGACCAGAAAGGCTTGGTTCTCGGCTCCGCGGCGGAACTTCTCGTCGAGCCGGGCACGCAAGGTGGGTGTGATCAGGATCGAGATGGCGGCGTAGATCGGGATCGAGGCGAGCACCACCAGGGTCAGCAGCGGGCTGTAGAGATACATCACCACGAAGAAGACGATGGTGAAGAACAGGTCGATCACCACCGTCACGGCGTTCGACGTCAGGAATTCGCGGATCGTTTCGAGCTCGCGCACGCGCGCAACGCTGTCGCCGACCCGCCGCGCCTCGAAATAGGAAAGTGGCAGGTTGAGCAGATGCCGGAACATGCGCGCGCTGAGCTCGGCATCGACCCGATTGGTGCTGTGCGCGAACAGCCAGTTGCGCAGGCCCGAAAGCGCGGTTTCCCAGAGCAGCACGACGGCAAGCCCGATCGCGAGCACGTCGAGCGTGGTCACGGAGTGGTGGACGAGCACCTTGTCGATCACCAGCTGGAAGAAGATCGGGGACACCAATCCCATCAGCTGCAGGAAGAAGGAGGCGATCAGCACGTCGCGCAGCGGCCGCCGATATTTCACCAGCGCCGGAATGAACCAGCTGATGTCGAACGGCCGCGCGGCGCCGGTCATCTTTTCGCGCGAGGTCATCAGCAGGATGCGGCCGGCGAAGCGGTCGCGAAGCTCGTCGGCGGCCCACACTTCCGGACGATCGCCTTCGCCGAACTGGACGAGCGCGCGCGGATCGGCGCTGTCGTCCTCGATCTTCAGGATCACGGCGGCGTCGCCGTCGGCAAGCTGCGCGATCGCCGGCAGCGGCATCTTGCGCAGATCCTCGGCCGTGCAACGTCGAACGCGCCCGACCAGGCCGAGCCGCTTGGCGATGCGGGAGAGATCCTCCAGCGAATAGGGATCGTCCCCCTTCCCGCGATCGTGCGCGATTTGCTGCGGATCGGCCGGCATGCCGAGGAAGCGCGCAAGCAGCACAAAACTGGAGAGGGCTGGATCCAGCCCGGTCTGCGACCCTTCGGTCATGTTGTTCCCACGTCCCCGTACCGCCGGTCGAGCGGCAAACCCCGGAGCAGCTCGAGCCCTTTCGAGATGCTCCCCCAAAGCACTGATATCATTGAGCATGCCCGATGGCGAGAAACTTCGCTCGGAAGCGTCCGCCGGTCAGCACATAGTGTGAGGCCACACCGATCGGCATCGCATTCGAGCGGACCGCTCCGCGAACCAGGCCGCACCCGCGAGGGTACGGCCTGCTCCTGCGATCTCAGGCATGAAAATCGAACCGCGCCGGCATCGCAGTGCGACCGCGCCAATCGCCCTCGCCGCTTTCCACGCCGAACGCCGCCATGTCCTGCGCCATCAGCGCCAGCCGGCGCCCGATCCCGAGCTCCGTATCGGTGGCGCCCCCGTCATCCTCGCTCGCCGCGAGCAGGACGGGAAGATCCTGGCGACGCTGCGCGACGGCGGCGTCGTCGGCACCGGCGTCGGCGTCGTTTGCAGCCGCGTTCGCGTAGAAATCGAACGGATCGGCGCCCGCCGGAACCCCCGACAGACCCCGTGCCTGTCTGGCGTCCAGACCCATCCGAAGGGTTTCGGCGAGCAGGGTATCGACCCCGTCCACGCTGACGCGCGGAGCGATGCCGCCGGTGCCGGTGCCGCCCGCCGCGGAGGCTTGCGCCCCCGCCGGCCGGAAGCCGAGCGCCGCATCGCCGAGCGTGCGGACGCTGCCGTCGGCCAGGGTGAACGTGCCGGTGGCGACCAGAGCGCTTTGCCCGATCTTCACCGTCTCCTGCGTCGCGCGGCCGCCAAGCGAGATCGAGGTGATCGCCTGGTCGCCGAGCGTGCGCAGTTCGCCGGCATCGGTGATGCCGTTGCCGTTCCAGTCCTTCCACACCTTGAGCTCGCCGAACCGGGCGTCGCCGGCATCGATCTTGCCGTCGCGGTTCGAATCCAGCACCGCGAGCGCTTCCAGATCGCTCTTGGCGCTGGGCTTTTCGGTCAGGAAGCTCAACTCCGACGCGCTGGTGATCAGCCCGTCCTTGTTGCGATCGATGACCAGGAAGCCGTCGCCCTTGCCGATCCAGCCGGTGTCGTCCCGGCTGCCGTCGCCGTCCATGTCGAACCGGGCCTTGGCCTCGGACGCGTGACGAAGCTCGACCCCGTCGCCGTCGAGATCGAGGATGATCGGCGCGAGGATGCCATATTGCTTGCGACCGAAGCCGAGCATCGTCGCCGGCCCGACCGCAGCCGCCGCCGGATCGATCGTTCCCTTGGCCTTGCGCGGGGTCACGAGCAATTGCCCGCTTTGGGTGGTGAGGAAGTATTTGTCGGCTTTGCGGGAGACTGCTCGTTGCTGGAATGCAGGTCCGGGTATCGCCATTGCAGTCGCCACTGGGGTGTTCGGACTGTTGCCCGCTTGAACACCCGGAGACGAGGATGCTTGCTCGAAGCGCAATGCGACGTCGCCGAGGTCCCCCGTGGTCCCGTCGGTGCGGGTATATTCACTGATGGCATAGATAACGTTGTCAGCCGCCCCGTCTAACGATGCACCGGTCTTGGCAGCGTTCAGCGTCAGCGACCCGATTTCTCGTTGCGCAAGTAAGCTGAGTTCGTCCGCCTGGCTGACGCCGTCCTGATTGCGATCCTGCCAGATCCGGAACTCGCCAAATCGCGCATCGCCCGCGTTGAACAAGCCGTCATTGTTTGTGTCAAAGGCGCGAAGTCCCTCAAGATCAGTCTTGGCACCGGGCAGATCACCTGTGAAGCTGATCTCGGTGAAATCGTCGATGACGCCATTGCGGTTGCGGTCGAGAACAAGCATTCCATCGTCGGCGGCAACCCACCCGGTGCGATCGCGTACACGATCTGTAGTCATATCGAACGATACTCGGCTGTCGGTGAGACTTACGAGCTCAAGACCATCGCCATCAAGATCCAGAACGACTGGCGGCATATACCTCGCACCGTAAGTGATCTCTATGGTTTTCTCGGCGAATGTCCCTGCGGCATCGGTCACGCGCACCTTCACGTAATCTACGAAGTATCCGTAGGTGTTTCCGCCGGAATTTTGGCCAAGCTGATATCCCGTTATAATTTGTCCGATTCCATTCACGACGTATGTGGGGTTGGGATACGTTCCGCGTGAACTGGTGATCGAAACAATTGTCGGGTAAAGATCCGCGTATGAGTTCGGGCTCCAATTGTCGGCGGCATCCTGGTCGTAGGCTACGATCGTACTCACGACATTACCGGGAGATGGTCCGGCGTTCGTAGAATAATTGGGCGCGCTAGTGATGACAGGCGCGTCGTTCGCGTCGGTGATGTTTACGGCAATGACCTTTTCACTCCAGGCACCCACACTATCGGTCGCCCGGACGGTCAGAGTGTAGCTCGGGGTAGTCTCGAAATCGAGGCTGGTGTGAACCAGGATCTCACCCGCAGAATTGACACTGAATGCGCTGGCCACGCTCTGCGACGAGAGCGAATAGGTCACGCCCTGATACGCCGTAGATGCATCCGGATCGGACGCGGCGACCGTGCCGATCAGCGTACCGGGAATGGTGCTGTTCTCCGCACGGCTGAAGCTCGTGGACGTGATCACCGGCGCTTCGTTCGTATCTTCGATGAAGACGTCGTACGCCATTGCGATCGACAGCGCATTGCCCGCATCGAGCGCCGCCAATGACAGCGTCGCGACTTTCACCTCCCGGAGACCGTCGCCGTCACTATCCCAAGCAAAGCCGCCATATGATCCGGCGTTGGCCCGGAGCCAATCATTGGTGAAGTTCGCATTTCCGAACGAAAGCGTGTTCCCGCTGGTGGTGAACCAACCGTTCGGGTTGCCTGCAACGATCGCAATCGACGGAACCCCGCCGTCTTGATCGCTGGTGGTGAAGGTTGCGATCGCCTGTCCGACGTGAGACGCACCGCCCGGCAGAGTCTCGGAGAAGCGAACCTGGGAGGCTAGTACGGGCGCGTTGGGCGCCTCGTTCACGTTTTGAAGGTTGATGGTCATCGTGCTGGCGGACGACACGCTGTTCACTCCGCCTGCCCGATCCTGAACCGTGACCCCGTAGCTGAACGAGCGGGTTCCCTCATAGTCCAGAGCTTGGTTGCCATAGACCCAGACGCTCCCGTCGAGCAGGTCCATCACGAAACGCCCATCCGCAGAGCTCGTGGACCAACGCCCGCGATTGGGATCGGAGAAGATTGGGCGGCCGCTGAACGAATAGCGCAGGTCGCCCGCCGCGCCGTCGATGTCAGTGGCGCCGAGAGAGCCGACGCTTTGGTAAGAGCCGGGATTCTCGATCACGGCCAGGGCGAGCGATGGCGCGTTCAAAACCGGAGCCTCGTTCTTGTCTTCGATCAGCACATCATAAGTGAACGAACTTCCCTGCAGGCCGCCTGCGTCTCGAGCCGCCAGCGTCAGCGTGGCAACGCGAATTTCGCGAAGGCCGTCACCATCGGTATCGTAGTTCCAGGCGGCGTCCGTGCCATACTGACCCGCATAGGTGCGCAACCAATCGGCGGAGAAGTTGGCGCCGTTGAACGCCAAGCTGCCGCCGCTGGCCGTGAACCAGTCGTAGGAATTGCCACCGACGATTGCCAATCCTGGCGTCGTGCCGTCTGGATCGAGCGCCGTGAACGAGGCGATGATCTTGCCGGCATGTGAAACGTCGGTCGCCAGAGTTTCCGAGTGGATGGTCTGCGACGACAGGGTCAGTGCGCCTGGCGCTTCGTTGACGTTCCCAACGGCGATGGTGACGCTCGTCGGTGCTTGGTTGGACGGGGCAGCACCAAGGTTATCGCGAGCAATGATAGTGTAACCCGTTGGCGCACTCATGTTTTCGTAATTCAAAGCGCCGGCAGTCGTGATCGTGCCAGTGAGAAGACCAATAGTGTAGCGACCGTCGCTGGACGTCGACGCCACCGCGCTCCCGTTCAAGAAGTAATAGTGCTGTTTTCCATAGTTCACGCCGCTCAGGTCGTTATCCCATGCCGCAACTTGGCCGACGATCGTTCCTGCGCTCTGGTTCTCGCTGACCGTAAACGAATAGGTCGATGCGAATCCGTTGATCTCGTTCAGATCCGTGATGTTGATCGTGAATGTCTCGTCGTAGAAGAGGCCGCCATTATCTGTCACGCGGATCTTGATGGCTTGGCTTTGTGCGACCTCGAAACTCGGCGCCGCCGCGACGAAGATTCTGCCGGTCGCCGCATCGACGTTGAGACCGGCCGCACCGTCGATTTTCGCAAAGCTGAAAGTGCCTCCGTCCGGATCGACCACTGACAGGGTTCCGACTGTCGTGTTGACCGGCACGTTTTCGGCGATCGTGGCGTTGCTCAGCGACATGTCGGTCGGCCGAGCATTGACCGGCACGGCAAGCGTGAATGCAGTGCTTTCCGCGGTGCTCCCGTTCGAGGTCTCCTTCGCCGTGGCCTTGAGCCTCAGCGAGAGGTCCGTCGACATTCCCTCGGGAACCTTGACCTTCAGGCCAGCGAGCTGTGCTGCATTGAAGCGCCAGAGCTGGGCGGCACTGTCGTAATTGGCGGCGGTCACGGTGCCGTTGGTGCTTGAGAAAGTGGCGTTGGACGGAGCGCCGGCGATGGTCACGCCGCTGATCGTCTCCGAGCCGTCTGTGTCGGTGACCGCCGCCGCGACGTTGATCGAAATCCAGTCGCCTGAATTACCCCCAGGCGTGGAAGCCGAAATCGTCGGAACGTCGGCAACCGCATTGACCACCACCGGCACCCACTTGTCACCGGCGATTCCACCGGTGTCTTTATTGTGGAACCACAGCCATGCTGTTCCGCTGGCGTTCGCCTTGGTAGTCAAAGCGACCGATACATTTGCCTTCTTCACCCCCGCAGTTGGGTACGTTGCGGTTGCCGACGCCAGGATGCTGTTGTCCGTCGTGGTGCTGCCGTTCCCTGAAACCACTCTGACCCATCGTTCCAAATATTGAGTGTGGAGATCATAGTCGTCCTCGATGGTCACCGTCGCCGGCACGCCGCTGCCGGTCACGTTCCACTGATCCTCGTTAGCGGTGGGGATACTGACGGGGGTTACGACGGGCGCGGTGTTCTTGGTCCAGTAGTTGTTCCAAACTTGTGCCAGTGTCTTGCCGCCGATTTGTTGCGTGTTTGCTAGTAGCGCATCGAACTGGGCCTGCGTCGTGACCGGATTGGTGCCGTACGCGGCAGTGGCATAAGGCGCGATTGCGTCTGTCAGCTCACCAATCTTCAGCCACACCGTCGCGTCCTGACCGGCGATGACGACGCTGATCAGCGCTTCCTTGCGGGTTCCCGCAACGTAAAAATCCTTCATCGTGACGCTGCCGTCGGAGGCGGCAGTGCCAAGCACCGTCACCTTCACGCTGTCGCCAGACTTGCTGAACCAGAGATTGTCGCGACCAATACCCTGGAAGCTGACCTTGTCCTCGTCCGCACCGGGAAGGTTCTGTTCGATGCCAGGGATCGACCCAGCTTGATCGACGATGTCATCGCCCTGACCGCGCGTGAACGAATAGGTGTCGTGGCCCGCACCACCGATCAGGGTGTCGTTGCCGAGCCCGCCGGTCAGGGTGTCGTTGCCAGCACCGCCGGAGAGGATGTCGTTGCCCGCAGCGCCCTTCAGCCTGTCGTCCTGCGCGCCGCCAGTGACCACATCATTGCCCATGCCACCATCGACGTCGAAGATTCCGTTAGTTTCCGCGTTGGCGTCGAACGTGAGGGTCTCGGTGGAACGAAGCAGCGAACCATAGATGTACATCTCCTGCCCTGCGGCAAGATTGGCATCGTGCATCGTCAGCCGATATTGGAAATTTGTCGGTGCCAGTGCCGAATTGAGGTAGATCTTCTCGATCCCGGTCATCGCATCGGCCGCAAAGGCGATCTGTCCTCCACCGAAACCGAGCGTGTCGTAGCCGGCACCTCCGGCAACCTTGTCCGAAAGCGCGTCGTAGCGGCCAGAGGCGAACCAGAAGGTGTCGTCCCCGGCGCCGCCGGTCAGGCGATCGGTTCCGTAGCCGGCATACATCAGGAACTGCCCCGTGGTCTCGCCCGAGCCGTCCACCGTCATGCTCTCGCCGGCGCGCAACGTCTGCCCGTTGATTACGAACAAGCCTTGCCCGGCAGTCGTCATTCCGTCGCCGGTCGCAACGGAGTAGCTGTAGAGTGATGTCCCCGGCGCGCCCCAGGTCGTGATCAACCCGTTCTCAAGGATCAGCGATTCCACATTGCTGAAGCTCACCCCGGCAGCGACGGTAACGTTGCCCTGAACAACCACCCGATCCGAGCCTGCACCACCGTCGATCGCGTCGCCCGCGCCAAGCGCCGTCCCCGCGAAGATCGTATCATCTCCGGAACCCGCGTTGACCACGTCGGCGCTGCCTGCGGCGATCGTGATCGTGTCCGACAAGCCCGTGCCCGTGATGGTGTTCGCCAGCGCGTTGTCCCGCAGGATCTGGCCCACGGTTGTCGATGTTGCGACGAGTTGCTCGACATTAGCCGCCAGCGTATAGTCGGCCAACGCCGTGCTCACCTTGTCCGTGCCCTGCCCCGCAGTCTCGGTGACCACGTCTCCGGCGGAATCGATCACGTAGGAATCGTTCCCAGCGCCGCCCGTCATCTGGTCTGCGCCGCCACGCCCATCGAGCACGTCGTTGCCTGCAGCGCCGCTCAGAATATCGGAGGCAGCCGAGCCGTACACGGTGTCGGCGAAGCTCGAACCTTCGATCCCCTCGATCCCGCTCACCGTGTCGATCGCATCGCCAGCCACACTAACGGTGCCGGCAGTGAGATCCGCCGTGATTGCCCCCGTCGCGCCCGCGTAGCTGGCGACGTCATTGCCGGCGCCGCCGGTGAGGACGTCGGCCCCGATGCCGCCCTGCAGCATATCATCGCCATCGCCGCCCTCGAGCGTATCCGCACCCGCATTGCCGCGCAGCAGATCATTGCCGGCGAGGCCGCGGATCAGATCGCGGCCGGTCTGGCCGTCCAAGGTGTTATTGTTGGCATCTCCATCAAGCACGTCGATTTGGTCGGTGATCGCGAAGGTGAAGTCCTGCTGGGCGCTCAACGGGCTCGTCGATTGATCCGTCGCCACTACAGTCAATTTGATCGATGAACCGTCGCTTTCGAAATCGAGACTTTGGTTGGCAAGGAGGGTCAAGGCGCCGCCGACAACCGCAAAGCGGGTGCTCACCGCCGTGGCATCGTTCTCGTGAACCTTGAAGTCGTGCTTGCCAGTCAGCTGGCTCGCCCGATCCGCATCCGTGACTATCACCGTTCCAAGGGAGACGGCTGGACGAGCGGAACCGGCGGCAAGCCGGTCACGTTCCGCAATCGATGCGACCTTATTGTTAAGGGCGATCGCGGTCGGCTTCTCGTTCACGTCCTCGACCAAAGCCGTAAACCCGGTCTTCCCGGGCGAGCCCGGCCCCCCGTCCGCATCCGCCGCATCGACTTCACCGCTCAGCACGATTTCACCGAGGCCGTCACCATCACTGTCGGAGACGGTGAGTCCGGCATCGAGCAGGGTTTCGAAGTCGAGTGCGGCAGCGAGGCGCACCTCATTGCCGACGATTGCGAAGCGGTTGCCAGGGTTGCTGGCCAGACGCAGTTTTGGCGTGGTTCCATCAGGATCGCTGAGGGAGAAGCGCGCATACCAGGTGGTAGCGCCCTCCGCGACGATGCCGCCGCCGGCGGTCAGGCTTGGTGTGCGCGGCACGTCGTCAATATCGGTGACCAGGATCGCAACGATCTTGTCGCTCCAGCCACCTTGGGTGTCGCTGGCGCGCACCTTGATATTGTGGGTCTGAGTGGTCTCGAAATCCACAAGCGCGGGATTTCTCACGAACAACGTGCCATCGGCATTGACGCCGAAGCGGCCGCCGGCGTCCTGCGCGACACCACCTTCGACGACGATGCTCCAGCTGATTGCATCGCCTTCCGGATCGGTCGCGACGAGCCGAGCAGCTGCGCCGCCGGCGCCAGTGATCGCGGAGGATCGCTCACGCACCGAGATCGTGCCGCCTGCCGCTTCCCGCAAATCAAGGGGGGCATCGTTCACCGGGTCGATCGAGACG
Source organism: Allosphingosinicella deserti (assembly GCF_003012735.1). Taxonomy (GTDB): domain Bacteria; phylum Pseudomonadota; class Alphaproteobacteria; order Sphingomonadales; family Sphingomonadaceae; genus Allosphingosinicella; species Allosphingosinicella deserti. Next base: position 547,892 of record NZ_PXYI01000003.1, on the reverse strand, counting down.
GTAAACGGCAGGGTGACGCTCTGCCCGTCGGCATCGGTGGCGAGCAACGAGAAGGCATCGCTACCGGACCAATTGGCACTCGGCGTGTAGGTGATCGCTCCCGTCTGCGGGTTCACGGTGACGACGCCGTGTGCCGGTGGAGCATCGCTCTTGAGGCTGAACGTGATCTGATTTCCGCTGTCGGGATCGAGAACGCTATAGTCGCCCGAAGAACTGATCGCCTGATCCTCGACGCCCACGAGAGCGCCGCCGCCGGCTTTGCCGATCGACATGGTGGGGCCGGTATAATTGCCTTGCTGCCACGCCGTCGGCAGCAGCGCCGCAATAGCGGCCGTTTTGGCAGCGTCTCCGCTCGCCCCGGCAACCGTTGCGTTGCTCAGCACTTGCGCAAGGAAGAGGATCTGTCCGTCCGTACGGACGACCCGGATCATCGAACCGCTGGCGATCGTCACCGAGTCGGCGGTGCCCGCAACGCCGATCCGCAACAGGCCGCCGACATAGCCGAAGGTCAGCTGGTCGGAGCGGATGCCGCCGCCGAAAGCGATCACGTTGTTGCCCGAAGCGTCGCTCAGGGTGTCGGCACCGCTGCCCGGATCGAACGAATAGATATCATTGCCGCTGCCGCCGTAGAGCGCATCCACTCCGGCCCCGCCGGAGAGCTCGTCCCTGCCGGCACCGCCGTAGAGGAAGTCGTTGCCGTCTCCGCCAAGCAGGACGTCGTTCTCCGATCCGGAGCCGGTCGCTTCAATGCTCGCGGCGCTCGCGCCATAAAGGATATCGTTGCCCGCTCCCCCGCTCAGTTGATCGTAGCCGGATCCGCCGGCAAGTTGATCGTCACCGTCCTCGCCGGAGAGCGTATCGTCGTCACCGCCGCCGGTGACGATATCGTCGCCGCCACCGGCGATCAGGGTATCGACACCGGCTCCGCCATCCAGGCCGTCATTGCCGAGGCCGCCCGCGAGAACGTCCGTTCCGTCGCCGCCGCGAAGCGTGTCGTTGCCGTCGTCGCCGACGACATTGTCGTCACCCGCGCCGCCATCGAGGATGTCGGCTCCGGCACCGCCGAGCAGGACGTCATTGCCTCCGTCGCCGATCAGCGTGTCGTCGCCGGCCAGGCCGCTTAGTTGGTTTGCCCGGCCGTCGCCCGTCAGGGCGTCGACCAGAGCCGATCCGGTGACGCCTTCGATCGTCGACACGCCATTCGCGTCGGCGACGATGCTGTCGCCGGCGGCATCCCCTCCCGACAGACTTCGTGTAGCAAGGTTCACCGTCACGCCGGCGGCGGAGGTCGTGTAACGGATGATATCGCCGTTGCTGCCCGCCTTGGGCGTGCCGCCGCTCGACACTGTGTCCAGGCCGCCATCGAACGAGTCGCCACCCGCGCCGCCTTCGAGCTGGTCGTCGCCAAGCCCGCCCTGGAGCGTGTCGTTGCCGCCGCCACCGCTGACGACGTCGTTGCCGTCGAGACCCGACAGTGTATTCGCGCTGGAATCTCCGACCATGAGGTCGCCGGCGGCGGTGCCGGCCTGGCCGGCCAGCTTTATGTTGGCAAGCGATGCGGCAAGGCCGTCGACGAAGACGATCCATTCCAGCACGCCGCCGGTGCCGGCGAAATGGTCGGTGATCACCGCCTTGCTGGTCCCGCTGAGCTGGACCTCGAGCGCATTGCCGGTCCGCACGAAGGTGAGGTCGGAAAGGCTGAGATTTTCGCCGATCTCGAGCGTGTCCTCGCCCCCGTCGCCGGCGGCCGGCGTGACGCCGGACATCACGCGATCGACAATCGTCTCGATCCCCTGGTTGGCGTTGAGGATGTAGACGTCGTCTCCGGCGCCTCCGTACAGAGTGTCGTTCCCGCCTTCGCCGTCGAGAACATTGTCCCCGCCGTCGCCGTACAACTTGTCGACGAACGCGGATCCCGAGACATTCTCGATCGAATCGAACTTGTCTCCAACACCCGCGCCGGTGCTCGCGCCCTGCGCGGCATCGAGGAAGATCGTAACCCCTGCAGCACTGTCCTCGTAGCTCGCCGTGTCGGACCCGGCGCCACCGATCAGCAAGTCGGCCCCAAGCCCGCCTTCGAGCGTGTCGTCTCCCTCGAGCCCGTAGAGAACGTCGTCGGCAGCCATGCCCTTGAGCGTGTCCGCACCATCGTTCCCGGAGAGAATGTCCTTCTGATCGGCGCCAGTGACGATATCGTCCCCGGAATCGCCGGTGATCCACGCCGAGGCGCCGTTCGCCGCAGCAATCGTGTCCGCGCTGGCAGTACCGCCAGCAAGGGCCATCGTCCCGATGGCGTGGTTGCCGGTGTTGACGAACGAGAGTGCCTCGATCGCACGCGCCGACGTCGCGCTTGCGCTGTACCAATCCTTGATCCGGATCTGGTCGGCAACTGCTTCGAAGGCGCCTGCCGTCGAGCCATTCTGGGTCACCGCGATGCGCAGATCATCGCCCTCGCGGCGCAGCACCAGATCCTGGATATCGATGCCGACGCCGAATTCGACAGTGTCGTTGTCGCCCTTGTCGATCGTCTTCGGACCGGAGGTTGGGGCAATGAGGCGATACAGAGCCTTGAAACTCGTTCCCTCATTATAGTCCCACTCGCCAAGCCATTCGCGCCCGTCGAAGACAGTCTCGACCACGGCTCCGTTCTGAACCTTCGTGACGGTGCCGTTGCTGTTGAGCGTATAGCCGTTGATATAGGCGCCGTTCAGCCAGACGGTTTCCCAGGTTCCGGCAAATTCATCCTGAACCGTATCGCGGCCATAGCCACGCTCGAACCGGAACACGTCGTTGCCGTCGCCGCCGGTGAGCACGTCGTCTCCGGCACCACCGGACACGATGTCGTCGCCGGCGCCGCCATAAGCGCGATCATCGCCCTTGTCGCCGAACACTGCGTCGTTGCCGTAGCCGCCGAGCACGACGTCGTCGTCATTGCCACCGACCACCACGTCATTGTCGTTGTTGCCCGACACGAAATCGTTGCCGCGACCGCCGGCACCAAAATCATTGCCGGCAAGGCCGAACAACTTGTCGTTGCCGTCGCCGCCATATTGGAAGTCGTTGCCGTTGGTGCCGATCAGGACGTCGTTGCCGCCGGTGCCGATCTGGAAATTCTGCAGATCGCCGATCCGCATGTCGTCGCCGTTGCTGAACCGCAGCCATTCGATGCGGCGGGCACCGTCAAACCAATCCTTAACGACGATCTTGTCGCCGCCTTCGAACCAGGTTCCATCCACGCGCTGGATCTTGATGATGAGGTCCATGCCGGGCACCGTCCCGACCATCGATCGCTCAATTACGATGTGCTCCAGGGTGATACCGTCGCCGAAGCTGATCGCGTCTTCGCCGCCCTTGACAGAGCCATCGACGGTGATGCCGTCGGCGCCGTAGCTGTCGCCGAACCAGTTGCGCGCGATCGTTCCGGCCGTGCGGCCCTGGACGAGCACACGAACGCTGTCGCCGGTCGATCCCGGCGTGGCGCCATCGGACTGATCGTCGAGATAGACATCGACGCCGTCGCCGCGGCGGAAGACATATTGATCGGAGCCTGCGCCGCCAAACACCGACGCTGCGCCGGCATGGCTGTCGTTGCCCGTGCCCGCATCGAGCACGTCCCCGCCGCCGCCGCCACGCAGCGTGTCGATGCCTGCGCCACCAGCGAGCCAATCGGAGCCCTCACGGCCCGTGATGACATCGTCGCCGGTTCCGCCATCTAGGTAGTTGCCGTTGCCGCCGAGGCCCGTCCCTGTGCCATTGCCGGCGTCAAGCCGGTCGTTACCGTCTTGTCCGAGCAACCAGTCATCGAGGCGTCCACCGTAGAGCGTGTCGTTCCCGGTTCCGCCGAAGACATTCGCGCCTAGGTCACCGCTTCGGACGATATCGTCTCCCCCGCCCGCATGGACCGTGGCTCCGACTTCCGCAAGCACCGAAGTATTTTGCAGCTGGACTCCATCGACAATAAGGCCCGGCGCAGGTGCCAGGCGATCGACTCCGCGGGGCACCCTACGACCGCTGATCGTCTCTTCATGAGAGAAAGAAATTACGTCAGCTGAACCAGTGCCCTCGACGACAATGAGGTCTTTGGCGTTCACCGTATCAAGGACATAGCCCGCTGATTTACCGGCGGCGTTCGTGATCTCCCAAAAACGCTCACCCGTTTCTTCATCAATCTGGTGAGAAACGCGCGAGGGGGACAGAGTCACGCCGTCAATGGTGCCGCCGGCAAGTTGGTCAAGCCAGCTGGCGTATCCACCGGCCCAGTCTGAGGCAGCGCGCTTATTGAGCCCGAGTTCGAGTCCCCGCGCGATTGTCGCGGCCCATCCGATACTGAAGGCATTGTCGGGCATCAACGCGATGATGCCGTTGATTACCTCACGATTGTCGAAGTAAAAACCAAAGTCCGACGCAACAGTAAGGTCACCGAGCAGCCCGGATATATTCAGATTCTCATTGATCTGGCTCGCATCACCGGCGAGGTCAAGTGAACCCTTTAGAGCTCGCTTGACGAATACGTTGCCGCCGGCAATCTCCAGGCCATCGCCGACCAACGCCTGGTAGACTCCATAATTCGCCAATTTGGCGGCTCCCTGCTCTCCAGAGAAGCGCTTGGTGATTGCGTTCTTGTTCCGCGTGGAGATCGGCCTATAAACGTAATCAGATTTCCGCATTCCATAGTTGCCGGTCTGAACAGCTTGGGGATCGAGAAGCTTACCTCCGGACGCCGAAACAACGGCATTCAGGGTCGTTGCAACAAGGGAGGCAATTCCAATCGCCTGATCCTTGGAGCCCCCCTTACGCGCGTAAGGATTGCCGACGACGAACTCTTGGGCCCCTTCGTCCCAGAGAGCATCGGCCCCCGCTCGGGGCGTCCCGCCGAACATCGACCCAATCACGCCACCCAGAACGAAGCCGAGAAATGCACCCACGGCCGCACCCAGCGGACCGGCAGCAAAGCCGAGCATCGTGAACTTCTCGGCGAAAAGCGCGCCGATTGCATAGCCTCCCACGGCCGACCCCAAGGCTGAGCCAATCTGACCGCCGATGGTCTCGAAGTTGACGATCTCGGAAGCAAGAGTGCTGCCGACGAAGCTTCCGAAGGCATTTGCAATCTGAGAGAGGTTAACAACGCCGTCCAGGCCTGCCAGCCCTTTCGCACCGTGCGCGAAATTATCCGCAATGTTCCCAATGACACTGCCGATGACGACGTTGCTCGCCTCGCCTGCAAGGCCATCTATGCCGATGACACTGATCAGCTCCGCGGTGATGATCGAGGACACGGCTCCGAGAGCGGCCCCTTGCAAGTCGCTGCCAAAGTCCTTGAAGCCAACAGTGTCCTTCACACCGAAGAGCCCATCCACCTCTTGGAACAAGTTCCGGGCGATTTCCCCTGTCGTTACGCTAAGAGCGCGATTTAGCAGCGGATCCTTCGCCCCGAAAAGACGCGAGATATTCGATCCAAACATTTGCGCAATGGCGGCACCATCGACCTTCGTGTTGGCTTCGCCATTCCTGATGAAGCGAATTTTTGGACCCGGGGATTCCACAGATCCGCCACCTGTCTCTAGCGAGACTTGGCTAATCTCCAGCAGAATTGCATCAGTGTCTGAGGCAGAGCTTGCCAATGCGTCCGGATCTAGATCGAAGTTCCCTTCGGGCACAATAGCAAGAACTCCCGTAACTGCCGTGACCACACCCTCCGCAGTTTCGGATTGAGTTACCGAGAGAGTGCTTGGGGGCGTCGGGCGTTTAGCCGTGACCACTATCTCTCCGTTAAGCTCACGATACTCTTGCATGTACGCGGAAATACCTTGGACATTAAGCTTGTTGAAGCCCTCTGGATCGGGAGATACCATGCCAGGCTTGTTCCAGAGCTCCCAGTATAGCTTGTGCCCAATATCATAGGCCGCGCTCAGGTCCGCTGACCAATGCTCACGCCCAAGACTCTTCTCGTTAATCTGACCATTTTTTATGCGCGCGTCGATCTCGTCTTGGATCTTTGTATCGTTGGACGCATACCTCAAAGCCCACAAGGCAGAGTCGGGGGAAACGAAAACGCTCAGGGGCTTGTTGACTTGGGTCTTTATCCCGTCGGCACCAGACGTGACGTACACGCGCACTTCGCCAGGCGCGGCCGCGGACGTCGGGACTGAGCGGTCCGACGTTATTTGCTGCCAAACGCTTCCATAGAAAGAAACCACGTCCGAACCAAAGTCGTATATAGTCTCACGGTTGTCGTAAACAAGCTTTCCAACATCGTAAATATCGATCGCAGTCGAAACGATGTTCACTCCAGGGATCAGTTTTGGAAGAAGTCTCTTCAGGACCTGGGAGCCAAGCAGCTTCGGATTTTTCAAGCCCCAACGCAGCCACGACATTGCAACGTCTCGATCTGGAGCAGCGTCCACCGCAGCTTCCAAAATCTCGGCGCTGAGTTTTTCCAAGCGAAAATCTTTGTCGATTGGAATACCGCGACGCTTTGCTTCCGCTTGAATTCCGTCGACTTGCCCCCTGAGGCCTTTCTCACGGGCCGAATCAACGAAAACTTCTTCCCGCCCCTCGGCGAGCGCTCGCACGATGTTGGAACGTTCAATCTGTGCGGGGGTCAGATCTCCGGCGACACGCTCATTATGCGGCGCGACAACTTCCCTTTTTATGTACTCGTTGAGCTTGTTCTGATCGGTGATACCCGCCGCTTTTACAGGATCGTAAAAGGGCGAATTTACAACGCCCTCGTCGGAAGCGTTCATCAGGTAGCGACCAAGCCCCCCGGGCTTCACTTTTCCAGAGCTGTCAACGTCGCTCATGACCGCATCCGAGCTCCGCAAACGAGCCTCGTCTGCAATCCCCTTCACTTTGTCCGCCAAGTATTCCCGGTTTGCCGTCTTATTAGTAGAATTGGGATCGATCAACTCGACGAACTTCGGATCGTTCTCAAGATTCTCGATCTGCAAACGGATTTGCTTCGTGTACTCGGGATGGCTGCCATTATGAATGGTGTTCGGAAGATATTGTCCATTCTTAAGCCCGTTTGACGGGTCAAATATATCCCGCACGTCAGTATCGAGAATCTGCTTAATCGGCGCAAGATCCCAAAGCTCATGGGGGATGACGTGCTGCCGCTGCTGCCCTTTGACATAACCCAAAAAGCCGTTAGTCGATCCGCTCGGCGTGTAGCTGGCCCCCACCTATCATCCCCTTGATTTAAACTTCAGTATGTTCGACGCATCAGATCCCTGATGCGACGTCGTCGAAATCAACGTTGCGCGCCTTTGGCCTCATGCTCAAGACGCGTTCTCTCAAATAGTTGCTCACAAGAACTGACTGGTTCTTGTGCCGAAATATGTGAAAGGGGAGGTCTAGATCCTTCAAGAGGCGAACAGATGGATATCCGGAAACGAATGGATCAAATCTTTGTCCGCTCGACAGGCACCCTCCACCACCGTAGATTATCGTAGAATTTGCGTAGTCCACCACCTCAAGAGTTCTTATCACGTCCAGAAAATGGTATGTTTCGTCAAATACGACACCATCATCGCCCATCATTGTGATCCGACGAACCTCGAAGGCGTCTGGATCAACCTCTCGAAAAACATCTAGCAATCGTGCACTCACAACAAAAAGAGATCCATGCCTCCAAAGGTCAGGAAGTGCCCGTTTTTTTGGTGTGAACTGGAACATGCAGGGATCAGGAAGCCTGCCTATTCCGCGACCCCGCCCATAGAGTCCCTGCGGATCGTTTTTCCACGCGAATGTCGTTTCGTTGGGATGCGCGGTATAGGCGTCATCCAAGCGCCAGTACCGCGTCTCGTCATACGAAGGTGCAACAGGTGGATGGACCCGAATCCGCTCATCATCCTTGATGCCTGCCGGATAGATTGGCTTGCTTGAGGGGGGAAGAAGTCCACTGCCCTCAATATAGATCTGGCGTTCATCAGTCATGATTTAGTCTTCTGCCGCATCCCTGCAGCAGCCTCCTTCCAAAGGTTCCACCGTTCACGTAACCGAGAAAGCGGGACACGCGCCTACACAAGATCCGCTTGCCATGGTTCAACCTTGCAAGCGCCCCGGCGAGACCTGATTGGACACCCAGGTTGTAGACCCACGCCACACCTCAGCTGCCCCAAGCAACTCGCTCGTACAGCCGCAACAATCTGGAAGTCCGTCGGAACCACGCGTGTCCTCGAACAGTCCCGCTAACTCGAATTGCGCTCGTTTGTCGCGTGCGTTCGCGAGACGCGCAAGTGACTGCACCGCTCCACCGGCCCACCCCTCCTTCAGTAATATGCCAGGATTTACGGTGACAGTGCACGAAATCACAGGGAAGCCGGCACCTGCAAACCTCTTCCCCTGCCTCACCTGGCGCGAGCCGGCACGATACCCTGCCATGCCCCCCGCGTTCGCAGAACGCGCGTAATTTGTAGCATGTTGATGCACCGCTGCCCCACCCGCCGACCGCTTCGGTGATGCGCACCGAAGAGGCATTGCCCCTAATCGGCTAGCATAGATGCTTTTTTTGGGGCTGCAACCGGAATCGCGCTTCCACTTAACTCCGTTTTGGTGTGTGATCGAACGGTGAACCTGTGATCGTGGCCTCAGAAGATTTAACCCCTACGCTCATGCTAGACCGGAGCCAGATGATGGTTTGCACTGGCTTGGCTTCCGCTGCCGGCCTCTGCTAGGCGCGCCACAAAGACAACGAGGGACCGAACCACATGAGCACCGAGCCGAACCGCGCCGCCGAGAATGGCGGCGCCGTCACCATCAGCCATCTGCTCGGCGAGATGGCCTGGCTCCTCACCCAATCCCCCCTCCACCGCGCCCTAGCGATCGGCGATCTCGAATGGCTGGTGATGCCGGCGCTCATTCACCAGCAATTCTACCTGTTCCGCGACGGCGACAAGCCGATCGGGCTGGCGCTGTGGGCGAAGTGCACGCCCGCCGCCGAAGCCAAGCTGGAGCGCGGGATGATCGCGCCGGAAAACCATCTGACGCTGGAGGAATGGACGAGCGGCGACACGGTCTGGCTGGTCGATCTGATCGCGCCGTTCGCCACACCTGAGAACAAGCAGCGCGAGATCATGTTCGCCGATCTCATCTCCGGCCCGCTCGCCGGCAAGCCGTTCAAGTTCCACCAGACCGACCCGGCGACCGGCGAACGCAAGGTGCAGAGCGTCGCCGCGGACGCCGGTGCCAAGCTCAAGCAGGCGATCGAGACGGCCGCAGGGCAAGCCTGAGTCGGCGGCGAGAGGGCGCGCCGCTCGCTCAAGCACAGGCCGACGTTCGGCTTTGCAGCCATGAAGGCGCGGCTTCGCTCGTGAAGAGTGATGCCACGCAAGGAGTAATCCGCCGCTCTCCTGGCCATACGGCACGCGGCTCAGGGTTTCGGCGTCTCCCTCAACCTTCGCAACCTTTCCTTCGCCTCCGGCAATCCCGGGACATGCGGACCCATGTTCACCGGCATGACCGATCCGCGAGATTTGCTGACGCCGGGAACGTAGATCCACGTCGTCCCACCGCTCGGCGCCGCCGCGCCGAGATAGAGCCGTTTCGCCAGGCCGAGATCGCGCGGCACGCCGCGGCCCTCCTGGTAGCGAATGCCGAGCTCGAGCTGCGCAGTCTTGTCTCCGGCCTGCGCGCGCGCTGCGAGAGCCTGCAGCGCGGGGTCGGCGGCGCCCGCCCCCAGCCGGATGCCGGCGTAAGAATCGGGCTGCGCGCAGGCTGCGAGATTCGACAGCATCGCAAGGCCAATGAGGAAGGCCGATCCGCGGAACATCCGCCGCTTCACCGGTTGCATGGGTACCTCCAATCCCTACGACCCTACAAAACGACCGCAGCGCCCCAAGTTCAGCCCCCCGGCAACACTTTGACAATCATGCTATATGACACAAATGTTGCATGCATGTCTCACCAATAAGTCATGCCGGTACGCATCTCCTGAGCAGTCGTTTCACATGTAACACAAGTATCACAGACTCTCTTTAGCCAAGGTCGCAAGGGCAGACCCGCGGAACGGGCTGCCTTCGTTCGACCACTCCTAGGGGGTTTCCATGTCTCGCAGCCGCTCGCTCCTGCTCCTGACCACTTTGATACCGCTGACCACTCTGCTCGCCTCCTGCGGCGCCGACGACATCGCGTCGCCGGGCACGGGCGGCGACGTGATCATCAATCCGCCGGCGCCGACGCCGCCGGCACCACCGCCGCCGCCGCCGCCGCCCGCGACCGTGACGCCGGCCTCGGGCTGCCCGACCATCGCCGATCCGCAGGGCCTCACCGATTCCGGCACGATCACCGGCCCGACCGGCACGTGGCGCGTCTGCAGCCTGCCGACCCGGATCAACCGCAGCATCCAGCTGACCAAGATCCCCGGCCTGCTCTATCGTCTCGCCGGCCGCACCGATGTCGGCACCGACGGCGGCCCGACCGCCAGCGCCGCGGACAGCAACGTCACCCTCACCATCGATCCGGGCGTGATCGTGTTCGGCGGCAGCGGCGTCTCGTGGCTGGCAGTCAACCGCGGCAACAAGATCCAGGCCGTCGGCACCGCCACCCAGCCGATCATCTTCACCAGCCAGGACAATGTCCGCGGCCTCAACACCGACGCGAGCTCTGGCCAGTGGGGCGGCGTCGTGCTGCTCGGCCGCGCCCCGATCACCGATTGCGAGAATCCGGGTGCTGCGCCGGGCACCACCGCCTGCGAACGGCAGACCGAGGGTGCAGCCGATCCGGCCAAGTATGGCGGTGCCACCGTCAACGACAATAGCGGCCGCATGAGCTATGTGCAGATCCGCTATTCCGGCTTCGTCCTGTCGGGCAACAGCGAGCTGCAGTCGCTGACCACCTCGGGCACCGGCACCGGCACCCAGCTCGATCACATCATGTCGTTCAACAGCTCGGACGACGGCGCCGAATTCTTCGGCGGCCGGGTGAACATGAAGTATTTCGTGTCGATCGGCGCCGAGGACGACAATCTCGACACCGATGTGGGCGTCAAGGGCAACTTCCAGTACGTGCTCGCGGTCCAACGCAACGGCTTCGGCGACGCGATGATCGAGGCGGACTCGGACAATGCGGCCGACGGCAACACGCCGCGGCAGAACGTCCGGGTTTCGAACGCCACGTTCATTCAGCGCTCGAACACCGGCTCCGATCTGGCCGCCATCCTGCTGCGCGGCGGCACCGACTATACGCTCGCCAACAGCGTCCTGGTCAGCTCGGGCCTCACCTGCCTGCGCATCAGCCGTGCCAACACCATCCAGGCTGCCGATCCGGCCCAGGACGAAGCCGGCCCGCCGGTCTTCCGCTCGGTCCAGATGACCTGCGGCACGCCGAAATATCTCGGCGCCAACGGCGTGACCGACGCCCAGGTCGCCTCGATCTTCGGCAGCGGCACCAACAACAACAACGATGCCTACGTTTCGACGCTGACCAGCATCTTCGTCAACGGCGCCACCGAGGCGGCGGTGCCCGCGTTCGATGCCACCACGATCGACGCGTTCTTCGACCGGACGACCTATATCGGCGCGGTCCGCGACGCGACCGACAACTGGTACAAGGGCTGGACCTGCAACAGCGCCACCGCGGATCTCGGCGGAACGGGGCTCTGCACCACGATCCCGACCAGCTGATCCGAACGACCTGAACTTGGGAGCGGGGCGTGGCGATCAAGCCGCTGCCCCGCTCTTCTCACACAAAATGGGGCTGAACATGTCCAACACGTTGGCGGCGACCACCATGCTGCTGCTCTCCACCGCACTCGTCGCACCGGCGGCAGCCCTCGCCCAGGACGCAGGCGCGCCAAGCCAGGCCGGGCCAAGCGTTCCCGATTCCACGACCAGCGTGCCGACCAACGACGCTGCCGAGGGCGCCGCGCCCGAGCAGCAGGCGACCGAGACTCCCGCCGAAGAGCAAGCGCCCGACGTCTCCATTCCCGGCGGCGACGCCGAGATCGTCGTCGTCGGCACTCGCTCGCGCGACATCACCCGGGTCACGCCGCAGGTCGTCTCCGTGCTGTCCGCAGCCGACATCGCCCGCACCGGCGAAGGCGACATCGCCGGCGCGCTCAGTCGAGTCACCGGGCTCAGCGTGGTCGGCAACGGTTTCGTCTATGTCCGTGGCCTCGGCGACCGCTATTCACTGGCGCTGCTCAACGGCTCGCCCCTGCCAAGCCCGGAGCCGCTGCGGCGCGTGGTCCCGCTCGATCTCTTCCCGACCAGCGTCATCGCGTCGTCGCTCGTCCAGAAAAGCTATTCGGTGAACTTCCCCGGCGAGTTCGGCGGCGGCGTCATCAATCTCACCACCCGATCGGTGCCGACGGAGAGCTTCCTCACGATCGGCGGCGCCGTCGAGGCGGACAGCGAAGCCACCAACCAGCTCGGCTACACCTATTACGGCAGCAAGAGCGACTGGACCGGATTCGACAACGGCACTCGCGACATCCCGCCGGCGCTCGCCTCCTTCCTGAACAGCGGCGAACGAATCAGCGAGGGCGGAGTCGATACGCAGGCGATCGCAAGCGAATTGATCACGTCGCGCAATTCGATCCTTCAGCGCAACAAGCACCTGCCGGCCAACTTCTCCGCGCAGATCAGCGGCGGCACCTCGTTCGATCTCGGCGGCGATGCCCGCCTCGGCGTGATCGCAACCGCAGGCTACAAGAACGACTGGCGCACCCGCGACACCATCCAGCAGACCGCGGCGAACGTCGATCTCAGCCAGAAGGAGCTCGATTTCCAGCGGGTCATCACCGACAATCGCATCGTCGTGAACGGCCTTCTCGGCGTCGGCCTCGAATTCGGCGACAATGCGATCCGCTGGACCAACCTCTACATCCGCGACACCCTGAAGCAGGCCCGTCTCGGCGTGGGCTCGCGGCAGACCACCTCGCCGATCGCCACGCTGCAACAGCAGGACACCGCCTGGTTCGAGCGGCAACTGATCGACACGCAGGTCGTCGGCGAGTTCAAGCTCAGCCCTGCCATCGACCTCGATGTCCGCGCCGGCTACGCGAATTCGCAGCGCGAAGCGCCGTTCGAGATCAGCTACGAATATTTCCGCAGCAATCGCGCCGACGATCCTTATGGGCAATACTTCATCAACCGGCTGAACAACGGGCAGCAGGGCAATGCCGAGATCAGCTTTTCGGACCTAAACGAAAATCTGTATTCGGCCGGCGCCGACCTTTCCTACAAGGCGACACAGGGCCTGACGCTCAGCGCCGGCTATGCCTTCTCCGACACCGCCCGGCGGACGGAGCGGCGCGACTTCCTGTTCATCGCCCCGGGTACCTTCCCCAGCGGTGTGGCGATGTTCCGCCCGGATTACCTGCTGCAGCCGTCGGTGATCGACTTCTACGATATCGGGTTGGTCGACACCAACGAAGGCAATCCGGTGTTCGATGCGAAGTTGCGCAACCACGCCGTCTACGGCCAGATCCAGGCGCAGTTCAGCGACGAGCTCAGCCTCAATTACGGCATACGCTGGGAGAAAGCGGATCAGACGGTGGATCCGGTGCAGGTGTTCAATACGCCGACGGCATCCCTGGCCGGCACCAGCCTGAAGCGCGATTATTTCCTGCCGGCGGCGACGCTGACCTGGCAGTTCCGGCCCGACATGCAGATCCGGGTCAGCGGCTCCAAGACGATCGCGCGTCCGCAGTTCCGCGAGCTCATCTACCAGCTTTATTTCGATCCAGACACCAATCGCGAATTCCGCGGCAATCCGCTGCTCGTCGACAGCCAGCTCTACAATGCGGAAGCGCGCTACGAATATTATTTCGCGCGCGATCAGCGCTTCTCGCTTTCCGGCTTCTACAAGCGCATCGACAATCCGATCGAAACGTTCGCCAGCTTCAGCGACAATTCGGTGCTGTCGAGCTTCGCCAACGCCCCGCAGGCCACGCTGTACGGCGCAGAAGTCGAATCGCAGAAATATTTCGATCTGAGCGGGCTCTCCGACGGCGCCTTCTGGCAATCACGCCGCGCGGTGCTGATCGCCAACTACACCTACAGCAAGTCGAAGGTGAAGGTGAACGAGGACGACACCGTGGCGGTGTTCGCGTCATCGGCGACCAAGGCGACCGACCTGTTCCGCGACGGCACGCCGCTGACCGGCCAGTCCGATCACCTCGTCAACCTTCAGTTCGGACTGGAGGATACCGACCGGCTGTCGCAGCAGACGTTGTTGCTGACCTACGCCAGCAAGCGCGTAACCAATCGCGGCGCGGCGCTGCAGCCGGACATCATCGAATATCCCGGCCTGCGCCTGGATTTCGTCGCCCGCCAGGGCATCAACATCGGCGGCGTCGAGCTCGAAGCGAAATTCGAAGTCCGCAACATCACCGGCACCAAGTACAAGGAGTATCAGCAGAGCGGCGAAAACCGTATCTACTACAATCTGTACAAGATCGGCACGACGGCAAGCTTCGGCGTAAGCGCGACGTTCTGAGGCGGTTGGACACTGGGGCGCGGCGCATCTGAGCTCTCCCCTCTTCCAACCCCTCCGCCCCTCTTAGCCCTTCCCCTCGATGGGGAGGCTGGGCGGGGGTGCGCTGGTGCAGAGCAAACCATCATCGGCGCCAATTGCGTCGATCGGAACCGTCTCGGTCCGAGGGCCCCAAGTCTCTCCCCGACCAACGGGGAGATTCGAGAGGGCGCAACAAGGTCCCCCCCTGGTGGCGGAGCGCTCGGCGCCTCCGCCACCCTTTGTTTCAAGGCCCACATCGGCACCGAAACAAATCCGTCACAAAAGCACAAAGATGCCGTCATCTACGGCCTGTAGCCCGAACGTCATGAACTCGATTCCCCGTTCGAATTCCTCCCGCCGCCGGCTGCTGCGGCTGACTGCCGCAGTTTGCCTGTTCGCGCTGTCGCCGGCCGCTCCGGCCTGGGCGCAGTACAGCGTCAATTTCCGCGAGGCCGACATCCGCGCGTTCGTCGAAGATGCCGCGCGGGTCACCGGCCGCACCTTCATCGTCGATCCCGCAGTGCAGGGCAAAGTCTCGGTGGTCACCCAGCGGCCGCTGTCGAAATCCGAATATTTCGAACTGTTCCTGTCGACCTTGCGGTCGAACGGCCTGATCGCGGTGCCGACCGCGGGCGGCGGTCTGCGCATCCAGCCGGCAGCGAACGGCGCGACCGCGCCGAGCCGTATCGGCGGACGCGGCAGCCCGAACAGCTTCGTCACCGAGATCTTCCGACCGCGCCATATCGAGGGTGCTGCAGCGCTCGAGACGCTGCGGCCGCTGGTCAGCCGCGAAGGCTCGATTACCGCTACCCGCAATTCGATCGTCGTCGCCGACTATCGCGACAATGTCTCGCGGATCCGCCAGGTTCTCGCCGGCATCGACCGCGACACCAGCAACTCGCGCATCGTCGCGCTTCAGAATGCCGGCGCGCGCGAGATTGCCGCGTCTTTGAACACCCTGATGGGCAACGGCCAGGCGGCGAATGGCGGCGGCGCCGCGATCGTGCCCGTCGACAGCTCAAACGCGATCGCGATCCGCGGCGACGGCGCGACCGTCGCCCGTCTCGCCGCGATGGCCGCCGAGCTCGATCAGCGCGCCGCGGCAGGCAACGAGGTGCGAGTCATCTTCCTCGAACATGCCGACGCCGCGCAGTTGCTGCCGGTGCTGCAGCAACTGCTCGGCCAGCCCGCCAGCCCGGCACCGCAGCCGGCCGGGCTCAGCGCCGGCTCGAGCATCATGGACGCGCGCGGGCCCCAGCAGGGTCAAACGCGACCGGCCGTGCAAAGCGCGCCGCTGCCGACGTCCGAGGTCACACAGAGCGGCAACGGCGTGTTCGGCGGTCGCAATGCCGTGGTCACGCGGTTCGAGGGCGCCAACGCGATCATCATCGCCGCGCCCAAGGACATCCAGCGCAGCCTCGGCGAAGTCGTCCGGCAGCTCGACACCCGCCGCGAGCAGGTGCTGGTCGAAGCGATCATCGTCGAAATCTCCGATCAGGCGGCCAAGCAGCTCGGCGTCCAGTTGCTGATGGCCGGGCTCAAGGGCAGCAACATTCCGTTCGCGGTCACCAATTATTCGAACGCAAACCCGAACATCCTGACCGTTGCAGGCGCAGTCGCCGCGGAGAAGCTCAGGACCACGACGACCACCGTCAACGGCGAGGTCGTGACCACCACCCAAAGCTCCACCGTCGCCGATACGCTGCAGGAGGCGGCCGTCAATTCACTGCTCGGGGCCAATGGCGGGCTCACCGGCTTTGCCATCCGCAGCGGCAACGCCATCTTCGGCGCGATCGTCAACGCAGTGAAAGCGGACACGCGGTCCAACATCCTGTCGACGCCGTCGATCATGACGCTCGACAATCAGGAGGCGCGGATCCTGGTCGGGCAGGAAGTGCCGGTTACCACCGGCGAAACGTTGAGCCAGAATTTCGACAACCAGTTCCGCACGGTGCAGCGCCAGAATGTCGGCATCAGCCTGGAGGTCAAGCCGCAGATCAATGCCGGCGGGACGATCAAGATGGCGCTTCGCCAGGAAGTCAGCTCGATCGCCGGACCGGTCGCCCGCAACTCGACCGACCTCATCCTCAACAAGCGTCAGCTCGAGACCACGATCACGGTCGACGACGGCGAGATCGTCGGCATCGGCGGCCTGCTCGACGACAATGATCGCAAGACGATCGAGGCAATCCCGTTCCTCAGCGATCTGCCGGTGCTCGGCGCCCTGTTCCGATCGAAGAGCCGGGCACGGACCAAGACCAATCTGATGGTGTTCATCCGGCCGACCATCCTTCGATCCGCGGAGGACGCCCGCGCCGTGTCCGCGCAACGTTACGGCTACATCCGCGACCGCCAGGCCCAATTCCATCCCAACGAGGAACCGACCATCGACGAGCTCGTCCGCGACTATCTTGGCGCCGCGCCGCCGCAGCTTCCTGTCCCGCCGATCGCCGAGCCGGCGACGCTGCCCTCTCCGGCGCAGGGGGACGTCCGATGAGCCGGGAGACCGAGCCAGCGGCGCTCCCGGCCTTGCCGCTCAACATCCCGTTCGCGTTCGCGCGCAAGTTCGGCGTCGCATTGCTCGGTGCCGAAGACGGCCATCTTGCCGTCGCCATGCGTCAGGGTGCCGATCCGCGGGTGCTGATCGAAATGCGCCGCTTCCTGGCACGACCGTTCGACGTTCGATTCACCGCCGTCGACCAGTTCGATCGCCTGCTCGCCGAACGCTATTCCCTGGACGGCCAGGGCACGGCCGACGTCGCGGACTCGCTGGGTTTCGGCGACGAGCTCAGCCATCTTGCCGGCGACATTCCGACGGCAGAGGATCTGCTCGACAGCGCCGACGATGCGCCCGCGATCCGGCTGATCAACGGCATCATCGCCGATGCCGCGCGCCAGGGCGTGTCCGACATTCACATCGAGCCTTATGAAAGCGGCCTCACCATCCGCATGCGAGTCGACGGCGTGCTACGCGAGACTCTGCGCATGCCGGCCCATGTCGCGCCGGTGGTGGTCAGCCGCATCAAGGTAATGGCGCGGCTCGACATCGCCGAGCGGCGGGTGCCGCAGGACGGTCGTATCGGCCTCACCCTCGCCGGTAAATTGCTCGACGTCCGCGTCTCGACGCTGCCGAGCCGCGCCGGCGAGCGGGTCGTTCTCCGGATTCTCGACAAGACCACGGCCGGCATCGATCTCGACGTGCTCGGCATGCCGCCTGCGGTCGACAAGATCTACCGCGAGGCGCTTGCCGAACCCAACGGCATCGTCCTCGTCACCGGGCCGACCGGATCGGGCAAGACGACCACCCTCTATGCCGGGCTGCGGCTGCTCAACGACGGCACCCGCAATGTGCTGACCGTCGAGGATCCCGTGGAATATGCGGTCGACGGTATCGGCCAGACCCAGGTCAATCCCAAGGTCGGCCTGAGCTTCGCGGCGGGCCTCCGCGCAATCCTCCGCCAGGACCCGGACGTAGTGATGGTCGGCGAGATCCGCGACCGCGAGACCGCCGACATCGCGGTGCAGGCCTCGCTCACCGGGCACGTCGTCCTTTCCACCGTCCACACCAACGACGCGGTCGGGGCGATCACCCGGATGCGGGACATGAAGATCGAGCCGTTCCTGCTCGCCTCGACCTTGCGGGCGGTGATCGCACAGCGGCTGGTGCGCCGGCTCTGCCCGGACTGCCGGGAGCCGGTGCAGGCGGACAAGTCGCTCGCCGCCCTGCTCGGCTTCGAGCCCGGGACGATCATCTATCGCGCCGTCGGCTGCCACAGCTGCGGCAATGCCGGCTTCAAGGGCCGGATCGGGGTGTTCGAAGCGGTACGCATCGACGATGCAATCCGCCGCCTGATCAACGCCGCCGGGGACGAGGCAGTGATCGCCAGCCACGCCTTCCGCAATTTCCAGAATCTCGCCTCGGCCGCGCGCACCCTGGTTCTCCAGGGCGTGACCACGGCGGAGGAGGCGATCCGCATCTCGAGGACGAGCGTCGATGAAGATTGAATATGCCCCTCGCCGGCGCCCGGCTCCGTCGGAGGCAGGCTTCACTCTGGTCGAGCTGATGGTGGTGATCGTGATCATCGGACTGCTGGCGACGGTGGTGATCATCAACGTCATGCCGGCCACCGACAAGGCGGCGCTGACCAAGGCCAAGGCCGACATCGCGACCCTGGAGCAGGGCGTCGAGATGTTCCGGCTCAACAACCTCCAATATCCGACCGCGCAGCAAGGCCTGAAGGCAGTCGTCGACCAAGGCTATGTGAAGCGCCTGCCCAACGACCCCTGGGGGAACGGCTATCGCTACACCGCACCGGGCAGAAACGGACGCGCGTTCGAGATCATCAGCCTGGGCGGCGATGGCAAG
The DNA here is from genome assembly GCF_003012735.1 of Allosphingosinicella deserti. GTDB lineage: Bacteria > Pseudomonadota > Alphaproteobacteria > Sphingomonadales > Sphingomonadaceae > Allosphingosinicella > Allosphingosinicella deserti. The sequence continues at coordinate 529,066 of NZ_PXYI01000003.1, read as the reverse complement.
GAAGGGGGCGAAGGCCAGAATGCCGATATCAGCAGCGCAGAGCTCTGACGCTGCCGATCGCCTCGCCGGCGCGCCTCTGGTGCGGTCGCGCGGTGGGCCGGGCAGTGACGCGCCGTCGATTGACGCGCCGAGTACCGACAGGCCGGGCAGCGACGGGGCGCGCCTGACCCCGCGCGTGATCGCGTTCGTCGAAGCCAACGGGATCGGGCGCTTCGCGGCGATCGACGAGGCGGGGACCTTCTCTCCTGTCGCACGGCCGGACGATATCCGGGACTGTATCGTGGTGGTTCCGGCCGACCAGGTCGCGCTGCACTGGGTCGAGCTTCCGGACGGCCTTGCGCCGGCGCAGGCCCTGGCCGCAGCCAGGCTGATGGTCGCCGAGCTCTCGGCCGAACCGATCGCCGCAATGCACGTCGCCCTCGGCGCGCGCTCCGAAACCGGTGCGACCTGCGTCGCTCTCGTTTCCGCCGCGACCATGGCCCACTGGCTGAGCCTGCTCGCCCAGAATGGCGTGAGCGCAAGGAGCATCGTTCCCGAGACTGCGCTGCTGCCTGCACCCGCAGACGGCCTGGTGCGGTTCGACGCCGGCGCTACCGCCCTCTGTCGCGGGCCTGACGAAGCGTTCGCGCTCGAAGCGCCAATCGCGGCTTTGGTCCTCGGCAATCGACCGGTGCGCGCACTCACACAGGCCGAATGGGAAGGCGGGATCGCGTCCGCACTGTCCGCCCCGCTGGTCGATCTGCGCCAGGGGCCATTCGCCCGTCGACGAATGCACGTCGAACGGGGATTCGTTCAGCGCGCGGCGCTGCTTGTCTTCGCCATCCTGGCCGTGACGATCGCCGCCCAATTGGTGGCCGCCTATCGCGATTCCGCGGCGTCCGGCAGGATGGAAGCCGAGGCGCGAAGCATCGCCTCTGCCGCGCTGCCGCGCGGGCGCAGCGTCGTGGACCCGCCGGCCCAGCTCAAGGCACGCTTGGCGGAGCTTGGCGGCGGCGCCGGCGGCTTCTCGGCGGAGGCATCGATGCTGTTCGCCGCGCTACGCGAGACTCCCCAGGCGTCGCTCGCCGGCCTCGGCTACCGCGACGGCGCTCTGTCGGTGACGATCGGCGCCGATGCGCCGGCAACGCTCGCCACGCTGCGCACCCGCATTCAGGCGGCCGGCTACGCGATTGCGGGGCCGCCGCCCAAGCGGAACGAGACCGGTATCGAGGTACAATGGCTGGTGAGACCGCAATGACGATGCTCACGCTTTGGAACGATCGCTCGCCGCGCGAGCGGATCATGCTCGGCGCGCTCGGATGTGTGACGGCATCGATCCTCGTCTGGCTGCTCGTACTGCGTCCGATCGCCGAAGCGCGATCGTCTGCCGCCGCCACTCGGGACCAGGCCGTGCAGGCGCTCGGGGAGACGCGCTTCTATGCGCGCGAGATTGCGAAGCTGTCCGGCGCGGCTGCGCAGGCGCGGCCGAAGAGCGCCCAGACGCTCGCCGCGACCGCCACCGCAGCCGGGCTGACGGTGAGCGGCGCCGAAGAGACAGACGGCACGTTCCGGCTTCGCTTCGACGCCGTGCCGTCGAAGAGTTTCTTCGGATGGGTCGCCGCGGTTGAAGCGCAAGGCGTGCCGGTGCGAACCATGTCCGCCGTTCCGAATGCGGCCGGCAGCCTCAAAGCCGAAGTGGCGTTTGGGGCGCCGCGCTGACCGTCTCGGCGGCGGCCGCCATTACGTGCCGCATCCGTAGACGGAAGTCGTCGAGATCCGTTCCCGACAAGCGGTGCGCACCGAAGCTGCCGATCGAGAGCGGATCGATCGCCGTGCCGCCGCGGGAGAGTTCGTAATGGAGGTGCGGGCCGGTCGAGAGACCGCTCGAGCCGACGTCGCCGAGCCTATCGCCTTGGCGGACCAAGGCGCCGGGCGCGACGGCGATCGCGCTCATGTGCGAGTAGGTGGAGACGAGGCCGCCGCCATGCTCGATGCGGACCTGCCGGCCGTACCCGCCGTGCCATCCGGCCGCGGCCACCCGGCCATCCATGGTCGCAACGATCGGGGTGCCGGAGGCGGCTCGGAAATCGACGCCCTTGTGCATCCGCCAGAAGCCGAGGATCGGGTGGAGGCGGACTCCGAAGCCGGAACTCACCGGTCCCGGCACCGGGCGCTGGATGCGGGTTTCAGCCGTTCCTGCCCCGGCCATATCGTACCATGCGGTTCGCCCGTCCGAGCCCGTCCACGGCATCAGTGCGATGCCCCCTCCGGCCGCCCGGTCCAAGCGCACGAGCAACGGCGCCCCGGAGGGCGCGGTCACCGCAAGGAAACGATCGGACGCTCGAAGGCTCGCAAGCGAGATGCGGCTTCGCAGCGCATCGACGAACGCACGGGCTGACGCCGGCGCAAGGCCGCTGTCGCGCAGCGACTGGAGAAGGTCCGCACCCACGACGCCGCGCCACCTTCGCGGACGCTCGGCGGCGGTGAGCCCTTCGGCCTCGACGGCGAACCCCGTTCTGGTTCTTGCCACCGACATCGTCGATCCTGCCGATGTCTGATAGCGTGCCGAAAGCAGCGGCCGTGCCGCCAGGAAGTTCGGCCGCTCGCCGAGGTGGACGCGCAACTGCGTGCCCGGCGCGGGATCGGTCGCGTACAGCGCGTTGCGCAAGGCCCGGCGGACCTTAGCGGCCTCCCCGGCACCGACCCCGGCGCGTGCCATCGCGCGATCGATCGGCTCGCCTGGCATGATGCCGACCAGCAAAAGACTGCCTTCGGACACCGGCGCCTCGAGGCTCGACAAGGCCGGCGCGGCTGCCGGCGTGACGGCAGATGCTGCACGCGGCAGCGGACCGACGCTCGGCCCGTCATAGGCAAGAACAATCCCGCAAGCGGTGCCTGCAAGCAGGAGCAGGGACGATGCCTGCCACAGCCGGACCTTGATCCTGTCCCGTGGACGAACCTCACCAACAGCGGCCGGCATGGCGACCACAGGCCATTTCGCGGGCGCGAAGGCGGCGACGCCTCCGCCGCCCGCCAAAGGATAGTCGTTCGCCTGGTACATGCCCGTCCCTGCCGCTGCAGCCACCCCCCTGCCCCGCCAAAATCCTAGGCGTCGCAGCGCTGGGCGATTCCGACGCCCATCAACCGGATTCCTGTGACAGTTTCGCGACGGACCCCGCAGGCCGCATGTCTCAAAAGTGCAACAAAATCGGCACCTGCCTGTCATCCCTCCTCTCTAGCCTCCCGCACATGCTGACCGACGATTCGACTGTCGCATGACGGATTTCACCTATCTGGCGCTCGATACGTCCGGGCGCGAGCGCAGGGGTGCGGTCAGCGCGCCCACCCCGGAAAGCGCGCGCGGCAAGCTCCAGGACAAGCGACTCTATGTCGTCCGGCTGGATCCCGGCCTGCCCGCCGCAGCGACTGGGCCGTTCTGGTCGCGGCCGCTGTTCCCGCGCGATCACATGCCCGCAAAGCAGCTCGCCATCTTCACCCGTCAGCTTTCCACCCTCGTCCAGGTCACGCCGCTCGAGGAAGCCCTGCGCACGCTGATCCGTCAGGCCGAACGGCCGCGGCTGCGGCGCGTGGTCGAGGCGGTTCATGCCGGCGTCGTCGAGGGTCGCCAGCTTTCCGAGGCGATGGCGCGGGAGCCGCACAGCTTCCCGCCGCTCTACCGCGCAATGATCGCCGCCGGCGAACGTTCGGGCAGCCTGCCGACCATTCTGGAGCGACTCGCGCAACTGCTCGAGCGGCAGGCGCAGGTTCGATCGAAGGTGATCAGCGCGCTCGCTTACCCGCTCGTCCTCGCGGTCGTTGCTGCTTTCGTGGTGCTTGCACTGATGATCTTCGTGGTGCCGCGCGTCGTCGAGCAGTTCGAGGATATCGGCCAGGAGCTGCCCCTGCTCACCCGCCTGGTCATCGGCGTCTCGCATCTGCTCGCGGCCTATTGGTGGGCGATCGGGCTCGCACTCGTCGCCGCCTGGTCTCTCGCCGCGCTCTCGATGCGCAGCGAGGAACGCCGCCTCCGCCGCGATGCGCTGCTGCTGCGCGTGCCATTCGCCGGACGCCTGCTTCGCGATCTTCATGCCGCACGGATGGCGCGGACCCTGGCGACCATGCTCGACAGCCGCCTTCCTCTCGTCGACGGGCTCAAGCTCACCGCTCAGACCGTTCACAATCGCGCGCTGCGGGCGGCGACGCAGAAGACGGCCGAAACGGTTCGCACCGGCGGGAGCCTGTCCGGCGCGCTCCGCCATGCCGGTGTGTTTCCGCCCCTGCTCGTCTCGCTGGCATCGAGCGGCGAGGCCAGCGGCCAGCTCGATACGATGCTGGAGCGGGCCGCCGAATATCTCGAGCGCGAGTTCGACATGTTCACCACCACCGTCCTTGCCCTGCTCGAGCCGGCGATCATCGTGGTGATGGGCGTGGTGGTGGCGGTAATCGTGCTCTCCGTGCTGCTTCCCATCCTCCAGATCGACGCCCTGGCGGGCGGCTTGTGATGAACGCCGCCCAAGCGCAGGAACGCGGTTTCACCCTCGTCGAGCTGCTCGTCGTCATGACGATATTGGGCCTCGCCTGCTCGGTTGCCGCGCTTGCGCTGCCGAAGCCCGGCAACCACGTCCGCCGCGAAGCGGAGCGGCTGGCCGCGCGGATCCACGTGGCCCAGCAACAAGCGGTGCTGCAGAACCGGCCCGTCGCGCTTCTGGTGACGACGACCGGCTATGCGTTCGAGCGCCGGACCGCGGGCGTCTGGCAGCCGATCCCCGAGCCGCCGCTCGCCCCCGAAACCTGGCAGCAGGGCACGACGATCGCGCTGCCCTCGCAGCAGGCTCGCATCCGTTTCGATGCGACTGGGATCGCCGATCCGCTTGCGATCGAGCTGCTCCGCAATGGCGAGCGGGCGATGGTGTTTGCCGATAGCCGGGGCGAGATCGATGTCGCGCACTGAGCGGGAGGCCGGATTCACCCTTGTCGAGATGCTCGTCGCTCTGGCGGTGTTCAGCATCGCCGCACTCGCGCTCGTCCGCTTGCAATCGGTCAGTCTCACCGGCACGGCGACCCTCCAGGACCAGGCGGTCGCGCAGATCGTCGCCCGCAACGTCGCCGTCGAAGCGGTCACCGATCGGCGCCCGCCGGCGCTCGGCGTCGCCCGCGGGATCAGTGCCAATGGCGGCCGGAGCTGGACCTGGATACGGCGCACTGCCCCGTCCCCCGAACCGCGCATCCTGCGCATCGACGTGATCGTCGTTGGTGCCGCCGCCCGGCCCGCGGCGCGGCTGACGATGTTCCGCAAGGCGGCGTGATGACCCGCAACGGCTTCACCCTTGTCGAACTGATGGTCGCGCTGATCATCTTCGGCCTGCTTTCGGCGGCCGGCGTGATGCTCCTGTCGGGAAGCGCGCGGGTGCAGGAAGGCGTCAAGGCGAAGCTGTCCGACACCGCCGCGCTGCGCCGAACCAGCGCCATCCTCTCCGCGGATCTCGCCCAGGCGCTGCCCCGTCCCCATCGCGATCGCGCCGGCAATGCCCTGCCCGCATTCCACGCTTCGAACGGCGCGTTCGAACTCGTCCGGTCCGGCTGGGACAATGAGGACGGTGCGCCGCGCCCCTCGATCCAGAGGGTCGAATATCGCGTCGCCGACGGCGTCCTCGAGCGCGTCGCCTGGCCGCTGGTCGACGGCGCCTCGCCGATGCCGGCGCAGCGGCTGCTCGGCCCCGCCTCAGTGCTTCGATTGCGTTTCCGCGGCGCCGACGGTGCCTGGCGCGACCGCTGGGACCCGGTCCAGCCGCAGGACCTGCCGCTCGCCGTCGAGATTGCGGTCGACATGAAGCCGCCGCTGCGAATGATCTTTCTGGTCGGGGCCGGACGCGGATGATCCCGGCCGCACAGGAACGAGGCGCCGCCCTCATCACCGTGCTGGTGCTGGTTGCGGTGATCGGCGCAATCGCCGCATCGGCGCTGGAGCGGCTGCGTTTCGCCACTGCACTCGCCGCCAATTCCTCGGCGCTCGACCAGGCGCGTGGCTATGCCGGCGGGGTCGAGATGCTGATCACCCTGCAGATCGACGATCTCCTGGCGCGCGACCCGGGCTCGGCGCCGCTCGAGATGGACCCGGCGGGCCAGGTCCGGACGATCTCCTTGCCCGAAGGCGGCGCCGTGACCGCCCGCGTTCGTGACGGCGCCACTTGCTTCAACGTCAACTCGCTCGTGCAGGGCAATGTCGCAACCGGCCTTCGCGTCCGGCCGATCGGAATCGCGCAATTCACCGGGCTGCTTCGCGTGATCGGCGTACCCGAGGGCAAGGCGCAGCAGGTTGCCGCCGCGGCGGCGGACTGGATCGACAGCGACACGAGCGCACTTCCCGGCGGCGCGGAGGATAGCGCCTACGCATCCTATCGCACGGCGAACGGCCTGTTCGTCGACGCGAGCGAGCTTCGTGCAGTCTCCGGCGTCACCGCGGAACTCTACCAGGCGGCTCGCCCCTATCTCTGCGCCCTTCCGGTCACCGATCTGTCGCCGATCAACGTCAACGGTCTCGGTCCGGATCAGGCTCCGTTGCTGGCGATGGTCTCGCCCGAGCGGATCCCTGCCGACGTCGCACGCGCGGCGATCGCGGCGCGGCCGCCGGGCGGCTGGCGCAGCGTGCAGGCCTTCTGGAACAGCCCTGCGCTCACCGACCGCTTCCCGAGCACCGAGATCGCATCGCAATTTGCGGTGCGCCCGCAATGGGTGCGGCTCGACATCGACGGCGCGATCGCCGGCACCGAACTGTTCGAGACCGCGTTGGTGGACGCCCGCCGCGCGCCCAGCCGGGTGGTGCAGCGCAGTTGGGCGCGCGGGTCATGATCGCAGCTTTGCCGCTCGCCGCCGCACTCGCGTGTGCCGGCGCGATCGTCGGCAGCTTCCTTGCCGTGCTCCTCGTTCGTTGGCCGGCCGGGGAAAGCGTGATCGCCGGACGCTCGCGCTGCGACGGGTGCCGGCGGACTTTGGGGCCGGCCGAGCTGGTGCCGCTTCTCTCCTGGATCCTCCTGCGCGGCCGCTGCCGCGGCTGCGAGACCCGCATCGACACGCGCCATGCCGCGATGGAACTCGGCGCCGTTGCGATCGGCCTGACTGCCGCAGTCGCGCACGTCTTTCCGCTCAGCGTCGTGACCGCTCTGTTCGGCTGGTGGCTGCTCATCCTTGCGGCGCTGGACGCCGAGCACCACTGGCTCCCCGACGCGCTCACCCTGCCGCTCATCCCGGTCGGGCTGGTGGTCGCCCTCTGTGACTTCGGACCGCCGCTCGAGGATCGTCTGATCGGCACGCTTGCCGGCTTCGCGATCCTGGCGCTGATCGCCTTCGCATATCGCCGGCTGCGCGGCCGCGAGGGTCTCGGCGGCGGCGATCCCAAGCTGCTCGCGGCCCTGGGCGCGTGGCTCGGCTGGCAGCAATTGCCGTTCGTCCTGCTCGGCGCCGGCCTGGTCGGACTGGCCTATCTCGCCGGCAAGGTGGCCCTCGGACGTGCGGTTTCGGGCAGTGATCCCTTGCCGCTCGGCACCTTGATGGCCCTCGCAGGCTGGCCGCTGTGGCTCGTTACCGCATCATGAATCTTCCGGAGCTTCCATGGCCAAGACGCTGAGTTTCCCGCCTTCACTCGTTGCCCAGGCCGCGCGGCTCAAGGCATGGTCCTGGCAGACTTGGGTCGAGATCGTCCTGCTGGCGGCGCTCGCCATCCAGTGCTCCGCCCTCGTCTGGGCGCTTGTCGTCCCGATCGGAGCGATCGGCGCCTGGGAGCCTCGGCTCGCTCGAACCGGCCCGGCGGATACCGCCGTGCTGCGCGAGACCGATCCCTTCTTCCGCGCGGGCGCCGCCGGCGGTGCCGTCGTCGTGACCGGGCTCGATCTGACTCTGCACGGTGTGCGGCAGGATCAGGGTGGCGGACGCGGCTCGGCGATCATCGCCACCCCCGACGGCATCCAGCACAGCTTCGCCGTCGGAGACGAGATCCTCCCCGGAGTCGTCCTGGCGGCGGTCGGCTTCGACAATGTCACCTTGGCGCGCGGCGGAACGCGGGAGCAATTGTTCATGGATCAATCCGGACCTGCCAAGGTCGTCGGCGGCCCGGCGCCCGCCCCGCTGCCAAACTCATCGCCACCCACCCCTCCGGCGGCGCCTTCCCAACCCCCGGTGCAGCAATGATCGATCGTATCGGCGCGCGGAAGGCTGCCTGGTTCACCTCTGTCTTCGGACTCGCCCTCGCCGCGACCCTGCCGATGAAGGTCGCCGCCGGCTGGGCCGCTTCGGGCGCGCCGCTCGCGGCGCGGGACGCCGAGGGCACGATCTGGAGCGGCCGCCTGGTCGACCTGCGCATGGCCGGCCTTGCGCTCGGCTCGCCTGATGCGGTCGCGCTGCCGGTCTCGCTTCCCGGCGGCGAACCTGTTTTGTCCCTCCACTGGGGCGGCGAGGACGGACTGCGCGGACGCGCCGCTTTCTCCAGCCGTGGCACCAGCGTGCGCAATCTGACCGGCAGCGTCGATCTCGCCGGCGCAGCCCCGCTTGCCGCGCTGTCCGTGCAGGATTTCCGCTTCCGCGCGCGGCAGGGGCGGTGCGGCGACGCGGCCGGGCAGATAAAGGCCAGGCTGGTCGACCGATCGGCCGCCCTCCTCGAAGGCAGAGCCCGCTGCGACGGCACTGCGCTGCTGCTTCCGCTGAGCGGAGGCGGCCGCAGCCTCACCCTCCGATGGCAGGGCGCGCAGGTCAATGCCGTGCTGCGCGGCCCAGGCGGCCTGCTATATCGCGGCCCCGCTCTTTGAGGGCCAGACGAGCTCCCCTTCTTCCAAGCTGACGCGTGGTTGTCTGCGCAGAGATTCGTCCACGTGCCTTGCCGCCGGCCTGCGCCCTGCAGTTGGTCGTCGCCACAGCGAGGTTGGTCGCGGCGCCGCCGGATTGGTCGAGCCGAAGGCGATGCTTGTCTAAGCCCGCGTGCAATGCACGAAGCGATGGCTCAATTACCAGGCTCCGGCCCGAGATCGAACCAGGGAGTACCGACATGAAGAACACGTCTCTCGTGTGCGCGCTCACCCTTTTCGGCATGGCGGCGACGCCTGTCCTTGCCGCTCCAGTAGTCGTGACGGGTCAACGCGCAATTGTCGACGACGAAGGACGCCTCGTCCGTGTGGTCAACTTCAGCGACCTCGACATCGCCACCCCGGACGGTGAACGGACGCTGATGCGGCGCGTGCGCGGGGCGGTCGGCTCCGTCTGCGCGCCGGCGGGAAATTTCGTCGCCGAAACCTCGTGCCGCAATTATGCGTGGCGGGGCGCGCGGCCGCAGCTTGCGCTTGCCCTGGAACAGGCCCGCACCAACCCGAGCCTGGCGAGCGCGACGCTCTCCACCCTGACGATCTCCGCGCCGCCGAGCTGACAGGATCGGAACGGCCCGGCGCAGGCCAGGCCGCGGAGACCCACGAGTTTCGAGCGCTTGGCGCCGGATCGATCCTGAGGATTTCCAGGATGTGCCGGTAGAGCCCGCGACAGCGTCCAGCGCAGCTGCGAAGCTGCTGCGTCGGCCCTGGGCTGATCAGACCGTGGAGCTTGCCGCGCGGCGGGGCTTCATCGCCGGCCGGCAGGAGCACTCTGATCTGCGATAAGAAGCGCCACTCCGGCGCTCAGCGCAAAGCCCTGGCGCACGCTACTCGCCGGCTTCGGACCCGGGCGGGTCATCCCGCTGCGATGTCATTGGGAAATGGTGGAGCCGAGGGGGATCGAACCCCTGACCTTCGCAATGCCATTGCGACGCTCTCCCAGCTGAGCTACGGCCCCTAACCTTTTTGAAGCGCCGGCGTCTGGACCGCCGGGCTGGTGGCGCCGCCTTTAGAAGAGGCCGGCGGCGCCCGTCAAGCCGGTTAAAACGAGATCTTCAAACCTCGTCTTCGTCGTCGCCTGCGCCGGGCACGCCGATATCATCGTCGCCGCCGAGATCGACCTCGTCGTCCGGATTCTCCTCGGCATCGTCATCGATCTCGAGATCCTCGGCCGCGAGATCCACGTCCTCCTTCTCATCGAGATCGACGGCCTTCTTCGGCGCGTCGAACGGTAGCGGCTGCTTCGACTTGAGCACCGGCTCCGGATCCCAGGCGACGCCGCACTGAATGCAGGTCACCGGATCTTCCTTGCCGAGATCATAGAAACGGGTGCCGCATTTCGGGCAGGTCCGCTTCGTGCCCCATTCAGCCTTCACCATCGGTGAGAAGTCTCCACTGAAAATTGAAAAAGCGGCCCTCGCGCGAATGGCGCTGGCCGTGTTGTGCTGCGCCTTGCCACATGGGTAGGCCGCTGTCAAAAGCCAAGCCGCCATGCATCATGAAGATCCCCAGCCGATGGAATTCGGCCCCCTTGGTCCGCTGAAAGGCGCCGCCACCGTCCCCGGCGACAAGTCGATTTCGCACCGCGCCCTGATGTTTTCCGCGCTCGCCCGCGGCCGCAGCCGCATCGAGGGCCTGTCGGGCGGCGGCGACGTGATGTCGACCGCGGCCGCGATGCGCGCGATGGGCGCGACGATCGAACGCGCCGCCGACGGCGCCTGGGAGGTCGACGGCGTCGGCACAGGCTGCCTGCTCCAGCCGGCGAACGCGCTCGACATGGGCAATAGCGGCACCTCCACCCGCCTGCTGATGGGCCTCGTCGCCAGCCATCCGATCACCGTCACCTTCGTCGGCGACGCATCGCTGTCGAAGCGGCCGATGAACCGGGTTATCGAACCGCTGAGCCGGATCGGCGCGGAGTTCACCGCCGCTCCGGGCGGACGCCTCCCCCTCACGGTTCGCGGCATCTGCCCGGCGACGCCCGCCAGCCATGTTCTGAAGGTCGCCTCCGCCCAGGTCAAATCGGCCCTGCTGCTCGCGGGGCTCAACACGCCCGGCGAAACCCGGGTGTTCGAACCGATCCCGACCCGCGATCACAGCGAGCGCATGCTCCGCCATTTCGGCGTCGACGTGCGGGTCGGAGAGCACGATGGCGGCCGCGACATCCGCCTGATGGGCGAGGCGGAGCTCCAGGCGCGCGCGGTCAAGGTGCCCGGCGACCCCTCTTCCGCCGCCTTCCTCGCCGCCGCCGCGCTGATCGTTCCCGGATCCGACGTGCTGATCCAGGGCGTGTCGATCAATCCGCTCCGCGCCGGCCTGTTCGAATTGCTCCAGCTGATGGGCGGCGATCTCGTGTTCGAAAATGCCAGGGATGCCGACGGCGAGCCGGTCGCCGATATCCGCGTCCGCCACTCGAAGCTGCGCGCCGTCACCGTGCCCGATCGCCTTGTCCCGTCGATGATCGACGAATTCCCGATCTGGTTCGTCACCGCAGCCTTCGCCGACGGCACCAGCCGCGCCGAGGGGCTGGGCGAGCTCCGGGTCAAGGAATCGGACCGCATCGCCGCGATGGCCGCCGGCCTGGCGGCAATCGGCGTTCGCGCGGAGGAGAGCCCGGAAGGCCTCGCCATCGAGGGCAATGGCGGCACGCCGGTGCGCGGCGGCGGCACCATTGCCTCGCAGCTCGATCACCGGATCGCGATGAGCTTCGCGATCGCCGGGCTTCACGCCGATCAGCCGATCGGAATCGACGACATGGCGCCGGTCGCGACCAGCTTCCCGCCGTTCCGCGAAACAATCGAGAGCCTGGCGGCATGATCGTTGCCGTCGACGGCCCGGCGGCCAGCGGCAAGGGCACGATCGCGCGTGCCATCGCCCGCCATTACGGCCTGCCCCATCTCGACACCGGCTTGCTCTATCGCGCCGCCGGGCTCGCCTTGCTGCGCGGCGGCGGCGATCCGTCCGACGAAGTACAGGCGGTCGCAGCATGCGCGCTGACCGGCGTGGACTTCGCCGATCCCGAGTTGAAGAGCGAGGCGGCAGGCGGAATCGCCTCGCAAATCTCCGCCTATCCCGGGGTGCGCGCCGCGTTGATCGAGCGGCAGCGAGTTTTTGCCGCACAGCCCGGCGGTGCCGTTCTCGACGGGCGCGACATCGGGACGGTGATCGCGCCCGCAGCGGACGCGAAACTGTTCGTCACCGCCGCGCCCGAAGTGCGCGCGCGGCGTCGCTTCGATGAGCTCGAACGGCTCGGCATGAAGTTGCCCTTCGCCGAGGTGCTCGCCGATATCGAAGCGCGCGATGCGCGCGATCGCAGCCGCGCCGCGGCACCATTGACCATGGCCGGGGATGCCCATCTGGTCGACACCAGCGGGCTTGGGGTCGACGAGGCGATCGCGCGGGCACTGGACGCGGTGCGCGCGCGCCTGGGAGAACGCTGACCTATTGCTGCTGGGCGAGCAGCTCGTTCACCCGCCGCTCCGCATCCGCCAACGCGGCATCGATTGGCTTCGTACCCGCAATCGCCGCGGCGATTTCTTCCCCAACCAGCCCTTCGATCGCGCCCTGCCGGCGAACCATGCCGGGCAGCGGCGCGCCAATCCGGGCGAGCGGGGCGATGTCGGTCCGGTGCGGCAGAGCGGCGAAGCGCGGGCTGTCGATTACCGCTTTGAACGCAGGAAGATGGCCGGTCCGCGACCAATCGAAATCGTGCGCAGCCATGAACCGGAACAGCCGCACGAGCGCGCGGCGCTGCGCCGGGGTACGGCTGCGCTTCGGCATCACCCAGGCATGGCCGTCGACATAGGCGGCCGCGTGGCCCCACAGGCGCGGATAGGGAAAGACGGCATAAGCATCGTGGAGCGGCCGCCCCTTGGTTGTCGCCTCCTGCTCGAAGGGGCCGATCATCCACGTCCCCGTCGGGAACACGCCGCCATCGCCGTCCAGGAAGCTGCCGATCGCCGCCGGATTGTCCTGGTTGCGGGTGGTAAGCCCTTCCGCCTCGAGCGTGCGGAACAGTTGCAGGATTCGTCTCGCCTCGGGCGTCCGCAGGCGGATGTGCTGGGCATCCGGGAACAAGGCGACGTCCTGCGCGAGCAGGAAGGAATAAAGGTTGCGGACATGAGTGGCGGGGTCGTTGACCTGCGACTGAATGAAATAGGGTTTCCCCGTCGCCGCCTTGAATCGCCGCGCCTGTTTGAGCAGCTCCTCGGCAGAACCGGGCAGGATCGGCCTGCCGTCGCGCATCAGCCCCGCCTTCGCGAAAAGCCGCGTGTTGACATGGTAGAGCCCGCCGACCGTATCCCACGGCAGCCCGTAAACGGCCCCGTTCCTGGTCACGCCGCGCCGCGCCGCCTCGGTGAAGTCCTGTGGACGGATCCCCGCCTCCGCAAGAATCGAGTCCAACGGCTCAAGCAGGCCGCGCGATTGATAATCGGAAATGACGCTCTGATGCATGGTGACGAGATCGGGCGGGTCGCCCGCCGCCATCTGCGCCGCAAGCTGGGCGTAGCCGGGCCAGGCGACGACGTTGACGTCGAAGCCGACGTCCCTATTCTCCGCCTTGAAAGCATTGAACAATGCGGTAACGATCCCGCATTCTCCTTTGGCGGCGCCGACATCGGTCAGGGCCCCGTAGACGGCACCGCACTCCCCGAAGAAGCGCTGGACGTAGATGTCCGACCGATCCTCGCTCTGGCCGCAGCTGGCAAGCACAAGCGTCGCGGCCGCCGCCAGGCCGATGCCGGCGCGGCGCCTCACCGTGCGGCGGTGCCGGCCATCGCCCGCACGATCTGCTTCTGAAACACGACGTAGACGATCAGGATCGGCACCGACGCGAACACCGCCTGCGCCATCAGGAAGCCCAATCCGCTGGTCTGCGCGTAATTCATCTGCGACGAGGCGAGCCCGATGGTGAGGGTGAAGCGATCGCTGCGGGTGGCAGAGATGAGCGGCCACCAATAATCGTTCCACGATCCCAGAAAGGTGAACACGCCGAGCGTCGCCTGCGCCGGCCAGGTCAATGGCAGCAGCACCTTCCAGAAGATCGTCAGCCGCGACGCGCCGTCGAGCATCGCCGCTTCGTCCAGCTCCTTCGGGATTGCCCGAAAATATTGGGTCATGAAGAACACCCCAAACGGGCCGACCAGGCCCGGCAGGATCAGGCCGGGATAGCTGTTGTGGAGGCCGAGCCAGGCGAAGAGCTGGTGGCGGGGCAGGATCACCGCCTGCTCCGGAACCGCGAGGCCGAGCAGCACGAACACGAAGAGGGTCCGACGGAACGGGAAATCGAGCCGCGCGAAACCGTATCCGGCGAGCGATGCGAGGATCAGCACGCCGATCGTGGTCCCGAGCGAGACGATCAAGCTGTTGACCAGCCAGCGCACGAGCGATGAGCCCTGAAGGATCGCCGCGTAATTTTCGAGCGTGTAGGGCGCCGAAAAGGCGGTGCCGCTGTCGCGCATCAAGTCCGCATTGGGCTTGAACGACAGCAGCAGCGTCCACAACAAGGGCGCGGCCATGATCGCGGCACCGAGGATGACGAGCATCAAGGCGACCGGCGAAAGCCGAGGCGCGGCGGCGGCGCTCACTGGTCCTCGCGCGGGCGCACCGCCCAATATTGCAGCAGGGTCGCGGCGAGCACCAGCATGAACAGGATTTCGGCGGCAGCCGAGGCGTAACCGAGCTCCCAGCGCACGAACGCGACCTCGTAGATGAACAGCACCATCGGGCGCGAAGCGCCGCTCGGCCCGCCGGCGGTCAGCAATTGCGCCTGTCCGAACAGCTGAAGCTGCGCGGCGGTCTGCAGCATCACCACCAGGATCAGGGTCCGCCGCAGCGATGGCAAGGTGATCCGCCGGAAGCGGGTCCACGCCCCTGCCTTGTCCAGGGCTGCGGCTTCATAGATGTCCTGGGGAATCTGCTGGAGCCCGGCGAGGAACAGCATCATCGGCAGCCCGATCGACCACCAGATGGTGGTGATGGCGAGCGCCGGGATGGTGAGATCGGGATCGCTGAGGAACGGGATCGGCGCCCGGCCGCTCGCCTCCAGGATCTCGGCGACGAGGCCCGCATCCGGCGTGAGGATGAAGCGCCAGATCAGGGTCACGATCGTTACCGAAAGCACGGAAGACGAGAAGAACAGGCCCCGCAACCAGGCCGCTGCGACAGTGCCGCGGTTGAGCGCAAGCGCGAGGCCGAGCGTGATTGCTGTCAGCGCCGGCACGATCATCAACGTGAGCAGTAGCGTGTTGCCGATCGCCTGGTGAAACACGGGGTCAACGAGCAGGCGCGCATAATTGTCGAACCCGACGAACGTGCGGGCGCCGAACAGATCCGCGCGATGGAGGCTGATGCCGATGCCCATCAGCAAGGGGCAGACGAGGATGACCACGTAGAGTGTCAGGAACGGCGCGACGAACGCGATCCCGGCAAGCCTGCGGGCGCGCGCGTCCGCCATCAGCCGGCTGCCTCGGCGTGATGGGCGGTGCCGTTCGCCGCAAACAGATGCGCCGCGGCACCGTCGATGCGAAGACCGATCGTGTCGCCGATCCTTACCCGACTGTCGCCTGCATCCTCGGCGGTGATCGGCAGGTCGCCGCCGAGGCGCGCATAGACGAAGGTGCGGTCGCCGAGGCGCTCGACGAGGTCCGCCTTGGCGGTCAGGGTCGCGGCATCGGTGGCGACAACGTGCACATGCTCCGGGCGCAGGCCGATGTCGTGCGCCGCGCCGGGATCGAGGCTGCCGCGTGGCACCCTGGTTTGGATCTCCGCGCCGTCGGCGAGCCGCACCCGCGCATGGGCGCCCTCCCCGTCCAGCAACGTGACGGGGGCCAATGTCATCGCCGGCGATCCGACGAAGCGTGCGACGAAGCTGTTCGCCGGCCGGGCGTAGATGTCCATCGGCGTGCCGACCTGCTGGATCCGGCGATCGGCCATGACGACGATCCGGTCGGCCAGCGTCATCGCCTCGGCCTGATCGTGGGTGACCATGATCACTGCCGCGTCGACCCGCTGGCGCAATTGCGCAAGCTCGACCCGGGTCCGCATCCGCAAGGCGGCGTCGAGATTCGACAGTGGCTCGTCGAGCAAGAACAGGCGCGGCTGCTTGACGATGGCGCGGCCGATTGCGACGCGCTGCCGCTGCCCGCCCGAAAGCTGGCCAGGCTTCTTCTCCAGCTGGCTTTCGATCTCGAGAACCCGGGCAGCCTCGCCCACGCGGGCGGCGATCTCCTCGCGCAGCACGCCGGCATTCCTCAGCCCGAAAGCCATATTCTCAAAGACGGTCATGTGCGGATAGAGCGCGTAATGCTGGAACACCATCGCTACGCCCCGCTCGCCGGGCGGCAACATGTCGATACGCCTGCCCTCGAGCCATACCTCGCCGCGATCCGCAGTTTCGAGACCGGCAATGATCCGCAGCAAAGTTGACTTGCCGCTACCTGATGGTCCCAGGAAGGCAACGAACTCGCGCCCCTCCATCGCCAGCGAGACGCCGTCGAGCACCGGCACGGCGCCATAGGCCTTGCCCACATCGTTCAATTCCAGGCTGGGCAAAGACCCTCTCTCTCCTGTCGGCGATTGTCGACGAGCGATGCTGCCACGTCAAGTTTAGCAGCCGGCAGGAGACGCATTTTCCGTCCAAGAAGAATGGCTTGCGGCCCCGACGCGAAGGTCCCTTGCCCCATTGCCGGCACTCCTCTATATGCGCCCCGTCCAGCGGGCCTAAGCGCCTGCGGAGTCTCGGTTTTGGATAAGCGCGTGGGGTGCGGCGAGAGGCCCGCCCTGATCGCGCTGTTTTTGCTTATCCACCCGCCGCTTCGCAAGCGCCTTGCCGCCCGCCAGGACAGCCGCACCGACATGGGGTCGTCGCGGCAGTCGGGTCAAAAGACCGTCGGAGACAACCGGCGGCCGGCAAAACAAACACGAAGGAAGACTGAAAACATGGCCACTACGGCAATGCCCAGCCGCGACGATTTCGCGGCCCTCCTCAACGAAACGCTCGGCGGCGAGAACGAAGGCTTCGAAGGCCGCGTCGTCACCGGCACCGTCACCGCGATCGAGAATGATCATGCGGTGATCGACGTTGGCCTCAAGTCGGAAGGCCGCGTTCCCCTGCGCGAGTTCGCCGCGCCCGGCCAGAAGGCCGAGCTCAACGTCGGCGACAAGGTCGAAGTCTACGTCGACCGGGTCGAGAACCACCAGGGCGAAGCTATGCTCAGCCGCGATCGCGCCCGCCGCGAAGCCGCCTGGGACAAGCTCGAAACCGAATTCACCGCCGGCAATCGCGTCGAAGGCGTCATCTTCGGCCGCGTCAAGGGCGGCTTCACCGTCGATCTCGGCGGCGCCGTCGCCTTCCTGCCGGGCAGCCAGGTCGACATTCGTCCGGTTCGCGACGTCACCCCGCTGATGGACATCCCGCAGCCCTTCCAGATCCTCAAGATGGATCGCCGCCGCGGCAACATCGTCGTGTCGCGCCGCGCCATCCTGGAAGAGACCCGCGCCGAGCAGCGTTCGGGCCTCATCCAGTCCCTCGCCGAGGGCCAGGTGGTCGAAGGCGTAGTCAAGAACATCACCGATTACGGTGCGTTCGTCGATCTTGGCGGCATCGACGGTCTGCTCCATGTCACCGACATCAGCTACAAGCGCGTCAATCATCCGTCGGAAGTCATCAACATCGGTGACACCGTCCGCGTCCAGATCATCCGCATCAACCGCGACACCCAGCGCATCAGCCTGGGCATGAAACAGCTTGAGGCGGATCCGTGGGAAGGCGCCGGCGCCAAGTATCCGGTCGGCGGCGTGTTCCGCGGCCGCGTGACCAACATCACCGAATATGGTGCGTTCGTCGAGCTGGAAGCCGGCATCGAGGGACTCGTCCACGTTTCGGAAATGAGCTGGACCAAGAAGAACGTCCATCCGGGCAAGATCGTCTCCACCTCGCAGGAAGTGGACGTCGCGGTGCTCGAGGTCGACGAGGACAAGCGTCGCATCAGCCTCGGCCTCAAGCAGGCCCAGGCCAATCCGTGGTCGGCCTTCTTCGAGCAGAACCCGGTCGGCACCGAAGTCGAGGGTGAGGTCAAGAACGCGACTGAATTCGGTCTGTTCATCGGACTCGATGGCGACGTCGACGGCATGGTCCACATGTCCGACATCGCCTGGGGCGTCACCGGCGAGGAAGCGCTCAACCTTCACCGCAAGGGCGAGACCGTCCGCGCCGTGGTTCTCGACGTCGACGTCGAGAAGGAGCGCATCAGCCTCGGCATGAAACAGCTGGAGCGCGGCGGCGTTGCCAAGGGCGGCGCTTCGGGCGGCGTCAACAAGAACGAGACCGTCACCGTCACCGTTCTCGAAGTCCGCGACGGCGGCCTCGAGGTCCAGGTCGGCGACGACGGTGCGACCGGCTTCATCAAGCGCACCGATCTCGGCCGCGACCGCGACGAGCAGCGTCCGGAGCGTTTCCAGGTGGGCCAGAAGTTCGACGCCCTGGTGATCGGTTTCGACCGTTCGAAGAAGCCGAACTTCTCGATCAAGGCGCTTCAACTCCACGAGGAGAAGCAGGCGGTTGCCCAGTACGGCTCGTCCGACTCGGGTGCATCGCTCGGCGACATCCTCGGCGAAGCGCTGAAGCTGAAGGGCGACCGCTAAGGCCCCTTTTCGGCGGCAACGCCGAAGCAGGACAAGCGGGATTTCGGCCGCTGCGGACGTTGCTGCAGCAGGCAGGTCCCTAAAACACTGAAGGGGCAGGCGGTTTCCGGACCGCCTGCCCTTTTTGCATCAATTTGCTCCGGATCCGGACAGCGACGCGCCAAAGGGACGCGAAAGCGCGACTTTTCGAGAGCTTACGCGGTTCCGGATATTGCGTTTGCGAAAGAATTCCTGTTTAACTTCGATCAGCGGTTCCGGCTGGGGTCCCGACGCCGCCCGACGACAACCGCGTGTAAAACTTATTTGGGGGAAGCCCGTGATCCGTTCCGAGCTGGTCCAGAAACTCTGCGACGACCATCCCGATCTGACGGGCAAGGAAATCGAACGCGTGGTCTCCGCGTTCTTCGATGCCGTGATCGATCAATTGCAGCATGGCGGACGTGTCGAGCTGCGCGGCTTCGGCGCCTTCTCGACGCGCGAGCGCGATGCGCGCAAGGGACGCAATCCGCGCACCGGCGACACGGTCGACGTCGACGCCAAGCGCGTGCCCTATTTCAAGCCGGGCAAGGAAATGCGCGAGCGCCTTAACCTCGGCGCGGTCCAGGCCGCCGAATAGTCAGCGCATCGGCGGGGTGCGTCACCACCGCCTTCCTACCGAAACAGCTTGCCTGTCAGTGCCGCATCGCGGCACAGGAGGGCGCGTGCGGGCGTGGCGGAACCGGTAGACGCCGGAGACTTAAAATCTTCTGCCCTTCGGGGCGTGCGGGTTCGAGTCCCGCCGTCCGCACCAAAAAGCAAAGCCGCTGCGTCGTGAGCTGATACAATCACGCCGTTGCGCCCTGCGCTCGCCGTCTCGGCCGACATGGACACTTTCATTCGTATCATTGGCGCAAGCCTGCTCAAAAATTGGGATCGCGTCAACGATGTCGGGTTCAATGGCGTGACCGTGGCGGATCAGCGCTACCACCGTCCTGCCTGCGGCTCGCGGGCAGGTGCCTCTGCGTCTCGCCTGTGCTTCGGATCTACCGTGCACGATGCTGAGCAGCGAGACGGTTGCCAAGCGGCAGCAGGTCGAGCGAGATCATCACTGCAAGAACTCGGGGAAAGGCCGCTAAACCGATGATCCTACAGATCGCACAATTAGCTCCGTCTCTGATCCTATCATCCATCGTGTTTGCGCCGTTCTACATTCTTTTTCGGCGCGCGGGTCGATCGGGCTGGTGGGCTCTGTTGGGGTTCCTTCCTCTCGTCGGTCTTCTCGTCGTCCCCTGGATGCTCGTTCTTATGAGCCGCGGGAAAGCTCAGGTACAAGACGTTTTCCGTTGAAGTTCGATTGACTCACGAAGGTCTCCGTTTTGTAAAGATTTCCTCAAAGGGACCTGCGACTTTCGCCGAGCACCTAGGATCTTCTTCCTGCGGGCGTGCGGGTGCGGGTTCCGGTCCCGTCGTCCGCACCAAAGCTACAACAGGCTGGCCGATGAGCCCTCACCCCGCCCAATGCCCCCCTAGAAATACAATCCCG
Organism: Allosphingosinicella deserti; assembly: GCF_003012735.1. Taxonomy (GTDB): domain Bacteria; phylum Pseudomonadota; class Alphaproteobacteria; order Sphingomonadales; family Sphingomonadaceae; genus Allosphingosinicella; species Allosphingosinicella deserti. Next base: position 509,071 of record NZ_PXYI01000003.1, on the reverse strand, counting down.
CCGGGATCATCATCACGCCGAGCAGCACCGGCAGGCAGCCCCACCCAAATTTGAGACACCCGCCCCGGGCGGGGTCGGGCGTGCCGGACTGCCCCGCCTCATTGTCGAGCGCCCCCGGGGCGGCGTTCAGGTCGGGTGAGACGGATTCGGTAACCTTGTCGGGGCCGCTGCCTCGGGTCGGGTCGGCGCTGTTCCCGCCCGGTTCATTGATAGCCACGGTCTTCGCTCCTCTCCTCGGCGGCCTCCTTCTGGGCGCGCTCCATGGCGTCCGCCTCCTGCTCCGGGGTCACGCCGACGTTCGTCGCTTCGTCCTGAGGCTGCGGGTCTTGCTTGTCCTGGTTCACGGCATCGTCCTCCATGTGCCGGTAACCGGCACGGAACCCAGCCGTTCCTACCTGCTTAAGACCAGGGGGGAGCCCGAAACTGCATGCTTGCGTGATCGGGTGCACAGGATCGGTCGGTGCCGGGGAGTGGCGCGACGTTGCTGCGCAAGACGCTATTCGGGCCGAAGCACGCGTGGGCGCATGCCCCGGCCCTGACCGGCAGGCGCTTCAAGGGGAGAAATAGCGTGCCGGATACAGGGAGGATGCGCTCGTGCGGGCGCTGAGTCGATACCGGGAAAAGGCTTAGGGGCTCGGCATGTCGCCGGTGTCCCGGCGCGAGACCGGGACCGGCAGCCGCCGTCGGAATCTGACGCGCTTGACCGCGCCGGAGAGGCTCAGGGGTGGACCCTTTCATAGCCCGGGTTCGCGGTTGCAGGCGCGCGGGCGCAGCCGGAGGTGCCGAGCCATTCCGAAAGGGCTCTGAAGCTCAGCGGCTGGAGGAACTGGATGCCCGCGAGATCGCCGTCGATCCGGGTGATCGTGCCGGGAATCGGCCCGTGCCAGCCGCGCAGGCCGACAACCAGAGCATCGCCCTCCATCACGATATCCTGGGTCTCGATGCCGATCCCCTCCTGAGAGATGTCGCGTGCCTTCACGAACAGCAATTGGTTGCCGATCTGCAGGCGCGCACGGGCATCGATCGCGATGCGCGGCGCCGTCCGCCGGTGCGGCGCGCCGTCTGCGCCGAGCCAGGATTGGACGTCGATCGGATCGTCGAACGCGAGCGCCACTGCGAGTCCGTCCACGCCGTTCACCGTAGAGGAAACCAGCGAATTGCCGAGTTCGATGCGCACGCGTTCCCCCGCGACGACCTGCGCGTGGGTCTCGACGACCACGGTGCGCGAGGAGATGCTCTTCACCACGCAGAGAGTCTCGCGGCGTGCCGTCGCCATTTTAGCGGCCCGATATACCGAGATCGGACGCCGCTGACGCAGTTCCTCCTCGCTGACGATGACATTGTCCCCTGCCGCCGAGATGCGCGGCGCGCGTCTGGTCTTGGTGCTCATAGGTCCCCCCCACGCGGCGGTCCGCGGCTCCGATCGAGTCCGACTCCGTCGTTACGGAAGTGGTATAAGCGGTTATCGTTGACGAAATGTTAGTCATGATCGGCTGCGCGCCAGTCGCGCAGCGCCGCACCGCATTTTTCCGCGCTGGCCCCTAATAATTGCGGCGCGGCTGCGCTATCGCATCCGGCGATGAGGGTAGAGTGGAGAGCTTTCGGAGCGGCCATGGCGACAGTCCTGGCGCTCGCCGGCTGCCGTGCGGAGGAGACTGGCCCGGTCACGGTGGTCGGCATCGGCGGCGCGCCGCGCCTGCTCAACCCCAATGCCGACCCGCTGGACGCTCCGTCCGCCTTCCTGGTTCAGAGCAGCGCGCAAGGGCTCGTCCGCTTCGACGCCGCCGGGGAGATCGAGCCGGCGCTCGCCGAGCGTTGGATCGTCTCCAACGACGGGCTGCGCTACACCTTCCGTCTGGCGCGGCTGAACTGGACCAATGGCAGCCGGATCACCGCAGAGCAGGTCGCCGCGCGACTGCGCGCCGCGGGCGCTTCGCCAAGCCGCAATCCGCTCAAGCCGCTGCTCGGCGCCATCGACGAGATCGAAGCGATGACCGACGAGGTCATCGAGATCAGCCTCAAGTCGCCGCGCCCCAACTTCCTGCAATTGCTCGCTCAGCCCGAAATGGCGGTGCTCCGCAACGGCGAGGGATCGGGGCCGTACCGGATCGCGCCGCGTCCCGACGGTGCGATGCTGCTCACCCTGCCGCGCCCCGAGGAGGATGAGGAGGACGGCGCACCCGAGATGCCGCGGACGCCGATCATCTTGTCCGCGGCCCGTGCGGGACTGGCGGTAGCGCGGTTCGGCGAAGGCGACGTCGACGGCGTCCTCGGCGGGACACTCGGCGACCTGCCGGTCGCACGCCAGGGGGGCCTGCCAAACAACGCCCTCGCCTTCGATCCCGCCGCCGGGCTGTTCGGGTTCAGCATCGCCTCGAACGACGGGCCGCTGGCAAGCGCGGAGCTACGGCAGGCGCTGAGCATGGCGATCGACCGAAACGCCCTCGTCGCCGGCCTTGCCATCCCGGCGCTCAGCCCGCGCGAAACTTTGCTGCCGGCCGGCGTCGAGGGGCTGGCGCCGGCGGCGCCCGCCTGGACTGCGCTTCCGCTCAGCGAGCGGCGCGCCCTCGCCGTCCGAACGATTGCAGCGGCGGCGTTGCCATCACGGCTCCGCATCCGCGTCGCCCTACCCGACGCGCCGGGCTATCGCCTGCTCTTCGCGTATGTGCGGCGCGACTGGGCAACGATCGGCGTTGCGGCCGAGCGGGTCGCGCCCAATGCCAAGGATGCCGATCTGCGGTTGATCGACGAGGTCGCGCCGATCGGCCTCGCCAGCTGGTATCTGCGGCACTTCGAATGCACGGCGAGCCGGATTTGCGACGCGGGTGCCGATCTGTCTATGTCGATGGCCCGTATCGCGCTGACTGCGCAGGCGCGGCGCGGCTTCCTCGCCAATGCCGATCGGATCCTTGCCGACGCCGCACCGTTCATTCCACTGGCGTCGCCGGTCCGCTGGTCGCTGGTGTCGCCGAGACTGACCGGCTTTCGCGCGAACGTCTTCGCCCGCCACCATGCGCTCGATCTCATCCGTGAGCAGCCCTGACGAAGGAGTGACCATGCGCCAGGATCAGTTCGAGAGTCTCGCCGCCCAGCTCCCGGTCGGCCGCGATGCCGCGTCTGTGCGCAAACGGGTCGAAGCGATGGAGGTGCTGCTCGAACGCGCCTTCGTCGTGCCGGGAACGAATTACCGCGTCGGGCTTGATGCCATGGTCGGCCTGGTGCCGGTGCTCGGCGACATCATCACGACCGCGATGGGAGCATGGATACTGTGGGAGGCGCGCAATCTGGGAATGCCGAAATGGCATCTCCTCCGCATGGGCGGCAATCTCGGCTTCGATGCCCTGGTCGGCGCGGTACCGCTGGTCGGTGATCTCTTCGATCTCGCCTTCCGCTCGAACACGCGCAACCTCAAGATCGTCAAGCGCTGGCTCGACAAGCACCACCCCGAAACGCGGGTGATCGAAGGCGAGATCACAGGACGCCCTTGATTCGCGGGCTCAGAGTGCCTCGAAGTCGAGCCCGATATCCACGGCCGGGGCCGACTGGGTGATCCGCCCGACGGAGATGTAGGTCACGCCGGTCTCCGCCTTGGCGCGGATCGTCTCCAGAGTGACGCCGCCGCTCGCTTCGGTGGGGACGCGGCCGGCAACGATTTCGACCGCTTGGCGCAGAGCCACCGGATCCATATTGTCGAGCAGCAAGTGGGTCGCCCCGGCGGCCAGCGCCGGCTCGATCTGGTCGATCCCGTCGACCTCGACGATGATCCGAGCGATGCCCGCAGCCACCGCTCGGCGCGCAGCCTCGGCGACCCCGCCGGCGACCGCGACGTGATTGTCCTTGATCATTGCCGCATCCCAGAGACCCATGCGGTGGTTTTCGGCACCGCCGACGCGCGTCGCATATTTTTCAAGCCTGCGCAGGCCTGGGATCGTCTTGCGCGTGTCGAGCAGGGTCGATCCGGTTCCGGCGATCGCGTCGACATAGGCCCGAGTCAACGTCGCGACGCCGGACAAATGCTGAAGAGTGTTCAGCGCGGAGCGCTCGGCGGTGAGCATCGCACGGCCGCTGCCGATGATGCGGAGGAGATCGGTACCCGCAGCAACCTCGGCACCCTCCTCGACCAGCCGCTCGACCTCGACAGCGGGATCGAGTGCACGAAAGAAGGCTTCGGCGATCGGCAGCCCGGCGACGACGATCGCGTCGCGGCTGTCCATCACCCCACGAAAGCGTGCCTCGGCGGGGATCACGGCCTCGGAGGTGATATCCCCTCCGGGGCCGAGATCCTCGGCCAGGGTGGAGGCAACGAAGGCATCGAGATCGAAGCCGGGCAACGAGAAGCTCACTTCGGCCCTCCGAGTTCGCGCTTGAGATAGGTCATCAGCAGCGCCGCGCGCTTGGCGTCCTCGGCATGATCGGCGCCGACCGAATGCCCTCCCTCGAGATATTCGTGGAAGTAGAATCGGTTGCCATATTCGCCGAGCCGTGCGGCCATCTTGCGGGCATGGCCGGGATGGACCCGGTCATCCTTGGTCGAGCTGTAGAAGAACACCGCGGGATATTTCACCCCCGGCTTCACATTCTGGTAGGGCGAGTAGCGCGACAGGAAAGCCCAATCCGCGGGCACGTCGGGATCCCCATATTCGCCGACCCATGAGGCACCCGCGAGCATGTGCGAGTAACGCTTCATGTCGTGGAGTGGCGAGCCCGAGATCACCGCCGAATAGAGATCCGGCCGCTGTGTGAGCGCCGCCCCGACCAGCACCCCGCCATTCGAGCGGCCCGAAATGCCGATCCTCCCCTTGGTGCTTACGCCGGTGCGGATCAGATCCTCGGCAACCGCATGGAGATCGTCGAAACTCTTCTGCCGGTTCTCGCGCAGCACCGAGCGGTGCCATTCAGGACCATATTCCCCGCCGCCCCGGATGTTGGCGAGGACATAAGCATTCCCCTCCTCCACCCAAAACATGCCGAGTGGGCCGGCGCGATAGGGCTGGCCGGTGAGGTAGCCGGGAGTCTGCGCGGCGCGAAACCCGCCATAAGCATGGATGAGCGCCGGCATTGCCCCGGCGGCGCCTTTCCTGCGCACCAGGAAATAGGGGATGCGGGTGCCGTCCTTCGAGGTTGCGAAACGCTGCTCGACGCTGAACCGGGCGCTGTCGAACTTCGCCGGCAGGCTCTGCACGCGTGTCGGCGCGCCGGACGAGCCGACTGCGTACAGCGTCGGCGGAGTCAGCATGCCCTCCGCGATCGCGAAGGCCATGTCCGATTTTCCGGCCGTAGACTGAAGACGGATGCTGCTGTTCGCCGGCAAGGCGGCGGCGGACGTGGTCCAGCGCTCGTCAGCGCCGCGGCGGACGGCAAAGAGCTTGCCCGACACGTCATCGAGCGCTTTCACCCAAAGGATGGTGTCGGAGCTCACCACCTCTTCGATCGCCTGACGCGCGCTCGGCGCCATCACCAGCTCGGGCGTCGTGCTCCGACCGGCATCGATCGCATCGAGATCGTAGGCAATCAGGGATCCTTCGGCGAACCGCTTGCCGGCCGAGTCGAGCGGGCTCTGCAACTTGGCGATCAGCCGTCCGCCGAGCACCGTCTGGAATTCCGCATCTTCCGGCAATGGAAGCCGAACCAGCTGCCCGGTGGCGGTGAGCAGGCTCTGCTCGCTGGTCCAGAACGTCTTGCCGCGGGTGACGAAGGTCCAGCGGCGGGTCCCGTCCTGCACTGCGACGGGCGACACCGACACGTCGGCCGTCTCGCCCTCGAACACGGTGCGCGCCGCCGCGAGCGGCGTTCCGCGCTTCCACAGCTTTGCAATTCGGCCATAGCCCGAAGCAGTCAGCGAGTTCGGTCCGTAATCGGTAACGACGAGCAAGGTGTCGGCATCGACCCAGGCGACATTGCTCTTCGCCTCCGGCAGGACGAAACCGTCGTCGACGAAGCGGCCGCGTTCGAGATCGAACTCACGGACGACATCGGCATCGGTGCCGCCCGGGCTCAGCGAAACCAGGCAGCGGCGGTAATCGGGTGCAAGGCAATCAGCGCCGTGCCACACCCAGCTCTTGCCCTCCGCCTTGCCCAGCGCATCGACGTCGATCACCGTCCGCCATGCGGGCTTCCCCGCCCGATAGGCGGCGAGCGGAGAGGCACGCCACAGTCCGCGCGGATTCTTCGCGTCGCGCCAGAGATTGAGCACAAGGTCGCCCATTACCTGGTCCGGAGTCGCGATCTGCTGCTCATCGTCGAGAATGGCGCGGGCGCGGCTCTGATAGTCCGCGAATTTCGGATCCTGGGTGAGCAGATCCTCGGTTGCGCGGTTCCAGTCTCTGACCTGCGCCAGCGCCCGTGGCCCCTCGACCTCCTCGAGCCACAAATAGGGATCATCGGCGGAGGCGGACGCCGGCACCGTACCGGCCGGCCGCGACGCAGGCGCTGCGGCCGCGGTGAGAATCAGCGCGGCCGCCGAAAGCAGGAAGCGATGCAAGAACGTGTCTCCCGACAGGAAAAGCGTGACTCTCTTTCCGAGCGGAGATGCAACGAGGTCAAGAGCCGGCGAAGATCGGGCGGCCAACATCGCCCTGCCCCACGGTCCGCCCCGCCATCTCCAGCATCCGGTCCAATGACTTCTTGGCGGCGACGCGGAGCGCCTCGTCCATCTCCACGCGCGGCGTCAGATCGCGCAGCGCGAGATACAGCTTCTCGAGCGTGTTGAGCGCCATGTACGGGCACATGTTGCAATTGCAGTTCCCGTCGGCGCCCGGTGCCCCGATGAAGGTCTTGCCCGGCGCCGCTTTTTCCATCTGGTGGATGATGTGCGGCTCGGTCGCGACGATCATCACCTCGCTGTCCGACGACAGAGCATAATCGAGGATCGCCTTGGTCGAGCCGACATGATCGGCATAATCGAGGATGTGCGGCGGGCATTCCGGGTGGGCGAGGATAGGCGCCCCCGGATGCTGGGCGCGAAGCTTGAGCAGCTCGGTCTCCGAAAAGGCCTCATGGACAATGCAGACGCCGGGCCAGAGCAGCATGTCTCGTCCGGTCTTGCGCTTCAGATAGCCGCCCAGATTCTTGTCCGGACCGAAGATGATCTTCTGATCCAGCGGGATCTGCGCGAGGATGGTCTCGGCCGAGGAACTGGTGACGATGATGTCGGACAGCGCCTTAACCTCCGTCGAGCAGTTGATGTAGGTCAGCGCAATATGGTCCGGATGCGCCTCGCGGAACGCTTTGAACTGGTCGGGCGGGCAGCTGTCCTCCAGGCTGCAGCCGGCGGCCATGTCGGGCAGGATGACGGTCTTCTGGGGCGAGAGGATCTTGGCGGTCTCGGCCATGAAGCGGACTCCGCAGAAGGCGATCACGTCGGCGTCGGTCGCGGCGGCCTTGCGCGAGAGATCGAGGCTGTCGCCGACGAAATCGGCCAGGTCCTGGATCGCCGGATCCTGATAATAATGGGCGAGGATAACGGCATTGCGCTCCTTGCGCAGGCGATCGATTTCGGCGAGCAGATCGAGCCCCTTCAGGCTCACATTCGGTGCATTCATGTCTAAACCCTCACCTCGGCCCCGATCCTCGACCGGGGCTTGAACCTGGATGGCGCTATTTCGCGCCCTGCCGCTCCCTTAGCACGTCCTCGATCCGGCGCGAGCGATCGAGCTGCGACGGATCGTCGGCCGGATCGCCACGAAATCGCACGACGACCGTGGCATCGTCGATGCCGGCGGCCTTGAGCGGCATCGCAAAGCTTCGCTCGACGGCGCGGGTGGCTGCGTCGCGCGCGAGCCGCATCGGCATGGCCTGCATCGCCTGGCGTTTCAACTCGCTCTGCCCAGCCTGCCGGTTGCTCGCATCGAGCACCTGCTCGGCATCGGTCAGCGTGCCGAGAAGACCACCGTCGCCATATTCCCGGACCTCCGTCAAATCGATCTGCGGCGCCGAAATCTCCAGCGGAGGCAAGGCGATGGATAGTGTCTTGGTGGTGTCGTTCCAGTCCATGTCCTGCTGGCGCAGCTTGGCCAGATCGAGTTCGTAGCGGACCGTCCCCGGCATGATCAGGGTCTTTTGCGCGGACAGGCCGAAGCGGCGCTGCGTCGAGGTCACCACCGCGACGAAGCGCGCCGAGAAGGGAGTCAGCCGGGCCTGCTCGCGGACGGACTGCAGGCTCGCAGCAGCAATGGTCTCCGGATCCGGCCCGCGAAACCAGTCGCCGACCCGTAGCGAGGCCACAAGAAGTCCGCCGATGATCAGGCCGACCAGCAAAACCGGGAGGAACAAGGAATAACGCTTCATGCGAGGCTCCACGCCTCCCCCAGCCGACGCACCTGGCCGCGCGCCTGGAGATCGATGAGATGGGCCAGCACCGAGCGCTGCGCGGCGGGATGGAGCCGTGGATCGACGTCACTGTACAGGCGCTCGACCATCGCCGGAATCCGCCCTTCGCCACGATCGAGCTCACCGAGGATCTGGCGCTCGCGGCCACGGCGATGGTCGATCAGCCGCGCAAGATGCCCCTGGGGATCCTCGATCGTCGGGCCATGGGCGGGATAATAGATCCGGTCGTCACGCCCGCGAAGCCGATCGAGGCTCGCCATATAATCGGTCATGTCGCCATCGGGCGGCGCCACCACGGTCGTCGACCAGCCCATCACGTGGTCGCCGCTGAACAGGGCCCTGTCCTCGGCAAGGGCAAAACAGAGATGGTTGGACGTATGGCCGGGCGTTGCCACCGCCTCGAGGGTCCAGCCCGGCCCGGCAACCGTCTCTCCGTCGGCCAGCACGCGATTCGGGCGATACTCGGCGTCGAACGAATCGTCGGCACGCGGCCCCTCGTCGGCGATGTCCAACGACGCGCAGCCGACGATCGGCGCTCCCGTCGCGGCCTTCAGCGGGCGTGTCGCCGGACTGTGATCGCGGTGGGTGTGGGTGCAGACGATCGCCGCGATCCGTTCAGACCCGAGGGCCGCGAGGATCGCCGCCACGTGCGCTTCGATCGCGGGGCCGGGATCGATTACCGCCACCTCGCCGTCCCCGACGATGTAGGTCTGGGTTCCGGTAAAGGTGAATGGCGACGGATTGGGCGCAAGCACCCTTCGCACAAGCGGGCCGACGCGCTCGATCCTGCCGGTGGGCCTATTCTCCATGCACGCCATGTGGCACCGGAAAGGCCGAAAACCAAGGGCAGCGTCCCGAAGCGATCGGGCCCGAGACGCGGCGGAGCAGGCCGCCTGTGCTCTAGCGCCCCCGATGGAGCGCGGCGGACGCACCCTTCAGGATCGCCTTGCTCTTTCCAAGTTTCGCGTCCTGGTCTGCATCGCCCGATTTCGGTATGTCAGTGTAGAACAGGCGGACCGGCGTTGCCCGGCTGGGATGAACGCCCGGGTCTGCCCGCGTCGGCAGGTTGACGAAGGTCAAGGCCGCGGCACCCACGCCGGCACCGAGCGAGAGCATGATCCTGCGGAACACGATCAATGGATGCAGTCTCCGTCGGCGGCGTTCTGCCACATGTCGGGAGCACGCAAGCGCAGCCCGCGCAGCACCAGCTTCGCCTCGGCGATCTGCGCCAGCATGTCGCTCTGCACGGTGCCGCCGCCACCTACGGCGGTGGCGACTTCGTGCAGGCCGCGCAGCGCCGCTTCCGCGTCCAGCGCAGGCTCATGCTCGTTAGCGGTTACCGTCACCACCATCACCCGTGTCTCGTCTGCATCATGCTGGTCTACGGTGCGGCGTTCGATCCGATGGACGTGCCTGCTTCGGAGCTTTCGCGGGGCCGCAGGTGCCGGGAGCAGCGCCGCCTGCGGCAGGCGGATCATACCGGACGGAGCGCCCCGTGCAGCCTGTTCGAACGCCGCAAGCGCCACAGCCAGTTCCGCATGCGCAATCGGCGCCGGCGCCGCAGCAGGGGCTGGCGCAGCAGCCCCCGTGGCTGGACCGGCAGCCGCTGCAGCAGCAGCCGGACGGGTGACCGCCGCAGGCCGAGCGGCGCGCGCTGCGAGCGTCCGTGGCGCGATCTGGACAGCCCGCTGCGAGGGAACCAGAGCCGCCAGGCTGAGCACTGACGGACGCGAGGCCGGGACTGCGGCCGGCGGGGCGCCGTGCGGCACTCGCGGCGCGGGCGCGGTCGCAGCCACCACAGGCGCCTCCACGATGACATCGGGCTTGCCGACCGCGAAACCGGCGGTGGTGAACAAGGACAGGGCGAGCACACCGCCGAGCGTCCGTCCGGGGCTCGCCCGATGGCCGCCGATCATCCGAAGCCGGCGCGTGAGCGCATTGGTGCTGTTGAGCGAGCAGGCAGCGATCACGCCGGGACGGCTCGCCGACTTGACCAGAGCGCGAGCATAATCCCAGCGGTCCTGGGCGCTTGCCCGTGCCGCGACGACGGCGTCGCAGGACAGTTCCTGATCGGTGCGGAAGGCCCTGTACGCCGCCCAGGCGATCGGATTGAACCAGTTCAGCGCAAGCACGAGCGTGGCGAGCATGTTCCACCAGATGTCGCCGCGGCGGTGGTGGGTGAGTTCATGCTCCAGCGCCAGCCGGCGCTCGCTCTCGCTGTAGCGGCGAAGAAAGTCGGCCGGTACGACGATCTTGCGCTCGATCAGGCCCATCGCCAGCGGTCCGTCGACCGCCTGGCTGACCAGGGTCATGATCCCGCCGTAGCTCGGCGGCCGTGCCGGACGCGCGGTCGTGCCCAGCCGATGGGCAAAATCCCGGTAGGCGAGCCACTGGAACGTGAGGAAGATGACCGCGCCGCCGGCCCACATGGCAAGCATGAAAGGCACCCACTGCCCAAGCCCGGCCTCGACCGGCGGCGGCGCGGCACTCCCGAACGTCGCAGCCCCGAACATTGTCGGAATCGCTGTGGCGGCCGGAAGAACGATGTCGGGAGTCAACTGCGGCAGCGCCGGAAGAACGAGGCGGACCGCGGGCACGAGCCAGAGCGCATAGGCCCAGCCGGCACCGAACGTCCGTGCCACCGGCCCGCGCAGGGCAAGCACCAGCAGCATCAGCAACGTGATCGTGACAAAGGTTTCAACGAGCCAGCCGGTCATGACTTGAGCTCCCTCAGGATCTTCTCGATCTCCTCGATGTCCGCGGGGGTCAGGCGATCGTGCTCCGCAAGGTGCGCGACCAGCGGTGTGACCCGCCCGCCGAACATGCGATCGATCAGCCGTCCCGATTCCTCGGCGACATAATCCTCACGACGGATGGCGGGGCGGTAGAGATAGCGGCGCCCAGCCTCCTGATGATCGAGAACGCCTTTGGCCAGAAGACGGGACAGCATGGTCTTGACCGTCGCGAGGCTCCAGCCCCGCTCGGCCGGGACACGCTCGGCGACCTCGGCAGCGGTGAGCGGCGACTCCTCCCAGAGCACCTCCATCACCGCAAGCTCGCCCTCGGCAATGCGCTCCATGGACGTTCTCCCCTTATGACTACAGATGTAATCATTCCGAGGGTGAACGCTCGATGAATGTCTGACGATGCGCTGCCCTGCTGTCGGCAGGCTTTACAATGCGCAAGAGCGGTTAACCCGGCTTCACCATCGCGTGCCGCGGGAAACCGACATCTGGACGATCTGGCACGGCCCGTGTATCCCTATTGCCGTCCACACAGCTTCCAAAGCAGTCCACACTGTTCGAAGTCGAAAGAAAGGGCGGTCAGCGCATTTCCGGTCGCGCTGACCGCCCTTTTTCACTGTGCGCTGGTGTTGCAGGCCTGCGGACGGAGCGCGCCCCTTCGCAGGCCCGGAGTGTGCCTCAAGCGCCTTCGGCGCGGGCGACCTGCTTGTCCTGGACAAGCTGCTGAAGCTCGCCGGCTTCGAACATCTCCATCATGATGTCGGAGCCGCCGACGAACTCGCCCTTCACGTACAGCTGGGGGATGGTCGGCCAATCGGAATATTCCTTGATGCCGTTGCGGATCTCCGCGTCCTGGAGCACGTCGACCGTGTCATAGGCGACGCCGAGATGATCGAGGATGGCGATCGCGCGGCTCGAGAAGCCGCATTGCGGGAAAAGGGCCGAGCCCTTCATGAAAAGGACGACGTCCTTGTTGCGGACGATATCGTCGATGCGGGTGGCTACGTCAGACATGGTGGAATCTCCGGGGGATCATTCGGGAAGTGCGGTGGTAAGCTGGAGGGCATGGAGCACGCCGCCCATGCGGCCGCCCAGCGCGTCATAAACCCGCTGATGCTGCCTGACGCGCGGCATCCCCCTGAAGCTTTCGGCGACCACCCGCGCGGAATAATGGTCTCCGTCTCCGGCAAGATCGGTGATCTCGACGTGCGCATCCGGGATAGCGGACCGGATCAGCGTCTCGATCTCCTCAGCGGCCATCGGCATGATCTCAGCCCTGCGATTCGATCAGTTGACGGCGCGCTTCGACGGTCTTGTGCTCGAGCGCGGTTCTAATCCGTGCTTCGTCGCAGTCGACCCCGGCCGAGGTGAGATCGCCGAGAACCTTGCGGATGACGTCCTCGTCCCCCGCTTCCTCGAAATCGGCGCGAACCACGTCGCTGGCATATGCGTCGGCCTCGACCTGGGTCAGGCCCATCAGCCCCGCAGCCCAATGACCGAGCAGCTTGTTGCGCCGCGCAGTGATCTTGAACTGCATTTCCTGGTCACGGGCATAGCGGTTTTCGAAGGCCCGCTCGCGATCGTCGAAGGTAGTCATGCTGCTCCCTGCTTTCCTTTGCGCCTCAGATAGGCGTCGAATGCCTCGGGTGCAATCGAAGCGAAGAGGCGGGTACCCTGAAGGCGGGCGAGGCGGCGTCGGCCTCCTCAGTCGATGGTGACGACCAGCTTGCCCACCGCCTGACGCGCGGCCATATGGGCAATGGCGTCGCCCGCTTCGGCGAGCGGCCACGTCCGGCTGACCTTCGGCGCGATCCGGCCCTCGTCCCACAAGCGGAACAGGGTTTCGATATGGGCGGCATTGGCCTGCGGGTCGCGCGCCGCGAAGGCGCCCCAGAATACGCCGCAGACGTCGCAGCTCTTGAGCAGGGTCAGGTTGAGCGGCAGCTTGGGGATCCCGGCCGGGAAGCCGACGACGAGGTAACGCCCTTCCCACGCGATCGCCCGCAGCGCCGGCTCGGCATAGTCGCCGCCGACAGGATCGTAGATCACGTCGGCGCCGGCCGCACCGACGGCGTCCTTGATTTGCTGCGAAAGCGCCTTCGATCCGTCTTTGTCGAATGGCCCGCGGGGATAGACGATCACGTCGGCAGCGCCGGCAGTACGCACCGCAGCGGCTTTCTCCTCGGACGAGACGGCACCGATCACCCGGGCGCCGAACGCGACTCCAAGTTCCACCGCGGCAAGCCCGACGCCGCCCGCCGCGCCGAGCACGAGCAAGGTCTGGCCGGCCTTCAGATGCCCGCGGTCGAGCAAGGCGTGGATCGAGGTCGCATAGGTCAAGATCAGCGCGGAGCCTTCCTCGAAGCTGCGCTCGGGCGGCAGCCGCAACGCGGTCGCTGCGGAGACGACGACCTGCTCGGCAAGGCCGCCATGGCCGAGCATCGCAATCAGCCGATCGCCTTCCGACCAGCCGGAAACGCCCTCCCCGATCGATTCGACGATCCCGGCGACCTCCCCGCCCGGCGCGAACGGCCGGTTCGGCTTGAATTGATATTTGTCCTCGATGATGAGGACGTCCGGATAGTTGATCGCACAGGCCTTCACCCGCACGAGCAGCTGACCGGCGCCCGCCTGCGGGGCCGGCAGCTCGGTCAATTGCAGGGTCTCGGGGCCACCAGGCGTGACGGACAGTAATGCTTTCATTGCAACCTCCGATCCGGGCAGCGCCCGTTCTGTCATTCGGCCGGTGTCGGGAAGGCCGGCAGCTTGGCGACGTCGCGAAGTTCGTGCTGGATGATCACCCGCGCCTTCAAAGTCTTGGCGATGGTCTCGAAGCGGTCGAAGGAAGCGAGGGTGGCCGAGCGATCGGCATTGAAGCCGGGCACGCCATGCTTCTGCATGTTTTCGGTGAAGTGGAAGAGATCGCCGGTGAGCAGAACCGGTCCGGTGCGGGGTAGCCGCACCAGCAGCGACTGGTGGCCGTCCGTGTGACCGGGCATGTCGAGGACGATCACGCTGCCGTCGCCGAACACGTCGAGGTCGCCCTTGGTCTCCTGAACCTTGGCGCCGCCCTTCAGCCACGGTGCGAACCGCGCCGCAGCGTCACTCTTCTTTGTCGCCTCAAGATCCTCGGCACCGATCAGCAGAGTGGCCTTGGGAAAATCAGCGGCTTGGCCGATGTGATCGAAATGATTGTGGCTGATTCCGACGAAATTCACCTTATCCGGCGTGACCCCGATGCCGCGGAGCTGATCGACAAGACGGCTCCCGAGGGACGTCGTGTAGCCGTCGGACGTCAGTGGCGGCTTGCCGGCAAGTTCGCCCGGAAGGCCGGTGTCCCACAGCAGATAATTCTCGCCGTGGCGAACCAGATAGCAGCTGTCGGTCAGTCGCTTTTTCTGGCCGACATACAGGTACGTGTCAGAAAACGCGTCGAGATCGGCGACGTCGATCGTTCCGCAATCCAGCCGCCACATCTGCATGTGCGGGATCGCCGGCTGCGCTGAACCGGGAGCGGCCAGCGCGATCATGGCGCAGGCGACGGCCGAAGCGGCCCTCGCAAACATCGTCTTCATCATACCCCCTTTGCGCCCCTCCCTCTGTTCGGCCGGGACGTCCCTACGCTTCGTACTTCGCCGTGGTCTTGGCCGCCACTTCTTCCGCAGTGACCCCTGGAGCCAGCTCGATCAGCTTGAACGGGCTCTGATGATCGGGGCGCTGAAACACGGCAAGATCGGTGACGATCATGTCGACCACATTCTTGCCGGTCAGCGGCAAGGTGCACGCGGGAATGAACTTCGGGTCGCCGCTCTTGGAATTGTGCTCCATCACCACGATGATCTTCTTGACGCCGGCGACGAGGTCCATCGCGCCGCCCATGCCCTTGATCATCTTGCCCGGGATCATCCAGTTGGCGATGTCGCCCTGTTCCGACACTTCCATCGCGCCGAGCACCGTCAGATCGATATGGCCTCCGCGGATCATCGCGAAGCTGTCGGACGAGGAGAAATAGCTGGACGAGGCAAGCTCCGAGATCGTCTGCTTGCCGGCGTTGATCAGATCCGGATCGATCTCGTCCTCATAGGGAAACGGGCCGATGCCGAGCATCCCGTTCTCCGATTGCAGGGTCACTTCCATCCCGTCCGGGATGTTGTTGGCCACCAACGTCGGGATGCCGATGCCGAGATTGACGTAATAACCATCGCGCAGCTCGCGCGCGGCGCGTGCCGCCATCTGGTTGCGATCCCAGGCCATCAGTGCGTCCTCCTACTCGTCTCGATCGTCTCCGGCTCGCCGGAGGGATCGTCGCGTTCTTCGTCGAGCCCTTCCCAGATCGCGTCCATCGCAGCGCTCTGGGTGATGCCGAGTTCATGCGCGTAGGCCACGGCAGCGTGGCGCGCGCAATCGGCCAGCATCATCCCGAACATCTCCGGGCTTTCCAGCCGATCGGGCTTGATGATGAAGGTTCCGCCACCGCCGTTCTCAACCCACATTCGGACCACTTCGACCGAGCGGGCGAGGAGCTCCTCCTTGTCGATCGTCGAGATCGCGCCGGCGTCCGCCCCGGTCGGGATGGCATCGTCGCTCATGCCGCTTCCCGCGAACGAGTCATCCGGAACTCGATCTTCTTGTCGTACGGTGCGCCGTCGATCAGCCGCTTCACATAGATGCTCGGCAGATGGATGGAATCAGGATCGAGGCTGCCGACCGGCACGATCTCCTCGACTTCGGCGACGCAGATCTTGCCGGCGGTCGCCATCGGCTGGTTGAAGTTGCGAGCGGTCTTGCGGAAGACGAGATTGCCTGCCTCGTCGGCCTTCCAGCCCTTGACGATCGACAGATCGGCGCGGATCCCGCACTCGAGGATGTAGGTCTCGCCGTCGAACTCCTTATGCTCCTTGCCCTCGGCGACGAGCGTTCCGACTCCCGTCTTGGTGTAGAAGCCCGGGATGCCGGCACCGCCGGCGCGGCAGCGTTCGGCGAGCGTGCCCTGGGGGCAGAATTCGACCTCGAGCTCGCCGGCGAGATATTGCCGCTCGAACTCCTTGTTCTCGCCCACATAGGACGAGATCATCTTGCGGATCTGGCGGGTCCTCAGCAGCTTGCCGAGCCCTTCATTGTCGATCCCGGCATTGTTGGAGACGACGGTCAGATCCTTGACTCCCGACTCGCGGATCGCGTCGATCAGCCGCTCGGGAATGCCGCACAGGCCAAAGCCGCCCGCGCAGATGATCATGCCGTCGAACAGCAGCCCGTCGAGGGCCGCGCCGGCATTGGGGTAGATCTTTCTCATGCACCCGCTCCCAGATTGTGGGCCGGCGATAGAAGCTGAACCGCCCCCGGGTCAAGAAAACCTGAATGAGGTTTCAACTTCAACGTGCCCTCACCCTCCCTCTCCCCAACTGGGAGAGGAGTCGGAACGGCGCTGATCCCCTCTCCCGTTTCGGGGAGAGGGAGGGGCCCAGTCCGTCAGGGCTGGGAGGGTGAGGGCACTGTTGCCCTTACCCGCGCAGCTTCGACAGCACGCCCTGGAGCTGCATGGCATTCGACATGTCGCCCTCGACCTTGAGCTTGCCCTGCATGAAAGCGGTCATGCCATCGAGGCGACCTTCGCTCATCGCTTTCCAATCCGACCAGTCGACCTTGATCGTGGTGTCGGCATCGCCGTCTTCCTCGGTCACCTGGCTCGCGATGCCGTCGAGCAGCACCACGCCTTCCGCGCCGAAATCGAGCTTCACGCGCTTGCCGGGCAGGAACGCCTGCTTGTCGTTGAGGGCGGCCGCCATTTCGCTCTTGGTCATATCATCTCTCCTTGGAAATCTGCAGCAATCCCTACTTTACGTGAACGTAAGGTCAAGCCGGTTTACACGCCTGTCAACAGCCCCTTGGCTTGCCGAGTTCCCAACCTTCTCGTAGGCGCGACGGCGCAGGAGCGCCCAGCGGGCGAAGGGGAGACGATCCGATGAGCAACATTCGCAGCGGCGGCCGCGTTCTGGTCGACAATCTCGTCGCGCAGGGCTGCGACAGGATCTTCACCGTGCCGGGCGAAAGCTTCCTCGCTGTGCTCGATGCCCTCCATGACACGCCGGAGATCGATCTCATCGTCTGCCGTCAGGAAGGCGGAGTTGCCTATATGGCCGAGGCCGACGGCAAGCTGACGGGGCGGCCCGGCATAGCCTTCGTCACGCGCGGCCCCGGCGCGACCAATGCGTCGGTCGGAGTCCATGTCGCGTTCCAGGATTCGACTCCGATGATCCTGTTCATCGGCGACGTCGCCCGCAGCGACCGCGATCGCGAGGGCTTCCAGGAGGTGGACTTCGCGGCGATGTTCCGGCCGCTCGCCAAATGGGCAGCGCGGATCGACGATGCCGCGCGCATTCCCGAATATGTCGCACGCGCTTATGCGACCGCGATGTCGGGCCGCCCGGGTCCGGTCGTGCTCGCGCTTCCTGAGGACATGCTGCGCGACGCCGTTGAAGCCGTCGACCGTCCGAAAATCGCACCGCCGGTCCAGAGCGCCGATCCGATGGCGGTGGCGACGTTGATGGACCTGCTGAAGGATTCCTGCGCGCCGGTGGCGATCGTCGGCGGCGCCGGCTGGGATGCCGGCGCCGCCGAGTATTTCGCTGAATTCGCCGAGCGGATCGGCCTCCCCGTCGCCTGCGCCTTCCGGCGCCAGGATGCGCTCGCGAACAGCTCTCCGGTCTATGCCGGCAATCTCGGCTACGGCCCCAATCCCAGGCTGGTCGAGCGGGTCAAGACGGCCGACCTGCTGATCGTCGTCGGCCCGCGGCTCGGCGAGGCGACCACCGACGGCTATACCTTGCTCACCCCCGATCATCCCGGCCAGACCCTCGTCCATGTCCACCCGGACGCCAACGAGCTCAACCGGGTCTACAAGACCTGCCTGCCGATCTGCGCCGACATGCGCGAATTCGCCGAGCTCGTCGCCAGCTGGGAGGACGAGGTCATCCATTTCGACGCTGGCGCCGAGGCGCACCGGGAATGGCTGGAGTGGTCGACGGCAACGCCGACCGAAGCCGCGCTCGATCTCGGCCAGGCCGTGACCCGGCTTCGCGAGACGCTTCCGGCCGACACGATCGTCTGCAACGGCGCCGGCAACTTCTCGGGCTGGTTCCACCGCTTCTGGCATTATGCCGCCCTACCCTGCCAGCTTGCGCCGACCAACGGATCGATGGGCTACGGCCTGCCCGCCGCGGTCGCCGCTGCGATCCGCTTCCCTGATCGTCAGGTGGTCTGCGCGGCCGGGGACGGCGATTTCCTGATGAACGGCCAGGAACTCGCGACCGCGATCCGCTATGGTGCCTCGATGCTCGTGCTGGTCATCGACAATGGAAGCTACGGCACAATTCGCATGCATCAGGAACGCGAATATCCGCAGCGCCTGTCGGGCACCGAATTGGTCAACCCGGATTTCGCCGCCCTGGGCCGCGCCTACGGCGCCTGGGCGGAGACGGTGGAAACGACGGAGAGTTTCGGTCCGGCGCTGGAGCGCGCGATGGGCCAGAAAGGCGTGCGCCTGCTCCATCTCAAGACCGAGGTCGAATATATCACGGCGGCGACGACCATCACCCGGATCCGGGAGCGCGCGCGGGGGTGACGCGCGGCGGCTGGCGCGCTCGGATCACCGGCGTGCGCGCATGAACACAACGCTCCGCGGACCCGGAACGGAGCCACGCGCGCGCCGAGGCCTCGCCTCCCCAATTCGTCACCCCGGCGAAGGCCGGGATCTCGGCGCGCAAAGGGCACGGCACCTTTGAAGCGCTCCATTGACGCCTCCGACTTCTCGACCCGAGATCCCGGCCTCCGCCGGGATGACGGCTGGGGGCAACCGGCGAGTGGAACTGGGCGAGGAGGTAGGTCGTACGCTTCCGCGCGAACTCTCAAATCCCCTTCGCCCCCAGGGTCTCGCACCAATGTGCCTGCCGGCTTTTCAAAATGCGATCGCGGCCGAGTTCCATGTCCTTCTCGTCCAGCCGCTCGACGATCTCGAACGTGAACGCATCCTCGCCATGCGCGCGGATCGCCGCCTGCAGATCACGGTGGGGTGTGGTGCCGAGCCGCAGGGCGAAGCGGATGCGGTTTTCGATCGTCGCGACGTCGGGCGCGCGGCCGACCCAGCGTTGGCCGGTCGGCGTGCAGCACAGGGCGTACAGGCCGGCGATCGGCTTGCGCTCCTTGTACGCGGCCATCACCGCCTTCTTCTCGTCCGGTTTCATCGATCCGCTCCGCTGTAAACTGAGACGCTATATATTACCCGGATGATATTGACGTCAATAGCGCCCGGGTATAAACAGTGGGCGAGGGAGACGAATATGGACGCCGATCAGCCGAGCACCGCATTTGTGGGAGAGCGCATCCTCGCGCGCGGCCGACTGGCGGACGTCGCCCTTGCGGTGCGCAATGCCGGTGCCGCCGCCGGGATCCTGGTGTTCTCGGACGAGACCGGGCGCGTCATCGATCTCGATCTGCGCGGATCGGCGGAGGAGATCGTCGCCCGCCTCGCCCCGCCGGCACGCGGGCGGGGGCGGCCGAAGCTCGGCGTCGTCGCCCGCGAAGTGACCCTGCTGCCACGCCATTGGGAGTGGCTCGGCAGGCAGCGCGGCGGCGCCTCGCACGCCTTGCGCCGACTGGTCGACGGGGCGCGCAACGCCGACCAGGCGCAACCCCACTTCGAGAGCGAGCGCGCCTACCGCTTCATGTCGGCGCTTGCCGGCAATCTGCCGGGGTTCGAGGAGGCGTCACGCGCGCTGTTCGCCGGAGATGGGGACGCCCTTGCCGCCCGCACGGCGGATTGGCCGAAGGACATCCGCGCCTATGCACTGGAGCTCGTGCGTCCCGCCGATCACAACCCGAACGGGTAGGTCTCGTCCTCTCCGGGCAGCTCCGCGCCCGGCAGCGGAGTCACCGCCTTCGTCTCGTCGAACCACAGCCACGCGTCGAATTGCCGCGGCAGCACGCACTCCGAATAATGGCTCCAGCGCTCCGTCTGCGGGCGGTAGATCACGCCGATGAATCGTTCGAGCCGCGGCTCCAGCAGGGCCTCGATCAGGCGGCCGTCGGCCCCTTCGCGCAGGTCGAGCAGGAAGCGTTCGACGCCGCTGTCATGACACAGCCGCTCGTAGCTGCCGGCAAGCGACGGCCGCACCTCCTTGACCTCCATCGGCTCGTCCCAATCATGTGCAGCCGCGACCGTGCCTGCATGGGTGCCGAAGCCGATCAGGCGCGCCTGGTCGCCGAACTTCTCCTTGGTGAGCTGGCCGATGTTCAATTCGCCGCGCTCCTGGCCCATCTCGGTATGCGCGGCATTGCCGATATGGCTGTTATGCGCCCAGACCACCGCCTTCGCGTCCGGTCCCTTGGCGTCGAGCAGCTGGCACAGCGTCTCGAACATATGGGTGTCGCGCAGATTCCAGCTCTCCGCCGCGCCCTCGTACATCACCCGGTAGTAGCGCTCGGCACTCTTGACGAGGCGGGCATTGGCGGCGGCGTCGAGCCACTCCTCGCATTCCTCGCCCATGCAATCCACCCGCCGCGCGAGCAGATCGCGCAGCATTTCGACGACGCCGGTCTCGCAACGGGCAAAGCCCTCGCTGAGCGCGATGCGGCCGTAGATC
Source organism: Allosphingosinicella deserti (assembly GCF_003012735.1). Taxonomy (GTDB): domain Bacteria; phylum Pseudomonadota; class Alphaproteobacteria; order Sphingomonadales; family Sphingomonadaceae; genus Allosphingosinicella; species Allosphingosinicella deserti. The sequence continues at coordinate 488,361 of NZ_PXYI01000003.1, read as the reverse complement.
GCCGGATCCCGGCTCCACGGCTGCAGACAGCCGTAACGCTCCCGCGCCAAGGCAGCGGCCTCGGGATCTGCATCGTCGAGGAAATCGATCACCGCGCGCATCGACCCGGCAAGATTGTAGAGGTCGAGCCCGTGGAACCCGGTCCGGGCAGCGGGCGGCCGGTCCTGGTTGCGGCGGCGGAGCCAGCGGATGAAATCGTCGACCTCGACATTGCGCCACATCCAGATCGGAAAACGCTGGAACGCCGCCTCCTCTCCCTCCCGGTGCGGGCGGAGCCGGACATAGCGATCGACGCTCGCGGCATCGGGCCAGTCTGCCTCGACCGCGATGATGTTGAAGCCGTGCCGCTCGATCAGGCGCCGGGTGATGGCGGCGCGGGCACGATAATATTCGCGGGTGCCGTGGCTGGCTTCGCCGAGCAGCACCACGCGGGCGTCGCCGAAGCGATCGAACAGGGCACCGAACGCTGGATCGTCGAGCGCCGGCAGCGGCTCGGCAAAGTCGCGGATGAGTTCGGCAGGGCTGCGCGCATCGGCGCGATCGCCATGCTCCGTCCACCCATGGGCGCCGACCAGCGGCACGAAGCGGACGGCGCCGACTTCCTCCTGCTCATAATCCTCCTCGCTGGTGCGCGTGATCTTGAGCAATTGCTGGACGCTATTGGGCTCGCCGACGGGCATGACCAGCCGACCGCCAATGGCGAGTTGGGCCAGCAGCGGATCGGGGATATGGCTCCCCGCCGCCGAAACGATGATCGCGTCGAACGGGCCCTCCGCGGCGAAGCCCTTGCTGCCGTCGCCCTCGTAGATCGAGACATTGTCGTAGCCGAGCCGTTCCATGCGCGCGCCGGCGAGGGTCGCCAGATCATGGTGACGCTCGATTGCAATCACCTCGTCGACCAGTTGCGCCACGACAGCCGCCGCATAGCCGGAACCGCAACCGACTTCGAGCACCCGATCGCTTGCCGAAAGCTCGGCAGCCTCGATCATCAGCGCAACGATATAAGGTTGGGAGATGGTCTGCTCGGCCTCGATCGGCTGCGGCCCGTCCTCATAGGCGTGGGCACGGGCCTCATCGGGCACGAACTCTTCGCGGGGCACCGTCCGAAAGGCGTCGAGGATGCGCGGATCGCCTATGCCGCGATCCGAAATCTGCCGCGCGACCATCGCCTCCCGGGCTTCGGAAAAGTCGGTCATCATCGTCTCCGATTGAGGCAACACTCTGTCTTTTCGCTGGTTCCTGCCCACTTCCGGAGCGGCTTACGCCGTATTGTTGCCTCAATCACACACGATTGTTGCATATCTGCAACATCAATGGTCGAAAGCGGAACGATCGAGGTCCGTTTGCCTTGAAGCCTCCGGAGGAACCCTTAGATGCGCCGTCACCCCGGCTGGTCCTCGGCCGGTATTAGTTAATCAAGAACAATCCTACGAAAGTCAGATACATGAAGAAGTTCGTTCTCGCGTCCGTTGCGGCGCTTGCCCTCGCGACGCCGTCTTACGCAGCCGAGTTTTCGGGCGCCCGCATCGGTGCGACCGCCGGTTTCGTCGACGACGATTTCGCTGGAACCAGCACCTTCACTTACGGCGTCAACGCCGGCTACGACTTCGATCTCGGCAAGACTGTCGCCGGCGCAACCGTCGAGTGGCAGGGCAGCGACGAGGACGCGCTGTCGCGCGACCTCGCGGTTACCGGCCGCTTCGGCGTCAAGGCCGGCGACAAGGCTCTGGTCTACGCGCTCGCCGGCTACACCAATCTCGGCGTCGACACGCCGGGTGACAACGTTCACCTCGACGGCGCCCGCGTCGGCGCGGGTGTCGAGCTCGCTTTCTCGCCGCGCTTCTACGGCCAGGTCGAGTATCGCTACTCGAACTACGAGCTGGACGTGGACGGTCACCAGATGCTCGTCGGCCTCGGCGTCCGCTTCTAAGCGGGCTTCTCCTCTAACGATCGAAGGGCGGCCTCATGGGGCCGCCCTTTTTTCGTGCATGCACCGCAGCTTAGGCCTTTAGGCCAGTAGACAGGCGCACCTCCAGAACATATCTGGAACAGATGTCCCGCCTCGACACCCGCGAGAAGCTCGCCATCCTCGCCGACGCGGCGAAATACGATGCGTCCTGCGCCTCGTCCGGCACGTCGAAGCGCGACAGCCGCGACGGCAAGGGGATCGGCTCCACCGAGGGCATGGGCATCTGCCACGCTTACGCTCCCGACGGGCGCTGCATTTCTCTGCTCAAGATCCTGCTGACCAACAGCTGTATCTTCGATTGCCATTATTGCATCAACCGCAAGAGCTCGAACGTCCGTCGCGCGCGCTTTACGGCCGAGGAGGTGGTGCAGCTCACCCTCTCCTTCTATCGGCGTAATTATATCGAGGGCGTGTTCCTCTCCTCCGGCATCATCCGCTCGTCCAACTACACGATGGAGCAGATCGTCGAGGTCGCGCGCTCCTTGCGTGAGGATCACGATTTCCGCGGCTATATCCACCTGAAGACGATTCCGGACGCCGACCCGGAACTGGTTCGGCTTGCCGGGGTCCATGCCGATCGCGTGTCGATCAACGTCGAGCTGCCAACCGAGCGCGGCTTGCAGCGGCTTGCGCCCGAAAAGGACGGCACGCGCATCGAAGGCGCGATGAAGGACGTCAAGCTCGCGATCGACGACCGGCAAGATGCCAAGAAGCGCTACAAGTCCGCGCCATCGTTCGCGCCGGCGGGCCAATCGACCCAGATGATCGTCGGCGCCGACAGTGCCAACGATCGCGACATCATGCTCAAGGCGAGCAGTCTGTACGATCGGTTCGGGCTGCGCCGGGTCTATTATTCGGCTTTCTCGCCGATTCCGGACGCCAGCGCCGTGCTGCCGCTCAACCGCCCGCCGCTGATGCGTGAGCACCGCCTCTACCAGTCTGACTGGCTGATGCGCTTCTATGGCTTCACGCCGGTCGACGTGGTCAACGCCGCCGGCGATGACGGCATGCTGCCGCTCGACATCGATCCCAAGCTCGCCTGGGCGCTTAAGTATCGCGACAATTTCCCGGTCGACATCAACCGTGCGCCACGCGAGACCCTGCTCCGCATTCCCGGTCTGGGCGTGAAGGCGGTCAACCGCATTGTCACCAGCCGGCGCTGGCGCCGCCTGCGGCTCGACGATGTCGCCCGGCTGAGTGTTTCGCTCGCCAAGATCCGGCCGTTCATCGTCACCGAGGATTGGCGCCCGACCTTGCTCACCGACCGTGCCGATCTGACGAAGTGGGTAAAGCCGCAAACCCAGCAGCTCGAGCTGTTCGGTGCCTGACTGCTCAGCCGGCATTTTGCGCGAGCTCAATGGGCTCGCCGACAGCCCCGCCTAGCCCTGTGCCAGCCAGACATTCCAAGGAGGGCACGGACAGTGGAACGAGTAGCTATCGCGCGCGCCGCAGCGGCGGCATGTGCACAATCGGCGCAGGCGGCCGAGGCGGGCGACGTCCTAGTGCGCCTACGCGGGATCATGGTGAGCCCTACCGAGACGTCGGGCAGCGTCCTGCCCGGCTTTCCCGGCGAGGAGGTCGAGGTCGACGACAGCATCATGCCGGAAGTCGACGTCACCTGGATGGCAACCCGGAAGATCGGCTTCGGGCTGATCGCCGCAACCACGAAGCACGATGCGTCGATGCGCTTGCGCCGTCCCATTCCGGCAAGGCCGCAGAGCGCTTCTTCGGTGAGGCGGCCGCGAAATCCCCGTGCCAGCGTAGTACACGCGGCACATCTTTCCTCCATCGTCGTTCCCCGCTTCGTCACGCTTGCGAGGACCGGTAGCCATGGTGGGGTGCGGCACGAATAGGGGATGTTCCGGACGGGGTATGCGATGCGGCTCGTGACTCTTGCCGAAGAGGATGATTTCGACGGCTGGCGCGATGCGGCGCGCAGCCTTGCCGGTGCCCGCGTCGCCCCGCAGGACGTCGCGTGGCGCGTCGGCGAAAGCGCCGGTGATCTCTTCGCCGCTGCGGCCGGACCTGTCGCGCCAGGATCTGCCGCCGCCCAGGGCGCCCCCGCTTTCTCGGTGCCGCGCGGCTTCGTCGCGCTGGCCGAAACGGTCATCTGTCACAGCGATCCCGAGCGCTTCTCGTTGCTCTATGCGTTGCTGCTGCGGGTGCGCGATCAGCCGCGCGTGCTCGACGATGCTGCCGATCCGCTCGTCCGACGGCTCGAGATCATGGCCAAAGGCGTGCGCCGCGACATCCACAAGATGCACGCCTTCGTCCGCTTCCGGGAAGCCGAAGACGCCGACGGCAGCCGCTTCGTCGCCTGGTTCGAGCCGGAACACCATATCGTCCGCGCCGGCGCGCCCTTCTTCGCCCGCCGCTTCGCGTCGATGCGCTGGTCGATCCTCACGCCCGAACTGTCGGTTCACTGGGACGGCGCACGGCTTACCGAGAGCCCAGGCGCCAGCCGCGCAGATGCCCCGAACGGCGATCCAATCGAGGAGACGTGGAAGACCTATTATGCGTCGATCTTCAACCCCGCCCGCCTCAAGATCGGTGCAATGGTCAAGGAGATGCCGCGCAAATATTGGAAAAACATGCCGGAAACGGCGTTGGTCGGAGAGCTCATCGCAGGAGCGCAGGCGCGCGAGGCACGGATGGTGGATCGATCGAGGGACGATATCGGCGGCAATGCCGGCGTGGCCTGGGAGGGCGTCCGGGCCGAGGCGATGGCCTGCACGCGCTGCCCCCTCTACCGCGACGGCACCCAGACGGTGTTCGGCGAGGGCCCGCTCGATGCGCCCTTGATGTTCGTCGGCGAGCAGCCGGGCGACCAGGAGGATCTTGCCGGGCGGCCGTTCATCGGCCCGGCAGGCCAGCTGTTCGATCGTGCGCTCGGCGAGGCCGGGATCGACCGCTCGGCGGCCTATGTCACCAATGCGGTCAAGCATTTCAAGTTCGAGCGGCGCGGCAAGAGGCGCATCCATGCCAAGCCAGACGGCGGGGAGATCGATGCGTGCCGCTGGTGGCTCGATCAGGAACGCAGCCTGCTGCGCCCGCAAATCACCGTGGCGCTCGGCGCCACCGCCGCGCGATCCCTGTTCGGGCGGGTGGTGACGATCTCTTCGATGCGCGGCCAGGCCCAGCAGGCACGCGACGGCGGAGAGACCTGGGTGACCGTCCATCCGAGCTTCCTCTTGCGAGTCCGCGACAACAAGGAAGAGGAATATGCGCGCTTCGTCGAAGATCTCGTTCAGATCGGGAAACGGTTAGAAGCGTTGAGTTGATGTTGAAGAGTCGAGCTGGACTGTATTGATTCCCCGCCCGATTCTGCATTTTCAAACGCACTCTTCCCTCCGGGTAATTTCCCCTATAATCTAGATCAATGTTGCGTTGGTTCCCGCGTGTCGGCTGAACCCCGTCAGGCTCGTCGACCCGTGTGCCCGCGAGGACGCCGAGAACATGTACGTCGCCATAGCCATCGCCTTGCTGGTCGTTGGATCGGTGCTGTTCCATGTCCTCAGTCCATGGTGGCAGACGCCGCTGGCCTCCAACTGGGGATCGATCGACACGGCGCTCGACGTCACCTTGCTGATCTGCGCGGCTGCCTTCATCATCCTCAACCTCTTCTTGGCCTATATGCTGATGAAATATCGGCATCGCCCGGGCCTCAAGGCCCATTACGAGCCTGAAAACACCAAGCTCGAGAAGCGGCTGACCTTCTGGACGGGGATCGGGATCGCCGGGATGCTGGCCCCCGGTCTGATCGCCTGGAACCAATATGTCACGGTGCCCAAGGACGCGGCGGTGATCGAGGCGACCGGTCAGCAATGGCAATGGGCGTTCCGCTATCCGGGCGCCGACGGGGTACTCGGATCGGCATCGATCGGTCATGTCAGCGACGACAATCCGTTCGGCCTCAACCCACGCGATCCCTATGCCCGCGACGACGTGCTGGTCGAGACCAACGAGTTGCACCTGCCGATCAATCGTCCGGTGAAGGTGGTGCTGCGATCCAAGGACGTGCTGCACGATTTCTACGTGCCGCAATTCCGGGCGAAAATGGATCTCGTCCCCGGCATCGTCACCTATTTCTGGATGACCCCTACGGTCGGCGGAACTTACGAGATCTTGTGCGCGGAATTGTGCGGCGTCGGCCATTACCAGATGCGCGGCACCGTCGTGGTCGACCAGCAGCCCGCTTACGACGCGTGGCTCGCCGAGCAGATGACCTACGGGCAGATCCTCGCCTCTGCGGAGCAGGCGCGCGTGCAGCTCGCCAGCCGCGATACGCCTTCGACGGAAACACTGGCTTCAGCAAGGATGGCCCGCTGATGGCAACGATCGCAGACGACCTCCGGCCGCTCCATCATCCCAAGAGCTGGGTCGGCAAATATGTCTGGAGCCAGGATCACAAGATCATTGCGATCCAATATGCGGTAACCGCGATCGGTGTCGGCATCTTCGCGCTGGTGCTGTCGTTCATCATGCGGCTGCAGCTCGCCTTGCCAGGCCAGTTTCAGTTCATCCAGCCCGACAATTACCTGCAGTTCGTGACCATGCACGGCATGATCATGGTCGTGTACCTGCTCACCGCCTTGTTGCTCGGCGGCTTCGGCAATTACCTGATCCCGCTGATGATCGGCGCTCGGGACATGGTGTTCCCCTTCGTCAACATGCTGAGCTACTGGTTCTATTTGCTTTCGGTGATCGTGCTGTTCGCCGGCCTGTTCGTGCCCGGCGGACCGACCGGCGGTGGTTGGACCCTCTACCCGCCGCAGACGATCCTGGAAGGGACGCCCGGTGCGAGCTGGGGAATCCTGATGATGATGGCCTCGCTTGCGATCTTCGTCGTTGCCTTCACCATGGGCGGCCTCAACTACGTGACGACGGTGCTGCAGGCGCGGACCAAGGGCATGACCCTGATGCGGATGCCGTGCAGTGTCTGGGGCATATTCGTCGCCAGCATCATGGGTCTGCTCGCCTTCCCGGCGCTGTTCGTCGCGGCGATCATGACGGTGTTCGATTCGATCGCGGGCACCAGCTTCTTCGTTCCGACGATCGTCTCGATGGGCAAGACTCTGGGCCATGCCGGCGGCTCGCCGATCCTGTTCCAGCATCTCTTCTGGTTCTTCGGCCACCCGGAAGTCTATATTGTTGCCCTGCCCGCGTTCGGCATCGTCTCCGATCTGATATCGGTTCACGCCCGCAAGAACCTGTTCGGCTATCGGATGATGGTCTGGGCGATCATCATCATCGGCGCGCTCAGCTTCTTCGTCTGGGCCCACCACATGTACGTTTCGGGCATGAACCCCTATTTCGGTTTCTTCTTTGCCACCTCCACCCTGATCATCGCCATTCCGACCGCGATCAAGGTCTACAATTGGCTGCTCACCTTGTGGCGCGGCAACATCCACTTCCACGTGCCGATGCTGTTCGCCATCGCTTTCCTGTTCACCTTCATCCATGGCGGCCTTTCCGGCCTGTTCCTCGGCAACGTCAGCGTCGACGTGCCGCTGTCCGACACCTTCTTCGTCATCGGCCATTTTCATATGGTGATGGGCGTGTCGCCGGTGCTCGTCATCTTCGGCGCCATCTATCACTGGTATCCCAAGATCACCGGACGGATGTGGGACGAGCGGCTGGCCCGGCTCCATTTCTGGATCACCTTCATCGGCGCCTATGCGATTTTTCTGCCGATGCACTATATCGGCATGCTCGGCGTGCCGCGGCGTTATTACGCACTCGGCGAGACCGTCTTCATCCCCCAGTCCGTCCACTACGCGAACATGGGGATCACGATCGCTGCCGGGATCGTGTTCGCCGCGCAGGCTCTGTTCTTCTACAACATGATCGTCAGCCTGTTCCGCGGCGCGAAGGCCGATCCCAATCCCTGGGGCGCGGCCTCGCTCGAATGGCAGACCGCGGAGACTCCCCCCGGCCATGGCAATTGGGGGGCCACGCTCCCCACCGTCTATCGGTGGGCCTATGATTACAGCGTGCCCGGCGCGGCGCGCGATTTCATCCCGCAGAACGAGGCGCCCGGCGGCACCGCCGAGCCGCACCCGTCATGAGCCTGTTCGCGGCGCTCACCGACAAACCGTGGCTTTCGCCCGGGCTCGGTGCGGAAGCGCGGGCGCGGCCAGACGAACGCCCCGGCCCGTGGGACAAGGGGATCGGCCTCGGCCTGTTCCTGTTTGTGGTGACGATGCTCTTCGTCCTCCTCACCGCGGCCTATCTGATGCGGATGGGCGCGCATGGCGGTGCCGAGGCGGGCAGCGGCAGCCACGGCGCCAGCCACTGGCACGCAGTCGGCGAGCCGCCGTTGCTGTGGATCAACACGGCGATGCTGGTCGCCAGCAGCATCGTCTTTCACGCCGCGCTGACCGCAACCCGGGCCGGGCCCAGCCTTGCGTCGCGCGCGCTGCTGCTCGTCGGCGGCCTCCTCGGAATCGCCTTTCTCGCCGGGCAGATCGCTTTGTGGCGGATCCTCGACGATTGCACCCATGCACTCGCACTCGGCGACGCAGCCTGCGCTGTGCGCGCCGCCGCCCCCGCGTCCGCAGCTCCGGTCTGGGCGGCCAACCCCGCGACTGCCTTCTTCTATCTGATTTCCGGGCTCCACGGCCTGCACATCCTTGGCGGCCTCGCCGCCTGGGCGCTGACCGGAAAACGCGTTCTCGCCGGCGGCGCCGGCATCGTCCGCGCCGTGCAGCTGTGCGCGCGCTACTGGGATTATATGCTGCTGGTGTGGCTGGTGATGATGGGATTGTTCGTATCGACCTGAGGAGCTGAGGCATGGAGCAGGGACAGGTGGCAGCGGAGGCCGAACCGGGCGGAGTCCCGGCCGCCCTGCGCGGATTCGCCACCGATTGGTCCGCCGATCAGGAGACCTTCCGCCACGTCCATTGGGGCAAGGCGATGATCTGGATCTTCCTGCTCTCCGACACCTTCATCTTCTCCTCCTTCCTGGTCTCGTACATGACGATGCGCGCCTCGGTGACTCAGCCCTGGCCCAATCCCAGCGAAGTCTTCGCTTTGTCGTTCGGCGGACAGCCGATCCCGCTGATCCTGATCGCGATCATGACCTTCGTCCTGATCAGCTCGAGCGGCACGATGGCGATGGCGGTTAATTTCGGCTACCGCCGCAACCGCAAGGTGACCGCCGGCCTGATGCTCGCGACGGCCCTGCTCGGCGCCACCTTCGTCGGCATGCAGGCCTTCGAATGGTCGAAGCTGATCCACGAGGGCGTGCGGCCCTGGGGCAATCCCTGGGGCGCGGCGCAGTTCGGCGCCTGCTTTTTCATGATCACCGGCTTCCATGGCCTCCACGTTTCCGGCGGGGTGATCATCCTGCTGGTCGTCGCCTTGAAGGTGTGGCGCGGCCATTATGAACGGAGCGGCGATTACAGCGCGGTCGAGATCGCCGGCCTCTACTGGCACTTCGTCGACCTCGTCTGGGTCTTCATCTTCGCATTTTTCTACCTGTGGTGAGGAAAGATGAACCACGCCGTCCATCCAGCTTCCGAAGCCGACATCCGCGCCGCACCGCCGGCCGATCACGGTCAGACCCATCCGATCGGAGTCTATCTGAAGGTCTGGGCCTATCTGTTCGTGCTCAGCACCCTCTCCTACCTGGTCGACTTCTTTCAGGTGCAAGGGGTGGCGCGCTGGGTGCTGATCATCACCTTCATGCTGCTCAAGGCCGGGCTGATCCTCGCCATCTTCATGCACATGGCATGGGAAAGGATGGCGCTGGTCTACGCGATCCTGGTGCCCCCGCTCGCGCTTGGAACATTGGTCTTCCTGATGTGGATCGAAGCGGATTACACCTTCTGGACTCGCATCATCTTTCTCGGCGGAGCGGGTTGAGATGCCGAGCTGGGAGACAACCAGGCTCGCCACCGCGATCGGCACGTCCTGCTTCGTCGCCGGCTTCGCTTACTGGTTTTCCGGGATCGTCATGACTCCGGACTATCCGGAAACCCGGGGCTATCCCATTGAGGGGGTCGCCCCGGTCGATCTCGCCGCCGCCCAACGCGAGTGGCCGACCGGGGCAGAGCAGCCAGGCGAACGGGCGACGATGATCGGGTACATCCGCAACATCGACAAAGCGGTACCGCCGGCGCTGCCGGCAAGCGCCGCCGCCGCCGCGATCGCCGCGCCGGCCGATCTTGGGACCCTGCTCGCCTCGGCCGATGCGGCGCGCGGTCAGCGCGCCGCGCAAGCCTGTGCCGCCTGCCACAGCCTGGAGGCGGGCGGGCCGAACCGGGTTGGGCCCACTCTCTGGGCGATCGTCGGCCGCCCGGTCGCGCGCCAGCCCGGATTCGCTTACTCGCCGGCCCTGACCGCCACCGGCGGCCAGTGGACCTACGAGGCGCTCGATCATTTCCTCGCCGGCCCGGCGCGGGCCGTGCCCGGCACCAAGATGAGCTTCGCCGGCCTGCGCAACCCACGCGACCGCGCCAATCTGCTCGCCTACCTCGCCACCATCGGAGCCAAGCCTCTGCCCTTCCCGGCTCCGGCTCCCGCCCCAGCTGTCGCGAAGCCAGTGCCGACGGCTGCCATAAGCGCCCCGATCACCGGACAACGCGCGGCACCCTGACGGACCTTGGCCGGTTTCGCATCGGTCACGCGCCCTGCCGGAGCTTCCGCGACATAGAACGGCCGACGTCCGTTACCCTCGCGCCGTTCGGGAGAGCTCTGCAGAAGCTCTTCAGCGCGGGCGCCGTAGACGCGCCGCGGCGCGCTCAATGAACGACCATGTGCCGATAGAGGTGCCAGGTCGCATAGCCGAGCACCGGCAGGACGACGGCGAGCCCGATGAAGAAGGGGATCGATCCGATCACCAGCAGGGTGGCGACGATCAGGCCCCAGCGCACCATCATCCACTTGTTGAGCATCACCGCTCGCACCGAGGTCTCGATCGCGGTTCGTGCGCTGACGTCGAGATCGACCAGCATCGGCAGCGACACGACGCTCAAGGTGAACACGGTCACCGCGAAGGCGAAGCCGAGCAGATTGCCGACGACGATCAGGGTCCATCCCTCGCTTGTGGTGAAGATCGCCCGCAGGAACCCTTCCAGACTTGCCGGCACCTCACCGATCAAGGCCGTGTACAGGCCGCCGGCGGCGGCGACCCACAAGGCGAAGATCGCGATCAGCATCGTCGAAATCGCGAGGATCCGGTCCCAGGCCGGCCGTTTGCGAACCTCGAGGAAATGCGACCATTCGCATTCAAGCCCGTCCTCACGGCGCCGCGCAAGCTCGTAGAAGCCGGTCGCGGCGACCGGCCCCAGCAAACTGACACCGGCAGCAAGCGGGAAGAACAGCGGCAGCAGCGACCCGCCGAGCGCGACGGCGGCGGTCACGATGCCGATGAGGGGATAGAAGATGCCGATGAAGATGAGGTCGCCGCGCTTCTCGAGAAAGTCGGCCCAACCCTGGGAAAGCGATTCTCGTATGTCTTTCCCAGTGATAGAGCGGACTTCGAACTTCGGTTCTGAAACATCCACATACGCAGGTCGAGCAATGGCCATGAGACGTCTCCGGCATTGTCTTGCATTGGAATGGTGATCATACGCCTTCGCGTAATCCTTCACAATGGCCACAGCTCGCGTGACCATCGCCACTTCATGCTGCGCTGCACCCGGCTGCAACCTCGATACTTGCGGCGCTTCCAGGTTCGCCGCCCGATCAATGCGGGACCATGTCGACGCTTGGCGTCCGTATGCGCCGTTCCCCGGCGCGCTCCGGAGGCGCTCGGCTCCTCTGCCGAGCTTTGAAGGTGCCCCGCCTTTGGTCCATGTTTCGCGGCACAGAACGTGCCTGTAAACCGGGGGTTCAGAGAGACGCTGGTGAAGAGCGTCCTCATCGATAGCGCCCACGCTGTTGATATTCCTCAAGACCGACGGAACGGATGCAACCACTCTTCGGCAGACGAGTTTGGAACGCCAGGCCGGCGCACCCGCACACCGGCAGCAGCGGTGGATATTTGAACTTCTTTGATCCTCGAATGGGCGGGCGCCGCGCGAGCGCCGCCGCCGCGATAGCATTGCTGCTTGCTTCGTGCGGCGGCGGTGAGGCTCAGGACAAGAAAGGCGGCCGTGGCCCGAGCGGTCCACCGCAGGTCGGCTTCGTCGTCATCCAGCCGAGCAACGTTCCGGTCGTCACTCAGCTCTCCGGCCGTGTGACCGCTTTCCAGTCGTCGGAAGTGCGGCCGCAGGTCGCCGGGCTGATCCGCAAGCGGCTGTTCACCGAAGGATCGATCGTCCGCCAGGGGCAGACCCTCTACCAGATCGACCCGAGCATCTACGAGGCACAGGTCGCGGAGGCGCAGGCCAATCTGCAGAGCGCGCGCGCCAATGCGCAGGCCGCCCAGACCCGCGCGGCGCGCTTTCGCCCACTCGCCCAGATGCAGGCGGTGTCCGAACAGGAATATACCGATGCCGCCGCCCAGGCGCGGCAGGCGCAGGCGGCAATCGCGCAGAACAATGCTCAGTTGCGCACCGCCCAGATCAATCTGCGCTTCACCCGCGTGCCAGCGCCGATCACCGGGCGGATCGGCCGGTCTCTCTTCACCGAAGGAGCCCTGGTGACGACCAACCAGGCCGAGCCGCTCGCAGTCATCCAGCGCACAGATCCGGTCTATGTGGACATCCAGCAATCGAGCGCCGAATTGCTGACGCTCCGCCGCGCACTCGCCAAGGGCGGCGCCGCGCCCACCCGCGCCGTCGTCCGACTGACGCTGGAAGACGGCAGCGATTACGGCCAGACCGGGGTCGTCGAATTTTCCGAAGTGACTGTCAACGAAAGCACCGGCACCGTCACCCTGCGCGCACGCTTCCCCAATGCCGAGGGAATCCTGCTGCCCGGCATGTTCGTTCGCGCGTCGTTCGCGCAGGCGATAGATACTCAGGCCTTCCTCGTTCCGCAGGCGGGCCTCTCCCGCGATCCGCGCGGCAACGCCACCGTCTACGTCGTCGGGCCGGGCAATCGCGCCGTCGCCCGCACCGTCGTCGCCGAGCGCACCGAAGGTGGATATTGGGTGGTGACACAGGGTCTTGCGGCTGGCGACAAGGTGATCGTCCAGGGCACCGCCAATCTCCGCCCCGACATTGCCGTCAGGCCGGTGCCGGCGACCACGCCGCAGCGGATCGAGCCCCCCAAAAAGAGCACCGGCGGCACGGCTGCGGGCGGCCAGGCGAAGGGCGGCTAGGCCGGCATGTCACGCATCTTCATCGATCGCCCGATCTTCGCCTGGGTGATCGCGATCATCGTCATGCTGCTCGGGCTCGGATCGATCTTCGCTCTGCCGATCGCGCAATATCCCGATGTCGCGCCCCCCCAGGTCAACGTCCGCGCCAGCTATCCGGGCGCCTCGGCCGAGACGGTCCAGAACAGCGTCACCCAGATCATCGAGCAGCAGCTCACCGGCATCGACGGGCTCATCTATTTCAGCTCCTCGTCGACGTCGCGCGGCTCGGTCTCGATCTCCGCAGTGTTCGAGAAAGGCACCGATCCGGACATCGCTCAGGTCCAGGTGCAGAACCAGGTCCAGCAGGCTCTTTCCCGCCTGCCGCAGCAGGTGCAGCAGCAGGGTCTCCGAGTCACCAAGTCCAATCCCGATTTCCTGATGATCATCGGCGTCTACGATGCCACTGATCGGCGCACCAACCAGGACGTCTCCGACTGGATGGCGTCCAACATGCAGGATCAGATCGCCCGCATCCCAGGCGTCGGCGAGACCAATGTGTTCGGTGCGCCTTATGCGATGCGCATCTGGCTCAATCCCGACCGTCTCGCCAGCTTCGCGCTGATGCCGAGCGATGTCATCGCGGCCATCCAGGCGCAGAATACCGAGATTGCCGCCGGCGAGATCGGCGGCCAGCCGCAGCCGCGCGAGCAGATGCTGAACGCGACGGTAACCGCCCAGTCGCGACTGCAGACGCCAGAGCAATTCCGCAACATCATCCTCAAGACCGAGACCAGCGGCGCGGCCGTGCGCCTCGTCGACGTCGCCCGGGTCGAGCTTGGCGCCGAGAGCTACAATGCGGTCAGCCGGGTCAACGGCCATCCCGGCGCCGGCATCGCCATCTCGCTCGCGCCCGGCGCCGACGCGCTCGAAACGTCCGACCTCGTCAAGGCCAAGGTGGAGGAGATTTCCCGCGGCTTTCCGGCCGGCTTCGAATATGCGTTTGCCAACGACACCACCGCCTTCATCCGCCTGTCGATCGAAGAGGTGGTGAAAACGCTCATCGAGGCGATCATCCTGGTCGTGATCGTGATGTTCGTCTTCCTGCAGAGCTGGCGGGCGACCCTCATCCCGACCATCGCAGTGCCGGTGGTGCTGCTCGGCACGTTCGCCGTTTTCTACGCGCTCGGTTTCTCGATCAACACGCTGACCCTGTTCGGGCTCGTGCTCGCGATCGGCCTGCTGGTCGACGACGCCATCGTCGTCGTCGAGAATGTCGAGCGCCTGCTCGACGAGAATCCCGGCATGACTCCGCGCGAGGCGACGATCCAGTCGATGGAGCAGATCCAGGTGGCGCTGGTCGCGATCGCGCTTGTCCTCTCCGCCGTGTTCCTGCCGATGGCCTTCTTCGGTGGATCGACCGGAGTCATCTACCGCCAATTCTCGGTGACGATCGTCTCGGCGATGGTGCTGTCGGTGTTCGTCGCCCTCATCCTCAGCCCGGCGCTCACCGCCACCCTGCTCAAAGCCCGCCATGCGCACGCGGAACGGCCACCGGGATGGTTCAGTCGGCATGTCCCCGGTTTGGTGAACTTCGTCCGCGGGAGCGGCGATCGATTCAACCGCACCTTCGAGCGCGGCGTCGACCGCTACGGACGCTCGGTCACCACCGTGGTCAACCGAAAGTGGATCTTCCTGCTGATCTACGCCGGCGTCTGCGCCTTGCTGGTGCTGATGTTCCTGAAGCTGCCAACGGGGTTCCTGCCGACCGAAGATCAGGGTGCCGCCTCGGTCCAGTATCGACTTCCTGCCGGGGCAACCCAGAGCCGCACCCAGGAAGTCCAGCTCGCCGTCGAACGCTATTTCCGCGAGAAGGAAGCGAACAACGTCCGCACCCTGTTCACCGTCACCGGTGGCGGCGGCGGCGGCGGCGCAAGCGGCCAGAATACCGGCCAGGGCTTCATCAACTTCACCGACTGGTCGGAGCGCAAGGGCAAGGAGAATGGCGCGGACGCGATCATTGCGCGTGCCTCGGGTGCATTCCGCGGCTTCCGCGACGCCCAGGTCTTCGCGCTGGTGCCGCCGGCGATCCGCGGCCTCGGCCAATCCTCCGGCTTCAGCATGCAGCTGCAGAATGCCAGCGGCATGTCTCCGCAGGATTTCGCCGCGGCGCGCGAGAAATTGCTGCAGCTCGCCAATTCCGACCCGGCTCTGACCTCGGTCCGCCTGAGCGAACTGCCCGACGTGGCGACGCTGAAGGTCGATCTCGACCAGGCAAAGCTGGCGACGCTCGGGCTGAGCCAGGGCGACGTCAACTCCACCCTTTCGACGGCCTGGGGCGGACGCTACGTCAACGATTTCATCGATCGCGGCCGGGTGAAGCGCGTCTATGTTCAGGGCGATGCCCCTTTCCGCGCCAGCCCGGAAAATATCAACGAATGGTTCGTCCGCGGCCAGAATGGGCAGATGGCGCCGTTCTCCTCCTTCGCGCAAACCAGCTGGGCGACCGCTCCGACCACCCTCTCCCGCTTCCAGGGCATTCCCTCGTTCGAGATCCAGGGCCAACCGGCGGAAGGACAGAGCTCGGGCGACGCGATGCGGCGCATGGAGGAGCTCGCGGCGCAGATCCCGGGCACCAGCGTCGCCTGGTCGGGCCTTTCCTACCAGGAGCGGCTTTCGGCCGGCCAGGCCCCCTTCCTCTACGCGATCTCGCTGATCGTCGTCTTCCTGTGCCTGGCGGCGCTCTATGAAAGCTGGTCGATCCCGGTCGCGGTGCTGCTCGTGATCCCGCTGGGGCTGGTCGGTGCGATCTTCGCCGTCACTTTGCGCGGGCTGCAGAACGACGTCTATCTGCAGATCGGGCTGCTGACGACGATGGGCCTCGCGGCGAAGAACGCAATCCTGATGATCGAATTCGCCGAACGTGCCGAGAAGGAAGGCAAGCGCGTGATCGAGGCTGCGATCGAGGCCGCCCGAATCCGCCTTCGTCCGATCCTGATGACCAGCCTCGCCTTCATCTTCGGCGTGCTGCCGCTCGCCATCTCCACCGGTGCGGGCGCCAACAGCCGCATCGCCATCGGCACCTCGGTGATCGGCGGCATGCTGACGGCGACCCTGCTCGCGCTCTTCTACATTCCCTTGTTCTTCGTGCTCGTCCGGCGAACCACGCGCGACGCCTTTGCCAAGCTGCGCCGCAAGCCCCCCACGGCCGCTCCGCAGCCGGAGGCCAAGGCATGAGGCGGACGCCCCTCCTCCTTCTGGCGCTGCTCGCCGGCTGCTCGATGGAGCCGAAATACGTCCAGCCGGCCTCGCCCGTGCCGCCCTCCTGGCCCGTCGGCGACGCCTATCTGCAGCAAAGCGAGGCGGCACTGCCCGCCCTCACCTATCGCGACGTCTTCCGCGATCCGCGCCTACAGTCGCTGGTCGAGCAGGCGCTGCTCAACAATCGCGATCTGCGCATTGCCGCAGCCAACATCGCGGCGGCGCGCGCCCAATACCGCATCCAGCGCGCCGAACGCTTTCCCGAAGTCGGCGTCAGCACCGGGGCGACCGTCACCGATCGCGGCGTCGATCAGACCGGATCCGGCGGCGGCGGCAGCGGCGGCGCCAACACCAGCTTCACCGCCGATCTCGGCATCACCGCGTTCGAGCTGGATCTGTTCGGCCGAGTCGCCGCGCTCACCCGCGCAGAGCAGAACCGCTTTTTCGCCACCGAAGCCGCCGCGCGGACGACACGGCTGGCGCTGGTCGGCGACATCGCCGACGCCTGGCTGACCTACGGCGCCGACGCGAGCCTGCTCAAGATCGCGCAGGAAACCGCGGTCAGCGCCGAAAGCACCGTCCGCCTGACCCGCGCCCGTCTCGAAGGCGGGATTGCGCCGCGCACCGACCTTCGCCAGGCCGAACAGATCCTGGAGGCTGCGCGCGCCAACATCGCCGAGCAGCGCACCGCCCTCGCCCAGGACGTGAACCTGCTGCAATTGCTCGTCGGTACACCGATCGATGCGGCGCTGCTGCCGGCCTCGATCGATGAGGCGGCAGCGACCGTCGCGCAGCTGCCTGCGGGCCTCGAGTCGACGATTCTGCTGCGCCGGCCCGACGTCGTCGAAGCGGAGTTCCAGCTGCGCGCCGCCAATGCGGAAATCGGCGCGGCGCGGGCTGCATTGTTCCCGCGCATCTCGCTCACCGGGCTTCTCGGCTTCGCCAGCGACGCGCTCACCGGCCTGATCTCGGGCGGTGGCTTCAACTGGACCGGCGGCGCCGACGTCAGTTACCCCATCTTCCGCGCGGGTGCCGGGCGTGCCGGGGTCCGCCTTACCGAGGCGCAGCGCGCGTCCGCGGTCGCAACCTACGAGCGCACGATCCAGATCGCATTCCGCGAAGTCGCCGATGCGCTCGCCCGAAACGGAACGATGACCGAGCAGCTGCGTGCGCGGCTTGCCCAGCGCGACGCCGCCGCCGACACCTACCGGCTGACGGAGGCGCGCTATCGCGGCGGCATCGATCCCTTCCTCACCAGCCTCGAGGCGCAGCGCGATCTCTACAACTCGGACCTCACGTTGGTGACCACCCGCCTCACCGCCGCATCCAACCGGGTGACACTCTACCGCGCGCTCGGCGGCGACAGCTTCCTCCAATCGGGCGCGATCGATGCCGTTCTTCCCGCAGGGACAGGGCCGCAGCGGCGCTGAAGCCGCACTTGGCGGACACGGCTCGGCCTCGTAGACGGGCCCCCACGGTGGAGGTGACATGACACGGATTGCGGTGATCGGCGCGGGCGCCATCGGCGGGACGGCCGCGGCCTGGCTGGCGCAGAACGAGGCGCTCGACGTTGCGTTATGCGTTCGAACGCCGATCCAGTCGCTGCACGTAGAGACCCCGTCCGGACCGCTCTCGCCTCGGGTGACCGTCTGGAGCAGCCCGGCAGAGGCTCGGTCTGTCGATTGGGTGCTGATCGCCACCAAGGCTTATGACAGCGAAGCGGCGGCGTCATGGCTTCCGATGCTGATGGCTCCGTCGACTTGCGTGGCGATTCTTCAGAACGGCGTCGAACATCGCGCGCGCGTGCAAGGACTGGTCGAGGATGATCGTGTCGTACCGGCAATCGTCGACATCCCGGCGGAGCGAAATGCCCCAGGGCGGATCCATCAGCGGAGAACCGGTTCGATTTTCGTCGCCGACGATCAGGCCGGACGCGCCTTCGTCAGCCTGTTCGCGCACACGCCGATCGCAGTCGCGACCACGCCCGATCTCCGCACGGCCGCCTGGCGCAAGCTCGCGGTCAACTGCGCGGGCGCGGTAAATGCCCTCACCCTCCAGCCGGGGGGCATCAGCCGCAACGACGATGTCGCCGAGCTGATGCGCGGCCTGATCCGCGAATGCATCGCGGTCGGTCGCGCCGAAGGGGCCGATCTTCCCGACGGGCTCGCCGACGACGTCGTTGCCGGCTATCGCGCCGGCCCGGCGGACTCGGTCAATTCCCTACTCGCGGACAGGCTCGCCGGCCGGCCGATGGAGATAGACGCGCGCAACGGCGTGATCGTCCGCCTCGGTACGCGCCACGGCATTGCGACTCCGCTGAATGCGATGGCGGCGACGTTGCTGCGGGCAGTCTCTCCGGGCGGGAACAAGAGCACCGTACCCGTGCCGCGTCCGGGCTGAGCCTTCCCTCGCACCGGTTGGTGCTGAGCCTCCCTGAAGCGTTCGGGCTGAGCCTGTCGAGACCCCCTCCTTCTCTTGAGGAGCCCGGACCCAGGGAAAGGAAGGGCGTCGACAGGCTCAGCCCGAGCAACGTCTGGGCGACAGTCGCATCGCGAGCCCGTCAGACCCGGTTGGCCTCCAGCAGCACTTCCACCCGGGCGACGAGCTGATCCGGATCGAACGGCTTGCGGAGGTAATCGTCCGCGCCGGCACGGGCCGCGATCAGTTCGTCGGCTTCGCCCTGCCGGCTGGTCAGCATCAGCACCGGGATCGTGCAGGCGCTCCGCGACGTCCGGATCTCGCGCAGCACGTCGATGCCCGATTTGCCGGGCAACATGCAGTCGAGGATGACGAGGTCCGGCTGCTTGAACTCGATAATTCCGCAGGCCTTGTCGCCGGCGGCCATGCCGCCGACGATGTGGCCACGCGCGCCCAAGCAATCGCAGACGACGTCGACGACCAACGGATCGTCGTCGACGATGATGATACGGCTGGGCGCCGCCGGCATCGGTGCGCGGAAGGAGGCAGCAGTCAGAGGTCGCACGTCAGGTCTCTTCGTTGGTATTCCCGCTCATTATAGAGACGTTCCGGCGCAAGCGTGCCGAACCCGTCGTCAGAGCCGGACCAGCATCTTGCCCATGTTGCCGCCGCTGAAGAGATCGAGGAACGCTTGCGGCGTGGCCTCGAGGCCCTCGCGGATCGTCTCGCGGCTCTTGACCTGCCCTCCCGAGATCCAGCCGCCCATGTCGCGGTAGAATTCGCCCATCAGCGGCAGATAGTCGGTGTAGATGAAGCCCTTGACCGCTATCCGCGCGGCGATCACCCGCATGATGTAGCGGAAGGCGTACGGCTCGCCGCCATTGTAGGAATCGATCATTCCGCAGATCGCGAAGCGCGCATTGTTGCGGGCCGCAGCGAAGGCGGCGTCGAGGTGATCGCCGCCGACATTGTCGAAATAGACGTCCACCCCCTTGGGCGCAGCGCGCAGCAGGGCGTGGGCCACCGGCTCGGCCTTGTAATCGATGGCGACGTCGGCGCCGAGCTCGCGCACCCAGGCGCATTTGTCGGCGCCTCCGGCCGATCCGATCACGGTCATGCCCTTGGCCTTGGCGATCTGGACGACGGCCGAGCCGACGCCGCCCGCGGCCGCCGAGACGAACACCGTGTCGCCTTCCTTCGCCTCCGCAACATGGAGCAACCCGAAATAGGCCGTGCCGCCGGTGAGGCCGAGGTTGCCGAGCCATTGGTGCGCCTCGACGGGCAGGGGCGGCACTTTGTTGAACTTCTCGGCAGGGCCGGTGACCGACTCGCGCCAGCCGAACATGTGGAAGACGGTGTCGCCCTCCTTGAAGTGGGGCGAGCGAGATTCGACCACGGTTCCGACCGCGCCGCCTTCCAGCGGGGCACCGACTTCGAACGGCGGCACGTAGCTGCGCACGTCGTTCATCCGCCCACGCATATAGGGATCAACCGACAGCCACTGATTGTCGACCCGGATCCAGCCCTCGGCGAGGTCGGCGAGCGCCACCTCCTTGAGCTCGAAATTGGCGTCGGTCGGCATGCCCTTGGGCCGTGATGCCAGGTGCCAGGCGCGGGTCGTGCTGCTCATCGTCTCTCCCTTTCGATCGTGCCGCAGTCATGAACGCGCTGCCGGGGCCGGACAAGCCGGACTTGCGGCTTCGGGGCGTCCTGTCGCGGAAACGGCCCGGCTGCACGTGGCAGCCGAGCCGTCCTCAGCCGCGGCGCGGCCGGTCGGCCGCGACAGGATCAGCCCTTGCGATCAGGCGTGTCGGTGCGGCTCGTAGTGCCGGTCACACCGGTCGTACTGGTGGAACCGGGGGTGCCCGTCGAACCGGTTGTGCCCGTTGGGTTGCTGCTGCCGACGGTCTCGCTGCGATCGCTCTCGCCGCGCCCGCTCAGGACTCCGCGACGGGTATCGCGATCATCGTCCTCATAGGTGCCGGCGAAGCTGCGATTGAGCACGTGCGGGCCGTCGCTGCCCGAATCCGGACGCTCGAACAAAGCGCGGTTGCGCTCCTCGTTGCGCCATTCGAGCTTGGCCTGCTCGGCAGTGCGGTTGAGCGTCACCTTCTGGTCGACATTCTCCACCCATCCGCAGGGTATCGAATGGTGCATGCCGCCGGCGCTCGGGTCGTTCTTCGCGAGGATGATGCGATCGCCCGCGACCTTGTCGACCTTGCCGACATGGCTGCCGTCAGATCCGACGACCTCCATATGCTCGTCGACCCGGTTGAGCAGCTGGCGCTGGCCCTGGCGCTTCGAGCGCCAGCCGCCGAATTCCTGCTCGAACTTCGACTGATGCTCGCGGCGATATTCGTCATAATCGCGGTCGAGATCCTCGATCTGACGACGGCGCCATTCCGAATAATGCGGGTCGTGGATGGAGGGCGGGTTGTCACGCCCATGGCCGCCACGGCCCTGCTCGCGGCCGCCATAGGCGCCCGCCTGACGCAGGATCTCCGCCTCGCGACCGGTGCTCATCGTCGATCCGAAACCGCCGCCGACCGGCGCCGACATCGGGTGGGCGCCGTGGGTGCCGGTGCTGCCAGCATCGACCCGATCGAAGCGCCGGCCATATTCGCCGGGCGCGTCGAAGCCGCCGCCACCGATGCCAGGGCGATCACCGCCGGCACCGCTCGCATAGCCGGCGCCCGAAGGTCCGCTTTGGCCGCCGCCGCGCTCGTAACGCTCACCGCCGGCGCTGGCGCCGCCACCACTGCGCGCATAACGCTCGCCGCCGCCGCGGGCATAGCGATCGCCTTCGTCGCCGGCACCGAACCGGCCACGGCCGCCGGAGCCTCCCTGACGATGGCCGCGCTCGCCGCCCACCGAATCGCTGAACCAGCCCGGCCGGCCGGGCCGTTCCTGGTTCCAGCTCTCGCCGGCCTGGTTGCCCCAGCCACCGCCGAAGCCGCCTCCCCCGAGCGTGCCGGGGCCGCCGTGGCTCTGCTCGCGGGCGGGATCGCTTCGCCCGTAGTCGTTGCGGCCATAATCATTGTCACGTCCGCCGGTCATGCCGCGTTCCTGCTCCCAGCGGCGCTCGTCGGCTTCGCGCCGGCGCTGCGCTTCCTCGTCGCCGAACCACGAACGGACCTCGTCTCCGGCGCGATCGAAGAAGCCGCGATCATCGTCGCCGCCAAGATAGTCGCGATTGCCGCCACGGTCCCAGTTGCGGTCGGCGTGCTCGCGGCCGCTCGAAGCGCCATAGCCGCCGGCACCGCCGGAGCTCTCGCGGCGGCCCTCATTCCAGCTGCCGCCTTCGCGGCCCCAGTCGCGGGTGCCGTAATGCCGTTCATCGCGCTCGCCGCGCCAGTTGCCGGCGCTTTCGCCCCGGTTGTCGCCACGGTCGCGCCCACGATCACCGCCGTAGCGGTCGTCGCCTCGATAGCCCATCTCACTCTCCTGTGTCTGGCCGCACCCAAAGCGCGGAAAGCCACGCTTACGGGAATGAAGGCCAAACGAAGGACAATGCGGACCCGTTCCGATCCGAAGAGCCGGGCTGTGGGCAACTTTCGGCGAAACGACTCCGCCACACGCACGGCAATTGCCACGTTGCACAACGCCGAAAGCCTCGCTAAGTGGAGCGCCTTCCCAGCCCCACCCTCGGTGGGGAACTGCGCGAAAAAGGCGTGGGGCTGTAGCTCAGATGGGAGAGCGCTGCAATCGCACTGCAGAGGTCAGGGGTTCGATTCCCCTCAGCTCCACCAACTCTTCCCCTGTCGAACACGAGGCACCTGCCCGAGCCGTGGGCAACGGTACCGCCGACGGTGCGTCAGGTGGGTATCGCGCTGGTCTCCGAAAGCCAGTCAGGCCAGTTCCGCTTCGAAGCCTTTGACTCAGATCGGAGCTCATGGGCGCGCCGCGACCACCAGGCGACCGAAGCCTGGAAGCTGACGCTGCACCATGCCGGAAAGTCCGCTTCGGCCCTTCATGGCGGGAAAGCGTTCAAAGGCAGCGCGGATCTTCCACGGCAGCAAGCGGGCTCAGCTGCCCGGAGACCGGTTCTCTTGGGCGGCGCGGCGGCCGAGGACGATGCTGGCAGTGACTCCGATCAGCGCAACGACGCCGATGATCAGCCCCGGCGCTGCCGGCCGCCCGCTTGCCTGGATCATCGCGTTTGCGGCGAGCGGGCCAAGACCGCTCAGCAGGGTGAAGCTGATGTTGAGGCACAGAGCAACCCCGCTGAACCGCAGCCGAGCCGGGAACAGTCCGGCGATCAGAAAGGCGAAGCTGCCGTTGGCACCGGCCACGGCGATCGCGAGCAAGGACAGCACCGGGATGAGGTGTGTACCGCCGCTCGCGAGCGCATGATAGGCGATCGGCGCTCCGACCAGCATCAGCACCGAAGAGGCGAGCAGCAGGTATCGCGCCTGGATGCGGTCCGCCCACCATGATGCCGTCAGCAGCGACAGCGACATAGCCAGAAGCGCGACATTCATCGCGACCGCCACCGCCTGCCCATCGTAATCGAGAACCTGGACGAGATAGGCGGGCATGTGCGCGAACAGCAGGCCATTGAAGGCGGCAGTGAGCGCCGCCACTGCGCAGCCGAGCAGGATCGCCCCCGGATGCGATCGCATCACCTCTCGCACCGGGTGGCGAGCGGCATCGTGACGAACCCGAAGGAATTCCGGCGTTTCTCCCAGATTGCGACGAAGCCAGAAGCTGACGAGGCCGAGCAGGCCGCCGATCACGAACGCGACCCGCCAGCCATAGCCGAGCATCGCCGCAGGAGAAAGGCAGACGCCGAGCGCCAGATTGACGAAGGCGGCGAGCAGCACGCCTCCGTTCACGAGGGCGAAGACGATCCCGCAGGCGAAGCCTGGCCTGCGCTCCGCTGTCTCGACCACGAACGTGATCGCGCCGGGCAGTTCGCCGCCGATGCACAGGCCCTGCACGAAGCGCAGCAACACGAGCAGGAACGTGGCAGCGACGCCCCAGGTCGCATAGGTCGGTATCAGCCCGATGCCGAGCGTGCAGATGGACATGGTGGCAACGGTGATCACGAACACAGTCTTGCGGCCGTATCGGTCGCCGAAATGACTCGACACCATCCCTCCGACCGGACGCGCCAGATAGCCGACCGCGAAGACCGCCAAAGCGAGCGTCAATGCAACCTGGTCTGCGGCCGGGAAGAAGGCGGCGGCAATCGCTTGCGCAAAGATGCCGTAGACGATGAAGTCGTAATATTCGAGCCCGCCACCCAATGCGGCGAGCACGACCATCCGCCACTCACGCCGGGTGAGGTCACCGCTTTGCGGCCTTTGCGAACCTGACATCAGCATGACCAGTCACTGGGCTGAACCGCGTTACGCCGGTTAAACGCTGCACCATCCCCTATGCTCGGCGAAGTCCGACCCGAGCATGCCACAAGCGCGATGTCGCTCCTCATCCCGCTGTAGTCGCGCCCAGCGTCACAAGAACAAAGTTCGATCGCATCCGACACTCCTCACATCTAACGTTTCCTATACTAACGGCTAACGGCGCCTCTTGTTATGATTATATCGCTACAGGCGTAATAGGAGTCACGATAACGCTGAGCTATCGCCGGGATAAGATTACGAATGAAGTCGGGTTTTGATCGCCTTGGCCGTCAGTATCATCCAAATCAGGCAATCGATCCGCTCCGCCACACAAGAATGTGCCGCTCGACTGCGAGAAGCATTGCCGGCAATCCAACGCGAAAGGGAAAGCTTGCCTACCGTCACGATCAATCCGGTTACCACCAAAGGCGACCGCAAGGCATTCGTCGACCTGCCGTTTCGGCTTTACCGAAGCGACCCGCACTGGGTGCCGCCCCTCAAGGGCGAAGCACTCGGCCTGATCACGCCCGAGAAGAATGGGTGGTTCAGTCACGCCAAGGCGCAGCTGTTCCTCGCCCGAGAAGGCGATCGGGTGGTCGGCCGCATCTCGGCCCATATCGACACATTGGCCCTCACCATGCCGCGCGAGCAGGGCTTCGGCCCGGGCGTGGGCCAATGGGGTTTGATGGAGGCCGAGCGGGAAGACGTCTTCGTCAGCCTGCTGGCGCGTGCAGAGCGCTGGTTGCGTGATCAGGGCATGACGAGGGCGCTCGGGCCTATCAGCATGTCGATCTGGGAGGAGCCGGGTCTGCTCGTGCATGGGTTCGATCACCCGCCGACGATCATGATGGGGCACGCCCGGCCGGAATATCGCGCGTGGATCGAGCGCGCCGCTTATGCTCCGGTCAAGCAGCTCCGCACCTACGAGCTCGACATCACCAAAGACTTTCCGAAGATCGTCCAGCGGATCATCCGGTCCGGCGAGGCCAATCCTCGCATTCGCATCAGGCACACCGACAAGACGAAGTTCGACGAAGAGGCTGCAATCATCCTCGCAATTCTCAATGATGCCTGGCGCGACAATTGGGGCTTCGTGCCTTTGACCGAGCCGGAGATTCGCGATGTCGGCGTGAAGCTGAAGCCGATCGTCTTCGACGATCTCATTCGGATTGCGGAACTGGACGGCAAGCCCGTCGCGTTCATGATCACGCTTCCCGACCTCAACGAGGCAACGAAGGACCTAAATGGATCCCTCTTCCCCTTTGGCTGGATCAAGATCCTCTCCTGGCTCCGCAAGCCGAAGGTGCGGACCATGCGCGTTCCGCTTATGGGGGTGATCAAGGATCTCCAGACGTCGAGACTGGCCAACCAGCTCGCCTTCATGATGATCGAGCGCATACGCCGGGCTGCGGTCGACCATTATGGAGCGACACGCGGCGAGATCGGCTGGATCCTGGAAGACAACCGCGGAATGCTTTCGATCGCAACGACGATCGAGAGCAATGTCAATAAAGTCTACGTCATCTACGGCCGGCAGCTTTGACCGGCTTCAGACCGAAGCCGCCTGGATCTCATATCACAGGGACGAACGCGTTCCGGCGCGGACAAGCACGCGCGCTACGGTGGTAGCACTTCACATCAGGATCGAAACGTCTTCGTAGATTGCCACGCACACTATGCGACCGGCGGGCGATATTGCCGCCGAATGGAGTAAATCATGAGCACGATCATTCTGGATAGCGCGGGATCGAGCATCGATAGCCGAAGCCGCCTTCCCCGCTTTCATCACGCCGCCTACGTCTCTTCCGACCAGGAGCGGACTCGGCACTTCTACGAGGACATCCTCGGCATCGCGCTGAGCGGTTTCTGGATCGAGCACGAGATCATCGGCGGTGTCGCGCACGATTTCAGCCTTGCGCTGTACGAGCTTGACGACGGCAGCGCCCTCTCATTCTTCAACTTCGCCGACCCCGCGCTCCAGCGGCAATATGCCGCGCACCGTCAGGGATTGTTCGTCCACCTCGCGCTCAAGGTGGATCGAGATCTGCAGGACCAGCTTCGCAGCAGGCTCAGCGAAGCCGGCATCGAGTGCTCCGCCTTCGACCACGGCTATGCCCACTCGCTCTATGTCGAGGATCCGGACGGCCAGACGCTCGAGTTCGCGGTCGAACCCGAGCAGCTGGAGAG
Organism: Allosphingosinicella deserti; assembly: GCF_003012735.1. GTDB lineage: Bacteria > Pseudomonadota > Alphaproteobacteria > Sphingomonadales > Sphingomonadaceae > Allosphingosinicella > Allosphingosinicella deserti. The sequence goes on along the minus strand of NZ_PXYI01000003.1, from coordinate 461,993 downwards.
CATCAAAGTGCACCAGCGTGCCGCCGCCCACGATGCGCTCCGCCGCTGGCAGGCGGGCGACCGGACCCTCAACAACATGCTCACCAGGCAGAGCTGACTTCGAAAACGACACGAACGGCAGGCGCGCTCGCGCGGGCCTGCCGCGGCAGCCACGTATCAGCGCCGGACACCCGCTCCTCGAGAGGGTGCCCGGCAATCGGGCTTTCGGCTTTGCGGCCGAAGGCGCCTGCCCATTCCGGCGGCAAGAAGTGGGTCGCGGGCGCGCTCGTCATACCTGACGGCACGTCCTCGATCCTTTCGCCAACGGCAGCAGCCGCATCGCTCGCAGATTATCATTATTGGGAGTAACCTCATGTCTCAGTCGATCGAACGCCTCCTGCGACTGCCCGCGGCCGCGCCTGTCGCAAGGCTTGCGATCACCTTTCCCTTTTGGGGAAGCGCGCTCATCAAGCTGATCGATTTCGCAGGAGCGCGTGCCGAGATGGCGCATTTCGGGCTCGAGCCGGCACTCTGGTTCGCGGTGGCGACGATCCTCGTTCAGCTCGGAGGATCCTTCCTGATCATCGTCGACAGGCTTGTCTGGCTCGGCGCCGGCGCGTTGGGGGTATTCACCGCGCTGACGGTGATCCTGGTACACCATTTCTGGTCGATTACCGAAGAGCCCGCCCGAACCATCGCCTTTCATACCGCAATGGAGCATGTCGGCATCATCGGCGGCCTCATCGCCATCTCGATACTTGCAGCCCGCGCGAAATCCAGTGCGGGCTGACGCAGCAGCCTCGGGTCGACACCGGCGCTGAGCAAGCCGGTGTCGAGCCATTACGCCGGCCGCTTCGGCTCCTAGTTCTTCATCAGCTCCCAACTGATATGCACTGACGCCGAGGCATTTTGCCGAGCACGCCAAAAGTCGTCGGTAACGGCCGCAGTGGCCTGCCAGCGTCATCATGTGGCTGCGGCGCTCCCGTTTCCGATTTCGGGGTTGCGCCTTTCTCAGCGCTTTTGATCGTCTACGCCGACGTTCCCCGCCAAAGCTTCACGCTCGATCCTCACCAGTTCATCCAAGGTAAGTTCCAGCGCGACTTTCTGCGCCTGCAAGTCCTCGATGCGCTCCCGGCAGCGCTCGGCAAGTCCGCGCATCTGCGCGACGTGGCGCGGATCGGCATCATAGAGCGCGAGAAGCTCGCGGATCTGGCGAAGCGAGAAGCCGAGCCGCTTGCCCCTCATGATGCGCCGCATGCGATTGGTCTCACGGTGCGAGTAGACTCTCTGTGCTCCGATGCGTTGGGGCGCGATCAAGCCTCGATCCTCGTACAGGCGCAGCGTCCGCGGCGTGATGCCAAGGCTGTCGGCGACCTCCTGAATCCCTTGCAACCGTTCAAATCCGTCGAGCACGCGAAGCCTCCTGATCTTCCACTTGCGTCTTCTCCTATTGGCGGTTCGGCTTGGTGCTTCGCCGCAGGCCGCACAGACCAGGCCGGGGCCCAAGGCCCTCCGGTTTGCGACAGCTGGTCGAGCCACACGATCTGCTTCGACCCGCACCAGCGCGCCGGATCCGGCACGCGCACCGGCAAGCAGGGAGCGCACGTCTCCCCGCGAGGAGAAGGAGCCAGGCAGATCGGCATAGGGCGCTGGCTACGGACTGGCCCGGGAGCGAGTCCCGATCGCAGACGGTCCTTGGACACGCCACAAAGCGAGCGCTCCGCCGAGCAGCAGAGCCGCGGCAGCCACGAGGAGCAACAGACCGGCAAGGGCGTTCCGGCGCATATTCAACTTTCGGGTCCGCGCCGCTGCCGACGCTCGACGCTCTGCGAGCGTGTTCGGCAAGGGAATTGCGCCTGGGGCGCGTTCGCATACCTAGTCACGACAGGGCCGTTGCCGCGGAGCGATCGTCCCGCCAACCTTTCGCCGGAGAGTTGGATTGTTTTTGCCCCGTGTGCGAAAGGAGGGCCGTCCATCGAGGAACGCCAGCACTGAGCGGGTGAAGGTCTGCGGGCATAGCCACGGCGCAAAGTGGCTCGCGTCCGCGAAGATCTCGAGCGCGGCTCCGGGAATCGCCTTCGCAAGATAACCGGGGTGGCCGGGGGTGATGAATTCGTCATGGTCTGCCCCTGCGATCAGCACTGCAGGTCCCCCGATCGCGGCGAGTTCTGCCAGCGGCGTGTCAGGCTGGGCCGCCTGCATCGCGCGAACGGCAGAACTCAGGCGGTCGAACGCCTCCGGCGAAGGGGAAAGCGCCCGATAATCGGCCATGAGGCGCGGTGCGACCGCTGCCAGGATCGGCGCATCGCCTGCCCCGCGTCGGACTCCACGCTGGTCCATGTTGGCGCCGAAGGCGTAGACCCGGCCGAGCCGCTCGCCATGGCGCATGGCAAGCGTCAGGGCGGTCACTGCGCCGTCGCTCCATCCCACGATCGCGGGACTTGGCAGCCGTAATGAGTCGATGATCGCAAGCACGTCGCTCGCCAGGAGCTCATAGCTTAGCGATCGCTCTCCGAGGGTGCTGCGGCCATGGCCTCTGCTGTCGACCAGAATGACGCGGTAGCCGCTCGCCACCAGCCCCGGCACCTGCTCGCCCCACGCGCGGCTACTCGACAAGCCGCCATGGAGAAGGACGACTGGCTTACCGCTGCCGATGCTGCCGAACCAGATGCGCGCGCCGTCGCGGCTCAGATACTCCTGCGTTGCAAAGGGCGGCAAGGCCCGCGGCGCCGGGAGCGTCTGCCATTTCGGGACCCCGCCACCCGGGAGTGCCGGCGCTTCGGTCGCCGGCAACAGGGTCAAGGCCGCAGAGCCGGCAACGAGCGCGAGGCATCGGCGCCGCCAGGCGGGCGTCGAAGCACCAAGGGCACGGCGTGACCGCGCCTGAATGTTCATCATCCAGTGAAATCCTTGAAAAGGTTGCCGCAGCGGCGCAGCCGGTCCGAAAGCGGCAGCGACACAGGCCGGGTGTGACGACCTTACAGGGCGGCTTCAGGCGACCCTGGAAAGCCTGCCAGACAGATCCGCCATGAAGTCGGCGACGAGCGCGTCATAGGCGGGCGCCGAATGCCAGAATGGCGCGTGCCCTTCACCGGCCAGACGATGGCATTTTCCGCCCCACAATCTTCCGAACGGAACGCTGTCGACATAGGCAAGGTTGACCAGGGGATCGCGGCTCCCGTTGATCACCGCGATCGGCACCGTCATTCTCTCGACGGCTTCCCGCTGGTCGATACCTGCGCCGGCCTTGGCCGCCGCGAACAGCCGTTCCCGGAACTTCCCGTCGGACCGCACGATCGCTGCCCGCAGGAATGGCTCGACCGGCTCTCCGAACATCGCGCGCGCGAAGGCTTCGATGTCATCGGCCGAGAGATCGCGCTTCGCTGCCGGCAGCTTGGCCGGATTGGCCAGGAAGCCCTCGGCGAAGCCGTTGCGGCGGATCGGTGGGGTGCCGGTGATGATCAGCCCCTGGAGCCCGGGAAACAGACCGATCATCTCGATCGCGACATGGCCGCCGAGCGACCAGCCCATGAGGACCGCCTCGTCGATGCCGAGGCTTCCAAGCACCTCCGTCACCGCGCTCGCCAGACCGGGCAGCGTGTAGGTCCGTTTCGGATCCAGGGCGTTCGCGGAGCTGCCGTGCCCGGGCAGATCGAGGCTGATCAAGCGCAGATTGTCGGCCAGGGACCCTTGCCATTGCCGGCCGAACACCGCGCCGCATGAGGAATTGCCATGCACCATGACGAGCGGCGTGCCGGGCCGCTGATTGTCCTGAACCGAGATCACCCCATGCGAGGTTTCGACGTGCCTTCGAAGAGGTGAGCGTTTCACGATTGTCTCCTTGGTCGAGCTTCGACAGCAGAGGCGCCAGGCGTCTGCCGGGATCGCCAACAAGGCCGTTGCCGATTGCCGCTGAACATTAAGGCGGGGGATCGAGACGCAAAAGCATATTGGTGCTTCAATCGTAATCAAGTGCGTCATTCTATCAATCTATTCTCTTCAGAAGCCAGGTCTCGCTAGTGAGTTTGCGCGCGTATGCGCAAATCGATGCCGTTGGATATTTCAGTTCCGCATAGGTCTTCGTGTCCGCAGAGACGGATTGTTGCGAATGCAACACTGCACCGGCGCCTCGCAACGTGTCGGTAGCGCGCACTTCATAGATGGAGCCCTTTAGGAGAAGTGCTGATGACCGTCGCCTGGACCGTTCCCGAACACGCGCAATCTCTCAAGGAACAGATCGACAGCCTGCCGATCGGAGAGCTGGACGTCGCGCGCCCGGACTATTTCGAACTGGGTGTGGCCGAGCATGGCCTGCAGCGGCTTCGATGCGAGGCGCCGGTCCATCATTGCGCCGACGGACTGTACGGCGCCTATTGGTCGATAACGCGCCACAAGGATGTCGAGGCGATCGAACTCGACCACGAGACCTTTTCTTCAGATCATTTCAACGGCGGCATCACCATCGCCTCCCATCCCGACGAGCCGCAATTCTTCCCTGCCTTCATCTCCATGGATCCGCCGCGGCACGGCGAGCAGCGGAAGGCGGTCGCACCGGCCTTTTCCCTCGAACGGATGAACTCGCTCGGCGATCAGGTGCGGCTGTGGTGCGCCGAGATCCTCGACGATCTGCCGGTCGGTGCGCCCTTCGACTGGGTCGATCGCGTTTCGATCGGGCTCACCGCCCGCACGCTCGCGCTGCTGCTCGGCGTTCCCCAGGCGCGGGCACGCGACCTCATTCGCTGGTCCGAGGCTGCGGTCGCACTCCCCGGGCATCCGCTCTTCCCGACGATCGAGACGAAGCTCGCCGCACTGCAGGAATGCTTCGCCATGTTCGACGCGATCTGGGAGGAGCGGATCAGAAATCCCGCCGGAGGCGACCTCGTATCGCTGCTCGCAAGTCGGCCGGAGACCCGAACCATGGCAAAGGCGGAGTTCCACGGGAACATCCTGCTTCTTCTCGTCGGCGGCAACGACACGACACGCAACAGCATCAGCGGCAGCGTCGTTGCGTTCGATCGCTTTCCCGAAGAGCTGGAGAAGCTTCGCGCGGAGTCCGAGCTCGTACGCAACCTCGCCCCCGAAATATTCCGCTGGCAGACGCCGCTCGCTCACATGCGCCGCACGGCCACCCGCGACGTCGACTTCAAGGGACATCGGATCCGCAAGGGCGACAAGGTCGTTCTCTGGTACCTGTCCGCCAATCGGGACGAGGCGATGTTTGCGGACGGCGACGCGTTCATGATCGATCGGCAGAATGCGCGCCGCCAACTGGCTTTGGGTGCCGGGATCCACCGGTGCATCGGCGCCCGCGCGGCGGAACTGCAGGTACGGATCCTCTGGGAAGAAATTCTCAAGCGTTTCCGGCGGATCGACGTGACGGCGCCGCCGAAAAGGACAGCGTCCTGCTTCATCCACGGCTACCAGGAACTTGTCGTCACGATCCCGGAGCGCATGTGAATCCCGAGAAAGGTTTCGGGCGAGACTGTGCCGGCATGCTGGCCGGGCAATCCCGGTCGCCTGAGCCCGCAAAAGCAGAGCGATGGGCGGCCTCCGGGCAGCTGCCGGCGCGGTGTTCCCGGGAGACTCCCGCGCCTTTTCGAGTCAGCCTGCACGCTTCCCGGGCGCTTGTTGCGACCTTCCGGGACGGTCGAGGCGGAGGCGCCGGACTCTGACCCACGGGTTCTGCCCTCCCCTACCACGACGGCGGCGAGACCCGTTTCAGCGCGGCGAGGCGAGTTCATAGGCACCGCTCCTGCTTTTCGAACCATGCGGCGCGCGATATCTGCGGGTGCCAACCGAGCCGTCGGCAGCAGTGCCGCCACCCTGCGCGGCGTCGCTCCGACGGGAGAAGAGTGTTGCCTGAGAAATTCCCACCGGCCGCCGCATGGTCGTCGGCTCTGGTCGCTGCCCTCGTCGGGTTCGGCGGCACGATTGCGCTGGTCGTGCAGGCGATGGGGAATATGGGCGCCTCCGTCGAGCAGATCGGCTCGGCGATTACCGCCTTGTGCCTCGGGATCGCGATCGCTGGCGCAACTCTTTCATTCCGGCTTCGCATGCCCGTGATCCTCGCATGGTCGACACCGGGCGCCGCGTTGCTCGCGGCCGCGCCGGGCCTGTCCTGGCCCTTCGCCGTCGCCGCCTTTCTCGCTTCCGGCCTGTTGATGATGGTCCTCGGCGCAGTCCCGCCGTTGACCCGGCTCGCGGAACGCATCCCGGGCTCGATCGCGTCGGCGATGCTCGCCGGCGTCCTGCTGCCCTTCTGTCTCGAGCTGTTTCGGCTGACGGCGGACGACCCGCTCCTGATCCTCATCCTCCTGGCCGTCTTCGTGGTCGCCCGTCGGTACGTTCCGCTCCACGCGCTCTTGCTGGTCCTGGTCGGCGGAATTGCGCTCACTCTTCTCAGGAATGCTCTGTCGCCCCTGCCTGAAGGCGAGACATTCGGCATGCTGGCGCCCGTTGCTCCGGCATTAGATCCGCGAACGCTCGTCAGCGTGGGCCTCCCCCTGTTCCTCGTCACGCTCGCGTCGCAGAATCTTCCCGGGCTCCTGGTTCTGCGCAGCGCGGGCTATTCGCCGCGCCCTGCACCGCTTCTCGTCGGCACCGGCCTCGCCACCCTCGTCGGGGCACCGTTCGGCGCCCATTCCGTAAACCTCGCCGCCATCACTGCGGCAATCTGCACCAATGCCGAGGCCCACCCGGACCGGGAGAGGCGCTGGGTCGTTGGGATGCTCTACGCCGGCTTCTATCTTGGCCTGGCACTCTGGTCGCCGGGACTGGTCCGTCTGTTCCTCGCCTTGCCGCACAGCGTCATCGCCGCGCTGACCGGCCTAGCCCTCGTTCCCGCACTGACCGGCGCGGCCGGCGCCATGCTGTCCGGAGAGGACGATCGCGAGCCGGCCATCCTGACCTTCCTTGCGACCGGATCGGGCATGACCCTGCTGGGGCTCGGATCGGCCTTCTGGGGCCTGATCATCGGATTTGCCGCCTTCGCCATCACGAAAAGGCTTAGAAAAGCCTGACATCGGGCGCATCTCCGAATGCCGGTTGCAAGGCGTGATAATAGTTGCCAATATAGTCTTGCCATCAAGCCACTACAATTGCCATAACATCCGGCCGATCTGCAGCGATGCTGAAACAGGCGGCGATTACTTCGACTCACATCGATGAACAGATGTGAGTATAGGAAATGAATTCAGGAACTTTCACCCGCTTGTTGTTGTGGAATTTGGGCGTGATGGCCGCCGGCGCAGCGATCCTGGTCCAGCCAGGATCGGCTTCCGCCGCCGATCCCCTCGAAGAGCCCCGAACCACGATCGTCCGCATCGATGATCTCGACCTCGGCTCCGCCACCGGACAACGCAGGCTCGAACGGCGCATCGGCCGTGCTGCGCGATGGGTGTGCGGATTTGACCGGATAATCAGACGATCGGTCGACAAGTGCATGGCGGACGCGAAGCAGAACGCACATGCCCAGCTCTTGCAGAGGGTGTCCGTGCAAAAGGAACACGATAGCCCGCAATCCGAGCCGAGCCGCGACGTATATTCTCGATAACACGCCGCAGCGACGTGTTTGCGCTCAGGCCCGCTTGCCTTGTGTCCGGTGGGCGGGCGGGCGGCTGCAGCCGCCCGTCATCCCGACGGTAGGAGCCCGATCGCCACTCCCGTCAGGATGCTTGCAGCACAGGATGGGCGACAAGGCCCGGCGGAAAGCGAGCTTTGACCAGTGGGGCGAGTTGGCCGCCACCGCCGGATCGCTGGTCCCGAAACTGCGCCTGTCACGCCGTACCGCCGGATCGCGACCGGCCGGTGCGAGCGGCCATGTTCCCTCGTGCGTCCGAAGCCTCTGCCTTGGCCCGAAGCTCCCGGGCGAGGCCGACGAACGCCTTGAGCGCAGCCGAGGCATTGCGCCGCCCGGGATAATAGAGGCACAGCCCCGGGAGCGGCGGCGTCCAGTCTTCCAGGACACGCACCATATGCCCCGCTTCGATGTCGGCGAGCACGTCCGGCTCCATGAAGAAGCCGAGCCCCATTCCGTCGAGGATCACCGCGCGGGAGAGGCTTGCCTCATCGAGGGTAATCCGGCCGTCGACATCAAGCTGGACCGTCTCCCCGTTCTTCTCGAAGACCCATCTGAACAGGGCGCCGTTCGGCAAACGAATGCGGATGCAGCTGTGTTCGAGCAGATCGAGCGGATTGATCGGCCGCTTTCGCGTTTGGAAATATGCCGGCGAGCCGACGACGGCGTAGCGTTGCGCACGCCCGACCGGCACCGCGATCATGTCGGTCGGCACGAGATTGGCGGCACGAACCCCGAGGTCGAAACCGGCGGCGACGATATCGACGAGCTTTCCTTCGGTGACCAGATCGACATGCACGGCCGGGTAACGCCGCAGGAACTCGAGGATGAGCGGCGGCAGGATCTCCCGCGCTGCCGTGGCGAAGGCATTGATGCGCAGCGTGCCCGAAGGTGTCTCCTGGTGCGATCGCACCATATCCATTGCACCGTGTATCTCCTGGAGCGCCGGCCCCACCTGCCCGACGAAGGATCGGCCGGCATCCGTCAATGCCACGCTCCGCGTCGTCCTATTGAACAGCCGCGCACCAAGGCCCGCCTCCAGCTTAGCGACTGCATTGCTCAATGCCGTGGTGGACATGCCCAGATCGAGGGCAGCGGCCCGAAAGGATCCGCGCCTGGACACGGCAATGACTGCGTCCAGATCACCAAGTCCAGGTCCCCGCATTATCCTGCCTTTCGAAACGCCTCGTCCTATTTCATCCCGCTTATCGGCACAGCTGTCCAGGCCTACTTCCGGGCAACCACCAGGCAAGAAGCAGAAGGAACACGCGAAATGACACTGCCAGACCCTGTTCAACGCTACTTCGAGGCCGACCGGGCAAGCGACCCGGAGGCTCTTGCCCGGCCGTTCGCCCCAGACGGCATCGTCGAGGACGAGAAGCGAACGTTCGCCGGGCACCAAGCCATCGAGGGCTGGTGGCGCGAGACCAAGGCGAAATACGAGCATGTGACGGAACCGCTGGAATCGGTGGAGCAGGACGGGGTCCTTCGAGTCCGCGCGAGGCTGATCGGTCGGTTCCCGTCCAGTCCTGCCATTCTCACCTTCCAGTTTCGGCTGACCGGCAACCACATCACGCGGCTGGAGGTCGGCCTTTGAACCCCTGCCTCGACCCGGCCGGCAAACGTGCGCTCGTCACCTCAGGGACGCGCGGGACCGGGTGCCGCGACGGTTCGCCTGCTTCGCGAACTCGGCGCAGGCGTCCTGACCGTCGCCCGATCCCGGCCCGCCGCCACGCCTGAGGTAATGTTCGTGTCGGCGGATCTCACCAGCCGCGGCGGGTTGCCGAACATTGGCCGAGCAGGCCCGCCAACGTCCCGGGGACGGAACATGTGATCGCCGGCGGAACTGTTCCAACCGCCTCATCCATCCGGACCCGAACGCGTCGCCGGGGAGACGCTCACGATTGGCCTACCAACGGCGGGGGGCGCACGCCTGCCATCGTGCCCGCGCGCCACGACCACGGCGATCCGGAGAAAAAGCGACATGCTCTAATTATTAGACTTGATAGAATTGATAGATTTGATATTTCACCAGCGCCGCGGAAACGGGATACGCCTGTTTCTTGGGTCTGGTTCTCCTCCGGCCGCTCACGTGCCGGAGACCGAGCCGGACCCAAGCGGTGCAGGCACGTGCCGCGCGCTCTCAGGGCGCATGGTTCCAGGTGAGACACGGACGGACGCCCGCCCGGATTGCGTGGCTGCGAACAGCGGAGGATCCGCTTTCGAAGGAGATCCAAGGATGATTGCGCACCATCAAGAAGAGCTGGACCTTGCCCGACGCGGGCGCGAGAACCAGGAGCGGCTGACCGCCAACCTGAAACCGAATTATGATTTCATCGTCTGCGGCGCGGGCGCGTCAGGTTCGGTTCTCGCAAGGCGGCTGGCGGAGAACCCCGACGTGGATGTGCTGCTGCTCGAGGCCGGCGGAAGCGACGACGTCGCGGCGGTGCTCGATCCCGCGCAATGGCCGACGAACCTCGGTAGCGAGCGGGACTGGGGCTTTCAGGCGGAGCCGAACCCGCACCTGAATAATCGTTCGCTGTCGATGTCGATGGGCAAGGCGCTCGGCGGCGGCTCGAGCATCAACGTCATGGTCTGGGCGCGCGGACATCGCAGCGACTGGGACCACTTCGCCGAAGAGGCCGGAGATGCCGAATGGGGATACGAGAACGTGCTCTCGATCTACCGGCGGATCGAGTACTGGCAGGGTGCACCCGACCCGGATTATCGCGGCACGACGGGTCCCGTCTGGGTCCAGCCGGCGAGCGATCCGAGCCCGATCGCGCACGCAATGCTCGCGGCCGCGGCAGAGCTCGACATCCCCACCTTCGATTCGCCGAACGGCGCGATGATGGAGGGATCCGGCGGTGCAGCGATCAGCGACATGCTCGTTCGGGACGGGCGGCGCCACTCATTGTACCGTGCCTACGTGCATCCGGTGCTCGATCGCCCCAATCTGACCGTATTGACCGGCGCGACGGTGCGGCGCGTAACCTTGGACGGGAAGCGCGCCACAGGGGTCGAGATCGCCCGAGGCGGACAGATTTCGACGATCGGCGCCCGAAGCGAGGTCGTGCTGTCGCTCGGCGCCATGCACACGCCCAAGGTCCTTATGCATTCCGGGATCGGCGATCGCGAGGAACTCGCCCGCTTCGGCATACCGCTTGTCCAGCACCTGCCCGGCGTCGGCCGCAACCTTCAGGATCACGTCTCCTTCGGTTGCATCTGGGAATATGCGGAGCCGATCGCACCGCGCAACAGCGGCAGCGAGGCAACGCTCTACTGGAAAAGCCGTCCCGATCTCGAAGCTCCGGACCTGCTCTTCTGTCAGGTGGAGTTTCCGGTTCCCAGCGAGCGGACCGCAGCGCTTGGTGTTCCAGAGCATGGCTGGACCATGTTCGCGGGCCTCGCCAGACCGGCGAGCCGCGGTCGCCTGCTCCTGCAAAGCGCGGATCCGATGGCGCCGATCACCATCGACGCAAACATGCTGTCGGACCCGATCGACGTCGAGGCCGCGGCCCGCTGCGTCGAGCTGTGCCGTGACCTTGGCAATGCGCAATCCTTCCGGCCTTATGTCACAAGAGAGGTCATGCCGGGCAGCCTCACCCGTGACGCGCTGGAGGACTATATCCGCAACTCGGCCGTGACCTATTGGCATCAGACCTGCACCGCAAAGATGGGCCGCGATCCCATGTCGGTCGTCGACCACAGGCTGAACGTCTACGGCATCGACGGCCTGCGCATCGCCGACGGGTCGATCATGCCGCGGGTCACCACCGGGAATACCCAGGCGCCGTGCGCGATCATCGGGGAACGGGCTGGAGAGATTCTGCGCAAGGCGCACGGTTTCTGATCGACGGGCGGGCGGTCTGCCCGGCCACAGGACATCGCAGGTTCGGCGCGAGCGCGGCTCGCGCCGAACCCTCAGGTTGAAAGAGTAGACGTCATGTATCACTTCTCCGACATGTCGCCGGGGCTTGCCCCTCCGGCGATGGCGCCGGTCCCTCCGGCCCCGCTTGGTCGCCTTCTCGTCATCGATGACGATCCCTGCGCGCGGGCCCAGATCCTCGACCCACTGGCGGAGCAGCGCTGCGCCACGGTGGCGACGACGGCGCGCGACGCCCCGCGCCATCTCCAGTCCGATCAGTTCAGCCTCGTCATTCTCGACGCCAGGCACGTAGCTGCAGGCGGATTCGACATTCTCCGCCAGGTCCGGGCACGCTCCAATGTTCCCGTCATCCTGATCACGCAGACGGCGCGAGACGAGATCGACCGCGTCCTTGCCTTCGAACTCGGCGCAGACGATCTCCTCCCCGAGCCGTTCAGCCCGAGGGAACTCCTCGCCCGGATACGCGCAATCCTCCGGCGCCAGGAATTCGGGCGTCGGCTCACCGGACCTTCGCCGCGCGGCGGATACAGGTTCCAGGGCTGGGAATTGCGGCACACCTTGCGAACATTGACTGATCCTTCAGGCGCGGAAGTCGTGCTGACCAAGAAGGAATATGCTCTTCTCACCGCCTTTCTCGATGCTCCCGGCCGAGCGCTCTCCAGACTGCATCTCATGCGCGCGACGCGCACCCATGAGGACATCTTCGATCGGAGCATCGATGTTCAGGTCCTCCGGCTGAGACGAAAGCTTTCGGCGCATCCCGCCGGCGGTGCTTTGATCAAGACGGAACGGGGCTACGGCTACAGGTTCGACACGATCGTCGAGAGCCTGTTCTGAAGCAGCCCAAGCGCAAAAGGCGGTCCGCAGACTAGAACGCGATGAGGACCCAGCCGCACCAGAGATTGAAGGCCTGTCGGCTTCTCTCTTCGGCAAGGCGGGCCTCTTCGGGTCCGCGGAACGGCGAATCCGGCGATCCCCAGTCCGTCACGCGCAAGCCGGCTGCAGGCGCCGTCGCGCCCTCGAAACGATAGACGCGGCCGCTCCCGCGTCGCAAGATCCGGCCCATCGCCGCAAAGTACGTAAGCAAGGTCATCGCCGGCCCTTCTCTAAGCAAAAGGCGAGAGGGAGACGGCCAGTCGCAACCAGAATCCGTCGCGCCTCGCCTCCTCCTGCACCGTCGGCACCGCGCTGGTGCGCCCGGCAGCGATCCGGCCATTCCTCACCGAATGGATCCAGCGACGCGCGCACGAGGCGGCTCGCGCGACACGAGACTGACGCCTGAGCAAGGCCTCACCACCTGACTGCCAAGACCGATGCGGAAACTCGGGCCCGGGATCTGCAGGTATTCTGTGACAAGTGCGAGTGATCCGATACGATCACTGCCAATCTCCCGATTGTGAATGGTCATGCTCGAACAAGCATCCAGTTCCTGCGCCTTCCATTCGCCTGAAGTTCATGATGTCCGATCAATTTGCGACTCCGCATCAGGGATGATCGTGCATTGCCCGCGCGTCAACGATGTTCGGCGAGCTGTTCCGACTGTAACGCAACATGGCCATGACTTGCGCAGGCGGCACCGGACCAACTCGATCGTCCAGTGCCTTCCGGTCCGCAGCAGCGCGAAACGCCATTCATCCCGGTGGGCACGATCGTCGGCGTTCACGTTGCCGCCTTCATGCGTGTCCGATCAGAGCTCCCGATCATCTGAGACATAGGCGGGTTCGCGATCTGCTGCCGCCAAGTCCCACGACGGCGATTTCTAATCTACGAAGGACCGGAGTCGCTCCGGTTGCGCCACCGCTTTCTCATAATAATGATCAGGAGAAAGCATCTCATCGCGACCGCCAGTCCGCCGGTCGATGCCGGAAGGAGAATTGTTACGGTTGTGACAAATTCTATTCTTATATCCTTTAAACAACTTTAGAGGCACCCAACCTCACGGGGAGGTAACAGACCAGGGGTTTCGGGTGACCTTCATAGACAATAGTGAATTCACGTCGCAGGCGAAAGCGGCACGCGTGATGGTCGTCGACGACGATCCGGCGATGCAGCGCATGATCGTCGCCTATCTCGTCGAGCACAACCTTCGTGCCACGGCCGTGTCGGGACGTGAGGGACTGATGCGTTCGATCACCGTCCGCGAGCCCGACCTCGTCGTTCTCGACCTGCATCTGGGCGAAGATGACGGGCTCGACATTCTCCGTGAGCTTCGCGCCCGGAGCGTCATACCGGTCATCCTGATTACCGGCAGCCGCCGTGAGGAACTCGACCGGGTGCTCGGGCTCGAGCTCGGCGCGGACGACTATCTGACCAAGCCGTTCGGTCTGCGCGAACTGCTCGCGCGCATCCGAGCGACGCTTCGCCGCCGCAGCATGGACCGCATGAACCCGGCGAAGCAGCGCGAATGCACCTTTCGCTTCGCAGGCTGGACGTTCGACCAGCGCCAGCGTGAGCTGACCTCTCCGGGCGGCAAGGTCGTCAGCCTCACCAAGGGAGAATTCGCCCTGCTGAGCGCATTCCTCCAAGCGCCGCGCCGGCCCCTCACCCGCGAGCATCTGCTTCAGGCGACCCGCGTTCACGAGGACGTCCTCGACCGCAGCATCGACGTTCAGATCCTGCGTCTCCGGCGCAAGCTCGAGGACCTTCCCAATGCGCCGCGCCTCATTCGTACCGAGCGGGGCGTCGGGTACAGGTTCGACTGTGAGGTAGAGCTCGTGTGAGGAATCTCGCGCTGTCCCTGGTGATGGCATGCTGCATGCTCGCGCCGGCGGCGAAGTCGCGCGACGATAGCTCGGCGCGTGGCCCGGCGGAGGCATTGTCGCCTCCGCTCCCGATTGAAAGCGGCAAGATCGATCTCGGCCGTGACCTGTTCCAGGATCGCCGGATCTCCCGTTCGGTGGCGCTGAGCTGCGCCTCCTGCCATGATATCGAGAGCAACGGGGCGACGTCGCGGCGGTTCGACCGCGGAGACTCCGGGCACGAGCTGCCGTTCAACACGCCGACCGTGTTCAACAGCGTCCACAATTACCGGCTCGGTTGGGAAGGCAAGACGCGCACCCTCCACGACTTCGTGAGCGGCACGCTGGGGAGCGAGCATGTGATGCGCGGCCGCGACCTGTCGGCCGAGCGCCTTGCTGCCGATCCGAGAATGCTCGCCCGATTCCGAATGATCTACGGCACCGGGCCGAGCCGCGCAGCAGTCGCCGACGCACTCGCCAGCTTCATGGGCACGCTGGTGACGCCGGCACCGTTTGATCGCTGGCTGCAAGGCGACAGGAAGGCGCTTACCCTCCAGCAGGTCCGTGGCTACGAACGGTTTAAGCAGGTCGGCTGCGCGAGCTGCCACCAGGGGGTGAACCTTGGCGCAAATCTGTTCCAGCGCCGCGGCATCTTCCATCCGCTCGGCGGCAAGGGACCGGAGCATCTGAGGGTGCCCAGCCTCAGAAACGTCGCCGTCACGGCACCCTATTTCCATGACGGTCATGTCGCCTCGCTGCCCGGCGCGATCCGCGTGATGGCGCGCTCCCAGCTCGATCTCACGCTCGCGGATCAGGACGTGCGGGACATCGCTGCCTTTCTTCAGTCCCTGACCGGAGCCTATCAGGGTCGGCAGCTGCGACAGGCGGGCGTTCGAGAATGAAGTGGCTGCCATGCCTGCGGATCGGTACGATATTCCTGTTTCTGCTCAGCACCGCCCTCGCCAGCCTCACGATCCGGGCGATGAACGAGAGTCGCCGGTGGATGACCAAGTCCAGCTCCGCAATGATCGGATACGCGCTCGCCGAACGCGCGCTGCAGGTCGATCTGCTCAGCCTCCGTGCCGGGATCCTTCGCAATTATGATCCGGTAAACCGCGATCTCGTCAGCGCCCGCAAGAACCTCGTCGCACTCGCGGACGGGTTTGAGACTGGATCCTCTCGACGGCTGGTCACGACACTGATGCGCATCGGCGACCGCCAGGAATTATTGGTAGAGGAGTTCAAGAGCAGCAACGCATTGCTTCAAAACTCGCTGACCCGTTTTGCCGTGGCCGGGACGGCGGCAGAGATGGCCGGCGACCCCCTGTCGGCTCGGGTCCTCAAGCTCACACTCGACACGAGCCCGCAGACCGTCCGAGAGGCCGAACGGGCGCTGCGCAGCATGAGGCCGGCACAGGAGGGCACGCCGGCCTCCCAATTGCTGTCGCATGCCCGCCTACTCGTTTCAGTCCTGCCGCGGATCGACGGTCTGCTGCAGGCGCTCCGCAATCTGCGCACCGAAAGCAGGATCATCGCACTTCAACGTGCCGTGCAGACGGAAGCGGAGGAGCGCATGGCCCGGGTGCGCACGCTCCAGCTTGCGCTTGCTATTCTGCTCGTGATGTTCGTCGTCAGTGTCTCGAGCCTGCTGATGGTTCAGCATGTCACCGGCCGCGATCTCCGTGCGCAAGCTGCGAACGAGCGGCTCAGTGCAGCCATCGCAACGCCGTTGATCGATACGGAGCCGGCGAACTTCGCCGCCCGGGTCCAGGACGCCACCGACAGGCTCGCACTTCATGTCGACGCCAGACGGCTCCAGCTGATCATTCCCGAAGCTCCGGACAGCTTTCATTTCTCCTCGCCCGAAGCGAACCATGATCCCGATTGGCTGCTCAAGCTCGTCAGGGCAGCGGACATCGACTCCGCATGGTTCAAAAACCATGTGATCGCCTCGCGTGCGGAGAGCTCACGCCATCCGCAGCTTCGGCAGGCAATGCGTGCCGCCGGCGTGGATAACCTGGCCCTGCTCCGCGTCTCGGAGCCCTGCGAAGTGGTGATCGGGTTCGAGCCGAAAAGCCTCGGGTTCGTCGAACGACGCGACAATCTGGCCGGGATCACCTCCGCGATCATAGCGATCGCACATGGCGCGCGGCGGGAGCTGATGCAGCTCGAGCGCGAGAGGCTGGAGAAGAGCCTCGCGCGTGTCGGCCGCATGGAAGCGATCGGCACGATGGCGAGCGGCGTCGCCCACAATTTCAACAACATCATTGGCGCGATCCGCGGCTTTGCCGAGCTCGGGCAGGCGCGAACGCGATCCGGATCGCCGGCCCGAGCCTGCTTCAACGAAATTTTCGCGGCAGCGGGGCGCGCCAGCGATCTCGTCGACGACATCCTGAACTTCGGCAAGCAGGGGCGTGCGGCAAAGCAGCCGATGGACGTGCTCGACGTGCTGAAGGAAACGGTGCGTTTGCTGTCCGGCGCAACCCGCTCGGAGGGGAGCTTCGAGCTGAAGCAGTCCGGCCCGCACCCTTATCCGGTCCTTGGAGCAAGCAGTGAGCTGCAGCAGGTCTTCCTCAACATCTGCAACAATGCGCGCGAAGCAAGCTGCGGACGTACGGTCACGATTGCAATCGACGTGGCCGCGCTGGGACAAGGCTCCTCCGCATCGATCGGCCTTGCCGCAGGACGCTATGTCGTCGTGCGGGTTCGCGACACGGGCCCCGGGATACCGGATTCCGTCAGGGACCGCCTGTTCGAACCCTTCTTCACCACCAAGGCGGCGGGCACCGGCCTCGGTCTTTCGACTGCAAGCGAGATCGTCCAGGATCATGGCGGATGTATCGAGGCCGAGACTCTGGTGGGCGGCGGCGCATGCTTTTCGATCTGGTTGCCGGAACACGATACCCGACCGGAGGCGCCGCTCTTGGTCGAAGATGGTGAATCTCCGCCGTCCATGCTGGACCGAAAGCGACGACGGGGGCCCTGCTGGTTGCGTTCGCCCTTCAAGCGGGTCGAGCCTCGGTGAAAGAAGAGCACGGATGCTCCCCGCGGGGATGATGCGCCGTCGGAATCGAACGAGCCAATGCTATTTGGCTACCGATTTTATCATATTCTGGTCGAACCGAAGACGCCCTATATCGTATGCCTGCATGCCGACCCGAACGTTGAGGGTCGATCCTGAGGTGGAACGCACATGGGCAAGACGGACAAGGACATCCTCACGACGGCGGACACTGCCAAGCTGCTGGGCGTTTCGGTCAGAACGGCGCAGCTGCTCATCGAAGGCGGATCGATCACGTCCTGGAAGACGCCGGGCGGTCACCGCAGGGTCTATCGCGCGGACGTGCTGTCACTCATCGACGACCGCTCCCGGCCTGCCGCCCCTCACCCGTCTGCCACCGTCATCGTGCTCGGCACCGCCGAGCGGCTCGCGGTCTACGATCGTCTGTTCGCGGCGGCACCGGAGTGCACGGTGGAGATGTTCGAGGATGTGCTCGAGGCGCTCGTTGCGGTCGGGTCCGTCAAGCCGCACACGATCATCGTCGACCTTGCGGGCTCGGGTGCCGAACGGCTGCCGCTGCTGCGAAGCCTGTCATCGAGCTCCGTAGCCGGCGGGAGCCAGATCCTGGCCGTGGGAGAGCAATCCCTTGTTCCGCGGGATCTTCCGCCAAGAGTTACAGGCGCAGACGATCCCGAAAGTGCGGTTTCTGCGGTCCGGGCTACGCTGAGCGACAAGGACGAGCTCACTCTTTCGAACGAGACGTTTCCGATCGCGCTGAACGAAGGCAGGCGGCTGGTGGCACTGGAACGCTCCGGGCTGGTCGACACCGCGCCGGAAGAGGCGTTCGATCGCCTCACCTGGCTGGCGGCCCATGGGCTGAAGGCACCGGTGGCGCTGATGACCTTGCTCACACCGACGCGACAATGGTTCAAGTCGCGGTTCGGTCTCGATCTCCCCGAGACTCCGCGCAGCTGGGCCTTCTGCAATCATACGGTGATGCAGAAGGGCGTCTTCTCGGTCGACGATCTGGCTGCGGATCCGCGCTTTGCCGAGAACCCGGCCGTGAAGGGGGAGCCTCGCTTCCGCTTCTATGCGGGGGCGCCGGTGCTCGACGAAGACGGCTTCGTGGTCGGCTCGTTGTGCGTCATCGATCACAAGCCGCGCACGCTGACCGACCATGAATCGCAGACCATATCGGCTCTGGCCGCGCTTGCCTCCGACGAGGTTCGCTTGCGCGCGCTGGACCGCAAGCTGCGCGAGTCGAATCGGCGAACGACCGAAAAGAAGGATGGCAACGCTGCCACGGCTGCGAACGAGATTTCGGGACCTGCGCGCCGGGGAGGGAGCAAATCGGACCTGGGGCGAGCCTGAACGTCGCCGCGCAGCGCCGGAGGAATACGGTCTGCTCGCCAGGAGCTCCGGCGCGACGGCAACTCGAGGCGGGCAGCACGTGCCGATAGCCATGCATCTCCTCCATCGCCGCGCTGCGATGGCGGCACTCGTCCGCCCTGGGCATCCCTATACCCGAGGATGACTTGCGCGCCGCCGGCATGAGAGTGACCTTGGCCATTCGGATTGGGCGAACTGACGTTGGATGCTAAGCTCCCATGACATCTATTGTCGAAAATTGACGGGACCGGGGTCGTCCATGGGGAACGAGCAACCGCAATCGGACCAGGACGGCTGGGCTTCGGGCGAGAGCAGGCACGACCCCCTGGTGGTCGAACTGCGCGCCGAGTTGGCGAGGACGAGGCTTGCCTGTCTGAACGCCGAGGAAGGCCTTCGCGAGACGTTGGCCGCGATGATCCAGCATCAGCAAGTCGGCAAGTGCGGCAATTTCCGGTACAACACGGTGACCGGTGCGATCACCGGCACCGAAGAGGTGTTCAAGATGTTCCGGTTCCCGCCCGGTACGCGTGGCTGTACCGTCGAGCAGTGGCTCGGGAAGCTTCATCCCGACGATCGCTCCCGGATCGAGCAGCAATTCTTCGCTGCGATCACCGACCAACGGGATCTGCGTTTTGAATATCGTATCGTGCTCGACACCGGCGAAAAGCATATACGCTGCGACGGCGAGCCCGACCTCGAGTTCAAGGGCGAACTCGTTTATTTCGGCGTGCTGACCGACGTCACGGAACGGCGCGCGGCCGAACAGGCGCAGCGCGCCATGGAAGCGGAGCTCGCTGCCGCCCTGCGTCTCGCCTCGATGGGAGAGCTTGCCGGCTCGATCATCCACGAGGTCAATCAGCCTCTTGCGGCGATCGCGACGAGTGCCTCGGCGTGCCGCCGCTGGATGACTGCCGGACAAGAGCGCACGGATCGGGCGCTGGCGTCACTCGATCGTGTCGTCGAGGAAGGACAGCGGGCGGCGGCCATCGTCAGCGGCCTCAAGAGCCTCATCCACGACGTTTCGGCCGAACCGAGCGCGTTCGACTGGAACGAAGCAACACGCGATGTCTGCACGCTGATCATGTCTGAGCTGGCCCGGGAGAACATCCTGCTGGAGACCCTCTTCACCGCCGGCGGGCCGCGCGCCATCGGCAATCGTGTTCAGTTCCAGCAGGTCCTGATGAACCTCGTGCGCAACGCGATCGAGGCGATGCAGGGCAGCGACACAAGGCGCGTCCTCACCGTCGCGACGGCACGCCGCGGCCCGATGCTGTCGCTTCAGGTTGCGGACACCGGGACTGGGTTCGACGCGGCCGACCCGGAACTGCTCTTCAAGCCGCTCTTCACGACCAAGAAGGAAGGCATGGGTCTTGGCCTGTCGATCTCGCGCAAGATCGCGGCAGCCCATGGCGGCACCCTGCAGGCCAGCGCAGGACCCCATGGCGGATCGATGTTCGAACTCCTTCTCCCCGCAGACGGCCGCGACCATGATTGAGGCGCGCGCGGCATCGCCGTTCCCCAGGCCGCTGGTCCAGATCGTCGACGACGATCCGGGCATGCGGGCAGCCTTGGAGGATCTGCTCCAGTCGGTTGGCTATGATGTCGCGAGCTACGGAAGCGCGGCCGACTTGCTGCTTGGAGAACAGGTGGAAGGGCCCTCGTGCCTGGTCCTCGACGTCCGCCTTCCGGGTGTGAACGGGCTGGATCTTCAGGAACAGCTGGCGCGTGAGGGCCGCAACCTGCCGGTGGTTCTCGTAACAGGCCACGGCGACGTGCCGATGAGCGTGCGGGGCATGAAGGCGGGGGCGGTCGACTTCATCGAGAAGCCGTTCCGGGATCAGGACCTGCTCGATGCCGTCGCGCTCGCAATCGAGGAAGGGCGGCGGCGTGCACCGGCAATCCAGCGCCGCATCGACGCGCAACGGCGTTTCGCCACGCTCTCGCCTCGCGAACGCCAGGTCATCGACCTCGTCATACAGGAAAAGCTGAACAAGCAGATCGCCCACGACCTGGCGATCAGCGAGGTCACCGTGAAGATCCACAGGGCCGCAGCGATGCGCAAGCTCGGGGCCCGCTCCATCGTGGAGCTGACCCGCCTTGGCGAAGCGCTGGGCACCTGACATGGCATCGACACCAACGAACACGTCCCGTTCCAGGCCGATCGTCAGCGTCATCGACGACGATGCGGCAATGCGGGCAGCGCTCACCGACCTGCTCGACTCCCTCGGCTGCCAATCTCAAGCGTTCGGCAGCAGCGAGCTTTTCCTGAGCGCCGAGGAGGCCCTCTCGAGCGACCTCGTCATCACCGACATCGAAATGGGTCCGCTCGACGGGCTCGGCCTTCTGAAGCGGCTTGGCGAGATCCTGGCCCAGCCGGTGCCAGTGATCGTGATCACGGCGCTCAGCGACGAACGGCTGGAGCGCCGGGCGGCGGCGGAAGGCTGCTTCGCCTTTCTTCGCAAGCCGTTCGATCCGGACCGGCTGATCGCGCATGTGAGGAACGCCGTCGCGCTTTCATGATCATGTTCGCGGCTGTAGCGGCGCAGTCCTTACCGCTGCAGCTCCAGTAACGGAACGCGAACTTTCCACCCGAATCCGCGGGTTGCCGGCTGCGCGCAAGCGCTTCCGGTAACAAGCTGATAATACCTTGGTATGAGCCCGGTCATCCGCAGGCCCGGATAGCTCTCCAACGCGCAACGCGTCACCTTCTGCTTCGCCGATAGAGGCATGAGGAGGCGCATGTTGATTTCCGGTGCCGCTGGGTTCGCTCCGCCAGAAGCGGCGTCCGCTGCTTCTGGCGGCAGCGACTTCGATTCACCGATCCGCACCTCGGCAAGCTGCTGTCCGACCAAATTCGGAGCACCCCGAATGCCGCTTCACCATGCACGGCCTTGGACCTCGCGGGACAGGATGACCGCCATTCAGTCAACGAACCACTTGACGAATTTCGCATATTGCGACAAATGTTATTGCAATATGGTAATCGAATGAACCTTCTCTACCAGACGCAGGCAATTGCCACCGGCGGGCGCAGCGGCAAGGTCTCTACGGCCGACGGCACGCTTGCGCTCGCGCTGTCGACTCCGAAGGAACTTGGCGGCGGCGACGGGGACGGTACCAACCCGGAGCAACTCTTCGCGGCGGGCTATGCAGCCTGCTTTCTCAGCGCGATCAGGTTCGTCGCGGGCCGACGGAAGCTCACCTTGGCCGGGCAAAGCAGCGTCACCGCCAAGGTCGGCATCGGCATGCGCGACGCGGGCGATGGCTTCGGGCTCGAAATCGAGCTCCAGATATATTTGCCTACAATCGAAACCGGACTCGCTCATCACTTGATCGAAGAGGCAGATATAGTCTGCCCTTATTCTCACCTCACCCGCAACAACATCGTCGCGCGGCTTTCGCTGATCGACTGAGACCTTGCTCGAACGAAAGGATGCCATCGATGATCCGACACCTCCTAACAATCACCGCCGCCGCCTTCGCAACGCTCGGCTTCGCCTCCGCAGCGCCTGCCCAGACCGGCGCCCCTGCCGCGGCCGGGACGGCGCGCAACGTGGTGCTGGTACACGGAGCCTTCGCCGACGGTTCAGGCTGGCGCGGCGTTTATGACGATCTGACCAGGCGTGGTTACCGGGTCAGCATCGTTCAGAATCCGCTTACCTCGCTTGCCGACGACGTCGCAGCCACCAAGCGAGTCCTCGCGCGCCAGGACGGGCCAACGATCCTGGTCGGCCATTCCTACGGTGGCACGGTCATTACCGAGGCCGGGCTGGATCCCAAGGTGGTCGGGCTCGTCTATGTCGCGGCGCTCGCGCCTGACGTCGGAGAATCCACCGGAGACCAGTTCGCCGAAATCCCTGCGCCGGCAGGATTCGTCATCGAGCCCCAGGCGGATGGCTATGGCTTCGTCAATCTCGAGAAGTTCAAGAGCGGCTTCGCTGGTGACACCAGTGACGCCGATGCCGCATTTCTCAGGGACTCTCAGGTGCCGATCGCCATGACGGCATTCGGCGAGAAGGTCACTCAGGCCGCATGGCGGTCGAAGCCGAGCTGGGCGGTGATCGCGACCAGGGACTCGGCGATCGATCCGAAGCTTCTCCGCTCGACCGCCAAGCGGATCGGCGCGTCGGCGCACGAGGTGGACGCAAGCCATGTCGTCTTCCTGACGAAGCCGAAGGCGGTGGCAGACGTTATCGATCAGGCGGCGCGCAGCGCAGGGACAAAGCGTCCCTGACCGGATTCGAGATCACCAGGCATGGCGGACGGGCGGCACTGCGTGCCGCCCTTCTTTCCTCTGAAACCGAACAGGGAGCCCCTGAAATAGCCAGGTAGCGCGCATCGCCTATCAGGATGCTCGAGAAGCGGTATCGCCCTTTCGAAACACCGGACGCCGGCAAATGCCGGACCGGGGGCGACGATCCGAAGGAGCCTTTGTGGTCGATGATCGCCCCGACCTCGTTCCCCGTCAGCTCCGGCCCGGGTCGAGACGTCCGCGAGCGGGGGTCACCCCCTCCCCTCTACTCAGATCGCCGACCCCGATTACCGAGCCGGCGCGCACTGACGCCTGGGGAAACGGTGGAGCACGAGCGATCCTGCCGACATGCACGTTTCCAAACCTGGCGCAGCGCGTGCTGCGTGAGTTCCTGCGGGGTTTCGCCATAGTGGGATGCCTTCAATATCCGACCGCAGAGAGCTTCACTCTCGCAAGACAAATTATGCATCCGGATGGCGGGCCGAACCGGAAACGCGACTGACCCGGACTCGACTTCAATATAGGCCGACAAGGATTTTCAATGTCCGAAGACAGTGCAGGGCCGATCATCCCGGCCCAAGCGGCCCCGGAACCCACACAGTCCCGCGGGAGCGACGCGCTGCAGCTGACCGCGGGTGAGCGATCTGCGATCTTCC
Organism: Allosphingosinicella deserti; assembly: GCF_003012735.1. Taxonomy (GTDB): domain Bacteria; phylum Pseudomonadota; class Alphaproteobacteria; order Sphingomonadales; family Sphingomonadaceae; genus Allosphingosinicella; species Allosphingosinicella deserti. The sequence continues at coordinate 438,513 of NZ_PXYI01000003.1, read as the reverse complement.
GAAACTGTCGCCATTACTGGCTTGGTTATGGATCGAAGTGCCGGATCGATGCGGGCATGACGCTCTACAGCACGGGGTTGCGCCACCCACAACTGAACGGCGTGATGTGGATGGGACCGGGCGATCTCGGCGCCAGGATCGGCGAGGCGCGCCGGTGCTTCGCCGATTTACCCTGGCTGTGGTGGGTCGGCCCGGACAGCGTATCCGGCACTTTGGACGTCCTCATCGATCAGGGTGGATTCCGGGTCGGAGTCTCGCCGGTGATGGCGATCAGGACCGACATGATCGCGCCGCTGCCTCATCCGCAGGAGCTGACCATCGAGCGATTGCCGCCGGATGCAGATCTGACGGCATGGGTCCGAACCTACGTTGCGCCGATGGGCATTGCCGACGATCAGATCCCTGCGATGATCCGGGCGGAGCAAGCGCGGACCGACCCGCCGGGCAGCCTTGTTCGGTTTGCCGCACGCATGGACGGTGAGATCGTCGCCGTCAGCGAACTCCTGATGCGCGACGGAGTAGCCGGCATCTATCTCGTCGCCACCGATGCAGCTTGGCGGCGGCGCGGGCTGGGCGCCGCAGTGACGGCCGCGGCCGTCCGACTTGGCGGCCAACTTGGAGCCCGGATCGCTACACTGCAGGCGACACCGGCCGGTCAACATCTGTACCGCCGGCTCGGGTTCGTCACCGTATCCGAATACCGGATCATGTCGTTTCCGCCGCTCTGACCAGCATGTTTCCGGGTAACTTCGAGACCTGGCTGTCCAGACACGGCTTATCCCGCCACCCGATTGCTCATCGAAGACAGGGCGCCAAAAGGGATGCGGCAACGCGGCGGCAGTGCGCCGCGCTGCTGCGCACCGACCTCGCCGCCCGGTCCGCTCAACGCCTTGGGAAGCCCTCGCCAACCATGCGGCCCAGGCCGGCGATATTCGACGCGGAGCGTCGCGCAATGATCAACGTGCCTTTTTCCGCCGGAGACAGGACGATCCGGGCCTCGGTCGCGAAACCCGCATCCGCCAGCATCCCGGTCAGTTCCGCATAGGAATAGGTTCGGGTTCCAGTCTCCGTCAGCAATGTCAGCCGGAAGGCGGATTCGAACAGCGGCGGCGTTGTTTCCTTGGGGTAATCATGGACGACCAGGATCCCGCCCGGCCGAACGACGTCGCCGAGATGCCGGAAGATCCTGCGATTCTCGTCGCCGTGCATATTGTGGGCAACCGACAGGTAGAGCGCGACATCATAGCCCTCTCCCCAATCGCAGGAGCGAAGGTCGGCGCCATGCACGCCGATCCGATCCTCCATCCGGTTTTCCGCGATCCGGGCGCGCGTCTCGGTCAGGGCACTTTCCAGATCGACGATCACCCCGTTCATCCTGGGGTGACGTCGACACAATTCGATCGAATGCACGCCGTGGGAGCCGCCGAGGTCCAGAAGGCGCAAGGGCCGGTCAGGCAGATCCAGCGCGCTCAGCAGATCGGGAACCACGAGCTCCGCCGCGGCACGCATGTAGCGCGAAAATTCCCTTCCGAGGGAAGGCTCTTCCGCCATGCGGTCCCACAGCGATCGCTCCGGACCACCACATAAGATTGCGTCCGGAAGATCGCTCATGATCTTCCAGGCCTCGGCCGTCCAGATCAGCCCCGTGCCCCAGTCGATCGGCCCGCGCCTGGTGAAACGGCGCGTCGTCTCCGGTGCGTTGGCGATCATCTCGCCGTCCCGCCTCAGCTGCCCTGCCGCCACCAGGAAGTCCGTCAATCGCTCGACACCCGTCCTGCTTGCGCGCAGCGTGTCCGTCAGACTGGCAACGCTCATGGGGCCGTCGGCCAGGGCGTCGAACAGCCCAATTCTGCCTGCGGCCGCCATCGACCCGACGGTCATCATCTGCAGATAGATGCCGAGCATCGGCATCGGCGCTGGCACATCGCCGATGACATCGTCGTCATCGACAAGCCCATCGCTCGCAAGGAACGTCCCCGCATAATCGTTCTTGCCGCAATCCATTTGCTCAACCCTCATTCTTGTTGCGTGATCATTGTCTGCCGCCGATCAGTTGGTGCTGCGGGGACCCAGGTTCAGCCGCAGCGGAATGGCGCGTGCCCGGGGATCTATCGGAACAAGACAAGGCCTCTCCTCCCCGCGGCACGTGCGGCGCGCTCCCTGCACGGCAAGATCGATGCAGGACTGAAAATCGGAGCTTCGCTGGCTCTCCCCGATGTCGCACGCAGCGGCCGCTGATGCGCCGACACGATAATCGCGGGTCACCTTGCCCTTCCCGGACCGAAGATCGAGGTCGCTGACATCTATCCTCAATTGCTGCGCCGGCGCGCCTGCCTCCGCCTGACCGATCAGCGTCGCGCACGCGAAGGTTGCCATGGCACACCTGATCCCTGGCCGAGAAAGTGCGCGCATGAGAAAGTATGAAACGGGTTGGTTCACCTAGAGATCTCCAATCCCGCTCGTGTAGAATTCCTTCGTGGCAAACTTGTTATGGATTTATCGATCAGGGTTTCACTTGTAACACTTACCTTTTGACATTGCCTTACATTGAAGCATCTTTTTGACTACAATGCTCGTGCCGACGAGGGCGAGTATCTCGGCGGCACTATGAAGTTGCCACCCGCGTTCCCGATGTGCCGGGCTGTGGTGGCTGCGGCCTCCGCTGGGGAAGACCCCGCCCCCCACGGAGGCCGCAATTCATGAGGTGCGTCGAGACGGCATGTGCCATTCTGTCGGGCTGCGTCGCCCGCGCGGGATCGGCCGCCGGCATACGAAACGCGAGCACTGTGGGCGCCTGTCTTACGATTGAAGCCGGACCGCCGCGCAGCGCCATCATCCCGTAACGCAAACCGGCGAAATCATGACCGACGGACGGAATGAAGAGCATGCTTGGGTGTGCAGGGTCACGACCGGAGCGATGCTGATCGGGCAGGACCTGGCGATGGGCACATGCGGAGATCGCCGGGCCGCGATCTTCGCCCGGATGTTCCCCCGCATCGTCGTCCGCGAAGGACTGGCCGTTCCGAAGCGAACTTTCGCGACACTCGCTCGCGGCAACCCGGAGATGCGGCATGCACCTTCTCGTCTTGGACCACAGGATCAGCCTGGCGATGAGCTCGGTCGCGGGACACGCACCCGGCCTCGACTGGCTCATGCTGGAGGCCTTGCAGACGGACCTGCTCAAGCTCCTGCCGCTCGTCGCGCTGCTGCTCTCGGGCGCTCGGGACAGACACCTGCGCCCCGACACCGGCATAGCCCTTCTCGCCGCGACTCTGGCGCTTGCCACCTGCGCGCTGGCGCAGCGTGTCGGGGGAGACCGCCTCAGGCCGGCGCTCAGCGGCCTTTATGACTTTCCATCCCTGCCGTTGGCCGTGCAGGCGGACCGCCTCAGCTTTCCCAGCGACACCGCCGCTGCGGCCTTCGCGCTTGCTGCATTTCTCGCCGGGCGGGGACGCGGCAGCGCCTGCTTTGCGTTCGGGTGGAGCCTGTTCGCGGTGGCTCTTCCGCGGCTTTACGGGGGCTACCATTATGCAAGCGACCTCGTGGCGGGCGCCGCCATCGGCCTGCTGTCGTCACGCCTGCTCGCCAGCGCAGGCTTGAAACAGGTCCTGAACCTCCGCTTCGGCGATGAACGTGGCGCGACTGCAGCAGCGGGCGAGTTCCTCTTGTTTGTGTTCGCCTTTGAGCTTGCGCGGCTCTTTGCCGATGCGCGCATGCTGGCGGGCGCATGAAGGTGCAGGCCCAGACAGCATTCCTCTCCGCGCCGGCGCAGACCTCAAAGTATGAAGTCGCTCGACATCAGCGGGATCTGGCCCTGAGCCACGATCTGAAGGTCGGCGAGCCCGTTGCCGTCCACGTCGCCGTAAATGGTCGTGTTGCCCCCGGATGTCTCCACACGAAGCTGGCCGGGGGTGGAGGTGAACGACTGACTGCCGATGAATTTGAATGCCTGGTCGCCGGACAGCTTGGTGTTGGCGTCGATGCTGCCGAGGTGGATCCGGTCCCCCTGGGAACGCACGAAATCGGTGATCAGGTCGGCCGCCCCGAGGCGAGAGTCGCCGACCGACTGGAACACGAAGAGATCGGCGCCCAGTCCCCCACTGAGCCGGTCCACGCCGGCGCCGCCGATCAGCACATCGTCGCCACCCTCGCCGTAAAGGAGGTCGTCGCCGCCAACGCCATAGATGGTGTCATGCCCTTCGCGGGCGTAAACCGAATCGGCGCCTTCCGTGGTCCGACGCGAGGCCGACGGCGAGAAGGTCTCGCTGGCGCTCGTGCCGTAAAGCACCGCGCCACCTTCCGCCACGTCCTTCACTTGGATCGACAGAGCCTGGATATCCTCGAATGCGCCGTCAGTGGCGACCACCGTTACGTCATAGACATTGTCGCCATTCGCATCGCGCGGCGTCTCGAAATCGGGAGCCGTGACGAACTGCAGGACACCGGAGTTGACGTCGATGGTGAAGCGCGAGGCGTCGGCGCCGCCTGCGATATAGTAGCGGGCAGGTTCGCCGTCTTGGTCCTTCGCCTGCACGGTCGTGACGACGCGGCTGTTCTCGGCGACGCTGAGTTGGGCCACTTCGCCGCCCCCGTCCGAGAAGATCGCAAGGCCTTCGTTGACGTTTGTGATGGTCAGGGACAGCTCCTGGAACGCTGTCGAATTGTCCGCGGAAGCGACCAGGGTGAGGCGATAGATATTGTCGAAATCATGATCCGAGGGCGCTTCGAAATCGAGCGTCGTAGAGCCCTGCGCTCCGCGCAGGTGGATTGACCCCGTGGCAGAGTTGATATCGAACAGGACGGCATCCTTGCCGCCAAGCGAATAGGTGATCGGTCCGTCTCCGCCCGAGGCGGTCGAACTCACGTCGATGAGGCCGTTCTCAGGCAGATAATAGGTCACCTGCGCGGCTTCGAAGGCGACGGGTTCGAACGCGTTTGCCACGGTTACGCTGATGGCTTGTGTGTCGCTCGACCTGCCGTCGGCGGCCAGCACTACAACGTCATAGACGTTGTCGCCGTCGGCATCGGCCGGGTTCTCGAAGTCCGCCTTCGAAATGAAGCTCAGCGCACCCGAGGTGCGATCGATCGCGAACAGTCCGGCATCGGCGCCCCCGGCAATCTCGTAGCGGGCCTCTCGCGGGCTGGCCGGGCCGACCTGGACATAACCGATCGCGACGTTGTTCTCCGCAACGTCGAAGGCGCGCTCCTCGGTCTCGAACGCAACGCCGTCGTCGACATCCTCGACTGTGATAGACAGCGTCTGATAGTCGAACAGGAAGCCGTCGGTCACTCCGACCCGAATTTCATAGACCCCGTTGCCGTCAGCGTCGGCCGGCTGCTCGAAGTCGGGCAGCTCTCGAAAGCGCAAGGCCCGCGTGGCCGAGTCATATTCGAACAAATGCGCGTCGGCACCGCCGTCGATACCGTATACCAACCCGCCAGAGTCCGAATCCTCGGCCGCAAGGGTCGTGACGTTGCCGCTATTCTCCGCGATCGAGATCGCGGCATGATCGCCGCCGCCATCCGAGGTGAACGTCGGCACCCCCTCGTTCTCGTCGCTCACCTCGATGCGAAGCGACTGGCTCGTCACCAGAGCACCGTCGCTGGCGCGGACCTCGATATTGTAGACACGGTTTGCACCACTATCGGTCGGCACTTCATAGTCAGGCGCGGCCACGAAGCTCAGGGCGCCGCTCGCGGCGTCGATCGTGAACTTCGCCGCATCCGTGCCGGCCAGCGAATACGTCACTGCACCGCTCTCCGGATCGACTGCGTTCAAGGTCGCAACCGCAAGGCTGTTCTCGGCGACTGTGATGATCGGGGCGGGGACCGTGTTGTAAGTCGTAAACACCGGCCGCTCGTCGACATTGGCGACAGTGACGGCAAGCGCCTGCGTGTCGATCAGTGAGCCGTCGCTCGCCGCCACCACGACATGATAGACATTGTCGCCGTCCGTATCGGCCGGCGCCTCGAAATTCGATCCCGCAATGAAGGCGAGTCCGCCGGTGCTGGCGTTGATCGTGAACAAAGCCGAGTCCGCGCCGCCGACGATCGAATAGGTGAGTACATTCCTCTCGGGATCGGTCGCGTAGATGGTCACGAACGACCAGCTTTGATTTTCGGCGACGGTCACAGAAGCGGACTCCGCGCCGTTGTTGCTCCAGATCGCCGGCGCTTCGTTCACGTCGGCGATGGTGATCGCAAGTGTCTGACTGTCCGTGACCGCGCCGTCGGTCGCCGACACGACAACGTCATAGACTCCGTTGCGGCCGAAATCGGCCGGCGCCTCGCGGTCGGGTGCAGCCACGAAGCTGAGCACACCGGTGGCGGCGTCGATCGTGAACCTCGACGCGTCATAGCCGCCGGTAATGCTGTAGGTGACCGAAGAGCCGGTGAAATCGCGCGCAACCACCGTGGTCGCGACCGTCTGGCCTTCCGCGACCGAGAAGGCGCTGGCACCGCCGCCGTTCGAGGCGATGTATAGGCCTTCGTTCACGTTCCCGACGGTGATGGTGATCAGCTGGAGCGAGGTCTCGTAACCGTCGGTGATCTTGATCATCAGGTCGTAGACGCCGTCGCGGCCGTAATCGTCGGGCGCTTCGAAATTGGGCGCCTTGTTGAAGGTGATGATTCCGGTGCGCGGGTCGATGTAGAATTTTGACGCGTCGTAATAAGCGGCGATAGAGACGTTCACGACTTCGCTGAAGTCCGCGAAGCTGTAGGTGATCGGATCGCCTTCCGCGTCTGTGGCGGTGATGAGCGCGGTAACCAGACTGTTCTCGTCAACGGCATAGGCCGTCGTGGACGTGAATGATGGCATGAATCCCCCCCATTTCGAAAAATTCAGAGATGTCATGGCCGGTCGGTAGATTAGATTTGGTCAAAGCGCATAGCTAATACGCTATTCACGAATGACTGCCGCCCAAACCGTGTCGCTAGCGAGTTGCAAGGCGCACCGGCAACACCAGGGCTCGACTTAGCTCCAATCTAAGGTGTGAATCCGGCTCTAAACCAATGACGCGAGCATGATTCCCGGATCAAGCTGGTTCCGCCTGATCCGATCATGCTCTAGGGGAGGCAATCACCTCCTCCCAAGCGCAACCGATCGTTTCCACGGCGCCGTAAATTTCGCACACTCAGGCGATGGTGAGTTTTCCGACCTCGGTCGTCATCGAGGAATCCGCGTAGAAGGTGTATTCGTTGCCGGCTTGGTTGTAAAAGGATCCGCTTGCCAGCGACAACGCGTCGTTAGCGTCCAGATCGAGGGTGAGATGCGACGCGGCACCATTGCCTACAATCGACTGGACGAAGTCCGCGCCGACCGTCAGATTGCCGATGGCTCCGGATGCGGTGAGATCGATGGTCTCGACATGACTCAGCACAGCTGCCAGGTTCGACTCCGTGATCGTACCGCTGTCGGCGGCGAGACGCACAATGTCGTTCCCGCCGGCCGCGTCGACCCTCCATCCATTGTTGAGGTCCAGCGAGAATTCGTCGCCATAGCTGGAGCCGACCACTTGCTCGATCCCCGACAAGCTGTCCCCGGCAGCATCCCCTGCAGAGCCGGAGCCGCCGGCACCCAGAGTGAGGGTCACACCTGCACTTGCGCCCGAATAGTCGGCGACATCGCTCCCCGAGCCGCCGATCAGGGTGTCTCCGCCCGCGCCCCCGGCCAGTCGATCGTTGCCTGCGCCGCCATCGAGCACGTTGCCGCCGTTATCGCCGACCAGAGTGTCCGCCAATCCGGAGCCGATCAGATTCTCTATGCTGCTGTAACTATCTCCCGCAGCGCTGCCGCTGTTGCCGAGGCTGTTGCCGAGGTTTGCCGCAACGCCGACGCTCGCCGAGGCATAGCTCGCGGTGTCGCTCCCGGTGCCGCCGATCAGCGTGTCGGCTCCCTGGCCGCCCTCGACCACGTCGTCGCCGGCACCGCCCTCGAGGCGGTTTCCGCCGGCGTCACCGACAAGCATGTCGTGGAATGCAGAGCCGACCACCGTCTCGATGGAGGCTAGAGTGTCGCCCGCCGCATCGCCGCCACTGCCGGTTCGCCCATCCATGTAGACGGTGATCCCGGAGCCGGCCGAGGAATAATCGGCAGTGTCGATGCCGCTGCCCCCGTTCAGGGCATCCGCGCCGCCACCGCCGGTTAGCGTGTCGTCGCCGAGGCCGCCGTCGAAGCTGTTGGCGTTGTTGTTCCCGGTGAGCGCGTCGTCATGGTCGGAGCCGATCAGCCCTTCGATGCTGCTGAAGCTGTCCCCTGCCGCTTCCCCGAGGTTGAGGGCCGTGTTGAGCAGGTTCACGGTCACGCTGGCCGACGCGGTGCCGTAGCTCGCGCTGTCCAAGCCGGCGCCGCCGACGAGAATGTCGGCGCCCGCGCCGCCCGCCAAAGTATCGTTGCCGTTGCCGCCGTCCAGCCGATTGGCATTGCCGTCGCCGACGAGGGTGTCGTTCGAAGCCGAGCCGATCAGATTTTCGATGGCGAGCAGGCTGTCGCCCTGGGCATCGCCCCCGGAACCGGCGCCGCCGCCGAGAATTGCAGTCACGCCGGACGCCGAGGCGGCATAGCTCGCAGTGTCGTTGCCGGCACCGCCGTCGAGCGCGTCCGCCCCCAGGCCGCCCACCAGCACATCGTCGTCGGCTTCGCCGTAGAGGCTGTCGCTTCCCGCGCCACCCTGGAGGAGATCCGAGCCGGTACCGCCGCGGATGGTGTCGTCACCCGCGGAGCCGGTCAGCGTATCGGCACTGGCGCTGCCGATCAGGGTTTCGAAGCCTAACAATATGTCGCCCGCTGCGTCGCCGCCGACACCGGCGCTGCCGTCGAGCCCGACCGTAATCGCCGTTGCGGATCCGGCATAGCTTATGGTGTCGTTGCCGCTGCCGCCGGTCAGCATGTCGGCGCCGCTGCTGCCCTGGACGATGTCGTCGCCTGCGCCGCCGTCGAGCCGCTCGGCGGCGGCACCGCCTGCCAGCGTGTCCGCATAGCTCGTGCCGACGACACCCTCGATCGAGATGAACGTGTCGCCCGTGGCGTCCGCGCCGGTGACGACCAGCGAGCCGCTCGCGAAGCTGGCCGAGATGCCGGTGCCGGAGGTCAGGTAGGACACGCTGTCGATCCCAGCGCCGCCATCCAGAATGTCGGCACCGGCCCCACCGATCAGTACGTCATTGCCGATCCCGCCATTGAGCCGCTGTGCGTTGCCCGTGCCGTAGAGTATGTCGTCGAAGCCCGAGCCGGTCAGCAGTTCGATGTTGACGAGGCGGTCGCCGGCCGCGTCGCCGCCGACACCGGCAGTGCCGTCGAGATAGGCGACGATCCCGGCGCTGGAACTGACGTAGCTGAAGCTGTCGCTGTCGGCACCTCCATCGACGAGGTCCGCTCCCTGGCCGCCGCTCAGCGTGTCGTTGCCGGCGCCGCCGTTCAGCACGTCATCGCCGACATTGCCGGCGATGACATCGTCGCCGTCATTGCCGTTCAGCGTCTCGGACGCATTCGAGCCGACGATCGTGTCGGCAAAGGACGATCCCAGTGCGACATCGATCGACAGCAGGACGTCGCCTTGGGCGAAGCCGCCGAGCGAGGTGGTCCCGTCCAGATACAAGGTGACCGCGGCCGTCGAGTCTGCATAATCGGCCGTGTCGAGGCCGCTGCCGCCGTTGAGCTGGTCGGCACCCGCCCCGCCGCGCATGTAATCGTCGCCGAGCCCTCCGGTCAGCACATTGTCGCCGGCGTCGCCGTAGAGCATGTCGTTGCCGCCCGAGCCGACGACATTCTCGATGCTGACATAGCTGTCCCCTGCGGCGTCCCCGCCCGATCCCAGCCCGGTTGCGAGGTTGACGGTCACGGCCAGCCCGGAAAGAGCGTAATTGGCGGTGTCGGACCCCGAGCCGCCGTCCAGCAGGTCGGCACCGGCATCGCCCTTGAGCACGTCGGAGCCTTCCATCCCGTACAGGCTGTTGCCAGCGCTGCTTCCGCCGAGCATGTCGTCATATTGGGAGCCGACAAGGGTTTCGACATTGGTGACGACGTCGCCTGCGGCTTCGCCGCCGCTTCCCGTCGTGCCGTCCAGGCTGATCGCCACGCCGGCACCGGATCCCCAATAGCTTGCGGTGTCGATGCCGCCGCCGCCATTGATCGAGTCCGCGCCGCCGAGCCCCCGGAACCATTCGTTGGCACTGGTGCCGAACACGGTGTCGCCAAGGTTGGTCAGGTAGACGTTTTGTATGTTCTTGTAGGTGTCTCCCGCGGCGTCGCCGCCCGTCCCTGCGGTGATTCCGTCGAGATAGATGGTCACGCCCGCGCTTGCCGCAACGCTCGCACCATTGCCGAAATTGGTGCCGAAGATGAGGGTGTTGTCGCCGGCGCCGCCGTCGATCGAATCCGCACCGGAACCGCCTGAGATCACGTCATTGCCGCTCCCGCCGAGCAGGACGTCGCTGCCGGCGAGGCCCGACAGATTGTCATTGCCGTTGCCGCCGCTGAGGACGTTGCCCGCGCTGCCGCCGATCAGGGTGTCGCCGAAGCCGGAACCCGTCAGATTCTCGATCGAGGCAATCTGATAGGTATCGCCCTGGGCGTCGCCGCCGGTTCCCGAGCCGATGCCGCTGCTGATGTCGACGCTGACGCCGCCGCCCGAAGCCGAATAATCGACCGTGTCGATGCCCGCGTCGCCCTGGAAATAATCGGACCCGGTGCCGCCGCGCAGGATATCGTCTCCGCCGTCGCCATAGAGCAGATCGTTGCCGTCGCCGCCGTCGATCGTGTCGATGCCGTTGCCGCCGCGGATGCTGTTGTTGGCACTATCGCCGACCAGTGCATCATTGCCCTGCCCGCCGGTGAGATTGACGAAGTTCGCGTAGGTGTCGCCGGCAGCGTCGCCGAGCGTGCCGGAGCCGGCGAGCAGGGACGCGGAGACTGCCGCCGCCGAACTGCCGTAGCTCAACGTGTTGATCCCGAGCCCGCCGTCCATCGCGTCCGCCCCGGCGCCGCCATCGATCGTGTCGTTGCCGTCACCGCCGTTGATCTGGTCGTCGCCGCCGAGACCGAAGATCGTGTCGACGCCGAAGCCGCCTTCGATGACATTGAGATTGTTGTTGCCGGTGAGGCTGTCGTTGCCGGAGCCGCCGGTGAGATTCTCGAAATTGGTGAAGCTGTCGCCGGCCGCGTCGCCGAGAGTGCCCGTCCCGGCAAGCAAGGACACGGCCACCGCGCTGCCAGTGCTGGCGTAGCTCAGCGTGTCGGTGCCGAGACCGCCGTCGAGGATATCGCCGCTGCCACCGCCGATGATCGTGTCGTTCCCGCTTCCGCCCGACAGGGTGTTGGCGCCGCCGGTGCCGACGATCGAGTCGTTCTGAGCCGAGCCGACGGCATTCTCGATCGTATTGACCGTGAAGACGTCCCCTTGCGCATCGCCGCCGGAATTGCCGACACCCGTGGCCAGGTTGATCGAGATGCCCGCCCCCGAGCCCGAATAATCGACCGTGTCGATGCCCGAGCCGCCGTCGAGCACGTCCTGGCCGGCGCCACCGACGAGGATGTCATTGCCAAGGCCGCCCTGAAGGACGTCGTCCGCCCCGCCGCCGTCCAGACTATCGTTGCCGTCATTCCCATAAACGGTTTCGGCCGCTGCCGATCCGACGAACGTGTCTCCCAGGCCGGTGAGATTGAAACGCTCGATGCTGACGAAGCTGTCGCCCTGCGCCTGTCCCGTGGACAGCGCCCCGTTTGCGCTGTTGACCGTGATCGCCGAGGCAGAGCTGCCATAGTCCACCATGTCGGTGCCGTTGCCGCCATCGAGCGTATCGGCGCCGAGGCCCGGCGCGATCGTGTCGTCGCCGTCTCCGCCGACGATGGTATCGGCGCTTGCCGAACCGTAGATCGTGTCGGCAAGCGAGGAGCCGACGACCCGCTCAACCCCGACGAGGACGTCGCCGGCGGCGTCGCCGGCACCGCCGGCAGTTCCGTCCATGCGCACGACCACGCCGCCCGCGCTGCCATAGTCGGCGGTGTCGAAGCCGGCACCGCCGTCGAGCGTGTCGGCGCCGCCCCCGCCGACAAGAATGTCGTTGCCGGCACCGCCGAAGAAGCTTTCGTTGACCCCCGTGCCGAAGATGAGATCGTCCTGGCCCGAGCCCGAAACGATTTCGACATTGAGGATCCGGTCGCCGGCAGCGTCACCCCCCGACGAAGCCGTGCCATCGAGGCGTACGGTGACGCCCGAGAGCGATCCGGAATAGTCGATCGTGTCGGCACCGGTGCCGCCATCGATTGTGTCCGCGTGGCCGTAGCTGACGAACATGTCGTTGCCGCCCCAGCCGACAAGGATCGTCGCCCCGGTCAGGCCGCCGCGGAGCGTGTCGGCATAATTGAGCGAACCTTCGATCCGCTCGATGCCCGCGAGAACGTCTCCCTGGGCCCATCCGCCGGCACCGGCGGTGCCGTCGTTCGATATGGTCACGCCGGCGCTCGACTGGCGATAATCCGCGGTATCGACGCCGAGCCCACCGACCAGCTGGTCCGCCCCCAGGCCGCTGGCGATCACGTCGTCGCCTTCGCCCCCGTCGAGGAGATCGGCGGCGACTCCGCCGTAGAGATTATCGTTGCCGCCGCCCGCCGTTATGCTCGAGACGAGGGCTCCGGCAGTGATCGTGTCGTTCTGAGCCGACCCGACCACCACTTCCACGTCGAACAGCCGGTCGCCGGCGGCATCGCCTCCGGTGCCGAAGCTGCCGTCCATGTAGATCTGCATGCCGCTCGATGTCGAGGCGGAATAGTCGGCGATGTCGATGCCGCCGTCTCCGCGGTAGATGTCCGCGCCGCCGGACGCGACGAACATGTCGTCTCCGGCGCCGCCGCTGAAGTCCTCGTCGGCAGCATTTCCCTCGAAGCGGTCGGCGAACGCCGAGCCGATGATCCTCTCGACGCCGCTGATCGTGTCTCCGTCGGCGTCGCCGCCCGACGAGGTGCCGCCCGTTCGGATCGTCACAGCGGAGCCCGAGCCGGAATAGTCGGCGGTGTCGATGCCAGCGCCGCCAGACAGGAAGTCCGCCCCGGCTTCGCCGACCAGCATGTCGTCGCCGACGCCGCCGAGCAGGACGTCGTCGCCATCGCCCCCGCGCAGGAGGTCATTGCCGTCGAAGCCGTCGAGATGATCGTCGGCAAGGCCGCCGATCATGGTGTCCGAGACACGCGACCCGACGAACCGCTCGATGCCCGTGTAGCTGTCTCCCGCAGCGTCACCGCCACCGGCAGTGCCGAGCGAGAGGTCGATGGTCACGCCGGCGCCGGAGCCGGCATAGCTTGCGGTGTCGATTCCGTCGCCGCCATCCAGGGCGTCCGCACCGCTGCCGCCTTCGAGGCTGTCGTCGCCGCCTCCCCCCAGGAGATTGTCGGTGCCGGAGCCGCCCGCTAGGACGTCATTGCCGAGGCCGCCGGCGAGCATGTCGTCGGAAAAGGTCCCGGCGATCGTGTCGTTGAAGTCGGAGCCGATCACGGCCTCGACTCCGGTGAGGCGATCGCCGGCCGCAACGCCGCCGCTGCCGGCGGAGCCGTCCAGGGCAATCATGATGCCGGAGGCGGCGGCCGCATAGGAGACGGTGTCGGTGCCTGCGCCGCCGCCCAACGCGTCGGCGCCGGTGCTTGCGACGAGCAGGTCGTTCCCCGCCCCGCCCTCGAGCGTCTCGGCGCCGGTGCCTCCGATCAGCGTGTCGTCATAGTCCGATCCCAGCAAGCGTTCGATACCGCTCAGGGTGTCGCCCGCGGCTTCTCCTACGGTTCCGGAATTTGCGGCGAGGCTCACGGTGACGGCGCCCGTTGCATGCTCGTAGGAGGCCGTGTCGAAGCCCGCACCGCCGTCGATGACGTCCGCCCCCTCGCGGGCCTCGATCACGTCGTTCCCGCCGTTGCCGACCAGCATGTCCGTATCGGCACCGCCGACCAAGGTGTCGCCATAAGCAGATCCGAGCACACGCTCGACGCCGACGAGCACGTCACCCGTCGCGGTACCCCCGGCACCCGCGTCGACGCCATTGTTGTAGACGGTCACCCCCTGTCCCGAAGCGGTATAATCGGCGGTGTCCGTCCCGGTGCCGCCGTCGAGCACGTCGCTGCCGCCGCTTCCGACGAGAATGTCGTTACCGCCGTCGCCGCGCAGCGTGTCGCCGCCGGCGCCGCCGTCGATACGGTCGTCGCCGTCATTGCCTTCGATCATATCGGCGCCCGCCGAACCGGTGATGGCGTCGCCAAGGCCCGATCCCACCACGCGTTCGATACCGGTGAGCGTGTCTCCGGCGGCGTCGCCGCCACTCCCCGTCCTTGCGTTGAGGTCGAGCACGATGGCGTTGGTCGACGTCGAATAATCCACGGTGTCGAATCCGTCGCCGCCTTCGAGCATGTCTGCACCGGCACCACCGGCAAGCACGTCGTCGCCGGCGGCGCCCTGGAGGACATCCTTGCCGGCGCTGCCGCGCAGCACGTCCCCGAAGGCGGAACCGCGCAGCACCTCGATGTTCACCAGCGTGTCGCCGGTTGCACGCCCGCCGAAGCCGATGCTGCCGTCGAGCGCGGCAATCACCCCGGTGCTGGAGGCACCATAATCGGCGGTGTCGACCCCGCTGCCGCCGTCGAGCGCGTCGGCGCCGATGCCGCCGTCTAACAGATCGTCGCCGCTGCCGCCGGAAAGGCTGTCGTCGCCGGCCGCGCCGTCGAGGATGTCGTCGCCGTCTCCGCCGTCGATCCTGTCGTCATTCCCGCTGCCGAGGACCGTGTCGCCAAATCTCGACCCTGCCACACCCTCGATGTCGACGAGGACGTCGCCGAGCGCGTCACCGGCCGAACCGGCGACTCCGTCCATGCGGATCGCGATCCCGGCCGCCGCTCCGGAATAATCGGCCGTGTCGAAGCCAGCGCCGCCATCGAGGAGGTCCGCACCGGCACTGCCGAACAGGCGGTCGTTGCCGCCCTCCCCGAGAAGGGTCTCGGCCCCTGCGCGCCCGTAGAGAGCGTCGGCCAGGTTGGAGCCCTGCAGGATTTCTGCGTTGCTGATGACGTCGCCGTCCGCATCGCCGCCAATTCCTGTCGCACCCGCGAGCGATGCGCTGACCCCGGCCGCGGAGGTCAGGAAGCTCACCGTGTCGGTGCCGGTGCCGCCATTGATCTGGTCAGCTCCGGCACCGCCGACGAGCAGGTCGTCACCGGCGCCGCCGGCCACCGAGTCCATGCCGGCACCGCCGGTGATCGCATCGTCGCCGGCCTGGCCGAGCAGGACATCGTCGCCAGCCCCACCGGTAAGCGCATCGGAATCGCTCGAACCGACGACGCGCTCGATGCCGGCGAAACTGTCGCCTTCCGCGTCGCCGCCGATGCCGGTGGAGCCGTCCAAAGTCACCGTGACGCCGAGGATCGATCCCGAATAGTCCGCAGTATCGGTACCGCTGCCCCCCTCCAGGGTATCGGCTCCGGCGCCGCCGCGCAGGACGTCGCTGCCGATGCCGCCGCGAAGCGTGTCGCCGCCGCCATTGCCGATCAGCAGGTCGTTGCCGGCACCGCCCTCGATCACTTCGGCTGCCGAGGCCCCGGTGATCGTGTCTGCCAAAGACGAGCCGATCACTCGCTCGACGCCGAGCAGGCTGTCCCCGGCGGCGTCCCCGCCGGAACCGGTCGAGCCATCAAGGGTGATGTCGATGGCAGCCGCGCTCGCCGAATAATCCGCAGTGTCGAACCCAGCCCCGCCGACCAGTTCGTCGCCGCCGCTGCCGCCGTCCAGGACATCATCGCCGCTGCCGCCTTCCAGCCGGTCGTTGCCGGTGCCCCCGGCAAGCGTGTCACCGCCGGCACCGCCGGCCAGCGTCTCGTCGCCGCTGCCACCGACAAGGCTGTCGTCGAAGTCGGAGCCGACGACCTGCTCGATGCTCGCGAAGGTATCGCCCTGCGCGTCGCTGCCCACGCCGCTATTGGCCGCAAGGTTGACGCTCACCGCACCGGACACGCCGGCGTAGCTCACCGTATCGAAGCCGAGGCCGCCATCCAGCAAGTCCGCGCCGGCGCCGCCGACCAGCGTGTCGCCGCCGCTGCCGCCGCGCAGGATATCGCGTCCGCCCTGGCCCGAGAGGAAATCGCTGCCGTCGCCGCCTTCGAGGGTCTCGTCGGCGCCTGAACCGGTCAACCGGTCATCCTGGGCCGAGCCGACGACACGCTCGATCCCGAAGAGGCTGTCGCCCGCGGCGTCGCCGCTCGAGCCAAAGCTTCCGTCGGTCGCGACCGTCACCCCCGCCGAGGACGAGGAATAGTCGGCTGTGTCGAAGCCGCTGCCGCCGACGAACCGGTCGTTGCCGAGGCTTCCGACGAGCACGTCGTCTGCGGCGCCGCCATCGAGCGTCTCGCTGTCGATCCCGCCCGACAAGCGGTCGGCGAGCCCGGAACCGGTGATCTGCTCGATGCTGGAGAGACGGTCTCCGTCGGCGTCGCCGCCGATCCCGGCGGCGCCGTCGAGACCGATGGTTATGCCAGCCGCCGACCCCGAATAATCGGCGACATCGCTGCCCTGACCACCGATCAGCCGGTCCGCACCGAGGCTGCCGCGCAGGCGGTCGTCGCCGTCCGCGCCGGACAGCGTCTCGCCCGCCGCGCTGCCACCGAGGAGGTCGTCATGGCTGGAGCCGAGCAAGGTCTCGACGTTGACGATCCGGTCTCCCGCCGCGGTGCCCCCGCTGCCGGCGGAGCCCTCGAGAGCAACGCTCACTGCGCTCGCGGAGTCCGCATAGGAGGCGGTATCGCCGCCCGCACCGCCGTCGATGCGGTCGGCGCCGTCGCCGCCGAGGACGACGTCGTCGCCGGCACCACCGTCCAGGCTGTCGGCACCGCCGCCGCCCTCGATCCGGTCGCTGCCGCCCGCACCCGCGATCGTGTCGTCGGCACCGCCGCCGACCAGGACGTCGTCGTGCGACGATCCGGCAAGCGCCTCGACGTCGACCAGGGTGTCGCCTGCCGCGTCACCGCCGACGCCGGAGCGCCCGTCGAGATAGGCGGTGACGCCGCTGCCGGAGCTGGCATAGCTCACGCGATCCACGCCCGCGCCGCCGTCCAGGAGGTCGGCTCCGGCGCTTCCCAACAGAAGATCGTCGCCTGCTCCGCCACGCAGGGTTTCGCCGGCGGCGCCGCCGCCGAGCGTGTCCGCAAAAGCGGAGCCGACGAGCGTCTGGATATTTGCGAGCCTGTCGCCCGCCGCCTCGCCGGCAGTGCCGGCCGCGCCCGAAAGATCGACCGCGACGCCGCCGGTTGCCCCTTCGTAGCTCGCCACGTTCGAACCGCTGCCGCCATCGATCGTGTCGGCGCCGCTGCCGCCGACCAGGAGATCGTCTCCGGTCCCGCCCCGGAGCATGTCGTTCCCGGCGCCTCCGACCACCAGGTCATCCCCGGCGCCGCCATCGAGCACGTCGTCGGCGGTGCCGCCGGTGAGCGTGTCGGCGAAGGCGGAGCCGACAAGGCCCTCGATCCCGTTCAGCGTGTCGCCCGCGGCGTCGCCGCCGCTGCTTGGACCGCCGTCCAGCCGCACCACCACCCCGGCCGTCGATTCCGCGTAGCTCGCGACGTCGAAGCCCGCTCCGCCGTCGATCACGTCCGCGCCGCTGCCCCCGAACATCGTGTCGCTGCCGGCGCCCCCGCGTAGCCGGTCCGAACCGCCGAGACCGCGCAGCAGGTCGTCGCCGTCGCCACCGTCGAGCGCCTCGTTCTGGCTGGTGCCGGTGATCGCATCGGCGAATGCCGACCCGGTGACGTTCTCGATCGACACCAGGGTATCGCCCTGAGCGTCGCCGCCGGCCGAAAGAGAACCGTCCAGGTTGATCGCGACCGCAGCGCCGGAGGTGGAGTAATCGGCGGTATCGCTGCCGGCCCCGCCGTCGACCATGTCCGCGCCTGCGCCGCCGCGCAGCACGTCGTCGCCTGTGCCACCCTCGATCGCGTCCGCGCCCGCGGCGCCGTCGAGCACGTCGTCGCCGGCGTCGCCGCGCAGCGTATCGCCGGCGGCCGATCCCTCCAGCCGGTCGCCGAAATCGGAGCCCTGGACAATCTCGATCCCGGAGAAACTGTCTCCCGCCGCCTCGCCGGAACTTCCTCCGTTCGTGAGGCTCAGGGCCACGCCGGTACCCGCCTGTGAATAATCGGCCGTGTCGATCCCGCCGCCGCCCTCGAGCCTGTCCGCGCCGGCGCCGCCGCGGAGGAGGTCGTCGCCGCCACCGCCGCGAAGCTGCTCGTCGGCGGCCGAACCGCTGAGGATATCGGCGAAAGCCGAGCCGTGCGCGACCTCGACACCGGTGAGGACATCGCCCTCGGCAAGACCGCCGGTGCTTGCAAATCCGTCCAGCCGCACCTGCACCCCGATCGCGGAGGCGGAATAATCCGCGGTATCGATGCCGCTGCCGCCATCGACCGCATCGGCGCCGGCGCCGCCGTCGATCAGGTCGTCGCCTGCACCGCCGGAAACCCGGTCGTCTCCAGCGCCGCTCCGGAGGATGTCGTTGCCGGCGCCGCCTTCGATCCGATCGGACGCGGACGAGCCGTCGACGACATCGTCATGCACGGATCCGACGACCCGCTCGATACTGTCGAGCATGTCGCCCGCCGCATCGCCGAGCGTGCCGCTCCCGGTGGCAAGCGACACCGCGATCCCGCCGGCGGCCCCCGAATAATCGGCGGTGTCGAGACCGTCGCCGCCGCGAAGCGCGTCGGCGCCGCCGCGGCCCTCGAGAATGTCGTCGCCGGCCCCGCCGGTCAGCCGATCGGCCGCGGCGGTACCGCGGAGGATGTCGTCGAAGCCGGAGCCGACGAGGGTCTCGACGCTCTGCAGCCTGTCGCCTTCGGCGGCGCCGCCCGTGGAGGTGCTGCCGTCGACCGAGACGTTCACTCCGGAGCTGGACGAGGAATAATCGACGGTGTCGGTCCCCGCGCCGCCGTCCACTAGGTCGGCACCGCCGCCGCCATCGATGACATCGTCGCCGCCGCCGCCGTAAAGCGCATCGTTGCCGCCGCCGCCGGCAATGATGTCGTTGCCGTCCGCACCGTCGAGGCGATCCGCTGCACTGCCGCCGCCGAGCAGATCGTCGAGGTTCGAGCCGACGATCGCCTCGATCCCGGCATATTGATCGCCCGCCGCGTCGCCGCCGGCGCCGGTCGAGCCATCGAGCCGTACCGAAATTCCACCACTGGACGCGCGATAATCAACCGTGTCGAACCCGGCTCCGCCCGTCAGCAGGTCCGCGCTTCCGCTGCCGAGGATGATGTCGTCGCCGGCACCGGCGTCGATCGTCTCGCTCGCGGACCCACCGCCGAGTTCGTCGTCGAACCCGGAGCCGATCAAATTCTCGATGCCGGCGAGGACGTCGCCCGCCGCTTCGCCGCCTTGGCCGTTCGAGCCATCGAGCGACACGCGCACACCGGCCGCCGCCTCGGCATAGCTCGCCGTGTCGATTCCGGCGCCGCCGTCGAGGATGTCGGCGCCCGTACCTCCGACCAGCAGGTCATTGCCGCCGTCGCCGCGCAGGGTGTCGCTGCCGCCGCCGCCGCGGACGATGTCGTCGCCGCCGCCGCCGCTGATCGTCTCGTCCGCGGCGGCGCCGCTGAGACGGTCGTCGTTGGACGAGCCGACCAGATTTTCGATGCCGACAAGCTGGTCGCCGCGTGCGTCGCCGCCGGCGCTCACCGTTCCGTCCAGATTGATCGTCACGGCCTGGGCAGACGCCGAATAGTCGACCGTGTCGCGACCGGATCCGCCGTCGAGGACGTCACCCCCGGCGCCGCCCTCGAGCAGGTCGTCGCCGTCGCCACCCTCGAGGCGATCGTCGCCGCTGCCGCCGGAAATCGTGTCGTGGCCGGCGCCGCCGACCAGCAGGTCCGCCTGGATCCCGCCGGTGAGCATGTCATCGAAGCTCGAACCGACCAGCCGTTCAATGCCGCCGAGCACGTCGCCCTGGGCATCTCCGCCGGCGCCGGTCGCGCCATCGAGGCCGACCCGGACAGCGACCCCGGACGAGGAATAATCCACGGTGTCGGTTCCGGCGCCGCCCTCGAGCACGTCCGCACCGGCGCCGCCTTCGAGCACATCGTTGCCCACACCGCCCTCGAGACTGTCGTCGCCGCCGCGGCCCACGAGCAGGTCGTCACCGCCGCCGCCTTCGATCCTGTCCTCGGCGGCAGCACCCCGAAGGACGTCGCTGCCGGACGAACCGACCAGCCGCTCGATCGATGTCAGCCGGTCACCTTCGGAATGGCCGCCATGTCCAGTGCCGCTCTCGAGATCGACCGTTACCGCGCCCGAGGAAGTGCCGTAATCGGCAGTGTCGCTGCCGGCGCCGCCGTCGAGCAGGTCGGCGCCGCCGCCGCCCTGCAGCCGGTCGTCGCCGCCGCCGCCGCGCAATATCTCGTCCACGCCGGTGCCGATGATGATGTCGGCGCCGCCGCTGCCGATCGCTTCCTCGATCCCGACCAGGCTGTCGCCGGTTGCCTGGCCGCCAAGTCCCGCCGATCCGTCGAGGGAAATCGAAACGCCGGCGCTCGAGCCGCTATAATCCACCACGTCGTGGCCGTCGCCGCCGTCGAGCAAGTCGGCGCCCCCACCGCCGTCGAGCTGGTCGTCGCCGACGCCGCCGCGCAACGTGTCGCCGTTCGTTCCGCCCGACAGATGATCGTCACCGGCACCGCCGTCGAACGTATCGGCCCATGCGCCGCCGAGCATCCTGTCCGCGAAGGACGAGCCGACGACTGCCTCGATGCTGCCGAGCACGTCACCTTCGGAATCGCCGCCCAAACCGAGACCTGTGCCGAGATCGACCGAGACGCCTGCGGACGACGCCGAATAATCGACGGTGTCGAACCCGGCGCCACCCTCGAGCCGATCGCGTCCCGCGCCGCCGCGCAAAAGGTCGTCGCCCTCATTGCCTTCGAGCCGGTCGTCGGCGTCCCCGCCATCGAGGCGATCGTCGCCGATCCCGCCGACCAGAGTGTCGCGGCCGCCGCTGCCGGCAAGGCGATCGTCGCCCGCTCCGCCCTCGAACATCTCGTCCGCGCCGACACCGGTGATCGTGTCGGAATATTCGGAGCCGACGATATGCTCGACGCCCTCGACATGGTCCCCCGCCGCATCACCGCCGCTGCCGATGCTTCCGTCCAGGGTCAGCGAGATACCGCTGGTGCTGGCCGAATAATCGGCCGTATCGAGGCCAGCGCCGCCGTCGATCGTGTCGGCGCCCGCACGGCCCGAGAGCAGGTCGTCGCCGCTGCCCCCGCGCAACGTGTCGCCATCCTCGGAACCGGTGAGGAAGTCGTCGAAAGCCGAACCGGCGACGCTTTCGATGCCGCTCAGGGTATCGCCGTCGGCCTGCCCACCGGAAGCACTGCCGGTGGTGAGATTGACGGAGACGCCCGAATCCGATCCGCCATAGTCGACGGTGTCGAAACCGGCGCCGCCGTCGAGGAGGTCGCCGCCTGCCGATCCGACCAGGATGTCGTTGCCGCCTTGCCCGCTCAGCCGCTCTTCGCTGCCGGAGCCGTAAAAGGTGTCGGAATAGGCCGAACCGGACAGGCCTTCGACGCCGCTGAAACGATCGCCCTCGGCATCTCCGCCGCGGTTTTCACGCCCGTCGAGGCCAGCAATAACGGCTTCGTGCGAACGGCTGTAATCCACGATGTCGAGGCCACTTCCGCCCTCGAGCATGTCGGCTCCGCCGCCGCCCTGCAGCCGATCGTCGCCGCTGTTGCCGACGAGCAAGTCGTCGCCGGCACCGCCCGCAAGGCTGTCGTCGAAAGCGGATCCGACGATCCGCTCGATACCGTCCAGCGTGTCACCCTGGGCATCGCCGCCGAGCCCCAGCGAACCATCGTTGGACACCATGACGGCGGACGCCGAATTTGCATAATCCGCAGTGTCCACGCCGTCGCCGCCGAGCAGCCGATCGGCACCCATGCCGCCGCGAAGCAGGTCGTCGCCGCCGCCTCCGAGCAGGCTGTTGGCGCCGTCGTTACCGGCAAGCCTGTCCCCGTATGCGGAGCCGCGAAGGCCTTCCACATCCAGGAGCCGGTCTCCGTCGGCATCGCCGCCAACCCCGGCACTCCCGTCGAGAGCAACCTCGACAGCCGAATTCGACCTCGCATAATCGGCGATGTCGTTGCCGCCGCCGCCATCCAATCGGTCGGCTCCGGCGCCGCCCTCGAGGATGTCGTCGCCGAGATTGCCCGAAAGCTGGTTTGCGCCGGCGTCGCCCTGCACCCGGTCGTCGTGGACGGAGCCGGCGACGTTCTCCACGCCGTTCAGCCTGTCTCCTTCGGCCGCTCCGCCGCGGCCGATCCCGGCAGGAAGGTCGATCGAGATGCCCGCCGCCGAGTCCGAATAATCGGCAGTGTCGTTGCCGGTGCCGCCGACCAGCTCGTCCGCACCGCGGCCACCGATCAACAGGTCGTCGCCGGCGCCGCCGTCGAGGACGTTGTCGCCGCTGTCGCCGATCAGAGTGTCGGCATAGGCCCCGCCCACGGCACGCTCGACCCCGGTCAGCCGGTCGCCTTCGGCGACATCGCCGGTCGAGCCGTTGCCGTCCAACCGGACGGTCACGGCCCCTGATGCTGCCGAATAGTCGGCCGTGTCGAACCCGTCGCCGCCTTGCAGCTGATCAGCGCCGAGTCCGCCCGAAAGCACGTCGTCGCCGGCACCGCCGGCCAGAACATTGTCACCGGCATCGCCGTCGAGCCGGTCGGCATTCGCGGAGCCGACCAGCCGTTCGATCCCCGACAGCCTGTCGCCTTCCGCATCGCCGCCGACGCCGCTCCTGCCGTCAAGGGAGACGCTGACCCCGCTCGCCGAGCCGCCGTAATCGGCGGTGTCGGCGCCCTCGCCGCCCTGGAGGATGTCCGCGCCGGCACCGCCCCGAAGCACGTCGTCGCCGCTTCGGCCTTCGAGCCGGTCGTCCGCCGCGCTGCCGGACAGGCGATCATCGAGGGCGGAGCCGATCACATGCTCGATTCCGGTCAGCCGGTCCCCGTCGGCGTCGCCGCCCTCGGACAGTCCGCCGCCGAGGTCGACGTTCACCGCGAAGCGAGACAATCCATAATCGACCGTGTCGAACCCGTCGCCGCCGTCCAGTCGATCGGCACCGCCGAGCCCCAACAGGCTGTCGTCGCCGCCGCCTCCGAGAAGCAGGTCGTCACCCGCCGTTCCAATCAGAGTATCGTCGAACCCGGAGCCTCGGAGCCCTTCGATGCTGACGAACCTGTCACCCGCCGGATCGCCGCCGTCCAGCACCGAGCCGTCGAGCGCGACGCGCACGCCGCGCGACGCGCCTTCGTAGCTTGCAATGTCGAACCCGTCGCCGCCGTCCAGCATGTCGGCGCCGGCGGCGCCTTCCAGACTGTCGTCCCCCGCCCCGCCGATCAGGGTCTCGCCGCCGATGTCGCCGACGAAGCGGTCGTCCTGCTTCGAGCCGATGACGATCTCGACATTGGCATAGGTGTCCCCCGCGGCGTCGCCCCCCGCGCCCGCCCGGCCGTCGAGATAGACGGTGACCCCCTCCTCGCTGCCGCCGAAATCCACGCTGTCGGTGCCGCCGGCGCCGTCGATCGTGTCCGCGCCCTTGCCGCCGGTGATGACATTGTCACCGGCGTTTCCGGTCAGCCGGTCGTCATGGGCCGATCCGACCAGATTCTCGATATTCCGCAACACGTCGCCGTCGGCGTCCCCGCTTTGGCCGGCTCTGCCGTCGAGAAAAGCGGTGACTCCGGCCGCCGCGTCCGAATAGTCGACCAGGTCGATGCCGTCGCCGCCGTCGAGCGTGTCGGCGCCGCCACTGCCGGTGAACGTGTCGGCGCCGCTGCGGCCTTCGAGCATCTCCGACCCGCCGGCGCCGTGAAGCCGGTCGTCGCCGGAGGTGCCGAGCACATGATCGATGCCGACGAGCGTATCGCCCTCCGCGGTTCCGCCGCGAGAAGCCGTGCCGTCGAGGAATATCTCGACCCCGGCGGCGGCGTCCGCATCATCGCCGTCGAAGGCGGCGCCATAGTCGACGGTGTCGAAGCCCGCACCGCCTTCCAGCCGGTCGGCGCCCTTGCCCCCGTCGAGGCTGTTGTCGCCGCCGTCGCCCCTCAGCACATCGTTGAAATCGGAACCCACCAGGCCTTCGACACCTTCATAGGCGTCGCCTCGCGCATAGCCTCCGTCGCCCTTGCGGGCGCCGAGGTCTGCCTGGACCGCCGCATTGGACAGGCTGTAGTCGACCACATCCGCGCCCGCCCCGCCGTCGATCTGATCATCGCCAGCGCCGGCATGGATCCGGTCATTGCCGCCTCCGGCCGAGATGATGTTGCCCGGCGGGTTGGAGAACAGCACGTGGATCGGATCGCCGGTGACAGGGTCGGTGACCACCATGTCGCCGGCGGCGTTGACGATACGGATCCCGAAATGGGTCGAGACCTCGACTGCGTTGGTGCTGGTCTTGCCGTCGGTCGACAGGCCGAGCTGCACCGGCAGGAAGAATTCGTCCTGGAACCCGCTGCTGTCAGCCGCCTGGCCGCTTGCCGGGAGGCTGTAGATCAGCTGCAGGTCGAATCCGAAGGCCGACTGGCTCGCCGGCACGGGGACCGCGACGCCCGCCGCATCGGTCAGCGTGGTGAGCTTCTCGATACTCCCGGTGTCGACCGTGACCAGCCAACCCTTCTCGGTCCGGGTGGCGTTGGCGATGCTGTAGCCTTCGGGAAGCGAGGGAACGAGGACCTGCAGCAATTGCAGGTTTGCGCTCGGCACCATCGCTTCGACGTGGAGGACGCGCATGGTCGCGCCGGCGGGCGCATGTGCGGGATTGTCGGCGAAGATGACGTCATCGGCCGACGATCCGGTGATCGTCTCCCTGGCGCTCTGCGCAGTGTAGCCGGCATCCTTGGACGACCCGGGTCCGCCTGTGTCGCCCTTGATGACCGCCTGGCCGTTCACCGAAGTCGTGGTGACGCCTTCGGAATTGAACAGCTTGAAATTGAGGGTCGGCACGAGCTTGCCGATGCCGGCCGGGCCGATCGCATCCTCGGGCGCCGGCTCCAGGGCGCGTGCCGATGGCTGGCTCGGGGGCGAGGGCGAGGAGGACCGCGTGTTGCTGATCTTTTCGGTCAGCGCGCGATGTTCCTCGTCATATTTGTGGCTCGACTCCTCCTTGGCGGCGGCATCGGCCTGGCTGCGTGCGGACTGATCCGGCTGAACGGCGCCCCCCTCCGCCTCCGGTTCCGGACCCGCCCGGGGGGCAGCGGGCTGCTCCGTCTCGATCGATGAGAGGGCGAGCGACGCCGTCTGCTCGCGTATCTCCCCGACCGTCGCCACCGCCTCCTGCCCGGTGACTTCCTTGTCGGTGAAGATCAGCATAGCCTTGCGGCCGGAAAAGGCTGCCAGCGCCATGCCGGGGATGATGATCTTGGTGCCGTCCTCGAAGATCAGGATCACGTCGACGTCGACGATCTCGGCCTTGAACGGCGCGAACGGAATGCCGAGCATGGCCTTGTCGTCGGCGCTCAGGTTGACGACCTTGGCAGCGCCGAGCGGCGCCCGGCCGGTATCCGCGTCGGCAACCGGCTCGATCATCGCGTCTTGAAAGGGAGGCGGCGCATCGCCGTCGGCGGTCGCCTTCGCGCCGCTTGTCGCGGCTTCCGACTTCGCTGCCTGCGCCATTGCCATCATTCCCTTGACGTTCGGCAGCCGGTGTACGGGCCAGACCGTTGAAATTTGCTGAAAATCGCATTTACCCTCGCGCTTGCGCGGGTTTGGGCGATCAGTCCGCCTGCGGCCGCGGGCGCGGTGCCGGGGTTGCGATCGGCGGCAGTTTCTGGCCATCGCTGACCAGGTCGAACAGCCCCCCGAGCTTCTGCAGGACTCGATATTCGGCGAGCTTCATGGCGATGTCGTTCGAGACCGCGTTGGCGCGGGCGTTGAACAGCACCTGCTGACTGTCGAGGAGATCGAAGACGGAGCGCCGCCCCTCCTTGAACTGCTGGCGGTAAAGGTCGGCGACCCGCTCGCCGGACGCGATCTCGGACCCGATGGTAGCGATCTTCTGGCGGGCGGCCCCGAGCGATTCGAAATCGGCACGCAGGTCCTGCTCGACTTCGCGGCGCCGGCGATCGAGCTCGAAATCCGCCTGGCGAAGACGCGCGCCGATACGGTTGCGGATCGCGACGTCCGCGCCGCCGTTCAGGAAATTGTAGGACAGGGTCACCATGCCGCGGGCGTCCTGGACCAGACCGGTGCGGCCGAGGACGTCGTAGCGGTGATTGCCCTGGAACTGGACGCCGACGCGGGGAAAGAAGGTTCCCTTCTGGCTCGCATATTGCCGGTCGAGTGAGCGCCGGTCCTCGACCGCCTGCGCCATCCGCGGGCTGTGCCGATCGATCATGTCGATGGCCGCATCGACGTTCGGCGGCAGCGCCGGTCCGGTCTGCGGGAGATCGGCGGCCCGGCCCGGGACGCGGTCGGTCAGACGCTTGTAGGTGTCGCGCGCCTGCTGGAGCGCGCTCTGCCGGTCGAGCAGGGTCGACTGGATGTTCTCGACCCTTGCCTTGGCGCGATCGACATCGGCTTGAGTGGTGAGGCCGAGCTCCTTCTGGACGGTGATCATCCGCAGGATCTTGCGGGTCGCGGCGAGCTCGTCATTGGTCAGCTCGATGAGCTTCTGCTGCTGGAGCATCCCAAGATAGGCATTGGTGATGTCGAACGTAATCGCCTCGATCTGCTCGCGGGTCGCCCAGTTCATCGCCCGGTAGCTTGCCTTGGCCCGTTTGATGTCGTTGCTCGTCGCGCCGAAATCCCAGACATTCTGGGTAACCGTGACACTGCCTTCGAACCTTTTGTTCCAGTCGCCGGTCACTTTGTCCTGGCGCACGATCTCGGGACCGTAGGACACCTGCATGTCGACATGCGGCATGTAGCCGGCGCGCGCTTCGTCGACCCCGAACTTGGCGTCGTCCTGCTTGGCGAGTGCGATCTGAATGTCGGGATTGCTCTTGAGCGACTCGACGATCGCGTCGCGCAGGGATTCCGTCTCGAGCGGAAGCTCCGAACGATCGTCGCCGTCGGACCCCGGCTGCGGCATCGGAACGGCAGTGTCGGAGCTTTCCTGCACGGGAGCAACGGGCAGGTCCTGCCCTTGTGCCGCCTGTGCGCCTTGTGCCTGCGCCATCAGCAAAGCCGATGCTGCAACCAGCGCAACCCGCGTTCTCGTCACCTGCCCTGTCATATTCGCAACCCCCGGATCTCAGGGAAGCGCGTAAAGAATCAGGGTTAACAACGCGTTTAGGCTGATATCAGGGAGGTCGCGTGCAGCCGCCGGGGGGCCGCACGCATGCCGTACCGGTCAGGCGGCCGCGCGGGGCGTCACCCGAAGATCCGCGGTCAGTTCGTCGAACAGATCCTCCTCGATCGGCTCGTCGAACCGAATGCTGAACCCGGCGGGCGACGTCGCGACGATCTGCCCGAACAGTTCCTCGCTGCCCCAGTGAATACAGACCGGCACAGCGGAACGCCGCATGATATAGGCAAGCTTTGGACGGAACAGCGCGCCGCCCCGCGAGATGTCGATGATCCGTCCTTCGAAGCTCATGACCCGGTCGAGCAGGGTCATCTCGCTGTCGAGCGCGCACGAAAAGCGGATGAAGGACCGGTCGATCCTCCGGCTGCGGCGCTGGAACAGAGCGGGCAGTCCAAGCTTCATCTTCATTCCCCTCGTCCAGTCGTCCGGCGAGCCGGCGGTGCGGCCTTCGGCCGCATCTCGCTCTCGTCATCGCTCGTCTCGGCATTGAGGCGGCGCCGGAGCATGTCGATTGCCCGCCGGGGAGCGTTCAGCCCGGCGTCCGAGCCGATCGCGGCTTCGGCACCGGCGGCAAGCGAATCCGCGGCGGAGCCATCGGCGTTATCGCCCGCGGGCTTGGCGGCCCTTGAGCTCTTGGTCCTGACGATGGCCTTCCATCCCGAGAGCGCCTTGACGAGCGACGCCCAGAATCCGCGGCCGCGCACGGCCGGGCGCAGCGAGTGACGGCGATCGAGGCGATCCTCGGCCATCAATGTGGCCAGCCGCTCGAACTGGTCATGAAGACGACTGCCATCGAGCGTGTTCATCCGCTCGACGGCCGCGGTCATTCCGGTCAGCAGAGCGGTGACGTGACCCCGGTCTTCCTTGGCCTGCTCGTTCAGCGCCTTGAATTGCATCAGGATCGCGGTCTGGTTGGCGGCGAGTTCGGTCACCACATCGGCGATCGGCTGGAGCAGCGGCTTGGGATCGTGCAGCCTCTCCACCGTTTCGGTGAGGCTCACGACCGATCCTGCCACGCCGGCGAGCGCCGCCCGGGTCCTCGCTTCGTCGTCGGCGGCATGGATGGCGGCGCTGCACAGTCGCTCGAGCTGTTCGTTGCTCGCCGCGAGCAAGGCGCGCATTTCGGCGAAGTCGCCGTCCACCGTGACATGGACTTCCCCGGCCTGGCGGCCGGCATTGTTCGACTCGAGATCGGCGACGTTCGACAGCCAGTGCTCGAACTCGTTGCGCAAAGCTTTCATCGCGCTCGTCATGCAGCGCTCCAGCGCGCCGAGCACCATCGAGGTCAGCAGGCCGAACAAGGACGACGAGAAGCCTACCGACATGCCATTGAGCGGCGCCTTCATCCCGTCGATCATCTTGGCCATGCCGTCGACGCCGGCCGTCGCGGAAAGGTCCATCGCGCCGATCAGATCCGACACGGAATGGACCGTCTTCATCAACCCCATGAACGCGCCGAGCAGGCCAAGGAACACCATCAGGCCGGAGAAATACATGATCGTCGACTTGCGGTCGTTGATCCGCGCATCGACGTCATGGAGCAGCATCTGCACCGTCGAGTTCGAAATCTTGACCTCGCCCTGCTTGCTGAGCTCCTCGGTGATCATCCGATAGCCGTGGCCGAGCAGTTCGGGCTCGTTGAACACCACCGCCGGGTGACGATACGGATTGACCGGTCGCCGCCGGCGGTTGCCGTAGTCGACCTGAAGCGCCTTGAGCGCGATCGTCTCGTTCTTGAGCGAGAACACATGGCGGAACGCCACCCAGGCGGCGACTCCCGCCAGGATGAAGATCGACAGATTGAGCACCAGCTTCGCCTGGAGCCCTGCAATCACGAATTCGTGCGCGTAGATGCCGAGCAGGACGAGCACGGCCATGATGCCGCCCATCTTGGAGAGCTCGGACTTGATCTTTTTTTCCATCGTCATCGACTATCGTCCTTCAGGGCTTCAGCACGACGCGGACGTTGTGACCGTCCTTGGAGGCTGCGTCGGTGACGCGGACCTGGGCCTGGATCTGGCTTGGCGGGATGCCTGCCTCTATGAGGATGTTGCGGGTCATCGCCGCCCGATAATAAGACAGCCGCTGCGCGTCGGTGACGGAGGCCGCCTGCGGCGCGAACGACCAGATCTCGTAGGTGAGACCGGGCCGCGACTTGCTCTTGAGGAAGGCGAGCACCTTGGCGGCGTTGCCGGCGTCATATTTCACTGCGCTCGGCTCGAAGTCGATGCGCAGGAGCACGTCCCCGGTCTTTACCTCCACGCCCTTGCGGCTGTCGGGCTGCTCGAGCGCCTTGACCTTCAACTTGAGCATGTCCTCGGTATCGCGCGTGCGGATGGTGAGCGGCTCGCCTGCGACCGGGGTTTCGGTCCTCAGCACGTCGCCCAGCTCCGCGACCGAAGTCCCGGGGTCCGCCTCCGGCGAAGGCGATTTGCCGGCGGGATCCCCGGCTTTCACCGCTGCGTCCGATCCACTGCGGGCGCGGTCCTTCTTGTGCTGCTCCTGCGCGATCAGCTGGTCCTTGAAATTCTGCATGACGCGCTGCGACAGCGTCATCACGGCCGCGCTCATGATCACGAGCAGGAAGGTCACCACCATGATGACGGTCGTCAGCACGTCGACGAACGCCGGCCAGTGATTGACTTCTCCTTCGGCGGATGCACCTGCCACTCGAATTCCCCTCGCCCCGCGCACGCGCCGACTTCGGCGCCATAACGCAGCCAGCCCTAAGCATTGGTTAAGGCTACGTTAGGCAGCTTGCGCAGTGGCGGCGCCCGGGCCGCTCCGCATCAGCCCGACGATTTCGTCGCGCGGCTTGTCGGCCTTGACCTTGCCGTCCTCGAGCCAGATCACGCGATCGACCAGCTCGAGCAACGCCATGCGGTGCGTAGCGACGATCACCGTCTTGTCCGCGGTCGCCTCGCGCAATCCGTTGATCACCATGGTCTCGCAGGCGATGTCCATGGCGGCAGTCGGCTCGTCGAGCAGCAACACCGAGGGATTGCGCACCAAGGCGCGCGCGAGCAGCAGACACTGACGTTGTCCGCCGGACAGTCGTTGCCCACGGGGGCCGATCTTCCGCCCATAGCCCTCGACGGTGCGGCTGACGAAGTTGTCGAGAGCGGATGCACGAACCGCCTGCTCAACGATGCGGTCGTCCGGCTCAGGCATGCCGAGCAGGATATTTTCCCAGATCGAGCGGTCGAACAGGGCTGCGTCCTGCGCCCCATAGACGATGTGTTGCCGGAGGAAGGACGGCGCATATTGCCCGATGGCGTGGCCATCGACGGTCAGGCCGCCCGACATGGGCTCGATCAGTCCGCCAATCAGCTGCAGCAACGTGGACTTGCCCGATCCAGACTTGCCGATCAGGGCGATCTTCTCGCCGGGGCTGACCTTGAAGCCGATGTCGGTAAGGCTGTCCTCGCTGGCGCCCTCGAAACGATGCGACAGCGCCTGGAGGCGGATGTCCCCACGCACCCGATGCGGGCGGATGGAAGGATCGGACAAGGCTCGCTCGGGCGGCGTCGCGAGAATTTGCGCGAGGCCCTGGAATTGTGCAAGCGCCTGGTAGAGCTTGCCGACCATGCCGACGGCAGAGGAAACCGGAACCATGGCCCGGCCGGTCAACATGGTCACCGCAACGAGCGCGCCGGTGGTCATGATCCCGTCCTTGATCTGGAACACCCCGATCACGACGACGAGGACGGTGACGGCCTGCACCAGCAACGCGGACATGCCGCCGAGGATCTCGTTCCAGTGGCGCACACCCTTGGTGCCGACACCAATATGGTCGGCAACGATGTCCCACTGGCGCAGGAAGAGGCCTTCGGCCTGGTTCGCCTTGATCGTCGACCAGCCGTCGGCGACTTCGACAACCAGATTGTTGCGCGCCTGCATGAGTTTCGAGGTGCGGTTGCTGGCGAGCTTCAGCGCGTAATTGGCGATCAGCCCGACGATCACCAGGCCGGCGCCGCCGATCAGCGGCCCTGCCACCGCGGTTCCCCCGAGCATGACGATCAAAGCGAGGAAGCCGAAGAAGCAGGGTATGTCGACGAGGAAGGTTACCAGCGCCAGGGGCGCCAGGGCGGCCAGTTGCTCGGTGTCGCGCAAGCCGACCATGAACGCGCCGGCGCTTTTGCCGCCGTTCGCCATTCTCGCGTGCAGGATCGCATGCATGGCGCGGTGCTGCACCACCTGTCCTACCTTGAGGGCCACGGCATCGACGAAGGCGCCGCGGATGCTGCGGAAGAAATATTCGAAGACGAGCACCAGAACCATGCCTACCGAAAGAGCCCAGAGCGACTCGATCGCGAGGTTCGGGACCACCCGGTCGTAGATCGCGCGCATGTAGAGCGGGATCGCAAGGGCACAGAGGTTGAGAAACAAGGCCGCGAGAAGAAGCTGCCACAGCCGCTTCTTTTCCGAAAGAAAGGTGCCGACCAGCCAGAGCCGAGGATTGCGCTGGAGCAAGGAGCGCTCGGCTTCCTCATCGAGGCCGTTCTCCGGATCGAGGTGGCCGCACACGAGCATCTCGCCGCGCATCGAATCGTGCAGATCCGCGATCGCGACATCGTGCTCCCCCGAGGCGTCGACGATGGTCGCAGTCCCGCTTCTTGCCTGCACGCACAGGAGAAGGATCACTCCTCCGTCGTAGAGCGGCACCAATGCCGGCAGATCATGGGTGGCGACCGTCGCGAGCGAGATCGTTTGCCAGCGGGCGTCGAGCCCGACCCGCGCCATTGCGAAGGCTGCAAAGCGTGGATCGAGGTCGCCGTCATGGACAGGCAGGCCTGCCGTAAGATGGGAACGTCCGGCGGGTTTGCCGCACAATGCACTGAGGCGCTCCAGTCCGTGAACGATCGGCAGCGGCGCGAACGGGGTCTCCCCGTCGGCGATGCGCCGGGCCGCCCGTTCCGCGGTCGCGGCAGACCTGCGGCGCAGCCGCCTCCAAATCTGATCGACGAGGCTGTCCTTGCGCGCCGTTTCAGGTCCAGCGTTTTGCACCACTACGCTCACTCCGCAAAATCTTCGAAGGCGCGTTAAACATTATTAAGGATAATGACTGGTAAACGCGGCTCGCAAATTTGTGACAGGGACGCGTAAATGTTGCTCAGCCGTCTTCGAGACCGAATCATTCTCGCCCTTGGCGGCGCAAGCCTGTTCGAGAACGTGCACGGCTCGGAAGCGCAGGCCGCACTGGCAGGCCGCATCGCGCGCCCCGGCATCCCGATCGGGAATGTCGCCCCGTGGAGCGCGCGCGGCCGCACCGACCGGCAGGCCTGGGTGCTTCGGGCGCTGGTCGTCCTGACGGTGACGTTCGTAGCCTGGGCTTCCTTCTTCTCGATCGACAAGGTTGCCCGCGGGACTGGACGGGTGCTCCCGTCGGTGCAGAATCAGATCGTCCAGCATCTCGAGGGCGGCATCGCCCAGGAAATCCTCGTCAGGGAGGGCATGCGCGTCCGCAAGGGGCAGGTGCTGCTGCGCATCGAGAATGCCTATACCGGCGCCGAGCTGCAGAATTCCCAAACCGATGTCGTCGCCAAGAAGATCACGCTTGCGCGCATGGATGCGGAAGTTTCGGGAGCACGCGATTTCGCAGTGCCCGAGGAGCTCGCCGTCCAGGCCCCCGAGATCGCCCAGAGCGAGGTCAGCCTGTTCTACTCGCGGCGGGCGCAGCGCGGGCAGCAGACCGGCATCATCGACGAGCAGGCCCGTGCCAAGCGTGCGGAAATAGGCTCGCTGCAGGCGCGTCTCGGCAATCTGCGCAGCGAGGAAAAGTTGATGATGATACAACTCGACAAGCTCGAGCGGGCACTTGCGGAGGACGCGATCTCGGAGCGCGACGTCCTCGACAAGCGCGCCGCCCTGCTGGCGCTGCGTACGCGCATCGCCGACGTTCAGAACGAGATACCCCAGACGAACGCCGCGCTCGGCGAATCCGCCGCCCGCCGCAACGAGATCTGGACGCGCGAGATGGAGGAAACAAAGGAGCGAGCCGCACAGCTGCGCCTCGAACTCTCGAAGGCGGACGAACAATATGGCGCTGCTCAGGACAAGGCCACCCGCGAAGAGGTCCGCGCGCCGATGGACGGGATCGTCAACAAACTCTACATCCAGACCGTCGGCGGCGTGATCAAGGGCGGCGAGCCGATCGCGGAGATCGTTCCGGTCGACAAGACCGTCATGGTCGAGGCGCGGGTCGCCCCCCGCGATCGCGGCCAGATCTGGCCCGGGCTGCCGGCCCAGATCAAGATCTCGGCTTACGATTCCAGCATCTACGGCGGCCTCGAAGGGAAGGTGCTCGATGTGTCGCCCGACATCGTGCAGGATCAGAAAGGCGAGGTCTTCTATCGCGTCCGCCTCAGCGCCGATACCGGCCGCTGGAACAAGCCGGTGACGCCTGGCATGACCGCCGAGGTCAATATCCGATCCGGCCGGCAGACGATCCTCGACTACATCCTGGGTCCGCTGATCCAGATCCGCGACAGCGCGCTTCGCGAGAATTGACGAATAGCGCTGTGGCGACGGTGAGCTTCGACGGGGACGCCCGGCGCTTGCTCCTGCAGGCACCCGATCGTTGCAACGCGGGCATGCCGCACGGTGCTTCCGACGCACCCGGCCAATTTACTTACGTGATTGCCGTGCCTGAAGTGCAAACTGCTCCCGGATAATGAGAGCTGTGCGCTGCCGCTCCATGGAAGACCGGCAAGTCATCACTGTGAACGAGGCGGATCAATCGGCGCCCGTTGCCACGTGTCGCAACGACATTCCGGATCTTCGAGCCTGATCCTTGCTTGCTCCAGCCAACAGCAATGCGCCGATATGATGAACGTCCACAACCAGTCTTGGCACTGGAAGGGCCACGCTCTCGTCACATGACGCCGGCAATTTCCAGCTTGATCTCGAGCGTTTCGCGATCGAACGGTTTCATCAGATATTCGTTCGCGCCGGCGTCGATCGCCGCCCGGATGTGTGCCGCATCGGTTTCGGTAGTGCAGAAAACCACCTTGGGCTGGGTAGCGAAGCTGCGCTGCCTGAGCGTTCGCAAGAACTCGATTCCGCCCATGATCGGCATGTTCCAATCCAGGAGCACGAGATCCGGCATAGTCTCTTCGCAGCAGGCGAGCGCCTCCCGGCCATCGCCGGCTTCCCGAACAGTGAAATCGAGGCCCTCGAGGATGTGTCGAGCAACCTTCCGGATCACTTTTGAATCGTCGACGACGAGGCAGCTCTTCATATCCAGGACTCGCGTTTCGGGAGGCCGCCACCGTAACCCCGAAATGGTAAGCGTCGCATTAAGGCTGGCTTGCCCAGGATGTATTCGCCTCCAGCGCCCTGGTTCGTGCTCGTGAACCCCGTCCCGCTCGCTCATTGCCGGGACTGGCGCCTTACGGAAGCGTGACGGCCCTTTCGTCGCTGCCGACGCGCCGAAGATAGGGAGCGATCAGCTCCCTCATGTCGACCCGTGCACGAAGGCGCGCGGCCAGCAGGGCGGTACCGCTGATCTTGCGCTGCACGAACAGGATGTCGGCAGGCGGAATGTGCCAGTTCGCGCGATCGGCCGCGAGCTCCAGGCCCTGATCGCGAAGGCTTGCGACGAACCGACGATTCCCGAAATCGAACGGCCCTGGGCGGACGAACTCGCCGGTGATCACGTCGATCATCCCGTCGACTCTCTTCCGATGACGGGCCACGACCGCTGGGCCGATGAAACCCGCAGCCAGCGCAGCGTCACGCACGCCGTCGCGGTCGCCGCTGAGGCCCGCGCGGATGACCGCGCGATAGGCCTCCGCGGTCGCCGGAGCGACCCTGCGCACCGCCCCGAAATCGAGCAGCACTAACCGTCCGGTGTCGCGCTGATACCGGTAATTGGCGAAATTGGGGTCGGTTTGCATGATCCCGAAGTCGAACATCTCACGCAAAACCAGCGAAATCAGGCGCGTCATCGCCGTATCCCGCCGGGCCTGCGGCGCATCCGCCAAAGTCTCGATCGGGTCGCCCTCGACATAGGTCATCGCCAGCACGCGTCCGGTGCTGAGCTCGGGAACCAACTGCGGGACGACGACCGCCGCGTCCGCCGCCAGCAAGCGTTCGAACGAAGCGAGGTGGCCGGCCTCCCGAACATAGTCCGTTTCTTCTGCAAGCTGCCGCTTCGCCTCAGCGAGCAGCGCGCCGATGTCCAGATCCCCGGGCAGAAGACTCGACACACGCAGCAGTGTCGCGACGTTGTCGACATCGGCGTCGATGCTCTCGGCGACGCCGGGATATTGGACCTTGATCGCCAGTCGCCGCCCGTCCAACGCCACGGCCTGATGGACCTGGCCGATCGACGCGGCCGCCATTGGCTCCGCGTCGAACGATCGGAGACGCTTTCGCCAATCAGCGCCCCATTCCGCGGTCAGCACCCGCTCCAGCTGCGCCGGAGGCATGTGATGCGCGTGCTCGCGCAGGCGCCCCATCAGCTCGGTGAGTTCGGCAGGGAGCAGATCGCCGGCATCCAACGAAATCATCTGCCCGAGTTTCATCGCCGCACCGCGCAAGTGGGACAGACGCTCCACGATGGTGGCGATGTTGCCGGGCGTCAGCATGATGTCGCGAAGCCGCGGGCGCTCGCCGTCGGCAAGGCGGCGGACGCTCTCCGCCATCATGCCCCCGGCGACACCGGCGGCAAGCCGGCCGAACTGGCCGAAGCGGGCGAGGCGCCCGCGCGGCACCGCGCGCGGCCGCCGACCATAATCGTCGCTCACGTCGTCACCATCCCCGGCTCCCCGGCACGCCTTTGAACGGCCCCGTGACCCCAGACGTGATCCAGCCGCCGTAGAAGCCGCCGGGCTGCGGCAGAACCGCCTCGCCGTCGACGGTGCAACGATCGAAGGCGCTGGCGTAGAAGGCGACATGATCGCGCAGAATCGCGAAACCAGGGCTTGGATCGGGATAGCTCCAACCCACCCGCGCAAGCACGCTGCCGCCGACCACGATGTCCCAATAAACGGCAATTCCCTTCCACTCGCAGAAGGAACCGCCCTCGCCTGCCGCGCGCAGCAGCGTGTGATCGACATCGGCGAGAGGGATGTAATAGCTTGGCGGGTGGCTGGTCTCGAGCGTGCGAACCGCGCGCTCCGTGTCGGCGATGGTCGTTCCGCCATGCTCTACCATGATGCGCGCCTTGGTCGGCAGGGCGATCGGTGGCCGTGGATAGGACCAGACGCTTTCCTGATCGGGCCCGTGCGGATCCGGATGCGGCCTCACGAGGCCGCCTTCGTGCCTGCGCGTTTCTGAAGCCGCGGTCGGACCCGGAGGAACAAGCCATAAGCGCGTTCCAGCGAGGCGAGGACCCAAGGATTGCGGGCCGCGAGCCCGAGCGGGCGCAACAGCGGAATGGCGCGCCACATCGCCCCGAAAGCCGCAGCGCCCGAGAGGAGCATTCCGCCCTCGAACGCGTGCAACCGGGCGAGCATCTCGGCGCGGTTACGCGGACATTCCTCGGCCGCTGCGGTCTGAAGATCGACGAACCTGATCGCGCCCCGGCGATCGAGCCTTGGCATCAGCGCCACCTCACGGCGGCACAGCGGGCAGGCTCCATCATGCCAGACGATCGGCGATGTCATTCCTTCGATATGGGCCTTCGTGGGCACGCTTGCAGCTGTCCTTTGGACCATGTTGCGATCCGGATCGACATCTGGGGGACGCCGCCCTGATCGTCTACATCATCAAGCTTGGCGATCTGATTGCCTTCGACGATGTCGCCTGGCGCTATCCGGATCTCCTGATCCGGGCCGCGGACGCTCACTTGGCGCTCAGCGGCGATCTGCCCGAGCAAAGGGATCGAACTCCCTGCCGCGCCGAACGAGGTTGAGACGGCCACGCGATCCGCGGCCCCGGCGCAACTCTCATTCGCTGCTGCCGCATCCCCACGCTACGGATCACGCCGAGTTCAGCGAGTTCCAGCTCCGCCGTGCGCCTTTTCCCCACCCGGCGCCTTAGTCCAGTTGACCTTCCAGATCCGCATATTGGATGCGCCCGCAACAGGGACTCGCTCGAGCCATTCGGGCGCTTTGTCGTCCCTGAGGCGCGCCATCAACCCGCCTGGCCGGTCCGTCGCGTAATTGCCGGTCTCGGCCCCGGTCGCGCAGATCAGGACATAGTGCACAGCGTGTGCGCGAAGGATCTGCGCCGAGC
The DNA here is from genome assembly GCF_003012735.1 of Allosphingosinicella deserti. Classification (GTDB taxonomy): domain Bacteria; phylum Pseudomonadota; class Alphaproteobacteria; order Sphingomonadales; family Sphingomonadaceae; genus Allosphingosinicella; species Allosphingosinicella deserti. The sequence goes on along the minus strand of NZ_PXYI01000003.1, from coordinate 401,013 downwards.
GTTCGGGCGGGCTCATGAAGGCCAGCATCGCGTCGCGCATGGCAAGATTGCTGCGATGATAGCCCGCGGCGAGCGTCGAATGGCGTGTATAGTTGAGCAGCGCCGGGCCGACATTCAGCGGTGCGAGCAGACGCGAGGGCGGCAAGGCCCGCAGCGCAGCGATCGCGATCGGGCCGTCGCACTCGTCCCCCACCGGGCCGCCCGAAGGAATGGCCGCGGTGGGGCTGACCCGGTTCAGCGCCAGCGCCGGCAGAACCGGCAGCGGCAACATGCCGACGGCGGCGCTGAACGGCACGCGAAGCAGCACCCATTTCAGCGCCTGCGCGCGGCGGATCGCGGCGAGTGCCAGCGTGGCGGCGCCCGGAAGCGCGAACAGTTGCGCGACCGCGCCAGCCCTGAACACCAGGAACGCAATCGCCAAAGCGGAGGCGAACATGAATGCCAACGTCGTCCAGTCGCGGCGTGCCCTGTCGTCGGCGGCAGTGCGGTAGCCGATCCAGGTACCGGGGATCGCGATGAGCGGCAGCCACAGCAGCAGCACCGCGCTTTCGAGCGGCTGACGCCAGATCGGCAATCCTTCGGGGATCAGCAGATACCACCACCGCGCGACCAGCGGATCGAGGGTCGAAAAGGGATTGGCGGCGCAAACCGGATCGATCAGCAGCAGTCCGGCGGCACCAAGGATCGCACTGGCCCCGACGAGGCCGAGCCGGGCGCCCGCGCTCGCCATCCAGGGCGTTCGCGATCCCGCCCACAGCAAGGCCGCGACGAGGGCCATCGGCACGAAATAGGCCGGCGACATCGCGTCGCAATAAGAGGTGAGCCAATATTGCGGCAGCCGCGTCGCGGCGAGCAACGTCAGAGTCAAAGCCACCAGCGTGCCGAGATAGGCGATCAGCCTGCGCGCTTCCGCCGCATCGATGATATAGCGCAGCCCGAGCAGTCCGCCCGCCAGCACGGCAAGGGGAAGGCCCTCGATCGACACGTGCAGCCACGCGGCCATCGCCGCGCCGGCCACGATGCCCGATCGCCGCGGTTCGGCGCTGAGCAGGCCGAGAAGGGCGAGCCCGGCAAGCAGGATCTGCCAGCCGTGATGATCGATCCGCAGCGGCAGGAACTGGACGAGGGTCACCGGCGCACCGGCAATCAGCAGCGCCGCGACCAGGGGCGTGTTCCCTTCGGCCAGGCGAGACGTGAATTTCGCGACGATCAGCATCGTCAAACCAAGCAGCACCAATGGCCACAGGATCACCGTCGTTCTCTCGGCCGCGTCCGTGCCGAGCAGCGGCTGCAGCACCCGGATCCCGGCGGCGATCGGCAGGTCGACGAGCCGCGACCAGTGCATCGTCAGACCCGCCGCGGGCTGGATCCTGTATTGGGTAAGATCGAACCATCCCTGCCCGGCCAGCCAGTCGCGGACCTGGACGAGCCGGAGATGATCGTCGGGATCGAGCAGGGTGAAGCCGGCAATCTGGCCCCGCCGCAGCCACGCGGCGATCATGCAGACTCCGAGCCAGGCAAGCAGCAGATGGCGGCGGCGGAAGCCGGCCTCGGCCGGCGGAGTGGCGGGAGCGTTCATGCGAACACGATCTTCTTGCGAAGCAGGTAGGTGACGTGAAAGCCGGCCAGGATCGCGATCAGCTTGGACGCGAACGGGGTTACGCCGAGAGCCTGGCCTGATCGGACGATGGCGACGGTCGCGCCGAGCCCCGCGAGAGCGGAAACGACGAACAGCATCTGCTGACGTGTGCGGCCTCCGCCGGGGAGGGCGACCCGTTTGCCGAACACCAGCCGGCTCGATACGAGCCAATGGACGGCTATGCCCGCACTGTAGCCGGCGATGGAGGCGGTCACCGGCGCGATCCCAACGGCGAGACCGGCCATGAACAGGCTCAGATCGACGCCGAGCGCGGCGAGGCTCGCACCGACATAGCGGAGGTAGACGGCGCCGAACATGCGCCTGGCTCAGGCCGCCTTCAGGCGGCGCGGGACCGGCCGTTCGGATGCCAGGGCAGCCTGCCGGCCCGCGGCATCGCCTTCGCGTCCGGCCTCGTGATATTCGGCATCCTCGTTCACTGCCCAAACGTCGTAGACCCGAGCGCCGGCTTCGATGTTGCGGACGGTGAGCATCGCCGTCATCATCGCGTGATCCTGATTGTTGTAGCGGTGCATCCCGTTGCGGCCGACCAGATGAAGGGTGGGATAGAGCCGCTCGAGCTCGCCGCGCATTGCCTCGACATTGTCCTTGTAGACGTCGTCATAGACCGGATAGGCCTTCTCCTGGCGCACCACCTGCCCGCCCTCGATTGCGGCCGGATCGCAGAGGCCGAGCACGCCCATTTCCGCGCGTGCGAGCGCGATCAGATCGGCATCGTCCATGCTCCACAGGCCATCGCCTTCGAAGCAGAAATATTCCAAGCCGACGCAGGCGAGTTCCGGATCGGGCACCATTTCCGGCGACCAGCTGCGGAAATTCTGGATGCGACCGACCTTCACCTTGGAATCGTGGATGTAGATCCAGTTGTCGGGGAAAAGATCCTCGGACCGGATCATCAGCGCGACGGTGAGGAAGTCGCGATATTTGAGATCGGCTGCGGCCGGCAGGCTTTCGGGCAGCGGGTGGATGCGGGTGGCAAGCTCCCGCATCGGGGCCGACGAGATGACGTGGGCGGCGTTGATGATCACCGTCTCGCCCTCGGCGCTCGTCGCGGCGACGCGCCAGCGGCCGTTTGCATTGTCCTGCGAAAGCTGCTGCAATTGATGGCCCATCAGCACCTGGTTGCCACCGGCGACGATGAAGTCGCGCGCCGCTTCCCACATCATCCCCGGCCCCTTGCGCGGATAGCGGAAGCTTTCGAGCAGGGTCTTGGTCTCCATGCCGTCGTTCGGCCTGCGATTGAGCCCGAGCGAGCGCTTCAGCCCGTCGAGAACCGCGCCGCCAAGGCTCAGGCCCTTGATCCGTTGCGACGCCCAGTCGGCCGAGATGTCGCTGCAGGCCATGCCCCACACCTTCTCGGTATAGGTCTTGAAGAAGATCGAGAACAGCTTGCGGCCGAACTGGTTAACCGTCCAGTCCTCGAACGACTGCACCGATCTGTTGGGCAGCAGCTTCGACTTGGCGAACGAGACCATGCACAAGGTCGAGCGCCAGATGCCGAGATTCCACAGCGCTTCGAACGCGCGCAACGGGTAGGAGTAGAATTTGCCCTCGTAATAGATGCGGCTCATCCGCGGGCGGACGATGAAATCGTCGGGCAGGATCTCGTTCCAGAGGTCGACCACCTCCTGGGATTTCGAGAAGAAGCGGTGGCCCCCGATATCGAAGCGAAAGCCCTGATGCTCGACGGTGCGGCTGATGCCGCCGACATAGACAGGGTCCTTTTCGAGGACGGTTACCGAAACGCCCTTCTTGGTCAGCAAATAGGCTGCGGTGAGTCCGGCCGGTCCCGCACCGATGATCGCAACGTCGACCGCCTGCCCCACTCGCGCCATCACACACTCCTGAATATCGATGTTCGCATAAGGCGGCCGAGGTTGAGGATTGGTTAAAGCGGGGGTAACTTCCGTAACCGCATCGTAAATTCCCTGATCGCCGCAGGCATGATCTCGCCCACTCGCAGGCTCGGAAACGAACGGATCTTCCGGCTCGGACGGCCCGGGCGGAACATGCGCCCTCGTTTCAGCCGACGCCCTTTAGACGCTGGCGCCCTGCCCCAAATCCTCGGGTTCGAGCGTCCGGATTCGCCACGGGAGCGGGCGCGGCCCGTCGAGCGGCGATGGCAACGTTCCGAAGGCCGCGACGGCCATCGTCGGAATGTTCGGCGGCACGGGCGCGCCCCGCATCGATGACGGCGCCAGCTCCTCCGCGAGAACGGCCGCCACGTAGCCCGTCCGGCGCAGATACCAGCCCGCCGCCCACCAGATCGCAGCCACCGCCGGATAGGCGACGATTCCGTCCACCGCATAATGCCAGCCGAGGTGGATGGAGCCGACGAAAACGAGGAGCGCGAAGATCCCGGCGGCAATGGCCAGCGGCCGGCTGCGTCGGGCGAACGCAAACACGTAAAGCGCGCACATCGCATTGTGGAGTGAAGGCATTGCCGAGATGCCCAGGCCTATGCCGACATCCCGTTGAACAAGGGCCTGCCACAGCAGGCGCTGCCAGGCGACCGCGCCAAGCTCGGCGCCGTTTGCATCGCGTACGGCGTGCAGCCGTTCCATCAAACCGCTGAATCGGGAGGCGTCGACCGTACCGATGTCGGCAGCAAAGCAGGGGCCGGCGGCGGCACGAGAAAGGCGCCGACGATGCCGAGCAGGATCCACGTGACGCCAAAGGCCACGAAGAAGCGCGCCCGATCGATCCGCGGGGCAAACAATGCGAAACCGAGCACCGCCAAGGGCAGGAGGAACACCCAGAATGTGTAGATCCGGTCGAGGAAGATCGTCGCGGCCGGTCCAAAGATCGCATGGGTGAACTCCCACGCCTGGAGTCCGAACAGTAGATAGCGGTCCATATCCCCAAAGCGATCATCCCACCGGAAGCGGATGCTTTGGCCAAGCAGCGTCTTGAAGACACCGACTGCGGCGAACAGGATGGGGATCAGCAAGAGAGGCGCGAGGCGAGCGGCGACGATCTGGGCCGAGCCGCCGAACTGGCCGCGAAGCAACGATCCGGCGTGCCGAAGCGGGCTCGCCGAGCGTGCCGCCAAGGCGACGACAAGCGCCACGAGCGTGACGATCTCGATCAGCATAACGAGGGGCTGCATCCAATAGCCAATGCCCTGGCGAAGCACGCCGAATGTCGACACGCGATCGCCCGCACCGATCATGTCGACCGCCAAGGCACATCCCAGGACCGCAGCCGCCAACGGTGCGATCCAGAGGAACTCGACAAATTTGCTCGTCGCGCGCGCGGTCCCACCCTGCATCGCGCCCTCCCCCCTGTTCGCACTGCGCCTTTGGTAGAGAGCGATGGTGAAAATTTCGTTGCGGAACCGTGCTTATGAAGGGCCGGTCGATTGACGACCGGCTCCGGAGTGTCAGAGGATTGCGCGCGGGAAGAGTGCGACGGCCCCGCTGCGGCATCATGATGTTGCCCGACTTTGTCCGCTCTGTTTGAGACGTTGCCGGAGGTTTGCTCAGCTAACCAGGAAGGTCGCGCTCGCGCGGTCGGCTTGGTTCGTCACCGGCCCGGCGCGCAACGCTCCGCCGGCGGCGTGACGGAGATGTCGCCCTCCGCTACCGGGAAGAGCGAAGGAGACGCCGCTCGGATCGGAGAGGCCCGGGCGGCGCTCGAAGCTGACCTGCCGAGCAAAAGCGGGGCTGCCGTCATTGGCGGCAAGCACGATCGCTCCGCCGGGCTGCGCCTGGACGAAGCGGCCGGGCGCATCGACCGCTTCCAGGGACACGGTGCCGGTGCCTGCGAGACCCGGTTTCTGGCGGAATTGCGAGCTCGGCAGCGGCCCATCGCCGACGATTAGCCGCGCTCCGTGGTGCCGTACGAAGCGGGTTCGCGCATCGGCCGGTGCGAACCGGTCGGGCACTTCCCCATTGCCCACCGGGATGCCGAAATCAGGCGTGCCGTCGGGTCGGAAGTAAAGGCGCTGGACGCGGGTGTGGCGGTTCGGATCGAACAGCGGATCGCCCTCGATCGATTCGTAATCGCGGCCGTGATAGACGAGCAGGTCCCTGCCCTGCTCGTCGACCGTGAAGCTGTTGTGGCCGGGGCCATAGACCTTGGTGACATCAGAGGTGACGAACACCGGCTCCGGCGACTTGGTCCAGGAATCGGCGCGCATGATGTCCGCTTCGGCATCGGCGGTGAGCAGGCCAAGGCAATAGCGAGCATCGGTGGCGCTCGCCGAATAGGTCAGGAACAACTTGCCCCTGTGCTCGATCAGGGCTGGCCCTTCCGCAACCTTGAATCCCTGTATCTCCCAGGGAAGCGTCGGCACCGTCAGCCGGGTCGGCGGTGCCGCGAGGGTGGTAGGGGTCGCAAGCGGCGCCAGGTACAAATTGCTGTTGGTGTCGATCCCCGGCTCCTTCTGCGCCCAGCAGGCATAGCGGCGGCCGCGATGGACGTAGAGCGTCGAATCCAGCGTGAACGTGTCCCACGGCGTTTCGAACTGCCCCATCAGCTCCCAGGGACCGGCCAGGGCATCGCGCCCGCCGTTGCGAAGCACGTACGTGCGGATGTGAAAGGGATCATCGGAATTGCCGGCGGCGAAATAGATGTACCAGCGTCCATCGATGTCGTGGAGTTCGGGCGCCCATATGTAGCCGCCGAGCTTGCCGGAGGCGGGCCGGCGCCACACCACCGTCTCCTCAGCCGCGGCAAGTCCGGCAAGCGTCGGCGCGCGCCGGATGGCGAGCCGGTCATATTCGGGGACCGATGCCGTCATGTAATAGAGGCCGTCGTTGTGCTTGAAGATCCGCGCATCGGCGCGTTGGGGAACGAGCGGGTTGCGCGGCGCGACGACACCGGCGGCGGACCCCGCCGGCTGGCCCGCACGCGCCGTTGCGTGTGCGGCGAACATGGCGGCGGCGGCACCGGCGACGAAGCTGCGCCGGTTGAGTAGGCTCGGGACCATGGTCTTCCTCTCCTGTCGTGTCGTCGGTTGGTCCGCCCCGCGGTAAGCTCTTCTGACCGCCAACGGTCAGGTTTCCTGGGGACGAACATCCTCGATCGCGTTGGTCGGCTTCGCTCCCCACAAGGCGTAGAACAGCACGTAGAGCTCGCAGACGGCGGTCAGCAGGAACGACATCTGCAGGCCGTAGCGGTCGGCTAGCCAGCCCTGCACGATCACCAGGGCGCCGCCGGCGATCGCCATGATCAGCAGCCCCGATCCTTCCTCGGTGAGCGGGCCGAGGCCGCGGATACCGAGCGTGAAGATGGTCGGGAACATGATCGAGTGGAACAGGCCGACGCTGATCAGCGCCCACATGGCAGTGTGGCCCTGCGTGAAGGTCGCGATCAGCATCACCACGAAGGCGCCGATCGAGAAGGCCGCCAGAACCTTTTCCGCGGCGACCTTCTGCATGATCGCGGAACCGAGGAACCGCCCGACCATCATGCCGCCCCACAGGAAGGTGAGGTAGTGACCGGCCTGCTCATGCGTGATGTTGGCGATGTCGCGCTGGGATACGAAGTTCACGAACAGATTGGCGACGCCGATTTCTGCGATCAGGTAGATGAAGATCGCCGGTACGCCGAAGACGAGATTGCGGTGGCGCCACAGCGAATGGTGCTTGCGCTCCTCGGCGGCGACCCTGCGGCCGGCGGCGCCCATGTCGGGCAGCTTGAAGCGGGCGATCACCACGGCGAGCACGACCAGCACTGCGGCAACCAGCACATAGGGCAGGATCACGGACTGCGCGTCGGCGAGCCGCTCGGCATCCGTCAGCACGGCGCCCTCGGCGGATGTGCCGCCGACCGAGCGCCCGAGAATCAGATAGGCGCCGAACGAGGGTGCGAGCATCGTCCCCGCCGAATTCATTGCCTGGACCAGGTTGAGACGGGACGAGGCGGTTTCCGGCGAGCCGACGACCGCGACATAGGGATTGGCGGCGACCTGAAGCAGGGTGATGCCGGCAGCGATCACGAACAGCATCGCCAACGTGACGCCGTAGGACGGAATGCTCGCCGCCAGCGTCATGCCGAGTGCGCCGACGGCCATGATCGACAGCCCGATGACCAGCGACCTCTTGTAGCCGACCCGCTCGATCAGCTTTGCGGAGGGTATGGCCGCGACGAAATAGGCGATGAACCACACCGATTCGATCAGGGTCGTCTGCGTGTAGTTGAGGTCGAACACGCTGCGCAGATGCGGCAGCAGCGTGTTGTTGATTACGGTGATGAAACCCCACATGAAGAACAGGCTGGCGAGCAGGATCAATGCCGCGCGGTAGGTTTCGCCGTTGCCCGGCTTCGTGGTGCCGGTGGGGGTGCTGGTCGGGGCCATCGCCATAAGGTCGGTCTCTCTCCTCCGCCGCTCTGGCGCGGCTCTATTTGTCTGAGTATATCGAGGAAGAGAGGCCGTCAACGCGGTCTGGGGACTGGGCGGCACCGAATATTGTAATGGCGGCGAGCGAGGTTACAAAGGGGCTATGGCAGTGAGCGGGAGATCGGAGGGGCCTGACGCGCGGGCACGGCGCAAGTCGCTGCGCCTCCACGGCATGGTCGCGCGCGATCTCGGCATCCTGATCGTCTCGGGCCGCTACAAGCCGGGTGACCTTCTCGACGGCGAGATCGAGGCGAGCGATCGCCTGAACGTTTCGCGGACCGCCTATCGCGAGGCGGTCCGGATCCTCGCCGCCAAGGGTCTCGTCGAAGTACGGCCGAAGATCGGAACCCGGATCAGCCCGCGCGAGAAATGGCATCTGCTCGATCCCGACGTTCTGTCGTGGATCTTCAAGTACGAGCCGGACGAGGATCTGCTCGAAAGCTTGTTCGAGTTGCGCAAGATCGTCGAACCGGCCGCCGCGGAGCTTGCCGCCAAAAGGCGCAGCGCCGATCAGGTCGAGCGCATGCGCGAAGCGTTGGAGACGATGGCGGAGCATACGCTCGCGTCCGAAATCGGCCGCGTCGCAGACCAGGATTTTCATACCGCCCTGCTCGAGGCGACCGCCAATCCATTCCTTGTCAGCCTGACCAGCAGCGTCGCGGCCGCCGTCGCCTGGACGACGATCTTCAAGCAGCGCCGCCAGCCGCTGCAGCGCGATCCGATCCCCGATCACCGCCGTGTCTACGAAGCGATCGCCGATGCCGATCCGAGCGCCGCCCGGCAAGCGATGGCCGACCTCGTCGACATGGCCCTGCTCGACACGACCATGGCCCCGAAAGGCAAACCGGGCAAACGCTCCCGCGCGGCGTAAGTTATCGTTACGGATTGCCAAATCACCGTTCGGGCTGAGCTCGTCGAAGCCCTCCCCTTCCTTGTTGCGGAAGGGATAAAGTGAGGCGCTTCGACAGGCTCAGCCCGAACGGATCAGGGGATTAGGGGAATATCTTTCGAATAGTCACGCACCACCGGCCACCCGTCTCGGGTCCAGTCCAGTGCCCGCACCTGCAAGGTCGACGCGCCCTCATTATGTGCATCATAGGCATGGAAGACGATCCTGTCCGGCCTGCCCCGCAGGATCGCGACATGCCCGGGCCCGCGCCATCGGCCTTCGGGCTCGAGATCGGCGTGCAGCACCACCGAGCCGCCGCCATCGAGCATCGTCCGGCCGCTGCGATCGGCATAGGGCCCCTGCACGGTCCGCGCGCGGCCGACGACGGTGTAGTAGCTGCTGTCGAGCTTGCGGCAGCAGAAATCGAATGAGGCGAACAAATAATAGAAGCCGCCGCGGCGAATCAGAAACGGCGCTTCGATCGCGCCCGGCACAGGCCGCCGGGCGAGGGACACCGGCGCGGCGCCGAACTTTCGCAATCCCGTCGCGGGATCGAGCTCGACCAGTTTGAGGCCGCTCCAGAAGCTGCCGAAGACGAGCCATTGGCGCCCGTCCCGATCGACGAAGGCGTTGGGATCGATGGCATTGAAATCGTCCGCGCCGGTCGACGCGATCACCGGTCCCTTGTCGGTCCACGCCGAGGGCATCTCCGGATCGAGCCTGGCGGCGGTCGCCAGTCCGATCGCCGATTGATTCTTCCCGAACGTCGAGACGGAGTAATAAAGCCGATATTCTCCGCCGACCCGAATGATATCCGGCGCCCACAGGCCGCGCGCGCCCGGCACCGTCTCGCCCGTCCAGCCAGGAAGCTCGGGGAACGCCGCACCCCGAAAGCGCCAGTGGACGAGATCCTCCGAGGTTCGCCACGGCAGCATTCCGGTTTTCTGCGACAGGTGGCCGGTCGCGAACAGATGGTAGAGATTGCCGGCCCGGATGATCGCCGGATCATGGACCGGCACCACATCTCCTTGCACCGCCGCGGTGTGACGCAGTTGCGGCGAGAGCGCGCAGCCCGCCGCTTGGGTGATCGCCACGACGGTAAAGAGGCGGCCGAAGCCGCCCCTCCCCCTTGAACGTCTGCGCATCCCGCCCGCCTTACGGAAAGGAATAGCGCACGCCGAGCGCGACGGTCCGGCTGAGGATGGTCGATCCGAAATTGTGGGTGTCCGGCCCGCCCGCATCGGCGAAGCGGTAATAGGATTGGCTCAATTCGTCGGTCAGGTTGGTCGCATCCAGCGTCACTGCCAGGCGATCGTTCAGGCTGTAGGTGAACTGGAAATCAAGGCTCTTTTCCGGCTGCCGCCAGATGCCGATCGGATTGGCGAACAGGCGCGCCTCGTTATTGTTGAGGAAGTTCTTCCGCCACACCCAGGACAGGCGAAGGCCGACCGGCCCGCGCTCATAGGCCCCGGTGATGTTGTAGGAGAAATCGGAGACTCCGAAGAAATCGGATTCCTCCTCGCCGATGATCTCGCCTGAACTGTTGGTCTGCGGGATGTTCTGCTTCGACTTCAGCCAGGTGAAGCTGCCCTGCGCACCGAGACCCTTGAGAAGGCCCGGGAGCTCGGGGAAGAAAACGAAGCCGAGTTCGACACCCTTGAGCACGCCGTCGGATGCGTTGACCGGTTGGGTGACGACGAATTGCGTCGTGTTCTGGTTGGAATTGGGGATCGTGATCTGACGACGGAGCGGCACCACGAGACCGTCTATCTCGCGCCGGAACAGGGTGGCGTAAATCGCGCTGTCTCGGGTGAAATACCATTCGAGCGCGATGTCGAAGTTGCGCGCCTTGGTCGCGCCGAGGCTGGGGTTGCCGCCGACACCCGTGCCGTAGCCGACATTGGTGAGATCGCCGGTCAATGCGAAATAGGGATTGAGATCGCTGAAGTTCGGCCGGCGCAGCGTCTCGCCGAAATTGAAGCGGAAGCGAAGAGCGTCGGTGATGTCGTAGCGCAGGGTGACGCTCGGCATCACTTCGCTCAGCGACTGCGAGGCCGAGCTCGACACGCCGGACTGGCGATCGGTGAAATCCATCTCCGTGTCGACATAAACGTAGCGGACACCGGCTTGGACTTGGAGCGGCCGGCCGAACAGCTCATGCTCGAGATCGGTCTGCGCATAGGCCGCAAGCGTGCGTTCGTTGATGTTGAAGTTCTCGAGCAGGGTCATTGCGTCGCCGACACGCAGAGTGGGTGCGACGCTGCTCTTGTACAGCTGCCGGATTTCGTCGGCATGGTCGAGCAGATAATAGCCGTTGGCGACCAGCCAGGAATCCGGCACGTTCGAGCGACCGTCGAAAAATCCCTTGTTGGTCCAATAGAGGCCTGGATCGAGGGTTGCGAAGCTTTGATTGAGCGCCCCCGTATTCTGGTCGCGCGAGGCTTCGCTGGCGCCGCGATCATCATAGCGGACGCCGAAACTCAGGCGCTTGAATAGGCCGGAGCCGAATTCGTAATCGGCGTCGGTCGTGACGGTGAAGGCATCGCCCTTGTTGCGGTTGGCGGTGTCGTAGAATTCGCCGACCGTCCAGTTTGCGGGGTCGAGCAGCTGCGCATTGTCGTTGAACTCCCAGGCCGGAAGCCCGCCGCCCGAATTGAAGTCGACGGTCACCGAGTCCGGCACGCGTGTCGTCCGCATCGCGAGAAACTGCGATTTGAAGCGGCTTGTCTGGTAGGAGATATCGGCGTTCAGTTTGAACTGGTCCGAGAGATCCCACTTGCCGGCGAGCGCGTAGACGTAGCTGTCGGTGCTCTGCTTGGTGAAGTCGCCGCTGTTGAACCCGAACGGCGCTCCGACCGTCCGCGACTTGATGATGTTGGTGCCTTCGTACAGCTCGAAGGTCGATGCGGGGTTGGCGCCGAGATTGCCCCACCAATCGGCAAAGGTGAAATGCAGATTGTTGAAGGTCGTGTTCCGGAAGCCGTCCCAGAAGAACTCGAACGTATATTCCGACGTGTCGTTCGGCGCCCATTGCAATGCGACGTTGACGGCCGGGCGCTCGCGCTCGCCGCGGAAATCGCTTGCGAAGACCGCGTCACGGGAAAGCAGATACGGATATTGCGCGCCGTTGATCGTCAGGGTCGAACCGGGTGCCGTCGGCAGACCGCGATCGAGCCCTGCCTCCCACAACAATTGTCCCGGCGCACGGCAGTCGCTGTTGAAGATGCGCTCCAGCGGTGTCCAATTGCCCGGATTGGGTGGATCGCACGTGTTCGCGGCCCCGACACCGCGCGGCGGAGCGTCGGCGGTTGCGAAGGGGACGAGCGCGCCGGCGGTGATGCTCTGGTCGCGATACTTGGTGCGCGCGTAGCTGACGTTGACCAGCGCGCCGATGTCGCCGATCCCGGTTTCCCAGCGCTTGCTGAGCAGCGCGCTGACGTTCGGATTGAATGTGTCGGCCTGCTCGTGCCAGATCCCGCGCGCCGCGACGGAGAATGCGGAATCTTTGAAGTCGAACGGACGGCGGGTGAAGACGTCGATCTGGCCGGCGATCCCGGTCTCGATCTGCTCTGCAGCCCGTGTCTTGTAGACGTCGATCCGGCTGACGAGGTTGGCCGGGATATCCTGCAGCGCGAACTGGCGGCCGGACGCGGTGAAGATCGCCCGTCCGTTCCAGGTGGTGGTGATGTCGGGCAGGCCGCGGATCGAGATCGCGTTGGCCTCGCCGCCGGTGCGGCCGGTAACCTGGATGCCGGGCACGCGCTGCAGGGCGTCGACGACATTGTTGTCGGGCAGCTTGCCGATATCCTCGGCCACCACCGACTCGATGATCTGGATTGCGTCGCGCTTGTTCTGGAGGCCCTCGATGATGCTGGCGCGCACGCCGGTGACGATGATCTCTTCCTCCCCGGCGACTATATCGTCCGGCGCGGCGACCGTGTCGTCCTGCGCGGCGGTGACTGAACCCGAAGGCGCGACCGGAACATCACCTTGCTGTTGATTGTGCGCCAGAGCCGGCGCGGCGGCGGTCCCTATGATCAGAATCGACGCGGACCAGAAAAGCTGTGCCTTGAAAGACATACTTATCCCCTCTCTTGGTGCCCTCTTGCGGGGCCATTACTCAGACATAATGCCGATCAAATCCGGGACGCAAGCGCCAATCGTGATAACTCCTACAAATCGACGAACCGTTGCCGAGAGGACACGACAGAGGTGATTGATCGGCCGGCACTCAGCAGATATGTCTGAGTAATCAAGGTAAGATGCGGCAGCGCCGCCTGTGAGAGGATCGACGATGGGTTTGAGACTGGTTCAGCTGCGCGCAGCGGACGGCACCAACATGGTGGCGGCGCTGGACGACGATGGCAGCGCGCGGCGGGTGCATGCGTCGAGCACCTATGCGCTTGCTCTCGCCGCGATCGACCAGGGAGAATCACTCGAGAAGACCGTGGCCGCCCGCGTCACCGGCGAGTCGATCGATGTCGCCGCCGCCGAGGCCGAGGGCCGGCTGCTGCCCGCCATCGGCCATGACGATGCGGCGCACGTCCATCTGACCGGCACCGGGCTGACCCATCTCGGTTCCGCCGAAGGTCGCGACAAGATGCACAAGGCGGCGGCCGGCGGCACCGTCACCGATTCGATGCGCATGTTCCAGATGGGCGTCGACGGCGGCAAGCCGGTTGGGGGCGCAACCGGCGTCCAGCCCGAATGGTTCTACAAGGGCGACGGCTCCTGCCTCGTCGGCCCCGGCGCCGACCTGCGCTCGCCCGGCTTCGCCGAGGACGGCAGCGAGGAGCCCGAGATCGCCGGCATCTATGTGATCGATCGCGACGGCAATCCGCGCCGCCTGGGTTTCGTTCTCGCCAACGAATTCTCCGACCATGTCGTCGAGCGCGGCAATTATCTCTGGCTCGCCCATTCCAAGCTGCGCCCGGCGGCGATCGGCGCCGAATTGCTGGTCGGCGCGCTGCCCGACGACGTCAGGGGCACCAGCCGCATCCTGCGTGACGGCGAGACCCTGTGGGAGAAGCCGTTCCTCTCGGGCGAGGCGAACATGTCGCACAGCATCGCCAATCTCGAGCATCACCATTTCAAATATGATCTCTTCCGCCGCCCGGGCGACGTCCACGTGCATTTCTTCGGCACCGCCACCCTGTCCTTCTCGGACGGGGTGACGACCAGGGAGGGCGACGTGTTCGAGATCGAAGCGGCGCCGTTCCGGCTCAAGGTGCGCAACCGGCTCGCCGCAGCCGAAGCGCGCGCCGCCAGGGTCTCGGCGCTCTGAACGTGGCCCCGATCAGGATTGCGATCGTCGGTCTCGGCAAGATCGCCCGCGACCAGCACCTCCCTGCCCTCGGCCGCAGCGCGGATTACGATCTGGTCGCGATCGCCTCGCGCAATGCGGCCGCGGACGAAATCCCGAGCTTCGCAACGCTGGACGAACTGCTCGGCTCCGGCATCGCCCTCGACGCCGTGTCCTTGTGCACGCCGCCGCAAGGCCGCCACGCCATCGCCCGGGCTGCAATCGCGGCCGGGCTTCACGTCATGCTCGAAAAGCCGCCGGGCGCGAGCGTCAGCGAAGTGCTCGACCTCGCTGATGCGGCCGCGGCCAAGGGCGTCAGTCTGTTCGCCAGCTGGCACACCCGCGCCGCGCCGGCGATCGAACCGGCCCGTTCTCTTCTCGCGGGGCGGACGATCGAGAGCGTCAGCATCGTCTGGCGGGAGGATGTCCGGCGCTGGCATCCCGGCCAGGACTGGATCTGGGAGCCCGCGGGCATGGGCGTGTTCGATCCCGGCATCAACGCATTGTCGGCTGCAACCCGGATCCTGCCGCGCGCCCTCTTCCTCGAAGCCGCCGAACTCTCCTTTCCGGAAAACCGCGCCGCGCCGATCGCGGCACAGCTGCGCCTGTCCGACGCCGCGCGCACGCCGATCTCGGCCGATTTCGACTGGCGAGAGACCGGTCCGCAAAGCTGGGACATCCACGTCGCAACCAAAGAAGGCCCGGTCCTGCTCTCCAAGGGCGGCGCCGCGCTCGCGGTCGATGGCGAGACGGTGATCGACGGCGGCGAGATCGAGGTCGAGTATCCCAATCTCTACGCCCACTTCGCGGATCTGGTCCGCGGCGGGCGCAGCGATGTCGATCTCGCGCCGCTCCGGCTGGTCGCCGATGCCTTCATGCTCGGCCGGCGGCGGTCGGTCGAAAGCTTCTCCGAATGATCCGGAGGGGATGATGGATCGAGTGCACTACGCTGCCATGCCCCCGTCTGCGGCGGCGCTCGGCTGATGCTGTCGCGGCGCACCTTTCTCGCCTCGGCAAGTGCCCTCGCGCTCGCCGGTCCCGCCCTCGCCGCGGCCGCGCCGGACGCGGGGGTGATCAAGGTGCGCCCGCTGCCGCTGTCGGCCGTGCGGCTGAAGCCTTCGCCTTATGCCGACGCGGTCGCGGCCAATCGCCGCTTTCTGCTGGCGCTCGAACCCGGCCGCCTGCTCCACAATTTCCACAAGAGCGCCGGCCTTGCGGTCCAGGGCGCGCTCTACGGCGGCTGGGAAGCGCGAGGCATCGCCGGCCACTCGCTCGGCCATTATCTCTCCGCCTGCTCGCTGCTCCACGCCCAGACCGGCGATCCCGCAGTGCGAGGGCGCGTCGTCGCGATCGTCGCAGAGCTGGCGCGATGCCAGGCGGCGCATGGGGACGGCTATGCCGGCGGTACGACCGTCGAGCGCGACGGCAAGGTCGTCGACGGCAAGATCGTCTTCGAGGAGATCCGCAAGGGCGACATCCGCACGTCCGGCTTCGACATCAACGGCGGCTGGGTGCCGCTCTACACCTGGCACAAGGTCCATGCCGGGCTGATCGATGCCCACCGCTTCGGCAACGTGCCGGAGGCGATGCCGGTGATGATCGGCCTCGCCGACTATCTCGGCACGATCCTCGAAGGGCTTTCCGACGACCAGCTGCAGAAATTGCTCGCCGCCGAATATGGCGGCCTCAACGACGCATACGCCGAGACCTATGCGCTGACCGGCAACCGCCGCTACCTCGCGCTTGCCGAGCGAATCCGCGACCGCAAGATCCTCGATCCCCTCTCGGAGGGCCGCAACATCCTTCCGGGCCTTCACGCCAACACCCAGATCCCCAAGCTGATCGGCCTCGCCCGGCTGCACGAATTGACCGGCGATCCGCGCCAGGCCGCGGCGGCGCGCTTCTTCCACCGGACCGTGGTCGGCCACCATAGCTATGTGATCGGCGGCAATTCCGAACGGGAGCATTTCGGCAAGCCGGACACCCTCTCGCCCTTCATCACCGATCGCACCTGCGAGGCGTGCAACAGCTACAACATGCTGAAGCTCACCCGGCATCTCTTTTCCTGGCAGCCGGACGCGGGCTTGTTCGATGAGTACGAGCGCACGCACCTCAACCACATCCTTGCGCACCAGCACCCGAAGACCGGCATGTTCGCCTACTTCATGCCGCTGACCTCGGGTGGCCGGCGGACCTGGTCGACCCTCGACGATTCCTTCTGGTGCTGCGTCGGCTCCGGGATGGAAAGCCACGCCAAACATGGCGAGTCGATCTACTGGACGTCGGACGACACATTGCTCGTCAACCTGTTCATCCCCTCGACCGGCATCTGGGAGGCGCGGGGGATGAGTGTCGATCTCGACACCTCCTATCCCTTCTCCGATCGCATCGCATTGACCCTCGCCAAGGCGCCCCGCGCCGAGACGGTGATCGCGTTGCGGATCCCGGGTTGGTGCGCGGAGCCTGCTGTCAGCCTCAACGGCAAGCCGGTGACGCCGCCGCGGGAGAATGGCTACGCAATGCTGAAGCGCCGCTGGCGCGCCGGCGATCGCATCGAGTTGCGCCTGCCGATGACGCTCAGGACCGAGGCCACGCCCGACAATCCGGATCTCGTCGCCTTCCTGCACGGCCCCGTCGTCCTCGCGGCCGACCTCGGCCCGGCCGAGGCGCCGTTCGAGCAGATGCCGCCAGCGCTCGTCGCGTCGAACGCGCTCGCGCGGATCGAGCCGGTCGACCCGTCCGCGCACGTCTTCCGTGCCGCCGCTGCGGTCCCCCGGCCGGCAACGCTGCGGCCCTTCTTCACCCAATATGATCGCCGCACGGCCGTCTATTTCCCCCGCTTCGGCGAGGCGCAGTGGCGCGAGCAGGAAGCTGGCTTCGTCGCGGCGCAGGCGGAGCGGCGTGCGCTCGAGGCGCGCACGATCGACCTCGTCCATCTCGGCGAGATGCAGCCGGAACGCGACCACGCCTTCCGCTCCAACCAGAGCGACCTGATCTCCTTCGAGGGACGCAGCGGACGTCAGGTCTGGTGGGGGACTGGCAATTATCTCGAAGTCGCAATGGACGTGAAGAGCGGCCCGCTGCTGCTGCGCGCGGTCTATTGGGGCGAAGAGGTCGACAAGAATTTCACGATCGCGGTCGACGGCACGATCATCGCGGAGGAGCGGCGCAAGATGGCTCCGTCAAAGGCATTCGTCTCGGTGGACTATCCGATCCCCGAAGCGCTCATCCGCGGCAAGGCGAAGATCGTGGTCCGAATCGAAACCAGGGGGAGCGACGCACCGGTCTACGAATTGCGGACCTTGCGCGCCGCGCCTCCGCCAACCGCCACTTAGCCCCTCTCCCCTTTGGCCTCAGGATCGAGAGAGGAGCGAGCGCAGCGAGTCTTTTGAACTGCCGCGCCCGTCAGGCCTCAGTGATTGTGCCGCGGGACTCCGAACACCTGTCCGATCCGCTGATACTTCACCGCCGGCTCGATCACCGCGCCCGTGGACAATTGCCCGACCGTCGCGCGCGACATTTCCTGCCACGGAGTCTGGTTCTCGGGGTAAGGATAGCCGCCCTGCGCCTCGAGCGCCGTCCGGCGCTCGGCTAGTTCCTCGTCGGAAATCAGAACATTCGCCTCGCCCTTCCGCAGGTCGATGCGCACCCGGTCTCCGGTGCGCAGCACGGCAAGCCCGCCCATCGCTGCTGCTTCCGGCGAGGCGTTGAGGATCGACGGCGATCCCGACGTGCCCGATTGGCGGCCGTCGCCCATGCACGGCAGCGCGTGGATGCCCTTCTTGAGCAGGTCCGCCGGCGGACGCATGTTGACGACTTCGGCGGCGCCCGGATAGCCGATCGGGCCGGCCCCGCGCATGATCAGGATCGTGTCCTCGGTGATGCCCGCTGCCGGATCGTCGATCCGGGCGTGATAGTCTTCGGGCCCGTCGAACACGACCACCGGACCTTCGAACGCATCGGGATCGTCCGGATTGCTCAGCCACTTCGCCCGGAACTCGTCCGAGATCACGCTCAATTTCATGATCGCGCTGTCGAACAGATTGCCGCGCAGGACCGAGAATCCGGCATTCTCCTTGAGCGGCCGGGAATAGGGCCGGATCACCTTCTCGTCCTCGATTTCGACGCCGCGGCAATTGTCGCCGATCGTGCGGCCGTTCACGGTCATCGCATCCTCGGCGATCAGGCCCTGGCGGATGAGCTCGCCGACCACCGCCGGCACGCCGCCGGCGCGGTAGAAATCCTCGCCGAGATATTCGCCCGCCGGCTGCAGATTGACGAGCAGGGGAATGTCGCGGCCATGTTCCTGCCAATCGTCGACCGACAGTTCGACTCCGATATGGCGAGCGAGCGCGGCGAGATGGATCGGTGCGTTGGTCGATCCGCCGATCGCCGCATTGACCCGGATCGCGTTCAGGAAAGATTCGCGGGTGAGCACGTCCGACGGCTTGCGATCGCTGGCGACCATCTCGACGATCTGGAGGCCTGTACGATAGGCGGATTCCTGACGATCACGATACGGCGCCGGGATCGCGGCGGAGCCGGGCAGCGACATGCCGAGCGCCTCGGCCAGCGAGTTCATCGTCGAGGCGGTACCCATCGTGTTGCAGAAGCCGGTCGACGGCGCCGACGAGGCGACCAGCTTGATGAAGCCCTGATAATCGATGTCGCCGGACGCGAGCAGTTCGCGCGCCTTCCACACGATCGTGCCCGATCCGGTCCGCTCGCCCTTGTGCCAGCCGTTGAGCATCGGCCCGACCGAGAGGGAGATTGCGGGGATGTTCACCGTCGCCGCCGCCATCAGGCACGCGGGCGTGGTCTTGTCGCAGCCGGTGGTAAGGACGACGCCGTCGAGCGGATAGCCGAACAGCACTTCCACCAGGCCGAGATAGGCGAGGTTGCGGTCGAGGCCCGCGGTCGGGCGCTTGCCGGTCTCCTGGATTGGATGAACCGGGAATTCGAAGGGAATGCCGCCTGCTTCGATGATGCCGGCGCGGATGCGTTCGGCGAGGATCAGGTGGTGGCGATTGCATGGGCTAAGATCGCTGCCGGTCTGGGCGATACCGATAATCGGCTTGCCCGATTGCAGCTCTTCGAGCGCCAGGCCGAAATTCATGTAGCGCTCGAGATAGAGCGCGGTCATGTCGGCGTTCGACGGATCGTCGAACCAGGCGCGGGAGCGGAGCTTTTTCGGATCGGGCGTGGAGGTGTTGGCCATGTTCTATCGTTCACCGTGATCAGAGAAGTGGCTGGACGCGGCAACGAGCCGGCGCGCGATGCGCTCCGTTCGGCCGTGCAGGAAGAGACGTCCCCTATGGGGCAGGATGCCGGACGCGAATACCCTCTTCATTACTCAGACAAGTGACAAATTCCGTGATCCACCACAAGGATTTTCGGCATCCTCTCGTGCGCAAGCTCGCGCGGTGCGACGTTCGGCCCCGCAGCCGCTGGATCACGCACGCGGCTCGTGTATATACTCATACAAAATGGCATCAGCCACGAACAGGAGGGATTTGATGAAGGCTTTGACGTTGACGATGATCGCGGTGGGAAGTGTGATGCTCGTAGCGCCGGCCATGGCTGCGGACGTCTCCCGCGCCCCGTTCGGCAAGATGCCGGACGGCGAGACGGTCGAAGGGATCATGCTGACCAACGGGTCCGGCATGCAGGCGCGGATCATCACCTACGGCGCGGCGCTGCAGTCGCTGCTGGTGCCGGATCGGCACGAGGAACTGGCCGACGTGACGCTCGGCTATCCGACGATGGAAGGCTATCTCGCCAAAGGCGAATTCTTCGGCGCCACCGTCGGCCGGGTCGCCAACCGCATCGCGGGCGGCAAGTTCACGCTCGACGGCAAGAGCTACCAGACGCCGCTCAACGACGGGCCCAACGCGCTCCATGGCGGCACCAAGGGCTTCGACAAGGTCAATTGGAAGGTCGTCGAGGTCAAGGACGGCGCCGCCGCCAGCGTCACCCTGCGCTATGTCAGCCCGCACATGGACCAGGGCTATCCCGGCACGCTCACCGTCACCGCCACCTACACGCTCGACGAGAACAACATGCTCGGAGTCGACTATCGCGCGACCACCGATCGCCCGACCGTGGTCAACCTCTCCAACCACGCTTACTGGAACCTTGCCGGCGAAGGTGCGCCGGAAGGCGCAATGGGCCATTTGCTCACCATCCCCGCCGACCATTTCACGCCGGTCAACGCCACCCTGATCCCGACCGGCGAGTTCCGCCCGGTGGCAGGCACGATCTTCGACTTCCGCCGGCCCAAGCCGATCGGCGAACGGGTCCGCACCAACGAGGAGCAGATCCTGTTCGGCAAGGGCTATGATCACAATTGGGTGGTCGCCCGCGACCTTTCCCGCGAACCGCGCCTGCTCGCCCGCGTCGAGGAGCCGAATTCCGGCCGGGTCATGCACGTCTATTCGAACCAGCCCGGCATCCAATTCTATTCGGGCAATTTCCTCGACGGCACCATCGTCGGCAAATCCGGCCGCCTCTACCGCCAGGGCGATGCGATCGTGCTCGAGCCGCAGATGTTCCCCGACGCGCCCAACCAGCCCGCCTTCGGATCGGTGCGCCTGAACCCAGGCCAGACCTACCGCAACTCCATCCAGTTCCGCTTCTCGACCGTCGGGGAGTAAGGCAGGCGGTCTCCGGCACGGGAGCGATCAGGGCCAGCGATTGGGCTGCTTTACTCCTCCACCCCTTCGGGCTGAGCTTGTCGAAGCGCCTTCCCATCTTCCCTCGGACGAGGAGAGAACAAGGAAGGACTTCGACAGGCTCAGCCCGAACGGGGTTCTTGATCGAATCTCGGTTTCAAATGCCCGCCCGCCGTCAATGCCGCGCTTCGCCGCTCCGCCACTCGCCCGGCGTGCAGCCGAACCGCCGTTTGAACAGGCGGTGGAAATGGGAAAGATCGGAGAAGCCGACGCCATAGGCCACGTCGATCACGCGCTCGCGCCCCGCCAGCAAGCGCTCCTGTGCGCGATCGAGCCGAACGCCGTGAAGCTCTTCCGTGAAGCCGATCCCCGCCGCCGCGAAGGCGAGATGGCCGGCGCGTTCGGACAGCCCCACCGCCGCCGCGATCTCGCGCATCGTCAGGCACGGATTGGCATGGTTGCGCGCAATCAGCTCCCGCATCGCGCTGACCCGCGCCGGGCCGAGCGCGGGCCGCGCCGCCTCCAGCTGATCGTCGCTGTTGCCGACGCACAAGGCGGCGACGAGCTCGGCGATATGGCGCTCGGCGATCGGCTCGAGCGCGCCGGTGCGGGTCGCCTCGCGCCACGCCGTCCGGGCATAGCTCTGCAGCAGCCGCATCACGGTGCGCGACCGCGGCTGGAGCAGGCCCGCCGCACGCTCGGGCTCGACACCGCGGATCGCATCACGGCCGAGCCGGATCAGCATCACGTCGGCGCGTGGCCAGCTGGTGTCGAGCGTGCGGTCGAACTTGGCGAGCACGCCGTCGCCCCGTGCGAGCCGGACGCGATGATCATAATGGTCGACCTGCCCTTCGCCGCTCAGCATCGAGAAGAAGATCAGATCCTCGTCGCGATCGCGCAGGCAATCCTCGTCGCGATTGTTGCGGATCGAATCCAGCCGGGTGATGCCGAGCCGGACGTCGCGGCCGCCGACCAGGGTGAAATCGACCGACATGTCGCCCCCCTCGAGCGACGACGGACTGCAGCCGGTCAGGGTCTTGCCCATCACGTCGCGCCAATAGGCGGCGCGGTCCCACTCGGGCAGATCGTCGGTGGAAAAGCGGAGCAGAGTCGGCCCGCTCCCCCCATCCGCCGCGCCACCTTTCCGCATAAGCCTACAGCCCCATCCTGTGCGCTGCACAATTTCCCTGATCGGCACCGATGGCAAGCGGGAAAGCGCCCGTTCACCGATCCTTGCGAACGAAGTTTCAGACGGGGCGCCGATCATCTCCATTCGAATTGGCCAAGATCGCGCAATCCCGTATGCTTGTGTCGGGCAAGCTGGGGCAAAGGATCGGGAATTGGCGAGCGGCGGTTTCAGGATGCTGCCCTGCGCGACAACCGGCACCCAGGCGGTGGTTGCCAACTCACGGCTCCAATTCGCGCGGCACAGCCACGATCAGTTCGGGATCGGCGTGATTGAGCGCGGGGCGCAGAGCTCATACAGCGGCCGCGGCCGGGTCGAAGCCGGTCCGGGCGATGCGATCACCGTCAACCCCGGCGAAGTTCATGACGGCGCGCCGATCGGCGAGTCCGGCCGCTCGTGGCACATTCTCTATTTCGATCCGGAGCTGGTCGGCACGGCCGCGGCGGACATCTTCGGCGTTTCGCCGGCCGGGTTCGAGCTCAGCCGCCCGGTGATCGGCGATGTCAGGGTCACGTCCCTGCTCGACCGGCTCTTCGCCGCCGAAGCAACGCCCTCGTCCGAACGGGTCCTCCGCGATGAGCTGCTGCTCCGTCTCGTCGCGGCGATCGGCGGCCACCCGCCCGTATCCGTTTCCGCAGCGCCCGAGATCGCCCGTGCCCGTCAGAAGATCGACGATGATCCGACCGGCTCGATCAGTCTCGCCGAGCTCGCCGAGATCGCCGGCCTCAGCCGCTTCCAGCTTCTTCGCGCCTTCCGTCAGGCAAGCGGCCTCACCCCGCACGCCTATCTCGTGCAGCGCCGGATCGAGCTCGCCCGGCGCCTGATCCGCACCGGCGCAGTGCTCGCCGACGCCGCCGCGGCGGCCGGCTTTGCCGATCAGAGCCACATGACCCGCATCTTCGTCCGCAAATTCGGCCTGTCCCCGGGCGCCTACGCTCGGGCGGTCGGCTGAGCCGCGTGCAATATCGTTCAAGATCGGAGTCGACCGAAGCCGCTAACCCGGGTTCCCGGCGATAAGGAACCCGCAATGACCGATACCCACCTCTACGTTCACGGCTACGATAGCAAAGAGGCTGAGCGCCTCGCCGACCAGGCCTCGGCGCTGCAGCCCTTGATCCACGCCGGCACCCGTTACCCCGCCGGAAGCCGGGTGCTCGAGGCCGGCTGCGGCACCGGCGCACAGACGGTCTCGCTGGCGCGCAACAGCCCCGGCGCGCAGATTGTCTCGGTCGATCGCTCGGCCGCCTCGCTTGCCGACGCGGAAGCGCGGGTCCGCGCAGCGGGGCTCACCAACGTGCAGCTCCTCGCAGCCGACATCATGGATCTGCCGTTTGCGCCGGCCTCGTTCGATCATGTCTTCGTCTGCTTCGTGCTGGAGCATCTCGCTGATCCGGCCGAGGCGCTTCGCCGCCTGCAGGCCCTGCTCCGGCCCGGCGGCACGATCACCATCGTCGAGGGCGATCACGGCTCGACCGCTCTCCACCCGGACAGCGACGCCGCGCAGGCCGCCGTTGCCACCCTGGTCGCGCTTCAGCGCAGCAGCGGCGGCGACGCCAACATCGGCCGGCGTCTCTATCCCCTCCTCCGCGAAACCCGATACACCGCGATTCGGGTCGCGCCCCTGCTCGTCTATATCGACGGCAGCATGCCCGAACAGGCGGAGGCCTTCACCCGGCGCACCTTCGCGGCAATGGTTGAAGGCATCGGCCCGGCCGCGATCGAGGCCGGGCTGATCGATGGCGAGACGTTCGCCGCGGGAGTGCGCGCGCTGCACCGCGCCGCCGAGCCCGACGGCGTCTTTGCCTATACCTTTTTCAAGGCCGTCGCGACGACGGCCTGATCCGCGGCGGCGAGGCTCTCCCGGACACGCGCCAGCGCGAGATCCTGGGGGGCCGCTTCGCCCATCAATTCGAACGCGCCGTTCAGCGCGAACGTGCAATGGCCGTGCACGGTCGCGACCAGCGACCGGGCGAGGCGCGGCGCTTCGGCGCGTGCCGGCTCCGGCAAGGCGGCGGCGACCTCGCGGGCGACGATCTCGGTCAGCACGCTGCGCCGGTCATGCTCGTCGTCGGTGAGCACCATGCCGGGCGGCAGGCGGTGATCGTAGATCGCCATCCACAGGTGCGGATTGTCGCGCGCGAAGCTGAAATAGCCGTCGACCAGAGCGGCGATGCGGTCGCCTTGTTCCCCCTCCAACCGCGCCTCCAGGTGCCGCGCCCACAGCCCGAAGGTTCGCGTATTGATCGCCGCAAGCAATCGGTCGAGACTGCCAAACACATTGTACAGCGTGCCGATCGAATAGCCGATCTTCTTCGCAACCTCGCGGGCGGAAAAGCGGGAGAAGCCGACCTCCGCCATCTGGCGGTGCCCCTCGGCGAGGATCAGTTCGAAAAGCTCGGTACGGCTATGGTCGGATCGTCTGCCCATGAGGTGCGCCTAGGCAATAAAATGAACAGCGTCCATTATTTTAATTGAACGGTGATAAATTCTGTGCGAGACACTGGGGATCACGAGGGAGTTACACATGGCCGCACCCGATCTGTCCCTGCTCGGCAAGCGCCGCTTCGGCCCGCTTTTCGCCGTCCAGTTCCTGGGGGCGTTTAACGACAATCTGTTAAAGTTCGCTTTGCTCTTCCTCGCCAATTTCGGCCTGTACGCGGCGGCGCCGGATAAGGCGGAGATGCTGGCGACGATCGCCACCGGCCTGTTCATCCTCCCTTATTTTCTGTTCTCGGCGCTTGCTGGGCAGCTTGCCGACTCGACCGACAAGGCGAAGCTCGTCCGGATCGTGAAGGCGGCCGAGATCGGCATCATGGCGGTCGCGCTTGCCGGCTTCTGGTTCCAGGCAGTGCCGCTGCTGCTCGGCAGCCTGTTCCTGATGGGCGTCCATTCCACCCTGTTCGGACCGGTCAAATATTCGATCCTTCCCCAGCACCTTGGTCCCAATGAAGTGATGGGCGGCACCGGCCTCATCGAAGCCGGCACCTTCCTCGCCATCCTTGGCGGGCAATTGCTCGGCGGGATCGTGCCGCCGTGGGAAGCGGGGCTGATCGCCACCGGCCTTGCCGTCATCGGCTTCCTGTTCAGCCTCGCCGTGCCGAGCGCGCCGGCGACGGCAACCGGCCTCAGGGTCGATCCGAACATCTTCCGCAGCACCTGGGCGATCCTCAAGGGTGCGCGCCACGGCCGCGGCGTGTGGCTGTCTATCCTCGGGATAAGCTGGTTCTTCGCCGTGGGTGCCGTACTCCTGTCGGAATTCGCACCTCTGGTCGGCAACGTCCTCCAGGCGCAGCAGGAGGTGGCGACCCTGTTCCTGCTCATCTTCTCGGTCTCGGTCGCGCTCGGCTCGGTCGCGGTCAACAAGCTGCTCGGCGGCGAAGTTTCGGCCCGCTACGTGCCGGTCTCGGCGCTCGCACTGGCCGGCTTCATGATCGATCTCTGGCTGTCGACCCGCGCTTACCAGCCCGGCGTCACCGGGGCGAGCATCGCGCAATTCCTCGCATCCGACGGCAGCTGGCGGATCCTCGTCGATCTCGCCGGCATCGCCTTCGCCGGCGGCATGTTCATCGTTCCGCTCTACGCCATTCTCCAGGTCCACAGCCCGGCCGAGGAGCGTTCGCGGACGATCGCCGCCAACAACATCATCAACGCGATCATCACCGTCCTGATGGTCGCCGCGCTCGCCGGATTGCTTGCGGCCGGAGTCACCGTCCCCGGCATCGTCGGGACGCTCGGCTTCGCCACCCTGGTGGTCGCCCTGATCTCCTGCTGGCTGCTGCCGGAAACGGTGATCAAGTCCGTCGTCCGCGGCCTGCTCAAGCTCCTCTATCGCGTCGAGATTTCGGGCGCGGAGAATATGCCGAGGCCCGGCGCCCCCGCGGTCGTGGTGGTCAACCACGTCTCCTTCCTCGACGGCCTGCTGCTCGCCGCATTCCTGCCGGGCAAGCCGACCTTCGCGGTCCACACCGCGATCGCCAAGGCCTGGTGGGTGCGTCCGTTCCTCGGCCTGTTCGATGCCTTCCCAGTCGATCCGACCAACCCGATGTCGGCCAAGGCGATGGTCCGCGCGGTCCGCGAAGGCCGTACCCTGGTGATCTTCCCGGAAGGCCGGATCACCGTCACCGGCGCGCTGATGAAGGTGTTCGACGGGCCCGGCATGGTCGCCGACAAGGCCGATGCGGCGATCGTGCCGGTGCGCATCGACGGCGCCCAATTCTCGCCTTTCTCGCGTCTGCGCGGCAAGGTCCGCCTGCGCACCTTCCCCAAGGTCCGGCTCACCATCCTGCCGCCGCGCCGGTTCGCGATCGAGGGCGCGATGAGCGCCCGCGAGCGCCGTGCGATCGCCGGGCGGCGGCTCTACGACGAGATGAGCGAGATGATCTTCTCGACCTCGAACCGCGAACAAAGCCTCTATGATGCTTTGCTCGAAGCGCGGAAGATCCACGGCGCGAAGGCGAAGATCGTCGAGGACGTGAAGCGCCAGCCGCTCAGCTACGGCCGCCTCGTCACCGGCAGCCTGGCGCTCGGCCGCGCCCTCGCCGCTGGCTCCGCCGAGAAAGAGGCGGTCGGCGTCCTGCTGCCCAACGTCTCGGCGGTGGTCGTCACCTTCTTCGGCCTCCACGCCTTCGGCAGGGTGCCGGCGATGCTCAACTACACCGCGGGGCTCACCAACCTGAAGGCCGCCTGCACCGCCGCTGAAATCCGCACGATCGTCACCGCCCGCGCCTTCGTCGAACAGGCCAAGCTCGGCGACACGGTCGCGGGCCTTGCCGCAGAGGGCAAGACGATCGTCTATCTCGAGGATCTCGGTGCAACCATCGGCGCTTTCGCCAAGCTCCGCGCGCTCCTCGCCGCCACATTCTCGCCGCGACCGGTGCGGGTCGCGCCCGACGCACCCGGCGTGATCCTGTTCACCAGCGGCTCGGAGGGCGTCCCCAAGGGCGTCGTCCTCAGCCACATCAATCTGCTGTCCAACTGCCGCCAGCTCGCCGCCCGCATCGATTTCAACGCGTCCGACGTCGTGCTCAACGCGCTGCCCGTCTTCCACAGTTTCGGGCTCACCGGCGGGACATTGCTGCCGCTGCTCAACGGCGTGAAGACCCTGCTCTATCCGAGCCCACTCCATTACCGGATCGTGCCGGCGCTCGCCTACGACGCCAACGCCACCATCCTGTTCGGCACCGACACCTTCCTGTCGGGCTATGCGCGGATGGCGCACGGCTACGATTTCTACTCCCTGCGCTACATCTTCGCCGGTGCCGAGCGGGTCCGCGACGAGACCCGCGCAAACTACGCGTCCAAGTTCGGCCTGCGCATCCTCGAAGGCTATGGCGCGACCGAAGCCGGGCCGGTGATCGCGGTCAATACGCCGATGCATTTCCGTGCCGGCAGCGTCGGCCGGCTGCTGCCCGGCATCGAGGCACGGCTCGAGGACGTGCCCGGCATCGACGTCGGCGGCCGCCTCTACATTCGCGGTCCCAACGTCATGGCCGGCTATCTCAAGTCGGAAGCGCCGGGCCTGCTCCAGCCGCCCGAGGGCGGCTGGCACGACAGCGGCGATATCGTCACCATCGACGACGCGGGCTTCGTCACCATCCGCGGCCGTGCCAAGCGCTTCGCCAAGATCGGCGGCGAGATGGTCTCGCTGCCCGCGGTCGAAGGCTATGCCGCCGCGCTCTGGCCCGATGCCGACCATGCGGTGGTCACCCGCCCCGATCCGCGCAAGGGCGAGCAGCTCGTGCTGTTCACCACCCGCAAGGATGCCGACGCCAAGGCGCTGCAGAGCTGGGGGCGCGCCAATGGCGTCACCGAGCTCATGCTCCCCCGCGACATCCGGATCATCGATGCCCTGCCCGTGCTCGGCACCGGCAAGCTCGATTATGTCACGATGGGCGGGTTGGCGGCGTCCCCAGCCGCAGCGGCCGAAGCCGAACCGGACGAGGAGGCGGCGGCGTGAGCGCGACCCTGTCTCAGTATCTGCCGATTGTGATCATGACGATGATCTTCGTCATCCCGTTCTGGAAGCTGTTCCGTCGCGCCGGCCGCTCGGGCTGGTGGGCTCTCGCCGGCTTCGCATTCCCCTTCGGCTGGTTCATTCTGCCATGGCTGCTTCTCGGCCTTTCGCGAAAGCGGCCCACGACCCCGCAGGATCTCGGAGAGGTGTTCAGCTGAGCATCCCCCGCGCGAGGCTTCTGCGCACGGCGGTCACGTGATTTCAGCGGTGAAGTGGACCCATCGTCGACACCCGACGTTGGGGCACACGACCGGCTTGTTCGACCAGCTCGGCCGCACTTTCTAAATCACGCTGAAACGCTCAGGCGTTTCTTCAGACTGGAGCACCGGCAATGGCCGTATTCAACAAAGACATCATCGATCTCACCACCAAGAACAAGAACTTCCAGAAGGAAGTCTATTATGACGAGAATTGCCAGATCGTCATGATGAGCATCGAGCCCGGCGACGATATCGGCGAAGAGACGCACGATGCGGATCAGACCACCTTCTTCGTTTCGGGCGAAGGACAGGCGGTGGTGGAAGGCAGCCGCACCAAGGTGGTGCCGAACCGGATCATCGTCATCCCGAAGGGATCGAAGCACAATATCATCAACAAGGGCGAAGAGCCGCTCAAGCTGTTCACCGTCTACTCGCCGCCCGCCGAGGAGCAGGGCGTGAGCCACAAGACCAAGGAAGAGGCCGAAGCGGCCGAGGAATAAGCCGAAGCATCGCGGCGGAGGGGCGAAGCGCTCAGGCCTCTCCGCCGCTGCCGACGCCGCGCAGCTATCAGGGTCCGAGGAAGAAGCTCCCGAGCGGGATCGTCGGTGGCCGCCCGGGAAACCCGCATCGGCATTTCGCGGGGCTTGTTCGCGCCGCCGCAACGCTTATCCTGCGGCCATGATGTTCCGGTTGCTTGCCCCAGCGGCGCTCGTCCTTGCTCTTGTTGCCAATCCCGCCTTAGCCGCGTCGCCATCGCCCGAGGATCTCGAGCGGGTTCAGAGCACATCGCAGCTTATCGGTCTGTCGCCCGACGGAACGCGGATCTGGGCCGAACACGCGCTGGCAAGCAGCGATTTTCGGGACTGGCAGAAACTCTATCGGATCGAGCAGGCGTTCGGCGAGCAGATTGCCCTCGCCGAGCCTGACCCGAGATCGCTTGTCCGGCTTACCGCCGAACTCGCCGCCGAGCACGGTCAGCGCGCACGCGCGAAGAAGGACGGACTTATCGCCGCCGCCTTCCGCCTTTCGCCCCAGGATCGGCGCACGCTCGGTGCCTTCATCGTTTCCGGCGCGGACGAAGCGCTGAAGCCATCCAGACCCTTCGCCGGCGCGACGGAATTGGCCTCGGCGTGGATGCGCATGATCGGCGTGTCGGAGGAGGGCATCAAGCGCCTGGTCGAGCGGGAAAACAGGGACGCTCGCCCCGACGACCGCCATCCACGAGCAAAGATCGAGCGCGCAATCGGCGAGCAGCTTGCGAGCCCAAACCCTTCCCGGGCGAATCTGGATGAGCTTGTCGCGGCTTATGCGGCCGAAGAGTCCCGACTTGCACGACGCGAAAAGGAGAACCTCACGTCCGTTGCGCTCACGCTCTCGGCGGCGGATCGCCGCGTGATCGGCAGCTTCCTTGCGGAACAAGCGGCGAAAGAACTCGCCGAGGCGAAGCCTGTGCTCGAGGTTCTTCCGTGAACCGCACGAAGGGGATGCGTGTTGCTCGCTGCAGGGCGTGGACGCGCTGACTGCACGCTTTCAGGGAGACGAAGATGAAAACGATATCAGCCGCGATCCTGGTCGCAGCGACCTTCCTGCAAGGCGCGCCGGTGGCCGCGAAGACGCCGATGAAGCATTACCCGGCACCGGCGGCACGCGGCACGCCTTTGCCCTTCTCGAGCGCGGTTCGGGTCGGCGACACTCTCTATCTTTCCGGGCAGATCGGGCTCCGGCCCGACGGCACCTTGCCCGACGGGATCGAAGCGCAGGCGCGGCAGGTGATGGACAATATCGCCAGCGTGCTCGCGGCCGGCGGCGCGGGCTGGGACGACGTTTTCAAGTGCACGGTGATGATCGAAAATATGGCGGAATGGGCCGCGTTCAACGCGGTCTACGTCACCTACTTCAAGCCCGGTGCCCTACCCGCCCGCAGCGCCTTCGGCGCCGACGGGCTGGCGATGGGCGCACTGGTCGAGGTCGAATGCATGGCGCGGGCCGGCGGCGGCTGAACCGCCCGGCAGGCCGCGCCATCCTGCATTATTTGGGTGTTCCCGACCGCACGGCGGAGCGGCGGGAAAGCTCGGCGCGCAGCAGCTTGCTCATCTCGGGGTTGCGGCCCGCCGACTTCAGCTCCGCCTGCAGGTTCGCCGTCGGGATCTTCGACAGGTCTCCGCCCTGGCACCCCGCCGACAGCGCCTTGGTGTCGCCGCAGCACCTGCTTCCGCATATCGCCTGGCAGATGGCGGGGTTGGTCTTGCAGCAATAGCGCGCCTGCGCTTCCGCGGGTGCGACGACTGCGAATAAGGCGGCCATTCCTGCGGCAAAGAACACGGACTTCATCATCATTCTCCTGCTGCGCCCGACTCCTCGAGCTGCATCACGCAGGATAAAGCAATCGCCTCGGCACCCAATTGGGTCGCCATTGCACCAGCGGCACTCAGTCTTGCACCAGCGGAACTGCGGCGGCGTCGCCGGACCGTCGGCGCCCTGGATCACTCAACATCCTTGAACCGAATGGCCGCGCCTCCGCCGGGCGCAAGATCGAGAACCAGCCGGTCCCGGCTGGTCACGATCTTGCGCTCGATGCGCAGCGCATGCGGATTGGTGCGATAGTCCGCGCCCGGCGCGTCGGCATAGATCTGCGCTTCATAACGCTTGCCCGGCGTTAAAAAGTCGAGGCTCTGGGTCAGCGTCCGCGCACTCTCGTCGGTGATCGCGCCGAGAAACCAGTCGGTGCCGCCGCGCGGCTGGCGCGCGACCACGACGAAATCGCCGATCTCCGCCTGCAAAGTCCGCGAAATCTCCCAGTCGGTCGGCACATCGCGGATGAACTGGAATGCGTCGGGACGCGCGTCGTAATTCTCGGGAAGATCGGCGGCCATCTGGATCGGGCTGTAGAGCACGACATATTCGGCAAGCTGCGTCGCCAGGGTCGATTGGACGCGATGGGTGAGCTCGGTCTGGCCGAAGGTCAGGTCGAAGATGCCCGGCGTATAATCCATCGGGCCGGCAAGCATGCGCGTGAACGGCAGGATGGTGAGATGCTCGGGCGGGTTGGTCGGACGCCCCCAGGCGTTGAACTCCTGCCCGCGCGCGCCCTCGCGGCTGACCATGTTCGGCCAGGTGCGGCGAAGCCCGGTATCCTTCACCGGCTCGTGCGCGTCGATCGCGATGTGGTAGCGGGCCGCAGTCTCGGCGACCTTGAGATTGTGGCGGACCATATATTGGCCGGCGAACCATTGCCGCCCCCCCTCGCGATCGGTGATCGTGCCGCTATGCTTGACGTAGCCCGTCTTCACCGCGGCGACGCCGACCCGCTCGTAGAGCTTCATGGCTTCGTCCAGCTGGTTCTCGTAATTGACGACGGCGCCGCCGGTCTCGTGATGGCCGATCAGCCTGACGCCCTTCTGCCGGCCATAATCGGTGACCGCCTTCAGATCGAAATCGGGATAAGGGTTGGTGAAATCGAATTTGTCGCCATTGGCGATCCAGTCGCCGTCCCAGCCCTTGTTCCAGCCTTCGACGAGCACTCCGTCGAATCCGTTGCGGGCCGCGAAATCGATATAGGCCTTGGCGTTTGCGGTGGTCGCGCCGTGCTTGGCGCCGCTCCCCCAGGTCGATCGGTTGAGGTGCATCTCCCACCAGATCCCGACATATTTGCCCGGCTTCACCCACGATACGTCGCCAAGCTTGTTGGGCGCGTTGAGGTTGAGTTCGATCCGGCTGTCGGCAAGCGCACCGGCGCTGGTGCCGATCAGGATCGTCCGCCACGGGGTCTCGAACGGCCCGCGTCGGCGGGCGGCGACTCCGTCCGGCCACGGCATGAGCCGCGCGGTCAGCGTCCCCGCACCGTCGCCGGCGAGCAGCATGCTCGGATAGTCGATCAGCGCCGCCTCGTGGAACGACAGATAGAGGCCGTTTTCGCCCTTCATCGTCAGCGGCGTCTCGGCGGTGGTGATACGCCGCGCGTCCGTTTGCGTGTAGAGATATTCGTCGCGCTCCTGGCCAAGGGCCTCATACCACCAGGCCTGATAGGCGCCCTTGGTGCGGAACTCGGTCCGCTCGGACGCGACCTCGACCGCCTGCCCGGCGGGCACGTCGCCATAGACGTAGCGGAAGCCGATGCCGTCGTCGAACAGACGGAAGATCACGCCCACCGTGCGATTGAGCGGCGTGTCGCCGGCCAGCGTCACCGCCAGCTCGACATGATCGTCGCGGATCAGCCGCTGCTCGCCCCAAGGCTGCTCCCATTGCGTGTCGCTGCGCCCGCGCCGCACGTTCGACAGGCCGGTGTAGCGCGCCGCCCCTTCCCCCTTGAAGGTCAGGCCGAGCGCGGACGGTGCCAGCACCGGCTTGCCAAGCCTACTGACCGAATAGCGCGCCGCCCCGCCGTCCACCGTCACGCACACTTCCAGGATCCTGTTCGGGGACTGTGCGCATTCGCGCGCCGCCGCCTGCGCGATTGCGGAGACGGAGAAGAGGGCCGAGGCAAGGCATAGGCGAAAGAACATGGCGCTAACTCGCTGCTGGTGAGGGGAAGTGGATGCGGGCGAAGAGTATCGATACGGTGCCTGCGACAGCGGCTGTTCAGGCAGGCAGATCTGGCCTTGAAGTGCTCCGCGTGGATCCACCCACGCTCCTCTGCCGGCCTTGCTCGGGGTCCGTCTGCTTCCGGTTCACGCCCCCGAAAAAGCGCGCCGCCGCGATCGCGTCGCGGCGGCGCCAGGGGAGACTTTAGAACTTCGCTCGAACGCCGAACTGGAAGCGGCGGTCGACCCGGCTCCAGGCGGAGTCGCGATAGACGGGGGTGGCTCCGGGCGTTGCCGGAGAATCGCCGAATATCTGCTGCTGGTAGACGCTCTTGGTGTTGAGCAGATTGCTGGCGTCGACGGAGAGTTCGAGGAACTTGTTGACCGAAAAGCGGATCGATCCGTCGAGATAGCCGGCCGCCTTCTGGAACACCGGCAGTCCGATGCAGCAATCGAGATTCTGGGTCAGGTAGCGCGAGCGCCAATTGTAGGCGAGGCGGAAGCCGACCGGCCCCTTCTCGTACAAGGCGACCGCGTTGAACGTGTGGGTCGAAATGCCGGCGAGGCGGTGGGAGTCGATCACCGATCCGGTGCCGCCGAGCGCCGGCTGCCCGGCGCCGACCGCGCCGACATTGCCGCTCGACGACGCGTTCAGCAGGTTGGAATTGTTGATCCCGGATTGATGCACATAGGTGTAGTTGAGCTGCGTCCCCAGGCCGCTGAGGATCCCCGGCAGGAAATCGAAGAAGGACTGGTACGCCGCCTCGAAGCCGAGCAATTCGCCGCCGCCATCGGCATTGCTCGGTCCCAGGATGCGGACTGTCTGGGTCGATCCGTTGTTGGTGAAAATGCGGTCGAACTGGCCGAAGCTGATGCTGTTGTTGAGCTTCTTGTAGAAGCCGGTCAGCGTCAGCGAGCTGCTCTGCCCCATATAGCGTTCGAAGGAGATATCGAACTGATCGGCCTTGATCGGGCGCAGCGCAGCGTTGCCGGAATCCGCCTGGAACACGAAGTTGTAGCCGGTGACGTTCGCCGCCACATGCGCCGCGGTCGGTGAATTGTAGACGATGTAGGGAGAATCCGGCCCGGTGTTGATGACGGGCGCGTTGATCGCCACCGAATTGCGCAAATAGCCGAAGTCGGGTCGCGACAGGGCTTTCGAATATGCGAAGCGGATGAAGTTCTTGTCGTCGAGTCCGAAGCGCACGTTGAAGCTCGGCAGCCAGTTCGTGTACGAGGATTTGAAACTGTCCGGAGTCACTCCGCCATTCGCGAATGCGCGGATGGCCGGCGTTAGATAACAGCTCGGATTGACGATGGCGTTGCCGGAGAGCGGCGTACCGCAGGCAGGAAGATTGGCGAAGATGTTGCTCGCCGGAAAGGCGAGGCTGCCGTCGCTATCCTCGTGCGTCCTGATCACGCGCAAGCCCACATTGCCGACCACGCTGACGCCGCCGAAGATCGTCTTGTCCTCGCCGCCGAAGCGCAGCATCGCGTACAGCGCGTTGGTACGCTCGCGAACCCTCAGCACCTCGCCCGGCGTGAAGCAATCGTCCACGGTCGCCTCGGCACGGTCGCAGATCGCGGTATAGCCCGGCAGCAGCGGCGAGCGGGTGGTTGCGCCGCTCAGCGAATTGATCAGCCCGTCGAAATCCTTGAGCGTGTCGCGATTGAGATAGACGAGTTCGCCGTTGGGATAGACTTCGCCATTGTAGAAGCCGTCCATCTGGTAGGATTCCCAGATGCCCGCGCCGTAGCCGGCGAAATCCGGGTGACCCGCATTGCCGGCGCAATTCCCGGTGTTGGTCGGATAGGGTCCGCCGGTGGTGTTGTCCGCGTTGAAGCCGGGGCCGTTGCAATTCCAGCTGGCGGCGACCGGGGTCCAGTTGAAGGTCGAATAGCGGACCTTCTGCTTGCGATCGGCGTGGCGGAGGCCGACTTTCAGCGAGTCCAGCCAGCCGCCGTCGTCCCCGAAATCATATTCGACGTCGCCGCGCAACGCGAGTGCGTTGGCATCATTGTCCTCGACATGGCCCTGGATGAACGGGATCCAGTAATTGTGCGGATTGGCGAGACCGCCTGGCGCATAGTTCACGTTCGATCCGGGCAGCAGGGTTACCTGCGGCGGCCCATCTCCGTCATGCAGATACTGGTAATTGGCCATCGATCCAGCGGCGACGAGGATGTCGTTATTGTAGGTCGATGCCTTGATATACTGAGCATCGAAATTGACCTTAAGCCGGTCGCTGACGTCCCACTTGATGTTGCCGGAAAGATCGCGGGTGCCTTCGCGATGCGCGAAGTTGCGTGCCTCGTTCTGGAGATAGAGGCCGTCGCGCAGGGTCGCGCAATTGGCACCGGCGCCGCAATAATTGACGAACGGCACCCCGGGAATGGCGGACCCCGCGTTGATTGCCGCCTGCAGGCTTTCATAAGTTCCGCTGAAGCTGCCGTGCGGCTGGGTCAGCGTGCCGGATTGCAGCATACCGTCGGCACCGAAGACCAGCGGACCGGTACCGGGTGCCGAACCGAGGATGCTCGAGGTGCGCGGGTTGAAGGCCGGCGTTCCGAAATAGCCGCCTTCAAGAATGACGTGGCTTGCACGCTCGAACCATCCGTTGCGGTACTTCGAATCGATATACTGGACGGTCGCCAGAACGGTGCCGCCATTGTTCTCATATTGGCCGGCAAGCGCGATGCCGCGGCGCTTGCGATCATAATCCACCTCCGAATAGCGGATTCCGTCCGGCGCCAGCGCGAACCCGGTCCCGCCAAATGGGTTCGCCGTGCAATTGACGCTGCCGTCCGCGTTGACGTTGCCCGCTGCGGCGGTGCCGAAGCCCGACGTGCAATAGGTGTCGATCTTGTCCATGATCACACTCTCGGTGCGAGTCACGACATGGCTGTGGGCGTAGCTGGCGAGCAGGCCGAAGCGGCCGATGTCGGTTTCGAAAACGTTGCTGATCAGGGCCGAATATTCGGGCGTCCAGCGGCCCGAGGCATCACCGTAATTGTAACGGAAATTGCCGGTGACGAGCAGCCCCTTCTGATCGAACGGCAGCCGCGTGCGCAGATTGACGGTTCCCGCGATCCCGCCCTCGATCATCTCCGCCGTCTGGTTCTTGTAGGCGTCGACGCCGGCGAGCAATTCGGGTGAGACGTCGTTGAACTGCAGCCCGCGCGCGGAATCCGCCGAGAAGCTCTCCCGCCCGTTGAACTCGGTGCGGACCTGGGTAAGCCCGCGGATCAGGACTCCCGTCGGCTCGCCGGAAGGATGGGTTGAGTCGTCGGCCGACTGCAGCCGGTTGACGGTGATGCCGGGCACCCGCGCCAGCGCTTCCGCCGCCGATTTGTCTGGGAAGGCGCCGATGTCCGTCGCAGTGATCGAGTCGACGAACGTATCCGAATTCTTCTTGATGCTCTGCGACGTGCCGAGCGCGTTGCGAACGCCGACGACGACGATTTCGTCATTGCTGTCGTCGCTTGTCGCAGCAAGGTCGCTCGTGCTGCCGGTCGATGATTGCTGCGTCTCCGCCGCATTCGCCGTCCCTCCCGCTGCCGACGCGACGGCCGCGGCGTCGGCGGCTGCGGTTCCGCGCGCGGCGTCGCCGGTCTGCGCCTCGGCTCCGACGCTGCTCGCCATCGCGGCCAGGGCGAGAAGCGACACGCCCCCGCGGAGCATGATTCCGGCGCAATTTCG
This sequence comes from Allosphingosinicella deserti, assembly GCF_003012735.1. Classification (GTDB taxonomy): domain Bacteria; phylum Pseudomonadota; class Alphaproteobacteria; order Sphingomonadales; family Sphingomonadaceae; genus Allosphingosinicella; species Allosphingosinicella deserti. Next base: position 364,529 of record NZ_PXYI01000003.1, on the reverse strand, counting down.
CTGAGATGCCTTCACGATTCCCTCCTGCTTCCCGCCTGTTTCGACGGTTCGATCTGCCGCCGCCTCGTCCGGCCGGGATGCGCGGCGACTCCGCGCGTCACGAGGCGTCGTGGCGACTTGCAGGAAGATTGCGCAATTTTGCACAGCCCACAAGGCAATTTTGCATGTTAGCGCTACCTTTTCAGGAAATTTGTCTCTACCGGCGACTATGCAAGATTGCATAATGTGGAGTTGAATTCACCGCGTCGGCAATTCTCCCTGTGGCGGGATGGTGAAGGTCAGCGCCGCCGCGGTTGCCAGGGAACCGGCCGCGAGTGCAAGCGCAAGGATCGCTTCGCCGCTGAAGACGGCGCGCACCAGGAAGCCGAGCAGGGCCGCGGCGACGAGCTGCGGCAAGACCAGGAAGATGTTGTGGACGCCCATATAGACGCCCATTTTCCGTGGCGGGACGGCGTCGGCGAGCATTGCGTAAGGCAGCGACAGGATCGACGCCCAGGCGCAGCCGATCCCGATCGCCGGCAGCCAGAGCAGGCCCGGGGCATCGATCAACACGAAACCGACGAAGCCCGAGGCGCCGAGCAGCAAGGCGAGGCTATGCGCGGCACGCCGGCCGATCCGCGCCACCAGCGACGGCAGAGCCAGTGCGACCAGAGCCGACACGGCGTTATATTCGGCGAACAGAATGCCGACCCAGTCGGCGCTCTCGCCAAAGGCCGGGGATGCGGGGTCGCTGGTGCCGTAATGGTGCGCCGCGACGGCCGGGATCGCATAGACCCACAGGGCGAACATGCCAAACCAGGTGAAGAACTGGACCAGTGCGAGACGCCGCAACACCACCGGCATGTGCAATATGTCCTCGACGATCTCGATCATTCCGATCGAGCTGTGCCCGGCCCGGCGCAGAAGCACGGCCGCCACCTGCAACACGCCGAAGGCGATCGCGATGCCGGCAACGAGCTGCAGTTCACGCCCCCATTCCTGCCGAACGGCCGCGAAGCCGAGGACGCACCCGCCCGCCAGCCACAGTCCGCCGCTCCGGGCCAGGATCGCGGCGCCCGTGGAGGTCGGAACCGGGTGCTCCGTGTCGAACAGCGGATCCGCTTCCAGGCATTCCGGCGGCCGCTCGGAGGTCGTGAGGACGCTCCATCCGACCGCAGCCAGGAGGGCGGCCGCACCGATCGCGAACGACATGTGCACCGACGGCGGCAGCCGGCCGGCCTCCGCCTGCCCACTGACACCGAACCAGTGGGACAGCACCCATGGAAGCGCCGCCGCGAACACGGCGCCGAGGCCGATGAAGAAGACTTGCGCCGCGAACCCGGATGTCCGCTGCTCCTGCGGCAGGGTATCGGCGACCAGCGCGCGGAACGGTTCCATCGCCACATTGATCGATGCCGTCAGCAGCCACAGGATGAAGGTGGCAGCGAACAGGCTTTCCGCATTCGGCATCGCGATCAACGCTGCCGCGGTCAGCACCGCTCCGGCGACGATATAGGGCCGTCGCCGCCCGAGCCGTCCCCAGCTGTGATCGCTCAGATATCCGATCACCGGCTGCACCAGCAGGCCGGTGATCGGTGCCGCAATCCACAGGATCGGAAGCTCGTCCACCTTTGCGCCGAGCGTTTGCAGGATCCGGCTGGTGTTGACGTTCTGCAGCCCCCAGACGACCTGCACGCCGAACAGGCCGCAGCACATGTTGAGGATCTGGATGCGGGTCAGCAGCGTCGCTTTCCCTGCCGCCGCCGCCCTTTTCTCCCCCGACCCTTGCAATGGCTGCCTCTCGATGCGCAATTGATCCGAACCGGCGCTTCTTTTCCGATTTGGGGTTCATGGGCACCAATAGCAGCAACAGCACCACGCTCCAGGATCTCGCGAAGCTTGCCGGCGTGTCGCCGTCGACGGTGTCGCGCGCGCTCAACGATCATGCCCTGATCAGCACCCCGACCAAGCAGCGCATCTGGGCCCTCGCCCGCGAGCACAATTACCCGTTCAAGCCGAGCATGCCGCATGCGCCGATCGGCGCCGAAGGCTCGATCGTCATCGTCACGCCCCACATGCGCGCGGCGCCATTGCCGCTCTCCCACCCCTTCTTCCTCGAACTGCTCGCCGGCATCGGCGAGGCGGCCCGTGCGCGGGATTGCGATCTCACCGTCAGCCACACCGCACCGGTCAGCTACGAGGATCTGGTGCTGACGACGACGACGAGCCGCGCCGACGGCGTGATCTTCCTTGGCCAGAGCATGCTGCACGAAGGCTTCAACAGGCTTGTCGACACCAAGGCGCGCTTCGTCGTCTGGGGCGCGCAAATGCCCGGCCAGCGTTATTGCTCGATCGGCTCGGACAACCGGCTTGGCGGCCGCCGGGCGACTCTTCATCTGGTGCGGCTTGGGCGCAAGCGGATCATCTTTCTCGGCGGCAGCGATCCCGAGGCGCAGCAGCGCCGGCGCGGCTATCTCGATGGCCTCAGGGAAGGCGGCATCGAGGAAGATCCGGCGCTGATCCTGCCGGTCGAATTCGAGCTCGAATCCGCGGACGCCGCCGTCAGCGGCCTGCTCCAGCGCGGCGAGCAGATCGACGGTGTCGTCGCCGCGAGCGATCTGATCGCGCTCGGGGCGATCCGTGCGCTTCGCCGCGCGGGCCGTTCGATCCCCGGCGACGTTTCGGTGATCGGGTTCGACGACATGCTGTTCAGCCGCCTCAGCACGCCGACGCTCAGCACCATCCGCCAGGACACGCAGGAAGCCGGCCGCCTGCTCGTCGCCCAGGTGCTCGATCCCAGCGCCCAGCCTTTGTCCAAGCGCCTGCCGACCGAGTTGATCGTTCGCGAATCCTGTGGAGGGTGACGCGTGCGCGCCGGTGTCGCGCCGGAAACTGCTTTAGGTTGCGGCGGCGAGGCCACACCGCCCGCAATTCGTATGGCGCCAGCCCGGTTTTGCTTCTTCGCGCCGCGCGCGAGGATTATGATCGAAGCATGACGTGGCGATGCACTCTTGGGCTCCACCAGCCCTATCTCACCTCGGTAACCCGCAAGGGAACCGGGCTGCGCGCCTTGTGCGAAGGATGCGCGACTCCGCTCGAACGCTCCGAATCCGGGCGCTGGAGCCCGGCCGCACCGCTCGCCTCGCGATAAGCGCGGCAGCAACGAGACACTGCGGCGGTCGCTCTCACCCGCTGCGTGGCACCGCGGAGCGGAAACTCGAACCCGAGCCGGGCACCGATCGCGCGGATCTCCCCCCACAGGCGGCCGCCGTGATTCTCGATGATCGTGCGCGAGATGCACAGGCCAACGCCCATTCCCACCTTGTTGGTCGTAATTCCGCCCTCGAACAGGCGCGGCAGCAGCTCGGTGGAGATGCCGGGCCCAGTGTCGTCGACCGTCAGCCGGAACAAGGGCTCGGCCGCGGCCATGACAGCGCGCTGACCGCGCAAGGTTAGCAGAGACTCGTCGAGAGCGGCGTTGCGCGGCACGCATCGTCCGAAACCGAGTTTTGCGAAAAGGACAAGCGGACGGCGAGAGACGCGGCTGGCAAGGATCGCGCACCATGAACCCACCGCAGCCTGCTTCGATCCGGTCTCGGGCAAGTTCCGGCCTTCTACCCGATCGGGTCCCTCCCGGCAGCGTCGGGCCGGTGCTAGACTGGAGAGCTGGAAGGATGCCGCCTGCCGGTTCAGCGCGGCCAGGGGAATTCATTGCGGCTTGCGCGCGTCATCGTCGGCTTCCTCCTGATCTGCTGGCTGCAGGTCTCGGTGGACGCCGCCCCTGGCCCCGCACCCGCACCCGCACCCGCACCCGATCCGTTCACGCACAGCAGCTGGACGAGCAAGGACGGCGTGCCGGGCATGATCCAGGCGATGGCACAGACGCCGGACGGCTATCTTTGGCTCGGCACCTATGAAGGCCTGTTCCGCTTCGACGGCGTGAGCTTCGAGCATGTGCCGCCGGCCCCCGGCCACCCGCCCGGCGCGATTCCGGTCAGTGGAGTCTTCGCCGCGCGCAACGGCGACCTCTGGGTCGGCTATGCCGGGGGGGCCGGCGCCGAAGTGTATCGCGCGGGACGCATGGTGCGGGCCGGCATGCCGGACGCGCCCGGGGAGGTCACCGAGTTCCGCGAAGACATGGACGGAACGATCTGGGCGGTAGGCGGCCGCGCCCGCAATGCGCTCAAACGCTATCGGCGCGGCGCGTGGGAACGAATCGGCGCGGCTTGGGGCGTTCCCGACGAACCCGTCTCCAGCCTCCTTCCCAGCCGGGACGGCACGATCTGGCTTGCGACCAAGACCCATCTCCTCTTCCTCCGCCGCGGATCGAAACGCTTCGAGGAGAGTGGGCTGAGGATCGCCGACGGTGCCAGCATGGCGCAGGACGCACGCGGCGACATCTGGATCTCCGACCCGTCCGGCACCTGGATGCTGCCCGATTATGCCGGCGGCGCGAGGGTTGCGCGCTCGCCGATCTTCTACCCGGCGGTGGCGCCGGTGCGGCGCACGATGATCCTGTTCGATCGCGACGGGCAGCTCTGGGGATCCACCTACACCGGCGGCATCTTCCGCATTCCGCGTCCGGGACGCGGCGGTGCCGAGACCATGGTCCGTTATCATGCCGGCAACGGCCTCACGTCCAACCAGGCACTCGCCATGCTCCAGGATCGGGAGGGCAATCTCTGGGCGGCGACCGAGATGGGGCTCGATCAATTTCGCAAGGCCAACGTCGCCGCCGCCCCGTTGCCGCCGAAAACGTCCGCCTTCGGCTATCTCATCAACACCGACGAATCCGGCGCCGTCTATATCGCCAGCGGCGACCAGCTGTATCGCGCCCGCCCGGGCGAGGAACCCCGCCCGGTGCTGAACGGCCTCGACGAGCCGCGCGCGCTCTGCCGCGGCCGCACCAGCGGACTTTGGCTGGCGGTGCGCGGCAAGATGCTTCGCCTGATCGGCGGCCGCGTTGCGGCGACGCTCGCCCTGCCGGATCAGGATCCGGTCAACGGCTGCGGCGAGGACAAGGACGGACGGCTCTGGCTCGCCCGATTCGATCGCGGCCTGTGGCGGCGCGACGGCAACGGCTGGCGCATCGTCCCGCTTCCTGCCGCGGCAGGACGTCCGCAGGACATCGCCATCGACGCGAACGGACGCACCCTGGTAGTGCTCGAGCGGCGTGCCGTCCTCGTCATCGATCGCGCCGTGGCCCGCTTTTGGAACAACGGGGCGATCGGAGTCGCCGGCCTCACCATGGTGCGCGGCATGGCCGATGCACCTGTGATCGGCGGCGGGACCGGCCTCGCCCGGTGGGACGGGCAGCGCTTCCAGCGCCTCCCGATTGCGCGCCATCCCTGGCTTCGCGGCATCCGCGGGGTCGCACGCACCCCGGCCGGCGAGACCTGGATGATCAACAACAAGGGCATCATCCGCGTCCGCACGGGCGATCTCCAGCGCGCCTTCGCCGATCCGGACATGCCTCTTCGCCACGATCTGTTCGACGCGCAGGATGGCCTCGCCAGCCGCACCCAGGGCGGCGACGGCTTGCAGATGGTGATGGGCGGCGACGGCCGCTTGTGGTTCCTGACCCGCCAAGGCGTCGTCCGTGTCGATCCGACCCGGCTCACCCACAACAGGATCGCGCCGCCGGTGACCATTCGCGCCTTGACCGCCGACGGACGCCGCTACCCGGATCCGGCGTCGGTGGCGCTTGCCGCCGGGACGCGCAGCCTCGCGATCGACTATACCGGGCTCAGCCTGTCGGTGCCGAGCCGGGTTCGCTTTCGCTATCTGCTGGAGGGAGTCGACACCGATTGGGTCGATCCGGGTACGCGCCGCCAGGCCTTCTACACCAATCTCGCACCGGGGACCTATCGCTTCCGGGTGATCGCAGCAAACAATGACGGGATCTGGAATCGCGAGGGCGCGACGCTGGAATTCACGATCCCGCCGACCTTCGTGCAATCGCGGCTGTTCGCGATCCTCTGCGGGATCGGAGTCCTCGCCGTGCTGTCCCTGCTCTACCGCCTGCGCCTGCGCGCACTGGCCCGACGGATGCGGACCCGCATGGCCGAGCGGCTCGCCGAGCGCGAGCGCATCGCCCGCGAGCTCCACGACACCCTCCTGCAGGGTGTCCAGGCCTTGATCCTGCGCTTCCAGCTGGTCGCCGACGACGTTTCGCCCGAACAGCCCACCCGCCGCGCGCTCGAGGAAGCGCTCGACCGCGCCGACGCGGTGCTCGCCGAGGGGCGTGACCGCGTCCGCGACCTGCGCATGACGGAGAGCGGCGACGATCTCGAATCGATGATCCTCGACATCGTCCGGCGTCAGGTCTTCCCGACCAGCACCCGGGTCCACATCGTCACCCATGGCGAAGTCCGGCCGCTCAACTCATTGGTCGGAGACGAAGTCGCGCGGATCGCCAACGAGGCGCTGTTCAACATCTGGCGTCACGCTTTGGCAAGCCGGATCGAAATCGAAATCGCATTCCGCCGATCGAGCTTCGCGGTTCGCTTCCGCGACGACGGCATCGGCATCCCGCCGGACATCCTGCGCGCCGGCAAGCGCGAGGGGCATTTCGGCCTGACCGGCATGCACGAGCGCGCCCGCAAGCTCGACGCCGAGCTCTACATCCAGTCGGGGCAAGCCGGCGGCACCGAGGTCGCGCTCGTCGTCCCGGGCACCATCGCCTATTCCGGCCGGCGCAGACGCTCCGCCCGGTCCGGAGCCGAAAAGACGCCGGCCTGAGACCGGCGGGGCCCGGCAGGCGCGCGCTTACCCGAAAGGGTCCGGCGGATACCCGGATGGATGACGCGGCCGCGCGGCTCCTGGCCTAACCAGGTCGAGCGCCGCGAAGGCGCGGTGCCGCCGCCGCGCGCGCCAGAGGAGGAAAAGTCATGCCCGTCACCGCAACTGCCGCGCCAGCAAAGTCCCTGCTGACCCCGGGCGATCACACGCTCATCCTGATCGATCACCAATCGCAGATGGCGTTCGCCACCAAATCGATCGACACCGCCACCTTGCGCACCAACACCGCGTTGGTCGCGCATGCCGCAGCCGGCTTCGGTGTCTCGACGATCGTCACCACGGTTGCCGAGAAAAGCTTTTCCGGGCCGGTCTTCGACGAGATCAAGGAGGCGCTCCCGGATGTCGAAACTACCGACCGCACGTCGATGAACACGTGGGAGGACGTCAACGTCATCGCGCGCGTCAACGCGATCGGCAAGCCGCGGCTAGTGCTCGCCGGGCTCTGGACCGGAGTCTGCATCGTCGGCCCCGCTCTGTCGGCGATCGAGCAGGGTTTCGAAGTCTATGTCCTTGCGGATGCCTGCGGCGACGTCTCGGCCGAAGCACACGAACGGGCGATGGCGCGGATGATCCAGGCCGGCGCACGGCCGATGACCGCGCTCCAATATCTGCTCGAGCTTCAGCGTGATTGGGCGCGCACCGAGACCTACGACATGACCACCGGAGTCGCGCGGAAATATGGCGGCGCCTACGGGCTCGGCATCGTCTACGCCAAGACGATGTTCGGTGCACAGGAAGGCGGGCACGCGCTCGCCGCCTGATGCCTCTCTGGGCCGGCGCTGCGTCCCTCCAACGCCGGCCCGCCTCTCCTCTTCCCCTGAGGCGTGCGTGATGAAACCCTATCTGCTGTCGCTCGGCGCGGGAATGCTGGCCGGCATCCTCTATTCGCTTCTGGGAGTTCGCTCGCCCGCGCCGCCGGCGATCGCGCTTATCGGCCTGCTCGGCATCCTGCTCGGCGAGCAGATCGGGCCCATCGCGAAGCGGCTGGTGCAGCGAAAGCCGGTCATAGCCTACGTCCGCACCGATTGCGCCCGCCACGTCCTGGGACCCCAGGCTGTGCCCGAGCGCGACGTCCGCGCATGAGCCGCCTCAGCCGCCGCGAGGCGCTCGCATCGGCGGCCGGAGCCGCCTTGCTCACCAATCCCATCGCAGCCCGTGCGGGGAGAACGCCCTTGAACGACACCATCATCGTCAACGCCAGCATCACCACCCTCGACCGCGAACAGCCGGAGGCGCAGGCGCTCGCCATTCGCGACGGCAAGTTCCTGGCGGTCGGATCGGAAGCCGAGATCCGGGCAGCAGCCGGTCCGGGCGCGACGGTCATCGATGCTGGCGGGCGGCGGCTGGTGCCGGGGCTGATCGACAGCCACATCCACGTCATTCGCGGCGGCCTCAACTACAATATGGAGCTGCGCTGGGACGGCGTGCCGACCCTTGCCGACGCGATGGCGATGCTGAAGGCCCAGGTCGCCCGCACGCCGGCGCCGCAATGGGTTCGGATCGTCGGCGGCTTTACCGAGCATCAGTTCGCCGAGAAGCGCCTTCCGACCCTCGACGAGCTCAACGCCGTCGCGCCGGACACGCCGGTCTTCATCCTCCATCTCTACGATCGTGCCCTGCTCAACGCCGCGGCCTTGCGCCAGGTCGGCTACACCAAGGACACGCCCAACCCGCCAGGCGGCGAAATCCTCCGCGATGGCGCCGGCAACCCGACCGGATTGCTGCTCGCCCGTCCCAATGCGACCATCCTCTACGCCACTTTGGCGAAGGGGCCGAAGCTTCCCGCCGACTACCAGCGCAACTCGACCCGTCATTTCATGCGCGAGCTGAACGCGCTCGGAGTCACCTCGGTGATCGACGCCGGCGGCGGCTTCCAGAATTATCCGGACGATTACGAGATCATCGAGGGCCTGCATCGCGACGGCGAACTGACCCTGCGCATCGCCTACAATCTCTTCACCCAGAAGCCCAAGGAAGAGCTCAAGGATTTCGCCACCTGGTCGACCCAGGTGAAGCCCGGCGACGGGGACGACACCTACCGCCACAATGGTGCCGGCGAGATGCTGGTCTATTCGGCCGCAGACTTCGAGGATTTCCGGGTCGAACGCCCCGAGATGCCGCCCAACATGGAAGCGGATCTCGAACCGGTGGTGCGGCTGCTCGCCGAGCGCCGATGGCCGTGGCGCCTCCATGCCACCTATGACGAAACGATCGGCCGCGCGCTCGACGTGTTCGAGAAGGTCGATCGCGACATTCCGCTGTCCGGGCTCAACTGGTTCTTCGACCACGCCGAGACGATCAGCGCGCGCAACATCGATCGCATCGCCGCGCTTGGCGGCGGCATCGCGATCCAGCACCGCATGGCGTTCCAGGGCGAGTATTTCATCGAGCGCTACGGCGCCCGCGCCGCGGAGCGGACTCCGCCGATCGCTGCCATGCTTCGCGCCGGGCTCAAGGTCGGAGCCGGCACCGACGCGACCCGGGTGGCGAGCTACAATCCCTGGGTGTCGCTCGCTTGGCTGGTCACCGGCCGCACCGTCGGCGGGCAGATCCTCTATCCGCCCGCCAACCGGCTCGATCGCACCACCGCTCTGCGGCGGTGGACCGAAGCGAACAGCTGGTTCTCCAACGAGGTCGGCAAGAAGGGCCAGATCAAGGCGGGCCAGCTTGCCGACCTGATCCTGCTCTCCGGCGACTATTTCTCGGTGGCCGAGAGCGAGATACCGCATCTGCATTCGGTGCTGACGCTGCTCGGCGGCCGTGTTGTCCACGGATCGGACGACTATCGGGATCTCGCGCCTCCGCTCCCGAAGGTCATGCCGGATTGGTCGCCGGTTGCGACCTTCGGCGGCTATCATCGCGCCGATCGCAAGCAACTCGCCGGTGCTTGCGGCTGCGCCGCCTCCTGCGCCGTTCACGGCCACGATCATGCCGCCGCCCTCGCCGCCGCGGCCCCCGTCGCCGATCTCAAGGCCTTCTGGGGCGCGATGGGCTGCGGCTGCTGGGCGGTCTGACGTGACACCCGCACCGATCGCCCGCCTGCTGCGGGAGCGTAGTTTCGCGATCGCCGCACGGCTGATCCTGACCCTGCCCTTCTGGGCAAGCGGGATCGCCAAATTGCTCGATGTCGACGCCGCCTTCGCCGAAGCGGCCCATTTCGCGCTCGATCCGGCCTGGCTGGTGGTCACCGCGACCATTCTCGTCCAGATCTTCGGCTCCGCCCTCGTCGTTGCCGACCGCTGGACCTGGGTCGGTGCCGGCGCGCTCGGCGTGTTCACCGCGCTTGCGACGATCATTGCCCACCCCTTCTGGTCGATGGCCGAGCCGGTCGCCCGTTTTCACGAACGCAACACCTTCCTCGAACATGCCGGTCTTATCGGCGGATTGATGCTCGCCGCCGGAATGACCCCGGCTGGGCGCAGGCGGTGAGCGACGTGTCGCCGCCGCCTGCGTCGCCGCTCGCAAGTCCGCTGTTCCGCGCGCTGTGGCTGGCGACCATCGTGTCCAACATCGGCACCTGGATGCACGATATCGGCGCGTCCTGGCTGATGACGTCCTTGTCGCCGAGCCCGTTGATGGTAGCGCTGGTCCAGTCGGCTACCACTCTGCCGATCTTCCTCTTCGCCCTCCCCGGCGGCGCCCTCGCCGACATCGTCGACCGCCGCCGCCTCCTCGTCGCCGCGCAGCTGTGGAGCCTCGCCGTGGCCGCCCTGCTTGCCGGCCTGACGCTGACCGGCGTGACCGGGCCGGGCCTGCTCCTCGCCTTGACCTTCGCCTTGTCCTGCGGAAGCGCGCTGAGCGCACCTGCCTTCCAGGCGACGGTGCCGGAGCTGGTGCCGCCCGCCTCGATTCCGCAGGCGGTCGCCCTCAACAGCCTTGGCGTCAACATCGCGCGGGCGATCGGTCCGGCGCTCGGCGGCCTCATCGTCGCGCTGTCCGGCCCCGCCGCCGTGTTCGCCTTGAACGCCGTGTCGGTGCTCGGCATCGTCGCCGTGCTGCTGCGCTGGCGGCGCCAGAAGAACCCGCCCGCCCTGCCGGCCGAGCATTTCATCGGCGCGCTGCGCAGCGGTCTTCGCTATGCGCTGCGCGCGCCCGATCTGCAGGCGGTGCTGGTGCGCAGCCTGGGCTTCTTCCTGTTCGCCAGCGCGCCCTGGTCGCTGCTGCCGCTGATCGCCCGGCGCGATCTCGGCCTCGGCGCGGGCGGCTATGGCGGCCTGCTCGCCTTCGTCGGTCTCGGTGCGGTCGCCGGAGCGATCGCGCTGCCGCGGATCCGCCGCCGTCTGTCCGCCAATGTGGTGACCGTCGCGGCCACCCTGATGTTCGCCGCGATGACGGCCTTGCTCGCCGCCGCGCACAGCTTCGCAGCGGCGGCAGCGGCCTTGCTGGGCGCCGGCATCGGCTGGATTGCGATGATGTCGTCGCTCAACGCCGCCGCGCAGCTGGCGACGGCGCCTTGGGTCAAGGCCCGGGCGCTGGCTTTGTATCTGCTCGTCTTCCAGGGCTCGATGACCGCCGGCGCCGCTTTTTGGGGGTGGGTGGCGTCGCAGGCGGGCATTCCGACTGCCCTGCTCTGCGCGGCGGCGGCGCTCGGGGCGGCTTCGATCCTCGCCCGCCGCTTCGCGATCCCGGCGGCGACGGCCGATCTCGCTCCATCGCTCCACTGGCCGTCTCCCGAGACCGGCGGCGAGATCGAGAGCGATCGCGGGCCGGTGATGGTGACGATCGAATATCGGGTGGAGCCCGCCCGCGCGGCCGCGTTCGCGCGTGCGATGGCGCCACTGCAACGGATCCGTCGGCGCGACGGCGCGCTCGCCTGGGGCCTGTACGAGGATGCGAGCGCGCCGGGCACGATCATCGAATATTTCATTGTCGAAAGCTGGCTCGAGCATCTCCGCCAGCATGCCCGCGTCACCAATGCCGATCGCGCCGAGCAGGATCTGGCCGGCGCCTTCCACCTCGGCCCGGAGCCGCCGCTGGTACGGCACTGGATCGCTCCGGCATGACTGGCGCGGCTCTGCTGGCGCTCGCCCTGCTCGCCGCGCCGGCGGCGGCGGCGAGCCCCGGGGCCCCGGCATTCCATACCACCCGTTACGAGGAGGATTGGTCGGTGCTCGCCGGCGCGGACGCCGTGCCGCGCTGGCAGCGCGCCAAATATCGGCCGCTCGACGGCTCAGGCGCCGCCTGGCTGAGCACCGGACTTGAAGCGCGCCTGCGCTACGAAGGCTTTGACGACAATGGCTGGGGCGCGGCCGAGGCGCCGGACGACGGCTATCTGTGGCTGCGAGTCATGCCCCATGCCGATCTCCATGCCGGCCCGCTTCGCGGCTTCGTCCAGGGCATCGCCGCGGGCGCGCGCGGCGTCGCGCCGGCCGCGGGACCGCTCGATCGCACCGGCGTGGACCTGCTCCAGGGCTTCGCCGAGCTTCGGCTGCCGCTGGCGGGCGAGACCAGCCTGATGCTGCGCGGCGGCCGCGCACTGATGGCGCTCGGATCGGAGCGCCTGGTCGGCGCGCGCTACGGCCCGAACGTTCCGCTGCCGTTCGACGGCTGGCGCGGCGGCATCGCCCACCGCGGCGCCAGGCTCGATCTGCTGCGTCTCCGCCCGGTAAAGGCCGGCCCGGGTGACTTTGACGACCGCAGCGACGGCAATCGCCGCCTCTCCGGAGTCTACGCGACCCTGCCGGTCGCGGGGGCGCTGTCGATCGACCTCTACCGGTTCGCCTATCGCCGCGAGGCCGGGGCTTCCGAACAGGGCGAGGGCCGCGAACGGCGCAGCACGCTCGGGCTGCGCCTGTTCGGCACCGCGGGGCCATGGTCGTGGAATTGGGAGGCGATGCGCCAGCGCGGGCGCTTCGGCGATGCCCCCATCCGGGCCTGGTCGATCGCCACCGAAACCGCGTTTGCCGCGCCGTCGCGTCCGCTTCGGCCGCTTCTGCGCGTGCGCGCCAACATCGTCAGCGGCGACCGTGATCCCGCCGATCCGACGCTGCAGAGCTTCAATCCGATGTTCCCGAAAGGAAAATATTTCGGTGAGCTCTCGCCGATCGGCCCGTACAATATCGTCAACCTTCACCCGGCGCTGGAGCTCGATTTGGGCCGCGGTTTCGGCGCGTCGCTCGCCGGGGTGCGCTACTGGCGGCAGAGCCGCGGCGACGGCATTTACGACATGGGCGGTGCGCTGCTGCGTGCGGGCGCCGGCACGAAGGCCCGTCACATCGGCACCCAAACAGAGGCGGTGCTGACCTGGACGCCGCACCCCCTCCTCTCTTTCTCAGCCTCCGGCTCGATGTTCGCCGCCGGAGACTTCCTCCGTCGCACCGGGCCCCACCGCAACATCCGCATGATCGCGCTGGAGGCGATGTTTCGCCTCTGACGAGAAGCCGCCGGGACGATGTCCCGGCGGCTTCCGATCCGTCAGGCCGCGTCGACCAGAACGATTTCGCTGTCCTCGATCGCAGTGATTGCGATCACGTCCAGTTTCTCGATCGCGGCGCCGTCGCGGGCGTTGACCCGCACGCCGTCGATCTCGATCGCCCCGGTCGCCGGCACCAGATAGGCGCGCCGGTCGGCGCCGATCCGGTATTGCGCCGTCTCGCCGGCCTTCAAGGTGGCGCCGACCACCTTGGCATCCGTCCGGATCGGCAGCGCGTCCTTGTCGTCCGAATAGCCGCTGGCGAGCGTGACGAACTGCCCGGCGCGATCGTTCTTCGGGAACGGCTTGGCGCCCCAGGCCGGCTGCTCGCCGTTGCGGGTCGGGATGATCCAGATCTGGAAGATCTGGGTCTCCTCCGCCTCGAGATTATACTCCGAATGGGTCACGCCGGTGCCGGCACTCATCACCTGAACGTCGCCCGCTTCGGTGCGCCCGACATTGCCGAGGCTGTCCTTGTGCGTGATCGCGCCTTTGCGGACATAGGTGATGATCTCCATGTCGCGGTGCGGGTGCGGCGGGAAGCCGGTGTTCGGCGCGATCGTGTCGTCGTTCCAGACCCGCAAATTGCCCCAGTGGACGCGCTTGGGATCATGATAATTTGCGAACGAGAAATGGTGCTTGGCATCGAGCCAGCCATGATTGTCGCCGCCAAGGCTGCTGAATGGGCGCAGTTCGATCATCGTTGGTCTCCTTCGTCTCGCATCTTGAGGTGGGAAAACGCCGCTCGCCTGTTGCCCGACGGGGCGGAAACCCGTCCGACGGGTCTGCCGCGGCGCCCGCAACTTCACTTCGATGACCGGGATATGGATCTTGCCTGCTCTCCTGTTCAGTGGGATAAAGTTGCCCTCATCGTTCGAGAAAGTTGAATGGCAAATCCCGGCACACCCACGTTCGATCAATTGCGTCTGTTCCTCGCCGTCGTCGAGACCGGCAGCTTCGGCGGTGCCGGACGCAAGCTCAACCGGGCCGTGTCGGTGGTGAGCTACGGCATCGCCAATCTCGAGGCGCAGCTCGGCGTCACCCTGTTCGACCGCGAAGGCACAAGGAAGCCGCAGCTGACCACCGCCGGGCGCGCCGTGCTTGCCGAGGCGCGGACCATCTCTGGCGGTGTCGACAGCCTGCGCGCCAAGGTCAAGGGCCTGCTCGACGGGCTCGAGGCGGAGGTGAGCCTCGCCGTCGACGTGATGCTGCCGGCGGCGCGGCTCGGCGCCGTGCTGCGCGCCTTCCGGACCGCCTTCCCGACCGTCGCATTGCGCCTCCATGTCGAGGCGCTGGGCGCGGTCACCGCTCTGGTGCTCGACGGCCGTGCCGGGCTGGGGCTCAGCGGCCCGCTGGCCACCGACGTCGACGGGATCGAGCGGATCGTCGCCGGATCGGTACAGATGGTGCCGGTCGCGGCGCCCGATCACCCGCTGGCGCGAATCCATCCGCTGCCGCCCGGGGCCGCGCGCGATCATATCCAGCTGGTGCTGACCGATCGCTCGCCGATCAGCGCCGGCCGCGATTTCGCGGTGCAGAGCCCGCGCACCTGGCGGCTCGCCGATCTCGGCGCCAAGCACGCGCTGCTTCGGGAGGGGATCGGCTGGGGCAACATGCCGCTGCCGATGATCGAAGCGGATCTCGTCGAGGGCAGCCTCGTCCGCTTGGTCATGCCCGACGATCCCGGCGGCATCTACCGCTTCTGTGCGATCCATCGCCGCGACGCGCCCCCCGGCCCCGCTCTGTCGTGGCTGCTCGACCGCTTCGTCGAAAGCGGCGCGGAAGATACGCCGCCCGTCGGGACGGCCGAGTTGTAGCCGGTCATGCGAAAAGGCCGGGGCCGCATGATGCGGCCCCGGCTTGCGGTATTCCGGCGGGCAAAGGTTCAGCGGCGATTGTCGAAGCTGAAGCGACCGGCTCCGAACGCGACGATCTGGAGCAGCCCGCCGGCCATGGCGATGTTCTTGAGGAAGTGGATGAACTGGTTCTGGTCGCCGAGATCCGCATGGAAGGTCAGGGCCGTCACCACCGAGAAGGCGGCGAGGAGCGCGGCGACTAGCCGCGTTCGGTAGCCGGCGATCAGCAGCGCACCGCCCGCCAGTTCGACGAGGATCGCGGCGGCAAGCGCAACCGTCGGGAACGGCAGGCCGACCGAGGCGATATAGCCGATCGTCGCCTGCGGCGCGGTGAGCTTGGAGACGCCGCTCAGCACGAAGATGGCGGCGAGGCCGATCCGGCCGACCAATGGCAGGACCGAATTTGCGAGCGCGGCCGTGCCGGCGCCGGTGCCGATGCTGCTGGATGAGGTGCCGAGGGTCGAAGCGGGGGAGGTGGTGAGCATGTGCATTCTCCTGTCTGAAGCGCGGCGCACCGCTGCGTCGCCGTCTGGAATGCAATTTAGCCGCCGCTCATGTTCCGTGGAGTGGAATAAGATCGCACGATTTGTTCGATATCCTGGAAGAGCTACGGCATGCCTCGCGCATGTTCCAGCGCCCAGGCGAGCGCCGCTTCGGCGACCTGCTCCCAACCCGCTTCGTTGCACAGGAAGTGCGATCGCCCGGCGAATTTGCAATAGGATGTGGTCGAGGGCGCGCCCAGCTGCCGGCGATAATTGCTCTCCACCATCGCGGCCGGCACCGTCCGGTCGCGCCCGCCGGCGATCAGCAGCAATGGTGGCCGCGCCGGATTGTCCCAGCGCAGCCGATTGCCGATGCCGAGCAGCGCCTGGAAGAAGATGCGGCCGGGCGTCGGCACGATGAATTTGTCGTGGGCATAGAGACGCTCGGCCGGCGGCAAGGTCTGGGCAAATCCGGTCGAGAAGCCGCGGAGGCTCATCGTCATCACTCGGTTCCAGCCGTTCCAGGCGATGAAGACCGGCAGCGATGTCCAGGCCGCGCGCGGGTGCGGCGCTACGCCGAAGGGCGGGACCGGGGCGATCGCCACCCCGGCCGCGCCAAGCCCGCGCTCGAGCAGCAGCTGGACGATCAATCCGCCGAAGGAATGACCGATCAGGACCGGCGGTGCGGGCGAGGCGGCGACGAGCGCAGAATAATGATCGACCAGTTGCTTGACGCCAAGGCGCGCCAGCGCCCGTGCGGGGCGCTGGCGCAGGATGTCGATCGGCCGGTCCATGCCGGGCCATGGCGGCGCCGAGACCGCCAGGCCCTGACGTTCGTAGAACTGGCGGAACCGATCCCAGGAACTTGGCGTCAGCCAGGCTCCGTGGATCAGCATGATCGGTGCCGCCATGCGGGATCAGATGCGGATGAAGGCGAGCAGATCTGCGTTGATGATCTCGGCGTTGATCGCGAACATGCCGTGCGAAAGCCCCGGATAGGTCTTGAGCGTGCCGTTCGGGAGCAGCTTGATCGCCTTGTGCGCCGAATCCGCGATCGGCACGATCTGGTCGTCCTCGCCGTGCAGGATCAGGACGGGCACGTCGATCGCCTTGAGGTCGTCGGTGAAATCGGTCTCCGAGAACGCCTTGATGCAGTCGTAATGGGCCTTGAGGCCGCCCATCATGCCCTGCCGCCACCAATTGTCGACGACCCCGTCGAGGGTCTTCGCACCCGGACGGTTGAAGCCGTAGAACGGGCCGCTCGGTACCTCGCGATAGAATTGCGCGCGGTTGGCGGCGAGCGCGGCGCGGAACCCGTCGAAAACCTCCAGCGGCAGCCCCTCGGGATTGGCCTCGGTCTTGACCATGATCGGCGGCACCGCGCTGATCAGCACCGCCTTGGCGACTCGGCCCTGACCGTGCTGCGCGACGTAGCGCGCGACTTCGCCGCCGCCGGTGGAATGGCCGATATGAACGGCATTGCGCAGGTCGAGCGCGGTGGTCAGCGCGGCGACGTCGGCGGCATAGGTGTCCATCTCGTTGCCGGCGTCCGTCTCGGTGGAGCGGCCATGGCCGCGGCGGTCATGGGCGATCACTCGGAAGCCCTGGCCGTGGAAGAACAGCAATTGCGCGTCCCAATCGTCGGCGCTGAGCGGCCAGCCATGATGGAAGACGATCGGCTGCGCGTCCTTGGATCCCCAATCCTTGTAGAAGATCTCGGCCCCGTCCTGGGCGGTGATGAATGGCATGTCTCGGTCTCCTGTGCGTGGTTGGGATCGGCTGCGGAATAACCCGCCAGCCCGGCCGCGCTTATCCCGCACGGCCGTGCTGACAATACCCGTTCGGGTGAGGCGTTCGGATGACGATCGCTTATGCAGAAGGCCTGTGCCTCGGCAGCTCTGTCCCGAAACCGGTTCCAGGCGTGCAACGAAATCGTTGAATCGGCCGTGCGGGAGTGCTTATGATCGGTCCGGAGAGGATGCCGTCGGCGCGAATTGGCTTATGGAGCCGCCTGTGACTGACGCCTGCAGACTGCCGACCGCGGCCCCGATCCGGGTGCTGGTGGTCGACGACCACCCGATGATGCGCGAAGGCATCGTCGCCGTGCTCGCGCGCCAGGACGACATGGTGGTCGTCGGGCAGGCCGCAGACGGTGCCGAGGCGATCGACATGTTCCGGAGCGTCCGGCCCGATATCACCTTGATGGACGTGCAGATGCGCGGGCTCGGCGGCATCGAGGCGATCGAGCAAATCCGCGCCGAGGCGCCGGCCGCCCAGATCGTCGTGCTCACCACTTATCCCGGCGACACGCTGGCGCTCCGCGCGCTGCGCGCCGGCGCCGCCGGCTATCTGCTCAAGAGCTGCATCCGCAAGGACCTGCTCGACACCATCCGCGCCGTCCACGGCGGCCGCCGCGCGATCGCGCCCGAAGTCGCGCAGGATATCGCCCTCCACGCCACCGAGGATCGGCTCAACGAACGTGAGATCCGCATCCTCAGCCTGGTGGCCGAGGGGCAGGCCAACAAGCAGATCGCCTGGCAGATGGCGCTCTCGACCGACACGATCAAAGCGCATCTGAAGACGATCTTCACCAAGCTCGACGTCGCCGACCGCACCCACGCCGTGGTGATGGCGGCCCGCCGCGGCTTCATCCAGATCTAGACACGTCATCGATGCAGGATCAGAAGAACAGCCGCATTTTTCGCGTGCGCCCGTATGGCTCCGGCGCAGGCCTTCGCCACCCGTCGCACGCAGCTCACAAGAGACCGCAAATACAGCATTTAGACTACTGCAAAGCCAGGCTTACCATCTTACATGGATTTCTCCTGACCCGTCGCAGGCATTCGTGCTCACGCCGGCCGGTCGCACCTCGCCTCGGGCGGGGTCTTGCCGCGTGAGTATGCCTGCTTGAGTGATCTGCCCGCCGTTTACGTCGTCGAGGACGATTCGTCCGTCGCCCGGTCGATCTTCATCATGCTCGAGCTCACCGGCTTCGGGCCGCGGCTGTTCGAAACCGCCGACGATCTGCTCGCGGCGCTGGGCTCGCTCGCGCCCGGGTGCCTGGTCATCGACCTCAACCTGCCCGGCACCAACGGCCTCGCCGCGCTTGGGGAGCTTCGTCGCCGGGGGATCGACTGGCCGGCCCTGATGATGACCGGCGAGCGTGCGGGCGAGATCCACGCCGAGGCGACCGCGCTCGGTGCCGCGACGGTGCTCGAAAAGCCCTTCTCGACGGAGCTGTTCCTCGGCGAGGTGAAACGCGCGCTGGCGCCTGCCGCCTTGCCGGTGTGATCAAGGCGGTGCAGCGTCGGGCCGATCGCCCCGGCGCAGATTGCATCGCGGGGACGCCGCCTTTACACGAACCTGTCGTGGGTCATGAGGCGCCCCTTTATGCTCGAGCCGCAATTCGCCACTGCCGAGACCGCATCGGATTTCCGCAGGCTCGGCTACGCGGTCGCGCCGCTGCTCACTGCCGATGAAGTGAGCGCCGTGCGCGGCGCGCTCGACGGGTTGATGCGGGATCATGCAAAGTCCGGGCGATCCGACGACGATCTCCGCCAGGGCCACATCACCTATTACAACGCCGACGGCGCCTACCAGGAGGCGGTTGCCGCGCTGGTGCGCGCCACCTTCACCCCGGTGCTCGATCGCATCGTCTCCGGCTATCGCGTGTCCGCCGGAGGCGCATTCATCAAGCCGCCGGGCGGCGGCGAAATGGGCGTCCATTGCGATTACCGGGCGACCACCGATCCGGACGCGGTGACCTTCACCCTCTGGTGTGCGCTGGCGGACGTCGACGAAGCCAACGGCGCCCTCTGCCTGCTGCCCGGAAGCCACAAGGTTCGGGACCAGATCATCGGCCCCGGAGTCTCGCCATATTTCGAATCCTATCCGGACAGGATCAAGAGCCGATCCGTGCCGGTGCGCGTGCGCGCCGGCGAAGCGCTCCTGTTCCAGACCGGAATGATCCACTGGTCCCTGCCGAACCGCAGCGACCGGCTGCGACCGGCCATCCACTTCATCGCCGTCCCCGCGGATGCGCCCCACGTCATCTACATGCCGAAAGACAGCGTCCCTCCGAAGCGCTTCGAAATTCTCGATCTGAGCGACGTCCTCGCCTTCCATCCGGGCGTGCATCCGCCGAGCCTGGGATCGATCGACCACAGCAACCGGCCGATCGGCTGGCCCGAGCTCGAGCGCCTCGTCGACGAGGCGGTCGGCGCGCCCCCAAAAGCTGCGCCTGCCGGTCTATGGGCACGGTCCCGCACCCTCGTCCGCCGTGCGTTTGGCGCCTGAGCCCTGCGCAGCGATGCGCGCCAGGCCGCGCGTCAGCTTTGCGGCATCAGCGAAACATCCGCATAGACGAAGCCCAAGACGGCGGTTCCCGCCGGGATCTGCGCGCTGGTCCCCTGGACGAAGCTGGCGAGCGGACCGAGCAGCACCGTCCCCGCCACCACCGGCCCGGTGCTCGCCTTGCCCTTGTCGACGGCACGGCCGCCCAGCCTGATCCGCGCGCCGCCGGCTTCGACGAACAGGATGCGCACCTCGAGCTTCCCCGCTTTGCCCATGATGCCGCGGCCGACCACCCGTGCCACCTCGCCGGTGGCCGGGGCGCCGCGCGGGATGACCACGCCCCCCTCCACGACGACATGGTCGACGACCTCCAGCGCGAACCGCTGACCCTGGCGCGCATGCTTCGAACTCAGCGCTTCGAGCGTCCTCATCCGAACCTCGGTGCCGGCGCGGAGCACCGGGCGCCCTCCACCCGGCGACGGCACGGCGGTCACCGGAGGGGCCGGGGAATGCCCTTGCGGCGCAGCAGCCTGCGGCGACTCGCCCGCAAGGATCGCCGCGAAAGCGATCAGCGCCGCCGCGATCATGGCTGTGCCGGCGACGCGGCGACGGTTACGACGGGCGCCGCGCGCTCCGGCTCGATGAAGGCGGCAGCCGCAGGATCGTAGAGCAGATCGTCGGCGAGATAGCCGTTGAAGATGTGGCCGGCCTTGAGCTTGCCCTGGCTACCGCGGGCGAACAGCCCCAGTACGCCGAAGCCGAGCATCGCCAGCGCGACACGGTCGCCGCCCTTGATGCCCTTGCTGCCATCCTCGCCGGTCAGCGCGATCCGCTGCCCGCCGACCTCGGCATAGAGCAAGCGTGCGCCGATCTGGCCGGCCTTCCCGACGGCGCCATTCTCGCGGATTTCGGTGACTTCGCCAAAGGCCTTGGCGCCGACCGGGATGATGGTGACGCCGTTCAGCGCCACCGCCTCGTCGACGCGCAGAGCGAAGCGCTCGCCGGCTTTCGCCTTGTGGGTGTTGACCTCGTTCAGCACCATCAGCCGGACCATGGTCTCGCGCGGCACCAGCAAGGCGCCGGGACGATCGGTCGGCGCCCTCGGCGTTGCGACGAGTAATTGCGGTGCCACGGCGTCAGCTGCCGAAGCAGGGGCCGCAGCGGCCGTCGCCGAGTCCGGGGCGGTGGCAGGATGCTGGTTCTGGGCGACCGCAGCCGTCGGGCCGGCGGCGACGCTCACCGCGGCAAGCGCGGAGACGATGGATCGGATCATGGAGCCCCCCCGGCCAAGCGAGCCGCCCGCTGCGCGATGCCGCGGCAGGCGGCTGCGGCTCAATTGGCCGGTGCGGCCGCCGGCTTGAAACGGATCGCAGTGCCGGTGGCGTTGGTTTTGCCCCAGCTGGTCAGCGACACGTGCGAATCTCCATAGGATGCGTTGATCACCGCATCGGCGCCCTTCTTCTCGGCGCGCTCCCACAATTCCTTGTAGATCTTCTTCTGCGAGGCTTCCTTGCTGAAGATCGTCGCCTTGCGAACGCCGGCTTTGACTTCCCCGACCACCTCGTAAGGACGATCGGTGATGTCGTGCGGGAAAACGGGAACGCCGACTTCCTCGTTGACGATGACGAAGCTCTTGGGCTTGTCCTTGGCCAGCGTCGGCGTGGAGACGAGCGCGAAGGCCAGCGCAAGCGCGCCGAAATGCTTGACGTTCATTGGTAACCCCCTGGTGTTGAACTTGGAACGTGCAAGGATTTCGGTGCAGTGTCAACGCGATAGAGTGGTTAACCGTGGATCACCGTATTCCCCTCACATCATTTGCCTCTATGCTGTTCGTGAACCTCTTCGGCCCTAGGCGTGCCTCGCAGCGATCCGGCAAGAGACTTCGCTCTCGCGATCGGCTAAGCAGAATGATACGCGGGGCGACCTCTCGCCCTGTGCTTCGACACCGGAGGCCGAGATGAAGCTTTCCACTTACGCCGTCGCAATCCTGCTTGCCGCCTGTCCGGCCGCCGCCGCCGCGCATCATGGCTGGAGTTCCTACGACGAGACCAAGCCGATCACCCTCACCGGCCCGCTGACGGCGATCTCGTGGGGCAATCCCCATGGAACGGCACGGATGAAGTGGAAGGGCAAGACGTGGGATGTCATTCTTGCCCCGGTTAGCCGAATGGAATCGCGCGGGCTGACCAACGCGATGATCGCCAACAACAAGAAGGTGACGATCACCGGCTATGCCCGCCGGGATGGGGCCCCCGAAATGCGCTTGGAACGAGTCCAGGTCGGCGACCGGACGATCGAGCTGCGCTGAACGGTGGACGGCGCGCTGCTCGCCATCGCCGATGCGCTGAACGATTGGGGCGTCGGTGGGTGGGCGCGATCCTCGCCGTCCGCTTACCCGTTCGCCAACGTCGTCCACCTGCTCGGGCTCGTCATGCTGATCGGGAGCATCGGCGTCGTTGATCTTCGGATCGCCGGACTGTGGCGGGCGATCCCGCTCGGCCCGCTCGCCCGGGCTTTGATCCCGGTTGCGGCCGCCGGACTCGTCATCCTCGCCGGCAGCGGCCTCATTCTGTTCGCCGCCGACGGCCGTGCCTTGGCAGTGTCCGACACCTTCCAGCTCAAGTTGCTGCTGATCGGCGCCGGGCTTGCCAACGTCCTGCTGTTCCGCCTGCTGCGGCGCGGGCGCGATCCCGCTGCCGATCCGACGCTTGCGGTGCGCTTGGCCGCATCGCTGTCGTTGCTGATCTGGCTGGGCGTCGGCACTGCGGGACGCATGATCGCCTATGCCTGAACTCGCCTGCCGGACCTGTCGGCGGGGGCGGCAGGTGACCGGGTCGGCTCCTGCGGCCCGCATCAACGCCGCTTTCCGCCATAATGGCGCCAATCCCCCCTTCCCTCGCCGCCGCCGGTGATAGAATGGCCGCGCGGGCCTCAAGGTCGGATCGGCCAGGCACCGCAGCGATCCGCACCGGCAGCGACCGGTGGATCGACGAGAAACGATAGGGGAGACGCATGCGTACCATTCGCCCTTTCACATCCGTTCTGCTGTCCGGGATCGCTCCGGCAGCCGTGCTGCTGTTCGGCGGAGCCGCCGCCGCCCAGGCACAGGAAACCAGCGAGAGCCTCGCCGCCGAGGACCAGGCTCAGCGCAGCGCGCCCGAAAGCCCGGGAATCGCCGACACCTATGGCAATGACGACGAGATCGTCATCGTCGGCACCGCTGGCGCCGGCACCCGGCGCCAGGACGCCGCCTTCGCGGTCACCACGCTCAGCAACGAGGCGATCGAACAGGCCGCGCCCAACAGCACCGCAGACCTGCTGCGCACCGTCCCCGGTGTCAGCGCCGAAAGCTCGGGTGGCCAGAACGGCGCCAATATCTTCGTACGCGGCTATCCGTCAGGCGGCGACGCGCAATTCGTCACCTTCCAGCTCAACGGGGTGCCGATCTTCCCGCCGCCCACCCTCTCCTTCCTCGAGAATTCGCAGGTGGTGCGGCTGGACGAGACCGTGCAGCGGGTCGAGGCGGTGCGCGGCGGCACCGGCGCGCTGTTCTCCAGCGGCCAGCCGGGGCTCACCGTCAACGTCGTCCAGCGCGAAGGCGGCGAGACGCTCCACGGCCTCGCCAAGATCTCCTACACCGATTATGACGAACTGCGCGGCGACGCCTGGATCTCGGGGCCGATTAATCGCGACACCTATTTCATGATCGGCGGCTTCTACGCCCGCGGCAACGGCATCCGCGATCCTCGTTTCCGCGCCGAGGAAGGCGGACAGATCACCGCCAATCTCCGCCACGATTTCGGCGATCGCGGATCGGTGCTGATCTATGCGCGCTATCTCAACGATCACGGCCAATGGCTGCTGCCGATCCCGATCGTCCAGAATGGTGAGGAGATCGACGAATATCCGGGCTTCGATGCCGGCACCGGAGCGCTCGCCGGGCCCGACACGCGGATCACCGTCAACAATGCCGGGCGCAGTGTCGATCTCGCCGAGGGCCGCGGCGCGAACGTCGGCAATGTCGGCGTCACCTTCGATTACGAGCTCGTCGACAATCTCCGGCTGCGCGAGCGGATGAGCTGGCTCGGCGGCAGCGCCGACACGATCGGGCTGGTGCCGACCGAGCCTCCGACCAGTGCGGCGGCGCTCGCGGTCACCCTCGGCGGTCCGGGCGCGACGGTCGGCAGCCTCACCTTCGCGAATGGCGGCGGCAGCCTCGCCGCCGGCCAACAGGTGATGCGCGCCGGAATCTGGGAGGTCCGCAAGGAAATCCAGTCGTTCGTCAACGATCTCTCGCTCGAGTTCAAGACCGGCGGCAACACGCTGACCGCCGGCTTCTATTATGCCGATTACGACACGCGCGATTCCTGGGCGCTGGGCAATCAGGTGCTGCTCACCGCCGAGGAGAATGCACGTCGCTTGAACCTTGTGCTCGGTGACGGCCGTCTGGCGACACGCGACGGCTTCACCTCCGGAGCGACCTTCGCGGTCAACGCATATTACACAGGCACCGACTACGCTTTCTATGCGGTCGACGAATTCCAGATCACGCCGCAGCTGCGGGTCGATGCCGGCGCGCGCTGGCAGCGCCACGTCGTCGACGGGCGGATCGAGAACCTCACCACCAATGCCGACACCGATGCCAATCCGTCGACGCTCTTCAACAATGGCACATCGGTGCTGAACGGCACCTTCCGCACCGTCGATTTCAGCGAATCCCGCTGGTCGTTCACGGCCGGCGCCAATTTCGATTTCACCGACCGGATCGGAGTCTTCGCCCGCTACAGCAAGGGCCGCAGCTTCCCGCAATTCGACAATCTGCGCGACAATCTGCGCATCATCGCGACGGTCGACACCTACGAAGCCGGGCTCAAGCTCTCGATGCCCTGGCTCAGTCTGTACGCCACCTTGTTCCACAACGAGTTCGAAGGTCTCGCCAGCAACCAGATCATCGGCAACACACTGGTGGAATCGGTCGGGGGCGCGAAGGCGAACGGAGTCGAGCTCGAAGGCACGCTACGGCCCTTCCCCGGCTTCACGCTCAGCGCGTCGGGAACCTGGCTCGACGCGACCTACCAGGATTTCTTCACCGCCGGCGGCACCATCGACAATAGCGGCAACCGCGTCCAGCGGCAGCCGCGCTGGCGCTGGCGGGTGACGCCCGCCTACGAGATGGATCTCGGCGGGATCACCCCGTCGCTGTTCGCGACCCTGGAATATCTCGGGGACCGCTTCTCCGATCCGCAGAACCAGCAATTGCTGCCGCATTTCTACCAGCTCGACGCCGGCATCTCGGTCGATCTCAACCGGCGGCTGCGGCTGCAGGTCACCGGCAACAATCTCACCAACGAGATCGGGCTCACCGAGGGCAATCCGCGGATCATCGGCGCCCAGGGCAGCGGCCCGATCCTCGCCCGCCCGATCCTCGGCCGCTCCTTCCGCTTCAGCCTCGCCTACGAATTCTAGAAGCGTTCGTTGTGGAAACGCCCCTCCACGACTTCGTGGAAGGGCCGGGGGTGGTCCCTTCTTCTTCTTGCACATCAATCGCCGGGAGAAAGAACCACCCCCTGGCCCCTTTCGCGAAATCGCGAAGGGGAGAAATGATGGCCGGCACCCGTTCCAGACCTGCTTGAGCGCCTAGTTGGGCGCGCGCGGCGTTCCCCTCGCGCCCCCTCCCTCGGCGCCGCTCAGCAAATCCGGATAGCGCTCCAGCAAGGCGGAGGCGACGCCGTTGGTCCAGCCGAAGCCGTCCTGCAACGGATATTCCCCGCCGCCGCCGGGGCGGCGCGCCTCGACGTCATATTTTTCAAGCATCTTGCCGGTCTCGCCATAGGTGCGGGCCACCGTCTCCATCCAGCGGCGGGCGATGTCGCGCGCGAGTGCGTCTTCGCCGGAGCGGGCGAGCCCGTCGATCGCAACCCATTGCAACGGTGCCCAGCCGTTGGGCGAATCCCATTGCTGGCCGGTCCGGTGGGGCGTCGTCCGCAGGCCTCCGGGGGCCACCAGCACCTGCCGCACCATCGCCGCAACCGCGCGTGCCTGCGCCGGCGAAGCGGCGCCGACGAACAGCGGGTAGAGCGTCGCCGCCGAGACGATCGTCGTCGGCCGCTGGGCGCTCCGCTCCCAGTCGCCATAGCGGCCCTCCTTAGCGATCCACAGATAGCGATCGATGGCCTGCTTGCGGCGTGCCGCCAGCCTGATGAACTCGGCGGCGCAGGCCGCATCCGCAGCCTCCCGGCATCGCCGTGCGATACGCTCCTCCATCGCCAGCATCAGGGCATTGAGATCGACCGGGACGATATCAGTCGTTCGCACACTTGCGAGCGAGGCCGGGTCGGCGAGCCAGCGCGAAGAATAATCCCAGCCGCTTTCCGCCCCCGCCCGCAAATGCCGGTAGACGGTGGCGGCCGCCCGGTTCGGCGCTGCGGCGGCGGTTGCGACATCCTCGCGGAAGGATTCGTCGCGCGGTGTGTCGCGATCGTCCCAATAGCGGTTGAGCAGGCTGCCGTCCGGCATGCGCACGACCCGCTTGCAGGCGCCGCTCCTGTCCAGGCACCCGGCTCCATCCATCCAGAAAGCATGTTCCCGGCGCAGCGCCGCGAGCCTGCGCACCGCGACCTGCGTATTCCGGTTCGTGGAAAGATCCAGCATCAGCGCAAAGAATGGCGGCTGCGAGCGGCTCAGATAATAGGTCCGCATGCCGTTTGGGATGCGCCCGTGGTGTTCGATCACCGCAACGAAATCGTCGAGCATCGACTCGATCAGCGGCGCCTGCTTGTCCGCCGCCAGCCCCAGCATGGTGAAGTAGCTGTCCCAATAATACATTTCGCGGAAGCGCCCGCCTGGCACGACATAAGGTGCCGGCATCGGCAGCGCCGATCCTCCGGGCTGAGCGGCATTCGGCTGGCGGACCAGCATCGGCCACAATTGCTGCATGTGCCGGCGCAGATCTTGCGGCTGGTGATCGTTGACCCCGGGCACGGTGAAGTTCCGGAGCACGAAGTCGCGCAGCGCCGGCGCGCCTGCGGGACGCTCCCGCGCATAATCGGCGACGATCTCGGCCGCGCTGCGGCGGGGAACCGCGTCGACGAAGGTCTTGCCGTCCTCGAACACCCGCTCGGTCTGCACCGCCCGGAACAACGGGCCATAGAGATCCGCAGGCGATCCCTGCCCCTGCGCCACGCCCGACCAGGCAAGCGACATCGCGACGCTCAGGCGCGCCCACCACCAGGATCCGTTCATCTCACCTCCGACTGCCGGCTGTGCCACCCGTCTTAGCCCAGGCACGCCCACCGAATGAAGAAGTCGCTGCCGCCACTCGCTCCGAAACGGACCGGAAGCGAGGACAGCATCGATACTGACACATGAGCGGGTCCTTCTCGGCCGCATGCCCCTCTCCGCCCGCGAACCTTCGCCCCGCCTATGCGGGTTAGGGGCCGCCATGTAGACAGCACATGCGGAGGCAGGCCATGACGACGAGTCGACGAAGGTTTCTGACCGGAACAACGGCGGGGCTTGCGCTTGCGGGGGTCGCAGCGAAGGCCAAAGGTCAGGCGCGCCCGGCGCGGGTTCGCCGGATCGCGACCGAAGAGGCGTTCGCCACGCCCGAACTCGTCAAGGCTTGGCTGGACATCGCGCGCGCGGATCCAGGCTCCAGCCTCGATGTGTCCACCGGCATTCTCTCGATCTTCGACAATCCACGGCCGGGCTCGAACCAGGATCGATTTCGTCGTCAGCTGCTCGATCTCGATACCGAGCGGGTCGCCGAAATGGACGCGGCCGGTGTCGACGTTCAGCTGCTCTCGGTGACGATCCCGGGTGTCCAGATGTTCGAACCGGCCCTGGCGAGCAGGCTCGCCATCGCCACCAACGACCATCTGGCCGCGGCGATCGCACGCCATCCGACACGGTTCGCCGGCCTGGCCTGCTTCGCGCCCCAGGATCCGGGCCCTGCGGTCATGGAAATGGAGCGCGCGGTCACCACGCTCGGCATGAAGGGCTTCATCGTCAATTCGCACACCGCCAATCTCTATCTGGACGATCCGCGCTTCGCGCCGATCCTCGAAGCGGCGCAAGCGCTCGATCGGCCGATCTACCTCCACCCGCGCGCGCCTTCCAACGGCATGGCCGCGCCGTTTCGCGACTACAGCATGGGCGGATCGATCTGGGGGTTCGGGATCGAGGCCGGGACTCACGCGGTGCGGATGATCCTCGGTGGAGTCTTCGATCGTTATCCGCGTCTGCGGATCGTCCTTGGTCATATGGGTGAAGCGCTGCCATTCTGGATGTGGCGGCTCGATCACATGGCAGCACGCCGGGCGAAGGACGGTCGGATGAAGCCGCTCGCGCTGGCGCCGTCCCAATATTTCCGCCGAAACTTCGCTGTGACCACCAGCGGCTTCGAATCTCCCGATGTCCTCGATCTGGTAATCGGGGCAGCCGGGATCGACAACGTGATGTGGGCGATCGATTATCCATATGAAAGCTCACGCGATGCCGTGGCCTTCCTCGAGAAGGCGAGCCTGAGCAGCGATCAGCGCGCCACCATTTTCCACCGCAATGCGGAACGTCTGTTTCGCATCGCGTAGACGGGATTGGCGAACGACGACGGATCGACACGGAGCGCTCCTCCGGGAGCCTCCGTGTCGATCCATTGCTTTCCTGGGCCTTAGAAGGAGAGGCTCAGCGAGGTCGAGATGGTCCGGCCATTGTTGGCGCGGCCCCAGCCGATCCCGTTCGCCGGCACGGTGGCCTGCGAGATTTCGTAATAGCCCAGCGAGTTGAACAGATTGTTCGCGTTTACGCTCAGCTGCACGCGCTCCGTCGGGTGGAACTGAACGAAGGCATTCACCACGGTGAACCCGGGCATCCGCAGCTGGTCGGTGTCCTGCGCATAGCTGCTGGTGACCGTGATCGCGCTGGCGCCGAACGTGGCGTAGCGGGTGCTCACCTGCGGCATCAGCTGGAAGGTCCACTCCGGCTGATGGCGTGGCTCGAGGCCGGTGATCGCAGCGTTGAGGAAGTCCTTCATGATCTTCGCCTTGGTGTAGGTCGCGCCGGCGTTCAGGCTGAAAGGACCACGGCGGAAGCTACCTTCGAATTCCGCGCCGTAGGCGCGGTACAGGCGCGACGTGCCGAGCCCCGAGCCGGACTGGATGTTGTCGTCCTCGGATTTGGCGTGGAAGCCGGTGAGATTGAGCGCGAGCCCATTCTGACGGAACTTCACGCCACCCTCGAGCTGCTTGACCGTGTCATAGGCGTTGGACGAATCCGGCAGGTCGCCGCTGTTATAGTCGATCGCCGAGGTGAACAGGATCTTGTCGGCATTGGCGCGCGCGCCGCGGCTGTAGCGTGCGAAGATTGCCAGCGGCTCGGCGATGCGGAAATTGATGCCGGCCGAATAGCTGAGGTATCCATAGTCGTAGTTGACCGGCGACGGCTGGGTCAGCGGAAGGATCGCGGTGCGCGACTCTGCCACCGAGATGACGCCGTCGCGATTGAAGTCGACGGAGGTGATCCCCGGCCGGCCACCGCCAAGATCGGCGCCGAACACCTGGCCGTTGACGCTGCCGATGTCGTAACGAAGGCTGCCGCCGATCGCGATCTTGCCGAAACGATAGTTGACCGAGCCGTAAGGCGCAGTGATGTCGTAATCGACGTTGAAAGCCCGGTGAAGCAGGCTCAGCCCCTGGATCGAGAAAGCCGAATAGCCGTTCTGGGTGACCCTGGTGCCTGCAGCATTGGTGACGTCGACCAGTGCCGCTTTGCCGCCGCCGACCACGTCCTGGATCGCAGTCGAGTACAACCAGTCCATGTCGACCGTCTGCATCGCCTTGTAGAGGCCTGCGGTGACCGTCAGATCGCCCGCACCGACCTTCCAGACGCGATTGGCACGCAGATCGTTGGTGAAGTTGTTGAGGGAGTGAAGCTTCACCTTGGCGAGATAGACGCTCGCCAGCAGGCCATTGCCGTTGAGCCCTGCCAAGTCGGTGATCGCCTGCCCGGCATTGGGACCATTGGCATAGCGCAACGTGGCGCCGGCACCGCCGGTGGCCGCCGCGATCGTGGCGGCAGGCGCGATGCTGCCCGGAACCAGGCGGAAGAGATCGCCGGAGTTCGCCGAGTAGCGCGCGCGCTCGGTCACTGACCATCCACCGATTTCGAACTGCGCCTCGAGGCCGATCGACTTCGACTTTGCGTGCATCCCGTCGTGAAAGTTCTCGGCAACCGGCTGATTGTCGCGGTCGAGCGAAAGGAAGGTCCCGATGTTGCTGGAAAGCAGCGAATCCTTCTTGGGATCGAAATTGGTGATCTTCTTGAATTCGGGATCCGCGTCGGTGCCGGTGATCATCACCGGTGCCGGCACATATTGCGGCGAGCGATCATCGAGCAGCTTGCCGTAGAGACGGACGAAGCCGTTGTCGAACTGGCGGGTGACGTTGAACTTCACCTGGCCGCCGCGATAGCCGTTATAGCCGATGTCGCGCGGGCCTTCCCCGCTCCGATAGAAACCGCCAACGTGGAAGCGCAACGTCTCGCTCAGCCTGGTGCCATATTCGAAATCGATGCGCTTCTCGCCGTAGTCGAGCCCGGTGGTCGCCTGGACGGTGCCACCCTCGGAATCGCCGGTCTTCGAGATCAGGTTGATCACGCCGCCGGGCGAGTTGGAGGCGAAGGTCGAGGCCGAGCCGCCGCGGATCGCCTCGATCGCCGCGAGGTTCAGGTCGGCGCGAATGAAGACGTCCGATCCGGCATTGAAGATGTCGCCGAATTCCAGGACCGGCAAGCCGTCTTCCTCGATCTGCAGATATTTGGATCCGCCCGAGGCGAGCGGCAGACCGCGGATGGTGTAGTTGGAATTGCCTTCGCCCGAAGACGCTTCGACGCGGATGCCGGGCAGGGTGCGAAGGATCTCGGCAAGCGAGCGCGCGCCCAGCTTGCGGATCTCGGTCGCCTTCAACGAGCTGGTCGAAATCGCGCTGTCGAGAATGTCGCGCCCCTTGGCGACGCCGGTCGAGAAGACCTCCTCTTTCGCCTTGCCGGAGGCCGCACCTGTGGTGTCCTCCTGCGCCGCCTCGGCGGATGCGGCCACAGTCTCGCCGCCGGATGCGGCGGAGGCGTTCTCCGCGTGCGCGGCATAAGCAGGCATCGCAAGCGCCAGCGGCGCCGCGGTAAGGAAGAGGGTACCCCGTTTCATGATCAATTACGCTCCCGGACAAAAACTATGTCCCGGTATTCATAGGAAGAACCCGCACGTACCGAGCAGACGACCCGCTCGATTTCTCGGCGGCTCGGCACTACTGCTCGCCCTCTCTCTCGGGAGTGAGCCGTCGTCTGCGTAATGAAGCGGAGGTGACTGTTGGGATTATTTAACCACGAACTCTGTGCAGCCGAGAAGATTTGCCGCGGCTTGCAAGCGAAAGGTTTTGTTCGGCCACTGTCTTCATAGACTCACGAGCGCATGCCGGTTCGGTTTTGCTATTGTTTCTCGCCTGTGTCGAAGGCGGCCGGACGGCGCCGCCTTAGCTTCGCAGGCTGCCGTGCAATCCCGGGCAAGGGTACATCCGAGCAGGAACGCTGGTACGCAAGCAGGTGAAGCGGTCACTGACCTTTTGGATGCCGGGCGGGCTCCCGATCGGTCGGCGTCTTCCAGAGCGTGCCCGACTTGGGCAGCAGGTAATGATGCATCGGCAGAATTGCCGCTCCAAGGGCGATTGCCTCGTGCGCGAACGCGGCCCGTACGATCGGCGCGATTGCCGGTATCTGCGCTGCCTTTTGCTTGAGCAGGTCACTGGCTTTCGCGGCAAGTCGATCGAACACGAATTCCGGGGCTTTGCCGCCGAGCAGCACTGCGGCGGGGTTCAGCAGGCAGTTGATCGGCTCCAGCACTGTGGCGAGACGGCTCGCGGCTTGCTCGGTCCAGCCGCGAAGGCATTCTTCCACCTCAGCGCTGTACGAACCGCCGTGCTTCAGATCTTTGAGGAACAAGCCGTGCTGTTCGAGTTCCTCCGAAAGTCGAGCGAACGACACTGGAGCGCCACCCTCCCGGACCGCCGCCAGTCCGGCTCCGGAGCCCGTGGGGGCGATTTCGAGCCCCTGCCCGCCGTCGCGGCGAACGAAGCTGCCGTCGATGACCAACCCGCCGCGCAGTCGTGGTCCGATGAGTAGGTAGAAGAAACTCCCGTACGTCTGTCCAAGGCCGAGTAGCCCTTCGCCCATCGCAGCGGCCGCAGCGGCATCATCGCTGAACACCGGCACGGGAAACGGCGCGGCGAACATGGCAGCCATATCGACCCCGTCCCAATCCGGGAGGGTCCCGGCGCCCGGATCCGGCAACGCCAAGCCGAGACCAAGAATCTTCTCGCGGCCGACACCGCCCGATCGCAGCAGTCCGCCGATCGATTGGTGGTAGAAAGCCCGGACATGATCCACCGTCAGGCCGGGCAGCGGCTCCCTCCGCAGCGCTAGGATCGCACCGGCGAAATCGATCAGGACGATGCAGCCTTCGTCGGCGTCGACGCTCAGCCCGATCGCGTAGCATGCATCCTCGCGGATCTTGAACTGGATCGCCGGCTGCCCGCGCAAACCGATGCGCTTGCCGGCAACGGCGATCAGCCCGTCGGCCTGCAACCGGCGAGTGATGTTGGCCACGGTCGGCCCGGTCAGGCCGGTGATCTCAGCCAGTTCGGCGCGCGTGCATGGGCCGGCAACGCGGATGGCGTGGAGGGTCACGCGCTGGTTGTGATCGGCGGTACGCTCGAGATTGGTTCCCGAAAGCCGCGAAGGCGCCGAGGAATCGGTGTCGATCATCCACGGCAACTCGCGATCATCGGTTCCGTCCTCGCAGCTCCCTTAGGGGCGGCCCCCGAATGAGGGCGGCCGATCGGCCTTGGCGGTGCCGAACCGCGACGGACGGTCGCCCATCGCGAAGACCAGCTCGCCGCCTTTCGCCAGCTCGTCATGCGCGATCCAGTTGCGCGTCCACGGGCGCCCGTTCCAGCGAACCGACTGGACATAGGGCCTGTCCGGCCCGTTGCCCTCGGCGCGGACCCGCAAGGTGCGGCCTCCGCCGAGCGCGACTTCGGCCTCGTCGAACAGCGGCGATCCGAACACATAGACTGCGCTGACCGGATCGACGGGATAGAAGCCAAGCGCGCTGAGCACGAACCAGGCGCTCATCTGGCCGCAATCGTCGTTGCCGATCACGCCGTCCGGATCGTCCTTGTACATCTCGGTCAGCAGGCGCCGGACCATCGCCTGTGTCTTCCACGGCGCGCCGCAAAAGGCGTAGAGATAGGGCGCGTGCTGATCGGGCTCGTTGCCATGGGCATATTGGCCGACCAGGCCGGTAATGTCGGGCGGCGCATTGGCCGGGAGCGTCGACGGGCCGTTGAAGAAGCTGTCGAGCTTCTTCTCGAACTTCGCGTCGCCGCCGAGATGTTTGATCAGGCCGTAGACATCGTGCTGGTTGAGGAAGGTCGCCTGCCAGCCATTGGCCTCCGTATAATCGCGCCACCAGGGCTTGGGCATGTGGCCGATCTGGATCGGATCATAGGGTGCCCACCATTTTCCGTCCGAGAATTTCGGCCGCGCAAAGCCGATCTTGGCATCGATCACGTTGCGGTAATTGAGGCTGCGCTTGCGCAGCGCCGCGGCGTCATCATGGGCGCCGGCCGCGTCCGCGAGCACCGCCATCGCCCAATCGTCATAGGCATATTCCTGGGTTCGGCTGACCGATTCCCACACCTTGTCGGCCGGAATGTAGCCGAGATCGTAGTAGAAAGCGCGGCCGAGCGAGCTGTCGCTGTCCTTGAAATCGCGGTCGAAGGCGCGCCTGCGGATATTGGGCCACGCCGCCGCATAATCCGCCTCGATCCCCTTCGCCTTGGCCTCGGCAAGCACCACCACCGAATGCCAGCCGGTCATCGTACCCGTTTCGACGCCCTGCAGCGGCCACACCGGCGGTCCGTAGGGGCTCTGCTGGGTCTGGCGGATGAGATCGCGGGTGAACATCCCCGCCCGCTCCGGCTGCACCAGGGTCAGCAGCGGGTGGAGCGCGCGGTACGTATCCCAAAGCGAGTAGGTGCTGAACGCCGGCGCATCGGCGGGAGCTTTGTGCACCTGGCGGTCGAGCCCGACATAGCGGCCGTCGCGGTCGGTGAACAGCGTCGGCGCGAGGAAGGCGTGGTAGAGCGCGCTCGCCAGGATGCTCTGCTGCGCCTCGGTTCCGCCCTTGACCCGGACGCAATCGAGCAGGTTCGTCCACGTGCGCCGTGCCGATGTGCAGGCCCCGTCGAAGTCCCAGCCGGGCGCCTCGGCGGCAAGGGCAGCCTTGGCGCCGGCCACATCGATCGCCGAGATGCCGGTCTTGATCAGGATCGGATCGCCGCCGGCATCGTCGAAGAACAAGGCGACCTTGAGCTTGTTGCCGGCGACGCCTTTCGCCCCTGCCGGCGCCGGTGCATTGCCGTCGCCGAAGAAGCGCACCCGGTCCGGCCGCCGCGACAGCTGCATCGCGAAATGATTCTCGCGGCCCTTGGCCCAGCGATGCGTGCGTCGGCTGCCGGTCAGCATGCCGGCTTCATCGATCGCCAGCGACGCCTGGTCGATGATCGTGCCCTTGTCCCACACGTCGAGAATCATGTGCGAGAAGTCGATCAGGATATGCCCCGGCCCCTTCGGGAAGCGGTAGCGATGGAGGCCGGTGCGCTCCGTGACGGTAAGTTCTGCGAGCACTCCGGATTCGAGCCGGACGCGGTAGTAACCGGGCTCGGCATGCTCGTCGGAGAAGCGCTGGCGATAGCCCTTGTCGGGATTGTCGAGCGCGCCGGGATCGAGTTCCAGTGCGCCGCGCGTCGGCACCACCAGCACGTCGAGCATGTCGCCGATCCCGGTGCCGGAAAGGTGGGTGTGCGAGAAGCCCAGGATCGATCCGTCGGTACGGTGGTAGCCCGAGCAGGCATCCCAGCGCGCATTGTCGGTGTCGGGGCCGAGCTGGACCATGCCGAACGGCAAGGACGGCCCCGGAAAGGTGTGGCCGTGGCCGCCGGTGCCGACGAACAGATTGGGCTTGGCAGCGGCCGGCGCCTGCGCCCAGGCCGTCTTGGGCATCGCCGCGCCGAAGATCGCCAGGCCGGTGCCGGACAGGAGTTGGCGGCGCGTGCTACGCATGACGTGCATGTCTCCGCGCATCAGTAGGTCGCGGCGAGCAGGGTCGGCTTGCGGCGCTCGAGATCGAGGATGAGGTCGCCGAACAGGCCGTTCGCCCAGGCGAACCAGGATCGGGTGAACTTGGTCGGATCGTCCTTGTGGAAGCTCTCGTGCATGAAGCCGGTGCCGCCATGGGTGGTCTTCAGCCAATGCAGGCATTGGCGAATCACCGCGTCGTCGTCGCTGAGCAGGGCACGGGTGATGATCGACATCGGCCAGATCAGGTCCATGCCGGCATGCGGGCCGCCAATCCCCTCCGCGGCGCTGCCCTTGAAGAAATAGGGATTGCGCTCGCTCCAGGCGAGCGCGGCGGTGCGGCGGTAGAGCGGATCGTTGCGCTCCGCCGAGCCGAGCAGCGGCAAGGCCGACAGGCTCGGCACATTGGCATCGTCCATGAACAGCGCGTTCCCGAAGCCGTCGACTTCGAACGCCCAGACCTCGCCGCCCTTGCCGTCCGTCATCTTGCCGTGTTCGTCGAGCGCCGTGCGCACCTCGGCGGCGAACGCCTCGCAGGCTGCCGCGGCCGTGCTGTCGCCGCGCGCCTCACGAAGCACCACGGCGAGCATGCGCAGCGCCGATACCGCGAACAGGTTGGAGGGGATCAGGAAGGGGAAGACGCAGGCATCGTCCGACGGGCGGAAACCGGAATGGATCAGGCCGACCTTGCGGGTCGGTGCTCCGTAGCCGCCGAGCATCAGCGTCTCGGTCGAAGACGTATCGCGGCGCTGGAAACGATAGGGGCCGGGTCCTTCGATCCGCTGCTGCTCGCGCAGGGTCGCCACCGCCTTTGCCATGCCCTCTGCCCAGAGCGAATCGAACGGTGCCTTGTCGCGGGTCGCCGTCCAGTAAGCGTGGGCAAGCCGCATCGGATAGCACAGGGAATCGATCTCCCACTTCCGCTCGGCGACCCCGGGCTTCATTTCGGTGAGGTCGGTGCGCGCGCCCAGATTCGATTTCGCCGTCGGATCCTTCATGAACGCGTTGGCATAGGGATCGATCAGGATGCAGCGCGCCTGCCGCTGCAGCGCGCCTTGGAAGACCCGGCGCAGGCCGGCATCCTTCGGCGTCAGGTGGACATAGGTCTGCAATTGCGCCGAGCTGTCGCGAAGCCACATGGCGTCGATGTCGCCGGTGATCACGAACGTGTCGGGTTTGCCGTCGGTTTCGCCGAGCTGGACGGTCGTATCGAGCGTGTTCGGGTAGCAATTCTCGAACAGCCAGGCGATCTCGGGATCGGCGATCTTCGCCTTCACCCGCGCGATCTCCGCTTCTACCGCCTTGCTGGTGAAGCCGCGCTTTGCGGCGACGGGCCGCAGGCTGGTGCGGCGTGGTGCGGAGGAGCCTGCGGCGGCCGTGGCGGCAGCGGGAAGCAGCGACGCCAGGGCGACGGTGCCGACCCCGGTGACGAGGTCGCGGCGGCTAAGATCCATGAGAAATATGTCCTTGGTTCGAACTATGATGTTGCTGCGGCCGGCGGCTCACCGCGCCGCCGGCGCACTCATTGAGAATGGCGCTGCGGCCTTGTCGCTCGCCCAGCGCGTATTCGGCTTCGGCCCCATGACAAAGCGCAATCTGCCGCCCTGCTGCAATTCCTCGCGGGACAGCCATGCCTTGTTGTGGGCACGGCCGTTCAGGGTCACGGACTGGATGTAGACATTGTCCGGCCCGTTATTCTCCGCCTCGATCGTCAGCACTTTGCCCGTCGGCATCGTCAGCCGGACAGTGCGGAACAGCGGGCTGCCGATCGCATATTGGCCGACCGCAGGGGTGACCGGATAGAAGCCCAACGCGGAGAAGACATACCAGGCCGATGTCTGGCCGTTATCCTCGTCGCCCGGATAGCCATCCGGAGTCGGTGCGTAGAGCTTCTTCATCACGTTGCGGACGTGATATTGCGTCTTCCACGGCGCGCCGGCCCAATCGTAGAGATAGATCATGTGCTGGATCGGCTGATTGCCGTGGGCATATTGGCCCATGTCGACGATCTGCATCTCGCGGATCTCGTGGATCACCTGGCCGTAATAGCTTTCGTCGAACAATGGCGGCGTCGTGAAGATCGAATCCAGGCGGTCGACGAACGCCTTGTCGCCGCCCATCAGGTCGGCGAGGCCCTGCACGTCCTGCATCACCGACCAGCTGTAATGGAGCGAATTGCCTTCGGTGAAGGCGTCGCCCCATTTCAGCGGGTTGAACGGCGTCGCCCAGGATCCGTCCTGGTTGCGGCCGCGCATCCAGCCGGACTGGGTGTCGTACAGCTTGCGGTAATTCTGCGCCTGCTGCGCATATTTGCGCGCATCCTCGGTCTTCCCGAGCGCCGCGGCGAGGCGTGACAACGAGAAATCGGCAGTCGCATATTCAAGCGTCCGCGCGGCATTTTCGTTGATGCCGACATCGTAGGGCACGTAGCCCAGCTTGTTGTAGTATTCGACGCCTTCGCGGCCGACGGCGCTGACCACCCTGCCCCGCTCGTCGCGCGGCCGCCCTTCCGACGTGGTCGCGTTCTTGACCATAGCTTCGTAGAGCGTCTCGACGTCGAAGCCGCGAACGCCGTTCAGATAGGCATCGGCGATGATGTTCGCCGAATTGGATCCGATCATCACGTTGCGATGGCCCGGGCTCGCCCACTCCGGCAGCCAGCCCGATTCCTTGTAGGTATTGGCCAGCCCCTGCATGATCTGGCCGTCGAGCTCGGGATAGACGAGCGCGAAGAACGGGAACACGGACCGCCACGTGTCCCAGAAGCCGTTGTCGGTGAACATCGGCCCCGGATGCACCTTGCCGTCATAGGGGCTGTAGTGGACCATCTGCCCCTTCGCATCCGTCTCGTGGAACATGCGCGGGAACAGCAGCATGCGGTACAAGGCCGAATAGAAGGTGCGACGATTGTCCTCGTTGGGATCGGCGACCTGGATCCGCTGGAACTCGGTCTCCCACGCCTGCTTCGCCTTGGTCTCGGTCCGCGCGAAGTCGTCGCCGCCGATCTCCTGCGTCAGATTGCGTTCCGCCTGCTCGAGGCTGATGAACGACGAAGCGACCTTGACGCCGATCTGCTCGCCCTTCTTCGTCTTGAAGCTGACCGCGGCCCCGACGTGGCCGCCCTCGGATTTCAGCGCGTCGCGAAGCTGCCAATTCTGGTCCCAGGTGCGGGTGACGGTGAAATCGTGGTCGAACTCGAGCACGAAGTAATTGTGGAAATTCTCCGGCACGCCGCCGCTGTTGTTGCGCACGTAGCCGGTGATCCGCCGACGCGCCGGATCGATATTGACCATCGATCCCTCGTTATAGGCGTCGAGCACGATATGGGCGTCGTCGCTCTCGGGGAAGGTGAAGCGGAACTGCGCGGCGCGGTTGGTCGGCACCACCTCGGCGGTCACGTCATGATCGGCGAGATAGACCTTGTACTTGTAGGGCCGGCTCTCCTCCGCCTTGTGGCTGTACCAGGATGCGCGCTCGTCCTGGCGAATGCGCAGCGGCCCGGTCACCGCCATCAGCTCGAAGGCGGCATAATCGTTCATCCACGGGCTGGCCTGATGGGTCTGCTTGATGCCGCTGATCTTGGTGTCGTCGTAGGTATAGCCCCAGCCATTGCCCATCTTGCCGGTCACCGGAGTCCAGAAGTTCATGCCCCAGGGCACGGCCACGGCCGGATAGGTGTTGCCGTAAGACAGAGCGTAATTGCTGTCGGTCCCCATGAGCGGGTTGACGAGATCGACCAGCGCCTCGCGCTTGGACGCACCGCCGCCTTGGGCAAGGCCGGCGCCCGGCATGGCGATGCACAAGGCGATCAGCGCCGTCGAAGCGCTCCGCAAAACCCTGCCGTTCCTCAAAGTCCCTCTCCCCTGCTTCACTTGGCGGGCGCGCGTGCTGCGGCGCCGATCGGCCGCGGCGCGACGCCTTCGTTGGTCATCACGATCGGACGGATGGTCCCGTCCGCATTGAAGTGCATGCGATCGATTGCGAGCTGCCGGTGCTCGCCGCGCTCCGTATCGAGTGGACGGCGATGATAGGCGATATAATATTCGTCGGTGCCCGGCACGTTGACCACCGAATGGTGGCCGGCGCCGCGGGCGATGCGGAAGTCCTGCGCCAGGATCTTGCCCATCGGCTTGAACGGCCCGGTCGGGCTCGGCCCCATCGCATAGGCGACACTGTAATCGGGGCCGGTCCAGCCGCCTTCCGACCACATCAGATAGTATGTGCCGCCACGCTCGATCACGAACGAGCCTTCGACGTAATTGGGCGGCGTGATCTCCTTGTACATCGTGCCGTCCGGGAACGGCACGATGGACTTGAGGTCGGAGCTCAGGCGCACGACGTTGCAATGCTTCCAGCCGCCATAATAGAGATAGACCTGCCCATCCTTGTCGCGGAAGGCGAAAGGGTCGATCGGCTGCGCTTCATTGTGGAACGCACCGATCAGCGGCTTGCCGAGTGCATCCTTGAACGGACCGTTCGGCGTGTCGCTGACCGCGAGCCCGATGCCGCCGAGTTCCTTGTCGCTCTGAATGTCGTTGGCGCTGAAGAACATGTAGTAGCGCCCGTTCGCCGCGATCACCGAAGGCGCCCAGATCGCATAGGCTGCCCAGGCCGCATATTCGACGTCGAAGACATGCGGATGCTTGGTCCAGTGGACGAGATCGGGTGACGAAAATGCGTTGAAGAAGGTCTGCTTGCCGTAGGACGGGCGAACGGTCTTGGTCTTTCGCGCCTCGATCTGGCTTGGCGTGAAATGCCTGGTGACGTCCGGCGTGCCGTCATCGTCCGAATAGGTCGGATAGATCCAGTAGCGATCGCCGAACGCGCGGATCTCGGGATCGGCATACCAACCCGGCACGATCGGATTGGCGGCGATCGCGCCGCCGCCGCTGCCCAGCAGGGCGGCCAGGGTGAGAGCCGCGCGCGCGGACCGTCGAAGCATCAGCCATCCTTCCTCTGGATCGTCTACCCAACCCGCCTGCCTCATTCCCTGAACTGAAAAAAGGGGGGTGGTTCCGCACGGGAACCACCCTCAGGGGGGAGAGCCAGGCTTCAGGCCTTAGAAGTTGTAGGAGAGGCCGACATAAGCGCGCCGGCCGAAGTAATTCCGGTAGGTGAACCGGGCATCGGTGTCGTTGCCGAGATGGCGGCTCTCTTCCGATTTGGTGAGGTTGATCACCGACGCGGTCAGCATCAGCTGGTCGGTCAAGGCATAAGAAGCGTTGAGGTCGATCTGCTCGTAAGGGGCGGTATATTCGTTCAATCCGGAGGCAAGACCGCCCACCACCTCGCCGCGGCGGTTGTACGACGCGCGGAGAAGCAGATTGTCGTTCTCGTAGAAGACGGAGGCGTTGATTTGCGTCTTCGCGCTCCCCACCAGCGCCGACGAGCCCACCTTCTGGCCGTCGAGCGAAACGTCCGCCACCGACGTGTCGTTATAGGTGAAGTTCACCTGCGCACCCAGACCGAAGGAGAGCGTGTGCTGAGCATAAAGCTCGATGCCCTGCGACCGCGCATTCGAACCGTTGGCAACCGTCGAATATGGCTGGATGAGCACCTGCTCCCCGGCCACTTCGCGGGTGACGTCGAGCACGAGCGGCACGACGAAATCGGACACGTCCTTGCGGAACAGGGTCGCACCGATCACCGAGCCGCGCTGGAAATACCATTCCAGCCCGATGTCGTACTGCCAGGCGGAGAATGGATTGAGCTCGGCATTGCCGCCGCTTCCGGACCAGCCTTCGAACTCGCCGAACTGATTGCGATCGAACGCATATTCTGGCGAGCGATAGGTCAGCGACCGCTGTGACCCCAGGTCCGCGAACGACGGCCGCGCAATCACCTTGGCGACCGCGCCGCGGATGATCAGGTCCGGTGTGATTTCGTACGAGGCGTTGAAGCTCGGCAGCCAGTCCGTATAGGTTTTGGACTGGTCGGCGCGGGTGTTGACGATCGTCTCACGCACGCTGAGCGGCAGCACCAGGCAGTTGCCATCGGCACCGAGCGGCCGGTTCGGATCGAACGGTCCGCCGGGCCCGTTCGTGCAATAATCGTTGAGATATTGCAGGCGGTCCGACGTATTGCCGGATTGCCGGGTATTGGCGACACGCAGGCCGACGTTTCCGCGGAAGCCTCCGCTCTCGAAGTTGAGCTGGGCGTAGCCGGCAAAGACACGTTCGCCGAGATCGTAGATGAAGTCCTTCTCCTCGACACGCACCGACGGCCCGTAGGTCGTGTTGAGGTAATCGAGATAGTTTTCGAAATTGACGCCTGGGAACGAGCTGGCGTTGAAGCCGCCGGCGATGTTCCCGAGCGGCTTGTCGTAAAAGAACTCCGGCCGTGCCACCGCACCTTGCGGCGTATCCTGGTAGCGGCGCAGGGTCGCGGGATCGGCGTACCAGTCATTGCGCCCGGTCTCGCGGTGGATACTGAGGTCGCGCCACTTGCCGCCGACTTGGACCGAGTTGAGGAAGCCGTCGAAGCGATAGGTGAGATCGAGTTGGGCGTAACGCTGGGCCAGCTCGCTGTTGACGAAGCTCGATCCGGTCGAGCCGGTGTCGATCTGCGCAATTCCGTTCCGGATATTCTCCTGCAGCTCGGGCGAGAACTCCATGTTGAGCTTGCCGTCGCTGAAGTCCCACCCGCTGAGGAAATTGCCGTTCCGCTCGGCACCGGCGACGGTCAGGCGCGGCTTGGCGGCAACGCTGAACCGCATCGAGGGACCGCCCGTCGCCTTGGTCTTGCCCATCTTCAGGACGGCATCGAAGCGGTCGGTATTGTAGCGCACTTCGGTGTCGAACGTCTGCGACGTCTGCTTCTCACGGCTATAGGTGCCGGCGAGCTGCGGCGTCTCCATCGTGCAGGGCGGCCGGCTCAAGCTGCAGCCCGCTTGCGGCACCTGGAAATTGGCCGATTGAAAGATCGTGCCGCTCTCGTCGAACGTCGCGCCGGTGAAGAAGTTGCCGTAGCCCCATTCGGGGATCTTGAGCACGTTGCTGGTGAAGTCGCTCTTGTAGCCGAACCGGAAATAATTGGCGGTCACGGTCAGATTGTCCATCGGACGTGCCTGCACCGTGGCCTGGATGCCATAACGCTCACGCTTCTGATCGAACACCTGAGCATTGACCGATTGGGGTGCCCAATAGCCAGAGTAGCGGGTTCCGTCCTGCGCGGTGACGCCCTGGCCTGGCCAGTAGGAGATGGCGTCGTCATTCTCGAACGGGTTGCCGTTGACGTCGACGGCGGGGGTGATCACGCCATTGGCGTTGCGGTCGCTCCACCAGCGCCATGTCTCGGTCGATCCGCGCAGTTCGCGGTTGGACCGCTTCTGCCAGACGCCGCCGACGAGGACGCCAAGCGTCTCATCTTCGTTCTTCCACGAATATTGACCGGCGACCTGCGGCTCGAACTTCTCGGTCGTGTCGGAATAGGTGCCTTCGACCGACAGGAATCCGGTACCCGATTTGACGTCGAACGGCCGGCGGGTGTTGAGAACGATCGTACCGCCGACGCCGCCCTCCTCAAGCCGCGCCTCCGGCGACTTGTAGACCTCCGTGCTGGCGATGAAGTTGGAGGGCAGCAGCACATAGTTGAACGAGCGCTGGGGATCGCCGCTGTCGGCGCCTGCCAGGAAGTTGCCGTTGAGCAATGTCAGCGTCAGTCCCGACTGCAGGCCGCGAATGCTGACCCGGCTGCCCTCGCCGCCGTCGCGGCTGATCGTCACGCCGGGGACGCGCTGCAGTGCGTCGGCGACGTTCTTGTCCGGGAACTTGCCGATATCCTCGGCGGTGATCACGTCGACGAAGGCGTTGGCCTCGCGCTTCTGGGTGAGACTCTGTTCGATCGACCGGCGGTAGCCGGTCACGACGATGCCTTCGCCCTCAGGCGCGGCGGCAGGATCAGCAGCGGCAGGATCGGCGGCAAGGGCTGTGGCGCCCGTCTGGTCCGCGCCTGGGGCGGCGGCCTGAGCGGCATTGGCGTCCTGGGCGTAGGCGGTGCCGCCGCAGCCGGTGAGGATGGTCGCGGAAAGCAGCAGGTTCCGAACGAAGTGACGGCGCGACGCGCCAAGATCCGGAATACGAGTGTTCACGTTTGAAAGTCCTCCCTTGTTGCAGGCCTTCTCGGGACCTTGCATGTCGATCGCTGCGCCTGCCGCGGCGTGTTTCGCTCTCCGGCATCCCCCAGCGGCCTCTAAATCTGATTAATAAAAGAAAGTTGTCAAATTAAATATTGGTACCATCGCTGTGCTCTCGGAAGCGCTTCCAATGGTATGCAAATGAGGTTGCCGCGACTCGGGCGAGTATCCCTCACGGGCGGCTCTCCAGTTCCCACAAAGGTGCCGCAATTTTTCGCAGTTGCTCGGCAGGTGCTTTCGCCGCCGCGCGATCGAAGGTCAGCAGGCCGTTGATCTCGTCCTCGACATCGCTCGTCTGGGTGTAGACCGCGGCGCTGAGGCCATGCTCTTTCGCCTGGCGGATCACCCCTTCCATCTTGCGCCGGTAACGGCTCAGGTAGTCGCCCTCGTCCTTGGCGGCCTGATAGCCCCAAACGTCCTTGCCGGGCCGCCACAGATGATTGGCGACCGGCAGGCCTATGCCGCCATATTCGCCGAGCACGATCGCCCGTCGGCTCTGGCGCTGCGGCGTGTTCGGCACGTCCTCGTAGGTGTGGATGTCGAACACGTCGGACACGTCCGGCGCGACGTCGAGCCAGCCGCTATCGGCGTTGACCAGGCGCCCCGGATCCATGCCTTTTACGTAGCGGGCCAGGGTGGCGGAATCATATTGCCCCCACCCTTCGTTGTTGACGACCCACATTACGATCGACGGAAAAGCGCGCAGGTCCCCGATCATGTGGGTCAACTCGTTCTGATGCTGCGCCATCATGTCGGACGACATCACCGCCTGGCTCTTGCTGCTGCCGGTGACGAACTGATCCTCGCCGCCGCCCGACGGCATGTCCTGCCAGATCAGCATGCCGAGCCGATCGGCGTCGTGATAATAACGCGCCGGTTCGACCTTGATGTGCTTGCGAACCATGTTGAACCCCGCCTTCTTCAGGAAGACGAGGTCGCTCCTCATCGCCTCCTCCGATGGCGGCGTCCACAGACCGTCCGGCCACCAGCCCTGATCGAGGGTGCCGTTCTGGAAATAGGGCTTGTTGTTGAGCAGCAGCGCCGGCTGCCCCGCGACCGTGCCGGGCCCGACCGAGATCTTGCGCATCGCGAAATAGGTTTCGACCCGGTCTTTGGGCGCTCCGACCACCTGCGCGGCGGCGTAGGTGTCGCGCTCGCCCGGCGTGAACCGCGCATCGTAGGCGGTCCGGTTGCGCTCCTTCGCGCCCGCATAAGGATCGCGAACCGTCACCAGCTCGGCGGTGACGTCGTACAGGAACGGGTCCTCGGGCGACCAGAGATGCGGCTTCGGAATTGCGATCGACGTTTCCCGGTTGCCGCGGAGGATGGTCGATGCGATCGGCGTCCCGGACGACCGCACCGTCAGGCGCACCGCATCCGTATCGTCGGCCCAGACGCTGAGCGCGACCTGCACGTCGACGACACCGCGATCGATGTCCGG
This sequence comes from Allosphingosinicella deserti, assembly GCF_003012735.1. Lineage (GTDB taxonomy): Bacteria > Pseudomonadota > Alphaproteobacteria > Sphingomonadales > Sphingomonadaceae > Allosphingosinicella > Allosphingosinicella deserti. The sequence continues at coordinate 319,945 of NZ_PXYI01000003.1, read as the reverse complement.
CGTCGCCCGAACGTCGGCGATGTGGAGCTTCGGCACCGGCTCGAGCCACACCGTCTGCCAGATCCCGCTCACCGCCGTGTACCAGATGCCGGACGGCTCGAGGATCTGCTTGCCGCGCGGCTGGCTGCCGGCCGAATTGGGATCCACGACCTGGACCAGAAGCTCGTTCTCGCCGGTGCGCAACTGGTCGGTGATGTCGAACCCGAACGTGTCGAACCCGCCCTGGTGCGCGCCGACGATCGCGCCGTTCACCCAAACCCGGGCCTCATGGTCGACGCCGCCGAAGTTCAGCATCACCCGCTGACCGGTCCAGTCGGCCGGCACGGTGAAGCTGCGCCGATACCACAGGCGGTCGTCCGGCTCGATTCGGCGGGCGACTCCCGAGAGCCGGGATTCGACCGGGAACGGCACCAGGATCTTGCCGTCCATGCGCTCCGGCCGCGCCACCCCCGCGCCGGTGATCGCATAATCCCATTGGCCGTTGAGATTCTGCCACGCTCCGCGCTTCAGCTGCGGCCGCGGATAGGATCGCCAGGCATTTTCGGGCGTGACCTTGTGGCCCCATTTGGTGGTCACCAGCCCGGTGTAAACCGGTGCCCCCCGCGCTTGCGCCTGCTGCGCATCCGCGACGCCGCTCGTCGTCAGCAGGGCGGCGGCACCCAGCAACAAACCGGCCATCTTGCGCATGCTTTCTCCTGTCCTCTGCATCATGGTGCCGCCTTGGACATCGAGGGCGGCGCTGCGCCAGGCGTGCTGCCCCAGGCGGTGTTTGGTTTCGGCCCCATGGTCAGCACCAGCCTCGCGCCGCGCTTGATGTCGTCGTGGCTGAACCATGGCTTGTTCCATCTTTTGCCGTTCAGCGTCGCCGATTGGACGTACATGTTCGTCGCCGAGTTGTTCTCCGCGACGATCTCCAGCGTTCGGCCATTGTCGATCTTCATGCGCACCGAGTCGAAGATCGGGCTGCCGATCACGTAGACCTGGCTCGATGGATCGACCGGATAGAAGCCCATCGCACTCATCACGTACCAGGAGGATGTCGATCCCTGGTCGTCCATGCCGGGATAGCCGTAGCCCGCTTGGTCGCTGCCGTAGAGCTGGTCGAGGATCCTGCGCACCAGCGCCTGCGTCTTCCACGGCTGGCCGCTCCAGGCGTAGAGATAGGGCGCGTGCTGATCGGGCTGGTTGCCCTGCACGTACTGGCCGATGACGCCGGTGCAGTCGCGGCAGATACCCTTGGGCGCGTAAGGCGTGGCGAAGAATGCATCGAGCTTGGCGTTGAACGCGTCGCGTCCGCCGAGCAGGGTCTGGAGGCCCTGGACGTCGTGCGGCACCAGCCACAGGGTCGACCAGCCCGAGGCCTCCTTCATCATGTGGTTGTAATAAGGCTCGCGCGGATCGAACGGTTCGATCCAGGCGCCGTCGGCGCCGCGCCCGCGCACGAACCCGGTCGAGCGATCGAACACGTTGGCGTAATTGCCGGCGCGGGCGAGGAACATGCGGGCATCCTCGGTCTTGCCGAGTCGCCGCGCGAACTGCGCCAAGGCGAAATCGTCCCAGGCATATTCCAGGGTCTTCGCCGCGCCCGCCTTGCCGCCGGCGTGGGGCGGGCTCGGATTGCCGCTCGGAATCTCGTCCGAGATCCAGCCATTCTTCTGATATTCGGAAAGATAGTCGCGCGGCCCCTTCGGATCGGTCGCGTTCTTGCGCAGATATTCGTAGGCCGCCGCATAGTCGAACGGAATGCCGCGCGCCCATGCACCGAGATACAGGAACACCGCATTGTCGGCGTGGAACGACGTGTTCATGAACCCGCGTTCGCGCGCCATGTCGAGCTCGGATCGCATCACGTCCTGGACGAGCTTGGGCTCGAGCAGCTCCAGCAGCACGAGCTGGTTGCGGCCGGTATCCCAGAACGGCACCGGCGAATAGCGGTCGTAATCTGCCGTGCGGATCTTGCCGGTGGAGTCACTGAACGGCTCGCCCTTGCGTGCGATCAGCCGCGGGCTGGAGAAGGAATGGAACAGGGTCGAGTAGAAGAGCGCGCGCTGCTTCGCCGTGCCGCCGCTGACCTCGATCCGCCCGAGCAGATCGGCCCAGGCCGCCTTTGCCGCGCCGCGCACGCGCTCGAAATCCCAGCCCGGATTCTCGGCGGCGAGCCGCGCCTCGGCCTCGTCATAGCTGTCGCCATGCGCGATCTTCATCAGCACCGCCTCCCCTTCGGACGTGCCGAAGGTGAGATAGCCGCCGGCATAACGTCCGGTGACGCTGCGCCCGTCGGGGACGACGTCCTTGTCGCCGATCCCCCACACCTCGCGGTCGCCGGGCGATTTCCGGAACGTGCCGAAGCCGGTGAACGGTTTCGAGAAGACGGCAACGAAATAGGGTCCGTCGGCTGAGCCGTTGGCCTTCCCGTCGCCGGCAATGCCGCGCACGCTGCGATCGCCGGTGATCTCCACACTTCCGCCGTCGCGCGGCAGATTGATCAGCACGTTCGAGCGCCCGCTCTGCGGGAAAGTGTATCGAAACAGGCTCGTCCACTGCGTTGCAGTGGCCTCCACCTTGGTGCGCATCGTGTTGAGATAGACCGAATAATAGCCCGGCTCGGCCTTTTCGCCGGTCTTGTCGTACCAGGCCTGGGTGTAAGCGGGCGGCACGGTCCAGTCGCCGACGACGGGCATGATCATCGGTCTCGCCCGCCCGCCATAGGTGGCGCCGCCGCCGCCGGTGAAGCCGATCATCGTCGGGTTTGGATAATGATAAGGCGCCGGGACGCCGAACGGGTAGCTCAGCTCGAGATTGACGTTGACCGGTGCCGCCTCGGTCGAACTGTGCGGCAGCCGCGCGCCCGGAGAGGTCTGCCCCGAATAGACCGGTTCGCCCGGCGGCGGCGCGTTGCCGACCAATTCCGGCCGGTCGAGCGGCGCTGTCCCGACCAGCGGGTCGGCGAGGTCCACCGGCGCAGCCGGGCCGCTTTGCGCCATCAGCATCGAGCAGGGAAGTGTTGCGCCGACCAACGCTGCGGTCACGGCCGAAATATGTGCGCGGCGCCTGGAATCGCCGCTGAAGCAAGACGCACGAAGCATTGCCATCAGCCCCTTTGTGTCGCAGGGCTTCAGCCCCTCTCCCGACTGTCGTTGGCGCTTCCGGCCGGTGTTGCCGAGCCGGTGACGCATGGGAACGTTCCCATTAATAAAACAAGTTGTCAATTGAAAACGGTTACAAGGTTGTGCCGATTGTCGGCGCCGGTCATTTACGGCCCCGTAAACTGAAAGGGGCGCAACCAAATGGCTTTGCTGGAAGTGGTGGTGGAAGATGTCGGCGGCCTTGCTGCGGCCGTGGAAGGCGGCGCCGACCGCCTGGAATTGTGCGCCGCGCTGGCGCTCGGCGGGCTGACCCCGCCGCTGTCGCTGATCGCAAGTGCGGCGGCGCTTCCGATCCCGGTCCACCTGCTCGCGCGGCCGCGGGACGGCAATTTCCGCTACGATGACGCCGAAGCCGCTCTGGTCGCCGAGGACATCAAGGCCGCCGCGCAGGCCGGGCTTGCCGGTCTCGTGATCGGCGCCAGCCGCGACGATGGCAGTCTCGATGCCGATCTGCTCGGCCAGTGGGTCGCCCATGCCCGCGCCGAAGGCGAAAAGCGCGGCGCACCGCTTGCGCTCACCCTCCACCGCGCCTTCGATCTCTGCCCCGATCAGCGCGCGGCGATGGAGACCGCAATCGCCCTCGGCTTCGACCGGATCCTGACCTCTGCCGGCGAGCCGCGGGTTGCGGACGCCTTGCCGGCGCTCGCGCAGTTGGTCCGCGCTGCCGACGATCGCATCGTCATCATGGCCGGGAGCGGCGTCGATGCGGCCTCGTTGCCGGCCATCCTTGAAACCGGCGTCCGCGAAGTCCACGCCTCGTGCCGTGTTCCGCTCGACGATGCCGGCGCCGCCGAGCAGCGCTTCCGCTTCCAGTCCGGACCCCGTCAGGTCACCAGCGCAGCGACGGTCGCGAACATGAAGGCGATCCTCGCCGATCGCTGCTGACGCTCACGCCCGCTTCTTCTTGCCCGCGATCACCGCAGCGGCGGCGTGACAGTCGGGCGGCCCGGAAGGCGGATCGTCGTCGCGGATCGGGACGTGCAGCGCCCGAACGTCGCTGCTGCCGCACACCCCGATCGCCAGGGTCAGCGTGCGGCTCAGCGCCGGCGGCGCACCGCCGAACAGCATCAACGGCGCCAGCGCCGCAAGAGCGAGCCTAGATCGCACTGCTGAACCGCCTCCCCTCGGGCTGGCGATAGACATCGAACGCGGCAGCGATCGCGCGGGCATAAGGTCGGCTCTCCTCACCGAGTCGGAGAATGGTCCCGCGCCACGATAGCAGGCCGCGGGATTCGAAGGGCAGCAACTTGCGCCGCACAGGACATCCGGCGGCAACGGATCGGCCAGCCCCGCGTGCGCTCGAGACGACGGAATGTCCCTATTCGGCCGGGCCGCGGAGGGAGGCGATCGGACGTCTGGGCAATGGTCCGGCGGCGGAGAGGACGGGGCGTCACGCCGCCGGTGCGCCCTCCTCGGCATCGTCGCCGAGCCCCGCCGCGAAGGCGATGCGGAGGGCGTCGGACAGGCTGGGGACGTCCAGTTTCTGCATCACGTTGGTCCGGTGGATCTCGACGGTGCGCGGGCTGATGCCGAGATCGTAGGCGATCGTCTTGTTGGGATGGCCGCGGACGAGACCCTCCAGCACTTCCAGTTCGCGTGCCGTAAGCCCCTTCAGCCGCGCCTTGGCCTCCTCGGCGCGGGCATGGCGGCGGCCGCTCTGCTCGATCCGGGCGAAGCCCTCCTCCAGCGCGGCGACCAGGCTGGCTTTCTCGAACGGCTTCTCGATGAAGTCGATTGCGCCGCCCTTCATCGCCTCGACCGCGATGCCGATGTCGCCGTGGCCGGTCATGACGATGACCGGCAGGAACACGCCCTGCGCGCGCAGCGCCTGCTGGACCGCGAGGCCGTCCGTCTCGGGCATGCGAACGTCCATCAGGATCACCCCGGCCGGGATCTCGCGGCCGAGCTCGATCAGCGGCAGTCCGGACGGATAGGTCTTCACAGTAAATCCGGAGGTCCGCAGCATGAAGCTCGCCGACCGGCGGATCGCCTCGTCATCGTCGACCAGATGAACAACTCGGCCGTTCTCAGCCATTCTGGGACTCTCCCGAAGCGATCGAAAGGAAGAAGCTGCGAAGCGATGCCTCGCCTCGGCAGCGGACCGCATCGTGATCCCGCAGCGCGTTCGTCATCGAATATCTCAGGCCCGCGGATCGTGCCGACATCATCTGTCCGGTAAAGCCGTGTCCCGGAGGGTGCAACCGGCTTGCACGCCGCCGCCGCCGCCCCGCTCAGTCCCGCCGGAGCAGCGCGCGGGTGCGTTGCATCAGCCTCGCGAGCACCGGCCGTCGCGCCGGCGCTCGCCCGGCCAGCATGGCTTCGAACGCTGCCTGGCCGACCTGCCGATTGCGGTTCTTCACCGATCCGACGACCGGGATTCGGCAGCCCGACGGGTCGATGGCTTCATTCAGCGCGTCCATCCAGTCCGCAGCGGACGGTTCGATGATGTTGAAGCGCTTCCCGCCGCTCCCGGGATCGGGAAGATAAAGGACGGTTCTCGCCGCCGCGGGAACGAAGCCGCCGGCAATCGCCAGCCTCCGCGCGCCGGTGCGGTTCGCAGTCGACCAGTGGAGCAACCGATAATCAAGGATCACCGCCTCCCCGGCACGCAACGCCAGGATCCGCGACGGCGCACGCAGGGTTTCGCGATAGGCCTCGAAGAAAGGCGGTATCCGCGGCCCTTCGACATTGTCGACCAGCCGGTGGCTGCCCTCCAGCACGGCAAGGCCGCCATTCTCCTCGTCGACGTCGATCAGCGGGCACCAGCAATTGATCGCGACATGGCGCGGATTGCGGGTCATCGTCCAGTCGCGATGCACCTCGATCGACCCGGCCCCCGCCGGCTTGATCAGGAAACCGCCGTTCAAAAAGCGATAGTCGCGGGTCAGCGCCAGCACGCGCTCGGCAAGCGCCTCCCGCACCAACGCGCAGGCGGCGGCGCGATAGTCGGCATCGGCATCGTGCAGGCTGACATGGTAGGTGCCGGTCGGCCCTCGCGTGTTGGCCGCGGCGCCACGCGCATCGGCAAGCGCCGCGACTTCGGCGGCAAGCTCCGCCGCCTCAATCGGCTCCAGCAACCGCGCGACGACATAGCCGCGCTCCGCAAACGCCTCCTGCAGGCTTGGCTCCCGAAACACCGGCATTGCCACCATTGCACGCCCTCCAATATCCAACGGTAAAGCCTCTACCGGCCGCCGCAAGCCGCTGGAGACACGATCCTAAAGACTCAATGGCGGGAAGCTGACCAGTCCGCTTCCGCCATGTCCCCGACGTTCGGGATCCTCCGCGCCTTCTCTGCATCGGCCTCGAAGTCGGCGCGGCTGCGCTGGGCTTCGCCGCGCAGCCATTCGATTACGGCTGCGATTGCGGCCGACGGCGGGCGCCGCTTGTCGCGCACGAGATGGTAGGTACGCCCGGGCATGTCGGGACCGAACGGCTGGACCAGGCGCCCGGCGATCAGATCCTCGCGGACCAGGTGCCGGCTCAGCAACGCGAGGCCCTGTCCAGCGACCGCGGCCTGGATGGCGTGGCTCTCGTCGCTGAAACGAAGCTGCGAGAGTGGCGGCGTCGAGGCAATACCCGCCGCCGCGAACCATCGCTCCCAGATCGGGTCGGCCGGATGCGCCCGGGCCCAGGCGAAATGGATCAGCGGCACGGTCCGCAGGCTTTCGGGCCCGGTGATGCGAAGATCGGGGCTTGCCACAGGCACGAAGTGATCGTCGAACATCGCCTCCGTTTCCAGCCCGGCGAAGGAACCGTCTCCGTAGCGGACCGCGAGATCGATGCCTTCCGCGGCAAGGTCGAGCGGCCGCTCGGACGCATGAAGCTGCAAGTCGATCGCCGGGTGGTCGCGCTGAAAGCCGGCGACGCGCGGCACCAGCCACTTGGCCGTGAAGGCGGTCGTCGCCGAGATCGAGACCCGCGCCCGGCGCTCGTTCCCCGTCAGTTGCGCGAAGATCGCTTCGAACGAGTCGAAGCCGCGCTCGAGCACCGGAAGCAGTTGCGCACCATCCTCGGTGAGGACCACCCGGCGCGGCCTGCGCTCGAACAGCCGCAAGCCGCTATGCTCCTCGAGCGATCGGATCTGGTGGCTGATGGCGGTCGGAGTCACGCCAAGTTCGGTGGCAGCCTTCTTGAAGCTGCCGAGCCGCGCCGCGCTTTCGAACGCCCGCAGCGCGCTCAAGGGAGGAAGTCGCCGCACCGCCTTTGCTCCAGGTGAATATAGCTCATCCGATGCCTGAACATTTGGAATTTGTCGACGATCGGCACGCGGCCCATCTCCAGCCCCAGCAGGCCGAGCGGGCGCCCGATGATGCCCGGCCGGCAAGGTCGAGAGCAAGGAGTCCAAGGATGTTGCAACGCATCGTCACCAGCCCGGACAATTACGAGCCGTTTCTTCTCTCTCAGGGGATCCGGGTCGGCGACCTGGTCTTCATTTCCGGCCAGGCCGGCGCCGACGACCGCGGCAAGATCGTCGATGGCGGCTTCCGCGCCCAGGGCGACCAGGCCTTCGCCAATTTGCGGCGTGCGCTCGAAGCGGGCGGATCGAGCCTCGAGGACGTGGTCAAGGTCACCATCTTCGTGACCGACATGTCCCATTTCGACGATGTGGTCGCCTTGCGCCGGACCTATTTCACCCCACCCTACCCGGCCGACACCATCGCCGAGATCAAGGCGCTCTACGATCCCGCGGCGATGATCGAGATCGAGGCGATCGCCGTCGCGCGGCGTGGCGGAAGCGCTTGACCGCAAGGTGGGCGCCGTCGCTGGTCCAAGGACGCAGGCACAATAACGGAAAACCGACGATGTTCGGGAAAATGGCGCACCCGAGAGGATTCGAACCTCTGGCCTCTGCCTTCGGAGGGCAGCGCTCTATCCAGCTGAGCTACGGGTGCCTGGTGGGGAGGCGCTTAGCAAAGGCTTTGCGGCACCGCCAGAGGTTTTGCGGCTTGCTCGCCGGCTCTCCGTTTCAGCTGCGGCCCCGCTTCGCGGCGATCACCTTGGCCTCGGCATCGCCGCCGGGCGGCGGGGTCTTGGGTTCGTAGCGGCAGATGTCGGCGACGACGCAGCGCCAGCATTCGGGCTTCTTGGCCTTGCAGACGTAGCGGCCGTGGAGGATCAGGTAATGATGGGCATCGCGCCGCCACGGCTGCGGCGTTGCGGCGTCGAGGATCGCCTCGACCGCGTCGACATCCTTGCCGGGCGCGAGGCCGGTGCGGTTGGACACGCGGAAGACATGGGTGTCGACGGCGAAGGTCTCGGCGCCGAACGCGCAGTTCATCACCACGTTCGCCGTCTTGCGGCCGACCCCGGGCAGTGTCTGGAGCGCGTCGCGATCGGCCGGAACCTGGCTGCCATGATCGGCGATCAGCGCCTGCGACAGCGCGATCACGTTCTTCGCCTTCGTATTGAACAGGCCGATCGTCTTGATATGCGCTTTCAGCCCTTCCTCGCCGAGCGCCACCATCGCCTCGGGCGTGTTCACGGTCGCGAACAACTTGCGGGTGGCGAGATTGACCCCGGCATCGGTCGCCTGCGCCGACAGCACCACCGCGACCAGCAGGGTGTAATCGTTGACATAATCAAGCTCGGTCTCCGGGTTCGGAGTCCGGTCGGCCAGCCGGCGGTAGAATTCACTGACCTCCTCGGGCGAGAGCTTCGAAGTCAGCGCCGGAGCCGCCGGCTTCGCAGGCCGTCGCGGCTTGGCCGTCGCTTTGATCGCCGGCTTGCCGCGCCCGTGTGGCGGCACTTTCGACGCCACGCTCAGAGCCCCAGCACGTCGGCCATCGTGTAGCGGCCGGCCGGCTTGCCGGCGAGCCACGCCGCCGCCGCAATCGCCCCGCGCGCGAAGACGATCCGGCTTTCGGCGCGATGGCCGAGCTCGATCCGCTCGCCGTCGGCGGCGAAGATCACCTGGTGATCGCCGGCGACGCTGCCGCCGCGCAACGCCGCGAAGCCGATATGGCCGGCGGTCCGCGCGCCGGTGATGCCGTCGCGCCCGCGATCGGAGACGGCGTCGAGATCGACCCCGCGCCCTTCCGCCGCCGCGCGGCCAAGCAGCAATGCGGTGCCCGAGGGTGCGTCGACCTTCATCCGGTGGTGCATCTCGACGATCTCGATGTCCCACTCCGCGCCGAGCCGCGTCGCCGCCTCGCGCACCAGGTGCGAGAGCAGGTTGACGCCTAGCGAGGTGTTCGCCGCCTGGATGACCGCGATCCGCTCCGCGGCCGCGTCGACCGCCGCCTGCTGGGCAGGCGCGAGGCCGGTCGTGCCGATCAGGATCGGCTTTCCGGCGGAGACGGCGGCGTCGAGATGGGCCTCCAGCGCACTCGGCACCGAGAAGTCGACGAACACGTCGCCGCCGTCCGTCACGATCGAGACGTCGTCGCGCTGTGCCGCGACCTCCCCGATCGCGCGTCCCATTCGTCCCGATGCGCCGAAAAGTGTGATGCTGACCATGGCGATCTCATGAGCGAGCAGACGCGCGCGTGCAACCTCAGCGCCGAAGTCGCACCGCAAAAGACCGGCGCCACCGCCTTTGTATGGTGTTCCGCTTCCGGAACCTTTGCCCTGCTCCGAACGCTTTGATGGTTAAGACTTCACACCGATCCCAAGGATATATGGCCACTCTCTTTCAATGGTCGCCGGCGACGGAACGTCGCCCCCTCCCTTTCACCGTGGAACAGCAGCGACGGCTCGCGCACTGGAACCACGATCGTCTTTCGCCGCAATTTCCGACGTCAGAATGGCGCGAGGATCTCGAGCGCGAATATGGCATGCGCCGGACGGAAATCGCCTTTCTCGAAGCCCTGCGGGCCGAGATCGCGGACGAGGCCGCCAAGGTGCCGACCGATGTCGAAGGCTTTATCGCCTGGTTCGAGGGCCTGCAGGAAAACGGTCCCGGGCAGGGCGATCCGCTCTTCCCCTGGATCGCGGAGCAGGCGAGCCTCGAGGAGATCAAATGGTTCCTCGAACAGGAAGCCGCCGGCGAGGCCGGGTTCGACGATCTCGTCGCCTACACCCAGGTCAAGATTCCCGAGCAGGCCAAGCTCGAACTCGCCCGCAATTATTGGGACGAGATGGGCCGGGGCAATCCCAAGGGCATGCATGGCCCTATGCTCCATTATCTGGTTGGGGCGCTCGGACTCACCCCCACGATCGAGCGCACCGCTGCTGAAAGCCTCGCGCTTGCCAACGCAATGACTGCGATGGCGACGAACCGCCGCTATGCCTGGCATTCGATCGGTGCCCTGGGCGCGATCGAGCTGACCGCGCCCTATCGATCGGCGGCCACCGCCGCCGGCCTGCGTCGGCTGGATCAGCCCCCGAAGGTCCGTCGCTATTTCGATCTCCACGCGACGCTCGACATCAAGCATAGCGAGGAATGGAACCGCGAAGCGCTGCGCCCGCTGGTGGCCGAGGATCCTGCGCGCGCGACGGCAATGGCCGAAGGCGCCCTCATTCGGCTCACCGCTGGCGCGCGCTGCTTCGCCCGCTACCGCGCCGATTTGTGGGGCGGCGCCGGCACGAAGCCCGAGCCCAAGATGCAACAGCAGCCCGCAGCAGCGGCACGCCGGACCTTGTCGATCGTCGTCGCCGAAGCTTGATCGTGCGTGGCGGCCGGCTGCACCGGTCGCCACCATCGTTCAAACGGCCGGGAACACCCCGCCCGGCTTGTCCGCTTAGCCGTCGACGATGTCCGAATATTCCGGATGCTTGGAGTAGAAATGGACCATGAACGGACAGCGCAGGACGGCCTTTCGCCCACTGGCCCGTATCTGCTCGAAGACCTCCGTGGCGAGCCGCGTCGCAATACCCTGCCCGCTATATTCGGACGGAACCTCGGTATGGATCAGAACCAGGCGATTGCCGTCGATCCGGTAATAGGCCGCGGCGATCGCATCGTCCGCGAGCTTGAGTTCGAACCGGTTCAGGTGCCGATTCTCGACCACGCCGATCTCGTTCCCATCCTCGGCCGCCGCGGTGCCCGTCACACGCCCTTCCATCCCGGTCTCCTCTTCCGTTCCTGCGCCGCCTGACGGACACATTCTAGATCCTCCCCGCGCGCGGGGAGGATGTTGGAGGATTCGGCGCCCTCTCCAGAATCAAGCCCGCTGAACCACCTGCTCGACGATCACCCGCGGCCGGTCCAGTTGCGCCAGATAGGCGTGGATCGAGGACACCGCGAGCGCCCCGTCGCCGACTGCCGCGGCCACCCGCTTGACCGAGCCGGCGCGCACATCGCCCACCGCGAACACACCGCGCCGGCACGTCTCCAGCGGCAGGCGCACGTCGGTGCAGGAGGATCCGGTTCGAACGAATCCGCGCTCGTCCATGTCGAGCCCCGCCGACGCCAGCCAGTCGGTGTTCGGATCGGCGCCGATGAACAGGAACAATTGCCGTGCCTCGCGCCGGCTTTCCGCGCCGGTCCGCCGATCGCGGATCTGGACGGCGTGCAGCATGCCGCCCTCCCCTTCCAATGCGCTGATCTCGGCGCCGGTGACCACCTCGACATTGGCGAGCCCGGCAATGCGGTCGATCAGGTAGGAAGACATCGTTTCGGCCAGCGGTCGCCGCGCCACCAGGGTTACCTTGGCGGCATGTTCCGCGAGATAGGCGACCGCCTGGCCGGCCGAATTGCCGCCGCCGACCAAGGCGATCGATTCGCCGCCGCACAATCGCGCTTCCTGCGGCGAGGCCCAATAATGGATCGACGATCCCTCATAGGCCTCGACGTCGCGCACCGGCAGCCGGCGGTAGCGCGCGCCCGTCGCAATCACGATCGTCCGCGCGCGCACCATTTCGCCTTCGGCAAGCCGCACGGCCAGGCTGGTGCCGTCCTCGCCGAGCGAAACGCACTCGTCCGGGATCGCCATCTCGACCCCGAATTTCTGCGCCTGGTTGAACGCGCGCCCCATCAGCGCCATTCCGGAAATCCCCGTCGGGAAGCCGAGATAATTTTCGATACGCGCCGATGCGCCCGCCTGCCCGCCGAACGCGCGGCAATCGAGCACGACCGTCGAAAGCCCCTCCGACCCCGCATAGACGGCGGTGGCGAGTCCCGCCGGTCCGGCGCCGACGACGACCACGTCGAACACGGTGTCCGGATCGATTGGACGGACCAGGCCGATGCAGCGGCCGAGCGCCGCCTCGGTCGGGTTGCGCAGCAGCTTGCCGTCGGGGCAGAGCACGATCGGCAATTGTTCCTCGGTCACCTGAAAACGCTCGATCAGGGTCGCGGCACAGCTGTCGACGGCCGGGTCGAGCGTCGTATGCGGGTGGCCGTTACGCCCGAGGAAATTGGACAACCGCAACACGTCGCCGCTTCCGGCGCGGCCGACGATCACCGGACCGCCCGCACCGACCTCGATCAGCCCCATCCGGCGCAGGATCAGCGCGCGCATGATCCGCTCGCCGAGCGTCGCTTCCGCAACCAGCACGTCGCGCAGCCGCTCCGGCGGGATCGCGATCACCTGGCTATCGCGCAGCGCATAAGCGTCGACCAGCGAGGCGCGTCCCGAAAGCTGGGCGAGCTCGCCCATGAAGCCGCCGGCCAGATGGGTGACGATCGGGGTTCGCACCCCCCGATCGTTCTGGCTGATCTCGACCGCACCCGAAAGCAGCACGTACAGGCCATGGCCGGTTTCGCCGACCTGCACCATCGCGGTTCCCGCCGCGAAATGCTCGAGGGTGCCGAATCGCCGCAGCCGCTCCATTTCGTCGGGAGTGAGCGTCGGAAACATCTGCGCACCGCGCGTGTCGATCAAAGTCTGCCTGCTTGCCAATGACATACGCAATCCTCAGGCGCTGACCGGCGTCGCCAGGATGAACGGCCGACTGTGCGCTGCGCCCTCCTCGATAAACCCAAGCAGGTCCGCGTTGAAGATACCCGAATGGGTCTGCGGAAACCCGTGTCCGCCGCCGGCATATTCCTTGAGCCGTGCGCCCGGCACCAGTTTCACCGCCGCACGCGCGGCCGCGCCGATCGGTACGATCTGATCGTCGTCGCCGTGCAGGAACAGGGTCGGCACGTCGATCCGCTTCAGATCCTCGGTATAGTCCACTTCCGAGAATTCGTGGATGCAATCGTACAGGCCCTTGATGCCGCCGAGCATGCCCTGAAGCCAAAAGGATTGGCGCACCCCTTCCGAGATTTCCGCGCCTTCACGATTATAGCCGTAGAAGGGGCCGGTAAGGTCGAGAAAGAATTTGGATCGGTCGTCGCGTGTGCCCTCGCGAATGCCGTCGAACACCGCCCGCGGCAGCCCGCCGGGATTTCCGGAGGTCTGAAGCATCAGCGGCGGCACCGCGCCGACCAGCACGACCCTGGCGACCCGGTCGGTGCCGTGGCGGCCGATATAGTGCACGATCTCGCCGCCGCCGGTCGAATGGCCGACCAGCACGACGTCGCGCAGGTCGAGCGCCTCGATCAGCTCCGCGAGATCGTCGGCATAATGATCCATGTCGTTGCCGTCCCAGGTCTGACTTGAGCGGCCATGGCTACGGCGGTCGTGGGCAATCACCCGGTAGCCCCGCTCGCCGAAGAACAACATCTGATTGTCCCACGCGTCGGCGCTGAGCGGCCAGCCGTGCGAGAACAGGATCGGCTGTCCGTGGCCCCAATCCTTGTAGAATATCTCGGCATTGTCGCGAGTCGTGATCGTCGGCATCGTCGTCTCCTTGGATGTGGTGAGGACAGGGGTTCAGGCCGCAAGCGATGCGGCCGGGGATTGCGACGCGGGCCGCGCATGGCGAACCGCCCAGTCTAGTGTGAAGTCGGCCACCTCTTCCCAGCCATTGTCCATGCAGGTCCAATGCGATCGTTCGGGGTAGGTCTTGAGCTCGGTTGCCGAGGGCGCCCGACGCTGCTTGCGGAAGATCGCCGCGGTCATGCTGGCGTCGGCGATCAGATCCTTGCTGCCGGCGACGAGCAGCAAGGGCGCGCGCACCGGATTGTCCCAGCGTATCTTGATCGGCTTGAGAATGCCGTCCCAATAGACCTTGCCGGGGGTCGGCACGACGTAGCGATCGTAGAGCGCGTCGGCTTGGTCCTTGGGGGCGGTCTGGGCGAAGCGGGTACGGAAGAATCTTCGAGTCATCGTTTTCGTCCGTTTCCAGCTGCCGAGATCGAGAAACACCGGCAGCGCCGAGACGATCGCATGGAGGCCGAGGGGAACGCCCGGGGTCGGCGCCGGATCGATCGCGACGCCGCACAGGCCGAGACCGCGATCGAGCAGATGCTGGACGATCACCCCCCCGAACGAGTGGCCGATCAGGATCGGCGGCTCGGCCAGCGCCTGGACCTGCCGCGCATAGTGATCGATGATCTCGCGCTGGCCGAGGCTTGCCAATTCGGTCCTCGGGCTGGTCCGCAACTCCGCAGGCGAACGGTCGTCATACGGCCAATCCGGAGTCCCGACGGTGTAGCCGAGCGCTTCGTAGCGGCGGCGCCAAAGCTCCCAGCAGCGTGAATTGAGCCAGGCGCCATGGATCAGCATGATGGTGGTCGACATCTTCGCACCTCCCTCAGGAGACGGCCGCGGCGCCCCTATGCGCCTGCCTTTCCGTCCGTTCGAAGATGCGTCATTGGGCGGCAGGCCGAAATTCTACCTGTGGCTGGGCCCCTCATACCTTGGTATGATCATCGACTTCCCCAGGCGCTGCAACCGCCTCGTCCCAGCTTGCCCCCGGCAGGGTCAGCGTAAACGCAGCGCCGGCGCCGCCGCTCCGTGCCCGAGCTTCGATCGTGCCACCATGCGCCTCGGCGATCGATCGGCAGATCCTCAGGCCCATTCCCATCCCCGAGGGCTTGGTGGTGAAGAAACTGTCGAACAGCCGCGCCTCGGCGCCTGCTGCGAAGCCGTTCCCCTCATCCTCGATCGTCACGGCCACGCTCCGGCCCGCGGCTTTGACGCTGTGAACCGACAGGCGTCGCCGCTCGACCGGCAGGTCCGCCATTGCCTGGATCGCATTGACCGCAAGATTGACCAGGATCTGTTGGATCTGGGTTCGATCCCCGGCAATCGGCGGGAGGTCCGTGGCGAGCACGGCCGAGACCGCGATCGCGTGGCTCTTCAGATCATGGCGAAGGAAAAGAAGCGTCTCCTCGATGAGGGCGTTCACGTCCAGCAACGTCCGTTGGGGCGGCCGCTGTTCGGCCATCGCACGCACCCGGCCGATGATCTCGGCGGCTCTGCGCGCATCGGCGACGATCCTCGCGGACAGCGAACGAACCTCCTCGATGTCCGGCTCGGGACGATCGAGCCAGCGCAGGCCCGCCTCGCCGTTCGTAGCGATGGCGGCGAGCGGCTGATTGACCTCGTGCGCGATCGAAGCGGTGAATTCGCCAAGTATGGAGATCCGGGCGGCACGGGCGAGATCGGCCTGCAAGCCGTGCATCGCCTCCTCCGCCCGCTTTCGGTCGCCGATATCGATCACCCCCAGCAGGATCACCCCTTCCTTGCGGCTTTCGGGAGACCAGGAGACGGTGAACAGAACGTCGATTTCCGCACCCGTCACGGTCAGCAGCTTGGTCTCGGTGATATAATGCGGCCGCTTCTCCGCCGAGGCGACCACCGCTTCTATGAACACCGGCTCGCTCTCCGCCGGCCAGAAACGCGCCACCGTGCCGCCGACGATCTCCTCGCGCGTCGCGGCGCCGAACAGCGAAAGCGTCTTGTCGTTGACGTCGCGCACCCGCGACCGGGTCATCGCAGTGCGCGTGAATTGGCGATCGGCCAGCATGTGCGCGCGAACGTCGGTGACCCCGTCGGCGAAAAGGGCACGAAGCATGTTGCCGACGCCGCTGAAGTCGATCTCCCAGAATGCGACCGCCATCGCCTGGAAGAGGTTGCGGTAACGATATTCGGTCAGCCGGGCCTCCGCTTCGGTGCGGCGCCTGTGGCTGATGTCGCGGCTGGTCTCGACGATGTGGAGCGGCACCCCCGTGCGGTCACGGCGCAGCGACCAGCGCGCCTCGACGGCCATCTCGCGCCCGTTCCGGTCCCGCCGGGTCAGTTCCCCTTCCCATAGCCCCGCCGACAGCAGCAGATTCTCGATGTCGGAGACAGGTGCCGCGGCGGTGCAGCCGAGGAGCTCGCAAAGCCTTTGTCCATGCGCCTCGCTGCGCGACCAGCCATAATGCTGCTCGGCGGCGAGATTCCACTGAACGATGTGCCCGGCGGCATCGCGAACGATGATCGCGTCGTGGACGAGGTCGAGGATCTCGGACGCGCCCGCCCGATCCAGTCTGGCCATCCCAATCCCCTGATGCAGCACGAGACGGCCGGCATCATGCCCCCAGTGCGCGCACCACACAATCGAGCAAAATCTTTGCTTCGACCGGCTTCCTCAGAATGCACAGGGCACCCCGCCCGATCGCTTCCCGCTCCAGTGCCGGCTCGGGCCGCGCAGTGATCACGATCACCGGCGTGTCGTCACCAAGCGCGCGCAGCAAGCCGATCATCTCGATGCCGCTTGCGCCCGGCAGATGGATATCGGTCACGACGCACTCGCAGGTGCCATCCCGCACGCCGAGATAGTCCTCGGACGATGCGAAGCCGCGGCCGGCATAGCCGGAGGCCCGCAGCAATCCGACCAGTGCGACCCGCAGGGACTCGTCGTCCTCGACGACGGAGATGATCCTTTCGGCCGTCACGGCGCATCCTCCCGGCCTCGCCACGGCGGCACAAGCTGTTCGCGCTGTTACAGAAAATCGCCAGGGCCGATACTATACTTGGGTATGGCGGGAACGAGCGGAGGGCGACACCCCGGCGACCCTCAGCGCGCCGGCGGCTGCTCCGGCTGTAGCCCCAGCGCCTCTGCCATCCGCACGAGATCAGCAAGGGTGCGCGCACCCATCTTGCGCATCGCCGAGCCGCGGTGGATCTTCACGGTGATTTCGCTGAGCCCCAGCGTCCCGGCAATCTGCTTGTTCATCTTGCCGGCGGTGACGTGCGTCATGACTTCGCGCTCGCGCGGGGTCAAAGCGTCGTAGCGGCCGCGCAACCCAGCCGCACGCGCCGCCCCATCGCGCTGCGTCCGATCGCGGGCGAGCGCCTCCGCGACGGCATCGAGCATGTCCTGGTCGCGAAACGGTTTGGCGAGGAAGTCGACAGCGCCGGCCTTCATCGCCCGCACCGACATCTGGATGTCGCCATGACCGGTCATCAGGATCACTGGCAGGGTGATCGCATGCTCCGCAAGCCGCGCTTGGAAATCGAGCCCGCTCGTCCCCGGAAGGCGCACGTCGAGCAAGAGACAGCCTGGTCCATCCGGCGGCGGCGCCTTCAGAAACTCGGCCACCGACGCATAGCCGCGGGCGCGCAGGCCTACCGAGCGGAACAGGCTGTCGAGCGCCGCCCGCAGCGACTCGTCGTCGTCGAGGATGTGGATCAATGCGGGTTCGGCAGTATCGGGCACGCGCTCGCCTCATGCTGTCCTGCAAAAGCTGACAGCGGTTCGACCGCTCGTCAATCGCGCGCCTCCAAACCTCCTCGGCCATGGGTGGGTGCGCGAAGCGCCTCCCTTCCGCCTTGCAAAAGGCCGTTTCCCGCTTCCGCCGGCTTCCGTCCCTCGACTAAGCTCCCGCGATGCACCAGCGCGAAATCCACAACATCGTCATCCTCACCGGCGCCGGCATCTCCGCCGAGAGCGGCCTCGCCACCTTCCGCGGCCCCGACGGCCTCTGGGAGGGGCATCCTGTCGAAGACGTCGCCACGCCGGAGGCGTTCGCGCGCGATCCCGCGCTCGTCCAGAGCTTCTACGACGCGCGCCGGGCCCGGCTGAAGGAGGTCGAGCCCAACCCGGCGCACCGCGCCCTTGCCAGGCTCGAAGCGGAATGGCCGGGCAAACTGCTGCTCGTCACCCAGAATGTCGACGATCTCCACGAGCGCGGCGGCGCGACCGGCGTACTCCACATGCATGGCCAGCTCACCTCCGCCTGGTGCCTCGCCTGCGACAACCGGATCCCGTGGCACGAGGATCTGTCCGGGGATCCTCCCTGCCCGGTCTGCGGCGCCTCCGGCGGCCTACGGCCGGACATCGTCTGGTTCGGCGAGATGCCCTACCAGATGGAGCGGATCGACGCCGCCCTGCGCGAGGCCGATCTGTTCGTGTCGATCGGCACTTCGGGCGCGGTCTACCCCGCCGCGGGCTTCGTCCAGACCGCCCGCTATTACAGCGCCCAGACCCTCGAGATGAATCTCGAGCCAAGCCTCGGCAGCGTCTACTTCCACGAGGCGAGAACCGGCCCCGCCGGCCTGCTGGTACCCGCCTGGGTCGACGAGATGCTCGACGCCGCCTAGCGGAGCAGGCGGAAGGTCAGGCGGCGCGCGCTCCACGGACCCTTCTGGCGAATGGTCCCGGCGCCGGCAGAAGAAGGCTTTGCAAGCGCGGATATATCGTTATATCCGGATGTATGGATATCGATTCCGCCCTGACCTGTCTCGCTGGTCTTTCGCAGAAGACGCGGCTGGAAACCTATCGACTGCTCGTGAAGCATGAGCCGCACGGGCTCCCGGCCGGCGAGATTGCACGGCTGATGGACGTCCCGCAGAACACGATGTCGGCCCACCTTGCGACGCTCGCCCGCGCCGGTCTGGTGATGTCGGAGCGTCACAGCCGCTCGATCGTCTACCGAGCCGATCTCGGGCGGCTGCGCACTTTGACCCTCTTCCTGGTGAAGGATTGCTGCGGCGGAGGCACCGAACTGTGTGAGGCGCTCGTCTCCGAACTCCTGCCCTGCTGCTGAACGACAAGGAGGATCCGGCGTGGACGGTATCGACATCGTGTTTGCAGCGCCGGCTCTGCGCTCGATCGTGTCCATCGTAAGGCGCACCTGTGATTGGTACGAAGCCGGAGACGCCGCATGAGCGATTTTGAACGGATACCTGCCGGGGAAGACGATCCGCTGCGGCGCGCACTCGAACGGGCCGGGCTTCCCACCGACGACCTGGAGGCGCCGGGCCGCGCCTTCTTCAGACTGGCCGACGGACTGGGGCCGATCGGCTATGTGGGTCTCGAACAGGCCGGAGAGGATGCTCTGCTGCGATCCCTCGTCGTCGTGCACGGCAGGCGGGCGAGCGGTCACGGGGCGCGTCTTGTCGCCGAGGTGGAGCGGGTCGCGCGCAGCGACGGCACGATGCGGCTCCATCTGCTGACGACCGATGCGGCCCCGTTCTTCCGCCGGCTCGGCTATCGTGATGCGCCACGCGCCGAAGCCCCTCCGGCGATTGCAGCCACCGCTCAGTTCACATCGCTCTGCCCGTCGAGCGCCACCTACCTCATCAAGGATTTCGCATGAGCCGCGTCCGTGTTCTTCCCGATCCCGCCATCCTGCCCGCGATCGATCCGGCCTACGTGATCGCGCGACCGGCGTCGGACCTCGGAGACGAGCAGCCGCCACCCCGCATCCTCCTGCTGTACGGCTCCCTCCGCCAGCGCTCCTTCTCCCGCTTCGCCGTCGAGGAGGCGGCAAGGCTGCTGCAGATGTTCGGGGCCGAGACCCGGATCTTCGATCCGTCCGATCTCCCATTGCCCGATCAGGTGCCGGGCGACGACCATCCCGCCGTACGGGAGCTTCGCGAATTGTCGATATGGTCGGAGGGTCAGGTCTGGTGCAGCCCGGAGCGCCACGGCCAGATCACCGGCATCATGAAGGCGCAGATCGATCATCTCCCGCTCGAGCTCAAGGGCATGCGTCCCACCCAGGGGCGCACCCTTGCCGTGATGCAGGTGTCAGGCGGCTCGCAGTCGTTCAACGCGGTCAATACCCTCCGCCTGCTCGGCCGCTGGATGCGGATGTTCACCATCCCCAACCAGTCCTCGATCGCCATGGCGTACAAGGAATTCGACGAACATGGCCGCATGCGGCCGTCCGCATATTATGATCGGATCGTCGACGTGATGGAGGAACTCGTCCGCATCACCGTCCTGATGCGTCCCCATGCGGGCCGGCTGGTGAACCGCTATTCGGAGCGCAAGGCCTCCGGTGTCCCGGTTTTGGCGCAGGAGGACCACTCGGCCGTCGCCATCGCCGGTTAGACCGATGACGAGGGACATGATCCCCGAACCACTTGAAGCGAGGGGGCATCGAGGCGTTCTCCCGAACCCAATGCCGATCACCTTACGCCGAAGGAAGCTCGCCGTGATGCCAAGATGCGCGGTGCGCCAGCCTGCCCCGTGATCGAGCCAGTTGCAGTCTCTGATCAAGAATAACGATTTCGGACGACCTTCCGTGCGGTGTAGCGTTCGGCAACCCACAAGGAGAGGTGCAGGAACATGGACGCAAAAACCGGAAACATGGGATGCCCGGTCGAAAAGCCGACGACGGTCCGCTCGCTGCTCGGCCGCACGAGTAAGGATTGGTGGCCGGAATCGCTGCCGCTCGACATCCTGCACCAGGGTGGGCTCTCGCCCGATCCGATGGGCGCCGATTTCGATTATGCCGAGGCGTTCCAGAAGCTCGACTACGATGCGCTCAAGGCGGATCTCCATGCGCTGATGACCGACAGCAAATCGTGGTGGCCGGCCGATTACGGCCATTACGGCCCCTTGTTCATCCGCATGGCCTGGCATGCCGCCGGCACGTACCGCACTGCCGATGGGCGCGGCGGCGCCAATAGCGGCCAGCAGCGCTTCGCGCCGCTCAACAGCTGGCCGGACAACGGCAATCTCGACAAGGCCCGGCGCCTGCTGTGGCCGATCAAGCGCAAATACGGCAAGAATATCAGCTGGGCCGACCTGTTCATCCTCACCGGCAACGTCGCCATCGAATCGATGGGCGGCCCGGTGTTCGGCTTCGGCGGCGGCCGCAAGGACGTGTTCGAGCCTGAGCGTGACATCTATTGGGGCTCCGAAGAGCAATTCGTCGGCCACCCGGACAACAAGACCCGCATTCGGCCGGAGGAGGAACTGGAGCTCGAGCATCCCCTCGCCGCGATCCAGATGGGCCTGATCTACGTCAATCCGGAAGGCCCCGGCGGCGATCCCGATCCGCTCGGCTCTGCGCGCGACATCAAGGTGACGTTCGAGCGCATGGCGATGAACCATGAGGAGACGGTGGCGCTGACCGCCGGCGGCCACACGTTCGGCAAGGCGCACGGCGCCGGCGATCCGAGCCTCGTCGACTCCGCGCCGGAAGCGGCCGACATCGCCTTGCAGGGCCTCGGCTGGGCGAGCGCCCACGAGAGCGGCTTCGGCGAGCATACGATTACCAGCGGCATCGAGGGCGCCTGGGTCAACACGCCCACCGAATGGTCGGAGAATTATTTCCGGCTGCTGCTCGATTACGAATATGAGCTGGTCCGGAGCCCGGCCGGCGCCAAGCAATGGCAGCCGATCAACCAGAAGCCCGAGGACATGGCGCCGGCGGCGCACGATCCGTCCAAGCGCGTGCCGACGATGATGACCACGGCCGACATGGCGCTCAAGGTCGATCCGGAATTCCGCGTGATCTCGGAGAAGTTCCGCAACGACCATGAGGCGTTCAAGGACGCCTTCGCCCGAGCCTGGTTCAAGCTCACCCACCGCGACATGGGGCCAAAGGTCCGCTATCTCGGGCCGGAAGTACCGGCCGAGGATCTGATCTGGCAGGATCCGGTGCCGGCCGGCACTGCGCCGTCCGATGCCGACGTCGCTGCGTTCAAGGCGAAGATCCTCGACGCCGGGTTCAGCGTCGGCCAGTTGGTCAAGACCGCCTGGGCCTCGGCCTCCACCTATCGCCGCTCCGACCACCGCGGCGGCGCCAACGGTGCCCGCATCCGGCTGGCGCCGCAGAAGGATTGGGCCGTCAACGAGCCGGAGGAGCTTTCGCAGATCCTCGCCAGGATTGAGGAGCTGCGCGGATCGCTTTCGGTCGCGGACGCGATCGTTCTCGCCGGCACTGCCGCTGTCGAGAAAGCCGCACGCGACGCCGGTTTCGACGTCGAGGTGCCGTTCACCGGCGGCCGCGGCGATGCGACCCAGGAGTGGACTGACGCCGACAGCTTCGCCGTGATGGAGCCCGTGGCGGACGGCTTCCGCAACTACCTCAAGACCAAGCATTCGGTGCGCACCGAGGAATTGCTCCTCGACCGCGCCTCCCTGCTCGGCCTGTCGGTTCCGGAGATGACGGTGCTGCTCGGCGGCCTGCGCGTCCTCGGCGCCAACCACAAGGACGCACCGGAAGGCGTGTTCACCGATCGCAAGGGTCAGCTGACCAACGACTTCTTCGTCAAGCTGCTCGACGACGATACCTTCTGGCAGGTGATCGATGAAAGCGCCGACGAGGAGTTCATCGGCTATGATCGCGGCGGCCGTCACGAGAAATGGCGCGCCACGCGTACCGACCTCATCTTCGGCTCCAACAGCCAGCTGCGCGCCACCGCCGAGATCTACGCGGAGAGCGGCAATGAGGAGAAGTTCGTCCACGACTTCGTCTCCGCCTGGACCAAGGTGATGAATGCCGACCGCTTCGACGTGCCGCAGAACCCCGACAGCGTCGAACCGATCGGGATCGCCGAACCCGCGGCGGCCTGATCGTGCGAACCCGGCGTGCGCCCTCCGGAGCGTACGCCGGGGCCAGCCCTCTCCCTCCCACCGCTACGCGGTGGGCCCCTCCCTCTCCCCGAAACGGGAGAGGGATTTGGGTCTTGCATCACCACCACGCCTTTCCAAGCCCGGAGAGGAAAGGCCCGGTCGCAACAACCCCTCACCCGCTTGTGGATGGGCGGCCGCGCAGCGGCGGGAGGGTGAGCCTAAGGTCGTCGTCACCGACGGCGAATTGCCGGTAGCCTGCGCACGTCGCTTCGACGAGGTACCTCCCCTTTTGAGATCCGTGCACACGCGGCCAAAAATATCAAATATTGGTACTCGCGAGGCGGACATGCCCAAAAGTACGTCGGTGAACCCCAGCGATCACGTCCTCCGCTTCATCGCCGAGCAGGTGGAGGCTGGCCATTACGGATCGGCGAGCGAGGTCGTGCGCGACGGCCTTCGCTTGCTCGAGGCGCGACAGCGGTGAGAAGGTGAGGGCCTGCCGGTGTGCCGCCGCGTAGCAGTGGGCCGGTGAGGGCCTGACTGGCTCGACGAGTTCCTTCCGCTTCAATACGTCTCCAGCTGAACCTCGAAGTCGAAGCGCTGAATCAGTCGGTCGCCATCAAAGACACTGATGCGGTAGCGGCCAACCGGATCCCCCTCGGCGACGCACCAGCCGTTGCTGATCATGCCGTCGGAAAGATCCTCGGCAATTTCCGTGACCGACTCGCGTCCATCATCCGAAACCTGCGTTCGCGCTGGATCGACGCCCCATTGCGGCGCGGCCGAGGGAAGCCTGAAGACTTCCCGGACGGTGACCGACCTCGCGACCGGCATGACCCGAACGACCCACTCGTAGCAACTCGATCCCGGCCGGTGCGCGATCTGGCGGGTCGACACGGGCGCGGAACCGGGATGCTCCGAGTCCGACGCGAAAAAGTCCGCGCCGAGCACCCGGATCGCGGAGGCATCACTGCCGGCCTGCGCGAGCAGGAAGGACAGAATGAGAGACGAGAAGGCCATGGCTGCTCCTGCGCCGATCGGCGGCGCGCAGGCACAGGACCAGATTCACTCCACCCAGTCGAGCCCGATCTCGCGATAAAGCCCGCGATCCTCTTCCCACTTCGGGTTGACCTTGACGTGGAGGAAGAGGTGGACCTTGCGGCCGAGCAGCTCCGACAATTCCTTGCGGGCGGCCTCGCCGATCGCGCGGATGCGGGTGCCGCCCTTGCCGAGCACGATCGCCTTCTGGCTGTCGCGCGCGACCAGGATCTGTTGGTGGATCGCCGCCGATCCGTCCTTGCGCTCCTCGAACTTCTCGGTCTCGATCGCGCTCTCGTACGGCAATTCGGCGTGGAGCTGGAGGTAGAGCTGCTCGCGGGTGACTTCCGCGGCGAGCATCCGGTCGGTGGCGTCCGAGACCTGGTCCTCGGGGAAGTGCCACGGACCGTCCGGCATCCGGGCCGCCAGCGCCGCCTTGAGCTCGGGCACCCCGTCGCCGGTCGTCGCCGAGACGAAATAGATTTCCTCGAAAGTGAGCCGCTCGTTGAGCTGCGCCGCGAGCGCCAGCAGTTCTTCCTTCTTGGTGACATCGACCTTGTTCAGCACCAGGATCTTGGGCTCACGCCGATCCTTCAGCCGCTCGAGCATCTCCTCCAGCCGCCGCGACACGCCGCGCTCGGCATCGATCACCAGTGCGATCAGATCGGCATCCTGCGCGCCGACCCAGGCCGCCGCAACCATCGCCCGGTCGAGGCGCCGCTTCGGCTCGAAGATACCCGGCGTGTCGAGCAGCAGGATCTGGCTCTCGCCATGGATCGCGATGCCCATCATCCGCACCCGCGTCGTTTGTGCCTTGGGGCTGACGATCGCCACCTTCTGGCCGACGAGTGCATTGACCAGGGTCGATTTGCCCGCATTGGGCGCGCCGACGATGGCGATGGCACCGCATTTCTGGGTCACTTCAATTGCTCCATCAATTTCGCGGCAGCGGCTTTTTCCGCCTCCTGCTTCGACGTTCCTTCGGCGCTCGCGGTTCCGACGCCCTTGATCTCGACCTCGACGACGAACAGCGGCGCATGATGCGGCCCGCGGCGGTCGGCGAGCTGGTAGACGGGCGGCTTTCGGTTGTTCGCCGCCGCCCATTCCTGCAGCGCCGATTTGGGATGCTTGGGCGCCTTGTCGCGGGTGCTGACCTTGTCGTCCCAGGCGCGGCGAACGAAGGCGGCGGCCGCTTCGTACCCGGCCTCCAGATAAAGTGCGCCGATCAGGCTCTCGGTGATGTCGCCGAGCACGTTCTCG
Organism: Allosphingosinicella deserti; assembly: GCF_003012735.1. Taxonomy (GTDB): domain Bacteria; phylum Pseudomonadota; class Alphaproteobacteria; order Sphingomonadales; family Sphingomonadaceae; genus Allosphingosinicella; species Allosphingosinicella deserti. The sequence continues at coordinate 294,983 of NZ_PXYI01000003.1, read as the reverse complement.
CTCTCGGACGCGCCGTCCTCGCGCGCCTGCTTGCCGAGCCGCAGCTGGCTAGCGACGCCGAGCTCGCGCGCCACTTCCGCGCAGGTGTCGCGATCGACCAGCGCGTTCAGGCGCCGCGACAATTTGCCTTCGGGCTCGTTCGGGAACAGCTCGAACAGCCAGCTCGCCATGGCGAGGCCGAGCACCCGGTCGCCGAGAAATTCCAGCCGTTCGTAATGCTCCTCGCCCCAGCTCGAATGGGTCAGCGCCCGCTCGAACAGGGCGGCGTCCCTGGGGGGGTGGCCGAGCGTGCGCTCGACCCAGGCGGCGGCGCTCTCCATCAGAACGTGCCTCCGATCCGGTTCCAGCGCGCGGCGGTGAACCAGGTCCACGGCTTCGCCCACGAAGCGCTGCCGTCGGTCGAGAAGAACACGATCAGCGCCCGCCCGATCAGATAATCGCGCGGCAGGAAGCCGACGCCTTCGCGCGATTGCGGATAGCGGCTGTCGGCGCTGTCGTCGCGATTGTCGCCCATCATGAAATAATGGCCGGCCGGGACGGTGTAGACCGCAGTATCGTCTCCCTCCCCGCGCCACTGGTCGAGCACCTCGTAGGAACGTCCGCCCGGCAGGGTCTCGCGGAAGCGCGCATAGCGGCAATAGGTCCTGCCATTTTCGGTCACCGTCGGCAGCGCCGCCTGGCGGACGACGTAGCGGCACGGGCTGTTGGGCGTCCGCTCCATCAGATAGTCGGCGATCCGCACCTTGGGTACCGGCTTGCCGTTGAGGATCAGCTGGCCGCCGCGCATCTGGATGGTGTCGCCGGGCAGGCCGATCAGCCTCTTCACCCAATCGTCCTCGCTTCCGGGATAGCGGAAGACGACGACGTCGCCGCGCTCCGGCTCGCCGCCGAGCAGACGGCCTTCGACCCCGGGCGCCATGAACGGCAGCGAGTAGCGCGAGAAGCCGTAGGGCCATTTCGAGACGAACAGATATTCGCCGATCATCAGCCGCGGCAGCATCGAGCCGGAGGGGATCACGAACGGCGTGACCACCAGGGTTCTGAGCAGCACGGCAAAAACGAACAGCAGGATCAGAAAACGGGTGGTCTCGCCCACGCCGCCCTTTTTCCCGTTCGCTGTCTTGGACTTGGTCGCCATTGCGGCGCTTTCGCGTGGGCGACCCGGCGGGTCAAGGACGTGATTGCGGCGTGCGCCCGCCTCCGTCCCACTATCCATCGCCCGGCGGCGCTCCTAGATAGGCCGCGACCGTAAACAGGGAGATTAGCGTATGACCGAGGCGTGGACGTCCGTGGAGCAGGTGGAAGCGAAGACGCTGAAGGCGCTGTTCGCCGCCGAGGACGATCGCCTGCAGCGGCTGACCCTCGAGGAAGCCGGCATTCGCTTTGATTTCTCCAAGACCCACCTCTCGGCACAGGCGATCGCCGCTTTCGAGCGCCTTGCCGAGGCGCAGGATCTCGCCGGCGCCCGCGACGCCCTGTTCGCCGGGGCCGAGGTCAACCCGACCGAGGGCCGCGCTGCCGAGCACAGCGCCGAGCGCGGCCAGGGCGCGCCGGAGAGCGTCGCCCGCTCCAGTGCGTTCCACGCCCGGATGCGCGCGCTGATCGACGCGATCGAGGCCGAGGCGTTCGGTCCGGTCCGCCACATCCTCCACATCGGCATCGGCGGCTCGGCACTCGGCCCCGATTTCCTGATCGACGCGCTTGGCCGCGATGCCGGCCGCTATGAAGCGAAGATCGTCTCCAACGTCGACGGCGCAGCGCTTGAGGAAGCAATCGCCGATTTCGATCCGCATGCGACGATCATCGCCGTCGCCTCGAAGACCTTCACCACCATGGAGACCTTGCTCAACACACGCTCGGCGCTCGCCTGGATGGAGCAAGCCGGGGTCTCCGATCCCTATGGCCGGGTCGTCGCGCTCACCGCCGCCCCCGACAAGGCGGTCGAGTTCGGAGTCGACGAGACACGCATCCTGCCCTTCTCCGAGACGGTCGGCGGCCGCTATTCCTTGTGGTCGTCGATCGGCTTCCCGGCCGCGCTGGCGCTCGGCTGGGAGGCGTTCGAGCAATTGCTCGAAGGCGCCGCGGCGATGGACCGCCACTTCCGCCTGGCGCCGCTCCACCGCAACGCGCCGGTGATCGCCGCCTTCCACGATCGCTATTACGCCAACGTCCGCAAGTCCCAGACCCGCGCCGTCTTCGCCTATGACGAACGCCTCCGCCTGCTCCCGTCCTACCTCCAGCAGCTGGAGATGGAATCGAACGGCAAGTCGGTGACGCTCGACGGCGCGCCGGTCGGCCGCGAGACCTCGCTGATCACCTGGGGCGGAGTCGGCACCGATGCCCAGCACGCCGTCTTCCAGCTGCTGCACCAGGGCACCCATCTCGTGCCGGTCGAGTTCGTCGCCGCGGTCGAGCCGGGCCATGCGCTCGACGAAGAGCATCACCGCCAGCTGCTGATCAACTGCTTCGCGCAAGGCGCGGCTCTGATGGCCGGCAAAAGCAGCGAGGATCCGCACCGCAATTATGCCGGCGACCGCCCGTCGACGACGATCCTGCTCGACCGGGTCGATCCGTTCACGATCGGCGCCCTGCTCGCTTTCTACGAGCAGCGCACCTTCGTGAATGCGGTTTTGCTCGGCATCAACCCGTTCGATCAGTTCGGTGTCGAGCTCGGCAAGTCGATGGCCAAGGCGATCGACAATGGCGAGGATCTCGGTTTCGATCCGTCGACCAAGGCGCTGATGGCCCGCGCCTTCGGCGAGTAAGCCTTCGCCTTCCCCCCATGTGAACAACGCCGCCCGCGGCCGGAGCCTGTGACATGAATTACGATTACGACCTCTTCGTCATCGGTGCCGGTTCCGGCGGCGTCCGTGCCGCGCGGGTCTCCGCCGCTTATGGCGCGAGGGTCGCGGTGGCCGAGGAACACAAGGTCGGCGGCACCTGCGTGATCCGCGGCTGCGTGCCCAAGAAACTGCTCGTCTACGGCGCCCATTTCGCCGAGGATCTCGCCGACGCCCGCCGTTTCGGCTGGAACGTTCCCAAATGCGATTTCCACTGGCCGACCCTGCGCGACAACGTCCTTGCCGAGGTCGAGCGCATCCAGGGCCTCTACACGGAAACGCTCGAACGCCACAGCGTCGAGGTCATCCGCCAGCGCGCCACCGTCTCCGGCCCCAATCAGGTGACTCTCGCCGACGGCCGCATCGTCACCGCAAAGACGATCCTGATTGCGGTCGGCGCCACGCCCGTGGTGCCGGACTTCCCCGGCGCCGAGCACGGCATCACGTCCAACGAGGCCTTTCACCTCGAAGCCCTGCCCAAGCGGGTGGTGATCGCCGGCGCAGGCTATATCGCCAACGAATTCGCCGGCATCTTCCACCAGTTCGGCGCCCACGTCACCCTGGTCAACCGCAGCGACGTCATCCTGCGCGGCTATGACGAGACGATCCGCGACCGCCTGCTCACCATCTCGATGATGAAGGGCATCGAATTCCGCTTTCACGCCGCTTTCGAGCAGGTCGAGAAGAAGGAAGACGGCAGCCTGCGCATCCAGATGACCAATTGCGAGCCGGTCGAGGCCGATCTGCTCATGTTCGCGGTCGGCCGCCGCCCCAACACCGACGGCCTCGGCCTCGACAGCGTCGGCGTCACCCTCGACGATCAGGGCGCGATCGTCGTCGACGCCGACAACCGCTCGAGCGTCGACAGCATCTATGCGGTCGGCGACGTCACCAATCGGGTCCAGCTGACTCCGGTGGCGATCCGCGAGGGCCAGGCCTTCGCCGACACCTTGTTCGGCAACAAGCCCACCCGGGTCGACTACGAGAATATCCCCTCGGCCGTGTTCAGCCATCCGCCGATGGCCGGAGTCGGTCTCACCGAAGGCCAGGCGCGCAACAAGGTCGGCTCGATCAAGACCTACACCGCGGATTTCCGCCCGATGAAGAACGTCCTTGCCGGCCGCAACGAGCGCGCGCTCTACAAGATGATCGTCGACGCCCAGACCGACGAGGTCATCGGAATCCACATGATCGGCCCCGACGCCCCCGAAATCCTCCAGGCCGCCGCGATCGCGGTCAAGGCCAAGCTCAAGAAGAGCCAGTTCGACGAAGTCGTCGCCCTCCACCCGACCATGGCCGAAGAACTGGTGCTGATGAAATAAGGCGAGAGGCCGCCAGCGTTGGCGAACGCCCGCCCCCTCCCCGTCATCCCAGCCAATCCCGTCATCCCAGCGAAAGGGCCCCCATCGAAATGCCATTTCGATGGGACCCGATGGCTGGGATCTCCCGACGGAAACGCGCCGTCGTCAATCTCTCACACCGGCTGGGCGCTGCCCGACGAGAACCGCCGCGCCCATCCTCGACGAGATCCTCGCTTCCGCGAGGATGACGTGTCGGGCGGTCCACGCTCGCGACGGGCGCCTCTCCCGAGCACCCGATCGCACGCGAAGGCCCGCATGCGCGAACTGCTCCGCGCCCGTCTCCTCGGAGCAACCAAGGGCTTCGCCCGCCCGCATCGGCCCGCTATGAGCGTCCCCACGCACGTCAAAGGACGGCGGCACGCGTGAGAGGAAGCATGACCGACCACCCTGGGTATATGAGCGGCTTCGGCAACCATTTCGCGACCGAGGCGGTGCCCGGCGCGCTGCCGCAGGGGCGCAACTCGCCGCAAAGGCCCGCCTTCGGGCTCTATGCCGAGCAGCTCTCCGGCACCGCCTTCACCGCGCCGCGCCACGAGAATCGCCGCTCCTGGCTCTACCGCCTGCGCCCGTCCGCCGAGCACCCGCCCTATCGCCGCTACCAGGGCGCCAAGCTGTTCGCGCCCGGCACCGCCGGCGAACCGCTCGCCCCCAATCGCCTGCGCTGGAACCCGCTCGACTGGGCCGAGGAGCCCGAGGATCTGATTGACTCGATGGTGACCATGGTCGCCAACAAGGATCCTGCCGAGCTCGCCGGAGTCGCCGTCCACGTCTATCGCGCCGCCCGCGACATGGAGCGCTATTTCTTCGATGCCGACGGCGAATTGCTGTTCATCCCCCAGCAGGGGCGGCTCAGCCTGCTCACCGAAATGGGCCGGCTCGACGTCGCGCCGGGCGAGATCGCCCTCGTCCCCCGCGGCGTGCGCTTCCGCGCTTTGCTCCCCGACGGCCGGGCACGCGGCTATGTCGCCGAAAATCACGGCGCCCTGTTCCGCCTGCCCGAGCTCGGCCCGATCGGCTCCAACGGCCTCGCCAATCCGCGCGATTTCCAAACCCCTGTCGCGGCGTTCGAGGATGTCGACGGCGCCGTCGAGCTGATCCAGAAACACGGCGGCAGCCTGTGGACGACGACGCTCGACCATAGCCCGCTGGACGTCGTCGCCTGGCACGGCAATCTCGCGCCCTGGACCTATGATCTGGCGCGCTTCAACACGATCGGCACGGTGAGCTTCGACCATCCCGATCCGTCGATCTTCACCGTGTTGACCAGCCCGTCCGAGACTCCGGGCCGCGCCAACGCCGATTTCGTCATCTTCCCGCCGCGCTGGATGGTCGCCGAGGACACGTTCCGCCCGCCCTGGTTCCACCGCAACGTGATGAGCGAGTGCATGGGCCTGATCCACGGCGCCTACGATGCCAAGGCCGACGGCTTCGCGCCCGGCGCCCTGTCGCTGCACAATCTCATGGCCGGCCACGGCCCCGACGTCGCCAGCTGGCGCGCCGCCTCCGAGGCGGATTTGAAGCCCCACAGGATCGAAGGCACGATGGCGTTCATGGTCGAAAGCTGCTGGCCCTTCCGCCCGACCCGCTTCGCGCTCGACACCCCGGCCCTGCAACGCGATTACGACGAGGCCTGGGGCGGCTTCCCGAAAGCCCAGCTTCCCTGACATCCTCCCGTGCGGGACAAGAGCAGGTGCCGCGGCCAGCATCCTCCCTTTCTCCCCTCCCTGTCAGGGAGAGGTTGCGGGTGGGTGCGGCTGAGGCCGCTCGATGCCCGTCCTGAGCAACGCCGCAGGCGGCATCGAAGGGCGGCGAAGCCGAGCGTCACAGCGCTCAGCCGACGGCGTGAACGGCCGCTACCCACCTCTTGCCCTTCCCTGCAAACGCGGGGAAGGAGGCTGGCCGCAAGGTCAGCCTGCGCGCCTCAACGGTACAGCCGCGGCTCCGGCCGCACCGGCTCGGGTGCCGCCCGCGCCGGCCCGCGGCCGCCGCCGTAGCGGACGATCAGCGGATCGAGGCAACCGTCGGGCGTCATGCGATGCACGGCCAGCACTGTATCTCCGGGCGGCAGTTCGCCCAGGCGCCGCGAGGACGGAGCCTCGAGCCCGTCGGCCGGGGTCACCCGAAACGGATCCGGACAATTGGAGATCTTGCCGCTGGGCAGCATCCGCAATCCGCGCCCGGTGTCCGGTGCGGCCGCGGGCGGTGCCGCCGCGCTGCCGGTGGCGAGAACGAGGGCGGCAAGAACCACGACGCGCATGTCGACTCTCCTGATCCTGATCGCCCCGACATTATCATCCCCAGCCGCCGCTTGCCAATCCTCGCCCGGTCCGCTCACCGCGCCCGCAGGGCCTCCTCGGCCGCCGCCATATAGTCGCGCGTGATCGGCAGCGCCCGCCGGTCCTTTGCGTACTGGATCTGGTAGTTGCAGAGCTCGCCGTGTCGGAACATCGCGATCGCGCCGGCGAGATAGAAGATCCACATCCGGAAGAAACGGGCATCGTACAGCGCCTCGATCTCCGCGCGGTGGGCCATCGCCCTCGCGTGCCAATGGTCGAGCGTGTGCGCGTAATGAAGCCGCAGCGTCTCGACGTCCGCCGCGATCAGCCGCGCCGTCTCGCTCGCGGCGACGATTTCGGACAAGGCCGGGATGTGGCCGCCCGGAAAGATATATTTGCGCAGCCACGCATCGGTGACCTGCGGCCCGCCGAGCAGGCCGATCGTGTGCAGCAGCATCACCCCGTCGGGCGCAAGCAGCCGCCGGCACGTCTCGAAGAAGGTCCGATACTGCGGCGGCCCGACATGCTCGAACATGCCGACCGAGACGATCCGGTCGAAGCCTCCGCCGAACGTCGCTTCCGCACGCCGATAATCGAGCAGCGCGAACCGGACATGGTCGCTGACCCCGGCCTCGGCGGCGTGGGCGCTGGCGATCTCCAGCTGCCGCTCGGACAGGGTGATGCCGGTGACGTCGACCCCCGCTGCTTCGTGCAGGTACAGCGCCAGCCCGCCCCAGCCGCAGCCGATGTCGAGCACCCGCATGCCCGGCGCGAGCGCGAGCTTCGCCGCGATATGCGCATTCTTGTCCGCCTGCGCCTGTTCGAGGCTCGCGCCGACGTCGCGGAAATAGGCGCAGCTGTAGCTGAGCTCGGCATCGAGGAAGAGTTGGTACAACCCATCGGAGAGATCATAATGGTGGGCGACGTTGCGCCGCGCCCGCCGCGCCCAGTTGATCCGGTCGAGCCGAGCCCCGAGCGGCCGGCGGCGCCCGAACGTCCCGCCCGCCTCCCACGGCGTGTTGCCGCGCACCAGGGTGAGCAGGTCGAGCATCGTACCCTGCTCGACGATCAGCCGCCCGTCGACGAAGGCCTCGCCGACCCCCATGACCGGATCGCGCAGGATCGCGAACGGCACCCGCTTGTCGGCGAAGCGGATCGTGCACGACGGCCAGCCCGCCGCCGCCGTACCGAAGCGGTAAACCCGCTTCTTGTGATCGACGATGGTGAGTTCGCCCTTGCGGATCATCCCGCCGAGCACCCGCGCCAGCACCGCCATTGCCGGCGACGTCCGCCGGCCCGGTTCGCCTCGGCTCGATCCCACCTCCACCATGCGAACCTCCCAACATCTAGAGCGTAAACCGAAGCGAAGATGCCGGCGGCGCAGCGGCAACCCCGCAGGCCCGCCGCGTGCGCCCGGAGGGCGATCGCGGCGTTACGACCTCGCCGGCCCCGGCTGCCCCTCGGTGCGCGGCAGCGCCGGATCCCAGCATGCCCAGGAGGGCGCGCGCGCCGCCCAGATCACCCCCTCGGGTGCCCCCAGCTCCGGATCGTCGAGCGTCCCGACCCGGACGACGACGAGGTGCGGCCGGTCGTCGGCGGCGCTGAACATATGGGTGCCGCAGGTCGGGCAGAAGCGCCGCGCCATGCGGTTGCCGCTGTCGGCGACGCTGCGATATTCGGCGAGCGCGCCGTCGACCCGCAGATCCTCGGTCGGGACGAGGATGTTGGTCGTCGCGCTGCCGCTGGCGAGATACTGGCACACCCGGCACCAGCACATCCGCGCCGCGACGATCGGCCCCTTGGCGCTGTAGCGCACTGCGCCGCACAGGCAGCCGCCGGTAATCGGTGCGTCTTCCATATAGGCCTCCGCCGTTCCGACCCGGTCTATTCCAGGCGCCGGCACTTGCGCCAGCCCCCGGGGCTCCAGCGGCGCCGCCGATATTCCCCTGATCGTCCGGACGTTCTACAGCCCGGCAGGCCGGCACCCGCCGGCGCCAAGAGGATGGACGATGACCGCCGGCACCGAAGACTATGTCTATGACGAAGCCACCGGCGAATGGGTCGCGGCCGGAGCCGACACCGCGCCCGCTTCATCGGACGTCGAGGTCCGCGATGCCGTCGGCAACCTTCTCGCCGACGGCGATTCCGTGACGCTGATCAAGGATTTAAAGGTCAAGGGCACCAGTCAGACCCTGAAGCGCGGCACCGCGATCAAGAGCATCCGCCTCACCGGCGATCCCCAGGAAATCGACTGCCGCCACGACGGCATCAAGGGCCTCGTCCTCCGCGCCGAATTCGTCCGCAAGCGCTGATTTCCCCTCCCCTTCAGGGGGCGCGAGATCGTTCAGGCTGGACGTGGGGCGTCCAGTCGATCGCGCGCGAGGGGCGGGGCAGACCTCTTCACCCGCAACAGCGTTCGCGATTGCTCCCCTTCAGGGGCGGGCGGCCAGTCAGGCGCGACGCGCACGGGGCCGCTTGGCCTCCGCGGGGGCGTCCAGCCGGTCGCACGCAAGGGACGGAGCAGATTCTTCAAGCAAATGAGCGTCTGCCCGCCTTCCCCGTCATCCCAGCGGAGGGACCCCATCGATATTCCATTTCGATGGGACCCGATGGCTGGGATCTCAAGTCGGAAACGCACCGGATCCACAGCGTCTCCTCACCGCACAGCCCTGACGGCCCGCACGCAAAGCGCTGCCCGCGCCGCGCCCCCCCCAATTTCCACGCTCCGCCGGCCCCGCTTACCACGCTGGTTCAAACGCCCGCACCCTAGGCCCGCGCCGGACAAGGAGATTCGGCGCATGAACGCACATCAGGACATTTCCACCTCCGGCACGCACGCGGCCGGCCCGCCCGACGATGTCGCGCGGACGATCCTCACCGGCGGCCGCCTCGCCCATATCGACGCCCTCCGCGCGCTCGCCTTGCTCGGGGTGATCGTGATGAACATCGGATCGATGGTGATGGCGGTGAACGGCCGCGCGACCTTCGCCGCCGCGGGCCCGACCGATCTCGCCGCCGCCGCCGTCGATCTCATCCTCTTCCAGGGCAAGGCACGCTCCTGCTTCGCCTTCCTGTTCGGCGCCGGCTTCGCGATCCTGATGCTCCGGAGCCAAACCTGCGGCACCGGCTTCCCCGCCTTCTACGCCCGCCGGATGCTCGTCCTGCTCGGCTTCGGCCTGGTCAACCAGGTCTTCCTGTTCTGGGGCGACATCCTCGTCACCTACGCGCTCCTCGGCTTCGCTTTGATCATGGTGCGGCACTGGGCCATCGACCGGTTGCTCAAGACGGGCCTCGCCCTCGTCCTCGCGCCGCCGCTGATCGCCGCCGCGCTCGAACTCGCCGTCGGCGGCCCGTTGCCGAACCTGATCGAGACCAGCCGCGGTGCCGAGGCCGCCGCAGCGCTCGCCGCCTATACCAGCCCGTCCTACGCCGACGCGGTCGCACAGAATATCCGCACCGGCCTGCGCGAATTCGGCGTCAACACGCCGCACATGACGCTCTACAATCTCAGCGTGCTCGGCCTGTTCCTGCTCGGCGCCTGGTCGGTGCGCACCGGCCTCCTGCTCGATCCCGCCGCCCACCGGCGCTTGCTCCGCCGCCTCGCCGCGATCGCCATCCCGATCGGGTCGGTGCTCAGCGTCGCGAGCAGCCTCCCCTTCCTCGGAGTCCGCGCGACCGGCGCCGCCCATGCCGCGATCACCGCCGCTTATGTCGGCGTGCCGATCCTCGCCTTCGGCTATCTCGCCGCCTTCGCGCTGCTGCTCGCCCGCCGCCCCAGCCCCCCGCGCCGCCCATCCCCTCTCCAGGCGTTCCTCGCCCCCGCCGGCCGGATGAGCCTCACCAACTATCTCGCCTCGGGCGCCCTCGGCTGCTGGGTCTTCTACGGCTACGGCCTCGGCCAGCTCGAGCGCCTCAATCTCTTCGGCCTCACCGCCGTCGCGGTCCTGCTGTTCGTCGCCCTCGCCCTGCTCAGCCGGCTCTGGCTGGCACGGTTCCGCCAGGGCCCGGCGGAATGGCTCTGGCGCCGGCTGAGCGGCAGCGCCTGAGGCCCATCCGCCCGCGGTGCCCCTCGGCCTCCGCCCGCGGGGCCCTCGGCCTCCGCCGCCGCACAGCCCTGCCCGACGCCGCGCAACCATCGTCCCTCTCCCCTCACACTCACCACTCGTCGCAAAGCGCGCGCCGCCGCACTTGAACCGCCGCCGTTACGACCCACTTCGATAGGCAGACAAAGGGAGACGAGGCGGTGCCGAAGGGGGCACGGGACAGTGTACGGAAGGGGCCGCTCGCGGCGCTTCTGGTGCTGTTCGGCCTGTTCGCCAGCGCCGGCGCGATCGCCGGCGGCACGCCCACCGCCCGCGAGACCGCCGCCCGTCCCGGCGCCGCCCGCCCGGGCGCCGCCGCCGCAACGCTCTGCACCGCCGACGACGGCCTCCCCGACGAGGCCGGATCCGCCTTCCTCTCCCCGCCGCGGCCGCGCATCGTCGTCACGCCGCTCTCGGCGCGTCCCGCAGCCCAGGCTGCGCCGGCGCCCGTCGCCGCGCCCCGGCAGCGTGCCGCCTCCCCTTACCGCGCCCGCGCCCCGCCTTCGGCCTGATCGCCCGCCGCGCCTGGGCACCGCCGGATCCGCACAGGCGTCCGGCGCCCCCCACGGGCGACGCCCCCGGCACGGCACCGCACATGGAAGCGATCCCGAGTCCGCCTTTCGGCGGCCGGAGCCTCGCGCAACGATCAGATCCGGTCCGCCGACGCGCGGACCGATGGAGACCATCATGTCCTCTGCAACCTACCGCTTGACGCAAACCCACCGCCGCCTCGACGACGCGATCGCCCAGGAATTGCGCCGCCGGCTGCCCGACAGCCTGAAGCTCCTCCGCCTCAAGCGCCTCCGCCTCGCGGTCAAGGACCGCCTCACCGCGTTGATGCGCAAGCAGCCGCGCTGATCTGCCGGCCTCGGGCGGGCGCTCCAGCGCCCGCCCGTATGCCCGCTCTTTCTCCCTCCATCCTTCCCTCCGTTTGGAGCGGGCCAGGATCGATCTCGGGTGGCCCCGGAGCCACAAGCCGCAATATCGGAATCTCACCCCTTCGCGGCTTGGCGCCTTTGTGTGCGACACCCTGCTGTCTGTTATGACAGCGACGGGGTTCGCGTAGCATTTACCCGTCATCCCAGCGCAGGCTGGGATCTCAGGTCGGAAACGCTCGGCGGCCAATGAAGCGCGCAGGCTCGTCGCGTCCTTCGCGCCTTTCGCGCCGTAGCTTGTCCTGAGTTCCGCCGAAGGGCGTCAGAATACGGTCCCGGTGCAGCGCACAGGATCCGGTGACCATCCACGGCACCGGGGCAGACCCGCATGGGCATCCTCGGCTCGGCGTTCGATGAAGCGGATCGAAGCCCACCTTGATTCCCATCCCGCCCCGCGTCACCCTTTCAAAAAAATCGCGCCCCATGTCACACCGCGCCTTGCCGTCTCGTCATGTCACCGGAACCCAATGGAAAGGACCGTCAGATGACTGCAACGCTCAACCCCTACGCCGTCGCCCCCGCCGCCATGAAGGCGTGGATGGCTGCCTCCACCCACATCGAAGCCGGCCTCGAACCGAGCCTCGTCGAGCTGGTCAAGATTCGCGCCTCGCAGATCAACCAGTGCGCCAATTGCCTCAACATGCACACTTCGGATGCCCGCGCCGCCGGCGAGACCGAGCAGCGCCTCCACCTCCTCGCCGCCTGGCGCGAGGCTCCGGTCTACACGCCCCGCGAGCGCGCCGCTCTGGGCTGGACCGACGCGCTGACCCGCCTCTCCGAAGGCGCGGATCTCGCCGCCGCCCGCGCCGCGCTCGAAGCCGAGTTCACGCCCGAGGAACAGGTCAAGCTCACCTTGATGATCAACGTCATCAACGGCTGGAACCGCCTCGCCGTCGGCTTCCACCTCTGGTACGAGACCGGCAAGGCCGCCACCGTCGCCGCCGCCGCCCAATCCCCCGCCCCCGCGGCCCAGCCGGCCCTCGTCTGATGGACGCCCCGGCCCCCATCTCCTGCGAGCTTCCGGAGGACGCGGTTTCCACGTTCACGCCGCTGCGTCCGAAGCTCACGCGGCTCGCCTACCGCATGCTCGGCTCGGTCGCCGATGCCGAGGATGTGGTACAGGAAGCGTTCCTGCGCTGGATGGGGGCCGATCGCGCCGCGGTGGAGGTGCCGGAGGCGTTCCTCCGCCGCACCGTCACCCGCCTCTGCCTCGATCAGCTGAAGTCCGCCCGCCACCGCCGCGAGACCTACATAGGCCCCTGGCTCCCCGAGCCGGTGGTCGCGGCGGAGCCGGACGCCGACCACGACGTCACCCTCCCCCTGATGCTCGCGCTCGAGCGCCTCTCCCCGCTCGAGCGCGCCGCCTTCCTGCTCCACGACGTCTTCGGCCTCGCCTTCGACGAGGTCGCGACGACGATTCAGCGCGATCCCGCCGCCTGCCGCCAGCTCGCCGCCCGCGCGCGCACCCACGTCCGCGCCGGCCGCCCGCGCTTCAAGGTCGAGCAGGCGAGCGGCCTCGCCCTCGCCGAAGCCTTCTTCCACGCCTCGCGGAGCGGCGACATGGAAGCGCTCGGCGGCCGAAGCGAAGCGACGGACCTGTTCTGAGCTCCGTCGAAGGGCTCGCCGCCGCGCTCGAGCCGATCCTCGGCGCCAGCGGCGTCATCGAGCTCCACACCGCGCTCGCCAACCTGTTCGCCAAACACGGCTCCACCCTCGTCCGCACCGGCTTCGTCAACGGCCTCCCCGGCAGCCTGTCCTGAGCATTGTCGAAGGGTCACGCGGGAGGGCGACGGCGTGCTGCAGACGACGGCGCTGGAAATCAAATACGCCTGTCCTGAGCGTGCCGAAGGAGGACGGGTGATCGGGATCTACGTGGTGCGGAACCCGGACAAACTGGGACATCTCGACGCCTGAGCGACGCTGCACGACAAACGCCCCTCTCCGTCATTCCAGCGAAAGCTGGGATCTCATTGGAAGTTCTCGCCGCTCCTGTCGGTCGCGTTGCCGCTCTTCTTCCTCACCGGGTCCCCGTCGAAATGCCATTCGATGGGTTGTCACCGGGTCCCCATCGAAATGCCATTTCGATGGGATGTCGAAATTCCAGGCCGAACTCGCCGCCCAGCTCCGCCGCGCCGCCGCGCGTGGCGCAGGGCATGTCGACGTCAAGTCCGGCCAGCTCCACCGCACCCTCGGCGGCTACCCCGCCACCAAGCACCAGATGCCGTCCTGCTGCGACGCGATGTACGACGCCCAGCGCGCCGGCGACGAGATCGTCTCGGCGCCGGCGAAGGGAAAGGGCGCCTCGCTGACCATCCGGTATCGGCTGCCGCGGTGATCGCCAACGCCAAGTAGGCTGATCCGGGTCGTTTGTTTATTGGAGAAGCGAGCGAACCTCCGGGCCGAGCCATGACATCAACGTCTCGGCGTCCTTCTTCGTCCTGATCCGGATCTTCGTCTCCTTGCGGCTGTTCTCCGCGGGCCGCCCCCATTTATCGACATTCACCTGCTCGGGATGGTGCTTGAGCGCAAGCTGGTGAAGATGCGGCTTCGGTTTCAGAGCAGGACGTCGAACATAAAACAGCAGGTCACCTTGGTTTGGAATAAACGAGAAGAAGTGCTGCCGCCGCTGCTTGAAGTCTACCGACCGGACATTCCCTTTCAGCTTGTACCAGATGTCCAATCCTGCGCGTCCGAGCGCCGCCTCAAGATGGTCAAAGGCAGAACGAGCATCAACCGTTATCACTCGCTGGTATAGTTCGTCGCGCATTCCAATCTCCCACGGCAGGCTGCCTCTGACTGCTCTCAGTCCGCCTCGCCCGGTCGCCGAAACACCACGCCCACCCACATCGTGCGGCTCCCTCGGCCGGGAACGATCTTGCTGCTCGACACGCGCCAGAAATCACCGACATCCTTGCGGATGCGCATCAAGATATCGTCTCGCTTGGCGGCGAGGTCATCATCGATGCATTTACTCTTCGCCGGGCAGCGGATGCTGAAAAGGAACATGGCCCAGCGCAACGTCGGCCATCGGCGTAGACCGCCACACAGCTTCTGAGGATCGGAACTCTCGGCATAGCGCCCCATGAACGGTCGGTCCTTCAATTCGACAAGACCGGTCGCCTTACCGCCTTTCGACCACAAGACAGCATCGAACCTTTGCCGAGCCGTCAATCCCCCGGGTCGCGGACCAGGTTTCGTGGGTGCAGGTAGATAGCCGTCGAGCCAGGAAACAGTGGTCTCAAAGGACACGTAACCTGCTTTGTCGTTACTATACCGCTGACGAAACATATCGTTGAGAGCTAGGCCGATATAGGATTGGGCCCACTGCTCATTCAGCAGGTCCCGCTCCGCCGGAGTTTCGGTGTGGGTTGCTGCGTCGCTCGTGGACTCACATGCCGCGTCCAACGCCGCTTCCAGAATGTCTCGATCAATCCCCATTTCGCCCCCCCAGGCGCTGATCATCAGCCACTGACGAAACTAGAGGTCCCTCGCCCCCAGCGCAATCCCGCCTTTTCTTCAAAGCGTTGCTGGTCGCGCTTGACGCGAGTTCGAACAGGGCTACGCTTCAACCAAATGGCGGCGGACGGGTGCTGGCCACGGCCTTTGGGGGAATTCATGAAGCCATATACGCGCTCCATCGTGGAGCTGTTCGACGGCAAAAAGCGCTACCTGATTCCCCTGTATCAGCGCCAATATGCCTGGAAAGTTACGCCTCAGCTGGATCTCCTTTGGGAGGATATTGAACGGGCTGTCGAGCGGCTCAACACAGATCGCGCATCGATCTCCCCCCATTTCATGGGCGCGATCGTCATCAGCCAGATCAAGACTTTCGGCAAGCAGGTCCAGGCGTTCGAGATTATCGATGGCCAGCAGCGGCTGACGACATTCCAGCTTCTGCTCTGCGCCCTCCGAGACGTCGCCGCTGCGAACGGCTCTCGCTATGCGGATGAACTGCAAAAGTACCTGCTGAACGACGGCGTGATGGAGAAGCCCGAGGCCGAACGCTACAAGCTTTGGCCGTCGATCACAGATCGACGTGCGCTTGTGCAGCTGATTGACCCAGAGGTCGAGCTAGACTCTATTGCTCCCAAGCCCACGGACGAAGACGGCATGGTCCGCCGATCCACCGCCGCGCACGCCTATTTTCGCGCCAGGGTTGAGGCTCATGTCACTACCGAGGGGAACTTTAGCGAGGAACGCCTGGAGAGGCTTTTCGAGGCGATGAAAGAGGGCCTTGCCGCAGTCTCGATCGAGCTCGAAGGAGGAGACGACCCCCAAACGATCTTCGAGACGCTGAACAGCCGTGGGGTGGATCTCACACCAGGCGACCTGCTCAGAAACTTCATCTTTCAAAGGGCCAAAGGCCTTGGGCAGGTGGACAGCTCGCTCCTTGTGGATCAGCTCTACGCGAAGCACTGGCTCCCGCTCGATCGAGCCTTTTGGACCCAGATCGCCTCTCGCGGCCGCCAGACACGGGGTCGCCTCGATTGGATGTTGACCGATCACCTCTCGATGAAGATTGGAGATCTCGTGTCCGTCCAGAATCTCTTCGAGGCATATCGACGCTGGATTCTGGACAAGGAGCCCTTCCAAGGCGTGGCGGCCGAACTCGAGTCGATCTCTCTTACGGCGGGCGTGGAAGAACGTCTGTTCATGCAGGAGGAATCCGACCCGATCGGCAAGTTCGGCCGGTTTGCGGACGCCTTCGACGTCTCGACTGCAATGCCCCTTGTTCTTTATCTGGCCACGGAAGCCGCGTTGGGCGAGCGATTACCCGAAGCCTTGGGCGCGCTCGAAAGCTACATTCTAAGGCGAGATATTTGCGGGCTCACCACGAAGGGCTACAATCGGTTCTTCATTGGGATCATCGATCGCCTCCGCTCGGTGGAGGACGACAAGATTGGCGCCTTGATCCAGCATCTCTCCTCCAGGATTGCTGACACGGAGCGCTGGCCGGGCGATGAAGAGTGGCGCCAATCCTGGATCGGCCGCGCCCAGTATAAGGGACTGCGTCAGCCTCGCTTGCGGTACATCTTCGAAGCTCTCGAAACCGCAAAGCGGACCAGGCTGAGCGAGGACATACAGATAAAGTCTGCGCTATCGATCGAGCATATCATGCCACAGAAATGGCGAGCGAACTGGCCTGTCCCCGGCTTCACCCATCTTGACCCCGAAGAGGTCGACCCCGACCACCTTGCCCGGCAGATGGAGCGAGAGGCTGCAATCGACACTCTGGGCAATCTCACGCTGCTGACTGGGCCTCTGAACGCTTCGGTCTCTAACGGCCCCTTCTCGGTGAAGATGCCTGCGGTACGTGCTCACTCGAGCCTCGCTCTGAACCGAGACCTGAACGCCTATGATATCTGGGACGAGGAGAGAATCGTTGAACGGGCCGCCGCTCTCTTTCAAATCGCAAGGAAGATCTGGGCCGCACCGCTTGCTATCGACGCGATCGGCGACGTGACGGATGGGATACCGCTTGGCTCCCAGCCGAGAGGATGGCTCCCCGCTGAAGGCACGGAAGCGAAATTCACCTATAGCGGCCAAGCTTTCACCGCCCGTGTGGAGCATGGATCGTTGTTTGTCGCCGGCTTCGACGAGCCTTTCGCTTCCTTCTCCGCAGCGTCTCGCGCAGTCACTCGAACGCACCGAAACGGATTGAATGACTGGCTCCTGCGCGAGGACAATGGAGAATGGACGCTGGCAGATCTTTGGCGACGGCGCCAGACGGACTCCTCGGCCCAGGCAGCCGAATGAGCAGCGCTGAACTTGTCCGCCGCGCGCTCGAGCGCATTGCAACCTGCACCAACGCGAAGGAGCTTCGCCAGCTTGCGGAGAACGCCAGGACTTTGGGCAACGACGAAGTCCGAAAAGCAGCATTGCGCAAGCTCTATGCCGTCAGCCCTGACGCCGTACCCGGAACGCTTGAGCACGATGTTTGGCAGAGCATCTTTGCGCTGGAAGGCGCCCTCACGGAGGAGCGCGGCAAAACCGTCAGACTGGCTCGGACCCGGCAGAAGATCGCACGGGACGGAGAACTCGCCACGGTATCCGACTTGATCATGAAGCGAGCGTCTGATGGGTACCGGATGCTCATGGAGAGGGGGTGGCCCGAGCTGACATTCGAGGCAGTCGCCCTTCGGCATCCGGACAGGTTTGAACCGATTACGCTTGGCAATGCCAGGGCTCGCCTAGCCACCCCGAAGGCTTAGATATAGAACACAATCAACCCGAGTCGCAACGTCTTCCAGTTCCGGTATCTCAATGTCGCATCGGTTGATTGCGCCTCATGTTCAAGCTCTGGCGCGCTCCATCACACTGCGTAGCTCATAGATATCCACTGCTATACCTTTTGCGTTTTTTTCGATAAGGAACGCCCATATGAACGTAGGTGGTCCACCACGCCAAGGAAAGGGTAGCGCGAATATGAGCAACCGCGGGCAACATTTGAGTGATCCTGAGTTGGAACGCGCTCAATCTGTTATTGACGCTGCCGGACCGCAAACATCTACGTTGAAGAACTTGTTCGGTTCCGCATGGTCTGAGATTGGCTCTCCGACCGATTATGGTACCCGCTTCAAACGCTCCGTCATCATTGGAGCATTGCACCGCATCGAGTTCTTTCGCACCAACGGAGAGAACGCAGCGGAGTATCACGTACACGGCGGGGAGGGACGTAGCTGAGTGATCCTACACGCCTCGGCGATGCGCCCGTGTGATCCCCTTCCGCCTTTTTTGGCAACCCTCAGATGTAAGCCGATCTGGTTTCGCGCAGTAGGATTTCCGCCTGTGCCAGAACCGTTTGCACCGCCTCATCCGCAAAATCGGGTGGGTAGCCGTAACGCTTAAGGATGCGTTTGACGAGTACTCGCATACGAGCGCGCGCACTCTCTCGCTGATGCCAATCGACGGTGACGTTGGCGCGCAACTGCTCGAGCAGCTCATGGGCGATCAATCGTAGTTTTTCGTCGCCCATCGCTTCAACAGCGCTCTCATTCTCAGCGAGGGCGTCATAGAACGCGACCTCCTCAAGGCTGAGCCCTTGCTCCTCGCCCCGTGCGCGAGCGGCCTGCAAAGCCTTAGCCAGATCAATTAATTCCTGAATCATCTCGACGGCGGAGATGGCGCCTACATGATAACGGGCAACCGCCTCCTCAAGCCGAGCCGAGAAGGCGCGGCTTTCAACGAGATTGGTTTTGGATCGGCTAACAATCTCGCCATTGAGGAGCTTCTTCAAAGCCTCCAGCGCGAGGTTCTTTTTCTCCATCTTCCCGATTTCTATAAGGAACTCGTCAGACAGGATCGAAATATCGGCAGACTGTACGCCCGCGACCTTCAGAATATCGATGATTTCGGAGGACGCCACTGCTCGATCAACAAGCTGTTGAACGGCGAAGGCGCGATCCGTCTCGCAAATCCTGCCAGTCGCCGTAGTTTTGGCGAGCGCCGCGCGGATCGCCTGAAAGAAGCCCACCTCATCGCGAATATTGCGGGCTTCGTCGCTGGCGGACGCGAGCGCGAATGCCTTCGAGAGTTCAAGAACCATATCGAGATAACGGCGATGCGCGCGCTTCTTGTCCTCAACATCCTTCTGCTTGGCGGCCTGAGACTCCTGCCACCGCAGCACCCAATCGATAGCGCCTCCGAGGCAAATCAAACGTTCGCGCGGCTTGCCGTCAATGCCTAACCGGTAATCAAAGCCATGAAATAGATCACAAATCGCCTCGTATCGCTCGACCATCGCCGCGACCGCTGCGGATTCGTCCACACCGGTCTTGTCTCGATCATTATCAGTGTACTGACCAAGCGCGCTGCGAAGGTTCTGCGCAACACCGATATAATCGACAACCAGCCCCCCCGGCTTGCCCTTGAAAACCCGGTTCACGCGGGCAATCGCCTGCATAAGTCCGTGCCCGCGCATCGGCTTGTCGATGTACATAGTGTTCATGCACGGCGCATCGAAGCCGGTCAGCCACATGTCGCGAACGATGACGAGGCACAGCGGATCGTCCGGGTCACGCGCCCTATTGGCGAGGTTATCGCGGCGCTTTTTCGCACCAATATGCTGCTGCCATGATAAGGGATCCGACGCGGCGCCGGTCATCACAATCTTCACTCTGCCTTTACGGTCGTCGGTGGAATGCCATTCTGGCCGCAGCGTGATGATCCGGTCGTAAAGCTCGACGCAGATCCGACGGCTCATGCACACGGCCATAGCCTTGCCGTTCATCGCCTCGATACGCGCTTCGAGATGAGTCACCAGATCCGCGGCAACTTGCTCGAGCCGCTTGTTAGACCCGACCAGCGCCTCAACGGCGGACCACTTCGCCTTCATCTTCTCTGCTTCAGTGAGCGATTCATCTTCAGTAAGGGCTTCGATCTCAGCGTCTATCAGCGGCTTTTCGTCTTCACTAAGTTCAATACGCGCCAACCGACTTTCGTAAAAAATCGGCACCGTCGCTCCGTCCTCTACGGCGCGACTGATGTCGTAGATGTCGATATACTCACCGAAAATTGCCGGAGTGTTTATGTCCGTGTCTTCTATCGGCGTGCCGGTAAAGCCGATAAACGATGCGTTCGGCATTGCTTGCCGAATGTAGTGAGCATAACCATAGCGGCGCAGCCCCGTTTCCCGATTGAGCTTGGATTCAAAGCCGTATTGGCTGCGGTGCGCTTCATCGGCAATAACGATGATGTTGCGCCGGTCGGACAGCAGGGGGAAACTCTCTTCCCCGCGCTCTGGCGAGAACTTCTGCACTGTCGTGAACACAACGCCTCCGGCTGCCTTGTCAAGAAGCTGCTTGAGATCATAACGGCTATCCGCCTGTTCAGGGTTCTGCCGGATCAGATCACGGCACAGCCCGAACGTACTGAATAGCTGATCATCCAGGTCATTGCGATCGGTCAAGATTACAAGTGTGGGGTTCTCCAGAGCCTCCGATCTTACAGCCAGGCCTGCAAAGAATGCCATCAACAGGCTTTTTCCTGAACCTTGGGTATGCCAAATCACGCCAATTTTCCGGTCGCCGCCGGGACGCGTCGCCTCTACTGCCTGCCGCACCGCTTTCTGCGCGCCGTGGAACTGGTGGTAGCCAGCGATGATCTTGAACGGCCCGCCGCCCTTGTCACCAAACACGATGAAGTCGCGGATCAGTGCCAGGAGGTTCTCACGCGTGAACACGCCGCGCAGCAGAGTTTCGAGTTCGGGCATGCCGCGGTGAGCGAAGTCATGCCCATCCACCGTCCGCCACGGCATGAAGCGTTCCGCACTAGCGGTGATCGAGCCGATCCTTGCCTCAATGCCGTCCGACGTAACCAGAACTGCGTTGGTGCTGAACAGGCTGGGGATTTGGTGAAGGTAGGTTTGCAATTGATTGTAAGCATCACTCAGCGTTGCGTTCTGCGATGCTCCGCTCTTAAGCTCTAGCACAGCAAGCGGCAGGCCGTTGACGAACAGCACCACGTCGGGGCGGCGATTAGCGCGGTTCTCGACGACAGCAAACTGATTGACCGCCAGCCAGTCGTTGGCGTCTGCTCGGTCAAGGTCTATCAACCAAATCTTCGTGGCAGCGGTCTGGCCTCTGTCATTCCGAAACTCGACATCGACACCCTCAGTCAGAAGCTTGTGGATGCGACGGTTTTCCTCAACAAGAGAAGGCAACTCGCCAGTGAGCACGCGCCGTAAGGCTTCGTTACGCGCGGTTTCAGGGGCGCCAGGGTTAAGTCGCCCGATAGCTGCCTCCAATCGGCCGACCAAAATAACGTCGCCAAATGACCGGCGTTCCGGCGCCGCACCCTCAGGCGAAAGGATTGCGCCGTGAACATAGGACCAACCAAGCTCCTGTAGCGTCTCCAGCGCGGCCAATTCGACGATGTCTTCGGTGATGCTCATTCAATTCCTTCGATCATCGCGATCAAGAGGCTTTCAACCATCTGGTCATGATCACCTTTTGGGTAGTATATCGGATGTATTCCAGCTTCAGCAAGAAACCCCCGCCGGGCGAGCCGATCAGCATCAGCGGGTTGCGGAAGGAACGCATAGTGCGGGGCATGCCCGACAGCGGCCTTGCCGTTCAGTTCCTTGAGCGCTCGGACTGTCCGATCTTCAGTTAGACTGCAGCCAAGAAAAAGGAAGCTACGGCCCGCCGCAATCGTCCCAATTAATTCCGCTAAAGTGCGCTTCTCCGTATAGGTTTCATTATATTCCGCAGTCGTCAACACACGGCCGTGAGTTGCTTCCGCCTCGCCATGTAGACGTAGTAGGCTATGCGGCTCATTACCAATTCGGCCGGGCGCATCACGCAACGCAGATCCGACAAAGGAGTTGGTGAAAGGTGTGTTCGCCAACCTGTACACGTTTATCAATACGTAATCCAAGTTTGTTGTTACTACGTGATCACTAAAGAGCATTGGCAGCAGCTGAACAGGCCCAGCCACCTTGTCGCAGTGCGCCCCCAACTTAGAGCGAATCTCTTGCGAAAAAACTTGAGCCCCAAGTATGTCGTGGACAGCTTGAGCAGCATCTTCATAGCGTCCTCCTGCTAATAGCGCTTCGATGTCCGCAACCCGGTTGCGAGCATCAGCTAACAACGACTTGAGAAAATCACCCCAAGGCCGGTGTCCGCTTGCGCAGGACATGCCTGCTCCTACAAAGGGCACTACGGCCCCTTGCCGGTGACGGTGAATCAGCTCTTTGAAGCGGTCTAAACATCCATTATCACTCAAAAATTCTTCAACTTGGTCGCGCGCATTCGTGCGCTGGGCAGACACCCAGTCCACGAGCAGACCGTTAAAAACGTCGTCTCCCGCCATCTCCAGTATCTCTGATCGACGCCAAACCTTGGTACGAATCTCAATGTCGCCCTCCTCGTTTAGCTCATCAATGAACCTCTGTCTCAAGTAGCTTTCCATTTACAAGCGCTCGGAATTTACGGGAGCAACGCTAAGTCCGCCAGACATCAGGCGAGGCAGCAGATAGTCGCGCGTCTCTGCGAGTGCCCGGCTTTCGGCTGCGGCAGTCACGATTCTTGCAAACAGCGGCTCAACGACGTTGCCGAATGCACTAATAGCTACTCTATTGTCCGGCATCGGTGACGTTATCGGACGAAAGTTTCTCTTGCTGATTTCCTGGAATGTTGAACCATTCGCGTTTGCAACGATTGTCGGCATGTTTGCCTTGCACCAGCAATACAAGAAGCCGCTGCCAATGTTTTGTGTCGGCTCCAAGCCAATAAAGCCTTGGTTAATTGCGACCTCCACCTGCGCGATCGCGAGGTACCCGATGGGCGCCCGGGAAGAGAGAAGCACCGATCCGACGGGGAGAAGCCCAGACGTGATCTTTGCAAGACCAGCATCGCTGATTTTGCGGCCGGTATTGAACAAGGCAAAATCATCCAGCCCCGACAGATCCTTGGGCGTTGCCCAATGATGAACCCCGGGAGACCAGAGGCTTTCATCAACCGTGCTTGGCGTCGATCCACCAGCAAGGTTTACCAGGTCGCCTATAGGCGTTTCGTTCCACCCAAGCGGCAGGCCATCGTCACCGAAGGCACTGGGGAAGATGCCGGCGAGTTCGGCGGCGCGTACGGGGTGCGGGGTCAAGCCGCCCATGACTGCTTGTGGATTGGCTTCGCCGGCGGCCTTGCGGCGAGTGGGCCCGAAATCGACAAACCACTCTTGAAAGATCGCTTGCGCCATCCCCTCCAGAGTTTCATTCATGCGCCGGTTAAGCTCGATCTTGTCGTCCAAGCTGGAAATTACATCCGCAATTGAAGCTTGCTCGCAAAGATCCGGAAGCGGAATCGAAAACTGCCTCATTGAGGCCAAAGGCTGACCAATGCCTGGTGTACCTACAGATGATGCGAAACGGAGTATCTCCTGCTTTCCCTGCTCAGAACGGAAGTAATAATACGCATACCTGCTCAACAGCTTGCATGGGTCAGGTCGAAATTTCATCATACTGCTTGACAAAAAGATCGGCACATGCGCGCCATCAATCAGCCCGACCTCGCCTATTGAACCCCGATGTGGGAAAACTAAATCACCTTCCTGCAACAGACAGTTAGGCATTGTTGCCGCCAAATCCTCAGTGATGTAAACCCAATCGCCCTTAAGGTTTCGACTTCGGCCAATGTTGGTTCCTCGGATCACGGGAATTCCAGAATCAACATAGGTGTCGGCCTTCATTTTTGAACCGAATGGGCCAATCGCAATTGAGTAGGGTTCTTTGGATGCTAGCGCACCGAGCGTTGTGGTCGGGAATTCAGACACCAGAATTCACCCCGGCCAACGCTTCAATGACGGCTTCTTCCAGCTCCCGGCTCTGAGCAAATTGCATCTGAATTTGATTGCGCAGCTCACCGAAACGCTGTTCAAATGAAATTCCGTCATCGTTTGTATCTTCCGCACCGACATAGCGACCCGGCGTGAGGACATGGCCGTGCTTTCGCACTTCCTCCAGTGTCACCGATCTACAGAAGCCCGGAATGTCCTGATGTTCTCCGAGCTCCGCTTCCGGCTTGGCACGCCATCGATGATAAGCTTCGGTGATCCTGGCGATGTCGCTCTGCGAAAACTCACGCCGGGTGCGATCCACCATATGGCCAAGGTTACGGGCGTCGATAAACAGGAACTCACCCTTTCGGTTGCGATGGCCATTGGCGCCCTTATCGCGGGCGAGGAACCAAAGGCAGGCTGGGATCTGCGTTGAATAGAAAAGCTGCCCCGGCAGCGCGACCATGCAATCGACGACGTCGCGCTCGATCATCATCTTGCGTATCTCTCCCTCGCCCGATTGCTGCGAGGACATGGACCCGTTTGCCAGCACGACCCCCGCCGTACCGCGCGGAGCGAGGTGGTGGATAATATGCTGGAGCCAGGCAAAATTCGCGTTGCCGGCAGGCGGCGTACCGAACTGCCAGCGCACGTCCCCTTCTAGTTGTGGCTGCCACCAATTGGAGATGTTGAACGGCGGGTTCGCCATCGCGAAATCGAACTTGAGCGTTGGAAACGCGTCATTGAGAAACGACCCTTCGTTGTTCCATTTGATGTCGGCATCAATACCACGCACGGCGAGGTTCATTTTGCAGAGCTTCCACGTGGTATGGTTGCGCTCCTGACCGTAAATAGCAATGTCGCTTCGACGGCCCTGATGGTTCTCGATGAAGCGTTCGGACTGCACGAACATGCCGCCAGATCCGCAGCAAGGATCGTAAACACGACCATTCTGTGGCCCAAGCATCTCCACAATCGTCTGAACAACGGATCGAGGGGTAAAGAACTCCCCACCACGCCGGCCTTCGGCACCCGCAAACTGACTAATGAAGTACTCGTACGCCCGGCCAAGCAAGTCTCGCGAATCTTGACCTTGCGCGTGCATTCCGACCCTCGAAAACAAGTCGATAAGCTCGCCGAGCATTGTCTTATCGAGTTGTGGGCGGCCATAATCTTTTGGCAGTACGTCCTTGAGCACGGCGGCATTAGCCCGCTCAATTGCGTCCATCGCGTTATCAATCAGGCTTCCGATATCCCCTTCGCGTTCGCGGCCTGTGTTTACATCCGAGAAGGTGATCCGGGGGCGCTTGGCATTGGCCTGCAGATACTCCCATCGAGCCTCCGGGGGCACCCAAAACACATTTGCAGCGAGATATTCTTCGGGATCTTCGAGATCGGCATATTCCTCTTGCAGAAGCTTGCTGCGATGAAGCTGGAATGCCTCGGAAATGTATTTTAGGAAGATCAGGCCAAGCGCAACGTGCTTGTACTCAGAAGGTTCAAGATTGCCGCGTAACTTATCCGCTGCCTTGAACAACTCTGCTTCAAAACCCAGATCGGTGCCTGACGTGGCCACTCTTTATCCTCTACTAGCCTAGGTGCTTGTGTCTTCGATCTTTGGACTGCCAGCCTCGCAACCTGCAGCTTTCTCAAGCAAGGATGCAACGAAGAAGCCGCATGACGGCAACCCTTGGATCCGCCGCTCTTAGTGACTGCTCTAGCTGGTATCCCGCCCGTGGAAGCCCATTGTTGGTAAAAACGAGGGGCGGTGTCAAAGGGATTGAGATCGCCGGATGAAAACTGGTGCGATTGGTGACCGCTCCCGCGAGCGCAGCTGATCGAAGATCATGGTACCGAGCGTGGTCTGAGGTAGTACCCTCACCCCACACGCCTCGTCCACCTGCGCAGGCATTTGTCCTCATCCTCCCGATGGAGTACGACCGGGGACTTCTAGGGTCGCATGCGACCTCAAGCTTGCCTCGTCACCTCCCGCGGTGAAAGATCACCCTCACCGATGTGAGCAGAAAGATCGAAGCTGACGCGCCTGTTTCTCCTTTGCCTGCTCGCTGCCGCCACGGCCGCCTGTCACGAGCGTGACCTCCCGCCCGGCCTCGAACGCGCACCGACCGACGCCTACCCGACGGCCGCCCAGATCGAGCTCGCCTGCGCGCAGCACGAAGTCCAGCAGCATATCGAGTTCGAGAAGACGCCTGGAAACTATTGGGATGCGGAGCTCGGCTGGACCCCGGTGCGGCGTGCTTCCTGCCAATGGGAAGACGGAACAACGGCCACTGCTCTGTGCCGCTTTCAGCAAAGCCTCATTCCCAACACCCTCGACCGCGAGGTGCTCCTGCGCCACCTCCCGGATCGCGACTGGACCTGGATGTCGGCGCGCATGATCCACGTCGACAGCCAAAGCAACAACAATGGCGGCTGGATCGTCCCGCGCGGCTGCCACCAGGAACCGGCCGCCGACCCGGCCTGAACAACTCGAAGTCAGCAGGCTTACCGGCTTCCTGGACGCTTAATCAGAAATGTCCGCCGTGGGCAATTTCGTCCCGCACCAGGGGCAGAAGGCGATCGTCGTGACACTGCTCCCACCGTCGTGGATCATGATGCCGTAGCCACCATTCACCCGTGCGATCAACGCATCCGGGCAGTCTCCCCGGTCGGGGTGCATGTCGCAGATCTGGTTCAGATCATAAGCCATCTGGTCGCAGCAGAAGTCCGTCATTCCCATCCCTAAGTTGCCGCCTCCTGCCGCGTTTGGCGCCAGCCGAACGCAAAGGCATCAGTCCCACCAGAAATACCACCAGTCGCTCGTCATCAGCCCGGCGGCGAGCGGCGCCAGCGTGCCCGTGCCCTGGTCGACGATGTCCGGGCAGTAGCGGTAGAAGTCCCGCGCCAGCGCCAGCGCCTCGGCGCGCTCCGTCGGCCGCCGGGCGACGCGGAGGTTGAGCGTGTCACCGTTGAGGCCCACGAGCTCGGCGCCGTAGCGTTCGTGCCAGGCTTTCAGCGCCGCGACATGCACCGCAGGCGGCGGGCACGCATTCCACCCGCCCCAGGCCAGATAGGCGGGTACCTCCCAGCTCTTCGCGGTCGGGATCAGCAGGAGGTGAACCCGTTCGAGCGGCGCGCCGCTGGTGAGGTCGGTCGCCAGGATCAGCCCCGGCATGGCGGCGCCGCTTGGCAAGTCCTCCGGCCAGGCGCCGTCTTCCGCCCGCAGTTCGTCCTCGCCAGGCGCTCCCGCCCAGGCGCGAAGCGCCTCGGGAAAGCGCAGCGCCGCGGCCGCCTTCACGATCTCCGCCGGACTGCCGGGCGACGGCGCACCTCCATCCGCCGCCTGTGCTTGGCGCCCGCCGAGCATCTCTGCCATTTGCGCCAGCGCCTCGTCGCCGCCGACCACCACCGGCCACCCGCGCCCGGCACCGCGCAATCGCTGCCACTCCGCCTCCGCCTGCGCACCGGCGACGGTCACGACCTCGTACGGCAAAGGCGGCATCGTCTTTCCAGCCGGCTCCCCGCCGCCCTCAGGCGGCCGCGATCCCACCGCCCCCGCAATCGCCGCCGCGCTGGAGCGCCCGCTCAAGCCGATCGCCGCCAATCCCGCCAACAGAGTTCGTCGATCCATGGTTTCCCCCTCCCCGCGATCTGCCACGCCCACCAAGCCCACGCAAATCGCGCCGGGCGCGGCGTCCAAACCGGACGTGCAATTGCGGCTTCGGCATCGCCAGCAGGAAAAAGCCTGACCCTTGCTCGGAAAACCGGTCTACCGCCTGTTTACCCTCGCGCTCGCCTGCAAGGCGCAAACGACAAGGAATGGGCCTCGGCTGCCGCCCCTTCACGCCAGCCTGAACTCGGAAGGCGGTCTCAACAGCAGGAAGCGCGTGAGATAGCGCGAGCCCTGCCCTTTCCCTGCGGCACAGGGCGTGAAACAATGACGGCGCGATCGCGGGAAGGATGGGATGAGAGGAACGATTTTACTGCACGCCTTGGCGTCTGCACCCCTGTTCGCCGCCGCGCAGGCCACGGCGATGACGGGCCCGTTCACGATCTTCTTCGACGCGGGCAGCAGCCGGATCACGCGCCAGCATGCGGGGATTCTCGACAATTTTCTCGCGGTCATCCGCCATCACCCGGACAATCTCACCGTGGTTATCGAGGCCGGCGCGGATCGCGTCGGCACGCCCGAAAGCAATCGCCGCCTCTCCTGCGCCCGGGGCCGCGCGGTCGCGCGCTACCTGGTCGAGCACGGCGTCCGATCGGCGCGTATCGAGGTCCATGGCTATGGCGAAGACCGGCCACTGGCTGACGGGCCGGACGAGAGCGCGGACCCGCAGAACCGCTATGTCGCGATGTTCGAGCGTGAAGACCCGCTTTACAGCCCGGAAGACCGCGACAATGCGCCGCCGGCGGTCGATCGCACCCGCTGCTGACCGCGTAGGCATCCCGGGCGCAGCCCGGACGGCGCCGGTCAAGACGGACTCCGGCGGCGAGCGAGCGTCGGATGAACGCCCCCTGCGCCTCGCGCCGGTGGACCCCGAAACCGTTTCCAGCGCCCGCCCCGGCCCGCTCCCCATGACGGCCGAAATGCCGTAAGCTGCAGCCGACATGCAGACGGGCGACTCTCCTCCCCTCTCCTGGCGGCCGCGCGCCGTCCCGGCCGCGCTCGGCGCCGCCTTGCTGCTGCTCGCGGGCGCCGGCCTCTACACCGCCGGTGCCGCGTCCGGATCCGATCCCGCCGCACCGCTGAATAGGCCGGCCGCCGCCTCGGCCGATGCCACCTCGCTCCTCCCGCTCGACGCCCATGTCGAGCCGCGCACCGCCACCCTGGTCACCGCCGTCCAGGGCGGGCAGATCGCCCATATCCGCGCCGCCGACGGATCGATGGTCGCGCATGGCGCGCCGCTCGCCGAGATCGCCAATCCGCAATTCGTGCTCGCCGTCGCGAGCCAGGAGGCCGAGATCATCTCGCGGCTCGGTGACCTGAGCGCCCAGAATCTCGGCCTGCAGCGCGGCCGCCGCGCCGACTCGCAGGAGATCGCCGCCGCCGAGCTCGCCTTGCACGAGGCCGAGGACGAATTGCGCCGCCAGACCCGCTTGTTCGAGGCCGGGGTGGTCACCGCCGCGCGGATCAAGCCGCTTGAGGCCCGCGCCGCCTTTCACCGCGACAAGGTCGCCGCGCTTCGCGCCGCCGCCGCCACCGAGCACGAAGCCGCCGCCAGCCAGCAGCACCGCCTCGCCAAGGCCGAACGCCAGCTCGACGCCAATCTCGGCACGGTCCGCGCCACCCTGGATACCCTGGTGCTGCGCGCTCCCGCCGCGGGACGCCTGACCAATTTCCGCCTGCGCCCCGGCCAGCCGGTCGCCGCCGGCGACACGCTCGGGCAAGTGGATGGCGACGACGGCTACAAGCTCTACGCGCTCGTCGACGAAGCGCATCTCGGCCGCGTCGCCGCCGGCCAGGCCGCCCGCGCCCGCATCGCCGGCGCGGCGGTGCCCTTGGTCGTCGCCCGCGTCGATCCCCAGGTCGCCGAGGGCCGGTTCAAGATCGAGCTCCACTTTCGCGGCCCCACGCCCGCCACCCTCCGCCGCGGCCAGCGCGTCCGCGCGGAGCTCGCGCTCGCGCCTGCGGAGACCGGCTGAGCGGGGGCCTCGTCTGAGCACGGCAATCCCAATGATGCTCCACTCCATCCGTTCGGGCTGAGCATGTCGAAGCCCCTCCCTGCCCTTCGACAGTCAGCCGGAACGAGGGGGCTCCGACAATGGACGCCCTGTGCGCCATGAACGATCGCTCCGGCACGCACGAACCCGCACAATGTCGCGCCGGTTTGCCCCCTTGCTCTGAGATCTGCGCGGAAGAAGGCAGAATAGAGCGGGATGAAAGAGAAAGGCCGAACTTTTGCCAGACTGGGCACTCACGTTCGAGCTGATACTCGCCTTCTGGCATGGCTGCTCGCCGCCACGATCGTGCTGCTGGCGGCCGGACGGATCGGGGCGGTTGCTGATCTTTCTTCTCGGACTGGTGGTTTACATCGGTATCGAGCAGGTCCTCCACCTCGGCGGGCCCGACAGCCCGGGCCTGGTGCTTCCCCATGCCGGCCTCGGTCTCTCCCTCGCCGCCCTCCTGGCGGAAGGTGCCATGACCGCGTTCGCGGCGGCGCGACGGCACCGACCAAGCCGCGCCTGAGGTGCGTGCAAAAATTGCGCGCTTCCGCCGAACGTACAGCTTCGGACTGATACATCCTGAACGCCCGCGCCAGAGCTCTGGTGCGCGATCACCGCCGCGGCGGCGACGGCGGCGGCGGCGGCGGTGCTGGGGGCGCAAGCCCGAAGGATCCGGGATTGGAACTCCCCTCCGCCGATCGCGGGTCGCGCAACGGGCTCCAGACCCGCACGAAGCCTTTGCGGGAGCGTCTGTCCGGCAGGCAGACCACGTTTACGGGATAAGGTCCAGACCACCAGGCGATCGGCGTCCATTCGCGCCCACTGCGGGTCCAGATCTGCGCGAATGGTCGGTCCGAGCAGTCGAACTGCACTCCGGACACGAAGGCATGGTCCGCATTATGCACCGGCCGGTCGAGCGTGATGATCGGGTCATCCGCCCCGCAGCGCCCGCCGATGCGCACCGCACCGCTCGGCAACACGCTCGGCAGCGTCCAGCCCGCCGGTCCATTCTCCTCCTGCGGTTTCGGCAGGGAATGAAGGATCATGCGGGTGATCCTGGCTGCATCGGGATTGGAAAACCTCCAGAGCTCCTTCGCCGTCAGAGAGTCGGCCGAGCCGGCCCACGGCATGAGCCGTTTGCGGACACAGGCAGGCGATCTTTCCCGACCCGCCATCGCCCCGGCCACCCCCTGGTGAGGTGGCGGCGGCAACAGCCGGTAGAGCAAAGCGGCGATCAGCACGGGATCCGGCTCGGCATCGAGGCGGAGGATCTCAGGCGCCGGCGGCGCCGCGACCTTGCGGGCGTCCGCCCGACGCGCCGGATTGCCCGAAGCGGCCCCTCTCTCGCTCTCGCCACAGCCGGACAGGGCGAGCACGGCCAGCCCAATCGTCAGCCCGCGTCGATCCACCATTACTTTCCCCCTCGGCGAATACCATGAGCGGCTATGCGCTGTCCGGCAAGTCTCAGCCGGGGCACGACCCATCGCGCATCGCCGTTCGTCGCCTCGCAACCGCCACACTGGTGGGAGCTCCTTCGCCTTCAACGCCTTCCTTGCCTTCTTCGCGCTCTTCGCGTCCTTCGCGTCCTTCGCGTCCTTCGCGTCACGATGGGATGGAAGTGCCACGCTGCACGTCGACGGACTGCCACGACCCTGCGCGCCCCATCTTCGCGGCTTCGTAAGTCTCCCGTGTCATAGCCTGTCCTGAGCTTGCCGAACGGTGTGGAAATGCTGAAGCCGTGCAATGACGAGCGTATGAGGACTGATCCGGACGATACGAGCAAGCCTCCTCGCCCCCTCAGACATCCCCAAGCGCCCAGCGACCGGAGCTCTTCCCACGCTCAGCATCGGAAGCGCACATCACTTGATCCACACCAATGTTCGTGCTATGTTCCAGTGCTTTCGAACCCTGCGTTTCCCGACTCCGGCGTCGCGCACCCGTTTGCGCTTACCGCGTTCGCATCCCGCTCTTTGAACCCGTGAACCAAAGACGAGCAGCTCGCTGGACGCGCGCCGGGCGGCATCCGCCTCGAAATGCGCCGCCGGCGACGGTCCCAAGCCTGTTAATACAGGCAAAATACAGGCTCGGGAGCGCGCAACAGGCACCCGGGGCGCTTTTCTCCCCGATCACGACGCCTTCCGGTCGGGCGATGATCCGAACCTTATCAATGGACATGTGCACGCCGAGCCCCTGCCCCGCGGCCCACTTCGGTACTGCCTGCAGGGACCTGCCCGCGCCGGGAGTGCTGCGCCGGAAGCCCCTCAAACCAGCGCCGCGCCTGTATTTCGCCTGTATTTCGCTCAATGCCTGTGGTTCGCGGCGGCGCAACCGGCAGCGCGCGCAAAGTGTGAAAGGGTATGAAAAGCCGCCTCTCGCGGGGATCGGCCGGCATGCCGCACCTTGCTGACGCGCAGCCCTCAGCCCGATCGACCTGTATTCCACCAGTATTTACTGGAGGACGGGAGCCTGAGGAGCCCGCGCCACCCTACACCGGCCACGCGGCGTCCTGACCGCCCGTAGCCGTGCGTGGCGCCGGAAGCCTCGTCGAACCCCGGCGCCGAGCCTGTATTTCACCTGTATTTATCGCTCTGCGCACGGAGGCGGAGCCCGCGTCCTGGCCGTCCCGCTTCCAAGCCTGCCCAGCTCTGGGACGACCACGTCGGGCACATGTCGAACCCGGTCCCGAGCCTGTATTTGACCTGTATTCTATCGATCGCCGCGCCGAGTCCGCGTCCTGCTACGCCCCGGCTTTCGGGCCTTCCCGGGCCAAGACGCTCCACGCCCAACACCTGCCGAAGCCGGCACCGCGCCTGTATTTCGCCTGTTATCGGCGGCGCGCGGGCGGTGCACGGCGCGTCCAGGCGGGCGCCGACGGACCGTGCGACGGCGGCCGTGCGCGGACTCGGCCGGCATCTACTCCTCGGCAAAGGCCGGTCGGCCCAAGCCTCTCCTGAGCTTGGCCTGTCCCGAGCCCTGTCGAAGGATCGAAGGGCGTGTCGAAGCCCTCTCCTTGCTTGTCCCACGTGCGAGAGGGGAAAGGGAGGACTTCGACGAGCTCAGCCAGAACGGGTCCGGTGCCATTACCCAACCAGTATGAACTGGTGACCGCGCTCGGCCCGGCCAGTATCCACGCCGCCTTTGCCACGACCGCTCCGCTTACGCCCCCGCCGGCGCGCCCCCGTCACGAAGCTGCAACCGTCCCACGCCAAGATCGGGCGCCATGCGCGCCGTCGCCTTCTTCCGCTCCTGGCCGATGCTGACCCGCACCGCGCTCGCCTTCGCCCTGCTCGGCGGCGTCGCGCTTCCCAACCGCCATGCCGGCCTGTTCAGCAACCACCCGGATCCGCTTGCGGCGAGGGCCGAGCATTCCGCCGCCTGGAACCGCGTCCTCGGCCTGCGCCCACCGCGCAGGAGATCGCGCGGGCGGTGGCGGCGGAGGGCGGGCGCTGCCGGTCCGCGGGTACCGGCCGCTGGCGGTGCAGCGTCGATCGTCCCGGCCGGATCGCCCATCCGTTCACCCGCACAGGCTGGACCTGTACCCTGACGGATGGAGATGCGAACCCGGCCATCGCAGGCACGCCAGCCTGGGCCACCGACGTCGACTGCCGCCGCACCGAAAAAACCGCCTGACCCCGTACTTTAGACCATAGCGCCCGCCGCACCGGCACCCGCAAACCTTCCTATAACATCCTGAAACGGCGCCGTTCGGTGCCGCACGCCGCACGGGCGACATGACAGGACGACGAAGATCATGAGCGATCATCAGCAGCAGAATGACGGCAACGCGCAGCGCACCCCCCGCAACGGCGGACGCGCCGCCGCAGCGCGCACGGCAGGCGCCGCTTCCGCGGCCGCATCGGCGATGGCCGAGGCGCTGGACGACGGCGCCGATCTGTGCGCGCTCGGGGTCGCGCTCGATCGCAGCCAGGCGGTGATCGAATATTCGCCGGAAGGCCGCATCGTCCGCGCCAACCGCCTGTTCCTGTCGCTGATGGGCTACACGCCCGACGAGCTGACCGGCCGCCACCACCGCCTGTTCTGCCCCGAGGAGCATGCCGCCTCCGCCGACTATGAAATGTTCTGGGCCGATCTCCAGGCCGGAAGCCCGCAGGAGGACACGTTCCGGCGTCTCGCCAAGAACGGCCGCGAGCTGTGGCTGCGCAGCAAATATTTCCCGATCGTCGCCGAGACTGGCGAGGTCCTCAAGGTCGTCGAGCTCGCGATGGACGTCACCGACGTCAAATTGAAGAGCCTGCGCGACAAGAGCCTGGTCGATGCGATCGGCCGCGGCTCGGCGGTGATCGAATTCGATCTCGCCGGCCACGTCATCGCGGTCAATCCCAACTTCCTCGCCCTCACCGGTTACTCGGAGGACGAGGTGATCGGCCAGCATCACCGCCTGTTCTGCACCCCCGAGCAGGTCCGCGGCGCCGCCTACCGGCAATTCTGGGAGAAGCTCGGCGCCGGCGACTATGTCTCGGGCGAGTTCAAGCGGCTCGGCAAGGGCGGCAAGGAGATCTGGATCCAGGCCACCTACAATCCCATCCTCGATCTCCAGGGCCGGCCGGTCAGCGTCGTCAAGTTCGCGGTCGAGGTCACCGACGCCAAGCGCGCCGCCGCCGAGGCCGAGGGCAAGGTCCACGCCGTCGACCGCTCGCACGCCGTCATCGAATTCGATCTTGAAGGCAATATCCTCGCCGCCAACGACAGCTTCTGCGCGCGCATGGGCTATGCGATCGACGAGATCCGCGGCAAGCATCACCGCATCTTCTGCGACAAGGATTACGCCGCCTCGGAAGAGTATCGCCAATTCTGGCACAAGATGGCGCGCGGCGAGCATGAGAATGGCGAGTTCCGCCGAGTCTCCAAGGACGGCGAGAGCGTCTGGATCCAGGCCAGCTACAGTCCGATCATGGACCTGGACGGCAATCCCTGGAAGGTCGTCAAATATGCGCTCGACGTCACCGAGCAGAAGAAGCGCAACATGGATTACGAGGGCAAGGTCCGCGCCATCCGCCGCGCCCAGGCGGTGGTCGAGTTCGATCTCGACGGCCAGCTGCTCGATGCCAACGACAACTTCCTCGGCCTGCTCGGCTATTCGCTCGACGAGGTCCGCGGCAAGCATCACCGCATGTTCTGCGACGACGAGCTCGTCGCCAGCGCCTCCTATCAGGATTTCTGGCATCGCCTGTCGCGCGGCGAATATTTCGGCGGCGAGTATAAGCGCGTCGCCAAGGGTGGGCGCGAGATCTGGATCCAGGCGACCTACAATCCGATCCTCGGATTGGACGGCAAGCCGGTCAAGATCGTCAAGTTCGCGATGGACGTGACCGAGGCCAAGATCCGCAACGCCGAGTTCGAAAGCCGGGTCGCCGCCGTCGATCGCAGCCAGGCGACGATCGAATTCGATCTCGAAGGCACGATCCTGTCGGCCAACGAGAATTTCCTGAGCACGATGGGCTACACCTTGCGCGAGATCAAAGGCCAGCATCACTCGATGTTCTGCGACGCCGACTATCTCAAGACCCAGGAATATGGCGATTTCTGGCTGCGCCTCAACAAGGGCGAGACCCATGCCGGCCGCTTCCACCGCGTCGGCAAATATGGCCGCGACGTCTACATCCAGGCGAGCTACAGCCCGGTCTACGATCTCGCCGGCAATCCGGTGCGGGTGATCAAGCACGCCTACAACGTCACCCGCCAGGTCCAGCTCGAGCAGCAGATCGCCACCAAGAGCGAGCAGATGCAGGGCATGGTCGCCCGCCTGTGCACCGCGATCAATTCCATCTCCGAAGGGGCGAGCGGCGCCACCGACCTCGCCGGCGAGACCGAGCGCGCGGCCGGCCGCGGCACCGAGGCGATCGCCGGTGCGATCGAATCGATCGACCTCATCAACCGCTCGTCCAAGCAGATCGCCAACATCGTCGGCGTGATCGGCGAGCTCGCCAGCCAGACCAATTTGCTCGCCTTCAACGCCGCGATCGAGGCGGCGCGGGCCGGCGAGCATGGCGTCGGCTTCTCGGTGGTCGCCGAGGAGGTGCGCAAGCTCGCCGAGCGCAGCGCCGATGCCGCCGGCCAGATCTCGCGGCTGATCGAGGAATCGACCGACCGAGTCGAGCACGGCACCGAGCGCTCGCGCGGCGCCCGCGCCGCCTTCGAGGGGATCGTCGCCAGCGTCGACAAGACCGCCCGTGCGATCGCGGGGATCGCCGACTCCGCCCGAGTCCAGGAAGAGGTCTCGGCCAAGGTCGTCACCATGATCGAGGAACTCGCCGCCTCGACCCGCGCCGTCGCCGCATGAACGCCCATGCCGGCATGCTGACAATTGCAGCGCCCGCAGCCGTCGTTGCGCGCCACGCGGCGAGCGTGGACGATGCGGGGGCTGCGGCGGGGACGTGCGATGCGGGCGTCGCGGAGCAGGTGCACGATGCGAGCGGCACGGCCGATGCGTGGCCGGTCTCGCTTCGCGAGAACGACGCTGAGGACTCGGCCGGCACGCGCGCGCGCCTGCCCGGCGGCGCCGATGCCGCCGCGTCAACCGCCCCGGACGGCGTCGCCTCCCAGCGGCCCCGTTCCGGCTCGGACGAGCCGCCCGCGGCGCCGGTGCGTGCGGCGGCGGCGGAGACGCTCGACGTCGGGCTGATGCGGCTGTGCGGGCGCGACCTTGCTCTGCCTGCCGACCATGTCCGCGAAGTGGTGCCGCGACCGGCGATGCTGCAGCCGGTCTTCACCGCCGGCGGCGCGATCGGATCGATCGTCATCCGCGGCCGGGTGATCCCGATCGTCGATTTGAAGCCGCTGCTCGGCTTCGCCGCCGCCCAGGGAGATGGTGCGGCCGCTTCGGCGGCGACGGACTCGGCGACGGCCACTTCGGCGAACGCCCTCACGGCACCCGCTGCAACGGACGCCGCGGGTCCGGAGCAAGCCGTGATCGTCGTGCTGCGCCAGGGCGATGCGCTGCTCGGCCTGCTGATGGACTCGGTGTCGGGCCTCGCCCGCCTGCGCCGCGACAGCCTCCAGGCCTGCGAGATCCCCGGCATGCCCGGGCAGCTCGTCACCCGCAATTTCCTCCACGGCGAGGCGGTGGTCGGGCTGGTCGATCCCGCCGCGATCTTCGCCCTGCCCGGCATCCCCCATGCCCGCGAGACCGCGCCGCAGGATCGCGGCGCCGCCGGCGGCGCGCGGCGGCCGATCGTGCTCCTGTCGGTGGCCGGCGCCGAGATCGCGCTCGATGCCGGCCGGGTGGTCGCCACCGTTCCCAACGCCGCGCTGCGCCCCGGGCCGGTGCCCTCGTCGACCTGGGTCGGAGTCGTCGACTATCTCGGCCGCGAAGTGCCGGTGGTCGACGATCTCGCCTTGCTCGGCCTCAGCGGCCGCGCCGGCGAGACCGGCGCCGAGCCGATCGTCCTCCTCCGGGTCGAGGGCGATCATCTGCTCGGGCTCAAGATCGATCGGGTGCACCGCATCCTCCAGGTCCCCGCCGCCGACATCCGCCCGCTCCCGCCCGCCACCGCCGCCCGGCTAAGCCTCTTCTCCGGTGCGATCGTCGATCCCGACGGGCGCGAGAGCCTGCTGCTCGCCGCCGACGCGCTCGCCCGCAGCGAGGCGCTGCGCACGATCGGCGCGCTCAGCCGGATCAAGGGCGTTGCCGCCCGCGGCGCGGGAACGGCCCCATCCGCAATCGCGGCGGCCAAGGCTGCGGTGCCCGGCCTTGCGGCGGCCGGCATTGCGGGGTCCGGCGCTG
The DNA here is from genome assembly GCF_003012735.1 of Allosphingosinicella deserti. Classification (GTDB taxonomy): domain Bacteria; phylum Pseudomonadota; class Alphaproteobacteria; order Sphingomonadales; family Sphingomonadaceae; genus Allosphingosinicella; species Allosphingosinicella deserti. The sequence goes on along the minus strand of NZ_PXYI01000003.1, from coordinate 257,805 downwards.
CGACAACCGCCCAAGGTGCTTCGCGCCCGTTCCTGATCTTCCGGCTCGGCGATCGCCATCGGGCGGTGCCGCTCACCTCGGTCACCCAGATCATCGCCTTCCCGGCCGGGGCCAGCCGGCTCGACGTTCCGGGATCTGGGCTGTTCGGCCTCGCCAGCCACAATGGCCGGCCGCTGCCGCTGGTCGATCTCGGCAGCGACGGCGCGCCCCGCGACATGGATTTCGCCGCGCTCGGAGCGGTAATCCTGGTCGTGGACGTCGACGATGCGGTGACCGGCTGCATCGTCGATGAGCTCGAAATGGTCGCCGACGCGGTGCCGCAGCGCCGGCCGGCACTCTCGGCCGCCGAGCCCGGCCACTTCCTCGAAGCGCGAATCGGCGGCGTCGCCAGGGCGGTGACGATCTGCGATCTCGCCGAGGAAGCGCGGCAACGCGCCTGAGCCGTGCAACCCCGCGGCGAGGTCATCGACCCGCGCCCCCCCCGGATCGGGCGAAGCGTAGTCCCGGCGAAAGCCGGTGGGGCTGCGCCTGTCGAAGCCCTCCCCTTGTTCATTCCGCATGCGGACAGGAAAGAGCGTGCGTCTTCCCCTGCCGGCGCGGATCAGCCGGTGGTGGTGCGGATCTGCCACTCGAGGCCCGGAGGCTTGATCATCTCGCGGCCGCAGAGGGTGCAGGTCGAAACGAACGCCCCCTGGTCCCAGCGACTCGTCTTGAGGTCGGCGACATGTCGGCCGAACCATTCGTGCAGGCTCATTCCATGTCTCCTTCGCGTGGCTCGCCTTCGCGGCGTCTAAAGCCGAACATGCGCCGCGTCACCGCCGAGAACGGGCTCCTGCACTGCCGTCCGGCGCCCCTTGGCGATCGGCGACTCACCGGCCGCCCACATCGCCGCCGCGGCGGCCTGGCGGGCGGCGAAGCTGTCGTCGAGGCGCTGGATGAGGTCGGCGCGCGCATACCAGGTCGCGGCGCTGTGCTCGAGCCGGCGTCGTCCATTCTCCGTGTCCATCAATACGGCGGAGGCAAGATCGGCGGTGGCGCGGGTGCGGCAGCCGTCGGGCGTGTCGGTCGCGATCTTGTTGAAGCTTCGGGCGCGGCTCAGCTGCGGCGGGCGCGCCTCGCCGGCCGGCGCGGTGCGGCCACCTTCGCTCACCCAGCGCTCGGATGCGGGAACGCGCACCAGCATCTGAATCACCATGCCGGCGTCCAGGCGGTGCGCACCCGATCCGGACATCGCGTTCTCGACGATGCTGCCTTCGCCCATGCGATCGGATTTCTGGATATCTGACATGCTGGTCACCTTTGTCGTTGCAAGCGGGAGCACAGGAGCGTCTCTCAGTCACACGATGCTTGCGATGGAGCAGGTGATATTCGCTATATGGGGCCGCATACTCCTTATTACGAGCGGTCGGGCAATTAACGGTTACGCCCCGGTTCTGGCCTGGCAATTTGGCGCGGTCCCCGACGGCGGATTGATTATTGCATTGGGATTCAAATTGATTTGGTGCTACTGGGACGAAATCACCTGATCCTCTTAACGGATCGTGTGACGGAGGGGCCGGCCCTCGCACGAAGGAAAGGTGATCGCATGGAACATTCATATTGGCTCGGCCGGAGGCGGGCCTCGCTTGCCAATGCCGCCAAGGCGTCCTGTGCGGCCGCGCGCCTCGTCCACTACGATCTCGCCGGCCGCTACAGCCTTAGGGCGGATGCAGCAGCGCCGGCGACGACGCCCTGCACGACCGAGGCCGGCTATTACGGCCAGCTCGAAACCGGCGCGCGCTGGCTCGCCGCTCGTGCGGGCGATTCCGCCGAACGCCATCGCCATCTCGGCATGGCCAACCGCTACGCGGCCTTGCGCCTGGTGACGGCCGACGCCGCCTAGCGCCGCGCGCCGCGTCCGAACCCCGCGTACGCCGCCGGCGAAATGCTGCAGCCCCAACGCGCGGCGGTCGCAGATCCTCCCGGTTCCCGCCCCAGGCTGAACCGGCGCCGCGCCCCCCGCGCCAGGCGGGCCCCGCCTCAGGCGGTGCCGAAATCGACCGTGAGCAGCCTCGGATCGATGCCGGCGCTCTTGAAGCCTGCGCTCCAGCGATTGTCGACGTCGCAATCGTAGAGCAGATCGTCGCTGCCTTCGGTCGCGAACCAGCCGTTGCCGCACAGCTCCTGCTCGAGCTGCCCCGCCCCCCATCCTGCGTAGCCGAGCGCGGCGATCCAGCGCTTCGGGCCGCGCCCTTCCGCGATCGCCTTCAGGATGTCGAGCGTGGCAGTGAGCGCCCAGCGGTCGCCGACCTGGATGCTTTCCTGGCCGCCCCAGTCGAGCGAGTGGACGAGGAAACCGCGCTGCGGCTCGACCGGCCCGCCGAGGTGGATGGCGACGTCGGGCGCCGCGCCAGGTTCGATGTCGAGCTGCTTGAGCAATCCATGGAAGGTGATCCGCGGCACGATCCGGCCGAGCCCGATGCCGAGCGCGCCATTCTCGTCATGCACGCACATCGCGATCACCGCTTTCTCGAAGCGCGGATCGCCGATTCCGGGCATGGCGAGGAGAAGCTGTCCGGTGAGAAAGGGCGCCTGATCCATCTGCTTGCCATAGCGACGCAAATGCCGGGATGCCAAGCGCTTGCGGGCAGCGCCCCGACACGCCGCACGCCCCGCCGGACGAACGGAGTCGTACGACCCGCCGCGAACCTCCGCTCTCCGGAAGCCTATTGCGGGCCTACCCTTCTCCTCTTGTCATGCTCCCGGCGCAGGGCGGTAACTCCCGTAAGAAGCCGCCATCCAGCGCAGGGCACCGATGGCTGGGATCGCGGGACAAGATGTCGCAAGCGTCCGCCACATCCTCCAGCACTCGTCCTCCACGAGATCCCAGCTTGCGCTGGGATGACGGCATTGGGCCGAAGAGCGAGGACACATCAACTCCCTGACGGTGACGCCCCGCCGGACCGCCGCCCTCCCCGCCCCAAAGCCCCGGTTTCCACGCCTCGCGCATTCGATTACAGCGCAGCCCATCCGAAGCGCGAGCCTGTCGCGCTTCGCGCCTCGAAGGAGAGACGAATGACCATTCAAGTCGGCGATCGCATTCCGGACACCAACCTCGTCAAGGCGACGGCCGACGGCCCGCAGCCGGTCAGCAGCACCGACTATTTCGCCGGCCGCCGAGTCGCCCTGTTCTCGGTCCCGGGCGCGTTCACACCGACCTGCTCGGCCCGCCACCTCCCCGGCTTCGTCGACAAGGCCGACGAACTCAAGGCCAAGGGCGTCGACGAGATCGCCTGCACCGCGGTCAACGACGCCTTCGTGCTGCAGGCGTGGAAGGACAGCGCCGGCGCGGAAGGCAAGGTGACGATGCTCGCCGACGGCAATGGCGATCTCGCTCGCGCGCTCGGCCTCACCATGGACGGCTCCAAGTTCGGCCTCGGCCAGCGCGGCCAGCGTTTCTCGATGGTGGTCAATGACGGTGTCGTCGAAAGCCTCAACGTCGAAGAGCCCGGCGCCTTTTCGGTGAGTTCGGCCGACTACATGATCGAGCGCCTCTGATATCCTCGGATCGGGCTCGCCCGATCCGGACAAAGGGGCTCCGCTGTACCTGTTCGCTCCGGCGCGTGGACCGGAGCCCCAGCTTTCATCGTCCCCGCGGGTCGCGGACATGATATCGCCGACGCCCGCGCAAGCCGCGGCAGGCCGGCCACACCACACCCGCATTCGCCTTCTTCCCGCCCGATTCGCGTGCTTTTTCTGCAACGCAGCCACGCCGAGCGCGTTACGGTAGGTTCAGCGGGAGAGTAGAATTGCCTGACCAGTCGAAGTCGAACGAGCGTAAATCCGCCGCCCTGCGGCTCGCCGAGGAGATGCGCGAGCGCCCCTTCGCCGCCGCCGCGATCGGCGTCGGTGCCGCCGCCGCCACTGCCGGCGCCGTGCTGGGCGCCCGCGCGCTCGCCCGCCGTGCCTGCGACGGCAAGCCGGTCAACCAGGTGCTGAAGACCGCGATCACCGCCAACGAAGCCGCCGAAGTCTGCCGCAAGCGCGACGCCGGCGTCGAGGACCTCGAAAGCTGAGCGCCGGCACCGCTCGCTGACGCCCGCACATTTCATGGAATGAGGCTGGTCGAGCCGGCCTGCCGAAATCTCCACTCCATGCAAGAAGGAGCGCCGCCCCACGCCGACGCCCCCTCTGATCTGCCGCTGGCCCGGCTCAAAGTACCACTTTGAGCCGATACCCTACGCGCTCCAGCCGCATTGCTTGCCCGTGTTCTGCTGCTCGAGCCAGCCCATCAGCGGCCGGAAATAATCGAGCATCGGCCGGCCCGACATCTCGCGCGTCCCGGTGAACGCCTCGAGCGCTTGGGGCCACGGCCGCGAGGCGCCCATCGCCAGCATCGCGTTCAGTTTCTGACCGACCTCCTTGTTGCCGTAGAAGGAGCAGCGGTGGAGCGGCCCCGTCCAGCCCGCCTGCTTGCATGCCGCCTGGTAGAATTGGAACTGGAGGATGCGGGCGAGGAAATAGCGCGTGTAGGGCACGCTCGCCGGCACGTGATATTTGGCGCCGGGGTCGAAGTCCGCCTCGGTGCGCGCCACCGGCGGCACCACGCCCTGATATTGCAGGCGCAGATCGTTCCAGCCTTGCTCGAGCGCGGTCGGCGCGATCTCGCCGCTGAACACCTTCCAGCGATATTTGTCGACCATCAGCCCGAACGGCAGGAAGGCGACCTTGTCCATCGCCTGGCGGAGCAGCAGCCCGGTATCCTTGTCGGCGGACGGGACCTTGTTGCGGGGCAACAGCCCGATCTGGACGAGATATTCGGGAGTCACCGACAGCGCGATGGTGTCGCCGATCGCCTCATGGAAGCCGTCGTTGGCGCTGTCGAGATAGAGGAAGGGCTGCTTGTTGTAGGCGCGCTGGTAGAAATTGTGGCCGAGCTCGTGGTGGACGGTGACGAAATCGTCGCCATTGACCTTGGTGCACATCTTGATGCGCAGATCCTCGACATTGTCGAGATCCCACGCCGAAGCGTGGCAGATGACGTCGCGGTCCCGCGGCGCGGTGATCATCGACCGCGTCCAGAAACTCGCCGGCAGCGGCGCGAACCCGAGCGAGGTGAAGAAGCTCTCGCCGGTCTTGACGATCTTCTCGGGCGTGTACTTCGCCTTCACGAGCAGATCGGTAAGGTCGTAGCCGACGTCGCCGGCGCCCTTGGGCGCGACCACGTCGTAGATATTGCCCCATTCCTGCGCCCACATATTGCCGAGCAGATCGGCGCGGATCGGCCCCGTTTTGGCCTGCACCGTGTCGCCATATTTCTCGTTCAATTTGGTGCGGGTGTAGCAATGCAGCTGGTCGTAGAGCGGCTTGACCTCGCTCCACAGGCGATCGGTCATCGCCGCGAACTCGTCGGGCTTCATGTCGTAACGCGAGCGCCACATCGCCCCCGTATCCGAATAGCCGAGGTCCTTGGCGCCCTGATTGGCGATCTCGGTCAGGCGGTTGTAGTCAGCGCGCATCGGACGACCGACATTGGAGTGCCAGCTCGTCCACATTTCCTGCAGCTGGGCGGGGTTGCGAACCGTGCCCATCTGCTCCTCGAGATCGTTGCCGGTCATCTCCTTGCCGTTCAAGGTGCCGCGGCCCTTGCCGTAGGTCGACGACAAACGGGTCGAGAGGGTGTTGAGCTCGGCCGCCGCGCCCGGCGTCGTCGGCGCCGGCAGCACGAGCGCGCTGCGCAGCGTGTTGAGCTTGCGGGCGATGTCGTAATCGAGTCCCTGGAGGCCGGCGAAGCGCGCCGCTTCGTTGGCATATTTCACCTGCATCTCGGTGCCGATCGTGCCGAAATAGGCGGCGAGAGCATCGGTATCATCGGTGATGTAGGTGGCGTTCACCCACTGCGCCCTGGCGTTCACCACGGAGAATTCGGCGAGCTCCTTTTCGACCCGGGCGACGAAGGCGCGGGCTTCGTCGAGAGTGGGCGCTGCGAGGGACTGCGGCTCGGTGACGGCGCTCTCCTGCGCGGGAGCGGCGGCGGCTGTCGACACGGTGTCGACAGTGTCGGCGGAAGCGGCGGCGCAGCCCGCCAGGCAGACGGCGACGGCAAGGGTAGAGACTTGAATTTTCATGCGAAGCGATCCTCATGGGGGTCGATGCGATGCGCGGTTCTTGCGCCCCGCCCCGGAGGCCCGTCAAGGCTCCCCTCTCACCCCATCAGGCGAGTGGGTGGGGAGAGGTCAAGAGCCCGCGCGGTTGTTCCTGCAATGGTGCCTGGAGCCTACCCGCCGAGAAAATCCGCGATCGCGCGGCCGAGGTCGGGTTTGGTGACTGCGCTCATGTGGTTGCCGGGCATCTCTACGAAGGTCGCGTTCGGCAGCGCTTCGGCGAGTTCCTGAGCGTGGCCGTTATCCTGGTCCTCGGCGCCGGCGAGCACCAGCGTCGGCAGCGCGATCGCCCCCACCTCCGCCGCAGTGGAATCGACGAAGGAGCCGAGCAGGGGCAGCAGCGCCTGGGGGTCGCCGCCGGTGGTCTTGAGGAAGGCTTCGGCCATCCATTCCGGCGAGCCGCGCTCGAACGTGCCGAGGCCGGTCAGGATCTTGCGGAAATGGTGCGCCCGCCCGCCGGTGTTGAGCAGCCCGCGCAGGCCCATGCCGCTGACCACCAGCCGCCTTGGCGCCGCGCCCTTGATCACCATCCGCACCGCCGTGCGCGCGCCCAGCGAATAGCCGCCGAGATCGTAGTCCGAGAGGCCGAGGTGCGCGATCAGCGCGAAGCCGTCGTCGGCGAGGACGTCTGCCGGATAAGCGGCGGGATCGCGCGGCTTATCGCTGAGCCCATGTGCGCGCAGATCCGGCATGATCACCCGGTACCCGCGGGCGGCAATCTTCGCGGCGTGTCCGAATTTCAGCCAATTGGTCTCGGCATCCGAGAACAGGCCGTGGATCAGGATCACCGGCCGTGCTCCGGCCTCACCCAGTTCCGCATAATTGAGCCGAACGCCGTCGCGGGCGGTGAAATCATGTCGTGTCGCGTTCAATCTGCTGTCCTCAGGCCGGCCTGTCGTTCGTCACGCGCGCCCAACGCTCGGCAACCTCCGGGTTGTCCTCGGATCGCATCTCCGGCAGCCCGTCCGTGTTCAGCCACGCCCGGTGCATGCTCTCGACGCCGAAATGGCGCGTCGGCACGAATCGCGCCGGATCGTCGAAGGCGGCGACGGTCAGGTCCATCGTGTCGCTGTCCGGAAAAGCGAAGCCGAGCGAGGTTCCGCAGTCGCGGCAGAAGGGCCGCTGCGCGATCGGCGACGATTGGTACCAGTCCGGTCCTTTCGTCCACACGACGTCCGCCTTCTTCATGCCTTTGAACGCGATCGACACGCTGCCGGTCGCACGTTGGCACATCCTGCAATGGCACAGATAGGCCTCGTCATTGTCCACCCGCGCGCGGAAGCGGACACGCCCGCAGGCACAGCCGCCCTCCATAAACTCCGCCATCGAGAACCTCCTGGTGGAACGCCCCTCTCGAGCCCGGTACCGGAACCGGGCCTCGCCGTCGACAGGGTACAAGCGGCTCTTGCCGGCCGCGCCCACCCCGGCTACCGCGCCGCGATCCCGCGGCAGACGGGCGAGAGGATGCCGGTCCACTCCCGGAGCCCCGATGTCCCCCGCCGATCCGCATTTCACGCCAGGCAAGCCGCACAGCCTCGTCGAGGACCTTTATGCGTTCGCGATCGGTTGCTCGTTCGTGGTGCTCGGCCTCGTCTGGCTGAAGAGCGCCGGGCTGGTCACCGGCGGCATGGCCGGCGTCGCCTTGCTCCTCTCCTACCTGATACCGCTGTCGCCGGGCCTGCTGTTCACCTTTCTCAACCTGCCCTTCCTGTGGCTGGCGCAGCGCAGCATGGGCACGGCGTTCATGCTCCGCACCGCCTTCGCCAATTTCGCGATCACGGGCCTTGCCTTGCTGGCGCCCTCGGCGTTCCGGCTGACCGACCTCAATGGCCCGTTTGCCGCTTTGTTCGGCGGCACGATCATCGGCATGGGAATCCTCGCCCTCGCCCGCCACCATGCGGGAGTCGGCGGGCTCGGCATCGTCGCGCTGACTCTGCAGCGGCGGCGCGGCTGGAACGCCGGGCGAACCTCGCTGATCGGCGATGCCTTCATCCTCGCCGCCTCGATCCCGGTGCTCGCCCCGCGCCAATTCCTGCTCTCGGTGCTGAGCGCGGCTGCGATCAGCGGCGTGCTGATCGCCTACCACAAGCCGGGGCGGTATACGGGGTACTGAGCCGCCCCCCCAACCGTCATCCCAGCGGAAGCTGGGATCTCAGGACTAGAAGTCGCCGGTGCCCGGAACGTACACAGTCACATACCGTCTACGAGATCCCAGCTTTCGCACGAGGCGATCGCGTTACGCCGCTTTCTGCAGGTGCCGGCGGCCGAGGAGCTCCGCGATCTGGACGGCGTTGAGCGCGGCGCCCTTGCGGAGATTGTCGGAGACGCACCACAGGCTGAGGCCGTTGTCGACGGTCGGATCCTCGCGCACGCGGCTGATATAGGTGGCATATTCGCCGACCGCCTCGACCGGGGTCACGTATCCGCCGTCCTCGCGCTTGTCGACGAGCATCACGCCGGGCGCTTCGCGCAGGATGTTCTGCGCTTCCTCGGCCGAAAGCTCTTCCTCGAACTCGATGTTCACGGCTTCCGAATGGCCGACGAACACCGGCACGCGCACGCAGGTCGCGGTCAGCTTGATCTTGGGGTCAAGGATCTTCTTGGTCTCGACGACCATCTTCCATTCTTCCTTGGTCGATCCGTCGTCGAGGAAGACGTCGATATGCGGGATCACGTTGAACGCGATCTGCTTGGTGAAGAAGACCGGCTCGTTGGCGTCGCCCACGAAGATGTTGCGGCTCTGCTCGAACAGTTCGTCCATGCCGCTCTTGCCGGCCCCGGAGACCGACTGATAGGTCGCCACGACGACGCGCTTGATCTTCGCGCGGTCATGGAGCGGCTTCAGCGCCACCACCAGCTGTGCGGTCGAGCAGTTCGGGTTGGCGATGATGTTGCGCTTGGTATAGCCGTCGATTGCCTGCGGGTTGACCTCGGGCACGATCAGCGGAACGTCGGGATCCATCCGGTAGAAGGAGCTGTTGTCGATCACCGTGCAACCGGCTGCAGCCGCCTTGGGCGCATAGTCCTTGGACACCGACGATCCCGCGGCGAACAAAGCGATGTCCCAGCCGGCCCAGTCGAAATGCTCGATATTCTTGACCTTGAGCTCGCGCCCACTGTCGCCGAAATCGATGACGTTGCCGGTCGAGCGCGGCGATGCCACCGCGGCGATGTCGTCCAGCGGAAATTGCCGCTCGTGGAGGATATTGAGCATCTCGCGCCCGACATTGCCGGTCGCGCCGACGACCACCACCCGATAACCCATCTCGAAATGTCTCCTGAAACTGCTGCGCCCCAGTTAGGGAATTCCGCGCGTTTTACAATCGAGATGTGCAGCAGCGCCCGCCTCGTTGGGATCCCGTAATGCTCCTTATGCGCCTGGATCCTGCTATCACACCCGTTTTCGGGATCCGGAGCATCCCCGTTCGCCCGCGGTTTTGACGGCCGAGGTCACGTGGTTATCATGAGATGGCTGCCAAAGGGGATCGAGGATGAAGCGCGGACTGGTTGCGGCACTGATCCTGGCACTGGCCATGACCGCGCTCGCGTTCAAGGGCGCCCTGCTCGCGCCGCCGTCGGTCAGGGCGCCCACGGGCGGTCAGTTCGACACCGGACGGGCGCTGGGACGGCTCAGCCGGATCCTCGGTGACGAACGCCCTCATCCGGTCGACAGCGAAGCCAATGACGCGGTCCGCGCACGGCTGCTTGCGGAATTGCGCAGCCTCGGTCTCGCGCCGGTCGTATCCGACAGCATCGCCTGCGGCGGCCTTGGCCCGTTCCGAGCGGTGACCTGTGCCCGCGTTCGCAACGTCCGTGCGACGATCAATCCCGGCGTTCGCGGCACCCACCTGCTGATCGCCTCCCATTATGACTCAACCCCGGCCGGCCCGGGCGCGGGCGATGACGGGATCGGCGTCGCCGCAGCGCTGGAGATCGCCGCTTTGCTGAAAGGACGGCGGCTGGCGCGTCCGGTCACCTTGCTGTTCACCGACGGCGAGGAAGCGGGGCTGCTCGGCGCGCGTTCCTTCGTCGAGCGCGAACCGCTTGCTGCCGAGGTCGGCGCGGTGGTCAACATGGAGGCGCGCGGTGTCACCGGCCCGGCGATCATGTTCGAGACCAGCCGCCCCAACGCTGCCGCGATCGCCGCATTCGCCGGCGGCACGGTCCGCCCGGTCGCGAGCTCGATGACCGCCGATGCTTATGCGCTGATCCCGAACGCAACCGACGTGACCGTGTTCGCGGCCCGGCCGTGGACGATGCTCAACTTCGCGATCATCGGCAATGAGAGCCGCTATCACAGCGCCGACGACACGATTGCGGGCCTCGACCGCCGCAGCGTCCAGCATATGGGGGATCAGGCGCTCGCCGCGAGCCTGTCGCTGGCGCAGCAAACGGCCGGCACGGTAGCCGGCACGACCCTCTATGCCGATCTGCTCGGGCGTACGTTGGTGCGCCTGCCGCTGTGGATCGGTCTCGCCGCCCTTGCGGCGCTTGGCGTTACCTTCGTCCTTCTCGCCTGGCGGCGGCGATCCGGCATCGGCCGCGCACTCGCGGCGATCGGCCTGTCGCTCGTCGCCGCTATGGTCGTCACCCTCCTCGGTGCCATGGTCGTCGGCACGATCAAGGGTGGCGTCTTCTGGCGCGCCCATCCCGATCTGATGGCGAGCGCCGTCGACGTCTCCGCCGCCGCCGCATCGGCGGCGATCCTGCTCTGGCTGAAGCCCGCCGGCACCCGGCCGCTGCGAGTCGCCTTCTGGCTGATCTTTCTGCTGATCGGCGGCCTCATCGCACTGCGGGCGCCGGGCGGCACGATCTTCTTCCTCGCGCCACCGGCCTTGGCCGCGGCTGGAATTGCGCTGCAGCGATTCCGCTACGCCGAACGGATCGGGGCATTGCTCGCCTGGCTGCTCCTCGTCCTCACCTGGACACCGATCCTGCATCTGGCGGAAGTACTGCTCGACTTCCGAATGGCGTGGGCGTTCGCACCGGTGGCGGCGATCATCCTCCTGCCGCTGCTGATCGAGCTGACGCCGCTGCTGACCGACGTCTGCAGGAGGCCGGCTTTGCTGGTCTGCGCCGCGGCGGCCGCAGCGGCCTGGGCCGCGATCGGGATCGCGCCGGCTTATGGTCCGGAGCGCAAACAGCAGTTCCGGATCGAATATGTGTGGGATGCCGACAGCCGTAAGGGACAGTGGACGCTCATTCAGGACGGTGGCCCCCTTCCCGCTTTGGTCGCTGCCCGAACGCGACCTGAGAGACGAGCGTGGTCGCCGGTGGCGGTGCCGACCGCGGATGCGCCGCCCGTCGCGATCCCCGCTCCCTCCGTGGAGAAGCTCGCCGAGCGCGCCACGCCCGAGGGCCGGCGCGTGACGCTGCGGCTTCGCTCCGGTGGTGCACAGAGCCTGTTCCTGCGCGCCGAGCCGAACGCGGCGCTCCGCACGATGATGGTCGATGGAAGGTCCACGCGCTTCGGTGCCGGGGCCAAGGAAGAATCTTACCTGTTCACTTGCCACGGGCGCAGTTGCGACGGGCTCGTGTTCGATGTGACGATCGGCGTGCGCGAGCCCGTCGATATGGTCGCGGTCGGCATTCATAATCGGCTTCCGCCAGGCGCGGCTTGGTTGGTCAACGCACGCCCCGGCCACGCGGCCCCGCAATATGCGCCCGACCGCAGCATGGCACACCGGAAGCTGAGACTTTAGCGTCCCTTCACCGCCCCTCCCTGGAAGGGAGGGTTTGGGGTGGGTGCGCGGCGCAGCCGCGCCTCCTGAGCATGGAGCCACCGACACGGTAAGAAGATGCGGCTGCGCCGCCCACCCCCTGCCCCCTCCCGCAAGTGCGGGAAGGGAGTTTCGGGGGCGTTACTCCGCCGCCTTTTCCTTCACCGTTCGGTCAAGGAAGCCGGTGATCGTCTGCCAGACGTGGGTTTGCGGGCCTTCACCGGCGATGGCGTGGGTGCCGCCGGGATAGACCATCAGCTCGAAAGGCTTCTTCTCGCGCTGCAATTTGGCGATCAGAGCGGTGCTGTTCTCGAACACGACATTGTCGTCGGCCATGCCGTGGACGATCAGCAACGGATCGGCGATGCGGCTCGATTGCTCGAGCGCACCCGAGGTCTCGTAGGGCTTCGGATCGGTCGCCGGATTGCCGAGATAACGCTCGGTGTAGAAGGTGTCGTACAGCTCCCAGCGCGTGACCGGAGCCACCGCGACGCCGGCGGCGAACGCGCCCGGCGCCTGCTCGAGCAGCTTCAGCGTCATGTACCCGCCATAGGACCAGCCCATCACCGAGACCTTGCCGGGATCGACGAAGTCCTGGCGCTTCAGCCAGGCGAGGCCGGCGAGTTGGTCCTCGACCTCGGCACCACCCATGGCGTGATAGATGGCGTTTTCGAACGTCGTGCCGCGGCCGTTGGTGCCGCGATTGTCGAGGGTGAAGACGATCCAGCCCTGATCGACCAGATATTGCTCGAGCGGCAGGTCGCGATACCAGGCGCGGGTGACGAGCTGGCCGTGCGGACCACCGTAGACATGGACGAACACCGGGTAGCGCTTGCCGGGTTCGCGCGGCGGCGAAAGCATACGGTAATGGAGGTCCGATCCGTCCGGCCCCGCGATCGTGCCGAAGACGGGCGCGACATGGCTCGGCAGATAGGGTGCGTAGGGATGGTCGGCGCCAAGCGCATTCTGCTCGATCCAGGCCAGGCGCTTGCCGGCGGTGTCGGCGAGATAGACCTGGCCTGGCTGGCCTGGATTGGAGCGGGTGACCAGTGCGCGGGTCGCCTTGTCGTCCATTGCGACAGCGTTCCACCAGCCCGCTTCGGTCACGCGGACCGGCTGTGCCGCCCGATCGTAGCGCACCCAATATAGCTGCTGCTCGATAGGGGTTTCGGCGGTGCCGGTGAAATAGATGCGGTGCGCCTTCTCGTCGATTGCGGTAACCTCCTCGACCGCCCAGTTCCCCTTGGTCAGCTGGGTCCATTCGCCCGCCTTCCAGCGGTAGAGATGCGAGAAGCCCGACCGTTCCGACGACCAGATCAGGCTGCCGTCGGACAGCGGTCGGAAATTGGAGTGGAGATTGACCCAGGTCGGCGCGGTCTCGCTGAACAGGATCGTCGAGGCGCCGGTGGCGGCATCGACGCGCAGGACGTCGAGCCGCTTCTGGTCCCGGCTCATCCGCTGGACGAACAGGCTGTTGCCGTCTTTCGCCCAATCGACCCGGGTGAGGTAGACGTCGGGATCGGTGCCGAGGTCGGCCTTGACCCGGCCGCTGCCGTCCGGCCTGAACAGATAGAGGTCGACGATCGCATTCTTCGTGCCGGCAGCCGGGTAACGCTGCTCGACGACCTTGGTCCCTTCTGCGCCGATGGCGGCCCGGGTGACGATCGCGACCGGGCTTTCGTCGACACGGGCGACGGCGAGATAACGGTCGTCGGGCGACCACCAATAGCCGGTGAAGCGGTGCATCTCCTCCTGCGCCACGAACTCGGCCGCACCCCAGCTCAGGGTACCGCCGCCATCTTCGGTCAGCGGCTTTTCCGCGCCCGAGGCGAGATCGACGACGTAGAGATTCTGGTCGCGCAGGAACGACAGGCTGCGGCCTTTCGGCGAGACCTTGGCGTCGATCTCGGTTGCCGCGCTTTCCGTCATCCGGCGGACCTTGCCGTCGAGCCCGGCAAGGTAGAGGTCGCCGTCGATCGGCACGAGGATCGACTGGCCGTCGGGTGCCCAGGCATAATCGGTGATGCCCTTGGTGCCGGCAATGCGCAGCCGCTCGCGGCGCATCTTCTCCTCCTCCGAGACTTCGGCGCCGGACCCGATCTTCGCGGAGTCGACGAGCATCCGTGCGGTGCCGCTGGCGGCGTCGATCGCCCACAGATCGAAGCGATCCTTCTCGTCGGCGCGGTTGCGCAGCAGGGTAACCAGCCGCCCGTCGGGCGACAGAGTCGGCTTGCGCGGCGTCGGCCCGGCGAGAGAGGGGCTCTGGAACAATCGGTCGAGGGTGAGCTCGGCGGCGGCGGAGTGGGAGGGAAGGATCGGCATCAGGGCGGTGGCGGCAACCAGCGGCAGAAGGACTTTACGCATGCGCGCTGTCGTAGAGCGGGAAAGGGAACTGGGGAAGCGGGAGAGGAGCAGGTTCGAGGATCGACGACGGGCCGAGTCCGGATGATGCGGTCGAGGCCAGGGCAAAAGAAAAGGCGGGAAGAGCCTCAGCCCTTCCCGCCTCGTCTGTTCCTGGCCGTAGCCTCGAGAGCTCAGCCCTCGGCGTTTTCCGTCTGCGGCGTCACGGGCGCGGAGACAGCGGCGGCTGCCGCGGCCTTGGCGGCGGCGAGCGGACGCGGATCGCGGCGCTCGGCGATGCGGGCGGCCTTACCGGTGCGGCCACGCAGATAGTAAAGCTTGGCGCGACGAACGGCGCCGCGACGGACGACGTCGATCGAATCGATGTTCGGCGAGTAAAGCGGGAACACGCGCTCGACGCCTTCGCCGAAGCTGATCTTGCGGACGGTGAAGCTGCTGCCAAGACCGCGATTAGCGCGGGCGATGCAGACGCCTTCGTAATTCTGAATACGGGTGCGGTCGCCTTCGACGACGCGGACGCCGACGCGGAGCGTATCGCCCGGGCGGAACTCCGGAATCGGGCGCGCAGCGCTGAGCTGCTCGATCTGCTCGGCCTCGAGCTGCTGAATGAGGTTCATGTCTTCAACTCTCTTCTTCGTGCTGCGCGCCAGAGGGCGACCGCCTTCGAACGTCCCCGTGACGCTCGATCAGGTCCGGCCGCCTTAGCCGTGTGTCCTCGATCGCCCTGGCTTTACGCCAAGCGGCGATCTTCGCATGATCCCCCGATCGCAGCACTTCGGGGATCCTGCGCCCTTCCCATTCTAAAGGTCGGGTATAATGCGGATATTCGAGAAGGCCGCCTTCAAAGCTTTCCTCCTCACCGCTCAGTGGCGCGCCCATTACGCCGGGAAGCAGCCGAATGCAAGCATCGAGAAGGGTGAGAGCGCCCATTTCGCCGCCGGAAAGTACGTAATCTCCGATCGATACGGGGAGGATCGGCCGCGCCTCGAACAGCCGCTCGTCGAACCCTTCGAACCGGCCGCAGAGGATCGACACGCCCGGTCCTTCGGCGAGGCCACGGACGAGATTCTGCGTCAGCGGTTCGCCGCGCGGCGTCATCGCCAGCAGCGGTGCATCCGGCCGGCGGGCGAGCACGTCGTCGATCGCGCGCCCGAGCACGTCTGCGCGCATCACCATGCCGGCACCGCCGCCGGCCGGCGTATCGTCGACCGAACGATGCTTGTCGGTCGCGAAATCGCGGATCTGGACGGGATCGATCGACCAGATCCCTTCCCCCAGCGCCCGCCCGGCAAGGCTGTGGCCGAGCGGCCCCGGGAACATTTCGGGGTACAGAGTGAGGATGGTCGCGGCCCAAGTCATGCCGCTCCCCTAGCGGGCGGCAGGCGGGTTAGCGAGAGGGTGGCGTGTCCGCATCGCCGGTCGGGTCTCTCACCTCCGTCTGTTCCCTTCCCTGAAGAGGAGGGCTGGGGTGGGTCGCGGCTTGGCCCGCTCGATGCGGGCGAGGCCGCCTCGGGCGCAGGCGCAGGAGGCGCGGTTGCGCCGCGCACCCACCCCCAAACCCCTCCCTTCCAGGGAGGGGGACGTCGGAGGCTATCTCAGGATCGTGTAGCGGAAGGCCTGGATGGTCGCCGGGTTGGTCGGCGCGAGCAGGACCTGGCCTTCGAGGGCGCCCTTGTCGCATTGCCAGCGGAACGTGCCGGCGAGCGCCCCCGTCGGAGTCACCGGGCTCTCGGTGCGGCATTCGCCGACCTCGGCTTTGACGCTCTTCAGCTCGCGCGCCCAATTGTCCGCCGAACGGTCCATCAGGAAGTTCATTGCGAGCTGGGCGCGTGCCGGCTCGACGCTGCCGGCGCCGAACATTGCGCCCGCAGCGCGGTAGCCAGCCGTGAGTGCCGCGCTGACTGGGAGCGTTCGTTTCGGGATCGCGCCGGCGCGGTGAAGCGCCACCGCCGCGTCCCAGGCCGCGCCCGAGCCGCCATTATAGGTGCGGTTGGAAAAGACAAAGATGCCGACGCCCTGATCGGTCAGCAGCAGCATGTGCGATCCGTAGCCCGGATAACCGCCGCCATGGCTCAGCGTGTTCCCGAGATCGGGATCCTCGGCCGCGATCAGACCCATGCCGTAGGCCGCCGCCTGGGTGACCGGCGTGCTGCCGAAGCGCTGGCGGAGGCGCGCGAAGTTGGAGCCGAGCGCCATCTCGCGCAACGTTGCGCGCTTGACCGGCCCGGCCTCTCGGTCGTCGCGCGGCGGCCAGGCCGAGAGCAGGAAACCCATCCAGCGGGCATAATCATTGGCGCTGGTCTGGACCCCGCCCATCGCGCCGAACACGCCATGGCGCATCGTCGGCTCCTCGGCCCAGGCGTCATTCTCCCAGCGGTAACCGATCGCGCGGCGCTCCATCGGCGAGGCCGGCACGTCATAACTGGTCGAGGTCATGCCGAGCGGCCGCTGGATCGTGCGCGCGATATACTGATCGTACGGCAGGCCCGAGACATTGGTGACGATCCGTCCGAGCAGGGCATAGCCGAAGTTCGAATATTCGAAGGCCGTTTGCGGCGCGCGGGTGTACGGCACGCCCGTCTTCAGCATCGCGGTGAATTCGGCTTCGCTGATCACCTGCTGGCGGTCGCCCCAGGGATCGTCGGTGACGAAGCCGCCGGCATGGCTGAGCAGGTCGCGCACCCGGATGCGCGGCGAATCCGCGGTGGGGTATTTCCAGGCCTTGAGCTCCGGTACATAGGTCTCGGCGAGCGCGTCGAGCGAGAGCTTGCCTTCGTCACGCAGCTTCAGGATGGCGAGTGCGGTGAACGCCTTCGACATCGAGGCGATGCGGAACAGGCTGTCCGCAGTTACCGGCCGCTTCGCGCCGAGATCCTGGACTCCGAAGCCTTTGACATGGACGAGCTGCCCGTCGGCCACGATCCCGTAGACGAGCCCGGGCGCGTGCGACTCCTTCTGGAACCTCTCGAAGATGCGGTCGATCTCCGGCACGGCCGCCGCGATCTTCGCGCGATCGGCGGCGTTGGCCGGGAGGGTGAAGACCGCGAGCAGGCCCGCAACGACAAACTTCGTGAATCGCACTTCGTCCCGCCCTCTCACGCCATCCAGTATCCGATCCTTAAACCGAAGACCTCGACAGAGTCTCGCCCCTATGCCGATCGGCAGGATCGCAACGGAACCGCCCTCGCCGCGATGCGCTGAGCGCGCCATGACCGAAGAACCCTGTTACGATTGCCTGGTGATCGGCGGCGGCCCCGCCGGCCTCACCGCCGCCATCTATCTGACCCGCTTTCACCTGTCGCTGAAGGTCGTGGACGCCGGCAACAGCCGCGCCAGCTGGATTCCCTGCACCCACAACCATGCCGGCTACCCGGAAGGCATTTCCGGCAAGGAGCTGGTCGCGCGGATGAAGGAGCAGGCGCAGAAATACGGCGCCTCGATCGTCAGCGGCCGTGTGACCCGCATCGAGCGGATCGACGGCGGCTTCCGCGCCGAGTGGGGCGAAGGATCGGTGATCGCGCGTACGGTATTGCTCGCCACCGGAGTGACCAACCGCAAGCCGCCGATGGACGAGGAACTGCACGACGAAGCGCTGCAGCGGGGGCTGATCCGCTACTGCCCGATCTGCGACGGCTATGAGGTCACCGACAAGAAGATCGGCGTGATCGGCAGCGGCACGCATGGCGTCGCCGAGGCCGTGTTCCTGCGCGGGTTCACCGAGGATGTCACCCTGATCGCGCCCGACATGGCGCATTGCCTGTCCGAGGAGGACCAGGCGCGTCTGACCGAGTACGGCATCGCCGCCGTCGACGGGCCGTGCCAGGCAGTGGCCGCGCATGACGATTGCATCGTCGTCGACACGGCACAAGGCCATCATACGTTCGACAGCGTCTACCCGGCACTCGGCTCCGACACCCATGTCGAGCTCGCCCTCCAGCTCGGCGCGGCACTGACCGATGGCGTGCTCGTCGTCGACAGCCACCAGCGCACCAGCGTGACGGGCCTCTACGCGGCCGGCGACGTCGTGCTCGGCCTCGACCAGATCAGCCATGCGATGGGGGAAGGCGGTGTCGCCGCGACCACGATCCGCAACGACATGGCGAAGGTGCGGCCGATCAAGCGCGAGACGCTGAAAACGTCCTGAGCGCCTGCGGGGCAGCACACATCATGAGGCCTGCAGTCGCGCGACGGCGCGAACGAGCGCATCCACGACCTCGTCGATATGCTCGATATGGGTGCGAAAGCTGACGATCGCGCAGCGCAAGGTGAAGCGGCCGTCGATGCGGGTGCCGCTCAGCATCACCCGCCCCTCCTCCTGCACGTCGCGCAGCAGCCGCTCGTTGAACGTGTCGGCGTCGCCGGTCTCCGGCAGGTAGCGGAAGGCCACGACCGAGAGGTCGGGCGCCGGCCCGGCGTCGAAGCCCGGCAGCTCGCCGAGGCGCGCGTGGAAATAGGCGGCGAGCGCGAGCTTCTCGGCCTGGGCGGCGCGGAACGCCTCCACGCCGGCGATCTGCAGCGGGAGCCACAGCCGCAGCGCCCGGAAGTGCCGGGTCAGCTCGGGCGAGAGATCGGCGGGCGATGGGCCGACATCGAAGTCGCCGAGCGGCCGGATATAATCGGCGCTGGCGCTGAACGAGTCGAGCAGATGGCGGCCCTCGCGCACCAGCACGGCGCCGGTGCCGTAGGGCAGGAACAGGGTCTTGTGCGGATCGACGACGACGCTGTCGGCGAGATCGATGCCGCGCAGTCTCTCGCGACCCGCGTCGCAGAGCGCGAACAGGCCTCCATAGGCGCCGTCGACATGGAGCCAGGCGCCATGTCGCCGGCAGACATCGGCAATGTCGGCCAGCGGATCGACCGCGCCGCTGTCTACGGTTCCGGCCGAGGCGACGACCAGCCAGGGCCGGATCCCGGCGGCGCGATCGCCGGACAGCGCCCGATCGAGCGCGTCGGCCGACATCCGGTGGCCGTCGTCTGTGGCGACCGTGCGACGTGGCGCCCGTCCTCGCCCGGCGATGTGCAGCGCCTTGTCGACGCAATGATGGGCGAAGCGGGTCGCATAGACACTGCCGCCGCCGTCCGCGTCCCGCGCGTCGCGCGCGGCGACGATCGCGGCGAGCGTGGCGAGGCTACCGCCCGACGTCAGCGTCCCCGCCGACCCTTCGGGATAGCCGATCACCTCGGCCAGCCACGCCGAGGTCGCATTCTCGAGCCGCGCCGCACCCGGGGCAGCGGAGGCGAATCCGGAATATTTGTTGGAGACTGCCGCAAGCAGATCCCCAAGCGCGGCGTGGAACAGCCCGCCCCCGGGGATGTAGGCCATGAAACGCGGCGAGGCAGTGGCGAAGCCCGGCCGCTCGACGCACTCGCCCAGATAGGCCAGCACATCCGCCGGGTCCCTGCCCTGCTCGGGGAACTCCGGATCGAGGCGCCGCGAGAAGACCAGGTCGGCCGGCTGCTTGCTCGGGGCATCGGGGATGCCGTCGAGAAAGGCCAGAGCGTGGGCAAGGGCCTGCTGCCCAAGGGCGTTACGCTCCGCACCGTCCGGTTCGAGCGGCGCGGTGCGCGCCCGAAGCTCCGCAATCCGTGTTCTCAGCGCGTCGATCATGGACGAGGCTAGTCCCACACTAAGCCGGCGACGGGAAGCGCCTGCGTCAGGCCAACAGCTTCATGCCGTCAGGCGAGGAAGACGGGGTCGACGACGATCCGGCCCTCTTCGAGGTCGGCGACGCCGTCACGGAACGGCACCATCGTCCGCCGGCCGCCCGGTTGTTCGATCTCGAGGATGTCGCCGGCGCCGAAATTCTCGACCGCGACGATCGTGCCGAGGGCTTCGCCGCTTTCGCTTTCGCACGGTAGGCCGATCAGGTCGGCGTGGTAATATTCGCCGTCGTCGAGCGGCGGCAGCGCCGATCGGGCGATGGTGAGGAGCTGGCTGCGCAGCGCCTCGGCGGCGTTGCGATCGGTGATCTCGGCGAAACGGACGATCGGGTTGGGTCCCGGTTTGATCGAGACGATGCTGAGCATGCGATCGCCGACCCGCACCGTGTCGAGGCGCTTCAGCGTCTCGATGCCCTCCGCGAACAGCTTGAGGCGCACGTCGCCTCCGATGCCATGGGCACCGGCAACCGCCGCGAGGGTGACCTGGGGATCTTCATTCGGGATCACGAACACTTGCCCTTGTTCCTCTCCCCATCAGGGGAGAGGCTGGGAGAGGGGCAGAGGGGAAGCAGCGCACGTGCAAGCAGACCTGCACGGGATCCGACTCCCCTCCCCCGACCCTCTCCCCTGCAGGGGAGAGGGTGTGCAGATCATTCCGCCTTGTCGGCGCCGTCAGCCGGGGCGGCTTCGTCGGCGCCTTCGGCCGGCTCGCTGGTCGACTGGCCTTCGTTGGACGCCTCGTCGGCTGGAGTCGGCTCTTCGGCCGGGGTCGGCTCGGGTGCCGGCGCATTGGCTTCGGCCTCGGCGGCCGCCGCCGCTTCGGCGAGTTCGGCTTCGCGAGCGGCGCGCTCTTCGGCGCGCTCGGTGGCCTTCTCGCCCGGCTTGCCCTTGTTCGGGTTGCTGCGCGCGGCGCGCTCACGGACGCCCGCGGCGTCGAGGAAGCGGGCGACGCGGTCGGTCGGCTGGGCACCGACGGACAGCCAATGGCGGGCGCGGTCGGCGTCGAGCTTCACGCGCTCTTCGCTGTCCTTGGGGAGCATCGGATTGTAGCTGCCGATGCGCTCGATGAACTTGCCGTCGCGACCGGTGCGCGCGTCGGCGACGACGATCTTGTAATAAGGACGCTTCTTGGCGCCACCGCGGGAAAGCCGGATCGAAACTGCCATAATCTATTCCTTTCGAGTGATTTCGTTATTTCTTCAAAAACTTGTCGAAGCCCGGCGGAAGCCCGAACGGCGCACCGCCCGATCCGCCGCCGCCGGGAAGCCCGGGCAATCCGCCGGCCGGGCCGGCGCCGCCGGGGCCGCCAAGGCCCCCCAGCCCACCCATGCCGCCGCCGCCGAGACCGCCCATCCCGCCACCGCCGAACAGCGCGCCCAATTTTCCGAGGCCGCCCATCTTGCGGATCTTCTTCATCGCGTTGGCCATTTCCTGATGCATCTTCAGGAGCTTGTTGACGTCCTGCACGGTGGTGCCGGATCCCTTGGCGACGCGGATCTTGCGCTTGGCATTGAGCAATTCCGGCTTGATCCGCTCCTTGGCGGTCATCGAGCCGATCATCGCATCCATGTGGACCAGGATCTTGTTGTCCATGCCGCTCTGCGCCATCGCCCCCTGCACCTTCTTCATGCCCGGGAGCATGCCGGCGAGGCCGGTGAGGCCGCCCATGCGCTGCATCTGCTGCAGCTGCGAGCGCAGATCGTTCATGTCGAACTGGCCCTTCGCCATCTTGCGGGCGAGCGCCTCGGCCTCTTCGACCTTGATCGTTTCCTGCGCGCGCTCGACCAGGCTGACGACGTCGCCCATGCCGAGGATACGGCCGGCGACGCGGCTCGGGTGGAAGGCCTCGAGCGCATCGATGCCCTCGCCGACGCCGGCGAACTTGATCGGCTTGCCGGTGACCGCGCGCATCGACAGGGCCGCGCCGCCGCGGGCGTCGCCGTCGAGCCGGGTCAGAACGACGCCGCTGAGTTCGACCTGCTCGGAGAAATTGCGGGCGACATTGACCGCGTCCTGGCCGGTCAGCGCGTCGACGACGAGCAGGATCTCGTTCGGGGTCGAAACGTCGGCGACCGCCTTCATCTCGTCCATCAGCGCCTGATCGACGTGAAGGCGGCCGGCGGTGTCGAGCAGAAGCACGTCATAGCCCTGCAGGCGCGCGGCCTGGAGCGCGCGGCGGGCGATCTCGACCGGCTGCTGGCCCGGGACGATCGGCAGGGTTGCGACGTTGGCCTGGGTGCCGAGCACCGCGAGCTGCTCCTGCGCCGCCGGACGGGCGACGTCGAGCGATGCCATCAACACCTTCTTGCGATCGCGCTCGGTGAGCCGGCGCGCGATCTTGGCGGTGGTCGTCGTCTTGCCCGAGCCCTGGAGGCCGACCATCATCACCACCGCGGGCGGGGTGACGTCGACGTGGAGATCGGACGCATCGGCGCCGAGCATGTCGACCAAAGCATCGTGAACGATCTTGACGACCTGCTGGCCCGGCGTGACCGATTTCAGGACCTGCTGGCCGACCGCCTGCTCGGTAACCTTGTCGACGAACTCGCGAACCACCGGCAGCGCGACGTCGGCTTCGAGCAAGGCGATGCGAACCTCGCGCATCGCCGCGCGCACGTCGGCCTCGACCAGCGCACCGCGGCCGCGGAGGCGATCGAAGACACCGGTAAGGCGATCGCTGAGGCTCTCGAACATCCAAAATTCCTCTGTGATGACGCCGCCAAACGAAAAACGCCGGCGGGCGAAACTCGCCGGCCAGCGTGCATCCTTCGGACGCGCGTCACCCGACTCCTGAGCCGGGATGTGGGCGCGCATAAAGTAAGGGGCAAGGGAAGGCAAGACGGAAGGCGGGGGAGCGTGCTGCTCGGTTCCTTGGAGGGTTTGTCCAACGCCGTCATTCCGGCCCTTCCCTACGGGGGGCGCCCTATTCGTCATTCCGGCGGAAGCCGGAATCTCAGGACCAGATGGCAGAAGAGCCAATGGAGCGCTCCCTTGGCGCTGGCGCCTCTCTCTCCATGAGATCCCGGCTTCCGCCGGGATGACGGACTGGGGAAGTCGGCCGCGGTGACGGGCTGGAGCAAGTCCGTCGCGGCGACGGGCTGGGGCAAGTCGGTCCCGGTGACGGGCTGGGCCAGGCCGCCCGCCCGCGCCCCCTTCCCCTCCCCGGCGCGCCGCGGCAAAGGGTGCCCATGAACCCTTTCATTCTGGTCGATGCCGACGCCTGCCCCGTCAAGGACGAGATCTACAAGGTCGCCTGGCGGCATGAGGTGCCGGTGAAGGTCGTCAGCAACAGTCCGTTCCGGGTTCCCGCCCATCCCCTCATCGAACGCGTGATCGTCGACGGCGGCTTCGATGCGGCCGACGACTGGATCGCCGAGCGCGCCGATTCCGCCGCGATCGTGATCACGGCCGATATCCTGCTCGCCGACCGCGCGCTCAAGAAGGGCGCCATCGTGCTGGCGCATAACGGCAAGCCGTTCACCGCCAACTCGATCGGATCCGCCATCGCCACCCGCGCGATCATGGCCGATCTCCGCGCCGGCATGGACGGCCCCGGCGGCGGCCCGGCGCCGTTCGCCAAGGCCGACCGCTCCCGTTTCCTGCAGGCGCTCGATGAAGCGGTGGTGCGGCTGAAGCGCGGCTGAGCGCGCCCGATACGAGCGGAAGCGCGCGTTCCCGCACTTCGTCCGAGACGGCGTGGGTCCTCCGCCGCGCCGCTGGCGATAATTCGGCATCCCGCGCTTGCGCCTTGATTTCGCGGGGCTTCGGCCCGACCTCGATGGGACACAAGCCAGGCGGCCGATGCGCCCGGCTCACGCAAACGCGCAGCGGCGCCAGACGAGGTTTCATGAGCGTCTCGATACCATTCGACAACAGCTATGCCCGCCTGCCGGAGCGCTTCTACGCATCCGTGGTGCCGAGCGCCGCGTCCGCGCCGCGTTTGATCAAGCTCAATCGCGACCTCGCGCGCGAGCTCGGGCTCGATCCGGATGCGCTCGCCGGCGCCGAGGGCGTCGGGATCCTCAGCGGGCTGCACCTTGCCGAGGGATCGCAGCCGATCGCGCTCGCTTATGCCGGTCACCAATTCGCGCATTTCGTGCCCCAGCTCGGCGACGGCCGGGCCATCCTGCTCGGCGAGGTGATCGACCTCAAGGGCAAGCGCCGCGACATCCACCTCAAGGGCTCGGGGCGCACGCCGTTCTCGCGCGGCGGCGACGGCAAGGCGGCGCTCGGGCCGGTGCTGCGCGAATATGTTGTGAGTGAAGCGATGGCGGCGCTCGGCGTGCCCACCACCCGAGCGCTGGCCGCGGTGGCGACGGGCGAGACGGTGGTCCGCGACGCGCTGCTGCCCGGTGCCGCGATCGTGCGGGTGGCGGCGAGCCACATCCGCGTCGGCACCTTCCAGTTCTTCGCCGCCCGTGACGATGCCGAGGGGCTGCGGCTGCTCGCCGACCATGTCATCGCACGCCACTATCCGGACGCGGCCGCAGCCCCACAGCGTTATCGCGCCCTGCTCGATGGGATCGTCGCGGCACAGGCCGATCTCGTCGCACGCTGGCTGTTGATCGGCTTCATCCACGGCGTGATGAACACCGACAACATGGCCGTATCCGGCGAGACGATCGATTATGGCCCCTGCGCCTTTCTCGACGACTATGATCCGGCGAAGGTGTTCAGCTCGATCGACCGGATGGGACGCTATGCCTATGGCCGGCAGCCCGAAATGGCGTTGTGGAACCTTACCAGGCTCGCGGAGACCTTGCTGCCGCTGCTCGCCGATGACGAGGAAGCGGCGATCGCCGAGGCTCAGGAGGCGCTCGCCGGGTTCGCACCGGCCTTCGAGGACGCCTATCTCGGCGGGCTGCGACGCAAGCTCGGCTTCGCGACCGAACAGGAGAGCGATCTGGCGCTGGCCACCAACATCCTGCAGGCGCTGGCCATCGCCAAGGTGGATTTCACCAACTTCTTTCGCGGGCTCGCCGATGCGCAGGCTCCGGGCGACGGCGAGGACCGGCTCCGCGCGATGTTCGACGATCCGTCCTCTTTCGACATTTGGCTGGTCACGTGGCGCGCCCGGCTCGCCGCCGAGTCGCAGGGTCCAGGCGCACGGCGGGAGGCGATGCGGGCGGTGAACCCTGCCTTCATTCCGCGCAACCATCGGATCGAGGCGATGATCCGTGCCGCCGTCGACGACGACAACTTCGGGCCGTTCGACGAGCTGAACGCAGTGCTGTCGCGCCCCTATGACGATCAGCCGGACCTAGCCCGTTATTCCGAGCCTCCCGCCGAGGCGGAGCGGGTGACGGCGACCTTCTGCGGCACCTGATTCAGAGCATGATCGGATGAGGCTGTATCAGTCCGATCCGTGGATCATGCTCGCGTCCTTGGATCAGGAAATTGCACCGAAAGGGAGGCGAAAATCGCCGACCGACGGCGAATGGCGCTTCAGTCACGCGCTACAAAAGAGTATAAGCATTGCATGAGCTTGCGGTGCATCCTTGGCCTGCACAGGCCATCGCCTTTGTCGATACGACGCAACGAGGCGGGCCTGCGCAGCCTGTGCGAGAATTGCGGCCTGCCGCTCCAGAAGACCGAGGGCGCGAAGTGGGTCGAAGCCCGTCCGCTGGCCGCTCCGGCGGTCCGGGAAAGCCGTACATGAGCTATGCGGCGGCGATTGGGGCGTTCGTCGCCGGGCGCAGCCGCCTGCCGATCTGCGATGCATGCGTCGCCGACCATCTCGGCATACGCACCGGTCAGGTCGCCGCGGCGGCGATCAGGCTGGCGCGGCAGCAGGCGCTCGAACGGTTCGAAGGGCGCTGCGCCGGCTGCTGCACGACCCGCACGGTGATTGCGGGGCGATCGAGCAGCCCTCAGGCGGAGTGCGTGCTCGCCCTCGTGGCGCCGTAGACCGGCCCACGGCGACGCTGCCGCGCATCCGAGGCAGCCGCCACCCCGGCGTGAAGCAGGCGTCCGCCATATTTCACGATCAATGGTGCCGCGAGTCCGGCCGCGATGCCCGCCGACGGCGCGTAGCCCCACTTGCGGGCCAGATAGCGGCCGGTCAAAGCGCGAGTCAGTTTTCCGATCATCCGTCTCTCCCGAATTGGTTCGCAGGGGGGGCGCAACGCCGATCGGCATTGCCCCAGAATCGCCTGACGGCAGACGAACAAGGCGCGGGCCGGGTTCCGACCGCCGCTTCAAACGTCGCCCGCTATCCGGTGCAAGCAGGTTCGGCGAGACTCTTGCGCAAGGTGACGAAGTAAAGGTCGCCCCGCTTGGGAATACCGAAGCGATCGTCGCCATAGGGAAAGGAGGCGGTCTCGCCGCAGGGGCGATAGCCGCGCCGTTCGTACCAGGCGATCAGGGACTCACGGATGTTGATGACGTTCATCATGACCTCGCGGCCACCCTGTGCGGCGATCCGCGCCTCCGCGAGCGCGAGCAGGCGCCGACCGAGCCCGGAATTCTGAACACCCGGATCGATCGCCAGCGATCCAAGATACCAGAGCCCCTCCCCTTTGGGCTCGAGCCACACCGACCCCTGGATGGCCCCATCGGCCCGCCGCCACACCATCAGGGCGGCGTCCGAATTGGCGGCGATCTCGGCGCGCAGCCAGGCCGCATTGGTGCGATCGCCCGCGATGAAATCGGCTTCGCTGCACCATGACGCCGCGGCTCCGGTGCCGCGATAGGCGGCGTTCATCAGGGTGACGATGGCCGGGATGTCGGCATCCATGGCGCGCTCCAGCCGGTCCGCGCCCTGTGCGCGGATCCGCTCGCCAAGCGAACGCTCCGCAAGCCGCGATTCCAGCGTGGCGATCTGCTCCAGCAACGGCCCGGACAGATCGGCGGCAAGCGCCCGCACCGCCTCCTCGACCCGCGGCGAGACGCTCGTTTTCGCCCGCGCCAGGGCCTCGCGTCCGGCGATGCTGAGCGAGACCACGCGCTGCCGCCGGTCCGCGCGGCTGGGCAGCACGTCGACGAGCCCGGATCGCACCAGCCGATCGACGTTGCGCGTGATCGCCGGCTGGCTCATGCGCATCGCCTGCGCGATCTCGCCGATCGAGGCGGCGCCCGCCTCAAGCGTGGCGAGCAACGGATATTGGCCGGGCTGGATGGGCACCCCCGCCGCGTTCGCGGCGCGAACCACGTCGCCCTGAAGCTGCTCCGCCAGCCGCTTCAGCCGGCTGCCGAGATACAGGAACTCCCCTTGGGCAATCACGTCCGCCGCCATCGCGCCCTCCATTTCCATAGCCGGTTATGTATCGCGGCTCGGCGAACGCGACAAGCGGGTCAGGCGAGCGCCGGATCGCTGACGCCGTGCGCGCCGGTCTCCATTCGTCCGGCGAAACGCTGCCGGACGCCGGGTCCCTCGACCGCGAGATCGTACCAGCCGTGGCTGGTCTCGACCGGCCATGACAGGCTGCGCCGCAGCGGTGCCGGTTCGGCGGCGCCATAATGAAGCGCGCGCACGGTCAGTCCCTCGGGCGCGCCGGGACGGGTCGAGAGAACCAGCGCCTTCCGGCGCACATCGTAGCGCAGCGTCGCCAACGCGAGCCTCGCATCCTTTCCTTCGCCGGCAAAGGTGCGCACGAACCCGTTCGGGCCGAGCACCCAGAGATCGTGGCTCCCGTCCTCGTCGAAGGCCCAGCGATCCGAAAGGCTCTTGCCGGGCTCGACCGTGTAGCGCCGCGGGATGCGTGCCAGATCCTTGCGGTCATAGACCTGGAAGACCGCGCCGGCCTTGCCCTCGTTGACGAAGGTAAGCTCGATCCCCGCGCCGCCGAGCGCGCGCGCGGCGTCGACGTGGAGGACATAGGGAAGCGCCCGGGAGCGTCTAAGGCCGCGTTCCTGGAACAAGGGCGTAGGCTGCTCCGGCGGCATGATCTTGGGCCGCTGCATATGCGCCAGGACGATCCCGGAGGCGCCCTCGACCTTGGGCAAGGGCGGGAAGGCCGCGTCGGGCGCGGCGGTGAAATCGAACGCGGAGGTGAGGTCGCCGCAGACCGCCCGGTGCCACGGGCTGATCGCCGGAATGGTTACGCCGAAGCGCGCCTCGATGAAGCGGCCGACCGACGTGTGATCGAACACTTCCGAATTGACCCAGCCGCCCTTGCTCCACGGCGAGACGATGTACATCGGCACCCGCGGACCCAGGCCCCAAGGCCGCACGGCGCCGCTGATCACGTCGTCGGCGACGCGGTATTTGGCCTCCGGATCGTGGAAATAATGGCCGGCGAGGTCGAGCGTCGCCTTGCCCATCGCGCGGCCCTCGCCATCGAACGAGGGCGGTGCCGGCGGCGGCACGTGATCGAACTGGCCGTCATTCTCGTCGAACGTCTGGAAGAAGACGGTGCGGCTCCACACCTCTGGATTGGCGGTCAAAGCGGCCAGCACGCGCGCGGTGAACTCGGCGCCCTGCAGCGGCGTCGAGGCGCCCGGATGCTCCGACCATTCCTTGGGCGGCAGCACCCAAGACACCGCCGGCAGGGTGCCCTCACGGACGTCCTCAGCCAGCCGGTCCAGGGTCAGATCGGCCATGCCCTTTTCGAACAGCGGAGAGCCGGGCCTGGCGTTGCGGAAGCTTTCAAAGGCGAGGCCGCCATGCATTGCGCCCGTCCAATTGTCGTTGGGATCCTGGTAGATCCGCCAGCTGATCCCGGCCTCCTCGAGCACGTCCGGGATCGTCTTCCAGGTGAGGGCGGATCCGGCATACGTATAGCCCGGCTCGGGCAGCGCGCCCTTGATCCAGCAGCGCAGGTTGTTCGGCTCGGAATCGGCGTCGGTGCAGTTGATGCCCTGCGCCCGCTTCCCCGGATCGAAATTGGATCCGGACCAGAACACGATCCGGTTGGGATCGGTGCCTGTCGTCACGGAGCAATGATAGGCGTCGCAGATGGTGAAGGCTTCGGCGAGCGCGAACTGGAACGGGATGTCCTCGCGCCGATAATAGCCCATCGAATAGGGATTCTTGTATTTCGGCCAGGATCCGAACTTGCCCTGGTTCCACGCCGCCTGCGAATCCGAGAAACTGTGCGGCGTCCCCGGCACCTTCAGCGCATCGGTCGCCGCGGTATCGAGGTGGAAAGGCGGCAATTCGCGCGCGCCGTCCGATTGCTGCCAAACGCTGCGTCCGCCCTCCATCGGGATCGGGTGGCGGTCGCCGAAGCCGCGGACGCCGCGCAGGGTTCCGAAATAATGATCGAAGCTCCTGTTCTCCTGCATCAGGATGACGATGTGGGCGACATCCTTGATGGTGCCGGTGCCGCGCGCCGCCGGAATGGCGAGCGCGCGGGCGATGCTTGGCGGGATCGCCGCCGCGGTGCCGGCGGCGGCGGCGGCGCGAAGCAGGTTTCTGCGGGTCGTGTCGGTCATGTCTTGGCCCTTCATCGTCAGCCGACGAAGCGCACGCGCCGCCTCGGCGCGCCGCTCAGAACTGCGTGGTGTAGGAGAAGTAATAGCTGCGCGGCTTGCCCTCGAACGGATAGCCGTAGAAGTAATCGGGGCCGTTGAGTTTGATCTGCCCGGTCACGAAGGCCTCGCTGAAGCGCCTGTTGCCGTAGGCCCAGCGCTCGGCATAATCGGCGTCGAACAGATTGGCGATGCGCAGCTGGAAACGATGCTGGCGCTCGGCGCCCGCCCAGTAGGCGATCGAGGCGTTGGCGACGAAATAGTTGCCGAAATTGGTGCGCAGCACGCCGCCGACGCCGCCGGTCGAATATTCCGGCCCCTGATAGCGCGGCATGAAATTGACGTGGAAATGCCGGTCGGGCGAGTGCCAGGCGACATTGCCCTGAACGATATATTCCGGCGTCTCGTTGATCTGCAGCTTGGTGCCGTCGAGCCGTGCCTGCTGCTTGGTGTAGCTGATGTTGGCGGCGAACTGGCTGCCGATCGCAATGTCGAGCTCGGCGGTGAGGCCGCGTATCTGGGTGATGCGATCGTTGTTGAAATAGGTGTTCGGGGTGAGGCCCGAGGTCGTCTGGATGCGGTTGGTGATATCGGTGTGGAAGCCGCCGATCTCCGCATTGACGCGCACGTCGCCGAAGCCGGCGCCGTAGCCGACGCCGACATTGTAGGTCTCGGTCTCCTCGGTCTTGAGATCCGGATTGCCGATCGTGGTCGCGCTCTGGGCGTAGAGCTCGTTATTCTTCGGCGTGCTGTACGACGTGCCGCCATTGGCGCGCAGGTAGAAATCGCCGATCGGCTGGCGCAGGCCGAACTTCCAGATCGTCTTTGATCCGAAGCTGTCGGCGAAGTCGGTCCGGATCGCCAGCGACAGCCGGGTCGAGGGGCTGAACGGCAGTACCGGCCGGAAATCCGCATAGAGGCCGGTGATCGTCGTCGTCGCGTCGCCGACCGGAAAGACCGGATCGGAATCGTCCTTGTAGGAGACGATCTGCACGCCGCCGACCACTTCGAGGACGTTGGGGAGCGTAAAGGTCGCGCGGGCATTGCCGCCGAGTTCGCGGAAACCGCTCTTCTTCGAGTCCGGGCCGAAACCCTGGTTCGGGAAAGCGATGTTGCGGCCGGTATATTTGCCCCACGCGATCGCTTGCCCGGTCGCCGGGCTGACGCAGCCCGTTCGGATCATGCACACTTCGGGGAAGGTCTCGGTGTTCGAGAGCTGCGGATTGCTCCAATAGGCCGAAACCTCGGTCATCAGCCGCTCGGACCAGGTCCGCACGAAGCTCGCGTCGACGATCGGATATTCCACCTTGTTGGGCGAGAAGGTGTTGGTGTCCGGGAACGGATCGTGGAACTGGATCTGGGTAAACTGGCCGTTGACCCGGATTTCGGTGCGATCGTCGGGTTTCCAGAGATATTTGAGGCCGACATTGTCGCGATCGGTCGGGAATTCCTGGACTCCGCCACCGGCCGCGACATTGTCGACGAAGTCCGCGGGGTTGAAGATGCGCGGATTGTCGGTGTGCTGCGCGGTGCCGTAGATCATGATGCTGTGCCGCCCGTCGGCGTCGAGCGGGAAGGAAGCATTGCCCCAGATGTCGCGGGTGCCGAACGAGCCGACATTGGCGCCGAATTCGAACCTCTTGCCGCCGTCGGGCTTCTTGGTGACGACGCTGACCACGCCGATGCCGCCATTGCTGCCGAAGAACAAGCTGTTGCCGCCGCGGAACACCTCGATGCGATCGATCATGTGCGGATCGATGGTGGTCGCGCCCCAGATCTCCTCGAGTGCCGGGCCGCGGTCGTAGAGCGGCACGCCGTCCAGCACGACCAGCGTATCACGATCGCCGCCGCCGTCGAGACGGATCGTATACTCGCCCTCGTCCGGCGAGTAGCCGATGTTCGCGCCCTTGACGAGAAACTGGATTGCCTCGGCGAAATTGGTCGCGCCGCTCGCCTCGATCGCGTCGG
Organism: Allosphingosinicella deserti; assembly: GCF_003012735.1. Lineage (GTDB taxonomy): Bacteria > Pseudomonadota > Alphaproteobacteria > Sphingomonadales > Sphingomonadaceae > Allosphingosinicella > Allosphingosinicella deserti. The sequence continues at coordinate 226,541 of NZ_PXYI01000003.1, read as the reverse complement.
AATCGACGATCTGAACGGCATTGCCATATTCGGCGACGCTGGCTGCGAGCGGGCTGCTGCGCACCGCCTTGCCGGTGACCAGGATCTCGTCCTCGCGCTGATCGTCGTCTGCGGTGGCTGCGGCAGCAGCGGCGGCGGTGATGCCTGCCTCGCCTGCCGCGCCTTCGCGTGCGGGCAGATCGGCGGCGAACGCCGGCATCTGGCAACAGCCAGCCATCAAGAGACCGCCAAGGCCCCTCGTCACGAATGTCGTCACTGTCCAATTTCCCCCTGATCACTCGATCCGAACCGGACATCCTCTCAGCGGCCGGCGAACCTCGCGACGCCGTTTCCGCTGCCTTGACGTCACGCTAGCGCCGCCCTGCGTCGGGCCCGTGATCGTTCAGCGCTTCCGCGGTGACGGCGCGGCGACAGAAAGGTGACAAGCGCTCTCCACCTGCCCGGCAAGCTCTGGACAGGGTTCTCCGGCCCGATCAGAATTGACCGATGGGGGAGTCGTCGATGAGCGAAGTTCGCGGAAGCACGGAGACCAGGGAGGCGCCCCGCCTTCGCCGGCGGCTCCATCGTCAGCTCGATCCGGCCGCCTGGAATCGCAAGGGTCTGTCGCCGACCAACCGGTTCCTCGTCCTTCTGATCATCGCGGCGACTTTGCTGGCGATCCTCAGAACCGAGCCGATGATCGCGGACGGCCGCGAGACGCTGCTCAACGGGATCGACATGCTGTTCGGGTCGATCTTCCTCGCCGAATATGCCGCACGCTTGTGGGTCGCGGGCGACTCGCCCCGCTTCCGGGGTCCCGGGGGCCGCCTCCGCTATGCGCTGACTCCGGGCGCGCTCCTCGACGCCGCCGTCGTTGCCGCTACCCTGGCACCGATGGTCGCCAGCGGGTTCGTGTCGCTGCGGCTGCTGCGGGTGATCGCGATCTTGCGCTTCGCCCGCCTCGGCCGCTTTTCGACCGCGGTTCGCCATCTCACCGAGGCGGTCTCCGAGCGCCGCGACGAGCTGATGCTCACCGTTTTGCTCGCCTTCGCGCTGATCATCCTCGGCGCGACGGCTATGTGGCTGGCCGAAGGCCACGCCCAGCCCGACAAGTTCGGCAGCATTCCCCGCGCCATGTGGTGGGCGGCAGTGACCTTGACGACGATCGGCTATGGCGACGTCTTTCCGATCACGATCCTCGGCAAGTTCATCGCGGTGATCGTCGCGATCGCCGGAATCGGCCTGATCGCCATGCCGGCGGGCATCCTCGCCGCCGCGTTCAGCGACGCCATCCAGCGCGGTCGCGCTGCGGCGCCGTGCGACCCGGGCTCGAACGGCGTCGAAAGCGCTACAGGATCATGATCCAGGCCCGCAGCGCCGCTCGCTGACCGGCGTTCCTTCGGCCTGGTCCGCGCACCCGACAATCGCACAAACGCCATCGGAGACGGTGCGGGTCACGGTCGCGCGCGGCGTCTGATCGTGGTGAGCGGCGATGCCGCTCCGAACTGCGCGCGCCGCCGTTCGGCACAAGCGGCCGGCGCGCCCCCGATCGAACAAGGAGTATCGATGAGAGTGATGTCGTTCGTCGCGCTTGGCGCGGCGTTTTCCGCAGCCGCGCCGGCCATGGCGGCCGATGAGGGCTTCACCGGGGCCCGCCTCGAGGGGCGGCTCGGCTGGGACAATCTGCAGACCCGGGCCGACATTCCCGATCCCATCCGCCCGGCGCAGCGGGTGAGTGCGGAGCCGCTCGACAGCGCCTTCTCCTACGGCATCGAAGGCGGCTACGATCACCCGGTCGGGGCAAGCGCGCTGGTCGGCGCCTATGCCGGGGTCGAGCAGACCGGCGCGAAGGTGTGCCGGGAGATTTCCGCCGACGACTTGGGCTGCGGCAAGGTCAAGCGCACCGTCTCGGCCGGCGTGCGCACCGGCTGGATCATCGGCCCGGGCGCGATGCTCTATGCGAAGGGCGGCTGGTCGATGGGTTCGACCCGGCTCGGCTACACCGATTTCGACGCGGCCAAGGCTGACAAGGATTACCAGCCTTATGCGCGCAAGAAGACTCGCAGCGGCTTCCATCTCGGAGCCGGCCTCGAAGTGCCGTTCGGCTTCGATCTCTACGGCAAGATCGAATATGCCTATACCGATTACGGCCGCGACAGCTTCACGGTGCCGACCGGCACCAGTGCAACGAGCGACGACGTTGCCGCCAGCATCCACATGCGGCGTCACCAGGCAGTTGCAGGCTTCGGCATTCGCTTCTGAGGACGGTGCGTGCGGAGGGGCGGCGCCTCTCCGCACGCGAACCCGTCAGGCCGCTCTCAGCCCAGCGTCCAGTAATCCGCGTCGCGGCATTGGGGCAGCGCGAGCAAGGTCTCGGGGGCCTCGTCGTCGCCTTCGGCCTTCAGATATTTGCGTCCGTCCAGCGACGCGACGACCACTCGCCGGCGCTCGGCGCCGACCATCACGAAAAATTCCCAGGCGCCGCTTTCGATATGGTCGATCGCGTCATGGACGCTGATCTTCCACTGCCGATCGGTGAATCCGCCGATATCGCTGATCTTGCGGCACGGATGGGCGCGCCGGAAGGTGTTGATGCACTTGATCTGGACCGAGACTGGCATGCGTGTTTCCTGATCGGACCGGGAGACGAATGCCGGCCCCGTGCGCCTGCGGGCGATGGGGGGCGGCGCCGAAGATCCGGACCTTGCGCGCGCGCTTCTGCCGCGTGCCGCGCCCGGCTGCAATGCTCGTGAGAATCCGAGGGTATTCGGATGCGGCTTGGAAACCAAGCGTCCAGGGGATCAGGCCGCGGCCCTGTTGCTGGGCACATAGAGGGCAGCCGCTTCGCTGGCAGCCGCGCCCCAGTGCGCCGGATCGGCCTTGGCGACGACCGCATCGCCATAGGCACCGTCCGCGAGGATGATCGCCTCGGGCGCGATCGCCGAATTGCGGGCGATGGAATAGAAAGCGAGCACGCGGGCGGTCGACGCGCGGCGCCCGGGATCGAGAACGACGCCGAGCCGGTTGGATCGTAGGCGTACGACCATCCCCACAGGAAAGACTCCGATGCTCTGCATGAACGTGAACAACAGGTCCGGATCGAACTGCCCATGCCACCCGGCCATCTCCGTGATCGCCTGCACCGGCGACCAGGCGCGCTTGTAGGCGCGGTTCGACGTCAGTGCGTCGTAGACGTCGCAAATCGCGCCCATCCGCGCGGCGAGGCTGATCTCGGCGCCGGTTAGGCCGTGCGGGTAGCCGGTGCCATCGACCTTTTCGTGATGATGCCGGCAGACGTCGAGCGCGAGTTCCGGGACGCCCGTTGCCTCGACGAGCAGGCGATAGCCTTGTTCGGGGTGGGTCTGGACGAGGGCATACTCCTCGGCGCTGAGCCGGGCCGGCTTGTTGAGGACATCGCTGGGCACGGCCGTCTTGCCGATGTCGTGGAGCAGGCCGGCCGTGCCGAGTTCGGAAGTCACGCGGTCGTTGAGGTCGAGTTGCCGCGCGAAGCTGACCATCAGCGCGCAGACCGCGACCGAGTGAAGATAGGTATATTCGTCCTTGGATTTGAGCCGCACGACCTTGAGGAAGGCGGCGCGGTTCTTCTCGATCGTTGCAGAAATGTCCTCGACCACGGCGACCACCGCCTCCGATTCGATCGCCTTGCCGAGCCGCGCACCGTCGAAGATTCCGCGGACCACCTTCTTCGAGCGGCTGACCACCGCCGCGGCTTCGGCCCGTGCCCGCTCCTCGGCGCGCGACGGGTTCGGAGGAGCGACCGGCATCGGCGGGGGCGCGGCGCGAGACGGCGCGGCGCCGACCCCAGCCGGCGCAATTCCGGCAACCTCGGCGCCGTGCGACGGCGCAGGCGTTGCCGCGCCCGCGACGTCGGAGCCTCTGGACGTGTCGATCACCAGCCCCGGAATGTCGCTGTCGAGCACCGCCGCGAGCTGTTCGGCGCTCGCGATGACGAAGCGGCTTTTCCAGAAGGGATGCCGAAACCAAGAGCCGTCGAACGACTCGATGAACATGCCCAGGCGGGCCTGATCCCGGCGGATCCGCTTCAGCGCCACGCAGCGACTCCGGGCGAAGGCGATCCCGGGCTTCGGCCAGGCGGACGATCCGGGCCCGACCGGCGGCGACCTGTCGGCATCGCGGCGGCAAGGGCGACAGGGCGCACGGAGCCCGGCCGGGAGGCGAGTCCCGTATCCGTCGGATCCTCTGCGAATCTGCCCATCTCGAACCTGATATGCCCCAAGCCCCTCCAACGGCTTAGTGGCGCTCTCTTAAGGATTCTTGAAAGGACGGAGCGCGGATCGGCCGGCAGGATGCGGGGCAGCCTAAACGTCGCGAATCCTGGCCAGCTCGTCGTTCGTGAAATAGCGGCTTGAGCAGTGATAGAGCGTGACCTCCGTGTTCTTACGGACCGCTCGGGTTACCGGCCCGTGACCATTGATGCGGCATCAGAGCGGGATGGAACGCGCATATCTTCTCGGGTCGATCGTCGCTGCCGGTGGTACCGGCTCGATGGACCTGCTCGTCGAGAATCCGTTCTGGCCGGCGCTGCTCACCGCGCTGGTCGCCATCCTGCTGATGCGCCTCGCGCTGCGTCACATCTCGCCGTTCGTCCCCGCCCCGGCCGAGACCGACCGCAAGGCCGGCTGAAGGCGCGCCCGCCTCCGGCGACCAGAATCCGCCGGCGGCATGTAACGGGACATCGCTCCCTCGGCGCTGAAGCGCATCCTGACGCGCGGACGGCGCTCCAAGCTATCCCTTTGCTGCCACCACCTCCGAGCTCTCGGCCCATGAGCGTGGGCTGATCGGCACCGCAGAGGAACGGCCGAGCTGCAGCAGATTTCCGCATACCGCATGATGCCGTGTCGCCCCCAAGGAGGACGACACGGCATCGTCTTGAACGCGATCGTGGCTGCCGCTCCTGGACGAGCGACAGCCACTTGTGCGGATACGCGGCTTAGAAGGTGACGCCGAAGCCCGCGCTGATCGTCTCGCCGCTGTCCTTGCCCGTATAGGCGCCGGCGAGATTGTTCGTGTTCCAGTGGATGAAGTTGAACTGGAGACGCATGATGCTGTCCAGGTACCAGTTCACGCCCGCGGTCGCCGCGGACCCCTCGCCACCGGTGGGCAGGCCCGAAAAGTCGATATTCTCGTATCGCGCGAGAACCTCGATCGCACCCGGGCCGCCATCGAACACCGGCCGCAGCACGCGGGGCTGGGCGAAGGTGCCGAGCCGCGGATTGTACGGGGGCAGATCGCCGGTGACGAACCAGCCGCCCGACAGGCTCCATGCCTTGGTCTCGAAGTCCGCACGGCCGGCATTCAGCCGCGCCTCGCGCCGGCCGGCCTCGCCCATTACCCAGAACGGGCCCACATAGCCGCCGGCTTCGACGCCGTAGCCGGTCGTGCCGGTGCCGCCGACCACCGGGCCGGTGGAAACGCGCAGCGCGCCGTTGAAGCGGCCGCCGATGACGGTGTTGCGGGTCAGCGTGCCGGGACCCTTGGCCAGCTTCTCGTCGAAGCCCCAGAGACCGAGATGCACGATCGAGCGATCGGTCTTGAGCGGGTTCCAGTGCGCGCGACCGAGCACGGTACGGCTGTCGCCGACCGCCTGGCTGGCGTCGACGCTGTCGCCGCTGATCGTGATCGACGCGTGTCCGGTCTTCCAGAAGATGCGGGGCATCAGCGCCATGCCGTAGAAGCCGCGCTGCGGGATGATCGAAGTCGCGACGACGTTGCGCTCCAGGAACGGCGGCGCGTCCGAGCCGCTCGAGCCTTCGAAGCTGCGATCGTTGAACATGTTGCCGAAACGCACATCGTACGAAATCCCGCCCGTGCTGTCGCGCCAGCCAACGAACATGGTGCCGACGTCGGACGTGTTGTCGGCGAAGTCGTTTTCGAACTGGTAGAAGAAGTGCGGACCGACCGCGCCTTCGATGCCGATACGCAGCGCGCGCGCGCCGGTGGTGGTGATGTTGCGGCCCTCATAGTCCGATCCGAAGGTCGAACTGACGTGGTTGATGATGCGGCCGCGCATCTTGAACATATACTTGCCGTCCGCGGAGCGGAACGTCGGCAGGCCGCCGCGCCATTCCGCGGTGACGTTGGAAACGTTCATCGCGGCACGCGCCTGGGCGACATCCTGGTCGGCAGGTCCCGGCGGCACGATCTGCGGCGCGAAGGAATCCTGCACATTCTCCTCGTTGGCGAGAGCCATGCGCTGGCCGGTGGCGACCGGCTGGGTGGGCTGCACCAGCTGAGGCGCGGCGCCGCCGGCCTGTGCCGTGCCGGCGCCCTCGATCTTGTCGAGACGCGCGCGCAGCGCGGCAATCTCCGCCGCCTGCGCCCGGAGCAGCGAGACGAGTTCCTGCTGGTCGGCCGAATTGCTCTGCGCGAACGCAGGCGTCGCGTAGACAAGTGCAGCCACCGCCGCACTCGAAAGAAGTGTGCTCTTCATGGGGTTTCCTGGTTTAGATCTGATGTCTAGCTGGATCAGGTATGATCGATTGCTAATATAGCCGGGCCGACGCGGGAGCGGACGATTTGGCCCAAGTTGTTTGCTGCAGCGCACAGTGGGCACCGCGTTCTCTCTTCCGCGATTGGCCCTGGAGGCGCTCCGACAATCAGTTCGAAACAGATACCTAGGTGCGGCTCGGCGGGCGCCGATACGTACGATTACGTAGGCAGGCGCAAATGCTCGCGAGAGACGGTTTGGCGAGGCGGCGAGGTTGCCGGCTTGTGGACAGGCAGGATCGCGGTCGCCTGCAATCGGCCACGGGATTGGCGCGGGTTCGTGCCCCTCGGGCCTCCCGCGTCCCGCTCCCTTTCCGCAGCGATCCGAGCCGCCGGCAAGCTGTCGCTTGCGCGCTGCAGTTGCGCCTTGCGCCGGCGCGCGTTCAGACCGTTACGCGGCTATTTCGACGCGTTCGTCCCGGAACATGTCGGCCCCGATCGTGCGCGCCGTGGCAAGATGCTCCGACCAGTCTCCGCTCTCCGGAGGCAGAAAAAGCTCCGATCGCACGACGCTGGCGCCGCAATAGTCGAAGATGCCGTGCTCGATCTGGGTGCGCATCGCCCATTGATAGCCGCGCCGCGCATAGGTTCCGAGATCCGCTCCGCCGATGCCGACGAGATGAACCATCAGCCTAGCCAGCTTCTTCTCGATGCCGGCATCGGTCTCCTGATAGGCCCAGCCATTGACGAACACCCGGTCGATCCAGCCTTTGAGCAGGCCGGGGAACGACCACCAGTAGATTGGGTAGACGAGCACAAGCGAGTCCGAGCGATCGATCCTCGCCTGCTCGGCTGCGACATCGTCGGGGATGGCGTCCCCTTTCACATAAGCGGCCTGATCGGCGGCGGAATAGCGCGGGTCGAACCCCTCTGCGGCCAGATCCGCGATCTCGGCGGAATGCCCGCTTTCCTCGATGCCGGATCGCACCGTCGCCGCGACATGGTGGGTGAGCGATTGCGGATTGGGATGAGCGACGACGATGAGCGCGTGCACGTTGGCCTCCACGACTTGCCGAGCCGAACCTCCGGCCCTAGACTTACCAACAGTAACCTACCATTGGTATATAGAGTTGACAAGAGACACCGCCCCCCCCGGTCCGCCTGCCTCGCCGAACCCGCGCCAGCGGCTCACGCGGTCGGACCGCGCCGTTCAGCTGCTCTCGGTGGCCTGGGAGATCGTTCGTACCGAGGGGACGGGTGCGCTTACCCTGGGCTATCTGGCGGCACGCGCCGGGGTCACCAAGCCGGTCGTCTACGACCATTTCGGGGATCGAAACGGGCTGCTGGCGGCCCTCTATCTGGGCTTCGACCAGCGTCAGAACGAGAAGATCGATCGCGCGATCGCGGCAAGCGCACCGACCGCCGAGGCGCGGGCGGAGGTCCTTGCCAGAGCCTATGTGGACTGCGTCCTGACCGAGGGCCGCGAGATCGGAGACCTGGTCGCGGCGCTTTCCGGCACACCCGAGCTTCAGACGATCCGGCGCGACCGCGCTGCTCCGTTCATGGAAAAATTCCGCGCCGCGCTGGCGCCGGCATCGCCGTCCGGCGACGTCGGCGTGGCGGGCCTGCATGCCTTTCTCGGTGCGGCGGAGGCGCTGTCGCAGGCCGCCGCGGGTGACGAAATCAGTCCGGAGCAGGCCAAGCACGAGCTGCGGGATCTGATCCTGGACATGCTCGCACGCCAGGTGCAGGGGCGTGCGACGGTCCGGTAACGCGACGCCGACTGACTTTCTCGACATGCGCCGGATCGGCATCGCGACCGCATTCGCCCGCCGAAGAACACCGACGCGCCGCAGCACCTCTGCACGCCGTCCGTCCGCTTGCGCGAACGACATACGTGGGTGTATTAGGTAAGCAATGCACCGCTTGCCGAAAGGACGAACATGGCCGATTGCGTGAAATGCCGGGGCCAGATGTCGGAAGGCTTCCTGTACCTTCCCGATACCGGAGGCCGCGTGAAGTGGATGGACGGCGAACCGGGCTTCTGGAAGTCCGTGATGGGCTTCGGCGCCAAGCCTGCCGAACTGAGCGCGCGCCGCTGCGTCCAGTGCGGCTACGCCGAGTTCTTCGTCGACACCCAGGCCCGGCCGGTCAAGACCGTCAAGTCGATCGACGAAGAGAATGAGCGTTTGCGCAATCTCGTGACCAGGCTCCAGGAGCGCGTCGCGACCCTGGAAGTCATCGCAACCGATCCGGCAGAGCGCACCGCCCGGGAGATCGAGGCGCTGCGGGAACCATCGCCTTTGCCGATCGAGACCAAGGAGTAGCGGCGAAACCGGCGGTCAGGTGTCGCCCTCGATCGCCGGCGCCTCCTCGATATAGCGCGGGGTCTCGGGCGCACGCAGGTTCGCGAGCGTCACCACCGCGGCGAGCGCGAGCCCGGCTTCCCACCGCAGGAATGCGATCGCCGCGGCGAGAAGCAGCAGGCCGGTGGTCACTTCATATTTGCGAGTCAGGCGACGGACATAATTCGCATCCAGGCGATCATCGACGTCGTTCGTCTTGCACCCGGTTTTCCACTTGAGCAGCCACGTGGCCGAAAGCGCCGCGAGTGCGCAGACATAGAAAATCGCGCCGGTTTCGCGGGTCTGCGGATCGCTCAGCCGCTCGGCGAACGCGCGCGTCGGAAAGGCGATGAAGGCGATCAGCGAGAGGAAGAGCAAGGTCGCGAGCAGGAAATGGTGGCCCGTCGTCCGATAGATCGCCCCGGAAAAATGGTGGTGGGCCCAGTAGATGCCGATCACCAGCACCGAGAGAATGTAGGCGAGGTACGAGGGCCAGAGATCGAGCAAAGCGGCGCCGAATCCCGGGCCGGCTTCCGGAAGCTTGATTTCCAGAAGCGGCAGGGTGAAGGCGATCGCGAACACGGCGTCCGCGAAGATCTCCATCCGCTGGGTTCCGCGCACGGCCCCCTCGCCCGGATGCTCGTCGAGCCGCGGCGTCGCATTGCGGTTTGCCTTCGTCATCTATCCACTTTCTGCCCTGCCGGTGCGGACACGATAGTCGAACCCTGCCGAGAAGGCGAACGCGACCGATGCGAGGCGGCAGCCGAACCAAGAGCGCGCACGTGCACCATAGCCGGGCGGTGGACCGGGCCCACCCTAGCCGGAAGCGGCAGCCAACTCGGGGCGCAAAGCTCACATCCGCGCCTGGGCGAGCGACAGGGCCGTCTCCAGAGCCTGGTCAGGGTGAACTTCGACGTCGGGCTTGATCCCGGTGCCTTCCCAATCGGTGCCGGTGATCGGGTTCACGGAACGCCCCTCGGGCAAGGAGAGCATGTAGCCGTGACCGGCCGACCGATATTCGAACGGGTGCGCGCCTCCCCCGGTGCGCTCGCCAACCACGATAACGCGCTTCATCGCCTGCAGGTCGTAGGCAAAGGCCTCGGCCGCCGAGAAGGTCCGCTGCGAGACCAGGATATAGACGGGTTTGGAGCCGCCGAAGCGTCGTCCTTCGACCCTGGCCGGCGTGAAATATCGCGTTGTCCGGCCGGAAGGACGATCATATTTGCCGCTCATCTCGCGGACGTCGTCGAGCAGATAGGCGGCGAGCAGGCGCGTCATGTCGTCCATGCCACCGCCATTCCGGCGCAGGTCGATGATCAACGCAGGCGATTGTGCGAGCAGCGTCATCGCCGCTGCCGCGAGATCGCCGCCCATCTCGACGGGGGCGAATACGCGAAGGTCGAGATAGCCGATGCCTCCTTTCAGCCGCTCCACCCGCTCGAAGCCATGGTTGACGTGCGCACCATACCAGCGCTCCATCTCGGCCCGGTCTTCGCCGCCGTCCGGGGCGGCGCCTCGCCGCTCCAGCGCGAAATGCCCATCGCCGCTGATCATGCGGAGCCGCGCGGTGACCCTGGCCGCGAAATCTTCCGGGGTGGCGGCGTCGGCGAAGCGGTCGCTTTGGGCATCCGCGCGGAGGGTGGTCGCGATGCGCTCGGCCCGGTCGGCTTGAACGTAGCGCGCGCGAACGAGATCGGCGACGCTGTCCAGGACGGCCCTGCGTTCGCTTGCCTCCGGGCGTGGAGCGGCTTGAAGGGCCGGTACCGCAATCATCGTCAGCGCGGCCAGTACGAGCCTCAACATGCGTCACCCGTCTGCTTCTTCGCCAACCGTTCCCCGAACGGCGTCGCTTCCAATGCGGCGATGGCCTCGGCGACGATGCCCGACAATGGGTATGCCAGTTCGCCGTCAAGATCCGCAGCTGCGGCGTTCGTCGCTGCCCAGATCCGCTCGAGAACCGGCACCATCCCGATCAGCCTGGGCGCGGCCGTCACGATGCGCTCGCGCTCGTCCCGCCCGGCGGCGCACGTCACGAGGCCCGCCTTCGCCATCGCCGCGACCGTCTGGCTGACGGCTGAGTGGGTCAGCCCCGAATGAACGGCAATCGCGCGGATGGATTGCGGCCCCAGGCCGACGAGTGCGCGGACCACGGGCGTGAACCGCGGGCGATAGTCCAGGCCCGCAGCCTCGTAGGCGCGCTGGACGTCACCATCGAGCAGTCCGAGAAGGTGACGGAGGGAGGTTCCGAGGGTCATGGATTGCAACATGGAGCCAATATAACAGCACTGTTATAATCTGCAATCGACGTTGCGTCTGCGGGAGGATCCCTGCGCCGGGCGAACGTTGGACCCTGGTCGGGCGAGGAACGATAGATGATGGAATTGTGGAACGGAGCCCACTGCCAAAGACACCTCAGCCGCCACCGCGGCGGTCACTTCTTTGCGCGGGCGCGGAGATGAGGTTCGGAGGCCCGGCGAGTGTGCGGCCTGACATCAGCCGACGGCTCACGCCAGACCGGGCGAAGCGGCGCTCCGGTCCGTTCGACAACCTGCGAGCTAGGGTACGGACTCGCCGCTTGGCCGGCTTCGCGTCCTCTTCTGGCCTACCACGGGTTTGCGCAGGTCGATGCACCGCCGGTTGGTTCATGCGCTTTAGGCCGCAGATGTCTCGTTCCTGAGGGCAGTCTGATGACGGACTCGGGCGTGGTACTTCCGGATTATCCGGGCCCTCGCTATCGTGCCGGATTGCTCAAGGGGTCTTCGTTGGCCTTGCCTCGATGCCGCCCGCGCCTGCACGCCGGCAGAACCGGTCCACCGGAGCCCGCGCCAGCGCTGCCATTGTCCGATTGTAGCGTCGCACATAATTCTCGCCCGCACGTTCGCATGCCGGTTCGCTCGGTGCGCGAGCGAAGAAGGTGTACCCGCGTTGGGTATCCTGGAACCACTTGCCGGTTGCCTTGTACGAGCCGCCCACCGGCTCTTTGCACGCCTCGTTATAGGATGTGATCGTCTCCCCATGATGGGGAGTGTATGTGAGGCCGATCGGTGTGGGGTCGTTGCGCGATACGTCGGCTTGGGCATCGGCCTCCGGCTCACGCCTGGCAATAGCGGCAATGCACCGAAGCGCCTCGTTTTCCTGGCGGCGGAGGCGAAGCGCCTGTTCTTCTCGCCGCGCGCGCGCGCGCTCCCAGTCTCGATGATGTTTTGTGAAGAGGAGCAACCCGGCCCCAGCGATGCTCGCGGATATGACGATCAGCGCGATTCGGGAGAAGCTCGGAACACCATTTTCGCCGTCCGGGCGGCGCCCGCTGGCCCAACCAAGGCCCACCAGCACGATCCACGTCAGGGTCGCGGCCTGCGCATAAAGCTCGTCGACCGGGTTTTCCGGCAACACCAAGATGCCGATTGCCGGCGCCAGCGCCAGCGCCAGCACCGCCCTCGCAACGACAGGCCGGAGCGACCGTGCTCGCTTTGCCGTCGCACCGGCTGCAAGGGCCACAAGAGCCGTCGCAATCAGCACCGTCAACGGCGTCTGCCAACCAGCCTCGAGAGCCTTGAGAATGATCGGAGCGTCAGGGCATTGGATATCCGAGCCCCGGCAGGACCCATCTGCCATGAGCAAGAAAGTGCTTCGCCGCGTGGGGTCCACCGGCATCGGCACATCCGCCGGAACGATGAACAAGGCGATCGACTCTCTCGGGAGTGGCGTAGGACGCGAGAGCACATAAGCGAACCTTGATTCCAGGCGCGTGCGCTGCAGAATGCCGACGGGGCTCGCCCTCGTTGCCGCCGCGCTCCACGCGTCCAGCTCCTCGGGTCTGGCAATGCGAATTGCGCCGGTGCGGAGCAGCACCTGAAGGCCTTCGTGCTCTGGCGGTAGCGGGTCGCGCGAGATCTGCCGGGTGGAGCGGAGCATCGTGGGGACAATACGGTCCAGATTGACTTGGCCCGGAGTGCCGCCGTCTGCGTGGAGGCCAGTGGGGTTCCCGCCACCCCTGAAGACCTCGATGCCGCGCCCGAGCGCGCGGGTGACCCCGGCAGCGAGCAGCTCGCGTGCGTAGCCGGGCTCGTAGGTCGAGCCAGGGACGCCGCAAGCATGCTCCTTCTGCCGTACGATCATCCGCCCCGGAACGGGGGCGCTCGACGAAGCGCACCTCGACGTCGGGGGAAAGATGCGCAAGGGCTTGGGGGGCGCCATAGGTGATGACAGCGCGCAGCCGATGCCGGGGGACATGCGCGAAATCCCAGATGGTCGGGTCCAGGCTCGACAGGATCAGGATGAGGGGCGGACCGGTGACATCGGCGAACACGCCCGTCAGGCCCACCACCGAGTCTTCGCCAGCCATCGCGAACTGCGTGGGAATGCCGCCGTCATGGACACCCAAAGCAACGATACGAGCGCCGTTCATAGTGCTCCGCGAAAGACAGCGTCCGGGGGCGGTCAGCCCGGCGACGCCATCGCCAGGTTGTTGCTCGGCACTGGCGGTAACGTCGAGCTTGGAGCCGGCACTCAAGTGCGGGGCCGGCTGCGCCATTGTAGCCGAAGCGGTTCCGGCGAAGGCGGCTATGACAGCGGCCCAGCGACTCGACGAGACGAGTGCAGCGGTGAACCGATATCGCATGCGCTTGCCTCCCTGGTGGACCGTTATGGACGCATGAAGCCTCTCATTGCGTTAACTTGCGGGCCTCTCGTAGAGCCTCCCTTCCTGGCGCAGTTAAGGCGGCGGTCGAAGATCCTCCCGATGTTTCCGAGCGCCTCCCTCCAGTTCCACTGGGATGCACCTTCCCCTGTTGTCAGGATCCCAACGGAATGAAGTCGCTCCAGCCTTGCTCATGATCATGGTAGCCCCACGGACATCGGCTGGGCAGCACAAGGAAGGTTAGAATGATCGCGATCATCATGACTGGCGCGCTGCTTCAAGCTGAACCATTGCCTCCCGAGACTTGGAAAGAGCGCAACCTGCCGGACACGCCTGTATTTCCACCTTGCCCGCTCAGCGAGGACATTGTCGTCCATTCGCTCATGCAAGTACCGGTCGAGGTGTCCACCGAGCTGAATCGGTTCTTCAAGGACTCGACACCGATGTCCGACGCAGGCGGTCCGTTCAACAGCATCGACGTGGTCGACGGCCGTGTTCCAAGCCGGCGTTTTCTCCGCGCCTATCAAGCCGGGCGATACTGGGTAATCTGGTACGAACTCGGCGGCTTCGCCAGCGGCCTTAGAACAATAGCATTGAGGCGGGATGAATTGCGGCGGAACGGCGCATCCACATACCAGATCGCACCCGGAACGGCGTTCGCGGCCAACTTGTGCATCGCCACCAGGGCGATCCTCTCCGGGGTTCGAAGCGCAGCCCCATGACGGCTGGGCGACAGCCCTGTCGCTCCCCCCACCGACTTTCGAGCCGTCGACAAGCGAGCACGATCTCGCCGATCAGCTCGCAGGGTTCGGCAGCGGTCGCGCGCGAGCAACACGTGACCGCATTTTGGTGATCGAGAGCTACACGAAGGGCTCCCCGGCGGTCAGCATGCAAGGCACCTGGGGAGGGGTTGAATATGGATGTCTGGAAGTTGGTCGCCGGCATGTGCGCCGCGCTGCAGGCGACACCGGCATCGGCCCAGTCACCGCCTGAGCAGACACCTGCCCCACCCTCCGTGTCCGCTCGGACGTCCGTCCGGTCCGTTGCTCTGACCTATGACGACCTGCCCTTCGTCTCTTCAAGCAACGAAGAACCGCGCGTCGCTGGCAAGAAAGCTCTGCATGCGAGCAGACAAATCCAGCGATCGTTGCTGAGTAGGCACGCCCCTGCGACCGGCTTCGTCAACGAGATCAAGCTTCGCGATTTCGGAGAGCATGGACTTACCATCCTCCGAGACTGGAACCGGGGTGAATTCGAGTTGGCGAACCACAGCTTTTCCCACGCCGACAGCAACAATCTTTCTCTCGGCGAGATCGAACAGGAAGTCGTGCAAGGTCAGCGGGCCAGCAAGGCGCTCGCACAGGCCGAAGGCCGGTCACTTCGCTTCTTCCGTTTCCCTTACAACCATGTCGGCGATACCGAGGAGAAGCGGGTCGCCATCGAGCAGCTCCTGGCGGGCCATGGCTACCGGATGGCCGCCTCGACGATCGACACCTCGGACTTTCTCTTCAACAAGGCTTACGAGCGTGCCTGTGCAGAGAAGGATCGGCCGATGCGCCGGCGGATCGAGCAAGCCTATCTCGATCACACGAGGCAGCAAATCCAATATTACAGCGCGCTCAACGAAAGAATTTCGGGCTATCGTCCTCCGGACATCATCGTGCTGCACCTGAACAGCCTCAACGCGGCCGTGAACGATCGCATTCTCGAAATCTTCGAAGAGCTGGAGTACCGGTTCGTCTCGCTTGCGGAGGCGCAGTCGGATCCGGCCTATCAGCGCTCTCCGGCCGTCGCGACGCGGTTCGGACCCATGTGGGCCTACCGATGGGCCCGAGAGCGTGGGATCAAAGTGGATGGAAGCCTCGAGAAGGAGCCACCCGACTGGGTGTCAGCCTACGCGGCGCTCGATCTTCGTGCTTCGACGCCGAGGCAGTAGCTCCGCAGGTTCAGCCTCACAAACGAGCGGAAAGTGCCCGCTGAACGCAGTTTTTCCATACTCCCATGTGTTCCGGGCTGCGATCGCCTGACCCGACCACCAAAGTCGGCTTCGGCGCGGCGGTCTGCGGGGGCGGCGGCATACGCCAAGTCTAGCCGATAATCCGTTTGGCTGCGGCGGGCCGAGCCCTCGCTGTCACGTGCTCCGACCACCGGCGAGATCAATCTCGATCAGGTTCCAGCCGGCGATGGCTTCGCATCACCTCGTGGGGGAAACGGGTCTTGAAGCTGCGCAACTCCTCGCGAGCGTCAGGATCGAGTTTGGCAGCGCGCGCCAGGGCTGCTCTGTACCGGCCCATGTCGCCGCCGTTCAGATAGGTGATCGCCAGATTGTACGCGGACGCCGCGTGGCCTCGACGTGCGGCGCTTCTGAGCAGGCGGATGGCTACTGCCTTGGGCACGTAGTCGCTGAGCACGTTCAAGGCCGGCGCGAAGCCTCTGCGCGCGAGCTTGCGGATAATCGCCAGAGCATGGCCGCTCGCCCGACCCTCAAGGATTTCGAGCGCGCGCGCGTAAGCAGTCCACATCCAGGGCTGGTCAGGGTTCATGGTCTGACCTTGCGTATACGGCGAGGAGTGTTCGGGAAAGGCTGCTTTGCACCCTGGTCGTGCTTCGGCCGCGATGTTGTCGAATATCGGCTTTCGCGCAGCGCTTCGACCCGTAAGCTCTCTCTGCTTCCGATCCGTTCCGACGGCAGCGGCTCTGTCCCGACCGCTCACCGCCTCGCGATCTCAGACCCTTTGAAGTCTGGAGACCTTGACCCATCGCGGGGAGCGCGCTCGATTGCGAGCAGCCGCGAGCAGGTGATAGTGGCCGCCCATGATCGCGATCAGAAAATCCCGGCCGAGCGACGGGGAGCGTATCCTTGAGATTTGGCGCAACGCCGTCGATTCCACGCACGACTTCCTCACGCCGGAAGATCGCGCCGCCCTCGACGCATTGGTGTCAGGCTTCCTGCCGTCGGCCTCGTCATGGCTTGCCGTGGACGGCAGCGATCACCCCATCGGCTTCATGCTGATGGACACCGGCCACATGGATGCCCTCTTCGTCGATCCTGCCGTGCATGGGACCGGCGTCGGTGCGGCGCTCGTTCGGCATGGCCTTGCTCTCCATCCCGGCATGACGACGGATGTGAACGAGCAGAACGGACGAGCCATCATCTTCTACGAGCGCATGGGCTTTCGCCGCATCGGCCGCTCGGCACGCGACGGCCAGGGCAGGCCTTATCCCCTCGTCCACCTGGCGCATGGTCGATAGCGAACCTCCGCGCACGACCCTGTCAGAACGGAGCGGCCGAAACCACTTACCGTCTCTCCACGTCCAGACTGGTAGTGCTTCTTACCCCGGAATGGTGCCTGCTTACCGACCGGCTGCACCCGTCAGCCCGTCCGGGCCGGCGGCTAACGTCGGCTTTCACCGGGCGGTCCGACGTTGCACCGCCACGTGGTCGAACCATTACCTCAGAAGCCCGCAGGAGCCCGTAAGCGATCGGACCCACTTGCCGGGCCCGGCGAGCCCGATGCCGTCGATCCGCGCCTCGCTCAGCCGGTGTGTCGCGAACCCGTCCCGGAACGCGGCAAAGTCATGGATCGCGCGGGCATAGTGCGGAAAAGGAACGAGGACGGCGCCGTCCGGTACCGGACACGCCTTGGTCAGCAAGCCGGCGAGCGCCGCCGCGTCGGCCTGGAGCACCGGCACCGGCCGGCTGGCGCTGCTCATCACCACGCGGCCATCGGCATCGACGAGGCGATCGCCGCCGAGCCATGGCGCCGCCGCTCCCAGGCCGATGCCGATCACCGCCACGGTGTTGGCGATGAGGCCGGGCGGAAGCGACGGATCGACCACGATCGCGATACGGCGGCCATCGAGCTCAGTCATGGCAGGCGTCCGCGGGACAGCGAACCAATTCCAGATCGTCGATCGAGAAGGCGATGTCGAAGCGCGCCGCGCGGCCGACTGCGACGGGCGCAAAGTCGCCGAGTTCGTCGACGGGGCCGGGTGCGGAGAAGCCGGTCAGCATGGAAATGTCCTTCCTTTCGGCTAGCCCGTTTCCTCTTCGCCACCACAGCGGTTCGCACCTGGACAAGCTTCACCGGTGTAGCCCAACAGGGCTGGAAGGTGCTGCCCAAGTCCTCGACGGAGCAGCCTCATAGCGGTAGAGTTTGCCCGTAAACCGGACAGATCGAGGTAGAACATGCCCAACGTGAAGCTGGACGCAGGAGACATTCGCATCCTGCGCGCCCTTCAGGCGGACGGCCGCCTTACCAATCAGGAGCTTGCGGAGCGCGTCGGGATGTCGACCTCCCCGGCATGGCGGAGAGTCCGCCGCCTCGAGCAGGAAGGGGTGATCCGAGGCTATCAGGCCGTGCTCGACCGCCGCACGCTGGGCCTCGGCGTCCTCGCCTTCGTTCGCGTGCGGATCGACAGCCACTCAGAAAGCGAGGCGCGCCGTTTCGAGGAGGAGGTGCTTGGGCTCTGCGAGGTGATTGCCTGTCACTCCATCGCCGGCGAGGCCGATTTCCTGTTGCAGGTGGTGGCCGCCAATCTCGATGCCTATGCCGAATTTTCGATGAACGTGATCCGACGGCTGACCGGCATCAAGGAGATGCACACGATGTTCGCGCTGAAGGAGATCAAATCCTTGAGCGGATTGCCGGTTGCGGAGCAAGGCGTCGCTGCGCCTGCTGCTGGTTGAGGCGCGCTACGTCGAGGCCGGCATCCCGACAGGTCTTGAGCGTGCAGGATAGTTCACCAACAACCTGCTGTTCCCTCTTCGCTCGGCTGCCCATGCGACGAACGCCGGCCTGCGCGTGACGGCATGACGGCTCCGCAGCTTCGATGCTCTCCGCCCCGTCACATGAGGGCGCAACCCGTCGTTGAACAGACCGCCCCCGCCCCCGCGTTCTGGTCCGGCAATCCCGGGCCCGCCCGCACAAGCGCCATGACCTCGGCGCCGAGCTGAAGGTCGGGCAGGTGGCCGAACGTCTGGCGGTGCAGCCGCCCTTTCCGATCGATCAGGATCGTCGTCGGGGTCCCCTGCATCCCGTAAGCCCGCATGGTCAGCGGCGTCGGATCGCCGCCGC
The DNA here is from genome assembly GCF_003012735.1 of Allosphingosinicella deserti. Taxonomy (GTDB): domain Bacteria; phylum Pseudomonadota; class Alphaproteobacteria; order Sphingomonadales; family Sphingomonadaceae; genus Allosphingosinicella; species Allosphingosinicella deserti. The sequence continues at coordinate 208,032 of NZ_PXYI01000003.1, read as the reverse complement.
CTGGCCGATCGATGCCAACCGGGAATTCTACGCGATATTCGTGCAGGAAGGCGCGAAGTGCGATCGCACCCATCGCCTCGTGGTGCTCGAAGACGGAGTGGAGCCCGATCACCGCGACGTCGCCGGGCGGGAAAAGGGCATGGACCCGCTTGAGCTGCGGGATGCTGTGCTCGACGCAGCCGGGGCAGAGCATCTGGAACGCGCCGAGGACGATCACCCGGCCGCGCAGCGCGGCGAGGTCCAGCGGCCGATCGGTGTTGAACCATTGCGCCACGTCCCACGGCGGTGCGGCCGGGATGACGCCGGTCACGTCACCGCTCCGGAAGCGCGCCAATAATCGTTGGCAGCCGCGATCGTCTGAAAGTGGGTGGCCGTCACCTGGCTGGCCGCAATCAGTTGCTCGCTGTCCTGCTCGTACGCCGCACGCAGCCGCGTGCGGATCTCGGCGGAGGGCTGGGCCAGCTTGACGGCCAGGCGGGCGAGCCTGACCGCCAGGTCGAAACCGGCCGCCGGAGTGGGTGTGATCAATGTGAAGGGGTCGGAGCCGCTCATGGTGTGCCTCGTGTCCAGAAGGTTGATAGTCCGTTTGACCGACAGACGGCCCCTACTTCATCACCCGTCCGGGCAGGCTGAGGTCACGGCTGGCGACGTCGAAGACGTTGGCGACGCAGGCCAGCGGCGCGTGGACCGAGGCGTTGATGCGGAGGCCTGCGGTGACTCCGTCGAATTTGATCCCTTTGGTGTCGCCGAGCGCCGCCGCAGGCACGCGCACCGTCACGATCGTGCCGGCGAGATCGGGCTTGTAGTCCGGGCTGTCGATCAGGATGGGGAGGCCCGGCCAGGTGCTGGGAAGCTTCGGCTTGGCGCCCTCCTCGATGTCGCGGATCTTGAGCGCACCCTTCCCGCAACTTTCGTCAGGTACCAGCACGACCCAGTGACTGTGCCAAAGGTCGCCATCGTTGGTCTTATCGCCGTCGCCATTCTCGTCGTAGAGCGGCGTATCGTCGAAATCGGGGTGGGACGTGACCGCGAACGCGAGGATTCCTTGGTCCTGCTCGAAGCCGATCGCACCCGAATTGAGGCTGGTCGGCCAAACGTAGGAATAGACGCTCGAGCCGGCGAGCTTGCCGGATGGAGCCGGCCGGCTTGCGCCCGCCTTGCCGCTCACTGCCATGCTGAACACGAGGTCGTCGCCGGTGCGAACGATCTCGGTGTGCACGATGTCGAAGTCGGGGCGATCGGCGTTACCCTTGGCGCCCTTGATGTCATGGGCGGACGCGCTGGTCGCCAGAGCGACGCTCATGATCACGCCGGTCAGCACCATGCGTCGAAGATTTTGAAGTCGGATCATCGTCATCTCCCTGCTCGTCGAGCCGCCTCATGCGTCGACAGGATCGTTAGGAGTGCTAATACTCAGCGCATGGGCTACGTGCAAGTGAATAGTTAGGAGTCCGAACAATGACCGCGATCTTCGATTCGATCAGCGAGCCCCTGTCTCGCCGGGTAACCGCGGGGCTGGCGAAAATAGGGCTGGTGCTGCGCAGCCGTGCCTGGAAAGGCGCGGGATTGGCGGGCGTGACGCCCACGCAGGGGCAAGCCCTCGCCTTGCTCCGGGAGGCACCACAGGGCATGAAATTGGCGGCGCTCGCGCACCTGCTTGGCGTATCGGCGCCGACCGCCAGCGAAACGGTCAGCGCCCTCGTCGCCAAGCAGCTCGCCGAAAAGACGCCGGGGTCCGACCGGCGATCGCTGACGCTGAAACTGACCCAACAAGGCGAAACTATCGCGCTGCGCACTGCGGACTGGCCGGATTTCCTCGGCACCGCGGTGGAAACTCTGGATCCCTCGGAACAGGCTGCCTTCCTGCGCGCCCTGGTCAAGATCATTCGGGCGCTGCAGGAAAATGGCGACATTCCGGTGCAGCGCATGTGCGTCACCTGCCGCCACTTCCGCCCCTACGCACATCCCGGCTCGCCGACGCCGCACCATTGCGCCTTCGTCGACGCGCCATTTGCCGATCGCCACCTGCGCCTGAACTGCCCGGAGCAGGAACCAGCGCCGGCCGAACAGCGCGACGCCGCCTGGACCCGCTTCGCTGCGCCGGCCGGCGCTTAGAGCATGGGCCAGCAGAACAACGCAGGTCTGAGGTGGCCCATCGCGAAAGGGCAGCGGACGCGGCTGCGATGGGTAAGGCGGCCGCGTGTTTCAGATCGTTGTTCGGGGCCATGCGGTTCCCACCTCTCGCGAGGCGGTTTCCCCTTCCGGGGCGAAGGAGGATCCCGATGACGCTGCTTGGAGCGGTATGCGCCCGAGTGAATCGGAAAGCCCGCTCTCTATACCCGTGGATTGCCGCCCCGTTCGACGCTAGTGGTTCCCGAGCCCGATCTGCTTCAAATTGTTGGCGCATTTCGTTCGCGCGGCCCGCTCGCGGCTCTGCCGCGGCTTTCCGGCCCCGCGACTCCGGATCTCGGGCTTGGAAGCTCCACCGGATGCGCCATCGCTGATGGCCCTGCGTTCGCCAGAACGGGCCGATTGACCATCCGCGGGTTTGCCTCGGTCCTCCGCAAAGGCCGGCGTGGTGATGGCGAGAGCCGAGACGGCTGCGGCGATGATCATGATCTTTGACATTGAGCAATCCTGTATCCGGTTCGTCCGGCGTCGCTGCCGGCTTGATGGAACTCGAATACGCCAAGGAGATGGTCGCGAGCAGTTGCAGCGGGGTGCCGCAAACGTCGCCACTAGCGTGCAACGGTTGCATTTTCCCGTTGATCCATGCGGATTCCGTGTGGCCGGCGAGGCTCCGACGCGCCTCTCCGCACCGCGCCCAGTCTCTTTCCTCTCGACGCGAATCGGGTGCAGCAACGCGCTTTTGTCCTAAGCGGAGATCCGTCTGATCCAACCAAGCTGATCGAGGAAAGCCTCGAACCTGCCGATCACCCCCTCCGGCGGCACCACTCGGGACGATTGCGGAGCGGCCAGGACCGTGTCGTGATATCTGGACTCGACCAACCCGCTCGTCAGCGGCGAGATGCGGAGAAAGGGTCCGGTGCACGGGGCCACGTCCGTTTGCTGGATGCAAAGGTCGTGCACGACGTCCACCCGAACAGGCGTGCCTGGATGGGGGCCGGCATCGATATAGTCGACAATGGCTCATCGGACCGAACTCTGCTCGAACCCTCCTCCTGGCCCGCTTGATCCGGCCGACCAACGGGTCCAACAGAGTAGATCGGCCTTTCCCTCGAACGTCACGCCAGTGGAACTGTTTTGACCAAGTACGCTGATCATGACGCCTATATCGCCGAGGCGCCTCTGGAGCTTCGACCTTGGCTGGTGCGGTTGCGTGCGCAGCTCGCGCGCGTGCTGCCCGATGCCGAAGAAGCCATCGCCTATGACATGCCGGGATTCAGGATCGGGCAGACGATCGTCGCCGGCTATGCGGCGTTCAGCAAGCAATGCGGCCTGTATCTGTCTCCCAGCGCCATCTCGTCGCATGCCGACGACATTGCCGCGGCCGGGCTCAAGGCGACCAAAACCGGCGTCACCTTCTCGCCGAGCCGCCCGATTCCCGACGAACTCGTCGAAAAACTCGCTCTGGCGTCCAGACGGGATCAGAAACTCTGAGCGTGCCGAACCGCTGAGTCCGGCTCCCGCTGCTCTCCGCACCGCACCACATCGCTCCGCGGACCAGGTAACGTACCGCGAGGGAGACGGACCGCGCAAAATCCCTCACGCGGTCGATGTCGTGTCCACTGATGCACTGCCGCTGGAATCACATCATCGGAGAGCCGTCGCGGAATGCCCAAGCCGGCGGTGCGCGATGACACCGCCGGCGGGCTGTCCTCAGAACCTGACCCGCAGACCCGCACGGGCGCCAATCCCCTGACGATCCTTGAAGACCGTATTCGCTTCGAAGAAGCCGCTGACACCGCTCTCCGATGCGATGTTGAGACCGACCAGACCTTCGACATAATCGTCGGCCCGGCCGTTCCGGAAGGTCACCGAAGTGTTGGCGTTGCTCAGGCGCACGCCGTCTCTGCCCTGGAATTCGTGGACATAATGGGCACCGGCATAGAACAGGCCCGACGCTCCGCGAATAGCGACGGGCGCGCCGACGCGCGCGCCGGCGCGGCCTCGGAGGCCGTCCTCCTCGTCGAAGGAGACGTTGGTTCCGGTGACGCTGAACCCGTCGAGCTCGGTCTTGACCCATGACAAACTGACCGAGGGCTCGAAGGTGACGCTGGTGCCGAAGCGCAGTCCGAGCTCGGCCTGGGCGCCGTAGGCGTGTCCGTCGAGATCGGCCTCGAAGCCCCCGGCTATGCTGCGCACGTCACCGTCGATCTTGTCATATTTGCCGAGCGCGTTGACGAAGATCGGGCCGCCGACGAACCGGGCGTAGGCACCTGCGTTCCACGCGCTGAAGCTCAGATCGTCGCCGGCACCCTCGAAGTTCACCCGGGAGTTCAGGTAACCGCCGGTGATGCCCAGGGCGAAGCCGCCATCGGCGCCGATCCCACCGCCGACATCGAACCCGATTTGGGTGCCGAAGAAATCCTGGCCGTAGGACAGATCCACCGTGTCGGTGACGTTGAAAGCGGTGAAGCTGCCGACAAGATCGCGGTCGAACTCGCTTCCATAACCCTGCATCCAGAAGCGCCCGCTCGCCTGCCCCGCCGCGGAGGAAGCGGTATCGCGGGCCTCACGCATCTGCCCAGACCAGGCCTCCGCCGATTTGTGCCACAGGCTCCGTGCGGCCTCGACGAAGGTCAGCGTGCGGTAAGCGACGTCGGTGGGGCTGCCGGTCAGCGTATAGCTGAATGCCTCGGGATTGTAGACGATGTCCAGTCGGACGAGACCGGCCTCGATCGGTCCACCCGTGAGCGAGAAGGCGGTGGGCGTCGAGGATGCTGCGGCCTGAACGACGACGGCACCGGTGCCCAACGGGATATTGCCCGCATCCAGCCTGTTGAGCGCGACGGCCGTCGATCCCAGCGCAGTGCCGACGACCATCCGATCGGCGGCGCTCGGCAGGGCAAGGTTGACGTCCACCACGATGTTGCTGTTGCCGCTTCCGGTGAAGGTGCCGCCCAGATCCAGCGTGTCGCCGGTGCGCGCGTTGACCAGGTTGATCGAGCCGCTGTTGTTGGTCGCCTCAAGCCCCGAGAAGGCGACGATGCCGGCGAGCGGAAACTGGACACGCAGGGTGCCGGAATTGTTGAACGTGTCGGTACCCGTGCCGAAGCTCTGATCGGCGCTCACCGCCATAAGGCCGCTATTGTTCAACACGTCGTTGCCGGCGCCGAACTCGCTCGTCCGGTTGGCGTTGAAATTGCCGCTGTTGTTGAAGATGTCGCCATTGCCGGTGAGGCGCACGCGCCCGGCCAAGGTCCCGCTATTGTTGATCGTCGCCGCCCCTCCGGCGGCATCCACGGCGAAGCCGTTGCTGATCAGGATCACGCCTGCATTGTTGACCGTCGTGCCGGTGCCGGAGGTGACGGCGATGCCGTCGTCGCCCGCCTGCAGGAGCGAGTCGGCTGCGAGGTTCACCACCGTGGTCGTGCCGGCAGTCACCTGCACCGCATCGTCCGTCGCCGAAGTCGTGAGCCCGGACAGGTTCAGGGTCACGGCGCCCAAATCGCTGTCCGCGACGATTGCCGCGGCGCCCGCACTCGCCTTGCGGCTGGTGACGGTGATCGGTCCTTGGCGGCTCCAGGCATTGATTGCGTTGGCGTCCGCGCCTGTCACGTCGACGCTCTGGACCAGAATGGTCAGGCCATCCCGGCTCACACCCTGGATGCCGTGGCTGTTGGCGCCGCTGGTGGTCACCGTACCGGCTTCGGTCAGCGCGCTGATTCCGGCAGCGTAGATCCCCACGGCATCGTCACCGGCCGTCGCCAGCGAACCCGCCCTCACCGAAGCTGGGCCGTCAAGGGAGGACGCGCTGATTCCGAAGGCGGAATTGCCGGCGGTCGTGACGGAACCCACTTCGACCGAAGCCGCTGCGCCCCCACTCGCCACGATGCCGCTTGCCAAGCCTCCGGTGGTCGAAACGCTGTCGACGAGGACAGTCGCAGTCCCGTCCTGCGAACGCGCCTCGACACCCGTCGACTCGATCCCGGCGGTCGTCACATTGCCTGCGACGATCGTTGCCTGGACATTGCTCCTGGCGATGATGCCGATCGCCTCATCGCCGGTCGTGGCAACGTTCACTGCCCTGACCGACGCAGTGCTCTCCGCCGAGTCCGCCAGGATCCCGGCGGAAAACTCCCCCTGGGTCCCCACCGAGAATGCGTCGATCGCTACCGCGCCCGCACCGATCCCAGTGATGCCGCGACTGACGTCTCCGACCGTCGTCACGTCTCCCGCAAGAATCGAGATTGGGCCGAAATCGGAATTGGCGAAAATACCGGCGCCCTCGGTGGCAACCGCGCCGCGCCCGGTGATGGTGACGCCGTCATTTCCACGCGCGGAGATGCCGTCGGCGAACAAGCCGGTGGTCGTCACGCCGCCCTGGTTATCGATGAAAACCGTTCCGGAGTCCGCAATGGCTTCGATGCCGTCCGAAAATGCTCCGCTGGTGACGACTCCTGCAGCGCCCCCACCCGCGCCGCTGACGATGGCGATGTTGCCGTCCGTAGAGCGTGCGAAGATGCCGTCACTATCCTCTCCGGCGGTCGAGACGAACTGGCTCTCGATCGAAATACCCTCGTCGGCAACGACATTGATGGCGTCGCTTCCCTCGTCGACTGTGATGGCGCTTACGCCAACCGAGATGCTGGCACTGCCGCCGGTCGTCACCGCAACCGCGCGCGCGTTCGTGCCGGCCGTCATGGCCCGATTGACCGTGATGTCGACATCGCCCACCGCCGTGTCGGCGAGAATCGCATCGGCACTGACGCCTGCCGTCATCGCCCGCTCTGCGACGATCGTTTGATCGTTAACGCTTTCGCCGAAGATGCCGTGGCTGTTCGCACCGGTGGTCGAGACTAAGCCCGCAGCGACAAGAGCGGTGTTGCCATTGGCGCTGATGCCGACCGAACCGTCGCCGGATGTCGTCACCGAACCTGACCTTACGGAAGCCGGGCCGTCGGGAGAGGACGCGCTAATCCCAAATGCGGAGCTGCCGCTGGTCGTGATGGAAGCTGCCTCGACCGAAGCCGCTGCGCCCCCGATTGCCACGATGCCGCTTGCCGAAGCGCCACTGGTCGAAACGCTGTCGACGAGGACAGTCGCAATCCCGTCCTGCGAACGCGCCTCTACACCCGTCGACTCGATCCCGGCGGTCGTCACATCGCCTGCGACGATCGTCGCCTGGACATTGCTTCTGGCGGTGATGCCAATCGCCTCATCGCCGGTCGTGGTGACGTTCACGGCTTTGATGGAAGAGGTGCTCTCCGCGGAATCGGCAAGGATCCCGATGGAAAACTCACCTTGCGTCGACACCGAGAGTGCGTCGATGGCGACCGCGCCGAAACCGATCCCGGTAATGCCGCGGCTGGCGTCTCCAAGCGTCGTCACGTCTCCCGCCAGGATCGAGATCGGGCCAAAATCGGAATTGGCGAAAATGCCTGCAGCGGCCTCGCCCTGGGTGGAGATCGCGCCGCGCCCGGCGATGGTCACGCCATCATTGCCGCGCGCGGAGATGGCGTCGCCGGAGAAGCCGGAGGTCGTCACTCCGCCCTGGTTGTCGATGAAAACCGCTCCGGAGTCCGCAATGGCTTCGATGCCGTCCGAAAATGCTCCGTTGGTGACGACTCCGGCAGCGCCCGCACCCGCGCCGCTGACGATGGCGATGTTGCCGTCCGGGGAGCGTGCGAAGATGCCGTCACTATCCTCTCCGGCGGTCGAGACGAACTGGCTCTCGATCGAGATACCCTCGTCGGCAACGACATTGATCGCGTCGCTACCCTCGTCCAGGGTTACCGCTTCCAATCCGACGACCACTGCTGCGCTGCCGCCGGTCGTCACCGCAACCGCGCGCGCGTTCGTGCCGGCCGTCATGGCCCGATTGACCGTGATGTCGACATCGCCCACCGCCGTGTCGGCGAGAATTGCATCGGCACTGGCGCCTGCCGTCATAGCCCGCTCTGCGACGATCGTCTGATCGTTGACGCTTTCGCCGAAGATGGCGTGGCTGTTGGCGCCGGTGGTCGACACGAAGCCTGCTTCGACAAGAGCCGTGTTGCCAACGCTGCTGATGCCGACCGCATCGGCACCGTTGGTGGTGACCGTCCCAGCGCGTACCGTGGCGAGGCCACCAGTCGATCGCGCGGTGGCACCGTTGGCCGAGTCACCGGTGGTGGAGGCGGCTGCGACCTGAACCGTAGCGGCAGCGCCGCCGATGGCGACGACGGCGGCCGCCGACTCGCCATCGGTGGCGGCGCTCTCGACTACGGCTGTGGCGGTTCCAAATTCTGAAACTGCAGCGGCGCCCGTCGATTCCAGGCCCGCGGTCGTGACGGTGCCGGCCGTGACGGTGGCGCTCACGCCGCCTGTCGCGCCAATTCCAGCCGCGAAATCACCTCTGGTCGCGACATTTGCCACTGTCACGGAAGCAGTCCCCGTGTCCGAGCTCGCAACGATACCCCTCGAGAAATCCCCCTGCGTCGCTGCCGAGAACGCATCGACGGCGGCATCGCCGGAGCCGATCGCGAGGATGCCCGAGCTGCTTTCGCTAACGGTGGCAACGTCTCCTGCGAGGACCGACACCGCGCCATTTTCGGCCTCCGCGACGATGCCGTCACTGGAGGCGCCCTCCGTGAGGATTGCGCCGCGCCCGGTGATCGTCACACCCGCGTCGCCCCGTGCGAAGATGCCCCTGCTGTCGGAAGAGCTCGTCGTGATGTCGCCGGCATTCTCGATGGTCACTGTGCCGGCTGCCGCGGTCGCCCTGATGCCGTTGGCAGAAACACCCGTGGTCACCACGCCGCCGTCGCCGTTGCTCCCGCTGACGATCGCGACGTTGCCACTTGTGGAATTGGCGTCGATGCCGTCGCTGGTCAGGCCCTGGGTCGAGGCGAAATGGACATCGATGGCGATGTCGCCGTCGGCAGTGACATTGACCGCGTCGCTCCGGTCGCCCTGCGTGGAAGCGCCGTTGGCGACGCTGACCGTCGCATTGCCGCCCGTCGTCACCTGGATCCCGAGCGAGTCCGCACCTGTCGTCGACACGATGCCATTGGCGACCGCGACATCGGCAAGGGCAGCCTCGACCAGTATCCCGACGCTGCCTTCGCCCGTCGTCCTGACGAAGTTCGCATCGATGCTGGTGCCGTTGGTACCGAACGAAAGGGTCCTGATCCCGGCTGCGTTGCTACCACCGGTGATCACGTCTTGGCTGGTGATGGAGAGGATGCCGTCGGTGCGGGCAAAGATGCCCCGTGCGAAATCGCCAGCCGTGACGATCGAGCGACTGCCGATCGACACGTCGCCGCCGTTTCCGAAAGGGATCAATCCAATGTCGATGCCGCTGCTGCCGTAGCCCGAAGTCTGGATCGAGTCGCTCTGCACGATGACTTCGCCGTTCGTCGTGACCTGGATACCGGCGGCAAGAATGCCGACAGTATTGATGGTGCCGCTGCCGATCACGGTGGCGCCGGATCCATTCAATACCGAAATACCCGCTCCGCTGCTGCCGGCGCCGCCGAGGACGGTGACGGCGATATCGGTCGCGTTGATCCTCAGGTCGCCGCTCTGTTCACTCCGCACACTGATGCCGGCGGCGCTCTCGCCCGTTGCTTCGATGCGGCCGGTAAAGTCCATGGCGGCACTCCCCTCGAGGGAACCTACAACCCCGGTCGCGCTCGTTGAGGAACTCACGGTTATCGGCCCGGTGGAGCTGATCGACGTGAAGCCGGCATCGTCGCCTTCATCGACGAAAATGCCACGAGCGGCAGCGTCGATGCCGGTCACCGTGATCGCACCGGAGTTCACGATTTCGAATCCTGGCGCGGACGAGTTCGAGGCTATTATCCCATTGGCCGCGTCTCGGGAGCCAGTGACGTTCAGGTCCCCGCTGTTCGTGACCGTGACATTGCCGGAAGAGCCTGTGGCCTCGATCCCATTACTGACCGCGAAGGCGCCAAACTGTTTGTCGAATATCGTGACATCGCCGCTGTTGACGATGCGGGCATCGACATTGGCCGAAGCCGATAATCCGGTTTCACCGGCGGTCACGGTCGCGGCATTGATGATCGTGGCATTGCCGCCATCCGGCGTCGCAAATCCCAGGGCGATGCCCGTTTCATTGCTGGTGATCTCGGAACCGACGGTCGCGATGACGGTGCCGGAGACCCCGTCGACCGGCGAGGACAGGAGAACACCTGAAGAAGCGCCCGAATCCACGACCACGTTCGGCTGGAGAACGACCGTCATGTCGCCATTCGCCTGATACTCGATGCCGTTGGGATAGGGGTTTCCTGCAGGAGTGCAGAATACCGTTCCGCTGTCTGCAACGCCGCACTCGTTGTTGGCGCGCGCGGGCGATGGGGCGAACGCAAGCACCAGGACAGTCCCCGTCACCGCGGTGCTCAGCAACCTGGCGCGCGATGAACGCCCTGCGCCCGAATTCGCAATTGGGTGGGTGAGCCAGGCGGCGTTGTTTGCCGACGAGGTCCGCGAATTGATCATGAATTACTCCTGCGCGTTCGTCCGAAGCTTCAGCCAAAGCAATTGCGCCATCCCGAAGATCGAAACGGCGGCTGAGTGGGAATTGCAGGTTCGATAGAGGGCCAGGCCTGTTTCCATCAGATGCATCTCGCGTCGCCGGCCGTTGTCCTGACGTACAACGGGTTGCATTCAGGCCCACATTTCTCGAAGGTTGCTGCCGACCAGGGGGGGGTGATTGTGAAGACGTTTGAGGTGGATCTTGGTCGTGCTTCACAGGCTCTCTCATTGAGCGGAGTCGAGCCTGCCCTGGAACTGCGGGTGAACAGCGGGCTCCGCCGAAGAACCGGCCCATGCTCAGACCCGATCCCGATCTCCGTTCAGCCGCTCGGGGTGGTGGCGCGCCGGGTTCACCGTCTCCTCGATGATGTCCGGTCCGACGTCACGCTCCTCCAGTTCGGCAAGCGCCTCCGGCACCGCGTCTGAGAGTGACGCTCCTGGCCGGCCGCCTTTCAACGAGTAACAACGGTATGCACGACGATTTCGCAGAAAAGTTGCGGCTTGCCCTGGACGCATTGTCGATGAGCCGCGGGCGCTTCGCTGCCGAGTTGGGCGTCGATAAATCCCTGGTCGGGCGATGGGCTTCGGGGGCGGTAATCCCGTCGGCGGCCAACCGGGAACGGATAACCCATCTGCTCGCAAGCAAGCGTCCCGGCTTCTCGCTGCTGGATTGGAAACGCGAGATTTCCGATTTCGCAATGCTGTTCGGGGCCTCTGCTCAAAAGGTCGTCGAGCGCGCCGACGATCCCTTTCACGCTTCCCTGCTGCAGATCGTTCAGCCATCGATCGACGCCAATGTCGGCGCCTACGAAGGCTTCTGGCGAACCACGCACGCCTCGCTGTTCGAGCAGGGGCGTTTCTGCCAGCAATATGGAATCATTCGCCGCGCCAGCAGCGGCGTCCTGGATTTCGAAGGGGGTGCGGACGGGATACGTTACCGCGGAGCGATGTTCCCGGTGGCAGGCCAGCTATTCTGCATCGGAGGAGAGAATGTCCGGCACCTGCCTTCCTTCATGATCTTCAACGTGATGGCGGTGCCGAAGATCTCGTTCATGGACGGCCTGGTTCTCACCGCGAACAGCCCGCTCCGCATCCCGACCGCATATCCGGTCATTTGCGAGCGAATTGCCGACCTGTCGGGAGACCGCGCGCGGGACGAGGCTTATATGGCGGAGTTGATGCGGCGGCCCGAGGCCATGGAAGACAGCTCCCTGTTGCCGCCCGTCATGCGAGAGCATCTCTTGCGTGGCGTTGACTCGGACACTGCGAAGGGGATCGGGGGAATGATGCTGACTGCATCGCTCAGCCCCCAGTTGGGCGAAATCATCGCATTGTCGCAACGCCAGATATAACGCGGCTTTTCAGCGCGGGCGCTCGCGTTTGCCTGCAACACCTTTGAGACTGGAAGCACACGCCGAAATCACTGCTGCACCGCATCCCTCAAGGGCGATGCCGCTTCCGCACGGCATGTTCCGGCGCCCTGCCGAAGCCTTGTCGCGCACGCGCAGCGGCGTTGGCTCAGCCTTTCGTACCCGCCTCCCGCGGGAGCACAAACTGGGGGACGAAGCCTTCGGCGAGCGCGCGGTCGCCTTCGATCGAGAGCGTCCCCTCCGCCCCCGGCGCCTGCAGCGGGACGCCGTCGCCAGTGCCGCGGTCAGCGCACGACATCCGCCTTGCCAGCATGGCTGCGCGCCGCCCCGAGTACGCCGCCGGCGATCCGCACCAGAGAGGCCTCGTCGCTGAGATGCAACGGTTGCATTTCGGCCGATGGTCGTTGAAGGTTCGCGCCGGCGAAGAAGGATGGATTGTGAAGACGTTCGGCGAGCGACTTACCCTCGCGTTGAAGGCGCTCTCGATGAGCCGAGGCCGCCTTGCCTCCGAGCTTGGCGTGGACAAATCGCTGGTCGGCCGGTGGGCATCGGGAGCCGTCAAGCCCTCGGCACACAATCTGGAGCGCCTGACCCATGTGCTGGCGCTCAGATGTCCGAAGCTCACGATCCTCGATTGGGAAAGGGAGCCGGCAAAGTTTGCAACTCTGTTCGGCCTGGACGATGCCAATCTTGTCTCGCCCGAGCAAACGAGCCTGAACCTGTCACCGCAATTGCTTCAAGGTGCGCGCACGGCGACGGACTTTCGCGGCGCAGCCTATGAAGGCTTCTGGCGGGCGACCCACGCCGCGTTGTTCGAGCGCGGACGATTCTGCCACCAGCACGGAATGATCCGGCGCGGGGAAAGCGGATTGCTGCAACTCGATCTCGGCTGCCCCGACGTGCGCTATGTCGGGCCGCTGCTTCCGATCGACGGCCAGCTTTGCGGCATCGTCGTCGACACCGTTCAGCATCTGCCGTCCTTCATGATCTTCAACACGGTTTCGCTGCCGAAGATCGTACTTCTCGATGGCTTGCTCCTCGCGACCGGCAACGCCCTTCGCACCCCGGCGGCCTATTCGATCATCCTCGAACGGATTGGCGACCTTTCCGGCGATCGGGAAGCCGACGATGCGCATGCTGCGTCGTTGATGAAGACACCGGAGTTCATCGAGGATCTGACCACCCTGCCAAGCGTCGTGCGCCAGCATCTGCTCCGTGATTTCGGGCCGATCGCTGCCGCCTCCGGAGGCGAATTGATGCTGACCGCGATGGCGACGGAGAGGCTGTCCCAGATCGTAGCTTCGAACACCAGGATCATGAATCCTTGACCAGGTCTGCAAGGCCGCCTGCTCCATCCTGGTTTCGGAACTTCGACCGGAATCCACTCTCAACTGTCTGCGACTCCTTGCATCGCACGTCCCGAACGTCGCCGGCGACGGCACCGCGTCACGGGTAAGGGCCCCGCAGCGGCTGCCGCTCAGCCGTCCTTGGCGGCTTTCGGAGGAAGCACGAACAGCCTGACGAAGCGTTCGGCGGCCGCGCGATCGCCTTCGATGGCGAGTGCCCCTTCCGCCTCCAGTGCTGCGAGCGGGACGCCGGCATAGACTGCGGCGGCGATCGCCGGCGGCGCTGCAGTGAGCACGGCGTCCGCCTCGGCAGCATCGCTACGCGCCACATCGAGCATGCCGTCGGCGATCCGCACCAGATAGGCCTCGCGGCCGAGCTGCAGCCGCACGCGCAGGGCCAGCCCGGCGATCCGCGCCGGATCCACCATCGTCCGGAACGACAGCAGCAGCGAGACCGCGCTCAGCGGCAGCCGTGGGTCGTGGCTCGGCGAGCGCGCCGCCCAGCGGCCGAGCGCCTGGAAAATGGGCTCGGCCTCATAGCCCCAAGGCGTCAGTTCGTAGACCTGGATCGAGGCCGGTGGCGGCAGCTTGCGGCGGACGAGGATGCCCGACGCCTCCAGGCTTTCGAGCCGCTGGGTGAGGACGTTGGCGCTGATCCCGGCGAGATCGGCCTTGAGATCGCCGAAGCGCTTGGGCCCGAACATCAGTTCGCGAATGACCAACAGGGCCCAGCGCTCCCCGACCAAATCGAGCGCGTGCGCAGCGCCGCAGGCATCGTCGTAGCGGCGCGGCCCGCGACCCGGCGACTCACTAGTTACATTTTCTAACTTCATGGTTGCTTTCGATAACTCATCAGGGCATCAAGATCAAACAGGCGATTCGCCCGACGGCGAGAATTTGAGGGAGAGTGAGATGCCGAAGATGATTTTCCTGAACCTGCCGGTCTCCGATCTGGCGCGCTCCACGGCCTTCTACCAGGCGCTCGGCGCCACCAAGAACGATCAGTTCAGCGACGACGTGACCGCCAATTGCCTGGTGTTTTCAGAAACGATCCACACGATGCTTCTGACCCACGAAAAATACGCGCAATTCACCTCGAAACCGATCGCCGATGCCCATGCCAGCAGCCAGATTCTGATCTGCACCTCGTGCGAAAGCCGCGCGGAAGTGGACGAGATCGTCGAGAATGCGGCGGCCGCGGGCGGCAAGGCCGATCCCGGCGCAATCCAGGACCATGGCTTCATGTACGGACGCAGCTTCGAGGATCCGGACGGCCACCATTGGGAAGTGATGTGGATGGACGTCGAGGCCGCGAAAGTGGCGATGTGCGGGGAAAGCGCCGAGGCGGCTCCCGAAGTCGAGCCCGCCTGAGGGCAGGCGGCCGGAACCGCGGGACGCGGGTCCGGCCCCGCCTGACGCGTGCCGCGGGTCAGTTGGCGCCGCAGCGGGCGGAAGCGATGGTACGGCAACCGAGCCGCCCGCAACGGCGGGTCGCCCGTCCCGGACGCGCCGAACGGGACCCCCCCCCCCCCCCCCCGGGGCGCGCCCACATCGCCGCGCCAGCATGGTGAACGACGACCAGTTCGGCAATCAGCCAATTCGACAACGAGAAGGAGACGGACAATGACCTATGTGGAAGGCTTCGTGCTGGCCGTGCCGGCCGCGAACAAGGACAGCTACAAGGCCCATGCCGAGCAGGCGCAGCCTTTGTTCGCCGAATTCGGCGTGGCCCGGATGGTGGAGACCTGGGGCGACGACGTGCCCGACGGCAAGGTCACCGACTTCAAAGGCGCGGTGCAGGCGCAGGATGGGGAGACGGTGGTCTTCTCGTGGTTCGAATATCCCTCCCGCGCGGCGCGTGACGCCGCCAATGCCAAGATGATGAGCGATCCGCGAATGAAGGACATGGGAACTTCCATGCCGTTCGACGGCAAGCGCATGATCATGGGCGGTTTCGAATCCCTGCTGGACGAAAGCGACGGCGCGCGCGGCGCCTATGTCGACGGCTTCGTCCTGCCGGTGCCGAACGACAACAAGGAAGCCTATCGGACGCTCGCCGCGCGGATGGCGGTAAAGTTCCGGGAATATGGCGCGGTGCGGGTCGTCGAAAGCTGGGGGGACGACGTCCCCGACGGCAAGGTCACCGATTATCGGCGGGCGGTGAAGGCGGTCGACGGGGAGAATGTCGTCTTCTCCTGGATCGAATGGCCCTCCAAGGCGGTGCGCGACGACGGCTGGGCCAAGCTCATGGCCGACGAATCGTCGAAGCCGGACGGGGAGATGCCGTTCGACGGCAAGCGGATGTTCTGGGGCGGCTTCGAACCCATACTCGACCGCTGAAGCCGATCTGCGCCGGAGCGATGCTCCGGCGCAGATCCTTGGAATCCAGCGACACCACGCGCAAATCCAGGCTTGCCTCGCTCGGCACACTGGTGGCGCGCGAGGCGCCCGAAGAGGAGCATTGACGATGCAGAGCAACCCGAGCGGCTTCTTCTGGTACGAATTGCTGACTCGCGACGCCGCGGGGGCGAAAGCCTTTTACGGCGCGGTGGTCGGTTGGGAGACTGAGGATTTGGGCGGTCCCCACTCCGGCTATAGCCTGCTCAAGACCGATGGGATCGGCGTTGCCGGGCTGATGGGCTTGTCGGGCGAGGGCTGCGAAGCCGGCGGAGAGCCGGGATGGGTCGGCTATGTCGAGGTGAGCAATGCCGACTCGGCTGCCGCCAGCATCGAGGCCGGGGGCGGCCGCGTGCTTCGTGCGCCGGACGATATTCCCGAGGTCGGGCGCTTCGCCGCGGTCGCCGATCCGCAAGGCGCCAAGTTCATGATCCTCGCGCCGCTGCCGCGCGACGACGTGCCGCCGCCAAAGCCACGGATGACCCCGGGGCACACCGGTTGGCACGAACTTTATGCCGAGGACGGCGACGCAATATTCCCCTTCTACGCCGAGCAATTCGGCTGGACCGAGGATTCGGTGTTGAACATGGGGCCGATGGGCAATTACCGCCTGTTCCGGACGTCCGGAGACGAAGCGGTCGGCGGCATCATGACGCGGCAGCCGCACATCCCCCGCCCGGTGTGGAATTTCTACTTCGTCGTCGACGGCATCGACGCCGCGGCGGCGCGAATCGGCGAGCATGGCGGGACGGTGACGATGGGGCCGATGCCGGTGCCGGACGGATCGTTCATCGTCATGGCCACGGATCCGGAGGGCGTCTCCTTCGCGCTCGTCTCGACCACGAAGTGAGCCGGTGACCGGCCGGCGCAATCCGCCCGCCAATCTGCCGCCCACCGGCCACACGAGAACCGAGCGGCTGAATGGTGCGCGCCCCTGTGACCCGGGATCGCGAACGGCCCCGGCCGGGACCGTCCCTACCGACGCTCACGGAATCTGCGCCTCCGGCTTCGTCGCCGCAATGGTCGCCTTCGTCGCGCCGGTCGCTCCAGGTCGCGGCACGCCGCCACCCGGTCGCACGAAAAGCGCTACGGCTGCCTTTCCCTTCTAGCCCCGCAGCACCGTCACGGGAGGTCCTCCCTTCAGGCTTGCCGTGACGGACGATCTTGCGAGGTATGCGATGCTGCGAGCCTGTCTGTTCCTGATGTCCCTGTCCGCGCCGGCGGCCGCGTTTGCGAGCGACGCCGCGCCGGTGGTGGCGGCGGAACGGGCCTTTGCGGCCATGGCGCAGGACCAGGGGATCAGCGCGGCCTTCAAGACGTTCGCGGCGGAAGACGGAATCCTGCTCGTACCGGAGCCGACGCCGGCGAGGCCGCATTTCGAGAAACTGGGTGACGCACCCGGCAGCCTGCGCTGGTGGCCGGTCTATGCCGGTATCGCGCAATCCGGTGATCTCGGCTTCACCACCGGCCCGTTCGTCAGCGACGACGGCCGCAACACGGGCCAGGGCTGGTTCTTCACGATCTGGAAGCGCCAGCTGGACGGACGCTGGCGATGGCTGCTCGATCACGGCACGCCGACCGCGGCGCCGAGCGCGATCGGCAGCGACGCCCCGTTCGTATCGCTGGCGCCCGGCACTGCCGGCGGCGCGGGCGCGGCGGCCGAGCTCGACGCGGTCGAAGCCAAGCTGAACAGCGCGCTCGCGGGCGACGCCCGCGCGGCGCTCGACGCGGTGCTTGCCGACGATGCGCGGGTGATGCGTCAGGGGCCGCAGCCCTTCATCGGACGCGCCGCCTTCTCCGCCGCGCTGCTGCACGGCCCGCAATCGATCCGGACCCGCCCGCTCGGAAGCGGAGTCTCGGACGCGGGGGATCTCGGTTATTCCTTTGGCCACGCGGATTGGGAGCAAGGCGGGCGGACGTTGAACGGCCATTATGTCCGGCTCTGGCAGCGGCGCAACGAGGGCTGGAAGCTGATCGTCGACGAGCTCGTCCCCCGCCCCGAGCCGCGCCGCGGCGCCACGCCTGCCGCCACGCCCGCTCCACCCCCCGCAACGAGCGAAGACCACGCCGGAACCGGATTCGCGGCACCGACACGCCCGAGCCCATGAACGTCGGCGGGCGAGCGATCCGGCTCGTCCGCCGGCCGCATCCCGGGTGCCTTTCCCCCACCGCACCCGGGATGCCCTTCCTCTGCAAAGCCGCCGATTCCTGCGACGAAGGATCGCGCATGATCGCGCCAAAAGGGGTATGGAACCTCGGGGGGCACATCGGGAACCGACAGGGGAGCGCTTGCGGGGATGACGAGGGCACATTCGCTGGGGGGACAGGCCGCGAGGCTCACGCTCGGCGTGTGGCTGTTCACGGCGATCCTGTTCGTCATGCCCAGCCTGATCGCGACCGGGCACATGCCGGCATTCGCCGCCGGCTACGTGGCGATCGACATCGTCATGGGGATCGGCTTGTCCGTTCTCCTCTACCGGGTCGCCGCGCGGCTCCAGGAGAGCCGCGAGTTTGCGCGGATCGCGGGCGTCTTCGCCGCGGTGTGTGCCGCCGCCTTCGTCTTCTCCTTGTTCGACAGCTGGCTGGGCGGAGAAGTGGTGCGGCTGTTCATGAAGGGGCATCGCGTTCCCGAGGAGGTTCTCCACATGACCGTGTCGAACTTCATCAGCTTCTCGTGGCTGTTCGGCCTGCTCGGCACGATCTACGTCATCCTCCAGACCAACCAGGCGGTGCGGGAGCGCGACCTGCAGCTCGCCGAAGCGCGCTCGCTCGCACAGACGGCCCAGCTCACCGCCTTGCGGCTGCAGCTCAATCCCCATTTCCTGTTCAACACATTGAACGCGATCTCCTCGCTGATCGTCACCGGCCGCAACCGCGACGGCGAGAAGATGCTGTCGCGCCTCTGCGATTTCCTGCGCACCGCCCTGATGTCCGACGGGCGCGGAAGCGTCAGCATCGGCGAGGAGCTCGACATGCTGCAGACCTATCTGGAGATCGAATCGATCCGCTTCGGAGACCGGCTGACGGTGGAATTCGTCTGTCCGGACGCTTTGCTTGATTTGCCGATACCCAATTTCATCCTGCAGCCGCTGGTCGAAAATGCGCTGAAGCACGCGGTCGCGCCGACCAGCAAACCGGTGATCATCCGCGTCGCCGCCCGGCAGGAGGGTAGCGACCTGCTGCTCAGCGTCACCGACAATGGCGGGCCGCCGCGGAAGACGCCCGCAAATGGGCCTTCGGGCGAGACCGGGACAGGCCCCTCCACGTCTCTGGGCACAGGCGTCGGGCTCGCCAATACGCGCCGTCGCCTTGAAGTGCTCTACGGCGCGCGCGGCCGGCTCGAGACGATGGTCCATGACGAAGGCTTTCTCGCCATCGTCCGGCTGCCGATCAACGCCACGCCGAAGCTGGAGCTCGTCGCATGACCTTGCGCACCCTCCTCGTCGACGACGAGCCGCTGGCGCTCGATCGTCTGCAGATCTTCTTCCAGGACATGGCCGACGTCGAGATCGTCGGAGTCGCGCGGGACGGCACCGAGGCCGCCGAGGCGATCGGCCGGCTGAAGCCCGATCTTGCCATTCTCGACATCCAGATGCCCGAGCAGAACGGGCTGCGCGTCGCCTCGTCGCTGCCGCCGGAGCTTCGGCCCGAAATCATCTTCGTCACGGCGTTCGAGCAATATGCGCCCGATGCGTTCGAGGTCGAGGCCGCCGATTACCTGCTGAAGCCGGTGCGATTCGATCGGCTGTGGCAGGCGGTGGAACGCGCCAAGCGCCGCAAGATCCTGCGCGGCATCGCCGACCGAATCGCTGCGCAGGATGCGGCGGCACGGCCGGAACATGACGACGGGATCTGGGTGTCGACCCGGTCGGGCGCGGTGTTCGTGCCGGTGGAATCGATCGACTGGATCGAGGCCCAGCGGGATTATGTGATGCTCCACACCGCCACCCGCAGCCACATCATCCGCATGTCGATGCGCGCGCTGGAGGAGAAACTGGATTCGAACCAGCTCCTGCGCGTCCATCGCTCGGCCTTCGCGCGGCCGAGCCAGGTCGTCGAGGTCCAGCGCATGGGCAAGACGATCAACGCGCTCGTGCTGCGTGACGGCGCGGTCGTCCAGGTCGGTCCCAATTATTCCAAGACTGTTGCGGAGCGGCTCGGCCTGCCCGCCTGACGCGACCTTGACTGCGTGGCCCGGCAGCGAGAGCCTGCGAGGGTGCAAAGCCTTTTCGCCGGCGGGACCTTGGTCCGGCTGCTCCTTCTGCTGCTGATCCTCGGCCTCGCGGCGTCGTGGCTGCTCGGCGCATTGATGGTGCGCGCGACGCCCTCGGCCGTCCCGCTTCCCCCTGCGCCGGCAACCCCGGTCAGGCTGGAGAGCAGCGACGGGCTCGCGCTCGCCGGCAGCTACTGGCCCGGTCGCAGCGCCGATGCGCCGGCCATTCTTCTCCTCCATGGCAACGGCGCCTCACGGGCAGCCCTCGCCGGCAACGTCGCCTGGTTCGCGGAGCGCGGCTATGCGGCACTCGCCATCGATCTTCGCGGCCACGGCCGATCCGCGTCTGCAGGCAAGAGCTTCGGCCTGGAGGAATCGCGCGACGCCGCCGCCTCACTCGCCTGGCTCCGTCGCAAGGGCCATGGCAGGATCGCGGTGATCGGAGTCTCGCTCGGCGGAGCCTCGGCGCTGCTCGGCGACCACGGACCGGTCACCGCCGACGCCCTGATCCTCCAGGCCGTTTATCCCGACATCCGAAGCGCAATCCGGAACCGCATCGCAGGGATCCTCGGCACGGTTCCGGCCACGCTGCTGGAGCCGCTGCTCAGCTTTCAGGCGCGGCCGCGGCTGGGCGCCTGGCCAGGCCGGCTCGCGCCGATCGCCGCCCTCCCCCGCTTTCGCGGTCCCGTGCTGATCGTCGGCGGCGGCGCGGACCGCCACACCCCGCCGGCCGAGACACGGGCGCTGTACGCAGCGGCGCCCGGGCCCAAGACCTTGTGGATCGCCGAGGGCTACGACCATGCCGCCGTCTCAGCCATCGACAGCCCGGAATATCGCAGGCGCGTGCTGGCCTTTCTGGAGCAGACGATCGGCCGCCCGTGAGCGGAGACTGCCGCTCCGCGCCTCCGCTCCAGCGTGCGGAGGGGAGATTGGCGCGGCGGCTTTCCCACGCCGGGCGCGCCCTCTAAGGCTCGCGGGATGGCCGAGCTTTCCGAACCGATCCCCGCCGCCACCCTGATCCTGATGCGGGAGAGCCACGGCGGTGCGCCGGAGGTGCTGATCGTCGAGCGGGCCAAGACGATGGCATTCGCAGCCGGCGCTTTGGTCTTTCCGGGCGGGCGCATCGATCCCGCCGATCACGTCGCCGCCCTGGCGATCGCGCCCGAGCTTTCCGACGGCGCGGCGCGGATCGCGGCCGTGCGCGAAACGATCGAGGAAACTGGGCTCGCGCCCGCGCTGACGCCCTCCCCCGATCGCGCCGGCGCCGCCGCGTTGCGCGCCGGGGTCGATGCGGGCGAGCCCTTTGCGGCGCTGCTGGCGCGGCTCGGCTACACGGCTGCGCTCGACGCCCTGATCCCGTTCGCGCGCTGGTGTCCGAACTTCCGGGAAGCGCGCCGCTTCGACACCCTCTTCTATCTCGTCGACGCGCCGGACCGCATGGTGCCGCAGGCCGATCAGGGCGAGACCGTGCACGCTTTCTGGGCGCGCCCCGCCGACGTGCTCGCCGACATCGCCGCCGGACGCGCCCACGCCATCTTCCCGACCCGGCGCACCCTCGAGCGCCTCGCCGGCTTCGCTTCGATCGCGGCGGCGCGTGCCGATGCCGCGCGGCATCCGGTGCAGAAGATCACCCCGTGGATCGAGGAGCGCGGCGGCGCCCGGTTCCTCTGCATCCCCGAGGATGCGGGCTACCCGATCACCGCCGAGCCGCTCGAGACGGCGAGGCGCCATTGACGCGGCGCAGAGGCCGGCGCGGAAACAAAGGCAGGGTTCCGCGTAAGGGCCGGATGCGCATCCTGCGGTGGCTGAAAATCCTCCTCGCCGTCGGCCTGGTCGGCTTCGCCGCCATGCTGCTCTACGGCTATGGGCGCAATCATCCCGAGGACATGCCCTGGACCGAGCTCGACCTGGCGCAGCCGGTCGGCGCCTTCACCGGGCGCAAGCTCGTCGCGCTTCGCGAGCAGCCGGATCGCTGCCGGGCGCTGCTGCGCCGCTCCGGCGTCGAATATACCGCCCTCGCCGCGCGCGACGGTGCCGGGCAATGCGGCTATCGCGACGGCATCCGGCTGAACCGCGCCGGAGCGCTCCACATCTCCTATCGTCCGGCCGGGCTCGGCACCAGTTGTCCGGTCGCCGCCGCCCTGGCCTTGTGGGAATGGCATATCGTGCAGGAGGCGGCACTCGAGCATCTTGGCAGCCAGGTCGCGGCGATCGACCATTTCGGAAGCTACAATTGCCGCCGCATCTACGGCCGCGCGCAGGGCAATTGGAGCGAGCATTCCACCGCCAACGCGATCGACGTCGCCGGCTTCCGGCTCGCGGACGGCCGCCGCATCACGGTGATCCGCGACTGGAACGACACCGGCGCGAAAGGCCGTTTCCTGCACGCCGTGCGCGACGGCGCCTGCGATCTGTTCGCAACCGTGCTCTCGCCCGATTACAACGCGTCCCACCGGGATCATCTCCATCTCGATCAGGCCGCGCGCGGCAAGATGGGCTGGCGCGGCTGCCGCTGAGGCGGGTGACCCGCCACTCGAGACGGGGCCACGCACGCGGCAATCTTCCGCCATGACCGCATTTGAACAAGCGGGCCGAATGAGAGGGGGGGGCCTGAACGAGAACGGCCGCTCCCACCCTCCTGCGAGAGGGTGGGAGCGGCCGCGACCCTTGTGAAACGGGCCGGCGGAGCCGGCCTCGCGCTTACTTCAGGTGGTTGGACAGGTGCTTGTTCATCTCGAACATCGACACCTTGTCCTTGCCGAAGATCTTGCGGAGCTTGTCGTCCGCGAGGATCTCGCGCTTGTTCTCGGGGTTCTGCAGATTGTTGGAGCGGATGTAGTCCCACATCTTGCTCACAACCTGGCTGCGCGGCAGCGGATCGGAGCCCGTGATGTGGGCCAGATCCTCGGAAGGCTGAACCGGACGTGCAAGTCCGCCCTTCGCTTCGCCGCCAGAAGTCCCTTTTGCCATAATACCCTCCCTGTGGTGCGTGGATCGATAAGCCCCAAACGCGCGGCGAGTGCAAGCGATTCTGAGAGAGCGCGCGTCACGGCGTTCCCAAAGGCCGCTTCGCCGCGAGTCTAACCTGGATCAGCCCGGCCGAACGGTACGACCTTGTTGGCAGAATCGTGGCCGACGTCGGCCGCGCCCTGATAGGCGATGCCGGCGCGGGCACACCAATAGCGCACGACCTGCTCCTCGTCGGCGCCGAAATCGGGTTCGTTGACCGGCACGTTGCTGACCCGGCCGAGCCGGATCCCGGCGATCCGGCGAATGCCGGGATTGCTGGTGATGTGGAACATCGATCGGTCGATGCTGTACATATATTCGGACACGTCCTCGAGCAGCAGCACATGCCCGGCGAGATCGGGCTGCAGGCTGGTGCCGAGCAGCTGGCTGAGCACGGTGATGTTGAACGCGGCGACCGGATCGGATCCGAGCCCCGGTTCGAGCGCCCCGGCATCGCGGCGCACCAACCAGGCGAGCGACCGCCGCACCGCCGCCTCGCCGCCCTCGCGGCGCAGCTCGTTGGCCATTGGACCGTGGACGATGTGCGGAAAGCCGGCGCGGTACAGGCCGGCGAGCACGAAGCCGGCGTCGCTATAGCCGAGATAGGTCTTGTCGCGGGCGGCGGCATTGCCGGCAAGCTGCTCGATCACCTCCTCGGCGATGCGGCACGATCCGTAACCGCCGCGGGCGAACCAGATCGCGTCGAAGCCGGAATCGCAGGCATAGTCTGCGAAGGCGGCGGCGCGCACCCGGTCGTCACCGGCGAAATGGCCGTAGGCGAGGAAGCATTGCGGGTGGAAGACCAGCTCCGCCTCTGGAAAGCTCTCCGCCGCAATCGCCGCGACCCGCTCCGCCACCTCCGCCCTGATCGGCGTGCTCGGCGCCACCACTCCGATCCGCATTCCCCCTCCCTATGCGCGTCCGGCGCGCTCGAAACGTCACAGCCGTTTGAAAAGCCCGGCGAAGGTCAATAGGGCGGGCGCATGGCCGATACCAAATCCTATTTCTTCTGCGGCATCGGGGGCAGCGGCATGCTGCCTTTGGCCGGCATCGTCCGTGCGCAGGGTGCCGAGGTGGCGGGCTCCGACCGATCGCTCGATCAGGGCCGGCTCGGCGACAAGTTCGCCTTCCTCGCGCGGCAGGGCATCGGCCTGTTTCCCCAGGACGGCAGCGGGATCACCAGCGCGGACCAGATCCTGGTCACCTCGGCGGCGGTCGAGGAGACGGTGCCGGACGTCCAGGCGGCGCGGCGGATCGGCGCGCGGC
Organism: Allosphingosinicella deserti; assembly: GCF_003012735.1. Lineage (GTDB taxonomy): Bacteria > Pseudomonadota > Alphaproteobacteria > Sphingomonadales > Sphingomonadaceae > Allosphingosinicella > Allosphingosinicella deserti. The sequence continues at coordinate 183,769 of NZ_PXYI01000003.1, read as the reverse complement.
AAGTGAGCCGTCCCCAGCTTCTCGCCGCTTTGTTCAACGAAGCGCCGCTGTCGATCGGAGTCGCCGGCACCAGCGGCAAATCCACGGTCACCGGGATGATCGCCTGGATCCTCCATCAAGCGGGCCTCGAGCCTACCGTGATGAACGGCGCAGTGATGAAGAATTTTGTCACCGCCGACACTCCGTTCGCAAGCGCCCTTGCCGGCCGCGGCGGCGCCTTCGTCAGCGAAGTCGACGAGAGCGACGGATCGATCGCGCTCTACCGGCCAGCGATCGCGGTGCTCAACAATGTCAGCCTCGATCACAAGACGATGGACGAGCTGCGCACCCTGTTCCTCGGCTTCCTCACCCGTGCGGGCACGGCCGTGCTCAACCTCGACGATCCGGAAACGCGCTTGCTCGGCGAGCGGATCGAGGCTGGCCGGCGCGTGACCTTCAGCCTGATCGACGAAGGTGCCGATCTGTTCGGCACCGACATCGAGGAAGCGCCGCTCGCGGTCTCGCTCATCGTCCGGGCGGGCGGCGAGACGATCCCGCTGCGCCTCCAGGTGCCCGGACGGCACAATGCGGCCAACGCCCTCGCCGCCTTGGCCGCGGTGCGCGCCGCGGGCGTGCCGATCGCCCGCGCGGCGGAGGCGCTCGCCGGCTTCAGCGGCCTCAGGCGCCGGTTCGACGTGGTCGGCACGCGCGAAGGGGTCAGCGTAATCGACGATTTCGGGCACAATCCCGACAAGATCGCAGCGACGCTCAAGACCCTTCACGCCTTTCCGGGCCGGCTGCTGGTGCTGTTCCAGCCGCACGGCTACGGGCCGTTGAAGGTGATGAAAGATGCGCTGGTCGCCTGCTTCGCCGAAAATCTGGCCGACGGCGATGTGCTGGTGATGCCCGATCCGGTCTATTTCGGCGGCACCGTCGATCGCGCGGTGACCAGCGCCGACATCGTCGACGCGGTGCGCGCCGCCGGCAGGCTCGCCGAACACATTCCCGATCGCGCCGCCTGCGGCGAGCGCCTCCGCGCCCTTGCCGCGCCCGGTGATCGTATCATCATCATGGGCGCGCGCGACGACACCCTCTCGATCTTCGCCCGGGACCTGCTCGACGCCCTTTAGATTGCGGTCAGTGTCACAGCGACAAGGCGACTCACAGCTCGACCGCCCGGGTGGCCGTGGCAACGTCGCCGGTGTTCGGCGTGCCGTCGGGATCGATGAGCAGCAGCTTGACCTCGCCGCGGCGCGCGGCCGGGCGGTGCTCGGTGCCGCGCGGAACGATCAGCAATTCGCCGGTCCGCACGGTCATCGTCCGGTCGCGGAAATCCATGTCGAACTCGCCATCGAGGATCAGGAACAGCTCGTCGGTCTCGTCATGCTTGTGCCAGACCCACTCGCCCTCGGTGCGGACGAGACGGACCTCATTGTCGTTGTAGCGCGCCACGATCTTGGGCGCCCATCGCTCGGTGAACGAGTCCAGTTTCGCATGAAGGTCGATCTTCACCGGTCCGCGCTCCGCCATCCCGTCTCTCCCATCGTGGTTCCTGCGAACAATGGGCGCGGCGGTGAGGGCCGGGCCAGTGCGGCGCTCGCCGAAGTACGAGGATATCTCGCCAAAACATCAGGTGGCGAGATATCCTCGATCGACGTCCGATCCGCCGCTTGTGGAGCCGCGCCGAACCTTTAGGATCGGCTCATGCCAATCCGTTCATCGTCTGCGGACGGGAGCACCGGCGCGGCACGGTTCGCGCTCGACATCCCACCGACACAGGGGTCCCATTATCCGGAGCCCTTCGCCGCGCGGGTGAAGGGCCGGATCAAGCGCCGGCTGGGCGATGCGTTCGGGCTCGCCAATATCGGCATCAATCTCGTGACGCTGGGGCCCGGCAGCGCCTCCTCGGTCCACCACCGCCACAGCGTGCAGGACGAGTTCGTCTACGTCCTCTCCGGCGAGATCGTCCTCGTCGACGATGGTGGCGAGCAGCTGCTGCATCCCGGGATGTGCGTCGGCTTTCCCGCCGGCGGTACCGCCCACCACCTCGTCAACCGCTCCGCCGCCGAGGCCTGCTACCTCGAAGTCGGCGACCGCCTGCCCGGCGATTCCGGCATCTACCCGGACGACGATCTGGAGGCGGTGCGGACGGACCAGGGCTGGCTGTTCCGGCACAAGAATGGCGATCCCTATTGACGGCCTCGCGGCGAAATGGGGGCGATTGGCGCAGGGAGGAAGAGCTATGCGCACGACGATCATCACCCTGGCCGGAGCGATGCCGTCGAGCGTAACGATCACGCTCGACGTGCTCACCTACGCCAACCGCCTCTGCACCCAGGCCGCCCGCCCGGCCCCGTTCGAGATCCGGCTGTTCGGCTCAGGCGCGCCACATTTCGCGGCGTTCGTCGATCAGGCCCCGCCGTCGCCGCACGCGCCCGAGCTGGTTCTGGTTCCGGCGCAGGGACTCTCCAAGGCGCCATCGATCGCGCAGCGGCTGAACGAAGCCGACGCGGAGGAAGCGCGGCTCGCGCTCGTCCGCGCCGCAGGGGCCGGCGCCCACATCGCAAGTTCGTGCACCGGTACCCTGCTGCTCGCCAGCAGCGGCCTGCTCGACGGACGCCGCGCCACCACCGCCTGGTGGCTCCCACCGGTCTGCCGCGATCTGTTCCCCCGCGTTCGGCTGGACACGGCTGAACTGGTGCTCTCGGACGGTGCCTTCACCACCGCCGGCGCCGCCATGGCCCAGATGGATCTGATGGTCGGGATCGTCGCCCGTTTCGCCGGCAGTGAGATCGCGGAGCGCTGCGCCCGCATCATGGTGCTCGACGAGCGCCGATCGCAGACGCCCTATATGGCCATCGGCCTGCTCGCTGCCGGTGACGACAAGGTTGTCCGTGCCGCCGCCTGGGCCCGCGCCGCGCTCGAGCGCGGCACCAATGTCAACGAGATCGCCGCGGCGGTCGGCGTGTCGCCACGCACCTTCGCCCGTCGGGTCCAGCGCACCACCGGGCTCTCGCCGATCCAGTTCCTTCAGCGGGTCAGGGTGGAGCGGGCGATCGAGCTGATCGAGACCACCCGCCTTCCGGTCGAGGAGGTCGCGCGGCAAGTCGGCTATGCCGAGCCCTCGACGCTCCGCGTCCTGATCCGGCGCGCTTACGGTGCCGGCCCCCGCGAGCTTCGGTCACGCGCCGCGCGGAACGGCCAGGCCACCCCAGGGTCGGAAAACTTGACGCGCGCATAGGTAGGAATGCTAATGTCAACCAATTCAGTTGACTTATCTGCTCATCCTGTTATGCTGCACTGCATCAAAACAAGGGAAATCAACATGGTACAGCGTCTTACGGGCGCGCTTTCGGGCGTGACCCTCGGCCTCGTTTACGTCTCGGTCGTCATCATCGGGATGTAATTGCCGTTCGAGCGGAATGACCCGCTCGTTGAAAAAGCCCGCCCGGCCTGCCGGAGCGGGCTTTTTGCTGCCCAGCGTATTTCCGCCGCGAAGCCGGCGGGCCGTTCGCAAACGAAAGCGGCGGAGCCGAAGCCCCGCCGTCCTGGTTCGTGCATGTTGGAAGGCTCAGCCCTCGACGGTCACGTCGATCTTGTCGACCCATTCCGGGAAGAAGGCGGGCTCGCGGTTCGACCAGCCCGGCGCGGTCGCCGCGGCTTCGCTGATCGACTGCAGCAGAGTGCGGCGACGCTCCGGGTGGAGGTGCGGCAGCGCTGCGGCAGCGCAGAAGGCACCGGGCAGCCACGGACGCACCGCGGCGCCGATCAGACGCTCGTACAGGAAGCGGTACGACGCAAAATCGGGAAGCCGCTCCTGGCCGAGATCGAAGGCGGTGACGGTGATCAGGGGGCCCATTAGCGGCTCCATCTCATCGAGTCCGCTGTCGTCCGGCACATTGGTTCGGATATGTTCGAGCCGGCGGTACATGCGCTCCTGGGCGCGGATGCTGGCGGCCTCGCCAACGTCGCGCGACCAGCGGCGGATCGCATCGCGCCGGCCGAGACCGACATCGAGCGCGCGGCGGATATAACGCTGCGTCGCTGCCGGAAAGCCCGCAAATTCCTTCATTTCGACCAGGGTCAACGCCCCGTGAGCCGGCTTCGTATTCGTCGCCATGTTCCCGCTCCTTCTACCCGACGGAGAATATGCGGCCGAAACTCTTACAGGCCGCTTAACCAACGCCTCCGTTCCCCACCGTAAATGGACCAAAGTTCTCGCCGCACCGCAACGAGAATGTTGACCAAGGGGCGGCAGCGTCTCAGGAGTGTCACATCGACGCCACAGAAGACGCCAGGAAATCGCGGAAACATGGGATCCAAACGCCTTCGTAACGATCTTTTCCACACAAATTGTGCTCGGGGCACTTGCCGAATGTCGCAAATGCGTATCCCGGATCCGATCGGGGCGACATCGGTGAATACCATGGAACATGGGGTGATCAGTGCCGAGGTGCGCGTCGTGGTTTGCGCGAGGGAAGCGCTCGACGGGAACGCGCTCGCCCGGAGCCGGCCCGACCGGATCGAGGCCGCGTGACACCGCTCCGCGCCCGCCTGCCCGATCTCCCGCTCGCCGCGGCGACGATCGGCGGCTTCTGGCTCTTCTACCTTGCCACCATCGTGCTGCGCATGGCGCTGCTCGAGGAGAATTTCCACGCGCTGCAATATCGCGCCGCGGGCTGCCTGATCGGCGTGATCCTCACCTTCCTCGTCTACCTGGTCCTGCGCCGCGCCGCGGCCGAGAGCATCCGGATCAAGGTGATCGCCGCCGCCATCGCCTGCGTGCCCGCCGCGGCGATTTTCTCGACCTTCAACCTCGCTTTCATGCTGTATCAGCCGCTGCCGAGATCGTCGTCCGCCACCACGACCGCGCCGGCCAAGCCGATGCAGCCGCCCTCCGACGCCCGCGTCGCACGCCTGATCGCCGACGGCCTCGTCACCTGGTATTTCTTCTTCGCCGCCTGGGCGAGCCTGTATCTGGCGATCAGCTCCTCGGTGCAGTTGCGTAATGCCGAGCGCCGGGCCTCGCGCGCCGAGCGCGACGCCCATGCCGCGCAGCTGCGCGCGCTGCGCTATCAGGTGAACCCGCATTTCCTGTTCAACACGCTCAATTCCCTCTCTTCGCTGGTCCTGTCGCGGCGCGAGGACGAGGCCGAGAACATGATCGTCGGCCTCTCCACCTTCTTCCGGGCGAGCCTGTCGATCGATCCGACCGAGAACATCAGCCTGGCCGAGGAGATCAAGTTCCAGTTGCTCTACCTCGACATCGAGAAGGTGCGATTCCCCCACCGCCTCCGGGTCGAGGTCCGGGTGCCCAAGGCGCTGGAGCAGGTGCCGGTGCCGCCGCTGATCCTCCAGCCGATTGTCGAGAACGCGATCAAGCACGGCGTCGCCCGCACCACCGAGCAGGTCACCCTGACCATCGAAGCCGTCGAGGAAGGCGGCCGGCTGGTGGTGCGGATCGAGAATGATCGCGGGCCCGATCCGAGCGCCGCCGTAATGCACGGCACCGGAGTCGGCCTCGCCAACGTCTGCGACCGACTGGCGGCCCGCTTCGGGCGCGAGGCCGAATGCAGCCACGAAGGCTTGCCCAACGGCGGCTATCGCGTCACCATCGCCATGCCTTTAGAGTGAACATGTCCGAAAGTATCCGCTTCCTCATCGTCGACGACGAACCGCTCGCGGTCGAGCGTCTGCAATTGCTCCTTGCCCGGATCGACGGAGTGGCGCTTGCCGGCACCGCGTCCGAAGGGGCGGCGGCCTTGCGGCTGATCGAGGCGCTGCAGCCCGATGCGGTGCTGCTCGACATCGCCATGCCCGCCATGGACGGCATCGAGGTTGCGCGGGCGCTCGGCACGCTCGACAAGCCGCCTCTGGTGATCTTCGTCACCGCCTTCGACACCTTCGCCGTCGCCGCCTTCGAGGTCGAGGCGGTCGACTATCTGATGAAGCCGGTGTCCGGCGAACGGCTCGGCAAGGCCGTCGAGCGGGTCCGCGCCCGCCTGGACGACGACAGCCCTGCGGAGCCGGCACCCGAGAAATCGCGCTACCTCGAGGAATTCTGGGTGTCGGAGGCGCGCGGCCTGGTCCGCCTCGCCGCCGCCGACATCGATCGGATCAGCGCCGAGCGCGACTATATGCGTCTCCACGTCGGCAGCCGCAGCTGGCTGATCAATCACACCATCGCCCGGCTGGAGGAGGAGCTCGATCCCGAGCGCTTCGTGCGCCTGCACCGCTCCTCGATCGTCCGCCGCGACTTCGTCACCGGCTTCCGCCGCGACGAGACCGGTCGCTGGTATGCCCAGCTCGGCGACGGCGAAGAGCAGAAGGTCGGGCGGCTCTATCTTCAGAACGCACGCGAGCTCGCCGGCCGCGGCTGAGCCGCGGACATCCAGCCATGGTGGAACATGGCGCTGCCCGGCCGGTCGAAGGCCGGCAACATCGTTTGAGGAGACAAGATCGTGAGCGCATGGCCCGAACCTGCCGAGCCCGCCGCCCGGGTCACCCTCCGCTTCGGCGACATCGACGATGACGTGATCGAGAATCTGTCCGCCGGCACCCGGATCGAGCACACCTTGTTCGTGGCGGCCGACGAGCAGGCCCAGATCGAAGGGCTGACAAAGTCGGGCACGGACTGGAGCGACCATCGCCGCTTCGCGATCGATGCGCTGCTCCCGGTCTCCTTTCCGGACGAGGAAGCGGATGTCGAGGGTCTCGCCGCCGACGACAATTGGCTGTGGGTGGTGGGGAGCCACGCGCGTACGCGGCCTAAGCCGGAGAAGGCGCCCGGCGGGTGCATCGATCTCGACGATCTCGCCGACCTCAAGGATACCCGCCCGCGCGCCTTGCTCGGGCGGATCCCGCTAATCGAGCAGGGCGGGCGCTGGACGCCGGTCGCCCAGGACGGGAAGCGGCGCGCGGGAATTCTCAAACAAGGGAAACATGGCAACGCGGTGGCCAAAGCCTTCAGGCGCGATCCGCTGCTGCGGCCTTTCACGCGCATTCCGGCCAAGGAAGGCGGCATCGACGTCGAGGGGATCGCGGTGTGCGGCGATCGTGTTGCGCTCGGCATGCGCGGTCCGGTGATCGCAACCCACGCATTGCTGATCGAGTTTGCGGTTCAGGCGAAGAAGTCCGGATCGCTCGCCCTCACCGCGCCGCCGGTGCGGCGGCTCCTTGCGTTGGAGGGACTCGGCATCCGGGATCTCAAACGCTGCGGGGACGATCTGCTGATCCTCGCCGGCCCGACCACCGGGCTGAGCGGGCCGTGCGCGCTCTACCGCTGGCGCGATTGGGTCAACGATCCGCCCCATGATCCCAGCCGCGTCCGCCTCCACCGTCCGGAGCGCATCTGCGAGCTTCCGTTCGGGCGCGGGGAGGATCATCCCGAAGGCTTGGCGCTTTGGGAAGACGACGCCGACGGCGCGCGCCAGATCCTGGTAATCTGCGACAGCCCGTCGCCTGCCCGTCTCGGCAACAAGGCGCTCGTTGCCGATGTCTTTCGGCTGCCGGCCTGACGCCCCAGAGGAGGCCAACCCGAAGCTGCACCTCAGCAATCGTCGGGCGGGACCTCGTCCGGCCAGAAGCCGCTGTCCGGATCTGCGAGGCCCGCTGCAGGATCCCCGCGGTTGATCGGCGCCGAAGACGACCGCGGAGCGGGCAGCGCGGGATCCTTACCGTCCAGATTGACCCGGATCACCGCGCCTTTGTTGGAGCCTTCCTGGAAAACCGCGCGGATTTCCTGGCCTTGCCGCAGCTTGCCGCCGATCCACACGCATCGTTCGGCGGTGAGATACCCGATCTGGACGTTGCGCGCGCTGTACACCGCGACTGCCGCCGGATCGGCCTTGTTGGTCGGCTCCGGGACGAGCTTCACCGGTTCGCCCGGCGTGCACATCGCCACTTCGAACTGGCGATTGCCGCCATCCTTGTTGGGGAACGCCATGCCGACCACGGCCAGGCTGAGATCGCGACTGGGCATGGCCACTCTATAATCGCACCACCGCGATTCTCGAGCCTCTGCGTGCCGAGATAAGGCGGCAGCGTGAACTTCACACCCGCCGGTGGACCGCCGCTGCAACCCGTGGCACGAACCCGGTCGACTTCAGGGAGGCAGAGGCGAATGGCGCAGACGAGGAAACCGGGTTCGATGAAGCATTTGGCGATGGCGACCGCCTGCCTCGCGCTGACCTCCGTCTCTTCCATCGCCTCCGCGCAAGCTCCGGCCGCCCAGACTGTCGCGCAGGCCGCCGCGGCGGTTCTTGCGCTCAAGCCCGCCGCCGACGGCAAGATCCTTGTCGCTGTCCCCCGCCCGGCCGCCGATGGAGTCGCGCTGCGGCTGCTGCATGCAACCACGCTTCGTACCGGGGTCGGATCGTCACGGCTCGGCCTCGATCGGGGGAGCTTCGGGCCGACCCGCCTGATGGTCGTGCGCCGGATTGGCGACAAGGCGGTCATCCAGTATGAAAACCCACGCTTCCGGGCGACGCTCGGGACGGAGCGCGAGCGCGCGGCGGTCCGCGACAGCTTCGCCAACTCGACCGCCTGGGTGGCCGACATCGTCGAGACCAGGGCCGATGGCAGCTTCACCTTCGACATCGCGCCCTATCTCGCCGCCGACGTCGCTGGAGTCGCCCCATCGCTCCAGGCCTCCGGCGCGAAGGGCTATCGTCAGGTCGAGAAAGCGAGCATCGCCGATCCGGCCTCGATCAAGGCCTTTGCCGACAATGTCGAGGTCGACGCCTTGCAGACCTTCCGATCGGACGAGGCAACGCCCGCGTCCGGCGTCACCGCCCCCGACCCGCGCCAGATAAGCTTCGTCGTCCACCATTCGTTCGTGCGCTTGCCCGGCCCCGGCTACGTCCCTCGGCGCCTGGATCCGCGGGTCGGCGGCTTCGGATCGCAGGCGGTCGATTTCTCGGTGCCGCTCGGCGATCGGGTCGTCTACGATCTCGTCAACCGGTTCCGGCTGGAGAAGGTCGATCCGGGCGCCGCGCGCTCGCCGGTGAAGAAGCCGATCGTCTTCTACGTCGACAATGGCGCGCCCGAGCCGATCCGGACCGCCTTGCTGGAGGGCGTGCGCTGGTGGAGCGAGGCGTTCGACCGCGCCGGCTATGTCGGCGGCTTCCGCGCCGAGATCCTGCCCGAGGGCGCCGATCCGATGGACGTCCGCTACAATGTCGTGAACTGGGTGAACCGCGAGACCCGCGGCTGGTCCTACGGCCAGGTCATCGCCGATCCGCGCACCGGCGAGATCGTCAAGGGCTCGGTGCTGCTCGGCTCGCTGCGGGTCCGCCAGGACATGCTGATCTTCGATGCCCTGCTCGGCGCCTCGACCGATCCGAACAGCCCGGCGGTGCGCGCCGCCCTCGCCCGCATCCGCCAACTCGCCGCCCATGAAGTCGGCCATGCGCTCGGCTTGGTCCACAATTTCGCCGCGAGCACCCAGGGCCGCGCATCGGTGATGGATTACCCGGCGCCCCGCATCGGGCTGACCGACGGCCGCCCGGATCTTTCGGACGCTTACGGCGTCGGTCTCGGCGACTGGGATCGTTTCGCGATCGACTGGGCCTATGGCGCACCGCCGCCCGGCGTCGATCCGGATGTCGCCGCACGGCAGAAAGCGGACTCGATGATCGCCTCGGGTGCCCGCTTCGTCAGCGATTCGGACGCCCGGGCGCCAGGCTCCGCCCAGCCTTGGGGCAGCCTGTGGGACGACGGCGCCGATCCGGTCGCCGAACTCGATCGCATGCTCGCGGTGCGGCAGGCGGCGATCGCCAATTTCGGGCCGAATGCCCTGCCCGCCGGCGCCCCCCTCGCTGGTCTGCGGCGAAGCTTCGTCCCGATCTGGCTGCTCCACCGCTATCAGATCGAGGCCGCGGCCAAATTGGTCGGCGGGGTCGACTATGATTATGGCGTCGCCGGGTCCGGACGTGCCGCAAGCCCCGTCGCAGCGGCCGATCAGGAACGCGCGCTGACCGCCTTGCTCGCCGCATTGCAGCCGAAGGCCCTTGCGGTGCCTGCGCGCCTGTTGCCGTTGCTGTCCGCCGCGGACGACGGCAACGAGGATCCCCAGTTCGGGATCGAGATCATGCCCACGGCCGGCGGGCCGGTGTTCGATCCGCTCGCCGCGGCGGATGTCGGCGCGACGCTGGTGCTTGGGCCCTTGCTCGAGCGCACCCGGCTCTCCCGCCTCCTGCTGCAGCAGGCTGCCGATCCTGCCCAGCTCGGCCTCGATACGCTGCTTGATCGGATCGCCCAGACAACCACGCAGGATCTGTCCGATCCCCTTCGCCGGCGGATTGCCTATCGCTCGTTGATGAGCATCGCCGGCGTCGCGCTCAGCGACCGTGCCGACCCGGAAGTCGCCGCGGTCGCCGCGGCCAAGCTTGGCGCGGTCGCCGCTACGCTCGGCAAGGCACGCGGCGACGGCGCGGAGGCCGCGTGGCGGCGGGGAACTGCCGCTTTGCTCATCGATCGCGAACGGCTGACCGCGGAGCTGCAGCGGCAGGCGAAACCGCCGGAAGTCCCGCCCGGGATGCCGATCGGCGCGGCCGGGGGAGGCGGTTGGTTCGACGGCTGAAAGTCCAGCCGGGCGCGCGACTGGCGTGCCCAGCTAACGCGCATCATCCTGGCGCAAGTTGACGCTTCGAGATCCCGAGGCGTATACTTGCGCCGGGATGCTGAACAGTATCGCATTGCAGGCGCGGGCGATCGCCTCACGGCCGGACTTCACGTTCGGCGACTATGCCGAGCTATTCGCCGACCTTGATGCCACTGTCGTCTCGGAAATGTTCGGGACATTTCTGCGCGACATCCTGGCAGCACCCGCCGACGGCGAGCAAATCTACCACGATGAACTACATCTTGCATCCGAGGGCGATTTCAACCTGACGCTCAAGTTGACCGGCCGGGGAAGAACCACCGAGTTGACGGCAAGCGAATTCGACATGCTCGCGATCAACATCGGTGATCGCTCCGTCACACACGACCTGTATCGGACGGACATCGCGCCCGAAGCGCTACACAGGCGCCCGGCCGGCCTGGCTGCGCCGGAGCCCGTGGCGATATCCCCTTACGGCATCGGCAACTACCGCGCCTACACGGAGATTGCGGACCTTTCCGGTGCGGATCGGGAGGTGCCCCTGCTCGTCGTCCACTCCCGCGCCCGGGGCGAGACGACCTGGGTGTTCGACCGCCGTACCGGCGCACCCATCGGGCTGACCGACAACCATCTGCAAAGCTCGCGGCTTCGAATTGCCGCCCGGATCATGGGTGCGCTTCCGGGGGACGGTTCGACGGCGGACGTCCTGGAGCGGCTCGCCCGATCGGATCAGACCCACTTCGTACGCTGGGAAGCGGCGGAAAGCATATGGAAGATCGACCCTGTGCGGGGCACCGCCTTGCTCCGTGACCATCTCGCGCAAGATCCGCATCCCGCAATCCGGGAGGCCGCACGCAAGACTTTGGCCAATATCGCAGCGGCCGCAGGGGGATCCTGACATGGTTCTCACCCTCTCCTCCCACGCCGCCACAAGCATCCCGCTGGAGGAATATGTCGACATCTGCGACTCCATCGCCAATCTGCGAGACCGCGAACAGGCCCTCGCGACGGCGGACGCCCTCAAGGCATTGTCCAACAACAAGACCTTCCTGGTTGATTTTCTCAACACGGAGATGAAGTCCATCGCGGGTTTTCAAGCGGGCAATGACTTCAAGCCGCCGACCTTCATCCTTCACCGCGGCGCCGGATACGCGGTTCGCGCCGTCGTGTGGCTGCCGGCTGCGGAGGCGGACAATCCCGCCTTATTCTCCTATTACGAAACCCACGATCACAATTTCGATTTCCTCACCTGCGGCTATTATGGGCCGGGCTATCGAACCCGTATCTACGAATATGATCATGGTCGGGTGGCCGGCTATCCGGGCGAGCCGGTCGATTTGCGCTTCATCGAGGAAACCATGCTGCCCGAGGGTAAGCTGATGTACTATCTCGCGAGCCGGGACGTGCACACCCAATTGCCGCCGGATGCGCTCTCCGTCTCGCTGAACCTCATCCTGCCGCGAGAGCGCCAGGACCGGCTGACCCAATATGAATTCGACGCCACCGCACGAACGGTCCAGGGCAGTTTTGCGGACATGCGGATGCGCCGGACGATCTTTGCTGCGCTGAAACATATCGGCGACGACAACAGCCTAGACCTCGTCGCCACCATCGCGGGGAAGCATCATGATCACCGCACGCGTGCCTTGGCCTGGGACACGCTGATCGCGATGGCGCCAGGCGACCGGGCCGCCTTGGTCGAAAAGGCCATGGATGATCCCAGCCGCTACGTCCGCGAGGTCGTACGCCGCGGCCTCCGGTGACGGCCGGGCGGCGAGTGCCTCCGCGGCCGTAGCGAACGCGCCGTTTCGACGACCGGGACTCCGGGGACCGGGCGGGCAGCGAGATCGTCGAGCAGCCGTTGCTCGAACGCCGCCATCCTGGCGCGAAGCCGCCACCGGTACTCGCTTTCGTCCATGCCATCGGTAGTCGTCCAGTCTTCGACGGACCATTTGAGATCGAGATATTGGGCGAATTCGCCGCCTTCGTTGGCGTGCGGAAAGGGGGTTCGAGGCACGTCCGCCCCGACGAATGCGCACAAGGGCGCCCAGCCCTCCCGGACGTCGAAGACGAGCAGGCGGTCGGCCGGCACGTAGGCTCTCACCGCCTCGACATGCTCCCGATAGCGTCCGATCGCATGATCCTGGTCTTCGAATCGCCCATTCATCACGCCGTGCCAGAACAGATCGTCGAGCAGGCGCGCAAAGTCTTCCATTCCCGCGCTGCGCACCCTGCGCAGCGCATAGATCGTGCGGGCAACGCTCCGGTACCAGCTTCGCTCGTCCCGGACGCTCAACAGGATGCGGGCATCCGGATAGACATCGAGCAGCTGACGATAGAAGAGGGCCGCTGGAAGATCGACGGTCGCGCCGTAGCCGGAGAACAAAGCGTGCCAGTTCACCGCCTCGCCGTGCGCGGCGCGTGACCACAGCTGGACATGGTCGTGCTGATGATGACCCGCAAGGACTTCACGCATGTGGTAGCAAGGGCCGAGACCGATCTGCTCGATCGCCTTTTTGAGGGACATCGTCCCGGTCCGCGGATATCCGGCGCCGATTATCTTCATCCGAAACGGACAATCTCATGAAAGTCGTTGTTTCACAAGACCAATCACCGAAGCCGTCCCGATTGATAGCTAGGTTCCACTGCGTTAATCTGATTGAGCAGCTGATTCGGAAATAATCCATGTCGCGCGAAACATGTTTCATCATCATTGTGCTCGAAATGGACAGATGCACCGAAGTCTCTGCACATCGTCACTCTTGAACGAGGAAGAGAAGATGAGTTCGGAGAGAAAGCCACAAGAAAATCCTTTCGTCCCGCTGGACACGCCGGTCAGCCTCGCCAGCGCAAGCGAGCGCGTCGTCCAGACGAACGAGATCGGCCGCGTGATCGGCTTCGGCTGCCATCAGGACGAGCAGGACGCTCTTGAATCCCTGAAGCAATTCGCCAAGCAGGCGCGGGAGAACCCTGACGCCGCGTCCGACCCGAGCTTCCGCGAAACCCTGCACGGGCACGTTCAAAAGCTCGAGGAGGCGATTGCGAGCTCCTATGGCGGCACCTCCGGCAGCCAATCCTGAACAAGCGCGGTGCGAAGGGCCGGTCCGGCGCAGTAGGAGCAGGGCTCCTGTCGCGACCGGCTCTTCGCTCTCTCTGCCGATCGGCGCGCCTGCGCGGGCCGCACTTGCCGAACGGGACCAATGATAAGCGTGCCTATCCGTGCTATCGTCACCGGAGCGAGCCGAGGTATAGGCCGAGCGATTGCGCTGGAACTCGCGTCATCCGGAGCGCACCTCGCACTCGTCGCCCGTCGCAAGGAGCCGCTCGACATGGTTGCCGAAGAGGTCTCGGCACTGGGCGGGTTCGCCCGCACCTTCCCATGCGACCTCACGCGAACCGGCACCCTCGCCGATCTGGTGGAGCGGATCGCGGCGGCGCTCGGCGGCATCGATACGCTGATCAACAATGCCGGCGCCTTCGATCTCACGCCGGTCGGGGAAGCGGATCTCGATCGCTGGGATCATGTGCTCGATCTTAATCTGAGGGCTGTGATCCACCTCAGCCGGCATGCCTTGCCCCATCTGCAGCGCAATTCCTGCTCGACGATCGTCAACGTCGCCTCGGTGGCGGGCAAGGATTATCTTGCCAAAGGCGGCATATATGGTGCGAGCAAGTTCGGCCTGTTCGGCTTCGCCGGCGCGTTGTTCGAGGACGTCCGCAACCAGGGCGTGAAGGTCTGCACGATCGCTCCGGGACAGGTTGCCGCCGCGCGGATCGACGGCGCCCCGCCCCATCCATCGGCGGCCGTACCCGCCGGGGATATTGCCCGCGTGGTGGCGTTCGTCATCGGCTTTCCGGCGACCAGCTGTCCAACCGAGATCGTTCTTCGGGCACAGCATCGGGCATGATCGGCGACATGCCGTAGAGTGAACCGCTTTCCAGGCGGCTCCGCCAAAGCTCCGCTTCGCCGACGCCGGCCAGGGAGGCGAAATAGGGTGCCTCCGGAGCCTCGGGGCACGCAGTTGAATGGAGTTTCCTGAACAGCGGATCGAGCGCGGCATATTTCGCGAACGGATCGAGCGAGCGGTCGGTGTAGACGGCCAGCAAGTGATCGAATGCACCCGGCAGGCGTTCCTCGACGAAAGTGCGATCGGCACATTTCGCCGCAAGGCCCTGAACCACATGATCCGTATGGAACAGGCCGCCGCCGAGCAGCCTCAGATAGCGGTTTCGCTTGAGGCGGATGTTGATCGACATGGAATCATCGAGATATTCGATATGGTGCCAGAAGGCGGCAGGGATCAGCAGGGCCTCGCCGGGCGCCAGCACATCGTCTTGCGCGTGCGTGTAGCGGATGAAATCCGCCTTGTCCTCCGGACTGAAGTTGCACAGGAGATATTCGCTGAAGTTCATCGCAGGCCGGAGTTTCTGCGACTGGCACGGCGCAATCAGGATTACCCGCTTGCGACCGAAGACCTGGTACAGCAATGCGCCGTGATAATCGCAATCATAGTGCAGGTTTGATCGGTTGCCGGCATTGCCGACGAACAGCCGCGACCGGATCTCGTCACCGTCTTCTTCATTGATCTTGGCATAGTCGCCGATGTCGCAGAGAGACAGGATGCGCTGCGGTGTCGGCTGTTCCAGGCACAGCATCCGGGTGCCGGGATGCTGCTGCTTGAAAGCCATATAGGCGGAGAAGGTCATCTCGGCGCGCGGCACCCGGCCTTGGTCGCGGTGCGCCTCGAAGTCGTTGAAGCTGTAATCGGGCCGGATTTCCAGTGGCAAGTCGCCGAACAGTTCTGATGCGGCTCCGGCATCCCGGACCGTATCGATCGGCTGCCCGCGGAACAATCCCGTGATGATGACCGGCTGCTGTCGGCAGAGCAAGGCATGAAGAGCGGCATATGATGGCCGCGAGACCCGTTCGATTCTGTTCGAGGTCCGCACGTTCACGGCCGGAGACCTTTCGCCAACATCCGTTCGATCTATTGGAAGCGCAAGATGCCTCAGCGCGCAAGCCCAGACCGCAGCGGAGGTCCGCCCGAAGAGCCGATATGCGCGGCCACCGGCGGCGGGCGCTTCCTCGAAGAGGAGCGCTGTGAACGGCCACCAGGAGCGACGCCTTAACCGTCTCGAAAGCCTCTATAATGAGAGATCGGACGGTGATCATGCCGTGCTGATCGGCAGAGCCGCGATCCGGAGGGCGGCAGGGACGTGAGAGAGACGATGGGACTTCGTCGCGCGGGACTGGGCGCACGCTTCTTCGTGCAGGTGATTCTGCCGGTGGCGGCGCTTGCCCTTGCAATCGCAGTCTTCGCCTATCTCGGCGTTCGCACCTCCGCGCTCCGCAGCGACGAGGAATCGATCTCGCGGCAAGCGCGTGAGGTTCGGCTGGCGATCAGCGCGACCCTCGACGAGCTTGCACAGAGCCAGACCGGCGTCGCGATCTGGGATCCCGTCGTTCTCGAACTGCGCAAACCCCGCCCCGACCGCGGGTGGATCGATCAGAATGTCGGCACCTGGCTCAATTACGTCTTCGATCACGATGCCGACTTCATCCTCGGCCCCGACGATGCTCCGGTCTATGCGATGATCGACGGGGTCGGTGCCGATCCGGGTCGCTACCGCCGGCTCGCCGATGCCATCGCGCCGTTCGTCGAAGCGGTCCGCGGCCGATCGGGCGGCAAGGCGAATCCGCATGAGCGTCTGCCCGGGCAAGCCCTCCCCGCCGGCAGCAGCGTTCGAACGTCGACAAGCACGTTTCACGCCACCGATCTTGCAAGTCTCGACGGCCGGGCGGCGGCCGTCAGCGTGATGCGGATCATCCCGGATTCCCCCGCGGTGCCCTATGCCCCGGGCCGCGAGCCGTTGCTCGTCAGCATCCGCTATCTGGATGCCGACCTCATGCAGGAATTGTCGCAGATCCGGCTGATTGCCAAAGCGCGGGTCACCAAGGCCGCAGCCGCGCCCGGATCAGATCTCAGCATGCCGCTCGTGTCCTCGCGCGGGGTTCCGCTCGGCTACTTCACGTGGCAGCCGGAACTTCCGGGAAGCAAGGTCCTCCGATCGACCACTCCGGTTGCGATCGCGGCTTTCACGTCCGTTCTGGCGCTGCTGGGGCTGCTCGTCTTCGGGATCGCGCGCCTGATGCGCAAGGACATGCGCTCCCTAGAATTGTTGCAGGCGGCCCATGTCGAGCTCAAGGCCAAGGAAGCCCAGGCTCACCATCTCGCCTATCACGACGCCCTTACCGGTCTGCCCAATCGTGCAATGTTCCACAATGAAGTCGACCAGGCCCTCGCCCATCAGCGTGCCGAAAGCGCCTGCGCCGTCATGCTGCTCGATCTCGACCGCTTCAAGCAGGTCAACGACACGCTCGGACATCTGGGCGGTGACCTGCTGATCCAGGCGGTCGCGACGCGGATCCAGAACTGCCTCGGCGAGGGTGATGTCGTCGCCCGGCTCGGCGGCGACGAATTCGCGGTCCTGATCGCCAGCCACCACTCGGACGAGACCACTGCGACAACGGCGGACTCCATCCTCGCCGCGCTGCGCCTGCCGTTCGAAATTCTCGGCACCCAGGTCTATATCGGGGTCAGCATCGGCATCGCAGTCCACCCGCACTCCGCGGAAGATCGATCGGATCTGCTCCGCAAGGCCGATATCGCCATGTACCGGGCGAAGGAGGAAGGCCGCGACGCCTACCGCTTCTTCACCGGCAGCATGGACGAGAGCATCATCGTTCGCCGTGCGATCGAGCAGGATCTGCGGATCGCGCTCGATACCGGCGAGGGACTCTCGGTCTGCTACCAGCCGCAAATGGACGGCTCCGGCACCATTGTGACCGGCCTGGAAGCCCTGATCCGGTGGCACCATGCCGTACGCGGCGAGCTTACCCCGGAGGCTTTCATTCCGATCGCCGAGGAAGCCGGGCTGATCGATCAACTGGGCAAATGGGTGCTCGAGCAGGCGTGCGGCGTGGCACGCTTGTGGCCGGACCTGTCGATCGCGGTCAACGTTTCGCCGCTGCAGTTCCGTACGCACGGCTGCGCCGAGGCGCTGGAAGCGATCGTCCGCGCAGCCGGCGTCGAGCCCGGCCAGATCGAGCTCGAAATCACCGAAGGAATCCTGCTCGACGAGGACGAGGTCGTTCGCGACGCACTGGCCCGCCTGCGTCGGATCGGGTTCCGGATTGCCCTTGACGATTTCGGCACCGGCTATTCGAGCCTCAGCTACTTGCGCAAGTTCGAGGTCGACAAGATCAAGATCGATCGCAGCTTCGTGAAGCGGCTCGGCCACGACAACGAAGCGGCCGCGATCATCCACGCGGTGGTGACGCTCGGCCACGCAATGGCGCTCTCGGTCACCGCCGAGGGCGTCGAGACGGAGGAGCAGGGGCAGATGCTCCGGCTCGCCGGCTGCAACGAACTGCAGGGCTTCCTCTTCTCAGAAGCGGTGCCGCAGGCCGCCATTCAACAACTGGTGGATCGAAAGCGCACGTCGCTGGCGGCGTGACCTCGTACGGGTCTATTCGGATCGCCGCGCGAGCGTCACTGCGCCGGACGACTGCGCTTTGGCCAGCGCGACCTTTTCTGCCGTGCTGGCGAGCACTTCCTGGTGGCATGTCTCGGCCATCCGTTTCTCGCGCAGCGGGAACACCGGAACACGACCGCAGATCGCGTTGGCCGCATTCCTGATGCGTCGGTGCAATGCGGCGTTGCCGGATGCCGAGGCGAGATCGAGATCGCCGACCTGAACATCGATCGACCTCGGCTCCGCATAGATCTGGCTGAAAGCTGGTGCCGCGAATGCGGGGGTGGCGAGCGCAAGGAGGGCTGCCGCGGAGGTAAGCGACTTGTACATGATCTGGCATCCTGACCGGGGGCGGGTTGCGACGGGAGGGGCTCCTGCGGGATGAGGACAGGTCCTTTCTCCCGCCGCAGGACCGTCCTAGGCAAAGCCGGGACCGGATGCGCGCTGGCTTCTGCACAGGCGGGAAATCCTCCTGCGAACGGAACGGAACGGCGACGAACCGGCATTTCGCGTCGACCGAAAGAGGGAAACCGCAATCGCGGCAGTCCGGCTATTGCGCCGTTACGCTGTGTGCGAACGCGGTGACGTCGGCGAGCACCGGGGCTTTGCCGCGGAACGGCCGTGCAAGCGCGGTCATGATGCCGATATGCCCGACGTTCGGATAAGCCCGCACCTGCACCGGCACGCGGGCGGCGCGAAGCCGCTCGGCAAGGCGTGCGGCATGGCGCGGAGGCACCAGACTGTCTTTGCCCGCTGTCGCCAGGAAGGCCGGCGGATCGCCGGCGTCGACGAACGCGATCGGCTGGGTGGCGGGAAGATCGGCCGAATTGCCGAACGCCGCGCGGGTCACCGGTGAGTCCAGAGGCAGGAAATCATAGGGGCCGGCGAGACCCGCAAAGCCCTTGATGGCCGCCCGATCGGCGCCCAGCCAGCGCGGATCGAGCGCAAGCATCGCGGCATTGTAGGCGCCCGCGGAATGGCCGACGAGCACGATCCGGTTCGGATCGCCGCCGAAATTCGCGATGTTCGCCCGCACCCAGCTCACCGCCGCCGCATTGTCTTCGAGGAATGTCGGGAAATGTACTTCGGGAACCAGGCGGTAGTCCGGCACGACCGTGACGAACCCCTGCGCCGCGAGCGCGCGGCCGGCGAAGCGATAGCCGTCCTTGTCTCCCGAATTCCACGACCCGCCGTAGAGCCAGATGATGACAGGCAGTGGCGCGCCGACGCCGTTGGTACGTGGCGCGTAGACGTCGAGCCGTCCCCGGTCGGTGTCGGCGAAGCGCTGATCGGTTGCGACGCGTTCGGACGCCCTGTCCTTCGCGACTGCAGTGTCGAAGGCCGACAGGGCCGAGCAGCCGGTGAGCAGAAGGAAAGCGAACGGAACGAGCGACAGGAAGTGCATCTAAACAGCCAATCCGGGTCGGATGATAAGGGTATAGCGGCGAGACGCCAAGGCGCGCCTCGCCGCTTGGTTCACCTGAGCAGCCGAAACTCTCTGGTTCCGGGAGGATCGAGCCGCGGCCGGGTCTCGGCCCCGAGATCATCACGCAGACCTCCTCATTAACGCGATGCGGCCACTTCCCTCTTACGGGCCGACGTCGGTCACGTGGGTCTTCACGCGCGGACGGATCTGGCCTTCGAATCCGAGCGCCTGCGCCAGCTTGTCGTCCCAGCCGTAGGGATCGGTTCGGAACACCACTTTGCCACCGTCGAGATAGGCGCTGTGATAGAGCAGCCGCACCGGAATCTGGTTCGGCAACGGCACCGGCGTCTCCTTCTTCGTCGCCAGTGCCTTGTCGAACGCCTCGCGCTGGCCCTGGTCGTCCGCAAGCAAGCGGGCGAAGCCGATCGCATCCTCGACGCGCGCGCAGCCGTGGCTGGAATGCCGTTGCGTGCTGGCGAACAGCGCCTTGGCCGGCGTGTCGTGCAGGTAGATGGCGTGGTCGTTCAGCATGTCGAACTTGACCAGGCCGAGCGCCGACTTGGGTCCCGGCTCCTGCACCAGGCGGCCATTCTTGGTGACGATATTCTCCTTCGCCATATAGGCCGCGCCCTTGGGAAGGATCTCTTCCTTGGCGATCGACTCCGGGATCGTCCAATCGGGGTTGGCGACCAGGCGGGCGATCGGCGAGCCGAGCTCGGGGGTTTCCCAATCGGGCTGGCCGACGACGACCTTGCGGCGGTTCGCGGCCTGGCCGTCGCGCCAATAGGTGAGCTCGGCGGCGGCCGTGTTGACGTCGATCCGGGTCGCCGGCGCCGTCCGCGCGAGCCAGCGACGGCGTTCCAGATTGACCGCGAGGATCCGCGCGCGTTCCTTCGCCCCGGTGTTCAGCGCCTCGACCGTCGAATTGCCGATCACACCGTCCGGCTCGATCCCGTAATCCGCCTGCACCTTCTTCACCGCAGCGACGAGCTCGGCCGTATAGACCCCGGACGCCGGCGCCGCTTTCGCGTCGGTCTTGGCCTCAACACTGCCCTGAGCGTTGCCGCTCGCATCGCCGGCGCCCTGCGCCGGCTGCGCGGCCGCCAGATAGCCGTTCGTGCGCAGGGCTTCGGCGATCTGCGGCACCCGCGGATCCCGGCTGCGCGGCTTGATCGGTTCGCCTGCCTCTATCGCCGATTTCTGCTCCTGCGCCGCGCGATCGCGGTATGCGATATAGGCTTCCTGCAGCGCCTTGTACTCGGGGTCCTGCGGCGCGAGCCCGGCAAGCCACGTCCGAACGCCGCCGCCGTCCACCGCCTGATTGAGACCGGCGATCAGATCGACCTTGTTCATCGGCAATTCGTAAACTTCGAAGATCTTGCGGGGATCGACGAAACCGGTGGCGAGCGCTTGCGCATAATCCAGCGCGGCCAGGGTCAGTGCCGCTTCCCGCTCCGCGGCGTTGGCACCGGCCTTGGCATTCTTGACGTAACCGTCGGCATTGATGCCGTGCCGCTCGGCTTCGGCGAAGGCGGAGGTCAGGTCGGCCGAACGCTGGTCGTTCCACACCGCGGCCCAGTTTCGCGCGGCGTAGAAGCGCTTGACCCGCTCGTCCTTCACCGCCGCCTGGAGATCTTGCGGAGACACCTGGTTCGGATCGACCTGAACCGTCTCGCCCTGGGCACCGCCGCTCTGGCTTCCGCAGCCGGCGACCAGAAGGGCCGCGACCGATACGCACACCAACACTTTCCGCATGAATTCAGACGCCTCGCAATTCGATGAGGAGGTGGAACGTCCCACCGCTGCCTAACGATCCGAAGCGTCCGCTTTCCGTGGCAATATTAACGGCTTCGCAGGCTTGGTGCCATAGTGGGACAGCCGGAAATCGGGGGGATGCAGGCGCCGGCAAACGGGGTATCGACGCTCGGCAGGCACTCAAACAGGCGGGCTCCAGCGAGTGGCAGTGTCGGATACCTTGATCTTCAGCGCGCTTCGGGAAGCGGCCTATGCGCGCGGCCGCGAGATCGCCGCGGTCGCCCTGCTGCTGTTTGGCGCTTCCTGCGTTCCGCTCAACGCCGCGCCCGCGCCTGCTCCGCACACCGCTGTCGCCGATCCAGGTGAGCACCCGGCACCGGCCGCTGACGCGGCGTTCGCCGCGCCTGCGGCCGAGGTCGATGCGATGGGGATCAAGCCGGTTTCACCGACCGACGCGGTTGCACTCAACGCGGCCATCCCGCTTTTCAGGGCCGCCAATCCACGTGCCGCCGCGACCGTGTTTCGGGCTGCGACGATCACCGATCAGCAGCGCTCGCTGCAATGCCTCGCGGAAGCCGTTTACTACGAGGCGCGCTCCGAGAGCGAGGACGGCCAGCGCGCCGTCGCGCAGGTCGTGCTGAACCGGGTCCGCCACCCGGCCTATCCGGGCACGGTTTGCGGGGTCGTCTACCAGGGTCCGCTCAAGCCAGGCGGCGGTTGCCAGTTCACTTTCACCTGCGATGGGTCGCTCGGCCTGCCCCCGTCCGGCGTGTCGTGGCTGCGGGCGAGCCGCATCGCCTCCGAGGCGCTCGCCGGATCGGTCTACGCCCCGGTCGGCTACGCCACCCATTATCACACCCATCAGGTGCTTCCCTTCTGGGCGTACAAGCTCGCCAAGATCGCCGTCGTCGGCAGCCACAATTTCTACCGCATGCCCGGCACCTGGGGAGCGCCGGTCTCGTTCAGCCGCTTTTACGCAGGCCGGGAGCCGTCGCCCGCCTCCGTCATCGCCCACCGTCTGCCCGCCAGTTTCCCGAAGGCGGATCTGGCCACGGCGGCGAAGCCCACCGCGCTGCCTTATGCCCTCGCCGATCTGGCGGCCGCGGCGCCGGCACCGGCCGTGCGGCCGGCGCTCGACACCTCCACCGCCGCCGACATCCTTCCGGCCTCGCAGGTGCGTGAGGAATATCGCAATTCCGGCCGCTATCTGAGCGACATCCCGCCGGCAGAAAGAGCCGTGCGTTAGATCCAGCCCTGCGATCGCGGAACGGTCAGCGCCGTTGGGCCTCGCTCTCCTTGCGGATTCCGGCAAATTCCGAGTCCGGCTTCCAGGCCGGCCATGCCGTGCCGAAGGCGAGTTCGCGGCCGATCGCGTAGAGCAGCGACACATCCTGGGCGGCGCCGCGAAGATCCCAGTCGGCGCTCCAGGCGTCGCAGGTCTGGTGGTAGCAATTGGCGGTGAAATCGCTGACCCAGCGATCGCCGGCCTCGCGGCCGCCGTTGACGAGATCGACGCCGCCGCCGAGCGCCATCAGCAGCAGCACCGGAACCCCCTTGCGTGCGAACGCGAAATGGTCGGCGCGGTAGAACAGGCCGCGTTCGGGCTTCGCGTCGCCGATGACGATGCGGCCCTGCTGCCCGGCGGCGCGGGCGAGCATGTCCTCCAGGTCGTTCTGGCCCTTGCCGATCAGCACCACATCGCGCGCCGGGCCATTGGGCTGGAGCGTGTCGAGCGTCAGATTGGCGACCGCCTTGGCCATCGGAAAGGTGGGATTGGCGGCATGATATTCGGCGCCGAGCAGACCGCGTTCCTCCGCCGTCCAGGCCGCGAAGACGAGGCTCCGCTCCGGCGCCGGACCCGCCTTGAACGCGCGCGCGATCTCCAGAACCCCGGCGAGGCCGAGCGCATCGTCGAGCGCACCCGGCCGCACCCGCCGCCCCTGCGGATCGGGCGCGCCAAGCCCGAAGGCGTCCCAATGTCCGGCGAACCAGATCGACTCGTCCGGCCGCGTCGTGCCCTTGATCGTGGCAAGGACATTGTGGCTGTCGACCCGCTTGGTCTGCACCGTGAAATCGGCATCGAAGCGCGACCCGAGGTCGATCGGCCGGAAGGCCGCGGTCCGGGCCTGACGCTTCACCGCCTCGAAATGGAGGCCGGCGCGGCGGAACAGATCCTCCGTCACCGGCCGCTGCAGCCAGCCCTGAAGCAGCACAGGCGGCTGCGCGCCCGGCTTCAGCACGACGTTGTAATTCTCGCCGCCGGGCGCCTGCACGGTGTTCCACCCGTAGCCCGCTCCCTCCGTCTCGTGGACGACCAGAGCGGCGATCGCGCCGCGCCGCGCCGCTTCCTCGAACTTGTACGACCAGCGCCCATAATAGGTCATCGCCCGGCCGCCGAAGCGTCCCGCGACCGGATCGCCGGCCGCAGCCTCGAAATCCGGATCGCTGACCAGGAACAATGCGACCTTGCCCTTGAGATCGACGCCCTTGAAATCGTCCCACTGCCGCTCCGGCGCCGAGACGCCGTAGCCGACGAACACGATCGGCGCGCCGGCGATCCGCGCGGTATCGACCTCGCGGACGGTGCTGAGATAGATATCCTCGGGGAAGCGCAGGGGGATGCGATCGCCGCCGCGGGCGATCGACGCGCGGCCCGGCTTGGCCAATTGCGTGCGGATCAGCGGTACGCGCTGAACATAGGTTCCGTTGTCGCCTGCCGGCTCGAGCCCAAGCCGCCGGAACTGATCCGACAGATAGGCGATCGTCTTCGCCTCGCCCGGCGTGCCGGGGCCACGCCCTTCGAATTCGTCCGAGGCAAGGACTCGGGTGATTTCGGAAAGTCGCCCTGTGTCGATCGGCCCGGAATCGAACCGGGCCGGCGCTCCCCCGCCGGTACTAGCCGCCGCGCAGCCGGCAGCGAGGAGAGGGAGGAGGCAAAGAGCTGATTTCATGACGAACCTGTCGGTGAACGATAAGCGGCTTCGATCGCCCAACCCGTGTTGCGCGGCTTCGTTGCAGTGTGGAGGGCGTGAGATCCCTTTGGCGTGAGTGCTTTCAGGCCGGGCACTTCCCTGCCCCGCGCCCGCGCACGAAGCGGCCGGGCGTCGCCCCGGTATGCTCGCCGTCTCGGAGCACTTGCACGCCGTTGACGAAGACGTGGCGCATGCCGACGGCATAGCTTTGCGGTTTCTCGAACGTCGCGGTGTCGCGGATCGTCGCGGGATCGAACAGGACGATGTCGGCGAAATTGCCCGGCTTCAGCGCGCCTCGATCGGCAAGGCCGAGATTTGCGGCCGGGAACGCGCTCAGCCGGCGAACCGCTTCCTGCAGCGACAGCGTCTTCTCGTCCTGGACATATTTGCCGAGCACCCGCGCAAACGTGCCGTAAGCGCGCGGATGGGTGCTGGATTTGAGGAAGGCGCCTTCCGGGGCCTGCGACGAGGCGTCGGATCCGAAGCTGACCCAAGGCAGGCCGGTCTGGCGCGCGACATTGGCCTCGTTCATCCCGAAATAGGCGACCTGGATCCGGGTATGATCCTCGACGATGAGATCGGCCGCAGTCTCCGCCGGCGAGGTGCCGCGGGCGCGGGCGACCTCGGCCAGCGACTTGCCGGTAAGCGGCTTCAGCGCGGGGTTCTTGAACGCCAGCAGCAGAATCTTGTCCGGCTCCCTGACCAGCAATTTCATGTTCTCCGAGCCTTCCGCCTTCGCCATTTCGGCGAGCAGACGCGCCCGGATGGCGGGATCCTTCAGACGGCTGACCCAGGCATCGATGCCGCCCTCCTGCACCCACAAGGGCATCGCCGCATCGAAGCCGGTCGAGCTCGCCGGATAGGTGTACATGTCCGCGGTGATCCGAAGCCCGCGTGCGCGCGCCGCTTCGATCCGGGCGATCGCCGCATCGATCTTTCCCCAATTCTCGCGGCCGGATTGCTTCATGTGATACAGCTCGGCAGGCGCACCGGATTTCTCCGAGATCTCGATCAGCTCGTCGATCGACTCGAGCAGCTTCGGGCCCTCGTCGCGGATGTGGCTGATGTACATGCCGCCGCATTTGCCCGCCTCCGCGGCGAGCGCGATCAGCTCCGGCGTTTCGGCGAAATAGGCCGGCGCATAGATGAGCGAGGATCCGACGCCGAGGGCGCCTTCGTTCATCCCCTGCCGCACCAGAGCACGCATGCGATCGAGTTGGGCGGGGGTCGGATCGACGTCGTTCTTGCCGAGCTCGTGAATGCGGACCGTGGTCGCGCCGACGAAGCTCGCGACGTTGGTCGACACGCCCTTCTTCTGCAGCATCTGGAGATATTCGCCGAGCGTCGTCCAGGTGATCGGGAATCGGATGTCGCCCTGCTCCGCCAGCTCGTCGCGCTTCATCTCCGCGTTGAGCGGGCCCATCGAGCTGCCTTCGCCGAACACTTCCAGGGTGACGCCCTGGCGAATGTCGCTCTGGCTGCGGCCGTCCTCGATCAGGCTTTCGGTCGCCCAGCTCAGCATGTTGATGAAGCCGGGCGCGACCGCCAGCCCGGAGGCGTCGACCTCCTGCCGGCCCTTGCCCCCGATGCGCGGCGCGACGGCGACGATCCGGTCCCCCTTGACCGCGACATCGCCGGTGAACGGTGCAGCGCCGCTGCCGTCGTAGACGCTGCCGCCACGCAGCACGAGGTCAAAGGCGGGAGTGGCCACGTCACGGGACGGGACGGCGGCCGAGCCGGCCATGGACAGCGACAGGGACGCGAGGACGAGAGCACGGACGCGGATGGGCATGAAAAAAATCCCCCTTTCACCGGCCGAGGCTAGCGAAAGGGGGATGGATGTCCAGCCGCCGGGGGCATGGCCGCCGGACGTGGGGCCCGGTGTCTCGTCCTGGGAGGACCGACGCACCGGGCCGTCCGATCGCGTCAGCTGCGGCGGCGCATCTCCTTTGCGGCCTGCCGCATTTCGCGGGCACCCTCGCGCATGCCTTCGGCGCCTTCTTCCATGCCGTCCGCCGCTTCGAGCAGGTCGTCATGGGTGACATGGTGGCCGCGCGCGGCCTGGCGGGCGATTTCACGCTCACGATAGTCGCGGTTGCGAAGCTTGCGGGCCTCGGCGCGCATCTTCTCGGCGCCGCGATCCATGCCGTCGGCGCCTGCGAGCATGCCGTGGGCGCTGCCGGCCAGGGCGGTCTCGGCGGCCCGCTGCGCATCGGCGGCGATGCGCTCGGCATTGGCGGCGATCCGTTCGGCGTCGATCCTGACGGTCACGCTGGTGCGCATCGCGTCGGCAACCGCGGCGTCGACCTCGGCCTGGATCGCTTTCTCGTCGATGATCGGCTCCGGATGCCGCGGGGCGAAAGCAAGCGCGTGGAGCGACGAGATCCGCGCAGGGGGGCTCGGCGAAGTCGGCGGCGTTGCCGCGCCGGCGGCGACCGCCGGCGTCGCTGGTGCGGGCGCTGCCGGCGGCGCCGGATGGCCGGGCCGCGCGGACCGGAGCGGCGGCGCCGGCGGGATCGGAACCGTGCCAAGCGTCGGTGCGTCGGGCGCCTGCGGGGCGCCGGCAGCCTCGACGGCATCGGGCGCCTCGTCCGCTTCGACCGGCTCGGGCGCTTGCGGAACGAATTCGAGCGCGGCGACCGGCGCTGCGACGGCGGCACAGGCAGCCATCGCTGCGAAGGTCCAGAAGGAGCCGGATCGGCGGCCTGCCCGGCCGTCGAGCAGAGCCCGGACCCGGCGCGCGAGGCCATGCTCGCTCCCCGCCATGGCGTTGGCCGGAACCAGCCCACCGCTGACCCGCGCCCAATCGAGCAGGGTCTGGGCGTAGCGGGTCGGCTCGACCCGGGCGACGGCATAGCTGTCGGCGGCTTCCTCCGCCTGCTGGGCCACCTCGCGGTCGAGCCGCCAGACCAAGGGATTGAACCAGAACAGGGCCACCGCGATCCGCGAACCGATCAGCGACAGCCAATCGCCGCGAACGATGTGGGCGACCTCGTGGGCGAGGATCGCGTCGGCATCGTCATGGCGGCGGAGCGTGTCCGGATCGAGCAGGATGACCGGCCGGCGCACGCCCCAGCTCAGCGGCGATCTGACATCGTCCGAGACGAGCAGGCGGATGTCGCGATCGGCCGCGGCGCGGCCGAGCGCCGTCCGCCATGCGAGGCATTCGACCTCCGCCGCCTCGCGAGTCCAGCGCGCCAGCGTGCCGATGCCGATCGCGAGACGGCCGCCGACCATCAGCAGCCCGCCGACATAGAGGAGCAGGAACAGGATTCCAGGATCGTTCCAGTCGCCGGCCGCGCTCCCCTCGGCCGACATCGCCGTCAGGGCACCGGGCGCGGCGAGGCTCGCGCCATCCGGCAGCGCGGTGGCCGCCGCGGGGCTTGCGAGCACCGGCGCCGCCTCGGACGCGGCGACCGGCGCCGTTTCGGTCGCCGCAGTCTCGACGACCAGGGACGGCATCAGCAGCGACACTGCCGGCAGCAGCAGCAGCATGACGATGCCGACCCGCAGCAGGGCGCCGCGATCGGCTGCCGAGCGCGAGCGCAGCAGCAAGGCGAGGAGCAGCACCGCGCCGCTGATCGCGGCCGACTTCCACGCCATTTCAAGAAGGAAGGAATAGCTCATCACTCAGCGCTCCTTTGCCTCGTCGATCGCCCGTTGCAGGGCGTCCACCTCGTCCGGCTTCAAGGTCCGCGTCAGCCCCAGCAGGGCGGTCGCGGCGCTTGCCGCCGATCCGTCGAAAAACGTCTTCACCAATTGCTGCAGGGCGGTCTCGCGAACCTTCGCGGCCTGCGGCACGCTGCGGTAGACATAGGCCTGGTCGACCGTGCGATGGCTGATCATGCCCTTCGCCTCCAATCGGGTGAGCATCGTCCGCACCGCCGAATGGCTCGGCGGATCCGCCATCGCCTTGCGCACGTCGGCCGCGGTCGCTTCACCCGCAGTGACCAATATCTCGAATATCTCGCGCTCGCGGCGCGGCAGGCTTCCGATCATTTCCGACTCGCTTTGTGGGAGCACATCCCTGCTACACCTGCAGCATGCCACATTTGTAGCAGCACGCAAGTCGTTTCGTCGGCTGGAGCGGCAGGTTCGTCGAACAGCGCCGCTGTCCAGTGGCGCGGCTTCGCGTGCAAACGCTGCGCTCGCCGGCCGGCGCAGCCGTGGCGGCAAGCGGGGCGGCGGCGCCATGCGTGCGGAAGCAGAGACGCCTTCCGGCGGCCCCTGAACGTCCGCAGTGCGGCTCTTGCGCCGGGTGCATCCGCCATCGATGCTGAAACGCGCACATCGGGGGACGGATTCGGGATGATCACCACGCTTGCAGTGGCCGGCTATCGATCGCTGCGCGACGTCGTGCTCGCGCTCGGGCCGCTCACGGTCGTCACCGGCGGTAACGGCAGCGGGAAATCGAGCCTCTATCGCGCGCTGCGCCTGCTGTCCGAGGTCGCGCAGGGGCGGCTGATCGCCTCGCTTGCGGCGGAAGGCGGGCTGTCCTCCACCTTGTGGGCGGGGCCGGAGCGGATCGGCCGCGACATGCGCGATGGCGTCCATCCGATCCAGGGCACGCGCCGTTCCGGCCCGGTCACCCTGCGCCTCGGCTTCGCCGGCGAGGATTACGGCTATGCGATCGATCTCGGCCTGCCGGTCCCCGGCACGCCCTTCCCGCACGATCCCGAGATCAAGGTGGAAAGCGTCTGGACCGGGCAGCGGCTGAGCCGCTCCAACGCGATCGCCGAACGCCGCGGACCTCGGGTGCAGCTTCGCCGCGGGACGACCGGCGAGTGGCGGTCCAGCATGGATCAGCTCTCCGGCTTCGACAGCATGATGACCCATTGCGCCGATCCCGACGACGGGCTCGAGCTCCTGCTGCTGCGCGAGAAGATGCGCAGCTGGCGATTCTACGATCATCTGCGCACCGACCGCGACGCACCCGCCCGGCGGCCGCAGGTCGCGACCTACACGCCGGTGCTGGCGGGGGACGGATCCGATCTCGCCGCCGCGATCGGCACCATCCAGGCGGTCGGCGACTGGGACGCGTTCGGCGAAGTGATCGACGACGCCTTTCCGGGCTCCGAGGTCGCCTTCGCCGGCGATCAGGGCAATGCGACGATCGCGGTGCGCCAGACCGGCCTGCTGCGCCCGCTGCAGCCGTCCGAGCTTTCCGACGGCACCTTGCGCTATCTGCTGCTCGCCGCCGCCTTGCTCTCGCCGCGCCCTCCTGCGCTGATGATCCTCAACGAACCGGAGACGAGCCTGCATCCGTCCCTGCTGGCGCCCCTCGCCCGTCTGCTGATCCGCGCCGCCGAGACCTGCCAGATCGTCGTCGTCTCGCACAGCGCGCCGCTGGTGGAGGCGCTGCGCGCACGCGACGGCACCACCGGGATCGTCCTTGAGAAAGCGTTCGGGCAGACCGAAGTCGCCGATGCCGATCCCCCGCAATGGCATTGGCCGACCCGCTGACCCCGCTGCCCAGGACTCTTTTGGGACGCACCCGGCCGTCGAATCGCTTGCCAATGTTCCTCGTTCGTTCCACCCGTGGAGCATGGAAGGTCCACGAAAGAGATGGCCGCGCGGCGAGACCGCGGTCGAAGGCGGCGAGGCGCGGATCTGGCCGCATTGGGTGCGCAGCCTGGGCGTGATGATCGAGGCGCGGGCGCAGGTCCGCTTCGCCTGCCCGGCCTGCAAGCGGCTCTACGATGTCGATCTCGCCTCGCTGGCACTCCTCAAGGGCCGCGAATGGACTTTGGTCGATCGCCGCGCCCGCTGCAAGGCGTCGCGCTGCCGCGCCTCCGGCCGCTTCGTCGCCGCCGCCGCAGGCGACCAGCCCTTCCTGCTGCTCAGCGCAAGCGAGCGTCTGCCCGATTGGCTGACCGGCGCGCGCCCCTCCGATCACGAGCCGCCGCATTCGGAGCCGCCGACCCCGCCGGCACCGCCGGGCGTCGATCCGGTGCGCTGGGCCTATGCCCGCGACGACCGCACCCGCAAGCGCCTGGTGCGCGAAGCGCGCGGGTGAAGCGCCCAAAGGAACCTCGTGCGAGCGCTGTGCCGTCGGGAAGAGAAGCATCGATGACGCAAGGCAGAGCCGGTCTTGCACCCATTGACGGTGCGCTTCATCGTTCGTCGCCCGATGCAATGGAGGAGCGCGTGATGCTGAAGTGGTGGATTGCCGCGCGGCAGAGCGCACTCTGGCCTATCTTGCTCCTCGCCGCTTGCTCGGCAGGGGCGCCGGAACGTCCGCAGCCGACCGAGGCGGAGAGCGCACCGTCCGCTGCCAAGCGCGATGCCGAAAGCAGCTTATCGCCCCTGATCCTCTACGACGCGCCGCTCGGAAAGCCCTATATGCAGGCGCTGCTCGGCGGCATCCTGCGGCGCGACGGAAATTGCGTCTATCTTGCCGCCGAGGGGCGGCGGTGGCTGCTCGCCCTGCCGTCGCCGACCACGCGCTGGGATGCGGCGGACGGCACGATCCGCTTTGGAGCCCGCCTGCTGCGCTTCGGCGAGGAGGCGGCGTTCGGCGGAGGCGAGGCCGGGATCGGCAACGGCCCCGAGGCGGAAGCGGCGAGACGCGCCGGGTGCGATACGCGCAACGTCTGGTGGGCCTCGCCGGAAATGGTCCGGACGCCGCTCGGTCCCCCGGCCCCGGCGGCGCCCCCGCCGCAGCGGCGTTAGGCCTCGCTGGGCGGGCGTCGTTCAGGCGGGTGGGTGAACCGTCGCCAGGCCGGCCGCGGCGGCGAAGCCGAGCGTGTCGAACGTTTCGAAGAAACGCGTCGCCTTGCCGCCGTCGAAATGCCAGATATCGACTTTCGGGCTGGCGACCTCGCGGCCGCTCTCGCGGTGGCGCCAATGGCAGCGGCCGATGACCACGATGTCGTCGCCGTCCGAATCGACGATGAAGCGTTCGCTCACCCAGTCCAGCATTTCCCATTCCGCGGACAGCGCATCGAAATAGGCACGCGCGCCCTCCTTGCGGCTGTGGATTCCGGCGAGCGGGTGCGGCACCTCCTGCGGCGCCAGCGACTGCATCACGATATCCTCGTCCATGAGGTCGAGAACTTCGTCGATGCTGCCTCCCTTCGATTCGGCCCAGAGTGCATAGCCGCGCGCGAGCGCCGCGACATTGGGGTTTGTGGACGTGGCAGCGGCATCTGCGTGGAGCATGCGGCGTCTCCCGAATTGATCGGCGGAGAATAGCACGAAAATTGGATCGGGTGCGAACGGCGATGCGGCGCGCCGGGGCCGCCAGCGGCGCTCTCGCTCCTAACCTGTTCACGGCCGGCGCAATTCGATAGATGCCGCTGCGGGAGGACCTTCCTTGTACGCATATCTCGGCCGATCCGACGTTCTCGACATGGTAGACGCAACTGCCCCCTGTCGGCCTCCGATGCTGTCCCGTCATCGGTTCCGGAGCTTGATCCGTCTGGCCGCGGCCGCAGCATGTTCGATAGCGCTCGGCGCGCCGGGTCATGCAGCCGCGCCCGACGGCGCCGGTTATTCCCCGGCGGAGCAAGCGGCGTTGGCGCTGCTCGCCCCCGGCGAGATCGCCAACCCGACGGAGGTGAGCGTCGCCGACGCCCAGGCCGTGGTAGAGACGAATCCGCGCGATGCCGATGCGTGGCATCAGCTCGGCGAAAGCCTGCAGGTGGCCGGCGACCTCCAGGGGGCGGTCGAGGCCTATCGCAAGGCGACCAGGCTCCCCCCTGAGGACATCGGCCGTGCCTATCTCCACCGCGATCTCGCCGAAGCACTTGAGCAGACCGGCGATCTTGAAGGGGCCCTGGCCGCGGCCCGGGTCAGCGTCCGCACCTGGCCGGTCTCCAGCCAGGAGCTGTTCTGCATGGGCGCCGAAGTGATGCTTCTAACCCGGCTGCTGGTCGAAAATCATGATGCGAAGGGCGCCGCGGCCTTTTTCCGTCCCTTGGCCGAAGCCGCCGACGCGCCTCAGGATTGCCGCACCATTGCCGAAGCCCTGCGCGCAGCGGCGCAGTAAGGCGCTACCTACGGGGACAATGAGGATCCGTAGGTCGCGGGTTCCCTGATCCCGGCCTTGCAGCGCGACCGAGCGAACGCGTCCACCCTCGCCATCTTGTCGGTGGCGAATATTGCTTTAGGATCGATGTGGGGCACGAAGACGTGCAACCTCGAGGGGGAGGGTCACCATGGTTCCGAGCGCGAAGTGCGCCAAGCTCATCCAGCAATTCGAAGGCTGCGCCAAGGAAGGGCCGGATGGTCACTTCCACGCATATCCCGATCCGGGAAGCGGCGGCGATCCCTGGACGATCGGTTGGGGCTCGACCGGCGCCGACATCGTGCCGGGCACGATCTGGACACAGCAGCAATGCGACGATCGCTTCAACGAGCATCTCCGCGAATTTGCAGAAGCGGTAACGAACGCGATCGGCTCATCACGAACCAGGCAACCGCAATTCGATGCGATGGTCAGTTTCGCCTACAATGTCGGCATCAAGAACTTCACCACCAGCACGTTGCTGAGGCTGCACAAGGCAGGCGACTCCAAGGGCGCGGCAGCCGAGTTCGCGAAATGGAACAAGGCCGCCGGCAAGGTGCTCCCGGGATTGACCCGGCGGCGGGCGGCGGAAGCTGCGCTCTACGCCAAATAGCAGCGCCGAAACCCTCGAGTGGCCGCCTGAGGTTTCGGAGGCGACACTGGGGCCGGCAATTCCCAGCCGCTGCGGACGGGCGCCCCCTGGTCCAACGCGCGCGCCCGTTCGACGTCGGCGGCGGCAGGGCGAGCGCGCCATCTTTTCTGGAGAAGAAGCCCGTGTTGACGATGCCCAGGATCGTTGAGCGTCGACCGCGCCGCTATGTCGCGGTGCGGATGCCCGTGACAATCCCGTTCGACGCGGATGTCGATCCGGCTTTCGACGAGTTGTTCGCGGCCTTTGCACTTGCGGAGGTCGAGCCGAACGGCGAGGAATTCATGAAGTTCAATCGCATAGACATGCCGCGCCTCGAGATCGAAGTCGGCATGACGACCGACGCCCCTGTTCCTGTGTCGGGGCGCCTGATCGAAGGTGAACTTCCGGGCGGACGCTTTGTCAGTATGACCTACACCGGTCCCTATGACGGGCTGATGGATGCCACCGCGATGCTTGTCGGCTGGGCAAAGGAGACCGGGATCAGGTGGGATGTGGAAACCACCGACCACGGCGATCTGTTCGCCTGCCGGCTCGAAGTACATGACAACAATCCTTCGATCGAGCCCGACCCGCAGAAGCTGGTGACGACCTTGCTGATCAAATTGGCCGATGGCTAGCGACTGCGAAGCGGCTCCCGTCGCGTAACCCCTCTCTCTCTTCGCGGTGGCTGGACATGGCGTCCGTGCCTCGACACATTGCATTCGAACGACATGGGGAGATTGGCGATGGCGAGCGGCGGATGTCATTGTGGGGCGGTGCGCTACGAGGCAGAGGGTGAAATCCTGCATCATGCCATCTGCCATTGCGAGGATTGCCGCCGGTCCGCTGGTGCGCCGATGGTGGCGTGGATCGCGTTCAAGTCGGATCAGGTCCGGATCACCGCGGGCACCCCAAAGGTTCATCCCTCCTCCGAACACGGCCGGCGGCATTTCTGCGGGGATTGCGGTACGGGCCTGCTGTATCTCAACGAGGCCTTCCTGCCCGGCATCACCGACATTCAGAGCGCGACGCTCGACGACTCCGCAGCGCACGCGCCGGGCGCGCACATCCAATATGCCGATCATCTCGGATGGACCGAGCAACTGGACAGCCTGCCCAAGTTCGAACGCTACCCGGGCTGAGCCGGCGACAGCCGCCGGGACGGACTCGCTGCATCGTCGGTAGACCATGCCCGGCGACGGACGCCGCCATTCCGGATTTGTAATCCTCGCCCGGATCATGGATGAAGAGGAACAAGGTTTTCGCTGCCACAGGGGGTGCGCTGGTGAAACTCGGAGCCTCGATCGCCTTCCTGCTCGCTGCGTCGTCAGTGCCCGCAGACGCCGCCGAATGGTGGTGGATCGGCCTCAACGGCGCCGCGCCGAGCCGGGTCGTCACCTATGTCGACCGCGAGACGATCGCCCGCGGCAAGGGCGACCGGGTGGACATCTGGGCGCTTGCGATCGGCGAAGCGGCGCTGCCGAACGGGCAGCAGCATCAGGCCACCCATTATTCCTTCCGCTGCGGATCGCGGGCCTTCGCGACGCTTGATCGGATCGCCTACGACGCTGCCGGCGCGGTGATGCCGATGATGAAGATCGCGCCCTCGGCCCCGGCACCGGTGGAGAAAGGCTCGATCGGCGAGTCGATCCTGCAGGTCGCCTGCGGCACGCCCGCCGGGACCGAGGTCAAGGTCGAGGCGCCGATGCCGCACGCCCAGGCCTTTCTGGCCGGCCGGGGGACGCGGGGGCACACCCCTGCGGCGCCGGACTCCGCTTCGAAGGATCCGGGACTGTCGGTCGGGACCGGCTTCTTCATCGGGCCCGCCGGGCACGTTCTCACCAGCTATCATGTGATCGACGGCGCCCGCAGGATCGGCTGCCGGATGCCGAACGGAATCGTCCACGACGCGGCGATCGCCCGGGTCAGCCCGGCCAACGATCTCGCCTTGCTCAAGGTCGAGGCGCGGCCCGCCCGCTATCTCGGCTTTGCGCCGGCCGGCGCGCTCCACGCCGGGGACCGCGTGTTCACGATCGGATACGGCGCCGCCAATTATCTCGGCATCACCGAGCCGCGTTTCACCGACGGCACCGTCAGTGCGCTCTCCGGGCTTGGCGACGAGAATGCCTATATGCAAATCTCGGTGCCGGTGCAGCCGGGCAATTCGGGCGGGCCGCTGGTCAACGAGGCCGGCCAGGTCGTCGGCATCATCGCTGCGCAGGCGGCGGTCGACGCCTTTCTCGAAGCCGAAGGGACGCTGCCGCAGAACGTCAACTGGGCAGTGAAGGTCGATTATGCCGCGCCGCTGCTGCCGCCCCTCTCCACCCCCGCGCCCGCGCCGGCCAGGCGAAGCCGCGAGCAGGCGATCGCGCTTGCCCGGGAGTCGATCTGCCTGGTGATCGCGGATTCCGGCGCGGAATGAGGGACATCCGGAGCCTGCAGGTCCCCGAAGCCCGGCCGTCGCCCCACGCCACCCCCGCCAAGGCATGGCGGTGATCGGCGCGTCTCGATAAGGCTGCTCCCATGACTCTCTCCATCCGCCCCGCCGCGCCCGCAGACGTGCCCGTCATCCACCGCTTCGTCCGCGAGCTCGCAGCCTTCGAGCAGGCACCCGATTCGGTCGAATCGACCGAGGCGATGCTCCACGAGGCCCTGTTCGGCGCGCGCCCGGCGGCGGAGGCGCTGATCGCGGAGCGCAGCGGCGATCAGGGCGGCGAAGACTCGGCGATCGGCTTCGCGATCTTCTACACCACCTTCTCGACCTGGACCGGCCGGCGCGGGATCTGGCTCGACGACCTCTACATCACCCCGGACGCGCGCGGCAGCGGCGCCGGCGCGGCCCTGCTCAAGGCGATCGCCGGCCTCGCCGTCGACCGTGGCTGCGCCCGGTTCGAATGGTGGGTGCTCGATTGGAACACGCCCGCCATCGACTTCTACCGCGCCAAGGGCGCGGTCGCGCAGGACGAATGGACCGTGCAGCGTGTCTCGGGCGATGCGCTGCTGACGCTGGCCGGCCGGCGCTGAGCGAAGCGGCATTCGCGTTTGACTGATGCCGACGAGGCCGATGCGGAGGCTAACAAAGACGGCGACGAGGGTTTGCGCCGTCAAGTGCAGTGAATGATAGGACGTCACGTCCCGATGCTGCGAAGCTGGACAAGGAACAGTAATCCGGCAATCATCGAGCCAGAGAAGGGGACGTTCGAAGCATCGACCGGCGTTGGAGTCTGACGGTTCGTCCCGCGCGTTCGGGCGGATGGTCGCGAGGCGCGGATCATGCTGCGATGGCGGTGGGCCACCTCTCTCTGCGTGGGGGAGACGATCGATCATGAAACGTCGCTGGAAGATCGCGATCGGCGTAGTGCTGTTCCTGGTCGTCGCAGCCGGGGGGCTGTTCGCGTGGAATTTGCTGAAGCCGGCCAAGCCGGCCGAGATCGTCGACGCCGGTACGACCGGGCGACGGATCGACGAAGGCGGGTTGTTCGCCAATTACTTTACGGCCGGCCAGGCACGGAGGCCCGGTATCCTGTTGCTCGGCGGATCGGAAGGCGGTCTCGGCAAGGACCTGAAGCTGCAGGCGCTTCTGCTGCAAAAGGCCGGCTACAACGTCCTCCACCTCGGCTATTTCAACGTGCCCGGCAAGCATTCCAAGCTGGAACGCGTGCCGCTGGAGCATTTCTATCGCGGGCTCGACTGGCTGAAAGCCCGGCCCGAGGTCGACGGAACGGCGCTTGCCATCGTCGGCTATTCCAAGGGCGCGGAAGCCGCCTTGCTGGTCGCGACCCGCTATCCCGGTGTTCGTGCGGTCGTCGCCGGCATGCCGTCCAACGTCGTCTGGGACGGCCTCTCGGGGCCGGCAATCCTGTTCGGCGGGATCAGTTCCTGGTCCCAGGGCGGAACGCCGGTGCCGAGCCTCGCTTATGGCTCCGGCGACGGCAGCAAGGATCTGCTCCCGGTGTTCGTCAACGCGCTCGCCGAGCTCGGCAAGCATCCCGAGACCGAGATCCCGGTCGAACGCTTCGCCGGCCGCCTGCTGATGGTCTGCGGCGAACGCGACCTGCTGTGGCCCTCCTGCCCGATGGGGCGCGCCGTCGAGGCGCGTGCCCGCAAGGCGGGCCGCCCGGCCGTTCAGCTGCTCACCTATCCCGAGGCCGGCCATGCGGTGATGGGCGCCCCGCTCCCCCCCGAGCACAAGACGATGCGCCACTGGGCGACGATCGGGGGCACCGCGCAGGCCAATGCGGCGGCGCGGGCCGACAGCTGGCCCAAGGTGGTGGCGTTCCTGGACGCGACGCTTGCGAACCCTCCAGCCCCCTGAACGCGGAAAACGCGAGGAGAGATCAGCCCCTTAGATCCCGCTCCGCCGGATCGCCCGGATCGCCTGGCGTTCGCCTCGCCTCGAGCGCCCCGGGTACGCCGCGCTTGCCGGACGTCAAATCGCGCATCAGCTGCGTCGCACGCCCACGCTCCCGCTCGGCGTCGCAGAGCGCTCGGTACGTCCTGGCGCCTGGCACGGCGCTCGTCGGCGCGAACATGACCAGGGCCAGATAGACCGCGGCCGCCAAGCAGAAGATCGCGCCGACGACGCTGCCCCGTGCCGTCAGCACGATCCCCTGGATCGCCAATCCAACGGCGGCCATCGGGACGAGCGTCGGCAAGGCCGCAATCAGAATGAACAGGCTGTAGGCGAGGCGTTTCACCTGGTGACGCTCAGAGGCGCGCTGCTTGCGAGCGCCCTGCCTCGCTGGTCATACGCAATCACCTCGCGCCGATAACGACGAAGCCGCTTTCGCTGCAGTCTCGCTCGCGGATCCGAGTTGGCGGCTCTACGCCAGCGCTTCATGAGCGGCCTTCGCCACGATTTCCGTACCTCCGCCGATCGACCACGCAACCGGACGTCAGTTCGAGATCCAGACCTCCAGAGTGCCGGTACCGACGACCGGCACCCGGAGTGCCCGGACGGTTCGGCACGTTTTCGCGTCTGGATCACGCCACTCCAGACCAAGGAGCGCCGCGATTTTCAAAACCGCACGTTCAAACCCAAACGTCTCTGCCCTGAGGAATCCTTGAAGGAGCCGATGCGGGCGGAGCCGACCTTGATCGAGAGGCTGTCGTTGATCTCCTCCATCCGTGCGTCCGCAGCGCGGGAGGGTGCCTCCAGGCGATAGCGCCGATCGTCCCGGCGCCCGCACACCACGATCTCGCCGGAGCCGTTATCGGCAGCCCTTGGGCAGGCGGGAACGATCCGTTGGTGCGCGGCCGCCCTCCTCGGAGCTTCGATGCTGAAATTCTGCGGAATGTCCGGCGCAAGGCTGATGGCGGCGGGCGGAGCTTCGATCATGCGGTCTCCTCGAACCTGCGCCACCTCGCAGCACGCGCCGACGACGCCAAATCGGCCGCGTCCGCCTTGTGCGCTTCCCGGCCGGTTTTGCAAGCCGGTCCAGCCCATTTCGCCGTGCCGAGCTGACGCCAACCGGCGGGGGGTTACAAGGCCAGCGCCGCCGCCCCGTCCTCGCGCAGCAGCTTGCCGGCGCGCAATGTCGCCTCGCGGGTCTGGTTGGCGAGCGCCTTGACCTCGTTGGCGACCACCGCGAAGCAACGCCCCGCCTCGCCGGCGCGGGCGGCCTCGATCGTCGCGTTGAGCGCCAGCATGCGCGACTGGCCGGAAATAGTTTCGATCGTCGCCACCACCTCGGCGAGATTGCGCATCGTATGCTCGAGCGCCGCCTTCTGCGTATGAAGATCGTTCTGGAACGCCAGCGCGTCCGCGATCCGCGCCTCCAGCGCAGCGTTCGTCTCGGTCAGCCGCTGGTTGGCGTCGAACAGCTCCCGGCTTTTCTGCTCGAGCAAGGCTTCCGCCTGCTCGCGCGCCATGCGCTCGCGGTCGAGCCGCTTCTGCAGGCGATCGAGGGAGGGCTCGGACACGGGCTCAGGCGGCGAGCAGGTTACGCGCGCGGCGGATTTCGAAGCGCACGGCGTCGCGCTCCTGGCGATAGCCGATCTCGACCGACGCACCGAGATAATCGGCGGCGCCGCGGATCACCCCGACGGCGAGATCGGCGAGCGGCTTGCAGCTGGCATAATGAAGCACAAGACAATCGGCATCGCGTGCCACCACCACGAAGGACGGCAATTCGGCATCGGGATAGAGTTTGCGGACCTCGGTCTCGTGAAAGCCGTCGATTCCGGCGAGCACGTCGAACAGATCCTTGCCGTCGAACAGATGCGGGAACTTCTTGACCCAGCTGGCGAAGCAATAGGCGCCGAATTCCTCGAGCATCGCCGGCATCGTCGATCCGGTCGCCTGCACCGCCGCGGTGATCAGCGCGACCATCTCCTCGAACGGATAGGTGCCGACGCTGGTATAGGCGCCGCCATGCGGCAGGTTCGCGGACTCGATCACATCCTCGAGCATGTCGGCGCCATGACGCGCCTCGCAAAAACCGAAAAATGTGGTGAAAACCAAGCCCTTCATGCGCGCCTCCCTGCCGTTCCGCACTCGTGACGCAGCAAGGCTAAGACGAGGTTAACGACGGCATCGGCCCTTCACCGGGGGCCGCCTTTCGCCGGCTCTCGGAAATAGGAACACGGCACGCCTTTGAATGCCGACATGTTCGAGACGCTCGCGCCGGGCTCTTGCACAGGCGCTTGATGTCGCTCCCCACCCAGGCCAGAACGTCTCCGAACAGGGGAGCGGCCGATGCGCGCGTGGGCAAGGAAATTAGGGCAGGATCTGGAGGCGCCTGTGGCGGCGCGGCGGTTCGGCAGCGGCTGGTTCGCCGGCTTCTTCGCGCTGCTGCTCGCGTTGCTCGGCCTCAGCCTGGTCGTGTCGCTGCGCTGGTCGGGACTGTTCGGCACGCCCGAGCTCGAAGCGGTGCGCGACTGGCCGGGATTGCGCGGCTTCGTTCACCTCGTCCTGCTCGCCGCCTACGGCCTTGCCCTGCTCAGCCTGATGCTGCGCCCGCGCAAGGTGCTCGGCGCCACTGCCTTGCTGGTCGCGCTCGCAGCGACCCTGCTCGGCGGCGCCAACGTGCAGCCGCGCGCGCTGCACGATTGGGGGATCTTCTTCGGAGTCGATTTCTTCGCGATTAACATGATCGTCACCGGCCTGATGTTCGCGCCGCTGGAACGGATCTTCCCGCACCGCGCGGATCAGCGGCTGTTTCGCCAGGAATGGCGCGAGGACCTGTTCTATTATCTGGTCAGCTCGATGATGGTGCAGTTGATCACCTTCCTCGCCATGGCCCCGTCCACCCTGGTAATGGCACGCACCGGCGGCCTTGCCGATTTCCGCTCTATGGTCGCCGCCCAGCCCTGGGCTCTGCAGTTCCTCGAAGCGATGCTGCTCACCGATCTCGCCCAATATTGGTTCCACCGCGCCTTCCATCGCGTCCCCTTCCTGTGGGGCTTCCACGCCGTCCATCATTCGGCGAAGCGGATGGACTGGCTGGCCGGCGCGCGGATGCACTTCATCGAAATCATCGCGCTGCGCGGCATCACCTCGCTGCCCTTGCTCACCATCGGCTTCGCCCCGTCGGTGCTTCAGGCCTATGTCGGCTTCGTCTACGTCTATTCGTCGCTGGTCCACGCCAATGTCAGCGGAAATTTCGACTGGCTGGGGCGCTTCCTGGTGACGCCGCGATTCCACCATTGGCACCACGCCATCGAGCCCGAAGCGGTGGACAAGAATTTCGCGATCCACTTCCCCTGGCTCGACCGCCTGTTCGGCACCCATTTGCTGCCGCCGGGCCAATGGCCGAGCGGCTATGGCGTCCCCGAGGAGGTGCCGCAGGGCTACCGGGCGCAGGCGCTCTACCCGTTCCGGCGCAAGCAACCGGCACGGGGCGACTGAGCGCTCGCCGCCCAGGCAAGCGTGGGCTGAGTCTCGCCCACGCTTCGGCGACGATCAGACACATCGGATTCCCACTTCCGGAAACTGCAAGCCGTGACCGCCATCACGAAGCGCTCCAACGACGTGCACTAAGGTTCCTCGCTCGCAAGACCCCATCGGAATGGGGGGAAAGCCAGAGGAAGGGCACGACATGAACTGGTTATTGACGCGCTTGCTGAGGGTCTCGATCGTCCTACTGGTGTCCGCAGCGGGTGCGTCCGCCGCAGCTCAGACCAACGTCGCCGCTGTGCCTCAAACGTCATCGTCGCATCCGATCAAACCGAATGCTGGACAAGACGCATTTGTAAGCGAGCTCTCCAGAATCGAACGCGAAATCTTCCGCGTGAACAATGAACTAAGGTCACTCAACGATCTGGCCGGAGCAGTCGACCTGCGAACGGCAAGAACGACGCTGCAATCGATCCGAGGCGCAGTGAATAAGACTTCTCTTTGCAGAGGCAACAGATCGGGCGCGACGACCTTGCCGCCCGAACTCAACGCTCTCCTTAGCGGGCTTGCGACCTATAGCAGGAAGTCCGAATCGAGCTATGTCTGGGAAGAGGGACCACCTGATTTGGACGAGATATGTTCGATTGGCATTGACAATTACCTGGATCGGATTGGCAGAGGGATCGACCAGCTAAGCCATGAATTCGGAAATCTGGCAGGTCGGAAAACCGGGCTCGAACGTGAACTGAAGGACCTGCAGGAGCGCCGCCAGAACGTTCTAGCGGAGATGAGCGAGGGCACCGCGGCGGCGCGTGTAGCCAAGAACATTCCCGTTCTGATGCTGATCATATTCGGCGTTGGTGCGATCGTACTCGGCGGATTGAAGATGTTTTCGGACGAGATACAACTTGAACTGGTCTCCTCCGGACAGATCGTGCAGTTCGTCACGATCCT
This sequence comes from Allosphingosinicella deserti, assembly GCF_003012735.1. GTDB lineage: Bacteria > Pseudomonadota > Alphaproteobacteria > Sphingomonadales > Sphingomonadaceae > Allosphingosinicella > Allosphingosinicella deserti. The sequence goes on along the minus strand of NZ_PXYI01000003.1, from coordinate 142,068 downwards.
CATCCTGCTCGGGATCATCCTGGCCCTAGGCTTAGCGGATCGCCTGAACGAAGAAGCGCTTGGCACCCTTTTGGGTGGCCTCGCCGGCTATGTTCTTTCGCAAGGGGTTGGCCGACAGGTTCAGAGCGGTGTCATCGCTGCCGTGAAGTCTGCTGCCCCGCCGTCCTAGATCGGAGACGCCACGTCGCCAGGAGATCGCGGGCCTGCGCCTGGGCGACGTCCCGCCCGGCTGATGCAGCTCCGGATGCAGCAGACCGACATGCCGATCGTCCAAGTCGATTCGGGCTTACCTGGTCCTGACAAAGCCGAGGGGACGGATGCATACTCGAAGGTTACGTTGCGGGGGCGGCCATGCCGAAGACTGCTGGAGAAAGGCTCTTGAAAGGACGAATGAACGGCGCAATGCCGGAGGGAACCTAAACCTCAACGTAATCAGCAAATGACCTGCGATGCGCGCGCCATCGGGGCATGAGGCGGGTGGCGTGAGCACCATGGGCGGCGGCATCTGGCGGCACCCCATCTACGGCACGGCCTATGGCGGCGGCAACGATCTCAACAGCTACAGCGCGCACGATCGAACCACCGGCAAATTGACGACGCTCAATCCGACGTCGAGGCCTGCCTTTACGCGCAAACCTCCAAGGGACCGTTCAGGCTCCTGATCCCCACCAGCACCGCGCCGAAGATTGGGGACCCCGCGTCAGAATCCCTGCGCCTGGTTCGAGTCCGTCCCGTCGCCTGCTTCCGTGTCGCCGACCGCATTCGCGTCGCCGGGCACTTGCGTTTCGGGAGCCTGCCACAGGCCGCTTCGCGACGGAGCGTGTGTCCAGAGCGCTTGTGCGTCGCGTGCGGGCACCAACGTCCCGCTCTCGATCCTGAACGCGCCTGATCCGTCCGTCACGGATCCGGTGCTGCGAACGAGGATGTCACGATCTCTCGGCAACGGTCTCGGAGCCGCGAGCGTATTGAAGCAACGCGGCGCCTCCCCGAACCTCAGGGGGAAGCGGAGGCTCGTACGCTCCCGGTACGCAGGGTTCGCCGTCGGCGTCGTGCAGCCGGGCGCATCGCTCGCCTCGATCGCCCACAGGACGGTGTCGGAGGTCACGACCTCGAGATAACGCGCCTCCGCCTCCGAATCGTCCCACTTGAACGGCCACATGCCCTCGAATTCAAGATCGAGGTACAGGAAGCCCGTCTTGAAGAAGGGCCTGAGCTCATATTCCGGAGGCTGGCAGCTCGACAGCCCCAGGGCAGCGACGAAGACGGCCAGAAACTTCGCTCGGCGCATTCTTTACCTCCGGCCAGGGACCACCGCCGGAATCGTAATCGCGCAAACACGCCACGTCACCAGAAGATCGCGCCTTCGCCACCGCCCTGACATCCCCTTTCACCGATCAAATGCTTATAGGGCGCGCCTTCTTTCGAAGCGAACGGCCTGTCACCGGCGGCCTTGAGGAAACTCCCGAGGGTCACCCCCATCCGGCATCGGCGCGGCGTGTGACGGCCGTCACGCGCGCCGCCGGGGCGCCATGCCTATGATTCGCAGTCGCTGAACTGGCGCCGAGAGCTTCAGCAATGCGCTGCTCGAAGCGGCTCCACGTGGCGATGCCCAACGATCCCGCTCCGGGATCGGTGAATTGGAAGGGAAGGAGACGAAACATGTCACGACTCGATCTGGCGGCGGTGCGCACCGCAATCGACGGCAGCAATCTCCCGTTAGCTGAGAAAGAGAAGCTCAAGCAGGACATCGATCACGCGCGCGCCGTGCCCGACACTTGGGTCTATCGTATCGTCGTGATCGCTCTCGGCCTGGCCGTCTTCATTCCAATCGCTGCAGTGTTTATCAAGGATCTGGATATGGCATCCTTGCTCCTGCCGTTGGCCACCGCTGCGGTCGGGGCGCTTGCAGGTATTCTCGTGCCGGCCCCGTGATGTCATTGTCGGCCAGCCGAGGCGTGATCGCCAACTCGAAGGGGCCGCCGTCTAGGATGCCGACGCCATAATGTCGGATGCCGCGATCATGTCGCAGGGTTGCGGGGAAACGCCTCGCGCCTTCGACGGAGTGCTGTCGGCAAGCCAGCGCTTTGTCGGCGGTACGGCGCGGATGCTCGGCACCGCTCCTTGCCCGGTCGATGGTCGAGATCGCGCCCACATTCTCTGCGTCGCACCCAAGCGACAGAAGGGGAAGAGTATGCCCGCAGATCCTGAAGATGGCTTCTTTGCCTCCATGCTGCGAGCGCGCATGCGTGAGCACGAAATGGACCTGGAAGATACCGCGTTCGATTTCCTCCGGAATATGGAGCGGGATTTCACCGAGGAACGCAGGCAGCGTGGATTGCCGCGAGAACCCGAAGTAAGCGATCAGCTCAGATACGAGGCAGAGATGGCAGTTTAGCGGGTGCTGCCGCAACTTCTCGCAGACTATCACCCGGAGCGCTCTCGTGTCGGTCCGAGAAGTCGGGGCGATACTCCGGGACTTTTTCTGTCCCTGCCTCCCCCCATCTGCTGACCCGATCATGCGGAGGCGACCTTCTTCAGCATTGGCGGACGTTGGAATGCCACGGATCCGCACCCGAAGGGGCCATTCGGGTAACGCAAGGCAAAAACGATTGAAGGCATTCGATTTTTGCCGAAGAATCCTTGAAACAGGTTCTCACGCTTGCCACAGCTACGCTCGGTGGAGCTATCGCACTCCTTGGCAATCCAGATACCCCGGGCGTTCTGTTCGGTGGCAATCGATGCCTTGTTCTGTCAAGTCTCTCTCTCTAATGGTGTTCAGCATCGGTTGCGGCATCTTCGCTCTGTTCAGCCTGGCTGGCACACTCGAGCGCCCGCCGGTCAAAGGACCAACCATTTACAAGGGATCGATCCAGCTCTTCTGGGCAGCACAGATCCTGTTCTTTGTTGCAGGGCTGGCCGGGCTCGTGACCGTGCTGGTGGAGAGTCGCCCCGTCACTGGTGTGTATCCGCGCGTCACTCCAGACGCGTCGCACGACAATGATCAGCCGCTATTCCTGTCCGCCTGAGTCGCCGGCGCGGGCACTGACGCCGGCACCGGTGCCGCTGACTCCCCCTCTTTCACCGTCTGGATCGCGCAATTGCGCAGCCAGCGCTCGTCACCCGTCCGGTCGACGCGCTCGCAGCTGACCGTGATCGTCTGCCCCGGCCGCAGCTGCGTGGCCTGTTCGTGCGAGGCCCGGATCAGATCGATGCCGAGCGGCGCCTGCGGATCGGAGGTCGCGAGGCGCAGATCGGGATCGCCGCGGCCGTCCGGCGCGATCCGCACGAACTGGCCGGTGACCACCATCTCGCGGCGGCGGTAGAGCTTGTCGGCGGCACGCGCATCGTCCCGATAGGCCTCGAAAAGCTGCTGCGCCTGCACCACCGCCGGGCCGCGCGGCCGATCCTCGCGTTCGTGCTCGATCGACCCGCCGACCCACGACACCTTGCCGGCAATGCCCATCGCCAGCAGGATCGCGGCGCCGATCACCAGCACCTTGCGCCGGTTGCGCTTCAGCTCCTCCTCCGATCGCGCACTTGGCTGCGCGCTCAGCCGTTCGCGCCGGCTGCGATGGATGGGCGCTCCGCATTTCGGGCAGAATTCCCGATAGGCAGGCACCTCGGCGGCACATTCCGGACAATGCAATTCCCGCGTCTCCCCCATCCTGCGCCGTCGCGCTCTTGTGCCGTATCGATGTAATACACCGCCAGCCTTTTTCCACTGCGACCCGCCGATTTTCCCGATGCGATGCAGCTGCCCCGAACAGGGAACGACAAAGCGATGGATCGAAACGGCGTTTTCGGGCAAGGAGCCGGCAAGGTGCGCGCGTCGGAAACCGAATTCCCGCGTCGCCGTTACCCTCTTTGCACATCGGGATCAGTACACGAATGTCGTTCAACGAAACTTTCCAGGATCGCGCCGCCCGCGCCATCGAGGCGAAAAACAAGGCGCTCGAGAAGCTGCGCAACAAGCCGCCGATCGACCCCCAGGTGCTCGCCGATCGCCAGGCAGCCCACCAGCGCCGCGAAGCCGCGGCCGCCGAGAAGATCGCCGCCAAGCAGGCCGCCGAGCAGGCTGCGCGCGAAGCCGCCGAGCAGGCCAAGGCCGATGCGATCGCCGCCGCCGAAGCCGCCGAGGAAGCCCGCAAGGCCGCCTTGCCGAAGTTCCAGACCGAAGCCGAGCGCAAGGCCGCCCGCGACGCCCGCTACGCCGCCCGCAAGGCGCGCAAGTAAACAGCCCGCGCGCCGCGTCGACGACGCGGCGCCGCCGGTCTGAAGACCGCAAGGTCGCGCATCGGCGGCCTGAGACGTCCCCACTGCCCCCTCGTCATCCCGGCGAAGGCCGGGATCCCGACGAAGGTTAGCACCGGCGCAAAGGCAGACCGGGGCGCCTCTTCCGCACCGAGATCCGCCTCACCCTGCACACGCCCGCACGCGCCAAGGTCCGCCCGTCGCACGGCCCCTTTGCGTCTTTGCGGCTTCGCGTGAACCAACCTTCCTTTTCCTGAGCTCCGCGCATGCGAGAAACAGAATGGATATTAACGCAAAGCCGCAAAGTTGCGAAGGAGCCCTTGGCAGCACAAGCGCGCGTGTCCTGACGACCGCGGCCGTCACACCCGGGTCAGGACAACTCGCTGGCAGGCGAAAGGGCGCTCTGCGCCGATCCACTCGGCCTTAACTGGTCTCGCTTATTCCCTGTCCGTGGGTGCACGCGCCGCGGACCGTCAAAGGGGAGCCGAAGTGAACGAATTCGTCTGGTACAGCGACGCCATGCCGCATCCGAGCAACATGCGCCCGTTGCGCACCGACGTCAGCGCAGACGACGTCGATCGCGTGATCGCCGCCAGCGCCCGGATCCGCAACGGCGTGCCGCTCGACCCCGACGATGTTCCGCGCCAGGTGTTCGGCGGCATTTCTGCCAAGGATCACACCTATCGCCCTCCCCATCTATTCAAGGCCGGGGGCTGCTGGTTCGTGTCGGGCGCCGCAGCCGCTGTCCTGCGCGACTTCGATCTCGGCGGAGGACGGCTGCAACGGATCGAATTCCTGCAGAAGGATCGCGCGACACCGGTCGAGGGCGACTATTTTTGCATCGATTTCGGCAACGCCAAGCAGGCGCTGCTGCCCGCGCAATCGAAGAACATTGAGCCTGGGGGACAAGGACGCTACATCTTCTCGAAGATCCTCCACGAGGGCGATCTCGTCGTCTCCCGTGCCGCACTCGCAGGCCCGGACATCTGGATCGACACCTTGATGTGGGACGCCCTGTTCCTCAGCGGCCCGCTCGGTACGGCGCTCGGCAGAGCCAAGGTGACCAAGGGCTTTTTCCTGATGAAGTGCCCGGTCGCAGACTGAGCGGGCAGCCAGGCGGAAAGCGCCTTCGCCAGGTCCGCTCGCTGACTACCTGCGACTCTCGTCGCCCAGCCGGCTCACCAGGGCGTGATCCGCAGCATATCTCCGACATGCGTGACCTGCCTTCCCCGCGCACGCATCGGCGCGCCCTCACGCGTCAGCCCCAGAGGCTTCGCACCAGCGCAGATGGAGGCGGTTCTCGCGCTCCGGAAGCGCCGGCACACGCCGAGAATGCCGCCGTGCGCGTCGGTCCGCCCTCCCCTACCCTTCGCGTCTTTGCGGCCTGCGTGACCTATCCTTCTTCCACTCGGCATGGTGAGAGAGAAGCAGAAAGGGACATCACGGAAAGCCGCAAAGCCGCGAAGAAGGCTGGGCATCCGGATCAGCGCGCGTGTCGAGGTGACCTCTCGCGGCGCACGACGGATCAGGCCCTCTGTGCGCTTCGGCAGTTCAACAGCCGGAGATCCGGCCGCTAATCGCGCCGCTTCGCCTTGCCCGTGAACGTGCAGAGCCTGCCGTGAGACGCCGCGCACCCCTCCTCGAGGCTCCTGATCGTCCGGCCCCGGCGTGCGAGCGTGATCGTGCACAGCCCTTCCGTCATCTCGTCCGTGCTGGTCAGCACAAGGCGATCCGCGGTCGGCACCGGCGCCTCGAAATCGATCGACCCGGAGCATTCGGGCGCACCGACGATGATCCGGATGGCGAGCCGGTCCGATCCGGCCGGCGCGATCTCGATCTCTCCGTCAGCGCCTTCGAACTTGCCGCGGTAGGTCCCAAGCCAGGAATTCTCCACTGCGCTCGCAGTGCGCGAAAGCCTGGCCGCGCTATCGTCCGCCGAACGGACCAGGCCGTAAGCCGGATAGGAAGCGGCAAGCATCGTCAGCACAATGGCGGTCGCGAATCTCGTCTGTCTCAAAGTGTCTCCTGATATTCTGGCAGCGTGCAACGGTCCGCAGAGGCATCGCCTCAGCCCTGGGCGGCACGCGGTATCACGACTTCGACCCGGCGATTGCGCGCGCGGCCTTCGGGATCGTCGCTGCCGTCCGGCCTGGCGTTCGCGGCGATCGGCGCCGTCTCCCCCTTGCCGGTGACGGGGAAGGACCGCTGTCGAACGCCGACTTCCTGGCCGAACCAGGCGGCGACGCTTCGTGCCCGCGCTTCCGACAGGCGCTGATTGTAGGCATCGTCGCCCTTGCTGTCGGTATGTCCGACGACCTGGACCGGCCCGAGGCCACCGCGGCGGATGAGCTCGGCGGCCTTGCGCAGCGCGGTCGTCGCGTCCGGCGTCAGCTCCGCTTTGTCGAACTCGAACAGCGCATCGGAAGGCAGATCGACCACCGTGCCGAGGTCCGTCACCCGCACGTTGAGATCGCTGACGTCGCCGGTAAGGGCGCTGACTTCTGCGCTGAGGCCCCCGGCCGCAGGAGCGGGCGCGCCGCTGGCCGGCGCCGCAGGCGCCGCATCGCTGCCGCCGATCGCGTTTGCGGCGCCGTCACCGACACCGGCCACCGCATTGCCCGGCGCGTCGGGCTGACCGGAGCAGGCGGCAAGCGTCGCTGCGAGGCCCAGCAACGCGCCGAAGCGTGTCACCGCGTCACCGGCACGCCGTCGAAGGGTGCAGTTTCGGGCAGGTTGATCGACACCGTCTTGCTGGTCGCCGGCGGCGCCGGGAATTTCGCCCAGAGGATCCCCGGCTTGGCCTCGCATCCGACCTGGATGCTGTTGCCGCTGGCATTCGACGCCAGCCATTTGCCCTCGTTGTCCTTGAGAACGCCGATACGCTGTGCGGTTGCGTCATCGATGACGCTGATCCCCTCGAGACCGAAGCTTTCGGTGTTGATCCGCTGCTCGCTGGAACAGCGCATCGTCACCGTCAGGATGTCACCGGTCACGGCGACCTTCAGAAGATCGACCTGCGATCCGTCCGGCCCCGGCTGACTCTGGATCACCGTCTGCGCCGGCATCGGCGCGACCGGGGCCTCCGGCGGCACGACTTCCTGACGTGTGACGCCGGCGGCAGCCGGCGCGACGACGGCGGCATCATTCTGCGCAGCGGGCGCCTGGCCCTCGCCGCACGCCGACAAGGCCAGCGCGGATGCCATCAGCGCCACTGCTGCAACTCGTCCGGTCGACATCCCTGCTCCTATGGTTCTGCTTTCCTGATCGCGTGCTACCGCCTCCAGCGGCCGACAACAATCTGCTTCTCCTCGCTCCGGCGTCATCCCGGTCCGAGTTGACCCGGCTCCATCGTTATCCCGCACTCCTCACCATCCCCGTCCTTCGTCACCTCGCCCACCTTATCCCAGCCGCCTCCTCATGCCCCGCTTCCTGATAATTCCCCGCCCCGTCACCCTCGCCGCCGCGTCAGCCTCGCCGCCCCGTCGCCCCCGTCCCCCGCGTCATCCCGGCGACGGCCGGGATCTCGAAGAGGCTTCGCACCGGCGCACATGGAGGCCGTCTTCCAGGTCGGACTCCGCAGCCACCGCGGAAGACGTCGCGCCCGCGCATTGTCGGGCTCAGCACGAAACCCTTCACGTCTTTGCGGCTTCGCGTGGGCAATTCTTCCTTTCGCTCAGCGAGACGAAAGCGAAGCAGGAAAGGCGATGACGCAAAGCCGCAAAGACGCGAAGTGGCCGCCGCCATGATGGGCGCACATGGCCACGGCAAGCGCACCAGTGCAACTTAGGAGGCAGATGTTATCGTGCCCGCAAGTAGGGGCAGCAGGCGACGCCCGGAGTTTGCCGGTCAGGCGATCAAGCTCATTGATACGTGCACTTACGGCACGCTCCCTTACTCCCAGTGGGCGAGGGTAGCCGCGCTATTGGCACGCGTACGAAGAAGCTCAGAAGCGGGCGCGATCCCGCAGTTCATCCCGCACGATCGCCAGGGCGGCGACGCCGGACATCAACAGAAGCCAAATCATCTCAGCGCCTCTCGACCACAATGCGACGGGCCTATGGCAATCCTGTCCCCGCCACCATTCGTGTAAGCTACGTACGCGGATCGCAAAGCGGCGGAGCCCGCATTCTCCTCGCGCGCCGCCCACTCGGAGCGTGGCCCATCCCGCCTGGCGCATTGCTCCGGCGATTACACCCCCAAAGGGACTTTCCTTTCGAGCACAATTCCCCGCACGCTCGGACTCCTGGCAAGCCACGCGAGCTCCACCGGTCTGGACAATGAAATGAGGCTCGGCTCTACCTTTGCGATGATCGGCGCCGCGAAATTCTTCTTCCTGCTGCTCGTCCTGTCGCTGCCGCTGATGAAGCCGTCGGTCGAGGTGGGCGGGCTGGAGGCGAAAGCGACCGATCTCCTCTTCCTGCTGACTGCCGCTTCACTGGCGTTGGCGCTGCTGACCGGCCGGACGAGGTTGCGGTGGCACCGCCTGTTCGCGATCCTGATCGTCTATTTCCTCGCCATGTCTGTCTGCACCTGGGTGTCGCCGCAGCCTGGCCGGGCCTTGGTGAAGCTGGCGTCGCAGGCCTATCTGCTCAGCCTGCCGGTGCTTGCCTACCAGCTGGTCGACACCGCCGACGACCTTCGCCGCATCTTTCGATGGTGGCTTGCCGCGACCGCGATCACCGCCGTTGTCGGCACCCTTACCGTGCTTCTGTTCGTCGCAGGGATCGGCGGCCCGCTGCTTCGCTTCGCCCTGCACGAATATGGCACCTTGCGCCCCGGCAGCTATCCGCGGATCGAAGCGACCTTCGAATATCCCGCCTTGCTGTGCAATTACCTGACTGTGTCCTTGGCCGTGCTGCTGGTTTCGCACCGCCTCGGCTGGATCGGCAGCCGCAATTTCGTCGCGCTGCTCGCCGCGATCGCCGTCACCGCCATCTTCTCGCTCACCCCCGGTCTTGGCGGCTTCCTGCTTGCGATCGGGCTGTGGCTCTGGCTCGTCTTTGGGGAGCGGTCTCGACCAATCGCGGCGCTTGCGATCACGGGGGGCGTCACCGCCGCCTTGCTGTTCCTGGCCGCCGCGTCGGTGACTCCGATCCTGCATCCGACGGCGCCGTTCCTGATCGACGTTCCCGCCAGCCCGATGCAGCTCGCGCCCTCGGTCCGCATGCTGACCTGGATCGACGCCGCCCGGAATGTCCTCGCCCATCCGCTGCTCGGGCTGGGCAATGGCAGCCCTGCGGCCGACGTCTTCTACATCGGCCCGAGTGGCGCACATCACCGGCAGACCGATGCCCACAATGTCTACCTCAACATGGCCGCGCAATGCGGGCTGGTCGGGCTCGGCGCGCTGCTGCTGCTGATGGTCGGGGTCGCCCGCGAGACCGGCCCGCTACGCCTCAGTGCCGAAACTGTCGTGCCGCTCGGCCTCGGCCTCGCCTGGCTGAATGCCTTCGCCTATCAGGGCCTCACCGGCTCCTACGAGGATGCGCGTTATCTGTGGCTGCTGCTCGGCCTGCTGATCGCCGGCGCCAGACTGGCGCACCAGATCCGGCGCGAGAACCCGGCGCCGGGATCCTCGCCGACACAGGCGGGCGGCAGACGAGCATTCCGACTTCGGGCCAAGTCCGGCTGCGGCTAGCGCTGCTGCTTGCGCCGATGGTCGCGCCGATCCCGTTCGGGGCTCCGGACCTGCCGATCCATGATCCTATTCGCGCCCGACCCACGGCCGGTCTTTGGCCACCTTCACCTGCGCCGGGCAGGAGATGACTCCGCCGTCCCAGAGCGAGAGCCAATTCTCCTCATGCCAGTCGAGCATATGGTCCGCGTCCATCCTCAGCGTGACGATTGCCTCCCCGCCGACAGGAATCTCGTACTGATCACAAATGGGCTCGATGAACAGGGTCAGGGGCGCGCTGCTGCTGTTGCGGATCGGGATCTGCATGCGCGTTGGTGGAGCGGCGCTGAGATGGGACTCATGATCCGCGGTGCTGGCTCGATCTTGCCGGCGAATGGCAAGGACGGCGGCGACAAGCAACGCAAGCACCACCGATGCGGCGATCGCCAGCCCCGCCGACGAGACCTCCCCGAACAAGCCGCCCATTCGCACCGATCCCCCTCTCGCCAGGTTGGCCGACGCTCTCAGATGTGCCGTCGTGAGGCAAGCGTACCGGGCGAGGCCGGCGCTTACCGCCGGCGGCCGGTTGCAGGATCGAAGCGCACGTTGCGGCCCTCGGCGGTCAGGAGGACGAAGCTGCCGCGCCCGTCGTAACCATAAGCGCGCGCCCATTGGCGATGCGATCCGCTTGCCGCAGGCAGTCGATCGACGTCGGCGATCACCTCGCGGAGCCGGACCGACACTGGCCGGGTGCCGGGCCGGTGAAACACGAATACCACCGTATCCGGACCCGCACCGGGGTTGAGCAAGTTGAGACCGGGATAGATCTCCACCAGCGATCGCCCGTCGTCCGCCACCGCCAGGCGCGGACTGGTGATCGAAGCGCGCCACACCGACATGCGTGCCCCGCGCGGGCCGCGGCGCCAGACGGACGCTGCGCGCCCGCCGGGGTCTCGAGAGACACAGGCGCGCCCATCGAGCGAACACGTCGTTGCAGGCGCCGGAGCGAGCGGCGCCTGCGCCGGCGCCGACAAAGCGGCAACGAGCGGAACGACGAGCGCGATCAAGCCGGCGATCACGTGCTGAACGTCCACTGCGGAGCCAGGCGCCCAAGGGCGTCTACCACCAGGTGCAGGTGGCGCCCACGCACCTGACGGCCGATGTTGATCAGGCTCGCGCTATCGCGAAGGAATGGACTGCCCAGATTATATTCGTCCGGGTTGCTCATCGTATGCCCATATTCGTGCGGTGGCGTGACGAAATTGTTGGTCGAGGCGCCCGCATCGTTCCCCGCACCGCGCGGCGCGAGGTCAGCGGTATTGAGTTCGATGACGTGACGGGCTTCATTGACGAACGAGCGGTGCAGCCCCGTCGGATCGGTGCCCGGCGGCATCTTCCACACAGTAACGTTCCAGTGGCCGCGGCGGAGCGCCCACCGCACGTCGAAGCTCACGCGCGCCTGGGCGCCGAAAGGCGGGGGGCGGTTACCCGCCTTGGGCCGCACGCTGATCGGAACGCGGTGGCTCCATACCGCCCAGATTGAACGATCAATGCGATTGTGCGTGGCTCGCTTCTCGGCATAGGTCCACTGCGCCCGCGTACCGGGCCACAACGCCCAATGGTAAAACCAGTCTTCGCGCACCACCACCTGGCCCGTCTGCGTGTCGAAATCGATCACTCCCCAGGGCTGGTTGGACACGAGGTGGGTCATTCTGCCTCCTGCCCGCTATCGGGCCATGCCGCTGCCGGTTCAGCTGCGTCATCCTACCGCTGGGGGCATCCGAACGTTCCATGCGACAGGCCTGAGCATCTGCGGTGCGTCAATCGTGTCGCAAACTGGTGCGTGGTTCAAGTGCATCGGGGGCTCGACGCCGTCATGCCGTCGCGGCGGGTATCTCCGTCCGAGCAGGTTGCTTGACGCTATCGGATATGCGCCCACGACGCAAACGCCCGCACCAGCATCTCCGAGACGCGACGTAGATCCGGGAGCCCTACCGTCTTTCGGACTATCCGAAGTCGAGACCCGCTATTCAGGAGACGGAAGGGGGTTCGGCATTCCTTCTTCGTCGTGGCCTCGTGCGGAGAAGCGGCCTCCGCGCCCGGCCTAGCCCCAAGAAGACACCCCGACGTCTTGCGCCCCGACAATGGCAGGCAGCACGCGCGCCGGACTCCCCCTCTCCCCGGCCCTCTCCCCTGAAGGGGAGAGGGGGATATTCACTCGGCGGCTTCGCGCTCCGCTTCCGCCGCCGAGACTTTCTTCTTGCGCGGCTTTTTCGCGGGTGGTGCCGCAGCGGCGGGTTGCGCCGCGGCGCCGGTCTGAAGCAGCGGCTTCAGATAATGCGCCGTGTACGACCGCGGCTCTTCGGCAACCTGCTCGGGCGTGCCCTCGGCGACGACTTCGCCGCCCTTGTCGCCGCCCTCGGGGCCGAGATCGAGCACCCAGTCGGCGGTCTTGATCACCTCGAGATTGTGCTCGATCACCACCACCGTATTGCCCTGCTCGACCAAAGCATGCAGCACCTCGAGCAATTTGCGCACGTCCTCGAAATGCAGCCCCGTGGTCGGCTCGTCGAGGATGTACAAAGTCTGCCCGGTCGCGCGGCGTGACAGCTCCTTGGCGAGCTTGACGCGCTGGGCCTCGCCGCCGCTCAAGGTGGTCGCCTGCTGGCCGACCTTGACGTAGCCCAGGCCGACTTCGGCGAGCATCGCCATCTTGTCGCGGATCGGCGGCACCGCCTTGAAGAATTCGACCGCATCCTCGACATTCATGTCGAGCACGTCGGCGATCGACTTGCCCTTGAACTTCACCTCCAGCGTCTCGCGATTGTAGCGCTGGCCGTGGCAGACATCGCAGGTGACGTAGACGTCGGGCAGGAAGTGCATCTCGATCTTGATCAGGCCATCGCCGGTGCACGCCTCGCAGCGACCGCCCTTGACGTTGAACGAGAAACGCCCCGGTTTATACCCACGCGCCTGCGCCTCCGGCAGGCCGGCGAACCAGTCGCGGATCTGGGTGAAGGCGCCGGTATAGGTCGCCGGGTTGGATCGCGGGGTGCGGCCGATCGGCGACTGGTCGATGTCGATCACCTTGTCGAGATATTCGAGGCCGCTGATCTTCTCGCACGGGCCGCAGACCACCCGGGCGCCGTTCAGCGTCCGCGCCGCACCGGCATAGAGGGTGTCGATGGTGAAGCTCGATTTGCCCGAGCCCGACACGCCGGTGATGCAGGTGAAGGTGCCGAGCGGGATCGCGGCGGTGACGTCCTTGAGATTGTTCGCCCGTGCGCCCTTCACCGTCAGCTTCTTGCCGTTGCCGCGGCGGCGCCTGGCCGGGACCGCGACCGCGCGGCGGCCGGTGAGATAGTCGGCGGTGAGGCTGTCCTCGTTGGCGAGCACTTCGTCCAGCGTGCCGGCGGCGACGACGGTGCCGCCATGGACGCCGGCGCCCGGGCCCATGTCGATGACGTAATCGGCGGTGCGGATCGCATCCTCGTCATGCTCGACGACGAGCACGGTATTGCCGAGATCGCGCAGGCGCTTCAGGGTCACCAGGAGCCGATCATTGTCGCGCTGGTGGAGGCCGATCGACGGCTCGTCGAGCACGTAGAGCACGCCCGACAGCCCCGAGCCGATCTGCGACGCGAGGCGGATGCGCTGGCTCTCGCCGCCCGACAGGGTGCCGGAGGTACGATCGAGGTTGAGATATTCGAGGCCGACATTGTTGAGGAAGCCGAGCCGCTCGTTGATCTCTTTCAGGATCGCCCGAGCGATCTCGCGCTGCTGCGGATTGAGTTTCTCCTCGAGCGTCGAAAAGAAATCGAGGGCGTGGCGGACGGCGCGGCGGGTCGACATCGAAATGTCCTCGCCGGCGATCTTGACCGAAAGCGCCTCGGGGCGGAGGCGCGCGCCCTTGCAGGTCTCGCACGGCGCCGAGGCCTGATACTTGGACAGTTCCTCGCGCATCCAGGCGCTCTCGGTCTGCAGCATGCGGCGATTGAGATTGCCGATCACGCCCTCGAACGGCTTCTTGACGTCGTAGCTCTTGCGGCCGTCGACGAAGGTCAGGGTGACGGGCTTGCCTTCGGTGCCGAACAGGATGGTCTTGTGGACCGCTTCCGGCAGCTCGTTCCACGGCGTTTCCAGGCTGAAGCCGAATTCGCGCGCAAGGCTGCCGAGCACCTGCATGTAATAAGGGCTCGGTGGGTTCGATTTTGCCCAGGGCACCACCGCGCCCCTCTTGATCGACAAATTCTCGTTGGGAACGACGAGCTCCGGATCGAACAGCAATTTCTCGCCGAGCCCGTCGCAGGCCGGGCACGCCCCCTGCGGCGCGTTGAACGAGAACAGACGCGGCTCGATCTCGGCAATGGTGAAGCCGGACACCGGGCAGGCGAATTTCTCGGAGAAGACGATGCGCCCCGGAGGGGCATTGTCCATCAAGACACCCCGGTCCCCCGCATCCGTTCGGGCTGAGCCTGTCGAAGCCTTCCCCTTGCCCTTCGCCGCAGCAGGAACATCGCCGGCAACAGCCTCAGGCCCATCGGACGACTCTGAATCGGCCTTCGGCGGATCCGCCGGATCCATGTAGACAAGCCCCTCGGCGAGCTTCAGCGCCGTCTCCAGCGATTCCGCCAGCCGGGTCTCGATGCCTTCTCGCACCACCAGGCGGTCGACCACCACCTCGATGTCGTGCTTGTACTTCTTGTCGAGCGCAGGCGCGTCTTCGATCTCGTAGAATTGGCCGTCGATGCGCACCCGGCTGAAGCCGGATTTCTGCCATTCCGCGAGCTCCTTGCGATACTCGCCCTTGCGGCCACGGACGACCGGCGCGAGCAGATAGAGGCGCGTGCCCTCGGGCAAGGCCATCACCCGGTCGACCATCTGGCTGACCGTCTGGGCGGAGATCGGCAGGCCGGTCGTGGGGCTGTAGGGCACCCCGACGCGCGCCCAGAGCAGGCGCATATAATCGTAGATCTCGGTCACGGTCGCGACCGTCGAGCGCGGGTTGCGCGAGGTCGTCTTCTGCTCGATCGAGATTGCCGGCGACAGGCCCTCGATATGATCGACGTCCGGCTTCTGCATCATCTCGAGGAACTGGCGCGCATAGGCGCTCAGGCTCTCGACGTAGCGGCGCTGCCCCTCGGCATAGATGGTGTCGAAGGCGAGCGAAGATTTGCCCGAGCCCGACAGGCCGGTGATCACGGTGAGGCTTTCGCGTGGGATGTCGACGTCCACGCCCTTCAAATTGTGCTCGCGCGCACCGCGCACCGAAAGATGAGTCAGCATGGACCGTCTTGTTCCAGATTTGTTCTCAGGGTTCAAGAGCCGGCGCGCGGCGCTGCTCCACCGGGCGAGATGGGGTGCACGGGTGTGGATGGCAAGGCGGGTTTTTGGCGGGGCGTGATGGGCGTCACGCGTCTGACGGATCTCGGCCACTTAGGGTCGTCGCTCTGCAACGGAGGTCGGCATGATCAACTATATGACCGCTGCTGGCGACGCCATCGAAGCGGTAATCCGGGCGCTGGATCCCGAGGTTCCTGAAGGCGACGACTGGCCGACCATAACTCCGATGGCTGGCCCCCCGGACGGTTGGCTGTTCGAATTACCCTCTTGGATGCGCGTGGCCAGCATGATCGAGGAAAGCTTCAACTCAGCGATCGATCCGGAAAGCGTGAGCTTGAGTGACGCGGAGCTCGCGCAATCGGGAGAAGAGGAACTCCTCTGGTTTCAGGAACTGCTTGCCGACAAGGCGGTCGAAGCGTCCGGTGGCCGGCGATGAGAGCGCAATTTGGCATTGCCACGGCAGCAATCGCGCTCAGCCATGCGATGCCCGCCCATGCGCGGATCAATACAAAACCCGTGGTGGAGCGAGCGTGTTCAGGCGCCACCGCCGGGGCCCAGGAAATTCCCAGGGCTGTTCTCGCCGAGTTCATCCTCGCGGATGCCGGCCTGCGGGTTACTGAAGTGACGCAAGGGGAAACGGGAGCCGCGGCCGGGGAGCTGATGCGAAATGAAATCATGCGCGCCTACCACAGCTATGATCAGCGATCTGTGGCCGCTCCCACGCCCGCACAGAAGCACATCAACTTCTTCGTACAACAGCTGGAACTGGAAATGAGCAAAGATCCTCGATCCACTCGCATCGGTGCGCCATTTCCCGACTCTAAACGCCCCTGGCTCTTCACGGACGACCGTAATGCCGTTCTTCGCTGCGAGGTCGGAAAGGAACGGAAAGACTCAACGGAGTCGGCGCGACTGCATCCCAGGCTGATGCTCCGAAACAGTGTCGAGGACCTCACCGCTTCCGAGTTCAAAAAGGCGGGTTCAGCAAAATTCGGTTACACGCGTGTCCGCAGCCGCCTCGAAAACGGAACCACCAAAACCGATAGCACCTGGACGGTCGACGCAACCCTTGGCCTGATGCTGGGATCTGAGCGCTCGCCGCTGCCGAAGTTTGTTTACGCGAGCTATAAGCGTCAGCACGCGCGCACCCGGCCTGAGCCGGTTCTGCCCACAGGACAGGACCAAAGTGATGCTGACCTTGATGTGCTGGAAGGTGGATTGGGCGCCGGCTTCTTCCTTCCCGGATTCCATCAGCTGACCCTCGCTGGCGCCTTGGTTACCGACCTCAACCGCCATTCGGAAAGGCTCAAGGCGCGTGCTGACCTGCTGCTTGCCTTCACCTCAGCGGATTTAGGGGTCTGCGCCCTCGGCCGAGGCTCGATCCACCACGTAGCGGGCTGGCGATTCGCTACCCGCTGTTCGATCACGTTGACGGCCCAGGCCAACCATGTGCTTGACAATGGCTCGGCCGAGTTCGGCAAGAATAGCGAATTTCTTTTGGCCGGTGGGCAAGGAAAATGGGAATTGTTCCCGTACGACAATGATGGACCGGCTGCTCGCGTCGCATACAGGAGAGAATTCCGCCTTGCCGGAACCGCTCCTTCGATCAAGAGGCTTGATATATTTGCCGGCTATCGGATCTTCGCTTCCCCGACCTTTGCGGTGGATGTTGGACTGAACTACGCTCGAGGCGAAGACGAAAAATCGCTTGAGCACGAAGACAGACTAGAACTCTCCTTTGGCGTCCTCTTCTGAGACGATGATTGCAGCTCCCATGAGCGATTGCCGCCGTCGGATCGACGGATAGTGTTACGGGCATTGGGGCCCTCTCACCTTGAGCCATCCCCGCATAGTTACACCGCCAAGCGTTGTTTTCGCTTGAAGTGATAACCGTCGGAGCGACCAAGGATGTAGAGTCTGACCGTCCGGCATGCACTCTCCGACAGCCCAGATCTCGATTCACGCGTGACGGACATCACGCGTCAGCGGGCTCCCACTGATGCAAGATCGACCTTCCACCAAGGAGAAGCCTCATGACAGCCAAAGGATACTCGCTGAACATCGGTCTCAACTATGTCGATCCCGCGCATTATCAGGGATGGAACGGCGCGTTGATCGCGTGCGAGAATGACGCCCAGGACATGGCGGCACTGGCTCGCGCAGAAGGTTACGAGGTGAGAACGCTGATCCGTGATCAAGCGACCCGTGCCGCGGTCATCGGCGAGATCGAGGCCGCCGCAGATGCGCTCGTGGCCGGCGACATCTTCCTCGTCTCCTGCTCCAGTCATGGGGGGCAGATCCCCAATGCGGTAGGCGGAGATGCCGAACCCGACGGGCTCGACGAGACTTGGTGCCTCTTCGATGGAGAGCTGATCGACGACGAGCTCGAGCTGCTCTGGCACAAGTTCCAGGATGGCGTCCGTGTCCTGTTCATCTCCGACACCTGCCATTCCGAGTCGATGGCACGGGCGCTGCCGCCGAGGGCAGCCGCCGGCGGCCTGCTTCCCGCAAGTCGAACCCGCAACATGCCGGGCCGGATTGAGCGACAGGTCTATTTGGCCAATCAGGGATTCTATCAGGATCTTCAGGCGTCTGCCCGTGCCGGATTGGCGCGGGCGGCACCGCTCGGCTGCACGGTGAGAACCCTGGCCGGCTGCCTTGACCGAGAGCTCGCATATGACGGCGAGGAAAATGGTGCGTTCACAGCCGGGCTGCTGACGGCTTGGAATTTCGGTCGGTTCCGCGGCGAGTATTCCGCCTTCCATCAGGAGATCATCCGGCACGTCAACCGGCGGCAGACTCCGCAACATAACGTCTTTGGGCGCCTCAACCCCGCCTACGACGCGCAGCGGCCTTTCACGATCGAAGACTCCCGTGCGCCGCTACGACGGCCTTCACGCGCGCGGGCACCGGCCCTAACGGGTGCCGCCGAAGATGCCGGCGCGAATGGCGTGCCGCTCGGCGACACGATCACCGTCGTGGTCTGACGCGGAAAGGCCGCGATCGCCTCTCGCCGAGTCCCGGCAGCCGCACGTCTTCGCGGAGGGCGGAACGTAGCGGATTGCCGGGAGGAAAGGCGAGCATTCTCGAAGGAGACGAGAGATGAACCTGAGTGTCATGCTGGCGGCAAGCGCCGCCACTGCAACCGCGAAGGTCGGTAAGTTTTGCGACGGTTATTCGGACTTCCTGTTCAACGCCGGAAAGTGGACATTGATCCTGTCCATTCTGCTCGGCATCTTGCTCGCGGCAGCGGCCGTCGTATCCGCTTGGCGGCAACCTGCACCGGCAGTATTGCCGAGAGGAGCCGCTCCTGGCCCGACGGCCATTCTAGACGCTATCAAAAGCTTCATTCAGGCATTGAGCACGGCCCCGACCTGGCTGGCGCTGTTCGGAGGCGGCTTGCTGCTGTTGTGGATGGCTGCAACCGTGGTGCCTCAAACCTGCCAGCCCGGGCGAAATCAGAATCATGCTGCCCAGCAATCCGGAGGGCGTGTGCTGCCTGATTGATAATGCGCAGCGACGGCGCATTGGAGCATGGACACAGGCGGGGCAAGCTGGGACGTTGTTCGAGGTTCCGAGCTATCGCTCCGCCTGTTCGGAAGTCAAGCGTGTCCCAGGCATTGAACGCTTCCGCGGAGCCGGTGAACGAGCCCCAACACGATCTATGCCGCGCCAAGCCGAGGCGATATCGACACCGAGCAGCTAGCTCCACGCAATCGACCTGTTCCTTCCGCTGATCGATCGCGTTCCGGAGCGGCGATGCACAATCAGGCATCGAATCCCGAAAGACGACCATGATCGCTGACTCGTATGGATCTTCGCCCGAGCCGCCTACGAACTGATAGGGTAGCTCGTGAGGTCGCTCGTCACCCTGACCATTACAGGCGTGCTGCGACGGCATCTCAAGCCGAGGAATCAAGCCGCCGCCACTGAGATCTGAGCCTAACGTAGGCCGCCGGGGTGGCATCGCCCACTGGTCGGCAGAAAAGAGAGGCTGAGCACGGCGCCCCGTCCGGCGCGAAAGATGCTGCGCGCCGCCCCGGGGCGTAAACCGACAGGCAAACACGCCGGTGACGCCACAAACGATCCCGCGCTGCTCGCCCATCCTTCCGGCAGCCCTGGGTCGCTCGGGCAGCGGCAATGCGCGTCCACTACCACAAGCCCCTATGTTACCGTCGCTCGGCACAACCCGGAATTCGGAGCGACGTGACCGCCGTCACGGACGCCGGCCAGGCAACATGCCATCACCCGCTCGGCCGGCCGGTCACTGGATGCGCGCCGTGCCAGACAGAGGAGAGCCATCATGCGCGACAACCACCCTCTTCCCATCAGCCTCGTGCCGACACCCACCCGGCAATTCAACCGCGCGTTCGACCAGCGGCAGTCCAATCGGCAATCGACGCTTCCCGCACTCAAGCTCGTGCGCTCGACGGATCGGGACGATGCCGCGCCGGCCGCGCCGCCCCCCGGAACGGAGCCGCCGCGGTTCGCATCGCGCGCGCTGATCTACAAGCAGGATCCGACGGTCGAGGAGATCGGCATTCGCAAGATCCTGCTCAATGGCGCCTTCCAAGAAGGGCCGCGAAGCGCGCGAATCGAGGTTCGCGGCGTCTCGCCGGTGGCGCCGAACGCGATGAACGACTTCATCCAGGCGCCCGGCACTGAAGGCTTCGACACGGTCCACACCTTCTCGATCGTCCACGAGGCGCTTGCAATGTGTCAGCGGACGCTCGGCAAGCCGATCAGGTGGCAGTGGAACGGCGGCGGGGACTCGACCCCGATCGAGGTCTTTCCGCGGGCTGGCGAGACGATGAACGCCTTCTACAGCCGCGACGAGCAGTGCCTGAAGTTCTTCTTCTTCGAGGCTCCGGGCCCGACGCCGGCGACCGTCTTCACCTGCCGCTCTTTTGATATCGTCGCGCACGAGGCGGGTCACGCGATCCTCGACTCGCTTCAGCCGGACTGGCTCGATGCGGACGCCGACCCGCAATGCGGAGCCCTCCATGAGGCGTTCGGCGACCTTATCGCGATTTTCCTCGCGCTTTCGCAATCGGATCAGGTTGAGGCGCTGATCGTCCAGACGAAGGGCGACCTGCACAACAAGACCTTCCTCTCCGACCTTGCCGAGGAGTTCGGCCTCGCCCTTGGTCGGGACAACGGCCTGAGGAATGCCGACAATGACAAGAGAATGAGCGAAGTGAGCAGTGAGGTCCACGATCTCAGTCAGGTGTTCACCGGCGGCATTTACGATGTCCTGGCCGACGCGTTCGAGCTGGAGCGGGGCCTCGGTCGCGACACCGAGGCGCAAACCCTCATGCGGGTCAGCCAAACGATCTTCTCCTTGGTGCTGGAGGCGTTCCGCTCTGCACCCGAACGCAATGCCAGCTTCGCCGACGTCGTCTCCGGGATGGCCGCGTTGTGCCCCAAGGAGGGGCAGGGCCCGGGTTATCGGCGCGCGATCCTCAATCAGTTCGCGCGGCGCGAGGTGATCGACGTCAAGGCGGCGGCCGGGAACAAGAAGGGCGCCTCCATCGCATCGGTCCGCCACGCGCATCTGGGCGTCAAAGCAAACGGGCTGCAGGACCGTTCCGGCTGTTGCGGAACCCTGCGCCTTCGCGAATATAGCGCCGCCGATCGCGCCTTTGCGGGGGAGGTCAAAGCCTTGGCCGACGGTCTGGGCGGGCGCAAGGCGACGGCAGGCGGCACGCAAGCCGAAGCGGCAGAATAGGCGCGGCATACATCGAGGAGAGGTACGTGGCCGAGACAGGGTTCCGAATCCGGATCGTTCAGCAGGGTGGGTTCGCCGGTACCATCCCGCTGATCGATGTCGACGGCCACGACCTTCCTGCTTCAGATGCGGACGCGATCGCAAATGCCGCAGGAGAGCTGACCCGACTGGCCGCCGCCGCCAGCCCGCCTCCGTCCGTCGGCGCGGACCTCGCAAGCTATGCGATCGAGGTGGAGCGCAATGGCGGGACCGAACGGTTCGTGCTGCGCGCCGACCAAAATGCCGATGCGGCGGAGACCGGGTCGATCCGCGCGATCATCGCACGCCTACGGCACCTCTCGGCACGCTGACACCCTCCCCCCAGAAGGGCGGAGGCCGGGGCCGCACCGGGGTGCCAGTCGTACGCCGGCGCTGGCTTACGCCCCCACCTCATCCGCCAGAATCCATTCGACCGCCGCCTTCGCATGCAGCGCGGTGGTGTCGTAGACAGGGAGCACGTTGGCGACCGGGTCGACGAGCAGGACGAGTTCGGTGCAGCCGAGGATCACCGCCTGCTGGCGGGCCTTGCCCATTTCGGTGAGGCAGGTCTTGAGCCGCCGCTCGGATTGGCGGGAGACCTGGCCCTTGGCGAGTTCCTCGTAGATGATCCGGTCGATCTCCTGCGCGGTGACCGGATCGGGGGTGGAGACGGCGATGCCGCTGGCCTCCAGCCGATCGCGGTAAAAGCTCTCGCTCATCGTGAAGCGGGTGCCGATCAGGCCGGCGCGCTTGACGCCGTCGGCGAGCAGCTTCTCGGCGGTGACCTCGCCGATATGGAGGATCGGCACCGACACTGCGGCGGCGATCTGCTCATAGGGCTTGTGCATCGTGTTGCTGCACAACAGCAGCCCCTCGGCCCCGGCCGCTTCGAGCCGCTTCGCCGTCACCACCATCAGGTCCGCCAGCTGCTCCCACGCGCCTTCCGCCTGCAGCGCGGCGACCGGTGCGAAATCGAGGCTCTCGAGAAGCAACGGCGCAGAGGCGAGGCCGCCAAGCCTCTTGGCGATGCCCTTGTTGATCTGCTCATAATACATGGCCGTCGAGACCCAGCTCATCCCGCCGATCAGCCCCAGCTTACGCATACCCGAATTCCGATCATCCCTGTCGTCCCGCCCCTGCGCGAACGCGGGGAGGACGCACGGCGATTAACCCTCTCGCCTGCACGAAGGAAGTAGGGATTGTCGTTTCGCGGCAACGTGTTGCCGAGAGGGCGCGGGTGCGCGCGGCATGCCGACGAATCGGATCGAGCCCGAGGCGCGAGGTCCAAGGCCTTGAGAAAGAGGCATTCCTGCGCCTGATGCAGGCATAGCCGCTTGCGCCCTCCGATGGTGCGGCGCCGAGTTCGCTCCGATCCGGTGCGGATTGCGGGCACAGCGATGCGCTCAGGCAAAGGTCTCGGCGACCGATTCCTCGGCGACCAGGGCCTTGGCCGCGCTCGCGGCGGAGCCGCCGAACAGCGCGATCATGATCGCGCCGGCGGCGGCGCTGACCACCCAGCCGACGATCGTCATGGCCGAGATGCTGCCATATTGCTGTTCCATCTGGGTCATCATCGCCTGCTGCATGCCGGCGGGATTGTTGGCGTTGGCGATCAGCGAACCGAAATAGGAGCCGCTCGTCACCAGCCCGGCGATGATCAGCATCACCAGCACGATCACGAAGATCACGACGTAGCCGCCGAACAGGCTCCAGAAATGCCCGCGGGTGCGGCGCCAGGATTCCCCGATGACGAACTTGCGCCGCAGCACCGTCAGCGGGAAAGCGAGCGAGAGCCGTACCTGCAGCCAGACCACCACCGCGAACACCGCGATGAACAGGATCACGCCGACCGCGCCCGCCGCCCAGGGCCCCATCGCTGCGCCTGCGCCTGCGGCGAACAGCGCCGCGACGATCCCGAGAAGCACCAGGGCGAGATAGAAGCCGATGGCGAAGAGGAGCGTGAGGCCGAAGATCCGCGCTTCGTCGCCGCCCAGACGGATGTAGGCAGAGGCCTGCTCTGCAGGACGCAGGACCGCACGCTGCGCCGCCGTCATCAGGATCACGAACAGCAAGAGGAAGCCGAACTGCAGCATGAACATCCTGCCCATCATCGAGCCCATCGTGCCCAGCGCCGCTTGCGGGTCGCCGGCCATCGCCGCCATCTGCGCCTCGAGCATCGGACGCATCGCGAGGGCCATGATGATCGTGGCGATCATGTACAGCACGCCCCAGAGCGCCACCGCGCGCGGTCGCTCCCGAACCAGCCCGAAAGCGCCCTCGATCATCGTTCCCGCGGTCAGCATCCGATCCCCCTTCTGTCGTGACGCCAATCTATCGACGAGCTTAGGGCGGATTGTAAAGACGGGGACCGAGGGGCGACGAGTGGGCGGCCGCCCGCTTCGCGGCATCCGAGGGCTTCAAGCGTGACATGGCACCGGCTGCTCCGCGCCGGCCTACGCACTAGCCGAGCGACTTCACGATATCCTCGACCATCTTCTTGGCGTCGGCGAGCAGCATCATCGTGTTGTCGCGGTAGAAGAGCTCGTTGTCGACACCGGCATAGCCGACACCCCCCATCGAGCGCTTGATGAACAACACGGTCTTGGCCTTTTCGACGTCGAGCACCGGCATGCCGTAGATCGGCGACGATCTGTCCGTCTTGGCAGCCGGGTTGGTGACGTCGTTGGCGCCGATCACGAAGGCGACGTCGGTGCGGGCGAACTCGGAGTTGATGTCCTCCAGCTCGAACACCTCGTCATAGGGCACATTGGCTTCGGCGAGCAGCACGTTCATGTGGCCCGGCATGCGGCCGGCGACCGGGTGGATCGCATATTTGACGCTGACCCCCTCCTTCTTGAGGAGATCGCCCATTTCCCGCAGCGCATGCTGCGCCTGGGCGACCGCCATGCCGTAGCCGGGGACGATGATCACCTGCTCGGCCTGCTTCATCAGGAAGGCGGCATCTTCGGCCGAGCCGCGCTTGTAGGGCCGGTCGATGGCGCCGCCGGCACCGCCCGCCGCCGCCGCATCGCCGCCGAAGCCGCCGGCGATCACCGAGATGAAGCTGCGGTTCATCGCCCGGCACATGATGTAGGACAGGATCGCGCCCGACGAGCCGACCAGCGCACCGGTGATGATCATCGCGCTGTTCTGCAGAGTGAAGCCCATCGCCGCCGCCGCCCAGCCCGAATAGGAATTGAGCATCGACACCACCACCGGCATGTCGGCGCCGCCGATCGGCACGATCAGCAGGAAGCCGATCGCGAAGGACAGGGCGACCGCGCTCCAGAACACCCACGGGCTCTGATCCTGGGTGAAATAGGCGACGAGCCCGACGATCAGCGCCAGCACGCCGAGATTGATGACGTGGCGGCCCGGCAGCAGGATCGGCTTGCCGGACATATTGCCGTTCAGTTTCAGGAAGGCGATCACCGAACCCGAGAAGGTGATCGCGCCGATCGCGGCCCCGAGCCCCATCTCGACCCGGCTGACCGGGTTGATGACGCCGCCGGCGGCGATCCCGAACGCCTCGGGATTGAGATAGGCGGCGGCAGCGACGAGCACCGCGGCGAGGCCGACCAGGCTGTGGAAGGCGGCGACGAGCTGCGGCATCGCCGTCATTGCGATCCGCCGGGCGGTGACCAGGCCGATCACCGCGCCGATCGCGATCGCGGCCGCGATCTCGCCGAGCGTCAGCCAGTCGAACGTCGAGCCGACGTCGCGGGCTTCGCTGCCGAGGAAATCGTCGTCGATCGCCAGCCGCGGGGCATAATGTACGAGGGTGGTAACCAGCGCGATCGCCATGCCGGCGATCCCGAAGCGATTTCCGCGCTGGCTGCTGACCGGGCTCGACAGCCCGCGCAGCGCCAGGATGAAGCACACCCCCGCGATCAGATACGCGAGCGCGACCCACGACGGGAGAGCGGCACCATGCATCAGCGATGCTCCCTCTGAGCGGAGGACGGTTTCTTCTTGTACATCGCCAGCATCCGCGCAGTGACCGCAAAGCCGCCGAAGATGTTGATGCTGGCGAGCACCACGCCGGTGAGGCCGAGCCACTTGGCACCCGGAACACCCGCCGCGGCCGCGGCGATCAGCGCACCGACGATGATGACCGACGAAATCGCATTGGTCACCGCCATCAGCGGCGTGTGCAGGGCGGGCGTGACCGACCAGACGACGTAATAGCCGACGAAGCAGGCCAGAACGAAGATCGACAGGATCGTGATGAAGTCCATGCAGGCGACCCCTCCTTCAGGAGCCAGCACCTTGGCGAGTGATCGGGAGGATGTCGAGAGGCGGCATTGGGAAAGACTCGTGCCGCAGCCAAAGCGATGATGCAGGCCATGCCTCGGAGCTCAGCGCACCAGCCGGGGTGCCGGGCACCGGCGATGCTTTGCCCCAGCGATGGCCCGGCCCGGCGATGTCTGCCCCTTGCGCCAAGGATTTGCGCCGAAGCGGGTCGGCCCGGGATTTCGCCCCTATAATGACCGATGATGAGAGACGGGGATCCTGGAATGCAGATCGACATGGCGGCTGAAGCGGCTCGGCTCGACGTGCTGCGCCAGCTCAACCTGCTCGATACGCCGCCCAGCGAAAGCTTCGACCGGATCACCCGCATGGCGGCGCAAGTGTTCGGCCTGCCGGTCGCCGCAGTCTCGCTGACCGACCACGATCGCCAATGGTTCAAGTCGCGGGTCGGTATCGACCATTGGTCGATCCCGCGCGAGACGGCGCCGTGCGCCGAGGTTGCGCTGACGCGGCAGACTCTGGTCCTGCCCGATCTGCTCGAGGACGAATGCTACGCGACCAGCGTGCTCGCCGGCCAAGGCGTGCGCTTCTACGCAGGCGCGCCGCTGATCACCAGCGATGGCCATGGTCTCGGCGCCTTGTGCGTGCTCGGTACCGAACCGCGCGAGGTTACCGAGGCCGAGATGGCGGCGCTGTCGGACCTCGCCGCGATGGTGATGTCCCAGATCGAGCTCCAGCATGCATTCGGCCGTATCGATGCGGCGAGCGGCCTGCCCAACCGGGTCCAGCTTCGCGAGGATCTCGACGATCTCGCCCGCGACGATGCCGGTGCCGAGCGGCTGATGGTCCTGATCGATCTCGCCCGCGCCGAGCAGCTCAACAGCGGCCTGCGCGTGCTCGGCCCGTCCTACGTCGACACGATGGTCGAGCATGCCGCGCGGCTGATCCGCGGCGCCGTGCCGGCAGGCACGCGGGTCTACCACGTCTCCGCGACCCAATTCGCGCTCCTCGCCCCGGCCGGTGCCGATCCGCACGCCTGTCTCGCCGCCATCCATCGGCATCTCGCCGCCGGCAACAGCCGGCACGAGCGCCATCTCGCGGCGTCGATCAGCATCGGCGCGGCGCCGTTCGCGATCGGCGAAGGCGCGGCGGCCGACATCCTCCGCGGCGCCTACGGCGCGGCGCTCGACGCCCGCGCGCGCAAGCTGCCGTTCGCGGTCTATTCGGCGGCCGAAGACGACGCCCACCAGCGGCGCTATCGGCTGCTCCACGATTTCGAGACCGCGCTCACCCGCCCGGGCCAGCTCCGCCTCGCCGTGCAGCCGCGGATCGACGTCGCCAGCGGCCGCTGCGTGGGCGGCGAGGCCCTGCTCCGCTGGCGCCATCCGACCCTCGGCGATGTCTCGCCGGCGGAGTTCATCCCGATCGTCGAGCATAGCGCCCTGGCCGCGACCTTGACGCGCTGGGTGATCGAGACCGCCGCCACGCATCTTGCGACATGGCAGCGCGCCGGGCTCGCGCTCAAGCTGTCGGTCAACATCTTCGCCGCCAATCTCGACGAGCCCGATTTCGCCGATCTCGTCCAGTCGAGCCTCAAGCGGCATCATGTCGCCGCCGGGTCGCTCGAGCTCGAGCTCACCGAAAGCGCGGCGATCGCCGACACCGATCGCAGCATGGCCCAGCTCGCGATACTCGCCGAAGCGGGTATCGGCATCGCCATCGACGATTTCGGCACCGGCTACAGCAGCCTCGCCTACCTCCAGTCGCTGCCCGCCGACACCGTCAAGATCGACCAGAGCTTCGTCCGCGGCATCGAGGACAATCAGCGCGCCGCCGCGCTCGTCGCCTCGATGGTCGCCCTCTCCCGCGGCCTTGGCTACCGGGTGGTCGCGGAAGGGGTCGAGACCGCGCAGGCGATGACCCTGCTGAAAGCGATCGGCTGCGACGAAGCCCAGGGCTATCTGCTGGCACGGCCGATGGACGTCGACGCGTTCGAAGCCTGGGTCGCGGCCGACGACCAGGAAAGCGTCGCGGCCTAGGCTGCCAGCGGCTTCCTAGAATCCTCCCCACTTGTGGGGAGGGGGACCGCCCGAAGGGTGGTGGAGGGGGTTCTTCGCCTCGTTGACGATCGAGATTGAGACACCGCCAGGATCGGCGAGCACTTCCGACGCCGGAATGCGAATCAGGGTCAGCCCCCGTGATCTCAGGATTTCGTCGCGCTTGGCATCCCGCTCCGCTCCGGCGCCATTGTGCGCAGCACCATCGACCTCAATGATCAGCGCCGCTGAGCTGCAGTAGAAGTCCACGATGTACGGCGCGATCGCGTGTTGCCGCCGAAACTTGAGTCCGCCTGGACGCTTCCGCAGCTCCTGCCACAACAGCACCTCCGCGAGGCTCATTTCCTTCCGGAGCTTTCGCGCCGCATAAACCGCCGGGCGCTGACGAGGCGACGAACCCCCTCCACCATGCTGCGCATGGTCCCCCTCCCCTTCCAGGGGAGGATCTCGAGTCAGCCGCGTCGTGCGTCTCTCCGGATTGGCGCGCTTCTCACCCCAGCAGCCGTTCGTTGACCACCTTGCCACCTTGCGTGAGCCGCACGCCCTTCACGATCTCGTCGTCGTCGGGCAGCACGATCTTGCCGGCATCCTTGTCCCAGAAAGCGGACAGGAAATTGTACAGATTGCGGGCGTAGAGCGCCGATGCGTCGGCGGCGAGGCGGCTCGGCACGTTGCGGTGGCCGACGATCCGCACCCCGTGGCGCTCGACCACCGCACCGGCCACCGCGCCTTCGACATTGCCGCCCTGCTCGACCGCGAGATCGACGACGACGCTGCCGGGGCGCATCGTCGCCAGCTGAGCATCGCTGATCAGTCGCGGGGCCGGGCGGCCCGGGATCAGCGCAGTGGTGATCACCACGTCCTGCCTGGCGATGTGCGACGACACCAGCTCCGCCTGCGCCGCTTTGTATTCGTCCGACATCTCGGTGGCGTAGCCGCCACTGCCCTCGCCTTCGATGCCCTGGACGTTCTCGACGAACACGGCCTTGGCGCCGAGGCTTTCGATCTGCTCGCGGGTCGCGGCGCGAACGTCGGTCGCCGAAACGATCGCGCCAAGCCGGCGCGCGGTGGCGATCGCCTGCAGGCCGGCGACGCCGACACCCATGATGAACACGCGCGCGGCGGAGATCGTGCCCGCCGCCGTCATCATCATCGGGAAAGCGCGGCCATATTCGGACGCGGCGTCCAGCACGGCCTTGTAGCCGGACAGGTTGGACTGGGAGGAGAGGATGTCCATCGATTGGGCGCGGGTGATGCGCGGCATGAACTCCATCGCCAGCGCCTCCAGTCCGGCGGCGGCATAGGCATCGACCCGCTCGCGGCGGCGGAACGGATCGAGCGCGGCGGCGACGAACGCACCGGATGCGGCGCCCTGGACAGAGGCGGGATCCGGCCCCTGCACGCCAAGCAGGATGTCGGCGCCGGCGACGATTTGCTCGCGCGGGCCGACACTGGCGCCGACGGCCGCATAATCCTCGTCCGCAATCGACGCCGAGAGTCCCGCACCCGCTTCGACCGCGACGGTCGCGCCGAGCGCAATGAACTTCTTGGCGGTCTCCGGGGTGGCGGCGACCCTCAGTTCGCCGTCTTCAGTTTCCTTGAGGACGGCGATCTTCATCGATCAGTTCGCGATGATCAGAACGACGAGCGCGGCGATCACCGCCGAAATGATCGTGCCCCATTTGAAAAGGGAAACGAAGCCGGCATAGCCCTTTTCGTGGATTTGGGTTTCCTTCTCCAGGTCCAGCTCGGCAGCCATGTTCGATCCTCTTTTTCTGCAACGATGGGTCGGCGCTTCTCTAACAAGAGAGTGCGGGCTTCCCAAGCCCCGAATTAAGCCGACCTTTACCACCTTGGGGTAGAGCCTGTCTGACTTCGAGAAGGGGAGTTTGGATGCGGCCCGAGCCTACGCGCTGCCTGTTGCTTATCGACGACGAGCCGGCCCAGCGCCGACTGGTCACCGCCATCGGCGCCCGCGCGGGCTGGTCGGTGCGCGGCGCCGGTGATGTCGAAGGCGCTGCCGCCATCCTCGCCGAGACCGAAGGTCCGCCGGTCGATGCGATCCTGCTCGACCATTGGCTGCCAGGCGATGAAGGCACCGCGCTGATCGAACAGATTCGCGCGCTCAAGCCCGAATTGCCGCTGCTGGTGATGACCGCACAGACGTCGGTCGCGACCGCGGTCGAAGCGATGCGCGCCGGTGCCAACGATTTCCTGGTCAAGCCGATCGCGCCCGATCGGCTGCTGACCGCATTGAACGCCGCGACCGACCGCCGTCAGCGCAACGGCGAGCTCCGCCCGCTGTCAGAAAAGATTTCGCAGCCGCTCGCCTTCGACGAGATCGTCGGATCGGCCCCGCAATTCCGCGCCGCCATGGCGATTGCCGCCAAGGCCGCCCGCGCCCGCGTGTCGGTGCTGATCGAGGGCGAGAGCGGATCGGGCAAGGAAGTGATCGCCCAGGCGATCCACACCGCGTCCCCGCGCGGCCGCAAGCCGATGATCACGGTGAATTGCGGCGCCATCCCCGCCAACCTCGTCGAATCGGTGCTGTTCGGGCATGAAAAAGGTGCCTTCACCGGCGCATTCGACCGCCACATCGGCCGTTTCGAGGATGCCGACGGATCGACCCTGTTCCTCGACGAGGTCGGCGAGCTGCCGCTCGACACGCAGGTGAAATTGCTGCGCGCGCTCGAGACCGGCGAGATCCAGCGCATCGGCGGCCGTTCGATCCAGATGGTCGACGTCCGCATCATCGCCGCGACCAACCGCCGCCTGGTCGACGAGATCGCCCGCGGCCGCTTCCGCGAGGATCTCTATTACCGGCTGAACGTCGTGCACGTCGACATCCCGCCGCTGCGCGCCCGTGCGAGCGACATTCCGCCGCTCGCTCGCCACCTGCTCGCCCGGATCGCCGAGCAGCCCGGCATGCGCCGGCTGTCGATCACCGACGACGCGCTCGCGGTGCTGATGCGCTACGGCTGGCCGGGCAATGTCCGCCAGCTCCAGAACGCCCTCTTCCGGGCCGCCGTTCTGTGCGAGGGCAATGCACTGAGCGCCGCCGATTTTCCGCAGATCCGCCAGGAATCGACGCTGAGCCGCCGCTCCGACGATTATCATGGCCGCGCCTTGAACGGGGCTTCGCAAAGCGCCGCGCTCAACAACGGTGCCGGAATCACCCTCTACGGCGACGACGGCAACATGCGCTCGCTGGACGAGATCGAGGCGGACGTGATCCGGCTTGCGATCGGCCATTATCGCGGGCGGATGACCGAGGTCGCACGCCGGCTCGGCATCGGCCGCTCGACCTTGTATCGCAAGCTCGGCGAGCTCGGCATCAGCGAAGCGGCGGCCTGAGGCCGCACACGCTTTGACCGCCGCCGCCGGTGGGTTACACAGGCGCAATGACCGACTTTGAAAATGCGGTGGCGCTGATTACCGGCGCCGCCTCCGGAATCGGCGCGGCGACCGCAACGATCCTCGCCGCCCGCGGCGCCCGCAAGCTGATCCTCGTCGACCAGCAGGAAGACCGGCTGCGCGATTTCGCTTTCTCCCTGCCCTGCGAGCGGCAGGTGATCATCGGCGACGTCACCGACCAGGCGATGTGGGGCAATGCCGACCTCACCGGGATCACCCATGCGGTGGTCAATGCCGGGGTCGGCGCCGGCGAGCCGATCGAAACCCTGAGATTCGAGGAGTGGCGGCGCGTGCTCTCGATCAATCTCGACGGCGCGTTCCTGACCCTGCAGGCGGCGATGCGGGCGATGAAGGGCAATGGCGGATCGATTGTGCTCACCGCCTCGGTCGCCGGACTCAAGGCGGAGCCGGGGATCGCCGCTTATGCCGCCTCCAAGGCCGCGGTGATCCATCTCGCCAAGGTCGCTGCGAAGGAGGGCGCGCCCTCGAAGATCCGGGTCAACGCGATCGCACCGGGCGGGGTGGAGACCGCGATCTGGTCGGAAGTCCCCTTCTTTCAGACCCTGGTCGAGAAGACCGGATCGGAAGACGCCGCCTTCCAGGTGCTCGGCGGATCGGCGACTCCGATGGGCCGCTTCGCTCGTGCCGAGGAGATCGGCGAACAGATCGCGTTCCTGCTCTCCGACAAGGCCGCCTTCGTCACCGGATCGTGCCTAGTGAGCGATGGCGGCTATTCGCTTTAGCGCAATCGCGCTGGCCCTGCTGACGGCGAGTTGCGGCACCGACACTCCACGCGGCGGCGCCGTAGCCGACACCCAGGCGGATAACGGTTTTGATCCGGCAACGCTCGCCGCGCCGCCGGCCTGCGACAGCCGCACCTTCGAAGGCACGGCATTCACGATCTGCCCGTTCGATACGCGGCAGGATCGGATCGTCATCGCCTTGCGCGGCGCCGACGGGAGCCCGCTGCGCAGCCTGGCCGCGCTCCGCGAGGACCTCGGCCCGACGGCCGCGGCGCAGGTGCGCTTCGCGATCAACGGCGGCATGTATGACGAGGATGGCGGGCCGGTCGGCCTGTTCGTCGCCGCGGGCAGGACCGTAAAACCGCTGAACCTGCGCGCGGGTCCGGGCAATTTCCACCTGCTGCCCAACGGCGTGTTCGCGGTCGACGCCGCCGGGCAGGTTTCGGTGACGCCGTCGGCCCGGTTCAGGAAGACGGTCGGGAAGCCGTTGTGGGCGACGCAATCCGGCCCGATGCTGGTGATCGACGGCAAGCTCCACCCGCGCTTCGATGCGGACGGACCTTCCCGGCTCGTCCGCAACGGCGTCGGCGTGATCGACGGCCGCCGGGGCTATTTCGCGATCAGCGAGGAAGGCGTGTCGTTCGGCCGCTTCGCGCGCTTGTTCCGGGATGCGCTCGGCTGTCGCAACGCCCTGTTTCTCGACGGCAGTGTGTCGAGCTTGTGGGATCCGGCCGCGGGCCGGGAGGATCCCTACTCGGCTTTGGGGCCGATGATCGTGGTCAGCCGCCGCTGATCCAGTTCAGGCGACGAGATCCTGCACCGCGGCATGCGTCTCCACATAGTGGCGGACGAACGAGCAGAGCGGATCGACCCTGAGCCGTCGCGTCCGCACCTCGTCGAGCGCCCCTTTGATAAGCGCACTGCCGACCCCCTGCCCTTCCAGTTCCGGTGGCACCTCGGTGTGGGTGAAGGCGATCCGGCCTCCCTCCAATCGATAGCCAGCAAAAGCGGTGATTCCATCGACGATCAGCTCGAACCGGCTCTGCTCCGGATTGTCGACAACGTGGTTCACTGCGAAGTCTCCCTTGGCGTCCCTTCCGAACGGCCGCGGCGTGGGAAGTTTCCAATCGAGCTGATCGATTACCGTGATCGAGCGAAAAGGTTTCGCACTCACAATATCCTCCCTAGATGTCGCCCGGTCGATGACTTGGTAAAACCAGGAACCATCCAGCAGCCAGGTAATTGAGCCGGCACCTCGCAAGCGTGATCAGCAACACCGCCGCCGGCGTTATTGTTGCCGAGACGGATTAGCGCTGAGATCTGGAGACCATAACATGTATTATACTGACAAACTTCTTCAGTTCCCCGTCCGCGTCGAAAAGCCCAGTCCTATCTTTGCCAAGGCGCTCCAGCAGGCGATCGGCGGCGTGGAAGGAGAGATCCGGGTCTGTCTGCAATATTTCTTCCAAGGCTGGGGCGCCCGCGGCGATTCCAAATATCGCGATCTGCTGCTCAACACCGCGACCGAGGAAATCGCCCATATCGAGATGCTCGCCACTGCGGTCGCGCTGAACCTCGAGAATGCGCCGCTCAGCCTCAAGGAGGATGTCGCCGCCGACGCTGCCGGCGGATCGGTGCTGAACGGAATGGACATGCGCCATGTTCTCTCCACCAGCCTGGCGGCGCTTCCGACCGACGCCAATGGCGTGCCGTTCGACTGCAGCCACGTCTATGCGAGCGGCAACCTTGCCGCCGACATGTTCGCCAACATCACCGCCGAGGCGACCGGCCGCAAGCTCGCTTTCTCGCTGTGGAACATGACGGACGATCCCGGGATGAAGGAGATGCTGTCCTATCTGATCGCCCGCGACACCTTCCATCAGAACCAGTTCATGGCTGTCGTCGACGAGCTCGGCGGCCTCCAGGCCAATCTCCCCGTGCCCAACAGCATCCCTCCGGAAGCGGAACTCCAGGAATTCAGCTACCAGCAGCTCGGTTTCAATCGCGACGGTTCGCCGCCGCCGCAGGGACGCTGGTCCGCCGGTCCAAGCCCGGACGGCAAGGGCGAATTCACCTCGCGTCCGATGGAACCATTGGGCGGCGAGCCGAATCTTGCGCCGCCGCGCCCGGGCGGTGGCGCCCAGACCCAGCAGATGGCCGCCAGCGACAATGGCGGCGGCCTCCTCCACAAGGCGGCCGAAGCGGTCAAGGACAGCCTCTCCTGATCGCCGCGTAAAGGCGGGGCGCTCCGGCGCCCCGCTTCGTGCTGCGACATTAACCGTCCAAATGGATGAACGGGCTGGCTTTTTTGGCGGACGACGGAACGGGGGCACCCCTCCGCCTGTTCCGTTGATCTCACATGGCTAAGGGAGCCCCGCCCATGTTCATCCACAACAAGAAGCTGCAATATACGGTTCGTGTCGCCGAGCCGAACCCCGTCCTCGGCACGTTCATGCTCGAACAATTCGGTGGCCCCGACGGCGAGCTCGCCGCCGCCATGCGCTATTTCACGCAAGGGCTCGCCGAGGACGATCCCGGCCGCAAGGACATGCTGCTCGACATCGCCACCGAGGAGCTCAGCCATCTGGAAATCATCGGGTCGATCGTCGCGATGCTCAACAAGGGCGCCAAGGGCAAGATGTCCGAGGGTACGATGAGCGAGGCCGAGCTCTACATGGACATCGCCAAGTCGGCGAGCACGCCGACCCAGCAGATCGTTTATGGCGGCGGCCCCTCGCTCACCAACTCCGCCGGCGTTCCGTTCAGCGGCGCCTATGTCGATTCGCGCGGCGAGCCGACCGTCGATCTGCGCTCGAACATCGCCGCCGAAGCCCGCGCCAAAATCGTCTACGAGCGGCTGATCAACATCACCGACGATCCCGGCATCAAGGACGCGCTCACCTTCCTGATGACCCGCGAAGTGGCCCATCAGAAGTCGTTCGAGAAGGCGCTCTATTCGATCGAGAACAACTTCCCCTCGGGCAAGCTGCCGGGCCACCCCGATTATTCAAGCCTCTACGTCAATACGTCGCAGGGTGAAGGCGATCTGCAGGGGCCTTGGAACAGCGGCGAGGAATGGGACCGCGTCGACGACATCGTCAGCGCGATCCCGCTCGGCGGCGGCGACGGCACCGCCTCGGTGCACGGTCTCAGCAGTCGGGAGAAAAAGGATCTCACAGCGACAGCGGTCCGCACGATCTCGGATCCGACCCGCAATCCGACCACCGGCACCGATCTCGGCGCCGGCCCTGGCGCTGGCCGGACCAAGGACGTAACCGAAGAAGCGTGAACGATGTGCGGCTTCCCGGTCGGAAATGCTTGACTTGGAACCCGATCAAGGCCGTGCCGTTCGCAGCACAGGATAGAAAGTGAACGGCACGGCGTGACGCAAAGCATCATTTTCACCGGATTCCTCGCAAGTCTCATTGCCGGCCTTGCGACCGTTCTCGGAGCGCTGCCGATCCTCAGCATCGGCAAGCCCACCGAGAAGCAGCAGAATGTGTTCCTGGGATTCGCCGCCGGCGTGATGCTGGCGGCGTCTTTCTTCTCGCTGATCATTCCCGGGATCGAGCAGGCGCAGCAGCAGGGCGCCGGAAAGGCGCAGGCCGCTGCGATCGTGGTCGCCGCCGTTCTGCTCGGCGCCTTCACCATTTCGCAGATCAACCGCTTCGTGCCGCCGCTCGACACGATCGGGGTCGGACCGACCGGGATCGCCGAAGCGACCTTCCGGCGGGTGTGGCTGTTCGTCGCCGCCATCACCCTCCACAATTTCCCGGAGGGGCTTGCCGTCGGCGTCAGCTTCGGCGGCGGCGACATGGCCGCCGGAACCGCGACCGCGCTCGGCATCGGCCTGCAGAACATCCCTGAAGGCTTGGCCGTCGCAGCGGCGCTGACCACGATCGGCTATTCCGCGCGCGCAGGCGTGCTCGCCGCGCTCGCCTCCGGCCTCGTCGAACCGATCGCCGGACTGTTCGGAGTCACGCTCGTCTTCCTGTCCGCGCCGCTGCTGCCCTGGGGCCTCGGCTTCGCGGCCGGGGCGATGATCTATGTCGTCGCCTCCGAAATCATCCCTCAGACCCATAGCAGGCTGGAATTGCGTCCGCTCGCCAATGTCGGGCTGATGGTCGGCCTCGGGATGATGATGTTCCTCGACGTCAGCCTGGGGTGACCTCGCTCATCGCCCGGTTCGTTCGGGATGAGGCTCTCCTCAGCGAAGTTCAAGGGCCTCTCCCAATCCTCCCTGTCTGTCCCATCTGTCTCCGTTCGGACTGAGCCTGTCGAACTCCTCTTTTTGTCTCTCAACCTGGTGAGGCAGGGGGGCGTCGACAGGCTCAGCCCGAACGGAGTGGGGTGGCGTCGCTTTCGAGTGTCCCCGAACAGCGTGGATGATGATGATTTTCGCCCCCCTCGAGGCCCAGGCTCAGGACGGAGTCAGCGCCGCGTCGCGGAGGCCGCGCCAGACTCGGAGGGCCTGCACCGTCTCGGGAACGTCGTGGACCCGGACGATCTGAACGCCTTGCTCAACCGCCTTGAGCGCAAGCGCGAGCGAGCCGGGCAGGCGCTGGTCGGCAGGCGCCTCGCCGGAGAGCGCACCGATCATCCGCTTGCGGCTGGCGCCGAGCACGATCGGACAGCCGAGCCCGTGATAAAGGCTGAGATGGTTCATCACGGCAAGGTTGTGCTGGATGGTCTTTCCGAAGCCGATGCCGGGATCGACGAGGATTCGTTCGCGCGCGATCCCCGCCTCGACGGCGGCGTCGATCCGCGCCTCAAGCCAGTCATAGACGGCGAACGCCACCGGGCCGTCGTAGCGCGGCGCCTCCTGCATCGTCTCGGGCGTGCCCTGATGGTGCATCAACACGATCGGGCATCCGGCACGCGCGACCACGTCGGCGGCACGGGGATCGAAGGTCAACGCGGCAACGTCGTTGACGAGCCCTGCCCCCGCGGCGAGTGCCGTCTCCATCACCAGCGCCTTGCGGCTGTCGATCGAGACGGCCGTGCCGGACGCGGCGAGCTGACGCACCACCGGTTCGACCCGCGCTGCTTCGTCCTGCTCCCAGACGGGCTGCGCGCCGGGTCTCGTCGATTCGCCGCCGACGTCGATCAGGGCCGCTCCCGCCGCCGCCATCGCGAAGCCGGTATCCACGGCGGCGTCCGGCGCCTCGAAGCGACCGCCGTCAGAGAAGCTGTCGGGTGTGACGTTGAGGATGCCCATTACTTGCGGCTGATCGAGGCGGATAACCCGGGCGCCGAGGTGCAGCGGCGGCCGCGGCGACAGGATGTTAGCCCAGGCGCGGCGGGCATCGTCTCCGAGCCGATCGAGCGCCGCATCGATCGCGCGAACGGGCACCAGTTCCAAGGTGCAGCGCCCGTGCTCCGATGACGAAATCTCGACGGCCGAGAACCAAAGCATGCCGCCGGCGAGGCGGGCGACCTGCTCGTCGAGGTCGAAGGGCGCATCGACGAAGGCGACGGGGCGGAGATAGTGACGCAAGGGCATCACCGATCCTCCCGCGTCTCCGCCCGCATGTCCAGCCTGGCAGATCGACGTCGCGGAATGAGCCCGGCCGCGCCGCATGACGGAGATTTCGTCTTGCGATGCAACCGAACTGATCTATGTTATCCAGCCTGTGATCGGCGACGTTATACTAGCACCGTGACTCGGGACGCAGAAGGCGCACGAGTGGAGGTTGGCGACCGCCTCTTGAACGAAGGCCAGCAGGGTAACTGAGTCTCCATAGGCACGAATCGTCATGGTGGGCATGACTGTGATCCGTGCCGCTTCAACACCCAAAGGGGCTCCCGCAGACCTCCCGTGGTCAAAGGCGTGCGAGCGATGAGGCGTGAAGGGACGGTCGCCAGCCGCAATATTACTCCATTTCGGAGGCGTGTCGAGCAGCTTCCTTGCTCCAGCGGGGTGAAATTCACACGCGTATGTCCGTTGCGGAGCGGAATCGGTCCGAAATGGAGCAAAGTCGGCGGCACCTGAAACGAAGCGGGCGGGAAAGCCTGTGCTCCCCGCCCCGATCGCGAATCGTCGAAGCTCGACGAGGCTTAGTCCATCATCAGCAGATAACGTTGGCGCAAGGCGTCGATCGGCGTGAGCACGCCGGCTTCCTCATAATGCCAGAAGGTCCACCCGTTGCACGCCGACGCCCCTTGGGCAGCCGCGCCGATGCGGTGGATCGAGCCCTGCTCCCCTTTATGCTCGATCGATGCGTCGGCGCAGACGCTGGCCTCCCAGCGGCGCTTCGAATCGGTGAGCAATGTTCCGGGCTTCAGCATGCCGGTTTCGACGATCGCGCCGAACGGCACCTTGGGCTGCGATCGCTTTGACGCCATGGTCCGCATGGCGCTTTCGTCGAGCTCAAGCGTGGAATCGATCCGCTCGCGGGCGACCTTCACATAACGCTTCTCACGCTCGATCCCGATCCAGTTCCGGCCGAGGCGCCGCGCCACCGCACCGGTGGTGCCGGTGCCGAAGAAGGGATCGAGGACGACGTCGCCCTTGTTGGTGCAGGCGAGCAGCACCCGGTAGAGCAGGCTTTCCGGCTTCTGGGTCGGGTGCGCCTTGTGGCCGCCCTCGCCCTTCACACGCTCGCCGCCCGAGCAGATCGGCAGCAGCCAGTCGGATCGCATTTGCAGTTCGTCGTTCAGCGCCTTCATCGCGCGATAGTTGAACGTGTAGCGGCTGTCCTCGCTGTGCGAGGCCCAGATCAGCGTCTCATGGGCATTGGTGAAGCGGGTGCCCCGGAAGTTCGGCATCGGATTGGCCTTGCGCCAGACGATGTCGTTGAGGATCCAGTAGCCCGC
This sequence comes from Allosphingosinicella deserti, assembly GCF_003012735.1. Classification (GTDB taxonomy): domain Bacteria; phylum Pseudomonadota; class Alphaproteobacteria; order Sphingomonadales; family Sphingomonadaceae; genus Allosphingosinicella; species Allosphingosinicella deserti. The sequence goes on along the minus strand of NZ_PXYI01000003.1, from coordinate 103,833 downwards.
ATCCTGCAATGCGGAGCCGACCCGGAAGATATTGTGGTAGCTGCCGATCACCCAAAGGGTGCCGTTCGGCTTCAGGATCCGGCGGGCTTCCTTCAGCCAGGCGCGCGTGAACGCATCATAGGCGCCGAACGTCTCGAACTTGTCCCAATCGTCGTCGACAGCATCGACGCGGCTGCCCTCGGGCCGGAACAGATCGCCGCCAAGCTGCAGATTGTAGGGCGGATCGGCGAAGATCATGTCGACCGAGGCAGTCGGCAGCTTCGACATGGCGGCGATGCAATCCTCTACGAGAATCTGGCCGAGCGGCAGATCGTGCGCCGGCTCGGCTTTCTTCGCGCGCCGAACGCCAGAACCCACACGCGTCAATACGGTCATTGCCATCCGCCCCCGTTGAAACTCACGAAGCGCACAGTGAGTCAGACCGACTCAGCGGTCAAGATCAAGGATTTGGACCGAGTGGCTCAACCCTCGTTTACCATCACCGGAACGAAAGGAGTCCTGCGCTAGGAATAGGGTCCGCCGCCGCTCTTCAGACTCAACATGAAGTGGTGTGGCCAGAAAGGCTCACAGATCCATGATATATTGGCGAACCGGGGCGAAGCTGCGGCGATGCAGCGGCGTCGGCCCGAGCGCGTGCAGCGCACGACGGTGCTCGGGCGTCGGATAGCCCTGGTTGGTCTCCCAGCCATAACCGGGATGCTGCCGGGCATATTCGGCCATCATGCCGTCGCGGGTGACCTTGGCGACGATCGAGGCCGCCGCGATCGAGCGGCATTTCGCGTCGCCGGCGACGATCGCGACCGACGGCCGTTCCCATTTGGGCGTGCGGTTGCCGTCCACCAGGACCATCGCAGGATCGAAGCCGAGCGCGTCGACCGCGCGGCTCATCGCCAGCATGCGCGCCCAATAGATGTTGAGACGGTCGATCTCCTCGACCGTGGCAATACCGACGCCGACGCGCGCCACTTGGTGAAGCTTGGCGCAGATCGCCTCGCGGGTCTTGGCGGGCAAGGCCTTGGAATCGTCGATGCCGCGCGGGAAACGCTCGCGATCGAGCACGACCGCGGCAGCGACCACCGGCCCGGCGAGCGGCGCGCAACCGGCCTCGTCGACGCCGCAGACCGGATCCGGATGGACTTTCTCGAGCTTGAAACAGGGACGCGCCATCTCCGGAGCATAAGAAAGACGCAGGCTCCAAGCCAAGAAAAAAGCGTGACGGCTCAGCGCTTTCCTGTGGATTTATCGAGCAGTGACCTGCCCCTTCGCTAGCGCCCCCATTAACGGACTACTTGATGGGGGCCGGCAAGGAGAGGGATTACCGAAGCTTGGTGGCTCTACCGCCCAGCGGAGACCGGGAGAGGAGAGAGCTCCTCAGTCCTCGATCTCGACCCAGGTCGGCGCATGGTCGCTGGCCTTCTCGCGACCGCGATAGTCCTTGTCGACCCCGGCATCGAGCAGCCGATCGGCAGCCTGGGGCGACAGCAGGAGGTGATCGATGCGGAAGCCCGCGTCGCGCTGCCAGGCACCGGCGGTATAATCCCAGAAGGTCCACACCGGACCTTCGGGATGACGGGCGCGGATCGCGTCGGTCCAGCCCTGGTTGACGATCGTGCGGAAGGCGGCCCGGCTTTCGGGCTGCATCAGCGCATCGCGCGCCATCGCCTTGGGCGAAAAGACGTCCTCGTCGGTGGGAATGACGTTCCAGTCGCCGGCGAGCACCACCGGCCGCTCCTCGCCGAGCAGTTCGCGCGCATGGGCACGAAGGCGCTCCATCCAGGCGAGCTTGTAGTCGAACTTCTCGCCGGGAACAGGGTTGCCGTTGGGCAGGTAGATGGACGCGACGATCACCCCGTTCACCTCCGCCTCGATATAGCGGCTGTGGATGTCGTCGGGGTCGCCGGGCAGGCCGACCCGCCGCAGGGTCGGCGAACCGGCAGCGACAGGGGTGAGGATGGCGACGCCGTTGAAGCCCTTCTGGCCGTGCCAGTGCCCGTCATAGCCGGCGGCGCGGACGTCCTCGATCGGGAAGGCGTCGTCGGCGCACTTGATCTCCTGCAGACAGAGCGCATCGGGCTTCTGCTCCTCGAGATATTCGACGAGCCGGGGCAACCGCGCGCGGATGCCGTTGAGATTGTAGCTGACGATCTTCATGCGCCCGTGGCTTAACCATATGCGGCGCGCCCGTCACCAGCGAAACCCGTCACCAGCCGAGGCGGGTGACCGTTCCCGAGCGGCTCAGACGCTGAAGCTCGATCCGCAGCCGCAGCCCGACGCGGCGTTGGGATTGCGGACCTGGAAAGCCGCGCCGCCGAGGCTCTCCACGAAATCCACCTCGCCGCCGCGCACCAGATCATGCGTCATCTCGTCGACCACCAGGGTGACGCCGTCGCGCTCGGTGGCGAGATCCTCGGCCTCCACTTCGTCGGCAAGGCCGAAGCGATAGGAGAATCCGGCGCAGCCGCCGCCCTCGACCGCCAGCCGCAAGATTGCGGGCTTCCCCGTTCTCTGGGCGATCACCGCCACGCGGGCGGCAGCGGACGGACTAAGGGCGATCTCGGGAACCTGGGTCATGCCGCAAAGATAGGGACCTCGCCGCCTTCCCACAAGCGCGGCGCCCGCGCCCGCACGCGGCACGCGACGCTTGTGCGATCCGGCGCACGGCTCCATAGGACGCGCGAACTCCAGCCGCGAGCGAGACTGATGAAAACCCGCGTCTACGTGACCTTGAAGAACGGCGTCCTCGATCCGCAGGGCAAGGCCATCCACCACGCCCTCGATGGCCTCGGCTTTTCCGGCGTCAACGACGTCCGCGCCGGCAAGCTGATCGAGCTCGATCTCGCCGACACCGTCTCCGACGAGGATGTCGAGGCGATGTGCCGCAAGCTGCTCGCCAACACCGTGATCGAGAATTTCCGGATCGAGCGGGCGGCGCATGCCGACAGCGCGGCGGATCAGGTCGCATGAACAGCGCGGTCATCATCTTCCCCGGCTCCAATTGCGACCGGGACATGTTGACCGCGCTGGAAGCGGTCACCGGACGGGCGCCGACCAGGGTCTGGCATCGCGAGACCGCTTTGCCCGACAGCGTCGATCTCATCGCCGTGCCGGGCGGTTTTTCCTACGGCGACTATCTGCGCTCGGGCGCGATGGCGGCCAATTCGCCCGTGATGCGGGCGGTCAAGGACGCCGCCGATCGCGGCGTGCCGGTGCTCGGCGTGTGCAACGGCTTCCAGATCCTCACCGAAGCGGGGATGCTGCCCGGCGCGCTGATGCGCAATGCGGGCATCCGCTTCGTCTGCGGCGACGTCGCGCTGACCGTCGGCGAAGCACGCTCGCCGTTCACCGCCGGCTATCGCAGCGGCGAGGAGATCGTGATTCCCGTCGCGCATCATGACGGCAATTTTCAGGCCGATCAGGAGACGCTCGATCGGCTCGAAGGCGAAGGCCGCATCGCCTTCCGCTATGCCGGCGAGTGCAACGGCTCGGCCCGCGACATCGCCGGGATCGTCAGCGATCGCGGCAACGTGCTCGGCATGATGCCTCACCCGGAGCGCGCGGTCGAACCGGCGCACGGCAACCAGGAGGGCCGCCGGCTGTTCGAAGGATTGCTCGAAGCGGTCGGCTGAGCGCCGACGCGTCGCTCATGGATCGGTGGCCATGGTGCCGCATGGTCACCGAAGGCCCGGTTCCTCTTTTGGGCGATGCTCAGGTTAGCCACGTGCGGCCGGCGCGGAAATGCTTCAGCGGTGGGCTCGCGGCTCCGAGCGGAACCCTGATTCCCGATTCAATTGAATGGCCGGATCGGCTGAGCGGGAGCGCGAAGCAGCGCCGCGTGGCGATCAAGAAGGCGTTGCCACTGCTTGGCCGTCTTGCAGACCTCCGTTCCGGTCGGCCGGTTGTGCTTGTCGCGAAGCGGCACGCAGGCCACCTGATCCGGATCCTGGGCGGCCGGCTCGGCCGCATCGGCAGGAAGCGCCGATAGCGCAAAGAGGAAGGCAGCTCCCACAACGGCAAAATAACGCATCCCGGCGACTCCTGCGGTGAACACCCAAGACTAACGACAGAGGCGGGAATACGTCCAGAGGATTCATGCAAGTCCGTAAGCCGGAATCGACTTGCGGCGCTAAGATCTCCGGCTGTCTGCGATCACAGCACAGGCGGCTTCGAAGGGAGCGGGCCCGGACACATAAGATCCGAGAAGAAGGCTCGTCAGCTTCGGTACCCCGCAACGACGGTGCGCAAGGGATCATCTGGACGAAGATGAGCGGCGCCGTCCGCCCGAGGCCGGGATCATCACCACGCGGCGCAGGGTCTTCCTCTCTCCAGGACGACGAACTCTTCGGCAAAGTGCCTATTTCTTCAGCACCCGGGTGAAGCGGGCGAGGAGGAACAGGATCGCCGGCCAGAAGCAGGTGTTCCAGAGATCGTGGAAATTGAGCGCCCAGCGGATCCGACGCCCCGCCATATGGGTGTCGAGAACGTCCCAGATCTCGCCCGCCAGAGCCGCAGCGACCACGATCCCGATCGGCAGCATCGATTTGAGCGAGCGCCGGGACACGATGGCGGCAACCAGGAACAGGGTCATTCCAACATAGACGTGGAGCGTGTCCTTGGGTAGGCCGGTCATCTGCACCAGCCACAATTTGGAATGCTGAAAGCTGGTCATCTCAGAGCATCGTCCGGAATGGGGTGAAATCCGTGCCGCTGTCGTAGACGTCCACGCCTTCGCGACGCTTGAGGAAGCCCACTACGGCGTAAGTGACCGGCGTCAGCAGCACTTCCCACGACACCTTGAGCAGGAACTGGCTGAGCATCACCCACAGCATCGCCTCGACCGGCCAGCCGGGTGCACCGTAGAATGCCAGCGGGTAGAAGACCAGGCTGTCGATCCCCTGGCCGACGATCGTCGAACCGATCGTCCGGCTCCAGAGATGGCGGCCCCGGGTGAGGATCTTCATCCGGGCGAGCACGTAGCTGTTTGCGAACTCGCCGAGCCAGAAGGCGATCACCGAGGCGAAGACGATGCGCGGCACTTGGCCGAAGACGCTTTCATACGCCCCCTGCCCCGGCCAGTCGGAGGCGGGCGGCAGCACCACCACCACCCAGCTCATCGCCGCCATGAACAGGGTTGCGACGAACCCCGCCCAGATGCAGCGGCGCGCCCGGGCGTAGCCATAGACTTCGGTGAGCACGTCGCCGAGCACGTAGGACAAGGGGAAGAACAGGATGCCCGCGCCGAACGGCCAGATGCCGATGCCCGGCAGATCGACCTCGGCGCGCTTGCCGGCGCCGAGCACGTTCGACAGCAGCAGGATGGTGACGAACGCCGCCATCACCAAATCGAAGTAACGGAATTGCGCGCTCCTGAGCGCGGCGCCGTCGACGCTTTGCGGTGATCCCCCGGTCATGGAGCGGACCTAGCGCGGCGGGCGGCATCGCGACAAGGGGCGCGCGAGATCGTTGCCACCCCGGCCCCTTTGCCATGGTTTCGTGCCTGAGCCTTCCCTGGATATCGGCCTCCCCTCCGTCATCGCGGCGGCGGAGTCCCCAGCCCATAGCACTCTCGCGCCCAACGATAGGGATCCTTCACGGACCCGCCCCCGGCGCGGCTTCTCCGCACGCAGCCTGGACCAGCCGGAAGGCGATCGTCCCCGCTTCGGGCGGCGGGATGATGGTATCGCCGGCCTGCTCCGGCGGCGGCGCGCGCACGATCGGCGGCGGCAGCGGCATGCCGCCGAGCGCACGAGCGGGCGGATCGAGCCAGACCTGCCGGGTGGTGCAATCGGCCCGCGCCGCCTGGGCGAAGGCGTCGTGACTCTGTCCGCCTTCGCTCATCGGCAACGGTTAGACCACCATGATCACGAAGGTGGCGGCACCCCGCACCGCCGCACGTCGCCCAGGAAGACACTCCGCTCAGCCGCCAACTCGACCGGCCGCCAGGTGAAACGCGTGCTTTCTCCGGGATAAGGCGCTTCGCGGGCCACCGCCTCGCCCCCCCGCCAGTAACGCAAACGCGAACAGAAACGATGACCGCATCACCACTCTCCTTCTCGCCTGCGCCAAGACATAGCATGAGTACAGGAGATGTTCACTATTTGTTTCTCCAGTCGCACGCTCACCTATCGAAACGATGCCACCGCCAGGCCCGCTGCGGCCAAAGGCGCCCGTTTCCTCCTCGGCAGAAAGTCGCTAGAGCGGCCCAGTCGCGCGCCCGTAGCTCAGTTGGATAGAGCACGAGCCTTCTAAGCTTGGGGTCACAGGTTCGAATCCTGTCGGGCGCGCCATCCATTAAAGGGCATCCCGCAGGGGTGCCCTTTAATGGATGGGGTGCCCCAGGATCGAACCTTTTCGAAGTCGAGGCGAAGCCGAGACGAGCGAGCGCAGCGAGGCAAATCCTGTCGGGCGCGCCAGAATTTGCTGTTTCGGGACAACCGGCGCTGATCGGCATTGGCCGATCACCACCGCCGGGTGGCACGGCGGAAGACGGCCGAACATGATGCCCGTCCGAGGTCTTCAAAAGAATCTCACCCCGGCTGCGTGCCTAAAGCTACAGGCTGCACATGGCGAAGAAGAAACGGTATCTCACCGCCACCATGGCTGACGGCTATGTCAAGACGATCGGCCCGACGGCGGCGCCCTTCACCCACTATTGGCGGATCGTCGCGCATCTCGGCGCCGGCCGAACCGAGGTCTTCTGGGGGCACGCCAGGTCGCTGAAGGAGGCGAGCAGCAAACAGGCGGCGACCAGGGAGGCGGCGCGGCAGCGCGGTTGGGAGCACTACGAGTTCGAGATCGCCGAACTCGTCGAGACCTTCGGTTGACCGGCGCTCAGGGACGAAGCTTTGCTCCATCCCGCCGCCCGCAAGCCTTGTCGCGAGCAGTACGTATTCGCTTCGGCGACAACGCCCACCCAAAATCGTTGCAGCGCTCAAACGAGCAAGTGTTGGCACCGAACTGGATCAATCCTGCTCCGATCGAATCGACTTGCAGAAAGCGGCACCCTTATACTTCCAGGCACGCCTCCAGCAGCCACGCCAATCGGGGCATGGCCTTGGGATCGGCGACATCGGAGACATCATGGCATCTTGCCCGATCGAGCCGTCGAAGACGCCGGCACCTGGATGGGTCGGGGGATTCTCCTCGTCCAAGCCGGCCTTTGCCTATCCCGATCCCGATCTTTCGTCGCTGCCGATGCTCGACAACATGGCGAACATCCGATTGCTCGATCGTCAACTCGACGTGTTGTGGCCGGAGTTCAGCTGGGAAACCGTGATCGGCGACCCCGAGTCGCGCTGCTACCAGATGTTCGCTCCCGACATCTCGCGCGCCGGCTATGACAGGACCGGACGGGTCTATTCGATCATCTGCCCGCAGCAGGGCAGCTATTCGAAGACCCTGGGCGATCTCAACATCGAGGTGACCGTCACCACCCAGCGCGGCTGGGTCGACGAGACCGCGACCAACCTGGACTATGATCTCGTCGCCGCCGACATGACCGTGACCGGCAAGATCTGGTTCGGGCCGGCGGCGCGGGACAAGCGAGTCTACAAGCTGCTCAAGCTGATCCTGGAGGCCGAGAAGCTGCCATTCCCCGACGACAAGGCCAATGCCATTGAGGTGACGTTGCACCGGGTCGGCGATCCGGATCAGCCGATCATTTCGATCCGGTCGGGCGTCAATTCCGCTTTCCCCAACCCCCATTTCGCGACCCACGAGGACGAGGCGTGGGCGGTCGCCAACGTGGCGGTCCAGATCGGCCCGATCCAGCCTCGCCACAATCCCATGGTCGATGAATTCAACGCGATGATCATGGACATCTTCAATCTGGGGTCGGGCAATCTGCTGCAGCCGGGCAATATCCTGACCTGGAACGTCTGGGTCGACGCGCCGACGATCGTCGATCAGGCCGAATGGAAGGCCCATGCCGAGAAATGGCGCCATTCGATCGACACCGGCCATGGCAGCCCGGACGGGCCAGGCACGGTGCCGCGCTATTTCGACGGCACCGACTTCAATCCCGTCGACGCGGTCGTCGAGAAAGAATTGGATCTGATCAAGGCGTGGCTGAAGACACACGTCCGCTGGCTTTCGGACCTGGCGATCTGACGCCGCACGTTTCCCGAAGTCAGGCTCGGCAAACCGGCCGTTCGCGGCGGTTCACAGGCCGCCGCTGAACTCGAAGGTGAAGCGAAGTTGCTTCGGCGCAGGGGGCGCGCCGGCAGTGCGACCGGGCGTGACCGCGACGAGTGTCAACGCGCCGTCCGCGACCTGCACCGGCGTGCCGAGCGTCAGATCCATCTGTTTCGACCAGCTGCCGCCGATCACCGTGGCGCGCAGGACGACGCGTCCCGCCCACACGCAGAGCGTGTCGACCGGGCAGCGGCTGTCCTCGATCACGCGATCCGGCCGTACCCGCGGTCCACCGACATAGGCGATCTGCCCAAGCGCCACCGGACCTTCGATGCCGTGCGGATCCGGCGTGGTGGCGCACCCGGCGAGCAGGCCGGAGGCGAGGAGAAGAATGGCAGTTTTCATCAGCGATCCCGTGAAAGCCGACCCCTGACGCCACGCTGAACCGGAGGCGCGTCGCGCCCGATGCACGTCTCACTCATGCTGACGCAATCGGAAGCCTCACACTGCATATTTCGCCCGCTGCGGTCGGCTCAGCATCGCATTCGCCGCGTCGTCGCCGAGGAAGCGCTCCGCTTTGGGGTCCCAGCGCAGGCGCCGCCCGGTCTTCATCGCAATATGGTGGAGGAGGCAGGTCGAGCAGGCGCGGTGGCCGATCTCGGCCGGTGCGCTGAGCGGAGCGCCGGTCTTGATCGCATCCAGCCAGTTGCGGTGCTGCTCGGGCGCTTTCAGCAGATGGATTTCGTTCGGGCCGATCACGCTGCCGAGGATCTTCGGGTCGCTCGCCTGCAGCGGCACGATCTGCGGGCCGGCGGGATCGCTCGCCGTCACCGCGCCGCTCCTCGTGACGAAGATCCAGCCGCGATCGCCGATGAACTTGATGCCGTTGGGCAGCGCGCCGGAGATCGTCATGGTGACGCCGTTGGCGTAGCGCGCGTGGGTCTCGAACGGGCCATGCACGTCCCACAGGCCGCTGGCCGGGAATTCGGCCTTGCCCCACACCTCGACGGGTCCGCTATGCTCCATGTCCATGCCCCAGTGGGCGATGTCGACATGGTGCGAGCCCCAGCCGGTGATCATGCCCGCGCCGAACTGCTCGCAGCGCAGCCAGCCCGGCCGCGCCTCGAAGCTGTCCTGCGGGTGGACGCGCATCTCAGTATAATAGATTTCGGGCGTGGTCCCGAGCCAGGCATCGTAATCGAGATTGGACGGGATCGGCATCGGCGGCGCCTCGGGCCCCGAAGGATCGCCGGGAAGCCCGACCTCGACATGTTTCAGCCTGCCGATCCGCCCGTTGCGCACCAGTTCGGCCGCCTTGTGGAATTGCGGCCAGGGATCCTGGCCGCGCTGCTGCGAGCCGATCTGGAGCTTGCGCCCGGTCGCCTTCACCGCGTCGGCCATCGCCCGGCCCTCGGCGATGGTCAGTGACGCCGGCTTCTGCAGATAGACGTGCTTGCCCGCCCTGACAGCATGCACCGCCAGCGGGGCATGCTGGTGATCGGGCGTCGAGATCAGGACCGCATCGATGTCCTTGTCGGCGAGCAGCGCCCGATAATCGGAATAGCCTTTGGTCCCCGAATAACTCTTGCCGGTCTTCTGGGCCTTAAGATCGTCGACCAGCTGCATGCCCGCGCCGAGCCGCTTGGTGTCGACGTCGCACACCGCGACGATGTGGGCGTCGTCGTGCTTCAGCACCTCCTTGATGTCGTGGCTGCGGCCGATCCGCCCGGCACCGATCGCACCGACCACGATCCGGTTGGAGGGCGCATTCTGGCCGAACACGCTGGCGGGTACGATCATCGGCGCGCCGAGCGTCGCGACGGCCTTGACGAGACCGCGTCTGGAAAGCTGCATATGTCCCTCTCCGCTCAGGCCGTGATCGGCCGGGTGGCGTTCTTCTGGGCGGTGAGCACCAGCTCGGCGGCGAGCAGGGCCTGCGCCTGATCCTGGGCGATGCTGCTGCGCTCGACAATGTCGGTGACGAATTGCGGACCGAACGGCAGCGGGACGCGGGAGCAGTCGATATATTCGACCCCCTTCCTGTCGGCGACGATCAGGTGGTTGCCGCCGGGCCGGCCCGCGACGTCGATATATTTGCGCAGCTCGATATAGCCGTCGGTGCCGAGCAGGAACAGGCGGCCGTCGCCCCAGGTCGGAAGTCCGTCGGGCGTGTACCAGTCGACCCGCACATAGCCGGTGCCGCCATTGCCGGTGACCATCATGTCGCCGAAATCCTCGAACTTCGGCTTGGCCGGCCAGTGAAGATTTCCGGTCTGCGCCGCGACGACTTGGGCCCGGGTCGAGCGGGTGTAGAATAGGAACTGCTCGGCCTGGTGGCTGCCGATGTCGGTGAGGATCCCGCCGTAGCGCGCCTTGTCGAAGAACCAGTCCGGCCGGCTCGGTGCGTTGACCCGGTGGGGCGCAAGGTTGACGGTCTGCACGACCTTGCCGATCCGCCCCTGCTCGACCAGGTGCCCGGCATGGACGGCGGCGCGCACCTCGAGCCGCTCGGAATACATGATCGCGAACTTGCGGCCGGTGTCCTTCACCGCCTGGCGTACGTCGGCGAGCTGCGCCAGGCTGGTGATCGCCGGCTTGTCGCCGAGATAGTCCTTGCCGGCCTGCATCGCCCGGATGCCGAGCGGCGCGCGCAGATCAGGTATCGGAGCGCCGAGGATGAGCTGGATCCTCTTGTCCTCCAGTACCTCCGCCTCGCTGCGCGCCAGCTTGACCCCGTTGCCGTAGCGCTTCCGGAAGGTCGCGATCTGCGCCGGATCCTCGGCAAAGAAAGCGACCGGCGTGCCGCCGCCCCGGATCATCGCGTCGGTCATGCCGTAGATATGGGCGTGGTCGAGACCGATCACGCCGAAGTTTATGCGGTGCCTCGCCCCCGGCTCCGGCCCGGTGGGCGCCTCCGATGTCGAAACCGCGTTTCCCTGCGCGGTCGATTGCGCGAAGGCCGTGCTCGCGGTGCCGGCGAGGCCCGCAAGCCCCGCCAGCCCTGCGCCGGTCAGCATGTCGCGGCGGTCGATCGGGTCCATGTTCGGCCTCTCCTAGGTCTTTGGCGTTGCCGCACTCTTCCAGTTGATGACGTGGTAGGTTGCGGGCGTTCCGCCGACATTGCGCAGCGCGTGCGGCGCATTCGACGCATTGAAGATCACCGATCCGGGTCCGAGCCGCTTCCAGCTCCCCCCGGAGAGAACTTCGACAATGCCCTGACGGACGATCACCAGTTCCTCGTTGGGATGGCTATGCGGCGGGTGCGAGCTGAGGCCGGGATTGAGCGTGGTGATGTGCATCTCCAGCTCGTCCAGGGTCGCGGTCGGCCGGCGAACGACGTCGCGGATCGCGCCCACATCGGTCTTGCTGACGGAGAGCGCGTTCCAGTCCCACACGGCAGAGCCGAGCACGGCCTGCTGCGCCTGTCCCAGACCCGCCGCTGCGCAGGTGCAGAGCATCGCTCCCAGCGCCACCGTCACGTCACGGCGCGTGATCCGCATTCCTGTCTCTCCTCCGCACGTCTCGCGCATACGATCCGGCACAGCTTAGCCACATTCGGCAGCGGTGAAAGCCCGTTGTGACACCGGTAGCGGCCGAATCATGGTCACGCTTGGCGCTCGGGCCCGCCACCGGCTACAGGCGCGCGCATGTTGCGCATCACCGAATTGAGGCTGCCGCTCCACCATCCGGAGGAGGCGCTGCCGGCCGCGATCTGCAGGCGGCTGCGGATCACGCCGCGCGAGCTGGTCCGCCACGTGGTCGCCCGCCGCGCCAGCGACGCCCGTGACAAGACCGACATTCAGCTCGTTTACTCGGTCGACGTGAACGTCAGGAACGAGCCGGCGATCCTTGCCCGCTTCGCGAAGGACCGCAACGTCCAGCCGACTCCCGACACACGCTACCAGTTCGTGGCGAAAGCGCCCGAAGGGGGCGTCGCCCGGCGTCCAGTGGTGATCGGCGCAGGCCCGTGCGGATTGTTCGCCGGCCTGATCCTCGCACAGATGGGGTTCCGCCCGATCATCGTCGATCGCGGCAAGGTGGTGCGCGAACGGACCAAGGACACGTGGGGGCTTTGGCGGCGCAGCGTGCTGAACCCGGAGAGCAACGTCCAGTTCGGCGAAGGCGGCGCGGGCACCTTCTCCGACGGCAAGCTCTACAGCCGGATCAAGGACAGCCGCAATCTCGATCGCAAGGTGCTGACCGAGTTCGTCAAGGCGGGCGCGCCGCCCGAGATCCTCACCGAGGCGCATCCGCATATCGGCACCTTCCGGCTGGTGACGATGGTCGAGAGCATGCGCGAGACGATCGAGGGGCTGGGCGGCGAATATCGTTTCTCCACCCGCGTCGACGGGCTCGACATCCAAACCGATGGCGCGGGCAATCGCCGGCTGCGCGGCCTCCATCTCCACGACGGCAGCTATCTCGAAGCCGATCATGTGGTGATGGCGATCGGCCACAGCGCGCGCGACACGTTCGCGATGCTGCAGGCGGCGGGGGTGCATGTCGAGGCCAAGCCGTTCGCGGTCGGAGTGAGGATCGAGCATCCGCAATCGTGGATCGACCGGGCTCGATTCGGCACCGACGCCGGCAATCCGATCCTCGGCGCCGCCGAATATCATATCTCGCACCATTGCCGGAACGGCCGCACCGTCTACAGCTTCTGCATGTGCCCCGGCGGAACGGTGGTCGCTGCTACGTCGGAGGAAGGGCGCGTCGCCACCAACGGCATGAGCCAATATTCGCGCAACGAGCGCAACGCCAATTCCGGCCTGGTCGTCGCCATCGACCCGGAGCGCGATTATCCCGGCGATCCCCTCGCCGGGATCGCGCTCCAGCGCCGCTTGGAATCGCTGGCCTTCGTCGCCGGCGGCTCCAGCTACGAGGCGCCCGCCCAGCGGCTCGGCGATTTCCTGGCCGGGCGCCCGTCGACGAGCCTCGGCTCGGTCGTTCCGTCCTATCGGCCGGGCGTGCAGCCGACCGACCTGGCGCAATGCCTCCCCGATTTCGCGGTCGAGGCAATGCGCGAGGCGCTGCCCGTCTTCGGCCGCCAGATCCCGGGCTACGATCATCCCGACGTTGTCATGACGGGCGTCGAGACTCGGACGTCCTCGCCGGTGCGGTTCACCCGCGGCGACGACTTCCAGAGCCTCAACACCGCCGGGCTGTTCCCCGCCGGCGAAGGTGCAGGCTATGCCGGCGGCATCCTCTCCGCCTCGGTGGACGGGATCAAGGTCGCCGAGAAGGTGGCGGAAAGCCTGTGCCGCGGAGCGTGAAGATCTTCTTCGACGGCGGCTGCCGCCCCAATCCGGGCGCCATGGAGACCGCCGTCGTCGCCGGCGGAAAAACGATCTTTGCGCGGGATCTCGGCCATGGCACGAGCGAAGATGCGGAATGGCTCGCTCTGATCCACGCCCTCACGATCGCCCGCTCGCTGGGCAGGCCGGACTTCGTTCTGCTGGGCGACGCTGCCAACGTGATCGCCAAGGCGAATGGAACATTGCCGTGTCGTGAGGCAGGCCGCGGTCATCTCGAGCGTTTCCGTTCGCTCGCCGGGCCTGCATACCCGCGCGTGCGTCACATCAAGCGAACCCAGAACCTCGCCGGGATTGCACTCGCCCGCTTGCACGGGCGCTGACCTCGATAGACCGGCGACACTGCCCCTGGTCGCCGACCGGGCTTGTCATCGTTCCGCGTCATTCATGGCGCAGGGCCCAGCCCGGGGCGGCGCGGCTCGCGCGAAGCGATTGGCCGAGCACGGTCAGCACGGCGATGGAGAGCGCAATCAGGCTCGCGGCGCCGAAGAAGAGCGGCGACAGCGGGATCCGGTCGTTGAAGCCGGCGAGCCAAGTCCGCGCGGCGAAGTAGGCAAGCGGCCAGGCGAGCAGGTTGGCGAGCAGCACCGGCCGGAGGAACTGCCCGATGAGCAGCCTGACGATGTCCGCGGAAGAAGCACCGAGCGTCTTGCGAATGCCGATCTCCTTCACCCGCCGCGCCGTGTTGAACGAGGCCAGCCCCCAAAGACCGACGCAGCCGACCAGCACCGCGAGCCCCGCGCCGACCGCGAGGAGATGCAAGGCGCGCTCGTCGGCTTCGTAAAAGTCCGCAAGCTGCCGGTCGGCCGTGTCCGCCTTGAACGGCACCTGCGGCGCGATCCGCCGCCATGTCGTCTGCACCGCCTCGAGCATCGGCTGCGGATCGCCGGTGAAGCGGATCGCCGCGATTGGCTGGGCCGGGTGGTCCCGAATATAGATATAATAAGCCGCACCTTCCGGCGTGCGCGGCGAGAAGAAGCGCAGTTCGTCGATGACTCCGATGATCGTGCGCGGGCGCGGTCCGCCGACCGTCTTGCCGATCGCGTCCGCGGGCGATCGGAAGCCGAGCGTCGTCACGGCCCCTCGATTGATGACGATGTTGCGGCCCTGATCCCATTTGCGCCAGTCGCTCGAATCGTCGGCGCCATGCGCATCGTCGAACAGGCGCCCGGCGAGGAGGCGCGGCCCATAGGTTCGGAAGAAGTCCGGACCGACGCTGAACATGCGCAGCATGGGCGCATTCGGCGACTGTCCCGGCATTTCGACGACGTCGATATTGCCGCCGCCCGCGCCCCCCGGCGCCACGTCGGCGGCACCGACTGAGACGACGCCGGGCAAGGTCCGGAAGGCGGCGATCAGTTCCCGCGCCTGGCCCCAGCCCAGGGTGATGTCGGCGAGCGAGGGCACGGTAATCAGCCCCTCCCGCCGGAACCCGAGATCGGCCTGGCGGAGATGGCGCATTTGGGCGGCGATCACGATCGTGCTCGCGATGAAGGCGATGACCAGCCCGAATTGAAGAACCACGAGCACTTCGCGCAGGCGCGCGCCCGCTCGCCCACCGCCCGGCGCGCGCGCGGAGGCGAGCACTGCGGCGGCCGGGAAGCGCGACAGCAGCAGCGCCGGGTAGAACCCCGCGGCAAGCCCGATCAACAGCGTCAAGGCCAGCAGCACCGGCACGGCCCAGCCGTAGGGGATAGACAGGGACAGGCCGCCGGCGGCATTCACCCACGGCAGGCTCAGTTCGACGAGGATCAGGCCGAGCAGCGCCGCGAGCGCCACGGTGACGATCGCCTCTCCCAGGAACTGGCGGATCAGCGCACCGCGATCGGCCCCGAGCACCTTGCGCATCGCGACTTCGCGGCCGCGAAGGCCGGCGCGCGCAGTGGCGAGATTGACGTAATTGACGATCGCGATGAGCAGAGTCAGCAGGCCGACCAGGCCGAGCGTCGCGACCGTAAGCTTGCGGCTGGCGGCTTCGGCGCCGAGCGGCTCGAGGTGCGCGCGCGCAATCGGCAGTAGCGACAGGTTGAGGAATTTCGAGGCGTTCGGCCCCACGTCCTTGGTCGCGCGGCGGTCGACGAAGGCGGGCAAAGTCTGCTCGAAGCGGCGTGCGTCCGCAGGCGTGTCGAAGCGCAGCCAGGTCTTGAGGGACGCCGAGCCCCAGCGATGCCACATCCACTGCGTTGGCGGCGGCGTGGTCGGCATCGGGATCAGGACAGAGAAGCGAAGGTCGGTGTTCTCGGGCAGATCCTCGAAGATGCCGGCGATGCGGTAGCTCGCCGGCGCGTCCACCGCGATCGTCATCGTCTGGCCGACCGGATCCGCGCCGCCGAAATATTTGCGTGCGGCCGAGCGGCTGATCAGCGCCGCAGCGGGATCGGCAAAGGCACGCCGCGCATCGCCCCGGACCATCGGCAGAGCGAACAAATCGAAGAAGGAAGGATCGACCTGCGCGACGTCCTCGCTGGCCGCAAGGCCGTCTCGAACGACGCTGCCGCCATTCTCGCCGCCGCGCAGGCGGGCACCGGCAATGCCCGGAAAATCCTCCCGCATCTGCTCGAGGAGCCCCGACATCGTAAAGGGATAGGCGCCGTTGAACGGACTTCCCGGCATCTGCAGATCGGTCTGCACCTGGTACAGTTCGTCATGCCTCGGCAGCCAGGTCTCGAAACTGGTCTCGAATCGCACGTAGAGAGCGAGGACGAGAAATACGGCGATGCCGACCGCCAGTCCGCCGATGTTGAGCGCAGCGTAGAGCTTGTGTCGGGTGAGCGAGCGATAGAGGGCGAGCCATGCGTAGCGGTTCATCGATCCGTCCTTCAGAGCAGACGGGCGGAGGCGACGATCCGGCCATCGAGCATGTCGATGCGGCGGTTCGCCTGATCGGCATGGCTCGGCGAGTGGGTGACCATCACGATCGTCGCCCCTTCCTCGTTGAGGCCGGCGAGGATGTTCATCACCTGCCGGCCATTGTCGCTGTCGAGATTGCCGGTGGGTTCGTCGACGAGGATCAGAACCGGGTTGCCGACGATCGCGCGGGCGATGGCGGCGCGCTGCTGCTGCCCGCCCGAAAGCTGATGTGGGAAATGGCGGCCGCGGTGCGCGATCCCGACCTTGTCCATCGCCGCGGCGACGCGAACCCGACGGTTGCCGGCTTCGCCGCGATAGGCGAGACCGAGCGCGACATTCTCTTCGACGGTGAGCTCGTCGATCAGGTTGAAGCTCTGGAAGACGAAGCCAAGCCGGTCGCCCCTGAACCTGGCCAGTTGCTTCTCGTCGAGCGCCGCCAGATCGCGATCTTCGAACAGATAGCGGCCCGCACTCGGCCGATCGACCGTGCCGAGCATGTTGAGCAAGGTCGATTTGCCGCAGCCCGACGGGCCCATGATCGCGACGAACTCTCCGGCGTCCACCTCGAGATCGACGTCGCGGAGCGCCATCGTCTCAATTTCCTCGGAGAGATAGCGGCGCTCGACTTGTTCGAGACGGATCATCGGAGCCCCCGACGGTGCGGATTTTGCGTGTACGTCACCATGCTCGGAAGAGACGGTTGCGTGTACGGATCGATCGGTCATCATGGATACAATGTCGCCGACGATCCGGGAAAAACCTAAACGCTTATGAATGAAAGACTTTCCCGAGAAACACCGGACTTGGACCGTCCATTGGTGGACAGTGCGTCCGAAGATGGACGGCCGGACGGCCGGTCAAGCGGCTCGGCGATTCTGCTCGTCGACGACGATCCGATCGTCGCAAGGGCGATCGAGATCGCCTTGCGCCTCGCCGGCCATCGCACCGAGATCGCGGCGAGTCCGCAAGAGGCATTCTCCCGTCTCGCACGCGAACACTATGACGCCATCCTGCTCGACATGAACTTCGGCCCCGGCAAATCGGATGGGGCGGAGGGCCTCGCCTGCCTCGCCCGCATCCTTGCCGACGATCCGGCGGCGTGCGTGGTCGTCATCACCGCCCATAGCGGCATCCGCATCGCCGTCGCCGCGATGCAGGCGGGCGCACGCGACTTCGCGATGAAGCCGTGGCGCAATGCCGAGCTCGTCGGCAAGGTCGAGGCGGCGATCGCGCGCACCGGCTCCGCGGCCACTCCGGCTCCGACGTACCGGGCGACCGGCGCGCCGCGTCTGCTCGGCGAGAGTGCTGCCATGCAGACGCTCCGCGCGCTGATCCGGCGCGTCGCGCCGAGCTCCGCAGGGATCATCGTCACCGGACCCTCCGGAGCGGGCCGAACCCTCGCTGCGATGGCGATTCACGCGGCGTCGGCCGACGCCGGGACGCCTTTGCTACGCGTCGACCTGCGCGACCAAGCCGCCTGGCGGCAGCTCCGCGGCGCAACCGGTACCGTGCTCCTGCGCTACCCGGACCAGCTCGACACATTGACCCAGGCGCGTCTAGTCGAGCGCCTGCCGCCCGGCCTCCGATGCCTTGCGGTGGCGGACACAGTCGCACCCCTCTCCCCTGCCCTGCGGCGGCGGATCGCGATCGTCGAAGTGCCGGTGCCCCCACTGGCCGCGCGCGGAGACGATTCCCTGCTGCTGGCGAGGCATTTCGCCGACGATGCCGCGCAACGCTTTGGCCGGCCTCCCGCAACCCTGACCGGGGCTGCCGAGGCGGCGATCCGCACCGCGATCTGGCCGGACGAGGTACGCGGACTTGCGCTTGGGATCGAGCGCGCGGTGCTGCTCAGCGAGGACGGGCGGATCGACGCGGCGGCGCTTGCGCTTCCAACGCCGGCTGCCGACGCTGCGGTCGCACAAGACGCGAGCTTCGACCTCGACGACGCGGAACGTGCGGTGATCGGGGCGGCACTTCGCGAATATCGGCACAACGTAACCCGCGCCGCGACCGCGCTCGGACTGAGCCGCGGCGCCTTGTACCGCCGCATGGCGCGTTATGGCCTTTAGGCAGAGCAGCCACGCCATCCTCGCCCCGTTTGCGCTGGTCTTGTGTGGAGCGATCGCGCTGGCCGCCTGGCAACGCGGCCTCTGGGGTTTGCTGACCGGCGCACTCCTCATCACGGCCTGGATCGCCACGCTCATCTGGTGGGGTCTGGTGCGACCGCGCGCCGAATTCGCTCGCGCCTCGGCGCCGCCGGCCAGCGGCGATGACGGTGCGCCCGCACCGCTGCTCGACGCCGCGCCGACGCCGCTAGTCGCGATCGAGGGCGGCATCGTCCACGCCCTGAACCGTGCCGCGCGGACGCTGTTCGCAACCGACGATCGGGTGGTGCCGCCCCCTGCCGACCTGCTCGACCCGGGCGCGCACTATCTTGGGTACGAGGGCCGCCGCTGGCGGGTGGATCGTGTCGAGATCGCAAGAGGTGCCGGCGCCGGCCGGACCGTGGCGGCATTGATCGACATCGAGCAGGAGGAGCGCACGGCAGAGGCGCGGGCGACGGCCGAGATGATTCAGATCTTGGGCCACGAACTGTTGAACGGTCTCGCGCCGATCGCCTCGCTTGCAGAGAGCGGTGCGGCCGCCGCCGTCATGCCGGACGGCGATCCGGCGTTGCTCGCGGACATCCTCGGAACATTGGCACGCCGCGCCGAAGGGCTGCAACGCTTCACCACCGCCTACCGCGCTTTGGCCCGTCTGCCGGAGCCGGTGCCGCGGCCGGTGCGGATCGGCGAGCTCGCCGCCGATCTCGCGCGCCTGTTCAGCGGCCGCTGGCCCGACCTTGTGCTCGAGATCGAGGCGGCGGACGATCTCACCTGGTCGATCGACCGCGACCAGGTGAGCCAGGCCTTGTGGGCCCTGCTCCAGAACGCCGCCGAGGCGATGCCCGGCACCGGAGCCGGCCGCATCCTGGTGACCATCACGCAGACCGAGGGGGGATTGTCGATCCGGGTGCGGGACAATGGCCGCGGCATCCCGCCCGGGACCGCGCGCGACATCTTCCGCCCCTTCCATTCGGACAAACCCGACGGCACCGGGATCGGCCTCAGCCTCGCCCGCCAGATCGCGCTCGCCCATGGCGGCGCGCTGACGCTGGAGCCGGGCGAAGAGACGACCTTTCATCTGCTTTTCCCGGCCCGATGAGGTCGGCGCGCGGACGGTGGTGAATTCCGCTCACCGCTCCATCGACTCTTTCCTGGCTGATCCTTCGTCGCCGTAGCGTCTACGTGTCGGTCGAAGCCAGATGTCGGCGCGACCGATCCGACGACGCAAGGGAGACATGCTGATGATGGCCACGATTCTGATCGTCGGCGCGATGCTCATGCCCGCCGCGACCGGCGAATCCGACGGGAGAACCACGATGGAGATCAGCCGCAACGGCAGCCGCCCCTCCGCCAGGGGGCCGGCAGACTATTTCACCGGAGCGGTCAGCATCGATCCGCTTTTCGACGCGGTTGCGCCGGCTCGGGCTACGGCCGCGATCGTGACCTTCGAGCCCGGCGCGCGATCGGCGTGGCACACCCATCCGCTCGGCCAGAGGCTGGTCGTCACCGCGGGGCTTGGCTGGACCCAAATGGAAGGCGGCCCGATCGAGGAGCTCCGCCCCGGCGACGTCCTCTGGTGTCCGCCGGACGTCAAACATTGGCACGGCGCCGCGCCCGGGACCGCGATGACCCACATCGCCATCCAGGAAGCCAAGGACGGCAAGGCAGTGACCTGGATGGAGAAGGTCACGGATGAGGATTACGCCAAGGGCCGCCGCAATGCCGGGTCGTGAGGTCCGCGACGGGGCTGCATCCGACAGTTGGCGCCGGCCTTCGTCGCTCAGGTGGAACCCTACGCTGATGGAGGAGGATCGATGAAGACGGCAATGGGCAAGGCAATCACATTGGCGATCGCTGCCGCAATCCTCGCGCTCTGCGTAGGCAGGGCCGATGCCGCAGCTGCCGCGGAGAAGCCGATGGTCCGCATCGCCGAGCTGGAGATCGATCCCGCGCAGCTCGATGCCTACAAGGCGCTGCTGGCTGAAGAACAGGAAGCGTCCGTGCGGCTCGAGCCGGGGGTGATCATGCTTCACTCGGTGGCGATCGCCGACGAGCCCACCCGCATCCACCTGCTCGAAGTCTATGCGAGCCGGGCGGCGTACGAGGCGCACATCAAGGCGCCGCATTTCGTGCACTACAAGCTCTCTACGGAGAAGATGGTGCGATCGCTGCGGCTGATCGAGACGGAACCGATCCTCCTCTGCGCCAAATCTAAGGGACTCGCCGGCGGGCCGGTTGCCTGCTTCTGAACCCGGCTCGCATCACCGATACGGATCCAGAGCCCCGTTCAGAAGATCGCCTCGCCCTCCAGGTAGAAGACGCAGGAACCTTCGAGTTCGACCCGGTCACCGCGCAGGCGGCAGACGATCTCGCCGCCGCGGCGTGAAGCCTGGAAGGCGCGGAAATCGGTCCTGCCGAGCCGTTCGGCCCAGAACGGCGCCAGCGCGCAATGGGCGCCGCCGGTTACCGGATCCTCGTCGATGCCCTTCGCCGGGGCAAAGTAGCGGCTGACGAAATCGAAATCGCCGCCATCTGCGGCCGTCACGATCACGCCGGCGCAGGCCAGCTGCCGTACGGACGGGAGATCGGGGATTAGCGTCCGCACCTCGTCGGAAGTCCCCAGCCGCACGAGGAAGTTGAAGCCGTCCCACTCTACTTCGATGGGCTCGGCCCCGATCGCGGCCGCAAGTCCGACCGGAGGCGCGACCGCCGTGCAGGCGCGCGCCGGAAAATCCATCCGGTAGCGCGCGCCCTCGCGTTCCACGGTCAACGGCCCGCTCGCCGTTTCGAAGACCACGCTGTCGCGTCGCGGTTCGAGGCGCTCCATCACCGCCGCGGCGCTCGCCAAAGTGGCATGGCCGCAGAGCGGCACCTCCACCGTCGGGGTAAACCAGCGCAGGCGATAGATTTGCCCGTCCGGCACCAGGAACGCAGTCTCGGGAAGGTTATTCTCGGCCGCGAGCGCCTGCAGAATTGCATCCGGAGGGAAATCGTCCAGCAGCATCACCGCCGCGGGATTGCCGGCGAACCTCCGGGTCGTGAAAGCATCGATCTGAAATACAGGTGCACGCATCGCAGTCGCCTAGCAGAGCCTCTGCCGCGCAGGAAAGCGGCCGGCATGACCGTCCCCCGCTTCCGCGCACTACGCCTGATGCCCCATTGAGCTTTGGCACCATTCCCGTAAGCTGCCGCGCGGGACAGGGGCAAATCAGCGTGGGCATCGATCTCAGGGCCATCGAGCAGCTGGCGACCGACCAGGCGTCGCTCAAGGCCGCGTCGGGCCTCGCCAAGGCTGCCAAATGGTCCGGCGTCGGGATGAGCGAGGACGGCGTCCTGATCTGGGGACAATGTGCCGGATCGGGTGCCAACCCCTATCGGGTGATGGCCGACCGCCGCGATCTCGGCAACAAATGCACCTGCCCGTCGCGCAAATTTCCGTGCAAGCACGTCCTTGCCTTGCTGTGGCTCGACGCCGAAGCGATCCTGCCCTTCGCGGTCGCCGACACGCCGGACTGGGTGAGCGACTGGCTCGGCCGCCGCCGGGGCGGCGGTCCCGCGCGCACCGTGCCGGTCGGCGATGCCGCCGCGCCCAAGGATGCGACGGCGGCGCGCGCCCTCGAACCCGAGGCCGACGATCCGCAGGGCGCAGCCCGCCGTGAAGCCGCCGCGGCGAAGCGGGCCGAAGACACGGAACGCGCGATTACGGACGCGCTCGACGCGCTCGACACCTGGGTGACCGACCAGCTTCGCCTCGGGCTCGGCACCTTCATCGACGATGCCACCGCGCGCTGCCGCCGGATCGCCGCGCGCATGGTCGATGGCAAGGCCGCGACCCTGGCCGGCCGACTGGACGAGCTCCCTGCCCGCTTGCTTTCCCTCCCGCCGGGCGATCGTGTCCGCGGCGCCGTGGTCGAGCTCGGCAAGCTGGTGATGCTGGCGCGCGCCTTCCGCGCCGCGCCGCGGGATCCCGAAATCCGTCGCGCCGTTGCGGCCTCCGAAACGCGCGAAACCCTGCTCGCCGACCCGTCCTCCCTGCGGGTGACCGGCACCTGGGAGGTGCTTGCCGAGATCGTCGAGACACGCCGAGACGGGCTTGTCTCGCAAACGACATGGCTGCTCAATCTCGGCGAAAGCGAGCCGCGTTTCGCGATGCTGCTCGATTTCCATCCGGCGACCGCCGGCCGGCGCGGGTCCGTCTTTTCGGCGGGCGAACGCCTTTCCGGAGAGCTGGTCTTCTATCCGGGGCGGCGGCCGCTGCGCGCGATCCTGGCCGCGCGCAGCGATCGGCCGGCGGCCGGGCAGACCGACTCCTGGCCGGAGCCCGGCGAGGATCTTTCCGCCTTGCTCGCCGCGCCCTTTCTCGATGCGCCGTGGGCGCTCGAAATCCCGGTTCTGCTGCCGCCGGGCCGGCTCGCCGCGGATCCGGCGGGTAAACTTTGGTGGCAGGCGGCGGAGGACGGGATCAGCCTGCCGGTCGCCGCCGACGTGCCGCGTGCGCTCCTCGGAACCTCGCTCGCGGCCTCCGCCGCCTTGTGGTCGAACAGCCGGCTGACTTTCCTCGCCGCATCGACGCCGTGGGGGAGGCTCGGTGCCGATGCTTGACGATCTCCAATCGGCACTCGGGCCGGTTCTGACCCGGTGGACGACGGGCGGCATGGCGGCCCAGGCGGCGCCGGAAGAGTGGCGGGCCGCGATCGGCAGCAGCGGCGCCGATGCCGAACTGGCCTTGCTCGCCCTCGCGGGCCAGTTGCTCGGCGCGATGACCGTGGCGCAGCCGACCGACGATCTCGGCCCGCTGCCGGATTTTCCGGCTTTGCCGTTGCCGCCCGTTCCGGAGCTGGTGCGACCGCTCGCACGCCGGCTCGTCGCCGCCACGCGCGGCGGCGGACAGCGGCGAAGCCTGCTCGATTTCCTCGCCGCGCGCGGCTGGACGATGCATCCCGGCGACTGGATGCCGGAAGCGAATGACGAAGATATCCCCGATGTCTACGCCCCCTGGCGCGACTGGGCCGCACTGGCCACGGGCGATACGGCGGCCCTACCGGGCGAGTTGCTTTCCGAGGAGAGCTGGAACGACTTCGGCCCCGCGGGTCGCGCGGCGGCGCTGGTCCGCCTGCGCGGCGACGATCCGGAGGCGGCGCGGCGCCTGCTCGAAGCGCGTATCGGCGGAGAGCCGGCCGACTCCCGCCTGCGTCTCGCGACGGCGCTCGGCGCTCGTCTCTCCGATCAGGACCGGTCGTTCCTCGAAACGCTGCTGAGCGATCGCGCGCCCAAGGTGAAGGCGCTCGCGGCAACCTTGCTGGCCCGCCTCGGCCATCGCGGGGAGCTTGGCAAGGATGCCGCGGAGCTCGCCGGCTTCTTCACGGTCGAGACCAGGGGCCTGCTCCGTCGGACCAGGATCATCGTGCCGCGAACGCTCAAGACGCCGGCGCAGCGCCAGCGGCGTCAGGAGCTGCTCACCCGGATCGACTATCCCGCCTTTGCCGCTGCTCTCGAGGTCGATCCCCTCGGCGCCGCTGCGATGTGGAGCTGGGGGGCGGATTACCAGGCGGACGAAGGCATTGCGGCCATGATCGCGGCGTCGGCGCCCGACGCGGTGGTGCAAACCGCCGTCGAGACGCTGCGCAACCGCGGCGCCGAAAGTGCCGCCAACCTTGCCTTGCTTCTGCCGCGCCTCACCGAACCCGAACGCCGGGAGGTCGCCGAAGCCTTGCTTCGCACCCGCGGCGTCAGCTTCGCGGATGCCGCTTCGATCGGTGCCGGCCTCTGCCGGATTGCCGACCCGATGCGCGTGCCTGCCGGCGCGGCCCTACTCACTCTGCTCATCGCGGATGAGGCCGGCAAGAGCGCCGCTGCGGCCGCCGAGCTGCAGGCGTTGGGCCTCGTCGCATCGCGCGAAGGTGCCCGGCGTGCGATCGAAAGACTCGGGCAAACGGGCATGCTCGCCGCCGATCCCCGGCTCGACATGCTGCGGCTGAATGCTGCGCTCGACGACACAGGAGAGACATCATGACCGAGAAGCTGCGGCGTCCCGCCGAGGAGACCTATGGCGCGGAGCTCGCCGCGCTTGCGGGCGGCGACGGCGAACGCAAGCCGGCCGGCTGGGCACTGTCCCCGCGTGCGGTGGTCACCTATCTGATGGGTGGGACGGCGCCGGACGGAAGCGTCGTCACGCCCAAGTATGTCGGTGACCGCCGGCTGATCGAGACCGCGGTCGCGACCCTCGCGACCGATCGCGCTTTGCTGCTGCTCGGTGTACCCGGGACCGCTAAATCCTGGGTTTCCGAGCATCTCGCCGCAGCCATTGCCGGCGATTCCACTCTGGTGATCCAGTGTACCGCCGGCACCGACGAAAACCAGATCCGCTATGGCTGGAACTACGCCCAATTGCTTGCCCATGGTCCCAGCCGCGAAGCCCTGGTCGCGACTCCGCTGATGCGTGCGATGGAAAGCGGCAAGCTGTGCCGCTTCGAAGAGCTGACCCGGATGGGAAGTGACGTTCAGGACACCTTGATCACGGTGCTGTCGGAAAAGATGATGCCGGTTCCGGAGCTCAACACCTCCGTTTATGCGGCGCGCGGCTTCAACATCATCGCGACTGCGAACAATCGTGACAAGGGCGTCAACGAACTCTCCTCGGCACTCAAGCGGCGCTTCAACGTCGTCGTCCTCCCGTTGCCGGACACCGCATCTGAGGAAGTGGCAATCATCGTCAAGCGGGTCGGCGAGATGGCCGCCAATCTCGATCTTCCCGCACCCAAGAACGTCGCCGACGAAGTCGCGAGGATCGTCTCGATCTTCCGGGAGCTGCGCTCCGGCTCGACCGAGGACGGCAAGATCGCGCTCAAGACTCCGACCGGCGGCCTGTCCACCGCCGAGGCGATCGGCGTGATGGTCGGCGGGATCAGCGAAGCCACGTTCTTCAACGATGGCCGTCTGACTCCCGACGCCCTCGCCAGCAACATGATCGGCGCCGTGATCAAGGATCCGGTGCAGGACCGGGCGGTTCTCGGCGAATATCTCGAGACGGTGCTGAAGAAGCGCCAGGGCTTCGAAGGCTATTATGCCGCTTTGACCGATCGCATCTGAGCCGATGCCGGCGCCCGTCTCGCTTTTCGGCATTCGCCACCACGGTCCCGGCTCCGCGCGGCGACTGATCGAGGCGCTGGACTCTCTGCAGCCGTCGGCGGTGTTGATCGAAGGGCCGAGCGACGCGTCCGATCTGCTGCCGATGCTCGCTGATCCGGAGATGGTCCTGCCGGTGTCGCTGCTCGCTTATGCAGAGGACGACGCGGCCAACGCCACCTTCTTCCCGTTTGCCGAATATTCCCCCGAATATCAGGCGGCGCTCTGGGCCGTGCGCCACGGCGCCCTGCTCCGCTTCATCGATCTTCCCGCAGCCGATCGGCTTGCCCGCTGCGCGCCGCCCGTTCAGGGCGACGACGAGGCGACTGACGACATGGCCCAACAGGAGGACCCGATCAGCCGCGATCCGATCGGCATCCTTGCCGCCGCGGCGGGCTATGCCGACGGCGAGTCATGGTGGTCCGACGTGATCGAGGAGAATCCCCATCCGGGCCCCGTCTTCGCGGCCGTTGCCGATGCCATGGGTGCGCTGCGCGCGGAAGCCGGTGCGATCGACTCCGACGAGGCGGCCCGCGAGGCGACCATGCGGCTGGAAATCGCCCGCGCCGCCAAGGAGGTCGACGGACCGCTGGCGATCGTCTGCGGCGCCTGGCACGTGCCGGCGCTGGCACGCAAGACCAGCCTTACTGAGGATCGGGCTCTGCTCAGGGGCCGGCCGAAGACGAAGGTGAAAGCCACCTGGGCGCCCTGGACGACGCCGCGCCTGGCGCGGGCCAGCGGCTATGGCGCCGGGGTCGCGGCGCCCGGCTGGTGCGCCCATCTCTGGCAGACCCGGGACATGGCGGACCGCGACACGATCTGGTTGACCCGGATCGCCGGACTGCTCCGTGACAAGGGACATTTCGTCTCGACCGCGTCGGTGATCGAGGCGCAGCGGCTCGGCACCGGCCTCGCCGCCCTGCGCGGACGCCCCGCCCCGGGCTTCGAGGAGTTGCGCGAAGCGGCGATCGCCTGCCTGTGCTTCGGCAATCCGGTGCTTTGGGAGGAGATCGCGGCCGAGCTGCTGGTCGGCTCCGGCGTGGGGTCGATCCCGCCTTCGACCCCGCTGGCGCCGTTGCTCGAGGATCTGCAGCGCCAGCAGAAGGCGACCCGGCTCAAGCCCGAAGCGCTGGAACGCGATCTTTCGGTCGACCTGCGCAGCGATAGCGGCCTTGCCCGTTCGACCCTGCTCCATCGCCTGACAATTCTTGACATACCCTGGGGCCGGCTTGCCGATGCCGGCCGAAGCCGCGGCACCTTCCGGGAGAATTGGAAGCTCTGCTGGCAACCGGAATTTGCGGTGCGTCTGGTCGAGCACCTCGTCTATGGCTCGACCATCGCCGACGCAGCCTCCGCGCGCATCGTCGAGCAGATCGAGGCGGACGCCGATCTCGGGGCCCTCGCCGCCCGTGTTCGCGCCGCGATGATCGCCGATCTGCCGCGTGCGGTCGCGATCGGCATAGCCGCGCTGGAGCACAAGGCGGCGCTGACCAGCGATTGCCGCGCGCTGCTGGCGGCACTGCCGCCGATGGCCGACATCCTGCGCTATGGCGAGGCGCGATCCGGCCCCGCCGAACATCTGGCGCTGCTGATGCCGCGGATCGTCACCGAAGCGGCCTTCGCCCTGCCCTACGCGGCCCGCAACCTCGACGCCGATGCGGCGGAGGCGATGCGGACCGCGATCCTCGACGCCGAGCGCGCGGTTCAGCTTGCCGCGCTCGAAGGCGACGTGGTCGAGACCTGGTATGGCGGGCTGTCCCGCTTGCTGGACGACGATCAGGCGACCCGGCTCGTCGCCGGCGCCGCGGCGCGCTTGCTCTACGAAGCGGAACGTCTGCCGGCGGACGAGGCGGTGCGCCTGCTCGGACGGATGCTGTCGCCGGGCACGCCGATCGCGCAGGCGGCGGGCTTCTTCGAAGGCTTCCTTGCCGGTGCCGGTCAGCGCCTGATCCACGACGACGGGTTGCGGAGCGCAGTCGATGTCTGGCTGCTCGGCCTCGACGAAGAGGCGTTCGTCACCAATCTCCCCCTGTTCCGGCGCGTCTTCTCCGCCCTGGATCGGATGGAGCGGCGGCGCCTGATCGATGCCCTGCTCGCGCGGCGGGAACGCGATGGCGGCGGCTATCGCCTCCTGCCGGGAGCCGACGAGGCGTGGCCGGCGCATTTCGCCCGTGTGACCGCATTGTTGAGGGAGGGGGCACGATCATGAGCGACGAGGAACGCGCCCGGCGCTGGACGCTCGCCCTTGGCGTCGACGAGGACGAATCCGGCCTTTCGCCGTCGGATCAGCGCATGTCGGCGGCCTTGACCGCGCTCTACGGCGACGGCGAGAGCGAGAAGAAGGGCCGCGGCGGCCTTGGCGCGTCGGCGCCCCGGGTGGCGAAATGGCTGGGCGACATCCGCGAATTCTTCCCGGCGCCGATCGTTCAGGTGATCCAGAAGGATGCATTCGAGCGCAAGGGCCTGCGCCAGATGCTGCTCGAGCCGGAATTGCTGGCGAACATCGAGGCCGACGTGAACCTCGTCGCCGATCTCGTCGCCCTTCGCGGTGCGATGCCCGACAAGACCAAGGAGACGGCACGCGCGGTGATCTGCAAGGTCGTCGCGCAATTGATGGAACGGCTGGAACGCCGCACGGCGGACGCCATCCGCGGCGCGCTCGATCGCTCGCGCCGTACCCGCCGCCCACGCTTCGGCGACATCGACTGGCCGCGCACCATCCACAGGAATCTGCGCCATTATCAGGTTGCGCAGCGCACCATCGTTCCGGAAACGCTGGTCGGCTTCATGCGGCAGCAGCGCCGCATCGTCGATCTCGACGAGGTGGTCCTGTGCGTCGACCAGTCCGGGTCGATGGCAAGCTCGGTGGTCTACGCCTCGATCTTCGCGGCGGTGATGGCCTCGCTGCCGGTGGTCGCGACCAAGCTCGTCTGCTTCGACACCGCCATCCTCGATCTCACCGAGGAGCTCGCCGACCCGGTGGAAGTGCTGTTCGGCGTACAGCTCGGCGGCGGCACCGACATCGATCGTGCGATCGGCTATTGCGAGGAGCGGATCGAGCGCCCCGGCAAGGCGCATCTCATCCTCATTTCCGACATGTACGAAGGCGGCAACGCGGCTTCCCTGCTCGATCGCCTTGCACGGCTGACGGTCGCCGGAGTCAACGTGATCGTCCTGCTCGCGCTCACCGACACCGGCCGTCCTTCCTACGACCCGCAGCTCTCGGCCAGAGTCGCCGTGCTCGGCATCCCGGTCTTCGCCTGCACGCCCGATCAATTTCCCGACCTGATGGCGACCGCGCTCCGCCGCGAGGACGTGCATCTCTGGGCCGCCGACAGGGACATCAAACTGGTTCGCGCGGAGGAGTGATCGGCACTTCGCGTCGGTCACTCTTCACACGCCGTTTTCGGGAAGCGCTCAGGCACCGCCATAAAGGATCGCTTCGCGCGACCTCGCCGTGTTTGTGGAAAACCCGCCTCGCGTCCGGCGGAGAAGGTCCCCCACCAGCCAGACTGCGCCCATCATCGCCAGACTGATCGCAATTCCCGCCCAGCGCAGCCATTGGTCGGGATGGGTGATCGCGCCCGGCAGCCAGCACAGGGTCGCGAAGCCCAGATACATCAACCCCGCAAGCCGCGTCGCAGGAAGCGCGAGGCGGTTGGCGAACAGGGCGGCGCCGGCGGCAAGGTGACAAAGTCCGGTGAACGCCGCCCAAAATCGGCCGCTGCCGGGCAGCCAGTTCGGC
This sequence comes from Allosphingosinicella deserti, assembly GCF_003012735.1. Lineage (GTDB taxonomy): Bacteria > Pseudomonadota > Alphaproteobacteria > Sphingomonadales > Sphingomonadaceae > Allosphingosinicella > Allosphingosinicella deserti. The sequence goes on along the minus strand of NZ_PXYI01000003.1, from coordinate 74,566 downwards.
ACCATGCTCGCGGTCCCGTCGATTGCGATGAAGTGGGCCACTCCGAAGACCACGGAGCAGATCCCGTAAGTTATCCGCACGGCGGCGACTCCGAGCGGCGCAGGCGAGCGCGGCGGCGTCCGCATCCAGATCGTCGCGGCACCAACCGCGACCGCCAGGTTCTCGCACACACCGAGCCAGATCGTGCCGGGTCGGTCGGCGATATGCGAAAGCCACGCGGCGACATAGCCAAGGAACAGCAGGATTTGGATCAGAGCGGCGGGCCCCATCGTCCGCCGAAAGAACAGCCCGGCGCCGGAAAGAACAAGCAGTCCCGCTGAGAGGAAGGCGAGTGGCTGTCGCAGCGGCAGGCTTTGGGGCACCGGCTGCCAGAAGCTGGTGAAGTCCCGCTGGAGGAAGCACGCTGCACCGAAACCGATGGTCGCGATGCCGAGGATCCACTTTCCGAGGTCACGCTGCTCCGCTGCGCGGATCCGCTGTTCAATACGCATCGACACTCTCCTGGCGTGAAATGCCGGGGGCGTTGCGAGCCCCGAGGCTGAGCGGCAAGAAAGGCCAATGATCGGCGGGCAAGTCGAATAAGGAAAAGCTGAAGATGTCCTGAAGTGCGGGTCTTGGCCGGTCTGCCCTTGCAACGCGAGCCTCCCTGCGTTCTCTTGCCCGAGCCGGATCAGGGAGACGAATCTTGCCAGTAGCGGAAACGTCCGAGGGAGACTGCACCATCGGCGGATGGACCTTCTCGCCGGCGGCCAACGAACTGTGGCGGGGCGACGAGCGGCGGCGGCTGGAACACCGGGCGGCGCGCACGCTGGAACTGCTCTGCCGCCGCCGCGGCCAAGTTGTCTCCCATGAGGAGATCCTGGCCGAGGTCTGGAGCGGACGGGTGATCAGTGCGAACAGCGTGCCGGTCGTGCTCAGGGACATTCGCAAGGCGCTCGGCGACGACGCCCGCGAGCCGCGCTTCATCGAGACTGTTGCGAAGCGCGGTTACCGCCTGCTGCCGGAGGTTACAGCCCCGGAGGCGGTAGCGCCTGAAACACTTGTGATGTCCCGCCCACGGCCGCAGCGGCGGAAGCGCCTTCTGGCCACCCTATTGGCGGCGGTGCTGATCTTCGCCGGTCTGGCGTCCTGGTTCGTTCTGCGCCCCGGCCCGGCGGCGAGGCCGCTGGTCGTCAAAGCGGTCGAAGACGCGACCGGCGCACCGCGCTACCGGTCGCTGGCCCGCGCCTGCGACGAACTGATCACGGCCAGCGCACAGAGAATGCGCGGGGTCCAGGTGTTTCGTGGCGCTGAGGATCACTCCGATGCCATTACCCTGCGGACCCGTCTCATCCTGTGGAACGGTGCGCCGATGGTGATGATGTCGGCCCAGGCCGCGGACGGAGCGGTGATCTGGACAGGCATGACCTCGGGCGTCGAAAGCCGAATCCCGGCCGAAATCGGACGGGCCATTCAGGGCCTTGAGGCGAAGCTCGGCGCGCGGCCTGGCGGAGCCGCCTTCCCCCGCCGGCGCGTCTGACTCAGCCGAGCCCGGCCCCGTGTCGGATCGGCAGAGCAATCGCCGACCAGTCGATCTCCTCGCCCTCCTGGGCGAGCGCCGCAAGCAGGTGATCGCGCACCACGCCGAGCAGCGGCATCGGCACCCGTGCCGCCTCCGCCGCCGCGCCGACCAGCCGCATGTCCTTGAGGCCGAGCGGCGCCGCGAAGCCGGCCGGGCGGAACCGATCGTTGACGAGGATGTCGCCATAGATCTGGTAGACGGGCGATCCGAACAGGGTGCCGGTCAGCACTTCGAGCAACGTCTCGCGGGCGACTCCGCCTTTCTCGGCCAGGGTCATCGCCTCGGCCATCGCCTCGATCGCCGACATGATCATGAAATTGCCGGAGAGCTTGACCAGATTCGCCTGGGACGGCGTGTCGCCGACCGCGAACACGCGCTGGCCCACCGCATCGAACAGCGGCGTACAGGCGGCGCGTGCATCGGCCGGGCCCGCAGCCGCGATGAACAGCTTCGCCGCCTCGGCTGCCGCCGGACGTCCGAAGACGGGCGCCGAGACGAGCACTCCGCCGGCCTCGGCATGGGCGGCAGTGAGCCGCTCGGCCAGCGCGACGCTTATCGTGCTCATCGAGACATGGAGCCTGGTCCCGGACAGGAGGCCCTGATCGCCGAACACGACCTCCTCGACCGCCTTGTCGTCGGCGAGCATCGTCACCACGATGTCCGCGCCATCGGCCGCTTCGGCCGGACTTGCCGCCGCGCGGGCGCCTTCCGCACCCAGCCCGTCCGCCTTGCCGGCCGAGCGATTCCAAACCGTCAGCTGGTGCCCGGCGGCGAGTAGGTTGCGCGCCATCGCGCTGCCCATTTGGCCAAGGCCGACGAAGCCGATCCTCATTCGCTCTTCCCTTCCATGAACGCCCTGAACGCGTCCTCGTAGCGCGGATCCCAGCGTGACAAAGCCGAGCGATTTTCGATGATGTCGCCAGCGCTCCAGGCGATCCGCTTTTCGTCCAACGGGCGAGTCACCTCGTTGTCGGGGCAGAGGATGTAGAAATCGCCTCTCGCCATCGCCGCCAGCATGAAGTCGACGACCTGCTCCGCTGTCCAGGCGCCGGGCGGCTTCTCGGTTACGCCGCGTGCCCGAGTCAGCCCGGTGAAGGTGAAACCGGGAATCAGCAGATGGGCGGTGATCCGATCGCCCGCGGCGCGCAGATGGTGGGCCAAAGATTCGGTCAGTGCCTTCAACGCCGCCTTGCTGACATTGTAGGCGGTGTCGCCGGGCGGCAGGGTGATCCCCTGCTTGGAGCCGGTGTTGACGATCGCGCAGGGCCAGTCGGCGGCAAGCAGATCGGGAAGAAAGGCTTGGATGCCGTAGAGCGGACCCATCAAATTGGTCGCGATCGTCTGCTGCCAGATGTCGGCGCCGGCGAGAATGCCGCCGCCCCCTTCCCGCCCCGCATTGTTCATCAGCAGCGAGACCGGTCCGAGCTGGTGGGCTGCCTCTCTCAGGTAGGCGAGCGAGGCAGGATCGCTGACGTCCGCCCCGATCGTGCGCACGGCGACCCCGTCTCGCGTGAGATCCTCGGCCGCCTCGGCAAGCCCGACCTCGTCGACGTCGGCCAGTACCACGCCCATGCCGGCGTGGCCCAGCTTTGCGGCGGCCGCACGGCCGATCCCGCTTGCGGCGCCGGTCACAACCGCGACCTTGCCGCGCACGATGGCCGGATGATGCCTCACCCGTGCCGTCCCGGAGTCGGCGCGCCCTCTGGGATCAAGCCTTCGGCGCGAAGCTCGTCCCACAGAGCGGTGGGGATTTCCGCAGCCATAAGCCGTGCATTTTCGCGAACGCGGTCCGCATGCTTGGCCCCGGGAATGATCGCTGCGACCACCGGATGGGCCGCGCAGAAATGAAGTGCGGCGGAGCGAAGATCGACGCCGTGGCGGCCGCAGATCTCGGCCAGCCTGTCCCGCCGCGCGACGAGCTGCGGCGGCGCTTCCTGATATTCGAAGGTCCGGCCACCCGCGAGCAACCCGCTATTGTAGGGGCCGCCGACGACGACATGCACGCCGCGATCTGCGCACATCGGAAACAGACGATCGAGCGCCGGCTGGTTGAGCAGGCTATAGCGCCCTGCGAGCAGGAAGATATCGGGATCAGACTCCTCGAGCGCCCGCTCGCAAGGCTCGGTGAGGTTGACGCCAAAGCCCCACCCCTTGATCACGCCCTCTTCGCGGAGCCGGATCAGCGCCTTGGCGGCGCCGTTCATCGCGATCTCGAAGAGATCCTCCCAGGCATCGCCATGATGGTCCGCCGCGAGATCGTGGATGTAGGCGATGTCGATCTGGGCGAGGCCGAGCCGCTGATGACTGTCCTCGATCGAGCGCATGGTCGCGTCGTAGGAATAATCATATTCGGACCGGAACGGCAGCGCACGCACGAACGGCGGATTGTCGCGGACGCTCGGATCGGCCTTGAGGATCCGGCCGACCTTGGTCGACAGGGTGAACTCCTCGCGCGGATAGTTGCGGAGCACGTTCCCGAAGCGGTGCTCGGAAACGCCGTTTCCGTAATGCGGCGCGGTGTCGAAGTGGCGGACGCCGGTCTCCCAGGCGGCGACCAGAGCGGCTTCGGCCTGCGCGTCGCTGACTTCGTCGAACATGTTGCCGAGCGGGGCGCCGCCGAAGCCGAGCGGGCCCGGCGGGGTGAAATGCTGTGATGCCATGAAACGGGTCCTGATCGTGGTGACTCGCTCCGCCGAACGGCGCTGCGCGTCGGCTGTTCCCGTCAAGGGCGGCGAGGGCGGGCCTTCGACGCGAGGGAAGCGCGCCCGCTCAACGCCGCGGGGTCAACGCTTCGACGACGAACGCACCGCCGCGGCGCAGGCCTTCGGGATCGACGCTGTGGCCGACACCGGGCGAGACATGGTCGCTGACCTCGATCCCGAGCTTCTGCAACTCCGCCTTCGCGGCGTGCAGCGCCGCAACCGGGACGATCGGATCCGCCGCGCCGTGGATCAGAAGCACGGGCGGCCTGGTGATTTTCGCATGGGCGAGTTCCGGCGCGCCGGTGAGCATGCCGGAATAGCCGACGATCCCGGCCACCGCCTGAGCGCGGCGGAGCCCGACATGCAGCGCCATCATCGTCCCCTGACTGAACCCGACGATCGCGACGTCTGCCTCGGTCAGGTCATACTGCTTGAGCTTGCGATCGACGAAGGCATCGATCGCAGGGGCCGCCGAGGCGGCGCCGGCGGCCAGGGCCTGCGGCGTGAAGGCGGCGAGCGGCCACCATTGATAGCCGGCACCGTGGCTGCGCTGCGGCGCATTGGGGGCGAGGAACAAGGCGTCAGGCAGCGCCTGGCGCCAATGGGGCGCCAGCGCGATCAGGTCCGCGCCGCTTGACCCGTAGCCGTGGAGCAGGAGGACGATCTGCTTAGGCTTGCTGCCGGACAGCGGCTGCAGGCTGGAGCCGTTTACGATCTTCGACATTCGGCAGAGATGCTCTCAAACCACAGGGGCCGAGAGAACGCCGCCGACGCCTGCGCGTTGCATTGCCGCTCCCGAAGGAGGTCAGGCAGCGCGGGCGTGGATCTCGGCGAAGCCGAGAAACTGCGCCGCAAGATTGCGGTCGCTGAGCTTCGCGACGAGATTCGCAACCACCGCGTTCAGATCGCCGGCGCCGGGAACGCCGCCGAGCTCGAAGCCCATCGACCAGTCGCCGAACTGGCGGGCATCGACCTGCTTGCTGGACAAATTGACCAGCGCGCGGTGCCGGGGGTCGGCCTTGATCCGGGCGAGCGTGGCCTCGACCGCCGCCTCGGGACCTTCGAGTACCTGGAGGAAACGGCGGCCGCCCGCGACGAGCAATCCGGTGACGTCGACGGCCGCATTGTTGCGGCGCGAGGCTTCGAGCACCTCGCGCAGGTCGCTTTGGGCAAAACCGGGCTGGGCAGTGCTGATGTAGACGATCTGGAGCATGAGGACCTCTTTCAGACAGCTGGGTAGCCGCAAATCTGCAAACGAACGGTAAAAACCCGGCCATGCCGCTTCGAGAAACATCCGATCCCGACGAAGAGTCGACGTGACGGACCGCGCCTGAAGGCGTAGTCTTTGGCCATCGATCGGTGGGCGGCACGACCAGGGACAAGTCTGGCGACGCGAAATCCTTCCTGTGCCGGATGGAGGGGAACATGCGGAACATCTCGAGCTGGGCTATTCGCAATCCCGTGTTTCCGCTGGTGCTGTTCGCGACCTTGACCTTGCTCGGCGTGGTCAGTTTTCTGCGCATGGACGTCAACAACATGCCGGACATCAGCTTTCCGGCGGCGTCGGTCACGATATCGCAGCCGGGTGCGGCACCGACCGAACTCGAAACCCAGGTGACGCAGCGAGTCGAAGCGGCGGTGCGGAGCATCAACGGCGTCGACGAGATCTCTTCCACCGCCCGCGAAGGCTATAGCAGCACCTTCGTCCAGTTCGACATCGGCACGCCGGTCGATCGCGCGGTCAACGATGTCCGCGATGCCGTCGCCAAGATTCGCGGCGATCTCCCTGAGGGCATATTGGAGCCGCAGGTCGAGCGGGTCGAGGTCGAAGGCGGGCCGATCGCCTATGTCGCCGCGGAGTCGACGGCGATGAGCCTCGAGGAACTGAGCTGGTACGTCGACAACAACGTCTCGCGGCGCCTGCTCGCCATCCCCGGCATGGCCAATGTCGGCCGCAGCGGCGGGGTCAGCCGCGAAATCCGGGTGATCGTCGATCCCGCCAAGCTGCAATCCCATGGCATCACCGCCTCGCAGCTTAACCAGCAGCTCCGCCAGATCAACCTCAATGCCGCCGGCGGCCGCGCGGAGATCGCCGGGTCCGAACAGTCGGTGCGCGTGCTCGGCAACGCGCGCAACGCCCGCGATCTCGGCGAGAAGAAGATCTGGATAGGCAGCGGCCGCAACGTCAAGCTCGCCGATCTCGCCACCGTCCGCGATCTCTACGCCGAGCAGCGCCACGTCGCGCTGATGAACGGCAAGCAGGTGCTGAGCTTTTCGATCGAGAAAGCCAAGGGCGCGTCGGACGTCACCGTCTACAAGGCCGCGGAGGCGGAGCTGCGCGCGCTCGAGGCCGAGAGCGAAGGCCGGATCCGGTTCGTCCAGCTGTTCACCACCGTGGACTACACCAAGGGCCAGTACAAAAGCGCGATGGAGGCTCTGGTCGAAGGCGCCGTCCTGGCCGTGCTGGTGGTGCTGGTATTCCTGCGCGATTGGCGGGCGACCCTGATCTCGGCGCTGGCCATCCCGCTGTCGGCGATCCCGACCTTCTGGCTGATGGACCTGATGGGCTTTTCGCTGAACGGAGTGACCCTGCTCGCGCTCAGCCTCGTCGCCGGTGTGCTGGTCGACGATGCCATCGTCGAGATCGAGAATATCGTTCGCCACATGCGGATGGGCAAATCGGCCTATCAGGCGTCGATCGAGGCCGCGGACGAGATCGGCCTCGCCGTCGTCGCGACGACCTTCGCGATCGTTGCGGTGTTCCTGCCGGTGGGCATGATGGGCAGCCTGATCGGCCAATATTTCAAGAGCTTCGGGCTGACCATCGTCGTCGCCGTGCTGATCTCGCTGGCGGTAGCGCGATTGATCACGCCGCTGATGGCCGCCTATTTCCTGCAGGCGAAAGGCCATGCCAGCCACGGCGAAGGCTGGGTGATGGACCGCTACGTCGCCCTGCTGCGTTGGTCGCTCCGCCATCGCTGGAAGACGATGCTGCTCGGCCTCGCGTCCTTCATCGCGACGATCTTCGCCTTCGCGACCCTGCCGTTCACCTTCCAGCCCAACGCCAACAGCGACTATAGCTCGGTGGCGATCGAGATGGCGCCGGGTTCGACATTGCGCCAGACCCAGCAGGTCGCCGGCCAGGCTGCCGATCTCATCCGCGCCGAGCCGGACGTCCAGGCGGCCTTCGCCTCGGTCGGGGTCGACAATGCCAATATCTACATCACGCTCAACAAGGAGCGCGAGCGCACCAGCATCGAATTCGAGCGCGACGTCGCCCCCAAGCTGCGCGACATCGCCGATGCCCGAGTCTACTTCCGGTCTCAGCAGGGCTTCGGCAACCGCGCGGTCTCGGTGATGCTGGCCGGCGACGATCCGGAGAAACTCGAGCGCGCGGCGTCCGCCCTCGTCGAGGATATGCGCAAACTGCCGGAGATTCGCGCGCCCCGAATCGAAGGCGATCTCCGCCGGCCCGAGATCATGATCAGGCCGCGCTTCGATCTCGCCGCCGACATGGGAGTCACCACCGCCGCGCTCAGCCAGACCATCCGCATCGCGACCCAGGGCGAGATCGATCAGAACAGCGCGAAATTCTCGCTGTCCGACCGCCAGATCCCGATCCGAGTCTCGCTCACCGAGGATTCGCGCCGCAACCTTGCGACCATCGAGAATCTGCCGGTGCCGACCGCCAGCGGCGGTTCGGTGCCGCTCAAGGTCGTCGCCGATATCGGCTTCGGGCGCGGGCCGACGCAGATCCAGCGCTTCAACCAGGAACGGCGGATCGTCGTCGGAGCCGATCTCGCGCCCGGCGTCGTCGAAGCGATGAGCAAGGTCAACCAGACACCGACGATGCTCAGCCTGCCGCCTGGCGTGAAGCTCGCCAACCAGGGCGAGGCGAAGATGCAGGCCGAACTGATCGAGAATTTCGGAATGGCAGTGATCGCCGGCATCTTCCTGGTCTTTGCAGTGCTGGTCCTGCTCTACAAAAGGATCGTCCCGCCCTTCGTCAATCTCGGTTCGCTGCTGCTCGCCCCGCTCGGCGGTGCGATCGCGCTGCACATCACCGGCAACGCTTTGTCGCTGCCCGTGCTGATCGGAATCCTGATGCTGCTCGGCATCGTCGCCAAGAATTCGATCCTGCTGATCGACTTCGCGATCGAGGAGATGGGCAAGGGCGTCGCCAAGGACGAGGCGATCGCCGACGCCGGCCACAAGCGCGCCCAGCCGATCGTGATGACCACCGTCGCGATGGTCGCCGGGATGCTGCCGACCGCGATCTCGATCTCCGGCGACGGCAGCTGGCGCTCGCCGATGGGCATCGTCGTGATCGGCGGGCTGATCCTGTCGACCATCCTGACCCTGGTGATCGTGCCGGCCGGCTTCAGCCTCGCCGACAGCTTCGAACAATGGCTCGCGCCGAAGGTCGGACGTCTCCTCACCCACAAGCGGCCGGCGCTCCCCACACCGCAGCCTGCGGAATAAGCGTGATGCGATGTTCCGCGGGTCACCGCGGCGCTTGCCTCGGCGGCGGTCCTCGCGCAACGATGCGGCCATGATGAGCCTCCTTGCCGCCGCCACCGCCGCCGCCGCGACTCCGGGCATCGCCCGCGCGCCTTATGGGACAACCAGGGGCGGCGTCGCCGTCGAGCGGATCGTGCTCACCAACAAAAGCGGCATGCGGGTCGGCATCCTCACATTGGGCGGGATCATCGACGAGATTGCAGTCCCCGATCGAGCCGGCCGCCGCACCAATGTCGTGCTCGCTCTGCCCGATCTCGCCGCCTACGAAGCCAAGCCCAATTTCGGCAGCCTCGTCGGCCGCTATGCCGGCCGGATCTCGCACGGCGGCTTCTCGATCGACGGCACGCGTTTCCCCCTGTCGCCGGATCCGGACGCGATCGTCTCTCATGGCGGCGTGCCGAACTTCGCCGCCAAGATCTGGCGTGTCGAGGCCTGCGACACGCCGGGATGCAGCGCGGTGACGCTGCGCTACACCAGCCCCGATGGCGAGAACGGCTTCCCGGGCAAGCTCGAGGTCGCCGTCACCTACACGCTCACGGCCGACGACACGCTGCGGCTCGATTATGTCGCGACGACGAGCCGACCGACCGTGCTCAACCTCACCCACCACGCTTACTTCAATCTCGCCGGCGGCAGCTCCGGCAGCGCCGACGACCAGCGGCTGCAGATCCACGCCGCGCGGATCGCGGAGCTCGATGCCAAGCGCATCCCCACCGGCGCGCTGCTGCCCGTCGACGGCACGCCGTTCGATCTGCGCACGCCCGCGCGAATCGGCGACCGCATCGGTTCGACCCATCCCCTGATGCTGCTCGCCCGCGGCTTCGATCACGGTTTCGCGATCGACGGCAGCGGTCTCCGCCTCGCCGCCCGCGCGGTCGATCCGGCAAGCGGGCGGACGCTGGAGCTCAGCACCACCGAACCCTCGCTCCAGGTCTATACCGCCAACAGCTTCGACGGCACTCTGGTCGGCGCGGGCGGGCGCACCATCCGCCAGGGCGACGGCTACGCGCTCGAGACCCAGCATTTCCCCGACAGCCCCAACCGTCCGGAATTCCCGTCGACCCTGCTCCGCCCCGGCGAGACCTTCCGCTCGACCACCAGCTTTCGCTTCGGCGTCGAGCGGAAGGCGAACGCGGCCGGCTGCGATTAAGCCGGGATCACCTTCACCAGATGCTCGCCCCCTTCGCGTTCCTCGAACGCGATCCGCACGTCGAGGAAGCGGGCGATCACCTCGGCTGCGGTCCGGCTGTGCTGCGACGGCTTCACGGTGGTGAAGCAACCGCCGCCGGCGAGCGCGAAGGGCAGCAGCAACTGGTCGGCGAGGTAGGGGCCCGCTACCGCTGACGACGCGAGATAGCCGGCCATACGCTTGGCCGCCTTCTCGCCCACCACCTGTGCCGGGACGCCGAGCTTCCCGAAGCCGCTGACCAGCTCGGTGACGTGCTCGAACACCGCTTCGAGCATCAGGATATTACCCGGGCCGCAGCGATCGGGGAGCTGCGTGATGCGGCGTGCCGCGTCGGGCCAGCCAAGCACCTTCTCCACCGCTGCAAGCTCCCGCACGGCGATGTCACCCGGCAGAGCGGCCACGATCGCCCGCGCCTCGACCGAGACGCGTTCGCCCCGTTCGACGAAATCGATCGGCGTCAGCGCCGCCGCCGGAACGATGTCCACCTCGATCCGTCCGCCGCCGGCCGGATAGAAACCGTGGCGGACGAGACGTGCCGACACGGTCGGCCCCATAAGGTTGACGATCGGCAGGAACACCCGCTCGAGGAAGTCGAAGGGCGGCGCGTAGATATTGTGCGTTCCGCCCTCGAGCACGAGACGCGATGGACCGTCCGCAAGCATCAGCGGCGGCAGGATCGTCTGCAGCACCAGGCCGGTACTGCCGGCAGTGCCGACCGCGAAGACATGCTCGCCCGCCTGCACCTTGCCCGGCACGAAGGTCAGCGCCGAGGCACCGACCGCAAGCTCCTCGCACTCCGCCCCGCCGATCGCGCACGCAGCCTCGACCGCGGTCGCATGCTGCCGCATCACGCCGGGGCGCGACCGGTTGGCGCGGATATTCTCGATCCGGAATGCCTTGCCGGTCACCAGCGCGAGCGAAAGCGCGGTGCGCAGCACCTGCCCGCCGCCCTCGCCTGCCGCGCCGTCGATGATCATCATCTTCCCGTCTCCGGAATTTCGTCCGGCCGAGGCGGCCGAACAGATTTGAGAAATCGCGCCTGGATGGCGCCCAGGCTGCGGTAATTCAGCTGTGCCCGCCGCAGGCTGAGGTCGTGGTTCGGGCCACCCCGGACGATCTCGGCATCGTGTTCGTCCTGACCATCATCCTCCCAGAAGCACACGTCGCAGATCTCGAATTGGCCACGGGAGCCCAACGTCAGCTGCTTGCAGCACGGGCAGGCGTAGCGGACGCCGGGCCGCTCCGGCTCGATGACATTCTTCCAGACCATCGGACCAGCTCTCCGTCGCGTGGAACAGCGATGGCGTGAAGGGCCTCAACCCTTCACGCACACCACCTGCTTCAAGGTGTGGACGATCTCGACGAGATCGGCCTGCGCCGCCATCACCGCCTCGATCGGCTTGTAGGCTGCCGGGGTTTCGTCGATCACGCCCTCGTCCTTCCGGCATTCGACGCCTTCGGTCGCGAGGATATGATCGTCGAGGGTGAAGCGCTTCTTCGCCTCGGTCCGCGACATCAGCCGTCCGGCGCCGTGGCTGCAGCTGTCGAACGCCTGCTTGTTGCCGCGGCCGCGGACGATGAAGCTCTTGGCGCCCATCGATCCGGGGATGATCCCCATCACGCCCTCGGCCGCGCGCACCGCCCCCTTGCGGGTGACCAGCACGTTCTCGCCGAAGTGATTTTCCCGCCGCACATAATTGTGATGGCAGTTGATCGCCTCGAGCTCCGCCTCGAACGGCTTGGCGATGATCGTACGGATCGCGCGGACGACGTTGGTCATCATCATCCGCCGGTTCAAGGCCGCGAAATCCTGCGCCCAGCCGACCGCCTCGACATAATCGTCGAAATGCTCGGTCCCTTCCGGGAAGTAAGCGAGATTCTCGTCCGGCAGATTGACGAACCAGCGCCGCATGTCCTCCTTCGCCAGCTCGATGAAGAAGCTGCCGATGGCGTTGCCGACGCCGCGCGACCCCGAATGGAGCATCACCCACACCTGGTCGGCCTCGTCGAGGCACAGCTCGATGAAGTGGTTGCCGGTGCCGAGCGTGCCGAGATGGACGAGATTGTTCGTCTTCTCGAGCTTCGGATATTTTTCGACGATCCGCTTGAACCGTTCGGCGAGCGTCGCCCAGGCGGCGGCGATCTCCGGCGGCGGATCGCCCCAGCTGCCCTTGTCGCGCTTGCCGCGGCCGACGGCGCGGCCGTGCGGCACCGCCTGCTCGATCGCGCTGCGGATGCCATCGAGGCTGTCCGGCAGATCCGCGGCATGGAGCGACGTGCGCGCCGCCATCATGCCGCAGCCGATGTCGACGCCGACCGCCGCCGGAATCACCGCGCCTCTGGTCGGAATCACCGACCCGACCGTGGCACCGATGCCGACATGGACGTCGGGCATGGCGGCGACATGCTTGAAGATGAACGGCATCTGCGCTGCCCGCGACAGCTGGTCGCGCGCCTTCGGATCGACCGACACGCCCTTGGTCCACATCTTGACCGGCGCGCCGCCTTCGACCGCCATCACTTCGAAATTCTGCTCGGCCATGTGGCCCTCCCTTACCTTATCTTTGTTACCCTCCCCCGTCATACCGGCGAAGGCCGGTATCTCGTGGAGAGTTCGCGCAAGCGCATTTGACGAGCGCAGTGACTTTCCGACCTGAGATACCGGGCTTCGCCAGTATGACGGGCCTTGATTTCCATCCGTGAGAACCGGCGACGAGGATCGATGAGAAGCGCGGAGTTGAACCGCAGGCCGAAGCCCACAACCAGATGTATTCCCATCAGCATTCGCCGGCGCCGATTCGAGCGACGGAACGAGAGTGGACGAGGATCGTGCACGTCGCAGGTGTAATCCTCGTCCGCATTCCCGCCGCCTCCTGCGGCTCCCACGGTTCGCGGCGACGAAGTTTTGGAAGGACGCTCCCGCTCTACCCCTGAGCTACGGATCCCGAGGAATCCGGCGGGACTCGAACCCGCGACCTGGCGTTTATCAGACGATGTAGTCCTTCCGGCATTCGCCGCGTGTTGTTCGTCGGCCGTGGCGACGAGAAATGGCGAGACACGGTCCTTAAGCTACGACCCATTCGGCGAGACTCGAACTCGCATCTCCCGGTTGCCCGGGCGCTTTACTCGTCGGACCTTTGGCGGTGGATGTAGTCCCGCCGGCATTCGCCACGGCCTTGTTCAAACCTCCGTTTCGTTGACCTCGGCGACCCAGTCGCTCTCCGCTCCGCCGGAGGCGAAGCGGGCAAGCGTCTCGAACACCGCGTCGGAGAAGCCTCCGACATTGAGTATGTCTGTGCGGCTTTGTGCCTGCGTGGTGCCGTAGGGCTGGAGATCGATGCAGACGAGCTTCGCGCCCGGGCACCTTTTCTTCAGCACCTCCCACTCCCGCATCGTCGCCGTCGCACCATGACGCCCGGCATCGACCCAGCTTTCATTGTCCGACACGATCACCACCAGATCCGCCTCCGCCTGCTGGCGGTTGAGCAGCGCCAGCGGCGCCGAGACATTGGTTCCGCCCCCGCCGATCGCTGCCAGAGCGGCGGCGTTGACCGCCACCCGGGCAAACGGATCGAGCGTCATCGGCACGACCTTATTCTCGAACGGCAGCAACACCGCCTCCCGGTTCCGGCGCAGCACCGCTGCCGCGACCAGCGCCGCGACGTCGATGCACCGCACCTTGGACGAAGCGCCCTTGCGGTAGCCGGTGACCGGCGCGCTCATCGATCCGGACACGTCCGGGCAGATTGCGACACGGCCGGGCAGCGCCGGCAGGGTCGACAGCGATGCTTCCAGCGCCTGCTCCAGCGCGGCCTGGACGACCAGGGGTACGCCCTCGCCGACCGTGCCGAGCGCCACCATCAACTGGTAGGGCAGCACCCGCGCCTTGGCGATCGCCTCGGCATCGGACAGACGGGCGGCAACCTGCTCCGCACATCCCTCGACCGCGAACGCGCCTTTGCGCGCGAGCGTGTTGAGGTTCATGCGCAGCCCCTGCCAGCCGATCCGGCCGGCAAGCTCCGCCCATTGCTCGGCGCCAAGCTCGAAGGCGGTCAGCCATTCGAACGGCACGTCCGGCAATGGCCCGTCCGGGCTGCGCTTCCACGCTTCGAACGCGGCGATCTCCGCCGGCAGCTGATCGACGTCATACGGCTTGCCGATCAGCCAGGCGTAGAAGGCCCTGCGGCCTTCATCCGCCGGCTTCGGGTGGACCATGCGGACGACGTCTGCCAGCGACGGATCGTTGCCGGTCGCCGCCTGCATCAAGGTTCGCATCGACGCCCGCTCCAGCCACTGCTGGACCAGCCGCTTCGGACGCGTGCCGAGCGACGTCCGCCCGACCGCGCCCGAGCGCATGATCTGCACGAAATTGCGCAGCATGCGGCCATTGTCGATCACCCGTCCGAAGACGGTCACCGCCAGATCCGGCTCGACGACGGTCAGCCACGCGGCCAGCAAGGCCGGCATGTCCTTCATCGCGCCGCGGCTGCGGGCGTAGACGGCCGCCTTGGCGACGAACATCGGGTCGACGGCCTGGGCGGTTGCCAGCACGTCGGCAAGCTGCGCCTCCGCACCCGCATAGAAATTGTCCTGGAGGGTGCCGGTCGCGGCGAGCTGAGCAAGCTTGTGCTCCGGCCCATAAGCATAAGCCGGCGCCTGCTCCCGATTGACACTGTCCGCCGCCGGCAGGAGCCGGGCGATGGCGGAAGCAAAAAGGCCCTTGTTGGCCATGGCGTCTTCCCTCCAATGTTGGTCAGGGCAACTGGGATCGAACCATGATCGGGTGGGGATTGCCCCCGGCAATCTCCAGCCGCGCCTGGGAGGCGCGGCGACCCGATCATCCGCCGGCATCCAAGGCCGGTGCTCTACCTGCTGAGCTACACCCTGACGTCGGGGCGACTGGCCCATTCCAGCCGCCCCACCTGCTGTCGAAGTCCGCGTGAGGCTTCGTCCGACGAACACGACTGTGCAGCGGCCGTGCCAAGTCGGGCCGGCTTGAGCCGGAAAAATAACAAGCAATTGAATTCGCCTGGAAAATTCATGTGCGTATCAACTTCACGCTCACCACACCCATTCCCGGGTTGGAATATCCCTATCGACAGAGATCAAGATTTATCTCATTGTATAAAGATGAGACCGACGGTTGTGATCGGATTTGTTGGATCCACGCTCGATGCCAGCAAGATGGGCCCTTCGCGCTGGCACAAGTGGCGGCCGACGGTCGGCCTGTGCATGCACGAGGATCTCAGGGTAGACCGGCTGGAGCTGATCCATGGCGGGGTGCACGAAGGTCTGGCGCGCTATGTGCAGTCCGACATTGGCAGCGTCTCGCCGGAAACTGAGGTCCGGCTCCGGCAGCTCGATTTCACCAACCCTTGGGATTTCGAGGAAGTCTACGGGAAGCTGCTCGATTTCGCCCGCGCTTACCCGTTCGATCCGGACGCGGAAGACTATCTGATCCACATCACCACCGGCACGCACGTGGCGCAGATCTGCCTCTTCCTGCTCACCGAGGCGCGATATCTGCCGGGGCGTCTGCTGCAGACCAACCCGTCGCGGGGGCAGGCACCCGATGGCGTGGGCCTGTGGAGCGTGATCGATCTCGATCTCTCGCGCTACGACAGCATCGCCACCCGCTTCGCAGTCGCGGCTGCCGAGGGCAGCTCGTTCCTCAAATCGGGTATCGACACGCGGAACCCCGCCTTCAACCGAATGATCGACGAGATTGAGCAGGTGGCGGTGCGTTCGCGCGCGCCGATCCTGCTGATGGGCCCGACCGGAGCCGGCAAGTCGCAGCTCGCCAGACGCGTGTTCGAGCTCAAGCGACTGAAACACCAGGTGACGGGGGCGTTCGTCGAGGTCAATTGCGCGACCCTAAAGGGCGACAGCGCGATGTCCGCCCTGTTCGGGCACAAGAAGGGCGCGTTCACCGGCGCCGCGGCCGACCGGCCGGGGCTGCTCCGCGCCGCCGACAAGGGCATCCTGTTCCTCGATGAGATCGGCGAGCTCGGCCTCGACGAGCAGGCGATGATCCTGCGCGCGATCGAGGAGAAGAGATTCCTTCCGGTCGGCTCCGACAAGGAGGCCTCATCGGAATTCCAGCTGATCGCCGGCACCAATGCCGAGCTCGGCGACGCGGTGGCGGGCGGCATGTTCCGCGACGATCTGTTCGCCCGTCTAAACCTCTGGACGTTCGAGCTGCCGGCGCTGCGCGAGCGGATCGAGGATATCGAGCCGAACCTCGATTATGAGCTCGATCGCTTTGCGGAGCGGGAGGGCGTTCGAGTCAGCTTCAACAAGGAGGCACGCCGCGCCTTTCTGAGCTTTGCGACCGCACCGGACGCGCTGTGGAGCGGCAATTTCCGCGATCTCGCCGCCACCGTCACCCGGATGGCGACCTTCGCGCCCGCCGGCCGGATCGACGTCGCCACGGTCGAGGCGGAGAAAGCACGGCTCAAGCGTTTCTGGGGCGGCGGCGCCCGCGTCCCCGATACGCTTGAGGCCTTGCTGGACGGCGAGACGCTGGAGTCGATCGATCCGTTCGACCGCGTCCAACTTGCTGAAGTGGTCCGCATCTGCCGGCGCAGCCGCTCGCTGTCGGAGGCGGGGCGGACGCTGTTCAGCGCTTCGCGCGCCCGCCGCGCCTCGTCGAACGATGCGGACCGGCTGCGAAAATATCTCCACCGCTTCGGACTCGACTGGGCAGGCCTGCAGGCTTGAGCGCGGCGGGTGTTGCGCGATTGCATCGCCTGCCCGGCAGCGCGCCTCGCCCTATTGAAGCGCCGCCTGCGATCGGGCACCCAATCGCCATGCTGCGCACGGACCCGTGCGCACGCTCCATTTGCTTGTCGGAGTCTCCATGCAAAAAGGCATTGCCGCGGCCGCCCTCCTCCTTCTGTCTTCGACTGCCCTGGCGCAGGGCAAGAGCGAGGCCAAGACAGATCCCAAGAAGTGGGACGTCGCGGCACCGCCGGTGAAGACCAGGTCGATTCCGATTGACGTCTCCGAAGGCACCTGGATGAACCTCGACGTCAGCCCGGACGGCCGCACCATCGCCTTCGATCTGCTCGGCGACATCTATACCATCCCGATCGCCGGCGGCCGTGCCACCCGCATCGCGTCCGGCATGCCCTATGAAGTGCAGCCCCGTTTCTCGCCCGACGGCACCCAGATCGCCTTCACCTCCGATCGCGGCGGCGGCGACAATATCTGGCTGATGAACCTCGACGGTTCGAACAAGCGCCAGCTCACCAAGGAGACCTTCACCCTCCTCAACAATCCGTCGTGGAGCGCCGACGGCAAATATATCGCCGCGCGGAAGCATTTCACCACCGGCCGCTCGCTCGGCACCGGCGAGATCTGGCTCTACCATGTCGCCGGCGGCGGCGGCGTCGCCTTGGTCGAGCGCCCCAATCCGCAGCATCAAAAGGAGCTGGGCGAGCCGACCTTCACGCCCACCGGCGACGCCGTCTATTTCAGCCGGGACACCACGTCGGGGCCGATTTTCCAATATGCCCAGAATTCGAACGAGCAATTGTTCGACATCGAAAAGTACGATCTCAAGACCGGCGAGCGCAGCACGGTTGCGTCCGGCCCCGGCGGCTCGGTGCGCCCGACCCCGTCGCCCGACGGCCGCTACCTCGCCTTCGTCCGCCGCGAGCGCGCCAAATCGAAATTGTACCTGAAGGATCTGCGCTCGGGTGAGGAACGCAAGATCCATGACGCGCTCGATCAGGACATGCAGGAGACCTGGGCGGTGACCGGCGTCTACCCGAACATGGACTGGACTCCCGACAGCCGCTCGATCGTCTTCTGGGCGGGCGGCAAGATCCGCCGGATCAACGCCGACGGCAGCGGTGTTGCCGAAATCCCGTTCCAGGTCACCGACAGCCGCGAGGTGGTCGATCCCCCGCGCCCGACGGTGGACGTCTACAGCGACACGTTCACGACCAAGATGCCGCGCTTCGCCAGCCTGTCGCCGGACGGGCGCCAGGTGGTGTTCGAAAGCCTCGGCCGCCTCTATCTGAAGGACTCGGCGGGCAGCGGCGCACCGCGCAAGCTCACCGCCGACGACAGCGATTTCCAGCTCTTCCCGAGCTGGTCGCGCGACGGCCGTTCGATCGTCTTCGTCAGCTGGAACGACCAGCGGCTCGGTGAAATCCGCACGGTCGCCGCCGACGGATCGGGGCTGAAGACGGTCACCAACGTGCCCGGCCATTACCGCCGGCCGCGCTTCTCGCCCGACGGGCAGACGATCGTGTTCGAGCGCGGCGGCGGCGGCTATCTGACGTCGGATTCATGGTCCGAGAATCCCGGCGTGTTCCGGGTCGCGGCGGCGGGCGGCGAGGCGGTGCGGCTGACGACCAGCGGTTCCAACCCGCATTTCGGCGCGGCAAGCGACCGCATCTTCATGGAGACGTCGGCCGACAACAAGGTCAAGCTGATCAGTGTCGACTGGAACGGCAAGGATTCCCGCACCCACGCCCAGGGCGAGATGATCGTCGGCTACGAAGTCTCGCCGACCGGCGACTATCTCGCCTTCCGCGAGAATTACGGCGCGTTCGTGATGCCGTTCTTCGCCGGCGCCAAGACGATCGATGTGGGCGCCAAGGGCGGCCAGCTGCCGATCACCCGGGCGAGCGGCGACGGCGGCCAATATGTTCACTGGGCGCGAAACGGCGCCACCCTCGCCTGGAGCCTCGGGCCGACGCTTTATTCGGTCGACACCGCCTCCGTGCTGCGGCTGACGCCCGGCACCGCCTACACGCCGCCCAAGACCGGAGTCTCGCTGGCGATGCCGGTCCGTGCCGACAAGCCGCAGGGCGTGCTCGCGCTCACCGGGGCCAAGGTCGTCACCATGTCGAGCGACGATGGCGGCGTGATCGAGGACGCGGTCGTGCTGATCGAGGACAATCGCATCAAGGCGATCGGCCGCCGCGGCGCCGTCACCATCCCGGCCGGCACGAAGACGGTCGATGTCGCCGGCAAGACGATCGTGCCCGGCTTCATCGACGCTCATGCCCACGGCGCCCAGGGCGAGGACGATTTGGTGCCGCAGCAGAATTGGGATGCGCAGGCCCACCTCGCCTTCGGGGTCACCACCGTCCACGACCCGTCGTCCACCTCGAGCGAGATCTTTCCGGCCGGCGAGATGCAGCGGGCCGGAATCCTGGTTGCGCCGCGCACCTTCTCGACGGGCGAGATCGTCTACGGCGCCCGTGCGCCCGGCCGCTTCGCGGTGATCGACAATATCGACGATGCGCTGGCGCACGTGCGTCGCCTCAAGGCGCAGGGCGCGCACAGCATCAAGAATTACAACCAGCCGCGCCGCGACCAGCGCCAGCAGGTCGTCGCCGCCGCCCTGCGCGAGAATATCGCCGTCGTCGCCGAGGGCGCCTCGCTCTACAGCCAGGACGTCACCCTGATCCAGGACGGCAACACCACCCTGGAGCACAACATCCCGCAGGCGGAGCTGTACGAGGACATTCTCAGCCTCTTCGGCCAGACCAAGGTCGGCTACACGCCGACCCTGGGAGTCACCTACGGCGGCCCTGGCGGCGAGCCTTATTGGAGCCAGGAGAGCGAGGTGTGGAAGCATCCCTTGCTCACCCGCTACGTTCCCGCCCACGTCCTCAATCCGGAGATGGTGCGGGTGATCAAGGCACCGGCTGAGGATTATGCCGATCAGGTCAGCGCCCGTACCGCCGAGAAGATCTCGCAGCGCGGCGTGCCGGTGTCGATCGGCGGCCACGGCCAGCAGCAGGGCCTCGCCGCCCATTGGGAGATGTGGTCGTTCGTGCGCGGCGGCATGACCCCGATCGAGGCGCTGCGCGCCGCGACGCGGACTCCGGCGCGGGCCCTCGGATTCCGTGACATCGGCTCGCTCGAGCCGGGCAAGCTTGCCGACCTCGTCATCCTCGATGCCGATCCGACCCAGAATATCCGCAACACCGAGAAGATCTCCAAGGTGATGCTGAACGGCCGGCTCTATGACGCGATGACGATGAATGAGGAAGTCACGGGAACCCGTCAGCGGGCGCCTTATTATTGGGAGCGCAAGACCGCGGGCGCCGTCCCGCCAGCGCCGGCTGCCGCCCAATAAGGTGAAGCGGGCTTCCCGGATCGACGAGTTTCGGGAAGCCCGTCTTGCTCCGGCGCGCGCTTCAGGGCATTTAGGCGCGGAGTTTCAGGAGAGCTGCCTTGCTTAAGATGTTGATTTCGACCGCCGCGTTGCTGTCCACCGGTGCCGCTTTCGCCCAGAACGACATGGCGCCGGTGATCGGCGCCGGCGATGGCGCCGCCCCCGTCATGAAGACCGTCGCCTTCACCGCGCTCGGTTCCTACGCGAGCGACGGCGACGAGCGGCTGATCGAAGTGCAGGCCGATGCCGACACGGACAGCGACGGCGCCAAGGACAAGGGTCTGCTTCGGGTCAGCTGCAATGGCGGCGACATCGTCAGCGGCGGCTTCCAGGCCGGCGCGACCACCGCAGCGATCAGCCCGAAGCCCAAGATGGTCAAGGCCCCTGCCGCCTCTGCGCTCGCCGCCGGCAAGAGCTTCAAGGTGAAGTGGAACCTGCGCGACGTCACCGCCGCCAGCCAGACCGGCGCCGCGGTTCCGCTGACCGTCGCCTCTGGCCAGCCCGACATCTGCGCTTGAACGGATAGATCCTCGGCATGAAGATCCTCCCCGCTCGCGGGGAGGGGAACCGCCGCCGATAGGCGGCGGTGGAGGGGGTTTCGAGACCCGCGTTGCGGTGAACGGAATGGTCCCCAGTCCAACTTGCACACGCTGAGGGAGCCTCGCGACCCCCTCCACTGCCCTCCCCGTCGCGGGGAGGATCTTTCCCTGCCTATCTCCGCCGGTGCCCGAACCGTCGCCGCATCCCGCGCAGAAGGCCCGGCCGCGGTGCGGGGTCGTCGTCCTCGCCGGCGCTCTCGGGATCGAGCAACTCCTTTTCGACAAGCGCTTTCTCGAGATCGTTCGGCTCCTTGGGCACGAACGGCACGAGCGTACGCCCCTTGCCCCGCAGTTGCTCGATGGTTCCGATCAGGCCCTTGTCGGCGAACACCTGCTTCACTTCCTCGCCGGAGGCGCCGAGATGCTCGGCAAGCAGGCGGCACCGCAGGAAGCCGATCTTGTCCTCGACGCCCGCATTCCCCGCCTGTGCGTCGAGCAGGAGATCGCATTCGCTGTCCAGGCCCATCGACCGATTGTTGATATTCGCCGATCCCACCCGCAGCATCTCATCGTCGACAATGGTGATCTTGGCATGGACATAGATGTCCTCGCCATCCTGCGTCACCGGCGTGTAGATCCGGAACCGCTTGTGGACGTCCACCTCGGCGAGGCGGCGCATCAGTTCCGCCCGCGCTGGGCTCATCACCTCTTCCTCGATCACCCCCTCGACCACGTTCGGCGTGACGAAGACGAATTCGGGTCCGTCGGGCTCCTTCAGACGCTCGGCGATTGCCTCGGCGATCGTGCGTGACGCGAAGAACTGGTTTTCGGCATAGACGAAGCGGCGGGCGCGCTTGATCATGTCGAGGAACAACGCCTCGATCTCGCGGAGCGGCTCGACGTCCTTGATGCTGCCCCGGGTACGGGCAACGGCGAGATCGACTCCGGTGAAATGCGGCTCCAGCTCGGGAGGCCAGGGATCGCTTTCGACGTCGGGGACCGGCAGCTTCCCTCCGCCGGCAATTTCCCACCGCGTTCGCGCCAGATCGCCGAGCGCGCGCGCCGCCGCGCCGTCCACCGCCATCGTCGCGTCATGCCACGGGCCGTAGAGTCGGCCGGTGGTCGGGCGCTTGCGGCGCGGATCGTCGGTGCGGTGCTCGCTCGTGTCCCAGCGCGTGGCGGTCATGTCGATGCCGCCGCAGAAAGCGAGCCGATCGTCGATCACCACGATCTTCTGATGGTGGCTGGCCGCGAACGGGTGGGCACCATCGAGCTTGAAGGTGATCTGCTTGCTGGCCGCCCATTGGGCGAGCCGGAATATGGTCGTGCCGCGGCCGAGCAGTTTGATTGCGCCCAGATTCCACCGGAGGATGTTGATCTTCACCTCCGGGCGGTGCTTGGCCATCCACGACAGAAAGGGACCGAGTTCGCCCGGTGCGCCGTCCCGCTCCTCCTCGTCCAGGAAGATGCGCGTGTCGAAGTCCCATCCGATCAGCATGATCTGCGATTTGGCCCGCAGCATCGCCTGCCGGGCGAGCTTGAAATAGTCGCAGGCATCGACGACCAGAGCCGCGCGATCGGCACGCTCGATGCGCCAGCAATTACGCCCCGGCTCAAGCATGAGCGGCGGCGATCGGGTTACGCACATGATGGATCAACATGGCGCGAGAACGCGGCAGCGCCGCTTCGGTTTCGCCGCCGAAACGGCCTTTTTCGGAACCGCCCCGCGAGACTTGGCGTTCGCAGGAATGTTGAGGACCCGCAACAGTTTTACGAAAGGGTGAGATGGACTCGCCGGCAGATACCAGCCCGCCGGGTGGCGGCCCGCCCGCCTTCTTCGCCTGGCTGGTCCACGCTTTCACCGCCAGCGGTGCGATCCTGGCGATGCTCGCTTTGTTCGCTGTCGAGCGCGGTGAATGGCGGCTTGCTTTGTTCTGGCTGTTCGTGGCGGTCGTGGTCGACGGGATCGACGGCAGCTTCGCCCGCTGGGCGCGGGTCAAGGAAAAGGCCGCCCGGGTCGACGGCGACACGCTGGACCTGGTCGTCGACTATCTGACCTACGTGTTCGTGCCGACGCTGTTTCTGTGGCGTGCCGGGCTGATGCCCGAGGCGCTTGCGCCGTGGCTTGCCGCAGCGATTCAATTGTCGTCGCTTTATCTGTTCGCCCGCCGCGACATGAAGAGCGACGACAATTATTTCCGCGGCTTCCCGGCACTGTGGAATGTCGTCGCTTTCTATCTCTACGCGCTTGGCGCCGGCCCGATTGCCGGAACCATCGTGATCCTGTTCCTGGTGATCACGACCTTCGCGCCGTTGCTCTTCATCCATCCCTTTCGGGTGCGCGATTATGGCCGCTGGCCGCCTGCGCTTGCCTCTGCCTGGGCGACCGCAAGCACGGCCTTGCTGTGGTTCGACGCGCCCGGCACCGCGCGGACGGCGTGCCTCATCCTCTCGGTCGGCAGCGCACTCGTTCTGGTTGCGCTCGGATTGCTGCGGACGGTTCGCGGAGAGCGCCCAGCCGCGATCGCCTGATCAGCCGCGCAGCTGCGGCAGCATCGCTCCGCTCGGGCTGACCACGTTCAGCACCCGAGTCGCGCGGTTATAGGCAGCAACGGCCGCCGAAATGACGTCGTTGCGGCCGGGATCGACGGCGAGCAGCGCATAGCGCGCCATGTGGAGATCGCGGATGATCGACACCGCCTCGGGTGGCTTCGGCTCCTGCAGGGCGGTGATCTCGGCGACACGCTGCGCCGCCTCGATCTGCGCGACACGCGCATAGCGGGAAGGACCGAAATCCGTGCTCCCGACCGACGATATCGCTTCCATGTTCACATCCCCCCAAGCCGACTGCGCTGCCTGGCATCCTATCCGTGTTGAAACCTATTGTGATCGTAACGCTTTGGCAAGGATCGGCCGCAACAATCATCCTTAACGGCGGTGCCGAGACCCCAGCGCCCTTGCCTGCCGGCTTCAGCCGCGGCGAACTTCCGAAGGCGTCACGCCGAAGCGGCTCTTGAACCGGCGATAGAAGGTCGACGGTTCGGGGAAGCCGAGCTCCGCTGCGATATCGCCGATCGGCCGAAGCGCTTCCGAAGGATCGGCGATGCGGCTGCGGATCGCCACCAGCCGGCGCTCCGTCACATAATCGGAGAAGCTCGTCCCGTCGTCCGCGAAGAGGCTGCGGACGTAGCGCGCACCGATGCCGAGCGCCTGGCCGGCGGTACGCGCCGACAGGGTCGACCTATGCAGGTTGCGGGCGATGTACAGCTTGACCGACAGCAAGCGCGCCGCACGGACGCCGCCTTCCTGCGCACCGCGCGCGACATCGCCGGTGGAGCCCAGCGCCAATGCAACCAGATCGACGAGGTGCGCGGAGACGGTCGCCGCCCTCGCGTCGCCGATCGGCAAGTGGGTGACCGACCATAGATAGTCGAACAGCAGACACGCTTCCGGCCGGCTGCGGTCGATGCGGTCGAAAGCGACGTCGTCCAGCCCCGGGACTCGATCGACCAGGAGATCCCGCGCGATCTGGATGCAGGCGGTCCACGATCCGTCCTCGGTCGTCGCGGAGAAGCGCCGGTCCAGCGGCATGATGCAGCCGGCTCCCGGCGCGGTACGAGCGTCGCCGCTGCCCGGCCGCTCGAACCGATAGCCGCCGGCGATCCACGAGATGCAGATGTCGTCGCGGCCGTCCGCCATCAGATCGGCGCGGCGGGTCCAGGTCACGGGAGCAACCGATCCGAACGACGCGCTGAGGTTCGGCAGGATCAGCGTGGCGGCTTCGAACTCGAGCCCGGCTTCGGTCCGCGGCTCGAGATCCAGGCCCATGCCGATCCGCCCGTAATATTCGCGGACTTCGGCCTCGCGGTTTCCGCGATCGAGCGCGCGGGTGGAAAGCCTTGCCACGGCCACGGACGCGTCGTCCGCATCCCCCTGCCGCGACATCTGCGCGCCCTCGACATCCATACGAGCCGCCACCTCCTGGCTGCCGAGTGTCGCACGTCTGGCCGATTGCGCAATCGCCGCGGGGCCCTGGGTGAGCGGCGAAAGCAGGAGAGTCTGCGCCGGATCGGACGAAAGCGGAGCAGGTCAGCCGAGGCGGCGCTGAAGAAATACGAGGGAGGCATCGTCGGGGAGCGGGCGGCAGGTGAAGCCGAGGCGGCGTTCCAGCTCGATCAACGCCCAATTGTCCGCGGACGAGATCGATTCCAGGATCCGGATGCCGCGCGCCTCGGCATAATCGGCCACATGCATCAGCAGCCGCGCACCGATGCCGCGGCGCTTCAGATCCGAACGCACCGCGATCGCCACTTCCGCGCGCTCCCGCGCTTCGTCCGCGACCAGCATCGCGCTGCCGACCAGAATGTCGCTGTCGGCCCAGAAAGCGAGGAAGTTCTCAGTGCGATCGTGGTCGACCGTGGCCATCTCGATCAGCCGCGCCTGCCCGACCTCCCGCACCGCGGTGAGGAAGCGATACCGCAGATCCTCGAGCGACAGCCGCGCGTAGAAGTCGCCGAGCGCCGCCACGTCCTCGGGCTCCGCCGGACGGACGAAGAAGCGAATCCCGGTCTTGGCGACGAGCGCTCCCGACCAGTCGGCGCGCGTTGCGGGCTCTGCTTCCATGAACGCGGCAACGATCCTCCCGCCGGGACGCTCCCAGCGCGCGCCGGCGGCCCTGAACGTCAGCTCACAGGCCGTAAAGCCCCGTGCCCTGGAGCCTGGGTGCAATCAACGGACGCAGCGACGGGCGCTGATAGTCGCCCACCATCTCGGCCTGCGCTTCCAGCCGGCAGCGGGAGAAAGGGCGCGGATCGCCCTCATAGCGGTACATGGCGGCCGCATCGAGGCGGCAGCCGGCCAGTTCACGCCCATAACGCAGCAGGAACCGCGGGACGCCGAGCGTCCTCCACTGCCAGACATGAGTCATTTCATGGAGAAACAGCCGCCGCGCTTCGTCTCCGGCGTGGGCGAAGTCCCGACAATACCGGACCCGGAAGTAGATCGTCCTGCGCAGGGTGATTGCGGTGTTGCGATTGTGGAAGGCGCGCTCGGCAAGGTCGTTGACCGCCGGGCCGTCGCACAGCCGCACGTCCTCGTAGGGAAGCGCGTCCGGGAACACGCCCCGGCACAAGGCGATCTCGCCCGGGGTCAGCGATCGCATGTGATTGCTGTGGGCGCTCATCGCTCCAGGGCGAGCAAGGCGAAGGTGGCGAGCCAATGCTCGCCCATATAATCGCCGGCGACGTGCGGCAGGCTTGCGTCGAGATGCTCGTCGGCGGTGCGCAGGACGAGGTCGGCGAGCGCCGGATCGAGCGCGCCGGCGAGACCGCGCCAGCACCAGGCGCGGCTGAGATTGAGGCCGTCGAGATGGGCGATCTTGCCGTCGCTGCGATCCGAGACGATCGCCGGCGTGAACAGGCTGCGCGGCAGCCCGACCACCGCTTCGGGGAGGAAGGCATCGAACCAGGCGGCGAACCCTGAATCGCCGAGCACGGCCCGCATCAGCAAGGCTTCGCTGAGGCCTCCGGACAGGAACTCGTCGCCGCCCGGCTCCCAGCCGTGATAGCAGCGGTCCTCCTCGAACCAGTCGCGCGCGCGGCGGCGGATCAGCTCGGCCAGGCCGTCATCGTTCGCCTTCGCCCATTCGAGCGCCAGAGTGAGCGCGAACGCCGTGTTGAAATGGGTGCCGACCCGCAGCGGGTAGGTGAGCTTGGGCAGGAAAAGGCGAAATCGGTCCGCGAAGGCCGCCGCCAGAGGCGCGAGGTCCTCGCCCCAGGGCTGATCTTCGTGCCGCTGCGCTTCGCGGTGGAGCGCGAGCAGCCAGGCCCAGCCGTAGGGACGCTCGAACCCGCCGGAATAAGCGCGATCGAGATAGGCCAGTTCGCCGGCGATCTTGCCAGGCGTGAGCATCTCCTCGGCCAGCGCTTCGATCTGCCGAGCTTCGGGCAGATCGGGGAACAGCCGCCGCAGCCGCAGCATCAGCCACCAGCCGTGGACGCAGCTATGCCAGTCGAAGCTGCCGTGGAAGATCGGGTGGAGCTGGCTTGGCGACAGCACATCTTCCGGCCCGTCCATCACATGGTCGAGCTTGTGCGGATATTCGCGGGTGACGTGGCCGAGCGCGATCCGCGCGAAACGGGCTGCGATCTCGGGGGTGAGCATGTTGGTCATCGGAACGCCAGGAAGTAGATGAGGAGAATGTTGACGAGCAGCAGCGGCATCGCCGTGCCGATCTGCGCCTTGATGACGCCGTTGCGGTCTTTCAGTTCCAGCAAGGCGGCGGGCACGATGTTGAAGTTGGCCGCCATGGGCGTCATCAAAGTGCCGCAGAAGCCGGCGAGCATGCCGATCGCGCCGATCACCGCCGGATCACCGCCATAGGTCCGCATCAGCAGCGGCACGCCGATCGCCGCGGCCATCACCGGAAATGCAGCGAAGGCATTGCCCATGATCATCGTGAACACCGCCATGCCCACCGCAAACACCAGGACGGTGAGGAAGATGCTGCCCTCCGGGATCAGCGCGCGGGTCATATCGCCGATCACCGTTCCCACCCCGGCAGCGGCGAACAAGACGCCGAGCGCGGCGAGCATCTGCGGCAATACCGCCGCCCAGCCGATCGCATCGATCAGCCGCCGTCCTTCCTGCAACGGCGCCGAAGCCGGCGGCCGAAGCCAGAAGAAGATCACCGCCAGCGCGAGCAGCACGCCGAGCGCGAGCAGGATGTAGGTCTCCCGCTTCGGCTCGAACCAGCCGAGCGCATTGAGCGGCGTGTAGGTGTAGAGCAGGGTTCCGATCAGCGCCGTTCCCGGAATGATCAGCGCCGGCAGGAACAGCCGGTTGCCGAGCCGCCGCGAGGATTGTTCGCGCTCCGCGCCCGAGGTCGTCGGCGGCGCGGAGCGGCCGAGAAAGCCGAAGCCGGCGAGGCCGGCCAGTCCGAGGACGAGCAGCCCGTTGGCAAAATCGCCGAGCCTGTCGCCGGCGAGCAGGCTCAACGCCATCAGCCCCCAGAAGGCGCCATTGCCGAAGCGCTTCGGGTTCGCGGCGTCGGCGGCGCTGAGGACCGCGAACCCTGCGAACATCAGGCCGGCGAGAACGTACAGCCACTGGAGGGTGATCAACGCAGATCCTCCGTGCGAGGCGCAGCCTCGTCGCTTCGCGGGAGGGAGGATCTTGCAAGCCGGCGATCGAGCAGCAGCAGTCGCGCACCGTGGATCAGAAAGGCCGCGATCGCCGTGGGTACCGCCCAGATCGCCAGCTGCAGCGGCGCCAGTTGGTAGCCGTAGGCCGCCAGGGTCTGCTGGATCAGCACGATCGAGCCGATCGCGAAAAAGATGTCCTCGCCGAAGAAGACGCCGACATTGTCGGTCGCCGCGGCATAGGCTTTCACCCGTTCCTGCGAGTCCTCGGCGAGCGTGCCGTGCTGCTTTTCCGCGGCGGCCAGCGCCATCGGCGCGACCAGGGGGCGCACCGTCTGCGGATGCCCAGCCGTCGAGTGAAGACCGATTGCGGCGGTGAGCTGCCGGTAGAGAAGATAGAGGATGAGCAAGCGGCCGGCGGTCGCGCTCGCCATGCCGCGGATCAGCGTCGCCGCGCGCTGCTGGAGGCCGAAGCGCTCGAGCAGCCCGATCACCGGCAGCACGATCCAGACGATGGCGATGATTCGGTTGTCGTTGAACGCCTTGCCGAAGGTCGAAATCACCTGGACGAGATCCATGCCGGCGAGCAAACCGGTGGCGATCGCAGCGGCGGTGACGACCAGCATCGGATTGAGCTTCAGCATGAAGCCGACGACGACGATCAGGATGCCGAGCAACGGAAGCCAGGTCATCTCGCCCGCTCCACCGTCGCGCCGAAGCCGCCGCCGCCGGGCGTCTCGATCACGAACATGTCTCCCGCATCCATCGAGACCGCCGCGGTGGCGCCGAGCGGCTCGACGCTGCCGTCGGCACGAACCACCCGATTGACCCCCGGCGCGGCATCGCCTCCACCCTCGATCCCCCGCGGCGCGACCGCGCGGCGGTTGGAGAGGATGTTGGCGCGCATCGGCTCGAGGAAGCGGAGGTGGCGCTCGACGCCCTCGCCGCCTTGCTGCCGTCCGAATCCGCCGGATCCGCGGCGGATCGCGAACCGCTCGAGCAGCACTGGGAATCGAGTTTCCAGGATTTCAGGATCGGTCAGGCGGCTGTTGGTCATGTGGGTCTGCACAGCGCTCGCACCGTCGAAGTCCGGGCCCGCGCCCGCGCCGCCGGCGATCGTCTCATAATATTGCCGTCGTGCGTCGCCGAAGGTAAAATTGTTCATCGTCCCCTGGCTCGGCGCCAGCGCCCCGCAGGCGGCGAACAGGCAGTCGGTGATCACCTGGCTGGTCTCGACATTGCCGGCCACGACGGCGGCCGGATATTGCGGGTTGAGCATCGATCCTTCCGGCACGATCAGCGTGATCGGCCGCAGGCAGCCGTCGTTCATCGGGATCGCATCGTCGACCATCGTCCGGAAGACGTAAAGCGTCGCCGCGCGGCAGATCGAATAGGGCGCGTTGAAATTGTTCGGCTGCTGCGCGCTCGTGCCGGTGAAGTCGACGGTCGCCGACCGGGTTTCCGGATCGACGGTAACGGCGACCTTTATCTCGGCCCCATTGTCCATCCTGTAGACGAAGCGGCCGTCGCGCAGGCCGCCGATCAGCCGTCGCACCGCTTCTTCGGCATTGGCCTGTACGTGGCCCATATAGGCGTCGATCACGTCGCGGCCATAATCGGCCGCCACACGCCGCAGCTCCGTCGCACCGCGGGTGCAGGCGGCGACCTGGGCCTTCAGGTCCGCGATATTCTGGTCCGGATTGCGGGCCGGCAGCGCGCCGGCGCCGAGCAGCGCCCGCATCTCGGCCTCGAGGAAATTGCCGGCGTCGACGAGCAGGACATTGTCGATCAGCACGCCCTCGTCGTGCACATTCTTGCTGTCGGGCGGCATCGATCCCGGCGCGATCCCGCCGACATCGGCATGGTGGCCGCGTGCCGCGACATACCAGGCCGGCGCCGCATCGCCTTCGACGAACACCGGCATGATCACCGTGATGTCCGGCAGATGGGTGCCGCCGCGATAGGGGGCGTTCAGCACATAGACGTCGCCGGGCTTCATGCCTCGCCCGTCGCGGCCCTCTCCACGCGCCGCGATGACGGTGCGGATGCTGTCGCCCATCGAGCCGAGATGGACCGGAATGTGCGGCGCATTGGCGATCAGGCAGCCTTCGCGGTCGAACAGGGCGCAGGAAAAATCGAGCCGCTCCTTGATGTTCACCGAGGATGCGGTGTTCTGGAGCGCCACCCCCATCTCCTCGGCGACCGCCATGAAGAGGTTGTTGAACACTTCCAGCATCACAGGATCGGCCGCGGTGCCGATCGCACGGGCCGCGCCGCGCGGCGTGGTGCGGGTGAGGATGAGATTGCCGAGCCGGTCGACTTCGGCGGTCCAGCCCGGCTCGACCACCGTCGTCGCTGACGGATCGATGATCAGCGCGGGTCCGCGGACGGTGTCGCCGGCCGCAAGCCCGTCACGCTGAAGCACCAAATCCTCCCCGGTACGGGGAGGGGGACCAGCCGAAGGCTGGTGGAGGGGCTGGCACCGAGTCTGGAGCAGCCCCTCCACCACCGCCTCCGGCGGCGGTCCCGCTCCCCGTACCGGGGAGGATTTTCCGACCGCCTCGACGATCGCAGTCTCGATCACCACCGCATTCCCCGGTGACAGAAACCCGAATCGCTGCTTGTGCGCCGCCTCGAAGTCCGAACGCATTTCCTCCGCCATACCGACCGCCACTTCCAGCGCGCTGTCGCTGCCGTCGTAACGCAGCGCTGCGCGGCGATGGATCTCGATCGCTTCCGCCGCAACGCCCTGCGCGACCAGCGCCGCCTCCGCTTCCGTGGCAAGCGCCCCCAGCATCGCCTCCAGCGCAGCTCCCTCGTCCAGCCCGCGCCCGAAGGTCCGCTGGCGTAGCTCGACCATGTCGGCCAGGCCCATGCCGTAAGCGCTAAGCACGCCGGCAAGCGGATGGATCATCACCCGCTCCATGCCGAGCGCGTCGGCGACGAGGCACGCATGCTGCCCCCCTGCCCCGCCGAAGCAGACCAGGGTGTAGCGGGTGACATCGTGGCCGCGCGCGATCGAGATCTGCTTGATCGCACTGGCCATGTTGTCGACGGCGATGCGGACGAAACCCTCGGCGACGTCGCGCGCTGAAAGGCCCGCCTGCGCGCCGATCTCTCCGCACAGCGCCCGGCTCGCCTCGGCATCGATCGGCTGGTCGCCGCCGGGGCCGAAGACCCGGGGGAAATGCTCCGGCCGGATCTTGCCGAGCACGACGTTGCAGTCGGTGATCGTCAGCGGGCCGCCGCGCCGGTAGCAGGCCGGCCCCGGAACCGCGCCGGCGCTGTCCGGGCCGACGCGGAAGCGAGTGCCGTCGAAATGGCAGATCGAGCCGCCGCCCGCCGCCACCGTGTGGATCTCGAGCATCGGCGCGCGCACCCGAACCCCGGCGACCACCGTCTCGTTGGTGCGCTCGTAGCGGCCGGCATAATGGGAGACATCGGTCGAGGTGCCGCCCATGTCGAAGCCGATGATGCGGTCAAAACCGGCGTCCTCGGCGGTCTTGACCATGCCGACGATCCCGCCCGCGGGCCCCGAGAGGATCGCGTCCTTGCCCTGGAAGGCGCCGGCATCGGTAAGCCCGCCGCTCGACTGCATGAACAGCAAGCGGGTTTCGGCGCCGATCGCCGCGACCACGCGGTCGACATAACGGCGAAGCACCGGCGACAAATAGGCATCGACGACGCTGGTATCGCCGCGCCCGATCAGCTTGATCAGCGGGCCGACCCGGTGGCTGACCGAGATCTGGGTGAAGCCGATGCGCGCCGCTAGATCGGCGATCGCCGCCTCGTGCGCGGTGAAGCGCCAGCCGTGCATCAGCACGATCGCGATCGCGCGAATACCGTCGTCATAGGCG
The DNA here is from genome assembly GCF_003012735.1 of Allosphingosinicella deserti. Lineage (GTDB taxonomy): Bacteria > Pseudomonadota > Alphaproteobacteria > Sphingomonadales > Sphingomonadaceae > Allosphingosinicella > Allosphingosinicella deserti. The sequence continues at coordinate 42,917 of NZ_PXYI01000003.1, read as the reverse complement.
GCCTGGAGGTCCCGCCGCGCGGCGTCGGTGTCGAGCGGCCGGAGCACGGCGCCATCGGCGCGGACGCGCTCGTCGATTTCGACGACGCGTTGGTACAAGGTCTCGGGGAGGACGATCCGCCGGGCGAAGATATCGGGCCGCGCTTGGTAGCCGATGCGCAATGCGTCGCCGAGCCCGGCCGTGATCGCGAGCACCACCGGCTCGCCCTTGCGCTCGAGCAGGGCGTTGGTGGCGACGGTGGTCCCCATCTTGACCGCCTCGATCGGCCCCTCGCCTTCGTCGGCAAGCAGCGCCCGGATGCCGGCGACCGCCGCATCGGCATAGCGCTCGGGATTGTCGGAGAGCAGTTTCCGGGTCAGCACCCGCCCATCGGGAGTCCGCGCGACGATGTCGGTGAAGGTGCCGCCGCGGTCGATCGAGAAAGTCCAGCTTGCCGTCATCCGCAGCGGCTTAGAGCGATATGTCGTCGGACGGAACCGTCTGACGACCCGAAAATCCCGGCGATCCAGGGATCCAAAGCGGGCGGACCGATGCCATCGGTACGCAATCCGTTCTGGACGGAGTTCAGCCGCCGCGGAAGCGTCTTGGCCCGGCCGGTCAGCCGCCGATATGGGCCTGGGCGACCATGCAATAGAGCATCGGGATCGACAGGATCAAATTGGTGCGGCTGGCCATCATCGCCGTCGTCGCCGACTTCGCCTTCACCGCGTCCTCCGACGCGACGATGCCGAGCGCGCGCTTCTGGTTCGGCCAGATGATGAACCAGACGTTCGCCGCCATGATCAGGCCAAGCCACATGCCGATGCCGATCGTCCGGTAGCCGTCCGACAGGGTGAACGCCCGCGCGAGATAGCCGCCCTGCTGCATCTCGGCGGTGAGCAGGCCGAGGATGACCGTCGCCAGCGCCGCCCAGCGAAACCAGAACAGCGCCGCCGGTGCGATATATTTTGAGACCCCCGGCTTCAGCTCGGCCGGCACCTTCGGCATGGTCGGGATCTGCACGAAGTTGAAATAATAAAGCAGGCCGATCCACAGGATTCCGGCGAAGACATGCACGTAGCGCAGCCATTGCGCCCAATAGGCCCCGTCGCCGATCTGCGCACCGTGAAGCCCGAACATCGCGGCGATCAGCAAAAGGATGCCGATCAGCAGCGCGAAGTGGAAGTTGCCGAGTATCTTCGCCATCCTGACCCCCTGTTTTTCGTTCCGGGAGCTTAACGCAAGCGGCAGTCGAGCGTAAGCCCCGGGGCTCATGAAAGCCGCGTCAGTCCAGCCGCCACATGATGCTCTGGGAAAGCGGTGTCCAGGCGCCCGTCCTGATTCCGGCGGCGCGTAACGCTTCGCCCGTCCAGCTGTTGCAGGTGTAGAAAGCGTTGTAATGGCCGACCGCCTCGTAGAACATGTCGGAGCTGGTATAGCCGCGGCCGAGCACGGGGATGGTGTGGCTCTGCGCATCGCGCTGGAAGCTCTTGGCAATATGGGCGGCAAGCCTGCGATATTCTTCGTGGCGGATGCGTAGCGGGCGCTGCCATTCTTCCGGGCGGGGATGGTGGATATGGTCGGCGTGCATCAGACTGCGCCCGCGCCCGAACATCGCCAGCAAGGCATTCTTCATGGTGAGATCACCCCAGGTCGGGGTCTCCAGATAGAAAGTGCGGTTGCCGTAGCCGAGCGCGACATGATCGGCCGCGCCCCAGCGCGGATCCTTGAGGTGGGCGCCGGGCGCATATGGCCGCCAGTCCATCTCCGGCGTGACCTTGGGAACCACGATCCATGTGTGCACTCCGTTGGTGCGCAGGAAAATCGTGATCCCGTCCTTCGGCTCCTGCCATCCGCGGTTCGCCGGGATTGCGCCGAGCACGAGCGCGGCCAGGAAATAGAGGAACGGCAGAGCGAGGATTGCGCCCGCGTTCCATGCACCGATCCGGACCGCTCGCTTCATGCGCCGCAGAGTAACATGCACGTGCCGGTTGAGAAGGGCCTGCGCGGCACAGCCTCGAGCAAGCGAAATGCCCGAAGGCCGGCACGTCTCGGCGCCCGCCCCTTGGCCGGCAGTGCCGGCGTCGCCATGTCGGGCGGACACCAAAAGAGGACATGAGCATGGCAACACGTTCGGCATCGGCGCGCTACGAAGGCTTCGGCCGCGAGGGCAAGGGGCATGTTTCGCTGGAATCAGGGGTATTGTCGGAGCAGGCCTATGATTTCGGCACCCGTTTCGGCGACACGCCGGGGACCAACCCCGAGGAACTGGTCGCCGCGGCGCACGCCGCCTGCTTCACCATGGCGCTGTCCTTCGCGCTCGCCAAGGAAGGCTATGCGGACGGCACGCTGAAGACGACCGCGCGGGTCACGCTCGACAAGGACGGCGACGGCTTCGCGATCACCCGCTCCGATCTGAAGCTCCAGGCGACGGTGCCCGGCATCGACGCGGCGAAGTTCGAGGAGATCGCCGCCGGGGCCAAGGCGGGATGCCCAATCTCGAAGCTGCTCAAGGCCGAGATCACGCTCGAGCACAGCCTCAGCAATTGACGCTCAGGCGAGGCGGGGCAGGATCTGCTCCGCCTCGTCCCCGGCACGAGCCTTACCCGACGGCGAGCTCCAGCGCCTCGGTCGCCTGCAGCCAGCGCGCTTCCGCTGCCTCGAGCTTGGCTTCGACTTCCGCCCGTTTCTTCATCAGCTCCGTCATGGTGAGCTTGGTCAGCGACGCCTCGGCGCCGCTCGGATCGAACATCGCCTGATCGATCTTGGCGCGCTGGGCGGTGAGCTTGGCGATATCCGTCTCGGCGGCCTTCAAGTCGTTGCGCAAAGTCTGGCTTTGCGCACGCGCGGCGGCAGCGGCGCGGCGCTCGTCCTTGCGGCTGGCCTTGCTCTCGCCCTTCGACCCGGCGCCATTGTCCTTCTGGAGCACCATCGTCGTATAATCGTCGAGGCTTCCGTCGAACTCCGTAGCGGTGCCGTTCTCGACGAGCACGAGCCGGTCGGCGGTGAGCTGGAGCATGTGGCGATCGTGGCTGACCACCACGACGGCGCCCGAATAATCGTTGAGCGCCTGGACCAAAGCCTCGCGCGCGTCGACGTCGAGGTGGTTGGTCGGCTCGTCGAGGATCAGCAGATGCGGCGCGTCGCGGGTGATCAGCGCCAGCGCCAGCCGCGCACGCTCGCCGCCTGAGAGCTTGCGCACCTCGGTCATCGCCTTGTCGCCCGAAAAGCCGAACCGGCCGAGCTGCGCCCGCACCGCCGACGGAGTCGCGCCGGGCATCAGCCGCGCCATATGCTGGACGGGCGTGTCCGAACCGTCCAGCTCCTCGACCTGATATTGGGTGAAATACCCCACCTTCATCTTGCCGCTGGCGTTCATCTCGCCTTCCATCGGCGGCAATTGCGCGGCGAGCAGGCGGGCGAGCGTCGTCTTGCCGTTGCCGTTGCGGCCGAGCAGGGCGATGCGATCGTCCGGGTCGAGGCGCAGGTTGAGACGCGACAGGATCGGGGTCTCGCCATAGCCGACCGCGGCCATGTCGAGCGTGATCAGCGGCGGCCGCAGCCCGTCCGGGTTCGGAAAGCCGAAGGAGAGTGAGGGATCGTCGACCAGCTCGGCAATCGGCGCCATCCGCGCGATTGCCTTGAGCCGGCTCTGCGCCTGCTTGGCCTTGCTCGCCTTGGCCCGCCAGCGATCGGCGAAGGCCTGCAATTTCTCGCGCTGGGCGATCTGCTTGTCTCGCGCCGCCGCCTGCTGCGCCTGACGTTCGGCGCGCTGGCGCTCGAACGCGTCATAGCCGCCCGGATAGAGCGTGACCTTGCCGCGATCGAGGTGGAGGATGTGGTCGACGACGTTGTTGAGAAAGTCGCGCTCGTGGCTGACGATGACGATCGTCGCCCGATAGGATTGCAGGAAGTCCTCCAGCCACATCACCGCTTCGAGATCGAGGTGGTTGGACGGCTCGTCGAGCAGCAGCAGGTCCGGCGCCGAGAACAGCAAGGCCGCGAGTGCCACGCGCATCCGCCAGCCGCCCGAGAAACTGTCGAGCGGCCGGTGCTGCATGTCCTCGTCGAAGCCGAGGCCGACGAGGATGCGGGCCGCGCGCGAGGGGGCGGCATGGGCATCGATCGCATTCAGCCGGTCGTGAATGTCGCCGAGCCGGTGCATGTCCTCGCAGCCCTCGGCCTCGCCGAGCAGGGCCGCGCGCTCGACATCGGCGGCGAGCACGGTCTCGAACGGAGTTTCCGACCCCGCCGGCGCCTCCTGCGCGATATAGCCGAGCTTGGCGCCCTTGGGCATGTCGGCGCTGCCCTCGTCGGCATCGAGCAATCCGGCGATCACCCGCACCAGAGTCGACTTGCCGGCGCCGTTGCGGCCGATCAGGCCGACCCGGCTCTTGGGGGGCAGTGCGGCCGTGGCGCCGTCGAGGATCGTTCGCCCGCCGAGGCGCACGGTGATACCGTTCAAGTTGAGCATGCGGCCGCCTAGCACGAGACGCGCGCCGGGATAAGCCCGTACTGCACCGCACAAGAAGAGACCGCGCGGATCTGCGCGCGTTCGCACCCATCATCCCGGCGAAAGCCGGGATCTCAGGCCGGAAAGGCTCCAGAGGGGAGGCGGCGGCAGCACCTGCCTGTCCTGAGATCCTCGCTTTCGCGAGGATGATGAAAGGGGCAAAAGGGTCGGAGACAAGAGCCAAAGGACGAGAGCAGGGACGAGCGATGGTGAAGCTTCTTGGCATTTCCGGCAGCCTGCGCCAGGGCTCGTACAATAGCGCCCTGCTGCGCCGGGCGGGCGAGCTGATGCCGGACGGCGCGACGCTCGAGATCGGGACCATCGCCGGCATCCCGCTCTACGACGGGGATGTCGAGACCGCCGAGGGGCTGCCGGCGGCGGTCACCCGTCTCAAGCAGCAGATCGTCGCCTGCGACGGGCTGCTGCTCGCCACGCCGGAATATAACAATTCGATCCCCGGCGTGTTCAAGAATGCCATCGACTGGACCTCCCGCCCCTCCTCCGACATCGCCCGTGTCTTCGGCGGCAAGCCGGTCGCGATCATGGGCGCGTCGCTCGGCGGCTTCGGCACGATCCTCAGCCAGAATTCCTGGCTGCCGGTGCTGCGCACCCTTGGATGCGACACCTGGAATGGCGGGCGCCTGCTCGTTTCCGGCGCCGGCAAGGCCTTTGCGGAGGGCAAGCTCGTCGACCCCACCACCGAGGAACGGCTGCAGGCCTTCCTCGACGCCTTCGTCGCCTACGTCGGCACGCGCACGAACGGCGCCCGCTAGAGCGCAGCCGCCGCTTCCTCTTCCGCCAGCCGCATCACCTCCCGCCACCGACGCAATTCCTCCTCCGCATCGGCGACCGCACGGTGACGCACCGGACGCGCCTCCCCTTCGCTGCGCACCCGCGCCATGATCGCTCGCACCCGAACCATCCGCTCGGCCGGCGGCAGCAGCCCGGTGAGGAGTGCGACGGCGCTCTCATGCTGGGCAAGCTCGGTGTCCTGCAGGCGGATCGCGTGGCGCGGCAGCCCGGCCGCGCGCAGCAAGGCGCTGAGCCACTTGCCGTCCCACGACGGCGCGCTGGCGAACACGCGGTGGCCGGTCAGCGCCGCCACCAGCTGCGCCGCGACGATGTCGTGCGGCGTGCCGTCGCGCTCCAGGGTTTCGCGGCTGATGCCGTGTATCGCCTCGGATTTCTCATCCCAGTCGGTCCATTGCGGCGCCGGCCGGATCAGGTGATTTTCGGACCGGCCGTCCTCGAACACCCAGCCGACCTCGATCGGGTAACCGGTCTTGCTGAGCGAGGAAGCCTCGAAATCGATGAACACGTGCATTGGCCGGATCAACGCCGAAGATCGGGAAAAGCTCAAGCCTGTCGGTGCCCCCCCCCCCCGCTCGCACGTGGAGCCGCCATGATCGCTGCGGCAGCCGAGCGGCTGCTGATACCATCGGCTGCTCGCTTCGACATCGGTGACGGCAATGAGCGGTTGTGGGCGCATGACGTGTCTCGACGAGATGTTCGCGAACGAGCGGCGGATCCTGGCAAAGCCTTGGCAGACAGCCGGCTTCCACCCCACGGCACCGAAATCGCTGGCGGGAGAAGCTTGGTGTCCTGCGGCGGCCGGCGATCCGCTCTGGCATGGCCGATCCTGCCTGCGGACACGCCCACGTGCAGCGGCCAGCACAATGCTGTAGGCGGCGCGCACCCATTTTCTGGAGCCTTTGCATGATCCCCCGCGAACTCATCGACATTGCCGACGTGCCCGGCGGCGAGCCGCTGCGGCTGTTCCGGCGCGGTGCGGACTTCATGATCGTGCTTGATCGCAACGAGCTGATGAACAGCCGGATGAGCGGCTCCGAGGAAGCGCTGGCGGTGATGACCTGCGAGCGGCTCGCGTTGCGGAAACCCGCTCCGGCCGACCCGCATCTGCTGATCGGCGGCTATGGCATGGGCTTCACCCTGCGCGCCGCTTTGGCTGCGCTCGGCCCCAAGGCCCGTCTGACCGTCGCCGAGCTGGTCCCCAAGATCATCGACTGGGCACGCGGACCGATGGCGGAGCTTGCCGCCGGCTGCCTCGACGATCGCCGGGTTCGGGTGGTGCTGGACGATGTCGGTGCGTTGATCCGCGCCGAAGCCAATGCCTATGACGCGATCCTGCTCGACGTCGACAACGGGCCGGACGGCCTCACCCGCGCCGCCAATGACGGCCTCTACTCCGCAAGCGGGCTCGCCGCGGCGAAAGCGGCGCTGAAGCCCGGCGGCATCCTGGCGGTCTGGTCGGCCGCTCCCGACGTGAAATTCGCCAAACGCCTGCGCGAGGCCGGGTTCGCGGTCGAGGAGGTCGCCGTCCGCGCCCGCCAGAGCGGCAAGGGACCGCGCCACGTCATCTGGTTCGCGGCCAAGCGGTGAGCGGGCCGTCAAAGCCGACGGATACGCAGCAATCCTGACTCGCCTTTATCGGCGCATCCCATTAAAGATGGGGCACTGATCGACTGAGGCGATAACGATGACCACCTACCTGCCGACCCTGAAGCAGCTTCAATATCTCGTGGCGCTGAAGGACCAGGGGCATTTCGGGCGGGCTGCCGACGCCTGCTTCGTCACCCAGTCGACCCTCTCGGCGGGTGTGCGCGAGCTCGAGATCCTGATCGGCGTAACCCTGGTCGAGCGCACCCGGCGGGTCGTCCGCTTCACCCCGCTTGGCGATCGCATCGCCGAGAAGGCGCGGCGGGTGCTGCGCGAGGCCGAGGAGCTTGCCGATCTCGCCCGCGCCGCCGGCAAACCCCTGTCGGGCGAGCTCCGCATGGGCGTCATTCCGACGATCGCGCCGTTCGTGCTGCCGCGCCTGCTGCCCAAGCTTCGGGTCGACTGGCCCGATCTGCGCCTGTTCCTGCGCGAGGAGACGAGCCAGGCCGCCTGCGACAGTCTCCACCGCGGCCAGCTCGACTGCGTCCTGCTCGCGCTTCCTTATGGCTGCGGCGACATCGAGGCCGAACCTTTGTTCGAAGATCGCCTGTTCGTCGCTTTCCCGCCCGGCGACGCCCCGGTCGGCGGCGCCGCCAGCGTTCCTCCGGGCGCGATCGACGAAACCCGGCTGCTGCTGCTCGAGGACGGCCATTGCCTGCGCGAACACGCCCTGGCCGCCTGCAACCGGCCGGAGCTTCGCGCCGAGGCGACGATGCTCGGCACCTCGCTGCACACCCTGGTACAAATGGTCGGCAACGGCCTCGGAGTCACCATGGTGCCGGAAATGGCGGTCGATGCCGGTATTCTCGACGGTACCGGGGTCGTCGCCTTTCCGCTCGATGCCGAACACGCCTTCCGCCGCATCGCCCTGATCTGGCGCAAGGGCAGCCCCCGCGAAAAGGATTTTCGTTTGCTCGCGGACGCGCTGAAGGCGACCCATTGAGGGCACGCATTCGGGCGACCCAACCTTCGCAGGCTCAGCCTGTTCGGGCTGAGCTTATCAAAGCCCTTTTTTCTCCCTTATTTGGATGGAAGACGTAAGGAGAGGGCTTCGACAAGCTCAGCCCGAACAGGGTTGGAAGACCGCAACGACACTTGGGACGGCCGCTCTCGACGTTGGCGATGCGATACAAAGCGGCGAGCGGCGCCGACGGGCCTTCGCCGGAACCCGAAGAGGAGCCGCCATGCAGATCGTCATGCTTGCCTACCCGGACATGACCCAGCTGGACCTTACCGGCCCATTCGAGGTCTTCTCGCGATTTCCCGAGATGAAGATCGAGATCGTCTGGAAAGGCCAGGATCCGGTGAGGGATGCCAGCGGCCTTCGCATCATTCCCTCAACGTGCCTCGCCGACTCTCCCCCGGCCGACATTTTGTTCGTGCCCGGCGGACCGGGCCAGTTAGCCCTGATGGAGGATGAGGAGGTGCTGGCATTTCTGAGGCAGCAGGCATCTGGCGCTGCCTACGTTACGTCCGTCTGCACCGGCTCGCTCGTGCTTGCGGCAGCGGGCCTGCTCACCGGCTACCGTGCGACCTGCCATTGGCAATCCTTGCCTCAGCTTTATCTGTTTGGCGCTACGCCGGTCTCTGAACGCGTGGTGATCGATCGTGATCGGGTCACCGGCGCCGGCGTGACCTCGGGGATCGATTTTGCGCTTGTTCTCGCGGCACGGATCTTCGGAGACGAGCTGGCCCGCGCCGCACAGCTCACGATGGAATATGATCCGAAGCCGCCCTTTTCCGGCGGATCGCCTGTGCATGCGGAGCCGTCCTTAACGCAAACCGTGGTCGCCGCGGCGGCCGAGTTCCAGGCCCTTCGAGAGGCAGCCGCACGCAGAGCTGCGGCGAAGCTCGCAGGCTGACCTGCGAACAGCGAGCGCCTGGACCTTCGCGCCGAAGCCCTCCTTTCGAGGCCTTCGGTGACGGAAGACCGAAGGAAAGGCCTTCGACAAGCTCAGCCCGAACGGGGTGATGAGCCGCGCGCCAAAACATGGACACTTGCCTTGACGAGCGACGATGCGGTGCAAAGGTTTCGGCGTGTACTGACTGCCACGTCCACGTCACCCGCGGCAGACGCACTGAGCTGCATATCTCGACTCTGACGCTCCCGACCAGCCCCCTCCACCCCGTTCGGGCCGAGCCTGTCGAAGCTCCTCTTTACTGCCTTCGATTAAAGAAAAGATAAGGAGAGGACCTCGACGAGCGCAACGACGGGGTTGGGAGCGAAGCGCCAAGACTCAATGGCGGCTTCGGCCTTTCCGGTTCGGCACGACGGGTCCGATGGGCGAGCGCGATCCCGTAAAGGCCCCCTCACGCCTCCGCTGGAGAACCGGTGCTGTTTGCCGAAACCAGCTGGCGGTAGTCGCGCGGGCTCATGCCGAAACGGGCGCGGAAGCTGCGGCTGAGATGGCCGGGATCGCTGAAGCCGAGCCGATGGGCGATCGTCCCGATCGGCTCTCCCCGATCGAGATCGGCAAGGGCGGTGCGCGCCCGTTCGAGCCGCTGCCGCAGGATGTACGTGTGGATCCCCGCTTCGGACTGGAACGCGCGGAACAGGCGGGCGCGTGACACGCCGAGACGATCGCACAACCAGGCCACGGTGAGACTGGTGGAGCCGAGCCGCCGCTCGATCTCCTCCTCGGCTCGGCGGCGGAGCGCCGCTTCCGGGCTGACGCGCGCCGCCTCGCGCGGACGTACCTCCGCTGCTGCGATCGCGATCAGTTCGAGGAACGTCCGGCCGAGCCGTTCCGCAGCGGCGATGTCGAGCCGCGGCAACGCCTTGTGGGTCTGCGCCGCATGCGAGAACAGCATCGCGGCGGGCTCTTCCTCGACGACCAGGCCATGGAGATCGTAGACGGGGCCGATCCATTCCTCCGCCACCGGGCGGGGCATGACGATCGCGTAGGTCCGGCTCGCCGTCGAAACGTGCAGCGAGGGGCGGCCGAGGTCGTGGAAATGCAGCGTGCCCGACGGCTCCCGAAAGGCGCGGCCGTCGAGATCGCCTTGGGCCAGGCCATCGATCATCATGCTGACGATGATCGGATCGAAATCCGACGACCGGATGTCCTCGGCCCGACGCTCCCAATGCATCCCCGTGATCTCCGTGTAGACGAAGATCACCGGGCCGAGCTGTGCGGACTCCCAGCGTGTGTTGAACGGCTCGGTGCGCTCGGTCCGGTAGATGGGCTCGGTGCGCGGCCAATCGCGGCGCAACCATTCTTCATAGCGCTGCTGTTCCGGCAGGTGGTCGGTCGAGTAACGCAGGATCGGGATAGTCTGCCGCGTTTGAAGCGTCATTTCCCCATGCGGCACCGACAGTTCATCGGTCGGGGAAATGCGGGCCAATCAATCCTCCTTCGCAAGCAGAGCGAAGAACGACTTCTAACGCTGCACTCTGCGCGGCGTACAGCAGCAAAGCGGCCGAATGCGGCAAGGATGCGGATCGTTAAGCACCCGTGTCGTTCACGCTACGGCACTTGGGCTGCCCAACCCTGCGGACCGGGGCCGAGCAGGCCTCCCGATGCTCAGGCGCGGCCTGAGCTCCCCGGGGGCAAGGCACTGAGATCGAATTCGCTCGTGAAGCGCAGCCCGACCTGGCCGTTGCGGGACCAGCGCACCTGCGCGCTACGGATGCCCGCCTCGCCGAGATCGAGCTCCACCTCCCTGCCCGCGCGGAGCGTCCGGTCGCATTCGATGCCGGCGCCGCCCGGCGACAGGTCGCGAATGCGAACCGGAACGAACAGATCGCAGGCCAGCAGCGATCCGCGCCGGGCGACCCGTTGACGCGGTGCGCGGTCGCTCACCTTGCGCGGCGCGGGCCGCTGGTCATCCTCGACCAGCGGTGCGAAGCGCAGGATCGGCCCGTTTGCCTGGGTCGCATCCCAGCAGATCATTTCCTCGACGAACTCCACGCCGAACCGGCCGTTGCGCAGCCAGCGGACCACGGTTTTGGTCCGGTGATCGTCGGTGAAGAAGATATCGATCGGCTCGCCGACACGGGCCGGAAGGTCGCATTCGATCATCGCGCCGCGCGAGGAGACGTTGACCACGCACACCCGCAAGCGCTTCCGTCGAAACACGATCGTGGTTTCCTCGACGAGGCCGCCCAGCCGGTCTTCGATGCGGTGATTGCTGGTGCGCGCCTGCTCCCGCTTGATCGCGATCCTGGTGAGGCCGGACCGGCCGGCTCCGTTGGTCGTCTTCTCGGCCGCAGCTTTGCCGGACTTGCGACCTTCCGGGCCCGGACCGGTGTCGCGGCGCAGAGGGATCATGGAACGGATATCGGGCATTACGCTCCCCAGGATACGGATTCCCGCATGCATGCCACGGAAAGGATGAAGAAATTGCTGATCGAGAGGATGGCCGGACGATGGCCCAGCTGAACCTGTTCGGAGGACCGACTCCGCCCGCGCTGCCTGCAGGCCTGGTCTATGGTGAGGCGCTGATCACGCCGGCCGAGGAACAGGATCTGGTCGCGCGCCTCGCCGATCTCCCGTTCCAGGCGTTCGAATTCCAGAATTATCTCGGCAACCGGCGGACGGTCTCGTTCGGCTGGCATTATGCCTTCGACGGCAGCGGCCTGCATGAGGCCGAGCCGATGCCCGACTGGCTGTTCCCCGTGCGCGATCGCGCCGCGGTGTTCGCGGGGATCGAAGGCGCGGCGCTCGTCCACGCGCTGATCATCGAATATGCGCCGGGCGCCGGCATCGGCTGGCATCGCGACAAGCCGGTGTTCGGAGATGTCCTTGGCGTGTCGCTGCTTGCCCGGGCGCGCTTGCGCTTCCGGCGGAGACAGGGGGATCGCTGGGAGCGGGCGAACGTGATCGCGGCGCCGCGCTCGGTCTACCTGTTGCGCGGCCCGGCACGCGACGAATGGGAGCACAGCATCCCGGTGATGGAAGAGCTTCGTTACTCGATCACGTTTCGGACGCTGCGCCGGAAAGCGGATCAGGGTTAGGGCCGGATCAGGAATAGAAAATGTGGGTGCCGATCTGCGCGGAGCGGCGGAGGCGCTTGCCCCAGCCCGGCGAGACATAGGAGGCGTGATACCAGAGCACGTCCGACGCCAATGTTCCGGCGAGCCTCTCCTGAGCGACTCGCGACACCGCCACCGCCCTGCGCCAGGCGTCCGAGCGCATGTCCGGCGTCGGGAACTTGCCGCGGCTGATGAACGAGAATTGCCGCGGCTGGGTGACCACCCCGCACACGGAAGCCGGATAGCGGCCGGAGGCGGCGCGGTTGAGCACGACCTGTGCAACGGCGAGCTGACCTTCGAGCGATTCGCCCCGGGCCTCGAAATAGACCGCTTTGGCGAGGCAATCCTGCTCCGGCGTTTCGGTCTGTTCGCCGGCATAGGTGACGACGAGCTGGTCGAGAGTCGGCGGGGTCGACGGACCGATGCCGAGCAAGGCCGTCGCCTTGGTCCACAGATTGCCGAAGAAACCCTTCTTTTCGGACACGGCGCCCTGTGCTGCGGGCGGCGTTACCTTGATGTCGATCCGGTCGAGGGAGACATCGACCATCGGCGCACTGTCGAGCGCAGGCCTGGCCGATGCTGGGGTGCCGAGGCTGTTGCCGTCGCTTACCCTCTCCGTGGCGCTCGCAGGCGCAGTCGCATAATGAGGGGATGCGGTGTGGCTGACGGCGCCAATATTGGTGACCGTGCTCGTAAGAATCGGAGCTCTGGTGATGGAAAAAGAGGTGTTCTGGGCCTGGGACGGCGCTGAATAGCTGAGTGCAACGACGAGTGCAGCGGAGGTCGCGGACAGTGCCGCGGCCCGATTGGATCGGTTCATAAGCTTCCAAAACTATGCGGCTGGAGATCCCCCCGTGCGAAGAAAACCGCACGCTGATCGCCCCCGTCTCGCGTGACTGGCTCCGCCTCTGCGCAAAACCGGTCCGCTCTTCTCTCGTGATTGAATGATGGAGGGGGAATCACCGGGGTTCAACCCGCAGACGGCGAGTCCACGATGAGCCGTGTCCCCGAGGGGGCATGCCGAAGATTTATTCGCCCGCCGATGGAACCTTTGTGCTTCGCGATCTAACGCGCAGGCTCCGGTTCCGGCTCGGAGCGATTCGCCTTGCTCGACGCGCCGACATCGGCGACCAGCCTGACTCCCGCGCTTGCAACCCACCCGGAGCGACAGGGGCCTTCATAGGCCCGGCGCTGCGTGACCGGCTCAGAGACTCCGCAGCCCGGGCTCGGCTGCCCGCTTTCGTGAAGCACGATCCCGAGCCATTTCTGGTCGAGGGAGCGGGTGCAGACGAAGAAGCGGGCGCTCGACGGGATCGTCCCGGTCTGCTCGGCATAATCGAACGGACCTGCCCGCAGCGCCAGGCCGGCACCAGTCTCGATCCGTCGCGCCGTCCCGATCGACGGGCAGGCATCGAAATTCGGCCCGAGTTCGCCGACACGTACGGCCACCGGCGGTGCCACCTCCGGCGCCGACGGCGCCTGCTCGGCAGGCTGCTGCGCATTGGTGAAATGATCGTCCCGCACCGGCTGGCCGCAGCCTGCGAGGATGAGCGGGAGAAGGATCAGGGCGCGTCGCATCGTGCTCCTTGTGGCGCGCCGCGCCGGAAAAATCTACGCTGGCGACAAGGAGGCGCCATCATGGCCTATTGGCTGATGAAATCAGAACCCGGAAGCTACAGCTGGGACGACCTCGTCCGCAACGGCGGCACCGAATGGGATGGTGTCCGCAATGCCGCCGCCCGGCTCCACCTGCGCGCGATGAAGGCGGGCGACCAGGCGCTCTTCTACCATAGCGGCGGCGACAAGGCGGTGGTCGGCATCATGCGCATCGCACGCGAGGGCAAGCCCGACGGCGCCGACGGCGACTGGGTCTCGGTCGCGGTCGAGCCGGTGCGGGCGCTTGCCGTTCCGGTGCCGCTCAGCGCGATCAGGACGGAGCCGAGGCTCGCCGCGCTCGAGATGCTGCGCCAGTCCCGCCTCTCCGTCTCGCCGGTCCGCGACGACGAATATCTGACCATCGTCAACATGGGCGCGGAAGCGTGATTTGCGCCGCGCGCGCGGATCAGGAGAAGACGCGAGTCATCTGGTCGGCAGTATCGCCGTAACGAGGATTGTAGCCGTAACGATTGTCGCCCTGATCGCCGGGCAGGAGCATCAGAACCAGTTGGATGACACCGCCGACATAGGGAATGAGGCCGATCAACAGCCACCAGCCGCTTTTGTCATGATCGTGCAACCTGCGCACGCCGATCGCCAGCGAAGCGATGAACCAGGGAATGAAGGCCAGCACCAGCAAGCCGCCCAGGATGTAGGTCATCCATTCAGTGCCGACGAGGGCACCAATCGCGAAGCCGACACCAAGGACGATCGGCATCTGCAGCTGGAACAGCCAATATTCAGTTCGCGTCGAGCGTCCCTTGAAATCCAGCGCGCGCCGCCAAGGGCCCTTGATATAGTCCGACATGTGAAATCCCCCTTACCCGAGTGCCTGCGCCTCTTAGCGCAGCAAGGGAGCGGGCTACCAGCCCGAAACGAGAACAGGCGAAAGCCCGGCCGCAAGTCTTCGGTTACGGAGAGAGCCCCTCCTCAGGAGAAAACGCGCGCCATCGACCCGGAATAATCGCCCTCGCGCGGATCGTAGCCGTAGGAATTCTCGCCCGGCGTGCCCGGCCACAGCGTCAGCACGAAGAAGATCAGGCCGCCGACCATGGGGATGAACTGGACCAGATAGAACCACCCCGTTTTGTCCTGGTCGTGCAGCCGGCGCACCGTCGCCGTGAGATTGGCGATGAAGGCGAAGACGAACGACGCGATCAGAATGATTGCGCCGACAATGCCGATCCCGGCCAAACCGCTGCTTCCCGCCGCGCCCAACAACAGGATGAACTCACAGGCGATGACGATCACCAGCTGTAACGCGAACAACCAATATTCCGTCCGCGTTGCCCGTCCTTGAAAGGTGAATGCGTGCAGCCACGGCCGTATGATGATGTCCAGCATGAAAAAGCCCCTCTCCGATTGGGAGAGAGGCTAATCCGGTTCGACTTAAGAAATTCTGTAGGCGGCGCTTACGCCGCTTCGGACTTGCGCGACTGGCGCTTGCGCTCGTGCGGATCGAGGTGGCGCTTGCGCAGGCGGATCGACTTGGGCGTGACCTCGACCAGCTCGTCGTCCTGGATGTAGGCGATCGCCTGCTCCAGCGTCATCCGCTTCGGGGGAGTCAGGCGGATCGCATCGTCCTTGCCGCCCGACGCGCGGAAGTTGGTCAGCTGCTTGGATTTCAGCGGATTGACTTCGAGATCCTGCGGCTTGGCATTCTCGCCGATGATCATGCCTTCGTACAGCTTCTCGCCCGGTGCGATGAACAGGATGCCCCGCTCCTCGAGCATGTTGAGCGAGTAAGCGACGGCATCGCCCTGCTCCATCGAGATCAGCACGCCGTTCTGGCGGCCCGAGATCGGGCCCTTATACGGTCCGTATTTCTCGAACAGCCGGTTCATGATTCCGGTGCCGCGGGTGTCGGACAGGAATTCGCCGTGATAGCCGATCAGGCCGCGGGACGGCGCCGAGAAGGTCAGGCGGGTCTTGCCGCCGCCCGACGGACGCATGTCGGTCATCTCGGCCTTGCGCATCGCCATTTTCTCGACGACGGTGCCGCTATGCTCGTCGTCGACGTCGACGACCACCGTCTCATAGGGCTCTTCACGGCCGCTCGGACCGTCCTTGAACAGCACTCGCGGACGGCTGATCGAAAGCTCGAAGCCCTCGCGGCGCATCGTCTCGATCAGCACGCCGAGCTGAAGCTCGCCGCGGCCGGCGACTTCGAAACTGTCATTGTCCGACGCGGTGGTGATGCGGATCGCGACGTTGGTCTCGGCCTCGCGCTCCAGGCGATCGCGGATGACGCGGCTCTGCACCTTGTCGCCTTCCTTACCGGCATACGGACTGTCGTTCACCGCGAAGCTCATCGCCAGCGTCGGCGGATCGATCGGACGCGAGGGCACCGGCACCGTCACGCCGGGCGCGGCGATGGTGTTCGACACGGTCGCTTTGGCGAGGCCGGCAATGGCGACGATGTCACCTGCTTCGGCATGCTCGACCGGAACGCGGTCGAGGCCGCGGAAGGCGAAAACCTTGGTGGCGCGGCCCGCTTCGACCGGCTTGCCGTCGACGTCGATCGCGCTGATCGGCATGTTGACGTCCAGCTTGCCGCTCTCGATGCGGCCGGTGAGGATGCGGCCGAGGAACGGATCGCGGTCGAGCAGGGTGGCGAGCATCCTGAACTCGCCTTGCTTGTCGAGGCCCGGATCGGGAACATGATCGACGATCTTCTGGAACAGCGGCTTGAGGTCGCCCGAGCGAACGTCGTCGGTCTCGCCGGCGTAGCCGGCGCGACCCGATGCGTAGAGGACCGGGAAATCGAGCTGCTCGTCATTGGCGTCGAGGCTGAGGAAAAGCTCGAAACATTCGTCGAGCACTTCGGCCGGACGCGCATCGGGACGGTCGATCTTGTTGACGACGACGATCGGCTTGAGGCCGAGGCCGAGCGCCTTGCCGGTGACGAACTTGGTCTGCGGCATCGGGCCTTCGGCAGCGTCGACGAGCAGGATGACGCCGTCGACCATCGACAGGATCCGCTCCACCTCGGCGCCGAAATCGGCGTGGCCCGGTGTGTCGACGATGTTGATCCGCGCGGATTCGCCGTCGGCCGCGGTCCAGTCGACCGACGTGCACTTGGCGAGAATGGTGATCCCCCGCTCCTTCTCGAGATCGTTCGAGTCCATCGCGCGCTCTTCGACGCGCTGATTGTCACGGAAGGTGCCGGACTGGCGGAACAGCTGGTCGACGAGCGTGGTCTTGCCGTGATCGACGTGCGCAATGATCGCCACGTTGCGGAGGCTCATTAGAATAGGTCCTGTCAGGATAGGGATTTCGCGCGCCTATACACACGACAATGCGGCGTGACTAGGGCACCAAGTGTGAGATAGTGACCGTTCCCATCGGGACAAGGCCGAAACATCTAGTCCTGAGAGGTGGCCGTGGTCCGTGGATTCGACAGCCGCCACGCCAGCAGGCACCAGCCCGCGATCATCAGCAGGCCGCCGATCGGAGTCACCGCGCCGAGCCAGCGCGCGCCGGTCAACGCCATGATGTAGAGCGATCCGGAAAAGACGATCGTGCCGGCGGCGATCAGCCAGGCGGGCACATGGGTGCGCACGCCGCGGAGGGCCGTGAGCGCGATCAGAGCGACGGCATGCCACATCTGGTACTGGACGCCGGTCTGCCACCAGCCGAGCGCCTGCGCGTCGAGGATCGCGCGGAGGCCATGCGCGCCGAACGCGCCAAGCGCGACTCCAAGGCCGGCGAGCAAGGCACCGACGAGCGCGATGCCCCTGCCCGCGGTCCCGCGATCGACGTTTGCCATTCCTGCTTTCCCTCCTCCGGCGATTGTGCCGGGAAAGTTCGGCGAGGACCAGCCGTCTCGAAAAGGCGCGAGCGAGCGTCCGGTTCGCTCAGCGGGCGCCCGATATCGGCGCGTCGCTTCGTCGCGAAGCGAGACTCACCGCGACGCCGGTCTCGCTCGACCGGATCACCTGGGCGCGGCAGCCGCTCACCGCCCAGAAGGTCGGGTCATCCATCACCGGCGGCATCCCGCAGATCCGGGTCGCCGCGGCCCGAACCCTCTTGTCGAAGATCGCGCGCCCCGCCGGGCTGGCGAGATCGAGATCGCCGTGACGGATACGGACGGTCACGGGATCGGCCGCGGCGGCGCCGCCGGCGATGAGGGAGACGGCGATCAGCGCCGCATGAAGTGATTTCCGCATCGTATCGTCCCTTCCAGTGGAACCACCAGGGTGAGACAGTCTCGATCGGCCGATGCTGCGCGAAAGGCACGCGCCGCGCGACGGGACACTTCGGGGAACCTGCCGGCTGCCAGGGCCGCCGATCAACGTGCGCTCCGGATCGACGAACGGCAGACGCGAGAGGACGGCCGCGGCGCCGGGCTTGCGTCCCTACGCGGTGCGGCCTCCGTCCCGCATCGGCCCGAACAGCACTTCGATCGAGTAACCGGTGAGCGGCACCGTCTCGCCGTAGCGGAGATACAGATCCTGGGTCATCCGCTCGCTGTCGACGGCATGGGCGATCGCGCTCTTGTACAGCGGTAGCTTGATCATCAGCCGCAAGCGTGCGCCCGGCTGCTTCAATCGGTCGACGATGAACTGGAAGCGATCCTGGGTAATCAGCAGCCGCCCGCACAGGCGCTCCGCCGGAGCGTCCGCGCCCCCCTCCGCACCGGCTTCCGGCGGCGGACGATGGCTGACCGCGCCGCTGCTGGTGCCGTCCTGCGTCGCCTGAATGTCGAGCTCGAGCTCGGCCTGGATCGGCGCCGCACCGGCCGTGCGCAGGGCGTGAAGCCGGCGCTCGTCATTATGGAGCCGGCAGCGCAGGATGCTCGTCGGCGGCCGGTTGGGGATCGGATAATAAGCCTTGGTCGACTGGCCGATCGGCGCACCGGTACCTTCGACGATTACCCAATCGTCGACATCGAAGCTGATTGCGGTCTCCCGCGGAGTCATTCGCCCTGCGATGTTGACCACTTCGGCGCTTTCGACGAACACGCCGTCGGCACTCTCGATATAGGGGGTCTTTGCCATCTCGCTGCCTCGTATCTGCTGCTCAAAGCAGGCCATCAAAGCCATGACTCGCGACACGGACCCGTTTGCGGGGACCGGGCCTCTTGTGCGAGCCGCGTCTCACGTCAGCGATTCAGGACGGCGCGAGCGGGCTCCTCGACTCGGGGCATCAGCTGTCCTCCTGTCCATGCCTTCAGCTCCTCTCTCCTTTTATCCTGAAAGGCTATGCGCCCGATCCGCGCCGAGGAAACGAACATTGTTCGTCAGCAATGACGGAAAAAACGATCACAGGATCGTAATGCGCGTAAGCGGAGGCGCAGCCCGCTGCGCGGCGGCACCCAGAGGAGCAGAGATGGACTGGTTCGAGCGCCTCACCGGCTTTGCGGAAATGTCGTATCCTGAAACGCGAAAGCGGCTCGAGGCAGCGGACGGACGCCTGCACTCCAGGGTCAATGGCCGGAGCTACGGCATCGGCGCGCTGAGCATGCCGAGCCTGGCCGAACTGCGCGTCGCATCTGCAGCCGGGCGCCGCAAGGGACGTCTGAAACTCGGCACCTGCTCCGGCGACGTCCGGCAAATGCATGCCGATCCGAAGAATGAAGGGGCGCTGTTCCAGGTCGCATCGCAGTTCAACCTCTTAGAAATGACTGGCCCGGAGATCACGCCGGAAGACGGCGTCACACGCTATCAGTGGGATCGCACCCAGGGGCCGGCCTGCGCGATGGCCGCGGGCGCCGCGACGATCTACCGCAACTATTTCGCCCCGATCGGCGACCGTACGGGTCAGACCGCGGACCGCCAGCTCGATACACTCGATCTGTTCCAGCGCAGCCTGGCCGAGAGGATCGACGCTCCGGACGCCCAACTCTGGTCGATGGAGAATGGCTATGCATTGCCGAGCAGCAGCACGTTGCAGCGCATATCCGACGGGCTGACCAGCGCCGATCCGGACGATCTCGATGTCCTCCGCGCCTGCCTCAAGATCGGTCTGCATGAGAATGTGGAGGTCACCGACATCGCATCGGGCCCAAGCGTCTCGCAGGCATTCTGCTCGGCGATGCCGGTACGCTATTCGGGGCTTCAGCCTGCCGTGTGGCGCCCGCTTGCCTGTCTCGTCCTTGAAGCGGCCTATGAAGCGACGCTCCACGCCGCCGCCGTCAACGCTGCCCGGGGCGGGTCGAACCGTGTCTTGCTTACCCGGCTCGGCGGCGGCGCCTTCGGGAACGATGCGACCTGGATCGACGGGGCGATCGACCGCGCCATCCAGCTCTTCGCCGACGATGCGCTCGACATCGTCTTCGTCAGTTTCTCCGAGCCGGAGGAATTCGAACTGCGGCTCGTCGAGCATCATGCGGTTCGCACGCGCGGCTGATCCGCGCGTCCCCGGTCTCACAGAGCCTGGTACATCACCAATGCGTCGACGAAGCCTTGCTCCGGGTGGCGGAAGGCTCCGGGTAATCGACCGACGACATCGAAGCCGAGCGACTCCCAAAGGCGCACGGCACGCACGTTGGTGGTGACGACGAAGTTGAACTGCATCGCAAGATAACCCCGAACCCGTGCCAGTTCGAGCGAATGGAGTCCCATGCGGCGGGCGACGCCACGACCGGCCGCGGCAGGGCTCGTCATGTAGCCACAATTGCAGACATGCGCGCCGCCGCCGGGCTGATTTTCTTTCATGTAATAGGTGCCGATGAGCCCACCGTCTTCCTCGGCGACGAAGGTCTCCTTGTCGGCGCCGAGCCAATAAGCGAGCGCCTCGGCTTCCGACATGTCGGTGTCGAGCGCGTAAGTCGCGCCTTCCCGGATAGTCGGCAGGATGATCGCGGCGATCGCCGCAACGTCCCCGGGTTCGGCTTTCCTGATCTGCATGGCGTCGACTCTACAGCATCACGCCGGAATTGGAGTGCCGGATTCAGCCCCCCTCAGCCGTAGAGCCGCGCCGCCGCCGCCGGGCTCAGGCCGAGCCGCCAGAGCGTCAGCAAGGCGAGATTGCGCGCCGAGCGGCGGAACCAGCCGTCGCGGCGCCAGCGGTCGGCGGACGTGACCGCATCCGCGCCCAGCAGTGCCGGCCGCAGGAGGCGGCGGACGAGATCGACATCCTCCATCAACGGCAGCGGGCGGTAGCCGCCGGCGACATCGTACACCGGCCGCGAGACCAGCAGCCCCTGGTCGCCATAAGGCAGCCCGAGGAGCCGGACCCGCACGGCGACCCCGCGCTCGATCAGCCGCGCCTGCCAGGCTCTATCGTCGAGTTGAAAGCGGAAGCAGCCGGGACGGTCCGGTGCCGCCCGAACATGGTCGAGCACCGCCGACCGCCAATCGGCGGAGAGGATCGTGTCGGCATGAAGGAACAGCAGCCAGTCGCCGCTCGCGGCCTCCGCGCCCGCCGCAAGCTGGCGTCCCCTGCCCCGTGCACCGACGATCACCGTCGCCCCGGCGGTCGCGGCGATGTCGCACGTCGCATCGGCCGACCCGCCGTCGGCGACGATCACCTCGTCGGCCCCGGCGAGCGCCGCAAGGCAGGCCGGCAGGGTCGCCGCCGCGTCGAGCGTCGGCACGACCACGCTCAGCCGGAACAGCTGGCGCCCCCCAGCACGCAGAATTTGGCGCAATGCGGATGGTTGAGCATCACCTTGCCGGACGCGTCCGCCAGCGTCTCGCCGAGCGCGAACTGGGGATCGTAGGGGAGCAAGGTGCAGGCGACGACGTGCGGCCGATCGGCGCCGCGCGGCTTCACCACCATCCGGCTCGACGCGCACATCATCGCATCGGGCGAAAGGTGGAGAATGTCCCAGCAGGCTTCGGTGATCTCGGGCACGTCGGCCGCCGCGTCCATCGGCGGGAACAGGACGAGCCCGGCATCGACCGTGATGCCGAGCGCCTCGAACAGGCGTTGATAGCCGGCACGCGCCTCCGCCTCGGTCTCCCCGGGAAGCTGCCGGCCGGCGACCGCGACGCGGAAACCGGCTTCCGACAGCCAGCGCAGGCCATCGACCGCCTTGGCCCAGGTGCCGGCGCCGCGCTCGGCCTCGTGTACCGACTGGCTGTGATGATCGAGGCTGACCCGCATCGTCAGCTTCGGCCCGGCGAGGGGCGCTAGCGCCGCCTCGAACCGCCGCATCGGCCGCATCGCGTTGGTCAGCACCAGCACGTCGAAGCCGCGCGCCAGGGCCGCCGCAATCATCGGCACCATGTCCGGGTTCATGAACGGCTCGCCGCCGGTGAAGCCGATCTCGCGCGTTCCGAGCGCGGCCGCTTCCTCCAGATAGGCCACCGCTTCGGCGAGGCTCAGATAGACGAGCGCATCGTTGCGCGGGCTGCTTGCGATGTAGCAGCTGGTGCAGGCGAGATTGCACAGGGTTCCGGTGTTGAGCCACAGAGTCTCGAGCGCGCGCAAGGCGACGGAGGCCCGACGCTCGCCCTTCGCCGTGACCAGCGGGTCCCGGAACTTCGCGGCGTCGAGCGGCCGCGCGGACAGATCGGCGAACGGCGACGGATTGTGCGCGATCCTGGTGGCGATGGCGCCCTCCTTAAGGCGGGATGGTGTGGGGCCTGTCCCGCTGTTAAGCCTCTCCGACACGGGCGGGAAGGGCAAGAATGAAGCGGCACGGCAAGATCCTCCTTCTGCTACTCGTCGTGGTGCTGATCGCCGCGCTTTTCCTGTCCCCGCTGCGCGAATGGCTGACCCTGGCGCGGCTCAAGGAGAGCCGCGAGACCATCCAGGCGGCGATCGCCGCGCAGCCGCTCGCTGCCGCTGCCGCCTTCCTGCTGCTCTACATCGTGGTGACCGCCCTTTCTTTGCCCGGCGCTGCAATCCTGACGCTGGCGGCCGGCGCATTGTTCGGATTGTGGGAGGGGCTGCTGCTCGCCTCCTTCGCCTCGACGATCGGAGCGAGCCTCGCCTTTCTGGGCGCCCGCTACTTGCTGCGCGACTGGGTCGCGGCGCGGTTCGGTGCCCGATTGGGCGCGATCGACGAAGGGATCGCACGTGACGGCATCTTCTACCTGCTCACCTTGCGGCTCAATCCGGCGATCCCCTTCTTCCTGATCAATCTCGGCATGGGCATGACCCGCATGCGGCTCGTCACCTTCTGGGTGGTAAGCCAGATCGGGATGCTCGCCGGCACCTTCGTCTTCGTCAATGCGGGGACGCAGATCGGGCGCATCGAAAGCACCAGCGACATCCTCTCGGGCGGACTGCTCGGGGCGTTCGTGCTGCTCAGCCTGTTTCCGCTGCTGGCCAAGTTCGTCGTTGGCATGCTGCGCAGGCGCCGCATCTACAAGGGCTGGCACAAGCCGAAGCGGTTCGATCGCAACCTCATCGTGATCGGCGCGGGAGCCGGCGGCCTCGTCACCAGCCTGATCGGCGCGACCGTCCGCGCCAAGGTGACCCTGATCGAGGCCGGAGAGATGGGCGGCGACTGCCTCAACACCGGCTGCGTGCCGTCCAAGGCGCTGATCGCCAGCGCCAAGGCGGCCAAGTCGGCGCGCGATGGCAGCGCCTACGGAATCGTGACGTCCGGCGTGCGAGTCGACTTTCGCGCGGTGATCGAGCGGGTCCACGAGGCGATCCGGATCATCGCCCCCGCGGACAGCGTCGAGCGCTATACCGGCCTCGGCGTCGACGTCCGCAAGGGCCGTGCGCGAATCGTCGATCCCTGGACGGTGGAGATCGACGGCGGCGAGCGCCTGACATCGCGGTCGATCGTGATTGCCGCCGGAGGCCGGCCGTTCGTCCCCGATCTGCCCGGGCTGGCGACTTCGGGCTATCTCACCAGCGACACGATGTGGGAGGCCCTGCGCGGCCGCGACCACGTCCCCGGCCGGGTCGTCATCCTCGGTGGCGGGCCGATCGGCACCGAGCTTGCCCAGGCCTTCGTGCGGCTTGGCAGCCGCGTCACCCAGATCGATCATGGAGACCGCCTCCTTTCAAAGGAGGATCCGGAGGTCTCCGCCCTGATCGCGGCGCGCCTGCGCGGTGAAGGCGTCGATATCCGCACCGGCTGCACGGCGCTGCGCGTCGAAGACGGGATGCTCGTCGTCGCCTGCGGCGGAGTCGAGGAGCGCGTGCCGTTCGACGAGCTGATCGTCGCCGTTGGCCGCCGCGCGCGGCTCCGCGGCTACGGGCTCGAGGAACTCGGCATTGACGTGGAGGCGAGATCGATCGTCGATCCCTGGCTGGAAACCCGGTTTCCCAACATCTACGCGGTCGGCGACGTTACCGGCACCTTGCAGTTCACCCACCTCGCCGCGCACCACGCCTGGTATGCAGCGGTCAACGCCCTGTTCGGCAGCGTTCGCCGTTTCAAGGTCGACATCTCGGTGCTGCCCTGGGTGACCTACACCGATCCGGAGGTCGCCCATGTCGGCCACAACGAGCAGTCCGCGCGGGAGGCCGGCGTGGCGCACGAAGTCCATCGTTACGACCTCTCGCACCTCGACCGCGCCGTGGCCGAAGGCGCCCGCGAAGGGTTCGTGAAGCTGCTCGTCCAGCCGGGCAAGGACCGAATCCTCGGCGCCACCATCGTCGGCGCCAGTGCCGGCGAGATTCTGGCGGAGATCGTGCTGGCGATGCGCCACGGTCTCGGGCTCAACAAGATCCTCTCCACCATCCATGCTTATCCGACCATGGCCGAGGCCAACAAATACGCCGCAGGCGAATGGAAGAAGACGCACAAGCCCGAATGGGCGCTCGCCCTCGCCGAGCGCTGGCATCGCTGGCGACGCGGGTGAGCACCCGAATCCTCGTCTTCGCCAAGGCGCCGGTCGCCGGACGGGTGAAGACTCGGCTGATACCCTTGCTCGGTGCTGAAGCCGCCGCCCGGCTGGCGCGGCGGATGCTGTGTTCGACGCTGCGCACGGCGCGCGCGACCGGGCTTACGGTGGAACTGTGCGGGGAGCCCGATGCCCGAACCTGGGGGCCGCTCTCGCTCGGGGTTCGGCTCTCCGCCCAAGGCGATGGCGACCTGGGCGAACGGCTTGCCCGCGCCGCCCGGCGCACGATCGAAGGCGGCGAGACCGCTCTGCTGATCGGCGGCGATTGCCCGACGCTCGATGCCGCCCATTTGCGCGCGGCAGCGGCGGCGCTGGACACCCACGACGCCGTTCTCCATCCCGCCGCCGACGGCGGCTACGTTCTGCTCGGCCTGCGCCGCTTCGACGGGCGGCTGTTCGAGGACATGCCGTGGAGCAGCGACAGGGTTGCTGCCTTGACGATCCAAAGGATCGCCGCTTCTGGGTGGAGCGTCGATCTCCGGGAAACGCTGCGCGACATCGATGAACCCAGCGACATCGACTCGCTTCCGCTCGCGATGCGCCCCCACCTGCGCGATTGCCGGAGCTTGTGACGCTCGCTAACCCGGCCGCATGACTCCCGCCTTGCCGCCTTATGCCGAATTGCTCGGCCTCAGCACCCGCCGCGACGATGCCGGCAATCTGCTGTGGGTGATGCCGTTTCGCGACCAGGTGATCGGCCGGCCCGGCTTCCTGCACGGCGGTGCCATCGCCGGCCTGCTCGAATTCGCGGCCCTCGGCACCCTTTACGACGCGCTCGCCGACCAGCCCGGCGTGACCCCGAAGCCGATCAACGTCAGCGTCGATTTCATGCGCGGCGGCACTGCCGTGGAGACCTACGCTTCGGCGGTGATCACGCGGCTCGGCAAGCGCGTCGCCAATGTCGAGGCGCATGCCTGGCAGCAGGACCGCACGAAGCCGATCGCCGCCGCCCGGATGAACCTCCTGCTCAGCCGCAGCGACCCGGCTGCCGTCCAGGACTGACGCGACACGCTCAGGCCGTGCACGCGAGACGCCGTCCCACTTTCTGAATTGGTCTTGTCGACTTCGCGTCCCTGATCTGCGATTGTCTTCCGCAGGGAACAAGGACTTATCGGCCGTCGTGGGAGGCCAATCTGAGCAGAATCGCCGAGGTACAGTCCTTCATCGACGAGTCGCGTTCGGTCAGGTCCGCGCGCGCTCTCGAGACGCTTCTGGAGACCGTCTCGCACGAGATGGGCTTCGATCATTATGCGCTGATGCACCATGTCGATCTTACCCATTATGATCCCTCGCTCGGCCACATGGACCGCGGCGAGATGGTCGCGCTCAGCAACTATCCGCAGGCCTGGGTCGAGGAATATATCCGCCGCGGCATCGTCTCCGACGATCCGATCCTGCTGGCAAGCCAGCGCACCAATGTCGGCTTTACCTGGGACGAGGTGCCGAGCCTGATCGACTTCACCGCGGCGCATCGTGCCCTCACCGACGACACCCGTCGCGCCGGTCTGTGGTCCGGCTATACCGTGCCGGCCCATGTGCCCGGGGAAGCGACCGGGTCGTGCACTTTCGCGATGCGGGTGGGGCGGCCCTTGCCGATGCACAATCTCGCCATGGCCCAGCTTGTCGGCGCCTTCGCCTTTCAGGCTGCCCGGACGATGGTCGCAAACGCCCGCCCCCAGCCCGCCCCGCGCGCGCGGAAGCTCACGGACCGTCAGCTGCAATGCACCATCCTGGTCGGGCGCGGCCTCAACGAACGGCAGATCGCCGCCAGGCTGGGCATCTCCGACGAGACGGTGAAGCGCCACCTCAAGGAAGCGCGCCAGGCATTCCAGGTCGCCAAGAGCGTGCAACTCGTCACGCGATCCTTGCATTACGGGCAGATCAGCCTGTCCGATCTCGTCCGCGACTGAGCAGATACCGCCTTTTTCTACCCGATGACCCTTTGGGGGGAGAGACGACCCCCTGAAAATACGGGAGTCTCTTCGATGAAAGCGGGTCGCCGATGACCCTCGTTCGCGCCGGCGCCGATCTTCACCTTCCCGAAGCGCGGCGCCGGCACCCTCGCGAGCGAAGGCTCGAGGGTTCACCCGGGTGCGACGCCGCCCCGCCTTCTCCCGCACCGAGCGGCGGGTTGGCGGTGTCGACAAGCCCACGCGACGGAGCGGAGGTGCTCTGCAATCGACAAGGAAGGGACAGCGCGGAACGGTGCCTGAACGCGACAATGAGAACCGGCACGAACAGCGGGTGCCGGAGACGAAATCCAATGCCCTGGACTGACGACGAGCCGCTGATTGCACTCTCTCGGGCAGCTTTCGAGCGGTTGATGACAGACGCACCCGAAGCGATGCGTCGCGCCGCCGAAGCCCTCGGCCCCGAGGCGAAGCGGGCACCGCCATCCCGCGCGCAGCGGCGGACGCTCGCCCAGCTCGCCTTGCTGCTCTACCGCTTCCGGCGCTTTCGCGAAGGTCTTTTTCCGGACGACCTCTTCGCAGATCCCGCTTGGGACATCCTCCTCAACCTCTACATCGCGGAGACGCTTGACGAGCCCGTCTCGGTGACCAGCGCCTCGATCGCCGCCGCGGCCCCGCCATCGACCGGCCTGCGCTACGTCAAACGGCTGGAAGAGGTCGGGATTATCGCCCGTGCACTCGATCCGGAAGACCGGCGCCGTGCCTTCCTGCGGCTCACGCCGCTGGGGAGCGGGCAGGTGGAGCGGGTTCTGGCGGGGTTCTACCCGCTGCTCGGGGACGCTCTTTGAGTGCGGCCGGCGCATGCCGGCGAGCTCGGCAACCCGAAGTGATTGCGCCGACCGCTCGGCGATAAACATCGAAATAGCCAAAGGGGAGCACAATATGGGCGGGCTGTCGATCTGGCACTGGGGCATCATCCTCATTTACGGGGCCGCGGTGATTTGGCCGCTCGCCCTGGTCTTCCGGCGCGCCGGTAGGTCCGGCTGGTGGAGTGCGCTCGCGCTGCTCAGCCTGCCGGGCTGGGCGATCGCCCTGTGGATCCTCGCGCTCGGGCGCTGGCCTGTTGAAGACGGCAGGACGGTCGCTCCGGAAATCGTCCAATGACCCTCGCGGCGCCGCCCCGCCTCGGCTGATCGAGACGACGTTCCGTCGCCGGGAACGCCAGCTCGGCTGCAAGCATGCCACATATCTCGCGGAGTCGGAGCGGTCGCGTCGCTCGATGCCGCCCATCGCGGAAAGGCCGGCTTCTGGGAGGATCGCCGCCACTATGAATGGTATGCCGGCATCTGAGGCTGCACGTCGGCGCCGCTCACCGGGCCGGGACGATCGACACCAGCTCCACGTCGAAGATGAGAATGCTGTCGGGCGGGACGTCTCGCTTCAGGTTGCGCTCGCTCGGGGTCAGGCGCTTGCCCTCCGGTCCATAGGCCAGATAGGCCGGGATGGTGAACCGCCAGCGATCACCGGGACGCATGAGCTGGATCAGGGCGCTGAACCCGGGGATCACAGTCCGCACCGGAAAGGTCGAGACATCGGCGCCGTCGCGCGCCGATGTGCTGAACACCCGGCCGTCGCTGAGCGTGCCGACATAGCGGATCGCGACCTCGTCCGATCGCCTGGGGTGGGCGCCGCCGGCCGGGCCGGAGCGCAGGATTTCGTAGTGAGGGCCTGGCAGGCGGACGGCTGAACCGGCCGCTGTGGAGTCGGCCGGGGTCAGGCAAAGCAGGATCCCGGCACAGACAAGCGCGTAAGGACGCAATGCCTTCGCTCCAAGGGATGAGGCTGAAACGGATCGCGGGACGGGCAATTCCGGAGCGAGCCCCGCATGCCCGAGCCCGCCGGCGGGCCGCAGCGCCTGCCGCGACCCGCCGGAGAGTGAAATTCGCTTACTGCGCGTTCTCGCCCGGGACCTTCACGTCCACCGTCGGAACTTCGATCGTCTTGTTCTCGGTGCCGACATTCACTTCGGGACCGGTGACGTTGAATTCGGGAAGCTGGCCGCCGCTCGCATTGACGTCGACATCCGGAAGCTTGGTCTCCTTGGTCTGGTCGACGTCGCATGCGCCCAGTGCCAGGCAGCCGGCTGCGATGATTCCTGCAGTGATGGTCTTCATGAAGCCTCCTTTGGCCCCTCCGGAATAAGAGACGCCTCGGCAACACCGAGGCGCCTTTGGCAGTGGAGTTGAACTGCCAGTGCCGCAATGCGTGACGCGACAACATACCCAACTAACACATATCAGGCTTGTTCCGAAGCCGTCACGATGACGTACGGAAGAGGCGGCTGGTCAGCCGCCCCGCTTGAGCGTTTCGCGCGCGATCACCAGTTGCTGGATCTGGCTGGTGCCTTCGTAGATCCGGAACAGGCGAACGTCGCGATAGAGGCGCTCGATGCCGTAATCGGCGATATAGCCGGCACCGCCGAAAATCTGGACGGCGCGGTCGGCGACGCGGCCCACCGCCTCGCTTGCGAAATATTTCGCGGCCGCCGCTTCCAGCGTGATCGGCGCTCCCCCATCCTTGAGCGCAGCGGTTTCGAGCACCAGGGCGCGTGCCGCCATCGCATCGGTCTTGGAGTCCGCGATCATCGCCTGAACGAGCTGGAAATCGGCAATCGGCTTGCCGAACTGCTTGCGCTCCAGCGCGTAAGCGACCGAATCCGCAACCAGCCTTTCGGCGATGCCGGTACAGACCGCGGCGATGTGCAGCCGGCCGCGGTCGAGCACCTGCATTGCGATCCGGAACCCCTCCCCCTCCGCGCCGAGTCGATTGGCCGCCGGCACCGGCACGTTGTCGAAATGGACGTCGCAGACATGGGCGCCTTGCTGGCCCATCTTGGTCTCGGGCCGGCCGATGGTGACGCCGGGCAGATCGGCGGGGACGAGGAAGGCCGACACACCCTTCGCGCCGGCCTCGCCGGTCCGCGCCATGACGGTGAACAGCGAGGCCCTGTCGGCATTGGTGATGTAGCGCTTTGTGCCCGACAGACGGTAGATGTCGTTGCCGGTCCTCGGCCCCGATCCGGGCTCGCGCACCGCGCGGGTGGCGACGGACGCGCTGTCGGATCCCGCGCCGGGCTCGGTCAGCGCGAAGCTGGTGATCACCTCGCCTGTGGCGATCCGCGGCAGCCATTCCGCCTTTTGCGCGTCGGAGCCTGCCATCACCAGGCCCTGGCTGCCGATGCCGACATTGGTGCCGAACACCGACCGGAAGGCCGGCGACGTCCGCCCGAGCTCCAGCGCGATCCGCACCTCTTCGGTCATGTCGAGCCCGAGCCCGCCATAATCCTCGGGGATCGACAGTCCGAACAGGCCCATGTCGCGCATCTCCTGCACGATCTCCGGCGGGACCTCGTCGTTCTCCGCGACCTGCGACTCGAGCGGACGAAGCCGCTCGGCGACATAGCGGCGGATGGTGGCGAGCAGGGCGTCGAACGTGTCGGTGTCGAGGGGCATGGGGAACTCCCCCCTCCCTGCAAGGGAGGGGCCGGGGGTGGGTGGCGGAGCGGCGGCTCGACGCCGGCGCTCCGCCCTGGCACTGCGGGACGAGGGCGCGCTCCGCGCGCCACCCACCCCTGACCCCTCCCTTTCAGGGAGGGCAATCCGTCAGTATCCCCGCAGCCGCGCGACCCGCTCCGCGTGATAGTTCACATCGCCGAACAGCTCGTTCAGCACGCGGTCGCGCTTCATGTAGAGGCCGATGTCATATTCGTCGGTCATGCCGACGCCGCCATGCATCTGAACGCCTTCCTGGACGGCAAGCGTCGAGACCATGCCTGCCTTGGCCTTCGCAACCGAGACGAACAATTCCGCCTCGTCGCTGCCTTCATCCAGCAATTGCTGGGCCTTGAGCGCCGCGGCCCGCGCGATCTCGACCTCGGAATACAGATGCGCGGCGCGGTGCTGGAGCGCCTGGAATTCGCCGATCAGCTTGCCGAACTGCTTGCGCTGCCTGAGATAGTCGACGGTCAGCGCCATCGACCCCGACGCCACACCGACCATTTCGGACGCGGCGCCGGCCCGCACGCCGTTGAGCACCCGGTCGAGCACCGCGCCCCCCTGCCCGACATCGCCGATCACCGCATCGGCATCGACCTCGACGCCCTCGAACGTCAGCCGTGCAGCGATGCTGCTGTCGGCAAGCCGAACGCCCTCGACTTCCAGCCCGCCGGCATCCTTCTCGACGACGAACAGAGTCGGCCCCTCCTCGGCTTTTGCGGCGACCACGAAGAGATCGGCCGATGCGCCCTGAACGACGAATTGCTTGGCGCCGCTCAGGCGGAAGCCGTTGCCGCAACGCTCGGCCGTGAGCGCGATGCCCTCCGGCCGATGCTTGGCACCCTCGTCGATCGCCAAAGCAGCCACTGTCTCGCCGGAAAGAATGCCCGGCAGCCAGCGTTGCCGATGCGGCGTTTCCCGCAGCGCCTCGACCGCCCCGATCGCGGTGGTCAGGAACGGAGACGGTGTGAGATTGCGCCCGATCTCCTCCAGCACGATCCCGGCCTCGACATGGCCCAGGCCAAGGCCGCCATCCTCCTCGGCGACGAGGATCCCGGTGAACCCCATCTCCCCAAACTGCCGCCACAACGCATGGCCGAACCCATCCTTGCAGTTCATGTCGCGATATTTGCGCAACTGCTTCTGGATCGATCCTTCCTCCGCGAGGAAGGTCCGGGCGGTGTCCTGAAGCATCGTCTGATCGTCGTTGAGGTAGAGTGGCATTGTGGGTAACTCCGTCGTCCCGGCGGAGGCCGGCATCTCAGGGGGTGAAAGGCGGCGACGTCTGTCCTCGCCGATCCCGGCCTGCGCCGGGATGACGATCAAGAGCCCGGCAGTTCCAAAATCCTTTTCGCCACGATCCCCAACTGGATCTCGCTGGTGCCGCCTTCGATCGAGTTGGCCTTGCTGCGCAGCCATTCCCGCGCCGTTTTGCCGCCGCGGCTGGCCTCGCTCTCCCATTCGAGGAAGTCGGCGCCGCCCGCCAACATCACAATCTCGTTGCGACGCTTGTTGAGCTCGGTGCCGGCATATTTCATCATCGAAGGCTGGGCGGGGTGCGCCCGGCCCGCCTTCAGTTCGTCGAGGAAGCGCTCCGACATCGCTCCGAAGGCGAGCGCGTCGATGTCGAAGCGGGCGATGTCGACACGCAGGAAGGGATCGGCGATCCGCCCCTCACCATCGCGGCCGGCCTTGTCGGCGAGCAGTCGTCCGAGCGTCCCGTCGGCGCCGGGCGCAACGCCCATGCCGCTGATCATCTCGCGCTCGTGGCCGAGCAGATATTTGGCGACGTCCCAGCCCTTGTTGATCTCGCCGACCACTTGGTCCCTGGGCACGCGGACCTCGTCGAAGAAGGTCTCGCAGAACGGTGAGGCGCCGGAGATCAGCCGGATCGGCCGGGTCGACACCCCTTCCGTCGCCATGTCGAAGAGCAGGAAGCTGATGCCCTTATGCTTGGGCGCCTTCGGTTCGGTGCGCACCAGGCAGAAGATCCAGTCGGCCTTGTCTGCATAGGAGGTCCAGACCTTCTGGCCATTGACCACCCAATTGTCACCTCGGTCTTCCGCCCGGGTCTGCAACGAGGCGAGATCGGAGCCGGCATTGGGCTCCGAATAGCCCTGGCACCAGCGGATCTCGCCGCGGGCGATCTCGGGCAGGAAGCGCCTCTTCTGCGCCTCGGTGCCGTACTTCAGCAGGGCCGGCCCAAGCATCGAAATCCCGAAGCTGTAGAGCGGGCTGCGCGCCCCGATCCGCGCCATTTCCTGCTTTAGGATCTTGGCCTCCGCCGGCGACAGGCCGCCGCCGCCATAGTCGCGGGGCCAATCCGGAACCGTCCAGCCCCGTTCGGCCATCAGCTCGAGCCAGCGCCGCTGCGCGTCGTTCTTGAAGCTGGCATTGCGCCCGCCCCAGCACAGATCGGCTTCGTCGCGGACCGGCTCCCGCATCTCCGGCGGGCAATTCGCCTCCAGCCACGAACGGACGTCCTGACGAAACGATTCGAGATCGCTCATTGGCGCTCCTCTCCTTTACGTAAACGTAAATGCCGGGCGCAGCGGCGATCGTCAACGGGTCACGTCAACGCCGCTTCAGCCCGGTGGCGACCGTCCTTCGAATTCCATCGCCTCGTCGGCTACCGGCCGCAGGCGCAGCGCGGCGAAGTCGAGCAGGTAGTTCTGGTGCACCCGCCACGGCGCCTTTGGCCCCTGTTTGGGCATGATCCCCGCCGCCCGCTGCACATAGCCGGAGGTGAAATCGAGCAACGGTTCCCGCGCGACTGCCGGATCGCGCAGCCGCGGCATGCAGCGTGTGAGTCCGTGCCGGTCCATATGGTTGAGCAACCGGCACACCGTGCGCGCGGTAAGGTCGCATTTCAGCGTCCACGACGCGTTGGTGTAGCCGAAGGCGAGCGCGAGATTGGGCACGTCGCTCAGCATCATGCCCTTGTAGACCAGCTTGTCGGCAATCCGCACCGGGGCTCCGTCCACCGAAAGATCGATGCCGCCGGCAAGCTTGACCACCAGTCCCGTGGCGGTGACGACGATGTCGGCGGGCAACCTTTCGCCCGAGCGCAACGTCAGGCCATGCGCCTCGAAGCTTGCGACCTCGTCGGTGACCACCGCGGCACGGCCGCTGCTGATCGCCGTGAACAGGTCGCCGTCGGGCACCAGGCAAAGGCGCTGGTCCCAGGGCTTGTAGGTCGGCCCGAAATGGCGATCCACGTCGTAAGCCGGCCCGAGCGTCGCGCGAACGCCCTTCAACACATGCCGCCGGAACGCGTCGGGCCAGCGCCGGGCAAAGGTGTAGAAGACCATTCCGAGCAGCACGTTCTTCAGTCGCACGATTGTGTCGGCGGCCCGGCGCGGAAGCCAGCCTCGGGCCGCGGCGGCGATCGGATCCTTCGCCGGGAGCGAAACGACATAACTCGGCGATCGCTGGAGCATGGTTACGTGCGCCGCCGTCTCGGCCAAAGCCGGGACCAAAGTCACGGCGGTCGCCCCGCTGCCGATCACCACCACGCGCTTGCCGGCGACATCGAGCGTCTCGGGCCAATGCTGCGGATGGACGATGGCGCCGCCGAACCGGTCCTCGCCGGGCCAATGCGGGCGGTAGCCGCCAGCATAATCGTAGTAGCCGCTGCACAGATAGAGGAAGCCGCATGTGTAGCGCCGCACCCTGCCGTCCGCCTCTACCACGAGCGTCCAGCGCCCCTCCGCCGACGACCAGTCGGCGCGCACCACCTTGTGGGAAAAGCGGATGTGCCGATCGATGCCGTAAAGCTGGGCGGTCTCCTCCACATAGGCGCGGATCTCGGCGCCGCCGGCGATCGCATGTTCGCCGGTCCAGGGGCGGAACGGAAAGCCGAGCGTGTACATGTCGCTGTCGGATCGGATCCCCGGATAGCGGAACAGGTCCCAGGTCCCCCCGATCGCCTCGCGCGCCTCCAGGATGGCGTAGCTCTTGCCGGGACATTGCGTCTGCAGCCGGTAGGCGGCGTCCACCCCCGACAGGCCGGCGCCGACGATCAGCACGTCGAAATGACCGTCAACCTGCTCCGCCTGCCCCATTCATACCGCTCCTTGCCGCGCGGTCATGGCACTCGCCGCATGGCTGCGGCAAGGGCCGGCACCACCCTGGCACTGGCGCAAAACCGCGGTTTCTGGCAGCAGGACGGGACGAAAAAAGGAGAGGAATCCGGCCGCATGGACTTTGACCTTACGGAACGGCAGGCTTTTTATCGAGACCGCGTCCGGGACTTCGTCGAGACTGTGATTCGGCCTCGTTGCGGCGATTACAAGGCGCAGCTGGAGGCCGGAGACCGCTGGCAGCCGATTGCGGTCATCGAGGAGCTGAAACCGCAGGCCCGCGCCGCCGGCCTGTGGAATCTGTTCATGCCGCCGGGCCATGCGCTTGCCCATGTCGACGACAGTTTCGAGTTCGAAGGCACCCAGCTCACCAACCTCGAATATGCGCTCTGCGCCGAGGAAATGGGCCGCGTCTCCTGGGCTTCCGAAGTGTTCAACTGCTCCGCGCCCGATACCGGCAACATGGAAGTGTTCCTCCGCTACGGCACCCGCGAGCAGAAGGAGCAATGGCTTCGCCCGCTGATGAACGGCGAGATCCGCTCGGCCTTTCTGATGACCGAGCCGGGCGTCGCCTCGTCCGACGCGACCAACATCCAGTGTGATATCGCCCGCGACGGCGACGATTATGTGCTGAACGGTCGCAAATGGTGGTCGAGCGGCGCCGGCGATCCGCGCTGCAAGGTTGCGATCGTCATGGGCAAGACCGATCGGAGCGCCGACAAGCACCGCCAGCAATCGATGGTGCTGATGCCGCTCGACGCGGCCGGGGTGACGATCGAGCGTCCGCTCACCGTTTACGGCTATGACGACGCGCCGCACGGTCACATGGAGATCGAATTGAAGGACGTGCGGATCCCGGCGTCCAACATGCTGCTCGGCGAAGGCCGCGGCTTCGAGATTGCGCAAGGACGCCTGGGGCCGGGCCGAATCCACCATTGCATGCGCACGATCGGCGCCGCCGAGGAAGCGCTCGCCGCGATGGTCCGCCGCCTGCAGAGCCGGGTCGCGTTCGGCAAGAAATTGTCCGAACATTCGATCTGGGAGCAGCGCGTCGCCCGCGCGCGCATCGACATCGACATGTCGCGCCTGCTCTGCCTCAAGGCGGCCGATCTGATGGACAAGGCCGGCAACAAGGCCGCCCAGGCGGAGATCGCAATGATCAAGGTGCAGGCGCCGAACATGGCGCTGCAGATCATCGACGATGCCGTCCAGGCGCACGGCGCCGCCGGAGTCGGCCAGGATTTCGAGCTCGCCAAGAGCTGGGCCGGTATCCGCACCCTGCGCCTCGCCGACGGACCGGACGAGGTCCACAACCGTGCGATCGCGCGGTTGGAATTCGCCAAGCATGCGCCTCGCGGCTGACCGACATGAGAGGAAGTGAAATGTTCGATCTGACCGGCAAGGTCGCGGTGATCACTGGTTCCTCGCGAGGCATCGGCCGGGCGATCGCCGAGGCGATGGCCGATCAGGGCGCGACGGTGGTCGTCTCCAGCCGCAAGGCGGACGCGTGCAAGGAGGTCGCTGACGCGATCAATGGCAAGCACGGCGCCGGGCGGGCGATCGTCGTTCCTGCCAACATCTCGTCCAAGGAGGCGCTCCAGCAGCTCGTCGACGAGACTCGCCGGCAGCTCGGGCGGATCGACATCCTCGTCTGCAACGCCGCCTCCAATCCTTATTACGGACCGATGGCCGGGATCTCGGACGACATGTTCCGCAAGATCCTGGAGAACAATGTCATCGCCAACCACTGGCTGATCCAGATGGTGGCGCCGGAGATGATCGAGCGCCGCGAGGGTTCGATCATCATCGTCTCGTCGATCGGCGGTCTCAAGGCCTCGACGGTGATCGGCGCCTACAACGTCTCCAAGGCCGCCGACTTCCAGCTCGCCCGCAACCTCGCCGCCGAATTTGGGCCGCATCAGGTGCGGGTCAATTGCATTGCACCCGGTCTGATCCGCACTGATTTCGCCAAGGCTTTGTGGGAAAATCCGCAGACGCTGTCGATGGTCACCGCCCACACCCCGCTCCAGCGGATCGGCGAGCCGCACGAGATCGCCGGCGCGGCGGTGTTCCTCGCCAGCCCCGCCTCCACCTTCGTCACCGGGCAGGCGATCGTCGTCGACGGCGGCTCGACCACCGGCGTCGGCCTTTGAACAGGAGCTTGTGATGAGACTTGCCGACAGGATCGCGATCGTCACCGGCGCCGGCTCCGGCATCGGCCGCGCCACCGCCATCCGCTTCGCCGAGGAAGGCGCGCGGGTGATCTGCGCCGATGTGAAGGGCCATGACGAGACCGCCGAGATGATCGGCGAGGCCGCGGTCGGCATCCAGGCCGATGCCGGCAATGACGAGGACGTTCAGGATCTCGTGCAGGCCGCGCTGCAATATCATGGCGGGCTCGATATCGTCTTCGCCAATGCCGGCATCTCCGGCGGGCTCGCCTCGATCTTCGAGCAAAGCGCCGACGACTGGCAGAAAATCTTGCGGGTGAACCTGATCGGACCGTTCCTGGCGATCAAGCATGCCGCGCCGGCGATGAAGGAGCGGGGCAAGGGCTCGATCATCTGCACCGCCTCCGTCGCCGGGATCCGCGCGGGCGCCGGCGGTCCGGCTTATTCGGCGTCCAAGGCGGGCGTGATCAATCTGGTCAAGGTTGCCGCAACCCAGCTCGCCGGCTCCGCGATCCGAGTCAACGCGATCTGCCCCGGCCTGATTGAGACCGGAATGACCCAGCCGATCTACGACCTGGCGCGCGCCGCCGGCAAGGAAGACCGGCTCGGCCATCTCAACCCGATGAAACGCGGCGGCGTGCCCGACGAGATTGCCGGCGCGGCCCTGTTCCTCGCCTCCGACGAATCCTCTTACGTCAACGGCCATGCGCTCGTCGTCGACGGCGGCCTCTCGATCTCGCATCCGTTCAACCATCAGGAATATGGCCGCACGGCCCTCTGAACATCGGAGACATCAATGAGCCCGATCAGCACCCGTCGCCACGGCGACGTCCTCATCGTCCTGTCGAACAATCCCCCGGTCAACGCGCTCGGCCATGCCGTTCGCGAGGGTCTCGTCGCCGCGATCGAGCAGGCCGAAGCCGATGATGCGGTCAAGGCGGTGGTCATCCTCTGCCAGGGCAGCACCTTCTTCGCTGGCGCCGACATCACCGAATTCGGCAAGCCGATGCAGCTGCCGATGCTCCCCCAGGTCGTCGATCGGATCGAGGCGTGCACCAAGCCGGTGGTGGCAGCGATCCACGGCACCGCCTTCGGCGGCGGCCTCGAGGTCGCGCTCGCCAGCCATTACCGGGTGGCGGTGCCCTCGGCCAAGCTCGGCGTGCCCGAAGTGAAGCTCGGTCTGCTGCCGGGCGCCGGCGGAACCCAGCGCCTGCCCCGCGCCGCCGGAGTCCGCAAGGCGCTCGAAATGGCGACCAGCGGCAGCCCGATCTCGGCCAAGGAAGCCTATGCCTGCGGCCTCGTCGACCGACTGATCGAGGGCGATCTCGAGCAGCATGCCGTCGCTTATGCCGAGGAGGTGCGCGACGTCCGGCCGATCCCGATCACCAGCGCCCGCGACGACAAGCTCGAGGAAGCGCGCGCCAATCCCGCACTCTTCGACGATTTCCGCAAGGAACAGGCCCGCAAGTTCCGCGGCTTCGATGCGCCCGAAGCCAACGTCAAGGCGATCGAGGCGGCGATCGCCAAGCCTTATGCCGAGGGCGTGCAGGACGAGCGCCGGCTGTTCATGGAGCTGATGAGCGGCACCCAGGCCAAGGCGCAGCAATATTTCTTCTTCGCAGAGCGCAAGGCGTCGAAGATCGAAGGCCTGCCCGAAGGCACCCAGCCGCGCGCGATCAACAAGGTCGGCGTGATCGGTGCCGGCACGATGGGCGGCGGCATCTCGATGAACTTCCTGTCGGCCGGGATCCCGGTGACGATCGTCGAGCAGCAGCAGGACGCACTCGATCGCGGCACCGGCATCATCCGCAAGAATTACCAGGCGACCGCCGCCAAGGGCCGGATGACCGAGGCCCAGGTGGATCAGGCGATGGCCCTGCTCACCCCCTCCCTCTCGCTCGACGATCTCGCCGATTGCGATCTGATCATCGAGGCGGTGTTCGAGAATATGGACGTCAAGAAGGAGGTGTTCGGCAAGCTCGATGCGATCGCCAAGCCGGGCGCGATCCTCGCCTCCAACACGTCGTACCTGAACGTCGACGAGATCGCGGCGGCGACGTCGCGGCCGCAGGACGTGCTCGGCCTGCATTTCTTCTCGCCGGCGAACATCATGAAATTGCTGGAGGTGGTGCGGGGCGCGAAGACCGCGCCGGATGTGCTTGTTACCGCGATGCAGCTCGCCAAGCGCATTCGCAAGGTCGCGGTGGTCGCCGGCGTCTGCTTCGGCTTCATCGGCAACCGCATGCTGATCCCGCGCCAGACCGAGGCCAACAAGCTGCTGCTCGAAGGCGCGACGCCCGAGCAGATCGACCGTGTCCATGTCGAATTCGGGATGCCGATGGGCCCGTTCCAGATGGCCGATCTCGCCGGCATCGACATCGGCTGGCACCGTGATCCCACCCGCGTCGAGACCATCCGCGATGCGCTCTGCGCGATCGACCGCTGGGGCCAGAAGAAGGGCGCCGGCTTCTACGATTATGACGACAAGCGACGCCCCTCCCCGAGTCCCAAGGTCCAGGAGATCATCGACGATTTCCGTAGCCAGGCGGGGATCACCCCGCGTGACATCGACGATCAGGAGATCGTGGAGCGCACGCTCTACTCCATGGTCAACGAGGCCGCGAAGATCCTCGACGAGGGCATGGCCCAGCGCGCCAGCGATATCGATGTCGTCTGGATCTACGGCTATGGCTGGCCGGTCTATCGCGGCGGCCCGATGTTCTGGGCCGACACCGAAGGGCTCGACACGATCGTCGAAGGGCTGCAGCGCCAGCAGGAGCGGATGGGCGACGACTTCACCCTCTCGCCGCTGCTCGCCCGCAAGGCCGAGGCGGGGGAGAAGTTCACCCGCTGAGGCGCGCCTCCGCGCTGCCACTTGGAAGGCCCTGGGACGCACCCGGCGAGCGGGCTCCCGAGAGGCCTCGGCTTGCGCTGGCCCTGCGTGACGGCCGACGCGCGTGCGCGGCATCCGTCCAGCCCCGCCTTCCGCACACCCGAGGGTATCCGCCGTCTGGGGCTCACGGCGGCGGATCCATCCGAGCAGCTTTGGTCAACCGGTGGCGAGCGATCGATGCGCCGCGACCCCGGCCCTGACGCCCGATGCGGAGGCGAGCGTAGCATTGTGCATGGGCATTGCAGCGTCGCCGGCCGCATAGACTCCGTCGAGGGACGTGAGGCCCCACTCGTCCACCCGGATGAATTTCCCGGTCGGCCCGTCCTCCAGAGCGCAGCCCATGCGCTCGGCGATCGGGCTGCTGATCCGGGTGTGCGGATTGGTAAAGATCGCGCCGAGCTCGACGAACCTCTCGTCCGCGAGGCGCACACCGCTCAGCCCCGGGCCTTCCCCGACAAGCTCGACGACCGGCGTGCGCTCGATGTCGACGCCGCGTTTACCGAGGAGGGCCATTTGCGCTTCATCGGGTTCGAACCGCCCCTGCGTGAAGAGGATGGTCGGGCCCCAATCGGGGATCAGGCTCGCCTGATGCGCGGCCAGGGGGTGGTTCGCGATCACGCCCAGACGCTGATCGCGGACTTCATAGCCGTGGCAATAGGGGCAATGCAGCACCGTGGCGCCCCAGCGCTCCGCGAGCCCCGGGATCTGCGGCAGTTCATCGCTCACGCCGGTAGCGAGGACCATCCGACGGGCGCGCACCGCATCATCGGTGTCGAGCGAGACGAGGAAGTGTTCGGCCTCTTGCTCCACCGAATGCACCAGTCCGTGTTTGATCGTCGCCGTTGGATAGGCGTCGAGCTGACAGCGCGCGGTACGAATAATCGCCGATGGCGCCCGTCCGTCTTGCCCTAGAAAGCCATGCGATTCCTCCGCGAACCGGTTGCGCGGCAGCCCGGCATCCACGAGCAGCACATCCTGGCGCGCGCGCGCCAACTGCATCGCCGCGGATTGGCCGGCGAAGCTTCCGCCGATCACCACGACATCATAGTCCTTCATCTCCCTCGCTCCTTCTCAAGATTTCGTAACTCCGTTGGTTACGTAAATGGATATGTGCAATTCGACAAGATCGTCAGAGGCGAGGTGCGCGGGTGGTCCGTCGGGCCGAGTGGGCCGATATCCGGCGTAGCGGATAGGGTCCCCCGGAGTTGTCCCCAACCTGGCTCGCGCGCGCCCGGCCAGGAGCGCCTGGCGAATGAAGTTCGTTGCGGGCCGGCATCGTCTCAAGTCGGCAACGGGAGGCTCGCTGCTGGGGAAAGCTGCGCCTTCAGGGCGACAAGTTGGTCGACATAGCC
Source organism: Allosphingosinicella deserti (assembly GCF_003012735.1). GTDB lineage: Bacteria > Pseudomonadota > Alphaproteobacteria > Sphingomonadales > Sphingomonadaceae > Allosphingosinicella > Allosphingosinicella deserti. The sequence continues at coordinate 2,618 of NZ_PXYI01000003.1, read as the reverse complement.
GTCGAGATCTTGCGCCTTCTGCTGCCATTGGTCGCCGGTGAAAGGATGCGTCGGGATGAAGAACCGTCCTTCCGCAATCAGCGGAAAGGCGACATTGGCTGCCTGCTCGGGCGAGATCGCCAGAGGATGCAAATAAGGGACCCCGTCCAGCAAAGGAGTCCGTACCGGGCCTGGGCACAATGCCGAGACGCGAAGCCCTGCCCCGCGATATGTGAAGGCCAGCCACTCCGCGATCGCGAAGGCGGCGTATTTCGTCGCGGCGTATCCGATGCTCATCAGCTCGCTCTGGAAGCTCGACGCCGATGCGGTGATGATCAGCTGGCCCCCGCCTCGTGCGGACATGATCGGGACGAGATGGCGTGCGACGCGGACATGGCTCATCTGGTTCACGGCGACGATGCGGTCCCAGTCATGCTCGGCCGCATGCGCATCCATGGGGATCGTGATGCCGGCATTCGACACGAACGTGTCGATGCGCCCTTCTGCGCCGACCACCCAGTCCACTAGGCTCCTGATGTCGTGCTCCCGTCCGACGTCCATGCGCATGAACCGATCGCCGTTGCCGTCTCCCTCCGGAGGTTTGACGATGTCCCCGACATAAACGCGGCCGCCTTCCTGTCGGAATCGATTTGCGAGGGCGGCACCAAACCCACCGGCTCCGCCCGTGATCACTACAACCTTGTCTTCGAAACTCATCCTCTAGCTTCCCAATATTTGATGCTGACTACTCGTCTCTCAGCGCGACTTACCGCCCGGCAGGTGCCATGCCGAGTATACGGCGCGCCAAAAATGTGACAATTTGCGCCATATGCGCATCCATCCATTGAGTTCGGCCATCGAAGCGATCCCTGCGCCGGCCATCTATGTGCGACTTCTGCTCGATACGTTCGGACAGTCGGCGGAACGAAGGGCTGCCCTTCTGCACGGCACTCGGCTGACCGAGCGCGTGCTCAATGGCGGGACGGCGGAAACGTCTCTGTTCTCGATGCTGGCTTTTGCCCAGAACCTCTCGGTCTTAGTCGGCGACACATGGCCGATCGATGCCGTCCACGTCTGGCGTGCGCAGGCTCAGGGAGCGCTGGAGGTCGCCGTTCGAAGCGCCGCCACGATCGACGGCTCCCTTTCCACCCTGGAGGCATTCGGCCATGTCCGAGGGCCCTATTTGAAAATGTCGCTCAAACGGTCTCGCTCTGCCGCCAGGCTCGTCTTCGGCTGCAAGGTGGCCATGGAACCGGACACGGCGAAGGCGCTGCGCGAAACCGCAGCTTTGAGCTCGATATTCATGCTCGAAGCCTTGCTCGGCACCCGATCCACGCACCTTTCGCTAAACCTTCCCGGCCGTACCAAGGATTATATCGCAAGAGTATCGACAACGATTCGGGGACGCGTGCTGCAGACGCCAGGAGAGGTCTTCATCGCGGTTCCGCGGGCCTTGCTTTCGCTGCCCTCACCTTATGCAGACAAGGGGCTGGAGAGGGCCGCCCAGCGCGAGCTCCAGCGCGCGGCGCGCCAGGCCGACGGCAGCGGCGACATGCTCGTGGTGCAAATCGACTCGCTTCTCGCCGGCGCTGACCGGCGCCTTCTGGAAGAGGATGTGGCGCGGATGCTGGGCTTGTCGCGGCGCACCCTCGTCCGTCGGCTTAGCCGTGCCGGCACCAGTTACCGCTTGATCCTCGACAATCATCTCAAACGACATGCCCTGGCCATGATTGGTCAAGGGCACCGACGGTCCGAAGTCGCTGCGGCACTATTCTATTCGGATCCCACGAGCCTCAGCCGCGCGCTCCGCCGATGGGTGCCCCCGATCCGAGCTCTCTTCACGGGCCCGCGGCTGAGAGCTTCGGCAATTGAACGGAGCGGTTCTCGACTGCCGTAGCATTCTGCCTGGACCTCAGCCCATCGGCCCGAAGAACACGTCCGATCTTGCGCGGCGCCGATCACGTGCCCCAGCTCCCCCGCAGTTCGCCCCCTCGCCGGCGCTCGGACGATCCAGCGCCTCGGCCTGCCGGGTCGCTTGCGGACCCTGCTGATTGCACCCTATTTCATGGCCATGGAAGACGACCGAAAGCTCACGGCCCCGAACGAGAGTCATGAGAGCCTGTTCGACTCCGTCCGGCCGGCAGCGCGGCAACGGCTCGAGGCGATCCAGGCCATCGTAGAGCAGAGGGTGACTGATGCGGAACGGTGCGTCAGCTATGGAATGCCGGCTTTTCGCAAGAAGAAGATCTTCTTCTACTTCGCTTCGTTCAAGAACCACATCGGGATCTATCCTCCGGTCACTGAGCCCGCAGCCTTGGTGAATGAACTGGGGCCGTATCGAGGCCTAAAGGGAAATCTGATCTTCCCGCATGGTGAGCCCTTGCCGATTGACCTGATCGGGCGCGTGGCAGACGCTCTGGCGCGTCAATACGCGCAGGAGGCCAACGCCTAGCGCCCCATTCCACATTGGCTTCAGCTTCCCATGCCGACGCGTTCGCATGGTATGGAGGCCTGACGTGACCCCCAACTTTCATCCAGTCGGGACTAGAGACCGGCGATTGTGATTGCGCATTGGCGCATGTGAAGCAACGGCCTGCACGCGTGCAGGCCGTTGCTTTTCGAAGCCGGCGGCGAAGGCA
>NZ_PXYI01000002.1 GCF_003012735.1 Allosphingosinicella deserti | reverse complement strand
GAACTCCCATACAGGCTCGCAGCTCACATCGCTGCATCGAGAAGCCGGACAGATGGCAGCATCCGATCACGTGCCAAATACCCAACGAAAAATCGCTTGCGCTGATGGGGGCGTCCACAGATGGAAAGGCGACTTCAGTGAGGCGTCCTCCGAAGCTTGGGCGGTTCAAAAGACAACGATTCTGCCGCCCACAGGAAACGCTCCCTCCCAGCCGCAGGGGAAGTGTCCCTGAGCGTACCAGTAGCCCTGACTCGCATAGAAGCCGGGCGGGTAAAGGTCCGCGAACTCCGCCTCCATGCAAAGGTGGAGGATGTCCCAATCGACGCTGTCCGAGAAGACCCGTGGGAGGCCCTTTCCCTCGACGACGGCCCGCGTCTTGTCGTGCACCAGCGACTGCACCTGCGGCTTCACGCGACCTACAGTCTCGTTCCACTCAGCCAGCGCGGAGGGAGAGCGCTCTGCAAGCCGTCCGCGGTACTGATTGGCGGCCTCCAGGCAAAGATCCTCCCACTCTGGCGACGCGCAGCTCGCGATGGCTTCATCCCACGTCGATAGAACCCTTGCCATTTTGGTGTCCGCGACACCGATGTTCGAAAACCACTCGATGCGGCGAAGTTCGTCTAACGTGGCTATGGTTCTCGAATGCATTCCAATCCTCGCAGCGATCGATCGAGTAAGCGAGCCGTACAACGATGACGTTCCGGGTCCAAATCCGAGCGGAGCGGCGAGTCCGCCTTGGGCCGAAGCACGTCCTAGGTCCCCGCATGGGGCACGCCGGCGGCGAACGTCAGGGTGCCGCGCGGAAGCGGACCTTCGCAGGGTCGGCTGACGATCGAGCCGGGAACAGCCGGGGAGGGTGGTTCTCAGACGTTCGTCCCGAGCCGTTGAAGCTCCCTTAAGGCGAGGACAATGCTACCGTAAAAGGCTGCTTGCAGGAGACACCCATCAACCTCTTTGGCGGTGCCGAAATCCTCCTCAATTTCGTCGAAAAACACCACCAGTTTGCCAATCCGAGCGACCACGAACGCGCGCATGACCTCGCCATAACGGTCCCATGAGACGAGGTACGGTTCAACGAAGTACCCTTCGAGCGCGGTTCGTAGGGCAGGATCGATCCCGACCCACTCTCGATCGATGCAGGCCAGAACCTCTTCTTTGGTCGCGGGAGCCCAGTTCACCTTCACCCTCCGGTCGCGAGGTTAGCCGCGAAAGAGCGACAGCCGCAACGGCAGCTAAGGGTCGATCCGCGCTGTAGCCGGCATAGGAGGCGCCTGTCGGCTCGAACGTCAGGTTCCCGTGCGCAAGTCGACATTCGCCCGCAGAGCGACCGGTTCCGTTGCAAGCGGACGTTCGCAGCGGTCCGGCGAATGGCCGGAGGTGGTCGTGAGCTGCCGAGAGGCTGAGAGCGAGATTCTCCGCCACCTCCTGTGGCGGATGGAACGGCAGTTCGGTCGAACGTGACCGGGCGCCATCGGCGGCACGGTCGTCCTAAACAGGCATGCGGCTGATCGCCTGCGTCGTTGGTTGATCGCGAGATCGCCAGGATTGCGATCCCCATAGTGGGCTGCCGAAGGAGAGCACGATTCATGAAGGAGGCAAACTACGTTCGCCTGACTTTGGCCACGGATACGATCGACCTCGGCCAAGGCTGGATCGAGGTGGTCTACGGCGGATTGCGTCTGCCGATCGATGACCTCGATGCGGTGGGTGACATGCTCAAATTCAGCCTTCGCAGCGGCGGTGTCCTCCTCCTGGACCCTGACGCGGAGTTCGGCATCATCCGAATCGCGGCACCGGAAGGGGCAGATTCAAGAGAGACCCCGCCACCGTCGCATTGAACTAGAGGGTCCGACCGCAGGTCTTGGAGAGGCCCCCCACGTGCCTCTTACCGTCACGTAAGTCTCAGTCACCGAGCAGCGTCATACGCCACGCGCACCATCGATCGCGTGCAGATCCACTCGATGGGCGACAATCCCCTTATGACCGATGAGTTCGACGATCGTTACCCGCTCCATATGCAGCGCCGCTCTGCCAGGCAAATTCAAGACACGCTCGGCCCATTCCGCCCTCGTCCGAACGACCAATCGATACTTTCGCCACGCATCAGCCCGGACACAGACTTGCCGACCTGGCGCTCGAGCACGGGCCGCCATGGCACCAGCGTGAAATCACGGGCGCGCTCGATCACAGCGAAGCGGCCGCTGACCAGATCGGCCGGGCGCCGGTATATGCCGTCAACCCGCTCGCCCTCGGCCGCCTCGCCGAACGGCAGCTGGAGCTCGTCCGCAAGCTGCCCCGCCACGCGCAGCAATTCGCGCCGTTGCAGGGCCGCGATCATGCCTTGTCGAAAGCTCACGCCGCTTTCCGCCTCCTCAGCGAACCCTTGCGCCACCAGCCATCGCCGGCGTCGCTGCTGCGCCTCGAGCACTTCGTGGCCGAACCCGGCATCGCGCACCGCCATGGGCGCAGCCGACACCATCTCACGATCGATCCAGATCGCGGCCTCCATTTCGATCAACCTGGCGAGCGGCTGCGACGACAGAGACCTGACCGTGACGGGCCGATCACGAAGGAGAGATTTCTCGTATGCCGCGACGCGATCGAGATGGTCCGGGCTGATGACCCACCTTCCGGAGGGCTCCCGCTCGACGATCCCCTTTGTTCGCCGCATCGCCTCGAGCCGGCGCACATGGGTTTGCGCGAAGCGCTCGGTTGCGGTCGGATCATGCCGCAGATGCGTGTCGACATCGTATCGTCCGCCATTGGCGGCTGCCACGGCGGCGATGGTGCGATCTGCTTCCCGCATCCCGGCACGAACCGGCTCGATCGCAACGATGGCGCCCCGGACGGCTCCCATGCCGGGGTCTCCGTCGTTCACGCTGAGCGACGGCTTTCCGATCGCCACATAGTGGCTGCGCCCGTCCACCCCATCGACGACCAGATAATGGCGGTCCGCATGCTCATCCGCGAGCCCGTGGGCCAGCACCCGGCCGACGAGCCGGCGGGCGTCCGGCGCAGCCGGGTCGTAGATCGCCTGCTCGGCCGGTGCCCGCGCCGCTGCGGCGCGGGTAAATTCTCGCTGCATGGTGCGAATGATGTCGCCTCGCTCCCCCATGCCGCGCAAGGTCTCGGCGAGATCCGGCGCAAGCCGGTACCGCCCTCCACCGAGATGCTCGGCCAGGCCCAGGCGCGCCAGCTTCGCCAGCCGGCCGGCGCGCAGCGTCTGGTCGAACGCGCTCCGGCCCGTGGATGTCACCTCCCGCTGGTCATCCGCAGCCTTGAGCAGGGCCCGGTCGATCGAAGTCAGGCGCTCCTGCTCGATCTCGGCGCGCAGGCCCTGCTGCATCTCGCGTTCGGTGCGCGGCCCGAGGTCGAGGTCGACAAGCTCCGCGGCGCGCTCCCGAATACCGGCGGTCATATAGTCGCGTGCGAGGATCAGATCGGCCCCTCGCTCATCCTTTCCGCGGACGACGATGTGGGTATGCGGATGCCCGGTGTTGAAATGATCGACCGCGACCCAGTCGAGCCTGGTCCCGAGATCCTCCTCGACCCGGTCCATCAGCCGGCGCGCGAGCGGTTTCAGATCATCATATCGGTGCCCGTCCTCGGGCGAGACGATGAAGCGGAACTGATGGCGATCGCCGTTGCCCCGCGCGAGGAATGCCTTGCCGTCCACCCCGTCGCCGTCGCGGCCGTAGAGTGCGCCCGGCGCGCCCTCCCGCGTTGTCCCGTCGCGCTGCAGGTAGCGCAGGTGCGCGGCGGTCGCGGAGCCCCCCTTGCCGGCGAGCTTGACAATGCTCGCCTTGACGATGACGCGGCGGCGGCTCGACGCCCGATAGCCGCCATGACCGACGAGCACGCGACCGACGCCGGCGCCGCGGCCGATGCGGCTGCCGGTAAAGCCCGCTCTCGCCAAGCCCCGTCGTGCGATTCCGCTTCTGGCGAGATTGGCCGCGGCAAGGATGCGGCCGAGATAGCGGCGCGGCGCCCTGTTGCCTTGCTGACGCTGGCGCCCGAGGCGCGGTTCGAAGCGGTCATCGTCTGCCATGGCCGAAGGATCCGACGGGTAAGAAGCCCAAGGATGACGCGTGCCGCGACCGAAGAAAAGCAGTGCCGCCGAACCGCGCGCAAATCGGCCATTTCCGGAGCGACCGGCACTGGCGCGACCGCGGCAGTGCCGGTCCACTTTTCTGAAAACGATGTGCAGACAAAGGCTTATGGCGCCACCGGTGCCATAGCTTTATCTTGCCTTAGCCGGCCCCCCATCCCTTTCCGGCCTCCCGACGCCCACGACATCTCACGACCAGCCGTTCCCGGAGCGATAGTCTCCCCGGCGTGCGCTAAAAAAAGAAGCGGAAGCGACGCCGCCGCGCCGCTCCCGCCTCTTCATTTTCGATGGCTCAACGCGCCAGATGGAACGCGATTTCCGCGTCCGCGGCGCTTCCGAACTGCCGTTTCCAGACCAGCTCAACGGCATTTCCGTCGCCGTCTACCAGGCACAATCCAACGTTCCAGCAACCATCGAGGCAGCTCAGAACCACGATCCGCGACATCTCTTCGGTCGCCTCCTCATCACCGAAAAATAACGCTTCATCCTGCCCGAGATAGCGTTCCCGCACCCGCGCCTCCCACAGGAAATCGATCGCTTCGGCTTCCAGGATCCGGTCCGCCCATATGCCTCCGAACTCCGCCTTGAGCGCGTCCACCAGAGCATCGCAGCGCCCGGTTCCGATCATCGTCATCGCGTTCATCACAATCTCCTTTCGTGGTCTTCAGGATCGAAGACGGCGCTTCAGGAGCGGGCGGCGGAGCGGCTGTCAGGGACGCCGAAGGCGCCGCGAAGCGGGGCGTGGGGGAGCCGATTTGCGCAGCAAATTGGGGGCACCGCGCATCCTTGAGAGCCGCTTCGCCGGCCGCCACACTGGGCCTCTACGAGACGCCCCCTCACCGCCGCCTCCGCCCGCACCAACAGCGTCAGCGGCGTTTTCGGCCTCTTCGAACCCGCCGCGGAAGCATGGAAAGAGCCCCGGCGGGCATGCCGCCGGGGCGTTAAGAGCATCTCAGTAGGGCACGTCCTCATCGAAGTCCGGCTGGGGCTCGGATCCGCCGTCGCCGTTGTCTTGACGCGGGCGGCTGAGGAACTGGACGTCGTCGGCGATGACCTCGCAGCCATAGCGCTCGACGCCGTCGCGATCGGTCCAGCGCGTGTAATGCAGCCGACCCCGGACCGAGACGAGCATGCCCTTGACCGCATGCTGGGCGATGATCCGCCCAAGTCCGTTGAAGCAGATGATGCGGTGCCACTCGGTGTCCTTGGCAGTGAAACCGCTCGCATCCTTGTAGGTCTTGCCCTCGCTGTCGCGCTTGGGACGGCCTGTTCCGAGGCTCAGGGTCGCGACGTCGGTACCGCCGGTGGTGGAGCGAAGCTCTGGGTCGGCGCCGAGATTGCCGACAAGGATCACGATGTTGGTCATGGCTGAAGTCTCCTGTTCCTGCCGCCGGGACCGCCCCGTCGACAGCCCGGAGACAGGCGCGGCCGAAGCGGCGGAGCGCACCCGCAGGGGAAACCCCGGCCCGAGGCCGGCGCGGGCAGCCCGCAGGGCAACACGGGTCGAAGGGTCGCGGGTTGCGCCTCGCCGCGGCCGCGCCAGAAGGGCTGAAGAAGGAGATGGGGAGATCCGCGCGGCGGATCGGAAGACCATGACGCAGACCGAAAACCGGCACCCCGAGGTCAATTAACGCCCCGGGGAACATCCAGCCGTCAGGCGGCGGCGCTCTGCTCCAGAGCCTGGATCCGCTCCGAGCAGACGGCATGCACGACCCGGCCGAGCTCTTCGACCTGCTCACCGAGCCAGGCCAGCTGCTCTTCGCTGATCCGGTAATGGCGGGAGTAACGCGCCTTCACATAGGCGTCCTTGAGCTTCTCGAACGTCGCGCGTTCGCGTCGGCTATCCTGCGGCCAGACATAGACCAAGCGGCGATCGATGCGCTCTGCCTGGGTGCGAAGGAAGCCGAGGTTGTGCACGTGCGGGGTGTAGAATGTGCAGACCAACAGCACGCAATGATAGAGCCGCTCGGTCGCTTGATGGAGATTGAACGCCGCCTCGCGAGGACCGCCCTGAGTAACAAGGAATTCTGAAGCTTGCTTGAAACGAGCAGCGCTCGGATACCACTCCTCAAAATATTCCCGCGCCATCGCGAGCGCCTGCGTGGCCGTTTTCGGCTTGGGCGAGTGCAATTCGGTATCGTCGCACTGGTACAGAGCGATGCCGTCGCGGGCGAGATCCGTGAAGAAATAGCGGCCGTGGGCGAGACCGTCATTCACCTCCTGGAGTGTGTGAACGATGAAGTTGACCGGCGTCCTCAGCGTCTTCGTGATCGACAGTTCGCGGATCAGCCGCTCCTCGGCCTTCGCCCAATATTCGACGCGGTCGACCAGCCTCTTGTCGTTGACGATGATCAGCAGGTCGAAGTCGGACTGATAACCCTTGGCGGTGTGCGGCTCGTCGACCCACCCGCCCCGCGCATAGGATCCGTACAGGATAACCTTGAGGATTCGGCCCTTCTTCTTCCAGTCCTGGGTGGCGAGCGCAGTCGCCTCCCCGAACTCCTCGAACAGGATCTGCACCACGCGCTCGAGCTCGCGCTGCTTGGCCGGGGGAAGATGCTCGAGGTCGGTGCGCATGGACCGACTTTCGGGAGGCGAGGCCCGGATGGCAAGAGCCATCCTGCTTGCCGCGGCGTCGTGCAGGCTCATGTGCCGCCCTCCTCCTGCCCCGTACGGAGCGCCACATCGATCAGGAACAGGGCTTCGGCGAGCTCCCGCTCGACGACGCGGACATCCACGTCCAGCCGCTCCGCAATGTCGGGATAAGCGAGGTCCGCCACCCGATGGAGCAGAAAGACCTCGCGCGTTCGCGGCGGCAGGGTCGCCAGTGCGGCTTCGAGCCGGGCGAGTAATTTCGCACGATCATCCATGACCGTTCTCCCGGTCCGGCGCGAAGGCGAGCAGGTAATCGGCGGCCTTGCTGGCGGCGCTGGCGGCACGGAAGATTGCCTTGTCATCCCCGCGCAGCACGTCCAGCCAGGCGCCGATATAATCCGAATGCCGGACGGTCGGCTGGATGGCTAGGGAGGCGCAGGTGAAGGCGCTGGTCAGCTCGGCGACCAGTTCCTCCCGCGCGTAAGCAGCACCGCCGAGAAACCCGCTCTGGACGCGGCCGAGCCGGCTCGAATGGCCGGTCCAGTGGCCGAGCTCGTGCAGCAGCGTGCGATACCAGTTGATCTGATGGGGGTAATATTGCTGCGGCGGGACCTGCACGAAGTCCGGATCGGGCGCATAGAAAGCGAGTCCACCGCCGATCCTGATCTCGGCACCGGTCGCGGCGATCAGCGCCTCGGCATGGGGAATCGCCTCGCGTTCGCCGAGCGCTTCCTGCGCGCCGATGAGCTCCGACGGCAGGCCGTCGCACTGGTCGACATTGAAGACGACGAAGCGCTTCAGGAACGCAACCGCTTTCGCCTGGCCGTCCTCGTCACGCGCCTTCTCGGCCTCGTCCCTGGGCGTGAACCGGTCCGCATAGCAGACGATCGTCCCCTTCTCGCCCTTGCGGACATGGCCGCCAAGCGCGAGCGCCTGCCGGAAGGTCAGCCAGCGATGCGAAGAATAGCCGCCCTCCACCACGGCGGACCAGAGGATGAGCACGTTGATCCCCGAATAATGCCGTCCGGTGCCGCCATTGTGCGGCATCGCCGGCCCGCAAGAGGCACTGTCCCAAGGCTGGACCCAGGGCAATCGCCCCGCCTCAAGCTCCGCGATGATGCGGTCCGTGACCTCGGCGTAAAGGCTGGACGCTCTCGTTGCTGCTTGTGTCTTGCGCATGATCTTCGCTCCTTCAGCGCGCCCCGGGATCCGCCGAGCGGGTGGGCGCAGGAGCGGATCGGCGGGTCCGCTCAGGAGGCGGACCGCACCCGCCGAGCCCCATCGCGGCTTCGCGATGGAAAGGCTCAAGGGCCGAAACGGAGTGGAGGACCCGGGCGCTAGCCCGGGTTGCGGCCCACCGGAGCGGGCCCAAGGAGAGCGACGCCCACCCGCCTCAGCGGCGTCCGACGACGCTAACGTAATCCGTGCCGAGGCCCCTCCCACGTGCTCGAACGCGATCCGCGTCGCCGTGCGTGCTTGCTATTGGCGTCCATGCGGGAGCAGCCGGACCGGCCCGAGGCAGGTCCGGCGAACCGGTCAGCCGGCAGCCTCGGCGAGCCGCGCCGCATGCTTGGGATGGGTGCCGAGCGGACCCCGACGATCGACCACGGCGATCTGCTTCGCCTTGGCGTCGACGACCAGGCGCTCGAGCACGCCGCTGCCCGGAAAGGCGACGAGACAGCGCGGTTTGAGCGACAGCATCTGCTCGTTGCGCTTGAAACCGGCACGCTGGCCAAGGCGGGTGTCGAGCCCGAACGCGATCTGCGGCACCTTGCGCGCCTCGGCCCAGGAAGCGGCGAGACGGTCGACGCCCTTGTGGTCTCCGCCATGGACGAGGACCATGTCGGCGACCCGTCCGCGCACCTTGTCGAGCGTGTCCCAGACGTTGTTGGCAAACGTCTTTGCCTCGAGGTCCGTGGCGAAGGACAGCCTGCCGCCGGCGAACAGCACAGGCGTGCCGTCCGGCATTCGGGCCCGCTGGCGGGCTTCGCCGCGGGCCCGCAGGAAGTCGCGGCCGTCGACGACGGCGGACGTGCAGGACGCCCCATGGTTCAGGCGTGACCCGCCGGCCGGGCGCCACGAGGAGCCGGTTTCGCGGGAATAGAGGAAGGCCGCCGCCTCGCGCATCGCCTCCAGGCCGAGCATCGCGGCCTCGGCAGAGCGGGCCCGCTCGATCTCGCTCTCGAGCTGGCTGGAATTGACTTCCGAGCCGTCGGCGGCGGCGAGCAGACACCGTATCTCGTCGGTCGCGCGGTCGATCTGGCGGCTGCGCTTGGCCGCGGCACGATGGAAGAGGTTGACCAGACCCCAGGCGATTTCCTCGGAATCCTCCTCGAGCGCGGTGTCGGGGAAGAGCGCGAACAGGTCGGACCAGATCGCAGCGAGCGTCTGCGTGACCGCGTCGGGATCGGGCGGCTCGGTGCTTCGGCAGGGCCGGATCCGTTCGGCACGGACGTGACCGAGTTCGAGCTGGGCGAGCTGTGCGGCAAGGCTGGTATGCATCGAAACGTCTCCCGTTGAGACGCCGGACCGTCCGGCGACGGGAGCCCGCAAGACCCGGTCGGAGCGCATCTCCCGCACCGCGCGGCAAGCGCGGGAAACCTCCGGCCGAGGCCGGCGCGGGCAGCCCCGCCAAGCGGGGCAACACGGGCCGACGGCCGGTGGGTTGCGGGGATGCGGCGCCGGGTCAGGGCGCCCTCTCGCGCCGGACGCGCGCGCTGAATGGGAAGCTCGAGTGAGAGCCCCCTGCCGCGCGGAACTGACGCGGCACGCAGAGGGCAGTGTTGCTCAACACGGGTTGGGGACGGCGGGGATCCCGGGCGACGATCTGCCGGCGGTGGGGTGACGATTGCCGATCTCCTGTGAACGGCCTGCCGCCCGTCCGGACGGGTGGAGGCAGGTCCTTCAGGGAGGCATCTCGGCGACACCCATGTGCCAGGTCGATCGCGGCGGAAAGTGGGGAGCGTCTGCATATCCCGTTGGACGATCCCTGCGGCCACTTTTGACAAAATCCGGTCGCCGCCCCCAGCCGGTGCTGAGCGGGATGCGGGCGCTCCCCCGGGGAGAAGCGCCCGCGGAAGCAACAGTCTCTCAGGCTGCTTCCTCGATCCCGCACATCAAGCCGCTGCCTTCCCTCTCCTCGCCGGGATCGCCCTCCCCGCTAGCCGCCCCGAATTCAGACCCGTCGGCAGCCGACCCCCAGAGCGCCTCCAGCGCCGGTGCGTCGCCTGCGCCCGCAAGACCGGTAGTTGGCCGCTCTTCCCAGGGAGGGACATCGGCCTCCTCCTGCTGATCCGCAGCCGCCGCGAATCGCATTGCGTCCGGCACCCAGGCCAAAGCCGCCGCCTTCACTTCGACGTCACCGATGAAGTCGCCCGCGAAGATACGTTCGCAGCTCTGCGCAAGCTCGGCTTTCCTGGTGTTGGCATAGCGGGCGGAGAGCGCCGGTCCACCGATCTCGGCGAGGGCGGCGAGCGTGACGCTTTTCGGCACGCGGTCGAAGAAGTTCATGCCTGTCGGCCGCCACCAGCGTGCGAGGTCGATCCCGAGCAGCGCGGAAAGGTGGTCGTGGAACGCGCAGCCCGCGCCCCGCGTGCCGATGCTCGCCTCGGGGGTACGGGCAACGGCGTAAGCGAGCCACGCCATCCGCGCCTCGGAGCTCAGGGAGCGGAATGCATCGAAGCGTGTCCCGCGCGTGTCCCCCTCGGCCCAAGTCCGGTCCAGGCTCTCGACGATCCCGGCAAGCTTCATCGTCGCCGGAGCGTCCGCCGTGCAGAAATCCGGCATCGGATCGGCAGGCCGCGAGGCCCTCAGCGAGAAGCCGCTTCTCTCCGAAACACAGCCCGTCTCCCCGTCGACCATCAGGAAGGTCGCGAGATCGAGCGCAAGCGCTGGATCCATGACGATGTGTACAGCGAGGATGTCCCGGCGCTGCATGGACAATTCGCCAAGGAGACGCTGCGAGAGCGCAGGTCCAGTCTCCGCAACTGCCGCTGCAGGGTCGCAAGGTATCGCGGCACCATCCACCCGCGTCTCCCCGGCTTCGCCGCCGCCGTCCGGGTCGGCGGCTTCCTTGTAGAAGACATCATGCAGGGTAGGCCTGCCCTCCTCGTCGAGCAGGAGGAACGTACCGGCCTGCTCGCGCAGCGCCGCCGGAAGCATTGGTGGCTTGTCGGTGAGCGCCCTCATCTCCTTGTGCAGCATGGCCATCCGGTCTTCGGCATCCTGCCTCGCCTCCTCCGACGCCTCTGCACCATCGACCAGTTCGGCAAGCGCGTCGAACTCCTCCTGAAGCGCCGCCACGCGCTCCATCTCGGCATCGGTGAGCGTCGCCGGCTCGGCCGGGATTCGCTCGAGCCCGCTCGCAAGGCTGTGCCCGATCCACTCGGCGAGCGTTGGCCGCACCCAGGCGAGCCCGGCTCCGGAGGCTTCGTCCGCCGCGATCGCTTCCAGCTTCTCGGTCGCGAGGCGCTCGAGCAAGGGTACGTCCAGCCAGCGCGCTGCCGCCTCGCCCGAGAAGAGGTCCCGTTCCACGCGGCCGCCGGCCGCCACATAGGCATTCTCGCCGACAAACCGGGCCCGTCGGTCCGCGCCGCTTGCGGTCGCCTGCGTCATCATCCGGCGGACGCTGTCAGGCTGGGCGCCGCCATAGCTGTTGCCGATCTGCTCGAAGACCCAGGCCTGCCGCTCGCGATCGCCGGTCACGGCATAGGCCTTGGCCACCTCGAGGCCGATCTCGCCGGACCCGAGCGCCTGGAAGACGACCGGCGCCAGATCCGCGAGCCGGAGCCGCCCCTCCACGAAACGGGTGGTGAGCCCGAACCTGCGCGCGATGCTCTCGACGTCCGTACCGCTGGCGATAAGCTGCCGGAAGGCAAGGCATTCGTCCGCCGGATTCATCGAGAGGCGCTGGAAATTCTCGGCGACGCTCGCTTCCTCGGGCGGGATGGTTCCGACCTCCAGAACGAGGCATGGCACGCCGTGCGCCTGGTCCAGCTTGCCCTCATCGGCAAGCGCCTGCAGCGCGCGCCTGCGCCGCTCCCCGGCTTCCACCGCGAAGCGGCCCCTTGGCTTTGCCACCGGCGTCACCACAAGATTCTGGAGCAGGCCGCGGGCCTCGATGTCGGCCTTGAGCTGCGCGTCCGCTTGCGCATCGCCACGCCGCCGAACGTTGCGAGTGGAGGCGAGAAGTTTATTAAGAGGGATAGTCCTGATCATGGAGGGTCTCCGCAAACGAGCCGGCGCGGACTTTCCGCACCCGTCGCTCACAAGCGGCGAGCCTCCTTTCCTCTTCCAACCCGCAGCCGCGGGGATGAGCTCACATACGGCGCGATCAGAACGTCATCTCCGGACTCTCTGGCCCAGCAGATGGGGCGATCCGGATCGACTCACTGGCTCGTCCGTGCCTCCCGACTTCAGGCACTGGATGGCTCCAGAAGCGCCTTTGCTCCCAGCCACAACTGCATGGCATGAGCAGCCGAGTCATGGTGCGATGGCGATAATGGGACTCGCTGCCTGGATGCTGCTCTCGCTGGTCTGAAGCGCGATAAGGACGCTCAGGAATGAGAGAACTTCCAAGGTCCTGTCGCCGGGGTCTGCGGAACCGCCATGCAGAATGTAGTAATCGCGCCCTTGAAAGGTCGTCGACACGGCGGTCCTGAGCGGCGGCGCCTCATGCTCGCACGCCATGCGGATGCGGAAGAAATCTTGGGGTCCTATGATTCCGTCCTCGACAGAAAACATGGCGTCGGGGTCGTCGGACGACCCGTTCTTTGCCGCTTCCAACGTTATCGCAAGTGCATCTGCGCGAGCCTGCTCAAGCTCAGCCTTCTTGTGCAGACCGCCTGCATCCGGACCTTTGGCTGCGGCCGCCTGCATTTCCTCCCGGGCCATTGCAGCCGCGCTCGAAGCTCTCGCATGCATCCGGTCGATGATCTCGACGCGCGCGTCGTGCTCGCGCTTCAGAAGCTGCCGGGCGCTCTCCTGATGCGCTTGAGGCCGCAGGATGCCGCATCGTCTGTAATCTGCCTCGAGGTTAAGACGAGTGATTTCGGCGAGGTAGTAAAAGATCGACTCAACGGAGCGGAGCAGAAGCTCTTCCTGATGCGGCACGTTGAGACCATGGGACGATTTCGCTCCCGCCGACGGCTCGTCATGCGCTGCGACGCGGCCAGGCAGGATGGATGCCGCAGTGACGTGGGTGCCCTTCTGGTCGGCGGCCGGCTCGGCGGCGCACACCGAATTCAGGGAGAATCCCTCGATCTTAGGCGAACCCTTCTTCGCGATCTCCACAACAACCTGGTCACCAAGGCTAGCCTGGGCTTCGTGGCGCCTGCCGTTCAACCGTTGAGCCTGCCACTCGTCGTACGGCGTGATGGCGGTCACTGTCTTCCCTTCCCCGAGTCCGTCCTTCAACACCACCGCGGCCTTCTCAGCGGACATTCTCAGGGCGGCAAAGGGAGCAGGCGACGTCTGTGAAAGAGAGAAGCCGTCAGCGTGCTCGGCAGCCTCGACGAAATCCCAATTCAGATGCGGATCCGATCCCCCGTTGATCACGACCGAACCGTTGGAACAACTTACGCCGCCGATCATCAACGGGAGCACCAACCGCCGGTCCCAACGCTGGCTCAGGAAATGATCCATTGTCTCACCGCCCAAGGGACGTAGGATCCCCTGGGTGAATTCCTTGCTCGAGAGAGGCACAATTGTTACACTCGGATTGATCCCTCCACCAAATGTCACAGTGGGATTTATCGACTCATCCCCTCCAAGCAGGATGTTGTTGAATGGAATAGCGATCGAGGCGGTGCTGCGCACCGTTCCATTCACTGCCCCCATGGTCGAGAACTGCAATGGCTCACGCGCCCAAGCACGCAAAATGTTCAGCAGAACGCCCTCATTTCGCGAGTTTGCGAACACTCGATTATAGTCGGTCGAAACCTTATCCGTCTTATGCAGCGAGGCGGCGCAACCACCAGCGATCGTAGAAAGGCACAAAAGAGCTAGAAGTCGCATCACATTTTCTCCCCCCGGCGACATGCGAATCGATTTCATGATGTTGCCAGCAGGGAAATTAATTGGCAATCCTGCCCGCACCAAGCCCAAGCGAAAACTCCAACTCAGAAGTTGTGCGCGTCGCCCCCAGCTTATCGTGGTAGTTCGAATACGGTCGGCCACAACACCCAAGGACACATGACATCTAGAGGCGCGTACTACGTGTGCCTACGCCTACGTTTCGAGGGCGCGGACCCGCGGCAATCGCAATCGGCGATCAAGATGCCGGCTGCCTCGGATGCAGGTCGTTGTCCCACAAGCCGAGGAAAAGGACGCGCCCGGCCGGCCGCTGTCTCGGCTCGAGGCGATGCAATGCGGCGTCCCGCGCCACGACGGCGCTCCCAAGGACAAGACCGTCTTGCTCGGCCACGAGCCCGACAGGAGGAACAGCGTGCTTGCCAGCGGGACGACCCGGGCGACCTGCAGACTGTACGTGACCGCTCTTGGTCTTATCGGGTGCCGGAATGGCGGCGCGGCAGGAGCGACAGAATGCGCTGGCGCAGTGCGTCGGCATCCGCGTTCGGCCGCCACCGCGTGGTGCAGACGAACTCGTCAGAGCCGTCGAGAAAGCCGGAGACCATATGGAAACCGAGAGCGCGATACATCTCGAATTGCTCTTCGGTAAAAAACTGGTCACCGGTTGTCTCGTGTGGAAAGTCGGCATTCCGCTTCTTGTAGTCGATCACATAGTCCTTCTCGTCGCCGGTAAGCGTCGATTTGAAATAGAGAAGAATGCCTTCACTGCCATTCTGGTAAATGATCCGCCCGACCGCGCAATGTGGTCCGAACTCGCAGGTGCGTGTTCCGGCGAGGATATCCTCGGACGTCTTCCGAGCCTTCTCCGCCATCTCCTCCCAAGGGAGGACGATGCGAACGCCAAGATCAATGCGCGCGTATCGTTCGAGCTTCAGAAGCGAACCGAAAGACAAGGTCGGATCTGCCTCGGCGTCGATCGCGACGATCAGCTCGCAGCCGCGCTTGAGCAGTTCGTAAAGGCCGAGATTCTCAATATGGCCGCCGTCGGTCAGCACGATATGGCTGCTCCTCTCATCATGAAGGTTGAGCATCTCGCGAAGCAGGAACAAGCTTTCGTAGACCCCGCGCGTGATTCCGAGCAACGCATTGCTGACCTTGCCGCCCCCTGCGAGGCTTCGAGGATTGATCATCCAATAGCCGAGTCGAACGTTTAGCAGGGCCAATGTCGGGGACATCAACCTGACGGTGCTCGATCCCATGTTGGCTGAAATGGCGGCACCCGAGATCGCCATCGCCGTGGCGAGATCGAGCCTCGGGTCGATGCGCTCCATGTGCAACGCACCGGCGTAAGCCGCAATTCCACTTGGCGCTGCGGCCGCATAGGAGGTGAGATCGCTGCCGACGAAGCCCGGCGTGAAAATGAAAAAATCGGCATCCCGCCCGCGACGATTTGCTTCTGCAGACCCTTGAACGTTCATCGCGGCATTGATGATCGGGTACGGGCCGTTCGATGCTGCGAGATCGGACAGCTTTATGCCGTCCAGCGCCTTCGGTTCGCGCCAGACGTTTCCTGGCACGCTCTTGAACAGGAAGGCCTTGCTGAGCCGGTCCCGGTAAAGGCGGTGAAGCGAGTAGGCGTTGGGAGTGAGCGCCACCTGGCCAGCGACGCCGGCAAGGCCGAGGGCCAAGTAGATGGCGGCGGGCGAGTCCTGGACTCGCGTCAGCAATGTCAGGCTTGGCCATCGGGACGCTGGTGAGAGCAGGTCACGCGCCAACCCGTCTGTCGCCCTGATCAGGAAATTGTCGCTCGCAGTGGCGCAAAGCCACAGAAAGACGCACCATAGGGCGAGGGGCAAGACCAGCGACGCGGCGGCGAGCGCGAGCTGACTGGCACCACGCAGGACGAAGGTCCGGACACGCCTGCTGCGTCGACTCGTCTCCAGGTAGCGGCCGATGGCGCCGGAGAATGCGGACACCAATGCGGCGAGCGTAGCCAGTGCCGGGCCGACTCCGTTGGTCATCAACAACAATTCGGCCAGCGAACGGTCGACCAAGAGGGATCGGAACGTCTGAACCGCCCCAGGCTGTGCTGCGATGAAGGCAAGAGCGATTCCTGCCAGCAGCAGTGCATGGGCGGACCTGAGCAGTGCGCCTCGCGTGTCGCCGGTGAGCCAGTCGAGCGCTGCAACAGCGCGAAGCGCCGCCCAAACGAGCAGAAGCACGGCCAGCGCAGCGGCCGACCAGAGCACCGGCGCCCACGGATTGGCGCCAAGCAGCGGGAGGAGCAGAAGGGACAGGCCTGCCGCGAGCAGCAGAAAGGAAAGGGCCATGAAAAGGTTCGCGACAAGGCCGCGGAGCACCAGCACCACAACTTCGCCAACATTGCGCAGCCGACTGCGCCCCCTCGGCATCAGGTAATTGGAGTAATTGCGCAGATGCGCCAGCTCGGGCGTGTCGGCGACATCGCCTCCGAACGGGAAGTGGCCACCTCCCGTTCTCGATAATGCCGCACTCGCGGAAGCGCCGATATAGCCCCCTCCCGAGACCGTCGACAGATAATCCACGGCGTCGAGCCGCCCATCTTGGTCGAGGGCCTGCAATGCGCCGAGGCACACCGCCGCCGAACGAATGCCACCGCCTGACAAGGCCAGTCCAGTGGCCGTGCACGGTACAGGCCGCGGTCGCATCTTCCCCTTGTCTGGGTTCTTGCCGTCGAAACCGAAATAATTGGGCGGGAGCCCGCCGTTTCGATGCCCATCGCCTGCGCCGTTCACACCGGCGCCTCCGTGACCTCCTGGATTCGCGGAGGTGCCAACGGAAGAGCGATTCAAGAGCCCTCCCCGAAGAGTACTTGCGTCGAAGAACAGCTTGCCTGGGTCCGGCGAGCGCGGCTCGGCCTCGGGGCCCGCGCGCCGTCGGGAGTATTCGTCTCCTTGCTTTCGAAGGTGCTGCGCCTCGACGTAGCGATCGCTGCCTTCCAGCCAGTCCACAAAGATGGGAGCGCGCGGTTCTCCGAACTCGGGACGATCGCCCGATTCGAGTGCGACCACCGGACCCTTTGGCGATTGCTTTCTCGCCCGCCGTTCGTTGATTGCGGCGAGTTCGTACGGAAGTATGTCTTCGAAATAGAAGAGCTGCCGCTTCTTTCCCCACCGGCCGCCAAATACGAAGCGAATGAGGCTTCCGATCACCGACATGTGACGCCCCCAGAGCTGAAGTGGAACGCGCCGCGACGAATACATTGACGACCGGACGTCCGACATCTTCCGGACTCCCGGTCGCAATGACAAGTCAAAGTTTTGGTTGCATTCGAAGCGGCAAAGCTGGCGGCTGATTTGGGAGTGCCAGTCAGACGTCTTTCGCGCCCTACCTTTCAAATATCCCCGCAGCAGCAGCCCCGGCGCGGCCGCGCATGGGAAAATGGCGGCCGCGTTACGTGCGGTCTTGGACGCGCACCATGTCACGGGCGACGAGCCTCGCTCCCGGCATCAACGATCCCGAAGAAAAACGTAATCGCCTACTGCCTGAGTGAGATTCCCTGCGGACTGTGAGCTTGCCCGACAAAGATTAGCTTCGCAGGGAATGCGGCGATCGCAAGACGGCGAAAGACGCTGTCCCGGCTGCAAGAGCGGCCTGCGGATCAGGGCGCACTCAAATGCCGGTCGGAGATCCGGTGTCCGTCGGCGTCAGCCGATCATTCCGGCCTTTTCCGCATGGTTACTCAGGCGGAGGCGCTGGCGCTCGAAGGCTTTCTCACGATGCGGAGGGTCCGCCGACGACCCGGCCGCTTGAGCCGCGCCTTGCGCGTCTCGAATGTCTGGAGGGTGTGATCGGGCTCGACGACGAAGTTCGCTGACAGCGCGCGGCAGAGTTCGGCGAACTCGGTCCGGTTCACGACGACGCGCATGCTGTATCCCGGCTCACCGATCAGCTCTGCCGTCGAGAACCTGCCGAGAAGGCTGTCGCCATCGAGGGGCAATCGACCTGCCGCATATAGACGAGCGCAATCTTTCCGCATCGTCACAATCAGCTGCCTGAGATCGCTGTCACTCATGATATGCTCTTCCGTACAGGGAGAAGATTAAGGTCGGGTATCGCATAGCCAAGGGAGACCATGGCCCTCCCATTCTTCATCCACACCCGTTCGAATGCACAAGTCGGCAAGTCGTTGCCTCGCATGAGCCGCGCGTCGAGCGTCCGCCGGCATCGCAAGATAAGCCTCATCGCCGGCGAGATCAACCGCCAGCAGTCCCGTGACGATCGGCGCAGCGAACGAGGTGCCCGTCACGTCGAACGCTGGACGACCTTCCCTTGCAACCAGAATGCTCACGCCCGGCCCCACCACATCGACGCCATCTCCATAAGCGCTCAGTGGCGAGTAGAAGATTGCCTCGCCGTGAACCTCTCCATCCTCTTCCGAGAGGGCTTCCGAGAAACGGCCAAGGCCTTCGGGTGGGCCCCAGCCCCGCCGCCCGATGGCTCCGACGCCGACGCAATCGTCGCGCACCGCTGGAAATGCTGCGCGGTCATAAGGCTCGTTTCCGGCGGCGCAGACTACGAGAACGCCCTCCGACCAGGCCAGCTCGATCGCCTCGGCGAGCCCGGTCTCGTCCGGAAGCTCGTCGAAGGTGCCCAGGCTGAGATTGATCAAGTGCACCCGTTCCTCGAGCACCATTCTCGAGACAGCATCGGCGACATGGGTCGGGTCCAGATCGAGCTCGCACGGCTCGAGTGCTGCCGGGAAAAGGAAGCGTTTGTGCCGAAGCGTCCTGCGGGTGAAACTGGCACTGGCGAAGAGCAAGTCCGCACCAGGCGCGATCGGAGCGCAGCAGGCAGGAGCGGCCCGATCCCCGATGACCCGACAGACAACCTCGCCATGACGCCAGAAGGGTCCCCTCGGCTGCTCATCATGTCTTTCTCCCGGCCTTGACAGGAATCGCACGTGCTCGAGCCCAGCCTGGGGCGCAAACCCGCTGTCGACAATCCCGATACGGATCCCGGCACCGCGCTGCGGGTCGACGGCGTGGTCTTCGAGCAGGCGGTGCCACCATCCTGCTTCGCCAGGACGGTCGATCTCGGGGCATATCACGGTGCTCCCGTCGCACGCATCCTCGGCATGGGTGACCCAATAGCCGGGCACCTGCGGCGTGACGATGACGCCTTCCGGCTGCCCGAACTCATCTGAACTATAGTAGAGCTCGCCAGCGCCGCCCTGCTCCGCCTGGGTGAATTGAACACCGTCGGTATCGTCGGCAATTACCACGACTCCAGAGGCTGGAACGACGCCATCCTCCTGGTTCCGCACGAAGATGGTGCAATCGTCGTCCATGACCCGGTCCCCCCGCCGCATGTCAACTTGCAGGCCGAACGGCGATATTTGGGATGGGCGTGGCGGGAGACCAGGAAAGAGAGCTCGAGCAACGCGGACCATGCGCCAAATTTCCTCACACCGCCAGACAGATGCCAATTGAATGCACTACCGGTGCAGCTCGGAGGATGAGTCTACATCGTCCACCCCATTCCACGGCAACTTCAAACAACCTCAGTCCAGACCTTCAAGAATACGGATCGCCGCCAACTCTTCTAAATCCTCGAATTTGTTCGACTTGCCAGTCATCGATATGTCTTTAACCGACTTAACCTTTTCAATATGCGAATTCTGGAAAAAGCCTTCGTTGAGATTGAGATCGAATTCATAAACATCTTTATCCCTGGTCATCAAACGTCCTACCATGGTATCATCTCCATCGGGAGTCAACGATATGATGATGAAATCACCTGAATGAAATCCAATTTCCTCTAGACATTTAAACAATACGCTAGAATCGTTCATTCCTTCATATGCATCGAGAAATATCTTCCCACGTGAAAGTCGTTCGTTTAGATCAGCGACGTCAAAAATTGCCTGTTCCAGCATAATCACTTTCCTGGGTGTACAGTTAGCAAGTTTCCAAATCTATCAGTATATACGGTGATGAAGTTAGTGCTTGCACCGCCTCTATTTGCAGATAGCCTTCCGACGAGACCTACATCGACAACCCTCTTAAACCTGTTACTACTCAATCTCGCTACGGAAGCTTTCAAGACTGTATCACTAGTAAGTATATTCTGAAGTTGGTCTTGAGAAATTATAAACTGGCTTTTGTCGGCTTTGGCCGGGTTGAAGTGACCGGCTACGGCATGCTCCCATCCAGCCTTTGCCGGTCCGCGGACTTCTCGACCATCCACGCCGCGATGATTCAAGTTTATTCGCGACTGAACCACACCCGGGATGAGCGACGAACTGATCCTCGCGTCTGGCCGAACGCCAGCCAGGATGCCCATTTTGATGACCCCGGAACCTGCAAGTGCGGATGCAGCGAAGTGGATGCCAGACCCGCCTCGTGTGGCATTGGTGTCATCCCAATCGGCACCCCGATAGCCATCGGCTATCCACCCACGAACACTCTCCCCGAAGATTTCCAAAGCACTCCCAACGCCGTACCTTATCGGTCCTCCTGCTACCGTAAAGCCGACGTTAGCGACGTTCAGAATGAGAGCCGCGCCCGGCCGTTCTGCAAGAAATTGCGACACTTGGTTTTCGATTTGGCTCTTAGCTTTGCCAATCCAAATGCCGGCACGATCTATGGGTTTTCCCAGGTAGTAGGTTTTTACGCCCACGATCTCCTCGGATCCGCCCGACACGAGTGCCCCTGAGCCGCCTAGCCCGAGTTCGCGCCTAAAGCCCTCCACCTGTTGAAGACCGTACGGAGTTTTTGATGCCTCGTTAAGCAAGGCGTCCAGCATCTGATGATATTGAGATTGATATTCCTGACTGGTCGGATTCGTCTTGAGGAGCTCCGTCGCGGCAACGAGATCTGCAAAGGGCGCTCGCTCATTCTGCATGAGGGCTCCGGGCCCTCTGGCTGACACGAGAATACCCCAGGTCGCCCCTTCAGAAGACGCTAGGTAGTTCTTGGTTGCCGCCGCACCGATCAACCCTCCGATGGTCGATGCAATAACATCCGGGAGCGCCGCAATGACGTTGTCGCCAAAATCAGAGCCATCGAGCAAGCTGCGGCTTGCGGCGTTGGCAATGCCACCTGCCATGCCAGCCACAAGGCTTTTTCCTACGGCGGTCGCTGACAGATCGGCAGCGTTCATCCGTAAAGCGCCCCCAACGCTGGCCGCGACACCACCACCGACACCCGCGGCTGCGACGCCGACCCAATTCAACTTGGACTGAAGTCCACTGGCGACCGCAATCCCCTGCGTCAGGCCACTTGCCAGGACGCCCCGCAACGCTCCCTGCGCGAATGTTCCTCCAAAACCAGCGAAGGCTCCCGACTTTCCAAAGAGACCGCCCACACCAGTGGCTCCACCTACGGCTCCACCAAGCGAGCCAAGAGCCACCCCTTTCCAGCTAAAGCTGTCCTGCAAGCCGGTGAGCACGCCGAGACCTTGGCTGGCTGCAGAACCAACCGCACCGCCAATAGCCCCGGCCGCGATAAACGACCCTGCGGTGACGCCCGCCGCTGCGCCCGTGACACCGCCGATGCCCAACGTCGCCGATATGCCAGCGCTGAGCCCGCCTTGAACCGCGCCTGTAGCTGCCAAGAGAGCGCCCGAGGTGACGACGGTCACCGCGATCGCCACGACGGCTAGGAGCACGGCCCCGAACACGCCGCACTTGTTGCTCTTCTGCGTCTGCGGCTTGGGCGTGGTCGGGCTGGTCTCGCCCATCGCCTCGGCAGGATCATAGGGCTTGAACGTCGACGCATTGTGCGTGTTCTTCATCACCCCGGCCGGGATGGTGAGCCGCTGCCCTTCCATCAGCGCGTTGGACGCCGACAGGCCGTTCGCCTCGGCAAGCTTGTACCAGAGCGAGGCATCGCCCCAGAGCTGCGCCGCGATCGAGGTCAGCGTCTCGCCGCCCTGAACGGTGTAGCTGCCGCCGGAGCCGCCCTGGCTGTAGCTGGTCAGCGCGCTCGTGCTCAGATCGAAGTCGGCATGAAAGCCGCCATAGGCGCCGCCGTTGCGGAACGCGCCGGTGCCGGCCGTCGCCGTGCGGTTCGAGACCGAGCTCTGGTAGTCGGTATCGAGCGTGCCGTTGTTGCCGACATAGCCCATCTGCTTGCCGCCGAACCGGTACCACACTTCATGCGGATCGCCGTTGAGGTTAGGCTGGGACTGGGTCGGTATCTTGTTGTCCGCCTCATCGCGCCGGATCACCTGGCCGGTCATGTCGTTGGTGTAGGTGACCTTGCGTGGCCGGCCGTCGTTGACCGTGGCGGACTGAAGCTGCCCGGCATCGTTGTAGCTGTAGGTCGTATTGAACACCGTGTTCGACGTGCTGGCGGTATTCTCGTCGAAGCGGACCTTGGTGGTCACCGCGCCGTCATACCAGCCGATCGTGTTGTCGGTGCGCGTGTCGAGCGGGTTCGCGCTGCCCGTCGCCGCGGTGCCGCTGCCGTTGACGAACTTGTCGTTCTGCGACGTCGACCAGACCACCGCGCCGAGCGCGTAGGCGGTGCCGGTTCCGTAGTCGTTGACGACGATCGTGCGGAAGCGATCGCTGCCGCGCCGGGTGTTGGTGGTCTCGCCGGTAATCTGGCTCTTTGTATTGTAGGTGACGTCACGCTGATACTGGACCACCGTGCCGCTCGCGTCATAGTCGAGCTGCCGGGTAACCCGGCCGAGGCCGTCATAATCATAGTCCGCGATCCGGGATCCGGTGCCCGACGGCGGCAGGCCGACGATGGTGCCGTCCGGCCGCTGCTCCCAGCCGCCATCGATGCCATAGACGAGGTCGAGATTGCCGGCGGCGTCGTAGACATAGGTCTCGAGCCGCTGCCCCTCATAGCCCTGCTCGATATAAGGTTGAGTGCCGTCATAATCATAGGGGTTCGGGATCGAGGCGCTGGCCGCGACCGTTTTCGTCGTCGTCTTGCGCTGCCCCGCCACATTGTAGGTGTTGATCTCGCCGCCGACGATCTGCCCGTTCTGGAGCGACCCCTTGGCGGTCGTCACCCGGTTCATCTTGTCGTAGCGGTACCAGAGGTCCTGCGTCGACGCGCTGGTCGAGGCGGTGCCGTTCGTGTCAAGAGCGCGATAGCTCGCCAGCGTCCGGCGGATGTTGCCGTTGGCATCATATTCATAGTCGGTGCGGGCCGCCGGCGCGGTTCCCGTGCCGGCCTCGCTCCACCAGACGAGACGGCCAAGCGTGTCGTAATCCGCGGTCGCGTCCTGCGTCACCGTCGACCAGGTGTTGATATAAACTTCGGGCTCGCCGTCCCTGTAGAAGAAATTGTAGCGCTCCGATCCCGCATCCACCGTCTTCTGAGCGGCGAGGTTGCCGAGCAGGTCATAGGAGTGAGACGTGGTCTTGCGGGTCCAGTTGTCGCCGGTCGCGACCCCCGTGGTGACCGTGATCGTATCGACCAGCCCCGAGTTCAGCCATGTCCAGGACATCGCCCCGGCGCCGGTACGCGCTGTCAGGCGCCCGGCCTTGTCGTAGCTCATCTCCGAGATGCGCCCGCCAAGATCCTTCTTGTAGAGGGCGTGGCCGAACACATCCTCCTTCTCGATGGAGGTAAGAGTGTTGGCGAGGGTGGTGGTGGTCGCCCAGCCGCCCACCGTCACGCCCGCAGTCTTCAGCGTCGCGTCCCAGGCATAGCTGGTCGTCGTCGTGTCGCCGCCGAACGCCACCTGCCGCGTCACCCTGCCCTGCAGATCATAGTCGGTGATTTCGGCGTTGGCCGAGCCCAGGACCGTGTTGGTGTGCAGGATGCGACGGCCGAGCAGATCATACGTGTAAGCGTGGGTGAGCCCGCCACGCTCCGTCTGCAGGACCAGCCGACCCAGATTGTCGTAATTGCGGGTCTCGTCATGGACCGAGCGCAACGTGTGGCTGGCCGAGGTCTCGAGCTCGTTGCGGATCACCCGCGCGTCCCCGAACTGATCGTAGATGATCCGGGAAACACCGCCGTCGGCATGGGTCTCGACGGTGACCAGCGCCTCGCTGCCGCCATAGCCGGTGCCGGCGAGAAGCTGCCGCGTCGTGACGTTGCCATTGGCATCGGTGGTGCCGGTCAGGCGTCCAGAAAGGTCATAGGAGAAATATTCGGTCGGAGCGACCTGCTGCCTGGTGCCGTTCTCGGACGTGACCGACACCGTCGGCCGGACGATGGAGCGAACGCGGCCCATCGTGTTGTAGACGTAGCTGGTCTGTGCCCCTTCGGCATTCTTCTCCCAGGCGACCTCGCCGAAGGCATTGTAGCCCTTCGTCGTCGCGATATCGACGGCGCTTACGGTGGCGCTCAGCTGCCGCTTCATCGCCGCCGTGGTGGTCGCCTGGCCGCGCTTGTCGACGATCGTGATCGTCGTGTTGATGCCGTCGACATAGGTGGCACCGGCCCAGGCGCCGTTGCCTCTGGCAAGAGCAAGCACCTGGTCCAGCGTCTTGCCCGCGAGATCCGTCCCCTCGCTCTCGACCGCAAGCGTCTGGTTGCCGGCATTGTCGTAGACGAAATAGCGCCAGACGCCGCCACCGGAGTTGGTCGCGGTCAGCTGGCCGGCTGCATTGTAAGCGAACTGCTCCTGCCACAGTCCGTTCGTGCCCCGCGCAGAGACCTCGCCGAACGAGTTGTAGGCCGTGTCCTGGCGATCGCCATTGACCCACGTACCGCCGTTCCAGCTGGCGAGCGCCTGGCCGGTGACCCTGCCGAGCACGTCGCGTGTCTCGATCACCGCCTCGGTCAGGTCCCTGTAGGTGACCACACCCTGCGCGTTGACGCTCTGTACCTGGCGACGGGCATAGGATTCGCGGATCTTGTTGCCCGCTGCGTCGTAGACATATGAGAACTCGCCGCCTGCGGCATTCGTCATCGACGCCAACCGGCCGCCGGCGCCATAGACGTAGCGCGTGACACGCTCGCCCGCCATGCCTTCGGCGGTTCGCACGAGATTGTTGAGCCCGTCATAACGATAGTTCGTCGTCGGCGACACCGCGGCACCGCTATGATCGACGAAACCCTGGCGCTTCTCGGTCTCTAAACGACCAGCCAGGTCGTAACGATAGGTGGTGGTGTCGCCGGTCGCCTCCTGCTTCGAGGTCACCTGGCCGAGGCCGTTATAGGCGTAACGGACGAAGGAATCGCCGGCGCCTGCCTTCGTCCCGTCGAGCCAGCGCCGCTCCACCTGGCGATTGCCGTTCTTGTCGTAGCTGAAGTCCGTCACCCGGTCGTTTACATGGGTGGGGAGTGTGGGCGGCGCGGTCACGACCGGGGTGCCTGAAGCCTGAGTGGCGTAGCGTCGCTCGCTCAGCACATTCCCTTCCGCGTCAAAGGACCAAGCGGTGAGATATTTCTCCTGGTCGACCTGCCCGACCCTGCGGTTGTTGCGATCGTAATAAGATAAAGCGGCATTGCCATTGGCGTCGGTGACTTTGACCACGTTGCCGTTGGCATCATAGTCGTATTGCGTCGTCAGCGTCCCGGTGGCGGTTGCATAAGCCGAGCCGTTCCAGGCACCGGTGAGGATATTGGCGACGCTCGTCTTCGTCAGCCGGCCGAGCTTGTCGTAGACGTATAGCGTCTCGCGATACGGACCCGACGGAGCCCCCGGCGCAGCACCGCCGGCACTTGTTGGCAGCGCCACCGCAGTGCCGTAGACCCGTGTCGAGGTGAGGTTTCCGTTCTTGTCGTGGGTGTGGGTGGTGAGCGTACCCACCGCATTCACCTCGGCAACCTTGCGGCCGAGCTTGTCGTAGTAGAAGAGCGTGCGTGCCCCAAGCGCGCTCACCGTCTCAATCAGTCGGCCGAGTTGGTCATATTTGTAGCGCTCCCGCGGCGTCTCGGCATCGGGGCTGGTGCGATCAGCCTCCTTGAGGATGATGCGAGTCTCGGTCAGCCTATCGGCGCGATCGTAGAAAGACAGGGTCGTACGCGCTTCGGCCAAGCCGCTTGCCTCGACCATCTCGAGCCGATTGCCGCGCGCATCATATTTGAAGCGATTGGTGACGGTCGTCGCCTGAGTCGTCCCATCGGGCTTGACGGAGCTCATCGGCAGAGTCTCGGCAACGAGCAGGCCGCGGCGATCGAAGCTGTTCAGGGTGACCCCGCCAAGCTTGTTTCGAACCTCGATACGCTGCCCGAATGCGTCCAGCTTGTAAGTCTCGAAAGAACCTTCAGCGTCGATCGTCTTCACCACCCGGCCGAGCCGGTCATATTCGAAGTGCGTCGTCGCGTCCTTGGCATCGGAGGCCACGATCGGAAGCGTCCCGACTGCCGCGGCGTTGGTCGCCCGTTGGGACCGGCGGGTGACGCTCTTCACCTCGCCGAAAGGCGTGTAGGCCGTCTCGGTTACGTGATTCTCGGCGTCGCGGCTGATTGTCAGACGCCCCGCACGATCATAATATTGGTAGGTCGCGTTCCCGCGGGCATCAGTGGTTTTGACGACTCCGCCGAATGCGTCATACTCGTAGGAGACGATCCCGCTTTCGGCATTGGTCTCGGTCAGCAGTCGTCCGAGCCGATCGTGGCTGCGCAACGTCTTGTTGCCCAGCGGATCGGTAATCTCGACGACATTGCCGTGGCCGTCATAGACGTAGCGGGTAATCGCGGGATCCGAGGTACCGTAGCCGCGATGCTCCGCGACCACGTGACCAGCATTGTCATAAGTGTAAGCGACCGTCGATGCGTCTGCAGTGCCATAGGCCGTCACCCTCGCGCCGAGCGTTCCATTCGCATTGTAGCTAAGCCGGGTGCGGCCGCCTGCGGCATCAACCGTTTCCGTGAGCCGGCCAGAATTATCGTAGACGAAGGTACGGTGGACGAATGTCCCGGTAGGAAGCGACTGAAGCATCGCAAAGCCATAGTCTGCGGGGACGACCGCCGCGTCCCAGCGTGTCTCACCAATCTGCCTCCCCGCAGCGTCGTAGTCGTGGCGGGTGACAAATCCTTCGGCGTCGATGACGAAGCGGAGCAGACCGCGGTCATCGTAGACGTTGCGGGTGACCCGGTTGGCGGCGTCGCCCGAAACCGATCCGGCCCAAGCCTCGAGAACGGCGAGCGTCGGCAGGCCGACCGTCCATCTTCCTGCGAAGCGGATCGTCTTCACGACCTGCCCGACTTCGTCGTACACGAAGCCGGTCACGGCGCCTTCGCCATCGATCGTGTAGGCGGCGCGGCCAGCCGCGTCATAGACGATCGAGGCTCTCCGGGGCTCCTCCGAGGTTGTTGCGGCGGCGGCTACCAGCGCCTTCACGTTGTGGAAACTGTAATCGGACGTTGTCGCAATGGTCCCCGAATGGGAGACCGTCGCCGTCACTTTGCCGGCAGCGTTGTAGGTAAATTCGGTGACATGGTTCAGGGCATCGACCTGGAAGCGCAGCGCCCCCTGTCCGTCGTGAATGAAGCGGGTTCGACGATCGGCGACGCCGCTGGCCGCCGCCGCGATCAGCTGATCGAGCGAGCCGGTTGCTCGAAGGGCCGCCTGAACAGGGCTCGCGTAAGCGATCTCCTCGACCTTCTGGCCGGCCAGGTCGAACACGGCGCGAGAAAGGAAGCCTTCGCCGTTCAGCGCGGCCACGAGGCGACCGTCCTTGTCGTAGAATTTCCGCGCTATGGAGTCACCCGTACTCCCCGCGGGAAGGATTGGCGCTTCCGGCGGATTCGTCTTGAATCCGGCAAGCTGCGCCGCGGTCAACCTGTTCTGGAATGCCGTCGTGCGCACCAGGCGACCAGCCGCATCGTAGCCGTACGCGGTGACGGACCCATCACCTTCAATCGCTGCCAGGAGGCGCCCTTCCCGGTCGTGGACATTCCAGTTCCACAGATCAGACTCCTGGGCAGTTGGACGTAATCCGGCGATGTCAACGGCCACCATCGGATCGGCCAAGCCGGCAAGCTGAGCCGCCGTAAGACCGGTGGCGTATCGGGCCGTTGCGACGATCCCGCCATTCGCATCATAGCGATATTCAACGATCTGGCCGAGATGATCGACGTCGGCGACCTTCCGGCCGAGCCGGTCGTAAACAAAGTAGGCATTGCGACCTGTCGCATCCGTGGAGACCCGGAGCCGGCCAAGCTGATCATATTTGTAGACGGTGGCGGCGCTCTCGATCGCACCCTCGCGGCTGGGCTGCAGCCGCGGCGCGGCGAAGCAATGATCAACGGGCGCGTAGGTGACGAAGAATGGGGAATAATAAGCCGCGCCGGCCGGTTTGGTTATTTCGTGGCTCGAAGTCGTCCAGGCCGTGTCGGTTGGCCAATGGTTGAAATAATCCTCCTTGAGGAAGCGGCCCTCGGCATCGTACCAGAAGACACCGAACTTCACCTGCGCCCCGGGCTGGCCGACCTTGTAGGTGAGCGAGAGCTCGAAACTGCTCGCGCCCGACGTCAGCGGCACCTGGTTCCTGCTCAATCCCGCGGGCTGGGTGCCGACGCTGCGGACGTAGAAAGGCGCCGGATCGCCGACACCGCCCGCGACCCTCTCGACATTGTCGAGCTGCCATCCCGCCGTCCCGTCGAGCAGATTGGCGTTGGGAATGAGGTTGGACTCGGTCAGCGACGGCGCGGCAAAGCAAATGTCGTTGGCGGCGTAGGTCACGAAGAACGGGGAATAATAAGCAGCCCCGGCCGGTTTGGTGATTTCGTGACTCGAAGTCGTCCAGGCCGTGTCGGTCGGCCAGTGGTTGAAATAATCCTCCTTCAGGAAACGGCCCTCGGCATCGTACCAGAAGGCACCGAACTTCACCTGCGTCCCGGGCTTGCCGACCTTGTAGGTGAGCGAGAGATCAAAGCTGCTCGCGCTCGATGTCAGCGGCACCCGGGACCTGCTCAATCCCGCCGACTGACCACCGACGCTGCGGGCGTAAAAGGGTACCGGGTCCCCGACGCCGCCCGCAACCCGTTCGACATTGTCGAACTGCCAGCCACCGGTGCCCTCAAGCAAATCTGCATTTGGTATCAGGTTGAGCGCCGAGGAATTGGTGGACGCGATCAACTCGCCGGCTCGGTTGAACGTAGACGTCTGCACGAGGCCGCTGGCCAATGTCACGATCGTCCTTGACGCCGAATCATTGAAGGCGATGCTGGTGCGTCCTCCAGCGGTATCGACGGACGCGACCATGCGCCCGAGGCCGTCATAGACGAACGTCTCCGATGCCTCGCCTCCGGCCTGCCGGGAGAGAAGGCGGCCGGCCTGGTCATAGCTGTAACGAACCGCGCGCACGCCTGCGCCCGACATCGCCGGTTCACCGCCGCTTTCGCCCCAGATCGCGACGTCGCACTCGGCCCCGAGAGAATAGATCGCGCTATCGAAGGAGACGGTGCCAAGCGCACTTCCTGAGACGACCCGCAGCGGCCCGGCGGCCACCGCTTGTTCGAGCGAAGCGCCTTTGTAATATGAGAGGTTGCTACCGACGCGGCGTAACCAGAGCGTGTCGCCGGCGGCGTAACGTGCGCCAAGCGAGCCGTAGCCGGTGCCCTCGACATAGAAGAGCCTCCCGTCGGCGAGCATCTCGATACCGGCGTCGATGTTCGTGAAGGAATTCGAGGCGTCGGGGTTCCGCGAAACGCCGCCGATGAAGTAGCGGTCTCCCTGCTGCGGACGGAGCCGAAGAACGAAATCGCCCGGGAAGCTCTGCGCTGACCGGACCGAGGCGTCGTAGCCGTTGACGGCACCGGCTGCCTTCCTGATCCGAAAGGATCCGTCCACCTGCGCCGTAACCACTGTGTTCTGATAGCCGCTGATCGCCGCCCCTTGCGCACGCGCCCGCATCGCCATCGGGGTGTCGATCGCGACGTCACATTCCGCGCCGACGGAGTATATGGCCGCATCGAAGCATACGGGGCCGATGCCCCCGGAAATCACCGAGCGTAGCGCTCCGGCGGCAATCGCCTGATCAAGCGTATTTCCCTTATAGTAGGAGATCGTATCCCCCACCCGCGTCAGCCAAAGCGTGTCGCCGGCGACATAGCGGCTTTCAAGCGCGCCGTAGCCGGCGCCCTCGACATAGAAAAGTCGCCCGTCAGCCAGCAGCTCGATGCCGAAATCGAGATTGGTGTAAGAATCGGAGGCATTCGGGTTCGTGGCGACCCCGCCGATGAAATGTTTGTCCGACTGGCGCGGCTGCAGGCGCAATGCGAAATCGCCCGTGAACGTTGCCGACGAGCGCACCGAAGCGTCGTAAGCACCTGCCGAGCCCGCAGCCTTGCGTACCCGGAACGATCCATTTCCAAGATCGGTGACCAGCGTATTCTTATGACCGACGATCGCTGCCGAGACGGCACTCTGGGGGTCTGCGATCGCCAGATCGCATTCGGCGTCGAGCGAGTAGATAGCAACATCGACATAGAGCGTGCCGATAACCCCGGTTACGCTCCTGAGCGCCCCCGCCTGAACCGCCTGCTCCAGCGTTGGTCCGCGGAAATAGTAGATCGTTTCGCCCGAACGGACGAGCCAGAAGTCTTCGCCCGCCGCATAGCCGGTTGCTAGGCTCTGATAGGCGGTGCCTTCGATATATTGAACATTGCCGCCGATCCCGAACTCAATCCCGTAGTTTATGCCCGTGTAGCTGTTGGACGCTGCCGGAGCTGTCGAAACTCCCGCCGTGAAGTAGCGGTCCGTTCGACGCGGCCGCATCCGCAGGACAAAATCGCCGGAGAAGGCGGTCGACGAGGTGATCGACGCGTCATACGCGGCCTGGCCGCCGGACGTCTTCGCGATCCGGTAGGAGCCGTCGGCTTGCGCGACGACCGAAGTGTTTGCTCCAGCCGAAATCGGCGCCGAGACCGGCATGTAAGCAGGATCTGCCACTCCGGATAACGCGACGTCGAAGGCTGCTCCAGCCGAGTAGAGAGCGGCGTCGAAGTAGAGCGTTCCGCCGACTCCGGCGACGCTGCGGAGCGCGCCTGCAGCAACTGCCTGATCGAAGGTGGCGCCCTTTAGATAATAGAGAGTTGTCCCGACCCGAGCGACCCAAAGGCACTCGCCCGTTGTAACGGTGGTCCCTAGACCTCCGTAGCCGCTCCCCTCCACGAACGCGACGCTGCCGCCGGGACCGACCTCGAGGCCGTAGTCGACACCAAGATAGCTGGTTGTCGATGCCGGCGACCGCGACATCCCGCCGATCAAATATCGGTCGGTCTGCTGCGGTCGTAGGAGAAGCACGAAATCCCCTGAGAACCCGGCACTTCCAAAGGCCGACGCGTCGTAGCTGTTATTGACCCCCGAGGTCTTCACCACGCGGTAGGATCCGTCCGCCTGAGCTGTCACCGCCGTATTGCGTCCGGCCAGGATCGGTACCGTCACCGACGGAGCGGGTGATGCGCTGGCGCCGATGGGTAATCCTTGCACCGTTGCGCCGTCATATCTCGTCTCGGCAGTGAGGTTGCCACGCGCGTCATAGGAACGATAGGTGACCTTGACGCCGCTGCGGTCCACGAGCGCGTTGCGCCACCCGTCCATCTGCGCCTCGGTGACCAGTTGTCCCGCGGCGAGCGCCGAGAGATCGCACCTGTGCTCCGGATATTCGATCGTATATTCGAGATTCCCTGCTGAGGAATAACGATGCTCGACGACGCCTGCGCCGGGGCTGATCGTGTATCGGAGCCGACCCTTGGCATCATGAACGAAGCGGGTGACATCGACACCGACAGCTTCGAGCCGCGGCGCGGCGAAGCAATGATCAACGGGCGCGTAGGTGACGAAGAATGGGGAATAATAAGCCGCGCCGGCCGGTTTGGTTATTTCGTGGCTCGAAGTCGTCCAGGCCGTGTCGGTTGGCCAATGGTTGAAATAATCCTCCTTGAGGAAGCGGCCCTCGGCATCGTACCAGAAGACACCGAACTTCACCTGCGCCCCGGGCTGGCCGACCTTGTAGGTGAGCGAGAGCTCGAAACTGCTCGCGCCCGACGTCAGCGGCACCTGGTTCCTGCTCAATCCCGCGGGCTGGGTGCCGACGCTGCGGACGTAGAAAGGCGCCGGATCGCCGACACCGCCCGCGACCCTCTCGACATTGTCGAGCTGCCATCCCGCCGTCCCGTCGAGCAGATTGGCGTTGGGAATGAGGTTGGACTCGGTCAGCGACGGCGCGGCAAAGCAAATGTCGTTGGCGGCGTAGGTCACGAAGAACGGGGAATAATAAGCAGCCCCGGCCGGTTTGGTGATTTCGTGACTCGAAGTCGTCCAGGCCGTGTCGGTCGGCCAGTGGTTGAAATAATCCTCCTTCAGGAAACGGCCCTCGGCATCGTACCAGAAGGCACCGAACTTCACCTGCGTCCCGGGCTTGCCGACCTTGTAGGTGAGCGAGAGATCAAAGCTGCTCGCGCTCGATGTCAGCGGCACCCGGGACCTGCTCAATCCCGCCGACTGACCACCGACGCTGCGGGCGTAAAAGGGTACCGGGTCCCCGACGCCGCCCGCAACCCGTTCGACATTGTCGAACTGCCAGCCACCGGTGCCCTCAAGCAGAAGCGCATTGGGAATGAGGTTCGAGGCTTGCGTGCCACCGCTCGACGTGCTGCGGCTTTCGCTGATCAACTCGTTACGTGTCCCGTAGACACGGGTGACCGCATTGCCGTCGGCGCCGATCGAAACCGCGAGATTCCCCGCCCCATCGTACACGAAGCGCTCCACCCCGCCTTGCGCGTCGGTGACCGAGGCAACGTCGCCGGTCGCCGGATCATAGGTGAAGCTAACGACGTGCGGCGTTGCGCCGGCGCTCGGAGCCGGAGCCGTGATCTTCTCGAGGGAGCGCTCGCCGGCGGCAGAGTAATCGAGGCGCGTGACCTGGCCTGCAGGGTCAGTGATCAGCGTGGAGGTAGTGCCATAAGCGAGGGTCGTGACACGGGTGACCCCGGCGGCGACCGTCTCCGTGAGGCTTGTGACTAGCTCGCCCGTATAGCCGATCGCCAATAGTGAGCCATCGGTCTGGGCGATGGTGGCAATCCGGTTCGAATTGCCGTCATAGCTGTACATCGTGACGTAGGTGCGCCCGTCGGCGATGCTGTTGTCCTCGGGGCTGATGTCGACGGTGACGGTGGTCAGGCGACTGAGCCCGTCATAGCCATAGCGGGTCCGCGTCAGCGTCCGCGCCGCAGCGGTAACGAGGTCCGTGGAGCCGGTAACGATCGCCGTGATGTTGCCGCCGCTCCAGGCATAATCGACGAAGCCGCCGTCCGCGGTGGTGATGCGTGCAAGATTGGCGCCGGTGTAGGCGAAGGTGAGCGTGTTGCCGCTGCTGTCGACCTCGGAGGCGATCCGCCAGTGATCGGTGTAAGCGGCATAGGTTTCCCGGACCTGAGTGCTGCCGTCGGTCCAAGTCCAGGCACCGGACCCAAAGGCGAGACTATCGTGGGCTCCGGCACCCTGGGTGGTGCGATAGAGGCTCCGCGCAACGTCGTAGGTATAGAGGATGTCCGATCCATCCGCCGATACCCGGCGGACGCTGCTGCCCGCCGCATTCACGGTACCGGTCAGGGCGTGGATTCGCCGCTCAGTGCTCTGCCGCCAGCGTCCGCCATTATCTTGGGGAACGGCACTTTGGCTGTTGTAGGTGCGATCGATCGCCGCGTCCGGGCCGCGCCCGATCAGGATCTCGTCGCTCTGGCGGATGACCAAATTGCCGGTCGCGGCATTGACGAAGACCTGTTCGCCGTTTCGCCCGAGCGAGGAGGAGCCGAGCAGGCCGGCCCTGCCGAGCAGCGCCCCCGATCCGCGCTCCAGACCCGTGCCGCCCCCCGTGAAAATTGCAACCATTGATACGCCCCCCACTCACTCTCAATGCCCGCCGGCACCGCCGTCCCTGCCTCGCCACCCGCGTTCGAAAGTCTAACCCGCGCAAATCGGCAGATGTTTGCACTCTCACACCAATGTCGCCGACCTGGCGCGCGAGGAGGTGTCCGTGATAATCCCGACCACGCTCCGCCCAAGGCAGCGGGGCGAGACGACGCCCTCAACCTCCCTGATCCGCAGAAACCGAGAAATGTTTAGCATTTTTCTCCAGCCGCTCGAAAAGCAGCCGTGCCATCATGATCAATCCAGGCTCGCCGGAGATCGCCACGGCGTCTCGGCAAAGCCGTACACCGCTGCATGGGAGCCGATCTCGCGATGGACCTTCGGGCTCAGAATTCGTGTCCGTACGGCGACGGGGACGAAAGCGCGCCGTCGGCGCGCGGGTGCCGGCGCCGGTGCTTGCGCTTCCCAACAGCGCTGGAGCCTCGACTTCGTGCATGACCAGCTCGCCACCGGGCGCCGCTTTCGCGTGCTCAACATGATGACGGATCCAGAAGCGGCTTCCGTTGGAAGCCGCGCCATCACCATTGGACGACGTCACCCGAGAATGCCTGCGCGCCGTCGCCGACACGTCGATCTCGGGCAGGCGGGTGGTGCGTGAGCTGACCGATCTGGTCGCGGAGCGCGGCGCGCCCAGGATGATCGTCAGTGACAACGGAACGGAGCTCACGTCGAACGCGGTGCTGAGTTGGTCGGGCGCGGCGAAGATCGACCGGCACTACATCCAACCCGGCAGGCCGATGCAGAACGGCTACGTCGAGAGCTTCAACGGCCGCATGCGCGACGAGCTGCTGAACGAGACACTGTTCCTCAGCATCGGCCATGCCCGTGATGCGATCGCCCGATGGATCGACGACTACAACACCGAGCGGCCGCACTCCTCGCTCGGCTACGCTACACCGGCTGCCTTCGCCGCCGGCTTCGAAAAGCAACGGCCTGCACGCGTGCAGGCCGTTGCTTCACATGCGCCAATGCGCAATCACAATCGCCGGTCTCTAGTCCCGACTGGATGAAAGTTGGGGGTCACGTCACACCCAACTCCGGTTGGGCCAGCACCAAATCTCCTGGGCGAAGCTTTTCAATCGCCGCTAATCCTTCAGGGGTGTGCACCTGAGTGCCAGCGACAAAACATGCGCCAAACTCAGCAATTGTACGCGGAGCTATGTTCTCTGCGGCTAGATTAATCTGATAATAGCTACTTTTTTGGTATTTCCCGCAGTTATATCGTCATTTCCCAGAGAAGTGGGCAATTCTGACAATATGTTAATCGCAATTTCTGCATCGTCTGATGCGTTCTTAGTCATATCCGATGAGTCTGGCCAAACGATCAAAATCATATCGTCTGTGAGAGCGTCCAGACCTGACCAGAGCGAATCTGCGAGTGCATCCCAGTTCTGATTCCCCAGTAACGGAGGATCCAAGGGCAACGTCGAGCGCACGCCCTCGAAGAATGCACCTCTGGACGAAATTCCCTTGGGAAGTTCGAATATTCGCCACCCATCCTGTCGATATTTTAGGATTTCTTCGGCCGCCTCTTCAGCGGAAAAGGAAAATACGCCAGCTTCTTTAGCCATCACAACTACCTTATCTGTACAAATGGAGGGTTACCCGTGTCACCATAGTGCGTCCATGTGTAATATGCTTCTCCGGTCTG
Source organism: Allosphingosinicella deserti (assembly GCF_003012735.1). GTDB lineage: Bacteria > Pseudomonadota > Alphaproteobacteria > Sphingomonadales > Sphingomonadaceae > Allosphingosinicella > Allosphingosinicella deserti. The sequence continues at coordinate 851,445 of NZ_PXYI01000002.1, read as the reverse complement.
GCTATTTACCACAACGCGGTTGGTTCCAGCCCCACTCGTGCCGGGAGAAGGTGCAACTCGGTACTCAGCGTAAGGGGACGTAGGCCCTTGATTGCCGGGCAGATCTCCTGCCCAATTTTTGAACTGCGTCCCCCATTTTTTCGCTAGGCTTCCAGCAGGCATCGTTCCGGCATCAATGTGTTGAAGCGTAGTAACAACCGCATTCTCCTCGATAGCTGGCAAGGAACCAGGTGCAATCATTGCGCAGTTGGTGTTGTGAACCCAAACACCGAGTTCGCCAACGTAGTAGGTATGAAAGCCTTCAACCTCGAAATTGAAGACGGACTGTCGCGTACCGGTCTCTGCGATAGCGACAACAGTCGCTCCAGTTCCATCCGCCAGTTGCAGTCGCTGGCCTGCCTGAAGCAGTTCGGCGGCCGTCCACCCAAGGCCCTCAACCCAGAAGGGGTGATTGGGAGTTGCGCGCAGCGTCTCGGTCCTTCCAGTGTCATCGCGATAACTCACCGTCCAGATCGATTTGTCCTCGAACGATACGACTCGTACGATCCGACGTGCCGATCGCTCGCCACCCAACTCCGGTTGGGCCAGCACCAAATCTCCTGGGCGAAGCTTTTCAATCGCCGCTAACCCTTCAGGGGTGTGCACCTGAGTGCCAGCGACAAAACATGCGCCAAACTCAGCAATTGTACGCGGAGCTATGTTCTCTGCGGCAGACGTGATCCGGCCGACGCTGGCAGCCCTTGAGGCTCCCGCCGTGAGGACGGCAGCCACTGCCTCCACGGTTCCGGCTCCTGCCAGCCTGAGGATTACCTCCTGCTTGCCAGCCGAGTCCAACCTCTGAAAAGCTTGGATTTCGCTCTTCGCCGAACCGTAGAGCCGCTGAGCGTCGCTGACGATCAGAGAGCGGTTGCTGACGCGGGAGGATACATATTCGCTTCCAGCGACGGCTGCCTGTGCGATCGGCAATGCGGATCGCGCAGCGTTCGGGCCGAACGTTCGAACGCCCGCCGCTTCTGCGAGCGAGTTCGCGACGCCTTGCGGACTGAGATCGTGCGCAATCTGGGCAAGCGACGCTGCCGACCGGAACAAGCCGCCGGCATGATCGCGCATCCCACCCCAATAGGCAGCGGCGTTTCTGTCAGTCAACGAACCATTCACCAGCCTTCCAAAGCTTTGTCCGGCGATACTCGAGGTAATACCGACAAGAACCGTGCGGCCCAGATTGGCGTCAGTGGCCTTGGACGAAAGCGCTGATCCGAAACCCGTAATCGAGTTCGTTATCCTGTTGGAAAGGTCGTCGAAACCCCATGAGTGCCAAAGTTCCGAGGCACCCCTGGTCAGATTTGCGCCTAGACGCTCCAGCCATGAGCGATAGCCTGTAACGACGATCTCGCCGTCAGGGCCGAGTGCGCTGCCGCTGTCGATCGTCTCGGCCGCTGGAGCGACTTCCCCGGGATCGAGCGGGCCGCCCATCGCGGACGGTTGACGTTGGACGGCGCCGGCAAGGGCGTTGCCTATCGTGCTCCCGATCACGTCGGGCAGCGCTGCAAGAACATTGTCACCAAAGCTCGTGCCCGTTGCAAGACTCCTCGCCGCGCCTCCCGCCAAGGCGCCGGCAGCTCCTGAAATGGCCTGATTGGCCATGTTTCCAAAGCTAGGCCGCGATGCCTGTTCCGACCCCGCAAGTGCTCCAACCCCGAGCCCGGCCACGGTCCGGTTGGCCAAGCCCACGGCGCCCGCGACAACTCCCCCGATTGCCACGCCGGTCCAGTCGAACTTGCTCTGAAGGGTAGTCGCAATCCCGATTCCTTGGCTCGCAACATTCGATATCGCGCCTCTGGCGACATCATTGCCAAGCTTCACCAGGCCGACATCGGCTTTGCCGAACACATCGACACCCTTCATCGCACCACCGACAGCACCGCCGATCGCTGCCAGCGCGACGCCCTTCCAGCTAAAGCCTTGCTGGATCCCCGTGGCAACGCCCAAGCCCTGACTCGCGATGCTGCCCACAGCACCGCCGACCGCACCAGCGGCAACGCCGCCAAGGAACGTCGAGCCCAATGCGTTGCCCAATGTGCCGGCAAGCGCGCCGCCGGTGTAGACAGATACTGCGACGGCCACCGCGATCAGAAGGATCTGCCCGAACACGCCGCACTTGTTGCTCTTCTGCGTCTGCGGCTTGGGCGTGGTCGGGCTGGTCTCGCCCATCGCCTCGGCAGGATCATAGGGCTTGAACGTCGACGCATTGTGCGTGTTCTTCATCACCCCGGCCGGGATGGTGAGCCGCTGCCCTTCCATCAGCGCGTTCGACGCCGACAGGCCGTTCGCCTCGGCAAGCTTGTACCAGAGCGAGGCATCGCCCCAGAGCTGTGCCGCGATCGAGGTCAGCGTCTCGCCGCCCTGCACGGTATAGCTCCCGCCCGAGCCGCCCTGGCTGTAGCTGGTCAGCGCGCTCGTGCTCAGGTCGAAGTCGGCATGCGCCCCGCCATAGGCGCCGCCGTTGCGGAACGCGCCGGTGCCGGCCGTGGCCGTGCGGTTCGAAACCGAGCTCTGGTAATCGGTGTCGAGCGTGCCGTTGTTGCCGACATAGCCCATCTGCTTGCCGCCGAAACGGTACCACACTTCATGCGGATCGCCGTTCAGGTAGGGCTGGGACTGGGTCGGTATTTTGTTGTCCGCCTCATCACGCCGGATCACCTGCCCGGTCATGTCGTTGGTGTAGGTTACCGTCCTCGGGCGGCCGTCATTCACCTGCGCGGACTGCAACTGCCCGGCATCGTTGTAATTGTAGGTCGTCCTGAAGATCGTGTTGGACGTGCTGCCGGTATTCTCGTCGAAGCGGACCTGCGTGGTGACGGCCCCGTCGTACCACCCGATCGTGTTGTCGGTGCGCGTGTCGAGCGGGTTCGCGCTGCCCGTCGCCAACGTGGTGCCCTTGACGAACTTGTCGTTCTGCGACGTCGACCAGACCACCGCACCGAGCGCATAGGCAGTGCCGGTACCGTAATTGTTGACGACGATGCTGCGGAAGATGTCAGCGCCGCGCCGGGTGTTGGTGGTCTCGCCGGTAATCTGGCTCTTGGCGTTGTAAGTGACGTCACGCTGATACTGGACCACCGTGCCGCTCGCGTCATAGTCGAGCTGCCGGGTAACCCGGCCGAGGCCGTCATAATCATAATCCGCGATCCGGGATCCGGTGCCCGACGGCGGCAGGCCGACGATGGTGCCGTCCGGCCTCTGCTCCCAGCCGCCATCGATGCCATAGACGAAGTCGAGATTGCCGGCGGCGTCGTAGACATAGGTCTCGAGCCGCTGCCCCTCATAGCCCTGCTCGATATAAGGTTGAGTGCCGTCATAATCATAGGGGTTCGGGATCGAGGCGCTGGCCGCGACCGTTTTCGTCGTCGTCTTGCGCTGCCCCGCCACATTGTAGGTGTTGATCTCGCCGCCGACGATCTGCCCGTTCTGGAGCGACCCCTTGGCGGTCGTCACCCGGTTCATCTTGTCGTAGCGGTACCAGAGGTCCTGCGTCGACGCGCTGGTCGAGGCGGTGCCGTTCGTGTCAAGAGCGCGATAGCTCGCCAGCGTCCGGCGGATGTTGCCGTTGGCATCATATTCATAGTCGGTGCGGGCCGCCGGCGCGGTTCCCGTGCCGGCCTCGCTCCACCAGACGAGGCGGCCTAGAGTGTCATAATCCGCCGTCGCATTCTGCACAACCCGGGAGACCCGCTCGGTGTCGTAATAATAAGCCGACCCGCCGTCTTCCCACGAATATTGGTAATATTCTTCCACCGTATCGACGGTGTACTGGGCTACGAGATTGCCGAGCACGTCATAACCGTGGCTGGTGGTCTTGCTGCTCCAGTTCTGCGTGTTCGACGCGCCGCTCGTTGCCGTGATCGTATCGACCAGCCCCGAGTTCAGCCATGTCCAGGTCATCGCCCCGGCGCCGGTACGCGCGGTCAGGCGCCCGGCCTTGTCGTAGGTCATCTCCGAGATGCGCCCGCCAAGATCCTTCTTGTAGAGGGCGTGGCCGAAAACGTCCTCCTTCTCGACGGAGGTAAGAGTGTTGGCGAGGGTGGTGGTGGTCGCCCAGCCGCCCACGGTCACGCCCGCGGTCTGCAGCGTCGCGTCCCAGGCATAGCTGGTCGTCGTCGTGTCGCCGCCGAACGCCACCTGCCGCGTCACCCTGCCCTGCAGATCATAGTCGGTGATTTCGGCATTGGCCGCACCCAGGACCGTGTTGGTGTGCAGGATGCGACGGCCGAGCAGATCATACGTGTAAGCGTGGGTGAGCCCGCCACGCTCCGTCTGCAGGACCAGCCGACCCAGATTGTCGTAATTGCGGGTCTCGTCATGAACCGAGCGCAACGTGTGGCTGGCCGAGGTCTCGAGCTCGTTGCGGATAACCCGCGCGTCCCCGAACTGATCGTAGATGATCCGGGAAACACCGCCGTCGGCATGGGTCTCGACGGTGACCAGCGCCTCGCTGCCGCCATAGCCGGTGCCGGCGAGAAGCTGCCGCGTCGTCACGTTGCCATTGGCATCGGTGGTGCCGGTCAGGCGCCCAGAAAGATCGTAGGAGAAATATTCGGTCGGAGCGACCTGCTGCCTGGTGCCGTTCTCGGACGTGACCGACACCGTCGGCCGGACGATGGAGCGAACGCGGCCCATCGTGTTGTAGACGTAGCTGGTCTGTGCCCCTTCGGCATTCTTCTCCCAGGCGACCTCGCCGAAGGCATTGTAGCCCTTCGTCGTCGCGATATCGACGGCGCTTACGGTGGCGCTCAGCTGCCGCTTCATCGCCGCCGTGGTGGTCGCCTGGCCGCGCTTGTCGACGATCGTGATCGTCGTGTTGATGCCGTCGACATAGGTGGCACCGGCCCAGGCGCCGTTGCCTCTGGCAAGAGCAAGCACCTGGTCCAGCGTCTTGCCCGCGAGATCCGTCCCCTCGCTCTCGACCGCAAGCGTCTGGTTGCCGGCATTGTCGTAGACGAAATAGCGCCAGACGCCGCCACCGGAGTTGGTCGCGGTCAGCTGGCCGGCTGCATTGTAAGCGAACTGCTCCTGCCACAGTCCGTTCGTGCCGCGCGCCGAGACCTCGCCGAACGAGTTGTAGGCCGTGTCCTGGCGATCGCCATTGACCCACGCGCTGCCGTTCCAGCTGGCGAGCGCCTGGCCGGTGACGCGGCCGAGCACGTCGCGAGTCTCGATCACCGCCTCGGTCAGGTCCCTGTAGGTGACCACACCCTGCGCGTTGACGCTCTGTACCTGGCGACGGACATAGGATTCGCGGATCTTGTTGCCCGCTGCGTCGTAGACATATGAGAACTCGCCGCCTGCGGCATTCGTCATCGACGCCAACCGGCCGCCGGCGCCATAGACGTAGCGCGTGACACGCTCGCCCGCCATGCCTTCGGCGGTTCGCACGAGATTGTTGAGCCCGTCATAACGATAGTTCGTCGTCGGCGACACCGCGGCACCGCTATGATCGACGAAACCCTGGCGCTTCTCGGTCTCTAAACGCCCAGCCAGGTCATAGATGTAAGTGGTGGTGTCCCCGGTCGCTTCCTGCTTGGAGGTGACTTGGTCAAGACCGTTATAGGTGTAAGTGATCGTGCGCTGCCCGGCACCGTAATTGGCTCCGTCCACCCAGCGGCTTTCGGTCAGCCGTCGACCATTTCGGTCGTACGTGAATTCGGTGCAGCGATCGTCCGCGGTCACGACCGGCCAGCCGTGGTCCGCCACGGTCGCGGACGGCACGCGCTGGGCCCATCGACGCTCGTGGATGACGTTGCCCTCGGAGTCGTAGCGCCAGGAGGTCATGTAGCCTTCCTGGTCGACCTGCTCGACCCGGCGTCCGGCCTTATCATAATAGGAATAGACCGAATTGCCGCTGGCATCGGTCTGCCTGGTGACATTGCCGTGGGCATCATATTCGTACGAAACCACCAGGTCGGACCCGGCAGTGACGTAAGCACTGCCGTTCCATGCTCCGGTCACGACCTTGGCCGGGCCGGCGTTGACCTGCGGATTGATCCTGTCGGTCTTCTGGACGCGATTGAGCTTGTCGTACGTATAGTTCGTCACCCGGTCGTCGGCGGTGACGGTGGGCCAGCCATGCGTGCCCACCTCGGCCGACGTCGGCTTTTGCGCCCAGCGGCGCTCATGAATGACGTTGCTCGCGGCATCGTAGCGCCAGGAGATCATCGCGCCGGCCGGGTCGATCTGCTCGACGAGCCGACCGAGCTTGTCATAATAAGAGAAGGTCCGCCCGCCGAGCGCGTTGATCGTTTCGACCAGTCGGCCGAGTTGGTCATATTTGTAGCGCTCGCGCGGCGTATCAGCGCCGGGCGTGGTGCGATCGGCTTCCTTGAGGATGAGCCGGCTTTCGGTCAGCCGGTTCGCGCCGTCGTAGAAATAGAGGGTCGTGCGCGCCTCGGCGAGGCCACTCGCCTCGACCATCTCGGTACGATTGCCGCGCGCATCATAGACGAAGCGATTGGTGACGGTCGTCGCCTGAATCGTCCCATCGGGCTTGACGGAGCTCATCGGCAGAGTTTCGGCGACGAGCAGGCCGCGGCGATCGAAGCTGTTCAGGGTGACCCCGCCAAGCTTGTTTCGAACCTCGATACGCTGCCCGAATGCGTCCAGCTTGTAAGTCTCGAAAGAACCTTCAGCGTCGATCGTCTTCACCACCCGGCCGAGCCGGTCATATTCGAAGTGCGTCGTCGCGTCCTTGTCGTGTGCCGCCGCGCTCGGCACCGTTCCGACAGCAGCCGCGCCGGCGACGACGTTGAAGCGCCGGGTCACCGACGCCACCTCGCCGAACGCGGTGTAGCTCGTCTCGGTGAGATAGTTTTCGGGATCGCGCGAGGCGATCAGCCGGCCGGCATTGTCGTAATAATTGTACGTCGTAAAACCGCGCTTGTCGGTAACCTTCACCGCGTTGCCGAACGCGTCATATTCGTACCGGACGATGCCGTTCTCGGCATCCGTCTCGCTCAGCAGCCGCCCGGCACGGTCGAAGCTGCGCAACGTCTTGTTCAACCGCGGATCGGTGACCTCGACCACATTGCCGTGGCCGTCATAAGCATAACGGGTCGTCTGCTGGATGAGCACATTGTCGGGGTTCACGATGCCGTGGGCGCGGTGCTCGGCCGTGATCCGCCCTGCGCCGTCATATTCGTAGCGGGTCGACACCTCGTTCGCCGTGCCGGTCATGGCGGTCTCGGCAAGCAGGGTCCCGTTCGCATTATAGCTGTAGTCGGTGTAGCCGCCCTCGGCGCCGGTCGAACGGACCAGGCGTCCCGTGGGATCGTAGCGGAAGCTGGTCTCGACATAGGCGGCGCTTGCGGCCCAGTTGCTGACGCTCAGAAGCGTGTCAGCCACCGTCGCGACGGCGCTGTAGCGCCTCGTGCGGATGACATGGCCGTCTGCATCATATTCGTGCCCGGTGACATATCCCTCGGCATCGATCGTGAACCGCAGATCGCCATTCTCGGCGTAGAAATTGCGGGTGACGCGGGTGGCAGCGGACGGCTGCGCCTGAGCCCACGCATCCATCTGCGCCTTGCTCGGCGAAGCCATGAACGCCGTGTTCGAGGCATATTGCACGACCCCGGTCACATGCCCGACCGCATCGTAGCGGTAGCCGGTGACGGCGCCTGCAGCGTCGATTGCATAAGCGAGCCGGCCGGCGCTGTCGTAGACCGAGTAGCTCTTGCGGTCGGCCGGGGTCGACAGCGCGTCGACCCTCAGCGCGTATCCGCCGAAGTCGCCGCTGCCGTTCGTGTAGAGGGTGTAGGCGACGGCGTTCGCCGGCGGGATGATCTGGTGCTCGTAGCTGGTGTAGGCGTTTACGTTGCCCGGCCACCTGTCGAAGATGCTCTGGGTGATGAAATTGCCCTGGGCGTCATACCAGTAGATGGCGGTCTGGAACTGGGTGTCGGGCGCCGTCGGCTTCACCACATAGGACAAGGTAAGGCTGGCACCAGCGGGCACCGGTGCCCCGACCGTCTCGGCTGTCCCTCGACCCGGTCCTGTCCTGAAGACGAAGGACGGCCCGCCGGCGCCGCCGGCCACCCGCTGAACATTGTCGAGCCGCCCCCAGCCCTGGGTGCCGTTGACCAGATAGCCGTTGGCGAGATGATTATCGATCGAAAGGCTGTGACCGCCCCATTCTCCGGTTCCGTTGGCGTTCAGCGAGTAGCCGACCGCGCCCGCGGGCGGCACCACGACATGCTCGTAGGCCGTGAACTTGCTGGTGTCTCCCGGCCACCGGTCGAACACGCTCTGGGTGATGAAATTGCCTTGCGCGTCGTACCAGAAGATCGCCGTCTGGAATTGCGAATCCGGCGCTGCCGGCTTCACCATGTAGGAAAGCTTGAGGCTGGACGCGGCCGGTACCGCGCCGCCCGTGGAGTAAGCGGTTCCGTAGGACGTCCCGATATTGCGGAACACGAACGCCGGCCCGCCGGCAGACCCCGGCACGCGCTGCGCGTTCGTGAGAGTCCATCCCTCCGTGCCGTTCAGAAGCGACGCGTTGGGAAGGATGTTTGCCGGATAGAAGCTGTTGCTGACCGCCGCAAAGCTGTAAGCTGAAAGAGACGGCAAGGCCTTGGCATGCTCGATGGTCTCGACCGGCCGGCGAGCTTCGTCGGCGCCTCCTGCGCCGTAGCGATACTCCGTGACGTGGCCGACCGCGTCGATTGCAAAGCGCAGCAGGCCCTGCCCGTCATAGACAAAGTTGAAACGGCGATCGCTCGCGTGCGGCTGCACATTTGCGAGAAGCACTTCCAATGCGGCGCCGGAACGAAGCTCTCCCGCGACCGCGTTGAAGAAGGTTGTTTCGGCAATCTTCTGGCCGGAGCCGTCGTGCACGATCCGGGTGAGTTGCCCCTCGCCGTTGAGGATAGCGACGAGATTGCCATCCTTGTCGTAGAAGCTCCGCCCGACCGCGTCCTTCCCGCTCGCAGTCGGCGCGATCACCGAGGTCGGGAGCGCCCCCCGCAGGCTCGTGAGCTGCGCAGCCGACAAGCGATTCTCGTAGGACGTCGTCCTGATGAGCCGTCCTGCAAAGTCATAGTCCTGGATCGAGACGCTGCCGTCGCCCGCGATCGCTTCGACCAGGCGCCCCTCCTTGTCGTAGATCCGCCAGGTCCAGATATCGCGCGCCGCATCGGCCGGCGGGCGGATCGAAGCAAGGTCCGCCGGAGCATCGGAATTGGCGAGCCCGGGCAGCTTCGCCGCGTCGACCGGCGTGCCGTAGGCGATCGTGGCGACGAGACGGTTATTGGCGTCGTATCGATATTCGACCAGCTCTCCGAGGTGGCTGACGTCGCCAACCAGCCGCCCGGCCTTGTCATAGACATGGTAGCTGATCGAGGCTCCTGCGCTGCGCTCTGCGATCAGGCGCCCCGCTTTGTCGTAGGTATAGATTTCGGCATTCGCCGCCGCCGCCGTCGCCGACGAGGTCACGGCCAGCCTGTGCCCGCCGAAGTCGCCGCTGCCGTTCGTGTAGAGGGTGTAGGCGACGGCGTTCGCCGGCGGGATGATCTGGTGCTCGTAGCTGGTGTAGGCGTTTACGTTGCCCGGCCACCTGTCGAAGATGCTCTGGGTGATGAAATTGCCCTGGGCGTCATACCAGTAGATGGCGGTCTGGAACTGGGTGTCGGGCGCCGTCGGCTTCACCACATAGGACAAGGTAAGGCCGGCACCAGCGGGCACCGGTGCCCCGACCGTCTCGGCTGTCCCTCGACCCGGTCCTGTCCTGAAGACGAAGGACGGCCCGCCGGCGCCGCCGGCCACCCGCTGGACATTGTCGAGCCGCCCCCAGCCCTGGGTGCCGTTGACCAGATAGCCGTTGGCGAGATGATTATCGATCGAAAGGCTGTGACCGCCCCATTCTCCGGTTCCGTTGGCGTTCAGCGAGTAGCCGACCGCGCCCGCGGGCGGCACCACGACATGCTCGTAGGCCGTGAACTTGCTGGTGTCTCCCGGCCACCGGTCGAACACGCTCTGGGTGATGAAATTGCCCTGCGCGTCGTACCAGAAGATCGCCGTCTGGAATTGCGAATCCGGCGCTGCCGGCTTGACCATGTAGGAAAGCTTGAGGCTGGACGCGGCGGGTACCGCGCCGCCCGTGGAGTAAGCGGTTCCGTAGGACGTCCCGATATTGCGGAACACGAACGCCGGCCCGCCGGCGGACCCCGGCACGCGCTGCGCGTTCGATAGGGTCCATCCCTCCGTGCCGTTCAGAAGCGACGCATTGGGAAGGATGTTCGAGCCGCCGGATGCGGTCGTTTCGAGAAACGAGATCCGCTCGCCGGCCTTGTTGTAGGTGGAGATCTCGACGAGGCCGTTGGCCGACACGACCGTGGTCTGGGTCGCCGCATCGTTGAAGATGAAGGTCGTCTTGGCGCCCGCTCCATCCACCGACGCGACGACGCGCCCAAGTCCGTCATATACGAAAGTCTCCGCTGCCCTGCCGTCCTGCTGCGTCAGCAGCAAGTTGCCCGCCTGGTCGTAGACATAGCTGGTCTTGCCGACCTCGCCGCTCTCCACCGGCGCTCCGGCGGCGGTCGCGGCCCCATAGCGAAGCACCTGGCTCAGATTGCCGCGGGCATCGTAGACATTCTTGATGAGCTTGAGTGTGCTCTTGTCTGCCAGACCGTTGTGCCAGGCAACCAATTGCACCTCGGTCAGCACCGCGCCCTGCGGAAGCGCTGCGACCCCAAAGAGGTGGCCGGGATAATCGATCGTCCACTCCAGCCTGCCCTGGCCGTCATAAACGAATTGCTGGACATTGCCTTCGGGACTCACGCTGAAGCGGAGCCGGTTGGCGGCGTCATAGACGAAACGTGCCTGCTGCCCGACCGCCTCGCGCACAGCGACGTTGTCGACACCCCAGGATTCGTCATCCACCAGCTGGTCGAGCGTCGATCCGAGGCCGAGCCGCAGCGACGAGCCGGTTCCGGCGACCTGCAGCTGGACATGATAGACCCGATCGAGGAATTGCGGCCCGAAGCCGAGATCCGCATCCTGTCCCGGCGAGGTGATCGTGTAGGTGCCGGTCAGGCTGCCGGCGGTGAAGCTGCCGCTCGCATTCTGGCCCGGCACGAACGAGATCGCCGCCGCTCCGTCGAGGGAGATGGTGAAGCTCTCGCCATCCCAGCTGTCGATCTTGAGGAAATCGAAATCGACGATCGTTTGCCCGGTGCCGCTCAATGCGAAGGTCTTGGCGATGCCCTCGCCGCCCCAGGTGGTGCCGAAGCGACCGAGGAAGCGGCTCAGGCTGCCGGACGCACCGGCTGTCGGGCCCGACACCGGAGCACCGTTGCTCCCGGTCCACCCGCTTGCAACACCGTTCTCGAAACTTTCCGTGACCGCAGGATTGGCGACAGCATTGCCCCGGCTTTCCGACAGCAGCTCGTTGCGTGCGCCATAGGTGCGCCGGATGACGTTCCCGAGCCGATCAATCTCCATCTGGAGATTGCCGGCCTGATCATAGGTGTAGCGGGTGGTGTTGCCGGCGGCATCGGTGACGGACGCGATATCCGCGCTGACCGCATCGTAGGTGAATCCGACCACCTGCGGTGCGGCGCCGGCAACGGCCGCCGGTGCGGTGACCTTCTCCAGAAAACGCTCGCCGGCCGCGGAGTAATCGAGCCGGGTGACCTGGCCTTGCGGATCCGTGACGAGGGTGAAATTGGCGTCATATGTGAGGGTCGTGACCCGGGTCACGCCGGCCGCCACCGTCTCGGTGAGGCTGGCGACCCGGCCGCCGGCATCATAGCCGATCACGAGCAGCGAGCCATCGGACTGCGCGATGGAGCTGACACGTGTGCTGTCGCCGTCATAGCCGTAGCTGGTGACGTAGACGCGTCCATCTCCTGTAACATTGTCCTCGGGGCTGAGGTCGACCGTTACTGTCTTCAGCCGGTTCCGTTCGTCATAAGCGTAGCGGGTCCGGGTCAGCGTCTTGCCGCTATTGGCGGCAAGATCGGTGTAACCAGTCACAATCCCGGTGATGGTATTGCCGGACCACGCATAAGCGACATAGCCGCCGTCCGCGGTGGTGACGCGGGTGAGGTTCGCGCCATCATAGTCGAAGGTCAGCGTGTTGCCGCTGGTGTCGGTTTCCGACTTGATCTGCCAGTAATCGCCATAGGCAGCGTAGGTCTCGCGCGTCTGGGTCGCACCGTCGGTCCACGTCCAGACACCGTTGGCGAAGGAGAGCGTGTCATAGGCCCCGGCACCCTGGCGGGTCCGGTACACGCCGTCGGCATTGTAGGTGTAGGCGATATTCGATCCGTCCGCCGAGATCCGCCGAACGGTGCTCCCGCTCGTGTTGACGGTTCCGGTGAGCCCCAGCACGCGCCGGTCCGTGCTCTGGCGCCACCGGTCATTGTTGTCGTCGGCGACGCCCGTCATGCTGTTATAGGTGCGCGCTATCGCGGCATCGGGTCCGCGCCCGATCAGGATCTCGTCGCTCTGGCTGATGACGAGGTTGCCGGTCGCGGCATTGACCAGAACCTGCTCGCCGTTCCGGCCGAGCGACGAGGAGCCGAGCAGCCCCGCCCTGCCGAGCAGCGAACCCGAACCACGCTCCGTGCCCGGCCCAATACCAGTGAAAATCGCAACCATGGACGCCCCCGCAATATCGACCCGCGCAGCAGGGACCTGCGCGAGATCGACCGTTGATCGGGAAGACGGATCGATTGTTTAGAACTTTTTTTCACGTTGCTTCGGGACTCCGCCGACATCCAGGGGATGCGCAGCCCGCACGGGTCACCTTCCACCCTCTCGACGTTCGCACCGGAAGAAGTCCTCGGTTTGTCGAGGCAATCGCCAGTTCAGCGCTTGCGGGCCCGCGGCCTGCGGCCGCCCTTCCCTGGGTGCGCGATTCCCCGCCATGCCGCACCGGGCACTGCGATCGCTCTCCCGGCACCGCTGCGCCGGCACATGGACCACTGGCGACAGCTTGCCCCTACCCCGCCGCTGCTCCGAGGCAGGGCTTCGCCCGGTGAAAGCAATGCACCGCACGACAGTATCCGGGTGCGGCTTGAGAGCCGGCCTCCCCAGACATGTGCGGCGAATCAGGCCAGCCCTTTTCCTCACCGTCGACAACCCTGGAGCGCCAAATCCGGCATCCGGGAGAGGCTGCAAGCGCAACATTTCACAGCCCGGAAGCCCCCGGCGCACGCGAAAACCGGCATATCGTTCCACGCTGCTTCAAAAAAGCTGTGGATAAGCGCGTTAACGCTTTGATCTAAAAGCACCAATAACCATTAGAAAATGGCCGTTTTCTGCGGCGCAGCATGCATAATCAGCGATTGGCACACCGTTTCGGCCAAGCTTGTCAAAACCATGGTCGGGCGCCCATAGGTGCGCCGGGCAAAATTTGAACCGGGGTACGAAGATGGGGGGGCTCATCGACGCCGCGAGCGCTATTCTGAGCAGCTCGACGCGACGACTTGAAATGGTCTCGAACAACGTGGCGAACGCGGTGACGCCTGGATACAAGCGTCAGCTGAGCTTCACGCACTCGCTGGAACAAGCCTCCGCGGCCGATCAGGTCCAGGAGGTTCTCGCCCGAGCCGACATCGGCCAGGGCAAGATCAGCCCGAGTGCGAATCCGCTCGATCTGGCGATCGACGGCGAGGGCTTCTTCCAGATCATGGCCGGAGGCGATCTTCGCTATACGCGGCAGGGGCAGTTCCGGGTCGCCGACGACGGAACCCTGATCACGCCTGCCGGCCACCGGCTGCAACAGGCGGGCGGCGGCGACCTCGTCGTTCGCGGCAGCGCCATCGAGATCACCGGCGACGGCACGCTGCTCGAGGACGGGCGTCCGACCGCCAGGATCGGACTGTACGCGCCCGCCGAGGCGGCGCAGCTGCAGCCCGCAAGCGGCTCCCTGTTCGCATTCGGGCTCGCGGGGCCACGAGAGGTTTCGCGGCCGCAGATCCGGCAGGGCGCGCTTGAAACCTCCAACGTCACCCTCGGCGACGAGATGGTCTCGATGATGGCGGCGCTCCGCCAGGCGGAAAGCGGAGCAAGGCTGGTGCAGGTCTATGACGACCTGCTTGGCCGCGCGATCAGTACATTCGGACAAGGGTCGGGACGATGAACGGAGCATTTTACGTCGGCGCCATCGGCCTCGACGCACAGCAGCGCGCGCTCGACACGATCGCCAACAACATTTCCAACGTGAACACGCCGGCGTTCAAGCGCTCGACGGTACGATTCTCGGAGATGATGGCGCTGGTGCCCGACGGCGACGTCGTTCGTCCCGACCTTGGCGCGAGCCTGTCGTCGGCGTCCGGGGTTACGTCCAGCGCCATCGCCATGATCGACCAGCAGGGCAAGATCGCATCGACGGGCAACCCGTTCGACGTCGCGGTCCAGGGCCGCGGCTTCATCGAGTTGGCAGGCCCGGCGGGTCAGACCCTGCTCTGGCGGGGCGGCACGCTCAAGGTCAACGAGGATGGGCTGCTCGCAACCGAGCAGGGCCTGCCGCTCAAGGCGGGAATCACCATTCCGGCGGACGTCACGGCAATCGAGATCTCCTCGGACGGTACCGTAAAGGGTGTCTCAGGGCAGGAGACCGGTGCGATCGAGCTCGGCCAGATCAGCCTGGTCAAGGTCGACGATGCGGCGGCGCTGGAGCGGCTCGACGGCGGCCTCTATGCGGCCGGCGAGAGCGTCAAGGTCGCCGACGCCGCGGCGGGCGAGGACGGCGTCGGCACGTTCGTCCAGGGCGCGCGCGAGCAATCCAATGTCGAACTCTCCACCGAGATGGTGCAGCTCCTGCTCGTCCAGCGTGCTTTCGCCGCCAACGCGCAAATCGTCCAGGCGGCCGACCAGCTGATGGCGCTTGCCAACGGCCTGCGCCGCTGATCCCATGATTGCCGGCGCTCTTCTCATTGTCGCGACCGCGGCGACGACGCTGACGGTCAAGGCCGACCGCGAAATCGCGCTTGCGAGCCGCGAGATCAGGCTGGCCGACGCCTTCGAGCTCGGCGGTCTGCGGACGGAACAGCGCGCACGGCACGCCGGCCGGGTCATTGCCGCATTGCCCGCCGGACGGACCAGTGTCGCCCTGTCCGCAGCGGCGCTCGAGGCCCTTGCCCGCCGCGCCGGCCTGGCGGTGGCGCCGCAGCGGGATGCCGACCGGGCAACGATCCGGTTCACCTTCGCTCCCCCGCGCGCGGCGCCCCCCCTTTGCCGGATCGTGCGCACTCCGCTTGCGGAGGGAAGCGTGATCACCGCCGCCAACACCGAGGAGGCCGCCTGTGTCTCCGGTCGGCCTCTGGCGGCAGTTCGGTACGACCGGCACGCCCATGCGGTTCGGGCGGCAGGTCCGCTCGAGGCGGGAGCCGCTCTCGGCCCCATCCTGCTCTCCGATGGCCTTGCGGCGGACAGCGGCGACAAGCTCCTTCTCGTCTCCCGGGTCGGCCCGGTCGAGGTGCAGCGCGCCGTGGTCGCGATCCAGGCGGCATTGCCGGGGAGCCGGATGTTCGTGCGCGCCGATGACGGCAGCATCTTCGACATTCCAGCGCCGGACACGGAGAGGAAATGATGGGCAAGGCCTCGATCATCCGGATGCTCGGCCTCGCGACCCTGCTCGGCACGGCCGCGGCGGCAGTGCAGGCCGAGGACCTCTACAAGGGCACCAGCTGGTCGGCGATGAGCGCGGACCGCAAGGCCTCCGCGCGGGGCGACCTGCTGACGGTGGTCATCTACCAGAGCGTCGAGGCGGCCAATTCCGCTCAGAACAGCTCGAGCAAGGATACGCAGGTGGGCGGGAGCATCCGCGGCGGCTCCCTGTCGGAGGAAGGCTCCCTCGAATTCGGCGGATCCTATCGCGGCCGCGGCGAGGTCCGGCGGACGGAGAAACTGGTGGCGCAGATCACGGTCGGGGTGACCGACATCCTGCCCAATGGCGACCTGGTGGTCGGCGGCGAACAGTCGGTGAAGATCAACGGCGAGACCACCAATGTCGCGCTGCGCGGCCGTGTCAGGCCGGAGGACGTCACCAGCGACAACCGCGTGCTGTCGAGCCGTATCGCCGACGCCCAGATCCGCTATGACGGGCAGGGCTTCGTGTCACGCAGCGCAAGGCCCGGAATCATCAACCGGCTGTTCAACTTCCTGGGGCTTCTCTGATGCGCATCGCAGCCCGGACGATGTGGAGCGCCGCGGCGGCGCTGCTGGCGTTGAGCGTGCCGCTCGCCCCCGCCGCCGCGCAGCAGGTGCCGCTCAAGGCGCTCGGCCGCTTCGACGGCTGGCGCGACAATGCCTTGATCGGCTACGGCCTGGTCACCGGCCTGGCGGGATCGGGAGACACGAGGCGCAGCGCGATGACCCGGCAGGCGTTGCGCAACGTGCTGAGCCGCCTCGGCACCGCCGTCACCGACGACCAGATCAGCAGCCGCAACGTCGCGGTGGTCATCGTCACGGCCCGGCTACAGCCGTCGGCCAATGTCGGCGACAAGATGGATGCGGTCATCTCCTCGGTCGGCGACGCCCGCAGCCTCGCCGGCGGAACCCTGCTGATGACGCCGCTTCTCGGGCCCGACCAGAAGCCTTATGCGCTGGCGCAGGGACCGCTCGTCGCCGGCGGCCACAATTTCGAGAGCGATCTCAACCAGCAGCAGCGCAACTATCCGACGACCGCCCTTTTGCAGGGCGGTGCGACGGTCGAAGTCCCGGTCGACTCGCAGGTGCTGCAGCCTCAGGGAGAGATCGGCTTCCTGCTTTCCGATCCGGGATTCTCCACCGCACAGCGCATCGCCGAGGCGGTCAACGGCCGTTTCGGGCCGGGCATCGCGTGGGTGAAGAATGCCGACGAGGTGAAGATACGCTACCGCGGTGCGCCGGACGCCACGGCCGCCTTCCTGGCGCAGCTCGAGGATGTCTCGGTCGAGCCGGCGACAGCGCCGCGCGTGGTGATCAACGAGCGCACCGGCACGATCGTCGCCGGCGGCGGCGTGATGATCTCGAGCGTCTCGATCTCGCAGGGCGACATCAAGGTCACGGTGACCGGCGAGCGCCAGGCGTCGCAGCCGAGCTTCATCGACGGCTTCGCCTCCGACGTCCGTAGCCTGGTGGTGACCAACACCAAGCTCGAGGTTTCCGAAGATGCGGGCGAGGCCGTGATCCGCTTCCCCAATACGGCAGTTGCCGACCTCGTCGAAGGCCTTGCCCGTGCACGGGTGACGACGCGCCGGACGATCAGCATTCTCCAGGCCATCAAAGCCGCGGGCGCATTGCACGCGGACATCATCGTTCAGTAGGAGCAGCAAAGTGAACCCGGTGACCCAGGTCCTGATCGGGAAGGCGCTCGACGGCTTGTCGCTGCGCGCCATCGCCACGGCCCAGAACGTGGCCAATGCGAACTCGCCCGGCTACCGCCCGATGCGGGTAAGCTTCGAGGCCGTGCTGCAGGAGGCAGCGTCGCGCGGACCGGCAGCGATCGCCGCAATGACCCCGCGGATGGAGAGCGTCGGCGCGGGCGAGGAACCGAGGCTCGATCTCGAGCTTGCGACCGCTTCCGAAACGGCAATGCGCTACGCCGCGCTGGTCGACCTGCTGGGCCGAGAGCTGCAGATCAGCCGCACCGTCATCCGCGGAGGCCAGTGATGCGCGCCATGGAAATCAGCCGCTCCGGCCTGGACGTCGAGTGGCAGAGGCTGCAGGTGATCGCGCAGAACCTCGCCAACATCAACACCACCCGGTCCGCAACCGGCGAGGCCTATCGGCCGATGCGCCTCCTCAGCGGTCCGCAAGGCGGTTTCTCCGCGATGATGTCCGGAACGACCGCGGCCCGGGGCGACGGCGGCGTTCGAGTGGTCGGCGTCGAGCCGGCGGCGGGCAATATCCGGCGGGTCTACGAACCCGGCCATCCCGACGCGGCACCCGATGGGTTCGTCAGCTATCCGGCGGTCGATCATGCGGGGGAGATGACCCTGCTTATCAAGACCTCGCGCGCCTATGAGGCCAATCTGACGGCGATGAACATGGCCCACCAGATGTATTCGCGGGCCCTCGATCTTGGACGGCAGTCATGATCGAGGCGCTCGCGAGCATCGGTCCTGCGCTTGCCGATCCGGTGTTGACCCAGGTCGGCATCCAGCTGCCCACGATCCAGAACCAGGCGGCCGCCCCCGTGCGCTTCGAGAACATTCTCGGCGACGGGCTGCGCGCGATGGAAGCAAAGATCGACAATGCCGACGCGCTCGTTCGCCAGTTCGCGCTGGACGACAGCGTGCCGCTCCATCGCGTGACCTACGCGCTCGAGGAGGCGCGCCTGTCGGTGGAACTCGCGATGCAGGTCCGCGCGCGCCTGCTCGAGAGCTATCGCGACTTCATGAACATGCAGCTCTGAGCCTGCCATGATGGAGCAACCGATGCGTCGCCCGGTGCAGGGCCGCCAGCTGGCGCTGGCCGCGACCATCTTCGCGGTCGTCGTCGCATTGCTGGGCGTGGGCTATTTTGCCTTCCTCCGCACCGATTATGTCGTCGCGTTCAGCGGACTGCGCGCGGCGGAGGCTTCCGCCGTGGTCGCGGAGCTCGAGGCGAAGAGCGTCCCCTATCGGCTCCAGGACCAGGGCGGCACGATCCTGGTGCCCGACGGCCAGGCCGATTCCGTCCGTCTCGCGATGGCCGGCTCCGATGCGCCGCTCAAGGGACAGACCGGCTTCGAGCTGTTCAACAAGTCGGACATGGGCGTCACCGAGTTCGCGCAGAAGATCAACTACCAGCGCGCGCTCCAGGGTGAGCTGTCCCGCACCATTACGATGATGGACGGGATCGATACCGCGCGCGTTCACCTGGCAATACCGGAACGGTCGCTGTTCCGCGGGAATCGAAGCATGCCCAAGGCGGCGGTCACGGTGATCCCGGTCCAGGGCCGGCTGCTCGACGAGAGCCGTGTCTACGGTATCCAGCGGCTGGTCGCTGCCACAGTCCCCGATCTCGCGATCGGCGACGTCGTCGTTCTCAACGAGCTCGGCAGGGTGGTCAGCCAGGCGGCGTTGCCGGAGGTCGCGCTTGCGCCCGAAATCGCCGAGCGCAACGCAGTCGCCGATTATTATGCGGCGCGGGCACGCGCCGCGGTCGACCGCGTGCTGCCCGGAATGAACGTGAACGTCCGCGTGCTGATCCTTCCCGAGCCGGGCCAGAGCCCCGACCCGACGGCGCCGTCGGCTCCGCCCCCGGCCGGCGGGACGGCGTCCCCGATGGTCGCGCCGGCGCCCGGCGAGACGAGGAACTTCCGCCTGCGGGTTCAGCTGGTGACCCAGGCGGCGCTCAACCCGGAAGATCAGACCGTTGCCGGCAATGCCGTGACGGACGCGCTCAAGCTCGATGCGCGCGACAATCTGCTGTTTGCCGTGGAGTCGCAAGGCGCAGCGGTTCCGGCCACGCCGACGCCGGCCGCAAGATTGCCAGGCAGCGACGGGACGGATGCACCCGCCTGGACCGCGCGGCGGCTGAACAGCGATGCCTGGCTCATCGCGGCGGTGGCGGTGATTGCGCTTGGCGCGCTCGCTCTCCTGCTGGCGCGCACGCGCCGGGCCGCTCTGACGCCCGCTGAACGGGAAGAATGGACGCGGCGCATCCAGCTGCAACTGAGCCGCCGGGAGCGCGCGGATGGCTGATCCCGACGGCCTGGCAGCGCTCAGCGCCGAGTTCAACGCCCTGCCCGAGCGCACGCAAAGGGCGATCCTTGCCGCCCTTCCCGCCTCCGAGCGATTCGAGGCGATGGTCATGCTGCGCGAGGCCACCGCAGCACTGCCGGGCCCTGCAATCCCCACTTCGCGGAAGGCCGAGGCGACCTGCTCCGAATGGCTGCTCGAGCGTCTTCGCTACCGCAGCGGCGAGGAAGCGGGTGAGGCGTCCTGGACGATGACAAGCGCAAGCTGGACCGCCTTGATGGAAGTCGCCAACGGCCTCGGCATCGACCCTGCCCCACGCCAGACGGAAAGCCTGCAACAGCACCGGCCGACGCTTTTCGACTCTGTCGCACGTCTGTTCACGCGGTCCGGACGATGAGCGCACGCCCGGTCATCAAGGCGGATGCGGCGATGCTGGCTGCCCAGCCCTTCGCGGCGGCGCCGCCGCCGCCCAGGCACGACCCTCGGGACGACGAGCTCGCTTCGCTGCGCAAGGAAGTCGCAGCGCTCCAGGAGGCTCTCAAGGCCGCAGCCCAGGCCCAGCAATCGGCGGTCGCCAAGGCACGCGAAGAGGCGCGCATCGAGGGACTGCGTGCGGCCGAGAAGGACGACAAGGCGCGCAGTGCAACGCTCCGGGCTACCGGCGACAAGGCTTTGCAGCTCTGGCGCGAGAAGCTGGCAGAGCTGGACGGGCTCGCGGCAGCGCTCGCGCGCGAGGCGCTCGAGAAGCTGCTTGGTCCGGCGGCGATGGAGGCGGAGCTCGTGCAGCGCGCGCTGACACGACATCTGGCGATGCTCGGGCGAGAGGCCGTGCTCGCAATTCATGTGAGCGCGGACGACTTCGACGAGGACGAGGCCCGCAGGCTTGAAGAGGCGGGGGCGAACGCGCCGATCCGCAGGGATTCCGCGCTTTCCGCGGGCGAATGCCGGATCGACCTTAAGCTGGGGCATGTCGATATCGGCCCCCGGACCCAATGGTCCCTGCTTCGCGCCGAGCTCGACGCGCTGGTCGGGGATACGGCCGGAGCATGAGCGTGCACTCCTTCCTGTCGCGCCTCCGGTCCGCCGAGACGGCGATTCCATACGGACGCGTTCGGCGGCTCGGCGAAGGCCTCGTCGAATCGAACGGACCGGCGGCGGTGCTCGGATCGCTCTGCGACATCGAATGCGACGGCGGCGCCCGGGCGGTCGCATCGGAAGTGGTCGCGGTCGACGAGAGCCGGATTCTGCTCGTTCCCTTCGACCGTCAGGCCTCGGTCGCGCTCGGCGCACGGGTCGTCGCCCGCCGCGGGGGTGACGGCGCACCCGTCGGCGACGCCTATTCCGGCCGCGTGGTCGACGCGCTCGGCCGTCCGCTCGACGGCGGCGCTCCCGTGGCGTTCGAGGCGGTGGTGCCGCTCGGCGGTCGCGTGCCCCGGCCGCTCGAGCGGGCGGCCCCGAGCCGCATTCTCAACACCGGACTTCGTGCGATCGACGGATTGCTGACGCTCGGCGAGGGCCAGCGGATCGGCCTGTTCGCCGCGGCCGGGGTCGGAAAGACCAGCCTTGCCGAACAGCTCGCGCGCCAGGTGGAGTGCGACCGCTGCATCGTCTGCATGGTCGGGGAACGTGGACGGGAGGTCGAGGCTTTCTGGCGATCGATCGAGTCCCGTGCCGACAAAGCGCGGTTCACCGTGGTCGCGGCGACGTCCGATGAGAGCGCGGCAATGCGCGCACGGTCGGTCAATTATGCCTTGTGCCTGGCGGAGCATTGGCGCGCCAAGGGCGAGCATGTCCTGCTGATGATCGATTCGGTCACCCGGCTGGCGATGGCCCTGCGCGAGATCGGGCTCGCCGCCGGCGCGCCGCCGACCCTGCGCGCCTACACCCCGAACGTATTCGCGGCGCTGCCGCGGATCGTGGAACGCTGCGGAGCGCTCGCCTCGGGCGGAGCGATCAGCGCGATCATGACCGTGCTCAGCGAAACGGACGATGTCGACGATCCCATCGTCGAAGTCATGAAATCGCTCCTCGACGGCCATGTCATCCTCTCGCGGACCCTCGCCGAACAGGCCCATTTCCCGGCAATCGATGTCCCCCGCAGCGTCAGCCGCGGTGCCGAGAGGCTGGTCGCGCCCACCCATGCGAAGGCAATGCGCCAGGTCTGCGCGATGCTCGGGCTGTACGAGGAGAGCCGGGTGATGATCGACAGCGGCGTCTACAAGCCGGGCACCAATGTCCCGCTCGACCGGGCCATTGCGGCGCGCCCCGAGGCCGAGGCTTTCCTGCGCCAGTCCGCGAGCGAGGCGGTCGTGCTCGCCGACACGGTGCGCGCCCTCTCGACTCTCGCGACCCGCGGAGCGGCCCATGCGTGACCGCAGCAAGCTCGCCGCCTTGCGCCGCATCGCCGCGGTCGAGCAGGTCCAGCGCACGTCCGCGGAGGTCGCGCTCCGCGCCGCCCGCAATGCAGAAGAGGCTGCGCGCGACATGGCGGCGCAGGCGCGTGACGTCGCCGAGTCGGAGCATCGCGAATGGTTGCGCCACGTGAGCGGCAGGACCTTCTCCCCCGAGCTCGGCATGGCGCTCGGTGCACGCGCCGTCGACGCCGAGGGCCGCGCCGAGGGCGCGGAGGCGGAGGCCGCTGCTGCCACGAGCGAAACCGACGAGCGGGAGAGTGCCTGGCGCCTGCTGGACGCGCAGGCGCGCCGCACCGGTGCGAGCCTCAGGGACCTCCACAGATCGATGGCGCGGCGTGCCGAGGAAATGCGGCTTTCGGCGCTCGAGGATCGAACCACCTTCGAGGCGATGCGGCCATGATGTCACCGTTCATCGGGCCGCGCCCGCAAGATCATCGGCAGGCGCCGGCGCGTCCCGCTCCCGAGGCCGCGCCGCAGGACCGCGCGGAACGCTTCCAGGCCCTTTATGACCGGCTTTCCCGCTCCCGGCAGAACCCGATCGGGCAAGGCGACGGGTCTCGGGCACAGGCGATCCCGGAGCAATCCGTGGCGCTGGGAGATCCCGACCGGGATCCCGCTGGCCCGGCAGGAGGCTCGGAGCAGGATTTCGCCGAGGTCTTCAACGCCCACGGCTTCTTCGCCGCCGCGCCAGTCCCGCCTCCCCGCGACGCTCGCGGCGCGTCGGAAGCCGCGGAAACGGCCCCTGCGGCGACGGCCGGGCCGCCCAGTACGCACGGAACGTACCACGCACCTCCCCTGCCGCCTGCCGCGAGCGGCGGGGCCGGTGAGTGGGCGATTGATGCTCTTGCGCCGACAGGCGCCGGAATCGAACCGACTTTCGCACGATCGGCCCGGCCGGTGCCGTCGCACCCGGCCGAGCCCGACCCGGGCAGCGGCACGGTTTCGTCCGGCAAGATGCTCGAGGCGGCGTTCGATCCGTCGGCACCGCCGGCGGAAGCGCCGGCATCGGACGTGCAGGACGACGTCGAGCAGGCCGAGGCGGCAAGCCAGTCTCCGGCCGAACCTGAGGCAGAACAGACAAGCGCCCTGCCCTTCCAGCTTCTGGTGGGGTCGGGCGAGAGCGGGGTGGAGGTGGTCCTTCGCGCCGCCCATCTCGAGCGCAGCGCGCGCGCCAGGCTGCGCGGCGAGGTCGCCGCCCTGCTCGCGCGGCATGGCCTCGATATCGCGGAATTTCGGCTGAACGGAGAGCCTGGTCCAGAGACCGGCTCGGGCAAGGGGACAGACTAAGGTGCAGATAGATCCGACAAGTCCGATCGGAGGATCGTCGACGGCGGCTGCGCCGACGGCGACCGTCCAGGACACTGCCAGCAGCGCATTCGGGCTCAGCTTCGATGCGTTGCTCAAGATCATCCTGACCCAGCTGACCTACCAGGACCCGCTGAAGCCGATGGACAATTTCCAGTTCGTCTCGCAGCTCGGCCAGTTCTCGCAGATCCAGCAGGGCCAGAGCACGAACGATCGCCTGTCGCAGCTCGTCTCCGCCCAGGGAGCGCTCCAGGCCACCAGCCTGCTCGGCCGCACCGTCGACATTCCGGCCGGGACGGCCGTGGTGACCGGCAAGGTCACCGGCATCGCCTTCGACAATGGCGATGCCCGCCTCACCATCAAGACCAGCGACAACCAGACGATCAGCAACATCGCGATGGGCAGCATCTCGCAAATCAGGGAAGGTAACTGACGATGTTCGGATCGATCTATGTGGGCCTGAGCGGCATGACCGCCTATTCGCGCGGACTCCAGCAGGTCAGCAACAATGTCGCCAACATGAACTCGTCGGGATTCAAGGGCTCGACGGTCTCCTTCACCGATCTCTATGCGCTGAACCCGCAGGACGGCTCGAACGCCGGCGGGAATGGCGGCAACGGCGTCAGCGTCGGCGATCCCAGGGTCGACATGCGCCAGGGCGAGTTGCGGCAGACCGAGCGCGACCTCGACCTCGCCGTCGACGGCAACGGGTTCATGATGCTGGTGGATGGCGACCGCATCCTCTATACGCGGACCGGAAGCTTCGAGGCCAATCGCGACGGGCATATCGTGCTTGCCGGCACCGACTATCGGCTGGCGATGCTCGATACCGAGGGGCGCCCGGTCAGCCTGTCGATCGACAATGCGCGGACCAGTCCCCCGACGAAGACCACGAAGGTCAAATTCGACGGCAATCTTTCCTATACCGGCGAGACGTCCGGAGCGACCGATACGAGCTTCACGATCAACGACGTCAAGGTCTACGATGCCGGCGGCGGCCAACATGTCTGGAAGGTCCAGTTCGACGAAAAATCCGCGCGGGGCCCCCGCGAGTGGGACGTCACGATCACCGACGCCAAGGGCACGGTGATCGGAACGCAGGTGCTCAAGTTCAGTGTCGGCGGCACCGTCGACCCGACCACGTCGAGCCTGACCTTCGCGAAGGACGACCTTTCCGTCGCGCTTGATTTCAGCGGCAGCGTCACCTCCTTCTCGGCGGGAACGGTGCAATCGCTGCGCGCGGCGTCCGTCGACGGACGCGGTGCCGGCACGCTGGCCACGGTCACCGTCAACGACAAGGGACAGATCGAGCTCGGCTATTCCAACGGCGACAAGAAGTCGCTGGCGGCCGTGGCGATCGCCCAGTTCCGCGAGCCTCAGAAGCTCGAGCAGCGTAGCGGCGGCCTGTTCGTCAACAACGGCGCCGACCAGCCCACCCTCCTCGCCAGCGATGACGAGCGGGTCGGCCGTGTCGTCTCGCGACGGCTCGAGGCGTCGAACGTCGATCTTGCCAAGGAGTTCGGCGAGCTGATCCTCATCCAGCGCGGATTCCAGGCCTCGTCGCAGATCGTCAGCGCGTCCAACGACATGATCCAGCAGCTGTTCGGCATCCGGGGCCAGGGCTGAGGCACGGACCGATGAACGCGATGGTCATCTCGAGCTGGACAGGCTGGTTGCCCCCGCAGGCAATGACGGGTGCGCTCTTGCTGCCGCGGCTTGGCGACACGCTCGCTGGCTGGTGCGCAAGATGGTTCTCACGCGGCAGCTTCGATGCAGATGGCGGCTTCGGGCAACTGGAGAGCAAGGCTTCCGCTGCGCCGGACGATGCGGACACTCGCTTCCGCGAGGAGGGGCTGGCCATGATCCTGTCGCAGGAAAGCCGCATCGCGATTGCCGGGCTGATGCTCGACCGGCCACTCACGGCGCCGGACCTCTCCCCGTCGGATCGCAAGGTGGCAGCCGTACTCGTCGATCGCGCGGTCGAGGATCTCTGCCGCGGCCTCTCCGGCCTGTTCGGCCTCCCCGCGACCGGCGCATGGCGCCGCGGCGAACCCGTGGGCCCGCGCTTCCGCCACCTCTCCCAGATCGAGCTTCGCCAGACCGACGGCGCCGCAGCGATCGTCCTCGTCGTCGCGACGGACCTGCTGGTCGGTGCCATCAAGGCTGCGGCTGCAAGCACTCTTCCCGCACCAGCGCTGGGTTCGATCGGGGGGGCGCTCGCCAGCCAGGAGGTGAGCCTTTCGGCATTTCTCGGCCCGTCCGAGATGACGCTCGGCGACCTTGCCGATCTCGCGATCGGCGACATCGTCCTGCTCGACACGCCCTCTGCGGCGCCGTTGCCGATCGCCCTTGACGGCGTGCCGACGTCGGGTCGGTGCCGGCTTGAGCAAGGCGAGACCGGCCTCGGCCTCAAGATTCTCAATTCTCCAGCATAAGAGTCCACCAGTGCCCGAAAAAGATCCGTCCGCAACGCGGACCGAGACCGACGCCTCCGCCAGCACGCGGATCAATCCCAAGCTCGTCGATCACCTCGGCGTGAGGCTGGAGGCCTTCGTCGGCGACGTCCGCATGACGGTCGCCGAGCTGATGGCGCTTCGGCGGGATGCGGTGGTCCCGCTCGACGGAGGCCTCGCCCGCCCCGTTGAGCTTCGCCTCAACAATGTCGTCGTTGCCACCGGCGAACTGGTGGCGGTCGACGACAAGCTCGGCGTACGCCTGATCGAGATCGCGGAATGACCTGTCATGCGCGCCCCCTCGGCGTGCACAAGGCCGGCCCTACGGCGGGTCTCGCCGCGCTCCTGCTGTGCGCCGGCCCCGCTTTGGCCAACGGCCTCGGCCGCGGCGAGGCGCTGGACATTTCCCTCGGCCGAATCGTCGCTGGCTTCCTCGTCTCGGTGGGGGTCGCCGCGGCGGCGATCTTTGTGCTCCGGCAAAGGCGCGGCGGCGGTGGCCCGATTCGCCTGCCGTCCTGGCGCCTGGCCCTGCGTCAGCCGGAAATCCAGGTGGTGGAGACCCGCCGGCTGAGCCAGCACGGCGACATCTGCCTGGTCCGCAACCAGGGCCGCGAATATCTGCTGCTGGTCACGGCGGGACAGTCCCGGATCCTGCGCGAAACCGAATTGCCGCCCGCCGGCACGGAGCAGCCGGCATGACGCGCCGCCGCATCGCCGTCCTCTCGCTCGCGGCCGCCTGCCTGCTCGGCGGAGCGCCCGTCCTCGCCGCCGCGCCGGGCTCGCCGATCATGCTGACGTCGGACATATCGCGGACGGTACTGGTCCTGACGTCGCTCTCGCTGATCCCTGCGATCCTGATCGGCATGACCAGCTTCATCCGCATCGTCGTCGTGCTCGCGATGATCCGGCATGCGTTCGGAATGCCGGAGACCCCGCCAAACGCGGTCATCCTCAGCCTTGCGCTCTTCCTCACCGCCTTCAGCATGGCGCCGACGTTCGAACAGGTGAACGAGCGTGCCGTGAAGCCGGTCCTTGCCGGGCAGATCGGCGTCGAGCAGGCGATGGAGGCCGGGAGCGGACCATTCCGCGACTTCATGCTGTCGCAGACCCGGGATTCGGACATCGAGTCGATCTACGCGATCTCCGACACGCCGCTCCCGTCCCGGCCCGAAGAGGTATCGATCCTCAAGCTCGCACCGGCCTTCATGCTCAACGAGCTGCGCGTCTCCTTCACCATCGGCTTCGTCGTACTCCTGCCGTTCCTGCTGATCGATCTCGTCGTCTCCAGCATCCTGCTGTCGCTGGGCATGATGATGGTGCCGCCGAGCACGATCTCGCTTCCCGTCAAACTGCTCATGTTCGTGCTGATCGACGGATGGCGGCTGGTGATCGAAGGTGTCCTCGGAAGCTTCGGATGAGCCGCGCGCGAGGCCCGTCAGGGCTCGAGCTCGTGCTCCGGCCCGCACGCGTGGAAGCCTCCTTGTGGCGGCGGCTCAGGCTGGAGGCGCAGTTCGAGTGCAGGACCGAATTGTTCGACCGCTATGCAGCGTTCGCGCGCGGCATCGCCGGCAGCCGCTACCGCCGCCGTGCGTCGAAGCGCGTCGACCGGAGCGACTTCGAGCAATTCGCCTTCGAAGGCCTGCTCGAGGCGATCGACCGGTTCGACCCGCTGACCGGGGTCCCGTTCACCGCTTATGCCCGCCGCCGGATCGTCGGGGCGATCGCCGACGGGGTCGGGCGGATGACCGAGGTCGATGCGCAGATGACGCAACGCGGGCGGCTCGAGCGCGAACGGGCGCGATCGCTCACCGCGTCGCAGCTCGCCTCGCTCCAGCCCGCCGATCCGCTCGCCGCGCTGTCGGATCTTGCCATCGGCCTCGCCCTTGGGCTGATGCTGGAAGGCACCGGGCTGATGGCGCCGGCAAGCGGCGCGGACCCGCGTCCGACGCCTTATGAGGGCGCTGCATGGCGGGAGATGCAGGCCAGGCTCGTCCGCGAGGTCGATCGCCTGCCGGACCGCGAGCGGCTTATCATTCGCCAGCATTATGATACCGGGCTAAGCTTCACGCACATCGCCCAGATGCTCGGGCTGAGCAGGAGCCGCGTCTCGCAAATCCATCGCTCGGCGATCGACAGACTGCGGGCGCGGTCAGGCGCTCTAAAGTAGGAAAGAGAAACAGCATGCTTTGCCCCGACTCGCAGATGGAAGCGCTCACCCAGGCGCTTCAGGACGGTTCCGGCTCCGACATCCAGGCCGTCGACCGGCTGATCGCCGACTATCCGGAGGATCCCCGGCTGCACTTCCTGCGCGGATCGATCCTCGCTGGCATCGGCCGCTCGATCGAGGCGCTCGCCGCCCTTCGCCAGGCGGTCGAGCTCGCACCGGAGTTCGCGATCGCCCGCTTCCAGCTGGGCTTCTTCCAGCTCACATCGGGCGAGGCCGCCGCCGCCTTGTCGACCTGGGGGCCGTTGGCGCTCCTTCCTGACGACCATTATCTCCGCCACTTCGTCGCCGGGCTGACCCGCCTGATCCGCGACGAGTTCGAGGAGGCCGAGCGGCACCTGCGCGAAGGAATCGCAGCGAACAGCGAGAATCCGCCGCTCAACCGAGACATGGAGCTCATCCTCTCCCAGGTGAACCAGATCTCCGCCGCCGAGAGCCCGACGCCCGAAAATGGAGACGCATCGGCGACGAGCTTCCTGCTCGATCAGTTTTCCGGGCGCAGCGGGCGCTAGGCGAGCGCGCCGATGACCCGGATCAACACCACCGACCAGATCCTTCTCGTGCTGCGCGAGCGGCTGCGGGGCCTGAACCAGAACCGGTCTCCGGCCGCTGCTCCGGGCCTTTCCGCGACCCCCTCGCCGATGGCGAGGCTGCAGACACTTCGCGCGGCCGAAGGCATGCCGCGCGAGGAGCTTCGCAAGACCCTCGTCCGCGCCTTGCTCGCCGAACAGTTCGGGGACGGCCTGGCAAGCGATCCCGCCTTCCAGGCCGTCTGCGATGACGTTTTCCGGATCATCGGAGAGACACCCGAAGGACGCGACCTGCTCGAGCGCGCCGCCGGCCAGGTCGGGATCTGAGCCTCTCCGGCTGCCGAGGCGCGCCGGCGCGCCTCCGCCGCCCGACGCAGCGGACCGCGAGCTGCTCGTTCAATCCGAGCGAAGAACCGGACTGGCCCCGTTCAACCGCCTGGCCTTCGGACGCCTCAGCGCCCGAGGCCGAGTTTCGCCAAAGCCTGACCGATCGTGTCACCCTTGTCGTTGAGCGGCTGGCGCAAGGCATTTTCGAAGATTCGCTGCGCGGCTTCCGGATTGCCCCCGCCGGCGAGAAGCAAGGTGCGTGCAAGCGCCGCCGAATAGCATTGCCGATCCAGCCTCAGCGCCGTGTCGCTCCGCCGACGGGCATCGTCGAGCCTCCCATCGAGGACGTCGAGCACCGCGAGCGAGCCGTGGCTCTCGGCGAAAGTCTCGTCGATCGCCAGCGCGCGTTCGAACCGCTCCCGGCTCGTCACGAGATCCTGGCGCACGAAATAGGCCCAGCCTGAAGCGATCCACGAGCCGATATGGTCGCCGAACATCTCGGCGCCCCGATCGATGTCGTCCGCCGCCTCGTCCCCCCTGCCGGAGAGGAGCTTGGCGAGGCCGAGACCGACCCAGGCGCGCGGGACCTGGCGGTTCTGCGCGAGCGCCTGCTCGAACAGGGTCATCGCCTCCGCCGGACGCTCCTCACCGAGAGTGAGGGTGCCGAGGGTCGCGAGCGCGTCGGGGTGCGCTCCGGCACCACGGGCGCATGCCTCTGCCAGAACCACGTCCTCGGCATCGATCGCAAGCACCGAGACGGCCGCAAGCAAGGGCGGATATTCCGGGTGGCGCTCAAGGGCCGCCCGGGCATGCTCCATCGCCAGGTCGACATTGCCGGACTCGTGCAGCAGCTGGATCTGCAGCATCGCGGCCTGCGGCAGCGCAACCGTCACGCTTTCGTCGAGCAGCATCAACGCACCATCGAACTCCTTGAGCATCGCGCGCGACCAGGCCAGGTTGAAGAGCAGGCCGGGATCGCGCTCCCCCTGCTCGGCGAGCACGGCGAAGTGGCGCGCCGCCGCCTCGAAATCGTGCATCTGGAGCGCCGCAAGTCCCGCCAGGTTCCGCTCCTTCGGCGGCAGCGGGGCGCGGCTGCGGTAGCGATCGAGCAGCTCGGCGGCAGTCTCCGGGCGCCGCTCCTCGAGCGCCGTCGCTGCCGCATCCGCAAGCAAGGCGAGGTTGCTGGGATCGGCCTCCAGCAGGGGAAGAAGCCGGTCCAGCCGGCTGGCGGGGTTCAGGCCCTCTTGGTTCATGTCATTCTCCCCCTTGCAACCCACATCGCCCACGCTCCCGGTACAGGGTCGCGCCATCGCAATTCAAGCTTCGAGCCGGACGACATCGAACGAGCTCAGATTGATGCGCATCGGAATTTCGCTCACTGAAAGCACCGAAAGCCTCGGAATGCTGCGGCGGGTGAACGCCTTGAGGTGACGACGCACTTCCGCGCCGCAGAGCAGCACCGGGGTCCGTCCCTGGCTGTGCATGTCCTCGGCAAGCGCGGAGATCCGCCGGATCAGCTGCTCGGCAAGGCGTGGTTCGATCAGCATCGGCGACTGCGTCGCCCCGCCCTGCACCAGATTGCTCGTGATCTGGTTCTCGACGCGAGGATCGAGGCTCAGCACGGCGAGATCGTCATGCCGGCCGCGAAGCTGATGGCAGATCGAATAGCTCAGCCGCTGGCGGATCGCCTCGGTGAGCTCCGCCGAATCCTTCTGATTACGCGCGAGATCGGCAAGATGCTCGAGGATCAGGTCGATATTGGCGACCGACACGCCTTCGGCGAGCAGCGCCTGGAGCACCCGCTGGACGTCGGAGACGCTCAGCAGATTGGGGATCAGCTCCTCGACGAGCCCCGGCTGCCGCTCCCGCACCGGCTCGATCATCCGAACCACCACCGAGCGGGTCAGCAAGGTCGCCATCTCCGATTGGACGATCTCGCCGAAATGGGTGATCAGCACAGTCACAGGATCGATGACCCTGAGGCGGGCCGACTTCGCCTCCGCCGCAAGTTCGGGGTCGATCCACAAGGCGGGGAGCCCGAACGCAGGGTCCTTGGTCGCAATGCCCTCGATCGCTGCGCCATCCGTCGTGCCGATCGCGAGCAGGCGTCCGGGATGAAGCTCCCCGGCGGCGAAGCGCGCGCCGAACAGCCTGATCTCATATTCGAAGCTGCCGAGCCCGGCGCCGTCGATCATGCGCACCGCGGGGAACCCGACTCCATATTCCTCTTCGTGCGCGCGGCGGAGGCCGGCCAACCGCTCCATCAGCAACGGCTGCTCGGTCTTCCAGGCGGCGCCGAGCTCGGCACCGAGCCGGATCTCGAGCGCGGGCACTGCCGCCAGGCTGGCCTCCGGCGAGGCCAGTTCCTCCTCCGCTTCCTCGCGGGCGGTGGCTGCAGCGGCGCGCCTCACTCGGACGAAAGCCAGCACGGCCAGCGCGACGATCAGGATGATCGGCCATTTGGGCATGCCGGGCAGCAGCAGCAGGCAGCTCAGCACCGCGGCGACGATCAGCGGCACCCGCGGCACCGATGCGAGTTGCTTGAAGATCTCGGTGCTGAGGTCCCGGTCCGAGGACGAGCGGGTGACGATGATGCCGGTCGCGATCGAGATGATCAGCGCCGGCAGCTGGGTGGCGATTCCGTCACCGATCGTCAGCAGGGTGAAGCGCTCCAGCGCCTCGTCCCATGCCATGCCCATCTGCACCATGCCGACGATCCAACCGGCGATGATGTCGATCAGCAGGATGATGATTCCGGCGATGGCGTCGCCCTTCACGAACTTGCTGGCGCCATCCATGGCCCCGTAGAAGGACGCTTCCTTCTCCAGCCCCTCGCGCCGGCGCCCCGCCTCCTTCTGATCGATGAGGCCCATGTTGAGGTCTGCATCGATGCTCATCTGCTGGCCCGGCATCGAATCCAGCGTGAAACGTGCGGCGACCTCCGACACACGCTGGGCGCCCGCCGTGACCACCACATATTGCACGACCACCAGGATGAAGAAGACGACCAGGCCGATCACGAAATTGCCCTGGACCGCGAAGGTGCCGATCGATCCGATCACCTCGCCGGCATCGGCGCCGGTGAGGATCAGCCGGGTCGCGGCAACGTTCAGCGACAGGCGGTAGAGCGTCGCCACCAGCAGCAGCGACGGGAAGGTCGAGAATTCAACGGGCTTCTGGACGTAGAAGGTCAGCAGGAGGATCGTCAGCCCGAGCCCGAAATTGATCACGATCGCCAGGTCGAGAAGGACCGGCGGGATCGGCGCGAACAGGATGACAAGGATCAGCACCACGCCGAGAACGAGGGCGAGATCCTTATTTCTGTTGAACATTGGGTCCATCTTCCGGCTTGGAACGTGCTGCCTGCGTGCGGCGAAGGTTCAGATAGAGATCGGCGACGGCGCGGTAATGATCGCTTCCGATCTCCCGCCCCGCCTCGACATCGGCATAAAGCGCCCGCGCAAGCGGCGGATCCTCGATGATCGGGATGTTGAGCCGCGCTGCCTCGCGTTTCATCGCCAGCGCATAGAGGTTGCGGGCCTTGGTGCGGACGCTCGGCGCAGTCATCGTCTTGGCATCATAGGCCAAGGCCACGGCAAAATGCTCAGGATTGACCACCAGCAGGTCGGAACCCGGCAGTTTGCCCATGTCCTTGCCCTGGCGCGCGAACTCCGCGTGAAGCTGCTTGCGCCTGCGCTTGATGCGCGGGTCGCCTTCGCGGTCCTTGGCCTCCCGGGTGACCTCCCGGCGGCTCATCCGCATCTGCTTGTTGAACTCGCGTCGCGCCATGATCTGGTCCATCGCGGCAAACAGCAGGGCCACGAGCGCAAAGTAGACGACCATCCTCGTCGTGCCGGAGCCGAGTGCCTCGGCAAGGCCGCGCGCGTCGGCGCCAGCAAGTCCGGGAGCTTCCATGATCGAACGGACGAGCAGCACCACCACGATCGTGTAGGCCGTGAACTTCAGGATGTTCTTGAGCGCCTCCTTGAGGATCCGCGCCGAGAACAGGCGCTTCAGCCCCTTGGCCGGATTGATGCGGGTGAAGTCCGGCTTGAGCGGCGTCGCGCTGAAGATGAAGCCGCGCAGCTGCAGCAGCTCGAAGAAAACAACCACGGCCAGCAATGTCCCGCCGAACAGGATCAGCGGATGAAAAACGCCCCAGACCTGCGCCCCCACCAGGGATACCGCGCGCTGCGGATCGGACGCGCCCGCCATCCCCGCGCCGAGCACGGCACGCATCATCCCCGCGAGCTGCTCCACCATCTCGTCGCCGACGACCAGGACGAACCCGATCAGCCCGACGACCGCCCCGAAGAAGCCGATATCGGTGCCGCGCGCGACATTGCCTCTTTCGCGCGCCTGCTGCAGCTTGAACGGGGTCGCCTCCTCGTTGCGATTCTGTTCCTGTCCCTCGGCCATCGCGTCAGATCAGCGCCGTATCGAGGGCGAGGCGGAGCATGCGGAGCAGCAGCGAGGTCGCAAGCGCGACCGTGATCGGCAGCAGCAGCAGGGTCACCAGCGTCTTCACCTGGAAACCGAACAGGAGAACGTTCATCTGCGGCATCGTCCGCGACATGAAGGCGACGGCGAGATCGATCAGGAACAGCACCAGCATGATCAGCCCGACCGTGCCGAATGCGAGCACGAACACCGCCGACAGATAGCCGGTCAATGCCCCGACATCGCCGCGAAAGGCACCGCCGAGCGGCAACTGGTCGAGCGAGGCGGACCAAAGGGCAAGCAGATCGGCCGGCCCCCCGGTCGCAAAGAAGATCACACCCGCGGCATAGGCAAACAAGGTTCCGACCAGCGGCATCTGCGCGCGGGTCGTGGGATCAACCAGAGTGGCGAGCCCGAACCCGGCCTGGATATCGACCGCACGGCCCGCGGTCTGCAGCGCCGCGAAGGCGAGCATCAGCGACAGCGACAAGGCTAGGCCCGTCAGGAGCTCGGCGGCCGCAAGCACGAGCAGCCCGCCCGCCGACACATCGAGCCGGGCGGCTTGGCCGGGATGGCCCGCAACCAGCCAGGCGGCCAGCGATACGCTGAGCAGCAGGCGCACGAGGCCGGGCACCCGAACGAAGGTGAATGGCGGCGCGAATGCGAAGGTCGGCACGATCCGCAGGCTGACCAGCAAGGCGGCGATCCCCTGTGCGGCAAGCTGCTCCATCGCCGCGCCTCAGCGCGCCAGGGTCGGGATCAGCAGATACAGAGTGGTCGCGAACTGAGTCACCCGCCCCATCATCCACGGTCCGATCGCGATCAGCAGGAAGCCGGCGACGATCATCTTGGGCACGTAGCTCAAGGTCATTTCCTGGATCTGCGTCGTCACCTGAAAGACGCTGATCACCAACCCGACCAGCAGAATCGCGACGAGCACCGGACCAGCCACCCACAGGCTGCTCCAGAGCATCTGATTCAAAAAGCCGAGAGCCCGATCAGGACCCATCACCCACCCGTAAATTGCCCCTGCCCCGGAGCGCGCGCCGCAACCGAAGTTGCCCACGTTGCCCCTCATCACCGCCTAGACCGGTCGGGGTGATTCGACAATCAACCGATTGAGGTTATTTGGGGATTAGCCACCTTCACGCTCCCAGCAGCGATCAGCCTTCCCTCAAATGGCGGCATCCCTGACATTTCCATGCCCCATCCGGACAAAGGCGCCGCGCTTACCCCAACGGTGCTGGGCTGGTTGGCGAGGCGAAGATCGACTGGCACTACAGCAAGCCTGGCAAGCCGATGCAGAAGGGCTATGTCGAGAGGCTGGCTACGCCGGTCCTCGGCTCGGCGGCCGCCTTTGCTGCCTTCGCCAATCGCTATAGCCAGTCTTCAGTCCCGATTGGATGAAAGTTGGGGGTCACGTCACGGGAGTCTCTCCACCAGTGGCGGCTAAAAAAGATGTGCAGATAATGGCTTACCCCGCCCAGGGAGCCATTCCTTTTATCTTGCTTTCGCTAAAATCACCCTCAGCCGGCAAAATTGTCGTCGACCACCATCTCTGCAAACTGCTGCGGCGTAAGCGCCGCGCCATTCTGTTGGGCGATCTCCACGTTTCGCGCCCAAAGGACCTTCAACCGCTCCGGCATTTCAGCATCCATATCGACAGTACCAGCGATAATATCCTGCCACTGCCCGTCAGATTTATATAGATTTTGAAGCTTCGGGGTCATGCTCACGAGGGAGGAAGCCTCCTTTTCTGGCAGCTCATCTATCGCCCACAGCACATAGCATTCAAGAAGTCGAAGAAGGGGCTTGCCCGCATACCGAGGATTAGCTTGCATGATCAGATCATATCCGGATCGATTTCGAGGTGATCTATAAACTCGCCGAAGGAAGGCGCCATTTCAACAAGCGCAAAGCCTTCATCATGTATGCAGGCGAGGACCCTGGGAGGCGTGGCAGCCATATCGAGGACAAAGGCATTTCCGCCCCCATCGGCCGCGATAGGTATCTGTTTTTCGCTCAGGATTGACCGCCATGCCTTTGTGGCCGCCCATAGGCTCGCTGGCCCTTCGCGGTCTTCATTTAGGTAAAAAAAGTGATCGACCGACCGCTTGGCAATGTCGGTGCGACCCATTGGTGCGATGGAATCGAGCTCCGGATGCCCGCCATTCGAGTACATCAAAAGCCCGAGATACTCGGAGGGGAGTGACACTTTGAACTCGCGTTCAAAGGCCGAGGTAACCTCGGGCGAGGGAGGCGCCCGTTCCACAACCTTTCCCCGATCATTGAGGTTTAACTCCGCAAGATTCCTCACATCTCGATCCTATTTCCTTGGCGGCGCACCAGCGGGCCGAGCCCATATCGCATACCCCCCTTTGTTATCGGGGTGGAAGGTATTCCAGAATTTGGGGTCCCAATGCTGATTGGTGGGCGAAAGCTGCATCGTACCCGGTTCAACATCATGGTGCCAAACCCAACCTTCCGGGGTCGCGCGACCCCCGGCCTTGGCGACAGAGCCCTGCACGCCGGGGATCATTTCCTCCATTTGCGCAGCCCAAACCGGGTCCGAACGTAGCGCGTCATCAAGTGCAGCATTCGCCCTGTTGAAGTGAACGCTATCGCTTTTGCCCCACACGCTTGCGTCCAGCTTCGTTTCGAACGCCACACTGTAAGCTTTGCCAGTTGGTCCGGCTATAGTGGGCACAGTCTCTGCGGCACTGCCGACAACGCGAGTGGCACGCCCCGCACCTGCAAGATCGCCGACAGCCTCAACGCCACGGAGAGCGCCAAGCCCCTTTGACCCAATAAAGATATCGGCAACCGCAACCCCAGTCCGACCGCTAAGCTCGCCAATCGCCCGAGCATCGCCGCTCGCCAACACCGCTCGTGCGCGACCGATGCCAGCTCTCGCTGCATTCGCGAAGTCACTAGGATTGGACATTATCAAGGCGTCGGTGGTTCTCGCCACGCCCTCCAGGGCGGTGACCGGATGCAGCACAGCGCGTCCGATCGCGCTCACTCGATCCAGAATCGAGATTGCCGCACCCGAATACTGACCGGAATAAAAGTCAGCGGCCTTGTTGAACGCCACGGAAGTCGAATGAAAACCCGCGCGCTCGGCTACGATGCCTAAGCCGCGCGCAACGAGCCCTAGGTTGCTGCTCTCTGCCCGCGCACGAATGCTTGATTCTAAATTGTAATAAACATAATCCGCTGCCTTATCGATGTATTCAAGGGCGGTGTTGGCGTAAGATTGCAGCTTATCCCATACATTCGGCACATGACCCGTTACGACAATCTCGGGCTCCGACGACACCGTGGTCCGATCTATAAGGCCTTGGGTGGACGCATATTCAGGGCCGCGTTGGCTTTGGTAGTCGACGATGTCCTTGAGGCCACGCACCGCGGCATTCCCGATCGTCGATGCGATCACATCCGGCAGTACTGCAATGATGTTATCGCCAAAGCTCGTGCCCGTCAGGACGGATCGGGTCGCCGCACCAGAGATCGCTCCGGCGAAGCCCGATGCGGTCTGGTTCCCGAAACTGGCCTGCCGAAATGACTTGGCAGCGCCCGGAAGCGACCGGCCCGCAGCACCGCTCACGCCCGCGCTGATACCGGCAGCTGCCACGCCAGCCCAACTGAACTTGCTCTGCAACTGAAGAGCAACGCCAAGGCCCTGGCCCACTCCATTCGCGATGGCACCTCGGGCCACATCGGCGCCGATGGACCCACCATCGAGGAAGCCCAATCCCTTGACGCCCGACAGCTTGTCCAGTCCTGCGCTTACCCCTCCGGCGATCGCCGACATCGCGACGCCCTTCCAGTTGAAGCCATCCTGGATACCCGTTGCGACGCCCACCGCCTGGCTCACGATCGAGGCGGTAGCGCCGGTCGCGATCCCGCCCAGTACCGGCCCCATCGCGGCCGCGAACGTCCCTGCCGTCGCGAACGTCACCGCGACCGCCACGACCGCCAGCACCAGTTGCCCGAACACGCCGCACTTGTTGCTCTTCTGCGTCTGCGGCTTGGGCGTGGTCGGGCTGGTCTCGCCCATCGCCTCGGCCGGATCGTAGGGCTTGAACGTCGACGCATTGTGCGTGTTCTTCATCACCCCGGCTGGGATGGTGAGCCGCTGCCCTTCCATCAGCGCGTTCGACGCCGACAGGCCGTTCGCCTCGGCAAGCTTGTACCAGAGCGAGGCATCGCCCCAGAGCTGTGCCGCGATCGAGGTCAGCGTCTCGCCGCCCTGCACGGTATAGCTCCCGCCCGAGCCGCCCTGGCTGTAGCTGGTCAGCGCGCTCGTGCTCAGGTCGAAGTCGGCATGCGTCCCGCCATAGGCGCCGCCGTTGCGGAACGCGCCGGTGCCGGCCGTCGCCGTGCGGTTCGAAACCGAGCTCTGGTAGTCGGTGTCGAGCGTGCCGTTGTTGCCGACATAGCCCATCTGCTTGCCGCCGAACCGGTACCACGCTTCATGCGGATCGCCGTTGAGGTAAGGCTGGGACTGGGTCGGTATCTTGTTGTCCGCCTCATCGCGACGGATCACCTGCCCGGTCATGTCGTTGGTGTAGGTGACCGTCCTCGGGCGGCCGTCATTCACCTGCGCGGACTGCAGCTGCCCGGCATCATTGTAGCTATAGGTCGTCCTGAAGATGGTGTTACCATCGTGATCGCCATCTTCTGTATATGTCCCAGAAGATGCGCTGTACGTGTAAGTGCCGGCATCTTCGTCATAGCGGACCTGCGTGGTCACCGCCCCGTCGTACCACCCAATCGTGTTGTCGGTACGCGTGTCGAGCGGGTTCGCGCTGCCCGTTGCCAACGTCGTGCCCTTGACGAACTTGTCGTTCCGCGACGTCGACCAGACCACCGCACCGAGCGCGTAAGAGGTGCCGGTTCCATAATTGTTGACGATGGTGCTGCGGAAGATGTCAGCGCCGCGCCGGGTGTTGGTGGTCTCCCCGGTGATCTGGCCCTTGCCGTTGTAGGTGACGTCGCGCTGATACTGAACGACCGTGCCGCCAGCGTCATAGTCGATCTGCCGGGTAACCCGCCCCATGCCGTCATAATCGTAATCTGCGCGCTTCGTGCCCGTCCCCGAGGGCTCTGCGCCGATCAGCGTTCCATCCGGCGCAGTCGTCGAACCACCCTGTACGACATAGACAAGGTCGAGCTGCCCCGCCGTCGTGTAGCTGTAGCTTTCCCTCTGAATCGCCTCGTAAGGAACGCTGTAGCCCCCATCGTTGGGATCGCCATAGTCTTCCGATGCTGCCACGAAACGGGTCGTCGTCATGCGCTGACCCGCGGCGTTGTAGGTGTTCGCCTCACCTCCAACGATGCTGCCCCCTTCAAGGCGGCCTGCGGACAGCGTCACCCGATTCAGCACGTCATATTTGTACCAAAGGTCCTTCGTCGGCGCTGCGCCGGCGTCGCCCCCCTGAGCATTCAGAAAACGGTGGGCCGCCCGCGTCCGGCGGATGTTGCCGTTGGCATCATATTCATAATCGGTGCGCGCCGCCGGCGCAGTTCCCGTGCCGGCCTCGCTCCACCAGAGCAGACGGCCGGCCGTGTCGTAATCGGCCGTCGCATTCTGCACGACACTCGAGACTCGGTCAGTGTCATGATAATAAGAGGATCCGCCCTCATCCCAGGAATACTGGTAATATTCTTCCACCGTATCGACGGTGTACTGAGCTACGAGATTACCCAGCACGTCATAGCCGTGGCTGGTGGTCTTGCTGCTCCAGTTCTTCGTGTCGGATGCCCCCGACGTTGCCGTGATCGTGTCGACCAGCCCCGAGTTCAGCCAGGTCCAGGTCATAGCCCCGGCGCCGGTGCGCTCGACCAGGCGCCCGGCCTTGTCGTAGGTCATCTCCGAGATGCGCCCGCCAAGATCCTTCTTGTAGAGGGCATGGCCGAACACATCCTCCTTCTCAATGGAAGTAAGAGAGTTAGCGAGGGTCGTCGTCGTCGTCCAACCGCCCACGGTCACGTCTGCAGTCTGCAGCGTCGCATCCCAGGCATAGCTCGTCGTCGTCGTGTCGCCGCCGAACGCCACCTGCCGCGTCACCCGCCCCTGCAGATCATAGTCGGTGATTTCGGCGTTGGCCGCACCCAGGACCGTGTTGGTGTGCAGGATGCGCTGGCCGAGAAGGTCGTACAGGTAGCTATGGGTGAGCCCGCCACGCTCGACCTGAGTCGTCAGCCGCCCCATCTTGTCGTAGCTGCGCGATTCGTCTGATGCGGCAAAATTGTCCAGGTTCGCGGCGTATAGCTCGCTGCGGAACAGGCGCGCATCGCCGAACTGGTCATAATAGGTCCGTGCCACGCCATTATCGGCGTGGAGTTCCGCCGTGACCAGGGCCTCGCTGCCGCCATAGCCGGTGCCGGCGAGAAGCTCTCGCGTGGTGCGGTTGCCGTTTGCGTCCGTCGTACCGGTCAGGCGCCCAGAAAGATCGTAGCGGAAGGATTCGGTCGGCGCGACATTCTGCCTGGTGCCGTTCTCAAAAGTTACCGAGACCGTCGGCCGGACGATCGAGCGCACCCGGCCCATCGTGTTGTAGGTGTAGCTGGTCTGCGCTCCTTCTGCATTCTTTTCCCAGGCGACCTCGCCGAAGGCATTGTAGCCCTTCGTCGTCGAGACATCGACGACCGTTGCCGCGTTCAACTGCCGCTTCATCGCGG
This sequence comes from Allosphingosinicella deserti, assembly GCF_003012735.1. Lineage (GTDB taxonomy): Bacteria > Pseudomonadota > Alphaproteobacteria > Sphingomonadales > Sphingomonadaceae > Allosphingosinicella > Allosphingosinicella deserti. The sequence goes on along the minus strand of NZ_PXYI01000002.1, from coordinate 811,398 downwards.
ACTGTGCAATGGCTTGCCCGCGTTTGTCGACGCCTATGGCCGTGGTATTGATGCGGTCGACATAGACATAGCCTGGAGCAGCGCCATTTCCCTTGGAAAGCGCGATGACCTGTTCCAGCGTCTTGCCGGCGAGATCGCTCCCCTCGTCTTCGACGACCAGGGTCTGATTGCCCGCCTTGTCCGAGACGAAATAGCGCCAGACGCCATCGCCGGAATTGGAGGCCGTGAGCCGGCTCCCGACGTCGTAGACGAACTGCTCCTGATAGGCCGGAGCAGAGGCCCATGCGGAGCTGCCGCGGCCGGTCACGTCACCGAAAGTGTTGTACCGAATGTTCTGGCGAATGCCCGCCTGCCACGCTCCGTTGACCAGAGTGGCGTTGCCTTGGCCCGTCACGCGGCCGAGCGCGTCCCGGACATAGAGCAATGCTTCGCTAATGTCGGTATAGGTGATCGCACCCTGAGCCGAGATGCTCTGTACCCGACGGCGCACATAGGATTCGCGCAAAACGTTGCCGGCTCGGTCATAAGCGTAGCTGAACGTGTCGCCGGCGGCATTGGTCATCGACGCGAGCCGACCACCCGCACCGTAAACATAAGTGGTAACGCGCTCCGCGCTCATACCCTCCGTAGTGCGGAGGAGATTGTTCAGACCGTCATATTTGTAGGTCGTGGTGGGGGTGACCTCGTTGTTGGTCTGGTCGCGGAATTTCGCCCGCTGTTCCTTCTCCAGGCGCCCGGCATTGTCATAGGTGTAAGAAGTCTGGTCCCCGGTAGCTTCCCTTTTGGTGAGGACCTGGCCAAGTGCATTGTACGTATATCGGATGATCGAATCGGCGCTCGCCTGCGCCTTGGTTCCGTCGAGCCAGCGCTGCTCACTGAGACGGCGTCCGTTCCGGTCATATGTGAATTGGGTGACGCGGTTGTCGATGCTGGTCGGCGAGGTATGACTCCCGTCAGCATAGACCTCGACGCGCGTGGCCCATCGCCAGTCGGTGGTCACATTTCCCTCGGCATCGTATCGCCAGGAGGTCATATAGCCTTCTTGGTCGATCTGCTCGAGGCGGTTACCAAGCTTGTCGTAATAGTTCCGGATCACATTGCCGTTCGGATCCGTCTGCCGGATGACGTTGCCGGCGGCATCATATTCGAAGCTGGTGGTGAGGTTTGCCACCCCGTTCTGATAGCCCCCGCTGGTCCAGGAGCCGGCCAGAACCCCCACTTGCGTGGTGCTGAGCAGACGATTCAAGCCATCATACGAGAAGAATTTAACCCTGTCATCGACGCTCTTCGCGGGCAGACCCGGTTTCGTGTCCGTCGGCGATGACGCCCGAAGCGCATGTTGCCTTTCGGAAACGAGGTTGCCGTTGACGTCGTATTGCCGGGAAACAACATTCCGGAGTGCATCGATCTCCTCGACGACCCGGCCCATTTTGTCGTAATAATAGCGTGTACTAGCGTTCAGGGCGTCTATTTTCTCGATAAGGTTACCCAGCTGATCGTAGCGGTACTGCTCCGTAGGCTGATCATCGGTATTCTCAGTCTGGCCTGGCTGAAGGATATAGCCGACAGTATCGCCGTACATTTTCTTGACACGGTTTAGCTTGTCATACTCGTAGGTCGTCGTGCGCTTCTCCGCGAGATTGGACGCCTCCACCTTCTGGAGCATGTTGCCGCGGGCATCATAAGAGAAGGTATTGACGATCGTGGTCGTGACGCCCGGCGTGAGCTCCGACTTGATCTCCACCGTCTCCCTGGTGGCACGGCCAAGCTTGTCGTAGACATAGGTCGTGACGCCGCCGCTCTTGCTCGTGACGGTCTTCCGATGGCCGAAGGCGTTGAGCACGTAGCTTTCGATCTTGTTTTCGGCGTCGATCACATCGGTGATCCGGTCGAGCTTGTCCCGGACGAACCAGGTCGTCGCATCCCGTTCAGAATCCCGGTTGACGGTCGGTCGGCTATTCTCGCTGTAAGTACCGGACACGGCCTTTGCGCGCCGGGTCACGCTGGCGATCGCGCCGCCGAGCGTATAGGTCGTCTCCGTCGCATAGCCGCCGGTCTGGTCGTGACCGCCGGCGTCGACCTGCAACCGGACGCGGTTCAGCGCATCATAATAAGCGTAGCTGACATTTCCGCGCGGATCCTTGACCTTCACGGCATTGCCGAAGCTGTCATAGGTCGTCTCGGTCTCGGCCCAGGTCGACGCATCGATCTGGTTGCGCTCACGCTTCACGTGCCCGAGTGCGTCATATTCATAGGCGGTCTGCTTTGCACCGGTCTTGATGGTCAGCACCCGGCCGACCCCATCGTACGTGTAGACGGTCTCGCTCTGATAGGGAGTGCCTGAGGGAACTGTTTCGCTCGGGTAGGTAGCGCCGAAAGCCTGGATCTCGCTTGCAAGACGCCCTGCCTTGAACGTTCGAGCAGTGATGCTCTCGGCCGTTGTTCCGTAGGCGTAATAGGTCTTGATGGCCTGGCCGAGCGCGTCAAGCTCGTGATGGGTCACCACCGACAGCGGGTCGGTGATATCCGTCAGACGGCCGGCGGAATCGTAGCCGTAGCGCGTGACCGCGGCCTTGGCAGCATTCGCACCGGCTAGCAGCGAAGCGACGGATGCGGCGGTCGTTCCGTCAACGATGTCGTTGAACTGCTCGGCGTAGCGCGTCTCGGATTTGACCCGTCCGGCGCCGTCATAGGTGAAAGCCGTGACGAAGTTCTCGGCATCGACCGAATATTGCACGCGCCCGGCCGCGTCATAGAAGCTGCGATCGACCCGTCCGGTCTTCCCGCTCATCCAAGCCGACAAGCCCGCCGCGGTAAACTCGCCGCTCCAGCGGTCGTCGAAGCGCGTCTGCTTCACGACATTGCCGTTGCCGTCGTAGGCGTAGGCAGTGACGTAGCCTTCCTCGTTCACCGAAACCCAGGGACGATCGGCAACGTCATGCAAGACGCCGTAGCCGCGCAGATCGGGCCGTGCGCCAAGTGAATATTTTGCGATCTGCGCCTGGGCTCCGGCGACGTCGTAGAGCGTCGAAGGAGGAATGGGCCGGTCCACCGGGCCTCCATAGCGAACCGTCAGCTCGAGATTGCCGTGTGCGTCGTAGCGATATTCGGTGAGCCCCCGAAGCGGATCAATCGTGAACCGCAAGCGACCGTCACCATCGAAAACATGATTGGTGAATTGGTCGGCATCCGCGTTCTTCGCGGGTTGGGCGAAAGTCTTGTTGACGGCATCGATCGTAGCCCGCGCGGCATAACGCAGCGTGCCGACGATCCGGCCCTCCTTGTCGTAGAAGGTCTCCGTGACCCGTCCCTCACGATCGGCCGCCAGGACCTGCCGGTTATCCGAATCATATTGATAGTAAGTGGTGTCCCCAGCGGCATCCTTCCGCCACAGCACGTTGCCTCGGCTGTCATAGCCGAACTCGGTCTTGAGATTGAGCCCATAGGGATCAACCCGGGTCGCAATCAGCCGGTCGGCCTTGTCGTAGACATAAGCGGTGGTCTTCGCCGCAGCTGTGCCCCACCCCTCGGTGACCGCGACCTGACGCCCGCTGGCGTCGTAGGCGTAAGCGGTGGTGGCGTTCGGCTTACCTGCCCCCGGGCCTGCGATGTGCCGCAACACGTTGCCCGCGAGATCATATTCGATCGCCGTGACGTTGCCGTCCGCGCCCACGACCTCGATCTTCTGACCCTTGCCGTCATATCGGTATGTGGTGATGAGATTGAGCCCTGCGGGATCGACGATCGTCTTCAGGACGCGGTTGGCGGCGTCATATTCGTACGTCGTAACAACTTTATTCGCATCAGTCGTCTTCTTGACACGCCCGGCAAGATCGAACTCGCTTTCGATCGTGTTGCTGACTGCGTCGAAGGCCTTAGTGACATTTCCGTCACGATCGTAAGCATAGGAAACGCCCTTGTTCGATGCATCGACAATCGAGACTGTCTCGTCAAACATGTTCTTGGTAATGGTGGTGACAACATTCTCGGGCGTCGTGATCGTCAGGGTTCGACCGAGCGCACCATAGACATAGGAGGTGCGCTTGCCATTCCTGTCAGTGGAGAATCTCAGGTAGCCGCGGCTGTCATATTCGTAAGTCTGCTCGTTCTGGGCAGCATCCTTCTGAGCGGCGTCCTTGACGCTGATCACGCGGCCGGCGCGATCGTAGCCCGTGTTGCGCAGATATCCGTGGGCATCCTGCGTCTGCCACGCGCGTCCGAACGCATCGTACGAGGTCACGCTCGCAAGATTAAGCCCGCCTGAATCCTTGACCGTCTTGCTGTGATTCCCGCGGCGGTCATATTCGAAGATCGTCTTCTCGGATTGTGCCAACGGAAGCGGGCGCGTGATGGAAGCGACCTGCCCGAAGGCATTGTACGTATAGCTGGTGCTGTTGTTGAGCGCGTCCTTGGTTGCCCTGACGAACCCCGCGGCGTCATAATCGACATGCTCGACGCTGGCATGCGACATGAGCTCCGGATATTCGATCTTGACCTCGACAGCACTGGTGGACGTGTAAAGACTGGAATCGAAGTGAACGTCACCGGTGACACCCTCGACCGTGTGGAGGAGCCCGGAGGTCGACGCAATCTCGAAATTGTCCCCTACGCCATATCGCAGCGTCGAGCCTTCCCGCCACATCCACACAATGTTGGTAAAATCCGGACCCTCGAGATCTCGGGTCGCTTTGACCACGCCATTGTCGAGGGCATGAACCTTCTTTTCCCAGGTGAGCTGTAGCCCGTACTGGACAGATTGCCAGCTGGTATCGGCGAAGACATTCGTGCCGACGCCGATGACGAGGTTGGGCGAGTAAGGCAGATAGCGAGCGGAGATCCGGAAGTCTCCGGTGATCGGCTGGTTCGACGTTGCGCTAGCATCCCACGCGTTGCTCGTGCTGCCCTGCTTGGCAATGGTGAATGTGCCGTCGCCGAGGTCCGTGATCAATGCGTTGGCATGGTTGGCCAGCCCGGGCTTCTGCGGATCAAAGAACTGCACTTCCATCGAACTGTTGACTTCAAATAGCAATGTATCGAAGTGCATTGGACCGGCTACGTTGTAGATGGTCCGGAAAATACCAGATAGAGAGGAGGCAGACTGCCAGTCCGGACCTGTGCCGTAATGGAGCGTCGTTCCCGTTCTCCACATCCACATTTTACCGTTGATCGCTTTGGTAGCGACCTGGACGCCAGCCTCGTAATAGTAGGCTGTTCCATTATAAATCTGAAAGCTGTAATCTATAGCAGCCGTATCTGCGGCCTTCGCTGCTCCAGATATTGCAACATGATAGTTTGACGACGGCGAAATGTTTGTTACGGAGAAGGCGAAGTTACCTTCGAATGGCTCCGTCGACACGGCGCTCGCATTCGGACCATAAGCGACACCTGGCGCTTTCGTGATCTGGAACCGCCCAGCGCCCTTGCTGACCACGGACGTGTTGGCATTGTTGGTGATCTGCACCCCGTGGTGAAGTCCGGCGACAAGCGCCCGGATAGCTGCGCCTTCGGCTGCAACACCGCCCGTGAGACCAGGCAGATTGCCGTTGGGAAGGCGATATTCATACCGTATCGTGTCGGTGAGCTCGCCAACCGCATTGCGGCGGTATTCGATGACGTCACCTGCGGCATTCACCTCGATGGCAAGCTCCCCGTCGATCCCGTAATAATAGACGGTACGATTGCCACCCGCGTCCTTGCCGTTGGGCTCCGTCTTCGAGATCAGCCGGCCCGCTGCATCGTAGCTGTAGGTGCGGCCGTAAGTCTTGTAGATACGGTCGATCTCACTGGCCGGCGCATTGGCAGGGAGCGGAGCGAGCAACGCGGAGCCCTCGCTTCCGACTTCTCCAATCAGCCGCCCGAGCCCGTCATACCTCTGTTTCGTGAAACGATTGTAGCGATTGTCCGGTGAGGGAACGTCATGCCGATCCGTCGTTTCGAGCCGCCCGAGCTTGTCATAGGTGTAGATGCTCCACTCATAGGTGCCCTGCGCCCGATCGCGACGCTCTGACCGCATCTTCCCGTAGACATCATAGTCGTAGGTCGTCGTCTCCGCCGTTGCCCCGCCGGTCGTCGAGACGAGGTCTCCCGCATTGATCGGCGCGGGAATTGAAGAGGCGGGCACGGTCCGCAAAACCTTCTCGCCGACGGTCTTGGTCAGCAGCTGGCCCGTCAGCGAGTAAGTGTAACGGGTTATAGTGCCTTCCCCATCCACCTCGGCCGTCAGGTCCCCGCCGCTGTTGTAGACGTAGTCGTGGAGAATCGTCCTGGACTGATCACCTCCGCTCGCGATCGCTTCCAGGCTCGCCAGACTCCCGGTCCGCCGTGCCGTCGGATCCAGGATTTGCCCTGAATATCGAATCGTCTGCACCTTCCGACCGAAGCCGTCGTAAACGGTGCGCGCCAGGGCGCCGTCACCGTCCATCGTGGCGATCAGCAGGCCGTCGCGATCGTAGAAGTTGCGGAGGATGCGATCATTGTTCGTGTTCTCCTGCGGGAGAGGCAGGCTCGAAGGACTTCCGGACGCGCGATACCCCTCGACTAGGGACGCATGGAGGAAATTGGCGAACCGGGTCTCGGAAATCGGCCTCCCGGCCCCGTCATAGACATATTGTACAACGGCTCCCTTCCCGTCGATCGTTCCGGAAAGGCGACCCGCCTGGTCGTAAACGCGCCACTCGTAGCGGTCATCTGCGTGCGCGCCCGGCATGACCACCAAGACGTTCGTCGGGTTGCCTGCGGCGTCGACCAGGCTCTCGAGCTGTGCGTTGGTCAGCTTCGCGCCATGCCGGATCGTCGCGATGAGGTTGTCGTCGAGACTGTAACGATATTCGGTGACTGAGCCGTCCGGCTTGATGTCCGCGGCCCTTCGGCCCGCCCCATCGTACAGGATGCTGCTCCGCTGACCAGTGCCGTCGATAATCGCCCGCAACCGACCCGCCGCATCATAGCGATAGCTGGTCGTGCTCGTTGCTCCGCCACCCGACTTCACGACATTGATCAACCGGCCGAGTGAATCGAATGAAGACGTTTCGAGTGCGCCGTTTGCGAGCTGGACCACCGTCTGGGACGACACTCCACCAGGGGCGCCGCTCAGGACAGAGTAACTGAGCTTGGTCTCGTTCCCGTTCGAGTCCTTCTTGGATTCGACACGCAGGAGGCCATCGTAGCGATAGGTTTCCGCGAAGGCGTTGCCCACCCTATGATAAACCAGATTGCCGGCTGTATCATAGCCGAACTCGGTGGCTCGGGCATCCCGGCCATATCCATTCACAGCCACATTGGTCCAGTGACGGGCAATTTCGACTTCACCACGCACGTCGCGCTGGTAGGAGATCAGCGACGTCCCGCTCCAGTCGGTGATCGCAAGTTCCCAATTTCGGATCGTCGCATAATCAATCGCGGCGCCCGGCGACAGCCCTGCCATGGGATAGCGCTTGTTGCCCAGCGACCTTTCCTGCGAGACCAGGCCTTGATTGTTCTCGTAGGCCGTCACGCGACCTTCGGCCGACACCCGATACGCCAGGGCCATGCTGGGATCGTACACGTAGCGCGTGGTCGTCGCCTCGCGCACCGCGACATTGTCGATGCCCCATGATTCGTCCTCAGGGACCTGGTCAAGTCCCGACCCGAAGCCGAGCCGGACAGACGAGCCCGTCCCGGCCACCGCCAGCTGAACATGGTAAGCGCGGTCCGGAGCGTTGGGGCCGATGCCGAGATCGCTGTCCTGGCCGGAAGACGTGATCCGATAGGTGCCGGTGAGCCCCGCTATGGAGAAGGTTCCGCTCGCGTCCTGCCCCGGCACGAACGAGATTGCTGCGCCGCCATTGAGGTATACCCGGAAGGCCTCGCCGTCCCAGGTGTCGAACTTCAGGAATTCGAAATCGATGATCGTCCGGCCGCTGCCGTTCAGCACAAAGGTCTTCGACAGCGCTTCACCGTCGCCGGTCCAGCCGAACCGACCTGCGAAGTGGCTGACCGAGCCGCCCACACCACTGAATGGACCCGAGACAGGAGCGGCGGCGCCATTGAGGAGCCATCCGGTTGAAAGCCCGTCCTCGAAGCTCTCGGCCGGCGCGACGAGCGATTCCCTCGTTTCGGTCAGAATCTCGTTGCGGGCACCATAGGTACGCCGAATGATATTGCCGAGGGGGTCCGTCTCGGTCAGGACGTTCCCCGCACCGTCGTAAGTGAACGTCGCAGCATCGCCGGCAGCGTCTTCAATGATCAGAACGTCGCCAGTGACTGCATCGTAGCTGAACTTTGTCGTCGCCTGCGCCAGACCGCCAGCGGCCGCGGGAGCCGTAATCTGCTTCAGCCATTTGTCGGCGCTTACCCCATCGAAGTCGAGCCGGGTGACCTGCTCGAGCGGATCGGTGACAAGGGTGTAGTTCGTGCCGTAAGTGAGCTTCGTGACGCGCGTCGTGCCACCCGGGCCGGCCTCGGTGATGCTGGTCACCGCAGCTCCGGTATAGCCGATCTTGACGAGAGTCCCGTCGCTCTGCTCGATCATCTCGATGCGGTTGGTGCCGTCGCTCAGATAGTGATAGGTCGTGACGTAGACATCGGAGTCCGCAACGTTGCTGTTTTCCGGACTGAGATCGACCGTTACCGTCTTCAGACGATTGCCATTGTCATATTGGTACCAGGTTCGGGTCAGCGTCGCCGATTTGGGTGGAGTGCTCGTTACGTCTGTGTATCCCGTGGTGATCGACCTGAGGTTGTTCTTGTTTTCAACCGACCATTCATATTGGATAAAGCCGCCGTCTGCAGTAGTTATCTTCTGGAGATTGCCCCCCTTTTCGGGAAAATAGGTGAATGTAAGAGAGTTGCCGTAGCGGTCGGTTTCGGAAGTGATGCGAGCGTAGGCGCTTTGAACATCTTCTTTCTGGTAGATCTCTCGTGCCTGAGTGGTTCCGTCGACCCATGTCCAAACCTTGTTGGACAACGACAGCGTGTCGTGAGCGCCGGCCCCGGAGGTGGCGACGTACAGGCCGCGCGTCCCGTTCCACGTGTAGCTTATCTCCGATCCGTCCGCCGAGACGCGCGTAGCGACGCTTCCGGCCGCGTTCTCAGTGCCGGCAAGCACGATCCTGCGATCGCCGCTCTGACGCCACCGGTCTCTATTCTCGTCGAGCCCCTCCGCGGCCTGGCTGTTATAGGTCCGCGAGACGATCGCGTCGGGGCCACGTCCGATCAGGATCTCGTCGCGCTGGCTGACGACCAGATTGCCGTTCGCGGCATTGACGAACAGCTGCTCGCCGGTTTTCCCCAGCGATGAGGAGCCGAGCAGGCCCGCCTTGCCCAGCAAGGATCCCGACCCGCGCTCGAGTCCCGTGCCACCGCCCGTGAATATCGCAACCATTGAACTTCCCCCTCCGACGCGGCAGCCAGATGCCGGCATCGTCCTTCTCGTTGGGGCGCCTGCCGCCCGCTCGACTCCCTGATCGGGAGAATCTCAGCAATGTTTAGGCCGACGGCGAAATATCTGTGCGTCCTCTTCGACCCTTGCTCGCGCGGTCAGGGAGCCGGGTTCAAGGTTCGAGGCTAACGACGCGCTCGCAGGTTTCGCGCCATCCTCGCCGCAGCGGAGCACGAACCGGGTAAACGGAGGGGCCCGTCAGGCGCTATGTCGAGAGCCATGCACGATCCAACATGCACGCTCGTCGACATGAATAGTCCAGAGCAGCTCGATGCGGATCGGCCGCGTTGCAGCGGCGGATGATCGAGCGGCCGTGACAAGATGCTCTGAAATATTGGATGACAACAGGGCTTATATCCGGCGCATGTCGAGCATGTTGAAGTCTGTCAGCGGAAACCTTGGGCCAGCGCACGACCTGCAGATTTGCACAACAGGTGGCGACCGCCTCATGAGCAAGGATCCAGCGGCTTTCCTTTCCCTGCCGACTCGGATCTCAATCCTGGGCGTTGCATCCGACCCGAGCCACTGCGTGCTTGAAGCGGCTTCCACAGCCCTTCCGTGGTGCAAAGGCAGCGGATAACAACGCACGCGGGGGCGTTGGCGCTCTCAGCTTAGCCTCTCTCGCGCCTCGAAATCGACTTCGCGACCCGTTCGCTATCGCAGGAGCCCAGAGCCCACGTGCATCAGCTTCAATATCCGCGATCGATGGGACAAATGGCTTCGACCCATTCCCCGGTGAGGCCGGCGTTCGTATATTGAGGTTCAGACCGTTCTTGTTGGGCAAGGGGCTGCGCCCCCCTTTCGATGAGCCAATCCGCGTTGTCCTGGGTGTGCCACGCCGCTTTCGAACATGGGTCGATGGTGGCGGCGCCAGCTTCGATCTGCCTTTCGGTGTCCGGCGTAACTTCGAATATAGTTGGTCAGCGATTGCCGATGCTGCGGTCGTGCACGACGCATCCGGCCAGCCCCATCTTAAACGCCGGCCGCTGCTCGATCCGCTCGATGCAATCGACGTCCAGCTGATCGGCGACGGTTCGGGCCGCGACATTCTCTTCACGCCTTTCGCGACCTGGACGATCGACGCCAGCCATTTCGATCAAGTCCGTCGTCAATCGATCGACGCTCTCGCAATCGAGATCCACTGCAGCTTTGCAGACGGCAGCTGACGCATCATTCCAGCGTTTTCCGCTGAACCCAGTGCTTTGGCGCTCGATCAAAGCTACTCTCAAGTCAGAGCCGAGGTCGGCGCCGCTTCTTCCCGCTGGCGGCTGCCGTGCACGCGCGGCGCGTCGAGATCATCGTCAGCCGCTTTCAACATCTCAGTTGCGACCGGGGTGTCCGCTCTCTGCCGAAGAAGTCTCAGGTGACAACATCGGGAGGAACTCCGAATGGACATGCACCGCGAGCGACCACAGGCTGAACCGGGGCGCGGTTCGAGCATGAAGGCGCTCAACCGCTATCCAAGTGGTTGCGTTCAAAATCGACGGATGATGAGGTGGCGACCGCCTCTTGGGGATCCAGGGGGTCTCCTTCTCCCGTCAACCCGGACCGCCATGATGGGCATGGCATTCGATCCGGGCCGCTCCGTGCTTGAAGGGCCTCCCACAGCCCTCCCGTGGTAAAAGGGTCGCGGGCAATAGGCACGCAGGGGCGATCGCCGTCGTCAGCTTAGGCGCACGAGCCTAGATGTCGATCCCGCGGCTTATTCAACGATGTACGTACCCCAGAGCCGCGGTGCATCAGGGTCGTGGCAATTGATGACCAATCACCACCCGAGGTTATCGAGACACTCATCGCGCGGCCGGCATCGGGACGGGAATGAGCCGGGCGCGCCGCGCACCGCAAACGGTGCAGTTCAGCCGTCGCTCAGCCTCCTTGATCGTCACCGGCAGCGGGAACACGTCGGCGAATGCAGACGGCGCAACGACGATTTCATGCCCGCATGCACGGCAGAGCACGGGGCAATTCGCGCGGTGCCGGCTGAAGCTGAAGGTGGTTTCGAATCGAGCGTTCGCCATGCCGGAACAGAAATGGAACAAGCGAGTGGGGTCAATCCGGCCGCCCTGTGGATTGCGAGGATGATCGGTCGACACGGCTCTTAGCGGCGCCATTACATCGGTCCTGAACCCGCCGTCGCGGGCGGTGCGCCCGCCCTCATCACGAAGCGCCCTGAGCTTCCGCGATTTTCTGGAACTCGGCGAGGATGTCGGAATGATGTTGCGCGAGATGTCGGACCACCCGGACATTCCCGAGCAAACGTGTGACGAACCCGGTCGCGAGCACGAGGTCGAGCTGATCGACGCCGTAATCCTGCTCCACCAGGCGCAACTCACGGTCGAGGTTGCACGTCTCACGCCGCACTGTCTCGATCTGCGCGCGGGAGAGGCCGCGTCTGCGGCGCTTCTTGCCTTCCACCATCTGATCCGCGGGCGTCGCCGCGAGCAGTGACTTGGCGTAAGCGAGCGAATAACGGTTCATCGTGATCATCGCCTGCGCGGCTTCGATCTGCCGGACCGTTTTCATGAAACGCAGCTCGCGGAAAACATTGATAGGCACGTGGCGATCGCGGAGCAGGTCGACCACCTCCGGACAGATACCGATCAGCATTTTCTGCTTGGCCCGAATATGGGCGATATTGACGTTGAGCGCGCGCGCGAGCCGCTCTTCCGGGACTCCCTTCGCGATCGCTTTCAGGATCATCTTGTGCTCCTGGATCGTCGCGACCCGGCTGATGCGCTTGTTGTAGGTGAAAGCCTCGTCGTCGATGGCGACCAGGCATGTCACATCCGTTTCGCCTTGCTCGCGCAAGATCGCGACGCGAACGTGACCGTCCAGAAGGTGATAGAGATCACGATCCTGTGCATCGCGTATAACGGCCGGCGGTTCGACGATCCCGACCTCCGCGATGGACGCGGCGATCTGACGATATTTCGCGGATCGCCTCGTACGGCCCGAAACTTCCCGCAAGGGCCGGATGGCGTCAATGGGGACGCGGACACTCGATTGCTCGAAGCCCAGCACGACCGGCTGCGTGCGGTGCAGCGCGGTCATGCCGCTTGCACGCTGGAGACGCGATCGGCGATCTTCTGAGGCATGGTATCCAGCCCTTCCTCCTTGATCAGCGCGGCGAAGGCCGCATCGGCGGCGAGCCGTCGAAGGGCTTCGGTGATCAGCACCAGCCTGTCCTTCGCACTGTTGCCCCGCCGGATGATCTCGCGCTTGCGCTGGGCATCGTCCTGGTAGGCGCGAACCAGCGCGGCCGAGTTGAGCTTCTCGGGCGCATAGGGCTCGACGGACTTGAGGCGCTTCCCCCGGCGGCGGCGTGCTTCCACCAGTCGCTTGGCAGCGAGCAGCTTCCTGCCGCGCAGCAGGCCCTGATCGTAAGCGCTCTGCAAGGCACGCTGGACGTCATCATCGTCGGCGTCGGCGATCTCGATCGCGACACTGACCGGAAGTGACCCTGATTCCACGGCTCTCAGAAGGCGCTGCTCGCCCGTTTCGAGGAGGCGCGCGACACCGCCCACATATTCCTCCGACAGGCCCGTCTTTCCAGCGATGCACGCAACCGAATAGCCACGCTCGCGCATTCCTCCGATGTCCTGGAGCAGGTCGATCGCGCGGTGCTGCCGCCGCGCGCAATTCTCGACGAGACTCGCGATCAGGCAGTCCTCGGGCTCCGCCTCGACGATGAAAGCCGGTATCTCGGTCTGATGCAGGGCCTGATAGGCCTCCAGCCTTCCCTGGCCGCAGACGAGGTCATAACGCGACCCGTCAGCGTCCTCGGCGCGGGGGCGCACGGTGATCGGGCGCTTCAGACCGATGCGGTCGATATTGTCGACGATCTCTTTGAAGATGCGCCTGTTGCGACTGCGCGGGTTGACGACCGTGATGCCATCGAGCGGGATCATCTCGATACGTGCGGGAAGCGATGGCGCGCTCACACCGCCCTCCCCCACCCGCCCCTCGAGGCCATCGCGAAGAGAGGATCGAGCGTTTCGCAGCGGAAGGCATCCAGATGGACACCGTTGGACGAGCCCAGTCTCAGCAAGCGTCGCTTGCCCCCGAGCTGCGGCAGCAGATAATAATCATGGGGCACGTCATTGCCTTCGGCCATTCGAACGGCGACGGTCAAATCGACCTTCCGACGATCATCGAGGCGCACCCACCAACGTGGGGCTCCAGTCGCTGTCGAACGGCATCGCACCACCATGATCCAGGCGGTAAACTCGTCATTCACCGTCAGGAAGGCAGCCTTCGGATGGCGGCGAACGGCGCCGCCCGCGCGCTCGATACCTTCCACCACGCCTTCAATGATCGCGGGTTGCAGCTGCCGCAGGTCCCGATCGATCTGCAGGAAATCGAAGTTCATGGCCGGGATGAACCCGATCAGAGAGTAGGCCCGCACCAGGCTTCCGAATCGGTGCTGATACGCATCACTGGACGGTGCATCCTCCACCGCGTCGATGATCGTTCTGGACAGGGTCCCGGCACTCGCAAGGATCATCCGGAGGCGGTCGAGCATATTTTCGTCGCTAGGCGGGACCCGCCGTGCCGCGATGATCGCCTGCACGCGCGCGTGAAGGGCCTTGTCCACGATCGCCGGGAAGGCGGCGTCTGCACATATCCAGTCGCGGCGGGCATTGCGGATGCACCTTTCCTTGAGCTTCCACGAGGTTCGTCCCCAGACATTGTCGCCGACATATTTGTCGTTGACGAGGAGGCTGTGCACGCTGCCGCGCGTCCAAAGCCGGCCGAGGTCCGTGGGAATTCTCCGCCTGTTGAGAAGAGCGGCGAGTTCGGTCTCGTTGAGGCCGCCTGCGAACAGGCGATAGATCTCCTGAACGATGGCAACTTCGTCGGGAGGCCCTGGAACGAGTACTACCCGATCGGTCGTGATGCTCTTCTGCTCGCACCGAGCCAGCAACTGCTTTCGGGACCCGTTCTGATCGACGAGGCAGCGTCGGAGCCCGAATCCTGCGGGACCGCCCTGACGATAGCCGCGGCGGATGAGATCCGCCTTGCCGGCGAAGACCTTGACCGAAAGCTCGCGGCTATACTCGCCTGCCATCGCGCGCTTGACCGTCTTGAGGATTGCCGATGCGATGCTGCCGTCATTCTCGAACTGCTCGGCACAATAATGGACGGCAACGCCGCCCTTGCGGCAGCGGAGCTCGTAGCTGGCGGCCTCATCCGGATCCTGGAAGCGGCCGAGCCGGCTCACGTCGTAAACGAGCAGCGCCTCGAAATTCACGCGCTCCTCGTCCACGTCGCACAGCAATTGCTGCAGCGCTCGGCGCCCTTCGAGGATGAGCCCGCTCTTGCCTTCGTCGGCATAGGTCCTGACGATTTCGTATCCATGCCGCTGGGCGTAATGCGCGATGGCCAAAGCCTGGTTGTCGCATGAATAACGCTGATGCTCGGTTGACATTCGCAGATATTGCGCGGCCCGCTTCGTTGGCGGATCAGGGCTTTCGGGGTCGCTCCAGTTGATCGTCATGCTCGGTCGGCTGTCCCGGAGAATAGATCGCGTGAACCATGTAGCGCGGAAGGGTCGGAAACATGTTTCCTAAAAGCGGCAACGTCCTGCCGGGACGGTCGAACCTATGTAGCGAAGCAAACTATATCCTGGAGATCAGCGCTGCGCTTCGTGGTGAGTTGGGCGGCACGCGGACGGCAGCCAAGATGATCATGCGCTGGACAGACACATGCGACCGTACCGCTCGCAATTGGCTCTGCGGAACCGTTGGGCCAAGCGGCTATCATCTGATCCGCCTGGCTCGCCGATCAGATGCGGTGCTGAGCGTCATCCTCGGGTTGAGCGGCCGCGGCGACCTCGCTCTGGTGACGGACATCCATGCGGTCGAGGTGGCCCTCGCCAAGGCCTCAGACACGATCGAGCTCCTGAAGCGGCAGCACAGGCACAAGGCCGGTTGCTCCTGACCCGCGGCTGCCGACGGCAGCCGTGCGGTCCCGTCTCAGCCTCAGGAGGGCCGCCGCTGGCCCAAAGCCCGTTTGAACCGATGCTGGTCCGTTCACGGCTTGGGTGGTTCGTGCTTCACCCGTTCTCGACGTGCCGCCATTCGGATAGCCGAGCGCCGCGCCTCACGGCGGCCTTTGGCCTCGATGACCAGAGCGATCCCGAGGCAGGCACGATAGACCAGCCATCCCAAGCCGCCGAGCAAAGCGGTGGCTGCCGAGCTGATCGCTGAGAGGAAAAGGAGCTGGTCCATCTGGGTGCATCCCGACGCTGACTGGAGCGACTCGGGAGGAGCCGCCTCGATCTCTATGTACCCACAAATTGCGAAAAACGCAAGTGCTTGTTCTATTTTCGTTCCGCCTCCAGGATAGTGAAAGACTGTAGACACCGGCCTCCCTGCGGGCTCAGCGAGGCTCTCCGCTTGCCGAAGGATAGTCAGGGCTTCATCATGTGCAGCTTCACGGCCGGTCGAGCCAAGGGCGGCCCGTGCGCGCGGGTCTAAGGGCACTGCGAAACGAAACCAGGAGCCGCCGCAATCGCGTGCCCGGCCGGCCCATCCCGCGCGATCCATGCCCTTTAGAGCGTTCGTGCAAGTCCCGCGTCAGGGATCCTTGCGCAGCGAAAAGAGCGGGTCCGCCACGGCGGCGGACCCTGACCCCGATGCGTGTCCTGCAGCGGGCGGGCGATGCACAGCAAAAAGACTCGGCGGACCTGAAACAGGTCCCGTGGTCGCGGTGCCGGCGCCGCCCGCCTGCGGAACCGCCGGGCCGCGGCCGGTGACCGCTGCGAGGTAGAAGCGGGTCTCGGCCGGAAGCGACCCGCCGGACTTGAGGTGGGCGGCATAGCGGGCGGGACCTGCATTGTAGGCGGCGAACAGGCCTGGATATCCGAAGCGCTCGTACATCGCGCGCAGATAGGCCGTGCCTGCAAGAATGTTGTCGCCCGGGTCATGGGGATCGGCTCCGAGCCCATGCGCCGACCGCATTTCGGCCCAGGTGCCCGGCATCAGCTGCATCAGTCCCATGGCGCCGGCGCGGCTTGTCGTCGGACGTCCATCGATGCGGGTCCTGCCCCGGCTCTCGGCCCAGATGACACGCTCGATCCACCTTTCCGGTACCCCGAACCTATTCGCTGCGGCCGCGATCTGCGGCCTCCAGCGGAGCATGGGCGCCTCCCCTGGATCGGCCCGCGCCGGAATTTCCCCGAGCACCAACGCAGCCAGAGCAAGGGCTCTCAACGACGCCATGTGAGGCTTGCCTTCCCGATGACATCGCTGGCGAGCGTCGGCCCGAAATAGCGCCCGTCGAACGAGCCCGTGCTCCGCGCCATGAGCAGGAAGATCATCCCGCGCGCAAGCCGCACGCAGCCGTCCCAGCGAGGTAGCGGCCGCCCGGCGGCGTCGGCGGTCAGGCGCAGCGCGACCGGTGCGCCGTTCACCCGCACGCTCTGCCCGGACGCGCAGATCGTATCGCCCTCGACGGCCGCAACCCGCTTCACCAGCGGCACGTTTGCGGCGAGATAGCCCCGGCGGGCGGCAAGATCCCGCGCCGCGGCCGGAGGCCAGGCCACGACCATGTCGCCGCGCCCGGGCTGCTGCCCGGGCGCCACGACATAAAGACCGATCGGCGCGCTCGCGCTGACGTTCCAGACCAGCCGAGGCGGAGGCGGCAGCATGATCGTGCCGCCAAGACCGACGATACCGACGGCCACGACCGCGCAGCGACTCCACAGCAGCTTGCGCCTGGACCGCGCGGCGCGGAGGCTGTCACCCCAGGCGAAGAGCGGCAGGTCCCGGCGCTCAGCCATGATTCCCTGCCCGCACCTGGCCGGCCGACCAGGATTCGATATCGTCGATGTGGTAGCGCCAGGTCCGGCCATGGAGGCGGCACCTTGGCCCGGTGCCGGCACGGCGGAACCGCTTCAGCGTCCAGCAGCTCAGCCCGAGATGGAAGGCTGCCTGCTTGGCGGTCAGGAAGGGACAGGCCTCACAGGCGGCCTGCGCGCGACTGGCCATTTCGTTCACCGGATCGCTCCCAATGCGCGGCGCATCCTTGCACCGACCGGTACGGCTTGAACCGATCGAGCGGGATCCGGGAGGGTCGGAAACGGGCGCCTGCGATTTCGACCCCGGCGCGCCCGAATTCACCCGGGTTGGTTCGCCCGATCGGCAGGGTCGACGGGAGCTCGCGCCCGCCCTCACCGGTCGCGAGCAATACCCGCATTGGCCAGTGTCGGGTGCGCTTCACGCCCTTCGTGGAGCAGACTTCGACCCGATGAAGAATTGCACCTATCACCTTCGACGCATGAGGTCGCGATAACCTCCCCGGGCCATTGCCCGTGCTTCGCGCACGAGCCGCCGAACCCGTGACCGCAGCGAGTCCGACCCGCCGTTCCAATCGCTCGCGATCCGCCCTGCCCCGAACAGCGCCTCGCCGATCTCACGCTGGCTCGCGCCCGCCTTCAAGGCGTCGTGCACGCGGAGCATATCGATCAAGCGGCCGATGCGGGCATCGGGCGGAAACAGTGACCGCGCAAAGCGTCGATAGCGGGCGACATGGAGGAAGCGGCGCAGCGGCAACAGCCGTGCCTGGGCAGAAACCATGCCCCGCATCTCATATCGAAGCATCACCGCCTCGTTGCCCGTCAGCCGCCCTTTGTCGACGTCGAGGCGGATGTGGTGCCATCCGTCGGAGAGCACGACATGCTCGTGTCCGACGCTATCCGATACGATCGTGAGCCAGGGTGCGATCCAAGCAAGGTGGAGACTTTCCGGATCCCTTGGATCCGCAGGAGAGGCCGTAATCGGGATGGTGCCCGGATCGAGATCCGCATGCCAGAGGATCCGGGCCGCGGTTGCCTCGCGATCCGGATGCTCCGCGAAAGTGCAGCCCCCAGGTGAGTGGATCGTCCTCGCTTGACCCGCGCTCTCCGCCGGTCGCCGTGCTCGCGCGCACCTGCCAGGCCGCATAAGCCGGATCCCGGCGAAGCCATTCCCACATGAGCCCGGCACGGTCGATACCCCGCAGTCGCACGTAGCGCGTCCCTTCCCGCCAGTCGCGACTTGCACCTGCGGACTCGTCGAGGCTCATTCCCGCTGCTCCGACGGCTCTCCGGTCCGCACTTCAAGAAGAATGGCAAGATCCCATGCCGCACCATCTTGGAGATATCTGCGCCTGGTCCGCCGCGCCCCACCACTTTTTCTGTCGTTACGCGTGTGGTATCGAGCGGCCATCTCCGGACTCGCCGGATGCCGGCCTGAGAACCCGTCATCCGGCCCACACGCACTGGAAAGGGCGATCGCCGGATGCCCGGTGGCTTGAGACGCCGCCGGCGGTCGCGACACGGCCCGATGGGCATGCACGCAATGGCGATGCGGTTCCTGCATCTTGTCGAGGCGTCCGCCACACCCGACGATCTTGCAGCGGCGATGGCGGCAGTCACCGAGGAACTGGGGTTCCAATATTTTGCGCTCACCCACCATGTCGACATCCTCGCGGCGCGCGGCACGGCAATCCGCCTGCACAATTATCCCGCACAATGGGCGGATTATTATGATGCGAATGTGCTCGGGCTCTCGGACCCGGTGCACAGAGCCAGCCATGTCACCAGCAAGGGTTTCTGCTGGTCCAGCATGGCCATGATGATACCGCTCACGGCCGCCGACCTTAGGCTGCTTCGGCTCGGGCGCGAGCAAGGCCTCGGCGACGGCTTCACCGTGCCCGCGAACGTCCCCGGCGAGGCGCGCGGGTCCTGCTCGTTCGCGAACCAGGCGGGCCGCCCCATGCCCGAATTGATGCTCCCCCTCGCCCAGCTCGCCGGCATCTTCGCGTTCGAGGCAGCGCGGCGCCTGTGGACGGGGCGCGGCCGCCTGCAGGATCCCCGCCCGCCCGCCCTGACGGATCGGCAGCGCGATTGCGCGCTCCTGGTCGGGCGGGGCAAAAGCGACTGGGAGGCCGCGCAGATCCTCGGCATCAGCGAAGAAACGGTTGCTTGCCATGTCAGGCAGGCCTGCGAGCGGCATGGAGTGAACAAGCGGACATTGCTGGTGGTCCAGACTCTGTTCGACGGAACGCTGACCTTCACCGATCTCTTTCGCCGCTGATATCCCCCTTTTCCGGGATAGCGGCGCCGGCGCCCTTTGCGCGACCCTTGGCGGATCAACGTCAGGGAGCGACAAACATGCTGCATCTGCTGCGATCTGCCGGGCACCCGGAGTCCGACGAAGCGCTCGGCGCGATGTTTCGCGCGCGCAAATCCGTCTTCGTCGACCTGCTCAAATGGGACGTTCCGGTCCTCGGGGGCACCTTCGAGGTGGACCAGTTCGACGACGTCCATGCCACTTATCTGATCCTCCTGGACGATGACGCACGTCATCTCGGCTCGGCACGCCTGCTGCCGACCACGCGTCCGCACATCCTTGGCAGTCTCTACCCCGAGCTCTGCGCTGCCGCCGTGCCGCGTGGCCCGGACATGTTCGAGGTGACACGCTTCTGCCTCGACCGGGGGCTCACCGCCTCGGGACGCCGCATCGTCCGCGACACCTTGGTCGCGGGGCTGGTGGAGCATGCCCTTGCTCGCGGGATCACGGCCTACAGCGCGGTCGCCGAGATCGGCTGGTTCCAGCAGATCCTGGCGTTCGGCTGGCGCTGCAGGCCGCTCGGTCTGCCGCGCATGATCGAACGCAGGATGCTCGCGGCGCTGCGGATCGAGATCACGCCCGAGACGCCCGGACTGCTTGCAGCCGCAGGCATCAGGGCAATGCCGGTTCCGGCGGGCGAGCGCCGCCTCGCGGCCTGAGCGAAAGGAGAGGCAAGATGCGTGATGTCCTCGAGATGGCCGGTAAAGTCGACCTTCATGCAAGCGCGCTCGCTGGCCAGGGCTTTTGCATCATCCCCGATGCCCTGCCGTCATCCACCGTCGCGGCGCTCGACCAGGATCTCGCCGAGCCCTTCGCCTGCACCCCGTTCGGGCAGGGCAGCTTCTACGGAACGACGACAAAAAGGTTTGGCCGCCTGCTCATTCGATCGGCGCTGTCGGCGTCGCTGGTTCAGCATCCTTTGATCCTCGCCATCGTCGAAGGATTGCTCACCCCATGGTGCGACCGCATCCAGCTCAACACCACGCAGGCGATCGCAGTGCATCCCGGTGCGCCCGCCCAGCTTCCCCATCGCGACCAGGATATGTGGCGAGGGCCCGTCGGGCAGATCGAATATCTGGTGAACGTGATGTGGCCGCTGACGCCGTTCACCAAAGAAAATGGAGCGACTCTGGTCTGGCCCGGCAGCCACGGCCCACGCGCGCTCGCACCCGAGCCCCCGGAAGGTCCGCTTGCCGCCGAGATGCAGCCCGGCTCGGCCCTTCTGTTCCTCGGTTCGACCCTCCACGGGGCCGGCTCCAACCGCAGCGGCGAGGTCCGGCGCGGCATCGTGGTCGGTTATTCGCTCGGCTGGCTGAAGCCCTACGAGAATCAGTGGCTGGCCTATCCGCCCGCGGTCGCGCGACACTTCCCGCCGGAGCTCGCAGCGCTCGTCGGCTATCGGCAGCACCGACCCAATCTCGGCAATTACGAAGGCCAATGCCCCTCGGTCCTGCTCGGCGACGGCTTCGATCGCCCGCTGGGCGCGATCGATGCGCTTCGCCCCGACCAGCAGCAGATGGTCGAGGCCTATTCGAACGCGCGGCGCCCTGCATCATGAACTCGGGGCCTACCGCGGAGCGCGTCCATGAAGCGCTCAAGGCCCGGATCATGGGCCGGGAATTCCGGCCCGGCGACCGGCTCGACCCGAACGCCCTTGCCGCGACCTTGTCGTCGAGCGTGACGCCGGTGCGCGATTCGCTCCACCGGCTGACCGGCGAGGGGCTGGTCGAAACCCGGATGGGCGGGGGATTCCACCTTCCGTCCATCGACGCGCCCGGCTTGCAGGACCTCTATGACTGGTCGGCCGACCTGCTCGCACTCTCGATCAGGGCATGGCCGCGCTCCCCCTTGCAAGCGGGTGCCGACCGGCCTGCCGCGGAACGTCCGCTGGCTGAGCGGGTCGGCCACGTCTTCCTGGCGATCGCCTGTCGGTCCCCCAATGGCGAGCATGTCCGCGCGATAGACCGGCTCAACGCCCGCCTGCACGCGGTGCGGACGATCGAGGCGCATGTCCTCGATGCCGTCGAAGAGGAGCTGGCCGGCGTCGCGGCCGCCGTCGCGAGCGAGGAGCGCGAGGCACTCAAGCGTCTCGTCGGGCGCTACCATCGCCGCCGGCGCCGCGCCGCGGCCGAGATCGTGCGAGGCGTTTACCGGACGCAATGAAGGCCAGCCGTCCAAACAATCCCGATATAGAATCCATATAAAATTCGGATAGCGGCAGAGGCGTCATACTCTCCAGGGGCTGCGAAAGTCCGCAGCAGCTCACAGGAGTGTGTCATGGAACGCGAAGACCAGATCATCGACCTCGGCGCGGCCAGCGTCGAAACCCTGGGCGCCGGCGGCATCCCCGTCGACGAGCAGCTCGGCCAGTTCGAAACCGGCCTGTCCGACGACTGAAGGGTCGGCGCGCGGTTCCTGCCGCGCGCCACTCGCCGGACACGGGCCATGGGCTATGTTCTCCGCACCGGTATTTCGTTCTGCGACGTTGGCGGCCGGCTTCTGTTCCTCGACACGATTGCAGACCGCTATTTCTGCCTCGGGTTGGACGGTGAGGCGGCCTTCCGGTCGCTGATCGTCCGGCGGGCCCCTGCGCAGGGCGAGGGCGCTGCTCTCGCCGGGCTGCTTCGATCCGGGCTCCTCGTCGAGACGGGGAGCGATCAGGTGCCATGCCCCTTTTTGCCGCCCGACCCTCCGACCGGCAGCCTGCTTGATGAGGCCGGCGCACGCATCCGCATCCGCGACGTGGCCGCCGCCACCGCGGCACTCGCGCTGGCGCGCCGGTCGCTTCGCCGCCGCGGCCTTCACGCAACCTTATGCAGGCTTGCCGAAAGAAAAAGCGAAGCCGACGAAGTATCGGTCAGGCGCCTTGGCGGCATGGTCGCCGCCTTTGAATATACCGCGCGGCTGGCGCGCTCGCATGACCAATGCCTGATCCGTTCGATCGCCGCAGCCCAGCTCTTCCGGAGGCGGAACCTGCCCGCCGACCTGATCATCGGCGTGCGCTTGCGCCCCTTCGCCGCCCATGCCTGGGTCCAGACCGGCCCATGGCTGGTCAACGACCGCGTCGACACCGTCAACACCTACACGCCGGTCCTTTCGCTGTGATGCGCCGTTTCGCCGCCTTGTTGCACCCGAAGGGCCGCCTCGATCCGGACCTGCAGCGGGGATTTGAGAAAGGTCTGCGCGGCGCCGGCCTGAAGCTCTGCTTCACCAGCGACCGTGCCTGGGTCGCGTGCGCTCAGGACGCCCCCATCCAGCTCGACGGGCAAGGGATCATCCTCGGAGCGCTGTTCCGGCGCGACGGCGTCCGCGCCCTCCGGGAGGTGGGCGCCGACGAGGCGGCGCGGATCGCGGCCACGCACGGGACGCGTCTCATCGCGCATCATTGGGGCCCCTATGTGGCGATCCTGGTCCCGCCGTCAGGGGGCGTGATCGAGATCGTTCGAGCGCCTCTGGGCGAATTGCCCTGCTACGTCTACCAGACGGCCGGCGCGACCGTGATCGCCTCCGACATCGACCTTCTCGTCGCCTGCGGCGGGCTAAGGCCCGCGGTCGCATGGGAAGAGGTCGCCCAGCACCTCCTGGTCCGCGACACCAGGCGCGCGGAGACCTGCCTTCAGGGCGTGCGCGAGTTGCAGGGCGGTCAGCGGCTAACCCTCGGGCCGACCGCATCGGCGACCGAGGCGCTCTGGACACCCTGGTCCTGCGTGCACCCTCGGATCGATGACCCGGACGAAGCGGCTCAGCGGGTACGCGATTCCGCGCGCGCCTGCATTGCCGCGCGGGCATCGCAACAGCAGCGGATCCTGCTCCTGCTGTCCGGAGGGCTCGACTCGTCCGTTGTCGCCGCCTGCCTTGCCGATGCCGGGGCTGCATTCGACGCTCTCACACTCGTCACGCGCGAAAAAACGGGCGATGAACGATCCTATGCGCGGCTCGTCTGCGAGCAGCTCGGCACGACCCTGATCGAGGCGCAACGTGACGTGTCCCGGGTCGATGTCGCCCGCTCCGGCGCGCGTCACCTCCCCCGACCGACGGTTCGTCTCTTCGTCCAGGAGTCGAAGCGCCTGATCGAAGCGGCTTCCGTTGGGGCCGGTTACGGGGCGGTCTACACTGGCGGCGGGGGAGACAATGTCTTCTGCTCGCTGCAATCCTCCGGTCCGGCCGCGGACCGCTTGCTGGTCGCCGGGCCGGGACGGGCTTTCCTGCGGACCGTCGGCGACATCAGCCAGCTCGCGCCGGCGAGCCTGTGGGCTGTCGCAAGCGATGCGGTCAGAAGGGCATGGCTCGGCAAGCCGGCGCTCCGCCACGTGCCCGATGCGACTTTCCTGTCCCGGCAAGCACTGGCTTCGGCCGAGCCGGCGCGCGAGCATCCCTGGCTCGATCTTCCCGAAGGCGCGCTACCGGGCAAGGCGATGCATGTGCGCCTGCTCGCCTTCGCGCAGAGCTTCGTCGAGGCGACCGATCCGCAGGACGCACTGCCATCGGTTGCCCCATTGCTTTCCCAACCCCTTGTCGAGACCTGCCTTGCGGTTCCGAGCTGGCTCTGGTTCGAGAATGGCAGGAACCGGATCGTCGCGCGGCGGGCCTTCGCCTCAGACCTGCCTGCCGCCATCGTCCAGCGTCGGTCCAAGGGGACGCCGGACAGCTTCGTCGCCGCCATCTTCGAGACCCACCGCAGCACCATCCGCACGATGCTGGCGGACGGAATGCTGGCGGCGAACGGCATCATCGACCTTGCCGCGGCGCTGCGTATCCTCGACGACCCCAGGCCCGCGCAGGGGGCCGGGTTCCGGCGGGTGCTGGAGCTGGTCGACGCCGAAACATGGGCACGCGCCTGGTCAGGGCGGTGAGGCGGTCCGGTCGGCGCCGAGGCGCATCCGCGCCCACCGCAGATATTGCGCGGCCTTGCCCGGGTCCGCGTCGACCCGATCCTGGAGCCAGAACGCGAACCAGTCGAGATTGCGCTGGTAGATTGCACGGCGGTGCGCCGGCTGCCACTTGATATGGTGCTCGCCCGGGAAGACGTACATTTCCACGGGCTGCTCCGCCTCGCGCAGTGCGGTGAACGTCTCGAGCGCGAGCAGATACTCCCCGTCGGCAAGCTGCATCAGCAGCGGCCGATCCATGCGCCCGGCGTTGAGCGCCATGGAGTAAGGCCGCCAGAAGTCCGGAGCGGGCGTCGTTGCCGGCGGATAACCCATTGCTCGCATCGCATCGGCATAAGCGATGCCGCCGTAGGTCATGACGGTGTTCGGCTCGATGCAGCAGCTGCTGATCGACGCTGCGGCGAACATGTCCGTATTGATCAGGGCGAAGCGCGCCGTCGAGGCGCCATCGCTGAGCCCGGTGATCCCGATCCGGGCCGGGTCGGCGATCCCGGCCGCGATCGCCCGGTCGACGCCCGTCACCAGCGAGGACAGCAGGCTTCTGCGTTCGGCCCAGTCCTTTGCGTTGATCGCGTTGACGTCATCATAGGATGTCACCCCGGCTGCGCGCGCCGCGACGAATACGGGCCGCTCGATGCTCAGCACGGCGAAGCCCCGCGCGGCGAAGGCATGGATCGGATTTTCGTCGCCGGTGCCGCCGCGCAGGAAGCCGTCACTATGATATTGGACGACGATCATCGGCAGCCTGGTTCCCGAGCGATGGTCCGGCGGAAGCACCAGATCCCCCCAGGCTTCCAGACCCAGGTGGTTGCGCCAGCGCAGGCGTTCGACCTTGCCCAGCCTGATCGCTCCGAATTCGGGATTGGGATCGAAGACCTTCTTCAGCCGGCCGTTCGCCGAATCGACCAGGACCAGATGGCGGGGCACGACGGCACTTTCGGACGTGCAGAGCAGGAGAACGCCCGCCGGCGTACAGCCGAGCAGCACGTCGCTGGTGAGCAGCACCCGCCGCGGCGCGGAACCCGGAACCCACCGGTAGAGGCCGAGCTCGCCGTTCGCCCAACCCTCCCGGCGCAAGAAGCGGACCTCGCGGCCTTCGCCGTCCCACCAGAGGCCCGTGAACCCGCCATCGCAGCGCGGGTCGCGACAGGTGACCGTCCTGCCGGCCGCGTCGGTGGCAAGCAGCCGCAGGGGGCTGAGCGGCGAGGGATCGCGCCGTTCCGTCCAGGCGCGCCGGCCGCTTGCCGATAACGCCGCTGGTGCGATCGGCTGGCCGGACAGGTCCTGCATCGGCACCAGAGCGCGTTCGTCCTCGATCGCCGGCACGACTGCCCCGGTCTCCGGGTCGATGGTGAAGGCCTCGCGCGCCGCCGTTCCGGGAAGCAGCGGCCGCGGGGCCACCTCCGGGGCGAAGCGCGCGTCGTACAACCAGCCGTTCCGGCCCTCCTCGTCGATGGATCGCGCCGCACGGGCGCGTTCCGGACGCGTGACGTAGACGATCTTCTTGCCGTTGGCCGACCAGGCGAGCCCTTCGACGTCCGTCTCGGACCGGGTCACCTGCTCGGCCCCGCTGCCGTCGGCTCGGGCGCGCCAGACCTGGGTGATGCCCTGGTCGCGCCGCTGGTATGCGATCCAGCGCCCGTCGGGCGACCAGACGGGGGTCAGCAGCGTCGGGAAGCCGTTCGCGACGACGAGGTTGCGGGCAACGACGCTGTTGATGATCATCTCGCCGCCGCGGTCCAGGATCCGGGCGGGTGCTCCGGCCAGGCCCACCGCGACGAGGGCACGGCAATAGAGGTTCCTGTCCGGATCGGCCCGGCTGATGATGAAAGCGGCCTCGCCGCCGCTCGGCGAGACGGCGAATGGCGTCGGCTGGCCGAACATCGCCCCGTCGGGTTGCCCCACGTCGCGAAGGCGAAGCAGGTCGTCCGTGGTGACGTCCCGTTCCGGGCCGATTGCCCCAGCCGCGGGCGGCGGCAGGACATCGTCGCAACCGGGCGTGGCGGACGCGGAGCCGAAGCCGATGATCAGCGATAGGAGGATGAGCAGCGTGCACCGGCGCGCACGCCTCGCTGTCCGTGCGCCTACCATGACTTGGCGATCCCGAAACCGACGAACCGGCCGACCGGCGAGTAGTTGGTCGAATCATAGGCCGTGTCGGAATAGACCGACGTCGCAATCCTCCGGGGATCATCGCCGAAGGCATTTTGCAGCGTGAGGCTGAGTTCGAGCCCGCGCAGAGATCCGTGCCCCTCGCCGAACACGTAGCGGGCGGTAAAATCGAACGCGGTCGTGCCGCCGACCCGGGTGGGCGGGTTCGCACGGATATCGTCGACACCGCCGATCCGGCTGGCGGCGGCATTCAGGGTCAGCCCGCTCTGGGACCAGGTGATGCTCCCGCGTCCGCGCCAATGGGGCGGGTTGAAGAGAGTCCCGGCCCTGGCAAGCACCGGCGCCTCGGGCGTGAGTTGCTGGCTGCTCTCGAGGTAGGTCGCGTTGAGCGAAACGGAGAGCCTTCCGCCATTGCCGATGTCCATGCCGTAGTCGGCCAGCAGATCGACCCCGCGGATCGCCTGGCGCCCGGCATTGACCGCGCTGTTGTCGACGATCGCCACCACGCGTGCAGGGTCGAAGGGTCCACCCGAGACGTTGAAGAATTGCGCCGCGTCGGCGATGGCGGCAGCGACCCGGTCGGGCCCGGGCGCGCGCGTCACCCAGGGCGCATTGAGCGGATTGCTCAGCGCCTGGGAGGAGAAGCTGATCGGAACGACGATCCGGTCGGTATAGCGTATCGAGAAGTAGCCGAGCTGGATGCGCAGATCCGGCACCGCGCGCGGGTTGAATTCGATCGTGGCGGTGCGGGTGCGGGCACGTTCCGGCTCGAGCGCCGGATTGCCGCCCTGGAGCAGCAAGGCGGTCGAGCCCGCGGGCGAGGCAGGGCCGCCGAGGCTCCTCGCCGGATAGAGAAGCGCGCTTCGGACCTGATATTGCTGGAACAGCGTCGGCGCCCGGAAGGATTTGCCCCAGCTTGCCCG
Source organism: Allosphingosinicella deserti (assembly GCF_003012735.1). Classification (GTDB taxonomy): domain Bacteria; phylum Pseudomonadota; class Alphaproteobacteria; order Sphingomonadales; family Sphingomonadaceae; genus Allosphingosinicella; species Allosphingosinicella deserti. Next base: position 783,941 of record NZ_PXYI01000002.1, on the reverse strand, counting down.
TAGGACGATGTCGGTCAGCGGTGCGTAGATCAGCCCGATCTTGGGCGTGGCGACCGCGTCCACGCCGGGGTAGCGCTCGTACCGGACGGCAGCGCTGAGATTCAACCGGGCGACCCCGGCGATTATCTGCGCCGGGGAGACGAGCGGCAGATTGAGTTCCCCATAGACATAATGGCTGTCCTGCGAGGCTTCGACATTGTTGATATTGCCCGCCCCGCGGAAAGCATCGAGGCTGTTGTCCCGATAGCCGAGGCCAAAGGCGACCTTGGCCGGTCCTGCCGGCAGCCTGAACAGAATGCCGTCTCCCGACACTTCCGCCGAGCGGCCGGTGTTGCAGTAGCAGACCGAGGCACTGCTGGCCTGCACATTTCCCGTGTAGCTGTCGCTGCGCAGGCGCACCGTCTCCTCGCCATGGACACCGGACAAAGCCAGCTGCCAGTCCCGGCCGAGGTCGAGCGTGAAGGACGGCGCGACCGCGATGGACCGGCTGGTCGATCGCTGTTCCGTCCGGCTGACCGCAAGGTCGCCCGCGGCGTTGAGCGGGAAGCCGGAGCGGCTCCAGCGCTTGTTGAACAAGGCGTCGACGGAGAAACGCAGCCGATCGGTGATGGCCTGATGCCCGGCCATCGCCACCGCGTGCCGTCGAAGCGCCGGAAAGATGGTCACGCCCGGCCGCGAGGCGGCGTAGGAGCGGTCGTCCGACAAGATAGCCGAGCCCCGCGCATATTCGTAGGCGGCGATCAGCCCACCCGTCGTCCATCTCCGCCCGGCGACTGCGCCATATTGCTGCTGAAAGTTGCCTCCGTCGATCGATCCGCCGATATTGGCGCGCGCTTCGAGGCCATGATAATCGCGCTTCAGGATGATGTTGGCGACGCCCGCGACCGCATCCGAGCCGTAGAGCGCCGAGGCACCCTCGGCCACGATCTCGATCCGGTCGACCATGCCGAGCGGGATCGACGACACGTCGATGCCCTGGCGTGAGCCGTTATAAGCGAGGCGGTGGCCGTTCAGCAGGGTCAGCGTCGCGTCGCTGCCGAGGCCGCGCAGGTTGATCGTGTATGCGCCTCCGACATCGGTGCCGCTGCTCGACGGCACGTTGGCACCGACACCCGGATTCTGGCCACCTCCGAAATTCTGCGGAATGCTTCGGGTGACCTCGCCGAGGCTGGTCTGGCCCGCATTCCGCATCGCCTCCTGGTCGAGGCGGATGACCGGTGCGGCGACCGGGGCGCCGCGGATCCGGCTTCCCGTGACGACGATGCCCGAGCCTGACTCGTGCGACCGGCTCTCGGACGCCGGGACCGGCTCTATGATCAAGCCGTTCGCGACGGCGCGGTGCCTCAGGCCCGAGCCCGCAAGCAGGGCGTCGACTGCTTCCTCCGTTGTATAGTCGCCCTCCAGTGCCGGCGCGCTCCTGCCGCCGACGACGTATGCCGGAGCCATGATGCTGCGCCGCGATGCCATGGCGACCGCCTGCAGCGCGCTTGCCAGTGGTTGCGGCGGCAGCCGGTAATGTTGCCGCTCGAGCGGCCTCGCAGAAGCCGTGGCCGGGTTGAGAGCGGCCGCAGTGATTGCGGCAGACATGTGAACGGCGATTGCTGCTGAGCGCAGTATTTGCATCGACACCTCCCCTTGCGACGCACGCAGACGGCATCGCTTGGGGACATCGACACCGCAGGCGGGCGCGACCCTGGGATTATTTTTGCGTCTGCCGATGAGGCTCCAGCAGGAGCGCGCCATTGCGGGAGGCGAGGTCCAGGTCGAACGTGGCCGCGAGCATGCGCGCCAGCCCCTGCGCATCTCCGGCGCGGAAAGTGCCGGAAAATCGCAAGGCGCCGACCTCGCGGTCGGACAGGATGATCTCGATGTCGGTGTAGCGATTTGCCGCTGCGGCAACCTCTGTCAGTGGTGCGTCGACGAAGGACAGCATGCCCGTGGGCCAGCGCACATCTTCCGGCCGAAGCCGTGTCGGCAATCCCACCGGACGCGACGCATCCAGTGCCACCCGCTGCCCGGGCTGAAGCAGGCTCGGATCGGCTGTCCTGCGGCCTTCGAGCGCGCCCGCGCTTCTCACCTCGACGAGGCCGCGCAGGAGGGACACCACAGCCTTCGGTCCCTGCACGTCGACGTCGAAAAGCGTCCCGAGCGCGGTGACGGTCCCTCCGGCTGCGTCGACCACGAAGGGACGCTTCATGTCATGCGCGACGTCGAACCGCGCACGGCCTTGCTTCAATGTCAGCCGCCGCTCGCTTTGCGTGTAGGCGACCGACAGGACAGTAACGGTGTCAACGACGACGCGCGATCCATCGGCCAGACGGATCGTTTGTATCTCACCGGTCCTGGTTGCGATCGCGGTCGACACCGTGTCACCCGGGCGAAGTTCGGCGAGCCGCAGCCAGGCGGCGATGCAAAAGACGAGCAGCACGAGCGACGCCGCTGCCGCAAGCGCATAGGTCGTGCGGCGGCGATATGCTGATCGCGCCCCCGGCGCGGCCGGCGCGGTGGCAGCCGCCAGATGTTCTGCCAACGCCATCTTCTCCCAGTTGGCGAGGAGTTCGTCATAGATGTCGGCGTGCCGCGGATCGGATGCATACCATTGCTCAAAGGACGCATGATGGTCGGCGCCGTCGGGCGATCGCAGGGCAACGAGCCAGGCGACCGCCTCCCCGCGCACGCCCTCGTCCACGGATTTGTCGGTTCCGCGCCCGTCGTTCAACGGGACCCCAGCGCGCGATTGAGATGGGTGAGTGCCTTCGACATGTGCCACTCCACGCCCTTTACGCTGAGAGCCATGGTCGTGGCGATCTCGTTGTAGCTCAGGCCCTCGAGGCGGTGGGCGAGGAAAATTGCTCGCGTCTTGGGGCTCAGACGCATCAGTGCAGCCTGGAGCCGGTTCAGCGTATCGCGCGCCTCCAGTGCCGTAACCGCATCCGGTGCAACCAGCAACGCATCCTCGGCGGGAACGTGCCGGGCGAGCGAACGCTGGAGGGCCGACTTGGCCCGGCTGCGCAACAGGTTCGCGGCAATGCGATTGAGGTAAGCTTCCGGCCGTTCGATCGACTGGTCCGGGCCGGCCGCGGCGCGGGCCAGCAGGGTGAAGCTCTCCTGCACCAGGTCGTTGACATCCTGCCGGTCGGCCCGCCGCGCGAAATAGCGAAGCAGTCTCGGCGCTTCCCGATGATAGAGGTCCCCGAGCGCGGGTAAGGGGGCATGACGCGCGCGGCTGCCCGACGGAAGCGGATCGCCGTCCGTGAGCCCGGGCGACGTCAAGGCTCTCAAAACGTCGGGGATCAGGCGCATCGGCCTGCTCCTCTCGCCCTGCGGGCCCCGCCTTCTCCAGACGGAGACTCGTTCGATGCAGCAGCCATGCCCGCCTCGCCTCTTGGTTCGAGGCGATGCCGGCGGGAGCCGGGTGTTGAGAACATGCTTGAGGCACGCGCCGACGCCTTTGGCCGCACGCGGCTTGGACATCCGCATCGGCCACCCGGCCGCCTTAACAGCGGGTCTAGTCTCTCAAGCGAGGTTCTCAAGCCTCGGCGCCGCAGTCACGGCGCACTTGAAACTAACATCGCGCGAGTCAAACAGGCAAGTCAAATCAATGCCCATTGTGTCCGGCCACAGGGCCGTCGCGCCCGACATGATCAAGATCGTGAACCAAGGCCGTCAACAACGCTGCCAGACTTCACGAGACCCTGAGGGGTTCACGGCTGCCGATCAGCTGGTCATCGCAGACGACAGCAGCCAGAAATCCGCGGCTCTCTCGAACCGGTCTTGGGGGGCAGTTGCTTCAGCCTTGCGATGATCACGACAGAATTGAAGAAAGCTGAGGATCGGGAGAGCCGGAGTGATGAGAAAGCCCTGGATCAGATCGCAGCCCATCACCCTCAGCAGGGCGCGAGACGACTCACTCTCTACGCCCTCCGCCGTGACCTCCATACCCAGGCCATGTGCCAAGTCGATCGTGGAACGTACGATCAGGGGGTCGCGATGGCTCTCAGCCAGATGCGTGATGAACTGGCGGTCTATCTTGAGTTCCTGCACCGGAAGCTGCTTGAGATAGTTCAGGGACGACATGCCGGCCCCATAATCGTCGATCGAGACCCGCACCCCCGCATCCGCCAGGAGCCGAAGATTGGACATTGCGATCTCGGGATTGTCGATCACCGCCGTTTCGGTGATCTCGATGCCGATCCTACCATTCGCTCCCCCGATCATTTCCAGGAGCCGTTTCGTGAATGACTCATCACCAATCAACCGGCCGGACACATTCACATAGACGGGGAGGTCCGACCCGCAGCGCGCCATGAGCATCTGATCCTTGATCGCCTGCTGCAGCACCCACTCCGTCATCTCCCGGATATCGCCCGTTTCCTCGGCGATCTGAACGAAGTCGTCCGGAGCGATACGCCCCCGAACCGGGTGTTCCCAACGGATCAGCGCTTCCGCAGCGTCTATTGAATTGTCCTGAAGCCGAACCTTGGGCTGGTAGGCGAGCATGATCTCGCCGTTGGCGAGGGCAGCTCGCATTTCCGACATCATGGTCAGTCTGTCGGAAGGGTCTCCATATTCTACCTCGCAGAAGCAAGCGGACCTCCGGTGAGACGCCAAGGCTTGATCCAGAGCGATCTGGGCCTGCTCGGCCACTGCCCGCAATTCGGCAAGTGCTGCGGGCCCGGCATAGCCGAAGGTTATCGTGACATCGACGACATGGCCTCCGACCGCGACTGAACCTTCGGCTCCCGCACGAAGTTGCTCCAGAAATTCCAGGGCTTCGTCTTCCGTGCGTGCTTCGAACGCGATCCCAATCGTGTCCGGCGACATGCGGTCGATAACGATCTCGTCGGCACACCCGGCGAGGCGCTCGGTCAGTTCGCGAACGAGCTGGTTGCTGTGCGAATGTCCGATGGTCGCGCGCACGGCGTTGTAGCGGTCGATGCGCAAGGCTGCCGCGAAGACGTTAGGGCCGTTGCCGGCAAGAGGACGTTCGACGTGCCTTTCCAACAATCGCCTGCGCCACGACCCCGCCGCTCCCTGGAAGGGCGCGATCTCAGACACAGGAAGAAGTCCACGGCCACCGTCGCGCTTTGCGGCGTACATGGCTGCGTCGGCCTCCGCCAAGGCATCGTCGATCGAGGCGCCTTGCCGCACGCATGCCACGCCGATCGACACGCTCAATTCAACATCGAGATCGCTCCCGAGATGGATGGGACGCCGCGCGGCTGCTTCCAGGCGTTGTGCCACCCGCTCCGCGAGATCGTCTCCTTGCTGGTGGCGGATAACGCAGGCGAACTCATCGCCTCCGAACCTGACTATGAGAAGGTCATCATGGTCGCTTTGCACGGCACGGAAGCGAGCGCCGATTTCCCGTAGGACGATGTCCCCAGCCCGGTGCCCATGGGTGTCGTTGACTTGCTTGAAGTGGTTGAGATCGCTGATGAGGACAGTGAGGTCACTCCCATTCAGCCGAGGGTCGTGCTTGCTTGCAAAATCCTCGAGTGCTCGCCGGTTCGGCAGGCCGGTCAGGATGTCCAGACGCGCTGCCGCATCGGCTTGCTCCTTGAGGCTCTGGACCTCGGCCACGGCGTGGCGAAGCTGGCGCGCATCATGGTAGGACAACCAGGCGCCCGCACTTGTCAGCACCAGAGCGGTCGTGAGAAGCTCGTCGAGCTGCAATGCTTCGTAGTGAGCTGAGAACCCGCAGAACCACTCGAAGAAGTTCAGCTGCGCCAGCACTAAGGCCACGCCCGCGGCCCCCAGGAGAACCAGACGGCGATCAGGAATGTAGCTTGCCCGCATCTTACCTGACCTGTCCATCTGCACCCACGGCAGCCTCGACCTGAAGGTCAGAAGCCCATTCTGAAGCGACCGCCAACGACCATCCCGCTGTTCAACGAATCCTGGGACGTGCCCTGCAGCTGGAAGCGACCAAACGCACTCATCTCACCGGCACCCTTAAGGATCGGTGCACCGTAGAGAAATTCCGTGAACAGGGGTCGCTTCCCGGCTGAGACGCCGATCTTCTCCGTGACCGGGCCGATCTCTCCCGTGTTGCGGTCGACAACCTTGATCACCGTGTAGTCGAGGCTGCCGCTTTCTACGTGCATCGCCTGCGAGACAGAAAGCCGCGCCCGGTCCATTCTGCCGAAGATCCCGGCCTTGGCGAAGGCGACCTCGGAAGCTGTGCTCAGCAGACCGCCGTCGGAGACAGCGAGATTCTGGCGGCTGCCGTTCGAGGTCTGTGTGCGGCCCACTGTGGCCGAAGTCGCGACGCTGAGGCCATGTCCCAGCTCATAGTCGAGGCCGAACGTTGCCCCTTCCGTCGTCGAGCCATGTCCCAGATCATTCCGGTCCAAGGATTGAACGCCGAGCAGCGCGCTGCGCTCGCCGACCCTCGTGTAGCTGGCGCTGACCACCATTGCCTCGTTCACCCGGTGCGTCACGCCGATGTTGACGCCGCTCGCCTTGTAGCGATTGACGTCGCGGTAGAGGCTGTTCTCCAGGACGGACGCATTGCGCCAGTCGCGAGTCAGCGTCTTCTCCGTCCCGCCGATCGTCAGCGTGGTCTTCCCGTCAAGCGCCACGTCGGCCCCGGCATAGGCGCCGCCGGACGCGATGCCGAGCACGGGGTTCACGCCGCCGGTACGCGAGTCATAGCTCGAGAACAGGCCAAAGCTCTCGCGGCCGCCGAGCAGGACCGCACCGTCGCCATAGCCCACGCGCACGCCGAACTTGTCCGACGGTGTCGCCAGGCGAACGGACGACTGGTACGCCACCCCGCGCCTGGAGAAGCCGAACGCGGCGCTGCGCGGCGCGAACGACATGGACAGATTGAGGCCCATGCGGTTCTGCACGGGCGCAGCGCTCGTGATGAAATTCGTGAACTTGCCCTTCGTCGGAGTTCCGCTGGTGTTAACCCAGTCGACCATGCGATCGTAGAGATAGGCTTGAAACTGCTCGTTGGCGCCGTTCACGTAAAGGGTCTGGTCGACGAGCTTGGACGACAGCGGGATGGCGAAATCACGCTGTGATCCGCCAGCAAGCCGTTCGAACGTGTAGAAGAACATGTCCTTGGAGTCCCACTTGCTGGTATCCGCCTGTGTGACCGTCTTCTGCACGCTGTCGACGCTCTTCTCCGTCGGCTTTTTCCCGTCCCACTGGTACCAGACGAGCTGATCGAAGCTCTTGGGCGATTGCGCCGCCTCGACGTCGATGAGGCCTGCACCATAGACGCCGTCCACGCCGGGCGCGCCGAGATCCTTGGCCGTGCTGGTGATGATATCGACGGTCGCCTGCGGATTGCCTGCGAGCCAAGGCCAGCGGTCGAGGAGCAGCGCCACCGTGCCTGCGACGATCGGCGCCGAGAAGGACGTACCGGTCTGACGCGTCACACCGCCCTGGTCGTCCGAGACGAGGATCAGCTCGCCGGGTGCCACGACGAAACGATATTTGAGCTTGTTCTGCTCGCTGCACGCGCCGGTGCCGGTCAGCAGGCACGCCTCCCCCGGACGATTGGAGAATTCGGAGATCTTGCCCGTGGGGTCGACGGATCCCACCACGAGCAGGGCCGGATTGTTTGCCCAGTCCCACTTGATGTTTTGGGTCTGCGTGATGCCGTCATTGCCGGCAGCCTTGATGAACACTGTGCTCTTGAGGTTTGCAGCCACACCCGGGCTCGAGAAAACCTTCGACCAGTCGGCTTCGAGCGTCCAGCCGGGAGTGCCAAGCGACATGTTGACCACACCGGCCTTGCCGCTGAGCATGGCGACTCCGCGCGTGATGTCCTCCCAACCCGCGGTTCCGCTCTCGTCGAAAGGATTGAAGGCGACCACCGAGGCCTCGGGAGCGATACCCATCACGCCCTTGCCGTCATGGGCGGCGACCATGAGGCTGGCGACGCCGGCGCCATGACCATTGGTGAAGTTGGATACGCCGTCATAAGCAACGACGTTGTTGCGGATGTCCTGGTCACCGGCCACGACGAAGTCCAGCAGGCCGATGACGGCGTCCTTGCCATCGCCCTGAACCTGGGTGAGCGAGGGCGTCCAGTCCACCGTTTTCATCCAGTGGTCGGCATGGTCGGTGCCGGAGTAACCCATCAGCCCGTCATACCAGTCAATGAAGAAGTGGGATTGTTCGGCAGGCGTGAGCGCGGCAAGCGACGCCGGATTGTTGGGGTCGATGCCAAATCGCGTGAAGAGCTTCTCGGCGAAACCTTTGGAGAAGGACGTGCCGGTCTCAGCGGTAACAGCCTTGCCCCACATCGTCTCCGACTTGGTCACAATGCCCTTCAACTGGGTTGCGATTGCGGCATACTTCGTGGGGTTCGAGGCGTAGGTGCCGGCGGTCTCCCAATTTGCGCTCAACGCCGACCAATCGTTGCCGAGATCTTCCCAGAACGGACCGACCTTGTCGTATGCGGGCGCGCCGACCACTTGCGCGGAGACGATCGGGTCGACGGCTCCCCAGAACGCGCGAATATTGCGATAGAACGGATCGACGTCACCCCAGAATGCCCGGATGTTCCGGTAAAACGGGTTCACGTCGCCCCAGAAGGGACGGATGTTACGGTAGAAAGGCCGGATGTTCCGGTAATAAGGCTGGACGGGCTTCGCAGCCGCTGCGGAGGTTCCCTGCGCCGAAGCGGCCGAAGTCTGCGCCGCAGTCGTCTGAGCAAGGGCAGGAGCCGGCAGCACGGCGCCGCACAGGATTGATCCGGCAAGTAGAGACGCGCGGTTGATTTTCATGACGTTGCCCCGTTGAAACATTGGAGCACCGTGCGCAGAAAACCTTTACCCGAGAACTGATTAAGAGCCCTAAAATGTCGTTAGGTATAATCACCGTGAGGGAACCCACGTGCAGTCGGCCCTCAGGCTGCGGAGCGTCTGGCATGCTCCATGATCATCTTGCCCATAGCGTCGAACAGCGCCTTCATCGCCACGGGCTTCAGGATCACCTCGTCAGCGCCTTGCTCCATGCAATCCTCACGAATGCGCGAGGCAGTATCCGCTGTCACGACGATAACGGGCAGCAAGGATTTGTCGTCTTGCCGCGCCCGAATTTGCCTGATCGCCTCCAAGCCGTCCATGCCGGGCATCCGAAGATCCATCAGGATGACGTTGAAGCTCTCCTGATCGATCATGCGCAGACCCGTTTCGGCATCTTCGGCCTCCGCCATGTGAGCGCCGGCGACGCTCAGCATGTCCCGGACCACCCGCCGGTTCATGGGATCATCTTCGACGAATAACACGCGCATGGATCTGGCTCCTGGTTCTGGCCCTGCATAGACGATCAGGGTTAACGAAGAGTTCGATCAGGCGGCGGCTTTCACGGTCTTTACCTTGGCAACCACGTCGCCGCCGACGACGTCTTCCAGGATCTGCGCCAGGTTGATGGGCGGAAAAGCCTTGATGGCGATCGCATCCACCCCGGCAATGGTGTTCGCTCCCGGCGACATGGCCGCGTCGGCGCCCATGAGCACAATCTTGGCGGCGGGACAGAGCCGCTTTGCGTCCTCCGTTGGGACGTCTCCGAGTGCGGCTGCGTCCAGGACAATGATGTCGAAACCACGTCGGCCGAGGAGCTCGATCGCAGCGTTCGCGTCATCGGCGAACACCAACTCGGCAACGGCACTGTCCAGAGCGGCCGCGGTGATGCTCTGAAGCAGCATATTTGGCTCGAGGATGAGAACGGCGCAGCGATCGAGGGTGAGGTCCCCCGTTCCAGCGTTCGTATCGGGAACGTCTGCAGTCACCGGCAGGCGAAGCGGCAGGTGGACACTGAAGGTGGTTCCGATGCCCAGTTCGGACTGCACGGTGATGGTACCGCCCATGGCTTCGACGAGGTTCTTTGAGATCGCCAAGCCGAGCCCCGTACCCGAAAATTTCCGTGTCGTTCGTCCGTCCACCTGATGGAAAGCTTCAAACACCGCTTCCAGCTGATGTTCGGGAATGCCTATCCCGCTGTCGCGCACGACGATCTTCAGAACGCCTTCGACTTCGTCCGCGGCAGCCTCGATGCTGATGGTTCCGGCGTCCGTGAACTTCACGGCATTCGAGATCAGGTTGAAGACGACCTGCTTGAGGCGGCGGCCATCCTCGATGATGACCTCGGGTGCGCGCTGAAGATCCAAGGCGACCGTCAGGCCCTTTTCCTGCGCCTGGTCCGTCCATATCCGACTCACGTCGCTGACGAGCTTTCGAAGAAACACTGTCTCCGCAACGATCTCGATCCGGCCGGACTCGATCTTGGCCATGTCGAGAATGTCGTCGACCACGGCCTTCATCATCTCGCCGGCGCTGTGCACGACCTCGACCCGCCCCTTGGTTTCGCCAATGATCGTTCGGTCGGCGAGGAGAACCTGCGTCATCCCCAATATGCCGTTCAGAGGGGTCCGGATCTCATGGCTGGTCGTCGCCAGGAACTCAGACTTGGCGCGCAGAGCCTTCTCGAGGGCAAGGTTCGACTGGCTGAGGTCCGCGTTCGCGGCGCGCACCTTGTTCCGGCTACGACGAATGGAGAGATACGCCGCGATCACAAGCGCAAGCGCAAGCGCAATGCTGGCAAGGAGGATGACCTGAACACGCCCCCTGGACTTGGCGAGGGCGATATCCCGTTCGAGCTGTCCGGTCTTGAGACGACTGATCTTCAGTTCCTGGTTCGAAAAGTCGAACTGAGCGGCCATCAGAGCTGCGTTCGTGGAGGTCCGGATTTCCCGGGTCTCATCGTCGATGCGCTTCAATGCTCGCAAGTGCGCGAGGGCTGCTTGCTGGTTTCCGAGGGCCGCGTAGACACGCTGGGCAGTGTCGTGAAAGTCGCGGAAAAAGGGGTTCGTCTCTTCGAGATTGGCACCTTCGAAGGTACGCTCCAGATATTGGGCCGCCGCTCCGCGATCCCCGTGCTTCTCCGCGATCTGCGCCTTCACGCCCCATAGAAAGGGTGCCCATTCCGCGGCAGCTCCGTGCGCCGCCACGCGTATGCCTGCATCGGCGGTCGAATCCGCCGAGCGCAACCGCCCTGCGAGAAGCTGCGTGGCTGCTATGTTGGTGAGTACGCGCGCTTCCAGCAACGGGCTTTCCATCTTGCGGCTGAGAGCCAGTGCGCGGCGGAACTCCTGCTCCGCCTCAGGCAGCCTGCCCATGTCCCGGTAAGCGGTGCCGATATTGTTGTGGGCTGCGAGAACCACCGCTGGGTCGCCCTGGTAGATGTCTGCGGATTGATCATAATATTTGAGAACCCGCTCGTTGTCGCCTGCATTGCTGTAGAGCGCGCCGATATTCTGGAGCGCCATGGCCTGGCTACGATCGTCCCCCAGGCGCTGGAAGATCCGGAACGCAGCTTGGTATCCTTCGAGAGCGGGACGCACCTGGCCGACGTCAGCGGAGGTCGCGGCTCGCGACATCAGGAGGTCGCCGTGCAGCTTGGCTGACGGTGCAAGAGCTCGAACCGTTGCCAAGCCTTTGTCCAGAACGCTTGCAGCCTCATCCGAACGGCCCATCCGGCCGAGAGCCTCGCCTTCGAGCCATTGAGCGCGCGCTTCGGCCACACGTCGCTCCTGCCCTTCCGGCACACGACTGAGAAGGGGCAACGCACGGCGCGCGAGGTTCAAAGCTCGCTCCGGGTCCGCCATCATGGCCTGTTTGGCGGCTTCGAGCTGCTTGTCATAAGATGAGGATGAGGCGGTTTGGAGCCGACCCTCCTGCGCGAGCGAAGGCCCGGCGGTGAGCATGAACGCAACCATGATCAGCTTGGTCGTTGCGCGACCCACCAACGGCGTCATGCTTTTCCTCCAACAACTCTGCGCACTCCTACGAGGAAGGCGTTAAAAGAAGGTGACCTACGCTGACGGCAAGCTGAGCGCCCTGTCGCGAACCTGGCTCCGTCGGTAGCGCTGCGAGCGCCAATGCGTGCATGGGCGAGCCTGATACCGGAAGGGGAATAGAGGTGACGGCAGGTCACCGGCAGACGGCGTCAACCTTTCTTGAACGTCTTCGGATATATGCTTCCCCCGGAGGGAAGCATGTACACCATATTCGTTGATCGGGCCGAGGCGATTATCGAGGTGACCCTCGGTGGATTGATGTCCGTCGAAGAGGTCGATGATTATATAGCAGACCTGAAGCAAGATTTTGTCGCGCACGAGTTGCGCGACTACTCGATGATCATCGACGTCTCCGCCTGCCCCATCCAGCCGCAGGACATGATCAAGCGCATGGGAGAGCATATGGCGCTGATGCCCAAAGCGCAGGCGCTCGCAATCGTGACGGGAAGCTCGCTTGCCCGCATGCAGATTCGTCGCCTGTTCACTCAACCCTACGCCCGGATCGTGGCTTCGGCAGCCGAGGGGCGCGCCTGGGTGGTCTTGGGAACCGAACCCTCCGGATGACGAACATCACGGCATCCTTGCGCAAGCCGGTTATGTCATCAAACGCAATCACATCTCGCTGAAGCGGCAGCGTCAGCTAGGCTCGGCCGGGCCACTAAGATTGGCAGGTCACGAGCAGTTGAGCTATTTACGGCATGGGACACCAGCGTCCGGTCGCGACAAGACCGGTCATCCATTTCGACGGGAGCCTTGTCGCTTTCCGCTCAGGTCCTGCCAAACGAACCGGCTTCGCGCCTGAGCGGCATCGTCAGACAATGAACTCCTCCACCACACCGGGTGAACTCGTCCAAAGCCACGGTGATCACCTCGAAACCGAGGCGCCGTACCGCCTCATCGATGCGCGGCGCGGTTCCAGGGGAAATGATGCGTCGTTGGCCGAGCGCGAGCACGTTGCAGCCAAGGGCGGAGACCTCATCGAGGTGAACCGGAATGACCTTGACGCCAAGGCCGGCGACCTCCGCAAGGAACGCAGGATCCAGTCTCTCGGTGCAGCCGAGCGCCAAATTCTGGTCGAGCATGCAAAAGTGCGTGTCCAGATGCAGGAGACGCGCATCGATCTCGGTCGTGATTACTGTCCATCCGCGGATCTTGAACATCGCTCCCAACGCCTCGGCCCCGGCCGCGTCGGTCCGCACCCCGGAGACGCCGATCACCACGACACCTGGCCTCAGCAGGCAAATGTCGCCGCCCTCCACCTGTCCGCTTTCCACCCGGCCGGCAGTAGGAACTCCGGACCTCGCTGCTGCGCGAAGCACCACGTCGACCTCGCTACGTCGGTGCAACGCACCGGGTCTAAGCCCGACGAGACCCCAGGGCGTCATGAGGCTGGTATCTCGGGTGAAGGCCAGGTCGGGCATGCCAGGCATCGCTGGTGCGAGATGGACATCGACGCCTGCCTTCGTGAGCGCCGCCGCCATCGCCCGATGCTGCTCTGCCGAGCGCGTCGAGCACGACGCCAGGCCTCTTCGCACAGCCTCGATGCTCACGGCATTGCAGGGCACGAGACTGAGATGCTCCGGCGAGGCGAGAAGGACCTCCTTGAGCGTGCCCCACTCGCTGTCGACGTAATAATATCCGCCCGGCGCAGGAAAAAGCCGACCTGCGGAAGGCAGGGTCGCGTGACGCATTCGTGAAGCCAAAGGGTACCTCGAGACGGAACGTGAACGGCTGGCAGCCGCGAACTCCGAGAACGTAGCAGCCCTGCACACCGTTCCAGCCGAGCCTTGGTGGTTCAGAATACTGGGAGGGAGTGGATGGATGCCGCCGGAGCCCTGAGATGCGTGGAAGGTGTCGCCGTCGCGCTGTTCTCGCTGCCGGATGATCTGAGGCCGGCTCGAACGCAAGCCGACGATCAAGGCCGAGAGCGGGGGGAAGCGCCTCACCCGTGCGGGGCTGGTGACGATCGGCGTTATCAGCATGTCGGCGCTGCTCAGCGCCTTGCCCTTTCACTTACTTCTGTCGCTCCTCCGACTGCGTCGTGGCGGCTGCCCGATAAGCAGGAACAAAACAAGCTGGGTCGCTGGCGCGAGCAGGCGCCAGGCTGGCGGTCCCTTCTCGAACGGATCGTCGGTCCGGCATGGGCGCCGCTACCGCCGACGCCCATGACGTAAATGTCGCCGTAAGGCCAAGGATTGGCGGGATGGAGCAACGCCTCGTCCGAGAATCCTCCTCGGGCGCTTGCGAGGGTGATCCACCTGCCGTCTGATGACCAGCTGATGTAGGCGTCGTTGGCGGGCGAGGCGGTCAGTCGCATCAGCCCCCCTACCCCTCGACGGGAACGTCCAGATCTCGCGATCGCCGTCTGTTTACGCGGCGAAGGCGATCCGCTCTCCTTCAGGGGGCCAAGGCCGGAGATTATCGTCGCAGGGCCGGCCAGCAGCACGCGCCCATGGCCACGCAGCGTCGACAATCTCGAGGGCATTGGCGCCGCCACCGGCTCTTCGGAAGACGGGTTCGCGGCCGTCGGGCGCAATCCGGCAATCGGCAGCTTTTGGCTTAAGCTGTTCGCGGGCGTTTGACCGAAATCGAGCTGTGGCCGCCGGCCAGTGCCCGTCAGTGCCGGTCAGGTTGAAAGCGACGAGGACGAGATCGCCGCCGCCCGGTGGAGCCGGTCTGACGGGAGGATGGCGTTCCTCGTCGACAACGAAGAGTTCGTCCGGATGAATACCGCCGACATGCGCATCGACCTCGGCCTCCACGTCGCGGAAGCGCATTCAGCAGATGAAGCCCTTAACCCGATCAAGGACGAAATGAACCCCGACCTCCTCTCAACCGACTATCTGATGCCTGGAATGACGAGCGCGGAACTGGCGCGCGAGGCGCGTCTGATCAACCCGGCGGTGTCGATCCTCTTCGTGTCCGGCCGTGCGGAAATGAACGGGATCGCGCCGACCCGCTTCGCCTAAGCAGGGTCTTTCGCAACGCAGAGCTCGCGACCGGTCTCCTGAGGCTCCTACCCGAGCCGTACGCCTAGTTCCGGTACGGACTTAGTCACCCGGGGAAGAACGTTTGGGGGAACCCCCAGTGCTTCCGCCACTCCCGCCCCGCGGGCGATCCGGACAATTTCCGTTTCCCACGTCAGGAACCAAGCCTGCTTTTCCTCCTCCAGCTCATACGTGTCATAGGTCCGTTCAAGCCCCTTTTTCACATGGTTCAGCATCGCCTCGGCCGTTTCGAAATCGAGCCTTAGCCGCTTCGTGTTGGAGCGGCAGGTTCGTCTGAAATCGTGCGGCGTAAAGCGCTCGATCGGCTGTCCCGCGAGCTGCTCCATCCTTTTTCGTACACGATTGCGGGCCACGTACCAGCAATTGCGAGACCTCGGTCCGTCGAGCTTCGGAGCAGGGAAGACCCAGTCACCGCCGTTCTGCATCAGCAACCAGCCCCATGGGCCGAGGGCGATGCGATGCTCCACTGAATTCTTGGTCCGGGAGGCGGGTATGGTCCAGATCCCATCGCAGACTTCCTTCGAGCGCGCCTCGCACACCTCGGCAAGGCGCGCGGCCGTCAAAAGCCAAAGCAGCATGCCGCGTTGATAGTCGCGCTCTTCCTCGACCAAGGCCTCGAGGAACCAAGCAATCTCCTGAAGAGCTAGCCGCCGAGTTCGTGGCGCCTCCGGGAAGCGGAGGTCGCCGAGACGCCGGGAGGGATCGACCTCCAGCCCGACTTCGAGCCCCCGCAGCGACGCAGTCCAGCCGAAGAAGACCTTGAGCTCCGCGGCTAGCCGGTTCGCCCGCACCCGCGCTTTCTTTCCCTTCGCTTCAACCAGCTTGATGAGATCCGTCTCCGTGACGTCGTAGATGATCTTCCGGCCGAGCTTAGGTGCGATGTCGCGCCGGTAGATGTCCAGCTTGTCTGAGACGGTCCGTGGCTTGTTGATGCGCTTGGCCCGCGAGGAACGGCCTTCGCGCACGGCCTCCATGTAGAGGTCATGCGCCCGATCGACGGTCATCGTAGCAAGGCGAAGCTCCTGCCGAGCCGCCTCTCGCGGATCTATGCCCGTGTCCATCTGCAGGTTGAGCGCGTTCGCCCACTCCCGCGCGTCGGCGATCGAGTAGGCCGGATAAAGGCCGAGGCTCAGCTTCACCACCTCTCCGCGGCCGGCGATCCGCCGACGGTAGAGCCACCTCTTCTTGCCGCTCGGAAGCACCTCGATCGACAAGGCACCGGTTTTTGAGTCGTCCAGTTTTCCACGCCTCAGATCGTCGATAAGTGCCGGGTTCAGCTCCTTTTTCTTTGGCTTTTTGACCTTCCGAGGAGCCGCACTTGTCGAAAAATCGGTACACAAATCGGGACACAAATCGCGGTTACCAGAGCCCCGCTCAGCCGAACCGGGTCGAACCCTGTCCAGCTCGATTATGTTGTCGTTCGAGGTGCTTATGCGCGCGAGACTGCCTGTCATACCGACTCCAATCGGTCCTTCGGCAGAACAAAAAGCGGTACACAAATCGGTACACAATAGGCGTCGAATCCGGGCCAATTCAGGCGAACCGGGTCTAGCTGGCGTGTCTAGAGATTTGTGTGCAAGTAATTGTTCTAAGGCCGAATCATGAGGATTCGGTTGGCTGGGGCGGCAGGATTCGAACCTGCGAATGCCGGTACCAAAAACCGACCTAGCGCCAGCTTCCCTGCCGCTCTCGCTGCGGAATGAGCAAACTACCCACAGGCAAATATCAATAACTTACGGGCGAAGTGCGGAAGAGATCCCGCCGATCATTCTGCGCCATTGGTGGCGCGGCGATGATGGCCTGACGGCGGTAAAGCAAGCTGATGAAGCCGCCTACGGTGCAGGCGCATGAGCTCAGCACCAAATCCCGCGCAGGACCCGATCCAGACCTTCTTGCCATGGGCGAACGAGGACGAGAGGAAGCTGCGGCAGCGCCTCCTGAAAGCTCAAACCTACGCTACGGGGCTTAGCGCTTCGGCGACTTCGACCCGAGCACAGGGGCTTTATCGCCTGATTGTGACCGTCGCTGGCGAACGCGCTTTCGCCCCTGCTAGCTGCGACGAATTGAAAGACACGGCAGACGGCCTCGTTCGCCTTCTCATGGTCGCGCAGATGTTCGAGCGAACGGAGGGCGCGCATGGATAATGATCCCATCGCTTTCCGCTCCTACGAGCGCCTAGCCAGTGAACACACTTGGAGAGCGGCCATCGACAACGCCGCGCCTCACGTCGACCCTGCCGATCTGAAGCAAATGCCGCTGCTGGATCCGGGCGCATGGCAGGATCAGGAAACACCCGATCGGCGCTGGCTGCTCGATGGCTGGATACCGCACAACCAGGCGACCTATCTCACGGGTCCGGGATCTGCGGGCAAGTCTCTGCTCGCGCAGCAGCTTTGCACCTGTATCGCGCTCGGCCTGCCGTTCATGGGCATTCCGACCGAGCAGAAGCCGACACTGTATCTCAGCTGCGAGGACGACCAGGACGAGCTGCACCGCCGGCAGAAGGCGATCTGCGCGCACTTAGCCGCCCCTCTGAGCGCGCTCTCCGGCAAGCTGAACCTTGTTTCTTTGGCTGGGCAAATCGGCGCCGAGCTCGCTACGTTCGAGCAGCCGCAACGGGATGAGACCGGAACCGTCTCGCCGCTGATCCGCCCGACGCCGCGGTTCAGGGCTTTGGAGCGTGTGGCAATTGCGCACGGCGCCGCATTCATCGCGCTCGACAATGTGGCGCACCTATTCGCCGGCAATGAGAATATCCGCGTGGAGGTGGCAGCCTTCATGTCACTGATGAACCGCCTTGCCATGCGGGCAAACGGGGCCGTGCTGCTGCTAGGCCATCCGAATAAGGCCGGTGACTCCTTCTCTGGCTCGACCGCCTGGGAGAACCAGGTTCGATCGCGCATCTTCCTCGAGACACCCAAGGACGAGAATGGCCACGCGGCCGATCCCGACCTGCGCGTTCTCAGCCGGCAGAAGGCCAACTATGCCAGGAACGGCGAGACCATCGCCTTCCGCTGGCACCAATGGGCATTCGTGCAAGATGGAGACCTGCCGGAGGATCAGCAGGCCGCGATCGCCGAGAATGCCCGCGCAAGCAGCGATAACGCCATTTTCTTGGCGTGCCTCGCCGAGCGCAATAAGCAGCGCCGTCCAGTCTCCGAGATGCCTTCGCCTAACTACGCCCCAACGCAATTCGCGAAGATGGCCGAAAGCAAGAACATCGGCAAAGCGAGGCTGGAAGCCGCGATGGATCGGCTGTTCCGGTTAGGCCGGATCGAGCGTGCTTTCGTGTGTCGAGACGAGAACAAGCGGCGCGATAATCACGGCTTGGTCGAGGTGCAAAATGGTGCCCCAAACGGTGCCCCAAACGGTGCCCAAACACTCGCCCCAAACCGCCCCAATCTACCCGCCCAAACCGCCCGCAACATACACCTTATACCTAAAGGTATATTCGGCGCGGCCACTGAGGCCGCCGCGCCTGATGAGGTGATCTGGGATGACGAGCCGGAGCACGACCAGTGAGCCGGTGGGATCATGGCGGCAAGACCACCAGTCAGCGAGGCTATGGCACACAGCACCAGCGCATCCGTGAGCAGCTGAAGCGTGAGGTGATCCTGTGCGAGCTATGCCAGCGCAAGACACCTCCCGTTGTCCGCGTCGGCTGCATCGCTGACCACATCGTCAGCCTGGCCAAAGGCGGCACAGGCGATCGGTCGAACTATCAATGGATCTGCCGTGAGTGCGCCGATGAGAAGGACGCGCACGACCGCGGCAAGCCACTCAAGCCAAAGCCGCGCATCGGTCCGTCAGGGTGGCCGGAATGAGCGGCAACACACACTGCCGGGGGGGGCGTCGCGCCTTCAGGATCGAGTGCCTTCCTGACCGGCGGGTCCCTCAAACCACATGCGCGGCGCCCCGGTTACTTCCGCGCGAGCAAGGAGACCAACGATGAACAACCATCCTGAACCGCCTACCCACCTGTCCGCCAGCGCCGTCGAATGGTGGTGCGCAGTCATGCGCGACTACACGCTCGAACCGCACCACCTGCGACTGCTCCAGGCAGCGTGCGAAGCCTGGGACCGCATGGGACAGGCGCGAGATGCTCTCGCCGCCCATGGCGGCCTGACCTTCACGGACGAGCGGGGGACGATCCGCGCCCATCCTGCAGTCGCGATGGAGCGTGACGCACGCGTCGCTTTCGCCCGCCTTGTTCGCGAACTGGACCTCGACGCGGGCGCACCGAGCGAGGCGCCGAGGCCGCCTGCACTCACCAGCAACCGGAGAGAGAAGCATGCCAATTAAGCGGAGGATATCGAAAGGGCGCGCAGCGCTCAGTGATCAGGAGCTTGAGGACCTGTTCTACGGGCCCGGATCGTGCCTGTTCAACGGCGAGGGCTATCTGGGTCCGCACGGCGACGGCTTGTGGCACGAGAAAAGCCCGGAGGTCCAACAGGCCGTCATGCTCGCCATGCGCTCCGATTGGGAGCGCCACGGGCCGCGGGTTATGGCCGCCTGGGAAGCGCGCACGGCGCACGAACGCGAGATCGTTGAGCGGTACTATGCCGACACGCAGCCTTGGGCTCTCCGCGAGTTCGGAGAGGCCCAATGAGAAGCAAGCCTCGACGGACATCGATCGCGATCACAGCGCGGCAGACTGGCGACTACCGTGTCGCGATCTTCCCGCGGGACGGACGTGATCTGAGCACTGCGCCGCAAGACTACTCAACCGAGACCGAGGCTCGCGCCTACGCCGCGGCACTGAGCCGCCGCACCGGCTGGCATGTCGTCGACCGTACAACTCAAGGAGAACAAGCATGACGAAGATCACGGACGCCGAGCTGCAGCGTGGGCTGCTGGTTCACCACGAGTTGAGAGAGCACATCGCCCGGCTCGCCACGGAGGGCTTCCAGTACCGGGAGATCATGGCCGGCATTGCCTCGCTCACTAATGAGCTGATCGCCACCACACACAACCAGGCGACCGCTTCGGCATGGTTCTTCGGAATGGCTAAGCAAGCTGCACACTTGGCCGCCGCAGAACTACCACCAGAGACTTGATCTTGCTCCCACAACCTGCTAGCCCCGACCTCGCTAACACGTGGCTGCCACGTCGCGGCACCGATCTTCCCCGCGTCTAACGCGCCGATCGGCTGGAAAACGGGCTTGCTCCCGACAGCTGAGGTGCGTTCATGGAATACGCGGGTTCCCCATTTGAGATTAAGCAACTGAGCGACAGCGGCGCCATCGAGGGCCTGCTGGCTGGCTTTGGCAACGTCGACCACGGCGGCGACAAGCTGCTTCCCGGTTGCCTTACCAAGACGCTCGCCAGCCGCTCAGCGCCCCTGCCGATGCTGCTCCATCACGATATGCAGCGGCCGATCGGCGCTTGGAAGGAATGGCAGGAGCGCTCTGAAGGGCTCTACGTCAAAGGCGCTCTGACCCTCGCCACCCGTGACGCCCAGGAAGCGCACGCGCTAGCCAAGGATGGCGCGCTCACCGGTCTTTCGATCGGCTGGAAGCCGACCAAGACGACGCACGATGCTAAGGGCGTTCGGCTCGTGTCGGAGGCTGAGCTCTTCGAAGGCAGCCTCGTCGCCATCCCGATGAATGACGCAACCCGCGTGACCGCGGTCAAAGCGATTACCGGCCCGCGCGACATTGCCGAGCTGCTGCAGGAGAGCGGGCTCTCAAGCCGTCGCGCCAAGGCAGCGGCCGGCGCTGCATGGAAGGCAATCAACGAACATCAGGACGAGACGCAGGCCGACGCCGAGCTGGCCGCGATCCTCACGAAAGCAACGGCTCGGCTCGCCAACATCGGAAGGAACTGAAATGGAAATCAAGGATCTGCTGCAGAGGCACACCGACGCCGTCGAGGTGCAAATCAACGCTCTCGATGAGAATGTGAAGAAGGCGCTCGAGGAGGCCGGCTTTGTCAAGTCGGTGATGAACGAGCTCGAGCAGAAGTTCGCCCGCATCCCCACCGACATCGGTCAGCACCGAGACCCCGTCACACCGGGGCAGCAGTTTATTGACGCTGCCGAGGTGAAATCGTTCTTGGAGAACGCAGGGGCAGGACGGCGCATCGGCATCGACGTTAAGGCGATCACCAGCGGCACGACCAGCGGCGGGCCGCTCGCTCCCGCTCAGCGCGATAACGTGGTCTCGATGCCGTTGCGCCCACTTCTGATCCGCGACTTGCTTCCGGTGATTCCGGTTTCGTCCGGTTCTGTCGAGTATCCGCGTCAGACCACCCGAACCAACAACGCGGCTACGGTCGCCGAAGGCGCCCTGAAGCCGGAGAGCAATTATGCTTTCGACCTGGTGCCGGTTCCTATCCGGACCGTAGCACACTGGACCTTGGCATCGCGCCAGATCCTTGACGATGCGCCGCAGCTTCGCGCCACGATCGACAACGAGCTCCTGTTTGGCCTCGGCATTGTCGAAGACAACCAGTTGCTGAACGGTGCCGGCACCGGAACCGATCTCAGCGGCATCTACACCAACGCCACGGGCTTCGCGGCCGGGAGCCTCGTGGTTGCCGCGCCAACGAAGCTGGACGTCATCGCTGCGGCCATTCTCCAGAATGCACTCGCCAACATCCCGGCGACAGGGATTGTCATGCACCCGTCCGATTGGGTGGGCATGCAAATGATCAAGGACGCAGCCGGCGGTTACATCATCGGCAATCCCCAGGAAACGCTGCAGCCGCGCCTCTGGGGGCTGCCTGTCGTGGCATCTCAGGCAATGGCGCCTGGCACCTTCCTCGTCGGAGACTTTCGCGGCTCCGCAACTCTCTATGACCGCATGGCGGCCCGCGTCGAGATCAGCACAGAAGACAGCGATAATTTCCGCCGCAACATGGTCACTCTGCTCGCCGAGGAGCGCGTTGGCCTCGCCGTTAAGCAGCCGACCGGCTTTACCAAGGGCACGTTCGCCGCTGCGATCACTGACCTCTCCAGCTGATGACTGAGCCGGCGCCTACATCCCGAGGCGCCGCGCCTCACGGGACGGCAGGGGGCAACTCTCCCCCCCCCCCCGAGCCTCTTGCCGTCCCGACTGGCCGCGATGGCCGCCCCATCATGCGGCTGAAGCCGCCGAAGATCGAGGAAAGTTGATATGTCCGTCGTCACCCGCGTTACCGACGCAACGTTTACCTCGCACACCGGACACGACGTCCGCATTCCATATCAGGAGACGTGTCTTGGCATGTACTTCATGGGCGGAACCCAAGGGGCCAGCATCGCCAACCGAGCGAATCCGGCAGCTCCGTTGCAGGTAATCGGAACGCCGACCTACGGGCCGAACTACGCGCGGCTTACCAACACGATCGGGTTCCAGACCCCGTTCAACCTGACCGCCTACGGCCACACTGCAATCATCATTGCCACGGATCCAATCCGCGACCTTCCCGACGCTTTCGGACGGACAATGGGACCCCAGACCGTGTTCTGGCTCAATCGTGGCGCAGACCGGCGCGTCTACTGGAATGACTCTTCATCCGACTGGGCAGTCTCGTCCTCAGGTACCACGGCAATCACCGGGGGACCGGGTGTCGTACGCAGCGCAAACCCTTCTCAGGACCAATACAGCTATATCTCCCTCGTCGAGGGAGGGCAGCTGGTGCGGTACGACCGGGAAGATCGCTACGGGATCACGCCCTGGGCGGTGAACAGCAGTGGCACACCCGGTTACGCCTCTCTTCCTTACCAGATCGGCGCTCGAGGCTTCGGCGACCCCGGTTCGTTTCGGTGCGCCGCCGCCGCCTTCTACGACCGCGCCTTGCCGCTCGACGAGGCTTTCCGGGTCTGGCGGTTCCTTTGGGACGAGATCGGAGCGCGCGGCATTCGGCACACGGGCTGAGCCGGCGCGCCGCCCTATCCTGCGGCTGAGGCCGCTCAAGACTGAGGAATGACATGGCCACCTCGCTAATCGGCTCCCTTGCCGTTAACTTGAGCCTGGAGACAGCTGCGTTTCGGAATGGCGCCACGGAAGCGCAGCGCCAGATGGCGGGGCTTCAGAAGAAGCTGAGCAGCGTCGGCGCGAACCTGGCCAAAGCGGGCGCTGGCCTCTCGCTAGCGGTCTCAGCCCCTTTGCTCGCGTTTGGGAAAGGCGCTGTCACGGCCGCCAGTGACGCTGCCGAGCTGCAATCCGCCTTTGATCAGACGTTCGGCGAGATGGCCGGCGAGATGAACAAGTGGGCGGAGGCGACGGGCAACGCCCTTGGCCGCTCGACACGCGAGATGCAGGAAGGGGCGAAGACGTTCGGCCTCTACTTCAACCAGATGGGCAAGACCCGCGCCGAGGCGGCGAAAATGTCGCAAACCTTCACAGTGCTGGCGCAGGACCTTGCCTCTTTCCACAACACCAGCGGCGAAGATGCGTTGGCTGCGCTGCAGTCGGGCTTGTCGGGCGAAAGCGAACCGCTGCGCAAGTTCGGCGTCTTCCTCTCGGAGGCCGCGGTGAATGCGAAGGCGGCCGAGCTTGGTATCGGATCTCTCGGGGGCACGCTGACTGAGCAGGAGAAGATCCAGGCCCGTTATGCGCTGATCCTCGAGGCGACGAAAAACGCTCAGGGCGACGTCGCCCGCACCTCCGGCAGCACGGCTAACCAGGTGAAGGCCTCTCAGGCCGCTTGGGAAGAGCTGCAGATCACGATCGGCACCAAGCTCTTGCCGGCGCTCACACCGCTGATCACAGCTTTCACCGGCATCCTGATCAAGTTCAACGAGCTATCGCCGGCAACTCAGACGTTCATCGTCGGCGCGGGCGCCATCGCTGCAGCTCTCGGACCCGTCCTCTTGGCACTGAGCCCGGTCGTAACGGCATTCAGCGCCCTACTCCCGGTTGTCCTCAAACTCGGCCCCATCGTGTCGAGCTTGATCCCGTTGATCCTCTCAATGGGCAAAGCGCTGATGGTGCTTGCCCTGAACCCGGTTGGCGCCGTCATTACAGCGCTCGCGGTGGCTGTGGGCGCAGTCTACCTGGCGTGGAAGAACTGGGACACGATCAAGCCGATCATCGTCGGCCTCTACACGACCGTGAAGACTTGGATCCTCGACAAGCTCAACGCGGTCTGGGAAAGCGTCATGTCGAAGATCCGCACCGTCGCAAATGCCTTCAAGTGGCTCGACGACGTTGTGGTGCGGAACAGCTACATTCCTGACATGGTGACGAGCATCGGCGACCACATGGCGCGGCTCGATGACAACATGGTCGGGCAAGCCGAGACAGCGACGAAGAAGACCGCCGAGGCCTTCGCGGGCATGGCTCAGAACATCGCGAGTTCGCTGCAGGGTATCGTCGGCTCGATCAAGCGCGGGGACTGGCTAGGCGCGATCGAAGGCGTTGCGGGGGCTGTCGGGCAATTCGGCGGCTTCGGAGGTTCGAAGGTTCCGGCGATGGCAAACGTCACCGGCATGGCAAACGGCGGCGCCTTTAGCATCGCCGGCCGGGGCGGCATCGATCGCAATCTGCTTAGCGTGAACGGCAGCCCGGTGGCACGGGTGTCGCGTGGCGAGCGGGTCAGCGTGTCGCCCAACGGCGGAGGCTCGGGCCGGATGGTCAACTTCGATCTCCGCGGCGCGGTGATGACGCAAGACCTTCTAGCTCAGATGAACCAGATCGGCGACGTCTCGAGCCTCCGCGGCGCGGCAATTGGGTATGAACTCTCCCAGACTACCAACCACAGAAAACAAAGGCAGAGGCTGTGATGAATGAAACGATCAGCGCCCAGGAAGCGCACGACCATCTGACCAGGCAAGTTCACGAACTCATGGTGGCCAATGAGGCTGTGATGGCGATCTTTGCAGGAACTCTCGTCAGCGCCGGCCTCTCCGATTTCGAGACGTTAGCCTCTCTCCTGGACGCTGCGTCCCGCACGAGCGGAGAGTGCCGCGGTAAAATCGTCGAGGGCGACACTGCTCCCAACGAGATCCTAGCTGGTTATGCACAAGCTCTACATGACGCCAAGCAAGGCAATCGGGCGATCTTCGGAGTGGTCGACGGAGGTAGGTCGACCACATTTGAGCAGCAGGAGGAAAGCTACCGTTAGGCCATGCGTGCTACTGATGGTAAGCGGCGCCATGGCAAGAAGACCGTCCCCCCCGCTTGAGCGCGCAACTCTGCACACCGCCATCATACGTGACGTGGCGAGCATGTGGACTAAGCTCACGTGGGACGCTGAAGTCTTTCGTGAAATTCAGATCGCGTACCCAGACGAGCCGGAACCTCTAGCGTATGCGGCTATCAATGTATGCATAGCCGCCCAAAGCCTCCGCAACTGGGTAGAGAACTCCCTCGCAATTGAGGCTCGAAAGCGCAAAGAAAAATTCTCTGCCGACCTCTTCTTGGCGGATCTCTATTATCACATACCTCAGCAGGCGATGTGCGAAGCAATCGCCAACACCGCTAAACACGCCCGGTATAACGATGAGCGTTGGCCTGGAGGTGAAGTGCGCCTCGAATGGCACGAGGGGAACGAAGATGCTCCTCCGGGGTACATGCTGCGGCAGGCAGAAGCGGGAGAAACCGTAGGTGAACTCGCGGCAAATAGATTCCAGGAACTTTGCGACCATTGGTGGGCCTACCTGTCTCTGAGGAATCTTTCAGCGGGAACCTCCCGGCTGCCTGCGTGGCAGCAGCGCAAGCTGCATCGTATTTTCTCCGATCGTGATGGGCATTGGCAGCCGTTCTAACTTGGGGTGTTTGCGGCTATCGATGCTGGCTTCAGGCCAGCCACTCAGCCTGGAACGCATCGGCTTCGTCATCATCAACGAACGTGAGGGCATAGGCGCCGTTGGAGCCGACACGCCCCTGCACGCCACGGGCGCAATGTTCGAGCACCCATTGCCCGCACTCTGCGGACTGGACGAAATCGATCTTGCTGGCGGGAACGATCAGCGTACGCACGTATCCTCGTTGCAGTGGAGGCTAGCGGTTCTCAAACATCGCATCCCATCGTTGGCAGGTTCGATCGGGAGACTGCCGCACGCATGCACGACGATGGCGCCACCCGCCTGGATATCCACGCTCACAATGTCCAACCCGGCAGCGACACAACCGCGGATCGCACGCGTGAGATCGGCTTGCGTGAAGCGCACGGCTTTGGTCATTCTTTCCTCGGCTCCGTTACGCAGGACTCGATCCGTGCGACCTCCTCCGGCCGGATCCGGTGCGACTTGCCAAAGCTGAGGGCGGTGAGATCGCCTCTCTTGATCATCGCACGTATCGACTGGGCGCTGCACTGCCATCGCTCAGCCAACGACGCCGGTGTGAACGCATAACCCGAGTTGAGTTCCGCCTCGCGCGCAGGGGATGCTGGATTGAATTGCGGCTGGGATTTGTACAGCGGCTGCTCAGAGCGCCAATCGGTCATATGGCGGCCGGTCTTCCCCTCTAGGGCCTCATCCAAGGCGACTTTGCTCCATCGTTCCCGCTCGACGAACATGATCGGCTGCGGGATCTTCCCATGGAACACGCCTCGCTCGAATTCAGCAACGGACATATCGAGGTAGCTCGCCGCGGTTTCTCGCCGCATGGCGGCCGGCCAGGCATTGTAGGTACGGCTCACGACTTTCGCTTTGCAGGCTTCTTGCCGCTCGCGATTAAGCGGCGTGCGCGCTCGAGGGCTTCTTCGGGGGTGGACGGAGCGGGTCCGACCATGGCGCGATCCGCACGTTCTCTCGCTGGTACGCTGGCCTCGCGCGCCTCACGAGCCTCCGGCCGCTGACGCGCGAGTTCCTTCAACTCCTTTGCCTCTTGGGCGGCGAGGAGCTCATACTGCCCAATCTCTAGGAGCAGGTCCATCTCTTCCGGGGTGAAGCGCGTGCCCTGCTTGTTGCGCTGCGCCCGGATTACCTTCTTGCGAACGCGCGCGACGACCGTTTCCGTCATAGATCAGGCGATTGACATTAGCTGAGAGGGAAATGCCGATGCCAACGTGCAGACATCATCGGTCTCCCCACGCAACCAGCGTTCTTCATCGTCTTCATGCAGAATGACGGGACAAGCCTTGGGATGCACTCGCCCGACAATGTGCGCTGCAGGATCGCCTTCGTAGCCGCAGGTGAGAAACGCAAACGCCTTGCCGGCTTCGGTCTCCCGCCACACGCCGGCGAAGGAGAAAATCGGCCGCGACGGCACCGAGAACCATCGCGCCAGCTTCGATCCTTTCTCGCCTTCCCACTCGCAAAAGTCCGTCACCGGCACCAGGCAGCGCTTGGCAGGGTCCTTGAGCGACGATCGCCAGAACGGGCTCGAAAGGTTGCGGACATTCGTTACCTTCTTGTCCAACATCTTGCCGCTGGCACCGCGGACCTTAGTCGGGAAGCCCCACGCTGCCACATCGAGGATGCGTTCGCCGTCTTCCTCGCGCACCATCCATCCGATGCGATCGGGGAACAGCTCTGGTGGGGGAAGCGTTTCCGGTTCCGGCATGACGAGCGCCGGATCCACTCCGAAGCGGAGAGCAAGCTCCTCCTGCTTTGCGGACATGCGGTAGCGATTGCACATCTTCAATCCTCGCTCCCTCGCCGTCCCTCGATGCAGTGCCAGCGGACCAATCTTCGGATGAGTGTTCTCAACGCTAGCGCCCCGTCATTGGGCGGCCGCATCACGATCTGCCTGGTCGGCAATCATTTGGCATATCTCACTCAGCAGTTCGAGAGCCACCTTCTCCCGATGCGCCTCCGCAACACTTTCCTTCACTGCAATGGCGATAGAATAGTCCTGTTCAATTCTTGGAATTGCGATGGTTATATTGTATACCCAAGCCCCGCGAGGCGGTGAGTACGTCGGCTGCCCCAGCTGAATTTCTACTTCGTTCGAGCTCATGCTTTTTCTCTCAAGCTTGTGACCAATCGTAGGCCATTGTCTTCTAGCTAAGCGGCCAAGTTTCCGCGCGTCAAGGGTCGCCTGCATGCTTGATAGCGAACAAATCTCCGTAGCTGGTCGTGTAATCATTGGAGCGACGCCCCGGGCGCGCGTGTCAGCTGCTCGATCCGCCGGATGATGGCCTGCCAGGTGCTCGCGCCTTCGATGTCGCCCTTCATTAGCAACTCGTCCGCGCGCTGGCCGGCGACGATCTTTGCATCATCTCGATGCTGGCGGATCATCTCGTTGGCGCAGGCCCAAAGCTCCCATTCCGGTATCGCTATTCAAACCTCCGGCAATCGAATCATTGACTGAATGTTGCCACGATGTTCCAGGCTACAGCAATGCCAGTCCTCACCGAATCAGACGTTCGCTTCCACTGCTTGCGAGCTGTTCAGAGCCTCCCCAAGGCTATCATCCGCGACCTGTCCGGCAAACCCGAAACCAGGGAGAGGGCTTTGGTTCATGCCGCCGACATCCTTGCCGGCCGTTTCGCGGGACTCACGATCACGGCGCCCGATCTGCGGCCGAACATGGACTGGGGAGCGATGAAAAATTGACCAAGCGCGCGAGCGCAGCTCCTCGGGAGCCGCTTTCCCTCATCGCTAAGCCGCAGCGCGAAAGCACAATCTTAGAAGGCGCTAGGGAAACTTCTCTAGCCCCTCCCAAGTTCGCCCGAGCCCCTCACTGGTTGATCAATAAGTCGAACGCCTCTTCATAGTAATCATCCATCACGAAAGGCACGACCCACTCAGGAATACGGAATAGCTCTGCGATGTCAAAATCTTGCAGAACATCCTTCCGGTATTCCTCGACGTGTTGGTCGCGAAATCGTTTTGGGCATAGGATTATTGCAGCCATCCATCGTGTGTCGAGTTCTGCATTGAAAGCGGGGCTCGCATGCGCCGGCATAGGCTTATTCTGGATTTCCTTGAGAAGCTTGATAAACTTGTCCCGACTGTCCACGAGTTGCTCGCGGGTATCGAAGACGTGCATAAGTTCCTTGGTGAGAGCGTAGCGTCGCTCGCGCGGATGCGCGTCCAAGGATTCGCAGTACGTTATTTCAACGTCGCGAAACTCCTCGTCATAGGAACTGGTTCGATCGCAATCGATCAGCCGGAAGTGAGCCTGGTGGTTTGGAGACAGGCCCTTTACGGCATAGACCTTTACCGTCCCCACGCCGAGATGGTGGTTCCGCACATGGGTCACCAGTTCGTCGAAAAGGACTGGGGGCGCTTCAACGGCATCTACGATTTTATACAGGTCTTTGAAACGCATGAAGCCGACAACCTAAGGATCAAAGGTTGCCGGCTATCACTGCGTGCGCTCTCACGTCAATGAGAATGCGTTTGAGTGTTAGGAGTCGATCCGCTCGACGAGGCGTGCGGACCCTCCGCGAATCTGGGTTTCGGCTCGGACGACCTGCTCAGCAAGCTGCAGTGCAGTGACGTTATCATCGCCTCCGCAAAAAAACTTGATATTCAGCGTCTGCCGTCCAGATTCTGGAAACAGCAAATCGGCTGCGCGCTCTATCATCGTCGACACTATGCTCCCTCCTCCTCGTGGTTGACAATCGGCCGGAGATTCTCCGGCTAGCATGAGAACCCTTGACAAGCCGTAAAGTTCGTTCCCGTGCATTCCATATGAGGAGTATATGGGGGCTATATAGGCGATAATAAGCCAACGCAACGGGCTGGGGATGGTTTTATCCCCGTAAATGCGACGAGCCGTTGAAATCCGCGGTTGTCAACGTTGACAACGCATTCAGAATCTGTCTGCGCCCGATAGCTCACGAATGTAGCGTCCAGTCAAGTGTGAATCGCGTTGCCACGCGCTGTCCGGTACCTCATCGCCAAAGATGTGTAGGCTACGGATGCTCGTACCGATTGCCGGCATCCGATTGAATAAGCATCTCGGCGACACAGCGCAGCGCCTCCTTCGAGCCCCCCGAGACCATCTGCTCAGAAGCTGAAATCAGGCGATTGGCGATTGTCTCGAGCTTCTCGTCGGCGATAGCTGGGGTAGGAGATATCGCCGCCACGACCTCAAGGATCACCAGAGAAACGACCTTTCCTAGGTCAGCGGGGGTGAGACCCTCATGCGACTGGCTCAAGCCCTCAACCCCTTCTCGATCAACCGCCGGATAGCTTCGGGACGTGTAGGGCTGTCTTCCTGGCTCGCACACCAAGCATCTACTGCGGCAAGCTGCTCAGCATGCAGTCGCACACCCACGAGCACTCCGCGCCCGGTGGGCGATGGGCCGCGGCGCTTCCTTGTTATCACGGTTTCTTGACCAGTCATAGAAACCCTGTTAACAGAGATACGAGCCGAGGGGAAGTTGGCCCTTCCACCCGGCTCTGACCACAGCGTCCGTAAGGAGACGATCATGGCTACGCGTGCCTATACCGCCGACCATCTAAACAACCAACTAACGCTACCCCCGACCCTGGCATTCATGCTCGGCGTCCCGCACGCTCCTCGCAAAATCGTTGAACGAGTGATCCAGCGCGCGATCGACGAGCTCGACACCCTGGACGGCGACCCCGACCTTGAGGAACCCGTCCTCGAGGACAGCTTCGTCAAGCATGACCCGTATTGGACCCGCGGTGCCGGGTGCGAGGTCTCGGATCCAGACTGCTGCGAAGCTGGCGACGACGTCGGCTGCCAGTACCAAGTCTACAGCCACTACGCAGTTGGCGTTGATGATGGCCCGGGTGACCCCGACGACGCCGAGGACGATGATCCTTCCGGCGGCAACGTCGATGACCAGGGCGAGCGTGAGGAGGCGTTCTGATGGCCGCCAACACCGACCGGCAACACCATGCCGATGAAGCCGCAACGATACTGGCTGAGGCTGAGGGCTTGGCCGAGGCCTTGAGCATCGCAGCAGCGGGGGGCGAGCTGCAGAACAAAACAACGCTGATGCGCTCCTTCAACGGGCTGGCTCGCTTGATCGCCACGGCGGCAAGGCACGTGGACCAGATGGAGGCGACGTCGTGACCGAGTCTCCGATCTTCAGCGTCTCTCCCGAGCAGATCCGGCCGCTTCAAAGCCGTGTCTACTCGGCCGACGACCACTCCTCAGAGGCGGCGAGGAAACGCGGTAGCGCTCCGGAACAGGAACACGCCGACACGGCGGAAGCGGCTGTTCTAGAAGCCATAGCCCTCCTTCAGGTTTGCTACGAGGCAGCGGATGGCCCGGGTTTCTCATCCCTACATTCGAGCGACCAGCAAAGGGCGTTCGAAGGCATCAGCCGGCTGCTGGGCGTGGCACACGAGAGCATAAAAGCGATCTGACGATCTAGGGCGGGGGCTTCGGCCCCCGCCTTGTTTATCGCTTGCTACTCACGTCGGATTGATGTACTCACCTGAGTATCAACACGGCACAAGAGGTTTTCCATGGCTGGCGATAAGGACCCAATTGAGATCGGTTTCGCGATGGCGATGGCGGAAGAGTTCGGGTTCGGCGATGCCGTCCTGATCTCCGGCATCGACGCTCGGCAGCTTAGGAACGGTCTCGACCGCGGCGTATTCAGCGGGATTGGACGCAAGCTTCCCAGCGTCGGCAGGTGGGTCTTCACGTTGAAAGACACGCTGCAGCTCATGTTGATCGGCGAATTCACCAACCGGGTTTGGATGCCCGTATCGCAGGCGACAGAGGTCGCGCGCCGAATTGTCGCTTCATTCGACGCCTGGTCGCCGGATGTGTTCGAAAACGCCAAGCGTGCTCGCGCTCGCGAGTCCTACATCAACAGCGAGTTCGTGATCTCGAACTCGGCCGGCAGCACTGAAATCATGATTCACAAGCGGGGGACGCTTGACGGTGGCGACGCAGGTGAATCGTGGGGGTTCTACGATCTTGATCTCAATCGAACCGACGACCGCAACATGCTTGAGGCTCATGTCCGGCTCTCCATCTTTGGAGTCATAAGCCGCCTTTCAGTCGGGTACGCCACGGTACTCAGCGAGCGCTGCGATATCCGAGAGAGGGATGCCTGATGGCGTCGGGCTTCGACCCCTCCGCAAGACTGCAAAGCAAGGACGGCATCTGCGCGTACCTTGGGCATATCAGCCATGCGCAGTATGATGGCTGGCGAGCCAGGGGCATTGTGCCGGGGCCGGTCACGGGCACCAACCGCTACGACATTCGCCAACATGACCACGTATTAGATCTGCTCGCCGGGATCATCGCTCGGCAGCAAACGCGCAAGCTCTCGCCGCTCGAGGAATGGGAGGCAGCAAATGCGCGTGCCGCTTAAAGGCGTGTACGAGAGCCGTAAGGTGCTTTCTGACGGCACGCGGCGCACCTACTACAATCTGCGCGGATACGGCGCTTTGCGCCCGCTCGCCGGCGACGAAGCGGAGGATTTCAGCAAGGGCTCTCCGGCGTTCATGCGCGCCTACCATGCAGCGATTGCGGCGCCCATTGTCGCGCGGACAGTCGGCACGCTCCAGTCGGTCATTGAAGGTTACCAGCGCAGCCCCGTCTGGGCGAAGCTCGCCCCGCGCACCAAGGTCGACTATCTGGCGGCGATCGCTCGCATCGAGCGCAAGTGGGGCACCTACCCCCTTGCCGCCATCGAGGATCCTAAGATCCGGCCGCGCTTCTTGGATTGGCGCGACGAAATGGCCAAGACCTCGCTGCGGCAGGCCGACGCGATCTTCGGCGTACTCCGCATCATTCTGGAGTGGGGCCGCGACCGCGGGCTGATCTCGCTCAACCACGCTACGCGCCCTAAGAAGCTCTACAAGGCCGATCGCGCCGACAAGCTGTGGCTGCCCGAGCACGTCGCGGCTTTCCGCGCTGTAGCGCCCCTTGAGATGCGCCTAGCGCTTGATCTGGCGCTCTGGACGGGTCAGCGGCAAGGCGACCTGCTGAAGCTCGGCTGGGCAAGCTACGACGGCAAGCGGATCCAGTTTCGGCAGGGCAAGCGCAAGCGCAAGATCGACATGCCCGCTCGGATCGAGCTGCGCACGTCATTGGACGCCGTTCCTAAGCGCGCTCTGACGATCCTCACGACCCCTAGCGGCAAGCCTTGGGGCAAGGTTCACTTTCAGCATACGTGGCGGAAGGCGACGCTCGCTGCGGGCCTCGATGGGCTGCACTTTCACGATCTGCGGGGCACGACCTGCACGAAGCTGGCTGAAGCCGGCGCCACACCTTCCGAGATTGCATCCTACCTCGGTTGGACCGTCTCCACCGTCAACCGGATGCTCGACACCTACCAGGCGATGACCGCGAGCCTCAGTGATTCTGCGGTCGCCAAACTGGAGCGCAAGGCATGAGGATTGCGGAACGGATTGCGGAATGCCCTGTGGATAACAGAGCTAAGTGCTGGCTGGGGCGGCAGGATTCGAACCTGCGAATGCCGGTACCAAAAACCGGTGCCTTACCACTTGGCGACGCCCCAGCAGGGTGGCGGCCTTATAGCCGCCGCGGCGCGTTGCGGAAGCCCCTAACCGCCGTGCCGCGGCACGAAAAGAAGGGGGCTTTCCGGACGCACGGATCAGGTGTTGGAGGTGCGGCGGTTGACCAGATCGAGATAGTCGCGGCGCAGCTGCATCGACAGCTCGCCGACGGTGAACCGCCACGGCCCCGCTTCGGACACCGGCGTCACCTCGGCGGCGCTGCCGGTGAGGAAGAATTCCTCGAAGCTTTCCAGCTCCTCCGGCCAGATGGCGCGCTCGATCACCTCGATGCCGCGTTTTTGGGCGAGGCCGATCACGGTCTGCCGGGTGATCCCATTGAGAAAGCAATCGGGCGTCGGCGTGTAGATCTTGCCCTCGCGGATGAAGAAGGCATTGGCGCCGGTGGCCTCCGCCACCTGGCCGCGATAATCGAACATCAGGGCATCGTCATAGCCCTTCGCCTGGGCATCATGGCGGGCCATGGTGCAGATCATGTACAGCCCCGCCGCCTTGCTCTCCACCGGCGCGGTGTAGGGCGCGGGGCGGCGCCATTTCGAAATGTCGAGGCGCAGGCCCTTGCGGACCGCGTCCTCACCGAAATAAGCGCCCCAATACCAGGCGGCGACCGAGAGGTGGATCTTGGCGTTCTGGGCCGACACGCCCATCTGCTCCGATCCGCGCCAGGCGACCGGGCGGAGATAGGCGTCGGTGAGGTCGTTGGCCTTGAGCACGTCGCGGCAGGCCTGGTCGATCTCCTCGACGCTGAACGGGATCTCGAAGCCGAGGATCTCGGCGCTGCGCTTCAGCCGGGTGCTGTGATCGGTGAGACGGAACACCTCGCCGCCATAAGCGCGCTGACCCTCGAAGACCGACGATGCGTAATGCAGCGCGTGGGTGAGGACATGGACGTTCGCCTCGCGCCACGGAATGAGCTTGCCGTCCAGCCAGATCAAGCCGTCACGGTCGTCATAGGGTCGCTGGTCGGTCATTGCACTCGCCGCTGTTTCAGGGGTGAGGCTGGGGGATAGGGCCCGGCGCGGGGAGCGTCAATTGCGGGTGCCGGCCCCGCAAGCATCGTTGAACCGGACGTTACGCGTTCAGGGAACCGGCCCGGCGCCCGTGAACGCCCACAGCGCGACGACGATGACGATGGCAAGCAGGATCAGCCCGATGATCCACATCAGGCGGCTATTGGGTTGTTCCGGATTGGCCATGTCGAACCTCCTGTTGTGCGAAGGCGAATGACGGCGACGGGTGATTGTTCCGTTTCAGCCGCGGCGGGCAACGGCGGCGAGTTCCGCTTCGCGGCGGCGGGAGGCATCGAGAGTGCGCAGCATCAACGGCTTCAGGCCCTCCCCCGAGTCCAGCACCTTGAGCCCCGCCTCGGTGGTGCCGCCGGGGCTGGCGACACGGCGGGCGAGCTCGCTCGGGGTAGCATCCGATCCGGCGGCGAGGGCGGCCGCGCCTTCCGCCATGCGGGCGGCGAGACGGGCGGCCTGATCGGGCGCGAGGCCGAGTTCGGTGGCGGCGCCGGCGAGCGCGTCGAGGAAGCGGAACAGGAAGGCCGGGGCGGCGCCGGTGAGCCCGCTGGCGATGTTGAAGCCCGCCTCGTCCTCGAACCATTCGACATGGCCGAGTGCCGCCATCAGCCGCTCCACCCGGTCGCGCGCCGCGGTATCGGTGGAGTCACTGAGCAATTCGATCACGCCCTTGCCGAGCGCGACCGGCAGGTTCGGCATCGCCTTGACGATCGTCGCCGGCGCCGGGAAGCGCGCCCGCAAGGCGCCGAGCTCGACGCCGGCGAGGATCGAGACGAGGATGGTCTCGGCCGCGAGCGCCGGCGCCAGCGACGGCGCGACCTCGTCAAGTTTCTGCGGCTTGACCCCGAGCAGGACGAGCGCGGGCACTTCGTCCTCCGGCAAAGCGGTGAGCACGCGCACGCCGTCGGCGACCGGCTTGCCGCTCGGGCGCACCGCGGTGAAGGATCGCGGATCGGCGCCGGCACGCAGCCAGCCCTCCAGCATCGCTCCGGCCATGTTGCCGCAGCCGATCAGCCAGATGGGTCCTTCGAACAGGGTCATGCGCGCCGCTCCGAACAGAGTTGGTTCAGGGCGCGCCTTACGCAATCGCGGTCGGCAATGGAATGAGCCGACCCGCCGCGTCCGGGGGCCGGCTTCCGGCCCGGCGGCTGTGGGGAGCAGCCGGACGGTTTCGCGAGCAGGAACATAGAGGGAACATGACTTAGAGTCAAATCGCGCAGCCAGGAACCCTACGCGATCGGATTTGAGTAACCCCTTGTCGGGATGCTGTCCTCCCTGTCGCCACAGGCGATGGGGAGGGGGATGGTGGAGGCGCTATCGGCGGTGGCGGGCCCCTCCACCAGCTTTCAGATGACCAGCCTCGACATGCCCCGGCATGGCTGCGATTTGCCGGGGGCAAAGCGCACTTGGTCATCCCCTTCCAATCCGCGTGGCGGACAGAGAGGATGAGAAAGGACCGAGAGCGGGTTGTTCAACTGGGAAAAGCCAATCTGCTCAGCCCGAAGTACCACTTCGGGCTGGCGTCATGCCTCGCCCTGGGTCTCGATCAGGGCGGCTGCGATGGCTTCCTGCGGGGTCTTGCCGGCCCAGAGCACGAACTGGAAGACCGGGTAGAAGCGCTCGCATTCCTCGATCGCCGCTTCGACGAGGGTTTCGGCCTGCTGCAGGGTCAGAACCGCGCCGTCGTCGCCT
Source organism: Allosphingosinicella deserti (assembly GCF_003012735.1). Classification (GTDB taxonomy): domain Bacteria; phylum Pseudomonadota; class Alphaproteobacteria; order Sphingomonadales; family Sphingomonadaceae; genus Allosphingosinicella; species Allosphingosinicella deserti. The sequence goes on along the minus strand of NZ_PXYI01000002.1, from coordinate 748,103 downwards.
TCCAGCAGGGCGGCGTGGCGGAAAAGGACGAGACCGGAGCTCGCCCACAGCTCGAAATGGCCGAGCCAGAGCTGCTCGTTGATCAGGCCGATCGTCTCGTAGACGGTGAGGCGCTTGTCGGTGGCGACGCGGATGTCGGGCAGTGCGAGGAATTGCAGGACATTGTCTTCCTCGCGCCAGATCGCGCGCAATTCATATTGTGCCCAGCTTCCCTGGAAATTGGCGACGATCTCGTCCTCGCCCCGCTCGCAGCTCCAGCCGTGAGCGGTGAAATAATGTTCGAGCATGTCGATGGGCGCGCTCGTTTCGCGCTCCAGCTCAAACTCGTCCACGTCCATCATGCCCCTGGGTCCTGCTTTTGTTCACCCGGAGCCTGCCTCCCTCTATGTTGCGGTGCAAGTCGGAGTCGGCGCCCACATACAATATGTTGTGGATTACTGTACATCCGGCCCATTGCCGGCCGCTGCGGCGCCAGTTCCGGCCGCCGATTGGGCGTCGAGCGCATCGAGCCGGGCCTTCAACACTGCATTCTCTTCGCGCGCGGCGACGGCGATCGCCTTCACCGCCTCGAATTCCTCGCGGCTGACGAGATCGAGCCCGCCGACCCACTCGCGGACGCGCTCGCGAAAGGCGCCCTCCGCCTCGCGGGTCATGCCGGCGAAGGTGCCGGCGGCGCCGTTCATCATCTTCACGACATCGTCGAACAGGCGGTTCTGGGACTGCATAACGGGCTCCTCGGCCAAGATGTTCGCGCGTCCAACGCGCGGGGCGCGCCGAAAGCGGCAGGATTCAGACCCGAATATTGGCGCTCTGCTGCCCCGGTACAAGCGCGGCCACTTCCGGGTTCGCCTGGACGAACTGCCAGTTGAGCGTCGCGGCGAACAGCAGCCAGGCAAGATAGGGCAGCATCAGCAGGCCGGCGAGGCTGCGGATGCGGCCGAACAGCCAGGCGGTGACCGCGGCGACAACGAACATCGCGACGATCACGAAGAAGGCAATCCGGATCTGGTGGGCGGCGAAGAAGATCGGCGACCAGGAGAGATTGAGCGCGAGCTGGACGAGGAACAAGGTCACCGCGAGACCGCGCCCGCGGGCGCCGCGTGCGTGGAGGATCAGCGCCAGCGCGAGGCCGAGCAGGATGTAGAGGATCGTCCAGGCGACCGGAAACGCCCAGGAAGGCGGCATGATCGCCGGCCTGGTGAGCGCATCGAACCAGTCGTTGCCGTAACCGGAATTGGACGCACGCCCCGACAGCGTACCGAGCAGCAGGATCGCGGGAACCGTTATCAAGGCGTAGCGGAGAAACGACATCCTCAGCTGCGAACGCGACGCAATTCCCGTCATGATCCCTCCCTATTCTGCGGGCGCAGGCTCCCCTCGCCCTCCCCTCAACTCCGCTTCGAGCTTTCGGGTAACCGCAAGCGGCGAGCCCGTATAGCGGGCAAGTCGCGAATAGAGCAGCGGAATGAGGAAGATCGTGATGATGGTCGAAATCGAGACACCCCAGACGATCACCACGCCGATGGCTTGACGCGCGCCGGCGCCCGCGCCGCCGGCCAGCATCAGCGGCACCGCGCCGGCGACCATCGCGATCGAAGTCATCAGGATCGGGCGCAGTCGGCGGATCGAGGCGGTGCGGATCGCATCGCCGATGCTTTGTCCCTGATCGCGCAGCTGGTTGGCGAATTCGACGATCAGGATGCCGTTCTTGGCGGCGAGGCCCACCAGCATGACGATGCCGATCTGGCTGTAGAGGTTGAGCGTCTGGCTCATCACGGCGAGGCCGACGACACCGCCCGCCACGGCAAGCGGCACAGTCGCGATGATCACGCCGGGATGAACGAAGCTTTCGAACTGGGCGGCGAGCAGCAGATAGACGACGAGGATGGTCAGCGCGAACACGATCCAGATCGAACCGCCGGCTTCCTTGAACGACTGGCTCTCGCCGCGATAGCCGACTGCCGTCACTTCGGGCGAGGCGGCGGCCTGCTCTTCGAGAAACGCGAGCGCCTCGCCCATCGAGTAACCGGGCGCCAGCGCACCCGAGAGGGTGATCGCCCGCAGCTTGTTGTAGCGGCCGAGATCGCGCGCGCCGGCGGTCTCGTTCATCGTGACGAGGTTGGACAGCGGGATCAGCGCGCCCGAGCGGCTGCGGACATGGATGGTGGCGAGGTTCGCCTCGGTGGCGCGGGCCGGCGCCTCGGCCTGGACGACGACGCGATATTCCTCGCCGCGATCGACATAAGTCGAGACGCGGCGCGAACCGAGCAGGGTCTGCAGCGCCTGGCTGACGTCGGACACCGAGACTCCGAGATCGCCGGCGCGCGCGGTGTCGACGTCGATGCGCAGCTGCGGCTTGGTTTCTTTATAGTCGCTGTCGAGATTGACGAGGCCGGGATTGCCCTCCGCCGCAGCGAGGATGCGGTCGCGGGCGCGGGCGAGATCCTCGTAGGTCGATCCGGCGATGACGAAATTGATCGGCTGTCCGCGGCCGCGGCCGATCGACGAGCGCACCGTCGCGTTGCCGCGGATCGTCGGCAGCTCCGCCAGCCGCCTGTTGACCTCCCCGACGACCTCCTGCGTGGTCTCGGTCCGGTCTTCCCACGGCCGCAGGAAGATGATGAAGCGACCCGAGTTGAAGTCGTCGCTCGCGCTGAACCCGCCGGGCGTCCGCTGGATGACGTTGCGGACCGCACCCTCCTTGGTCAGCGGCAGCAATTTGTCCTGCGCCTCGAGCATGTAGCGGTCCATCTCGGCGAAGCCGGTTCCCTCCGGTGCGGAGATGCTGGCTTCGAGGATGCCGACATCCTCGCTCGGCACCAGCTCCGACTGCAGGGTCGTGAACAGAGTGGCGGTGCCGGCGAACAGCAAGGCGAGCAGCACGAAGGCCGTCTTCGGCCGCGCCATGGCCTTTTCCAGGCCACGGCCGTAGCCGGTCTCCAGCCGCTTGAAGCGATCGTCGAGCCAACCGGCGAAGCGCCCGCGGGTTTCGTGGCGCAGCAGCTTGGAACAGAGCATCGGGGTCAGGCTGAGCGCGAGGAAGCCTGAAAAGGCGACCGCGCCGATCATCGCCACCGCGAGCTCGCGGAACAGCAGGCCGGTCTGGCCGGCGATGAACATCACCGGCACGAACACCGCGCAGATCACCAGCGTGGTCGAGATGATCGCGAAGCCGACCTGACGCGTGCCCTCGAACGCGGCGGCGAGCGGCGGCTCGCCCGATTCGATGCGGTGATAGACATTTTCGAGCACGACGATCGCGTCGTCGACGACGATGCCGATCGCCAGCACGAGCGCCAGCAGGGTGAGCAGATTGATCGAGAAGCCGACCGCCCACAGCACCGCGAACGAGGCGAGCAGGCACAGCGGCACGGTGATCGCCGGGATCAAGGTCGCGCGCCAGCTGCCCAGGAACAGGAAGATGACGATGACCACCAGCACGGCGGCCTCGAACAAGGTGTGGTAGACGCCGTCGATCGCGCGGCTGATGAACAGGCTTTCGTCCGACGCGACGGTCACGGTCATGCCGTCGGGCAGGCTCGGCTTGATCTGCTCCGCCAGCGCCTTTGCAGCCTCAGCGACCGACAGCGTGTTGGCGCCGGATTGGCGGACGATGCCGAGGCCGACCGACGAGGCGCCGTTGTTGCGGAACGCCGAATAGGGATTCTCCGGGCCCTGCTCCACCCGGGCGACATCGCCGAGGCGCACGAGATAGCCGTTATTGCCGCGGCCGACGATCAGCCGGGTGAATTCCTGCGCCGTCGCGAACGGCCGGTTGACCCGGAGGGTCACATTCTGCGCCGACGATTCCAGGCGCCCGGCGGGAAGCTCGACATTCTGGGTGCGCAGCCCCTGCTCGACATCGGCGGGGGTGAGGCCGAACGCGGCCAGCCGCTCCGGCTTCAGCCAGATCCGCATCGCCGGCCGCGCCTCGCCGCCGATGAACACCCGGGCGACCCCGTCGAGCGACGAGAAGCGATCGAGCACGTTGCGGTCGATGTAATCGGAGAGCTGGAGCTGGTTCCAGCCAGGCTTGGAGAAGACCAGGAACAGGATCGGCGAGGCGTCGGCATCGACCTTGCGGACTTCCGACGCCAGCGCTTCCTCGGGCAGATCCTGGGCGGCCCCGCCGATCCGGTCGCGAACGTCGTTGGCCGCCTCGTCGACCGAGCGGCCCGGGCTGAACTCGACCGAAATCTCCGACTGGCCGTCGCGCGAACGCGAGGTGATCGTCTGCAGGCCCTCGATGCCCGACAGCCGTTCCTCGATCACCTGGGTGATCCGGCTTTCGACGACGCTTGCGGCAGCGCCGGTATAGACGGTGGTGATCGAGACGACGGGCGGATCGACGTCCGGATATTCGCGGACCGAGAGCGAGAAGAAACCGACGAGGCCGACCACTGCGATCAGGATCGCGACCACCGCCGCGAATACCGGCCGCCGGACCGAGACGTCGGAGATCATCATCGGGTCATACGCCCGATTTCTTGGGACCGCGTGCCGCAGCGCTCGATGCATCGGGGCCGGCGAGCTTCACCTTCATCCCGTCGGACAGTTTGACGACGCCGTCGGTCACCACCCGGTCGCCGGGCCTCAGACCCTGGAGGATCTCGATCCGGCCCTCGCTGCGCAAGCCGGCCTTGATCTCCGTGCGATGCGCCGCGCCGTCGCGGCCGATCACGTAGACGAAGCGGCGGTCGCCTTCGCCGACGACGGCGAGCTCCGGCACACCGAGCGACAGCCGCGGCGCCTGCTCGATCGAGACGGTGAGCAGCATGCCGGGCTTGAGGCGCCCATCCGGATTGGGAAGGCGGGCGCGGACGGTCACCGCGCGGGTGTTCGGATCGATCACCGGATCGATCGTCGCGATCTGGCCGCGGAACGGCTGGTCGGGATAGGCGGCCGATCGCGCTTCGATGGTGAGGCCGGGGCGGATCGTCGCCAGCACCGTCTCAGGCACGGGGAAATCCAGCTTGATCGTCGAGATGTCGCTGATCGTCGCAATCGGGGTGCCCGAATTGACCACCGCGCCGGCCGAGATGGTGCGCAGCGAGACCCAGCCGGCGAACGGCGCACGGATCACGCGCTCGCCGATCGTGGCGGTCGCCTGGCCCGCCTGGGCGCGCGCCGCCGCGGCCGAGGCGATCTGGGCATCGAGATTGCTTTGGGTGGCGAAGCCGCGTTCGCGCAGCGCCTCGACGCGGGTGAGCTGCTGCTGCGCTTCGCGCGCACGCGCCTGGGCTTCCGCAAGCTGCGCCGTCTGCTGGCCCTGGGCGAGCACGGCGATGATCTGGCCGCGGCGGACATATTGGCCGTCATCGAAGCCGAGCCGCACGATGCGCTCGGTCACCGGTGCCGACAGCGTGACCTGCTCGTTCGCCATTGCGGTGCCGATCGCCTCGACGGTCTCGACGAAACGCATCGACGCCGCCGGCGCGGCTTTGACGAGCGGCGGCTGACGATTGCGGCCGCCCTTGTCCTCAGCGCCGTTCCCGCAGGCGGCCAGCGAAGCACAGAGCGCCGTCACCAGGAAATTCCGGACTATGGGCACGGACCATGTCGCTAACGACCGGGGCCTGCGCGATCAACCCCGTTGCAGATCGCGATGATTCTTCACCCCGGCCCGAGCCTTCATTCGCCCTGCCGCTGGACCGAGTTGAAGAAGCTGTCGATCGCCGGCGGCGGCCCGGCCTTGGCCGGAGCCGGAGGCGGCGGCGGCCGGTCGGCCGGCGTCGGCGGCGGCAGATCCGTCTCCCCGGGCAGCGGGATCTGCGGATCCGGAACCGTCTCGATGACATTGCTCTCCGCAACCTGCTTGAGCGCCGGGCCGATCCGGCGAAGCTCTTCCGGCGTGGCGCACCAGCGGATCCAGGCATCGGCAAAGATGTCGTCGGGATCGTCGAAGGCAATCGTCGGGGTGGCTGCGATGACCGCGACCGCCTGGGGCGTGACCACGAACGGGCGGAAGATGCCGGATCCTTCGGCGATGTCGCCGCACGCCGAACCGCCGGTACCCGGGTGGACGTTGCGATAGCGCGCCGTCTTCGCGTTGGCGATCAGGGGGGCCATGGCCCGCGTGACCAGCGCCTGCAGCTGCGCCGGATCGGGGGCAGCGTTCGGCAGTCCGTCGCCCGGGAGCAGAGCCTGCTGCTGATCGACTGCTTGTGTCGCGGCCTCTTCGCCCGCGTCGTTCTGGCAGGCGGAGAGCGAGAGCAGAATCAGGCAGATCTTGCGCATGACACGACTTTGACGGGCGCGAGGCGATGTGAAAAGGTCGCATCGCGGATACGATCCCATCTTGAGACGACCGGAGAACCCTGTGCCCCGAGCCTTACCCTCCCCTCTGCGCCTCGGCCTGCTGATGCTGGGCGGCGCGTCCCTTGCCGGATGCGCGGGCTATGCGTCCGACTATTGGAAGCCGAAGAACGAGCTGATCGCGGCGCAATTGGTGCGGTTCGGAATGTCCGGGGATGCCGGGAAATGCGTCGAGGGCAAGCTCACTGAGACGCTCACCGTGTGGGAACTCCGCCAGCTCTCGGATCTCGCCTCGCGGCTCCAGCCCGGCGGCAACAATCCCGCCGCGTTCGGACCGCGCGACTTCCTCTACGTCGCGAGCCTGGTCGAGGATGCCGACGTCAAGCCCAAGACCGAGGCTGCCGTCACGGGCTGCGGCCTCGATCCGACCGGCGCAGCGGCGAGCGTCGCCTCGCCCGATGCGCCACCGTCCCCGACCTCGACGCCCTCCACCGCGCCGATCGCGGCGACGCCGCCTCGATCCAATCCCGCCCCACTGGCCGGCGCCGAACCGCTCTGGGTCAATCTCGGAGCGGCGGCGACCGGTCAGGGCATCGCCGTGGACGCGACCAGCGTCACCCGCGGGCCGAGCTGGCGCCAGGCCTGGTTCCGCCTGCTCAACTCCGATCAGGGCAATGTCGTCGGCGACATCGGCTATCTGCTGCGCATCGATTGTCCGGCGCGCACCATCACCGCCCATTCCGGCCGCAAATACGCCCCCGGCGGCGCGCTCACCGAGCAGAAGGATTACGACAAGCCGGAAGGCCCGATGGGGATCGAGAAAGGCACCGTCATCGAAGTCGCCTATCACGCCCTCTGCGACGATCCGCGGTAGGGGGGAAAGAGAAGGGGGAAGCGCCGCGAACTGACTCCCCTCCACGACTTCGTGGAGGATTGGGCGCCTGGACCGCGCCCCGCGCGGTCCTAAGGTGGCGCCACATGGGTGGCTCTTCTTGTCTTGGAAGTAAGAAAGAACCACCCCTACCCCCTCCACGAAGTCGTGGATGGGAAAAGAATCAGGAGTCACCCCTCGCCCTTCACCGCCCCAAGCAGGAATTCGACATTGCCCTCCGGCCCGGTGATCGGGCTCTTCTCCACGCCCACCACTGTCCAGCCCCGCGACTGCACCCAAGCCGCGGCGGCATCGCTCACCCGGGCATGCACTTCGGGATCGCGGACCACCCCGCCCTTGCCGATCTCACCGCGCTCCGCCTCGAACTGCGGCTTGACCAGGGCGGCCAGTCGACCGCCCGGCCGGGCGAAGTCGATCGCAGTGTCGAGCACCTTGGCGAGCGAGATGAAGCTCGCATCGCAGACGACGATGTCGACCGGCTCGGTGACGATCTCGGCCGTCAGATAGCGAGCGTTGGTCTGCTCGTGGACGATTACCCGCGCATCCTGGCGCAATTTCCAGGCGAGCTGGTTGGTGCCGACGTCGATCGCGAACACTTTGGCGGCGCCTCGCTGCAGCAGCACGTCGGTGAAGCCGCCGGTCGACGATCCGACGTCGAGGCCGATCGTACCCGTAACGTCCCACCCGAAGTGGTCGAGCGCGTGGGCAAGCTTGATCCCGCCCCGCGACACCCACGGATGCTCGCGCCCGCGCACCTCCAGCGGCGCCTCCTCGGGCAAGGGCTGCCCCGCTTTCTCGATCTTGCGCTCGCCCGAAAAAACGAGGCCGGCGAGGATCAACGCCTGCGCCTTCGCTCGACTTTCGACGAGTCCCCGATCAACGAGCATCTGATCGACACGATATTTTGCCATCGCGGCCTCGTAGAGCGACTTGTCGTCGGACGGAACCGTGAGACGATTGGAAGATCGCTGCAATTCCGGGATCCGGAGCAGGCGTTCCGATTCCATCGAGCAAGCACATCGCTCAAGATGAGGCGCGTGGCCGCTCGCCGGCCTGACCCTCCGCTTCAGCCGCAAACCCATAAAAAACCGCCCCCGTACGTGACGGAGGCGGCGACGGAGCGGCGAGAGGCAGCCGATCCAAGTTGGAGGTTTGAGGCCCAAGCCTAGCCCAGCTTCTCCCCGCCGTGCAGCGGAGATTGCTCCATAACGGCCTGAGTTCAGCCGCTTCTCCTCTCCCCTTCAGGGAAGAGGATCGGGAGTGGGGCAGACTCGTTCGCAGGTCGCAGACACTGGAGACGGACACGTCGTTCCCCTCCCCGGCCTCTCCTGCCGGGTCACCATCAAAGTACCACTTTGATGAGATGAATTTACGCCCGCGCTTCTTCGATGACGCCGGTGCTGTTGTGGCGGAGGGCTTTGAGGACCGTGTCGACGATGCCGGCGGCATCGAGGCCGGCTTCCTCATATTGCTTCTCGGGCTTGTTCTGGTCCTGGTAGGTATCCGGCAGGCGCATCGTGCGCAGCTTGAGGCCGGCGTCGGTCAGGCCCTGGTCGCTGGCCATGGTGAGGACGTGGGCGCCGAGACCGCCGACGGCGGCTTCCTCGACGGTGACCGCGACTTCGTGACTGGTGAGCAGGCGGCGGATCAGCTCCGTGTCGAGCGGCTTGGCGAAGCGGAGGTCGGCGACGCTGGTCGACAGGCCGCGCGCGTCAAGTATCTCGGCGGCCTTGAGCGCTTCCTCGAGCCGGGTGCCGAGCGACAGAAGGACAACCTTCTTGCCTTCGCGGACGATCCGGCCCTTGCCGATCTCGAGCCGCTGCGGCGTTTCGGGGAGCGGCACGCCGGTGCCGTTGCCGCGCGGATAGCGCACCGCCGACGGGCCGGCATCGTACAGCGCCATGGTGTGAACCATGTGGACAAGCTCGGCTTCGTCCGCCGCCGCCATCACCACCATGTTCGGCAGGGTGCAGAGGTAAGCGAGATCGAAGCTGCCGGCGTGGGTGGCGCCGTCGGCGCCGACCAGGCCGGCGCGGTCCATGGCGAAGCGCACCGGCAGATTCTGGATCGACACGTCGTGGACGACCTGATCGTAGGCGCGCTGCAGGAAAGTCGAATAGATCGCGACGAACGGCCGGTAACCCTGCGCGGCGAGGCCTGCGGCGAAGGTCACGGCATGCTGCTCGGCGATGCCGACGTCGAAGGTGCGGTCCGGGAATTGCACCTGGAACTTGTCGAGGCCGGTGCCGGACGGCATCGCGGCGGTGATCGCGACGACCCTGTCGTCGCGTGTCCCTTCGGCGATCAGCGCCTTGGCGAACACGCCGGTATAGCTTGGCGGTCCCGCCGGCGCCTTGGCCTGCTCGCCCGAGACGACGTCGAACTTCTGGACGCCGTGATATTTGTCCGCCGCCGCCTCGGCCGGGCCATAGCCCTTGCCCTTCTTGGTGACGACGTGGATCAGCATCGGCCCTTCGGCGGCGTCGCGGACATTTTCGAGGATCGGGATCAGCGCGTCGAGATCATGGCCGTCGACCGGCCCGACATAATAAAAGCCAAGCTCTTCGAACAAGGTGCCGCCGGTCACCATGCCGCGGCTATATTCGTCTGCCTTGCGGGCGGCGCGATGCAGCGGATCGGGCAGTCGCCGCGCCACCCGGCGGGCGAAACCGCGCAGGCCGAGGAACGGGCCGGACGAGACGAGCCGCGCGAGATAGGCCGAGAGGCCGCCGACCGGCGGCGCGATCGACATGTCGTTGTCGTTCAGGATGACGATCAGTCGATTGCCCGCGGCCTGGGCGTTGTTCATCGCCTCATAGGCCATGCCGGCCGACATCGCGCCGTCGCCAATCACGGCGATCGCCCGGCCCGGCGTTCCGGCAAGCTTGTTGGCAACGGCGAAACCGAGCGCCGCCGAGATCGACGTCGAGCTGTGCGCCGCGCCGAACGGATCATATTCACTCTCGGAGCGGCGGGTGAAGCCGCTGAGACCGCCGCCCTGGCGTAGCGTCCGGATTCGCTCGCGCCGGCCGGTCAGGATCTTGTGCGGATAGGCCTGATGGCCGACATCCCAGATCAGGCGATCGTCCGGCGTGTTGAACACATAATGGAGCGCCACGGTCAGCTCGACGACGCCGAGGCCTGCGCCGAGGTGGCCGCCGGTGACCGATACCGCCGAGATGGTCTCTTGGCGAAGCTCGTCGGCGAGCTGGCGCAGCTGCTCGGGACGGAGCCGGCGGAGCTCATGCGGAGTCGGAACGGTATCGAGCAAAGGCGTATTAGGACGTTCGGTCATGATCTTACGCTAAAAATCCCTTTGGCCCTCGCTACTCCAAAGCGGCTGCGCTGTCGAATGAGCAATTGGTGCAGGCTCCGTGAAGCCGGCACGGGCCGCTGCGGCGGCGCCGGCCGCTCAGGCGACCTTGCAGTCCGGGCAGGTGCCGTGGACTTCGATCACCGGCCGCTGCGGCGAGAAGCCGGCCTGCTTGGCGGCATCGCGCACACCGCCGGCGAGGAGATCGTCGTCGAGGTGCGTCGTCTGACCGCAGCTGTCGCAGATCAGGAAGATGCAGTCGTGCAGGCAATCCGGATGATCGTTGGCGACATAGGCATTGGCGCTCTCCACCCGGCGGGCGAGATTGGAACCGACGAACAGATCGAGGATCCGGTAGACGCTGTTGGCGGCGACGCGGCGGCCCTGAAGCTGGCTGACCTTGTCGGCGATGTCGTAGGCGGAAGCGGGCTTGTCGAAGCTGGCGAGGGCCTCGAACACGGCCTGGCGCATCGCGGTCCATTGTTCGCCGGAGCGCTCCATCGTCGCCTGCGCGGCGGTCATCAGCGACTCGCCCCCATGGGCATGATGATCGTGGTGGTGCTCGTGGTCGGCCATTCGGCCTAGGTAGGGATTCGGGCGCGCGGGGGCAAGCTGCGTAGCCCGCTCAAAGGCGGAGACCTCGGCGTGATCCGAATTCAGAGGGTTTGGAGATCAGGGAATTGCCGCCGGCATCGATGGAGGTCGGCACGCCGCCAGGCGCTCAGATCACCGCGCGGCGGTTGAGATCGTGGCCCAAGGCGACGATCAGCACCCCGATGATCGAATAGACTTCGCTGCCGCCATGCGGGAGCATCAACGATCCGGCCATCACGCCGAGGCCAAGGCCGCCGACCGCCGAGGGCATCATGAAGCCATGGTCGACGATCCCGCGGCCGAGCGCGACGACGCCAAGTCCGATCGCCATCATCAGGCCGACTTCGTGGATGATCGGGTTGAGCAGCATGCCGCCCGCGGAGGCGAGCACCGCAACGAACACCGCACTTGCAAGGCAATGGACGAGGCACAGTCCGGACAGCGCAATCGCCATCCGATCCATCGTTCCGCTCCGCGCCGTATTGGCGAACATCGTAACTCCGTTCCCTCCTTCGCAGGCCCCTGTATAAGCCCGCAACGGAGAAGATACAACATTACATACCCGAAAAAGTTGCATTGGATTTCGTCCATCCTGGAGCCATATGGCGCCATGATGGCCACCGCCGCCGCTCCCCGCTCCGCCGCCCCCCCATGCGCCCCCGGCCGATTTCCAATTGGCTGCTCGCCGTTGCCGCGCTCGTTTTCCTGATGGTCGTCGTCGGCGGAGTCACCCGGCTCACCGAATCGGGCCTGTCGATCGTACGCTGGGAGCCGGTCTCCGGCACGATCCCGCCGCTCGGCGAGGAAGCCTGGCAGGAGGAGTTCGATCTCTATCGCCAGAGCCCGCAATATAAGCAGGTGAATTCGGGCATGACCTTGTCCGAGTTCAAGAACATCTATTTCTGGGAATATGTTCACAGGCTGCTCGGCCGGGTCATCGGCCTCGCCTTCGCGCTGCCATTGCTCTGGTTCTGGCTGCGGAAAGCGATTCCCGCGGGCTATGGCTGGAAGCTGGTGGCCTTGCTCGCGCTCGGCGGCCTGCAGGGGGCGATCGGTTGGTGGATGGTCGCGTCCGGCCTCGTCGATCGTCCCGACGTCAGCCACATCCGCCTCGCCGTCCACCTGCTCAACGCGCTGCTGATCTTCGCGTCTCTGGTCTGGGTGGCGCTCGATCTGCGAAGGCTGGCGGACGATCCTGCGGCGAAGCCGGCACGGATGCCGACGATCGCGATCTGGGCGCTGTCCGCGCTCGCGCTGCAATTGCTGTTCGGGGCCTATGTCGCGGGGCTCGACGCGGGCTATGCCTATTCGAGCTGGCCGAAGATGGGCGACGAATGGTTTCCGGCGGCAACCCCGATGCTCGACCCGTATCTTCGCAATTTCGTCGACAATCCGATCATGGTGCAGTTCGTCCATCGCTGGCTCGCCTGGGGCGTCGCGCTTGCTGCTGCTCTCTTCGCCCGCGCGGCGTGGCGACGCGGCCTTCGCACCGAGGCCTTCGCCCTGCTCGCCGCGGTCGGCGTGCAGATCCTGCTCGGTATCGCGACACTGCTCAGCGGAGTCGACATCAGCATCGCGGCCGGCCACCAGGCGATGGCGGTGGTCCTGCTCGGCACGATGGTCGCCACCGGCCACCGCCTCGGCGTGACGGACGATCAGAGCGGCGCCACCAGCGATCGTTCCGGTCCGAGCGGCGGATGAGCGACGCGCCTCAGCAGATCGTCACCGTCTACGCCGTGTTCGCGTCGGACGAGGAAGCAGCGCGGATCGCGCGCATTCTGATCGACGAACGGCTTACCGCCTGCGTCAACATCCTCGGGCCGTGCCGATCCCTCTACCGCTGGGACGGCAGGATCGAGGACGCGACCGAAGTCGCCGCGCTGTTCAAGACCGCTGCCGAGCAGGCGGAGGCACTGATCGGTCGGCTTGCCGAACTCCACAGCTACGACCTTCCGGCGGCGGCGATATGGCCGATATCGGCGGCGACGCCCGGCTACGCGAAATGGGTGCTGGACGAGACCCGCCCGAGCTGAACGTGGGCCGCCCTCATCTCGGCTCGGCCTCAAGGGTGCCGCGACGGAAATCGAAGGTGACGCTCCTGAACGCGCGCAGGATATCGTTGCCGAGGACGCCGTAGCGTTCCTCGGCATTGGCATCGTCGGCAAGCTCCACATCGATGGTCTTCATCTCCGCCGCGGCGCCGCCGATCGCGACCGGCAGCGGCCCGAGATTTGCCACCCGCACCGTGGTGGTCCCCCCAACCCCGCCTTTGCCCTGCGTCTTGCCGGCGTCGGCCGGGCGGAGGTCCGGGCGCTCCGCCGCGAACCGTCGATAGAGCACGCTGCTGACCGCCCCGCTATCCACGAACAGCGGATGCGGCCGGCCGGCGATGACGACCTCGGCATAGGGATCGTTGCCGATTAGCAGGAGGTTCGGTGCGGCAGCCGGGCGGTTCGGCGCCGCCTCGACGGTGAGGCGCTCACCCGGCCCGAACGTCACGCGGCCGAGGGCCCGCAGCACCGGCAGCCCGACGATCGCTTCGATCGCATAGCCGCCGGGCACCATCGGGAAATCGAGCGCGGAATCGGCGAGCACGGCGAACGGGACATTGTGCAACGTCGCGCCGGCGACGTCGACTTGCGCGGCGATGCCGATCCGCACCGGCACGTCGCTACCGATCGAATTGCCGACGGCCGCCTCTCCGTCCAGCATCCTCAGGCCGAGCCTCCTGGCGGTGGCGGCGCTGACCACCGAGAGGTTGGCACCGGTATCGACCACCGCCTGCGCCTGCGCCTGCGCCGCGCCGATCTTCATGGGCACGCGAAGCAACCCGACTTTGTCCCGCGCCCCCTGGGTCGACAGAGCGGCCTCGATCCGCGACACGCTTTGGACCGGCGCGGCAGCGAGGATGGCGGCGACCTGTCGGGTCTGCCGCATGCTGTCGAGCTGCTTGGCCGGGCGGTCCGGCTTGAGGGACAGAAAGGCGTCGGCCTGGCGCATCGCCTCGGCATACTCCTCCGCCGAGAACGCGACCTCGGTGGCGATCTCATGCGCCCGCGCGCGCCGGCCCCGATCCGGGTCGGAGAGCGCGAAATAGCGCGCCAGCGCCGCGGCGGGCCCGGCACCGCCGCGGCGGATTGCGGCAAGCTGCGCTTCGCCAAGCGCACGCGCTGCGGGTTCGAGATCGGCGCCGGCAAGAAGGCCCTCGAGCGGCGCGGTCGCGCCGATCCGCGCCGAGAGGATCGCCGCGTCGAGCGCATCGGCCTCCACCGCGGCGGAGGCGGCCGCCGGCGCGGGCGCGATGCCGATCAGGCCGGCGCAGGCGAGCGCCGCGTCCGAGAGCAGGGACAGCAGGATGTGGGAAGAGGCTCTGGGCATGACCGCGTATCTCCTGTAAGCTCATCGTCAATCAATTACGTCTTTTCGCAATACGATAATCTTTTTGGCTGAAGCAATATGAAATCTGAAAACCGGCTGGCCGCTGGCGCGCGGCGAATGCGGATCGGCACCGTCATCGGAATGCTCGCCACGGTCCTGCTGATCGTCCTGGCCGGCGCGGCCATGCTGCTCGGCGGCATCGAGGGGGTGCGCTTCAGCACCTCCGGCAGCGCGCCTTCCGCGGAGACCGCCGGCGCCCTGCTCTCCGGCCTCCCGTTCTGCTTTGGTCTGTGGCGGCTGCTCGCCATGCTTCGCGGGATCGAGGCCGGCGAGGCGTTCACGCGGGGCACGATCGCCGATCTGCGCGGCTTCGCCTTCTGGGTGCTGGTCTCGTCGGTTGCGTCGATCGTCGGGCCGCCGCTGTTCGAGCTCGCCGGCGGTCTGGTCGGCGGCGGCGACAGCCTCAGCGTGACCTTGTCGTTCGAGAGCGGCGACTTTTTCGCGTTGCTGGTCAGCGCCCTGCTCTTCTTCATCGCCCGCCTGTTCGGCGAAGCCCAGCGGATCGCCGACGACCACCGGCAGATCATCTGATGCGGATCGTCGTCCGGCTCGACGTCATGCTCGCCCGCCGCAAGGTGCGCTCCAAGGCGCTCGCCGCCCACGTCGGCATCACCGAGGCCAATCTGTCGCTGCTCAAGTCGGGCCGGGTGAAGGGCATCCGCTTCGAGACGCTGGAAAAGATTTGCGACTTTCTCGATTGCCAGCCCGGCGACCTGCTCGAATTCGACCGCACCCTGCCCCCTGCCGCGGACGACTGAACGCGCCCGTTGCCTACGAACAAAACGCGCCCGTTGCCTGCGAACAAGAAGAAGCGTTGTTCACGTAAAGACCCGAAGCGTGATCTCCCTTCGGCTCCCCGCATTTGTCTGCATCGCCGTTGATTGGGATCGGGCCGGAGAGAAGCGACGCGCCAACCCCTTGGCGGCTTTGCGGCTTTGCGTGATCCAAGCGCCTTCTGCCCTCGCTCCCGGTCGAGCCGGCCTGAGCAGAAGCACGGAAGCCGGCGGCCTTTTCCCGCCTTCCCATGAAGGGCAAAATCGAGATGGTATTATTTTACCTTTCGTCAAAGCCGCGGTTTTTCTTGACTTAAAACCCCTCTCCTGCCATTTGGCCGCTCGTCAGCGCCGCCCCCGGTGAAAGCCTCGGGCGGCGCGGTTCATTTCAGGTGGGCGCGTCATCCGGCGTGCCTCGTTACGGAGTTGGGGCCCATGAAGGCGCTGATGAAGACCACCAAGGCCGCCAAGGCCTCCGAGGTCGAGAAGAAATGGCATCTCATCGATGCCGAAGGCCTGGTCGTCGGCCGTGTCGCCACGATCATCGCCAATCTGCTGCGCGGCAAGCACAAGGCTTTGTTCACCCCGCACGCCGACATCGGCGATCATGTCGTGGTGATCAATGCCGACAAGGTCCGTTTCACCGGCAAGAAGCTCGGCGACAAGGTCTATTATCGCCACACCGGCTATGCCGGCGGCATCAAGAGCGTCACCGCCGGCAAGGTCCTCGAAGGCCGCTTCCCGGAGCGAGTACTCGAAAAGGCCGTCGAGCGCATGATTCCGCGTGGGCCGCTCGGCCGTGAGCAGATGCGCCACCTCCACCTCTATGCCGGCACCGAGCATCCGCACGCCGGCCAGAACCCCGAAACCCTCGACGTCGCGGGCATGAACCGCAAGAACAAGGTGGGTGCCTGATGTCCGACAATCGTCAATCCCTCGCCGATCTCGCCCAGCTGACCGGCGCCGCCCAGGCGGCTCCCCCGGCCGCGGCCGACGCTCCGGTCGAAGCTGCTTCGGAAGAAGCTGAAGCGCCGATCTCCAACGAGCATGGCGTCGCCACCCAGGGTCCGCAGATCCAGGCGATCCTTCGCGAGCAGCAGCTCGACAAGCAGGGCCGCGCCTACGCGACCGGCCGCCGCAAGGACGCCGTTGCCCGCGTGTGGCTGAAGCCCGGCACCGGCAAGATCATCGTCAACGGCCGTGATCAGACCGTCTATTTCGCCCGTCCGACCCTGCGTCTGATCATCAACCAGGTGTTCGACATCACCGAGCGCCGCGACCAGTATGACGTCGTCGCCACCGTCAAGGGCGGCGGTCTCTCCGGCCAGGCCGGTGCCGTCCGTCACGGCATCTCGACCGCGCTCACCCGCTACGAGCCTACACTGCGCACCACGGTGAAGCGCGCCGGCTTCCTGACCCGCGATCCGCGCGTCGTCGAGCGCAAGAAGTACGGCCGCGCCAAGGCACGCCGCAGCTTCCAGTTCTCGAAGCGTTAAAGGCTTCCGCCTCGAAGTGGCACTTCGAGGCGAGCGAGACAGAGCAGGAAGAGGGTCGTCCTTCGGGGCGGCCCTTTTTCTTTGAGTTCGGCGCTCGTCGTTCACACCCCACCGTCGTCCCAGCTTTCCCGTCATCTCCCTGCCCCTTCTCGTCATCCCGGCGAAAGCCGGGATCCCAGGCCGGAAGAGGCACCGCGCGCTTGATCCGCGCCGACGCGGGTCCTCCGGGAGATCCCAGCTTCCGCTGGAATGATGAGAAAGAGGGGGCGTCCTGCCCTGAAACCCCGCCGTGCCCCATCTGCCATGCGACAGGACCGCCCCGCCCGTCCCCCTCAGCGCAGCAGCCCCGCCTCGGGACGCCGGCGGATGTGCGGACGCGGCGCCTCCGCCCGGCGTCCGACGATCTCCGCGAGCGCATCGTCGATCCGGGGATAGTCGAAGCGGAAGCCGAGCGCCAAGGCACGTGCCGGCAGAACCCGCTGGCCGCCCAGCAGCAATTCGTCGGCGAACGCGCCGAGCACGAAGCGCAAGGGCGCGGCCGGCACCGGCAGGATCGCCGGCCGGTGCAACGCACGCCCGAGCGCACGCACGAAACCCCTGTTCTCGACCGGCTGCGGCGCGGTGCCGTTGAGCGGCCCCTCGAAGCGCGGATCGGCGAGGGCGCGGACGATCAGGCGGACGAGATCGTCGCGGTGGATCCAGCTCATCATCTGGCGCCCGTCGCCGAAGCGGCCGCCGAGTCCGAATTCGAACGGCGCCAGCATCCGGCTGAGCACGCCGCCCTCGCGCCCGAGCACCAGCCCGATGCGCAGGCAGACGAGGCGGACCCGCCCCGCCGCAGCCCTGGCGCCGGCGGCTTCCCAGGCGGTGCACACCTCCCGGCAGAAGCTTTCGGTGCCGGGATCGCTCTCGTCGACATATTCGTCTCCGCGCAGCCCGTACCAGCCGATCGCGGAGCCGCTGACCAACACTTCCGGCTTGTGCGCGAGCCGATCGATCAGGCGGCCGATCGCGGAGGTGACCGCGACCCGGGAGTCGACGATCCGCGCGCGCTTCGCCTCGGTCCACAGGCCGTCGCCGATCGGCTCGCCGGCAAGATTGACGATCGCGTCGATCCGCGCGTCGGCGCCGACTTGCGCGAGATCGGTGACGATCCGGATCGGCGCCGGCAGCGCCGACGCGCTGTCGGGGCGCCGGGTGAGCACGGTCACGTCATGACCGGCCGCCACCAGAGCGCCGACCAGGCGCCGTCCGACGAATCCGGTGCCGCCGGTGACGAGCACCGCCATCCCCGGTGCGAGCCCCGCGGCAAGCCGGGCCGCGTCGCTCTCGGCGAGCCGCTGGGTGCGCGCGGCCGCGGCGAGATCGCGCACGCCGGTGACGAGGGTGCCGAGGCTCGCCAGCGCGCACATCCAGCTCCAAAGGCCGTAGGACATGCCCGCGATGGACGTCTGCTTCGATGCCCAGCCGATCAGCACCGGCGTCACGAAGGCGAGGATCGCGCCATAGTTGAGGGTCAGAAAGGTGTGGAGGATCCGCTCGCTAGCGGGAAGGCGTCGGGTCCGGTCCTCCTCGACGAAGTCCCACAAGGTGATGATCAACTCGGCGAACAGCAGGCCGAGCAGGGCGATCGCCCAGGCCCCCTGCGGCATCGTCCAGCCGAGCGTGCCGAACGCCACCCCGTAAGCGAGGTTCCTGATTCCGTGGAGCTGCAACTCGCGACGCTGGGACGGGCGCCAGGCGAGCCGCTCGATCCCTTCATGGTGCAGGAAGGTGTCGGTCGCGCCCATCACCATCTGGATGGCGACGAGGGTCCAGAGCAGGTCGGTCATGCCGCGTCTCCCAATTCGGGTCGCTCGTGGAACAGGCCCACCTGGTGGACGAGCGCGCCGAACCAGGGGTGGTGAAGGCTGAGGACGAAGGTGAAGCGGCCGTCGCCGACGTCTGCATGGCTGACCCGCATGTGCCCGGGCGCGAGCCACGCCGGGATGCGCAGGCGAAACGCGCCGCACCGCAGGAAATAATGATCGCTGTCGAAATGCAGCGCGCCGTCTTCGACGCGCAACACGAGCGCGATCCCGAAGCCGAGCCCGAGATATTCCTCCAGCCCCGTCGGTCCGGCGAACCTCTTGGCGCTGTGGATCGCCTGCGGGAAGCCGCGGGCGCGGCCGTAGATCCGGGTCCAGCATTGGCCGCCGGTGGACGGATCCTCTGTCACACTCACCACCGCCGGCACCTGGGTGTCGCAGCCGAGCGGCAGGGGCGCGCCGACCAGCCGCGCCGCCTGGGCGAGCCACCAGCCGATCCGGCTCATCCGTGCCTCCACGATCGACCCGGCATAGAGGATGGTGCGGCCGCTGGCGGCGCGCCGGGCGAAGCGGGCGCGCACCGCCTCCGGAAGCCTGTCCCAGCCGTCCTCGCCGACCAGGCGGCGGAAGCGGATGTCCCCCAGAGCGGCCTGCGCCTCCGCTGTCGCCGGCGACGGCACGGCACTCCGCGTCGCAGTTACTGCGCATGTGCCGGTCATCGCTTCCTCCTTTCTTGTTATTTCTGTAAAGACGGAAATATGCGCTCAAAAAAGGGGGCTCTCCTCAGCCGCTTTCCGTATCGTTCGACGCCTTGCCGCGCCCGAAGCCGACCAGGCTCGCCACCTTCGCGCCCATCCGGATCAGCGCCATCAGCTTGGGCGCGGGAACGCCGAGCATCTGGTCGTGCCACCGAGTCAGCGAGGTCACGAAATCGTCCATCGCCGCCAGCCGCTCACGGGCGACGCCGCTCACCCCCGCATCTGCCTCGGCGTCGGTGCGGCAGGCGCGGATGGCGGCCGCAGCGGGATCGATCTCGCGCTCCTTGCGCCCCTGCGCGATCCGGCTCGCCATCTCCCAGAGATCCGTCTCCGCCTCGAAATGGTCGCGCCGATCGCCGAGCACCGGCACCCGGCGGATCAGCTTCCACCCCTGCAGCTCGCGCAGGCTGTTGGAGACGTTGGACCGCGCGATGCCGAGCGTCTCGGCAATGTCCTCGGCCGTCAGCGGCCGCTCGGCGAGATACAGCAAGGCATGGATCTGCGCGACCGAACGGTTGACGCCCCACTGCCCGCCCATGTCGCCCCATTGCAAAACGAAGCGCTCCACCGCGGGCGGCATCGTGCGACTCGGAACGGATATTTCTGTCACGACAGAAACTTCCGACATCAGGCGCGGATTGTCAAGGCGGCATATTCGCGCAAGCGCACGCGTCGACGAGCCAGGAGAGAGGAGAGGAGGGTTTCGACAATGATGGGGCCCCCACGCTTGGTCCGGGGGATCAAGCAACCCATTCATCAGCCCGAACGGTTCTGGGGATACCGGTGAGATTGCCGGATGCGGAGCTCTCATCATCAGGCTCCATCGAACCCTCTCTGCTCCGTTCGGGCAGAGCCTGTCGAACCCCTCACCTTCACCGTCTTATGGGCGCGTGCTGATCCAGACGCAGCCGGGTCCCCGTCCTCACCCAGCTCCAACGCTCGAGACGACGCACGGCCGACCAGGCCTTGTAGCGGTGCCACGATACATCCGAGCGGGGCCCGGCGCCGCTACCCGTTCAGCGTCGCCATCCCCTGGGCATGATAGCGCTCGCCGGCAGCCGCGCCCGGCGGAAGCACGCGGTCGATCCGCGCCAGATCCTCCGTCGTCAACACGACGTCGAGTGCCCCGATATTCTCGTCCAGGCGCGCGGTGCGGCGCGTGCCCGGGATCGGCACGACGTCGTCACCCTGGGCCAGCACCCAGGCGAGAGCGAGCTGTGCCGCGGTGCAGCCCTTCTCCGCCGCGATCGCCTCGATCTCGCCGACGAGGGCGAGGTTCTTTTCGAAATTGCCGCCGCTGAACCGCGGGTGGTTGCGGCGCCAGTCGTCGGGCGCGAAATCGTCGGAGGTCTTGAATTGGCCGGTGAGGAAGCCGCGCCCGAGCGGGCTGTAGGCGACATAGCCGATGCCGAGCGCCCGAACCGCCGGCAGCAGCCCCGCCTCCGCATCGCGGCTCCACAGCGAATATTCGGTCTGCAGCGCCGCGATCGGATGCACCGCATGGGCGCGGCGGATCGTCTCCGGCGCCGCCTCGCTGAGGCCGAGGAAGCGGACCTTCCCCTCCCGCACCAGCTCGGCCATCGCGCCGACCGTCTCCTCGATCGGCACGTCCGGATCGACGCGGTGCTGATAGTAAAGGTCGATCGTCTCGACCTCGAGCCGCTTGAGGCTCGCCTCGCAGGCCGAGCGGACATAATCCGGCGTGCCGCAGATGCCGCCGAAGCTGCCGTCCTCGCCGCGGACATTGCCGAACTTGGTCGCCAGCACCACCGCATCGCGCCGGTCCGCAATCGCCTTGCCGATCAGTTCCTCGTTGCGCCCGACTCCGTACATGTCGGCGGTGTCGAGGAAGTCGACGCCCCGATCGATCGCATGGTGGATGGTGGCGATCGACTCCCGTTCGTCACCGGCCCCGTAAAATTCGGACATGCCCATGCAGCCGAGCCCGAGCGCCGACACTTCGAGGCCGCTGGTGCCGAGCATACGTCTTGTGATCATCTGGAGGCTCCTTCCCGCTTCGCGCAAGCAACGAGCGGCGGTCGATCCGGCTCCCCGGCGAACCTCTGGGTTTGCGCGCCCGCCCGTTCGGCGCTGTCGAGAAAGCACTCGCGCCCACCCGCAAGTCCCTCCGCTCCACGCCGTCATCCCAGCGAAAGCTGGGGCCTCAGACAGAAGGAGGCGCCGCGCTCCGCATCAGCTCCAATGCCCATCTCTTGAAGAGTCCAGCTTCCGCTGGAATGACGAAGGGTGCCGCCGTTTCCCGCACCCTTCGCGCGCATCGCGGTCTTGGCGTCAAAACGCGCCTGATGCGTGGCAGGACATCGCAGTCGTGACGCGTTCCTCCGGGGCAGCCCCGCGCGCTGACGAGGTCACGCCGGTCAGGACTCGACGCCCTCAAGTCCCCGCGGGCGAGTACCCCACGGCAGGCATTTCGAACCGGCCAGGCCGGAACTTCGATCAGCCCTGCTTCGCGAGGTCCGCCATGAAGGCCCGCACCCGTTTCGCATTCATGCCGACGTCGCTGCCGCCGACCCGGCTGATCGAGCGCATGTCGACCAGGCTGCCGCCGCCCGGCGCCGGCCGTGCCCGGACGACGACATCGTCCTTGAAGCGGAAGAAGGTGCTGGTCGAAGTCGCCTCGAGCGTGCCGCCGGCGGGATCCGACTTGGCGACCGTCCAGCCGCGATCGCGGGCCAGAGCCTCGGCCCGCCGAATCGCATCTTCCGGACTGGCGGCCAGCCTGAGCGTCTGCAGATCCGAATAGGCCTCGCGGTGGATCGCCTTCCACCGCGCCTCGGGCGCCAGCGCCTTCAGTTCCGGACGGTCCATGTCGGGAATCTTCTCGAGATTGTCGGCGCGCACGGTGAGCGTGCGGAATTGCGGCAGATCGTCGAGATTGGTCGCGACATCGTGGATCGCCGGCACGCTCCGCGCCTGCCGGATCAGCGAGCCGAGGAAGAGCACGAAGCCGAGCGCCACGACCAGGGCCACCAGGTTGGCGAGCAGCAGATTGCCCTTCCGCGCGCGCCGCGCGAGCACCAGCCCGACGATCCCGAACACCGCCCCCGCAATCGCCGCAAAGAAGGCGTAGCGCAGCACGCCGAACGCCACGGAGAAATGCCAGAGCTCCCGCCCGGCGCCGAGCGAGGCGATCAGCGCCACGAGCACGCCGCCCACGCCGAACAGCAGGGCACCCCACGTCACCAAGCGCGCCCAGTCGCGCTTCGCGCGGCCCGCCGTTCCCGATGTCGTCGCCATGTCCTGCCTCCCGTTTCGACGCATCGTGCCCCGAAGCGGGAGCGACGGCAAGAGCATCCACACAAAGGGGGAGCGGAGCATCTCGCCTTGCCTGAAGGAAAGTGCGTCGAGGTTCACCGCACGGCCTCCACACGATCCGAAGAGCGCATCCCGGACCGCATCCGGTCTGCACTCCTGAGGAGCACCATTCTCCGTTCCGGCGCCTCCGCCGGAAAAATCATCCTATGATGAACAAACAGTATTTTTGAATGGTCATGCGCTTCCCAAACATATCCACGCGTGCGCTCATCGCGGGCTGCCTCATCCTGCTCTTCACAGGCTGTGGTCTGATCGTGTTTCTGGTCGCCGAGAAGCGGGCTGCCGAGGGGTGGGTCAGCCATACGTTCCAGGTCGCTGACCAGCTTTCCAAGACCCGCGTCCTCATGCTTCGAGCAGAGGTGCAGAAGCGCGGATTTGTCCTCGGTGGATCGCCCGCGCTCCGAGCGGAGGCCAGCCAGCTTCAACAGGACGCAGGGCGTGAACTGGACATTCTGCTCAAGGCCACTGCGGACAACCCGGCCCAATATAGGCGATCGATCAAGCTGCGAACGTTGTACGAGGAGCGAGTCCAGGTAACGAAGCGTATCCTCGAGCTGGCCGCGCAGGGACGCCCTCAGGACGCAGCCGCCGTCGCACTCAGTCCTGAGAACAAGCTCCGACAGGCGCGATGGACCCAGATGATCGAAGAGGCCGACAGCCAGGAGCGAAGGCTCCTCAAGAAACGCCAGACCACCTTCTCTCGCCTTGAGGCAAAGGCGGAAATCGCAGTCGTAGGTTGCGCAATTCTCCTCCTGATACTGGGGCTGATCCTTGCGCGAGAGCGCCGGGAACGGATGACCACGTTAAGGGATCTGAATCTGCAGCTCGAGCAGGATCTCGCCAGGCGAGAGCGGCTCGAGGCTGAACTCGTTGCCGCTCGGGCCAATGCCGAAGCGGCTGCGGAGAGCAAATCCAATTTTCTGGCCAACATGAGCCATGAGATACGAACCCCGATGAACGGCGTACTCGGGTTCACCGATCTGCTTCTTGGAAGCAAGCTCGACCCGGAGCAGAGACGTCAAGCGCAGATGATTGCTGACTCGGGCAAGGCGATGATGCGCCTTCTCAATGACATACTCGACATCTCGAAGATCGATGCGGGGCAGATCCAGATCTCGCCTGAAGCTGTCGATCTGCATCACAAGCTGAAGAATTGCGTCAAGCTTCTGCAGCCTGCCGCATCGCAGAAGCATATCGATCTTGAATGCCACACCGCCGCCAGTGTGCCTCAGTTCGCCACGCTTGATGGCTTGCGTGTACGCCAGATCGTGCTGAACCTTCTTGGCAATGCGATCAAATTCACGCACGAAGGTCGTGTTACACTCAGTGCCCGCGTCAATCATGATGGCAGCAGGAGCGTTCTCGAGGTTCAGGTGGCGGACACCGGTATCGGCATCGCACCCGATCGCCATGCCGCGGTGTTCGACCAGTTCGTCCAGGCTGAGCAGTCAACCGCCCGCCGCTTCGGCGGGACCGGCCTCGGGCTCTCGATCAGCAAAAGGCTGGCCGAGCTGATGGGCGGATCGCTCACCTTTGAAAGTGAGATCGGCGTCGGCACCGTTTTCACCCTCCTTCTCCCGATCGAGCGCGCTGAAAAAGCTGCGCGGAGCGAGCTCTCCGTTCCGAGCCAACTGATCTCAGGCGGCCCCGTGCGCATCCTGCTGGCAGAGGATCACGACGTGAATCAGGAACTGATGCAAGCCATGCTGGCCCATTTGGGCCACAGCGTCACCACGGTGTCCGACGGCGCGCAGGCCTTTGCCTCCGTCATTGCGGCGTCAGAGCAAGGGTTGCCACATCAGCTCGTCCTCATGGACATGCAGATGCCCGTCATGGATGGTATCACCTCCACTCAGGCGATCCGAGCTGCTGGCATAGCGGCAGAAGACCTGCCCATTGTCGCTTTGACAGCGAATGCTTACCCCGACGACATTGCGGCGTGCCTTGCGGCGGGCATGCAAGCGCACGTCACGAAACCCGTGCAAATGGCGTTGCTGAATTCCACGATCAGGAAGTGGACGTCCGGCGAGTCTCGGAAACAAGACCAAACCGACCAGCCGCCGGTCAGCCCAGCCCTGCAGGCGAAATATGAAGCGCGGAAAGTCGAACTGCTCCGGTTCGCGGACCGCCTCCATGCCGCAGAGGGGTTGGACGATGCCGCGATCGAGCAGCTGCAAATCTTCCTTCACAAGCTTGCAGGATCGGCCGGCATGTTCGCCGAACCGGAGCTCGGGGCGAAGGCCTCCGAACTTGAAACGGCATTGGAAGCTTCGACGGGAAGCGATCGCGCCGCATTGGTCGCCGAATTTGCCCAGACCCTGCGCGAGGCTTGCTGACCCAGCAGGGCTTACCTCTGGATTGCCACGCCTTGCCGCGAGCTTATTGTCACTAACGACCCGCTGTGGTCGCCTCTTTGGCCGGAGGGCTTGATGTCGGTCCTCGGAGCCGTCGACGGAAGATGGCGGTGACGGAAGACCAGGCCCGAGGGAGATATCTTAATGCGGCGAAATGCGCCGTTAACCTTCATCGTTCACATCTGGACGGAGTAACGGATGGCCGCCAGTGCGCTCGCGGAGCACGCCGTCGGCTTCCAAGACAATAAGGGTAAAGCAATGCGCGTGTTGCTGATCGAAGACGAGCCGACCACGGCGAAGAGCATCGAACTGATGCTCGGGGCCGAAGGCTTCAACGTCTATACGACAGATCTTGGCGAAGAGGGTTTGGATCTCGGCAAGCTGTATGATTACGACATCATCCTGCTCGACCTCAACCTTCCGGACATGCACGGCTACGACGTGCTGAAGAAGCTGCGCATGGCGAAGGTCGGCACGCCCGTGCTGATCCTGTCCGGCATCAGCGAGATGGATTCCAAGGTGCGCGCGCTCGGCTTCGGTGCCGACGATTACGTCACCAAGCCGTTCCACCGCGACGAACTCGTCGCCCGCATCCATGCGGTCGTCCGCCGTTCCAAGGGGCACAGCCAGTCGGTCATCCGCACCGGCAAGCTCGCCGTCAATCTCGACGCCAAGACGGTCGAGGTCGACAGCGCCCGCGTGCACCTGACGGGCAAGGAATATGCGATGCTGGAGCTGCTCTCGCTCCGCAAGGGCACGACCCTCACCAAGGAAATGTTCCTCAACCACCTCTATGGCGGCATGGACGAGCCGGAGCTGAAGATCATCGACGTCTTCATCTGCAAGCTCCGCAAGAAGCTCTCCCTCGCCTGCGGCGGCGAAAATTACATCGAGACCGTATGGGGCCGCGGCTACGCCTTGAACGATCCCGATGAAGTGGAGCAGCCGCGGGCCGCTTAACCTATACCGTCATCAGGTGTGAATCATGGGCATTTCTATTCTTGTTTGCGACGATGACGATCTGCTGATCGACCTCATCGATTATCGCCTTAGTTCACGCGGCTACGACGTCGTCATCGCCAACGATGGAAGCGAAGCTCTGAAGCGCATCGCGGATGCCATTCCCGACGCGATCATCCTCGACGCCATGATGCCGGTAATCGACGGCTATGAGGTGCTCCGCCGGCTCCGGGAGAACGAAGCGACCAAATCCGTCCCCGTCATCATGCTCACCGCGCGCAAGCAGGAGCAGGATATCGTCAGCGCTCTTGAGCTCGGCGCCAACGACTATCTCGTGAAGCCTTTCATTCCGGAGGAGCTCGTGGCCCGCCTCAGCCGTCTGCTCGAGGGACAGAAGTGAGCTACCACGCGCTCGTCGCGACTGCATTGCTGGCGGTTCCGCAACCCGCGGTCGCGCAGACGTTGGCGCCGGAGCAGGCCTACGAAGAGGGCGTTGCAGCTCGAACCGCCGGTGATATTGCAAGAGCCGTGGAGTTGTTGAGCCAAGTGGTGGAAGCTCAGCCTGCGAATGCGGATGCTCACCTGCAGCTTGGCCTCGCGCTATCAGCTGCCCATCGGGATGAAGAGGCAAAGGCCGCACTCTCGCGGACCCTCGAGATCGCGCCTGATTACGTCGACGCACGGATCGCACTGGCGCGCCTCGCGCAACGGAGAGGAGACCTGGACGAAGCAAGGCGTCAGGTCGGTTCGATCAGCAGCAGCAATCAAGAGGTGCGTGATCTCATCAGCACCCTCAGCGCCGGCGAGGCGGCCCTCCCTTACCGCTGGCAGCTCGATATTGATGGCAGCTATAGCGCCTTGGGGAGTGGCCGACCCGATTGGAAGGAGGCGACTGTCCAGCTCGGCTACAATGCAGGCCCGGCGACGGTCATTGCGGGCAGACTGGAGGGATCCAGGCGCTTCGGGTTCAGCGACGTCTATGGCGAGCTGCGCCTCGACCAGAGGCTATCGAGCGATGCTGCCATCTATGTGAGCCTCGGAGGCACTCCCGATGCGGACTTTCGCCCCGAATGGCAGATCGGCGTCGGCGGCTCCCTGCGCGTGCGACGCGGGCCGGCCGCGACCGCTGTGACCCTCGATGCCCGCCAGGCACGTTATGCCGCCGGCGACATTCAGACCGTCTCACCCGGCGTGGAGCAGTACATCTTCGGCGGTCGAGCATGGATTAGCGGCCGCTGGATCAACATCTTCGATGAGGCGGGCAATCATCAATGGGGCTGGCTCGGCCGCGCTGACGTGCTCGCAACCGAGGCCATCAGGCTGTTCGCCGGAGCTGCCGACGCCCCGGACGTGAGCGAAGGTGTGGTGACTGACACATTCAGCCTTTTCGCGGGAGTCTCTGCGGCGATCAGCCAGCGCACAACCATTCGCTTGTCCATCGCGCATGAAGATCGCGCAACCGGAACGGACCGATCTCAGGTCGGCATGGGCCTCGGCATCCGCTTTTGACCACATTGCTCGCCTTGTGGTGGGCGTCCCTTGCGATCGCCGGGAGCGCGTTGGTCATCATGTTCGGACTGCTGGCAGGGCGGGTGATCTTCGGCCGTTTCAAGCGCGCCCGTGAGGCAGAGAGGAAGCGCTTGGTTCCTGTTCTGCTCGGCTCCCGGCCGGCGCTGAAGATCGACTGGCTGGCACGGCGTTCGATCACGGACTTGTCCATTGAGTTGATTCGCCTCGTGCGTGGAACCGATCGCGAGCGGTTCGTCGCGACAGCGACGTCCTTCGGGGTGCCGGAGCGGCTTCGCCATCGTCTCGGAAGCGGCTCGGCCCGGGTGCGCTTGTCGGCGACCGAAGCTTTGGCCGAGTTCGGCGACGCAAGGTCCATTCAGCATCTGCATGCCGCGCTCCGGGATCGTAGCGCCGAGGTCAGGTTGAGCGCAGCTTTGGCCTTGGCGGAGGTGCGCGCTGCCCCGCCGGCCCGAGAGCTCGTCGAAATGCTCGCTATCGGCACGAAAGAAAACTCGCTTCTGACGCGTGCACTCTTTCGAGAGATCGCCCAGGCCCAGCCGGAAGAACTCAAAGCCCTCATACTCGACGAGTCCGTGTCCCCGGGGGCCAAGGCGACGGCGATCGAGATCCTGGCCGCTTCCGGAGACTATTCCCTGGTGCCCATCGTAGCACGCCTGGCGAGTGCGGCGCCGGCGGACGATCCCGATCTGCCCAGGTATCTTCGGGCGTTGGGGGACTTCGGGCATCCAGCCGGTCGAAAGCCGGTCGCATCCGGCTTGTTGAGCCCGAACTGGGAAGTGCGCGCAGCCGCCGCAGAGGCGGCGGGACGCATTTCCTTGACGGAGGCAGCACCGAACCTCGCCGCGCTTCTGCACGATCAGGTATTCTGGGTTCGCCTGCGGGCCGGCGAAGCCCTGCTCCGGCTCGGCCAGATCGGTGTGGACATGATGGAGCGCGTCGCCGAATCCGACCAGGAACCGGCCCGCACGGCTGCAGCCACTATCCTTGCGGAGAGGCGCTCCGAATGACGTTCTCCACCGCTGGCGCCACAATAGCCGGTTGGGTCGCGATCCTGGTGATCGCCACTGGACTGGTTCAAACGGCCTTCTACATCGTTCAGCTCATATTCGCAGGCTACGCGCTCGGACGCCGTCCGCCCATTCCGAAAGCATCGATCCTGTGGCGCCGCTACGCCGACGAGGCTCCGGCGATCGCCGTGCTCGCGCCGGCGTTCAACGAGGAGGTCACGATCGTCGAAAGCGTGAACTCCCTCCTGGCGCTGCAATATCCGGATTTCGAGATCGTCGTGATCAACGATGGTTCCAAGGATAGCACGCTCGCGACCTTGCTCGACCATTTCGCGCTCGCTCCGGTCGCACGCTACCATGATCTCGCAGTCAAACACGCACCGATCCGCGGCCTCTATGCGAGTCCGCGGCTGCCGCGATTGCTGGTCGTCGACAAGGAGAATGGTGGGAAATCGGATGCCCTGAACGCCGGGATCAATGTCGCGCGGGCGCCGCTTTTCTGTTCGATCGACGCCGATTCCCTGCTGGAGCCGGATGCTTTGCTGCGCGCGGTCCGTCCTTTCGTTGAGGAGCCACGACAGACCCTCGCCGTAGGAGGTACGATCCGGATAGCGAATGGCAGCCGTATCCACGCTGGCCAGGTGCTCAGCGTGGGGCTGCCCCGCAACTTTCTCGCGCTGGTGCAGATCGTCGAATATCTCCGGGCGTTCCTGATGGCGCGCCTGGCCCTCAGCGCGATGCAGGCGCTGACGGTGATCTCGGGCGCGTTCGGGCTTTTCCAACGCCAGGCAGCGCTCGACGTCGGCGGTTACAGCCACGGCACCGTGGGGGAAGACATGGAGCTCGTGATCAAGCTTCATCGGCATGCCCGAGAGGAGAAGCGCCCCTACCGCATCGCCTTCATCCCCGAACCCGTCTGTTGGACCGAGGTACCGGAAAGCTTCGCGATCCTGGGCCGACAAAGAGCACGATGGCAGCGGGGGGCGCTCGAAACATTCTTCCGGCACCGCAGGATGTTGTTCAATCCGCGCTATGGACGCGTCGGCTTCATCGGCTTCGGGCACATCCTGCTGGTCGACGTCGTCGGCCCGGTCGTGGAGGTCCTCGGATACTTCCTCATCCCGCTGCTATGGCTCCTCGGCACGTTGAACACCGCCTATTTCGCGGCGTTCATTGCCATGACCTTCACGTTCGGTGTCTTTGTCAGCGTGGCCACACTCATCCTCGAGGAAGCGGAACTGCGTCGCTTCGCCCGGGCTCGAGACCTCGCGATTCTCACAGCTGTCGCAGTCCTGGAAAACTTCGGCTATCGCCAACTCGCAAATCTCTGGCGGATCCGTGGCTGGTGGCAGTTCCTGCGCGGCCATCAGGGGTGGGGGCAAATGACGCGGAAAGGCTTCGGCGATCGGTGAGCGATGATCCGTCCGAGTCTTTCGTGCCGCGCTTTCCCGTGCGAGCGGTGCTCATCGCCGTTGCTGCGATGCTCATCATCGCGGTGGTTTCTGGCGCAACCACGTGGGTGGTGAGCAAGCGGCTCCGCACGATCACAAGCTCGCAACTGACGGTTCTTACGACATCCGAACGGGTGCAACACCTTAGTGACACGGCCGAGCTTGCCGTTGACGCGGCTGTTGCGACGGGCAACCCGGCATACGCCCGGCGATATCTGGATGTCCAACCCCGGCTCCGCGGGGCTCTGCGCATATTGCGCGAGGCCATTCAGCTTTCGGAGAACCGGGCAACCTTCATGCTCGTCGAACAGGCCGAGAACCAGATTGCGAAGCAGCAAATCAAGGCGCTGAAACTCGTGACCAACGGTCAACGCGAAGATGCCCTCCGCCTCGTGCAAGAACCCGATTACCTCGAGCTGGAGCGGGCGTACCGCTCTGCGCTCACCAGGATTGGCGAACGCTCCAGATCCTTCGTTGCTGCCACGCAGGAAGAGGCTAATCGGTACCTCGCGATCAACCTTGCCACCAGTCTCGCGGCGCTGCTGCTCCTCGGCGTCGCTTGGGCTCTCGTGGTTCGCCCCGCCAGGCAGTGGGCAAGGCAACTTGCGGAAGCGCGGAGCAGAGCCGAGAATGCCACGCGTGCCAAGAGCGACTTTCTGGCTGTGATGAGCCATGAGATTCGAACCCCGCTCAACAGCATCATCGGGTTCGCGGATCTGCTCTCGGAAGACAGCTCTTTGCTGGTTCAACAGCGCAAGAAGGTCGGCATGATCCAGAATGCCGGAGCGATGTTGCTGACCGTCGTGAATGATCTCCTCGACTTTTCCAAGATCGAAGCTGGTCGCGTTGAACTGTCGCCACATCCGTTTGCGTTGGCAACCTTCATCGATAATGCGGTCTCTATCGTCAGGAGCAGTGCAGAGCTCAAGGGTCTGGCGGTTCGGGTCGAAGTTGATCCGAGGCTCACGGGCTTTTATTTCGCCGATGAGAGCCGTTTACGGCAAGTTCTACTCAACCTTTTGAACAACGCCGTCAAATTCACGGCCACCGGATCGATCACACTCGATGTCGCCCGGGTACGCGCGGATGAGAACGTCGAGGACATGAGAGTCACCGTAACGGACACTGGACCGGGCATCGCGCCTGACCGGCAGGCAATGCTCTTTCAGCCTTTCGTGCAAGCCGACGCGTCCATCACGAGGCGCTACGGCGGCACGGGGCTCGGGCTCAGCATCTCGAAAACGCTGATCGAACTGATGAACGGTCGCGTCGGACTCTCGAGCACGCCGAATGAGGGGTCCTCATTCTGGTTTGAGGTCGGGCTGCCAATTGCCAGCAGAGATGACCTCATCAAGGAGGCGGAGCAGCTGCCGCCGGAGGTGTTCGGAGCGCGCATCCTCCTCGTCGAGGACCTGCCGATGAATCAGGAACTCGCCAAGGCGATCCTGGGGAGGGCCGGACACAAGATTGACGTAGCCGGCGATGGGATCGCTGCCGTCCGAGCAGCGAGTTCCACCCTGTACGACCTCATTCTCATGGACATACAGATGCCACGCATGGACGGCATCACCGCGACGCGGAGGATTCGTGAGCTTCCCGGCGCTGCGTCCGGAACGCCGATCCTGGCAATGACGGCAAACGTGCTGCCGGCTCAGATCAGGGAGTTCCTGGATGCCGGTATGGATGGGCACATCGGGAAACCGATCCGCCCGGTAGAGCTGCATTCCGCGATCGCCGGAGCGCTCGCCGGCCGCAGCTTCGGCGGCAATGTCGCGCCGGACTCTCGAGAGACGAGCATCTGGTTCGATCGTGCCGTTTTCCAGGAGGTAAAGGCTATGCTGCCGCCTGCGCGCCTCCGCCGCCATGTCGAAGGGCTCATCGCGGAGACGAGCGAAACCCTGAGGGCGGCTGAGGAAGCGACGCAGACGGAACGTTCGACAGACCAGGAGAAAATCGGCGCTGCGGCACACAGGATTATTTCGCAGGCCGGCATGCTGGGCCTGATCCGACTCTCGAATGCTGCGCGAGACCTCGAAGATGCCGTTCGCGAAGGCTCTGTCTCCGAGGCAGTCGTTGAGCTCTTCAGGGTGGCCGCCAGGGATCCTGAATTCGCGCTTCCAGCCATCGAGAGCGAGGACGGCGCGGACGCTTGAACGCGGGAGCGAGCTTTGCATCGACAGGGCACTCACCGAGCCCCGGTACCCGTCGGTGACCTCGACGCGGAATTCATTTCCTCTCCAGATCATGAGCGGATCGTCCTAGAGGATCTCCGCGCGATGATGACGGCATATCGCTGAGCGGCTTCATGATCCGGCAATTCCTGCCCGGCGCCGTCGCGAACCCGCCGTCCGTCTGCGGTGTTGAAAAGTAGCGCATGGCCCGCCCAGCCCACGGACGCTTTTATGGCTTCAAGCTCGCTGAGATCAGGCGGAAACCTGTCCCCGTATTACCGCCTTTGTACCTTGCTCACTACTGCGAGACCCGCCAAGGCGGGTGCAGCAGGTAAGCATGAGGACCCTCAATGGCGACATCGACTTTCGAGGAGCATCTCACCGACCGCAAATTCGAGCTGCTGGTGCAGTCGGTGACGGACTACGCCATCTACATGCTTGACGCGGAAGGGCGGATCGTCACTTGGAACCCGGGAGCCGAGCGCTTCAAGGGGTACACCGCTGACGAGGTCACCGGAGAACATTTCTCGCGGTTCTTCACGCGCGAGGATCAGGAGGCAGAGCTGCCCGCCCGTGCCCTTCGGATCGCAGCCAGGGAAGGTCGGTTCGAGGCGGAGGGCTGGCGCGTTCGGAAGGACGGCACTCGCTTCTGGGCACACGCGATCCTTGACCCAATCCGCGCTGAAGATGGCACGCTCATCGGTTACGCGAAGATTACCCGTGACATCAGTGAGCGGAAGGAACGGGAGCGCGCGCTGCACGAGAGCGAGCGACGCTTTCAGTTGCTAGTGGGTTCAGTCGAAGATTACGCGATCTACATGCTGGACCCGCACGGGCTGATCACCACCTGGAACGCCGGCGCCCGGCGCTTCAAGGGCTACGAGGCCGACGAGATCATGGGCGAGCATTTCTCAAAGTTCTTTGTTCCCGAAGACCGTCGCGACGGGCTCCCGTCACGGATCCTGAAGACCGCTGCCGAGCAAAAGCGGTTCGAGATGGAAGGCTGGCGGCTTCGCAAGGACGGAACCAGGTTCCTGGCGCATGTCGTGGTGGATGCCATTCACGACGAAGAAGGGGCACTGGTCGGTTTCGCTAAGATCACGCGGGACATAACCGAGAAACGGCGCCTGGAAGAGTCCACCTTTGCGAGCGCGCTCCAGTTCCGGCTGCTGGTGCAAGGCGTACGCGATTACGCCATATACATGCTCGACACTGCAGGCCGCATTACCAGCTGGAACTCCGGCGCACGAGCGATCAAGGGCTATGAGGAGGAGGAGGTGCTCGGAAAGCATTTCTCTCGCTTCTACACCGAGGAAGATCGTGCTCGGGGTGCGCCGGCGGCCGCCCTCGAAGCGGCGCTGCGCGACGGCAAGTTCGAAGCCGAGGCTCAGCGGGTGCGCAAGGACGGCTCCCTTTTCTGGGCGCACGTCCTGATTGATCCCATCTACAATGAAGACGGCGAGCATGTCGGCTTTGCCAAGATCACGCGTGACGTAAGCGAGAAGAAGCGTTCGGAGCAGGAGCTCCGCGTAACCCAGGAAGCGCTCCTACAGTCACAGAAGCTGCAAGCCCTGGGTGAGCTCGCCGGTGGCATCGCTCACGACTTCAACAACCTTATGACGGTCATGCGTGGATCCGCGGATTTCCTGTTGAGGCAGCCGGATTTGCCGCTCGAGAAGCGCAACCGGTACCTGCACGTCATGCTGGAGACCGCCGAGCGCGCAACAAGCCTGACATCTCAGCTGCTGACGTTCGCCCGGCGTCAGCCGCTCGAGCCTGAGGTGATCGACCTAAGCGTTCGCCTGGATGCGCTCGGCGAGATGCTCCAGCGGACACTCGGCAGCCTCTACGATCTCCAGCTCGATCTTGCACCTGCACTGTGGCACGTCGAGATCGATCCCGCCGGCCTCGAAGCGGCGTTGCTGAACGCCGTCGTCAACGCCCGAGACGCGATGCCGAACGGCGGGCGTATCACGGTCTCGACGCGGAATGTCTCTGGCCCGAATGGGGAGGGAGTTACCCTTTCGATCAGCGACACTGGCGAAGGCATTTCCCCCGAGCAGCTTCAGCGCGTATTCGAACCCTTCTTCACCACGAAACCTACCGGCAAGGGTACTGGTCTGGGCCTTTCCCAGATCCACGGATATGCTGTTCAGTCCGGCGGATCCGCCAAGATCCAGTCCGAAGTCGGCCACGGCACGACCGTCGAGATCTGGCTTCCCCGAACGAGCAAGGCGGCTCCGAGGAAGGAGTCCGTGGGTGAGCACACCGCTCTGCCGCAGGGCCTGAGGGTGCTCTTGGTCGAGGACAGCGATCACGTACGCTACTTCGCTCACCAATTGCTCGACGATCTCGGCTGCAACGTAGTGGAAGCTGCCAACGGCAGCGAAGCCCTTTCCCGATTGGAGGAGACCGATGTCGACCTTGTGTTCTCCGACATCGTCATGCCGGGCATGAGCGGGCTGGATCTCGCTCAAAGGATACGGGAAACACGTAGAGGTCTGCCGGTGCTCCTCGCCAGCGGGTACAGCAGCAAGCAATTCATCCCGAAGGACCAGCGCGAGTTTCCCATCCTGCGCAAACCGTACAAGCTGGAGACCCTCGCAGCAGGCATCCATCAGCTTGTCGCTCCGGAACAGACTACCGTTTCAGGTTAGCCCTTCCCTGCCCGATCGGGGAAGATCGGAAACAATCCTGGAGTCCCAAGGAGACAAAACTCATCTTTAGAGGGTTGCGGATTGGTCTCCCGTCACGACCACGCCTTCGGCAAACCTGCGCTTATCAGTACGCGAGGTGTGGCCATTTGCGGCAGCCTTCACGATCGGCGACGCGAATTCGATGCGTGACCTCTGAGTTGATGTCCCGTGATCGACTTTGGTGGCTGGCCGAGGCCCCGTCTATTCGGAAAACGGATGTCCGAGAAGGGAAGCGGTGTAGAGCAGAATCTTTGGACGGCCCTCCACCACAAGGTTACCAAACCTGGCTGCTCCACTTCCTATCCACCGGACTTCAGCACCAGCCAGTACTACGTCGCGCTTCTCCTCCACGAGTTCTTTCACGTCATGCAGTATCGCCGTATGGGATTTGACCGGTTCCTGACGCGCTACGGTTACGAGATGAGCCAGCATGGCTTCGATCCCGACAGGCTCTATGACTATGAATCCCGCAGCAGGACCTTCGCGCAGGAGACGATCGAAAGGCAGGCGGACATGGTCGGCGTTTATGGCGGGTTCAAGTTTTTCGGCGATGCTAAAGGAATGAAGGCGCTGGCACCTAGGCTCCGTGGCAGCGGCGTTTATGGCTTCTGATCGGGCACCACGTATGCGCCTTGCAATATTGGCCTGGCTGTCACTCGTGGCTGCCTGCCAGGAAGGCATTCACGTGACGGTGGAGCAGGATGCCGGCAAGGCACGCTTCATCGTGACTCCGGTTGCCGAACGTTTCCGGACCTGCATCCGCACGGTCAATGTATATGGCCCACAGACGACGGCAGATCGGAAAGTTCCGATCTGGCATCTGGAGCGAAGGGACCCCGAGGTGTGCGTCGCCAGTCTCGACTTTGGTGTCGCTCCGCAAGGCTTTGAAGGTGACCCACCAACTGCCCAGCTTCGTCCAGGTACGCGCTACGAGGTCGCACTGATGGGACCCGGCTTCAACGACGGGGCCGCATTCATCGCGCGGTGACGACGCGCCGTTCATTGCTTCGGTTGGCAAATTCAGGAGCGGAGCGGCCACGGCTCGCCATCTCCCAAACGAACCAACATGCCGTTGCATCGGGCCGAGACGAGAAATCCTGCTTGATGCACCCGGTAAGCGGGCACGTAACTCGCTCTCGAGTGATCTGCTGCCGCAGAGATGCTCGATACGTGCGAGGACGGGCACCCTCGCCGGCGCGCGCCGAAGCGATCTTGATCCCGGCGCGGCAAGCGCAATGGGGTGCGAGTCCTGAAGTCGTGGGAGATGGGCTCACGCGAGACCGCGAACGACATGATGATCGGCGCGCGCCGCCGTTGCTGCGCGTGAGAAGTCGACAGGAGACCTTGGTGCCTCTCGGCGCGCGATAGTGTCACACAGGTCGGCTAGACCGGCGCGATGCTGCCCGGTGTTCAACGCACGGCCTGGATCGCCCGCTGGATGCTCCCGCTCGAGCCCGCTCTGCGCGCCTGGTTGAGATCCCGCGTCGTGGGGTCCGGGTTGGACGTCGATGACGTCGTCCAGGAGACCTATGCGATCGCCGGCGAACTGCCGTCGACCGACCATATTCGCCAGCCGCGCAACTATGTTTTCCAGATCGCGCAATCGATCCTGCTCGCGCAGTTCCGGCGCAGTCGGATCGTGCCGATCGACTATCTCGCGGAGCTCGACCAGTTCGATCCCGCGGCGGACGTGCCCGGCCCCGAACAGCAGGTGAGCGGCCGGCAGGAACTCGAGCGTCTTGCCGCGCTGATGGCGGAGCTGCCGGATCGCCAGCGCGAGGCATTCCAGCTGCTGAAGCTGGACGGGTTCAGCCAGCGCGACGCGGCAGCGCGGATGAGAGTCAGCGAAAGCACCCTCGAGAAACACGTCGCGAAGGCATTGCTCACCTTGATGGAGCGGCTGGAGCGTAGCGGAAAGCGTGCGGCTCGTGCATCTGGCACTCAGGATCAAGATGCACTGGACGTTCGTGGATCAAGCGGCAAACCCGATCGATGAGGCAGCGGCGGCCTGGGTCGCGCGCCGAGGCCGCGGCCTCGGCGAAGAGGAAGAGGCCGCCCTGCAGGCATGGCTTGCCGCCGACCGCCGGCACGTCGGTGCGCTGATCCGCGCCGAAGCGGTATTCGCCACCTTCGATCGCGCCCGGGCGCTCGGCCCGCTCAACGTGGAGCGACTTGCGCCGCATCCATCGCGCCGATGGCTGCTCGGCGCCGGCGGCGCAGCCATCGCCGCTTCGTTCGTCGGCGCGGCGGCGGTGAGCCTGTGGCCGCGCGACCAGCTGCACGAACATGCGACCGGCACAGGGGAAATACGCTCGATCCCGCTCGCCGATGGATCGGTGGTGACGCTCGACGCGGCGAGCCGCCTTGCTGTGGCATTCAGCGGCAGGGAGCGCGTCATCGCCCTGCTGGCCGGCAGGGCCTTGTTCGACGTCGCGAAAGATCCTGACCGTCCCTTCACCGTCGATGCCGGCGCACTGAGCGTCCGAGCGCTCGGCACCAGCTTCTCCGTCGAGCGCCTGGGCAGCGATGGTGCCGACGTGCTGATGCGCGAGGGCTTGGTGGAAGTGACCCGCCGAGCGACCAGGGGCTCCGGCACGACATTGCGCGGGACCGATCGGTTGACGTTCGCGGCCGGCAAGCTGATGCGGCGCGCGCCCGATGCCCAGAGCGTGGAGCGCGCGCTGGGTTGGCGCAGCGGCATGCTCGATTTCGCCGACGTGCCGCTGGGAGACGCCGTCTCCACATTCGCGCGTTACGGCGGCACGCGCATCGTCGTTGCGCCCGAAGTTGCCGGCCGCCGCGTCACCGGGCTGTTCGCCGCCAGCGATCCACGCGGTTTTGCGCTGGCCGCGGCGGCCAGCCTCGGCATCCGCGCCGAGTCCGCGCCCAACCAAATCGTCCTTACCCGCTGATTTTCTGCGTGTCGCACTAGCGGATCGATCGCGGCCGATTCTCCGGAGAGGGAGGGCGCCGTGCGGCGCAGAGCGGGGACAAGACATGAAGATCGAGCGGTATCTGTCGACGGCGTCGTTGATCGTGGCAGGAATTTCAACAGCGACTGCGGCCCAAGCGCAACCGCGGTCCTTCCAAATTCCCTCCCAGTCGGCGGCGACCGGAATACCCGAATTCGCACGCCAGGCCGGCATCCAGATCATCGCACCCGACGGGATGCGTGATCGAACGATCCCCGAGATTCGGGGCACGATGACGACGAGGCAAGGCATCGACAGGCTCGCCGGCGCCCTCGGCATGGAAGTTGCCCGCGACGACGGCAAGACCGTGGTGCTGCGCCCCTCCGCGACCGTGGCCGCCGTGGCCGCCGAGTCCGGCGCCGAGCCGGGCGCGCAGGAGGAGATCCTCGTCACGGCACAGCGCCGCCGCGAGCGAGGGCAAGACGTGCCGGTCTCGCTCACCGCTTTGGGGCGCGACGTGATCGAGCGGCAGCGGATCAACCAGTTGGAAGATCTGTCTCGCGTGACGCCCAACCTGCTGGTGTCCTCGTTCAGCCCGGGGCGGCCGATCCTGGCGATCCGCGGCGCAACCAACACGTTCAACCAGGTTGGCGTCGACAAGCCCGTCGGGGTGTTCGTCGACGACGTCTACATCCCGCGCAACAGCGCCGCGACGTTGGAGCTGTTCGGCATCGATTCGGTGCAGGTGCTCCGCGGCCCCCAAGGCACGCTGTTCGGCCGCAACGTCACCGGCGGGGCGATCGTGATCGACACGGGCCGGCCGAACTTCGAGACGCCCAGAGCGCGCCTGCGCGCCTCGTACGGCGAATATGACACCCGGGATCTGGACGTGCAGGCCGATCTGCCGCTCGCTGCCGGAGCCGCTTTCCGGGTGGCCGGCCTGCTGCGCCGCCATGACGGCTGGGGCCGTGACCGGCTGACCGGCCAGGAACTGGACGACCAGGACAGCAAAGCGGGTCGCGCGCAATTGCGGCTCCGGCTGGCCGAAGGCGCCGAACTGCTGCTCGGCGGCGACTATGCCTCGGATCGCAGCGGCGGCCGTGCGCTGTCTTCGATCGGGGTTGGCGACGATGGCAATTCCCGTACCGCCGAAGTGGGTGTGTGGCAGGCGTTCCGGCGCAAGCAGGGCGGCGCTTCCGCACGGCTCCTGCTCGACACGCCCATCGGCGAAGTCACCAGCATCACCGCCTGGCGCCGGTCGCGCTCGACCGACATCTTCTCCAACGTCGGCGCCAATTTCCGCTTTCTTCCAAGCTCGAGCCAACTGATTTCTGACGACCGCGATCGGGTGACCACCTTTTCGCAAGAGGTCCGCCTCGCCTCCCCAACATGGTCGCGCGGCAATTTTCTGATCGGCGCCTATTTCTTCGACGAGCATGCCGAGCGCACCCTGGGTACGATCGCTCGCGCTGCGCGCACCGGAGCGCTCGTCACCAACCAGTTGGCGGACCAGCAGGTCGACGGCCGGTCGCTGGCAATCTTCGCCGACGGCACCATCAATCTCACCCGGGGCCTCTCGCTGGCGCTCGGCGGTCGCTATACGTGGGATCGCAAGCGGGCCAGCCTTGATCGCATCGATCGGATCGTGCCGAGCGGCAACTTCCAGGCTTCGGATCTCACCGCGGACTGGGGCCGTTTCACCCCACGTGCGGTGCTCCGCTACGCACCGAAGCGCGAGCTCATGCTCTACGCGAGCTATTCGAAGGGCTATACTGCGGGCGGGTACAATACCGAGGCCGCTGTGCTGACCGCGCTCACGACTCCGTTCGAACCCGAGACCGTCGACAATTTCGAAGCCGGCTTTAAGAGCGAGTGGCTCGATCGGCACGTCCGCCTGAACGCTACGGCGTTCCGGATGGAATACCGCAACAAGCAGGAGCTGTTCTTCAACAACCAGACCCGCATTCTCAACATCAACAACGCCGGACGCGCGACGATCAAGGGGATCGAGGCAGAGCTGGCGATCAGCCCGGTTCCGGAAGTCACCCTCTCCGCCAATTACGGTCTGCTCGACACGCGTTATGACGAGTTCGTCATCCCCGGCGGCGCGGTCTACACCGGCAATCGGCTCGGCTCCGCACCCCATGATAAAGTGTCGCTCGCCCTCGACGTGGATGTGCCGGTCGGGCGCGCCCGCGTGTTCGGCAACCTGCTTTATTCTTTCACCGGGACGTACAATACGGGTGCGGCTGCGGACCCTGGCTTGGTCGTGAACGGCTACGACATCGTCAACGGCACGATCGGAGTCGGCCTCGGCGAGGGCGTTGAAGTCGCTGCGTTCGTCCGCAACCTGTTCAACACCGACTATGTCCTGATCCCGTCCACGCAAACGGTCCGCGCGGAATATCTCGGGGCGCCGCGAACCGCGGGTGCCAGCCTGACCCTGCGTTTCTGAGATGATCGGACGCAGGTCGTTTCTTGGTCAGGCCGCCGGAGCTGCAGCGACCGGACTGCTCGGCCGCGCCGCCAAGGACGAGGCGGTCCGGGCCGGCGGTACGCTTCCGCCATGGCAGCCCGGTTGGCTGGACATTCACCATCTCGCGACCGGGCGCGGCGATGCCACGGTCGTCGTCGCCCCGAACGGGTCGGTCGCGCTGATCGACGCGGGGGCCGTCGCCAGGCCGGATCCGGCCTTGGTCCCGGCACGGCCCAACGGCAGCCGTCCGGCGGGCGACTGGATCGGGCGCTACGTGGGCCGCCGCCTGCGCGAGACCGGCGGCACTTCACTTCACGCCACCATGGCCACCCATCTTCACCCCGATCACGTCGGCGGCGTGAATGGGCAGATGATCGAGAGGCCGGAAGGCTATCGCGCCACGGGAATTGGTGACGTTGCGGCGCATGTCCCTCTCGGCACGCTGCTCGATCCGGACTGGCCGGACTACGGACGTTCGCGGTTCGAAGATGTTGCCTCGGCCGAAAATTACGTGGCCTTTGCGCGCGCATTCGCGGCCGCGGGCGGCCGCATCGCGCGACTGCGCGCGGGAGCCACCGGCCAGCTGTTGGCCGATCACGACACGTTCTCGGCGCGTGTAGTGGCTTCGCGCGGCACCGTCTGGACCGGTCGCGGCGACGAGGCACGCGCGCTGTTCCCCGACTACGGATCCCTTCGATCCGACGAGGCTCCGAACGAAAATGCAGGCGCCTCCGCGCTGCTGCTGACATATGGCCCGTTTCGCTACTTCGCCGGCAGCGACCTGACCGACTGGGCCGACGCCGGTACGCGCCCATGG
The DNA here is from genome assembly GCF_003012735.1 of Allosphingosinicella deserti. Classification (GTDB taxonomy): domain Bacteria; phylum Pseudomonadota; class Alphaproteobacteria; order Sphingomonadales; family Sphingomonadaceae; genus Allosphingosinicella; species Allosphingosinicella deserti. The sequence continues at coordinate 707,066 of NZ_PXYI01000002.1, read as the reverse complement.
ATGAACGCCCTGCTCCCCGCAGCCACGGCAAGCGGTCCGGTGCATGTCGCGACACTACCCCACCACGGCATGTTCGACGCATCCTCGGCCGCGACCGTTCGGGCGCTTGCCGCCCGCGACTGGATCTGCTCGGTCTGGCATGCCGCCCATCCGAGCATGGACGTGCTCGAAAGGGCGATGAACGCGCGGCTCTATCCTGGACCACGCGACGTCTACGCGACCGCGATCCACCCCGCGACGGATCTCGCGATGCACCGCCTGGTCGCCCGCTTGGCCAGTCGCGACGGACACATCCTTTGCCGGGTCAGCGACCGCGGCCGAGCGTATCGAATGATCGTCACCGACAATCGAGATGAGGAGGATCGAGTTCTCCTGGTGGGTCCATTGAGAGCATCGGCCACAATTCACCGGCATGCACGTTAGACGATCGCGGCGTCAGGGAAGGCAAGCGGCCAGCCCCCATGGTGCGGAGCCTGTTTCGCTGCTTGCGGCGGCGCTGGACTCAATGCTCGAACTTGAGATGGTCGGACCTCAGGCACTGCTATGCCGCCCGCGCTCCAATGCGGCGAACAGTCCAAGCGGCACCCTCGGAAACCCGGAGACTGCAGATCGGAGGCCACATGGAATGAGGTCGCGTGCCTGCACGGTCGAGGATATCGGCAATGGTCTCACGCTTGAACTGCAACGGTTCGAGGACGCTGAGCAGGGAGCACGAGCGCCAGGCAGGCTCGACAGGCACGGGCGAAGTTCATAGCTTCTCGCCATGACGGACGAGGAAGCAGGCGACGAGAGCGCACCGGGCTGGGAGGCGATCGATGCCGCACTCGCCCGCCTCTATCCCGGACAGGTGCCCAAGCATTTCGGGACCATCATAAAATGGATGCTCGGCGGGCCTGATCCGCTTGACGGGATCAGCGCCTGGAAACGGACCGCGCCCGTCCCCCACTGGCATTTTGTGAGTTATGGTCTGAGCGAGCTCTACCAAAAGGACAGTGAGGATCCTGAGGTCAGCGGCTGGGGGTTTGAGCTGACCTTTCGCCTGACCTGCGATGCGGCGGACGAAGAGCCTCCGGCCTGGGCGTTCAGCCTGCTGCAGAATCTGGCCCGCTACGTGTTCCAGTCGGGCAACCTGCTGCGCGACGGCGAATGGATGAACATCAACGGGCCGATAGCTTTGGAGACGGACACCCAGCTGCAGGCGCTCGCCTTCGTGGCGGATCCGGAGTTGCCGGCGATCGCCACACCCAACGGCAGGGTCGATTTCATTCAGATCGTCGGGCTTACGCTCGAGGAAATGGAGGCCGGCAAACAATGGCAGACGCGCGGCCTTCTCGACGCTCTGCTGCCGCACATGCCGCTGTGGACGACCGACCTTTCACGCGCATCGCTGCTGGAGCGGCCCGACGTTCGCGATTTGGTGGAAGCAGGCAAGGCGCGCGACGGCTCCGCGTTGGGGATGCTGTTCGTCCCTGCGCTTAGTTGGTCGACGCGCAAGCGGCTGCCTCAGTCGCCGGTCACGGCGATCCGGATGGGCGCCGGCCATGTCGAGGAACTGCTGGAATCGCTCTCGCTACGCTTGCCCTTCGGACGCGAGCTGTTCCTGGCGAGTTCCGGCGAAGCAATCACATTTGCGCCGGGCGAGCCAATGGCGTTGACGGAGGAAAACGGCCAGTTGCGCGTCACGCTCACTCCGGCTGCGCTGGACGCCTTGCGTGCCACGTTGCGGCCGGTGGTCGGCGAGTATCGGGTGCCCGGCCTGCCCGGGGTCGTCTGGGAAGTCGAGCAGACCAACATCCGGGATGCGGCCGGGAACATCGTCCGCACCATCGGCTGACTCGGCAAACGCATTGCTCATCCACTCCGTCGCCAAGCGTCGTGGTTCGCCCGTCCGCGACGAATGAGGTGGCCGTCGGTCGCCGGCCAAAGACGGTGTATCTGGTCGAGCCGGTCATCGTGCGACCTCGCCGGACACACCACACAAACCCTATCCCTCCCGCCGCCATTTGCCCTATCGGGCACGCGCCTTCACACCGATTTATCAAGGACATCGACGTGACCGACCCGGCTTCCCCCGACCGCCTGACCGAAGCCCGCGCGGCATTGGCCGAAGCGATGGCCCTGCACGAGCAGGGGGATCTGGAGGGCGCCGAAGCGGGCTATCGCCACGTGCTGGCACAGAATTACCGACCGACGGACGTGCTGCCTCTGCTGGCCGGCCTGCTCGGGCGCCTCTCGCGCCCCGAGGATGCGCTGGTCGCCTGGGACCAGGTTCTGGCGATCGAGCCCGATCATGCCGTGGCGCTGCACGAGCAGGGACTGACCCTGCACTGGCTCGGACGCACCGCCGAAGCGATGGCGATGCTCGAACGCGCCTGCGCGGTCGACCCGGACAATCCGGTCAAGATCGGCAACCTTGCCGTGGTTCTCGCCGATGCGGGCCGCAGTCTCGAAGCGCTTCAGCATTTCCGCCGCGCGCTCGCGTTGCAGCCCGACAGTCTCCACCTGCGCCATCAGGTCCGGCGGCTGGGATCGGCCTCGGTGCCCTTCTGGCACATCCCGATGATGAACGACGTGCCGCGCAACGATGCGTTCGAGGACGCGATCAAGGCGGCGATCGAAGTTGCAGGCCCCGCGGCGCGCGTGCTCGATATCGGCGCCGGCAGCGGCCTGCTGTCGCTGATGGCCGCGCGGGCCGGGGCACGACAGGTGGTGGCGTGCGAGATGGAGCCGATGATCGCCGAGATGGCGCAGCAGATCGTCGCCAGCAACGGCTATGCCGATCGCATTACCGTCCACGCCCGGCCTTCCACCGAGCTCGCCGTCGGCGCGGAGCTCGACGCGCCCGCGGACATCCTCGTCTCCGAAATCCTCTCGAGCGACCTGCTGACCGAGAAAGTGCTCGACACGTTCGAGGACGCCCATCGCCGCCTGCTCGCGCCCGATGCGATCGTCATCCCGCGCGCCGCCAGCGCGATGGGGTGTCTTGTGGCGAGCGACAACCTCGCGGACTACGCCTTCGTTGGCGACGTCTCGGGGTTCGATCTGTCCGCCTTCACCGCCTTCGCCCCGCAACGCCTGCCGATCCACGGCACGATGACCGCCTGGGAGCGCCTGTCGGACGATCTCGAACTGGTCCGCCTCGATCTCACGCAAAAGAAGCATGACGCCACGCTCGCACGCCTGAGCATACCCGTGACCGAGAGCGGCCGCGCGATCGGCATCGTGCAGTGGATGCACATCGATCTTTGGCCGGGCGTGACGTTCGACAACCACCCCGATCGCTACAGCGACGGCGGCTGGCTCCAGGTGCTGCACAGCTTCCCCGAGCCGATCGAGGTCGTGGCGGGCGAGACCGTCGATATCGCGGTCGGTCACGACCGGATCACGTTGATCCTGTTGCCGCTGGGCGAAGGCGCGTAGCCGGAGCGGTCGCTATTCAGCAGTGCGTGCCGCAAGCGTGCTCGGCGATGGCAGGGATTGACGGAGGCGCATGTTCCTGATATGTTCCAGCCATCCGTTTGCCGCGAACTCCCGCCTGGAGCCATCGCGGCGCGAGGGCACTTCCTCGGCCACAGGGCACGGCCCCTCCTTGAAGGCCGAGGATTGAACAAGAACAAGCCGCTCGCGGGCGGTCGCTCGCTCTGCGATCCGGGTCGGCCGCCTGCGTCCCGGATCGCAGGCGCGCGGGCATTCGAGTCGGCCGGAGGGCGCCGCCCGGACCCCTCGCACAAATCCCGCCAAACACGGAGCTCACCGCGGTGCGGGACCTGTTGATACAGGCAAAATACAGGCCGTCTGCTGCACCTTCCGCGTTGCCAGGGCGAGCCGCGGCGGCAAATCATGGATCTTATTCACGGTAACGGGGCATGTTGTCTATCCTGCCCCCCACACCGTCATCCCAGCGCAGGCTGGGATCTCAGGTCGGAAAGGGCGCCGTGCCTTTCACGCACGCCGTCACGTAGCTCGGAGAGGTCCCAGCTCCCGGGACCCCATCGAAGTCGTACTTCGATGGGGACCTATCGCTGGGATCACGGGGATGACGTGCCGCACCGCGGCAGCGTGAAAAGCCATCCTGCTCACGCTGAGCACCGTCCGCACACTCCCAGCAGCAATCCTGCCACGCCCGCCCGCGCCTGCCGCACCGCGGCCCTGTTAATACAGGCCAAATACAGGATATCTGGCGCAGCGCAGCGTCCGCCAGCCATCGCGCCGTGTCCTCTCGACAAGCCCCGCCGTGTTTTCTAGAGAGGAGACCGCGCGCGGGTGTAGCTCAATGGTAGAGCAGAAGCTTCCCAAGCTTACGACGAGGGTTCGATTCCCTTCACCCGCTCCAACCTAAACCATGCCGGGGGCATGGTTTAGGTTGGAGCGCACGAGCGCAAAGCGCGAGGGGCGGCCAACATGCCGGGGGCATGGTTTAGGTTGGAGCGCAAAGCGCGAGGGGCGACCCTCCATTCCAAGAAAGCATCTCTTCCATGCCGGGGCATGGTTTGAAGATGGAGCGCACGAGCCCGCACGCTCCACCACATCACTCCGGCGCCCGCGACCCATCGAGCAGCCCGATCGCATTGCCGAGCCTGCGCAGTGCCTTTTCAGCCACCTCTCCGCCAAGCACCGCCTTCGCCCGCGCCTCGAGCTCCAGGGCCCGTTCGAGGAACAGCGCGCGCGCCCGTGCCTCGAGCGGCCGGTAGGAGGAGTTGCGCGGCACGGCGAAGGTCATGCCGGCATTGACGCCGGGATGGTCCGGGCTTGCCGGCAGCCGTGCAAGCGCGACCGAGATCGACGCGCTCGCCTCCATCAGCTCCACCGACGCCCGCATCAGCAGGCGCTGTTCGTCGGCGTCGGCGATGCTGAAGGTCTGCGCGAGCACGCTCAGCATCGTGCCATAGATCGCATTGGCGAGATCGACATGGTGCGCGGCGTCGGGCGCGGTGATCCAGATCCGGGGACGGCCCTCGATCGGCTTGCGCATCACCGGATCGTGCGCCGCCGGCCAGGCCGGGCGGAAGTCCGGGTCCGCTTCGCGGATCTCCCTCCATTCGGTTCGGATCGCCTGGAAGCGCTCGAAGTGGCTATCGACCGCGCCACCGCCGGAGGAGCCCTCGCCTTCCTCCTTGATCTGCCGGATCGTCGCCAGCGCGCTCTCGAGGCCGGTCACGCGCGGGATGTTCGGCAGCTTGACCAGGGCCGAGTAAAGCTGGCCGCGGCCGGCCGGTTCGATCAGGGCGGCTTCGCCGAGCCGCTCGGCCAGGCTGGTGAAGCCCTGCGCGATCGAATCGTAGAGCATCCCGACGGTCGCATAATCCTCCGCCGACGGCGTGACCCCGCGGGCGGCAACCTCGCGTTCCTCGCCGCTGGCCTCGAACCCGTCCGCATCCTCGATGTCGGACTCTTCCGGACGCTCGAGAAAGATGAAATGATCGAGCGTGCGCTCGTCGAACGGCGTCAGGCGCACGACCACGTCCGCGGGATGATAGCCCGGCGCGACCGGGAAGTTCGGCCGATCGAAATGCGGCGCCCCGCCGATGGCGATCAGCAGATTGTTGACGCAGGCGAGGTGCGCCATCTCTTCCAGCGCGATCTTGAGGATGGTCTTGCGCCAGCGCTCGACCGCCTCCCCCTGGGCCTCGGTCAGCCCCGCCTCGCCGGCGCGCTTCATGCTGAACACGGCATAGAGATAGGAGCAAAGGAGATTGTGCTCGATCTCGGCAGCTTCGGTCAGAGTGTGGATGAGCTGCTCACGTGTCTCGATCATTCGGCCTCCTGGAGCATCGCGCCGAAACGTTGCTACCGGTTTTCGGCTTTAGCGATGTGATTACAAAGGCCTAGAGCAGCAAGCGAGATTTCGAAATCGCGTTTGCTGCTCTAGACGGTCGAACAGCAACGTGCCGCCGCGCCCAACGATCCGGCCCACCTGCAACAGGAGCCGAAGGGAACCCGGCACCGCCCCGATCCCAGAAATTAATTCGCGCCCGCACATCCAGACGCCTCCCGACCGGCATCCTTGGAGACGACACAGGAGCGATGCCGTGGAACATAGCAGGCAGATTCAGGGGCCGCTGGCCCTTCTCGAGCAGGACAAGGCGCGGCTGAGGCTGCTCTTCCTCGCCAAGCACGCCTGTTCGGGCGGGGTGCCGGACGGCGAGGACGGCACCCATGCGGTCTACCACCACGAAATGCTGACGACCCTGCGTGCGATCGGCCTCGACGTGACCCCCGCGACCGATTTCGACATCCTGCACGAGCGGCCGGACACCGACTTCGTCGTGCCGGTGCTCAACCGCGCCGGTTTCCTCAACAGCGAGATGCTCGCGCCTCTGCTGCTGCTCCGCCGCAGCGTGCCGGCGCTCGGCGCGATCCCGATCCTGCGCGGCCTTACCGACGACAAGCATCTGATGAAGATCGTCGCCCGCCACCTCGGCGTGCCGGTGACCGATTGGGTCGCCGTCCGCCGCGGACAGGGACAGGTGGCACCGCCGCCCTTCGCCTGGCAACGGCTGGTGGTGAAACCCAATGCCAGCTCCGCCTCGTGGGGCGTGCGGATCCTCGACACCTGGAGCGAGGCCAAGGCGCATGCCGAGACCATCCTCGCCGCCGGGCACGACGTCATCATCGAACCCTATGCGCCGCTGATCGACATCGCCGTGCCCGTGATCGGCGGGCGCGGCCCATGGCTGCTGCCGGCGACCGGCTATTTCCCCGATACGCCCGGCACGCTGCGCAGCTACGAAGAGAAACGCGGGCTCGTGCCGATCGACGACGACCCCCTCCGCACGATCGACGATCCCGAACTCGTCGCACGGCTGGAAGACCATACGAACAGCCTGATCGGGGAGCTGTGGCCGTTCGATTACGGCCGCTTCGAATATCGCTACGATCCGGCGACCGGCGACATCCGCTTCATGGAAGTGAACCTGTCGTGCAATCTGTGGTCGCGCAAGACCATCTCCCGCGCCGCCGCAGCGATCGGCCTCAACCATGCCGAGCTGGTCGAGACGATCGTCGCCCATTCGATGCTGCGCCAGGGCGTCGTCGGCCGGATCGTCCAGCGCCGTTAGCTCCGCCGCACATGCAAGCCGCACACAGAGACCAAAGGTGACGAACCGGTGCCGCAGAATCCGCTACCGCTTGCCGGCGCCTTCCTGCACATCGGAGCCGATGGGCATCCGGGGGATGCCGTGCAGTCGGGAGGCGGGTTGATGACTCAGGATCTCTTGCTCGCATTCATTGCGTGCGCTTTGTTCATCTTCGCCTTCCATGTGATGCGCGTGCGCCAGGACGGCCATCTCCACCGCACGCTGCAGGAAGCGATCCGCGCGAATTCGCCGATCGTCCCCGAATTGCTCACGCAGCTCAACGATCGGCCGCGCCGCCGCAGCCAGACCACCGGCCTGGTGCTCATCGCGATCGCCGGCGCGATCCTCGCCGCCGGTCTCGTCCAGGGCGGAACGGCGGAGATCCGGAGCGCCGCCGCGGCCGCCTTCTTCCCGGCGTTCATCGGGATCGTCGTCGTCTGGCGGTCGATCCTGAAGAGGTCGGGAGGCTGAGCTGGAGGAGGCCGGCGACGATGTCCTTGCGGCTGCGGCCAAAGCCGGCGACCGCGCTGCGTTCGCCGTCCTGGTTCGCCGCCACGAGCGGGTCGTGCGCGGCTTCCTGACCCGGCTCGCGCCGGATAGCGGCCATGCCGACGATCTCGCCCAGGAAAGCTTCCTCCGCGCCTGGACCAAAGCGGAGACCTATGCCGGCGACGGCCGCTATCGCGGGTGGCTGCTGAAGATCGCCTGGACCACCTTTCTGATGGATGCGCGGGCCCGCCGCCGCCGTCCGCCCGCTTATGCCGGCCAGGCGATCGCGCCCGAGCCGCACGCCGCCGCGGATGCCGAGGCGGAGGCGATCGTCGCCGACGCGATGAAGCGCCTGAAGCCGGAGGATCGCGCCGCGGTGACTTTGTGCCACGTGCTGGGCTACACCCATTCCGAAGCGGCGGCGATCCTCGATTTCCCGCTGGGAACGTTGAAGACCAGGGTCGCGCGCGGTACGGCGCTTCTGGTGACTTTGCTCGGCAACGGAGAAACACGATGACGCCCGAAGAGTCCGTCGCCGCCCTTGCCGCGCGCCTTGCCATCCCCGAGCGAGAGCGGGACGAGGCCTTTGCGCTCCAGGTCGAGCGCCGGATCGACATCGAGATGGCCGAACGCGCGGCCGCCGCCGCGCGCCGCGAGACCCTCTTCGTCGAGCTCGCCGCCGCAGCCGCCTTGCTGTTCGCCGGCCGGCAGCTGCTCGCCAGCGGAACCGATGCGGCGAGGGTGGTCCTGCCGCTGCTCGAGGCGGTCAGCGGCCCGGCGATGCTGATCGCGACCCTCGCCCTCTTGCTCGTCCTGCTCGCAGCCGATCTTCCGGGCCGAACCCGCCACGGTTAGGCGAGCGTTGCACACCTCGTACTCGGCCGCCGGCCGATAACGCCGCCTTAAGCTGGAGCCGCTATGCGAACAGGCTCGTTTGAGGTGAGAGGGCCTGTTCGTGCGCCACGCATTTGCCGCTGAATTCGCGTCGGCGCGCGCCGACGAGACGACCTCGCTTGCCGAGATCCTCGGGGCTTTCTCCTACGCGCTCGATCTGACCGAAGGTCAGCCCGCCGGCCATTCGCTGCGCGCCTGCTGGATTGCCAGTCGCATCGCCTCCGCCTTGCACCTTTCCAGCGAAGAGAGGCGGACCGTCTATTATGCGACACTGCTCAAGGATCTCGGCTGCAGCAGCAATGCGGCGCGGATTGCCGATCTGTATCTGGCCGACGACCGCCGCTTCAAGCACGACTTCAAGCTGGTGCCGGAGGGGCTCGGGCCGACCCTCAAATTCGTGTTCAGCCGCACCGGCTCCGGGCACCGGATCGGCGCCCGCGCAAAGGCGATCGCGCATATCCTCCGCGACGGCACCAACATCGCGCGCGACCTCATCCAGACGCGCTGCACCCGCGGCGCCGACATCGCCCGGCAGCTCCGCTTTCCGGAAGCGGTTGCGCAGGCGATCGCCGCTCGACGAACATTGGGACGGCGGCGGCAAGCCCCTGGGGCAGAGCCGCGAGTCGATCCCGCTGGCCGCGCGCCTGGCGCTGCTCGCCCAGATCGTCGATGTGTTCCAGGTCGCCGCCGGACCGGATGCCGCGATCGAGGAAGTGGAGGCACGGAGCGGAAGCTGGTTCGATCCGGCCCTGGTCCAGGCGTTTCGGACGCTGGCGCGGGATCCCGGCTTCTGGGAAGGGCTGCGCGATCCGGCGCTCGAACAACGGGTGCGCGACTTCGAGCCCGCCGAGCAGCGGATCGCGGTGGACGAGGCCTGGCTCGACGACATCGTCGCCGCCTTCGGCGCGGTGATCGATGCCAAGAGCCCCTATACGAGCGGCCATTCCTGCCGGGTCGGAACCTATGCGGAAGCGGTCGGGCGCCGCGTCGGTATCGCCGGGGCCGAGTTGCGCACGCTGCGCCGCGCCGCGGTGCTCCACGATGTCGGCAAGCTCGCGATCAGCAGCCGGATCCTCGAGAAACCGGGCAAGCTTGACGACCGCGAGTGGGTCGAGATGCGCAGCCACGCCGCACACACCGTCGACATTCTCGCGCGGATCGGGCCGCTGCGCGACATGGCCGCGATCGCCGGTGCGCATCACGAACGGCTCGACGGCCACGGCTATCCGCTCGGCCTCCACGACATGCTGATCGCGCGCGACTCGCGGATCATCACCGTGTGCGACTTCTACGATGCGCTGACCGCCGACCGGCCGTATCGCGCCGCGATGCCGAGCGACAAAGCGCTCGGCATCATCAAGGACGAAGTCGGCCGGGCGGTCGATCCCGCCTGCTTCTCCGCGCTGGAAGCGACGGTCGCCGCCGGCCTCAACGCCTGAGCCGCTGCCGCGCCGCGCGCTGCTCCCGGAACAATCTGCGCATTGGCCGCGTAGATCGACGAACAGGAGGAGTGGCAACATGATGCTGAAAAAGGCCGCTTTGGTGGGCTTGGTGGTGGCGATGGTCGGCGCCTGCGACGGGCCGCAGGAGCAAGCGGGCGAAAAGACCGACAATGCGTCGGGCGCGGTCGGCAGCGAGGACGCGATCGAAAGTGGCCCCGCGGAGACGATGGGCGAACGCAACGACGCCGCGCTCGACAGCGCCAACGACGCCCGCGAGGCCCAGGCAGACGCGCTCGAGGAGCAGGCCGATGCAGCGCGCGACGCCGCCGATCAGAAGGCGGAGGCGCTGGAGCAGCAGGCCGACAAGGCGCGCGGCCAATAAGGCCAGCCTCGCATGCCGCGCACCCTAATTGCTGGGGCGCACCGCCGGCGATGATGAAGGGCTGGATGGACCGGGTGTTCGCGCACGGCGCCGCTTACGCCTTTGCCAAGGGCGAAGATGACGGCCAAGCCCCGATCGGCCTGCTGCACGGCAAGAGCGCCCTGGTGCTCAACACCAGCAACACCTCGGCCGAACGCGAGGCCGGCGCGTTCGGCGATCCGCTGGAGCGGATCTGGCGCGATTGCCTGCTCGGCTATCGCGGCTTCGACCGGATCGATCGCCGCGTGTTCAGGATCGTCACGACCAGTAGCGAAGAGGAACGGCATGGCTGGATCGCGGACGGGGCGGACGCCGCACGCGCCTCGCCGACTAGGCCAAGCGACAAAGCGTATCGGGCACCTCGGCGGAAGCGCAGGAGCGCTCACTCTCCGACGATCACTTGCTCAGCCGCGCGCCTTGCCGATCGGTCCGTCACCGGAGCGCTCCGCCGTGTCGGTCTTGGCCGGTGCCAGATGCTGGAGGAAGCGGCGGCAGAGCGCGTCCTTGTGCGCGTGCCAGGATTGCGCATCGATCGGGTGCGCGTGCGACAGGCACGTCACCCCGTCATAGGCCCGCGCCTCGGCGAAGCCGCGCGAGAGCGTATCGACGGCGGCGAGAAGCGGCGCAGGATCGCTGCTTTTGACCAGGTGCAGATCGGCGCCCGCCAGCATGCACAGGTCGGCAATGTCGGCCGCCGCGGACTCGCTCAGCATGATCACCGGCCAGTCGATCGGATAGTCGCGCATGATCAGCAGGGCGGCACAGCCGTCGAGCGGCACCATGCCGAGATCCATCAGCACGCAGCCGGGCTGCAGCGTTGGCAATGCGCTCAGGAAGGCGTCGGCCGTGGAAAAGGTGGTCACGGCGAATCCGCGCGGCGACAGCCAGGCGGCAACGTCCGCCAGGATCCACGGATCGTCGTCGACCACGTGCACGCAGGCGCTGGCAGCGATGGCGGCCATCAATTGGGCTCCGCCGGTGCCGACGCATCGTCGAGCAACCAGTTGCGCGGCCGCTGCACCGCCGCCGCGCACCGATCCTCCGCTTCGATACGGCGGGCGATCTCCCGGATGATGAAATCGGGAACGGTGCGGCCGCTGGCGGCGAGCTGCGCGGTTTCCCGCAGCTGCGCGTCGGTGATGTGACCCCGCGATCGGCGGCGGCAGGCATATTCGACCATTGGCGTCTCACTTGCTTCGGTGCCGCATCCCTGGACCGCGACTGTGGCTGCGGAATGCCCCGTTCGTGCCGCCGCCTTTCCTTCATAGACGGGCTTGCGCCGGGCACCATGATTTGCGTCACACCCGCGCTGACACGTAGCCGGAACGAGACCAGGCGTCTTGAACGCGATGCTGCGCCACCATCGGCTTCCGCTTCGCCGCCGGGCCTGCCGACACGCCGTTCCGTTCGCGCCTCGGGGATCTGTTCGTGTTCATCCCTCGGAGATTCGTTCGGGCTGAGCCTGTCGAAGCCCTCTCCTTCTTGCTGCCCGAAGGAAAAGTGGGCTTCGACAGGCTCAGCCCGAACGGGGAGGGTTAGGGTGAGGATCTTCGGTCGGCGGCCCGCGACTTCGTCAGCACGAGCCCTTCCTCTCCTCCAAAACAATCGCCATCCCCCACCATTGTTGCACCGCAAAATAGCGCTTTACGATTGCCGGGCGAATCGCATAGCATCGCACCAGACGCAGCCGGCGCCCAACGAGGGGTGGACGCTGCCTCACCAGCAACACGGCAACGATGCCGCCCGAGCCGCCCCGATGGGTCCGGTTCGAGGCGGCTTTGTTGCGTCCGTTCGAAAGGGAATGTGATGGCCTATCTGGCGCCTTCGGAATTCGTCACCAAGATGGTCGATGCGGGTGAAGCCAAGGTCCTGATGTCGACTCGGGACACGTTGATCCGCGCCTTCATGGCCGGCGCGACGCTCGCCCTCGCCGCCGCCTTCGCGATCACCATCACCGTCCAGACCGGCAATGCCCTGCTCGGCGCGTTGCTGTTCCCGGTCGGCTTCGTGATGCTCTATCTGCTCGGCTTCGATCTGCTCACCGGCGTGTTCGTGCTGGCGCCGCTCGCCGTCTGGGACAAGCGGCCCGGGATCACCTGGAGCGGCGTGCTGCGCAACTGGGGTCTGGTGTTCACCGGCAATTTCGCAGGCGCGCTCACCGTCGCCTTCCTGATGACGATCTATTTCACCTATTGCTTCTCGATCGAACCGACCGAGGTCGGCCAGAAGATCGCCGGGATCGGCAAGGGCCGGACGCTCGGCTATGCCGAATATGGCGCGGCCGGCTGGATCACCATCTTCGTGCGCGGCATGTTGTGCAACTGGATGGTGTCGACCGGCGTCGTCGGCGCGATGATCTCCACCCATGTCAGCGGCAAGGTGATCGCGATGTGGATGCCGATCATGCTGTTCTTCTACATGGTGTTCGAACATTCCGTCGTGAACATGTTCCTGTTCCCGGCCGGCCTGATGATGGGGGCGGACTTCTCGATCGCCGACTATTTCTGGTGGAACGAGATCCCGACCGTGCTCGGCAACATCGTCGGCGGCCTGACCTTCACCGGGCTCACATTGTATTCGACCCACGTCCGCACCGCGCCGCGGCGCGTGATCAAGCTGGCCGCCTGATGGCGCAGGACGGGGCGCGGCCGGTGCTTGAGGCCGTGCCCCACTGGCCCAGGGGAGTGCGGCCGCGCCTCACCGTCTCGGCCGGCCATTGCAGCCGGGCCGGCGCCAAGCCGGACAACCAGGATTGCCGCGGGCTCGTCGTGCCCGAAGGCGCAGCGCTTGCCAGCAAGGGCATTGCCGCCGCCATTGCCGACGGGATCAGCACCAGCAGCCTCGGCGGCGAAGCGAGCCGGGCCGCCACCCGGACCTTCCTCGCCGATTATTACTGCACGTCCGATGGGTGGTCGGTGCGCAGCGCCGCCACCAGCGTGATCGCCGCCATCAACAGCAAGATGCACGCGCGCAACGGACGCCCCCTTTCCGACGAGGAGCGTGAACGCGGGCTGATCTGCACCTTCTCGGCGCTGGTGCTCAAATCGCGGAGCGCGCACCTTTTCCATGTCGGCGACGCGCGCATCGCCCGGTTGCGCGGCGGCATCATAGAGCCGCTCACCGCGCCGCATGTTGTCGCGGTCGGCGGCGGCAGATCCTATCTCGGCCGCGCGCTCGGCATCGATCGCCATGTCGAGATCGACTATCGTCATGTCGCGCTCGAGCCCGGCGACCTGTTCGTGCTCACCACCGACGGACTCCACGATCACCTTCAGGACGCGGCGATCGCGGCCCTGCTCACGGCCGCGAACGACCTCCAGGCGGCCGCCGAGGCCCTGGCGACAGGGGCGGCGGACGCGGGAAGCGAAGACGATCTCACCGTCCAGCTGATCCGGGTCGACGAACTGCCCGAAGGCGGCGTCGACGACGTGCTCGGCAGCGAGATCACCCTGCCGCCGGCGCCCCTGCTCACCCCGGGATCGGACTTCGAAGGCTATCACATTCTGCGGCAGATCCATGCCGGCGCCCGCAGCCACGTCTATCTCGCTTCGGACCCGCAGACCGGCAGGCGAGTCGCCTTGAAGGTGCCCTCCACCGAGCATGGTGCCGATCCGGCCCAGCTCCGCGCCTTGCTGCTGGAGGAATGGATCGCACGCCGGATCGATCATCCGCACGTCGCGCGCGCGGCGCCGCAGCCGCGGAACCGAAGCCACGTCTTCGCCGCCTCCGATTACATCGACGGCCAGACGCTTGCCCAGTGGATGCGCGACCATCCGGCGCCGGACCTCACCGCGGTCCGCTCGCTGATCGGCCAGATCGCCGCCGGCCTGCTCGCCTTCCACAAGCTCGAAATGCTGCACCGGGATCTGCGGCCGCAGAACATCCTGGTCGATGCCGAGGGCACCGCGCGGATCATCGATTTCGGATCGGTGCAGGTGGCCGGGCTCGACGAGCTCAGTCTCGTCGCCGAGGAGGATTCCGCCTTCGCCGGAACGATGCAATATGGCGCGCCCGAACTCTATCTCGGCCTTCCCGCCAGCCCGGCATCGGACCTCTTCTCGCTCGGAATCATCGCCTATCAGCTGCTGACCGGACACTTGCCTTATGGCCCGCGCGTCGCCGCCGCGCGCAGCCGCGCCGCCCAGCGCCGCCTCTATTATACCCCGGCCAGCGAGCACAATCCCGCCGTGCCGGACTGGGTCGACGCGGCGATCGCCAAGGCGGTCGCGATCGATCCCGCAGGGCGCTACGAGCTGCTGTCCGAATTTACCTACGATCTGTCGCACCCGAACCCGGCGCTGGCCGGTGCCGACACGAGGCCCCTGTTCCAGCGCAATCCCGTGCTCGCGTGGAAGGCGCTCAGCGCGATCCTGTTCGCGCTGCTGCTGGTCTCGGTCTTCGTGCGCTGACGGCAAGGTGGGAGGTGAGATATTCACCGCTCCGATCGGCGCTAGTCTATTGGGGAAGCGAGACTTAACGAGTTGATGTAGAGTTCCTGCGCTGATCCTCGACCGGCCGGCGCTTCCCCAGAAGCGGCCGTAGTCTTACTCCACTGACACATCGCTGCCGTTCTGGCCCGGGATTTCCTTCGTGCGTATCGCCATCGTCGACGAAAGCGGCCTTCGGGCCACCATCCTGGAGGAGGGCCTGCGCGAGGCCGGGTTCGACGACATCCATGTCGTGGCGCCGACCGGCGCCTTCGTCGCGCGGATCGAGCGGCTGGCGCCGGACGTGGTGCTGATGGATCTCGGCACGCCGAGCCGCGACACGCTCGAGGAGATGCTGCTGGTCAGCAAGGCGCTCGCCCGTCCCATCGCGATGTTCGTCGACGAATCCGACGACATGATGATCGGCGCCGCGATCGACGCCGGCGTCTCCGCTTATGTCGTCGATGGTCTGCGCAAGGAGCGGGTGAAGCCGATCCTGGAGCTCGCCGTCCGCCGCTTCAACGCCTTTGCGGGCCTGCGCGCCGAGCTCGAGGAAGCGCGCAGCGCGCTTGCCGACCGCAAGAAGATCGAGCGCGCCAAGATCATTCTGATGGAAAGCCGAAACATGCCCGAGGCAGAGGCCTATGCGCTGATCCGATCGACGGCGATGAACCAGGGGCGGCGGATCGTCGACGTCGCCGACGCGATCGTCACCGCCGCCGATCTGATCGGAGGCAGAGCATGATCCCCGTCGCCGCCACCTTCGTGCCGCTGACCGACAGCGCGATCCTGATCGCCGCGCACCGCCTCGGCTTCGCCGCCGAGGCGGGCATCGACCTGACCTTGATGCGCGAGCGCAGCTGGGCGACGGTGCGCGACCGGCTGCTGTACGGCCAGGTCCAGGTCGCCCACCTGCTCGCCCCGCTCGCCCTCGCCGTGACGCTCGGCATCGGTCACCCCGCCGTGGCCCTCGCCGCGCCGTTCAAGCTCGGCATGAACGGCAATGCGCTGACCCTGTCGTCGGAGCTTGCCGCGGCGCTCGATCCGGTGGCACGCAACCGGGTCGACGATCCCGTCGCCACCGCCCACGATCTCGCCGCCGCGATCGGCCTCCACCGCCGCAAGCCGATCCTCGGCATCGTCCATCGCTATTCGAGTCATGCGCTGACCCTGCGCTACTGGCTCGGTTTTGCCGGCATCGATCCCGATCGCGACCTCCAGCTGCGCGTGCTGCCGCCCTCGGCAATGGTCGAGGCGCTCGCCGCCGGAGAGATAGACGGATTCATCGCCGGCGAACCGTGGAGCAGCGTCGCGGTCGAGGAAGGGCTTGGCGAAATCGTCGCCTTCACCTCCAACATCTGGGGCCGCAGCGTCGAGAAGGTGCTGGCGATGCGCGAGGACTGGGCCGAGGCCAACCCCGATACCGTCGATCGCCTGCTGCGCGCGCTCGATCGCGCTGCGGCCTGGTGCGAGGACCCGGCCAATGCCGCCGAGCTCGCCGCGATGCTCTCCGATCCGGAGGTGATCGGCGAGCCGGCCCACCTGATCGAGCGCGCGCTCGCCGGGCGCATGGCCCTGTCCAGAGGCGGGGAGATCGTCGACTCGCCCGATTTCCTGATGCTCCATCGCGAAGCGGCCAATTTCCCGTGGCGCAGCCAGGCCTTGTGGATCTACTCGCAATTCGTCCGCTGGAAGTTCGTCGCGCCGAACCCCGCGGCGGAGGCGCGCGCCGCCCGCCTGTTCCGCTCCGACATCTATCGCCGCGCGCTCGCCGGCGGCGCCACTCCACTGCCGGGCGCAAGCCTCAAGGTCGAAGGCGCGCTTGCGGTGCCGACCGGGGCCGGCTCCGACCGCGGCACGCTCACCCTCGGGCCGGACCGCTTCTTCGATGGCCGCATCTTCGATCCCGTCGACATCGAGGCCTATCTCCGCAGCTTCAAAATGGCTTGAATGCACAA
Source organism: Allosphingosinicella deserti (assembly GCF_003012735.1). Taxonomy (GTDB): domain Bacteria; phylum Pseudomonadota; class Alphaproteobacteria; order Sphingomonadales; family Sphingomonadaceae; genus Allosphingosinicella; species Allosphingosinicella deserti. Next base: position 690,359 of record NZ_PXYI01000002.1, on the reverse strand, counting down.
AAATTCACATGCTTGCTGCATCGCAATAATTGCACTTGCGTGGGGCGCCGGTCTCCCGCACCTTGGACACACGCGGACGAGGCTGTCCGCAGCGACATAGACCCGAGCCTTCGACGGAGAAGGTGAAGGACGCTCCGGCTTCGGCCGGGTGAGCAACAGGCAAGGCCGCCTGCGACCGCCCCGAAAGGGGCGGGTCGCGGGCGGCCTTTTTGCGTTTCGGAGCAGGGTGATGGATTTTTCGGCGGGCTGGCAGGGATCCGGGGAAGAGCGAAGCGGCGACGCACGCCCCCACCTCGTGGTGATCGGCAACGGCATGGCCGGCTGCCGCGCGGTCGAGGAGGTGCTGAAGCGCGATCCGCACCGCTACCGGATCACGATCTTCGGCGCCGAGCCGCGGGTCAATTACGATCGGATCATGCTCTCGCCCGTGCTCGCCGGCGAGAAGAGCTTCGACGAGATCGTGCTCAACGACCGTGCCTGGTATGCGGCCAACAACATCAGCCTTGTCGCCGGCGACCCGGTCGCCGCGATCGATCGCAGCCGGCGCGTCGTCACATCCGCGTCGGGACGCAGCGTCGCCTACGACAAGTTGATCATCGCCACCGGCTCCGATCCGATCATGATCCCGATCCCCGGCCGCGACCTGCCCGGCGTGGTCTCGTTCCGCGATCTCGACGATGTCGAGGCGATGGTCCGCGCCGCGCAAGCCGGCGGCGATGCGGTGGTGATCGGCGGCGGCCTGCTCGGGCTTGAGGCGGCGCACGGCCTCACCCTGCGGGGCATGAAGGTCACCGTGCTGCACCTGATGCCGACCCTGATGGAACGCCAGCTCGACGAAGCCGCGGCCTGGCTGCTCAAGACCGCGCTGGAAGGCCGCGGCCAGACCATCTTCACCGGCGCCGACACCGCCGAAATCCTCGGCGACGGCAAGGTCGAAGGCGTGCGCTTGAAGGACGGGCGCGAGATCCCCGCGACCCTCGTCGTCATGGCGGTCGGCATCCGGCCGAACATCCGGCTTGCCGCCGCCGCAGGGCTTGCGGTCGGCCGCGGCATCCATGTGGACGACGCGATGGTGACGTCGGATGCCGACATATTGGCGGTCGGCGAATGCGCCGAGCATGACGGCGCCTGCTGCGGCCTGGTCGCGCCCATCTGGGAGATGTGCCGCGCGCTCGCCGACACGCTGACCACCGGCGCCGGAACCTATCGTCCGACCGCCACCGCCACCAAGCTCAAGGTGTCCGGCATCGACGTCTACTCGGCGGGCGATTTTTCGGGCGGCGACGGCGCCGAGGACATCGTGCTGCGCGATGCCGCGCGGGGCGTCTACAAACGGATCGTGGTCCGCGATGCGCGGATCGTCGGCACCGTCCTCTACGGCGACACCGCCGACGGCAGCTGGTATTTCGATCTGCTCAAGAAGGGCGAGGACGTCTCGCCGCTCCGCGCCACCCTGATCCACGGCCCGGTGGCGGCCGGCGCCGGCGGCGGCGATCCCCACGCCCGGCTTGCCGCCTTGCCCGCCGAAGCCGAGATCTGCGGCTGCAACGGCGTGTCCAAGGGCGCGGTGGTGGCGGCGGTCGAGGGCGGCGCCTGCACGCTCGACGCGGTCCGCGGCTGTTCCAAGGCGTCGGCCTCGTGCGGCTCCTGCACCTCGTTGGTCGAAGGCCTGCTCGCGCTGACCCTGGGCGATGCCTATGCGGGCGAGCGCGGCGAGAAGCCGATGTGCAAATGCACCAGCTTCACCCATGACGACGTCCGCCGCGAGATCATCGCCCAGAGCCTTCGCGCGATCCCCGAAGTGATGCAGAAGCTGCATTGGTCGACCCCCGACGGCTGCTCGTCCTGCCGGCCGGCGCTCAATTATTATCTGCTCTGCGCCTGGCCGGGCGAGTATCAGGACGATCAGCAGAGCCGCTTCGTCAACGAGCGCATGCACGCCAACATCCAGAAGGACGGCACCTACTCGGTGGTGCCGCGGATGTGGGGCGGGATCACCAACCCGCGCGAGCTGCGCGCGATCGCCGACGTGGTCGAGAAATACAATGCGCCCTTGGTCAAGGTTACCGGCGGCCAGCGGCTCGACATCTTCGGCATCAGGAAAGAGGATCTGCCCGCGGTCTGGGCCGATCTCAACGCCGCCGGCATGGTCTCGGGCCATGCCTACGGCAAGTCGCTGCGCACGGTGAAGACCTGCGTCGGATCGGATTGGTGCCGGTTCGGAACCCAGGATTCGACCGGCCTCGGAGTCAAGATTGAACGCATGACCTGGGGAAGCTGGATGCCCCACAAGTTCAAGATCGCGGTGTCCGGCTGCCCGCGCAATTGCGCCGAGGCGACGATCAAGGATTTCGGCGTGGTCTGCGTCGATTCGGGCTACGAACTCCACATCGGCGGCAATGGCGGCATAAAGGTCCGCGCCACCGATTTCCTCTGCCGGGTGGCGACCGAGGCCGAGGCGATGGACCATTGCGCCGCCTTCATCCAGCTCTACCGCGAGGAAGCGCGCTACCTCGAACGCACCGCGCCGTGGATCGAGCGGGTCGGCCTCGCCTATCTCCAGAGCCGCCTGGTCGACGACGAGGACGGCCGCAGGGCGCTGACCGAGCGCTTCCATGTTTCGCAGCGTTTCTGCCAGACCGATCCCTGGGCCGAACGCGCCGCCGGCGCCCACCACGAGCAGCATGCTCCCCTGGGCGAGCTTCGCCCCGCCCCCCAGATCCTCGAACCCGCGGAGTAAGATGATGATCACCGGAGATTGGCTCGACGTCGGCTATCTCGCCGAGATTCCGCTCCGCGGCGCCCGCACGATAAGCGTGCCCGGCGGCGACGACATCGCGGTGTTCCGCACCGGCAGCGACCAGGTCTATGCGCTGGTCAATCGCTGCCCGCACGGCAGGGGCCCGCTGTCGGAGGGCATCGTCCACGGATCGAGCGTCACCTGCCCGCTGCACAATTGGGTGATCTCGCTGGCCAGCGGCGAGGCGCAAGGCCAGGACAAGGGGTGCACGCCAACCATCCCGGTGAAGGTGAGCGGCGGCCGCGTGCTGATCCTGCGCAGCGCGATCGTCGCGCTCGCGCCGGTGGCGAGGGCCGCCTGAGATGGCGGGCGAACCGCTCATCGCCCCCGGCGAGGTCTGGCTGGTCGGCGCCGGACCGGGCGACCCCGACCTGCTCACCCGCAAGGCCGAGCGGCTGATCGCCGGCTGCGACATCCTGTTCCACGATGCCCTGGTCGGGCCGGGCGTGCTCGCGCTGGCGCCGGCGCATGTCGTCATGGTCTCGGTCGGCAAGCGCTCGGGTCGGCATTCCAAGGATCAGCGCTCGATCAATGCGCTGATGCTCGCGGCGGCGCGATCGGGGATGAAGGTGGTGCGGCTGAAGGGCGGCGACCCCTCCGTATTCGGCCGCTCGGCCGAAGAGGTCGAGCATCTCGCCGCCCACGGCGTCACCGTCCGCATCTGCCCCGGAATCACCGCCGCCAGCGCCGCCGCCGCGTCGAGCCGGGTGTCGCTGACCCTGCGCGGGCTCGCCCGCCGCCTGACCTTCGTGACGGCGCATGCCCGCGCTGGCGAGACGCTCTCGCTCGACTGGCGCGCGCTCGCCGCCGCCGACACGACCCTCGCTTTCTACATGGGCCGCGGCTCGGCCGGCGAGATCGCCCGCAACCTGATCGCCGCCGGCCGCCGCGCCGATACGCCGGTCATGGTCGCAGTCAACGTCTCGCTGCCGAACGAACGGATCATCCGCGGCCGCCTCGACGCTCTGTCGTTCCTGGTCGCGACGATCAGCGACGACGATCCGACCCTGCTGCTGGTCGGCGAAGCCGTCGGTGTGCCGGCCGGCCGCGAACCAGTCCAGGCTGACCAGACCATATCGATGACCACGACGATCTAGGGGGAAGACCATGGTTGACGACGGTGTCGATCGCCGCGCGACGTGGCGCGGCGAACCGGAACGACGTGCTCCGCGCAGCGGGCGCGTCGCCCAGGTCGCGCTCACTTGTGCGGTCCTCGCGCCGGCCGCGGCCGCCGCGGAGCCGGTGACGGTGAAGCCGATTTTCGACGCGCGCATCCGCTACGAACATGTCGATCAGGACGGGCTCGCCCGCGAAGCGGACGCGCTGACCACCCGGCTGCGCACCGGTGCGGAGGTCGCGTCCGGCCCCTGGTCGATGCTGATCGAGGGCGAAGCGACGGTGGCGCTCGTCGATGACTATTTTAACGGCGTGCGCGGGCCGACCGACCGGCCGCTGGTGCTCGATCCGGAAAATGTCGAGCTCAACCGGGCCCAGGTCCGCTATGCCGGCCTGAAGAACGGCGCGGTAACGCTCGGGCGGCAGCGGATCGAACTGCTCGACCAGCGCTTCGTCGGCGGCGCGGCCTTCCGCCAGAACGAGCAGACCTTCGATGCCCTCCGCCTGCAATATGGCGCCAAAAGCGGCCCCACCCTCGACGTCAGCTACGTCTGGAGCGTGCGCACCGTGAACGGCAGCCGCGGACGCGGCGCGCGCCAGACGGCAGTCGACGGCGACAATCTGTTCGCAGTCGCCGGCCTGCCCACCCCGGTCGGCACGATCAGCGCCTTCGCCCTCCTGGTCGATCAGGACGAAGCCCTCGTGCAGGCCTATCGCCTCTCCAGCCAGACCTACGGCGTAAGATTGGCGGGCAGCCGGCCGGCCGGCCCTGCAACGCTCTCTTATGCGGCGAGCTATGCGCGCCAGAGCGACTATCATCGCAATCCGAACGATTATTCGGCCACCTACCTGCTCGCCGAAGCCTCCGCCGCAGCCGCGGGCTTCACCGCCACGGCCGGCTATGAAGAGCTCGGCGCCGATGACGGTCGTGCGCTCACCAGCTTCCAGACGCCGCTCGCCACCTTGTTCAAGTTCAACGGCTGGGCCGATCGCTTCGTCGTGACGCCGCCCAATGGCCTTCGCGATCTCTATTTCGGGGCCGGCTATGGCGCCAAGAAGGTCGGCCCGGCCGATGCGATCACCCTCTCGGCGACCTGGCACCGCTTCGAGAGCGACCGGCTCGACCTCGATTACGGGCGCGAGATCGATCTGCTCGCCAGTGCGAAGATCGGCCGCACCACGCTCGCAGCGCGCTACGCCGGCTACCGGACCAAAGGCTTCGCGACGGACACCGACCGCTTCTGGCTCTCCGCGGATTTCGTGTTCTGAGTCCGTCGGGCCACCTTGGTCTACTCGGCCGGAGCGTCGACTTTGGCGTCTTCCAGCCACCCTGCCGCGCGCAGTGCCGCGAGCCGGCTGCGCGAGACCGGCGCCACCACGCCGTTGGTGAGCCTGATCTTCACGCTCCGACCGTCCGGGACGATCTCGGCGATTGCCGAACGGGCGACCCACCAGGAGCGGTGGATCTGCAAACCCTCCCCGGTCCCATAATCGGCAATCGCCTGCGCCAGTGTGCTGTGCTCGAGACGCGATCCGGTGGCGCCGTGGATCCGGACATAATGATCCTCCATCTGCAGGCAGAGCGGCGCTGCGGCAGACACGGCCGGCGGTGACGGGCCTGCGGGAGTGGCCGAATCGTGGCTCGGCACCGCTGGTCGGCTGGTTACCAGGACATCAGCGCCCCGGCGCGCGACCAGCAGATAGGCGCCGCCCTGGAGCAGGCAGACGAACAGCACCTGTGCATACCAGTCGGCCGGCCCGAGAAAGGTCAGCTCGGGCCACAAGGCGGTCGCGATCAGCGCGATTGCGGCGCTGAGCGGGATCGCCGCGAGGATCATCGCGACTCCGATCGTCAGCCATTGCGGCAGAGCCCAGCGCCGGGCGAGCCGCAGCGCGACGATGATCGACGGCATCAGGATCGCCATGCCGAGCCAGCTCATCCCGATCCAGTAGAAGATCCGGACATGGGCGGGTCCATTGAGATAGCTGCCATAGGGTCCGATCAGCCCGAGGATGAGGCCGACGCAGGTCGTGGTCAGCAGCCACTTGAGCCAGACAGGGGCACGGGTCGGATCCGGAGTCACCGCGCCCCTATAGCGCGGTTCGCCGGCCCGCGAACCCGTTCGCCCGTTCGCGAAACCCTGCTCGCGCCGAAGGCGGATCGTGCGCCAACTCCGCTCCGCAAGATCATCAAGGAGCACATGCATGCGGACTTTCTTTGCGATCGGGGCCTTTCTGGCCCTGGCCTTCGGCGTCGCCGCCCCATCGACGGCTGCCGAGGCGCGATCCGCCGGCTTTCGCGGCGGCACCATTGCCGATCCGGAGGGCGGCGAGATCGAGATCGGGATCTGGTATCCGAGCGACGCGCCATCGAAGCGGGTCAAGTTCGGGCTCGGCGACGGCCTCGTCGCGGCCGGCGCGAAACCGGTTGGCGCCAAGCTGCCGCTGATCGTTTTCTCGCACGGCAACGGCGGATCGTTCGCCGGCCATTTCGACACTGCGATCGCGCTTGCCGAAGCCGGGTTCGTGGTCGCCGCCTTGACTCATGGCGGCGACAATTGGCGCGACCAGAGCCGCGCTACCGACATGGCCAACCGTCCCCGCCAGCTGAAGGTGCTGATCGATCACGTGCTTGACGCACCCGAATGGCGCGGGCTGATCGACGCAGACCGGATCGGCGCCTTCGGCTTCTCGTCGGGCGGCTTCACCGTGCTTGCAGCCGCCGGTGCGGAGCCGGATCTTACGCGGGTGCTCGCCCATTGCCGCGAGCGGCCGGGCGATTTCGATTGCAAGCTCAGCGCCGGCCGCCGCCCAGCGACTCCGCCGCGATGGACCCACGACAGCCGGATCCGCGCCGTTGTCAGCGCGGCGCCGGCGCTCGGCTACACCTTCACCCGCGACACCATGCGTACCTTGCGCGTTCCCGTTCAGCTGTGGAAGCCTGAGGCCGACGAGATCCTGCCGGCGCCCTATCATGCCGACGTGGTGCGGGGGGCGTTGCCGAACAGGCCCGAGTTCCACGTCATCCCCAAGGCCGGCCATTTCGCCATTCTGGCCCCTTGCTCGCCGGCGGCGGCCAAGGCGAGCGCAATGATCTGCACGGATCCGCCCGGCTTCGATCGGGCCGCCTTCCACGCCCGCTTCAACCGTGAGGTGATCGCCTTCTTCCGCCGCACGCTGGCCGCGCGCTGAGAAAGTCAGCGGATTTCCTCGAACTCGGCGTCGACGATGATCTCACGCGGCGACGCCGAGACGGGCAGCATCGGCAGGGTTCGGCTCGGCGGCGGCCGGCGCCCGGCGGGAGAGAGCAACCGCAGCCGCAGCGCCACGGCGAGGAATGTCGGCAACGCCATCACCAGCAGCAGGTCGCGAAGGCTGCCGGGGATCTCCCAATCCTCGAGGCGCCCGTCGGCATAGCCGCTCGCCGCCTCGTTGACGCCGGCGAGCGCCAGCATCAACAGCCACGGCCAGAAGCTGGTGAGCGGACGGCGAAGCAGCAGGGCGCAAATGACGTGAAGCGGCACCGATGCGAGGACATGCAGGCTGCCGCGGTCGAAACCGGACGTGCTCGCGATCAGATCCTTGAAGTCCACCCAATGCTGCATGGCCGCTCTTAAGCCCTGGCGAAGCGCGCGGGCAAGATCGCCGGTGTGGCCCGATCAGCGTCGCGCACGGACCGCGGCCAGAACACGCCCGGCAAGCTTCGGGAGCTTCCAGGCACAGACAGCCGCCATCAGCGCCGAGAGCAGCAAGGCGACCGGGGCGGGCTGCCCGGCGTCCGGGACGAGCCATGCCAGAACCGCCATCCACAGGTCGACGAAGGGGAAGAACAGCAGGCAGCCGAGGAAGGTCTGGAACGCCAGCATCTGGACGGGCAGCTTGCGGGCGGCCGAGCGCCTGCGGGAACCGGATCTCATATCCCCCTGTGAACCCGGTCGCAAAGGTGGGCAAGCCGCCTCCGCGCATCCGGACCTCTCACTGCTTTCGCTCGGCCGGTCCATCGAGCAGATCCGCGAGCGCCGCCTTCACTCCTGCGACGGCTTCCGGTGTGACGTCGCGGCGGCAATCGCGTCGCGGTAGAGCGGGAAGCGATCGAAACCGGGTTCGTCGAGCGACACCACGCTGACCGGAACCCCTCCGGCGTCAGATCTAACGGGCCGACATAGCCGCCCCTGCCCGACGATCTCGGCCCGGAAGCGGTCGGGATCGGTGCCGGACCATTCCTGCACGGGAGCCAAGTCTTCGAACATGCTGCGATTGCCTTTCGCGACGTGCATCCCGCGGGGGGCCGAAGGTGGCAATGGACGCGGCACCAGGATGCGCGCGGGCGTGAGGCCGACGCTCGCCCTCCGACCCGATCGCCGGAACAAGCCCGGCCAGCGAGCGTTCAGCAGCGTGCGGCTGATCTGTCCCATAAGGGTTCGCACGGCGCAAATTTGCAATCGACGGTTAAGCTCGGGGCCGATAGCATCGGCGCATGGCAATTCATCAGATCGATCGCTGTGTCTTTCTCGTCGAATATCCTGGCTTTCCCCGGGAGCGTGCGGAAGTGGGCGGGCTTGCGCAGGAAAGCGGCGTCCCCGACCGTGAGTTCGGCGCCGCCCTCCGTCGGCTCCTCTACGCGTCGATGGAAAGCACACCCGAAGCCATCTGGGCGCGCGAACGCGGCTACCCGGTGGCCCTGGCACCGACCGAACCGCATCGCGGCAAATTCGTGTTCCGCATCACCTTTGCCGATGACGACGAGGCGATGCTGTTCGCGATGACCTTCGGCGAACAGGCGGGAGCGGAGGCAGACGCCTCGTCGCGCCCGGCCCGAGACTCCGTATAAGCGATTTCGGCGCTCTCCTTGGAGAGACGAACCCCGCAGAGGGTGACGTGAGGCGCTGACCCACCGCGCCGATTGCACTGCCGGCATCGGCCATCGCCCTTCGGGCATGCAATTTCGACCATTTCGCTGGAGCTGCCGAGCGGTGCTGTGACACGGCAGCAGTCTGCGTGAAGGCCCTTCGACGCGCTTGCGTGAGCGGACATGATGAGCGTTGCAAACGCTTGCATTGCTGGTACAGACGCTCTCATGACCGCCGATTTCGATCCCCTTGCCGCCGAGACGTTCGACAGCCCGCACGACGATTATCGCCGTCTGCGCGCGAGCTGCCCGGTCGCCCACGCCGAAGCATGGGGCGGCTTCTGGGCGCTGACCAAACATGCCGATGTCGCCGCCGCGGCTGCGGACAGCGACACCTACATCACGTCACAGCAGAATGTGGTGCCCAAGGTCGCGTTCACCGGACGGCGACCCCCGCTCCACCTCGATCCGCCCGAGCATACGCCCTATCGCCGCGCGATCTCGCCCTTGCTGACCCCGAAAAAGGTCGAGCGGCTTCGGCCGGATGTGCGGGCAATTTGCGGCGATCTGCTCGCCCCGATGGTCGCCAAGGGCGGCGGCGACATTTGCACCGAATTCTCGTCGCGCATGCCGGTGCTGGTGTTCGGGCGCTGGATGAACCTGCCGCCGGACCAGGTCGAAAGCCTCGGCGAAGTCGGTCGCCGCTTCAACGTCGCGGTGCAGTCGGCCGATCTCGAAGCCACCAAGGAATCGAGCCTGCTACTCTACGACATGGCCCGGGGGCTGGTCGCTGAGCGCAAGGCACGGCCGCTCGATCCGGAGAGCGACGTCACCTCCTCGCTGCTCGCCGCCCGCGCCGACGGCGAACCATTGCCGGAGGAAATGATCGTCGGCATGATCCGCCAGGTCCTGGTTGTCGGAATTATCGCGCCGACCGTGATGATCGGATCGATCTGCGTCCATCTCTCCCGCGACCGCGCGCTGCAGGACCGGCTGCGCGCCGAGCCCGCCTTGATCCCGTCGGCGATCGAGGAGTTCCTCCGCCTCTACACCCCCTATCGCGGCTTCGCCCGCACCGCGGTTCGCGACATCGAATTGCGCGGTCGCACGATCCCGGCCGGCGAGCCGATCGCCCTGGTCTACGCCTCGGCCAATCGCGACGAGGAGGTGTTCGACGATGCCGAGAGCTTCCGCCTGGATCGCGACAATATCCGCGACTCCCTCGCCTTCGGCCGCGGGACCCACCATTGCCCCGGGGCCGCCCTTGCCCGGCTGGAACTCGCGGTCGCACTCGAGGAAATCCTTGCCCATACGACCGGCTTTTCGCTCGACGGCGCGGTGGTGCCGACCCGCATGCCGGAAATCGGGGCCCTCAAAGTGCCGCTGGCATTCGAATAGGGGCGGGTGCCTTCTCCGCAGGACGGAGTCAGTCAGATCGTCTTCCGCCTCTATGGGGGGGCTCGGGTCCGGACCCACCTCTAACCCCTTCCAGGGAGAGAAATTCTGCGTGCTCAGGTCGATGCAGGGCGGATCAGCAATGTGTCGCCGTCGGCCTCGAAGCGGGTCGAGAGACCCTCAGTGGCTGTAACCTCCTCGAGATAGGCGCGGACTCGCTCGAAGCGGGGATCCTCGCCGGTCAGCATTACCGGTGCGCTGTCGTCTTCGATCCAGGCTGGGAGGAAACGGACCTCCAGAACTTTGCCGTCCCGCACGACCAGTTTGGCGGCGCCGGTGATCCGCGTATCCTCGGGCAGCATGTACGCGCCTCCCAGCGTCCAGGACGGATTGAGGCTGACGAGGTGGCGAAAGGACGCGGAGCGGACGATCGCCGGGTCCCAGACGTGGGGCTGCTCGATCGCGAAATTGCCGAGGCTGTAGAAGATCGGCCGGCCGCCATGGAACTCGACACCCTTCATGATGTGCGGGTGGTGACCGAAGATCGCGTCGGCGCCGGCGTCGATCAGGGCGTGGCCGGCGCGGCGCTGATAGTCGGCGATCTCGCCCTTCACCATGTGGATGCCCCAGTGAAGCGAGACGATGACCAGGTCCGCCGCCCCACGCGCCGCAAGCACCGCCTCGATCAGCGCCTCGAGGTCGCCGCGATGCGGTGCGGTGCGGGTGCGCGCCGGCGTGCCGGGCTGGTCGTGCTCAATCGGCTCGTAGACCGTATGGGCGCGCAGCGGGGCGCAGCCCGGGCGATCCGCTTCGGCCGCATAGCCTTCGGGAAGGATGGCGCTGGCCGCGATGAAGGCGATCCGCACGCCGCTCCGCTCGAGAAGGACCGGCTCCAGCGCCGACGCGAGATCCTGCCCGGCGCCGCACAAGGCGACCTGCGCCGCCGCCATGTGCGCGAGCGTGTCGCCGAACGCGTCGTAGCCCCAGTCGAGGCAGTGATTGCCAGCGAACGACATTGCGTCGAAGCCGGCCTGCGCCAGCGCGGGCGCCAGCCCGGGCGGCGCGCGCATGGCGAGCTTGGCATTCGGCACCTTCGCGCCGCGATCCGAGATCGTCGTTTCGAGCTGGCCGAAGGTGAGCCCGCCGCGCAGCGCCCCCGTGCAGCCGCGGAAGATGGAGGCGAGATCCGCGCGCTTCGCGCCGACGTCGCCGACTCCGAGGATCTCGAAAGCGCCGCTCACCGCGCCGGAGCGGCCGCGTCCGCCGGGCGATCGAACAGCCACAGCCGGATCAGCAGCACGAGCAGGGTCGCGGCGGCGAGCATGGAGGCGATCAGCAGGGTGGGGCCGCCGAAGCCGCCGCTCTGCTCGCGCAGATAGCCCATAAGATGCGGGATGACGAGGCCGCCGCCGCTGCCGGCAATGTTGATCGCGACCGCGCCGACGGCGAAGGTGGCGGGCGTGAACAGGGAGGTCGGCAGCGCCCAGAAGGCACCCTGGGCCGCGCCGAGGCCGAGGCCGGCGACGAACAGGGCGATCAGCCCGGGGATGCCCGGCCCGAACGCCGCGGCGGCCAGGATCGCGCCTGCGGTCACCGCCGCGGGAAGCCCGACATGCCAGAAGCGCTCGCCGGTGCGATCCGAATGGGCCGAATTGGCGTAGATGCCGATCGCGACGCCAATCCACGGCAAGGCGTTGACCAGGCCGATCTCGAACGGGGTAAGCGCGGTCATCTGCTTCACCATCTGCGGCAGCCAGAACATGATGCCGTAGGCACCCGACAGCAGGCAGAACCAGAGCAGGGCCGAGGTCCAGACGATCGGCCGCGCGAGCACCGTCCAGTCGTTGCGCTGCGCCTTGGCGCTGGTGTTGGCGGCGTTGCGGGCGAGCCAGTTCTTTTCGCTGTCGGAGAGCCAGCGGGCGTCGCCGGGCCGATCGGGAAAATAGAAGAAGGCGGCGAAGCCGAGCAGGATGGTCGGCAGCGCCTCGGCCAGAAACATCCAGCGCCAGCTCGACAGACCCGCAAAGCTCGTTCCCATCAGCCAGCCCGAAACCGGGCCGCCGATGATGATCGACAGCGGGATGGCGAGCATTGGCGTCGCGAAGGTGGTGGCGCGCTCGCGCTCGGTGGCGAACTGGCTGAGATAAAGGACGATGCCGGGAGCGAGCCCGCCTTCGGCAAAGCCGAGCAGCACCCGCAAGGTGTAGAATTGCAGGTGGCTGTCGATGAACGCCATGCCGCCCGCGCAGCTTCCCCACAGGATCGCGCAGCCGCCCAGCCAGCGCCGCATGCCGATCCGCTGGAGCAGCAGGATGCTCGGATACTGGCCGGCGAGAAAGCCGACGAACAGGATGCCGGCACCGAAGCCATATTGGGTCGGCGTGAAGCCGAGCTCCGCGTTCATCTTGAGCGCCGCGAAGCTGATATTCACCCGATCGAGCGAGCTCAGCAACATGAACAGGATCGTCGGGATCGCCAGGCGCCAGCGGATCTTGCGGGCAAGTTCGGGGCCGACGCTCATGACAATCTCCTCGTACCGGGTTCTTCGGAGTCTCGTCCGCCCCGTTCTTGTGGACACAGGATTGCCGATCGGGCAACGCTTCGCAAGCGCTTACATGGATCCTCTATGACCCAGCAACCTTTGTCCGCGATCGTCGCCCGCCACATCGCCGAGACGCCTTATTCCGCGCTGACGCCCGGGACGGTAGCGGCCACCCGGTGCGCGCTGCTCGACGGCATCGGCGTGATCCTCGCCGCCAGCGGCATGAGCCGGGAGGCCGATCCGTTCGTCGCCCTCTCCTCCGCCCAGCCCGGGACCGCAACCATTCTCGGCCACGGCACCAGGGTGCCCGCCGCAGCGGCGGCCTTCGCGAACGGCGCCCTCGCCCACGCACTCGATTTCGAGGATGCATTCGACGCCGCGCCGACCCACCCCAATGCCTCGCTGATTCCGGCGGCCCTGGCGGTGGCGGAAAGCCATGGCCCGGTCAGCGGCGACGAGCTGATCGCAGCGGTGGCGATCGGCTGCGACCTCGTCTGCCGATTGGGCCTCAGCCTCAGGCGGACCATGGAGGAAGGCGGCTGGTATCCGCCGCCGATCCTCGGTGCATTCGGCGCCGCCGCGGCCGCCGCGCGGCTGATGCGCCTGACCCCCCGCCAGATCCAGGATGCCTTCTCGCTCCTGCTTTGCCAGGTGAGCTGCCCCGGCGAGATCAAATACAGCGCCGACACCGTGATCCGGGCCGTGCGCGAGGCGTTTCCGGCCCAGGCGGCGGTGATCTCGGCCGAACTCGCCGCACGCGGCGTGCGCGGCTTCGATGCGCCGCTTGAAGGACGAGCGGGCTTCTTCCGTCTCTATGTCGGCGGCGACTACGACCCGGCGGACATCCTCGACGGCCTGGGGGAGCGCTTCTGGATCGAGCGGTTGAGCTTCAAGCCGTGGCCGGCCTGCCGCGGTACGCACGGCTATATCGAGGCGGCGCTCGGCCTCGCCGCGAATCATGGCTTCGCGGCCCGCGACATCGAGGCGATCGGCCTCGAAGGCGGCGACGTGCAGGCGATGTTGTTCGAACCGGAGGCGCGCAAGAAGCGGCCGGCGACCGCGATCGACGCCAAGTTCAGCCTGCCGTTCACCGTCGCGCTGGCGCTGGTGCGCGGGCAGGTCGGGCTCGACGGCTTCGACGCCGAGACGCTGGCGGACCCGGACATCCTCGCGCTCGCCGAGCGCGTCTCCTACCGCCAGCGTCCGGGCTGGGGCCGCGACCGCGCCGCCTCGGCGGCGCTCGAGATCCTCCTCCGCGACGGCAGGACCCTGTCCGCCGAACTGGACGTGCCGCTCGGCCACCCCGACCGGCCGCTGTCGGACGTTCAGCTCCGCGCCAAGTTCGTCGCCTGCGCCGCCCGCGCCGCGCGCCCGCTGTCGCGAGGCGCTGCCGATACGCTCGCCGACCGCTGGCTGTCGCTGGATCGGGAGGCCGACGTCGGCGCGGTGATCCGCCTCTGCGCGGGTGATGCAAGCGCTTAACTTTGATGCTTGATTGCTATGGGGTACAACATTAACGTGGCGTTCGGCTCACTGCAAAGATGCAGGGGCGACACCATCAGGAGAGGCCTCATGTCCCTTGTCGCCCATCGCCGCGCGCGCCTGCTCGGCGCCGCGTGCCTTTCTGCCTTGCTCGCGTCCACCGCCGCGCACGCCCAGGAGGCCGCGGATCAGGTGCCCTCCAACCCGCAGACCGTGCCGCAGGCCAGCGATCCCACCGGCCCGTCCGGCCCCGGGGCCGCGACGAACCAGCCCGGCGAAGCGGCCGCCGCCCAGGACGGACTCGAGGAAATCGTAATCACCGCCGAGCGGCGAGAGCAGAGCCTGCAGGACATCCCGATCTCCGCAACGGTATTCTCGGCGAACGAGATCGCCCGCCGCGGCATCACCAACCTCGCCGACGTCCAGCAATCGGCGCCGTCGGTGGCGATCAACACGGTCAACCGCTCGACCTTCATCAACATCCGCGGCGTCGGCATCGCTCAGTCGGCGCCGACCTCCAATCCCGGCATCGCTTATTATATCGACGGCCAGCTCATCCCCCACGAGCAGTTCATCGGCCAAAGCTTCTACGACATCGGCGCGATCGAAGTGCTGCGCGGGCCGCAGGGCACGCTCACCGGCCAGAATTCGACCGGCGGCGCGATCTACGTCCGCACGCCCGAGCCCGAATTCAATGACACGTCCGGCTATGTCGAGCAGACGATCGGCAAATACGACCAGTACCGCACCACCGGCGCGCTGAACTGGGGGCCGAACGACACTGTCGCGGTCCGCATCGCCGGGATCCACGACGAGCGCGACAGCTTCTCCGAGAATATCGGCCCGAGCCCGAGCGAGCCCGGCGCCTTCAACCTTGACGCGGTGCGTGTGAACCTGGCGCTGCGCACGCCCGACCAACGGCTCAAGATCAACGTCCGCGGCGAGTATTTCGACTACCGCTCCGACAACATCCCGGTGA
Source organism: Allosphingosinicella deserti (assembly GCF_003012735.1). Lineage (GTDB taxonomy): Bacteria > Pseudomonadota > Alphaproteobacteria > Sphingomonadales > Sphingomonadaceae > Allosphingosinicella > Allosphingosinicella deserti. The sequence goes on along the minus strand of NZ_PXYI01000002.1, from coordinate 675,196 downwards.
AGAATCGCGGCGACCTGGTTCCGGCGCTGCGCGATCCCGCGCAGCCCGCGAACGACCCGCGCCAGAGCGAGGAATTCGTCATCCGCGAGGATGCGGTCTCGTTCCTAAACCAGCAGGGCTACCGGCTCTCGGGCGAGCTTCGCTACGATCTCGGCGACGCCCTCCAGATCCGCGGCCTGACATCGTGGCAGGATGGTTATACCAGGGATCAGTCGGACGGCGACCGCGGGCTGGCGCCGATCGCTCTCGCGGCGCCTACCGCGCGTCGCGGTCGGGTCAGCCGCGCCTCGACCGATTTCCGCACCTTCATCAACGAGCTCAATCTGCTGTCGACCGGCAAGGGGCCGTTGCAATGGGTGGTCGGCGCCTTCTCGCTGCACGAAACCGTGCCGCTGGTGCAGTTGCGCGACGACCGCAGCCGAACCGACATCGTCTCGGCGATCCTCAACCGTACGGTCACCGAGGCGACCAACACGTCGCGATCCCTTTTCGGCCAGGCGAACTGGTTCGCCACCAACCGGATCGAGCTGATCGCAGGCGCGCGCTACAGCTGGGACAAGCAGGTCTACGACCGGTTCGAGGTCAGCCGCACGATCACCCAGGGCATCGGCACGCCGGTGACCGCGATGCCGATCACCGGCGTGCAGAAATCGACCGCGCTCACCGGCAAGATCGGCGTGAACGTCCACGTCACTGACGATCTGCTGCTCTACGCCACGGCATCGAAGGGCTACAAGGCGGGCGGCGTCAATCTCACCCCTAACACGCCCAATTTCGACCCCGAGAAGAATTACGTCTACGAGGCCGGGGTCAAGGCCGAATTGCTCGACCGGCACCTTCGGATCAACGCCGACATCTTCCGCTCGAATTACAAGGACATCCAGCTCGCCAGCCTGCTGAACGGTTTGCCGCTGACCCAGAATGCCGCGTCGGGCACGGCCTGGGGCGCGGAGTTCGAGCTTACCGCGCAGTTCGGCGGCTTCAGCTTCAACGGCGGCATCGGCTGGCTCGACGCACAATTCGCCGACGATGTCTGCGTCAACAACACCAACAATCCTGTCGGCACCCCATCCTTGTGCGGCGGAGTCGCCGACCAATTGGTGCCGAAGGGTCAGGAACTGCCCTTCTCGCCGGAATGGACGATCAATGCCGGCGCCCAATATGCGTTCGCTCTGGGCAGCGACGTCACCCTCACGCCACGCGTCCAATGGTCGCATGTCAGCCGCCAGATCGGCACGCCGTTCCCGAGTGCGTTCAGCGACGTGCCAGCGCGCGACGTCGTCGATGCCCGGCTGACGCTGGATCTCGGCGCGCGCTACCGGCTCGAAGCCTTCGTCAACAACCTCACCGACGAAGTCTATATCGCCTCGCAGATCCAGAATGCCTCCAGCGCCAATGGCGGCTACATCTTCGGCGCACCGCGGCAATATGGCATCCGCGGCACGGTGCGCTTCTGATGCGGGGCCGGACATGATCCGCGCCGCCCCCCTGGTTCTTGCCGCCGCCGCGCTGGCTGCGCTGACCAGCGCGCTGGCGGCGCCGGCCTCCAGGCCCGAGCGCTGGTGGGCGCCGGGCGAGGGCCGCGTGTTCCCCGCCGAGCTCGACTACGAGAACGAGACGGGGACCTTGCGGACGATGCTGGTCGGCGGGCCGATGAAGACCAAGGGCCATCCCTTCTTCGCTCCGATCGGCCCGAATGGCCGAGCCTGCGTCACCTGCCACCAGCCGGCGGATTCGATGAGCCTGTCCGCGCAGACGGCGCAGGAGCGATGGACCGCGACGAACGGGCGCGATCCGCTGTTCGCCGCCGGCGACGGATCGAACTGCCCGACCTTGCCTCAGGCGACACGCGCCTCGCACTCGCTGCTGCTCGATCACGGCCTGATCCGGATCCAGCGATCGTGGCCGCCGAAGGACCTGACCGGTAAGGCGATCACGCCCGATTTCACCATCGAGACGGTGCGCGATCCCTGGGGCTGCAACACAGGTGCGAAATACGGCCCTGCCGCGGCGAGCCCCAACGTCTCGGTCTACCGGCGACCGCGGCCGATCTCGAACCTCAAATATCTGCTTGCGGTCGGCTTCGCCTACGATCCCAAGCAGGGCATGCCGCTGCCGCTCGATCCCGAGAGCGGCCGGCCAATGTCGGGCAATCTGATGGCCGATGGCCGCGCCGGCACCCTGAACGCCCAGATGCGCGACGCCGCCTCCACCCATCTCGAATTCCTCAAGAACATGTCGGCCAGGGACATGGCACGGATCGTCTATTTCGAAAGCCGCCTGTTCTCGGCCCAGATTCGCGACCGTCGGGGCGGCGCGCTGGATGCGGGGGGTGCCGAGGGCGGGCCGGACAAGCTCGCGCGGTCGCAGCCCGGGAATCTCGGCAGCCAGGGCCCGGCGCCGGTGTGGAGCGAATTCGCCGCTTGGGAGAAGCCCGACCCGAGCCTCACGCCCGAGCAGAGCGCCTTCCGCCAGTCGGTCGCGCGCGGCGCCCGCAGCTTTCGCGAGAAGATGTTCCTGATCAGCGACAGCGCCGGCATCAACTCGCCGATCGGCTTCGGCAATCCGGTGCGCAATTCCTGCGTCTTCTGCCACAACATGACCCAGATGGGGAACGACGTCGCGCCGGGGCAGGTCGATCTCGGCACCACCACCCAGCCCTTCGCCGATCCGGCCCCGCATCTGCCTTTGTTCCGGATCACCTGCCGGCGCGATCCCCACCCGCATTACGGCCGGGTGATCTACACCAGCGATCCCGGCTACGCGCTGACCACCGGCCGCTGCGCAGACGTCGGCAAGATCACCCTGCAATCGATGCGCGGGCTGGCGGCGCGTGCGCCCTATTTCTCCAACGGCTCGGCCAAGGATCTGCGCGCCGTCGTGGACTATTACGACCGCCGCTACCGCATCGGCTATACCGAGCAGGAGAAGCAGGACCTGGTCAACCTGATGAGCGCCTTGTGAGGGCGCCCTCGCCCGGAGGATCTTCGGCAGGACGCGGACCGGCGCGCCGCACGATGTTCGCCGTCCTGCTCGCCGCGCCCGCATTCGCCGCGGCAGCGGACACCGCCGAGACGGTGCGCTTCATCACCTGTCCGATCTACCGCGACACCGACGCCGGCAAGAAATCCGGCTGCTGGCTCGCCGACGACCGCGCCGGCGGCCGCCGCTTCGACGTCAGCCGCGCGCCAAGCAAGCCCGACTGGAATTTCGAAATCCTAGTCGAAGGCCGCATTGCCGCCGATGTCGCGAGCCATTGCGGCGGCCTCGTGCTCGAGCCGGTGCGCAGCTCCGTCCTGCCGACGCCCTGCCCCCGCCACATGCTCCCGGCCGAGGGCTTCGCCGGCAACAAATTCACGCTGCCGCCACGCAACGTCAGGCCGCTGTCGGAGGTGCGGAAAGCCCCCGAGCCTCCCTTCGCCGACCGGACCTTCCACCTCGTCTTCGACTTCGACAAGGCGTTCATCGTCTACCAGCTCGACGATTATCTGCTCGATCAGGCGATCACCTGGATCCGCGGCGTGAACCCGACACGCGTGGTCGTCACCGGCTGGGCGGCGACCGACCCGGCCGAGGTCTCCGGCCGCACCATCGCCGAGGATCCGGCGATCGCCCGCACCCGGGCCGAACTCGTCGGCGAAGCGCTGCGCCGGCTCGGCGTGCCCGACGAGAAGCTCGAGCTGCGCTGGAAGACATCGGCGCAGCCGGTCGCAGCGGAAGGCGCCGACGGCCTCGCCGAACCATCGCGGCGGCGCGTGGATATCGAGGTGAAGCTTTAGACGCGCTCGACCTTCCCGAAGGCTGCCGGTCTTCGCCCTACCGGTCTTACTCACCTCTCCGCGTACATGGCGCTCTTAGCGTTAAAGCTAAGACAGGCCAAGTCCGCGCCCGAACGCCTGTACCGGGATCAGTTCCGACTTACTCTCTGTTGCGGTGCGGGCATCTCTGGCCTCGATATTTCATCAGAATGGAGAGAGATAGGAAATTGTAGCCGCGCCAACGGTGCAGCCAGCCTCCCGATACTGCTTTGTCTGTCAATGCCGCGAAGCTGTGTTCTTTATGGGTCCGCTTGTCGGAGAGTGATGATTGCAAGCGAAGGCACAGAGATCCTTCCGTAGAACAGGCATGAAGGCAGCGAACTAGGGCGTCAAAATATGCTTCGAGCCTTTGGCTTCGACCCACCACACGCCTGCAACCCGCTGCCCTCAGCCGCGTTTGCAGACGTGGTCAGACACCACGTTGGAGGGGGCTATGGACGAACCCGGTTTCGGCACATTCGATCCTGCGAAGACCTATCATCCTGTAAAGGCGCTCGGCGAGGAGATCGAACGCCGCGCCCGATCTGCGAAGGACAATGCGCGTGTCCTGGCGCGCACTGCGGACGTCAATCTCCGTGGACGCACGCTCACGTCCGGCGAGCTTCGTGAGGTCCGGTGGATGTTCGGCATGGTGCCGGGCGTCGAGCGCGCGCGCATCTACCCTCGCAACTTCTGGTGGCCCTTCCGCAACAATCGCGCGATGGCGCCGGACGGCAACATCTATTTCCCGAGCCACGATTTCCGGGAGGATTTCAGTCTGGCCAGCGTGCCCGTCCCGCTGCGTGCGCTCTTCATGCATGAAGCCACGCATCTTTATCAGTGGTACGGGCTGGGCATGTGGGTGCCGATCCGCGGGCTCTATGACCGAGGATACGGTTACGAACTAAAGAAGGGCATGCCCCTGCGCGCCTATGGTCTGGAGCAGATGGGCCAGATCGTTCAGGATTATTATACACTTCGTCACGGTGGGAAGGTGAACGGGCGCCATTCCCCGCTGACGCACTATGCCGACGCGTTGCCGGTACGCCGATGAAGATGTCCCCTGCTCATGCCATGGCGGGAGTTGCCGCCGTACTTTGGCTCTCCGGCTGTTCGAACGGCGATACGACTTTTGAGCCGAACAACGGCGTCGAAGAATCAAGCTGGTCGGCTTGGCATGCCGAGAAGCAGCAGGTCGATATGGTTGTCGCAGAGGCGATCAACGAACCAGGCGGGGGCGACTATGCCAAGGCGGCGGATGCGATCCGCAATTCGTCCCGGCCGCCGGCGGTCAAGCAATTCCAGGTCGGGCAGTTGATCGTCGGCGGCATCATGGAGGGTGGAAAGCGCTTACCGCCCGAGAGTATGGAGCAAGGCCTGCGCATGATGGAAGATTCCGCGGTAGCGCCCGGCCAGAAAGATGAAGGCGCGGTTCAGCAATTGCGCATGCTGTTCGAACGTGGAGACCCGAACCCGCCCAACAGCTTCCCTCGGGATCCGGAGGTCGCTTCTTGTTGGCTGGACGTCGAGGAAGATCGAAGCAACGATGCTGCCCGCTGCATCGCGCTTCGCCGACAGCGATTGCCCGACGTCGACGCTGCTCGGAGACGATCCGCATCTGCCGATGCGGCGCGCTCCGCCGGCGACCGGGTCCGAGAGCAAGGTGCGCCGCCGGTGCGACGATGAATGAACTTCCCGCGCTCGCCGCAGGTGCGCTCGCAATTGCGCTCTCAGGCTGCGGGAACGACGACCCGGCTCCTGGCTCGCAAGACAGGCAGGACGCCTCGAAATGGTGGGCATGGCACGCCGACAAGCAGCACATGGACATGGCCGTGTCAGAGGCGATCAACGAACCGGGCGGAGGCAACTATGCCAAGGCGGCGGACGCGATCCGCAATTCGTCCCGGCCGCCCGCCGTCAAGCAGTTTCAGATCGGTCGGCTGATTGTCCGCGGGTTCATGCGCGGATCCACACGTCGGCCACCCGAGAGCATGGAGCAAGGCCTCCGCATGATGGAGGATTCCGCTGTGGCCCCAGGGCATGAAGAAGGCGTAGCGGCGCAGCAATTGCGCATGCTGTTCGAGCGCGGGGGCGTGACTCCACCCAACAGCTTTCCCCGCGATCCAGAGGTCGCGGCCTGCTGGCTGGAGCTTGAAGAAGAGCGTAGCGCCGATGCTGCCCGCTGCATCGCGCTCCGCCGGCAGCGATTGCCCGACATCGCAACTGCTCGCCACGGAGACGCGCCTGCCGACAACGAGATCCGTCATCCGGCTGAAAGTTGATCGCGCGGACCTTTTCTCGCGGCTTCGGCCCCGATCCGCGTCCCTCCCGCAGCGACTTCGCCTCTCTCCGTGGACGATCTTGGCTCGCCGTCGCCCTGCAACCGATGCCGGGGAGCTCCGGCCAGTCGGATTTCGACCCGCCCGGCTTGACCGGCTCTGTCGTTCGGCGCCTCGCAGGCGTCGGTCCACGTCGAGTCGCCCGGACCGCGCGCGGAGCGCTGATGGGCCGCGATCATGCGCTGGGTGGCGGAAAGTCGATCCGGATCCTCGTCTTCGGCTTTCCCGCCGGCCCGCATCCCGACGCACTTGGCAGCGGTACGAGGATGGGTGTAGGTGAGGCGTCGGATCCTCCCGCCCCCGCCTCTTCCGGAGCAAGTGCCACGCCACGCAAACCCAATTACGATTTCGAGCGCCGCGAGCGCGAACGAAACAAGGCCGCCGACGCCGCCAAAAAAGCGCAGGCGAAGGCCGACAAGAAGGCGGCCGAGCAAGGAGCGCCGGAGGCTGACCCCGAAGCGAACGATTCCTAGGTTTCTCACGAAGGAAGGAGAAGGCTTCGACAAGCTCAGCCCGAACGGGATGTTCAGGGGAGAGTGGGGACGGGGACGACACCCACCCGTCCGAGCGGCGGAGCGGAAGTTCCGGCGCAAGGCTGTTCCCCTTCAGCCAGGCCGATCACGGCCCCTTCGTAAAGCTGCAACAGCCTCAACTCCGTTGGGGCTGAGCCCGTCGAAGCCCTCGCCTTCTCCTTCCGACCGGAAGGGCTCCGACAGGCCCTTCCGGCTTCACTGAGGAGAGCATCTGCCGGAACGGGTGCGAAGCAATGAAAGGAACATGCCGGCCGACGACGGGAACTCACTCGGCGTTGTCGAACTTCCGCACCTCGATCGTGCTTTCGTCGAAGGCGTCGAGCAAGCGGGCGTTGATTCCCATCTTGCCGAAATCCTCCCCAAGGGTCTGCCAGTGCGTCCCGCAGCCGCACACCGGGCAGTGGTGGATCCCGATCATCCGGTCGCCCCAGATGTACGGGATCGTTTCGCCCGAAACGGTAACCTGCTCCGGCGGGAAATAGGCGACGCGCCATGCCGTCCGGCGGCACAGGGAACAATTACAGTCGGCCACCCAATCAGGCATGCGTGGCAGCTCTATCCGCACGTTGCCGCAATGACAGCTTCCCTGAACGCTCATCATCAATCCTTATCGTGAAGTGCGAACGTCCGCCACACGCCAGAGCGGCCGAACCGAGCGCTGGTACAGCAGATTATCGTACCTGATCATCCGCACCGCGTCTCGCTCGCGGTTGCGGAGTCCGTTCAAATGACTGTCCACCGCCCGCGAATGTTTCACTTCCGTGTCGGTTTTGCAGTGCAGCATCGTCTGACTGGATGGGAACGACCCCAGTTCAGGAGGCACCATGACCCGTCCGCAGAACCTCTTCTCCCTGCCCACCTTGTTCAACCGCAACCGCCACGACCGCGACACGGCGGCGACACCTGCGTCGGAGCCGCTGCCCTATCTGCTGGAGAATGATGCCGGCGCCGGCAGCTGGCAGGGCAAGCCGATTTTCGACCGCGACCAGGTGATCGCGCAACTGACCACGGATTGGAAGATCGAGGGCCGGGTCATCCGCTATGGCTTCCTCGATGCCGCCGATGCGGTCGGCAAGACCGGTGTCGAGTATCCGGGCTTCTCGCCGTTCGACGCGGCGCAAAAGGCCGCCACCCGTCAGGCGATGGAGCTGTGGGACGACCTCGTTCCGCTGCACTTCATCGAGACTCGCGGCAATGTCGACATCGCGCTCGCCAACACCACTACGGGACCCGAGCAGGCCTGGGCCTATATGCCGACCGAAGACGGCAACCCGCGCACGCCCCAGAGCAACATCTGGGTGGCCGATCAGCAATGGACGAATGGCTCGCTCGGAAACGGGGGCTTCGGCACCTACACGCTGATCCACGAAATCGGGCATTCGCTCGGCCTGAGCCATCCGGGCGACTATGATTCCGCTGCCGACAAGGACGGCGACGGCGTGCCCGATCCGATCGGCTACACCGACGACGCCGTTTATGCGCAGGACACGCAGCAATTCACCGTGATGTCCTATTTCCCGAACGGGATCACCGGCACGCAGACGCTGGAGCCTTCGCTGCTCGACCAGAGCTACGCTCAGACCCCCTTGCTGCACGACATCATGGCGATCCAGCAGGTTTACGGCGCCGATCCGACCACGCGCCGCGGCAACACCGTCTATTTCGCCAATTCGACTGCCGGGAATGCCGTCTACGACCTCGAGGAGAATCCCTTCCCGTACCTCTGCGTCTACGATGCCGGGGGCAACGACACGTTCGATTTCTCGACCGCGATCACCGGCGTGTTCCTCGATCTGCGCGCCGGCGCGTTCAGCTCGGCTTCGTTCGGCTATCTGCCCTATGACGAGGCGGTGGCGGCGATGAACGCCTACAATGCGCTGAAGCCGGAGGGTGTGCCGGCAATGAGCTGGAACCCCGATTTTTACGCGGGCTGGACCGGCTCGCTGTTGTCGATGGGCGCCGCCAAGGTCGAGGCCGACACCGGCGTCGACGGAGTCACTGCGACAATGATCCGCAACATTTCGATCGCCTACAACACCGTGATCGAGAATGCCGTCGGCGGCGACTCCCGCGACTATCTGGTCGGCAACGACGTCGCCAACTGGCTCAAGGGCAATGGCGGCGACGACGTGCTGAACGGCCTCGGCGGCAACGACGTGCTGGTCGGCGGCAAGGGCGCCGACAGCTTCTGCTTCTTCGATGCGAGCGGCAAGGACGTCATCCTCGACTTCGCCTCCGGGACGGACAAGATCGACCTGACGGCGATCGATGCCAATATTTTCACCGAGGTCGACGAGGCGTTCGCTTTCATCGGCAGCGCCTTGTTCGGCGGCGTCGCCGGCGAGCTTCGAAGCTGGGCAAGCTGGGGCGGACATTTCCTCGCCGGCGACACCGACGGCGACAAGGTGGCCGACTTCACCATCGATCTCGGCGTTGCCACGGTGGTGATGGCAGACCTGTTCTTCTGACACGCTGTGGAGCCCGGGCGAAAAGGCCCGGGCTCTCCCGCTCGGGAAATCCCGCGGCGCGCTGGTTCCGGCAAACCGGAACCGGTCGATTTCGCCGTCGTCGGATCACCCGAAAGTATTGTCATGCCAACAAAACCCTTGGACAACAGATTATCCGCAAGTGTAAATCACCCGACGCTATCGCTGCGTCGATCCTTCGTTACCTGACCTGCTTTTGCCGCAAGTGAGCTCAACAATGTGAATGTTTCGCTTTAACTGTCGGAATTCCAGCACGTCATCGTCTCACTGGTTGGGAACGGTCCCAGACCAGGAGGCATCATGACCCGTTCGAAAAACGTATTTTCCCTGTCCAATCTGTTCAACCGCTTTCCAAACGATCGCAGTGGCAGTCCCACGCCCGCTTCCGAGCCGACGCCCTATCGGCTCGAGGATTCGACCGGCATCGGCACTTGGGCCGGCAAGCCGATCTTCAACCAGGAGCAAGTGATCGCGCAGATCGACGGCGACGCCAGGCTTCAAGGCAGGACGATCACCTTCGGCTTCCTCGATGCGCTGCCCACCAACCAGACGGGCAGCGTTCCAGGCGAATATGCCGGCTTCTCGCCGCTGACGGAGGCCCAGCGAACCGGCACGCGCGACGCAATGCAGCTTTGGGACGATCTCATCGCGGTGCGCGTCGTCGAACAGCGTGGCAATGGCCGGGGCGCCAGCCCCGATATCCTGCTTGCCAACACCATCACCGGCCCCAAAGCAGCCTGGGCCTACTTCCCGACGGACGACGGCGATCAGAAGACACCCCAAAGCAGCATCTGGATCAATCCGTCCCCAAAGGTAGGCAATCTCTCCATCGGCCCGGGCCTGTTCGGCAGCTACACGCTCATTCATGAAATCGGCCACTCTTTTGGGCTGAGCCACCCGGGCGATTACGATGCGGGAGACGATGTTCCCGACGACTATGAGAGCAGTGCGGTATATGCCCAGGACAGCCGCCAGTTTACCACCATGTCCTACTTTCCGGACAGGAGTACGGGCGGGGGCGATGTCTGGAACTCCGCGATCCCGACCACTTTGCTCCCGCAGACTCCTTTGCTGCACGACATCCTGACCATCCAGGAAAAATACGGCGCCGATCCGACCACGCGCCGCGGCAACACCGTCTATTTCGCCGATTCGAACGCCGGCAACCCGGTCTACGACCTCGCGGAAAATCCGTTTCCCTTTCTCTGCGTCTATGATGCCGGCGGCAACGACACGTTTGATTTCTCCACGGCAAATATGGGCGTGTTCCTCGATCTTCGCGCGGGCTCGTTCAGCTCGGCTTCGATCGGTTCTCTGACGCTCGAGGAGGCCAATGCGCTTCGTGCGGAGTCCGACTTGGCTCCATGGGACGCGGCGAGCTACGAAGGCTGGCTCGGCTTTGCCCTTTCGCGCAACCCGGGCATCGTCGAGGCCGATACCGGCATAGCCGGGATCACCGCGCCCGCGGTGCGCAACATCTCGATCGCCTACAACACGATCATCGAGAATGCCGTAGGCGGCAACGCCCGCGACTATCTGGTCGGCAACGACGTCGCCAACTGGCTCAAGGGCAATGGCGGCGACGACGTGCTGAACGGCCTCGGCGGCAACGACGTGCTGGTCGGCGGCAAGGGCGCCGACAGCTTCTGCTTCTTCGATGCGAGCGGCAAGGACGTCATCCTCGACTTCACCTCCGGGACCGACAAGATCGACCTGACGGCGATCGATGCCAATATTTTCACCGAGGTCGACGAGGCGTTCGCTTTCATCGGCAGCGCCTTGTTCGGCGGCGTCGCCGGCGAGCTTCGAAGCTGGGCAAGCTGGGGCGGACATTTCCTCGCCGGCGACACCGACGGCGACAAGGTGGCCGATTTCACCATCGATCTCGGCGTTGCCACGGTGGTGATGGCAGACCTGTTCTTCTGATCCGGCATAGCGGGCGCGGTCTCAGCATCGCGCTCGCTGCACGCCGCAAGGTGGGCTCGCCGGTGCCGAGAGCCGGCACCCGCGATGCACGCGATGCACTGGGTCGCAGCCCGAACGGTCGTCCGGGCTCCTCCTGGTCGACGCTCTTCCACTTTGAGCGCTGCGCAACCTGTCTCCAGGCTGACGATCCCATGCGCACGCCGTTCATCTGGCCGATCCTAGAGCGGTGAGGAGCGGGAAACAGCGCGTCCGAACGGGCGCGGCGACGAACGAATGGAGAGTATATGCGTAAATTCATCCTGATCGGCCTGATGGCCGCCACCGCCCTTCCCACCGCCTTGCCGACCGCGGCGAGCGCACAGACCCGGCGCGAGGTTCGCGAAGACCGGCGCGACTTGCGCGAAAGCCGCCAGGAGCTGCGCGAGGACATCCGCAGCGGCGAATCCCGAGGCGAGATCCGCCGCGATCGCCGGGAAGTCCGCCGTGACCGCCGCGAGCTCCAGCGCAGCCGCGCCGCTTATGTCGCCCCGGTGCGCGGCTGGCGCTACCGCGCCGTCGGCCCGGGCTACCGCCTGCAGCCGGCCTTCTACGGATCGCGCTATACGGTCTCCGACTACCGTAGCTACCGCCTGCGCGCGCCCGGCGCCAACCAGCGCTGGATCCGCTACGGCGACGACCTGCTGCTGATCAACGCGCGCAACGGCCGCGTGCTGCAGGTGCTGCGCAACCGCTATTGATCGATGGAAGGAGTGGGCACGTTCCGGAAATCGCGCTCACTCCTTTCCCCCTCGCTACCGCCCGCTTGTGCCGGGAACATGGCTCCCGCGTTTCGGCGGGGGTGCTGAGGGCCTGATCATCTTAGGTTGGACCGTTTAGCTCCGACCTGAGGTGTGAATCAGGCTCTGAAATCGATCGACGAGAAGCATGGTTCACGAGTCAGGCTGATTCAGCCTGTTCGATCGTTCTCTAGTACCATCCGAAATCCGCATCATCGCGATCAAGACTTCGGCCGCCTGTCCATTGGCGCGATCCGCGGATCGGAATACTGCACGTGATCGGGGTTCCCGGAACCCAGGCCTTCCCCGCTGGCGTTGTCGACCCGGACCGAATAAAGTCCTTCGTCCGGATCGATCGCGACCACGCCGAATTTTGGATCGATCGCCTCATGTGCGACGCCCAGGATGCGGGCCGCGTCGGCAAGGGATGGCTGTCCATCGCACTGGAATTTTAGCAGGAAAGCCAGTTGATCCTCCTAAAGACCTAATCGTATCGCCGTCGCCGCGGGACGGACGATACCATAGCCATAGTCCCGGTTCCATCCGGCGGTCCCGCCACCAACCAGCACCGCATCGGTTCGAAGTTCACGAGCCAGATCCTTCGGTGCAAGGCGGCTTGGCGGAAGCTTGGTGCGCAAGGCTGCGACGGCGCCCGCCGCGACGGGACATGCAGCCGATGTACCGCTGTCCTCGGTCCCGGCGCCGAACGCTTCGGAACCCAGAAAGTGGGTATAGCTGGTCAGATCGGGCTTCGCGTGAGCCATCCCCGCGATACCCGGGCCCTGAGAAGAATATCCCACACGTCGGTCGTTGATCGTCGCGCCGGCGACCGTAATGACCTCGGGATGCGCGTTGGCGCCGGTGATCGAATTGCGCACTTGGCCTTGGCACCGTCCATCCGGGCAGTCCTTGCCGCAATTTCCCGCCGCAAAAAGAATGTCGGCACCGCTGCGTGCCAGCGATCCAACGATGATGTTGAACGGATGGCTTCGATTGTCGGCGTAGCGACCTGGGTGACCGGCGGGAAGATCCCAGCTCTGATGATACATTCCCCAACTGTTGCTGATTACAAGCGAACGGTATCGCCGCTGGCTCAGCGGGAGGCGCATCATGGTAAGAAGCGTGGAATAAGCTTGCAGAGCGTCGCTTAGAAAGCCGTCCATCGCGCTTCTTCCGGAGGTCGTGGAGAGCAGTATCGGAAAGTCCAGCAGGGTAGCGTCCGGGGCCGCGATCAGGGCGTCGAAGGCGCACATCGTACCGTGGTCGACCGGATAATTGCCTGGCAATCCTGCGCCCGCAGACCAGGTGAGGCTCGGATCCAAGGCTGGCGTCAGGCCCTTCGCCTGCAGGTGCGCAAGGTTGATCCCGGTGTCCATGATAGCGAGCGCCACGCCACGTCCGCTCAGTTTTCGGGCGGCCAATGTCGCGACATCCAGCTTACTCGCTACATCATGGGCCTGTCCGAGCGGGCCGACCGCGCAGCCGGGCGCCAGCGTCGTCGAGATGCGCGGATCTGCAAAGATCCGCGAGCCGTTGATCGCCGACACACCGTCCTTGGCGAGACTTGAATAGGCTGCTTCGTCTATTTCGCCGCGGACCACGAATTCCGGCGCGCGCGCCGCGCTCATGCTTGCGACCAACCCCGTCGCACCGATGCTCGCCAGGGGAACCGCAGGGAAAGCGGGATCGATATCCACGTTGCTCGGCAGGCCCCTCGGAGACGCAGCGATGGACGCCACCTGACCCATTGCAAAAGCACTTGCCGATTCTCTCAGAACCTCTTGCGCGGGCAGCACCGCCAGAATGCGAACCTTGCTCATTTCCATTCTCCCTTTGCGTGGCGCGATGCAGACGCGCGTCGGGAGGATAATCTCGGCCTCGCAATGGGTGCGTGACGGGGATCACGCAGACCTCGTCCGCATTGCACCACCGAAACAACGCCGGTCCGCCGTTCGCCCGTGGCGACCCTGGCGAAGTCTTGCACCGCCGGGGTTCGACGCTTCCGGAACGCTGCGATGTCGCCGTGCAGCTGACACCGTTTTTAGTTTTCCACCTGTGACGTTGCCCCCCGTAGGCGCCGAAGCGTTTGGGGGAGAATCGAAAAGGGCGGGGACGGGTCCAGACGGTGCGGGGTGATCACCACGCCTGGAGCTGAAGGCGCTGAGCAGCGCGAAATCATGCGGCTGAACTCGCTCCACCCATGCAGCCGTCGCGGGGAGTTTCCGCTGAGCGAGCAGGGGAGCGGAGACAATCCGTCGACCCTGCCCACCCCAACCCCTCCCTGAAGGGGAGGGACTTAACGCTTGGGTCTCTTTACCCCCTCGCCGCGACGAGCTGCTTCTCCAGCCCGTCCAGCACCTGGTAGCAGGGCAGCACCTGCACCACGCTGCTGTTCGGCTCCCGCCCCTCGCGGATGGCCGCCACGAATTCGCGGTCCTGGAGCTCGATTCCATTCATCGAGACGTCGACCTTTGTGACGTCGATCGGCTCTTCCTTGCCGTTCACCAGGTCGTCGTATCGGGCGATATAGGTGCCGTTGTCGCAGATGTAGCGAAAGAAGGTGCCGAGCGGGCCGTCATTGTTGAAGCTCAAGGAGAGCGTGCAGATCGCCCCGTTGGCGGCCTTCAGCTGGATCGACATGTCCATGGCGATGCCGAGCCCCGGATGGTGGGGGCCCTCGATCGCATTCGCCTGCACGATCGGCGCGCCGGCCTGGTAGGCGAACAGGTCGACGGTGTGCGCGGCGTGGTGCCAGAGCAGGTGATCGGTCCAGCTGCGCGGCTCGCCCTTGGCGTTGATGTTGCGGCGGCGGAAGAAATAGGTCTGCACGTCCATCTGCTGGATGGCGAGCTCGCCGGCTTTGATGCGGTTGTGGACCCATTGGTGCGACGGGTTGAAGCGGCGGGTGTGGCCGCACATCGCCACCAGCCCGGTCTCGCGCTGCTTCGCGACCACCGCTTCGGCATCGGCGAGGCTGTCGGCGAGCGGGATCTCGACCTGGACGTGCTTGCCCGCGTCGAGGCACTGGATCGCCTGGGCGGCATGCATCTGGGTCGGCGTGCAGAGAATGACGGCGTCCACGTCGTCGCGCTTCAGCGTTTCGGCGAGGTCGTCGGTGACGTGGCCGATGCCATATTTGTCGGCGACCTTCTGAGTCGCCTCAAGGGTGCGGCCGACCAGCGAGGTGACCTCGACCCCGTCGATCTTCTGCAGTCCGTCGAGATGCTTCTCTCCGAAGGCGCCGGCACCGGCAAGGGCGATTCTCATGGTCTCAAGCTCCTATCGTATATTGAAGCAACGGTACGGCCTGCGGCCGCTCCCTTGCTTCAAGGTTCGTTGACGCACATTCGGGCGGCCAGGTAAGTACCGGCAGGCAATCCCCCTCAGCCGGCCGCCGTTTCGGCAGGTGCGTCAGCGGCGACCGGCTCGAGCACGATATGGCCGACCGCGGTGTTGCTGGCGGGGACGTGGTAATGACGGTGGAGGGTGCGGGTGCGGGCGCCGAGGGCGCCGCGCATGATCAGCCACATCACCATCTCGATCCCTTCCGAGCCGGTTTCGC
Source organism: Allosphingosinicella deserti (assembly GCF_003012735.1). Lineage (GTDB taxonomy): Bacteria > Pseudomonadota > Alphaproteobacteria > Sphingomonadales > Sphingomonadaceae > Allosphingosinicella > Allosphingosinicella deserti. The sequence continues at coordinate 659,777 of NZ_PXYI01000002.1, read as the reverse complement.
GCAGATATTCGATGTGCGGAATGTGGCGCAGCTCCTGGGTGTCGCCTTCGAGGCGATCGAGGAAGCGATTGTCCCATTCCGCATTGATCAGGCCGGCGCGCGTGCCCTGGAGCTGGTGGCTCATGCCGCCGGTGCCCCAGACCTGCACGTTCAAATCCTCGGGGAAGCTTTCGACCGCGCGGGCGATCGCCTCGCCGAGCGCCCAACAGCGATTGCCCGACGGCGGCGGATAGGTGACGACGTTGACCGCGAGCGGGATCACCCTGGCCGGCCACGCCTCGACTTCCCCGAACATCATCGTCAGCGGCACGGTGAGGCCGTGATCGACGTCCATCTCGTTGATGATGGTCATGTCGAATTCGTCGAGGATGCAGCTTTGCGCGATGTGCCAGGCGAGATCGGGATGCCCCTCGACCACCGGCACCTTGCGCGGGCCCCAGCCCTCGTCGGCCGGCTGGAAGCGCTCGGCGCAGCCGATCGCGAAGGTGGGGATGATCCGCATGTCGAAAGCGGAGGCGTGATCGTTGTAGACCAGGATGACGACGTCCGGCTTCTGCTCGCGCTCGAACCTCTTGGTCCATTCGTAGCCGGCGAAGGCGGGCGCCCAATAGGCTTCCTCGGTCTTGCCGAGATCGGCGGCGACGCCGAGCGCGGGAATGTGGCTGGAGGCGATTCCGGCGGTGATGCGGGCCATGTCAGCGGGGTCCCTTCTCGTCTTCGGGCGCCTCGCGGGGCGTATCGCCCGGCGGACTGGTGCCCTCCCGCAGCGACCGCACGCCCTCCGGCGAGCGGCCGCCGGCGATCATCATTGCCTGATAGTCCTCGACGCTCATCCCGGTCATCGTGCTCACCGCCTGGAGGAAGGAGAGGCCGTCGGTCGAGAAGACCTTGGCGAGGAAATAGATGTTGCCGCCGAGATCGAGCAGCCGGTTGTAGTCGCGGTCGAGGACAGCCTGCTTCTGCTCCTCGGTCATTTGCCATTGATCGAGATAGGCGCGCTCGTCGGCCTTCCAGCGCTCGCGATTTTCGGCCTTCATCAGGCTCATCGCGAACTGGTTGAGGTGATAGCCGGCCCGCGCCCGCTTCGCGGTGTAGACGCGGGTCCCGGGAATGTCGTCGAACTCGGCAAGGTAAGCGTGGATGTCGCGGGGCTGGTTCACCGGCCCTTCTCCTTGAGCTTGGCGTCGAGGCGCGGGAAGACACGGCGCGCATTGCCTTCGAAGATGGCGTGGCGCTGGTCGTCGGAGATCGGCAACGCGTCGATATAGCGCTTGGTGTCGTCGAAATACTGGCCGGTCTGCGGATCGATGCCGCGGACGGCGCCGACCATTTCAGAGCCGAACAATATGTTCTTGGTGTCGATCACTTCGGCGAGCAGATCGATGCCGGGCTGGTGGTAGACGCAGGTATCGAAATAGACGTTGTTCATCACATGGGTGTCGAGCGACGGCTGTTTGAGCATGTCGGCCAGACCCCGGTAGCGCCCCCAATGATAGGGCACCGCGCCGCCGCCATGCGGGATGATGAAGCGCAAGGTCGGGAAATCCCGGAACAGATCGCCCTCGATCAACTGCATGAAGGCGATCGTGTCGGCGGCGATGTAGAAGGCGCCGGTGGCGTGCAGGCCCGGATTGCACGAGCCCGAGACGTGGATCATCGCCGGCACGTCGAGCTCGACCATCTTCTCGTAGATCGGATACCAATAGCGGTCGGTGAGCGGCGGGTGCCGGAAGTGGCCGCCGCCGGGATCCGGATTGAGGTTGCAGCCGATGAAGCCGAGCTCAGTGACGCACCTCTCCAATTCTTCCACGGAGCCCGCCAAATCGGCCGCCGGCGATTGCGGCAGCATGCACACCCCGGCGAAAATGTCCGGGTAGAGCGCCACGCAGCGGGCGATGAGATCGTTGTTGGCGCGGGCCCAGGCCTTGGAGACGCTCTCGTCGCCGACATGGTGGGCCATGGCCGAGGCGCGCGGGCTGAAGATGGTCATGTCGGCGCCGCGCTCGCGCAGCAGGCGAAGCTGGTTCGTCTCCAGAGTCTCGCGTATCTCGTCGTCGGAGATGCTGGGGTAAGGCGGCGGCGCGGTGCCGGCCTTGAACGCGGCCTTCTGCAAGTCGCGCCAGTCGTTGTGGGCCGCCGGCGCGGTGGTGTAATGGCCGTGGCAGTCGATGACGAGGCTCATGCCGCATCCGCCTTTCTGTCGGTGATGGTGGCGATCTTGGCGGCGAGCCCGGCCGGCGCGGGGGCGATGCCAAGGCTGCCGAGCGCGCGCTGTCGCACGGCAGTGGCGCGCGACATCGCCGGATCGACGCCGAGATCGGCGAGCGTCTTCACCACTTCCTCCAGCTCATCGGCGCGGCGCCGGCCGTGGACCAGCATGCGATCGAGATTGTAATCGGCGCGCTCGGCCCACGGGCGCAGCTTGTCGCTGGCGTCGAGCGAGGCGAGCACCTCGCCGGTGACTCCGGCGGCCTCTGCGGCGAGCATCGCCTCGGCGGTGAGCGCCTCCAGGCCCTTGACGATGACCGAGCGGATCATCTTGATCGACGACGCCTCGCCAACCTTGGTGCCGACGACGCGGACATTGGCGAAACCGAGGCCGGCAAGCGCGCGGGCGGCGGCGGGCGCCTCGCGGCCGCTGAGCAGAAGCGGCACGGCGAGGCGGGCGGGGTGGACCGGCGCCATGACAGCGACGTCGACATAGCAGCCGCCGGCCGCCTCGATCGCCGCGGCCGCCTGACGCTTGGTGCCGGGCGAGACGGAGTTGAGATCGCAGAACAGGGTGCCGGGGCCGATCGGCGGTGCGGCGTCGCGGGCGACGGCGAGCGCCTGATCGGCGGTGACCAGGCTGAGCACGCAAGCGGCGCCGAGCATCGCCTCGGCCAGCGAGGCGGCGCCGTCGACACCGGCGCGGCGATAATCGGCTTCCTTGGCGGCGCGGGTGGCCGGGTCGTCGGTGAGGCGATCGTAGGCACGGACGCTGCCGGTCCAGCCGGGAGCGCCAGCAAAGGCCTGCCCCGCTTCGCCGAAGCCGATCAAGGTGACGGTGTGCGCCATGAGATCGGCTCTGCGGCAGGTCGGCCGCACGCGCCAATCAGAAGCACGTCCGCCTCATTAGCCGAAGCTAAGTCTGCGCTCCGGCGATGCGCCCGGCCTCGGCCTCGACGGCGGCGACGAAGCGGCGCTGGAGCGGGGTTGGCCGCCAGCCGGCGCGGGTGGTGAGGCCGATCGTGCGGCTGGGATCGCCGGGCGCGCTGCCGATCCGGCAGATCCACTTCGCCTCGAGCTCGACCGCGACCTGATCGGGCGAGAGCAGGGTCAGGAAATCGCTCTGGATCAGCAATTGGCGGACGACGATCACCGAGCCCGACTCGATCGCCACTCGCGGCGGCGCCACCGCGCCGAGCTCGAACATCCGGCGCCATTGCGCGCGCAGCGGCGTGCCTTCGGGCGGCACCACCCAGGCGAAGCGGGCGAGCTCCGCCGTCGTCGGGGCGGCGTTACGGCCGGCCAGCGGGTGGCCGCTGCGGCCGAGCACCACCGGGCGGTCGACGAACAGCGGCTGCTGGACGAGGTCGTCGCCGGGGGTCGGATCCCGGAGCGCGCCGAGCATCAGATCGATCTCGCCGTCGCGCAACGGGCCGACCAGCTCGACATGCGAGCCCTCGGCGATCGAGATGTCGACCTGCGGATGATCGCGGTGGAAGGCGGCGACCGCATTGGGCAGCAGGCGCGCACGCGACAGCGGCATCGCGCCGACCGCGATCCGCCCGACCTCCTGCCCGCGCAAGGCGGCGAGCTCGCTGAGCGCCGCCTTCAGTTCGGCCTCGGCGAGGCGGAAACGGCGGGCGGCGCCGGCGCCGCGGGCGGTGAGCGCGATGCCGCGGCCGCGGCGCTCGACGAGGCGATGACCGAGGCCGAGCGCGAGATCGGCGACGGCGCGGTGGAGCGAGGCTTCGCGGATGCCCGTCTCGGCCGCGGCGGCGACATAGCTGCCGCCCCGCGCCAGCGCCATGAACGCCCGCATCTGCGGACCGGTGACCCGCGGGCTGCCGATCAGAGCGAGCGCAGCAGCGGCGCGCGGGGCGAGGATGCGGGCAGCGTCGGTCGGCTCCATGCCGCCGGGCCGTCGCTCGAACAGCGGCAAACCGAGGCCGCGTTCGAGCTTCAGGACGCCCTGGGTGATTGCGGGCTGGGTAAGATTGACCCGGCGGGCGGCGGCGCTGAGGCTTCCGGTCTCGGTCGCGGCGACTATCGCCTGCAGGTGCCGGAGATTGAGATCGGACGCGTCCATGCGCCCAGGCTTAGCAAAAACTTATCGGATGCGCAGGCTTCGCATTTGCGGTGTGGGGCAAGCGGTTGCACGCCCATGGCAAGGCAAAGGAGTTCGCAATGGCAGGGATCGTCGTCCAGAATTTCGAGCGCACCCCGCTGGGGGTGGTCGACGGGCTCGCGAACGCGGGGGTCGCCACCGTGCACGAGGCGCAGGGACGGACCGGGCTGCTCGGCCATTACATGCGGCCGATCTATGCGGGCGCGCGGATCGCCGGCACTGCGGTGACGATCTCGGCGCCGCCGGGCGACAATTGGATGGTCCATGTCGCGATCGAGCAATTGCGCGCAGGTGACATCCTGGTGCTGGCGCCGACCTCCCCGTGCGTCGACGGCTATTTCGGCGACCTGCTCGCCACCTCGGCCATGGCGCGCGGCTGCCGCGGGCTGGTGATCGATGCCGGCGTGCGCGATATTAGAGACCTCACCGAAATGGGCTTCCCGGTCTGGTCGAAGGCGGTGTTCGCGCAAGGTACGGTCAAGGCGACCCTGGGATCGGTCAACGTGCCGGTCGTCTGCGCCGGCGCCGCGATCCGGCCGGGCGATGTGATCGTCGCCGACGATGACGGCGTCTGCGTGGTCGAACGGGAACGCGCCGAAGAGGTGCTGGCCAAGGCGCAGGCGCGCGAAGCGGCCGAGGAGGACAAGCGCCGGCGGCTGGCGGCGGGCGAGCTCGGCCTCGACATTTACGACATGCGCGGCAAGCTCGAGAAGCTTGGCCTGAAATATGTCTGAGCCGAATTCGGGCGTGCGCTGCATGTGGATGCGCGGCGGCACCTCCAAGGGCGGTTTCTTTCTCGCCGCCGATCTCCCCGCCGACCCTGCCGAGCGCGACGCCTTGCTGCTCCGGGTAATGGGATCGCCCGATCCGCGCCAGATCGACGGCATGGGCGGCGCCGATCCGCTGACCTCGAAGGTCGCAATCGTGTCGAAATCCGAACGGCCGGGGATCGACGTCGACTATCTGTTCCTGCAGGTGTTCGTCGACCAGGCCCTGGTTACGGACGCGCAGAATTGCGGCAACATCCTCGCCGGCGTGGGCCCGTTCGCGATCGAGCGCGGCCTCGTCGCCGCTGAGGATGGCGAGACCGATGTCGCGATCTTCATGGTCAATACCGGGCAGGCCGCGGTGGCGACGATCCGCACGCCCGGCGGCGTCGTCACCTATGCGGGCGACGCGCGGATCGACGGCGTGCCGGGGACGGCTGCCCCGGTTCCGGTCGAGTTTCGCGACACGGCGGGATCGTCGTGCGGGGCCCTGTTGCCGACCGGCAACGCAGCCGACGTGATCGAGGGTGTCCGCTGTACATTGATCGACAACGGCATGCCCTGCGTAGTGATGCACGCCGAGGATGTCGGCGCGACCGGCTATGAGGATCGCGACACGCTCGACGGCGACACCGCGCTCAAGGCCCGGATCGAGGCGATCAGGCTCAAGGCCGGGCCGATGATGAACCTGGGCGACGTCGCCGCCAAATCGGTGCCGAAGATGATGCTGGTCGCCCCGCCGCGGGGCGGCGGCGCAGTCACGGTGCGCAGCTTCATCCCCCACCGCGCCCATGCGACGATCGGCGTGCTCGGCGCAGTCAGCGTCGCCACCGCCTGCCTGATCGACGGATCGCCCGCGGCCGAAGTCGCGAACATCCCCGAGGGGCACAGGAAGACGCTCTCGGTCGAGCATCCGACCGGCGAGATGAGCTGCGTGCTCGAGCTCGATGATCAGGGCCAGGTGGCGAGCGCCGCCCTGCTGCGCACCGCCCGCAAATTGATGGATGGAGAGGTTTTCGCATGAGCCGCACACAGACCTGGGTGGATGCGCCTTCGAAGCCGCACTGGACCCCGCCGCCCGGCGCGGTCGACGCCCATGTCCATGTGTTCGGGCCCGAGGCCCAGTTTCCGTTCAGCCCCAAGGCCAAATATCATCCCGAGGATGCGACCCCGGAGATGCTGTTCGCCCTTCGCGACCATCTCGGCTTTTCGCGCAACGTCATCGTCCAGGCGAGCTGCCACGGCACCGACAATGAAGCGACCCTCAACGGCATCGCCAAATCGAACGGACGCGCGCGCGGCGTCGCGGTGGTTGATCCCGACATCGGGCTCGACGACTTGAAGACGCTGCACGCGGGCGGCATCCGCGGCGTGCGGTTCAATTTCCTCAAGCGGCTGGTCGACAACGCCCCCAAGGACAAGTTCCTCGAGATCGCGAAGAAGATCGCGCCGCTCGGCTGGCACGTCGTCGTCTATTTCGAGGCCGACATCCTGGAAGAGCTGGTTCCCTTCCTCGAGGCGATCCCGACCATCGTCGTCGTCGACCATCTCGGCCGCCCCGACATCGCGCAGGGGCCCGACGGTGCCGACATCACGCGGTTTAAACAGCTGCTCGACGAGCATCCGACGATCTGGACCAAGGTCTCGGGCGCCGAGCGGCTGTCGCCGATGGGGCCGCCGTTCGACGATTTCGTCGAGGTCATCCGCCCGGTGGTCGAGCGCTATCCGGACCGGGTGCTGTGGGGCACCGACTGGCCGCACCCGAACATGGAGCATCGCATCCCTGACGACGGCACCCTGGTCGATGTCATCCCGCGGATCGCGCCGACGGCGGAGCTCCAGCGCAAGCTGCTGATCGACAATCCCGAGCGCCTTTATTGGCCCGAGCGCCTTTCCGGGAACGAGCGGGCGTGAGCGAGCGGCGCAGCATTGGGCCGCTGAGCGTCGGGCCGATCGGGCTCGGCTGCATGTCCTTGAGCCACGCTTACGGCCATCCGCCGGCGCACGACCATGCGGTGCGCCTGCTCAATCGCGCGCTCGATCTCGGCTATGATCTGCTCGATACCGCGGCGCTCTACGGCTTCGGCGTCAACGAGGAGTTGATCGGGGAGGCGGTGGGGCATCGCCGCCGCGAATTCACCCTCGCGTCCAAATGCGGGATGCAGGGCGTCGATGGGAAACGGGTGATCGATGGCCGTCCGGAGACATTGCGACGCACGCTAGAAGACTCGCTGCGGCGGCTGCGCACCGACGTGATCGACCTCTACTATCTCCACCGCTGGGACAAACAGGTGCCGATTGAGGAGTCGGTCGGCGCGCTCGCCGAGATGGTGCGCGCGGGCAAGGTGCGGGCGATCGGGCTCAGCGAGGTCTCGGCCGACACCTTGCGGCGGGCGCATGCGATCCACCCGATCGCGGCGGTGCAGAACGAATATTCGCCCTGGTCGCGCAACGTCGAGCTTGGCGTGCTCGAGGCAACGCGGGCGCTCGGCACCGCCCTCGTCGCCTTCTCGCCGCTTGCCCGCGGCTTCCTCGCCGGGGCGATCCGCTCCGCCGATCAATTGGTCGAGGGTGACATCCGCCGTTCCATGCCGCGCTTCCAGGGCCCGAACCTGGCCGCCAATCTCGCCCTGCTCGCACGCTTCGAGACGCTTGCGGCGGAAGCAGGATGCGCGCCGGCGCAGCTTTCGCTCGCATGGGTGCTGGCGCGCGGGCCGCATGTCGTCGCGATCCCCGGGACGACCTCCCAGGTCCATCTCGACGAGAATTTCGGCGCCGGCCGTGTCGCGATCGACACCGATCTGATCGCCGCGATTGACTCGCTGTTCACGCCGGAGGCGGTGGCCGGGCCGCGCTATCCGGCCGCGACCCAGGCCGAGATCGACACCGAGGACTTCGCCCCTTCAGGAGGAAATTGAGAATGCGGACCCAGGTCGCCATCGTCGGCGCCGGCCCGTCCGGGCTGCTGCTCGGCCATCTCCTCCGCCAGGCCGGGATCGCCTGCGTCGTCGTCGAGCGGCAGACGCCCGATTACGTGCTGTCGCGGATCCGCGCCGGCGTGCTCGAGACGGTGACTACCGATCTGATGGCGCGGCTCGGCCTCGATGGGCGGATGAACGCGGAGGGGATGATCGAGGAAGGGTTCAACCTCGCCGACGGCGAACGGCTGATCCGGATCGACGTCAAGGCCCTGACCGGCAAGCATGTCATGGTCTACGGCCAGACCGAGCTCACCCGCGACCTCATGGCGGCAGCGCCGGACCGGGGTCTCGACATCGTCTACGCAGCCAGCGACGTCGCTTTGCACGGTCTCGAAAGCGACGCGCCTTGGATCAGCTTCCAGCAGGGCGGCGAAGCGTGCCGGATCGACGCCGATTTCATCGCCGGCTGCGACGGCTTCCACGGCCCCTCGCGCAAGGCGATCCCGGCCGAGCGGACCCGCGAATATGAACGTGTCTATCCGTTCGGCTGGCTCGGCATCCTCGCCGACGTGCCGCCCTGCCATCCCGAGCTCATCTATTCGAACGGCCCGCGCGGCTTCGCGCTCGCCTCGATGCGCTCGCCGACGCGAAGCCGTTACTATATCCAGGTGCCGCTGACCGAGCGGATCGAGGACTGGCCCGAGGACCGCTTGTGGGACGAACTGGCATTGCGCTTCGACGGCATTTCCGAGCGCGGGGTAAGGCGTGGGCCGGCGCTCGAAATTTCGATCGCACCCTTGCGGTCCTACGTGTTCGAGACGATGCGCCACGGCCGCCTGTTCCTCGCCGGCGATTCCGCCCACATCGTCCCGCCGACCGGCGCCAAGGGCCTGAACCTCGCCGCTTCCGACGTCGCCTATCTCTCGGACGCGCTGATCGCGCATTATCGAGGCGGCGAGGACAGGGCGCTCGACGCCTATCAGCAGACCGCGCTGGCGCGGATCTGGAAGGCGGAGCGGTTCAGCTGGCAGCTGACCAAGCTGATGCACCGCTTCCCCGAAGACGGCGCGTTCGAGCATCGCATGCAGATTGCCGAGCTCGATTATGTCGCGCAGAGCAAAGCGATGCAGACCGCGATCGCGGAAAATTACGTCGGGCTGCCGCTCTAGTGCCTGCCGCCATCGGAGTGTCGCCCTCCAGACCCTGTCCGCTGCATTGACGATGGATCGGCAACATTGCTCTTCCTGCACCCGGTCGCATTAGGCTGTTCGGATCGGAAGCTTTCGGAAGACGACTGCCGCACGCAAGGCACCGCAGCGGAAACTCCGCAGCGCCGTCACAAGCGGGCGAAGGAGAGCGAGAGGACCTTTCGGGCGTAACATCCATGAGCACGTCCCAGGCGAGTGGTCCTGCTGGAAACCAGCTCCTCACCCGTTCGGGCTGTGCTTGTCGAAGCCCTCCACTTCCGGCACGCAGCTGAAGGACTGGGACGTCGTTGCACAGATTGCGGCGATTAAGCTTGACGATCGCATCGCCGCAGCGTGCACCGGCGCGTTGCTGCTTCAACCCGTCAGGTCTTGGATGCCCTCCTTCTCGTCAACAGCGTCCCGTCACAGGCAGTTCGTTTTCCTCTCTGTCCTCGCGGCCATCGCCGGTCTGCCGGGCGTCGCACTGGCGCAGGAGCAGGACACCGGCGGGCAAACAGAGGCGGAGGAAGGCGAGGAAATCGTCGTCCAGGCGACGCGCTTCGGCCGCCGTGTGCAGGATGAGCCGATCCGAGTCGAGGTGATCGGCCAGGAGGAGATCGCGGAGAAACTTCTGATGACGCCCGGCAACATAGCGATGCTCGTGGCCGAGACGGGCGGGCTGCGGGTGCAGGTAGCCTCGCCGGCGCTCGGCGCCTCGAACGTGCGGGTGCGCGGGCTGGAGGGGCGCTATACCCAGATCCTCTCCGATGGACTGCCTCTTTATGGCGGACAGGCGATCGGTTTGCTTCAGATCCCGCCGACGGACCTTCGCCAGGTGGAGGTGATCAAGGGCGCAGCCTCGGCGCTTTACGGTCCGGCTGCGCTCGGCGGCGTGATCAATCTCGTCTCGCGGCGCCCCGGCGAGGTGGCGGAGAGCGAGTTCATCGCCAATGCGACCAGCAGGAACGGCCAGGATCTGACCGGCTATGCTGCGACCGCACTGGCCGATGGCTGGGGCACCTCGATCGTGGGCGGGTACCATCGGCAGAGCCGGCAGGATCTCGACGGCGACGGGTGGGCCGACATGCCCGGCTATGAGCGAGTCACCTTTCGACCGCGGATCTTCTGGGATCGCGGCGACGGTGTGAAGGCATTTCTGACCGCCGGCGCGATGACGGAGGACCGGAAAGGCGGGACCCTGCCCGGGCGAACGGCGCCCGACGGAAGCGCGTTCGTCGAAGCCCAGAACAGCACCAGGCTGGACGCGGGCTTCGTCGGCCAGATGCCTCTCGAGGGCATCGGCACGGTCCACCTCCGCGCGTCGGCCATGAACCAGGAGCATCGCCATCGCTTCGGCGACCTGGTCGAGGACGACCGGCATTCCACCCTGTTCGCGGAGCTGTCGCTCGCCGGCACCGCGGGCGACACGTCGTGGCTGGCGGGCTCTGCCCTGCAGGTCGATGCCTATCGTTCGAGGACGTTCGCGAACTTCGACTACACCTACACCGTGCCGGCCCTGTTCGCGCAGATCGAGCAGACACTCGGTGAAGACGTCACCCTTGCCGGAAGCGCCAGGCTCGATGTCCACGACGCGTTCGGCACCCGCCTCAGTCCGCGCCTCTCGGCGCTCTATCGGCCGGGCAACTGGACGATAAGGACGTCGCTCGGCCGGGGCTTCTTCGCGCCGACGCCGTTCGTCGAGGAAATCGAGGCGACGGGCCTGTCGCGCCTCCAGCCGCTCGACAGCCTGAGGGCGGAGGTCGCCGACACCGCCTCGATCGACGTCGGCTATGCAATCGGCGGCACCGAGGCCACCGCCTCCCTCTTCGGGTCGCGGGTCGAGAATGCGGTCCGCCTCGACGAAGTCGGCGCCGATTCCGTGCGCCTCGTCAACGTCGAAGGCACGACGCGGACCCGCGGCATCGAGTTGCTGCTCCGTCAGCGCCTCCGCGATGTCAGCGTCACCGGCAGCTACGTCTACATCGACGCGCGCGAGCCCGATCCATCCGGAACGGGGCGACGGGCAGTGCCACGCACGCCACGCCACAGTGCCGGCGTGGTCGCCATGTGGGAGAAGCACGGCACCGGCCGGATCGGCGTCGAGGCTTATTATACGGGCCGTCAGCAGCTCGACGACAATCCCTATCGATCGAGGAGCCGGCCCTATGTCGAGCTCGGCCTGCTAGGCGAAATCGCGCTCGGCCGTGCCAGCCTCTTCCTCAATCTCGAGAACATCCTTGGGGTCCGACAGACGAAATACGATCCGATCCTTCGCCGGCGGCGTGCAGCGGATGGGCGCTGGACCGTCGATGCCTGGGGGCCCACGGACGGCTTCGTCGCCAACGGCGGCGTGCGGCTGCGCTTCGGCGGAGAGTAGACGGCCCAACATCGCGGTCGTCGGTCTACGTACCTCCGCCGTACCCGTGAGCTGACCGGATCCCTGCGATCGACATATCGGGCGGGAGAAATCTCCGCGAAGGCCGCGGCGGAAACCCGTCGGAGTTGCTCTTGGTGCTTTGGTGGGTGGTATCGCCGCGCGCCCATAAGCGATCTGGCCTACATAGCTGTCGTTGCCCGCCGATCGCGGCGCTGGTCAGTTCCCCAAGCGGTTCACAGGAGGGGGCGAGCGCGCCCCGCGGGGGCGCGCTCGCCGCATCGTCACTGGCCGTTGATCAGCCCATCCTTCTGGGCGTTCGACATCGCGTCCGCATTCACGTCGGCATCGTCGATAGCCTCTTCCTTGGCGCCACCCGCGGCGCGGGTCGCATCGGCCTGCGCCTCGGTCGCGTCCTCGGCAGCGCCGCTCTGGTTGTCGGCGATCTCGTCGAGAATCTCGGCCTTGTTCTCGGCGGCCTCGGCCGCCTGATCGCCAAGCTTGTCATCGCCCTTGCCGCCGCATCCGGCGAGCGAAAGTGCCCCGAGTGCGGCCGCTGCCAGCAAGATTTTGCGCATCTAAACGTCCTTGTTCCAGTGTCGATACGATCCCAACGCAGCGACGCTGCTCCAGGTCCGGCGTTCGGGCTGCACCCTCGTTTCCCGGACGTGTCGCGTCTCACCTTCGCCGGGCTTCAGATCGGCCGGCCAGGCGCAGGTTGGATCGAAAAAGTGCGCGAGCAGCCGAACAAAACGGTCGTCCGCTTCGTGCCCAGCTCGGCGCAGTCGGTCCGCTCTCAGCGGGCCTGAGCGAGCGCGACCGCGTCCGGGCCTGCCGGGAAGCGAAGTTGACCAGCCGTGTCGTGCGCCGCTTGCCAGATGGCTTCGGCGACTTCGCTTTCCCTGGTCGTCATCACCGGGTTTGCGAACGCCTCCAGGATCGGCCGCGCGAATTCGGCATAGTCGCCGGGCAGCAGATCCTCGATCGGAACGATCGCATTCGCTCCGAACCGGGTCGTCGGCGCATAGCCCGGCTCCACCAGCTTCACGCGCACACCGAAATAGGCGAGCTCATGGGCGAGCGAGCCGGAAAAGCCCTCGATCGCCTGCTTGGTGCCGGTGTAGAGGGCGGCAAGCGGGAACTCGCCCAGGGTGACGCTCGACGTCACGTTGACGATCGTGCCCGAACGTCGCGCGCGCATCTGCGGGATAACGGCCTGGCACATCGCCATGACGCCGATCGTGTTGGTCTCGACGAGCTGGCGGATCATCGATTTCGGCATCGCCTCGAACGCTCCGACCCCGCCAAGCCCGGCATTGTTGACGAGCACGTCGATTGGCCCTGCAGCCTCGGTCAGCGCCGAGAGGCTCTCTTCGCAGGTCACGTTCAGCGCAAGCACGCGCAGCCGGTCTGAGGTGCCGAACGTAGCGGGATCAGGCCTCCGCATCGTTGCGACGACATTCCACCCGCGCGAGAGAAAGAGCTCGGCGGTCGCCTTGCCGTAACCCGACGAGGTTCCGGTGATGAGGATGGTCTTGGTCATGTCGATCTCCGTGGGTTCAGTGCATCGGAAATAGACAAAGCGTGGTTGGACGATCTATGGGATAACGTCCATGAATATTGATGAATCGTCCAGATATGGATCCGCTGAGTGAAGTCGTCACCCTGTTGCAGCCGAGCGCTGCAGTCTCCAAGCCGATCGAAGGGCGGGGGCGATGGGGCGTGCGCTACGCGGCCTACGACGCTCCGGGCTTCACGATCGTCCTTGCCGGAGCCGCCTGGGTCACGTTCGACGGCAGAGCGCCGCAGCACATTGCGGAAGGCGACTTCCTGCTGCTGCCGACGACCCCGGCCTTTTCGCTGTCCAGCGCGCCGGGCATCGCCTGCAGGCTCGCAGAACCCCGCGGCGAGGCAGTACGCCATGGCGAGCAAGGCGGCGCGCCCGATTTCGTCGCTCTGGGCGGCAGCTTCTCCTACGAACGGGCAAACGCGGCGCTCCTGCTCGGGCTGCTTCCTGAGCTGGTCCATATCCCCGCTTCGCAAGGGCGCGGGACGCGGCTCGGCCGCCTGATTGCGTCGCTTTCGGAGGAATGCGCCTCCGACCATCCCGGCAAGCAGCTGATCGTGCATCGGCTGCTCGAGGTGCTGCTCGTCGAGGCGTTGCGGTGGAGCGGCTTTAACGACCTGGCGCCTCCCGGGCTGCTCGGCGGGATGCGCGACCCGGCGATCGCCAGGGTGCTCGGCGCAATGCACTCGGACGTGGGCGCGAAATGGACGCTCGCCAAGCTCGCCGGGGTAGCCGGCATGTCGCGATCGGCCTTTGCCGCGCGCTTCGCCGAGAAGGTGGGATGCGGGCCGTACGCGTATCTGGCCGCCTGGCGAATGGCGCTCGCGAAGGATGCACTCACCCGTCGGACCAAATCGCTCGAGCGCATCGCCTATGACGTCGGATTCGAGTCCGCCAGCGCCTTCAGCACCGCGTTCCGCAAGCGGTTCGGCTGCGCACCCGGGAGCTTCGCTCGCGAGCCTCGGCCGTGAGCCGGCGATGCGCGGTCAACACATCCGGGGTGGGTGCGCAATTCGCCGCCGCTCAGCTGCCGATTCCCAGAAGGAAAGTCCTGATAGCGCCACATCTCGACTGCCGGAGAATCAATCAGGAGGATGCGCCCCTCACGTCGACGCCTTTGACGTCGCCGAAACGCACCGCATAGAATGACGCGATGCAGCCAGCCGCGGTATTTGAAACGATTTCCCAGCGGAATGATCCCGAGCCAAGGATCGACCTGCACCGCAAAGACACCGAGGCGAAGATCACTCTCGCCGCTGCAAGCCTGATAGCCCAGTACATCCTGAGCTCTGGCGACATCGTCTTGGTGCTGGACGAAGACAGCCCTTATGAAGAACAACTTCATCTCGTTCTGGTTCGGGATACGACCATCCTGGACCATCTTGTAATCGGCGCGCCCTTCGCAAGCGGCATCTATCGGGAGACAGAGCTGGGGGATGATGTTCTCGCGTTCGGCTTCTCGGGCGATAGCGATTACGTTCTAGGTGTCCGTGAAGGCTGGTTTTTTCGCCGCTCCCTTCTGCCCGCCGGTGTACGAAGACAGGGTCTCTGGTCGTCTCCTCAGCAGCTCACATTGTCCGTCCGGCAGCCGTCGTGAAGAGCACGGGCTTGCCGATGTGCTGATCGTCGAGGTGATCGCCAGCCGGGAGCTGATCCGCTCCGGCCGCGATCCAGCCAACGTGGCTTCGCGCCTGTGGATCTGGGCCTAGCGGGGCACCATCAGCCCCTCTCCCTCACTTCGGTCGGAGGTCTCGCGGCCTTGTCTTGCGATTTCGGAAAGCGGGAGATCGGCTGCGACAGAGCCGATGTGCACTTTGCCAACCCCGTTCGACACGCGTCCAGCGCCGCAAGAAAAGGCCACGAATTGAACGTGGAACGTGCGCTTGACCACCGCATCTCTGGGCACGGACAATACCATGTTGCCGCTCCCGATCTTCACTCTCCCCGCAGAGAGGATGTCATCCAGCCCTTCGACTTGCGTGGGATCGGCGGGCTCCAGCACCCACCTGTCGACGCCGTCGAAACCGTCTAGGCTGAGGTGGCCGTTGAACATGATCGATTGAGGCGCGTAGCAGAGACCCTCCAACGCGCGGATGTGGAACTTCAACGCGAAGCTGTCGGCCTTTCGGTCGATCCGGATCGTGTGGTCAGCCCCGTTGGAGCACGATGCCCGATCGAAAGCGCCAGGACCGCCGACCCGGACAGGCATCTTCGTAACACCATCTGCATCATGGGCCGGTCACGAGCCAGGAATAGGACGATGCCGATCTGGAGGTGTAACTCCAGCCATACCGCGCGCGCTCAAGCGAGGACTGGAGCGTTCTCTAGGCCTGGTAGCGCCGGATATTCCCTCCATCCAGGATGAGCGGTACGCCGCCGACGCTCCGCCAACGCGCCGTGCCGTAGTGCTGAGTTCGCTTCCGAATATCATCGAGCCCGATCAGAAGGAATGCCGCATGCCGATCGCGACGCTCCGGCCACGAAGCGGTGACTGGTTCTTCACGAACGAGGTGTGGGCGAAGGCCAGCTCGTCGAGGAGGTTGCTGCCGCGCAGGTAGAGCTCGACAGCCTTGGCCTGGCCGAGGTCGAAGCGGTAGCTGAGCGTCGCGTTAAGCATGTCGTAGCCCGGCGTGCGCGTCTCGTATGCAGCGACCTTGTCCTGGGCGAAGGTGCGATAATATTCGACATCTCCGGAGATCGGGCCCGCCACGAGATCGTAGCGGGCGCCGAGACGTCCGGGCGGGATGCGGGGCGGATTGTCGTTCTCGCGCTTGAGCTCGGCGTCGACATAGTCGCCGAACATCGTGATTCGCGAAGACGGGGTGAAGGCGTAGCTCACCTGCCCGTCTATTCCCGCGAAGCGCGCATCGGCGGCCGTATAGATCACGAAGTTGTGCGGAACGCCTGTTGCCGTCTCGGTCTCGATCAGACGCGCGAACACATAATCGCCGATATCCTGATAGAACAGACCAACCTCGAATTCGAGCGGACCACCCTTCTTGCGGAACGTCAGGTTGACCGATTTCGCGGTCTCCAGAACATCTTCGGCAGCGATGCCTTCTTCCTCCAGAACCGGGTTGCCGACCGCGAGTCCGAGTTCGTAGCTGTTGGTTGCCAGATTGTTGCCGCGAGCATAGAGTTCGCGCACGCTGGGCGCGCGCTCGCTATGGGCAAGGGAAATGGCAAGGCCATAACCCTGCCCGATATTCCATGTGGCGCCGAGCGACGCCGAAAAGGGATCGTGCTTCACCGCCGGGTTCCTTGCGCGAAAGGCGGCGACTTCCTCCTCCTCGAGGATCCGTCGCCAATCGGGCCCGTACCATTCGACGAAAAGATCCTGCACTTCGGCTCCGAGGGTGCTCCGGAACGGGGGCACCGTTGCATGGATCTTGCGCCAGTCCTTCCGAACGGCGGCCTCGACATCGACGGGTCCGAAGGAGCGGCGTTCGGTAAGGAATATGCCGACATTCCTGGTGAGATAATCCGGATAGCCGTCCAGGCCATAGGCACCGTCCGGGAACGGCTTGTGAAGGTCGTCGACATTGATGCCGCCGAACCTGCCGTCGCTATATTGCACGCCCAGCGTCCCGGTAAAGCCGAGCAAGGGCTTGTGGGTGAGTTCGAGGCGACCGTCCCAGACCGTGTTGGTGTAGCGGGTGAACAGCAGGTCGCCGTCTATCTCGTCATGCGCATAGTCGGTGTAGGACATGCGCAGGCGCGCATGGGAGAGGCCGGGAAGCGGATCGTCATACTCCGCACGCAGATCGACACGCTCGCTGCGCAATTTGATGAAAGCCGTGTGGCTGTCGGGAGAGCCGAACGGATCCTCGAACCCGCCATGCGCCTGGCAATGCAGGTCGAGGCCGTGCGTGTGACACACGCCGTTGACGTGGCTGTGGCCGGGGAGCCCATATTCGCTTTCCATCCGCGAATAGGCAGCGCCGAGATAGCCCTTGGAGGTGATCCAGGATGCACCGGCCGCATAGCTGGTGCTCTCGGCGAACGAGTCGCGCAGCCTGTCCGAACCATAAGCGTCGGGGATTTCATAATCCTCCGCGCTGCGACGGGCCGCTTCGGCATGGATCGCGAATTGGCCGATCCCCCCGGTTGCGCGACCGACCACCGTCTTTTCCTGGTCACCGGTGCCGTAGCGCACTTCGGTCGCGCCGGTCAGCCCGCCGGGCGGCGCCGCCTTGGGGATCTTGCTATCGATCAGGTTGATCGCGCCGCTGGCCGCATTCCCGCCATAGCGAATGGCGGCGGGCCCGCGCTGGATCTCGACCGAATCGAGCAGCAGCGGATCCGTGGTGATCGCGTGGTCTGGCGAAACCGAAGACACGTCGAACAGGTTCGCGCCATCCGTCAGCACTTCGATGCGAGGCAAGGTTTGACCGCGGATCACGGGACGGGAGGCACCGCCGCCGAAATTGTCGAGATGCACGCCCGGCAGTCCGGCAAGCGTTTCCCCAAGCCCGCCCTGTCGGCGATGGGCGAGGGCGTCCCCGGCCAGCACCTGCACCGGCAAGGCCGGCTCTTCGGTCTCGAGCGACTGTCCGGTGATGACGATGCCGCCGGAGCCCTCCTCCCGTTCAACGGCGGCGGCCTGGCCCCAGGCCGCATTCGGCACGCCAAACATTGCTGCCGCCGTCGCGAGCAGCGCGGCTGAGCTTCGATTTCCACTCACAAGATGCTCCCTTCGGCCGGGCCTTTATGATGTGTTATATCATTAAGTCAATACGCCGAGCGTGATGGCCGGAGCTTCAAGTCGGATCGCTCTGGGATCACGAGAGGTGAGCCTTGTTCCTGGCTCCGCAGCCACGCAAGGCTTGCATCCGCCGTTAAATGATATGCTATATCGTCTCATTATGAAAACCATATCCACGCTCGCCCTCCTCTCGCGACGCATGAGAGCGCGGCTGACCCCGTCTCTGGACGCCTTCACGATTGGCGCCTCAGGGGTTTGTCTCGTCCATTGCTTGGTATTGCCGCTCCTCTTGGCAGCCGCGCCGTCGCTGTCGCGCCTTGTCCGGGTTCCGGAGGAATTTCATGTCCTCGCGTTCGCGCTTGCCGTTCCAGCGAGCGCCTTCGCGCTTTCCGGCGGTTATCGCCGGCACGGCGTTATCCTGCCTGCCTTCGTTGCGTCAGCCGGTCTGCTTCTGATCGGGATCGGTGCGCTGGGCGGCTTGCAGGTGGCCCTGGAAACAGGCGTTTCGGTGGTCGGGAGTGTCCTGCTCGCCATCGGGCATCTCGTGAACTGGCGTCTCCGCAAGCGTTATGCGCAGCTCCGGGCGTGCCGCCGCTCCGCATAACGAACGGCTTGGAGCAGCGCGCGATGGATAAGTCGCCTCTGGCCGAGAGCCTGCCGTCGAACGCCACGTCGTCCTTGCTGGGGGTGGCGACCATGCTGATACAGGTGCCGGGCCCGGGGATCCTGCGCACGACAACGCGAGCGGTGCGCGCCGGGCCAGCGATCCGCCGTAATCCGCGCCGACGAAGCGGAAGGACGTCCAGTTGCGACACCGCGCTATCGGCCATCCGGCGAGGGCGTGGGATTGCGACTGACGCATCACCATTCCGAAGTGCACCAGAGTCTCCCCTCATTGCACGGGCGGAGACAGCCACGCGCGGAGGCCGTTGAAGGGCTGTGGTTCGGATTTCGGCGGCCGCTCCGGCGCGATCGCTTACCGGCCCCGCACCACGACAGCATCACGGAAAGGCACGCGTGCCAGTTCCGTCGCCGAACCGTCGGTGATGACGATATGGCAGTCCAGGCACAATCTGCCTTCGCGAAGCTCCCCGATCATCACGTCCCGGGCACTGGCCACGGCAAGCTGTCTCGCTTCGGCCAGCGAAGCGCATTCCAGTCCCTCGGCATCCTCGACCACGGTGCCGCATTCGTGGAGGTGAAGGAAATAGCGGTTCATGTTCGTCACGCCGTGTCTCCCTTCCCTGATCAGGCGGCCAAATGGAGGTAAGCGGCATCGAAGCCGGCGGCACGGCGGAAACCGTCCCAATCGACGATTTCGAGAGACCGGCCCTTCCTGACGATCAGACCCGCTTCGGCCAGCTCTCGCAGCATCCGATTGACGTGAACGGACGTCAGGCCGGTCGCGTCGCCGATTTCCTCCTGACTGAACGGCAATTGCGTCTGCTCGGCTGTTCCCAGACCCGCCGCGGCCCTTCGCACGATGAACTCGCAGAGCATGTGTGCGATGCGCGTTTTCGCATCCCGGCGACCGACGTTCAAAACCCATTCCCGGAAGATCGACGCGTCGATCAATGCATCCCGCCAGAAAGCGGTCCCGATCGTCGGCCGTTGCGTTGCCAATGCACGCATCGCCGCCATCGGCACCCAGACCAGGGTTGCATCGCTGATCACCTGAACGTTGTGATCGGCGCGTTCCAGGAACAGGTGCTGGATGTCCAATATGTCGCCCGGTATGTGGAAGGAGACGATCTGGCGCCCGCCATTCACCCCCAATTTGCTTCGTGCCGCATAGCCGTCGATGAGG
This sequence comes from Allosphingosinicella deserti, assembly GCF_003012735.1. Taxonomy (GTDB): domain Bacteria; phylum Pseudomonadota; class Alphaproteobacteria; order Sphingomonadales; family Sphingomonadaceae; genus Allosphingosinicella; species Allosphingosinicella deserti. Next base: position 640,116 of record NZ_PXYI01000002.1, on the reverse strand, counting down.
GCGCAGCATTCATGCGGCTTCGATCCTTCGCGGATCAAATAATCGCGTGCCCGGGCGCGACCGACTCGATGCGGCAAAGCAAGGACCGCGGCCTCATCCGCTTCGTCGATCGGTGCCAGTCGCCGCAGCTTCGCGACGAGCTGGCGAAAAGGCGATACATCGCTGATCATGGAGATGTGAGTGTCCATCGCTGTTCGGATCCGAAATGCAGAACCGGCATCGGCGTTCCCGGCGACATGGAAGCCCGCGCTCCTTCATCCACAACCTTGGCCGTGCATCCTCCGCCGGTTCGCCTCGCCGGATGGATGTCGCTCTCCAGCCGCAACCCGGCACGGGCCGCACAGAACGCGGCCGAACGTCCGCTCCCCGCTCCGGTCGGACACCAGTCTCCCTCGGATCATCTTTCCCGGAGTGCGCGTGCGGGGCTACCGGCCCTTTGCGATTCTCGCTCTTTGCAGCGGATCCGCTGCCGCCGACGAGCGTTGAGGTACCGGAACGATCATGGAGACCGAATACCGAATGTCGGAGCAACTCGTTTTCTACCGTGCCCGCGCGGCCGAGGCCAGAGCGGAGGCCGAGGCGGCGACGCTCGTCAACGTGAAGGAAAGAGCGCTTCGTTCGGAAGCCACCTGGAACGAGATGGCACGGCGCGTCCAGGACACCGAGCGTCGGCGCGCCGCTCGTCTTGCAGATGTGTAGAAGCGGCAATTGCTTGGAGCAGAGAGGACCGCGCCGGCGGACGGCCGAACCTGCTAGTTAGAGGCGCCGCGTCGTCGCTATTTGCCCTTTTCATGCTCTCGGGCCGTCGCATCGGAAGAGGCTGCGAGCAAGGTTCGGATCTCGGCGAGAACAATCGGCCAAGCCGTTGTATGCGGGCTCGCGATCTCGAAGTGACCAGCCCCCGGAACAATCCGAATTGCGGCGTCGTCGCCAGCTGCCCGCGCCCGGGCCACATAGGCGGCCGCCGCCTCCCGAGGCATGAAATCCTCGTGTTCGCCCCAGATGAGGCGCTGAGGTATGCCAAGGGGCAGAAGTGCGCCGGCCGAGGATTCGATATACCTGGCCGGCACCTCGGCTTCGGCGCCCCCCAGCATCTGGGTGATCACGGGCGCCCGGCACTCGGCATGGTAATTGGCGATGTTCTCGCGCATGTCGAATGGACCGGCGAGGTTGATCACGCCGGCAACCCTCAGGGGATCGCGGACGGCGATATCGCTCGACTTGGGTAGCCGCGGGCGGGCGCCCGCCCACATGGCAAGGCCTCCGCCGGCGGAGTGGCCGAGTACCACGACGCGGGCGAGATCGAGGGGAAAGCGCGGCGCCAGAGCGTGGAGCCGATCGATAGCGGTGCCGATGTCACGATAGGTACCAGGCCAGCCCGCGCCGGCCTGCCCGAGGCGTCGGTACTCAATGGTCCAGGTGGCAATGCCCTCCGCCTTCAGCACGTCCGCCATCGGCGCGAGGTCACGCAGCGTGGCATAGGAAGCCCTGAAGCAACCTCCGTGAATCAGCACCACCACGGGGTGCGGACCGGCACCGGCCGGTATTCGCAATTCGCCAAACTGATCGGGGTCGGGGCCATAGGCGATGCGGGCATCCGCCGGTTCGAATCCAAGCGACTGAAGATCATTTGGCGTCATCAACGGCTTGAGCGGCCGAGCATCCGCGGCACTGCCGAACAAAAGGGCTGAGGCGGCGGCGAGGGCAATTTGTTTCATACGTGAAATCCTCGTGTCAGGTGCGTTCATGCGGCTCTGCGCGAGCGAAGATGTGCCCGTAAGTCGCCGACCGCTGCCAGCGTGGCAAAAGGCGCCGCGAGCGCGATCAGCGTGTACATGGCGACGCAGAACCAGAAGAGGCCGGGTTCCCGTTCGAGCGCGGCACTGCCGCCACCTCCGCGAGGCACCAGGATCGCGTGGCTGGTCCAGGCGAACCAGAGACCGCGGACGCTGGCGACGCCCAGGGCGATGACGACGCCGATCCAGCCGACGAGCTTCAACATCCGCATGGGAATGCTCCTGTCATAAGGCCCGGCCGCCCTCGGGCGGCCTGCTACCCGGTCAGCAGGGGACGGCTTCGCGTAAGAACCAGGTGGTCTGCGAGCGCATGTTCGTGGCGTCGGTGTTCTGGCCACTGAGCGTTCCGGATCCGCTGATCCGTCCCGTGTAGAAGCCGCGATGCCCGTTCGACCACCGAATGGTGAATTCCACTTCTCGCCCGCGCAACTCGCCGCGCAGAACGCCGCTATTGTTGCCTTCCATGCCCTTCCCGGTGATCTGGCTGGCGACCTGTCTGATCGCCATGCGCGCAACCGCGTTGTTGCCGTGCACGATCATGATCCGCTTCGGAAACTTGCATGGCAGCGACTCCTGCGCGGCGGCAGGCGCAGCAAATGGCAGCGAAGCGGCAATCAGCGCCGCCGTGATAGAAAGAACGCGCATGAGCAATTCCTTTCGAGGTGAGACAATCTGGATCAATCTTGGATACCGTCGAGACGTTCGGAGACCTGCCACTGGTTCTGTGACCCGAGCGTCACGACGTCGTGATTGAGCCCGCTCAGCTTGCCGCGCATGTTGCTTCAGCTGAACATTCGACAAAATTTGCTCCATCCGTTCCGCGCCTTTCCATGTCGTTGCGCACCGGGACGGATGCGCTGCCTGAATGGCACGATGAATTACGATGATCGGGCCATGATGAGGACAAAGGCGGCGTGATGGTTTCGTTGGGGATCTCTGATGGTTTGATGAGGAACGCCGTTCGAGACGTGAATCCGAGCCGGGTTTGCGATAGAAGCGCTGCTGCGAGCCCCGAACAGGGCCGATGCCCCCAAAGCGTCCGCCGGTTCGGGGACAAGCATCGGTTCGGGTTCGCATGGACCTCAGCTGGGTGTGGAGTGGCAGCGTGAGCAAACCCGGTCCGAGCACTGCCGTCGATCTCGCCCACGTCGCGCCATTCAGACTGGGCGGGCTCATCGTTGATCCGTCGACCCGGGAAGTACGCCGGGACGATGGCCAGCGTCAGACGATCGAGCCCCGCATGATGCAGGTCCTGGCGGTGCTGGCGCGGGCAGAGGGCACGGTGGTGAGCCGGGACGATCTGGTGGACCAATGTTGGGAAGGCCGAGTGGTGGGGGATAGTGCGGTCAACCGCATCATCCTGCTGCTCCGGCGTCTCGGAACGGATATCGGAGAGGGTGCATTCCACATCGATACGGTCGCACGAGTCGGGTACCGCCTGGTCGGCGCCGGTGGACGCCCAGCGCCGTCGGCCGATGCCATCCTCGCGCCGCAGCCGGCGCCTTCCGACGAATCGCCGACGGCCGGCGCTTCGGCTGCCCGGTTCACGCGCCGGCACATGCTGGCAGGCGGATTGACGGTGCTGGCCGCGGGTGGCGGAGCCTATACGCTGTGGCGCACGCGCGGCAATCCGGTCACACAGCCTGTCTCACAGGAGGCTCAAGCGCTGATCGATCAGGCGAGAGTGATCGGCCAGCAAGCCACGGCCGAGGGAACGAACCAGGCGATCGGCATGCTGCGCCGTGCGGTGCAGCTCGCCCCCGGCAGCGCCGAGGCCTGGGGATCGCTGGCACACAATTACGCCATCGCGTCCCAGCATTGGTCTCCGGCGATGGAAACACAGATGCGCGTCCGCGCGGAGGGTGCGATCGAACGCGCCCGACAGATCGATCCGGGTAACAGCTCAGCGGTCGCCGCCGAAGCGATGCTCCTGCCCAGGATGGGCGCCGAGCTGCGGACCGAGCAGGTGCTTCGAAAGGGGCTTGCCGCCAATCCCGGCAGCCCGGTGCTCCTCCTCAACCTCGCCTGGACGATGCTGAATGTCGGCCGATGCAAAGAGGCCGCCGATCTGATCATGCTGGCATCGTCCGACGGGCGGCCTTCCCCGAACCGGCTGTACGCCCAGGTGGTCATGCTCTGGGCTGCCGGACGGCTGGAGGAGGCGGAGCAGGCGATGAAATCCGCTTTCGAGCTGTTCTCCAGCCATTATGCGGTGTGGTTCACGCGCCTTTACTTGTTCATGTACACGGGTCGGAGCGCCGAGGCACTGGCGCAGAACGCGAATGAGGAGGGCCGGCCGAACGGCGTCACACCGGACAACTTCACGATGCTGGAGGTGACGGCGCGGGCGTTCCAATCCCGCAGCCCCGGACAGATCGTGGAAGCGATTCAGGTCAATCATGCTCTCGCAAAGACCGGAACAGGCTATTGCGAGAATTCCATCCAGTTCGCAGCCGCCCTCGGGCAAGTGGATGAGGCGTTCAAGCTCGCCCACGCTTATTATTTCGGCCGCGGCTTCCAGGTCGCCGATGTGCGTTTCGCTGGGGATCACCGGGTCTTTTCACAACGCAAGAACCGAAGGCTGCACATCCTGTTTCTGCCCTCCACCGAAGCGATGCGCCGAGACCTGCGGTTCGAGAGGTTGGTTCAGGAGCTGCCGCTCGGGCGCTACTGGCGCCAGAGTGGATCGGTGCCGGATTACCGCCGGGGCTGATTTCCCGGTGGACGGGTCAGGCCCGAGCGTCGGAACACAAGCGAATAAGGTTCAGCGTCGCTCCGTCTCTGCCGATGCGCGTGACTTCGACCCGCTTGCCCAGGCTCGGGCCGAGCCTCGCCGACCATGCGATCCGTGCCGTCGGCTGGAGCCTGAGTGGGCGGCCGAATCGTTTCAGAACGGTTCGGAACCTGCAGAGCTGATGCTCCAACGCTCGAGCTGCCATCGGCCAGTGAGTGTTGCCGATTTGCACGGGTCGGGTGCGAACCGCACACTTTCTTCGTGAAGCCGGTTGCGCAGTCGAGACCAGATGTTATCTCATCGCCCGATGTCGCGCCTTTTGGCCCTCCTCCTCCTGTTTTCGCTCGCCGTGACCAACAGCGCGGCGATCGCCAGCGTTGTTTGCTCCCACGCCGACGCACAGGCGCATGCTGCCGCACGCGGGAGCGAGGACGTGGCGATCGCGCAAGCGGCGCTGTCCGAAGAGACGTCCGCCAAGTCGATATCGAAGAAGGGTTCGCTCGCGGACGCCGCCGCCGTGTCGCTCGCGGCCTATGCGCTTCCGCCCGAGACGTTCCAGCTGAGCGCGCATCGGCCGCAAATGCTGCGCGGCGTGCCTGCGGAGTCCGCCATCCTCCACGGCAGGACGCTTGCGCCGCTCGCGGAGCCGCCGCTCGGCTGACCCCGGCGTGCCGTCCGGCGCGCCATGCCTGTCCCCGCGCGCGCAATCCGAGACGCTTCGGAGGGCCGTGCGGCACGGCGACCCACCCCCTCTTCGCACATCATGGCGCCTTGCTGCGCCAATTCGCTGCCCAGCGGCAGCCAGCCAATCGGATATAGCCATGCTTCGCCTCACCCTCCTCGCCGGTACCGCCGCCGCGCTCGTTTCTCAGCCCGCTTTCGCCCAGACCAGCAACCTCGCGCCGGTCGCCGCTCCCGCGCAATCGTCGCCGGGCAGCGAGCAGCACGAGGAATCGCAGGAGATCATCGTCACCGGCAATTACGTCCGCGAACTCAGCCTGCTTTCGGGCGCCTCGGTGCTGACCGGGACCGAGCTGCTGCGCGACGTGCGGCCGCAGCTTGGCGACACCTTGGCGCGCCAGGCGGGCGTCTCCTCCACCTCGTTCAGCCCGGGTGCCTCGCGGCCCGTCCTGCGCGGGTTCCAGGGCGAGCGGATTCGGGTGCTCACCGACGGCATCGGATCGATCGACGTGTCCAACACGTCCGCGGACCACGCCGTCACCATCGATCCGCTCACCGCCGAGCGGATCGAGGTGCTGCACGGCCCCGCCGTATTGCTGTTCGGCAGCCAGGCGATCGGCGGCGCGGTCAACGTTCTCGACCGCAGGATACCGCGCGCTCTCCCGGAAAACGGCGCCCATGTCGACGTGATCGGCGCCTACGGCTCGGCCGCTGATGAGCGCAGCATCGGCGCCGGCGCCGACGTCGCCGTTGGAGAAGGCCTCGTCCTCCACCTCGACGGCACCTGGCGCAAGACCGATGATCTTCGCGCCGGCGGCTACGTGCTCTCCCCCGCGCTCCGCGCCGAGCAGCTGGAGATCGCCGCGGAGGAGGCCGAGGAAGGCCATCTCGACGAGGCTGCCGAAGCCACCGAGAATGCCAATCGCCGTGGCAGGATCCCCAACAGCGGTACCGAGCAGAAGACGCTCGCCGGCGGCTTCGCCCTCATCCGCGACGGCGGCAGCCTCGGCGTATCGGTCAGTTGGTTCGACAGCGATTACGGCGTTCCGACCGCGCCGGGTGCCGGCCACCATCATCACGAGGGTGAAGAAGGCGAAGAGGCCGAGGAAGCGGAGCATGGCGAGGAAGCCGTCACCATCGGCCTGGAGCAGGTGCGTGCCGATCTGCGGGCGCAGGTCAATGTCGGCGGGTCCTTCCTCGATCAGATCCGCGTCCGTCTCGGCGCGGCCGACTACAAGCACACCGAGTTCGAAGGGGACGAGGTCGGCACCGTCTTCAAGACGCAAGGCATGGAAGGGCGTTTCGAGCTCGTCCAGGCCGATCGCAACGGCTGGCGCGGCGCCAGCGGCGCCCAGTTCTTCCAGCGCGACTTCGAAGCGATCGGTGCCGAGGCGTTCGTTCCCGCCAACGAGACCAGCCAGTTCGGCCTGTTCACGCTCCAGGAGTTCAAGCTCGGCGGGATCGAGCTCGAGGCCGCCGGCCGCTACGAGCACACCAAGGTGCGCTCGAACGTGGTCGACGTCGATCGCAGTTTCGATGCCTTCTCCGCGGCTTTCGGTGCGGCCTACGCGCCCAGCGAGGCATTCCGCTTCGGCGTGAACCTGTCGCGGGCGGAGCGCGCGCCCGCCGCCGAGGAATTGCTGTCCAACGGTCCGCACGTCGCCACCCAGGCGTTCGAGATCGGCGATCCGACGCTCGCCAAGGAGAAGAGCTGGGGGCTGGAAGCCTATGTGCGGGCACAGGCCGGCCCGGTGCGCCTGCGCGCCAGCGTCTATGCCAATTGGTTCGACGACTACATCTTCCAGGCGGCAACCGGCGAGGAACAGGACGAGCTTCCGGTCTTCCAATATTTTCAGCGGGACGCGCGCTATTTCGGCTTCGAAGCGGAGGCTTCGGCGGACCTGTTCAAGGCGGGCGATTTCACCATCCGCGCCGACGCCGTCGCCGATTATGTCCGCGCGACCGTCGACGCCGGCGGACCGGTCCCGCGCATCCCGCCGCTGCGCCTGCTCGGCGGGCTCGAGGCCGGATCGGACACGCTGACCGCGCGTGCCGAGGTCGAGTGGGTGGACGACCAGGACCGGGTGGCGGCGCTCGAGACGCCCACGGACGGGTTCACCCTGGTCAACGCCTCCCTCGCATGGCGGCCGTGGAGCGCCCGCGAGACGACCCTCATCCTCTCCGCCAACAACATCTTCGACGTCGATGCACGCCGCCATGCCTCCTTCACCAAGGAGTTCGTGCCGCTCGCCGGTCGCGACATCCGGGTCAGCGCGCGCGTGAGCTTCTGAGCGCGGAGATGCGCCGTGCCGATCGCAAGCCCCTCGATCCTGCGAAGCCCCCGCGACCATCTCCGCCCGCCGGGGACTGAGCACGACGCTTCGCGCAGGTCCTCAGCCAGGGAGTCGTCGGGTTGCCCTGGCGAGGCGTCCCTGGTGAGTGGCATGGGCCTTACTCTCGCCGTGCTGCTTGCCGCCTGCGCGCTCGGCCTCCCCGTGCCGGCGGAGGCCCGGCCGCGTGAGCATGGGCCGCTGCACCGGGCGGTCGAATCCGGTGCCCTGATCCCGCTTTCCGCCATCGAACAGAAGCTCCTCCCGAAGATGCGGGGAAGCCAGTATCTCGGCCCCGAGTTCGACGAGGAGGCGGCCATCTACCGGCTCAAGTTCATCCGCAACGGGCAAGTCATCTGGATCGACGTCGACGCGCGCTCGGGGCGAGTCGTGAGCCGAACCGGGCCGTGACCCCGCAAGCCCGCGAGCCGCGAGCCTGTTCTCCTTCCCGTGTGAAGGAAGGCTGCGGTCGCCCGCGGCGGCTGCCTGGCCGCTTGCCGACGAGCGCGCCTGTAAGGCCGCCTATTGCCATCCGATCCGGCACGGCCTGATGCCGGGCCGCAGCGGCAGTTGGGCGACGCTCCTCAGGAGGCGCGAGCCGTGCGCCGGTCGCTCCGCGGCCCGCGCAGAGTAGGAGGGCCGAGCCGATGCGCCGCCTTGTGATCCTGGTGCTGATGCTGGCGCTCGCGCTTGCCAACGGCCCCGCCATGGCCGCCGCCATGTGCGCGCACGCCGATGTCGACGCGCATGTCAGCGCGCGCGAAGGAGGCGACGGCATGGCTGCCCGCGCCGCGCTTGCGGAGGAAGTCGCGGGCAAGAGCGTCTCGCGCCATGAAGCGACGCCGGACAGCGCCGCCGCTGCGCTGGCCGGGTGTATCCTCCCGCGTGCGCCGGAAGCGCCCTTCCGTCTGTTCTGCGCAACGGCGCCCCCGGCCCCGATGGGTGTCGCGATCCTCGCCGGGCGGTCCGAACCCCCGCTGCTCAAGCCACCGCCTCTTGCCTGACCGGGTGCCGCTCGGCACGCCGTCAGGTCCTTGCGAGATCGAGCTCTGACGCGCTCGACCTCGATCTCCCTCGGGCTGCCCTGCTGAAACCGCCGCGCGGCGCGTCACCGGACGCTTGCCGCCGCGTGCGACCCGCAAAGGATACCAGCTCATGCTCCACGACCATCACGCCCCGCACGCGTCCCAGAGTCATGCGCAGGAGGCCCAAACCACCATCCCGTCCAGGCCTCTGCACGCTTCCGACATCGACGAAGCGCTACGAACGCCGATCCGGGCCCTGCCCTTCGAGGCCTATCTGTCTCAAGGCGAAGCGGCCGGGCTGCGCTGGAGCCTCCACCGGCAGGACGTGCTTCGTGTCCTCTGGGATTCGGACCGGCCCATCGGGGCCTATGAGATCGCGCAGAGTCTCGGCGCCGATGGGGTCCCGAAGCACCCGACGATCATCTATCGATGCCTGCGCGCGCTGGAGGATGCGCGGCTCGTCATCCCGGTGATCAGCTGGAAGCGCTTCGTGATCTCGCCCGATCCCGCGGCGGCGTGCTGGGGCTTGCTGCTCTGCAAGCACTGCCGCCGCCATCTCGCCGTCGACCTTACGGCGCAGCAAGCGCGGCTGAACACGAGACTTGCCGGCCGCGGCTTTCAGCCCCGCGCCGTCTCGGTCGAAGCCGAAGGCCTCTGCAACGCCTGCCAGGTCCACTGACGCTCCGCTAGGCGCGCAACCGCGGCCTGGAGACCGACCTGCACTCAACTGTTTTTTTAGCTGTGTCCGGAGCCCGCCCGACGAGCAGGGTGCGTCCCGAAGAGCGGCGTCCTCATCTCAGCCGGCGGCAGGCGTTGGAGACCAGCAATGCCGTGGCAGTTTCGGGCGCCGAGTGGGTCTCGTGCCACCCTCCACCGCCCTTCGGACGGTTCCCCTCCCCGTTCCCGGGGAGGATCCTTTGGTCGCCTGTTGTGTGCTGTCGTGGGGCTGAGCGCGTCAGGCCCTGATGAGATCCGCCCCGGAACGGGGAGAGGGACCGCCGCCGCAGGCGGTGGTGGAGGGGGCTCGGAGACCCGCAAGGGCGACGCATTTCAGGCGCCGAGTGGTCTCCGGCCTTTCACTGCGGAGCTGGCGAAACCTGGTCCCCCGCCTCGAACTCGCTCGGGGAGAAATTAGAGACGCCGGCCGCGTGCCGCGTCGAGGCTGAGCGCGCCCGGCCCGGCCATGCTCAGGAACAGGAAGATGAAGCAGAACAGGATGGCGGGTTCGCCGCCGTTGAGGATCGGATAGAAGCTGCGCGGCGCGTGGGCCATGAAGTAAGCGACCGCCATCATGCCGGAGAGCAGGAAGGCGACCGGCCGCGTGAACAGGCCGACGAGCAGCAGCAGGCCCCCGACCAGCTCGAGCGTCGCGGCAAAGCCCATGAACGAGAAGAGCTGGACGGTGCCGCGCTCGGACGGTTCGGGGAAGCCGAAGAATTTCTGCACCCCGTGGGTGAGGAAGAGCAAGGCCGCCATCATTCGCAGCGCCGCCTGCCCGTAAGGAGACCATCCCGCCAGCCGATCGATCATCGTCACCCTCCCGTTTCGCCGAGCACCGCCAGTACCGCCAGTACCGCCAGCGGTGTCACGGCAGCCGCCACCCACGCACCGTAAGCGATCTTGAGCGGAAGGACGATGGCCATCGCAAGCGCCTCCTCACCGCGCACCCAACGCAGCGCGATTGCGGGACCGGCGAAGACGGGCAAGGCCGCTGGCGCGAACAGGAGGACCAGCAGGTCTTGGGGCAGCCACGGCAGGAACGATCTTCGCGCGGCGACAGCGCCGCGCCGGCGGCGCCAGCGGTGAATGCCGATCGCACCAGCGTGACCATGCCCACCTCCGGCAGTGGCTCACGGCTCCCGCTACCCCCGCGCGCGGCCAACTCCTGCAGAAGCCGAGCGATCGTCCGCCGCCCACGGCCGATCCGCCGCCTTTTGGCATGTTGAACCACTGTCTCGGCGCCACTGACGATATCTTGCTACCTTCGGCGGCGGACGGGATTGATTTCGAAGGGGAATCCGGCATCATCACCAATGATGTCCCAATGGCGACTCCGGCAGCCGACGCGCTCCCGCACGTACGGCCCATCGTCCAGATCAACGGCTGGTCGCTGCGCGCGATCGCGCCCATTGAAATGAAGACCGGCTTCGGATGGATCGGCGCCAAAGCGGCGTGCAGCATCGCTCCGATTGTCGTGACACCCGACGAAGTTGGGGCACGCCTGGCTGGGCGGGCGGATCGACGGCCGGCTCGACGTGGCACTGAACGGCGCGCGCTTCGGCGCGGTGCCGTCGCGGGACATGCAATCCGGATTTCACGAGCGCATCGCCCATTCCGCGCGCACCCGCGCAGCCTGTGCGCCGGCACGATCATCGGCTCGGGGACGGTGTCGTCGCCGGCTTATGCCGAGACCGGATCCTGCGGCCTCGCCGAGCGCCGCGCGATCGAGGCTATCGAGCGCGGCGCGCCGCAAACGCCGTTCCTGCGCTTCGGCGACCGGGTGCGGATGGAGGCGGTGATCGGCGAGACGCGGCCGTTCGGCACGATCGACCAGCGGGTGGTCGCCAGCGGATGAGTTGAACGAGGGACGACAACAAGCCGCCGGAGAGCGGGAACGAGGAGAGGAAAATGGGTATCATTGTGTTGCTGATCGCGTTCGGCATGGGCTGGCTCGCCGACAGCTGGCGCACCGGGCTTGCCGTGATGGTGCCGATCGCCGCCGGGCTTACGCTCCTGTGCTTCCTCACCACCAACAATCCCTCCTTCACCGAGGTCGAACGCAGCCTCAGCCTGTCATTGCTCAGCATCGCCGGAAATTTCGCGGTGAAACTGGCGTCGCTGTGGATCGCCTATTCTGCCGGCCACGCCGGCCACTTGGCCGTCGCGAACGCGGCGCGGTGGCGGGTTCATCATGGCGGGCAGCGCGAGGCAGGGCCGAAAGGCTGACGCTGCGGAACCGCGCCGGCCGTGTCACCGGGTATCCGGTCAGGACGGGTGGTGGCCCTTCTTGCGCTCTCCTGCCGGAACGCGGCCCATCCCATTTGACAAGTGTATGGCCAGGATAATACGCCGCCCTAAACAACGCCAAAGGGGGGCAGGATGCGAAATCTGTGGCTGGTCGCCGGGGGCGTGATGAGCGGGTGCGCGTCGTTGCTGCATGTCGGCGTGATCCTGGGAGGCCCCGACTGGTACCGCTTCTTCGGCGCAGGCGAAGAACTGGCGCAGGCGGCCGAGCGCGGCTCGCCGATGCCGGCCCTTGTGACGACGGCGATCGCGCTCATTCTGGCGATCTGGGCGGCTTATGCCTTCTCCGGCGCAGGCCTGCTGCGCCGCCTGCCGCTGATGCGCACCGCTCTGGTTGTAATCACCGGAATCTATTTGCTTCGCGGATTGGCGCTCGTCCCCTGGCTCGCCTTCAGGCCGGAGTTCGTCAATGCCTTCGCGGTGGTGAGCTCGCTGATCGTGCTGGCGTACGGCATCACCTACGCCGTCGGCACCTCGCGCGCCTGGCCGAGCCTGCGCGCGCCGCACGGCGTGCAAAGAAGGTAACGGGCGCGGTCGAGGGCATCTGGCGATGTCCTGGCAAGCCGCGCCGCGCACGCCCGTCAGAACAGCAATCCGGCCGCATCGTCTTTGAGGATCGGACCTCGCAGCTCGGGCTTGAAGCCGGCTTCGTCGACGCGAAGGCGAGCATGACGCCGCTGTTGGCCCGCGCGGAGTCGGCGATCTCCTCGTTCGCCATGCGGGATGCCCGTGCCGGCTTCGCAAGCGACGGTGAACATGACGAAGCCGATCTTGCGGGCGCTATAATGGTCGGTCGTCTTCTGGATGGCCGGCCGTTCGCCGTCGGTCTTGAAATAGACGGAGGCGGCCGCATCGGATTTGGCCTGGGCCGGATCGTGGGGCTGGCGGCACGAGCGTTCGGCATGGACGTGGACACCGACGCGATCAGATCGCCGACATTCATGCCGCCCCCTTCCGCGGGCCGCCCTATGCCGCCGGCGCCCGGCTGGGCAGCGCCAGAATCGCGATCGCGGCGATGCCGGCACCCGCGGCCATTGCGACCGCAACCCCCTGCAACCCGAAGCCGGATTCGAACAGCAGGCCGGCGATGATCGGCGAGATCGCCGCGCCGCCGCGGCCGACCCCGATCGCGAAGCCGGTTCCGGTCGCGCGGACATGGGTCGGGAAAGCTTCGGCGAACACCGCATAGAGCCCGACGACTCCGGCATTGGTGAAGAAGCCGGCGATCCCCACGACCAGCGACAATTGGGTGAGATCGCTCTGGCCTCTGCCGAACCAGCTGACCATCGCCACCGACCCAACGAGGGCGACGACGATCAGCGGCCGCAACGGCAGGCGCCGCGCGAACAGGCCGAGCAGGGCGCCGCCGGTCGCGCCGCCGAGATTGGCCCAGACCAGCACGCCCGCCGCCGCCGAGGGTGCGAAGCCCATGTCGACGACGATCTTGGGCACCCATTTCAGGATGAAGTAGAAGGTCGCGATGTGGGTGAAATACGCAAGCGTGACCAGCAGTGTCGTGGCGAGCAGGGCCGGGCGGAAGATATCGGCGATCGAGCCGCCGTGCCGCGCCGCGGAAACGGGCGGCAGCACCGCCACCGTCGCATGGCCCATCCGCGCCAGCAGCCGGTTGACCTTGTCGAGCGCGCCGGGACCCTGTTTCTGGCACAGGAAGGGCAGGGTTTCGGGCAACAGGAACCAGACGATCGGAATGAAGAGCAGGGTGACGCTGCCGCCGAAATAGAAGACCGAGCGCCAGTCGCTGCCCTTCAGCAATTGTGCCGCGACCATGCCGCCGAGCACCGCGCCGATCGGATAACCGATCGCCATCAGTGCGACGCAGAAGTTGCGGCTGCGGGCATTCGCATATTCGGCGACCGTTGCATTGGTCGCGGCGAGCATGCCGCCGATTCCAAGCCCGGTGAACACCCGCCAGGCGGAGAGGGTGGTGATGCTGGTGGTGGTCGTCACCATGAACATGCCGAGCGCCATGACACACAGGCAGAGCAGGATCATCGGGCGCCGGCCGATCCGATCGGTGACCCCGCCGAGGATGATCGAGCCGACCGCCATCCCGATCAGCTCCATCGACAACACCACGCCCAAAGCGGCACGGTCGATCCCCCATTCGGAGGCGATACCGGGCGACGCGAAGCTGATCGCGAGCACGTCGAAGCCATCGAGTGCATTCAACGCGATGGTAATGACGACGGCGACGATCTGCGCGCGGCTCATCGGCGATTCCGCCAGCACAGTCCGCGGATCCCGGTCCATTCTCACTCTCCTTCTCGCACGGACGCGCGTGAGCGCGCCGTGACCGGTCAGTCGGCCGCTATCTTGTCGAGCAGTCCGAGCAATTGCTTGCGCTCGCTTGCGGTCAGCCGGGCGAGCGTACGTTCTTCATGGGCGAGCACCAGCGCAAGGGTGCGATCGAGCTCCGCCTCGCCCTTGGCGGTGAGGAAGAGCGCGAGCGCTCTGCGATCGTGCGGCGCCAGCCGGCGATCGATCAGATCGAGCGCGGTGAGCTCGTTGATCAGCGGCACCAGATTGGCCCGCTGAATGCCGAGTTCGGTGCCGAGCCCCATCTGGATGATCCCCGGCTTCGCCCGAATTACCGCGAGCATCGCGACCAGCACCCGCCTGAGGCCGGTCGGCTCCAGGGTGACGGCAAGATCGCCCATCATGCGGTTATGCGCCCGGCGCAGGGCGTAGCCGACAAGATCTTGGAGCGACGGTGTCGAACCCTGCGGGTGGGCGGCGTTCGCCGTTTTGGCCGGCTCGGCGGCGTTCGCCACATTGGCCGGCTGGGCGGCGTTCGCCACATTGGTGTTTGCGTTCGCCACGCGTTTCTCCCTTGATTGTTATGTTCCACAACATTATGCCGATGACAACAGCAAAACGACGTGGAGACGGCAATGTCTGAAGCAGCAAATGTGCTTTTGTCCATCGGCGGCCGGCATGAAGAGGCTGCCGGGGGCCGAACGTTCACCCGCCTGAACCCGATGACCGGCGAAGCGGCGACTCGGGCCGCGGCGGCGAGCGTCGCAGATGCGCAGCGCGCCGCCGGCGCGGCCGCCGGCGCCTTCCCGGCCTGGTCGGCGCTCGGGCCCAATCCGCGCCGCGCACTGCTCAACAAGGCCGCAGACGCGCTCGAGGCGCGGGCCGCCCAGTTCGTCGATGCGATGATGCACGAGACCGGATCGACGGAGATGTGGGCTCGGTTCAACCTGATGCTCGCCGCCGGCATGGTTCGCGAGGCGGCGGCGCTGACCACCCAGATCGGCGGCGAGGTGATCCCGTCCGACAAGCCCGGCTGCATCGCGATGGCGCTGCGCGAGCCGGTCGGCGTGATCCTCGGCATCGCGCCGTGGAACGCACCGATCATCCTCGCCGTGCGTGCGATCGCAGTGCCGCTCGCCTGCGGCAACACGGTGGTGCTGAAGGCCTCGGAGCAATGCCCGCGCACCCATGGTCTGATCGTCGAGGCGTTCGTCGAGGCCGGGCTGCCCGAAGGCGCGGTCAACCTCGTCACCAACGCGCCCGAAGATGCCGGCGACGTGGTCGGCGCGCTGATCGATCATCCGGCGGTGCGCCGGATCAATTTCACCGGATCGACCGCGGTCGGCCGGATCATCGCCAAGCGCGCCGCCGAGCATCTCAAGCCAGTGCTGCTCGAGCTCGGCGGCAAGGCGCCGCTGATCGTGCTCGAGGATGCCGATCTCGACGAGGCGGTCAACGCCGCGGCGTTCGGCGCGTTCATGAACCAGGGCCAGATCTGCATGTCGACCGAGCGGATCATCGTCGTCGAGACGATCGCAGACGCATTCGCCGAGAAATTCGGCGCCAAGGCGACCGGTTTGCTGTGCGGAGACCCGCGCGAGGGCAAGACGCCGCTCGGCGCGGTGGTCGACCGCCGCACCGTCGACCATGTGAACGCGCTGATCGACGATGCGCTCGGAAAAGGCGCGCGGGCGCTCGCCGGCGGCAAGGCCGACAGCGTGCTGATGGGCGCGACCGTGATCGACGGAGTCACCAAGGACATGAACCTCTATCGCGACGAGAGCTTCGGCCCGATCGTCGGGATCCTCCGCGCCAAGGACGAGGAGGACGCAATCCGCCTCGCCAACGACAGCGAATATGGCCTCTCGGCCGCCGTGTTCACCAGGGACACCGCACGCGGCCTCACCATTGCGCGCCGGATCAAGTCCGGAATCTGCCACGTCAACGGCCCGACCGTGCACGACGAACCGCAAATGCCGTTCGGCGGCGTCGGCGCCTCCGGCTACGGCCGCTTCGGCGGCAAGGCCGGGATCGACAGCTTCACCGAGCTGCGCTGGATCACGCTCGAGACCCAGGCCGGCCATTACCCCTTCTGAGCAGTCACCCCTTCGGCCCATTCTTCCCGGCGGCGCCGAACGCCCGCCCTCGACATCGGAGCAAGTCTATGCAGGAACGCAGCGAACAGGACACCGTCGCGTACGAAGTGATCGACCGAATCGCCTGGGTGCGGTTCAACCGCCCGGAGAAGCGCAACGCGATGAGCCCCAAGCTCAACCGCCGGATGCTGGAGGTGCTCGACGAGCTCGAATATCGCGACGATGTCGGCGTGCTCGTGCTCACCGGCGAAGGCCAGGCCTGGACCGCCGGCATGGATCTCAAGGAATATTTCCGCGAGACCGAAGCCGAGGGCCTTCGCGGCATCCGCCGCTCGCAGCGCGAAAGCTATGGCTGGTGGCGGCGGCTGCGCTGGTATCAGAAGCCGACCATCGCGATGGTCAACGGCTGGTGCTTCGGCGGCGGCTACGGCCCTCTTTACGCCTGCGACCTCGCCTTTGCGGCCGAGGAGGCGAAATTCGGCCTGTCCGAGATCAACTGGGGCATCCTGCCGGGCGGCGGCGCGACCAAGGTGGTCGTCGACCTGATCAGCCTGCGCGACGCGATGTACCATGCGATGACGGGCGAGATGATCGACGGCGCCAAGGCCGCCGAATGGCATCTGGTCAACGAAGCAGTCCCCGCCGAGCGGCTGAAGGCGCGGGTGACCGAGGTCGCCAACGTCCTGTTGGAGAAGAATCCGGTGGCGCTGAAAGCGACCAAGGATGCGGTGCGGCGGGTCAAGGACATGACCTACGACAATGCCGAGGATTTCCTCGTCCGCGCCCAGGAAGCCGCCAATTACTACGACAATCAGGGTCGCAAGGAAGGCATCCGCCAGTTCATCGACGAGAAGAGCTACAAGCCGGGGCTCGGTGCCTATGACAAGGAACGCGCCGGCAGCGACGCCGAGTGACGCCATCCGGCGTCGCCTGGGCGATGCCGAAGGCGGCACGCGGGCGATGCCGAAGGCGGCACGCGGGCGATGCCGAAGGCGGCACGCGGGACGGGTTTGAACGAGAGGAACAGTCTGCGATGAGCACGTGGATCGACAATCGCTGGTACGTCGCCGGCTGGGATTTCGAGGTCGACCGCGCGCCGCTCGCACGCACGATCTGCGGCGAGCCGGTGATGCTCTACCGCCGGCTCGATCGTCAGATCGTCGCCATGCAGGATGCCTGTCCGCACCGGCTGCTGCCGCTGTCGATGGGGATCAAGGAAGGCGATTCGATCCGCTGCCGCTATCATGGCCTGCTGATCGGCAGCGATGGCCGCGCCGAGGAAATGCCGCTGCGGAACGATCCGGTGAACCGGTCGATCTGCGTCAAGACCTATCCGGTCGTCGAGCGCCACCGCTATGTCTGGATCTGGATCGGAGCGGCGGAGAAGGCCGATCCGGCGCTGATCCCCGATTTCTGGCCGTGCAGCAGCGACGGCTGGACGTTCGACGGCGGCTACAATGCGATTGCCTGCGACTACCGGCTGCTGATCGACAATCTGATGGACCTGACGCACGAGACCTACGTCCATGAAGGGTCGATCGGGCAGCGCGAGTTGATGGAAGCGCCGATCACCACTCATGCGGAAGGGGACGAGATCGTCGTCACCCGCTGGATGCCGGGGATCGAGGCGCCGCCTTTCTGGCGGGGCGCGCTCGGCAAGGACGGGCTCGTCGACCGCTGGCAGATCTGCCGCTTCCTGCCGCCGTCCAACGTCATCATCGACGTCGGCGTCGCGCCGGTCGGGGCCGGTGCCAGCGTCGAGTCTCACGATCAGGGCGTGCGCGGCTTCGTCATCGACGCGATCACCCCGGAGAGCGAGACCAGCACCCATTATTTCTGGGGCATGGCGCGCAATTTCGACGTCCACGACACCGGCTTCACCGCCCGCTTCAAGCAGCAGCAGGGCGGCGTGTTCGCCGAGGATGTCGAGGTGCTGGAGGCGCAACAGCGCTCGATCCTCCGCAATCCGGGCTCGAAGCTGCGGGCCTATGCGATCGACCAGGGCGGGGTGAAAGCGCGGCTGGTGATCGAGCGGCTGCGCAAGGCGGAAGCCGCGGAGCTGGCCTAAGAGACGCGTGTGCGCCAGCGCGAGCGCTCAAGACACCTCATTCCATCACTTTCGGCAGCCCCGCGGCGAGTGCATCCACGGCGAGCCGAACCTTGTTGGGGAGGTGCCGGGTCTGCAGCCAGAGCGTGTGGACGTCGTAGAGATAGGGCGGCTGATCCGGCAGCAGATGGACGAGCGTGCCGGCGCGAAGCTGGTTTCGGACCAGCCAGCTCGGCAGCCACGCGAGCCCCATGCCGGCCGCGGCGGCATCGGCGATCGCACCGAGATCGTCGAAGCGCAGGCGGTTGGCGAGGGTGATCTCGCGCGCGGGCGCGCCCTCCTGCGGGAACAGCCATGGCGGGATGCGCCCGGAGCGGCGATAGATCACCCCGTCATGAGCGGCGAGATCGTCGAGCGTCTCCGGCACGCCGCGGCCCTCGAGATAGACCGGCGCGCCGACCACGATCATGCGCTGGCGGGCGACCCGACGCGCGATCAGGCCCGCTTTGTCGGCAAGCGTGCCGGTGCGGACCGCGAGATCGAAGCGATCCTCGGCAAGGTCCGAGAGGCGGTCGCTGAACGACAGATCGAGCTCGAGGCCGGCATGCGCGCGGGCGAGATCGGTCAGGATCGGCGCGACGCAGCGCCGGCCGAACAGCACCGGCATCGCAACCCGCAGCGTGCCCGAAGGCTCGAGGCGCTGGTCGGCCGCGAGTGCGTCGGCGGCATCGGCTTCGGCCAGCACGGCCCGGCAGCGATCATAATAGGTTCGGCCGAAGTCGGTCAGGCTCTGACGGCGGGTGGTGCGGTTGAGCAGGCGGACCCCAAGCCGCTCCTCGAGGAAACGGACATGCTTGCCGACCATCGGGGCGGAGAGATCGAGCGCGGACGCCGCTGCCGCGAACGAGCCGAGATCGACGGCGCGGACGAACACGGCCATGCTGGTCAGGCGGTCCATCAGAGATTGCGCACCATTCGAAACTCCTGGTTTGCACAGATGTGCCGAACGCCGGATTTATCGGCGGC
Organism: Allosphingosinicella deserti; assembly: GCF_003012735.1. Taxonomy (GTDB): domain Bacteria; phylum Pseudomonadota; class Alphaproteobacteria; order Sphingomonadales; family Sphingomonadaceae; genus Allosphingosinicella; species Allosphingosinicella deserti. The sequence continues at coordinate 621,080 of NZ_PXYI01000002.1, read as the reverse complement.
AGGTGCGGCAGCATAGCCCATTCCATCACCTGATGATGGAGTAAGCCAATGACCCGCATCGTTCGCCTGCACCGGCTCGGGGACCCCGAGGTCCTGCAATACGAGTCCGTCGACTATCCGCCGCCCGGCCCGGGCGAGGTTCAGATCGCGGTCAAGGCGCTTGGTCTCAACCGCGCCGAGGCGATGCTGCGCACCGGCGTCTATATCGAGAAGCCCGCCCTCCCGTCCGGCCTCGGTCTCGAAGCGGCAGGGATCGTCGAGCGGGTCGGCGCGGGGGTCGATGGATTCGCCCAAGGCGACGCGGTCAGCGTGGTGCCGCCGCCCTCGATGGTGCGCTGGCCGGCTTATGGCGAGCGCGCCACCTTCCCCGCTCGGCTGCTGGTCAAGCACCCGCCGTCGCTCGGCTGGGAAGAGGCGGCCGCGCTCTGGATGCAATACGTCACTGCTTATGGCGCGCTGATCGATGTCGCTAGGATCACCGCCGGCGAGTTCGTCGTGATCACCGCCGCGTCGAGCAGCGTCGGCCTGGCGGCGATCCAGATCGCGAATGCGATCGGGGCGGTTCCGATCGCGGTCACCCGCACGTCCGCCAAGGCGGACAGGCTGCTCGACGCCGGCGCCGCTCATGTCGTCGCCTCGGAGGAAGAGGATTTGCTCGCGCGGCTGACTGCGATCGCCGGTCCGGAGGGCGTCCGGGTGGTGTTCGATCCGATCGGCGGCCCGGCGTTCGAGCCCCTCACCGCGGCGATGGCGCGGGGCGGGATCCTGATCGAATATGGCGCGCTCAGTGCCGAGCCGACGCCGTTCCCGATCGGCGCCGTGCTCGGCAAGAGCCTGACCCTGCGCGGCTATCTGATCCACGAGATCGTCGCCGATCCGGACCGGCTGGAAGCGGCCAAGGCGTTCGTGCTGGCGCGCCTGGAGAGCGGCGCGCTGCGGCCGGTGATCGATCGGGTGTTCGCGTTCGACGAAATCGTCGAGGCGCACCGCTATCTGGAGTCCAATGCGCAATTCGGGAAGATCGTGGTGCGGGTTTGAAGGCGGCGACCGCCCGTGCACACGCTTCCCGTTCCTACTTCAGGGAGGGGCCCGGGGTGGATTGCAGCCGAGCGGGTTCGATAGCCGCGAGGATGCCATTTGCGCCTTCGGCGGCATCGAGCCACCAAAGGCGCCCCCCTTAGCCTCCCGGCAGGGAGGGGAGCTAGTAGGGAAATTCTCTCGATCGGGAAGACGTCTTACAACTCGCCCCAGACCTCCTTGGCGATGTCGACGATCAGTTCGAGCTTGGCGCGTTGCTGGTCCATGCTGAGGTCATTGCCTTCGAAGGTCGACGAGAAGCCGCATTGCGGGCTGAGGCAGAGCTGGTCGAGCGGTGCGAATTTCGAGGCCGCCTCGATCCGGCGGAGGATGTCGTCGCGTTGCTCGAGCTCGCCGCGCTTGGTGGTGACGAGGCCGAGGACGACGCGCTTGTGCCCCTTGGGCAGCAGGCGGAGCGGCTCGAACCCGCCCGAACGCTCGTCGTCGAATTCGAGGAAATAGCCGTCGACGTCGAGCTGGTTGAACAAGGCGTCGGCGACATAATCGTAGCTGCCCGATGCTACCCAGGAAGACCGGAAATTGCCGCGGCACAGGTGGGTGGTGATGGTGAGGCCGTCGGGCCGGCCGGCAAGCGCCTTGTTGATGATCTGGATGTAGATTTCGTGCTGGCGTTCGGGATCGCCGCCCTCGGCCGCGATCATCTTGCGCTGCTCGGGATCGTTCAGATAGGCCAAGCTGGTATCGTCGAGCTGCAGGTAGGTGCAGCCGAGCCCGGCGAGATTGGCGATTTCCTGCGCGTAAACGGCGGAAAGATCGTCGTAGAAATCCTCGAGCCGCGGATAGACGCTGGTCGAAACCGCCGCGCGGCCGCCGCGATAATGAACCATCGACGGGCTCGGGATGGTGAGCTTGGGAATGCCGTGCGTCACGTTCGCCTTGAGGAACTGGAAGGCGTCGGCGAAAATCGTCGACGGCAGGCTCAGCCGATCGGAAACGCGCAGCGCCGACGGCGTGAAATCGATGTCGCCCGCCTGGTTGTGGAAGTGGACCTTGATGTTGGAGGCGACCTTCTCGATCCCGCCGATCTGGTAGATGTAATCCATGTGCCAGGAGGCGCGGCGCGCTTCGCCGTCGGTGATGCCCTTCAGCCCCACCTCTTCCTGCAAGGCGATGATGTCTCGGATCGCCTGGTCTTCCAGGTCCTTCAGCCGCGGCGCCTCGGCGGGATCGGTCTTGGCGCGCTCGCGCGCTTCGAGCAGATAGCGCGGGCGCAGCAGGCTGCCGACATGGTCGGCGCGAAAGGGCGGGCGGCTGGTCATGATCCTCTCCTCGGACGGGTTTCACCAGTCTCTAGCGCACATTGCTATGCCTCACAACATATGCCAGAAGCCTTGTCCTCATTCCTGGGAGAGGATGCGATGGTGGGCGCAGCGCGCGCAAGGCCGATGCCGGTACCGGACTTCGTCCGTCTTCATGCCCGTGCGCGCCCGGACGCCGTCGCGCTCGCCAGCGCCGGTGGCGGCGCCGAGTTCACCTATCGTGCGCTAGACAGCGCGATCGCCTCGGCCGTCACCTTCCTCCGCAAGGCCGGCGTGACGCGGGGCGAACGAGTCGCCGCGCTCGCCCGCAATTGCAGCGAGACGGTCATCCTCCAGCTCGCCTGTGCGCGCGCCGGCGCGATCCTGGCGCCCCTCAACTGGCGCCTCGCCCCGGCCGAATTGTGCGCGCTGATCGAGGATTGCGATCCCGTTCTGCTGGTCGGCGACGACATGCTCGATTGCCTCGCAACGAGCGCGGTGCCGAAGATGGCGATGGCCGAGGTTGCCGCCGCGATCGCGGCGGAAGCGCCGGCACCGTTCGAGGCGGGCGATGCCGACCTGCCGTCGCTGATGCTCTACACGTCGGGGACGTCGGGCAAGCCCAAAGGCGTGCTGCTCACCGAGCGCAACCTGTTCGCCACCGCGGCCAATTTCGCGGTGCTCGGCGAAGTCGGCCCGAACAGCGCCTTTCTGGTCGATTCACCGATGTTCCACGTCATCGGCATGGTGACCAATGTCCGGCCGACGCTGATGATGGGCGGCCGCATCGTCGTGTCGAGCGGCTTCGATCCGGCGACGACGCTCGCACGGCTGGGCGATCCCGACCTGGCGATCAGCCACTATTTCTGCGTGCCCCAAATGGCCGAGATGCTGCGGGCGGCACCGGGCTTCGATCCCGACCGCCTGCGCGGATTGAAGGCGGTGTTCACCGGCGGCGCCCCCCATCCGGCGGCGCGGATACGCGAATGGCTGGCCGACGGCATTCCGATCGTCGACGGCTACGGCATGACCGAGGCCGGAACCGTGCTCGGCATGCCGCTCGACCCCGCCATCATCGACCGCAAGGCAGGATCGGCGGGATTGCTCGGGGCGACGATCGAGCGCCGCGTCGCCGCAGCCGACGGCAGCGATTGTGCGCCCGGCGAGGTGGGCGAATTGCTTCTGCGCGGGCCCAATGTCTGCGCAGGTTATTGGCGCAACCCGGCCGAGACCGCGAAGGCGTTCACGCCCGAGGGCTTCTTCCGCACCGGCGATCTCGTCCGCGAGGACGAGGACGGGTTCTTCACGCTGGTCGACCGCAAGAAGGAGATGTTCATCTCCGGCGGCGAGAACGTCTATCCGGCGGAGATCGAGGCGGTGCTCGCCGGCCATCCGTCCATCGCCCAGGCGGCGGTGCTCGGAGTCCCGGACGCACGCTGGGGCGAGGTCGGCCATGCGTTCGTGCTGTTGCATCGGGGTGCGGAGCCGGACGAGCAGGCGATCCTGGCAGCGTGCGGCGAACGCCTCGCCCGCTACAAATTGCCCAAGAAGATCCACTTCGTCGCGGATCTGCCGCGCACCGGATCGGGCAAAGTGATCAAGTCGGCGCTGCGCGCACTGCTCGGCGAGTGAGCTTGCGTTCCGGGTGACGCGGTCGCTATCCCGTTGGGATGAGCGGCACCGATCCCACCCCCAAACTCGAGGACGTCGCCAGCCGCGCCGGCGTGTCGACCGCGACCGTATCGCGATTCATCAACAATCCGGACGTCGTCGCGGCGGCGACCGGGGAGCGGATCCGGGCGGCGATCGACGAGACCGGCTACATCCCCAATCTGGTCGCCGGCGGCCTCGCGTCGAGCAAGAGCCGGCTGGTCGCGGTGCTGATCCCCAATCTCACCAATTCGATCTTCAACGACACGATCGAGGCCATGGTCGAGGAATTGAGCGCCGGCGGGATCACCGTGATGCTCGGCCTCACCGGCCCCCACGAGATCCAGGCCGAGCAGATGATCCGCGCCGCGATCAGCCGCCGCGCCGACGCGATCATCTCGACCGGGCCGATCAACGAGCCGATCAAGGCGCTGGTGCGGCGCAGCCGCGTGACCTTCCTCCAGGTGTGGGAATTGCCCGAGGATCCGGTCGACATCGCGGTCGGATTCTCGCACCCCGATGCCGGCCGCGACATCGCCCGCTTCCTGATGGGCCGCGGCTATCAGCGCCCGCACCTCGTCACCGCCAACGGCAGCCGCGCGCGGATGCGCAGCGCGGGCTTCAAGGAGGAATGGCTGGCACAGGGCGGCCAGGCGCCGAGCGAAGGCGAGGTCGACATCCCCTCGCGCTTCGGTCACGCGCGGCGGGTCTTCGCCGAGATCCGCCGGCTCGAGGTCCAGCCCGACGTCGTCGTCTGCGGTTCCGATTATCTCGCCCAGGGGCTGATCGTCGAAGCCCAGACCAGCGGGCTGCGGGTCCCCGACGATCTTGCAGTGGTCGGGTTCGGCAACACGTCGGTCGCCGGCGAAATGCGGCCGACGATCACCACCGTCGACATCGACGGACGGCGGATCGCGCGCGAGGCGATCGCCGCGATCCAGCGCCGAACACGCGAACTTGCGCCGGGAGAAAGGCGGATCGACGTAGGTTTCCGGCTGATCGCGCGGGAGAGCGCCTAGCTCCTCCCCGGTACGGGGAGGGGGACCATGGGCAGCAGGTGGAGGGGCTGCTCAGGACTCAATGCCAGCCGCTCCACCACCGCCTGCGGCGGCGGTCCCCGCCCCGTACCGGGGAGGATCTTGGGCTTGCGTGACGGGCCTCAGCATGCAAACGCTTGCACGAACACGTGGGAGAGTGAGCATGCGCATCGCTGGAGCCGTCGTCGCTTTTGCCCTGATCGGTGCGGCGCCGCCTTCCGTGGGCGAGCCCCTGCCCTCCGGCGCGCGTTGGGCGTCGGAAATGCCGGCGAACTGGAACGGCACCCTGCTCCTGTGGAGCCGCGGCTATTCGCCCAACGTCGGCGCGCCCGAAGTGGCACCGGCGCAGATCAAGGACGCGTTGCTGTCGGCCGGCTATGCGCTTGCCGGATCCGATTATGGCGCCGGCGGCTGGGCGCTCGAGGAGGCAGTGCCAGCGCAGCGAGCGACGATCGCCGCCTTTGCGGCGCGCTACGGTAAACCGAAGCGGGTGATCGGCTGGGGCTATTCGATGGGAGGGCTGGTCACCACCGCTCTCGCCGAGCAAAGGCCTGCCCCGATCGATGGCGCCGTCGCCTATTGCGCCTCCATCGGCGGGGCGGTGGGCATGATGAACATGGCGCTGGACGGCGCCTTCGCCTTTCGAACCCTTGTCGCGCCGGACTCTACGATCAAGGTGGTCGAGACCGGCGACGACATGACGAACGGGCGCAAGGTCGGCGAAGCGCTCGCGGCGGCGACGGCGACGGCGGAAGGGCGGGCGCGGGTCGCGCTGGCAGGCGTGCTCGCGGGGATCCCCGGCTGGACCAGGCCCGGTTCGCCGGCGCCTGCGGCGGACGATGCCGACGGGCAGGCGGCGCAGATCGGCGACGCGTTCGTGCGCGGAGTCTATCTGCCGCGGGCCGATCAGGAACGCCGCGCCGGCGGCACCTTCTCGTGGAACACCGGCCTCGACTATCGCCGGCAGCTCGCGCTTTCCGGGCGGCGGCCGCTGGTCGAGGCGCTGTATCGCAAGGCCGGGCTCAGCCTCGATGCCGATCTCGCCCGGCTGAACGCCGCGCCGCGGATCGCCGCCAGCCCGGGCGCCGTCCGTTACATGACCCGCCATTACACGCCGAACGGCAAACCAAACGTGCCGTTGCTCGCCGTCCAGGCGGTCGGCGATGGGCTGACCTCGCCGTCGCTGCAGCGTTTCTACGCCGAGGCAGCCAGACGCAGCGATGTGCAATCGCTGTGGGTGAAGCAGGCCGGCCACTGCAATTTCACGCCGGACGTCGTCCTCGCCGGCATCCGCCATGTCGATGCCAGGCTCGCCGCCGGCCGCTGGCCGAAGGCACCGGCACCGCTGGTCGCGCACACAGCGCCGCCGATGCTGCGCCCGTGCCTTCGCGATGGACGCTGCCGCTGACGCCCGCGGTTCAGCGGATCCCCTTGCGTTCCACCTTCCACGACGGATCCGTGCAGAGACCGCAGGGATCGCCGGTGAACATCCGGCCGGCCCCGGAATCGCCGCGCAACTGCCAGTTGAGCCAAGCGGTCGCGATCTGCGCGACCTGCCCGCCATTACTCTGGCGGAAGGTGCCGCCGTGGCCGACGCCGCTGGTCGCAAATACGGCCGGCACGTGCTCGATCCGCCTGAAATCGTCGCTGCCGTTGGGCCAGGCGACGTCGGATGTGCCGCCGAGCACGTAGAGAACCGGCGTGTGCAAGGCTTTCAGCATCGCCTTGTCCACCGTGACGCCCGGGATCGGATTGCTGCCGTCGGTGAAGATGCCGCTATTATGGACGATCACCGCCTTGACCCGCGGATCCGCACCGATCTCGATTGCCTGCAGCCCGCCGCAGCTATGGCCGGCGACCGCCACCGCCTTGGGATCGATCCGCCCGAAATAGCGGCTGCCGAGCCGACCATTCTCGGCGAGCGCCCAATCGATGCCGCGGGCGACATCCGCGGCGGTCGTCTTGACCGGCGGCAGGCCCCCTGAAGCATTGGGCCGGCGCGGCTCCGCGGACGCCGGCGGCGCGCCGGGTCCGCTCAGGATCTTGCCGGGCGCGACCACCACATAGCCGTGCGACGCGATTTCGGCCAGGTGCTGGCGAGCGCTCGCGCCATCGTCGCTGCAGCCGCCATTGCCCCACACCAGCAGGCCGAGCTTGCGGCCGCCGAGCCCACCCAGATCGGCCGGGCGATAGACGACATGATCGGGCAGACTCGCATCGACCTCCTTCAGCGCCGGATAGCGGCCGGTGCCCTTCGTGTCCGGCATCGCTGCATAAGCGGCACGGCCGGGATCGGCCGAACGCGTGACCTGGGGCGTGGCTTGCGGGGGCTGGGCGGAGGCCGTGCCGCACAGGAACAGGGCGGACAGGTTGGCGATCAGGGGGCGTCTGGGCATCGAACATCCTTCCGTTCGGCTCCTCGCGCGGGAGCCTGTCGACAAGATCTATTCACCTCCAAGAGGAGCTTGCAAGCGCTTTCACCTTCAGATACATAATTGTTATGAGGCACGACATTATCGATCGGCCCGGAGGAGAGCAAATGCCCGGAGGCAGGTCGTGAGCGCGGTGTTTCTGGCGACCGGCGACCTCGCCATGGACCGCGCCGATTATGACGAAAGCTTCGCCGACACGGCGGAGCTCCTGCGCAGCGCGGACATCGTGTTCGGCCAGCTCGAGACCAGCTTCGCCGCAACCGGGGTGCGCGCGCCGCAGGCACGGCATGCGGTGCTGGCGCGGCCCGACGGCGCCGCGTCGCTGCGCCGCGCCGGATTCGACGTCATCTCGATGGCCGGCAACCATGTCCTCGACTGGGGCAATGACGCCTTCTTCGAGACCAGGCGCAACCTCGAGGATGCAGGACTTGCCGTGGTCGGCGCCGGTGCCGACATCGGCGAGGCCCGGCGTCCCGTGTGCTTCACCCTGCCCGACGGCACCCGTGTCGCGATCCTGGCCTATTCGAGCATCCTGCCGATGGCCTATTGGGCGGACGAACGCCGGCCCGGCTGCGCGCCGATGCGGGCGCATACGGTGTACGAGCAGATCGAGCACGACCAGCCCGGCACGCCGGCGCGGATCCACACCTTTCCGCACCAGGGCGATCTTGCCGCCATGGAGGCCGACATCCGCGCCGCCAAGGCCGAGGCCGACGTCGTCCTGGTCTCGCACCATTGGGGCATCCACTTCGTCCGCGCCGTGATCGCCGATTATCAGCGCGACGTCGCCCGTGCCGCGATCGCTGCCGGCGCCGACGCCATCCTCGGCGGCCATGCCCATATCCTCAAGGGCTGCGAGGTGATCGACGGTGCGCCGGTCTTCTATTCGCTGTGCAACTTCGCGACCGATCTGCGCATGGATCCGGCCCACGCCGCCTCCAGGAGCTTCCAGGAAATCCGGGTGCTCGCCGAAGAGTGGGAGCCGGATTTCGACAGCCTCTACAATTTCCCCAAGGCCTCGCGCCTGTCGATGATCGCGCGGCTCGAAATCGCCGGCGGACGGATCACCCGCGCCGGCTTCCTTCCCCTCCACATCGGCCGGGACGCGGTGCCGCGCCTCGCCGCCCCTGGTTCCGCCGAACATGCGGAGGTCGTCGATTATATGAATGCGGTCACGGCTGAAGCCAGGCTCAACGCGCGCTATCGCCCCGGTCCCGACATGGTCGAACTGCTGGGGAGCGACGCATGAAGCGCCTGCCGATGGAGGGCATCGTCCTCCTCTATTTCCTGTCCTATCTGCCCAACGTGATCATCACCAAGCTGGTGACGAGCCTGCCGCATGCGGGGCTGGGCCGGCCGCTCACCGGGCTCGAAACCTTGCCGGCCTCGCTGATCGTCAGCACGGTCATCACCTATGTCTTCATCTGGCTGTCGGGCTGGCACCGCGACGCCCACGGTGTCACCGTCGCCGGCCGGCGGTTCCCGGTGCCGACCCGCTACACCTTGCTCTCCGGCATCGGCACCGCATTGGTGCTGTTCACCGTGCCGCTCTCCTTCACCTTCGTCGGAGTCAGCATCCCCTTCATCCAGCTGCTGATGCGCGGCGACATCCTGATCATCGCCCCGATCGTCGACATGATGTTCGGCCGCAAGGTGCGCTGGTGGAGCTGGACGGCGCTGGTGATGGTGCTGATCGCCCTCACGATCACGCTCTTCGATCGCGGAGGCCTCGATCTGCCGCCGCTCGCGATCCTGACCGTCATTCTCTACACGATCGGCTATTTCATCCGGCTCGCAGTGATGACCAAGGTGTCGAAGACCGGCGATCCGGCGTCGGTGCGGCGCTATTTCGTCGAGGAGAAGATCTTCGCGCTGCCGCTGTCGGTGGCGATCCTCGCTGCCCTCTCGGCGAGCGGCTTCGGCAACCAGGCCGGCGAGCTGGAATGGGGGTTCGTCGACGTCTGGACCGATCCGGTGATCTGGCCGATCCTCGGCATCGGCATCACCCTCACCATCATTTCGGTGTTCGCGATCGTGATCCTGCTCGATCCGCGCGAGAATGCCTATTGCGTGCCGCTCGAGCGCGCCGCGAGCCTGGTCGCGGGGGTCGGCGGATCCCTGCTGCTCGCCTGGTTCTGGGGCCTGCGGGCGCCGCGCACCGCCGAGCTGATCGGCGCCTGTATCCTGATCGCAGCCATCGTCCTGCTCTCGCTCGCGCCGCGCTGGTCGCGGCGGGTGGTGCCGGCGCGCGCCGAGACGACCTGAACCGAAACACCTGATCCGAACCGCGGCGAACAGCGGACGGATGCTCGAAGGAGGATGACCTGATGACCTACCGCGGATCGCTTGCCAGCCGCACCGCCTGGAGCGCGCTTGCGCTCGCCATCGCCCAGCCCGCCTGGGCGCAGACCGTGGAGCCGGCGACCCAAGAGGAGCCGGCGCAGGCGGAGGAGGCGGGCGAGATCGCGCCGGCCGCGACGACGGCCGAGGAAGGGATCGTCGTCACCGGCAGCCGCATCCGCGGCATCGCGCCGGTCGGCTCCAACGTCATCGCCATCGATCAGGCGCGGATCGCGCAGGAGCCGGTGACCTCGACCAGCGACCTGCTGCGGCGCGTGCCCCAGGTCGTTGCCCTCGGCGCCAACCGCCAGGGCGGATCGGCGCAGAACGGGGCCGCCAACGCCACCCGGGGCGCCGGCATCAATCTGCGCGGCATCGGCACCAACGCCACCCTGCTGCTCTACGACGGCAAGCGCATGCCGCCGCAGGGCACCCAGGGACAATATACCGACCCCTCAGTGATCCCGGCAATCGCCCTCGCCCGCGTCGAGGTCGTCGCCGACGGGGCCTCCGCCATCTACGGATCGGACGCGATCGCCGGCGTCGTCAATTTCATCCTCCGGCGCAATTTCGACGGGATCGAGATCCGCGCCCGCTCCGGCTTTACCGAGCGCGGCTATGACGAGCAGCAGATTGCCGGCATCTTCGGCCGCAAATGGGACAGCGGCTCGATCATGGTCTCGGCCGAATATACGCGCAACGACGCGCTCCGGGGCACCGAGCTCGATTTCTACCAGGACGACAATCGCGACCGCGGCGGCCGGGACCTGAGGTCCAACTTCTGCAATCCCGGCACGATCAGCGTCGGCGGCGGAACCTACGCGATTCCCACCGGCGGCGTGACCAATGCCAATGTCGGATCGCTGGTCCGCGGCACCACCAATCGCTGCTTCTACAACCAGTATGACACCGTCATCCCCGAGCAGGAGCGGGTCAACGTCATCGCCGCGTTCAACCAGCAACTCGGCGACCGAATCCGCCTGTTCGCCGACGGATTCTATTCGAAGCGCAACGGCGAGATCGCCGGCATCTCGAACATCACTGCGACGGTGCGCAACACCAATCCCTTCTTCGTCAGCCCGGTGCCGGGCGCGACCCAGGTCAACGTCACCTATTCCTTGCTGCCGCAGGTCGGCGGGCCCGACATCAATCCGTATCGTGGCGAATCCTGGAACGTCAGCGGCGGCATCGAGGCCGATCTGTTCGGCGACTGGTCCGGCACCCTTTACTATGCCCATGGCGAATCCAGCGATGTCGCCGACCGCCGGATCGGCATCAATGCGGCGGCGCTCAACGCCGCCCTCGCCGACACCAACCCGCTGACGGCGTTCAACGTCTTCGGCGGCCCGAACAATCCCGCCACGATCGCGCGCATCCGCGACAATCTGTTCGTGATCACCGGGCGGACCCGATTGGACGTCGCCAATCTGCAGTTCGATGGATCCTTGTTCCACCTGCCCGGCGGCAATGTCCGCCTCGCGGTCGGCGGCGAGTATCGCAAGGAATATACGTTCACCGATCTCGCGACCGGCACCAGCGCGGCCGAGACCCATGTCGCCGACGACGGCAGCCGCACCGTCAAGGCGGCGTTCGCGGAGCTGTTCGTGCCGATCTTCGGCGCCGACAATGCCGTGCCGGGGCTGCGCGAATTGTCGCTGTCGCTGGCCGGCCGCTACGAACATTATTCCGATTTCGGAAGCACCACCAATCCCAAGATAGGCGTCACCTGGAAACCGGCAGACGGGGTGACCGTGCGCGGCAGCTATGGCACCTCGTTCCGCGCGCCCACCTTCACCGAAGTGTCGACCGTCGCCGGCGGCGCCGGCCTCTATTACGACACCCTGCCCGGCCCGAGCGGCAATCTGACCGGCATCGGTATCGCCGGCGGCAATCCGGACCTTCGCCCCGAAAGCGCGACGACCTGGTCGGCCGGCGTCGAGTTCGCGCCCACGTTCGCGCCGGGCCTCACCGCCACCCTCACCTATTTCGACATCGATTACACCGACCAGATCCAGGCGCTGCGCGGCACGCCTGGGCTGCTGACGAATCCGCTCTACACGGATTTCGTCAAGTTCGATCCGAGCGCGGCCGAGGTCCAGGCGCTGCTCGCCTCCGGCCTGCCGATCAACGGCGCGATCAACGCCAACCTGGTGCAGTTCATCGCCGACGGGCGGCGGCAGAATCTCGGCACGTCACTGGTCAACGGGATCGACTTCGGCCTCTATTATCGCAGGACGATCGGCGAGATCGAACTCGATGCCGGGGTTCAGGGCACCTATTTCACCCGCTACGATTTCGAGGCGGTGCCCGACGCGGGCCTCGCCGACGTGCTCGGCACGATCGCCTTCCCGCAGAAATTCCGCGCGCAGGCGGATATCGGCGTCAAGTGGAACGCCGTCCAGGCGCGGGTGACCTGGAACCACCTTGCCGGCTATCGCAACACGACCGTCGCGCCGGTGCAGCGGGCCGGCGATTACGACACGATCGACCTGTTCCTCGGCTGGGACGTTGACGACCGGTTCCGCTTTTCGGTCGACGTCCGCAATCTGCTCGACGAGAAACCGCCCTTCGTCGACACGGCGCGCGGCTACGATCCGCAATCGTCCAATCCGATCCCGCGCCTGATCTCGTTCACCGCCGGCGTGAAATTCTGATGCTGTGGGCGGCGCTGGCGGTCGCTGCGGCCGGGGCGGCGGATTGCGCCGCGCTGGAAGGGCGACACGCGGGATCGGTGATCGTGAAGACGGCAACCTCCATCCAGCCGGCGCCGTCCTGGGAAGTGCCGGGCAGCGGCGGCGTCTATCGCGCGGTGCCGGTGTCGAAGCCGTTCTGCCGGGTGGAAGGCACGATCGAGACCAACATCGGTTTCGAGCTCTGGCTCCCGGCGGCGTGGAACGGACGGCTGCTCGGCGCGGGTGTCGGCGGCGATGCGGGGGTGTTCAACCATCGCGACATGAGCGTCCGCATCGACCAGGGCTTCGCCACGGTCACCACCGACAGCGGCCACAAGGCGACAGAGAAGAGGTGGATGGCGAACGCCAAGGCTCGGATCGATTACGAGCATCGCGCCGTCCATCTCACCGCGCAGGCGGCGAAGGCGCTGACCAGACTGCATTACGGCCGGGCGGCGACAGGGTCTTACTTTCTCGGCTGCTCCGGCGGCGGGCGGCAGGCGCTGAAGGAGATGCAGAATTATCCCGCCGATTATGACGGCGTCATCGCCGGCGCGCCCGGGCCCTACATGCCGCTCGTCTCGGTGCGGATGATGTGGTTCGCGCTCGCCCAGAAGCGCAATCCGCTGGGCGCATTGTCGGATTCCGACTGGTCGCTCTACGAGCGCGCGGTCACCGCGGCCTGCGATCCGAAAGACGGCGTTTCGGACGGCATCATCGAGAACCCGCTGGCCTGCACGTTCGACCGGCGCGTCCTGCTCTGCCCGGAAGGACGAACCGGCGATTGCCTGACCCCGGCCAAGTTGGCGATGCTCGACAGCATCGTATCGCCAATGCCGGACGAGCAGGGCCGTGCGATGGACAAGGGCCTGCTGCCGGGCGTTCGCACCCGGCCGGGCCCGCCCTCGCCGTTGTTGCGGGCGATGTGGGCGGACGCCGTCCATGACGATCCCGATTGGAACGAGGAGAGTTTCCGCCGCACCGCCGATCTCGCCGCGATCAATCGCGCGATGCCGGAGCTGCGCGCCGACCGCACCGCCATCGCCCCGTTCGTCCGCCGCGGCGGCAAGGCGATGCTCTACCAGGGCTGGGCCGACCCCTCGACCATCGCCGATCCGACGATCGACTATTATGGCGCGCTCGCGGCCGCCAATGGCGGCGCCGCACGGCTCGCCGACACGGTGCGGCTGTTCATGGTCCCCGGCATGTACCATTGCCGCGGCGGCCCCGGCGCCGACAGCTTCGGCGGCTCCGGGCATCCGATCGGGAGCGGCGCGCCGGATCCCGATCGCGACATCCTGTGGTCGCTGATCCGCTGGGTCGAGCAGGGCGAGGCGCCGGAGCAGATTATCGCCGCCAAGACGGGCGACGATGGCGGGGTGCGCTTCACCCGGAAGCTCTGCCCCTTCCCGAAGGCTGCGGAGTATGACGGCAGCGGTGACAAGAATGCTGCGGCTTCGTACAGCTGCAAGGCGACACCGTCGCTGACGGCGCGGCTTTCCGCATCACGTTAACATCCGTTCGGGCTGAGCTTATCGAAGCCCCTTCCTTCTTCTGACTGAGGACAGGAAAGAGAGGGCTTCGACAAGCTCAGCCCCAACGGGGTTGAGAGAAGGGAGTCAGAAGCGCGTGGTTGCGGCGACGTAGAAAGACCGGCCGATGATGTCGTAGGTGCCGGGCTGGGTGAGGCCGGGCGTGCCTGCGATCGTCACCGGATCCTTGTCGAAGACATTGTTGATTCCGCCGCGCAGGGTGAAGCGATCGTTGATGTCGATCGAGGCGTTCACGTCCCACAATTGGTAGGACGGCACACCCGGGGCCGGGCTGGCCGGACGGGTCACAGCGGTGACGTCGTCCATCTTCGGCAGATAACGCCAGCGCACGCCCAGTTGCGCACCACCAAGCTCGTAGGAGACATTGGCGAAGATCTTGTAGTCGGGCAGTGGCAGGCCGACCGGCGGCGTGGTGGCGGCCTGGGTGCCGTCGATCGTCCCGCCATAATCGAGCCACGGCGATTCCGGCAGCAGCTTGACCTCGTAGCGGTCGAGGAAGTTGACGATCACGTTGAGATTGAGCCGTCCCTTGGCGAGGCCGATCTCGGCGAGATCGATCCGCCAATCTGCCTGCACGTCGATGCCGCTGGTGCGCAGGCCGCCGAGGTTGAGATAGGGCGTGGCGACGGTGGTGATGTCGCCGCTGGCGGCGTTGCGGGCGATCAGCGCGCAATAGATGTTGGTGGGATCGTAAGACGGATTCGAACCGTCGAGATTGTAGCATTTGTTGATCGCGGTCGGTCCGGCGACCTGTGAGATGACGTTGTCGACCGTGATGTCGTAATAGTCGACCGAAAGCGTCAGGCCGCGCAGCAGCGGCCCGGCGAAATCCGGGCTCCACACCGCGCCGAGCGTATAGGTGTCGGCCTTTTCCGGCTCCAGCGCGGTGCTGCCGCTGGCGACGGCGCCGACCGCGACGGTGGTATATTGATAGCTGCCGATGATGTTGGCCGGAACGCCGGTGGCGACGCAGAGGGTGGCAAGCTGCGCGCCGCCCGCGGCGCGGGCGCTCGTGCGGACGTCGCAGGGATCACCGGCCGACGGCGGGGAACCGATCTGGGCCTGCGCCGCCTGGGCGGAGCTGTAGAGCTCACCGATATTGGGCGCGCGGATCGCTTTCTCGTAGCCGCCGCGCAGCAACAGGCTGCGCACCGGCTCCCACACCAGATCCGCCTTGTAGGTGCTGAACGATCCGCTGACGTCGTAATCCGAGATGCGGTAGCCGAGTGTCAGCTCGAGGCGCCTGGCGATCGCGAAGTCTCGGATCAACGGCAGCAGCAGTTCCGCCGCGGCCTCCTTGACCGAGATTTCGCCGCTGGCGGGTGCGGTCAGCAAGGTGCCGATGATGTCGCTGCTCTCGCGGGCATTGTCGGGATCGAAGCTGAACTCATTCTCGCGATAGGTGCCGGTGAGCGAGAATTTTGCGGTGCCGCCGGGAAGTTCGAACAGGCTGCCCGACAGATTGGCCTCGAACACATTCTGCCGTGTCTTGGTGACGTCGTGGGTCTCGGTCTCGATATAGTCCCGGCACGCCGGCGAGATCGCCGCGCTGGGGCCGAGGCCGAACGGGTTGAAGCCGCCGGCGCAGATCGAGTTTCCCCCGTCCGGCGCGAACAGCAGGGCGCGCATGCGCGACAGCAACAAGGCCTTGTCCTGGGTTTCGACGAGATCCATTTCGTCATGGAGGCCGTAGACGTCGAACCGCCAGTCGGACACGCCGACGTCGCCGCGCAGGCCGACGATATATTGCGACGTCTGAGCGTCGGAGTGGAATTTGCGGTCCTCGAAGCTGACGAAGCGCTTGTTGAGGGTGAAATCCGCATTGGGACTGGGGCGCGACGCGAGCACGGTGCGCAGATCCGCGGGAATGAACGGATTGGACACCGGGATGGTCGGCACGACGAACAAGGTCGGCGAAAAGCCGACCTGACCGGTCACCCGGGAATCGACATAGAGCACCTGGGCGTACGCGGTGAGATTGGTCGCCAGATCATATTCGAACTTGGCGAAGACGTTCTTCCGCTCCATCGGCTGGACGACATATTCCTGCATCGTCACCGGCTGCCGTACGGTGCCGCCGAGCAGACTGTACTGGAAGGTCGACGGCCCGCTGTAATTGACCGCGCCGATCTGACTGAACAGGGTGCCATTGTCGTTGAAGCCGAGCGAACGCGCGTTGGGTACGGTGCCCGGGGCGACTCCGTAGCGGGCGAACACCGCATTGACCGCGGCCTGGGTCGGCAGATTGTTGGCGGACGGGACGAAGGTGCCCTGGCCGATGAACGACGACAGCACGCCCTGGGCGAAGAATTCCGGCCGGTCCTGTCCCCACAGCACGTCGCGCTCGGAATAGCCGATCGACAGCAAGGCGCGAGCGCGGCCGTCCGCCGCCTTGAGGCCGCCGAGCAGCGACACGTCGAACGTGCCGGCATCGCCGCGGAAGCTCAGCCCCTTGCGGGCATCGATCTGCAGCCCCTCGAAACTGCGCCGCGTCTTGAAATTGACGACGCCCGACATTGCATCGGACCCGTAGACCGCCGACGCACCGCCGGTGATCGTCTCGATCCCCTCGATGATGCTGGGCGGGATGATGTTGACGTCGACGACCGCGAACGCGCTCGACAGCGGCAGGCGGCGGCCGTCGAGCAGGATGAGGTTGCGGGTCTCGCCCAAGCCGCGAAGGTTCAGGGTCGCCCGGCCGCCGCCGGCGACCGCGCCGATCGCGCTCTGATTCTGGCCCTGCGCGAATTGGGGGAGCTGGTTGAGCGTCGCCTCGACGTTGACCGAGGGCGTTTCCAGCAGAGTCTCGCTGCCGACCGTCGAGATCGGAGTTGCCGAAAGATAGTCGCGACGGGCGATGCGCGAGCCGGTGACGACGATCTCGCCCTGATCGTTGGTGGTGACCGGCGGCGCTTCACCGGTTGCTTCCGGAACGGCCTGAACCGTCGGGTCCGCCTGCGGGGCCTGCGCTGCCGCCATCCCTGCGGACAGAAAGGCAATGGCCGAGACCGACGTCGAAAAAACAGCCTTCATTATCAACCCTCCCCTGAGAGTTCCTGCCGCGGACTCCTCCTTTGCGGAGTGTCTGATCCTCGACATCGCCGGCCCGAAACGAAGCTTCGGAAGTACCGGCGCGACTCACATACTATCTGGTTCGTACATTAATTCAAGCGGATGAATCTGGCGACTTGTCAAAGGTGTAGACACCGTCATCTTTGCAATCACAGTGCGTAGCAGGAACGAACTGGTTACTACCGCTCTCGCTGCGCAGAACGTGGAGCCCGGGTCGCAGCTGCAGCCCGGGATCGATCGGATCAATGTCGGACGAGTCGGTCGGCTCAGATCTCCGGCTCGTCCTTGAAACGCGACTGCGCGGCCAAGCGGATCACTTCGTTGGCCGCGCCATATTCATCATAGCCACCACGCCGCTCGACGATTTCGAAGAAGAAGCGCTTGCCGAATGCGCGGGTGGCGAGCTGGAAATATTCGCCGCGGTCGTCGCGGTCGTAGAGGATGTCGTGCACCGCGAGGCGCGCAACGAGCGCCGGATCGAGCGCGAAGCGCACCTCCAGATCGTCATAATAATTGGCCGGGATCGGCAGCATCTCCGTGCCGAGCGCACGCAGACGCTCGGCCGCGGCGAAGATGTCGCCGGTGCGCAGACTGACATATTGGACGCCCGCGCCCCAGTAACGCTGGAGCAGACGCGACGACAGAGTGTCGGGCCCGCTCGATCCGCTGAGCAGCAGGCGAAAGGCGCGGTCGGGCGACTCCACCGGCTGGGTCTGGACGAGGCCGAGCGGATCCGGGACTTCGCCGCCGACCTTCTTCTCGACATCGAAGAAGGCGAAGTAGGCGAGCACCCAGGTCGGGATTTCCTGATCGCGCATCGCATAAGCGACATGATCGACATCGATCAGCCCGGCACCCGAACTGGAAAGGGCGGTCGCAACGGGGGCGAAATCGCGGTTCCACATTTCGTCCTGATCGCCGTCCCCGACCAAATAGAGGAGTCCGCCGCCTTCGTCGCGGATCGCCTGGACCGGCATTTCGCCGCGGCCGATCCGCCCCTCGAACGCGTGGATGGCGAGGCCGCGTGCGCGCTCCACCGCACCGGCGACATCGTCGACGCGCAGGCACATCGCGCACAGGCCGGGGCCGTGGACGACATTGTAGGAATGGGCGAAGCCGTCCGGATCCGCATTGAGGACGATGTTGATCCGCCCCTGCTGCCAGCGGGTCACCGCCTTCGAGCGATGCCGTCCGGTTTCGGCAAAGCCGAGCGTGGCCAGCATCGCCGAGAAATCCTGCTGTTCCTGATCGCTGACGGCGAATTCAAGAAATTCGAAGCCGCGGCACCGGACCCGCGGCGGCAGAGCGGGCGGCACCTCGATGCCGATCGCCCGTGCGCCTTCGTCGACCGACAGGCGGAGCGCGCGGAATCCGTCGAGCGCGACCACCGAAGCGGGCATGGCTCGAAAGCGATCGTTGAAGATTTCGAGCGACAGCGGCCCGCGATAGCCGATGTCCAGCAAGGCGCTGACGAACTTGCGTACCGGGATGTCGCCTTGCCCCGGCATGTTGCGGAAGTGCCGGCTCCACGACAGATAATCCATCTGCAGCCAAGGCGCGTCTGCGAGCTGGACGATGAAGATCTTGGCCGGGTCGATGTCGGAGATCGTCTCGATCGGGATCTCGCGCACCAGCGAGTGGAAGCTGTCGAGGATCAAGCCGATCGCCGGGTGACCGACCCTTCGCACGATCTCCCAGGCCTGGCGATGATCCCAGACGTGGCGGCCCCAGGCGAGCGCCTCGTAGCCGATCCGGAGGCCGCGTCTGGCGGCACGGTCGCCGAGCGCGCGGAAATCGTCGACGATCCTCCCGTGATCGCCGGACGCCGCCGGCGCTACGCTGGAGCAGACGAGCAGCAGATCCGTGCCGAGATCCTGCATCACGTCGAACTTGCGCTCCGCCCGATCGAGCGCGCGGGCCCGGAGATCGTCCGGCAGCCCCTCGAAATCCCGAAACGGCTGGAACAGGGTGCAGGTGAGGCCGAGATCGGCGATCATGCGTCCGACTTCGGCGGCGGACCCCGGGAAAGCGAGGAGATCATTCTCGAAGATCTCCACGCCGTCGAAGCCGGACGCCGCGACCGCCTGCAGCTTGCTTTCCAGCGTTCCGCTGATCGAGACGGTGGCGATCGAGGTCAGCATGCCGGATCGCCGCCGAGGGTCTGGCGAAAGCCCGCGAGCATGCGCTCGCCATCCGCCTCGAGGCCCGTGAAGATGTCGAACGCCGCCGCCGCCTGGAACACCACCATCCCGCTCCCGTCCAGCGTGCGGCAGCCCTTGGCCCGCGCGGCGCGCAGCAACGCGGTTTCGAGCGGGAAATAGACGATGTCGGCGACCCACATTTCTGGCCTGAGGCTCGCCTCGGGCAGGGGCAGCCCGGGATGGCCGACCATGCCGACCGGTGTCGCGTTGACGATGCCGTCGGCGGCGGCGAGCGAGGTGGCGAGATCGGTACCGATCTCGACCCGATCGTCGCCGCCGAACATTGGCCGCAGACGTTCGGCGAGCCCTGCCGCGCGCAGCGGATCCTGATCGTGGAGGACCAGCCGGCGGACGCCTGCAGCCAGCAGGGCATAGGCCGTCGCGGCGCCGGCGCCGCCGGTCCCGATCTGAACGATCGTCCCGAGCGCCGCGCCGGGAAGGCCGCGTGCCAGGCTTTCGCCGAAGCCGAGGCTGTCGGTATTGTGGCCGATCGCCCGGCCGTCGCTGAACTGCACACTGTTGACCGCGCCGATCCGCCGGGCGTTGTCGCTCAAGGCATCGAGATGCGGAATGATCGCCTGCTTGTAGGGATGGGTGACGTTGAACCCGGCAAAGCTGAGCAAGCGGCCGGCCTCGAGCAGTCTCGGCAGATCGTCGGCGCCGAGGCCGCGCTCCGCGAGATCGTAGAGGCAGTAGAGGAGCCGTACGCCCTGCGCTGCCGCCTCCTGCTCGTGCAGCCACGGGGATCGCGAGGCGAGGATGCCGTTGCCGATCAGCCCGGTGAGGTAGCGTCGGCCGTCCGCCGCCGCGACCGCCTTTGGCGCGCGGCCGTCCTCAGCACCGCGCACCATCACAGGCTCTCCAGCTCGACGCGGTGCACGTCGCCGACGATGAAGATGTACGAAGCGGCGCCGATCAGCGCGAGGATGCCGATGAAGGCGAGCGCCCCGTAAAAGGAGCCGGTCGCGCCGACGATGAGGCCGACGACGATCGGCGTGACGATTCCGGCGAGGTTGGCGCAGAAATTGAACACGCCGCCGGTGAGTCCGATCAGCGGCTTGGGCGCCACATCCGAAATCAGCGTCCAGCCGAGATTGACCATGCCTTGGCCGAAGAAAGCGACCGACATGATCAGGATGACGAGCGCGTTGCTGTCGACGAAATTGGCGAGGATGATCGTCGAGGCGAGCAGCAGGCCCGAGACGATCGGAAGCTTGCGCCCAAGGCTGGCCGAGCCGGTTCGGCGGATGATCAGATCGGACACATAGCCGCCGAGCAGCACGCCGGCGGTCGCTGCGATATAGGGCATCACCGCGTAGATCCCGGATTTGAGCCAGTCCATGTGCCGCTCGGTGGCGAGATAGGTCGGGAACCAGGTGAGGAAGAAGACCAGAGTCGAATTGCCGCAGAACTGGCCGATCGACGCACCGAGGATCTGGCGCTTGCCGAGCAGCGCCCGCACCGTCTTCCACGAGAAGGGGATTCTGGCGCCCTGGTACGCGAGACCGCCGCCGGCCGCGATATGATCGAGCTCGGCCTGGTTGGCGGCGCGGCTGTGCTGCGGTTCGCGGTAGGCGAGATACCAGATGCCGGCGAACAGGATGCCGATGGCGCCGGCGATCACGAACAGCGCGCGCCAGCCCCACGCCGCGACGATCCAGAACAGCAATGGGCTGAAGAAGGCGAGGCCGAAATACTGCCCGGTCGAATAGACGCTGTTGGCCCGGGCTCGCTCGGATTGCGGGAACCAGGTGCTGAGCACCCGGCTGTTGGACGGGAAGCAGGGCGCCTCGGCCGCGCCGAGCCCCAGCCGGAAGACGATGATCGCGGTGACGTTGCTGGCGATGCCGTGGAGCAGGGTGAAAACCGACCAGCCGGCCAGCGACAGAGCGTAGGTCAGTCTGGTGCCGAGCCGGTCCAGCACCATGCCGCCGGGGATCTGGGCGAAAGCATAGGTCCAGGAGAAGGCGGAGAAGATCACCCCCATCATCACCGGCGTGATTCCGAGCTCGCTCGACATCGCCGGCGCGGCGACGCCCATCACCGCACGATCGAGATAGTTGAGCAAGGTGGCGAAGCTGATCAGGCCGAGGATCCCGAAGCGGGCATGGCTGCGCCGCGGCGGCTGGGCAGCGCCGGCAACCGGCGGGGTCGCTAGGCCGTTGCTCATTCGCCGCGTCCGATTCGGACGGCGAGATGGCGGACGGCAAGCCGGTAGCCGTCGACGCCGAGCCCGGTGATCATGCCGGTGACGCTCGCGGTCATGATCGAATGCGCGCGCCAGGCGGCCTCGCGGCGGTGGATGTTGCTGATATGGACTTCGACGATCGGGCACTCGCACATGCGCAGCGCATCGAGCACCGGCACGGCGTGATAGGTGAAGCCGGCCGGATTGATTACGATCCCGGCCGCCCCCGTGCGTGCCTCGTGCAGCCAGGCGATCATCTCATGCTCGGCATTGGTCTGCCGGAACAGCAGCTCGAGCCCATGCGATTCCGCCTCCGCGCGGCAATCGCGCTCGACGTCCGCGAGCGTTGCATGGCCGTAGATCTCCGGCTCGCGCTGCCCGAGCAGATCGAGATTCGGGCCGTTCAGGACATGCACCGTCCGCACTTGAGCCACCAAGCCCCTCCTGTCAGGCAGTCGTCTCGCCGCCTCGCCATGATGATTGATCACAAAGGCAAGGGATGCAAGAGAAATGTACGAACTGGTTCGCTCATGATGAAGAATGGTCTCGAACGCGCCTCTTCCACGATCCTCTTCTCCGCTCTAACAAGGATCCGGAAGGTGCAGGATCGGCCGGTCCGTTTCGCGCATCCTGCTCTCGAGAATCACGTCCGAGGAGTGCGAATGCCGACTGCCCGCCGAGATCTGCGATCCAGCCCCGGTGAGCCGGCGAGCCCACCCGCACGCAAGACCGGGCGCCGGAGCGATGCGGACCGGGCGCGGGATGCCGAGGAAACCCGCGAGAACATCCTCGGCGTCGCCACCCGCGAATTCGCCGACAAGGGGCTGAGCGGCGCACGCATCGATGAGATCGCCGAGAAGACCCAGACCAGCAAGCGGATGATCTATTATTATTTCAACAGCAAGGAGGCGCTCTATCGTGCGGTGATCGAGCGCGAATATGGCCGCATTCGCGACAGCGAATCCGCGCTCGGCCTCGAGTCCCTGCCGGCGATCGAAGCGCTTGCCGGGCTCATCCGCCAGACCTTCGACTGGCACATCCAGCACCCCGACTTCGTCCGGCTGGTGATGAACGAGAATATCCACTTCGCCGAGTATATCGGCGACGTTCAGGGCATCCAGGAGCGCAACGAGAGCGTGATCGCGTCGCTGAGCGCGATCCTTGCGCGCGGCGAGCAGGAAGGGGTGATGAGGCGCGGCATCGATCCGGTCGATCTCCACATGAACATCAGCGCGCTCTGCTTCTACACCGTCTCCAACCGCCACACCTTCCTCAAAGTGTTCGGGCGCGACATGGGCGCGCCGGGCGTCGCCAAGCGCCGCCGCGAGCAGATCGTCGACATCATCTGCGGCTGGTGCCGGGCGGGACAAGCGCCCAAGATTTGACCCGCCGCTAACCGGTTCGTACACAGTATCGCTGCGCATCGGAGAAAAGAGACATGGCCCATCGGCACCGGCTGAACCGCTCGGCAGGCGCTGCCCCGGCCATGCTCGCGCTTGCCTGTGCGGCCGCCGTTCCGATCCACGCGCAGCCGCGGAGCGCGCCCGATCTGACCGTCGCCGACGCTGTGGTCGAGGAGTCGCCGCCGCACCCGATCGCGTTCAGCAACGGCGCAACCGCACTGCCCGGCCTGGTTTATGCGCGCCGACCCGGTTTCCGGCCGCTGACGCTCGATCTCTATCGTCCCCCGGCTCAGACAACACCGCCGGCAGGCGGCTTTCCGCTGATCGTCTACGTCCATGGCGGCGCCTGGTTGGGCGGCAGTCCGCGCCTGGCCGGCGCGATCGCCGATTTCCCGGCAACGCTCGCCGGGCTGGCGGCCCGCGGCTATGTCGTCGCCTCGATCAGCTATCGGCTGAGCGCCGAGGCGAAATTCCCCGCCCAGATCGACGATCTCCGTACGGCGCTGCGCTGGCTCCGGGCCGGCGCGTCGCGCTACCGCATGCACCCGGCCCGTGCGGCGATCTGGGGCGCGTCGGCGGGCGGACACCTCGCCGCGCTCGCCGCCGCCGGGTGCGAGAACGGGGCCTTCGATCCGCCGCAGCCCGGCGCAGCGCCCGAGCGCCCCGACAAGGCCGCCAGCGCCTGCGTCGACACCGCGGTAATCTGGTACGGCGTGTTCGACCTTGCCGCGATCGCCGCTCAGGCCGGGCGGCCGATGGCCCACCGTGCGCCGGACGCCCCCGAATGGCGCCTGCTCGGCTGCGTCTATCCCACGTGCCTGCGCGAGGCGGTGACGCTCGCCAGCCCGATCAGCCATGTCGACGCCAAGGATCCGCCGATGCTGCTGATCGCCGGCGACTCCGACAAGATCGTCCCGTCCGAACAATCCCGGCAGATGGCCGCAGCGCTCGATCGGGCAGGCGTTCGCAATCGCCTGATCCTCATCCCCGGTGCCGATCACAGCTTCATCGGCCCAACGTCCGCCCAGACTCGCAAGGCGACGGTGAGCGCGGTGGAGGCGACCTTCGCCTGGTTCGACACCATGCTGAAGGGCAAGGACAAGGCGAGACGCTGACCGCGCGGCGTCGGCCCACGCGGAGGGGCCCCGCGTTCAGCGCCGCCGGGCGACTCTGGCCTGAGGCTTTTCGTGCTCCGCCACCGACGGCGCCGTCGTCCAACCGAGCGACGGCAGGGTCACCGAGCGCTTGCCCGACAGATCGATGCGGGTGACGATGATGTGCTGCTCTTCCAGGAAGGCGAGCACGCGGCGCAGGCGGGCGGTCGAGCTGGTGCCGTAAATGTGAGCGAGCTCGTCGTCGGTCGGACAGGGCGCGCCGTCGCGGGCGGCGCGGGCGAGCAGCAGCAGCACCGGGTGCATGTCCTCGGGCACGATGTCGGCAAGCGCGAGCGCCCCTTCCCAGCCCTCCTCGTCGGCGGGGATGCCGGCCTTGGCCATTGCGAGGCGGCGGCGGAAAGACGGCAGATCCAGTGCCTGGCCGGCGAGTCCGAGCATTCGGCAGCGCACGCCGAAATCCTGGTAGAGGACGGGAAGCGGCTGGCTTCCGCCTTCGGCGACGACTCCGGCAAGCGCGCTGTCGATGATCCGTGCGCGAGTCTCCTCGTCGACCTCGAGCATTTCGCCGCGGGTCGGCTGGCGCGGTGCGTCCGCCGCCGATTCGAGCGCCCGCAGCATGTCCTCCGCGGGGGTAGGCCGCGGCACCGGCGGCGGCGGCGGCGGCGGCGGCGCGTCCGCGAGGCCGCTGAACAGATCGCCGAAATCGGCATCCGCCGCGGGCAAGGGCACCAGCTTCGGACTCGAGCTGCGCGCCGAGGTGCGCACGGGGCCGATCTTGACGTTGACCGGGCGCCGGGACAGCGCCGGCCCGAGCGCAAGGAACTCGCCGCGCTGAAGATCGCGGATCTGCTCGGCCTGGCGGCGCTCCATGCCGAGCAGATCGGAGGCTCGGGCCATGTCGATGTCGAGGAAGGTGCGACCCATCAGGAAGTTGGACGCCTCGGCGGCGACGTTCTTGGCGAGCTTGGCGAGGCGCTGGGTGGCGATGATCCCGGCGAGGCCGCGCTTGCGGCCGCGGCACATCAGATTGGTCATCGCGCCGAGCGACAGGCGCCGCGCCTCGTCGCTGACCTCGCCGGCGGCCGAAGGCGCGAACACCTGGGCTTCGTCGACGACGACCAGGGCCGGATACCATTGGTCGCGCGGCGCATCGAACAGGGCGTTCAGGAAGGTTGCGGCGCAGCGCATTTGGGCGTCCATCTCGAGCCCCTCGAGGCTCAGCACGCAGGAGGCGCGATGCGCGCGCACCCGCGACGCCATCTTCGCGATTTCGTTGTGGCTGTAGCCGGTGGCGTCGATCGGCAGATGGCCGAATTCGTCGAGCGAGACGAAATCGCCCTCCGGATCGATGATGATCTGCTGGACGACTCCGGCGCTCTCCTCGAGCAGCCGCCGCAGCAGATGCGACTTGCCCGAGCCGCTATTGCCCTGGACGAGAAGGCGGGTGGCAAGCAGTTCCTCGAGGTCCATCGTCACCGCCGCCCCGCCGGCGCCCGACCCCATTTCGATCATCACGGACATATGAGTCCCTCTTGGACGACGCGCGCGCGTGCGACAAGGCGGAAGAGCCGTTACTTGTCAGGCGCTTGACCGAAAGTGCGCGGAACCGGCGATTCGCCGCAGCGTTGCCGCTCCGTAACAACCAAGGAGACGATGCATGTCGGACGACAAGAGCAAGCGCGGCGGCCAGGACCGCGCCCGGGTCTCGGGCAGCGAAACCTATGAAGTCGATTACTTCGCCCACAAGCACGGCCTGCACCGTGCCCAGGCCGAAGACTTGATCGAGCGCTTCGGCAATGATCGCGACGTGCTCGACCGCGAAGCGGAGAAACTGAAGACGGAGGCGTAGTCAGCGCTCCCTTTCCTCCGTTCTCCCCTCCCGTTCAAGGGAGGGGAGAATTCACGCCCCCGCCTGCCAGATCCTGATCGCATCGATCGGCGCGACCAGCATCAGCACGTTGAGCGTCAGATTGTCGCGGATGATCGCCAGCGTCAGCAGCTCGAAACCGATTGCGAGCAGGATCGTCACCCCCAGCGGCAGCCGCCGCGCCAGGGCGAAGCCGAGGCTCATCCAGCCGATGTCGGCGACCGAATTCAATACGCTGTCGCCGCTATAGCCGAGGGCCATTGTCGTCTGGCGATAGCGATCGATGATCATCGGGCTGTTCTCCAGCAACTCCCATCCGGCCTCGATCAGCACGGCGCCCAGCAGCCGGTCGCCCGGTGGGTTGCTGCGCAGAAAGGCCCAGCCGAGCAGATAGAAGAGGAAGCCGTGGATGATGTGGCTCGGCGTGTACCAGTCGGCGATATGCTGGCTGTTGTCGGCGCTGTTCACCGCGCCGGTCCACAGCTTCACCACGCCGCAGGTGCAGATCGGCGGACGGCCCATCCACAGCAGGATCGCGGCGGCGATCGCCACCAGTCCAAGCGCGAGGAACCAGTAGCGCGCGGGCACGATCGGCACCGGCCCGGTTGCGGTCAGTCGATTCATCATTCCCCCTCCAGCATCGTGCCGATCGTCTGCACCGTCCGCCAGTTGCGCGCCGTCCAGACATCCTTGAGCGGGGCGGCGGCGAGCTTCGATCTGCCCGATCCCCCGCCGAACCAGAACCACAGGGCTTCTCCCACCCGCTCGACCGCTTCATCGGCGGCGGCGCGGGGCCGGATCGAATCGGCGTCGGTGTCGGTCGCCGGCCGCTTGCCGATCGTCATCATCACGTAATTGGGCGTGGCGGCGCTTTGATCCGGAAACGGGTTGCCGGCGGCGAGCCCCGCCCAGTGCTCCGCCGAGCGAACGATCACGTCCACCGCGAAGCCGAAGCGCCCGGCAATCGCCTCCTCAAGCGCGGATTCGAGCTCGTCTTCGCTGCGGCCCGCCGCCGCGAAGACGAGATTGCCGCTCGCCACATAGGTTCGAACTGCGGTGAGCCCGAGCTCCTCCGCCAGAGCCCTCAGGTCGGCCATCGGCACCTTGCGATGACCACCCACGTTTATGCCGCGAAGCAGCGCGATGAACTTTGCCATGCGCCATCCTGCTTGACGCGGGCGCCGCTGCCAAGCCAAGGGCGGCCATGGCGACGGTCAATCCCCTCAAGAGGCGCGGGCTTCTCTTCGTTCTTTCCAGCCCCAGCGGCGCCGGCAAGTCGACGATCGCCCGCATGATCCTGCAGCGCGACGACGGCATCGGCCTGTCGGTGTCGGCAACGACCCGCCCGATCCGCCCCGGCGAGGTCGACGGCAAGGATTATCATTTCGTCTCTCCGCAAGAGTTCGACCGGCTCGTCGCCGATGGCCGCTTTCTCGAATGGGCGCACGTCTTCGGCCATCGCTACGGCACGTTGAAAAGCGAGGTCGTGAAGCAGATCGAGAGCGGCCGCGACGTGCTGCTCGACATCGACTGGCAGGGCACCCAGCAGCTGAAGCAGGTCGATCCCGATATCGTCCGCGTGTTCATCCTGCCGCCGTCGATGGAGGAGCTCGAACGGCGCCTGCGCACCCGCAACACCGACAGCGACGAGGTCATCACCCGCCGCATGTCGCGCGCCGAGGTCGAGATCAGCCACTGGGCCGAATATGATTATGTGTTCATCAACGACGACGCCGAACATTGCCTCAAGCTCGTCCACACCGTCCTGAAGGCGGAGCGCCTCAAGGCGACCCGGCGCATCTTCCTCCACGATTTCGTCCGCTCGCTGATCGGCTGAGGCGCGGCGCGGAAAGGCGGTCCGAGGCAACGGCACCTTCCCCGGCCGCTTTGCGTTACACTCCCGAAACGGGGAGGCCTGCCTCCCGGGCAACAGGGAGGATATTATGATCCGGGTGATCATCGGCGCGGTTCCGGCCGCGCTCGCCATGTTCGTGATCGGCTTCATCTTTCACCTGAGCGGGCTGCAGAATCTCGCCACCCGGTCGCTCGACGACCTCCCCGCGGCAAGCGTTCAGCGGAGCCTGGCCGCAAACCTTCCGAGCACCGGAACCTATGTGATCCCCGACGCGAACGGATCGGCAGTGCAGACTGCGATGTACGGCCGCGGTCCGATCGCGACCATATCCTACAATATCAACGGCGCCGCGGCGCTGGACACCGGCTCCCTGCTCGGCCTGCTCGTCCTGGACTTCATCATCGCATTGCTGATCGGGGCCGCCCTGATCGGCGTCGATCATCGCGTACCGGACTTCGGATCGCGCGCCCGCGTGGTCGCGATCTTCGCCGTCGCAGCGGGCGCGTTGATGCACCTCGCGGCGCCGATCTATTATCATCATGACTGGGCGTTCGCGATCTACCTGTTCATCGCCGACACCGCCGCCCTGGCCGCAGGTGGCCTGATCATCGCGCGCTGGTTCCTGCCCAAGGGGGTGAGTGCGCCGCAGGAGGATCTGGCGGCACATGATCATCCGCATGCGTCGGTCGCCGAAGCCGAGCTGCGGGGAACCCACGAGGGGATTTGAGCACAAGAGGGCAGCGAACACCGCTGACTCTCCCCTGCCTTTCAAGGGAGGGGAGATTGACGGGGTCAGAGCAAAGTCAGAAAGCGGTAGGCGGCTTCGAAGTCGCGCCGGCGCGCGGCGAGGGCTTGCGCGGCGAGCGCATCCTCGCCCCATTGCTCGGCTTGCCAGGCTTCGTCGAGCGTTGCCGCCGCCCAGGCGTCGGCGAGGCGGATCTCGCCTTCGGCAAGGGCGAGCGCGATCACGATCGAGCCGGAGATCGTCACCAGAGGCGACATTGCGGCCAGCCGGAATGGATCGCGCGCGCGCAGTTCCTCGCTCAGCCGGGCGATCGTCTCCGGCGGCTGGGGGCGGTGCATGACCCCCGTAGCAAGCGTGAAATCGACCGCGTAACGGGCGCGCGCCCAGGCGATCAGCGGATCCCATTGCTCCGTTTCGCGGCGCACCAGTTCCTGCGGCCCCTCCGAACGATAACAAAGCAGATCGCTCTCGGCATAGGTGGAGAGGCTGGCGGCGAACGCCTCTGGATCGGGCATCACCCTGTCGATCGCGGCGTTGGCGAGGCCGGTGAGCGGCATTGCCCGCGGGTCGACCTCCTCCCCCTGCGCGTTCCATTCCGCGGCGATCGCTTCGGCGAGTTCGTCGGTCGGCACCGTCAGGGGGGCGCGCGCCGGAGTCTTGACCGGCCGCGTGTCGAGCGCGATCGACACTCCGGCATCGCCCGGGAAAGCGGCCGCCTGCTTGTAGAAACGCTTCATTTTCCCGGCGGACTCCTCCAGCGGCGGGCGAGGAATTTGGGGGCGACGAAGCTCACGATGACTCCGATCAGGGCCAGAGGCAGGCCGATCGCCATCGATCCGCCCTCGATCAGCAGATCCGAATACCAGATGGCGAGCCCGAGCAGGGCGACCGCGGTGCCGCCGATGCCGGCAAGATTCATCAGGATGAAGCGGTTGCGCCAATAGGCCTCGGACCGGGCCGGGAGATCGTCGGGACGGTGCGGATCCTGCGGGCTCATGCGGCGACCTTCATCAGAGCCGCAATGTCGCGCGGCGCGTGGACGATGATATCGGCGCCGGCGGCGAGAAGTTCCTCGGGTGGGTGATAGCCCCACGCCACGCCGACTGCCATGACGCCGGCCTGCTTCGCCATGATCATGTCGTAGCTGGTGTCGCCGATCATCATGCTGCGGGCCGAATCCGCTCCGGCGTCGGCGAGCGCCGTCTCGACCATCGAGGGATGCGGCTTGGACGGATGGCGGTCGGCGGTCTGCAAGGTGCAGAAATGGTGGGCGAGGCCGTGATGATCGAGGCAGATGGCGAGGCCACGATCCGATTTTCCGGTAGCGATGCCGAGCAGCCAGCCGTCGGTCTCGAGATCGGCGAGCAGATCCGCGATGCCGTCGTAGAGCGGCTCGATCGCCAGACCGCGGGCGCGAAGGCCCTGATAGGCGCGCTTGTACCCATCTGCGAGGGCGCGGTGCACATCCGGCTTCGCGTCCGGCAGCAGGCTCTCCATCGCCTCGACCAGGCTGAGCCCGACGATCCGCCGGGTGCGATCGCGGGTCGGCTGCGGCAGCCCCGCCTCGGCGAAACATGCCTCCATCGCCAGGCAGATATTGGCCTGGCCATCGACCAGAGTGCCGTCGCAGTCGAAGATGGCGAGCCGGTTCATGGTCGCGGCACCCGCGGCAGCACGGGCGTCGAAACCGCCGTCACGTTCGCGGGACTCCTGACAAGCTCCGCGGCCTCCGGCCAACCGGCCGCCGCGATCGCGTCGGCAAGGCGCGCGCGCACCTCGTCGGGCTTGTCCTGGTCGAGCTTGGCAGTGCCGCGCCACTCGGCGACTTCGATCTCGAAGCCGGTGATCGCCTTCAGCAATCCTTCGAACAGCGCCGGATCGACCTTGGCGCGGGTCCACGGCGTCTTCGGGGCGAGCTTCTCTTCATGCTCGGCGGAGAGATCGTCCATCAGCCGGATCAGCGCCTCGCGTCCGAGCGGGGCGGCACGGCCGTTCATCTCCACCGCGACATAGTTCCAGGTCGGCACCCGACCAGGCTGGCCGTACCAGTCCGGGCTGACATAGGTGTCGGCCCCGTTCACCACCACGATCGCTTCGGCACCGGCGAGCAACGCCGCATGGACCCTGTTGCCGCGCGCGACGTGGAAGCGCAGCCGATCGCCCTGGAGGAGCACCGGCAGGTGCACGGCGCGCAGACCTTCATCGGTCTGGACGACGAGCGTGGCGAATCCGGTCCGGCGCACCAGCGCCGCCATCGCCTCGCGATCCTCGATGTGGAACTTGCGGTTCGGATGCATCAGCGCCGCCCGCGCCCTGCGCCGCCGCCGCGGCCGCCCTCGGCTCCCCCGCTGCCGCGGCTGCGACGCTCGCCCTTGCGTTCCTTGCGGCGCGACTTGGCGGCGGCGGTGGCGGCGCGGCGCTTGCCTTCGGCGGTCTCGGAAAATTTGATCTCGTCGAGCGGCAGATCGCCGTCGCCCTGATCGAAGCCGAGATAGGCCATGCTCTCCGCGAAATGGCCGGGCAGTTCGGCCGTGATGTCGATCTGGCCGCCGTCCGGATGATCGATGCGCAGGCGGCGGGCATGGAGGTGAAGCTTGCGGCTGATCGCGCCGGTGAGGAACGCGTCCTGCCCGCCATATTTGCCGTCGCCGACGATCGGATGGCCGATCGCCGCCATGTGGACGCGCAATTGGTGGGTGCGGCCGGTGAGCGGCTGGAGCTCGACCCAGGCGGCGCTGTTGCCGGCGCGCTCGATCACCCGGTAGCGGGTGCGGGCGGCAAGCCCTTCCTCCTCGTCGACATGCATCTTCTCGCCGCCGGTGCCCGGCTGCTTGGCGATCGGCAGGTCGATATAGCCGTCCTTGATGTCGGGAACGCCGATCACCAGCGCCCAATAGACCTTGCGCGCCGTCCGCCCCGAGAAGCTCTTGGCGAAGAATCCTGCCGCCCGCGCGCTTCGCGCCAGCAGGAGGACGCCGGACGTATCCTTGTCGAGCCGGTGGACGAGCTTGGGCCGGTTACCGGCCTCGTCGGCGAGGCCATCGAGAAGGCCGTCGAGATGGGTATGGGTCTTGGTGCCGCCCTGGGTGGCGAGACCGGGGGGCTTGTTGACGACGAACGCCGCCGGATCGCGGTGGATGACGATCTCGTTGACGAAGGCGATCTCATCTTGCGTCAGCGTCGGGCGAACGATCTTGGGTTTGGACGGGGTCGCGGCGGCAGGTGCGGCTTCGGCCGGAGGCACGCGAATCATCTGGCCGGCTTCGATCCGGTCGCCCGGAGTCGCGCGCTTGCCGTCGACGCGGAGCTGCCCGGTGCGCGCCCAGCGCGAGACGAGGTTGAAGCTCGCATCCGGCAGGTTGCGCTTGAACCAGCGGTCGAGCCGGATGCCGTCGTCATCGGCCGACACGGTGAACTGGCGAACCTCGCCTTCGCTCTTCTTCTCGCTCATGCCGCAGCCCTCCCGAGCGCGAAGCCACCGGCCGCCAGCGCGAGGCCGGCGATCACCGAACCCGCCGCATAGCCGAATGCGACCGCAACCTGTCCGCCTTCCGCCATCCGCAACAATTCGAGGCTGAACGAGGAGAAGGTCGTGTAACCGCCGAGGCCGCCGACGACCAGCAGCAGCCACGACGCGCGGTCGGCAGCGGCGCCGTCCCTGAGGAGAATGGCGGCGAGCAGGCCGACGAGCAGGCTTCCCGTCATGTTGACGATCAGCGTTCCCCACGGGAAGCCGGGGCCGAAGGCGCGCGAGGCGGCCTGGCCGACGCCGTAGCGCAGGCCCGCGCCGGCAGCGCCGCCGAGCATGACGAGAAAGAGATTGGGCATGTCGCGCGATGTAGCGATGCAGGCCCGCTTCCGCCAGTGCGGAGGGCGTTCACGGTTCCGGCGGGCCACGAGCGGGCGAACCGGTCAGCGATCACCGTCCAGTGGATCGATCAGATAGGGCCAGTACAGCTCCGGCAAGCTTGCGGAGAATCGCGCAGGCTGAGGGGCATTCGATCCTTGCGCCAGCAGAGAGATGTGCAGCGGCGTCGGACCGCTTCGGACTCGCTCCACGAACTCCGGGCCGCCGGCGAGCCCGGCGAGCGCGTCGAGCAGATCGGCTCGGGGCCGTTCGACGATCAGGGCGCCGGGATCGGACCTCCGCAGTAGCAGGCTGTTCGGGGCGCGGGATCTTGTGTCACCGCCGATCGTGCCGTGCAGATCGTCGCCCCGGTCGTGCACCGCTCTCTCCTGCTCGCCGAATCCGGCTGCGCGCCCGAGGCTTCGTCCATTCGGTACGCGGCGTGACGACGCGGGCATCGCGCCCGGGGATGAAGCAGGCGAGACACCCGCGTCGCTGCCCCTTTGCTGCCGCGAAGCCGCGCATTTGCCCAGCATGCGGCGACGGAGCGTCGTCTTTCGTCTGCAGACGGCATGAATGGAGCACCATTGCGCGGGCGCTGCGATGGGATAAGCTCTCGGCGACATCGGGAGAAGACGCATGAAGCCTCGCCTTGCCGCTCTCGCTCTGGCGCTCGTCCCGGCGTTGCCGTGGGGTGCTGCCGCCCAGGCGGAGGTTGTTTCCGCCGCGCCGGCCGGTTTCGAAGTGCGCAGCGTGCGGATCGTCAAAGCGACACCCGAGCAGATCTGGGCGATGCTCGGCCGCATCGGCAGCTGGTGGGATTCGGCTCACACCTATTCGGGGAGCGCTGCGAACATGAGTCTCGACCTGACGCCGGGCGGATGCTTCTGCGAACGGATCCTCGCCGGCGCGCGGACATCCGGTGGCGGCACATCGCAGGCCGCTGGGGGCGTCCAGCATGGCCGCGTGCTGATGACCATGCCTTATGCGAGCGTGACGCTGGATGCGGCGCTCGGCCCGATCCTCAACGAAGCGGCAGTCGGCCGGCTGACATGGCGCCTGCGCACGGTCGAAGGCGGGACCGAAATCACGCAGACCTATGCCGTCGCCGGCACCATTCGCGGCGGTGCCGAGGCCCTGGCGCCCGCCGTGGATGGGGTGATGGGGCAGGCCCTCGAGCGGCTAGCCAAAGCGCTCGCCGGCTGAGCCCGGGCGCTGGGAGCGCTAACACTTTCCACTTGCCGGCAAGGAGCCTTTCGCCGACCACGTGTAAAAACCGACAAGAGGGGATCCATGGCCAGCGTACATTCCGACGAGACCGAACTGCCGCAGAACGAGAAGCTGGTCATCGCGGCCTCCTCGCTCGGCACCGTGTTCGAATGGTATGATTTCTATCTCTACGGCCTGCTGGCGACGATCATCTCGGCGCAATTCTTCTCGGGCGTGAACGAGACCACGGCCTTCATCTTCGCGCTCGCGGCCTTCGCCGCCGGCTTCGCGGTACGGCCGTTCGGCGCCATCCTGTTTGGCCGGATCGGCGATCTCG
Organism: Allosphingosinicella deserti; assembly: GCF_003012735.1. Taxonomy (GTDB): domain Bacteria; phylum Pseudomonadota; class Alphaproteobacteria; order Sphingomonadales; family Sphingomonadaceae; genus Allosphingosinicella; species Allosphingosinicella deserti. Next base: position 587,221 of record NZ_PXYI01000002.1, on the reverse strand, counting down.
TCGGCCGCAAGAACACCTTCCTGGTCACCATGGCGATCATGGGCCTTTCGACCTTCGCGGTCGGCCTGCTGCCGAGCTACGCCTCGATCGGCGTCGCCGCGCCGCTGATACTCGTGCTGCTCCGCCTGCTGCAGGGGCTGGCGCTCGGCGGGGAATATGGCGGCGCCGCCACATACGTCGCCGAGCATGCCCCCGATCATCGCCGCGGTCTCTACACCAGCTTCATCCAGACGACGGCCACCCTGGGCCTGTTCGCGGCGCTGCTGGTGGTGATCTCGATCCGCTGGTCGATGGGCGAGGAAGCCTTCGCCGCCTGGGGATGGCGCCTGCCCTTCATCGTCTCGATCGTCCTGCTCGGCGTATCGATGTGGATCCGCCTGAAGCTCAACGAGAGCCCGGTGTTTCGCAAGATGAAGGCGGAAGGCAAGACCTCGAAGGCGCCGCTGACCGAAGCGTTTGCGCGCTGGGGCAATCTCAAGATCGTGCTGATCGCATTGTTCGGCGCCGTCGCCGGCCAGGCGGTGGTCTGGTATACCGGCCAATTCTACGCCTTGTTCTTCCTCGAGAAGGCAATGCGGGTGGACGGCGCCACCGCCAACATCATGATCGCGATCGCGCTTGCCATCGGCACGCCCGGCTTCGTCTTCTTCGGCTGGCTGTCGGACCGGATCGGCCGCAAGAAGATCATCCTGGTCGGCTGCGCGCTCGCCGCGCTCACCTATTTCCCGCTGTTCCAGGGCCTTTCCCGCGCCGCCAATCCGGCGCTGTATCAGGCGCAGGCAAGCTCGCCGGTGACGGTGATCGCCAGTGACTCCGAATGCTCGGTGCAATTCGATCCGATCGGCCGCAACAAGTTCGACCGCTCGAGCTGCGACATCGCCAAATCGTACCTCGCGAAATCCGGCATCTCCTACGCCAATGTCGAGGCGCCGGGCGGGAGTATCGCGCAGGTGCGGATCGGCGCCACCACCCTCGCCGGGGTCGATCCGCGGGGGCTCGACGATGCCGCGCGCGGCGCTGCGATCAGGGCATTTCAGGATCGCACCAAGGTGGCGCTCGCCGCGGCCGGCTATCCCGACAAGGCCGATCCGGCGGCGATCAACAAGCCGCTCGCCATCCTGATCCTCACCATCCTCGTCCTCTACGTGACGATGGTCTACGGCCCGATCGCGGCCTTGCTGGTGGAGCTGTTCCCGACGCGGATCCGCTACACCTCGATGTCGCTGCCCTACCATATCGGCAATGGCTGGTTCGGCGGCTTCCTGCCGACCACCGCCTTCGCAATGGTCGCGGCCACCGGCGATATCTATTACGGCCTGTGGTACCCGATCGTGGTGGCGGCGCTGACCGTGGTCATCGGCCTGCTGCTGCTTCCCGAGACGTTCCGGAACAAGATCGAGGATTGAGGGGGTGCCGCTCAGCCTCCCTCTCTCTCGAACCGTCCCTCCCCCTTTGGCGAGGGGATTGAGGGGTGGGGCGCGGCCGAAGCCCCTCGATGTGGCTGAGGACGCCGCTACTTGCTCGGCTGCATCGAGCAGCCTCGCTCCTCCCCACCCCTAGCCCCTCCCCGCTGGGTAGGGGACAATACGGCGGGTCTCAGCGCGGCCGGTGGGGCTTTGCCTTGTAGGCGGGCTTGGCCTTGTGGCGGGCCGGCGGGGGTCCTTCGCGGCGATTCTGCTTGGCCGCGTCGCGGGGCGTTCCGTTCATCGCTTCGATCTGGATCGCGCCCTCGCCGTCGGGATCGCCGCCGGCGGTGCGCTTCACCGCCTCGGCGAAGCGGCGTGCGGCCGCCCGCGGGATTTCGAACGCAGTCTCGTTCGGGGCGATGCGGATGGCACCGATCTCGTTGCGGGTGATGTGGCCGCGGCGGCAGAGCAAAGGCAGCAGCCAGCGCGGATCGGCATTGTGGCGGCGGCCGATGTCCATCCGGAACCAGACGGTGTCCTCGAAGCCCTGACGATGCTCCTTCTGCCGTTCCTGATCGCCGCCCACCTGCTGGTCGGCAAGTTCCTCGGGCGCCGGCATGCGGGCGCGATGGGCGCGGACGAGCGCCGCGGCGATGTCCTCCGGGCTGCGCTCGGCGAGCAGCTTCTGCGCGACCTCGCGATCCTCGTCGTCATATTCGGCCGGCTCGAGCAGGGCTTCGAGCAAGCGGGTCCGATCGTTGCGGCGGATATCCTCCGGAGTCGGCGGCTGGATCCACTCGGCCGCGATCTTGGCGCCGCGCAGCATCATGTCGACCCGCTTGCGGCGCTGATAGGGGACGAGCAGCACCGCCGTGCCCTTCTTGCCCGCGCGGCCGGTGCGTCCCGAACGGTGCTGCAGCGTCTCGGCGTCGCGCGGCAGCTCGACGTGGATGACGAGGCTGAGGGTCGGAAGATCGATTCCGCGGGCGGCGACGTCGGTGGCGACGCAGACGCGCGCGCGGCGATCGCGCAACGCCTGCATCGCATGGTTGCGCTCGCTCTGGCTGTGCTCGCCGGACAGCGCGACGGCGGCAAAGCCGCGCTCGATCAGGCTCGCATGGAGCCGGCGGACATTGTCGCGGGTGGCGCAGAACAGCATCGCCGATTCCGCTTCGTGGAAGCGAAGCAGATTGACCACCGCATTTTCGATGTCGGCCGGTGCCACCGTCACGGCCTGATAAGCGATGTCGCCATGGCCGCGATCCTCGCCCACCGTCGAGATGCGCAAGGCATCCTTCTGGTAGCGCTTGGCCAGCGCGACGATCGGCTTCGGCATGGTCGCCGAGAAGAGCAGGGTTCGCCGGCCTTCCGGAGTCGCGTCGAGAATTTCCTCGAGATCCTCGCGGAAGCCCATGTCGAGCATCTCGTCCGCTTCGTCGAGCACGGCGACCCGCAGCTGCGACAGATCGAGCGCGCCGCGCTCGAGATGGTCGCGCAGGCGGCCGGGCGTGCCGACGACGACATGCGCACCCTGGGAAAGGCTGCGCCGCTCCTTCGAGGCATCCATGCCGCCGACGCAGGTTGCGATCCGCGCCCCGGCCTTGCCGTAGAGCCAGATCAGCTCGCGGCTGACCTGAAGCGCAAGCTCGCGGGTCGGCGCGATCACCAGAGCGAGCGGCTCGCGGATGAATGGCAGCGCGCCGCTCTCCTCGAGCAGCTGCGGCGCCATGGCGAGGCCGAAGGCAACGGTCTTGCCGGATCCGGTCTGGGCCGACACGATGAGATCGCGTCCGTCCGCGTCGTTCTCGAGAACGGCGGCCTGAACGGGCGTCGGGGCGGAATAACCGCGCGCGGATAGGGCTTCCGCGAGAAGCGGGGGCAAATGGCTGAAGGGCATGGGGATCCAAATGGGAGGTGTGCCCGCAAGGGGCAAGGTTTAGCGGTCCCATAGACCTTCATCGTGCCAGAGGGAAGCGCTTTGCTGCATCGCAGCAAGCTCGTCCCGGTTCGGAACGATCATCCGGTTTCATCGACGTGCGGCGAGCGACAGGCGTCGACCCATTGTGCACCAGTGATCGCGGCGAGGCGTTCGGGCGACACTTCCACCGAGCTGTTGAGCGATCCGGCAGCCGGATAGACGATCGCGAAGTTCCGAAGCGAGACATCGCAATAGACCGGAACCGGAGCCGCGAGGCCGAACGGGCACACTCCGCCGACGGGATGGCTGGTCAGCGCGAGCGTCTCCTCGGCGCCGAGCATCCGCGGCCGGCCGCCGAAAGCCGCCTTCGCCTTCTGATTGTCGAGCCGCGCATCGCCGCGCGCGACGAGCAGGAAGGGTTCGCCGCCGGCCCGCACCGCCAGGGTCTTGGCGATCCGGCCTGGCTCGACTCCGAGCGCCGCCGCCGCTTCGTCGACCGTGGCGGTGCTCGCTTCGACTTCGATGATCGGGAGATCGGGCGCGTTGGCCGCAAGCCACGCGCGAACCGATTCGAGGCTCATGTCATTCCCCCAGCAGATGCAATGCGATGGTGCGCCGGTGCGGGCGCCGGCGATGCTCGAAGAGATAGAGGCCCTGCCAGGTGCCGAGCGCAAGCCGTCCGCCGATCAGCGGGACCGAGATCTGGACTGCGGTCAGTGCGGCACGCAGATGCGCCGGCATGTCGTCGGGACCCTCGTCGTCATGATCATAGGCCGTCGGATCCTCGGGCGCGATCGTCGCGAAATAGCGCTCGAGGTCGGAGCGCGCGTCCGGAGCGGCATTCTCCTGGACGAGCAGCGAGCAGGACGTGTGACGGCAGAACAGGGTGAGCAGGCCCTCGCCCACCCCCTGCCCCTCGACCCAGCGAAGGACGGACGCGGTGATCTCCTTCAGCCCCTGCCGTTCGGTCGCGATCTCGATCAAGGCGGTTGATTGACGCATCGCGCGGCCCTAAACGGGACGGCGCGGATGCGCCAGATTTCATGCTCTTCTTCGCCTGTCACGAACGTTGACAGAGGCGCTCCCAACACCTATTTGCCGCCTATCCCGATAACCGGTCGTCCGGCGGCGCTTCTGCGCGCGTCGGCTATCCTCGTTTCGGGATATAGTCACGAAGCGCTGAGATGGGGCGGTCAGCCAGCCGCCCTGTGGAGCAGGAGAAAACATCACATGGCACGTATTGCGGGTGTCAACATCCCGACCAACAAGCGCGTCGTTATCGCGCTCACCTACATTCACGGTATCGGCCGCACCAAGGCCGTGGAAATCGCGAACAAGCTGGGCATCGCGCCGGAGCGCCGCGTGCAGGATCTTTCCGACCAGGAAGTCCTCCAGATCCGTGAGACGATCGACGCCGACCACACGGTCGAGGGTGATCTTCGTCGCGAAACGGCGATGAACATCAAGCGGCTGATGGATCTCGCATCCTATCGCGGCCTGCGTCATCGCAAGGGCCTTCCGGTCCGCGGCCAGCGCACGCACACCAATGCGCGCACCCGCAAGGGCAAGGCCAAGCCGATCGCCGGCAAGAAGAAGTAATCCATCCCGATGGATTGCTCCGCCGGCAGCGCCTTCGACGGCGGCACGGCGCCACACGAGATTTGGTAGGATAAGAGAACATGGCACGCGAACCTCAGCGCATTCGTCGGCGCGAGCGCAAGAACATCACCGCGGGCGTCGCGCACGTGAACGCCAGCTTCAACAACACGATGATCACCATCACCGACGCGCAGGGCAATGCGATTGCCTGGTCGTCGGCCGGGATGATGGGCTTCAAGGGCAGCCGCAAGTCGACTCCCTACGCGGCCCAGGTCGCCGCCGAGGATGCGGGCAAGAAGGCCGCCGAACATGGCGTGCGCACCCTGGAAGTCGAAGTGAAGGGCCCGGGTTCCGGCCGCGAGAGCGCGCTCCGCGCCCTCCAGGCGGTCGGCTTCACGATCACTTCGATCCGCGACGTGACCCCGATCCCGCACAATGGCGTGCGCCCTTCGAAGCGCCGCCGCGTGTAACGATTTCGTCGGGGCGCCCGTGCGGCGCCCCGGCCTTCATATCCGGAACCGTCCCCGCGGCTCCGTTGCATCCAAGGGAAGATCATGGCCGTCAACGCTAAGAACTGGCAGGAAATGAAGAAGCCCAACGCACTCGAGAAGCGCGCCGCCGGCGACGCGCGGCGCAAGGCGACGTTCGTCGCCGAGCCGCTCGAGCGCGGTTTTGGCCTGACGCTCGGCAACTCGCTGCGCCGCGTCCTCCTCTCCTCGCTCCAGGGTGCGGCCGTCACCTCGATCCGTATCGAGGGCGTGCTGCATGAATTTTCGAGCCTCACCGGCGTTCGCGAGGACATCACCGACCTCGTCCTCAACGTGAAGCAGGTCGCTTTGCGGATGGAGGGCGATCAGCCGCGCCGTCTGCAGCTGTCGGCGACCGGCCCCGGCGAAGTCACCGCCGGCGCGATCACCACCACCGGCGACATCGAAGTGATGAACAAGGACCTCGTCCTCTGCCATCTCGACGACGGTGCGACGCTCAACATGGAACTGACCGTCGAAGCCGGCAAGGGCTATGTCCCGGCCGCCTCGAACCGTCCGGCCGACGCGCCGATCGGCCTGATCCCGGTCGACGCGCTCTACAGCCCGGTCCGCCAGGTCAGCTACAAGGTCGAGAATACCCGCGTCGGCCAGGAGCTGGACTATGACAAGCTGACGATCACCGTCGAGACCGACGGCACGATCACCCCGGACGACGCGCTCGCTTATGCCGCGCGCATCCTTCAGGACCAGCTGCAGCTCTTCGTTCACTTCGACGAAGGCCTGACCATGACCAGCGTTCCGACCGGTGTCGCGGCGGGCGTCTCCGCCGGCGAGGGCGAGACCGACGCCAACCAGCTCAACCGTTACCTCTTGAAGAAGGTCGACGAGCTCGAACTGTCGGTGCGTTCGGCCAATTGCCTCAAGAACGACAACATCATCTACATCGGCGATCTCGTCCAGAAGACCGAAGCCGAGATGCTCCGTACGCCGAATTTCGGCCGCAAGAGCCTCAACGAGATCAAGGAAGTGCTCTCCTCGATGGGTCTGCGCCTCGGCATGGACATCCCCGGCTGGCCGCCGGAGAACATCGAAGAGATGGCCAAGAAGTTGGAACAGGAATTGATGGGCTGAGCCTTCGGCTCGAACCCATTCGAACCTAAGAAAGGGTCGCCGCGAGGCGGCCCTTTTTCGTGGCCATCCGAGGTGCTCGGGGGCGGCCGGCCGGAGGCTGGACGTCGGAGAGCGAGCGCCCGCGCGGCCGTGCGGGGACGTTGCGCAGTGAGCCGCCGCAGGCGCGAAGAGATGGCGAAGACGCTCGAGCAGGAGCTCATGGGGTGATCCCGAAGCTGCCCATCCGCGGGATCGGCAGCCAGGATCACCACCCTTCGACCGTCAGGGAGAAGGGGGCGGGTTCTGCTTCTTCTACCGATCTTTCGAAGGGCCGCCGCGAGGCGGCCCCTTATTCTTGCGCTCCACGCGGGTCGCTCTACCCTTGACTCCCGCCGTAGAATCCTGTTGAGGAGCCGGCGACAGGCGGGGCCATTGCTCCGCCTTTTCGCATGGGCCTCGGCCCGGCGAGAACGGGGTCGGGGCTGTCCCCCACAAGACAGCCTGGCCGGATTTACCTGACACGGGGTCCGGACGAACGAAGAAGGAAGTCACCATGCGTCACCGCGTTGCCGGACGTAAGCTCCAGCGCACCTCCAGCCACCGCGCCGCCCTGTTCAGGAACATGGCTGCCGCGCTGATCAAGCACGAGCAGATCACCACCACCGTCGCCAAGGCGAAGGAGCTTCGTCCTTATGTCGAGAAGCTGGTCACGCTCGCCAAGAAGGGCGGCCTTTCCAACCGCCGCCTCGCGCATGCGCGGCTGCTCGACGACACCCAGCTCGTCAAGCTGTTCGACACGCTTGCGCCGCGCTACGCCGACCGTGCCGGCGGCTATACCCGCGTGATCAAGGCCGGCATCCGCGCTTCCGACGCGGCGCCGATGGCGATCATCGAGTTCGTCGACCGCGACGTCTCCGCCAAGGGCCAGGATTCGGGTCCGGTGCAGGGCGCCGACGAGTATGACGAAGCGGCCTGAGGCCTCGGTCCGAACGGACCGTTCGGGAATGAAGAAAGGGCCTCCGCGATGCGGGGGCCCTTTCTCTTTGTGCCGGCGCAGAGCCTGATCATGTTAAGTTGGAGCGCTCGGCTCCGACCTAAGCTGCGGATCAGGCTCCAAACCAATGACGAGAGCACGATCCAAGGATCAGGCTGATGCAGCCTGACCCGATCATGCTTATCCGCCCTGGAGCTGACGCGCGCGGTCGAGGTGCTGCTGGATGATCGGCACGGCCGCGGTGGCGACTGCGCGCAGCGCCTCGGTGTCGCCGCTGCTTGCGTAATTGCTGTGCAGGGCCAGCGCCATTTCATGGGCCGGCACCTGCTGGCGAAGATAGACGCTGTCGAAATCCGCGCCCGACGCATTGCGCAGCTCGCCCATCATCTGCGCCTGCATCGGCATCAGATCGGGGCTCGGCGGCGTGCCTGCGGCCGTCGCGGCGGCGGTCAGCTGGGCGGTCGTCTGCTGATGGTGCTGGATCAGCATCCGCGCAAATTCCTTGACCTCGGGGCGGGTTGCCCGACTCTCGGCAAGTTGCGACGACTGGATCTCGAACAAATCGCTTGCCGCGGCCATCTCGACATAGGCCCCCCGCTGCGTCGGAGTCATGTCGCCCGATGCAGCGGCGGCATCGGCCTGCATGTCGGCTTCGGTCGTGGCGCAAGCGGCCAGGGCGAGTGCGCCCAACGCGGCGAGCAAAAGGGAACGGATCATCTGGTCATCTCCTCCAACCCGTATCCGCCGGGAGAGCGCGATAAGCGCGCTCACCCTGGCTGTCGACCCAGGTCGCTTCACATGGTTTTGGTTTGGCGACGTCCGGCAAACCGGAGGCGAAGCTCAGGGTTCCAAGTAAAACCAGGGAGTTGATACAGGTTACGATGAATCTTGTCTGGCGATCAGCCGCCCGGGAGACCTTCGATGACTTTGCCGGATCCGCCGCAGACCGGGCATGGCGTGCCGTCATGCTCGCCCGTTCCATTACAATGGCGGCAAAGATTCTCGCCGGTGCCGGGGGTGCCGGGCGCGGCTTCGTCGCCGGGTGCCTGGCCAGGTTGTGCCTGGCCGTCTGTAGGGTCGCTGCTCATGCGGGAGGAACCCGGCCCGTCGGCCGCGGTTCCGCGCTTGGGGTCCGGAACCCGCCTCCGCGCGCCGCAGTTGACGCAGGATGGTCCGCATCCTTTCCGTTGCTGCCTTGGGCACGGTCGCCTGCACGGCCTCTCCGGTCGATGCGCAGGAGCTGTTCGGCGGCATCTACGCGCACGATGTCGAGACACGGCTCAACCTCAGCGGCAATGTCGAGCAGGGTGTCGATCTTCAGCTCGGCTGGCGCGGCGCGCGGATCCGTGGCCTGCGACCACTCGGATCCCCGTCACCGTACGGCTTCGTCTCGCTGAACAGCGCCGGCGACACGCACTTCGCCGCGGCCGGACTGAGCTGGAAGGTCGGCAAGAGGATCTACCTGCGGCCCGGAATCGGTCTGGCCGTCCACAGCGGGCCCAGGCGCCCGGGTCCGGACCGGATCGATTTCGGCTCCCGCATCCTCTTCGCGCCCGAGTTCGGGATCGGATTCCGGCTCGGCCCGCGCACCTCGGCGGAGGCAAGCTGGGTCCATCTCAGCCACGCCACCCTGCTGGGCGATCAGAATCCCGGCATCGACACGATCGGCGTGCGGATCAACCATCGATTCCGTTGAGCAGCGCTGGACGGCTTCGGCGGAGGACGGCTATTCTACCCTCGATGAAAAGCAATCCGCCGCCGCTGGTGCCCGTGCCATCCTCTGTTGCTCCCAAAGCGGCGGGGGCTCGCGTGCCGAGCAGGGGAGTTGTACCGCCACCGGGAGCGCATGGCCGTGTTGCGGTGCGCGGGCGCACTGCGGCGTCCCGTCACTGAGGAAATGATCATGTTCGACCGTCGCACGACCCTACTGTCCGGGGCCGCCCTGCTCGCCGGCTGCGCCACCGGCGCCACCACGCCTTTGCGCCCGGGCGCGCCGTCGCGCTTCGTCCGGGTCGACGGCACCCGGTTCCGGATCGGCGACGAGACCTATCGCTACGCCGGAGCCAACATCTGGTACGCCGCCTATCTCGGTACCGACGCCCCTTACGGCAATCGCGACCGGCTGAAGCGGGAGCTCGATGCGATGGCGGCGCTCGGCATCGACAATCTCCGCATCCTCGGCTCCTCCGAGCTGTCGCCGCTCAAGAACTCGATCACGCCGGCATTCCGCACTCAGACAGCCGACTATAACGAGACGTTGCTCACCGGCCTCGATTATGCGCTCGCCGAAATGGGCAAGCGCGGGATGAAGGCGGTGATCTACCTGACCAACTTCTGGGAATGGTCGGGGGGGATGATGACCTACCTCTATTGGACCAATGGCGGCCGTTACATCAACATGAACGATCCGGCCCATCCCTGGCCGCAATTCGCCGACATGAATGCCGCTTTCTACACCAGCGACGCAGCGATCGGCCTGTATCATGATTATGTTCGCGCGGTCGTCGGCCGGACCAACAGCGTCACGGGCATTCGCTACGCCGACGACCCGGCGATCATGGCCTGGCAGCTCGCCAACGAGCCCCGCCCCGCCGGCAGCGAGGCGGTCGGCCGGCCGAATCTGCCGGCTTTCTACGCCTGGATCGGCAAGACGGCGAACCTGATCAAATCGATCGATCCCAACCACCTGGTGTCGACTGGCAGCGAAGGGCTTCAGGGCTGCCACAGCGATCGGCAGTGCGTGATCGAGGCGCACAGCCCAAGCAGCATCGACTATCTCACCGCCCATATCTGGCCGCTCAACTGGACCTGGGTGGACAGCGCCGACCTGCTCGGCACCTTCGATGCCGGCGCCGCGAAGGTCAGAACCTACATCGCCGACCACATCGCGCTCGCGACTCAGCTCGGCAAGCCGCTGGTGATCGAGGAGTTCGGCTTCCCGCGCGACAAGGGACTCTACGATCCGGGCACCCCGACCACCTTCAAGGACCGCTTCTACGCGCTGATCTACGATGCGGTGCTCGCCAACGCCAAAGCCGGCGGCCCGCTCGCGGCCTCCAACTTCTGGGCGTGGGGCGGCGCAGGCCGCGCGTCGAGCCCCGATCATCGTTTCCAGCCCGGCGACACCTCCTATCTCGGCGATCCGCCGCACGAACCGCAGGGCTGGTACAGCGTGTTCGACGGCGACGAGAGCACGAAGAGGGTGATCCGCGACCATATCGCCGCCCTCAAGGCGGTACGAAGCTAGGAACGCCTCGCGGGGAGGCTTGCACGGCCACGTGCCTTGCCCGAAAGCTCTCTCAAAATACCGAGGAGAGAGCGGGATGGCGAGGAAGTGGTTGGCCCTGGTCGCGTGTGCGTTGGCAATGGCAGGGGCGTTTCCCGACGCCGCGGCCGCGCAGCTTCTTCCCGATCGGGTGCTGGTCAACGCGTCGGGCCGCGCCGGCACGGATCTGTCGGGTCCCTGGAACTGGTCGGTGGATCCCTATCGCGACGGAGTCGCCGGGTTTCACGGCGAGGCGCCCGGCCGCACGCACCAGCGCTACGCCGATGTCGACGTCGACGCCGAAACCCGCAAGGATCCTTACGCCCTGTGGGAGCTCGACATGCGCCGGGCGCCGGTCACCAGCCTGCCGTCCTCGTGGATCACCCATGACGCAACGATGCGCTATTATGACGGCCTCGTCTGGTATCAGCGCCGCTTCGAGGCGGCGCCGCGCCCGGGCGAGCGCCAGTTCCTCCACTTCGGTGCCGTCGACTATCGCGCCAGCATCTATGTGAACGGCGCCCTCGTCGGCACCCACGAGGGTGGATTCACGCCGTTCGCGCTGGAAGTCACGGGCAAGCTTCGGGCCGGCGAGAACCAGATCACGATCGGCGTCGATTCCGAACGGTCGAACGACACGGTGCCGCCGACGGTCACCGATTGGGAGACTTATGGCGGCGTCATTCGTCCGGTCCGCCTGGTCACCACGCCGGCAACCTATGTCGACGATGCCTGGATTCGGCTGACGGGCGCCGGCCGGATCCGGGCGAGCATGACCCTCGACGGCCCGTCCGCGGCAGGCCGTCCCGTGCGGGTTCGCATCCCCGCGCTCGGACTCACTCTCTCGGGAACGGCGGATTCGCAAGGCCGCTGGACTGGCGAGGCAGCGGCGCCGCGCGCGCTGAAACGCTGGTCGCCCGAAAGTCCGACACTGTACGACGTGCGCTTCGAGAGCGGCGAAGATGTCCTTTCCGACCGGATCGGGTTCCGCACCCTGGAGGTGCGCGGCACCCGAATCCTGCTCAACGGCAAGCCGATCTTCCTGCGCGGAATCTCGCTGCACGAGGAGGAACTCGGCAAGGAGCCGACGCGCGCGATCACGCCGGCGGCGGCGCGCGCCTTGCTGTCCGAGATCAAGGACGGGCTGCACGGCAATTTCGTTCGCCTCGCCCATTATCCGCATTCCGAGGTGATGACCCGGATGGCGGACGAACTCGGGCTGATCGTGTGGAGCGAGGTGCCGGTTTACTGGCGCGTCGCCTTCGCAAGGCCGGAAACGCTGGCGGTCGCGCGCAGGATGCTGGCCGAAAACATCCTGCGCGACCGCAATCGCGCATCGATCGCCTTGTGGAGCGTCGCCAACGAGACCCCGGTCTCGGAACCCCGCAACGCGTTCCTCACCACCCTTGTCCGGGACGTGCGCGCGCTCGACGACAGCCGCCTCGTCACCGCCGCCTTGCTCACCCGCCGCGACGAGAAAAACGGCAGGATCGAGATGGTGATCGACGATCCGCTGGTCGCGCAGCTCGATGTGATGGCGATCAACACCTACAATGGCTGGTATAGCGGCGACCGGCTCGAGGCGCTGCCGGCGATCGGCTGGCGGAGCGGGGCGACCAAGCCGCTGATCCTCTCCGAATTCGGCGCCGACGCCAAGGCGGGCTTCCTCGACGCCGGCCTTCGCCGCAAATTCTCCGAGGAGTTCCAGGCCGAATATTATCGCCAGACGCTCGCCATGGCGGACAGCATCCCGTTCCTCGCCGGCATGTCCCCCTGGATCCTCAAGGACTTCCGCTCGCCGCGCCGCCAGCACCCGGTCTACCAGCAGGGCTGGAACCGCAAGGGCCTGATCTCCGAGACCGGCGAGCGCAAGCAGGCCTTCGGCGTGCTCGCCGATTATTACTCGAAACGGACGCCAGACAGCCGCTGAACGCGCGTCAAAGCGCGAGATGCAGCAGCTGGTTGAACTCGGTATGCGCATAGCCGCCGAACGGCTCGCCATGCCCGAAGCCGCGCTTGCGGTAGAGCGCAAGCGCCGGCTCGAAGGCCTCGCCGGTGCCGGTTTCGATGCTGACGCGGCGATACTTGCGTGCCTGCGCCGCCGCGATCGCATGCTCCAGCAACGCCGCGGCAACCCCCTTGCGGAGATGATCGGGGTGGGTGCGCATCGATTTCAGTTCGCCGGTTCCGTCGCCGAGATCCTTGAGCGCGCCGATCCCTGCGAGCGCGCCGTCGACCCAGGCCGTCCAGACCGTCACCTCGGCCGATCGAAGCCCGGAAAGATCGAGCGCGAAGACGTGGCCCGGCGGCGAATTGGCGTGCATGCCGTTGAGGTGCAGCGCCAGCAGCGCGCGCACGTCGTCGTCCGACAGATCATCTTCGCGTATCTCGATCATCTCGCCCCTCCCGCGTCCCTGCACGGCGCTGTAGCCGGGCGCGAGCGCGGATCGGAAGGCGAAGAGTTCACGAATCCGCGCCGAACAGGCGCGGATTCGTCCTGTCAGCGGCCGAGCATGCTTTCCGGTTTCACCACCCGATCGAAGGTCTCCGCATCGACGAGGCCGAGCTCGAGGCCGGCTTCCTTGAGCGTCAGCCCCTTCTTGTGGGCGTGCTTGGCGATGTTGGCGGCATTGTCGTAGCCGATTTCGGGTGCGAGCGCGGTGACCAGCATCAGCGACCGGTTCATCAGATCGGCGATGCGGCGCTCGTCCGGCTCGAGGCCGTCGAGGGTACGCTCGGTGAAGCTCTCCATGCCCGTGGCGAGCAGGTCGATCGAGCGCAGCACGTTGGCGGCGATCACCGGCTTGAACACGTTCAGTTCCATGTGGCCCTGGAGGCCGCCGACCGTCACCGCGACGTGATTGCCCATCACCTGGGCGGCGACCATGGTCAGCATCTCGGCCTGAGTGGGGTTGACCTTGCCGGGCATGATCGAGCTTCCGGGCTCGTTTTCCGGCAGCTTCAGTTCGCCAAGGCCGCAACGCGGGCCGGAGCCGAGCAGGCGAATGTCGTTGGCGATCTTGGTCAGCGACACTGCGAGCACGTTGAGCACGCCCGAAAGCTCGACCAGCGTGTCGTGGCTGGCGAGCGCTTCGAACTTGTTGGGCGCGCTGGTGAACGGAAGCCGGGTGAGCTTGGCGACCTCGGCTGCGAATTCCTCGGCGAAGCCCTTCGGGGCATTCAGGCCGGTGCCGACGGCGGTGCCGCCCTGGGCGAGGCGATAGACGCGCGGAAGCACGCCGCGGACGCGATCGATCCCGTCCGCAATCTGCGCCGCATAGCCGGAAAATTCCTGGCCGAGGGTGAGCGGCGTCGCGTCCTGGAGGTGGGTGCGGCCGATCTTGACGATCGGATCCCAGGCCGCAGCCTGGGCGGCGAGGCGGCGGTGCATCGTCTCCAGAGCCGGGATCAGACGGGATTCCACGGCGCGTGCCGCAGCGATGTGCATCGCCGTCGGGAAGCTGTCGTTGGACGATTGACCCTTGTTGACGTGATCATTGGGATGGACCGGGCTCTTGCCGCCGCGATTTCCGCTGAGGATCTCGTTGGCGCGGCCGGCAATCACCTCGTTGGCATTCATGTTCGACTGGGTGCCCGATCCGGTCTGCCAGATGACGAGCGGGAACTGATCGTCGAGATCGCCCGCCGCGACTTCGCCGGCGGCCTGCTGGATCGCCTCGGCCAGACCGGCGTCGAGACCGCCGATCCGTGCATTCACCCGCGCCGCCGCCTGTTTGACGAAGCCGAGCGCGTGGACGATCTCGGACGGCATCGCCTCACGCGGGCCGAACGGGAAGTTCTGGATCGAGCGCTGGGTCTGCGCGCCCCAATAGCTGTCGCCGGGAACGTCGATCGGGCCGAAGCTGTCGGTTTCGGTGCGGGTGGGGGTGAGCGATGCCATGGAGACTCCGTTGCGCTGATCTTCGCCGCGCCCTTTATGGCCTCGGCAGGCGCAAGGGAAGGCGCACGGCGCGCTCCGCGCGCAGCCCGCCTACGATCAGGCGCCGCGCGCATCGCGCCGAGCCGTCGTGATTGCGAATAAGGATGCAGACGGCCGGATAGCCGGCGTTATTTCTTGCGGCTGAAATCCACCGAGACGACGTTGGAGCCATCCTCGACCGGCTCGGCGACCGGATGATCGTTTTCGGCTTCCTCGTGGTCCTGGAGATCGCCTTCGTCCGATTGCGCCTGGAACTGGAGAGCGAAATTGACCGCGGGATCGACGAAGCCGGTGATCGCCGAGAAGGGGATGACGAGCTTGGCCGGCATCTGGTTGAAGCTGAGACCGACCTCGAACCCGTCTTCGGCGACCTTGAGATCCCAGAAGCGGTTCTGAATGACGATGGTCATCTCGTCCGGGAAGCGCTCCGAGAGGTGGCGCGGGATGTCGACTCCGGCGGCGCCCGTCTTGAAGGTGATGTAGAAATGGTGCTCGCCGGGGAGGCGCCCGGTCGATTCGACCTCGCCAAGCACACGACCGACGACGGCGCGCAGGGCCTCCTGCACGATCTCGTCATAGGGAATCAGGCTGTCCGGCATATCGTCCTGCATGAGGCCCGTGGTAGCGCCGCGACGGGACGGGTCAAGCATTTGCGCGCTCGGATTGCGCGAGTTCGGTGGAATCGGGGCGCGTGCAGGCCGGGTTTCCCCCGATCAAGGAGACGCGCTTCCCCGCCAGTCGGGGACGCCGTAAGGCTTGTCCTGGACGCCAGCAGACAACCATCAGACGAGGAGCCCATCGATGGCGATCGACGCGACCCGCCCCTACGATCCCGACAACATCTTCGCGAAGATCCTGCGCGGCGAGATTCCGAACAAGACCGTCTACGAGGACGAATGGGCGCTCGCCTTCCATGACATCAATCCGGCCGCACCGACCCACATCCTCGTCATTCCCAAAGGCGCCTATGTCTCTTGGGACGATTTTTCAGCGCGGGGGTCGAACGAGGAGATTGGCGGCTTCGTCCGCGCCGTGGGCCATGTCGCACGCGCCCTCGATCTGGTTGCGCCCGGCTACCGCCTGCTCGCCAATGTCGGCGGCCATGCCGGCCAGGAAGTGCCGCACCTCCACGTCCACCTGTTCGGCGGCCGACCGCTCGGGCCGATGCTCGCGCGCTGAGCGGCGGGGCGGCGACGCCCAGGTCATCCCCCCCGCGACGCCCGGCGAGTTTCTCGCTTTGCGGCCGGGAATTTAGTGTTTAGGCTCCGCGCCAATCCATAAAGGCGCGTTCAATGCGCCTGACATTTCAAGGGGACGGGTAATGATCTTCGGGCGCGTAAAGCCTCTCGATGCCATTCTTGCCACCGCTCAGAAAAAGTCGCTGCACCGCTCGTTGGGCGCTCTGCAGCTGACGCTTTTCGGGATCGGCTGCATCATTGGTACCGGCATCTTCGTACTCACCGCCGCCGGCGCGCAGAAGGCCGGGCCCGGCCTGATGCTGGCCTTCATCATCGCCGGCGCGGTCTGCATCGTCGCCGCACTCTGCTACGCCGAAATCGCGGCGATGCTTCCGGTCGCGGGATCCGCCTACACCTACACCTATTCGGTAATGGGTGAGCTGCTCGCCTGGACGGTCGGCTGGGCCCTGGTGCTCGAATATGCGATCGCGGCAAGCGCGGTCTCGGTCGGCTGGTCCGGCTACTTTTCAGGCACGATCCTGCAGGAATTCCTCGGCATAACCCTGCCGCCCTGGCTGAGCGCCGGTCCGCTCGCGCTCGGCGGCGCACCGGGCGGCCTCATCAACCTGCCGGCGCTGATCATCGCCCTGCTCGTCACCTGGCTGCTGATGATCGGCACCAGTGAAAGCGCACGCGTCAATGCGGTTCTGGTCGCGATCAAGATCACGGCCCTCACGGCCTTCATGGTGCTGACCCTCCCGAAGGTCGAAACCGCCAATTTCAACCCGTTCCTGCCGGCGGGCCTGTTCGGCGGCTTCGGCTCGGGCGTCGGCGCCGTCGGCGCGGCAGCCACCATCTTCTTTGCCTATGTCGGCTTCGACGCCGTCTCGACGGCGGCCGAAGAAACCAAGAATCCCCAGCGCAACGTGCCGATCGGCCTGATCGGTTCGCTCGGCATCTGCACCATCTTCTACATTCTCGTTGCCGCCGGCGCGATCGGCACGATCGGCGGCCAGCCGATCATGGGACCGGGCGGCGTGCCCTTCCCGGCCGGCTCGGAAGAGCTCGCCCGCCAGTGCGCGATGCCGGCGCATGCCCAGGCTCTGGTCTGCTCCAACGAGGCGCTCGCCCACGTCCTGCGCAACATCGGCTTCGGTGCGGTCGGCAACGCGCTCGGCATCGCCGCCTTCCTGGCGCTGCCGTCGGTGATCCTCATCCTGCTGTTCGGCCAGACCCGCATCTTCTTCGTGATGTCGCGCGACGGCCTGCTTCCGGAAGGTCTCTCCAAGGTCCACCCGAAATGGCGGACTCCCTATGTCGTCACCGCTCTTACCGGCGTCGTCGTCGCGCTTGCCGCGGCGTTCCTGCCGGTCGGCGCGCTGGCCGACATCGCCAATGCCGGTACGCTCTACGCCTTCATGATGGTGGCGATCGCCGTGATGCTGCTGCGCCGCCGCGATCCCTCGCGGGAGCGCAAGTTCAGGGTTCCCGCTTTGTGGCTGGTCGGTCCGCTGACGATCATCGGCTGCGTGTTCCTGTTCCTCAATCTGCCGCGCGATGCGATGCTCGTCCTGCCGGTCTGGACCGGAATCGGCTTGATCGTTTATTATGGCTATTCCTATCGCAACAGCCATCTCGGCCGCGGCCTGGTGGAGGTTCACGAACCGGAACTGCATGATCTGGAGCCGGAGATACCCGGTGTCGGCGAGACACGCTGACCGGATCCCCGGCGCATGAAAAAGGGAGGCGAAAGCCTCCCTTTTTTGGTGCCGGCGCAGTCGCCTGCGCGCCCTCTGACGGCGGCGGCTACTCCCGCAAAAGCACAGGTTCGCGGGCGAAGGTCGCGACGCTGCCGAGCAGCGCGCTTCCCGGCACGCCCTCGTCGATCACGTCGGCCGCCCCGCTGTGCAGCAATCCTGCCGCCTGCCGCAGCCCGCATCCCGGATTGATGACGAAGGCCGGAACCTGCGCATCCCTGCCCCCGAGCGCCTGGAGCACGGCGCGCGCGCAACCGAGGTCGGTACCGGAGGTCGCGATCAGGATAGGGCGCGCGCCGGAATGCGCCGCATCGGGCGCGAAGTCTTCGGCGGTCACAACGTGCACGCTGTAACCGTGGGCCGTCAGGACGTTGCGCGGCATGGCCGCGGCACCCGCATTGCATTCGATCAGATACAGGCGGTCATCGGACACTCAGCGGCTCTCCTTCGATTTCCGCCTCTAGCCGGCCCGCGCTGAATGGATGCTGCTGTGCTTGTTGTCTGCGCTTAAGCGAAGGCGCGCACCCGCCGACGGGGGAGCCATAGCTCCCCTCGCCATTTGACCGGGACGGGATCGGCGGGCTCAGCCGAGCTTCTGGGCGACCAGCGCCTTCAGATCGGCTTCGGGACGCGCACCATAATGCGAGATCACTTCCGCCGCGGCGATTGCGCCCATGCGGAGGCTGTGCTCCAGGCCGCGGTCCTGGGCGAGACCGGCGAGGAAGCCCGCGGCGAAGAGGTCGCCGGCGCCGGTGGTGTCGACGATCTGGTCGACCGGCTCGGCAGCGACATCGACGCGCTGCCCGTTCTCGACGGCGACGGCGCCCTTCTCGCTGCGCGTGACGACGAGCAGAGGCACGCGCGGCGCGGCGGCGACAATTGCGGAATCGAAATCCTTCTCGCCGGTCAACGACACGATTTCCGCTTCATTGGCGAAGAGGATGTCGACCTTCCTGTCTTCGATCAGCTTCAGGAAGCCGTCGCGGTGGCGATCGACGCAGAAGCTGTCCGACAGGGTGAAGGCAACCCGGCGGCCGGCGGCATGGGCGAGTTCGATCGCCCGCTCCATCGCCGCGCGCGGGGTTTCCGGATCCCAGAGATAGCCTTCCAGATAAAGAATTGCGGCGCTCTTCACCTGCTCTTCGTCGAGCTTGGCGGTGTCGAGATGCTGGGCGGCGCCGAGGAAGGTGTTCATCGTCCGCTGCGCATCCGGGGTGACGAGGATGAGCGACCGCGCGGTCGGCACCTCACCGCCGTCGCTCGCCGGGGTCGTGAACTCCACGCCGATCGAGCGGATGTCATGGGCATAGACTTCGCCGAGCTGGTCGTTGGCGACCTGGCCGACAAAGCCGGCGCGGGCGCCCAGCATGGCGATGCCGGCGGCGGTGTTGCCGGCCGAGCCGCCGCTTACCTCACGTCCGGGGCCCATCTTGCCGTAGAGCCGGGTCGCCTCGTCGGCGTCGATCAGCCGCATCGATCCCTTGTCGAGCCCTTCGGCGGTGAGAAAGGCTTCGTCGGCGGCGGCGATGACGTCGACGATCGCGTTGCCGATGCAGAGGACGTCGAGGCGGGTGTCGGTCACATTCACTCTTTCATAGCCGGGAAAGCGTGCGCCTTTAGAACAAAGCGCAAGGTCGTGGAATGCCTGTTCGCCGCCGGCTTTCGCGAGCGCCTGAGAGGAGCAGGGCTTCGACCTTGACCCTGATGCCGCGAACGGGGCAGCAAGGGCGATGCTTACCGCTTTCACGCGCGCTCTCGGCCAGATCGGCGACCCTGTCTTCCTGAAGGTGCTCGCCAAATCGCTGCTGGTGACCCTTGTCCTGTTCGCCGCGGCCGCCGCGGGAGCGGCCTGGCTGCTGACCGGTGTCGATCCGTGTGGAATCGGGCCGTTCGACGGTTCCTGTCCGCTCGGTGCCGGGGGCGGAACTCTCGCCGGCCTGGCGCTCGGTCTCCTCAGCCTGTGGTTCCTGTTCCCGGCGATCGCGATCGGCGTGATCGGGCTGTTCTCCGACGAGATCGTGGAAGCGGTCGAAGCCCGTCATTACCCGAATGCGCGCGGCCGGCCGGTTGCGCTGGGACGGGGCATCTCGCTTTCGCTGCGCTCGGCCGGGCGGATCCTGCTCTGGAATCTGATCGCGCTCCCATTCTACCTGCTGCTGCTGATCACCGGGATCGGACCTTTGCTGCTGTTCTCGGCGGTCAACGCCCTGGCGCTCGGCCGGGACCTCGGTGAGATGGTGGCGGCGCGGCACCATCAGGGAGCGGCGCTTGAGGCCTGGCTGCGGGAGACTCGACTCGAACGGGCGCTGCTTGGCCTCGGCGCGACGTGGCTGTTTCTCATTCCCTTTGCCAATCTGCTCGCGCCGCTGATAGGGGCTGCGGCCGCCACCCACGTGTTTCACAAAGGCAAGAGATGAAGCTCAAGACCGCGCCTCTCCTGCTGCTGCCGCTGCTCGGCGCCTGCGTGGCCAAGACCGAGATCGCGCCCGCGACGCCGCCGCGCGTCCAGTTGCCGGCGCCGCGAGTCTACAGCGTCGTCGGCCTCGAAAATGTGATCGGCCGCACTGCCAAGGTGATCGAAGCGCAATTCGGCCGGCCCGATCTCGACGTTCGCGAAGGCTCGGCGCGGAAGCTGCAATTTTCCGGGCCCGCCTGCGTCCTCGACGCCTATCTTTACCCGCCGCGCGGCGGCGGCGATCCGATCGTCACCCATGTCGATGCGCGCCTGCCCGACGGCCGCGACTTCGACCGCGCGAGCTGCGTCGCCGCGCTCGGCAGGACGACGCAGCACCGCTGACGAAAAGACCCGGCCGGGTCAGCCGACGAACGCGCGTTCCACCGCGAAATGCGCCGGCCGCGCGTTCGAGCCTTCCTCGAAGCCGAGCGTGGCGAGACGCTCCGAAAGGTCCGCGATCATCGCGCTGCTGCCGCAGAGCATGATCCGATCGATCGCCGGATCGAGCCGGGCCGGCCCGTGCAAAGGCGGACCGAACAGCCTGCCGTCGTCGATCAGCGCCTGGATGCGGCCGGACGTGTGGAATGGCTCGCGGGTGACCGTCGGCACATAGAGAAGCTGCAGCAAGGCCTGGTCGCGGACCAGCGGATCGTCGGCGAGCTGGCCGGTAAGCTGGTCCCGCCAGGCAAGATCGCTCACCCGCCGAACCGAATGCACCAGGATGATCTGCGCGAACCGGTCATAGGTATCGGGATCGCGGAGCAGACTGAGGAACGGCGCAAGGCCGGTGCCGGTCGCGAACAGGAACAGCCGGCTCCCCGGCGTCAGGGCATCGGCGACCAAGGTCCCGGTCGGCTTGCGGCCGAGATAGAGAAGATCGCCGGGCTCGATCCGCTGGAGACGGGAGGTCAGCGGGCCATGCTCGACCTTGATCGACAGGAATTCGAGCTCCTCGGCATAAGCGGCGCTGGCGATCGAGTAAGCCCGCATCAGCGGCCTGCTGCCGTCGTGAAGCCCGAGCAGCACGAATTCGCCGGAGCGGAAGCGGAAGCTGCGCGGCCGTTCGACGGCGAGGCTGAACAAGTGGCTGTTCCAGTGGTGGACCCAGCGCACCGCGACCGTATCGAAGGCCGGCTGATCGGGCTGGACGAGCGGAAGGCGGACCGGCACGTTCAACGCTCGTCCTCCTCGGCCTTGCCCTCGTTGGCGCGGTGCCCTCGCGGCGGCGCGAGCAGGCCGGACGCGACCGCAGCCAGGGCGCGAACGAGGATCGGCGCCATCGCCGGGGTGACCAGCGCCCGTGCGGCGACGAGGCAGGAGAGCCCGCCGGCGGCGCGATCCAGCAACCCGAGCAGCACGGCCTCGTCTTCGACCACGGTCGGGCGGCAACGGCCCCCGAAGCGCAGCGCAGTCAGGCCGTCGCGGTTCAGCACCGCCATCATCATCTGAAAGTGCGGCAGGATCTCGCGTGCGCCGGCGGCACCGAAGCCCGGGGCGAGCGCCCGGCACGAGCAGCGCCCGGCCTGGGTGGCCGCCACCCATTCACGCATTGCGGCGACGAGAAAGCGCGCACCGGGGGCAAGGTCGGCGCAGGGCCGATCGACATAAAGATACATGTGCGGGTCCTCAGCGGCGTGTGGCGAAAGCGCGGATGGACTTTCCAGGGCTGGTTTGGGTCCGCTCGATTGCCGAGATCCAGCCGCGGGACGCTTCCGCAGCAGACCGTTGGATCGCCGCCATGATCACCATTCCCATCATCGGTCGCCTGCCTTGTTGCGAATCACTATCATTAGCAACTAGCGTCGTGATCTCGAAATGACAATGCGGCCGTCACCGTGCGAAGGCTCCGGCCGATCAGGCGGCCGGCAGGAGCGTCCGACGAAGTTTAGCGACCGCCCAGGCCGCCGCTTCCGATACCACCGGATCTTCGTCTTCGAGGAGTCTTTCAAGCGCCGGAACGAGTTCGGCCCGGCCGCTATTGCCGGCAGCGATGGCAGCGTTGCGGACCATGCGACCGCGTCCGATCCGCTTGATCGGCGAGCCCGCGAAGACGGTGCGGAAGCTCGGATCGTCCAGCGCGAGGATATCGGCCAGCGCCGGCGCGGTGAGTTCCGCCCGCGGTAGAAAGGCCTGGTTGCGGCGCGCGGTGTCGGCGAAGCGGTTCCAGGGGCAGACCGACAGGCAATCGTCGCAGCCGTAGATGCGGTTGCCGATCGAGTCGCGGAACTCCTCGGGGATCGGGCCCTTATGCTCGATCGTCAGGTAGGAAATGCAGCGCCGCGCATCGATCTGGAAAGGTGCCGGAAAGGCGCCGGTCGGACAGGCATCGAGGCACGCGGAGCAGCTGCCGCAATGGACGCGGTGAGGCGGGATGGCGGGTCCGAGATTCGCGCCGTCGCGATCTGCCGCCGCCGCGGCATCCGCGTCCGGCGCGAGCTCGAGCGTGGTGTAGATCGCGCCGAGGAACAGCCAGCTGCCGTCCGTCCGGCTGACGAGATTGGTGTGCTTGCCCTGCCAGCCGAGGCCCGCCGCCTCGGCGAGCGGTTTTTCCATCACCGGCGCGGTGTCGACGAACACCTTGAGCTCGCACCCCGCTTCTTCGACCAGCCACCGCGCCAGCGCCTTCAGCGCCTTCTTGACGATGTCGTGATAGTCGGCGCCCTGGGCGTAGACCGAGATGCGGCCGATCTCCGGCGCCTGGGCAAGCGCGAGCGGATCGACCGCCGGCGCATAGCTCATGCCCAGCGAGATCACCGAGCGGACATCCGGCCACAGGCCCGCCGGCGAGGCCCGTCGTTCCGCCGTTTCCGCCATCCACAGCATGTCGCCATGGGATCCGTTGGCGAGCCACTGGCGCAGCCGCTCCGCCGTCTTGGGCGCGGCATCCGCACGTGCGACTCCGACGGCGGCGAAGCCGAGTTCCCTCGCCTTCGCCTCCAGCCTTTCGCGCAGCCCGGGCTTGCCTTCGTTCATTCGACCCCGCTACCACATTTGCCGCAGGGGGTACGACAAAGTGGTCAGTGGCTTAGCTATTGAGGCTAAAGGGCTCTTCAAGGCCTTCGACGGCAAGACCGCGGTGGATGGCGTCGATATCGCAGTCCCCCAGGGCAGCATCTACGGCATCCTCGGCCCCAACGGCGCCGGCAAGACGACCACCTTGCGGATGCTGCTCGGGATCATCGATCCCGATCGCGGCGAGCGGCGCCTGCTCGGCCATGACGCGCCGCTCGATGTCGCAGGGCAGGTCGGCTACCTGCCCGAGGAGCGCGGCCTCTATCAGTCGATGTCGGCGCGGGAATCGATCGCCTTCATCGGTGCGCTGCGCGGCCTTCCGCTGTCGGTCGGCCGCGCCCGCGCGGAAGGATTGCTGCGCGACAACGGGCTCGGCGATTATGTCGACAAGCCGATCAAGGCTTTGTCCAAGGGCATGGCGCAGACCGTGCAATTGTTCGGAACGATCGTCCACCGCCCGAAGCTGATCGTGCTCGACGAGCCGTTCTCGGGGCTGGACGCGATCAACCAGGGGCGGCTCGAGGCGCTGATCCGCGACGAAGCGGCGGCCGGCGCGACGGTGATCTTCTCCACCCACGTCATCGCCCACGCCGAGCGATTGTGCGAGCGGGTGGCGATCATCGCCGGGGGACGAATCCGGTTCGAAGGCACGGTCGAGGACGCGCGCAATCGCCTGCGCCCGCAAGTGCGGCTGCGCACCCGCAATGCCGAGGGTCCGTGGCGCGCCGCCTTCCCCTCCGATACGAAGAAGATCGACTCGCTGTGGCATTTCGAGCTCCCGGAGAGCGGCATCGAGCCTCTGCTCAAGGCGCTGATCGACGGCGGCGCCGGAATCGAGGAGCTGTCGATCGAGCGACCGGGCCTTCATGACGCCTTCGTCGCCATCGCCGGCGAAGCGGCCGCGCGTCAGATGCAGGAGGATGCATCCCGATGAAGAGCTTCGTCCGCGCCGCGTTCGTCATCGGCCGCCGCGACTTCATGGCGACCGTGTGGTCGCGCACCTTCCTGCTGTTCCTGATCGGGCCGTTGGCGATCATCGCCATCTCGGTCGTGTTCGGCAATCTCACGGAGAAGATGGCGCGGCAGGACGTCAAGCCGACCGTGGCGGTGATCGCGAGCAAGGCCGCGTTCGCACCGATCGCGCAGGCCAAGGCCCGGCTCGACCCATCGTTCGGCGAGCGTTCGCTGCCGGATCTCGTGCAGTTCGACCCCGACTACGATGTCGCCGATCAGGCCCGGATATTGCTCGGCGCGCGCGACAAGAAGGTCGTGGCGGTGCTGACCGGAGTGCCGGATCGGCCGACGCTCACCGGCTCGCTCGGCGCCGGCGGACTGCAGCACCGGCAGATCACCCTCATCCTCGACGAAGCACGGCAGACCGAGGCGCTCGCACGGACACCGATCGCGCTGACCGAGATCCGGGTGAATCCTGTCGCCCAGTCCGCCGGCAGCGTCGCGACGCTGCGCGCGATCACCGCTCGCGCGACCCAGCTGCTGCTGTTCATGCTGACCGTGCTGCTCGCCGGCATGTTGCTGTCCAACCTGCTGGAGGAGAAGGGCAACAAGATCATCGAGGTGCTTGCCGCGGCGGTGCCGATCGACGCGATCTTCGTCGGCAAGCTCGTCTCGATGCTGGCCATTTCCTGCGTCGGGATCGCGGTGTGGGCCGCGGGCGGGATCACCGCCTCCTTGCTGTGGGGCCAAGGGCCCGGCGGTCTGCCGGAGCCGGCAGTCGGCTGGCCGCTCTTCATCCTGCTCGGCCTCATTTATTACGCGGCCAATTACCTGCTGCTCGGCGCAGTCTTCCTCGGCATCGGCAGCCAGGCCAATTCGGTTCGCGAAGTGCAGACCCTCTCGATGCCGGTGACGGTCGCGCAATTGCTGATCTTCCTGTTTGCCTCCTTCTCCGTCGGCCAGCCCAACAGCCTGCTCGGCATCGCTGCCGCCGCGGTACCGTTCAGCTCGCCGCTGGCGATGGTCGCCCGCGCCGCCCAGCTCGAGGAGCTGTGGCCGCACCTGCTCGCGCTCGCCTGGCAGGCTCTGTGGGTGTGGCTGATCGTCAGCCTCGGCGCGATGCTGTTCCGCAGGAACGTGCTCAAGTCGGGCGAGGGCGGCAGCAGCGGCAGGCGGCTTCGCCTTCGCCGGTCATGAATAGGAGCTAGGCAGGCGCAGCGCCTTTCTGCTGCCAGAGCTCGATCTTGATCCCGTCACAGTCGAGGATCCAGGCAAAGGATCCATAATCCTCGTCCTGGCGGCCGAGGATCTCGATGCCTTTCGCCGCGAGCTCGGCGGTGAACGCATCGAGATCGTCGACGCGCAGGTTGATCATGAATTGCGTGTCGCTCGGCGCGAAATAGTCGCTTTGTGCCTTGAACGGCGACAGCAGGCTATATGCCTCTCCGCTCGTGTCCTGCTTCCACGGGAACAGGACGCCCCAGTCGCCGCCGACGCCGAGCATATCCTTGTACCAGCGCGCCGTCCGCTCGGGATCCTCGACCTTGTAGAAGATCCCGCCCAATCCGGTCACCTGCGCCATAGAGCCTCCTCCTGTAAATGTGCGCAGGCTCAGCCTTCGCCGCGATGCGCTGCGGCGGCCGGTAACGCCAGCGCCTGCATCGCCACGCGCCACGGCGCACCGGCGTGGCTGATCCGTGCCGCGCCGAGTTCCGCGAGCCGCGACAGCGACGGCGTGAGACCCGGCCAGACCATGATGTTCACCGGAAGCGGACTTTCGGCGCAGACCCGCTCGATCAGCGCCTCCTCCGCCAGCCCGGGCACGAACAGGCCCTTGGCGCCGGCATCGGCGTAAGCGCGCGCACGCTCCAGCGCTTGCTCGACGCGGGAAGCGTGCTCGACATGGGCAACGGACAGGAAGACGTCGGTGCGCGCGTTGACGAAGAAGCCGTCCGGGGCCGCGGCGACGATCGCGGCGATGCGTGCGGCCTGGCGCTCGACGCCGTGCAGCCCCTCGCCGCCGACGATCCGATCCTCGAAATTACAGCCGACGGCGCCCGCTTCGGCGAGCGCGGCGACATTCGCCGCGACCTCGTCAGGGTCTTCGGCATAGCCGCCCTCGAAATCGATCGTCACGGGCAGGTCGATCGCGGCGGCGATGCGGGCGGTATTGCCGAGCACGAAATCGAGCGGGACCTGCTCGCCGTCGCCATAGCCATTGGCTTCGGCGACCGACCAGCTGCCGGTGGCGATTGCCTTGGCCCCCGCCTCCGCGACGATTCGGGCGCTGCCTGCATCCCAGATGTTGAACAATATCAGCGGGTCGCCCCGCCGGTGCAGCGCTGCGAAGGCGCGCGCTTTCTCTCCCCAGATGCTCATCCCCAAAAGGCTAGAACGGGCGCGCCTTCCTGTCCATGCCGCCGCCGAGCAGCCAGGCGGCGAGCATCCCGCAGAGCAGGTTGGAAACCCCGATCTCGGCCGTGCGCACCGGCGTAGGCTCCAAGGCATGAATGCGGAGGGGAACGGCAATCGCGGCCAGATCGTGCTCCCCTCGCGCTCGCTGCCATGCAGAACCGCGCAAGACGGGGTGCGCCCTGCGCGGTGAGGATCGGAGTGGGGAAGCGCGGAAGCGCTTCCCCGGAAGCCTCAGTGAACGAACCGGGCGACGACATCGCGATAGGACCGGCTGACCTTCACCTGGCTGCCGCTTTCCAGCACCAGGAAGCATTCGCCGTTGGTGTGCGGCTTCACCTGCCGGACCTGATCGAGATTGACGATGCAGGAGCGGTGGACGCGCTGGAAGCGGCGGGGATCGAGGCGCTTTTCGAGATCCTTCATCGTCTCGCGCAGGATCAGCGTGTTGTCGCCGGTGTAGATGCACATGTAATCGCCGGCGGCATCGATCTTCTCGATCGAATCGACGTCGACGCGGAAGATCTGGCCGCGATCCTTGATGTTGATCAATTTCTCGTAGCGGTTCGAATTGTGGGTGTCGTCGCCGGTGCCCGAGCCCACCTGATCGACCGCGTCCGGTGCCACTTCGGCGAGCACCTCCTTCAATTTGCCCGCTTCCTCGGCGCCGCGCTTCTCGGCCAGCCGGTTGCGCACCCGATCGAGCGTGTCGGCGAGGCGGTCCTCCTCCACCGGCTTCATCAGATAATCGACCGCCTGCGCCTCGAACGCGCGGATGGCGTGATCGGAATAGGCCGTGACGAAGACGAAGAGCGGAGGCTCGACCTCCATCAGTCCCTGGATCACCGAGAAGC
Organism: Allosphingosinicella deserti; assembly: GCF_003012735.1. GTDB lineage: Bacteria > Pseudomonadota > Alphaproteobacteria > Sphingomonadales > Sphingomonadaceae > Allosphingosinicella > Allosphingosinicella deserti. The sequence goes on along the minus strand of NZ_PXYI01000002.1, from coordinate 559,879 downwards.
CGTCGAAGCCGGGCATCTGGATATCGAGGAAAACGAGATCCGGCTTGTGAGTCTTGATCGCCCGGATCGCCTCGCGACCGTTCGAACAGGTCTCAACGATCTCGACGTCCTCGTGCTTGTCGAGGCGAAGCTGCAAGCCCTGAATGGCAAGCGGCTCGTCGTCCACGAGAATCGTGCGAATGGTCATTTCGGCTCCTCGAATGTTTCAATCTGGAATGGAATTTCAATGGTAACGCTGAACCCCCCGCTCCTGTTGGTGTCCGTTTCGAACCGATGATCGGGCCCATAGGCCTGCGCCAATCGATCCCGGATGTTGGCGAGCCCGACCCCCGTCGACTCCTGTGCCTTCACCCAATGGTCTTCCGAGCCCGGCCCGCTGTCGCGGACGGTGATCACCACCCGCTCGCCGAGCCTGCGCGCCGAAACCTCGATGTCCGCCCCCTCCTCCTGGGGCGTGACCGCATATTTGATGGCATTCTCGACCAGCGGCTGCAGCAGCAGCGACGGCAGCCGCGCCTTCGAGACATTGTCGTCGATCTCGAACCGCGGCCGCAGCCGGTCCTCGAAGCGCATCTTCTCGATGTCGAGATAGAGCTTCAGAGTCTCCACCTCCTGCGCCACCGTCACCGATCCCATCGGCTCGTTGACCAAAGTGTAGCGCAGGAACGAGGACAGGCGCGACAGCATCGCATTGGCCCGCTCGGTCTGTTTCAGCAGCACCAGGGTCGAGATCGAGTTCAACGTGTTGAACAGGAAATGCGGATTGAGCTGGTAGCGCAGCATCGCCAGCTGCGCCGCGCTCGCCTGATTCTCGAGCCGCAGCAGGCGGTCGCTCTGCTCCTCGAGCAGCAGATAATAATTGATCCCGTAATAGAGCGCCGACCAGGCGACCAGCAGCGACACGGTGAGGATGATCGAGCCGAAGAATTGCAGCCCTTCCGGCCGTATCCCGGGCTTGACGAAGGTCGCGTGGCTCCACGTCTCGATCGCCGAAAAGGCGGCCGAGGCGATCAGCACCAGGATGATCGAGGTCACCCAGGTGATCACCGGCCGCATCTTGATCAGCCGCCGGAACATCGCCGCCATCAGCAGGGTCAGCGAATAGCCGGTCGCGGTCAGCAGGGCGATGTGGATGACGAGGTTGAAGCCGAAATTGTTGGCGAGGCCCGACAGGCTGCGCAGGAAGAAATAGCCGCCCCACCCGGCCGACTGGAGGATCCAGAAGGCCCGGTTCTTGTCGTCGAAAAAGGGCTGCTGCTGAAGCCGGAAAGGCTTCCAGCTGGCTGCTGCCTCGCCCCTCCCGGGGGCTCCTGCCTGGACTGCGCTCGTGGACACCGTCGGCCGTTCTAGAGCGATTCTGCGACGAATGGAAACCTTCAGCCTCCCGTTCCGGCGGCGGAAGGGCCAGGCGCTGCGGCAGCCGGAGCCGCTTTTGCGGGCGGCGGAGTGGCGCCGGCGGGCGAGGACGCAGCCGCCGCCCGTGCCGGAACGACGGTGAACGCCCACGGATTCTCGTCGGCGACATAGGTCGCCACCGCCGCGCGCACGTCCTCGGCGGTCATCGCCTTGTAGTCGGAGACGAGGTTGCGGGTGAGATCGATCAGCGCCGGTTTGCGCGACCAGCCTTCCATCGCCGACAGCCAATAAGCGTTGGTCTTGAGCCGCCGGTCGAGGCCGCTCATCACCGGGCTGATCGCGCGCTCGAACTCGTCGGGCGCGGCGGGCTTGGCCGCCATGTCGGCGACGATCTCGCGGGCGAGGCGGAAGAACAGGTCGGTGCGCTCGGGCCGCACTTCGGCGGCGGCGCCGAGCACGCCCCATTTCTCGAAGATCTCGGAGCTGCTGGCGAAGCCGTTGGGGGAGTAAGTGGCGCCTTCGACGTCGCGCAGCCGCTCGAACAGGCGGACCTGGATCATGTTGCCGGCCAGCGCCAAGGCGCGCCGCGCCTTGCGATTGCCGGTGCCGCCGAAGGTCGACCAGCCGATCGCCGCATAGGCCTGGCCCGGATCGCCCTGATGATCGAAGCGAACGGTCGCGTCGGCCTTGGGCGGCTGCACCGCGAGCGACGCCGGGGCCGGCGTTACCTCGGCGCGTTTGGGCAGGGCCGCCACCGTCTTCAGCATCGCCGCGACGGCGGGCTCGAGATCGACGTCGCCGACGATCACCGCCTCGATCGGCCCCTGCTGGAGGAGGGGCTCGAAGAATGTCTGGAAGTCCTGCGGAGTCGACGCGGCGATTTCCTCGCGTTCGACCGGGCTCCAGCGGGCATCGCCCCCATGGTTGAACCCGCCGAACTCGCGGCCCGCCCGCGACGAGGCGGACGAGAAGCTCAGCTGGTAGTTTTCGAGCGCCGCAATCTTGTAGCGGTTGAACAGGGTCGCGTCCCAGCGCGGATAAGCAAGCTTGGTGACGAGCAGCCGCAGCTGATCGGACAGGTCCTGGGCATTGGTGGTGCCGTTCAGTTCGAACGCATCCTCGGCGACGTCGAAGCCGATCGTCATCCGCCGCCCGGTGAGCAGCCGCTCGAGCGCGTCGAGATCGAGGCCGGCAATGCCCGTCGATCCGATCAGCGAGCCCATCCAGGCGATCGTCCGCCGGTCCGCCGGCAGGCCCGACACTCCGTTGCCGAAACGCAGCGAGACGTTGACCCGCCCCTTTTCGAAATCCGTCTTCTTGAAGACCAGGCTCGATCCGTTGGCGAAGCGGACGATGGTGACTCCGAGATCGGCGATCTGCTCGCGCGACACTTCGCGGCCGGGGGCGCCCAGCGCGGGAAGATCGTCCATCGTCACCTTGCGGTCGGCCAGGCGCGCCGCCGGTTCGGCTTTCGCGGCGACCGACAGGGCCTTGGCGATGTCCGGCACGGGCTCGGGCGAGAGCAGCACCATGCGCGGCCCGGAGCCTGCGAACAGGCGCGTCAGGCCGGCCTGGACCGCCGCCGGAGTCATCTGCGGGGCAAGCGCCTCGAACACGGCCAGAGTCGCCGGGGCGCTCGAGATGATGCTGTCGCCGTCGATCGCCGAGACCAGAGCCTGCGCCCACTGGTTGGAGCGGCGCGTCGGCTCACCCTCCACGTTCGATCGGCCCGAGGATCGCAGATTGTCGATCTCGCGCGCGATCTCGGCGTCGCTCGGCGGCGCCCGCAGCGCATCGGCGAGGATCGCATAGACCTGCTTGAGCGCTTCCTGCCAGCGGCCTTCCTTGGCCATGACGGTCACCTGGGTATAATCGGCAATGTCGGTCGATCGGTCGCCGCCGATCTGGGCATTGAGGAAGGCGGCGTCGCCTCGTGCCTTGGCTTCGAGGCGGCGATTGACGATCCGCTTGGCGAGCGCCTCGGCGAGATCCTCGCGTTCGCGCGTCATGGTATGCGGAAGCTTCCGATAGGGCCGCACCCAGCTCAGGGTGGCCGCATAAGGCGAGCCCGGATAGGCGAGCCCTGCGGAGAGTTCGGGAACCTCCTTGATCGCACCGAGCGCGGGCTCGGCGGGGGCGGGGCCGGTTGCCTTCCATCCGCCGAACGTCTTCGCCGCCAGGGCTTCGAGCATCTTGGGATCGGCATCGCCGACCAGGATCAGGGTCGCGCGCTCCGGGCGGTACCAGCGCTCGTAGAAGCTCTTGAGCCCGGCCGCGGTCGCACCCTTCAGGGTCGCTTCGGTGCCGATCGTGTCGCGGTCGGCGAATTTCAGGCCTGCGAAGAACAAATTGCGGGTGAGATCGCCGAGCTTGACCGAGAGCTCGGGGCGGCGGCCATATTCGGCAAGGACGACGCCGCGCTCGGCATCGACGATCGCGGGATCGAAGGTGGCGGTGTCGGCCATGCTGGCGAGCAGCTTGAGGCTGAGTTCCAGCGAGGCTTCGTCATTCTTCGGCAGATCGAGCTGGTAGACGGTTTGGGTCGGCTGGGTGGAGGCATTGGTGTCGCTGCCGAAGCTCGCGCCGAGCCGCTGCCAGGTCTGCCGCGCCTCGCCGTCGTGGAAGTCGGCTGTGCCGCGGAACACCATATGCTCGACATAATGGGCCCAGCCGCGCTGCGGGTCCTCCTCAGCCAATGAGCCGACGTCCATTCGCAGCCGGATCGAGACCTGGCCGGCCGGCAGGGCGTTGCGCCGCACCGCGTAGCGCAGGCCGTTGGGAAGGGTGCCGAACGTCCAGGCCGGATCGGGCGCGATGTCGCTGCCGCGATAGAACCAGCCGCTGTCGCCAGCCTTGGCCTGAGCGGGTGTGGCCGCCGCCTTCGCTTGCGCGGCCGCCGGCTTCGCTTGCGTGGCTCCCGCCTGGGCGGGTGCGGCCGCCGCAAGGGCGGCGATCGGAGCGGCGGCGAGGAGAAGACGCGGAAGGAGGGAACGGCGGAAGGATGTCATCGGGATCGAATGTCTCGTTTCGCTGAGGCTCGGGCGGCGCGGCCTAAATAGGAGGCGCATCGCCGCTTTGGAGGGATGATCGCCCGGGGGGCGGCATTTCGGGAAAATACCTACGCCTTTCGGCGGCTTGACTCCGGCTGAACGAGAGCGGAACATAAAGGGAACAAGTGAGTCTGAGTCGCCATGGTCCCAAGCCCCGCCCGTTCCGAACGCCTCGAAGCCTTGAAGGCCGAAGTGCGTGCCATCGAATCGGCGGGCGTCGCCGGGACACGCGAATGCCTGCCTTTCGGCGTCGAGTCCATCGATGCCCGGCTGGCGGGCGGCGGCCTCGCCTGCGCCGCCCTGCACGAGGTGGCGGCGGACCGGCCCGGCCTGTCCGACGATGCCGCCGCCACCCTGTTCCTCGCCGCCGTCGCCGCCCGCCGCTGCGCGGCCAACGGCACGGTGCTGTGGGCGCTCGCCCGGCGGGATCTGTTCGCCCCCGGCCTGGCGATGGCCGGCCTCCCGCCCGACAACGTGCTCTATGCCGAATGCGGCCGCGACGAGGACGTGCTCGCGGTGATGGAGGAAGGGCTTCGGCACGGCGGCCTCGACGCGGTGATCGGCGAGGTCCGCAAGGTGCCGATGGCGGCGACCCGCCGGCTCCAGCTCGCCGCCGAGGAAGGCGGCACGATGGCGCTGATGCTGAAAAGATGGCGCCGCCAGGAGGAGGATCCGCTCGCCGCCCCGTCCGCCGCGGTGACTCGCTGGCGGGTCGGCTGCGCGCCGTCGCAGCCGCTGCCGGTCGCCGGCATCGGCCGCCCGCGCTGGCGCCTCGATCTCGCCCGCCAGCGCGGCGGCGAGCCCCACCACTGGATCATGGAGGGCCCCGATGCGAAGGGTTGCCTCGCTCTGCCTGACGGCGCTGAGCACCGACCGAATCCGGCAAGAGCGGCGGCGTAACAGCGGGCCTTCCGCCCGCATCGTCGTCGCGCCCGCTGCACCGCCGGCCGATCGCCTCTCCTCCACCCCGCTCGGCCGCCCGGCCGGGCCGCGGACGATCGCGCCCCAGCCTGCACCCGATCGGCTGGGGGAAGATGCGGCGCCGGGCACGCGCATCGGCGATTGCTCCTGCCCGCGCGGCGGCGGCTGGCGTCCGGGTGCGCGCTGGTCTCGGGACTCGGGGTCTCGGGAAGCGGTGATGGAGCAGGCGGAAGCGCTGCCGCCGCACCAGCGGCCGTCGATCCGCGAGCTCGGCCGCCGCACCGAAGCGGCGGAAACCCCGTTCCGCGCCCGCAATGTCGAGGACATCCAGCGCCGCATCGCCACCCGCGACCTGCTCCCCTCGGTCGCGCCGCCGCGCGCCGCCGCCCCCGCGGCACCGGCCGAGCCGCCGCTGGTCACCGTCGCCCGCACCGGCAACCGGCTGCTGGTCGCCGCGGCCTGCGATGCCGCGCGCGCGCTCGGCCTCCATCCCGGCATGGCCGCCACCCAGGCGCGGGCGCTGGTGCCGGGGCTCGACGTCTGCGATGCCGATCCGCGCGCCGATGCGGCCCTGCTCGATGCGCTGGCGCTCTATGCCGCCCGGCGCTGGACTCCGCGCGCCGCCGTGGCGGGGGCGGACGGCCTGTTCCTCGATCTCAGCGGAGTCGCCCATCTGTTCGGCGGCGAGGAACGGATGTGCGCGCGGATCCTGCGTTTCTGCGCCCGCGCCGGCTATCGGGCACGGATCGCGGTCGCGGGAACGCCGGGCGCCGCGCACGCCCTCGCCCGCTTCGGCCCGGCGCCTTTGAGCCTGTGCCCGCCCGGCGGCGAACCCGATGCGCTGGCGCCGCTGCCGCTCGCCGCCTTGCGGCTGGAGGAGGATGCGCTCGCCACCGCGCGGCGGCTGGGGCTGGAGCGGATCGGCGATCTGGTGGCGATGCCGCGCGGGCCGCTCCAGCGCCGCTTCGGCCGGCAGACCCTGACCCGGCTCGATCAGGCGCTCGGCCGTGCCGCCGAGCCGATCGATCCGGTGGTGCCGGAGGAGGCACCGCGCGCCGAACTGCGCTTCGCCGAGCCGATCGCCACGCCCGAAGCGATCGCCCAGGCGATGGCCGAATTGATGGCCCGGCTGATCGACGATCTCGCCAAGGCCGGCCTCGCCGCCCGCATCCTCACCCTCGCCGGCGACCGCGTCGACGGGGCGGCGCAGAGCATCACCATCGGCACCGCCCGCGCGACCCGGGATTCCCGCCACCTCCTCCGCCTGCTCGGCATGAAGATCGAGACGATCGAGCCGGGCTATGGCCTCGACGCGCTGCGCCTCATCGCGGTGCGCACCGAGCCGCTCGGCCCCGAGACCGTCGCCGGCGCGCTCACCGGCGAGCCGCCGTCGGCCGATCTCGCGCCTTTGGTCGATCGCCTCGCCGGCCGGATCGGCGCGCGCCATCTGTTCCGCCTCTCCGCGGTCGAGAGCGACGTGCCGGAACGCAGCGTACGCCGCACCGGCCCGCTCGGCGCCGTCCATCCCTGGCCGGACTATCCGCGCCCGGTCCGCCTGCTCTCGCCGCCCGAGCGGGTCGAGAATGTCGTCGCCCTGCTCCCCGATCTGCCGCCCCGCCGCTTCACCTGGCGCGGCCGCGCCTACCGCATCGCCCGTGCCGACGGCCCCGAACGGATCTTCGGCGAATGGTGGCGCCGCACCGCCGAGGCGGAGGCGGTGCGCGACTATTTCCAGGTCGAGGACGAAGGCGGCGAACGCTTCTGGCTGTATCGCCGCGGCGACGGCGTCGACGTCGCGACCGGTGATCTCAGCTGGTACCTGCACGGGGTGTTCGCGTGAGGCGCGTGTCGGCCGGGTTCCCGCCTCGCTCCTCCCTTTTGATGGGGATCCTCAAATCCTCCCCGGTACGGGGAGGGGGACCGCATGCAATGCGGTGGAGGGGGTTCCGAGACCCACTCGGATCTTGAGACTCTCAGCGCAACGCGGGTCTCCAGACCCCCTCCACCACCGCCTGACGGCGGCGGTTCCTCTCCCCGGTACGGGGAGGATCTCAGGGCGATCGCCGCATGGGTCTCGTTCGCTGCCCACCACACTACCCGCCCCAAATGCGGGGGCGAGGGCTCATGACGCCGGACGTGCGCGATGACCTATCACGAACTCCAGGTCACGTCGCATTTCAGCTTCCTGCGCGGGGCGTCGGGGGCGGAGGAATTGTTCTCGGCGGCGGCATTGCTCGGCCTGCCCGCGCTCGGCGTCGTCGATCGCAATTCGGTCGCCGGCATCGTCCGCGCCTGGGAGGCGGCGAAGGCGACCGGGGTGCGGCTGGTCGCCGGCTGCCGGCTCGATCTCGCCGACGACACCAGCCTGCTCGTCTATCCGATCGATCGCCCCGGCTGGTCGCGGCTCACCCGCTTGCTGTCGATCGGCAAGGCGCGGGCCGGCAAGGGCGCGTGCACGCTCCACTGGGGCGACGTCGAGGCCCATGCCGACGGGCTGATCGCGATCCACCTTCCCGATGCGGCCGATGCCGAAAATGCACGCCTGCTGCGGCGGCTGGCGGGGACGTTCGGCGATCGCGCCTACCAGGCGCTGAGCCAGCGCCGGCGCCCCGGCGACGCGCTCCGCCTCCACCGCCTCGATGCCCAGGCCGAGGCTGCCGGCGTGCGCAGCGTCGCCTGCGGCGACATCCTCTATCACAGCCCCGAGCGGCGGATGCTGCAGGACGTGATGAGCGCGATCCGCGAGAAATGCACGATCGACGCCTTGGGCTTTCGCCGCGAGCGCCACGCCGATCGCCACCTGAAGAGCCCCGGGGAAATGGCGCGGCGCTTCGCCGCTTACCCGCAAGCGATCGCCGCCGGGGCCGAGATCGCCCGCCGCTGCACCTTCGATCTGTCGGAGCTGCGCTACCAATATCCCGAGGAAGCGGTGATCCCCGGCATGACCGCGCAGGAAGCGCTGGAAAAGATGAGCTGGGACGCCGCGCGGACCCGCTATCCGGCCGGCGTGCCCGAAGCGACCGCGCGGCAATTGCGCCACGAGCTCGAGATGATCGGCGAGCTCCGCTACGCGCCCTATTTCCTCACCGTCAATTCGATCGTCCAGTTCGCGCGATCGAAGGGGATCCTTTGCCAGGGGCGCGGATCGGCGGCGAACAGCTGCGTCTGCTATCTGCTCGGAATCACCTCGATCGATCCGATCCAGCACGAATTGCTGTTCGAGCGCTTCGTCTCGCCCGAACGGCCCGAGCCGCCCGACATCGACGTCGATTTCGAGCATGAGCGGCGCGAGGAAGTGATCCAGTGGATCTACGAGACCTACGGCCATCACCGCGCCGCGCTCACCGCCGTCGTCACCCGCTACCGCGCCCGCGGCGCGGTGCGCGAGGTCGGCAAGGCGCTCGGTCTGCCCGAGGACATGACCGCGGCGCTCGCCGGCCAGGTGTGGGGCTGGTCGAACGAAGGCGTGGAGGAGCGCCACGCCGAGGAGCTCAATCTCGACAGCGAGGATCCGCGCCTTGCCCTGACCCTGGAGCTTGCGCGCCAGCTGATCGGCACGCCGCGCCATCTCTCCCAGCATCCCGGCGGCTTCGTGCTCACCCAGGCGCGGCTCGACGATCTCGTGCCGATCGAGCCGGCGGCGATGGAGAATCGCCGCGTCATCGAATGGGACAAGGACGATATCGAGGCGCTGAAATTCATGAAGGTCGACGTGCTCGGCCTCGGCATGCTCGGCTGCATGCGCCGCGCCTTCGATCTGCTCCGGGATCACAAGCACATCGATATCGGCCTCGCCGATCTCCAGGACGACGATCCGGAGGTGTTCGCGATGATCCGCAAGGCCGACACGCTCGGAGTCTTCCAGATCGAGAGCCGCGCCCAGATGGCGATGCTGCCGCGGATGAAGCCGGTGCGCTTCTACGATCTCGTCATCGAGGTGGCGATCGTCCGCCCCGGGCCGATCCAGGGCGACATGGTCCACCCCTATCTGCGCCGCCGCGAGGGCAAGGAGGTTCCGGAATATCCGCGGCCGGAGCTGCGCGCGGTGCTCGAGAAGACCTTGGGCGTGCCGCTGTTCCAGGAACAGGCGATGAAGGTCGCGATCGTCGGCGCCGGCTTCACCCCGGCCGAGGCCGATCAGCTTCGCCGCGCGATGGCGACGTTCAAATATACCGGCGGGGTCAGCCATTTCCGCGACAAGTTGATCCACGGCATGGTCGCCCGCGGCTACGCCCACGAATTCGCCGAGCGCACCTTCAAGCAGATCGAAGGCTTCGGCAGCTACGGCTTCCCCGAAAGCCACGCCGCGAGCTTCGCCAAGATCGCCTACGCGTCGAGCTGGATGAAATGCCACCATCCCGACATCTTCTGCTGCGCTTTGCTCAACGCCCAGCCGATGGGCTTCTACGCCCCCGCCCAGATCGTCCGCGACGCCCGCGATCACGATGTCGCGGTGCGGCCGATCTGCATCAACGAAAGCCGCTGGGACTGCACGCTGGAGGGGGTCGCACCCTCACGTGCGCCAAAGATCCTCCCCGCTCGCGGGGAGGGGAACCGCCTGCAAGGCGGTGGAGGGGGTCCCGAGACCCACTCGGCTTCGGAGGCATCAGCGTCCGCGCAACGCCCCCCATCAAGGGGAAAAGCTCCAGGGAGAGGTTCGGGTGCTGCTGGCCCCTCCACCGCCCTGCGCGCGATCCCCCTCCCGACGCGCCCAGCGCGCCGGGAGGATCGCTATCTCCCGCTCCGGCTCGGCCTGCGCATGGTGCGCGGCCTGTCCAACATCCATGCGGCGCAGATCATCGCCGCGCGCGGGGACAGCCCGTTCCGCTCGATCGAGGAGGTCTGGCGGCGTTCCGGGGTGCCGCTGGCGGCGCTCGAGAAGCTCGCCGATGCCGATGCCTTCGCCTCGCTCGGAGTCGATCGCCGCCAGGCCTTGTGGCAGGTGCGCGGGCTCGGCGAGGCGCCCCTGCCGCTGTTCGCGGCGCTGGAAGGACGCGAGCCGGCGGTGGCGCTGACCCCGATGACCGAAGGCCGCGAAGTGGTCGAGGATTATCGCGCCGTCCAATTGAGCCTGCGCGCCCACCCGGTCGCCTTTCTCCGCCCGGAGCTCGATCGGCGCGGCGTCACGCGCTGCGGCGATCTCGCCCACACCAAAGACGGCAAGGCGGTCGAGGTGGTCGGAGTCGTCCTCATCCGCCAGCGGCCGGGATCGGCCAAGGGCGTGTTGTTCATCACCATCGAGGACGAGACCGGGGTCGCCAATGCGATCCTGTGGCCCGATCGCTTCGAGGCGCAGCGGCGGATCGTGCTCTCCGCGGCGATGCTCTCGATCCGCGGTGTCGTGCAGCGCGAGGGCGAGGTCATCCACGTCGTCACCGCCCGCATGGAGGATCTGACCCCGCGCCTCCACGCCGTCGGCCAGATGGATTTCCCCCATCGCACCGGCCCGGCCGACGGCGCCAAAACGGGCGGCTACGACGCGCGGGAGCGCAAGACCGGGCCGCACGCGCCCCTGCCGGCGGCCCTGCCCGCCCCCCTTCCGGCCCCGTCCGAAACATCGCCGCCCGAAACATCGCCGCCCGCCGACGCCGCGCCCACGATCCGCCTCAAGTCCCGCAACTTCCACTGACCGGCGCCAGCCCCCCCGCCCCCCCGGAGTCCTTCCCATGTCACATTGTCCGCTTATCCGACGGCTGCGCGCCCGCCGACGGCCCAGGCCGGAGACGGGCGCCCGCAAGCGAAAGCCAGGGACGAACGCGATGCTCGAGCTCAGCCACCTCTTCCTGCCCCTCGCCCGCCGGCCCTTCTGGCTGACGGTCACCGCCTTCGCGGCGCTGGTCGCGTTCGGACTGGGGTCGCTGCTGACCTGACGGGACGAAGTTACGAAGTTACGAGTTACGGTGACAGTGCACCAATTCACCTCCCAAGATCGCCCCAGCTTGCGCGACTGGAGGTCACGGCCGCCCTCGCCCTTGAGCCTCCACAAGAAATCTGCACCACCTGCTTGTCGGCCGATTGCCTCAGCTTGGCGGAGACGCCGCACCCTCGTTTCATCTCCCGCAAAGGGCAACCCCGCTCTCAAGATTCGGGACCTATTGAGTGCACTGTCACCGGAATGTGTCGTCACCGGAATGTGTCCACCGGAATGTGTCCTTTGCGCAACTCGCAGCGTCACAAAAATCTCGCCGGCCCGAAGCGATAGGGAGCTGCAGGAAGATCGTCCCAAGTACAGAGGTGCGTCTCACGGCCACACATCCGATTGCGCGTCGGACGTGTTTGCGCTTCCCCTGGTCCTTGATCTTTGACAGGTACCCGGGGCTTCGTGCGGCTGGCGCAAGTTGCCTCCGCGCGTGCGGCGCACGCGCCATCCCAACTGCGATGCACCTGTTTTTACTTTCGTTCTCGAGCAGCTCGTTTACTCTCGGCCATGCGTGCCCATCGCCGCCGTATCCAAGGACGTCGAACCCATGATCCCCCTCGACTTCGTCACCGAACCAAGCGCGCTCACGACAGCGGTGACGTGGCTCGAGGGCGTGCTGCTCGGCTCCGTCGCGACCGCGGTTGCGACGATCGCCGTGGCGGCGGTCGGGTTCATGCTGCTGACCGGGCGGGTGCATTATCGCAAGGCCGCGCAGGTGGTGATCGGGTGCTTCATCCTGTTCGGCGCGCCGACGATCGTTGCCGGGCTCACCTCGGCCTCAGCGAGCATCGGCGGGGCGGCCGACCCGGCGCCGGTGGTGATATCGGCGCCCGTGGCAGTGGCACCGATGCCCGCGCCCGCGCAGCCGCCCGGGAACTACGATCCGTTCGCGGGGGCTTCGGCGCCCACCGATTACGGAACCTGCTGCGACTGAGGTGGGGCTGGCTGGTCGGGTATCATCGCCTTTTGCCGGCGTCGGTTTCCCCTCCACCAGGCCGCGCCGCGATCCGGTCACCATTATCTCACCAGTTTTAACTGGTGGTGCAGCCAGGATCGAAGTCGGCGATGCGAAGAATGCGCCGCTGGGAACGAACGGGTGACGCGTGCCGTCCGGAGCGACACCGTCGACATCCCAAAGACAGGGAATGCCGCCTTCCACACTGGCGGCAGCGACGCTCTCCCGCTGGAACCATCGGCCCCGTTCCGCCTGCATCGTCTCTCCCGGACCGGCAGGCGATTTGCGCGTTTCGCAACTTTCCCTTGATATCTTCGGTCTTTGGCGATAGAGAACTAACCGGGAACATGTCCGCACCTGCCGAGGCTCAAAGGCGCGTCGGACGGCCATAGCCCTGAGCGCGTGCCGGACGTCCATGTGCATTTCCATGGATCTGTGGTCTTTGACAGCGTGAACCGAGCTTCCAGCGGCGGACGCAGGGCGCTTCCTCGCGTTCGGCGCACGCGCCATGCGCTGCCCCCGCCTGTATTTCACCTGTTCTTTTGTGTCGGAAGCGGCCCACTTGCTCTCTGCCGCGTGCGCCCGTCAGCCGCCACTCGATAATGTTGGACGACCTGAACACGAACCTTCGCACCGCGGGCGCAGGGCGCTTCCTCGCGTTCGGCGCATGCGCCTTGCTCAGCCCCCGCCTGTATTTCACCTGTTTTTTCTTGCGGGCGGCTCGCTTGCTCTCTGCCGCGCGTACCTGCCCGCCAGACGCATCTGTGGTGTTCACCGCCTGAGCACGAACTTCGCGCGGCCGGCCCATCGCGCCCTCCTCGGGTGCGGCGCACGCTCCTCGCGCCACCCTCGCCTGTATTTCACCTGTTTGTTGGTCTCGCGGGCGGCCCGCCGCCTCTTTGCCGCGCGTGTCTGTCCGCCACCGCGCAGTCTCCCTCCGTCTGCGCGGCCGTGCACCGGCACCCACCATGCCCCCGGCATGGCGCGAGTCCTCCCGGCGGCCGTCTGCGCGGCCGTGTTCCGGCGTGGGCATGCCCCCGGCATGCCGAGGCACCGCCGGAACACCCGGCAAAAAATTCCTACCTTGCCGCCGCGCCGGGTTCGCCGCGTCCTATGATATCGTGGAGGAGGCACCAGGCCTCCGGTTGATTGGGGCCTTTTCCTTGGACGGATTGCGTAACTTTGCCGCTCAGATCGGCACCAGGCGGCTGATGCTGATGGGCGGCGTCGGCGGAGCGCTGCTCCTGCTCCTCGGCTTTCTCGCGTTCCGCGAGCCGGCGCAGGAGCTTGGCTATCTCTATACGGATCTCGATCCGGCGGCGGCCCAGTCGATCACCGAGAAATTGAAGGCGGACAACATCCCCTTCCAGCTCAGTGCCGACGGCACCGGCGTGATGGCGCCGCAGGATCGGCTTGCCGAGCTTCGCATGAGCCTGGCGGGCGAGCAGATGGGCGGCAAGATCGGCTATGAGGTGCTCGATCAGGAAGAGCCGTTCGGCGTTTCCTCCTCGCGCGCCAAATTGAACGAGACCCGCGCGGTCGAAGGCGAATTGGTCAAATCGATCGAGAGCCTTGAGGCGGTGCAGAAGGCCCGAGTCCACATCGTCATGCCGGAACGGCCGATGTTCGCCGCCGAAGGCCGCAAGGCGTCGGCCGCGGTGACGGTGAAGACTCGCGGCCACCTGCCCAATCAGAGCATCCAGTCGATCCGCTATCTGGTGTCGTCGTCCGTGCCCGAATTGTCGCCCGAGAGCGTGTCGATCGTCGACCAGTCCGGCGCCCTGCTCGCCCGTGCCGGCGAGGCCGGCGGTGCCGACAGCTCCGAGATCGAGGAGCGCCAAGCGGCGATGGAAGCGCGGATGCGCGACCAGATCGAGGCCCTGGTCGAGCCGATCGTCGGCGAGGGCAAGGTCCGCGTCGAAGTCGCCGCTTTGCTGGAGCGCGATCAGAGCCGCGAAGAAGCCAATGTCTACGATCCCGACAAGCAGGTCGTGAAGCATCAGATCACCGTCGAATCCGGCGACGAGAGCCAGGAGAATGACGCCGGCGCCGAAGGGGCGACCGTCGCCACCCAGCTGCCCGAGAACCAGGGCCAGGCCGGCGGCGCCGGCGGCGACACCCGCCAGTCGCGCAAGAACGAGAGCTCGGAAGACACCACCTACGACAACAGCGCGACCCACACCGTCACCGTCCGCGCCCCCGGCAAGGTCAATCGCCTGACGGTTGCGGTGCTGGTCGACGGCGGCCCGCGCGGCGTGCCCGCGGCGCAGATCACCCGGCTGACCCGCCTGGTCGAGAATGCGGTCGGCTTCGATGCCGAGCGCGGCGACAGCGTTGCGGTGGAAAGCATGGCGTTCGCCGCCCCCGACGATCTCGGCGAAGCGGACGGCATGCTGTCCAAGCTGCCCTGGGACCAGATTTTCAGCGTGCTCAAGGTGCTGATCCTCGCCGCCGTGATCCTGTTCGGCGCCCGGATGCTGCGCGACCGCCGCCGCGGCGATGCCCCGGCCGGCGCGGCGGGCACCGCAATGGCCCTGACCGGCCCTGACGGCCTGCCCGCTTTGCCGGGCGCGGTGAACGGCGAAGGCCAGAGCCTCGAGGAATTGGAAGCGATCCGATCCGCCCAGAGCGAATTGGCGATGCTCGATCAGGAGATCGCGCTCGCCCAGGTGGACGGCCGCATCAAGCTTTCGGCGCTGAAGCGGATCGGCGACGCCGTCAAGGCGAGCCCCGGTGAATCCGCCTCGGTTGTCCGCCAGTGGATGAACGCATGATGGAGAACGTAATGAGCGACGATTTCGCGCCGCGCCAATTGGTGCCGACGCAGCTGGACGGCGAGACGCTTGAATTTCCCGGTGACGACGTGGCGACGATGGCGTCCCCGGCGCCGGCGAGCAGCCCCGAAGGCCTGGAAGCGGTGTTCGACGTTCCGGTCAAGGTCCAGGCGGTGCTCGGCCGCTCCCGGATGGCGATCGGCGAACTGATGCGCCTCAAGCCCGGCGACGTCGTCGAGCTCGACCGCAGGGTCGGCGAACCGGTCGACATCTACGTCAACAACCGCCTGATCGCCCGCGGCGAAGTCGTCCTGATCGACAATGCGCTGGGCGTTACCCTCACCGAAATCGTGCGGCAGGATCGATGAGCAACCACCCCATCAGCCTGCTTCTCGTCGGCGTCGAGGGCAGCGAATTCCGCCTCGCCGCCGAGATGGCGCGCGCCAACGGCGCCGATGTGTCGACCGCCGACAATGCGGTTGCCGCCCTCAAGCATCTGCGGGCGCACGGCGCCGACCTGGTGATGATCGACGTCTGCCTCGACGTCGTCTCGTTCCTGGAGCGGATGCGGGCGGAGCGGCTGAGCGTCCCGGTGATCGCCTGCGGCATCGATGCCCCGGCGCGCATCGCGGTGGCGGCGATCCATGCCGGTGCCCGCGACTATCTGCCGCTGCCGCCGGAAGCGGAGCTGATCGCCGCGGCGATCCAGACCTTCGCCAGCCGGATGGCGGCACCGATCGAGATCGAGGCACTGGTCGGCCACACCGTCGCCGACGTCGAGCGCGAGCTGATCCTGCAGACGCTGGAGCGCTGCCAGGGCAACCGCACCTCGGCCTCCACCATCCTCGGCATCTCGGTGCGGACGATGCGCAACAAGCTGCGCACGTTTATCGAGGCGGGCATTCCGGTCTCCCCGGCCGCCTGATTCTGCGCCGGAGCGCCACGCGCGCCTCCGGTGACCTTTTGATTTGCGGCATCCCGCCCGGGCGATCCTGCCCGGCCGCGAGACGCCTTAGCTGGAGCGAGATATGCCCCCGCAGCTAAACGGCATCCTGCAGCGCCTTGGATCGGGCCGCGACCTCGCGCTCGCCTTCGGCGTGATGGCGATCATCGGCATGCTGATCCTGCCGATGCCGAGCTTCCTGCTCGATTTCGGCCTGTCGCTGTCGATCACCGTCTCGGTGATGATCCTGATGACGGCCTTGTTCATCGAGAAGCCGCTCCAGCTTTCGTCCTTCCCGACGATCCTGCTGATCGTCACCATGTTGCGGCTCGGCCTCAATCTCGCCTCCACCCGCCTGATCCTCGCCCACGGCCATGAGGGCCACGACGCGGCCGGCGGCGTGATCGCGGCGTTCGGCGAGTTCCTGATCGGCGGCCAGACGGTGATCGGTATCACCATCTTCCTGATCCTGATCGTCATCAACTTCGTCGTCATCACCAAGGGCGCCGGCCGCATCGCCGAAGTCGCAGCGCGCTTCAGCCTCGACGCGATGCCCGGCAAGCAGATGGCGATCGACGCCGATCTTTCCGCCGGTACCATCTCCGAGGAGCAGGCCCGCGAGCGCCGCACCGAGATCGAGGCCGAAAGCGGCTTCTTCGGCGCGATGGACGGTGCCTCCAAATTCGTGAAGGGCGACGCGGTCGCCGGCCTGCTGATCACCGGAATCAACATCGTCGTCGGCCTGATCATCGGAGTCACCATTTACGGCGTGCCGTTCGGCGAAGCCTTCCAGACCTACACCATGCTCACCGTCGGCGACGGTCTGGTCAGCCAGATCCCGGCGCTGATCGTGTCGACCGCGGCCGGCCTGTTGGTGTCGAAGGGCGGCATTTCCGGCAAGACCGGCGAGGCCCTGTTCGATCAGCTCGGCCGCTTCCCCAAGGTGTTCGGCCTCGCCGGTTTCCTGATGATCACGCTGGCCTTGCTGCCCGGCCTGCCCTTCGTCCCGTTCGCCTCGCTCGGCGGCCTCAGCTGCTTCCTTGCCTGGAAGATGAGCGAGCGCGCCACGGAGCGCGAGACGCAGGCGCGGCTGGTCCGCGCCAGCCAGGAGATGCAGACCGTCGATCCGGAGGAGCCGATCTCCCGCACGCTCGCCATCGACGCGCTGCGCATCGAGCTCGGCTACGGCCTGCTGCCGCTGATCAACGACACGCAGAGCGATCCGCGCCTCGACGACCAGGTCCGCGCGCTCCGTCGCCAGTTCGCGATCGATTACGGTTTCGTGCTGCCGTCGGTCCGGATCCTCGACAACATGGCGCTGCAGCCCAACGAATATGTCGTCTACGTCAAGGAAACCGAGGCGGCGCGCGGCCAATTGCGCATCGACAAATTGATGGTCATCACCCCCGGCGGCGCCAATGTCGGCCTTCCCGGGGAGGAGACCACCGAGCCCGTGTTCAAGCTCCCCGCTCTGTGGATCGACCGCGATCTGCGCGACGAGGCCGGCTTCCGCGGCGTCACCGTGGTCGATTGCGGCACCATCATCGCCACCCACCTGACCGAGCTGATCAAGGACAATATCTCCGATCTGCTGTCGTACACCGAGACCCAGAAGCTGCTGAACGAGGTTCACAAGGAGTCGGAGAAACTGGTGTCGGACATCGTGCCGGCGAAGATCTCGATCTCCGGCGTGCAGCGCATCCTCCAGAACCTGCTCGCCGAGGGCGTGTCGATCCGCGACATCCCGACCATCCTGGAAGGGATCGCCGAGGCGAGCGCGATGACGTCCAACCTCACCCAGATGACCGAGCATGTCCGCAGCCGCCTCGCCCGCCAGATCTCGGCGCAGCAGGCCCGCGAAGGGGCGATCCCGATCATCACCTTGTCGCCGCGCTGGGACCAGGAATTCGCCGAGAGCATCATCGGCGCCGGCGACGAGCGTCATCTGGCGATGGCCCCGTCGAGCCTGCACGCCTTCATCTCCTCCGTACGCGAGACCTATGACCGGCTGGCCGGCGACGGCGAGATACCGTGCATGCTGACCAATCCGGTGATCCGCCCGTTCGTCCGCTCGATCATCGAGCGTGTCCGCCCCGCCACGGTGGTGCTGTCGCAGAACGAGATTCACGCCCGGTCGCGCATCCGCAGCCTCGGCATCGTCAGCTGATCGCAACGGACCCGTTCTTTCTTTCTACAATAGAACGAGGCCGCACAGGCCCGAACAGGATGCCGCTTATATGATGATCGCTTCTCAACCGTTCGCGCCGCCTTCGACGCCCGCAGCCGCCGCCCTGAGCGGCACAGCCACGGGCACGGCCGCAGCCGGGTTCACCGAGAGCCTGCAGGCAGCGACGGCGGGGACTGCGATCGCCGCAGCAACGGTTCCGGCGACGACGGCAGCGCTTCCGGCCGCAGCGGCCCCGGCCGTGCCGGCGGCAACGGCCCCGGGCATGCCGGCGGCGGCGACTTTGCTCGCCGGCCCGCTCACCCCGCCGCTCGCCGATGCGGCTCCGGCCCCGACGACCGGCCCGGCGGTCGCAGCCATGCCGGCGCCGGCCGCGACGAACCCTGCCGCCGTCACCGGCGAAGCACCGGTCCTGCCGCAGACCGAGCTCGCCTCGCCGGCGCCCGGCGGCAATGTCGTACCGCCGTCGGAGACGCCCGAAGCACCGGCTGCGGCGCCGGCCACGGCTGCGCCGCTTGCGAAGCCCACTCTTCCTGCGCAACAGGCCGCAGCGCCCGCGACGAGGCCCGCCGCGACCGGGCCCGATGCACCCGACGGGCTTGCCGCCCTCCCGGCGCCCGAGATCGACGCGCCCGCTGCGCCGGCGACGCCGATCGTGACCGCGCCCGCCGCCACCGCACCGGGGGCGACCGCCGAAAAGGCCGCGCCCGCGACCCCGGGAAAGCGTGAAGCCGCCGCCGAAAGCGCGCCGGCCAGGAAGAGCGCCAAAGCCGCCGCGCCGACGCTCGCCTCAGCCGTGCCGCCCGAGGCGGCTGGAGACTCGGCCCCGGCCGATGCGCTCGCCGTCGCAGCCGCGCCGATGCCATCGGTCGCCGCGCCGAAATCGGCCGCGGCCGAGGAGCTCCCCGCCGCCGATCAGGATCCCGCCTTGCTCGCAGCAGCGCTGCCGGCGGCCGACGCCGTTCCGCGCCCGGCCGCGACCGCCACGGCCGAGATCAAGCCGGCCACCGACGCCGCGCCGTCGCGCAGCATCGCCGCAGCGCCGGACGCCGGGGCGCCCGTCCAGACGGCGAGCGCGGACACCTCGGCCGCCAAGCCGGCGGAACGCGCCGACGGCGCCGCCTTCACCCTTGCCGCCGACGCGCCGGCGATCGCCGGCGACGCCGACGGGCTGCCGACTCCCTTGCTCGGCCAAGCGCTGGCGCCGTCGACCAATCGCCCGGCCAATGCCCAGCTCGTCTACGTCGCCCAGCAGATGGCGCAGCAGCCGCAGCCGGGGACCGTCACCGCCCAGCCCGGCCGCTTCGGCCGCGACATGGGCATCGAGATCGCTCGCCGCATCTCGGCCGGCCACGAAGAAATGCTGGTGCGCCTCAATCCGCAGGACATGGGCCGCGTCGACGTCCGCGTATCGTTCGACGAAAGCGGCACGGTTCGCGCCGTGCTCGCCACCGACAGCCCGGCGGCGCTCGACATGCTCCGCCGCGAATCCGGCGATCTCGTCCGCTCTCTCGCCGATGCCGGTGTCCGCTCCGATTCCCAATCGTTCCGCTTCGATCGCGGCGGCACGGACGGCGGATCGCAGCGCGGCCAGACCGGCCAGAATGGCTCCGGCGGCCAGCAGCAGCGCGGCCAGGACGGACGCTTCGAGAGCGCCGCCGACAGCGAACATGATCAACCCGCCTACCGCCAGCTGCGCAGCAGCGGCCAGGTCGACGTCATAGCCTGAAGGATTTCACCATGACCACCGTCACCTCCCCAGCCAACACCGCCACCACCAACACGCTGCTCGACCAGGCGGCGAAGACCACCAGCGGCGTCGGTGCCGACTTCAACATGTTCCTGAAGATGCTCACCGTGCAGATGCAGAACCAGGACCCGCTCGATCCCATGGACACGTCGGAATATACCAAGCAGCTCGTCCAGTTTTCGCAGGTCGAGCAGTCGATGCAGCAGACCGGCGTGCTCAAGGACATCCTGTCGCGGGTCTCGAGCCAGGACATGGCGCAGGCGTCCGCCTTCATCGGCCGCGAAGCGCGGTTCGACAGCAATGTCTCGGGGCTTGGTGCAACCGGCAACGCGACTTGGACGGTGGCGCCGGCCCGCGCCGCCGAGTCGATGACGGTCAAGGTCACCGACGCTGCCGGCAAGGTCGTCCGTGAGGAGTCCATCGATGCGTCGACCAGCCGCTTCTCGTGGGACGGCAAGCTCGCCGACGGCACCCGCGCGCCGGAAGGCGCCTACAAGCTGGCGGTGACCGCCAAGGACAAGACCGGCGCCGCAATCGGCGTCGGCATCAACGGCGTCGGCATCGTCAAGGACGTCATCACCGACGGCACCAACGTCACCCTCGGCATTGGCGGCGCCCGCATGGCGCTGCGCGAGCTGGTCGCCGTCTCGGCCGCGTAAGAATAAAGTTGCCCATGGAAAACAAAGGCTTGGGCAACAGCCTATAATGAAGATGAGGCGCGGCGGCGGTCTCCCCCTTTACCCGCCCCGCGCCTCGACCTCCCGCCCCGATCGCCTCCGACAGCGGGTCTGCACGGAGCCGCAGCAACGCCGCGACAGCGCTTGCGACACATCGCCTGAGCCTGATCACCTTAGGTTGGAGCGTTTAGCTCCGACCCGAGGTGTGTATCATGCTCCCGGCGCGTCATCCGGCCCTGTCGGCGACCCAAATTCCCGAATGTTCCGAACGCCGGTCAGGCGCGCGTTCAAGCCTTCGCGGCGCGCAAGTCCGCGGCGATGCGATCATATTGGTCGGCTTCCTCGATGAGGCCGAGGCTGCGGTACAAATGGGCGAGGCTCTCGGCCGGGCGAATGCTTCCAAGACCCTCCACCGACCCGGCGAGATCCGGCCGCTCGCCGATCTGCAGGCATTTGAGCCACGCCATCTCGACCACCGGCAGCAGCTGGTCGCGCGCGATCTCCGGATTGAGCCCGGCCCAATCGAGATACAATTCGGCGACGGCATAATAGAAATCCGGCGAATGCGGCCACCGGCTCTGCTCGGCGTCGGCGAGCGCCAGCGCCTCGTCGAACCGACCGGCGCCGCGCAGCGCGCGAAGGGCGTAGAGGACGATGCCGTGCCGGTAGGCCGCATCGGGCTGGACTGCGTGATAAGCGGCGACCAGGCACTCGGCGGCCTCGGCGGCGCGATCGTCGACCAGATATTCGCGGCCCAATTGGTAGCGGAGATAGGCATCGTCCGGCTGCGCCGCGATCTCGGCCCGGAGCAGTGCTGCGTTGCGGCCCTTCTTGCGCGCCTGCTGCGCCGCTTCGTAGCCGTCGTGACCGACGACGAGCGGCAGCTGGACGAGCGGCAGGGCGCTGACCGGCTGCTCGTGGATGCGGCCCTCGTAGCGCACGCCGCGCGGCAGCAGCCGCGGGATGTAAGCGCGGCGGCCGCCGCCCTTGTTGGCGTCCTGCCGGTTGGCGATGCGCACGCAGCCGATGAAGGCCGGCGTGCGCCGGGCGTGCGGCGGAAACGCTTCGGGGGATAGCGCCTCGACTCCGGCCTCGAGCCATTCGTCGGCATCGAGGACCAGGTTCCAATCGGCATCGGAATAGTCGAGCGCAGCGTTGCGCGCCGCAGCGAAATCGTCGCACCAGGCGAAATCATGGACCTCCGCGCCGGCCGCACGGGCGATCCCGATCGTGCCGTCCGACGAGCCGGTATCGAGCACGATCATGCGGTCGACGTGCGGCCGGGCACTGGCGAGGCACCGGGCGAGGCAGCGCGCCTCGTCGCGTACGATCATCACCAGCGCCAAGCGAGTCATCGTCCCATGCTCCCGTATCCGCATCGTGCACGCCGGCGGCTGCCGCCGATCACTTCGGAGACTTCAATCAGAGCTCGGCGATCTCGAGATCGTCGAGCGAGCAGCCGGGAACGGAGACCGGGCCGGCGAGCATCGCGATGCAGTCGGCGAGCGAGGGATCCTCGCGCGGGCCGATCACGTCGAAGACATCGGCAGGGTTGGTTCCGGGCGCGGCCAGGCCGCGCTGCGCGGCGGCGGCCCAGAGGGCAGCGACATCCGAGACTTTGAGGGTCAGCGTCACCTGATAGCCTGGTGCGACCTGATCCGCGTCCGCGAGCGTCATTCCATCCCCCTTGAAATGCCCCGAAGAGCGATGCTGCAATGGCCCGGAGCGAGGCCGGCGGGCAATTAAGGGCGAACACGTAAGCGACCCGAGATCGTGCGCGGCCGGTTAGTGGACCAGCGCCTTGGCGAAGGTGTTGCGGGTGAATTCCCGGGCATGCGGGATGACCAGGCAAAGCTCGGCATAGAGCTTGTCCCAGAACGGCGCCGGGATCTCCAGGCTCACTCCGGTGTCGTCCTGGCGGACCCGGATCGAGACCTTGGGCTCGTGGGTGAGGCTGAGCTCCGAGGGGAAGGCGCCGTCGCAGCGCTCGTTGGGGAGCGGGTGCGGCAAGGCGAGGCGTGCGGCCATGATGAAACCGGACAGAAGCTCGCCGCCATAACTGTCGAGATGGATGCGGGGGCGACCGGCCGCGTCATAGCGCTCGAGAACGATCATCGCGCCCTTGGGGTGCGGTTCGACGCTGATACGAAGTCGGAGGCCGAACGGATCGGTGAGCTCCCGGATTCTGGACGGCACGACGAAACTCCTCTCCCATTCATTATAGGCGCGGAATCGCCGGGCGGACGGAGTTTGACCCGCTTAGGATCACTACGGGCGCGGAAGTTGTCGAGGGTCGTCGGCGCCCCGAAACGCCGCGCGGACGGCAGCAGGGAGGCGGCCGGGAAAGCCGGATCGGCCGGCGCGGCGGCAACGGCTCGGCGCGACGGTGCGTGCCGAGAGACGCTCGAAAACGACAAAGGCCGGAGCGGTTTCCCGCTCCGGCCCCTGCCGCCAGCGCCTCGGGCCGAAGCCCGAGGAGCCACTTCGTGTACCGATTAACGGAACAGCGAAGTGATGGACTGCGGCGCCTGGTTGGCGATCGACAGAGCCTGAACGCCAAGCTGCTGCTTGACCTGCAGAGCCTGCAGACGCGCCGATTCCTTCGCCAGATCGGCGTCGACGAGATTGCCGATGCCGCTCTCGACCACGTCGGAAAGCTTGCTCGTGAAGGCCGACTGAGCGTCGATCTTGCGCGAAGCGGCACCGAGGGTGCTGAGCTTGCCGTTGAGGTTCTTGGCGATGTCGCCGAGATCGTTGACCATGGTCTTTGCAGCCGCGGCCGTGTCGATCTTGCTGGTGGTGGTCAGCTTCGCGAACGTACCACCGGAACGACCAAGGTCGAGCTCGAGGTTGTCAACCGAGAGCGAGTCCGGAGTGTAGGTGCCGGAAGCGCTGTCGGTGTCGGTCAGCGACTGCAGCGCCGTGACGGTGCCGCCCGAAGCCTTCAGAAGGTTCGTGCCGTTGAACGAAGACGAGTCGACGATGGTCTTGATCTGGTCGCGAAGGGCTTCGAAGTCCTTGTTGATCGCAGTGCGGCTCTCGGTATCGATACCACCGTCAGAAGCCTGCTGAGCCTTCTGCTTCATCTGGTTGACGATGTCCGAGATCGACTCCGCACCGGCAACCGCCACGTCCGTCACGCTCTTGGCGCGCGACAGCGAGGAGCTGACAGCCTGCAGGCCACCCTGATCGCCGCGAAGCGTCTGAGCGATCGTGTAGGAAGCGGAATCGTCCTTCGTCGAAGCAACCTTCAGGCCGGTGTTGATGCGGCTCTGAACCTGCTCGAGGCCCTTGTTGGTCGAATTGAGGCTCTGGAGAGCCGCCATTGCGCCGGTGTTGGTGTTCACAGAGAATGCCATTGTAATTTCCCTTCTAGGATGAAGGCCGAATTCTGCGGCCTGAACCGGAAGCGCCGGCTCTCGGCGAAGAGAGTTGCCCCCTCTCGCACTTACATTCTGGGAAGAAAATCCGGTCCACCCAAATCAAGTTCGATCTTTTTTACAGTTAACAGTACGTTAGCGCTCTTTTACGTCGCAATGCCGGTAAGACGAACGACTATGGCTGGGCGGATTACGACCCCTGCGCCATAGAAAAAGGGCCGCAGAGACCAAGGTCTCCACGGCCCTCATACTGGCGAGCGCTTGTGCTTAGAACGGGAACAAAGCGTCGTAGATCTGCTGGCCCCAGCGTGCCTGCTGGACGTCGGTGAGCTGGCCCCGGCCGCCGTAGATGACCCGTGCCTCGGCGATCTGGCTGTGCCGGATCGAATTGTCGCGGGCGATGTCCTGCGGCCGGACGATGCCGGTGATGACGAGCTCGCGGAGCTCGAAATTCACCCGAACCTCCTGCTTGCCGCGGACCATCAGATTGCCGTTCGGAAGCACCTGGGTGACGATCGCGGCCATCGTCATGTTGATCTGCTCGCTGCGGCTGGTGTTGCCGGTGCCGTTGGAGCTGGACGTCGACTTGGCGTCGACCAGCTTCGACGTGTCATTGTCGCCGGGCAGGATCTTCTTGAGCGGGTTTTCGAGCCCGAGCAACGCCCCGAGGCCGGCGGTCTCGCCGTTGGTCCGGGTGCGGGTCGTCGAATTGTCGACCGTCGCCTTGTCCTGGATGTTGATCCGGATGGTGACGATGTCGCCGAGGCGCGCCGCCCGCTGATCCTGGAACAGCGCGCCGCCGCCCGCGCGGAACAAGGAGGCGCTGCCAGCCTGCGGCTGGCCCTGGCCCGGCTGACGGGTGCCGTTCGGGCGCGCCGAGCCGATTTCGCCGAGCGACGGCTCGATCTCGCCGGCATAGACTTCTTCGGCGGCGCTGAGCTTGGGGGCCTTGCCGACCTGCTTGAGCCGGCCGACCGAGCCGCAACCGGAGAGCAGCAAGGCGATCGTCAAGGCGGATGCGATCTTCTTCATGGGAAACTCCGTTGAAGCGCGTTTCGGGCGGGCAGCGCGGCCCGGCGATCGGAAAGGCGCGGCAAATACGCAGGGATGGCGCCGCGACCCGATCGGCCACGGCCCAGGCTCAATTGGCGGCGATGCGCACGCTGCCGGTCTTGTCGACGATGCCGTCGAGCGTACGGTTGGTGGTGGTGTTGACGACCCGGATCAGATCGCCCTGGCCGCCCCCGGAAAGCGCGCGCCCCTGTGCGGTGATGGTGAGACCGCCGTTGCGCACGGTGATCGACACCGGCTCGCCGCGGCGGACGAGCTGCGGCTTGATCAGATCGCCCGGGCGGACGACCGATCCGGCGCGCAGCTGGCGAAGCGCCTCCTTGCCGGCGGCACTGCCGATCTCGAGCGCGCCGCGCGCCTGGGAGGCAGGACGCGGCTCCACCGCGAAATCGGAGGCGGACAGCAACTCGCCCTTGGCGACGTCGCGGACCAGCACCGGCACCTCGATTTGGGTCGCGGCCGACGGCGCGGTCTGCGCCGCCGCCGGAACCGCCCCGCCGAGCAAGGCGGCGAGCAGGAAGGCGCGCCGCAGGCTCACCGCAGCTGCGCCGAGGTTGCGAGCATTTCGTCCGCGGTCTTCACGACGCGGCTGTTCATCTCGTAGGCGCGTTGCGCGGTGATCAGCGCGGTGATTTCCGAGACCGGATTGACGTTCGAGGCTTCGAGGAAGCCCTGGACGACGGTGCCGAAGCCCGGCTCGCCCGGAACGGCGACGGTCGGCTGGCCGGAAGCCGCGGTCTGCAGGAACATGTTGCCGCCGACCGCTTCGAGACCGGCCTCGTTGACGAAGGTGGCAAGCTCGAGCTGGCCGACATCCTGAAGCTCGGCCTGGCCCGGCATCTTCACCTGAACCTGGCCGGTCTTCGAGATGCTGACGTCGACCGCGCCCTGCGGAATGGTGATGCCCGGCGCCACCGGATAGCCGTCGGTGGTGACCAGCTCACCCTGATCGGAGAGCTGGAACGAGCCGGCGCGGGTGTAGGAGATTTCCCCGCTCGGCATCGTCACCTGGAAATAGCCCTGGCCGTCGATGGCCACGTCGTAGCGGTTCGAGGTCTGGGTCATCGCGCCCTGCTCGGCGATGCGGTAGACGCCGCCGGTCTTGACGCCCGAGCCGATCTGGATGCCCGAGGGGGCGCGATTGTCGGCGCCGCCGGCCGCCGCGCCCGGACGAGAGACCTGCTGATAGAGCAGATCCTGGAATTCGGCACGCTGGCGCTTGAAGCCGGTCGTGTTCATGTTGGCGATGTTGTTCGAGATGACGTCGACGTTGGTCTGCTGCGCGAGCATGCCGGTGCCGGCGATGGAAAGCGTTCGCATGGACGTGCCTTTCTGTGGCTTTTGATGACTTATAGGATCAGTTGATCCGTCCGAGACGGTTGATCGCTGTTTTTCGTAATTCGTTAAGGCTCTCGGTCATCCGCATGCTGCTCTGGTAGGAGCGAAGGATCTCGACCATCGCCGTCGTCTCGACGATCGGCTGAACGTTGGAGCCTTCGAGTCCGCCGACCTTCAGCCTGGTCTCGGCGGCGGTGAGCAGGCGCCCGCCCTGGCCGTTCATCATGCCGTCGCCGCGCGGATCCACGCCGCGTTCGTCGTCGAACACGGTGATGCCGATGCGCCCGGCCGCGCCGCCGGCCCCCACGATGGTGCCGTCGCCGGTCACCGCAAGCGCGCGCCGCTGCTCTTCGGGGATGTTGATCGGCTGGCCGTTCTCGCCGAGCACACGCTGGCCGCCGGAGGTGACGAGATCGCCGCTCTCCGCCACCTTGAGCATGCCCGCCCGCGTGTAGGCGACGCCGCCTTCCGGCGTTTCGACCGAGAAATAGCCGGGGCCGTCGATCATCACGTCCAGCGGATTGCCGGTGGCCTGAAAGGCGCCCTGCGCGGTATCGTGCACCGCGCCGTAATCCAGCACGAACGAGGTGTTCTTGGCGTCCTTGACCTGCGCCTCGTCGGCCTTGTCCACATATTCGTGGAACAGCGGCTGCTCGCGCTTGAAGCCCACCGTGCTGGTGTTGGCCATATTATTGGCGGCGACATCGAGACGCCGGCGGAGCGCCTGTTCGTGGCTCAGCAGGACATAAGCTGAAACGTCCATTCGGCACCTTTTCAAAAATCTTCGGCAAAAGCGTCGGTAGGCAAACTTTGCCGCCCACCCATTCTATAATAGCGGGGAAGGGACGAAGAGCGGCGTCGCACGCACTCTTTTTCCGACAGCCAGAAGGACGAACAGTGTCAGAAGCACTCAAGGACGAAGCGGATGAAGCCGCCGCTTTGGAAAAGGTCGAGCCGCCGAAGAAGCACAAGAAGAAGCTGGTCGTCATCGCCGCGGCGGCGCTCGTCGTTCTCGCCGGCGGCGGCGGTGCCGCGGCCTGGCTGATGGGCGGAAGCGAAGGCGGGCACGAGAGCGCCGAGGCCTCGAAGGAAGAGGCCCAGGCGGGCGCCTATGTCGAAGTGCCGCCGATGACCGTCAATCTGCGCAGCGGCGACGGCAAGCCGCGCTTCCTCAAGCTGCGCTTCATCCTCGTCGCCGGCAATCCGGAGAACGAGGAGAAGGTCAACGAGAAGCTGCCGTTGATCCTGGACGGGTTCCAGCCCTTCCTGCGCGAGCTGCGCCCGGAGGATCTCGCCGGCTCCGCCGCCGTCTTCCGCCTCAAGGAAGAGATGCTGTCGCGCGCCTCGCGGGTCGCCGGCCCCGGCATCGTCACAGACGTTCTCATCCAGGATCTGATTCAGCAATGAGCGAAGCCCAGGACATGAACGCCGATCCGGCCACCGACGAAGCCACGATCGAGGAAGCGCTCGATTTTGCCCGCGGCGCCGGGGACGCCGACGCGTTCGCGGACGAAGCGGCGATCGGCGACGCGCCTGCCGATTTCGAGGAAATTCCGCTGCCCGGCGATCAGCCGACATCGGCGTTCGAAGAAATTCCGCTGCCCGGCGATCAGCCGACATCGGCGTTCCAAGAAATTCCGCTGCCCGGGGATGCACCGGCTTCCGACTTCGAAGAGATTCCGCTGCCCGGCACCTCGCCAAGCGCCGCGTTCGAGGAGATCCCGCTGCCCGGTGATGCACCCGCGTCGGACTTCGAAGAGATTCCGCTGCCCGGCGCCTCGCCAAGCGCCGCGTTCGAGGAGATCCCTCTCCCCGGCAGTGCGCCGAGCGACGATTTCGACGATTTCGATCTTCCCGAGCCGCCGATCGCGGCGCTGGATTCGGATTCGCCGTTCGATCAGGCGGACATCGATGCCCTGTTCGGCTTCGACAGCGCCATGTCGACTCCGAAGAAGAGCGGCCTGCGCGCGGTCATCGAATCCAAGGTCATCAACCACGAGCGCCTGCCGATGCTCGAGGTGGTCTGCGAGCGCATGATCCGCGTGTTCGCGACCAGCATGCGCAATCTCACCTCCGACGCGATCGACGTCAGCCTGGAAGACATCACCTCGGTGCGCTTCGGCGACTTCATGAGCCGGGTGGCGCTGCCGGCGATGATCGGCGTGTTCAACGTCCGCGAGTGGGAAAATTACGGCGTGATGACCGTCGAATCCTCGCTCATCTACGCCGTCGTCGACGCCCTGCTCGGCGGCCGCCGCGGCAACGACACGATCCGTATCGAGGGTCGCGGCTTCACCACGATCGAAACCAATCTCGTTTCGAAGATGCTGGTGCTCGCGCTGCAGGATTTCGGCCAGGCGTTCGAGCCGATCACGCCGGTGACCATCGATCTCGAGCGTATCGAGACCAGCCCGCGCTTCGCGGCGATCGCCGGCCCGACCAACATCTGTGCGGTGGCGACCTTCCGCGTCGACATGGAAGGCCGCGGCGGCAAGTTCAGCCTGCTGCTGCCCTATGCGACGATGGAGCCGGTCCGCGACAAATTGCTCCAGCGCTTCATGGGCGAGAAGCTCGGCCGCGACCGGATGTGGGAGGACCATATGGCCTCCGAGATCCGGCAGACCGAAGTCTCGGTCGACGTGGTTCTGGGCGAGCAGGTGCTTGCGCTGCGCGACGTGATGAACCTGGAAGTCGGCCAGACGCTGGCGCTCGCGACCGGCCCGGACGATCCGCTGGAAGTCCATTGCGGCGGCGTTCCGCTCGGCCGCGCCCACATCGGACAGCGCAACAACAGCATTGCCGTGCGCATCCTCAATGACATCTCGAAGGGGCTCCCGAAATGACGTTCGCCACCTTGACCAACATCGTCCTCATCCTGCTGTGCGGCGCCGTGCTCGTGCAGAGCGTCCGCATGATGCGCAGCTTCGAGACGATGAAGAAAGGCGGCCTCAAGGAGGTCGTCGAAGCGCTCGACAAGGCGACCGCCCAGGCCCGCCACGTGCTCGGCGATCTCAAGGAGACGCTGCGCACCGAAGGCGCCGCCAATGCCCGCACCGTCGCCAAGGGTGAGGAAATGCGCGAGGAGCTGGTGATGATGGTGGGGATCGCCAATGCGGTTGCCGAGCGCATCGTCCAGACCGTCGAGACCGCCCCCAAGTCGCCGCAGGTCGCCAAGGCCGAGACCAAGGCGAAGGCAGGCGCGAAGAGCGACGCCAAGCCGGCCGCTGCCAAGGCCGTCGGTGCCAAGGCCGAGCAGGCGAAGGCCGAACCGGCGAAGCGCGCGCCGCGCCGCGCGCCCGCCAAGCCGGAGCAGGATGCTGCCCGCGTCAGCGAAACCGAAGCGGCTGCTCCGCTGATGGCCGCAGCGATCGCCGCCGCCGCCGCCGAGGCGGCATAATGGGCCGGCGTCTTCCCCTGCTGCCGATGCTGGCGGGCGTCGCCGGGATCGCGGTGGTCGCCAACGGCGTCGCCGTCTCGGCCCCCGCCGCACCCGAAACGCGCATGGGCGTCTCGATCAAGGAATCGGTCAAGGACCGCGATCGTGCCGCCGCCGAGCGCAACCGCGCCCTAGATCTGCGCGAGCAGGCGGCCCGCGCCGCCGAAGAGCGGCTCAAGGCCGACATGCAGGCCCGCCAGGCCGCGCCCAAGCCGGGCGCGAGCAAGGAAGCAGACGAGGACGGCCCCTATGACAGCCTCGCCCGCATCTACCAGACGATGAAGCCGGCCAAGGCGGCACGCGTGTTCGAGCAGCTGGAGCTCGACGTCCAGGTGCAGGTCGCCAAGCGCATGCGCGACCGCGCAACCGCATCGATCCTCGGCGCGATGAACCCGGATGCCGCCGCCAGGCTCAGCATGGCGATGGCCGGGAAGTCGCCGCGCCCGTCCCGACCTGCGGCTAAGCCCACGCCGCCGCCGACCGCGACGGCCGCCCGCAAATGACAAAAGGGGCGCCCGCGGGGCGCCCCTTTTCGTATCCGGCAACGATCCGGTGCATTGGCCGATCGCCGTCAAACAGGGTTAAGGAAAGCAGAACGGCCGGCGCGGAAAATATTCCGTGCCGGCTGTTCGGTAGCGTGAATCAGATCGGGAAGGCGGAGACTTCGGTGACCAGGACTCGGCCGACCGCCGGGTTGGCGTGCTTGAGCGCCGTGGTCATGTCGCCGCGCAACCGCTCGGCGTCGACCGGCGCGAGCGCGGAAGCGTAGAGGCGCGAATATTCCACGGCGGCAGCGAGCGTCGCAGAGCGCAGCTCGGGCAGGCGACCGCTGACCTTGGCGGCCTCGCCTTCGTCCTTGGCTTCGACGACCATGCGCACCCGCAGTGTGCCTTCGACGCGGTTGCTGCCGACGATCGGCACGACGACCTCGTCGAGGGGCACGAAGGCGGCCCCCGGCGGCGTTTCGCCGTCCGACGCGGTCGCCATGCCGGCGCCGCCGGCGGCTGCCACTGCGAGCAAGCCCGCAGCGACTGCGAGACGTTTCGGCTTGAGCGGCACTTCACTTCCCCTGGTTACTCAACATCCGGCCGCCCGATCATTGCTTTCTGCACCGGACCGCCTGCCGCTCTTTTCATCCTATAATAGAAACAAATCGTTACCCGGAGGGCTGGGATGAGCCGCGATCAGAAGCCAGGAAAAGTCAGAGTCATCGGTCAGCGCGACGGCGGTTCCCCGCCTCACCCGCTGCGCCGCGCGACCGACTTCGATCCCGATGCCGTCAGCGGCTCGATGGACGAGCGCGGCACCGGTCTGACCGGCGGCGCCGCGGCCGCACAGGCGAAGGGCGGACTGGCGCTGGTGCCGATCCTGCTGTTCCTGCTCGCCTGCGCGGCCGGCGGTATCGCGTTCACGATGTTCGTCCTGCCGGGGCTCGCCCGATGAAATCGCGTCTGCTGCTCGCCGCCGCCGCTTCAGCGCTGTCCGTAGCGGCACTCCCCGCCGCCGAAGCCGTGACCGGCGCACGCCCTGCACCCGAAGGCAACGGCCTGTTCGTGCACCCGGTACCGCAGCCCGACGCGCGCCAGGAAGGCCGGCTGCCCGGCTTCGCGACCGAACTTTCGGAGCGGTCGCTGCCCAAGGCCAATGAAGCCTGGACGGTGATCAGCCATGACGAGGCTTGGAAGGCGCTCGCCCGCGCCGACGCCGAAAACCGGCAGCGCACCCGCTGGCGCTATGCGATCAGCCTGCTCGGCCAGTCGCTGGGCAGCGAAGCGTCCGGCGTGCTGGAGGTGATGGAAGCGGATGATCCGGACCTCGCGCTGGTCGACGCCTTTCGGCTCGCCAAGGGCGCTGCCTATGCGCAGATGCGCCGGCCCGAAAAGGCGCTGGACGCGCTGGTCGGCCCCGGCCTCGCCGACAATTCCGAGGCCTGTGCCTGGCGGCTGCTGGTGTTGGCCGAAGCCGGCTTTGGCGAGCAGGCGCTCGGCCAGCTCAATTGTGCTCTGCCGGCGCTCAACGCCCGCAGCAGCGACGACCGCAAGCGCTTCGTCCTCGCCATCGCCGATGCGGCGCTGGACACCGGCCGCGCCGACCTTGCAGTCACGACGCTGCGCCAGGTGCGCTCCGGCGATCCCGCCGGCGATCTGCTGCGCGGCCGCGCTTTCTACGCGCTCGGCAAGCCGGGCGAGGCACGTATCCAGCTGCGCCGTGTCGCCAAGAGCGGCACCGAGGAGCAGCGGCTCGACGCCGAGCTGAGCGGAATCGAAGACAGCGTCGCGCGCAAGGACATCACGCCCAAGGCCGCGATCGAGCAGCTCAACCGCCTCCGCTACGGCTGGCGCGGCGGCCCGATCGAACGGCGCGCGCTCGAGCTTGGCTATCGCCTGGCAAGCGACACCGGCGATACGCGTGGTGCGCTCGCCGCGGGTTCTACCCTGTTCAATTATTTCGAGCTCGGCGCGGAAGGTCCGCAGCTTGCCGCGGCGCTGCAGAAGCAGCTTGCCGGCGTGCTCGATGCCACCAACACCATGCCGCTCGATCAGGCGCTGGGCCTGTACTGGGATTTCCGCGATCTCGCGCCGCTCGGCGCCGAGGGCGACCTGCTCGTCAACCGCTTCGCCGATCGGCTGCAGAACGCGGGCCTCTACGCCAAAGCCGCCGAACTGCTCCAGCATCAGCTTTATGTGCGCGCCCAGGATCTCGCCAAGGGACCGCTTTCGGCCAAGGTCGGCCGGCTGCACATCCTTGCCGGGCGTCCCGATCTCGCGCTCAAGGCGATCCGCGACACCGCGAACGTGGTCTATACGCCGGACATGCTGGCCGAACGGCACCGCGTCGAAGCGGTCGCGCTGACCCAGCTCGGCAAGACTTCGGAAGCGCTTGCCGTGCTGCAGGACGTGCCGAACGGGGCCGGGTTGCGCGCAGAGATCCTGTGGAAGGCGCGGGCCTGGTCGGCGCTCGCCGCGGAGGCGGGCCCGGCCTTGCCTGCCGCCGGCAAGCTCAGCGACGTCGGCCAGGCGACGATCCTGCGCCATGCGGTGGCGCTGGCGATGACCCATCGCGAGCCGGACATCGCCGCGCTGCGCGCCCGCTATGCCGGTGCGTTCGCCTCTCTGCCGACCGCAGCTGCGTTCGACGCCTTGACCAGCGACCCAGCCTCGGTCGACCCGGAGCGGCTCAGCAAGGCGATGGCAGCGATCCCTTCGGCCAGCCCGGCCGGCGACATCGCCGACCTGCTCGACATTCCCAAGCACGGCTGAGGGCGCGCACGCGCGCGCATTAGGCGGACGCTCTGACGGCCGGCGCTGCGACGAGCAGCGCCGGCCGGACTGCGTCATGCCCGCCCAGGGTGCTGCCCGGCAACTTGCGGCGGAAACGTGAAAGGGGCCGGATGCGCTGTGCATCCGGCCCCTTCGAAGCGCGAGGAATGAGAGCGCGGCGGATCGCCGCGCGTGCCCGTCAGCGCAGGTAATCGGTCAGCGACAGCGTCGACAGCTGCGAGAAGACCGAGAAGCTCGCCTTGAGCGTCGTCTGTTGGATGTTGAGATCGATCGCGACCTGGGCGAGATCGGCATCCTCGTTCTTCTTGATCAGATCCTTGAGCAGCACGGCGCGATCCTCCGCACGGACGCCGAGCGTCTCGATCTGCTGCTGCTTGCGGCCATTCTCGGCATTGATCATGCGCACGTCGACCAGGCCGTCGTTGAACATGCCGATCGCTTCGGTGAGGGCGGCCTTCTGCGCGGCGGTCGGCTGCTCGCCGATGTCGCCGGCCTGGGCCAGCTTCTGGAAGGCGAGGAACATCTTGGAGCCGACCTCGTCAGCGCCGGCGCCATATTCGACATCGACGCCGTCGGCGACGTGCGCCGAGGCCCGGATACCGTCGTTCGAGAAGGCATCCGCGACCGTCATCGATGCCGTGTCGGCAAGCTTGCCCGGCTTGAACGGCAGCGAATCCGTTTGTGAGCCGGCGAACAGGGGCAGGCCGCCCTCCGACGCATTGAGCGACGCGCGCATCTGCTGGAAGGCTTGCTCGATCGCTTCCTGCAGACCGGCCGACTGGCCGGTGCCGAGTGCGCTCAGCATCGACTTCTTGAGGTCGCTGACCGAGGTATCGATCGCCGTGATGTTGACGTCGTACATGCTGAGCGTGGTGCCCACGGTGTCGGCGACGGTGCTCTGCGCCTCCTGGCGGGCGAGCAGGCTGCGCGCCGAAATCTGGCGCACGGTCTGGGTGCCGAGTGCCGCATAATCGCGGGCCTTCTTGCCGCTGGCGAGCTGAAGCTGGGTTTCGGCAAGCTGCTGCTGGCTCTTCTGAATGGCCGTAGACAGGTTGCGCTGCATTGGGATGGTGGCGACGCGGTTCATGTTTGCCTCTCTCAGCGGACCATGTTGATGAGTGTGTCGTACATTTCGGTGGCGGTGGAGATGACCCGCGCCGCCGCCGAATAGCTGTTCTGGAGCACGACCATCTGGGCGAGCTCTTCGTCGATGCTGACGCCCGAGAAGCCGTCGCGCCGGTTGACCGCGTCGTCGCGGCGGGCCGATGCATCCTCATAGGCTTCGGTCGCCTGTGCCGCCTCGGTGCCGGCGCCGCCGAGCAGCAGGCCGGAGAAGCGCTCCAGGGTGGCGACGCCGCCGGATCCGAAATCGACCGCCTTGCCGAGCTCTTCGATAAACAGCGTGCCGCCACGGAAATCGCTCTGGCCGAGCGCGCGCTCGCCGACGGCGGCGCCGGTCTGCAGCTTGGCAAGGGGCATCAAGGCGGCGTTCATCGCGATGTCCGGCCGGATCTGGCCGGTGCCCAGGCCCATCGAGGCACCGGTGAGCGACATCAAGCCCGAGAAGGACTGGCCGGTGCCGAGGCGGTCGGTGGAATCGGAGACGATCGTCAGGGACGCGCCGGCGATCGCGGCGTCCGGCTGAAACTGGACCCGTCCCTTGGGATCGAGCGCGAAATCACCGTAATCGCCGAGCGGGCTGGCGTTCAGCTGGCCGACCAGATCGTTGAACGTGGTCCCGGACGGCGACAAGGTGAACTTGGTCAGCGAGCGGCCGGACGCGTCGCGCAGGACGATGTCGGTGGTCTGGCCGGCCGCGAAACCATGCGGATCGGTGCCGATGAAGCCTGACGGTACCAGCGGGCTGTCGTTGCTGCGGACGAGATCGTTCAGGCCGAAATACTGGGAGAAGCCGACGCCGCCGCGGCTGCTGGGGTTGGTCGCATCCTGCGCCGTGGCGACGCCGTTGCCGGACGCAGCGGCGGAAATCACCAGCTTGCCATCGGTGAAGCTCGCGGTCGCAGCGCCGCCGAGGCCGGCGTTGATCGCCGCAACCGCATCGCCGACGGTCGCAACGCTGGAGAAATCGATCGTGGTCTTGGCGACGAGATCGCCATTCGCCTTGGTGACCGCGAACGTCGTCGCGCCGGTGAAGCCGAGCCGGTCGGTGCCGGCGAGACCGGTCGCGCGGCCATCGAGCCGGGACGGCGGCGGCACTGCGCTGCCAGCATTGGACGCGGCATTGAGCGTCTGGGCGAGACCGCCGAACAGCTGGCCGAGCTTGTCGGCAAATTGCGGCAGCGCGCGGTCGCGCAGATCGATAAGGCCGCCGAGCTTGCCGCCGATCGCGGCGCTGTCGATCTTGTCGCCGGTCGCGGCGCCGAGGGCGCCGCTCGGTTCCGCGAAGCGAATGCCGATAGAGGGGTAAACGGGCTGGGCGACGCCGGTCCCGGCGGTCGAATAATCGAGCTGGCGAAGACGGCGGTCGAGCAGCGTCGCGCCCTGCGGCGTTTCGAGGATCACGCGGCCGTCCGGCTGATCCCGAACGCTGACCTTGACCATGGTGCTCAGCTCTTCGAGCGCGGCGACACGCTGGTCGATCGCGCCGGCCGGGCTCTTGCCGAGCCCCTGCAAACGCGCCACTTCGTTGTTGAGCTCGTATACGCGGGTGAGCAGGCCGTTGACCCTTTCCACCGTGTAGCCGACCTCGGATTCCACGTCGGTGCGCAGGCTCGAAACGTCACCGTCGAGCTGACGGATCGATTTGATCGCGTCCTCGACGTCGGCCACGAAGGCCGACGCATTCTGGTTCGCGGCCTGGCCGCTGGTCAACCGAACGGCGGACGCCGAGATCGCGTCGAGGCGCGCCGGAAGGCCGGCTTCGGAGCCCGGCTGGCCGAGCAAGGCCTGCAGACGATCCATGTAGGATGCGGTGACTTCCGACTGACCCATGTCGCCGGACCGCTTGTAGACGCTGAGTTCGAGAAAGCGGTCGGCGACCCGCTCGGGCTCGCCGACGATCACGCCGTTCACCCGGCCATTGGTCACTGCCGTGGTCAGGCCGACCCGCTCGCGCGCATAGCCGGGCGTGCCCACATTGGCGATGTTGTTCGAGACGGAACGCAGCCCCGACTGGGACGCGTTGAGGCCGGAAATTGCCGATCCGAGGATCTCGTTGAGGGACACGCCGATCGCTTCCTTCGAACTTCAGGGGAATGAGGCCCGGCCGAGATCGGCCGGGCCCGTTAGTCGCTTAGCGCTTCAGGTTGGAGACTTCCTGAAGCATGTCGTCGACGGTGGTGATGATCTTCGACGACGCGCTGTAGGCGCGCTGGAAGCGGATCATGTTGGTGAACTCGCCGGCGAGATCGGCATTGGACGCTTCGAGCGAGCTGCTGGCGATCTGACCGGCACCGAGAGCACCCGCCTTGTTGATCGCGTAATTGCCCGACTGGGCCGACATCTGGAAAGCGTTGCCCGACATGCGGGTGAGGCCGTCCGGATTGGCGAAAGTCGCGATCGGCAGCTGGAAGACTTCGCGCGTGGTGCCGTCGTCGAACACGGCGCTGACGCGGCCCGTCTTCGACACTTCGATCGAGGCCAGATTGCCGAGCATGCCACCATCGACGATCGACGAGATCAGAGCCGATTCACTCCCGAACTGAGTCAAGCCGTTGAGCGCTCCGGCGTCACCGAGCTTGAAATCCAGAGTCAGCGGATCGGCCTTGTTCTGCCAGCCGAGGGTGAGGTTGTCGAAGGTCGCCGGGAGCGACTTCAGGCTGCCGTCGCCGTTGAACTCGACCTTGCCGGCCGCAATAAGGCCCGGCACGCCACCCAGCGCATTGGTCACGTCGGTCGAGGCGCCATAGACCTCGGCCTGCCACTCGTTGGCGCCGACCTTGATGAAGCCGACGGTGACGCGGTGGGCGGTGCCCTGCGCATCATAAACGTCGATCGAGCGCGAGAATTGCGGCGCGACCGTGCCGTTGGCGATCTGGCCGGCGGCGTAGGTAGCGGCCGCGGCATTCACCGGAGTGGTCGACTGAAGATTGGCGCGGATTTCCAGCTTCGACGTCGGCATTGCGGTGCCGGTCAGATCGCTCAGGCGCACCGGCTCGAGCGTGTCGAGGCTGCCGGTGTCGACATAATTGCCGTTCGTATCAAGACGCCAGCCCTGCAGCATCAGGCCGCTGGTGTTGCGCAGAAAGCCTTCCGCATCCGGCTTGAACGACCCGGCGCGGGTGAAGCTGACTTCGCTGCCCGGGTTGCTGTCGGCACGCACGACGAAGAAGCCGGCACCGTCGATGGCGATGTCGGTGTCGCTGGACGACGATTGCAGCATGCCCTGCTTGGAGATCAGCGACTGCGGCGCGGCGGTGACGCCGCCTGCGGAATAGCTGCTCTTGGAACGGCCGTCGGTGACGAGCGTGCGGAACTCAGTCTGCACGGACTTGTAACCGACAGTATTGATGTTGGTGATGTTGTCAGCGACCCCGGCCATCGCGCTGGACTGCGCGGAAAGGCCCGAAACGCCGGCATAAAGCGCGGAATAGAGGCTCAACGTATATCTCCTGAAAGTAGTCGGCCGGCGTTCTGCGCCCATCGTTCCCGATCATTGTAGGATGAGGTTCGAGTGGAACCAACAATGGGCAAAATTTGCCTAGTTCCGCGTCGAGGCTGCGCAACCGTCCTATAATCCAGTCAAACGGCTGAAGGATCGAGACGATGTCGCTTCGAATTTCCCTGCGCGATGGCGAAAAAGTAATTGTGAACGGCGCGGTGCTGCGCTCCGTCGGGCGGACGGATCTGCGCCTCGAAAATGGTGCAAGCGTGCTGCGCGGGCGCGACGTGATGAGCCCGGAAGAGGCGAACACTCCCGCCAAACGGCTCTATTTCGCGTGCATGATGGCCTATATCGACGGCGGCGAACGGACCGTCCACCAAGACAATATCATCGATCTGGTGCGCGAGCTGCTCGCCGCACTCAAGGCGCCCGAAGCCCAGGCGACCTGCGTGAGCTTCGCGCAAAAGGTCGCGTGCCAGCAATTCTATGCGGCACTTGCCGATTGCCGCTGGCTGATGAACTACGAAGCCCAGCTTCTCGCGCCGGCCGAAGCGGCCTGAAGCCCATGCTTGCCGCCGCCGCCGCCTCTGCTGTACGCGACCTCTCGCCCGATCTTCGGTTCGGGCGGGTCGTCGCGGTGCGTGGCGCCCTGATCGAGGTCGAAGGCCTCTCGGGCGCGGCACAGATCGGCGCGCGCGTGCGGATCGAGGGCAGCGAGGAACCGGTCGAGGCGGAAGTGACAGGCCTCGATCGCGGCATTGCCCATTGCCTTCCGTTCAGCGATCCCCAGGGGATCACGTCCGGTGCCCGCGCCGATTTGAAGGCCGGCCGCTTCTCGCTGCGGCCGTGCGAGGCCTGGCTGGGCCGAATGATCGACGGTCTCGGCCGCCCGGTCGACGGCAAGGGCGTTCTTCCGCGCGGCGAAGTGCCGCGTCCGATCAAGGCCGCACCGCCTCCGGCCGCTGCGCGAACCCGCGTCGGCGCCAAGATCGAGACCGGCGTGCGCGCTCTCGACATCTTCGCGCCGCTCTGTGTCGGCCAGCGGCTTGGCTTGTTCGCAGGGTCCGGCGTCGGCAAGTCGGTATTGCTGTCGATGCTCGCCCGCTGGACCGAATGCGACGTCGCCGTGATCGGCCTCATCGGTGAGCGCGGCCGCGAGGTTCAGGAATTCGTCGAGGACGATCTCGGCGAGGAGGGCCTGGCCCGCAGCGTCGTCGTTGTCGCAACTTCGGACGAGCCCGCCCTGATGCGACGCCAGGCGGCGTGGACGACCCTGGCCGTCGCCGAGCATTTCCGCGCCCAGGGCCTGCGCGTTCTCTGTCTTATGGATTCGGTCACCCGTTTCGCGATGGCGCAGCGCGAGATCGGCCTTGCCAGCGGCGAGCCGCCGGCGACCAAGGGCTATACGCCGACCGTTTTCGCCGAGCTTCCGCGCCTGCTGGAACGCGCGGGTCCCGGTCGTCCGGGTGAAGGCAGCATCACCGGCCTGTTCACGGTATTGGTCGACGGCGACGACCATAATGAGCCGGTTGCGGACGCCGTTCGCGGCATTCTGGACGGCCACGTCGTGATGAGCCGGCGGATTGCGGATCGCGGCCGCTATCCCGCGATCGACGTGCTGAAATCGGTAAGCCGCACCCTGCCTGCGGCACACACGCCCGAGCAGAACGTGCTGCGCAACGAGGCCAAGCGCGCGCTCGCCACTTATGGGGACATGGAGGAGATGATTCGTCTCGGCGCCTACAAGGAAGGCACCCGCGAAGAGGTCGACCGGGCTATCCACCTCGCTCCCGCCATCGAGAACCTGCTCAAGCAGGGCAAATCCGATCAGGGCCGCGCCGACGAGAGCTTCGCCGCGCTCGAGGCGATCCTCGCCCCCGAACACCAGGGTGACGCATGAAAACTCCGTTCGACACCGCGCTTCGTATTCAGCAGCGCGAAATCGACCGTGTCGGCATGGCCATCGGCAGCGAGACCAGTCAGCTGGTCGCACTCGAACAGGCGAAGCAGGCGGCGCTTGCCACCGCCGCCGCCGAAGTGCAGCTTGCCGGCGCCGATCCGATGATGTCGAGCTTCGCCTATGTCAGCCGCATGCGCATGCTGCGCGAGCGGCTGGAACAGGATCGCGCCGCCTCGGCCGCGCGCCTCGACCGTCTGCGTGACGAGGCGACCGACGTCTACGGCTCGATGAAGGCGATGGAAACCGCCGCCGACGGCTTCCGGGCCTCGGCCGCACTGACCGCCGCCACCGCCGAACAGGCGATGATCGACGACATCTCCAGCGCCGCATTGCTGCGCGCGCGCCGCACCGCGGCGCGGGGGCGGCACGCATGATCGGACGGATCGACCTGGAGCGCCTGCGCCCAGAGCAGAAAGCGGACCTGATCTACACCCAGGCGCGCAACGACCTGTCGACGCGCCTGTGGCGCGCCGCGCTCGGCGACGGCGGGACCCCCGAGGCGTCCGGCGAAACAGGCGCCGGAACGGGTGCCGGTACGAGCCTTGAATCCTTGCTCGCCGTGCTGACCCAGCAGCCGGCAACGGCGCCGCGCGCTCCGGCTGCCCCGATCGGACCCCGCATGGGCCGGTTGGAGGGCCTCACCCTGCCGACCACCGAGCCGTCGACCGCACCGGCTGCCGCCGACGAGGCGACCGCCGAAGAGGTCGGCCGTGCCGGCGGGCTCGGCCCGAACGCGCAGCATCAGGGAAGCCTCGAACGTGCCGCGGCGCGCACCGGCATCCCGACCGCCGCGCTGGCCGCGATCGTCGATGCCGAAGCGGCAAAAGGCCGTGACGGCAGCTGGAAGCTCTATTCGCGCAATCCCCGGTCCAGCGCCGCGGGCCTTGGCCAATTTCTCGCCGGAACCTGGATCGGCGAGGCTCAGCGCAGCGGCACCTGGCTGAACCAGGTCGCCAAGAACCGCGGCTGGATCTCTGATTCCGGAAAAATCGCGAAAGGCGCCCAAGCGGAGCTGCTGGCGCTTCGCTATGACGGCGAGACGTCGATCCACGCAATCGCCGATTACGCCAAGGGCAATCTCGACCGGCTGCGCAGGGCAGGCGTCGATATCGGCGGCGGCGTCGGCAAGGTCGCGCAGGCCGCCTATCTCGGCCACCATCTCGGCGCCGGAGATGCGGTGAAATTCCTCAAGGGCGGCCTCGACAATGGCCGCGCCGCCACATTGCTGCGCGCCCAGGTCGGCGCAGCCAGCGCCAATGCACGCCTCGCCCAGGCCGGCAATGCGACGGCGGCCCACCGCCAATGGCTGCTCGGCTTCGTCGAGCGGCACATCCGCCCCGAGCGCTTCCAGGTCTGACGTAGGCTCGAATCGCGGTATAACGTCCGGACCCGATCAGTTTGCTGCCGCAATGAACGATGTCCCGGGCGCGAACCGCACGGATAACATCGGCACGCGCGGTTGGTAAGGCGAGGCGCACACACCCGGTCGGCCGGGCCGCCCCCCTGACCAGCTCCACGTGCCCGATTCTCCACCCCAAAGGCCTCGGCAACAAAAAAGAAACGGGGACCGCGTCGCGATTCGCTGCTCATCCTATAAGATAAGCATTAGTACGGAACGCCCGGCGACACGCCGCTCCGGAAGAGCCAAGCATCTGTTTGAAAGCGCTTTTCATGACCGCGGCAAAGACCTCGGCAGACGGCTTACGTACAAGCCCGCATATAGGATTGCCAAGAAGGTTAACTCTCCTCCTGCATTTCAGGGCTCGTAGACGGAGTTGGGGAGCGCAGGGTGCGTTCCGCTCCGGGGGGAGTTACCAATGTCCAAGACCACCATCGCGCTGGAAGCCTTGGTTGCCGACGTCATCGCGAACCGCGCCGCCGAAGGCGCGAAGCAGACTGCCCGTCAGCGTCTTAACACGGACCGCGCCTTCGCCTCGATCCTGAAGCTCATCGCCCCGCGCATCCGCCACTTCATCCGCCAATATGGTCTCGTCGCCCACTGGGAAGACGCAGAGCAGGCTGCCGCGATCGCCGTGCACCGTGCGATCGAAGCCTATGATCCGGAGAAGGCGCAGTTCACCACCTTCGTCAACTGGCAGATCCGCGGCGAGATGCAGAGCCTGCGCTTCCGCCTGATGACCGACCAGCGCTCGTCGGCGAAGAAGGTCGAGGCGCTCACCGTCTCGCTTCAGGATCTCGGCCGCAGCCACGACGGTGAGGACATGCCGTTCGAAGCCACGATCGAGGACGAGGACGCCCTCGAAGCGACTCTGGCCGGCGCGTCCGCCTATCTCGCCCAAACCGCGACCACCGCCCTCATCGACGAATATATCGACCATCTCCGTGCAATCGGCATCGAGCAGTTGAAGAAGCGCCCGCGCGCCAAGAAGGCGATCGCCAACCAGCCCGGCGACATCAGGGACCAGATCCCCGACCGCCGCCCGCGCTTCCGCGAGGTCGATCCGGTCGAGATGGCAAAGCTGGAGGAAAAGCTCACCCGCAATCGCGAGATCGTCGAGCGCCGCGTGTTCGACACCGGCACACTCGACGCGCTGGGTCTCGACACCGGCCTCACCAAGGAGCGTGTTCGCCAGATCACCAAGCGCGCCGCCAAGACGATGGGCGAGCTGGTTGCGAGCAGCTCCAAATTCCAGGTGATGGCCGATTACAAGCAGGCCGCCGCGACCGGTGCCAAGCCGCGCAAGGCTGTTGCACCCACCGCCGCCGGGGCGGAGACCCCGATCGAGACCCTCGCGGCGCTGCTGCCGGATCCGGCCCTCCCGCACAACCGGCTCACCAGCCTGATCGTGATCCGCCAGGATACCGACAGCGAACAGGACCTGCCGGTGGCGCTCGGAGTCGCATCCGAGGACTCGCGCAAGGCCGCCTGACGCTGCGCTCGGCGCTTCCGGCGCCGAGCCGATCCACGATCTTCACCGGGGACCAACCCGCGCTACCGCATTTCTCCTATAATGATTCCACGCAGGAGCATCGGGCTCCGGCATCGGGGATCGTCGGGTGAAGGCAGGCAAGCCGCAGGAGGTGTTGGAAGAGGCCGGGCATGACGCGCTGCTGCGTGCCTCGGCCGAGCCCGACCTGCTGCGGGCGGGCCGGGCAATGATCGTTCCCGCCCGGCAGCTGCTGCGGCGAATCCGGGCGCCTCTTCTCACCATCGCCACCTTCCGTGGAGATCCCGCGGTCCGGCTTTTCCCATGGACGCAATCGCTCGAGCCGGGCGATCCGCTCGACATGCGTGAAGCGGCATTCTGGGCCGAGATCGAGACGCTGGTCGAAGCTGGATCCGAGGCACTGCGCCAGGTTGCCCTGCGCTGGCCGGGCTACGCGCTGCCACCAGTGATCGGGCTGGTTACCGATGGCGGCGGATTGGCCGTATCGGGCGAGAACCCGTCGGGCCTGACGACGCGCTGGCTGCTCGACCAGATCGAATTCGCCTCTCCCGCCTCGATCATCATTCCCTTCGCACCGGACGGCTTGTGGTCACTCTTGTCGCCGCGCGAAAGGTCGGGGCCCGCCGCGCGCTGTCATTGACACTCTCATAGGAGCAAGCGTAGCTTTCGACTTCATCCGGAAAGACATCGTAAGGGGGAGACGATGGCGGGACGCGGAGCGCTGCAAGAAAAGTCGCGTATCGAAATCGATCCTTATCGCGCGATCATTTTCCCGAACCACTTGCGCCATCTTCGCCGTGAGGGCGGTTTCCCGAAGCTGCTCGGTCTTGCTCAGAAAATCCCCGAAATACCATATATTAGACTTTCCAAGATCGAACGCGGCGAAGTCATTCCCCGTCCCGACGAACTCGTCCGGATCGCCGGCGAACTTGGCGTCGCCCCCGGGGACCTGTTGCTCGACATCGACGATCCCGGTTTCGATATCGGGGCGTGGGTCGCTGCCGGACAGCAATTGCGCCCCGTCGACGACGAAGCGGCGGCTTTCGCGGTGAAGCTTGCGGCGGCGCTTCGCTTTCGGAGGATGAGCGATCCGGCGCTGACCATCGGCAGGATCGAGGAGGAGTACGGCATAGCGCCGGTGATCCTCTCCCGCGTCGAAAACGCGCACAAGACGTTCGATCGCTGGAACCCGGCGACCATCGCGTCCCTGCTCCGCCTGTTCGGTGCCGCCGACCGGGATGCTCTGCGCAGCATGACCGAAGGCCTCCATGAACGCGGTGTGCTCGACGCGCGGATCCGGGAATTGTCCGGCGCAGCGCCGCGGATCGCACGCACGCGCGCGAAGATCGCCGAGCTTCGCGACAGCCTTG
Source organism: Allosphingosinicella deserti (assembly GCF_003012735.1). Classification (GTDB taxonomy): domain Bacteria; phylum Pseudomonadota; class Alphaproteobacteria; order Sphingomonadales; family Sphingomonadaceae; genus Allosphingosinicella; species Allosphingosinicella deserti. Next base: position 516,039 of record NZ_PXYI01000002.1, on the reverse strand, counting down.
CCGATGCGAGCAAGGATCCACCCCTGCGCAATCCGCCAGAACGAGCACTTCCAAAGCCGCCGACACACGAGCAGCGGGTGCTGCCCGTCTTCGGCGTGCCGCTCGACGACGGGCTGCTTGCCCTGACACCCACGGGAGAGCTTGCCGACGCACCGCGCAACGCCGGTCCGCGCGCTTATGCGCTGCGCGTGCACCGACCGACGCTCGGTGCCGCCCTGCCCGGCTCTGCGACGGTGATCGTCGATCCGGATCGCTTCCCGGGAGGGATGGGCATCGCCGCGCTGCGCGAGGGCGATGCCGTGCGGCTGCTGACGGTGACCTTCGACCGCAACGGCGCGATGATCGGCTACAGCGCCAATCCCGATCGCGAGCTGCCGCTCGACACGGTTCCACCCAACGATATCGCCGGAGTGATCGCTGCCTATTTCGCGTGAGATCGGCGCCGGTGCCCGAAATTCGGGTCTAGAATAAGGGTAGATCGGGCCAAGGCGTGATTGCCCGGATGCAGCGCCGGTCCGCCGCCGATGGAAGATCGACCATGAAAGGCCGTTTGCATCCGTGAAAGGCCGATCCGGTCGGCATTCGAGTGGCCGGACGGCCGAAATTCTCGGCGGATGCGATCAGGCTCACTTCAAATCGGTAAGCCTTAGGGTCTAGGGCTGCGCGACATGATTCTTCGAGAAGGTGCGCCGGAGCGGGCATGATCGGCACGGACCAACAGGTAGAGAAGCGCCGGCTTTTCGCCGCCATCGGCGAGACCCTGTTCGCGCGCGGGCTTGAGCCAAGCCCGGAGAATTTTGCCGCGGTCTATGCCGAACTGGCGAGCGCCAGGGCTGTGCCCGGCGCGCCGACCAGCCAGGCCGCACCACCGGCGGCCCGGCGCGATGCCGCGCAGGATCTTCTGCATGCAGCGCGGCGTCAGGTCGAAGCCTTTGCAAGCGTCGCCGCCTCGACTCGCGAGGAGGTTCGGGATTACCAGGGCGATCTGCAGTTCGGGGCCGAGCAGCTCGCCGCCGGCGCTGGCCCGGCCTCGATCGCGGCCCTCGTCGGGCTTACCGAAACCATGATCGAGCGCAGCCGCCTTGCCGAAGCACGACTGGAGCAGGCGACAGAGGAAGCGAACGCGCTTCGCCAGAAGCTGCTCGACGCCCAATCGGAAGCACGGACCGATGCACTGACCGGACTTTCGAACCGCCGGGCGTTCGAGGATCGCTACGCGGCGCTGAGCGAAGCCGGGGTCCCGATCAGCGTGGCGCTTTGCGACATCGATCGGTTCAAGGCGATCAACGACACCCATGGTCACGATGTCGGCGATCGTGTGCTGAAGCTGGTCGCGCAGGTGCTGAAGGCCACCTGCGGAGCTGCGATGGTGGCGCGCTATGGCGGCGAGGAATTCGCTGTCCTGTTCGCGGCGAGCAATTCCGCAATCACGTCGAGGCTGGTCAATGCGTCCCGCGAGACGGTCGCCGCAAGCCCGTTCAAGGATCGGGAGACCGGCACCCCGATCGGGCAGATCACCTTCTCGGCGGGAGTCGCCACGGCACGCCCCGGTGAAAGCGAGCACGCATTGATGCGCCGTGCCGACCGTCTTCTCTACAAGGCCAAGGCCAGTGGGCGGAACTGCGTAGAGGTGGACACCGGCATCCGCCCGCCCGCGACCGTCAGGGCATGATCGGGCCGGGCGGGTCGGCTGGCCCGATCAGGCTCCTCGTCTTTGGTTCAGAGCGCGCGCAAGGCCGAGCGCCGTCGCGTGCCGATCAGGCGCTCGGCACCAGGCCGGCGGTGAACGCGATCCGCAGGATGTCGGAGAGGTTGGTCACTTCGAGCTTGTCCATCAGGTTCGCACGATAGATTTCGATCGTGCGGGGGCTGAGGTCCAGATCGTAGGCGATCACCTTGTTCGATCGCCCGGCGATCAGCCCATGCATCACCTGCACCTCGCGTGCGGAGAGCTTCTCGATCTTGGCCTTGGCGGCGTTGACCCTGGCCGTCTGTTCGCTGCTTTCCTCGAGCTGGCCACAGGCGCTGTTCAGCACCTCGATGAGCGCATCATGCTCGTAGGGCTTTTCGAGGAAATCGAGCGCGCCGGATTTCATCGCTTCCACCGCCAGGCTGACTTCGCCGTGGCCGGTCAGGATCACGGCGACGAACTTGGGACCGTAAGGCTGGATCGCCTTCAGCACGTCGAGCCCCGTCGATCCCGGCATGTGGTAATCGAGCAGGATCACGCCGGGCCCGAGCTCTTCGGCGCGCTCGAGAAAGGCATCGCCTGAGCGGAATCCCCAGACGAGGGTGTTCGGGAGGACAGAAAGGAGAGACTGGAGAGAGAGACGGACATCGTCATCGTCGTCAACGACATAGATGGTACGCGTGGTCATTCCTGGTCTCCTGGTCTTGTCCGCAGCGTGAACCGGAAGGTCGCGCCGCCATCCTCGTTGTTCCCGGCCGTCAGCGTTCCGCCATGGGCCTCCACGATCCGCTTGCAGATCGAGAGGCCGACGCCCATGCCACCTTCCTTACCCGAGACGAACGGCGTGAAAAGCCTGTCGAGCATCTCAGGGCTCAATCCGGGGCCGGTATCGCGTACGGTGATGACCAGACGCTCGGAATCCCCGTCGGGTTGCGCAGAGACGGTGATGCGGCGCTGCTCCTGCGGGATTTCCCCCATCGCCTCGGCGGCATTGCGAAGCAGGTTGACCAGCACCTGCTGGATCTGGACGCGGTCGGCAAACACGCGCAGATCCGGATCCTCGGTCTCGACCCGCAGATCGACGTCGTTCCGCCCCCTGCTCGCCAGGGCCAAGGCCACGGAATCGCCGATCAGCTCACCGACCGAAGTCCACTCCTCCTGTACGGTGCCGCGTGACACGAAGGTGCGCAGACGCCGAATGATCTGGCCGGCGCGCAAGGCCTGCTGACTGGCCCCGGCAAGAAGATCGTCGATCTTGCTGTCGTCGCCGGCGCTGCGCAGCACCTTGGCGGTGCCGAGGAAATTGACCACTGCGGTCAGCGGCTGATTGAGCTCATGGGCGAGGCCGGAGGCCATTTCGCCCATCGCGCTGAGCCGGGAGACGTGCATCACCTCTTCCTGCAGCTGCGCGAGGCGGCTCTGCCACTCCTCCCGTTCCGTGACGTCGATGTACAGCGAAATCATCCGCGTCAGCTTGCCGTCGGCATCGTAGAAGCAGGCCGCGCTCGTTTCCAGACTCCTGCGCGTACCGTCGGGTCTGACGAACCGGTAGCGAAAGCGGATCCGGGGCGCCTGCCTGGCCACCGCCGCGTTGATCGTCCCGTAGACATGGGCCCGGTCCGCCGGATCGACATGATCGCGCCAGGATCCGAGATCGGACATCGTACCCTGTTCGACGCCGAGCGCACGGCCGCTCCCGATCGACTGGGTGAACTGGCCGCTGACCGCGTCCCATTCGATGATTCCGATGTCGCTCGCCTCCATTGCCAGCATCAGCCGCGCTTCGCTGGCGCGAAGCGCCGCCTCCGCCTTGGTGCGGGCGCTGATGTCGGTCATCGACAGCACATAGATGGGCTCGCCGCCATGCCGAGGCTCCAATCGGCGGGCGCGTTCCAGCACGTTCAAGGTCGAGCCGTCGCGCCGACGCTCGACGAGTTCCTCCTCCCAGCCGTCGGCGCCCGAATCCCAGTCGACACCGCCATCTGCCCCGCGGGATCCCAGCAGTTCATGCTTCTGGCGTCCGCGCGCTTCCTGCCGGCTCCAGCCATAAAGCTGCTCGCAGCCCATCGACCAGTGGATCACGGCGCCGGACGTGTCGGTCAGCGCGATCGGCGCGGAATCGAGCGCTCTGGTCAGGGCGCGCCGGGCGCGCTGCTCGCGGGCAGCCCGGCTCGTGACCCAGATCAGCAGCGCCGCCATGGCGCCGATGTTGAGCGCCGTTTCCAGCGCCCCGGAAACCGACGGATCGATCCCTGCGGCCTTGGCCCTTTCCTCGACCCATTCGGTGGCCACCGGCGTGACCACCAGCAACGGCAGCACGACCTGCAGGATCGTCCGGTCAATCCCAAGGCCGGAAAGCAGCCCCTCCCACACCGGGCCGCGCCAGCCGAGGAGCGCCACGGCGAGCACCGCTCCGCAGATCAACGCGGGCAGCGGCGCCGCAACGTAGCGGAGCATCGGATCGGTGATCGGGCCGGACAGGGGCATCGCAGCGCCGGCAACTGCGATGGTGCCGAAACCGGCCATTGCGAGGCCGGCTGCCCATTGCCCAGCCCGCAGACTGGGGCGCATCGCCAGAAGCAAGCCTGCCGACAGCAGCAGCAAGGTCATGCCGACGGCAAATGTCGGCCGACCGGGTGTGGCCAAGGCGGCGCGGCCGATGCGATCCGGAAAGAGCCAGGCATCGATGCCGAAGGTCAGGCCGGTTATGTCCTGAAGCAGGGTCGACAGGCCGATGACAATCGGCAGGACGAGGAAGGCCACGGCAGCGCGATGGCTGCCGCGAAGGCATGCCAGCATCGCGAAGGAAAGCGAAAGAAATCCGACGGCGGTCAGCGGCTGGGTCGGGTAAGGGCTGCCGAACCCGGCCAGCCCGACCACGTCGATTGCCCAGCCGGCAAGCACCAGAAGCGCGCACGCTCCGCCAATGGCGCAGAGCGCCATCGCCGCATTGTCTTGCGCCTCATTCTCCATTGCCGCATCCCCACCGGCAGAAGTGCCGCCCACCGCACGCGCTGTGGCCGACACTTGCGATTCGAACAACCTACGGGATGTACCGTAAAATCCTGATGAGCCTCGATCCGGTTGCAAACGATCTCATTGCGAGGCGGCTCCCGGAAGAAGCAACAAACCGCGGCGGCGGCCGCGCGACGTCCAGCGGGCACGCATGACCCGCATGGCATCGCCACCGCGCCAGATCAGGCAGCGGAGCCCGGCGGCAGCAAGCGAGAATGGCGAAAGCCGCAGGCTCAGCCGCTTGCCGGCGAGGCGACGGGCCGGCTTTTCCGCCGGAGCCGGGCGCGACGCGGGGGCACTTCCCGGCCACACCACGCGCAAACCCTTCGGCACCACCTGCCATTCGCTGCCGGTGCGGATCATGTCCTCGCCGCAATTCCGGCAGGTGCTGAAGTAAAAGCCCTGATTGTAGATCGCGCTCGGCTGCGCCTGATGCTTGCGAAAGCGACAGGATGACGTGCGGCGGGGCCGCAGCGCCTTGCCGGCCGCAGCGTCGAGGCCGGTCGCGATGACGGACACACGGATACGGCCGTCCATCGTCATATCCTGCGACGACCCCCAGATGATCTGGGCCTCCGGATGGACCCGGCTGGTGATGTAGCGGGCCGCCTCATCGATTTCGACCAGCCGCATGTCGTCCCCCCCGACGATCGAGATGATCAGATGGTTGGCGCCGTCGAGCGCACCGTCGAGCAGCGGATTGGCGACGGCTGCCTGCGCGGCCTTGACCGCACGATCGGCGCCTTCGCCCTCGCCGGTACCGAGGACCGCCTTGCCCATGCCTTCCATGATGCCGCGAACGTCGTTGAAATCGAGATTGACGATGCCGGGATTGACGATGAGGTCGGTGATCGAGCGCACACCTTGCTCGAGGACGCCGTCCGCGGCTTCGAACGCGGCGGTGACGGTCGCATCGGGCGCTGCGGTATGGAGCAAATTCTGATTCGGGATGACGATCAGCGTATCGACCGCGCGGCGCAGTTCCTCGATCCCGCGCTCTGCGGCGAGATAACGACGGCTGCCCTCGAAACGGAACGGCTTGGTCACTGCGGCGACGGTAAGGATGTTGTTGCGGCGCGCCCAGCAGGCGATGCGGATCGCAGCGCCGGTGCCGGTGCCTCCGCCCATGCCGGCTGCGATGAAGCACATCTGGGCGCCACGCAGCGCGCCGGCGATATCCTCGTCGAGCTCCCGATCGGCGGGCGACTGCCGGCGGGGATCCGGGGCGATCCGGCCGCTGACCTTCTCGCGAAGCAGGATGCGGGTCGGTGCCGGCGAGGCGTCGAGCGTCTGGACGTCGGTATCGGCAGCCACGAACTCGACACGCTCGAGGCCGTTGCGGATCATGTGGCGCACCGCATTGCAGCCGGCGCCGCCGACCCCGACAACGCAGATGCGCGGCCGAAGCTCGGCCATCGCCACCGGTTCCGGCGGTGCCTCGTCACGGGTCGAAGTCTTGAACAGCTTGTTGAGCACCATGTCTCTTGTCCTTGGACGGAAGATTGGAGGGAGGCGAGCGGCTGCGCTCAGTGGCGCTTGCCGCGTCGGTCGGCATCGCCGCGGGCCAGCATCGACAAACGCTGGAGGAGGCTCGGTCCGCGCTCCGGCAGCGGGCGCGTGGCGTCGATCCGGGTCACCGGCCGAGTTCGCGCAGGCGGCTGATATCGGTGAAATTCCGGCGCCGCCGGTGCCGGTTCCGCGAGGAGCAGCGACTGCTGGGCAAGGGTTGCCGACGCCAATGCGAGCGACTCCTGCCCCGGCGCAGTCAGCACGATCGTGTCGGTGGCCGCATAGCCATCTTCCCAAGGCGCGGAGATCTGCACTTCATAGTCGCCGTACTCGGGCAGCGGTGCGGCGGCTGGGCTCTCCGCGCGAACGAAAACCGGCGCATCCGGCTCGGGCTCCGCTCGAGCGGGGATCGGCACGGCGGCCGCAACGAGCGGGGCATCGTCGACGGTTGCAGGCTCGGCCACGAAAGCGGTCGGCGACTGGGGGGGCGCCTTGGTAGTCCCTACCGCCGCCAGCTCCGGCCGGCGAACCGGCACCGCGACATCCGCATCGATGCCGGTCGCCAGGATCGACACGCGAATGCGGCCCTCCAGCAGCGGATCGACTGCCGAGCCCCAGATGATGTTCGCCTCCGGATCGACCTCATCCCTGATCCGCATCGCAGCCTCGTCGATTTCCATCAGGCGCATGTCTTCGCCGCCGGTGATCGAGATGATCAGCCCCCGCGCACCCTTGATCGCGCCGTCGAGCAGCGGATTCTGGATTGCCCGGTGGGCTGCATCGGTGGCGCGATTCTCGCCGCAGGCCTCGCCGGTGCCGAGCATCGCCTTGCCGGTCGCGAGCATGACGGTTCGCACGTCGGCGAAATCAAGGTTGATCAGTCCGGGCATGACAATCAGATCGCTGATGCTGCGCACACCCTGTTCGAGCACCTCGTCGGCAAGGCGGAACGCCTCGCGGAAGGTGGTCGCCGGCGAGATGACCCGGAACAGATTCTGATTGGGGATGACGATCAGGGTATCGACTTCCGCCTTCAGCTCCTCGATGCCGCGGGTCGCGGACGCGAGACGCCTGCGGCCTTCGAAGCCGAACGGCGTGGTCACCACGCCGACGGTGAGGATGCCCTTGGCGCGCGCCGCAGCGGCGATGACCGGCGCGGCGCCCGTGCCGGTACCGCCGCCCATGCCGGCGGCGATGAAGCACATGTGCGCGCCATCGATTGCGGCTTCGATCGCGTCGATCGATTCGAGCGCTGCCAATCGTCCGGTCTGCGCATCGGCTCCCGCGCCGAGGCCTTCCGTAACTTTGCGGCCCAGTTGAATGCTCTGCTGGACGGGGGAAGCGTTGAGAGCCTGCGCATCTGTATTGGCGACGATGAAGTCGACGCCGTTTACCCCGCCTCGCATCATGTTGGCGACGGCATTACCGCCTGCACCACCGACTCCAACGACGCAAATACGCGGCAGAATTCCAGTACCGTAAGTGTATACTTGTTCCGACATCTTGCAATTCCACCCCAAACACGGGCTCGGCAAACGCTCGCCGACTCCAGCTTCGTTAGTGAAACGTTAACTACTTCTTTCCATAGCGGTTAACCTATTGCGGAAACGTACCTAAGGTGATTCTACGGATCGCCCGGAGCTTGGCCGCACCAGCGGCGATCCGGGTGATTCCTGTTCCAACGCTGTAGTTATACGGGTGGTGCATTGGGCGGCGCAGCGGTGTAGTCCGCAGCAATGCCCACCTCGTCCGAGACCGGAGGCCAGCTGCTTGCCGCAGTGCTCGATACCGCTCTCGACGCGGTGGTCGTCATGCGCTCCGACGGAACCATCGCCGCCTGGAATCAGATCGCCCAGCGGATGTTCGGCTGGAGCGCCGCCGAAGCGATTGGCCAGGAGCTAGGCGGACTGATCATTCCCGAGCGGCTGCGCGCGGCGCACAAATCAGGGCTGGACCGATTTCTCCGTGCCGGCGAAGTCGGCATCCTCGGCCGACAGATCGAAACGGTCGCCCTCAAGAAGGATGGTTGCGAGATACCGGTCGAATTGGCGGTGATGCTCACCGGCCGCTTCCAGGAAATCCTCTTCCTCGGTTTCATCCGCGACATCAGCGCACGCAAGGCGGACGAGCAGAAGATCGTCGAGCTCCAGGCCGAGCTCATCCATATGTCGCGCGTGAGCGCGATGGGCGCCATGGCCTCGACGGTCGCACACGAACTCAACCAGCCGCTCGCCGCCGTCTCGAATTACCTGGCGGCCTGCGAGATGGCGCTGAAATCGGGCACGCCCGACATCGAGAAGCTGAAGGATCTGGTTGCCTCGGCGCGGCAGAACACGACCCGCGCCGGCCAGATCGTCCGGCGACTTCGCAACATGACGGTGAAGGCAAAGTCGGTCCGTGAACGCTTCGACATCGGCGAGGCGATCGGCGAGGCCGCGAACATCGCGCTGATCGGCCACGAAGGCCGCGAGGTGCGCCGGGCGATCCGCTGCGACGCGGACCTGTTCGTCCAGGTCGATCGGCTCCAGCTGCAGCAAGTGCTGATAAACCTGATCCGCAACGCCGTCGAAGCGATGCAGGGATGCGAGCGTAAGCTCCTTTCCATCGCCGCCTATCGCACCGGCGAGGAAGTGAGGATCGATGTCCGCGACAGCGGCCCCGGGCTCGCACCGGCAACACGGGAATCGCTGTTCACGCCGATCGGATCGGGCAAGCACGAGAATATGGGGATCGGCCTGTCCGTATCGCGGATGATCGTCGAAGCGCAGCACGGCCGCCTGTGGGCAGAGGATCCGCCCGAGGGTGGTGCCTGCTTCTCGATCGCGATCCCGGCGGCGAAGGACTGATTGGCGTCGACCCCCGTGTTTCCCCTACCGAGATTTTACTAAGCCGCAGAAAAGATTAGCAGAAATGCCGTATTAGGCAGTTTGCGCCTCTAAGAAGTCAAGGCGACGGTCGGCCTGTCGAACCAGCCGTCGCGTTCGCAGGCACGGGCACGTGCAGTTCAGAGGTGAAACCATGCAGCTCCCTCGACATACCAGGAACTTCGACGTCCTCGGCAACGAAGCGATTGGTCTTACGCCTCTGGTCGGCCGCTTCGACACCGACATGCAGGCCGCCGCTGCCGAGGTGCGCAACGTCCGGCCCGCTCCGGTCCCGCGCGTCTGCGGAAAGACGGCGCTCGCCCTCCAGCCGACGCTGGCGGATGCCGCCCACGACGGGAACGCTTTCTGATCGATCGGCCCGGCGGCAACCCGCAGGGCTACCCTTTTTTTCGTTCCGTTCAGGATCGGCCCTTTGTTTCAAGAACCAGACGAGACCTTCGTCCACCGCCGCCTGACCCCCGAGAAGCTGGAGGCGCTTGCCGCCGATGTCGAGAGTCTCGCGGACGATCTGTCGGCCGCCCAGCGCATCGCCAAGCTCGGAATCTGGCGCTGGCGCGTCGGCACGGAGGATTTCACCTGGTCCGACGAGATCTTCCGCATCGCCGGGCGCGATCGCGCGGAGTTCACGCCGACCCTCGAATCCTCGATGGCCTGCATCCATCCCGACGACCGATCGGCGATGCACGATCGGCTGCTTGGGTGCATCACCGGCCAGACGCATTCCGCCGCCGAATTCCGGGTGATCCGGGCCGATGGCCAGATCCGCTACTGCTGGGCCGAAACCCGGCCGATCGTCGATGCCGCCGGGCAGGTGCAAGCGCTGCGCGGGATCTGCCAAGACATCACCGAGCGCAAGGAGATCGAGGAGGCGCTTCGGGAAAGTGAAGAACATTATCGCTACACGTTGGAGCTGAGCCCGCAGATCCCCTGGGCGGCCGATCCGTCGGGTCAGGTCATCGAGATCAGCGCACAAGGTTTCGATGCGATCGACCGGACATCGGAGCAGACGCTCGGCAGTGGCTGGATCTCGCTCGTCCACCCGGACGATCGCGCCGACACGATTGCAGGCTGGCAGCACGCCCTGCGCACCGGCGAGCCGCTCGACACCGAATATCGGCTGCTCCGCCGCAACAGGGAGTATCGCTGGGTGCGGGCGCGGGCCGGGGCCCGGCGTGCCCCCGACGGATCGATCCTGCGCTGGTATGGAACGCTCGACGACATCGACGACCAGAAGAAGGCGGAAAGCGCCCTTCTCAACATGCAGGAGCTGTACCGCCTCGCAGTGCGCGCGACCGGGCTCGGCATCTGGGATTTCGATCATCAGACGGAGGTGCGGCGCTGGTCCGCAGAGCTCCGCGCCATGCTCGGGCTCGACCCCGAAAGTCCGGCCGATGCGGCGGCCTTCCTCGATCTCGTCCACCCGGAGGATCGCGACACGGTCGTCGCCTCGATGCAGAGCGAGGATGAAGTTCACGCGGAGATGACCTTCCGCATCCGCCGGGCCGACACCGGTGCCTTGCGCTGGCTGACGATCGACATCCGGGCGCTTGCGAGCGAGAGCGGCACCGGAAGCAGGACCATCGTCGCGTTCCGCGACGTCACCGAGCGCAAGGCCGCTCAGGATCATGTCGAATGGGCCGCGCGCCACGATCCGCTGACCGGCCTCGCCAATCGCGTGCTGTTCCAGGAAAAACTGCAAAGCGCCGTCGCCGACAGCCTCGCGGGAGGCAGCCGATCCGGATTACTGCTGATCGACCTCGATGATTTCAAGCTCGTCAACGACACGCTCGGCCACGATTCCGGCGATCAGTTGCTGCGGCTCTCCGCCCAGCGGATCGAGGCCGTCGTACGCCCTGGCGACACCGTCGCGCGGCTCGGTGGAGACGAATTCGCGATCGTGCTTTCGCAGCTCGGATCGGACGACGAAGCGGTGGAGATCGCCGAAGCGATCCTCGCGGCGCTCGGCGCCCCGCTTCGCGTGAACAGCCAGCTGGTCGACATCCGCGCAAGCGTCGGCGCGACCACCTGCTCGCAGGGAGATTGCGACGCCGAGGAGTTGCTCAAGCATGCCGACATCGCGCTCTACGTCTCGAAAGGGGCGGGCCGCGGCCGGGTGACCCTGTTCAGGCCGGAGATGCGCGCCGTGATCCAGCAGCGGGCATCAATGCTCAGCCTCGCCCGCAACGCCCTAACCACGAATCTGATCGAGCCGTTCTACCAGCCTCAGGTCGAGCTGGCATCGGGCAGGCTGATCGGGTTCGAAGCGCTGCTGCGCTGGCGCCATCCCCGGCTGGGCCTGCAGCTTCCCGGCAGCGTCGCGGCGGCGTTCGAGGACAATGAGCTCGCAACCAGCATCAGCGACCGCATGTTCGAGCGGACGATCGCCGACATGCGCCATTGGCTGCAAGCGGGGCTGGAATTCGGCCACGTCGCCGTGAACGCCTCCGCGGCCGAGTTCCGGCGGGACAATTTCGCCGAGCGGGTGCTGGCGCTGCTCCGCGCAGGCGACGTGCCCCCGTCGCGGCTGGAGCTCGAGGTCACCGAGACCGTGTTCCTCGGCCGCGGTTCGGAACTGGTCGACCGTGCATTGAACCTGCTCTCCTCCGAGGGCGTGAAGATCGCACTGGACGATTTCGGCACCGGCTATGCTTCGCTGTCCCACCTCAAGCGTTTCCCGGTCGACATCATCAAAATCGACCGCAGTTTCATCCGCGACATCGAGGAGGATCCGGAAGACGCCGCGATCGTCAGCGCGTTGATCACACTCGGACGGAGCCTTGGCCTCAAGACCGTGGCGGAAGGCATCGAGACCGAGCGACAGGCGCTGTGTCTGACCGCCCAGGGCTGCACCATCGGCCAGGGCCACCATTTCGGTCGTCCGATGCCGGCCGCCCTGGCAAAGCAGCTGATCGAGCGCTGGCCCGATGCCGCCGCAATCCAGAGGGCCGCCGCATCCTGCCAAAGCGCGCCGCGCGCCGATCCCCATGCGGCGTGATCGCACGCGAGGGGAGTGATCGTCGCAGCGCGGTTTGCCGAGCGCCCGCTCAGCTCCGACCGTCGACCGCGACGCGCCGCATGCCTGCGGTTGCCGCGAGCAGCACGGCATCGGCGAGCGACTTGGCGTCGAGCTTCCGCATCACGCTCGCCCGGTGCATCTCGACCGTGCGGATGCTGATTCCCAGTTCGTCGGCAATCTGCTTGTTCGACGATCCATTGAGCAGGGCCTGAAGCATCTGCAGCTCTCGCGGCGTGAGGCTGCGGACCAGGGTCAGCGCTTCGCCGCGGCTTGCCTCATCTTCCTGCACCTCGCGGAGCGCCGTCGCCGCGCGCGACAGCGCATCGAGAAGGTCGGTTTCGCGGAACGGCTTCTCGAGGAACTCGATCGCCCCGAGCTTCATCGCCGTGACCGCCATCGCCACTTCGGCATGGCCGGTCATCACGATCACGGGCCAGCGATATTGGCGTTCGTGAAGTTCGGAGAGAACGGCCAGCCCGTCGGAGCCCGGCATCCGGATGTCCAGGAGAATGCAGCCCGGCTCCAGTTCGGCCAGAGCGGCGAGGAAGGCATCGCCACTCTGGAAGCCGCGGCAGGGCAAGCGATTGACGTCCAGCAATACGCCGAGCGATGTCCGGATCTGCGCATCGTCATCGACGATGTAAATCGGATACTGATCGTCCATCGGTGGCCCCCGTTGCTGCGGCTCGATCTCCGCTCCGGACGCGCGAACGCCAGGCACCGAGATACCCGACGCTGCGCTCCGGCTGAAGCGGCTTCATCCTGTCTGTGCGATAACGATCCGCCGCAGGCTGCCCCCCGTGCACGATCGCCGTCATCACCGCGGTGCCTTTGCCGCGGCCGCGAACCGCGTGCGCGCCCAATTTGCTCCGAAGCGGACGAGAACCGCAGGTCAGAGGGAAACCTCCTGGCCGAGAACCTCGAAGCCGCGCGTCAGGGCAGCGAACAACTCCTCTTCGCGGCAGGGCTTTTCCAGAAACTCGATCGCGCCGCGCTTCAGTACGGCCGCGGCGATGCCCGGATCCGGATGGCCGGTCATCACCAGCACGGGCCAATCCACGCCCTGGTCCGCCATGTGCTGCAGAACGGCGATACCGTCCATCCCGGGCATGCGCATGTCGAGGACGACGCAGCCGGGCGAAAGCCTGCCGAGTGCCGCCACGAAGGCGCCGCCGGATGCAAATTCGGCGACATCGATATCGGCAAGCTGGAGCAATGCGCAGAGGGACGCCCGCACGGCATCGTCGTCTTCGACCAGGTAGACCGTCGCCGGTACCATGAAGCCCCCTTCCTAGTGGGAGGAGCATAGCCCACGCCCTCCACTCCGCAAGTGCTGCAGCGTCGATAACGAGGCTTTATCGCTGAATTCGTGAGAAAATCGGCTCGCTCAAGCGTCAGGCGACCGTTCGCCTCCTGTCGCGCGTCCGAAAATCAGGCGGCGAGCTCGTGGGCATCGGCCTCGCCGGCACGCTCGAGCGGTTCGAGCTCGGCCTCGATCGCCAGACGGATGACGTCGGACAACGCGTCGCAGTTCATGTCGCGCATCATGTTGGCGCGATGCATTTCCACGGTCCGCGGGCTGATCTCGAAACGGCGCGCGATTTCCTTGTTGGTCATGCCCGCGAGCAGGCCACGCAGGATCTGGGTCTCGCGCTTGGAAAGCCGCGCCAGCCGTGCGGTGGCCTCGCTGCGCTGAGCGCGGCGGTTCTGATCGCGCAACGAGATCGCGATCGCCTGTTCGATCGTCGCCACGAGCAGGTTCTCCTGAAACGGCTTCTCCAGGAATTCGAACGCACCGAGCTTCACCGCCTTGACGGCGGAGCGGACGTCGCCGTGGCCGCTCATGATGATCAGCGGCAGATCGACGCCGCGGCGGAGGAGCTCGGCCTGAACTGCGAACCCGTCCATGTCCGGCATGCGCAGATCGAGCAGGATGCAGCCCATGCCGAGCCTGGCTTCGACGAAGAATTCCTCGCCGCCCGAGTAAATCTGGGTGGCGAAGCCGTGGCTGCGCAGGAGATAGCTCGTCGAGGCGCGGACGGAAGGATCATCGTCGATGATATGGACAACCGGCTGCAAGATTGTGGACTCCCCGCGCAAATCAGGACTCATCCTATAACCCGCCGGCCGTTGGAGAACGATACTGTACTAATCCTGAGTCACCCGCACGGAGCGTTCGGCTCCTCCAAACGACGCGCGCAGCCCCTTGAAATTCTTGATTAACCATTTATTCCGTTGTGGATACAAGTGGTCGGAGCCTCGCCTGGCCCCGTTGCCCCTTCCGGATCAAAGCGCCGCATGAGCCTGAAGACGCTTCTCTACGTCAGCGAGAGTCTGTTGCGGCTCCCCGAGGAGGCGGGGCGGCTGCAGAACATCCTCGATGTCTCGCGGGAGCGCAACGCGACCCTGGGCGTGACCGGCGCGCTGATCGCCGCGCGCGGCCATTTCGCCCAGGTTCTGGAAGGACCGCCCGAGGGTGTGGCGGCCGTGATGGACAGCATCGGCCGCGATACCCGGCATCGCCGCGTCACCCTGGTGCTGGACCGGATCACGCCCCACCGTCAATTCGAAGGCTGGACGATGAGCCTCGCTTATTGCGGCAATTCCTTTTACGTCGACCGGCATATCGCGCCGCTGCTCGACGAAGACGCGCAGGCACCGGCGCGCTCCGTGCTCGCGCCGCAGCTTCTCTATCTGATCCAGGAACTCACCCTCGCCTCGAAACGGTAGAGGGGCTCCCGGGTCGGACGATCGCCCGACCCGAAGCGTGGACAGCTGCAGCCCCTACGCCGGCTCGGCGAAATAACCCGATCGCATCACGAAATCCCCGAAATGCTCGCCGGCCGCGCGCTCCCGCGCGTAACGGCCGAGCATCTCACCGAGAATCTCGAGAATGGCCGGCTCGCCGATATTCTCGCGGTACAAGCGGTTGAGGCGCTCGCCGTGGAAACCGCCGCCAATGTAGAGATTGTACTTGCCCGGCGCACGGCCGGTGAACGCGATCTCGGCCACATAGGGACGGGCACAGCCGTTCGGGCAGCCGGTCATGCGCATCGTGATTGGCTCATCGGCGAGACCGTGAGCGGCGAGCAAAGTCTCGAGCCTGCCGATCAGATCCGGGAGGTAGCGCTCCGCTTCCGCCATCGCCAGCGGGCAGGTCGGCATCGCCACGCACGCCATCGAATTCAGCCGGAGCGCGCTCGTCCGTCCATTCTCCGCGAGACCATGTTCGGCGAGGATCGCGTCGATGCCGGCACGATCTCCCGCCTCCACGTCGGCGACGATCAGATTCTGATTCGGCGTGAGGCGGAACTTGCCGCGATGGATGTGGGCGATCGCGCGGATCGCCTCCAGCAGCGGCTTGCCAGGTCGGTCGATGATCCGGCCGTTCTCGATGAACAAGGTATAGTTGAAGCGGCCGTTGTCGGTGCGCTGCCAGCCATAGACATCGCCGTTGGAGGTGAATTCGAACGGCCGGGTCGGTTCGAACGGCGCGCCCATCCGGCGCTCGATCTCGGCCTTCACCCATTCGACGCCCTTGTCGTCGACCGTGTATTTGAAACGGGCGCGGGCGCGTTCCTTGCGGTTGCCGAAATCGCGCTGGACCGAGATGATCGCGTCGGCCGCGGCAAGCAGCCGGTCCTTGGCGATGAAGCCGATCACGTCGCCAAGCCGCGGATAGGTGCGCGGCTCGTTGTCGGTGCGGCCCATGCCGCCGCCGATCGTGACGTTGAAGCCTTCGAGGCCGTTCGCGCCCGACACGGCGATGAAGCCCAGATCCTGCGAATAGACGTCGATATCGTTGGACGGCGGGACGACGAAGCCGATCTTGAACTTACGCGGCAAATAGGTCTTGCCGTAGAGCGGCTCCTGCTCCTCGGAGGTCGCGACCTTCTGCTCGCCATACCAGATTTCGTGATAGGCGCGGGTGCGCGGAATGACATGGTCGCTGAGCTGCTTCGAAAGCACCGCCACTTCGGCATGCACCGCCGAATCCTCCGGGTTCGCGGTCGCCATCACGGTGCGCGCGTCGTCTCCGCAGGCAGCGATCGTATCGAGCAACACTTCGTGCAGGCCCTGGATCGTCGGCCGCAGATCTTCCTTCACCACCCAGTGGAACTGGAAGGTCTGGCGGGTGGTCAGGCGGATCTGATCGCCGCCATGGGCGCGGGCGAGTGCATCGATCTTGAGCCATTGCTCGGGCGTGCAGACACCGGCCGGAAGCCGGACCCGGACCATGAAGGTATAAGCCGGCTCGAGCTTCTGGCGGCGGCGCTCGTCGCGGATGTCGCGGTCGTCCTGCTGATAGATTCCGTGGAACTTCATCAGCTTGTTGTCTTCGAACTTGACCCCGCCGGTGATCCGATCGAGCAGGCCCTGGTCGATCGAGCCGCGGAGATAGTCGCTGTTGTATTTCAGCGTCTCGTCGGGGCCAAGGCGATCGAGCGGCTGCGACAGATCGGTGCTGCGATCGACGTCATGGGTGTCGGTGGTCATGGTCTCTTCCTGAAAATCAGTAGACGTCGCGCTGGTAGCGATGGTCGCTCGCCAGGCGGCGGACATAGTCTTCGGCGGTGTCGCGATCGACGCGGCCCTGCTCGGACACGATCTGGATCAAAGTTTCGTGCACGTCGCGCGCCATGCTCTTCTCGTCGCCGCAGACATAGACATGGGCGCCCTCCTCCAGCCAGGCGTAGAGATCCTTCGCCTGCTGCAGCATGCGGTGCTGGACATAGGTCTTGGGCTGGCCGCGATCGCGCGAGAAGGCGACGTCCATGCGGGTGAGCACGCCCTCCTTCAGCCATTGCTGCCACTCGGTCTGGTAGAGGAAATCCGAACGGAAATTGCGCTCGCCGAAGAACAGCCAGGATCGCCCTTCCGTGCCGGTCGCCTCCCATTCCTGCAGGAAGCCGCGATAGGGCGCGACGCCGGTGCCGGCCCCAATCATGATGATCGGGGCGTCGGTCTTGGGCAGCCCGAAATGCGGATTGTGCTGGATGTAGACCGGGACGGTGTCGCCGATCTCGATCCGGTCGGCGAGCTGGCTGGACGCGACGCCGGAGCGGGGCTCGCCATGCAAGGTGTACCGCACCGGTGCGACCGTGAGATGCGCTTCGTCCGGGGCCGCGGCGAGACTCGAGGCGATCGAATAGAGGCGCGGCTGAAGCGGACGCAGGCCGGCGAGCAGGCTGTCGGCATCGACTCCCGGCAACGGGAATTTGCGGACGATGTCGACGACATGATGGTTGCGCAGGTACAGCAGGCGCTCGGCGGCGCGCTCCTCCCCGCGCAATGCCTCGAGCTCGGCGGCACCGGTCAGTTTGGCCCATTGATCGAGGAAACGCGGCGACGCGATCGCCACTTCGAACCTGTTCTCGAGCGCCTCGGCAAGCGCGATGGTCTCGCCCTTGACGGTGATCTCGGCGTCCGCAGAGAGGCCGGTTGCTTCCAGCAGCTGACCCACGACGGCGGCATCGTTGACGGCGGCGATGCCGAGCGCGTCGCCGGGCTCGTAGGTGAGACCAGAGCCGGCGAGATCCAGCTCGATGTGGCGGGTTTCCTTCGACGAATACCGGCCGACGATCGCGATATTCTCGATCACGGTCGCGCCGAACGGCTTCTTCTTGTCGTAGGCGGGCGTGCCGGCGCCGGTCGGGATCGCGGAAGGGACGGCAATGCCCGGCAGGGCCGTTGCCGATTGCGCGAGATCGGCGGCGAGGCGGTCGACCACCGCCTTGCTCCACGCCGCGGCGGGATCGTCATAGTCGATGTCGCAATCCACGCGGCCGCCGATGCGGGTGGCGCCGAGTTCCTCGAGCCGCGCATCGATCCGCTTGCCGGCCTCGCAATATTTCTCGTAGGTCGAATCGCCGAGCGCGAGCACGGAGAAGCGAACCTTCTCCAGCTTCGGCGCGCGCTTGCCTTCGAGGAATTCGAAGAAGCCGACCGCCGGCTGCGGGGGGTCGCCTTCGCCATAGGTGCTGACGATGACCAGCAGATCCTGCTCGTCCTTGAGCAGCCGAGTCTTGTAATCGGACATGTCGGCGATCTGGGGCGACAGGCCCCGTTCGGCCGCCGCCGCCGCAAGCGCCTTGGCGAGGTCGCGGCTGTTGCCGGTCTCGGTGCCGTAGAGAATGGTGAGGGTGCGGCCCTGCGCCGCCGCCGGCGCAGCGATGTCCGCTGCGGGGGCGCCGCCGCGCAGCAGGCCGGCGTCGAGGCCGGCGAAATAGCCGCTGATCCAGCGCGCCTGCGCCGGCGTCAGCGTCCGTGCGAGCGCCTCGACATGCTGCCATTGTTCGAGGGTGAGCGCCCCCTCGGCGAAGGAGTTGAAGGCAGTCATCGCGCGTGTCGTCCCCGTTCGTGTTTCGCTGCGGCGCGGGTCAGATCACCCATTCGTCCGCTCCTTCGTCGTCGTTGCTGCCGGCGTCGATCCGCCGGCCCGGCTGCGCCTGTTCGTCCGAAGCCTCGAGCGTCACCAGCACGTGCACGCCGGCCCGCGCCATCAGCTTGGCGACTTCGCGGGCGCGGCGAATCCGCTCCGCCTGTGCCTCTTCGCCGAGGTCGCTGGCAAGATCGGCGATCGCCGCCTCGTCGAGCACGAAGGCGGGACGGCCGAGCGCCGCCAGGCGCTCCGCCGCCCGCGCGGCATGCGCCCGCCGTCCGGACCCGGCGATCCACTGGATCGATCCCTTTTCATCCTCGGCGTCGCTGGCCTTGAGCACGCTCTTCGGGAAGGCTTGGACGAGGCCGGCCGCCACGGTCGCATGGGTGACCTTGTCGATTAGGATGAAGCCGCCGAGCCGCCGATTGTCAGCGTAGCGGACGGCGGGGATGCGGCGATCGAGATCGATGTCGACCTGGCCGATATCGTTGAGCGCGAGGGTGAGGCCGCGGCGCTGCTCCATCGTGTTGACGTCGACGATCGGACCCATGCCGCCGATCGCGGCCGTGACGGTCTGGCTGCCGATCTTGAGCCAGTAGGAGCGGTGCGGAACCATCGCCTCGTCCGACATCCAGACGAGGGTCGCTTGGAGCCGCGACACCGGCTCCGGCTCGGCGGCCGCCGACGCGATGATGTCGCCGCGGGAGCAATCGACCTCGTCGGCAAGGGTCAAAGTCACCGACTGGCCCGCAACCGCCTCGTCGAGATCGCCGTCGAAGGTGACGATCCGCGCAACATGCGAGGCGCGCCCGGCCGGAAGCACGGAGATCGCGTCTCCGACCCGGACGCGGCCCGAGGCAATTCGACCGGCATAACCGCGGAAATTCTGGTTCGGTCGATTGACCCACTGGACGGCCATCCGGAACGGCTCTTCGGCGTAGGAGGCAGCCTCGACCGGCACCGTTTCGAGATGCTCGAGCAAGGCCGGGCCGTCATACCAGGGCATCGCGTCCGAGCGGCTGGTGACGTTGTCGCCATCGAGGCCCGACACCGGAATGGCGGTGAAGCTTTGGAGGCCGACCTCGCGGGCGAAGGCGGCATAATCGGCGACGATCGCATCGAACCGCCCCTGATCGAAGCCGACCAGATCCATCTTGTTCACCGCAAGCACGATGTTGCGGATGCCGAGCAGGTGGACCAGGAAGCTGTGCCGCCGCGTCTGGGTCAGCACGCCCTTGCGGGCGTCGATCAGGATCACGGCGAGATCGGCGGTCGAGGCCCCCGTCACCATGTTGCGCGTATATTGTTCGTGGCCGGGCGTGTCGGCGACGATGAACTTGCGCTTGTCGGTGGTGAAGAAGCGATAGGCGACGTCGATCGTGATGCCCTGCTCGCGCTCGGCGGCGAGGCCGTCGACGAGCAAGGCGAGATCGAGCTTCTCGCCCTGCGTGCCCGAGCGCTTGCTGTCGCTGGCCAGCGCATCGAGCTGGTCCTCGAACAGCATCTTGGAATCGTAGAGCAGCCGGCCGATCAGGGTCGACTTGCCGTCGTCGACCGAGCCGCAGGTGATGAAGCGGAGCAGCGACTTGCGGCTGGTCGCTTCCAGATAGGATTCGATCTCGGCGCGCGCCGCTTCGGCTGCGTCGTTCAGCTTGTGGGCGGTGGCCATCTATTCCTCCCCGGTACGAGCAGGGGGACCGCCGGCGGCGGAGGGGTTGGCAGGGACTCCCGGCGCAGTGCCAGCCCCTCCACCGCGCTTCGCGCGGTCCCCCTCCCCCAAGGGGGAGGATTGGCGAACAGGAATCATGTCAAAAATACCCTTCCTGCTTCTTGCGCTCCATGCTGGCGCCGCCGCCGTCCTTGTCGATCGCGCGCCCCTGCCGCTCGGAGGTGGTCGCGACGAGCATTTCCTGGATCACTTCGGCCAGCGTCGAGGCTTCGCTCTCGACCGCGCCGGTCAGCGGATAGCAACCGAGCGTCCGGAAGCGTACCGAGCGCTCGACCGACACCTCGCCCTCGCGCAGCGGAAAGCGATCGTCGTCGACCATCAGGATGAGGCCGTCGCGCTCCACCGTCGGTCGCGGCGCGGCGAGATAAAGCGGCACGATCGGGATGTTCTCGGCATAGATATATTGCCAGATGTCGAGCTCGGTCCAGTTGGAGATCGGGAAGACCCGGATCGTCTCCTTCGGCGCCTTGCGCGCATTGTAGAGGCTCCACAATTCCGGCCGCTGGTTCTTCGGATCCCAGCGGTGGCTTGCCGAGCGGAAGGAGAAGATGCGTTCCTTGGCGCGGCTCTTCTCCTCGTCGCGGCGGGCGCCGCCGAAGGCGGCGTCGAAGCCGTAGAGATCGAGCGCCTGCTTCAGCCCCTCCGTCTTCCACATGTCGGTGTGGAGCGCGCCGTGATCGAACGGGTTGATGCCCTGCCGCTCCGCCTCCGGATTCCGGTAGACGAGCAGCTCCATGCCGCTTTCCTCGGCAACGCGGTCGCGCAGCGCGTACATGTCCCGGAACTTCCAGGTCGTATCGACATGGAGCAGCGGGAAAGGCGGCGGCGCCGGGTAGAAGGCCTTGCGCGCGAGATGGAGCATCACCGCGCTGTCCTTGCCGACCGAGTAGAGCATCACCGGCTTCTCGGTTTCGGCGACGACTTCGCGCATGATCTCGATGCTCTCGGCTTCGAGCTGCTCGAGATGGGTCAGCGTGCGGGTCTTGAAGGTGGCGGGAGCATTCATGATGCGATGGCTCTCGGAAAGGCGATCAGCTCCGCGGACAACGGACTGGGGATTTCGGCAAGGTCGCGGGCGACCCAGCCGATCAAGACGGTGACGGGCGCGCCGGGGGTGAGCGCCTGGGCAAGATCATCGATCGTGGCGATCGTGCCGCCGACGCGGGCCTCGTCGGCGCGGCTGGCGTTGGCGACGGCGACCGCGGGCGTCGCGGGATCGAGGCCCTTGGCGAGCGCCTTGCGGACGAACTCGCCGAGTGTCTTGCGCGGCATGTAGAGAACGGTGGTCGCCTTGCGATCGGCCATCGCGCCCCAATCGATGTCTGCCGGGAGCTTGCCGTCGGCGCCGTGGCCGGTGACGAACTGGATGCGGCGTGCCGTGTTGCGCTCGGTCAGCGAAATGCCGAGCGAGGCGGCGGCGCCCTGCGCGGCCGAGATTCCCGGCACGATCGACACCGGCACGCCTGCGGCCTTGCAGGCATCGATCTCTTCGGTCGCGCGGCCGAAGATCAGCGGATCGCCGCCCTTCAGCCGCACCACCGTCTCGCCGGCGAGCGCGAGCTCGACGATCGTGCGATTGATCTCGCTCTGGCTGCAGGACGGGCCGTGGCCGGTCTTGCCCACCGCGAGCCGCTTCGCCTCGCGGCGGGCGAGCTCGAGCACTTCCGGCGTGACCAGCTGGTCATAGAGAATCACGGTGGCGTTCTGGAGCGCGCGCACCGCCTTGAGGGTCAGCAATTCGGGGTCGCCGGGGCCGGCGCCGACCAAGGTGACGCTGCCCACCCGCGCCGCGGGCGTGTCGGCGACCAAAGCCTCGAAATCTTCGGCCGACGGCGTGCGATCGACGCCGCGCCAGGCGGCGTCGGTGAAACGCTGCCAGAAGCCGCGGCGGGCGCCGAAGTCCGGGATGCGCGCCTTGAGCAACGGCCGCCATTCCGCCGCCGCCTTTGCCCAGGCGGACAGGCCGAGCGGCAGCACGCTCTCGATCCGCGAACGGATCGACTGTCCCAACATCGGCGCGGCGCCATCGGTGGAGATGGCGAGCACGACCGGTGCGCGGTTGACGATCGTGCCGAAGGTGAAATCGCACAGATCGGTCTGATCGATGATGTTGACCGGCGCTCCGGCGGCGCGGGCGGCGGTGACGAAACGCAGCGCCTCCTTGCGATCGGGCATGTCGGCGATGGCGAGCGCCGCGCCCTGGAGATCGCCGGGCACCCAGGTGTCGGTGAGCTGGACGACGTCGGCCCCGGCTGCCTGGAGCAGCTCGACCTTCCACGCCGCGCCCTCGGAGGCGCCGACCACGACGACCTTGCGGCCGGTCAATTTGTGGAAGACCGGCAGGTTCGGCAGCGGTGCGATCCGGGCCGGAGTCTCGATCGGGGTGCGTTCGTCGCTCATCATGCGGCCCCTGACACGACGGCCTCGGCAGGCGCAGCGGCGGCGGCCTTGCTCCGCACCAGGCGGCCGTCGGCGCCGACATGGAGGCCGCACTCCCGGGCCTCGTCGCTTTCCCACCACCAGCGCCCGGCGCGTTCCGGCTCGCCCGGCTGTAGCGCGCGAGTGCAGGGCTCGCAGCCGATCGACAGGAAGCCCTTGGCGTGGAGCGCGTTGACCGGAATGCCGAGCGATGTGCATTCGGCGGCGACGCGGTCGCGGGTCCAGTCGAACAGCGGCGCGAGCTTGATCAGGCCGCGCTCGCGATCCCAGGCGGCGAGATCGACCGCCGCACGCTGGCCGGACTGATCGGCGCGGAGGCCGGTCACCCAGGCCGCGGCGCCCGACAATGCGCGTCCGAGCGGCTCGACCTTGCGGACGGTGCAGCAGGAAATGCGCGCGTCCTTGGAATGATAGAAGCCGTTGATCCCGGCGTCGGCGACCATCGCCGCGACGGAATTGGCATCCGGATGGAAGGACTTGATGCGGACGCCGTAGCGCTCCTCGGTTTCCTGCCAGAGCTGGTAGGTCGACGGGAACAGCCGGCCGGTGTCGAGGGTGACGATTTCGACCGGCAGCTTCTCGGTGAAGATGTGGTGCGCGATCAGCTGGTCTTCGATGCCGAAGCTGGTGGTGAAGACGAGGCGGCCGTCGATGGCGGCGCAGGCGGCACGCAGGCGATCGGGGATGGTCTCGCCGCCGATGCGGGCGATCAGCGCAGGCTGCGCCACGTCCGCAAGCACCGGATCGATCGCGTCGAGCGTCTCGCGGCGATCGTCGAACGGACCTTGTGCTTCGACCATGATGCTCACCTGGGCCCCGTGCGGGGTACCTTAGAAGAATCTTCCAAGCGACGCCGACCACGGAAACCGGAGCCTCCGCGGCCGACGCGCATCTAGGAAGTACTGGAAGCGCTCAGATATGCGGCTTTGTCAGAGGGATCAACGCAGCTGCGGGAGATAACAGAGTTCTTGCGCAGGCTTGCCGCCGCAGTAGAAGATTATGCTCCTGAGCCGGAGTTTTTTGGATGGACGCCACCGACCGCAAGATCCTCGCCATCCTTCAGCAGGATTCGTCACTTCCGGTCGCCGAAATCGCGGCGCGGGTGAACCTGTCGCAGACTCCGTGCTGGCGCCGGATCCAGCGGCTGGAGGAAGCCGGCGTGATCCAGCGCCGGGTGGCTTTGGTCGACCCTGATACGATCGGCCTCGGCCTCACCGTGTTCGTCGAGATCGAGACCGGCGATCACAGCGCCGAATGGCTGGAGCGCTTCGCCGGCGCGGTCGAGGCGATGCCGGAGGTGATGGAAGTCTACCGGATGGCCGGCGACGTCGATTACCTGCTGCGGATCGCGGTCGCCAACATGGCGGCCTACGACCATTTCTACCGCCGCCTGGTCGCGCTGCTGCCGCTCAAGAACGTCACCAGCCGCTTCGCGATGGAACGGGTCAAGTTCACCACCGCCTACCCGCTCGGCGAGGCGGAGAAGGGGTGACGCCAGGCGCCGATCGCCCGCGCAGATCCTGGTCGCACCGCGGCAATCTGCGTAAAATACGCTGAAAATACGCAAATTCGCCTCCTTGTCCTCGGGCCGGCGGGCACCGCGCCGCCCCCTCCCCCGCTGCAGCGGATCGCCCCCACACATGCACCGGAAGAACGCCCCCCCCCCCGCAAACCGCCCTTCCTGACCCGCGAAGAGCCGCCGGCAATCCGGCGCTTCGAGACGCGGGCGTCCAGGCGCGATACGGTCGTGAGTTTCTTCTCCCGGTTGCAACGATCTTCCCTGTTGCAGCGATCTCTCGTGTCCCAGCGACTTCCCGTTCTTGCGACTTTCCGGTCTTGCGACCTTCCGTTTTTGCGACGCCACTGGTGGCGCGTAGCGCGCTCCAGCGTGCATCCGGCTTGACTTTGCAGCGCCAATGTTCTATGTTTGTTCTGCTCATTTGTCAACCTGGAGGTCCACCATGGCGACCGGCATCGATGGCATCGGCAAGCCGCGCGGCAGGCCGTTTCCGCCGGGCAATCCCGGCCGTCCCAAGGGCGCGCGCAACCGGGCGACCCTGGCGCTGGAAGCGACGTTCGAAGGGGCGCGGGAGCGACTGACCGACACGCTGATCGCCCGCGCGCTCGACGGCGACATGACGGCGATGCGCCTCTGCCTCGCCCGCATCGCGCCGCCGCCGCGGGACGTGCCGATCGCCCTGGATCTGGATTCGGTGCGCGATGCCCGCGAGACGCTCGAGGCATCGAGCGCGGTGATCACCGCGATGGCAGAAGGCGAGGTCACCCCGATGGAGGCGTCACGGGCGATGACCGTGCTCGTCAAGCACAAGACGATCGTGGAATGCGAATTGCTGGAACGGAGGATGACCGCCCTCGAGGAACATCTGAAGACGCTGGACCGGACCTGAGCGCGGGCCGGCCGGATGGGTCATGCCGAGCAGGCTGACGGCGGCCGCCACCGGGATGATCGCGCACCGGCCGCCGGAGACCGCAAGCGGTGCTCAGGACCGACATCCGTGTTCGTCGTCCCCGTCTTTCGGTTCCCAATCCTCGAAGTCACCGAGCCACCCCATGGCATGATCCTCGACGATCGGATCGCCGTGGCTCGCCCACGGTCCAGCGACGCTGAAGACTGAAAGACTGCCGGATGTGCGGGGCGGATCGACTATGGCGCAGCGCGGGCGTGGGGATAGGGAGCAGTGGGGATAGGGAGCAAAGGCGCGCAATTGTGCGGCGCGGATCGCGCTGCGAATGAGGGTGCGGGTCAATCCGTGAGCCATGGCTTGGCATCGCGTCCGCGGGTGGTGGCGGCAAGGCCGGAATGGCCCGGCGCGGTCTGGCGATTTTCAGTATCGAACGCGTGAATAGCTGCCGTTCGCAGGCGCAAATCCGTGCGGTGGCTCTCGACCAGTCCGGTCCTTCGCCGGTACCGGCGTGAACGTCGGCTTGCGACAAACTTGGTCATTCGTCAGCGAAGGTCAGCTTCCGCGCACAAACCTGACGTTGGTGCTCGCAGGCGCCTTGCGCGCCGGCTACAGCGTGGATCGACCCAAGGCTGACATAGACCAGGACCTCACCGCGCTCAAAGGCGGGCCTCGTTCGGGCTCCACTTCTTGGTTCAAGCCGCCTGATCAAGGTGCAAATACAGCTCACTGAAGCCCGCTACATCCCGTAAACGCTGCCAGTCCGGAATGGACACTGACCGGCCACTGCGAACGATGACGCCAGCGGCATCAAGCGCTTTCAAGGTGCGGTTCACGTGAACCGGAGTTAGGCCGGTGCAGTCGGCGAGTTGTTCCTGCGTCATCGGCAAAGTGTAGCCATGCTCGTCGCCGAGACCTGCCAACGCCAAGCGTTTGGCAAACTCACAAAGGAGGTGTGCGAC
This sequence comes from Allosphingosinicella deserti, assembly GCF_003012735.1. Classification (GTDB taxonomy): domain Bacteria; phylum Pseudomonadota; class Alphaproteobacteria; order Sphingomonadales; family Sphingomonadaceae; genus Allosphingosinicella; species Allosphingosinicella deserti. The sequence continues at coordinate 489,989 of NZ_PXYI01000002.1, read as the reverse complement.
CCGCTCTTTTGAATCGCGACGGCCAACGTTCAGGATCCACTCGCGGAAGATAGAGCCATCGATAAGTGTATCGACCCACAGGGCGCGGGCAATCCGGGGATGCGTGTCGATGAGGGTCCTCACCGCCTTGCGCGGAATGGCCGCGACTTCGCAGACGGTAAGCGCCTGCAGGTTGTGATCTGACACATTGAGCAGGGAGCCTTCAAGGTCAACAAAGTCGCCCGGTATATGGACACTAAGAATCTGCCGACCCCCGCCCTGGGTTAGTTTCTGCCGATACGTGAAGCCGTTGAGAATGAGGGTGCAATCTTCGGACGGCGTCCCCTCACGAACGAGGTAGCTACTAGGTGCGAAGACCTTTGTCTTGAACGGTAGCGATATGAGCGCCTCACGATCCGCTTCGTCGAGGGGTGCCCGCCGGGCGAGCTTGCGAACCATACGATCGAAAACGGGCTGATTAATCATGGCAGAAGCTCCCGAGGTCAGGATGGCGCGGGAGCATGTGGGGGACTCTCAGGTGCCAAAGCGCGTAGCTCGGTTGGCAATGAACTCCCCTACCATCTCTTATAAGTCATTGATATAACGAATGATGGTGCGAAGAATGCTTCATCTCCGCCTCTGGTCGCGAATGAGGCCCAGCCGCCAATTGCACAACCTGCATCAATATGCCCGGAACCAGGGGGCCCTGTGTGGCTTACACCCTCATGCCCCTGTTTTTTTTCAACGTTTTCAACGATGCAGTCACCATGGATGATGAAGGCGCCGAGTTGGTCGATGCTCAGGCTGCCCGTGCACATGCCGTAAAGAACGCCCGCAGCCTTGCAGCTGAATGCGTTCTCCATGGTTATTTCATAGCTTCAAATCGGATCGAGATCGAGGACGAGAACCGTGTAGTGGTCGACACCGTGCGGTTTGATGAGGCTGTTGATCTGAGACCCTGACCTGCGCGCGCGGCCGCATTCTGAATGTCGCACGGAGGCGTGTCGGCGTTCTGCATCCCTGCGCCGCTGTCCCTGGCTTGGTCAGCACCAGCGCGATCTTGATTGCAGACGAGCTTCCTACGCGTGCCGCGGAGCCGGGTAGGAACGTACGCAAGGGCTTGGCTGTCGGCCATCGGCTGAATGTCCGCTTCTGCGGTGATCCCGAGCCGATCGAAACGTCGTGAAGCGACCCGATTCGTTGTTGCCGCTACGATCGGTAGCTGAGATGGCAAAGGTCGGCTTACTGGCGGCAGGCTGACCAAGTTCTACTCGTGCACCAAGTCGTGTGAGACAGGTTGAACGTGGGAAGGCCGGCTCGCGTGAGGCTTCAATCGCCGACGCGCGGATCTTCGCACCCCTCGAATCAATTCTAATGACGCGACTAGGAGGAGTGGGCGCTCCGACACGTTTATCGGAGCGCCCCTTCCAACGGCGTCAGATGGCTGAAGTCACCTTCGACCGGGATGCGTTATGGCCCCCTGCGCGATAGAGGATCTCCTGCACGGCCTCCGCGCTGATGCCTGCATCTCTCGTGTCGACGGAAACAAATACCCCGCCGTCATTGATGCGTCCCTCGTAGTAGGTAGCGTCTTCGTCGCTCACGCCATGTTTCTTGAGAAGTCCGCTCAGGCCGCCGGCAAGGGCGCCAACTCCTGCACCGATCGCAGCTGCTTCGGGGACGGCCGATGCAGCGATCGCGCCAGCAGCCGCCAGAGGACCAACTCCTGGGATCGCGAGCGCAGCGATGCCGAGGAGTGCACCGACACCTCCGCCAGCGAGAGCGCCCTTGAGAAGGCCTTCACCCTTCTCCTTCACCTCATGCGTGTTCGCTCCACCGTAGTCGCCAGATGCTCCTTCATGACGGGCAATTACCGAAAGTGCACTGTCGCGTACGCCGGCGGCCCGCAATTCAGTAACTGCCCGTTCGGCCTCGGCCTGGGTATCGAAGACGACGGAAATGAGGTGGTTCATATAAGCTCCATACTGAGTGATCGGGCCTAGACCCGGCACAAAGAACGTATACGACCCGGGGCCGTTCCTATTCATCGCCGGGGCAGGAGATGTGGGAGCGTTGAGGCGCCGGAAGACCCACTAAGCCGCCTGCCAATCTTCGCCGCCGTTGCGACAAGAGCGGAATGTCGCTTTTCCAACCGATTCAGCTGTTGCCGGCGCGATCGCACGCCGCGGCGGCGAACGTCCGGTTTCGCGCGATAGGCCGACGTTCGTGCCTCGACGGGCTTGCCCGCGCCCTACACCCGCCATCGCAGACATCGGTTCGTCGTTGCCGCACGCAGGATGAGTTCCCGCAGCACCTCGAGTTCACGGCTTCGAAAGGAGGATGTGCAACACTGCGCATCGATCAGGTGTCGCCCTGGTCTGCTTATTCCGGCGGAAGGTTAGACGACATGAAGATTCGGACTTGGGTGGCGATGATCGCGTGCTTGATCGGTGCGCAGCAGACTCCAGTACAGGGCAATCCGGGGCAGCCTGGCTCGAGCGATCCTCATATCCTCGCTCAAGCTTACGATCGGTGCATGGCAACGCAGGGGGTCCGCTTAACGAGGACGAGCATGAGCGATGAGGCCATATTCGTGCAGGCGCTCGAATCATGCTCGGACCTTCACGGACGGCTGTCCGCAGCGCTCAAGGATCAGCTGTCGCCCCGACAGGCAGCCGACGCCTTCCGCACCATGACGGCGCAGGCGAAGCCGAGGTTCATGTCCATGTTGGCGCAAATACGGACCGATCGAGCCAGTCTTCGGAGCACGGAGGAAGGCTCGTCCGCCCCGCTCGGCCAAAGCAGCCTCGATCCGGCCAATCCGGCGCATTGCGAGATCGCTTTCAGCCTGCTGGTGTCAATGACGGAGATCGCTTCGCCCGCGCATTGTGCCCGAAGCCCGGCGGCTGCTTGCCGCGACAAAAGTGCAAGCGGCGCGAATGCGACCCGAAGATGCGGTCGCGGCACGAAAGGCCGCGTGGCCGCTGCTGAAGGATAAGCTGCTGAAGGATCAGAGTGCGATTGCCAGCTTCGCCCAGGCGTGCACGAAGGTGGAAGGTCGCTGAGCATCCGCTCCGGCCGCCCAGCTTATGGTGCGTCAATTGTTCGAACAGCCCGTCCTGACACGCGAATGTCGTGTTTCCACCCTCCCCGGCTGTTCGGATCGCGAATTCACGCCGGCGACGGCTACGTCCGGTTTCACCAAGCAGGCAGACGATCGCGCCATCGCGCGCGGGATCAAGGCGCTACAGCGCGGATCGACCATTGCGGGCCTTGAGAGCAGGTGCGACGATGCCGCAGGATGGGCACCGCTTACATCATTCTGACGCACACGCCGCTCTACGTTTGGGTCCTTCTTGTGCTCCTGCTTTTCCTCGGCGCTCGTCGACTGAAGGAAAGGCGCACGCATCTGGCCCTCGCGGCGCTAGCGCCAGCGAGTTTTTTTGTTTGGAGTGTGGCCACCGCAGCGTTGTTGTTCTTCGGCGGGGACAAGGCAGCAGCGAGTATCGCCTGGCCCTTGGCCTTTTTAGGTGGCGCACTGAGCGGGCCCATCCGCACGGTCCCGCGGCCGTCGCATGTGCACGGCTGGGTTTTCCACTATGCAGCCACGAGACTGCCGCTCACGGTCTACTTGCTGCTGTGGTCGACCCGGTACGGCTTGGGCATATGGGCAGGGTTCGTGCCTGCGATGGCAGGCACTCTTGGCCTGGTGGCCCTCGCGCTGTCGGCCTTCACCGCTGGAAGAACGTTCGCCGACTTCCTCCCGCTACTCCTCATTGCCCTCCGCGCTCAGAAAAAAGGTATGTTCGCCAACTAGCTTGCGCAGGGAGATGTCCGCTCTCCACCCGATTCAGCTGTTCCGGCTGGCAGCCAGCTCCGGCGCGGGCTACATCCGCTCTCGCCCGCGAGGTTGACGATCGCGCCGCCAACATGAGGACCAGTGCGCTACAGCGCGGATCGGGTCAGCGGCGCACGCGAGCGCATCCATCACGTGCTCCAAAGCCGACATTCGCTAGACCGGCACGCAAGGTCCGCTCATATCCCCCGAAGCAGTCATTCGCAGGGGCGCACCGCGAAAGACCGCTTCGGGGTAGAAAAAAGGTCGTTCGTCGCCACCGTCGTTGACGGCAGGAATGGCCCAGAGGCAGCCGTGCGGTCCGCTTCGGGGACATGCCCGTTCTTTGGACATTGCCCGTTCCGGGGACCTAATGTTTAACTCGCGCGCGCTTTGGCTGATGGCGATCCAGACCAAGATCGTCTCAGGCTGAATCAGCCTGAGCCCTTTCCTTGTCCATCCCGAACAGAAGAAGGAAAGTCCTTCGACGCGCTCAGGGCGAACGGAGCGTGGGCGAAGAAGGAAGTCCTTGGACGGGCTCAGGACGAACGGGCCTTTCCTGGGCACAGATCCTCCGGGATCGCCGGCCAGCGTGTGGGGCTGGCCGGTGATCCCATGGTCGGGCGCCCCGGCGTCGCATCACAGCCGCGGATCGACCGGTTCGGTTTCCATCGCCAGCACCCCGAACACCGCCTGATGGACGCGGGTCAGCGGCGCGTGTTCGACGAACAGGTGCAGGGCTTCGAGGCCGAGCGCGAATTCGCGTAGCGCCATCGAGCGCTTGTGGCCGAGGCCGCGCTTCTTCAGGCGTTCGAGGTTCTCCGGGCGATCATAATGCGGACCGTAGATGATCCGCAGATATTCGCGCCCGCGGCATTTGATCGCGGGCTGGAGCAGCCCCTTGGCACCGCGCGCGACGAAATCGAGCGGCTTCACCACCATGCCCTCGCCGCCGGCCGCGGTCATCGCCTCCCACCAGGCGATCGCGTCGGCGACCTCCGCCGGATCGTCGAGGTCGATGCGGCGAAACTTCGTAGCCAGCAGCAGCGCCGGATCCGCCTCGGCCAGGCGGTGCACCGCCGCCATGTGCCAGAGATGATCCTTGCCGTCGTGGACGGCCCCTTCGCTGGCGAGCAGATGGAAGGGCGCGATGCGCAAATCCTCGATCCCGCCGAACGGCGCGACATAGCGATTGTAGGCGGCGCGATAGCGGGTCGCGTCGGCGAGGCTGGCCGCAGCCGAGGCGGCAAGATCGTCGATCGGGACGCCGCGCGCCTGGGCGGCGGCGAGGGCCTCGGACAAGGCGCCGAGCCCCGCGACCGCCGCCGCGCCGACCGCCGCATATTGCCCGCGCACGAGCGCGCCGGCTTTCATGCTCCACGGCAGGATCTCCGCGTCCCACAGCACCCAGTCGGTCGCGAGTTCGGACCACAGGCCGGAGCTCTCCATCGCCAGATCGATCCGGTGCATCGCCGCCGCTTCGAGGGCGGAGTCGTTGAAGAAGCGGCGGCCGGTGCGGGTGACGATGACGCCGCGGGCGCCATCGTGCACGCCGAAGCGCCTGGCGGCGACTTCCTGCGTCCGCGCCAGCAGCACGAGGCCGCGCGAGCCCATATGCTTTTCCTCGGCAACGAGGATCTTCGCGCCCTTGCTGCCGTAATAAGCGAAGGCTTCCTCGGGGCGCTCCAGCCAGCCCTCCTGCGCACTGGTCTCCGCCGGCGACATGGTCGGCGGCAGATGGATCAGCCAGCGCGGATCGACCGCATAGCGGCTCATCACCTCGAGCGCCGCGGCTGCATTGTCCTCGCGCACGGTGACGTGGTGATAATGCCGCGTTTCGATCACCTGCTTGCCGAGCACGTCGGCGAGATCGAGCTGGTGCGGCGCCATGCCGGTGTCCGCGGCCGGCGCGGCCAGCGGACGGACCGGCTCGTAATAGGTTCGCCGGGCCGGCACATCGACCAGTTCGAGCTCCGGATAGCGCAAGGCCGTCAGCTTGCCGCCGAACACGCAGCCGGTGTCGATGCACAAGGTGCCGTTGACCCAGTTCGCCTCGACGACCGGCGTGTGGCCGTAGACGACCTTGGCCCTGCCCTTATAGTCGGCCGCCCAATCCCAGCGCACCGGCAGGCCGAACGAGTCGATCTCGCCGGTGGTCTCGCCATACATGCAGAAGCTGCGCACCGCGCCGGAGGCGCGTCCCTGCATCTCCTCCTTCAGGCCGGCATGGGCGACGACCAGTCTGCCGCCGTCCAGCACATAATGGCTGATCAGGCCATCGAGCCAGGTGCGCATCTCCGCCGCGAATTCGGGCGGCTCCTGCGCGAACTGTTCGATCGTCTCGGCGAGGCCATGGCTCGGCTTGACGTTGCGGCCGTCGAGGTGGCGCTTCAATTTGTCGTCATGGTTGCCGACGACGGCCATGGCGGTGCCGCTGTCGACCATGTGCTTGGCGATGCGCAGCGCGTCGGGCGAGCGCGGCCCGCGATCGACCAGATCGCCGACGAAGATCGCGCGGCGTCCCTCGGGCGGCGTGACCGTCACCGCCTTGCCGTTCCAGCGGACCTGGTAGCCGAGCCTGTCGAGCAACGTCTCGAGCTCGTCGGCGCAGCCATGGACGTCGCCGATGATGTCGAACGGCCCCACCTCCTCACGGCGATCGTTCCAGAGCCGGGTGCGCACGATCTCGACCGCGTCGACCTCCTCGACCGAGCGCAGGCGATGGACGTAGCGTATGCCCTCCCGGTTCATGCCGCCGAGCGAGCGCTTGAGCGCCTGCATGTGGCGGCGCACCGGCCCGGCCCCGAACTGACGATCCGGCCGCTGTGCGTTGCGCTCGACCGCGACCGCTTCGGGCAGGTCGAAGACAATGGCAACGGCGAGCGCGTGCCATTTCTTGGCGAGCGCGATCAGCCCCTTGCGCGATTCCGGCTGGACGTTGGTCGCGTCGACGACGGTGAAGCGCCGCCCCTTCAGCCGCTTTTCGACCACGGTGCGGAGCAGATCGAATGCCTCGACGGTGGCGCTCTGATCATTCTCGTCGTCCGCGACCCAGCCGCGCATGCGGTCCGACGAGACCACTTCGGTGGGCAGGAAGTGCCTGGCGGCGAAGCTCGATTTGCCGGTGCCCGACGCGCCGACCAGCAGCACCAGAGCGAATTCGGGAATCTCGATCTTCATGCCGCCACCTTCACGTCCTCGGCGCGGGTGAACAGCGCCAGCTGGGTCGGGCAGCCGTGAACCGGATCCTCCGCCCCGATCCCCTCGAAGCGGACGCCATAGCCATGCGCCAAGCCGACGCTTTCCGCCCAATGGCGGAATTCGGCGCGGGTCCATTCGAAGCGGTGGTCGGGATGGCGCAGCGCGTCCGGCGCCATGTTCTCGAACAGCGCATTGTAGTCGCGATTGGGCGTGGTGACGATCACCGCGCCGGGGCGGGCATGGCCGAAGATCGCCGCCTCGAAGGCGGGCAGGCGCTCCGCTTCCATATGCTCGATCACCTCGACGACCGCGGCGGCGTCGAAGCCCTTCAGCCGGTCGTCGCGATAGACGAGCGAGCCCTGCAGCAATTCGATGCGCTTGCGCTTGATGTCCGGCATGTGATCGAGCTTCAGGCGGTCGCCGGCGCCGGCGAGCACCCGCGGCGCGACCTCGACGCCGGTGATCCGGCCGAGGCCGGGCAGCTTCAGCAGTTCGCGCAGCAGGCGGCCTTCGCCGCAGCCGAGATCGAGCACGCTCATCGCGCCCAATTCGCGGATCAGGGCGACGACGCGGTCCATGCGCTGGTCGTTGAGCCGGATCGGCTTTTCGATCACCTCCTCGGCCGCATCGCGCCGGGCATGTTCCTCCGCCTCTTCCGCCGCGACGCTCTCGTCGAGCTGGGACCTGGCCTTGCGCACGAGCCCGCCGAGGCCGCGCAGATAGCGGCGGACGATCAGCTCGCGCGCCGGGTGGGTCTCGAGCCAGCCCGCGCCCTTGCGCAGCAATTTCTCGACCTCGGCCTCGCCGACATAATAATGTTTGTCATTGTCGAGGACGGGCACGAGCACGAACAGGTGCGTCAGCAAGGCGGCGAGCCGCACCCGGCCGCGCAGCGTCAGCGCGACATAGGGGCTGTCGCCCCATTCGGGATGCGCCGGATCGAGCGGGATCGGCTCTGCCTGCACGGCATAGCCGAGCGGCTCGAACAGGCTGGCGAGCAGATCGGCGGCCCCGCGCGCGGGCAGCGGCGTGATCCTTGCCTCCAGCGGGATCGGCTGCTCCGCGAGGTCCTGCCGGTGCCTGGATCGGCCGCCCATCGCAGTGCCCAGCAAACGGGCCAGCGCCACCGACAGCAAAGACGAGGCGGCATAGGGCCGATCGTTGACATATTGGTCCTCGATCCGCCCCTTGCCCCGGACGAGCTCGACCGGATCCACGGAAAGCGTGATCGCCGCGGTGCAGCGTTCCTCGGTCGCCTCGGGATAGAAGAGCGTCGCCGTGCCGAAGCTGAGCTCGACCGAATGGACATTGTCCGGATGCTTCATCAGCAGGAAGCCGAGATCGGTGGCGGGACGGTGGGTGGTGGTGATGGTCAGGAGCATATCAGGTCCGGATATGAAAAAGCCCCATCGAGAGGCTCGACGGGGCTGCGGTCATGGTCGGCGCGCGGGACGGTTCGACTATGGCGCAGCGCGGGCATGGGGATAGGGCGCGAAGGCGCGCAACGTCGCGGCGCGGATCGCGCTGCGGAAGGGGCTGCGGGTCGGTGCCTGGGCCATGGCTTAGCATCGCGTGCGTGGGGGGTGGCGTCAAGGGCGGGAATTGGGTGGGAGCAGAGTGACTGCTTTATGGCCATAGGTCTGCAAACCGGACCGGTCACACTACGACCAGGTAGACGAACACATCGCAAGGGCGGCGAATCTCGTCGGAGCAGGTCCAAATGGCTCATGAGCTAGGGTAACCGGGAAGGCTAAGAGCTCACCATGTTGAACATACTACCTCAGATTGCAGGTGGCACTATGTTGAGATATGGTCCGGCTCCGGAGGGGTTATGCGCATCGAGTTTGTTGAAATTGCCAACTTCAGAAAGCTGATCTCAACGAGAATTGGCCTCTCTGCTGACAAGACCGTTTTTGTGGGCGCGAACAATAGCGGAAAGACGTCAGCGATTACCGCCTTGCGATACTTTCTCGTTGATCGGGAACGCACAAGTTTTTGCTTCAATGACTTTACGCTGTCCTATTGGCCGGGTATCGACGCAATGGGATCAGCCTGGGAGGCAGCGCACGTCGCTCAACAACCGTTGCCGGAATCGGAATGGGACGCATTCCTTCCGTCTCTTGACGTTTGGATGCACGTTGAAGAGAACGAAGTGCACTACGTTCAAGGTATCTTGCCGACGTTAGATTGGGCGGGTGGCCGCCTAGGGGTTCGTGTCAGGTACGAACCAAAGGATCAAGAACAACTCCAGAAGGATTACCTGACGGCGCGCTCCGATGCCCGTGATCTGCAAACGGCGGGCGCCGCGCTTGCGCAGGAGAAAGGCCAGGAGGCGGCAAAGTTTCAAGTCGCGATCTGGCCGCAAACGCTGGTCGAGTTTCTGCAACGTCGCGTCACGCGCTACTTTACGATCAAAACTTACGTGCTGGACCCGGCCGCCTGTGTCGATCCGCAGCATGGGCGGGCCCAACCTCAAGCGCTAAACGGAAGCGAGCCGATCGATGGCGATCCGTTTAAGGGGCTGATCCGGATTGACGAGATCAGTGCGCAGCGTGGCTTCGGGCATGCCGGCGAAAGCAACATGGACGACGGTGAAGCGTCTGGATCGGCATCAACGTCTCGAAAACTCTCATCTCAGCTTCGCCAATACTACAAGAGCCACCTTGATCCATATGAGAGTCCGGATGCCAGAGATCTTCTCGCGCTCAAGGCGATAGAGGAAGCCCAAGAGGCTTTCAACGTTCGCCTCAGCGACGGCTTTGAAAGCCCCCTCAAGGAAATGCATACGCTCGGCTACCCGGGCGTCACAGATCCCAAACTCAACATTTCGACACGGCTGAGGCCCGTTGAGGGACTCAACCACGACGCAGCGGTGCAATTTGTCGTGCCGATCCGGGCGGCCGGAGCCCCGATAAATCTGTATCTGCCGGAAGATTCCAACGGGCTTGGTTATCAGAACCTCATTTCCATGGTGTTCCGCCTGATGGCGTTTCGCGACAGCTGGATGAGGGTTGGAAAGGCCAAAAATAGGACTTCCGATGAGGCAATTATTCCGCCATTGCACCTTGTTCTCATTGAAGAGCCCGAAGTTCATTTGCATACGCAGGTGCAGCAGGTATTTATCCGGCAAGCTCATAAGATTCTTCGTAACCACGGCCACTTAGGGGCAGGTTCTGACTTCGTGACACAAATGGTGGTGAGCACCCATTCCAGCCACATCGCCCATGAATGCAACTTCGATTCTCTGCGCTACTTTCGCCGATTACCAGCCAGTGAGCATGCCATCCCAACATCGTGCGTGGTGAACGTTGGCCAAGCTTTCGGCGACGAGCAGGAAACCAAGCGGTTTGTGACCCGCTACTTGAAAGTGACCCACTGCGATCTCTTCTTCGCCGACGCCGCTGTGCTGATCGAAGGACCAGCCGAGCGTATTCTCGTTCCTCATTTCGTGAACTCGCACGCAGAGTTTGACAAACTTGCGGAGAGCTACATCACCTGGCTCGAAATCGGAGGAAGCCATGCCCACAAGCTGCGCAGTCTCATCGAGAAGATCGGGCTGACGACACTCGTCGTGACCGACATAGATTCTCAGGACGCGGCGGGCTCCAGTGCGGTGCCGGTGCGCGGAGCGAACTACACTACGCGTAACCACACGCTGAAAACTTGGTGGCCTGAGATTGCGGATCTGGATGCGCTGCTAGACAAGTCCGAGGCCGAGAAGTCGAAGGCTTATGACGCCGAAAAGTTCATGCTTCGCGTCGCTTATCAATGTCCGATCGAGATCGATTTCAAAGGTACAAAGACCGAGGCATTGGCATATACGCTGGAAGACGCGATCGTAGTCTCGAACATTGAGCTATTCGCCACTCTCCCGGGCGGCGGCCTCATTGCAAAGTTCCGGTCAGACATAGATAATAGCGTCAATTTTTCGGCACTTAGTGCTGCCATGAAAGAAACGTTAAAGGGCGGCGGCAAAGCCGAGTTCGCGCTTGACCTGCTTGAAATGGACAATCCCAGCGATCTGAAGCCGCCCAAATATATCCGCGAAGGCTTGTTGTGGCTGGCAGAGCAACTTTCCCGTAAACAGACAGAGTTGGGGCTGGTCACGTCGGCCCCAGTGAAAGATTATACAGAGGCTGCGGCTGAGGCTGGTTCTGGCGACCAGGTCGCCGCGTGAACGTCGACAACGCTCCACCCCAATCGAACGTAACGCTCGACGATGACGTCGAAGCTGAGATCGCTTCGTATCTCGACCTTGAAAATCCCTCAAGCTTCTTCCTGTTTGCCGGGGCTGGCGCCGGAAAGACCCGGTCACTCGTGAATGCACTTCGGCACATTGCTACAAAATACCGGGATACACTTCGCCTACGGGCGAGGCATGTTGCGGTTATAACCTATACCAACGCCGCCTGCGAAGAGATCACGCGTCGGTTAGAATATGATCCACTATTCGTCGTCCAAACCATCCATAGTTTTGCGTGGTCGCAAATACAGGGGTTTAGTTCCGACATACGGGAATGGCTGCGCTCAAATCTGCAAACAGAAATCGCCGATTTGACGGCCGAGGAGGCGAAAGGACGAGCCGGTACGAAGGCATCCGCAGCGCGGCTGGCGTCGATTGAATCAAAACAGCGTCGTCTGGGGCGCCTCGATGAGATCAAGGCATTCACCTATAATCCTAGCAGCGAGAACCGCGAGCGCAACGCTCTTAATCACAGCGAAGTTATTAAAATTTTTGCGACTTTCCTGCTTGAGAAATCTCTGATGCAGCGCATGTTTGTCGAAAGGTATCCCTTCCTGCTTATTGACGAGAGTCAGGACACGAATAAGACTCTCATCGACGCGTTCCTCACGGTTCAACAGGCGCATGCACGCCGTTTCTGCTTGGGCCTAATCGGCGACACGATGCAGCGCATCTATCTGGATGGCAAAGAGAACATCGAAAGAGCGTTGCCGCGGGGTTGGGAAACACCCAAAAAGGTACTGAACCATCGCAGCCCACGACGTATCGTGCGTCTGATCAACGCCATTCGCTCGGGCGCAGACGAGCAGCTTCAGGAGCCCCGCGACGACGCGAGTGAAGGATGGGCGCGGCTGTTCGCGTTCCCCGTCGACACCCCGGATAAGCCTGCAGTTGAGGATGGTGTTCGCGCCTACATGGCGGATCTCACCGGCGATGCGAGTTGGATCGATCGCGACCAATGTAAAATCCTCACGCTGGAGCACCACATGGCCGCCAAGCGGATGGGGTTTGAGCAACTGTTCGACGCCATTGCGCCGATCGAGGCATTTCGCACGGCCTTCCTCGATGGCAGTTTCGCGCCTACGCGCTTTTTCACGCATAGCGTCCTTCCGCTGGTTGCCGCCACTCAGCGCGGCGACAAGTTCTTGGCGACCAAGCTCGTCCGTGAAGCGTCGCCGCTGTTGCGCAAGGACGTGTTGAAGGGCTCAGAAAAGCCGCTGGATCAGTTGCGCATAGCGCAGGCGGCGATCGACAGTCTGATGTCGCTGTGGGCGAACGGTGATCCGACATGCGGTGCCGTTCTGAAAAATGTTGCGAGTACCGATCTTTTCGTTGTGCCCGACAGCCTCAAAGCCGCCCTGGCAGCCTTGAGCACTGAGGCAGTCGGTACCGAAAGCGACGAGGAGGCTGATCCGGTTGGCGAGAGTGTGGCCGCCCTATTGACCCTTCTGGATTGCCCGTTCTCGATGATTGCGGCCTACGCCTCATACGTGGCACGCGAAGCGTCCTTTGACACGCACCAAGGGGTCAAAGGCCTCGAGTTCGACCGTGTGATGGTTCTCATGGATGATGGCGACTCTCGCGGCTTTCTCTTCGGTTACGACAAGCTGCTTGGAGCCAAAGCACCGAGCGCGAGCGATTTGAAGAATGCGGAGGAGGGCAAAGATTCCTCACTCGATCGCACCCGACGACTGTTTTACGTCACCTGTAGTCGGGCAAAATCTAGCTTGGCGCTCGTCGCTTACTCGACCGATCCAGGCGCGATGAAAACGCATGTGATCCAGTCAGGCCTTTTTGACGAGGATGAGGTGCACCTTGGCCTGCCGGCATAGGACCAAAGCACATCGTGCGACCTCGCCCTCACCGCGCAGCCTTCAAATATCGGTCGAACCAGTCGAGCGTCCGGCGGCGGGCATCCTGCTGGTTTTCGGCTTTCGAGAAGCCGTGCCCCTCGGCGGGATAATAGATGGCCTCGACAACGCCGCCATTGGCCTTCACGGCCTTGACGACCTCCTCCGTCTGTCCGCGCGGAACCCGGACGTCATTCTCCCCCTGCAGGTTGAGCAAGGGCGCCCGGATCTGCTTCGCATAGGTCAAGGGCGACTGCCGTTCGTAGGCGGCCTTGTCCGCGACCGGGTCTCCGACCAGGGCACGCTGATATTCGCGGAGGCCGCCGACCGAATTCTCCCACATCGAGAACCAGTTGATGATGCCGTACTGGTTCACGCCCGCGGCGAAGATGTCGGGGGCGCTTGCCCAGCGCCATCAGGGTCATGAACCCGCCATAGCTTCCCCCGGTGATCCCGATCCTTTTGGGGTCGACGAAGCCGGTGCCGGCGAGAAACTTCGCGCCGGCGACGACATCCTCGAGGTCGGCCCCGCCCAGATCCTTGACATTGGCATCCTGGAACGCCTTGCCGTAGCCGGTCGAGCCCCGGAAGTTCGGACGGAGGACGAGATAGCCGCGGCTCGCGAACATCGTCGCCAGTTGCGAGAAGCTGTCCTGGGCCTGGCTGGTGGGCCCGCCATGCGGGATGACGATCGCCGGGTTTGAGCCGTCCCGCTTCAGGTTGAACGGCATGGTCAGGATGCCGCTGATCGGCGTTCCGTCGCTGCTGCGGAAGGCGACGAGCCGGCTCTTCGGAAGGTTCCTGGAATCGAGGCTTGCCGTGGCCAGCCTGGTCAGCTGCTCGGCGGCGCCCGTGCCCGGATCCACCGACCAGAAATCGCCGGGCGAGTCGCTTCCGTTCCGCAAGACCAGCAAGCGCCCGTCGGCGGCCCAGGATTGCACCGCATTGGGCGTGGTGTTGACCCCGGGCGGGAAGGGCAGCGGCCGCTCCGTGCCGCTCTCAACGTCCACGATCGACAAATCGGAGCGGCCGTCCGCATTCGTCTGTACGGTGAGCAGTCGCCCGTCGGGAGAGAAGGTGCCGGCCGTCTGCTCCCACGGCGTGTCGCGCAGCCAGCGCGTCCTTGCCGTCCCTAGCCCCATCAAGCCGGCGCGATATTGGCCGCTTTTCTCGTTGGAACTGATCGCCAGAATCCGCCCGTCGGGGCTCACCGCTTCGGCCCTGATCGCGAGACCCGCTGCCTCGCGAGTCAAAGCGCGCGCCTGCCCGCCGGCAAGATCGATGGCGTAAATGGTCGACCGGCTGCCGACAATGTCCTGCCGATTGGCGATGAGCGTTCGGCCATCATCGGCGAAGCCGGCCGAGGACCAGATCCGCGAAGGATCCTTCTCGGCGGTTAACGACCGCACCTTGCCGCTCGCGCGATCGAGGAGCGCGAGATCGACCGAGGTTCCGGTCTTCGCCCGGCGCGCGAAGACGATGGCGGTCTCGTCCGGGGTGAGGCGCGGCTGCGTCTCGGTCACGTCCGGCGTGTTCGTGAGGTTGACGATCTCGCCGCCGGTGAGCGGCACGGTGAACAGATCGTACAGTTCATCCCCGCCGCGATCCTGGGTGAACAGCACCAGTCCGTCCCGCGTGACCAGTTCCGGGGACTGGGCCTCGTCCGACGTCGTCAGCTGAACCGGGAAATTGCCGCCGCGATCGACCCGCCAGAGATTGTAGCGGCCGGTCAGGTTCGGTGCCACCACCAGCGACCCGTTGGCGGCCCAGGCCGCACCGGCGGAGCCGCGCACCGCCGCGAGATCGGCCAGCGGGACCGGCTTGGCCGCTGCATTCACCGGCGACGTGAGACTTGCCGGATCCGTGACTTGCGAGATCGGGGTCGGCACCGGCGCGGCGAGCGCCTGGCCGGCGGCCAACAGGGTGATCGTCAGCAGACATAAGCGCATGGTCTTCCCCCTTCGGGTTCGAGGCTATGCAAGCCGTGAGCCGGGGGCAAGGCCTTACGGCACGTCGCCAAGGGATGGGCGATGGGGCCCGGGACGGCATCGCACCAACGGCCGCTTGCCATCGGCCCAGCGTGGGAACGCCAGTTCCGGCGACGTAATAGGCAACTCGCGGGCGCTTCGACTGATAGTGATCAAAGAGTAAGCCGGTGACGTGCGCCCGCCTGTGCACCCGGTCAGGTTTGATCACCGGACGGAGTTGCGTATCATTTCTCCGGAACGTCCGTGTCCCGAGGATTTGCTCAATGAAGCTTCAATCTCGGACGGATGATCGCGTTCACCCGCCCGACGGCGAGGAGCATGATGCCCTTCAGCCAGCCGTGCACCGCGACGACGTGCATCCGGTAGAGCGACTTGTAGACGAAGCGCGCGAGCCGGCCCTCGATCGCCATGCGGCCGCCGATCAGATTGCCCATCAGGCTTCCGACGGTCGAGAAACGGCTGAGCGAAACCAGCGAGCCATGGTCGCGATAGACGAACGGCCGCAGGGTCTTTCCTTTCTGGGCGCGCGCCAGATTGTCGAGCACCACGGAGGCCATCTGATGCGCGGCCTGGGCGCGCGGCGGGACGGGACGGTCGCTCCCCTCGGGTACGAACAGGCAGCAGTCGCCGATCGCGAAGATGCGGTCGTCGCGGCTGGTCTGCAGGGTGGGGCGGACGACGAGCTGGTTGCTGCGGCCGAGTTCGAGGCCGTCCATGTCCCCGGGGATCGCACCCCGGACGCCGGCGGCCCAGACCTGGAGGTCGGCCTCGATCCGCTCCCCGGTCCCGGTGACGATCGCGTGCGCGGTCGACTCGACGACCCTGACATCCGTCAGGATGCGGACGCCGAGCGCCTCGAGCTCGACCCTGGCCGCGTCGGCAAGCTGCTTGGGCAGCGCCGGCAGGATCCGCGGCCCCGCCTCGATCAGGGTCACCTCGAGACGGGATTCGTCGAACACTTCGAGGCCGTAATGGCGCAGGGCCGCGGCCGCATTGTACAGCTCGGCGGCGAGTTCGACGCCGGTCGCGCCGCCGCCGACGACGACGATCCTCACATAAGCATCGACCGCCGGATCGGCGCGCATCGCCCGCGAAACACGCAGGCAATGGTTGAGCAGCTTGTGCCTGAACCGGTCGGCCGAGGCGCGGTCGTCGAGGGTAAGCGCGTAACGGGCGACGCCGGGCGTGCCGAAATCGTTGCTGACGGCGCCCAGCGCGAGGACGAGATGATCGTAGCGGATCCGGTGCTCGCCGATCAGCTCGCTGCCATCCTCGTCGCGCAAAGGCGCGATGATCACCTCGCGCGCGCTGCGGTCGATCCCCGCGAAGGTACCGCAGAAGAAGCGGTATCCCCAGCGATGGCAGTGGCTTCGATAGCCGACCTCGTCCAGATTGGCGTCGAGCGAGCCCGCCGCGACCTCGTGCAGCAGCGGCTTCCAGATGTGGGTGCGGTTCTTCTCGACCAGGATGATGTCGTGGCGCCGGCGTCCGTAGCGCGCGCCGAGCTTGCGAACGAGCTCGAGGCCCCCTGCGCCGCCCCCGACGACGACGATCTGGCATTTCGGCGTCATGCTGGCCCCCTGCTGCCGTGGATCGCGCCCGCTCCGGACGATAATCGACCGCGGCCGGATCGGCCAGCGGCATCGCGGCTTTCGCCAATGTCGACGCGCCGCGGCGCGGTGCTCGCCACCTGTCGCGGCCGCGGGCGATCGTCTATCGCCATGGCGCCACTTCATCGCCGTCGGGAGCAACCATCGTGGACAGAGACGAACCAGCGATCCGCGTCATCGCCATGCCCGCGGACACGAATCCGGCCGGCGACATCTTCGGAGGGTGGCTGATGTCGCAGATGGATCTTGCGGCCGGCAACGTCGCGGCGCGGCGCTCGGCCGGTCGTGCGGCGACGATCGCGGTCGAATCGATGTCGTTCCTTCAGCCGGTCCGGGTCGGGGACGAGGTCTCCGTCTATGCCGATATCCTCGATGTCGGACGAACCTCGATGCGGATCAAGGTCGAGGCATGGCGGCGCCCGCGCGACGGATCGGACAGCAGCCAGGTCACGCAGGCCGTCTTCACCTTCGTCGCCATCGATGAAGGCGGGCGTCCGCGACCGGTTCCACAAGCGGGTTGAGCGTGCTCGACCCGCCGGCTGGCGCGATCGGGGACGCTTGCCGCCGGGGGGGGGGGCGAGAGGCGTGGCACCATGAAGCCGTCGGGCGACCGGATTTACCTCGGCCCATTATCTTCTAGTCTGCGCAACCAAATGGGGGACAGGAATATGCTCGACGGCGAAATCGACATTGCGGACGCGGCTGATGTTGCCGGCGTGAAATCATGCGGCGATCCGGCGCTCTGGCATGAAGCGGCGATGGCGGCGCTCGCCTATCGCGGCGATCCGCACGATTTCCTGCCCTGGGTGCTGCAGCAACCGGAAACGGACCGCGCGACGGCAGGGTGGATCTTCCTGTGGGCAGAAGGATCGCTCTATCTGCGGGGAGAAACGGATTTCCCGCTCGATCATGTTGCGGGTGCCAAAATGCTGGAACTGTTCGGCGCAGTCTGTGCCCGCAGCCAGGGGATCGGGTTCGTCAACGACGCTCTGGGGCTCGACCGGGACTTCGACGGGGAGCGCCGGAAATGCCTTGCGATCATCCAGAATGGGGAAGTGGCCCCCGGAATCGTGGCGCCAGCCGCCCTGCTCGCCAGGCCGTTCGGTCCCCCGCGCACGGATGGCCGGTTCACGCTGGATGATGGGATTATCGTTTGCGAGGGATTGGCCTGAAACGTTCGCGGAGAACGGGCATGCGGCTGGTTGCGCATGTCGCTGCCATGGCGACAGCGCAGAACGCTGACGTTCCAAGATGTCGTTCCGAGTGGACGAGACATCTGTCCCCACAGATCGCCTACCGCCGATAGGGACAGGCTGGTCGTCCGTGGCCGGCCTGCCCAGGCTTAAGAAGCAGGCGGATCAGCGTCTTCGATACACCAGGCGTCTTCAGCATGGTTGCGGAAGGTCGTCCGGCGGGTCGTCCAAGCGGAGCTGCGCTCCGGCACGCCTGGTGGCGTTTCGACAAAGCGCTCGCGATAGGTGCAGGACACCGTCCTCTGCGCCGCGTCGACGGTGCGACAGACCAGAGTGTCCACCTCGACCCGCCCCGGCCGTGCATCGAGCAGATTGGCACAGCCATTCTCGGGTGCGAGGAGACATGTACAGGAGCGATCATAATACCAGAGCGGCCCACCCGAGACGTCGGCGATGGTTGGCATGGCGGTGAATCGGGAGGACGCCTCTTCCCGAGGATCAGACGAATCGCATCCGACGAGCAAGAGGGGGAGGAGCCATTTGCCGAGTCCCTTCACACGCGCATTTCTAGCATCCGCCATGCCTGCCTTCCAGCCTGCCGCGGCAGCGCGGTGGCCCCGGCCCCGCAGGCGCGGGCCGGTTTCTCGCCGCGCCCCGTGAGCTCCGGGGCCATGAGCTCCGGGGACATCGGGCGCCGGGGACATGATACCGAACTCGCGCGCACTTGGGCAGACAGCGATCGAGGAGAAGGCAGGCGACGCGCGCCCGCCTGTGCACCCGATCATGTCTGATAATCGGGCTGGCTTGAGTATTACGTCTCTAAAACTTGCTGTGGACACGCCGTCGGCTCAGCGCCAGAAATGGTCGTTCGAGGCCGCTCCCGTTCTTCGCAGAAACGAACAGCCTGCGGCAGCTGCGGTCAGAGACTTACCGCGCTGAGCAGGAGAAGCGCCGAAACCGGATCGCCGGTGCTGAGCCCAGCCGGAACACGCAGCAAGGATCCGAGCACGAGCGGCGCAACGGTCAACACCGCCGCGGCCGCGGCCAGATGCGTCAGCATGGCCGCGCTTCTTGCTACGGCCTGCTTTGCCGGGCGCCCGGCGCATGACGCTCTGGGCGGCGCGTCGCTGTTCGTCATTCTACTTCTCCTGCCGCTCATCCCGCAGCACATGGTCTTTTCGGCTTCCGCGGCGTTCGCGAAAAGCCCTAAGTGCAAGTCAGCTCATAGGCTTTCTCTTATGACGATCTGCGATCAGGATCTCACCGCATGAAGATTCGCGAGCTGAAAGCCCTCGTCACCGTCGCGGAGGAGCTGCACTTCGGCCGGGCAGCGGACCGGCTCGGCATGGCGCAGCCGCAATTGAGCGAGCTGATCCGCCGCCCCGAGGCGGACACGCGCGTGACGATCTTCACGCGCCGGCCCCACGTCCGGCTTACGCCCGGGGGGGCGGCGCTGGTCGACACCGCACGCGAGGTTCTGGGCACGCTGGAGGCAGGCACCGAGCGGGCCCGCGCCATCGCCGCCGGCCGTATCGGGCGAGTTACCCTGGGTTTTTCGCCAGTCGCGATGTGCAGCGACCTGCCGCACGTTCTGCGCAGCTTCGCCGAGACCTACCCGGACGTCGAACTCGATCTTTGCGAAGGCACGACAGCGCCATTGCGTCGCCGTCTGGACCAGGGCTCGGTCGACGTCATCATCACGCGGGAAGCCGAGCAGGACGAGACCACCGAAAGCGTTCGCTTCGCTCTGGATCATATCAACATCATCCTGCCCGCCGGCCACCCCGCAACAACGACGGATCCGGTCGCCCCCGAGTGCCTTCGCGAAGAAGCGTTCACGCTCTTCCCCCGCTCTGCGGCGCCCGACTATCACGACCGGATCATGCGCTGGGCGAACAATGCCGGACTGAGCCCGATCTTCACCCGCGCGACCGACAGCTGGATGGCCAGCCTGGGGCTCGTCGGCGGTCGCCTTGCGCTCGCCTTCGGAACCGATCTGCTCAGCCGGATCACCGTGCCGGGGATCGTCTACCGCAATCTTGCCGCCGATCCGCTCGACGTCAGCTTCTGGATGAGTTGGCAGCCGGAACGACTCTCACCCGCGGCTTCGAGATTCGTCGACCATGTCAGGGCGACACGCCCGGCATGACAGCCTTACCCGGACAGGATCGTTCAGCGATCTTGGCTCGCACCGCTGCAGGCGCAACGACGGATGCAGTCACACTCCACCGGCCGCCGGCCAAATCCGCCTATCCCGCGACATTGCGGCCGGTGCGCCCGGCCGGAAGAGGCCAGTTCGGGCTTGTGGCGCCGGACGATTGTGGCATCCTCACCGCGGCAGAGGTGCGCATATCGATGGGAGATGCTGATGACCGCACGTGACCTGGATCGGCGAGACTTCCTCGCGGTCGGCGGAGGGGTGGCCGCAGCATCGCTCGCGATGGCCGCGAAGCCGGCCGCGGCGCTCGCTCAGGCGATTGCGGCGGGTGGTGCGCCGGGCCGTACGGCCGGCCAGCCGATGCCCGACGGCGTCGCCCTTCCCGCCACTCCGCCGCGGCGCAAACGCGAAGACAGCGTCGGCTTCGCGGTTGTCGGCCTCGGCAATTATGCGCTGAACCAGATGATGCCACGGTTCGCCGAGGCGGAGCGCGCGCATCTTGCGGCCGTGGTGTCGGGAAATCCGGAGAAACTGCGCCGCGTCGGCGATGCTTACGGCCTGCCGGCCGACGCGCGGCATTCCTACGACAGCTTCGCGAACATCGCCTCCGACAAACGGATCGACGCGGTCTATATCGTCGTGCCGAGCGGGCTCCATGCCGAATGGGCGATCCGTGCCTTCGCCGCCGGCAAGCATGTCCTGTGCGAGAAGCCGATGGCGCTTTCCAGCGCCGATTGCGCGCGGATGATCGCCGCGGCGCGGCGGGCGGATCGCAAGCTGATGATCGCCTATCGTTCGCATTTCGAACCGCACAATGTCGAAGCGATGGCGCTGATGAAGCGGAAGGCGATCGGACAGCTTCGGCTGATCCGCACCGAGCAATCCTATCGGATGGGCCCGACGCGGCCGAGCGAGAATTGGCGGGCGAACCGTGCCTTGGCCGGAGGCGGGCCGCTCGAGGATTACGGGCTCTACGGACTCCAGGCCGCTCTGTATCTTTCCGGAGAGATGCCGGAGAGCATCAGCGCCACTGCCTTCCGGCCGACCGGCGACCCGCGCTTCGCGGAGATTTTCGCCCATGTCGGCGCGCAATTGCGCTTTCCGTCGGGCGCGGTCGCGCAGCTCGCCACGTCCTACGATTCGGCCGGCACCAACAGTGTCCACGCGCGCGGCACCGCCGGCGCGCTGATCATGGATCCGGCGACCAGCTATTCCGGCCAGAAGATGCGACTGGAGGGCGCCGAGCCGCGGGACCTCTCGCCGGGGGATCCCAGTGTCCAGTTCGCGCGCCAGCTCGATCATCTCGCCGACGCCATTCGCGACGGGGCCGCGATCAGGACCCCGGGCGAGATGGGCCTCCGCGATGTCCGCCTGATCGAAGCCATCTACGCTTCCGCCGCGGCGGGCCGAACAATGCGGCTGAATCCCGATGGGACGATGAAAGGCTGAGACGGAAGCGGCGCTCGCCCGAAGGCTGCACGAGGAAGACGCGCTTCAACGATGCGCCTAGACAGGGTGAACGCGTCATCCGCGACCGCAAGATCGCGCTCGAGGTTTTGCGCTCCTGCCGGCTGAAGGACGGCACGGCGGAGATCCCGACCGAAATTCCCGCGGCGCAGGGGCGCGGCGATCATCGTCGGGCTCGTGATCGCCGCCATCCTGGTGTTCAGCTCCAGGCGCGGCCGCCCCGATTGCCGGTCCAGAACGCCGAGTCCGCGGGCTGAACGGCAAGGCCTCGCCGCCGCATCACCGGCGAAGGATTGACCGGAACGGCGAGCGCCCGGTAGCGTTACGGAGGCGTAAGAATGGGAGCTTATCCTTGCCAGCGCCGCGCCTCACGCCCGCCGATTTCCGGTATCCCGCGATCCTACTCGCGGGAACGGTGGATTATGCCATGTACGCCAATTTCCGTGGACAGCTGATCAACGCCCCGACGGAAGGCTTGATCGTCGTCGAACTCTCCACGCTCGGCGGGGATCCGGAGGTCGCGCGGATGATGGGCGAGGACGTCCGCTTCCACAGCGAGGCCGAACCAAGACGGCGCTTCGTGTTCCTCGGCAAGGCGGCGATCTATTCGGCCGGCACGACCTTCATGAGCTTCTTCGCACGGGAAAACCGCTATCTCACCCGGGGCACGAGGCTGATGATCCACGAGCGCAAGATGGACAAGACGCTCACCGTGGAAGGACCGCTCACCACCTGTATCGCAAGCCTGGAAGCCACGTTGAACGAGATCCGCGCCTCGATCGACATCCAGAACGAGGGCTTTCAGAATCTGGTCGCCGGATCGATGGTGACGATGGAGGAGGTGCTCGAGCGGGCGCCGAGCAACTGGTATATCGAGGCGGCCGAGGCGGAGGCGCTCGGGCTCATCGAAGCCGTCGTCTGATGCGGCCCGGTTCGTCCGAACCGAGCCTGCACATGATGGTCGAGGTCGCCCGATCTCCGGATCCTGCGCGTTGGGCAGAATTCAGAAAAGGAAGTCGGCTGCACTGAGATTTGCATGCAGCCCGTTCAAGCCGACGCTCGTCGAGGCGAGCGAGGCGTCAACGAACGAACCGTCCTGAGCGAACCAATTTGCGGGGGTCGACGTGTCTTCCAGGATCGCGGGTTGATCGGTGTGATCCAAGCCGACCGCACTATCCGAAAAGACGAATTCCGTGCTGTCGCCGGCCAGCATCTCGGCGGGGCTGGCAGCGGCCGCCACCGACGACGATCCGGCGCCCGTGATCGTCGTATGGACCATTCCGCTCGATGTGATGGTATCGACGTTCATGTCGAGATTGTTGATCCTGAGCGCACCGTTACCCGAGATCACCTCGGCACCGAAGCTGATGCAGCTGAGATACTCGTCGGCGGTGACGATGCCGAGTGACTGCAGATGGGCGACGACCCGGCCGATATTGAGCGTGCCCGCGACGACGTCCTTGTCCGAGACGACTGCGGTGTAATCCCCGTCGCGGTAGATCGTGGCGGTGAACGCTCCGTCCGTGTAGGTTCCGATCACGCTTCCGAACGGCTGCACATCCCCCTTGTGAACCCAGATCATCAACTCGTTGGTGATCGTCGGCTTGCCTCCGTCCGGTTTGGTCGTGAACCAGATGTCGTAGGACACATTATAGCCGCCGACATTGCCCTTCATCGTGACGTCGTATGTGGCGGTCAATCCGCCGAGGCTGCCCACCCGCACGGGAAAGACATGCGTCGTGTCGGTCGGGTTGACCTGCTCGCCCTGCGGCGAGACACCGAACAGCACGTTCGGATACGCTTTGATCGGCGCAGCAACCTGCGTCATGTAGGGGAACGACCAGTTGAAGGTCGTGCTCTTCGTCATGTCGCTCCTGCTGTAGATCGCGTCGATGCTGTAATCCTGCCCGAACGTCAGAGAGCCTGCGCCCCAGGCGTTGGTGAGCACGTACCAACCCTCGGCATTGTGGCCGCGCGCCGCGCCATACATCTGCGCGTAGCCGGTCGGTACCGATGCCTTGGGAAGGCTGAAACCGAAATCCGTCGGGTCCAGCCACTCGAGATTGATGTTGCGCAGAACGAGGCTTTCGCCGGTCGGCAAGGCGATCTTGAGATCGCTGCCGACCTGCTGGGCACGCGAAACGATCTGATCGAAATTGGTGATCCCGTAGCCGCCGAGACGGACAACGTCGTAGCCTGGCCTGAACTGGTAGATTGCATCGGAGCCATTGCCGGCGGTCACCACGAAGATGTCGCTGCCGGCGCCGCCGACCAGGACGTCGTTGCCGCCCAAGCCATTGAGGGTCGCACCGCTCGTGCCCGCCATGATGATGTTCGAGAGCCCGTTTCCCGAGCCGGAGGTGAGCCCTCTGGCGCTGAGCACCAGGTTTTCGACATTGGCCGCAAGGCCGGCCGAGCCCCAATAATAAGCATAGGCCGTATCGATGCCCTGGCCCCCGCCCTCGACGATCGTCGCAGTGCTGTTCCACATGTGATAGGTGTCGTCGCCAAGGCCGCCCGACAGAATGTCGCCGGCCATCCCCTGAAAAGCGTCCGCCACCCCGGTTCCGGGCCGGTAAACATTGCTGCCGGATCCAGAGACCCAGTTGAGGGGCCGCGTAGAGAGCTTCAATTCAACGCCAGTGACTGTGAGATACATCGCAAAACAACCCCCCTGGGACGGGAAGCTTGTAGCGATTAACCATCTTCAAGGTGATTTCGTAATAGTACCTATCGGCATCCGGTATTCTACTTGCATCCCAGGCACTTGTCCGGAGAGCCGCACGCAGGGCATGCTGTAGCCGACATGATCGAGTCCGGTGAGCCCCGCCCCGACACGTGATCAGGCCCAAGCGGCGACGGGGCTGCAATCGCCGGCCGCCGCTTACGGACCCCCTTGGCTCAGTGGCCGGCGACCTCACTCGTCCGCGCCGACCGCGAGTCCAATTGGCGTGCGATGCCGGCCTTCGCGTTCCGGCGGCATTGCGTCACTTCGTCCATGGCGAGCCCATCGACCGACGCATAGGATCCGCACACCCGTTCGATGGCGGCGGCGAGCCGGCGCTCGAGAATTGCCGCATCCCGCGGATTGCGGCGATCGAGATCCGAGATCCTCACGACGGTGCTGGAATCGTGCGCATGTCCTGGCGCTGTGCCGATCAGCAGCGCGGCGCAAATAGCCGCCTGAGCAATGTTCATCATTTCATCCTTTTGGTCGCGTCCGCTGCGCCGTTCGCATCGGAGGTCTCGACATTGAGGCGCGGTCGGCGCCACCGACAGGATGAGACGCTGATGTTCGGCTGATGGACGGCTGATCATCTGCCGATGAACTGCGCCGCCCGCGTTTCGTGATGTCGAGATCCCGCCGGCGATGATAAGGAGACGTGATGGGCGGGGACCGGATCGAGCTGGCGCATGAGGCGGATTTCCGCCTCGGGCGGCTGCGCGTCAGGCCGTCGACGCGCGAGCTCTACCATGATGACGGCAGGCAGGAGATCGTCGAGCCGCGGATCATGCAGGTGCTCGTCGCCCTCGCCGCCGCGGACGGCCGGATCGTTGCGCGCGACACGCTGACCGAACGGTGCTGGGAAGGCCGCGTCGTTGGCGAGGACGCGATCAACCGGGTCATTTCAAGGCTCCGCCGGCTTGCGGATGGAATCGGCCAGGGCAGCTTCAGGATCGAGACGGTGACCAAGGTCGGGTACCGGCTGGTCGGACCGAATGCGGGCGCGGAGAATCCCGCTCCGGACGGGGCCGCGCGGCGCACGTCCCCCGTCTGGCGACCAAGCCGAAGGCTGTTAATCGGTGCGGGCGCGGCGGCGCTTGTCGGCACAGCGGGCGGCGCGCTGCTGCTCGGCCTCAACCGCATCGGCCCGTCTGGCGAGATCGAGGCATTGATGGGCCAGGCGGCGCTGGCGATGCGGCAGGATACGCGCGAGGGGCAGAACCAGGCCTTCGGCCTCTATCGACGTGTCGTCATGCGCGCTCCCGATTTCGCCGACGGCTGGGGGGCGCTCGCACTGGCTTATGCCGCGGCCGCGCCGTTCCGCGCGAGCGGGGAGGGCCGCATGCTGCGCCAGCGCGCGGTCGAAGCGGCGCGGCGGGCCATCGACCTGGAGGCGCAGAACAGTTTCGCCCTCGCCGCGCTGGCGCTCGCGCGGCCGCGGCTTGGCGGATGGCTCGAGATGGACCGGGCGTTGCGCGCAGCGTTGGCCTCCCGGCCGCGCGATCCGGTGCTCGCCTCCGCGCTATCGATGACCCTGGCCGCAGTCGGCCGCGCGCGCGAAGCGGCCACGCTCCAGGACCAGGTCGGCCGGCAGTTTCGCGGTCCCACGCCGGGATATTTTTACGGCCGGATCATGATGTACTGGGCCGCAGGCCGCCTGGAGGAGGTCGACAGCCTGATCGCCGAAGCCGCGACCTTGTACCCGACCCACTTCGCCTTGTGGTTCGCCCGCTTCTACATCCTGATGTACAGCGGCCGCCCGGCGGAGGCGATCGCGCTCGCGCAGAATGCGGATGGCCGGCCGACCGGGATCGATGCCGAGGAATTCGACGCGATCGTCCGTGTCGCCGGCGCGCTCCAGTCGCCGGAGCCGGCGCGGATCGACGCGGTGATCCGCGAGCAGATGGGCTATGCCCGCCGGGGTGCCGGCCTCGCCGAAAACGCCGCCCAGTTCGCGGCGTCGCTCGGCCGCGTCGACGCGGCATTCGAAATCCTGCGCGCTTATTATTTCGACGAAGGCTTCACCGTGCCGGAGATACGCTTCAGTCCGGAGCAGGGAACCTACACGCCGCGGCAGGAGCGCCAGACCAATTTCCTGTTCGTGCCGTCGACCGCCAATGTGCGCCGCGACCGGCGCTTCGAGGCGCTGGTTCGGCGCCTCGGCCTGGAACATTATTGGGCGGCGACCGGCTCCACGCCCGATTACCGGCGCCACGCAGGATCCGTCAGCACCGGCTGACCGGTTGCCGAAGAATGGTCCTGAGCCTTGCGGCCTCCGTCTTGCGGGGATCGCCGAGATAGATTTCATGGTGGGGACCGGCGAAGCGATAACCGCCCTGTGGCATGACCTCGTCGTGAAGGATCTTGAGCAGCGGCCCTTCGTCGTCGTAGCTGCCGACGTGGAGTGCCTGCAGACTGAGCCCTTCATCCAGAATTTCGAGCCTGAGACTTGGCGAAACCTTCCCGAGCTTCTGCGCGGCCTTGGCGCGGGCGGCAGTGAACTCCTCTTCGGTCACCTCGTCAGGGACCATGATCATCATCGTCCAGTCCCATTCGTGCTTGCGCCGGGCGGTGAAGCTTTCCGGATCCGGTGCCGACCACAGACCCTCCAGCGGCGCCACGACGAAGTCACGCCCCGCGGCCTTGGCCATGAACTTGAGCGTGTAGGCACTGGCATAGAGGCTTTCGACAGCGTGCCGGTATTCGGGTGCAGCGTTGGGATCGCCATGGCCGTCGGCCATGAGATAGCGGACCGGCGGCACGTCGACCGGCACGAAGCGATTGAGAGGCGCGGTGAACAGCGCCTTCCTGATTTTCTTCAGATCCAGTTTATCCATCCGCCCCTCCCGAGGATGTCGACGATGCCCGGCCATCCAGCTTCGACAGGCTCGGATTGTGTAGCGCAGGTCGGTGCGCTTCTACAGACGCGCGCCGGTGAAGCCGCTCACCATGCCGGGACCCCAGTAGCGGGTGGTGAAGAACCAGGTCGCGACCATGACGAACGCACTTGCCGCGAGAAGAACCGGGGTTGCGGCGACGGAAAGCGCCGGCCGGCTTGCCGGGCGCCGGGCACGGATGAACAGCTCGGCGACGGCGAGATTGGGCAGGTAGAAGAACACGCACATGATCGCGTCGAACCAGCCGCTGAAATCGCTGCTGTGGCCGACGCGGCCCACCGCCATGAACCAGAAACCATATTCCATCCGGTACAGCCATGATCCGACGGTCAGCGCGAACAGCCGGATCGCCCAGGCGCGATGGCGATCGGTACGGCCGGCACGCGCATGCCGGTAGGTGGCGATGGCAGCGACCAGCATCAGCAGTCCGTAGAGCGCGAAACCGCCGCTCATCACCGGTCCGCCGATCGTGCCCTTGGCCAGGATGAAGGCGAGGCCGCCGAGCCCTGCCGCACCCGCGCACAGCACGTAGACCCGTCCGAGCCATCGGTGCACCGCCGGAAGCGCCCGCCTGAGGCGGCCGATCAGCTGCACCGGGCCAAGCAGCAACAGTATGCCGCCGGCGACGAAGTGCGCACCGATCGCCGCGGTTGCCAGCGGCGTCGCGGGATCGTGCAGGGCCGGCAGCGACTCGTTCCAGCGGGCGGCGAGACCTTGCCAGGCCGTGCCGCCGAAGAAAGCGAGGATGTAGGCGCCGAAGATGGCGCCGCTGACCCAGCTTGCGGCGACCAGCAGCAATGCGCTCCAGCGCAACGCCGAGGCCGGGAACGGCTTGTCCGCACCGCCCGGTGCCCAAGATCGCAAGGTCGCCATCACGCAGCGGAACATAAGGCTGCACATCGGTTGGTCGAGGAATTCCGTCAATTGGCGCGCGGCAACATGTTGGAGGCGGCACAGATCGCACGTTCGCGCTCCGCCGATCTGGCCGAACCCGGATGTACACGAATCGGAAGCAGGCCCGATCGGGGCGATGCGACGCCGCCTATC
This sequence comes from Allosphingosinicella deserti, assembly GCF_003012735.1. Lineage (GTDB taxonomy): Bacteria > Pseudomonadota > Alphaproteobacteria > Sphingomonadales > Sphingomonadaceae > Allosphingosinicella > Allosphingosinicella deserti. The sequence goes on along the minus strand of NZ_PXYI01000002.1, from coordinate 461,796 downwards.
GTCACGCTCCTCAACCGAGGAAGGGCGGATCCGGGATCGCCAGGGTGGCGTCGTGGAGGAGATCCGACCAGCGGGCGGAGAGATCGTTGAAATAAGCGTCGTTGCTCTCGATCCGCCGGGTCTGGACCGGAACCGTCGCATCACGGCGCATCACCATCATGTCGAGTGGCCGCGCCACTGCGAGGTTCGAGCGCATCGAGCTGTCGAACGACAGGAAGCCGATCTTCACCGCTTCGGGGATCGGGGTGTGGGCGCGGATCACGCGATCGAGGATCGGGCGGCCATATTTGGTTTCACCGATCTGGAAGAACGGGATTTCCGACTTGCACTCGATGAAATTGCCCGCCTCGTAGATCAGGAACAGGCTTGGAGGCCCAGACCCGATGCGGCCGCCGAGCAGAAGGCTGGAGCCGCCGGCGATCTTCAGCGAATTGAGCGCTTCGCCGACGGTGCGGTTGGCGATCTGCAGCGCTTCGCCGACGAGCTGGGCGGCGCGGAACATACTGGTCGCGCCGGCGAGGCTGCGGGCCAGCCGCCCATCTTCCTCCGCAGGCAGGCCTTCCTGGATGAGGCTGATCACCGTCTGGGTGATCGAAAGATTGCCGGCGGCGGCCGCGAACACCTGCCGCTCCGGCTCGTCGATCAGGCAATGGAGCTTGCGGTAGGAGGAGAAATTGTCGACCCCGGCATTGGTGCGGGTGTCGGCGATCATCACCAGCCCCTCGTCGAGCAGCATGCCCAGGCAATAGGTCATTTCAATTCTGTACCTGCCACTGCGATTGCGACCGCGCCTGGTGAACGGCCACTTCGACCGAAAGCTCCTCGGTGCCGCCGCCGGAGCGGGCGCCGACCACCGGCGCCGCTTCACGGTAATCGAGCCCGCAGGCGACGCGCAAATAGGCGTCGTCGGTGCTGATGCCGTTGGTCGGATCGAACGCCACCCAGCCGAGATCGTCGACGAACGCTTCGACCCAGGCATGGGCCGCCGGCTGCTGATGGGCGCCGTCGCGGCGGAACAGATGGCCGGAGACGTAGCGCGCGGGGATGCCGAGGCGGCGGGCAACGGCAATGAAGATGTGGGCGAAATCCTGGCACACGCCGTGTCCCGCCCCGAACGCATCCTCGGCACTGGTGCCGACCCCGGTCGCGGCGACGTCGAACCGCATGCGATCATGGATCCGGCGATTAAGCCCGTGCAGGATATCGAGCTTGGCCCCGCCCTCCTCGGATATGTCCATCGCCAGCCAATCCAGCGCATTGCCGGCCGCGGTGAGCGGGGTCTCGCGGAGGAACACCTGGTGCGGCAGATCGCCGGGGACGGCCCGGACGACACCCGCATTGTCCTCCGTCAGCACCCGTCCCGAGACAGCGAGGGTCAGCACCTGCACAGGCTGATCGACGTAGAGCATGTGGGTGACGTTGCCGAACCCGTCCCGTCCTTCGCGCAGGCGAACGTCGCAATCGACGTCGATCCGCCAGCTGAGCACGGTCTGGCCCTGAAAGCTCGACGGGGTTACCCGCAGCAGCTGGATGATCCGGCGCGTCGGCTCCGAATAGCGGTAGGTGGTCGTGTGATTGACCGACAGGCGCATCAGGCGAACCGGAACTGATTGGCGATGGCTGCATCGAGTGCGGCATTTTCACGCATGAATCTACCCAGGGATTCATGGAGCCCCTCCGCCAGCAGCTCTTCGATCGTGCCGTCCTCGAGCCGGCCGAGCCGGCGGCGTGCGAGCCGGTCGGCCTCCCCCTGGAGGCCCGACATGTCGCCGAATTCGGCCAGGATCGCGACCGTCTCGGTGGCGGCCGCGGCGAGCGAGCGCGGCAATTCCTTGCGGAAGATCAGCAGGTCGGCGATCAGCCACGGCTGCAGGGCCTGGCGATAGATGGTACGGTAGGCGGTGCGGCCCGAGACGACGTGGAGCAGGGTCATCCACTGATCGCGGTCGCGCAGACCGCCGACCTGCTCGCCGTCCGGCAGCAACAGGAAGTATTTGACGTCGAGCAGGCGCGCGGTGTTGTCGCCGCGCTCCACCAGCGAACCGAGACGCAGGAACCAATAGGCCTCGTTGCGGAGCATGCGGGCAAGCGCACCTTCGAAGCCGCGAGTCTCCGCCTTCAACTCCTCGACCATGTTGAGGGTCGACTGGGTGCCGCCTGGGCTCGCCCGATCGCGGATCAGCAGCCAGGCGCGGTTGATCGCTTCCCAGATCTCCTGGGTGAGCACGTTGCGCGCTGCCCGAGCATTGTCGCGCGCCGCGGACAGGCAGGATTTGACCGAGCTCGGATTGTCGAGGCTGAGCGCCAGGAAGCGCCGTCCGCCGAACGCACCAAGTGCTTCGCTCGACGGGTCGGGGGCGCTGCCGACCACGGCGAGCGCACTCTTCCACGCTTCCTCGACCTTGGGCTGGGCAAGCAGCGAATCGAGCCGGATCGTCGCCTCGATCAGCCGGGTGGTGAATTCGGCCCGCTCCATGTGGCGGCCGATCCAGTAGAGATTGGCGGCGGTGCGGGAGAGCATCAGGTGCTGCCCGCGGTGGCGGCACGCTCGCCATCGAGAACGAAACTGTCCTTGGTGCCGCCGCCCTGGCTGGAATTGACGACCAGCGATCCTTCGCGCAACGCCACCCGGGTGAGGCCGCCAGGGACGGTGGTGACTCCCGAAGACCCGGTGAGCACGAAGGGACGGAAGTCGACGTGCCGCGGGACGATACCCTTGTCGGTGATGGTCGGGATGGTCGACAGCGCGAGGGTCGGCTGCGCGATGTAGCGCTGCGGCTGCGCGATCAGGGCGGCCCGGAAGGCCTCGATTTCGGCCCGAGACGCTGTCGGCCCGACCAGCATGCCGTAGCCTCCCGAGCCGTCGACCAGCTTCACCACGAGTTCGTCGAGATGATCGAGCGTATATTGGAGCGACGCCGGCTCGCGGCAGCGCCAGGTCTCGACATTGGGAAGCCGGGGCTCCTCGCCGGTATAGTAACGGACGATGTCGGGCATGTAGCTGTAGATCGCCTTGTCGTCGGCGATGCCGGTGCCGGGCGCATTCACCAGGGTGACGTTGCCGGCGAGATAGGCCGCCATCAGCCCGGAAACGCCCAGCATCGAATCGGGGCGGAAGACGAGCGGATCGATGAACGCGTCGTCGATCCGCCGGTAGATGACGTCCACCCGCACCCGTCCGTCGATGGTGCGCATCCAGACGATATCGTCGTCGACCTCGAGATCGCGCCCCTCGACCAGCTCGATGCCCATGTTGTTGGCGAGGAAGCTGTGTTCGTAAAAGGCCGAATTGTAGTGGCCGGGCGTCAGCAGCACGCAGCGCGGCTGGACGGCGCCGTCGGGCGCCACCGACTGCAAGGTGTCGCGGAGCAATTCGGGATAGGTATCGACCGGACGCACCGCGAGCCGCTCGAACAATTCGGGGCACAGGCGCAGCATCGCCTCGCGATTCTCGATCATGTAGGAGACGCCGGACGGAGTCCGGGCATTGTCCTCCAGCACGTAGAATTCGTCCGGGCCGGTGCGGACGAGATCGATCCCGCAGATATGGGCATAGACGCCGTGCGGCGGCCGTGCGCCGGCGACAGGAACGCAGAATTGCTCGTTGCCGAGCACGATATCGGCCGGAACCACGCCGTCCGCGAGGATCTTGCGCGCGCCGTAGACGTCGTCGACGAAGGCGTTGATCGCGTGCACGCGCTGTTCGAGCCCGGCCGAAAGCCGCGCCCATTCGCCGGCCGAAAGAATGCGGGGAATGATATCGAACGGGATGATCCGCTCGGCCGCCTCATCCTCACCATAGACGTTGAAGGTGATGCCGAGGCTTCGAAAGGCCGCTTCGGCGGCGTGCTGGCGGCGATCGAGCTCCGCGGCGCTGGTTTCGCGCAGCCACTCGCCGAGCGGCTCGAAGCCGGCGCGCACCTCCTCGCCCGCGCTTGCGCCCCAGAGTTCGTCAAAAGCCGGTCTGGCTGCCACCGATCGAGATTGTCTCCGCTGACTTATGGCCGTTTACCCACGGCATTCCATCCATACGCCCGCGACGCGGAGTTGTGCCCTGCTCCGATCAACTGACGGCCGTGAGCACGTTGTCGGCGACGTGCGGCTCGGCCGCCGCGAGCAGATCCGCCTGCGGCCGGAACAGTTTGCGCGTGATTTCGACGTCCTTCAAGCCGGCAAGCTTGAACGTGCCGAGCTTGGCTTCCTTCGGCTTCTGGCCGTCGATCTCGACGGTGACCGCGCGGATGAACAGATCGCCGTGGCGCTCGAACATCTGGTGCGGCGCGACGATCACAGTGCGCTTGTTGTACACTGCGGACACGCAGCGTTTCCTGGCGATGCCCTCACGAAGTGCGGCTTCGGCCTCGTTATCATTCTCGAAAAGCATGGTACTCCAGAGTCTCTTCTTCTGACCCGCACTAGACGCGGGCTCCAGCCGGAACGCCCGCGCTTACAGCCTCCGTCTTGCAGTTCAGGGACAGCCTGAGGACCTGCAAGAGATCGGCGACAGTGCGGCAGCCGTCGGCCTGCGCATCGCTGATGCCGATGCCGAACGCCTTTTCCAATCTTAGCACGAGCGCGAGCACATCGAGCGGATCGGCGCCGAGATCGACGAGCGAGGCCGCGTCGACGACCATCGCCGGCGCGACGCCGAGATGGTCTGCGACAAGGGCGCGGGCAAGTGTCTCGTCCAACAAAGAAAAGGCCTCGGGCAGCGGATATGCGGAGGCTGGAGCGTTGCAGAGGGACAGGGAGTCGGTCGAGGTGAAATCTTCGCCCCGCCTCCTTCGTGCGCCGTCAATCCGGCGGCAGAAGGTCCGCCCTGCCGGCGCTGCTGTCCGCCTTTGCCTCCTCCGCGGCATTGTCGACTTCGCTGGCCGGCAGCCCCTCTTCCTCGCCCTTGGCGATGATCGTCTCGCCGCCACGCCATTTCGCGCGCGCCTGCGCTTCGGCGTGGAGCGGCAGGTCTTCGGGTTCGTCGGCCATGGCGTCTCGCCTCTCGTTCAGAAATCCACCTGGGCACGCACACCGAACGTGTCCACGTCGAAGCTGCGTTCGTCCAGCGGGTCCGCCGAGCCGGGCACCACCGTCGCTGCCCGCGGGCCCCCTTCGTAGGCGATGTGCGTATATTGCGCCATGAACCGCAGATAATCGGTCGGGTTCCAGATGAGACTTCCGGCATAAGCGAGCTGGCGTCCGCCGTTGACGAAATCCGGTGCCAGCAGGGTGGCGCCGTCGGCGCGGTCGCTGAGATCGATATGCTCGACCCGGAAATTGGCCTGAAGCGCGCCCCAGCCGCCCTTGTCGAAGGGACGCTTGACCTTGACCCGGTCCCAGCGCCCGCCGCGATAACCGCGGCTTTCCCCGGTGAAGTAGAAGCCGATCTCGCCGTAGGCGGAGCCGAACACCGGATCGCCGGAATAGAAAAGCCCATTGCCTGCGCCGTCATTGGGCCCGAAGGTACGCCCCGGCCGGAAGCCCCTTACCCAGACACGCTGCGCCTCCGCCGTAACGTGAAACGGGCCGCTGATCGCAGCGAATTCCAGCCCGAAGATATCGTCGCCATCGGCAGCGATCGCACCGGTGTCGATGAACCGCTGATCGGTCAGTTGAGTCAGGGGACGAACCCGGTATTGCACGTTCTGCGCGTCCTGCTGGGCCACGCGATGCTGGAAGTTGGCGCCGAGGTGGAGCCGTGTGTCATCTCCGATCTTCGGAGAATAGACGGCACGGGCACTCGCCTGCCAGCCCGTCCGGGCGACATTGCTGTTGTTGATCTCCTGCCCGAAAATACCGGCGGTGAGCAGGTAGGAATCGTTCTTCGGATCGAGATAGGCGATGCCGACACCGAGGCGTCGGTTGAAGCTGAACGCGTCCGTCGCAGAGGCGCGTTCCAGCAGGCTGGTGACACGCGAGCTCGTCACCGAGTCGAGACCGGAATAGGGGAAGAAGTTGCCGATCGTCACCAGCAGTGGCGATTTCGGCCGCTGATAGGTGATGATGATGTCCTCATAATCGACCTGGGCCTGGGCGAAGTTGAATTCGGCATTATAGGCAAAGCCGCCGGGCAGCGTTCCCTGAACGCCGACGACGATCCTTCGTCCGCGGCTGTTCCATCCGAGATTGTTGTAGTTCAACCCACCCACCGTGCCTGCATATTCCGGTCCGGGCGTGGAGACATGGCCGGCATCGAACTGGAGGAAGCCTCTCGGCTTGAAGCTGAACCCGTTCTTGTCGGCGAATTGCGGCGCCCCCCGCCAGGTCGGCGACTCGGGCGCCGGCGCAACGTTCGTCGCCACGGCCTCGGCAGCGGCTGGAGGCTGCGCGGCAGGCGCGGCCAAGGCTGCCGCACTCTGGCCGGATTGTGCCGACTTGAGAGCCGACACCTCCGCTTCGAGCTGCGCGATCTTTGCGCGCATGGCGGCGAGCTCCGCCTCGATCGCTGCCACCCCTCCGCCGCCCTGCGCACGGGCCGGAGACGTAACGGCGGTGGCAAGAAGGCCGGCGACGAAGATCTTCCTGAGCATGCACGTCTCCTGTTCTGCAGGGCTTTCGGACAGCGATAAGACAGTCGAATTGCGGTTCGAAGACGGGATGATGACACTAATATGACGGTCGCTACGCTTTGTACGGTGCGACGCAGCACGCTAGGAGGGCGCCGATGCGCTTTCCCCTTCGCCTTTCCGCTGCCGCGGCCGTCATTGCGGTTGCCCTTCTAGCATCCCAAAGTGTCGACTTGCCTGTCGGCGCGGCTCTGCTGGGCGTGCTTGCGGGTGCAGTCGCCGTTTTGATCTGCTGGAACGCCTATTTCTTCCCCGATCCGATCCGTGCGCCGGAAGCCGGCGCGGAGGATGTCGAGCGTCTTGCCCGCGAGATCGTCCAGCCGCTGCCGGAGCCGATGATCCTTCTGCAGAACGGACGCGTGCTGGTGGCCAATCCAGCCGCGCGTCAGCTGTTCGGCGAGTGGGTAGAAGGCCAGGATGTCCGGCTGGCCGTCCGCCATCCCGCAGTGCTGGAGCGCCTGGCGGCGAATCGCGGCGAGACTGTCGAGCAGATCGAGGTGACCGGCCTCGGCGAAGCGGACCGGCGCTGGCTGATGACGATCGCCAACCTGCCGAGCGGACTTCGACTCGTGCGCCTCGCCGATCGCAGCGAAGCGGTGGCGGCCGAGAAGATGCGCGTGGATTTCGTCGCCAACGCCAGCCACGAGCTGCGGACGCCGCTCGCCACCGTGCTCGGCTTCATCGAGACCTTGCGGGACGAGACGGCCGGCGGCGACAAGGATTTGCGCGAGCGCTTCCTCGGAATCATGGACGCCGAGGGCAAGCGCATGCAGACGCTGATCGACGATCTGATGTCACTGTCCCGAATCGAGGCGGAGCGGTTCCGCCCGCCGACGGAACCGCTCGACCTCGTGCCGCTGGTCGAGGAAGTGCGCTCGGGCTGCGGCGCACTTCTGGCGGAGCATGGCAATCGCCTCGAGATCGAGAACATGAGCCATGGCACGATCGTTGCGGGCGACCACGGCCAGTTGCTTCAACTCATCCGCAACCTCGTCGTCAATGCCGTGAAATACGGCAATCCGGACACGCCCATCACCGTCACCTTCGAGGACGCGCGCGAGATGGTGCGGATGATCGTCACCGATCGCGGCGAAGGGATCGACCCGGCCTACCTGCCCCGCCTCACCGAGCGCTTCTACAGGGTCAATGCCAGCCGCAGCCGCGCCCAGGGGGGGACCGGACTGGGCCTCGCGATCGTCAAACATATCGTCTGGCGCCATCGCGGTCGTCTCGACATTCGCAGCATGCTGGGCGAAGGTACGTCCGTGCACGTGTTGTTGCCGCGGCCTCCGGCGGACGGGCAGATCATGTCATGAAAGTGTCATGCAAGTGTCACAGGAGACTCTCCGAAGAGGCCTAGTCAGGCCACAGGTCCCGGTTGGGGGGCACGTATGGGAGGTTCACTTGAACAAGCGGTTTATCGCAGCGTCACTCGCGGCACTGGCAGTCGCGGCCTGCGGCGGCAATGGATCGAGCGGCGGTAGCGGCGGCGGACAGCAGCTGCAGATCGTCGGCTCCTCGACCGTCTATCCGTTCACGACTGCGGTTTCCGAGCAGTTTCAGCGCGCCAACCAGGGAATGAGCGCGATCGTCGAATCGACCGGCACGGGCGCGGGCATGAAATTGTTCTGCGCAGGCGTCGGCGACACCTTCCCGGACATGACCAACGCATCGCGGCGGATCAAGAAATCCGAGTTCGACGATTGCGCCAAGAACGGCGTCAAGACGATCATCGAGGTTCCGGTCGGCATCGACGGTCTTGCCCTCATCGAAGCGAACAACGCGCCCGGCTTCCAGCTCACCACCGCCGACGTCTACAAGGCCGTCGCCGCCAATCCGTTCGGCAAGCCGAACACGGCCAAGACCTGGAAGGACGTCAATGCGTCGCTGCCGGCCGTGCCGATCCGGGTCTTCGGTCCGCCGAGCACGTCGGGCACCCGCGACAGCTTCGCAGAGCTGATCCTGGAGAAAGGCTGCGAGAGCGATCCCGCGATGAAGGCACTCAAGGACAGCGACAAGGACAAGCACAAGGATCTGTGCACCAAGGTGCGCGAGGACGGCGCCTGGGTCGATGCCGGCGAGAACGACAATTTGCTCGTCCAGAAGGTCACCCAGGATCCGGGTGCAATCGGCGTTCTCGGTTATTCGTTCCTGGAGGAGAATACCGACAAGGTCCGCGGCATTCCGCTGAACGGCACCGCGCCGACCGCCGAGACCATTTCCAGCCTCACCTACCCCGGTGCCCGGCAGGTCTATCTCTACGCCAAGGGCGAGCATGTGAACGCCGTCCCAGGCATGAAGGAGTTCCTCGCCGAATATAGCCGCGCCTGGGCCAAGGGCGGCTATCTCGAACGTCGTGGGCTGATCCCGTCCCCCGCCGACGTGCAGGCAAAGGCCGTGCAGGCGGCCACCCAGCTGACGCCGCTGAATGGCGCCGAGCTCAAGTAAGTCGCGCCACTGTCGCATCTCTGTCGCGGAAAGGCGCTAGCCGCCTTTCCGCAGATGCTCGTTAAGAAGGACCGCGTTCGAAGGTGTCGTCGCTCGCTCTTTTCCTGATCGTCCTCGGTCTGGCCGCGCTCGGCTGGCTGATGGCACGCGCACGGGCGATGGCCTTCCGGCGCGTCGCCGGGGGCCAGCGTGCGCACTCGCTGCCCAATTACCATGGCTGGTACGTTGCGCTCTGGGCGGCCCTTCCGGCCCTGCTCTTTATCGCGATCTGGACCCCGGTCTCGGGCAATCTGGTCTCCGAGGAGGTGATGTCGAGCCCCGCAGCATCCAGCCTGCCGCCGTTCGAGATGCAGCGAATGGCAATTCTCCGCGAGGCGCGGGAGATCGCCGAAGGCGACCGTCCCGGCGGCTTCAACCCGCAATCGAGCGAGATCGCGACCGTCTACAAGAGCGCGCTTGGCCGGTACCGGATGATCGGGGCGGTGGTCGCGCTGCTGCTCGCCTTCGCCGGCGGCGCCTTCGCCTTCACCCGCGTCTCCCCGCATTTCCGCGCCCGCACCAAGGTCGAACGCCTCGTCATGGCCGCCCTTCTGGGCGCATCGACGATCGCGATCGTAACCACGGCGGGGATCATCGCCTCCCTGCTGTTCGAATCGGTCCGCTTCTTCTCGCTGGTCAATCCGCTGGAATTCCTGTTCGGAACCCATTGGAGCCCGCAAATCGCGATCCGGGCCGATCAGGCCGGCTCGTCCGGCGGCTTCGGCGCGATCCCGCTGTTCTGGGGCACGATCTTCATCGGCGCGATCATCGCGATGATCGTCGCGATCCCGCTCGGCCTGATGAGCGCCATCTATCTCACCCAATATGCCAAGCCCGCGGTGCGCAAGTGGATGAAGCCGCTGCTCGAGATGCTCGCGGGCGTTCCGACCGTCGTCTACGGCTATTTCGCCGCTCTGACCGTCGCCCCGCTGATTCGGGATTTCGGCAAGGCGATCGGGATTGCGAGCGCGACATCCGAGAGCGCGCTGGCCGCCGGCTTGGTGATGGGCATCATGATCATTCCGTTCGTGTCGTCGATGGCCGACGATTCGATCACGGCGGTACCGCAGGCGATGCGCGACGGATCGCTGGCGATGGGCGCCACGACGTCGGAGACGATCCGCAAGGTCATCGTTCCCGCCGCCTTGCCGGGGATCGTCGGCGGCGTGCTGCTCGCGGTCAGCCGCGCGATCGGCGAGACGATGATCGTGGTGATGGCCGCCGGCCTCGCCGCCAATCTCACCGCCAATCCCTTTGCCAGCGTGACCACGGTCACCACTCAGATCGTCCAGCTGCTGACCGGCGATCAGGAATTCGACAGCGCCAAGACGCTTGCCGCCTTTGCGCTCGGCCTGGTGCTGTTCATCGTCACCCTGCTCCTCAACATCGTCGCCCTGCGCGTCGTCAAAAAGTATCGCGAAGCCTATGAGTGAGACCGCGTCTCCGCGCGCCCCGACCGACTGGAAGGGCAATGCGATGCAGCGACGGATCCGCCGTCGTTACGCCGCCGAGCGCCGCTTCCGCTGGCTCGGCCTGGGCGCGATCCTGATCTCCGCTGCCTTTCTCGCCTTCTTGCTGGTGACCATGATCGGCAAGGGCGCCGGTGGCTTCCGCCAGACCGAGATCCGGCTCGACCTCGATTTTCCGCGCACCGGCCTGCTGGCATCCAGCACCGGTGGCGAGATCGAGGGCGCGGTCGCGGCGGCGGCGGACGCGCAGTTCGGCCCGGACGGCGCGCGGCTGTTGTCGGACTCCGCCTGGACCCGGGTGGAAAGGGCGATCGAGCGGGATCCCTCGCTGCTCCAGCGCAAGGAGACGTTGTGGCTTGCGGCGGCAACCAACGTCGACACCGCCTACAAGGGCAATGGCGACGCAGGATCGGAAGCGATCGTCTCCCGGCTCGACCAACGTGACGTCCTGCGCACCTCGTTCAACACCGATTTCCTGGTCTCGGCGGACGCGACGGATCCGGCTTCGGTCGGCATCTGGGGCGCATTCAAGGGTTCGCTGCTGACGATGATCGTCACGCTTGCGCTCGCCTTCCCGATCGGCGTTCTCTCCGCCGTGTATCTCGAGGAATATGCCAAGCGGAACCGCTGGACCGATTTCGTCGAAGTCTCGATCAACAACCTGGCCGCGGTGCCGTCGATCATCTTCGGTCTGCTCGGCCTCGCCGTCTTCCTCAACACCCTGCATCTGCCGCGCTCGGCGCCGATCGTCGGCGGCCTCACGCTGGCGCTGATGACGATGCCGGTGATCGTGATCGCCGGCCGCAATGCGATCAAATCGGTGCCGCCGTCGATCCGCGACGCGGCGCTCGGCATCGGCGCGAGCAAGGTCCAGGTGGTCTTCCACCACGTGCTGCCGCTCGCACTGCCGGGAATTCTCACCGGCACCATCATCGGCATGGCCCGCGCACTCGGGGAGACCGCGCCGTTGCTGATGATCGGCATGCGCGCCTTCATCGCCACGCCGCCGGCCGGCATCGCCGCGCCGGCAAGCGTGCTTCCGGTCCAGATCTTCCTCTGGTCGGACGAGGTCAGCCGCGGTTTCGTCGAGAAGACGTCCGCAGCGATCATCGTCCTGCTGGTGTTCTTGCTGGCGATGAACGGCCTCGCCATCTACCTCCGCAACAAGTTCGAACGCCGCTGGTGACAGAGATGAACGATATGCAGACCATGACCGCGGAGACTCGCCTCTCCAACGATGCCGCGCCCAAGATGACGGCGCGCGACGTCAGCGTCTATTACGGCGCGAAAAAGGCGATCGACTGCGTGTCGATCGACGTCAGCCAGGAACATGTCACCGCCTTCATCGGCCCGTCGGGCTGCGGGAAGTCGACCTTCCTGCGCACCCTCAACCGGATGAACGACACGATCGCCAATGCCCGGGTGGACGGCGCGATCGAGCTCGACGGCGAGAATATCTACGCGCCCTCGATGGATGTCGTGCAGCTCCGCGCCCGCGTCGGCATGGTGTTCCAGAAGCCGAACCCGTTCCCGAAATCGATCTACGAAAATGTCGCCTACGGGCCGCGCATCCACGGCCTCGCCGCCGGGCGATCGGAGATGGACGCGATCGTGGAGCAGTCGCTGAAGCGTGCCGGCCTTTGGGAGGAAGTCAAGGACCGCCTGCAGGAGAGCGGCACCGCGCTTTCGGGCGGCCAGCAGCAGCGCCTGTGCATCGCCCGCGCAATCGCGGTCGAGCCCGAGGTGATCCTGATGGACGAGCCGTGCTCGGCGCTCGATCCGATCGCCACCGCCAAGATCGAGGAGCTGATCCACGAGCTGCGCGGCCGCTACGCGATCGTCATCGTGACCCACAACATGCAGCAGGCGGCGCGCGTTTCGCAGCGCACCGCCTTTTTCCACCTCGGCAACCTCGTCGAATATGGCGAGACGTCGGAGATCTTCACCAATCCTCGGGTCGAGCGGACCAAGGATTACATCACCGGCCGCTACGGCTGAGGAGAGTTTGAATGGCCACGACGACCGGTCACACGATCAAGGCGTTCGATCAGGACCTCAACCAGCTGCGCGCGAACATCGCCGAGATGGGCGGCCTCGCCGAAGCCGCGATCGCGGATTCAATGCGCGCGCTGGTCCGCCGCGATCCCGATGCCGCCCGGATCGTGATCGAGAATGACGCGAAGCTCGATGCGCTCGAGGTCGAGGTCGAGCGCCTGGCCGTCCAGATCATCGCGCTGCGCGCCCCGATGGCGGACGATCTGCGTGAAGTGGTGGCGGCGCTGAAGATCGCCGGCCTTGTCGAGCGGATCGGCGATTACGCCAAGAACATCGCCAAGCGTGTCCACGCGATCGAGGGCAGCTCCGAGCTCCGCCCCTTGTCGCTGCTGCCCGAAATGGCGCGGATCACCGGCGAGATGGTCCACATGGTGCTCGACGCCTTCGTCCAGCGCGATTCGAAAAAGGCGGTGGAGGTGTGCGAGCGCGACCGTGCGGTCGACGATTTCTACAACAGCCTGTTCCGCACCCTGCTGACCTTCATGATGGAGGATCCGCAGAACATCACGGCCGCCACCCATCTTCTGTTCGTGGCCAAGAATCTGGAGCGGATCGGCGATCACGCCACCAATGTCGCGGAGATGGTCTATTTCGCGGCCACCGGTACCCATCTCGGTGAGCGCGAGCGTGGCGAGGATCCGGTCGGGCTCAGCTGATCCCCGGCGGGGCTCCCTGTGCCCGCAGCAGGTGCTTCTGCACCTTGCCCGCGGCGGTTCGCGGGAAGTCTGCGACGAAGATAAAGCTCTTCGGGACCTTGTAACCGGCCAGCCGCGCCCGACAGTGGTCGTCGAGTTCGCTCTTCGCCGGCGCGACTGCACCCGCGGCGAGGAGGACGAAGGCGATCCCGACCTCGCCCCAGAGTTCGTGCGGGACCGGCACCACCGCCGCCTCGGCGATCGTCGGATGCAGCGCGAGCACGCTCTCTATCTCGGCCGGAAAGACATTCTCGCCCCCGGAGATGAACATCTCTTTCCGCCGCCCGGCGATGTGGAAGAAGCCGTCGGCATCGCGCCGCGCGAGATCGCCCGACCGGAGCCAGCCGTCCACGGTGAAGGCTGCGCGCGTTGCGACGGCATCGTTCCAGTAGCCGGGGGTGACCGCAGGTCCGGCGAACAGCAATTCGCCGACCTGCCCGTCCGCGACGTCGTTGCCGTCGGCATCGACGATGCGGGTGCGGACCAGCAATTGCGGCCTGCCGACGCTCCCGATCCGCTCCCAGGCTTCGGCGGGCGAGGACAGCAATGCCGTCGGCCCGGTCTCCGTCATCCCCATGCCGTTGCACAGACGCAGGCCGAGATCCCGGCAGCGCAGCGCAATCCTGTCCGGTAGCGGCGCACCGCCACAGCCCCAATGTCGCACCCGTCCCAGCGGCACCGCCGCAAAGCGGGGATGATCGAGCAAGGCCTGATAGACGGTCGGGACGGCGAAGAAGGTGTCGATCCGCTCGGCCTCGAGCAATCGTACGATCTGCTCGGCGTCGAAGGTGGGCAGGATCAGCACGCGGCCGCCCTGGATCAGCGTCGGCAAGCTGTGGAGATTAATACCGGCGGTGTGGAAATTGGGCAGGAAATTGACGGTGCGGTCGCTGCCGGCAATGTCGATCGCAGTGCCGATGTTGACGAAGTTGGCGACTGCCATGCCGTAGGTGTAGATCACGGCTTTCGGCGTTCCCGTCGTGCCCGACGTGTAGATCAGATACCAGATGCTCTCGCTCGGCCAGGAATCGCGCAGGTCGAGTTCGGACACCGCCGCGACGGCCGCCTCATACTCGCTGTCCAGGCAGATCCCGTCCGGCGCGTGGCGAAGACCCGCAACCGGCCCGGCGCCCTCGGCATCGTGGAACAGCAGGCGCGGCGCACAATCCGCGAGCAACAGATCGAGTTCGGGCGGCGGCATCCGCCAGTTGAGCGGCACCAGGATGGCGCCGAGCTTGGCGCAGGCGAACAGCAATTCGAAAAAGGCGATGCGATTGCGGCAGAGGGTCGCCACCCGATCGCCGGCCCGAATGCCCCGTGCGGCAAGCAAGCCGGCCACCCTGGCGGCGCGCGTATCGAGCGCGCCATAAGTCAGCGCCCGACCGGATTCGATCTCCTCCAGCGCCACGTCGGCAGGGGCAAGCGACGCACGCTTGCGGATCAGATCCGGGACGTCGGCAGCAACGGCACGCGCAGCGCGGTCGGCACCGCGCAGCGACACGTCCGCGAGGCCGCAGCCGAGAAACACATCCTGGACCGGCTCTTCCGCCATCTCCCCTCCGGCGGGGAGGCTATCGCGAATGCAGGCCGGAGGACAGGCCTACTTGGCGGCGCCGAGCGCCTTCAGCACGGCCGGCGTGATCCCGCCGACCACCCGCTTGATGCCCTGGAAATTGGGGTGGACCCGGTCCGGCAGGTTGAGCGCGGCATCGCCGGCGACGCCGGCGAGGAAAAAGGGATAGAGCGGGGCGCCGTATTTGCGGGCGAGATCGGGGAAGATCGTGTCGTAATCGCGCCGGAATTGCGCACCGAGGTTGGGCGGGGCCAGCATGCCGGCGACCAGCACCGGAATGTTGCGACGCTTGAACTCGGCCAGGATCGCGTCGAGATCCTCGCGCGTCTGCCGCGGCGACAGGCCGCGCAGCATGTCATTTGCCCCGAGCGCGACGATCGCCAGATCCGGCTTCTGCTTGAGACCGTCGAGCGTCCATGCGAGCCGCGCCCGGCCCTGACCGGCGGTGTTGCCCGAAACCCCGGCATTGGTGACAAAGGCGCGCACGCCGTTGCGGCGCAAAGCGTCCTCGAGCTGCGGTGCGAAACCCTGGCCCGCGGGCAGGCCGTAACCGGCCGTCAGGCTGTCGCCGAACGCGAGAACATGAACGTCCCGCGCCGCAGCTTCGGTCGCTATTCCGGCGCTCATCAGCAGCAGCGCGTAGACAAGCCGCGACAGCACACCATATGCGAAGCGTAACGACATCGGATTTTTCTCCCCAACATGACCGGCTCCTACGTTATCGACGCTTCGAATGTCACGCTGTCGCTCGGCTCCGGCGCGGGCCGGGTCGAAATCCTGCGCGGCATCGGCCTTCAAGTCCCGAGCGGGCAAAGCGTTGCACTGCTCGGACCCTCCGGAAGCGGAAAATCTTCTTTGATGGCAGTGCTTTCCGGCCTGGAACGCGCAACCGGTGGGACGATCAGGATCGCCGGCGAAGACTTCACCCGATTGGGTGAGGACGGCCTCGCCAAGGCGCGCCAAGGCCGGATCGGCATCGTCCTTCAGGCGTTCCACCTGCTGCCGACGATGACCGCGCTCGAAAATGTCGCGGTGCCGCTGGAGCTTGCCGGCCGCGCCGACGCGTTCGAAACCGCACGGGCGGAGCTGGAATCGGTCGGACTGGGCCACCGCGTCACCCATTATCCGGCCCAGCTCTCCGGCGGGGAGCAGCAGCGCGTGGCGATCGCCCGCGCGATGGCGCCGCGGCCGCAGCTCCTGTTCGCCGACGAGCCGACCGGCAATCTCGACGCGGCCACCGGCCATGCCATCCTCGATCTGCTCTTCGACCGCCAGCGCGAGACCGCGGCGACCCTGCTCGTGATCACCCACGATCCGACCCTCGCCGAACGCTGCGAACGCGTTCTGGAGATGCAGGACGGACGGATCGCGAGGGACAGCCAGTGACCTTGCGCTCGGATCCTCCCCAGGACAGCGAGGGGGACGGTGCGCAGCATGGCGGTGGGGCCGGCACGGAATCCGGCGCAGCCCCTCTACCGCGCCCCGCGCAGTCCCCCTCCTCGTCCCGTGGAGGATTCGTTGCACTTCGCCTTGCATTGCGGGATCTGCGCGGCGGGCTGGCCGGGCTGCGGCTGCTCGCCGTGTGCCTGTTCCTCGGCGTTGCGGCGCTTGCCGGCGTCGGCTCGCTGTCGGCGGCGATCGTCACCGCACTCGCCGATCGCGGGCAGGAGATTCTCGGTGGTGACGTTCAGCTGAGCGTCGGCGGACGCGAGGCGACGGCGGAGGAGATTCGCGCATTTTCCGGTGCCGGGCAGCTCAGCCAGATCACCCGGATGCGGGCAATGGCGGCACGTCTCGACGGCACCGAGAGCGTCCTCGTCGAGCTCAAGGGCGTCGATGCGGCCTATCCCCTGTTCGGCAATTTTCGCCTTCAGCCCGGCGCGATCGCTGCGCGCCCGCACGGCAACCAGGTCGCGATCGGGGAAGAATTGGGCGATCGCCTCTCCGTCCGCACCGGCGACCGGATTCGCATCGGCGAGGCGAGCCTGATCGTTGTCGGCTTCATCGCCGAGGAGCCGGACCGCGTCGGCCAGGGCTTCACCCTCGGGTCGACCGCGCTGGTCGACCGCGACGGGCTCAAGGCGACCGGCCTCGTTCAGCCCGGCAGCCTGTTCACCAGCGCCTACCGTCTCCGTCTGCCGCCCGGCGCCGACCCGGAGACCGTGGCCAAGCGGCTTGCCGACCGGTTCAAGGATGGCGGCTTCCAGGTCCAGGACCGTTCCAACGGCGCCCCCGGCACCCGCCGGTTCATCGAGCGGCTAGGGCAGTTCCTCACTTTGGTCGGGCTAACCGCGCTGATCGTCGCCGGCATCGGCGTCGGCAACGGAGTCACCTCGTGGCTCGATCAGAAACGCGGCACGATCGCGACGCTGAAATTGCTCGGCGCATCGAGCGGCACGATCTTCCTGTCCTACCTGATCGAGATCGCCGTCGTCGCGGCGGTGGCGATCGTCGCCGGCCTCGCCGCAGGCGCGCTCGTTCCGGCCGTGGTGCTGCAGATCGCCGGCGACGCCTTGCCGGTGCCGCCGACACTCTCCTTGTACCCGCTGCCACTGCTGGCGAGCGCCGGTTACGGCCTGCTCATCGCCCTGGTCTTCGCGCTGGTGCCGCTCGCCCGCGCCCGGACAGTGCCGGCTGCGAGCCTGTTCCGGGGCAGCCTCGAGCCGCTGCGGCGGCCCGGCTGGCTCTCGATCGCCGGCGCGGCGCTTGCCGCAGCCGCGATCGCCGGGCTTGCCATCGGCACCGCCCGCGAGCCCGGCTTTGCCGCCGGCTTCGTCGGTGCGGCGCTCGGCCTGCTGCTGCTGCTCGTGCTGCTCGGCAGCGCGATACGCTGGCTCGCCTCGAAGCTGCCGCGGCCGCGCAATCCGTTGCTCCGGCTTGCCCTGTCGAACCTCCACCGGCCCGGCGCACAGACAGGGCGGCTGGTGGTTGCACTCGGCCTCGGCCTGACCCTCTTCACGACTCTGGCCGTGATCGAAAGCGCGCTTTCGGGACAGATCCGATCGACCATCCCGGCCAAGGCGCCGAGCTTCTTCATGCTCGACATCCCCTCGGAGGAGGTCGGCCGCTTCCGCACCATGGCCGAACGCGCCGCGCCGCGCGGCGACCTCGTCACCATCCCGTCGCTGCGCGGCGCGGTCGTCGCGGTCGCAGGCAAGCGAGTCGCCGACATGACCGATCTGCCGCCGGAAGCCTGGTTCCTGCGCGGCGACCGCGGGCTCACCTACGCCGCCGATCTTCCGGAAGGCTCGCGGATCGTCTCGGGGCGATGGTGGCCGCGTGATTATCAGGGACCGCCCCTCGTCTCGCTCGACGTCGAGGCGGCGCGCTCGGTGGGGCTCAAGCTCGGCGACAGCATGACCGTCTCGATCCTCGGCCGCGACATCGAGGCGAAGATCGCGTCGCTGCGCGAGATCAACTGGGACACGATGGGCTTCAACTTCATCATCGTCTTCTCGCCCGGTGCGCTCGAGAGCGCGCCGCACAGCTTCATGGCGACCCTGTCGATGCCTGCGGCGGAGGAAAGGCCGTTCGCCAATGCAGTCTCGCGCCAGTTCCCGACCGTCTCGGCGATCCGGGTCAAGGACGTGGTCGAAACTGTCGCCGACATGCTCGGCCAATTGTCGGTGGCGGTCCGCGCTGCTGCCTCGGTCGCGATCCTTGCCGGGATCGCAGTCCTGGTCGGCGCGCTTGCCGCCAGCCGGCGCGCCCGCACCTATGACAGCGTCATCCTCAAGCTGCTCGGCGCGACCCGCCCGCGCATCCTCGCCGCCCAGGCACTCGAATTTGCGGCGCTGGCGCTGATCGTCAGCGTCATCGCCTTCGCGATCGGCACCGGCGCCGGCTGGTATGTCGTGGTCGAAGTGCTGGAGCTCGAATGGACTCCCGACTGGGCGATCGTCGCCGGAACGCTGGGTGCCGGCGCCTTGGTGACCCTGGTGCTCGGGCTTCTCGGATCGCTTCCGGCACTTGCGGCACGTCCGGCACGGGCATTGCGCAGCCTCTGATCACCCCCCCTTCGCCTCGCGCGCCGGAGCGTGTAAAGGCGCGGGATGAACGAGACGCTCCGCACCGCCGCCCAGCCGGCATATTCCGAAAGCGCCCAAAGGCTCCTCGCCCGCGCGCCGGCTTTGTTCATCGATGGGGAGTGGACCGCGTCGACCGGCGACGCGACCATCGCCGTCCATGACCCCTCGACGGGGCGGGAGATCGCGACGATCGCCGATGCTACCGCGGACGACATCGACCGTGCGGTCGCCGCGGCCCGCCGGGCGTTCGACGACGGCCGCTGGACGGGGCTGTCGCCGTATCAGCGCGAGCGGCTGATCCACGGCCTGGCCGATCTCATCGAGCAGCATGCCGCGGAACTCGCCGAGTTGGAATCGATCGACAACGGCAAGCCGCTGGCGTCGAGCGCCGGGTACGACATTCCCCGGTCGGTCTCGACCCTGCGCTACATGGCGGGCTGGGCGACGCGGCTGACCGGCGAGCATCTCGATCCAGCCAATTTCCCGTCGGGCGCCGTCCACGCCTACATCCGCCGCGAGCCGGTCGGAGTCTGCGCCCAGATCGTGCCGTGGAATTATCCGCTGATGATGGCGGTGCAGAAGATCGCGCCGGCGCTCGCCGCCGGCTGTACGATGGTGCTGAAGCCCGCCGAGCAGACGCCGCTGACCGTGTTGCGGCTTGCCGACCTGATCGTGCAGTCCGGAATTCCGGCGGGTGTGATCAACATCGTCACCGGCTATGGCGAGACCGCCGGCGATCGCATGGTGCGCCATCCCGACGTCGACAAGATCGGCTTCACCGGCTCGACCCATGTCGGCAAGCTGATCAGCCGCGCCGCCGTCGACACGCTGAAGCGGGTCACGCTGGAGCTCGGCGGCAAGTCGCCGGTGATCGTGCTGCCGGACGTCGACATCGGGCAGGCCGCGAACGGCGCCGCGCGGGCGATCTTTTCCAATGCCGGGCAGGTCTGCATCGCCGGATCGCGCCTGTTCGCCCATCGCAGCATCTTCGATCGGCTGATCGAGGCGGTCGCGAAAGATGCCGCCGGCTGGACGGTCGGCCCGAGCCTTGCGCCCGGCACGAGGATGGGCCCACTGGTCTCGGCGGAGCAGCATGAGCGCGTGCTCGGCTATATCGACTCTGGCCGGCGGGAAGGCGCCTCGGTGCTCGTCGGCGGCGACACGCCCGGTGGAGACGGCTGGTTCGTCAACCCGACCGTGCTCGTCGACGTCACGCCCGAGATGAAGGTGGTGCGCGAGGAGATTTTCGGTCCCGTCCTCGCCGCCCAGCGCTTCGACGATCTCGACGAAGTCGCCAAGGCTGCGAACGACACCGTGTACGGCCTCTCCGCCAGCATCTGGACCCGCGACCTTTCGGCGATGCACCGCCTTGCCGCCAAGCTGAAGAGCGGCATGGTGTGGGGCAATTGCACCTCGGCGGCGGATAGCTCGATGCCGTTCGGCGGAGTCAAGCAATCCGGCCTCGGCCGCGAGGGCGGACGGATCGGCATCGAAGCCTATACCGAGCTCAAGACCGTCGGCATCATGCTTTGACCGTCTCGCCGCGGGAGACGGTCGCAATTGGCTGGTTGCGGCGCTTTCTGCGGTGAGGCACGATGGCCTCGCCTTTGGGGGAGGCTTCTATTCGCGCGCGAGTCCACGATCGCCGAGATGCGCTGACGACCGGAGGATGGGCCGGTCGACTGATGCGGTTTGCGCTCGGCCTTGCCGGAGTGGCGCTGTCCGCACCGGCAATGGCCGCCACCGCCGATGACCTGTGCGCCGCCACTGTCGCACGGCCCGCGTTTCCGCCGGAGCAAGCCCTGGTGTCGGCGGCGGAGCAGGTCGAGCAGCACCTTCGCATCGGCGACGGCTCCTCGCTTGACCAGGCCGTTCGCACCCTCGACATCGAGGCGAACGGCGCCGGGCGCCCGACCCGCCGCAGCCTGGCGCTCTATTGCGCCGCGGCCGGCGAGACGATGCGGCGCTCGCCCGACGGCAGCCAGGCACAGGCACAGGCGTTCCTGACCACCGCCTTCCGCGCCGCCGGCGCCGAGGCTCCGGACCTTTCGGCGCTGGCGGCTTATCGGCTTGGGCTGGTCGCGCTTGCCGGCCCGGGATCGGGTACGACCCGCGGCAGCAGCGATGAGGCGAGTCTGCCGCGTGGGGGCGGCGAGGTCACCGCCGCCGAACTGGCGGCGGCGGAGCGAAGCGAAATCGACAGTTGCGGGGATCTTTCGGACCGCAACCTGGCGAGAACCACCAACGCCTATCTGTCGATGATCGCGCTGCAATGTGCCGCCGCCCGCGCGCTTCGCAACGGCGACGCGACGCTGTCGAGCCTGGCCGGCCTGCGGCTCGCGCGCTTCTGGCTCACGCTCAGCCGCAGCCCGGCGGAGGATCGCGAAGCGATGCGCAAGGCGGGGATCGAAGCGGCGCTTCGGACGATGCCGGCGGCCGGCGCGATTACCGCGCCGGCGCTCCGCGGCGAGGTGATGGGGCGGCTGCTTGCCGTCGTGATCGAGCTCGGCGGCACCGAGGCCGGGGCGGTGGAGCGCGGTATCGCCGCGATGCGCGAGAGCCAGCAACCGGATTCGGACGCACTCGCCTTTGCCGCCGAAATCGAGGCGCGGCTTGCCTTTGCACAAGGTGAGCCGGCGCGTGCCATCACGCTCGCTGAGCAGGCGCTACTGCTGGAAAGCCGCCGTCCGCTCCCCGCGCGGGTGCCGGGCCTGTATCTGCTGCTCGCGGCCGCGGATCCGGTGAATCGTGAGCGGTACAGCGCCGCGGCACTGGCAGCGCTCGAGACTCTGCGGCCGCTGCTGCCGCGCCTCGATCCGCTGACCGAGGAATCGACCTTCGCTCTGTACATGCGCGACGTCTTCGAACAGGCGGCCGACGTCGCCCTTGCCGGCGGGGACCCCGCCCGCATCGAAGCCGCGCAGATCATCGTCGAAGCCTCGCGCCAGGCCGAGTTGCAAAATGCCGTCGGCAGCGAATGCCTGCCGCCGCGCGACGCACTGAAGCCGCAGGATCTCGCCGCCGGAGAGATCGTACTCTACCCGCTGCTGCTTCCCGATCGCATCGAATTGCTCATCCTTTCGGGTGACCAGCCGGGCGGCGCCCGCACCTTTCGCAGGCTGGCACCGGATCGCAGCGCCAACCGGGATGCGGTCGGCCGGCTGGTCGAAGCGATGGTATTGTCCACCACCTATGGCGACGACGAGGCATGGCGGGCACCGGCACGGCGGCTCTACCAATTGCTGATCGCACCGATCGAGGATCAGCTCGGGGCCGGATCGGTAATCGCCATCATTCCCGACGGGCCGCTGCGCGCTTTGCCCTTCGCGGCCCTCGTCGACGCCGACGGCCGCTTTCTTGCCGAGCGGACCCGGGTCGTCGTCGCGCCGGCGCTCGCCTATCTCCAGCCCGGCGAGATCCGCGGACGCCGGCCGGCCCGCATCGTCGCGGCCTCGCTCCAGCACAGGGTGCGCCTCCCGGCCGGTTCGTTCGCGGCGCTGGCCAGCACGGCCGCGGAAGCCGACATCGCCGCCGCCAACGGTGCGCCCGGCGAGCACCTCGCCAATTTCAAACGCGCCGATCTGGTGCAGGCGATGGGTTCGGGAGACGTCGACATTCTCCATCTCGCCACCCACGCGTCGTTCGACGGCCGATCGGACCGCGCCTTCATCGTCGCCAACGGCGAACTGATTCGACTGCGGGAGCTGCGCGACATCATCGGCGGCAATCACAAGCGGGGCGAATCGCTGGATCTGCTTGTGCTCAGCGCCTGCGAGACCGCGGTCGGCGACGACGAAGCCAGCATGGGTCTCGCCGGAGCGGCGGTTCAGGCCGGCGCGGTCAGCGCCCTCGCCTCGCTTTGGCAGGTCGACGATTCCGGCACCGGAGAATTGATGCGCCGATTTTACGCCGCTTACGGCAGCGGGCGCTCCCGATCGGACGCCTTGCGCGACGCCCAGCTGGCGATGATCCGCGGCGGCGGCGCGCAGGCTCGCCCCCACATCTGGGCCGCCTTCACCTTGCTGGGGGCGTGGCGGTGACCCCCCGCCTGCTTGCGGCCCTGCTGCTCGGCTGCGCCGGCGCTTCGGTCGCGCAGGCGCCTCCCGCAACGGTCATCGATCCGGATCAGACCGCATCCTCCACGCTCGGCACCCAAGTCGCGACCAACGGCAATGTGACGACCATCGACGGTGGCCGGGTGGCGGGAACGAACCTGTTCCACAGCTTCGCCCAATTCGATCTCGCCGCCGGAGACGCTGCGCGGTGGACGTTCAGCGCCGGAGATCCGGGCGCGATTTCGAACGTGGTCAATCGGGTGACCGGCGGCGCTCCCTCGCGCCTGTTCGGGACGCTCGACAGCAGCGCGCTGCCCAGCGCCGATTTCTACTTTCTCAACCCGGCCGGCGTGATCTTCGGCCCCGAGGCACAGCTGAACGTCCCGGCCGCCGCACATTTCTCAACCGCCGGCACATTGCATTTCTCCGACGGCTCTGCATTTGCCGTCACCACGCCGGCGGGATCCACCCTGTCGGTCGCAGCGCCGGAGGCGTTCGGATTCCTCGGCAGCGAAGGCGTGATCCTGGTCGACGGAACCAATGCAGCGCTGCTGCCCGACGACTCGACGCTGTCGCTGGACGCTTCCGAGATCCACATCCGCGACGCGACGCTGACCGGCGGCGGCTTTCGCCTCCATGCGGCCGGAACCGACGCGGGGATTGCCCGGCTCGAGGGCGGCTCGGTCGGCACCGGAGCCGTCATCCTGGAGAATTCCTTTCTGATCACGACCGCCGCCGCCCGCGCCGACGGATCGATCTCGGTCGCCGGCGGGGCGGTGTCGCTCGAGAGCAGCGCCCTGTCAGCTTACTCGTCGCCCGCGGCGCAAGGCGGCGCAATAGGACTGTTGGCCGACACGCTGGCGCTGAACGGCGCTTCCAACATCATGACGACGGGCAATGATGGGACCTCGGCAGGCGACATCACCATCACCGCCCGGAGCATCGAACTGCTTGGCGGCTCGGTGGTTGCCTCGCGCAGCAGCGAAGTCGGTGCGCCGGGCACGATCTCTCTTGCCGGAGAGGAAATCCGGCTTGCGAACGGCGGCATCGTCTCCGAGGCATTCGGCAGCGGCGATGCCGGGATCGTTCAACTTGCTGCCACGCGCGCCATCCGCTTCGACGATTTCTCGTGGATCTCGACGGACTCCAACGGCTCCGGCGACAGCGGCGCCGTCCTGGTCCAGACGCCGCGCCTCGATCTCACCGACAGCTACATTTCGGCCGACGCGCTGGGGGACGGCGATGCGGGCGGCGCGGCGGTGGAGGCGGGCGACGCGACGCTCGTCCGATCCTACATCACCTCCGATTCCTATAACACCGGCGTCGGCGGGCTGGTCGAGCTGACGGTACCGGGAACCCTTGCCCTCCACGACGCATCCTATGTCACTTCGAATGCCTATGCGTCGGGCGATTCGGGCGGCGTGCTGATCGGCGGCGGGGCGCTGCTGCTCGACCGCAGCAGCATTCTCGCCAGCGCCTCCGGGGACGGTGAAGCCCTGGTGGTGGCGATCGAGCTCCGTGATCGCCTGCGCCTCGAGAACGGCGCCAGGATCGCTTCCAACACGCTGGGCCGCGGCGCGGCGGGCGGAATCCTGATCGAAGCGCCGCAGGTGGAGCTCGTCGCCAGCGCGATCGGCTCCGAAGCCCTGGGCGAGGGCGATGGCGGGCTGGTGTCGATCGAAGCCTCACGATCGGTTTCTCTCGACGACGGTGCCACGTTGAGCTCGGACACATATGGCAGCGGCGAGGCCGGCGGCGTTTCGCTGACCGCCGGCGATCTGCGCATCGCCGGGCAAAGCCGGATCTCGTCGGACGCGCTCGGCAGCGGAGACGGTGGCAGCCTCGATATCGCGGTGGGGAACGAGCTGACCCTCAACGACGGCGGCATCTCCGCCGACGTCAGCGGCACCGGAAAGGGTGGCGGCGTCACCGTCACCGCCCGCACCATCGACATGAGCCTCGGTTTCATTTCCGCCGACGGCGCGCAGACCGCCACCGGCAACGGCGGCGACGTGAGCGTCAAGGCCGACAGGCTTTCGATGGAGACGTTGAGCGCGATTACCTCCGACGCGCGCGGTGAGGGCGACGGAGGCAATGTTGCAGTGAGCGTCGGGCGCCTCGCAATGGCCGGCCGCTCGAGCATTTCGTCGCTGACGCTCGGCGTGGGGCACGCCGGATCGGTGAGCCTGCAGGGTGGGACGGCGAGCCTCACCGATGCATCGATCAATTCGGACGCATTCGGCTCCGGCGACGCCGGGGCCGTGACCGTCGATGTCGCCGCGCTCGACATGTTCCGGAGCGGGATCAGCTCCGAGGCGATCGAAGGCGGGGATTCGGGAACAGTCGACGTCAAGGTGGCCGGCACCTTGACCCTGCGCAACGCCGGCATCGGCACCAACACCCTCGGCGCGGGTGCTGCGGGAGACGTCACGATCGAGGCCGGCGCAATCCGGATGTCGGACGGCAGCGCGATCAGCTCGAAGGCGCTCGAGCTCGCCACGGGCGCGGGTGGCAACATCGACATCAAGACCGGCGACTTCGCAATTCTGGAACGGTCGATCGTCACCACGTCGCTTTCTAACCCGAACCCGGCGGGCAATGTCGTCATCGAGGCGACGAACCTGCTCGTCTCCGGAGCGGGATCCGAGATTTCGAGCGAGAATGAGAGCGACTTCGAAGGCCCGGCCGGAAGCGTGCTCGTCAGCGGCCGCAACATCACGCTTGCCGAAGGGGGTCGCATCTCCACCAATTCCGCCAATGGGTCCGCCGGCAACATCCTGCTCGACATGCCGTCCGACGGGTTCCTCATCCTGCGCGGCGTCACGGCACCAGGCGTCCTCGAAACATCCTCCGGCCCCGGCACGGGCGGGCTGATCGTCATCGCCAGTCCGTTCGCCGTGGTGTCGCACGGCGGCGACATCCTTGCGCTCGGTCAAAGCGGCGGGGCGAACGTGCTCATTTCGAGCAAGTATTTCATCGCCTCGGCCGACCGCCTCAACCGCGTCGAAGTCGACGGAGATCTTCAGTTCGACAATGCCATTTACGACGTCAGCGCCGGAACCGTCTCGCCCGATCTGTCCCTGATCGATGCCTCGGCAATCCTGCGCGGCCAATGCCCAGCCGTGCGCGCCAGCGGCGCGCTCAGCCAGCTCTCGATCCGGCCGACCGGGCCCTATGCCGCAGGCACGCCGAGCGGCACGGTGCCGACACCCGGGCAGGCACCATGCCGATGAGCCTCGCCCGCTTCGGCGGGCTCGTCCTAGGCCTTGCGCCGGCGGGGCTTGCCCAGGCGCAGACGGGCCCTGAAGCCGTGCGTGAGCGCACCGGTCCCCAGGCCGAGCCGCCGCCCCTGCCCGACTGGACCGCGCCCAAGAGCCTGCCGCTGGTGCCACCGGCGAGCCGCCTCACGCCTCCGTCGGCCGCGGCGGACTCGCACCGGATCCGCCGGATCGCGGTTGCGGCCGAGGCGTCGAGCGGCGGCGGGATACCCCCTCGACACTGGCAGCCGCCGGCGGCCGACACCGCCGGGCTGCGCCTCGATCATCGCCGCGGGGAGCCCCTCGGCGCCGCATGGATCGAGCGGCAGTTCGCACAGAACGGCCTCCCTGATCGCGACGGCCGCATCTCGTCTGCAATCGCGCTGGTGCAACTGCTCAACCGCGCCCTGGTCACCGCCGGCTTCGTCAATTCGGGGCTGCTCGTTTCGGAGAGGTCGCGGATCGCCGATGGCATATTGGAGCTGCGGCTGATCGAGGGCCGCCTCGTTCCGCCCGATCCGGACCGCGAGGCGATCAGCGTCGAATTCGCCGGCGGCAAGGACAAGGGTCTCGGCGGAGAGTATGTGCGCCG
This sequence comes from Allosphingosinicella deserti, assembly GCF_003012735.1. GTDB lineage: Bacteria > Pseudomonadota > Alphaproteobacteria > Sphingomonadales > Sphingomonadaceae > Allosphingosinicella > Allosphingosinicella deserti. The sequence goes on along the minus strand of NZ_PXYI01000002.1, from coordinate 435,025 downwards.
CCGCTTCCCGTCCGCGCAGGGCGCGCCGCTCAGCGCCTTCGCGATCGAGCGGGATTTCCGGTTGCTGGCAGAAAGTGCCGGCATCCGGACGATCAACGCGGACCTCCGCCCGGGTGCGCGGCCCGGCGAAGCGAGCCTCCATGTGCTGGTCGAACCGGAGCGGCGCGGCGACATCAGTCTTGGTTACGCGAACGACCGCTCGCCGGCGGTCGGCAGCGACCGGCTTTCCGCCGCCGGCTATCTGCGCAACGCCTTCACCAGCGGCGATCTGGTCAGCGCCGAGATCGGCTATACCGAAGGCGTGGAGGATGCCCAGATCAGTTACGCGACGCCGTTCCTGTCGCCGCGCACGAGCCTGACGGTGCGCGGCAGCTACAACGACGCGGCGGTGATCGATCGCCCGCTCCTCCCGCTCGATATCCGTGCCGAGGATCGCGCGGTCGAAGGGGGCTTCGTCCATCGTTTCGTCGAAGAGCCGCTCGCGCCCGGTGCCGTGCCTGGCCGCTGGTCTCCGTCCCGCACCCTCTCCGCCGGCCTGCTCTTCGGCTATCGCAGCCAGCGCAGCTTCCTGTTCGGCGAGCCATTCTCGTTCGCGCCGGGATCGAAGGACGGGCGCAGCCGCTACGGCGTCGTGCGGCTCACCGGCGACTACGTCGTCCGCGGCGTGAAGCAGGTCCTGGCGGTCTCCGCGACCGCAAGCATGGGGCTCGGCGGCACCCGATCGGACCTCCCCGGCATCCTCAATCCCGATGCGCATTTCCTCGCCGGCCTCGTGCAGGCCAATTATGCCCGCAGGCTCGGCCCGCCGGGTCTCGAGCTTCGTGCCCGGCTTGCGGGACAGATAGCGAGCGGAATCCTTTATTCGGGCGAGCGGCTATCGATCGGCGGCCAGGGGACGGTGCGCGGCTATCGCGAGAATTCGTTCCTCGTCGACCAGGGCGCGATCGGCTCCGCCGAGCTCGCCTGGAGCTTCGACCTTGCCGGCCAGGCGGCTGACGGCAAGCGATTTGCCTGGGGCGCTTTCACCGCCTTGCTGTTCGCAGACGCGGCCTACGCAGACAATCAGGCGGCGCCGCAGCCACCGCGCAGCTTTATCGCCGGCCTCGGCGCCGGCCTGAGCTGGACGCCTTCGGACGCGATCACGCTGTCGGTCGCACGTGGCGAGGCCCTGCGCGATGTACCCCGTTCCGGATCAAAGGATCTGCAGGACCAAGGCTGGCATTTTCGAATATCGGTGCAGCCGCTGCGCCTGATCGGCGGATAAGGGAAGGATCAGTCGCAGCGCGAGTAATCGGGCTCGCGATCCTGCTTCTCGGCGCGGCGCATTTCGCGCCCTTCGCATTCCTCGCGCTTGCGGATCTTGCGCCCGCGATTCTGATCCGCTTCCGACTGGCTGGTGGTGACCGCATCGACGCCGCTGCCGACCACTTTGACCGGCAGAGTGACGATGTCGAGCGCCGTCCTGGCGACGCACCCGGTGAGGCTGAAGGCGAGCAAGGCGGCGGCAACGAGGCGCATGTGAAGCAAATCCCTGGTGAAACGCGGCGACGATAGTCCCGAAGGGATTATCGTCGCCTGAACACGCTATTTCGCTTTTCGAAGTGTCGGGGAATCGAGATCGAGCTCGGCCAGCGGAATCACCTCCACGTCGGGCCTGATCGCCTTGACCTTGTCGAGGAATTTCGAAGCGTCGCCGACGATGATCAGGCTCGCGCGCTGCGAGGAGGCGATCCGCGCGGCGACCGCCGAGGCGGCCTGCGGCGTGACGCTCTCCATGCGCTGTACGTAGGCTGCGGCCTCCTCCGGCGAGAGGCCTTGCTGGATGAGATTGGCGAGCACCCCGCCAAGACCTCCGCTCGTCTCCACCTGCCGATTGTAAGTGCCGGTGAGGAAAGCGATCCGCTTGGCGGTGGCATCGGCGTCGAGCGGCTCCCTGCCGAGCCGATCGAGTTCGTCGAGAAAGATCCTGGCGACGTCGGCGGCGCTTTCGTTCTTGGTCTGCGCGCTTGCGGTCAGCAGGCTGGCGTCGAGCCGCGCGGGCATCGCGCTGTAGGCGCCGTAGGACAAAGCGCGCTTGACCCGCACCTCCTGAAACAGGCGCCCGTTCGATCCGGCGCCGAGCACCGCATTGGCGAGGGTCAACGGATAATAATCGGCCGTACCGCGGGCGAGCGCAGGCACCGCGGCCGTGACGGCCGCTTGACCCGACCCCGGCATGTCGATGACGATCGTGCGGACCATCTGACTCTCGCCGGCCCGCGCGGTCGGCGCCTGGGGCGCCGGCCCCCGACCTTGCCAGCTTCCGAACAGGCTTTGGGCGAGTGCGGCCGAACGGGCGGCATCGATCCCGCCGGAGACGATCAGGGCGGCATTGCCGGGCTGCCACCATCTGGCATGATGCGCGACGAGATCGTCACGGGTCAGCGCCTGCAGCGAGGTCGGCGTACCATTGGCGAGATTGCCGTACGGGGCGCTGCCATAGACGAGCGGCGTGACGACGAGCCCGGCAACGCTGCCGGGATCGCGCATCGCGATCGACAGGCCGTCGAGAGCGCGCTTGCGCTCCCGTTCCAGTTCCTGTTCCGGGAAGGTCGCATTGCGCGCGAGATCCACGAGGATCCGTCCTGCCGCCTCGAGGTTCGCCACCGGTGCCGAGACCGAGAGAAAGGCACCGTCGGGGCCCGCACCGCTGCCGATCTCGGCGCCGAGCGACTCGAATTGCGCGGCGATCTGCTGGGCATTGCGGGTGGGCGTGCCCTTGGTCGCGAGCGTTGCCGCCATCGACGCGAGCCCTGCCTTCGCGCGCGGATCGGTCGACGCGCCGCCTTTCACCACCAGCACCATCGAGGCGATCGGGACGGCCCCGGTCCGCGCCGTGACGACATCGAGCCCGTTCGCCAACCTGGTCTGCGAAATCGCCGGCGGGGTGACCGGCACGGCGGCGCTCGGCGCCGGCGGCTGCTGGCGCTCGCCCTCGGCCGCCGCTTCATGGGGCGGCCGGGTGGCGGCCGGGACGCTCTTGAATGGGGGCATCGGCACCGGGTTCGCCCAGGCATCGGCCTGCCCCGCCGGGCGCTCCGCCTCGTTGCGATAGCGGAAATCCACCTGCCGGTCCGGCGCGAGATAGGTGCGTGCGACCCGCTGAACGTCACCGGCCGTCACCTTCTGAATGGCGGCCAACCTCTTGTCGGCGGCCCGCGCGTCGCCGGTGCGGACCAATGCCTCGCCAAGATCGAATGCGCGTCCGCTGAAGGTTTCCCGCTCGCGCAGGGCCGCCGCGAGCAGCTCGGTCTTCGCCTCGGCGAGCTCGGCGGCGGTCACCGGCGCGTCGCGCACTCTTGCGATCTCCGCGGACAGGGTCGCTTCGACCTCCTCCACGCTCTTGCCGCCGGCGAGGATCGCATAAGGCGCATAATAGCCCTGCTCCTCGACATCGCTGAGATCGCCGTTGATCGAGGTCGCGAGCTGCCGATCATAAACGAGGCTGCGGTTGAGGCGCGAGCTGTCGCCGGCCGTGAGAATGGTATCGAGCACTGCGAGCGCGGCCATGTCGGCATGGCTGGAGCCGGGGATTCGCCACAGCGATCCCACGACGGGCAGCGGCACGTTCGGGGCGTACATCGTCACCGTCCGCTTTCGCGCGGGCGCCGTGTCACGCTCGGTGATCGCCAGCGGGATCTTCGCGGCCCGGGCCGGAATCTTCGCGAAATAGGTGTCGACCCATCGTTGCAGCTGCGCGTCGTCGAAATTCCCGGAGACGATCAGGGTCGCGGTATCCGGGCCATAATAAGCTTCGTGAAAGGCGCGTGCGTCGGCGAGCGTCGCCGCATCGAGCTGCTCGATGCTGCCGATCCCGGGCCGCCGATGCGGCATGCGGTCCCAGGCCTGCTCGTTCAAAAGCAGGCGCAGACGGCCGTAAGGCGGCGCGAGCACCCGCTGGCGCAGCTCCTCCTTGACGACGTTGCGCTCGGTCTCGAACACCTGTTCGTCGACCACGGGCAGCGCCATGCGCTCGGCGTGGGTCCACAGCATCGTCTGCAGATAGCGCGCAGGAACGATCTCGTAATAATTGGTGCGATCGTACCAGGTCGACGCATTGCGCACGCCGCCGACATCTTCGGTGAGCTTGTTGATCATGTTGTAGGGCATGTTCCGCGTCTTGCGGGACAGGATGTGCTCGAACAAATGGGCGAATCCGGAGCGACCTTCCGGATCGTGCTTCGAGCCGACCTCGTACCAGACCGACACCGCGACGTTGGGGGTGGTCGTATCCTTGAGGGTGATGACGCGAAGGCCGTTGGAAAGGCGACGTTCCTTGAAGGCAAGCGCTGGCACCGTGATAGCTGCCGGCTGCGGCTGGGAAGCCGCGGGCTGCGCTGCCGCCGTGATCGCCGTTCCGCCAGCGCCAAGCGCCGAAAATGTCGTTACTGCAAGCAAAGCGGCCTTGGTACGCATCGCCTTTCCTTCCCCTCGTCCTGGTAGGCGATCGATAGGTCGAAGTGCCCGGCTCGGCCAGAGCCGTTCGGGGAGGTCGTTGGCATTTCTTGCTTTTCTCCCGCCGCAATCTGCCCGATGCCGATTGGAGCGGCTGACAGCCCACGCGATGCCGCAAGGCTTGATAGGTTCCACAACCTTCGGTGGACTTTGGTCCAGCTTGCTGGTGCTCCCCAAAGCGGTGTTGATGAGCCGGTCATGCCCACGCCGCCCGCAATGGTGCCCAGAAAGCCTCAAGACGCGGAAAAAGAGGGAGAAACGCGCGCAGCTAATCTAGGTAAACGCGGACGAATCCAGCACCACTTATGCACTCCGGTCGGACGGGGGCACACGGCGATATCGACGTGTCCAATTCCCACACGCCCGAGCGAGGAGTAACAGTGCCGGACGCGCATCCGACATTTGGAAAGATGATCAAGCGGCTCGACAGTCGCTCGCCCCTGTCCGAAGCCGACAAACTTGCCTTGCTGTCCGTACAGCACAGCGTCCGGAAGGTGCCGGCCGGGGCGCATCTGGTGCGCGACGGCGAACCGCCAGAGCAATGCGCCTTGCTGCTTTCCGGCTACGCCTATCGTTACAAGATCACCGGGGAAGGCGCCCGACAGATTGTCTCGCTGCACATGGCGGGCGAATTCGTCGATCTCCAGAACAGCTTTCTTCAAGTCTCGGATCATAGCGTTCAGACCCTGACCGAAGCCGACGTGGCGTTCGTTCCGATGCAGGCGATCCGCGAGATCACGCTGTCGAACCCGAGCATCGCACGGGCGCTGTGGGTCGACACTCTCGTCGATTCATCGATCTTCCGGGAATGGGTAGTCAATGTCGGCCGCCGCGACAGCCGTACCCGCGTCGCGCACATCCTGTGTGAATTTTCGCTTCGGCTGGAAGCAGCCGGGCTTGCCAAGGATCACCGCTACGAGCTGCCGATGACCCAGGAGCAGCTCGCGGATGCCGTCGGCTTGACCTCGGTGCATGTCAATCGCGTGCTGCGGCAATTGGGCGAGGAAGGATTGATCAGCCGGGACCGGCGATCGATCACGATCGAGGACTGGCAAAGGCTGCGCGAAGCCGGCGATTTCAACGAGCGCTACTTGCATCATGATTTTGTTGCGGCTGCACGGAACTGATCCATCTTGTTGCGCGTGATGGGTCTATGGAGTCACGGTGGCGCTTCGCTTTGTAGAGTTCCATCCCGAGTCGAAAGCGCGGCCATGTCCAGAAGAGAGTCGATCCGCCACCACGCCGATCGTGCGTTCCAAGAACTGGAACGGGCCCGCTCCGCGTCGACCGAGGAGGCCGCCATGGCCCATTTGGAGCTTTCCGAACTCCACCTCGGCAGGATGCATTCGCTGACCGAGGCGCCGGCCGCGCACCTGCAGATCGTGCGCAACTAAGGTTAAATTTTTCAAAAAGTTACAAGAAGCTAACGCACGTAAGTGCGTGAGGCCGCGCAGTTGCCCAAAGACGAGCATCGACATTGCACTAACGGGGAACAGGTGAAAGATGCGCATCGGCGACGAGATCCGCTTTCATTCGCTTCGGGCCATGGCAGAGCTGGAACGCGCGACCGATGCGGGCTGCACGCAGGCAGCCCGCGCCCATTTCGGCCTCTCCCAGCTTCACCTCGAACGCATGCACCACCTCGCTGCGATCGAGGCCGGCATCGATAAGCCGCGGCGCCCATCCCTCTCCGCTGCGGCTTGAGGGGCGCGCTCCGCCCGAGCGCGCCCCTCCGACTCATCCGTTCTGGCGCTCGGGAAGTCTGATCAGCACCAGAGCGGCGGCAATGAAGCCTGCGCCGATCAGGTCTGCAAGGCCCAGACGCTCGCCATAAGCGAACCAGCCGATCACCGCCGTCGCCGCCGGCTGAGTCAGCAGGGTGAGGCCGACCACCACCGGCGAGAGGTGCCCGACCGCATAGACGAGCAGCCCCTGCCCGATGAGCTGGCTGCCGAGCGAAAGCAGGATCAAAGGCGTCCACGCGTTCGGCATGATCGTCTCGCCGAGCAAAGCGGCGAAGAGGAGCAGCGGGACTGCACCGGAAATCGTCGCGATCGCAAGCACCGGCATCGGCGCGACCGTTCGCCGCGCCCGATCGATCACGACCAGGTACAAGGCGTAGAACAGACCGGCCAGCAACGCGAACAGATCACCCCGAAGATTCTTCGGCGACATTTCATAGCTTGATCCGAGAAGCAGGGCCGCTCCGACCCCGGCGAGGCCGAGCGCGACCATCTGCACCCGGCCGGGCAGCCGGCGCAGGACGATGAAGCCGTAGAGCATCAGCAGGAAGCTCGAGCAATTGCCGAACAAAGTGGCATTGGCAAGCTTGGTCATGTGGATGCCGACGTGCCACGCCGCGAGATCGGCGGCGAAGAACAAGCCGCCGACCGCAATTACGGCAAGCAGCCCGGATGAGGGCGACGACGCGCCGCGCAGGCCGGGGCGCGCCAGGATCAGCAGAAAGGGTGCGGCGAGCGCCAGCCGCCAGAAGCCCGCGGCAACCGGACCGACGTCGGCGAGCCGGACCATCCACGGGCCGAACGCGAGCATCAGATTTGACAGAAGCAGCGCCGGAAAGGCGAACCGACCCGCGCGTGCGGCCTGAAGGCGAGTGGGGTCGTGCATGAATCCTTGGCTCCGGCTAGAGCAGCGAGCCCGATTCGGGAACCACGCTTGCTGCCCCAGGCTCTTGAAATCGCATCGCTAAAGCCGAAAACCGGTAGCCACTTTTCGGCGCGATGCTCTAAGGCTGCCGACGCGATGCCGTCAAGGAAAGCCCGCCAGCAGAAATCTCGGAACGCCACCACGGAGCCGGCGCCGACATGCTTTCTGTGCGAGCGGCCGATGGGTCGGAAGATCGAACGGCATCACCCCGTTCCCAAGAGCCGGGGCGGCCGGGAAACGGCGCCCGTTCATCCCATCTGTCACCGCACGATCCACGCTGCGCTGGACAATAAGAGCCTTGAACGCAATTTCGCCTCGGCCGAGGCGCTGCGCGCACATCCGGACATCGCCACCTTCATCACCTGGGTGAGAGACAAGGATCCGGACTTTCATGTCCCTACACGGCAGCGAAAGCGGAAATAAGCTGGATCCGGCCGCGTCCGCTCCCCAGTGCCCGAGAACGCCTAGGCTTCCAGCTCGATATCCCAGTAGAGATAGTCCCGCCAGCTGTCGTGGAGGTAGTTGGGCGGGAAGCTGCGGCCGTTTTCCTGGAGCTGCCAGCTGGTCGGACGGTAGGGCCGGCGGAAGAGGTGCATGTGCGCTTCGGCCGGCGTGCGACCGCCCTTGCGCAGATTGCAGGGCGCGCAGGCTGTCGCGACATTCTCCCAGGTCGTCCGTCCACCCTGGGCACGGGGGACGACGTGATCGAAGGTGAGTTCGCGCAGATCGCCGCAATATTGGCATTCGAACCGATCGCGCAGGAACAGGTTGAACCGGGTGAAGGCCGGATTCTCCGACGGCTTCACATATTGGCGGAGCGCGATCACCGAGGGCAGCTTGAAAGATCGGTTCGGGCTGTGCACCTCACGGGCATATTGGGCGACGATGTCGACCCGCTCCAGGAACACCGCCTTGACCGCTGTCTGCCACGGCCACAGGCTGAGCGGGTAGTAGCTCAACGGCGTATAATCCGCGTTCAACACCAACGCAGGGCATGAATCGGGATGTCTGAGAAGGTCGGGATGGTACATGCGCTCGGCGACGGCCTCCGTGTCCCGAGGGACAACCTCGAACGACCCCGCCTGTCGCACTCAGGACGGAGAGCGAAGCATCCCCTGTCCAGCACCTCCTTTCACGAGAAGGTGACACGCGCATGACAGCATGGCCGATGACTCGCGGTCAAGGGGCAAAGCACTGATGCAGATCGTTTCTCGCTTCGCGCCCAGCCCGACCGGCCGATTGCACCTCGGCCATGCTTATTCCGCCCTGCTCGCCCACGATTTCGCACGGGATCGGAACGGCGCCTTCCTGCTCAGGATCGAGGATATCGATCCGGGCCGCGTCCGCTCGCTCTTCGTCGACGGCATCATCGAGGATCTGATGTGGCTCGGGCTGGATTGGGACGGAGAGATCCTGTTCCAGTCCGAACGCCTGCCGTTCTACGCCGAGGCGCTAGACGGGCTGAAGACTCGCGGCCTGGTTTATCCCTGCTTCTGCACGCGCTCCGAGATCGCGGCCGAAGTGGCGGCCAGCGCGTCCGCGCCGCACGGGCCCGACGGCCCGCTCTATCCCGGAATCTGCCGCCGGCTCTCTCGCGACGAACGCGCCCGGCGGCTCGCCGCCGAGCCGCACGCCTGGCGGCTGGACACCGCCAAGGCAAGCGCCGAGGCGGGACCGCTTTACTGGCATGACGAAGAGACGGAGGTCCTTGCCGAGCCCCAGGCGTTCGGAGATGTGGTGCTTGCACGCAAGGATGCGCCGACCAGCTATCATCTCGCCGTGACCGTCGACGACGCCGGCCAGGGCGTTACCGACATCGTTCGCGGCCGCGATCTCTATGCCGCGACCGACGTGCATCGGCTCCTGCAGGCGCTGCTCGAGCTGCCCACGCCGCATTATCACCATCATCCATTGCTGACCGATGCCGAGGGACTCCGCCTGGCAAAGCGGACCGGTGCGCCGACGCTCGCCAGCCTTCGAGAGGCCGGCGCCGATCCGGCGCGGCTGATCGCCGATCTGCGCATGGGCCAATTGCCGGGTGGATATTCGTCGGCGGGCACTTAGATAGAGGCCATGGACGTCTTCCTCTTCCTGTTGATCCTCGTTGCTGCCGGTGCGACCCTGTTCGTGCTCGCCAAGGGCGTGATCGGAATGGCGCAGCAGAAGGATCTGACGGGCGAACGCTCGCAGCAGCTGATGCGCAAGCGCATCATGTACCAGGCGATCGCGATCGTGTTCATCATCCTGTTCCTGATGATGGCGAGCGGAAAGTCCTGACCCCTGGTCCGTCTCAATCGCATCTACACCCGTACGGGTGACGAGGGCCTGACCGGGCTTGCGGACGGATCGCGCATTTCGAAGGCGCATCCCAGGGCGCAGGCGATCGGCGACGTCGACGAGGCCAACAGCGCCATCGGCATCGCCGCGCTTCACGTCACCGGCGCCGATCACCGGCGCATGCTCCAGGCGATACAGAACGAAATGTTCGATCTTGGGGCGGATCTCGCCACCCCGGGCGACGATTTCGCGCCGGGTGAGATGACTTTGCGGATTGTCCAGCCGCAGATCGACCGCCTCGAGGCGGAGATCGATTCCATGAATGCGGCGCTCGAGCCGCTGCGCAGCTTCATCCTCCCGGGCGGCGCTGCCGGCTCGGCGCACCTCCACCTTGCCCGCGCGATCGTGCGGCGGGCCGAGCGGTCTGCCGTCGCAGCGGCCGCCGAGGTCGCCCTCAACCCGCTCGCCCTCATCTATCTCAACCGTTTGTCCGATCATCTGTTCGTGCTCGCGCGCCTCGTCGCCGCGGGTGCTGGCGGCGATATTCTCTGGCAGCCGGGCGCGACACGCGGCTAATCTGCATCAGCAACTGATAGAGACCCTGTCCCGGGAGGAAGGGCCATGGCAACACGAGCTTCGAACCTGCAATTGACGTCGCTGCGAGACCGGTTCGACTCCGTCCGGGCGCTGACGAGGAACATTGCGGCGCCGCTCTCCGACGCCGATGCGACCCTGCAGCCGTCTCCGGATGCATCGCCGGCCAAATGGCATCTGGCGCATACCAGCTGGTTCTTCGAGACCTTCGTCCTGCGCGACCATGTCGCCGGCTATCGTCCGCACGACGAACGCTGGGCCTATCTGTTCAATTCCTATTATGACGGCGAAGGCGCGCGGCACCCTCGGGCCAAGCGCGGCATGCTCAGCCGCCCTTCGCTGGGCGAGATCCTCGACTATCGCAGCCATGTTGAGGAAGCGGTGCTGAATGCATTCCTGCTGCTGCCGGCCCCGGCACTCGATCTGCTGGAGCTCGGCCTCCATCACGAACAACAGCATCAGGAGCTGATGCTCACCGATCTGCTGGCTACCTTCGCCGAGAACCCGCTCGGCATCGCCCTCTGGCCGCGGCAGGAAGCAGGGCCGGATGCGGCGGAGTCGATGGGCTGCGCCCGCTTCGCCGGAGGCACCGTCGAGATCGGCCATCGCGGCCTGGGTTTTGCGTTCGACTGCGAAACGCCCCGCCATCAAGTGCTGCTGCGCCCCTTCGAACTGGCCGACCGGGCGGTCACCAACGGCGAGTGGATCCGCTTCATCGAGGCGGGAGGCTATCAGAAGCCGGGGCACTGGACCGCCGACGGCTGGGAATGGGTGAAGCGCTGCGACATCCGGGCGCCGCTTTACTGGGACGGCGGATCGGACGGAGACTATGTCCGCTACGGCCTCGATGGCCTTCACCCGGTCGATCCGGCGGAGCCGGTCGCGCACGTCAGCTGGTATGAGGCCGACGCGTTCGCACGCTGGGCCGGCGCCCGCCTGCCGACCGAGGCGGAATGGGAAGCGGCCGCCGCAGGGTGCGACCCGCTGGAAGGCAATCAGCTCGATTCCGCCGCGGCCGTCCGCCCGCGACCGGCCCACGGCCAGGCGCGGCTGAAGCAGATGTTCGGCGATGTCTGGGAATGGACGTCGAGCCCGTTCAGCCCCTATCCGGGCTTCCGCGCCGCGGAGGGCACGGTCGGCGAGTATAACGGCAAGTTCATGGTCAACCAGTTCGTGCTGCGCGGCGGCAGCTGCGCCACGCCGCGCGGACACGCGCGCGCTTCCTATCGCAATTTCTTCTACCCCCACCAGCGCTGGCAATTCTGCGGTTTGCGCCTTGCAAGGGATATCTGATGGACGTGCTTCGTCGCCCACCGGCCGACCCGGCGTTCCGGGCCGATGTGCTCGCCGGGCTCACTGCGCCGATCCGGGCGATCCCCGCCCGCTGGCTCTATGACCGCCGCGGTTCGGAATTGTTCGAGGCGATCACCCAGCTTCCCGAATATTATCCGACCCGTGCCGACACCGCCTTACTGGAACAGCATGCGGCCGCGGTGGCCGAGATCGTCGGGACCGGCGACGTCGTCGTCGAGTTCGGATCGGGATCGTCGACAAAGACTCCGATCCTGCTTCGTGCGACCTCCCCGGCCGCCTATGTGCCGGTCGACATATCGGGCGACTTCCTGAGAGAGTCGTCGGCAGCCCTGCAATCGATCTTCCCGGACCTGCCGCTCTACCCGGTCGAGGCCGATTTCATGCGGCCGTTCCAGTTACCCGACGCGGTAGCGCAGAAGACCAAGCTCGGCTTCTTTCCGGGATCGACGATCGGCAACATGGTGCCAGGAACCGCCGTCGACCTGCTGCGGGCGATGCGACAGACGCTCGGGGTCGGCAGCTTCCTGCTGATCGCGATGGATCGGGTGAAATCGGTCGAGACCCTGCTCGCCGCCTATGACGACTCGCAGGGGGTGACGGCCGAGTTCAACCTCAACCTGCTCCACAGGATCAACCGCGAGCTGGACGGCAGCATTCCCGTCGGCGCCTTCCGACACCGCGCGGTCTGGAACGACGGCTTCTCGCGCATCGAGATGCACCTCGAAGCGCTCCGCGACGTGCGCTTCGAGGTGGACGGCTGCGCCTTCGAGATGCGCGCGGGCGAGACCATCCACACCGAGAACAGCCACAAATATGGCCGGCGGGATGCCCGCCTGCTGCTCACCGCCGGCGGCTGGACCGTGACCAACGAGTGGACGGCGGAGGGGGATTCGTTCGCGATCCTCCTCGCACGCGCCGATCCGCTGCGCTTCGCACCCTGATCCATTGCCCCGTCCCGCGCGCCGCCCTACATGGCAGGGCAACCCGCGGGGAGAACATGATGCTGATTGCCCTTATCGGAATTGCCAAACTGCTCCTGACGGTGCTGTTTTGGATCATCGTCCTTCAGGCGGTTCTGAGTTGGCTGATAGCCTTCAACGTCATCAACACGCAGAATGACGGCCTCCGCCAATTTTTGAACGCCCTCGACCGACTGACCGATCCGCTCTACCGCCCCATCCGCAAGATCATGCCCGATTTCGGAGGGATCGATCTCTCGCCGATGGTGGTGATCCTGCTCATCATCATCCTCCGCGACTACATCCTCGACGCCGCTTTGGTCTCCGCATTGCGGGCGAGCGTGTGAGAACCCGATGAGCGCAGACCTGATCGACGGGAAGGCCTTCGCGGCGCGCCTCAGGGAGCGGGTTGCCCAAGCGGTTCCCGCCTTCGCTGCGGCACAGGGGCGCGCGCCCGGGCTCGCGGTGGTGCTGGTCGGCGAGGATCCCGCGAGCCAGGTCTATGTCCGCTCAAAGAACAAGGCCACCGTGGACGCGGGCATGGCAAGCTTCGAGCATCGCCTGTCCGACACGGCCCGCCAGGAAGAACTGATCGCGCTCGTCGAGCAATTGAACGCCGACGAGGCCGTCGACGGGATCCTCGTCCAGCTGCCGCTCCCGGCGGGGATCGACGACAAGGCGGTGATCGAGGCGATCGATCCCGACAAGGACGTCGATGGATTTCACGTGATCAGCGCCGGCCGACTCGCGGTGGGCGAGGACGGTCTCGTCCCATGCACGCCGCTCGGCTGCCTGATGCTGCTGAAGGACCGGCTCGGCGACCTGTCGGGCCTGGACGCGGTCGTCATCGGCCGCTCGAACATCGTCGGCAAGCCGATGGCGCAGCTGCTGCTGGCGGAGAATTGCACCGTCACCATCGCCCATAGCCGCACGCGCAACCTGCCCGACATCGTCCGCCGCGCCGACATCGTGATTGCCGCCGTCGGGCGCGCGGAGATGGTGAGCGGCGACTGGCTGAAGCCGGGTGCGACGGTGATCGACGTCGGCATCAACCGCGTCGGCGGCGACGATGGCGGCAAGGCGAAGCTCGTCGGTGACGTCGATTTCGCGAGCGCTGCGCAGGTCGGCGGCGCGATTACCCCGGTTCCGGGCGGGGTCGGTCCGATGACTATCGCCGTCCTGCTCCGCAACACACTCGTGGCGGCCTGCGCCCGCGCCGGCCTTCCTGCACCAGAGGGGCTGTGACGATGGGTTGCATGGCGTGATCGAGCTGTTCGTCTCCGCCTTCGTCACCTTTTTCGTCATCATCGATCCCCCCGGCTGCGCGCCCATCTTCGCCGGCCTGACCCGCGACACGCCGGCCACGCACCGCTTCGCCATGGCCTGGCGGTCGGTGGCGATCGCCTTTGGTATCCTGCTGTTCTTCGGCCTGCTCGGGGAGGATCTGCTGCGGGCGCTGGGCGTCAGCCTCGCCGCCTTTCGAATCGCGGGCGGCATCATGCTGTTCCTGATCGCGCTCGAGATGGTGTTCGAGAAACGGACCCAGCGGCGCGAAACCCGCGCGCAGGAAGTCAATTCCGATCCCGCCCACGACGACATCTCGGTCTTCCCGATGGCGATCCCGATGATCGCCGGTCCGGGATCGATTGCCTCGATCATGCTGCTGGTGGCACGCAGCCACGGGGTTCACGAGACGGCCGTGGTGATCGGCGCGCTCGCCTCGGTGATGGTCCTCACGCTGCTCGCCCTGCTCGCCGCGGGGCCGCTGATGCGGCTGATCGGTCAGAAGCTCGAGGCGATGCTGACCCGCTTGCTCGGCGTCATCCTGGCGGCGCTCGCCGCCCAGTTCGTCATCGACGGGATCATGGTGAGCTTCAAGGTCTGACCGTCTTGGCCACCGGTTCGCCGATTACCCGGAACATCCGGTAGGGCGAATCCTTCGGCAGGGGCACCGGCGTCAGCCAGGCCGGCAGCTTGTTGCGGACCAGCTGCATGTAGAAGCCGTTCTTGGCATAGGCCGCATAGACGGTCGATTCCGCCATCCCCGGGCAGATCAGGACATAATCGATGCCGCGCTTCGCGATCACCCGATGCGCTTCGTCGGGCGTGCCGCGGAAGCTTTTCATCACATCCAGGATGTCGGCGCCGTTGCGGTGGTAGGGCCCGGCGACGGCGTCGTGGTGGGTCACGGTGATCAGGCGCGGTCCGAGATCGACGAAGGTCAGCACATAGCCGCGCGGCTGCTGGGCGATCGGGCGGAGCGCGGCGAGGGTCGGGCAGCTGCCATTGGCCTTGTTGGCGATCGCCGAGACCTTGGACTTGGGCTTGGGAATGAAGCGCGTGGCTTCCTGCGCAATGATGCCGGACACGAGCAGGAAGGCGAACACCGTTCCGACCACGCGGACGAGCATCCACTTGCTGGAACGAAGGCCCGGTATGATCAGCCACGCGAGCGCCGTCGCGCCTGGAACGGACAGCATCTGGGCCGCGGGGCCTGCGCGACTTTGCCAAAGCAGGAGCAGTATGGCGAGGAGGGCCGGGGCGGCTACCGAGGCCCAGGCGACCAAAGCCGCGGGATCGCGGCGGTTGCGCCAGATCATCAGACCATAACCGAACAGCCCAGCGACCGGCATCGCGACGATCGAGATCGCGACCTGCCAGCCATGGGTATAAAGCGGCCGCGCTTCCCGGACATTGTCGAGCCACATCGCCGCAAGCTCGGGCGAGACGCCTTCGAGACGCTGCAGGCAGTGCGGCCAGGCGAGCGCATAGAAAACGCCGAGGACGATCGCAGCGGCCGCAGCCAGACCGAGGCGCAGCGGCCAGCGCTGCGGCGTCGCCATCGCAAGCCCGACGCAGAGCGCTCCGGCCAACACCATGACCGACAGCCACACTGGCGTGAGGGCGTCACAAAGCGGCTCGCGATTGGCGTCGGAAGCGAAGATCAGGAAACCGAGGGCGCAGCCGCCGGCGAGGCTGAGGCCATAGGTCGCGAGCCGCCGGGCCTGACCCCCGTCGACGATCCAGATCAGCCCGGTCGCAGCACCGAGAAGTCCGAGATAAAGCAGCATCTCGAGTCCGATGGCGAGCGAGAAAGCGGTTGCGAGGCCAAGCACGATCCCGCCCCGCGCGCGCTTCGGATCGGCGAGCCCCATCACCGCCACCGCCAAAGCAGCGAGTTGCCAGCCGTGATGATCGATCCGCAACGGCGACCACATGCCGCGCGTGCTGTGCCCGCAGAGCAGAAGCGCGATCCCGAGACCGAAAGCGTGCGGCGCGATCAGCCGGCGGACGGTGACGGCGATCGCGGCCATCGCCAAGCCCATCGGCAGCAAGGGCGCGATTGCCACGGCCCAGCGTTCGGCGGCGGCTCCGCCGACCATCGGGGCGAGCACGAGCTTGATGCCGGCGATCGGCAGGTCGACGATCCGCGACCAGTGGATGTTCGCGCCGTAAGGCGGATTGAGCCGATATTGGCGAAGATCGTACCAGCCCTGGCCGTTGAGCAGGGCGCGAACCTCCATCATGCGGATGTTATCGTCGGTGTCGCTGAGGCCGAAGCCGCGCATCTGCCCCCAGCGATTGAAGATCAGCAGGACGCAGGTCAGAAGCCAGACGAGGAGCAGCCACCAGCGCCAGTGCTTTTCCAGCCTGTCGAGTGCGTCCATCTTTCTGCCCTTCCCAACCCTCGGCTCCGGCATTAATCGCTGCACTGCAAAGGGCAAGCGAGCCTTTCGGGAGTGTCTCTCTGAAATGAATGAACAAACTGCGGCCGGGCTGCTGACACAGCTCATCCGCTTCGCATTGGTCGGAGGGTTCGTAACCGCGCTCGGCGTCGCCGCCTACTGGTTTCCGGCAACGTTCCTGGGCGTGCCGCCGCTGCTCGCCAATTTCCTGGCCTATGTCATCGCCGTCGCATTTGGTTTCGTACTGCACGGCAAGGTCAGCTTCGCCGGTCACGGCAGCCGCGACAAGGCCGGCGTGCGGACATTCCGGTTCATGATCGTCTCGCTGATCAGCCTTGCACTCAACAGCCTGTTCGTGTGGGTGCTGACCGGGCCGATGAACGGACCGACCTGGTGGCCGGTGATCCCGATGCTGTTCGTGACCCCCCTCGTCACCTTCACACTCAATCGCCAGTGGGTATTCGGCTGATGGAACGCATCGTCTACGATCGCATGGCCGAGCTCGACAGCCGCCACTGGTGGTATCGCGCGCGCCGCGACATCCTCCGCACCCTGATCGCGCGCAAGATCGCATTGCCGACAGACCCGCGCATTCTGGAGATCGGCTGCGGCACCGGGCACAATCTGGAAATGCTCCAGCAATTCGGCCGTGCCGACGGAATCGAGATCGATCCAGCCGCCCGGGCGCTCGCTGCCGAGCGGCTCGGCCGGCCGATCGGCGCCTCGCCGCTACCGGCGCTGGAAGGGGTGGAGGACGGCGCCTACGATCTCGTCGCCATTCTCGACGTGCTCGAACATGTCGAGGAGGATCGCGCCGCGCTCGGGAGCATCGCCCGCAAGCTGCGGCCCGGCGGCAGGATCCTGATCACCGTACCCGCCCATCCGTGGATGTGGAGCGCGCACGACGTCGTCAACCACCACAAGCGACGCTACACGCGCGGCAGCTTGCGGGCGGTGATCGGCGAGGCCGGGCTGAAGCTCGAGATGATGAGCTGGTTCAACAGCCTGCTCTTCCCGCTCGCCGCCGCAGCGCGGATCGTGGGACGGATCACCCGCAAGGAAGACAGCGACGACGCGCTGCCGCCGAAGCCCGTGAACAGCCTGTTCGAGGTGATCTTCGGACTGGAGCGCTACGCCGTCGGCCGAATGCCGCTGCCGCCGGGCGTGTCGCTGGTGGCGATCGTTTCCAAAGGCTGATCCGGCTCCGGCGCGGCGTCCGACGCCGCTTCGGCGGCATGGGCAACATGGCCGAGGCTGGCATGGCTGCCGGCATGGCCGGCGATATCGGACACGATATAGAGCGGCCGGCGCTTGGATTCGATGTAGAGACGGCCGAGATATTCGCCGATCATCCCGAGCACGAACATCTGCACGGCACCGAGGATGACGACCACCAGCATCAGCGAGGTCCAGCCCTGGATGGCGCTGCCGGTGAGAAAGCCGAACGCGATATAGGCGAGCAGCAGGACCGAGGCGGCGACGAGCCACAGGCCGATATGGCTCGCCATCCGCAGCGGTGCGGTCGAAAAGCCGGTGACCGCATCGAGCGCGAAGCGCATCATCTTCGACAGCGGGTATTTGCTTTGGCCGGCGTGGCGCTCGGCACGATCGTAGCCGATCGGAACCTGGCGGAAGCCGACCCAGGCGACCATGCCGCGGATGAAACGCGCCTGCTCGGGCAGCGACAGCAACGCGTCGAGGGCACGGCGGCTCATCAGCCGGAAGTCACCGGTGTCGAGCGGGATCTCGATCTCGGCGAGCTTAGACAGCAGACGATAGAAGATCTTCGCGGTCGAGCGCTTGAAGGCGGTCTCCCCGGCCCGCGCACGGCGCACCGCGTAGACGACGTCGGCTTCCTGCGCATCCATCGCCGCGAACATGTCGGGCAGCAATTCGGGCGGATCCTGAAGATCGGCGTCGATGATCAGGATGCGCGCGCCGGAGCAGAGATCCAGACCGGCGGTGAGAGCCAGCTGGTGACCGTGGTTGCGCGACAGATTGATGCACACGAGATGTGGATCGGTGGCGGAGAGGGACTGCATCATCCCCCACGAGCGATCGCGCGAGCCGTCGTTGACGAGGACGATCTCGTAGGATTCGCCGGCGACCCCGCGCGCGGCACGGGTCAGCCGCCCATGGAGCTCTCCGAGGCACGCTTCTTCATTGTAACAGGGAACGACGATCGAAAGCGCGAGGGCCATCAAGGAATCCGGGGCTGGGTGCGGTCGACCACCCGATAGAGCACCGATGCCCCGTTGCGCCAGAGCGGCTGCAGTCCCGCAGTGAGACGCGGATCGTAGCCCGGTGGCTGGATCAGCCAGACATAATCGAACGCAGACCGGGGAAGCCGTGCGAGCGACTGGTTCAAGGTCCACCATTTCTCGCCGCGGCACGGACGCCCGAGCACCTGCTGAGACGGATCCCGCGTGAACCAGCCACCGTCGGGATACCGGGCGGTGAGCAATTGCGCGCCTTCCATCGACCATTGATCGTTCGAGAAGGCGCTCTTGCGGACCAAGCCGATCGCGGGAAGGTGCTCGAGGCGGGTCATCGCCCAGCTCTTTCGGCACTTCACGCCGACAAAGGACACCACCCGCGCATTCTCCGGAATGTGCGGCACGGCCGCAAGCTCGGCGTCATAGGCGCGATCGTAGAGGTAGAGGCTGGCGGTCGTTCCGCCTGTGCGAACGACGAAGAACAGCAATCCCGCCACGGCGAGCACAGTCCCCGTCTTTCCGCCCCAGTTGCGGCGGAAGCGGATCGCGATCACCGCCACGGCGATCACGAAAGGTGCGAGCCGCATGTCGGCGTAATTGGAGCCGAACACGATGCGCGGCAGGCAGATATAAACGAGGGCGAGGAAGACGGCGGAGGCCGCCAGGTTGCGGGAATATTCGAGCCGCCGCCACCACAGCAGGCCCGTGAGCAGCACCAGGCCGATGACCGCCAGCGACGCCTTGTCGAACATCTCCCAGCGATCGCGCAGCGCCATCAGCACCCAGTTGAGCTTCTGCCACCAGAGGAACCACTGGCCGGTATAACCGGTGACGTGGTCGCCGCTCCGCCATGCCAGCATCAGCAGGACCGGCGGGCAGAGGGCGATGCACTGGAGGCCGGCATGGAAGCCGCCGCGGAAGAAGCCCCGCTTCATGTCCAGCTGGCGGATGAATTCGGCCGAGAAGGCCATCACCCCGAGCGTGCCCCATCCGAAGGTGTGGGTCACCCAGATCACGATCGAGATCGGCACGAACAAGAGCGCGCGCAGCATCAGCCTCTCGTGGCGTGCCAGCCGGAGCCAGAGCGCGAAAGCCAACAGTGCCAGGCCCATCGACAGCGCAAAATTGATGAAGCCGAACATGAACGGGTAGTTGAACACGAGCGGCAGGGCGAAGAAAGCGGAGGGCGGGATCCGTCCATGGACCTCCGATGCGACCCACAGCAGCCCGGCCGTGGTCATCATCGCGATCAGGATGACGATCAGCTTCACCGCCGGTTCGAGCCCGAAGATCTTGGCGAGCGGAACCACCAGCAAATCTACGCCAAGATTGCCGATCAACGCCCATTTGAAATCGTAGAATTGCTGGAGCACCGGCGAGCGGGAGATTTCCAGCTGGACATGGTAGCGGCCCATATGTCCGGGCAAATCGACCAGCGGCGGGATGTTCGGCCAGAGCAGAGGGACGGCCGAAGCGAGGACGATGGCGGCCAGGAGCCAGGGATGCTCCCACCAATGCCGAGCCTCGATTTCGGGCGAAACGCGTGTCATGATCTTTGAGGTTGCTCTTCCGGAAGGTCTGCCGCTGACTTCCCCAGCGCAGACGGAAGATCAACCGGAAAGTGGAATCGGCGCGGCATCTCCACGTCACTACAGTCGAGGCGATTGCCCAGGATGATCGTTGGTGCGACGCGGCATAGATAGGCGGAATGCCCGCGAGACCTGAACCGGAGCAACCCGGGATGTTCAAGCGAGCGACAGCCTCAATGCGGCAAAGGACTGTGCAGCAACGGTTTTTCGTTCTCGAGGAGCAATGTCATGAAGAAACTCATCCTTGCCGGCGCTGCGATGGCCGCTTTGGCTTCGACTGCCTCCGCCGCCCAGCACGCGGCGCCAGCCGGCGCCGCGGCCCAGCCGATCACCCGCGCCGAAGTGGCAGCAAAGGTCGACGCCCGCTTCAGTCGCCTCGACGCGAACCGTGACGGGGCGCTGACCCAGGACGAGCTCCGTGCGCGCGCCGAAGCGCGCCGCGCCAAGCGCCAGGGGCAGCGTGGCGCCCGCACCGCTCAGCGCCAGGAGCGCCGCGCGGAGCAGTTCGCACGGCTCGACCTCAATCGAGACGGGCAGCTGAGCCGCGGCGAATTCGAAGCACGTCCGCAGCGCGGCCTGGAAGCGCGCTCCGAGCACCGGCGGGCGCGCGCCGAACGCCGCCGCCACCGCAGCGGCGGCGGTCTGTTCGCACGCCTCGGGGCACGGCATTTTCAGGCAGCCGATGCCGATCGTGACGGACGGCTGACCCAAACGGAAGCACGGCAAAGCGCCTTCGCGCTGTTCGACCGGCTCGATACCGATCGCGACGGCACGATCAGCCAGGATGAACGCCGTGCCGCTCGCGACGTGTTCGGCGGACGGCGGGGGCAGAATCGCCGCGGCTGAGACGGAAAAAGCGAAGGGCCGGTGCGGAGACGCTCCGGCCCTCTTTCACGCGCCCGTCACTCGGCGGCTAGATGCCATTGCGGCGGCGCCTCGGCCGCGCGCAAGCGCCGCTCCTCCTCGTAGAGATAGTCCCAGGTCATCGGGATCGCGTCGCGGCGCTTCACATATTGAAGCTGCCAATTGACCATGCCGCCGTAGCGGAACGCCGCTTCGGCGCCGGCCAGATAGAATTGCCACATCCGATAGAAACGCTCATCGTACAGCCGAACGATTTCCTCCCTGGCGGCGACCGTCCGGCGGTACCATTCCTCCAGCGTCAGGGCATAATGGTATCGCACCGCCTCGACGTCGGTGACGATCATACGGTGCTTCTCGGCCTGGACCACCAATTCCGACAGCGCCGGGATGTAGCCGCCCGGAAAGATATATTTGCGTGTCCATTTATCGGTCACGCCGGGGCCGCCGATACGTCCGCAGCAATGGGAGACCATCACTCCGTCCGGCGCGAGCAAGTCGTGGGTCTTGGCGAAGAAGCCGGGATAGTGAGGCGTGCCGAGATGCTCGATCAGGCCGACGCTGATGATCCGGTCGAACGTTCCTTCTACGTCGCGATAGTCGGTGAGCTCGAACCGCACCTTGTCGGACACGCCGGCCGCGGCGGCGCGTTCCCGGCAGAATTGGATCTGATCGGGCGCGAGCGCGACACCGAGCACCTCGACACCATATTGACGGTGCAAATAGAGGGCGAGTCCGCCCCAGCCGCAGCCGATATCGAGCACCTTCATGCCCGGTTTCAGATGCAACTTCGCGGCGAGATGCGCCTTCTTGTCGAGCTGGGCCTTCTCGAGATCGTCTTTGGGATCAAGATAATAAGCGCAGGTATATTGCCGGTCCTCGTCAAGGAAGAGTTCGTAGAGGCGGCGGGTAAGATTGTAGGTGTGCTCGGCATTTCGGCGCGACCGGCTTTTCCAGTTGATCTGATCGAGCCTCCCGACCATCCGGTGCACGGCCTTGCGCAGCGGCCCGCGCGGGCGGAGCGCGCCCGGTTTCTCCCACGGCGCGTTCATCCGGATCAGCAAGACGAGGTCGCGGATGTCACCGCCGCCCTCGACGACCAACCGCCCGTCCATATAGGTTTCGCCGGCACCCACGCGCGGATCCTTGGCGATATGGAGCGCCGCCCCGCGATCGGTCAGGCGTATCCGCAACGGCGTCCAGCCGGGCTCCGGGCTTCCGTAGAAATATTCCTTGCCGTCATGGTCGACGACGATGAGCTCACCCTTCTTGAGGAGCCGGCGAAGCATTTTGTCGAGCAGCCACATTCGAAAGAGAATATCCGAACGTTTCGGATGCGCAACCCGCCAACTACTCAGGACTTTATTGTAAATCGGCGCGGAAGTTTCCGCGCCCGCGGCCGGTCTTCGAAGGTTGGCGCTCGGAAGATGCCGCCCTGTTCAGCCAAGCTCGGGCGCGCGAACGGTGAGCAGTGCCGCATCGATCGTGCAGCGAACTCCGTCCGCTTCGAAGATCAGATCCGCGTGGCCGTTCAGATCGGAGCCAAGCCCCTTCTCGATGAGCCGCGAGCCGAACCCGCGGCGGAGCGGGGCCGTCACCGGCGGGCCGCCATGCTCCTTCCAATCGAGCAGCAGGCTGCCGCGCTCGATCCTCCAACCGATCGAGACCGTGCCGGTCTCGTTGGACAGGGCACCATATTTGGCAGCGTTGGTGCCGAGTTCGTGCAGCGCCAGCGCAAGCGCCAGCGATGCGCGCGGAGTGAGCCAGAGCGGATCGCCGGCGACCAGGAAACGTCCGGGATTTTCGGCGAGGTGCTCGGTGGCGTCTCGGACGACATGTTCGAGGCCGGCGCGTTCCCAATTCTGCTCGGTCAGCAACGTATGCGCCCGCGCGAGCGCCATCAGCCGCGATTCGAAGCGGTTCCGCGCCTCGCCAAGCGTGATGTCGCCCTTCAGCGTCTGGAAGGCGATCGCCTGAACGCTGGCGAGCGTATTCTTCACCCGGTGATTGAGCTCGTTGATCAGCAGCCGCTGATGCTCCTCACCGATCTTGCGCTCGTGAATATCCTCGGTCGATCCGTACCACAGCACGATCTCGCCCTGCTCGCCACGCTGCGGGAAGGCCCGCGAACGCGCCCAACGAAGGCTGCCGTCGCGCATCTTCAGGCGATGCTCGACGTCAAAGGGAGTCCCGGTCGCCACGGAACGGCCCCACGCTTCCAGGGACGGCATGACATCGTCGGCGTGCAGCCCGCTGGTCCAGGTGTCGCCAAGCCCCTTGGTGCCGGTCCACTCCTCCCATCGGCTCGCCACCCGGTTCAGGGTTCCATCCGGCAGAGCGGTCCAGGTGACCTGCGGATTGAACTCGACGGTCCGGCGATAATGGTCCTCGCTCTCGCGCAGCGAACGCTCCGCCTGCGCACGCTCCACCGCCGCCCAAGTGCGCTCGGCGACGTCGCGGGCGATCGCCGCCTCCGACCGGCGCCAGTGACGCGGCTGCGGCTCATGGACGTAGAGCAAGGCCTTGAGTTCGCCATCGCGGACCAGCGGCACGGTGATCAGTGCACGGACCCCCAGCGCCTCCCACATGCCGACGATGTTCGGGCGCTCGGTCGGCACGTGACGGATGTCGGAAAGCACCAGCACTTCCCCGCTGCGCAGATAGGCAAGCGCTTCCTCGCCGAAGGCGGCGAGCTCGACCCGCTGACCGGCGAGGCCCGTACCAGGCTCACGCGACCAGTCGCTGCCGACGATCGCCCGTCCCTTGGCTTCGTCCACCTCCGCATAGCCGACCCGCGGCGCCTTCAGATATTCGCCGAGCAGAGCGGTGGCGACGTGTTTCACCTGCTGCGGATCCCCCTCTCCGCGCATCGCATCGGCGAGGCGGATCTGGAAAGAGAGCCTGCGCTCGGCAAGAACCGCGCGCGTGACGTCGTCGCGCTGGGTCATGACCCCGCAGACCGTTCCGTCTTCGGCGACGAGCGGGTTGAGCGTATAGGTCCAGTAGGTCTCCTCGAGGATGCCGTTCCGGACGATCGGGATTCTCTGCTCCGCCACGAGCAAGCCCTCGCCGGTGTCGATCACCTGGGCGAATTGCGGCCCGAGCCAATCCCAAAGCGTGGCATAGGCCTCGGCCGCCGGGAGGCCGAGCAGTCGCAATTCGGGTTGCCCGAGGACGTCCGCAAAGGCGTCATTGTAGAGCAAGGTGAGGTCCGGACCCCAATAGACGGCGCTTGCCGTACTCGAGCGGAGGCAGATCTCGAGCGCGAAGCGGAGGCGATCGGGCCATTGATCGATCGGTCCCAACGGGGTCTCGGCCCAGTCGCGGGCGCGGATCGCCTCACCCATCCTGCAGACGCGGGAGGCCGGCTGAATAGACGAATGGACAGCCATGAACGCGACGCTCCCCCGAACAGGAGCCGCAGTCTAGCGGGTGCGCAATGGCTGAGAAAGCGCCAACATAGCCCGGAATGGGCTTTCCCCCCATTCGGAGAAGATTTGCCCCTAACGGCGGCGAAGATTAACCCTGATGGCGCGCAAACATCTGTCCGCGAGCGTAACGAAAGACCAGGATGATCAAGCCCATCATCAGGAAGAAGTCGACGAACGTCGAATAGAATAGCCAGGCGGAGGTGCTGGCAAGCTTCGCTACGGCATAATTGAGGGCGGCCATCAACAGACCGACCGTACCCATGCCGATGCCGAGTCGGCCCGGATCGATGTCGCTGTAAGGGAGATAGCGGCAAAGGCCCTTGCCGAGCCGGTTTCCGCCGAGCAGCCCGTCGCCGAGGAACAGGATCGCGCTGATCACGCCGACGATGCTGGTACGCAGCTTCACCGCCATGTCGTCCTGAAAGAGCAGAGCGAGGCCCGCGGAGACGAGCAGCATGAACACGCCGAACAGGGCCAGGCCGCCAAGCAAGTCCACCTTCACGAAGCGTTGGACGAGGACGAGCGCCAGCCCCGCCGCGGCTCCGACCAAGGCGGCCGTGCTGAGATCGGTGAGCTTGGCGACGACGTAGAAGAGCAACCCGAGCGCGACGTCGACGAGAATCGGGACCTTGTTGCGGCTGAGAACGCCGGGGTCGTAGCCCGGCGGCAGCTGGGGATCCTTGGCGTTTAGCACCATTTCGCGCGCACGCTCCGGGTAGGCGATCGTTCTGCCCGGGTGGCTCTGATGGACGAGATATCCGTCGCGGCGCACCGAGATGCCGACGTTCACCCAGCTGATATAACCCGCCTCGACGTCGATCGCGCTTCCGTCGGGAAGCCGCGCGGCCAGTCGATGGTTACGCACGGCTTCGAGCCCGGCTGCCGGAGTCGAGTCCTCGGCGACGGCTTCGCCGTCCACGTACAGAATGCTGTCGAGCCCGCTGAGCCGGACCGTGAAGACCACCAGACACGCGCTTCCGGCGACTCTGAAGGGCCGACGGTACCTGGCGATCGCAATCCCGCGCGACGCCTGCGCACGCACCTCGCTCAAGCGAGCGCCGCCTGCTTTTCCTCGGCGATGCGGTCGAGCTCGGCGCGGCTCTTCTTTTCCGCGGCCGACTTGAGCTGGCCGCATGCGGCCATGATGTCGCGGCCGCGGGGGCGGCGGATCGGCGCCGAGATGCCGCCTTCGTAGACGATGTCCGAGAAACGCTGGACTCGCTCGTCCGACGAGCATTCGTACAGCGCCCCCGGCCAGGGATTGAACGGGATGAGGTTCACCTTGGCCGGCAACTTGTACTTGCGGATCAGCCGGACGAGCTCGCGCGCATCCTCGTCGCTGTCATTCTTATCCTTCAGCATCACATATTCGAAGGTGATGCGGCGCGCATTGTTGGCGCCTGGATAATCGGCGCAGGCCTGAAGCAGCTCCTCAATGCCGTATTTGCGATTCAAGGGCACGATCTCGTCGCGCACCTCCTTGGTCACCGCATGGAGCGAAACGGCGAGATTGACCCCGATCTCCTCGCCCGCTTTGGCCATCATCGGCACCACGCCGGACGTCGACAGCGTGATCCGGCGCCGGGATAGGCCGAGGCCGTCGCCGTCCATGACGATCTTCAGCGCGTCGCGGACATTGTCGAAATTGTAGAGCGGCTCACCCATGCCCATCATGACGATGTTGGACAGCATCCGGCCCTCCGGCTGGGACGGCCATTCGCCGAGCGCGTCGCGCGCCAACATCACCTGGCCGACGATCTCGTTCGGACGCAGATTGCGGACCAGCCGCATCGTGCCGGTATGGCAGAAGCGGCAATTCAGCGTGCACCCCACCTGCGACGACACGCACAGCGTGCCGCGGTCCGCATCGGGGATGAACACCATTTCAAAATCATGCCCGTCGTCGGTCTTGAGCAACCATTTGCGGGTGCCGTCGGTCGAGACCTGCTGGACGACGATGTCGGGACGGCCGACCTTGAAGCGTTCCGAAAGCCAGGCGCGCTGCGGCTTGGCGATGTCGCTCATCGCATCGAACTCGGTGGCGCCGCGATTATAGATCTGGTGCCAGATCTGCTTCGCCCGCAGCTTCGCCTGCCTGAGGTCGAGGCCGGCCTCGACGAGCGCATCACGAATCTGATCGCGCGGCAGGCCGACGAGATCGACGCGACCGTCGTCGCTCTCGAAAGCGGGACGCGGGACGGGAACCGGGTCGATCAGACCGGGGATTGGCATGGGAGCTGTCATGAGGACGTCTATGTAGGCGAGAAACGTGGTTTTTTCTAGACCATCGCGGGCCGCACCGATGGAAGGTCAGGCGGTCAGTGGCCGCGACGCGCCGAAGCCGCCGACGGCGCGGTGGAGCAACGTCTCCACGCCGTCGGCGATTCGCACGATCGATCCCTGCGGCAACGAGGGGGCCACCGGCGCGCCGCATTCCGGACGCGGCGCGCCGCCGGTCAGCAGGCCGCGGAGCACACGCGAGGAAATGCCGTGCATGATGACGAGCCTGTCGCAGGCATCGTCAGCCTGATCATCGAGCCAGCGCGACAAACGCAGCGCGATGTCGTCATACCATTCGCCGGCGGGGGGACGGCGCGTGAACAGACCGCTCCGGCGATCGACGAGCGGCCCTTCGGCATCGTGGATCTCCTGGTAGGAGCGGCCGCCCCAGTCGCCCATGTCCATTTCGTCGAGCCGCGGATCCATTCGCGCCGAATGCCAATCGAGATCGAGATGCTCGGCGACGATCGCCAGCGTCTGCAGCGCGCGGCCGGTGGGGGACGCCCACAGGTGGAGCGATGGCCCGCCCCCGAGCGCGTCGCGGAGGGCAACCCCGATTTCCTCGGCCTGGTCGAACCCCGCGCGCGTCAGCGGCGTGTGGACCGTGCGGCCCTGCATCCGCATCGCGGCGTTGAACACGGTCTCGCCATGCCGTGCGATATAGAAGGTGCCGGCAATCATCGCCGACGCGCGCAGCCGATCGCAGCTGCATCGATCGCCGTCGCAGCCCCGCGCAGGGCATAGGAATCGCGGATCAGGAGACCGCGCTCGGAGCGGGATTCGATCGTCATCTCGACGCCCGTGCGGATCGTGGCGAGAATATCGGCGTCGGCGAGGGCATCCGGCGCCCAGGCGTTGCTCGCGCCACCGGCGAGCTGAAACGTGCGCGCATCAATCCGGAGCAACACGGCCGAGCCGGGGCGCTTGGCCTGGCTGAGCCGGAAGTAGACCTGCCCGTTGGCATCGCGCCCGGGCCACCAGCTGATCGATGCGAAAGCGCCCCGAGGATTGTTCCGCGCCGTCCGCTGCGGCTCTGAAATGGCGTAGCAACGATCTTTTTCCGCGAAGGCGCCCCACAGGCCGAACACCCCGAGGCTCGCTTTCTGCGCCAAGGCGGGGACCGCAAGACACAGAAAAACAACGACAAACATGGTGAGGCGATGCATCACCGGAGCATGAACGCGGCTGTTGCACAAATGCAACAAGAATCGCTGTTTAGGTACGGTTAATGAAACCTTTCTCCCAAGGAGACGCTGGGCGGTCCGTTCCCACGAACTTGCATAACGGAGTGTTTCCATGCGTACCTATCTCGTCGCCGCCCTTCTTGCCGGCAGCTTCGCCACCCCCGCGCTTGCCCAAGAAGCGTCCCCCTTCACCGGCCCTCGCATCGAAGGCATCGTCGGCTATGACGTGCTGAAATCCGGCGACAGCAACGACGACAGTGTCGACACCAGCGGCGACAATGGCGACGAATCCATCGAAGGCGTCACCTACGGTGTCGGCGTCGGCTACGATTTCGATCTTGGCGGCGTGGTCGCCGGTGTCGAGGCGGAATATTCGGATTCGAGCGGCAAGCAGGAGTCGGACGAGAGCCTCGACGGTATCGCCTTTACCTCCCGTGTCGCCACCGGGCGTGACATCTATGTCGGCGCACGGCTCGGCTACGCCGTGACGCCGCGGACCTTGCTCTACGCAAAGGGCGGTTACACCAACACGAGCATCGAAGCCGGTTTCCGGACCACCGACGATCGCTTCGAGTTCGACACCAATGCGGACGGCTGGCGGCTGGGCGCGGGGATCGAGCAGCTGTTCGGCCCCAACGCCTACGGCAAGCTCGAATACCGCTATTCGAACTACACCAATCTCGATTTCAGCGACGATTTCGATCTCGATGATTTCGATGCCGACAATTTCGACACCGACATCAACCTCGATCGTCACCAGGTCGTCGCCGCATTCGGCGTCCGCTTCTGATCGCACGCTCTTGGCTCGGGAGCCGAGACTCGAACGGCCGGGTTTTATCCCCGGCCGTTTTCGCATGCGCCGCACTACCCTCTAGCGAGAAAGGCGGCGCCGCTTTACAACCCGCGGACAAGTACCATTTTCGGGGGATTCCATGAAGGCGACGATCGAACGGGCTACGCTCCTGAGGAGCCTCGGCCACGTCCAATCCGTGGTGGAGCGCAGGAACACCATCCCGATCCTGTCGAACGTGCTGATCGAGGCGAGCGAGGGTGGCGGATTGCGCCTGATGGCGACCGATCTCGATCTCCAGATCAACGAGACCGTCGAGGCGCAGGTGCTCCAGGCAGGGGCCACCACCGTTTCGGCACACACCTTGTTCGACATTGCGCGCAAGCTGCCCGAAGGAAGCCAGGTCGAGCTCAGCGCGTCGGAAGGCAAGATGCAGGTGCTCGCCGGCCGTGCCCGCTTCAACCTGGCAACCTTGCCGCGCGACGATTTCCCGGTGATCGCGGAAGGCGAGCTGCCGACCCGCTTCGAGCTTCCCGCGACGACGCTGAAGCAGATCATCGACAAGACGCGGTTTGCGATCTCGACCGAAGAGACGCGTTATTATCTGAACGGCATCTTCCTGCACGTGTCGGACGAGGCACAGCCGGTGCTGAAGGCCGCGGCGACCGACGGACACCGACTGGCGCGCGTGACGGTGCCGCGGCCGGGCGGCGCCGAAGGCATGCCGGACGTAATCATCCCGCGCAAATGCGTGGCCGAGCTCCGCAAACTGCTCGACGAAGTCGATGGCAGCGTCCAGGTGTCGCTTTCCGAGACCAAGATCCGCTTCGGCCTGGGCACCGCGATCCTGACATCGAAGCTGATCGACGGCACCTTCCCGGATTACAGCCGGGTCATCCCGACCGCGAACGACAAGCTGCTGCGCATCGATCCGCGCAGCTTCGAGGAAGGCGTCGACCGCGTCGCCACGATCGCCAGCGAGAAGACGCGGGCGGTCAAGATGACCCTCGACCGCGACCGGGTAACCCTTTCGGTCACCAGCCCGGAAAACGGAACGGCGGCCGAGGAAGTGTCGGGCGATTATACGTCGGACGGAATCGAGATCGGCTTCAACGCGCGCTACCTGCTCGACATCCTCGGCCAGATCGAGGGCGATACCGTGGAGATGCACCTCGCCGACGCCGCGGCGCCGACGCTGTTGCGCGAGAATGACAAGGCCCCGGCGCTGTACGTGCTGATGCCGATGCGGGTGTGAGGCGGGCGCTCCTTTTTGGAGCGCTGACGGCGCTCGCCGGGGTTGAGACCGCGGCTCCGGCGACAGCTCAGCGCCTGCCTTCGCAGGCATCTCCCGGACAGGCGTCCGATGCGACAATGGCGATTGCGCGCGAGCTCGCGCGGCTCGCCTATCCGGCCGAGACGTACCGGGCAATGAACATGCGGTCTTGGGAAGTCGCGTCTCGGCGTGCGCTCGCGATCGATCCGGCTTCGGCGGCGCTGGAACAGGAATATCCCGGCGTTGGCGACGCGGCGCTGAGCGCGGCCCGACCAACCGCGCAGCTCGGCATCGAGCAATTCGTGGCAAGAATGCTGGAGCGCAACGCCGGGATCTTCGCCGAGCGGCTGACCGCAACGGAGATGAAGGCGGCTGCGAACATGTACCGCGACCCCGTGGTCCGCAGAATACTCCTTTCGGTTCTCGAAGGGGCAGATCTCGATCCGCTTAGCACGAGCATGGCGAACGACGCTGTGGCGACCGGAACCGGAAGCGTCGATCCGGCAGCGATGAAGCGTGTCGAGCAGACGGCGCTCGCCCAGACAGCGGCGAAGCTCACGGCTGCCGAGCATGCCACGATGATGCGGTTCCAGCAGACACCATGGTTCCCGAAGCTCGTCGCGGCACGCAATGAGATTGAGAGGCGCACCCTGGCGGACGTGAACGCTCCAGATCCGGCGTGGATAGCGAAGCAGCAGACGATAATGCGGGAGGCGATGCTCGGGTTCATCACCCGCAGCAAGCCATCCGCCGAGTAGCCTATCGGGTACCTCGCTTCGAGTGCATCGCAACGGCGCACCGAAGAACCGGCTCGAGGGGTTCACGGGGCTTGCCTGAGACGCCGTTGATGCCCATCCCTCGCGCGTGCCACTGACCCGCCTCTCGCTTACCGATTTCCGCTCCTATGCCGACGCCCTCGTTGCGCCGGGCTGCGGCCTGGTCGTGCTCACCGGGGAGAATGGAGCGGGCAAGACCAACATCCTGGAAGCGGTCTCCCTGCTGTCGCCCGGCCGCGGCCTTCGGGGCGCAAGCCTCTCCGAGATGGCGCGGTCGGCGGGATCGGGCGGCTTTGCGGTGGCGGCCCGGATCGACGACATCGAGATCGGGACGGGCACCACAGCCGCCGCCCCCGAGCGCCGGCAGGTCCGCATCAACGGGGTTGCGGCCTCCGCAACCTCCCTTTCCGAATGGCTCGCGGTGTTGTGGCTGACGCCGGCGATGGACCGCCTGTTCCAGGAGGGAGCGAGCGGCCGCCGGCGCTTCCTCGACCGGCTGGTGCTCGCGCTGGAGCCCGGACATGCGGTGCATGCCGCGCGCTACGAAGCGGCGATGCGCGCGCGCAACAAGCTGCTCGCCGAGGAACGCCCGGATGCCGACTGGCTGACGGCGCTCGAGGCGCGGATGATCGAGCACGGGGCTGCCCTTAGCGCCGCCCGGCGGGCCACGGTGGAAGCCCTCGGGGCGCGGCTGGCGGAAGCCCCTGAAGGGCCGTTCGCCCGCGCCGGCCTGCAGATCGACGGCGGGGAAGAAAAGCTGGCGACGACTCTTCGCGCCGGGCGTGCCCGAGACGCCGCCGCCGGTCGGACGCTGACGGGGCCGCACCGCACCGATCTGCTCGTCACCCATATCGCCAAGGGCCAGCCGGCCGCTTTGTGCTCGACCGGCGAACAGAAGGCCCTGCTGCTGTCGATCGTTCTCGCCCATGCCGATCTCGTCACCGACCGTGCCGGACGCCGGCCGATCCTGCTGCTCGACGAGGTCGCCGCCCACCTCGATCCGAGGCGCCGCGCCGCCTTGTTCGAGCGGCTTCGAGCCGGGGGCGGTCAGGTGTGGATGACGGGCACCGAACCCGCCTTGTTCGACGAGGTGGGCCCGATCGCGAGCCGGTTCGATGTCGTCGACGGTGCGGTGCAGGCGCATTGATGACCTTTCCTTTCAGGCCTGTTCGGGCCTAGCCTTCCTGCGGGAGGGCTGGACATGATCATCGACCTATTTGCCGCCGCGAGTGCGGCCCCGTTCGACGTGGACGCGGCGACTCGCGCCTATCTCGACAGTCTCGTCGGGCCCGTACGCGAGCGCTCGGATGCCTATTTCGAAGGCGGCTACTGGCTATTGTTGTGGGGAACCCTGGTCTCGATCGCCAGTGCCTGGGCCGTGCTTCGCTTCGGCTGGTCGGCGTCCTGGTCTCGCTGGGCGCAGCGTGTGACCCACCGTCGCTGGCTGCAGCCGGCACTCTATGCCCTTCCCTTCGTGCTGGTCTCGACGCTGATCGTGCTGCCTTGGACGATCTACACCGGCTGGTATCGCGAGAAGCAATATGGGCTGATGAACCTGGGCTTCCCGGCGTGGCTCGGCGAGCAGGCCATCGGCCTTGCCCTCACGATGGTGGTCACCGCAATTGCGCTCGTCATCATCTTCGCGGTCATCCGCAAGGCTCCGCGCAGCTGGTGGCTGTGGGCGACCGGTACGATGGCGTTGTTCATCGCGTTCGGGGCGCTGATCACACCGGTCTTTGTCGCGCCCTTGTTCAACACGTATCGGGAGATGCCGGCGGGACCGCTGCGCGACCAGATCCTCGGCATGGCCAAGGCGTACCACGTGCCCGCGGGCAACGTCACCGTCTTCGATCAGTCGAAGCAGCATGACCGCATCTCGGCCAACGTTTCAGGGCTCGGGCCAACGATCCGGATCTCGCTCAACGACAATCTGCTCCGGCGCGGCACCTCGGCGGAGGTCAAGGCGGTGATGGGCCACGAGCTCGGCCATTACGTGCTCGGCCATATCTGGGTGCTGATCGGCTGTGTCAGCCTGGTCTTCCTTGGCGGCTTCCTTCTGCTGTGGTGGCTGGCCCCGCGCATTCTCGCGCGGCGGGCGAAAGCGTGGGGCGTCGCGACCGTCTCGGATCCCGCGGTCATGCCGCTCTTCACCGCGATCCTCGCGATCTACACCCTGGCAATGACTCCGGCGATCAACACTTTGGTGCGGACGGAAGAGATCTCCGCCGATCGCTTCGGGCTCGACGCGGCGCGCGAGCCGGACGCGTTCGCGTCGACGGCGATGAAGCTGTCCGAATATCGCAAGATCGAGCCGAGCGCGATCGAGGAGGCGATCTTCTTCGATCATCCGTCCGGCCGAACCCGGGTGCGAGCCGCGATGGAATGGAAGGCCGCGCACCTCGCGGAGCTTCCGCCCGAGCAGCGGGCCATTGTTCGCCCCGCCCCTGCAACGGTGGCCTCCTCCGCACGTTGACCGGCAAAGGAGACCGAGCATGGGTGACCAGAAACTTGGGGGCGACAAGAAACCCGGCGAAGCCGTCCATGCCGAGCCGCCAGGCAGCGGCGACACGATCGACGATGCCGCCCGGGAAGCGGTGGAGGAAATCCAGAAGAGCGGCAACGACCATGCCGGAACCGGCGATGGGGGCTGAAGCGACGGCGGTCAGGCGGGCCGGGATCTGAGCGCGATGACAAGGCCGGCGAGCGCGAGGACGCCTCCCGCGACGGCGAGAGGCGACCAGTGATAATCCTCGAACAATGTCGACAGCGCCATCGCGATGATCGGGATCAGCACGCTTGAATAGGCGGCGCGCGCCGGCCCGATCGCACGAATGATCCCGAAATAAAGCGTGAAGGCGATCGCCGAGGCGAGCAGACCGAGATAGACGAGCCCGGCCCAGTAACCGGCGCGCATCTCCACAACCGGGGCTCCGTGCAGGATCCAGGCGATCGCCGCGTCGCACAGAACGCCGTAGAACATGCCCCAGGCGAGCATGGCCGAAATCGGCCTGGTCCGCAGGCGCTCGGTGCCCTGCAGCACGTTGGAGGACGACGCGGACAGCACGCCGAGGAGCGTCACGCCGATCCCGATCAGCACCTCGCTGCGCGACGTCGCGCTGGCTCTCAGCTCCTGCACGAACAGCAAGGCAACACCGGCCACGGCCACCAGTGAGCCGACCAGAAAGCCTCCGGTGAGGCGCTGCTTCAGGAACAGCCAGCCGAAGATGGAATTGGGGACGAGCAGCAATGCGAACACCACCGCGACCAGCCCCGAGGTGATGTGATGCTCCGCCGCATAGACGAAATTGAAGTTGAGGCAGAATTGCGGAATGCCGAACAGCAAGGCGAGCATATGGCCTTCACGGCCGATCCGCAGCGACGCGCCGGTCCATCGCGCATAAGCAAACATCGCGGCGGCAGCGATTGTGAAGCGGTAGGTGACCGACCAGGCGGCCGGGACGATGCCCAGCTGATCCCGAATCACCAGCCAGGTCGAACCCCAAATGCAGGTGACCAGCAGGAACGGAAAAAGGACTTTCGGCTGGAGCAGCCCAGCCCTCACGGCGCGATCTTCATAAGGCGGCGATCGCAGCGGCAAGCCGATCGACGGCGCCGTGATCCGAATCCCAGCTGGTGACGAGGCGGGCCTCGCCGACTCCCCAATCGTAGAAGTCGAAGCCCTGATCGCGCAGGCTTCTGGCCTCGTCCGCGCCGACCCGGAGGAACACCTCGTTCGCCTCGACCGGCAAGACGAGCCGATCCCCCGCCGCTGCGGCGAGGCGCGTGGCGGCATCGTTGGCGGCGCGGGCGTTTCGCAGCCACACGTCGTTGTCAAGCATGGCCAGGACCTGCGCCGCCATGAAGCGGCCCTTGGAGAGCAGGTGGCCCGCACGCTTGCGGCGATAGAGCGTCGTCTGCCGATGCTTGTCGCCGAAGAAGACGAGCACTTCCGCGGACATGCCGCCATTCTTCGCAAAGCCGAAGCTCAGCGCATCGACCCCGGCTTTCCAGGTGACATCCGCCACGGAGCAGCCGAGCCGGACGATGGCATTCGCGAAGCGGGCACCGTCCATATGCAGCCCAAGCCCGCGCTCCCGCGCCAGGCTTCCGAGCGCCCCGACTTCATCCGGCGTGTAGACGAGACCATATTCGGTTGCGTTGGTGATCGAGATCGCCGCGGGCTGAACCTGATGGACGTCGTTGCGAATGGTGTCGATCAGTCCGTGAACGATGTCCGGGGTCAGCTTCGCGCCCTTGCCGTCGCCGAGCAGCAGCTTGGCGCCGTGCGTGTAGAATTCCGGCGCGCCGCATTCGTCGTTCTGGATGTGCGCATCGCGGTGGCAGACGACGCTCCCCCAGGGCGGGCACAAGGCGGCCAAGGCAAGCGCATTCGCGGCGGTGCCGGTTGCCACCCACAAGGCGGTGACCTGGGTTTCGAACAATTCGGAGAAGACGGTGTCGAGACGCTGGCTCCAGCGATCGCCGTCATAGGCGGTGTCGAGACTGTTGGCGGCGGCCAGGGCCGCCATGACCTCGGGGCAGACGGCAGCGGCGTTGTCGGAGAAGAATCGCATGAGGCGCGCATAGAGGCTCGAAGCCGGTGGTGGAAGCGAGCTCCCGCGACAGGAGCGACGGACCGCGCCACGCGCAAATTCCAATGGCGCGTTTACCATGGGTTAGTGGGCGAGGTGTAACGCTGCTCGCAAGGATTTTTCGAGGACGTGTTCGGATGGGCGTACAGAATTTCGTGGACGGTTCGGTTGCCGGCAAGCGCACGGCGAAGCGAGCGCGCGTCCTGCTGGCCGCAAAGCTTCAGATCGGGTCCATCGAGATCGATGTGCGATTGCGAGACCTGTCGCGGCAAGGCGCCCTGATTGAAGCGCAGCGTGTTCCCCCGCAAGGCGCCGAAGTCACGTTCACGCGCGGATCGCTCACCGTCCCTGCGCGGGTCGCATGGGTCGGCGAGGGCCGAGCGGGTCTCGAATTCGCCTACATGGTCGACGAGAGCGAAGTGCTGGTGCAGCTGAAGCGCACCACCACCGACCAGAACCAGCCCCGGTTCCGCCGTCCAGCCCTCGGCGAGGACATGAGCGCGCAGGACAAGAAGCTCGCCCGCTTGTGGGGCGTCTCAGTGGGCATCTCCATTCCGGGAGAATGAGCTATGGGCCTGATCGGCGAGCTTTCGACGCAACCTTATGGCGAGATCCGCAAGGCCGCGCGCAAGGAAATCGTGCTCGGCGCCGGCCTGCGGCAGCGCGGCGCCACCGCCATCACGGTGCAGATCCTGGATCTTTCCACCCACGGCTTCCGCGCCGCAACCCATCTCGAGCTGCCCGAGGGTACCGATGTGTGGCTGAAGCTGCCTGGACTGGAGACGTGGCACAGCCGCGTCGTCTGGATGCGCGGTCATCTGCTCGGATGCGAATTCGTGAGACCGCTCCACCCCGCAGTGCTCGACATGATGGTCGGCAAGATCGCCCGCTGAGCGGTCGGATCCCGGGTGCGGTCAGACCCGCGGACTTGGATGAAGCAGCTTCTCCTCCAGCCGTTCGGCGCGGTTGTCGTATTTTTCCGCCATTTCGCGCAGCAGTTCCGCGACGCCCGGTGTGGTCGATGCGGCCGCCTGCCGGCGGCACACCGTCGCCAGATTGCGGAATGAATCGGCGGAATTGTCGTGAGTCATCCGAGAACCGTCGCCCTGATCTGACCGATGGCGGCAACCACCCGAGCCACGCGCACCTAACCTTAATCCACATCAAGGTGCAAGAACGGAAGACAGCGCTTACGGGGTGAGCTCAGGCAGCGTGCAGGTACGCCGGATCGAAGTCCGCAATCGATCGCATGTTCTGCCAGTCCGCGATCCGAATGTGCCTGCGATCGCGAGCGATCGCGCCGTCCGCTTCGAGCGCCCGCAGCATCCGGTTGACGTGCACGCTGGTCAGCCCGGTCGCGTCTGCAATCTGTTCCTGTGTCATCGGCAGCTCGAACGCGCTCGCCGAACCCAGGCCGGCGGACTCGCAGCGCGCAGCGAATTCGCACAGCATATGAGCAATGCGGGTCTTGGCATCGCGCCGGCCAACGTTGAGCACCCATTCGCGAAAGATCGAGGCGTCGATCAGCGTATCGCGCCACAGCGCATCGCTGATCGCCTGACTCTGTGCGGTGAGCTTCCTGATCGCCGCCATCGGGACCCACGCGACCACCGCTTCGGTGATCGTCTGCACGTTGTGATCGGCGACCGAGAGCAGCAAATGCTGCAGATCGAGCAGATCCCCAGGCAGATGAAAGGACACGATCTGGCGTGCGCCGGTGGCAGCGAGCTTGTGCCGACAGGCGAAGCCCGACAGCAGGACGCAACATTCCGTCGCCGGTCGCCCTTCGCGAACAAGATAATGCCCGGTTGGCACCGCCTTGACGATCGCCGGCAAAGCCAGGACGTGCTGCACATCCTCCTCGGACACGCGTCCGAGGCGTTGAAGCTTACGGGCGAGAGGGTTCATCCCCTCGACTTCTTCGAGCCCCATAAACTCCTCTAGTGGCGCGCTATTCTCCCAAGCTAACATTGCAGGGTTAGATACTCATTGATGTGGATCAAGTTCCGCATGGGACAGCCAGACGGTGCACCGGAGACCGGCGACTTCAGGCACCACGTGACGGGCACGGCCGGGGGAATCGGAACCCGCGGTGCCGCTCTCGGCCTCCCTTTCAGGCGCAAACCGCCTTGCATCGAAGGATCCCGGAGATCGCCTTCGGTTGCAAAATCCGCATCAAGAGAGTAAATGGACCCGCTACTAGTCGCAAATTGACGGTTTCTGGCGCTTTGCGGCACCTTTTTCCTTCTCTCTCGCCTCTCCTAGCATCGGAGGGCCGGCGTTCGGTTCTCCCCCTAAGAAGGAAAAAGCTAATGACCATCGGAACCGTCAAGTTTTTCAATGCCGACAAGGGCTATGGTTTCATCCAGCCGGAGAGCGGCGGCAATGATGCCTTTGTGCACATCAGCGCGGTTCAGGCGGCGGGCATGACCACGCTCGATCGCGATCAGCGTGTTTCCTACGAGCTCGAGACGGATCGTCGCGGCAAGACCAGCGCTGTGAACATCCAGGCAGCCTGATCCCGAGGGATCTGACGGGAGCGGCGGTCTGGCCGCGGCTCCCGTCCTTGAGGACCGGGGGGCAAAAGGAACGAATGCACTATGTCCTCCAATCATGATTTCTACAGCGCACGCGCCGCCGAAGCGCGTGCGGACGCGAACTCGGCCAAGCTCGACAATGTCCGCGATCGGTGTCTTCGCTCCGCCGAGGCATGGGAAGCGATGGCGGCACGGGCCCATCGCAGCGAAGTGTTCCGGGCCAAGCAGGAAGAAGAGAAAGCCGCGACCCGTCTCGACGCGTGATCTCGGCGGACGGGCGTGGACACACCCGCACTTTTCTTCACATCAGACAGGCGATCCCGGCCGCAGATGCGGGACCAAGCGCGCTTTTATCGCGGCGCAGCGTCTTGACATGGAACGATCTCGAACAAGAGGCTTTGAGCCGGCAGCTCACACCATAGGCCGCCAAATGATCGAAGCCGATTATTATCGTCAGCAAGCCGATCAGTGCCGCAAGGATGCCGCCGCCGCGATCGCGCCGCAGGCTCGTCGGCAGCTGGAACAGCTCGCAGCTTATTATGAACGCCAGGCGCGTTGGGCGTCCGCGCCCGAGCAGGCCCACGGCCCGGTGCAGCGCGCCTGACGCCGCCGCCGCGGCGAGAATGTCTCACCGCAGCGACGTTCGTGCACAGGAAGGATCGTTCGACGCGCCCGTCTCGGGGGTTTGCTGAATGCCCTTTCCAGACCTCGCGCCGCCCCAGGCCGCTCTACCCGAACGTGACCAGGCTCTGGAGCGCGGCGCAGAATCAGCGGCGGAAGGAGCGCCGAGGACCGCCCGGTCCCTGACCCGGAGTGCGCTCTCGGAACACGATACGGCCCTTGCTGAGGTCGTAAGGAGTCATTTCCACGTGTACGCGATCACCGACCACGGACTTGATGCGAAATCTCCGCATCTTGCCGGCTGTGTAAGCGATGATCCGGTGATTGTTGTCGAGGCTCACGCCGAAGCGCCCGTCCGGATAGATTTCATCGATCAGACCTTCGAGGGTCAGCAATTCTTCCTTGGCCATGCTTCAGGCAGCCGCCTGGAGGTTCACGGCGCAGGTCTTGCCGCCACGATCGGCCTCCAAATCGTAGGAGATACGCTGGTCCGGCGAGAGCATGTCCAGCCCCGCCGCTTCGAGCGCCGAGATGTGAACGAATGCGTCCGCCCCGCCGGCGTCCGGCTGGATGAAGCCATAGCCGCGATCGGCACTGAAGAATTTCACGGTTCCGGTGATCAATATACTTTCCCTTCTTTGGCGGACCGCCACCCGGCCCACTCGGCTAGGAGAAGCGGGAAGAAGGAAAAGGAGCCGCAAAGCGCCAGTGACCGTCCGTTGCGACTGATAGCGCTGCCCAGATGGGGCATAAGGCAGCCAGATACAAGCGATGCGCCGACCCGCGTCGGGTTTCGATCGGAAGACGCTCGCGGCAGCCACACGCCTTGGGGATCGCCTCAGGCCGTAGGTTCGGGGCTCCCCGCGCGTGCCTCCAGGCAGATCTTTCGGAGCTGGCGGCTGATCGAGTGACCGGACAGATGGGCCTCGACATTGGCGAAGCCCTCGCCCTTCAAACGGGCTCTGATGCTTTGAACGGAAGTATGTTCGCCCGAGCGGGCGAGAGCG
The DNA here is from genome assembly GCF_003012735.1 of Allosphingosinicella deserti. Taxonomy (GTDB): domain Bacteria; phylum Pseudomonadota; class Alphaproteobacteria; order Sphingomonadales; family Sphingomonadaceae; genus Allosphingosinicella; species Allosphingosinicella deserti. Next base: position 395,877 of record NZ_PXYI01000002.1, on the reverse strand, counting down.
AAGGCTCGTTCGAGAATGGTGACACTGCTCATCCGCCGGAGATGGGCTCCGCCGACCGGAAAGCCAATACGAATTTGTCGCACAAGCCCCCAATCATGGGGGCGAGAGCCATGCCGTGGCGCGGCGGGATCAGAAAACGGGGAGGTTCGCGGCGGAACGCGTCTTGCGGCGGGCGCGGTGTCTCCGACGGGCGATGGTGCTGCCGGTGAGGATTGAACTCACGACCTCAGCCTTACCAAGGATGCGCTCTACCACTGAGCTACGGCAGCATCATCGCCTGTCGGGAGACGGCGGCCCTATTGGCTGCGGCGGCCCGCCCTGTCAAGGCGGCTTGCGCCAAGTCCACGCCCCGTCGTATTTTTCCCTAATGTCGAAACCCACCGAAGACCGCGCCCGCCGCCTCGCCGAAGCGCTCCGAGACAATCTCAAGCGTCGCAAGGCGCAGGCCCGTGGTGAGCCGGCACCGAGCGAGGCAGATGGGCCGAAGGGAAGCGAGTAGACCGCGCTCCCGCGCGATCCGCTTTCCACTCAGAGCGGGGCGCAGGCCGCCCTGGTCCACTCCAGAACCTCGCCGCTCAACTGCGGACCGACGATCTCCAGAACGCGGGCGTGATAATCGTCGACCCAGGCGCGCTCCTGCGGCGAGAGCAAGGCGAGATCGATCAGCGTCCTGTCGATCGGTGCCCAGGTGAGATTTTGGAAACCGAGCATGTCCTTCTCGGCGCCGGCGACCGGCCTCGGCACGACCAACACCAGATTCTCGATGCGGATGCCATAGGCACCAGCCTTGTAGTAACCGGGTTCGTTCGAAAGGATCATGCCGGCGCGCAACGGTTCGTCGCCGCCGGATTGGCCGCTGCCGACGGGCGCAATTCGCTGCGGCCCCTCATGGACCGCGAGGTAGGAACCGACGCCATGGCCGGTGCCATGGGCATAATCGACGCCCGCCTGCCACAGAAATTGCCGGGCCAGCGTGTCGAGCTGGCTGCCCCGAGTGCCGTCGGGGAAGAGCGCGGCCGACACCGCGATATGACCCTTGAGCACCCGGGTGAAACGATCGCGCATCTCGGCGGTTGGCGTGCCGATCGCGACGGTGCGGGTGACGTCGGTGGTGCCGTCCGGATACTGTCCGCCGGAATCGACGAGATAAAGCGAATCCATCTCGATCGCGCGGTTGGTCTCCTCGGTCACGCGATAATGGACGATCGCGCCATTCGGGCCGGCGCCGGAGATGGTGTCGAAGCTGGTGTCGCGGAGATCTCCGCAGGCCTCGCGGAATTCCTGCAGCTTTGCCGCGGCGGAGAGCTCGTCGACGCTGCCCTTCGGCGCCTCGATCGACAGCCAATGGAGGAAGCGGGTCAGAGCAGCACCGTCGCGCGCCTGCGCCGCATGGTGGCCTCCGATCTCGACCTGGTTCTTGATCGCCTTGGGGAGCACGGCGGGATCGCGCTTGGTGACGATCCTGGCGCCAGCGGCCTCGAGCGCCCCGAAGATCGCCGAGACGGCACGTTCAGGATCGGCGACCACGGTCTTGCCCCGCATGCCGCGCAGATGCGGCTCGAACGCATTCCGCTCGTGGATGCGAACGCCGTTGCCGAGATGCTGGCGGACGTCCTCGCCCAGTTTCTCCGAGGCGACGAACAGGTCCGCGGTGCCGTCCTGGTGGACGAGGGCGAAGGACAAAGCGACCGGCGTATGCTCGACGTCCTGACCACGCACGTTGAACGTCCAGGCGATCGAATCGAGCGCCGAGAGCACCGCGGCGTCGGCCTGCTCGGCCCTGAGCCAATCGGCGATGTCCTGCCGCTTGGCCGCAGATGACTTGCCGGCAAGATCGTCACCATGGACGACGAGCCGCGCCTTGGAGGGCTCCGGCTTATCCGACCACACCCGATCGATCGGGTTGCGTTCGACGGCAACGAGTTCGGCGCCCTTGGCGGCCAGCGCCTCGCGGGCCCGGACGACCCAGTCGTTGGTGTGGAGCCAGGGATCGTAGCCGATCCGCGCGCCGTTCGGAGCATGCTCCTTGAGCCAGTCGGCGACGCTGGTCTGCGGCACCGATTCATAGCTCCAATGCTGGCCGTCGACCTGGTCGCGGACCTGCAGCGTGTAGCGTCCGTCGGTGAAGATCGCGGCCTCCTGCGGCAGCACCGCGGCCGAGCCCGCCGATCCCTGGAAGCCCGTCAGCCAGGCGAGCCGCTGCGCGTAGCTGCCGACATATTCGCTCATATGTTCGTCGGTGAGCGGCACGACGAAGCCATCGAGCCGATCGGCCTTCAGCTGCTCGCGCAAGGCCTGGAGGCGGGCTTCGTACGTCGACATGTGCAATCTTCCCTCGGCTGATGATCCGGCGCTAAGTAAGCCCTATCGGGAAGCAGCGCCAGTCTGGCGCCCAGCGGGGGATCGCATCTTGAAGCCACTCTTGTTCCTGCCCATCCTTGCGCTTGCCGCGCCGACCGCGGCGCTCGCGCAGCCTCAGAAAGCCATCATGACCACAGCCTCGAACCTTCCAGCGCCCCCCAAGGCCGAGCAGCGGCCGCACAGCTACAGCCGCCACGGCTACACGATCGAAGATCCCTATTTCTGGCTGAAGGACCAGGGCTATCCGAAGGTCGACGATGCGGACGTGCTCGCCTACCTCAAGGCCGAGAACGCCTATTTCGAAGCCGCGATGGCGCCGCACCAGAAACTGGTGACGACCCTGTTCGAGGAGATGAAGGGCCGCCTGAAGGAGGACGAATCCTCCGTTCCGGCCCGCGACGGCGACTATCTCTATTGGTGGGCCTTCAAGCCCGGCGCGCAATATCGCACCTGGTATCGCAAGCCGGTCGCCGGCGGCGCCGATCAGGTGATCCTCGACGAGGCCGCCGAGGCCGAAGGCAAGGAATATTACCGGCTTGGCGCGCTCGAGGTCAGTCCCGACGGACGGCTCGGCGCGACGCTGGTCGACGATAATGGCTCGGAACGTTTCCAGCTCCGGATCCGCGATCTCGCCACCGGCAAGGACATCGAGACGGTCACCGACGTCGGCATCGGATCGCCGGTGTGGACCAGCGACAGCAAGGGCGTCGTGTTCACCGAGGTGAACGACAATTGGCGTTCCTATCGGGCACGCTACCACCGACTCGGAACCCCCGTGGCCGAGGACAGGACGCTGTACGAGGAGACTAAGGAGCTCGGCTTCAGCGTCGGCGTGTCGCGCTCGCAGGATCGCAGCCTGATCTTCGTTTCGACCGGCGACAATGCCACCAACGAGGTCCGCTTCGTCTCCGCAGCCGATCCGCTGAAGCCGCTCGTCCTGATCTCTCCGCGCAAGGAGAAAAGGCAATATTCCGTGGACGCGGCGCACGGGAAGTTGTGGATCGTCACCAATGACGAGCACGTCAATTTCCGACTTGCCGAAGCCGATCCGGCGATACCCGATGCCTGGAAGACGGTGATCCCCGGCTCAGACCGGGTCTATCTGCGCGGCGTCACATCCTATCTCGATCATCTTGCCCTGTCGGAACGGGTCGACGGCCTCGATCAATTGGTGCTTCGCACCTATGATGGAAAGGAGGAGCGAATTCCGTTCAAGGAAGCGAGCTACAGCGCCGCCTTCGCCGGCAATGCCGAATATGCGCCCGCCGCCTATCGCCTCGGCTATTCGTCGATGGTCACGCCGCAGACCGTCTACGATTACCATCCCGCCGACGATCGGCTCGAGACGCTGAAGGTTCAGGAGATCCCGTCCGGCTACGACGCCGGCCAATATACGACCGAGCGGCTGATGCTGCCGACTCGCGACGGCAAGAAGGTGCCGGTCTCGGTCGTCTACAAGAAGGGATTCGAGAAGAGCGGCCAGGGCAAATTGTTCCTGTACGCCTATGGCGCCTACGGCCATGCGATCCCGCCGAGCTTCTCGACCTCCCGCGTCAGCCTGCTCGACCGCGGTTATGCCTATGCGATTGCGCACATCCGCGGCGGCGACGACCTCGGCTACGGCTGGTTCCTCGACGGCAAGCTCGACAAGCGCACCAACACGTTCAACGATTTCGTCGACGCGGCCAAGGGCCTGATTGCCGAGGGCTACACCGCTCCGGGCAAGATCGGGATCCAGGGCGGATCGGCGGGTGGCGAGCTGATGGGGGCTGTCGCCAACATGAATCCGGAGCTTTGGGGTGCGGTCGTCGCGGACGTGCCGTTCGTCGACGTGCTCAACACGATGCAGGATGAAAGCCTGCCGCTCACCCCGGGCGAGTGGCCGGAATGGGGCAATCCGATCACCGACAAGGCGGCGTTCGAATATATTCGGTCCTACAGTCCCTACGATCAGGTGAAGCCGCAAGCCTATCCGCCGATGCTGATCACCGGCGGCCTCAACGATCCGCGCGTCACTTATTGGGAACCGGCCAAATGGGCCGCGAAGCTGCGGAACACCAAGACCGACGACAACCTGCTGCTGCTCAAGATCAACATGGGCGCAGGCCATGGCGGCAAATCCGGCCGCTGGGACCGCCTCCAGGAAGTGGCGGAAGCCTATGCATTCGTGCTGACCCAGATCGGCGACGACACGAAGAAATGATCGGGCAAGGACGGCCCGCCGAGGGGCGGGCCGTCCCCTGCGCCCTCAACTCTCACGCGAGGGCGCTATGACCCCGTTCCAACTCAGCATCACGGCGACGCACGAGGACATCGACGAGCTCGGCCACGTCAACAATGCGGTATGGGTGCGCTGGATCCAGGACATTGCCACCGGCCACTGGGCGGCGGTCGCGCCGATCGAGCATCAACAAGCCTATGTGTGGGTCGTGACCCGGCACGAGATCGACTATTTGCGCGCGGTGCAGCCGGGCGAGACCGTGACCGGGCGGACCTGGATCCCGGACGGCCCGCGCGGCGCGCGGTTCGACCGCCATGTCGAGTTCATCGGTGAAGACGGGAAATTGCGGGTGCGCGCCAAGACCACCTGGGCGATCCTCGACAAGGCGACCGGGCGCCCCCTTCGGGTGCCGCCGGACGTCGCGGCACCGTTCATGAAGTGACGCCTCTTTCTCCTCTCCAGGGAGGAGAAAAGCGACGTCAGTCCGTCCCGGCGGCCACCGAGCCGGCGGGTGCGCCATCCTTGTACTTTTCGAACCAGGCGAGGATCGCGGCCGCCTTGGCGGCGCTTTGCGAGGGGCGGCTGGCGATGGTGCCGTGGCCGGCGCCTGGCACCTTGATCAAAGCCGTCGGCACGCCGCGCAGCTGCAAAGCGGTATAATATTCCTCGGACTGGCTGACGGGCGTGCGATAATCCTCGCTGCCGACGACGACCAGGGTCGGAGTCTTGACGTTGCCGACCAGCGACAGCGGCGAGCGATTCCAATAGGCTTGCGGATCCTCCCATGGATAGGTGCCGAACCAGTAGCGGGCGAAGAAGGCGGGGCCATCCGCGGTCAGCGCCTGGCTGGTCCAGTTGATCACCGGCTTCTGCGCCGCCGCGGCCTTGAAGCGATCGGTCTTGCCGACGATCCAGGTGGTGAGCACGCCGCCGCCCGAGCCGCCGGTGACGAACAGCCGGTCCGGATCGACGAAGCCGCCGGCAATCGCCGCGTCCACGGAAGCGATCAGATCGTCATAGTCGCGGCCGGGATAGGCATGGTGGATGAGATTGGCGAACTCCTCGCCGTAGGACGTAGACCCCCGCGGATTGACCGACAGCACCGCATAGCCGGCGCTGGCATAAAGCTGGTTGTCTGTCGCGAAGGCCGGACCGTAGGCGGAAAAGGGCCCGCCATGGATTTCCAGGATCAGCGGCACTTTCTGTCCCTCGCTCCAGCTCGGCGGCAGGGTCAGCCAGGAGTCGATCCGGCGATTGTCGAATGAGGTCGCGGTGAGCTTGCGAACTTCGCCGAGGCGCTTGCCGTCGAGCAGCTCGGCATTGAGCCGGGTCAGCTGTCGCTTGTCGCCGGCACGATAGAGGGCGACGTCCGACGGACGCATGGCGCTGCCGCTGGTCGCCGCGATCGCGCCGTCCTTCGCGACCGAGAAGCTGCCACCGGTATAGGGTCTGTCCTGCGCGCCGCCGGTCAGCCCCTCCGCGACGGTGCGGAGGGACCCGTCGAGGCCGACGCGCGCCACCTTACGGGTTCCCTGATCGTCATAGGCGAAGAAGATCGACCGCCCGTCGGCGGCCCAGACCGGCGAATCCGCCGAGCGATCGAGGCGTTCGGTAAGCGCGCGCCGGCCGCTGCCGTCACGGTTCATCACATAGAGGACGTCATTCTGGTAGCCGAGCCGTTTGTCGTCGAATCCGGTGAAGGCGATCAGCTTGCCGTCCGGGGATATTGCCGGCTGATTGTCCGGCCCGTCGCGATCGGTCAGCGCGGTGATGGCGCCGCCGGCGACATCGAGGGCATAGACTTCCGTGTCGAGCGGCTCGCGGGCCCAGTCGGGCGAGCGGTTGCTGCTGAACAGGATCGTCCGGCCGTCCGGCGCCCAGCTGAGCGGGCCATTGTCATGCACCGAACCGAAGGTGAGCTGGCGCGGCGCGCCGCCATCGCCCGAGACCAGGAAGATGTGGCTGAAGCCCGGCTTCACATAGCCTTCTTCATCGGTGCGGTAGGTGATGTCGGTATGGATCTCGAGCGGCTCGGCCCACTTTGCGCCTTCGGGCTTGGGCGGCAGCGAGCCGAGCTTGGTCCCCTCGGCGGGCACGAACATGGCATAAGCGATGTGACGGCCATCGGGAGACCAGGCGACGCTGGTCGGCGCGTCGGGAAGGTTGGTGATCCGCACGGATTCGCCGCTCGCCATCCAGCGGACGTAGAGCTGCGCGGCGCCGCCTTCGCCGGACGAGACATAGGCGAGGCGCTTGCCGTCCGGCGACCAGCGCGGCTGGCTATGTGCGCCAGGTCCCGCCGCGAGCGGCATCTGTTCGCCGCTGCGCGTGTCGACGAGCCAGATCGACGGGCGCATGCGATCGGTCATGACGTCCCCGGAGCGGCGTACATAGGCGATCTTCGATCCGTCGGGGCTGATCTGCGGATCAGTGGCGGCTTCGAGCGAGAACAGGTCCCGCGCCTCGAACGTGCGGGACGGCCCCTCAGCCGGGGCGGCGGCCGCCGGAAGCGTGGCCGTGCAGGCAAGCAATAAGGCGCAGGACAGTCTCAGCATCTTCTTCCCCTTGCGTGTATTGCGCCCTTTATGCGGAAGGCTCCCCTTTCCGGAAAGGCGTGAAATCCGCGAGCTGGGCGATCTCGTCGGCAACCGCGTCGCGCTCCATCTCCAGAAAATCGGCGACCGCCTTGCGGAAGCTCGAATTCGGGATGAAATGGGCCGAATAAGTCGGCACCGGGCGATAGCCGCGGGCGAGCTTGTGCGATCCCTGCGCACCCGCTTCCACGCGGGAGAGGCCGCGTTCAATCGCGGCGTCGATCGCCTGATAATAGCAGATTTCGAAATGAAGGTGGGGGACTTCGGTGGTCGCCCCCCAGTAACGGCCGTAGAGCGTATCGTCGCCGATCATGTTCAGCGCGCCGGCGATCGGTACGCCTTCGCGCAGGGCGAAGATCAGCAGGATCCGCTCCGACAGGCGCTCGCCGAGCATCGTGAAGAAGCTGCGGGTCAGATAGGGCCGCCCCCATTTGCGAGCGCCCGTATCCTGATAGAAGGCCCAGAAGGCGTCCCAATGCGCCTCGGTGATCGCGGCGCCGGTGACATGCTCGACCGTCAGCCCGTCGAGCGCCGCGGCGCGTTCCTTGCGGATCGTCTTGCGCTTGCGCGAAGAGAGTGCGGCCAGGAAATCGTCGAAGCTCCGATAATCCTCATTCTGCCAATGGAACTGGCTGTCGGTGCGGATCAGCCAGCCGGCCGCCTCGAAGGCTGTCACGTCGTCGGCGCTAAGGAAGGTGGCGTGCGCCGAAGAGAGATCGTTCTGCCGCACCACCGTCTCGACCGCGCGGATCAGCGCCGGTGCAAGCTCCGGATCGCGGGTCAGCAACCTCGGGCCCGGCACCGGCGTGAACGGCACCGCGATCTGCAGCTTGGGATAATAATCCCCGCCGGCGCGCTCCCACGCCGAGGCCCAGGCGTGGTCGAACACATATTCGCCCTGGCTGTGGCTTTTGACATAGGCCGGCGTCACCGCCGCCAGGCTCCCATCCGGCGCATCAATGGCGATCGGCAGCGGCTGCCAGCCGGCCCGCGCGGTCGCGCTGCCCGATTGCTCGAGCGCGGACAGGAAGGCGTGCCGGACGAACGGATTGCCCGCGCCGGCGCAGGCATCCCAGGCCTCCGCCTCGAAGCTTGCAACCCCGGGAGCGATGCGCGCGACCACGTCAGACATGCAGCAACTCGGGCAATTCGTGGATGATCTGGTCCGCGCTCACTGCAGCACGGCTGCGATCGGCCGCGCTTCGCACCGTCCAGGTCAAGACCGGCTTGCCGCGCGCGCGAAAGGCGGCCGCGAACGCCGACGGGAGATCGCGGACGTCGCAGGCGAGGAAATCGGGACGTGCACGACGAAGCGACACGGTACGCTCGATGCGGCCGCGCCAGCCCTGCTTGCCCTGCTCGCTGACGACCAGGCCCCGAAGCAGATGCGGAGCGTTGCGCGCAAGCCAGGCCGCGACCTCGGGATTGAAGGACATGATCCCAATTGCGCCGGAATAGGAGGCGAGCTCGGATGCCACGGCGCCGGCAAGGCGCGCCGCTCCCTCTCGCGTCGTCTTTACTTCGATCAGCAGCGGCACGCGGCCGCCGATCATTTCCAGGATCCTGGACAAGGGCTCGATGCCGTCGGCACTGCCGCGCAGGCGGATCCTGGAAAGCGCCTCGGCTTCGTGCTCGACGAGCGCACCACCCTCACCGGTAAGGCGGTCCAGGGTCGCGTCGTGGAAGACCATCGGAACCCAATCCCGGCTCGCCTGGACGTCGAGCTCGATGCCATGGCCGGCCGCGATCGCCGCTTCGAAGGCGGCGCGGCTATTCTCGATCCGACCGGCGCCGTGCAGCCCGCGATGGGCGATCGGCCGGTCGGCGAGGAGGAAAGGATCAGGCCGGCCGGACGGCGACGACGGCATCGATCTCGACCGCTGCGCCGAGCGGGAGGGCCGGCACCCCGACCGCGCTCCGTGCATGCTGACCCGCATCCCCGAACACCTGCTGCATCAGCTCGGACGCGCCGTTCGCGACCTTCGGCTGATCGGTGAACGAGTCGGCGCTGGTGACGAAGACTCCGAGCTTCACGATCCGCTCGACCCGATCGAGCCCCACCGCCTTTTCGATCTGGGCGAGGAGCATCAGGCCGCAGGCGCGCGCTGCGCGGACGCCGTAATCGAGATCGCGATCTTCGCCGAGGCGGCCGGTGAGGAGGCTGCCCGCCTCGAACGACACCTGGCCCGAAATGTGGAGCAGGTTTCCGGCGAGCACGGTCGGCACATAGGCCGCGACCGGCGCCGCCGCTTCGGGAAGGGTGATGCCGAGTTCGGCGAGGCGGGAAGCAATGTCGGTCATGGTGTCGGCCTCAAGCAGTGGCGGGGAGACGGGTCAAGCCGTGGGCGTGTTGCGGGCGATGGCGAAGCCGGCGAAGCTCTGGTTGACCGGCATGATCTCGATCCGGTTCAGATTGACGTGCGGCGGCTGGGTCGCGACCCAGAAGATCGTCTCGGCGATGTCGTCGGCGGTCAGCGGATCCATGTCTCGGTAAAGCTCGTCCGACACCTGCTGGTCGCCGCCGGTACGGACGACGGTGAATTCGGTCTCGACCATGCCAGGCTCGATCGAGGTCACCCGCACGCCGGTGCCCTGCAGATCGCAGCGCAGGTTGAGCGAGAATTGGGTAACGAACGCCTTGGTGCCGCCATAGACGTTGCCGAAGCGATAGGGATAGGTGCCGGCGATCGAGCTCAGGTTGATGATCGCACCCCTGCGGGCGATCAGGGTCGGCAGCAAGGCGTGCGTGATGGTGACGAGCCCGAGCACGTTGGTCTCGATCATCTCGCGCCACTTGCCCAGATCGGCGTCCTGCGCCGGCTCCATGCCGCGGGCGAGGCCGGCATTGTTGAGCAATATGTCGACGTTTCGAAAGCTTTCGGGGATCTCGGCCACCGCGCCGTGGATCGCAGCCTCGTCGCGCATGTCGAGCGTGATCGCATGTACATTCTCCTCGCCGAGCTCGGCGACAAGAGCGTCGAGCCGCGCCTGCCGCCGGCCGGTCGCGATGACCTTGTGTCCGGCACCGACAAAGCGGCGGGCGGCGGCGGCGCCGATTCCGGAGGTCGCGCCGGTGATGAGGATGATGGACGTCATTGCTGTTCCTCTTTGACCTGTTCCGCTTCCCGCGAAGCGGGCCCTTCTGCGAAGCGGGCCTCGATCCATCGTGCCGCCTCGCTCCAGTCGTCGATTCGCGCGTGCGCATGGGGTGCCGGCGGCACGACTTCGGCAAGCCTCGGTTCTCCGATCATGTGCAGCCGCCAGACTTCCGGGGCGTGATTCGCCACCGATTCATGGTGAACGGGCAGATCATCGACGAACACCACGGCCGAAGGACGCATCTGCTCGACCAGTTCCCTGACCGGCCGGCCCTTGCCGCCGCGGTTGCAGAGCACCCGATGATGGATCTCGAACCGGCCGAGCTGCTCGACCCGCCCCGCCTCGTGCTCGTCGCCGACGTTGGTCAGGATCACGATGTCGGCGTGTGCGCCGATCGCGGCCAGCGCCTCGGCAGCACCGGGAACGATATTCTGCCGCTCCATCTCGGTTCGGAAGAAGCCGTCGAGCAGCGGCCAGATCCGCTCCTCCGGAAGCGATTCGCCGGCGCGGGTGCGGATCGCCTTCTGGAAGCTGTCGGTATAGAGATCGAACGAGAGATCGTGCGCCTCCTCCAGCCATTCGGCGAAGTGCGAGATCATGTTGAGCAGCACTTCATCGCAATCGGTAATCAGCAAGGGGCGGCTCATGATCCAAGTCTCCGTCCGGCTTCGACAAGGGTGGCGGGCGAGACTCCGAGCGCGTCGGCACAGGCGACCAGATCCGGCTCGTAGGATTCGAGGAAGCCGATCACGGCCGCGAGCAGGCTTGGATCGTCGATCCGTTCGCGCAGATCCTGCGGGGTGAGACCGGTCAGCGCCAGCAGCCTCTCGGCACGCGGCTGATCGCTCAGCGCCCAGCCGAGTGCGGCAAGGCCAAGAGCTTCGGGATTGTTTGTGTCGGGAATCGTCATCGCCTAATGGGGGCCGGTGGTACAAAAAATCCTCGTTGTCGAGGACAACGAACTCAACCTGAAACTCTTCTGCGACCTGTTGCGGGCGCACGGCTATGCGGCCGAGCCCGTTCGCGACGGCCGGGAGGCAATCGAGCGCGCGCGAAACTTCGCGCCCGATCTGATCGTGATGGACATCCAGATGCCGCATATCAGCGGTCTGGAGCTCATCGAGCAGCTCAAGCAGGACGACGAGCTGAAGCGCACGCCGATCATGGCGGTGACCGCCTATGCGGCCAAGGGCGACGAGGAGCGAATCCGGGACGCCGGGGCGGAAGGCTATGTCTCCAAGCCGATCTCGGTGATGAAGTTCGTCGCAGCCGTTGCAGGGCTGCTGGAAGCTGCGGCCGAGAGGGACGCAGCAGAGGCGGAGATCGCCGCTCCGGCACCTCCCGAGCAAGGCGCTCCGGAAGCGCAGGCACCGACCTCGCTCGAGAACGATACCCACTCCTAGAGCATGATCGGGTCAGGCTGAATCAGCCTGATCCGTGAATCATGCTCTCGTCACTGGTTGAGAGCCTGATTCACACCTCAGGTCGGAGCTAAACGCTCCAACCTAAGATGATCAGGCTCTAGAAGTCGAAGGCAGCCTGCACGGCTCGGGTCGCATCGTCGAACTGCCCGCACAGCGCCGCGCCCGCCGAATCGCCGCCGAGACTGCGGACCACCTCTCGCTGCGCCTGCTGCCATCGCGGCAACGCCTGGTGGAGCATCAGTTCGCCTTCGCCGGTCAGCCGGACGATTCGCACGCGCTTGTCACGGGGGTCGCGCCCGATCTCGGCGAACCCCGCTTTCTCGATCAGCTTCAGGTTTCGCGACAGGGTGGCAGCATCGATCGCGAGGATGTCGGCAAGGCGGCCCATCGGCTGGCCGCCGTCGCCGGCCGCGGCGATGCCGCTCATCAAGGTGAGTTGGGTCGCCTGAAGTCCGAGCGGCCGCAGCGCCTCGTCATAGGCGCGGGTGATCACCCGGGCGACCCGGCGGGCGCGGAAGCAGAGACAATCGGCACGGATGGCATGGGCCACTTCGAAGGCATTCATCGGATACTTGTATATGCAACTATTCTGGGCGACAAGACCGGACGCGGCGATTCGCGTCCGCGGCAAGGACGGAGCAGGATGGTGATGACTCGGCGAGATTTCGGCGCCGGCGCGGCAGCGCTCTGCGGCACCGCGTTCATCGGATCCGACGCGGTCGCGGCCAACATCAGCCCCCTGCGCGCCGCGCTCGACGCCCATGTCACCGATCGCTCGCTTGCCGGTTTGGTGGCGCTGGTCGATCGCAGCGGATCATCCAAAGTCCATGTCGCGGGCCTGCAGAGCTTCGAATCCGGGACTCCGATGCAGCGCGACACGATCTTCCGGGTCGCCTCGATCAGCAAGCCGGTGACGGCGGCCGGCGCGATGATCCTCGTCGAGGAGGGCAAGGTCCGGCTCGACGATCCGGTCGACCGCTGGCTTCCCGAACTGGCCGACCGCCAGGTGGTGCGCAGCCTAGAGGGGCCGATCGACGCGACAGTGCCGACCAAGCGCGCGATCACACTTCGCGATCTCCTGACGATGCGCATGGGGCTGGGTGCCGTCTTCACGGACCCTTCGAGCTCGCCGCTGCTCACCCGTTTCAACGCACTCGAGCTCGCGCCGGGACCGACCCTGTTCGCCCATTCGCAGGACGAATATATGCGCCGGCTCGGGACGCTCCCGCTTGCCTACCATCCGGGCGAGCGCTGGCTCTATCATACCGGCCTCGACGTTGCCGGCGTGCTGATCGCGCGGGCCAGCGGCCAGACGCTCGGCGCCTTCCTGCACGAGCGCATCTTCGTGCCGCTCGGGATGAAGGACACCGCCTTCTTCGTGCCGCCCGCCAAGCAGGATCGGCTGGCGACGCTTTATGCCCGCAATCCGGAGAGCGGTGCGCTGCAACCGTGGCCCAAGGGCTTCGACGTCTCCAGAGTGCCGCCGATGGAACTTGGCGGTGGCGGACTTGCCTCCACGGTGGATGATTTCGCGGCGTTCGGGCGTATGCTCCTCGCCGGCGGCACCTATCGAGACAAGCGCATCCTCAAGCCCGACAGCATTGCGGAGATGCGGCGCGATCAGATCCCGGCCGAGGTCAAGGCCGCCTCTCCGTTCTTCCCCGATTTCTGGAAGACCAACGGCTGGGGCCTCGGCATGTCGGTGGTCACCGCGCCCGATCCGGTCTCCGCGCATCCGGGCCGATTTGGCTGGTGGGGCGGTACCGGCACCACCTTCTTCGCCGACCCGAGGACCGACACGGTCGCCGTGCTGATGTTCCAGCGCCTGATGACCGGCGCGGACGACACCGCGGTCAGCAACGAATTCTTGAGAGAGGCACTGAAGGGAGAAGCATGATGGAAAGGCGTATCGTCGGCCGCGAGGAATGGCTCACCGCCCGCAAGGCACATCTGCGGAACGAAAAGGCGCTCACCCGGGCGCGAGACGCCCTGCTCGAAGAACGCCGCGCCTTGCCGTGGGTGCTGGTGGATCAGGATTATGTGTTCGATACCGCAACCGGGCCAATGCACCTGTCCGACCTTTTTCAGGGCCGCAGCCAGCTTGCCGTCCAGCATTTCATGCTGCCGCCCGGCGGCGATATCTGTCCGGGCTGCGCCTCCACGGCTGACGACGTCGATCCCTCCCGACGCCATTTCGAGCATGCCGATCTCAGCTACATCGCAGTCTCACGGGCACCGGTGACCGAGATCGAGGCCGCGAAACGCCGGATGGGTTGGACCTTCGCGTGGGTCTCGTCCGGTGGATCGAGCTTCAACTACGATTACGGCGTCTCCTGGACACTCGAGCAGATCGCGGCCGGTGAGGCCCCCTACAATTACGGCACCACCAATTCTCCGATGGAGGACCTCCACGGCCACAGCATCTTCGCCAAGGACGAGGACGGACGAATCTATCACACCTACTCGACGTACGCGCGGGGCGCAGAGGCGGTGGCGGGCGCCTTCGGCTGGCTCGACATGACGCCGAAGGGTCGCAACGAGGGTGACGAAATCATGGGCTGGCTGCGCCGCCATGACGAATATGGGGACCAGCCCCAGGCCCACACCTGCTGCGCCGTGCAGCAGGCCGCAGAGTAGGAGAGACCAGATGATCAGACTCACCGCATTTCGCTGGGTGCCGCCATTCGCCGCCGGGTTGGTGCGCGATCTCCGTGTCCGCTGGGCGCTCGAGGAGGCCGGCATCGCTTATGAAGAACGGCTGATCGGCCAGGGCGATCAGGACAGCCCGGACTATCGCGCGATGCAGCCGTTCGGTCAGGTTCCGGTGCTGGAGGAGGATGGCCTCACCCTGTTCGAATCGGGGGCGATCCTGCTCCACATCGGCGAGAAGTCGGACGTGCTGCTGCCGCGCGATCCAGCCGCGCGTGGCCATGCGATCCAGTGGATATTCGCAGCGATCAACAGCATCGAACCGCACGTCCAGAACCTCTCGCTGATCGACCTGTTCTATCCCAACGAGGAGTGGGCGAAGCTGCGTCGGCCCGGCGCGGAGCAGATGGTCGAGAAGAGGCTCGATTCCCTTGCAGGGCGGCTCGGCAGCCGTGACTATCTCGACAGCGACGTGTTCACCGCCGGCGACCTGATGATGACAACCGTGCTGCGCATCCTGCGCCACACCGACCTCGTCGCGCGGCGACCGGCACTCGCGGCCTATCAGCAGCGCTGCGAATCGCGGCCTGCATTCCAGAAGGCCCTCGCCGCGCAGCTCGCGCCCTTCGCCGAGAACGCGCCCACGGCCCAGGCTGCGGAATAACGGAAAATCCCTCTCCCGGCCTGGGAGAGGGAGTCCACGCGAAAAAGGCGCCGGCCGCTTACGCGGGGACGCCTCTCAAGCCGGCCATGCGCGAGGGCGATTGCCCCCGCAGCGCCTTACTTGATCTTCGCTTCCTTGAACTCGACGTGCTTGCGCACGACGGGGTCGTATTTGCGGAAGGTCATCTTCTCGGTGATGTTCCGCGGATTCTTCTTGGTGACGTAGAAGAAGCCGGTGTCGGCAGTGCTGACGAGCTTGATCTTGACGGTTGTCGGCTTGGCCATGACAGCCTCTTCAGATTGGAAATGGATGAAAAAAAGCGGCGCAGACGCCGCTTTCATGCGGTGATGCCTCTGCCCCGAAGACAGGAGGATGTCAAGCCGCGCGTCATTTCTCAGTCTCCGCATTCGTCACCGCCCGCGGCTTCATGGTCCGGTAACCATGTCGGCGCATGGTGTGCAGGCAAGGCGGAGGGTAAGATGCAACACGGTAACGACGCGATGCTGCTGGTACGGGCGGAGCTCTGCGACCGGCTCGAAACGCTGTCCAATCTTACCCGCAGGCTCTCGCCGCGCGATTTCACAGCCCGGGTGGAGACGATTCGGACCCTCGCGGCGGCTTATGGACTGACTCCGGTGGTGCGGGTCGCCGAGGCGCTCGAGCGGGCGGTCGCTGAGACGTCTTCCGACATCCGCGCCTGCCCCACCGCACTCTATCTTGCGCGCCTTCAGGACGCGATCGGCTGCGAGAAACTGGACGAGAAAGCGAGCCAGGCGCTGCTCGCGTCGGTATCGGTGCGGCTCGGCGCCTGAGCGCTTGGACGCGCTCGTCTCCGCATTCGTCGCCGCGGGGCTCGCCGAGTGGGGCGACAAGACCCAGTTGCTCGTCGCCGCGCTCGCCGCACGCCACGGCCGACCGCTGCCAATCCTTGTCGGGGTTGCGCTGGCGGCGGCGATCCACGCCGCGATCGCCGGCTTCGGCGGCATCCTTGTCAATGACTGGATGACGATCCGGGCGCTGACCCTGCTCACCGCGCTCGCCTTGCTGTTCGCCGGCGGCGCAGGGCTGTTTGCACGCAAGCCGCCGAACATTCTCATCGGCCCGCGCGTCGGCGCGTTCGCAGCGAGCTTCGCCTGCTTCTTCATCGCCGAATTCGGTGACAAGACCCAGTTCCTCACATTTTCGATCGCAGCGCGGTTCGATTCCGCCGCTCTCGCCTCGTTGGGCGCCCTCGCCGGCGTAATGGCTGCAAGTGTGCCCGCGGTGATGCTTGGCGATCGCCTGGTCGCTGTCGTGCCGGTTCGCGCAATCCGGCTCAGCGCCGCCGCGCTTTTTCTGCTGTTCGGCATCATCCTGGCGCTGAACGCCCTGACGCTCGTCTAGGGCTGGCCTTTCGAGGAGTTTGCGTTAGGATCCAGCCTCTACAGGGAAGCAGGGGGCTGCTCATGATCACAAGGTGGTTCGCCGCCGCGCTCGTCGGCGCGGCGATCGTCAATGCTGTGTCACCGGCTGCGGCACTTGCTGCGAACGAGGCCGGGGCGAAAGTCAAAGCGGACGCCGGGCCGGTCCGCATCCCCACCGCCGAGCTCGCCCGCACGCCGCTGATCTCGGGGCCCTCGCTTTCGCCGGACGGCAAGCTGCTGCTGGCGATGCTCGGCACGCCAGGCCAGTCTACCCTGGGCATCATCGATCCGACGACCGCCAAGATCAACTCGTTCAGGCTGCCTGACGATTGGGAAATCGCCTCCTATCGCTGGGCCGGCAACGGCACGGTGCTGATCAGCGCCGGCAAGACGACGCCCTGGCTCGACGACGAAGCCTATATGACGCGCCTGCTCGCCCACGATGTTGCCACTGGCAAGACGCGGTTCGTCGGCAAGAGGGAGCAGGGGCTCGAGGGTGACGACATCCTCTACGTCGACCCCGACGGCAAATGGCTGCTCTTGTCGATTCAGCGCACCGTCTACGATTGGCCCTCGGTTTACCGGGTCGACCTGGAGGGCGACGGCTTCAAGCAGGTCGTCGCCGAGCGCAAGGGCATCTGGGAATGGTATGCCGACGGCAACGGCTTCGTCCGTGCCGGGACCGGCATCGAAGGCGACAAATGGGTGATGGTCTACCGCAGCCCCGGGTCCAACGCCTTCCGCTACGCCGGCAGGGCGAAGATCGACGACGTAAAGGCATCGCTCGGTCTGATGCGCTTCGCACTCGACAGCGACAAGGGTTATATCCTGTCCAGCGAGAAGACCGGACGCGACGCCGTCTACCGGTTCGATTACGCTACGTTGCAGACCGGTGAGCTCGTCTTTGCAGCACCGGAGAACGACGTCTCCGATTTCACGCTGCAGCCGGACGGGTCCGGGATCAGGGCCGCTTACTATACCGATGTCCGTGACAGGGTGGAGTGGTTCGACCCGGAGCGGAAAGAAGTCCAGGCAGCGATCGACAAGGCTGTCGGCAACAAGGAGGCGTGGATCGTCTCGCAGAGCCGCGACGGTTCGAAGATGGTCGTCCTCGTCACCGGCACCAACGATCCCGGCACCTATTACATCTTCCAGACCGCCAACGGCGTGATGCAGCGGCTGGCGATGGTCAACGAGAAGATCCGGGCCTTCAAGCTCGCCGCCTCCAAGGCCGTCTCCTATACCGCCCGCGATGGCCTCAAGATCCCCGCTTATCTGACATTGCCGGTCGGACGCGAGGCCAAGAACCTGCCGTTGATCATCATGCCGCACGGCGGCCCCTACGGGGTGCGCGACCGCGGCGATTTCGATGCGGAAGTGCAGCTTCTCGCCAACCGCGGCTATGCCGTGCTCCAGCCCAATTACCGCGGCTCGGAAAGCTACGGCCGATCGTTCGAGGACAAGGGCACCGGCCAATGGGGCCGCGCGATGCAGGACGACCTCGACGACGGCATGGACTGGCTGGTCAAGCAGGGCATTGCCGATCCCAAGCGTGTCTGCATCGTCGGCGCGTCTTACGGCGGCTATGCAGCGATGTGGGGCGCCACCCGCAACCCCGAACGCTACCGGTGCGCGGCGAGCTTCGCCGGCGTCATGGACGTGCCCCGTCAGCTCAAATATTCGCGCGACTTCTTCATCAACGCCAAGTCCGCGCGAAAGTGGAAGGATCGGGTGCGCGGCGAGCAGAGCTTCAACCTCAGCGACATCTCGCCGATGGGGCAGGTCCCGCGTCTCTCCGTGCCCGTCCTGATCACCCATGGCGCGAAGGATCAGCGGGTGCCGCTAAAGCAATCGGCGCTCTATGCCAAGGCGCTCGAGAAGGCCGGGAAGCCGTTCGAATATCACGTCTATCCCGGCGAGGGGCACGGTCTGACCAACCCCGAGAACCGCAAGGATTATTTCGACCGGCTGGAGGCCTTCCTCACCAAGCACAATCCGGCCGACTGAGGACGATCGAAATCGGGATCGCGGGAAACTGCGGCTCCGCCGGTCGTTACGGTCGCGATGCGCGAATTTTCCCAGCTCCTCGACGCCCTCGTCTACACGCGCTCGCGCAATGGCAAATTGAAGCTGATCGGCGATTACCTTCGCCGCACGCCCGATCCGGATCGCGGCTATGCACTCGCCGCGCTGACAGGCGAGCTCAACCTGCCCGCGGTGAAGGGCGCAGCGATTCGGGGCATCGTCGAGGAGCGGGTCGATCCCGCGCTCTTTTACATGAGCTACGATTATGTCGGCGATCTCGCCGAGACCGCGTCGCTGCTGTGGCCGAAGCCGGTCGATCAGCCGCCGGAGATCGACGACGGCACCCTCGGCATCTCCGCCGTGATCGAACGCCTGCAGGGTCTCGGCCGCGCCGACGCTCCGGGCGCGCTCGCCCAGATGCTCGACCATCTCGATGCGAGCGGCCGATATGCCTTGCTCAAGCTCGCCACCGGCGAGCTCCGCATCGGAGTCTCCGCCCGGCTGGCCAAGACGGCTTTGGCGCAGGCTTTCGGCCTCGAAGTCGATGCCGTCGAGGAGGTATGGCACGGGATCGGCCCGCCCTATCTGCCGCTCTTCGCCTGGGCGGAGGGGCGAGGCGCCCAGCCGACGTCCGAGAACGTACCCGTCTTCCGTCCCTTCATGCTGGCCCACCCGCTCGAGGATCTGCGGGTGTCGCTCGAGGATTATGCGGCCGAGTGGAAATGGGACGGGATCCGCGTCCAGATCGTCGGAGTCGCGGGCGAGACCCGCCTTTACAGCCGCGCCGGCGACGACATCACCGGCAGCTTCCCCGAAGTTGCGGAAGCCTTCGCCCAAGCCGGCGTCCTCGACGGGGAATTGCTGGTCAAGGGCGAGGCGCAGGGCGCCGACGAGCATGGCGGGGCCGCCGCCAGCTTCAACGCGCTCCAGCAGAGGCTCGGCCGCAAGACGGTTTCGCCGAAGATGCTGCGCGATTTCCCCGCCTTCGTCCGGCTCTACGACATCCTGTTCGACGGGACGGAGGATCTGCGCCAGCATCCATGGTCGGAGCGGCGGCTGCGGCTGGAGCGGTTCGCGCAGGATCTCGATCCTGGTCGGTTCGACGTCTCCGCGCTGATCGAGGCCGACAGCTTCGAGGCGCTCGAGGAGATCCGCGCCGGGGCGCGCGATGTCGCGATCGAAGGCGTGATGCTGAAGCGCCGCGACAGCGTCTATCTTCCGGGGCGCAAGACGGGCCTTTGGTACAAATGGAAGCGCGATCCGCTCACCGCCGACTGCGTGCTGATGTATGCGGCGCGCGGCAGCGGCAAGCGATCCTCTTATTATTCGGATTTCACCTTCGGCTGTTGGACCGCGGAAGGCGAGCTGTCACCGGTCGGCAAGGCCTATTTCGGTTTCACCGACGAGGAGCTGATGTGGCTCGACCGGTTCGTGCGCAACAACACGCTCCAGCGCTTCGGCCCGGTGCGCGAGGTCGAGAAGAGCCTGGTGCTCGAAGTGGCGTTCGATTCAATCCACGAATCAAAACGCCACAAGTCCGGTCTCGCAATGCGCTTTCCCCGCATCTCCCGCATCCGGCGCGACAAGCCGGCGGCGGAAGCGGATACGATCGAGGGCATGAAGCGGCTCGTGACGTGAACCGTCCGCCACCCTCCCTGTACGCAGGCGACGGAGACGGCAGTCAGAGGCTTAGAACGGCAGCCAGCGATTCTTCTGGCTGAAGCGCATGTAGCCGGCATTGACTCCGAGCCGCGCACCGACGCCAAGGCGAACCGGGATCAGCACGGTGTCGCCGCGGCGCAGATAGCTGGCGGTGAAGCCGCCGACGACATAGGCATTGCCTTCGGCCGCGGGGTAGCGGCGGAAGATCCGCTCGCCGTCATGAAGATTGTAGACGAGCACGAAGACCTTGCTCGCATCGGCGCCGAAATCGAAGCCGATCGATGGGCCGGTCCAGTAAATCGGACGATCGCCTTCCACCTGGTGGTGCAAGGTTCCAGAGCCGTAGCGCACCCCGGCAACGAACGCGCCGCCGGCCTCGCGCCCGGTGATATAGGCGCTGGGCTCGCCCTGCTCCTTGAGCAGTTTCTCGATCAGATCGCCAAGTCCCTCGGCGCCCTTGCCGAACACGCCCTCGGCGGCGCTGAACACGTCCTTGCGCGGCACCGTGTCCCCGCTCGATGCAGCGCTGGCACGCTCGCTGGCGGTCTGCCCCGCGGGCTGGCTGTCATAGGTCGACGGCGTCGATGTCGTCGCTTCGCTGTCGACCTCGCCGGCATCGACCGGCGCCCATTCGCCGGACGGTGCCGCTTCGCCCTCGGGCGTGACGCTGGTGTTCGGATCGACGGTGGTGATCTGTGCATTGGCGGCCGCGCCGCCGAGCGTGAGCGCCGCCGCAGCGGCAAGCGTCAAAAGGTGAGTCCTGAACATGTTAGCCCCTCGGCCCCGCTAAAATAGTTAGCGAACGGTAACCCCGGCGAGGTTTCATCACAATGAACGCGCAGGGCCGGCGCGACAGAGCGAATCGATATCGAGCCGGAACGACCACAAAGAGAGCAGGAAGCCTTCCAGGACCGGTTGAACCGCGGCCCGGCCCTCGCTATAGCCGCGCATCGGCGCATCCGGAGACGTGGGTGAGTGGCTGAAACCAGCGGTTTGCTAAACCGCCGTAGGGGGATTACTCCTACCGAGGGTTCGAATCCCTCCGTCTCCGCCATCCGTATACGAACGGATCACTTTGCCTGGCGCATGAAGGTGCAGGGCCGGGCCAGCTCCCCCACGACCACACTCCCGAAGACGCTTCCCCACGCGCGGACTCGAATCAGCCGTAGGCACGTGCCCGCCTCGGTTCGGCGCGCGGGGCGGCCGGCGGCGGTGTCGCCGCAACGAAGCAGGCGGCACTGCCGACCGCCTTTGCCTGATAGAGCGCCGCGTCGGCCGCCGAAAACAGGGTTTCGAAATCGCGGCCGTGGATCGGGTGAAGGGCCAGACCGACGCTGGCGCCCACGCGCGCGGTGTCGCGGCCGAGATCGTAGGGGCGGCGTGAAAGCTCCGCGCCGATCCGTTCCCCGGCCTGCACCGCCGCAGCGGCGTCGAGACCGCTGGTCACGACGACGAATTCGTCCCCGCCGATCCGCGCCACCAGATCGTCCGGCCCTGTCGCGTTGCGCAGGCGATGCGCGAGCTGGCGGAGCAAGGCGTCACCGGCGGCGTGACCGTAGGTATCGTTGACGCTCTTGAAGCCGTCGAGATCGAGATAGAGCAAGACGGTCTGACCGTGGACATCGGACAGCGTCAGTCGCCGCTCGACTTCCTCTTCCAGCCCTGCCCGATTCCTGAGGCCGGTCAGCGGATCGTGCAGCGCTAGCTGACGGTTGGCATGTTCCGATTCCATCGTCCGCACCAGCAGCCCGTGCAGCCGGAAGGCGGCGAGCGTCACTGCAAAGCCGTAAGCGGGTATCTGGAGCGCGATAACCGACAGGATCGGCTCGCCGGACAGGAAGCCGCCGATCATGCACGGCCCGAGGCTGAGTGCGATCATCACCGCTACGAGCCGCGGAGCGGAGAAATTTCGGAAGGCGATGCCGCCGGCCATTGCCGCGGCGGAAAGACAGGCGAGCGTCGACGCAACGAAATCACCGCTGACGAGGCTGATCAGCGCGCCGTAGCCGACCGACGCCGCCCAGGCGACGGCAAGCGCGATGTAGAGATCGGTGCGGGGCCGGGCACCGCGCGCGATCGCCCGATGCGCGTGAACCAGCAACGGCAACCTTATGCAGGCCAGTGCGATCTCGATCGCCGCCCAGATCAGGAACGGAATTGTCGGGATGCGCAGTCCGATCAGAGTCGACACCGCGATGGTGTTGACGACGCCGCCAAGGAAGATCGGCACGCCACCGTACAGGCCCTTGACCAGTGACGGCTGGATCTCTTCCCGAATGTCGCCCTTCGTTTCGACGAGCCACCGTGTCGCCCGCCACCGCGGCAAGGCGGAATGTTCGCCATTCTCAATCACGATCGGCCCTGCATCTTGGCCGCTCCCCCCGGACCGGCGCCCCTGCACATTGCTAACGGAAAGTGGTTAACGAGTCATTGCCGACCCCGTATTATCCACAGGATATCAGCCGGCTGGAGGCGAATTCCAGGACAGCAATCCTGGAAGGGCCTCAACAAATGGCGCTTCTCGATTCGAATCTCGACAGATCCGGGCTGGACCTGCTGGAGGAGGAGGCGGCGCGCATGTTGGCGGCGCCGATCGCAGCCCTCATCATTCTCGACGGACCTCGCCAATAGCTCGCGGCCTTGGGTCTGGGCACGGAGACCACGCCCCGCTCCCAGGCATTCTGCGGGCACACGACCAGGGAGCGCGGCACCTTCCTGTGGGGTTCCCAACGCGCTGGAGGGCCAGCCTTTGGCCGACAGCCCACCGGTGATCGGGTCGCCGCACATCCGATTCCATGCCGGCACTTCAATCATCCTCGAAGGAGCCGCAGAAGAAGCCTTCCGCGTGATCCATCTCGTCCCGCGCGACGTGCCGACCGACTCCGAGTCGGCGCATCTGTTGCGGCCGGCAGAGGTTTGCTTCGGCATTTCTCGAACTCTATCTGCGAAGCAGCGCCCGCCGATCGCGGACGGTCAGGCGGCAAGAGCCTCGGAGGATGAGGCCACGCCCGCTCGAGGGTCAATCTTGCGCGCCGATGCGTGGCGACTGGAACCGCGCGCTAATCCTCGATCTCCAACGTGTAGGAACAGCCCAGCAAGGTCTTTCCCGGATGGCTGGTCACGTTGGAGAGGACGCGTTTGACGGTTGAGGTGATCTTCATGCCTTCGGCCGTTTCGCTCTCGCTGTGGACGAGGCGCTCTCCCAAGAACTTCGCGCCGCCGGGAACCGCATTGTTGATCTTTTCGGCAGCCGCGAAGCTCTGAGGATCGCCATCGAGCAGCGCCATGATTGCCGAGCTCGAGAAGACGATCGTGCGGGTTGCCTGCCCGGCGACGGTGACCGGCTCCGGCAGTTGATATTGGGCGAGAAAGGAATTGCCCGATTCCTGCTTCTTCCAGCCTCGCGCCTTGTATCCGGCCTCCTCGGAGTCGAGTGCGAAGGCGAAGCCTGTATAGGTGCCTGGGTCAAGGCGGCATTCGATCGCATCGACGACGTCGACCTTGAGCGGGTCGAACTCGTCTTCCTCAGCGGCGTAAGCCGCCCCGGAACTCCCGACGAAAAATGCTGCCACGAGGGCGATCGACACAAATCTGCTGCTCATGCGCGGCGAATTGCCGACAATTCGGCGCCGCGCCAGCGCAAAGTCGATCAGCTCGGCGTCTGCCACGCAAGGGCGATCGCGGCAGTCCAGGAAAAATCGTCGCCGCCACTGCCGGAGCCGTCGAGTGGGTTGAACGCCTCGTAAAAGCCGCTGCCCTGGATAAGGGCGAGCGTATCCGAGCGCACCCGCTTCGCGCGCGCTTCGTGGCCAGCTTCCGCCAGGCCCTGGCCGATCATCCAGTTGACCACCGCCCAGACCGGACCGCGCCAATAGCGGATCATCTGAAACCCGGTATCGTCGGGATCGAGGCTCGGCACCATGTAGCGCACCCGCTCCGCGATGCGGTCGAAATGGGCCATCATCGCCTCATCCCGCTCGGGATCGCGAAGCCCCGCGTAGAAGCTCAGGAAGGATGCGCTGGTGACATAACCCGAATGCCGCCCGGTGAGCAGATCGCGCGAGCACCAGGTGCGGCGCTCGGCGTCCCAGAGAATGTGGATCCCGGCTTCGGCGTCGGCGATCCACCTCGCAATCTCGTCGCCGTTCCGGCCGAGCGCCTGTGCCAGAGCGAGCAGATCCCGGTTGGCGCGCAGCAGGATCATCGACATGCCGACGTCGGCGACCCGGAATGGATTGCTGCGCGCGATCGCCGCATGGTCCCATCCCGCGGCCCGCCCGAACTGGACGAGGGCGAGATAGCGATCATATTCCAGCTTCGTCGGGCGCATCTTGGCGTCGAGATGGCCGGTGTCGCGCCTTGTATATTCACCGACGTTCGAGACATCGATCGGGACGCCCGGCACATCCCATTCCGGGGAATTGTCGCGGCCGGTTTCCCACGGATGCATCGCCACGACGACGCCGCTGCGATTGGCATCGCGATGCTCGGCGAACCAGCGATGCCAGCCAAGCAGGCGATCGAACAGCGCCTGGGCGCGCGGGCGATAATGTTCGGATTGTCCGGCGGCCGCGGCACTGTCCCACAGCGTGCGGACGACAGTCGCCGCGACCGGTGGCTGGGTGATCCCCGACGTCGGCGGCGTCCGCCCGCTGTCCCAGACACCCGGCCCAGGGAAATAGCCGTCATCCTCCTGCCAGAACACGATGTGGGGGACGAAGCCGTCCGGCCATTGCGCGCGGAACAGGGTCTCGATTTCGGTCCAGGCGCGATCCCGGTCGAAGGTGTCGAAGCCGAGCGCTACGAAAGCCGAATCCCAGTTCCACTGGAACGGATAGACCCGGCCGTTCGGCACCGTGTAGCCGCCGCGATCATTGGCCTTTAGAATCGCGCGTGCCGTGTTGGAATCCTGGGTCAAACCTGCCTCGGTACGAGAAAATGGCGGGACGACCTGCGCCGTCCCGCCAGGGGAGAACTCAAAAGGCGATGCTGAGCCGCGCGGTGATGCGGCGCGGCAGCACCGGACGCCCGACGAAGAACGCGCCGCCGGCCGATTGCGAGGAATCCTGCCGCGGCGACCCTTCGGTGGTGGCGTCGCTGTCCAGCAGGTTGAAGACGTTGATCGCGGCGCGCACGGCGACTCCGCGCACGGGAAACTTCACGCCCGCGTCGAGGTTGACGACGTTGAAGCCTTCGAGTTCGATGGCGTTGTTCGCGGCCGTGAAAGTGTCGCCGGTATAGTTTGTGAACAGCGAGAAATCGAAGCGATCGTCATCGTAGAACAGGCCGGCATTGTAGAGGAGGTTGGGCTGGCGCTCGAGCTCGTTGCCGATGTTCGCGGGGGTGGTGTCGAAATCGGTATATTTATGGTCCTGGAGTGTGAGATTGCCCTCGATCCGCAAATTCCTGAACAACCGTATGAGCGCCGTCGCCTCCAGCCCATAGCTCTCGGTCCCGACCAGATTGACCCGCTCGGTAAGCCCGCCGGCACCGTCATTGACGAACAGCACCTGCCGCCGGTTGTCGAGCTTGGTATAAAAACCGGCAATCGTTCCGGCAAAGCGGCCGCCGTCGAACTTGAGGCCCGCCGAAGCCTGCTTGATGATCTCGCCTTCATAGGATGCGGCCTCGCCGAGCGCATTGAAGGTCACCGAGCGGATTTCCGGGAAGAAGTAGCCTCGCGACGCATTGGCGTAGAGGCTGAAATTGTCGCTGATACGATACAGCGCGCCGGCCGCGACCGCCCACTCGGTCGTGTCGACCTCGGCGGCGAGGAAGGTGTCGTTGCCCCAGATCACATCGCGCAATGCGGTTGCGAGGTTCGGGGTCGCGGTGTCCGTGACGAACGTGGCGGTGCGCTCGCGGCGGATGTCGCCTTTGAAATGTTCGACGCGGGCGCCGATGTCGAGCGAGAAACGCCCGGCTTCGATCTGGTCGGCGACGTAGGCGGCATAGCGCTCCGCTTGGTGGCGGTTGTTGACGTAGCCGGCCCCCGCGTTGATCAGTCCGTCAGCCGACACGATGGTGACGGCGCCGGTGATCGGATTACGCACCGACAGGTTGATCAGCCTCGGCCGGTTGTTCAACTCCGCCAAGTAGGTGGACGTCACGTTGACGTCGCGCGCCTTTGCGTTGGCATAGAAGCCGCCGAGGGTGAAATTGTGCTGGATTGCACCGGTGGTCGCCTTTGCTGTCAGGTTGAGCTCGGCGCTGAAATCCGTTGCGGGCCGATCCCGGTCGGTGGTTCGATTGGCGAACAGCAGATAGTCGGACGGCACCGCTACGCCGTTGTCGGCGAAGGTGAAGCTCGCATTCGCGAGGGATCCAAGACCTCGGTTGGTGAGGAATCCCTGCAGGGATTCGGGAACGTTGATGATTCCGTCGCCGTCGGAGAACAGGCCGAACCTGTGCTTGTAATCGGCATAGCGGACGCGGCCATTGATCCCGATGCCGCCGAAATCATTGTCGAAGGCAAGGCCGACCATGCCGCCTTTGGTAGTCACGCCTTCGGTGATCTCGGTTCGGAACCGCCCGTCGGGCGTGTTGAAGCCGAGGCGGCCGGCCTCCGGCCCCTGGACCGAGTAGACAATCTTGCCGTCATTGCCGCGCACTCGATTGCGGGTCGTCCCGTCGAGCGGGATCGGCAGATAGAATTGGGTCTGATCGTCGATATATTGGCCGAACACAGTGACCGAGCCCCGGCCGCTGTTGAATTCGTATTTGAGGTTGCCGCGAAGCTGGAAACCCTCGGTCGGGAGGCCGGTACGGATCGGCCCCTCGTCGGTGCGCACGAAACCAGAGAGGGCGTAGAAGAGATTGCCTCCGGCCGGCCCGTTCACGGCGAAATCGGCGCGCATGCGGCCGCGCTCCGCCCATTCGAGCTGGGCGATTCCGTGATGCTCGGGGCCGCCCGTCGCCGAGATGTAGTTGATCAGGCCGGCCACCGATCCGGGGCCGAACAGGTTGGAAACGCCGCCGCGGACGAATTCGAGCCGCTGGATGCCGAGATCGTTGCGCGCATAGACGTCGTAAGCCGAACTGTTGAGGCCGAAGCTGCTGAAGATCGGCATGCCGTCATACATGAGCGGAGTGAATTGATACTGGCCGCCCGAAGGCAGGCCGGCGACGAACACGTTCGACGCCACCTCGCCGCCGCTTGCATCGGCCTTGATCGTCGGGATGGTGTTGAGGATGTCCGCCTGGCTGCTCACGCTCAGCTTCTGCAGCCGCTCGTCGCCGATCGTGGTCACCGCAAGCGGCGTATCGAGCGCGGGGCGCCCGACGCTCGTACCGGTGATGATGATCTCTTCCTCGTCGGTGGGCACCGGGGCAATCTCGTCCGCCGGGGCCGCCGCGACGGGGTCCGCGCCAGCGTCGCCTTCCGCCGGAGCCTGGGCAAAGGCAGCGACGGGCGCGAGCATCGTCAGAGCAGTGGCCGCAAGATAGGCGGCGCGGAGCCCGTGATGGAGCCTCTTCATAATCCTTCCCCTCCTCAAGCATGGCCGAGTGTCGTGCCGGCTGCGCAGCGTTGGTCCGCTGTCGTTCTGCAAGCGTGATGGTTCGTCCTTCCAGTCGCTAGCCCGTCATCGTGCAACGATGTGTTGCCGTATCCGGAACGAAGCTCTAGCGTTCGAGGATGCTCGATCTCGGCGATCTGATGGTCTTCACGAAAGTGGTCGAGACCGAAAATCTGACTCGGGCGGGGCAGGCGCTGGGTCTTCCCAAGTCGACGGTGAGCCGTCGACTGACACGGCTCGAGGAGCATCTCGGCGTCCAGCTGCTCCACAGGTCGACGCGTGCGGTCACGCCCACCCAGGAAGGTCAGCTCTTCTTCCAATATTGCCTGCGATCGATGGGCGTGCTGCGCGACGGCGAGCGGGCATTGCTCGACGGACGCAGCACGCCCCAGGGCGTGGTCCGGATCGCCATTCCCTATGTGCTTGGCCAAAGCCTGATCGGGCCGCTGCTCGCCGAATTCCTGCAGCAATTTCCCGACGTCCGCCTGGTCAGCGTGCTCTCCGACGATGCGATCGGGCTGCTGCGGGCCGGGTTCGACGTCGCCCTCGCCGTCGGCCCCTTCCCCGATTCAGGCCTGATCGCGGTCAAGCTCGGCAGCACCGGTTGCGGTGTCTTCGGCGCACCCGGCTATTTCGAACGCAAGGGCATGCCGCAAAGCCACGTCGAGCTGCCGCGCTTCGATCTGCTCGCCAGCGGCACGGTCGATCGCCGCCACCGCTGGGCGTTGCACAAGGACGATCTCGAAGTCTCCGTCGACTTCCTGCCGCGCCTGCTGTGCAACGACCTGCTGCTGCTTCGACAGGCGGTGCTCAGCGAACTCGGCATTGCCAGCCTGCCCGCCTTCCTGTGCAAGCGCGATCTCGCCGATGGCCGGCTCGTCGAAGTCCTGCCCGGCTGGCAGGCGGCCGACATGCAATTCTTCGCGCTCTTCGCCGATCCCAAAGGGGTGCCGGTGCGGGTGCGCACTCTCATCGATTATCTGGTCGAGCATCTCCGGCCGACATTGTCCTGGGACCTGATCTGAGTTGCCGATCCTGGAACACAGCGTTGCATTCACGGCCTCTATCCGCGCGATGACCTAGCCGTCAGCTTTGTGGTCGAGCCGGCAGCGAGACCGGTCGGGAGGGCGATCGGCAGTGAGCAGCATGGACATCGGCATGACCGCCGCGGCGCAAGCCGACGACAGAATGCGTGCCGATCTTACCGCCCTGTTCGGCGAGGCGGTCCGCTCCGTGTCGGCCGAAGTTGCGATGCCCTCCAGGTTGCCGGCCTCTCCGCATGGCCGGACCATCGTGATCGCGGTAGGCAAGGGTGCCGCCGACATGATGCGGATCGCGCTCGAACGGACGACCGATCCGGCAATGCAGGGTCTGGTCGTCACCCGCCACGGCCATCTGCCCCCCGGCGACGTGAACTGGCCGAATGTCGAGGTGATCGAGGCCGGGCATCCCTATCCGGACGAGAACAGCGTGCGTGCCGCCCATCGTGCGCTCGAACTCGCCGGTACGCTGCAGGCTGGTGACCGCATGCTGGTGCTGCTGTCCGGCGGCGGCTCGGCCCTGCTGGCGGCACCGGCGCCCGGCCTCAATCTCGCCGACAAGCAGGCGATTACGCGCGCGCTGCTTCAGTCCGGCGCGACCATCGAAGAGATCAACCGGGTGCGAAAACACCTTTCCGCGATCAAGGGCGGCCGCCTCGCGGTGGCCGCCGGCGCCGCGGCCGTGACCACCTGGATCATCTCGGACGTGCCCGGCGACGACCCCTCCTTCGTCTCCTCCGGGCCGACTGTGGCCGACAATAGCAGCCTGGAAATGGCGCGCGAGATCATCGATCGCTACGGCATTCGCCCGCCCGCCGAGGTTGCCGCCGCGCTGCAGGATCCGGCGAACGAGACTCCCTCTGCCGACAGCCTCGGCCTTGCCGGCTGCGAGACCCTGGTCATCGCCAGGGCGCGCGACGCGCTTGCCGGCGCCGCGCGGCTCGCCGGCGAGATCGGCTATCACGTCACCGATCTCGGCGATCAGTTGCAGGCGGAAGCGCGGCACCTCGGCGCCAGCCATGCCGCGCTGTCGCGCCGTCTCGCCCGTGCCGGCGGGCCGCGCCGGGCCGTGCTCTCCGGCGGCGAGACGACCGTGACCGTAGTCAACAAAGCGGGACGGGGCGGCCGCAACCTCGAATATCTGCTCGGCCTCGCCGTCGCCCTCGACGGAGAACCCGGTATCTGGGCGCTGGCCTGCGATACCGACGGGATCGACGGCACCGAGCATGCCGCCGGTGCCGTGGTGACTCCGACCACCCTCGTACGTGCCGCCAAGGCCGGGCTCGATCCGGCGTCGCACCTTGCCGAGAACAATGCCTTCCTGTTCTTCGAAGCACTCGGCGATCTGGTGGTGACGGGACCGACCCTCACCAACGTCAACGATTTCCGGGCGATCCTGATTCACCCGGCCGGAGGCATCGACTCATGAGCAGCCTGGCCGCCGATCCACCGCGCCCCGCACATCCTCGCTACCCATGGGCGCTGGTCGCCTTGCTGTGGATGGTGGCCTTCCTCAACTCGGCGGACCGATCGATCCTTCCCGCCGTGCTGCCCCAGCTGCGCACCGAATTCGGGCTCACCCCGACCCAGCTGGCGCTGTTCGGATCGGTGTTTTTCTGGATCTACGCGGTCGCTGCCTTCTTCTTCGGCCGAGCCGGAGACAGTGCCCGGCGCTCCCGGGTCATCCTCTACGGCCTCATCTTCTGGAGCATCGCGACCGGGCTCACGCCGCTGTCCACCGGGTTCGTCATGCTGCTCGCCTTCCGCGGCCTCGTGGCGCTGGGCGAGGCCAGTTACTATCCCACCGCGACCGCGCTGATCGGCGACTGGCACCGGCCGGAAATGCGCAGCCGCGCTCTGTCGCTGCACCAGACGGCGGTGTTCGCCGGTGCGGGCCTCGGCGCCCTCTTCGCCGGCATGATCGCCGATCGCGTCGGCTGGCACGCGCCGTTCGTGCTGTTCGCCGTGATCGGGCTGGCGCATGCATTCGTCCTGGTCCGCTTTTTGCGCGATGCCCCGATTCGCCGCACCGCCGCCGTTGCGGGGAAGGGACGCGAGCCGATCGGGATCGTCCTGCGGACACCGCCGGCGGTGATGCTGTGCGCGGTCTTCTTTCTGGGAACGGGTGCCTCGACGGGCCTGACCTTCTGGGCGCCGACCTATGTTCACGACGCCCTCGGTCTCGATCTCGGCAGTTCAGCCCTTTGGGGCTCGGCGACCATCAATCTCGCCGGCTTCCTCTCGGTGCCCTTGGGGGGATTGCTGGCCGACACCCTTGCCCGGCGAACGCCGGTCGGCCGCTTCTACACGCTCGCGATCGGCCTTTCGGCCGCGGCCATTCTGCTGTTGCCGCTGGCCTGGGTCACCACGGCGATCGGCGTCGGCGTTGTGCTGCTCGCCACCAGCATCGGCAAAGGCCTGTTCGACGGCTGCATCTACGCGTCGATGCACGACGTGGTGCCACCGCAGGCGCGCGCGACGGCTGTGGGCATGATGACCCTGTGCGGCTTCATCGGCGCCGGGATCACGCCGATCGCGGTCGCGGCCGCAGCAGAGCGCTTCGGCATGGCGGCCGGAATGACGTCACTCGCCGCTCTCTATGTTGTTGCCGTCGTGCTGATCCTGCTGATGCGGAACTCGATCCGGCGGGCGGCGCTCGCCAATGCGCACGAGGTGGCATGATGAATCCTTCGGCCCTCCGGCTCGACGCCCCGCGGGCGCTCGCCTTCGAACCCTTGGCGCCGGCCAGCCCGGGCGCCGGCGAAGTGCTGATCCGCACCCTCCATTCAGGCATCTCGGCCGGCACCGAATTGTCGCAATATCGTGGCACCAACCCGTTCATGCACAAGGCCTTCGACGAGGCGCGGCGCCTGTTCGTTCCTGCCGAGGAAGCGAGCTGGCCCTACCCGGTGCGCAATCTCGGGTATGAGGAAGTCGGCGAGATCGTCGGGACCGGCCCGGATGTGGCTGGCGTGCGCGTCGGCGACCGCGTCTACGGCACCTGGGGCCACCGCACGCACCATGTCGCGGACGCGGGCTGGGCGCGGGACCGGCTGATGCCGGCCGGTTCCGATCCCCTGATCGGAATCTTCTCGCATATCGGTGCAGTCGCGCTGAACGGGGTTCACGATGCCCGGCTGCGAATCGGCGATGTGGTCGCACTCTGGGGGCTCGGCGTTCCCGGCCAGATCGTCGCCCAGGCCGCCCGCGCCAGCGGTGCCCGGGTGATCGCCATCGACCCCGATCCCGCTCGCCGGGATATCGCCCGCCGGCTCGGTGTCGACGAGACGCTCGATCCTGCCGGTGGGGCGGCGGAGCGGATCAAGGCGATGACCGGCGGGCGGGGCGCCGATGTCTGCATCGAAGTTTCCGGTGCCGCCTCTGCATTGGCGGACGCGATCCGCGCCGTCGCTTACGCCTCGCGCGTGGTCGCCATGGGGTTCTTCCAAGGCGAGGTGCCGGGCCTTCGGCTCGGCGAGGAATTCCATCACAATCGGGTGGAGCTGATCTGCTCGCAAATCTCCGGCGTTGCGCCCGAGGCGTCGCACCGCTGGTCGAAGCCAAGACTGTGGCGGACGGCGGTGGAGCTGCAGCATTCCGGCACCCTCAACCTGCTGCCGCTGATCACCCATCGCGCCGCGTTCGAGGACGCGCCGGATCTGTTCGCCCGCCTCGATCGGGGCGAACCCGGCCTCCTCCAGGCCGTCCTCGACTTCGGCGAGGCCGCATGACTTTCCGCGTCGCCATTCTCGGTCCCGGGGGCATCGCCGCCCGCCACGCCGCGGCGGCGCGGGCGCTCGCGCCGGATCTGGAACTGGTCGGCGTTTGCGGCCGCGATCCGGTGCGAGCGACGGCATTCACGCGGACGCATGGCGGCGCGCCGTTTACCGACCTCGATCGGATGATCGACGCGTTGGCACCCGATCTGCTGATCGTCGCTCTCCCGCCCTTCGCGCATCGCGGCGAGGCCGAGCAGGCAGCATCCCGGGGCATTCACCTGCTCGTCGAGAAGCCGCTTGCGCTCGACAAGGAGACCGCGGATCGGATCGTCGCCGCCGCGCACGGCGCCGGGATCATTGCCGCGAACGGGTTCATGTACCGGTTCGGCGACGCTGTTCGGCGCTGGAAAGCGCTGGATACCGGGCGCGCGGCCATGTTCACCGGTGCCTTCCACTGCAATGCGCTCCACGCCGACTGGTGGCGGGAGGAGGCCAGGTCCGGCGGCCAGATGCTCGAGCAGGTCATCCACCTGATCGATCTCGTCCGCTATTGCGTCGGCGAGCCGGACAGCGTCTACGCCCGCCGCGCCAACCTCTTCCACCGCGACGTCGAGCGCTACGACATCGAGGACGTCTCGGCGATCCTGTTCGGCTGGGACGATGGCCGGATCGCGACGATCACGGCCTCCAACGTCTCGGTTCCCGGCCTGTGGCACAAGCAATGGTCGGTCGTTGCCGAGCGCATGACCGGCCGATTCACCGGCTGGAACGACGCCGAGCTGGTTCCCCATGTTCCAGGAGGCCTGGCCGAAGTCGTCGCCGGCACCACCGATCCGTTCGTCGCCCAGCTCGCCGACGTCGTGGGAGCGATCCGCGATCGCCGTGCTCCGGCGGTGCCGCTTGCCGACGGCGCCGCAACGCTGAGGCTGGCCCTGGCGGCACGACGGGCGGCGGACGAGGGCGGGGAGTTGCGTCTGACATGAGGCTGCTCGACCGCCGCGGCGTGCGCTTCCCGGCGCCACAACCGCTCATCGACGGATCCGTCCCGGCCCATGACGGAGGGCGCCAGGAGGAAGGCCGCACGATCTGGACTCTTGCCGAAGGCGGCAGGATCTTCCTCGACATCGTCGCCGACGATGACGCGGTCCGCATCGATCTTCGTGTCGAGGGCCTCGGCCGGCCGCTCGACTCGCTCGGCCTGCGTTTCGAAGGCATTGGCGGCGTCCGCCGCTACCTGCGGAACGGCTACCAGAGCTGGGACGGCAGCTGGTTCGTCGAACCCGGAACGCCGCCCGGCGATGGTCCTGCTGCCAAGGCGCCAACCCTCGGCTTTGCGATGACCGCCTTTCTCCCGACAGGCGGCTCAGCGGGTGCGATCGTGCTCGGAGCCGACCGCCACGACCGCTATCAGACGCGCTTCCGCTTCGCCGGTACCGCCGACCTGATGCGAATGGATGTCGAGACGGTGCTCGATCGCACGGGCGAGACGCGGACCGAGACTTTGACCCTGTTCGACGGCGACGCCGTCGAGGAGAGCCTGCGACACTGGTCGCGACGGGTCGCCGCCGCCAGTCCGCTGCCGCCGCGAACCCCGGCACGGCTGACCGGATGGTGTTCCTGGTACAATCTCTACGCCGCGATCGACGAAGGCGTGATCCGCGAGCACCTTCATGCTGCCCGGGATTTTCGCGACCGACACGGCGTGCCGCTCGACATCTTTCAGATCGACGACGGCTTTACGCCCGAAATGGGTGACTGGCTTGCTGTGAAGCCGCAATTCCCCGCCGGGATGAAGCCGCTGCTCGCCGAGATCGCGGCGGCGGGATTCCGTCCGGGATTGTGGATCGCACCCTTCCTCGTCGGCAACCGGAGCCGCCTGTTCGCCGAGCATCCCGATTGGGTGGTGCAGGATCGCCTGACCGGCCGAGCCCTGGTGGCGATGCAATTCTACGGCGAATTCCGCTGGCACAAGCGCTCGGAGGAATATCATGTCCTCGACATCACCCATCCGGATGCGGCCGCCTATGTGACTCGGGTGTTCCGGACCTGGGTCAAGGAGTGGGGCGCGGCCTATATCAAGGCCGACTTCCTGCTGCACGGCGCGGAATATGGCCCGGAGCGCGCGATCTGGCATGAGCCAGGCCTCTCCCGGATCGCGGTGTGGCGCAGGATGATGATCCTCATCCGCGAAGCGATCGGGCCCGACGTGATCCTGTCCGGCTGCGGTTGCCCGCTGTGGGCAGGCGTCGGGATTGTGGACGCGGTTCGGATCGGGCGCGACATCGGCGTCACCTGGAACGGCGACTATTCCGCCGAGAGCCTGCTGCGGGACCTGCAGAGCCGCAACCATGCGAACGGCATTCTCTGGCAGGCGGACCCCGACTGCATCCTGCTCCGCGACCGCTTCCATGCGCTCAGCGACGATCAGATCGACCTGCTCGCCCGGTTCGCGGCCGGCGCCGGCGGCGTGACGATGACCAGCGATCATCTGGGCGAACTCAGGCCGGACCGGGAGGCCTTGTTCGTCGCGCTCCTCGGGTCTTCGGTGACCGGCTGCGACTTCCCGGAACTGGGATCCGAAACCCTCCGGCCTTCCCAGCAGCTGCGGACGGAGCGCGGTCCCGGCATGCTTCAGCGCTTCCGGCTCGGTGAAGATGCCGGCATCATCGGCTGAAGACGAGAAAAGGACCGCGCCGGGCGAACCGGGCGGTCCCATCTTACCGACTATTCTGGTGCGGCTTGCGACTGATTATTGGGGTCCACCGGACCGCGGCATCGATTTCGGCCTTGGTGAGGCCGACGGCATAGCCGCCAGGTACCTTCGCAAGGCCTGCCGCCGGCGCCTGGACGAGGCCCTTGTCGGTCGAGATCACGACACCTTGCGCGGTCACCTCCTTGACGGTGCCGACGGCGGCACCGCTCTTGTCCTTGACGGTGGCGCCGACTTCGATCGCGGCGGCGGCGCTTGCGTCGGACGCGGGAGAGCCAGCGGAGGCACCCTGAGTGGTGCTCGCCTGAACATCACCTGTCGTCGACTGGCCCGCAGTGCCGCTGCTCGGTGTCTCCTGTGCATGGCCGGCAGCGAAGGGGACGAGAGCGGCGGCGGCAATGATGGCGATGTTGCGTAGCATGATCCAACGGATCTCCTGTGGAAGGGACCCTTCGGCTACTGTCCCATTTCGAGACTGTATGCCGCCTTTCGGCGCGCCGGTCGGTTACGGGGCCGAATTGAAAGGGCTCCACGACAAGCCGCGGCAGCCCGTCGACGGACCGATTTCCCACATTGCCGAACAGGCAGATACGGCGGCTGGCCGGGGACGAATCACGCGAACACGGCGCCGCCGGTCAGGCGGCCCGATCGGGTCGATGGGCGATCGGAAGCGTGAAGCAGAATGCGCAGCCACCGCCCGGCACTTCGACCGCATCGATCCGTCCGCCATGCGCCTCGACGATCGTTCGGGTGATCGACAGCCCCACGCCCATGCCGTTGGACTTGGTCGACGAGAATGGTTCGAACAGGCGTGCGGCAATTTCGTTCGACAGACCGGGCCCGGTATCGGTGACGCAGAGCTCCGCACTCCCTTCATGCTCGGAAGCACGGATGCCGAGGCGTCGTTCGCTACGCCCCTCCATCGCCTCCGCCGCGTTGCGCACCAGGTTGATGAGCACCTGCTGCAGCTGGATGGGGTCGCCGAGGACTGCAAGGCCGGGCGCAATGTCGATGTTCAGCTCGGGCGGCTCGCCGAAGCTGAGCAAGGCGAGCCTCAGCGCATCGGCGACCAGGCGTTCGACGTCGACGCGCTCGGTTGCCGAGGGCCCGCGCATGCACATCTGCCGAAGCCGCCGGATGAGATCGCCGGCGCGAAGGCTTTCGCTTCGAATGGCGGCGAGCGCCTCCGCCAGCGGGTCGTCGGGCGTTGCGCCGCGGCGGCCGAGCAGCCTCGTCCCGACCGAGGCGTAATTTGCGATCGCGGTCAGCGGCTGGTTGAGCTCGTGGGCCAGGGTCGAGGCCATCGTGCCCATCGCGCTCAGCCGGGAAACGTGGATCAGCTCGGCCGTCAATTGCTGGACATTCTGCTCGGCGGTGCGTTGCTCCGTGACGTCATGACCTTGGCGAAAGACGCCGGCAACGCTGCCATCGACGGCACGGTAAGGGTGCGCAACCCAGTTTACGATCCGCTCCAGCCCCCGCTGCCCGGGCCGCTCCGGCACCTGAACATGAACCTCCGGCACCGTCACCGGCCGACCGGTACGGAAAACCTCATCCATCCGCGCGAGCGGCGGAGTCCCCACCACTTCGGGGAATATCTGCGCGAGCGCCCGTCCGAGAAGCTGCTCCCGCGGACGGCCGACGAAGGCTTCATAGGCCGAGTTGACGAACTCGTAGACGTGATCGGGACCAAGGGAAATAGCGACGAGGCTCGGGCTCTGCTCGAAGAAAGCGTGGAGCCGATCCCGTTCCTGGAGGACCCGCTGCCGATCCAGCACGCGCTCGGTCGTTTCCGTGCAGACGCAGAGCACCCCGCCAACCCGGCCTTCGTGCAGCAGGGGGGTGTAGGAGAAGCTGAAATAGCCGAATTGCGTATAGTCGCTCCGCCATGTCAGGAAGGGCACGTCCTCGGCATGGCTGCTGCGGCCGGCCATCGCTGCCTCCACGAAGCTGCCGAAACGATGCCATTCATTGGCCCACAAGGCGCGCAGCGGCACGCCGAGGGCGGAGCGGTGCTGTGGCCCCAGTATCTCGGCGAACGCCTCGTTGAACAGGATCGGCAGATCGGGCCCCCAGCAGACGAACATCGGATGATGGGTGCGCAGCACGATCTCGACCGCGCCGGCAAAAGGAGCCGGCCAGTCGGCGCGTGGGCCGAGGGACGTCGATCGCCAATCGTGATTGTGGACGGCTTCGATGAAGGCCGTGTCCAGCACGTCGTGAGCAGTCATCGGGACTCCGGTCGAAGCCCCTGGCTGTTAGAATCTGCGTCGCCCGGCGTCCAGAGCGGAGCCGCAACAGCGACGCTCGCGACTCAGCGAGCGGGGGCGGAAAGCCGCGCCTGGAATTCCTTCAGCGCGCGCTGTCGGCGCTCGTCATCCATCTGCCTGTCCATCCAGACGGGCGTGACCGTATAACGCTGCAACTCGGGGGGCAGGTTCGCTTCGGCGAGGCTACGCATAGAAAGCACAACTCCGAACGGCATTCCCGAACCGGCCTCGCGTGCCCGCTGAATCGACAGCGACTCGCCGTCCGGGAATAATCGTGCGATTTCTATGCTATAGCTTACGCTGATTCTCTAGCTGTGGCGAACACCGTATCTGCCTGTATTTGCGAGGATCCGAGGCGCATCGTCCTGTCTCGGCGGCGAGAGGATTGGCAGAGGCTGCTTCGCCCTGCTAGGCGCTCGCCATGCTGAGCCTCACCTTCATTCGCGAAAATGCCGAAGCGGTTCGCACCGCCGCGGCCCAGAAGAACGCTGTCGTCGACGTCGATCGGCTGATCGAGCTCGATGGCGAGGTGCGCAGCCTCAAGAGCAGGATCGACGAGTTGCGGCGGCAGCGCAACGAGATCAGCGCCAGCTTCAAGACCGCCGATCCTTCCGAGCGCCCCGCGCTGGGGGCAAAGGCGAAGGCGTTCGGGGCGGAGGCCGCCGAGGCCGAGACGGCGCTCACGGGGAAGTCGGACGAATTGAACGCGCTGCTGCTGAGGGTGCCCAACATCCCCTGGAGCGGGGCGCCGGTGGGTCCCGACGAGAGCGCGAACGTCGTCGTCCGCACCGAAGGAACCCCACGCCAGTTCGAATTCGAGCCGCGCGACCATGTCGCGCTCGTCGAGATGAACGACTGGGCCGATCTCGGCCGGATCACCCAGGTGTCGGGATCGCGGCAATATTGCCTGAAAGGGCGCCTGGCGCTGCTCGAGCAGGCGCTGATGTTCCACGCCCAGCAGAAACTCGCGGCCGAGGGTTTCACCTTGATGACCGTGCCCGCCCTTGCGCGTCCGCAGGCCTTCGTCGCCACCGGCCATTTCCCGGGCCATGAGGAAGAAGCCTATCAGATCGAGAAGGACGACCTGTATCTCGCCGGCACCGGCGAGATCGCGCTGACCTCGCTGCACACGGGCGAGATCCTGGACGCGGCGCAGCTTCCGATCCTCTATGCCGGCTACTCGCCCTGCTTCCGCCGTGAGGCCGGCAGCGCCGGGCGGGACGTTCGCGGGCTGCTGCGGGTCCACCAATTCTACAAGCTCGAACAATATGTCCTGTGCGAGGATGACGACGAAGTCTCCGCCGCCTGGCACAAGCGGCTGCTCGCCAATGCCGAGGGGCTGCTCCAGGATCTCGAAATTCCCTATCAGGTGGTCGAGACCTCGACCGGCGACATGGGCCTCGGCAAGTTCCGGATGAACGACATCGAGAGCTGGGTGCCGTCGCTCGGAAAGTATCGCGAGACCCACAGTTGCTCGACCCTGCACGATTGGCAGGCGCGGCGGGCCAATCTGCGCTGGCGCGACGGCGATCGGAAGGTGCGCTTCGTCCACACGCTCAACAACACCGCCCTCGCCTCGCCCCGGATCCTTGTGCCGCTGCTCGAAAATCATCAGCAGGAAGACGGCCGCGTTCGTCTTCCCGAGGCCCTGCAGGGCCTGATGGGCGGTGAATATCTCTGAGGCGGACAGCCGGCCGCCGCCGCTCCGGCTCCTGGTTCGGGAGCCGCTGGCCCTGCTCAGCCGCTTCCACCGGGCGTTCGGCCCCTTAGGTCCGTTCGGGCCTGAGGACGGCGCACCGTTGATGGTTCTTCCCGGTTTCCTTGCCACCGATCGCAGCACGCTCGGCCTGCAGAAGGCGCTGGCGACTGCCGGCTACCGCGTGACCGGCTGGGGATTGGGCATGAACCGGGGCGTCAAGGCGCGCACGATCGACGACATCGTCGCTCAGGTAGAACAATTCGGCGGCGGTGTGCCGACGATCCTGGTCGGGTGGAGTCTTGGCGGGATCTATGCGCGCGAGGTCGCCAAGCGACGCCCCGATCTGGTCGCAAAGGTGGTGACGATGGGCTCACCATTCTCCGCGCATCCGCGGGCCAACAACGTGTGGCGGCTCTATGAACTGATCGCTCGGCATCCCGTCGATGCGCCGCCAATCGAAACGGATCTCGCGGAGAAGCCGCCGGTTCTGACGATCGCCTTGTGGTCGAGGAAGGACGGTATCGTCGCGCCCGCGGCCGCGCGCGGACAGGATGGAGAGCGTGACCGGGCGATCGAGCTGGAGTGCAGCCACATGGCATTCGCGGTCAGCGCAAAGGCGTGGCCGCACGTCGTCGCCGCCGTTCGGGACGGCTGACGCCAAGTCTCAGGCAGCGCGGCGCATCGAGGTTTCGGCAAGCCAGGCACGCGCCTGACGCTGCGCTTCGGCAATCTCGCGCGCGGTCATCTCGTCGGCAATGTCGGCGCGGCACATCTGCGCTTCGCTGCTGCCGTTGAGCGCGGCGAGATTGAACCATTTGTGCGCTTCGATCAGATCGACGGTGATGCCGTGCGAACCGGTCGAGTAGGCGACCCCCAGCTCGTACAGCGCGTCGACGTCGCCCTGCGCGGCGTCGGCAAGGCGGGTGTTGAGCAGAAATGCGGCAGATTTGAAACTGATGGCCATGACATGCCCCCGTTGGTTCTTGCGTGTCCGGGGACAGAGTGCGCCTGCGTCTACGAAGAAAAGGTTAACGCGGCGATCACCTTCTTTACTTACGATCGACCGCCGACGGGGCTGATCCTCAGCGCGAGGGCGATCCACCGACCGGAAGATTGTCGATCAGGCGGGTCCGGCCGAGCCTCGCCGCAGCCAGCAGGCGGGCCGGCCGATCAACCTGGCCGACCGGCACCAGCGTCTCGGCATCGCGCAGTTCGACGTAGTCGATCGGATCGAAGCCCGCTTTGGCGAGCTTGTCGCGCGCGCCGGCCAGTGCCGCCCCGACGTCCCCGCCGGACTGGATCGCGCCGGCGGCTTCGCCGAGCGCCCGCGGCAGCGCGCGTGCGGCGCGGCGCTCGTCCTCGGTGAGATAGGCATTGCGGGAGGACAGAGCCAGGCCGTCGGCATCGCGCTGGGTCGGCACTCCAACGATCTCCACCGGCAGATCGAGGTCGCGCACCATCTGCCGGATGACGGCGAGCTGCTGAAAATCCTTCTCGCCAAACAAGGCGATGTCGGGCCGAACCTGGTTGAACAATTTCGCGACCACGGTCGCGACTCCCGCGAAATGACCCGGCCGCGCCGCGCCGTCGAGAGTCTCGGTGATGCCGCCGCCGACCAGAATCGTCGTGGCGTGTCCTTCGGGGTACATCACGCCCACGTCCGGCGCCCACAGGATCTCGCAGCCTTCCTCTTCCAGCATCCGCGCATCGGACGCTTCGCGGCGGGGATAAGTCGCGAGATCCTCGTTCGGTCCGAACTGGGTCGGATTGACGAAGATCGACGCGACGACATGCTTGGCGCGCCTGCGCCCCTCAGCAACCAGCGCCATGTGCCCGGCGTGCAGTGCGCCCATCGTCGGCACGAACGCGATCGTCCCGCCGTCGGCACGCAGCGCGGCAATCGCTTGCCGCAGCGAATCGATGTCACGGACCGTTTGCACCGCCGAGAGGCCTCCGATAGAGAATCTGGTGAGAGAACGGCCCCTTGCGGGTCGCGACGAGCAAGATCAAGAGGAAGCATTCCGACCATGGCTGGCGCAACGCCGCATTTCATCGTTTTCGCCAATGAGAAAGGCGGCACCGGCAAGTCGACGACGGCCGTCCATGCCGCCGTGGCGCTCGAGGCGACCGGGCGGCGCGTCGCCGCGCTGGATCTCGACACGCGGCAGAGAACGCTCGGACGCTATCTCGACAACCGTGCCGACACGATCAAGCGCACCGGCATCGCCCTGCCGATGCCGAAGCATGCGACCTTCGATCCCGCAAAGGGGGAACTCGACGCGCTGATCGAGGAGCTCGGAACGGCTGTCGACATCATCGTCATCGATACGCCCGGCCGCGACGATCCCTACGCCCGCCAGGCGATGCTGCGCGCCGACACGCTCGTCACACCGATCAACGACAGCTTCGTCGATCTCGATCTGATCGGCCAGGTCGATCCCGAAACCTACCGGGTCAAGCGTCCGAGTTTCTATGCGGAGCTGGTCTGGAACAGCCGCACGCAGCGCGCCAAAACCCACAATGCCAGTGTCGACTGGGTCGTCTTGCGCAACCGCATGCAGCATATCGAAGCGCGCAACATGCGCCGCGTCGGCGAAGCCTTGGGTGAGCTCTCCCGCCGGGTCGGCTTCCGCATCATCCCCGGCCTCGGCGAGCGGGTCATCTACCGTGAGCTCTTCCCGCGCGGCCTTACTCTGCTCGATCTGGCACAGATCGGCGAAGTCGGAATCGGCCATATCGCGGCACGGCAGGAATTGCGCGAGATGGTCGCCGCCCTCGGTCTGCCGGCGCAGGAACGCGATGCCGCCGCGCCGCGCACCGCGGTCGCGGGCTGAACCCGAACATGCCCGGCTTCCTCATTCTGCTCGCCGCCGGCGCACTGCTCTGGGCCTATGCCACCGGGCGGCTCAAGAACTTCACCTATGAGGATGGCGCCGCCGCCATCCTGTTCCTGCTCGGCCTTCGCTTCCTGACCACCGGCAAGCTGCTGATCGGCGCCGGCCTTATGGCCGGAGCCCTGTTGTGGGGTGCGCACCGGCGACGCCAGCTCTCCCGATCGGCGACCATGCCGGTGGAGGATGCGCGACGCCTGCTCGGCGTGGCCGAAAATGCGACGCTGGAGGAGATTCGAACTGCGCATCGGCGGCTGATCGCACGCGTGCATCCGGATACCGGCGGCTCCGCCGAACTCGCCGAGCGCGTCAACGTGGCGCGCGACACCCTCGTCGCCGAGATGAACCGCAGGACGCCGCGTGCATCCTGATGGCAGCCAATCCAATCGAAAAAGAGATCATGACCCGTATCCTGAACCCGACCGCGCTCCGCGAGTACGATATTCGCGGCATCTACGGAGAGACGCTGCACGAAGCGGACGCCTATGCGGTCGGCCGCAGCTTCGGCACGGTGGTCCGGCGCGGCGGCGGCACCCGGGTTGCCGTGGGCCGCGACGCCCGCCTGAGTTCGCCGGGCCTCGAAGCCAATCTCGTTCGCGGGCTCACGGACAGCGGCATCGACGTCGTCCGTATCGGGGTCGGACCGAGCCCGATGCTCTATTTCGCCGAGGCGACACTCGGCGTCGACGCCGGCATCATGGTGACCGGCAGCCACAATCCGTCGACCTACAACGGCTTCAAGATGGTGCTGGGCCACGGCGCCTTCTTCGGCGAGCGCATCCAGGCGCTTGGCCGGATGAGCGCGGCAGCCGACTGGGACGAGGGCGCCGGCACGGTCACCGAGCAGGATGTCAGCGACGCCTATCTCGAGCGGCTGCTTCAGGATTTCGAAGGCCGCGGCTTCCGGATCGGGTGGGATGCCGGCAACGGCGCCGCCGGTGCGATCATCGAGCGCCTGGTGAAACGCCTGCCCGGGGAGCATTTCACGCTCTACACCGAACTCGACGGCCGCTTTCCGAACCATCATCCCGATCCCACCGTCGAGAAGAATCTCGCCGACCTGAAGGCGCTTGTCGCCGAGAAGGGGCTCGATTTCGGCGTGGCATTCGACGGTGACGCGGATCGCATCGGCGCGGTCGATGGCGAAGGACGGGTCGTCTGGGGCGATCAATTGCTGTCGATCCTCGCCGAGCCGGTGCTTGCCGCGCTGCCCGGCGCGACGATCATCGGCGACGTCAAGGCAAGCCAGATCCTGTTCGACCGCATCGCCGCCCTGGGCGGCACGCCGCTGATGTGGAAGACCGGGCACAGCCTGATCAAGTCGAAGATGAAGGAGACCGGCGCACCGCTCGCGGGCGAGATGAGCGGGCACATCTTCTTCGGCCATCGCTGGTACGGCTTCGACGACGCACTCTATGCGGCGATCCGGCTGATCGAGGCGGTGTCGCAGCTCGGCGGTTCGCTGACCGCCTTGCGCTCGGCGATGCCGGCTTTGGTCAACACGCCCGAGCTTCGCTTCCAGGTCGACGAGAGCCGCAAATTCGCC
Source organism: Allosphingosinicella deserti (assembly GCF_003012735.1). Classification (GTDB taxonomy): domain Bacteria; phylum Pseudomonadota; class Alphaproteobacteria; order Sphingomonadales; family Sphingomonadaceae; genus Allosphingosinicella; species Allosphingosinicella deserti. Next base: position 352,383 of record NZ_PXYI01000002.1, on the reverse strand, counting down.
GTCGTCGAGGAAGTCCTCGCGCGGCTGGAAGCCGACGGCGTCACCATCGACCGCACCGACGGTGCCCGCGTGCGCACCGATGACGGCTGGTGGCTGCTGCGAGCGTCCAACACCCAGGACGTGCTCGTCGCCCGCGCCGAAGCGCAGGACCAGGCGGGGCTCGACCGGCTGCTTGCCGAAATCGACCGCCAGCTTGCCCTATCCGGGCTCGAGCGTGGGCCTGAGGCGGACCATTGATGCCGAAACTCTACCCCGAAGCCCTGCTCTTTTGCATTCTCTGGGCGGCGCTCGCCTTCCTCGGCTGGTCGCGGGTCGGCTGGCAGGCGGCCGCGGCGCTGACCCTCGGCCTGTTCGTGATCATCATGCCGGCAAGCGCCTACACCCTGTCGCGCACCGGCAATTTCGCGATCGAGCGCGGCGTGCGCTGGTCGATCCTGATCGTCGCGGCGCTGATCACGCTCTCGCTGGCGGATTTGGGATAACCCTCCCCTCCCCTGAAAAGGAGAGGCGGGCCTAATCGTCCTCGTCCTCGCGCCCGACCAGGTTCAGTTCGCGTGCCTTGATCTGGCGGGTCATGCACCAGTGCATCAGCGCGTCCTCGCGGCCATGGGTGATCCACACTTCGCGCGGCTGAAGCTCGGTGATCGTGTCGGTCAGCTCGTCCCAGTCGGCGTGATCGGAGACGATCAACGGCAGCTCGACATTGCGCTGCCGCGCGCGCTGGCGGACTCGCATCCACCCGGACGCCATCGCGGTGATCGGTTCGGGGAGGCGCCGCGACCAGCGATCGTTGAGCGCGCCCGGCGGCGCAACGACGATTCGGCCGCGAAGTTCGTCCTTGGAGACTCCGGTCGCTGGCCTGATGTCCCCCAGGTCGACACCCTGCTCCTGGTAAAGATCGCAGAGACGCTGGAGCGCGCCGTGGATGTAGATTGGATCGCGGTAGCCGCGTCCGCGAAGCTCCGCCATCAGCCGCTGCGCCTTGCCGAGCGCGTAGGCGCCGACGAGCACGCAGCGCTCCGGATTCTCGTGGAGCCGCAGCAGCAGCCGGTCCATCTCGCTGCCGGTGTCGGGGTGGCGGAACACCGGAAGGCCGAAGGTCGCCTCGGTGACGAACACGTCGCATGGCACCGGCTCGAACGGCGCGCAGGTGGGATCCGGCCGACGCTTGTAATCGCCGGAGACGACCACGCGCTCGCCGCCATGTTCGAGGACGATCTGCGCCGATCCGAGGACATGGCCGGCGGGCACGAAGCTGATGTCGACCTCTCCGATGCGGACCACCTCGCCATAGGCGACCGATCGGCCGCCGGGCTGGGGCCCGTAGCGGCATTCCATGATCGCCAGAGTCTCGGGCGTCGCCCACACATCCTCATGGCCGCCGCGGGCATGATCGGCATGCCCATGGGTGACGAGCGCGCGCGGCTTCGGAGTCGACGGATCCACCCACGCATCCGCGGGCTTGACGTAGATGCCTTCGGGAAAAGGCTCGATCCAGGAACCGAGACGGGCCATTGAGAGCTATATGGTCCGAAACCTCGCCGCCGCAACGGCAGCGATAACGAATATGAGGAGCGGACCATGGATCTTGGTGGAGCGAATTGGGCGATCATCAACATCGTCGGGCCACTGCTGCTGCTTCTCGTCCTCGGCTGGGCGTTCCTGCGCAACCGCAAGGCGCGGGGCGGCATCGACCGGACGGAGCGCAGCACGCGCGATGCCTATGACGCCGAGGAGCGGGAACGCCGCGACCGCGACGGCATCTGACCGGCGCCCCTCGCGAAGAGGCCTCGCAGTTCCTAGATCGGCGGCATGCCGGATCTGCGCGCACCTTGAGTGACCTTGCCGACAAGCAGGCCGATGCGCCTGCGCTGGCGGCTGTCGTCGCCGACTGGTTCGCCGCCAAGGGCTGGCGGCCGCGCCGGCACCAGCTCGACATGCTGGCAGCCGCGCAGCGCGGGCGCAATGCCCTGCTCGTCGCCGCGACCGGCGCCGGCAAGACCCTCGCCGGCTTCCTGCCGAGCATCATCGACCTTGCCGACAATCCGGTGGACGGCCTTCACACCCTCTACGTCTCCCCGCTCAAGGCGCTTGCGGTCGACGTCCAGCGCAATCTGCTCACCCCGATCGCGGAGATGGACCTGCCGATCCGGGTCGAGACCCGCACGGGCGACACCCCGGCGGACCGCAAGGCGCGGCAGCGGGTGCGTCCACCGCAGATCCTGCTGACCACGCCCGAGAGCCTCAGCCTGCTTCTCAGCCACGAGGATAGCGCGTTCCTGTTCGCCGGCCTCAAGACCATCGTCGTCGACGAGGTCCACGCCTTTGCCACCGGCAAGCGCGGCGATCTCCTCTCTCTGGCGCTTGCTCGTCTGCAGAAGCTGGCACCCGGCCTGCGCCGCGTGGCGCTCTCGGCGACGGTTTCCGATCCCGAGGCCTATCAGGGTTGGCTGGCGCCGCATGCCGACATCGAGACGGTCGATCTGGTCCTCGGCGATGCCGGCGCGGAGGCCGAGATCGCGATCATGCTGCCGGAGGACGAACGAATCCCCTGGTCGGGCCATTCGGGCCGGTGGGCGACCGAGAACGTGATGCGCGAGATCGAGCGCCACAAGACGACCCTGATCTTCTGCAACACGCGCAGCCTCGCCGAGCTCATCTTCCAGGATCTGTGGACGGCCAACGAGCAGCATCTGCCGATCGGCATCCATCACGGATCGCTATCGCTCGAAGCCCGACGCAAGGTCGAGGCGGCAGTCTCCGCGGGGAAGATCCGGGCGCTGGTCTGCACGGCCAGCCTCGATCTCGGTGTCGACTGGGGCGATGTCGATCTCGTCATCCAGATGGGCGCGCCGAAAGGCTCGTCGCGCCTGCTGCAGCGGATCGGCCGCGCCAACCACCGCCTCGACGAGCCGAGCCAGGCGATCCTCGTCCCCGGCAACCGATTCGAATATCTGGAAGCGCGTGCGGCGCTGGACGCGATCGGCGACGGCGAACTCGATCCGGAGATCTTTCGCCCCGGGGCGCTCGACGTGCTTGCCCAGCATGTGATGGCGGCCGCCTGCGCAGGGCCGTTCGGCGAGGCCGAGATGCTCGACGAAGTGCGCTCCGCAGCGCCTTACGCCGGGCTGTCGGCCGAACTGTTCGGGCAGGTGCTCTCCTACATCGAGAATGGCGGTTATTCGCTGCGCGCCTACGATCGCTTCCGACGGCTGACGCGGGAGGCGGACGGCACCTGGCGCGTGTCGCATCCGCGCTTCGTCCAGCAGCACCGGATGAATGCGGGGATCATCGTCGATGCGCCACTGCTTGACGTCAAGTTCCGCAACGGCCGCAAGCTCGGCACCGTCGAGGAATATTTCGCCTCCACGCTGTCGCCGGGCGACACCTTCTTCTTCGCCGGCCTGGTGGTGGAGGTCGAGCGGATCGACGGCACCGACATGTTTGTCCGGGCCTCGTCCAAGTCTGCCCGGATCCCGACTTACGTGGGCGCGCGCATGGCAATGTCGACCAACCTTGCCGACCGGGTCCGTCACTTCCTCTGCGACCGCAGCCAGTGGCCCCGTTTCCCGGAGGATGTGCGCGACTGGCTCGATGTCCAGGGCTACCGTTCGATCCTGCCGCAGCCCGATCAGCTGCTGGTCGAGACCTTCCCGCACGAGCACCGGCACTACATGGTCGCCTACAGCTTCGAGGGCTGGAACGCGCACCAGTCGCTCGGCATGCTGATCACCCGGCGCATGGAGAGTGCCGGGCTGAAGCCGCTCGGATTTGTCTCCAACGATTATGCGCTCGCCTGCTATGGGCTCGAGCCGATCCCCGATCCGGCGGCCCTGTTCTCGCCCGACATATTGGAGGACGAATTCGTCGAGTGGGTACAGGGATCGAACCTGCTGAAGCGCGCCTTCCGCGAGGTGGCGGTGATCGGCGGCCTTGTCGAGCGCCACCATCCGGGCAAGCGCAAATCGGGAAAGCAGGTCACCTTCTCGACCGACCTCATCTACGACGTGCTGCGCCGTTACGAGCCCGATCACCTGCTGCTTCGCGCGGCATGGGAGGATGCCCGCACCCGGCTGACCGATGTCGGCCGTCTCGCCCGCCTGCTCGACCGCGCACAGGGAACGATGGTCCATGTCGACCTCGACCGGGTGTCGCCGATGGCGGTGCCGGTGCTGGTCATCGTGGGCCGCGAAGCGACGTCGACCGGCCATTCGGAAGATTCGCTGCTGATAGAGGCGGAAAGCCTCGCCGCCATGGCCATGCGGAGGGACTGAGAGGGTCGCGGAGCGCTAAAGCCGCACCGCGCCGCCCTGGTTCGGATAGTGGAAGTGCTTCGGCTCCGGCGGCTTCGGCCGACGCCTGAGGAGAGCACCCAGCACTGCGCCTCCCGCGAGCAACGCCAGGGGGGCAATCCGGTTCTTTCTGGCGACTGGCGATGTCGTGGCGGTTGCGACGGTGGCCGGATTGCCGCTGTTCCCCACCGGCGCCGCCGCGGCGGCGCCGCCGACTTCATTGCCGGGCTGCGGGCCGGCCATGGCGGCAAGCGCCGGATCCTTCGCGGCCTGCTGCCGCTCCAGCTCCGAATTGAGCTCGCCGCCCATCAGCAGGATGTAGCCGGTCAGATAGAGCCAGGTGAGGAAGACGATGACCCCGCCGAGCGAGCCGTAGGTGGCGTTGTAATCGCCGAAATTGGAGACGTAGAGGCTGAAGCCGAGGCTGGCGAGGATCCAGACCAGGGTCGCTGCCGCCGAGCCCGGCGTGATCCAGCGCCACGGGGCATCCGGCCGATTGGGGGCATAGCGGTAGAGGAGCGCGATGCCGGTGCTGATGATCGCGGCGGCGAGCAGCAGGAAGACGATCTGCAGCACGGTGTGGACGACAGGCGAGCTGAACGGCAGCAGCCGCTCGATGAAGCCGACTGCGGAAATGGCGAGCGCGCCGATCAGAAGCAATGCCACCATGCCGACCGTGATCACCAGCGACAACAAGGTGCGCTTGATGAAGCTGCGGGTGTCCTTCACCTCATACGCGATGTTGAGCGCCGTGACGATCGACGCGGCCCCCTTGCTCGCGCCGTAGAGCGCGATGGCGATGGCGATGATCAGCCCTAGCCCCTGGCCGCTCTTCTCACCGGTGATCGCGTGGAGCTGGTCGGCAATGATCGTTGCGGCTTCGCGCGGCAGGGTCCGCGCCAGCGTCTGGATGTGCCGCGCGACCGTCTCGGGATCGGCGACGAGGCCGTAGGTCAGCACCACCGAGGCGAGCAGGGGTACGAAAGCGAGGAACAGGTAAAAGCCGACTCCGGCGGAGAGCAGGCCGACATTGTCGTCGCCGCTTTCCTTCCAGGTCCTCGTGAGGACCTGGCGCCACTCAGAGAATGCGGGCCATGCGACCGGTTTGATTGCCATGCGGGCGACAACCGCGCCCGCATGCGCCGGTTCCCTTTACCGTGCGCCGCCGAGAGTCACGGCCAGTCCATATATGTGGTCGACGGACTCGTAGAAGCTCTTCACCGGAATGCGCTCGTTGAGGCCGTGGGCAAACATCTCCTCCGGTTTGATGAAAATTGCCGAGGAGCCCCAGGTCGGAATACCGGCCCGGCGGTAGATCACCCCGTCGGTGCCGCCCGATTCCAAATAGGGCGCGATCGGGATGCCGGGATGGCGGGCATGGATGTCCCTGGTGATCGCGGCCATTACGTCCGCACGCGGCTCGGAAATCGGGCTTTCGAGCGGGTTGCCCGTCGTCTTCACAATGATCGCGTCGTTGCCGATCGCACGCACCAGTTCCTTGCGCACCTCCTCTACCGGAACGCCCGGGAAGATTCGGCAATTCACCTTGGCGCTCGCCTTTTGCGGAAGCGCATTCTCGGCATGGCCGCCGTCCAGCATCGTTGCCACGCAGGTGGTGCGGGTGGTGCCGACGAAGGAGGGATCGACGAACAGCGCGTCGGCAGCCTCCTTGTCCTGCGGATTTGCCGAGAAGCGCCGCAGCATCTCGCCGGTCTTGCCGGGCGTCACCTGTCCAACGGCGCCGAGATGGGCGCGGGTGAGCGGCGAATCCATCACCGGGAACCTGTACTGGCCGATCCTGGTCAGCGCGGCGGCGAGTTCGTAGATGGCGTTGTCCGGGCGCGGACGCGAGCTGTGGCCACCTGGATTGGTGACGGTGACGTCGAAGGTCGCATAGGTCTTCTCGGCGCCCTGGACGAGGTAGATGAGCGGCTTGCCGTCAGGGCCTGACAGGCCGTCGCCGGCATCGGTGTTGATCGCATATTCGGCGCCCTTGACCCAGGGATGAGCGGCGATCAGCTCCGTGGTGCCAAAGGTGGTCTCCTCGTCGCCGACAAAGGCGAAGATCAGGGTACGCTCGGGCGGCCGCCTTGCGGACTTCAGGCGCAGGATCGTCGAGGCGAGAGCGACGACCCCGGTCTTGTTGTCGAGAACGCCGCGGCCGAAGAAATAGCCGTCTTCCTCGACGAGCTTGAACGGATCGCGGGTCCAATCCTCGGGACGCGCATCGACCACGTCCATGTGCGCCGAGAACAGGATCGGCCTGGCGCCGCCTTTGCGACCGGGGATGCGGACGAGCATGCCCGTGGTCTCGCCCTTGGGCAGCATGACGATGTCCGCCTCGGCGACGCCGCCGGCACGCAGCACGCCCTTGAGGTAGTTCGCGAGAGCGGGGACCTGGCCCTGCCCCTCGGCCGAGCGGAAGCTCGTCACTCGCTCGAGCAGGTCGCGGGCCTGTTTCTCATGCGGTGCGCCGGTCTGCGCGGCGCCGGGGGCAGAAACGAAGAGCAGGGAGGTGGCAACAGCCGCCAAGGTCAGGTTGAGGCGCATCGGGCTCCCCGGTTCGAGCGAACGGAAGCCACCTTTTCGCCGGTCCAAGGGCGCCGTCGCAAGGACGAAATCTTGCCCCGGCGCCGACAGCCTTATTCGGCCGCGGCGGCGGCGTGTCGATGGTGGAATTGCGGCCAGGCCTCGCGGATCACGCGGATGGACGAGCGGATGAACAGGAAGGCGATGATCGCGGCGATCGCGGCATCGGGCCAAGGCGAGCTCGTCACGGCGACAAGCCCCGCCGCAGCGAGGACGCCGAGATTGGCGAGGACGTCGTTGCGCGAGCATTCGAAAGTGCTCGACAGGTTTACATCATGGCGGCGGTACGGCCAGAGCAGACCGACACAGCTGAGGTTGACGATCAGCGCCATGGTTCCGAACACCAGCATCAGCCCCGAGGCCGGCGGCTCACCCATGATGAGCTTCACCACGATCTCGACGATCACGCCGAGACCGAGCAACAGGATGAAGCCGCCCTTGATCAGGGCGGATCCGGCCCGCCAGCGAAGCGACCGGTCGAGCGCGTAGAGGCTCAGCCCGTAAACCAGGCCATCGCCGAGCATGTCGACCGAATCGGCCATCAGCGCCGCGGAATTCGCCACCAGGCCAGCCCCGAACTCGACCACGAACATCATCAGGTTGAGCATCATCACCACGACGAGGACGCGCCTGATATCCTTGTGAAGCGCAATCCGCTCGAGCTCCTGGCCCTTGCCGTGGCAACAATGGCCGCTCACTCCGCGGCGACCCCGATTAGCCCCGCTGCGTCGGCAGCGACGCGCGCCGCCTCGATCTCTGCGGCCTTGGCTTCGACCAGGCGGACGATATGCTCGACCATGTCATCGTCGCGGACATGGTGATCGGTGACGCCCGACAGGTAGACCATGTGCTTGCCGTTGCCGCCGCCGGTGATGCCGATGTCGGTCTCGCGGGCTTCGCCGGGACCGTTGACGACGCAGCCGAGCACCGACAGCGACATCGGCGTGCGAATATGCTGCAGCCGCTCCTCCAGCGTCTGGACGGTGCGAATGACGTCGAAGCCCTGACGGGCGCAGGACGGGCAGGAGACGACCCGGACGCCGCGGTTGCGGATGCCGAGACCCTTCAGGATCTCGAAGCCGACGCGGACCTCTTCCTCCGGCTCGGCCGAGAGCGAGACGCGAATCGTGTCGCCCATCCCGAACCAGAGCAGCGCGCCGATACCGATCGCGCTCTTGACGGTGCCGCCGCGCAGGCCACCGGCTTCGGTGATGCCGAGATGGAGCGGGCAATCGACGGCTTCGGCGAGCTGCTGGTAGGCGGCGACTGCGAGGAAGACGTCGGAGGCCTTCACGGCGACCTTATATTCGCGGAAATCATGATCCTCGAGCAGGCGGATATGATCGAGCGCACTCTCGACCAGAGCCTCGGGACAGGGCTCGCCATATTTCTCGAGCAGATCACGTTCCAGGCTGCCGGCGTTGACGCCGATCCGGATCGCACAGCCATTGGCCTTGGCGGCGTTGACGACCTCGCGGACCCGGTCGTCCGAGCCGATATTGCCGGGATTGATGCGCAGGCAGGCAGCGCCGGCATCGGCCGCCTCGAGCGCGCGCTTGTAGTGGAAGTGGATGTCGGCGACGATCGGGACGTGCGCGGCACGGACGATCTGCTTCAGCGCCGCGGTCGACGCTTCGTCGGGGCAGGAGACGCGGATGATGTCGGCGCCTGCTTCCTCGCAGCGGCGGATCTGGTCGATCGTCGCCTTGACGTCCGCGGTGATGGTGTTGGTCATCGTCTGCACGGTGACGGGCGCATCGCCGCCGACGGCGACGTTGCCGACCATGATCTGACGGGAAGGACGACGCGCGATGTCGCGCCACGGACGTACTGACATGGACCCCATATAGAGGTTTGAGTCCGAAGGCGAAAGCCGGGCAGAGTGCGGTAGCCTTTCCTGCACCCGAACAGCATCGTCACTCCTCGGTTTCGCCACTCTCTTCCCGAGGCGGCCGGCCGCGGCGACGTGGCTCCGGAGGCGCGATGCGGACGCCGCGACGCTGGAGCGCCTCCCGAAGGAGGCACTCGATCTGCGCGTTGACACTCCGGAACTCGGCCCCCGCCGTGCGCTCAAGCGCGTCCCACAGGGCCGGCTCGATGCGCAGCGGAAAGGCCTTTTTGGGTGGCGGCGCCATTGTCGTTCTACTGGTAGAGGGTTCCGGTATTGACGACCGGCTGGGTGTCGCGTTCCGAGCAGAGCACGACCATCAGGTTCGAAACCATCGCCGCCCTGCGCTCATCGTCGAGCTCCACGACCTGCTTCTCCGACAGCATCTGCAGCGCGCTCTCGACCATCGTCACCGCGCCGGTGACCAGTTTCTGGCGCGCCGCGATCACCGCTTCGGCCTGCTGGCGGCGGAGCATCGCCTGGGCGATCTCCTGTGCGTAAGCGAGATGGGTCAGGCGGCATTCGTCGATGGTGATGCCCGCGACCGCGACCCGGTCCTGAAGCTCGACCTTCAGCTCCTCGCTGACCACGTCGGCATTGCCGCGCAGGGTCGTCTCCTGATGCTCGATATCGTCATAAGGGTAGCGCGCGCCGATCGCACGTACCGCGCTTTCGATCTGCACGAACACGAACTTGTTGTAATCGTCGACGTCGTACAGCGCCTGCGCCGTATCGGTGACCCGGAAGACGACGTTCGAGGCAATCTCGATCGGATTGCCGCGCAGATCGTTGACCTTGAGCCGGTCGGACGTGACATTGTGCACCCGGGTCGAGATCTTGGTCCGAGTCAGCCAGGGCAGGCACCAACGCAGGCCCGTGGTGCGATCGGTTCCCCGATAATCACCGAACAGCAGGATCGCGGCGGCCTGGTTGGGCTGCAGGAAATAGAAGCCGCACGCCACGAAAAGGCCGATCAGCAGAGATCCGCCCATGATCAGCACGCCGAGCAACCTGGCGCCGGAGGCGGTGACCGCCAGCCCGCCGCCGATGGCAAGGATGGTGAGCAGCACCACCAGCAACATGCCATAGCCGCTCGACGTCTGCGCCGGCATTTCCCGCGACAGCCGTAGCGCCCGCAGATCCGAACTCCCCTGGGACACGTTCATGTCATTCTCCCTCCTGAATGATGATATCATATTTATATCGATATGATCGGGCAAGAGAAATCGGAAGTCGCCGCGCTTGCCGCTCCCGGGCGGCACGGATAGGGACGGACGCGTTGCGCCTAAGTCCTTTGCGGAGCTTGAAGATGTCCGATCCGTCCGTTCCCTGGAAGCTGGTCATTCACGGGGGGGCCGGAGTCATCGAACGGCACCTTCTTTCCGCCGATCAGGAAGGCGCCGTGCGAGCTGCGCTCGATCATGCGCTTCGCACCGGAGCAGCGATTCTCGATGCGGGCGGCAGCGCCCTCGATGCGGTCGAGGCTACGGCCCGCGAGCTTGAGGACGATCAGCATTTCAACGCCGGCCGCGGCTCGGTCTTCACCTATCAGGGCACGATCGAAATGGACGCCGCGATCATGGACGGGCGCAACCGCGACGCTGGCGCCGTCGCCGGGGTCAGCGCGACCCGGAATCCGGTGAGCCTCGCCCGCATGGTGATGGAGGGCAGCCCGCACGTCTTTCTCAGCCGCGAAGGCGCCGACCAATATTCGCGGGACAATGATCTCGAGCAGGCGCCGCCCGAATATTTCGCGACGCCCGAGCGCCGCGCCGCCCTCGAAGACATGCGCGCCCAGCCGGACGTGTTCGACGCGGACCTCAAATACGGGACGGTGGGCGCGGTCGCCGTCGACCGGAACGGACATGTCGCCGCGGCGACCTCCACCGGCGGCCTGACCGGCAAGCGCTGGGCACGGATCGGCGACTCGCCGCTGATCGGCTGCGGCACCTACGCCGACGATCGCTCCGGCGCGGTCTCCTGCACCGGGGCGGGCGAGTATTTCATCCGCGCGACGGTGGCGCAGGAAATTTGCGCGCGGATGCGGATGCTCGGCGAGGACGTGCAGACCGCGGCGGATACGGTGATCGCCGATGTCGGCGCGCTCGGCGGCACCGGCGGCGTGATCGTGGTGACTTCGTCCGGCGAGGCCGCCTTTGCCTTCAACACGCCCGGTATGTATCGCGGCGTCGCCTCGGCCGCCGGACGGCAGGTCGCCATCTACGCCGACGAGTGAAATTCGACATCAAAGCGTCATGACCGCCGCGCATGGGCGGCGTGCCGCAGCGTATGAGTATCCGACGAATGTTGAAGCGTCTCCTTGTCTCTCTCGCCCTCCTGCTCGCCGCCTCTCCTGCCGCTGCATGGTGGGAATATGGCCATCACAGCGTCGGCCGGATCGGCTACATGCTGGCCAAGCCCGGAACCCGCGCGAAGATCGATAGGCTGATCGCGCATTCCCGCACCCTCGAGACGCCAACCTGCCCGATCCGCACCATCGAGGATGCGGCTTACTGGCCGGACTGCGCGAAAGGGCTGAAGGAGCGCTTCAGCTACTCCTCGTCGTGGCATTACCAGAATGTCGACATCTGCAAGCCGTTCGACCTCAAGGCGCCTTGCGCCGACGGCAATTGCGTCTCCGCCCAGATCACCCGCAACGCCAAGCTGCTCGCAGACGAGAGCCTGCCGGTGCGGGAGCGGGTGATGGCGCTCGCCTTCCTCGCCCATTTCGTCGGCGATCTGCACATGCCGCTCCACGCCGGCGACAAGGCCGATCTCGGCGGCAACCGCTTCGGCGCCAATTACGGCGTGATCGCGGGGCGCACCAACCTCCACACGATCTGGGATGGCTATCTCGCCGACCGCGGGATCTCCAACCCGCCCGGCGGTCCGGCGGCGCTGATCGCCGAAGTGCCGACGGCGGAGCGGCCGGCGATCGCGGCCGGAACGGTTGAGGATTGGAGCCGCGAGAATTGGGAGGCGGCGCGGGAATTCGCCTATGGCACGCTGATGGCGGATCCGTGCGGCCCGACACCGACCGGTCGGCCGACCGTGGACGAGGCGACGACCCGGCGGCTGATCCCGGTTGTTCGGGCGCGGATCGCGCGTGGCGGAATCAGGCTCGCACGGTTGCTCGACGAGGCGCTGTCCTGATCACCCTCTCCTCACCGGGGAGAGGGTGAGTCTGGGAGAATCTCGAACGTGAGTCTCGCACCGACTGCCCCCTCTCCTAGCCTCTCCCCTGAAGGGGAGAGGAACCGTCTTATTGCGGGACCACCGTCACCGCGCGGCGGTTCTGGGCCCAGGCGCTGTCGTCTGAGCCGAGCGATTCCGGGCGTTCCTTGCCCCAGCTGATCACGTTCATCCGGCTCGCCGAGATGCCGCGGCTCTGCAGATAGGCGGCGGCGGAATTCGCCCGGCGTTCGCCGAGTGCGAGATTATATTCGCGGGTGCCGCGTTCGTCGGCATGCCCCTCGATGGTCACGCGGACGTTCGGATTGGCCTGCAGCCAGGCAGCCTGCGCGTCGAGTACGGCGCGATCCTCGGCGTCGACCGAATAGCTGTCGGTCTCGAACAGGATGCGGTCGCGGCCCTGGCCGACGGTGCGAACGAAATCGGCCTGGGAGCCGGGCACGACGGCATCGCCGACGCCGCCATTGGGATCGCCAGTGCCGGCATCGGCACCGGTGCCGTCGGAGACCGGGGCAGGCGGAAGCTCCTTCGGCGCCTTCTTGCCGCAGCCGGCGGTCATTGCGAGCGCCGCGGCGATCGCGACGATCTTGAGGCTGGCTGAGTTCATCGTCTTCTCCTTGCGTTGATCTTACGGAAGCAGCGGTCCCCAGGTGGGGTCCGAGCCTTCCAGCGGGGTCGGGATGCGGCGTTCGTTGACGCCGGTGAGATCGACCTGCCAGACGCTCGAGCCACCGCTGCGTCCCTGGCTGGTGCGGAAGAACTGGATAACCCGGCCGTTCGGCGACCAGGTCGGTGCCTCGTCCTGCCAGCTGTTGGTCAGCAGGCGCTCGCCGCCGCCATCCGGAGTCATCACGCCGACCCGGAAATTGCCGGCGATCTTGGTAAAGGCGACGAGGTCGCCGCGCGGGCTCCATTCGGGGGTCGCATAGGATCCGCCGCCGAAGCTGATCCGGCGCTGGTTGGAACCGTCGGAATCCATCACGTAGAGCTGCTGCTTGCCCGAACGATCGCTTTCGAAGACGATCTTCGATCCGTCGGGCGAATAGCTGCCGCCGACGTCGATCCCCGGCGTGTTGGTCAGCCGCTGCGGCTGGCCGCCATTGGCCGATATGCGATAGATGTCGGTGTTGCCGCCAACCGCCATCGAATAGAGGATCCAGCGCCCATCTGGCGAGAAGCGCGGCGCGAACGTCTGATTGGCGCTCTCCGTCACCACGCGCTGGCGGCCGGTGCCGATGTCGTAAACGTAGATGCGCGGCCGGTTCTCGATATAGCTGAGATAGACGATCTGCTTGTAATCGGGCGAGAAACGCGGCGTCAGCACGGTCGACTGACCATTGGTCAGGAAGCGGTGGTTGGCGCCATCCGAATCCATGATCGCGAGCCGCTTGATCCGGCGGTTCTTGGGCCCGCTCTCGGCAATGTAGGCGATGCGGCTGTCGAAGAACGGGCTCTCACCGGAAAGGCGGGCGTAGATCGCATCGGCGCACTTGTGGGCGGCGCGGCGCCAGTCGCGCGGCGCGACGACATAGCCCTGACGGGTAAGCTCCGATTTCAGCGCGACATCGTACAGATAGCAGCCGACGGTCAGCTGCCCGTCGGCATTGGCGCGGACGAAGCCCTGGACCAGGGCCGCGGCGCCGCTGGCAGTCCAAGCGTCATAAGCGGGGGCGGTTACTTCCGGGAAGCTGACCGCGCGAACGCCGTTCGGCCCGACCGGCCTGAACAGGCCGCTGCGCGACAAATCGCCGGCAACGACTTCGGCGACCTGACGCCCCAGCGCCTCGGTAGTGCCCGCCACGGTATTGGCCACTGCCGGGGTCGGCATCACCGGCACGGCAATGGTCATGTCCTCGGCGCTGGTGTCGGTCACGTCGACGCTAAGCGGCGTATCCTGGGCGGCCGCGCCGGTTGCGACCAAGGCGGCGGTAAGGCCGGCGAGCAGGGAGCGTGCGGTCTTCATTGCGAGAGCCTCTTGTCGAATGCGGGCCTGATCACTTTCCAGGCGTCGTAATATTCTGCCGGAAGCTTGAAGGGGGCGGCAAGCCGTACGGCACGGACCGCCTGCTCCTGGTGCAGCTTCACCTGAGCACGGTTGCTCGGCGTAATCCCGGTGGTCTGCACGTCGCCGACGTCGAGCACGGCGCCGGTGCGCGAGAGCCGCACAGTCACCAAGGTGCGAAGCTGGTCGGCATCGGCTCCCGTCGGCGATTTCCAATACGGCCGCAGTTGGTCTCGAACCGCGCGCTGAAGAGACGCCTGCACTGCAGGCCCCGCCTTTGCTGCCGGCGGAGTGGTCGAGCGGCTCTCGGAGGGCCTGTCGCTGATTCCGTTCAACAGCCCGCTCAGGCGGCCGGTCGGTCGTGCGTTGGGCGCCGCCTTTTGCTGGGCACCGCCGCTGCCACTCCCGGCTTTCGGGGTCGGCCGCTGCGGCGCTTTCTGCGCAGCGGCTTTCGGGGCCGCTTTGGGCTGAGACGCTTTTGGCTGCGCCGGCTGTGCCGGCCTGGGTGGCTGGGCCTTGGGCTGCGGGCGCGGCACCGGCCTCGAGGGTGGTGTCGGCTTCGGGGTGGGCCGCGGCGTCGGCGTCGGCGCCGGCGGCAGAGGCCGCGGCTCGACCCGCGGCTGTGGCTGCGGCTCGACCGGGGGCGCGGGTGTCGGCTCCGGCATGGGGGCGGGCGCGGAGGGCTCCGCGGGGCCTTCCTCCTCGGCGAGCAGGGGCGCCGGCGCTTCGGCGGTCGGCGTCGGCGACTGGCTTTCCAGCGCAACCTCGTCGACGAACGACACTTCGATCGGATCGGCCTGCGGCTTCGGGATCTTGGCGGTGGCAAGGCCGAACGCGAGCACCGCCAGCAGGGCGGCGTGCCCCGCGAAGGCAATGCCGAAGCCGGTTGCTTCCGCCCGATCCATTACTGCCCTTCGCCCGACGCGACGCTGACCAGCGCGACCTTACGGAGGCCTGCGGCGTTGATCTCGCCCATCACCGACATCACCCGGCCGTAATCGAGCCCACGGTCGGCGCGGAGAAACACGCGGGGGCCGCCTTCCTCTTTCGAATTGCCGGCGAGGGTCGCGAGCCGGGCGCCGAGCTCCTCGGCCGGCACTTCCTGATCGCCGATGAAGATCGCGCCAGCGGGATCGAGCGAAATGGAGATCGGCTCCTGCTCCTGATCGAGCGCCCCCGCCTTGCTTTCGGGCATGTCGACCGGAACGCCGGCGACGAGCAATGGCGCGGTGACCATGAAGATGATCAGCAGCACCAGCATCACGTCGACCATCGGCGTGACATTGATCTCCGCCATCGGAGTCCGCCGCCCGCGCTGGCCGCCGCTATGGATGGGGCCCATCGCCATGCTCAGCCCTCTTGGTCCAGCTCACGGCTGAGCGTGCCGTGGAAGCCGTCGGCGAAACGCTGCAGCCGCGCCTCGATCCGATTCACGCCGTAGGTCATGCGGTTGTAGGCGATCACGGCGGGAATTGCCGCGAACAGACCGAGCGCAGTCGCGAACAGGGCCTCGGCGATGCCGGGGGCGACCACCGCCAGGCTGGTGTTGTTGGCGCCGGCAATCGACGTGAAGCTGCGCATGATGCCCCACACGGTACCGAACAGCCCGACGAACGGCGCCACCGAACCGACCGTGGCGAGGATGTTGAGCCGGCTGGCGATGCGATCGACCTCGGCGCCGACGGCGGAGTGCATCGCGACGGCAAGGCGTGCGCGGGTGCCTTCGCGGTCGACCTTGGTGCCGGCAGTGGAGCGCCGCCATTCGGCGATTCCGGCCGCGAACACCTTGGCGCTCGGAATATCGGCCTTGCCGCGCTGTTCGTAGAAGCGATCGATGTCGTCGGCCTTCCAGAATTCCTTCTCGAACCGCTCGCTCTCGGACGAGAGACGGCGAACCTTCAACCAATGACCGATGATGATCGCCCAAGTCCACAGACTGGCGAGCAAAAGACCGATCATCACCGACTTGACGATGATGTCCGCTTGAAGAAACAGGGCGACGGGCGACACCGCGCTGCCCGCCAGTTCGACATTGGCCACTCTCAAACCTCTCCTTGCAACCGCTCGAACCGTTCGACCCACGCACGCGGCTGGCGCTTGGGACGGCCTTCCAGGCTGAGGAAGGCAGCCGTCACCAATGCGTCGGTGAGCAATTCGTCCGCGCGCATGACTCGTTGATGAATGAGCACGCTCGCCGCCCGGATCTCCTTGAGCTCGGTAACGATCAGAAGATCGTCACCGAGCTTGGCCGGCCGCTTGTAGCGTATCGAGACGTCGGCGACGGCATAGACGCCTTCACCCGCCTCCAGGGTCGCGCGTTGATCGACGTCCAGGGCGCGCAGCAGGTCCGACCGCGCGCGCTCCATGAACCTCAGATAATTGGCGTAGTAGACGATGCCGGCAACGTCCGTGTCCTCGAAGTAGACGCGCAGGGGAAAATAATGGGTCCCCCCCTCGAACCTGCCTTCGGCCGGGCGCAAGCTCTCTCCGATCATCACCCCGGCGGCTCTAACCACCCGCGCACGCAGGCGAAAGGGTTAACGGCCCCGATGAACGAAAATGCGCTTCGCGCGGCTAGTCGGCCCTCCTGCTGCCGAGCGCGCTCGTCTGGGCTTCGACGAGGCGGATGAGATCGCCTTGCGCGACGTTGACGTCGATCCGGTGCAGCCCCCAGCCCGGGTTGATCTTGCCGAGCATGTAGATGTCGCCGGGGATCGTATCGGTGCGGGCGTCGGCGGGATCGGCATTGACGGTGACCGCCAGATAGCCCGCCTGGCCGTCATGGACGCAGGCCGCGCTGACCAGCCCCTCGGTGCGCAGGAACGGCGTCGGCGGAGCGCCCTCGCGCGACCAGGCGATTGCCTGGCCGCCGGGCCGCGGCGACTCCATCGTGAACCAGTAGGAATCAAGCGGCGCGCTTCCGCCCGCGAGCGCGGCCGGGTTGGTGCAGCCGGCGGTCATGCCGGGCCGCGGCGCACGCCCGAACAGCGCTCCAGCCGGCGGCGGCGCGTCGGCGCGGAACGACATGTAGGTGATGACGCAGCCGGTCTCTCCGGAGCGGGTGCAGAGCGGCGTCGCCTTGAACGTACCGCCCACCGTCTTGCCCTGCGGGACCTCGACCGTCCAGCCGAGCAGCATGGCCGAGAGCATCTTCCTGCTGATCGGCTTGCCGTCGATTTCCTCGGCCACCAGTTTCGACAGCAGGATCGATCCCTGGCTGTGACCGATCAGCACGAACGGCCGGCCCTGGTTGCGGCGGGCAAGGAACTCGCGCCAGGCGGCAAGCACGTCGCCGTAAGCGAGCGCGAAGGCGGGCTGCACGTTCTCCCCGGCAAGGGCGCGCGGGATGGAGGCGAGCGTCGCCTGCCGATAGAGCGGCGCGAACGTTCGGCAGACGGTGCCGAAGCGGGCCAGCTGGGTCAGCGCGGCGGCGGCTTCCTCGGGCCCGGGAGAGAGATCGCTGCTCAACCCCGGATCGCGCGACACCGTCGGGTAGACGTAGAAGCAATCGACGGGCGGATCCTTGGCGGGCACGACCTGGCCGACCGAGCCGTAGCCGTTGGGGTTCAGTGCGGCGGTGCCGAGCGGCCGCGAACAAGCATCGCTTGCGCCCGGCAGGCAGAGCCAGGCCGCGTCTTTGCCATAATCGGGTGCCGCGGCTGCGGCGGGCGCGGGTTGCGCCGAGACCGGCGTTGCAGCCGGTTGGGCTGAAAGCGGCGTGCCCGCCGCGAGCGCGGCTGCGGCCGCGATGATGAACCTCATGGACCGCATTCCTTTCGTCAGTCGAACAATCCGTCCTGCGCCGTGCGCGGCGGGGTCAGGCCGAGGTGCGTCCACGCTCGCCCGGTCAGGCACCGGCCCCGGGCCGTACGCGCTACCAAACCCAGCTGGATAAGGTAGGGCTCGATCACTTCCTCGATCGTGTCGCGCGGCTCGGACAGGCCGGCGGCGAGCGTCTCCACGCCGACCGGACCGCCCTTGTAGATGTCGGCGATCATGTGGAGATAGCGCCGGTCCATCGCGTCGAGGCCGAGCTGATCGACCTCCATGCGGTTGAGCGCGAGATCGGCGGCTCTGGCATCGACCTGCTCCGCGCCCGCCGCATGGGCGAAATCGCGCACCCGCCGCAGCAGCCGGCCCGCGATCCGCGGCGTGCCGCGCGAGCGCCGTGCGACTTCGTGGGCGCCGTCCTGTGTCAGCGGCAGATCGAGCAGCCGCGCGGCGCGGCCGACGACCTGCTCCAACTCCTCGACCGTGTAGAATTGCAGCCGCACAGGAATGCCGAAGCGATCCCGCAGCGGCGTGGTGATGAGGCCCTGCCGCGTCGTCGCGCCGACCAAGGTGAAGCGCGGCAGATCAATCCGTACCGATCGCGCCGAGGGCCCTTCCCCGATCATCAGATCGAGCGCGCGATCCTCCATGGCCGGATAGAGGACTTCCTCGACGGCGGGGCTCATCCGGTGGATCTCGTCGATGAACAGCACGTCGCCATCTTCGAGATTGGTCAGCAAGGCCGCGAGATCGCCCGATTTCGCGATCACCGGGCCCGAGGTGGCGCGGAAGCCGACGCCGAGCTCGCGGGCGATGATCTGGGCGAGCGTGGTCTTGCCGAGCCCTGGGGGACCGAAGAAGAGCACATGATCGAGCGCATCGCCGCGGCTCTTCGCCGCCTGGATGAACACCCGAAGATTCTCGCGGGCCGCTTTCTGCCCGACGAACTCGTCGAGCGTCTTCGGCCGCAGCGCGACGTCGATGTCCTCGGGCTTGCGGTTGCCGCTCAGCAGGCGTTCGTCGTCGCTCATGCGCTGCGAGGCTCCGTGAGATCATAGCCGCACTGCGAACAGTCCTTTTCCGGCCACATCGGCGCCGCGCCCAATCCGATGCTTTCAATCCCGAAGGCATGGAAGACCGACTTACCGCATGTGGGACAGTAAGGAGGACCGTTGGGGATCGCGTCGCTGGGACTCACCATGGCTCCGGTAATGCCGGCGACGATCAGAAGAGGAAGGACCGGCCAAAGCGGGACGCTTCCGCCTTGCGTGAGGGCGCAGAACAGCCAGATCATCCCTCCTGCACTCGAAAGCCAGAACACCAAAGCAACAGCGACGCCTCGCCGATAGGTTGTCCAGAACCCGCGATCGCTCATTTCGCCGCCTTCTTGAGCGCGGTGCGAACCAGCGCGTCGAGGGTCGGCCCGGGCCCGAGTTCAGCCTCCGCCTTGGCGACCGCGGACGCGGCTTCGGCCGGGCGAAAGCCGAGATTGGACAGGGCCGAGACGGCGTCGGCGCTGACGCTGCCTGGCGGCGGCGGGGCGACGCCCGGCACCCCGGCACCGAGCACGACTCCGCCGGCCTTGTCCTTCAACTCATGGGCAATGCGCTGCGCCAGCTTCGGACCGACACCGTTGGCGCGGCCGAGCATACGGTGGTCGCCACTGGCGATCGCACGGTGGATCTCGTCGCCAGTGAGCGCGGAGAGCAGAGCGAGCGCGACCCGAGTGCCGACCCCCTGGACAGAGGTGAGCAGGCGGAACCAGTCGCGCTCCTCGCCCGTGGCGAAGCCGATCAGGCGAATATCGTCCTCCGAGACCTGCATCTCGGTGTGCACGACGACATCGCTGCCGATCGCGCCCAATGCGGAAAGGGTGCGCGAGGAGGCGAAGACGAGATAGCCGACGCCATTGACGTCGATCACCGCATGATCGGCGGTGAAGCTGTCGAGCTGGCCGCGAAGCTTGGCGATCATGCGGCGTGGCTCCCGAGCGCGCGGGCGCTGGCGAGATGGTGAGCGTGAGTGATCGCGACCGCGAGCGCGTCGGCGGCATCGGCCCCAGCGATCTTCACACCCGGCAGCAGCCGCCCGACCATTGCATGGACTTGGACCTTGTCGGCGCCGCCGGTGCCGACCACAGCTTTCTTGACAAGCCGCGGCGCATATTCGCCCACGCCGAGCCCGTTCCGCGCCGCCGCGAGCAGGATCACGCCGCGGGCCTGGCCGAGCTTGAGCGTGGATTGCGGATTGTCGTTGACGAACACCTCTTCCACGGCCGCCGCCTGGGGATGGTGCGCATCGAGGATCGCGAGCAGCGATTCATAGAGACTGGTCAGCCGCGCCGGCAGCGCCGACTTGGCATCGGTTCGGACATGTCCGTTGGCGACATGGCTGAGCCGATTGCCCTCGGCGCGGATCACCCCCCAGCCGGTGCAGCCGAGCCCGGGGTCGAGACCGAGAATGATCATGCGCGGCGTTCCAGTTGGTCCGCTGCGTCGTAGGAAATCGAGAGGGTGGTGGTCGCCATCTTCGAATGATGCCCTCGGAGAGTTCGCGCGTGAAGCGATTATAAACCCTCCCCATGCCGGGGAGGATCTGGAACCCCGAGACCTGGCGCTACCCCAACTTCTCCATCACTTCGTCGGAGACTTCGTAATTGCCCCAGACGGTCTGGATATCGTCGTCCTCCTCGAGCGCGTCGATCAGCTTGAAGAGCTGGCCGGCATCGTCGAAATCGACGTCGACCGGGGTCTGCGGGCGCCAGGCGAGCTTGGTGCTTTCGGCTTCGCCGAGCGCCGCCTCGAGCGCCTTGGCGACTTCATGCAGGCTTTCCTGAGCGGTCCAGATCTGGTGGCCGTCCTCGTCCGATTCGACATCTTCGGCACCGGCCTCGATCGCCGCCTCGAGCACCGCGTCGGCGCTGCCGGCGGTTGCCGGATAGGTGATCAGGCCGAGGCGGTCGAAGCCGTGGCTGACCGAGCCCGACGCGCCGAGATTGCCGCCATTCTTGGAAAAGCTGGTTCGCACGTTGGTGGCGGTGCGGTTGCGATTGTCGGTGAGCGCCTCGACGATCAGCGACACGCCGCCCGGGCCGAAGCCCTCGTAGCGCACATCCTCGTAATTCTCGGCGTCGCCGCCTGACGCCTTCTCGATCGCACGCTGGATATTGTCCTTGGGCATCGACTGCGCCTTGGCGGCGAGCACTGCCGCGCGCAGCCGCGGGTTCATCGCCGGATCGGGCGTGCCCATCTTCGCCGCGACGGTGATTTCGCGCGAGAGCTTCGAAAACATCGCCGAGCGCTTTTTGTCCTGCGCGCCCTTGCGGTGCATGATGTTCTTGTACTTGCTGTGGCCGGCCATCGCCGAAACTCACCTTCGCTAGGAATGGAAATGTGCCCGCTCTCTAGAGGACGGGAGGTGCGGCGCGCAATGCCTGCGCAAAGGGCCGGCGAACGTCTCCGCTCGCCGGCCCTTTCCTTCCCCCCGGGAGGGCGCTTATTCGATGCCGAGCGCCGCCTTGTAGGTTTCGAGCAGCGCGTCCGCTTCCTGGCGGGCATGCGCTTCCATCTTACGCAGACGAATGATCGTCCGCATCGTCTTGGTGTCGTAGCCGCGCGACTTGGCTTCGAGATAGACGTCCTTGACGTCGTCCGCGATCGCCTTCTTTTCCTCTTCGAGACGCTCGATGCGCTCGATGAGCAGCCTCAGTTCTTCGGCCGCAACCGTACCTTCTGCCATGTGCCCTACCCCGATGGAATGAGATGAAGCGGCCGTCTAAGCGCAGCCGCGCCTGCGCTCAAGACGGGGATTGCACGATCACGGCGGGTTGAAACGCCCACAAGAGTGGTTATTGGCCGGGCCGATGCCGAACAGCGAAACGACCCCGAGCAAATTCACCCCGCGGACCCGCAAGGTCCGTATCCTCGCCACGATCGGGCCGGCGAGCGACTCGCCGGAGATGATCCGCAAGCTTGCAGAGGCGGGCGTCGATGCGTTCCGGCTCAACATGAGCCACGGCAACCATGAGGATCACCTCCGCCGAATCGAGACGATCCGCGCGCTCGAGAAGGAGCTCGATCGTCCCACCACGATCCTCGCCGATCTCCAGGGACCGAAGCTGCGGGTCGGCCGCTTCGTCGACGGCGGCGCGATGCTGGAGAACGGTCAGACCTTCGTCTTCGACCGCGACGAGACACCCGGCGACGCCACCCGCGCCAATCTGCCGCACAAGGAAATCTTCCAGGGGGTCGAGCCCGGCACCCGGTTGCTGATTGACGACGGCAAGATCGTCCAGCGCGTCGTCAGCGCGACGCCGGACCGAATCGAAGCGGTGGTCGAAGTCGGCGGTCGCATTTCCAACAATAAGGGCCTCAACGTTCCCGACGTCGTGCTGCCGCTGGCGGCGCTGACCGAGAAGGATCGCGCGGACCTGGTGTTCGCGCTCGAACAGGGCGTCGACTGGATCGCCTTGTCGTTCGTCCAGCGGCCCGAGGACGTCGCCGAAGCGCGCCGGCTGATCGCCGGCAAAGCGGCTTTGCTCGCCAAGATCGAGAAGCCCGCCGCAATCGAGCGGCTGGAAGGCATTCTCGAGCTCGCGGACGCCGTCATGGTCGCGCGCGGCGATCTCGGCGTCGAGTTGCCGCCCGAGCAAGTACCGCCATTCCAGAAACGGATCGTCGAGGCCGCGCGCCGGCTCGGCCGCCCCGTGGTGGTCGCGACGCAGATGCTAGAATCGATGATCACCTCGCCGTCGCCGACCCGTGCCGAAGTCTCGGACGTCGCGACCGCCGTTTATGACGGCGCCGACGCGGTGATGCTGTCGGCGGAAAGCGCATCGGGATCCTTCCCGATCGAGGCGGTGACGATCATGGACCGGATCGGCACTACCGTCGAAGCGGATCCGAGCTATTCCGCCCGCGTCCACTTCACCGAGACCTTGCCCGAATCGACCACCGCAGACGCGATCGCGCATGCGGTGAACACGATGGTCGACACGGTCAGCGCGGCAGCGATCGTCTGCTTCACTTCGTCGGGCTCCACCGCCCGCCGCCTGTCGCGCGAGCGGCCAGCCGTGCCGATGCTGGTGCTCACCCCGTCGGAGAAGACCGCGCGCCGCCTCGGCCTGTTGTGGGGCGCGCATGCGGTGCGCACCCGCGATGTCGCCAGCTTCGAGGAAATGATCGCCAAGGCCAAGCGCATGGCACTCCGTCACGGCATCGCCAAAGGTGGCCAGCGAATCATCATCACGGCCGGCGTTCCGTTCGGCACCCCGGGGTCGACCAACGTCATCCACATCGTCCGCCTGGTCGGTGACGAGCTCGACCGGTATCGCAGCGGCGAGGGCAGACGCCCTGCAGAGTAAGCGCGCGCGCCGTCGGCAAAAGCCGTTCGGGCGAGAGCCGCGTGTCGGGAGCCGAGTGAGCGAAAGCCGTTCGGGGGACGGTGTCTGGTGAGGAGCGCCTTTTATCAGCTCTCGAGCAGCTTCGGGATCTGATCCAGCAATTCCCGGGCGAGGAAGCCGATCCGGCCGACCTCGTTGGCGAGCACCCGGCCGGCTTCGCCGTGCAGATAGACGCCCCACAAAGCGGCGGTGAGCGGATCGGCGCCGCGGGCGGCGAGGCCGCCGACGATTCCGGCAAGAGTGTCGCCGGAGCCTGAGGTCGCGAGACCGACTCCGCCGCCCCGGAAGCGGAACGAGCGGCCGTCAGGATGGGCGATATGGCTGAACTGTCCCTTGACCAGCGCGACGACGTTGAACCGCTCGGCCGCGGTTCTTGCGGCGGCGCGTGGATCGGCCTCGACCTCTTCCGGATCGCATTCGAGCAGCCGTGCCATCTCCCGGGCATGCGGCAGCACGACCGCGCCGCCGGGCCAGGCCCGCAGCGCTTCGGCGCGCGGGGCAAGCGAGCCGAGCACGGCGGCGTCGAGGATGATCGGACGATCGAGGCGGGCACCGAGCAAAGCGTCGAGCAGGGCATCGAGCGGCGGCCCGTGCTGAAGGCCGCAGCCGATCATGATCGCCTGGGCGCCTTCGGCCCAGCCGAGCAGGGAGTCGATGCCGCTCGGCGCGAGGCAGCCCTCTTCGGTTTCTTCCATGCCGATCACGCGCGCTTCGGGGATCGCAATGCCGAGGTGGACGGCGATGCTCGCGGCGGTGGCGATCTGGAGCTTGCCTGCGCCAGCACGGAGTCCGCCGATGCCCGCGAGATAGGCGGCGCCGGCAAGCTCGCGGCTGCCCGCGATGACGAGCACACGGCCGCGCTCCTCCTTGTCGCCGTCGTCCGGGTGGTGCGGCAGCGGGAAGCGTCGGAGCAGATCCCGGTCGAGAGTCTCCGGTTGGCTCATCGGACGCCGACGATCGCCTCGGGTTCGGCGGTGAGCGGCGCTTTCTCCTCGATCAGCGGGGCGGCGTGATTGTAGCGAACGAGCTTGGGTGCGCAGAGGGCATCATCGTCCGGCTGGAATTCATATTCGCAGATACCGCAATTGAGCACATTGCTCTCCCGGCTGATGCCGATCACGTCCGCCTCAGTCATTTCCTCGAGGATGTAGCGGAAGCAGAGCACGACGACCTGGTGACA
Organism: Allosphingosinicella deserti; assembly: GCF_003012735.1. Taxonomy (GTDB): domain Bacteria; phylum Pseudomonadota; class Alphaproteobacteria; order Sphingomonadales; family Sphingomonadaceae; genus Allosphingosinicella; species Allosphingosinicella deserti. The sequence continues at coordinate 328,068 of NZ_PXYI01000002.1, read as the reverse complement.
GGCGATCAGCACTCTCTTGTCGGCATAATGGAGGCTGATCGTGTCAAGCGCACTGCGCAGGCGCAGGATGACGTCGGCCCAGCTCTCCCCGCCGGGCGGGCGGTGATAGAATTTGCCGAGCAAGGCACGATGCTCCGCCTGATCCGGATATTTCTCGCGAACGCCGATCGTCGTCAGACCGTCGAGGATGCCGAATTCGCGTTCGCGGAGCCGCTCGTCGATAACCAGGGGCTTGGCATCTTGGGTCACGCCCTTGGCGGCACAGATCGCCCGGGCGGTCTCCTGCGCGCGGACATAGGGCGAGGAGAGGACGACCTGCGGCTTCTCACTCTCCGGGAGCCTGGAGAACCATTCGCCAAGCGCCCGCGCCTGCTCCCGGCCGAGATCGCTGAGCGGCACGTCGACGTCGCGCAGTGCGAGATCGATGACGGGAAGACCGGCGGCGTCGGCAGCGTCGCGCGCGACATTGCCGGCGCTCTGTCCGTGCCGCACCAGCCAGATTCGGGATGGCCATCTTTGCCTCATCGGGACATCAAAAGCCCGAACCGGCCGAAAGGTTCAGATCAGGCCTTCGTGCTCCAGCCGGCGGCGGAGATCCTCGGCGCTGGTGAAGAGGTGGGCGTGCATGCCAACGGCGATCGCGCCGTCGACGTTGATCAGACGGTCGTCGACGAAGAGGGCCTGGTCAGGACGCAGCCCGAACCGATCGAGCGCGAGGAAGTAAATTGCCGGATCCGGCTTCATCACCTTCTCGGCGCCCGACACGACGATGTCGCGGAAGCGGCGGAAGAAGGCTTGTTCCTTGGCGTGGAACGGAGCCCAGAAATCGGCCGAAAAATTGGTGATCGCGAACAGCGGTATACCGCGCTCGTCGAGTTCCCCGACGATCTCGTGCACGCCCTCGACCGGGTCGCTGATCGTTTCGCCGAAGCGTTCGCCCCAGGCGGAGATCAGATGCGCATATTCGGGGAACTTGCCGCTGAGCTCGGCCGCCGCTTCCTGGAAGTCGCGGCCGCCGTCCAAGCTGTCATGCCATTCCCAAAGGCCGACATCCTCGATGAAGCGCAGGCGCGCCTCATCCTCGGGCAATTGCCGCGCGAGGAAGCTTTCCGGATCCCAGCCGTAGAGGACGTTGCCGACGTCGAAGACGACGGCGGTCGGGCGATTTGCGGGTGCGGAGTCGCGCGTCATCGAGCCGAAGCGAACCTGCAGGACCAAGCCTTGTGCCCCGCACATGACAACGCCCGCCGCGTCACACGGGCGGGCGTCACCGCGCGGAGCGCGAGAGGCTTAGCCCTGGCGCGCCTTGAAGCGGCGGTTCGTCTTGTTGATGACGTAGGTGCGGCCCCGGCGACGGATCACGCGGCAGTCGCGGTGACGCGACTTGAGGGACTTCAGCGAGTTGCGGATCTTCATGGCCGAACGACCTGCCTATTCTTTCGAGTTCAAAAATGGTGGAAAATCGAGGCGCTCCCCTATGGGCGGCCGCCGGATAAGTCAAGCCGGGAGAGGCTCCAAACGGCTTTCGCGGAGAAGCGCGGAGCCTCTCCCCGCTTCAGCCGCGGCGCTCCGCGAGCTTGCGCTCCCAGGCGAGTGCGTCCCGAACAATCGTCTCGAGATCGTCGAGCCTCGGCCGCCATGGCAGGGTCTCGACGATCTTGCCGTTGTCGGCGACGAGGCTGCCGGGATCGCCGGCACGGCGCGGCTCGAGCTTGCGCTCGATGGTGAGATTGGTCACCCTGTCGACGGCATCGAGCACTTCGAGCACCGAGAAGCCGCGGCCGTAGCCGCAATTCATGATGTGGCTGGATTCCGGATCCTCGATCAGCTTCTCGAGCGCATCCACATGGGCGGCAGCAAGATCGCTGACGTGGATGTAATCGCGCACGCCGGTGCCGTCGGGCGTGTCGTAGTCGGTGCCGTACACGGCGACGTGGCTGCGCTTGCCGATCGCCGCCTCGACCGCGACCTTGATCAGATGGGTGGCGCCTGCGGTCGACTGGCCCGAGCGCCCCTTGGGATCGGCGCCGGCAACGTTGAAATAGCGCAATGCGCAGAAGTTGATCGGGTGGGCAAAGGCGACATCGGCGAGCATGCGTTCGGTCATCAGCTTCGACCAGCCATAGGGATTGATCGGCTGGGTACGGGCCGATTCGCGGATCGGCACCGATTCGGGGATGCCGTAGGTCGCCGCGGTGGACGAGAAGATGAAGTGCTTCACTCCGCCCTTCACCGCGCTCTCGATCAGGGCGCGGCTCTTCACCGTATTGTTCTCATAATATTTGAGTGGGTTCTCGACCGATTCGGGGACGATGATCGATCCGGCGAAATGGATGATCGCCCGGATGCCGTGCTCGGCGATGAGCCGCGCGACCAGATCCTGATCGGCAATGTCGCCGCGCGCGAACACGACGCCTTTCGGCACCGCCCATTCGAAGCCGGTGGTGAGATTGTCGATGACGACCACCGGCCAGCCGGCGTCGAGAAGGGCAAGCACTGCGTGGCTTCCGATATAGCCGGCGCCGCCCGTCACGAGCACCGTCGGTTTCGATCCGTTCATGTCCATCTTTTCCCCCGGGGAACAGTTCAGCTAGGAAAGCGCTGAGCGATCGTTACAGGTCTGTACGAAACGCGCCGCTAACCCAGGAGGTGCATTGATGAAAACAGCTTTTCTGCGCGGGGGTGCGATCTTGCTCGCCCTCGCCGTATCGGCTTGCGCCTCCCGCGGCAGCGACCGCCCCGTTCCCGACGGTGTCGACGTTGCCCGCTTCCACCTCGGCCAGGCGACGATCGCCAAGGCGCAGATCGCGATCGAGCCGTTCGACCGCGCCGATGCGAGCCGCCCCGAATATCCGGCCGTTGCGGCGGCGGTGGCGCGGGAGCTGACCCGCCTCGGCTGGACGGTGGCGCCGGCAGGCGGCACGTCCGAGCAGATTGCGCTGATCGACGTAGAGCAGGGCAGCCGCGAATCGATCGCAGCGTTGACGGCCGCGCGGATCGGCCGCGGCATCGCGCCGCCGGCGGCATCGGGAAGTTCGGCGGGGATGACCGCGACCCTGCTCGAAGTTGGGCTGCGCCGGCGCTCCGACGCAACCGTCTTCTGGGAAGGCCGGGCCGTAGCCGAAGCACAAGCCGGATCGGCCGAAGCCGCCCCTGTCGCCGCCGTCGGCCGCCTCGCCCCGGCATTGTTTCAGGACTTCCCCGGCGAGTCCGGCCGCACTATCAGGATTCGATGACCTTCTCCATTTCGAGCGCCTTCGACGGCGGCAACATTCGCCTGGTCGCCATCGACGGCAACCGCGTGGACCTTGAGATCGCCAAGGACCACCAATCCGATTTCTATCAATGGTTCTATTTCCGGCTGACTGGCGCCGCCGGCGAGGCGGTGGAGCTTCGTATCCTCAACTGCGCCGACGCCGCCTATCCGCTCGGCTGGGAGAATTACCGCGCCTGCATGTCCTATGATCGCGAGGACTGGCAGCGCGTCGACACCGATTACGCCGACGGCATCCTGACGATCCGGGTGACTGCGGAGGCGAACAGCGTCTGGTTCGCCTATTTCGCGCCGTTCACGATGGAGATGCACCACGATCTCGTCGCCACCGCCATGGCCCACCCGGCGGTGCGCTACCGCTCGCTTGGCCAGAGCCTGGACGGACAGGAGATCGACTATCTGTCGATCGGCGAGGGGCCGCTGCAAATCTGGTATTATGCCCGTCAGCACCCCGGCGAATCGATGGCCGAATGGTGGATGGAGGGGGCGATCGAGCGCCTGCTCGATGATTCGGATCCGGTCTCGCGTCGTCTGCGCGAGCGTGCGACCTTCCACATCATCCCCAACATGAACCCGGACGGGACCCGCCGCGGCCATCTCAGGACCAACGCTGCCGGCACCAATCTCAATCGCGAATGGCACGCGCCGTCAGCCGAGCGCAGCCCCGAAGTGCTCTACGTGCTCGGCGAGATGGACCGAACCGGAGTCGATTTCGCCATGGACGTGCATGGCGACGAGGCGATCCCGAACAATTTCCTCGCCGGCTTCGAGGGCATTCCAAGCTGGAACGAGCGCCAGCAGGGGCTGTTCGACCGGTTCAGCGAAGAGCTGGTCCAGATCACCCCGGATTTCCAGACCAAGCAGGGCTATGAGATCACCAAGCCGGGCCAGGCCAACATGTCGATGTCGACGGCCCAGCTGGCGGAACGGTTCGGGGCGGTTTCGATGACCCTCGAAATGCCGTTCAAGGACAATGCGGATCTGCCCGATCCGGTCTACGGCTGGTCGCCCGACCGTTGTCGCCTGCTCGCCCGCGCGTGCATCGACGGGCTCTACGCAATCCTCGACGAACTCCCTTACCGGAAGCGCTGATGCCAACACTCGTACTCATTCGCCACGGCCAATCGGCCTGGAATCTGGAAAATCGTTTCACCGGCTGGTGGGACGTCGACGTCACCGAAAAGGGTGTCGAAGAGGCGCGCGACGCCGGCCGGCTGATGAAGGACAGGGGGCTGGATTTCGACCTCTGCTTCACCAGCCTGCAGACCCGGGCAATCAAGACGCTGAACCTCGCGCTTGAGGAAATGGGCCGTCTGTGGTTGCCGGTCGAGAAGGACTGGCGTCTGAACGAGCGCCATTATGGCGGCCTCACCGGCCTCGACAAGGCCGAGACGGCGGCCAGACATGGCGACGAGCAGGTCCATATCTGGCGCCGTTCGTTCGACATCCCGCCGCCTCCGATCGAGCCGGGCAGTGAATATGATCTGTCGAACGATCGCCGCTATGCCGGCATCGACGTTCCGGCGACCGAGAGCCTCAAGGACACGATCGCGCGGGTGCTGCCTTATTGGCGGGCGCGGATCGGACCGGCGCTGCAAGGCGGCCAGCGGGTGCTGATCTCCGCCCACGGCAATTCGCTGCGCGCCCTGGTCAAACATCTTTCGGGGATTTCGGACGAGGAGATCGCCTCCCTCGAGATCCCGACCGGGCAACCGATCGTCTACGAGCTCGACGACAGTCTCGCCGCCACCGACCGCTACTATCTGCGCGAACGCTGAGCGGCTGCCCGCTGGTCGACGCCTGAACCTGAGGAGCGAGGCGGAGTGCGTCTGTTCTGGCTCCTCCTCGGCTTCATCTCACTCGGCCTCGCCATCGCCGGTGCGGTGCTGCCGCTGCTCCCGACGGTGCCGTTCGTCCTTCTCGCCGCTTATTGCTTCGGCAGGGGCCACCCGCCGTTCGAAGCACGATTGCTCCGGCATCCGCGCTTCGGCCCGCACATCCGGGCCTGGCGCGAGCGCGGCGCCATCAGCCGCCGCGGCAAGCAGGCGGCGATCGCCGCATTCGCCGTCAGCGCGGCGCTTGGCCTCGCTTTTGCGCCCTGGCCATGGATGCTTGCCCCGGTCGCGGCGGCGCTGATCGGCGGCAGCTGGGTGTGGACCCGGCCGGAGGCCTGAGCCAATCGCGCGATCCTCTCAATCATCGCCGCGCTGGAAGATGATGCCCATCTCCTCGAGATCTAGATCGCGTTCGAGATTGTGGAGCACGTCATCCTCGATCTCGCCTCGGCGGTGGAGGCGGATGAGCTCGGCTCGGCCGGCGGCGACGGCGGCGAGCATGACCTCGAAATGGGACTGGATCCCTTCCATGAACGCGTCGGCATCGTCGGCGTATCGCTCGGTTGCGGCCGCGCGCTTGCGGTAGGAATCGAGCAATTGCGGGTGGATGAGGGTGCCGTCGCCATCATAAGCAAGCGCCTCGACCGCCTCGCGCTTGGCATTGGCGACGCGGGCTTCGGAAGAAGCGAGGCCCATCGGCGGCGGCGGATCGCTGTCGACCGGCCGGACGAGTCGGATCAGGGCGCCGAGGCTTCCACCCTGGACGATGACCGTCACCAGGATCACCGCGAAGGCGGCGACCAGCATCAGGTCGCGCCCGGGCATCGCCGCCGGCAAGGTCAGCGCCACCGCCAGGGTGACGACGCCGCGCATCCCGGTCCAGCCGAGCACGCTCGCCTGGCGCCAGCCGAGCGGCCGCGCGCGGTCGAGCCCGAGCCGGTGCAGCGCCGACAGCAACAGATCGCTGCCGAACACCCAGACGAAGCGCGCGAATATCACCGCCAGGACGACGCCTAGAATGGGAAGCGCGAAGGTGGTGAGCACCGCCTCGACTCCACCGATCCGATCGAGCACGCCGCGGAGCGAAAAGCCGATCAGGATGAACACGAGCGCTTCCAGCGAGAATACCAGGATGCGCCAGAAGGCGCTGCCCTGCAGTCGCACCCGCGCCGGCAGGATGACGTGCTGCCACCAGCCGAACAACAGGCCGGCGGCAACGGTGGCAATCACGCCGGAGACGTGGAGCGCCTCCCCCGCGAGATAAGCGGCCCAGCAGAGCATGGTGGAAGTGGCGACGACCAGTGTCTGGTCGCGCATACGGCGGACGACGAAGATTCCCGCGAAACCGACGCCGATCCCGATCGCCGCGCCGCCGATCGCGAGCAGAACGAAGCTGCCCGCCGCGGCGCCGGCGTCGAACATCCCGCTGAGGGTCGCCGCGACCGCGAAACGGAAGAGCACCAGGCCGGTGGCGTCGTTGAGCAGGCTCTCGCCCTCGAGCAGCGCCTGCAGTCGCCGCGGCAACGTTACGCGCTGAAGCACCGCGCGGGCCGACACCGCATCCGGCGGCGACACGATCGCGCCGAGTGCGAAACAGGCTGCCCATGGAAGCTGCGGGAGCAGCCAGTGAACGACGACACCGACGACGAGGGTGGTGAACAAAACCGCCCCGACGGCCAGCGAGAGGATTCCGGGCAGGTGCCGACGGAAACGGCCGAAGGCGGTGAAATAGGCGCCGTCCCACAGCAGCGGCGGCAGGAACAAGACGAGCGCCAGTTCCGGATCGAGCGCGATCTGCGGCAGGCCCGGCAGGAAGGCGAGCGCACCGCCGCCGACCAGCAAGGCGGCCGATGGTGGCAGACACAGCCGCACCGCCGCCCAGTGCAGCGCGACCACGGCGGCGAGCAGGACGAGGACCAGTTCGAACGTCTCGACAGGATGCATGCGTCCCCCTTCCCCTGGCCGCAGGACGGCGGCCCAGTCTTCGTTATCGCGGCGCGCGGCGGCGGCCTACGATTTTTCATCATCGCGTGCCGGTGCTTCCGGCGGCCCGGTCACCGACCTGGACGATCCCCGGATGCAAATGGACGAAAAGAACGACTGGGATCGACGCTGCGTGATAAGCTTGGCTAAGAGCGGAACGGGTTTCACATCGTATCACGACAGGGGGACAAGATGGCTACGGAGTTCGACGACAAGCCGCTTCAGCCGGGCATGATCGCCCGGATCAAGCGCATCATCACGACGCCCAAGGAAGAATGGCCACGGATCGATGCCGAGCCGATGTCGACGGGCGGAATCCTGACCGGATGGGTGCTGCCGCTGGCGGCGATCGGACCCGTTGCGGGCGCCATCGGCCAGCTCGTCTTCGGTATCACCATTCCGCTGGTCGGGACGATCCGTCCCGGCATCGTCTCAGCGGTGTCCACGGCGGTCATCGGCTATGTCCTGTCGATCGTCAGCCTGTTCCTGATCAGCCTGATCATCAACGCGCTGGCGCCGAGTTTCGGCGGCACGAAGAACAAGATTCAGGCGCTGAAGGTCGCGGCCTTTGCAATGACGGCGAGCTACGTCGGCGGGATCTTCCAGATTGTGCCGATGCTGGCGATGATCGGCCTGCTGCTGAGCCTGTACAGTTTCTATCTGCTCTATCTCGGCCTGCCGCGCCTGATGGGCGCCCCGCAGGAGAAGGCGGCAGGATATACGATCGTCACCATCGTCTGTACGCTCGTGCTCTCACTGGTCGGCGGCATGATCGCACTCAGCGTCGGAGGTTTGGTCGGCGCCGGTCCGGCGGCCCTTGCAGACCGCGGCAGCGTCAGCGGCACTGCCACCGTTCCGGGGCTTGGGTCGGTCGATCTCGGCAAGCTCGAGGAGGCAGCCAAGAAAGCCGAGCAGGGTCCACCGCCGGCGATCGCGGCGGACAAGCTCGCCGCCCTGCTGCCCGCCTCGGTCGCGGGATGGACGCGCAGCGGCACAGAGAGCAGCAGCGCGGCCGCGGGCGGCATCGGCGGATCGCAGGCGGAGGCGCGATTCACGTCGGGCACCGACACGGTCACGCTGTCGGTCGTCGACATGGCGGCGATGAGCGGTCTCACCTCCATGGCTGCGGCGATGAACGTCCAGCGCGAGGAGACGACCGAGACCGGCTACGAGCGGGTGAACACCGTCGATGGGCGGATGATCACAGAAAGCTGGGACAATGAAGGCAAGAACGGCCGCTACAGCGTGATCGTCGGAGGCCGCTTCACGGTAGAGGCCAACGGCAACGCTCCGGATCCCGCGACGCTGAAGGCGATGGTGGAAAGCGTCGATCTGGCGCGGCTGGAAGCGCTGGCGAAATAGGATCCGAAGGGTCTCAAGACCCGGTGAATGCCTAGCGCTTCAGGAACGGAGAAGGCCCCCCACCCCCTCCAGCAAGTGCTGAAGGGGGAGGTCCTCAGTTTTCGTCGATCTCAGATGGCCTCCCATCCGCGACTTCATGGAGGGGGCGGGGGTGGCTCTTCTTCTCGTGCGAAGTGGCTCAGGGTCGAAGCGCGCAGCCTTGGTTCACCCGGACCGGGCTGCACCGCGCCATCGCTCCATCGGGCAAGGTCACGACGAAGCCGGTGCCGAGCGGATCGGGGGCGCCGGGATAATAATCCGTGCTGACCGCCTGGGCGCCGCTGGCGAGGGCGGCCTCGGCCTTGCTGTAGTCGCGGGCGCGGGCTTCGCGCGTATTGGCGTCGGTGCGGGTGCGCACGATGATCCCGCCAGAGACCCAGGCGCGGATGCGATCGCCGTCGACGAGGGGATCCTGGACGATCTGGACCGCCGATTCGGGCTGATCGTCGGCATACCAGCCGAACATCGCGCGTCCTGCGAGCGAGGGATGGCCGGCGCGATACGCATCGGAGACGGCGGGACGGACGTCCAGCAGAATATAGATTCGGCCGCGCGCTGCCGAGAGCGCAGGCCAGCCACGGGTCCGGACCGCGTCCCTGAGGGTGGCCGCGGTGCCGCGGACATCGTCGGGCGTGATCAGGCGCTTGCCTGGCAGCACGGAACGGATCTCCGCATCGAGCGCATCGAGCAGACCCGCGTCGTCGAGCGGCAGCGGACTGGCGATGCCGGAACGATTGGAAGGCGTGTCGGCAGCGTTGATCGTGATCATGATCGGCAGATGATCGGGATGTGCCCGCGACCAGCGATCAACCTCGCCAAGGCAGCGGACCAGGGTCGCGCACGTGCTGAGATAATCGACGTCCGGGATATGGAAGACCTTGAAGCCGGGCTTCCGCATCGCCTCTCGATCGAAGCCGGTGCGCTCACCGGCCGCGCGCGCCAGAGCCTCGCCCTTCGGCTCGGCATACCGGCCGCCCTGCGGATCGGCGAAGATGTCGAGTTCGAGCTGGCGGACGCCGGCTTCCAGCTGCGCGGCAAGCGACACGTGATAATAATCGAGGCCGTCGGCGAGCTTGGAATCGGCGGCGCGCAGCTTTGCCATCACTGCGGCGGGGATGGGCGCCTTGAAGCTGTTGTGCGAGCCGACGACCTGGACATCGTTCATCGCCGACGGTGGCGCCGCCGCGACGGCGGACGCCAGCGCGGCGGCGAAGAGGATCGCCTGCACCGATCAGAACTCCGCCCGGACGCCGAACAGCAAGGTGCGGCCGTAATAATTGATCTCGCCGAAGCGGAGATCGTCGTCATTGTAGGTGTAGACCTTGCTGCCGGCGATGTTGATCGCCTCGAGGCTGAGCAGAATCGAAGGTGTCACCCGGAAGGAGAGATTGCCGTCGAGCGAGCTTACCGGCGCGACATAGGTTGGCGCCTGGGTGGTGCTGCCGGTGCCCGCCAGATATTTGTCGCGCCAGACGTAGGACAGCCGGGCGGCGAACGGTCCCTTTTCGTAGAAGCCGACGAGGTTGAAGCTGTTCTTCGACAGGCCGATCAGCTGGTCGACGATCGGTCGCGCACCCGCGGTGTAATCCGCCTTCACCGACGTGTGGGTGTAAGAGGCCTGCATGCCGAGGCCGTCGAGCGGCGCCGGCAGGAAATCGAACACCTGGTTGTAGGCCGCCTCGAAGCCGTAGACCTTGGCATTGCCGCCATTGACCTGGGTGCTGAGCAGGACGGTGCCGCGCCCCGGGATGTCGATATTGATGTTCTGGGCCGTGATGTAATCGTCCATCGCCTTGTAGAAGATGGCACCGGTCAACGAGCCTTTGCGGTTGAAATACCATTCCAACGACGCATCGAACTGCGTGGCGAGGAACGGCTCCAGATCCGGATTGCCCCCGCTCGCGGTCGGCGCGTCGGTGGAGACGCTGATTTGCGGCGCGCTCTGGGTGACGTTGGGACGGGTGAGCACGCGGCTGGCGGCGAGACGCGCGATCAGATCGGGCGTCAGGGCGGCGCGCAGGTTGAAGCTCGGCAGCCAGTTGTTGAACGTTTTTGGGAAACTGGCCGGAGTCGGCGCGGTGCCGATCGTCAGGGTGCCGCTCGCCACCTGATCGGTGTGGACATAGCGCAGGCCGAGATTGCCCGTGACATCGACGCTGCCGAGCGGGAAGGCCCAATCGGCCCGAACATAACCGGCCGCGATCTTCTCCTCGACGATGTAAGATGCCCGCAGGTCGCCTGGCGTCCGCGGCGCGCTCGCCACCGCATCGGTGAACAGGCGATCGTAGAAAGCCGCGGTGATCGGCACCAGCCAGTTGCGCGGCGTGTTACCGGAAACGCCGTCCAGGAAATCGTCGTAGGGGATGGTCTCGTAGGCGCCCGGTCCGAACCCGGTCAGCGGCTGGTTGTTGGCCGAATTCACGTTGAAGTCGCGGCGCCGGTAATCGCGCTTGCGCCAATGATATTCGCCGCCGGCAGCGACCTTGGTGAGAAATCCGTCCAGCGCGCGCGCCACGTCCAGACGCCCGTAGGCGTCCCAGTCCTTGCTGTTCTTGGGCGCGATGTTGAACGGGTAGATGATGTAGTTCGCGGGATCGGTGAGATCCTTCGTGGTCGTGATCGTCGGCAGCACCTTGTAGCCGCCCGAGGCATCGTAGGTGAGCGGCGCGAAGAACATCGCGCGGCTGCGCACCGTGCCTTCGGCATAGCTCGGATGGAAGCTGTGGGCGTAGGAGTAATTGAAATTGGCCGTCACCGTCCAGCGGTCCGGTGTCCACAGCTGCTTCAGCCCCACCGTCAGGAGATCGTGGCGGTTCAGGCTGTACTCGCGTGATGCCATGAAGCGGACGTCGTTGATCGTCGCGCCGACCACGGTGTTGCCGTCGAGCTTGACCGATCCGGGAACCAGCACAGGCCTGTGTCCGGCGACGCTGGTGTCGTCCGGGTAGATGTCGATCCCGAACTCGTCATAGGCGACGTCGAGACGCGTCGCCATGATATCGATCGTGGTCTCAAGTTCCTCGGACGGGCGCCATTGCGCCGACAAGAGACCGGAAATGCGCTTGCGATCCTCGGTCTCGATCGTCGGCCGTGTGCGGGTGGGCGTGTAGAAGCCGGTTCCGAGCACCGAAGCGAACTTGTCGAGGTTCCAGCCGAAGTTCATGAAGCGGTCGTTGCGGACCTCCTTGCCCCAATATTGCGCAGCAGCGAGGATACCGAACGTTTCGTCGTCGCTCTTGTAGCTCGACAGGATGGTGGCGTTCGGCTTCACCTTCTCGGTAAGGGTCGTGTAGGTGCCGCGCAGATTGACCGTCGTGCGATTGCCGACGTCGAGCGGACGAAAGGTCAGCACCTCGATATTGCCGCCGAGAGCGCCCTCCGTCATGTCGGCGGTCGGCGTCTTGACCACGTCGATACGCGAGACGAATTCCGCCGGCAGCATCTCGAAGCGGAACTGGCGACCGTTGGCGCCGCCATTCTCGATAAGATCGTTGAGCGCGACGGTGCGGCCGTTGATCAACGTGCTCTGGAATTGCGGACCGAGGCCGCGGACGCTGACATAAAGCCCCTCACCGCGCGGTCGGGTGATCGCAACGCCGCTGACCAGCTGCAGAGCCTCGGCGACATTCTGGGTCGGGAACTTGCCGATGTCTGTGGAAGCGATCGAATCGACGCCATAGGCAGCCTGGCGCTTGGTCTCGGTCGCAGCGGCGAGGCTGCGCGCATAAGAAGCGGTGACGACGATTTCCTCCTCCGCGGCGAGCTGCTGCTCGGGCGTGGCGGGTGGCTGTTCGGCGGCTACCAGTCGATCAGGCCCCTGCTGATCGGGCGCAGTCTCGGTCGCGGCTTGCGCATGGGCGGGCTGCGCCAGTGCGACCATGGTGAACGGAAGGGTCGCCCAGAGCAGGCGGCAACAGTTCGACATTTCAATAATCTCCCCCGGGCCATGTGGCCGTCGGGGGCGTCCTTAGGGCGCGGCCGTTTCGGTTTGGCGGCGCACTCGTTGCGAATCCGTTACGGTCTCGGGGCGGTCTCGTGACGGCCGGTTACGGACGGGTGGCGCTCGGGAGTCGCCGAGTTTACCAAATCCCAACGGGATATAGTTAGGCCAGCCCTCGATTTCGTGGTGAGGGGTCGCGATGCAATTTCCCAACGATATCCAGGCAGCCTTGCTGTTCGAGCGGCGGGTCGACGATCTGGAATCGATCGTACGCACCTTCCTCCGCATCGAGGAGGCGCGTTCCGGCACCCGTTTCAACGTGCCGGAATCGAAGCCCGGCCTCTTCTATCGGCTGTTCGGCGCCGACGAGATGACGATCACGTTCGAATATGTCGATCGCGCAGCCGACATGGCGCTTTTCCAGCAACCGCTGGCGTCCAGGGTCACCGGCTTGCTGTGCCCCGACGTCCGCGAAAGGCTGGTCCGGAACCGGTCGATGATCCTGATCAACGTATCCCACGGGGTTCTGGGAAACTCACCCGAGGCGATGCAGGCGCTGGCGCTGATTGGACTGCCGATGGAGGGCCAGTCGCTGCCGCAGTTCAAGGCCCGGCTAGAGCTCTGCGCTCTGGCGGCACGCATTGCTTGCGACCACGCGCCTCCGAGCGTGGTGCACTGGACTCAAAGCAACCAATTGATCCCGGGCGAGACGTTCGACGCTTATGCTGCCCCCAAAACGCCGAGCCCGCTCCACGTTCACCCCTATCTGTTCGGCGAGCGCGGGCGTAGCGGGGAAGCGCCGAAAGTCGGCATCCGAACGTTCGGGGTGCGCCACTTCCTCGGCCGTGAGGTACTGGTCGAACCGAGCGTGCTTCCCTGGGCAGCCAATTACGAAATCATCCTCACTTTTCTTCGAATCGCCACGATCGACAACGGCTATGTCATTCCCGACGGCGACACGTTCGGACCGGAAGATCACAGCGTGTCGTATCGCGTGGTGCATCGCGACGCCGAGGCCGACGATCTCCCGCTCTATGTGCTGACGCCCCTGCTGCACCGGGAGCACGGCTTCGTGTCGGCCGATTATGTGCCGCGCGACCGGATCTTCGACGACCGCATGCCCCCGCCCGAACTGATGCCGGGAGATGCCGAAGCCAAAATGGCCCTCGCGAATGAATGGCGCGAGAAGCGCGCGATGGCGGAGCGGATCGGCGCAAGGTTCACAGTGCGGGCGAAAGGGCCGACTTCGAGCGCTCCTCCTCCGCCTGCGCCCCGCATCGGCCAACGACCCGTGTTCGGACGAAAGAAGACGTAACCCGCCGGCGGCGCGCGCGCGCCAGCGCGGCGGGCGGATCTGCCGGGCATCGGCGCCTACTGGGCGCGTACTGGGCGCGAGAGTACCGCAAAAGGACGAGGTCGCATTCCGGCGGGCAACTCCTCCGGGAATTGCGAGTTAGCCCGTTGATCCGCTCGCGTCGAGCGGCCGTGCGGAAATGCGCGGATGAGGATGTTCGACCTATGCGCTTCACGATAAACGGCCGGCTTCACGAGGTGGAGCCCGATATCCGGACGAGCCTGCTCGATCTCTGCCGGGAGCATCTCGGCCTCACCGGCCCCAAGAAAGGCTGCGATCATGGCCAGTGCGGCGCGTGCACGATCCTGGTCAACGGGCGACGGGTAAACAGTTGCCTCAGCCTTGCGGTGATGCATCAGGAGGACGAGATCGTCACCATCGAGGGCCTCGGCGAACCCGGGTCTCTGCACCCGATGCAGCAGGCCTTCCTCCACCATGACGGCTATCAATGCGGCTATTGCACACCGGGGCAGATCTGCTCGGCGGTCGGCATGCTCGACGAAATCGCCAAGGGTTGGCCGAGCCATGCTTCGACCGATCTCGAGCAGGTGTCGCTAGACGATGCCGAAATTTCCGAGCGGATGAGCGGGAATCTCTGCCGGTGCGCAGCCTATCCGAACATCGTCGATGCGATCCGCGAAGTCGCCGGCGCAGACGCGCGGACCGGATCGGACGTGGGCGCATGAAGCTGTTCGACTATCAACGCGCCGACACGCCGGAGCAGGCCGCAGCGAGCGCCGTTGCACCGGGCACGCGATTCATCGCCGGCGGAACCAACCTGCTCGATCTGATGAAGCTGCAGGTCGAGACCCCGGAAAGGCTCGTCGACGTCAGCCGGCTCGAGCTGGCGAAGATCGAGACCCGCGAGGATGGTGGCGTGACGATCGGGGCGATGGTGCCGAATTCCGATCTCGCCGCCGATCCCCACGTGATCCGAAATTACCCGGTGCTGAGCCGCGCCCTGCTCGCCGGCGCGACCGGCCAGCTGCGCAACAAGGCGACCACCGGCGGCAATCTGCTGCAACGGACGCGCTGTTACTATTTCTACGACGTCGCGACGCCCTGCAACAAACGCGAACCGGGAAGCGGCTGCTCCGCGATCGGCGGCGTCAACCGGATCCTCGCCATCCTCGGGACCAGCGACCAGTGTATCGCAACCCACCCGAGCGACATGGCGGTGGCGATGCGCGCGCTCGACGCGACGATCGTGACGGTGAAAGCGGACGGCGACCGCCGGCGCATCCCGATGGCCGAGTTCCACCGGCTTCCGGGCGACAGGCCGCACATCGACACGATCCTGGAGCAAGGCGAACTGATCACCCATGTCGAGTTGCCGTCGCCGCCGCCGGGCGGCCGCCATGCCTATCGCAAGGTCCGCGACCGTGCATCCTATGCCTTTGCGCTGGTCTCAGTCGCGGCCGTGATCGAAGTGGAGGACGGGCGCATCGCCAAGGCCGCCCTCGCCTTTGGCGGTCTCGCCCACAAGCCCTGGCGCGATCCCGAGGTCGAGCACATCCTGATCGGCCAAACGCCCGGCAAGGCGCTGTTCGAGGCAGCGGCCGACGCACTGGTCCGGGACGCACGCGGCTTCGGCCACAATGATTTCAAGATCCCGCTCGCCCGGCGAACGCTGATCGCGACCCTGCAAGATCTGACGGGAGGCCGCTGATGTTCGGATTGGGCAAGAGCCACACCAATAGCCTGCGCATGGACGCGCCGCAGCCGACCAGTCTGCTCGACATCGGCGCGCAGAATGTGATCGGCAAGCCGCTCGACCGCTACGAAGGTCCGCTCAAGGTCAGCGGACGGGCACTCTATTCCGCGGAGTACGTGTTCCCCGACATGGCCTATGGCGTGCTGGTCGGCGCCCGCCGCGGTGCCGGGCGGGTGGTCTCGATCGATGCCGAGGCGGTGACCTCGCTGCCCGGCGTGATCGACGTCGTCACCGACTTCAAGACCTTCATCCGCAATCCCGGCCAGGGCGGGGAGACCGAGGCGCCCACCCAGGGTGTGGAGGAGATCGTCTATTTCGGTCAGGTGATCGCGATCGTCCTCGCCGAGAGCTACGAGGCGGCGCGCGACGCCGCGATCCGGCTTCCGGTGGAATATGAAGAAGCGGCAGGACGGTTCGATTTCGCCGCGCACAAGCACGAAACCGATGTGCCGCCGGAGAACAACACGCCGGCCCATTTCGGCCAGGGCGATCTCGACCAGGCGATGGCGGAGGCGGCGTTCACCGTCGATGCGAGCTTCACCACGCCAAGCCAGAACTCGGCGGCGATGGAGCCGCACGCCTCGGTGGCGATGTGGGACGAGGACAGGCTGACGCTGTACGGATCCTACCAGATCCCGACCAAGGATGCGATGCAGCTCGCCGATGCGCTGGGCGTCGGCAAGGACCAGGTGCGGATCGTTTCGCATTTCGTCGGCGGCGGCTTCGGATCGAAGCTCGGCATCGCGCCCGAGACCACCGCCGCGGCGATCGCTGCCAAGCGGCTCGGCCGACCGGTGAAGGCGGTGATGCTGCGCCAGCAGGTGTTCGACGCGACCGTGCGCCGTTCCAACACCGAGCAGCGTATCCGGCTCGCCGCCGATGCCCATGGGCGGCTGATCGGCATCGGACACGAGACCCTGACGTCCAACTTGCCGGGCGAGGACTATTTCGAGCCGGCGGGGATCGGCACCCACTTCCTCTATCCCGGCGAGCACCGGCTCATCACCCACGATCAGGTGCGCTTGAACCTGGTGCTGTCGGGATCGATGCGCGCCCCGGGGGAAGCGGTGGGCATGCTGGCGCTCGAGACCGCGATGGACATGCTCGCCGAGCAGATGGCGATCGATCCGGTCGAACTTAGGCGCCGCAACGAGCCGCTGCTCGATCCGGAAAAGAACGTCCCCTACTCGTCCCGCTCGCTCCGGGAATGCCTCGATCTCGGGGCGCAGACATTCGGCTGGGACGCCCGCGAGACGAGACCAGCTCAGCGGCGTGAGGGCGAATGGCTGATCGGCATGGGCATGGCCGCGGCGGCGCGCAGCAACCTGCTGCAGAGCGAAGAAGCGAAGGTGCGGATCGAGCCGTCGGGACGTGCGGTGATCGAGACGGCGATGACCGACATCGGCACCGGCACCTATTCGGTCCTGTCGCAGATCGCCGGCGAGCTGCTCGGCCTAGATCCCAGATCGGTCGACGTGCGGCTCGGCGACAGCGACATGCCGGCATCGGGCGGATCCGGCGGATCCTGGGGGGCCTGCGGCTCCGGATCGGCGGTCTATCTCGCCTGCGAGGAATTGCGGCGCCAGCTTGCGAAGACGCTCGGCGTCGAGCCCGGGGCGATGACGTTGAAGGACGGCCTCGCCATCGCTCAGAACAAGTCGATGCCGCTCGCCGAGCTGGTCGGCGACGGCATCGAGGCGATGGGCGCGATCAGCCCGGGCAAGCAGAAGGATGCGGTCACCCAGGCGTCGTACGGCGCGCATTTTGCGGAAGTGGCGGTGAATGCGGTCACCGGCGAGGTGCGGGTGCGGCGGATGCTGGGCGTATTCGCAGCGGGGCGGATCCTCAACGAGAAGACGGCACGATCGCAATGTCTCGGCGGCATGACCTTCGGCATCGGCGCGGCGCTGACCGAGGAATTGCTGCACGACGGGCGCACCGGCAAGCTCGTCAATCGCGACCTTGCCGAATACCATATCCCGGTCAACGCCGATGTACCTCAGCTCGAGGTGCTGTTCGTCGCCGAGCGCGACCAGCATTCGAACCCGCTCCACGCGAAGGGGCTGGGCGAGCTCGGCATCTCGGGGGCCGGCGCGGCGATCACCAACGCAATCTACAATGCCTGTGGGGTTCGGGTCCGCGATTACCCGCTGACGCTCGACAAGATCCTGCCGGGGCTGCCGGACCTTTAAACGGAGGAGCGGTCAGGCCTCATCGCGCGCCCGGGCGATGTTGCGGGCCGCGCGGGCAAGCACGCCCTCCGGTTCGTCGCCGGGCATGATCCCGGTGGTGGCAACCACCACTTCCAGCGGCACCTTGTCGCTGCCGAGATCGAGCGGGGTCCGGGCGATGCAGCGTTGCAGGCGCTCGGACGTCTCGATCGCGCTGTCGGAATCGAAGTGATCGAACAGCAAGGCGAGTTCCGAGCCGCCAGTGCGGGCGAGCTGGTCGCTGGCGCGGATCAGGCTTGAGAGGGTGCGCGCGAGATGGGCGAGCGCGGCGTCCCCAACGGCGCGGCCATGGCGCGCATTGATGACGGCGAGGTTGCGCAGATCGAAGCCGACCAGAGCGGCTGGCGTCGCGTGACGGGTCGCGCGGCCGGTGGCCCGTTCCACCTCGCGGGCAAAGCGCCGGGCGTTGGCGAGGCCGGTCAGCGGATCGGCCTCGGCCAGCGCCTCGAGCTCCTCGATGCGGCGCTGCGCATCGGCGAGTGCGGCGCGAAGGAGGGCATTCTCCTCGGCAGGCGATGCGGCGGCGGTGCCGGCGAAGCGATCGGACTGGTCGGTCATCCGACTCTTATAGACACCAGGCAGTTAACAGAGAGCGAAAGCGGACGGCGCAACCCTTGGGCGAACGGTGCATAGGCCTTGCCCACGACAGCGCCGCAAGTTCCGGACAACCGGCGGCATGCAATTGCGCGTGTCCGTACCCGCGGTTAAGAGGTGCCGCTTCGCCGGAGAGAGAGGGTGGGGCATGACAGCGGTCGGGATCATCATGGGCAGTCGATCGGACTGGGAGACGATGCGCCATGCATCGGAGATCCTGGAGACGCTCGGGATCGCGCATGAGACCAGGGTCGTTTCAGCCCACCGGACTCCGGACCGGCTCTACGACTATGCCAAAGGCGCGGCCGGCCGCGGCCTGAAAGTGATCATCGCCGGTGCCGGCGGCGCTGCGCATCTGCCGGGCATGACCGCGTCTATGACCCATTTGCCGGTGCTCGGCGTGCCGGTGGAATCCAAGGCCCTGTCGGGCATGGACAGCCTGTTGTCGATCGTCCAGATGCCCGGCGGGATCCCGGTCGGCACGCTCGCGATCGGCAAGGCGGGGGCGATCAACGCCGGCCTGTTCGCAGTGTCGATCCTGGCGACCAGCGACACGGCCATTGCCGAGCGACTGCAGGCCTGGCGGCAAGCGCAGACGGAAAGCGTTTCGGAACAGCCCGAATGACGATTGCGCCGGGGTCCACGATCGGGATCGTCGGCGGCGGCCAGCTCGGCCGGATGCTCGCCATCGCCGCCGCCCAGCTGGGTTACAAATGCCATATCTATGCGCCCGACGAGGCGCCCCCGGCGGCCGAGGTCTCAGCCCTGTTCACGCGCGGCGCGTGGGACGATGAGGCGGCACTGGCGCGGTTCGGACGAAGCGTCGATGTCGCCACCTACGAGTTCGAGAATATCGCGGCAGGGCCGTTGACCGCCTTGTCGGCAGAAGCGCCGCTCTACCCGCCACGACGCGCGCTCGAGATCGCGCAGGACCGGGTTGCGGAGAAGAGCTTCGTGCGCGACCTCGGCGGACGGCCGCCGGTGTTCGCGGAGGTTTCGACCCGCGCAGAGCTCGACGCGGCGGTGGCGGCTGTGGGCGTTCCGGCGGTGCTGAAGACGCGCCGGTTCGGCTATGACGGCAAGGGCCAGGCGCGGATCATGACTCCGGCCGACGCGGAGGCCGCGTGGGAGGCCGTTCAAAGCGCGCCCTCGATCCTGGAAGCGTTCGTCGACTTCTCCGCCGAGTTCTCGATCCTGCTCTGCCGCGGCGCCGACGGCGAGACCGTGACCTGGCCGGTGCCGCGCAATAGCCATGACGGCGGCATTCTCGCCCGGTCCGAAGTGCCGGCGCCGGCCGAGCTGAGGCCGCAGATCGCAGAGGCCGAGGCACTCGCGCGGACCGTCGCCGATGCGCTCGATTATGTCGGGCTGCTGACCCTGGAGTTCTTCGCGACGTCCCAGGGTCCGATGTTCAACGAGATGGCACCGAGGGTGCACAATAGCGGCCACTGGACGATCGAAGGCGCGCTGACCTCACAGTTTGAGAACCACATCCGTGCGATATGCGGAATTCCACTCGGCGCGGTCGATCTTACCGCACCGCGGGTGGAGATGTGGAATTTGCTCGGCGACGATGCCGGGCGCTGGTGCGAGATCCTGGCCGACCGGACCGCACATCTACATCTCTACGGCAAGGGCGAGGGCCGGCCCGGGCGCAAGATGGGGCATGTGACCCGGCTGGTGCGGTAGCCTGCCTGTTGCCCCCTCCCCGAAAAGGGAGGGGAAACAAGAGGCGGCGCTTACTGCGCGGCGGGCGTTGCCGCCGATGTCGGCGCGGCGGCGGGCTTCACCACTTCGACGGGAAGGCCAAGGCCGTTGAGCTGGGGGCCGACCTTGGTGGCGTCGCCGACGACGACCCAGACGAGTTTCTTCGGATCGATCATCTGGCGGGCGGCTTGATCCAGCTGCGCGGCGGTGAGGCCGCGGTAGCGCTCGGCAATGGTTTCCCAATAATTGTCGGGGCGGCGATAGAGGGCGTTGGAGCGGAGGGCGCCGAGGACGTCATCCGAGGTTTCGAACTGTCCGGCAAGCTCGCGGGTATTGCCGTTGATCACCCGCTGGAGCTCGGTTGCGGTCACGCCCTGCCGGGTTGTGAACGCGCCGATATCGTCCATGATCGCCTTGACCGCCGGGCCCGTCTTGTCGGCTTGGACCGGCGCGTTGATTACGAACGGAACCTGATGCTCACGCAGGCTCACCGCGCTGCCCGAGCCATAGGACCAGCCCTTGGTCTCGCGCAGATCCATGTTGATCCGCGACAGGAAGTCACCGCCGAGCACTTCGTTGGCCGCGCGCAGCAGGAACGGATCATCGGTGCCCCTGACCGGCAGGACGTAGCCGGCCGCGATCAGCGACTGGGGCGATTGCGGCCGGTCGACGAGGATGATCCGGGGCTTCGGCGCGGCCGGAGCGGCAGCGAAGTCCTTGCTGCCCTTCGGCACGGCGGGAGCCGTCCAATTGCCGAAGCGGGCTTCGAGTTGGGGCACGATCTCGGCAAGCGGGAGGTCCCCCACGACGAAGATCGTCGCATTGTCCGGCCGGATCCAGGTCTGGTGGAAACGGATCAGATCGTCGCGGGTGAGACGTGCGACCACCGCCGGATCGCCATTGCCGCTCGGCGAGCGGCCATAGGGGCTGCCGGGACCGTAAAGCGCGACCGGAAGCGTCCGCGACGCAAGCCCACTGGGTTGGGTCAGCTCCTGCGATATCTGCGCCAGCTGCTGGGCGCGGATGCGATCGACCTCGCCCGGATCGAAGGCCGGGTTGCGGATGACGTCGCTGAGCAGATCGAGCGACGGCCCGAGATTTGGGGTGAGCGCGGTCAGCTGGATTGCGGTGCGATCGAGCGAGGCGCTCGGCGACACGTCGGCGCCGAGCCGTTCCTGCTCCTCGGCGATCTGGATCGAGTTGCGGCTGGTGGTGCCTTCCTCGAGCAGCCGCAAGGTCAGCACCTGGGTGCCGAGCGCATTTGCCGGATCGGCGGCGACGCCGGCATCGAACTCGACCGCGATCCGGACCACCGGCACCGCCTGTCGGCGGGCATAGACGATCGGGATGCCGTTCGAGAGGCGCGCGCGCTCCACGTCGGGGAAATCGAGATTCTCGATCGTGCCGAGCGGCGGCAGCGGACGGGCCGGGGCCTTTGCCGGCTGCGCCGCGGCAGCACCGCCGCCAGCACCGGCAGCATCGTCGGCGACGAACGGCAGCGGGGCCATCGGCTTCTCGCCGGGCTGCGGCTGCCAGTAATAACGCGGCCGCTGACTGGCGGCGGTGCCGCGGGAGCCGGCGGCTTCCTCATAGGCTTCGCGCTCGCCGGGATCGACCCGCAGCGCGTAGACCGGGCGGGTCAGCCACTTCTGCATCGCGGCCTTGACCTCGGCCGGGGTGGTGCGGGCGTAAGCGAGCAATTGCTTGCGATAATATTCGGGATCGTTGGCGTAGAGCGCACCCTCCGCGAGGGCGACCGCCTTGCCGCCGAAGCCGCCGACCGACTCCAGCCCGCGGATGCGGCCAGCGACGTCGTTGGTGACGAAACGCTGGACCTCGTCCTCGGTCGGGCCGTTGGCGATGTAATCGGCCAGGATCTGATCGAGGCGGCGGGCGACGCCGTCCGCATCGACGCCCGGCTTCACGTCGACCGTGATTTCGAACATGCTGATGCGGTGGAAGGGCTGCAGCGAGGCGGAGACCCGCACTGCGCTCTGATCCTTGCGCACCAGCTCGTTGTCGAGCCGCGAGCTGGCGAGACCGCCGAGCACACCGGCGGCGACGTCGAGCGTCACCATGTCCGGGCTGAGCAGACCGGGCACCGCCCAGTTGCGGTAGAGGCGCGTGTTGGCGACGCGGTCGTGCATCAATTGGGTCTTGGGCGCCGGAAGGGTCGGCACGTCGGCTTCGGCGGGGCGATTCACCGGACCGCGCGGAATGTCGCCGAAATACTTCTCGACCAGCGGTCGCGCTTCTGCCGCCGAAACGTCGCCGGCGATCACCAGCACCGAATTGTTGGGGCCGTAGCGCTCACGGAACCAGGCCTTGACGTCGGCAAGGCTCGCTTTGTCCAAATCGGCCATCGAGCCGATCGTCGAGTGGTTATACGGATGGCCCTTCGGGAACAGCGCTTCGAGCTGGGCATATTCGACCAGTCCGAAGGGCTCGTTATCGCCTTGTCGCTTCTCGTTCTGGACGACGCCGATCTGGTTGGTGAGCTTTTCCTGAGTCACGGCGCCGAGCAGATGGCCCATCCGATCGCTCTCCAGGAACAGGATGCGATCGAGCGCCGGCCGCGGCACCGTCTCGAAATAGTTGGTGCGATCGAACCAGGTGGTACCGTTATAATCGGTGGCACCGATCTCCGCGAGCGGTTCGAAATAGTCGCCGGGAGAATTCTCGGAGCCGTTGAACATCAGGTGCTCGAACAGGTGCGCGAACCCGGTCTTGCCGGCGGGCTCGTCCTTGGATCCGACATTGTACCAGACTGATACCGCGACGACGGGCGCCTTGCGATCCTCGTGGACGATGACCCGCAGGCCGTTGTCGAGGGTGAATTGTTCATACGGTATCTCGACCTGGCGGACGAGCGAGGCGATCGGCGCCGGTGCCGCTTTGGCCGGTTCGGCGGAAGCAGCTTCGGGCGACGCGGCGCTTGCCGTCTGCGGCTCCCCGCCTCCTGACGCCGTCGTGCAGGCCGGCAGGGCCATGACGGTGAGGAGCGCGAGAGAAAGAACAATCCGGCGCATCGGCAATCTCCGAGTCTGATGTGCGCGCACCATACAAAGCGCGGCGCAGCGCGCAACATGCGGAGGCGCAAGCGCTTTCGGGTCGCGCGCCTTTGCGGTAGCACGGCGCGTCATCGCTCGTTTTCGGGATCGTTCATGCGCCGCTTTCTTTTCGCCACTTCCGCCGTCTCTCTGCTCCTCTCCGCCGCCGTTTCCGCCCAGACGACCGAGCCGACCTTTACGCCGGAACGCTTCCGCGGGCATGTCGCCTTCCTTGCCGACGACCGACTGGAAGGACGCGACGCGGGCACGCGCGGCTTCGATCTTGGCGCGCTGTACGTCGCCAGCCAGTTCGAGGGCCTGGGCCTCAAGCCGGCGGGCGACGGCGGCTGGTACCAGAAGGTGCCGTTCGCGCAGTTCACCATCGACGGCGCGGCCTCTGCAGTGGCTTTCGGCGGCCGCCGCTTCGCGCACGGCGAGGGCGTGGTGGTCAATCCGGCACCGGCCGAGGGCGCGCAGACCGGCGAGGCGCCGGTTGTGTTCGTCGGCTACGGCATCGACGCGCCCGAGGCCGGCATTGACGACTACAAGGGGCTCGACGTTCGCGGCAAGATCGTGGCGATGCTCGGCGGCTATCCCAAGGACATGCCGAGCGACGTCGGTGCGCATCTCAACAGCGAGAAGCGCCGCATGGCCGAGCAGAATGGCGCGATCGGCATCATCACGCTGCGCACCAACGCCGAAGCCAAGAACCGTCCGTGGGCGCGCGTGCTCGCCCGCGCGGGCGAGCCGATGCTGACCTGGATCGGCAAGGACGATGCGCCCTATTCGCCCGCGCCGGGGATCCGCTTCCGTGCCACGTTCGACAGCGAAGCGGCGGAAGCCTTATTCGCCGGCGCCCGCACCCCGCTGAAGAAGGTGCTCGCCGAGGCCGACCGCTCCCGGGGTCGGCCGAAAGGCTTTGCGCTGAAGCCGACCGTCAGATTCGAGCAAGCGAACACGCGCAGCGCGACAATGAGCGAGAACGTCGTCGGCATGTTGCCCGGGTCGGATCCGGCGCTGGCTGGCGAGACGGTGCTGCTGATGGCCCATCTCGACCATCTCGGCATTCATGGCGATGGCGAGGACAAGATCAACAACGGTGCGATGGACAATGCCACCGGCGTCGCCACGATGATCGAGGTCGCCCGCGCGATGAGTCAGAGCGGAAGCCGGCCGAAGCGTTCGATCCTGTTCGCCGCCGTGACCGCCGAGGAAGACGGGCTGCTCGGCGCGCAATATCTCGCCAACAATCCCGTCGCCGAGAAACTGGTCGGCGTGGTCAATCTCGACATGCCGGTGCTGCTCTACGATTTCCAGGACGTGATCGCCTTTGGCGCCGAGCACAGCACGATGGGCCCGATCGTGGCGCGGGCCGCAGCGAAGATGGGGGTTGCCCTTGCGCCCGATCCACTGCCTCAGGAAGGCCTGTTCACCCGCTCCGACCATTACCGCTTCGTGCAGAAGGGCGTCCCGTCGGTGTTCCTGATGACCGGCTTCGCCAATGGCGGGAAAGAGAAATTCACCGGCTTCCTGGAAAAGGTCTATCACGGCCCGAAGGACGATCTCGCGCAGCCGATCGATTGGCAGGCCGGGGCCAAGTTCGCGCGGATCAACTATCTGATCGCGCGCGAAATCGCCGACAGCGCCGAAGCGCCGCGTTGGTATGAAGACAGCTTCTTCGGCAAGACGCTGGCGCAGGGGCAGCCGAACGCGGCGCGCCCCTGAGGGGCGTCGCCCCTCTTGTGTTGCTAAAAAGCCACACCATATCCCGTCCGAACCAAGAGAGGGGCGTATGAACCTGGAGAAATTCACCGATCGGGCGCGGGGTTTCCTGCAGTCGGCGCAGACCGTCGCGGCACGCATGAACCATCAGCGGATCGACCCCGAGCACATCCTGAAAGCCCTGCTGGAAGACGAGCAGGGCATGGCGGCGGGCCTGATCGCCCGCGCCGGCGGCAGCGCGGAAGCGGCACGGCGGGAAACGGACGAGGCGCTCGCCAAGATCCCGACCGTCACCGGCAGCGGCGCCGGAAGCGCGCCAGGCCTCCACGCGGACTCGATCCGCGTTCTCGATCAAGCCGAGCAGATCGCCAAGAAAGCGGGCGACAGCTACGTGACCGTCGAGCGGCTGCTGCTGGCGCTGGTGCTGGCCGCAAACACCGGAGCGGGAAAGGCGCTGGCGGATGCCGGGGTCAAGGCCGAAGCGCTCAATGCAGCGATCAACGAGCTGCGTGGCGGGCGCTCCGCCGACACCCAGACCGCCGAGGACCGCTATGACGCGCTGAAGAAGTTCGCGCGCGACCTCACCCAGGCGGCGCGCGACGGCAAGCTCGATCCGGTGATCGGCCGCGACGAGGAGATCCGCCGCACCGTCCAGATCCTCGCCCGTCGCACCAAGAACAATCCGGTGCTGATCGGCGACCCCGGCGTCGGCAAGACCGCGATCGCCGAAGGTCTGGCGCTGCGCATCGCCAATGGCGACGTGCCCGACAGCCTGAAGGACCGCAAGCTGATGGCGCTCGACATGGGCTCGCTGATCGCCGGCGCGAAGTATCGCGGCGAGTTCGAGGAGCGGCTGAAGGGCGTGCTCGACGAGGTGAAGGGCGCCGAGGGCGACATCATCCTGTTCATAGACGAGATGCACACGTTGATCGGCGCCGGAAAATCGGAAGGCGCGATGGATGCGGGCAACCTGCTCAAGCCCGCCCTGGCGCGCGGCGAGCTGCACTGTATCGGCGCGACCACGCTCGATGAATATCGCAAATATGTCGAGAAGGACCCGGCGCTGCAGCGGCGTTTCCAGCCGGTGTTCATCGGAGAGCCGACCGTCGAGGACACGATCTCGATCCTGCGCGGCCTCAAGGAGAAATACGAACTTCACCACGGCGTCCGCATCACCGACGGCGCGCTGGTCTCTGCTGCAACCTTGTCCAACCGCTACATCACCGACCGCTTTCTGCCCGACAAGGCGATCGACCTGATGGACGAGGCCGCATCGCGGCTTCGTATGGAGGTGGAATCGAAGCCGGAGGAGATCGAGACGCTGGACCGGCGCATCATCCAGCTGAAGATCGAACGCGAGGCGTTGAAAAAGGAGACCGACCGTGCCTCCAAGGAACGGCTGACCGCGCTGCAGGAAGAGCTGGCCAATCTCGAGCAGCAATCGGGCGAGCTCACCCAGCGCTGGCAGGCGGAGAAGGAGAAGATCGCGGCCGAGGGCAAGTTGAAAGAGCAGCTCGACGCTGCGCGGCTGGAGCTCGAGCAGGCGCAGCGCGCCGGCGATCTCGCCAAGGCGGGCGAGCTCCAATATGGCCGCATTCCCGATCTTGAGAAGCAGCTTGCCGCTGCCCAGGCCGCAAGCCAGAGCGCGATGCTGCGCGAGGAAGTAACGCCGGAGGACATCGCCTCGGTCGTTGCACGCTGGACCGGTATCCCGATGGAGCGGATGTTGGAGGGCGAGCGCGAGAAATTGCTGCAGATGGAGCAGGAGATCGGCCGCCGGGTGATCGGCCAGGCCGATGCGGTCGCCGCGGTGTCGCGGGCGATCCGCCGCTCGCGCGCCGGGCTCCAGGATCCCAACCGGCCGCTCGGCTCGTTCCTGTTCCTCGGGCCCACGGGCGTCGGCAAGACCGAGCTCACCAAGTCACTGGCCGAATTCCTGTTCGACGATCCCAGCGCGATGGTGCGGATCGACATGTCGGAGTTCATGGAGAAGCACAGCGTCTCCCGGCTGATCGGCGCGCCACCCGGCTATGTCGGCTATGAGGAAGGCGGGGTGCTCACCGAAGCGGTGCGGCGCCGGCCGTACCAGGTACTGCTGTTCGACGAGGTGGAGAAGGCGCATGGCGACGTGTTCAACATCCTCCTCCAGGTGCTCGACGACGGCCGCCTGACCGACGGACAGGGCCGCACCGTCGACTTCACCAACACGATCATCATCCTGACTTCGAACCTTGGCAGCCAGTATCTGACCAGCCTGTCCGACGGGCAGAAGGTCGAGGAGGTCGAGCCGCAGGTGATGGAGGTGGTCCGCGCCCATTTCCGGCCGGAATTCCTCAATCGCCTAGACGAAATCATCCTCTTCCATCGCCTCGCTGCGGAGCATATGGGGCCGATCGTCGACATCCAGGTGGCGCGGGTCCAGAAGCTGCTCGCCGACCGCAAGATCCGGCTCGATCTCACCGACGGCGCGCGCGCCTGGCTCGGCCGAGTCGGCTACGATCCAGTCTACGGCGCGCGGCCGCTGAAGCGGGCGGTGCAGAAATATCTGCAGGATCCGCTCGCCGACGCTCTTCTGCGCGGCGACGTGCGCGACGGCACGCTGGTGCGCGTCGAGGAAGGCGAAGGTGGGCTGGTGCTCGGAACGGAGGGCCCGGAGACCGCGGCGGCGGCCTGAGCGTATCGCATCTAAGATAGGAGGGCGGAGCGGGTGCTCCGTCCTCCGGTCGCTCATCGCGGGGGCGCGACGTCGAACGCGACGGTGAGCCTTTCGCCGGCCGGGAACGAATGGGTGCCGTGCCACAGCCACGAGGGAAACAGGGCGAGGTATCCCGGCCGCGGAGCGATCATCTGGGCGGGCGGCAGATCGAGCCCGAGTTCGGCTTGTGGCACCCCAAGCGACAGCGAGCCGGCATGCGGGTGGTCTCCGGGCTGGCGATCGGGCAGCGCGATATAGAGAGCCGAGCTTATCCAGCCTTGCGGATGGACGTGATTGGCATGGTGCCCGTGTCCACGCAGCCGCACCGACCAGCTGCCGGCAAAGCGGATGCGGCGATCGCGCCTGGGGCCGAGCAGCGGATGGCTTGGATCGACGGGCGGCAAGCGATCGAGGTATTGCTGCACAGCCCCGACGATCGCTGCTCGCAGGATCCGTATGTCGGGCTCGATCCGGCTGAGCAGCGGGCCGTCGGTCTGCGTGCCGCCCCGCACCGACTGATCTAGATACTCGCCCCGGGCGCGGTGCAGCGAGCGCAGAAGGGCGGCGAGGCGGTCCAGCGCCGGCAGCTCCTTCCGCAGATCGACGAAGGCCACGCTGCCGGGCACCTCAAGCCACGCGCTCCGTGGATCGCCGGTCAGCCGCCACGCGGTCGCGGCATAGGGCCAGATCGCCGGCGCACGATCCGTCTCCAGCACCTGGTCGATCAGCCAGGAGGCCTCTGCGAAGCGGCGTGTCCTGAGGAGATGCCGCACCTGCCAGACGGCGAGGAGGTCACTCGCCGCGGATGCGAACAGCGCGTCGGCACGCTCGACGTCTCCCGTCTCGGCGGCGACAATTGCCGAATAATCCTGGGTCACCGCTGATCCTTGACCCGCGGCGGTTGCGCGCGCCACGCATGCACCGAGCGCCGGATAGTCTTCGCGCTTCAGGTGGAGATCGCACAGGCAGCGCCAGAGATCCGCCTCGCCCGGCAACCGCGCGAGCGCGTGCTCGATCGAGGCGGTCGCGAGTTCCGGTCGACCGAGGGTCGCGCGCAACTGCGCAAGCTGGACATGGCCCTGGATCCACAAGGGCGCCTGCGTGAGAATCTTTTCCAGCTCCGCCGCAGCCTCGTCTCCTCGCCCCGCCGCGGCGCGGGCGGCGGCAAGCCCGAGCAGAATGTCGGATTTTACGCCCGCGAAGCGGTTAGCCTGCTCGAAGAAGGCGACGGCATTCACCCCCGCCTCGAGCGCGACCTGCGCCCGGCCATGGGCGATGCTCGGATCCGACGGCGCCAGACGCGCGGCCGCGGCAAAGGAAGAAAGCGCCGCGTCATGCGCATCGAGGCCGCGCTCGAGCAGGCCCTTCCATTGCCACAAGCGCGCGCTCGGCGCCGATGCGGTCGCCGCAGCCAGATAGGGAAGCGCCCGCTCTTCCTCTCCCTCGCCCAGGGCAGCGCGGGCGAGCTCGGCAAGTGCGTCGGGATCGGAGCGCCCCGTCTGCACATCGGCAAGCGCCTGTGAGAAGCTCACCGCTCGCCCGCGGGTGTCCCGCCGTCCGCCGCGATCAGCGCAGCGACGGCGTCCTGCTCGACGAGGCCGAGCCCGGGATGCCAGACGTCGAAAATGAAGACGATGCGGAGCTGGTCGGTGGGGTTGAGTGCCTCATGCTCGATCGTATCGTCGAAGACGAAGGCCTCGCCACGCTTCCAGAAGCGGGTTTCGGCACCGACTCGAAACCAGCATCCATCCGGTACGACCAACGGCAGATGACAGACGAGGCGCGTGTTGTTGACGCCGACATGGGCGGGAATTGCGGTTCCCGGCGCCAGCAGCGAAAACATCGCATTGGGAGAGGCGCCGGCGATCTCCGGCTGCGGCAGGCGCTCCAGCAAGGCGAGCGTGCCAGGGCAATGACGCGCATTGGCCTCGACGCGCCTGCCATTGCGAAGGAGGTGGATCGCCGTCCAATCGGGGTTGCGGTTGAGCGGCTGCCACTGCGCCAGCGGCAAATGGTCTTCATATTGGATGTAGGGGACCAGTTCGGCGCGCTCCGCCGCCATTACAGCCTGGAGCTCGGAGGCGATCGCCTCTGTCGCCTGCTCGAGCTCGGCGAGCCACGGAAAAGCGG
Source organism: Allosphingosinicella deserti (assembly GCF_003012735.1). Classification (GTDB taxonomy): domain Bacteria; phylum Pseudomonadota; class Alphaproteobacteria; order Sphingomonadales; family Sphingomonadaceae; genus Allosphingosinicella; species Allosphingosinicella deserti. Next base: position 298,438 of record NZ_PXYI01000002.1, on the reverse strand, counting down.
AGCGGGGGTGGAATTCGTGTTCGATGAGGCTCGGATAATGAAAATGGGTCGGCTCGCTGTGATAGGGCCGGGTCTTGCGGAGGACATTGCTGCGAAAGCGGTCGATGCGCCGCCGCTGCTCGTCGTCGGCGCGCGCTTCCGCCCGCGCCATGCCGGTCCGCAGCCGCGCCTCGCGCACTTCCAGCCAGGCTGCGAGACGCTTCTCGCCCTGCGCTACCGCAGCCGCTATTTGGGGCGGCATTTCACCGGACGGTTTCTGCGCCAGCGCATGGCTCCACGCTTCGCCCGCATCTTGGCCGACCTGATCGAGCAGGCTCGCGCGCATCAATAGGCCCATGAAATCGAGCGGCGCGAGCGCGAGTGCACGGTGGACGGCATCGAGAGCGACACGTGGCTGGCGCAGGGCACGGCTGATGCCCGCGAGGCGCAGGAAGATAGATGGATCGTCCGGCGCCTGTTCTGCGGCCTGACGCAGCAGCGCCTGCGCCTGCACGAAATCCTGTGCCGCCGAAGCGCGATCGGCCTCTGCCACCAAAGCGGCGGCGTTGCCGCTCACAGGGCGTAGCCGAATTTATCGATCCACGGCCGCAGGGTCGGGAGGACCGGCGCCAGGTGGTCGCGATAGCGCAGCCAGCGACCGGCGGCCCGCTTGTAGATTGGTTCGCGCACCTGCGAATAGCTCGCGGTGGTGATAAGCCCGCGCGCGGCGGCGGTGCGCTGATGATCGAGCACCTCGGCCCGCCAGTCGAGCCCGAGGAAATCGAAGAGAGGCCGCAGCACCGCCTCCCGATCCTCGATCATCTCTTCGTAGACGACGGTGTAGGCCGAAATCGGCAGAAGGATGCGGGCTCGCTCCCAATGGGCGAAGTTCAGATCGTAGAACTCGGCGGTGTCCTCGAGCCGGAGGAAGTTGGACATCGCCGCATTGAGCCGGAAATTGCTCATGAAGCAGCTCAGCACGACATCGCAGGGATGGCGCAACGCCAGGATGAACCGCGCGTCCGGGAAGAGCCGATGGATCAGCGGCACCTTGTTCATGTGCAGCGGCGACTTGTCGACGATCAGGCCCCCGCGGCCGAGATCGACATGCGCACCGGCGAGTTCGAAATAGCGGGCCCGGGCCGCGACGATTGCCCGTTCATCCATCCCCGCGACTGCATCGAACCCGCCGATCTCGGCATTCACCGAGGTAAGCGGCGGCTGTTCCTCCATCACCTGGGTCTCGGGATGGCCCATCAACATCGTGTCGAGCAACGTCGTCCCGGAGCGCGGAAAGCCGACCAGGAAGACAGGGGCGGGGCGGCTTGCGGCGGGTGCGCCGGCGCCCCAGTTGGCCCGCCATTCGGGGGTAAGCGCATCCATCTCCCGCCGCAGATTGTCGCGCAACTGCCGCGCTCGGTTCACCGGCTCCGAAGGATGGGCGGCGTGCAACCGCGCAGCCTTCGAGAAAGCGGCGAATGCATCGTCCGAACGGCCGAGCCGGTCCAGGAGAGTGCCTCGAATGTGGGCGCTGCGCTCCGGCTCGACGAGGGTGGGCACGCGATCGAGCGAGTCCAGCGCCGCCTGCCATTGGCCGGCGCGGCGAAGCGCAAGGGCTTCGATGAACGAAACGATACCCGCATCGACTCCGTTCGCCCGGGCCAATTCGGCAAGCGCGGCGAACTCCTCCTCGCGATTGGTGTGCTCGTAATTGATCGCGAGCCCGAGATAGGCGTCGTTGAGGCGCGGATCGCCGGCAATGGCGCGGCGATAGGCGCGCTCCGCCTCCTCCGCCCGCATGAACTGCCCGAGCTCGATCGCATATTTGAGCTGCAACCCGGCATCATCGGGGTCACGCCCGATCGCCTGTCCGATGACCTGCAATGCCTCGTCATCGCGGCCCTGCTGCTTCAGCAGGACGTACAATTCAGTCAGCGCCTTGGCGTCGTCGGGAAAATCGATGCCGGTGCGCTTCAACACTCGCTCTGCCTCATCGGCCCGGCCGGCAGCGATCAGCGCCGAGGCAAGATTGAGGCGCAACGGTGCGGACGAATCGAGTTCGTTGGCGCGCAGCAGCGCGGCGACGCTGCCGTCGAGATCACCGGTAGCGCGGCGGGCATTCCCCAGGTTGTTCCAGCTTTCGAAGTCCCCCGGTACGGCGGCGACGACCTGCTCATAAGCGTGCACGGCGTCGGCGAAGCGACCCAGCGATTGCGCTAGGAACCCGCGATAGCGGCCGACGCGGTGGGAAGCGTCGGCCATGGCGAGACCCGGCGTCGCAACCGCGATCGCGTCTTCGAGGCTGCCGGCGTCGATCAGCGCAGCGATCAGATTGCAAGCAATGGTGATGTCCTGAGGCCGTCCCTCATGCGCCTTGCGCAAATGGGCGATGGCGCGATCGGGCTCACCGGCGCGCGCACAGACCATTCCGAGGAAGGCGTTGAGCGCAACCACGTCGCCGCCGTTGGAGAGACCGGATTCGGCGAGTTGGCGGGCGCGTCCGAGATCACCTGTTCGCGCCGCGAAGACGGCGGTGCGGAGCGTGTCGGCGGTGACCGGATCGAGCGCGGCATTGTCAGTCATTGCGGGAAGTCTGGCTACCTCGTGACCGCAAGGCAACCAGGGTTTGCCGGCGGGGACAGAAGAAAAAAGGGCGGCTGGTCCAAAGACCAACCGCCCCGATTCGACACAGTATCGGCGCGACTTAGAAGTCGAGCGTGATGCCGGCGTAGATGTAGCGGCCAAGCGCTTCGTAGGTCGCCGGGTAGGTGTTGCCGTTGCACGGACCGGTCGGGCAGAGGTTCGAGCCCGTACGGCTGCCATTGCCGGACGTGACCAGCGGCGGCTGCTTGTCGAGGATGTTGTTGGCACCGATGCGGAAGTTGTAGTTGTCGCCGATCGTGAAGGACGCCGCGAGATCGAAATAGTTCTGCGCCTTGATCCGCAGACCCGGATCGAAGAGCGACGCAGCTGGCGCGGTCAGCGATGCCTGATCGGTGGTCGTCTCCGCCCTGACCTTACCGATGTGGCGCCATTGCAGCGACAGACCGACACCCTGCGGCGTGTTCAGAGTAGCGCGGACCTTGTGGCGCCACTTGGGCAGCGGCGCGCCGCTGTCCGTGGTGCCGCCGATGCTACAGGTCGGACCATAGAGACCGGCGCAGTCATACGGCTCGGTCAGGCCGTTATCGACACGATATTTGTCGAGATAGGTGCCAATCGCGCTGAAGGCGAGATTACCCATGCCGCCGAGCGGAACCGAGTAGGAGCCGTTAACCTCGATTCCCTTGGTCTGCAACTGGCCGACATTGTTCGGCAAGTCGCGAACGAAGCCGCCCGGCGTCAACCAGATCGAGCCGGCGGCGTCGCGATTGACGAGGTCGCACGATTCCGGGGTGACGCTGGCGGTGGCGTTGTCGATGCAGTGCGCGAGAATGGCGTCCTGCCCGAACGAACGGATCGCGTTGTCCACCTTGATGTCGAAATAGTCGACGGTGAGAGCAAAGCGCGGCAGGAACGTCGGCTGGAGCACGACCCCGACGGTCTTGGTGGTTGCCTTTTCCGGCTGCAGATCCGGATTGCCGCCGATCAGACCGTTATACTGGCCCGCCGGGTTGGCGGCAGTGCGCTGACCGACCCGCAGTCCCTGCGCAAGACAACCATAGTCCGTCGCAGTTATGGTGATCCCGGCGCAGGGATCGTCGGATCCGTTCAGGCCGACGGTGTTGGTCGCGAACAGCTCCTGGATGTTGGGAGCGCGAACCGCACGGTTGTAGGTGCCGCGGAAGCGGATGTCGCGGATCGGCGCGAAATCGACGCCGACCTTGTAGGTGTCGGTGTCGTAGCTCCGGTCGGCGCTCGTCTTGTAATAGGACTTGCGATAGCCCGCGTTGAGCGAGAGATCATGGATGAAGTTGCGCTGGATCAGCGGGATCTGAGCTTCGGCGAACAGATCATAGACGCGGAAGTTGCCCGACAGCGGGAGGGTCGCGCCGCCCTGGCCGGTGAGATCGCCGGTCTGGAAGGCATTGTCCGTCTGCAGATCCAGGGATTCACGCCGCCATTCCGCGCCGAAGTTCACGCCGACGCCGTCCTCCGCCCACGGAGTCTGGAAGCCGTAATTGCCGAGAAGGCCGGTGAACGAGATGTTCGCCACCTGCTCGGAGGTCATGCCCTTCTGGAAACCCGTCGCCGAGAGATAGTTGATCGCGGCCTGGGTGGCACCGCCGGCACCAACGAAGACGTTGTAGGGGACGCAGTTCGGATCGGTGCCGTCGAGCACCGAGCGGCAGATCGGATTGATGCCTGCCACGCGCGGATCGTCGACGACGTCGAGTGCCCGGCCAAGACGCTGCACCGAAAATTCGTTCGAGTAGACCTGGGAATAGTTGGAACGACCGTACTGATAATAAGCGTCGTACGACCATGCCGCATCGATGTCGCCGCGCGTGCCGATCACGGTGCGATAGTTGGTGTGCTGCAGATCGGACTGACGCGGGCCGCCTTCCACGTTGCGGCGAAGCAGCTGGAAGTAACCACGATTGTAGGTGAGACCGGTCGTCGGATCGGTGAAATCGATCGCAGGGGCACCAGGCGTGTCGTTATACGGCGCGCCCACAGCCAGCGGGAAGGTCCCGAGGAAACCGTTGATCAGGTTCTCGTCGGCGCAGATCACGTCACGCTGCGCCTGTGACATCAGCGGGTTTCCGCCGGTCGCGCTGGTTGGGCTAGCGGGGGGGCCGCAATTGACGGTCAGCGTGTTGCCGAAATTGCCCGAGGGAGCGATCTGGGCGACGGTGCGATCGTCCATGAACATGAATTCGAGATACGGCTTGAACTGGTCGTTGATCTCGTAATTCGCGAAGAAGCCGGCCGTGTAGCGTTCGTCCGGACGCTGGAAATAGTTGGTCGGCGCGAAGTTGTAGAGCGTGCTGGTGTTGAGGAATCCGCCGCTCGGCGTGAAGGTGTAAATCGTCGAGGTGCCGTTCTCGAACACGAGCGCGTTGCCGTTGTCCGAGGTCGCCGAACCGCCGCAGCGGGGGGCGCCGCCGCCGGTATTCTGCAACACGCAGGCGCTGTAGTCACGGCGGCGCTGGGTAACCGCGTTCGCCTTGCGATAGCCGACATAGACCACGGCATGACCACGGCCGTCGTCGAACTGGGTGCCGATCGAAACGGTGCCGTCGAATGTGCCGCCATCGGCAACGTTACCGCCCGGATAGGTGTAACCGGAAAGCCCCTGAGCAATGCGCGTGTCGAGCAGGCCGCGCATGAAGTCGTTGCGATTTTCATGCTGGTAGAAGCTGTACTGGCCGTCGAAGCGGATGCCGGTGAAATCGGTGTCGACGATGAAGTTGACGACGCCGGCGACCGCGTCCGCACCGTAGGTCGACGAGGCGCCGCCGGTGAGGACTTCGACCCGCTTCAGGATCGAGGCCGGGATGATGTTGATGTCCGCGGCCGAACCGCTGGTCGGGCTCGGATCGCCCGGGAGCAGGCGACGGCCGTTGACGAGGCTGAGGGTACGGCTGGTGCCCAGGCCGCGAAGATCGACCGAGGCGGTGCCGTCGGCGCCGTTGGAAAGGGTGGAGGCCTGGCTGGCGAACACCGCCGGCAGCGAGTTGAGGAGATCTTCGACCTTGGTCGTGCCCTGGAGCTTGATGTCCTGGCTGCTGACGACCGTGACCGGAGCGGTGGATTCGAGATTGGGCTGCGGGATGCGCGACCCGGTGATGACGATGTCCTGCTCCCGCTCGACCGGCTCGCCTTCGGCGGAGGTGGTCGGGGTCGCCTGACCTTCGGCCGGGCCAGTGGGCTCCGCCACGTCGGTTGCGTCCTGCGCGAAGGCTGGTGCAGCAATGCCGAGCGACCCGCAGATAAAGGTGGTCGCCAGCAACTGATTAAGAATTCGGGTCTTCTTCATGTCCGTCCCCTTGTTGCGGCGTTTGCCGCGATTCCTCTTCTCATCCCTCGTGCCGACGCAAAGGCCGGCAAACCGGGATCTGTTTACGGGATGTAACAAATCGGAAGCAATTGCCGCCGCTGACGCGGAACGGCCAATTTCCGCTGACGTGGCAAATTTACCACAGAAGCAGCAGCAGTCTCTTGTCGGTTGCACACCGCAAGTCGTTGGAACATTATGCGGACATCAAGTGGGAGGGTCGTCGCCGTGAACCGTAAGTTGCTTGCCCTCGGAGCGCTCGCCGCGCTGTTTCCGGTCACGAGCGTTGCGGCGAAGCCACAGAAACAGCAGGCGCGTCCCGAGCTTTTCGAAGCGGTGGTTCGATGTCGCGGGGTCAGCGAGTCCGCCGCCCGGCTGAAATGCTTCGACGACACGACGGCCATGCTGCAGCAGGCCGCCGATCGGCGGGACCTCGTCGTCGTTGACAAGACGCAGGTTCGGGAAGCCAGAAAGAGCCTGTTCGGGCTCACGATGCCCGATCTCGGCCTGTTCGGCGGCAACGACGAAGGCGAAGAGGAACTGAAGCAGATCGAAGGCGTCCTCACCAACGTCGGCTCCAACCGCGACGGTTATTACACCTTCCTGCTTGCCGATGGAGCGCGCTGGAGCCAGATCGACGGGAAACCGATCGCAGTTGCGCCCAAGGCCGGCCACAAGGTGGTCGTCAAACGGGGCAGCCTGGGCAGTTACATGATGAGCGTGGCCGGGCAGCCGGGCGTGAAGGTCCAGCGGGTCAACTGATCCGCTTTCGCAAGAATGCGAGACCGGGACGGCAGCGCCGACCGACCTCAGCGTATTGGCCCAGCCAAGCGCGCCGGATCGATCCGGGCATCCTGCCAATGCGAGCCCCAGTACAGCTGCGGTCCGGTCGCACCTACGATGCCGATCGGATCGACCGGCATGCGGCGCCGCTGATCACGGGCGATCGCGAAGCGACGGGGCTGGTCTGCTGCGCCGGGCCTTCCCTAGTGTCAGAATTGCGGCACCGGGCGCTTCGGCGAGGGCCAACGACGATGCGCAGCCTAACGCAGGATTCAACCGCGTCCTTCGGCTTCGGTGGCGATCTCGGCACTGGCATAAGCCTCCTGCCGCGCGACGCTCCAGTAGCGCAGCGCCTCGAGTGCGATCGGCTGCTTCGAAACGGCGCAGACGACATGATCGCCCGGGCTCAGCACCCGGAACGTCCCCGCCATGTAATGAATCCGCGCCTCGCGGCCCTTGTTCGACATCAGCATCGTTTCGTCCTTCTCGCGCGGGATCTAGAGGCCGCGGCGATATCGCTCAATCTGTTGACACGTCGTCAGAGGAAGGTCGGCTGTTCCGGCGCCTTGCCGGGCCGGCGCGCTTCGCGACGTGGACGCTCCGGCGGCGGCGCCGAGAGCACCGGAGGCGGCTCGTCGCCGACCGCCGCCTCGACTTCGCCGTCGGCGAAGACCAGGCGGAGGCGCCCGGCATCGCGCGCGGCGGCGGCCGAAATCAGGGTCTTGCCGCCGCGATCCTCGACGCGGGCATAGCCGCGTTCGAGCGGCCTGTTGGGATGAGCGAGCTGCGCCACCCGCCAGAGGCCGTCCAGACGCTCGCGCGAGCGCCGGACGGTGGCGGCAAGCAGGCTTGGGCGGAGCGCGCCCGCCGCACGTCCGAGATCGCCGCGGGCATGGCCGAGGCGGGTACCGAGGGCGCGCGGCAGACGATCGCTGAGCTCGTCCAGACGCTGTTGCTGCGGCGCCAGCAACTGATCCCGGGCCGGAAAATGGCGCAGGCACGTCTCGAGCTTCTCGGCCGAGCGTTCGGCGGCACGCATCGCGCAGCGGCCGATCCGCTGACCGATCTCGCGCAACTGGGCGACGAGCTCGACCCGCACCGGCACCGCGATCTCGGCGGCGGCGGTCGGCGTCGGCGCGCGGATGTCGGCAGCGAAATCGCATAGAGTGGTGTCGGTCTCGTGGCCTACGGCCGAAATGATCGGGATCGAGCAGGCGGCGACGGCGCGCACCACCTCTTCCTCGTTGAACGCCCACAGATCCTCGATCGAACCGCCGCCGCGGGCAACGATGACCAGATCCGGCCGCGGCACCGGCCCGCCCGGGCGCAGAGCATCGAAGCCCCGTACCGCAGCAGCGATCTGCCCGGCCGCAGTCTCACCCTGAACCTGAACCGGCCAGACGATGACGTGGGTCGGGCAGCGATCCTCGAGACGGTGGAGGATGTCGCGGATCACGGCGCCGGTCGGAGAGGTCACGACACCGATCACCCGCGGCGCGAACGGCAGGCGCTGCTTGCGGGCGGCGTCGAACAGCCCCTCGGCGGCGAGGGCCCGGCGGCGCTTGTCGAGCAGCGCCATCAGGGCGCCCTGCCCGGCAAGCTCCATGCGCTCGATCACGATCTGGTAGCGCGATCGCCCCGGGAAGGTGGTGAGCTTGCCGGTGACGATTACTTCGACGCCATCTTCGGGCCGAAATTGCAGGGCCCCCGCATTGGCCTTCCACAGGACGCCGTCGATCACCGACTTGTCGTCCTTGAGGCAAAGGTAGCAATGGCCGGAGGCGGCGCGTTTCCAGCCACTTATCTCGCCGCGGACCCGAACGAAGCCGAACGCGTCCTCGACGGTGCGCTTCAGGCGCATCGACAGGTCCGACACGGTCATGGCTGGTGCGTTGTCGCCCGGCGCCTCAGTTGCTAGGAGCCCCCCCTCACCTGGAAATCCGGGGCCGCTTGGAGGGAAATCGTCCATGAATGTCCTGCTGCTTGGCTCGGGCGGCCGCGAGCATGCGCTCGCCTGGAAGCTCGCGCAATCGCCGCGGCTCGGCAAGTTGTTCGCCGCGCCCGGGAATCCGGGCATAGCGAACCATGCCGCCCTGGTCGACCTCGATGCCGCAGATCATCGCGCCGTGGTGGATTTCTGCCGCAAGGAAGCGATCGAGCTGATCGTGATCGGGCCCGAGGCGCCGCTGGTCGACGGCCTCGCCGACAATCTTCGCACGATGGGCTACGCCGTGTTCGGGCCGAACAAGGTGCCGGCCCAGCTGGAAGGCTCGAAAGGCTTCACCAAGGATCTGTGCGCGCGCTACGGCATCCCGACGGCACGCTACGTCCGCGCGTCCGACCGCCTCGCCGCCGAGGCCGCTTTGCCGGAATTCACGCTGCCGGTGGTGATCAAGGCGGACGGCCTTGCCGCCGGCAAGGGTGTGATCATCGCGGAAACCGACACCGAGGCCCAGGCGGCGCTCGATTCGATGTTCCAGGGCGGCTTCGGAGGTGCCGGCGCATCGGTGGTGATCGAGGAGTTCATGACCGGCGAGGAGGTCAGCTTCTTCGTGCTGACCGACGGCAAGGCGATCGTGCCGCTGGGCTCGGCGCAGGATCACAAGCGGGTCGGCGACGGCGACACCGGCCCCAATACGGGCGGCATGGGCGCCTACAGCCCGGCCTCGATCCTCACCCCCGCGCTGGAAACGCGGGTGATCGACGAAATCATCCGCCCGACTGTCGCGGCGCTGGCGGAGCGCGGCGCCCCCTTTTCAGGCGTGCTCTTCGCCGGCCTGATGCTTACCGACGACGGCCCCAAGCTGATCGAGTATAATGCGCGGTTCGGCGACCCCGAATGCCAGGTGCTGATGATGCGGCTGGAAACTGATCTGCTCGAACTGCTCGAGGCGGTTGCGCGCGGCCGTCTCGAAGAGGTCGTCCCGCCCCGGATGCGGAAGGAGGCCGCACTCACGGTGGTGATGGCGGCCGACGGATATCCCGGCACTCCGGACAAGGGCGGTACCATCGCCGGCCTCGACGTGGCGGAAACCGGGGCGGTCAAGATCTTCCATGCCGGCACTGCCGTCCGAGACGGCAAGCTCGTCGCGAACGGCGGCCGCGTACTCGCGGTGACCGCGCTCGGGGGGGACGTCGCGGCGGCGCGCGACGCGGCTTATGCCGCCCTTGCGCAGATAGACTTTCCGACCGGTTTCTGCCGCAAGGACATCGGCTGGCGAGAAATCGCGCGGCTCCGCGGCCACGGCGGGACCAACGCCTGAGCGCCGGGAGCGCTGGACAGCGGAGCTTTCTGCCATAGACTAGGTTTTGGGGAGGAGGAGGCGACATGAAGACACATGTGAAAATCCTCATCGGGCTGCTTGCCGCGCTGGCGATGGGGTGGATCTGGCACGGACCGGGTGGCCAGGGTGACGCCCTGGTCGGCGGGATCGAGCGGGCGGCGCAAGCGGCAGCGGCGCAAGCGGAGCTGCCCGGTATTTCCGTGCGCATGGTGCGGGAGCCGCTAAGCCGCACCGTAATCGTCAGCGGCACCGCCAACGATCTCCAGCGCGAAGGCCTCGGCAGCCAATGGGGCATCAAGGATTATGTCCGCGCCGTGCCCGGCGTCGCCCGCGTGCGCTGGGACGACGAGCCGGGCGGCAACGGCCTGCCGCTGCTCGCCGAGACCCTGATCGTGGTCGCGCTGGCTTATTTCGCAGGCCTCGTGATCGGGGCCCTGATCTTCGGCAGGCGCAAGCGCCAGAGCTTCCTCGACTGAAGGATAGACCGATGCTGTTCGTCGCCAATTCCAATCTCATTGCGCTGGGTCTGGGGCTGCTGATCGGCCTCGTCGTCGCTTTCTGGGTCTTCAAGCTGGGACGGAGGCTCCCGCCCGAGAGCGACGGCAGCGTCGGCCAAAGCGCCACCAGCGCCGAAGATCGGCCGCACACGAACGATACGGAGACGCCGCTGCCATGAACCTCGACACCAACACCCTGCTGATCATCGCCGGCGCGCTCGTCCTGCTCGTGCTCGCAATCATCCTGATCGCGCGCAGCTCCAAACAGCGCGTGCAGGTCACCCAGCAGGATGCGCGTCCGGTGGCAGCAACCACGGCGCGCGCGATCGACCTCGCGGAGGGACGCGGGGTCGCCGACGAGGGCGCAGCCGCGGCGAAGGATGTCGCTGGCGAGATTCTTGGCGTCGAGGCCCATCCGATCGTCTCCGAAGCGAGCGGTCCACCGGACAATCTCCAGCAGCTGAAGGGAGTCGGTCCGAAGCTCGCCGCCCAGCTGAACGCCGCAGGGATCACCCGCTTCGACCAGCTTGCCCGGCTGTCGGCCAACGAGCTTGCGCTTCTCGACGACCGCATGGGTGCGTTCAAGGGCCGCCTCGCCCGCGACCGGGTCGGCGATCAGGCCGCCTATCTGGCACGCGGCGACACCGACGGGTTCGAAGCGCAATTCGGGAAATTGGGCGGGACCGCCTGATCCCGATGCTCTCCGGCACGTTTGGAGAGTGAGCGCAGGAGTTCAGGCTCCACTTCAAGCTTCGCGGTCTGGCCCCGCCACTCTTTCGCTGGAGAGCTGCCGATTACCCTCTGCGGCCGCGGACGACTTCGCTGGCGAGGAGTTTGTCGATCTTGAAGCCGTCCATGTCGACGATCTCGAAGCGCCAGCTGCCGAAGGAGAAGCGTTCGCCGACCTCAGGAATGTGCTTGAGCACGGAGAGCGCGAACCCCGCCGCAGTGGCATAGTCGCGATCTTCAGGAAGATTGATGCCGAGGCGGTCCGACATCGCGTCGGCGGGCAGCGATCCGGACACCCACCAACTGCCGTCCTCGCGCTCGACCAGCGGCGCCTCGCTTCCGGGATCGAAGTTCGAAGCGAACACGCCGGCGAGCGCGGAGAGCAGGTCGGCCGGGGTGACGACGCCTTCGAAATGGCCATATTCGTCATGAACGAACGCCATCGGCACATCGGCATCGCGCAGCACCGCGAGGGTATCCATCGCGTCCATCTGATCGGCGACGACTGGCGCCTCGCGAACCAAGGCGCGAAGATCGAGCGCGCGATCGTCGATGAAGGCGGCGACGATGTCGCGCGCCTGAACGACGCCGAGCAATGTGTCGACCGACCCTTCCGCCACCGGAAGCCGGCTGTGCTGCGCGTTGCGAAGCGCCTCGCGCAATTCCTCGGTGGAGGAATCGACGTCGATCCAGTCGACATCGGTGCGCGGTGTCATCACCTCGCGCGTGGGGCGATCGGCCAGCCGCACCACGCCGGAAATCAAGGCGCGCTCATATTCCTCGAGCACCCCGGCGCTGTGCGCCTCGGCGACGACGATCTGGAGTTCCTCGGCGGTGACCTTGTTCGATTCCTCGCGGCGGAGGCGGAGCAGGCGGAAGATGAGGGCGCTGGTGCGATCGAGCAGCCACACCAAGGGCGCGGTGATCCGCGCGATCCACAGCATGGGCGTCGCCATTGCGGCGGCGATCGGCTCGGGCGCGCGCAACGCGAATTGCTTGGGCACCAATTCGCCGATCACAAGCGACGCGTAGGTGGTGATCAGGATGACGATGCTGAAGCCGATCGTTGCAGCGGTCTCGGGGGCAATTCCGAGCCGGGCGATCCGCTCGCCGACCGGGCCGCCGAGGCTGGAGCCCGAATAGGCGCCTGCCAGGATGCCGATCAGGGTGATTCCGATCTGGACGGCGGACAGGAACCGGCCGGGATCGGCCGCGAGATCGAGTGCGGTCTGGGCGCCTCGCCGACCGGCCTTCGCCATCGCCCGCAGCCGCGGCTTGCGCGACGAGACGATGGCAAGCTCCGCCATCGCGAACACGCCGTTGAGCGCGATCAGCAGGAGGATGACGATCACGTCGATCCACGGAAAGGGGGAGAGCGCGGAAGGCGGCATAGCGCGCGCTCCCCATAGCCGCATATCCCAAGGTCCCACAACCTCTTCCGCGCAGAGGGTCGCAACGTCCCCTAGGGAACAACCCGCTGCGCCGAGCGGTTCACAACGCCATTCAACCCCTTTCAGGGAAAGGAATGCGTATGCGTATCTCCAAACGGCTGTGCGGCAGCCTTGCCGCCGCGGCCCTGCTCAGCAGCACCGCGGCCTGTGTCACCAATCCGGAAACCGGCGAACGGCAGGTTTCGACCAAGGGGGCGATCGGCGGCGTACTCGGCGCGGTTGCCGGCTATTTTGCCGGTGACGTGATCGGCGGCAAGCGCGATCGCACCGAGCGGATCGTCGGCGCCGGCATCGGCGCCGTCGCCGGCGGCGCGGTCGGCACCTATATGGATCGGCAGGAAAAGAAGCTTCGCGAGGACACTGCCGGCACCGGCGTCGAGGTCGATCGGCAGGGTAACGAGTTGCTGCTGACGATGCCGTCCGGAATCACCTTCCCGGTCAACAGCGCGCAGATTCAGCCCCAATTCCACACAACGCTCGACCAGGTCGCGCAGACCCTGTCGTCCTATCCCTCGACTTTGATCGACGTCTACGGCCATACCGATCCCTCGGGCGGCGACGCGATCAATATTCCGCTGTCGCAGCAGCGGGCGCAATCGGTGGCGGGCTATCTCGGCCAGCGCGGCGTTCAGATGCAGCGGATCGCCACCCAGGGCTTCGGATCGAGCAGGCCGCTTCAGGGCAACACCAACGCCACCGAATCGGAACGTGCGGCCAACCGCAGGGTCGAGATCCGGATCGTCCCGCTGGAGCAGCAAGGGGCGTGAGCTGAGCCGGGGAGCGCCTGATCATGGCGCTCCCGTCGGCGGGTCATCGGATGGCGGAGGGGCCAATGACGGCGGCCCCTCCACCGCATTCCTGCGGTCCACCTCCCCAAGCTTGCTTACCGGCGGTCGCGGAAGAAGGTGCGGAGCAGGTCGCCGGACGCGTCTTCGGCAATGCCTGGGAACACTTCGGGTGCGTGGTGGCAGGTCGGCTGGCCGAACAATCGCGGGCCGTGCAGCACGGCCCCGCCCTTGGGATCGCCCGCACCGAAATAGAGCCGGTTGATACGGGCAAGGGCGATCGCGCCGGCGCACATCGCGCATGGCTCCAGGGTGACCCACAGATCGCACTGATCGAGACGCGAGGTCCCAAGGGCAGCGCCGGCGGCGCGAATCGCGACCATCTCGGCATGCGCGGTGGGATCGGCGCCTTCGCGCATGCGGTTACGGCCGCGCGCAACGATCTCGCCCGCGCGGGTCACCACGGCGCCGACCGGAACCTCGCCCGCTTGCGCGGCCGCGCGCGCTTCCTCGAGCGCGGCATGCATCGGATCGGTGAACGGCCGGACCATGCCGCTCCTGCTACAAGGCGGCGGTGGCGGCCGGAAGCGGGTTACTGCTGATTGTCGACGGTCACGACCGGAACATCCACCTGCTTGGTGGTGGTGCCGACGTTCGGCACCTGAACGTTGGCCGTCGTCGTGCCGACCTCAAGATCGTTGACCTTGGGGTTAAGGCTCGTGGTCTGGCCGTTCGGCGTCTGGAACCAGGTAAGCCAGCCGGTCGCAGTCATTCCGATAAGAACCAGAATGATCAGGGCGACGATGATCAGGATCGCGCGCAACATGGGTTATGCTTCCTCCAATTGCTCGATAACGGACGTCCGGCAAATCGGTTGCACATCCGCAACGATCGGGTGAGACCGGGAATCGGGTTGACTGAAAGCGCCTCCAAGGTTATCCGCCGCCCGGTTTTCCGGGGACATGTCTCCCCGCATCAATCAGGACGAGAGACTATGTCGCGCATTTGCGAACTGACCGGCAAGGGCCGGCAGGTGGGTCACAATGTTTCCCACGCCAACAACAAGACCAAGCGTACCTTCCTGCCGAACCTGCAGAACGTTACGCTGATTTCCGATTCGCTCGGCCGCGGCGTCAAGCTGCGCGTGTCGATGAATGGCCTGCGCTCGGTCGAGCATGTCGGCGGCCTCGACAACTGGCTGACCAAGACCTCGGACGAGAAATTGAGCCTGAAGGCGCGTCGCCTGAAGCGCGAAATCGCCAAGAAGGTCTCGGAAACCGTCGCAGCCTGAACCGGACGGCCGAAAGGCCGTCCCCGCGTTCGAGCTTCTGAAGCGTCGCTGCACATCGTGCGGCGACGCTTTCGGCGTTGGCAATATGTTTTGATGTTCTGGCATCGCAGCACGTCGCCGGGTTCACGCCTCAAGCGCGAACTTGAGCAGCAGGCTTCGCTGGAGCGGCATATAATTGTCGTCGGAGGCGAGCCAAACGATGGTCCGGCCGTTCTCCCGGGTCACGCTCACCGCCTCCATGTTGTCGACGGTGAGCGGCGGCGCGAAGGCAGCAATCTCCTGCGGCTGGATCAGGAACCCGGCGCGCGGCGGCGGCACCGGGGCGATCGCGAGCTTCGCCTTCATGCCGGAAACGAAGCTGATCCGGCGGTTGAGCAGCAGCAGGCGCCCGTCGGGGAGCAGTGTCGCGTCGGTGATCCGATATCCGGCCGGGGGACGGTAGCGCATCCTGAGCGCACGTGCTCCCGGCACTGAAGGATCGCCCGGGAACATCAGGACGTCGGTCGTTCCGCCGTCTCCTTCGGAGAAGACGATGAAACGGCCGTCGGGAAGCCGCACCATCGCTTCCGGCCCATTATTCTCCTCCCATTGGCGCATTGCGGCTGGACGGCCGCCACCGAGCTCACGCCACTCCGGAAGTGCGAATCGCCACACGCCATTCTGGCGCTCAAGCCCCACCCAGGCGGTTCTGCCGTTCACGATCAATGATTCGACGTCGCGTTGCGCCTTGTTCACGGGGGCGCCGGATCCCGTTCGCACCGGCTGGACACTCGCCCGGCGGGTGCCTGCTCCCGAAGGAACCGGGAAGCGGACCAGCCAGCCCGAATCGCTGACCGCGATCACCCTGTCACCCTCGACATGCATCGCCGAAATGCCGCCGAAGCGCCAATCGTTGCTCTCCATGTTCCAGCCGGCAAGGAACACCAGCTTGCCCACGGACACGTCGCCGGGCCGTCCCGCTTCCACAGGAACGGGCTGGAAATCGATCAGGCTGACCAGCGGCGGCGGTGCGGGAGGCGTGATCCGGATCGGCGCGAAGGTGCCAAGAAGGAGGAGTGCCACGAGGCAGAACAGAATACGCACGGTTCATTCTAGAACCCAAGCGCGCCCACGGCACCCGCTTTTTGCCTGAACCTTGGCTGACACCTCCATTCAGGACCGGCTCAAACGAATCGGGGCATAAAGCGTTCAACGACCAAGGGCCGGCGCTGGCGACTTACCGAAAGCGACGCGCCGACCGAAGCAGTCGAAAGGAGTTCGATCATGTTCAGGAAAGCCACTCTCGCCGCGGTTGCGGCTGTGACCGCGCTGAGCGCCATCCCCGCCGCCGCCGAAGCGCGGCCTCGCGGCGGCTATTACAATGATGGTTATTACAGCTCGCGCTATGACGACCGGTACGATCGCGGTGACCGCTACGATCGTTACGAGCGGGGTGATCGCTACGGCCGCTACGATCGCTACGACAATTATGATCGCCGCTACCGCCGCGGTGACCGCTACGGCTATCGTGGGGACCGCGGATGCAGCGGCACCACCGGAACGATCATCGGCGGCGTCGCCGGCGCTCTGACCGGCCGCGCGATCGATCGCAGCGACCGCGGCCGTTGGGGCCGGCGGGACAGCGGCACGACCGGCGCGATCATCGGTGGTGCGCTTGGTGCGCTCGCGGGCCGGGCTGTCGACAAGTCCAGCTGCGACAATCGCTACTACCGCTAAGCCGCTTGCGTTCCCTCCTGTAGCGTAGCGAGGGCAGCCGGTGCTTCCGAAAGGGAGCACCGGCCTTTTCCATGCGGCCTTTTCGCAATCGCCGGCTTTGCGACCGCGATTCGCACCGCGCGCTCAGGCCGTGTCGAACAATCCGGCAAGTTGCTCGATCATCGTCCCGCCGAGCTGCTCGGCATCCATGATGGTGACCGCCCTCTGATAGTAACGCGTGACGTCGTGGCCGATGCCGATGGCGATCAGCTCGACCGGTGATCGATCCTCGATCCACCCGATCACCTGCCGCAGGTGGCGCTCCAGATAGGTACCGGAATTAACCGACAGGGTCGAATCGTCCACCGGAGCGCCGTCGGAGATCACCATCAGGATGCGGCGCTCCTCGGGACGGGCGATCAGGCGATTGTGGGCCCAGAGCAGGGCTTCGCCGTCGATATTCTCCTTGAGCAGGCCTTCGCGCATCATCAGGCCGAGATTCTTGCGAGCGCGCCGCCAGGGCTCGTCCGCCTGCTTGTAGACGATGTGCCGGAGATCGTTGAGCCGCCCGGGCGTCGCCGGACGACCGGCGGAAAGCCATTGCTCGCGCGCCTGCCCGCCCTTCCAGGCGCGGGTGGTGAAGCCCAGGATCTCGACCTTGACCCCGCACCGTTCGAGCGTGCGGGCAAGGATGTCGGCGGAGATTGCGGCGATCGAGATCGGCCGTCCCCGCATGGAACCCGAATTGTCGATCAGCAGGGTGACGATGGTGTCGCGGAAATCGGTGTCCCGCTCGATCTTGTAGGACAGCGAATGGGCCGGGTTGACGATCACCCGTGCCAGCCGCGCGGCATCGAGGATGCCCTCTTCCTGATCGAAATCCCAGCTTCGCGACTGCTGCGCCATCAGCCGGCGCTGAAGGCGATTGGCAAGTTTGGTCACCGCGCTCTGCAAGTGGGTGAGCTGCTGGTCGAGATAGGCCCGCAGCCGGGTCAGCTCGGCGTCGTCGCAAAGCTCCGTCGCCTCGACGACTTCGTCATATTTGTCGGTGAATGTGCGATAGTCGAAATGGGGCGGAAGATCCGAGAGCGGCCGATTCGGCCGCACCGGCATCATCCCGTCTTCGCCGTCCTGACCGAGGCCATCCTCGCCTTCGGCCATCTCCTCCTCGGTGAAGTCGCTCTCGGTCTGCTCGCCCTCGGCATCGCCCTGCTCGACCCGGATGTCGGCTTCGCCCTCGCCGCCGCCATCCTGATCCTCGTCCTGGTTCTCGCTCTCGTCGCCCTGATCCTGCTGATCGCCCTCGGACTCGAGATCGCCTTCGGGGTCTCGTTCCGCTTCGACGTCTTTCTCGACGAGCTCGAGATCCTCGAGCACCCGCGTTGCCAGGGCGGCGAACGCCGCCTGATCGTCGAGCACCAGCCCCAGCGCATCGAGATCCTTGCCGGCCTTGGCTTCGATCCACTCGGAAACGAGCTTCAGCCCCTCGCGGGCGGCTTCGGGCGGCGCCTGACCGGTCAGGCGTTCGCGCACGATCAGGCCGAGTGCGGTGCCGAGCGGCACCTCGGCACGGTTGCGGGCGCGGGTGATCGGATCGGTGCGCATCCGCATCTCAACCATGGAACCGAGATTCGCCCGGACGCCGTCCATTCCGCGCGAACCGAGCGCCTCGACCCGCGCCTGCTCGGCGGCGTCGAACACGGCACGCGCGATATCATCGGCGGGTGCATGACGGGCATGCACGCCGGCATTGTGGTGGCGCAGCTTCAGCGCTGCCGCATCGGCATAGCCGCGTGCTTCCGCGACATCGCGCTCGGGCAGGGTACGGCCGGGCATCGGCACCTTGACCGACTTGCCGACCGTGCCGGGCGGATCGGCGGTGAAGCCGAGCTCAAGCTCCGGCTCGCGCGCGATCGCCCGCGCGGTGCCGTTCAGCGCTTGGCGGAAGGCTTCGAGAGGGGAATCATTGTGTGGCAATCACGCCTTCCCGACGATGCTTTCCGGCAGATCCTTGCCGAACACGCGCTGGTAATATTCGGCGATCATCGGCCGTTCCGCCTCGTCGCACTTGTTGAGGAAGGTCACACGGAAGGCAAAGCCGACATCGTTGAAGATCAAAGCATTCTGCGCCCAGCTGATCACCGAGCGGGGGCTCATCACGGTCGAGATGTCGCCGTTCATGAAGCCTGCGCGGGTGAGCTCCGCGACCTTGATCATCCGCTCGACCTCTTGACGGCCGCCTTCGTGATCATATTCGCCGGACTTGGCGAGCACGATCCGCGCCTCGATCGTGGCCGGCAAATAGTTCAGGGTGACGACGATGTTCCAGCGGTCCATCTGGCCCTGATTGATCTGCTGGGTACCGTGATAGAGGCCGGTCGTGTCGCCGAGGCCGACCGTGTTGGTGGTCGCGAACAGGCGGAAATAGGGGTGCGGGCGAATCACCCGGTTCTGATCGAGCAGGGTGAGCTTGCCCTCGGTTTCCAGCACGCGCTGGATAACGAACATAACGTCCGGCCGGCCGGCATCATATTCGTCGAAGACCAGCGCGGTCGGGGTCTGCAGCGCCCAGGGCAACAGGCCTTCGCGGAATTCGGTGACCTGCTGCCCGTCGCGAAGCACGATGGCGTCGCGACCGATCAGATCGATGCGGCTGATATGCGCATCGAGGTTGATCCGGATCAACGGCCAGTTGAGACGGGCCGCGACCTGCTCGATGTGGGTCGACTTGCCGGTGCCGTGATAGCCCTGCACCATCACCCGGCGATTTTTGGAAAATCCCGCGCAGATGGCGAGGGTAGTGTCGGCATCGAAAACATAAGCAGGATCGAGATCGGGCACGCGCTCGTCGGCTTCCGAGAAGGCCGGAACTTCCATGTCCGAATCGACCCCGAACAGGTCGCGCACCTTCACCATACGATCGGGCGTATCCATCACGGTCTCGCCGCGGCTGGCAGGGTTGGAATTGGCAAGATCGGCCATGGTCAGTCTTTCGTGAGTTCAGGCGAAGGCAGGTCGGGATTTGAGCTGCGTATAGGCCTCGATCACGGCCTGCAACGCTTTCTCATGGCTCCTGTCCCCGCCATTGCGATCGGGATGATAACGGCGGACGAGATCGGCATAACGCTGGCGCAGCTGCCGCCGGTCCGTGTCGACCGCAAGACCCAGCACCTGCAGGGACTTGCGGTCGGCGGCACTCAGTTCACGGCCGTCGGCGCGCGACGCCTCTTGCGCGGCGGCTCGGCGGAAACGGGCGCCGATGGCATCGAGCGGATCGGCGAAATCCGCCCAAGGCGGCGGCCGGTCGCCGCCACCGGTGGCGAAAGCGCGGGTCTCCCGATCCCAGCCGCCATACGGAGTCTGAGCGCGCTCGATCTCCTCGCTGCTCATGCCTTCGAAATAATTGTACCCGGAATTGAATTCGCGGATGTGATCCAGACACAGCCAGCGCCAGCTGCCGGGCCCATCGGAGGACGGGCCGCGCCCCGCCGGTGCACGAAATTCGCCGGGCGCCTCGCACCCGGGCCGGGCACAAAGCCCCTGTCCTTCCACTCGGCCGTGAAACCGGGTCTGCCGCTTGCCCGCCGTCGCCACCCTATGCCTTTCATCATCAAAAGCCGTATATAGGCGCCATGACAGCGCATTTAACCGGCCCCGTCGCCCAGGAAATCGCCCAACGCTTGCAGTTGGCGCTCGCTCCCGAGAGCCTGCAAGTCATTGACGACAGCGAGAAACACCGCGGACACGCCGGCCATGACAGCCGCGGCGAAAGTCACTTCACTGTCGAGATCGTCGCCGAGCGGTTTCGCGGCCTCGGCCGCCTCGACCGCCAGCGGGCGGTCAATTCGGCGCTTGGCGACCTGCTCCGCGAGCGGGTTCATGCGCTTGCAATCAAGGCGCGCGCTCCAGGCGAGTGAGCGGCTCAATCAAGGAAAACATCCGTTGGACGATCTCATCCTGCAGACGCTGCTGCCGACCAGCCACGATCTGGGTGGCTTCAAGGTCCACCGTACCTTGCCACACAAGGAGCGAACGACGATAGGGCCGTTCATCTTCTTCGACCAGATGGGCCCCGCCCACCTGCCGGAGGGCGGCGGAATCGACGTGCGGTCGCACCCGCACATCAATCTCGCCACCGTCACGTATCTGTTCGCGGGCGCGATCGACCATCGCGATTCGCTCGGCACCTTTCGGACGATCGAGCCCGGCGCGGTCAATCTGATGACGGCCGGCCGCGGCATCTCTCATTCCGAACGCTCGCCCACCGCCCTGCGGCCTGCGGGACCGGAGCTCAGCGGGATCCAGACGTGGCTCGCATTGCCGAGCGCGAAGGAGGAGATGGATCCCGCTTTCGAGCACGTGCCCAAGGCCGATCTGCCGGTGGTCGAGGGCAGCGGCGCCACTGCGCGGGTGGTGATGGGGAGCCTGTGGGGCGCGACCTCGCCGGTGACCTGCCATAGCGAGACGATCTACGCCGACATCCACCTCCTCGCCGGCGGCAGCATGCCGATCGATCCCGAGGCGGACGAGCGCGCCCTCTATGTCGCCGAAGGGGAGGCGAGCCTCGACGGGCTGACGCTCGCGCCGCAGAGTCTCTACGTGCTGCGGCCCGGCATTTCGGCGACCCTGCGATCGAACCGCGGTGCCCATGTCATGCTGTGCGGAGGCGCCCCGCTCGACGGGCCGCGCCACGTCTGGTGGAACTTCGTTTCCTCGCGCCGTGAACGCCTTCGCGAGGCCCGGCAGGACTGGAAGGCAGGGCGGTTCCCGTTGCCGCCGGACGATCGTGACGAGTTCATCCCGCTTCCCGAAGTTCCGAAAACGGTGAGCTATCCCTGATGACCGAGTCCCCCCTCGCGCGGATTGCGCTGTCGACCGGCATCAGCCTCGACGTCTGCCTCGCCGGCCCGCGCGACGGGGAGCCGATCCTGTTTCTGCACGGCTTCCCCGAATCGCATCGCACCTGGCGCAACCAGATCGAGGATCTTTCGCGCGACCATTTCGTGATCGCGCCCGATCAGCGCGGCTACGCCCGATCGGACAAGCCGGAAGGCGTCGAGCAGTACAAGACTAACATCATCGTCGCCGATGCCCTGGCGCTGATGGATGCGCTTGAGATCAAGCATTTCACCCTCGTCGGCCACGACTGGGGCGGCGCGGCTGCGTGGGCCGCGGCCCTCCTCCACCCGTTCAGAGTGAAGCGGCTGGTGATCCTCAACGCCCCGCACCCTTTGATCTTCCAGAGGTCGCTGATCGAAGACAGAGCGCAGCGCGAAGCCTCGCAATATGTCCGATTCTTCCGCAGTCCGGAGGCGGAGGCCGGGATCCTGGCGATGGGTCTGGAAGCCTTTCTGGAGAAAGTTCTGCTCGGCAATGCCGATCCTGCCATGCTTCCAGTCGAGGAGCGGCGGGCCTATCTCGACGAATGGAAGGAGCCGGGCGCGCTCACCGCCATGCTCAACTGGTATCGGGCCACCAGCCTCGAAGTGCCGGAGACGGACGAAGAGGCCAGGCTCCCTGTGTGGACCCATGCGCCCTTCCCCAAGCTTCGCATGCCGACCCTGGTGATCTGGGGCCTCAAGGACGTCGCGCTGCTGCCGATCCAGCTCGAGCGCCTGACGGACGTCGTCGCGGATTTGCGCATCGTCACCTCTCCGACCGCCGGCCACTTCATCCCGTGGGAGGAACCGGGCACGGTAACAGCGGCGATTCGAAACTTCCTGGCCGACAGCGGCGGCTGAGCGCAGCGACGGCGCCCGGTGCGCGGATGCTTTAGGGTTGGCCGAATCCTCGCCCTGACGCTATGGGCCCCCTCCCATGGCAAAGACCACCGCCCGTTCCCGATCCCGCTCCGCCGCCCGGCTCGCCGCAGTGCAGGCGCTCTATCAGCACGAGATGGAGCAGACTCCGGTCCCGACCCTGCTTCACGAATTCCACATGCACCGCCTCGGCGCGACCATCGAGGGCGTGGAATATGAGGATGCGGAGGTCGACTTCTTCGACGACATTGTCGTCGGCGTGCAGGCCCGCGCCGCAGAGCTCGACGAACTCGTCGCCGCCAAGCTGGCACGCGACTGGTCGCTCCATCGTCTCGACCGCCCGATGCGCCAGATCCTGCGCGCCGGCGCCTACGAGTTGGTCGCCCGGATCGACGTGCCGACCGGCACGATCATCTCCGAATATGTCGACGTTGCCAAAGCCTTTTACGACAAGAAGGAAGCGGCGTTCGTGAACGGCCTGCTCGACGCTGTCGCAAAGGACGTACGCAAGTAGGGCCACGTCCCACTCTGCCTCATCTTCGCCCGCCAAGGTTGGCGGGAGGGTGGGGTTGCGGCCGACTCCGCGGTAGGATGCGGCGGATGAAGCGAATGTCACGATCCTCGGATTGCACCGTCCTCATCGATCGAGGACGTCCTTCATGACGGGCGAGGGCGCCTTCCTTGCGGAGCTCAGGGCACTTGCGACCGCTCCCGCGGCGCGGGGTTTCGGCGACGATGCCGCGGTGCTTGCGGTCGGCGGCGCGACGCTCGTTCTCACCCACGACATGATCGTCGAGGGCGTCCACTTCCTTCGCGACGACCCGCCTGGCGATGTCGCCTGGAAGCTGCTCGCCGTGAACCTGTCGGATCTTGCCGCCAAGGGCGCCAGGCCCCTGGGGGTGCTGATGGGCTACACTTTGCGCGAACCCGATTGGGATGCCGTGTTCGTGGCCGGCATGGGGCGGGCGCTTGCCCATTTCGGCGTATCCCTGCTCGGCGGCGACACCGTGTCCGCGCCGGCCGGTGCGCCACAAAGCCTCGGCCTCACCGCCATCGGCGAGGCGGCCGGGCCAGTCCCGGCGCGGTCGGGTGCGAGTGCTGGGGAAAGTCTGTGGGTTACCGGCACGATCGGTGACGCCGGCGCCGGCCTGCGCGAACTTCAGGGCGGCAGGAGGGGGGGACCGATGATCGAGCGCTATCGCCGTCCTACGCCCCGGCTCGAAGCCGGACCGCGGCTTGCCCGTTTGGCGGGAGCGATGATGGACGTATCCGACGGATTGCTGATCGATGCGCGGCGCATGGCCGAGGCGAGTGGCACGGCAATGACAATCGACATCGGACACGTCCCTCTCTCGGGACCGTTGATCGCAGCAGAGGGCGAAAGCCGCGCCACGCGACTTGCGGCGGCGACTGCCGGCGATGATTACGAACTGCTCTTCTCTGCGAATGATGCTGCAACGCAAGATATCTTCGCAGTTGCGGAAGAATTGCGGCTGAACGTCACCAGGATCGGCCGAGTCTCGCCAGGATCCGGGCTCCAGCTTCGTGACGGCAACGACTTGGTGACCTTGCCGGAAAGCCTCGGCTGGGAGCATCGGGCACTCGGCTGACCGCAGCCACTTCGTCCGGGATGGACGAAGACCCATGTCATCGGTTGCATTTCTGCGCGCTGCGCCTTTAGAACCCCTAACGACCGGGCGAGAAACGTCTTCGGAAAAAGCGGCCCGACCCGGCGCATAAAGGGGAAGGAAGCCAATGACAGTCGTGTTGATTGCCATCATTTGCGGGCTCGCCGCAGTGGTCTACGGCATCGTCACCAGCCGGCAAGTGCTCGCGCAACCCGCGGGCAACGAACGGATGGTCCAGATCGCCGGCGCCATCCAGGAAGGCGCCAAGGCCTATCTCGGCCGCCAATATACCACCATCGCCATTGTCGGAGTGGTCGTCGCCATTCTCGTCGGCCTGTTCCTCGGGCCGATCGAGGCGGCCAGCTTCGTCGTCGGAGCGCTGCTGTCCGGCGCGGCCGGCTATATCGGCATGAACATCTCGGTCCGCGCCAATGTCCGCACCGCCGAGGCCGCGCGCCTGTCGCTGCAGCGCGGTCTCACCACCGCCTTCCGGGCCGGTGCCGTTACCGGAATGCTGGTCGCGGGACTCGCTTTGCTCGCCATTGCCGGTCTGTTCTACATCCTCGTCGACACGCTGGGTGCAAGCCCGAACGGCGAGGTGGTGATCCGTTCGCTGACCTCCCTTGCCTTCGGCGCATCGCTGATCTCGATCTTCGCTCGTCTCGGCGGCGGTATCTTCACCAAGGCCGCCGACGTCGGCGCCGATCTCGTCGGCAAGGTCGAGGCCGGCATTCCGGAGGACGACCCCCGCAACCCGGCCGTCATCGCCGACAATGTCGGCGATAATGTCGGTGACTGCGCGGGCATGGCCGCCGATCTGTTCGAAACCTATGTCGTCACCGTCGGCGCCACCATGGTGCTGATCGCCCTGCTCGTCTCGGGCAGCCCCGAGCAACTGACCGCCCTGATGAGCCTGCCGTTGATCATTGGCGGAGTCTGCATCCTGACGTCGATCGTCGGCACCTACATGGTTCGCCTCGGTGCCAAGCAATCGATCATGGGCGCGCTCTACAAGGGTTTCTGGACCACCGCTCTGCTGTCGATCCCGGCGCTCTGGTACGTCACCTGGCGCACGCTGGAGGGCAACATGAACAGCCCGCTCGGCGGCGCACGCGACGCCACCGGGCCCGAGCTCGACCCGGCCACCGCCGCGGATGCGCTGACCGGCGGCTTTACCGGCATGGACCTGTTCTGGTGCATGATGGTCGGCCTCGGCGTCACCGCGCTGCTGGTGTGGATCACCGAATATTATACCGGCACAAATTACCGGCCGGTGCGATCGATCGCCAAGGCCTCCACCACCGGTCACGGCACCAACGTGATCCAAGGCCTGGCGATCAGCCTGGAATCCACCGCATTGCCGACCCTGGTCATCTGTGCGGGCATCATCATCTCCTACCAGTTGGCGGGTCTGATCGGCATCGCGTTCGCGGCGACCGCGATGCTTGCACTCGCGGGCATGGTCGTCGCCCTCGACGCCTACGGCCCGGTCACCGACAATGCCGGCGGTATCGCCGAAATGGCCGGCCTGGAGGATGAGGTACGCCACCGCACGGATGCGCTCGATGCGGTCGGCAACACCACCAAGGCGGTGACCAAGGGCTATGCGATCGGCTCGGCCGGTCTCGCCGCCCTGGTGCTGTTCGGTGCCTACACGACCGATCTCGATCGGTTCGCCGCCGAGCTCGGCATCGGACCGGCGGGCGTCGATTTCGAACTCTCCAACCCCTATGTCGTGGTCGGACTGCTGCTCGGCGCGCTGCTGCCCTATCTGTTCGGGGCGATGGGCATGACCGCCGTGGGCCGAGCGGCCGGCGAGGTCGTGATCGATGTGCGAGAGCAGTTTCGGAGCAACAGCGGGATCATGGAAGGCACCAGCCGGCCCAATTATGCCCGCACCGTCGATCTCGTCACCAAAGCCGCGATCCGAGAGATGATCGTCCCGTCGCTGCTGCCGGTGCTGGCGCCGATCGCCGTCTTCTTCGGCATCTCGCTGATCGCCGGACGCGAGCAGGGCTTCGCGGCGCTCGGCGCCCTGCTGCTCGGCGTGATCGTCTCCGGCCTGTTCGTCGCCATCTCGATGACGTCGGGCGGCGGCGCCTGGGACAATGCCAAGAAGTATATCGAGGACGGCAATTACGGCGGCAAAGGCTCCGAGGCCCACAAGGCCGCGGTGACCGGTGACACGGTCGGCGATCCGTACAAGGACACCGCCGGCCCGGCGGTCAACCCGATGATCAAGATCACCAACATCGTTGCTCTCCTTCTCCTGGCGGCGCTCGCCGCCGGCGGCTCAGGAGGCTAATTTTTCCGAGCTTACGGAACAAGCAAGGCTCCGTCCCCCGTGGACGGAGCCTTTCCTGTCAGAGCGGCAGCGGCAGGGCACTGGCGGCGGGAAAACGGTGGCTGAGGACCGTTCGGCACGAAGATGCAGCAAGCATCTTGATTGCTTGCATATTGAACTGCTCTGCGCCTTCCATTTCGCGGCTCCAGCCGCTATGGCGGCGCGAATTTTTGTTGGATCCAGAGGATAAATGGCCAAGGAAGAACTTCTCGAAATGCGCGGGCAGGTCGTTGAGCTGCTGCCCAACGCCATGTTCCGCGTCCGGCTCGAGAACAATCACGAGATCCTCGGCCATACTGCGGGCAAGATGCGCAAGAATCGCATCCGAGTCCTCGTCGGCGACGAAGTGCTCGTCGAGCTGACCCCTTATGATTTGACCAAGGGTCGGATCACCTATCGCTTCAAGTAAGGCGCGCCCCATGCGGCTCGTCCTGGCTTCCTCCAGCCCGCGCCGGCTGGAGCTCCTCGCGCGCATCGGCGTCACCCCCGACGCGGTCACGCCGGCCGACATCGACGAGACGCCGCGTCGCGGCGAGCTTCCGGCCCCTTATGCCGTTCGCGTCGCGGCCGAAAAGGCCGGCGCCGTGCCGGCGCCCGGCAGCCTCGTCCTTTCCGCCGACACGGTGGTCGCGGCAGGACGCCGTATTCTTCCCAAGACCGACGACGAAGAGGAAGCGCGCGCGACGCTGAAATTGCTGTCCGGCCGGCGTCACACCGTGCTGTCGGCGGTTACCCTGGTCGATGCCGACGGCAGAGCACGTCACCGCCTGTCGACCAGCATCGTCACCTTCAAACGGCTTAGCGACGACGAACGCGAATCCTATCTCGCCACCGGCGAGTGGCGCGGCAAGGCGGGCGCCTACGGCATACAGGGCCGCGCCGAGGCTCTGATACGCGCCATGTCCGGCAGCTATTCCGGAATCATGGGCCTGCCGCTCTACGAGACCCGGGCGCTGCTTCGCGCCGCCGGATATCCCCTTGCCTGAGTGGCTCTACGAGGAAGGCATCGGCGAGAACCGCGCCATCCTCGTCGAGGGCGATGATATCGTTGAAGCGGCGATCGAACTGCCGGCGAGCATCCGCTTCGGCGCGATCGTCGAGGCGCGTCTGACTCAGATCCACGTCGCCGGACGGCGGGGGCTTGCCGTGTTCGACGGCGGCGAGGCAATTGTCGAGCCGCTGCCGCGGCACATCAATCAGGGCCAGGCAATCCGGATCGAAATCGTCCGCGAGCCGATCCCGGAAGCCGGAAAGCCGAAGCCGGCGCGTGCCCGCTTCACGGAGGAGGCACCACGGCAAGGACCAGCCCTACTGGAGCGGATCGGTACGCCGGCGCCGCAGGGCTTCGGCGGCGACGACCGATTCGAGGCAACGGGCTGGTCCGAACTTCTCGAGGACGCGATGACCGGCGAGATCGCCTTTGTCGGCGGGTTGCTCCGGATGAGCGTCACACCCGCAATGACCCTGTTCGACGTCGACGGAGCGCTTGCGCCCGCAGAACTCGCCGTCGCCGGTGCAGAAGCGGCGGCGCGCGCGATCCGCAGATTCGGCATCGGAGGATCAATCGGCGTCGATCTTCCCACCATCCCGGGCAAGGCCGAACGACAGGCGCCGGCCGCTGCCTTCGACGCGGTGTTGCCGCAGCCCTTCGAGCGCACTGGGGTCAACGGCTTCGGTTTTCTCCAGATCGTCCGCCGCCGTCCGCGCGCCTCGCTTCCCGAGCTGCTCCAGGGCGACCCGGTCGGCGCCGCGGCGCGTGCGCTGCTGCGCCGCGCGGAGCATGCGCCGGGTGTCGGCGAGCGCATCCTGCGTGCGGCGCCATCGGTGATCGCCCGGATCGAAGCCAATCCGGAATGGCGGGACAGGCTGGCCCGGCGGATCGGCTCCGCCGTCGTCTTGCAGGCAGAACACGGGCTCGCCATATCGGCGGGGCATGTCCACAGCCTCCACGTCTAGGAAGCGCTCCGGCTGCCCGCTCTGCGGCAAGCCGGCGACGCCCGATCACACGCCCTTCTGCAGCCAAGGCTGCCGCGACCGCGACCTTTTGAACTGGCTCGGCGATTCCTATCGCGTGCCGGGGCCGCCCGCCGACGAATTCTCCTCGGATGGGCTGGACAGCGAGCGCTAAGCCCTTCTATAGGCGCGCTCGGCTGCACACGCAGCCCATGCCCAGGTAGCTCAGTTGGTAGAGCACGTGACTGAAAATCACGGTGTCGGCGGTTCGATCCCGTCCCTGGGCACCATTTTCCAAGCGCATCCCTGAATGGACACCGGCCTGAGCCGACGACTGGCGTGAACCTGGCCGGCACCACCGCACTTAGGCCATAGCGGGAACTTCGGCGGGCTTCGTTCATCTCCCTTCCGGACCTTGCCGGTCCGAAAACCCCGATTCTCCCGGAGCGTCACCCGCACCGGACGCGTCGGGACCTTCAGTTCAGACCTGATTGACCTTTCGGGCGAGCGGCCCGACGATCAGTGTCCAAGGGACGCTTCGGGGAGCAGGGTTACGCCTACCGCCTGTATCAATGCCATCGCGACAGCTGTTCCAGAGCATGATGTGCACCATGCCTTCATCGGATGGGCCGAGCAGCAGCTTACCGATCCACGCGAGCGGGCGCTGTTCCGCCGCATGGCGAAGCGTTGCGGTATTGGCCATCGCTGGTCGGTGCTCCCCCAGGCGGAAAGCGGCGGCTCGCCGGTCGATCCCGGCGGCTTCTACGAGGGCGCATCGCCCGGGACGGCGGCGCGGATGCGTATCTATGCCGACGAAGCGCCCAGGCTCGCCTTGCGCGCGATCGGCGCGCTTGGGCCCCTCGGATCCGTCACGCACCTGGTTGTTGCAAGCTGCACCGGCTTCGTCGCACCGGGGATCGATCAGATCATCGCCGCCGAACTCGGCCTTTCCGGGAATATCGAGCGGACCCTGGTTGGCTTCATGGGCTGCTACGCCGCCGTCGCAGCATTACGCGTCGCCTATCATATCGCACGATCCGAGCCGGACGCCCGGATACTGGTCGTGACCGTGGAGCTTTCCAGCCTCCACCTCCAATATGAGGGGCGGCTGGAGCCTCTGCTGGCCATGCTACAGTTCGGCGACGGCGCGGCGGCGATGATCGTCAGCGGCGGAGGGCCGGGCTTCGCGATCGAGCGGCCGTTCGCAGCGACATTGGCCGACTCTGCGACACTGATCCGCTGGAACGTCGGCGATACCGGCTTTGCAATGCATCTTTCCGGTGAAGTGCCGGGCCGGATCACGGAAGCGCTCCGCGATCCGTCGGTTCGTGACGCTTTGCTCGCCGGCTCCGCCGTGGAGGACATCGATTCCTGGGCGGTCCATGCCGGCGGCCGGTCGGTGCTGGACGCGGTGGAGCACGGGCTGGCGCTGCCGCCGAATGCGCTCGATCCCTCGCGTGCGATTCTGTCGGAATTCGGCAACATGTCGTCTGCGACTTTGCCCTTCGTGCTGAGCGGCCTGCTCAGCGCACCGGAGCGGCGGCACGGTGTTGCGCTCGCCTTCGGACCTGGGCTCGCCGCCGAGGGCTTCCACTTTCGCCGGCTGCCATGAGGAGCCTGGCGCGGCGTGCCATCGCCGAGGAGCAGATGGACGATCCGGCGCTGCCCGCCGCCGTCTATGACGCGGTGCTTTCGGATCTCGGCCGGATCAATCGCTGGACCCTCGCCAGCCGCCCAACGATGGCCTTTCTCAAGAGAGCGACGGCCGGGCGCGAGCGGTTCAGCCTCCTCGACGTCGGCTTTGGTGACGGAGGCATGCTGCGCCGGGTCGCACATTGGGCGGAGCGCACCGGGAAGCACGCCGTCCTGGTGGGCGTCGATCTCAATCCGAAGAGCGCCGCCGTCGCTGCGGCGGCGACGTCGCCAGGCTTCGCCATCGACTGGCGCACGGGCGACTATCGTGATCAGGGTGCGTTCGACTTCGTGATTTCGAGCCTGGTCGCGCACCACATGAGCGATGGCGATCTGCGTGCATTCCTGTTGTGGATGGAGCTTCATGCGCGGCGCGGCTGGCTGGTCAACGACCTCCATCGGCACCGTCTCTCCTACACCGGCTACCCGCTCCTGGCGCACCTGCTCGGCGTTCACCGCATCGTTCGCGAGGATGGCCAGCTCTCCATTGCCAGAGCCTACCGCCCGGCAGAGTGGCGGACGATCCTCAATGAGCTGGGGCTGGCGGACGCGAATGTCGTCCGGCGTTTCCCCTTCCGGCTGTGCGTCGAACGGCTGCGCTGATCGTCGGCGGCGGTCCGGCCGGCGCCGCCGCGGCGATCCGGCTGGCGCGAGGCGGCCTGGCGCCCGTGCTCGTCGAGCGCAATGCGGGGCCGCGGGACATCGTCTGCGGCGGCTTCATGGGCTGGGATGCGCTCGCCAGCCTGCGCAAGCTCGGCATCGACCCTGACGCACTCGGCGCGCGGCCGATTAACCGATTGCGCCTGATCGCGGGCGCCAGCGTGGTCGAGGTGCCGCTTCCCTACGCTGCAGCCGGCCTGTCCCGCCGCACCCTCGACACAGCAATGCTCAATGCGGCGGAACAGGACGGTGCAGAGGTCCTCCGCGGCCGTGCCGTGCGTGCGGCGGCCGGGACTCGAATCCGCCTTGACGACGAGGAGGAGATCGAAGCCGATGCGCTGTTGCTCGCGACCGGGAAGCACGAGCTGCGCGGTCATGAACGGGATGCATCGATGGCCACCGCATCGATCGGGCTTCGCTGCTCGATCGGCCTCGCCCGCGCCGCGGCAAGCAAGATCGACGATCATATCGAACTGCATCTATTCGATGGCGGCTATGCCGGGCTGCTGCTGCAGGAAGACGGACGTTGCAATTTCTGCCTCTCCGCCTCGCGGGCACGGCTGAAGCAGGCCGGCGGCCCGCAGCCGCTCCTCAACCGGATCAAGGCCGAAAGCCCGGTTCTGGCGGATCGCCTGGCCGGTGCGGACCTCGGAGACTGGAGCGCGGTCGCCGGCGTTCCCTATGGGTGGCGCGCCGCCGACACGGTACCCCACATCTACCGGATCGGCGATCAGGCGGCGGTGATCGCGTCGCTGGCCGGGGACGGGATCGCGATCGCGCTGGCCAGCGGGATCGGCGGTGCGGACGCACTGCTGGCAGGACAGTCTGCCGAACATTGGCAGCATAGCTTCCACCGGCGGAGCCGCCGACCGGTCGCCGTGGCTGAGATGCTGCGGCACGCGGCGGAGCAACCGCGCCGGCGCAAGGCCTTAATGGAGCTGTTGCGCCAACTGCCGGGGCTCGCCCGCATCGGTGCCCGCCTCACCCGCATCGGCAGCTGACTCGGCGGCGACTTGCGGCGCGCGGAACAGGCGCGGCACGAAATTGGCGAGCAGAAACAGGAAGGTCGGCACCAACAGGGTGTTCCAGGTGTCCTTCACGCCTTCCGCCCACTGGACCTCGCGCTGCGGCCAGATCTCGTAATGGTAATCATAATATTCGTTGCCGAGGATCACGGCAGCGGTGACCAGCAGCGGCCAAGGGCTCGACAGCCGTCGCCGCAGCACGAGGGCGACGACGACCTGGCACAATATGCCGGCGTGGACATGGAGCGCATCCATGTCGAGACCGCTCGTGGTCTCGAGCCACAGCTTCAGGGCGTGCCAATCCATATCGGGTCAATATTGCTTTCGATAGCGGGCGTTGAGACTGGACGTGCCCGCTGAACCCGCCTGGAACAAGACCGAAAGTGCACGCGACAGCGCGACCTCGATCTGCGTGGCGGTGAAGCCCCGCGCATCGGTGATCAGCTCGAGATAGATGTCGTTCGAGATGTAGAAGCCGGCGGCAACCGACGTTCCGCGGCCCGTCGTCTCGTCGGCGCCGAGCACCCGCAGGCGATCGAGGCCGCTGCCCGAGCGCAACTTGCCGAGCGGATTGAGCCCGCCGCCGCCGCCGCGGAGCGCGTTGAGCGAAGAGGCGAGTTGCACCGCCTGCAGCGCAGAGATCTCGCTGATCGAGCCGCCGAACAGGATCCGCGACAGCAACTCGTCCTGCGGCAGAGCCGGCTGGGACGTGAAGGCGATCTGAGGATTGGTGGCGCTTCCGGTGACGTTGATGTTCACCGTCACGTCGTCGACGTCCGCCGAGGCGACGATGTTGAGCCGCGGATTGGGCGGACGGGTGCCGGTGAAGTCGATCCGCCCCTGGGTCAGATCGAAACGGCGGCCCGAGAAGCTGAACGTGCCGCGCAGGACCTCGGCCTCTCCGACGATCGTCGGAGTCGCCGACGTGCCCTGGATCCTGAGGTCCGCCTCCCATTCCGATTCGAGGCCCATGCCGGAGATGAACAACTGGTTGTCGGCACGGACGCGCAGATCGAGCTTCCAGATGCTCGGCGTACCGCTTGCGGCTTCGACCTGCTCGCCGGGGGTCGGCAGCGGGTCGCCCTTGCGGCGGACGCCCTGGAGCTCGACAACCTGCGCTGCGCCCTGGCGGACGAACTGGTAGCGCAAATTGGGGATGTTGAGATCGCCGGAGATGAGCGCACCATTGGCACGGCTGTTGGTGACCGTAACCGTGCCGCTCACCGTCGCACCGATATTGTCGCTGCGCGCGAGCCGCGCATTATTGAGCGTCGCCCTGATATCCATCGGGAACCCGGCATTGGCGGCGAAGCCGATCCGGCCCTGGCCTTCGATCGTGCCATCGCCGGCGCGGCCGGACAGGCGATCGATCTCGAGGGTGGAGCTGGTGAAGCGTCCCTGGACGGCGAGATTGGTGATGCGGGTGCCGTAGGTCTCGTCGGTGAAGATGAGATTGTTGGCCCGGATCACGCCGGTGAGCTGCGGCGCCTGAACCCGACCGCTGAAATCGGCGGCGATGCCGATCGGGCCGGACAGCTGCTGGCTGGTCATGCCGGTGAACGACCATAAGACGTCGGCCGGGCCGTTGTAGCGGATGCCCCCGGCAAGTGGCGCGGCGAGCAGCCGCTCCATCCAGCCGCCGGCGGCGGACGAGACCGGCTGCAAGCGGACCTGAGCCCGGCCGACGACATTGCCGCCACGGCGGATCACGGCGGCCACGCTTCCGCCTTCCGGTCGCAAAGCGCCTGCGAGGGCAAGATCGACCGGGGGTGAGCGTGTCGCGAGTCCGGTGCGCGTGAAGCCGGCGATGTTGAGCCGGGCGTCGGCACGCGGGAAGCTATTGGAGTTCGGCTGTGCGAAGTCGAGGCTGCCGCTCACCCGACCGCCGATGCCGAGACCCGGCGAGAAGGCGTTCAGGATCGAGAGATCGAAATCGTTGAGCCGGGACTGGACCGAGGTGCCACCGGCGCCGCCGAACCGCCCCGCGAGCAGCACATTCCCCTGCGGAAGGACGAGCTGCGCCGGGGCGAGCTGCCATCCGCCGCCGGCGACCGGCCGGACTTCGGCCGGTCGGGCGAGTCGAAACGGGATATTGTTGGCCTGACCTTGCAGCGCGACACGATAGAGATCGGGCGACAAGGCAGCATTGGCGGCAATCCGAAACGGCACGCCGCTCGAGCCTTCCGCGAAGAGCTGGGCGGTGCCGCGGCCACCGCGATAATCGGCCCGGGCACGACCGCGGACCAGATTGAAATTGTCGCTGCGCACGCCCGCGAATTGAGCGTCGCCGACGATGTGCGGCGCGTCCGGATACAGGATCGCGGTCGCCCGAACGATCCCCCGCTCGATCAGAATGGGCGTCTCCCCGGGGATCTGGGCGTTGTTCGCAAGCGCGTCGACATCGGCACGTTGATACCCGCCTTCGGCGGCAAGGCGGATCGTGCCGTTCATACCTTGGCCGGTCATCGTCAGCATGCCCGCGAAGGGCCCTGCCGCGGTCTGGGTGACGCGGCCGGTGAAGGTCATGCCGGCGAAAAGCACGCGGTGGACATCGACGCTGAGCGTCCGTCCCGCGAGCACCGTCACATCGGCCGAGAAGGGACCATATTGCGACTCACCGGTGGCGTTGATCCGGTAGCCGCCGCCGGTCGCACGGATGGTTGCGCTGACGTTGCGCAGACCGACCCCGAAACCAGGGCTTGCGGCCCGCAGCTGCACCTGCGGGCGATCAACGCTGCCGCTGACGACCACGGCAAGCGGCCCGTAGTCGCGTGAGACGCCGGCAACGCGGAAGTCTATTCGCCCGTCCGGCCGCCAGGTGCCGTTGCCCGAGGTCACGCGCAGGCCCGGTGAGTTCACCCGAATGTCGTTGAGGACGATCGCGCCGGACGGGTTCATCGCAACGCGCGCCGATGCAGTGGCGTTACCGCCGAGGAAATCGCGGGCAGAGGAATTATCGATACGCTCCGTCTTGATCGCGACCCGGCCGGCGAGCCCGAAACCGCCGGGACCGCTGGTGACGTTCATGTTGGTCGTGATGTCCAGCAGGCCGACGCCGTCGAGCTGGTAGTTGTCGAGCGTGCCCTGGACGCCGGCACGATACTGGCCGCGCGCGATATCGCCGGCGAGCACGATGGTGGCGTTGAGGCGATCGGAGCGGACTCGAAGATCGTCGGACACGATCCGCGTCCCGCTGACGAAGACCGTCCCATCGGCGGCAACGTTGGTGAGGAGACCGCCGACCGAGGGATCAAGGCCCGTCACCCGTCTGGCGCGTGCCGAGACAGGAACGCGGATCCGGTCGCTGTCGACCTGGGCGCGGCCGCGCGCCGTGAAGCCTTCGAGAATGGTGCCGTTGAACCCGACCGCATCGGCCTTCACATCATAGGCGACGACCGGTGTCGCGAACGCACCGTTGAGCACCGCCGAGGCCTGCAGGTTGCGGGCCGCGAGATTGGGGGCGATCGCGCCGGGCTGGAGCAAGCGGCCGGCGAGCTTGAGATCCTGGAAGCGGTTCTGGGCCAGGTCGACGCGACCTTCTGCGGCAAGCGCCGCTGCCGACGAATTGAGCCGCAGTCGAAGATCGGCGCGGCGTTCCGCGAAGGTGGTGACGAGACCAAGCTGGACCGAAGAGAACAGCCTTCGAGCCGGACCTTCCGGCAGCAACGTGCCGGGCTGGACGGGCCCGTTGAACGAGAAGGTGCCGTCGCGGCCGCCGATGGCGATGTTGGCGAACGGCTTGCCAGCGACGGCGGCGCGAGCCCGGCCCTGCCAGTTCGCCCATGTCCCGGACCCGGTGACGAGCGCGGCGATCGGCTGCTTGAAACCGGTGAGATTGGCGACGAAGCCGTTGCCGGGGGCTTCGACCCGAAGGCCGATGCCGAGGCGGTTCGCCGCCGGCACCGCATCGAGGCGCAAGACGAGCTTGTCGCCGCCCGGAAGTTTCGGGGCGGCGAGAGCACCGGCGTCGAGCGCGACCTGGGCACGGCCGTCGGCGATCTTCGCGCGGCCGCTGAGGCCGAGAAGGTGCCGGTAGCCGGTGACCGCCGGATCGACCATGATCCGTCCGACCTGGAAGCGGCCGACGTCGATGTCGATGTCGGGCAGCAGCGGCGCGTTGGGATCGCTCCCCGGCCTCAGCTCGGGAAGCCGATACAGGCGGGCTTGCGGGATATTGAGGGCGCGAATGTCGATGTGATTGCGGAAATAGGCGAGAGGACGCCAGTCCAGCTCCGCCTCGGGCGCCGTGAAGAACAGCCCCTTCGGATCCTTGAGCTGGATGTCGTGAACCGTGAGCGTCCCGAGCAGCGATCCCTCGATCCGGCCGACATCGATGTCGAGGCCCGACGCCATTTCCAGATTGTTGATCTGGCGAACGACGTAGCGGTGACCAAGCGAGGAATTCAGCCAGACGAAGAAGCCGCCCAACAGAACGAGCAGCCCCAGCAGGCCCATTCCTGTCCATTTCGCAGCGGTGCGTCCGCGATGCCGCGCGCGCGGCGGCGGTGCCGCCGCGGGCACGGGATCAGGGACGGTGTCGATTGGACCCTCGTCCGCCATCAGAAGGCCTGCCCGATAGAGACGTAGACGGCGACCTTGGACTCGCCCTCGCGGCGGCCGATCGGCATCGCGATATCGGCCCTGATCGGTCCGAAATTGGTATAGAAGCGGCCGCCGACGCCGACACCGAAGCGTAAGTCGGACATGCTGGGGAACTGACTGTTATAGACCTGCCCGGCGTCGATGAACGGAACGATGCCGAAATTACCAAACCGGTAGCGCGCTTCGAGCGCGAACTCGACGACCGAACGGCCTCCCCTCGGCACAAGGATCGTGGCCGGCTCCTTGTCGGGGTCTTCAGGATCGAAGTCGGGATTCGCAAGGACGTCTTTGGGTCCTAGTTCCTGGAATCCGAAGCCCCGGACCGATCCGCCGCCGCCGGCATAGATGCGGCGGGACGGCGCGAGTTCCTCGAGCTCGGCGCCGTAGATCGATCCGATGCGCGTGCGCGCAGCGATCGTCAGGTTGTCGCTCGCAGGATAATAAACGCTGCCTTCGATGAAGTTGCGGACATATGGCTGGGAAGGGTCGCGCAGCGACGTCTCCGGATTGATCCGCCCAAGGAGGCGGAAGCCCCGGGTCGGATCAAGCAGGCTGTTCGACGCGTCGTAGCCGATCTGCCCGGTGACACCGGCAAGCAGGAAGGCGTCGCCGATCGACAGGTCCGGTTCGCCGATCCGGCTTTCGTTGGTGGCGATCAGTTCGGCGCCGTAAGCGTAGGTCCACTTCTTCTGCCAGATCGGCGTCGATTCACGCGAGATCAGCCCGTACAGGCGGGCCGTGTAGCCGCGGAACGCTTCATAATCGCGGCGCCCTGCCTCGAGCTGAAGGAGCACCGTGCGATCGCGCTGTCCGGCATTGGCACGGCGAAATTGGAAACGCAGCGTCTGCTCCTGCGTCCCCGCAATGGCGGTGGCGCGGATCGCCCCTTCGGGCGGGAAGAAATTGCGATGCTCCCAGGTCGCCTCGGTGCGGAAGCCTTCGCCGGTGCTATAGCCGGCGCTGCCAGAGATCGAGCGCGCCGGGCCGGCATCCTGGCGGACGAGGATGTTGACGTATTCGGTGCCGTCGGGGGCCGGTTCGTTGGTTCGCACCGGCTCGGCGGAAACGGTGGTGAACAGGCCGGTGGCGATCATCGCCTCGCGCAGATCGTCGACCTTGCGCTGATCGTAGAGCTCGCCCCTCTCGAAACGGGCAAGCACGCCGACATGCTTCGCGTCGAAGGCCAGATCGCCTTCGGTGGTGAAGCCCGCGAAGCTCGACCGCGGCCCGGGCTGGACTGGCAGCACATACCCACCGAGCCGGGTATCGGGATCGAGCAGGATGTCGCGAAGGCCTATCTCCGGAAATGGATAGCCTTGCTGCGGCAGGCGCAGCCGCACGTTGGCTTCCGCCGCCTCCACATCGATCGCGACGATCGGCGCGCCACTCTTCAGCGGCAGCGCCTCGCGGGCGATGCCCGGCGGCTGGGTCTCCGGACCGTCAATCCGGATTTGGCCGAAATTGTAGCGTTGTCCCGGCACCGCAGTGAGCACCACGCGCAATCGCCCCGGTTCGGCGAGTTGCTCGACCGTCGCCGTTGCGGTTGCATCATAATAACCCTGCGAGCGCAGCAAGCGTACGGCCAGCAGCTCATCTTCGTCAGCGCGCTGCTGGACCTGCGACCCATTGGTCGCCTCGCCATCCGAGTCCTCGAGTGCGGAGAGACCCCGGAATTCGTCCACGAGCTCGATCTCGTCGAGCCCGGCAATTTCAAGCGTGTACCGCACCGGCTCGACCGGCCCGGGCGCATCCTCGGGCGCCTCGGCTCCTGCAGGCGGCGTCTGCACATCGAATGTCGATATCGGCGCCAGGGGTTCGGTGAGCGCCGGATCGGCGACTGCCGGGTCGGGAACCAAAGCCCCCCCAGGTGCCGTCACCGGCGGATCCGTGACGTCGAAGGTCTCGATCGGCTCGAGCGGGGCGCCGAGCGCCGGATCGAGCGGCGGCAGCGCTTCCTCGAACTGGCTGTCCGGAACGATCGGTGCGGCGGTGCCGAGGGAAACGGGCCCGTTCGGAGCCGTAGCGGTCGTGCCTGCTGACGTCGACGCTTCTTGCGCCTGCGCGCCGGCAGCCGAGGCGAACGCGATTGCGCCGCCTGCCACCGTCGACAAAAACACTTCCGCCTTCTTCAAAAAACATCGCTCCCGAAACGATTGTCGTTTGGCGGAAAAGTGCTGCAATTGGAAGGCCTTGGCAATGGATCGCAAACGAAAAAAATCCATGCCGAAACTGGAACAAAGCGGCTCGTCAGCCTTTTAAGCCGGTTAACTCTCGAAGAACCACCTGAGTTCAGTCAGACGAGTGGCCGTTCCGCCTTATTCCTCGAAGATCTCACCTTGGTCGGGGGCGATCTCGACGATTCTGTTGAGCAGGGTCCTGCCGCCTTCATTGCGGATCGTGACCTCCTGGGTAGCCGGAGCCGTGTTGGCGTTGCACGCGGCCTCGAGGGCCAAAGCTTGCGCGATCCGATCCTGTCCAGCCCTGCCCATCGCGATCCACGCCGCTTCCTCGATCGTGGCGCCGCCGGCCCCGTCGGACTCCATCACCGCCGTCTTGACCAGCCGCGCCACCGAAGCCTTCACCTTGCCGCACAACTCGGCCGGCAGCGCACCGAGGAGAGGGGCTGCGGGCTGCTCCGGCGGCTGATCGCATCCGGCAAGCGCAAGCACCGGCGCGAGCATCAATCCTCTGAACACGGTTGCCGCCCACCGTCTCATCGTCTGTTCCTTTCCAGTCTCAAGGCCCCCCTTGTTCCAGCGGGGGGGGTGTTACGCAAGCACGACGCATTGCCTGCAGGCCATCTTTGCGTCAGGGGCGAGAGATGAACAGCAAGCCTTCCGAGAGCCTCCTCGAGGATCTGGACTCTCTGCTCGGCCCGCGCGGCTTCACCCGCGATCCGCGCGACATCGAGCCCTGGCTCACCGACTGGCGCGGACGGTATCGAGGGCAGTCACCGGCCTTGCTTTCGCCCGCAAACGCGCGCGACGTACAGGCGATCGTGTCGCGCTGCGGCGCCGCGGGTGTCGCGATCGTCCCACAGGGCGGCAACACGTCGATGGTCGGCGGCGCGACCCCTCCTGCCCACGGCGGAGCGCTGATCCTGTCGCTGCGAAGGATGAATCGGATCAGGAGCATCTCCAGCAGCGACAACGTTTTGACCGCGGAGGCGGGCGTGATCCTCGCGCACGTTCACGATGCGGCCGTCCAGGCAAGGCGGCGCTTCCCGCTCTCGTTGGCAGCGAAGGGTTCAGCGACGGTCGGCGGGCTGGTATCGACCAATGCCGGGGGCACGCAGGTCCTGCGTTTCGGCCCGATGCGATCCCTGGTTCTCGGAATCGAGGCGGTGCTCCCGGACGGATCATTGTACGAGGGCCTCTCGGCATTGCGAAAGGATAATCGCGGTTACGATCTGCGCGAATTGCTGATCGGCGCCGAGGGGACGCTCGGCGTGGTCACTGCGGCCAGCCTGCGCCTGGTCTCGGCGCCGGGCTCGCGCGCAGTCGCCTGGGCAGGATTGCCCACGCCCCAGGTGGCGCTCGATCTGCTGCGCGATCTCGAACGGCAGATTGGCGAGGCGATCGAGAGCTTCGAACTGGTGCCGGCAAATGCTCTTGCACTCGTGCTGCGCCATATTCCCGGAGCGCGGGCACCGCTCGTCGCGCTGCACCCCTGGAACGTCCTCATCGAAACGGTCGCGCCGGAAGGCGCCAGCGACGCGGCCGAGTCTCTCGGCGGGGCGCTCGGCAATTCTCTCGAACAGGGCCTTGCCACCGACGCGGTGGTGGCAGCATCCGAGAGCCAGGCCGAAGCGCTGTGGCGGCTTCGCGAAAGCATCTCCGAGGCGGAGCGGGCGGACGGGCCGGCGCTGAAGCACGATATCTCCGTCCCCGTTTCTGCAATGCCGCAGTTCATCGAAGCGGCGCGGCATGCGGTGACGGAGCGCCATGACGGTGCCCGCGTGATTGCCTTTGGTCATCTCGGCGATGGCAATGTCCACTTCAACGTGCAGGCGCCGCGCGAGACCGATGCAGCTGCATGGCTCACCAGTGAAGGCCCTGGCGTTTCAAGCTTCATCTACGACATGGTGACGGCGGCAGGAGGATCGATCTCGGCCGAGCACGGCATCGGCCAAATGAAAGCCGACGAGTATCGTCGCACCGCCCCGGTAACGCGGCTGAACGTGCAGCATGCGATCAAGGCGGCGCTCGATCCTCGGAACATCATGAACCCGGGCAAGTTGCTCGTGCACGGGAACTGAACCGCGGATACGCGACGATTCGACGCGCGTCTCACTTCCAAGATTTGACATCCGGCCGCGGAGTGTTCACGGCGGCAAGCGCTCGCTTTGCCGTGGTTTTTCCCGCCGCGGCACCGAGCCCTGCGGCGCTTCCGCGCGTTGGGCAGGCGGAGACAGGCGCGTGGGGGCGCGCGGCTGTTCATCGGTAGGGGCTGTGGAGTAAAGTAGCCGTCATGGGATTCTTTCAACGACTGAAATCGAACCTCGGCGCCCGCTCCGGTCCACGCGGCAAGGACGGCGCGCGCGCCTACGCCATCGGCGACATCCATGGTCGGCTCGACCTGCTTGAGCTTCTGCTTGCAAAGATTGAAGCCGATATCGCCGCAAGGCCGCGGGCGCGGAACTTCATCATTTTTCTTGGCGATTATGTCGATCGCGGTCCGGACTCGGCCGGCGTGATCGAAAGGCTTCGGGCGTGGCAGCCCGATCACGCCCGTCCGATCTTCCTCGGCGGCAATCACGAGGAAGTGATGCTGCGCGTGCTGCGCGGCGACGAGGACGTGCTTCAGAGCTGGCTGAAATTCGGCGGCGCCGAGTGCGCCGAGAGCTACGGCCTTGACGCCGAGTCCCTGCGGAAGCTCCATCCGACCGCTGCCATCGACCTTCTGGTCGCGAAGGTTCCCAAGGCACATCGCCGCTTCCTCGAGGAACTGGCCGACACGTTCAGCTTCGGCGACTATCTGTTCGTCCATGCCGGCATCCGCCCGGGGCTGGGACTGGAAGAGCAGGATCGCCACGATCTGCGCTGGATCCGTGAACCCTTCCTCAGCGACATCAAGGAACACGGCTTCACGGTGGTGCACGGCCATACCATCGTCAGCCGCGTCGAGGAACGTCCGAACCGGATCGCCATCGACACCGGCGCTTATCATAGCGGCGTGCTTACTGCGCTGGCCGTCGAAGAGAACGAGCGCTGGTATCTTGCCACCAGCCGGGACGAGGCTGAGGGAAGCGATTCGTCCGCACGACCAAGCGCAATCGCCTGACCCCGCCGAAGCGCGCCCATTATCGGCCTATCTGATTGCCGGAGAACGGATTCTCCGTGCGGTGGTGGTCAGGATCGGGTAAAGCGGGTTGACCACGGGGCAGTGATCGTTAATTTTGGGGATCGAAATTTTGCAAAATTCAGGACCGTCCGTGTCGACCTTTGACGACTCCTTTACGGCGGGCTCATCACCCGCTGCCCATGCTATTGCCCGTTCGTCGCTGCGGCGGCTGGCGATCCTTGCCCTGTTTACGGCGTGCCTGGCGGGTTGCGCCGGCACGCGAGGTGGTAACCTGCCCTATCATCCGAGCGCGGAAGAATTCGGCGAGCCTGATTCGCCCGCGCTGGCGGCGCTTGAGGCGAATTATCGAATTTCGCCGCTCGACAAGCTCAAGGTGAACGTCTTCCAGGTTGCCGATCTTTCCGCGGAATACGAGGTCGACCTGACCGGTAACATCGCAATGCCACTGGTCGGGAATGTCCGCGCGGTTGATCTCACCACGGACCAGCTCGACGCGAAGCTCACACAGGTTCTGAGCGAAAAGTATCTGCAGTCACCCGATGTAAGCGTGAGTGTCCTCTCCTCAAGCACACGTGTGGTGACTGTCGACGGAGCGGTGCAAGATCCTGGGGTCTATCCGGTGAACGGACGCATCACTCTGGTCCAGGTCATAGCCCGTGCAAAGGGCACTGCAGATGATGCGAACCCGCGACGGGTCGCCATCTTCCGCCAGATCGGGGGAGAGCGGATGGCCGCTGCCTTCGATTTGACTGACATCAGGCGCGGCAAGGTCGAAGATCCCCGTGTTTACAGTGGGGACATCGTAGTGGTCGATGGTTCGAGCGTGC
This sequence comes from Allosphingosinicella deserti, assembly GCF_003012735.1. Lineage (GTDB taxonomy): Bacteria > Pseudomonadota > Alphaproteobacteria > Sphingomonadales > Sphingomonadaceae > Allosphingosinicella > Allosphingosinicella deserti. Next base: position 256,209 of record NZ_PXYI01000002.1, on the reverse strand, counting down.
GGGCAGCGCAACGTGAACTCCTTACCGCCTTGCCCGTGGTTGGCTTCTTCAACTCCTTTGCATTCTAATCAAGAGGCGCTTCGACGAGCGCTCGCCGAAACACCTTCATCCGAAAGGCCGCTCCTCGTCTTATGAGCAAGAATGACATCGAGCCCGCAGGCGCACAGCCGATCTGGCCACTGGGGCCGCAGGCCGGCGGCAAGCTCGCGCTGCCCGATCCCTGGGCGCAGCAGAGCTATAAGGCCCCGAGTGCGACCGACATCAATCTGGGGACGCTGTGGCGAATTCTCGCCGAGTGGCGCTGGCTGATCCTCGGCGCGATCGCCGTCGGCCTGGCTGCGGCTGTGATGCTCACCTTCTTAACGACTCCGATGTACCGTGCGGCGGCTACTCTGGAGATCAATCCGCCGACGGTGGAGATTCTCGACGAACGCAAGACAGGCACACGCCAGTCGAACGATCGGGACTACCTCACCACGCAATATGGATTGCTGGCAAGCCGCAACCTTGCGCAGCGTGTGGCGCAGGATCTCAATCTCGCAAGCAATCCGCAAATCGTTCCCCCAGGCCTCGATCGCACGACCAGAATCAAGGTCGCCACGGGAGTGCTGCAGGGCCATTTCGAAGTCTATCCGGTCCCCCAAAGCCGGCTTGTACGAATCTCGTACACGTCTCCAAATCCGGGATTGTCGGCGCAAATCACGAACAGCTTCGCTGACTCTTTCATCAACTCCAGTCTCGAGCGGCGCTACGAGGCATCGTCCTATGCGCGTCAGTTCCTGGAGCGGCAGATTGCCAAGCAGAAAGCTGAACTCGAAATCAGCGAGCGCAAGCTCGTTGCCTACGCCCAGGCGCAGGGGCTGATTACCACCGGCGGCAGCGGCGACAAGGGGTCGAGTGGCAGTGACACCAACTCCCTTCAGGGGGCTTCGCTGGTCGCTTTGAATCAAGCGCTTACAGACGCCCAGTCAAAGCGAATCTCCGCAGAGCAACGCTATCGGCAAGCGAACAGTCTGAACGCGTCTGAAATCACGCAGAGCACGTCGGCACTGCGGGCCAGCCGTGCCGCGCTTCAGGCCGAGTATCAGGAGAAGCTTGCGTCGTTCAAACCAGATTATCCCGACATGGTGAGGCTGCGGACGCGAATCGAAGCCCTAGGGCAGGAGATCGCACGCGAAGGCGGCACGGTTTCCGGCGGCAAGACCAGCACCCTGCTCGCGGAATACCGCGCCGCTGCCGCGGAAGAACGAAGCCTGCAGGCGCGAGTCAATCAACTCAGGCAGTCGGTCATGACTGATCGTGGCGATCGGGTTCAGTACAACATCCTGCAGCGCGAAGCGGACACCAATCGCTCACTTTATGACGCTCTCCTCCAACGCTACAAGGAAATCGGCGTTGCCGCGGGCATTGGGACCAATTCAGTTTCGGTAGTCGACCGGGCCGAACCGCCTGGCGGCCCCTATAGCCCCAACCTCCTCCTGAACCTGGCGGTCGGTCTGGCGCTCGGCGCGATCGCCGGGATCGGTGCCGCGCTCGCACTCGAATTCCTGAACGACACGATCAAGACTCCGGATGACGTCCGCGACAAGCTTCGGCTGCCCTCACTCGGCGTCGTGCCGAAAAAGAAGGGCAACGATCCGCTTGCGGAGGAACTCAAGGATCAGACTTCGCCGGTTGCGGAAGCCTATTCGTCGCTTCGGACCTCCCTCCAATTCACCACCGACACCGGCGCACCCAAGACTCTGCTGATCACCAGCACCCGCGCTGCCGAGGGCAAGTCGAGCACGACGCTCGCCCTTGCTCAGGGTTTTGCTCGCCTCGGCAAGTCGGTGTTGCTGATCGACAGCGATCTTCGAAAGCCGGCGTTCGTCACCGGCGTCGAGCCGAACGAGGGTCTGTCGAAGCTTCTCACCAACACCGACACGCTCAACCAGCACGTCATGAAGACTCAGTTCGAAGGCCTTACCCTGCTCCCCTGCGGACCGCTTCCGCCGAACCCGGCCGAATTGCTGTCCTCGCCTCGGCTCAAGGCGATCCTCGCGGAAGCAAGCGCGAACTACGACATGGTGATCGTCGATGGGCCCCCGGTCCTCGGACTCGCCGACGCACCCTTGCTGTCCGCCAATTGCCGCGCCACCTTGCTGGTCATCGAGAGCGGCAAAACGCGCACCAAGGCTGCCATCGATGCCGTGAACCGGCTCAAGGCCTCGGGCGGAAACATCGTCGGCGCCGTCCTGACGAAGTTCCGGCACCAGGCCCACGGCTATGGGTACGGCTATGGCTATGAGCCGTACCGCTATGGCGGCGTCGGCAGCCGGGAGCGCGAGATCAAGCTGATCCCGCAACGTGCCGAGTAAGCGCGTAGGCGGCGGAGTGAGGTTGGGAGGGCGCTTTGCCGCTCTCCTGCTCCTCGTGCCCGTCGGCGGATTTCTGTGCTGGCAAATCGGCAAGACCGCCGCTGTCGCCGAACTCACGCGGACGAACCCGCTCGCCGCCGCGCGCTTGACGGGCGACGAGCCGGAAGTGAAGATCGCGAATTCGCTGCTTGAGTTCAGGGTGCGCGGTGGCCGCGTCAGCCCGGCCAATCGCAATGCTGCGCTGGCTGCGCTGGCCGACTATCCGATTGCCGAAGAACCATTCCTCCTGGCGGCCGTGGATGCGATCGCCAACGGTCAGGGGGCACGCGGCGAGCGCCTTCTCATCGAAGCGCGGCGGCGTAATCCGCGCTCACGGCTCACGCGCCTTCTCCTCCTCGATCGTTTCATGCGGTCGGGGCGAACCGCGGATGCGACGCTCGAGATCAGCGCTCTCAACAGCCTGGTTCCCCGCGCTGGGGAGGTCCTTGTGCCGGAACTCGCACGCATGGCGGCGGATCCGCAGCAGCAACAGACGGTGAAGACCGTCCTGATGCGCGATCCGAAGCTGCTTGGCCTCGTGCTCGCCCGTCTGGCAGCAAATGGGGCCGATCCGGATGTCATCCTCAGCCTCGCGGGCGAAGGCGGGCGAGCCGGGACGGTGGCGCAAGGCGACTGGCAGAATGTGCTGATCGCGGAACGTGTGAAGCGCGGCGACGTCATGCGTGCTTACCGGTTGTGGCAAGCCTTTGGGGGCGCCGCGCCATCCGCAAGCAATGCGGTCTATGACGGCGCTTTCCAAGGCCGTCGCGGCTACCCCCCGTTCAACTGGACCCTCACCTCCAGCGCGGCCGGAGTTGCCGAACGATCCCCCGCCGGCGGCCTTGAAGTCACTTATTATGGCCGCATGAACACGGACCTGGCCAGCCAGTTGCTGCTGCTTCAGCCCGGCAAGTATCAACTTCGCTTCAAGGCGGAGGGGGATGTCAGCGGCGATGCCAGCAAGCTCATCTGGTCGGTCCGCTGCAACGACACCAAAGCCATCCTGCTGGAGCTGCAAATCCCGAAAATCAACGCCACACCACGTGTGATCTCCGGCAATTTCGACGTGCCCTCCGGCTGTGTCTCGCAATGGCTTGGGCTCGCCGGCTCCTCCGCCGAGTTCCCCTCGGAGCAGAATGTCGTCATCCGTGACGTACAGGTGACGAGGGCGGGGGCATGAAACACTGGCTCCGGCTCGGCCTCGTTCCCGCCTATTTCGTGTTGTGCCTCGTACTCGGCGGTGCGAGTGGCGGTGGCTTCTGGGCGAACATGCTGCTCCAACTGCTCGCCGTGCCGATCATCGTCTGGGCCATCGTGGTTCACCGCAACACGGCAATGGCTTCCGCGGGAAAGCAACTGCTCGGTCTGTTGGCCGCAGCGACGCTGCTGATCCTGCTGCAGCTGATCCCACTGCCACCCAGCATCTGGGGATCGCTGCCCGGCCGGGACGCGATCGTGCGCGGCTTCGAAATGCTCGGCCAGGCGATGCCTTGGCTGCCGATCTCGCTTGCTCCCACTCGGACCATCGCATCCGCATTGTGGGCCTTGCCCGCAGTCGCGATCCTGTTCGGTATGCTGCGGTTGGGGGCTTTCACACCGAAGTGGCTCGCGTGGTCGCTGATTGCGGTCACTGCTGTCGGTGTCGGCCTTGGCGCACTCCAGCTGACCGGTGGCGAGACCTCGAAGCTCTATTTTTACCGGATCGCCAACAAGAATGCGGCGACCGGATTTTTTGCCAACACCAACAATATGGCCGAGCTGATGGTGGCGACCATCCCGTTCCTTGCGGCCTTGTATCTCTCCGCGATGCGAAAGGGCAGCTCGGTCCAGAAGCGGTCCAGCCTGCTGATCGTGCTGCTTGGCGCTCTCGCGGTGCTGGTGGTCGGGATCGCTGTGAATCGGTCTCTCGCCGGAATTGGTCTTGCGGTGCCGACCGTTGCAGCGACCGGGCTGATGGTGCTGTTCCGGGGTCGGCGGCTGCCCGTCTGGGCGGGCGGAGCCGTGCTCGGCCTCCTGGCGCTATCGGTGACGCTGGTTCTCAGCCTCCCGCTCGGCAACAATCTGACGTCCGACGACGCTCGCGGCGCACAGAGCTCCCGATACACGGCATTTTCGACGACGATCGAGGCAGCGGAGGACTACTTCCCGGTCGGAAGCGGGATTGGCACGTTCCCGCAGATTTACCCGATGTACGAGGATCCGCAGAATGTGGATCGCTGGTACATGAACCATGCTCACAACGATTATCTGGAGCTTGCGCTCGAGACCGGTCTCGCCGGGATATTGTTGATCGCGGTATTTTTCCTATGGTTCGCCTGGCGCGTGGTTCGTGTCTGGCGTGCAGATGAACCGGACCAATACGCACGAGCCGCGACCATCGCTGCAGGAGTCATACTCGCCCACAGTTTCGTCGAATTCCCTCTTAGGACCGCGGCGATCAGCGCATTGTTCGCGATCTGCTGCGCCTTGATCGCCGAGGCGCGGCCCCGCGTCAGAAACAAGCGCGAGACGCGTGAGGACCGGCCGCGCGCCCGGCACCTCACCGCCGACTGACGAAGCCTTCACGTGATCGTCTGAGGTGGAAGCGCTCCGCGCTTCCACCCATGAAGTGTATCAAGCACCGTCAGATGCTGAAGCCGAATTCACGTGGCGGGCTGCTTCAGCCGGAAGTGCTCCGGGCATCGGGCGCGGCCTTTTCGGCGCATGCAAATCGCCGGATGACCGGGCTTCAGGCCGACCCGCCGTCAGGGTCAGCGCGCCACGCCTTCCGGCGACGGGAGCGCGTTCCTCACGGCCACGCGATACAGGTCAACCACCTTCGCCTCGTCAAACTGTTCCTCGGCCTTGCGGCGTCCGGCGTCGCCGAAGGCTGCACGGTCCGCCTCGGAGAGGCGGATCATCGCCAGCATCGCCTCCGCGAGTGCCTGCGGATCGCGCGGAGCGCAGAGAAAACCGTTCACACCATGCTCAACGACTTGCCGGCACCCCGGTACGTTGGTGGCGATGAGCGGTTGCGCCATTGCTGCGGCCTCCAGCAAACTGCGCGGCAAGCCCTCGCGATAGGATGGGAGGACCACGCAGCCCGCTTGGGCGATGAAGGGCCGCACGTCGCTGGCGTGACCAAGATAGTCGATGAGGCCTTCAGCTTGCCATGCATCCACGTTAGCGCGCGGGACTGCGGTGCGGTTTTCGGCATCCAGAAAGCCGAGGAGTTGAAAGCGAGCGTCCGGGATGCTGGCCCGCACGATTCGTGCCGCTTCGACAAATTCGCCGACTCCCTTGTCCCACAGGAGCCGGGCGATGAGAAGAAAGGAGAAGCCCTTCCCGGCCGAGGTCTGCCGTTGCGGCCGAAATTTGGAGAGGTCGATACCGGATCCGGGCAAGAGGCGGGATCGCTCAGAGGACACGATTTTCCGGCCGACGAACAGAGCTTGATCCTCCTCATTCTGGAAGAACACCACTTTCGATCGTCGAAATGCCAGGCGGTAGAGCGCCGAGACGAGGCGCATAAGCCAGCCGCCGCGAATGAAGGCGGTACCGAGGCCAGATACATTATTGACCACCGGAATGCCGAGGACGTGGGCAGCGAGCGAGCCATAGATGTTCGGCTTGGCGGTGTAGCCCAGGAACACATCCGGTCGCAGGCGTCTCAACGCCGCGATGTATCGGAGCAGGAGCATCGCGTCGCGCGCAGGAGAGACGCCCTTCTTGTCCATTTCCAGGGGGTGAAATTCCACGCCGAAAGCAGCAAGCTGCCCGCTCCAGTCGTCCGGCGGCGCAAGCGCAAGGATCCGATGGCCATCCGCCTGCAGGGCACGGATGAGGCCGGATCGGAAGTTCACGATGTTCCACGCGGCGTTGATCGAGATGAGGATCGTTTTCTGATTCATGTGTCGGAAGGTTCGCATCGCAATGGGCGGCAGTGAGCCGGCGGGCTCTCTGGACGGATGCCGGAGCCACACTCTATAGCCTGCGCCCTTATCTGTCGCGTGCCAGATTCTGCAAGGCCGTGCTTCCGGAGGTTGACGAACATTGTTCCCATACTGGCTGCTGTTCGGCTTCTGCGCGCTGGGCGCGATTCAATATTCCAACGAGAAGCGAGCCACTGAGCGGGCAGGCGTCCTTCTGGGTTTCGCGGCGATCATCATCGCGCTCATGGTCGGCTTCCGCTACAAGGTCGGCGGCGACTGGGGCAACTATCTCGCGATCTACGAAGACGTTTCCTACCTGAGGTTCTGGGACGCTCTTCGCTCTGGCGATCCAAGCTACATGGCATTGAACTGGATCGCCTATCAGCTCGACATCGGGATCTGGTTCGTAAACATCATATGCGCGGCCCTGTTCACCTGGGGTTTCGTGCAATTCGCCAGAGCCCAGTACAATCCCTGGCTCGCCTTCGTCGTGGCGGTACCTTATTTGGTGATCGTGGTGGCGATGGGCTACACCCGCCAAGGCGTCGCGATCGGGATGATCATGCTCGGCCTGGCGGGTCTCGAAAAGCATTCGATCCTTCGATTCGTCTTCTGGGTCCTGGTGGCCGCGACGTTTCACAAATCCGCTATCGTCGTGCTTCCGTTGATCGCCCTGGCAACGGCACGCAACAGGCTGTTGATCGGCGGACTCGTTCTGTTCACCGCCATCATCTTCTACTATGTATTCGTCAGCGCATCGATCGACACGTTGATGAGCGCCTATGTCGAAGAAGGCATGGAATCCCAGGGCGCAGCCATCCGGGTGGCCATGAACCTTCCGCCGGCCATCGTGTATCTGCTCTTCTCGAAGCGCTTCGAATTCAGCGCGATGCAGTCCAAGGTCTGGCGCAATATCTCCTTGGCGGCACTTGCCATGCTCGCGATGCTGGTCCTGACCTCCGCCTCCACCGCGGTCGATCGTATCGCGCTCTATCTCATCCCACTGCAAGTGGCCATTCTGGCGCGCATGCCGCACGCCTTTGGTCGCGAGAAACGAAACGGTGCCCTCGTCCTGGGCATCATAGCCTATTCCGCAGCGGTCCAGTTCGTGTGGCTGAATTTCGCAGCCAATGCCTATTATTGGGTCCCCTATCAGGTTTATCCAATCGGAGGGGCGCCGCTCGAGGACATGGGCTGACGCACACCGCACCAGGAACGTGCGCAGGAGGGCTTAACGAGATCCACGGCGCAATTGGCCCGCAGCGGGCTGGAAACAGACGATTGACCGAGCACCCTCGGCAACCGGCTGTGCGTCAACCGAGCCGTTATGCGTTCAAACGATGAAAGCGCCCGAAGGTCGCCCGTGCTCAGTGGCGGCCCGCCGCTACGCTCACCAAAGGCGTCTCTGCCTCGTCCGCGGACTGTGCGTCGGTCAACCAGCTCTGGAACATCAGGACGGTCCAGAGGGCCTGGGTCGAATCCTTCTCCCCAGCGAGGTGCGAACGCCAGCGTTGCTGGACCATGGCTGGATCGAAATGGCCGCCGTCCCGGAGCACGCGCGGATCCAGCAGAGACTCGGCCCAAGGCCGCATCGGCCCCTTGAGCCACTCGCCGACGGGCACAGCGAAGCCGGCCTTTGGGCGGTCGAACATTTCCTGCGGCGCATGCTTGTATAGCAAACGTTTGAGGATCTGCTTCCCCGATCCGCCCTCAATCTTCATTGACAAGGGTATCCGCGCCGCCAGTTCCGCAACCCGATGGTCCAAGAACGGTATGCGCGATTCGAGGCTCACCGCCATGCCGGCGCGGTCGACTTTGCAGAGGATGTCGTCGGGCAGGTAGGAAACTGCATCGGCATACATCATACGCGTCACATCGGGAGAGTCGGCCGCCAGGGTCATGTCATAACGACCGAGCGCCGGCAGTGGCCCGTGCGGAAGAACCGGGGAGGCCTTACCTGCCCATTCGTCGAGGAACGTGTCGACAAGGTCCTCAAGACTCGCGCAGTCGCGCATCGTCCCGAACAGCTTGTGAACCTTCGTGCCGAAGAAGGCGGGGCGCCGCCCCGAGGGAAGCAACGCCGCAAGCCCGTTCCAGCCCGATGGCGGCACGGTAGCGAGGGCAGCTCCGATCGCGCCGCGCACGGGCCGCGGCAGGCGCTTCAACTTCGACCAAAGCCGCGATGTCGCGATGTAGCGATTGTAGCCGCCGAACAATTCGTCGCCGCCGTCCCCGGAAAGGGAGACGGTAACATGCTCGCGAGCGAGCCGGCTGACGAGATGGGTTGGGATTTGCGATGAATCGGCAAACGGCTCGTCATACATCCGCGGCAGCAACGGGATAACTTCCTGAGCCTCATGCGCACTGACGTAGCGCTCATGATGCTCGGTGCCGAAATGTCGGGCGACGCTCTTCGCATAAACCGCTTCATCGAAGCCCGCGTCTTCGAAGCCGATGGAGAACGTCTTCACCCGGCCTGGTGCGTGCTTCTGGTAAAGCGCAACGATCGTCGAAGAATCGATCCCCCCGGACAGGAACGCACCGACCGGCACGTCGGCCACGGCCTGGCCGGCCACGGCATCCGCCAGCGTGGCCTCCAGCCGCTCAAGGGCTTCTTCGGAGCTCTCGATCGGATCGGCGAGCCCATCGAGCACCTTTCGGCGATAGGACCAATATCGTGTCAGGCTGATCCCGCCGCTCTCGCCCTCGACGGGCGGGGCGCTGGGCCTATGAGCGGCTGCGCCGTTGGCGACGGTGAGGATGCATCCCGGCTCAAGCTTGTAGAGATGCTCGTAGATTGAGAATGGCGCAGGAATATAGGCCCTGGCCCCCAGCAGGCGAAGAGCGTTCCGGTCGATCGGATTGTTGAAGCCGGGATGCTTCCTGATCGCCTTGAGTTCGGAGCCAAAGACGAAGTCGCTGCCGACCCATCCGTAATAGAGCGGCTTCTCCCCGAACCGGTCGCGGGCAAGCTGAAGCGTCCGGGTCCGCCGATCCCAGAGCGCGATGGCGAACATGCCGACGGCACGGACGAGGGTGTCGTGCAGCCCCCAGGTGGCAATCGCCTCGATGAGTGTCTCGGTGTCGCTGTGTCCGCGCCAGGCAATCGGTCGAACTTGGTCGAGCTCCGCCCTCAGGCGCATATGATTGTAGATCTCGCCATTGTAGGCGATCACCCATTGACCGTCGGCAGACGCCATCGGCTGATGACCCATGGGTGACAGATCGACGATCGAGAGGCGACGATGGGCAAGGCCGATCCCCGCCTCTTCGTCCTGCCAAAGGCCCTGATCGTCTGGGCCGCGATGCGCGATTGCGCCCCCCATCCCCTCGAGAAGCTGGGGAGAGCGGCCGCCGGTGCCCAAGATGCCTGCCAAACCGCACATGTTCTTCCACCTGGTGCACGTCCGCGCCTGCTATCCAGAGCGGAGCCGGATTGATGACGAAAGCACCCCTTAAACGGGCCGACCACATATGGGAAGGAGGTGGTTGAGCTCCAACAAGGGATCGGGAACGCCGGCCCGGGGATTGATAAACCCCCGCACAGTCCCTAATCGGCGCTGGGCAAAGGGGCCTGCGCCCGCGCAGAGGACGATCATGAAAGCAATCATTCTTGCCGGGGGTCTCGGCACCCGCCTGGCCGAGGAAACCGCCGTACGGCCAAAGCCGATGGTGGAAATCGGCGGGCGACCGATCATCTGGCATATCATGAAAATATACTCGCATTTCGGCGTGAACGACTTTATTGTATGCTTGGGTTATAAAGGTTACCTGATTAAGGAATATTTCGCGAATTACGCACTCCACATGTCGGATGTTACGATCGACATGCGCAAGGGCACGACCGAGGTGCACCGTAACACCGCAGAGGACTGGCGGATCTCTCTCGTCGACACGGGCGACGAGACGATGACCGGGGGACGTCTGAAACGGGCTATGCCCTATCTCGGCGACGACGATACCTTCTGCCTTACCTACGGCGACGGAGTGGCGGACATCGACATCGCCAAGGAAATCGAGTTCCACCGCAGCCATGGCAAGGAAGCCACGGTAGCCGCCGTGCGCCCGCTTAGCCGCTTCGGACAACTCGATCTCGATGGGGATCGAGTCCATGCCTTCGCTGAAAAGCCGGTAGAGGAAGGCGGCTGGATTAACGGCGGGTTCTTTGTTCTTTCCCGTTCTGTGGAAAGATATATCGAGGGCGATACGACCGTCTGGGAGCGCATGCCCCTCGAACAACTCGCAGCCGGGGATCAGATGCGTGCCTATTTCCACGACGGCTTCTGGCAGCCGATGGATACGCTAAGGGATCGGCATTTCCTCGAGGAACTCTGGCATAAGCGGCAGGCGCCCTGGCGGGTTTGGTAGGCGACCAGGGGCGAACCGCCGGCTGACCAGATCAGCGCGCTCCGGCGCGGAGCCGACCGGCAATATCGTCGACGGCTGATGCGAGATCATAGGAGAGCTCAAGCCCCAGCTCGCCTCGGGCGCGTGCAATAGAGGGCACGTAGCGATCGACCGCCGCATCTGTAATTGGCGGAATCTCAGCCGGGACGCCGAAGCGTTCAGCCACGACCCGCGCTACGTCTGCGATCGTCACCGCTTCGTCGGATCCAACATTGTAGATGGGGCAGGTTGAGTCTGCGGCCTGAGCGATCGTCATCAACCATGCCACAAGATCGTCGGCGTGCATGTAGCTGCGGACGACCGCCTTGCGGGCATTCACTCGCACCGGTCGGCCGGCGAGGCCGTCCGCAAGGAAGTTGCCGATCGCGAAATGCTGATCGCGTGGAAGATGGTAGCCTACAAAGGCAAAGCAGCGTGCGACTGCGGTCCGGACGGAAGCCGCGCCGAGGGTGGCAAGAAGCGCTTCCGACGCGCGCTTGGCCTCCGCATAATCACGCTTGGTGGCAACCATCTCTGCCGTTGCCGTGGGCACATGATCCTCGCGAAGCGCAGCAACATGCTCTGACTGCTGGCCATAAACGGCGCCCGAGCTCGCCAGTACGATCCTGCTTTGGCGGTGCTCGCGCGCGGCGATCCGGACATAGTTCCCGATCGCTGATAAGATGCGCTCGCGCTCGCCCTTCGCATCCTGGGCGTAAAGGCGAGCATCCGTGGTCGTCGCAGCGTGGATGACCAGGTCCGCCGCCGGCAAGGTCTCGGCAACCCCGACATCGAGATCATGAAGCGCGACCCCTGGTGCGACGAGGTCGGGATGCGTCCTGCGAAGCGCCGAGGCGCTCCGCGCGACGACATCGATCCGATCGACGGACCAAGTTTTCAGCAAGCCTCGACGGTAGGCGTCAAGGAACGACTTGCCGAAGAATCCCGTCCCCCCGATCAGGAGAAGTGAGCGCCCTGACATTGCTGGTTCGCTCAGAGATCTGCGAGGTAGTCGATTTCGGGGGTCATCCGATCGATCGGATTGGATTCCATCGACCCCGTCGCGGTGATTCGGCTGCTGATCTTCGGGAAATATGTCTGCTCGGGATCGATCGGGACGATGAATGCCGCTGGCCCTTGCAATGCCATCAACTGCCGAAAGGCGGGATCATCCTCAAATTGCAAAGGCAGACTAAGCACCGGAATGTCCCAGGCCGGGAACAGCTTCGCCCAATTTGGAAGCCCCAAGCCAGAGCTTTCGTCGCATCCAAGGTATTTACCGTCGAAGTAGTTGCGCTGCGTCATCCGGATCGAAGCATAGCCCTGATCATGGAAGATGAAAATCTTCAGATTGAGCTTGTTTACTGCGACCGTGCCGAGCTCCTGGAGGTTCTGAGCAAAGCCGCCATCACCTTCAATCAAGATGGTTCGCCTGCCGCCACCCGCAACCGCCGCGCCGATCGCTCCACTCAGGCCGTAGCCCATCGAGGCGAGCGATCCATTGTGGACGATACGTTGGCCGAGCTTTTGCTTGTAGATCTGCAATGCAGTCGTCGAGGCACTGCCGCTGCTGCAGGGGATGAACAAGTCTTCCGGGGTGGTGACATCGTCAAGGCGAACCATGAAATCGTAGGGGGAGATATATTCCGGCCTCGATTGGTTCACCGGTTCCACCCGGGGAATAAGGTTCCTGATCCTGCGCGCATGTGCCAGCCAATCGACCTTGGCGGGCAGCTCGGTAGCGAGCAACGCGGCGAGGAAATGATTGGGATCGGCGTGGTATCTATGATCCGTTCGGGGGTGACCCTTGTTCAGTTCCGCAGCATCGATCTCGACTTGGACGACAGTGGCGTCTCGACCGAATTCCTGCCAGTTGAAGCCCGTGCGCTGAAGGCCCAATCGAGTGCCCACCGCCAGTATCAAATCTGCTTTCTGGATGATGATGTTTGAACTGCGCTGCCCCCACGTGTCGGGCCGTCCCAGATAGAATGGATCATCGCCATCAAAGCGATCGAATCCGTTCCAAGTCGTCATTGTCGGGATCCCGAGCGCCGCGAAACGGTCTCGCAGGTGCTGCACCGTCGAATAATCGACGCCGCCGCCAAGCAACACCACTGGGCGCTCGGACCGACGGTACAGATCGGCGGTGAAATCAATTTCGGATTCGGTCGCAGTCGGCAGCTTCGGCGGTCCGACTGGTGGAAGGGCGCTCTCCGCGACTTGGGCGGCCTGAACGTCGAGCGGCATTTCCAGAAAGACGGGCCCTTTCCTCGGCGCCCAGCTGACTGAAATTTTATCCAGGAATGCTTGGGCGGGAATCGGCTCCATGAAGCGGTACGAGAGCTTGGTGGTCGACTCGACAAGCGCAGCACCGTCGATCTCTTGAATGCCGCGTGAGCGGACCTGCTGCATGGCCAGGTCAGTGGTCTTTACCTGCCCACCGATCACTAGCAATTCCCGGCCCTCCAGCCAGGCCCCGGATATGGCCGTGACAATGTTGGTCAGGCCAGGCCCGGCCGTGACCAACGCCAATGCCTTCGCGGGGGCAGCGATCTCGTTGAAATATTCCGCTCCGATGCCGGCCGCGACTTCGTGCACGACAGGGATGCCCTTGAGGTAGCGATCGAGGCTTTCAGTGAGGTGCATGATGTTGCCGCCGCCGACATAGAAATAGTGGGTGTAGCCGGCCGCCTTGAGCCAGGCGCCGATCTGATCGCTGTATTTCATCAGTTTTGCTTCTCGGTGAGGGTCAGGAGCGAGGAGATGATCGTGAAGATCTGGTGGTGGCTGAGACTGCTCAGGTCGGAATGATCGTAGCCCCAATTCGCGTGGAGAGGGAGATGAACCATGCCCTCGAATGGTTCGAGATGCGAGTTCATGTCATCAACGTAAACAATCAGCCAGCGTCCGCGCTCCAGCCAGTTCTGCTCCTGCGCAACCGCCAGCTTCGAACCCGCGCGCCGGATATCTTCTTGGCCGAAGACACGGATGACATCGGCATCGTGGAACGCCAGAGCTTGGCGGATCGAGGCCACGTTGCGGGTGGAGAGGATTGCAAACCGGTGGGGATAAGCGATCAGCAACGGCCGTATCAGAAAGAAGAAGTCGTAAGGAGGCATCACCTTGGGCCAGTCGGGATCCTTCGTGATCTCCTCTCGGGCGGCGAAGAAGGCGCTGGCAAACGCCCAATCATCCTCTTCCGGTTCGATCTCCCGCAGCATCGATGGGAGGATCGTGCCGCGCGCAATGTTGTACAAGCGATTGTAGTGCCAAGCGTCTGTCACCACAGAACGGAAGGTCTCGAACTCATTGAACGAGACATCCTGACGAAAGCCGGGACGCCCCTCGGCCGCTTTCTGCGCAACAGTGTACGCTTCATAGTTGCTGTTGAAGAGTACGCCATCGAAGTCGAGAAGGAATTGCAGCTCCATCAGCGCATGCTCCACTTGATTCGCGCCGCTACGCGCGCAGAGAAGGTCGGTGTTGCGATCCCGAAGTCATTCATCTCAGTTTCTCACAAAGTCCTCGATGTAATATGCCGAGCCTTGCCGACTCGCCCATCGACAGCTGTTCGGAAGCCGCGAGTTGGACGTTCAGGTTGATCCTGCTCCCGCTACACGTGACGTGGACGACGCTCGTTGATCGCGAAGCGTCAAAAATGCGCGGATCTGTCCGACGCTGACATCGTGCGCGTCTTGCCCGCTCCCGACAGCCTTGTGCCAAGCCACAATCGCGTCGATCGCTTTTTCCAGGGTGAAGGTGGGCCGCCAACCCAGCTCGGTGCGAGCCTTGGAGCAATCCAGCTTCAGCAAGCCGGCCTCGTGCGGAATTTCGCCGTCCCAATCTCGCCAGCCGCTTTCCACGCCCCAACTGTGCGCCATTCTGTCGACGATCCATGCCACTGGGCGCGCGTCTTCGTCAGCGGGGCCAAAGTTCCACGCCTCCGCAAAGCGCCCGTCGCCGCCGAGCAGCCGCTCGGCGATCCCAACATAACCTACAAGCGCCTCAAGCACATGCTGCCACGGGCGAACCGCGCCGGGCGAACGGATAATCGGATCGGCGCCGGCTTCGAACGCACGAACGAGGTCCGGAACGAGACGGTCGAGAGCCCAATCACCGCCTCCGATAACGTTCCCCGCCCGCACGGACGCGACGGCGGTGCCGTGTTCTGAGAGCCGGGCCACCGGAAAATAGGAGGAGCGGTAGGCGGCAATGACGAGTTCGGAACATCCTTTGCTGCTGCTGTAGGGATCGTGGCCACCCATCGGATCGGTTTCACGATAAGGATAGACCCACTCGCGGTTCTCGTAACATTTGTCGCTGGTGACGGCGATTACAGCCTTGACGGTACCAAGCGCGCGCACTGCTTCCAGAACGTGCACGGTGCCCATAACGTTGGTTCCATAGGTTTCGACCGGATGATCGTACGAGTAGCGAACAAGCGGCTGCGCCGCCAAATGGAAGACGACATGGGGGCGAGCGTCCCGCATCGCGGCAACCAATGTTTTGTAATCGCGCACGTCCGCGATCACGCTGGTCATCGTCCCGCTGAGCCCGGCGGCTTCGAACAGGCTGGGATCGGTCGGGGGCGCAAGCGCGTA
Source organism: Allosphingosinicella deserti (assembly GCF_003012735.1). Lineage (GTDB taxonomy): Bacteria > Pseudomonadota > Alphaproteobacteria > Sphingomonadales > Sphingomonadaceae > Allosphingosinicella > Allosphingosinicella deserti. The sequence goes on along the minus strand of NZ_PXYI01000002.1, from coordinate 240,915 downwards.
TCCGGTCACCTCAGCTCCGAGTTCCTGAAGCAGCATGGAAAGCCAGCTGCCCTTGAATCCTGTATGGCCGGTGATGAAAACGCGGCGTCCATTCCAATCGGTCATCCGGTGATACTCAGCTGAGAGAGAGGAGGCCTACGGCCTTGATACGGGGGCGGGAGCCAAAACATACGCTGGCGCTCCCGACAGATCGACACGGTTTCACCAACACCCTCCATTATGAGCCCGGGAACCGGTTAGGAAATTCGGGCGGCCGGCGCCAGCCGGTTGCGGAGGCTTGCCGGAATCGCACAACGCTGTAGGTGCTCGCACGTGCAAGATGGACAGGGGGCAAGTACCTTGAACAGGATCGAACATGGCCTAGCCCTTCTCCGGCGGGGACCGATCGCATGGATCCGCGACCCGGAGGCGCGCCGCTTCCTGCTCTTCCTGTTGGTCGGAGGCCTGAACACCCTGGTTGGATACGGCATCTTTGCCGCATTGATCCTCATCGGACTTCCCACTCCCGCGGCGGTGATTATCGGTACGGTCCTCGGCATCCTGTTCAATTTCGTATCGACAGGCTTGGTGGTTTTTCGAAACCGAACGGGACGGCTACTGCCTCGTTTCGTAGCCGTTTACGTGGTGCAGATGGGGATGAACATAGCCGCCATCAGCGCTCTCGAGAGGTCTAGCGTGCCGCCTTTGCTCGCCGGGGCGCTGATGGTACCGCCCCTTGCGATTTTCACCTATTTCGCAATGCGACGGTTCGTTTTCGTCGACGTGGACTGACGGGGCTTACTCGAACACGGCCCATGCACAATTGGGCTGGTGAGGAAAGTGCTGGAGACGCAGATTGTTAAGGCCGAGTACCTCCTGGACGGCGATCGTCTCACCCGGGAACGGCAAGACATTCAGCTCATCGAACACCAGAACCGATCCCTTGGTCAGCCGCGGCATGATGGCCTCGAGAACATCCTTGGTGGGCTTGTAGATGTCCATGTCGAAGATCGCCATGGAGATGATCGCGTGCTTGTTGTCGTCGAGCCACTTGTGAACCGTCTCTGAGGCATCCCCCTTCACCAGCTCGAATTTGCGGATGTGAGAAATCGGCGCATTTGCCTCATGCAGCGTCAGCAACCGCTCGAGCACCTGCTCATGGCCTTCTTCAACGCGGTAATCGCCCTCGTTGAGGTGGGCACCATCGTTGACCGGGTCGACGCTCGGAAAACCAGCGAAGGTATCGAATCCAACAATGCTGCGCCGGTAATTATAGGGTTCGTAGATGCCCCGTAGGTTGGTCAGGAGTGCGAGCGTCGCGCCCCATTGCACGCCGAATTCGCAGATGACGCCTGGCACTCCCACGATCTTTCGATAAAGCTGATCGTAATAGAGGGCCCGGCTAAGCGTCTGCCGGGTGAGCGCAACGAGAGTGTGCCCGTTCCAGCTTTGTCCGAACTTCGGCAGAAGATCGGCGTACGTGCTTTGCAGCTCGTCCACCAGTCCCTCCTCGGCCTCCGTCCTTCCAGTGATTTCCCGCTTTGCGTTCATCTTGAACGGGCTCGTCTGCATGATCAGCTCCAATTTCTTAAATGCGTTTCAGGCTCTCGCCGTCTGATGATCCGGCCGCTGGAACGAGTTCCGCGGTCGCCGCACTGCATTCCGGTCGCATGGCCGGTGCCGATCGGGCAACGCGGCGTCATGGCCCTCAGCCATGGCCGCGAACCCAGAACCGACTTGCACGCCAGCGCCGGCCGTAGACGCCGCGCACCGTTCAAGACGCCTTAGCCGACTGCAGCGATCTGCTGCGGCGCCACCTTGCGAGCCCGCGCTTCCATCATTTCGATACGAGCGAGATCCTCGTCGGCGATGCGCTGATAATATTCCCGCTTGTTCTTGAGCCAGAGCAACTCGAAATCGACCGCATTGGCGATGCCGTCGAAGATCGCATTGGTCGTAACCGCTGCTCCGTCGAAGATGACCTTGCGTGTTTCGAAGCGATCAAGGCGCACCGCCTGGATCTCACGCAAAGCTTCCACCGCGTCGGGCGACACGGAGCCCCCCACCACGAGCTCGAGATCCGCCGCACGGCAAGCCTGTGCCACCTTCAGCACCGCGTCCGTGATGGACTGTTCGTTGATTGCCCCCCGCGGCATGCCCCGCGACAGGGTGAAATCGACCCGGCCGAAGACCACGCCATCAACGCCCTCCTTGGCGAGAGGCAGCATGTCGTCCAGATTCTGCAGCGTTGTCTCGGTTTCCAGGTTGAACAGGAACTCGGTACGGGCTTCGTCCGGGCCATGGGTCTTGTTCTTGGCATCAACGAACTTAGACAATGCGTAACGAGTTTCGACCATCGGCGCGATGATATAGTCCACACCGTAGACCTTGCTGGCGAGCAGGTCCGATACAGCCTCGCAGCCGCCGATCTTCAACGCCACCTTGAGGTCCGCCCGCTGCGCCAGCTCGAGCAACCGGTGAAACTCGTCGGGGCGCGTGCCTTCGGCCTCGAACTCGGCCTTCACTGCCACCACCCCGTAATGATCGCGCCCTTTCTTCAAGAGGTCCAACATGTTCCGCTCGGTCGGAGTCACGACACACACCCTTTTCTAAGCCTGAGATGTGATTGGCTTGGCGGAGCCGCACCCGTACGTCAACCCGTATCGGCTTGAGACCGCCGGCTTCGGCGCCGTGACGGCGGACTGCGGCCCTGCAGGAGCAGGGCGCGCCGATCGATCAGAAGTTCAAGCGCTCTTTCTCGATCACATGCGGCCGCTTTTGGACCTGGGTGTGGATCGCACCGACATACTCGCCAATAATGCCGATGAAGAAGAGCTGAACCGACATGAAGAAGAAAAACCCGATCAGAATGGGCGCCGTTCCGAGCGCAAACTGGCTCCAGAACAGGAGCTTTGCGATCAAATACCCCAGTGCAATAAACAGACTGGCGGCAGACAAGAAGAAGCCTGCCATTGTGGCCATACGTAGCGGGATTTTCGAATGATTAGTGATCCCTAGCATCGCGATATCGTACAACTTGTAAAAGTTGTTGCTTGTTATTCCGCGCTTCCGAACAGGCTGATTGAAGGGGATCAATGCCGCCTCGTACCCAAGGTCGGCAATGAGTCCGCGAAAATAGGGATACGGATCATCAATTTGGCGTAACTGCTCCACCACGACGTGGTCGTAGAGCCCAAATCCCGTGTAGTTCTTAATCAGGCGAACCTCGGACAAACGGCCACTAAGATCATAGTACAACTTCCGGATCGCATACATGGCAGGGGACTCCTGCGATTGGGTCTTGACACCCAGCACCACTTTGAAGCCCTCGCTCCACTTTGCAAGAAAATCCGGGATCATCTCAGGGGGGTCCTGAAGATCGGCGACGAGGTGGATCACGGCGTCGCCGCGTGCCTGGAGGATGGCATGATATGGCGACCGAATATGGCCGAAATTGCGGGTGTTGAGGATCACCTTCGTCCGGCTGTCCTCGCCCGCGAGCTGACGCAGCACATTTGCGGTTCCATCGGTGGAAGCATTGTCGATGAGGATGTGCTCATAATCATAATTCGGTAGTTGCGCGAACACCTCCCGGATGCGGGCGACAAGCTCCCGGACGTTTTCTTCTTCGTTGTAGCACGGGGTGACGATCGAAATGAGCTTGCTTGCCATGACGCGCCGCATCGCATCAAATCCGGCGCGCTGCCAAGCGAAAACGCTCCTCCGGGGCGTGCTCCTCGGCACGCCCGTCCCCTGAGCGGGAGCGTGCCCCATCGACGTTCGGGTTTGAAGCCGCTAACGAGCGTTTCGAAATCGACTTGGCAGTGCAGCCACCTCCCCACGACAGGATCGACATGACTGACGATTTGCGTTCTGAAATCATCCGCCTTGCCCGACAGTTTCACGAGTCACGCCCTCCGGCTCCGTTCGTGCCTGGAGAGACCTACATACCGCCGTCAGGAAAGGTGATGGACGCGGACGATTGCGCGAACCTCATCGATGCCTCGCTCGACATGTGGCTGACGGCCGGGCGCTACGCCGATCAGTTCGAGACCGAGGTCGCCGCGATCTTCGGTCGCCGTCACGCCAAGCTGACCGTGTCCGGATCCGCGGCGAACCTGCTCGCGTTCGCATGCCTCACCTCATGGAAGCTCGGCGAAAAGCGGATCAAGCCGGGCGATGAAGTGATCACGGTGGCGGCAGGCTTTCCGACCACCGTTGCCCCAATCGTCCAATATGGCTGTTTACCCGTATTCGTCGACGTCGATGTCGAGACGCACAACGTGGACGTGGATCTCCTCGAGGCTGCGATTACTCCGAAGACCAAGGCGGTGATGATCGCCCATTCACTCGGCAATCCGTTCGACGTCCAGAGGGTGGCAGCGATCTGCAAGGCGCATAACCTCTACTTGATCGAGGATTGCTGCGATGCGTTCGGCGCGCTTGTCGGCGGTCAGCACGTCGGGACGTTCGGAGATGTGGCGACGCTGAGCTTCTATCCGGCCCATCACATCACCATGGGCGAAGGCGGTGCCGTTCTCATGAACAGCCCGCTGCTCGCAAAGATAGCCGAGTCGTTCCGTGACTGGGGCCGCGATTGCTATTGCAAGCCGGGCGTGGATAACACCTGTAACAAACGTTTCGGCTGGCGGCTGGGCGACCTGCCCAAGGGCTACGATCACAAATACACATACAGCCACATCGGCTATAACATGAAGGTCAGCGATATGCAGGCCGCCGTCGGAGTGAGCCAGCTCAAGAAGCTCGATCATTTCGTGGCGCGACGGCGGGAGAACTTCGCCGGCTTGGAGCGAAGGCTACGGGACGCCGGCCTGGAGGAGCTCTTCCATCTGCCGGTTCCCACCCCCGGCACCGATCCAAGCTGGTTCGGCTATCTTCTGACGGTACGGGACGGCAGTGGCATCAATCGCAATCTGCTCACCAAGACGCTGGAGGAGCGCAAGGTGGGTACCCGGCTTCTTTTCGCCGGCAATCTCACCAAGCAGCCCGCCTTCCGCGACGTCGCCTATCGGGTGCATGGTACGCTCGACAACACCGACAAGATCATGAACGACAGTTTTTGGATCGGGGTCTGGCCGGGGATAGACGAGGCACGCCTCGACTATATGGTGGAGACGATCGCCTCCGTAGCCGCGGAGATTCGTGGTTGATGAGCGATCTGACGGTGGCGAAGCGTGGACGGCGCCTAGCAACGATGGCTCCGCCGCTCTGGTTGAGCGGAGCTCTGCTTTTCAGTGCGATAGCGTTCGCCTCACTGGCGCTGATCCTGCCGAACACCTACACCAACAAATACGTCATCGACTGCTTCTACTTGCTGAACGCCGGCTACCTGGTTCACCACGGCTACGTTCCGCACGTCGATTTCGTGTGGCAGTTCGGCGGTTACGAAATCTACCTGATCGATTGGGCGATGCGACTCTTTGGCCCGACGTTCAAGGCGATCGAGCAGGCGATCGTAATCGGCTTCTTCATCTGCGCGGCGCTGTTCTATTTGGGCACCGCGCGTCGGGCTCGGCTCGCCACGTTCGCGCTCCTGCTGGTCCTGCTCTCTGCAACCAGTTTGACCTGGTCCCCTTTCGAAGACGGCGGAGCCGAGATATTCCGCCATTCGTACTCGATGTACTACAACAGGCTGTGCTGGGCCCTGGCGATCACATGCTATGCGACGGTGCTGCTGTCAGACCAGCCTCTCCGCCAAGTGGAGCTGTTCGTATGCGCGGCGGCAGCGTTCCTGATCCTTGTCACCAAGCTCACATTCGCTATTCTGCTCGTACCTGCCGCTGCTCCCTTGCTTTACCGCAACGGCTTGAAAGGCCTGCTTCACTGCGCGTTGTACGGGATCGCACTGATCGCCGTGGGCTGGGCCGTTCTAGGTTACGGGCCGGAAGCCTATTTGAAGGCGCCGGCCGACCTTTCCGCGGTCGCAGGGGTCGGGTTCATCATCGACTGGGCGCTCCGCAAACTCTTTTATAACAGCCTCTACAATTTCTTCGGGCTGGCAATCGCTGCCGGATCGATCGCTTATCTTTGGCTTACGCGCAAAGCGGGAGGGTGGCTGACGATCAAGTTGAGCGTGCTCGCTGCGATTCTCCCGCTCGCTATGCTCGCTACGCTGACGACCGGCTCCCTGGATTATTTCATCGCCGCGACCACCCCGATGATCGCGTTCGTCGTGATCATGGCGGCGGACGAAGGGTTGCAGCGGGAAGACGGTGAGGCCCGCATGTTCACGATCGCTCTGGCCGTATACGCCCTTACCTTCACGACACCCTACCTGATGAACGTGCTGGTCGGGCTTCGAGGTCAGGTACGTGGCGGCGAACTTTCCCTATTCAAGAGCGGTCCGCTCGCGGGGTTGATCGTCGAACGGCCGGAGACGTCTCAGACGCCGCTATTTACGCAGCCCTCGATCGCCATCAAGAAGATTGGCGATCGGCTGCACCTCGAACAAAGCGCGAGGTGGATGGGGGATTACGAGTGGCAATATGCCCATGCGGATGGACTCGCACTTCTGTCGCGCTTGCCGAATATCCGCCAGCGGAAGGTCTTAAGCTTCTACTCGAGCACATGGCCTTTCGTCCTGCAGTCTCAACCAATCCTCAGCTTCCCGCTTGGCGCAAGTCACGAATCACCGATTATGAAAGCGCTCAATGCTATTCCAGCCGACATCGACACGGTGCTGGTGCTTCGTGACGATCGAACCAACGAGCTCCACCCCCGATTCCTCCCCTCGCTGAGACAGCAATTCGACATCCAGGATCGATCTACGATGTGGGACCTCTACATACGGCGCCCCGGCGCCTGAGGCCACAATAGATGATGGGCGGAACGGCACTGTGACCAGATCGGACAATACCGGAGGAGCCGCCCCGCCATGCAGGTTCGGTCGGTGATGACTAGGAAGCTTCGTGCCGCCTTCATCGCAAACGGCAATCCGCGTGACATCAAACTCTGGTCCGGCACGCCCCACCACATGCTGGAGGCGCTTGAACGGCAATTCGACGTCACGTTGGTGATCGAGCAGGTATGGGCGGCTTGGTACCGTCCGCTGGGACGAACGGCCAAGCTGCTGACGGGAGGACGCTTCGAGTATAGCTGGTCGCGCTTCTACTCGCGTCTTGCGGCCGCCCACACCATCAGGAAGCTCGAAGCCGCTCGCCCCGATGTCGTGTTCGCCGTCGCGCTGACCGATGCTGCCTACCTTTTCACCGAACGCCTGCCGGTCGTCACGATCACCGATGCGGTCATTCCCGATTTGGTGGAATATTACGACATGTTCCGCCAGCTTTCGAAGACCGCTAAACGCAAGGCTCGCGTAGCCGAACATCGCGCCTTCCACGAATCTTTGCTGGTGCACTTACCGTCTCATTGGGCCTGCCGGTCTGCCATCGAGAAGCAGGGCGTACCCGCCGAGCAGGTTGTGCAAATCGCCTGGGGGGCCAACATGCCACCAGAGCGACGCCCTCCGCGCCAGCTGGGGGGCGGGCCCGTACGCTTGTTGTTCGTCGGCACCGACTGGAAACGAAAAGGCGGCCAAGTAGCTCTCAGTGCGGTACGCGCGCTTGCAGAACGCGGGATCGAGAGCTCGCTCGACATCGTCGGCTGCAGCGAGGAGGTGCTGCAAGGTGCATCACCGCCGCCGAACGTCACCTTCCACGGCTTCATCGATAAAAGTTCACCGGCGGACCAAGCGACTCTGGACCGCCTCTACTCAGAAGCCTCTTTCTTCATCCTGCCGACTGCCGCCGAAGCATGGGGGATCGTGTTCGCCGAAGCAGCACATCACGGACTTCCGTCGCTCGGCTATGCGACCGGCGGAGTCACGACTGTGGTAAGCGACGGAGAAACCGGCATCCTGCTGCCGGTCGGTTCTTCGGGAGACACGTTCGCGAGTCACATCGAAGCGCTGCTGAACCATCCCGCCGCTTATGAGCGGATGTCTGCCGCAGCGCTGGAAGACGCCGCGAACCGTCTGGACTGGCAGGTCTGGGCTGCAAAGCTTGAGCGGGTGGTTCGCCAGCGGCTCGATCTCGGCAGGTCTCCAATTCAGCAGCCCGCCTGCAGCTGACCCGCTTCATCATTGGAATGGATTTCGCACTGCCGAGTTGCCATGGAACGACTGGACTCGCGCGGATGCCCAGCGTCCGTGTTCACGCAAGGAAAAATATGAGCAGTGAGGATTCACCGAGCGCTAGAAGAGAGGCGCCGGCTCGGGGCGGATTAGCCGCCCTCTACAGCATCATGGGACGGCAGCGCCGGCTACAGCTGCTCGGCACTGCTGCGTTGATGCTGCTTGGTGCGATCGCCGAGCTGCTGACGATCGGAGCGGTCGTGCCGCTCCTCGCACTGGCCGCAGATCCTAGCTACTTCGCCAAGTACCGGGCCGTGCAGTCCTTGCTGGAGATGCTGGGCGCGACCAATGGCCGCGAGGCGATCATCGCCGCAGCCGTCCTACTCGTTTCCGCGGCAGTCGTGGCGGCCGTCATCCGATCAGCTCTCACTTGGGCGAGCCATCGATTCGTCTACGGACTCGCACACGACGTCAGCATGCGGGTTTTCGAGCGCCTGCTGCATCGGCCATACGAAATCTACGTGCGTCAGAACAGCAGCGTTGCGTTGGCGGCCGTGGAGAAGATCCACCTCGTAGCGACAGCAATTCTGTCGCCTGGACTGCTTGCATTCACCTCCGCCGTGATCGCGCTGTTCATCCTTGCATTCCTGTTTCTGATCGATCCCATGAGCGCCGCTGCCGCGTTGCTCTCGGTCGGTCTCCTCTATGTTTCGATCAGCCTCTTCACCAAGAAGGCGTTGATCGCGAACTCCCATCGGAGCTCGGCAGTGCGCACCGAGCGCCTCAAGGTCGTTCAGGAGGTCTGGGGCGGCATGCGCGACATCATCCTCGACCACTCACAGCCGATCTTCCGACAGAAGTTGGGAGAAATCGAGGAGGAAATGCGACGCCTGCAGGTGCATGCCGGTGTGGTGATCGATGCTCCTCGTTTCGTGGTCGAGAGCTTCGGAATCGTCGTCTTTGCCCTGCTTGCAATCTATTTCACTTCGCAGCCGGGCGGGGTGCTTGCTGCGCTCCCGGTGCTCGGCGCGCTGGCAATCGGCGCGCAGCGCCTCCTGCCGCTGGTGCAGGCGATCTATCGAGGCTGGGCCGGCTACTCGATCAATGCCCATGCACTCAAAGACGTCGTTGATCTGATGAATGCTCCGGTCAGCACCGCCGTGCCGAGCCGAGGGGCAGCGACGCTGCCGGCCAAGTTGGACATCGAAGCACGCGATCTGTGGTTCAGCTACGCTCCCGATCACGATGTTTTGCAGGGGATAAGTCTATGTATACGCGCGGGCGAGCGCGTCGCTTTCGTCGGCAAAACGGGGAGCGGAAAAAGCACGCTCGTCGACGTGATGATGGGACTGCTGCAGCCGTCGCGGGGACAGCTGCGAGTCGGGGGGGCAACTCTCGACGAAAGCAACATCGCCGAGTGGCAAACACGAATTGCTCATGTTCCCCAAGCCATTTTCCTAGCGGATGATACGATCGCGGCGAACATAGCCTTCGGTTTCCATCGCGACGACATCGACATGGCCAGGGTCCGCAGGGCGGCGGCCCGGGCCGACATCGCCGCGTTTATCGACACTCTTCCAGAAGGCTTCGAGACCCGCGTCGGCGAGCGGGGCGTGAGGCTGTCAGGAGGGCAGAGGCAACGGATCGGAATCGCCCGTGCTCTTTATAAAGACGCCTCGATACTCGTTCTCGACGAAGCCACCAGCGCGCTCGATGCTGCTACCGAAGCGGCCGTGATGGACTCTGTCTCCGAGCTCGACCGCGAGCTGACCATTATCCTCATTGCGCACCGCCTCTCGACCGTCGCAGGCTGCGATACGGTCTACAGGCTCGAATCCGGGCGGATCGTTCAGTCAGGCAGCTACGAGAAGGTCGTGCTCGGCAGCGCGCCTGCTCCGGCTTGAATGAAGGGCAGCCGGCCGTTGGCGAAAGATCGCAGATGAGCTTCGACTTCAAGGTCGTGCCGCAGGGCTCCGGCATTCCGCGGATCCTACATCAAACCTATGCGCGCAAATGCCTGCCGCCCGCCCTCCAGGATAACGCCGAATCGCTGCAGAGGCGCAACCCGAACTGGGACTACAGGCTGTACGATGATGCCGACATCGACCGTTTCATTGCGCGCGAATATGGCTCCGAGATGCTCGGGCGTTACCACCTGATTAATCCGGCATACGGAGCAGCCCGGGCCGATCTATTTCGCTATTTGCTGATGTACCAGGTCGGCGGCGTGTATCTGGACATCAAGAGCACGGCCACGACGCCTCTGGACGAGATTACCACAAGCGGCCGCAAATTGCTTCTGGCCAAGTGGGACAATGGCACAGGCGGGAGCCACGAAAATTGGGGTCTCCAACGGGGCCTCGAGCATGTGGGAGGTGGCGAGTTCCAGCAGTGGCACATCATCGCTTCACCAGGCCATCCCCTGCTCCGCGCCGTGATCGACTATGTTCTTGGAAACATCGAGCGCTATCGGCCTTGGCGTGACGGAGTTGGGAGGGAGGCCGTTTTCAGGCTCACCGGGCCGGTCGCCTACACGCTCGCGATCACGCCGCTGCTCAATCGTTATGAGTGTACGGTGCTCCCCAATGAGCGCATGCTTGGCCTTGAATATAGCGTCGTCGCCGGCGAGCAGCATCGCACCTTCTTCAGAGGCCACTATGCCGAGAGGACCGATTCGATCATTCGGATGTCGGGCGTCAGCCGTCCCCTCGCTGCGGGATATAGCGCGGGCAAGAGAATGCGGCGGCACCTCGGGCGGTTGAAGGCTCAAATGGGATCGTTGGTCCGCGCATTCATGGGGTGAGAAGGGGAAGTTCAAACGCAGTCTGCATGGCTCGGCGGATTCTGTAGCGTAGTTGAAAGGCGAGCCGGTGTCGAGGAGCCGGCGCTACAAACACAAGCGACGGCGCGTCCTCGCGAGCGAGCCGGCTTCCCGGCACCTGGCACGCCATTGCTCGGGCTTTGTTACTAGCGGCTGCTAAAGGAAGCGGCAGAGCCTGCCCAGGGCCCGGCTCGCACCTTTGACAATTCCGCCCCACGTCCTATTCCGGGGCGATGACGAATGGGGTGGAAGGGGCAGCGGCGCCGCATACCGGCGTGCCTGCGGGCCATGTCGGCGGAGCATCCGGCAAGATCGATACTCAAAAACCGCATTTCCGCACCGACATTCAGGCATTGCGCGGCCTCGCCGTGCTGTTTGTCCTGTTCTTCCACTCGAGCCTCGGCGTGGCGCAGTCAGGCTATCTCGGAGTGGACATCTTCTTCGTCGTCTCGGGATTCCTGATCACTAGGATCGTGTGCGACAATCTCGACCGAGGCAGCTTCAGCTTCGCCGATTTCTACGCAAGGCGGGCGCGACGCTTGCTCCCGGCCGGCTATTGCGTGCTCGTTGCGACAACGATCGCGTGCACATTGCTGGTCGGCCTTTCGGTTTTCGAACGGTTTTGGGAGCAGCTGGCTGGATCGGTATTCTTCTCCGCAAACGTCGTATTGTGGCGGCAGATCAACTACTTCCATCCCGCCGCTACCTACGAGCCACTGCTTCACATGTGGTCCCTGGCGGTCGAAGAGCAATATTATCTGCTTCTCCCCGTGTGCTTGTGGGCCGCCCCTCGGCGCCTCAGATTGCCGCTGATCCTCATCGCAACGGGGGCGAGCCTTGCCGCTTATGCCTGGCTCGCTGCAAAATCGCCGGGTGTAGCATTCTATCTCCTGCCAACCCGCGCTTGGGAACTCGGCCTCGGCTCGCTAGGAACATTCGTGGTGGCCAGCCCGATGGTTCGGCGCTTTGCCCGATTACTCCTGTGGCCGGCGCTTTCAGTGCTGATCATCGTGCCGTTCGTTCCATTGCCGAGCATCGGCTTCAATCCGGGGCTTGTCGCAGTCTGTCTCGCCACTTTGGTGGTCATCCTTGCGCGCCACGAGAGGCTGCCCGGGCTGCTGCCGGCCCGCTGCCTTGCTCGGGTCGGTGACTTCTCCTACTCGCTTTATCTCGTGCACTGGCCGATCTTCGCGATCGCGCATAATGCGTACCTGACCGAGCAACTGCCGCTGATCACGGCCGTCGGTGGGGTGGTGCTGTCGCTTGCGCTCGGATACATCCTGTATCGCTGGATCGAAGAACCGGTCCGGCGCTCGCGCATCGACGGGTGGCGGCTTCTCGGAATTGCACTCGCCGGTTCAGCGCTCGTTCTGGCGGTTGGAGCGGGGGCGCTTCATGCCAAGCGGCATTGGGGAAATTCGGGGGTCGATCTAACCGGCGTCACCGGCTTTGCTCGCTGTGGCTCCTACGACAGCGGATTGTACGACGGGAAGTGCGCGGAAGGTCCCGCGCCAACGATGCTCGTCTGGGGGGATTCCTTCTCCCAGCACCTCGTTCCAGGTCTCGCCGCGACGACCAATCGGACGATCGCACAGGCGAGCAAAGGTCATTGCGGGCCGTTCGCCAATCTTGCCGCGATGCAGAGCCGCGGAGAACGCGCTTTCGCCCTCAGCTGCCTGGATTTCAACCGCAGCGTGATCGACTATGTCGCCCGAACGCCGAGCATCCAGGTTGTCGTCCTGTCCGGCTGGTACCTGAGATATCTCGACCCGCACTTCACGCTTGCCAGCCAGCGGACCGGCCATTTCATCACCGCGCCTGCGGGCTTTGACGCCACTCTCGCCGCACAGCGGGAGACGGTGAAGGCGCTGCGCAGTCTGGGCAAGCGCGTCGTGGTCGTCTCGGGGCCGCCGCAAGCGGACTACGACGTTGGCATGTGCTGGGAGCGTCGACGCAGTGGCCTGCCGACGTTCGGGGCGCGGGCCTTGTGCGACATCACGCCCGGATCCACCAACCCGCTGGGTCCGCCAACCGATCGCCTGATGGATGCCTTCGTGCAGAAAGCCGCAACTCCGGTCATCCGCCTGGACCAGGCGCTCTGCCGCGGTCACGTCTGCACCACCCAGATCGATGGCCAACCCATCTATCGGGACGGCAGCCATCTTGGGCACATCGGCTCGGAGCTGTTGGCCGCGCGGCTCGCATTGGGCGAACGGGTTTGGAAGGACGCTCGCTGACGGCGGCTGCGGCGCGGTACTTCTGCGGGTGCGTAGCGGTCGTTGGGGTCCCGCGGCATTGATCGGGCCATGCTTGATCAGCCGGTTTCGCAGACCTCGCTTCGTCCTGGACCACAGCAGACGTCCCGACTGCATTGGAACGTCCGATCAAGATCCCTGATTGCCGTGATTTTGAAGATCGAACGTGCCGTTTGAGGGCAAATCGTTCTAGCCACGGCTGCGGCGGAGCGCTTGCCTTGCGGTCAACGCGAGCCTGATCGCGGGCTCCGGAATGCGTAGGGCAAGGCTGACGAGGGCGGCGCGATCGAGACGATGACCCGGCATCTGACGGGCCATGCTCCTCGCGCCGTCGATGTCGCCCGCAACCATTCGTCCCAGCGAACTGAGATAGGCGGCCATTCGGATATAGGCGTCGACATCGCGGCGCTGGGTCCGATCGAGCTTAAGTCGCACGCTTTGCAGATAGGCCACGGACGGCCAGGCGACGGACAGCGTCTGCGGTTGAGCGTTTCGCGCCTGCTCGCGATAGACCTGCGCCATCTCGCTGCTCTCGTTACGCAGGTAGTAAGCGGTCACTCGGTCGGACTTCACCACCGGCGCGATCAGCGCAACCCGAGCCCAATATTCGAGATCCTCGCCCGTTCGCCAAGGACCGAAGTCACCGACCTCCCGCGCAACATCCCGCCGAACCGCCGTCGCCGACGACCAGACGACGCCGATCTTGCTCGCCGCTTCCCGAAAGTAGGCGATCGGCCGGACGCGGCTTTCCCCGCCAGGCACGATCGTGGTCGGATCCGTGCCTTCGCCATAGGCGGTTGCCAGCAGCCCCGCCTCCGGGTGCAACGCGGCCATCCTGGCCAGCTCCGACAGGTGATCAGGAAACCAAAGATCGTCGGCATCAAGGAATGCGATCCAAGGGCGGCGGCTCTCCTGCATGCCGCGGTTGCGGGCCACGCCCTTACCGCAGTTGCGCTGGCTGATCAGGCGCAGACGCGGGTCATCCAGATCCTCCAGCAGAGCGAGGCCCCCATCGGTGGATCCATCGTCGACAACGATCAATTCGAAATCGGCAAACGTCTGCGCGATCACGCTCCTGACCGTTGCCAAAATGAATTCCCGCTTGTTGTACAAGGGGATGACAACGGAGAACATCGTCAAACCGCCCCTGTCTGGCTGCCCCTGACGCGCTGCGTTCGCTGGCCGCTCACGCCAGCGCCCGATAGGCCTGCTCGACCTGCTCGGCGAGTGCGGGGAAGCGGAAATCCTGAATACGCCGTTCGCCATAGTCGATGAGCGCCTGCTGGCGCTCCGCGCTCGACAGCACGCCGCTGATCGCCGCCGCCATCGCGTCGACGTCGTCGGGGGGGAAATAGATGCCGCGCCCTTCGGTGAGTTCGCGGAACACCGGCGTGCCGCTCACCACAAGCGGCCTTCGTGCCGCCATCGCTTCCAGGATCGGGATGCCGAAACCCTCGTATGTCGAGGGGAAGGCAACCAAAGCCGCGAGGGCATAGATGTGGGTCAGTTCGGCATGGCTGACGCCCTGTAGCAGACGCACATGGTCTTGAAGATGCAGGTTGCGGATCTGGTCCGCGATCGCCGCACCGTCTCCGCCCTCGTTGCCGACAATCACCAGCGCGATGTCCTCGCCGGCAGCGCGCAGGCGCGCGATCGCCTCTACGAGCCGCGGATAATTCTTGCGTCCTTCGAGATGGCCCACGGCGAGCACGAAACGCGACGGAAGGTGAAGGCGGGCGCGGGTCGCCTCCGCCTCCGCAACATCGATCCGTTCGAACGGCTTGGGGTCGATGCCATTGTAGATCGCGCTGACCGAGGCGCGCGACTCGATGCCCAGGATCTCCTGCCGCATCGTTTCCGAAACGGTGATGACGTGATCGGCGCGGCGAAGCCCCGTGCTGAGAATCCGGCCGTAGAGCAAGCGCTTCACCAGAGGAACATCGCGAAGGATCGGGCGTGCGTCGTGAACGGTGAGAATCGTCGGACAGCGCGGAGCTCGCAGGAGCGGCAGATGGAAGGTCTCGAACAGATCGAGCTTCTCCTTGGCCAACGCGCGCCGCCAATAAGCGAGACCGCCAAGGGCACGCCGAATCCGCCCGGTGCTCGGCATCGGTGTTCGGCGGACCGTCACGTTCGGGGCATCGCCGAACCATTGGGCAACGCGGCAGTCGGCAGGCTCGAAGATAACGAATTCGATGTCAGGACAGCGAGCAATCAGAGCGCCGTAAATCCCGGCAAAGCGCTGGTTGGCCCCGGAAGGCCGTTCATTGAAGCAGGTTGCATTAAGACCGACTCGCACGGCGTCAGCCCGCGGCCACAAGGCCGAGCACTTCGAAATGCCGGCGAATGATCTTGCTTTCTTCGAACGGCTCGACGGCCTCCAGCAAGATCTCCTTCGGAATAGGTCCGTCGAGCGCCCGCTCGATCCCGCTCGCCAGACTCTCTGGATCCTGAACCGGAACGAGATAACCGTAACGGCCGTCACGGAGCACTTCCCGTGGACCGGTAGGGCAATCTGTCGACACCGGGGTGCAACCGCACATCATTGCCTCGACGAGGACGTTCGGAAGCCCCTCGACGTGCGAAGACAGTACGAAAGCGTCGGCCCGACTAAAATATTTGAGGGTGTTGTTGGTGAAGCCAGGCAGCCGGATCCGATCGTTCAGACCAAGATCGACAATCTTCTCCTCGAGCTCGCCTCTGAGAGGCCCTTCCCCCAGGATCAACAGGCGAACGTCGCGACCCCGTTGCTTGAGAAGTGCGACGGCGTCGATCAGGTCGCCGAACCCTTTCCACGGCGCGAGGGTCCCGGCAGCCACGAGCACCGGCCTTGTTTTAGTCGTGAGCCAAGGATCATCCAGAGGCTCGCTCATTCGTGCCTGCGCGGCCCGGTCCTGAACGATGTTGTATACGCAAACGTGCGGCGGTTCCCGGAAGACCTGGCGATACTGATCCACCATGTCGCGCGACACACAGGTGAGCGCGTCGGCCCGCCACGTAACGAGACGCATCAGGTGCTTCAAGATCCACCGCTTCGTGAATGGCGTATTGGAATAGGTGTCGAACGGTCGAACACGGCACGATCCGCTGATCTTCGCTTTGGACCGGGTCAGGATCGCGATCAGCAAAATGAGGGCGTTGAGATGGTCCTCGGCCGAAAAGATCACGTCGCGCGGACGCTCACGCATGTAGCGCCACACCGGCCAGAACATGCTGCGCACATTAGGCCGCTGCAACGCAATCACATTGACCCCCGGCGTCTCTGGAACGGTGAGGTGAGAGTCTACCTTGCCGATGATCAAATCAACCTCGTGGCCGCTCGCCGCCAGCGCGCGCGCAAATCTAAGCTGTGCCAGAGGCACGCCTGAAATCGCGAACCGGGGCGTGATCACACAGATCTTCATCTGGCGGCCCAGCGTTCGGTGAGGGCCCGGTGCCGACCCTCACGCAGATGTTCAAGGCCAAGGAAGATGAAATTGTTGTGGTAATCCGAAGGCGCGGCGCCGAACGCCTCCAGCGGCTGGTGCTTCGCCGGATCGAAAGTCGCCAGCGACCGGAGCTCGCCCTGGACGAGGAAATGGCCGGCATATCCAAGTGCTTCGATCTGGGCGAAAATGTCCGCGATCGGCCTGTCGTTGTGGCGCTGTTCGATCTCCACGATCAGCACAGGATGCGCCCGCTGCAATGTTTCCGAAGCGCCTGAGATCACGCTGGATTCGTGCCCTTCCACATCGATCTTTATGAGGGCGGGCCGCGTGAAGCCGAAGCTGTCGAGTGACTTGAGCTCGACATCGAGATCGCGCGTGTTGCCCGCATGAGACGCTTCTATGGACGCCGAGGCGTCGTGCTCGATTCCATGTTCATCGACCGGCACGTGAAGCTGAGCGGTACCCGCTCGCGCGGAGAGGGCGACCTGGTGGATGGTCACCTGCGAATCCCCTGCCGCCCAGCCGCGCAGCACGCCGGCACAGTCGGGGTTCGGCTCGAACACGTCCAGTCGGGCGCCGAGACGGCGAAAGCGGTACGCGTAGATTCCCCGGTTACCCCCGATATCAACCACATGATCGCCCTGCGAAATGAGGAATTCGAGCAGTTCCATCTCGGGCTCAAGGTCCCCCCGGGCCTTGCTGTACCAATATTTGATCGGCACCTGCCAGCGCTGAGGGAGCGCATTGCGCGCCACCGACTTGATACTGCCCATTATCAACACTCCCCGGCGCAGGTGTCGCCGCGCCGTTCCAATATCCGAAACAGCCGAGCCGTCGCAGCCTCACGTGAATAGTCACTTTCGTAGCGGGCGCGAAGCGTCGCGTCGAACCTCGGCGGCTGATCGATTTCCAGGTGACGTATCGCGGCGATGAACTCGGCCTCGGTCCGGCACATCCACCCGGCCTCGTCGATTATGTCCTCGTACCCGGAAAAGGCCTCCGGCGTCCCGATGATCCGTTTGCCGAACATCAACGCCTCGGCGACCTTCGTCTTCATGCCCGATCCGTCGAAGATCGGCGCGATCACCACTGCCGCGTCCAAATAGAGGCGGGCCAGATCGTCGACCGCCCCGACGACGCGAACGTTAGGGAAGCGCTCGAGCTCGTCCTTGAACGATTCGAGGCCGCGGCCGACGACCAGAGTGGGAAGCGCAACATGTGGGGCGACTTTCCGCGCGAACCAGAGGATGCCTGCCACGTTCGCATAAAAGGCGCCGCCCACGAACAATGCGTAACCGCCGCCGTCTTGCTCCTGTCCCGGCTCCGTGGACACAGGGGCGGCGGGAAGCTTGTCCTCCATCGCCATCGGCAGCACGTCGGTGCCGGCTCGACGGTAAATCCGTGACAGCAAACGGCTATCTCGTCGGCTCAGCGTGATCAGTCGATGACTGGCACGGACGGCCTTCCGCTCGGCCAGATAGTTTGCGAGCAGGACACCGATTGCCCGAACGCTCTTCGTCTGTCGTACCGCTCCGAGGAAGAAACGCGCCTCTACGTTGTGGAAGAAGGTGAAG
The DNA here is from genome assembly GCF_003012735.1 of Allosphingosinicella deserti. Classification (GTDB taxonomy): domain Bacteria; phylum Pseudomonadota; class Alphaproteobacteria; order Sphingomonadales; family Sphingomonadaceae; genus Allosphingosinicella; species Allosphingosinicella deserti. The sequence goes on along the minus strand of NZ_PXYI01000002.1, from coordinate 222,766 downwards.
ATTTGCACGCGGGGGAGGCGTTTTCGCACGGCTTGCGCAAGCCGCCCGAAGTTGGAGCCGTCGATATAAAGCCGGTCGATGCCTTCCGCGGCCAGTCGGTCGAGGATCACCAATTCGGTTGCGGGCGTCAGCCCGTCGAGATAGCCGCCAAGGGCGGCCGCCATCCCGGCGCTGTTCTCCGCACGATCGAGTTCATGAACGACCATTCGGTCACCGAACAGGGTGCTCAAGGCGCGCCAGTGCAGCCGCGAAAGCATCGCGCGGCCACCCTGCGGCGGATCGACCATCCGTGTCGTGACGTACATGAGCTTCGACATGGTAGGCGGATCAGCGCTCCAAATGCCCGATCAGCACAAGCTTTTCCCGCAACTCTCGCCTTCCGCAAACCCGTCCATGAGCAACCGCCCACAGCGATATCGGTGCAACACATTGCCGTAGGTGAACGACCGCCGCCCGGGTGAATGGCGCTCCGTATCTCGCTTGAACCGGCGGTTCCACAAAATTCTCCGGAGCAGGAGGTTGCGTGGGCGCCTTGCTGGCTCCTGCGACTGACCCTAAAGCACCGGGCCTAGCTGAAAAAGGAATGCCTCGTTGAGCAGCGTTGTTGGCCGGGACGACCGACCGATCACTCCGGTAATCTTGTGCGGGGGATCCGGAACCAGATTGTGGCCGCTGTCGCGCAATGCGCGCCCGAAACAGCTTCTCTCGCTCACCGGCGCACGATCGATGTTGCAGCTTACCCTGGATCGCATCTCCGACCGACGGCGCTTCGCCGTGCCGTTGGTCGTTACCAGCGAAAGCCAGGCCGAGCTTATCGCCCGGCAGCTCGTCGATACGCACGCGCCCGACGCGGCACTGATCCTGGAGCCAGCGGCTCGGAACACGGCACCTGCGATCGCCCTGGCCGCGCTCACCGCCGCGCCGGACGACCTGCTGCTGATCATGCCGAGCGATCACCTGATCGGCGATGCCGACGCATTCCGCCTCGCGGTCGAGAAGGGTTCGGAACTCGCTGAACAGGGTTGGCTGGTCACGTTTGGAATTCGGCCGAACCGACCAGAGACCGGATATGGCTACATCAAGCTGGGCGACACGCTTTCAGCGGGTGCGTTCCGGGCCGAGAGCTTCGTTGAGAAGCCGGAAGCGGAGCGCGCCGCCGCTTATGTCGCCGATGGCGGTTATCTGTGGAATGCGGGTATCTTCCTGTTCCGTGCCGATTCCTTCCTTGCCGCGCTTGCCGCGCATGCCCCCGAAGTGCTGGATCCGTGCCGACAATCGGTAGCGGAAGGATCGACGAGCGCCGGACGGTTGCGGCCGTCGCCGGATGCGTTCGGCGCCGCCCGCAGCATCTCGGTCGACCACGCGGTCATGGAGCATGCTGCGAACATCGCGGTGGTGCCGATGGACGTTCGCTGGTCCGATGTCGGGAGCTGGCAGTCGCTGCATGAAATCAGCGAGAAGGATGGAGACGACAATGTCGCGGTTGGCGACGCCGCTTTGCTACGCTCGTCAGGATCCCTGGTCCACAGCGACGGACCGCTGGTTGTCGCAGTGGGAGTTCAGGATCTTGCCATCATCGCGACGGGCGATGCCGTGCTGGTCGTGCCGCGCGGTGACAGCCAAGCGGTACGGGATGCCGTGGAACTCCTCAAGGCACGCGGCGACAGCCGGCTATAAGAATGGTCCGGATCCGAAGATGTGGTCAGCAGGCCCGACCCAGAGGTCCGGCCCGGTCGTTCAGCGCGCGCCGAAGCCGTTGAACACCGTCTTCATCGTTCCGGCTACGATCAGAACGTCGAGCCAGAACGAGAAGTTCTTGATGTAGTAGAAGTCGTAGTGCAGCTTCCAGAGCACGTCCTCGACCTCGGCGACGTGGCCTTGCCGGACCTGCGCCCACCCCGTGATGCCCGGGCGAACGATATGACGATAGCGGTAGAATGGCAGCTCCGCTTCGTACCATAGAGACAGGGGCACTGCCTCGGGGCGCGGCCCGATCCAGCTCATCTCTCCCTTGAGGATGTTGATCACCTGCGGGAGTTCGTCGATCCGGTAGCGCCGCAACGGCCGCCCGATCTTCGTAACCCTGTCGTCGCCGTCGCGAGTCATCGCGGCCTCGCGCGCATCGGCGGTGGCATGGCCGTGGCGCATGGTGCGGAACTTCCACATGCGGAACGGATGTCCGCGATAGCCCATTCGTTCCTGCCGGAAGAAGACCGGGCCCGGCGAGTCCAAGCGAATCATGATCGCGAGAACCGCGAACAGCGGGATCAGGAACGGCAGCGCCGCCAGCGAGACGATGATATCGGAGAGCCGCTTGATCTTGGCATAGACGATGCCGGGGATCAGCGATCCCAAGGTGTTTTCGGAAAGGTGCTCGATGGCGACGCGCCCTGTGAGCGATTCCTCCATCTGCTTGACATGCATGACCAGGGTGCCCGCGAGCGCGCGATCAGCGAGGAAGCGTTCCCAGTCGTCGGGCATATCCGCACGCAGATCGGCAACGATCGCGTCACAAGGCTGGTCTCGTGAGCCGTCGGCAAGACGCACCCAACCGACGTCGGGGATCTCGAAGAGATGATCGACTTCCCCCGCCGGAACGACGCCGATCCGCATCCTCTGCTGCCGCTGCAGCTTGAAATAGACGACATAATACCATCCGACGCAGAGCAGGAAGCTCGCGAGGAAGTGAAGTCGGCTGTAATCCAGCCTGGCGAAGAAGAAGACGGCAAGCGCAAGCCCGAAGGAAGCAGCGAACGACGGCAGGATGTGGTAGGAGGCGCGGACGCCGGGATAATGCGAGACCCGGCGAAAAGCGTAGTAACCGAGAAGCAGTGCCGCCACGGTTCCCAAAAGCGAGTTGTTGAGACTGTCGACGTCGGACTGGCCATATTCCAGCTGCAACCGCAGGAAATAGGGGATGGCCACGGCGAGCAGCAATCCTGCGCCGAGCTGGAAACGCACACGGTGCCAGAGCGTCCGACGAACGCTCGCGATCTTGGCGGGGGGAATGGACACGAACTATGGGTCTCGCTGCTGAGAAGCGGCTGATGATGCAGGCTCGGTCGATAGGAGAAAAGCACGGGCCAAGTCTAGCGCGACGCACCGCCGTTGCGCTCGGGCACGCGCGGCGGAGGCGTCCGGCGCGATCCTGTCGGCGAGGCCCATACAGCGAGATCGTTGAGTTTGAGCAATGGGTTCGTCTAAGGCCCGCCGCACCTCACCATCTATCGGGCAGAATCGATGACCACACTCGTGACCGGCGCAGCCGGCTTCATTGGCTTCAACGTGAGCGATCGCCTCCTCGCCAGGGGCGAAGAGGTTATCGGTCTCGACAACGTCAATGACTATTACAGCACCAAGCTGAAGCGCGACAGGATCGCGGAGTTGCAGCGTCGGCACAACGGCTTCTCGCTTCTCGAGGTCGATTTCGCGGACAATGCGGCATTGACCGAAGCGATCGCCGACAAGCGCTTCGACAAGATCATCCATCTCGGCGCCCAGGCGGGCGTGCGCTATTCGATCGAGAATCCGCACGCCTACGTTCACTCGAACCTGGTCGGGCACCTCAACATGCTCGAAGTCGCACGGCATCGGGAGCTGGCCAACTTCGTCTACGCATCCTCCTCCTCGGTCTATGGCGGCAACGACACCCTGCCGTTCCGGGTCGAAGACCGTGTCGACCAACCGCTCTCCCTCTACGCCGCGACCAAGAAGGCGGACGAGCTGATCAGCGAGACCTATTCGCATCTCTACCGCCTGCCGCAGACCGGTCTTCGCTTCTTCACGGTCTATGGGCCGTGGGGTCGTCCCGACATGGCGATGTGGCTATTCACCAAGGCGATCTATGCCGGCGAGCCGATCAATGTGTTCGGCGAAGGCAATATGCGCCGGGACTTCACCTATATCGACGACATCGTCAGCGGCATCGTCGCCTGCCATGACAATCCCGCGCCGGATGATGGCGAGGTCAAGGCCGGCGGCAGCCGTAGCCCGCACCGTCTCTACAATATCGGCAACCATCGCTCCGAGGAACTCACCCGGATGATCTCGCTGATCGAGCAAGCCTGTGGCCGCGAGGCGAAGAAGCAGCTGCTGCCGATGCAGGCAGGGGACGTGCGCGACACCTATGCCGACATCAGCGCGATCCAGCGCGATCTCGGCTACGAGCCGTCGACGACGATCGACGAAGGCGTGCCGCGTTTCGTCGACTGGTACAGGAACTATCACGGCCTCTGAGCCGCCTAGGAAGAATGGAAAGGCGGCAGCCGACGAGACTGCCGCCTTTCTCGTCAGAGGCTCCAGCGATCGACGCCTGCGAGCGGGCGCCGTGCATACAGATTCTTGAGGTCGGCAAGAAGACCGCGCTCGTTCAGCAGGCCTCCCAATTGCTCGTCCGAAAGCGCAGAATAGCTCTCATGCGGCACCGCGACGAGCACCAGATCGTAGCGCCCTTCCAACGCATCGGAGGCGAGCGAGACGCCATATTCATGCTCGGCCTCGGCAGGGTCGGCGAGCGGATCGTGAACCACGATCTCGTGGCCCAATGCTTCGAGACGGCGAATGACATCGATCACGCGGCTGTTGCGCAAGTCTGGAACGTTCTCCTTGAAGGCAAGCCCCATGATCAGCGCCTTGCCGGCTCGGCCAAGCCGGGCATGAAGCTGGTCGGCGACCCAAGCCCCCATGCCGTCGTTGGTCGAACGGCCTGAAAGGATGACATGGGGCTCCTGCCCCAGCTGCTGGGCCCGATAGCTCAGATAATAAGGGTCGACGCCGATGCAGTGCCCACCGACCAGGCCCGGCTGGAACTTCAGGAAATTCCATTTCGTGCCGGCTGCCTCGAGCACGTCCCAGATCGACAGATCGAGCTTCGAGAAGATTTGGGTGATCTCGTTCATGAACGCGATGTTGATGTCGCGCTGCGCATTCTCGATCACCTTCGCAGCCTCGGCGGCGCGGATCGATTTCGCACGGAACACGCCGGCGCTGGTCACCGCGCCGTAAACCGCGGCAAGCCGCTCCGTCACATCGTCATTCTCACCGGCGATGACCTTGACGATGCGGTCGACCGTGTGCTCGCGGTCGCCCGGGTTGATCCGCTCGGGCGAATAGCCGAGAAAGAAGTCCCGACCGCGAACCAGGCCGGAGACCTCCTCGATCAACGGGCCGCAAATCTCGTCCGTGACCCCCGGATAGACCGTGCTCTCGTAAACGATGATCGGCTTCCGCGCCGGATCGATCAGCTTTGCCACGGCGCGCGTTGCCCCGATAACCGGGCCGAGATCGGGCTGGTTGGCGGCGTCCACCGGGGTCGGCACCGTCACGATATAGACGTCCGCAGCCGCCGCCTGGCTCGACTCGCTGGTCAGCTTGAGCCGCGACGCCTTCAGAATATCGGAGTCGATCTCGTTGGTGCGGTCGTGGCCGCTGCGGAGCTCCTCGATGCGCCGGCGATCGATATCGAAGCCGGTCACGTCGAAGCTTTTCGCCAGCGCCACGGCGAGCGGAAGGCCGACATAGCCCAGACCGACGACAACGATTTGCTCGTGAATGGGCGCGCTCATGCAACCTCGCTTGGAGTAACGGAAAGGATCAGGAATTCAGAAAAAATGTCCCCGCCGCCGCGCTAACGGCAAAGCGGTGACTGCTGTCAAGCGCCGGGCGCGGCGGCGGCTTTGCCCACCCGATGGAAGACGGCATTGTGCGCGACCAGCCACGGGCGGTTCTCCGCGGTGAGCGCCTCAAGGAAAGAGCGCGGACGCCGCATCAGCCCCTTTCGGGGCGAGCCGTCCATGCCAAGGCTGGTGGCGATCTCGCCAACGAAGTGAATGCAATTGGCCTTGTCGAGCGAATAGGACGGCTGCTTCGCGGTCCGCCAGCGCTCGATTGTCGCGATCACGCGATCATAGTCCTCGTCCTTGATCGTCAGGGTGAAGTGCTTGTCGCTTGCGCGGACGTAATCGGGCTTGTGATCGCTCACCACCTCGCCTTTCACCCGGCCCATCAGAATCGCCGGCGACACGGTCTTAGCGGTGAAGCCGTAATCCTCCGCGATTCGCTCACCGGTTCGATCAAGGGTCCCTTCGAGAATCACGAACGCGTGCGGGAACGACGCTCCCAATTCCTTGGAATAGAAGGTGATCTGGACGGCGGCGGCGGCCGGCGCAGCGATCAGGAGTAGCGACAGCCCTGCCAGCCAGACCGACAGCGATCGAAGCGGATTGTTCATGCGCACACAATGCTCTCTGCAGAGGGGATTGAGCAAGCATCTGAAAGAAAACCAGATTGTCTGCAAGCGCGGGGGTTCCGGTGTTGGATGGAGTGTCGCTTCCATGCAACACACCCCGCTTCATTGCCAGGGCGGCGAACCTTTTCTGCTGGACGCCGTCCGGCCTTTCAGCTTTCGTAAATCATGGGCTGTTTAGGAGCCGACTCGCGATGAAGGGCCGCGGCTTTTCGGGGTGGACATCCTCAGTCTCCTCGGATAGTTAAGCGGTGAAATCGAGAAGATCAGATTTGAGTACGAAGGGAGAAGCTGACGTGGGTTTCAAGGGACTAGTTGTAGCGACCGCTGCGGTTGCATTGATGACGGCGCCGACCGTCGCGGCTGCGCAGAGCGCGGCTGAGATCGCTCCGGCGAGCGAGTCGATCGACTCGGGCAGCGCGCTTCGCGGCGGCTTCATCATCCCGCTCATCGCTCTCGTTGCGGTTGTTCTCGGCGTTCTCGCTGCGACCAGCGATGACGACGACGATCTGCCGACCACCCCGTAACGGGTGCTCGAATAAAGACGAATTGGGGCCGGGTGACGTGTTCATCCGGCCCTTTTTTGTGCCCGCCGCCGGCGTTGGTCGAATGCTATGACTTCACTCTATCGCGCCTATTCCGGGATGCCGCTTCCCTTGTGTTCTCGCTCGTGACTCGCTTCCCGGCCCGTGCCGCTTGCTTGGCGCTCGTCGCAGCATCGGCGGTGTCGTTGCCGGTCCCGCAGGCTCAGGCCCAGCCGCTGCCCGCTCCTCTCGTTGCCTCCACGCTGCGGGAGAGCGACGCCCGGGTGGCCGCGATCGCCTATCGTCTGGCGCGGATGGGCAAGGCCCTGTGCCCGGAAACGCACCCACTTACCGGCATGCTGTTCCACCACCTTGCCGAATACGGTCTTGCCGACCGGGCGCTGATGATCGAGCGCTATGCACTCAATCGTGGTCCCGGCATTCTCACCGTTCTGGCGGACACGCCGGCAGCTCGCGCCGGATTGAAGGCGGGCGACGTCCTCCTCACGATCGGTGGCCAACCGCTCACCAGCGGCGCGGTGATTGCTGCCGAGGCCAAGCGGACGGTGTGGCGCAAGCGCGTAGAGGCCGAGGAAGCGCGGCTGGAGGCGGCACTCCGCCAAGGCCCGGTGCCCCTCAAGGTTCTGCGCGCCGGCCAATCGATCGAGGTCACGCTTGATTCGGAGCCCGGCTGCTACGGCAAGGTTCGTCTCGCTCGATCGACCCAGGTGAATGCCTTCGCCAGCGGATCGACCGTGATCATGACCACGGCGATGCTCGATTTCCTGAAGAGCGACGACGAGGTCGCTGTCGTTCTCGGGCACGAACTGTCTCACAACATCTTGAAGCATCCCGACCTGCTCGATGATCAGGGCGTGCCGCGAAAGGGCATATTCCGCGGGATCGGCAAGAACGCCTCGCGAGTCTGGAAGACCGAAGAGGAAGCGGACCGGTTCGGAATCCGTCTGGTGTGGCGGGCCGGTTATGACGTCAACGCTGCGATCCCGTTCTGGCGCCGCTATCTCGGCCGGTACGACGCGCTGCCGCAGATCTTCCGGACCCATCCGAGCCTGTCGGTGCGTGAGCGGATCACGCGTGAGGAAATTGCAGCGCTGGCCCAGGCTGCCCCGACGCCCTGATTCCGGACTCGCTGATCTCAGGCGGCTTGGCTCCAGACGTCCTCAAACCCGCCGCACCGCCGGCGATCAGATACGGGTGCGCAGCGACCAAAGTTCGGGGAAGGCGCGCTTGCCGATCGTCGACTGCAAATAGGCGACTCCAGCCGTCCCGCCGGTACCACGCTTGGCGCCGATGATCCGCTCGACCGTAACGACATGCTTGTGCCGCCAAGTGGCGAGGGCATCATCGATGTCGACCAGCTTCTCGGCGAGCTGGTACAGCGGCCACCAGCGCGCCGTGTCTCGATAGACTTCCGCCCATGCCGCTTCGACACCTTCGCTGGCGACATAAGCCCCCCGCCAGTCACGGGCGAGCGCCTCCGGCGGAAGCACGAACCCGGCGCGCCCCAGCGCCATGTTCGCTTCATCCCACAGGCTGGGCGCCTCGAGCGCTGCAACCAAGGCGTCGTGTGGTGCCGAGCCCTCCTCCTGGAAGCGGAGATGCCCGCCGTCCTTGAGCCCGAGCCGATATTCGAACTCGCGGAACTGATAGGATTGAAAACCGGAGCTTCCGCCGAGCACCGCCCTGAAACTGGAATAATCAGACGGCGTCATCGTCGCCAGTACGTCCCAGCTGAGCGTCATCACCGCCTGAATGCGCGATACGCGCGACAGGCTCTTGTGAACCTGGATCAGGGAATCGGACCGGATGAGCTCCCGCGAGAGCGCCACCTCGCGAAGGATCTGCTTTAGCCAGAGCTCCTTGGTCTGATGGATGATGACGAACAGCATTTCATCATGGTGCTCGGAGACAGGGTGCTGGGCGCCCAATATCCCGTCGAGCGCGAGATAGCCGCCATAGGTCATCGGTTTCGGGTCGTCGGCCATTGCGTCAGCGGTGCCGCGCGAACACGGAGCGCTTTCCTGCCGCCGAAAACGCGATCACCTCATAAGGATCCTTCTGCGTGTGACCGACATCCATGCCCGGACTTCCGGCCGGCATGCCGGGCACGGCGAGGCCCTTCACGTTCGGGATGCGCCCCGCGATCAGGCGCTTGATGTCATCCGGCGGAACATGGCCTTCAACCACGATCGAGCCGATCAGCCCCGTGTGGCAGGAGCGCAGATCGTCCGGCACCCCGTATTTGTGCTTCACAGCCGCCATGTCCGGCGAATCGGTTATCCGCAATTTGCGGCCGAAAGCGGCTTCGATCCGCGCCGCCCATGCAAGACAGCAGCCGCAGCCGGGATCGCGCCACATCGCGAACGGCCCCGCCTCTGCTGCCGAAACCGGCCCGGCAAAGACGGGGGCGATCGCGCCGCCGGCGAGCACTCGGAGCATGATACGGCGATCGATAATCTGCATCACAATCTCCATCAAAGGCGCTCGGCGCTGGCAACGACGTCGGTCGCGCGCAGCGCGGCGATGATCCGCATGAGATGCTGAACGTCATGCACCTCGATGTCGAGGTGGAAGGTATGGAAGCTGCCGTCGCGGCTGATCTGCTCCATGCTGACGATGTTGGCGCCATGGCTGCCGAGCACGCCGGCAACGACCGCAAGTGAGCCAGGCTCGTTGCGGATCACCACGCAAAGCCGGGCGGCGCCGCCGTCGGACTCGTCGCCCCAAGCAAGGTCCACCCAATCGGCATCGATGCCGTCAGCGAGCCGCTCGCAGCCGATCATGTGCACCTCGATCTCCGCCCCCTCCCGTCGAAGTCCGACGATCCGGTCTCCCGGAATCGGGTGGCAGCACGGCGCGAGCTGGAAGGCGACTCCCGGGGTCAGGCCCTTGATCGAAATCGCGGTCCGCTGCGGCGGTGGCTTCACGCCGGCGGTGCTGGTGGAGCCGGGGATCAGCGCTTCCATCACCGAGACATCGGAGATGCGCTTGAGCGCGATCGCCTCCATCAGCGCATCGTCGTCGTGAATGTTCAAGCGCTTCAGCGCTTCCGCCATGGCTTCCCAGCCGAGCGCATTCGGCAGCCTCTGGACGATTTCGTCGAAGATCTTGCGACCAAGCGAGACCGTCTCCTCGCGCTCCTTCGATTTGACGAAGCGGCGGATCTTGGCCCGCGCCTTGCCGGTGACCACGAAGCTGAGCCAGCCGGGCTGGGGATGCTGCGCCTTCGAGACGAGAATCTCGACCTGATCGCCATTCTCGAGCGGCGTGCGGAGGGGCATGACCCGGCCATTGATCTTGGCGCCCACGGTCTGGTCGCCGAGGTCGGTGTGCACCGCATAAGCGAAATCGACCGGAGTGGCGCCCTTGGGCAACTGAATCAGTTCGCCCTTCGGCGTGAAGGCGAAGATCCGGTCCTGGTACATAGCCATGCGGGTATGTTCGAGCAGTTCCTCGGCGCTCTGCGCATGTTCAAGGATCTCGATCAGGTCGCTGATCCACGGATGCTGAGTCGACGCGGCCGCCTTCCCCTCCTTGTAGGCCCAATGGGCGGCAAGGCCGTGCTCGGCGCGGGCATGCATCTCGCGGTCCCGAATCTGGATCTCGATGCGCATCTGCTCGTCATGGATGACGGTGGTGTGCAGCGACTGATAGCCGTTGCGCTTTGGAGTGGATATGAAGTCCTTGAACCGCCCCGGCACCATCGGCCATCGGCGGTGAACCAGACCGAGCGTGCGATAGCATTCCTCGTTGCTAGAGACGATGGCGCGAAACGCCATCACATCCGACAATTGCTCGAAGCTGACATGGCGCTCGGCCATCTTGCGCCAGATCGAATATGGATGCTTCTCGCGGCCCTGGACCTCGGCCTCGACTCCGTTCGCCTCCAGATGCGCCTTGATGCCGCGGGCGATCCGCTCGATCAGATCGCCCTCGCCCTTGTGCAATTGCTCCAGCCGCCGGGAGATCGACGCATAGGCATCGGGCTCGAGCTCGCGGAACGAGAGCGTCTGCATTTCGGTCATGAACTCGTACATGCCGATCCGCTCAGCCAGCGGCGCATAGATGTCCATCGTCTCCCGCGCGATCCGCTTGCGCTTGTCCGGGTTCGAGATGAAGTGGAGCGTGCGCATATTGTGCAGGCGATCGGCCAGCTTGACGAGCAGGACCCGGATATCGCCGGACATCGCGAGGAGGAACTTGCGGAGATTCTCGGCCGCACGCTGGCTCTCGCTCTGCGCCTCGATCTTCGACAATTTGGTGACGCCGTCGACCAGGCGCGCGATGTTCGGTCCGAACAGCCGCTCGATCTCCTCGTGCGTCGCGACCGTGTCCTCGATCGTATCATGGAGTATGGCGGTGACGATGGTCTCGTCGTCGAGGTGGAGATCGGTGAGAATACCGGCCACCTCGATCGGATGGCTGAAATAGGGATCGCCCGATGCCCTCGTCTGGCTGCCATGGGCTTTCATCGAAAAGACGTAGGCGCGGTTTATCATCGCCTCGTCGGCGTCGGGATCGTAGCCCCTTACCTTCTCAAGGAGTTCATATTGCCTCAGCACAGGGCGACATTGGGTGCGGGGCTGTTCGGTTGCAAGCCCGATCATGTGCTCCAGAGGCCGCAATCGGCAAACATTTACCGCCGATGAATCTTGCCGCTTGCATTATGCCACTAATCGCGGGAACCATAAGGCGAGAGGAAAAAAACCAGGCCCATGAACGCCATGACCCGCGCGGAGCAACTAAGGGAATTGTTCACGGGCTGCGGCATCGCCGCAGCGCTGGAGGTGGTCGGCGAACGCTGGTCCTTCCTGATTCTCAGGGCCGCGTTCAACGGTCTCGAGCATTTCGAGGAATTTCAATCGACGCTCGGAATCGCCCGCAACATATTGTCAAACCGCCTTGGCCGGCTCGTCGAGCATGGCATCCTGAGGCGCGAGCCGGATCCGACCGATCGCCGCCGCGTCGCATATCGATTGACGGACAAGGGCCAGGAATTGATGCCCGTGCTGATCGCGCTGCGGCAATGGGGGGAACGCTGGGTGGCGGAGGGGCCGAGCAGCCTGGTGCTCGTCGATCGCGACACGCGCCGGCCGATCGCACCGATGCTCGTCCGCGCCGTCGACGGGCGTGTGCTCACCGCCGATGATATGGAATGGGTGGAACGGGATGCGGTGCGGACACAGGACGCCGCCTGAGCCGTTTCAACGCATGCGCGTCGGGAAACCCGGGACCTTGCGGGACATCGACGAAAATGCGAGCCGCAATTCGACGATTCCGATGTTCCCCGCTGTCAGACAAAACAGCTCCGGATCGCGGGATCCGGAGCCTTTCGCTTACTCGTAGTCTCCGCCCGCATTGTTGTTGCGGGGCGGAGCCGCGGCGGTCAGACGCAGCGCCTCGGCAGACGCGCTCAGGGAGCCGACTTCATCCGGAGCCTCGTCGTCGTCGATCTGGACGCGCTGCAGATTGCCGACCAGCGCTTCGGTCAGCTGCTTGGGACGCACCGTCTCTTCCGCGATCTCACGCAGGGCAACGACGGGATTCTTGTCGCGATCGCGATCGAGGGTGAGATCAGCACCCCCGGAGATCTGCCGGGCGCGTTGCGCCGCCAGCAGAACGAGATCGAACCGGTTCGGGATCTTGTCGACGCAATCTTCGACGGTAACGCGCGCCATGAAGCAGCTCCGCTCAAAACTGAGGCTGTGGGTGAAAGGAGCAGCTAATCACGAGGGGGACGATTGTCAACGTTGCCGGAAGGGCTTGCGCTCTGACCGAGCGGCTAGCATGTGCCGTCGATGACCGAAATGATGCCCGGAAGAGAGGTCGTCGCGACCGACGTCGAGGGCAATCGCCTGACCCTGATCGCGGATGGGCCGGCCCGGCTGGCGGCGCTCATCGCGTTGATCGAGGATGCGCAAGAGAGTCTTCGTTTCCTGTATTACATGTTTCTCGACGACGAATCCGGAACCCGCGTTCGGGACGCGCTGATCGCCGCCGCCAACCGAGGGGTGAAGGTGTGGCTCCTCGTCGACGGCTTCGGATCGACCCCCAACCGCGAGTTTTTCGAGCCGCTGGTCGACAGTCCGGCATCCTTCTGCACCTTCATTCCGAAATGGGGCCGGCGCTATCTGCTTCGCAATCATCAGAAGCTTGCCCTTGCCGATGGCCGAAAGGTCATCATCGGTGGCTTCAACATTTCCGATGATTATTTCGGCACGATTGAGGCCGGTGCCTGGCGCGACCTGGGGCTTCAGGTGGAAGGCGACGGCGTAACGTGCCTGATCCGCTATTTCGATGATCTGTTCGGCTGGGCGACGCAGCCGCACGGACGAATCCGCGAGCTTCGGCGCATGCTGCAGCAGCATAGCGTGGACAACGGCAGGCTCGACTGGCTGTTCGGCGGGCCGACACGGCGGCTATCTCCCTGGGCGCGTGCGGTTCGCCGCGACATGCGTAGCGCTACCCGGCTCGACGTCGTGGCCGCCTATTTCGCGCCGAGCGTCGGGATGCTCCGCCGAATGTCGCGTGTCGCGCGGCGCGGCCGGACACGGCTGGTCACTGCCTCGAAATCCGACAACAATGCGACGATCAGCGCGGCCCGGAACACCTATTGGTGGCTGCTGAAGCGGGGCGTCGAGATCTTCGAGTACCAGCCGACCAAGCTTCACACCAAATTGTTCGTGGTTGACGACGTCGTCCACATCGGCTCCGCGAACTTCGACATGCGCAGCTTGTTCCTCAATCTTGAGATGATGCTGCGGGTGGAGGATGCCGGATTTGCCGCAGAGATGCGGCGCTTCGTGGATGGCGAAGTGGCTGACAGCCGCGAGATCACGCTCGAAAGCCACCGGCGCGCGCGAACCTTGTTCACCCGGCTCAAGTGGGCCGCGGCCTATTTCCTGGTGGCGATCGCCGATTACCGGATCGCGCGGCGATTGAACTTCCGCCGCTGACCCGGCTTCAGCCTATTCGCCGTCTTTCCAGCACCAGAAGAGCTGCGCCGGCGGGATGTTCACCCATTCGAAGCCACGATCGATCCTCTCGAAGTTCGGCTTGAGGAAATCCAGCACCTTCGGCGAGAATTGATAGACGAGGAAAGCGCCGCCGGGACGGAGCGCATCCGCCGTCGCCGCGGCAATGGCCGGGCCGACGCCAGGCGGCAGCGTCGAGAAAGGCAGGCCCGAGAGGATGTAATCAGCATGGTCGAAACCGAGTTCCGCCATGATCTGACGGACGTCCGCCGCCGAACCCGTGACCGCCTGCAGCCGCGAATCTCGGAACTTGCCGTCCAGATAGGCCGTAAAATCAGGATTGGTGTCGATCGTCAGCAGGGTCGCGTCCGGCGTCATGCGGTCGAGGACATGCTGGGTGAAGGTGCCGACACCGGGCCCATATTCGACGAACAATTTGCAATTCGCCCAATCGACCGGATCGAGCATGCGATCGATCAGCGTCTTCGACGAGGGGATGATCGACCCGACCATCACCGGATGCTTGATGAAGCCGCGGAGGAAGTGCCAGAACGGGTTGCCGGTCCCACGCCGCGCAAATGCGCGCGACCTCTGTACCTGTTCGCCGGAAAGAGTCATGCCGCGTCCTGTGAAATCCTGGATGATCGATGCGTTGGCAAATCAACGCGCCGATGGCAAGGGCGAGGCGCGTTCCACGAACATTTCTGACGTTTTCGGGACAAAGTGCATCTTTTCCGGGACCTTCCCCCCGATGACGATTGCAAGCGGCATTACCAGAGAGCGATTCGGGCTGCTTTTCGCCGTGATGCTGGTCGCCGCGGCCGGAAATACGGCGCTCCAGTCGCTCATGCCGGCCATCGGACGCCATCTCGGGATAGCCGATATCTGGATCGCCGTGGCGTTCAGCCTATCAGCGGTCATCTGGGTCGCCACGGCGCCCGTCTGGGCCCGCCGCGCCGATCGGCGCGGACGGCGCGCCTTGATGCGGCTGGGTCTCTCGGGGTTCATCGCGTCGATGCTGGTGTGCGGCGCCGTGCTCGCAGCTGGTCTCGGCGGCCTCATCGGGCCGAGCCTGGTCTTCATCATCTTTCTGTTCGGCCGGGCCATTTACGGAATGTTCGGCTCGGCCGCGCCGCCTGCAATCCAGGCCTATATCGCCGCCCGCAGCGATGGCGAGTCCCGGACCCGGAACCTTGCCGCGATCGCCTCCTCCTTCGGTCTCGGCACGATCATCGGCCCCGCGCTCGCACCCTTGTTCATCTTCCGACCGCTCGGCCTCTCCGGTCCTCTCTTCGTCTTTGCGGCGATCGGTGTCGTCGTGCTTGCAGCATTGATCGCGCGCCTGCCAGACGACACGCCGCTTCACGCCGGGCGAGGCGGCATCGCCGACTACCCTGCGCAGGGCGCCTCAGGGCCGGACCATATCGACGATGACGGAGCGGACGCACGGCTGCGATGGCGCGATCCGAGACTCTGGCGATGGCTCGTGATCGGCGTCATCGGGGGCCACGGCCATGCCGCCTTGCTCGGCGTGATCGGCTTTCTCGTGATCGATCGGCTGCGCCTGACAATCGAAGAGGCGCAACACGCAATTGCAATCGTGCTGATGGGCGGCGCTGCGGCGACTTTGCTTGGCCAATGGGGGCTGATCCCCCGCCTGCGCCTTGGCCCGCGCCATCTGGTATCCTGGGGTGCGCTCGTGGCCGCCACCGGTGCCCTCGCCACCGGATTGGCCGATACGCTTTACGGCATCAGCCTCGGTTTCGCCGTCGCGTCGCTCGGCTTCGGCCTGTTTCGGCCGGGCTTCACCAGCGGAGCCTCGCTTGCCGTCCGCAGGTCCGAACAGAATGCCGTCGCCGGGATGGTCACATCCGTGAACGGGCTTGCATACATCGCCGCCCCGGCAGCAGGCGTCGCGCTTTACGGAGCATGGCTCCCGCTGCCGTTCGCCGTCGTCAGCCTGGTCATGATCGGACTCGCAATCTGGATTGCCTTCAGCCCTTCGGACCCCGCGGCGTAAGCATCCCCGGCGCAATGAAGCCGATGCCCGCACCGGAGCTCATCGCGTCCTGCTTCAGGCTCTCCTGGATCTTCTCGTAATCCTTTTCCATCTCGGGCGTAACCGAAGCGCGAGTTTCCTTGAGCGCACGTTCGAAGTCATCTCGCGTCACCTGGCTCGCATCGATCGCCGTGCGCAGCGCGAACAGGCCCGCACGGCGGACGAGATCCTCCAGATCGGCGCCGGTGAACCGCTCCGTACGCTGCGACAGATCGTCCAGGTCGACATCCTCCGCCAGCGGCATCTTGGCCGTGTGGATCGACAGGATATGCCGGCGGCCGGCCTGATCCGGCACCGCGACATAGACGAGCTCGTCGAACCGTCCCGGACGCAGCAGTGCCGGATCGATCAGATTTGGCCGGTTGGTGGCGCCGATGACGACCACCGACCCGAGTTCCTCCAGCCCGTCCATCTCGGCCAGGATGGTATTCACCACCCGCTCCGTGACCTGCGGTTCGCCGAGTCCGCCGCCGCGCGCGGGGACGAGGCTGTCGAGTTCGTCGATGAAGATCACCGTCGGTGCGACCTGGCGAGCGCGGGCGAATAGCCGCGCGATCTGCTGCTCGCTCTCGCCATACCATTTCGACAGCAGGTCGGAGGATTTGGTCGCGATGAAGTTCGCTTCCGCCTCGCGTGCCGTCGCCTTGGCGAGCAGGGTCTTGCCGGTGCCGGGCGGGCCGTAAAGGAGAAAGCCCTTGGCCGGACGGATGCCCATGCGCTTGAACGCCTCGGGATTCTTGAGCGGCAGCTCGACTCCTTCGCGCAGGCGCTCGCGGGCGTCATCGACACCGCCGATATCGTCCCAGCCGATGGTCGGCGCCTGCACCATCACCTCGCGCATTGCGGACGGCTGGACCCGTTTCAGCGCTTCCTCGAAATCGGCCCCCTGCACGGACAACGTGTCGAGCACCTCGTGCGGAATGGTGCCTTCCTCCAGATTGATTTTCGGCATGATGCGGCGGACGGCTTCAATCGCCGCTTCGCGCGTCAGCGCGGCGAGATCGGCGCCGACGAAGCCATAGGTACGGCGCGCCAGCTCGGGCAGGTTGACCCCGCCGTCGAGCGGCATGCCACGGGTGTGGATGGCGAGGATTTCGCGCCGCCCGCGCTCGTCCGGCACGCCGATGACGATCTCGCGGTCGAAACGGCCTGGCCTCCGTAGCGCTTCGTCGATCGCCTCTGGCCGGTTGGTCGCGGCGATCACCACCAGATTCTGCCGGGGTTCGAGGCCGTCCAGGAGGGTGAGAAGCTGTGCGACGAGCCGCTTCTCGGTCTCGCCCTGCACCTGACCTCGCTTGGGCGCGATCGAATCGATCTCGTCGATGAAGATGATCGCCGGCGAGGCCTTGGCCGCTTCCTCGAACACCTCGCGCAGCCGGCGCTCGCTCTCCCCATAAGCGGAGCCCATGATTTCCGGGCCGGCGATATGAAAGAAGGTCGCATCGCTCTCGTTGGCCACGGCCCGGGCGAGGCGGGTCTTGCCGGTGCCGGGCGGCCCGTAGAGCAGGACGCCCTTCGGCGGATCGACACCGAGCCGCTCGAATATCTCGGGATAGCGAAGCGGCAGTTCGACCATCTCGCGGATCTGATCGACGGTACCGCCCATGCCGCCGAGATCGTCATAGGTGACGTCGGCACGCCGATTGTCGCTGGCCTCGGTGAATTCCGGAAGGAGCTCGACCTCGGTGTTCGCGTCGATATGGACAATGCCTTTCGGCACCGTCGAGACCACCGTCAGCCGGATCTCCTGAAGCGCATAGGCCGGGGCGTAGAGCATCTGGCGAAGCTCGGGCGGGATGTCGCCGCGCTGGACCTGCTGTTGGCCGGTGGTGGCAACAACATCGCCGGCGGTGAGAGGCTTCAAGCCGAAGCTGCGCTTCAGCGCTTGGGCCGAGCCGTGCAGCCGCAGATTCTTCTGCGCGGGCGCGAAGACGACGCGCTGCGCGGGCTTCGATTCGGTCTTTCGCAACTGCACGAAATCGCCGGAGCCGATCTCGGCATTGGCGCGCTGCAGACCGTCGAGGCGAATGATGTCGAGACCCTCATCTTCCGGGTAGGGACCAACCGCGCGCGCAGGTGTCGCGCGCTTGCCGGTCACTTCGATGACGTCTCCCTCCGCGAGGCCAAGTGCCGTCATCAGCCGCCTCGGCAGCCGGGCAAGGCCGCGGCCACTGTCTTCCGGCCGCATCGTTGCGACCTGAAGCCGCGTCGGCTGCTTTTCCTCATCGGCCATCGGCTTGGGTCTCCTTGATCGTTACGGCACGACAGATAGGAAGCCTGAACGGCGGCGCCAGTCAGAGGCTCCGCCGGGCCGAAAAAAGGGTGGGCGGCACATCGCCCCCGAGGACGTGCGCGCCCGTTGCAGGTCTCCGAAGGACAAAAAAAGGGCCGCTCCGGGAGGAGCGGCCCTGAAGTTTGTTAGGAGAGGATGCCTGAAAGGCGAGGTCCTTTTCCGTGAAACTGCGTTATTGTGCAAGTGCGAAGAAGGCTGCTACAAGTGCATGCATTGCACTCGTGCTGTTCGAGACTGCTACCGGTTACCGTAGCGGCGAACGGTGGCGCTGCAGTGCACAAGCAGGGTGCACGGATAGGGAGATCGAACGTCCATGCGCAGGTTGCCGCCGCTGACCGCCATCGAAGCCTTCGTGCAGGTCGCACGTCTCGGCTCTGTCAAGGAGGCCGCCGCGATCCTGTCCCTCTCCTCGCCGGCTCTCACGCGACGCATACAGGCATTGGAACGCTATATCGGCCACCAGTTGTTCGAGCGGCGCCACCAGAGCGTGCACCTCAACTCCGACGGCGAGCGGCTTCTGGCTGAAATTGGGCCATCGATCGATTCGCTGTCGGTAGCGATGGAGCGCGCGATCGGTAATCGGGAGATGATGCGGCTGCGTCTCGCCGTGCCGTCGCTGTTCGCGATGCAGCGGCTGATGCCTCATTTGCCGAGCCTGCGCGGGGCGCATCCCGACCTCCACATCGATCTCGACACCGGCGCCAATCGGATTGCCAGGCTCGACGACGGCCTCGATGCTGCGATTGCGATCACCGCCGAGGTCGATCCCTCCCTCTACTCGCGCCGCATCGACAGCAACCGGGTGATCGCGATCGGCTCCAAGGCGATCCAGGAAGGGCCGAACGCGATCACCGATCCGGCTCAGCTCGCGAGCACGACCATTTTCCTTCACCGCGACATGCCGGAGACCTTTTCCTATTGGAAGGAGGCGGTCGGATTGCCGAACCTCGAACCGGCGGCGATCGACCATTTCGATGCGGGACAGCTCATTCTCGACGCCGCCGCGCAGGGACTGGGGGTTGCCTTCATGCTCGAAAGCCATCTTTCCGCGTCGAGCGATCCGCGGCTCGTGCGCCTGTTCGACCATGCGGTGGAAAGCCCGTACAGTTACTGGTTCGCGTGCCGCCGCTCGTCGCTGACGCGGCGCCCGGTGCGGATCTTCCACGATTGGCTGTTTGAAAGCTTGCCGCCGCTCTAAATTTTGAGGCCGGCGACAATCCTGCGGAGCGCGGAGCGCGGAAGGAAGCGGGTGGTCAAAGCCGTGGTCTTGTTCATGACGCCTGGAATGACAATCGCATAATTGCGCTCGAGGCCCGCCAGTCCGGCCGACACGACGGCACTCGCGTCGGCTGAAAAGCGGCTGAAGTTCGTCCCCTTTGCGCCGGCAGTCTCGCCGAATTCCGTAGCGGTCGGCCCCGGACAAAGCGCCGTCATCGCAACGCCGGTGCTCCGCAGTTCCTCGTGAAGCGCTTCGGTGAACGACAGCACGAACGCCTTGGACGCGAAATAGACGGCCATTCCTGGGCCCGACTGGAAGGCGCCGTCGAGGCGACATTCAAGATTCCACCCTCAGCGCGCGCGCGCATTCCGGGCAGAACCAGGTGACTGAGCTCGACCAGCGACGCGACATTGACGTCGATCATCGCTCGCTGGCGATCGAGCGGAAGGTCGGCGAAGCGGCCGACCAGTCCGAAGCCGGCATTGTTGATCAGGCGCGAGATCGAGAGGCCAAGCCCCTCGACCTCCGCGAACAGTCGACCTGCCGCGCCGGGTGCACCGAGATCGGCAGCGATAACGTGGGTGCGGCCGTTCTCCGCCGCCAGCGCTTCGAGCCGGTCGCGCCGCCAGGCGACGATCACCACTTCGTCGCCGCGGGCGGCGCATTGACGCGCGAACTCGGCGCCCAGACCTGCGGACGCGCCGGTAACGAGAGTGACCGGCCGCGCCACGAGATCAGGCGCGCAGGCTCGCCTTGACGATCTTGCCCGGATTACGCGGCGGCTCACCCTTCGGCAGCGCGTCGACATGCTCCATGCCTTCGGTCACTTCGCCCCACACCGTATATTGGCCGTCGAGGAAGCGGGCATCGTCGAAGACGATGAAGAACTGGCTGTTGGCGCTGTGCGGATAGTTGGTCCGCGCCATCGAGACCGCGCCGCGGACGTGCGGCGCCTGCGAGAATTCGGCCTGCAGATCCGGCTTGTCGGAGCCGCCGGTGCCGGTGCCGGTGGGATCGCCGCCCTGGGCCATGAAGCCGGGAATGACCCGGTGGAAGACGACGCCGTCGTAAAAGCCTTCGCCGACCAACTCCTTGATGCGGCCGACATGGCCGGGCGCGAGATCGGGCCGCAGCTTGATGACGACATCGCCGCCGCTGTCGAGGTTGAGGACCAGGGTGTTGAGTTCGTCGGCCATGAGGGCGCCTTTCGCTGGAAAAATGTGCCCCCGCACTTAGGGTCGACAGCGTTCCTCCGCCACCCCTGCCGGAGCGATCTCCCGAAAAGCGCCCGCTCATCCCTGGGCAAGCGGTCGGGCGCAGCCAACGTGTCGACAGACTTGAGCCGTGGCCTTAGGTAGCGGCCATTCCTGAATGGCCGGAACAAGGGGGCGGGATGAGCGAAAGCGATATCGAACTGCCCCGCGGCACCGCGTCCACGGACAGCGAATCCCGCTTGGACGAGGATGATCGGCTCCGGCCGGAATTCGTCCGGCGGGTGATGGACCATGTCGAGGCGGGCGAGACCGACGCCGCGCGCGCGCTCGTAGAGCCGCTCCACCCGGCCGACATCGCCGACCTCTTCGAGCTCGTCGATTCCGACGAACGGCGCGCGCTTGCCATCGCGATCGAGGAACTGCTCGGCGGCGACGTTCTCGCGGAGATGAACGATCACGTGCGCGACGAACTGATCGACCAGTTCGAGCCGCACGAGGTCGCCGAAGTCGCGGGCGAGATGGAGACCGACGACGCCGTCGCGATGATCGAGGACATGGAGGAGGACGAGCAGCGCGCCGTCCTTCGTGCCCTGGACCCCGACGATCGCGCTGCGATCGAGGAGGCGCTGACCTTTCCGGAGGAATCGGCCGGCCGGCTGATGCAGCGCGATCTGATCGCAGTGCCGCAGCATTGGACGATCGGGCAGGTGATCGATTATCTGCGCGCCGGCGACGATCTCACCACCGATTTCTGGGAAGTCTTCGTCGTCGACGGCCGGCACCATCCGGTCGGCACGTGCATGCTGAGCTGGATCCTGCGCACCCCGCGCCACGTCGCCGTCGCCGATGTGATGAAACGCGAACAGACCCTCATCCCTGTCGACATGGACCAGGAAGAGGTTGCTCTCCGCTTCCAGAAATATGCGTTGATTTCGGCGGCGGTGGTCGACGGCTCCGGGCGCCTCGTCGGCATGATCACCGTCGACGACATCGTCCACATCATCCAGGAAGAAGCGTCCGAAGACGCCCTTCTGCTGTCCGGCGCCGGTGAAGGCGACATCAACGAGCCGATCCGCGAGAGCTACAAGGCACGGGTTCGCTGGCTGATCGCCAACCTCGGCACGGCCCTGATCGCTGCCTCGATCATCGGCTATTTCGAAGGGACCATCACCAAAATGGTCGCCCTCGCAGCTCTGATGCCGATCGTCATGGGCGTTGGCGGCAACGCCGGCACCCAGACGCTTGCGGTGACGGTTCGAGCCCTCGCGACCAACCAGCTGACCCAGTCGAACACCTGGCGCGCCATTCTGCGCGAGATGCGGGTGGCAGTGCTCAATGGCGTAACCATCGCGATACTGCTCGGAGTCGGCGTCGGACTCTTCTTCCTCAATCCGATCCTCGGCGCCGTCATTGCGGCCGCGATGCTGACCAACATCCTGATTGCCGGCTGCGCGGGCGTGATGATGCCGTTGGCACTGGAACGCGCCGGCGCGGATCCCGCCGTCGCCTCCTCCATCTTCGTGACCATGGTCACCGATTCGATGGGAGTCCTCGTCTTCCTCGGCCTTGCCACTGCCTCGGGGCTCGTCGGCTGAGCCTCAGCCCTGCAAACATCAGCTAAGTATCGCTGAATTTGCGCTTTTCCGATTCCACGAAGGCACCTGATCGGCTATTTGCGCGGCCTTCTCCCCACGAACGGACCTTCGGTGACCGCTTACGATCACGACTTTGACGCAGCCTCGCCCGCGGCGCTTCATATCAGCAAGGTCGCAGTCGGCTGCGCCAGCATCGAGGCGCTTCGCAAACGCCAGCAGCTTCGCGCGAGCGGCGGCGAAATCCCGCTCGTCACCCGCTACATGCCGAAGCGCGCCACGGAACTGCTCGGCGGGTCGATCTTCTGGATCGTCAAACACCAGCTCGTCGCGCGGCAGCTGATCCGCGGCTTCGCTGCGCGGGAAGAGGACAACAGAACGATCGTCCGGCTGGACCCCGATCTGGTGCCGGTGCGCCCTTTCCCCAAACGCGCCCACCAGGGATGGCGGTACCTCAGCGCCGCGGACGCTCCGCCGGACCTGGGTGGCGGCAGCGATGAGGCCGATACGCTTCCACCGGAATTGATGACTCGTCTCATCGCGCTTGCACTTGTCTGAAAGCTTGGGAAGAGAGGCCGCGTGGAGAGACCCCGCGGGGCCCGGTCTCTCGAGACGTGATGGAGTAGACATGGTTCATCTCGCGGTAGGCGTCGGCGCCGCCCTTATCTTCCCGATCCTCGCCGTGATCGTCTATCAGCGCAGGGAGCGCGGCCACCATGGCCGCATGGGCAAGCGCAGGACCGACAAGATCCGCCTCTGACCCTTTCCCGGTCGTCCCGCAGCGGCACGATCGGCCACGTCTGAAAAAAATTTCGCCCCTGTTCCGATCGATTCGTCGATCCAGGGCAACGGTTCATCGCCGCAGATTTCTGCGGCTTTTTAGCGTTAACGCGAGGGACGCCCCTGCGTTACGGCCGCCTTGTTCATCCTAAAGCCATGAAACTCTTCAGAGTCATCGCTCGTTGGGCCGGCAAGTGAGTAGAAAGGAGCCGAGTATGGCGACGAGTATCCTTGAGGCCCGCGGCGGCTGCATTGTCCCCAAGGCAGAGACGCGCGGTTATCATATCGTCTATCGTGAGCACGAAACCAATTACTGCCCCGGGTGCGGCCGAACTCATTGGTATATCGGACGGTCGATGGCGGAATGTGCTTTCTGCACGACGGCTTTGCCGCTGGAAAATGCTCCGATGATCGCAGGCGGTCAGATCGTCCGCAGCATCCGCCGTCCAGTATTCGGCACCGAGCCCGCTTACGCAGCCTAGCCCGAGCGACGACGGATATCGAGGGTGCGTATCAGGCGCGTTTTCGAACCGGCACCGGGACATTGCACAGATCGACGCCGCCTGCGGGACGCTGAAAGAAACCTCCGCCGCGATTGGCGCGTCCGGTGACGAACTGCCCGAACGTGTCATGATCCGACCGGAGCACCTCGTACGCGGGCCGCTCTGCGGCCGGCATGTCGCTTGCAAGTCGGACCCGCGCGATTGGAACGTGCTGGGCAGCATCCTTGTAGAAACCAAGCTTTTCCGTGCCACGCGGGCGTGCCGACAAAAGCTCGATACCTTCGACAACGCGCCCGATCACCGCGATATTGAGATCGAGGTGGCGCGGCGCATGGCCGATAATTGCGTAGAGTTCTCCACCCGTGCCGGTGTCGGGCGCAAGATCGCGGCCGACGCCCACCATTCCGTAGCAATGGGTGAGCCAGGCACGTCCGGCCGCCGGATCATAGCCGATCGGCCAGCTTTCGGCATGGCCGACCATCGGTGCATAGCTGTCCGGATAGCCGAGCGCACGCACTCGAAGATCGGAAAGCGGCCGATCATATTCCGCGGCCGGCTGACGGACGACGCCTGACGGAAGCGCCGTCTTGGCATCGCCATTGCCCCATTGAGCAACGTAATTGTCCTGCACGCGGTAGATCGCCGAGCCGTTCCACCATCCCGACCGTGCGAAAGCCTTTACATTGGCGACGTGGACTGGGGCGAAGGCGGGCGCGAGTTCGATGGCGACCCGGCCGCCATCCTTAAATTCCATGATCAGCAGAGCGTCGGGATCGACCACCCGCCAGGCGTCCGCCGGCGCCTTGGCGATGACGTCGTTCGGCTCCGGCGCGCCGGTGACGGGCCTGGGCCGCCAGGCGGCGGTAGCGTTTGGCGCGGAGCCGGCCTGGTCGGGGGGATCGTTCGCGCATGCCGCGAGCAACAAGGATGCGGCCAGAAGCGCGGCGGCGGCGATATGCATGGCATCCCCTTTTCGAAACGATCGCGCGCTTATCGCGCGTCGAATCCTGCCGGGCAACCGGGCCGCTTGCATCCTTCGCTGCGGGGGATCATTTGACCGTCATGGAACAGATCTCCCCGTCCGAGATGACGCTCGACGAGCTTCGCGTCGCACTGGCGCCGCTGATCCCCGCCAATGCGGTGTTCGACGGCTGGACCGACGAGGCGCTCGCGATGGCGGCGTCGGATCTCGGCGTACCGGCGCCGCGGGCACGCCTCGCCTTTCCCGGTGGCGCCCCGGACATGATCGATGCCTGGTTCGATTCGATCGACCGGGCGACTGCGCGCGCCTTCCCGCTCGAGAAAATCGAGGGGATGAAGATCCGCCAGCGCATCCACGATCTGGTCATTTACCGGCTGGAGACGATCAATCCGCATAAGGAGGCGCTCCGTCGTGCGCTCGCCATCCTCGGCCAGCCGCAGAATCTCGTGCTGGGTGCCCGGCTCGCCTGGCGGGCGGCGGATCGGATCTGGCGAATCGCTGGCGACCGCTCCACCGACTTCAATCATTATACCAAGCGGACGATGCTGAGCGGCGTCTACGGATCGACCACGCTCGTCTATCTGGACGACGACAGCGACAATATCGCCAACACCCGCGCCTTCCTCGACCGCCGGATCGGCGACGTCATGAAGATCGAGAAACTGAAGGCGAACTGGCGCGGCAGCCGCGAGCGCGTTCCGTCGATCAGCCGCTTCCTTGGCCGGCTCCGCTACCCGGTCGCCTGACGTGTCTGCGGCGCCGCTCCGCAAAATCGGCGAGATCGCCAGCTACCACGCCCACATCTATTTCGATCCGGATTTCGGACGGGCGGCTGCGCTGGCGCTTCAGGGCGCCATTGCGGACCGTTTCGCGGTTCGGCTCGGACGGGCCTGGGATCGCCCGGTCGGTCCGCACAGCCGGGCCATGTACCAGGTCGCGTTCGCGCCGCCGTTATTCTCCAGCCTCGTTCCGTGGCTGATGCTGAACAATATGGGCCTATCGATCCTCGTCCATCCCAACACCGCCAATCCTCGACGAGACCATCTCCATGACGCACTCTGGATCGGCCCGGCGCTGCCGCTGGCGGGCGAGGTACTGCCCGACGATCAAGTGGCCGACCTTGCAGGCGAGCCCAACACGACCCCACATACCCAGCCTTGACTCATCTGGGAATCATCTGGCTTTCCTCGCGCGATATTGATAATCACTCGCAAGTACATGTCCCTATCGCTCGACAAACTGCCTTTCCGGACTCCCGCCGTCGTGACGGCGATCGACTGGTCGCGTCTTTCGGACACCGATGCGCGGCGTCTCCGGAATCTCGGCTTTGACGAGGGGGTGGCGATCGAGGCGTTGCACGGCGCGCCGTTCGGCAAGGATCCGCTCGCGATCCGGATCGGCCGTATGACGGTGGCGATGCGCCGCGCCCAGGCGCAGGTAATCATGGTGGAACAGAAAGCCGCATGACCACGATCCCGCTGGTGGCGGTGGTCGGCAATCCCAATGCCGGCAAGAGCGCCCTGTTCAACATGCTGACCGGCGCGCGCCAGAAAGTCGGCAATTATCCGGGCGTCACCGTCGAACGCAAAGCCGGCCGGCTGTTCCTGCCCGACGGACGACCGATCGAGTTGGTCGACCTGCCCGGCGCCTACAGCCTGGAGCCGTCGAGCCCGGACGAGGAAGTCACCCGCGACGTCGTGCTGGGCAAGCAGGACGGCGAGCGACTGCCCGACGCGCTGCTGCTCGTCCTCGACGCGACCAATCTCGACAATCACCTGCGTTTCGCGTTGCAGCTTATCGATCTCGGGCTGCCGACCGTGGTCGCGCTCAACATGGTCGATCTCGCCCGCCGCGACGGACTGGAGATCGATCCGCAGATCCTTGAGCGCGAACTGGGGGTCCCCGTCATCGCCACAGTGGCGGTGCGGCGCCGCGGCACCGACGAACTTCGCGAAGCGATCAGCGAGGCGGTCACGGCCGCCCGCGTGGTCCGGCCGCGGCCCGTGGCGGTCGAGGACTTCACGATCGTCCAAAGACGGGCGAGGGCAATCGCACGCAAGGCGACCATCAGCGAAACGGCCGTCCGGCGTACGACGCAATTGCTTGATTCGATCGCCCTTCACCCAGTGGCCGGTCCGATCATCTTTCTCACCATCATGTTCCTCATGTTCCAGGCGGTGTTCGCTTGGGCTGTCGCCCCCGCCGAATGGATCGATGCAGGCGTCGTATCGCTTCAGACCATGGCCACCGGGACACTGAACGAGGGCCCCATCCGATCGCTGCTGGTGGACGGCATTCTCGCGGGCGTCGGTGCTGTCATCGTTTTCCTGCCGCAGATCCTCATCCTGTTCTTCTTCATCCTGCTGCTCGAGGCGACCGGCTACATGGTCCGTGCAGCCTTTTTGATGGACCGGCTGATGGCGCGGGTCGGCCTGTCCGGCCACGCCTTCATTCCCCTTCTCTCCTCCTTCGCCTGCGCGGTGCCGGGGATCATGGCGACACGCAGCATCGAGGATCCAAAGCACCGGCTGACCACGATACTGATCGCCCCGCTGATGACATGTTCGGCGCGCCTTCCGGTTTACACGATGATCATCGGGGCCTTCTTCCCAGATCGCGCCGTGGCGGGGGCGTTCGGCCTTCAGGGCCTCGTCCTCTTCGGCCTCTACGTCGCCGGCGTGTTCGGCGCTCTGATCGCAGCGCTGTTCCTGCGCATGACGGTGACTCGCGGCACCCCGCGTGGCTTTCTGCTCGAGATGCCGAAATATCAGCTCCCCCAGCTGCGCGATATCGTGCTGGGCCTCTGGCAACGCGCGCTTATCTTCCTGAAGCGGGCGGGAACGATCATCCTCGTTTCGACGGTCGTGCTCTGGGCGCTGCTCTCCTACCCCCAGCCGAAGGCGGGAGAAACCGCGCTTGAGAGCTCGATTGCGGGAAAGATCGCGTCAGGCCTGGAAGTTTTGGTTCGTCCGATCGGGTTCAACCACGAGATCGCGCTGGCGCTCATACCGGCCATGGCCGCTCGCGAAGTCGCCGTGTCGGCCTTGGCAACCGCCTATTCGATCGATGCCGAGGACGAGGCAGCTGCCGAGCAGCCGCTCAAGGAACAGCTCCGCGGTCGCTGGTCACTGCCGACCGCGCTCGCCTTCCTCGTCTGGTTCGTGTTCGCCCCGCAATGCTTATCCACAATTGCGGTGACGCGGCGGGAGACCAACGGGTGGAAATGGCCGGCCTTCATGCTAGGCTATCTGTTCACTCTCGCATGGCTGGCGGCTGGCGCGACATTTTGGACCGCGACCGCCCTCGGCCTCTAAGGAAGGACTGATCGAATGGCGGGCGTCAACAAGGTGATTCTGGTCGGCAATCTGGGCGACGACCCGGAAAGCCGGTCGCTCAACAATGGCGGCGAGGTGGTCAACCTGCGCATCGCCACCTCGGAAACCTGGAAGGACCGCGACGGTCAGCGCCAGGAGCGCACCGAATGGCACCGGGTGGTCATCTTCAACGAGAATCTCGGCAAGGTCGCCAAATCCTATCTGAAGAAGGGCTCCAAGGTTTACATCGAGGGCCAGCTGCAGACCCGCAAATGGACCGACAATAGCGGCCAGGACAAATATTCGACCGAGATCGTGCTGCAGCGTTTCCGCGGCGAGCTCGTGCTGCTCGATTCTCGTGGCGGGGGCGGCGGTGGCGGCTCCGGTGGCGGCGGCTACGGCGACGATTTCGGCGGCGGCTATGAGGGTGGCTTCGGCGGCGGCGGCTCTGGTGGTGGCGGCGGCGGCGGATTCGGTGGGGGAAGCGGCGGCGGCGGCTCGCGCCCGCAATCGCGCCCGGCGCCTGCGTTCGACAGCGACCTCGACGACGACGTTCCGTTCTGATCCGTCCTGCGTCCCCCCGGCCGATAGGCCGGGAGGCCGCCGATAGTTCTCGACGCACGACCGCCTGCCCCTCTAGAGGGCTGGAATGACACTCAATTCCAATCTGGTCGAACACCGCCCGACCTTCGTCACCAATCTCGAATGCTCGCTGACCGGCGAAGTTTACGAGGCCGATCAGGTCCATGGCCAGTCCAGCGCCGGCCGACCCCTGCTCGTCCGCTACGATCTCGATGCGATGAGGACGCAGGTCACGCGCGACGAGATCGCGGCCCGGCCTACCGACTTGTGGCGGTGGCGCGAATTGCTGCCGGTGCGCGCGACCACGGACATCGTCAGCCTCGGCGAGATCGAAACGCCGCTCGTGCCGCTCCTGAAAGCGGGCGGCGCGAACGTCCTCGTCAAGGACGAAGGCCGCCTGCCCACCGGATCGTTCAAGGCGCGCGGCCTGGTCATGGCGGTTGCGATGGCCAAGGCCCTCGGAATCACCCGGATCGCGATGCCGACGAACGGCAATGCCGGCGCTGCGCTCGCCGCTTATGCCAGCCGCTGCGGGATCGAGACGATCGTCTTCTGCCCGGCCGATACGCCTGAGATCAATGTCCGCGAGATCGCGATGCAGGGCGCGCGGGTGTGGCGGGTCAACGGCCTGATCGACGATTGCGGCGCGATCGTCGGTGAGGGCGCGCGGCAGGGCCGCTGGTTCGATTTCTCGACCCTGAAGGAGCCCTACCGGATCGAGGGAAAGAAGACGATGGGCCTGGAGCTCGCCGCCCAGCTTGGCTGGACCCTCCCCAAGGCAATCTTCTACCCGACCGGCGGCGGCACCGGCCTGATTGGCATGTGGAAGGCTTTCGCCGAGCTGGAGGCACTTGGCTGGATCGGATCCGAGCGGCCGAAGATGTTCGCGGTCCAGGCGGCCGGCTGCGCCCCAATCGTGAAGGCGTTCGAGGACGGCGTCGAACATGCCGACCGCTGGGAGGACGCCCACACCGTCGCCGCCGGGATCCGGGTGCCGCGGGCCGTAGGCGATTTCCTCATCCTGCGGGCCGTGCGCGAAAGCGGCGGCCGCGCGCTGGCGGTCAGCGATGCGGCGATCCTCGACGCGGTGGACGACGCGGCGCGGCAGGACGGCCTGCTGCTCTGTCCGGAGGGTGGCGCGACCTTGGCCGCCTACCGCCAGGCGCTCGCCGACGGCCTCGTCGCGGCGGAGGACAGCACCATCCTGTTCAACTGCGCGACGGGCCTCAAATATCCGATGCCCGAGGCACCGCAGGCGCTCGACAGGCACGCCTTGATCGACTGGGACGCCCTGTAACCGGCGCCTACTTCCCCAATTTGTCCTTGAGGGCGCCAAGGGCAGCGAACGGGTTCGACTCTGCCTTGGCCTCCTCCTCGCTCTTCACGCCGGCGGCGCGCAGCGCTTCCTCGGCGGCCGGAGAGCGGGGGAAGGGATTGAGGGCGAGCGACATGGTCTCCGCGACGGCCTCGCCGAGGTCGACGGCGGCACCGTCGTAGAAGACGACGTCCATCTCGCCCTCCCCAAGTTCGATCTCCTCGTCCGGACCAAGCCCCTCCGGATGCGGGCGGAATTCGATCACGAATGCCTCGTCCACGTCCGCCTCGACCGGGTCGCCGGTGCCGACGCAGCTCTGCGTCACCGCAGCGGAGACCTTGCCTCTGGCAGTGACGATCTCGCCATTGCGACTGAGCGCGGCTTCGGCCGCAATGCGGTGGATCGCCACAAGGTTGAACCGCCTGGCGAGGGCGACCCGCTCCGCGTCGTCGGCAGCGATCTCGACCTGACGTGCACCGGCCCCGAGCGTGTCGACCCGGTAGGTGCGGCTGAATTCCGGACTCATCTGGCGATCTTTCCGCCGAGGACATCGCTGGTCGGGATCGCAGCAAGACCCGCGTGAAGAGCCGCGAGGCGGCCGCTGACGAAATCAACCGCCGCGTTCGATGACGGATCGTCCCTGAAGATGTTGCGACGGACGGCCTCGCCGAGATCGGCCTTGCCGGCGAATCCATCGCGGAATGCACCGAGCCGGCCGCCGAGCGCACCCATGATCTTGCCGACATGCTTGCCGACGATGATGTCGCCGATGCCAAGCTGGCGCAGCGTGCCGTCCATGTCGTCGATGAACAATTCGGTGAGCAGGATGGTCTGCGGCGTCAGCGCCTCCCCCTCATGTTCGAGCCGCAGCAGAACCAGCGACAGGACCGTCGAGACCATGTCGAACCGGCCTTCCAACGTGTCGGGAACCTTGCCGTCGCGATACCAGATCGGCTGCCGCGCCTCCATCACGATGGCGTCGTAGAGCGGGCGCAAACGGGCGCGCTCCTTGGCGGGATTGCCGAAGATTCGAGTCAGGAAGGACAAAGGCGGCTCCGGATCGGAAAGGGGCGTACTTGCGCCGTTCAGCTTGCTTGCGATATTGGGGCCTTCTATCCCTGCCGACAAGGCAGGCGCCGGCCCCGTGCGGAATAAGCCGGTCGATTCGGGAGAATTTTCAAAATGATGGTTCGGCATGCACGCGGCTTCGCTCTTGGACTCACGCTCGCGGGCGCCCTGCTTTCGACCGCCTGCACCCGGGTGACCGATCACCAGGGCTATCTGGCCGACGAAGCGCTGATCACCGCCGTCCAGCCGGGCGTCGACAATCGCGACTCCGTGCAGGCGACGCTTGGCCGTCCGACCTTCACCGGCCAGTTCAGCGACACCGACTGGTATTACGTGTCCCGCACCACCAAGAACCTGGCGTTCAACAAACCCCAGCCGAACGAGCAAACGGTGCTGCGGGTTCGATTCGATGCGGCCGGCAACGTCGCGTCGGTCGATCGCAAGGGTCTCGAGCAGGTCGTTTCGATCGATCCCAGCAAGGACAAAACGCCGACCCTCGGACGCAATCGCAGCTTCTTCGACGAGCTGTTCGGGAATATCGGCGCCGTCGGATCGGGCACTGCGCCTGGCGGCCAGAACACCGGATCGCCGGACAACCCACGCTAAACGTCAGACGGAACAACGAAAAGGCCGCCGTGCTCGGAAGAGCGCGGCGGCCTTTTCGGTGGGCTCGAAATCACCCGGCTCAGCCGACGATGCCGCCGGCGCCGAGCACCGCGAGGGTGACGAGATCGGAGGAGGTCGCCGTCATCGGTGCGACCTGTACCGGCTGCGCCATACCGATCAGCATCGGGCCGATCACCGAATCGCCGCCGAGTTCGGCGAGCAGCTTGGCCGAGATGTTCGCGGACTGCAGTCCAGGCATGATCAGCACGTTGGCGGGGCCGGTAAGACGGCTGAACGGGTAGACGCGCTGCAGGGCAGGATTGAGCGCGACGTCGGGCGCCATCTCCCCTTCATATTCGAAGTCGACACTGCGGTTGTCGAGGATACGCACGGCACCGCGGATATTGTCGAGGAACACACCCTCGGGATTGCCGAAATTCGAGTAAGAGAGGAACGCGACCCGGGGCTCATGTCCCATGCGCCTGGCCACCGCTGCCGTCTGGGTGGCAATGTCGGCGAGCTGATCGGCATCCGGCCGCTCGGTCACTGTGGTGTCGGCCATGAAGATGGTGTGGGTCTTACCGACCAGGATGTGGATGCCGAACGGCGTGCAGGCGGGCTTGGGATCGAGCACCCGCAGGAACTGACGCAGAGTCTGGGCATAAGGCCGGGTGACGCCGCTGATCAGCACATCGCCTTCGCCGAGCGCCATGAGCAGTGCTGCGAAGGTGTTGCGATCCTGGTTCACCATCCGCTCGATCTCGCGATGGAGGCGTCCGCGGCGCTGCAGTCGCTCATAAAGGTAATCGACCATTTCGGGGACACGATCGTAGGTACGACTGTTGATCAGCTCGAAGCTCTTCGGGTCGTCGACGCCGAGCGCGCGCAGCCGATCGTAAACATCTTCGCGTCCGACCAGTACCGGCACACCATAGCCACCGTCACGGAAGGCGATGGCGGCGCGGAGCACGACATCCTCTTCTCCCTCGGCGAAGATCACCCGCTTGGGATTGGCACGCGCCGATTCATAAGCGGCGCCGAGCACCGACGTGGTCGGGTTGAGGCGGGAGCGAAGCGCCGTGCGATAGGCCGCCATGTCCTTGATCGGGAACCGCGCCACGCCGGTGTCCATGGCGGCTTTGGCGACCGCGGCCGGCACGATCTCCATCAGCCGCGGATCGAACGGCGCCGGGATGATGTAATCGGGACCGAAGCTGTGCGCGCGGCCGTAAGCGGCTGCGACCTCTTCGGGGACCTGCTGGCGCGCGAGCGCGGCAAGCGCCTGCGCGGCGGCGATCTTCATCTCGTCGTTGATCGTCGTCGCGCGCACGTCGAGCGCACCGCGGAACAGGAAGGGGAAGCCGAGAACGTTGTTGACCTGGTTCGGGAAGTCCGAGCGCCCGGTGGCGACAATCGCATCGGGGCGCGCCGCCTTCGCGTCGGGCGGCATGATCTCCGGATCCGGATTGGCCATCGCGAAGATGATCGGGCTCGGTGCCATGTCCTTGACCATCTCCGGCTTCAGCGCACCGGCCGCGGACAGGCCGAGGAAGATGTCGGCGCCGACCAGCGCCTCGGCGAGGGTGCGGCGATCGGTCGGCACCGCATGGGCGGACTTCCACTGATCGAGGTCGGTACGCTCCGGATAGATGACTCCGGTGCGGTCGCACATTAGGACATTGCCGTGGCGGACGCCCATCGCCTTGATGAGCTCGGTGCAGGCGATCGCCGCCGCGCCGGCGCCGTTCACCACGACCTTGACGTCCTTGAGCTCGCGCCCGGTGAGATAGCAGGCATTGATCAGTCCGGCGGCGGTGATGATCGCGGTGCCGTGCTGATCGTCGTGAAAGACCGGGATATTCATCCGCTCCTTCAGCGCCTGCTCGATGATGAAGCAATCGGGCGCGGCGATGTCTTCAAGATTGATCCCGCCGAAGCTCGGCTCGAGCAAGGCGACGGCGTTGATGAACGCCTCCGCGTCCTCGGTATCGACCTCGAGATCGATCGAATCGACGTCGGCGAAGCGCTTGAACAGCACCGCCTTGCCCTCCATCACCGGCTTGGAAGCGAGCGCGCCGAGATTGCCGAGGCCGAGGATCGCGGTGCCGTTCGAGATCACGGCGACGAGATTGCCCTTGGCGGTATAATCGTAAGCCGTGGCGGGATCCGCCGCGATTGCGCGAACCGGCACGGCGACACCGGGGGAATAAGCGAGGCTGAGATCGCGCTGAGTCGCCATCGGCTTGGACGCCACGATCTCGATCTTTCCCGGCCGCCCCTGGGAATGGAAGTTGAGCGCTTCCTGCTCCGAGAATTTGACGTTGCTGCCTTCGTTCATGATCGCGCCTTTTCTATTCCCTTGAGGTCCCTCTAAGGCCTTGGAGCGGAATGGGGCAACCCGTCCATTGCCGCGATGGTGGACGCTACGTCGGGGCTGAACAGGGATGCACTGTCACGGCGGAGCGGCAGGACGCCGGCCGAACGCGAAAAGCTGGGGACGAATGACAGGAAGACGTTCCGCTTTGGCTCCCGAGCCTTTATCCCTGCGCCGATGGCAACCAAGGTGAAGACGGAAACTCCGGCAAGCGAGCGCAGCGCCGCCGCCCCGACTCCGATGATGGCGCAATATCTGGCGCTGAAGGCGGACGCGACGGACTGTCTGCTCTTCTACCGGATGGGCGACTTCTTCGAATTGTTCTTCGACGATGCCAAGGCGGCGGCTCAGTGCCTCGACATCGCGTTGACGTCGCGCGGCGAGCATCTCGGCGAGCCGATCCCGATGTGCGGCGTGCCGATCCATGCCGCGGAAACCTATCTCGCGCGGCTGATCAAAGGCGGACACCGGGTCGCGATCGCCGAGCAGACCGAGAGCCCGGCCGAGGCGAAGAAGCGTGGATCCAAGTCGGTGGTCAACCGCGCCATCGTGCGCGTCGTCACCGCCGGCACGCTGACCGAGGAAGCCCTGCTCGATTCGCGCGCCGCCAATTGGCTCGTCGCCGTCGCCAAGGCGGGCGAGCGCTACGGCATCGCCGCGGCGGACATCTCCACCGGGCGGTTCGAGCTCGGCTCGATCCCTGCCGCATCGCTCGATGCCGAGCTTGCCCGGCTTGCGGCGGCCGAAATCATCGCACCAGAGCCGATTTCCGGCGTCGAAACGCAGGAGCGGCGCGCCGGCTTCGACAGCATGGCCGCGGAGAAGCGGCTCAAAGATCGCTTTGACGTCCTGACCCTCGACGGCTTCGGCAGCTTCGACCGGCCGGCGCTTTGCGCCGCCGGAGGGCTGCTGACCTATCTCGATGAGGTCGCACGCGACTCCGTGGCGTTCCTGCGGCCGCCGGTGGTGCGCGCCTCGGGCGATCACATGATGATCGACGCGGCAACGCGCGAGAGCCTCGAGCTGACCGTCGCCACATCCGGCGGTCGCCCGGGCAGCCTGCTCCACGCCGTCGATCGCACGGTGACCGGCGCCGGCGCCCGGCTGCTCGCGTCCGATATCGGTGCACCCTTGCTCGATCGAACGCTGATCGAAGCGCGCCTCGATCTCGTCACCCTGTTCGAACGCGATGCCGGCACCCGCGATCTCGTCCGCCGCCAGCTCAAGGCGCTGCCGGACATCGGCCGTGCTCTCGGACGGCTGGTCGCGGGCCGCGGCTGTCCGCGCGACCTTGGCCAACTTCGCGACGGCCTCGGCGAAGCGCGCCGGCTCCACGCCAGGCTTGCCGCCATACCCGATCAGCCGGATCTTCTCTCGGCCTTGCTGCCGACGCTGACCGGCCATGGCGAACTCGTCGATCTGCTCTCCCGCGCCCTCGTGCCGTCGCCGCCGATCGATGCGGCGCAGGGCGGCTATATCGCCGAAGGCTATGACGCCGCGCTCGACACGCTTCGCGCCACGGGCGGCGAAGGCCGGCGGGCGATCGCCTTGCTGGAGGCCGATTACCGCCAGCGGACCGGGGTGGCGGCACTCAAGATCCGACACAATGGCGTGCTCGGCTATCATATCGAAGTGCCGGCCAAACATGCCGACGCTTTGATGGCGGCCGATTCCGGCTTCACCCACCGGCAGACCATGGCGGGGGCGGTGCGCTTCAACGCGCCCGACCTGCACGAGCATGCGATGCGAGTAGGTCAGGCCGGCGCCCACGCGCTTGCCGCCGAGGCGGCGCATCTCGAGACTCTGATCGGCGAGGCGCTGCACCGCTCGGAGGCGATCGCCGCCGCCGCCGATGCACTCGCCCGGCTCGACGTCTCGGCGGGGCTTGCCGAGCGCGCCGTCGAGGGCGGCTGGTCGCGGCCGCATTTCGTCGGCCACAATTGCTTCGAGATCGAAGGCGGCCGCCACCCCGTGGTCGAGGATGCGGTGCGCGCGTCCGGCGGGCGCTTCGTCGCCAACGATTGCGGCCTTTCGGAACAGGAGCGGCTGTGGCTCGTCACCGGCCCGAACATGGGCGGCAAATCGACCTTCCTGCGCCAGAATGCGCTGATCGCGGTGCTCGCCCAGGCCGGCGCCTACGTCCCCGCAACGCGCGCGACGCTCGGTCTCGTCGATCGCCTGTTCAGCCGCGTCGGCGCGTCCGACAATCTCGCGCGAGGCCGCTCCACCTTCATGGTCGAGATGGTCGAGACCGCAGCGATCCTCTCGCAAGCGACCGAACGCAGCTTCGTCATCCTCGACGAAGTCGGCCGCGGCACATCCACCTATGACGGTCTTGCGATCGCCTGGGCCGTGGTCGAGGCGATCCACGACCGCAATCGCTGCCGGTGCCTGTTCGCCACCCATTATCACGAGCTCACCCGGCTCGCCGAGCGGCTCGACGCGCTTTCGCTCCACCATGTCCGCGCCCGCGAATGGAAGGGCGATCTCGTACTGTTGCACGAGCTCGGCCGCGGTCCGGCCGATCGGAGTTATGGCCTCGCCGTCGCCAAGCTCGCCGGGCTGCCCGGCCCGGTGCTCGCGCGCGCCAAATCGGTGCTCGCGAAGCTCGAAGCAGGGCGGGCGGCGACCGGCGGCATCGCTGCCGGGCTCGACGATCTGCCGCTGTTCGCGGCGGCGGCGCAGGCGGAGGAAGAGAGCGTCGATCCGGTCCATGCCGCGCTGGACGACATCGACGTGGACGCGCTGAGCCCGCGCGAAGCCCTCGACCTCATCTACCGCTTGAAGCGGATCGCCGCCGAAGCCGGCTGATGGGGACGCGCTTCGCCCTCGTTCCCGCCAAGAAGGCGATCATCGACCGGCGCGACCTCGCCGATCGGCTGGCTACGATCGAGGGCGACGACGCGGCGCGGCGCCTAGCCGCCACGCGGTTGCTCAAGGAGGCGATGCATGCCGGTCGCGCCGAGATCGCCCGGCGCTTTGCGGAACGGCCGTGGCAGGGCACCGAGACCGCCGCCGCTTACGCCTTTCTCACCGATCAGCTGCTGCGTCTGGCCTATGACTTCATCGTCACGAGCCTTTACCCGCTGCACAACCCGACCGAATCCGAGCGGCTGCTGCTGATGGCGGTCGGCGGCTATGGGCGCGGCGAGATGGCGCTGCATTCGGACGTCGACATCGCATTCGTGACTCCGTGGAAGCCGACGCCCTGGACCGAGCAGGTCATCGAATCGATGCTTTATCTGCTCTGGGATCTCGGCCTCAAGGTCGGCCATTCCAGCCGGTCGGTCAGCGAGATGATCGCCGTCGCGATCGCCGACCATACGGTCCGCACCGCGCTGCTTGAGGCGCGCTATCTGTGGGGCGACGAGCGGCTCTACGCCGAATGCGAGCAGCGCTTCCACAAGGAGGTGGTCGCCGGTACCGTCCGCCAGTTCGTCACCGAGAAGCTGCAGGAGCGCAATGCGCGCCACGAGCGGATGGGCGACAGCCGCTATGTCGTCGAACCCAACGTCAAGGAAGGCAAAGGTGGCCTCCGCGATCTCCACACGCTCTTCTGGATCGGCAAATATGCCTACAAGGTCGGCAGCGTAGCCGAACTGGTCGAGGTCGGACTGCTCACGCCCGACGAATTGCGCCAGTTCCAGCGTGCCGAGCGCTTCCTGTGGGCGGTGCGATGCCACCTCCACCTCGTCACCAACCGCGCCGAGGAGCGGCTGACCTTCGACTATCAGCGCGAGATTGCGACCCGCATGAACTATGCGCAGCGACCGGGGACGTTTCCGGTCGAGCGGTTCATGCGCCACTATTTCCTGCATGCAAAAATGGTCGGCGACCTTACCGGGGTGTTCCTCGCCCATCTCGACGAGAAATTCGCCCGCCGCGGCATGCGCTTCGGATTTCCGGCGCTCACCCGGCGACGACGCAAGCTGGAAGGCTTCGTGCTCGAGCGCGGCCGCCTGGCGCTGCCCAACGACGATTTCTTCCACCAGGATCCGGTCCGCCTGCTGCAGATCTTCGCGCTCGCCGATCGCGACGGGCTGGAGATCCACCCGCTGGCCATGCGCGCTGCCGCGCGCGATGCCAAGCTGATCGACCGCGACGTACGCGCCGATCCACGCGCCAATGCGCTGTTCCTCGACGTGCTGAGCTCGCCGCGCGATCCCGAGACGGTGCTTCGATGGATGAACGAGGCCGGCGTGTTCGGCCGCTTCGTTCCCGAATTCGGCCGCGTCGTCGCGCAGATGCAGTTCGACATGTACCATCATTATACGGTCGACGAGCATACCATCCGCGCGATCGGACTGCTGGCGCGGATCGAGCGGGGCGAGCTCAAGACGGATCATCCGCTGGCGACATCGATATTCAGATCGATCACGTCGCGGCGGGTGCTCTACGTTGCGGTGCTGCTCCACGACATCGCCAAGGGCCGTGGCGGGGACCATTCGATCCTCGGCGCCGAGATCGCAGAGACCCTGTGTCCGCGCTTCGGACTAACCGACGCCGAAACCGACGCCGTCGCTTGGCTGGTACGCTGGCACCTCCAGATGTCGGCGACCGCGTTCAAGCGCGACCTGTCAGATCCCAAGACGATCCAGGATTTCGCAGCCCATGTGAAAAGCTTGGAGCGACTGCGATTGCTGCTGATCCTCACCATCGTCGATATCCGCGCGGTCGGCCCGGGCGTGTGGAACAGCTGGAAGCGGCAGCTGCTGCAGGAATTGTTCAATTCGGCAGAGGAAGTGCTCCGTCTCGGCCACAAGGAGACCGGCCGCAAGGAGCGGATCGAGACGATCCAGAGCGACCTTGCCGCGCGCCTGAAATGGGACGAGAGCCGGTTCGAACGGCTCGTCTGGCGGCTGCCCGGAAGTTACTGGCTGGCCGAGCCGATCGACGTGATCGAGCGCAATGCGCGGCTGATGGACGCCTGCGATCGCGCGCCCGGTGCCGAGCGGCCGATCGCGACCTCGGTTCAAACCGAGCGCGGGGCAACCCTCGTTTCAGTCTACGCCCCCGACCGCCGCGGCCTGTTCTTCCGGCTCACCGGCGCGATCAGCATGGCCGCCGGCAACATCATCGACGCGCGCATCCACACCACCAATGACGGCATGGCGATCGACAATTTCCTGGTCCAGGATGCGGGCGGCGGCCCTTATGCCGACCGTCACCAGCTCAAGCGGCTCGAGGAGAAAGTGCTCCGCGCCGTCGAAGGCGCCGAAATCCCGATGGAGCGGCTCGAATCCAGGGCGCTGCCGCTGCCCCGCGCGGAGGCGTTCACCGTCCATCCCGAAGTGTTCATCGATAACAATGCGTCGAGCCGCTACACCGTGGTCGAGATCAATGCGCGCGACCGCGCGGCGCTGCTGAGCGGCCTTGCCCGCGCGCTTTACGACATGAAGATCGTCGTCCATTCCGCCCACATTGCCACCTATGGCGAGCGCGCGGTCGACGTCTTCTACCTGACCGACGCTTCACGCGAGAAGATTACGTCGCCGCCCAAGCTCAAGGCGCTCCAGGAGCGCCTGCTCAAGGCCGCGTCCGAGCCCACGGCGGGGCAGAAGGCGGCGTGAGCAACCAATAGGAAAAGGGCTCCCGGCGGATGCCGAGAGCCCTTCCCCTGGTGAGCGGATCGGCCGGCCTCGCGCCCGGCCGAGACCACCGATCAGAACTTGAAGCGGCCGGTCACGCCGTAGGTGCGCGGTTCGGCCAGGAAGGACGAGAAGAGCTGGTTGCCGACCGAGCCGAACGCCTGGGTCTGGGCAATGCTGCCAGCGCCCTGGAACGGCGTGTTGAAGGCGACCTGCTGGTAATCGATGTTGAAGATGTTCTGGCCCCAGAATTCCAGCGCCCAGCGCTGTCCCGGCCCGCGAATGCCGATGCGAGCATTGACCACGGTGAAACCGTCCTGCGCCTTTTCGGGGAACAGATCGGAGCCGGTGTTGAAGTCCGACGTCATGCGCGTGTCGACATAGAAGAGGCCGGACAGACCGCTCGTGCCGATGTCGGGCGTGTAGGCCAGCGAGGCGGTCACCACATTCTTCGGTGCGTTCGAGAGCTGGCTTCCCGGTAGCAGGAAGAGCGCGTTGCTGAGCGCCTCGCCGCTCGAGCTGCCGACCAGGTTCCGCTTATAATGCGTATCGGCATAGGTATAGCCGGCGGTGATCGCGAGATCGGGCGCCGGGAACAGGGATGCCTCGAGCTCGACGCCCTGCGAGATGACGCCCGCCTTGGTCTTGCCGGCGCAGGCGCCGGTCGTCGGGCTGTTGTCGAAGTCCGCACCGTTCAGATCATCCGAGCAGGACGCAATGTTCTGGACGATGAAGATCGAGCCGTTGAACGTGTTGAGCTGGAACGTCTTGAACTCCTGCCGGAAGGCGGCGACGTTCAGGTTGAACTTGCGGAGATTGAACTTGGCGCCGAGTTCGAAAGCGTCGACCTTCTCCGGCTCGAAGCGAAGGCCCGGCGCATCGGCGTTGCTGCGGGGTCCGAAGACGCCGTTGATTCCGCCGAGATCCGATCGATCGAGATTGTAGCCGCCGGCCTTGTAGCCCTTCGAGTAGCTGGCATAGGTCATCAGCCGCGGCGTCGGCTTCCACGACAGCACTGCGGTGCCGGTCCATTCGCTCTCGCTGAACTCGTCCTCGAGTGCGAGGCTGTTGAGGCTCGAACTCGAATTGCCCGTGCAGGTGAGGGTGATGATGCCGCCGATCAGATCACGCAACCCCGCCAGCGCCGGATTTGCCAACAACGGCGAGAGCGCGGCTTGCTGTGCGGGGCAGACATTATTGTTGTTGTTGAAGTTCGCGTCGAACTCCTTGCGCTCGTGGGTGTACCGAGCACCGAGGGTGAGACTGAGCGTGTCCGTGATGTTGAAGATGTTGTGGGTGAACAGCGCCCAATTCTCGCTCGCCTGATTGTAGATGGCGCGCTGATCGCCGAGGTTGTTGAGCGTCGAAAGCCGTTCCAAGCCCGAGAAGATGATCGGGGCGCCGATCGGGCCCAGGGCTCCGGGACCTGCGAGCACGGCACGACCGGTCGGGCTGAGGCAGCCGGACCGGGTCGGATCGCGGAGCACCGGGTTGGGATTGATCGTCGCGACGATGCGGCAGGAGGCGAATGCGCCATATTGAGATCCGAACTTCAGGTTGTCGGAGACCTGCAATTTCTCGTTCGCGTAATAGCCGCCAATCAGCCAGTCGAGCTTGTCGTTGAACGCCGCGCCCTGCAGGCGCAGCTCCTGGGTGAAGGTCTTGAAGCGGCGATAGGCGAGGCCATCGTCGTCGCGGTAGGTGAGATCGACGTTCGAATAATCGACGTCTCCGGCGCCGCCGGACTTGTAATAGCGGTAGGCGCTGATCGAGGTCAGCGTGGCACCGCCGAAATCGTAATTGAGCTCGCCCGAGACACCCCAATCCTTGGTGGTGTTGCGGAACGTCCGGTTCGGCGAAAGCGTGAATTCGCGCTCGTAAGGATCGGCGGGCGGATAGCTGACCACTCCGCCGAGGCTGCGCAGCACATCGACGATCCGGTTGGTCGGGCTGAGCACGAAAGCGCCGTCGGTGTTGAAGCCGCCCGCATTGGTGGCGAGGGTCGGATCGACCGACTCCTTGGTGGCGACGTACACCGCGGCGCAGCAGCTTTCCTTGCGGTGGGTATAATCGCCGATCAAACGGAAGCTGAGATCCTCGCTCGGCTGGAAGAGCAATTGTCCGCGAACGAAATAGCGATCGCGGTCGTTGACCCGGCTCTCGCTGTCGCCCCCTTGCGTGATGTTGCGATAGAATCCGTCGCGCTGAACCGCGACGCCGTCGAGGCGAAAGGCCAGGGTGTCGGTGATCGGTCCGGTGATGCCGCCGGCGAACCGCCACAGATCGTAATTGCCGTAGGTGACCTCGCCGCCGCCGCCGAATTCAAAGGCCGGCTTCTTCGAGACGATGTTGATAAGGCCCGCGGAGGCGTTGCGGCCGAACAAGGTGCCCTGCGGTCCGCGCAGCACCTCGACCCGCTCGATCTCGCCGAGCTCGTTCAGGCCGACACCCGTGCGGCTGCGATAGACGCCGTCGATGAACACCGCGACCGAGCTTTCAAGGCCCGGATTGTCGCCGACCGTGCCGATGCCGCGGATACGGGCAGAGCCGTTGGCCTCAGTGCCGGTGGAGGACACGAGCAGCGACGGCGCCAGCTGATTGAGCGAGCGGATGTCGGTCGCGCCCGAATTCTGGAGGCTTTCCGCCGTCACCGCGCTTACTGCGATCGGTACGTCGGACAGCGGACTGGCCCGCCGGTTCGCGGTGATGATGATTTCGTTGCCGGACTGTCCGCCGTCATCGTCCGCGGCACCTTGATTTGGACTTCCCTGCTGGACCGCGCCACTGGCCGCAGTTGCGGCATCCGGACCCTGACCCTCGGGTGTGTTGTCCTGCGCGTAAGCGGGCGCGGCCGTCATTGCGGCAATCCCGGCCGACATCAGCCAAAAGGACTTCGACATAGTGCATCCTCCCTCAAAACGACTTTTTGTCTGTTTTTTTTGGAGGCTAGTGAAAGATGGGCTCGTGGAGAAGCGGGAAACCGCGCTTTTCTGCCGATTTCGATGAATTCATGGCGTTTGCGCAACAATAATGGTTGCGGAACGAAACGCTGCAGAAACGCTTCCGCTACGGCATCCTCAGCAGATGCGAAACGCCGCCCCTTGACGATTTGCGCGGGCAAATCCCAAGGAGCGGCGTTCTGTCCCGAATTGCGCCGGATTAAGGCTTCAACTGCCTCATCGCGACACAGGAGGCACGCCATTCACGGGCCACCCTGATCGAACGGCAGCGAATCAGCGCGGCGAGAGCACCATCAGCATCTGCCGGCCTTCCATGCGCGGATGCTGCTCGACCTTGGCGATCTCCGCCACGCCTTCCTGCACCCGGTGGAGAAGCTGCATGCCGAGCTGGCCATGGGCGAGCTCGCGACCGCGGAAGCGCAGGGTGATCTTCACCTTGTCGCCTTCCTTGATGAAGTCGACGACCTTCTTCATCTTGGTGTCGTAATCGTGATCGTCGATGTTCGGACGCATCTTGATCTCCTTGATCTCCTGCGTCTTCTGCGACTTGCGGGCGAGATTCGCCTTTTTCTGGGCTTCGTACTTGAACTTGCCCACGTCCAGGAATTTGCACACGGGCGGATCGGCGCCCGGCGAGACCTCGACCAGGTCGAGGCCGACTTCCGCAGCCTGCTCCATCGCTTCGGCGGTGAGCATTACGCCGAGATTCTCGCCATTCTCATCGATCACGCGCACGCGCGGCACGGAGATGAATTCGTTGAAGCGAGGGCCGTTCATCGGCGGGGCGACAGGGCGCCTCATCATTGGCGGACGTATAGCAATATCTCCATCTAGACCTATTCAGGGGCACAGGTAGTCAATCCCGCCCCCGATTGAAAGGTGGGGCGGCGACCGGCCGCGTCATTTTTTCGCACCGTCGCGGCAGGGCAACATTGCCCCGCCGCGCGCGAACGGCGCCTGCGAACGTTCAGTTCGGGCGAAGATCGGGCGGCGTCGCTTCGGCGACCAGCCGGGCGACCACGGCGTCCAGCGAAACCACCTCCTGCCGCGCATCGACGCCAAGCGGACGCAAGGCGACCGTCCGTTCTTCCGCCTCGCGCTTGCCGATGACGAGCAGGTTCGGGACCTTCTTGAGGCTGTGTTCGCGGACCTTGTAGTTGATCTTCTCGTTGCGCAGATCGGCCTCGGCGCGGATTCCGGCCGCTCGCAGGGTGCGCACGACCTCTTCGGCATAATCGTCCGCGTCGGAAACGATCGTCGCGACCACCGCCTGCACCGGCGCGAGCCAGGCCGGGAAACGGCCGGCATGATGCTCGATGAGGATGCCGATGAACCGTTCGAACGTGCCGAGGATCGCGCGGTGAAGCATCACCGGGCGATGGCGCTGGCCGTCCTCGCCCACGTAGGAGGCGTCGAGCCGCTCCGGCAGCACCGTATCCGCCTGGATGGTGCCGACCTGCCAGGTACGACCGATCGCATCGCGCAGGTGGAATTCCAGCTTCGGCGCGTAGAAGGCGCCCTCGCCCGGAAGCTCTTCCCAGCCATAATCCTCGGTGTCCCGCCCGGCGGCGTGGACCGCTTCGCGCAGGATCTGCTCGGCCTTGTCCCAGTCCGCATCGGAGCCGAAGCGCTGATCGGGCCGAAGCGCCAGCTTGATCGCATAATTGTCGAAGCCGAGATCGCGATACACGCTGTCGAGCAGGTCGCAGAACTCGCGGATCTCGTCGATCAGCTGGTCTTCGCGGCAGAAGATGTGCGCATCGTCCTGGGTGAACTGGCGGACGCGCATGATGCCGTGCAGGGCGCCATGCGGCTCGTTGCGATGACAGCAGCCGAACTCGGCCATGCGGATCGGCAGATCGCGATAGGATTTGATCCCCTGCCGGAAGATGAGCACGTGCGCCGGGCAGTTCATCGGCTTCAGCGCCATCAGATCGGCATCGCCGGAGAGGATCGGCGCCTCGTCGTCGGTGCTGGGAATCTCGTCCGGCACGACGAACATGTTCTCGCGATACTTGCCCCAGTGACCGGATTGCTCCCACTGGCGCGCATCCATCAGCTGCGGAGTCCGGACCTCGCGATAGCCGGTCGCGTCCAGGCGGCGGCGCATATAGGCTTCCAGCGCCCGCCAGACGATATAGCCGTTCGGGTGCCAAAAGACGGAGCCTTGCGCTTCGGACTGGAGATGGAACAGGTCCATTTCCGCGCCGA
This sequence comes from Allosphingosinicella deserti, assembly GCF_003012735.1. Lineage (GTDB taxonomy): Bacteria > Pseudomonadota > Alphaproteobacteria > Sphingomonadales > Sphingomonadaceae > Allosphingosinicella > Allosphingosinicella deserti. The sequence goes on along the minus strand of NZ_PXYI01000002.1, from coordinate 178,343 downwards.
TGCGGCGATGGTCGCGCTTGGCCGCTTCCTCCAGCCGGACGAGATGCGAATCGAGCTGCTTCTTGTTGAGCCAGCCGGTGCCGTAGATACGCGACAGCATCGCGTTTTTCTGGTCGCCGCGCCAATAGGCGCCGGACACCCGCGTCAGCTTGAATGCATTGGGATCGAGCTTGCCGGTCGATGCAAGGTGCGGACCGCGGCAAAGATCGACCCACTCGCCCGAGCGATACATGGTGATCGTCTCGTGCTCCGGAAGCTCCATGACCCATTCGGCCTTGAAGCGCTCGCCCGTCTTCTCGAAGAAGGCGCGGACCTCGTCGCGAGTCCACACTTCGCGCACCAGCGGCGCGTCCTGGGAGATGACCCGGCGCATCTCCGCCTCGATCGCCGGCAGATCCTCGTCGGTGAACGGCCCGCGCTCCGGAGACGGCGCGAAATCGTAATAGAAGCCGTCTTCGGTTGCGGGACCGAAGGTGATCTGGGTGCCCGGGAACAGATTTTGCACGGCCTCCGCGAGGACGTGCGCATAATCGTGACGGACGAGCTCGAGCGCGTCCTTCTCGTCGCGCGCCGTGACGAGCGCGAGCTCGGCGTCACCCTCGATCGGACGGGTCAAGTCGCGCAGCTCGCCGTTCACCCGCGCCGCGAGCGCGGCCTTGGCGAGGCCCGGGCCGATCGCAGCGGCGATATCGGCCGGCGTAGTTCCCGGCTCGACCTCGCGAACGGAACCATCGGGCAGGCGGATCTGGAAAGGCTTGGTCATAACGGCGTGCATGTAGCGTTCCCGCTTCGCTTCCTCCAGCCCCGGGGTGCGATTTCCGGACACGCGCGCTTCCGGCGGAGGCGGCGGCTGCGCTAGAGCGGCCGGCATGACCGAACTTCGCCATCTCGACGCGCGCGGCCGCCGTCTCGCTTTCCGCCATCGCCCCGGACGCGGCCCGACGCTCGTCTTCCTGCCCGGCTACATGTCCGACATGGAGGGGAGCAAGGCGACCGCGCTCGACGCCTGGGCGGAGACGGACGGGCGCGCAATGCTGCGCTTCGATTATGCAGGCTGCGGGATGAGCCGCGGCGCGTTCGAGGATCAGGCCCTCGCCGACTGGCGCGACGACGTGCTGGCGATGATCGACGAGGTCGCAAGCGGTCCGGTGGTGCTGGTCGGCTCGTCGATGGGCGGCTGGCTGATGCTGCTCGCCGCACTCGCACGGCCCGAGCAGGTGAAGGCGCTGGTCGGCATCGCCGCGGCACCGGATTTCACCGACTGGGGCTTTACCGATGCGCAAAAGGAGGAGCTCCGCACACAGGGGCGGATCGAGGAAGTGTCCTCCTATTCCGAGGCTCCGTACCTGACCACGCGGATCTTCTGGGAAAGCGGCGAGGCGCTGAAGCTGCTCGGGTCCGAAGTGCCGGTCGATTGCCCGGTGCGGCTCCTCCACGGCACTGCGGATGCGGACGTGCCGTGGCGCCTGTCGCTCCAGCTGATGGAGCGGCTCCGTTCAGCCGACGTGCAGGCGCATGTCGTCAAGGGCGGCGATCATCGCCTGTCGCGGCCGGACGACATCGCCCTGCTGATCGCGACGGTGAAAACGCTCCTGGAGAGACTGTGACTCCGATCCTCCTCGCTCTCGCTGCGGCCGCTGCTCCGACGGGGCCGGCAGCCCCCGCCGCGCCCAAGACGGCCGAAGAATGCACCGCGCTTGTCAAGCAATCGCCGGAACAGGCGATCGCCGCCGCCGATCAGTGGCGGATCCGCGGCGGCGGCCTCGATGCGCGCGCGTGCCTTGGCCTCGCTTACTCGAACGCCGGCCGCTGGGAGGCGGCCGCCACGACGCTGGAAGCCGCCGCACGGGAAGCCGAATCGACCAAGGATCTGCGCAGCGCCGACTTCTGGTCACAGGCCGGCAATGCCTGGCTCGCGGCCGGCCAAGGCGCCAATGCCCGCAAGGCGCTGGACGCGGCGCTCGCCAGCCCGACCCTCACCTCCGAGCTGCGCGGCGAGGTCCATCTCGATCGTGCCCGTGCCGCCGTGCAAGCCGGTGATCCTGCCGGCGCCCGCGTCGACATCGACAAGAGCCTGCAACTGGTCCCCGCCGATCCGTTCGCCTGGTATCTCTCCGCCGCTCTGGCCCGGCGCCAGAACGATCTGCCGCGCGCGCAGAAGGATATCGCCAAGGCGGTCGAGCTCGCCCCGGGCGAAGCGCCGATCCTGCTTGAAGCCGGCAATATAGCGGGCGTCTCGGGCGAGCCGGAGGCGGCGCAGGGACTGTTCGCGCGGGCGATGCGCGCGGCACCCGAGTCCGACGCCGGCAAGGCCGCGGCGGCGGCGATCGCCGCCAATAGCGAAAGCTCTCCCGGTACGCCGGCACCGGAAGCCACCGACAAACCTCGCGCCTGAGCTGCCGGACGGAAATCGCTTACTCCGGCGTTTCGAGCATCTCCGTGCGCTTGTCGGTCAGCCATGCCGCAAGGCTGTCGGACGCCACGGCCGGGAACTTCACTTTGGCGAACGCGAGGAAGGCGTCGCGATAGCGCAGCCATGCGCGCTGGGCGTCACGAATGCCGGTGCGGGTGACCGCGCCGGACCGAACTCGGAGGCAGGGAAGGCCGCCGCGGCGGCGCTGGCGGCAAACGGGGGCCCGGCCCCCACCGCCGCGCAGCAGCAAAGCGACAAGCCTCGCATCTAATCACACGGCGATTCGTTATCGAGCTGTCTCGAGCAGCGCGATCCGCTTCTCGGTCGTCCATGCCACCAGACTGTCGGCGGTCGCGTTGGCGTAGACGGTCATCAGCATCGTGCTGCCCGCTATTACTTCCACATCGCCGGCATCGCGTTCCAGGAGGCCGCATTGAGCCGCGCCCGGACCACGCCCAAGCCCCGTCATCCGGCATACTCAGTGGCGTCACGTTCAGTGTCTTGGAATGATCCTATAAGGAAAGGCGACGAACTGGTCGGACTGATGGAGACACCGCGTGAGAGTGCTGTTTTATCTGCCCTTGATGACCGATTGGTTCTTCGATGACGTCGTCAAACACCTGCTGCGCCTCGTCTCGCCGGAGGCAGAGGTTCACGTCGCCATACCTCTTCCCTGGAAAGGTACCGGCCTCAGCGAACATCAGCTCGCCCAGTGCATCGATCTGCCGAATGTCCATTGGCATGTCCTTGACGGTGACGACCACCCGTCGCTCCGAACGAAACCGAGCTCGCCGGAATCGCTGATTGACTTCGCGAAGTCCATCGCACCGGATTACTGCTTTTGCCGATCTGCAGACGTCACCACGCCGATGTCATTCCCGGGCAAAGTGAAATTTTTAATGGAGGCTGCAATCCCACCGTTCGAGGCTGGCCCCTACACGGCAGGTGGGCGGATCACGCTCGATGGCCCCGGGATCTTCGATCGAGGCGCACTTCCGGCTCTCCGCGCTGGCGATCATCTTCGCCTGCGGGAAATGATTCGACCCATTTGGCAGGGGCTGGAGAGGCGGCATTCACGCGACGCTTTAAGCCGCGCCGAGTATCTTGCCGCAACCGGGCTGCCAGAAGACCGACGCATCATTGCCGTCCCGCTCGATTACGAAGGACAATCGAACTTCCTGAACGAGGTGCACAGGCTCACGCCGCATAATGCTCAACTCATTCTCGATCTCGCAGAAATGATTGATGATGACGCCGTGTTGGCGTTGACCCAACACCCGCTGAACGTGAGCAGCTCGCGTGCGATGGACCGACCCGAGATACCAATCGAGCCAGCGTTGTCGGTGGTCGGAGATCGGGCTCGGATCGTGCGGGTGGGCGGGTCAGGACCGGGCGGTGCGACAAGCGCTCTCGTTCAGCATTGCGACGGGATGATCATGTGCGACTCGAAGTCGCTCGGCTATGCTCTGTTCTTCGGCAAGCCAATCCTGCGCCTTTCGAAATTCGCCAGTGCCGATTGGATGAACGTCTACCGGGAGCCGTCAGGCTTTCTCGACGCGCTGGCTACCGGCACCGCGCGCACCCCGAACCGGGACGATGCGCTGACGTGGTTCGGGTTCCACTATGCCAACCAGGTCTTCGCGGTGCAGGATCCGTCGTTCACGTTTGCCGAACTCATCGACCGCGTTGAACGTCCGGTGGACGCAAATCGGTGGGAGGCGGGGCTGCGGCGCTGGGGCGCAGCGTAGGCTCGGCATAGTGAGTCCTCGGCCGCCCGGCAAAAATTGCCCACTCCGGTGCGCTGCGTCCGTCTGCCTTCCTACAATGAACATAGATGCTCGCTGCGCAATCCGGGATATTCGATGAAAATTCTATTTTACCTGCCGGTTGTGACGCCTTGGTGGTTCGACAACATCGTCGTCAACCTCATCGGCAAGCTCTCGACGGCGGCCGAAGTTCACGTGCTGGTGCCGCCACTTTGGCGGAACACCGGCGTGGGCGCAGACCAGCTGCGCCGGTGTGCCCATCTCCAAAATGTGCACTGGCACCTCGTGGACGGCGAGAGCCACCACTCGCTGCGGACCGTTCCCGAGGATCCCGACGGTCTGGTTGAGTTCGTGCGGTCGATTGGGCCGGATGTCGTTCTCTGCCGTAGTGCGGATACGGTAACGCCGGCCCGTTTTCCTGGAGCCGTTTACCACCTGATGGAAGCCGGTGCGCCGCCCTTCTCAACCCCGGTCGATTCGATCATCTTGCAATCGGATTTTTGGCATCACGGCGCCATGCCGCCGCTCGGGGAGGCAGACCGGCACGCGATCCGCAAGGCTTTCGCGGACACTTGGCGGCGCGCACGCTATGGCTTCCAACGGCAACCATCCTTCCGCATGCCGCGCGCCAAAGCGCTGGAGCAGATGGGCCTGCCCGCAGACCGGAAGGTTCTCGCGGTACCGCTCGAGTACGAACACGAAGAGGCGTTCACAGCGCATCACAACCGGTTCACCCGCAACATCGATTTGCTCCGATACCTTACCGAACAGATCGACGAGAAGTTCGTGCTCGCCATCACCGACCACCCGCTCAACTACAAATATGTGGACAATGCCGAGCTTTACGAAGCCATTGCGGCAATGGGAGATCGCGCGGTCATCATCCGGAATCCCGAGATGACGGGGGCCGCGACAGACTTGCTGGTGAAGCATTGCGACGGCCTGGTGGTTCAAAACACCAAGTCGATCTACGCAGGAGCGTTCTTCGGTAAGCCGGTTCTGCGCCTGTCCCATCGGCATACGGCCGCGTCGTTGGGGGTTTATGAGGATATCGCACCCTTTCTTGCCGAACTCGACAGCGGAGTTGCACGAGCGGCACCCGATTGCGCGGCTGAATGGTTCGGCTTCCATCTCCTTCACGAGGTTTTCGACCCGCTGGAGATTTCGGCTGCGGAGCTTCTCGACCGTCTCCAGAGGCGCTTCTCGGTCGACCGTCTCAGAGGCGGGCTCGAACGGCTCGCTGCCTACGATCGCGAACTCGAATTGGCGGGCGCCGCATGATCCCGGATATTTCCTCCCTTCTGGATGGCGTCAGGTCCGTCGTCGAGGGCTGCATGCCGGCGGTCGAGCAGCGGCGGTTCGATATCCGCTGGAAAGCCGACGGCAGCCCGGTAACCGAAGCGGATGTGTTCCTCGAGCGGCGGATCACGGAGTGGCTTTCTGAACGGCTACCCCAGCTTACCCTGATCGGGGAGGAGACCTTCGTCGAGAGCGCATCCTGTGGACCGCGCCAAGGTTGGGTCGCCGTGCTTGATCCGATCGACGGAACCGAGAATTTTTGCTCGGGTCTTAAAGAATGGGGCGTATCGCTGAGCATCTGGAACGGTGCCGATCATGCTGGAAGCCTGCTGATGCTCCCGGAGCTCGGCGACCATATGATCACCGGACGCCCGATCCGGCGGGTGCGCTCCCGCATCACCGGCTTCTCCTCATCGATCCACCCGGCAATTATTTCCGGCATCGCCGATGCCGGGGAAGCCCGCATCTTCGGTTGCGCCGTCTATAATATGTTTAACGTCACACGCGGGGCGCTCTCGAGGTTCGTCAATCCGAAGGGAGCCCGTGCGTGGGACCTGCTCGCAGGCCTGATGCTGGCCCGCGAGAATGGCTGCGACATTCTGATCGACGGGAACGAATTCGATGGATCATTTCTCGAGCCGGATAGGCGATATCGCATCGACATACGGCACAGATACGATTTTCATCCTGGGTAAGGGACCGTCGGTCGACGCCATCTCTCCGGACGCATTCGCCGGCTCGCTGGTCATCGCGGTCAACGATGCGGAGCGCATCGCTCCCGCCGACATCACCCTGTTCCATTCGGATTGGGTGAAAGAAGCGCTGATCGCCAATGGACTCCGGTCACGTCTGTATGTCACATCGACGGACTTCGCGCCGGCCGGCCGGGAGGTGCTTCAGGCGGATTTCGTTCCGCTCAAAAACGACGAGAGCGACCTGCTGATGCAGCGCTTCCTGTCGGGCCGCTTCGTCATCGAGGAAGTGCTTTTCCTTTCGGCCCTCAACCTTGCCCGTCAGGTCGCAAAAGCGCGTGGGCGCCGGCAGACGGTCTACATGGTCGGCTTCGATTTCCTTCCGGCGTCGGGCGCGTCGGAAGCCATCGGTCACGATTATGCGCCGGGGAACAGCGCCGACCGGTTCTTCCGCATCAGCATGCAGGAATTCTTCTTTCTCAATTCCCTGTACGTACTCAAGGAATCCGAGATCGACGTCGTCCATGTCGGCGACCGGAACTTTTCCCAGCTCACCCCGGGGGGCCTCAATCAGCTGTTCGACGTGTCGCCGACGCGCCGCAAGCGTACCTTGGCTTCGTCGGTCGAGGTTACCGCCGAACTCACCACCAACCATTTCGGCGACCGTCACCGGCTGGAACGGATGATACGCGCCGCTCGTGCCGCCGGCGCGGACTACATCAAGGTTCAGAAACGCGACGTCGACACCTTCTACACAGCGGAGCAACTTGCCTCCCCGTACGTCTCTCCGTTCGGCAACACCTTCGCCGATTATCGTCATCAGCTCGAGCTGGATCGCGACGATTTCGCATTCATCGATGACCTCTGCCGTGAGCTCGACATCGGCTGGTTCGCTTCGGTTCTGGACAAACCCTCTTTCGAATTCATGCTCCAGTTCGACCCTGCGGTGGTCAAGCTGCCCAGCACGATCTCGGAGCATCGGGACTATCTCGGCTATGTCGCGCGCAATTATCGGGGCTCCGTGATCCTCTCGACAGGCATGACTGGCCCGGATTACGAAAATTGGCTGCTCGCGAATTTCGTGAGCTGCAAAAACCTGTACCTGCTGCAGTGCAATTCGGCCTATCCGACGCCAACAGCCGACTGCAACGTTGCCGTCGTGCGCCATTACCATTCGCTCGCTCAGGCCGATCCGCGCATCATCCCCGGTTATTCCAGCCATGATTTCGGTTGGCTTGCCTCCGCGCTGGCGATTGCCGCCGGTGCCAGAATGGTCGAAAAGCACGTGAAGCTCGGCAACACCGAATGGGCGCATTTCGATGCAGTGGCGGTCGATCTGACGACGCCGGATTTTCGTGATTATGTCGTCAAGCTGCGGGAGGCCGAGGAAATGGTCGGATCCGGAATCAAGCAGGTTAATGCCAGTGAGCATCACAAATATCTTCGAGCGGCCTAAGACGATGAACGCCGCCGTTCCTCATGATCCGTTCCGCTGCCTGCTCTGCGGGACCGCGGAGACCCCGCACTTGGTTCAGGCAGAAGTCACCGGCGATTCGGCCGGCGGACTGCGCGCGGTGCAATGCCTGGCGTGCTCGCATGTGCAATTATCGCCACCTGCTTACTGTCTCGATCTCTATGACGAGGACGGACAGGTCGCGTTCGTCGTCGGCCATTATGGGACGCCGATCGAAAAGCTGTTCGAGCACAGCGCGATCGAGGCGCGGCGACGGGTTGCGCGCTTTGCTGAGCATGGCGAAGCATTGCAGGGCCGCGGCGGCGAGCGGGCGCGCCTGCTTGATGTCGGTGGCGGATATGGATTCTTCGGAGCGGCTATGGCCGCGGTCCGCCCGGACGTCGATACGCTGGTTCTGGAACCAAGCGCCAAGCGCGCGGAGATGGGCCGATCCCATTTTGAACAGCGCTCGGATCCGGCGTTCTCGCCCCCGACGTTCGAAGTCGGCTTGCTTGATGATGCGTTCGTCGAACAACATCGCGCCAGCTTCGACGCAGTGACTCTCTGGCACGTGCTCGAACATGTCGAAGATCCGGCGGGTCTGCTGGAGCGCGCCGGAGCGTTGCTGAACCCGAACGGCGGCACTTTGTGGATCGAAGTGCCGAATTTGGACGACGAGCTCAGCACCCTCTCGCCGGCCTACCGGCGGCGAAACTTCATGCGCGAGCACGTCTCCTATTTCTCGCCGGCAGTTCTGGAGCGGCTCGCCCGCCGAGCCTTTACCGCCGCCTCGACCGAGGTCGTCGGCTATCAGCGCTACGGCATCTTCAACTATATGCACTGGATCCATGCCAACGCGCCGCAAGGCGCGAGCCCTGACATGTTCGAGCGGGATCGCTGGTGGCTGGAGGCGAACTGGCGCACCGTGCGCGAGGCGGCTCGTACCAGCGATGCCCTGCTTCTGATCGTGCGGCTCGGCGGCGCTGCAGGAGCTGGGGAATGAACATCGCAGCCTTGATGATCGGCCGGGGTGGGAGTTCGCTCAAGGACAAGAACATCCTTCCGGTTCTCGGCGTGCCGTTGCTTCACTGGGCCGCAGGCGCCGCCCGCCGCAGTCGCCACATCACTCGTTTCTATGTCAGCAGCGACTGCGATCGAATCCTCGAGACGGCGGCTGCTGCGGGCTACGTGCCGATCTCCAGGCCGCCGGAGCTTGCCACCGCGACGGCCCAGAGCACCGACGCGGTGCGCCACGCCTTTCCGATCATGGAACGTGATGGTCCGGTCGACATCCTGGTCGTCCAGCATGCCAATGTCGGTACGATCACGGAGCAGCAGATCGACGCCTGCATTGCTCTGTTGCTCGCCCATCCAGAGGCGACTGCCGTTGTGCCGGCGCATCAGCAGCCGGAATATCATCCGATGCGTGCGAAGCGCCTGCGGAGCGACGGGTCGCTCGAACCGTTCGTGCCGGGCGACGTCTCGGCCAATCGCCAGGACCTGCCCACCGCCTTTTTCTTCGATCATTCCTTCTGGGTGCTCCGGGGACGGCAGGCGATATTCGATCCTGAAGGGCAAGCGCCGTGGCCTTGCATGGGGTCTCGCATCCTCCCGTTCGAGACGGAAGGGTGCAAGGATGTCCACGATCCCGCAGACCTCGAGACGACAGCAGTCTGGATCACTGCAAATGGAATCGAAGCTCCGACCTTCGGGGGGGCCTTCGACCCGTCGTGCGACTGATTGCTTCGCTGGCCCGAAGTCGCTTTCATCGGGCGATGTTCCAAATGTGGTGCAGATCCGCGCCAAGTATTGAAACTTAACCTGTATCAGCACGTTCTGACCGGCCTTGGCATGGCGTAACGATGAGGTGGCGAGTGTCGCGCTTCTTCTTCCACCTTCGCGGCGGAGGTTTGTCGCTCAAGGACGAGATCGGCACCGAGTGCCGCGACGTTGAGGAGGCGCGCAGCTTTGCGCTCCAGGTGGTCGAGGATCTTCGGCGGGACGAGACTGCCCGCCTTGCTTATCCGGTTTGTGCCCGTGTCGACGTCGAGGATGAAGAGGCGCAGCCGATCTTCATTGTTCCGGTGCGGCCGACGATCTCGGAACGGTGAGCCGGGCCGAACGCGCCGGGCGCTAATCGCTTCCATCAGCTGGAAAACAGGCTGACCATCGCGCGTCGAAATCGTGGGCCAGGGCGGCGAGAGTGACCGCGCCCAGCCTGCCGAGCAATAGTGCCTCGGCTTCCCTAAGCGTTTCGGCAAGGGCGCCGTTGACGGTCTGTTCGACCAGGCACTGCGGGTTGTCGCTCTCGTTGCCGATTGCGAACAGGGTCGGGCCTCCGACGGCGCGATGCACATCCAGCAAGGTGATCGCCGCGGGATCGCTGGCCAGGGTCCAGCCGCCGCCGTGGCCGCGCTCCGAGCGCACGTAGCCCGCCTCTCGCAGCCCCGCCATCGTCCGGCGCACAACCACCGGATTGGTCCGCAGCATGGCGGCGATCGCGTCGGATGTCATCGGTTCGGGCCGGCGCACCATGTGCAGCAGCACGTGCAACATCCGGGAGAGGCGGCTGTCAGGTCTCATCTGTCGTGCAATCATCCGAAACTTAAGACGGAGCAAGGCCTCGAAAGATTCGACACTTGATAAGTTACATGATAAGGGCGTGGCTGAAAGGAAGATCCCGATGAGCCATGCCGACATGAACGATCCCGAGCGCTGGGACAGGATGATCGCGAACTACGAGGAGCAAGCGCACCCGTTTACGGAGCTGTTCTCCAGCGCGGCACTGGCGAGCGTGCCCATCGGTCCGGAGACCGAGGTGCTGGACATTGCGACGGGCATCGGCGCCGCAGCCCTGGTGGCCGCCCGCCGCGGCGCACGGGTGCTCGCAACCGATTTCTCGCCCGGGATGGTCGCGCGCGTTGCCGCAATCGGACCTGCCAATTTGCGGGCCGAGGTGATGGACGGGCAGGCGCTGGCAATCGAGGACGGGCGCTTCGACGTCACCATCTCGATGTTCGGGATCATGCTGTTTCCCGACTGGCGCAAGGGCCTCCGGGAAATGGCGCGAGTCACCAGGCCGGGTGGGATTGCCGTGCTTGGAACCTGGAAGAACGAAGCCGGCGCGGCGACCAACCTGCTGCTCACCGAGATCCTCTGCACGCGCTTCCCCGAGCTCGCGCTGCCCACCATGCCGGAGGGAATGACGACCTTGCGCGATCCAGCGCGGCTGCGCGACGAAATGGTGGCGGCGGGCTTCGAAGCGCCGGCCATCGCAGAGGTGACGCACGACTTCATGCTGCGCCTCGACATACTCGACGATGCCGACCGGATCCTCGGTCTGATGCCGCACTGGACCATGTTGAGCGCCGAGCAGAAGATGACGGCCGCCGCGGAAATACGACGTCGCGCCGACGAGGCCGGAACCGTCGATGTCTTGCCGATTCCGTCCACCGCCTTGATCGCCATTGCCCGCCGTAGGTGCACGTGACTGGCGTCGCTCAGCGAGGTCTCGCCGGATTGCCGACTACTGTCGCACCCGGCGCGACATCCCGGGTGACCACGCTGCCGGCGCCGATGATCGCATCGTCGCCGATCGTGACTCCCGGCAGGATGATCGCGCCGCCGCCGATCCAGACGTTGCGTCCGATCGTGACCGGGTGGCCCCATTCGATCCCGGTCGCGCGCTCGGCGGGGTCGCGGGGGTGGTCGGCGGTGAGGATCTGGACGCCGGGTCCGATCTGGGTGTCGTCACCAACGGTCACCGCGACGACATCGAGGATCACGCAATTGTAGTTGAGGAAAACGTTGCGGCCCAGGCGGATGTTGGTGCCGTAATCGCAATGGAATGGCGGCCGGATCACCGATCCTTCACCGACCTCGCCCAGGCCCTCCTGGAGCAACGCTCGCCGCTCCGGCCGCGACAGGATTCGCGAAGGATTGAACCGTGCCATCCAGTCCGCGGCCCGGGCCTGATCGGCAACGATCTCAGGATCGCCGGCATGGTAGGGTTCGCCGGCGAGCATCTTCTGCTTCTCGGTACGCGCGTCCATGGTCGCTCCGTGTCAGCCGCCTGCCGATTACCGAGCGCCGCCGGAGCGGCTCTTGCCGCCGGAGATCGAATCGAACACGCCGCCGTCGGAGAAGAAGCGGGTCTGGGCCGCGCCCCAGCCGCCGAAATCCTTGTCGATGGTGAGGAGCTCGATCTGCGGGAAGCGGCCGGCATGCTTCGCCGCCACCTGCGCATCGCGCGGGCGATAGAAATGCTTGGCGATGATCTCCTGTCCCTCAGGCGTGTAGAGGAAGCGCAGATAAGCCTCGGCGACCTCGCTGGTGCCGTGCTTCTTTGCATTCTCATCGACCACCGCGACCGGCGGCTCGGCGAGGATGGACAAAGACGGCGCGACGATCTCGAACTTGCCGGCGCCGAGCTCGTTCTGGGCGAGGAAGGCTTCGTTCTCCCACGCAAGCAGGACGTCACCGATGCCGCGCTCGGCAAAGGTCGTCGTCGCGCCGCGCGCGCCGCTGTCGAGCACCGGCACATTGGCGAACAATTGGGTGACGTAGCGCTGTGCCGCCGCATCGGAACCGCCCGCCTTGCGCCCATAGCCCCACGCCGCAAGGAAGTTCCAGCGGGCGCCGCCGCTGGTCTTGGGATTGGGGGTGATCACCTGGACGCCCGGACGGACGAGATCGGCCCAGTCGCGGATGTTCTTGGGATTGCCCTTGCGGACGAGGAAGACGATCGTCGACGTATACGGCGCGCTGTTGCTGGGCAGACGGGCCTGCCAATTTGCGGGGAGACGCTTGGTTTTCTCGGCGATGACGTCGATGTCGTAGCCGAGCCCTAAGGTGACGACGTCCGCCTCCAGCCCGTCGATCACGGCGCGCGACTGCTTGCCCGAACCGCCATGGCTCATCCGGAAGCTGACCTTCTGTCCCTTCTCGGCCTGCCACTTGCGGGCAAAGGCGTCGTTGACGTCGCGGTAGAGCTCCCGGGTCGGATCGTAGGAAACGTTGAGCAATTGCGCCGAGCCGCCGCTCTTGCCGGAATCACCGCCGGAGCAGGAAGCGAGCGGCGCAAGAACGAGGCCGGACAGAGCGAGGAGCAGGACGCGACGGTTCATATTCCCTCCGGAATGCGGGGCGGTCAGGCGACGAAGCTGGTGACGAACGGACTCGCCGGCCGCTCGAGTATCTCGGCCGGGGCGGCGAACTGCTCGATCCGGCCGGCGTTGAGAATGGCCACCCGATCGGCGAGCGCGAACGCTTCTTCATGGTCATGGGTGACGAAGATCGAGGTCAGGCCGATCTCGTCATGGATGATCCGCAGCGCGTCGCGCAGCTCCCGCCGGACCTTGGTATCGAGTGCGCCGAACGGCTCGTCGAGCAGCAGGAAGCGGGGATTGCGGGCAAGCGCGCGGGCAAGGGCGACACGCTGGCGCTGACCGCCGGAAAGCTGCGCCGGGTAGCGTTCGCCATAGCCTTCGAGCTGAACCAGCTTCAGAAGCTCGTCCACCCGTGCCTCGATCTCGGCCCGGGCCGGACGCGCGCGGCGCGGCAGGATGTCGAGGCCGAACGCTATGTTCCGCGCCACGCTCATGTGGCCGAACAAGGCATAATGCTGGAACACGAAACCGATCCCGCGCTTGGCGGCAGGATCATCGGTGACGTCGCGATCGCCGAACCGGATCACGCCCGAATCGGGAAAGTCGAGCCCGGCGATGATGCGGAGCAGGGTCGTCTTGCCCGAGCCCGAGGGGCCGAGCAGGGCAACGAACTCGCCGTCGACGATTTCAAGCGAGACACCGGCGAGCGCAGGATAGGTGGAGAAGCGCTTGCTGACCTCTTCGACGCGGATCGACATCTCAATGGCCTCGCGCCGCGATGGCGCCACGGTGGCGCCATTCGAGGATGGATTTGAGAACAAGAGTGACGAGGGCGAGGACGGCGAGGAGAGAGGCGACGGCGAACGCGGCGGCGAAATTGTACTCATTGTAGAGCACCTCGATGTGCAGGGGCATGGTGTTGGTTTCGCCCCTGATGTGACCGGAAACGACGGAGACGGCGCCGAACTCGCCCATCGCGCGAGCGTTGGCGAGAAGCACGCCGTAGAGCAGGCCCCAGCGGATATTGGGGAGTGTAACGTGCCAGAAGGTCTGCCAGCCGCTCGCGCCGAGCGACAAAGCGGCCTCCTCGTCGGATTTGCCCTGCTCCGTCATCAGAGGAATGAGCTCGCGGGCGACGAACGGGAAGGTGACGAAGATGGTTGCCAGGACGATCCCGGGCACCGCGAAGATGATCTCGATGCCGCGATCCTGGAGGGTGGACCCGAACCAGCCCTGCGCCCCGAACAGCAGCACGTAGATCAACCCCGACACGACCGGTGACACCGAGAATGGCAGGTCGATGAGGGTCAGCAGGAGCGGCTTGAACCGGAAATCATGCTTGGTGATCGCCCAGGCCGCCGCCAACCCGAACGCGACGTTGAGCGGCACCGCGATCGCGGCGACCAGCAGAGTGAGGGTGATAGCCGAGCGCGCGTTGGATTCGGTCACCGCCTCCATCCAGGTGGCAACGCCGCCGCGGAGCGCTTCGTAGAACACGGTGCCGAGCGGCAGCAGCAGTATCAGCGCGATATAGAGAAAGGCGACGCCGATCAGCAGCCATTTGACCGCCTTGCTCTCCTGAAGGGGCGAACGGCGGCTCATGCCGATCGCCGCCTCTGCCAGACCTGAAGCGCGTTCAGCACCAGCAGCATCGTGAACGAGATCATCAGCATGACGACCGCGATCGCTGCCGCGCCGGGATAGTCATATTCCTCGAGCTGGGTGATGATCAGCAACGGCGCGATCTCGGTGCGATACGGCATGTTGCCGGCGATGAAGATCACCGAGCCATATTCCCCGGCACCGCGCGCGAAGGCGAGCGAGAAGCCCGTGGCAAGCGCCGGCGCGATCGCCGGCAGGATGATCCGAAGGAAGGTTTGGCGGCGGGTCGCGCCGAGCGTGATCGCTGCTTCCTCCACTTCCTTCGACAATTGCTCGAGCACCGGTTCGACCGTCCGCACGACGAAGGGCAGGCCGACGAAAACCAGCGCGATGACGATCCCGGCGGGTCGATAGGCGATGGGCAGCCCCAGCGGCGCGAGCACGCTGCCGACCAGCCCGTTCTGCGAATAGATGGTGGTGAGCGCGATCCCGGCGACGGCGGTCGGCAAGGCGAATGGCAGATCGACCACGGCGCCGAGCAGCCGGCGCCCCGGGAAGTGGTAGCGGACCAGCACCCAGGCGACGAGCAGGCCGAAGACGAGGTTGATCAGGGCAGCAACGAATGCGGCGCCGAAGCTCAGCCGATAGGCTGCCATCGCGCGTTCGGATCCAGCGGCCTGCCAGAAGCCGTCCCAGCCGATGCCGGCGCTCTTCACGAACACGGTGCTGAGCGGGAGCAAGACGATCAGCGACAGCCAAAGCAAGGAGATGCCGAGCGTCAGCCCGAGACCGGGCATGGCGGACCGCTTGCGCCGGAGCCGCGGCAGCAGGGCTGCCGCCGTCATGCCGCGCCGAGCGCGGTGAGAGGGAACCTGAATGGCATGATCAGGATTTGCGTGACGCCGTCCAGCCCGGCCGCAGGGCACGCACCCCGACGATCGTCAGGAACTTCGTTTCACTTCGTGATGGCGCACCGCCCATGACGTCCTCCGTACATCGGCCTTGTAACTCAACCAGCTTGGTTGACAATCCGGAGAATCTCGCCGCCGGATTTTGTCCGACGCATACGCCACCCTTCGCTGTCGCGGAGGAACTGCAAGAGAATAGCCAAGCGGGGCGGTTGACAAGGTGCCCGCGCCCAAGCGGCTGAAACGAGCGCCCGACCGAGGCTAGTCAGAATGCGGCGACCCACCGGCTGGTTCCGTCCTTGCGGCTGACGTTTCCTCCGGCGAATCGCGCGCGCCGGCTGGCCGATCTTCCGCCACGTGCTTAGGGTTCCGGCGCGGAGCGATCCCGGAAGATCAACAACGGCGGCAGGGCACGACATGAATGGATTGACGATCGTTCGGCACCCCCTGGTACAGCACAAGCTTCGACTTCTGCGTGATCGGGCGAGCTCGATTCAGCTGTTCCGCACGGTGATGCGGGAGACGGCCACCCTGCTCTGCTACGAAGTGACCCGCGATCTACCGACGGTACCGATCCGCATTCAGACCCCGGTTGCCGAAACCGAGGCGCATGAGCTCGCCGGCAAGAAACTGGTGTTCGCGCCGATTCTGCGCGCCGGGCTGGCGATGGCCGAGGGCATGCTCGATCTGGTGCCGTCCGCGCGCATCGCCCATGTCGGTCTGTATCGCGATCCGGTGTCGCTCAACCCCGTCGAATATTATTTCAAGGCGCCGGTAGACATCGCCGCCCGACTCGTGATCGTCGTCGACCCGATGCTCGCAACAGGTCACAGCGCGATCGCCGCGATCGATCGCCTGAAGGCGGCAGGCGTCGCGGATCTTCGATTCGTGTGCCTGCTCGCCGCACGCCCCGGCGCAGAGGCGCTCCGCGCGGCGCATCCGGACGTCCCGATCTGGACTGCGGCGCTGGACGAGACCCTCAATGATCATGGCTATATCGTTCCGGGCCTCGGTGACGCCGGGGACAGGACCTACGGTACACGCTAAGCGTGCCGAAGCGGCCGCCAAGGGTCACCCAACCTCAGGCTTAACGCGCCCTCAACCAAAATCCGCCATCGCTGGAAATGGAATCGCAAACGAGGAGCGGGCGGTTGGAGACGGGCATGGTCGGTGAGCGTGCAGGCATCGTGACGGGAGCAACGTCCCGGTTGCTGTTGCTGTCGTTCATCGTGCTGATCGCGTTCGCCAATGCGATCCTGTCCGCCGGACTGCCGCTTCGCTCCGGTTCGATCAGCGTGATCCTTTTCCTAACCCAGGATCAGCCGCTTCTGCCGTTGGTGCTGATCTTTTTCCTGATCCGGTTCCGGGAGCAAGGCGATACGCCCTCCCTGTGGCCGGCCACGTCCGGCACCCGCCATGGCACACCGCTGCTGCTGGGAGGAACCCTGCTCGCCATCCTCTTCTGTCGTCTCGCCGGCGCGTTCATCCTTCACGATCATGATCTCAGCCGCGACGAGCAGATGGCCACGTTCGACGCCGCAATCTTCGCCTCCGGACGGCTGTTCTGGCCGATCGAGCAGGGCTGGCGACCGTTCGCGGACGCGCTCAACACCATGTTCATCCAGCCAATCGGCCGTCACGAGGCCTGGGTTTCCGCATATCTGCCGGTCAACGCCGCCCTGCGCGGTCTGGCCGGTCTGATCGGCGGCGAGCGCTGGGTCTCGCCGCTTCTCGTCGGGATCGGGATTCCGTGTCTGTGGGGCATTGCGCGCCAGATCGCGCCCGACCGGCCGAGCGTGGCGCGTGTGTCGGTCGCCCTCTACGTGGGATCGTCGCAGATCCTGATTGCCGGCACCACGACGTACGCGATGAGTGCCCACCTTGGCTTCAATTTGCTGTGGCTGTGGCTGTTCCTGAAGGGCCGCCGCAGATACGATCTGCTCGCGCTGGGCGTCGGATTCCTGGCGACCGGACTTCATCAGCCGCTCTTCCATCCGATGTTCGTCGCGCCCTTCCTCCTGCTGCTGATCGAGCAGCGAGCATGGCCCCGGCTCGCCCTGTTCATTCTGGTCTACGGCATCATCGGACTGTTCTGGCTGGCCTGGCCGAACTGGATATCGAGCCACGCCGCAGTGCCTCTCGCTGCCGGAGCGACTCCCGCAGGGATCGGGTATCTCAGCCGGCTGCAGGCCTCGATCGCACCGTTCGGCTACAGCTCGTTGTGGCTGATGGCCGTCAACCTGCTGCGGCTGGCCGCTTGGCAGCATCTGCTGCTGCTCCCGTTGGCCGCAGTGGCGATCCGCGCGCTTTGGCGGCACGATCCGCTGGTGCGCGCCCTGGCGCTTACGCTGCTCCTCCCGATCTTGGTCATGACCGTGTTGCTTCCCTATCAGGGCCATGGCTGGGGCTATCGCTACCTCCATGGCGTGCTCGGCAGCTTCTGTCTCTTGGGGGGTCTCGGCTGGGCGGTGCTCGAGAAGAACAAGATGGCGCCGGGACGCGCATTCCGCTGGGCGACTGCGCTGAGCCTGCTGGTCATGCTTCCGGTCCACCTGTGGATGGCGAACCGGCTCGTCGCGCCGATGCAGGCGCTCGATCGCCGGATCGCGGAGACCGATGCCGATTTCGTCATCGTCGACTCGAGTGCGACCTCCTTCGCTGCCGATCTGGTCATCAACCGTCCCGATCTCTCCAATCGACCGCTGCGGATGACAGGCTGGTCGCTCGGGGCCGCCGACATGGCGAGCCTCTGCCGACGAGGCACGATCAGCTTCGTCGACGGACCGGACCTTGCGCCGATCGCACGAAGCGTTCGTGAGCCGGTTCGAACTGGGCCCACCCCGGATCAGATCGAGCTCCACGCCGCCGCCCGGGCCGCAGGCTGCGTGCAGCGGCCCTTCTCGCCGACCGGCGAGTGAGTTCGTCTACGACCGCGTCAGGTTGCCGGCGATCAGCGCGACGATGCTGCGGGCCGCATGTTCCCACGAATAGCGCGCACCGGCCCAGCAGGCCATCGCGGCCCGCGCGTCCGGATCGCAAGAACCGGCATCGATCGCATCGCTGAATCGGTGTGCGGTTCCGGGAGGGTCGCCGGGGGCGACCTCGAGTCCGGTCAGCCAGCGTGCCGCCTCGGGATCGGCCTTCGCGCTTTCCACGCCGCAGAGGACCGGAAGCCCGCACGCCATCGCTTCCTGAACCACCAGCGGATAGCCCTCGCCGATGCTCGGCAGCAGCAACAGGTCGGCTGCCTGGTAGAGCGCGGCGAGCGATGGTCCGGCCCGGTCGCGGACGACACGGACGTTGGGCAGGCCCCAGGCGTCCGGATCGATTGGGCCTCGGCCGGCAAGCACGAAGAGGAGATCCGGCCGCGTCTGCGCCAGCGCCGCCAGGACCGGGAGCCCCTTCTTCTCGACGAAGCGCCCGACGAACAGCATCAGGCGATCGCCCGTCGCGAGACCGAGAGCCGAACGCGCACGTGCCCCGGCGTCCGGATCCGGGCGGAAGACCGCCCGATCGACTCCGTTGAAGATGAGTTCCGGCGATCGGCGCGTCTTCCAGCGCCGAAACGCGTCGCGAACCGTGGCACTGATGAACACCACCCGGTCCGCCGAACGGAGCATCGACCGAGTGACGATGGTATTGGCAATCCGCATCGCGGCGCGCAGCACAGGGCTCCGGAACGGGATCTCGGCGATATGCTGGACCAGGACCACCGGCTTGCCGACCCATCTCGCCGCCATCATCGCTGCAATCGAGGTCACGTAGAGCGAATCATGGATGATGATCCCGTCCGCTTCCCGGACGGCGCGCCATAGGCTGCGGAGCGCTCGCGGGCCGGGCAGAGGCATTGGCAGCCCAGTCAGTCGCTCCAGGGGATCGATGCAGCGCATCGGCACAGCATCGGCGATGCTGGGGTCAGGCGCGGGATCGGCATCGCTGGCAGCCCATGAAGGCGCATGCCCGAGGCGGGTGAACTCTCGGTTGAGATGTTCGGCCACGCGCTCGATGCCGCCGCCATGCGCGCCGAAGAAGTGCGTCACGCTGAGGAGGCGCAGCGATCGATCCGGCGCTGGCGGGCTCACTGGGCTAGCGCCGCTCCCAGCGCATCGTGATCTCCAGACGGTTGGGGAACAGCAGCGCGAACAGGCCGCGGCGATAGCGGCCTTCACGCTCGGCGGCGATGCGATAACCGCTCGCCTCGGCGAGCGCACGCCATTCGGCGCGGCTCAGATACGACGCCTTCAACATGCCCGAAAAGGGAAGATTGCCGAGCAGATCGAGGATCGTCAGCCGGACATGATCGAGCGGACCGCCGGCGACATGATCCTTGATATAGAGCGGACCGTCGACCACCCGTGCGATTTCCCGAAAGAGCGGCAAACGCCGCTGCGCCGGAACATGATGGACGACATTGTTGATCGTCGCCGCTGCGAAGGCACTCGCCGCAAAGGGCATCGCCGCACCGTCATAGACCTGGGTGGCGATCGTCAGATCAGGGCAGAAACGGTCTTCGACGTCGACCGCGGTTACCGATCCGGCGGGCAGCAAATCGGCGATGCACTGGCCGATCACACCGGTGCCGCCACCGACATCGAGCACGTGCGCGTGATGCTGCTGCCAGACGGCGAGGAGATCGTTCAGCATCACCGTCTGATAGGTTGGGCGCTTGCCCCGATAGAATCGGAGATGGCGCGCCAACGTTCGGCTGACGTCCGCCGTGCTGATCATCATCGTCGCAGTCACCCCAATGTTCCTTGTTCATGGCGCCGCGAATCCGGCATTGTGATCGCCCACCGGCTGCCGAAATAGTTTACGGCAAGCATGACCATGGTGGCCAGTGGAGCGGCTACCACCATCGGCAAACCGATTGCCTTCGAGAGCAGCCAGAGCAAGGCCGCCGAGAGCGGGAAATTTGGCAGCATCGCCAACACGTAACGGACGAAACTGCCCGGGCCGTTCGACGTCTCGAAAGTGTAGCGGCTGTGCAGCAGATAGCCCACGACGACGACGATCGCGAAGGATGCCGCTATGCTCGCCAGCAGCGGCAGGCCTGCCGCATCGCCCGCGATCATCGTCGCATTGTGGATCACCCAGCAGACCGCTGAGACCGTGAGATAGCGCAGGCTCTTGGCAGGCATGCTCATGCCGCCGCCTTGGTGCAGCGAACGACATAGATGCAGGCATTGTCGTCCCGCAGGCCGGCCGGCGTGATCCGGTCTTCAAGCCAGGCGCGCAGATTCATGACCAGCGCCAAGGCGGCGGCCACGACCGGGCCGGCGAGAGGAAGTCTGCGCAGGAAATAAGCGTAGCCGGCGAGCCTGATCATGGTGGTAGTGGCGAGCGGCCCGGCGATCGCCTCCATCGACTCCACCCGAAATCCACGGGCTTCGATGTCGACCACCAATCCGGTGCGGGTCCAGCGCCGATGATCCTCGGGGTGGGGATGGAACAGCCAGTTACCGTGTGTGGACAGCAGAAGCGACCCTTGCGCCTTCAGCACCCGCGCCGCCTCGCCAAGATAGGTATCGAGATCGCGAACATGCTCCAGCACTTGCACCGACAAGACGGTGTCGATGCTCCTGTCGGCGACGGGGAGGGTGCCATCGGGCGCAATCCGAACCTGCGGCGCGCCATCGAGATCGGCGGCGAGATAGTGCGCGCCCTGGTTTTCGATCATGGCGCGGTACGGCATGGTGCCGCAGCCGAAATCGAGCACCTGGCCGCCGCTCCGAACGCACGCTTGCGCCTGACGGGCGAGCGCGCCGGCGAGACCGCGGAGCATCAGCCAGTCCGTGTCCCACGGCCGTGGGACACGCCTGCGGGAGGCCTCGTGCGCCGCGTTCATCGGACCGGGATCCCCGGGAAAGGCGGCGAGATCGGCCCGGATTGCCGCGCCGCGGGCGGGATGGCGGCACCGAACTCGGCATTGTGGCCGGCGATGATGGCGACGACGAAGCCGCCCAGCATCGTCTGCAGCCCAGTTGCGCCTAGCGCGGCCGCGGCCGTGAGCGGCAGCACCGACGGGAGGGCAGCGAAGCTAGCGCCCGACCATTGGAACCCGATTGCGGCGAACAGCGTGAGCGACGACAGCAGCAGGGCGCCGCCACCGGCAAGGAAGACTTCCAGCTGCAGCAGCCCGCGGAACTTCGAAAGCAGGGGCGCGGGGCGGCGATATCCGGCACGGACACCATGCAGGTGCATCGCCAAGGCCATCAGGCCCGCAAAATGGCCGCTGGTGAGGAGGAAGCCGGCGACGATCGACCAGCTTGCTCCGAACGGACCGCTCCCGGGGAGCAGGCCGGATTGATGCAGGAACGCGGTCAGCAGTATCAGGCTGCCGAGCGCCATGGCGAGCATCGCCGGCGCTCCGAACGCCCAGCTTGGGCTCAACATGAAGAGATAGCGCAGGTGCCGCCAGCCGTCGCGCCAGGGGCGCAGATGCGGCGGACGACTACGCTTGTCGACCAGAAGCTTTGCCGGAACCTCGTCGATCCGCAGGCCGAGCAGGGCGGCCTTGATAACCATCTCGCTGGCGAATTCCATTCCGGTGCCGGTGAGCTTCAGCGCCTGGAAGGCATCCTTGCGAATCGCGCGAAGGCCGCAATGGGCATCGCCGATACCCGAGCGGAACAGGATGTTGAGAATGCCGGTGAGGATCGGGTTGCCGATGTGGCGATTCTTCCACGGCATCGCACCGGCCGCGATACCGCCGCGAAAGCGCGAACCCATGCAGAAATCGGCGCCGGCGTGAAGGCGGCCGATCATCGCCACGCCATCGGTGAAGTCGTAGCTCCCGTCCGCATCCCCCATCAGGATGTAGCGGCCGAATGCGGCCTCGCCCCCGCCGATCAACGCGGCGCCGTAGCCTCGCGCCGCAACCGGCACGACTCGTGCGCCGAGTCGCTCGGCGATCGCCTGGCTGCCGTCGGTTGATCCGTTGTCGGCGATCACGATCTCGCCGGCGAGGCCGAAGCGGCGCTCGATCTCGGACAAGGCCGCGCGCGCATTGACGATGCAATGCTCGAGGCATTCCGATTCGTTGAGACATGGCATGACGATGGATACCGCAAGGGCCTGACCCTCGGAGACCATGGTCTTCAAATCCGGTGTCGAAAGCTCGCGCATCTGGTTCCCGCCTGTGACGGAGCAGGGCTAAACGCCTTTGGTTAACAACGGATTTAAGTTTGGGCCGGTGAGACGCCGGAGCGTGCGACGTCCCCTCGGGGCCCCGCGCCGTGCGGTCTGCGGCCAACTCCGATTGGCGCCGGCTTCGGCGTCCGAGATCGGCGGAGAAACCATCGTGACCGACACGCCCGACGGCCCGATCATCCGGCTGGCGCTGGAGAATGACCTCGCCGCACTTCGCGCCCTGATGGAGCGCGCCATCGCCGAGCTGCAGCGCGATTTCCTCTCGGCGACGGAGATCGACGCCAGCCGCGAGGTCATGGGACTGGACACCCAACTCGCTGCCGACGGCACCTATTTCGTTGCCGAGCTGGACGGAAGCATCGTCGGCTGCGGCGGCTGTAGCCGGCGCGCGACCCTATACGGGGGCGACCACAGCCATGCGCGGCGTGAGTCGCGTCTGCTCCATCCGCAACAGGATCCAGCCCGCGTGCGGGCGATGTACACCGATCCGGCGGTTGCGGGCCGCGGAGTCGGACGCCGGATCCTCGCAGCCTGCGAGCAGGCGGCGGCTGCGGAAGGCTCTGCCGCCGCCGAGTTGATGGCCACTCTCGCCGGAGAGCCGCTCTATCGCGCGTGCGGTTATGTCGAGCTTGAGCGGACCGCCGCCGCCGTCGGCGAGGTGTCGGTGCCGCTCGTTCGCATGGGAAGTCGTTGCGGGTGCGTTGCGTTCCCCACGCACCGTAGCCATGACGGGGCCGCCAGCTTTGCCCTACGCTGGCGCGTTGCCACGCGCTGAACCCCTCCAGCACCGGGCCGCAATCGAGGATATGCCGATGTTCGATCGTCGCCAGTTCATCGCATCCGCAGCGTCGCTCTCTACACTTGCGCTCCCGGTCCGCGCCTCGGCGGAAGCGGGCGATCCGATCACCAAACTGCTCGACGATGCAGTACAGCGCGCCTTGCAGGACTCGCCGCAGCTTCTGACGCTGACGGGCCTCGATGCCGGAAACAATGCCGCCGCGCGCGGCAAGCTCGACGATCGGTCACCCGGGGGTGTCGGGCGGATGCGGGCGATCTTCGCCGATCTCGCGGCGGGCCTCGCCCGGCATGATCCGGCAAAGCTCCAAGGAAGCGACTGGATCAACCATCAGTCGGCCGCCTATCTCGCCGCGACGACGCTCGAGAGTTTCTCATTCCCCTTCGGCGATCCGAACGTCGGCGTGGCGACGCCTTATATCGTCTCTCAGCTTTCCGGTTCGTATCGCAGCATCCCGTCGTTTCTCGCAACCCAGCACCGGGTGGACAGCCGCGCCGATGCCGAAGCCTATCTTTCGCGCTTGTTTGCCTTCGCCAAGGTGCTGGACCAAGAGACGGAGCGCGCCCGCGCCGATTTCGAGCGCGGCGTAATTCCCCCGGATTTTGTGCTGCGGACAACGTCGGCGCAGCTAGCGGCGCTGACATTTCCGGATCCGAGCCGATCCGAGCTTGCGACTGGCCTCAGCGCACGCGCGACGGCGAAGGGGATCGAAGGCACTTGGAACGCCGGGGCCGCGGCAATCGTCGGACGCGACGTCTACCCGGCACTTCGGCGACAGGCTGCGCTCCTTTCCGGCGCACTGCCTCGGGCGGGCGATGACGCCGGTGTGTGGCGCCTGCCGCGCGGGGAGGATTATTACCGCTACGCGATACGGGCCGCGACCACGACCGACATGGTTCCAGCGGAGATCCACCGCCTCGGCCTCGAACTCGTCGCCGAACTCACCGCCAGGGCCGACACGATCCTGCGCGCGAGCGGCCTCACCTCCGGATCCGTGGCAACGCGGATCGCTTCGCTTCGGCGCGATCCAGCGCAGCTTTATTCGAACGACGAGGCAGGCCGCGCCATGTTGCTCGCCGATCTCGGACGTACGGTCGAGCATGTGCAGACGCAGCTTCCCGCCTGGTTCGGCCAGCTGCCGAAGGCGAAGCTCGACATCGTGCGAATGCCGCCCTCGATCGAAGCAGGCGCACCCGGCGCGACCTATCAGACGCCGAGTCTCGACGGTAACCGTCCGGGGCTGTTCTCGATCAACCTGCGTGATTTGGCCGAGTGGCCGCGCCTCGACCTGCCAACCTTGGTCTTCCACGAGGGGATACCCGGGCATCATCTCCAGAATGCCTTGATGATCGAAGCGGCCGACCTGCCGATGCTGCGGCGCATGCCGATCTTCTCGGGCTATTCGGAGGGCTGGGCGCTCTATGCCGAGCAACTCGCCGACGAGATGGGCGCGTATGCGGACGCGCCGCTCGCCCGTCTCGGCTACATCGCGTCGATGCTGTTCCGGGCGACCCGTCTGGTGGTCGATTCAGGCATCCACCACATGCGCTGGAGCCGGGCCCAGGCGATTCGCTACATGGTCGACACGCTCGGCGATGCCGAAAGCACCGTCACTCGGGAGGTCGAGCGCTATTGCGTGCAGCCCGGACAGGCTTCCAGCTACATGCTCGGATGGCGGGTGTGGACGGCGGCGCGCGAGCGCGCGAAAGCACGGCTCGGCACCCGGTTCGACATCCGCACCTTCCACGATCGCGGCCTGCTCGCCGGTTCGATGCCGCTCGACGTGCTGGCCAGGGTGATCGACGACTGGAAATAATCACCCGAAAGGGTCAGCTGGTGATGACCCTTGCGAGCGTTGCGTCCACTCTAACGTCGTCCATTTGCGCGATATTGAAGCGCATGAACCGGGCTGCATTGCCGGAGACGCTGAAGGCATTGCCGGGCGCGAGCACGACGTCGTCGGCCAGTGCGCGGCGTGCGACCTCCGCCGAATCACTGCCTTCGGGAAGGCGGCACCAGAGGAACATGCCGGCTGTAGGGACGTGCCACGCTTCGATCCCGAGCCTGCCGAGGCGGTCGAGCACCCGGCCGCGACGGCGCGCCAGTTGGACACGAAGGCGCTCGACATGACGGCGGTAGCTTCCGTCGGTCAAGACGGAGACGAGCAACGCGGCGCTGAGCGGGCTCGACGCCATGCCGGTGGCAAGCCGCAGGTCGGTGAGATCGGCGATCCAGTCGTTCCGCGCTGCGATATGGCCGCAGCGAACCGCAGCCGACAGCGTCTTGGAAAAGCTGCCGATGCGAATCACCCGGTCGAGCCCGTCGAAAGCGGCCAGCCGTGGTGCCGGCTCGCTCTCGAAATCACCGAAGATGTCGTCCTCCACGATCACCATGTCGTGGCTCTCGGCGATCCTCAGAACCCGGTGCGCCGCCGCCGCGGAGAGCGTCGCGCCCGTGGGATTATGGAGCGCTGCGTTGGTGATGTAGAGCCGGGGACGGTGGGCTTCGACGGCGGTTCGGAATGCTGTCAGATCGGGGCCGGTGGGCGTGTAGGGGACGCCGATCACCTTCGCCCGATGCGCACGCAGAACCGTGTGGAAGTTGAAGTAGCAAGGATCGTCGACCAGCACCGTGTCGCCGCTCTCCAGCAGGAAGCGGCAGATGAGATCGATCGCATGCGAACCCGAATCGGTCAGCAGCACCTGCTCCGGAGCGACGTCCACCCCCTGCTCCGCCATCCGTCGCGCGATCAGCGTGCGCAGTGTTTCATCACCCTGAGGCGGCCCATATTCGAACAGGGTTGCGCCGCTGCCGTCGCGCGCAAGCGACCGGAGCGCACGGCGAAGTGCGTCCTCGGGCATCCAGCTGTCGGGCAGCCAGCCACAGCCTGGGCGCAGGGCGGTCCCGGCGGGCCGCAGAGATTGCCGCATCGTCCATAAAGGGTCGGCGGTCGGATCGGTGTCGGCCTCTGCCGACAACAGCCGCAAGGGCGCGAGCGGCGCGGCGACGTAGAAGCCCGAACCGGGCCGCCCTTCCACCAGCCCCTCCGCAGCGAGCCGGTCATAGGCCTCCACCACGGTCGATTTGGAGACGATGAGCGCACCGGCCATTGCGCGGACCGACGGAATGCGCGCTCCTGGGGTCAACAGCCGGCGATCGACCCTGTGCCGGATGACCTCCATCACCTGGGTTACCTTGCTCGCGGTGCGTACTGGACTGCTTACCATGACAGTTCGGCCTTATCGTACTGCACTGTGACTGGCCAGTCCGGCGGCTCTGGGCGACGTTGGCAGACATGACACGGCAACAGCAGGGCCTCGCATTCGGGCTCATCGGTATCCTGATCTTCAGCGGATCGCTGCCTGCCACCCGCGCGGCAGTGGACGGGTTCAACCCAGTCTTTCTCACGGCGGCGCGAGCGCTGCTGGCAACGCTCGCGGCCTGCCTCCTGCTGCTCATCGGAGCACGGCAACGTCCCGACCGGAAGGAAATCCGCAGCCTCATCGTGGTGGCCTTGTGTGTCGTGCTGGCCTACCCGTTGCTCTCGGCAATCGCGCTCACCCATATGCCCTCGGCCCGCGCAATCCTGTTTACCGGACTGCTGCCGATCGCCACCGCCGCCGCCGCAATCCTTTGCGGGGGAGAGCGCCCTCGCCTTCCCTTTTGGCTGTTCGCGATCGCCGGTGCAGGCGTGGTCGGGAGCTTCGCATTGCTGAACGGCGCAGCCGCGCGCGCCGACCATGTCGGCGACTGGCTGATGCTTGTCGCAATCCTGCTCTGCGGCCTCGGCTATGCCGAAGGGGCGAAGCTCGCGCGGACCCTGGGCGGAATTCAGGTGATCTGTTGGGCGCTCTTGCTCTCCTCGCCGGCCATGCTGTTCGTCGCACTTTGGCTGTGGCCAGCTACCTTGTCCGGCATAGAGCCGTCGGCATGGATCGGTCTTGGCTACGTATCACTCTTCTCGATGCTGATCGGCTTCGTCTTCTGGTATCGTGGCCTCGCGCTTGGCGGGACGACGAAGGTAGGTCAGCTGCAATTGCTGCAGCCGCTGGTCGGCTTCGGTTTGAGTGCCCTGCTGCTCGGCGAGGCCGTCGGCTGGCCGACACTGCTGGCCGCTCTGGCCGTCCTGCCCTGCGTGGCCGGCGCGCGCCGCTACGCCTGACCCCCTGACCGAGGACCAAGAATGAGCATCGCCGACCGCGTGCGGATCCACGACGTCACCCTGCTGTCCGACAATTGGTACATCCTGAAGAAGACCCGTTTTTCCTTTCTGCGTTCCGACGGGCGCTGGCAGGAGCAGACCCGGGAAACCTATGATCGTGGCAATGGCGCCGCCATCCTGCTCTTCGATCGCGAGCGCCGCACGATTCTGCTCGTGCGGCAGTTTCGCTTCCCCGCCTTCGTCAACGGCCACGACGATCTGCTGATCGAGGCTCCGGCCGGCCTGCTGGACGCGCGCGCCCCGGCCGAAGCGATCCGGGCCGAGGTTGCGGAGGAAACCGGGTTCGCGGTCGGCGAGGTCAGGCAGATATTCGAAGCCTATATGAGCCCCGGGTCGGTGACCGAGAAGCTCCACTTCTTCGTCGGCGAATATGCACCCGGGGATCGGGTGGGCCAGGGCGGCGGCTGCGTCGCCGAGGGCGAGGACATCGCCGTCCTGGAGATCGACATCGACGAAGCCCTGACCATGATCGGCGACGGCCGGATCTGCGACGGCAAGACGATCATGCTGGTGCAATATGCAGCGTTGAATCTGTTCCGGAGCTAACCGGTGGAGGGTTGCTAGGCGCGCACTGCCCAAAACGTGCACGGAAGCTCTGGGGCGAGATGCCGAGACGCCGATGAAAGACCCGGCGCATGCGCTCCTCGTCGCCAAAGCCGGTTTCGGCGGCGATGCGCTTGATAGAGGTCCTCCCCGCTTCGAGGGCGCCGATCGCCGCCTCGAGCCGGAGATCCTCGACGAAGCGCGCCGGTGTCGTGCCGTAGCACGCGGCGAACTTGCGCGCGAAGCTGCGGCTCGACATTGCGCAGTGACGGGCGAGCCGTTCGACGTCGAGCCGCTCCCCCAAACGGTCCGCAATCCAGCCGGAGAGCGCGCCAAGGCGAGACGTGGCACCCCTGCTTTCTGCCGCGATCTGGCCGGTGAGGACTTTGCTGTATTGCGCCTGACCACCTGGTCGATGCAGGAACACGACGAGCTGCCGCGCCACCGTAAGCGCGACTCTGCGGCCGAGATCCTGCTCCACGAGCGCCAGCGCCAGATCGATGCCGGCACTCACTCCGGCCGAGGTCCAGATATGGCCGTCTTGCACGTAGATCGGGTCCGTCTCGACATGGACGGCGGGGAACAATGTCTTGAAGCGTGCGACGTCTTCCCAGTGCGTGACCGCACGACGGTCGTCGAGAAGGCCCGCGGCGGCGAGGATGAAGGCACCACTGCAGACGCTGCAGACGCGCTCGCAGCCGCGGGCGATCGGCTCAAGCGGCTCGACGAGCGCCCGGAGCCTTGCCGCATCGTCCAGCCCGATGCCGCCGGAAACGATCAAGGTTGAAAGAGCGTCCGGCGTGCAGGCCGCGATCGGCTGCGTATCGATGATCATGCCGCTGGCGGTCACCACCGGCCCGCCCCTCGGCGACCAATAACTGAGCGCGTAGGCTTCGCCCGAGCGACGCAGTCTGTTGGCGGCGGCGAACACCTCGGCAGGGCCGGCGATGTCGAGCGCAAGGGCATTGTCGAAGAGAAAGAAGCCGACGTTCATCTCGAGTTTCCGGTTTGGCGGATGAGGGAGGCTTAGCAAGCCACTGCCGGGAAAGTGGCAGAAAACGAGGCTCGGTCGGCAGAAGGTCTTCGCTTCGGAGCGCTAAGAGGTTCAAAAGGAGATCAGGAATGGCGCTCGAACTCAGGCCCAATTGCGAACGCTGCGACGCCGATCTGCCGCCCGAGACGGCCGACGCTTTCATCTGCTCGTACGAATGCACCTATTGCGAGCCTTGCGTCGCAACGCTCGGCAATGTCTGCCCGAATTGCGGGGGCGGCTTCGCACGAAGGCCGATCCGCCCGGCCCGCGAATGGCGTCGCGGACTTTCGCGCAGTCTCCAGCCGCCGTCCGAGCGACGCCGCCGGCTGGCTTATGGTCACGAGGAGCTGGCCGCATTCAGCGCACGTATCCGGGACATTTCGCCCGAACGGAGATGATGCTCGACTGGAACCGGCGCGTCTCCGCCGCCATATGCGCGCGCGAAAGGACCGCCATGAAATACCTCCACACGATGATCCGAGTCTCCGATCCAGAGGCGACGATCCGCTTCTTCGAGCTGCTCGGCCTGCGGGAGATCCGCCGAATGGACAATGAGAAAGGACGCTTCAGCCTGATCTTCCTTGCTGCACCGGGCGACGAACAGGCACAGGTGGAGCTCACCCACAATTGGGACGAGAAAGGCTATTCGGAGGGGCGCAATTTCGGTCATCTGGCCTACCGCGTCGCCGACATCTATGAGACCTGCCAACGGCTGATGGACAATGGGGTGACGATCAACCGGCCGCCGCGCGACGGCCACATGGCGTTCGTCCGCAGTCCCGACAATATCTCGATCGAATTGCTCCAGGCCGGCGATTCGAAGCCGCCGCAGGAGCCTTGGGCGTCGATGCCGAATACCGGCCATTGGTGAGAGGATCGGGGGCACGATCGACCGGCGCGGGACTGGCGCCTTTGTTCATCCGGATTGCTGGAAAATCGTGCTCCCCTCCCCCGCTTCCGCTAGAGTTGCGTCATGATCGAGATCGTCCGCATCCCCGCCCTCAGCGACAATTATATCTGGCTGGTGCATGAGCCGGACTCCGGAGAGACGGTGGTCGTCGATCCTGCCGAGGCTGCGCCGGTGCTTTCCGCCGCCGAGGCGAGGGGGTGGCGGATCACCCAGATCTGGAACACGCATTGGCATCCCGATCACACCGGCGGCAATGCTGCTTTGAAGGGGGCGACGGGCTGCACCATCACCGGGCCGGCGGCGGAAGCGGCCAGGATCCCGACGCTCGACCGCCAAGTGCGCGAAGGCGACCGGGTGCGGATCGGCACCGTTGACGCGGAGGTGCTCGAGGTTCCCGCGCACACGGCTGGGCACATCGCCTATCATCTCCCCTCGGAAAAGGCGGCGTTTGTCGGGGACACCCTGTTCGCCATGGGCTGCGGCCGCCTTTTCGAAGGCACGGCCGAGCAGATGCACGCCAACTTGCAGCGGCTTGGCGCCCTGGCGCCGGAGACTCGGATCTACTGCGCCCACGAATATACTCTTTCGAACGGCAGGTTCGCGCTGGTGGCCGAACCCGACAATGAGGCGATCCGCGACCGGATGGTGCGGGTCGAGGCGGCGCGTGCCGTCAATGAAGCGACGGTGCCGACGACGATCGCGCTGGAACGCGCCACCAACGTGTTCATGCGCGCGCGATCGGCGGAGGAGCTCGCCGCCCGGCGGTTGGCCAAGGACAATTTCCGCGGCTGAATCCGTCTGATCTCGATCAAGGCGTGGGTCCGAACGCACGCCTTGGCGTTCTCGCGAGCGAGGAGAATAGACGATGAAGCAAATCCTGCTCTTTCCGACATTGGCGCTGCTCGCGGGCTGCACCCAACAGGCAGGCGAGAACGCGCCGGCCGAGGTGAGCCGGTCCGGCGAGTCCCGACTGGCGGCGGAACTTGCCGATTACCGACAGACCGGCGAAGCGCTGTCTTGCGTCAACAGCCGGGACCTTCAGGGCAATCGCAGCGTCGGCGAGGAAGCCATCATCTTCGAGGGGACTGGCCGCCGCATCTACGTGAACCGCCCTGCCGCAGGCTGCCCCAGCCTCAGCGGCGGCCGCGCTCTCCGGATCCGCACACCGAGCACCCGTTTCTGCCGCGGCGATATCGTCAGCGTGTTCGATCCGGTGAGCGGCATCGATTACGGTAGCTGCGGCCTCGGTGATTTCACGCCTTACAAGCGCAACTCGCGGTAGCCGCGACGCCGGCCCCGCACCGCCTTATTTCTTGTAGAGCGCGTCCAGCCTGTCCTCGTAGACCTTGCGGATGACATGGCGACGGATCTTGACCGAGGGGGTGAGCTGCTGGTTCTCGACCGTGAATGCCTCGTCGGCGAGGATGAAGCGGCGCACCTTCTCGATCACCGAGAGATCCTTGTTGACCCGATCGACCGCGGCACTGATGGCGCGGACATAGTCGGGATCGCGCTGAAGCGCCTCCGGATCGCGCTTCTTTCCTTCCGCCTTGCTCCACTCAGCAGTCCACTCGGGATCGGGCACGATGACCGCGACCAGATAGGGGCGGCGATCGCCCACCACCATCGCCTGCAGGATTGGCTCCTGCAGGGTGAGCATGCCTTCGACCTTCTGGGGTGCGACATTGTCGCCCTTGTCGTTGACGATCAGATCCTTCTTGCGATCGGTGATCACCAGGCGGCCCTTGTCGTCGAGATGACCGATGTCGCCGGTGTGCAGCCAGCCTCCCTCGAGCGCCTGCTCGGTCTGGCCGGGATTGCGCCAATAGCCCTTCATGACCAGCTCGCCGCGCACCAGGATCTCGCCATCCTCGGCGATGCGCAGTTCTGTATTCTTCAGCGGCGGCCCGACCGTATCCATCTTGATGCCGACGCTTGGGCGGTTGCAGCTGATCACCGGCGCCGCCTCGGTCTGGCCGTAGCCCTGCAGCAGGGTGAGGCCGATCGAGTGGAAGAAGATGCCGACGTCCGGATTGAGCGGGGCGCCGCCGGACACCATCGCCTTGATGCGGCCGCCGAATCGGGCGCTGATCTTCGGCCGCAAGGTGCGCGAGAGGATGAGGTCCATGGGGCGATCCCAGATCGGCACGCCGCCCGCATAGTCCTTGGCGCCGATCTCGAGCGCGCGCTTCAGCAGATAGTTGGTGACCGCGCCCTGTTTCTCGACGCTCTTGAGGATGCGCTGGCGGAGGACCTCGAACAGCCGCGGGACGACCACCATGATCGTCGGCCGCACCTCCTCGATGTTGGAGGCGAGCTTCTCCAGCCCTTCGGAATAATAGATCTGGCCACCGAGCCCGATCGGGAAGAACTGGCCGCCGCTATGCTCATAAGCGTGGCTCGCGGGCAGGAAGGACAGGAACACCTCATCCTCCCAGCCGAAATCCTCGTCGATGACCGCGATGCAGCCTTCGACATTGTGGAGGATGGCGCCGTGATGCTGCATGACGCCGCGCGGCGCGCCGCCGGTTCCGGACGTGTAGATCAGGCAGGCGAGGTCCTCCCGACGCACCCGCGCCGCCTCGGCAGCGACGGCCGACACATCGGGCGCTTCACGCGCGATCAGTTCGTGCCAGTCGTGGAAAGAGACGTTGCCGGTCTGCCCTCCCGGCAGCGGCTCCATGCCGATCACATGCTCGCAGCTGTTCGACCGGATCGCTGCGGGAAGCAGCGGCCGCGCGAGCTTCGCCGTCGACACGATCACCGCGCGCGCGCCGCTGTCGTTCATGATGTGATTGTGATCGCGCTCGGTATTGGTGACGTAGGTCGGTACCGTGACGCAGCCGGCGGCCATGATCGCCAGATCCGAGATGCACCATTCCGGCCGGTTCTCGGACACCAGCATCACCATGTCGCCCGGCTGAAGCCCGATCCTGCGCAGCGCCGCGGCGAGCGAGGCCACGCGTTGAGCGGCCTCTCGCCAGCTGATCGAGCGCCATTCTCCGTCCGCCTTCGCCCACAGGAACGGCGCGTCGCCTTTCTCGGCGGCGCGGCTGAAGAACATCGTCACCAGATTCGGAAAGTGTTCGAACGCGCGCATTTCCCCTCCCAGGGCATTTCTCTCTCTGCCGGCGCCTATGCTTAGGCTTGCCGAATTCATTGGGCGAGGGCGACGCCCTCGCTGCGCGGGTCGGCGGCGCCGGCCCAATGCCTGCCGACTCGCTCGATCGCATTGGCCTTGAAGCCCGGAGCGACCACCTGAACCTGGTGGCCCATCGCACGCAGCGCGGGGGCCATCGCTTCCAGCGTGCCGCCCCGCTCCAGACGCAACTGATCCTCCAGGCCGATCATCACCGGGAGGGCGATCGCATCCTGCGCGCTCATGTTCCAGTCGAGCACCGCGATCAGTGCCTTGGCCACCTGCGCGATGATCGTCACGCCGCCCGCGGCGCCGATCGCGATCCGGACGTCTCCGTCAGGCCCGTAAACGATGGTCGGCGCCATCGAGCTGCGCGGACGCTTGCCGGGTTCCACGCGGTTCGCCGTCGCGATGCCGTTCCGGTCGGGCACGATGTTGAAGTCGGTGAGCTCGTTGTTGAGATAATAGCCGTTGGCCATCAGTCCGGAGCCGAACGGACCCTCGATCGTGGACGTCATGTTGGCGACATTGCCGGCGCCGTCGACCGCGACAAAGTGGGTGGTCGCCGGTACCTCGCCATCGCGGACCGAGGCGACTTTGGGCGCTCCCCGCGGCGTTCCGGCGGTGACCTGCGTCATTGCCTTGTCCGTTCGGATCAGCTGCGACCGTGTCTTGAGGTATTCCGGATCGATCAGCCCCTCGACCGGGACCCGGACATTGTCGGGGTCGCCGACATAGGCCTCCCGGTCGGCATAAGCGAGCCGCATCGATTCGCCGATAAGATGCCAGGCGGCAGGATCGTTCGGGCCCATCGCGGCCATGTCGAACCGCTCGAGCTGCTTCAGGATCGCGTAGACGGTGGTGCCCCCGGACGAGGGCGGGCCCATTCCGCAGATTCGATAGCGCCGATAGGTACCGCAGACCGGCTCGCGCTCCTTCGCCTCATAGGAGGCGATGTCGCCCACATTCATCTGCGACGGATTGCGCGCGGCGGTGTTGACGGCGCTGACGACCGCTTGTGCGTTCGGTCCCGTGTAAAACCATTCGGCCCCGCGGGTGGCGAGCTCCTCGAGGAAACGGGCGAGCTCCGGATTGCGGACGATCGTGCCCGCCGGTTTGGCAGCGCCGGCGGCGTCGTAGAAGAGCGAGCGGCCCATCGGAGTCGACGCAGCCAGATCCGCATTGGCGGTGAGCGTGCGATGAAAGCGCGGCGTGATCGCGAACCCATTGCGAGCGAGGCGGATCGCCGGCGCGAAGACTTTTGCCCAGGGAAGCTTGCCATGCGCCTGATGGGCGCGCGCCATCAGCCGGATGTTCCCGGGCACGCCGACGCTGCGACCTCCCGGGATCGCCCGGCGATAGGGCAAGGGCTCGCCCCCGGCGTCGTAGAACCAGTTCGGCCCCGCCGCCGCCGGAGCTTCCTCGCGGCCATCGATCGTGGAAAGCCTGTCGGCCTTCTCGTCATGATAGAGGAAGAAGCCGCCGCCGCCGATGCCGGACGATTGCGGCTCCACCACGGTCAGCGCGAGCATCATCGCCAGCGCCGCGTCGGCAGCGGAACCGCCGGCGTTGAGGATTTCCCGCCCCGCCTCGGCCGCGCGCGGATCTGCGGCGGAAACCATCCCCGGAAGGGCGACCGCCGACGCCGCCGTCTCGGCGCGCGCCGGCGCTTCGGCGTTGATAACGGGAGGCGTCGTGGCACAGGCGGCGAGAAGTGCCGAAACCGGCAGGAAAAAATGACGAAGCATGGGGCGGGACACTAGCCTCCCCGCCGCGCGCGGCAAGGCTTAAGAGGCAAGGCCCCGATGAGGGCGCCGGGCGATCAGTCGCCGCAGGCCGAATGGGACCTCTCTATTCCAGGCTTTCTCGTGGAAGAAGAAGGCAACGGCGTTGATACACGGCTCGATCAGCGCAATGCCGCCGGCAATGCTCAGCGAGCCGGTAAACCAATAAGCGACGCTGAAGCCGATCGTCAGGTGGATCGAAAGATAGGTGAGTGTCTTGAGAAGATCGGTCGGCATGGCGGATTTCCTGTCGTCCGCAGTCATGGCTCAGCGCGGTGCTGCGCGCCAACGAGGAGCTTTGATGACAGTGATCGGAATATTCTGGCCAAGCGGGTGCCCGATGATCAGTCGGCCGCGACCGCATCCATCACATTTGCAAATCCGTCCTGGCGCAGAAGCGCCTTGAGTTCCGCGGCGATCCGCTTCACCAGCCCCGGCCCCTCGTAGACGAGCGCGCTATAAAGTTGGATGAGGCTCGCTCCGGCGCGGATCCGTGCAAGAGCGTCGGCACCGGTTTCGATTCCCCCCGCCGCGATCAGCGGGATCGCGCCGCCCGTCGCGGCACGGAAATCGCGCAGCCGCGCGAGCGCCAGCGCCTTGAGCGGCGCGCCGGACAGACCGCCGGCCTCCCCGCGGTGCGAGGACCGGAGCGAGGGGCGGCTGATCGTGGTGTTGGACACGATCAGCGCATCCATTCGTCCCACCGAAACGGCGGCGATGTCGTCTATATCGGCGCGCTCCAGATCCGGCGCGAGCTTGAGAAAGATTGGCGGCGCGTTGCCCGCCGCCGCGCGTGCCTCGACCACCGCCGTTAGCAGATCCTCCAGCGCAGCGCGGTCCTGCAAGGCACGCAGGCCCGGCGTGTTGGGCGAGGAGATGTTGACGGCGAGATAGTCGGCGAGCGGCGCCATTTCGCGCACGCCGCGAGCGTAATCGGCGATCCGATCGACGCTGTCCTTGTTGGCCCCGATGTTCACGCCGACGATGCCGTTGCCGCGCACCCGGCCGGAAAGCCGGGCCTTGGCGGCTTCGAGACCGCCATTGTTGAACCCCATCCGATTGA
Organism: Allosphingosinicella deserti; assembly: GCF_003012735.1. GTDB lineage: Bacteria > Pseudomonadota > Alphaproteobacteria > Sphingomonadales > Sphingomonadaceae > Allosphingosinicella > Allosphingosinicella deserti. The sequence continues at coordinate 142,463 of NZ_PXYI01000002.1, read as the reverse complement.
TCACCGCCCGATCCTCCGGGAGCCGGAACAGGCGCGGCTTGGGATTGCCCACCTGTGGGAGCGGCGTCAGCGTGCCCACCTCGGCGGACCCGAAGCCCAGGCCGAGCATCTGCCGATAAACCTGGGCGTTCTTGTCGAACCCGGCGGCCAGGCCGATCGGGTTGGGAAAGGAAAGTCCGGCAAGATCGACAGCGAGCATCGCGTCCGTCCCCGGAGGATCGCGGCCCGGCATGGTCTTGAGCGCAGCAAGGGTGAGGCGATGCGCCCGCTCGGCATCGAGGGCGAAGACGAAAGAACGAAACAGAGGGTAGAGCGCCATGGCCGGCCTATGGCACAGCTCCTTCGAGGTATCGAGCGCCGCATCGGCAGGAATATCGAGGCCGGGCAGAGTCCGGCCTCGTTTCACTTCCCCTCAGCGTCTGGAGAGCGTCACCGGATCCGTCTTCGGCTCCGGAAGCGCCAATTCCTCCTTTCCGGGAAGATCCCAGCGGTCCATCGTGATTGCCGAGCAGGCGAAGGTCGCCCGGTTGCGGATCGTGGCCGGCTGCATGGCGGACGCAAGTTCGGGCTGCTTGGCAGCAAGGGCTGCGCGGGCATCCGCGAGATGTTCGGAATAGCCGAGCCCGAAGAACTTTTTGCCGGTCGAAAGCTTGACGTCCATATAGGGGATGAAGTCGCCCAGATAGACCGTCTTCCCGGCGCCGACATGGAAGGTCGGCGCACCGAAGCAATTGCTGGTGACGATCACGCCCTTGCCGACCGAGGAACCGGTAATGACGTAATCGCCCGCAGTGACTCGCAGCACCTGAACCTCGAGCGGAGCCTTGCGGTCGCTGCTCTGTGCGATCACCGCATAGGTCGTCTTGTCGCCCGTCTTCTTCCAGTCGCGCGGCTGGTAGACGAGATCGCGGCCCTCGACGTCGTAACGCGCCATGGCAAGGGAGGCGGAGCGGCCGGCGCTGCCCTCGTCCGGCCGGCGGAAGGCAATCACGATCGCACCTTCGCCCGGTGCGAGCGTGAGTGGCGCCGCAATGTCGATCTTCTTGCCCAGGTAGAGGGAAGACGGCCCGTCCACCGGTGCGTCAAGCTTCAAAGCGGGATCGGCCGCCAGCGCGAACGTCTTCCGCTCGGTGATCTCGCCCTCGACGCGCTCGGCACCGACAATGGCGTTGAAATGCGCCTCCCGTTGCGCTTCCGTCATCGCCGCGACTTTCGCCGTCACGGCCGGCGACGGCTCGACCAGGCGCCATCCCTTGATCATCAGGCACGTGCGGCGATTGGCGCGGCGCTGCTGGCCCTCGGCGATCGCGCCGGCGATCAGGCCGCCGATGCCCGCCCCGATACCTGCAGCGATCGGCGACACGACGGCGGGATTGTAGTAATAAGGGATGGTTCCGGTCGGCGTTCGAGAGCCGCGCGCGATCAGGCGGCATTCCTGCCAATCCGAGTCATACTGCGCGCGGGTCGCACCAGGCTTGTTGTAGAAGCGGCTATCCTTGAGATCGCGCGCGGCGTCCTTGGCGATGTCTTCGGCACTGTCGTCGGTCGGGGCCGGCGGTGTCTGTGCCGACACGGCGGACGCCAGCAGCGACGCTGCGGCGAGCGCCGCAGCGAAATGTGTGATGCGCATGATAAAACCCCCCTGAAATCCACGAAACGCTAGCCCGGCCCCCGAGTCGGATACAACCGGATTTTCCGTTCATCGTACCGCGCCGGCAAAGGCTTGATTAACGTGGCGATCGCCGCCACATGCGCAATCGGATAGAATCGATCCGATTGGAACCATGCGCCTCACCTCCCTTGCCGATTATGCCGTCGTGATGATGGCCGCCGCGGCCCGCCGCGCGGCTGGCGCACGGCTGTCCGCGACGGCGCTGGCGGAGGAAACCGGCGTGCCGCTGCCGACCGCGCAGAAATTGATGGGACGGCTGGCCTCTGCGGGCCTGCTACAATCGGCGCGCGGGACCGGCGGCGGCTTCACACTCTCCCGCGCAGCGCCGGAGATCAGCCTCGCCGACATCGTCGAGGCGGTGGAGGGTCCGATTGCGATGACCACTTGTGCGGACGAAGCCCGCAACGATTGCGTTCTCGAAGGCAATTGTCAGGTGAAGCCCCATTTGCTGGCGGTCAACGGCGCCGTCCGCGGCGCTCTTCAGGGCGTCAGCCTCGCCAGCCTTGCCACTCTTGCGGGCGCTGCAATTCCGGCCCAGAGCCCCGCGCCGCGCGCGGCGGAGCCCCAGCTACAAGGTGAAGTGAAGTGAGTGACGTGAGGAACCGGGAAGCCCATGACGCGGCCGAGAAGGCCGCCACCTACGAGTGGGGCTTCACCTCCGACATCGAGCAGGAATTCGCGCCAAAGGGCCTGTCGGAAGACACGGTCCGCTTCATCTCGGGCAAGAAGAACGAACCGGAGTGGATGCTCGACTGGCGGCTAAAGGCCTATCGCAAATGGCTCGAGATGCGCGCGCCCGATTGGGCGAAGATGCAGGTGCCGCCGATCGATTATCAGGACGCATATTATTATGCCGCGCCCAAGAAGAAGATCGAGCTGGCATCGCTCGACGAACTCGATCCGGAGATTCGCCGCACCTACGAGAAGCTCGGCATTCCGATCGAGGAGCAGAAGGTGCTCGCCGGCGTCGCGGGCGCGCGCAAGGTCGCCGTCGATGCGGTGTTCGACAGCGTCTCGGTCGCGACCACCTTCCGCGAGGAGTTGAAGAAGGCTGGAGTCATCTTCCTCTCCATCTCGGAGGCGATCCGGGAATATCCCGAGATGATCCGCAAGTGGCTCGGCAAGGTCGTGCCGATGCACGACAATTATTTTGCGACGCTGAACAGCGCGGTCTTTTCCGACGGGACCTTCGTCTACATCCCCGAAGGCGTGCGCTGCCCGATGGAGCTCAGCACCTATTTCCGGATCAACGCTGCCAATACCGGCCAGTTCGAGCGCACCCTGATCGTCGCCGACAGGGGCTCGTACGTCTCGTATCTCGAAGGTTGCACGGCACCGATGCGGGACGAGAACCAGCTCCATGCCGCGGTGGTCGAGCTGGTCGCGCTGGACGATGCCGAGATCAAATATTCGACCGTCCAGAATTGGTATCCGGGCGATTCCGAGGGCAAGGGCGGGATCTACAATTTCGTTACCAAGCGGGCGCTCTGCCAGGGCAGAAATTCGAAGGTGAGCTGGACTCAGGTCGAGACCGGATCGGCGATCACCTGGAAATATCCGTCCTGCGTGCTGGCCGGCGAAGGCAGCGTCGGCGAATTCTATTCGGTCGCTCTGACCAACAATCGCCAGCAGGCCGACACCGGCACCAAGATGATCCACCTCGGCAAGAACAGCCGCTCGACGATCGTCTCCAAGGGGATCAGCGCCGGCCGTTCCGACAACACCTATCGCGGCCTCGTTCGGGTCGGGCCGACGGCAGAGAATGTCCGCAACTTCACCCAGTGCGATTCGCTGCTGCTCGGCGATCAGTGCGGCGCCCACACCGTGCCCTATATCGAAGTGCGCAACCCGACCGCGCAGATCGAGCATGAGGCGACGACGTCCAAGATCAGCGAGGACCAGCTCTTCTACGCGATGAGCCGCGGCCTCTCCCAGGAGGACGCGGTCGCGCTGATCGTCAACGGCTTCGCCCGCGAAGTGCTGAAGCAGCTTCCCATGGAATTCGCCGTCGAAGCACAGAAACTGCTCGGCATCAGCCTCGAGGGGAGTGTCGGATGATTGGCCTCAAGCGCGCCTCTTCCGTCATCCCGGCGCAGGCCCGAATGACGGCGGGACCAGCCGCGGCGCATTTCCGACCTGAGATCCCGGCCTCCGCCGGGATGACGAACGATATTCCGACGACGAAAGACGACGATGCTCAAGATTGACAATCTCCACGCCACCATTGCCGACAAGCCGATCCTGAAGGGGCTCGATCTTTCGGTGAACGCCGGCGAGATCCACGCGATCATGGGGCCGAACGGCGCCGGCAAGTCGACTCTGGGCTACGTGCTCGGCGGCCGCGCCGGCTATGAGGTGACCGAGGGCGCCGTTACCTTCGACGGCAAGGATCTGCTCGACATGGGCGCGGACGAGCGCGCCGCGGCCGGCCTGTTCCTCGGATTCCAGTATCCGGTCGAGATTCCCGGCGTTTCCAACGTCCAGTTCCTGCGCACTGCGCTGAACGCGCAGCGGCGTGCGCGGGGCGACGAGGAGATGTCGGCGGGAGACTTCCTGCGCCTTTCCCGCGCCCAGGCAGATGCGCTTGGCATGTCGATGGACATGATGAAAAGGCCGGTGAACGTCGGCTTCTCGGGCGGCGAGAAGAAGCGCAACGAGATGGTGCAGATGGGCATCCTCGATCCGAAGCTCGCGATCCTCGACGAGACCGATTCCGGGCTCGACATCGACGCGCTGCGGGTCGTCGGCGACGGCATCAATCGCATCATGCGCAAGCCCGACAAGGCGGTGTTGCTGATCACCCACTATCAGCGCCTGCTCGAGATCGTCGAACCGGATTTCGTCCACGTCCTCGCTGCCGGACGTATCGTTCGTTCCGGCGGCGCCGAACTCGCGCTCGAGCTCGAACGCGAAGGCTATGGAGCGATCGCGGCATGAGCCTGCTGGAGCTTCCCTCCAACCGAGAGGAACGGTGGCGCTGGAGCGACCTCTCGGCGCTGCCGGAAATCGCGGCGCGTGCGCCGTCCGGCCAGATGCCGGAGCGGCTTCCATGGCTCGACTGCGCCACGCCCGGACCGCGCCTGCTGTTCGTCGACGGCAGGCTGGTCGCCGACGCGAGCGAACCCGGCGATGTCGCGCTCGGCACGGTCGAGGCGCCAGTCGGAGAAGATGCGCTGGGGCGGCTGGTCGGCAGCGAAGGCTGGACATTGCGCCTCGGCTCCGGCCATGCGCCGCTCGGCCTAGTCCAGGTGATTCACGTCTCGACCGGCGCGGCGGATCACCTGCCCGCGCGGATCGAGCTCGATGTCGACGCGCAGGCGTCGATCGTCGAGACCTTTCTCGGCGACGGCTGGACCAACCGGCTGACCCGAATCACCCTGTTCAAGGGCGCACGGCTGATGCTGTCGCGGCGGATCCTGACCGCCAGCGGCTATGTCAGCCTGTCCGATCGGGTGGCGGTCGGCGAAGGCGCGAGCTTCGTGCTGACCACGCTTGCCGGTGGCGGGGCCGACACGCGGTTCGACGGCGAAGTACATCTTGCCGGCAATGCGGGCTTTGCCGAGGTCGGTGGTGCGCTGCTGGCCCGCGGCCGCCAGCGGCACGATGCCAATCTCGTCATCCGCCACGAACAGCCAAATGGCCAGAGCCGGCAGGTGTGGCGCTCGGTGGCCGACGACCAAGCGACCTGCTCGGTCGCTGCGCGGGTCGAAGTGGCGCGCGGCGCGCAGAAGACGGACGGCGAGCAGTCGCTGAAGGGGCTGTTGCTCTCCCGCACCGCCACGATCAATGCGAAGCCCGAGCTCGAGATCTTTGCCGACGACGTCAAGTGCGCCCACGGGGCGACCGTTGGCGAACTCAACCGCGACGCGCTCTTCTATCTCGCCAGCCGCGGCATCGCACCGGCGGAAGCCAAGGCGTTGCTCACCGCCTCGTTCGTGGCCGACGCAATCGAGCGGATCGGCGAGGAAGACGTCCGCACTGCATTCCTCGATGATGCGAATGCGTGGCTCGCGCACGGCGGAGCCCAGAGCTGATGGACACCTTCTCCCCCACCCGCCCACTCGACCATGTCGCCGATTTTCCGGCAATTCCCGAAGGCTGGGCCTATCTCGACACCGCGGCGACCGCGCAGAAGCCGCAGGCGGTGATCAATGCGATCGCCCGCGGCTATTCCGAGACCTATGCGACCGTGCATCGCGGCGTCTATCAGCGCTCGTCCGAGATGACCCTGGCGTTCGAAGCGTCGCGGCGGCGGGTGGCGCGGTTCATCGGTGCGCCGTCGTCGGACGAGGTCATCTTCGTTCGCGGCGCGACCGAGGGGATCAATCTCGTCGCGCAGAGCTGGGGCGGCGCAAATCTGCAGCCCGGCGACCGGATCATGCTGTCGATGCTCGAGCATCATTCGAACATCGTGCCTTGGCAGCTGATCGCCGAGCGCACCGGCGCGACGATCGATGTCGCCCCGCTTACCGAAGACGGTCGGATCGATCTCGATGCGATGGCGGACATTCTGACGGCGCGGCATAGGATCGTCGCGCTCGCCCATGTTTCGAACGTGCTCGGATCGGTGCTCGACGCCAAGCGCGCGGCTGCGCTCGCCCATTCAGTCGGCGCCCTGCTGCTGCTCGACGGCTGCCAGGCTGTGCCGCGGCTTCCCGTCGATGTCGCCGATCTCGGCTGCGACTTCTACGTCTTTTCCGGTCACAAGCTCTACGGACCGACCGGCATCGGCGTGCTCTGGGGCCGCGCCGAACTCCTCGCGGCGATGCCGCCCTGGCAGGGCGGCGGCGCGATGATCGATCGGGTGAGTTTCGCAGGCACGACCTATGCGCCGCCGCCGGCGCGGTTCGAACCCGGCACGCCGCACGTCGTCGGAGTGCTCGGGCTCGAGGCGGCGGTCGATTATGTCGAGAGCATCGGTGTCGAAGCGATCAGCGCGCATGAAAACGCCCTGGTGCGTGAGGCCCGCGATGCGCTCTCGAGCATCAACAGCCTTCGAGTCTTCGGGCCCGAGGACAGTGCCGGCATCATCAGTTTCGCGCTCGAAGGGGTGCATCCGCACGACATCGGCACCATATTGGACGAGAGCCGGGTCGCGATCCGCGCCGGGCATCACTGCGCCCAGCCGCTGATGGCGCATCTCGGGGTCGATGCCACCGCGCGGGCGAGCTTCGGCGTGTATAATGGACGGCGCGACATCGAGGCGCTCGTCCGCGGAATCGAACGGGTAACGAGAATCTTCGGATGAACCACGAACGCAAGATCGAGATCGAGGAAGTCACCGAGGCGACAGCGCCTCCCAAGGCGCGCGTGAGCGACGTCGTCGAGACGTTCGAGCGCAAGCGCGACTATCTCGATGGCTTCCTGGCGCAGCAGGCGGCACCGGCGGCGCCTCCTGCCGATGTTCCGGGCGGCGACCTCTACGAAGCGGTTATCGACGCCCTGAAGGAGATTTACGACCCCGAGATCCCGGTCAACATCTACGACCTCGGGCTGGTCTACCATGTCGAGATCACGCCGGAGCACCACGCCAAGGTCCAAATGACCTTGACGACTCCGAACTGCCCGGTCGCAGAGTCGATGCCCGGCGAGGTCGAGCTTCGGGTCGGGGCGGTGCCGGGCGTCGGCCATGCCGAAGTCGAACTCGTCTGGGATCCGCCCTGGGACCCGCAGAGGATGTCGGACGAAGCCAAGCTCGAACTTGGCATGTTGTGAGGACGCAATGACCGAGACTGCAACCAAGACCCGCCGCCCGCGTCCGGCCGCTTTGATCCTGACGCCGAGCGCCGAGGCGCGGATCGCCGACTTGATGGCAAAGGCGCCCGACGGCACGATCGGTGTCAAGCTGTCGACGCCGCGCCGCGGCTGCTCCGGCCTCGCTTATTCGGTCGACTATGTCACCGAGGCGAAGCCGTTCGACGAGCGGATCGAGACCCCGGCGGGACCTTTCTTCGTCGACGGATCCTCGATCCTTTATCTCATCGGCTCGACGATGACCTGGCAGGAAGACGATTTCACCGCCGGGTTCGTGTTCAACAATCCCAACGCCAAAGGCACGTGCGGCTGCGGCGAGAGCTTCACCGTCTAAGCCGTCACGCATTGATGATCGAACAGGCGCCGCCGGCTTCTGCCGGCGGCGTCCTCGTTTCGGAACCGGCCCGGAACGAGTGTCGGCCTCACTCGTATTATTCGCCCCGCCATCTGGCGTGTGGAAGGAGAATGTGACTGAGCTGAGAGGTCGACCGATGGTTTGCGTGCTCTTAACCCGCCTGCATCATGATGGCGTTCGTTCCACACCCGAGATCGGGAGGGCGAGATGAGTGGTGACCGCGACTTCATCCGGCAGGTTCAGGGCTACGGCCTGATGACGGCCGAAATCAGCTATTACATGCCCGATCATCCGGGCCTCCTCCAACTGTTCGTGTGGCAGGAATATGATCTTGCGCCGCGCTTCCCGGTCCTGCACCGCTTCCTCGATCATTGGCGGACCGACATCGAGGCGGCGATCCACTCCGTACGGATCGCGCATCAGCATCTCATCCGGCCGGCGGAATGGCGGGCAGTGGATGGCGTGATCACGATCAACTAAGGCGGTTCCCCTATTCTGGGGGATCCATGAAGAAGATTGCAGCTTCGATCGCATTGGCGTGGCTGCTCGCCGCGCCTGCGCTCGCCAATGACAGCACCGCCGAGACCGCCGCCGGAGGGCTCGTCCTCACTCGCACCGACGCCATCGACATGGTGTCCGAAGACCTGTTCGTCTCCGCGGAGAAGGTTCGAGTACGCTACGTCTTCCGCAACCGGACGGCCAAGGATGTGCGGACGATCGTCGCCTTTCCCATGCCCGACGACGATCTTGCGAACCGCGAACATGGCGATGTCGCCTTCCCGCACAATTTTGCGACCAGGGTCGACGGCAGGCCGGTCCGAATGGCGGTGGAGCGGAAGGCGGTGCTGGGCGGCAAGGATCACACCGCCTTGCTTACATCGCTCGGTGTGCCCCTGTCCGACGAGCCTGGTGACGCGCTCGACCGGCTGGGCAAGGCGGCGCAGGACCGGCTGGTTGCGCTCGGCCTCGTTCAGCCCGACGAATATGAGCGCGGCGGCGGCATGGAACGCCATCTCGCTCCTGCATGGACGGTGAAGGAGACGCACTATTGGGAGCAGCTCTTCCCAGCCGGGCGCGATCTGGTGGTCGAGCATGCCTATGTGCCTGGTACCGGCGGCAGCGTCGGCACCCCTTTCGCCATAGCGGGGTTCCGCGAATCGTCGGAGGGCAAGGCGATGATCGCCCGCTATTGCGCGGATGCGGCGTTTCTTGCCGGCGTCGATCGGCTTGCACGCAAGAAGGGCGGCGAGAATGCCGCGCTACCGAACCTCAGCATTGGATATGTGCTCAAGACTGGCGCCAATTGGCGCTCGCCGATCGGCCGCTTCCGGCTCGTGGTCGACAAAGGCGCACCCGAGAATCTGGTCAGCTTCTGCGGCGCAGGCGTTCGCAAAATCGGGCCGACGCAGTTCGAAGTGCGCCACACGAACTGGCGGCCGACCGACGATCTCGACGTGCTGATCGTCACGCCGGGCACGGTCGAATAGCTGCCGAGGCTTCCGCCCGGGCGTGGCGGCGGGTCAGAAGCCCGTCGTGAACCGTATCGCCCCGCCGACGTCGACGTCGGCATCGGCATCGGCGATATGGCCCGGCTGTCGGCGGGCGAAGGCATTGCCGCTAAGCGAACCGCCCCACAGACCTACGGCGTAAGCGGTCTCGAAATCGATCTCGCGGCCGGTCGGCGCGAGATTAAAGAAGCGGCGCGCATAGCCGACGCTGCCGTCCGCATAATCGTAGGACACGGGCAGATTGATGTCGTAGCCGCCCGATCGGACCCGAAGCGGCTGCATCACCCGGATTGCCAGCATGTCACCACCACGAAAAGCATCCCGCTTGGAGAGATCCAGCGCCCAGGCGTCGGTGCTGAGCCGCCCACCGGTGGCCAGCGGCCCCGATGCAAGGCTAGTGGTGCCGCGGCGATAGCTCGCGTGGCCGCTCCAGCCGCCGCCGAGATCGACATTGGCGGCGGCGTCCGCGAACCAGCTCGTCGCGCCCCCCGTGCCGAAGGAGGCCGACAGGCGCCCGCCGAGTATCGTCTCGCGCTCCTCCAGCCGCGTGGCGCCGAGCGTCACCGCAGCAGGGCCGATCTGGCGGTCGAACGTGACCGACCCGACAGAATAGCCGCGACGGCGCGCGCGCCGGGCACGGTCAAGCCCCTCCTCGAACACCTCGCCGCGCTCGCCGGTGACGGTGAGGCCGACCCCGCCGAGATCATGGCGTAGGCCGATGCTCGTGGCATCGTCGCCGTAGAAGCCCATCTTCACGCCCGGATCGCGGGCAACGAGGAAGGCATTGCCGGTGCCACCTGCGAGCCGCTGCTGGAGCGTCCTGCCGCTTTCCGAGAAACCGAGCGCGACCGCGGTCTTGGGGCTGAGCCGGCTTACCATCAGGCCCGAAAGCAAACGGGCGCGCCGCCCGTCTTCATAGGTAAGTCCGAGTTGCGCTAATCCGACCTGGGGCTGCGTGGTCCGGCGCCGGTCGAGCGTCAGCGAAACCGCGACCATACGATTCTGGGCGGTGGCACTGCGCTGGTCGCCCATGAGGCCGCGGGCGAGCGGGCGATCCTGCGGCGCCTGAACGAGGCGGGTGGCGAGATCGGCGACGAACGCGCGTGAATAGCCGTCGAGAATGATCGCGCCCTTCATCGCCCCCTCGGCCGTCGCGTCGCCCATCACTCCCGACGCCGATCCGCCGCTGCTGCCGGCAGGGACCGGCGCGGCGCTGCCGGCCATGGTGACATTTCCCTGTGGCTGGAACGCACGCTGGAGATTGAGCACCCCGCGGCCATATTCCGCATCGGTCCCGGCCGCACCGGCGTCGGTCGCAGTGGTCAGCAGCAGGTCGACGATCTGCCGCCCGGTGAGATTTGGAAAGGCCTGGGCGAGAAGGGCCGCGGCGCCGGTGACGACCGGTGCCGAGAAGGAGGTTCCGCTCCACAAGGTACCGGTACCGGTCTCGTCGATGGTCCGGACGCGCGCTCCGAGCGCAGTCAGATAGTAAGTCGGATCGCTTCCTGCCTTGTTGCTGAAGCTTGCCATCGCTCCGGACGCATCATGCGCTCCGGCAATGATCACCAGACCCCCGCTCTGCCGCGCGGCGCCGATCGCGAAGGCGCTCGGATCCGCCGCCGAATCGTTTCCAGCGGAGATCACCATGACCACGCCGGCCGCCGTGGCCCGGCGCACGGCGCTCACCATCGTCGAGCCGATACCCTCGCCGCCGAGCGAAATGTTGACGACCCGCGCGCCGTTCGCGACCGCCACATCGATACCTCGTGCGATGTCGCTGTCATTGTGTTTGCAGCCGTCTTCGTCGTCGCAATTGTTCGGGTTCGAACTGTTCAGGGAGATGATCGTCGATTCGAACGCAAGCCCGACATTCTGGGTGCCGTTGCGGGCGGCGGCGATCACGCCGGACACTGCGGTGCCGTGGCCCTCGCTGTCGGCGAGGCCGCGGCTGGCGACGAGATCGCGGCTGGCCGGATCGATCCTGCCCGCGAATTCCGGAAGGCTGGCATTGATGCCGGTGTCGATCACGCCGACCTTGATGCCGCGTCCTGTCGCACCCGCATTCCACGCAGTGATCGCACCGGCCGACACCGCGCCGTTCGAGCGCTGATATTCGGCGTCGTTATAGTTCACCGTCGTCGGCGCCGGTGGCGGAGGGGGTGGCGGCGGTGGCGGCGGGGGAGCCGGGGGCGGTGGTGCGGGCGGCGGCGCGATCGGCGAGGGCGCCGGGCGAGATCCGCCGCCGCCACCGCCGCATCCGGCGAGCCCGAGCGCGAAGGCACAGGTCGACAAAATCAGGATCTGCTTGGTCATCCGCCGGTCCATCGGCCGCTCCTCGGGCGCTAAGTGCTCGTAAACTTTAGAAATTCCTAACCATCTTCTAACGCGGGAGGGCTTTCATTTTGATGAAGACGCGTCCCTGATGTAGGGCCGCGCGATGCTGCCCGTTCTCCGCCATATCGATTGCTGGATCTTCGATCTCGACAACAGCCTGTACCCCGCCTCGGCGAACCTGTTCGATCTGATCGACATCCGCATGGGCGCCTTCATTCAGGAACTCGTCGGCTGCGACGCCGAACAGGCGCGACGCATTCAGAAAGGCTATTTCCACGAGCACGGCACCACCCTTGCCGGGCTGATGAAAACCCACGGCACCGATCCGCGTACTTTCCTGGACTACGTCCATGACATCGATCTCGCCCGCATCTCAGCGGATCCGCGGGTGGTCGAGGCGCTCGACCGCCTGCCCGGACGCAAGTTCGTGTTCACCAACGGCGACGATGCCTATGCCAGCCGGGTGCTCGATAAACTGGGGCTCGCCAATGCGTTTGACGGCCTCCACGACATCCATGCGATGGGCTATGTGCCGAAGCCCGATCCCCGCGCCTATGCGGCGCTGTGCGCCCGTTTCGACATCGATCCCGTGCGGGCCCTGTTCGTCGAGGACATGGCACGCAACCTGATCCCGGCCAAGGCGCTGGGCATGACCACCGTCTGGGTCGACAACGGCTCCGAGCAGGCCGGCCGCGACGCGGATCCGGCCTTTATCGATTTCCGAACCGCCGATATCGGCGACTGGCTTACCGACATCGTGAAAGAGGAACATTCATGACCGACGCCCTTCAGCAGACGATCGAGGACGCCTGGCAGCGGCGCGAGACGCTCGGCGCCGGCGACAGCGAGGTCCGAGACGCCGTCGAGGCGGCGCTCGCGGCGCTCGACACGGGTGAAGCGCGCGTCGCAGAGAAGCGGGCGGATGGCTGGACGGTCAATCAATGGCTGAAGAAGGCGGTGCTGCTTTCCTTCCGCCTGACGCCAATGGAGACGATATCCGGCGCCCCCGGCGGTGCGTCTTGGTGGGACAAGGTGCCGTCCAAGTTCGCAGCCATGGGCGCAACGGAGTTCACGGCTGCCGGCTTCCGCGCCGTACCGGGTGCGGTCGTCCGCCGCGGTGCCTTCATCGGCAAGGGCGCGGTGCTGATGCCGAGCTTCGTCAATATCGGCGCCTATGTCGATGAAGGAACGATGGTCGACACCTGGGCGACGGTCGGCAGCTGCGCCCAGATCGGCAAGAACGTCCACATTTCCGGCGGTACTGGCATCGGCGGCGTGCTCGAGCCGCTCCAGGCGGGCCCGGTGATTATCGAGGATAATTGCTTCATCGGCGCCCGCTCGGAGGTCGCTGAAGGCGTGATCGTCGAGGAAGGCGCAGTGCTGTCGATGGGCGTGTTCCTCGGCGCCTCGACCAAGATCGTCGACCGCGAAACGGGCGAAGTGTTCATCGGCCGCGTGCCGGCTTATTCGGTGGTGGTGCCCGGCACGCTGCCGTCGAAAAATGGTGGACCGAGCCTGGCCTGCGCCGTGATCGTCAAACGCGTCGATGCGCAGACTCGCTCCAAGACCAGCATCAACGAGTTGCTGCGCGACTAACCAACGGTCGCGGACGGTGAGGCCCTTCCGCTTCGAGGGAGGGCCCTACTTCCTGGATTCGGCGAGCAGCGCCGCTGCGTCCTTGCCGGTCCAATCCTGATCGCCCGTAAAACGCCAGATCTCCCGCCCCTGCGCGTCATAGAGGATCGTCGTCGGCAAAGTCCCGACTCCGAGCGCAGTCATCGATGTCAGTTCCGGATCCACCCAGGCTTCGAGGCTGCGGAAATTGCGCGCCGCGAGAAACGCTTCCACCTTGTCGCGCTCGTCCTCGGCCAAAGTCACCACCTGCAGCCTCTCGCCTTCGCGGACGGCTAGCGCGTCGAGCGTCGGCAGCTCCTTGATGCAGGGCGCGCACCAGGTCGCCCACAGATTGAGCAAGAGCGGTTTGCCACGAAAACCGGCGACACTCGCCGGATCCCCGTCCGGATCCTCGAATTCGACGTCTGGTGCCGGAGTTCCCGCGCGACTGCGATCGACACCGAGCCCGCCGGCGGATTCCGGTCCGGGCAGTGTCCCGGAGGTGTCGTTCCGCGGCTGATCCATGGGTGCTTCGCCGGATTCGCACGCGGTGACGATCATCAGCAGGACAAGGAGAAACCGGTGCATGGCGTTCGGTTACGATCCGATGCGCCCGGGGGCAACCACGTGCGCCCAGTCCGACGCTTTTTCAATCGACCCTCCCCTCCTCCCGGTTTATGCCTCGCCCATGAGACACGCCCTTTTCCTGAGCTTGCTGCCGCTTGCCGCCTGCGGGCAGGTGGAGCCGCTGCAGCCTGCCGTCGGCACGCGCGCGCCGGTCGCGCCCGCGCAGTCGGCCCGGGCTCCGACCACCGAGGAAATGCTCACGCCGCCCACCGTGGCGCGGCCAGTGCGGCAGGAGGACACGCTGCGTCGATCCGAAGAGCGTGAGGACGATCCCTTCGACCTGCCGCCCCGATAAGGCGCGGCCCATCACGGAGTTCGAATGAAGAAAGTCAGAAAGGCCGTGTTCCCGGTCGCCGGGCTCGGCACGCGTTTCCTGCCGGCCACGAAGGCGATGCCGAAGGAAATGCTCACGGTCGTCGATCGGCCACTCATCCAATATGCCGTCGAGGAAGCGCTGGAGGCCGGGATCGAGGAGATGATCTTCGTCACCGGCCGCAACAAGACGGCGCTCGATGATCAATTCGACATTGCGTTCGAACTCGAAGCGACGATGCGGTCGCGGGGCAAATCGCTGGAGGTGCTCGACTCGACTCGTCTTCTCCCCGGATCGATCGCTTCGGTGCGCCAGCAGGAGCCGCTCGGCCTGGGTCACGCCGTGTGGTGCGCGCGGCACCTGGTCGGCGACGAGCCCTTTGCGGTTCTGCTGCCTGACGATCTGATGGTTGGGCAGCCCGGCTGCCTTGCTCAGATGGTCGCGGCTTACGAAAAGGTCGGCGGCAACATCGTCTGCGTCGAGGAGGTGTCGCACGAAAGAACGGCGAGCTATGGGATTCTCAGCCCCGGCAGCCGCGACGGCAACCTCACCGAAGTGAAGGGCCTGGTCGAGAAACCCAAGCCCGAGGAAGCACCTTCGAATCTCGGTGTCGTCGGCCGCTACATTCTTCAGCCCGAAGTGATGGCGATCCTCGAAGCCAAGGAAAAGGGCGCCGGCGGCGAAATCCAGTTGACCGACGCGATGGCCAAGCTGATCGGCAGCCAGCCCTTCCACGGCGTCACCGTCGACGCCGAGCGCCACGATTGCGGCGACAAGATCGGCTTCGTGAAGGCGAATATCGCGCTTTCTCTGCGGCGCGACGACGTCGGCCCGGCGATCCGCGATTATCTCGCCGGACGAGCATGACATGCGCGGCGCTCCTCGTTGCGGACGGCGCCGTCAGGCTGCTGTCCCCCGAGGACGCCGCCGCTTATGAGGGCCCCGGCTTCGTCTGGATTCACCTTGAAGGCACCGCGGATGAGGATCTGGCGATCCTCGGTGGCCAAGGCATTCCCGATATCGCCGCGCACGCGCTGGTCGCGACCGAAACCCGGCCGCGCTGCGACCGCTTCGAAGATGGCGCGCTGATCAATCTTCGCGGTCCGGCGGCGGATGAAAGCGCCGGATCCGATCGGCTCGTGTCGATCCGACTCTGGGCTCGGCACGGAAAGGTCAATTCCGTCACCCGCTACCCGCTTGCCGTCACGCCGCAGGTGACCGCCCAGATGGAAGCGGGGAAGATTCTCGATCCGGGTGATCTGGTCGCCGCCTTCGCCCGCGCGATCTCGAAGCAGCTCGATCCGCAAGTCGCGGACCTCGGCGACCAGCTGGACGATTGCGAGAGCAGCATGGAGGCGGGCAACGTCTACCGGTTGCGCACGACGATCGCCGGAATCCGCTCCGAAGCGATCGCGTTCCGCAGGTTCGTCGCGCCTGATCGCGACGCACTCGAGACCCTCGCCGGTCTCGACATGGACTGGCTCGACGAAGAGGATCGGCTCCACATCCGCGAGGCCGCCGACCGATTCGCGCGCATGACCGAGGAACTCGAGGCGGTCCGCGAGCGCGCCGCCTTGCTGCACGAGCAGCTTACCGATCTGCGCGGCGAGCTCATGGAATCACGCTCCCTCGTCATCTCGATCGTCGCTTTCATCTTCCTGCCGCTGACCTTCGTCACCGGCCTGCTCGGCATGAACGTCAAGGGAATTCCGTTCGCGGAAGCGCCCTGGGCCTTCTGGGGGGTCGTCGGAGTTTGCGTGGCGATCGGCGCCGGGGTGCTCGCGTGGTTCATGGCGCGGCATTGGCTGCGGCGTTAGCAGAAAGATCCTCGACCCCGCCCCTTCAGGCGAAACGTTCCTTGAGGCCGAGCATGGCGATGGCTGCCTTTGCTGCCTCGCCGCCTTTGTCTTTCTCCGCGCGGCGGGCACGGGCGAGGGCCTGGGCCTCGTTCTCGACGGTGAGGATACCGTTGCCGATCGCAAGGCCGTCGAGGGTCAGGGCCATGATCCCGCGGGCGCTTTCGTTCGAAACCACTTCGAAATGGTAGGTCTCGCCGCGGATGACGACACCCAGGGCGATGAATCCGTCATAGCGGCCGGTCTCCGCCGCGAGCGCGATTGCCGCCGGCACTTCCAAAGCACCGGGGACTGTGACGGTCTCATGCCCGTGCCCGGCATCCTCGAGCGCAGTGCGGGCGCCGTCGAGCAGCATGTCGTTGAGATGGTCGTAGAAGCGGGCTTCGACGATGAGGAAGCGGGCCATTCAATTCTCCAGGGGAATCGGGCGCTCACCGACGATCTTGAGACCATAGCCTTCGAGCGCGATCGGGGTGTGGTGGGTGTTGGTGAGGAGTACCATGTCGTGGATGCCGAGCGCCGACAGGATCTGCGCGCCGCCGCCATAATCGCGCAACTGCTCCATGTCGCGCTCGTCGCTCTTGCCCGAACGGACGTTGAGCAGGGCCGAGATCGGAACCTGACGGGTGAGGGCGACGATCACGCCGGAGCCTTCCTCCGCAATCGCTCGCATCGCGCCCGCCAGCAGCCCGCCGCGGCTGTTCGCTTCTGCGAACACGTCTTCGAAGAGGCTCAACTGGTGCATCCGAACCAGGGTCGGCCGGGAGGGATCGATCTGGCCCTTGATCAGCACCAGGGTCTCTGTGCCCAGTGCCTTGTTGAGGAACGACTTCGCGGTCCAGCGGCCGCCCCAGTCGCTGTCGAACGCCGCTTCGGCGGTCTGCTCGACGAGATGGTCCTTCTTCAGACGGTATGCGATGAGGTCGCGGATCGTGCCGACCTTGAGGCCGTGAAGCTGGGCGAAGGCGACGAGATCGTCCATCCGAGCCATCGTCCCGTCTTCCTTCATGATCTCGCAGATCACGCCGGACGGATTGAGCCCGGCAAGCCGGGCGATATCGACCGCGGCTTCGGTGTGGCCGGCACGGATCAGCACGCCGCCGTCCCGAGCCACCAGGGGAAAGACATGGCCGGGCGTGACGATATGCTCCGGCCCCTTCGAGGCGTCGATCGCCACCGAGATGGTCCGCGCCCGATCGGCGGCGGAGATCCCGGTCGTCACCCCGTCCTTGGCCTCGATCGAGGTGGTAAATGCGGTTTCGTGGCGGGTGCCGTTGTGGCGGCTCATCAGGCCGAGCCCGAGCTGATCGACGCGCGACTTGGCCAGCGCGAGGCAGATCAGGCCGCGGCCATGCTTGGCCATGAAGTTGATCGCATCCGGAGTTGCCATCTGGGCGGGGATGACGAGATCGCCCTCATTCTCCCTGTCCTCGTCATCGACCAAGATGAACATGCGGCCGTTGCGGGCCTCGTCGATCAGCTCCTCCGGCGAGGAGAGAAAACCGCGTTCCATTCAGCGCCTCAATTCCATCATGCGCCCGATATAGCGGGCGAGGATATCGATCTCGATATTGACCGGGCGACCCGGTGCGAGTGCGTGCAGCGTCGTCTGCTGCGCCGTGTGCGGGATGATGTTGATCGCGAACCGGACTCCGTCGCTGATCGGCTCGACCTCGTTGACGGTCAGCGACACGCCGTCGAGCGCGATGGAGCCCTTGGCGGCGATATACTGCTCGATCTCCGGGGGCGCGATGATCGTCAGCCGGGTCGAATCGCCGACATCCGCCGCGCCCTCGATCGTGCCGATGCCGTCGACATGGCCGGTGACGATATGACCGCCGAGCTCGTCCCCGACGCGGAGCGAGCGTTCCAGATTGAGGCGGGCGCCCTCCTGCCAAAGCCCCCCGGCGGTGCGGCGAAGGGTCTCGGCGGAGAGATCCACCGCGAACCAGTCCTCGCCCTTGTCGACGACGGTGAGGCAGACGCCCGAACAGGAAATGGAGGCGCCGAGATCGACACCGGCCATGTCGTAGCGGCAGCCGATGACGAGGCGAAGATCGCCGCGCTGCTCGGCCGAGCGGACCTGTCCGACGTCGGTGATGATTCCGGTGAACATGCTGTTCCGATCACTGCCCGGCCGCTTCGTTCCCCCGCGGCGCGCCGGTGCGCGTAGAAGACGCAACCGGATGCTGTGCGGGAGGCGGGCGGACGGATGGTTAGAGTCTGTCGCGCTCGTAGACTTCCAGTCGGTCGATTCCAAGCATCCGCGAATCGGCCAGCCGCCATCGCCGGTGCGCCTCTGCGATGCTGGTGAGACCGATGTAGCCGATCGACTGTTTGCCGTCTCCGATCAGGATCGGTGCACGGTAGATCAGCAGGCGATCGACGAGGTCCGCCTGAAGGAAGGCGGAGGCCGCACCGGAGCCGCCCTCGACGAACAAGTCGTTGACGTCGGCGAGGTCGAATATTGCCGCCGGGCTGCCGAGCCGGTGCCATTCCGCGACGCCCTCGCCGCGGGTGAGCAAAGCGCGGCGGGGCGACCAGGGCTCGAGGCCCGGGAGGCGGACGTCGAGGCGTGGCTTGTCGGCTTCATAGGTGCCGCGGCCGACGATGATCATGTCGGCCCGGGCGCGTTCGCCGTGCACATGGGCGCGGGAATCTTCGCCGGTGATCCAGCGGCTTTCCCCCGACGGGAGCGCGATCTTGCCGTCCAGCGACATTGCAAGCTTCAGGGTCACGAACGGGCGGCCGAGTCTGACGCGGGAGAGAAAGCCCGCGAGCGAGCGCTCGGCCTCGGCAGCGCCTGCGCCCACAACGACTTCGATGCCGGCGGCACGCAGTCGGTCCAGGCCGCGGCCGTCGGTCCTCGGGTCCGGGTCGCCGACGGCGACGACGATTCGGGCGATGCCGGCCTCGGCGAGAAGTTCGGCGCAGGGGGGGCCGCGGAGGCTTCGATGAGCGCAGGGCTCGAGCGTCACGTAGGCGGTGGCGCCGCGCGCCTTGGTGCCTGCTTCCGCCAGCGCCATCGCCTCAGCGTGGGGCCGCCCGCCCGGCTGGGTCCAGCCTGCGCCGACAATGCGCCCGCGTTTGATGATCAGGCATCCGACCGATGGGTTGGGCGCTGTGCGGCCACGACCTCTTTCGCCGATCGCGACGGCCGCCGCCATCCACCGTGAGTGATCGGTCAAAGCCCGAGATCGTCCATCTTCTTCTCGACCTTCTGGAACTGGCGCTGCCGCTCCTTGATCGCGGCGTCGCGTATCGCCTGGTCCCTCTTCTGGTCGGCGATGATCTCGGCATCGGTGCGGTCCGCCTTCCAGCTCTCCACGTAGATGAGTCGCGGACCTGGCTGGATGTTGGTGTTCCCGTCGGTGATGAACAGCACGATCATCGCGATCGGCATGATGATCGCGGTCGCCAGCGCGCCCCATTGGACGGCACTGCGTTGCTGAGCGAAGGCGCGAATGTCGGCGATCAGAGCGCGCGGCGAGGATGGTTTCGGATAATAACCCATGGCGGCAAGATAGGCTCTCACCCGTCCTGCCGCCAGTCCCCTCCTCCCGCCACGGGATACGGGAGGAGGGTTCGTGAAGTCACTCGGGCAACACCCAGCGGATCGCATTGCTGACCGTGTCACCAACTTTGTTACCGGCGCTGTCCTGGGCGGGCGTGAAGCGTGCGCGTTTCTGCATGATGCTGCAGGTCTTGCTGTCGAGGGCCGAGGATCCGCTGGAGCCGGTCACGGTGCAGCTCGCCACCTTCCCATCGGCGCCGACGGTGAGCAGGAAGCGGGTGGTGCCCTGCTCCTCCGCCCGGATTGCCGCGGCTGGATAGTCCGCGTCGGTGACGTAGCTCGCGAGATTTGCCTTGCCGCGGGCGGGTTCGACCTTCTTGGGCTCGGGCGCTTGGAGGGGAGGCGGAGGCGGGGGGACGTCGATGTGGCCGACGGGCCCAACCGGCGGTGCCAGCGTCGTGGGCTGCGGCTCGGCCTGGAAGACATTGGTGAACACCGGCGTTTCGATCACCCGCGGCGGGATTGTAACGACTGACACGTGTTGCGGCGTCTCGGTCTTCGGCTTGGGCTGCGGCTTGGGCGGGGGTTCCTTGACCGGATCCTTGATGTTCACGACGGTGGTTCGCCCGAAATTCGGTTTCGGGATCACGTCCATCTTCGACAGTGCCAGCGCACCAAGTGCAGCGGCGTGCATGACGATAACCACCGTCAGCGCGGTGCTGTTGCTCTTTGTCGGTTGCAAGAAAGCGGCTTCGGCCATGTTTGCTCTCCTTGTTGCGTCGTCTGCTGCGACTCATGAGACAATATCTCGTATCATGATGTTACAACATTACACAATAGGCAAGCAGCAGAATCGTTCCTGCTGGCGTCGGAGCGCCGGTAGGGCCTTGAGAGTCTTGCCGAAGGGTTCGGTTATGCGGTCCCGAATGCCGGCGATCACCAGCATTCGGGCGCCGGTTCAAACGCCCGCGGCAGCGCGAAGGCGGGCGATGCTTTCATCGCGGCCGATCAGCGGGAGCATCGCCGCCATTTCAGGACCACTGTCGCGTCCGGTAAGGGCACGTCGCAAGGGGTGGAACAGCGCCTTGCCGCTGCGCCCGGTGCCCTGCTTGAGCGCGGTGACGAGCTGCGGCCAGGGCGCGTCTGCCCAGTCCAGCGACTCCGCCGCCGACGCGGCCTCGAGCAGAAACCCGCGATCCTCCTCGGATGCCGCCGCTTCGACATGGCCGTGAAGGATCGCCCACCAGTCCGCCGCCTCGGCAATGCTCCTGAGATTGGGCCGAATTGCCGCCCAATCTTCGGCACCCATGCCTTGGGGAAGGCGATCGGCCACCCGCTCGAACGGCAAAAGGTGAACGATGCGGGCATTGAGCGCTTTCAGCTCCTCCAGGTCGAACCGTGCCGGGGCGCGTCCGAAGGTGGCGAAGTCGAATGTCTCGATCAGCGCCGACGCATCGGCCGCCGGCTCTACCGGCAAGGACGTGCCGAGACGGGCGAGCTTGGCGAGGATCGCCGCCGGCTCGATGCCGTCCTCCCGCATCGCGTCGACGCCGAGCGATCCGAGCCGCTTCGACAATTTGCCTTCGGAGCCGACCAGCAGTGCTTCGTGCGCGAACGCCGGAGGGGCGGCGCCTAGGGCTTCGAACATCTGGATCTGGAGCGCGGTGTTGGTGACGTGGTCCTCGCCGCGGACGACGTGGGTGACTCCCATCTCGATGTCGTCGATCGTGCTCGGCAGCATGTAGAGCCAGCTGCCGTCCTCGCGGCGGATCACCGGATCGGACAGCAAGACGGGGTCGAAATGCTGCGGGCCTCGGACGAGATCGTCCCACGTGATCGGCGCATCATGATCGAGGCGGAAGCGCCAGTGCGGCCGTCGGCCCTCGGCTTCGAGCCGGGCACGATCTGCGTCGCCGAGCGCAACCGCGGCGCGATCGTAGACCGGCGGCTTGCCACGGCTCAACTGCACCTTGCGCTTGAGATCGAGTTCCTGGGCGCTCTCGTAGGCGGGATAGACCCGGCCGGACGCACGCAGCCGCTCCAGCGCCGCATCATAACGGTCGAAGCGGGCGCTTTGCTTATGCTCTTCATCGGCGTGGAGGCCGAGCCAGGCGAGATCCGCCCGAATAGCGGCGGCGGATTCCTCCGACGAGCGTTCGCGATCGGTATCGTCGAAGCGGAGGATGAAACGGCCCTGATGCTTTCGCGCCCACAGCCAGTTATGGATTGCGGTGCGAATGTTGCCGACGTGGAGGCGGCCGGTCGGCGCGGGCGCAAAGCGGGTGACGACGTTCATGCCCGCGCTGTAGGGATGGGACACACGCGCGGCAACAGACCTTGCCTTCCGGCGCCGCACCCTTATGGGCTTCGAGCCATCGCATATTCGGGGATCATTTCATGAAGTTGATGGCGGGCAATTCGAACCAGGCGCTGGTGAAGAACATCGCCTCCTATCTCGAGCTGCCGATCACCGAGGCGAGCGTGCGACGCTTCGCCGATGAGGAAATCTTTGTCGAGATCCTGGAGAATGTCCGTGGCGAGGACGTGTTCGTCGTTCAGTCGACCAGCTATCCGGCCAACGACAACCTGATGGAGGTGCTGATCTGCATCGACGCGCTCCGCCGCGCGTCGGCAGCCCGGATCACCGCCGTTCTCCCCTATTTCGGCTATGCCCGCCAGGATCGCAAACCCGGGCCGCGTACCCCGATCTCCGCCAAGCTGGTCGCCAATCTGATCACGGTCGCCGGCGCCAACCGCGTGCTCTCGGTCGATCTTCACGCCGGACAGATCCAGGGCTTCTTCGATATCCCGACCGACAATCTTTACGCAGCCCCGGTGATGTCCGCCGACATCCTTGCCCGGTTCGCCGGCCGCAACATCACCGTCGTATCGCCGGACGTCGGCGGCGTGGTCCGCGCCCGGGCGCTTGCCAAGCGTCTCGACAACGCACCGTTGGCGATCGTCGACAAACGCCGTGAGCGTCCCGGCGAATCGGAGGTCATGAACATCATCGGTGACGTCGCCGGCCGCTTCTGCATCCTGATCGACGACATCGTCGATTCGGCGGGGACCCTGTGCAATGCCGCCGCCGCCTTGCTCGAGGCAGGGGCGGAGGGCGTGGTCGCTTATTGTACCCACGGTGTGCTGTCGGGCGGCGCCGTTGCCCGCGTCGAGAAGAGCGCACTCACCGAGTTGGTGATCACC
Organism: Allosphingosinicella deserti; assembly: GCF_003012735.1. Classification (GTDB taxonomy): domain Bacteria; phylum Pseudomonadota; class Alphaproteobacteria; order Sphingomonadales; family Sphingomonadaceae; genus Allosphingosinicella; species Allosphingosinicella deserti. Next base: position 119,712 of record NZ_PXYI01000002.1, on the reverse strand, counting down.
GATTCGATCTATTCGGAGGCCGCCGCCGCCGCAGCCAAGATTCGAACGCTCACGATCGCTCCATTGCTCGGCGAAGCGATCAAACGCATTGCCGACGAAAGCAGCGTCTCAAGCCTCTTCGACTGACGCTCAAGGCGGCGGCTCGGTGATCTTGCCTTTGTCGGCATGTCCCTCTATAGGCGCCGCTTCTTTCCGAACTCTGGAAGAAATCGAACGGCCCGGCCATCAGGGCTGCCGTGGCCGTTCTTAATCGTCCGCATCGCGGTCAAGGAGACGAAAATGCCCAAGCTTAAGACGAAGAGCGGCGTGAAGAAGCGCTTCAAGCTCACCGCGACCGGCAAGATCAAGCACGGCGTGGCAGGCAAGCGCCACCGGCTGATCAGCCACAATGCCAAGTATATCCGCCAGAATCGCGGTACCGAGGTCCTCGCAGTTGCCGATACGGCGCGCGTGAAGGCCTGGGCACCCTACGGCCTGAAGTAAGGAGAACCCGACATGGCACGCGTCAAGCGGGGTACTACCACCAAGGCCCGCCACAAGAGGATCCTGGAACAGGCGAAGGGCTATTATGGCCGTCGCAAGAACACGATCCGTATCGCCCGTCAGGCCGTCGAGAAGGCCGGCCAGTACGCCTATCGCGACCGTAAGGTTAAGAAGCGGAGCTTCCGCGCCCTCTGGATCCAGCGCATCAACGCCGCGGTCCGCGCCGAGGGCCTGACCTATGGTCAGTTCATGCATGGCCTGAAGCTCGCCGGAGTCGATCTCGACCGCAAGGTCCTGGCCGACATCGCGATGCACGAGGGTGCGGCGTTCAGCGCGATCATCGCGCAGGCCCGCGCGGCTCTGCCGGCCCAGGCCTAACCGCCCAAGCCGAGCGAACACGAAAAAGGCGCGGAGGGAGCAATCCTTCCGCGCCTTTTTTTGTTGCCTCTGTCCTTCAGGGGAGAGGGTAAGGGAGAGGGGGAAAGTTCGTGCCCGCACGCGAGCGCGGGAGGTTCGCCCCGAATCCCCCTCTCCTGACCTCTCCCCTGAAGGGGAGAGGAACCGAGGAGTTCTAGAGCTTCTCGGTCAGTTCGGGCACCAGTTTGAACAGGTCGCCGACCAGGCCGATGTCGGCGACCTGGAAGATCGGCGCATCCTCGTCCTTGTTGATCGCGACGATCAGCTTGGAATCCTTCATTCCGGCAAGATGCTGGATCGCGCCCGAAATGCCGACCGCGACATAAAGCTCCGGAGCGACGATCTTGCCGGTCTGGCCGACCTGGTAATCGTTCGGCGCGTAACCGGCATCGACGGCGGCCCGGCTGGCACCGACCGCGGCGCCGAGCTTGTCGGCAAGCGGATCGATGACCTGGTGGAAGGCCTCGCCCGAGCCGAGCGCGCGCCCGCCCGAGACGATGATCTTGGCGCTGGTCAGTTCGGGGCGCTCCGAGGCGGCGATCTCGGCGCCGACGAAGCTGGACAGGCCGGCATCGCCGCTGCCCGAGACCACCTCGATCGTGCCGGAGCCGCCGTCGCGCGCCGCTTTCTCGAACGCGGTGCCGCGAACGGTGAGCACCTTCTTCGCATCGGACGACTTGACCGTGGCGATCGCGTTGCCGGCGTAGATCGGCCGCACGAAGGTGTCGGCATCGACCACGTCGATCACATCCGAAATCTGCATCACGTCGAGCAAGGCGGCGACGCGCGGCGCGACATTCTTGCCGGTGGTCGTCGCCGGCGCGACGAACGCGTCGTGGTGGCCCATCAGTTGGGCGATGACCGGCGCGACATTCTCCGCCAGCTGGTGGGCGTAGGCGGCATCCTCGGCAACGTGGACCTTGCCGACGCCGGCGATCTTCGCGGCCGCCTCGGCGACGCCGGAGACGCTGTCGCCGGCAACCAGCAGGTGGACTTCGCCGAGCTTGGCGGCGGCGGTAATCGCGGACAGGGTGGCGTCCTTCAGATCGCCATTTTCATGTTCGACGAGAACGAGGCTCTTCATCCGATGACTCCCGTGGTGCGGAGGCGGTCGATCAGCTCGTCGACGGAGCCGACCTTGACTCCGGCTTCGCGCTTCGACGGCTCGCGCACGCTAAGCGTCGTCAGCCGCGGCGTCGTGTCGACAGCGTAATCGGCAGGAGACTTGGTCGCGAGCGGCTTCGATTTCGCCTTCATGATGTTGGGCAGCGAAGCATAACGCGGCTCGTTGAGGCGCAGATCGGTGGTGACGATCGCCGGAAGCTTCAGCTTCACCGTCTCCAGCCCGCCATCGACCTCACGGGTGACGTCGACGCTGTCGCCGGACACCTCGACCTTGGAGGCGAACGTGCCCTGCGCCCAGCCGAGGAGAGCGGCGAGCATCTGGCCGGTCTGGTTTGAATCGTCGTCGATCGCCTGCTTGCCGAGAACGACCAGGCCGGGCTGCTCCTCCGCGGCGATCTTCGCCAGGATCTTGGCGACGGCGAGCGGCTCCACCGCATCGTCGGTCTGAACCAGGATCGCGCGATCGGCGCCCATCGCAAGCGCGGTGCGCAACGTCTCCTGCGCCTTGGCAGGGCCGATCGACACCACCACGATCTCGGTCGCGACACCCTTCTCCTTCAACCGGATCGCCTCTTCCACGGCGATCTCGTCGAACGGGTTCATGCTCATCTTGACGTTGGCGAGATCGACTCCGGTGCCGTCCGCCTTTACCCGCGGCTTCACATTGTAATCGATCACCCGTTTCACGGGCACGAGCAGCTTCATGCAACCTTCTCCTCACGAACACCGCCCTTCCTCTGAGCGACCCGCCAAAGTGGAACTTCGACGGGTTCGCTCACAGAAAGAGGAAGACTGTGAGAAAGGCCCTAGCTTGACCTTTACGTTAACGTCAAGCGACGTCCTTCACCGCCGCAACGATCTTCTGGGCGGCGTCGCCGAGATCATTGGCGGGGACGATGGCGAGACCCGAATCGGCGAGGATGCGCTTGCCTTCCTCGACGTTGGTGCCCTCGAGACGAACGACGAGCGGCACCTTCAAGTCGACTTCGCGGGCAGCGGCGACGATGCCGTCGGCGATGATGTCGCAGCGCATGATACCGCCGAAGATGTTGACCAGGATGCCCTTCACCGCCGGATCGGAGAGGATGATCTTGAACGCCGCGGTGACCTTCTCCTTGGAGGCGCCGCCGCCGACGTCGAGGAAGTTGGCCGGGAAGGCGCCATTCAGCTTGATGATGTCCATCGTCGCCATTGCGAGGCCGGCGCCGTTGACCATGCAGCCGATGTCACCGTCGAGCTTGATGTAGGCGAGGTCGTATTTGGAGGCTTCGACCTCGGCCGGATCCTCCTCGGTTTCGTCGCGCAGAGCCTCGACGTCGGGGTGACGGAACATCGCGTTGGAGTCGAAGCTCATCTTGGCGTCGAGGACGAGCAGTTGACCATCCTTGCTCTCGACCAGAGGGTTGATTTCGAGCATCGCGCAATCGAGCGCAATGAAGGCCTCGTAGAGCTTCTTGCCGAGCGCCTGCGCCTGCTTGTTGAGCTCGCCGGTCAGCTTGAGCGCGAATGCGAGCGCGCGACCATGATGGCCCTGGAAGCCCTGCACCGGATCGATCGTGATCGTGGTGATGCGCTCCGGCGTGTCATGCGCAACCTGCTCGATGTCCATGCCGCCTTCGGTCGAAACGACCATCGCGACCCGGCCGCTGGCACGGTCGACGAGCAGGGCGAGATAATATTCCTTGGCGATGTCGACGCCGTCGGTGACGTAGAGGCGGTTGACCTGCTTGCCCTCGCCGCCGGTCTGGATGGTCACCAGCGTCTTGCCGAGCATCTCCTCGGCATTGGCGCGGACTTCATCGACGCTCTTGGCGAGGCGAACGCCGCCCTTGGCGTCCTGGCCGAGTTCCTTGAACTTGCCCTTGCCGCGGCCGCCGGCGTGGATCTGTGCCTTCACCACGTAAAGCGGCCCGGGCAGCTTGCCGGCACCGGCGACGGCTTCGTCGACGGAGAGGGCAGCGTGACCGGCAGGGACGGGGATGCCATGCTTGGCGAGGAGTTCCTTCGCCTGATATTCGTGAATGTTCATGGGGAGGGGAGCTTCCTTGAGCGGTGGAAGGGTTTGGCGGCCCTAAAGCACAGCGGAGACGGGAAGCCAAGCGCGCCGCGCCCCGTTGCCGAAGCCGAAGAGGGCGTCGCCGGCCTCATTGAGCCCGTGACAAACGCAATTCGGCCGGAACCTAATCTGAATCAAGTCATTGGCTGCACATGCCGCGCTTCTATTTTCAGCTGAACCTGGACGAGCCGCTTCGCTACGAAGATGGGCAGTTCTTCAACAGCGTCGAAGAAGCACGCCAGGAGGCCGTTCGGACCGCCCGCGAGATGGTTGCAGCCTCGGCCGCAGAGCGCCAGCCCGAGCTGAACAAGCGCATCATGCTGGCGGACGAGAATGGCAATCCCGTGCTGGCAGTCCCGCTCTGTGTAGTCAGTCGCATCAAGGCGTGACCGATGTCCTGCGCGCCGAGCATAAGCGCCCCATCCTCTCAGTAGCGCTCGAGGAGCCGCTCGACGGTATCGTCGGCGGTGCCGGGCTTTCCAGGCTCCTTGCCGACTTCACGTTCGAGAGCGGCCCGCAGGTTCTCGATCTGGCTGTCGGACAGATGCTCGATGCCGATAAATTGCTCGCGCGCCTTGTCGAGCGACCTGATGACTTCGTCGAGCTTCGCCTGAAGCGCAGCGCCATCGCGATTCTGGCTGTTCTGAATCAGGAAGACCATCAGGAAGGTGACGATGGACGTCGCGGTGTTGACGACGAGCTGCCAGGTATCCGACCAGTGAAAGAGCGGGCCGGTCAATCCCCAGCCGACGATCACGAGCAGCGCGATCAGACAGGAAAGCGGCTGACCGGCCGCAGTGGCGATTCGCGACGCGCAGATCGTAAACAACCGGTCCATGTTCGACGTCGCCTTCTTCGCTGAAACCGCCTGAACGCGCGGATCACCGATCGGATCACGCGGTGAGCGCGCAGCGGACGCCTGCGCGAGTCATTACCGCATAGACTTCGGGGTCGAGCGCTGCCCGGTAGTGGTGCAGGAATTCGGGTAGGCTCAGCTTCTTCCCGCGCCGCTTCTCGCTCAGTGCGCTCAAACCGCGCAACTGATCCCAGGAGAGGCGATCGACCATCCGTTCGGCAATGCATTCCGCCACCGGCTCCGAGAGCCCCGCGTCGGCCAGCGCCGTGGTGATCCGGTTTTCGGCGACCGTCGAGCAGGAGACGAGAAGCAGCGCCACGGCTGCAAACAAGATGCGCATTGCTTGTCCCATCGGGTCTTTGAAGACGAATGTCGAACGACGCGAATCGCATGCGTCACGGCCACCAGCAACGCGCTCCATCCTACGGGTTTGGAACCGATGTCCATAGGCCGGGCGTTGCCACTGCCTACGGATCGACCGAACACCCTGGCGCGCAGATGAAAGACCGAGATGCCGCATCGTCTTTTCGATTGGTTCGTCAGGACCCTCATGCTGGTTCTTGCCGGACTGGTAACCTTGTCCATACTCGGTTCGATCGCGGCGATTTCCACCAGTAACGGCGGAACGTCGATGCTGGCCGGGAAACGCGATCCCGGAAGCCTGCCGGGTGCACCCGCGACGGAGGGTGAATCCGATCCGGAGCTGCCGCGGAATATCGGCGCGAGCGTCGGGCCAGAAGCGGTGAAGGAGGTGGAAGCTCCGGATCCGGCGCAGGCATCAGTGCCTCGAACGGCGCCCGATCCTCGCTGGATCGAAGCGGTCGCTTATGCGCTGCTCGGCCTTGCCGGCCTCGTGGCGATTGGGCTGATCCTCGTCGCCCTCGCCGTGCGCGAGCTTCGACGTATTGCGGACGCCGTCGAGCGGCGCAATTGATCGGAAACAGCTTTCATGCACACCTGCCGTTGAAACCTTCCAGCAAGTCTCGAAGGTGTAACTTTTCGCCTTGATGATAATTATCGGCTCGATCTACCATCATATGGAACCGAGAGGGTCATCAAGGCTTGATACACGTTGGTCACTGGAGCCCTGGCATGACGAGAGGATGTACCAGGCTCGCGGCGCTCATGATGTGCCTGGTTGCGACGGCGCCTGCCGAGGCGGGCCGCCGCCAGGAACGGGATGGCAGCGAGCAGAAAAATCCTGCCGCCCGCAAGGGCGCTGAGGCGGATGCCGCTCGCACACCCGACACCATCGTCCTGAGCGGCATCGGACGCGAATCGCGCCCCAGCGAGACCGCCCGGATGCTTCGCCGGGACAAGCGCGTGCAGATGGCTGGGGACCCGCTTCTTGGGCTCGATGGACTGCCGGCACTACGGAACGGCATGGTCGGCCGCCTCCCGATTCTCGATCGGGTGGATGTGGGGCTGGGGCTGTTCACGGTTACCGGAGCAACCAATCGGGAACGGGAGATCCGCAAGTCGGACCCCATGCGCGATGTCGCACCCCGCACAAGCCGGGTTGCGGGCGCGGGGTTGCGGGTCAACTTCTAATCCGTCGCGCTGGGCAGCGTAGCTCAGGTTCCTCGCTTAATGGTCAAGTTTTCGAGCTTATGGTCGCGAGCGCGATTCGCGAGTTCCACAATTGAGTCCAGCGGAGCCGTGCGGAACGCGACTCGAGCTGATTTCGAAAATGCGAGCCCGGAGTGCGGCTTCAGCGCGCAAGTTCTGCTCCAAGACATCGAATCGGCTCCCGTCAATCAACGCCTATGCATCGGGACCGTCGGCAGCCAACCCTGTCCTTACAAATACGAACGGCACGCCGCCGATGCTCGACAGCGTGCCGCACGAATTCGAACGCGATCCGAATACCTTAGGGGGTAACGGGCGTTTCCTCATCGTCGTCGTCGCCGGTCAAGAGAATGACCGCAACGACAACGGCAACAAGCGCCACGAGCGGAAGAATGAATCCGCCACGCAGTTGACTGTCACCGTCGATGCTTTCGCTGGCCGGTGCTACCTCGGTCGGTGCCGAGCTTTGCGCGGCAGCGACCGTCGGAGCAACGACCAGACTGGCGGCAATCACCGCAGCACTGATTTTCCTAAGCACGATAGTCTCCCTTTTCGGAGATCAATCGCTGACTTGCATTGGCGATTATTTCAAGCCCCGTGTGAGCAATTCGGCCTGCTGCGCTGCAAAAAAGCGACGATCCGAGTGAAGTGTGGTAGGTTTGCACCGCTGTTCGCTAGCAATTATCACCTCTTCCAAGGCGCTGCGCCGCCGCGTAAGAGCACAAAGCGTGAACGGGATTCGCAAGATCATCCACGTCGACATGGACGCATTCTACGCGTCCGTTGAGCAGCGGGATCATCCCGAGCTTCGGGGCAAGCCGATCGCCGTGGGCGGCGGCATACGCGGTGTGGTGGCGGCGGCCAGCTACGAAGCCCGGAAATTCGGTGTCCGTTCGGCGATGCCTGCGGTCACCGCGCGAAGACGGTGCCCGGAGCTCATATTCGTCAAGCCGAGGTTCGACGCCTACCGGGCGGTGTCCCAGCAGATCCGCGCAATCTTCCTCGACTATACGCCACACGTCGAGCCGCTCAGCCTCGACGAGGCCTATCTCGATGTCACCAACGACCTGAAGGGCATCGGCATCGCGACGATCATTGCCGAGGAGATCCGTGCGCGCATCCTGGCGGAGACCGGCCTCACCGCCTCCGCCGGCGTTTCGTACAACAAGTTCCTTGCCAAGATCGCTTCCGACCAGAACAAGCCCAATGGTCTTTGCGTCGTGACTCCGGCGCGTGGCCCAGCGTTTGTCGAGAGCCTTCCAGTCACGCGCTTCCATGGAGTCGGTCCCAAGACCGCGGAGAAGATGGCGCGGCTGGGGATCGAGACCGGAGCCGACCTCAAAGCGCGCAGCCTGGAGTGGCTCGCCGCCAATTTCGGTAGTTCCGCGCAATATTATCACGATCTCGCACGGGGCATCTGCCATCGCCAAGTCAAGGCCGATCGTCCATACAAATCGGTAAGCGCCGAAGACACGTTCCTGACCGATCTTGCCGATCCCGCAGCGCTGGTCGCCGAATTGGATCGCATCGGCCGGCATGTCTGGACGAGGATCGAGAACAAGCGGATCTTCGGCCGAACGGTGAATCTCAAGGTGAAATACGCCGACTTTCAGATCATCAGCCGCGCGAGGTCGCTGGACCGGCCGGTCGCAGATGTGGGAGAATTCCTCCAGGTCGGCATCGGATTGCTGCAATCGCTGCTGCCGCCGGTGAAGAGCATCCGGTTGCTCGGCCTCGGCCTCTCCAATCTCGGGGAGGGACAAGCCCCAGCGGCAAGACCCGTCGAACTCGAACTGCCGCTCTGAGGCACCGACGCCGCGATAGGCCGTTGATGCGGAATGAGGACGGCACAACCAACAATCCTCCGGGGCGGGCTTGCGCTTCCGGCTGCCCTGCGCAGGTGGATCGATGCGCTCGCCGCCGAACTGTTCGACCCACCGGACGTGCCACCTGTCGATTTCAGTCGCCCCGCCGGAGAAGCGGCGCTGGTCGGCCCTGAATCCGTTTCCTGGCGGATCTTCAAGAATCCCGTCACCTTGTTCATCGGCGGCGTTGCCGCCGTCATTCTCGAGCTTGCCGAGCCGCGCGTGCGCGAGGGCGTGTGGCGGCATTCCACCTTCCGAACCGACGCGATGACCCGCCTTCAGCGGACCGGAATGGCCGCAATGCTGACGGTTTACGGACCAAGATCGAAAGCGGAGGCGATGATCGCGGGTGTGGTGCGCGCGCATGACCGGGTCGCCGGCACGACTTCTGGCGGGGTCGCCTATTCTGCGAACGACCCCGAGCTACTCGACTGGGTCCAGGCGACCGCCACCTTCGGCTTTGCCACCGCCTATTCGGATTACGCCCGGCAGCTTTTGCCCGACGAGCTCGATCGCGCTTTTGCCGAAGGTGAAGCGGCGGCTGCCCTCTACGGCGCCGTTGGCGCTCCGCGCTCCCGTGCGGATTTCGATGAGCTTGCGGGCCGGCTCGGCCCCGGCCTTGAAGCCTCGCCGATCGTGATCGAATTCCTTGGGATCATGACGTCATTGCCCGCTCTGCCCGTGCCTGCACGCCGGTTCCAGAAGCTGTTGATCAACGCCGCCGTCGAGATCGTGCCCGAGTGGGTTCGGGCACGGCTCGGCCTTGGCCCCGAATGGCGGCTGAAGTCCTGGCAGCGCCCGCTCGTCTTCGCGGCTGCCGGGCTTGCGGAGCGCGTCCGCCTCGGCAGATCGCCCGCGGTACAATCGTGCAGACGCCTCGGCCTTCCGGACGACTATCTCTATCACCGCTGATTGGCGCTTCCGTTGCCCGGCCGGTCGGCCTACAAGCCGGCGCATCCCCGGGGGACCGCGCGAGACGCGGTTGAGAGGCGGGCTTCCTGGCCCGCGACCCGCTGAACCTGATCCGGCTGACACCGGCGTAGGGAGGGAGCGCGGGCCCGCCCGTTCTCCATCCATTTGAGGAGAGCGAAGACATGGCCGACATTCCCGCCCGCACCGAACTCAAGGTGACCACCGGACCGATCCGAGGCAGCCGCAAGATCCATGTCGAAGGGCCCGGCGGCATCCGCGTCGCGATGCGCGAGATCGATCTCGAGCCATCGAGCGGCGAGCCGCCGCTGCGCGTCTACGATTGCTCCGGCCCGTACACCGATCCCACGGCGACGATCGACATCATGGCCGGCCTGCCGGAGCTACGACGCGACTGGATCCGGGCGCGCGGCGATGTCGAGGAAGTGGCACAGCGCCAAGTGAAGCCGGAGGATAATGGCCAGCTCGGCCCCGATCGCTCGGGCGGCGTCCAGCCGTTTCCGAACGTGCGCCGGACCGTTCTCCGCGCCAAGCCCGGCGCCAACGTCAGCCAGATGCATTATGCCCGCCGCGGCATCATCACGCCCGAGATGGAATATGTCGCCATCCGCGAGAATCTCGGCCGCGCCCGGCGCGCCGAAGCGGCGGCACGTGACGGCCAGGATTTCGGCGCGGCGATCCCCGATTTCGTCACGCCGGAATTCGTTCGCGACGAAGTCGCCCGCGGCCGCGCGATCATCCCCAACAACGTCAACCATCCGGAATCGGAGCCGATGGCGATCGGCCGCAACTTCCTGGTCAAGATCAACGCCAATATCGGAAATTCTGCGGTGGCCTCCGATGTCGCCGCCGAAGTCGACAAGATGGTCTGGTCGATCCGTTGGGGCGCCGACACCGTCATGGATCTGTCGACCGGCCGCAACATTCACGACACCCGCGAATGGATCCTGCGCAATTCGCCGGTGCCGATCGGTACCGTGCCGATCTACCAGGCGTTGGAAAAGGTCGGCGGCATCGCCGAGGATCTTACCTGGGAAATCTACCGCGATACGCTGATCGAGCAGGCGGAGCAGGGCGTCGACTATTTCACCATCCACGCGGGAGTCCGCCTGCCCTATATCCCGATGACCGCCAAGCGAGTCACAGGGATCGTCAGCCGTGGCGGATCGATCATGGCGAAATGGTGCCTGGCCCATCACAAGGAGAGCTTCCTCTACACGCGCTTCGAGGACATCTGCGAGATCATGAAGGCTTACGACATCGCCTTCTCGCTCGGAGACGGTCTGCGGCCCGGATCGATCGCGGACGCCAATGACGAGGCCCAGTTCGCCGAGCTCGCAACCTTGGGAGAGCTGACCCAGATCGCCTGGAAGCACGACATCCAGGTAATGATCGAAGGCCCCGGCCATGTGCCGATGCACAAGATCAAGGCGAACATGGACAAGCAGCTGGAAGCGTGCGGCGAAGCCCCCTTCTACACGCTCGGGCCGCTCACCACCGACATCGCACCGGGCTATGACCACATCACATCGGCAATCGGCGCGGCGATGATCGGCTGGTTCGGCACGGCGATGCTCTGCTACGTGACGCCCAAGGAGCATCTCGGTCTTCCCGACCGTGACGACGTCAAGGTTGGAGTCGTCACCTACAAACTGGCTGCCCATGCCGCCGATCTCGCCAAGGGGCACCCGGCCGCGAAGATGCGCGACGACGCGCTCAGCCGGGCACGTTTCGAATTCCGCTGGCGCGACCAGTTCCACCTCTCGCTCGATCCGGACACGGCCGAGAAATATCACGACCAGACACTGCCCGCCGAGGGTGCCAAGACCGCGCATTTCTGTTCGATGTGCGGGCCGAAATTCTGCTCGATGAAGATTACCCAGGAAGTGCGTGATTTCGCGGCGAAGCAGAATGCCTCTGCGGACACGTTCCTGGCCGCCGAATCAGGTATGGCCGAGATGAGCGAGAAGTTTCGCGAGAAAGGCGGGGAGATCTATCTGCCGGCCGCAGAATAGCGGGCTCAGGCCTGCAGTCGGAAGAGGCGGCCGCCTTGGCCGGCCGCCACTTGGACCCGATCGAAACGGCTGCAGTTCCTCTGGGCTTCAGGATGCAGGTGCCCAGTCTTGCGCCTCGATCGCCGTTCGACCAGCATGCGCGAATGCCAATCCTGCTTCGCCGGTTGGCGATGGTCCGCCGCACCTGGATTCCTGTCCTTATGTCGGCCGGCTGTGCAGCTGCGACGGTAGCGGGTCCGGCATGGTCAACGAGTTCGAATCGGCGGCTGGCGAAGCTGCGGCAGATGCGAACCAGGACTCCGCGCCCGCTGTCGCGCTCACCGGCGGCGGCCTTGAACTCTCGCTGACCTTCGGCACGCCGCAGGCCCAGGCTATCGCCGCCGGATGATCGGGTCGTTGCGCTTCGGGCCGGCCGGCCTTGCCGGTACCGGTGACGCCCACAACGCCATGATCGCCGCCATCCGAAGGGGAAGACAATGAAAGGCGCAGACTTGCTTCGCGTGATCATCGGCGTTCTGAGGATCGAATGACGATTGATCCCCCTGGAGCGGAGCCGAGCGTTCGCCTGTTCTCCTACGGCACTCTGCAGCAGGCAGAGGTGCAGCGCGCAACGTTCGGGCGTCTGCTGGCGGGGACATCGGACAGCCTCGACGGCTACGTCCTGTCGAGCGTCGTCATCGACGATCCCGACGTGGTCGCGACCAGCGGGCTTGCGGTGCACAGCATCGCCCGCAGGACCGGTGATCCCGCAGACCGGATCAATGGGATCGTCTTCGAGGTTACGAGGGCGGAGCTCGACGGTGCGGACGATTACGAGACGAGCGCCTATGTGCGGGCAGAACTTACCCTCGCCTCGGGGACGCGCGCCTTCGTCTATGTCGCACCGGAGCCGGACGCTTCCTGATCCGGGCTGCCGGGCGACCAGTCAGGCTCCGCCAGTGTGAAGCCGGTGAATTCGAAGCCCGGCGAGACGATGCAGGACACCAGCGCCCAGCCTCGATCCGCCTCCGCGGCCTGCCACTCGCCCGGCGCGATCCGGACCTGCGGCTGCTCTCCCGAAAGCACGTCCGGACCGAGCCGGATCTCCTGGACAGGCCCGGCGTCGGACGAGGCAGTACGGAGCCGCAGAGGGCTGCCGGCATGGAACAGCCACAGCTCCGTCGCGTCGACCTTGTGCCAATGCGATCTCTGTCCGTCCTCGAGCAGGAACAGGATCGCCGTCGCCGAGGCGCGCGCACCCTCCGCAGCCTCGGCGCGCCAGGTCTCGCGATACCAGCCGCCTTCGGGATGCGGCTGGAGATCGAGCGAGACGATGAGGGCGAGTGGATCGGTCATGCACGCCTCTCTCGCGCGGCGCGATCGACAAGGCAAGCGGCCCGGACGCGCTTGGTTTTTTTCCTCATGGTCCTGCTGGATCGACGCGGCCGGCTCCGGTTAGAAGCGCCGGAATTCACGAGAAAGGATCCCGACATGCCGAACTCTCCCTGGGGCGCGCCTTATCATCACAGCCGCAAGTCGGGCGTTTCCGACGACATCGATTTCGAGATCAAGGGGCAGGAGCTGCAGTTCGTCGAGGTCGAGCTCGATCCCGGCGAAAGCGCCGTCGCCGAAGCCGGCGCGATGGTGTGGAAGGACGCCAGCGTCGAGATGGCGACCGTGTTCGGCAATGGCGCCGGCCAGGAGGGTGGCTTCATGGGCAAGCTGCTCTCGGCCGGCAAACGTCTGGTGACCGGCGAAAGCCTGTTCACCACAGTGTTCACCCACACTGGCACCGGCAAGGCGCGGGTGGCCTTCGGCGCGCCGGTGCCGGGCGCGATCCTGCCGATCCGCCTGTCCGACGTCGGCGGCACCCTGATCTGTCAGAAGGACAGCTTCCTTGCCGCGGCCAAGGGCGTCAGCATCGGCATCCATTTCCAAAAGCGGATCCTCACCGGGCTGTTCGGCGGCGAGGGCTTCATAATGCAGCGGCTCGACGGCGACGGCTGGGCCTTCGTTCAGATGGGCGGCGCAGTGATCGAGCGGGAGCTTCGGCCCGGCGAGCAGATCCATGTCGACACCGGCTGCATTGCCGCCTTCACATCGACCGTCGATTTCGATCTGATCGGCGCCGGAGGCGTCAAGAGTTCGCTGTTCGGCGGCGAAGGCCTGTTCTTCGCGCGGCTCACCGGCCCAGGCAAGGTCTGGATCCAGTCGCTGCCCTTCTCGCGACTGGCCGGACGGATGCTCGCAGCGGCGATGCCCGGCGGAGGCCAGAACCGCGGCGAGGGTTCGGTACTCGGTCCGTTGGGCGACCTCATCTCCGGCAATCGATGATCGCTCTCAGCGCGCTTGTCTGACGTCTATGGGTCTTGCCGACGCCGTCGGACCTCGGCAGCATGGCCGAGGGATTGGCGATGGTCGGGGGACAAGAGCGCATGCACGGAGAGACTTCGATCATCGACGAGGACGATGACTCGCCGCAGGCGGGGGGGCATCCGATTGCCGCAACGGTGATTGGCTGCGTCGTTGCGATGCTGACGTTGTCGCAGGATGCCGAGCCCCGCACGATCGACGCTGCGGGCTCAGGGTCGCTCGCTTATTTCGCCGGCCAAGTGGTCGGCGGCGCGGTGATGCTCACGCTGGTGATCTGGGGCATTGCATATGCGATAACCATCCGCAGGGCCTCGCCGCGCTGGAAGATCGCCTCGTTGCTCATCATATTCGTTGTAGGCTTGCTGGTGAGTCTCATTGGCCGTGCCGGCGAGCGCGGCGCGTACGCTGACCGTGCTCGCGGTGACATGCGGGACACCGCAGCAATCCTGAAGCAGGTCACCGAAGCCGGTGACGCGGTGCCGAAGGAAGTGCGATCCGGCGAAGGGCCGATGTCTCGGATGTCCGCTGCGGTGCTGAACTCGGTCCTTGCGGAGCGGCATGCATTCGAACGCGACGCGGAGCGCGCCGGGGCTGCCCAGGTGCTCAGCTTCGAGGGGTTGACCCGCACCAGCCCGGTGCTCGATCGTTGCGCGGGTTTGGACTCACTGGCGGAGACTGCCCGCGCCAATGGCAGGCGCGTTTCCCAGCACTTCGCGGCAGCGCGGGCGATTGGCGACGAGGCATCGCGGAAGGGGGAGGTGCCTGCCAGGGCGATTGATTCTTTCATGGAAGGAGCGATGTCCGCCAAGCCGACGTACGAACGCCAATGGCAGGTGAATGCGGAGATCATGGTCGAAGGGGCTGGCATCTGCCGGACCCTCGCCCGCCGGCAGTGGTCGATGTCGAATGGCCGGGTCATGTTCGAGCAGGATCGGGATCTCCAGGACGTGAATGCGCGCCAGGGGCGGATTCGCAGCTATGTCGCCGAACAGGAAAGCGTGAACGCACGATCCCGCGCTCAGGCAAAAGGGCCGATCGAGGAACTAAGCAGGGCGGGGCAGCGCTGAAGGCGACCCGTAGGTCGGCAGCGTGCCGGCGGCTGGAGAAATCCTGGATCTGAGGAGCCTTCCCGGAGCTCACCGGTTGAATGGGCACGGCAGGAGGCTCTGAATGCTCGAACATGTTCCCAACTGGCTGGGCAACGCGATGCGCAATATCCGGGCAGGCGCGGAGAAATTGTGCATCGTGCAGCCCGAGCTTGGCGGAGAGTTTGCGCCGCTCGAACTTTCGAGTCCGGCCTTTGCTGATGGAGCGCGCCTTCCGCCGCGTTTCACCGCGGATGGCGAGGGTGTCTCGCCGCCTCTCATCTGGAGTGCGTTGCCGGAAGGGACGCGAAGCCTTGCGCTGATCGTCGAGGATCCCGATGCGCCGTCACCGCAGCCGCTCGTCCACGCGATCGTCTGGAACATTCCGCCTTCCGACGCGCGTTTGGCCGAAGGCGCAATCCGCGCCGATGGTCGCGGCCTGGCGGGTGGACGCGACGTCGGCCGCAATTCCTATCTTTTAGAGGGCTGGCTGCCGCCCGATCCGCCGACCGGCCATGGCGAGCATGCTTATGCCTTCCAGCTATTCGCACTTGGGGAGGTTGCCGATCCCGGCGATACGCCCGGCCGCGGCGCACTCGTGCGGGCGATGGCCGGCAATGTTCTTGCCGCAGGCCTGCTCACCGGCACCTACGCACGAGAGGCCGAAGCACCGGTCTCCGCGCATGGTAACGTCCGCCTGGCCTGAGCCGGCGTTGGCCTGTCGTGCTACTGTGCCGGCAGAAGGTCGGCGAGAACCCGCGTCGAGTGGAACAGCCGCTCCCGTTCGTCGGGCGCGACCATTTCGCGGAGCAGGCGATCGAAGCCGGGCTGATCGCCGTTGGAGGCGAGCCCCACCATGTCCGCGAGGGTCGCCTCGTCGTGACTGAGCATCCCGCAGCACGGCGGGCTGACGGCGAACGGATCGGGCCAGGCGGCCCCGACTTCCTCGAGCAGAAGATGAAGATGTGCCGCCGCCCGGGGGCATCCGAGTTGCGCGCGCAATGCCCCGATCGGGCAGCCGCCGAGCCGGTGCGCCGCAACCCAGCAGCGCATGGCCCGAACGACACGCAGCCGATCGGCGGGCAAGCTCTGCAGCTCGGGGGTGCGGGTCAGACTCTCCATCGATATGCTCCTTTCGTCCTGGAGCAATACTCTATTGAGAACGCTTCTCAATAGCAACATTCGAGAGGCCGATACTGTTCCGGTCGCCGCGCCACGAACGCAGCTCGTCGCGGATCTGCCGGATGGACATCCGACGCGACGATGGCGGAAGTGCAGCGCACTCCCGCCATCGTCTTTCAACCGGAGCCTCGATCAGCGGTTCATGCCGTAGACGCGGAGCACTGTGTTGTTGCGCGTATCGACCTGATAGATCTGGTTCCCGTCAGTGCGGTAAGCGATACCATTTCCGTCTCGGAACTGACGCCGATATTCGGAGGGCAAGGCGCTCAGATTGCCGCTGGCGCGCTCGCCGACGCGAAGGCCGGAACACTCGTCATCATTGCCGCCTCCGCCGAAGATATTGTCGAAAATACCGCCGATGCCGCCGCTGCTGCGGGTCTCGCAGGCGGCTTCCTCATACGGCCCGCCCTGACCGTAATCGTCATTGGCATTGCCATTCGGATATCCGTTGCCATAGCCATATTGGCCGCCACGTCCGTCCGCCTGCGCAAGCTGATCGCGGAAGCCGCGAAGCCGTTGCTGAAGGTCGCTCCGCTCCTGCTGCGAATAGCCGCCGCGGCTATATTGCCGCTCCATACGCGTGATGTCGCGCAGCTGCTGGCGAAGCGTGCGCGCTTCGGTGCGGTCGATCGTGCCTGCGTCGACGCCGGCCTGGATCCGTGTCTCGAGCCGCGCGATGCGATTGCCGATGCCCATCTGGCCTCCGGCATTGGCGTTCACGCCCGTCGATATCTGTGCTGCAACCGGCGCAGCGATCGCGAGGGTCGATACCGCCGCCATTGCGGTGAGAAGTCTGTTCATTGCCTGTCTCCAATAACGCCCACCATCTATGCAGCCAAGAACGCACAAAAGCCGCCACGAGTTTCAATATGTTTCCCGGCTTAATTGCACGTTGATCTTTGTTCATCTGCCAGCAAGAATACGGACTGTCGCGTTTACACGACATCGTCTTCGCTCGATTTCGAAGATCGACCCTTGATCTGGATCGGCAGCGTGGCGCGGCACGACCATCTTTTCAGATCCGGAACGATCGGAATGACAAACGCCACTCGGCTCTTTTCGAGGCAGGATCCCGGCGCTAGCCTGCGCCACCAGCTCCTGCGAAGAGGAGCCCTGCGTCGGGAGAGACTATGGCGAGCATCGCCGCGGACGGCCGCACGGCGAATCGGTTGCTGGCCGCGATCATCGCCATCGTCGGGGCTGCGGCGCTCGGCGTCGTCGCCCTTCATCGCGGGGAGACGATCAATGCCTTGTGGATCGTCGTCGCGGCGATCTGCGTCTATCTGTCCGCCTATCGCTTCTACGGCCTGTTCATCGCCCGCCGCGTCGTCCAAATCGATCCGGGCCGCCGGACACCGGCCGTCCGGCGCAACGACGGCCTCGATTACGTTCCGACCGACCGCTACACATTGTTCGGGCACCATTTCGCCGCGATCGCAGGGGCGGGCCCCTTGGTAGGGCCGGTGCTCGCCGCGCAAATGGGCTACCTGCCCGGCACGCTCTGGATCCTCGTCGGAGTCGTCTTCGCGGGTGCCGTCCAGGATTTCCTGATCCTGTTCATCTCTACGCGGCGCGACGGTCGCTCGCTCGGCGAGATCATCCGGTCGGAGATGGGCAATGTGCCCGGCGTAATCGCGATGTTCGGCATCCTGGCGATCATGATCATCCTGCTCGCCGTGCTGGCGCTGGTGGTGGTGAAGGCGCTGGCCGAGAGCCCCTGGGGCACGTTCACCGTGTTCGCGACGATGCCGGTCGCGCTGATCATGGGCCTGTACGGACGCTATCTCCGCCCCGGCCGGATCCTTGAAGTATCGCTGATCGGCTTCGCCGGCCTGATGCTCGCCATCGTCCTCGGCGGGCGGGTCGCGGCGGATCCGACCTGGGGACCTGCCTTCACCTTCTCCGGAGAAGCGCTCGCGCTGATGCTGATCGCGTACGGCTTCATCGCGTCGGTGATCCCGGTATGGCTGCTGCTCGCGCCCCGGGACTATCTTTCGACCTTTCTCAAGATCGGCACGATCCTGGGGCTTGCGATCGGAATCCTGATCGTCCGCCCGGAGCTGCAGATGCCTGCGATCACGCGCTTCGTCGACGGCAGCGGCCCCGTCTTCGCC
The DNA here is from genome assembly GCF_003012735.1 of Allosphingosinicella deserti. Taxonomy (GTDB): domain Bacteria; phylum Pseudomonadota; class Alphaproteobacteria; order Sphingomonadales; family Sphingomonadaceae; genus Allosphingosinicella; species Allosphingosinicella deserti. Next base: position 101,663 of record NZ_PXYI01000002.1, on the reverse strand, counting down.
GGCAGCCTGTTCCCCTTCTTGTTCATCACCATCGCGTGCGGCGCCGTGTCCGGCTTCCACGCGCTGATCGCGTCCGGCACCACGCCCAAGATGATCGGCAGCGAGGCGGATCTGCCGCTGATCGGCTATGGTGCGATGCTGATGGAAAGCTTCGTCGCGATCATGGCGCTGATCGCCGCGTGCGTGCTCGACCCTGCCGTCTACTTTGCGCTGAACAGCCCCGCCGCGCTGATCGGCACCACCGCCGGCGAAGCGGCAGCCGCTCTGTCCGGCTGGGGCTTCACGATCTCGCCTGAGGCCCTCGACCAAGTCGCCGTCCAGGTCGGCGAAGCAACCATCCTCTCCCGTACCGGCGGCGCCCCGACCCTGGCGGTCGGCATGGCCCATATCCTGTCCAACGTGATCGGCGGACCGGGGATGATGGCCTTCTGGTACCATTTCGCGATCTTGTTCGAAGCTTTGTTCATCCTGACCACGGTCGACGCTGGTACCCGCGTTGCCCGGTTCATGATCCAGGATCTCCTCGGCACGTTCGCGCCGCGGTTCAAGGACACGCGGAGCTGGCCGGCGAACCTCCTGGCCACCGCGCTTGCGGTCGGTGCCTGGGGCTGGTTCCTGTACCAGGGGGTTACCGATCCGCTCGGCGGGATCAATACGCTGTGGCCCCTGTTCGGAATCTCCAACCAGATGCTGGCGGCGATGGCGCTCACTTTGTCCACCGTCATCCTCTTCAGGATGAAGCGGGAGCGTTACGCCTGGGTAACCATGGTCCCCGCGGCGTGGCTGCTGATCTGCACCTTGACAGCAGGCTGGCAGAAGATCTTCCATTCCGACCCGAAGATCGGCTTCCTCGCCCATGCGCGCCGATATTCCGACGCGCTTGCCGGCGGCGAGACCCTCGCCCCGGCAAAGGGCGCCGCGCAAATGCGGCAGGTGATCTTCAACGACTACGTCGATGCCGGCTTGTGCGCACTGTTCGTGGCCGTTGTGATCGCAATCGTCGCGTACGGCATCAGCTCGATCCTCTCGGCACGCCGGAACGACGCGCCAAGCGCCCGCGAGGTGGCCGATGCGGTGGCCTGATCCGCTCTCCGCGATCGGTCGCGCCGCCCGACTGATGGTCGGGATGCCCGACTACGACGTCTATGCCGCCCACCGGCGCGCGCATCATCCCGGAGAGCCGGTCATGAGCCGCCGAGAATTCCATCGCGAGCGGACCGAGCGGCGTTACGGCGGCGGGCCGGACCGGATCGGGCGCTGCTGCTGAGGCCAATGCTATCCTTGCGCGCACCCAGGCGTTAGAGCGCTCGCCATGACCGATGCCGCAATCGCAATCCGTGACCTGGAAAAAACCTATCAGGGCGGCAAGCGCGCGCTCGAGGGCGTGACCCTCGACGTGCCGCGCGGCCAGATCTTCGGCCTGCTCGGCCCGAACGGCGCCGGCAAGTCGACGACGATCAACATCCTTGCCGGGCTGGTGAACAAGACCCGCGGCACCGCCGAGATCTGGGGCTTCGACATCGACAAGCACCCCCGCAATGCCAAGGGCTCGATCGGAATCGTGCCGCAGGAAATCGTGTTCGATCCCTTCTTCACTCCGTTCGAAACCCTGGAGATCCAGGCCGGTCTCTACGGAGTGCCGAAATCGGCGCGAAAGACTGCGGAGCTGCTGCGCGCGGTGCGGCTCGAGGACAAGGCCCATGCCTATTCGCGCACCCTGTCGGGCGGCATGAAGCGACGGCTCCTGGTGGCCAAGGCAATGACCCACTCGCCGCCGATCCTCGTCCTCGATGAACCCACGGCCGGCGTCGATATCGAGCTGCGCCAGCAGCTCTGGGATTATGTGCGGGAACTCAACCGGCAGGGCGTGACCATCGTCCTCACCACCCATTACCTCGAAGAAGCCGAGCAGCTTTGCGATCGCATCGCGATCATCAACCATGGCCGGCTGATCGCCAACGAGACCACCCGTACCCTGGTGGGCATGGCGCAGGAGAAAGCGGTGGAGGTGACGGTCGACCGCGACATCGCCGCGCTTCCCGATGCCGCCTGCTTCGACAAGATCGAGCTCAAGGGCGAGCGCACGTTGGCGATCACCTATCGCAAGGACAAGGTGAATGCCGGCGAAGTGCTCGCCGCCCTGCAACGCGACGGCCTCGGCATCGTCGACGTCTCGACCCGCGAGGCCGATCTCGAAGACGTATTCCTGAACCTCACCCGGGCCTCCCATGCGGCCTAATCCGCAGGGCACGAAGGAGATTGCCCGTGGCCGTTGAAGCGCACGATTACGACGTCCTGGTGATCGGATCCGGGGCGGCGGGGCTCTCGGCGGCGCTCTCGCTGGCGCCGCACCTGCGCGTGGCGGTCCTCGCCAAGGCGGCGATCTCGGCAGGCTCCACCGCATGGGCGCAGGGCGGGATCGCCGCCGTGCTGGAGCCCGGCGACACGTTCGAAAGCCATATCGAGGATACGATCGTCGCCGGTGCCGGGCTCAACCGCCGCGACGCCGTCGAATATGTCGTCGAGAATGCGCCGGCCGCGATCGAGCGGCTCGCCGCCCTCGGCGTGCCGTTCAATACCGGCGAAGGCAACACGGGCAGCGGCAATGGCGGAGACGAGCCGCGCTGGCATCTGACCCGCGAAGGCGGCCACAGCCACCGCCGCATCGTCCACGTCGCCGACGCCACCGGGGCTGCCGTTCAGCAGGCCTTGGAGAAAGCCGCGGCGAACCATCCCAACGTCACCCTCATCCCCGACATGGCGGCGATCGACCTCGTCACCAATCGCCATGCGGTGGACGAGACCGGCGAAAAGCGGGTGTGGGGCGTCTACGCCCTCGATCGCAAGCGCGGCGGCGTGTCGCTGTTCACCGCACGCGCGACGATTCTCGCCTCAGGCGGGGCCAGCCGCGCCTGGCTCTATTCGACCAATCCGAAGGGCTCGACCGGCGACGGCATCGCGATGGCCTGGCGTGCCGGCTGCCGCGTCGCGAACATGGAATTCAACCAATTTCACCCGACCTGCCTGTACCATCCCGAGATCAAGAATTTCCTGATCACCGAGGCGATGCGGGGCGAGGGCGGTCACCTCAAGATTCCCGGCACGGGCCATCGCTTCATGCCGGAATTCGACGCCCGCGCCGAGCTTGCGCCGCGCGACATCGTCGCCCGCGCGATCGATCACGAGCTCAAGCGCCTCGGCCTCGACTACGTCCATCTCGACATCAGCCAGCGCGATCCCGAGTTCATCGTCAACCACTTCCCGACGATCGCTGCCCGCCTCGCTGAGGCGGACATCGGCATCGACATCACCCGCGAACCGATCCCGGTCGTCCCGGCCGCCCATTATACGTGCGGCGGGGTGATCGTGGATCTCGACGGCCGCACCGATCTCGAGGGCCTCTACGCCGCCGGCGAGGTGACCATGTCGGGCCTGCACGGGGCCAATCGCCTTGCCTCCAATTCGGTGCTCGAATGCCTCGTGTTCGGAGTCGCCGCCGCGCAGCACATCAATCGCAACTGGTCGACGCTGAGGCCGCCGCCGGCGATCCGTCCCTGGGACGAAAGCCGGGTCACGGATTCCGACGAGGAAGTGGTGGTCCACCACAATTGGCAGGAAATCCGCAAGTTCATGTGGGACTATGTCGGAATCGTCCGCACCACCAAGCGGCTCGAGCGTGCGCTCAATCGCGTCAACCTGCTCCGCGACGAGACCCAGGAATATTACGGCAATTTCCGCGTGACTCCGGATCTCATCGAACTGCGCAATCTCGTCGAGGTTGCCGGCCTGATCGTGCGCTCCGCCCTCACCCGCCAGGAGAGCCGGGGACTGCACTACACGCTCGACTATCCGGACCTGCTGCCGGAAGCGGTGGATACGGTGCTCGTGCCGAAGGGCTGAGCCCCGCTTCCTCTTGCGGCGCAGCCTATTGCGCCAGGAAGCCCTTCAGGGTTGCCCGGAACTTGGCCGGCTGATCGTACATGATCATGTGGCCGCTGCCGTTGATCCGCACCAGCCGTACGCCTTTCTTCCGGGCATAGGCGACACCATAGGTCCGGTCGATTCCGGCGCCCTGGGCGGCGTCCGGTGAGGCATAGACGACGGTGAGGGGCGCGTGGATCTTCGGTAGGGCCGGGCCGAGATCGGCCACCGCGAGTTCGTGGGTCGCGCGTGCGACGAGATCGGGATCGCTCGGCCGCTCGTCGCTGTCGGCATTGCCGAACATCCGGATCGCCGAGGCGATCAGCCGTCGCCCATCTTCCGAGCCGCTCAGCCCGCGTAGCGCATCGGCAAGGCCGCGCACGCCGGAGGCGGACGAGCCGACGATCCCGGCTGGCTGCGGCAGCATGTCGACGACCATCGCCTTGCCGATCCGGGTCGGGTAAATGGAGGCGATCGTCATCGCGAGCGTGCCACCCATCGAGTGGCCGACGATCGCGGGGCGACTAAGCCCTTTGGTCTCGACGTAGCGCGCAATCTCGGCGGCGAGCGGCGCAACCACCGGCCCGCGCGCGTTGCCGCGCACCGGCGTCCCGGCGAAGCCGGAGACCTGGACGAGGTGGTAGCGATAGCCGGGCACCGCCGCGACCGTGCCGCGCCAGATGTCGCTGCCTGCCGTGAGGCCGGGGATCAGGACCACGTCGGGTCCTGAGCCGATCACTTCGACCGTGATCCGATCGCTCGTAAACGGCCTCGCCGCAGGGCGTGTGACGGCGTTCTGGGCGACGGCAACCTGCGGGACGGCCAGCAATGCGGCCAGTGCGGCGGCGAGGATCGGAGTGAAGCGCATAGGATGGACCTAACGCGGAGCGGTTGAACCGTGGCTGACTTGTCAGGCGAGGAAGCGCTTCACCTCGGCGCGGAATGCCGCCGGCTGGTCGAACATGATCATATGTCCGCTGCGGGCGATCGGGACGAGCCGGGTTCCCGGCCGGCGGGCGTAGGCAGCCGCATAGAAACGGTCGAGCCGCGGCCGGGTGAATTTGAGCGGATCGGGGCAGGCGTAGACCACGGTCAGCGGCGCGCGGATCCGCGGCAGATCCGGGGTGAGATCGGTCGCCATCAATTCCTCGACCGAGCGGCCGACGACACCGCCGTCGCTGTTGGTGGCAAGCCAGTTTGCGCTCCCGAAACGGCCGACCACCGACTGGAGCGCGCCGCGGAGACGATCGGCACCAACAACTTCACGGCCGACGAAGCGGGCGATCGGCTGCGCGATCCAGCGCGACAGGCCGGCGGCCCGGGCCGGGGCTGGCACCATATCGACGACCATCACTCTGCCGGCAAGATCCGGATAGCGTGCTGCCAGCATCAGGGCGATCGTGCCGCCCATCGAATGGCCGATTACCGCCGGCCGCTTGAGGCCGTTCGCGTGGATGTAGCGCGCAATCTCGTCGGCAACGCCCGACGCCACGCTGCCACGGGCATTGCCGCCGACCGGGGCGCCCGCGAAACCGGCGATCTGCACGAGATGATAGCGATAGCCGGGCACGGCGGCGACCGTCCCGCCCCAAACCCCCCGGCTCGCGGCCAGCCCGTGAATCAACACGACATCCGGTCCGGTGCCGCGCACGCTGACCGAGATCCTGCTGGGCTCAAACGTCACGGCGGACGCCGGCACAGAAAGCATTGCCGCAGCCGCAAGCGCAAGGCAGGATCCAAGAAAGGCGCGACGATTCATGAAGTCGGATTAGCGCTGGCACGATTAACGGAAGATCACAATCAGGCTCAGGATCGGTCCGGTTGCGCGGCATATCCGCGGCGAACACCGCCACGTCCGGACAGAGCCTCGGAGCCGCGCAAGCGCAAAGCGCTTCCACCTCGGGGGATCAGGCTTTAGAGCCGTCCGATGCCTCATCTCTATCTCGTCGACGGCTCGAGCTACATCTTCCGCGCCTATCACCGGCTGCCGCCGCTCACCAATCGGCACGGCCTCAATGTCGGCGCCGTCTACGGCTACACGACGATGCTGTGGAAGCTCGCCGAGAGCCTCCACAAGGAGGAAGGGCCGACCCATCTCGCAGTGATCTTCGATGCCGGATCGAAGACGTTCCGCAACGACGTCTACGATCAGTACAAGGCGCACAGGCCGCCGCCGCCGCCCGACCTCGTCCCGCAATTCCCGCTGATCCGTGACGCCACCCGCGCCTTCTCGCTGCCGTGCATCGAGGAAGACGGGCTGGAGGCCGACGACATCATCGCCTGCTACGCCAAAGCCGCGCTCGCGGCCGACTGGAAAGTGACGATCGTCTCGTCCGACAAGGATTTGATGCAGCTGATCGAGGACGGCCGCCTCGACCTCTACGACACGATGAACGACCGCAAGCTCGGCCGCGACTACGTGATCGAGAAGTTCGGCGTGCCGCCGGAGAAATTGGGCGACGTGCTGGCGCTGATGGGCGACAGCGTCGACAATGTGCCGGGCGTGCCCGGGATCGGGCCGAAGACCGCCGCCCAGCTGATCCAGGATTATGGCGATCTTGAATCCGTTCTCGCCAATGCCGAGGCGATCAAGAAGCCGAAGCTGAAGCAGAACCTGATCGAGCATGCGGACAGCGCCCGGCTGTCCCGCCACCTCGTCACCCTGGTCTGCGACTCACCGCTCCCGGAGCCGCTCGAGTCGCTCGAGATGAAGGGGATTCCGCCCGAGCCGTTGCGTGCGTTCCTGGAGGAACACGGCTTCCGCGCGCTGATCGCGCGGCTCGACGGCACCGGATCGACCCGCTCCGGCGGCGTCTCCTCGGCAGCCGCGACCGCACCCGGCGCCACCCCGACCCAAAGAGAGGTTCGCCCGGAACCCAAGATCGACCGATCCCTCTACGAGACGGTGACCACCGAAGAGGCGCTCGACCGCTGGATCGCGGAAGGCTTCGCCAACGGCTTCATCGCGCTCGACACCGAAACCAACGGCTATGACTGCGTCACTGCCAAACTGGTCGGAATCAGTCTCGCGACCGAGTGCAACAAGGCCTGTTACATCCCTCTCGAACATGGCGGTCACGATCTGCTCTCCGAGCGCCCGCCGCAGCTTGCCGCCGACCTCGTTCTCGCTCGGCTGAAGCCATTGCTGGAGGATCCGGCGACACTGAAGATCGGCCACAATTTCAAGTTCGACTGGATCGTGTTCGATCGCCGCGGGATCAAGGTCGCGCCGATCGACGACAGCCTCGTCATGAGCTTCAATCTCGATGCCGGCGGCCTCAACAGCCATGCGATGGACGATCTCGCCAAGAAGCATCTCGATCACGATTGCATCGCCTACAAGGACGTGTGCGGATCGGGGCAGAAGCAGATCAAGTTCAACGAGGTGCCGCTCGACCGGGCTACCGAATATGCCGCCGAGGATGCCGACGTCACCCTCCGGCTGTGGCGCCGCTTCAAGGCGCGCATGCCGCATGAGCGGGTGACCAAGGTCTACGAAATGGTCGATCGGCCGCTGGTGCCGGTTGTCGCGCGGATGGAGCGGGAAGGAGTCAAGGTCAACCGGGAGGAGCTCATCCGGCTCAGCCACGAATTTTCCAATCAGATCGCCGAGCTGGAGCAGCAAATCTGTTCCGAGGCCGGCTGCACCTTCACCATCGGCAGCCCGCAGCAATTGGGCGACGTTCTGTTCAACCGCATGGGCCTCAAGGGCGGACGCAAGGGCAAGTCCGGCACATGGTCGACCGACGTCAACGAGCTCGAGCGTCTGTCGCGCGAGGGCGTTCCGATCGCCGCGATGATCCTCGAGTGGCGGCAGCTCAGCAAGCTCAAGTCCACCTACACCGACGCGCTCCAGCAGCAGATCAACAGCGAGACCGGACGGGTTCACACCTCTTACTCGCTGTCGGGCGCGCAGACCGGCCGTCTTTCGTCGACCGATCCCAATCTGCAGAATATTCCGATCCGCAGCGAGATCGGCCGGCGCATCCGCGATGCGTTCGTGGCCGAGCCGGGCCACGTCATCCTTGCCGCCGATTACAGCCAGATCGAGCTGCGGCTTGCTGCCCACATGGCGGACGTGCCGCAGCTTCGCGACGCGTTCGCGCGCGGCGACGACATTCACAGCCTGACCGCGCAGGAGCTGTTCGGCGAAGTTACCCGGGACACCCGCGCCAGCGCGAAGACGATCAATTTCGCTATACTCTACGGGATCTCCCGCTGGGGTTTGGCGGGCCGGCTGTCGATCACCGCCGAGGAAGCGCAAGCGATGATTGACCGCTATTTCGAACGTTTCCCCGGGATCCAGAATTACATCGCCGACACGCTTGGCAAGGTGCGCGAGACCGGCTTCACCACCACCCTGTTCGGCCGCAAGACCCACTTTCCGTCGATCCGCGCCAAGAATCAGGGCGAGCGCCAGGGCGCCGAGCGCGCCGCGATCAACGCGCCGATCCAGGGCACCAGCGCCGACATCATCAAGCGTGCGATGGTGCGCATGTGCCCGCGGCTGGAAGCGGAAGGCCTGGGCGCGGTGAGGATGCTGATGCAGGTGCACGACGAACTGGTCTTCGAAGTGCCGGAAGCGGATGTCGAGCGCGCCAGCATGGTCATCCGCGACGTCATGGAGCGCGCGGCCGAGCCGGCGGTGACGCTCAGCGTTCCGCTTGGCGTGGAGATCGGCACCGGGCCGAATTGGGGCGCCGCGCATTGACGAACCCGCCCGGTGACGGCGAGGACATCGCTGCTCTCGCCCGGGGTGGGCGAACCAATTTCTTCGGTTTCCTGCTGCGCCTCGCGGCGCGGCTCCCGTTCCTGTTCATCGCGGGCCGCCTCTACGGCCCGGAACTGCTCGGCCGTTTCGCTTATGCGGTGATCGTCATCGAATTCGCAGCGCAGCTCGCCACTTTGGGGCTGAAGCGCGGCTTGGCCCAGCAATTGTCGACGACCGATCAGCCCCATTCGTGCATCGTCATGGACGCGATCCTGGCGGGGCTAATCGCATCCGGTGTCGCCACGATCATCCTCATGTTCTTCCCCAAGGCGATGTTCCCGACCGGGGAGATGTACGGCGCGGAATGGCTGCTGCCGCTGGTCATCTTCGCGATCGCCGGCACCGATATCGCGCTGGCCGCGCTCGCCTATCGCCGCAACATCCGCGCGACCGTCACGGCGCGTGCGATCGTAGAGCCGTGGACGATCAGCATCGGCGCCGGCCTGCTCTATTTCGTGTCGTCCCGCGACGGCCTCATCTTCGCTTATGTGTGCTCGGTCACCGGCGCCCTGATTGCGGCGCTGATCCCGCTCTACAAGAGCTACGGATTGCCGCGCGGCTGGAAGCCGAACCCGGCGCAGCTGCTACTGGTCGCCCGCAAGAACGTCCCGCTCGCTGCCGCCGACGCGATCGAATGGGGCTCGCGCCGCCTCGACATCGCCATTCTCGGTCTGTTCGTCGCGCCCTATTTCGTCGGGGTCTATTATGTCGCTCAGCAGGTCGCCTCGCTGCCGCAGAAACTGAAGACCAGCTTCGATCCGATCCTCGCTCCGGTGATCACCCAGCGCCTTGCCGAGGGCGACCACAAGGCGGTCGCCAAGCAGGTGCGACAGGTCGGCTTCTGGGTAATCGCCGCTCAAGCCGGCGTGGCACTGGCACTTGCGCTCCCCGGCGAAGCAGTGATGGGACTGGTCGGCAGGGAATTCGTCGGCGGCACGGGAGCGCTCGCCTTTCTGCTTGCGGCTGAAGTGATCGCTGCCACTGCGGCCGTCTCCGAAGCGGCCCTGGTCTATGTCGCGCGCCACCGCAACCTGATGATTTCGCTGCTGATGATCGTCACGCAGGCGGTGCTGACCATCGCCGTGATCACGGCCATGCGGTCGCTCGGCTGGCCGCAAACCTGGCAGGCCGCCGGTGCGGCCTTGTCGCTCTGCCTCGCGCTTGGACTGTCATCGATCCTGAAATCGCGCTTGCTCGGCCGTCTGCTCGAAGCGCCGGTTCAGGGCTGGCGCTGGCCGCTGATCTGGGCCGCCGCCGGCGCGATCGTGGTCGGCGCATTCTTCACCTGGCTGCCGCCGTCGCTCGAATGGGTGGAACTCGCCTTGGGCGTGCCGGCGATCCTCGTCACCTTCGGCGCCATCGTCTGGAAACGCGGCTTCACCCACGAGGATCGGGTGCTGTTCCGGATGAAGAAAGGCGAAGAGCCCGAGCTGCCGACACCGCTCGGCGTCACACCCCCGGGCGCCGAGCCGCCCATGCGGTGAGCATCCTCCCCGAGCGGGGCTCGAGGAGGAGCAGGTCTCAATGGCGGAAGTGGCGCATGCCGGTAAACACCATCGCCAGTCCCGCTTCGTCAGCGGCGGCAATGACTTCCTCGTCGCGGATCGAGCCGCCGGGCTGAATCACCGCGGTCGCGCCGGCCTCGACGGCTGCGAGCAGTCCGTCGGCGAAGGGAAAGAAGGCGTCGGACGCCACTGCCGATCCGATCGTCTTCGGCTCCGCCCAGTTCGCGCGCTCGGCCGCATCCTTTGCCTTCCAGGCAGCGATCCGCGCCGATTCGAGGCGGTTCATCTGGCCGGCACCGATCCCGGCGGTGGCGCCGTCCTTCGCGTAAACGATCGCGTTCGACTTGACGTGCTTGGCAACCGTCCAGGCGAACAGGCAATCGGCAAGCTCGCGCTCGGTGGGTGCGCGCCTGGTCACGACCTTGAGCGCATCCTGATCGACCCGGCCGTTGTCACGGGACTGGAGCAGGTAGCCGCCGGCGATCGACTTCAGCATCAGTCCCGGTCGATGCGGATCCGAGAGCGCGCCGGTGAGCAGCAGGCGCAGATTCTTCTTGCGGGCGAACACCTCGCGCGCGGCCTCGTCCGCGTCCGGAGCGATCACCACCTCGGTGAAGATCGAGGTGATCGCTTCCGCCGCCTCGCGGGTGAGCGGGGCGTTCAGCGCAACGATACCGCCGAAGGCCGACACCGAATCGCAGGCAAGCGCCGCCCGATAGGCTTCGAGCAGCGAAGCGCCGGTGGCGACGCCGCAGGGATTGGCATGCTTCACGATCACGCAGGCTGGTCCCCGATCACGGAATTCACCGACCAGTTCCAGTGCGGCATCGGCATCGTTGAAATTGTTGTAGCTCAATTCCTTGCCCTGGACCTGCTCGGCCTGGGCAATGCCGCGGCTGTGCGGACCGACCGGCAGATACAGCGCCGCCTGCTGATGCGGGTTCTCGCCGTAACGCAGCGTGTCGCCGCGGCGCATCGTGACCGGCAGGACATCGGGGAAAGCCTGGCCCTGGTCGGCGAAGGCGAACCATTGAGCAATCATCGAATCGTAGGCAGCGGTCGCGGCGAATGCCTTTGCAGCCAGATATTTGCGGAAGGCGAGGCCAGTCGCGCCGTCATTCTCGTCGAGCGCGCGGGTGAGTTCTCCATAGTCGCCGGGATCCGTGACGATCGCGACATAGGCATGGTTCTTGGCGGCCGAGCGCACCATCGACGGACCGCCGATATCGATGTTCTCGATGATCTCGTCGCGCTCGGCACCGCGGGCGACCGTCTGTGCGAACGGGTAGAGATTGACGATGACGAGATCGATCGCGCCGATTTCGTGTGCGTCCATGGCGGCAACATGTTCGAGATCGTCCCGGACGGCGAGCAGCCCGCCATGAACCCTGGGGTGCAGGGTCTTGACCCGGCCGTCCATCATCTCGGGAAAGCCGGTGAGCTCGGACACATCCTTCACCGCCAGACCCGCCTCCCGGATAGCCTTCGCGGTCCCGCCGGTCGAGACCAGCTCGACGCCGTGACGGGCAAGGACATGGGCAAGCTCCGTCAGGCCGGTCTTGTCCGAAACGGACAGCAAGGCGCGGGTGACTTTCACCTGGTCTTTCACGAACTACTCCTCAGATTTTTGGATCAGGCCCGCTTGAGCGTCCAGGCGATGGACGTTCCCTCGGGCCGCATGTCGCCGGATATGACGAGCTGAAGGCTGGCATGCGCCTTGGCATCCCCGTCGATCCAGATACTGTCTTCGATGGCGAGCCGGCCGCCCCGGCAGCGGAATTGCCACACCGTCGCACCGCGGATGCGCAGGAGCGCGCCCTGGCCGTCGGCCGTCGTCGCGGCCTCGACCGCAGGGGCAAGGTGGAAGCGGACGGCGAACGGAATCTCCTCGCCGCGGCGCTTGCGGCCTTCCTGGCGGAGATTGTCCTCCCCGCTCAATTCCTTGCCGTCCGGGCTGAGGATCAAGGTGCGCTGGTGAACGAGGCCGAAGCGCCGGACATACCCGTCATGGCTCGCCTCCACAGCGATGACGCCGTTGCTCTCGTCGCGCGAGATTTCGACCTGGGTGACACCCTTGCCGAGGGTTCCGTCCTCGTGGATGGCGGTGGAGTTGCGATCGCCGAGGGTAAGCGTCGAATGCGCGGCAGTGGTGCGCAGCGCTGCAAGCAGCTCCGCCGGAAGCGCGCCGGTGGCCGGTCCGACTCCGCCGCAGTTGACGACGAGGCGGTTCGGCCCCTCGCAAAGCTCGAAGGCAAGGGTCGAGGCGCAGGCGCCACTGAAGCTGCGGCCAGGCGGCGGCGGAGCGGCGTCGAAAATGACAATCGTCTGCTTCGCCTCGAGCCGCTGATAGCCCCAGCCGCGCGACTGACCGAGCGGCCGCGCACGCACACCCGAGCCTTCGACTGCCGCCGCGACCCGGCGCCGCGACATCCGGTTCCCGCTCTGCCAGCTTGATAGCGCCTCGTCGCCGAGTGTGACGCCGAGCAATGCGCTCACGGCAGCTTCAAGCGCATCGGCGAGCAACTCCGGCATGTCGTGATCGCCGGCGTAATAAACTGCGCGAAGCTGGCTGAGCAGCTCCACGAGCGCGAGCTGCTCCGCGGGTGAACGGCTGACCAGGCCGCCGTCGTCATGCAGGCCGGAGGTGAGCGCCCGAAGCAAGCCCGCCTCGCCCTTGCTGAGGCCGGCCGAGCTGCCTTGGACGACGAGAGCGACCGTGATGATCCCCGCCCAGGCGGTGATCCGGACAAGTCCCGGCGGCGCCTTGTCCGCGATACGATCGAGATGCTGCGCGCCGCGCACCAGCGTCTTCAGCACCACCGCGCGATATTCGGCATCGCGGCTGGAGAGGATATAGGGCGCATAAGCGGCCCAGAACAGGATACGCCGACCCCACAGGTCGGCGCGCCAGGCGCGTTCGCTCGGACTGTGGGCGTACGTGGCAAGCCACTTCTGGAGGCCCTTCTCCGCGACCTTGGCGGCACGCTCGCGGGTCGCCGCCGCCGCGAGATCGCGCAGCCATTCGAAGCTTTGCAGATAATCGGAAAAATCGCCGGGCAGGCGCGGATCCGAGAACTCGGCAGTGTCGACCGCGATGGTCCCGCCGCGATGCGCGAAATGGCCCTGCAGGATCGCCTCGCCGGCGGCCTTGTCGCCGGCGACGGGGTCCTTCGGAACGGCGAGCAGCTTGAGCGGATAGCGTCCGCGCAGCCGAAAGCTCTGGAAGGGCGTGCGCCACGACAGGCGGTGAAAGCGCCAGGACAGTCGCTCGGCAAGCGACACGCCGCGATCATGGCCGGCTCGGATCAGCCTTTTGCCCTCGCTGATGCCGTCTTCGCGCCCCGACGGGTCGGAGTCGCCGCGCCCGATCATCCCCTCAGGATCCCGATATTCTCCGCATAGCGTTCCGGTCCCCCACGGAAAGTGGCCGTCCCCGCGACGAGGACGTCGGCACCGGCATCGATCGCCTGGCGGCACGTATTGGCATCGACGCCGCCGTCGACCTCCAGGTCGATCGGCTTGCCGAGCTTGTCGATCTGCTTGCGGATCGCCTCGATCTTGCGGAGCTGCGAGGAAATGAAACTCTGGCCGCCGAAGCCCGGATTGACGCTCATCACCAGCACGAGGTCGATCTCCTCGAGCACGTAATCGAGCATCTTCGCAGGGGTGGCAGGATTGAGCGACACGCCGGCGCGCTTGCCCAGCGCCTTGATCCGCTGGATCGTCCGGTGGAGGTGCGGCCCTGCTTCGGGGTGAACGGTGATGATGTCGGCCCCGGCTTCCGCGAATGCATCCAGGAAATGGTCCACCGGCGAGATCATGAGATGAACGTCGAACGGCTTGGCCGTGTGCGGTCGTAGCGCTTTGACCACGGCCGGGCCGATGGTGAGGTTGGGCACGAAATGCCCGTCCATCACGTCGACATGGATCCAGTCGGCGCCCGCTTCATCGATCGCGCGCACCTCCTCTCCGAGCTTTGCGAAGTCGGCGGAAAGGATCGAGGGCGAGATACGGACGGGCTGCTGCACGCCCGATCCGATAGACCGGGGCGCGCCGACGCACAAGGAACCCGACGCTCAATCCGCCGCGGTGCGCCGGAATCGGGCAACAAAGAAGCCGTCGGCGCCGCCGGCGTCGCCGAACTGGCCTGGCAGGATGCGGATCCGATTGCCCTCGACCGGAACGGAAGCAGGCAGCTCACCTGCGGTGAGATGGGCCGCTTCATAGTCGCGCCGCCCCTGCAAGAAGCTATCGACTACCTGCTCGCCTTCCTCGGGCTCAAGCGAGCAAACCGAATAAACGAGCAGGCCGCCGGGTTTCAGCCACCCGGCGATCCGTTCGAGCATTTTCGCCTGCACCTCGGCGAGCTCAGCAATTGCCTTGGGACGAACCCGATAGAGGACATCGGGGTGGCGCCGGTAGATTCCGGTGGCCGAGCAGGGTGCGTCGAGCAGGATCGCATCGGCCTTCTCGGGCGGGCTCCATTTCAGGAGATCGGCCACAACGATCTTGGCATCGAGGTGGGTTCGCGCCAGATTCTCCGAAAGTCGCGTGAGACGACTTTCCGAAGAATCGACGGCGGTGACGGCGAAACCGGCGGAGGCCAGCTGCATCGTCTTTCCGCCGGGCGCCGCACACAGATCGAGTGCGGTGCGGCCTTCGCCGGCGCCGAGCAGACGCGCTGGCAGCGATGCGGCCACGTCCTGGACCCACCATCCGCCCTCGCCATAACCGGTCAACCCGACGACCGCGGTGCGGCCGGGCAGCCGAAGATGGCCGGGAAGCAGGCTTGTCCCCTCCAAGTCGGCCGGAAGCTCCGCACCGCGCCGGAAGATCAGGTCGAGCGGAGGCGGCGCTGCAAGCAGCTTTTCCGCTTCTACGACGACATCCGCACCCCAATGCCGTTCCCAACGTGCGGCGACCGGCGGCGGCAGCGAGGGCGGGCTGGCCAAAGTTGCGCCGCTGCGCATCAAGGTGCCGAACACGCCGTGGACCAGCTTCCTCGGGCCACCGTCCACGAGCGGCAGCACGGTGGCGATCGCCGCATGCGGCGGCGTGTCGAGAGCGAGCGCCTGGACCAGGGCGATGCGGAGCGCGAAGCGCGCCTTGGCGTCGTCGGGCAGCGGTCGCTTGGTGGCGCTGTCGATCAGGCCGTCGAGATCGGTCAGCCGCCGCAGCGTCTCGGCAGCGATGGCATGGGCGAAGCCGCGATCATCCGCGCGCTCGAGATCGCGTGCGGCAACATCGAGCGCCGCCTCGAGCGGCAGGCCCTTGCGCAGCACTGCATCGAGCAGGCGCAATGCAGCCCGGCGGGCGGGCAGGCCCGCGACTTCATCCTGATTCCTGTTCATGTCAGACGATAGATTTCCAGAATATGGCGCACGCGGCAATCAGGCCCTCGCCCGGGGCACCGAGCGCTACGGGCGCTTCCTCAGCGGATCAAGCGCGCTCGTCCGCGTCTTGCGCGGGCGGCTGGGCGACACGCTTGCGCGGACGCGGTGCGGCTCGGGAGCGCGGACACCCATCTCGCCGGCGAGTTGCTGGAGCGCGGCGATCCGGTTGGCAGTGTCGGGATGGGTCGAAAACAGGCTGTCGCGACCGCTTCGGCTTGGGACGATGTAGAGAGCCGCGACCGCCGGATTGCGCTCGGCGATCGGGCTCGGCACCCGCGCCGTGCCCTTGTGGAGCTTGGCGAGCGCCGAGGCGAGGGCCCGCGGATTGCCGCAGATTTCCGCGCCTGCGCGATCGGCGCCATATTCGCGCGAACGGCTGAGCGCGAGCTGCAGGATCATTGCGGCGAACGGCGCAAGGAAGATCGCGCCGATCATCGCCAGCGGATTGCCGCGTTCGCCGGAATGAAAGAAGAAGCCGAAATTGGCGAGCATCGAAATCGCGCCGGCGATCGTCGCCGTCATGGTCATGATCAGAGTATCGCGGTTGCGAATGTGGCCAAGCTCGTGCGCCATCACGGCCGCAATCTCCTCGCGCTCGAGAATCGCGAGCAGCCCGGTCGTCGCCGCCACGGCGGCATTGGCCGGATCGCGTCCGGTGGCGAACGCATTGGGGTGCGGCGAGTCGATCAGATAGACGCGCGGCATCGGCAGCCCGGCGCGCCCCGAAAGTTGCTCGATCATGCCGACGAATTGCGGGCAATCCCACTTCGTCATCTCGCGTGCATTGTGCATGCGAAGCACGATCTTGTCGGCGTTCCAGAAGGTGAAGACGTTCATCGCCGCGGCCGCGACGAGCGCGATCAGCGCGCCGCCCGCACCGCCGAGCATGTAGCCCAATCCCATGAACAGCGCAGTCAGCGCCGACAGGAGCATCAGGGTCTTCATGCTGTTCATCTTGTCAGGGGTCCTCTCACATCCGAAATGTGGGGTGATCCAACCCATTGTTCAATTGGAGGCTTTCGTGACCGGCAAGCGCCCACCGCACGTCCAACCGCCCGAATATCTGTCTAAGAGCCCCCCGATTCCGGAGCCGACGGCACCGGTCGAGGCGGAGGAGAATGGCGGTCCGAAGGGTGCCGAGCCCACCCGCTACGGCGATTGGGAGAATCATGGCCGCGCCTGGGATTTTTGACGGACCACACCACAAGTCGGCGGCGGTTTTCCGCTTCAGCGGTGCGACAAGATGGAAGCGCCTAACCCCCCTCGGCCCGTAGGGGCCGCGCGAGCAATTGCTCCACCACAGCGGCTGCGGACGCCTCTCCGGTCAGCAAGGCGCAGACCGCTGCGACGATCGGCATGTCGATGCCGACTTCCGCTGCCGCGCGGTGCAGCACCGGCGCGGTGAACGCGCCTTCGGCCACGGTGCGGCGATCGGCGAGCAAGTCGGCGGCGGAACCGCCTTCGCCAAGGCCCTTGCCGAGGCTGAAATTGCGCGAGTTGGTCGATGAGCAGGTGAGAACGAGATCGCCGAGGCCCGAGAGGCCCGCCAGCGTTTCCGCCCGCGCACCCCGGGCCAGGCCGAAGCGGGTCATCTCGGCGAAGCCGCGGGATATCAGGGCGGCGCGGGCGTTGAGCCCGAGGCCGCGGCCGTCGACGACCCCGCAGGCAATGGCGAGGACGTTCTTCACCGCGCCGCCGATTTCTGCCCCGATGACGTCATCCGAAAGATAGGGCCGGAACCACGGCCGCGCGAGGCGCGCTAGCAGCCGCTCGCCGACCTCCGCATCCTCCACCGCAAGGGTCACGGCGGCCGGCTGCCTGGCCGCGACCTCGTGTGCAAAGGTCGGCCCGGACAGGACTGCGATCGGCGCGTCCGGCTGTTCCTCGCGGGCGACGTCGTGCATCAGCTTGCGCGTCGCTTCTTCCATGCCCTTCGCGCACAGGATCAGTGGGCAGGCGAGGCGCGGCATCCCGGCAAGCACCGCGCGCATGTGCTGGGCCGGTGTGACCACGAGCAGCGCATCGCATTCGACGAGATCACCCAGGTCCGCGGTTGCGCGGACCTGGCGATCGAGCGCGACCCGGGGAAGGAACAGGCTGTTTTCGTGCCTCGAGTTGATTGACGTCACGACGTCGGGCTCGCGTGCCCAGAGCAGGGCCGGGCCGCCCGCCGCGGCGACCTGCGCCAGCGCGGTTCCCCAGGCGCCACCGCCGATGATTCCGATCGCGCCTTGCGTGCCTGCCGTCATGAGCGTCCTCCCGCTCCCTTCTGGCGGGGATCCGGAGACGAGGGAAGCAGCTTCACGCCTTGACGCCGGCACCGCGGACCCGCTCGGCATCGGGATCCAGCGGCCAGCGGGCCCGCGCCGGCGCATCGAGCCCGTCGGTGACCCCCGCCTCCAGCCGCAGCGCGCCCGCCCAGGCGATCATCGCCGCATTGTCCGTGCAGAGCCACAGAGGCGGCGCGACGAAGGGGAGGCCATGTCCGACGGCGAGCTCGGTCAATGCGGCCCGCACCGCCTTGTTCGCCGCGACGCCGCCGGCGACGACGAGCGCGGTGGCGCCCGGCGCATCCCCAAGCGCACGCCGGGTGCGATCGACCAGGCAGTCGACCGCCGCTTGCTGGAACGAGGCGGCAATGTCGTTGGCACCGTAGCGGCCGCTGTCGCGGGCACGAAGCACCGCGCTCTTGAGACCGGCAAAAGAGAAATGCGGTTCGGCCGATCCGACCAGCGGACGGGGAAGCGGAACCGCGCTCTTGTCACCCTCTGCAGCCGCGCGTTCGACGGCGGGGCCACCCGGGAAGCCGAGCCCGAGCAATTTCGCGGTCTTGTCGAAGGCCTCGCCGGCAGCATCGTCGATCGTCGTCGCCAGGCGCCGGTAGCGGCCAAGACCTTCCACGAACAGCAATTGGCAATGGCCGCCGGACACGAGCAGCAGCAGATAGGGAAAAGCGAGATCCGGTTGGCTCAGCATCGGGGAGAGCGCATGGCCCTCCAGATGGTTGATCGCGATCAGCGGCTTGCCGGAGGCAAGCGCCAGGCCCTTGCCGGTGACGAGACCGACCATGACGCCACCGACGAGGCCGGGGCCGGCCGTGGCGGCGATCGCGTCGACGTCCGACAGCGACACATTCGCTTCGGCGAGCGCCTCCTCGATCAAGGTCGGCAGGATCTCGACATGCGCGCGCGCGGCGATCTCCGGTACGACGCCGCCGAAGGGTCGGTGCGCGGCTTCCTGCGTGGCGAGACGATGTGCCAGCACCCGCCGATCGCGCGTCACCAACGCCGCCGCGGTTTCGTCGCAGGAGGATTCAATTCCCAAGATCAGGCTCATGAGCGCTTCCCTGCCACTGCGCGACCCGCTAGCACAAGCGCCCCATGATGGGCAGTATCCGCATAGGCACGCGAGGATCGCCGCTCGCACTCGCGCAGGCGCGCATGGTCGCGACCGCGCTCCGCGACACCCACGATTGGGGTCCGGAGCAGATCGAGATCGTTCCGATCACTACCACCGGCGACATCGTCCGTGATCGGCCGCTCGCCGAAATCGGCGGCAAGGGGCTGTGGACCAAGGAACTCGATGCCTGCCTTGGCGACGGCCGCACCGACATCTCCGTCCATTCGATGAAGGACGTCGAGACGTTCCGCCCGGAAAGCCTCCAGATTGCGGCGATGCTGCCGCGGGCGAGCGTCTGCGATCGGCTGATCGGCGCCGAGAGCCTCGAGGCGCTGCCGCAGGGCGCCCGCGTCGGCACATCGTCGCCGCGGCGGGCGGCTCAGCTTCTCGCCCGCCGCCCGGATCTCGTGATCGTTCCGATCCGCGGCAACGTCGAGACCCGGCTGCGCAAGCTCGGAAAGGGCGAAGCGGACGCCACGTTGCTCGCATCGGCGGGACTCGAGCGCCTCAACCATCCCGACACCGGAGTCGTCTTAGACGACTTCCTTCCGGCCCCCGCTCAGGGCGCCGTCGGTATCGAGGTGCGCGCCTCGGATCGCCGCACGCGCAGCCTGATCGCGGCGATCGACGACCGGGCGACGCACCTCTGCGTCGGCGCCGAACGGCGGCTGTTGGAAGGACTTGGCGGTACCTGCCGCTCGCCGATCGCGGCGCTGGCGCGGCTCGACGGCGGCGAGATCCACCTCCGTGCGGAGATCATCAGCCCCGACGGCAGCGAGATCGTGCGTTGCGAGGAGCGCTTCGCCGCCGAAGACACCGAGACCCCGCTGGCGCTGGCGCGCGCGCTGCTTGCGCGCGCCTCACCATCGCTCCGCGCGCTGTTCGCGGGGTGACCCGGCTGCTGATCCTCCGGCCGGAGCCGGGGGCGAGCGAGACCGCGCGTCGCGCACGCAGCCTGGGCATGGATCCCGTGATCGCGCCCTTGTTCGAAATAAGGCCACGTTCCTGGAAGGTCCCGGACGGCCACTTCGACGCGCTCCTGCTGACCAGCGCCAATGCGGCGCGGAACGCCGGGCAGATGCCTGATCTCCCGTGCTACGCCGTCGGAGAAGCGACCGCCGACGCTGCGCGCGGCGCTGGCCTCGCCGAAGTGATTGCCGGTCCGTCGGATGGGCAGGCCGCACTCGCTCTGGCGGCCGCGCATGGACATAAGCGGATTCTACATCTCTGCGGGCGGGAGCATATCGCCGCGGAGCATAGCGGGGTGACCGTCGTGCGGCACATCGTCTACGCCGCAGAGGCGGCGCCGGAATTGCCGGCCAACGCACGCGCGGTACTTGCCGGTAGCGCGGTGGTTATGCTGCATTCGCCGCGCGCGGCACGCTTGTTATCCATGCTCGTGCCGGATCGATCGGTGATCCGCATCGTGGCAATCAGCGCTGCCGCCGCGGATGCAGCAGGCTCCGGCTGGGCGTCGATCGATGTTCCAGCAATGCCGCGCGACGAGGCATTGCTGGAACTCGCGGCGCAGCTGTGCAAGGCTGGAACGTCGCAGATGACGGGACGGGATCGGTGAGCATGGAGTACAGCCCTGGCGAGAGCCTCACCGCCCCGCGGCCGAAGCGTCGTATCCTTCCGCTCCTGATCGTGCCGCTGCTCGCTTTCCTCGCGGGCGTGGCCGCAATGGCCTGGCTGCTGTCGCGCTGGAGCGCGGGCGCCGCAATGCTCGGCATCGTCCCGCCGCCTGCGCCGGTCGCCGCAGCGCCGGTCCAGCCGGCACCGCAACCTGCCATGCCCGTGCTGACGCCGGTGCAGCCGGGGCAAATGGTAATCGATCCCGAGATGACCCGGCGCGTCGGGCAGCTGGAGCAGCGCGTGTCCCAGCTCGATGTCCAGTCCCGCGCAGCCGTCGGCAATGCCGACCGGGCGGAAGGGCTGCTCGTCGCCTTCGCCGCCCGCCGCGCGCTCGATCGCGGAGTTGCGCTCGGCTATATCGAAGGCCTCCTTCAACAGAGGTTCGCAGCCACCCAGCCGCAGGCGGTCGCCACGATCATCACCGCCTCACGCGATCCGATCACCCTCCAGAAGCTTCAGGAGGAGCTGCGGCAGGTTCAGCCGTTCCTGGTCAGTGGCGGGCCCGATCAGAGCTGGTGGGCGGCATTTCGCACCGAACTCGGCAGCCTGGTCTCGATCCGTAAGGAGGGAACGCAGTCGACGCTCGCCTCCGAACGCCTGCGCCGCGCCATCTCGAGCCTGGAAGGCGGACAGGTGGAAGTGGCGCTCGCAGAAGTAACCCGTCTGCCCGGCCGCGATCGGGCCGCGAGCTGGGTCACCAAGGCGCGGCGCTATATCGGTGCCCGTCGCGCGCTCGACGAGATCGAGACTGCCGCGCTGCTGGAAACCCGCCCGGCACCGCAGGTCATCCGCCAGCCGCGCCCGCAACCCGCACCTGCGAGGCCGCCGGCCCGGCCGGCCGAGCCGGCTTAGGCATCAGATTTCGAGAAGAGCGTACGGTCTGCCGAAGGCGGGTTCGACGACGAATTGAGCGACGTTGAACACCGGGACACCGCGGGGGGTCCGGCCCGAATAGGCGCCGCGGTGCGCGTGACCGTGGACCACCGCCTTCACGTTGTCGAAGCGGTCGATGGCATTGGCGAGCCGCGACGATCCGAGGAAGGGGAAGATCTCCAGCGGCTCGCCTTCGACGGTCTCGGGAATGGGCGCATAATGAAGCACGGCCACCGCGCGGTCGGTGCGAAGCGAGCGCAGCGCATTTTCGAGCTTGCGGGCCTCGTTGCGGGATTCGTCGACGAACACCTTGACCGCATCCTCTCCGAACGCGCCCAATTCGCCACGGCCGAACCCGCCGAGAAAGCCCTTCACGCCCGCAAAGCCGACGCCCTTCACCACGCAGGCCTGCTCGTCGAGGATGGTGAGACCGGCCTGGCTCAGGATCTTGATGACCTCGTCGGCTTCGCCCGCCTCGTAATCATGATTGCCGAGCACCCCGACCATCGGAACGGTGCACGCCCGCAGATCCTCGGCAAGAATCTCGGCCTCGCTGATTTTGCCGAAGTTGGTGAGATCGCCGGCAAGGGCAACCACATCCGCTTTCTCCGACATCTCGGCGAAGAGATCGCGATAGCGGTTGTGGTTGGTGTCGGTGACGTGGAGATCGCCGATCGCGGCGACGGTGATCGTATCAGTGTTTTCGCTCATGCCGTTCCTCGAGGCCTTTGCCGACGACGTCGGCAAAACCCCATTCTCCGATGTCGGTGATGTAGTCGCGGGGGCTGAGCAGCCGGCCGCGGCAAATGTCGATGCCGCCGGGTGGAAGCTCGGCCTGTGCCTGAATCCGCTCCAGCAGTTCGTCGAATACCCAGCGCGGAATGTGGTCGCGCTTGGTCGGGTAGATGAAGCGGAAATTGAGGATATGGATGAACAGCAGCTCCCAATAGAGCTCCATCGCCGTCATCAGCCGGTGCCAGTCGATCTCCTCATGTTTCTTCAGGATGACGTGGACCACGTCGGCACCGTCGTAGCGGTATCGGTCCTGAATGAAGAGCTTGGAGAGGATGAACTCCGTGGGCGGCGTGATCCGCACGGTCGAGCCGTAGACCTCGACCTCATAGGCCTCCCGGAACCAGTCGTCGTTGACCGGCAGGCTGGCCGAGGAGATGTTGAAGATCACATCGAAGAAATGCTCTCCGCGCCAGACCTTGCCGATCCAGCGCTCGTCCTCGACCTCGATCTCGTAGCCCTTGGACTTGAAGAAGGCGAGGATGCGCGGCGCGTCGCTGACCTTGCAGAAGATGTCGAGATCCTTGGTCGGCCGCGTGATCCCCGTATAGCAAGCGAGGGCGTAGGTGCCCGAGAGCAGGAAGGGAATGCCGGATTCGTTGAGCAGGCGAAGGCTCTCGACATAGAAGTCGACGGCCTCGGCGGGAGGTTCGAAGACCGAGGCGTCCATACTCTCCAGTCTGTTGCTCACCGATGCTCCTGTCTGTCCGATCCGATTGCCTGAACAACGGAACCGGGTGCAAAGCGTTCCGGAAGCGACCCAGTCGGCAGTGGAGTGCGGGCAATCCAGATCATCCCCGAAGCGTGGCAGGAGCGCATCGATATGATCGCCCGTGGCGCGGCGGAGCGGATCATCGTGATCGGACCCACCGATGTCGGCAAAAGCAGCTTCATTCGCGCGCTCGCGGCACGGCGAGACTTCGCCCTGCTCGATCTCGATCCCGGCCAGAAGATGGTCGGTCCGCCGGGAACGGTGAGCCGCGGGCGGATCGAGCCCGTTTCCGGCGGAACGATCTGCAACCGGTTCGTTTTCGTGGGGAGCACCAGCGGGATCGTCATCTCGCGGATCGCTCTGGCAGCCGAACAGCTGGCGGGTGCCGGACCGATCGTCGTCAACACGTCTGGCTTCGTCTCCGGCCCCGGCGCCCGGCTGCAGACGGCGAGCATCGCGGCGGTGAACCCGGATCTGGTCATCGCCATCGGCATCGATGCTGTTCCAATGCCCAAGGCCGGCCGGACGAACCTGCTCCTGCTGCCGCGATCGCCGCTCGCCCGCCGGAAGTCACCGGCGGAGCGTCGACGGATCCGTCAAGAGGCCCTCGATCGGCATCTCGGTAGCGCAAGGGTTGCCCTTGCCCGCGAAGCCTTGCGGTTCAATCCGGCCCCACCCTTGCCGTTCACGATCGCCGATCGGCCGCTTTGCGCGCTTGCCGATTCGGAAGGGGAGGATATGGCGATCGGCGTCCTGCACGCCGCCGGCCCGGAGCGGATCGTCGTCCAGTGTGCTGCGCCACCGCGGCCGGTCGTGACGGTTCGCCTCGGCAGCATCTGGCTCTCGCCATCGGGAGGTGCATGGCGCCTGCGGGATCGTCTTACCCCCGCGGCGGGCTAGCCCAGAGCGTTGATCGCGGCGTGGACGGCCGCTTCGGCCTCCTTACGCGGCAATCCCGGTGGAATGGTCTCGCCGATCCGCATGGTGACGATGCCCGGCCGCTTCACGAACCGGCCTCGGGGAAGCAGCCGGCCGCTATCGAGCGCCACAGGAACCACCGGAAGGCCAAGCGCCCGGTACAGGCCGGCGAAACCTGGCTGGAGCGGCGGGTGGTCGCCCGGCGCGACCCGCGTTCCTTCCGGGAAGATGACGATCGGGCGGCCGTCCTGCACCGCCTCCTGGGCCGCGCGCAGCATCCGGCGGAGCGCCGCCGCGCCGCCTTCGCGGTCCACCGGTATCAGGCCATAAGCGCGTGCGAGCCGACCCCACAGGGGAAGATCGGACAATTCGCGTTTCATTACGATCGCCGGAGTATCGAGGATGACCACGAACTCCATCGTCTCGTACATCGCCTCGTGCTTGGCCGCGACGAGAGCGGGCCCCGCCGGGAAGGTGCCTTCGATCCGAGTTCGCACGCCGAGCAGATTGGCGGCGCACCAGCGATGGAACAATGTCCAGCCATGAGCCGTCGTCCGCACCCCGCGCCGACCCCAGAGCAAGGCGACCGGCATCGCCAGCACGACCATCAGCACGGTTGCGGGATAGAAGAGGATCGCGAACAAGGCCGATCGCAGCAGTGCCATCACACCCCCACCAGCACGGCCGCGCGGCGGAGCAGATATTTGTTATATTCGGTGAACAGCGCGCGGAAGCTCGGGTTGCTCTCCACCGCGTCGCCGATCACGTCCACGTCTCCGCCAAGCCGCCGCGACAGCTCGAAGCGTGCGCGCGGCATGTGCCAGTCGGTGGTGACGAGCCTGAGGCTGAGCAGCTTGTTCTTGGCCATCCAGCGCGACACCTCTTCGGCATTGGAGCGCGTGTCGACGGCTTCCCGGCCGAGATCGATGCAGCAATCGAACAGACTGTCGTGACCGGGATAGCGGACCGCGAGCTCGGCGGGCCGCACGGTTCGCGCGACGCCGGATACCAGCATCCTTTTGGCACGACCGCGCTTCAGCAGATCCAGCCCGCGTTCCATGCGGTTGGCGCCGCCGGTCAGCACAACGACGGCATCGGTTCTCTCGTCACCGGCAGGACGCGGCAGCATCACTGCGAACACCGCATAGCCGAGCAGGTAGACGAGCAGAAGGAAGGAGAGAATGCGGGCGATCACAACATCCGCCCCAATGCACGAAGAATGGTCGCCCGCGCCACCACCATTGCAAGCAGCACGCCGAAGATCGGAAGCGCCACCAGCACCGCCCAGCTGAGGATCGGCAGATGCGCCGAGCCGAGGAGGTCCGAGCCGAGCGCTCCAACCCGATTGCCGATGAGGAGGAGGATCGCCGCGGCGGCCACCAGACCGACGATTCCGCCGAACAAGGCGTCGAGGGCGATCCGGCGCTGGAACAGGCGCGCGACCTGAACGTCCGTCGCACCCATCAAATGGAGGACTTCGATCGTTCCCCGGTGGGTGTCGAGCGAGGCGCGGGCGGCAAGCACGACCGTCGCTGCGGTGGCCCCGATCATCAGCAGGACGAGCCCGGCGGCGAGGAGCCGGAGCGATCCGATCAACGCCGCGAGCGGCGCCAGCCATTGGGCGTTGTCGTCTACGCGGGCCGACGGTGCGGCCTCGGTGATCGCGGCGCGCAGACTGTCCAGCCGGGCATAGGCTTCGGGCGAAAGATCGATCTCGATCATGACCGGGATCGGCAGGTCGCCTTCCAGCCCTCCCGGACCGAGCCACGGCTCGAGCAGATCTTCCATCTCGCTCTCTGGCAGGCGGCGTACGGATTCGACGCCAGTCTGCTTCTCGAGTGCGGCCAGCGCTGCCTGCGCCTGGCTCTCCCGCCGATCGGGATTGGGCTCGACGATCTGCACGGTGGCGCGGGTTCCGGTGTCCTCGTCCAGGCTCGAGGCGGCGGTGCCGAGGCCGAGACCTGCGGCCGCGGCGAGCACCGTTAGGAACATCATGATCGCAATCACCCACGGCATCGGCCCCGACAGCCGGCCTTCGGGCAGCAACCTGCGATCGGCGGCGCCAAATTTCCGGACGCCGCCCTTCATGCATGGGTCCTTGGCGGGTGGCGCAAGGCGCCGGTGGGATCGAGCAACTGACCGCGGTCGAGCCGCAGCATCTCCGCCCTTGCGATGCTCGAGAGGAGATGGAGATCGTGGGTGGCGACGACGATGGTCGTTCCAAGCTTGTTGAGGCTGTCGAACAGATGAAGCAGGCGCTTGGCCATTTCCGGATCGACGTTGCCGGTCGGCTCGTCGGCGACCAGCAGCTCCGGCCGGGCGATCACCGCGCGTGCGATCGCCACCCGCTGCTGCTCCCCGCCCGAGAGGGTAGCCGGCCGTGCCGAGGCACGATGGCCAAGGCCGACCCAGGCCAGCATCTCCTTGACCGGAGTCTCGAGATCCCGCTCCTCGACACCGGCGACACGCAAAGGCAGCGCGACATTGTCGTAGGCGGACAGATGCGACACCAGCCGAAAATCCTGGAATACGACCCCGATCCGCCGGCGAAAGCCCGGCAGGCGGTTGCGCGGCATCGTCACGATATCCTCGCCGAACAGGCGGATAAGGCCGCGGCTCGGCCGCTGGGCGAGATAGAGCAAGCGCAGCAGCGACGTCTTGCCGGCGCCGGACGGCCCGGTGAGAAAATAGAATCCGCCTTGGCGGAGCGAGAATGTAAGGTCCGAAAGCGTTTCGGCACCCGTGCCGTAGCGCAGGCCGACATTGTCGAACTGAACGATGCTTCCGGGGGTATTCAGGCCCGCCTCCGCTCCAAATCTTGCCATGCTGCGCGTCATCTGCCCCTTGCAACGTCAATGGCACGCCGCAAGGCGGGCCGTAAACCTCCGAAAAAGGCGCATTCGCTTGCATCGGCGGCCAGAGATGTGCTTGGATTCTGTACGAGCACCTGAGAGCGGGCCCTTCTGTAAACATGATCCTGAGCTGTCCTGCCTGCAAAACCCGTTATGTCGTGCCCGACAGCGCCGTCGGCACGTCAGGACGTCAGGTCAGGTGTGCCAATTGCCGTCACAGCTGGTTCCAGGATCCGCCGCCGCCGAGGGCCGCCTCCGGGCACGCGCCCCCAGCAACGCCCGCAGCCTCGACGCCGCTACCGCGCGAGCCCGAATATGCCGCCGCGCCGCGTCCGCCGGTCGGCCGCGCCGAGGCGGTGGCGGTCCAGCCGCAACCGATCCCGCGTCCGCAGCCGGCGCCGACCGAGCCGGTCTTTGCGCAGCAGCATGAAGTGCCGCAGCCGGCGCCGCGGCCGCCTTCGTCGCTCCTCGGCCCCGAACAGCCGGACGCTGAGGCCGAGTCCTTCAATGCCTTCGCCCATGAGCCGCCATTCCGGCCACGCCGCAATCGCGCGCGCCTGCTGACCATCTTCGCCGTGATCGCTGCCGCGCTGATGCTGTCGGCGACCGCAGCCATCCTCTATTACGGTGTTCCCGGCACGGCTGGTCGGCTCGGCATCCAGCGCGCGGCCCAAAGCCCGCTCAAGATCGATTTCAAGGCTCGGCGGGACGAGCTGGCGAGCGGCAATTCGATGTTCTGGGTTGCCGGCACGATCAGCAATCCGACGAGCGTACTGCAACCGGTGCCGCCGATCGAAGTGCGGCTGAAGGACGCGCAGAACAACACCGTCTACACATTCTTCATATCGCCCCCGGTGGCAGAGCTTCCCGCTGGCGCCAGCGCCACCTTCAACGGCAGCGACATGGGCGTGCCGCGAAGCGCGACGGGCATCAACCTTCAGTTCAGCCGAACCGCCTGATCCGGATGCGCTGAGATGCGGATCGGGATCCTCACCGGCGGCGGCGACGTACCTGGCCTCAATCCCTGCATTCGCTCGATCACTCTCTCCGCCGATGATCTCGGCTGGGACGTGATCGGCTTCCGCCGTGGCTGGGAGGGCGTGCTCGGCATCGATCCCGATGATCCCGAAAGCGTCGCCCACGGCAGCATGCCGCTGACCCGCGAGGGTGTGCGCGGCATCGATCGCACCGGCGGCACCATCCTTCATACTTCGCGGCTCGATCCTCGGACTCTCAAGGCGGGCGATCAGACCGCCAAGGTGTTGCACGTGCTCGATGCTCTCGGCATCGATGCGATGATCACCTTGGGCGGCGACGGCACGTTGCGCTTTTCCGCGCATCTCAGCGAGCAGGGCGTCCCCGTCATTTCGATCCCCAAGACGATGGACAATGACGTTTACGGCACCGATTACTGCATCGGCTTCTCGACGGCGGTGAGCCGATCGGTCGAAGCGATCAATGCGCTGCGCACGACGGTGGAGAGTCACGAGCGGATCGGCGTCATCGAGCTGTTCGGGCGGCGCAGCGGCGAGACCGCGTTGCTCGCCGGATTTCTGGCCCAGGTCGATCGCACCGTCATTTCGGAAGTCCCGGCAGACCTCGATCGCCTGCTGCCGCTGCTCGCCGAGGACAAGGGGTCCAACCCGGCCCATTATGCGATGTGCGTCATTTCCGAAGGCGCAAGCATCCAGGGCGTGGCGAGCGAGAATGGCCACGAATTGTCGAAGCCCGCAAGCGAGCGCGACGATATCGGCGTCGGCCACAAGCTCGGCCGCGCGATCCAGAAACAGCTCGGCTGCGGCATCGTCCACCAGGAGCTCGCCTATCTGATGCGCGCCGGAGATCCGGATGCGATGGACCGGATGGTCGGCCTTGCCTTCGGGGGGCTTGCCATCCAGCTCCTGCAGCGCGGCGAGAAGGGGCGGATGGTTACCCTGAAGGGCGGCAATTACGGCCATGTTCCCGCCGGCACACTGCTCGAGGGCACGAAGAGCGTCGACGTCGGCGGCCTCTACGATCCCACGGCCTATCGCGCCAAGCTGATGCGGATCGAAGGCATGCCGATGTTCCTCTACTGATCCGGGGAAATACGAACCGCCAAAAAGCGCATTGCGCGCCCCAAGACCCTTTGCTAGAGGCGCGCTCCTACCAGCCACCGGGGTAGCTTGCTCCGGCGGTAATCACGTGCGGTCGTGGCGGAATTGGTAGACGCGCAGCGTTGAGGTCGCTGTGTCCGAAAGGACGTGGAAGTTCGAGTCTTCTCGACCGCACCATATACTTGCCGAGACGCGCCCCAGGGCGGTCTCCTGCAGGTGACGGATAATCTCTCCTTCTTGCGTGTGATGGTGACCGCGACGCGGTCGTGGCGCCCAATGTCGCGTCCTCTTTGGCTGCGGTTCGCTCCGCTGGCTTTTCCCCTCCCCCCTCGATACGCCCGACGCATGCCATCACCCTCTCCACCCCGCCGAGTCTTCGGATTCTGGATCTGTCTTGCCCTAGTCATCGGCAACATGATCGGATCGGGCGTGTTCCTGATGCCGCGGGAGCTTGCACCTTATGGGTGGAACGCGATCTTCGGCTGGATGGTGACGATCGGCGGGGCGTTGTGCCTGGCTTATGTGTTCGCGATGCTGGCGCGCCGGTTCCCGCGGGCGGGCGGCCCCTATGCCTTCTGCCGCGAAGCCTTCGGGCCCGCGCCGGGCTTCGCGGTGGCTTGGAGCTACTGGATCTCCGTGTGGACGGCAGTCGCGACGATCGCGCTGGCGGCGGTCAGCTACCTCAGCCATTTTCTTCCGGCGCTCGCGGCGCAGCCGGTGCTGCCGGCGATCGGCTTCGTCTGGACCTTCACCCTGATCAACAGCCTCAGCCTGCGCGGTGCTGGCGGCGTCCAGCTGGTGACCACGGTGCTGAAGGTCCTGCCGCTCGCCGCCGCCATCATCCTCACCCTGCTGATCAGCGCAGGCGGCAGCAGCACGCCGGCGCCGAGCGTGCCGTTCAGGGCCGAGGATATCAGCTTCGCGTCGGTGACCGCGACCGCCGCGCTGACCCTGTGGGCGATGGTCGGGTTCGAATCCGCGACGATCCCCGCCGGGCATGTCGAGAACCCCGAGCGGACCATCCCACGCGCAACCATCATCGGCACCCTGACGGCCGGGATCATCTATCTCGTCGCCTGCTCGGGCGTCGCCCTGCTGCTGCCCGCGGAGCAGGCGGCCCAATCGAACGCGCCCTTCGCCGATTTCATCGGACGCTACTGGGGGGAGGGCCCCGCTTCGCTCGTCGCCCTGTTCGCGACCATCAGCGCACTCGGCGCGGTAAACGGCTGGGTCCTGATCCAGGGCGAGATGCCGCCCGCGCTTGCCCGCGACGGCGTGTTCCCGGCCTGGATCGGCAAGGCGAGCCGCGGCGGCGTCCCGGTGCGTGCCCATCTCGTGTCGAGCGGCCTCGTCACGCTGCTGATCCTCAGCAACCAGAGCCGATCAATGGGGGATCTGTTCGTCTTCATGGCCCTGGTCTCGACGCTGGCCTCGCTGGTGGCCTATCTTGCCTGCGCGCTCGCCGCGCTACGTTTGCAAGGGAGCGGGCGAATGGATCGGTCGCCTCTGCTGATCGCAGCGGCCGGGATCGGGACGCTCTACTCGCTGTGGGCAATCTACGGCGCCGGACTCGAACCGACTCTTTGGGGCGCCGGCCTCCTGATGAGCGGCTTCCCGATCTACCTGCTGATGCGGCGCAACCACCGCGGCGAGGCAGCGGCCGTATAACCTCGTACGGCGCGGGCGCTTGTGAGCGGGGGCGCGAGGCCCTATCCCTAGCGTTCGATCGTCCCGGGCCGGCAGCGGTCCGGGTGTGCATCAAGGCTCAAACAATTGAAAAGGCCTTGATTTGCGTACCGGCCACCGTGGCAAACGCGGTCGCCTCAACCAGGGTTCAAGGCGAGAATGGCCACTGAAGCTCCGAAGCGGTCACGGTTCAAGCGTACGCTGATCACCATGTTCAAGGTCGGCCTGTACGGCTCGCTGTTGGGGCTGATCGCGCTGGTCGTCGCGGTCGGCATCGCGATGAGCCAGCTGCCGACCTACCAGGAGCTCGTCCGGCGCGACAATCTCGGCCAGATGATCCGGGTGCGCGCCGCCGACGGATCGACCCTGGTCTCGCTCGGGCCGAGCTTCGGCCGCTGGCTGACCTCCGACCAGATCCCCGAAATCATGAAGAAGGCGATGGTCGCGGTCGAGGACCGGCGCTTTTACTACCATCCCGGAGTCGATCCGGTCGGCATCGCCCGCGGCATCCAGGTCAGCTTTCAGAAAGACGACAAGGTCCGCGGCGTCTCGACGATCAGCCAGCAGCTTGCCCGCAACATCTTCCTGACCAGCGACCGAAGCTACGGGCGCAAGGTGCGCGAGGGTATCCTGGCGCTGGCGCTGGAGCGGAAATTCTCGAAGGAGCAGATCCTCGAGCTCTATCTCAACCGCGTCTATTTCGGTGGCGGCGCCTACGGCATCGATGCGGCGTCGCGACGTTTCTTCGGCCACTCCGCCGATACCCTGTCGCTGGCGGAAGCCGCGATCATCGCCGGCTTGGTCAAGGCGCCGTCCAATTACTCCCCGACCGCCGATGCCGAGGCAGCGCGCAGCCGCGCCAGCGTGGTCATCGAGCTGATGCGCAAGAATGGCGAGATCACCGGCTCCGAGGCGTTCGCCGCCGAGCCGGCCGACGTCCGCATCGTGCCGACTCCGAAGCAGAACAGCGTTCGCTATTTCACCGATTGGGTGCTTCCGCAGCTCGACACCCTGATCGAGGAGAATATCGAACCGATCGAGGTGTGGACCACCCTTGATCCCAACATGCAGCGCCTGGCCGATCAGGTGATCAACGCCAACACACCGGCGGGTGCGCAGGGCGCCCTCGTCGCGCTCGACCGTGACGGATCGATCCGCGCGATGGTGGGCGGCCGCGACTATGTCCGCTCGATCTACAATCGCGCCACGCAGGCCAACCGCCAGCCGGGCTCCTCGTTCAAGCTGTTCGTCTACCTCTCCGCACTCGAGTTCGGCTACAAGCCGGATTCGATGGTCGAGGACAAGCCGATCACCATCGGCAGCTGGAGCCCGCGCAACAACAATCGCGGATTCGCCGGCGCGGTCCCGCTGCGCCAGGCGTTCGCCCAGTCGATCAACACCGTTTCGGTCCGCCTCGCCCAGGAAGTCGGCTTTCGGACGGTTGCCGACATGGCCCAGCGCTTCGGCGTCACCACCAAGGTCAGCACCCATCCGTCGATGGCTCTGGGCAGCTCGGAAGTGCGCCTGATCGACATGACACGCGCCTTTGCCGCGGTCGCCGCGAAGGGCGTCGCCGTCGTCCCCTACGGCATTCGCAGAGTGACCACCGCGGAGGGCGAGCTCCTTTACCAGCATGAGAGCGATGAAAGCCGGGTGCTGGTCGCACCGCACGTGGCGGCGCAGATGACCGATCTGATGCAGGCCGCGGTTCTCACCGGCACTGGCCGCGCAGCGCAGATCGGACGTCCGGTCGCGGGCAAGACCGGCACCACGAGCTCGAACAAGGATGGCTGGTTCCTCGGCTTCTCGAGCGGCCTCACCACCGGCGTGTGGATGGGACGTGACGACAACAAGGCGATCCCCGGCCTGCAGGGCGGACGCGCCCCGGCCCAGGCCTTCCACGATTTCATGAGCCGTGCCGTCGCCAGCCGTCCGGTCGAGCAGTTCGAGACCCAGGTGGCGCCGCCCGATTGGGCTGAGACCGAACCGGATGAGGAGGTGTGGTACGATTCGCCTTCCAACCAGGGCCAGATGGTCGATGCCGACGGCAATCCGATCGCCCCGCCGCCGGCCGGCGAAGCGCCGCTGACCCAGACCGAAGATCCCCGCCGGCCGCAGCAGGAAGAAACGCTCGAGGATCTCGTCGAGCGGGCAATCGATCCGGAGCGGCGCGAACGCCCGCAGGTCCCGCCGCGGCCCGCCGAACGCGCCCCGCCGCCGCGGGATCGCGGTTCAGCCGGCGATCCGGTGGAGCGACGCTCCCCGACTCCGCAGCCATGAACGGGCGGGGGTGGGGTCGCAGCCGAGCAGGTCCTCCACCAAGGCGTGGAAGTGAGGACCGTGATTCATGTGCACGCGGTGCGCGACCTCGTGCGCCACGGTGGCGCGGCGAACGAAATCGGGCGCGAGGATGAGCCGCCAACTGTAGCGGATCGCTCCGCTCGATGAGCAGCTTCCCCATCGGCTGCGCGGATCGCCGATCGCCACCCTGGTGACGACCACGCCCGCCTTCACGGCATATTCAGCCGTCTCGGCGCTGAGGATGTCGAGCGCGTGACGGTGCAGCCAGCGGACGATCCGCGGCTCGACCGTGTCACGCGGCCCCCCCGTGACGATGGCGCCGTCCTCGAGCCTCACCAGCCTGGACCGCTCCTTATCCCAGACGATTGGATGGGGGCGATCGTAAAGCGGGATGCTGTCGCCCGGTTCGAGCCGCGACGCCGGAGCGATCGCGGCGAGCTGCTTTTCGATCCACGGGCGATGCTCGTTCGCCCAGGCCAGCGCCTTGGCGCGCGAAACGCGTTTGGGGATCGTCAGCAGCACCTGCGCGGTGCGAGGATCGACGCGCAGCCGCATCACCCGCGCCCGCGGCGATACGGTGACCTTCAGCGCGGCCTCGGTGTTGCCGCCGCGGAAGGTAAGATCGTTGTGCGGATCGCCGGCGGCTGACGCTCCGAAGACAAAGCGGGGCGGCAACGGCTCAGATTTCCCGTTCGACAATGTGGTATTCGAGCTCGCCGGCATCGTCCTCGCTGATCGTCCAGCCGCGCACCGAGGCGCCCGCGCTGTGCACCGCTTCCCGGTCGCCGCAGATCAGATAATGCCATTGCGGCAGTGGCTTGCCTTCGTCGCGCAGCCGATACGCACAGGTCGACGGCAGCCAGTCGAGGCCGCCCACCATGTCGGCGCTGAGGCGGATGCAATCGGGAACGAAGGCGCGGCGGCCGCGGTAATTGCTGCACTGACCGCTGCGCCGGTCGAGCAATTTGCAGGCGACGTTGGTCGGGAAGACTTCGCCGGTTTCCTCGTCCTCGAGCTTGTGGAGGCAGCATTTGCCGCAGCCGTCGCACAGTTGTTCCCATTCGGAGCGGTTGAGCCGGTCGAGCGGCCTTTCCCAGAAGGGCTCGTCCGTCATCGCACCCAGCGTTTGAGCTCTGCCACGATGGCATCGGCGCCGCCCTCGTGCGGCAGCATGGCGATCGGTGTCCCGTCGGGACCCATCAGGAACAGGATGCGCGTGTGGTTCATCGTGTAGCTCCCGTCGGGAGTCGGTTCCTTGGCATAATAAACGGCGTAGCGTTTGGCTGCATCCGCAATCTGCTGCGGGGTGCCGGTCAGTCCGACGAGCCGCGGGTGGAACGCGGCGACATAGTCCTTGAGCACCGCCGGCGTATCGCGCTCGGGATCGACGGTGATGAAGAGCGGCTGGATCTTCGCCGCGAGGGCCGGATCGCTCTTTTCCAGGCCGCGCAGCGCTTGGCCGATCTGGGCCATATCGGTCGGGCAGACGTCCGGACACTGGGCGAAGCCGAAATAGACGATGCGATATTTGCCCGCGAAGTCCTGGTCGCGCACTTGCCGCCCAGTCTGATCGATGAGCGTGAACGCACCTCCGATCGCTGCGCCCTTGAGCGGCGGATCCTGCGGCGGCGCCTGGCCGCAGCCTGCGGCGAGCAGGCCGAGGAACAGCGAAAGCAGCAGGAAAATGCGGGGCTTGGCGGTTTCGTTCATGGCGCAGGCAGCCTTGCTTTGGTATAGGCCCGCGATCAAGTCGAGAGTGACGGGGAAGAAGAGTGGGCAAGACTTTCGGCCGGGCGATCGCGGCAATTGCGATCCTGTTCGCGGCGCCGCTGGCGGCGCAGAATTATTCCGACGGCTACACTTTTCTGAAGGCGGTGAAGGACCGCGACATTGACAAGGTCAGCGGGGTTATCTCGCAGCCCGGCAGCATCGTCATCAACAGCAAGGAACGCGGATCCGGCGACGGTGCCGTCCACATCGTCGCGCGCGGCCGCGATCTTCCCTGGCTGAACTTCCTGCTTCAGAAGGGCGCTCGACCGGATCTGGTCAATGCGCAAGGCAATACCGCGCTTGCGATTGCCGCAGAGCTCGGCTGGGCCGAAGGCGCGCAACTGCTGCTCGCGCGCCGCGCCAGCGTCGATCTTGCCAATTCGCGCGGCGAGACTCCGCTCATCCTGGCTGTCCAGCGCCGGGACATCCAGATGGTCCGGCTGTTGCTCGCCGCGGGTGCCGACCCGAAGAAGACCGACAGTGTCGCCGGGCTCTCCGCCTTCGATTACGCCAAGCAGGACGTCCGCGCCGCTCCGGTGCTCAAGCTGCTCGAAACGCCGGTGGCGAAACCGAAGGCTGTCGCCGGTCCCAAGCTCTGAGGCTGCGGCGCACAGCCCAACTGTGAGGCTGCTCCGTGCGGCACCCGTGAACGGCAGCAGCTCCTATCAGTCTCGATGCCGGCTCGGGAGGAGCGGCGTCGTGTCCAGCGGGCCGGTGAGGCCGGCCAGCGCAGGATCGAGATCCCCGACCAGCCGGCGTGCCGCCCGCCGCGCGAACCTTAGCGTTTCCGCCTTGCGCCGCGCCGGTGCGAGCTTGCGCAGCGCAGCGCCCCGCAACACCGCAGCATCATAGCGATCGGCGACGATGAGGCCGCATAGCTCCGGCCGAAAGCCCTCCGTCTCGAACGGCGACAGATCGAAACCGGCCGGCACCGCCCAGAAGAAGCGGTCGCAATAGTCCAGATAATCCGGCCATTTGCCGTCGCCCATCAGGTCCGCGCGCGAGACTTTGATCTCGACGATCGTGATCAATCCTCCTGAATCGAGTGCCATCATGTCGGCGCGACGACCATTGGGGAGAGGGACCTCGCACAAGGCGAAGCTGTCCTGATTGAAGAACAAGCGCGTCACCCCGCGCGCCACGTCCTGCGCGGCGAGCGGGGCATCCTGGAAACAGGGATCGGGGCGGGGACTCGCGGCCATCTCCCGACAGTAGAATGAAACGAGAACGAATGCGAGTCCGTGACGACGAGGAGGCGTTCAGCGATAGAAGATGTGGTTGCCGACCGCGCCGACCTTGCGGAGGCCGCGCCAGGAGGGATTCACGCGCTTGGCGTGGAAGAACAGCGCCTTAGGGGTCCTCGCGTCGGCAAGATCGCGCATGGCGATGTGCGCGATCGCGACCGCCTTCTGCCAAGCCGCTGTCGCGCGCGGGGGAGAAGGAAGGCGACCGCCGCGGACGAACGAGAATTGGCCGCGTTGCTTGACGACGCCGCACACGCTCGCCGGGAAGCGCCCTGAGCGGCTGCGGTTCACGACGACCTCGGCGACGCTGAGCTGACCCTGGAGCGGCTCGCCCTTCGCTTCGAAATAGACGGCGTTGGCGAGGCATTCATGCTCGCTGTCGGACGTGCGCGAGGTGGCGTAATCGCCGACCAGCTCGGCAAGGCTGAGCTGTGGTTCCGCCGCGCTCGGTGTTCCGAGGGTGACAGGAGGAGAAGCATCTTGCACCAGCTCGGCCGGCGCGCCGTTCTGCTTGTCCAGGCCGTTCTCGTGGTCCGGAACGGCCGGGATGATCATCTGTGCGGTGATCGCCGGCGGGGCATTGAACTCCCAGGCGCGGGAGGGGCCGGCATAGAGGGTACCAAATGCGGCAACAGCCATGGCCGCGGCAAAGCCCGCGGCACGAACGAAACGACTCATCTGCTCTCAGATCAATGCGGCTGGCTCCGCCCGAACGCGGGGTGCGGCAAGAACGATTGCACCCAGGGGCTACCATCCGTCTCGCGTGACCGGCTCCCTCCCTTACCCCGGGTGTGGCCGGCCCCCGCTCCTCGCGATAGAACCGGGCGGCCCTAGGCGGCTTGGCGCTGAGCGGTCAATCGAAAGCGTTCATATCGGCGGCGAACCGTTCGGCAGATGCGATATCCAGTTCCAAAACCCACAAATCCGGGTCGAACCGCCTTCGTCGTTCGACGAATTGAGCAACCTCTGCAATATTCTGGAAACCTTCGGCCTTGGGCGAGTGCCATGCGTAACAGCCGTCAGCCTGCAATATGCGCTCCAGCAGGTGCGGGATCGCACCCCGTTCGGTGAGAAGGACCAGGATCGCACCCGATACGGTGTCGCCCTTGCTGAGCACCGCGGCGAAGCCGCCCGATGCTTCCGCTTTGCGGATCAACGCCCCGACCAGCACACTGGACGCGATCCGGGGAGTCATCGTCCTGTGGTCGCGTAACCGGGCAGGGTCGACAGGGGGATGTGCGAACGCATGAAGGTGCCGGTGCCGCGGGCGGCTTCCTCTCCCTCGGCATCGATCAACCTCGCCTCACCCACCATCACCCGGCGGCGGCCGCTCGCCCAGCGACCCTCGGCCACGATCGGGCCCGAGCGAAGGGGGCGGGTGAATAGCAGGTTGAAGGCGGTGGTCAGCAGAAAGCGATCGGTCACGAGGCTGTTGCAGGCATAGAAAGCGGCGTCGTCGAGCATCTTGAAATAGGTGGTGCCGTGGGCGGCACCGGCCGCATGGAACACTTCTTCGCGGACGTCGAAGCGGATCCGGGCGAAGCCCTCCTCGACGATCTCGAGCTCCGATTCGAAGAAGCGGTTGATCGGCGCGTGACGGTAGAGGGATTCCAGCGCTCGATAATGCGCGTCCGCCCCGGCAACCGCAGCCGGGCGGACGACGGCATCAGGCGGCATGGAGGCTCTCGACGCCGGCGAGCAGGGCGAAGATCGCGTCCCGGGAACGCGCGCCCCGAAGCTTGGCCAGGGTCGATTTGTCGCGCAAGGTGCGGCTGACGCTGGCAAGCGCCTTGAGATGATCCGCACCCGAATCCGGCGGCGACAGGATCAGGAAGACCAAGTCGACCGGAAGCGTGTCGACGGACTGGAAATCGATCGGCGCGGTCAATCGAGCAAAATAGCCGAAGACCCGCTCCAGGCCCTCGATCTTGCCGTGCGGGATTGCGATCCCGCCGCCAAAGCCGGTGGATCCGAGCTTCTCGCGCTCACTCAGCGCGCTGACGATGTCGCGCGCCGAGATCCCGGTGAGGCGGCTGGCCGCCGTGCCGAGCTGCTGGAAAAGCGCTTTCTTGTTCGAGGCGGTGAGGCCGGCATCGATGCCGTCCACCGTCAGCATGTGAGACAAATCGCTCATCGAGGCACCGGTTGCTGGGGGACTGCCCCCAGCCCCCGTGTCAGGAAAAGTCGGTAATGCGCGTGCACGCCCTTCGGCTCATTGCGCCTTCGGCTCCACCCAGCCGATCGTCCCGTCTTCGCGGCGATAGACCATGTTGAAGCTTCCCGTGCCACTGTTGCGGAACATCAGCGCATTGGTGTTGCGAAGATCGAGCATCATCACCGCATCGGACACGCTTGCATCGGGAATATCGACCCGCGTTTCCGCTACGATCAGCGGATGCTCGCCGACATCCTCGTCGTCTTGGCCATCGGCGGCCGAGAAGACGCGATACTCGGCATTGGAGAGGTCCTCCAGGGCCTGGGCCGGACTCGGCGCCTGGCGATCCTTGAGCCGGCGCGTATAGCGGCGAAGCTGCTTTTCCACCTTGTCCGCCGCCGCATCGAAGGCGGCGTGCGCATCGGCAGCACGGTCGCTGGCTTTCAGCACCACGCCGGCCGGCACGTAGGAGACGATCTCGCAGGTGAAACCGTGGTCGTGCGGCCCCTTGCCGAACGTCACCTGCGCCGAAATGGCGCGCGAGAAATATTTGTCGGCGATCGCGTTGAGCCGGTCTTCGACGCGGCTCCGAAGCGCCTCGCCCGTGTCGACCTGATGGCCAGAGACCCGAATGTCCATTCTTCACTCCACCAGAGGAATTGGCGGCGGATTAGGCCTCGTGCCCGGCTGGCGTCAACCGCGGCCATCCAGTCGAGCCCAGATGGGATCGGAAATGGTGGCCAGGAATGCGGAATGTGCTGCAAGCTCTTCCTCTGTGGGGGCATGAGGCCGGGGTGGCCGCACCTGAACAACGATCCGTTCCCCGACAAGTGCCTCGCTCGGACGCGAATCCTTCTCTTCGATGATGATCGTGTCGGCGAGCGACAGTCCGATCTGCCGTCCCCCGGTCAGTTCGACATAGCATTGCGCCAGAAGCTGGGCGTCGATCAGCGCGCCGTGCTTGATACGCAGACTGCGATCCACGCCGTAGCGTGTGCACAATGCGTCGAGACTGTGCTTGGCACCCGGGTGGCGTGTGCGCGCGAGAACCAGCGTGTCGACCATCCGCGTCATGCAGATGAGCGGCCGGCCGCAGGTGCTGAGCTCGTGGTTGAGGAACCCGAAATCGAAGCTCGCATTGTGGGCGACCAGCGGGCAATCGCCGAGGAAGTCGATGAGGTCGTCGACGAGTTCGTGGAAGCAGGGCTTGTCGGACAGAAAGGCTTCCGAAAGGCCGTGCACCGCTTCGGCGCCGGCGGGCATCGACCGCTGCGGGTTGAAATAGGCGTGGAAGGTGCGCCCGGTTTCAACTCGATTGAACAATTCGACGCAACCGATCTCGACCATCCGGTCTCCGGTCAGCGGGTTGAGGCCGGTGGTTTCCGTGTCGAAGACGATCTCGCGCATGTCCCGGCTTATGCTTTGGGCGACTCCCGGAGACAAGCCGCGATGCGCCGAACGGAGTCGCGAGTCTGCTCGAGCGAACCGCCTGTATCGATGACGAAATCGGCGCGAGCCCGTTTCTCGGAATCGGGCATCTGCCGGCCGAGGATTCGCGCGAACTTGTCTGCGGTCATCCCCGGGCGGGCCAGGACTCGGGTCCGCTGGACGGCCTCGGGCGCGGAGACGACGGCGATCTTGTCGACCGCGCGCCAACCCTCCTTTTCGAACAGCAGCGGGATGTCGAGGAGAACGAGCGGCGCGGCGGCGTTGGACGCGAGGAAGGCTTCGCGCGCGTGCGCGACCGCGGGATGAACCAGGGCCTCCAGCTGCCGAAGGGCGTCCGGCGCCGCGAGCACCCGTTCGGCAAGCGCGGTCCGATCGACGCCGGCGGCGCCGGTAGTTCCCGGGAAGTGGGCTTCGATCTCCGCGAGGAGCGCCCCGTCGGGGCCCTGCAGACGATGAACTTCGGCGTCCGCATCGAAAACGGGGACGCCTTCCTCGGCGAATATGGCGGCGACGGTGGATTTGCCCATGCCGATCGATCCGGTGAGGCCGAGTACGATCATGACGTCAGGATCGCTCGAAGCTCCGCATCGCCGGCCGCGGGCGGGTTGGTTCCGAAAAACAGCCGAAAGGCGGATTTCGCCTGCCCGATCAGCATCGCCAGTCCATCCACGGGGATGAGGCCCGCGGCGCGCGCGCGCTGGAGGAGGAGGGTGTCGACGGGAACATAGACCATGTCGAGAACGAACCCGTTCGGGCGAAGACCTTGGAGCGCGGTGAGCACCGCCTCCGGAACCGGATCGAAGCCATCCATTCCCATCGGCGTCGCGTTGAGCAGTCCCGCCGCGCCGGCCAGGGCGTCGTCGGCCGCATCCAGCCCGAACACGCGTCCCGGAGCGTCGAACGCCTGCAGCAATTGCTCGGCCTTGGCGCGGTCGCGGGCGAGGATGCGAATCTCCGACACGCCTGCGCCAGCCATCCAGGCCAGTGCCGCGCGCGCGGCACCGCCGGTGCCGAGCAGCACCGCGGGGCCGTTCGCGTCGCACGCCTGGAGCGCCTCGACCAGCCCGAGGACATCGCTGTTGAGGCCGCGCAAGCCGGCGCCCTCCGGTACGACGCAATTGATCGCGCCGACCTCGCCGGAATCGCAGCTATCGACATGCGCGATCGCGGCAATCTTGTGCGGGATGGTGATGTTGCACCCGCGCCAGTCCGGGTCCGCTCGCCGCCGATCGAAATAGGCGCCGAGATCCTCTGCCACGACGCGCGTCCGGCGATAGTCGAACGGAAGCCCCAGTTGTTTCAGCCACAGGCCATGGATCAACGGCGATTTCGAATGGGCGATCGGATCTCCGATCACCTCGGCATAGGGGATGGTCATCAGCGGGCGATCAGTCCGCGCTCGCGCAGATAAGAGAGGAGGGGAAGAAGCGGCATCCCCAGAATGGCGAAGTGGCTTCCCTGGATCCGGTCGAACAATTGAATGCCCGGTCCCTCGATCCGATAGCCGCCGACGCTCCATCGTATCGCTTCATACTCGGCATCGAGATAGGTCTCGAGAAAGGCATCGCTCAGCGGCCGCATCGTCATCTCGACCGTCTCGCAATGCCACCAGGCGGCTTCACCGGCCTCCGCGATCACGGCGGCGGAATGAAGATGATGCGTTCGTCCGGCCAGGAAGCGCAACTGCTCCAGGGCCTCGGCGCGTGACGTGGGTTTGCTCAGCATCGTCCCGTCGGCAGCCTCGAGCGTCTGGTCCGAACCGAGGACGAGGGCGCCTTCGGCCTGCGCGACGGACAAAGCCTTCAATTGGGCGAGCTCCTCGGCGATCCCACGGGGATCGAAGCCTGCGCCCTCCAGCCCGGCTTTCGCGGCGGCCTCGTCGATCTCGGCCTCGACGGGCTCGAAGGCGATACCGGCGGCGTCCAGCATCGCGCGGCGCGCTTCGCTCTTGGAAGCCAGAAGAAGTCTCACTGCGCGCCGGCCTCGGCCGCCGTATCGATCCGCTCGTTGCACAATTTCACGATCGCGTAGGCGGTCTCCTCGATCGAGCGGCGGGTGACATCGATGACCGGCCATCCGTTGTCGGCGAAGATCCTTCGTGAAAAGGCAAGCTCGGCTG
This sequence comes from Allosphingosinicella deserti, assembly GCF_003012735.1. Classification (GTDB taxonomy): domain Bacteria; phylum Pseudomonadota; class Alphaproteobacteria; order Sphingomonadales; family Sphingomonadaceae; genus Allosphingosinicella; species Allosphingosinicella deserti. The sequence goes on along the minus strand of NZ_PXYI01000002.1, from coordinate 60,072 downwards.
CGACCGCATCGGTGTCCACATAGTCGGTTTCCGGCGCCTGGTTGAGCGAGAGCAGGCGGTTGCGCCGGATCTGGATCAGGCGGTCGGGATTGGTGGTGAGCCCCACCACCAGCGGATGCTTCAGGGAAAACAGCTTCGGCGGGGGCGGTGATTCCGGCACCAGCGGAATGTTCGCGACCTTGTAGCCGCGATTGGCAAGATAGATGGACGTCGGCGTCTTGGACGTGCGCGAAACGCCCGCGAGCACGATGTCCGCTTCCTCCCAATTCTCCCACCCGATGCCGTCGTCGTGCGCGATGCTGAACTGGATCGCGTCGACGCGGGCGAAATAGGCGGCGTCCAGCGCATGCTGACGTCCGGGGCGGGCTTTCGCCTGCTGGTTGAGCACCGCGGACAAGGCGTCGACGACCGGATCCAGAGCGGAGACGGTATGGATGCCGCGCCGCCGGGTCTTCTGCTCGAGCTCGCGGCGGATATTGCTGTTCACCAGCGTGTAGAGGACGAGGCCCGGGCGCCGTTCGATGTCGTCGAGAACGCGATCGAGATGCCCTTCGGAGCGCACCATCGGCCACAGGTGGCGCACCACATCGACCTCGTCGAACTGCGCGAGACACGCCTTGGCGATCAGTTCGAGGGTTTCGCCGGTCGAATCCGACAGGAGATGCAGGTGAAGCGTCACGTGAAAATCACCCCTGTGGATAAGCGTGTTGAAATCGCTAGCGGAACCCTCGGGACGGTTGCAAGCACAGGATTCGCGCCCGCAATCCGGATTCGATCCACAGAGTCGCAAAGCCTGGATAGTTCCATGCGGCTCGATGTGGATAACGGGGATGGTTCCCGCGAATCCGCAGGCTTCCGCGGCCGCGCGAGAGTCAAGCTGTTTGCAAAATCGGGTGGAGGGAATAAACCCCACCATCCGCCGACCAACAACCTTCATCAGACTCTCTTATTAAAGACTCTTTGAGAGAGAGTAGAGCGGAGCCCAGCCGTCCTCATGGCCCTTTCGAACAAATTGCTACTCAGCGTCCTGCAGGGAGAAAAGCCTGTAAAAACACCGCTTTGGCTGATGCGCCAAGCGGGACGCTACCTACCCGAATATCGTGCTCTGCGGGCCGAGAAGGGCGGCTTCCTGGATCTCGCGACCGATCCGGATGCCGCCGCCGAAGTGACGCTGCAGCCGATCCGCCGGTTCGGCTTCGACGGTGCGATCCTGTTCTCCGACATCCTGATGATCCCGTACGCGATCGGCCAGGAGCTGCGGTTCGAAGCGGGTGAGGGACCACGTCTGTCACCGCCGCTGGTCGATGCGGCGCTCGCATCGCTTGAACCCGCCAGGGAGCGTCTGGAGCCGGTCTACAAGACTGTGGAGAAAGTGGCGGCGTCGTTGCCCCCGGAGACCACCTTCCTGGGCTTCGCGGGCAGTCCCTGGACCGTTTCGACCTATATGGTGGCGGGCAGGGGGAGCAAGGATCAGGGCGAAACCCGGCGCAAGGCCTATACGGACGACGCCGCGTTCGCCGAGATCATCGCTGCGATTGCGGCCATGACCGTCGATTATCTTTCCGCACAGATCGAAGCAGGCGTCGAAGCCGTCCAGCTGTTCGACAGTTGGTCTGGGTCGTTGTCCCCCGCCCAGTTCGAGCGTTGGGTGATCGCCCCGACCGTCCAGATCGTACAGGGTCTGAAGGCACGGCATCCGGACGTGCCGATCATCGGCTTTCCCAAGGGCGCCGGCGGCAAGCTGCCGGCTTATGCACGCGAGACCGGGGTCGATGCGATCGGCATCGACGAAACGGTGGATCCGGTCTGGGCTGCGGCCGCGCTGCCCGAAAATCTGCCCGTACAGGGCAATCTGGATCCGCTCGCGCTGATTGCCGGGGGCGAGACGCTTGCCAGCGCGGTGGAGCGCATCCTATCTAGCTTCGCGGACCGACCGCACGTCTTCAATCTGGGGCACGGAATTTTGCCGGACACGCCGATCCAGCACGTCGAGCAGCTCATCGCCTTGGTGCGTCGGTGATCGATGGTATCGAGAGCGCCCTCAGCTTGACGTACGCCTGGCTCAAGGCCGGCCATGTCATTTTCGTGATCTTCTGGATCGCGGGCATGTTCATGTTGCCGCGCTACTACGTCTATCATCAGGAATCGGCGCCTGGCTCCGACGAGGAGAAACGCTGGATCGATCGCGAGACCAAGCTTCGCAAGATCATCATCACCCCGGCGATGATCCTCGTCTGGGTGCTCGGCCTGTCGCTCGCTTGGACGACCGGCGCCTGGCAGGAGGGATGGTTCCACGCCAAGTTCGCCATCGTGGTCGCTCTGTCCGGCTATCACGGCTGGCTGGTCGGCTATGGCCGCAAGCTCGCCGCGGGCCAGCGGCCGCTCAGCGGCAAGTCTCTGCGCATCATGAACGAGATTCCCGGCCTCGCAACCGTGCTGATCGTCATCCTGGTAATCGTGAAGCCGTTCTGAGGCGCATGCGCCGAAGGTGCGCGCAGCTTCGGCTGGGTGATGGGCGCGCGGAAAAGACGGGCTTTCCTTTTCCTCCATCGCGGATGCTCCGTCGCTTGACTTGAATCGGGGGCGCGCCTAACTCCGCAAGAGTCGTTGGCCCGCCGTCCGCGTGGGCAATCACCTCACATCGTGATCTTGTCTCGCGACCCGCACGACACCCCCAATCCACCTGCGCCGAGTTCTCAGATGCACCTCAAGGACCTGAAACTGAAATCCCCCGCCGACCTCGTCGCGATGGCCGAGGCGATCGGAATCGAGGGCGCATCGACGCTCCGCAAGCAAGAGCTGATGTTTTCCATCCTCAAGGTCCAGGCCGAGAACGGCCAGGAGATCATGGGCATGGGAACGATCGAAGTGCTCCCCGACGGCTTCGGTTTCCTGCGCTCGCCGGAAGCCAATTACCTGGCCGGCCCCGACGACATCTATGTGGCGCCGAACCAGGTCCGCAAATTCGGCCTGCGCACCGGCGATACGGTCGAAGGCGAGATTCGCGGGCCCAAGGAAGGCGAACGCTATTTCAGCCTGGTTCGTGTCAGCCAGATCAATTACGACGATCCCGATGCCGTGCGTCACCGGGTCAATTTCGACAATCTGACGCCGCTTTACCCCAACCAGAAGCTGACGCTCGACACGCTCGATCCGACGGTGAAGGACAAGTCGGCGCGGGTGATCGACATCATCTCGCCGCAGGGCAAGGGTCAGCGCGCGCTGATCGTCGCGCCACCGCGCACCGGCAAGACCGTGCTTCTCCAGAACATCGCCAAGGCGATCACCGACAACCATCCGGAAGTCTTTCTGATCGTCCTGCTGATCGACGAGCGTCCGGAGGAAGTGACCGACATGCAGCGCTCGGTGCGCGGCGAGGTCGTCTCCTCGACCTTCGACGAGCCGGCGCAACGCCACGTCCAGGTTGCCGAGATGGTGATCGAAAAGGCCAAGCGGCTCGTCGAGCACAAGAAGGACGTTGTCATTCTTCTCGATTCGATCACCCGCCTCGGCCGCGCCTACAACACGGTGGTGCCGTCGTCGGGCAAGGTGCTGACCGGCGGCGTCGACGCCAACGCGCTGCAGCGTCCCAAGCGCTTCTTCGGCGCGGCCCGCAACATAGAGGAGGGCGGCTCGCTTTCGATCATCGCCACCGCGCTGATCGACACCGGCTCCAAGATGGACGAAGTCATTTTCGAAGAGTTCAAGGGCACCGGCAACTCGGAAATCGTTTTGGACCGCAAGGTTTCGGACAAGCGCATCTTCCCGTCGCTGGACGTTGGCCGCTCGGGCACGCGCAAGGAGGAATTGCTCGTTGACCAGGGTACGCTATCGAAGATGTGGGTCCTCCGCCGCATCCTCATGCAGATGGGTACCGTCGACGCGATGCAGTTCCTCCTCGACAAGATGAAGGACGCCAAGTCGAACGAGGATTTCTTCGCCTCGATGAACTCGTAAGGGCAACGATTCCGGCACGCGATTAAACGCTGCACGATATTCTGATCCTCCCTGAAGCCAGTTCGGGGAGGATTTTCTTCACGGCATCAGCACCGTCGAGCCGGTGGTTGCCCGGCTCTCGATCGCCCGATGCGCCTCCGCGGCGTCGCGCAGCGGGAAGCGCGCCCCTATCCGCACCTTGACGACGCCGCTGCGGATCATCTCGAAGACGCGGGCGGCGGAATTCTGGCGCTCTTCCTGGGTGTGACAATAGTCGCCGAGAGTCGGGCGGGTGACGAAGATCGACCCGGCGCTGAGCAGATCCAGGGCCGTGAATGGGGGCACCGGGCCAGACGCATTGCCGTAGGTGACGACTATGCCGCGGCGTGCGACCGATCCCAGCGACGCTTTCCAGCTCGCAGCGCCGACACCGTCGAGGACCACCGGCACGCCCTTGCCTTCGGTCCGCGTGCGCACTTCGGAGGCGAGCTCATCGAGCGGGCAGCAAAGCGCATGATCGGCGCCGAGCTCCTTCGCAATCGCCGCCTTGCGGCTGTCTCCGGCATGGGCGATGACTGTGGCGCCAATGGCCTTCAGCCACGGAACGAGGATCGAACCGACGCCGCCTGCCGCGGAATGGACGAGCACCGTGTCGCCGGCGGCGACGCGTGCGCATCGCTCGATCAAATATTCGGCGGTGCAGCCCTTCAGCATCGTTGCCGCCGCATCTTCGAAGCCGATATCGTCCGGAAGCGGCACGAGCCGATTGGCGTCGACTACGCGATGCGTCGAATAGGCTCCGAGGGGACCCGTGAAGTAACCAACCCGGTTCCCCTCACGAAACCCGCTCACGCCTTCGCCGACACTTTCGATGGTGCAGGCAGCTTCGTTGCCAACCCCGGACGGGAGCGGAAGCGGGTAGAGGCCGGAGCGATGATAGGTGTCGATGAAATTGAGCCCGATCGCCTCATGGCGAACCAGCACCTGACCTGGGCCGGGAACCGGGATGCTGATCCCCTCGGCGGCGAGCGTCTCTGGTCCGCCGGTCTCGCGGAGGATGAAGGCATAGGGATCGCTCACCCGAGATGCTCCGCGAAGAAGGTTTCGGTGCGTGCATCGGCCTGCCGGGCAGCCTGTTCGCTGCGCCGATTGCCCATCTCGGCGGCAAAGCCGTGATCCTCGCCGGGATAATCGACCAGGGTCACGCGTGGATGATCGTCGAGGCCTTCGTGCATCGCCTGCTGCTGGTCGGGCGTGACGAAATGATCGGCGCCGGCGATGTGCAGCAGGAGCGGCCGTGCGATCGCATTCTTCTCGTGCAGGATGTTCGGCAGGCCAACCGCGTAATAGCCGACGCTCGCATCGACGTCGGTACGCGCCGCAGTCATATAGGCAAGTCGGCCGCCAAGGCAGTAGCCGACGCAGCCGATCTTCGCGCCCTCGGGCAGGCGTGCCCGAACCGCGCGAAGCGTTGCCTCGATGTCGGCAATTCCCTGATCCTGGTCGAACCGGTTCATCAATCCGAATGCCTGCTGCAACTCCGGCTCCTGATCCGGATCGAGTTCGACTCCCGGTTCGAGTCGCCAGAAAAGATCGGGCGCAATGGCGAGATAGCCTTTCTCCGCCCAGCCATCGCACTTGCGGCGGATGCCTTCGTTGACGCCGAATATCTCCTGGATGACGACGATGGCCGCGCGGGGCGTATCGGTGGGCTCGGCCAGGTAGGCACCGAAACTGTCGGTGCCGTCGAGCGTGTCGATCCGGATCATGCGTCTGTTCTCCTTGTGCGAAGGCGGCTTCTATACACATAGTCGTCGAACACGCGGCAATAACCGGGAGACGCAGACGATGAAAATCACGGTGGATGTGGATTGCACGCCCGAGGAGGCACGCCGATTCATGGGACTGCCCGATCTCGCACCCGTGCACGCCGCTTATGTCGATCGCATGACCAAGGCGGTAAGCGAAGGCGTGACGCCCGACATGGTCGGCGACATGATGAACAAGTGGGGTCCGATGAGCGAGGCCGGAATGTCGATGTGGCGATCCATGCTCGAAGGGATGAGCGGACGCCGTGAGGGCTGAGCCGATCGCCGACACCATTTTCGCTCTGTCGTCCGGCGCACCGCCGGCCGCGATCGCGATCGTTCGGATCAGCGGCCCACGGGCGGACGCCGCGCTTGCTGAACTCGCGGGCAGCCTGCCGCCGCCGCGACACGCGCAGCTGGCCACCTTGCGCCGCGCTGGCGAGGTGCTCGATCGGGCCGTGGTGATCCGGTTCCCCGGGCCTGGCAGTGTCACCGGGGAGGATCTCGTTGAGCTTCATCTTCATGGTGGCAGGGCTATCGTTGCGGTCGTGCTGGAAGCTTTGGCGGAGCTCGACGGCTTTCGTCCTGCTGTGGCAGGTGAGTTCACCCGCCGTGCGTTCGATAATGGCCGCGTGGATCTCCCGGAGGCGGAAGGGCTCGCCGATCTTCTGTCCGCCGAAACCCAGTCACAGCGCAGGGCGGCCCAGGCGCTCGCCGGGGGTGCCCTCAGCCGGCAGATCGAGATCTGGCAACAGACCCTGCTTGGGCTCTCCGCGCGGCTGGAAGCGAGCCTTGATTTCTCCGACGAAGGTGAGGTCGGCGACGATTTGCCGCCGCGCTGGATCGAAGAGGTCGCTGCGTTCGCGGCGGAGCTCGACGCCTATCTTGCCCGCCCGTCCGTCGAACGTCTGCGCGATGGCGTGCGGGTGGTGATCGCGGGACCGCCGAATGCCGGGAAGTCAAGCCTGCTCAACTGGCTCGTCGGCCGCCAGGCAGCCATCGTCGCAGCGATTGCCGGAACGACACGTGATCTTGTCGAAGCCCCGACCTCGATCGCGGGTACGCCCTTCTTGCTGGTCGACACGGCTGGCCTGCGGGAAAGTGACGACGAGGTCGAAGCCATCGGTGTAGGGAGGGCGCTCGACAGCATTGCCGCAGCGGATGTCGTGCTGTGGCTCGGAGCGGCAGAGGACTGTCCTCACCCGGAGCGCGCGATCATCGTTCAGTCCAAGATCGACCTTGGGCTTGGTGAGCCGTCGCCTCGAGCCGCTATTGGCGTTTCGGCGGAGACAGGGGAGGGGATGAGCGCGTTGATTGATTTGCTGATCTCCCGGGCAAGATGCCTTTTGCCGGGCAACGGCGAGGTCGCGCTGAACGAGCGCCACCGGTCGGAGTTGGTGCGGGTACGCGCCCAGCTGCAGGAGGTCATTGGAACCGCTGACCATCTCATCGCCGCGGAGAGCCTCCGCCAGGCACGAGTGGCATTGGACGCGATCACCGGACGTTCGGGTGTCGAGAACATGCTGGACGCCCTGTTCGGGCGTTTCTGCATCGGGAAGTAGGGCATGTTTCACGTGGAACATGGTGGAAGTTGCCGTCTTCGCTCCGGGCCGATTTTGCGCTAAAGGCGCGTCGTGAACCAGAAATTCGATGTCATCATCGTCGGCGGCGGACATGCCGGCGTCGAAGCGGCCTGTGCGGCCGCCAGGATGGGTGCGGCCGTCGGGCTCGTCACGTTCGCACGCGGGCAAATTGGAGCCATGTCGTGCAATCCTGCCATTGGGGGCCTGGGCAAGGGCCATCTGGTCAAGGAGGTGGATGCCTTTGATGGCGTGATCGGACGGGCGGCCGACGCAGCCGGCATTCACTATCGGATGCTCAATGCCAGCAAGGGTGCTGCGGTCCGGGGACCAAGAGTGCAGGCCGATCGCCGGCTGTTCAAATCCGCTGTGCAAGGGTTCGTAGATGCGCAACCTGGCTTGGTGGTCATTGAGGGTGAAGCTGCCGCGTTGCAGCTGGACGGACGGGTTATCACCGGCCTGACCTTGGCCGATGGCTCGCAGATTGGTGCGAAGGCTGTGGTACTCGCCACCGGAACTTTCCTTGGAGGAAAGCTGCACTTCGGCATGACGAGCTGCGCCGGCGGCCGTGTCGGGGAGCGTGCGGCGACTGCGATCGCTTTCCAACTCCGGGCAATGAACCTTCCACTCGCGCGGCTGAAGACCGGGACGCCTCCCCGGCTCGACGGGCGCACGATCGATTGGGGCGCGCTGGAGCGCCAGGATTCGGATCCCTCTCACTGGACGATGTCGCCGATGGGGGGCGGGCGTTCGGCACCGCAGCTCTTTTGTGCGATTACCCGCACTACGCCCGAGGCTCACGCGATCATCCGGGGCGGGCTCGATCGTTCACCGCTCTTCGCCGGTGAGATTGTCGGCGTCGGGCCTCGCTATTGCCCATCGATCGAGGACAAGGTTCATCGTTTCGCCGATCGGGAATCTCACCAGGTCTTCCTCGAACCGGAAGGCTTGGACGACCACGTCGTCTATCCCAACGGAATCTCGACATCCTTGCCGGAGGACGTCCAGCTGGCCATGGTGCGGTCGATGCCGGGACTCCGAAGGGTCGAGATTCTCCAGCCCGGTTACGCCGTCGAGTATGATCACGTGGATCCGAGAATCCTCGAACCATCGCTGGGCGTGCGCGACGTTTCCGGCCTGTTCCTCGCCGGCCAGATCAACGGCACCACGGGCTATGAAGAAGCGGCAGCGCAGGGCCTGGTTGCCGGCCTCAACGCGGCGGCGCATGCCGGAGCCGGGGAGCCGATCCTGTTCGATCGCGGCGATTCCTATATCGGCGTCATGGTCGACGATCTCACCCTCCAGGGCGTCACTGAGCCGTATCGCATGCTGACTGCGCGTGCCGAGTATCGGCTCCGTCTCCGCGCGGACAATGCCGAGGCGCGGCTGACTCAGCAGGCGATCGACGCTGGAGCTACTACGCCTGAGCGGCGCCGCCATTTCGAACGTTCCAGGTTCCACCGTCGGGCGATCGAAGATTCGCTCAGCGTTGCACGGACGGGAGCGGAGCTGATCCGAGTGGGCATCGACGTCCGGGATGACGGTGTGCGTCGGACCCTCGCTGAGTGGCTGCGCTTCCCGGCCGTGGACCGATCCGCGTTGCTGAAGCTCTTACCGGAACTGGCTAAGATGCCGAGTGACATCCTCGAGGAGGCTGTCGAGGACCATCGCTACGCCCCCTATGTCGAACGACAGCAGGCGGAGATTTCGCGGCTTCGGGCCGATGAAGCAATCCGCGTTCCGCTTGATCTTAATTATTCCGCGATAGCAGGACTCTCGAATGAGATGGTCGAACGCCTCACCCGATCCCGGCCTCAGACGATCGGCGCGGCGAGCCGTATTCGCGGCATCACGCCCGCCGCGCTCGCCGCAATTCTCGTCCATGCCCGTCGAAAAGCCGCTTAAGTGACCGAGGACCAAGCTCGCGATGCTCTCGATGTTCCACGTGAAACATTAGCAAGGCTCGACAGCTTCGTTCGATACCTCACCGAGGAGAATGACAGGCAGAATCTTGTTTCCCGACCGTCGCTGGAGTCGGTGTGGGCGCGCCACATCTACGACTCGGCGCAATTGCTTCGCTTCGTTCCGGAACAGGCAAACACGTGGCTTGATCTGGGGACCGGCGCCGGCTTTCCAGGTTTGATCGCGGCGGCGATGCATCCTGCAAATTTCACGCTGGTCGAGGCACGTCGGCTCAGGGTCGAGTTCCTCATTCGCAGTGCTGAAATCCTGGGTGTAGCCGAGCGAACCGACATCCTCCTTTCGAAGATCGAAGCGGTTCCCCTGGGGGCTTTTGCCGTGATCAGCGCCCGCGCTTTCGCGCCATTGGACAAATTGCTGGGCCTCGCAGAGAAGTTTTCCACAACTGATACGGTTTGGGTGCTTCCAAAGGGACGAAACGCGAAGTCCGAACTCGACGCGATTCGGTCTTCATGGCAGGGTGACTTTCGTCTCGAGCCGAGCCTCACCGATTCCGACGCGCAGATCATCGTCGCCCGCGAGGTTCGCCGCAAGCATGGGGGGAAACGAACCCGATGATCCGTATAGCCGTAGCCAATCAGAAGGGCGGGGTTGGCAAGACCACGACGGCGATCAACATCGCAACGGCGCTTGCCGCAACCGGTTGGCGCGTCCTGCTCGTTGATCTCGATCCGCAGGGCAATGCCTCCACCGGGCTCGGCATCGGCCACGCCCAGCGTGATCTGTCCAGCTACGACCTGCTCACGTCGAGCTGCACGGTCGAGGAAGCCTTCGTACCTACCCGGGTTCCGCGTCTCGATCTCGTGCCGGCAACGGTCGATCTATCCGGAGCGGAGATCGAGCTGGTCGAGTTGCCGGAACGAACACACCGGCTCGACAATGCGCTTGCGTCCACTCCGCCGGGCCGGTGGGATGTGTGCCTTATCGATTGTCCGCCCTCGCTGGGCCTGCTGACGATCAATGCGCTCGTTGCCGCTCATTCGATTCTGGTGCCGCTGCAGACCGAGTTCTTCGCTCTCGAGGGCCTCAGCCAGCTGCTGCAGACGATCGAGCGCATCCGCGCCAGGTTCAATCCCGAGCTCTCTATTCTTGGCGTTGCGCTGACCATGTTCGACCGTCGCAACAATCTGTCCGCGCAGGTTGCCGATGACGTTCGCGCCTGCCTCGGCAAGGTGGTGTTCGACACCGTCATTCCCCGCAACGTTCGCCTGTCCGAAGCGCCCAGCCACGGGATACCCGCTCTTATCTACGACCATCGCTGCTCCGGCTCCGAAGCCTACATTGCACTCGCCCGCGAACTGATCGCCCGAATGCCCAAGCGCGCGGTGGCGGCATGAGCGACGACGCTCCGGCACGTCGACGTCCTTCGGGGCTCGGGCGCGGCCTGTCGTCGCTGCTTGGTGAAGTCGCGCAGGAAGCGCCGATCTCCGCCGGCGGGGCGAGCGCCGCGCGCGGCGGCGTCCAGATGATGCCGGTGTCGAGCATCGAGCCGCACCTCGATCAGCCGCGCCGCCATTTCGACGAAGCCGCGCTGGCGGAGCTTGCCGAGTCGATCCAGACTCGCGGGCTGATCCAGCCGATCGTCGTGCGTCCGCACGGGCACCGCTATCAGATCGTCGCCGGGGAGCGTCGCTGGCGTGCGGCGCAGAAGGCGCGGCTGCACGAAGTCCCGGTAATCGTTCGCGAGTTCAACGACGCGGAAACGCTCGAAGTCGCCCTGCTCGAAAACATCCAGCGGCAGGATCTCAATGCGATCGAAGAGGCCGAAGGGTATCGAAGGCTGATCCACGAATATGGACACACGCAGGAAGAGCTTGGGAAGATCGTCAACAAGTCGCGGAGTCACGTCGCCAACCTGTTGAGATTGCTCGATCTTCCGGAAACTGTCAGGACCATGGTGGTCGAGGGCGAGCTCAGCATGGGTCATGCCCGCGCGCTCGTCACCGCCGCAGAGCCGGAGACGATCGCGCGTGAGGTCGTCGATCGCGGCCTGTCCGTGCGCGACACCGAGAAGCTTGCCCGGTTCGGCAAGCCCAACCGGGAACGCCAGCAGCGGCTCGACTACAAGCCGGGATCGAGCGCCGACATCGACGCGCTGGAACGGCAATTGGGTGACATGCTTGGTCTCAAGGTCCAGATCAAGCACGGGCCGACTGGCGGTGCCGTCATGCTCAATTATTCGACACTGGATCAGCTCGACATGATCTGTCAGCGCCTAAGCGGGGAAAAGATCTAGCTTCTCGGCTCGGCCCGTGTTCGACCGGGGAGGGACATTGAGGGTCAGCGAAGCCGCGCGGCCTGTCGGCAGATCGCGAACAGCTCCTCGTCCACCGCAGCGGCGCCGAGGCCTCCTGACGCCTTGGCTTGGCGCTCGGCCTCGACCAGGCGGCTGACGCTCTTTGCCAGAAGATCCGAGCGCCAGCGGCCGACCTGGCTGGCGACCGATCCCTTCTCTTTCCAGAACAGCGCCTTTCCGGCCGTCGCCATGACGGAGTCGACGCTGTTACCGGCCTCGACCCCGGCGCGGAGCTTGGCGAGCAGGCTCATCCGCCGGAGCACCGCGCGGATCAGCGGGATTCCCTCGATGCCTTCGCTGGAGAGGCGGGCAAGCTCTGCACCGAGCTGATCGGGCCTGCCGCCGCTGACGCTGTCGACAAGGCGGCTGAGATCGCCTTCTTCGGCGCTGGCGCCGATTGCGTCGAGCGCGTCATGATCGACCGGCTGCGGGTGGGCCGGGTCGGCATCGACATAGAGCGCGAGCTTCTGCAGCTCCTGGGCGAGGATCGCGCGATTGCCGTTGCAGGCATCGGCAAGCCGCCGTGCCAGGTCCGAACGGATGATAAGGCCGAATTCACGGGCCATCTCGGCGGCGAGGCGATCGGCCTCCTGACCCTCGGGCGCATAACTCGCGAAGGCGAGCGCGGCAGGCTCGGCAAGCGCCAGCTTCAGCAGCTTCGAGCTCGGCTTCAGCGCACCGGCGATCAGCACCACCGGATTTCCGGCCGCGGGAGCCTGCAGGAGCGCCTCGACGGCGGCCAGGCTCTCATCGCCCGCGGGCTCGACGATGATGTAGCGGGCGCCGCCGAACAGCGAAATTGATGCCGCCTCATCGGCGAGGCGGGCAGGATCTCCCTTGAGCTCCGCGCCGGTGAGTTCGATCCGCTCCGCCTCCGGTCCGGCGGCAGCCTTGACGTGACGCAGCAGAGCCCGCGAACCGGAATCATCGGGGCCGTAGAGAAGGAAGAAACGCCAGTCGCCGGGAGCCTTCAGCGCGCGGTCGATCTGGCCCTTTGCAGCCTTCACCGCTCCGGGCCGCCCCGCGAGGCGAACTGGGCAAGGCGGGCGACGATCTGGTCAGCGACCTCGTTCGACAGCCGCTCGAGCGCCGTCTGTTCGGCAGCCACGGTTGCATATTCGGAGCTGACGACGTCGATGCCGGCGTCGGACCCTGCGGTGGCATCGAGCACGACGGTGCCCTTGTCGGCTTCCACAAGGCGATAGCGGGCGCGCAGAGTCCGGCGTTCGCGAGTCTCGGCATCGTCCCGCCGCACGCCGAAGCCGATGATCTGGTCGTCGAGCGTGACCTCCAGGCGATAGCGATGCGGGACGCCGTCCTTGGTGCCGAGGCGGTCTTCCAGGGCGGTGCGGACCAGCCACCCGCCGCGGCCGCCGATCGGCGCGACCGACACGGACTGCAGCGACTGTGCAACCGGACCGTTGCTGCCGCCGCTGTACAGCGGCTTCAGCCCGCACGCCGAGAGGCCCAGAGCCAGAGCGAGGCCAAGGCCTAGTCGGGCGAGAGAGGGCTTCATGCGACGATGTTGACCAGGCGGTCGGGGACGACGATCACCTTGCGAGGTGCCTTGCCCTCGAGCAGACGGACGATCTTTTCGGATCCGAGCGCCATCTCCTCCAGTGCGTCCTTGGCCGCACCCTTGGGCGCCGTGAGCGTGTCGCGGAGCTTGCCGTTGACCTGAACCGCGATCGTTACCTCATCCTCGACCAACAAGGCAGGATCGACGTCAGGCCAAGCGGCATCGGCGATCAGGCCTTCCCGCCCGAGCGACGTCCAAGCCTGTTCGGCAAGGTGCGGCACCATCGGCGCCACCAGCAGCAGCAGACTTTCGATGGCCTGCCCGCGGGAGGGAGAGGGCCCCGCCTTTTCGATGGCATTGGCGAGTTCGTAGATGTTCGCCACCGCCTTGTTGAAGGACAGGGATTCCACGTTGGCCGCGACTGCGGCGATGGTTTGGTGAAGCTTGCGATCGAGTGCCTTGTCGGCCTCGGATGCGCCGGTGTCGCCGAGCCAGGTCGACGAGCCTTGCTCGACCAGCTCGGAGGCGAGCCGCCAGAGCCGCTGAACGAAGCGCCAACTGCCCTCGATGCCGGCCTCGCTCCACGGCAGGTCGCGTTCCGGCGGACTGTCGGAGAGCATGAACCAGCGAACGGCATCGGCGCCATATTGGTCGAGGATGGGCTCGGGATCGACCGTGTTACGCTTCGATTTGGACATCTTCTCGACACGGCCGACGGTCACCGCCTCGCCGCTCTCCTCGACGATCAGTCCGCCGTCGCTTTGGACGACCTCGCCTGGGCTCAGCCAACGGCCGTCAGGCGCCTTGTAGGTCTCGTGGGTGACCATGCCCTGGGTGAAGAGACCCTGGAACGGTTCGTCAACGTCGATGCGACCGATCCGCTTCAGCGCGCGAGTCCAGAAACGCGCATAGAGGAGGTGGAGGATCGCATGCTCGACGCCGCCGATATATTGATCGACCGGCAACCAGCTCTCCGCCACGGCGCGGTCGAACGGCTGGTCGGCCGGCTGGCTTGCGAAGCGGATGAAATACCAGCTCGAATCGACGAACGTGTCGAGCGTGTCGGTTTCGCGCCGGGCCGCAGCGCCGCAGGTCGGGCAATCGACCTTGGACCAGGTGGGGTGACGATCCAGCGGATTGCCGGGAATATCGAAGCTGACATCCTCGGGCAGCACGACCGGCAATTGGTCCTTGGGGACCGGAACCGCGCCGCAGGCCTCGCAGTGGATGATCGGGATCGGGGTGCCCCAATAACGCTGACGCGACACGCCCCAGTCGCGAAGGCGCCATACGGTCGTGCCTTCGCCCCAGCCGCCGGCTTCGGCGCGCGCGATCACCTCGCGGATCCCGTCCTGTGCCGTCAATCCGTCAAGGAAGGCGCTGTTCACGAGCCGGCCCGGGCCGGTATAGGCCTCGGTCCCGATCGGCTCGGCAGCTTCCTCGGGCGAGGGTGCGACGACCCGGGTCACGGGAAGGCCGTATTTGCGGGCGAAATCAAGATCGCGCTGATCGTGCGCCGGGCAACCGAACACGGCCCCAGTTCCGTACTCCATCAGGACGAAGTTCGCGACATAGACCGGCAGCGTCCAGTTCGGATCCAGCGGATGCTGCACCCGAAGGCCGGTGTCGAAGCCCTTCTTCTCGGCGGTCTCGAGTTCGGCGGCGGTGGTGCCGCCCTTCTTGCACTCGTCGATGAAGGCCGCGAGCGCCGGATTGTTCTCGGCGATTGCGGTCGCGATCGGGTGGTCGGCGGCGATCGCCGCGAAGCTCGCGCCGAAGATCGTGTCGGGACGGGTGGTGAACACCTCGAACCCGTCCTGGTCTGCGACGGGCTCGGTCAGCGCGAAGCGGAAGCGCAGGCCCTGGCTCTTTCCGATCCAATTCTCCTGCATCAACCGGACTTTCTCCGGCCAATCCTCGAGCGAGCCAAGGCCGTCGAGCAGCTCTTCGGCGAAATCGGTGATCTTAAGGAACCATTGGCTGAGCTTGCGTCGCTCGACGAGTGCGCCCGATCGCCAGCCGCGGCCGTCGATCACCTGCTCGTTGGCGAGCACGGTCATGTCGACCGGGTCCCAATTGACCTCGCTCTGCTTGCGATAGACGAGCCCCGCCTCGAACAAGTCCAGAAACAATGCCTGTTCCTGGCCGTAATAGGCCGGATCGCAGGTCGCCAGCTCACGGCTCCAGTCGAGCGCGAAGCCGATCCGCTTCAATTGCGCGCGCATCGCCGCGATATTGTCCCAGGTCCACGCGCCGGGATGGACCTTCTTTTCCATCGCTGCATTCTCGGCGGGCATGCCGAAGGCGTCCCAACCCATCGGGTGCAGCACTTCGAAGCCGTTCATCCGCCGGTAGCGTGCGAGCACGTCGCCCATCGTATAGTTGCGTACGTGGCCCATGTGGATGCGCCCCGACGGATAGGGGAACATCTCGAGAATATAGGCCTTCGGCTTGCCGCTCGCGTCGGAGGCGTGGAAGGTTCCCCGCTCTTCCCAGACTTTCTGCCAATGGGCATCGGCCTCGAGCGGATTGAAACGCGCCGCCATGTATGAACTCCTTTAGCCGGCGATCGCGTTCCGGCGAAGGTCGCGGGCCTTGGTGAGGATGACCTCCTCCAATTTCTGAACGGTGGCCGCAGTGACCGGAGCATCGACCCACTGGCCGTTGCGCAGCACCTGGCGCGACGCCGCGACACGGAGTGCATCGGCGCGAAGATCGCGGTCGAGAATGGTTGCCGTGACTTTGACCCGATCGCCCTGGGTGTTCGGATTCTGGTACCAGTCGGTTACGATCACACCGCTGTTGGCATCGGCTTGGACCAGGGGCGCGAACGACAGAGTGTCGAGCGCAGCGCGCCACAGATAAGCGTTGACGCCGATCGTGGTGACGTTGGACGCCGCGAGATCCGCCGCCCGCACCTTGTCCGGCTCGCCCTTGCCAAGCGTCTTGTTGATGTCTTTCTGGATGAAGTCGCAAGCGCTCAGCGAGAAAGCCAGCCCGATCGAGAGGGCGAGAGTGGCGGCGCGTACCATCAGGGTGGTTCCTTGGAAACTACAGGGGGTCAGGCGCCGTTATAGATAAGCGGGCGCGGGCGGCAAGCGTCTTGGCTCCGCTGCGAATCAGGGTTACGGGCCGCCAGCGCTGTCATCGAAGTGCAACGACGATTGTGGATAACGTGCAACAGCCGATAGGATTCGTTTCGGAACGGGTTCTGCTTGCTGGTTTGAAGCGTTTGAGCGCTCTACATGGCATGAACAGGGAGAGTCGTAAGGCGTGTTGAGAATCGTAGGCATATCTGCGGCAGGGGGCGTGGCGCTGACAGCGTTGGCGCTCGTGCTCACGCCTGCGCTTGCAGCGCCTACCAAGTCGACGCCGCCGGCGCGCTATCGTCTGACGCCCACGGGTACCGACGTCTTCACGCCCGCCGCTGCCGACCCGCGTCTCGCTGCCGAGCTGGCGCGGCGCGGTCTCAATGGCGGCAATTTCCGCTTCACCCCGTCGACCTCGACCAGCGTCGGCAGCCGCAACATCCGGGTCGCCGTGCGCGCCCGTGCGGCGACTCCGCAGCAAGCGATCCGTGCCGCCGAGACGTCGACGACCCCGGTCACTGCGATCACGCCCAGCGCGTACAATCTCGGCGTCTCGGTCGGCTGGCGCAACTTCGCGCTTTCGGGCGACGTCGCCGAGGTCAAAGGCGGAACCCTGCCGGGCGGCCGCAAAAATGCCGAAGTTGGCGTGAGCTATTCGGGCAAGCGCTTCACCGGGCGCATCGAGGCGGGAGTCGACAAGGCGGATCCGACCACGCCGCGGATCATTCCGATCGAGAATGGCTATTCGCTCGGAGTCGGTGGATCCTACAAGATCACCCGCAACATCGATGTGACGGGCGGAGTCCGCTACAAGTTCCAGCGTGACCGCCTCGAGCCGGTGAGCGACCAGCGCCGCGACAGCCAGGCCGTCTACATCGGAACGGCTTTCCGCTTCTAAGCCGATTGCGGCTGAATCAGGCGCTGCCCCACGCATCGATCGCTGCCCATCCATAGGCGCCGAGCGCCCGCAACCCGCGGGCGCGCTCGGCCGTCATGCCGCCCAGCGCGATGATCGGAATCGCCGTTCGGCTGGCGATGAGTCCGAACCGTACCCGGCCCAGAGTGCGGCCGCCCGGATGCGATCGGGTCGGAAAGACGGGCGAGAGGAAGATGAGGTCGGCGCCGAGGCGCTCGGCCGCTCTGACTTCGCTGAGGTCATGGGCAGGGGCAGTGAAGAGCCCGCGCCCCTGCACGCCGTGACGACCATCGGCACCGGCCAGCGCGAAGCCGGCGACGATGAGGACGAGCCTGCGCCGTCTCGCCACGGCGCGTACGGCATGGAACAGCCGCCGGCGCTCGCCGGGCGCCAGGCCGTAGTGGCGGAACACCACGCCGGCGCCCTTGGGCAGGCGTTCGAGCGCGGTCCAGAGATCCTCGCCCTGCCGTTCGTCGGTCATCAGCCAAAGGCGCGGCAGAGGCTGGCGGCGGAGCATGGGGCTACCTATAGCAGCCGCCATGAATGGTGCAGCAGAGGAACGACTAAGCGAGATCCGCTCCCGGATCGACAAGGCGGCGGAGCTCGCGCGGCGCAAGGCTGTAGACGTGACGCTGATCGCGATCTCCAAGACCCATGACGCCCAAGCAATCCGGCCGCTGCTGGCTTCGGGGCAGCGTGTGTTCGGCGAGAATCGCGTTCAGGAGGCGGAGGCCAAATGGCCGGCGCTGCAGCGCGAATTCCCCGATGTCGTCCTGCACCATGTCGGGCAGCTTCAGTCGAACAAGGCGGACGAGGCTGTGGCGCTGTTCGACGCCATCCACGGCGTCGATCGACCGTCCCTGGTCACCGCGCTCGCCAAGGCGATGGAGAAGACCGGACGTCGTCCCGATTGCTTCCTGCAGGTGAATGTCGGCGACGAGCCGCAGAAAGGCGGCTGCCCGGTGGCCGAACTCCCGACACTGATCGAGGGCGCGCGCGAGGCCGGGTTGCCGATCATTGGGCTGATGTGCGTGCCGCCGGCGGACGTGGAGCCGGCACCCTATTTTGCCTTGCTGGCAAAGCTCGCGCGGCGGCACGGTCTCGGCGCCCTCAGCATGGGCATGTCCGGCGATTTCGAGACTGCGGTGACCATCGGTGCCACCCATGTTCGGGTCGGGACCGCCCTGTTCGGAGAGCGCGCTTGAAGTTCGACGCCCTGATTTTCGACTTCGACGGTGTCCTCCTGGAGAGCGAATATGCCGGAAACCGGCAGATTGCGGACTATCTCACCCGGATCGGCCACCCGACCACGCCCGAACATTCGATGGCGCATTTCATGGGCCTTGCCGGCCCTGCATTCCTCGCTGCGATCGAGCAGTGGATCGGCCGTCCGCTTCCGGACGACTTCCACGTCGCGCGCGCGGAGGAGGATGCACGCGTGCTCGAGCAGGGCCTCGAAGCGGTCGCCGGGGCGATCGCATTTATCGAAACCCTGCCGCATGCCCTTCCCAAGGCGATTGCGTCGTCCAGCTCCACCCATTGGATCGAGACTCACCTCGACCATCTGAAGCTGCGAGAGCTTTTCCAGGATCGGATCTTCAGCGGTGCGGAGCATGTCGAGCGCGGCAAGCCGGCACCCGATCTCTACTGGCTGGCCGCGAGGAACCTCGGCGTCGACATCAGGGATTGCGTGATCATCGAGGACAGCCCGGTCGGCGTGACGGGGGCCGTGGCGTCGGGCGCTCAGGTGATCGGTCTCTGCGCGGGCCGCCATTGCGGAGCGGACCATGCGGGTCGGCTGCGTTCGCTCGGCGTCCACCACATCGCGGCAAGCTTCGAGGACGTCGCCGCCCTGCTGTTCGGACAGTAGGCTTCCAGCGGGGATCAGCGCCCGCCCGGCGCCGGCCTGTGCGAACAGGCCCAGGGTGAGGGCGCAATATGCGGGCGTGCCGCCGGCCAGCACCCCCCAGGGTACGCGGCCGGGCTCCCAGATCGATCGCCGACTGGTCGATCGTCCACGGCTTCGCCCCCCGGCCATGGACGGTGTGTTCTGGACCGATCACGGCGCAGCGGAGCGCGCCGTGGGCGCGCTCCTGCGACGAGTGCTCGATCACCTGCAGGTTTGACGTGAAGCGGCCCTACAAAGCGTGGCCGCTGCGGGTGCGCTTGGTATCGAGATAAGCGCGGTTGTGGGGATTGAGCCCGCGTTGCAAGGGAACCCGTTCGCGCACGTGGATGCCGGCCGCTTCGAGGCCGGCGACCTTCCGGGGATTGTTGGTAAGCAGCCGCACTTCGGGCTGGCCCAGCGCCTCCAGCATGCGGGCGGCCACTGCGAAGCGCCGTTCGTCGTCGCCGAAGCCGAGGCGCAAATTTGCGTCTACCGTATCGAAGCCTTGGTCCTGTAGCGCGTAGGCTCTCAGCTTGTTGATCAGGCCGATCCCGCGGCCCTCCTGCCGGAGGTAGAGGAGGATTCCCCAGCCCGCCTCGGCGATCGCTTCGAGCGCGCCATCGAGTTGTGGGCCGCAATCGCATTTGAGCGATCCGAGCACGTCACCGGTCAGGCACTCGCTGTGCAGGCGCACGAGCGGTGGGACGCCGGTCGGCTGCCCGATCACCAGAGCGACATGCTCTGCCGGATCGCCAAGGGTCCGGAAGGCGACGATCTCGGCCTTCTCCGCCTGCTCGATCGGAAGGCGCGCGCGCGATGCCACCGACACGGAGGGCTGGTCCACGGTGAAGAAGATGTCCCCGCTCAACAGGTGCACCGCATCCGCGCCGGGCGTTCCGCCAGCGAACAGTGCGGGGAGCAAACCGGCGAGGCGGGTCAGCTGGATTGCCGCTTCGGCGCCTGAAGGTGCTGCGCCCGCACGGAAAGGGCCCTTGAGCGGGTTGGACAAGTCTCGGGCGGGGTCCGCAATCGCGACGGCTTCGGCAAGGTCGATCCACGACGTCCGCTCGATCAGCACCGGTCCGGTCGGAACCGCCTCGCGCTGGTTGGCGAGCTTGAGGGTCACGGCGCGCGGCCCGGAGATGAGGAGATCCGCGCGCCCCGGCGCATCGAACACCGCCAGTGCGGCGTCGTCGGCAGTCTCGACGCCGAGATAGGCCGTGCCGTCCACGGTCACCGTCCAGCCGCGCCGCAGCGCGTCGATGGCGCGCGCGACGTCGCGGCCGCCGGTCACAGGACGAACTCGGTCACGAGCGGAACGTGATCGGAGGGTTTGAGCCAGCTCCGGCAGATCTCGTGGACATGGTGTTCGGTCGCCTGCGCCGCAACATCCCTCGTCGCCCACATATGGTCGAGCCGGCGACCGCGATCGTTCTTGCTGAAATCGGGCGAGCGATAGCTCCACCAGGTGTGGAGCCGCTTTGGCGCGGGATGGAAATGACGGCCGAGATCGACCCAGTCGTTGCTCGATTGCAGCCTGGTCAGCGCCTCCACCTCGATCGGCGTGTGGCTGACCACCTTCAGCAATTGCTTGTGGCTCCAGACGTCGCATTCGAGCGGCGCAACGTTGAAGTCGCCGACGAGGATGGTCGGGCAGTCGCATTCCTCCGACCAGCGCGTCATCCGCTCGATGAAGTCGAGCTTCTGGCCGAATTTGGGGTTGAGCGCTCGGTCGGGGATATCGCCACCCGCCGGGATGTAGACATTCTCCAGGCGAATGCCGCAATCGAGGCGCACGCCAACGTGACGCGCTTCGCCATTCGCCTGCCAGTCATGATGCCGGTCTTCGTGCAACGGGATGCGCGACAGGATGGCGACGCCATGGTGCATGCGCTGGCCGCGGATCATCTGATGGACGTAGCCGAGATCCTGAAAGGCCGCGGCCGGAAAATCGGCATCCACCACCTTGGTTTCCTGGAGGCAGAGGACGTCGGGACTTTCGGAACGGAGGAACTGCTCGACGATGCCGATCCGTGCGCGCACGGAATTGATGTTCCAGGAAGCGATCTTCAATGTAGTGGACATGGCGCGGATGTAGCGACGCTTGGCCGCAAGCGCCACTGGTGCGCGCGAGGACGTGCTGCATTCGGAACGCTGCATCCGGAAACGCAAAGGCCCCCGCTCCGGGGGCGTGGAGCGGGGGCCAACCTTGCGGTATACGCGAGGTCGATTACGTTTTCCGGTCGGGCAACAGGGGGAAAACCCGAGGCGGTCTGCCGTAATCGCAGTCTGTTCTTTACCCCGAGCTACCTGTCGCCCGGATGAATGGTTTCTAAGTCCCGAACGGAAACTGAAATTATTTGGGCCGCCGATAGGTGAAAGCGCTGTCCGCCACAGGGACATTGAAGCGCTGATTGGTCAGCTTCACCGTAGTGCGGTTATTTTGCGCGTCGACGACGGTCCACCCCTGCAGCAGCAGCCCGGCGGGCGCGGATGCGACCCGGGCAAAGCCGAGGGTCACGGTGCCATATTGCGGGCGCTTCGGATCCTTGGCCTGGACGAGCAAGGTCTGCGAGTCGCTGCGGACGACCTTGGCGATCCGCGACAGGTTCGGATTGGGATCGAGCAGCACGCCGAGCGGCGAGTTGCCGATCGGCCAATCGTCGTCGCGCTTGGTCTCGTAATCCACCATGTGGAGCTTCTTGCCGTCGGCGACGATCAGCATCTGCACATCGGGCTGGTACTGGAAGCGGATCTTGCCGGGCCGCTTCAAGGTGAAGGTGCCGGTCAGCGTCTGGCCGCGCCGGTCGGTCTGGCTGAAGCTCGCAGTCATCGTGTTGACCGCCCTGAGATGGGCAGCCACGGCCGTCAGCGGAGAGGCCGCCTGCGCCAGCACCGTGCTCTGCGGCACGATCATCGCGGCCGCGACGATCGGCACGGCGGCCAAGGCGAGCGCTTTGAAACGCAACATCATGTGTCTCCTGAAGATCCGAATTTGCGGGGAGCGATAAGGTCGCGGCGTTGAATGCCCACTGAACCTGCCGGGTTCCCGGGTCCCCGCCTCGCCGGCGCCGCCCCTGCTTAGACCGGACGACCCTCGGGATCGACCAGCACCTCACGGCGGCCGACATGATCGGGCGTGCTGACGATCCCGTCCTTCTCCATGCGCTCGATCAGCCGCGCCGCATTGTTGTAGCCGATGCGCAGCTGACGCTGGATGTACGAGGTCGAGGCCTTCTGGCTCTCGGCGACGGTCTGCACGGCCTTGCGATACAGCTGGGTCTCGGCGTCGTCGTCGCCGGTCGGCTGGCCCTCGAACATGTAGCCACCGTCTTCCGGCTCCTCGGTCACCGCCTGGATGTAATCGGGCGTGCCCTGGCCGCGCCAATGGTCGGCGATCGCGCGCACCTCCTCGTCCGACACGAACGGGCCGTGGACGCGGGCGATCTGCTTGCCGCCGGGCATGTAGAGCATGTCGCCCTTGCCGAGCAGCTGCTCGGCGCCCTGCTCCCCAAGAATGGTGCGGGAGTCGATCTTCGAGGTCACGGCGAACGAGATACGGGTCGGGAGATTGGCCTTGATGACGCCGGTGATGACGTCGACGGAGGGGCGCTGCGTCGCCATGATCAGGTGGATGCCGGCGGCGCGCGCCTTCTGGGCCAGGCGCTGGATGAGGAACTCGACCTCCTTGCCCGCGGTCATCATCAGATCGGCGAGCTCGTCGACGACGACCACGATCTGCGGCAGGACCTCGTATTCGAGCTCCTCCATCTCGTATTTCGGCTGGCCTGTCTCTGCATCGTAGCCGGTCTGGACCCGGCGGCCGAGCGCCTGGCCCTTGCTCTTGGCCTCGCGCACCTTGGCGTTGAAGCTCGACAGCTGGCGAACGCCGACCGACGCCATCATCCGGTAACGCTCCTCCATCTGCTCGACGGTCCATTTGAGCGCGCGGATCGCCTTGGCAGGCTCGGTGACTACGGGCGCCAGCAGATGAGGGATGTCGTCGTAGATGCTGAGCTCCAGCATCTTGGGATCGATCATGATCATTTTGCATTGCTCGGGAGTCAGCCGGTAGAGCAGCGACAGGATCATGCAGTTGAGGCCGACCGACTTGCCCGACCCGGTGGTGCCGGCGACGAGCAGATGCGGCATGGGCGCGAGATCGGCGACCACGGGATCGCCGGCGATGTTCTTGCCGAGCACGATCGGCAGTTGGGCGACCTGATCCTCGAAGGCCTGGCTCGCGATCAGCTCGGACAGCGCGACGATCTCGCGCTTCACATTGGGAAGCTCGATGCCAATCACGGTGCGGCCCGGGATCGTCGCGACACGGGCCGAGAGGGCCGACATGTTGCGGGCGATGTCGTCGGCAAGCTGGATCACCCGGCTGGCCTTGATCCCGCTGGCCGGCTCGAGCTCGTACATGGTGACGACCGGACCCGGGCGTACCTCGACGATCTCACCCTTGACCGAAAAATCCTCGAGCACCGTCTCGAGCAGCCGGGCATTGCGTTCCAGCGCCGCCTTGTCGAGCGTGCCGGCAGAGCTCGGCGGCGGCGGCGCAAGCAGCTCGAGCGGCGGCAGCTGGTAGGAATCGCCGAGCGCGAGCTGTGCCTGCCGCTCCTTGTTCGGGCGGCGCGTATCGGGGGTGGCGGCGCTCGGCCGATCCTTGATGACGGTGCGCGAGGGCTCGGGGGCGTTGATTACCGGCGCGCGGGCAGGGCGCTCCGTGGCGACCGGCAGATCGTCATCCTCGTAATCGTAATCCTCATCGTCGTCATGATAATCGTCCGCATCCGGCCGGCTCCGGCGGAGGCTGCCCAGCCGCCGCGACGCGATCCAGTTCAATTCCTCCGAGCGCGGCGCGAGCCCGAGCCATAGCAGGACCAGGCCGGCGAGGCCGAACACGCCGACCAGCGCGATCCGGAACGGCTCGGTGATGCTCGCGTCGCCGATCGCGTCGAGGCCGAGCGTCACCAGCTTGGCGATCGAAAGGCCGAAGGCGCCGCCCCACCCCGCAGGGAGGCCGTTCACCGCCTCGCCTGACAACAAGGCGGCGCCGGTCCCGACCAGTGCGAGGCCGGCGATGCTGAGCAGCAGCGATTTGCCCCAACGGCCGGCATTGCTGCCGCGGGCGATCCGGATGCCGATCAGGAACGGCAACGGCAGGATGAGGACGACGGGAAGCCCCCACAGGGTCAGCAGAAGGTCGGCCGCCCACGCGCCCGGGGCGCCGAGCCAGTTCGACACCGGGCCGGCCGCCGCCGTGTTCAGCGCAGGGTCGGTGGTGTGATAGGTGGCGAGCGATACGGCGGCGAGCAGAGCGCCGGCGATCAGGGCACCGCCGGCGGCGAGCGCGCCGGTGCGCCGTGCGCCGCGACCGACGCCCGCCCGCCATTGTGCCATGCGCTCCTGACGAGCGCCCTGCGCTGCCTTTGTCGCCATTCCCGTCCCCGTATGTTCCGTTTGCCAGTCATGCGCTTCGGGGGAGTCCCCGGTCAAGCGCTGGCCGCCACCGCGGACGCTTTGCGTCCGGGGTGAGGCCGATTGCGCACATCTTAAGGATTTGTAGACGAATTTGACACTGCCGCGTTGTTCGGTTGCGACGAACGACGAGGACCCGAGGGATGCTTCCACCCGCACGCGTGGCGCACTGTTCTTGCAAAGCGCTTTCCCGCCCCTCGTCGAGGGGCTAGGGCGACATCATGGATCGCGCGGACGTCATCATCCTCGGCGGGGGCCTTGTCGGCCTGACGACCGCCATTGCCCTGGACCGCCACGGCCTTTCCAGCATCGTCATCGACCCCGCCGATCCGGAGCTGACGCTCGCGCCGGCGCATGATGGCCGCGCCACGGCGGTGTCGAGCTCCTCCTGGCGGATGCTCGAGGCGATCGGCGTCGGTGCCAAGCTTGAAGGCGAAGGCTGCCCGATCCGGTCGATCCGGGTCAGCGAAGGGCTGGAGCCCGGCGGCATCGTCTTCGATCCCGAGGAAGGCGACGATGCGCTCGGCACCATGTTCGAGAATCGCCGCCTCCGACAGGTGCTTCGCGAAACCGCTGCCGAGGCCAAAAACATACAGCTGCTGATGCCCGCCTCCGCCGCTGACGTGGTCCGCGACGGCAACGGAGTGCGGGTGGCGCTCCACGACAGCCGCCTCGTCTCCGCGCCGCTGCTGATCGCCGCCGAGGGTCGCAACTCCCCGACCCGCGAGGCGGCCGCGATTCCGATGGCGCGCTGGAGCTACGATCATCATGCGATCGTGCTCACCATCACCCACGAATATGATCACGAGAATGTCGCCTACGAGATCTTCTATCCCTCGGGCCCGTTCGCGATCCTGCCGATGCTTCCGGGCACCCGGTCCGCGATTGTCTGGTCGGTGTCGGCCGCCGACGCGGCGGCGATCGTCGATCTTCCGGATCGCGCGATCGCGGCCGAGATCGAGAAGCGCATGGGCGGATTCCTTGGCAAGATCCAGATTGCCGGACGGCGCTGGTCCTACCCGCTCGGCTTCCACCATGCCGCCACCATTACCGGACAGCGTCTCGCCCTCGTCGGCGACGCAGCCCATGGGATCCATCCTATCGCCGGTCAGGGGCTGAATCTCGGCTTCCGCGATGCCGCAGCGATCGCCCAGGTGCTGGTCGAAGGGGCGCGTCTCGGGCTCGATCTCGGTGATGCGCAATTGCTCTCGCGCTACGAGCAGTGGCGAAGCCTCGATACGTTCATGGTCGCCGCCGCGACCGACGGGCTCACCCGCATCTACGGCGTTCCCGGCCGCGCCGCTTCGGCGATTCGCCGTTTCGGGATGGGTATCGTCCAACGCATCGGGCCGCTGCGTGCGCAGCTGATGGCGGAAGCCCGCGGCGAGACCGGCGACATGCCTCTGCTGCTACGAGGCCTGCCGATCTGATCGCCAGCTCGCTCGCGCTTCAGTCGAGCGGACGCGCATACTCGATCAGAAGGACCGGGACGCCGTCCCGGATCGGATAGGCAAGCCTCGCCTGATTCGAGACCAGTTCGTTGTTCGATGCATCGAAGCGGAGCGGAGACCGGGTGGCAGGGCAGACCAGCCGCTCCAGCAGGTCGGGAGTCACTGCATCGTCTCCGGCCCGTCGGCGCCGCCCGGGATCATCCGCTGAAATTGCATGAACTGGACGAGCAACTCGCAGCGGTCACTGATCGTCGGCGCTTCGAGGAGCGCCTGCTTGGAGCCGATGTCGAGCGGTGCGATCTGGGCGATGCCGTTGACCAGCATCTCGTCGTCGAGCCGCGACACCGCTTCCCAATCAACCGCGTAGCCGAGCGCGTCGGCATAGCGGCGTGCCTCCTGCTCGAGCTCGGCGCGCTGCGCAAGTCCGAGCGGATCCTCCTCCTCGTGATCGGTGAAGGGGCTCCGGTCGGCCTCGATCTGGCGGTAAAGCGTCTCGGCCTCGATCTCGCGGGTGACCCGGAATCGGGTCAGTCCTTCGAGGACGATGTTGAAGCGGCCGTCCTCGAGCTCCTCGACGCTCTCGATGCGGCCAAGGCAGCCGGTTTCGAACAAAGCCGGCGGTTCCTGCTGGTCGCGGGGCTGGATCATGCCGATCAGGCGGTCTCCGGCCATCGCATCGCGAATCATCGCCCGATAGCGCGGCTCGAAGATGTGGAGCGGGAGCTGGGCGCGCGGGAACAGCAAGGCGCCCGCCAGCGGGAAGATCGGGATGCGCAGCGATTCGGCCATCAGGTAAACAGGATCGCCGAGAGCCGGCGACGCTGATCCCCGGCCCAGGGATCCTCAAGGCCGACCACCTCGATGAACTGCAGTAGCCGCTTGCGGGCGGCGCCTTCGTTCCACTCGCGGTCGCGGCGGATGCTCTCGAGCAACTGATCGGCGGCGGCATCACGCTGGCCGGCCGCCATCAGCAGTCCGGCGAGTTCGTAGCGCGCCTCATGGTCGTCGGGATCGGCGGCGATCCGCTGCTCGAAAGCGTGGGTGTCGGCTCCGGCCGGCGCGATCTCGGCAAGCGCCAGCGCCGAGCGGGCGCGGGCGATGGCAGGTGAATTCGCCTCCTTCTCCGGCACCTCGTCGAGAAGCGTGCGCGCTTCGTCGGCGCGTCCCGCGGCCGCCAGCGCCCGGGCGAGGCCGGCGATGACGTCGACATTGTCCGGCGCCATTTCGAGGATCTGCGCGAAGATGCTGGCGGCGCGTTCGGCATCGCCCTGGGCCAGCACGTCCTCGCCCATTGCGATCAGCGGCTCGATCTCGGCCTCGAGCTGCTGGGCTTCGCCTTCGATCGGCAGCTGCTGCAGGATCTGGTCGAGAATGCGGGTGAGCTGGCTTTCGGTGCGCGCCGGGGTGAGGTCGGCCACCAATTGGCCCTGAAAGATCGCGTAAACGGTCGGGATCGACTGCACCCGGAACTGGGCAGCGACCAGCCGATTCTCGTCGACATTGATCTTGACCAGCTTGACCCCGCGATCGGCGTAATCGCTGGCGACCTTCTCCAGCAGCGGGGTGAGCTGCTTGCAGGGGCCACACCATTCGGCCCAGAAATCCAGGATGATCAGCGCGCTCATCGACGGATCGATGACGTCGCGCTTGAAGGCGTCCAGCGCTTCCTTCTCCGCCGCGCTCATGCCCAATGTCGCCACGTTCGTCTCTCCAACACCGTTGAGTTCGTGCCCTATGTGGGATTCCACCCCTGTCTGCCAACCCTTTCGAATTCGGGGTTGCGCACCCCGGAAGGCGGCGCTATCAGCCCCGCACCCCAGCCGCTCTTCACGAGCGGTGCAGCGTCGAGCGGGCGTAGCTCAGGGGTAGAGCACAACCTTGCCAAGGTTGGGGTCGAGGGTTCGAATCCCTTCGCCCGCTCCATTTCTTCCAATCTGCGATTTCCCCTCAAGGGCCCGAGGCATCCCTCGCACCTCTGCGGCCGGCAATGGCTCGCAGGTCGCGGGCGGCATGCACCGCCCGCGTGATTCGCGTCAGAAGCGCCGCCTGACGCTCGCCGTCACCACCCGGCGGGTCCCGAAGAAGCAGTTGGTGTTGCTGTAGCAGCGCGCGACATAATCCTTGTCGAACAGGTTGCTTGCGGTGACGGCGAAGCGCCAGTCGCTGCGATCATAATGGATCGAGGCATCGAACAGGGTCACTGCTGGATTGACGAACACTGTCGGTGCGAAGGCCGAGGTGAGATTGCCCGTGCTCTTCGACAGATAGCGCCCGCCGAAGCTGGCGCCGAGGCCGGCCAGGCTGCCGTCCTGGAACGTATAGTCGGCAAGAGCGGACAGCTTGTGGTGCGGAGTCACCGGCAGCTGGTCGCCAAGTTCGGGGCCGTTGCTCTCCGTCACCTCCGAATCGGTGTAGGTGTAGGACGCATTGAGGCTCAGCCGCTCGTTGAAACGGGCGACCAACTCGGCCTCGATCCCCTCCACCGTGACTTCGCCGGTCTGCACCTGGAAACTCTCGCCGCCGGCATTGGCCGTGTCCGGCGTCAGCACATTCTGTTGCACGAGGTGATAGGCGGCGAGCGTCGCGAACAATTTGGTTCCGTCGGGCGCATTGCGGGCGTCGAACTTGAGTCCGGCTTCGATCTGGCGGCCGGTGGTCGGATCGAACGGCGTTCCGCTGCGGTCCGCGCCCGCCACGGGCTCGAACGACCGGGCGAACGACAGATAGGGCGCGATGCCGTTGTCGAACACGTAGGAGAGGCCGGCGCGGTAGCTGAAATCGCCGAAGCTGCGACGCGTGTCGGCAAGCTTCTCGCAGTCGCGTATCCAGTCGTGCCGCCCGGCGAGGGTGAGGATCAGTCCGCCGCCCAAGCGCAGCTGATCCTGCGCATAGAGGCCGATCTGGCGTTGCTCCTGGCTCGAGAACGGAAGCGGCGGCAGCGCCGGGATAAGCGCGCCATAGTCCGGCGCGTAGGCGTCGATCGGCGGGATGCCGAAGCCGAACGCGCTCGATCCGAGATAATCGTAATTGCGATAGTCGATGCCGGCGACGAGATCGTGCTGCACGGCGCCGGTGCGCAGTCCCGCATTGATCCGGGTGTCGACTGCGAACGTGTCGACATTCTCGCGGAACGAGAAGCTGTATCGGGCGACATTGCGATAATCGTCGGGTGTCCCGTTGGAGTCAGAATCGACGAAGCCGTTGCCGCCGACACCGCGCTGGTCGGAATAGAGGTGCGTGAATTTCAGGTTCTGGTGGATCGAGATCGTGTCGCTGAGATCGTGGCTGGCATCGTAGCCGATGCCCCAGTGACGGCGCAGAAAGCGGTTGTAGCCGGGCTCTCCCAGATTCGCGGTGCTGGAGATCCGGCCGTTGGGATTGGGGAGCAACGTCCCTTGCGCCGGAAGGAAGCCGCCGCCGTCACCGGTGACCTCGTCCCGTTGATAATAAGACAGCAAGGTGATCCGCGAGTCCGGACCCGGCCGCAGGGTCAGCGCCGGGGCCACGTAGAGTCGCTCCGAATCGACCTCGCGGGTCTGGGTGCCGCGATCCCGATAGAGGGCGGTCAGCCGGGCGCTGACCCCGTCGGCAAGCGCGCCGGTGATATCGCCGTTGATCTGCCGGTGATCACGGTTGCCGATCTGGCCTTCGATCTCGCCGGCAAAGTCGTTCTGAGGACGCCGGCTGGTGATGTTGACGATCCCGCCCGGCGGTGCGATCCCGTAGAGGACGGAGGAGGGACCCTTGAGGATCTCGACCGACTCGGCGCCGTAGAGATCCAGTCCGGTATTGGCGATCGAGCCGATCGACGCCTGCAGACCATCGACGAACTGGACCGGCTCGAACCCGCGCATCGTCAGCCAGTCGACACGCTCGTCAGGCCCGTAATTCTCGCCGGTGACTCCGGCGACGTAGCGCACCGTCTGGCCAAGGTTCGACCAGTCGAGAAGGTCGATCTGGTCACGGGTGATCACCGTCACCGATTGCGGTGTTTCGATCAGCGGGATGTCGCTCTTGGTCGCGGCCTCGCTGCCCTCCGGCACGTAATTGGGCGCAGTGACGATGATGGCGTCATTCGCCGGGCCGGCCGTCTGCGCCGCCGCCGGCGCGGCGAGGGCGGCCGAGGAGGTGCAGACGAGGAGAGCGAAGCGCAAGGCGTGCATTCTTGTTGGTCCAGTCGGTTCGAGGAATCAGTGGCGGCGCGAGAAGGCCCAGGCAAAGGCGCTCAGCGGAAGCGAGAGGGCCACCCAGGCGACATGATCGCGCCAGCCGTCGCCGGTCAGCGCGACGATCAGGCCGGCGACGGTGACGAGCGCGATCAGCAGCGGAGCGGCGAAGATCGCCATCGCGCCGCGGTGCCGGCGCTGCGGTGGGAACGGGCGGGTCATTCGGCGGGGACGAGCCGGCCGCCGGTCTCGACCTCGCGGACGCGCGCCGTCAGCGGCGTCGTCCGGCGGCCGATCCACAGATAAAGGCCGCTGCCGAGCACGACGATGGTAAGGAGGGTGAGCACCGCCCACAGAAGCTTGAGCGGCAGCCCGCCGTAGTCGCCGAAGTGGAGCGGCTGCGACAGGAACAGCGCATAGGCATACCAGGGCATCGGCCGCATGTCGGTCAGCGCGCCGCTCTGTGCGTCGATCAGCGCCGGAGTGAGCAGCCGCTTGGTGATCGGCGTCGCGCCCTGCAGGAACACGGCATAATGATGCGCGCTGCTGAAGTTGCCGCCGGGAAAGGCGACGAATTGCGGGCGGGTGCCGGGCGCCGCCGCCACCGCCGTCTCGACCGCCCGGTTGATCGAGCCCAGCGCCGTCGGCGGCGGAGCCGTCTCGTCGCGATAGCCGGCGGTCATTTCGGCGAGTTGTCCGTCCTGCCACATCGCCGTGATCGGGTCGGCAAGCGTGTTGATCACGCCGGTGAGCCCGACCACGCTCATCCAGGCGACGGCGACGATGCCGATCAGGTTGTGGATGTCGATCCACTTCAGGCGCCGGCTGCGGCGCACCCGCAACGTCCCGAACGGCAGCTTCCGCATGAACGGCGCGTAGAGGACCATGCCCGAGAGGATCGCCACGAAGAACAGCAATCCCATCGCGCCGAGGAACAGCATGCCGGGCAGGCCGAGAAACATGTCGGTGTGCAGCTTCAGCAGGAAGGCCATGACGCCATCGTCGTTGATCACGCCCACCTGTGCGCCGGTGCGCCGATCGTAGGAGCGGATGGTCATCTGCTCGACACCGGCATCCGGGCGGGGGCCCGTGGTGATGTTGACCACCGGCCGATCCTCGTCGAAGCTCATGAACAGCCCGACGTCGCCTGGCCGGGACGCCAGAGCGCGATCCAGCAAAGTGTCGAGGCTGAGCAAAGGCGCGTTCGCCGGCGCCGCCGCGAGCACCTGCTCCTCGCCGATCAGATGCTCGATCTCGTCATGGAAAATCAGCGGCAGGCCCGTGACGCACAGCATCAGCAGAAAGCCGGTGCACACCAGGCTCGTCCACTTGTGTACGACATACCAGAGACGGACGGCACGCTGCGACACTTCGACCTGCTTCTAACTTGATAATCACTCGCAATAGCAGGCGGGAGTGCGAGCGCAATGGTGCGAGCTCAGGAGAGTCCAAGGCGGAGGAAACTCTACCGGCTGGCGCCGTCGTAGGAGATGATCTCCAGGCCGCCGACATCGAGACCGTCGACGCACCGCAAATTGATCTCGATGATCGGCTCGCCATAGGAGCCGAGCCCCTCCGCGAACGGCGCACAGCCGCAGGTCTTGCAGAACTGGTGGCGTACCGCGTGAGTCTTGAACGAGTAGACCTGAATGTCGTCCCGGCTGCTCTTCAAGGTGAAGCGGGCGGGCGTGGTGAAATGGTGGAGATAGCCCTTGCGGCGGCAGATCGAACAATTGCAGGCCATTGCACGAGTCGGCGGGTCTTCCGCCAGGCTGTAGCTGATCCGCCCGCAATGACAGCTGCCCGTCGTCGGCATGGAACTTCCCCCTCCCGTTTTGGGAAGAGCTTCCGCGACCCGGCGCGTTCGGTCAACTGGAGAACATGCCTAATTCTTTCCGCATGACGACCGCCAGATAGTAGAGCGATCCCCGCCGTCTGCCGGAGTAGCGACCCAGGGGCGCTCGTGATCGCGCCTCGCGTCATCGTCTCAGCGCGGGACGACAGGCATCACATGGCGTCGGGTGACGGATCGAGGCTGCGATCCGGCACCCGATGCACCGTGATGGTCAGTCGCGCAGCCGGGCACCCGTCTTGGCGGCCGCCGCGACGATGCGCTCGGAAATGCCCTTGAGCTCCTCGTCGGTGAAGCTCTTCTCGCTGGGTTGCAGCGTGACTTCGATCGCAAGCGACTTCTCGCCCTCGGGTACGCCCTGGCCGGTGAACAGGTCGAACAGGCTGACGCCGGCAATCGCCTGTTTGTCGGCGCCGCGGACGGCGCGCAGCAGGGCTTCCGCCTGGACGGCCTCCGGAACCAGAAACGCAAAATCGCGCTTCACCGCCTGAAGGGCAGGCGGGCGATAGGCGTCGCGCATGTGGCCGGAGCTCCCACGCTTCTGCGGCAGGGCATCGAGGAAGATCTCGGCTGCGACCACGGGCCCCTGAAGATCGAACGCCTTGAGCGACGACGGGTGGAGCTCGCCGAACTCGGCCAGCGCATTCTTGGGCCCAAGGCTGAGCCGCGCCGAGCGGCCGGGATGGTAGACCGACGCTGCGCCGCCAAGCGCCTGGAGATTGTCGACCGGGGCACCGGCGGCGGCGAGGATCGCGAGCGCTTCCGCCTTGGCGTCATAAGCATCGAAGCCCTGCGCCTTGCCGGTGCGCCAGTGGCGAGCGGCACGGTCGCCGGCGAGGACGAACGCCAGCGTGGAGCGTTCGCCGTCGGCAAGATAGCGGCGGCCGATCTCGAACAGGCGGATGCTCCCGGCGCCGCGGGCGATGTTGCGGCGCGCGGCCGCGAGCAGTCCCGGAAGCAGCGAGGGCCGCATCGCCTTCAGCTCCTCGCTGATCGGATTGGCGAGCACCCACGGGCTGCCCCCGAACGGCGCCGCTTCCTCCTCGGCGATGAAGCTCCAGGTCACCGCTTCGTTCAGACCGCGGGCGGCAGCGGTACGCCGCACTTTGCGCTCGAGCAATTGCTCGGCCGTAGCAGTCGGCCGCGCGACCCCGGCGGCGCGGGGGAGCGGCGCGGAAGCGACCTTCTCAAGTCCTTCGATGCGAATCACTTCCTCGACGATATCGGCGGCACCGTCGACGTCGCGGCGCCAGCTCGGGACCGAGATCGTCCAACGCTCGCCGGTTGCGACGCCGAAACCGAGCCGGCTGAGGATCTCCTGCTGACGATCCTCGGGAACGTCGAGGCCGCCGAGCGTGCGCGCCTGCTCGGGTCGATAAGTCACGGTTTTCGACGGCACCGGCGGGGTGCCGACGCGGACGATCTCCGACGCTTCGCCACCGGCGAGTTCGAGCGCCATGGCCGTGGCGAGCGCAATGCCGGTATCGAGGAACGCCGGATCGACGCCTCGTTCGAAGCGCGTGCGGGCGTCCGAGGTCAAAGTCAGTTTCTGTCCGGTGCGGGCGATCGCCTCCGGATCGAAATAGGCGCATTCGATCAGGATATCGGTGGTGGTTTCGGTCACTCCGCTATGCTCGCCGCCCATGATGCCGCCGATGTCGTGAACGCCGGCATCGTCGGCGATCACCGTCATCGTCGCATCGAGGCGGTAGCTCTTGCCGTTCAGCGCCAGCACCTCCTCGCCGTCATGCGCCTTGCGGGCGACGATCGCGCCCTTCAGCGCTGCCAGATCGTAGACGTGGAGCGGCCGGCCGTAGCTCAGCATGACGTAATTGGTCATGTCGACGAGGGCGCTGATCGGCCGCTGCCCGACCGCCTTCAGGCGCTGCTGCAGCCAGGCCGGGGAGGAGCCGTTGCGGACGCCGCGGACGACGCGGCCGAAGAAAGCGGGGCAACCCTTGGGATCGTCGATGCGAATCTCGATCGGGCAGGCGAAGCTGGCCGCGATCGGCGCGATCGCGATCGGCTTCAAAGTGCCGAGGCCCGCGGCGGCCAGATCGCGGGCGATGCCGTGCACGCCCATGCAATCCTGCCGGTTGGGCGTTACCGAGACGTCGATCACCGGATCGTCGAGCCCGGCCCAGTCGGCATAGCGCGCACCGACGGGCGCATCCTCGGGCAACGAGATGATTCCGTCATGCTCGTCGCCGAGCTGCAGCTCGCGCACCGAGCACATCATGCCGCGGCTCTCCACGCCGCGAATCGCCGAGATCTTCAGCGTGAGGTCGCTGCCGGGCACGTAGGCGCCGGGCCCGCCGAACACGCCCTTCATCCCCGCGCGGGCATTGGGCGCGCCGCAGACCACCTGAATCGCGTCGCCGCTCCCGGTGTCGACGGTCAGCACCTGCAACTTGTCCGCCTGCGGGTGGCGTTCGGCGGTCAGCACCTTGGCGATCGTGAAGGGCGCAAGCTTCTCGGCCGCATTCTCCACGCTCTCGACCTCGAGGCCGATCGCGGTCAGGGTGTCGACGATCGTCTGCACCGAAGCCTCGGTGTCGAGATGGTCCTTCAGCCAGGAAAGGGTGAACTTCACGCGCCGACCCCCCCGGACAAAGTGGGCACGTCGAGGGCCGAGAAGCCGTAATGCTTGAGCCAGCGCAGATCGCCGTCGAAGAAAGCGCGCAAATCGTCCATTCCGTATTTGAGCATAGCAAGCCGATCGATGCCGCAGCCGAAAGCGAAGCCCTGCCATTCGTCGGGGTCGAGCCCGCAAGCCGCGATCACCTTCGGGTGCACCATTCCGGAGCCGAGCACTTCCATCCAGCCTTCCGAGCCGCCGATCACCCGTTTGCCTTTCTCGATCGAGAAGCCGACGTCGACTTCGGCCCCAGGCTCGGTGAACGGGAAATAGCTCGGTCGCAGGCGGAGGACGATGTCGTCCCGCTCGAAGAACGCCTTGAGGAAGGTCTCGAGCGTCCACTTGAGATGGCCCATGTGGATCCCGCGATCGATCACCAGGCCTTCGACCTGGTGGAACATCGGCGTGTGGGTGGCGTCGCTGTCCGATCGATAGGTGCGGCCCGGCGCGATGATGTAGATTGGTGGCTTCTGCGTCACCATCGTTCGGATC
This sequence comes from Allosphingosinicella deserti, assembly GCF_003012735.1. GTDB lineage: Bacteria > Pseudomonadota > Alphaproteobacteria > Sphingomonadales > Sphingomonadaceae > Allosphingosinicella > Allosphingosinicella deserti. The sequence goes on along the minus strand of NZ_PXYI01000002.1, from coordinate 24,977 downwards.
TGCACCGGCGACGTGTGCGTCCGTAGCAGCATCTTGCGCTCCGCACCGTCCTCGTCCGGGAAATAGAAAGTGTCGTGCATCGCGCGCGCGGGGTGGCTCTCGGGGATGTTGAGCGCCGTGAAATTGTGCCAATCGTCCTCTATCTCGGGGCCGGTGGCGACCGAGAAGCCGAGATCGGCGAAGATCTCCGCAAGCTCGTCCATCACCTGGCTGACCGGGTGCACGCTGCCTTGCAGGCGCGGCTCGGCAGGCAGGGTCATGTCGAGCGTCTCGGTGGCGAGCTTGCGCTCGAGCGCTGCCGCTTCGAGCGCCGCCTTGCGATCGGCGATCGCCGTCGTCACACGTTCGCGAAGGCCGTGGATGCGCGGCCCTTCGGCCTGACGTTGCTCGGGGCTCATCTGCCCCATCGTCTTGAGCAGCTGCGTGATCGTACCCTGCTTTCCGAGGGCGGCGACGCGCTCGGCCTCGAGCGCGGCCATGTCGGGCGCGGCATCGATCCGCGCGAGAAGCGTGGTTTCGTCGATTTCGTGTGTCTGGCTTGCCATGAGGCGCGCCGTAACCGAGTTTGGCCGTGGTTTGAACCCGGGAGCGATATCATGGCGAGTGACTGGGCGGAGCTGAGTGCATCCCGCGATGGGCCGACCATCGCCACCCTCCACCTGATCAGCCAGATCGTCGGCAAGGTCGCCGTCGCCCTGCTGCCGTGGCGCAACCATGGCTGGCACCTCACGCTTCGTCTTCATCCACGCGGCCTTCGAACCGAGCCGCTGCATGGCGGCGGCGGCACCTTCGAGCTCGGGCTCGATCTCGTCGATCATGCCTTCATCGTCGCCGACGCGCGGGGCACCCAATCGCTTCCGCTCGGCCCGTCCACGATTGCGATGTTCCACGATCGGGTGACGCACCTGCTCGCCGAGCGCGGACATGACGTCATCATTCACGGCGTGCCCAATGAGATCGATCCCGCAACGCCGTTCGCCGCAGATCACCTCCCCCGCGCTTACGATCCCGGAAGCGCCCGCCGGCTCCTTCAGGTTCTGCTTGCTTCGGACCGGGTGTTCCGCCTGTTCCGCTCCGGCTTCCTCGGAAAGGCGAGCCCGGTGCATTTCTTTTGGGGCAGCTTCGATCTCGCCGTGACCCGCTTCTCCGGACGTCCGGCACCGCGCCACCCCGGCGGCATCCCCCATCTGCCCGATGCCGTGACCCGCGAAGCCTATAGCCACGAAGTCTCGAGCGCGGGCTTCTGGCCGGGCGGCGCCGGGGCGGCCGGAGAGCCCTTCTTCTATTCCTATGCCTATCCGGCGCCTCCGGGCTTCGCCAAGGCCAAGGTCGCGCCGGCGGCAGCCCGCTTCGACGAGACGCTTGGAGAGTTCGTGCTCGACTACGAGACTCTGCGCCGGGCGGCCGATCCCGAGGCGGCGCTGCTCGCCTTTCTGGACAGCACCTACGCCGCCGCCGCAGACCTTGCCGGCTGGGACCGCAACGGCCTCGACTGTGTCCCTGGCATTCCGGCGGTGCCGCGGCACGTCGGCTGACCAGACGGCCGGTTCGCCCGCCGGTGCCGCGCATGCCGGCGCGCACCAGTGTCGCTGCACGGTCGGTCCCACAGCGCGTGACCTGCGCCAGCTCGCGGCTGCGCCGCGCCTGCCCTTGCGGTCTGTCCAGCGCTTCGGCGAATTCCCGGGGCGGGTAGAGCCGGATGAGGTCGTCGGCTTCAACTTGCTCGCCGACGGAGAAGCGCATCCGTAAGACTTTTCCTCCCGCCTGAGACCACTGACGGAGGCGTTCAGCGCATCATTCAGCGCCGTGGCTGTCCATCGCCACTTGTCCCGATCACGCCCAGACCGGGCGCGCACATTCTCTAGGGATTGGAGTCCGGGAGTTCGTCCCGGATCATCTTCTCGCGGGCCAAAGTCGAATCCCGGGCGCTCTCGCACGCTGCCAATTCGGCCGCGAAATCTCGGTCGTCCAGCGCCGACAGCTGCAGGCTTCCCATCTGCCGTGTGAAATCCTCGAGCGGATAGCGGGCGATGATCCGGTCCGCTTCGCCCTGTTCGGCATCCGACAGCGTCTCGCCGCGCTCGAGCCGTCCGAACAGAAGATCGGCGCGCGCAACGTCGGAGCTCTGGTAGAAATCGATCATCTTCTGCAGCTTCGCGGGCCCAAGATCGCGCGCGACGTTCCTCAGCAGACGCTCGCTCAGGCGATTGTTCGCTGCCGACGAACAGGCCGAATGCTCCTCCAGGATAAGACGGATCTGGTTGTCCTTGCCCGGGTTCAGCGCGACAAGGCGCGCAAGCGCCGCCGGATCGGCATTGCGTTCGATCACGTGAAGGGAATCCGCTTCTGGCAGCACCGCGAGGAACCGCTCCACCAGCGGATCCGCCATTGACGGCGCCTGGCCTCGGGCGCTCGTGCCGGCCAGCACCATTAGAAGTACGCCGACCGCCGACCGCATCGCCATCGTGAATACCCTGCTTCCTTGCTTCTTTGGAAGCGCATCAAAAATCGGCCTGCCTGTCCACCCGAAAATGAGCTGGTCGCGCTGACCCCGTCCCGGAGGGCCTAAGCGTCGCACCGGAGGATTCAGCCGACGAAGGGATATGGCGAAATCGTCTTCTGAAGCTCGTTGATCGCGAGCGTGCGTCCCGCCGGCGCTGCGGCGCGCTGGGGGCACCGGACGCGCGGGCAGATGCTGCAGGCCGGACCGATCGGCGTCACCAGCGGCTTGGCAAGATCCTGACCGTCCGAATAGACGATCCTCGGCGCATATTTGACGTCGCACCCGAGGCCGATCGCAAGCTGCGACGATTCCCGCGGATCGAGCCGCACCGCCCGCTCGACGGTGCGGGCGATGGTGAAGAAGCGCTGCCCGTCGGGGGTCTCGACGATCTGGGTCGCGACCCGTCCCGGCGTCTGGAACGCCGCATGAAGGTTCCAGCGTGCGCAGGTGCCGCCGAAGCGGGAAAATGGAAAGCTCTCGCCGGCGAAGCGCTTCGAAATATTCCCGGCGGCATCGACGCGGAGCATGAAGAAGGGAATCCCGCGTGCTCCGGCACGCCCCAGGGTCGTCAGCCGGTGCGACACTTGCTCGACGCTGGCACCGAACTCGGCACATAGGCGGTCGACATCGTATCGCTGCTTTTCCGCAGCAGCGACGAAACGATCATAGGGCATCAGGATCGCGGCGGCCGCGTAGTTCGCGAGCGACATGTGGAGCAGGCGCCGTGTCGGAGTGTCGGGACTGCCCGCGGTGTCGGCCATCCGCTTCAGGATCGGCGCGAATTCGAACAAAGCAAGCTGATAGGCGGCGCCGAAGGTGCGGCTTTCCGGCCGCAGCAGCGCCGACAGCATCAGCCGCTTGCGATGGAAATCATAGGCCTGGCTTGCGAACTCGAGCAGCTCCGGAGGCACGATCCGTGTGTCGACGCCGTAGGCGTCCTTGAGCCGCCGGCGCAGCGCCTCGAACATCAAGCCAGGTTCGCCGAGCGCGCCGGCGAGGGTCTCCGCGGCTTCTTCCAGATACGGAAAGAAGTTGCGCTGCGCCTGGATGTAATCCCGAACCCATGCCTCGGGCGTCACGAACGACGTCTCGTCGGGGGCGCCGCCATCCGGATGCTGTCGCCGTTCGATCAGCGCCGCGTAAAGCCGGGCGATCGCGTCGGCGACGGACGGTGCGTTGTCGGTGACTTCGAGCAGCTCGTAGCGTGGAACGCCAAGGTCGGCGAACAGCGGGTCGGCAAAGATCTCGGCGAGCTGATCGAGGCTGGTCCCCTCCGATCCTTCCGCTGCGAAGGTCTTGAGGTCGACGTCATAGAGTTCGGCCAAGCGCAGCAGGACCTGCGCGGTCACCGGACGCTGGTTGCGCTCGAGATGGTTGAGGTAGCTCGGCGAGATCCCGATCTCCCCGGCCATTGCACTCTGATTGAGGCCCAGCTCTCGGCGAAGTCGTCTCAGGCGACCGCCGAGGTAGAGCTTACGATCCGGGTTCGCCATGCGAGAACTCTGTCAAACAATGCCAAAGGTCGCAAGTCATGACGTGACATCGCGACCTCTTCTGGCGGGACAAAGCCCCGATTTCTGCGCTTTACCGACTGAACAGTCCCAAAGCGGAGCCAGCCCATGACCGATTTCTCCACCCTCGTTCCCGCGCCGCCCGGGCGGTTCGATGGGGTCGCACGCCCCCATTCGGCAGCCGATGTCGAACGCCTCCGCGGATCGTTCGCCATCGAGCACAGTCTCGCTCGTCGCGGCGCCGACCGTCTCTGGCAGCTGCTTCATGACGAGCCCTATGTCCACGCGTTGGGTGCGATGACCGGCAATCAGGCCATGCAGATGGTGCGTGCCGGGCTGAAGGCGATCTATTTGTCCGGCTGGCAGGTTGCGGCCGACGCCAACACGGCCGGTGCGATGTATCCCGATCAGTCGCTTTATCCCGCCAATGCCGGTCCGGAATTGTGCCGGCGGATCAACCGGACGCTGCAGCGGGCCGATCAGGTCGAGCACGCAGAGGGCGGCGCCAAGCACGATTGGTTCGCGCCGATCGTCGCCGATGCCGAGGCTGGCTTTGGCGGGCCGCTCAACTGCTTCGAGATCATGAAGGCCTATATCGAGGCCGGCGCCGCTGGCGTGCACTTCGAGGATCAGCTCGCCTCGGAGAAGAAATGCGGGCATTTGGGCGGCAAGGTCCTGATCCCGACCCAGGCGCACATCCGCAACCTCGATGCGGCGCGGCTTGCCGCGGACGTTTGCGGCGTCCCGACGATCCTCGTCGCACGCACGGACGCCGAAAGTGCGAAGCTCATCACCTCGGAAGTCGACGAACGCGATCACGAGTTCCTGACGGGCGAGCGGACGCCGGAAGGCTTTTTCCGGCTGCGGGACGGAACGGGCGTCGATCACTGCATCAAACGTGGCATCGCGTTCGCCGCACATGCGGATCTCTTGTGGTGGGAGACAAGCCACCCGAACCTGGAGGATGCGAAGCGGTTCGCCGAGGCTGTGCAGAAAGCACACCCGGGTAAGATGATGGCGTATAACTGCTCGCCCAGCTTCAACTGGGAAGCGAAGCTCGACAAGGCCACGATCGCGCGTTTCCAGCGGGAGCTTGGCGCGATGGGCTACAAGTTCCAGTTCGTCACGCTTGCCGGCTTCCACAGCCTCAACCACGGCATGTTCGAGCTTGCGCGGAGTTATGCCGAACGCGGCATGGCCGCCTATTCGGAGCTGCAGCAGGCCGAGTTCGCAAGCGAGGCCGAGGGCTATACCGCCACCCGGCACCAGCGCGAGGTCGGCACCGGCTATTTCGATCTGGTGGCCGAGACGGTGTCCGGGGGTCAGGCCTCGACCACTGCGCTCGCCCAATCGACCGAGGCGGAGCAATTCCTCACCGCCGTCGCCGCCGAGTGAGTCCCCACGACTGGAAAGGACCGAACATGACCGAACCGCAACGCCCCCGCGCCGTCTTCTCCAACGAAGACTTCCGCCTGATCCGCAGCGCCATCGAACATTATCTGCCGATCGTCCGCGATCAGCCGGAATCGAGCAAATACGCCAATCTCTACCACCGTCTCGGGCGGCTGGGCTGAGGCACTTTTTCCGCAGCAATCATCCCCTCTTCCCATCCGGAAGAGGGGATAATCAGAAGCCGCTGAGGAAGCTCGAAACGTTGGCTCCGAGCGCATCGACCGCGTAGCCGCCCTCCATGACGATCAGCGTCGGCAGGCCGGCGGCAGCGATTCGTCGCGCGATCGGCCCATAATCTTCCGTGCGCAATTCGAAGAAGCTGATCGGATCCCCGGCGAAGGTATCGGCCCCGAACGAACAGACCAGCACATCCGCGTCGAACCGGGCGATTGCGCCCAGCGCCCGGTCGAGTGCCGCTTCGAACGGCGCGATCGAAGTGCCCTGAGGCAGCGGGAGGTTCAGGTTCGTCCCTTCGCCGCCGCCGATCCCGGTCTCGTCGGCATGGCCCCAATAGAAGGGATAGTCGGTCCGCGGATCGGCATGGATCGATGCGAAAAAGACATCGCCCCGCGTCAGGAAGATGTCCTGGGTGCCGTTGCCGTGATGGTAATCGATGTCGAGGATCGCCACACGCTTGCGACCGGCGGAGATCGCCGCCTCCGCCGCGATCGCGGCGGCGTTCAGATAGCAATAGCCGCCCATGTAATCGGCGCCGGCATGGTGGCCGGGCGGCCGGCACAAGGCGAAGGCGCTACGCTCGCCGCCGAGAATCGCGTCCATGCCGGACAGCGCCGCTTGCGCCGACCAATAAGTCGCGTCCCACGTTCCGGACCCGATCGGGGTCGAGGCATCGTAGCTATATTGGCCGAGCCGCGCGTCGATGCGGCTGAGCTTGAGCGGTCGGCGGCCGACCACCGGCCACACATAGCCGGCGGCATCTCCCGGCCGCCCGGCGGCACGCCAATCCTCGAACGCGGTCTTCAGGAAGTCGACATAGGCGCGCGAATGGACTCGCAAGATCGGATCTTCGCCGTGATCAGCCGGAACGTCGGTCGGCCCTACGGCAGCGAGGATCGCGTCGACGCGCCCAGGATGCTCGGCGAACGGGACGAAAGCGCCGTTGTGCAGTTCCTTTTCCGGTGCGTGTAGGCGCTGGTGTGGAGAGTGGAAGATCCGCATCAATTGACCGTCAGATCGCTGGGTAAGGTGGGTTCGGAGAGGATACGCGCCATCGCGGCCCAGCGCTCCTCGGCGCCGGGGCCGGCGGCTTCGACATGGGCGCGCACCATGTCCAGGCCGAGGCCGTAATTGATCACATAAGAGCGATATTGCTCCGTGAAGGCGAGCGATTGCTCCGCGCGCGGCCGCGACACCAGCTGATATTTCTGGATCAGCGTGATTGCCGTCTCCCGGTCCAGTCGGCCTTCCAGATAATCGGCGGCAATGGTGAAGCGCGCGCCGGCGAGCGCACGCATCGCATCGACCAACGCATGATATTGCTCTACCTCCGCCGTCGGCAAGCCGGCCAAGGCATACAGAGTGCGCGCCTCGAAGGTGACCGCGTCCTTGCCGGGGAAGGCAAGCTCGATCCCGTAATTCGCCGATCCTTCGGCGAGAAGCGATTGCGGCGAGAACAGGGGATAGATGGTGAACTCGATCCAGCCTCGTGCCCGGGCGAGCTCGCGCTCGAGCAGCATGTTGTAGACGTGATGGCCGGGATAGCCTTCGTGACAGCCGAGGTCGATCGCCCTTCCGATCCGGATCGGCAAATCCGTATTCACCTGAATGAGGCTGGTGGAATTGCCCTTGTACCAATTGTAGCCGCCCCAGCTTTTGCCGGTGACGAATTCCAGGGTGAACTTCTCCTCCGGCGGCACCTTGATGTGGGCGACCGTGCGGCGCCGGCATTCCGCGATCGCAGCGCGGAACACCGGCTCCAGCCGGTTCTTGGGAATGACGAACCGCTCCTGAAAGGCATCGACCCGCTCCGCGAGCGTGCCCGGTCCCGGCACCAGCGCCTCGATGTTGGCGAGAACCGGGTCGTATTCGGCAAGCGGCTTCAGCGCAGGACGGACTCCGAACAGACCTTCAGCCTCCTCGGCGAAGGGGAGTTTCTCGCCACGCACCATTCTGAGGCGCGTCTCGGCCGCCTTGAGCTGCGCGACCAGAAAGGCACGCCGGCGCTGCTCCATGCGCTCGAGCCGCCCGTCGTCGATCGCCCGTGCCCGCCTCGACAGATCGGCGGCGCCGGCAGCGAGCTCTGCGAGCGACCGCGGCGCCGACTTGGCGGCCGCCTGCCACTCGGGCGGACCGTAATAAGCGTCGATATAGCCGGGTTCTCGCTCCCCGATCTCGAGCTGCAGCTGGACATAGTCCTTCGCAATCTCGTCCAGGCTGTCGCCGGACGGGCTGCGCGCGACGCATCCGCCGAGCAGCAATGCCGCCAGCAGCCACGCTGCCAGCGCGATCGGCCAGGGCCTCATCGATCTTCCATCCGCTCCACATCCCCATCGGCGGCGATCTCCGCCTTCTGGCGGGTCTCCTCATCCTGACCGGTCGTTGCCTGCGGCGCAAGCCGCAGCACCAGCCAGCCCACGAGCGCGGACAGGAACGAACCGACGAGGACACCGATCTTCGCTTCGTCGATCAACTGAGGGCTGTGCGGGAAGGCGAGTGCGCCGATGAACAGGCTCATCGTGAAGCCGATGCCGCAGAGCATCGCGACGCCGTAGATCTGCAGCCAGGTCGCACCGCGCAGCTTGCGGGCGAAACCGAGCGTCACCGAGAGCCACACCGCGCCGAAGATGCCGAGCTGCTTGCCGAGGAACAGGCCGGCGGCGATGCCGAGCGGAAGCGGGGCGAGCAGATCGGAGAAGGTCATGCCGCCCAGGTGCACGCCGGCATTGGCGAAGCCGAACAGGGGCACGATCAAAAAGGCGACCCACGGCGCAAGCGCGTGCTCGAGGCGGTGAAGCGGCGAATCGGGGGAATCGGGAGCTCCGGGAGTCTTGATGATCGGAACGGTGGTCGCGGCGAGCACGCCCGCCACCGTCGCGTGAACCCCCGACAACAACACGAAATACCAGAGAGCCGCCGCACCGACCAGGAACGGCCACAGCGACCGCACTCCGCTTTTGCCCATTACGTACATCAGCAAGAAGATCCCTGAGGCGAGCGCGAGCGCAAGCGAGTCGATGCTCGCCGTATAGGCGAGCGCGATGATCGCCACCGCACCGAGATCGTCGGCGATCGCGACCGTGGTCAGGAAGAGCTTGAGGCTGGTGGGCGCACGCGAGCCGAGCAATGCGAGCACGCCGATCGCGAAGGCGATATCGGTGGCAGCGGGAATGGCCCAGCCCCGGCCCAACCCTGCGGTGCCGCCGGCGATCCCGAGGTAGAATGCTGCCGGCACGGCCATTCCGACTGCGGCTGCGACCACCGGCAGGCGCCGCTGGTCCCAGGTCGACAGCCGCCCGTCGACGAACTCGCGCTTGATCTCGAGGCCGACGAGCAGGAAGAAGATCGCCATCAGCGCGTCGTTGATCCAGAGGTGCACGGTCATCGGACCGAGCTTCTCCGACAGAGTCGGACCGGTCTGGGCATGCAGGCCATGCTCATAGGCTTCCCGCAGCGGCGAATTTGCGACGATCAGCGCCAATGCCGCCGCCGCCATCAGGACGAGACCGCCGGCCGCCTCGGACTTCAGGAATTTGCGAAGCGCCGAAGGCGAACGGGTTGCGTCTGCGGATGCGGTCATGCGCGCGGATGTAGCCGGATCGCTCGCAGAAGCGAACGCCCGGGTGCACCTTTGGCGTTCGAATGCCGCAGCGGCCGCGCCGTCCTTGATCTTCCGGCGCCGATCCGCTTCATTCGCTCCACATGGATCAGACCAGCAACGTCTCGCAGATTGCGCACCTCATTCAACTGGCGATCGCGCCGGTTTTCCTGCTTGCAGGCGTCGGCGCGATCCTCAACGTGCTTGCCCAGCGTCTTGCCCGTGTCGTCGACCGCGCCCGCGCGCTCGAAGCCGATTTCAAGAGCTTCGATCCCGATCAGCGGGAGCGCGCGTCGAACGAACTCGTCCTGCTCGATCGTCGCATGCACGTGGTGAACCACTCGATCAGCGCCTGCACCGCCAGCGCCCTGTTCGTCTGCCTGGTGGTCGCCTTGCTGTTCGTTGCGGATCTTGCCGCGATCAAGTTCGGAACCGCGGTCGCCGTGTTGTTCATCCTGGCGATGCTGTTCCTGATCCTCGGCCTCTGCCTGTTCCTCTGGGAGGTCCGGCTGGCGATGCGTTCGATCCGCATTCGCCGCGAGCACCTGCCGATCAGGCGCGGCTGACCGGCCGAGTCCGGCCGCGCCTCGCTTCAAGCGGGAACGTCGCTCCTGCCCTCGATCTGGAGGGCATCGCTCTCGGCGTCGGTGAGATCGCCGCCCTTGCCGGCGAACGCTCCGCGGAGCCGCTCGAGATCGACCGCGCCTTCCCAGCGGGCGACGACGATCGTCGCGACCGCATTGCCGACGAAATTGGTGAGGGCGCGGCATTCGCTCATGAAGCGGTCGACCCCCAGGATCAGCGCCATGCCGGCAACCGGCACCGACGGCACCACCGACAGGGTCGCGGCGAGCACGATGAAGCCCGATCCGGTCACCCCGGCGGCACCCTTGGAGCTCAGGATCGCGACGGCCATCAGCAGCAATTGCTCGCCGAAGCTCAGATGGGTGTCGGTCGCTTGCGCGATGAACAGAGCGGCAAGCGACATGTAGATGTTGGTGCCGTCGAGGTTGAACGAATAGCCGGTCGGAACGACCAGCCCGACGATCGGCTTCGGGCAGCCTGCGCGCTCCAGTTTCTCCATCAGCAGCGGCATCGCGCTTTCCGACGAGGAGGTGCCGAGCACGAGCAGCAATTCGTCCTTGATGTAGCGGATCAGGCCGAACAGCGAGAATCCGGCGGCGCGGGCGACGAGGCCGAGCACTATGATGACGAACAGCAAAGACGTGAAGTAGAAGGTCGCGATCAGCCCGGCGAGGTTGGCGAGCGTCTCGATTCCATAGGCTCCGATGGTGAACGCCATCGCGCCGAACGCGCCGATCGGCGCCGCATACATGACGATGTGAACCATCCGGAACACCACCGCCGTGATCGTCTTCAGCGTGCCGAGGAAGCGTTCGCCGCGTTCCCCGAGCATCGCCAGCGCGATCCCGAACAGGATCGCCACGAACAGCACCTGCAGGATCTCGCCCGAGGTGAATGCGCTCACTGCGGTGTCGGGTATGATATGGAGCAGGAATCCGGTGACGCTCTGCTCCCGGGCCTTGCCGACATAGGCGGCGACCGCGTGCGGATCGAGACTCGCCGGATCGATGTTCAGCCCTGCACCCGGCTGGACGAGGTTGCCGACGACGAGGCCGACGGCGAGCGCCAGCGTCGAGAAGGTCAGGAAGTAGGCCATCGCCTTGGCGCCCACCCGGCCGAACGCCTTCAGATCGGACATGCCGGCGATTCCGGTGACGACGGTGAGGAAGATCACCGGCGAGATGATCATCTTGACCAGCTTGATGAATCCGTCGCCCAGCGGCTTCAGCGCCTGGCCGAAAGCCGGGAACAGCCAGCCGGTCAGGATGCCGAGCGCGATTCCGATCAGAACCTGAAAATAGAGCGTCCGGTAAAAGGGCTTGCCGGCCTCGGCCATGGCCGCGCGATCAGCGCCGGAAGCGAATGGCGCGGCCGTCCGCTGCGATGATCGACAGGCTGCCCGAGCCGTAGACGCTGTAGCTCTCCGCCGCCGACAAAATGGCGAAGTAGCGGGTTTCCTGCTCCATCACCTCGGGCGCGCAGGCCATGCGGGTGCTTGCGATCGGACCGAAGGTGATGCGCTCGCCCGATTCGAGGGTGTAGCTGGTGCTGAAGCTGTTGCAGCCCCCGTGTCCGCTGGCGCGGCCCTCTTTCTCGAGCCGCAGGGTCAGCGGCCTGTCGCCGGTGACCGGGGCGCCATTGACGTTCAGAGCGGAAAAGTCGCCGAGGCCGATCCGGGGAATGCCGGAGCCGGCGCAGGCGGAGAGGGCGAAGAAGGCGAAGAGGGAAAGGGCAGTGCGCATCGGAGCATCTTCGGCGAAACGGGCGCGTCCCGCAACCCGCTTGGCTCCCGCGCTGCCGGTCAGCTGTGCCGAGCGAGGCCGGGCGGGGCCGCGCGCCGCGGTGTCGCGGGGGCCGGATTGGCGAGGAAGAGCTGAAGGCGTTTCATCCAGGTGCGGTAGACCTTGTCCATCGTCTGTCTCCCGGGGTTTCGTGTCGGCTGGCGCGTAATCAGGCGTTCGGTGCGACCAGGCCGGCGATGATGTAGAGGGGGATGGTGACGCCGCTGACGATCAGGGTGGCGGCGACGGCGAGCAGGCGAATGATGGTGACGTCGATGCCGGTGGTGCGGGAGATGCCGGCGCAGACACCCATCATCTTGGCGTTGGTCTTGTCGAGCGTGAAGGCGGACATTGTCTGAAGTTCCTGTTTGAAGGTTGGAGTCGAAGCGGAATCAGGCGACTTGGCCGAGCGGGCCCACGACCGCGCCGATGAACAAGGTTGCGGCGAAGACTGCGCCCACGGCCGAGATCGCGCTGCGCTGGAGGTTGGAAAGGTTGAACGACATCGTTTGTGTCCTGATGACGGGGCGGATCAGATCAACTGTCCGGCGGGGCCGACGGCGGCGGAGATGAACAGCGAGGCGGTGAGGAGGGCGGCGAAGGCGGAAACCGCGACACGCTGCAGGCTGGAGAGATCGAAGGTCATTGGCTTGTTCCTGTGCTTGGTGTGAGGGGTCAGATGAGCTGGCCGGCGGGGCCGACGGCGGCGGAGACGAAGAGCGAGGCGGCGAAGAGCGCGCCGAGCGCGGAAACCGCGAAGCGCTGCAGGTCGGTACGATCGAAGGTCATTGCTTTGGTCCTTTGAAGAAGTTGGATCAGATGAGCTGGCCGGCGGGGCCGACGGCGGCAGAGATGAACAGCGAGGCGGCGAAGAGGGCGCCGAAGGCCGAAACCGCGAAACGCTGAAGGTCGGAAAGTTCGAAGGTCATTGTCTGTCTCCCTGTGTTGAAGCGCTCCGGTGATCGTCGGCGCTTGGTATCCACAAGTTTGCAGAGGGCGTGCCAAGTCGCGAAAACGGCAGAAAACCGCCATTTTCTTGCCCGGCAGCACCAGTTGGTGGCGACGCGCATGCTAACTGGCGGCGAAAAATACCAATGCTTGGTGTGCGATTCCGGGCAGGTTGAAAGGGGCTGTTCGATTTCGGCGTCGTTGCGTTCCGGCGGTCCCGTTCCCAAGTGAGCGTCAGACCAAAAAGGAGAGTGAGATGGTGACCCGATCCGGCCCGATGGCCTGCCCAGTCGACGGCACACCGCTGGTGATGAGCGAACGGCAGACGATCGAGATCGACTATTGCCCGAATTGCCGCGGTGTCTGGCTGGATCGTGGCGAGCTCGACAAGATCATCGAGCGCAGCGCGGCGCCGGCCGCTGCCCAGCCGACGCAGCAATACACCCCGCAACCCGCCTCCCCGCAATATGCCCCGCCGCCTCAGCAGCAGGCGCCGTGGGGGCAGCCGCATCAGGGTTATGGCCACGGTCACCAGAAGCCCCACAAGCGGCGCAAGAGCTGGCTCGAGGAGATATTCGACTGAGCGGGGAAGCCATGCGGCCGCTTTTCACCATCGGCTACGAAGGGAAGACGCTGGACGAGTTTCTCGGCGAACTCCAGGCGGCCGGAGTCGATCTGTTGATCGACGTCCGCGCCGTGGCCGCATCGCGCAGGCCCGGTTTCTCGAAGACGGCGCTCTCAGGAGCCCTGCGCGAGCGCGGCATCGACTACCTGCACCTTCGCCCGCTCGGCACGCCCGCGGCCGGGCGGCAGGCTGCCCGAGCCGGGCGCACCGCCGAGATGCGCGCCATCTATGCCGATCAGCTCGAGACTCCTGAAGCCGAGATCGCCATGGTCCAGGCTCTGGGCGCTGCAGAGGAACGCCGCGCCGCCTTGCTCTGCTACGAAAAGGACGCGCCCGTTTGCCACCGCGCAATGCTCGCCGAGCGGATGCTGGACCGAGCGTCGTTCGAGGTGGTGAACCTGTAGGCTTTTAACGCCGCGTCGCGAGACCGGAGACCGGCTCCCGCGCAAGGGTGCGGTAGGCCTGCCCCGTTCGGGTTGAGCCTGTCGAAACCCTCCCTTCCTTAAGGCGCACCTCGGAAGCTGCACACCTCCCCGGAACAGATCTCATCCCCGAAGCCCTATCGCGGGCGCCGATCCAGATGCAGGTAGGTCGGATCGAACTCGGCGACTCGGACGAGACCGTCCCAATCGTGGATCACCACCTCGCCGCCACGAAAGGTCATCAGGCCCTCGCCGCGCAAGCGCCGGAGCATGCGGTTGACGTGGACGGGCGTGAGTCCGCAGGTATCGGCGATGTCGGTCTGGGTGATCGGCAGCGCGTATCGGCCTTCCTCGGCAAGACCGGAGACCTGCATCCGCAGATACAGCTCGCAGATCAGATGGGCGATCCGCGACGCCGCATTGCGACGTCCGATCGACAGAATGCGCTCGCGCTGGATGGCGGCGTCGAGCAAGGTCGAAAACCACAGCAAACGTGCCAGATGCGGATGGTTTTCGGTGATCTCGCGCAACGCGTCGTGCGGAACCAGCGCGATCCGGACGTCGGTGAGCGCGCCGACATTATGATCGAGCGTCTTGAGCAGGAATCCGTGCAGATCGACATAATCGCCTGGAACGTGGACCTCCTGGATCTGACGTTCGCCATTGGCGAGATCCTTGTAGCGGCAAGCCAACCCATCCAGCAGAAGCGTCGACTCGCTGAGCGTGGTGCCGGATCGAACGATCTGGCGGTGCGCGGCGATTACCCGCGTCTCGGCGATCGAGGCGGTGAAGACTCGTTCTTCTTCCGGAGTAACGACGTCGCGCACCCTGAGCTTGGCGAGGGCGCGCTCTATCCCGGGATCGTCACCGGGCATCGGGCGTATCGCTGCGCCCTTGGCCGCGCCCGTCGGTGCGAACGCCCGCCGACTGCAGCTCGCGGCCGATCCGGCCCGTGAGCCACAGGAAGAACATCCGGAAATCGGCGGCGAGCGACCACAAGGGATATTTGAACGTCGCGGGACGGTTGCGCTCGACCACGGCATGGCTCGCCCAGGCGAACCCGTAGCCGGCGATCGGAAGCGCGATCATCAGCCGCGCGTCGCCGCTGGCGATCGCCCCGGCACCGAGCAGGATGACGAGGCCGGTGCCGGCATAATGGAGCGCGCGGGTGGTCGGGCGCGAATGCTCGCGCAGGTAGAAAGGCCAGAATTCGGCGAAGCTGCGGTAACGGCTCATACCGGCGCCCCCATCCCCGCCGAAGGGCAGCGGCGCAGAAGCAGGGCTGCGATCAGCCCGCCGATCAGCGGCGCGACCACCGAAGCGATCTTGAGAAAGGTCGGGTGGGTCACGTACAGGATGTTGGCAAGCCCGGCGATCACGATGAGGCCGGCGATCAGCCAGATCGTCCAGCTACGCCGGCTGATCGATCCTGCAACCCATCCGCCGACGAAAGCACCGGCCAGCCATCCTCCGGCAACGAACAACTGGGCGCCGATCGACATCGCGCGAACATAGGCGCCAAGGCCCTCCGGATCGTCGACCCGGATGTCGCGCGGAAGCGGGTAGATGAGGTGGTTCACCATTTCCACGGACCAGATCGCCACGAATGCGGCAATCAGGCCGAGGAGCACGCCACCGATTACACGCGCCATTGTCACCCCCTGTTTCTGTTCAGAAGGTCAGCATAACAATTATCATCGCCCGCCAGAAGCGGCGTCGACCGGGCCGGTGAGACAGACGCCCCGATCGCCTTCGATCAGCCGTTGACGATCGTGCCGCCGTTCGGGTGCAGAACCTGCCCCGACATGTAGCTCGAATCCTCGCAGGCCAGGAACAGGAAGCTCGGCGCGACTTCGTTGGGCTGACCCGGGCGGCCCATCGGCGTGTCCTCACCGAACGTTTCAAGCTTATCCGGGCTGGCGCCGCCGGAGGGATTGAGCGGGGTCCAGATCGGCCCCGGCGCCACCGCATTCACGCGGATGCCGGCCTCGATCAGATTCTCGGACAGCGATCGGGTGAAGGCGGTGATCGCGCCCTTGGTGGCCGAATAATCGAGCAGCTCCTTCGAGCCTTGATACATCGTCACCGAGGTGCAGTTGATGATCGCCGAGCCGGATTTCAGGTGCGGCCGCGCCGCCTGGACCATGAAGAAATAGCCGAAGATATTGGTCTGGAAGGTGCGCTTCAGCTGCTCTTCGGTAATGTCCCGTATGTCCTTGTCGGGATGCTGCTCCGCGGCGTTGTTCACCAGGATGTCGAGGCCGCCGAGTTTCTCGACGGTCTCGGCCAAGGCGCGGTCGCAGAAATCCTTTTCGCCGACATCACCTGCGATCGTGATCGCGCGGCGGCCCTCGCGCTCCACGATCTGCTTCGTCTTGGCGGCGTCGTCATGCTCGCACAGATAGAGAATGGCGATGTCGGCGCCCTCCCGGGCGAACAGGGCCGCGACCGCCCGGCCGATGCCGCTGTCTGCGCCGGTGATCAGCGCGACCTTGCCCTCGAGGCGGCCGGACCCGGCATAGCGCGGTTGCCAATCCGGCTTGTCGTCCATCTGGCTTTCGTGCCCGGGCAGCCCGTCCTCGTGGATCATGTCGAGGGTTTCGGTCTCGCTCATGCGCTTACTCCTTGGGCGCGACGCCCGCGCCTTCCTCGCCGAAGGCTTCGATGGTCGACTGGTCCTGGCGCTCCTGCGGCGGCTTCTTTTCGGCCGGGGAGCCGCCGTCCTTGCCGAGCACGAAGCTGTTGCGGCTGCCGTCGGCAGGATCGTCCGACATCTGGTTGTTCTGGTTGAGCGGGCGGTCGCTCGAGTCGGGATTGTGCTGGTTCTTGCTCATCTTGCTCTCCTCGAAAGCGTTGACGGACCAACCTCTGCGCCCCGGGCCGGTTCCGGTCGTTCCGCCGCCATGCCGCGCGGATACGGCGGAGCAGCGCAAACGTTCACCGTCCGCTCGTCCGTCGCCGGGCCGTGAGGAGGATCGATGCACGAACGCCGTCTGTTGCAATTCGCCGTGGCGCTGGCGTGCCTGGTGCCGTTCGCCGCCGGCGGGGCCGGTGTGATCGAGAGCGTCGCCATGGTGAAGCACGTCGGCATTCCACCCACCGATCTCGACAGCCATTTCCGCTATCTGTCGGGCCTGCTGATCGGCGTGGGGCTGGGCTTTGCCGCCTGCATTCCGCGGATCGAGGCCAAGAGCGCGCTGTTCCAGGGGCTGACACTGGTGGTCGTCTGCGGGGGGCTCGCCCGGTTGCTGTCGCTGCTGGTCGTTGGGGTGCCGAGCGCCGGCCACCTGTTCGGCCTCGGCATGGAGCTTGGCGTCGTTCCGGCGCTTGCTCTCTGGCAGGCGCGGGTCGCGACGCGAGTCAATCCTCTCCGGGCCGGCTCGGCGAGGGGCGCGTAATGTCGGTCCGCCGGCGTGCGATCCGCGTCAGGGCAACGACTCCGATCAGCATCCAGATGACGTTGAGCGTCGCGGACGGCATTGCGCCGTGCCAGACTCCGTTGACGATGAAGCCGGCCGCGCCGACGACGTTCATCGCCTGATAGGCGGCCGACTGGCCGCT
This sequence comes from Allosphingosinicella deserti, assembly GCF_003012735.1. GTDB lineage: Bacteria > Pseudomonadota > Alphaproteobacteria > Sphingomonadales > Sphingomonadaceae > Allosphingosinicella > Allosphingosinicella deserti. Next base: position 7,814 of record NZ_PXYI01000002.1, on the reverse strand, counting down.
CATCCGCCCCATCGAGAGGAGCAGATAAGCGACCAGGATCAGGACGGCGCCGGCCCAGCCGGCAGTCTCTACGAGGAGTTCGGTGCCGCTCAGGCGGCCTTCCCCCGGGCAAGCTGGCGCAGCACGTAGTGCAGGATGCCGCCATGCTTGAAATATTCGAGCTCGTTCAGCGTGTCGATCCGGCAGCGGGCGGTGAAGGTGAAGGACGAACCATCGGCCTTGCTGACCACGACCTCCACTTCCTGGCGCGGCTTCAGGTCGGTGATGTTGGTGACGCTGAACATCTCGCTGCCGTCGAACGTCGGCACATCGCCGACGAACTGCAGCGGCAGGACGCCCATGCCGACCAGGTTGGAGCGGTGGATGCGCTCGTAGGTCTCCGCGATCACGGCGCGGACGCCGAGCAGGTTGGTGCCCTTGGCCGCCCAGTCGCGCGACGATCCGGTGCCATATTCCTTGCCGGCGATGACGACGAGCGGCGTGCCCGCCTCCTTGTAACGCATCGCGGCGTCGTAGATCGCCATCACTTCGCCGGTCGGGATGTGCTTGGTGACCCCGCCTTCGATTCCCGGGGTCATCCGGTTCCTGATGCGGATGTTGGCGAAGGTGCCGCGCATCATCACTTCATGGTTGCCGCGGCGGGCGCCGTAGCTGTTGAAGTCCGGACGGGCGACCTGATGCTCGGTCAGGTAGCGGCCGCCGGGACTGTCCGCCTTGATCGCGCCGGCCGGCGAGATGTGGTCGGTGGTGATCGAATCGCCGAAGATGGCGAGCGGCCGTGCGCCGACAATGTCGCCCGGCGGGGTCGGGGTCATCGACATGCCTTCGAAATAAGGCGGGTTCTGGATGTAGGTCGATCCGGCCGACCAAGCATAGGTCTCGCCGCCGGTGACCGGGATCGCGCTCCACCGCGCATCGCCCTTGTAGACGTCGGCATAGCGGCTGCGGAACATGTCGCCGGTGACGTAGCGGTCCATCAGGTCACGGACTTCGGCGTTGCTCGGCCAGATGTCCTTGAGGAAGACGTCGACGCCGTCCTTGCCGGTGCCGATCGGCTGCTCGATCATGTCCGAGGTCACCGTGCCCTTCAGCGCATAGGCGACGACCAGCGGCGGCGAGGCGAGGAAGTTGGCGCGCACGTCGGGCGATACGCGGCCTTCGAAATTGCGGTTGCCGGACAGCACCGAGGCGGCGACGAGATCATTCTCGTTGATCGCCTTGGAAATATGCTCGGGCAGCGGACCCGAATTGCCGATGCACGTGGTGCAGCCATAGCCGGTGAGGTTGAACCCGATCGCATCGAGATCCTCCTGCAGGCCAGCGGCGACGAGATAGTCGGTGACCACCTGCGAACCGGGCGCGAGCGAGCTCTTGACCCACGGCTTGCGCTCCAGGCCCTTCTCGCGCGCCTTGCGGGCGACCAGGCCGGCGGCGACGAGCACGGCGGGATTGGAGGTGTTGGTGCAGCTGGTGATCGCTGCGATGACGACGTCGCCATGGCCCAGATCGTGGCTGCCGGTCGGGAAGCGCTCACCGAGTTCGGTCGCTTCATGGCCGAACTCCTTGGTGAAGTTGGCGATGAATTCCTCGTCGACCTTGGACAGGAGAACCTTGTCCTGCGGGCGTTTCGGGCCGGCCAGCGAGGGTTCGACGCTGGCCATGTCGAGGCCGAGCGTGTCGGTGAACAGCGGCTCGATCGCCGGATCGAGCCACAGGCCCTGTGCCTTGGAATAAGCCTCGACGAGGGCGATCGTCTCTTCCGAACGGCCGGTCAGGCGCATGTAGTCGAGCGTCTTGTGGTCGACCGGGAAGAAGCCGCAGGTCGCGCCATATTCGGGCGCCATGTTGGCGATGGTCGCACGGTCGGCGACCGACAGCTCCGACACGCCCGGGCCGTAGAATTCGACGAACCGGCCGACGACGCCCTTCTTGCGGAGCATCTGGGTGACGGTGAGGACGAGATCGGTGGCGGTGATGCCTTCCTTGAGCGCCCCGGACAGGTGGAAGCCGACCACTTCGGGAATCAGCATCGATACCGGCTGGCCGAGCATCGCCGCTTCCGCCTCGATGCCGCCGACGCCCCAGCCGAGCACGCCGAGGCCGTTGACCATCGTCGTGTGGCTATCGGTGCCGACCAGCGTATCCGGATAGGCGATTTCGGCGCCATTCTGGTCGTTGGAGGTCCACACCGAACGGGCGATATATTCGAGATTAACCTGGTGGCAGATGCCCGTACCCGGCGGCACCACCTTGAAATTGTTGAACGCCGACGAGCCCCATTTCAGGAACTGGTAGCGCTCCATGTTGCGCTGATATTCCAGCGCGACGTTCTGCTCGAACGCTTTGGGGGTGCCGAACTCGTCGACCATCACCGAGTGGTCGATGACGAGATGCACCGGAACGAGCGGATTGATCAGCTCGGGATTGCCGCCGAGTTTGGCGATTCCGTCGCGCATCGCGGCGAGGTCGACGACCGCGGGAACGCCGGTGAAATCCTGCATCAGCACGCGCGCCGGACGGTACTGGATTTCGCGAGTCGACGACCGCTCCTTCTGCCAGTCGACGAGCGCCTGGACGTCGTCGCGCGACACGGTGACTCCGTCCTCGAAGCGCAGCAGATTCTCGAGCAGCACCTTCATCGAGAAGGGCAGGCGCGACACGTCGCCGAGCTGCGCCGCTGCCTTGGCCAGCGAGTAATAAGCGTAATCCTTGCCCCCGACGTTGAGGGTGGTACGGGTCTGGAGAGTGTCGTGGCCGACAGCGGTCATAAGTGCCTCGTCGCAAAGTGGTACTTTGCGCCGGAGAGCAGGACGCGGCCCGGCGCGGTTGGCGCGGCCCTTAGCGCGTATGCGGCGATGGGGGAAGGTGTGGGTTATTGCGGTGCGAGGCGTTCACGCCGGAACGGCGCTGGGAATTTTCGAACTGTCCGCCATTGACCGCTTGGCAACGTTGCATCTCCGAGATGACGGAAGGCAGACGACGGCCGGCTCCCGCCGTTGACGTCTCCGGGTGCGAGCGCTCCCGCGCGGCGATGCTTGTTCTCACGGGCGCGCGGCCGCATTGGCGACGATGAATCCTCCCGAGGTCACCCGCGTGTCGATGCTTTCCCTCTCCCCCTGCACAGTCGTTGCCGCGCATCCCCATGATCCCCAAGCTTTCACGCAGGGACTCTGCTGGGTGGATGATGCCCTGTTCGAAAGCACCGGGCTGACGGGGTGCTCGACGGTCCGCCGGGTTCGGCTGGAGGACGGCGCGGTGCTGCAATCGTCACGCGTGCCGGACGATCTGTTCGGCGAGGGCCTTACCGCGTGGGGCGACGAATTGCTCAGTCTCACCTACCAGGGCGGCCGCGGGTTCCGCTGGGATCGCCGGACGCTCGCGCTTCGCGGCGAGTTCGCGTTCGATGGTGAGGGATGGGGACTGACCAATGACGGCACCCGCCTGATCATGAGCAACGGCACCCCGCGTCTGTCCTATCTGGATCCCGTGACGCTGGCGCCGGCCTGCAGCCTTGTCGTCACTGCGGGCGGGCGGCCGCTGCCGTGGATCAACGAGCTGCAATATGTGGCTGGAGAGATTTGGGCCAACGTGCTGACCTTGCCGGCGATCGCGCGGATCGATCCGGTGACGGGCGTCGTGCGCGGCTGGATCGATCTCGGCCCGATCGTCGCCGAGGCCGCGGCCGGCGACCGCGAGAAGGTCGCCAACGGGATCGCGCACGATCCGCAAAGCGGCAGGCTGTTCGTCACCGGCAAGAACTGGAGCCGCCTCTACGAGATACAGCTGGGCTGAACGGCGCCGACGGCCTTGCGCAGCTCCGGCGAGATCCCGGCCGTTCCCGCGATCCGCGCCACCTCCGCCCGCATCAGCGCCGCCCGCACCGGCTCGATTCGGTGCCAGCGTGCCAGAGGCCTTGCCAGCCTTGCAGCGCCCGCGGGTGCGATCCGATCGGACGCGAGCACCACGTCGGTCACGAATTTGTAGCCGCGGCCACTCGGGTGGTGGAAGGCGCCGGAATTGGCCGTGAAGCCGCCGACGATCGCGCCCAGCCGGTTCGGCGCGGCGAGCGAGAAATCGGGATGGGTGAGCAATCGGGGCGCCGCGCTGACCGTGTCGGGGCGCAGCGAGAGCGCCTGGGCGCAGAACCATTTGTCGAGCAGCGCGGGGTCGGCGCGATGCCGCCGGTAGAAGAGGTCGAGCGCGGCCGGCCGCTCGGCCGCGTCGCTATCGGCGAGTGCCCGCAGCGCACCATATCGCTCGGTCAGGGTGGCGCTGCCCTCGACATCCGTCAGCGCGAGCGCGCCTGCGTCCGGCACGTCGGCGGCGAGCAGATACTGTAATGCGAGCACCCGCAGCGCGCGCACTCCTGCGCCAGTCGCGCCGTCCGCGGCATGGAAGGTGCGCCACCGGGGCGCGAGCGCGCGGCCGATGTCCGCCTGCACTGCGCGCCAACCGCGGAGAATCGCGCCGGGATCGGCGGCCTCGAGCCCGTCGGCGATCCTGCTCTGGGCGGGCAGGGCGGCGAATTCGGCGGCGAGAGCAGGATCCTGCGCATGATCGTCGAGCGCGCGTGCGATGGCGTCGATCACCGCCGCGGTGTGGGCCTCGCCAAGGATGGCCCGTGCGGCGAGGTCCTGCAGCGCCTGCCAGCGCGCCACGGGATCGTCGTCGATCAGGGCAAGCGCGTGCAGCGCGGTGTCGGTCCGCTCGCACTCGATCTGCACCGGCGCCGAGAATGTGCGGTTGATGGAGAGCAGGAGTGGTCCGGGAACGTCCTCGAACACGAAATCCTGTCGCTTCGCCTCGAGCAGCACTAACTTCTCGGCCCGCTTTCGGTCCGGCCCGAACAGCGCGCAGCCGATCGGGATCGGAAGCGAACCGTCCTGCACAAGCGTCAGGATCGCACGCGCACCGTCCTGCCTCAGGGACGCGGTGATCCGCGGGGTGCCGGTGTTCGCATACCAGCGGTCGAACGTCTCCAGCCGGTCCGGGCTGTGCTCGGCGACGGCGGCGATCAGCGCGTCGCATGTCGCTCCGGTGCCGTCATGGCGGGCGAAGAAGGTGTCGAGTCCGGCGCCGAACGCCTGTGGACCGGCGATCGTCCGCAGCATCCGCACCACTTCCGCGCCCTTGATGTACACCGTGGCGTCGTAGAGGTCGGCAATGGTTTCGCATTGCTCGGGGCGGACGGGGTGCGCGCCTGGACCCTCGTCCTGGACGAACTGGGCGGCGCGCAGCGCCTTGACGTCTTGGATGCGTTTCGCCGCTGGTGACCCGAGCGCGGCACAGAATTCCTGATCGCGGAAGACGGCAAGCCCTTCCTTCAGGGCAAGCTCGAACCAGTCCCGGATTGTGACCCGGTTGCCGGACCAATTGTGGAAATATTCGTGGCCGACGAGGGCGGTGATCGCCTCCAGCTCACCGTCCGTCGACGTTGCGGGATGCCCAAGCAGTAAGGCGGAGTCGAAGATGTTGAGCGCTTTCGCCTCGACGGCACCAAAGCGGTAGCCCGGCACTGCGACGATCGCGTAGCGGTCGAGATCGTAGACGCGGCCATAGTTGACCTCGTCCCAGGCCATTGCCGCCTTGAGCGCGGCCATCGCATGCGCCGATCTCGGCACCTCGGCGGCCTCCGAGAAGATGGCGAGCTCGACGTTGCGGCCGTCCCTGGTGACGAACCTGTCCCGCCGCGCCGCCGGGTCGCCCGCGACGACGGAGAAAGCATAACACGGCTTGGGCACGGAATCGTCCCACGCCGTCCAGTGGCGGCCGCCATCGAGTGCGCCGGCGCCGTCGGCATTGCCATTGCCGAGCAGGATCGGGAATCGCGCTGCGTCGGCGGTGATCCGGGTGCGGAAGCGGCTGAGGACGTCCGGGCGATCGGGAAAGAAGGTGATGCGCCGGAATCCCTGGGGCTCGCATTGGGTGCAGACCAGCCCGCCCTGGGCGAACAGGCCGAGCTGCTCGCTGCCGAGCGGCGCTTCGACGATCGTCTCCACACGGGCGCGATCTGCGGCGATCCGGACGGTCAGCCCGGTCTTGTCGAGCTTGTGCGCGGCGGGCCTGCCGTCGATTTTGAGCCCGAGCAGCCGAAGCCCTTCGCCGTCGAGCCGGAGCGGTGCCGACGATCCTTCGGCCCGGGCGACGTCCAGCGTCGCACGGACCCGAAAGCAGTCGGCGAAAATCTCGATGTCGAGTGCGGAATCGGGAACGATCCACTCCGGGGGACGATAGTCATCGCGGCGCAGCAGCCCGGCGCTCTCCTTCGTCCGCTTGAACCGTAATGCCATCGGCGTTTCCCTCCCGTTCACGCGGGGACCGATGCTGGGGTCGTCATTGCTGTCCCCGCACGAGCATCAGCAGACCGCCGCCGAGCGCACACAGGATCGCCGCGGCCGTCCACAGGATCGGGAAGGTCGAGGCACCGCCGACCAGCAGCAAGGCAAGCAAAGGCCCGGCGACGTTGGGCAAGGTGTTGGTGAGGTTGAAGAAACCGAGGTCGCGGCCGCGATGGGCGGGCGAGGGGAGCAATTGCATGGTGAAGGCGGCGTGGAGGGCGATGAACACCGCATAGGTCGCCGCGAACGCCGTATAGCCGATCGCGGCCACCTCCCACCGCCCGGCACCGGCCATCAGAGCGAGCCCGGCGACCATTCCCGCGCTGGCGAAGGCGAGCAATGGCTTGCGGCGGCCGATCCGGTCGGAGATCCGGCCGCAGGCCAGTGCGAGCGGGATTGCGACGATGGTCGCGGCGGCCATGATCCAGGCGATGGTGCGCGCGCGCGCCTGGCCGTTGGCTTCGCCGCGGAGCAGATCGCTCGTGTAGAAGAAGAAATAGGTGACGACCGCCGTGCCGGCGACCTGAATAGCGAGCTTTCCCGCCCAGGCGAGCGCGAGATCGCGGCGCTGGAAGCGCCCGCCATTCGCCTGCGCCGTGGGCGGCACCGGCAGTGCGCCTTCACGGCCGAACAACAGCAACGGCAGGATCAACGCCGCTGTCGCCAGGCAGACCAAAGCATATTGCGCTGCCTTGCCGGATACGAAATCCAGGGTCACCCCGACTCCGGCGAGCGTCGCCACCGGCTGGGCAATTCCGAGCAGACCCGCCATCACGCCCTTCCGATCGTCGGGCACTTCGTCGGCCATGATCGCGATCAATGGCGCAAACATCGCGTTGAGGGCGATTTGGAAGACGGCCACGCCGAGCAGCAACGCCGTTCCATCCCCGGCAAGATTGACGATCGCATAAGCGCCGATCAGCATGATCAGCCCGGCGAGCAGCCACGGCCGGCGGGTTCCGCGGGTGCGATAGGTGCGGTCGCTCAGCGCTCCGAACGCGATGTTGGAAACACTCGCCACCAAGGCACCGACCAGGGTGATTCGGCTCAGCAGGGCCACGCGGTCCGCTGCCGACACCGCTTCCACCTTGACCGGCAGCAACAGACTGAAGAACGGAATGAAGGCGACGAACAGCCCGGTGTAAGCCAGCGCGTAGAGCAGCATGAAGGCCGTCGGCGCGCGGTGCCGGGCCGCCGCCGTGTCGCCTAACCCCCGCTCGCGGCTTGGAAATCCTTCATCCCCCATCGGCGGAGCCTAGAGCATCCGCCCAATTCGGGGCCACCGCTTTTCTGAAAAAAGGACGAGGTCTCCCGGGACGGGCGATCGCGCGCGCCCATGCAGCCGCAAAAAAGGAGCCGGCAAGCATATTGCCGGCTCCCAGGACCCGAAGCTCATTGGGGAGGAGCCTCGATAGGATGCGAAGAACCGGCTTGCGCCGACCTTGAAACGGGTTCTGACAGGAATTGTGATCGTTC
>NZ_PXYI01000001.1 GCF_003012735.1 Allosphingosinicella deserti | reverse complement strand
ATCGCTGCCCCGTCGGTGAGAGGCCATATATGAGCGGCAAAACCGCCCGTCAATGGCTTTTTGAAAGTTTTTCGAAGCTTTCGTGACAGTCGAAACCACTACCCGCCAACCCGCGATCCCGAAGAGCAAGCTCCTCAGTACCGGCGCCAGCGCCGCTTCGAGAGACTTCCAACCCCAGCACCGCAAAGGCGCCGAAGCCTGCCGGACTTCCAAGGTTTCCCCAGGCCGTCCAGCCTCTCAATACTCGATTTTCAAAGAGTGGCCAACCAGGCGAAAACGCATCCGCGCCGCCCCGTCGACAAACCCCATATGGAAGACCCGAAAGCCTCCGTCAAGAGCCAGATTTCAGAAAATTCCGAGATCCGCCAGCAGGTTAGTGGAGCAAACCACCCCGTCCCTGCCGGTGACCGCCATTTGGCTCGCCGGCCGCGCATCGTCAAGCGTTCGGTTCCGCAACCCTTTCGAAAATTGGGGATAAGCCCGGGGATAAGCGCGTGGATGAGGCGCCGTTTTCACTCGCGAAACAGGTTTATCTCTCCGATCGCTCGCGCGGCGTTCCTTTCATCGTCTCACGCCAGTGGAGACCTCACATGCACCTCGAGCAACTCCACGAGAGGGCGTCGGCCGGATGGTGTCGGATGGCGCCGACTGACCTCCCCTCCTGTGAACATGCGCGCAGCGCGAATGTCCCCTGCGCACCTGCGTGCACCAACCCTGCAAGTGACAGCCGCCCATTGCTCCCTTAAGGGCGCGGGCGAAAGGGAGCGCGCATGACACTGACCGTCGCCGTCCAGATGGATCCGCTGGAGGGAATCAACATCGCAGGCGATTCGACTTTTGCCCTGATGCTCTCGGCGCAGGCACGCGGTCACCGGCTCTTTCATTATCTTGCAGGCGACCTCGCTTATCGTGACGGCCGCGTCTCGGCGAAAGCGCGTCCGATTCAGGTCCGTCCAATCTCTGGCGACCATTATGAGGCCGGCGCCTGGACCAGGCTCGATCTCGAGGGGGATGTCGACGTCGTGCTGATGCGACAGGATCCGCCGTTCGATCTCGCCTACATCACCGCGACCCATCTGCTCGAGCGTGTCCAGGCGCAGACCCTCGTCGCCAACGATCCGGTGTCCGTGCGCAACGCGCCCGAGAAACTGTTCGTGCTCGATTATGCGCGGTTCATGCCGCCGACGATGATCACCCGCGCGATCGACGACGTCCGCGCCTTCAACGCCGAGTATGGTGACATCGTCGTCAAGCCGCTCCACGGCAATGCCGGCTCCGCAGTGTTCAAGATCGGCCGCGACGGCACCAATCTCGGCGCGCTCGTGGAATTGTTCGGCCAGGTCTGGGCCGAACCGTTCATGGTTCAGCCCTTCCTCCCCGAGGTCGCACAGGGCGACAAACGAATCGTTTTGGTCGACGGCAAGGTCGCCGGCGCGATCAACCGTGTTCCCGGCGCCGGCGAGATCCGCTCGAACCTCGCGGCCGGCGGCACCGCCCATGCGGCCGACCTCACCCCGCGCGAACAGGAAATCTGCGACGCGCTCGGCCCGGAGCTCGCCCGCCGCGGGCTCCTGTTCGTTGGCATCGACGTGATCGGCGGCACCTACCTGACGGAGATCAACGTGACATCCCCAACCGGCATCGTCGCCATCGACCGCTTCAACGGCACCGACACCCCGGCCCTGATCTGGGACGCGATCGAGGCCAAGTCGAAGGCGGCAGCGCGATGAGCGATTGGGTCGTCACCCTCATCGACAAGACCGGCTATATCGGTGTCGCGTTCTTGATGTTCCTGGAGACGGTGTTCCCGCCGATACCTTCCGAAGTGATCATGCCGGTGGCGGGCGTCGCCGCGGCGCAAGGTTCGATGACCCTTCCCGGAGTCATCGCCAGCGGCACGGCGGGCGCCATGTTCGGCAATTTCTTCTGGTATCTCGTTGCTCGCGTCATCGGGCTTGATCGCTTTCGCCCGTTCATCGAGAAGCACGGCCGCTGGCTGACCCTCGACTGGTACGACATCGAGAAATCCGAGAAGCTCTTCGGGCGATTCGGCTCGGCGATCGTGGGCGTCGGTCGGCTGCTCCCGACGGTCCGCTCCGTCGTTTCCATTCCCGCCGGGCTGCTCAAGATGCGGCTTCGCAGCTTCCTGATCTGGTCGACGATCGGCACTGCAGGCTGGAGCTCGGCGCTCGCCGTTGCCGGCTATCTGCTCGGCAGGCAGTTCGACGACATCAACAAGGTGCTCGGTCCGCTGTCCTCGGCGATCATCGTCCTGATCGTGCTCGCGTATGTCTGGCGCCAGTTCACCTGGCGCAAGCGGCACCCCGACGCCTGAGGGCCGGCGTTCCCCCAGGGGACGCCACGGGAACCGGACTTATGCCCGCGGGTGGGCATTCCTGTAGACGTCGAGCAGATGCGCCATGTCGACGGCGGTGTAGATCTGCGTCGACGACAGGCTCGCATGCCCGAGCAGTTCCTGCAGCGAGCGCAGATCCGCACCGCGGCCGAGCAGATGGGTCGCGAAGCTGTGACGCAGCGCGTGCGGCGTCGTCCGATGCGAGAGGCCCAGCCGGACGCGGGCCCGGCGAACCACCCGGCGCACCATCTCGCCGTTGAGCGGCCCTCCCCGCGCACCCCGGAACAGGGGCTCGGATCGCGCGGCACCCCAGGGCGAGAGGTCCACGTAGGTCTCGATCGCCTGCCGCACCTGGGGCAATAATGGCACAACTCGCGTCTTCGCCCTTTTGCCGGTGACGCTCAGCGTCTCGCCGAGCGGCAGCGCCGCGCCGGTGAGCCCGAGCGCCTCGCCGACGCGAAGACCAGAGCCGTAAAGCAGCAGCAGGATCGCGAAATCACGGGCTGCGATCCATTCCGCGGTCGCATCTTCGCCCACCTCCTCGGCCAGCGCCACCGCCTCCTGCGGCGACACCGGCCGCGGCACGTTGCGGGGGATCTTCGGTCCCTTGAGACGCGGAATGCTGGTGTCGCCCCCCTGCCCGCCCGCGGCGAAGCCGAGTAAGTTCCGCACGGCCGAGAGTTCGCGGGCTGCCGAGGCATTGCCGAGACCGTCGCCACGACGCTTGGCCAGGAAGGCACGCAGATCCGCCGGCTGGAGGCGCCCGAGCGCCGCGCCGTCGACCGGGCCGCCGAGATGCTCGGCAAGGAAATCGATCAGCCGATGCGCCGTGGCGGCATAAGCGCGCACCGTGTGCGGCGATCGCCGGCGATCGCGGGCGAGATGATTCTGCCACTCCAGTGCGATCCCGCGCGCCGGGTGGTCGCTCAGGAGATCAGGCACCGGCCCATGCAGCGCGTCAGCACGCGGCCGAGGAAGAGCAGGAGCTCGGAGCCGTGGCGCGTCTCGAAGCCTTGCGCGGCGCGCTGGCCAAGCGCGAGCAGGCCACCGGGAAGTGGCGCCTCGCTGTCGAGCCGAACCAGGGCCTCGGCGCGAATCAGGTCGCAGGCCGGGCCAAAGATCGGATGGCCGCGCTCGACGCCGCGCAGGACGACGCCTTCCAGCCCCTCGACCGATCGCTCGATCACCCGCGGATCGACGAACTGAAGCCCCGAGGCATCGGCGCGCACGCCCTTGTCGCCGACGAACAAAGCGACTGCGACCGCGTCGAGACCGAGGATCTGGGGCCATTCCTGCGTAACGATGTGGATGAGATGATCGAAGCCTTCCGCCTCGATCGCAGCGATCACCGCCTCGTGTATCGAGGCGACGGCGCCGGAATGGCCGCGCGCGAAGGCGATCAGATCCTGATTCGCTTCCTCCGCCGCGGCAATGCGGGCGCGGAGATTCGCCACCGCCTTTTCCTCGAAGCTGATCACCATACCCATGACTCGGAGCCTAACCCGAAGACGGTTAATAAGCGATGCCCTGTTTGGTCCGCAGACCTGCAGGCTATCGCAAATCACCCATATTTCAGCACCCTGACCGGATCGGTGCCGGCCGCGCGCAGGGCGGGATACAGGGTTGCCGCGACGCTGAGCAGCAGCGCGGACAAGACGATCACCGCGATCTCAAGCGGATCCACGACCGCGGGAAGCTGAACCAGGAAATCCGATGCAGCCTCGGTCGAGGGCCGGGTCACCAGCTGGATGGCGATGCCGATGGGCCCGCGGAACTGCAGGAACAGAAGCCCGAGGCCGAGCCCGGTCAGCGTGCCCAGCGCACCGATTGCGCTGCCGATCGCGATGAAGATGCGCAGCATCGAGCCGCGGCTCGCGCCCATCGTGCGCATGATCGCGATGTCGCCGGTCTTGGCACGGACCAGCATCACCAGAGCGGAGAGGATGTTGAACACCGCGACGAGGATGATGATCGCAAGCACCACGAACATGCCGATCTTGTCGACCGCGAGCGCGGTAAACAATTCCGCGTTCAGATCCTTCCAGGTCTTGAGCGTCGCGCCCGGACCGGTGCGGGCGGCGAGCGGCGCGAGCACCAGGTCGGCCCGGCGCGGATCGGCGGTGGTGATCTGCAGCGACGTCACCGCTTCGCCGAGCCCGAGCAACGTCTGCGCCTCGCCGATCGGCATCAACACCGCCTGGGCATCGAAATCGGGCGCGCCGGTCTCGACGATCCCGGCCACCCGGTAGGAGACCGAGCGGACGTCGAGATCCTCGTCCTTTCCGGTGACGATCATCAGCTCGACGCTGGCGCCGACGGCAGTCGGCAATAGCGAGGCGAGGCCGCTCCCGACCACGATCTCGCCGCCCGCCGAATCGAGCTCGAGTCGCCCGGCGACGAGGCTGTTGCGCAGCGCCGGAGTCGCGATCTGACCGGCGGGGAGGCCGCGAAGGTGGGCCGGCGACACACGGCCGGCCGAGGAAGCCATCAGCCTCTGCTCGATGAGCGGCGTCGCGGCGGTCACGCCGGGTGTGGCACGCGCCTCCGCGGCGAGACGCTGCCAGTCGGCCAATTGTCCGCCCGTGCCGCGGATCACCGCATGACCGGTGGTCTCGACCACCTTGTCGAAGATGAACTGGTGATAGCCGTTCATCACGCTCGCGACGATCACGAGCGCGGCCACGCCAAGGGTGACGGCGATCAGGCTGATCGAGGCGACAAGCACGATGATCCGCTCGCCGCCCCTGGGCACGATGTAGCGCTTGATGACCAGCCGTTCGTGGGATGAAAGCAGCACGCGCGGCAGGGCCGGATCAGGCGATCGTCTGGCCGGTCTTCTGCCAATCCGACAGGAACGCCTCGAGGCCCTTGTCGGTCAGCGGGTGCTTGAACAGCTGGCGGATCACCGCCGGCGGCGCGGTCATCACGTCGGCGCCGATCATCGCCGATTGCAGCACGTGCACTGGATGGCGGATGCTGGCGACAAGGATCTGGGTGCCGAAATCGTAATTGTCGTAGATCGTCCGGATCTCGGAAATGATCTGCATGCCATCGAAGCCGATGTCGTCGTGCCGGCCGACGAAGGGCGAAATGAAGGTGGCGCCTGCCTTGGCAGCGAGCAGCGCCTGATTGGCGGTGAAGCAGAGGGTAACGTTGACCATCGTACCGTCCGAGGTCAGCGCCTTGCAGGTCTTGAGGCCGTCGAGGGTGAGCGGCACCTTCACGGTGATATTATCGGCAATCTTCCGCAAGATCTCGGCTTCGCGCATCATCTCGGCATGGTCGACGGCAACCACTTCGGCCGAGACCGGCCCCGGCACGATCTCGCAAATCTCCTTCACCACCTCCAGGAAGTTGCGGCCGGATTTGTTGATCAGTGACGGGTTGGTGGTGACTCCGTCGAGCAGGCCGGTTTCGGCAAGATCGCGGATCTCGTTGGTATCAGCGGTGTCGACGAAGAATTTCATTTGCGGCATGCCCTTTGGCGAGAAGAAGGATTCGCGCGCTCTTCTAGTCGGACAGGGCGGCCGGCGCGAGTCACGGCAGCAGGAAACGATCCGCATGAGCAACAGCGGGATGCACCGGGCGATCTGGGCCATTGCCCTGCCCTCGATGCTGACCAATGTCGCCACCGCCTTGTTCGGCATCGCCGATCTGTGGGTGATCGGCCGTCTCGGCGATGCCAATGCCCAGGCCGGGGTCGAGCTCGGCGCGAAGTTCATGATGGGCCTGCTTGTCGTGTTCAACTTCTTGCGCAGCGGCACCGTCGCGCTCACCGCGCAGGCCGCCGGCCGCGGCGATACGGAGTCACAGGGTGGCACCCTGGTCCGCGCATGCGGCGCTGCGCTCGCAATCGGTCTTGTACTGCTCGCGCTGATGCCGATCGCGATCCCCGCCGGGCTGGACCTGCTCCAGGCGAAAGGCGGGGTCGCCACGGCCGCCGGCGCCTATGTCGGCATCCGCTATTGGGGCGGGCTGCTTTGGCTGCTCAACGCGGTGCTCGTCGGATGGCTGATCGGCCGCAAGCGGGTGCGCCCGGTGCTGTGGATCGAAGTCGCGGCCAACATCGTCCATATCGCCCTCGACCTGCTGTTCGTCCTCGTGCTCGGCTGGGGCGTCGAGGGGGTGGCGACGGCGACCCTGATCTCGGAGGGCCTGAAGCTCGCGGCCGCCTGCGCCGTCGCCGCGCGCGAAGCGCCGGCGCGCCTGGCGCTGCGCCTGCTGCGGCACCGGACGACATGGGACGGCGCGGCGCTCGGGATCCTGTTCCGACTCAATCGGGACCTGTTCCTGCGGACGTTGCTGCTGACCGGTGCGATCCTCCTGCTGGTGCGCGCGGGCGCGCAACAGGGACCGGTGGTGCTCGCCGCCAACGGCATTCTCTATCAGTTGTTCATTCTCTCGGCGCTGATCCTCGATGGCTTCGAGAGTGCCGCCCAGGTGCTCTGCGGCGAGGCGGTCGGCGCTCGCGACCGGACCCGCTTCCAGCGGCTGGTGCGGACGACCATGATCTGGGGCATTGCTTTCGGGGCGCTGATCAGCCTCATATATGTCGCGGCCGGCGGGCCGTTCGCGGCAAGCTTCAGCACCGATCCGGCGGTGACTGCCGCCACTCTGCTGTATCTGCCCTGGGCGATGCTGCTGCCGCTGATCGGCATCCCCTCCTACGTCTTCGACGGTATCTATATCGGTGCGACCTGGACCCGCGCCCTCCTCGCGACGATGGCGTTCGCCTTCGCCGCCTACGCCCTGCTTCTCCTCGCCGCCGCCCCGTTCGGAAACCACGGGCTGTGGCTCGCCTTTTCCGTGTTCCTCGTCGCCCGCGCCGTCGGGCAGGGTGCCTTGCTCCCGCGCCTGGAGCGACGCGCCTTCGCAGGGCGTTGATGGAGTAAGAGCCGGTTGCCTTTGCTGCCCACACTTGTCACCCTGCCGATGCACACTCCGGGGAGATTTCCTATGCGCTCCATTCTCGTCGCCGCATTGATCGCGGCCGTGTCGCCGCTCGCCGTTCAAGCGCACGAGACGCAGGCGCCCGCTGCGGCCTCGGTTCCGGTCCCGAAGGAGCAATTGCTCAAGCCGCCCGCCGACGCCGTTCACTATGTCGTCGTCTCCGAGGCAGGGAAGCATGGCGATCAGTGGCGCTGGCGGCTGCCCGACGGGCGCACCGCCTATCGCTGGTCCCAGGAGCTTCGCGGCTGGATCACCGAGATGGATCAGGTGACGACATTTGCCGCCGACGGAACGGTCCAGGCGACGGTCGTGCGCGGCGTGACCATGACCGGCGACGCGGCGGAGGAGTTCCGGATCGAGAACGGCCGCGCGCGGTGGAAAACCGCAACCGACAGCGGCAGCGCGCCTGCGGGCGGCTGGTATATCCCGGCGGGCGGCATCTCGATCGCCGGCGCACCGATGATCGAGCAGCTCGCCCGCGCCGGTGAGGCCGGAATCGGCTTCCTGCCGAGCGGCAAGGGACGCATGAGCTTTGGGCAGACGCTGACCATACAAGGTGCCGCTGGCCCGAAGACGGTCCAGCTCGCATTCATCCGCGGCATTCTGCCCTCGCCCATCCCCGTCTGGCTGAACGCGGATCGAAGCTATTTTGGAGAGGTCAGCTTCATCTCGACGCTTCCGGCCGGCTATGAGGGGGCCCTCAAGCCGCTTCGCGACGCACAGGATGCCGCCACCGCATCCGAGGTGAAGGCGATTGCGCAGCGTTTCCTCGCTCCGGGCGCGCGCGCCCCCGTGCTGTTCAACAAGGTCCGGCTGTTCGACGCCGACAAGGGTGTCTTCATCGCGGACCGGGCGGTCTTGGCCAAAGACGGCAAGATCGCCGCTATCGGCCCGGCCGGATCGCTGAAAGCCCCCGCCGGAGCACGCGTCATCGACGGCAGCGGCAAGACCCTGGTTCCCGGCATCTGGGACAGCCACATGCATATCGGCGACGATTGGAGCGTCCTCTCGAACGTCGCCAACGGGATGACCAGCTTCCGCAGCCCGGGAACGACGTTCGACCGCGCCGTCGATGCCACCAAACGCCGGGCCAGCGGCGCGCTTCTGATGGGCGAGCCGTTCATCTCCGCGATCATCGACAAGAAGGATCCGCTGGCGGCGCAGGGCGCCGAGGTCGTCTCCAGCGAGGCCGAAGCGATCGCGGCGGTGCGGCGGATAAAGGCTGCCGGCCTGTGGGGCGTCAAATTCTACACCTCGATGAATCCCGCCTGGATCGCTCCGGCGGCGGCGGAGGCCCACCGGCTCGGGCTGCACGTCCATGGCCACGTCCCAGCGACGATGAAACCCAGCGAAGCCGTTGCCGCCGGCTATGACGAACTCACCCATTTGAACTTCGTCGTGATGGAAGCGATGCCCAAGGAGGTCGTCGACAAGGCCAATACGCGGCAGCGGATGGAAGGGCCGGCGCGCCTGTTCAAGGATGTCGATCTCGACGGCCCGCTGATGACCGGCTTCATCGCCGATCTTGCCCGCCGCAAGACGATCGTCGACCCGACCATCGTCATCTTCGAAGGCTTTCTGACCCAGGATGGCGGCACCCCCCACCCGGCTTATGCCCCCTATATGGGGATCATCTCGCCGGTCATCGAACGCTCCGTCTTCACCAGCGGCGGCTACCCGCTGGTCGATGGCTATACCCGCGACGATTACCGCAAGAGCTATGCGAAGATGGTCGGGCTGGTCGGCAAGTTGCACAAGGCCGGCGTGCCGATCGTCGCCGGCACCGACGGCTGGGGGGTCGAACTGATCCGCGAACTGGAAATCTATCAGCAGGCCGGCTTCACGCCCGCCGAAGCGCTCCAGAGCGCCACCATCCTCCCGGCCAGGGTGGTCGGGGCCGACAAGCGCACCGGCTCGATCGCCGTGGGCAAGGAGGCGGACATGGTGCTGGTCGACGGTGATCCCTCGCGGGAGCTGGGCGCACTTCGCCGCGTCGTCACCGTGGTGAGCGACGGTTACGTGATGGACGGCGATGCGCTTCGAACGGCCGCCGGTTATAGCGGCCGACCCAAGTGACGTCACCGACTGCCGTTCGCTCCGCATCACACGATGGCGCGGCCTCGGTCGGGCGGCGATTGATGTAGATTGTGGAGGCCCGGTCCGGTCGTGTCGGCTGCGTCGCGAACGCGGCGCGCCAAGGCGGAGCCCGACGTTCTGCCTCCTCTGAAGCTGAGGCGTGCAGGAGCACCATTTCACGGGTGTTTCACGCCTGCGCACCGGACGGCTTGCGACCGCTTATCCAGCAGACGCCTTGCCGCTGCCGGGTCCGATAACCCTGCCTGTTCGTATCCATGGAACAGCGGAACGGCCAGGACGCAAGATCCTGGACGGCTCGAGCGGACCTCTCCAGTCATCCGCAAGGATCCCGATGAAACGTCCGGATATCTCTACCAGAGTTGCAAGAGCGAAGATCGTCGCCCTGCCCGCGCTCTTGATCTCGCTGTCGAATGCTGTTTGTGCTCAGGAGAAGGGTGCCGGCGCAATCGACGACTTCGAGCAAGCGCTCGCCGCCGAGGCTGCGCCCGCGGCACGATCGGAAAACGCGTCCGCGGCATTGCCCGAGCCAGCCGCCGCCCCTCTGCCCGACCGATCCCCGCCGCCGTCCGGCGGCATCGCACGGCAACTCCATCCACTCGCCGGCCTTGCGCCCGTGACCCCGCAGCAGGTGGCGGATGCGATCGTCACTTGCGCCGCCCTGGTTCACGGCCATATCATTGCTCCCGCCGCACTGCATCAGCGCGGATGGGAAAGCGTCGCGGGTACGGCGCCGGACGGTGCCCCCGATGCACAATATTTTGCCCGGCCCTCGGGCGATCTCCAGATCGTCGTTCCAAGATCCGGGGACAGCGCCAGGACCTGCAGCACGTACGGCATCGTCGGCAGCGCCGCCAACAAGGCAAAGCTGGAGCAATTGCTGGTGGCGCGGTTCGGTCCCTCGCTCAAGCCGGCGACGCCCTTCCTGTCCCGCCAGTCGGTGAGCTGGAATACGGACGATGCGGAGATCATGGTCGATGTGAGCCCATTGATGCGCGGCGGCATCTACCGAGCGTCCGTCATCGTACTGCCGAAGAGCATGAGCCGCAGCTTGAAGGGTCGCTGAGAACGGATATTCTCGGCCTGACCTTCGGTCGGGCAGAATACCAGTCAAGTTTCCGCCTCCTCGGCCGCGCGAAGGATTCGGACCAGCCCGGCGAGCGCGCCGAAATTGCGGCTCGACTTCCACACCGCCCCCACCGTCCACCGCGCCGCTTCGCCCGCAATCGGTGTCAGCGTCAGGCGGCCCGGAAGCAATGCCGATGAACTCGCCGGCACGATCGCGCAGCCCAGGCCGGCCGCGACCAACGCCAGCACGGTCTGGATATCGTCGGCTTCCTGGACGATCTTGGGATGGAAATCCGATGCCCGGCACCAGTCGCGGATCTGGGCCGAGAGCCCCGGTCCACGTCCGTCACGAAGCGCCACGAAGTCGTGATCCGCAAGCGCCTGGACCGGGTCGCCGCCGGCCCGGATTTCGATTCGCGCAGGACTGGCAATGGCAAGCTGGTCGCTGGCCAGCGGCAATGCCTCGAACTCCGCGGGCACGGGCAATCGTACGAAGCCGAGATCGAGCGCATCGCGGCGCAGCAGCTCGACCTGCTCGTGCGAGGAGAAATCGTTCATCGTTACGCCGACATTCGGATGATCGGCGCGGAAGCGTGCGATCAGGCGCGGCGCGATCGAGATCGTCTACAGGCCGAAGCCGATGGCGAGGCTGCCAATCTCTCCCGCAGCAGCCCGCCGCGCATCGTCCACCAAGGCATCGATATCGCTGAGGATGCGCCTGGCTTGCGGAAGCAGCAGCCGACCGAGCGGCGTCACCCCGGCAGGCTGCCGTTGCCGATCGAACAGGGCGCCGCCAAGCTCCGCTTCGAGGGCATGGATGCGCTTGGTCAATCCTGGTTGGGTGATGTTGAGGCGGTGTGCCGCACGGGCGAAATGGCCGTGTTCGGCGAGCGCTACGAAGGCGCGCAGGCGTTCCGTGTCCATTCCTCCTGGTTATCAAGGACGACCGATATTTTCATTGGAGTTTTGGCAGGTCGGAGTGGCACAGACTTGCAAAAGGAGCATCGATATGTCGCGAACCATCAGAAGCGCCACCGTCCAGTTCCAGCATCGCGCCGGAGACAAGGCATTCAACCTGTCCCGCATCGAGGATTTCGCCGTCCGGGCAGCCGCCGCGGGCGCGCAGCTCGCCTGCATGCCGGAGATGTGCATCAGCGGCTATTGGCACGTGCCCGGCCTCGATCGCCGGGCGCTCTACGCCCTTGCCGAGCCGGTTGGCGGACCGAGCATCACCTCCGTGTCGGCGCTCGCACAGCGACTCGGCATCGCCATCGGCGCCGGCTGGCTGGAGATTGGCGACGACGGCCGGCTCTACAATGCGTGGCGCCTGTGCATGCCCGATGGCAGCGGCCACACCCATCGCAAGCTTCACGCCTTCGAGCATCCGCTGATTTCGTCCGGAGAGCGCTACACAATCTTCGACACGCCTTGGGGCGTGCGGATGGGCATCCTGATCTGCTGGGATAACAATCTCGTCGAGAATGCCCGTGCCTGCGGTCTGGAGGGCGTCGAAGTCCTGCTTGCCCCCCACCAGACCGGCGGCACCAACTCGCTCAGCCCGAGAGGCATGAAGCCGATCCCGCTCGAATTGTGGGAGCGAAGGGAGACGGAGCCGGAAGCATTGAAGCGCGCCTTCGCTGGCCCCAGCGGCCGCGGCTGGCTGATGCGCTGGCTGCCGGCGCGTGCACACGACAATGGCTATTTCGTCGTCTTCAGCAACGGCGTCGGCCGGGACATGGACGAGGTCAGGACCGGACACGCCATGATCCTCGATCCCTATGGGGATGTGGTGGAGGAATCCGATGCGATCGGGGACGACATGGTCGTCGCCGATCTCGATCTCGATCTCGTCCCGACAAGCAGCGGTCGCCGCTGGATGCGCGGCCGGCGGCCGGATCTTTATGGCGCGCTGGCGAGGAGCAATGGCGCGGAATTGTCCGCCCGGGCGACACGCTTCGGATCCGACTGAGGCGGGGCAGGCGCGAACGACCGAGCTCGGGCTTGCCGAGGTTACAGTGAACCTTGTTCAGCCGGGGCCGATCGATGCCGACATGAACCCTGCCGATGGCGAGCATTCCGACATGGTGCGAGCCTGACTGCGCTCGGTCGCTACGGCACTCCGGACGACGTTCCCGGCGCCGTCGCCTTCCTCGCCGGCCCGGCAGCCAGGTTGGCCATCAGATCGGTGCTCACCGTGGATGCCGGCCTCAACGCCTGAGCGCCTCGCCGGCAAGCGTCTGGCGCATGTCGCCGGCAATCCTATCGCAGCAGCCCGAACACCCCTGTCAGCACCGGATCGCCGGCCGAACTGGGGTTGGCGCGGATCGCCGCTTCCTCGCGGCCGATCGCCCGGTAGATCCCAGCCGCCGCTTTCCGCGAGACGTCCGTCTGCAGACCGGCGAAATCAATGCCGGTCGCCACCCGAAGAACGCGGTTGACGATCCCGCTGTCGGCAATCCGCAGCGCCTGCCCCACCTCCGGAAACATCGCGTCGACGATCGCGTCGCCCATGGCTCGCTCGAGCAGGTCGGTCGCGGCGGTGGGACCTCCGCGCACGATCGACACGGCGTCGGCGATGCTCATGGTGCGGATCGACTGATAGACGATCGGCGCGGCCGCATCGGCTGCTTCGGAGGCGGCGTCGTTGACAAGACGCAGCAGGCGATCCTGCACCGCCGACGTGCCGAGCGCGAGCGCCAGCGCGCTGGTGACCCGGCTGCCGCCGAACTCGGCCGGCAGCTGCACCCGCGCGACCTCGTCGCGGAAGAATCCTTCACCGGTGAGCAATTGCGCAAATGCACGCTGCGAAGACAGGGTGAGCAGGCGCCGGATGGCGTCCTCGAATCCGAAGGCCGGCAGCCCGCCGGCGCAACCGGCGAGCGCGACGAACGGAAGCGACAGCCCTGCCGAGAGCAGGCGCCGTCGGGAAAGCAACTGGTCCATGGGCGATACTCCGTTGGAACGCAGGGCTAACGACTCGCCATGCGCCCGCGTTGCATCCCGCACGCAGCGGCACCGCGCGCCTCTTTCCCAAAGGCCTGCAATGGCCATATGGCGGGAGCCGATGAGCCGCGTCCGTGTCCTTCTCCTCAACCAGGCCCTGGGGCCGCTCGACTACCGTGTGCCCTACGGCATGGAGGTGGAGCCGGGCTCGATCGTGCTCGCGCCGCTCGGTCCGCGGCAGTTGACCGGCGTCGTCTGGGAGGCCGACCGGCTGGCGGCGGAGAGCGTCGGCGACAATCGCCTGCGTCCACTGGTCCAGGCCTACGATCTGCCGCCTCTCGCGGCACCGCTGCGCCGCCTGATCGAGTGGACCGCGGATTATTATCTGGCGCCGACCGCGGCGGTGCTGCGCATGGCGCTCGCTTCCGCCTCGGCGCTGGAAGGCGGGCGCACCGTCACCGAATATCGCGCCACCGGCCTCGTCCCCGAACGATTGACGCCGCAGCGCGAGCAGGCGCTGGAACGGATCGGCGAGCGCCAGGGCCTGTGCCGCGAGCTCGCCATGGCCGCCGACGTCTCAGACGCGGTGATCCGCGGTTTGATCAAGACGGGCGCGATCGAGGCGGTGGAAGTCTCGGTCGACGATCCCTTCCCCACTCCCGATCCCGATCATGCGCCGCCGGCGCTCGAGGCCGTCCAGCGCGAGGCCGCCGACATCTTCGTGGAGGCGGTCCGAACGCCGGATTTCGCGCCCTTCGTACTCCACGGCGTCACCGGATCGGGCAAGACCGAGGTCTATTTCGAAGCAATCGCCGAGGCGCTCCGCCGCGGTCGCCAGACCCTGGTGCTGCTTCCTGAGATCGCCTTGACCGAACCTTTCCTCAAGCGCTTCGCCGCGCGCTTCGGCCATGAGCCCGTCGCCTGGCATTCGGGGCTGCGCCAGTCGCAGCGCCGCCGTGCCTGGCGCGCGATCTCCACCGGCGACGCCAAGGTCGTTGTCGGCGCGCGCTCGTCGCTGTTCCTGCCTTATCGCGACCTTGGCCTGATCGTTGTCGACGAGGCGCACGAAACCAGCTTCAAGCAGGAAGACGGCGTCCAATATCATGCCCGCGACGTCGCGGTGATGCGCGCCAAGCTCGAACGGATCCCGGTCGTGCTCGCCTCGGCGACACCGGCGATCGAAACCCGGCAGATGGCGGAGATCGGGGTTTACAAGGAAGTGCGGCTGCCCGGCCGCTACGGTGCCGCCGAGCTTCCGGACATCGAGGCGATCGATCTTATCGCCGAGCCGCCGCCGCGCGGGCGCTGGATCGCCCCGCGCCTGGTCACCGAGATCAAGGAGACGCTGGAGCGCGGCGAGCAGGCCCTGCTGTTCCTGAACCGTCGCGGCTACGCGCCGCTGACCCTCTGCCGTCATTGCGGGCATCGCTTCCAATGCCCCAATTGCACCGCCTGGATGGTCGAGCATCGCCTCGTCTCGCGGCTTGCGTGCCACCATTGCGGCCATGTCATGCCGCCGCCCGAATTCTGCCCGGAATGCAAGGAGCCGGACAGCCTCGTGCCGGTCGGGCCGGGCGTCGAGCGGATCGCGGATGAGGTCAAGGCACTGTTCCCCGAGGCGCGCACCGCGATCGTCACCTCGGACACGATCTGGTCGCCGGCCAAGGCGGCGGAATTCGTCGCGCGGATGGAAGCCGGTGCGATCGACATCGTCGTCGGCACCCAGCTCGTTACCAAGGGCTATCATTTCCCCAATCTCACGCTCGTCGGCGTGATCGATGCCGATCTCGGCCTGTCCGGCGGTGACTTGCGCGCCGCCGAGCGCAGCTTCCAGCAGATCGCCCAGGTGGCGGGCCGCGCCGGCCGCGGCGAGAAGCCTGGCCGCGTCCTCGTCCAGACCCACGAGCCCGGCGCGCCGGTGATCAGCGCTCTGGTCAGCGGCGACGAGGAAAGCTTCTACGCGGCCGAGACGGAGGCCCGACGCGAGGCGGCGATGCCGCCCTTCGGCCGGCTGGCGGGGATCATCGTCTCGTCGGAGGATCTCGCCGAAGCAACCGAGACCGCGCGACTGATCGGCCGGACCGCGCCAAACGTCGAGAACATGGCGGTGTTCGGTCCCGCTCCCGCGCCGTTGGCGATGTTGCGCGGCCGCCACCGGCAGCGCCTGCTCGTCCACGCCGCCCGCAGCCTCGACGTCCAGGACGTTATCCGCGACTGGCTTGGCAAGCTCGAATGGCCGCGCGGCGTGCGTGTCGCCGTCGACGTCGATCCTTACAGCTTCCTCTGAGGGCTCGATCTGGCTTAAGGGAGCCAGTCCAACGACCCCGGGAACGCCATGGCTCGAATCCTGCTCTTCTTCGCCGCGCAGCTGGCGCTCGTGTTCGGTGCCGCATCCCCTGCGCGCGCCGACGACATCTCGGCGTCCGCGCGGAGCGTCGTCCGGGTCGTCGTAATCGCCGTCGACGGCGAGGAAGTGGTCGGGTTCGGCCATGGCAGCGGCTTCGCGGTGTCGGGCAACCGGGTCGTCACCAACGCCCATGTCGTCGCCCTCGCCGCGGAGAATCCGGAGAATGTCGCGGTCGGCGTGGTCCCCTCGGAAGGTAGCAAGTCCTACGGCGCGCGCCTCGTTGCCTATGATGCGGCGCACGATCTCGCCCTGCTCGAGCTGACCGAAGGCAGCCTTCCGCCGGCGGCGCTTTACATGGGGCCCTTCGCCGAGGGCGGCAACGTCGTCGCGCTCGGCTATCCCGGCAATGTCGATCTTGCCACCGCCCAATCGGCCAATGATTATATCACGCCGCAGGCGCCGACGCGCTCGGCCGGAAATTACTCGAACGATCGCCAGGTCGACGGCATCCGCGCGCTGCTCCACACCGCCAACATTGCCCGCGGCAACAGCGGTGGGCCGCTGCTCGACACGTGCGGCCGCATCGTCGGGGTCAACACCTTCATCACCCGCGGCGAGGAGGGTGACGCGCCGTTCGGCTTCGCGATCGCCAACAGCGAGGTCGCGACCTTCCTGCGCGGCGCCAAGCAGCCTTTCTCCGCAGTCACCAGCCCCTGCGTCAGCATGGAGGACCGGCTGAACGCCGAACGCAGCCGCGAAGAGCAGGAGAAGGCGCGCGCCGAAGCAATCGAGACGCGGGCCCGCGACAAGGCCGAGCAGGCCGCTCTCGCCAAGGCGCAGGCCGAAAACGAGGATTTGCGGGAAAACCGTCTCGCGTTCGCGATCGTACTCGGCGTGCTCAGCCTCGCGGCCTTCGGCGGCGCCGGGCTGATGGCGTATAAGGACCGGATGCGGCCCGCGATGCTGTTCGTCGGCGGCGGGGCGCTGCTGCTCGTCGGCGCGACCTTCGCCTTCCTCTCGCGGCCAGCGCGCGACGATCTCCACATTCGGCCCGATGCCGCGATCGAGACCAGCGATGCCAAGGCCGGCATTTCGGAAGCGACGGGCAAGAGCGTCTGCAAGCTGGTCGAGAACCGAAGCCGGGTCACGGTCTCCTCGACCGACGACGTTGCGCTCGACTGGGCACCCGGTGGCTGCATGAACGGCCGCACCCAATATGCCCGGGCCGGTAATGTCTGGCGCCGGATCCTGGTCCCGAACGGCGAAGCGACCGTCTCCGTGCTCGAATATACGCCTTCACGCAGCGAATATGTCGTGACTCGCTACCTGATGAGCCAGGAAGCAATGGCCGAGGTGCGCCGCCTGCGCGAGGGGATCAACATCAAGGCCTGCTCCGCCGACGAGGAATCGCGGGCGATCCTCGGCGACCGTCAGGACACGATCCGGTCAAGCCTGCCCCAACTCCCCAACGAGCGTCTCGTCTACCAGTGCGGGCCGGCCGACTGAACCGGACGCGGCTCAGGCGCTGCGCTCCTTTTCGAGCAGGCTAGCCTTGCGCTCCAGCCCCCAGGCATAGCCGCCGGGTGAGCCGTCGCCGCGCTGGGCACGGTGGCAGGGTATCAGGATCGCGACCTTGTTCGATCCGCAGGCCGTGCCGGCAGCCCGCGCGGCGCCAGGCTTGCCGGCGCGGGCGGCGAGCGCCGCATAGCTCAGACTCTCGCCTGGAGGGATCCGGGAGAGCTCGCGCCACACCGCTTCCTGGAACGCCGTACCGCGTACGTCGAGCGGCAGATCGTGCGGCCGCGCCGGGGCTTCGACGGCAGCGACGGTGCGCTCGACGAGTCCCGCCATCGCGTCGCCGCCCTCCTCGATCGTCGCATGCGGGAATCGCGCGCGAAGATCGGCCTCCTCCTGATCGAAGGTGAGGCTGCAGATGCCCTTCGCCGTTGCCGCCACCATCATTATGCCGAGCGACGTCTCCGCCTTTGCCCAGCGGATGGTCTCCCCGCGGCCGCCGTCGCGCCAGGCGGACGGGGTCATGCCCAGCCGATCCTTGGCTTCCGCATAGAATCGCCCGGGCCCGGAATAGCCGGCATCATACATCGCCTCGGTAATGCTTGCGCCGTCTGCCAGTGCTTCGGTCATCGTCCTTGCTCTCCTGCCGCGTGCGTAGGCGGCCGGCGTCACCCCGGTCGCGCGTTTGAACAATCGGTGGAAATGGAACGGGGAATAGCCCGCAGCGTCCGCCAGCGCCTCCAGCGACGGCGGCGTCTCTGCCGTCTCGATCAACCGCAGTGCCTTCCGCAGCGCCGCCGCTTCCCGACTGACGTCGTCCGGGCGGCAGCGCAGGCACGCGCGCAGGCCGCTTGCGGCCGCTTCGGCGCCGCTAGCGAAGAAGCGAACATTCTCGCGCTTGGGGTGACGCGCCGCGCAGGACGGCCGGCAATAGATACCGGTGGTCAGCACCCCGGTGACGAAGCGTCCATCGGCCGCCTTGTCGCGGGCGATCACCGCCGCCCACGCAGTGTCGGAGTCTACGGCCACCGTGTCGGCATCCAGCGGTGCCTTTCTGATTTCCATCTGTTCCATGATCCCGATATACGTCCGTCGAGCGGGCGCCACACCCCGGCCCTTGCTTTCAAAGCCAAGCCTTTAGAAGCCGTTCGGCGCCTTGCATCCCAGAAACGCCCCTGCTAGGGCGCGCGCAACCCGTCGGGGCTTGGTTCGCAAGCCCCCTTTTTGCATGGGCTTTATGAGGCTGCACCCTCCGCCGGGGGGAGCGTAGAGGCTTCATAGTTTCGATTCTGGAGGGTGGAGCGCGCGTGGAGAATTCCGGCGGCATTCAGGCAAGTCTCGCGGGGCGTTATGCGACCGCATTGTTCGAACTGGCCCGTGACGAACGGCAGCTCGAAGCGGTCGGCACGAGCCTCAACGCCGTGCGCGATGCGCTTCGCGATTCGTCAGATCTGCAGGCGCTGACCACCAGCCCTCTGATCGGCCGCGACGATACGGTGAAGGCGATCCGCGCGACCGCCGCGTCGATGGGCCTCGATCCGATCACGTCGAATTTCCTCGGCGTACTGGCGCAGAACCGGCGCCTGGGGCAGCTCGGCGACGTCATCCGCGCGTTCAACCTTCTCGCCGCCCGTCACCGCGGCGAGACCACGGCGGAGGTCAAGTCGGCACATCCGCTGAACGACGATCAGATCGCTGCGCTGAAGAGCAATCTCAAGACCCGGCTGGGCCGCGACGTCAATGTCGATCTCACCGTGGATCCCGCCATTCTCGGCGGCCTCGTCGTCAAGGTCGGATCACAGATGATCGACGATTCCATCCGCACAAAACTCAACACCCTCGCCCACGCAATGAAGGGCTGAAAGCCCGCAACGGCTTCGATGAAAGGCTGATAATGGACATCCGCGCCGCTGAAATTTCCAAGGTCATCCGCGACCAGATCGCCAGCTTCGGCACCGAGGCCGAAGTTTCCGAAGTCGGCACCGTGCTGTCGGTCGGCGACGGCATCGCCCGCGTCTACGGCCTCGACAACGTCCAGGCCGGCGAAATGGTCGAGTTCGCCAACGGCATCAAGGGCATGGCGTTGAACCTCGAAGCCGATAATGTCGGCGTCGTGATCTTCGGCTCCGACTCCGAAATCCGTGAGGGCGACACCGTCCGCCGCACCGGCACCATCGTCGACGTTCCGGTCGGCAAGGGTCTGCTCGGCCGCGTCGTGGACGGTCTCGGCAACCCGATCGACGGCAAGGGCCCGATCGATTCGGTCGAACGCCGCCGCGTCGAAGTGAAGGCGCCGGGCATCATCCCGCGCAAGTCGGTGCACGAGCCGGTCCAGACCGGCCTCAAGGCGCTCGACGCACTGGTTCCGGTCGGCCGCGGCCAGCGCGAACTGATCATCGGCGATCGCCAGACCGGCAAGTCAGCCGTCGCGCTCGACACATTCATCAACCAGCGCGCCGCCAACCAGGGCGATGACGAGAGCCAGAAGCTCTACTGCATCTACGTCGCGATCGGCCAGAAGCGCTCGACCGTCGCCCAGATCGTTCGCGCGCTCGAAGAGAATGGCGCGATGGAATATTCCATCGTCGTCGCGGCCACCGCGTCCGAGCCGGCGCCGCTTCAGTTCCTCGCGCCCTATACCGGCTGCACGATGGGCGAGTATTTCCGCGACAACGGCATGCACGCCGTGATCGTCTATGACGATCTGTCCAAACAGGCGGTCGCCTACCGTCAGATGTCGCTGCTGCTGCGCCGCCCGCCGGGCCGCGAAGCCTATCCGGGCGACGTCTTCTATCTCCACTCGCGCCTGCTCGAGCGCGCCGCGAAGATGAACGAGGCCAATGGCTCGGGCTCGCTGACCGCGCTTCCGATCATCGAGACCCAGGCAGGCGACGTGTCGGCCTACATTCCGACCAACGTGATCTCGATCACCGACGGCCAGATCTTCCTCGAGACCGAACTCTTCTACCAGGGCATCCGTCCGGCCATCAACGTCGGCCTCTCGGTCAGCCGCGTCGGCTCCGCCGCGCAGACCAAGGCGATGAAGAAGGTCGCCGGCTCGATCAAGCTCGAGCTCGCCCAATATCGCGAGATGGCGGCCTTCGCCCAGTTCGGCTCGGATCTCGACGCCTCGACCCAGCGCCTGCTCAACCGCGGCGCGCGCCTGACCGAGCTGCTCAAGCAGCCGCAGTTCAAGCCGATGCCGGTCGAAGAGCAGGTCGTCTCGATCTTCGCTGGCGTCAACGGCTTCATCGACACGGTGCCGGTCAACGCCGTCACCCGGTTCGAAAGCGCCCTGCTCGCCTTCTTCCGCTCCGAGCATCCCGAAGTGCTCGGCAAGATCCGTGACACCAAGGCGCTCGACGACGAGACCACCGGCCAGCTCAAGACGCTGATCGGCGATTTCGCCAAGACCTTCGCCTGAACCATGGGATCGTCGTCCCAGCGAAAGCTGGGACCTCCTCGTGGGTTAGCACTGAGATCCCAGCTTTCGCCGGGATGACGGAATAGAAGCAGGAACAGAATGGCCAGCCTCAAGACGCTCAAAGGCCGGATCGCGTCGGTCAAGTCGACGCAGAAGATCACCAAGGCGATGAAGATGGTCGCCGCCGCCAAGCTGCGCCGGGCGCAGCAGGCGGCCGAGGCCGGCCGTCCCTATGCCGAGCGCATGGAAGCCGTGATGGCGAGCCTCGCGTCGAAGGTGGTGGTGGGGCCGCAAAGCCCGAAGCTGATCGCCGGCACCGGCGCCGAGCAGACCCATCTGCTCGTCGTCTGCACCTCCGATCGCGGTCTTGCCGGCGCGTTCAACACCAACATCGTTCGCGCCGCCCGCAAGAAGGCCGACGATCTGATCCGGGAGGGTAAGACCGTCCATTTCTACCTCGTCGGCCGCAAGGGTCGCGCGGTGATCGGGCGCTTGTTCCCCAAGCAGATCGTCCATCAGCACGATACCGGCGCGATCAAGCAGGTGCGCTTCGCCGACGCGCAGGAGATCGCCGAGGATCTGACCCAGCGCTACGAGGCGGGCCAGTTCGACGTCGCCCATCTGTTCTACGCCCACTTCCGATCGGCCCTGGTGCAGGATCCGGTCAGTCAGCAGATCATCCCGGTGTCAATGCCGGAGAGCAGCGGCGCCGTCGCGAGCGGCGTCGAAGCGGCCGTGGAATATGAGCCGGAGGAGGAGGATATCCTCGCCGCCTTGCTGCCGCGCAACGTCGCCGTGCAGATCTTCCGTGCCTTGTTGGAGAATGCGGCGTCCGAGCAGGGCAGCCGCATGGCCGCGATGGACAACGCCACCCGCAATGCCGGCGACATGATCAATCGTCTGACAATCCAGTATAACCGGACTCGTCAGGCAGCGATCACCACCGAGCTCGTCGAAATCATCTCGGGCGCCGAAGCGCTCTAAGACCTTAAAGAGGCAAGGAAAGAAGCCATGGCCACCGCCGCAAACGCCACCACCCACACCGGCCGCATCAGCCAGGTCATCGGCGCCGTCGTCGACGTGACCTTCGACGGCGAACTGCCGGAGATCCTCTCGGCGCTCGAAACCGAGAATAACGGCAGCCGCCTCGTCCTCGAGGTCGCCCAGCATCTCGGCGAAAACACGGTCCGCACCATCGCGATGGATTCGACCGACGGTCTCACCCGCGGCCAGCCGGTCCGTGACACCGGCGACCAGATTCGCGTGCCCGTAGGGCCGATGACCCTCGGACGGATCATGAACGTGATCGGCGAGCCGATCGACGAGCAGGGCCCGATCAATGCCGAGACGACCGCGCCGATCCACGCGGAGGCGCCGTTGTTCGTCGACCAGTCGACGGACAACGCCATCCTGGTCACCGGCATCAAGGTCATCGACCTGCTGGCGCCTTACGCCAAGGGCGGCAAGATCGGCCTGTTCGGCGGCGCCGGCGTCGGCAAGACCGTGCTCATCCAGGAGCTGATCAACAACATCGCCAAGGGCCATGGCGGCACCTCGGTGTTCGCCGGCGTCGGCGAGCGCACCCGCGAGGGCAACGATCTCTATCACGAGTTTCTCGACGCCAACGTCATCGCCAAGGACGCGAACGGCAAGCCGACCCCGGAGGGCTCCAAGGTCGCCCTGGTGTTCGGCCAGATGAACGAGCCGCCGGGAGCCCGTGCCCGCGTTGCGCTTTCGGGCCTCACCATCGCGGAATATTTCCGCGATCAGGAAGGCCAGGACGTGCTGTTCTTCGTCGACAACATCTTCCGCTTCACCCAGGCCGGCTCGGAAGTGTCGGCACTGCTCGGCCGCATCCCTTCGGCGGTGGGCTATCAGCCGACCCTGTCGACCGACATGGGCCAGCTGCAGGAGCGCATCACCTCCACCAACAAGGGGTCGATCACCTCGGTGCAGGCGATCTACGTGCCGGCCGACGATCTTACCGATCCGGCGCCTGCGACGTCCTTCGCCCACTTGGACGCGACCACCGTTCTGTCGCGCGCCATCTCCGAACTCGGCATCTACCCGGCCGTCGATCCGCTCGATTCGACCAGCCGCGTGCTCGAGCCCCGCACCGTCGGCCAGGAGCATTACGAGACCGCGCGCGCCGTCCAGGAGATCCTGCAGCGCTACAAGTCGCTTCAGGACATCATCGCCATCCTCGGCATGGACGAGCTCTCGGAAGAGGATAAGCTGGTCGTCAGCCGGGCCCGCAAGATCCAGCGCTTCCTCTCGCAGCCCTTCCACGTCGCCGAAGTGTTCACCGGCATCCCCGGCAAGTTCGTGCAGGTCGAGGACACGGTCCGCTCGTTCAAGGCGGTGATCGACGGCGAATATGACCACCTTCCGGAAGCGGCCTTCTACATGGTCGGCGGCATCGAGGAAGCGGTTGCCAAGGCCCAGAAACTGGCTGCGGAAGCCGCGTAATTGTCACTCCCTCTCCCCTTCAGGGGAGAGGGTCGGGGAGAGGGGGAAGAGTCGCTCGCACTGCGGGTTCGGAGACTCCCCCTCTCCCGACCTCTCCCCTAAAGGGGAGAGGAGGTAAGGAAAAAACCATGGCCGATCTCCACTTCGAACTCGTCACGCCAGAGCGCCTCGTCCGCAGCGACGACGTCTACATGGTCGTCGTTCCCGGCAGCGAGGGTGAATTCGGCGTGCTCGCCGGGCACGCGCCGTTCATGTCGACGCTGCGCAACGGCGATATCGCCATCTACCGCACCGCCGGCGCCGAGCCCGAGCGGATCCCGGTCGAAGGCGGCTTCGCCGAAGTCAGCGACCGCGGCCTGACGGTGCTCGCCGAGCGCGCCGAGGTGCCCGCATAAGCGTCCGCTACGTCGAACGCGACGAGGGCCGCGCTCCCTGGAGCGCGGCCCTTTTCATTTGATGCGAGCGTAGCGCCAGCTTTGCGCCTTGCTGCCGTCGGCGAGCGAAGTCGTTGCGACGAGCGTCTCGCCGTCGCGCCGGTAGGCGATGCGCTGCGGATAATCGTGATCCCGATTGAGGAAGACGATCTCGCGGGCGCCGAACCTCTCTCCCGGGAAGGCGATCGCAGGCTTGCCGCCCGGAGCGCCCCAGAAAACCAGGCGCCCATCGGCATCCGGCGCGATCCGCATGAACTCGAAGCTCCGGACGATCTCAGCCGTTCCGCTAGAACCGCTGCCCAGCAGCAAGTTTCCGCGCGGCCGCGACCAGGTCTCCTCGGTCCAGACACCGTCCGCTTCGGCAGACCAGCTTCCAGACATCCATCCGAGGTCCGGAACCGCTATGTCCGCAGGCGCCGCGGCCAGCAGCGAAAGAGCAAGAAACACCTTCACCAGCGACTCCTTTCCCCAGCGCGAAAGTCTAGCTCGTCGCTTCGCCCAAGTCCTTCACTCTTTGCGCACGCCACAGCAGCAGGCCGCCGCCGATGATCAAGGCGGCGCCGCCGAAGCCGGTCGCGTCCGGCGCGTCGCCGAACGCGATCCAGCCGAGCGCCGCAGCGACCAGCAATTGCACATAGGTCATCGGCGCGACGACCGACGCATCGGCGCGTTCGACCGCAGCGAAGATCAAGGCGTGCCCCAGCGTCGCGAAACAGGCGACCGCCAGGCATTTGCCGACCACCGCAAGCGACGGCGCCGGAATCGACACCAGTCCGGATCGTGCGAGCAGGAAGGCTGCGGCGATCAGCAAGGGCGTGGCCATAGCGGCAAGAAGCAATTGCATGGTCAGCATCGGAGCATCCCCGGCCGCCTTGCGGTTGAACATCATCAGCCAGCTCATTCCGAAGGCCGCGCCGATCGGGAACAGGGCGACCGCGCCGAGTTCGTAGAGATTGGGCCGGAGCACGACCAGTACGCCAACAAAGGCGAGCAAGGTCGCAAGCCAGGTCGCCCGCGTGGTACGCTCCCCAAGCACGAGCGGCGCGAGCAAAGCGGTCATGATCGGGCTGGTGAACTGGATCGCCGTGGCGTCGGCGAGCGGCATCACCATCACGCCGCCGAAGAAGCAGAGCGTCGCCACCGACACGGCGACTCCTCGGCCGAACTGCAAGGCGGGGCGCGGCAGCACGAAACCGCTTTGCCCTTGCCGCAGCGTCACCAGCAGCGCGAGCCCGGCGGTTCCAAACGTGTAGCGCAGTGCCGAGACCGCCGGTGCAGGCCACTCCCCCGCCATCGATTTCACCACCGCGTCGCCACATGAAAGGCTGGCGAAACCACACAGCGCTATCAGGAGGGCGGTTCGCGCGGAGGCACGGGCGGGAGCGGAGGTCGTCGAAGCCACGGCGCCCCTTCTCCTGCGGTTAGGCAATTGTCAAAGTTTCCAGCCTATTCACCACCCTCGGACGTGTTACTTCGATCAGGGTTCGCGCAATATGAGTGCATTCGGTAGGCGAGGCGGTAGTGGCGGGTCCGGGTTGAGGCCCGCTTTCGGCGTGGCGAAGCCGATGAAAGGCCCCGGCGGCCCCGCTCCGCTTCCGTCCGAGGCGCCCCCGATCGGCGGAGATCAGTTTCCGCCGATCGACACGATGGATTTCGCGTCGGAAGATGTGCTTCCCGGCGGGGTCCCCGATCGCGGCACGGATGCGATGTCCCGCCTTGCCGAGCGCATGGCCTCGGTCAGCGAATCGCCGGTCTCGCGTAACGAGGGCTTCGAAGCCTCGATCCACCGCATCAAGGAGCAGGTGCTCCCGCGCCTGCTCGAGCGAGTCGACCCCGAAGCCGCCGCGACCCTGTCCAAGGACGAGCTTGCCGAGGAATTCCGGCCGATCATCGGCGAGGTGCTCGCCGAGCTGAAGATAAACCTGAACCGCCGCGAGCAGTTCGCGCTGGAAAAGGTGCTGGTCGACGAGCTTCTCGGCCTCGGCCCCTTGGAAGAGCTGCTCAACGACCCCGAGATCAGCGACATCATGGTCAACGGGCCGAACCAGACCTTCATCGAAAAACGCGGCAAGCTGCAGATTGCCAACATCCAGTTTCGCGACGAGGAACATCTGTTCCAGATCGCCCAGCGGATCGTCAACAAGGTCGGCCGGCGCATCGATCAGACCACGCCCCTCGCCGACGCCCGGCTCCAGGACGGCAGCCGCGTCAACGTCATCGTGCCGCCGCTGTCGCTTCGCGGCACCGCAATCTCGATCCGTAAATTCTCGGAAAAGCCGATCACGGTCGACATGATGAAGAATTTCGGCTCGATGTCGGACAAGATGGCGACCTGCCTCAAGATCGCCGGCGCCAGCCGCTTCAACATCGTCATCTCCGGCGGCACCGGCTCGGGCAAGACGACGATGCTCAATGCGCTGTCGAAGCTGATCGATCCGGGCGAGCGCGTGATTACCATCGAGGACGCGGCCGAACTCCGGCTGCAGCAGCCGCACTGGCTGCCGCTCGAAACACGCCCGCCCAACCTCGAAGGTCAGGGCGCGATCACCATCCGTGATCTCGTCATCAACGCCCTTCGTATGCGCCCCGACCGGATCATCCTCGGCGAGATCCGCGGCAGCGAGTGTTTCGATCTCCTCGCTGCGATGAACACCGGCCACGACGGCTCGATGGCGACGCTCCACTCCAACTCCCCGCGCGAATGCCTCGCGCGTATGGAGAACATGGTGATGATGAGCGACATCAAGGTTCCGAAGGAGGCGATCAGCCGCCAGATCGCCGATTCGGTGGATCTGATCGTCCAGGTGAAGCGCCTTCGCGACGGCTCCCGCCGCACCACCAACATCACCGAAGTGATCGGCATGGAAGGCGACGTCATCGTCACCCAGGAGCTGTTCAAGTTCGAGTATCTGGACGAAACTGCGGACGGCAAGATCATCGGCGAATACCGCTCGATGGGTCTGCGCCCCTACACGCTGGAAAAGGCCAAGCAATATGGCTTCGACCAGCCTTATCTCGAGGCATGCCTGTAAGGCCGCCGCTCCTGGTTCAGACGGAAACCGACTCCGCGCGGGCGCGCGCCTCGTCAAGGCCGCTCTCTGCATCCATCGAGAAGGTGAAACGCGTTTCGACCTCGTTGGAGACGACATCGAGCACGCCGCCATGCGCCGCCGCGATCTCGGCCGCGATGTAGAGGCCAAGGCCGAGGCCTTCGCTGCGGCCGTCCGGGCCGGAGCGTTTGAACGGCTGGAACAGGGTCCGGATGCGCTCTTCCGCGATGGGCGTGCCGCGATTGGCGACACTCAGCTCGAAGCGCCCTCCCTTGCTTGCCGCCGTCACGAACACCGGCTGCGCCGGATCGCCGTGCCGCAACGCATTGCCGAGCAGGTTCGAAAGCAACTGCGCGAGCCGCGGCGGATCGCAGATGATCAGCTCGGGCGGACGGATATCGGCAAAAACCTCGCGGTTCGGATGGACAGGACGAAGCTCGGCGATCACCTGCTCCAGCGCGCCGGTGAGATCGCCGTCCCCAACCAGGCGGAGCGGCACCCCGCCACCGAGCCGCCCACGTGCGAAATCGAGCACGTCGTCGATCAGCCGAGCCATCCTTCGGCAGCTTTCCTGCATCAGGCCGAGAACCTTGGCCGGACGTGCTTCGAGCCTGGCGTCGGCAAGCAATCGGGTCCCGGCTTCGATCGAAGCAAGCGGGTTGCGAAGATCGTGGCCGAGCACGGCGATGAACTGGTCGCGCAGCTCGGCGGCCTTGGTCGCGTCGAGCAGCGCGGCCTCGCTGGCCGAAAGCCGCTGCTGGCCGTCGAGATGAAAGGCGATCAGATCGGCGAACAGCTCGAACGTCTGGATGATTTCGGGTTTATCGAGCTTCGCAGGCGCGGGATCGATTGCACACAGGGTTCCGAAAAAGGCGCCGTTCTTCTGCACGATCGGCATCGAGATGTAGCTTTGGAAGCCGTACATCTTTGGCGTGGGGTGATCACGGAAACGCGGATCCTCGGCGACGTGGTCGATCACCACCGCGCGTTCACTCTGCCGAATCTCGTTGCAGATCGTGGTAGCGAGTTCGAGTTCGCTGCCGGGCACGAGGCCGAAGTCGATCTCGTCGCGTACGGCACAGGCCGTCCAGCTATTCTCTGTCACCCGGGCGACCGCGGCGAAGCGCAACCCGGTGACGCGGCAGACCACGTCCAGGATGGATGGGATGGCGTCGATCGCAGCGATTGCAGCGACGTCTTCGGCAACGTCCCGGATCACGTCTTCTCCACCCTTTCCGTGAACATCGCGCAACCCTAGTCGAACCGATGCTCGTTGTCGAACCGGCGGCGGCCAACCACTTGCTTCGGCAGCTTAATATCGGGTCCCTCGTCCTCCGCAGTCCAGGTCAGCCCGCCTTGATCGCCAGAGCGAGCGCGACCACGGATCCCATGAAGGCGAGAACCTGGACGAGGTTCCATGGCACCCAGCCGACACGATCGAGATGCCGACGTCGGGTCCGGCGATGCTCGGCGAGCGCCGCGACGGCCGCGAGCGCGAACAGGAGCCCCGCAGCGGTCCACAGGAACGTAGACGGTTCGCTGAAATCCAGGGACGTCACACGCCCGCCCTTGCTCTGTCGCCGGCTCGAACCGCCCTTGTGCCTGCTTGCGCCACCATATCCCTTCCGTCATGAACCTGCTGACGCCAGATAGGGAGAGGTTGATGATCCGCCAGACTGTATACGCCGCAATCGCCGCAGGAACCCTCCTTTCGGGATGCGGGCCGACGGCGAGCGCCGAACGGGCGGCGGCCGTCTCTGTTTACGCCGACACGTCGATCGCGGCGGCGATCGGGGCCGAAACGCGCACGCCGGCAAACGTCGCGCGCGACCAATATCGCCACCCGCGCGAGACATTGGGCTTCTTCGGCGTCGAGCCCGACGACACAGTCGTCGAGATCTGGCCCGGCGGCGGCTGGTATACCGAGATTCTCGCCCCGCTGCTCAAGGAGCAGGGCTCCTATTGGGCGGTGGCATCGGAGCGCGGGCTTGGCGGCGTTCGCACTCTCACCGCCAAGGATCCGGCGACCTACGGCAAGATCCGCCTTGCCGCTTTCCCGGCGCAGGGGTCCGACGCGCGCGTGCCGGACGGCAGCGCCGACGTCGTGCTCACCTTCCGCAACGTGCACAATTGGCTAATGGCCAACCCGCCGGTCGGCGAAGAGGCGTTTCGCCAGGCGTTCGCCATGCTGAAGCCGGGCGGCGTGCTCGGCGTGGTCGAGCACCGCCTGCCCGAAAGTGCCGATCCGGCGCAGGAGCGTGCCTCGGGCTACGTCAAGGTCTCCACCGTCCGCCGCCTCGCCGAAGCGGCCGGGTTCCAGCTGGTCGACCAGTCGGAGATCAACGCCAATCCGCGCGACACCAAGGACCACCCGAACGGAGTCTGGTCGCTGCCCCCCAGCTATCGTGGCGGTGACACCGACCGCGCCCGCTTCGCCGCCATCGGCGAGAGCGATCGCATGACGTTGAAGTTCGTCAAGCCGAGGTGAGGCCTGCCCCCGGTCGCGAGACCGGGGGGAAATTC
This sequence comes from Allosphingosinicella deserti, assembly GCF_003012735.1. Lineage (GTDB taxonomy): Bacteria > Pseudomonadota > Alphaproteobacteria > Sphingomonadales > Sphingomonadaceae > Allosphingosinicella > Allosphingosinicella deserti. Next base: position 892,858 of record NZ_PXYI01000001.1, on the reverse strand, counting down.
AGGGCTTGGCGACCTGCCCGTCCTTCATCACGAAGCTGACTTGCTTGAGAACGGCGACGTCCCTCAGCGGATCGCCGGCCACCGCGATCAGGTCGGCGCGCTTGCCGGGCTCGAGCGTGCCGATCTCGGCCGAGAGGCCCAGCAGGTCTGCAGCGTTGACCGTAGCCGCCTTGATGGCTTCCGCCGCAGGCATTCCGTGCTTGACCAGCAATTCGAACTCGTCGGCGTTGCGGCCATGCTTCGACACGCCGGCATCGGTGCCGAAGGCGATCTTGACCCCGGCCGGATAGGCCTTCTCGACATTCTTGCCGGTGATCCCGATCCGCCACTGGATCTTGGGCATCACTTCAGCCGAATAGGCGTTCGGATCCGCGGCAAGGCGCTCGAGATAGCCGTTCACCGTCGAAAGGGTCGGCACCAGATAGGCGCCACCGCGCTTGAACAGGCGAACGCTTTCGTCGTCGAGCATGGTGCCGTGTTCGATCGAGGCTGCACCGGCCGCCAGCGCCAGGTTGATGCCGTCTGCGCCATGGGCATGGACGGCCACCTTCTTTCCGTACAGGCGTGCGGTGTCGACGATCGCCTTGGCTTCGTCGTCGAACATCTGGGCGCCGAGCCCCGTGCCGATGCGGCTGTTGACCCCGCCAGTCGTCGCGATCTTGATCACATCGGCGCCGCGGCGGATCTGGAGCCGGACGGCGCGGCGACAGGCATCCGCGCCGTCGCAGAGATTGTCCTGAACGATGCCGCCGTGGAGATCCTCGGCAAGGCTCAGCGTCGAATCCATGTGGCCGGACGTCGTCGAGATCGACCGCCCCGCATCGACGATTCGGGGCGCCAGCACATCGCCGCGCGCCGATGCGTCACGGAGCGCCAGCGCAGCGCCGCTGCCGTCGCCGAGGTTGCGCACGGTGGTGAACCCGGCCTCGATCGTCTTTTTCGCATTGCCGAGGGCGCGAAGCGTCTTGGCCGGCGCTTCATCGCTGACGTCTTCGACGAGCGCGGCAAGCCCACCGGCGTCGGATTCGAGGTGGACGTGCGTGTCGATCAGCCCGGGCAGAACATAGCGGTCCGACAGGTCGATCAGCCGCGCGCCGGCGGGCGGCGGCGTCAGCCCGTCCCTGATCTCCCTGATCCGGCCCTCGCTGACGATGATCGTCGCCGGGCCGCGCGCGGCACGACCCGGGCGATCAAGCAATTGGCCGGCATGGATGACAATGACCGCCGGCGGGCCCTGCGCGACCGCAGGGTGGCCGGCATATGCCGACGCAACCAGGACGAGCAGACCATGAGCAGCGACTCGACGCATGGGATCTCCGATGAGAATGCGTAGACCATGACAAGGCCTGCAGCCCGGGCTTCGGGCGCACGCCACCGTCACACTCTCTTACTTGCCGAGCTTATCGACCTTCGCCTGAAGCGCCGCCAGCTCGTTCCTCAGACGGTCGATCTCGTTGTCGGCCGGCGGCGGGGTCGCCGCGGAGGGAGTGGCAGGCTTCGTCGGCGGGGTCACGCCGGCACGTCCAGCCGCATTCTGGAACAATTCCATGTTGCGGCGGGCCATTTCGGCGAACGGGCCGCCGGTGAAGGCACCGGCCAGTGCGTCGCGAAACTGTTCCTGGTTGCGCTGAAAGGCCTCGAGCGACGCCTCCAGATATTCCGGCACCAGGGACTGCATCTGCCCGCCATACATCCCGATCAGCTGGCGCAGGAAGTTGACCGGCAGCATCGTCTTGCCGCGCGCCTCCTCGTCCATGATGATCTGGGTGAGCACCGCGTGCGTGATGTCTTCTCCGGTCTTGGCGTCGACGACTTTGAACTCGCGCTTTTGGCGGACCATCTCGGCCAGCCGCTCGAGCGTTATGTAACTGGAGCTTTCCGTGTCATAGAGGCGCCGGTTCGCATATTTCTTGATAATGACGACATCGTCGCCGGACGCAGCTGCCATGAACTGTCCTCCCGAGCCTTTGCAAAGTGCACTAGCACCGACGCTTTCTGCACCGCAACAGAAGCCGCGTCCACTCCCTCTGTTCCTTGCGATGTTGCGCAGCGAAACGGCGCAACATCCGGAGCGCATGGAGAAAGCCTTGCTGGGCCTTCGAAAGTATCAGGAATCCGCGCGGCGGGCACCGCTGAAGCAGAAGCCGGCGATCCACACCGTGCACGGCGCGAGCCTGCGCGATTATGGCGGCAGCGGTCCTCCGGTCGTCTTCGTTCCGTCGCTGATCAATCCACCGAACGTGCTCGATCTCTCCGTCGATCGTTCGCTGCTGCGCTGGCTGGTCGCGGAAGGACACCGGCCGCTGCTCGTCGACTGGAGCGCCGATGTCGATTCGCGTCGCCATCTCTCTGTCGCCGGCCATGTCGAGCACATCGTAGCTCCGATGCTTCGGGCGCTGGGAGGATCGGCAGCGCTCGTCGGCTACTGCCTCGGTGGGACGATGGCGCTTGCCGCAGCGTCGATCACGCCGGTGCGCAGCGTCGCGACCATCGCCACGCCCTGGCATTTCGCGCACTATCCGGAGGAGGCGCGCACCCTGCTCGAATCCCTGTGGACGCAGGGCCGACCTACCGCCGAGCGGCTCGGGCTGTTTCCGATGGAGCTGCTGCAGAGCGCCTTCTGGAGCCTCGATCCGGCCCGCACGGTGTCGAAGTTCGAGCGCTTTGCCCAACTTGACGGTGGAAGCGTGGAAGCGGAGGCCTTCGTCCTGCTCGAAGACTGGGCCAATGACGGCCCCCCGATCGGCGGTGCCGCGGCGCGCGAACTGTTCGAGGATCTGTTCGCAGCGGACCTCTCCGGTCGCGGGGCCTGGCGAATCGGGGACGCCCCCGTGATCCCGGCCGACCTCCCGATGCCGTTGCTCAACATCGTCTCGACCGTCGACCGCATCGTCCCCGCCGCAAGCGCCACCGATGCGGGAGAGAGGATCGAAATCGACAAGGGTCACGTCGGCATGGTCGTCGGCGGCAGTGCGCGGACGAGCCTGTGGGAGCCTCTCCGCGACTGGCTTTTCCGCTTCTGAGCAAGCTGCTAGGGCGGGCCGAATTCGACGCCGCAGCGCGTACGCCAGGAGAGACAATTCCATGACCGACGTCGTCATCACCGCCGCCAAGCGCACTCCCGTCGGCGCCTTTCTCGGCGCCTTCGCCGCCACACCTGCCCATGAACTCGGTCGCATCGCAGTCGCCGCTGCGCTCGAGCAGGCCGGGGTCGCGCCGGACGAAGTCTCGGAAGTCATTCTCGGCCAGGTGCTGACCGCGGCTCAGGGCCAGAATCCGGCACGGCAGGCGTCGATGGCGGCAGGCGTACCCAAGGAGGTTCCCGCCTGGGGCGTCAACCAGGTCTGCGGATCGGGGCTTCGCGCCGTCGCCCTCGCCACCCAGGCGATCCAGACCGGCGACGCCGCGATCGTCGTCGCCGGCGGCCAGGAGAGCATGAGCCTGTCCAACCATGCGCAGGCGCTGCGTGCGGGCACCAAGATGGGCGGTCTCGAGCTCGTCGACACGATGATCAAGGACGGGCTGACCGACGCGTTCAACGGCTATCACATGGGCATCACCGCCGAGAACCTCGCCGAGAAGTATCAGGTCACCCGTGAGGATCAGGATGCCTTCGCCACCGCATCGCAGAACAAGGCGAGCGCGGCGCGCGCCGAAGGCCGCTTCAGCGACGAGATCGCGCCGGTGACGCTCAAGACCCGCAAGGGCGAGACGGTCGTCGACAAGGATGAATATATTCGTGACGGCGTCGAGCAATCCGGCCTCGCCGGCCTTCGCCCCGCCTTCCGCAAGGACGGGACGGTGACCGCAGGCAATGCGTCCGGCCTCAACGACGGCGCGGCTGCGCTGGTGCTGATGAGCCGAGAGGAAGCCGAGCGTCGCGGCGCGCCGATCCTCGGCCGGGTGGCAAGCTGGGCCTCCGCCGGCGTCGATCCCTCGATCATGGGCATCGGCCCCGTCCCGGCGACCCAGCGTGCCCTCGAGAAAGCGGGTTGGACGATTGCCGATCTCGATCTCATCGAAGCCAACGAAGCCTTCGCCGCTCAGGCACTCGCCGTCGGCAAGGAGCTCGGCTGGGACGCGGCCAAGGTCAACGTCAATGGCGGCGCGATCGCTATCGGCCATCCGATCGGCGCCTCCGGCGCCCGCGTGCTGACCACCCTGCTCTACGAAATGGGACGTCGCGACGCCAAGAAGGGCCTTGCCACCCTCTGCATCGGCGGCGGCATGGGTATCGCGCTCTGCATCGAGCGGGACTGAGTTCGATCATCCGGCGGCATGATTCAGCGCCGCCTTGTCGTGGGGATTGGCGCGGACGTGGACACGCCGCCGGCGCTACGTGGCACACCATCGCCACGGTCGTAAGGGTGCACTCAGCGTTCACCTTCGCAGTCAGTTCGAAGAACCAGGTACGAGTTTCGCCCGGAAAAGCGCACCATGTTTCGTTTCCATTTGCCACGAACTTTCCAGCAATATCAGCCAAGTGTTGCAACTAGGCGACATCTCGCCCCTATTCTGAATTTCCGTTCATCTAGCGCTTGAACAGCTTGGGCTCTTCGTCTCTCTGGGCCGCAGAAGCCGCAGAGCTAGCGGCGCGCACTTATTCAGGGGTTGAGGGATGAGGAAAATTGGACTTCTCGGCACGAGCGCGATTCGCTCGGTTGCCTTCGTTGGGCTCGTAGCAGCCTCGATTACGCCCGCACTCGCGCAGGACGGGGCTGGCAATACCGATGATCCCGCGACCCTGCAAAGCGAACAGGAGATCGAATCCGGCGAGGATGCCTCCGCAGGCGCGCAGGGCGAAGAGACGATCACCGTCACCGGCTCGCGTATCCGCCGGCCAAATCTCGATTCGAACGTTCCCGTTACGTCGATCGCCGGCGAATCCTTCATCCAGCAGGGCGATACCAACATTGGTGACGCGCTCAACGAATTGCCGCAGCTTGCCAGCACGTTCGCACAGCAGAATCCGGGTCTGGGCATCGGCATCGCCGGACTCAATCTGCTCGATCTTCGCCAACTTGGCCCGCAGCGCACACTGGTCCTGGTCAACGGTCGCCGCCATGTCGCCGCGGACATCACGAACAATGCCGCCTCGGTCGACATCAACACCATTCCGAACGACCTGATCGAGCGAGTGGACATCGTCACTGGCGGTCAATCGGCGATCTACGGTTCGGACGCTATTGCCGGTGTCGTGAACTTTGTTCTTCGTCGCGATTTCGAAGGTGCGCAGATTCGCGGCAATGCGTCCGTTGCCGAAGAGGGCTATGCCGGCGAGCAATATGTCTCTGCGATGGTCGGGAAGAACTTCGGCGACAATCGGGGCAACATCACGCTTCATGCTGAATATTCCAACCAGGAGCGTGTTTTCGGCTCACAGGTGCCGCGCTATCGGCAGGTGAACGGGCTTCTCACCGTCGACGTGGACTCCACGCCGAGCGACGGCAATCCGGATCGCGTCTTTTTCCGCGACGTACGCAGCGCTACCAACAACCGTTATGGCCTGGTCCCGGTAACGCAAGCCATCGGCGGGGCGGCACCCTGCGGCACGAGCGGAGCTGCCAACGCCGCACCGTTCAACTGCGTCTACATCTTCGATGCCGCTGGTAGGCTGACGCCGCAGACCGGCACACGCGTTGGCACTACCCTCAATGGTTCGTTCATCGGCGGGAACGGCCAGACTGGTCGCGAGGACACGCTCCTCTCGATCCTGCCCGAGGTCCAGCGCTACAATGTCAATCTTCTTGGGCATTACCAGTTCAGCGACGCCTTCGAGGTGTTCGTCGAAGCGAAATATGCCCGTGCCGATGCGATCGGAAACAACGCAAGCCCGACATTCACCCAGGGCGGCTCCTTTACAGAAAACGGATTGGGCAGCGCGACTCCGCAGCGCGAGCGCTTCCGCCTCGACAACCCGTTCCTCAACCCCGCCGACCGGGCATTCCTTACGAACGCGTTTCTGACATCCGGCTGCGATCCGACGATCACCGGCGCTGCTTGCGCAGCCGCGACTTCTCCAACGAGCGCGACCCGCCTCTCCGCGACCGAGATCGCCCAGATCACGGCCGGAACCTACCGTTTCCCGATCGGCAAGCAGTTCCTCGACATCGGTATCCGGGACGAGGTGTTCAAGCGCGAGACATATCGCGGCGTGGTCGGACTGCGTGGGACGTTCAACGACGACTGGAGCTACGAGGTCTCGGCCAATTACGGCGTTTTCAAGCAGGACAACACGAACCGCGGCTTCGTTGACCGGCAACGTTTCCTGCTTTCCCTTGATGCTGGCATCGATCCGGCCAATCCGGGCGCAGGCATTCAGTGCCGCGCGAAGTTCGATCCGGCCGCTCGTGTGCCTTTCCAGTCGGCGATCCTGACATCAGCGCAGAACGCCTTCATTGCAGCACGGCTTGCGTCTGACATCGCCGCGTGCGTTCCCTACAATCCGTTCGGAGCTGGTGGCGCCCAGAACCAGGCGGCGTCGAACTATTTCGTCTACACCAACAATGATAGCGCCAAGATCGACCAGCTTGTGATCTCCGGCTTCCTTTCCGGCGACAGCAGCCAGGCATTCGAGCTCCCCGGTGGGCCGGTGCGCTTCGCAATCGGCGGCGAATACCGGCGCGAAGATGCCGAATATATCAACGATCCGATCGCGCTTCAGGGCGTAACCAACGCGGTGGTGCTCGGCACGGCTACGCCTGCGGCCACCAAGGTGAAGGAAGCTTTTGGCGAGATCCAGCTCCCAATCCTCAAGGACGTTCCATTCTTCGAGGAGCTGACCGTCACCGCCGCGGGTCGAGTGTCCGATTACAACACCATCGGAACGGTCTACGCCTACAATGCGGGCGTCGAGTGGGCGCCGATCCGCGACGTCCGTTTCAGAGCCAATTACGGCCGATCCGTTCGCGCTCCCAATCAGTCGGAAACGGCGTTTCCAGTCGTACCAAATTTCGCGCCCGGCTTTGCTGATCCTTGTTCGGGATCACAGATCGCGACCGGCTCTGCGACACGCGCCGCCAACTGCCTTACCGACCTCGGTTCCGACCTTCTCGCCAGCATCTCCTCGCTTGGGACGCCATCATTGCCTGTGCTGAGCGGAAGCAATCCGGATCTCGCTGAAGAGAAATCGGATTCGTACACGGTCGGTGTCGTTATTCAGCCGCGGATGATCCCCGGCCTGTCCTTCAGCGCCGACTACTTCGACATCAAGGTCAAGAATGTGATCGTTGCGCTTGGCGCTCAGGCGATTGCCAACAATTGCTACGACTCGCCGACGCTCGACAATCCGTTCTGCGCTCTCTTCGAGCGTTATCGCGGGCCGAATCCCGGCCCGTCCGGAGAAATTCCGGGGCAGATCCTTGGCAACAGCCTGCGTCAGGTCCCGCTCAACTTCGCAAGCCGGATCCGCCGTGGCATCGATTTCGAGCTGTCCTATCGCACGCGCTTGAGTGACAAGGCTCGCTTGAGCACCAATGTCATATACGTCCACAATCTCGACAACAGCAATTTCCAGGATCCACAGAACCCGGACTTCGAAAACCGTGTTCTTGGCGAACTCGGAACACCGAAGGACGAGTTCCGCTGGGATACGGATCTGGCCTTCAACGATTTCACGTTTGGGTACCAGATGCGCTATATCGGGCCGCAATATGTCAGCGTGTATGAGGACTTCAACGAGCTGCAAGGCCGACCCGCCGAAAATCCGGATTTCGCCGACACGATCAAATACCCGAAGACTTTCTACCACAATATCCGTCTTCAGTGGGATATCCCTGGTGTCGATGGCGGAGAGAGCAAGTTCCGGCTTTATGGCGGCGTCGACAACCTGCTGAATACATTCCCGCCGCTCGGCCTGACCGGCACGGGTACGGGTGGAGCCGGCGGCGATCGCGGCACGGGTAACGCATCGATCTTCGAGGCGCTTGGCCGCACCTTCTACGCCGGCGTTCGCGCTCGGTTCTAACTCCAGCTCCGAATTGGTCTGGGCCGGGGGACGATATCCCCCGGCCCTATTTTTTTGGCGTCTTAGAGACAGCAGAAGCGGGAAGAAGATTCACGCCGGCAGGTACTTTCCACATCTTCGTGCTCTGTTATGGTCGGCTGATCCGGGTCGCATGAACAGGCAACCCTTCCTTCTTCCAAGACGTCCGATGCAGCAGCTGAGCAACCAAGAAGCGGAAAAACTCGTTCGCGAGGGCGTGCAGGCGCTCCAGAGCGGCCGAGGATCCTTAGCCCGCTCCCTGTTCAACAGAATAGCCGAGACCGGTCGCGCCAACGCGCAGATCTGGCTGCTGTTGGCCATTGCATGTCGCACCGAGGGCGATATGGCAGCAACGGAGGCGGCCGTAGATCGCCTGCTCGCGCTCGAGCCGCGCATGGTGCGCGGACATATCCTCAAAGGTGATTGTCGTTCGCACGCCGGGGACGAAGGTGCCGCCCTTGGCTATTATGAAAGCGCCAGACTTCTCGCCGACGGACAGGCGTTGCCGCCCGACCTTGTTGCGGAGCTTCGACGGATCGAGAGTGCGATCGAAGAGCTTAAAGAACGCATCGAAGCACGAAGGGAAGCGGCTCTCGTGGAAGCCGGACTGACGCCGGACACCCGAAGCCCACGCTTTCAACAGGCGCTCGACATTCTATCGGGACGCAAACGGATCTTTGTCCAGGAACCAACCGCCTTCTACTTCCCTGGCCTGCCGCAAATCCAGTTCTACGATCCCGCTTCATTCGCATGGGCAGCTCCGCTCGAAGCCAGCACCGCGGCGATCCGAGGAGAATTGGCGCGGCTGCTGGAGTCGACCGGAACCAAGGACTTCCGGCCCTATATCCAGTCGGATCCCAACCGGCCGCGCAGAGACGACAATCCCCTTCTCGACAGTACCGATTGGAGCGCACTCTTTCTGATCGAAAACGGTAAAATTGCGAAGGAGACAATCGCCCGTTGCCCCCGGACCTGGGAAGCGGTGCAGGCGGCACCTCTGCCCCACATGACGAACTCTCCAAGCGTCATGTTCTCCCTTCTGCGCCCGGGTAGTCGTATCGTACCGCACACCGGCATGTTCAACACACGCCTCGTCTGTCATCTGCCGTTGATCGTGCCGCCCGGGTGCGGCTTCCGCGTTGGTAACGAAGTACGCGAGTGGGAAGTTGGCAAGCTTTTCATCTTCGACGACACGATCGAGCACGAAGCGTGGAACGACAGCGGTGACGATCGTGTGGTGCTGATCTTTGACATCTGGCGTCCCGAACTCAGCCACCGGGAGCGAGACGAGGTTACCGCATTGTTCGCTTCCTCTCCGCTCGGATCACGATAGCCGATCCCCACACCGGCATCGGCTAGGGCAACCCCGGTCGGGCCCCGCGCATCATGAGGCCACTAACGAAGATTGCCATTGCCGAGGTCCCGCGATCAATCCTGTGCCCCCGTCGGACGTGGTACAGAAGCCCCACACGCTTTAGCCGGACAGCAACGGATCGGCCTCGGCTGCGCGGACAGCATTTCCGCCGACGGGGGAACTCGCGGAAAGGCTCGGCATTCCGCGGGCGGTCGAGGGTCAACAATGTGTTGCAGTTCGGTTACATTAGTCGCGGTTCCGTACCGGGATTGTCCCTGACCCCTTGATAGACTTTGCTTATTCGTCTCTGCACCCCCGAGAGGCCGCACGGGATTGCGGCTCACTGCAAAGGGATATCGTAGGGATGAGAAAGACCGGACTCCTGGGCACGAGCGCGATTCGCTCGGCCGTTTTTGTGGCCGCGTCGGTTGCTGCGTTCACGCCCGCGCTGGCCCAGACCGCGCCGGAAGATGATGAAACGGCGAGCGGCGCGCAAAGCGAAGCCGAGATCGAATCGAACACCGCGGTCGATGACGGCAGCACCGACCAGGTGATCACCATCACGGGCTCGCGCATTCGCCGCCCGAACCTTGAATCGACCGTTCCGATCACGTCGATCGGCGGCGAAGAGTTCTTCGAGACCGGCAACGTCTCCGTCGGTGACGTGCTGAACGATCTCCCGGCGCTTCGTTCGACTTTCAGCCAGTCCAACTCGACCCGTTTCCTCGGCACCGCCGGCCTCAACCTCGTCGATCTCCGCGGCCTCGGCACCCAGCGTTCGCTGGTGCTGGTCAACGGTCGCCGTCACGTCGCAGGCGACATCCTCAACAACGCCGTTTCGACCGACATCAACACCATCCCGGCCGACCTGATCGAGCGCGTCGACGTCGTCACCGGCGGCAACTCGGCCGTTTACGGTTCCGACGCCATTGCCGGCGTCGTCAACTTCGTTCTCAAGCGGAATTTTGAAGGCGCCCAGGTTCGCGGCCAGGGCGGCGTCAGTTCCTACGGCGATGCGGGTTCGTATTTCGGCAGCGTGCTGCTCGGCAAGAACTTCGCCGGTGATCGCGGCAACATCGCGATCAACGCCGAATATGCCCACCAGAATCAATATTTCGGCTCCAGCCGCCCGAACATCGCCCGTCAGGACGGCTTCATCGTGGTCGACACGGATCCGATCGGCAGCGACGGCAATCCCGATCGCGTGTTCTTCCGCGACTTCCGGTCGGCGACCCTGAACAACACCGGTCTTGTCCAGTTCGGCCGCGATGCCAATGCCGCCTTCAACTGCGGCCGGGCAGCCAACGGCAGCTTCTTCAACTGCCCGTACCAGTTCCAGACTGACGGAACCCTCGTTCCGGTGACCGGAACCCGCGTCGGCATCGGCCCGAACGGCAACTTCATCGGCGGTAACGGCGAGAACTTCCGCGGCGGCGAGCAATTCCAGCTGGCACCGAAGCTCGATCGGTACAATGTCAATCTTCTTGCCCACTTCACCGTTTCCGATGCGTTCGAGCCGTTCATCGAAGCCAAATATTCGCGCACGGAAACCTACGGCTCGGGGAACAGCGGCCCGGCTTTCATCACCGGAACCACGCTGGGCAGCTCGCGTGAGCGTGTTCGTCTCGACAACCCGTATCTGAGCGCACAGGCCCGCGGCGTTTTGACCGAGAATTTCCTCCGCTCGGCAGTCAACGTCAACACCGGTGCCGCCTTCGAAGATATCGAGAACGAAGACGGCTCGATCACTACGGCGGCTGCTCAGCTCGCCGCTCAGCGTGCGGCAGTCACCGCCGGGACGTTCCGCTTCAATCTGCGCGAGAACCTGCTCGGTCTCGGCGTTCGCGCCGAGGAAGCCGTTCGCGAGACGTGGCGCGGTGTTGCCGGTGTTCGCGGCACGTTCAACGACGACTGGCAGTATGAGGTCTCGGCCAATTACGGCGAGTTCAAGGAGAAGACGGAAGTTCAGGGCAACCTGAACGTCCAGCGGTTCCTGCTCGCCGCCGACGCCGCCCGGGATCCCTCGAATGGCCAGATCCGCTGCCGTTCGCAGTTCGACCCCTCTGCAGCCATCGCCTATGTCGACGGGAGCCCGCTGCTCGCCGGCGATGTCGCAGCCTGCACCCCGCTCAACCTGTTCGGTGGCCAGTTCACCCAGGCTCAGCGCGATTATCTGCTCCAGAACACGACCTCAGTCGGCAAGATCACCCAATTCGTCGGCAACGCCTTCGTCTCGGGCGATCTCAGCCAGTTATTCGAGCTTCCGGCCGGCCCGATCGGTTTCGCCCTGGGTGCCGAATACCGGCGTGAGACCAACTCCTTCCGCGCGGACCCGCTCGTCGAAGAGGGCTACACCTTCTACAACGCATTGCCGGGCTTCAATCCGCCGGCCTTCGAGGTGAAGGAAGCTTTCGCCGAAATCCGGATCCCCGTTCTCAAGGATGTGCCGTTCTTCCAGAACCTGGAAATCAGCGGCGCCGGCCGCGTCGCCGATTATAGCGGCGCCACCGGCACGGTGTTCGCCTACAATGCAGGCGTCGACTGGTCGCCGATCCGTGATCTGCACCTGCGCGGCAATTATTCGCGCGCAGTCCGCGCTCCCAACCTGGTCGAGCTCTACTCGGCTCAGGGGCAGAACTTCGCGCCTGGCTTCGTCGATCCTTGCTCCGAGCGGAACATCGGCACCGGTTCCGCCACCCGCGCCGCCAACTGCGCCGCGGCGGGCCGTCCGGCGGGTTACGACTTCGTCTACAATGGTTCGCTTGAGATCGTCAGCGGCGGCAATCCGGACCTTCGCGAAGAAACGTCCAAGTCCTGGACGCTTGGCGGTGTGTTCACGCCGCGCTTCATCCCGGGCCTTTCCGTCTCGGTCGATTACTACAACATCACCGTGGACAACGTGATCTCGTCGATCACGGCCCAGGACATTGCCGATCAGTGCTACGATCAGGCGTCGCTCGAGAATCCCTATTGCGATCTGTTCGAGCGTGCGGGTGCCGGCGGCGGGCCGAACGGCGAGATTCCCTTCCAGATCCTCGAAGCAAGCTTGCTGCAGTCGTCGCTCAACTTCGCGCAGCTGAAGGCTCGCGGTATCGACACGGAGATCGCCTACCGGCACACGTTCGACTTCGGTCAGCTTGATACCCGGCTGACCTACACGCACGTGCTGCAGCGCGACGATTTCATCAACCCCGTCGATCCGACCTTTGCCGATCAGATCCTCTACGAGCTCGGCGATCCGAAGGACACGTTCAACTTCCGGGCCGATCTGAAGGTTGGAGCCTATACGTTCGGCTACCGACTGAATTTCATCGGCAAGCAGGTTCTCAACTTCGCTGAGGACATCTACTCGGTGCAGGGCCGCGATCCGGAAAATGCGGACTACGCCGATCGCGATTTCTACCCGAAGGTCTTCTACCACGACTTCCGGGTGGCGATCGACGCCAGCGACAAGTTCAACTTCTATCTCGGCGTCGACAACGCGTTCAACCGCAAGCCCCCGCTCGGCCTGACGGGCATCGGCGGTGGAAGCGGCATCTACGATCTTCGTGGGCGCTTCTTTTACGGCGGTGTGGTCGCCAAGTTCTAAGTCGAGCGCTTCAACGAACATGCTGGGCCGGAGCGATGCTCCGGCCCTTTTTTCTTCGCCAGGCGTGCCGAAACGGATAGCGATGAAAGCGGCCGCGGATCGTCCGCAAGCGAACTCGTGTCATTCGGAGGTAGCGCGCGCCATCACGCTCGCCGGAGCCGGTGTCCGATCCTGATGGGTCCGGGGCAGCTCAGGCGAAGCGGAAGTTCACCTTTGCTGGGCTGATCTGCCCGTCGAAGGCATGCTCGCGATAGGGTCCGTCGCGATCGACCCAATGCAGGAAGAGGTGCGCCGACCACGCATTGGGGTTTGGCTTGATCCGTCCGTGGCGATGATTGACGCCGCGATAAAGAACGGCGTCGCCAACCTTCATCGGCACGGTCGCGAATTGCTCCATCCCGAAATCCTCTTCGATCCGGGCGGACGGATCCGAACGGGCTTTCTCGACCTGCAGATCCCAGATCTCGCCGTCGCTGTAATCGAGCGTCAGGGACAGGCTGTGCTCGCAGGAATAGCGGTCCGAATGGACCTTGCAGACGTCGCCTTCCCGATACACCCGCAGATAATCGTAGGTCGGCAGCAGATCCTTGCCGACCAACTGGCTTACGATCGGCGTCAAGCCCCACAGGAAGAACAGCATCGGCTTGTAATGGTGCCCGTAGATCTCGAATGCCGGCCTGGTCAGCAGGTTGGGATGATCGCGCACCTGGCTGAGCGGGATCGCATTGGGCCCGATGTCTGCCTTGAGCGACTGCAGGAATGCGTGGGTCACATCGGGCGGAACCAGCCCTTCGAGATGGGCATAGCCCTGCGCTTGATAATCGCCGATCACCTTCATCCGCACGGGGTAGGAAAGTGGCCCGGAAAGCGCAAGCACGCGCCCCTTCCCGGAACCCTGCCGGCGCCTTATTCCAGCGTCATGGCCTCACCCACGATTGCGCGCGTCGAAGCGCTCCTGAATGCCCGCCGCTTCGACGACGCGGCGAAGCTGCTCATCAAGGCGGCCTCGGCCGGCGAGGCCCCGGCACTTGCCGAACTCGGCCATTGGCGGGTTGCCGGCAACATCGTCCGCCGAGACCTTTCGGCAGCGCGCACGGCCTTCGAGCGGGCGGGCGCCGCCGGCGATCGCGACTCCGCCTTGCTGCATGCCGCCTTTCTCGCCAGCGGCGTGGGCGGAGCTGCCGACTGGCCCGGAGCATTGAAGATCGTGCGACGGCTCGCGCCGCACGATCCACGCGCCGCGCAACAGGTCCGGCACCTGGACGCGATGCCCCTCGACGCCCAGGGGATCGCGGACGCGGCTCCCGCGCCGGAGGTGCTGAGCGCTGCGCCGCGGGTGGAAGTCTATCGAAGCCTGCTCACGGCTCAGGAATGCGCCTATCTCGTGACAGCCGGCAGTCCTAGCCTGCAACCTTCGGTCGTCGTCGATCCGCAGAGCGGCCGACTGATACCGCATCCGATCCGCACCTCGGACAACACACAATTCGGCGTCTATGCCGAGGATATGGTCGTCAATGCGATCAACCGTCGGATCGCGGCGATCAGCGGCACGGCGCCGGAGCAGGGAGAGCCGCTGCAACTGCTTCGCTACCGGGCGGGAGGAGAGTATCGCGCGCATATGGACGCGCTCCCTGGCGAACCGAACCAGCGCGTCCTCACCGTCATCGTCTATCTGAACGACGGCTATGAGGGCGGCGAGACGACCTTTGTACGCCGGAATGTGACGTTCCGAGGCCGGCCAGGCGACGCCATCCTGTTCGCCAACGTCACCTCCGATGGTCGGCCCGATCCCGAAGCACAGCATGCCGGCCTGCCGGTGACAAAGGGAATCAAGCTGATCGCCACCCGCTGGATCCGGGGCGCGCGCTTTACCTTCCCGGCGCCCAACTCCCTGCTGCCGTATTGAGGCGAACGAGGAAGCGCTATTCGCTCTGCGCCACGGCATCGGCACGCGCGGCGACCACAGGCGCCGGCGTTCCTTCATCCTCCCGCCGGCCTTCGAACTGCCAATTCTCGCCGTCATGCGCGAACAAGGTCGGCCGTCCGCCGACGAACGCGCTTCCGTCCCACCGCTGGACCTGCAGCTCGACTCGATCGGGGGCGATCTCGATCATGTTGAAGCTCTGCAACTCGTCCCCGCGCAGCCGTGTCGACGTGGCCGTGCCCGCCTGGATGACGAGGGCAGCGCCGGCCGTCTTCACCATCTCGCGCGCGGACTGGGCGTAGGTGCGGTGGAAATGGCCGGCGAGCAGGATGTCGACGCCGGCGTCCGCCACCGCCTGGAGCGCGTCTTCGTCGCGCTTCACCACCTTGCTGAGCGCCCCCTCGTCCCCGATCGGCATTGCGAACAGAGGATGGTGGGTGACCAAAATCTTGGTCTTGGCATCGTTGACATCGCGGAAGCGCTCCCGGATCATCGCAATCTGCTCGCGGCTGACGCTTCCGTCCTTGATCGTCAGCGAACGGGCCGTGTTGATCCCCAGCACCGCGAATCCGCCGGTCTCGACGAATGGGCAGAGATCGTCGTCGATATAGCGGCGATAGCGGTTCAGCGGCCGGGCGAAGCGGCGGAGGATGTCGTAGAGCGGAACGTCGTGATTGCCCGGCACCGCAAGCGTGACGAGGCCGCCGCCCTCGAGCCGCTCCAGCCAGTCGGACGCGATCTTGTACTGCTCCACACGGGCGCGCTGGGTGAAGTCGCCGCTGATCACGACCAGATCCGGTCGCTTCTCGAACAGGAAGGTTTCGACGGCGGCGACGATCTCGGGATCGTGGCGGCCGAAATGGACGTCGGAGAGGTGCGCGATGGTCGACATGCGCGATGAACGACCAGGGGCGCGTTCAGGTCCAGACGCGCGCGTGGCGATTGCCGAGGACGGTCAGCAGCTCATATTGCGAAAGGCCGGACTGCGCCGCAGCCGAGACGAGATCGTAGTCGATCTCGACCCAATCGCCCTCGGCAAGATCGGGCGAGATGTCGACGCTTATGGTCGTGAGATCCATCGATACCCTGCCCACCACCGGAAGCGCGGCACCTTCGAACCACGCCTGTCCGCGGCTTGAGAATCCCCTCAGATAACCGTCTGCATAGCCGAGATTGAGCACCGCGAGCTCCACCGGCTGGGCCGCCGTGAAGGTGGCATTGTAGCCGACGCACTCGCCGGCCTCGGCGCGGCGGCGCTGGACGATCTGGGCATCGAGCCGGACCACCCGCCGGATCCCGCCCGCCGCTTCGGCGCGCGGTATGCCGCCGTACAGCGCAATGCCGGGGCGGGTGAGGTCGAAAAGATAATTCGGGCCGAGGCAAATGCCGGCGCTGTTGGCGAGGCTGCGGCGCCGTGCGGGTATCGTGGCGGCGAGCTCCGCGAACCGGTCGCGCTGCCGCATATTCATGTCGGCATCCTCGTCTCCGCAGGCGAGATGACTCATCAGCGTTTCGATGGTGAGGCCATCCAGCAATCCGGTTGCAACATCCGCCGGTGAGAGACCAAGCCGGTTCATGCCGCTGTCCAGCATGACATCGCAGGGACGCCCGCCCCCAGCCTCCCGCCAGCGCCGAACCTGCAGCGGGGTGTTGAGCACCGGACGTGCGCCCGACACGGCGGCGCGGCCGAGATCTTCCTCCTGGAAGCCGTGGAGCACGGACAGCGACGCGTCGCCCAGCAACGGCAGGAGCGTATCCGCCTCGTTCCACGTCGCAACGAAGAAGTCGCGGCAGCCGGCAGCGAGCAACCGAGTCGCCACCTCCGCCGCGCCGATCCCATAGCCGTTCGCCTTCACGGCGGCGCCGCACGCCGCGGCACCGCTGCGCGCCGCAAGCCAGCGCCAGTTGGATACGAGCGCCTGCCCGTCGATACGCAGCCGGAGGGGGTGGTGGGTCACAGCGGCGCGATAGCGGCCTCTTGGGCGGTTCGTCCAGTTTCCGCTTCGTCGCAGACTCGGCCGCTTCGCAACGAAGTCTCTTGTCTGAGTTATGGATTGTTCATATCGATTTCACCGACGTCCAAATGGACGCGCACGGCATCCGCCGCGAGAGGGAGAAGAGTCGAATGGAAATGGTGAGGAGGATGCGCCGGGCGGCGCTCGGATGCGCAGCGATCGCGCTCGCGGCAGGCATGGTCGCAAGCGGACCGGCGTATGCGCAGAGCGCGGCGGCAAGATCGACCACGGTGACGGTGAAGGCGGACGCGCCGGGCGCCAGGATCGACCGGCGAATCTTCAGCCAGTTCGCCGAACATCTCGGCACCGGCATTTACGGCGGCATCTGGGTCGGCGCGAACTCCAGAATTCCGAACACCCGCGGCTATCGCAACGACGTCGTTGCGGCTCTGCGCAATCTCAAGGTGCCGGTGGTGCGCTGGCCGGGTGGCTGCTTCGCCGACGAATATCATTGGCGCGAGGGCATCGGCCCGCGCAACCAGCGCCCGACCAAGGTCAACACCCACTGGGGCGGCGTCACCGAGCCGAACAGCTTCGGCACGCACGAATTCATGGACTTCGCCGAACTGATCGGTGCCGAGGCCTATGTGTCGGGCAATGTCGGCAACGGCACGCCGCAGGAAATGGCCGAATGGGTGGAATATATGACGGCCCCCGCTGGCAGCCTCGCCGATCTGCGCGCCAAGAACGGCCGCAAGCAGCCGTGGAAGCTTCCCTTCTTCGGCCTCGGCAACGAGTTGTGGGGCTGCGGCGGCAACATGACGGCGGAGTATGCCGCCGATCTCACCCGCCGCTACGGTACCTTCGTCAAGGCGCCGCAGGGCACCAAGATCGAGAAGATCGCCAGCGGCGCCAATTCGGTCGATTACAATTGGACCGAAGTGATGATGCGCGAGGCCGGCAAGACGGTCGACGGGATCGGAGTCCACTACTACACCGTACCGGGCACCTGGGAGAAGAAGGGTCCCGCGACCAACTTCTCGGAGGAGGATTACGCCCGCACCATCTCCAAGACGTTGCTGATGGACGAGTTGGTCCGCAAGCATTCTGCGATCATGGACAAATATGATCCGGCGAAGCGGGTGAACCTCGCCGTCGACGAATGGGGCACCTGGTACGACGTGGAGCCCGGCACCAATCCCGGCTTCCTGTATCAGCAGAACACGATGCGGGACGCGATCGTCGCAGCGCTCAACATCAACATCTTCACCCATTATGCCGACCGGGTGCGGATGACCAACATCGCCCAGATGGTGAACGTTCTCCAGGCGATGATCCTCACCGACGGACCCAGGATGGTGCTCACGCCCACCTATCACGTCTTCGAGATGTACAAGGGCTTCCAGGATGCGACCGCCCTTCCGGTGGAGGTGGCCTCTCCATGGTACAACAAGGAGCAGTTCACCGTCCCGGCGGTGAGCGCCACCGCGGCCCGCGACAGCACCGGCGCGATCCTGATCGCCCTGGTCAACGTCGATCCGAACCAGCCGGCGAGCGTCAGCGTCGATCTCGGCAGCGCCACGGCCAGCGTTGCAGAAGGACGTGTTCTCGCGGGCGCCAATATCGGGGCGCATAACAGCTTCGATGCGCCGACCCAGGTGCAGCCGGCTCCGTTCACCGGCGCGCAGATCGCCGGAAACCGGCTGTCGGCGACGCTGCCGGCCGGATCGGTGGTGGTGCTGAAGCTGCGCTAGAGCATGATCGGATCAGGCTGAATCAGCCTGATCCGTGAATCATGCTCTCGTCCTTGGTTTAGAGCCTGATTCACACCTCAGGTCGGAGCTAAACGCTCCAACCCAAGGTGATCAGGCTCTAGAGCATCGCGCCGAAAAGTGGCTGCCGGTTTTCGGCTTCAGCGATGCGCTTACAAAAGCCTGGAGCAGCAAGCGTGATTCCCAGATCGCGCTCGCTGCTCCAGTTCAGTCGGGCGTGAGGCCGCCCGCAAGGTCCATGAAATTGCGCGCGGCCTCACGGTCGGCCTCGTCCTTGAAGGCGACGTCCAGATCGGGCGCCACGCCGAGCATGTGCATCAAGGCCCAGAGCGCGAAACGGCGGCCGCGATCCTTCTCGAGGCCGAGATCGACCCGCATGCGATCGACTCCCGCCTCCATCGCCGACGGCGTGAGAGCGGCGAGATCCGCCGTCCCGAAATAGCGGCGAAGCTGGTCGTCAAAGTCCATTCTTAGATCCTATGGCGTCTGCCTTCGGCGGTGCCTTAGGGGACGGCAGTCTCTCGTGCCACAGGTGAGACCTCGAGCCACCCCTCATAGGCGACGACGAGGCCGACCAACGGCAGCGCGATCGCGACGTCGAAGCAGAAGCGGCCGTCTTCCGCCCATTCCCGCGCGGGCGCCTTTGGCGCGATCGCCAGCGGCAGCCGCATGGGCCCGAGCCACCACCGCCGCATCACCATCTTCAGGCCACCGTCATCGCCCAACGGAAGATCGAACCCGAAACGCAGCAGCCCGAAATGCTCGACCAGGAGCCCGCCGCGTTCTTTGAGCATGCTCTCGAAGCGCCGGCCGCCGAAATCCCGAGTCCAGATCTCCTCGCCGTTTCGTTCCCTGACGGTGACGTGCAGCGCGTGTTCGCCTGCTGGCGGGAATCGGAACAGGGCGGCGATCAGCCGGGCGACCGGATTGCGCCCGCGGCGTACAATCGCGCGGCCGGCGGCGCCGGTGTCGCCGAGCACCGCGTGAAAGGCGCGGACGGGCGGCGCCAGAGCGTCGAAGTCTGTGCCCATCACGCGTGCATAAGCCGGCGCGGGAAGCGCGCGCTCGCGGACCTCCCATGAGGCCGGCATCCGCGACAGCACTGCTTCGAAATCCTCGATGGTCAGCGCCGTGCCGGCATCGCGCGCGCCCGGTACCAAGGTGTCCAGCCGCTCCAGCAGGATCGATGCGGCCAAGCTTGGAATTTCGGGCCCCTGCCCCTCTTCGGCGATCAGCGTCCAGATCCGTTCGATGCGGCGGCTCCCCGCTTTTCCGACGAGGCGGACGGAGAAGGCCGACCTAAGCGACGATGTCCATCGGCTCCACCCGTGAAGACGGACGAGCAGGTTGGTCAGCCCCGATGCACTTTCGAGCCAGTGCCAGCGCACCGGCCAGCTGAGCAGCCACAGGCCGATATTGTGAAGCCGAACGTCGGTGCCGGCGAGGAAGCTCACGGCCGGCCGACCCGGTAACCGCGCGGGCAGCAGATCGAGATCCGGGACATCCGCCAGGCCGACGAGGCGCCGGCGCAGCGGTTTTACCCCTTCGACCGTGAAATCCCTGCGCTGCAGGTCCTGCCAGCCCCACCCCGTTGCCGGGCGGCGCCCGCGCCAGAGCCGGATCGGCTTGCCGAGGTAAGACAGCACGGCCGCCGCGACCGACGCTCCGGCCGTGCCGCGGCTGGAGGCGCTGAGGACTATCTCGACGGCTCCCACCGTATCGAGGCCCGCGGCAAGCCGCGAGGTCACCGCGCCAGACAGCGCCGGCAGGCTGGACGCGCCCGATATCACCGCGACTCCGGCCTTGCGGGCGGCCGCATCGAGCCTGCCGATGCTGCAAACGAAATCGCGCCCGTCCGCGATGTCGACATAATGGGCGCCCGCGGCGATGGCCGCTTCGGCAACCGCATGGTCCGCCCCCTGGAATGGCCCCGCCGCGTCGATCAGTGCAAACGGACGCTGCGTTCGCAACGCCTCGACAAGCCCGGCATCGCGGTCGACGACGAACGGGATCAGCCGATCCTCGCCGGCACAGAAAGCGTGCGCCTTGGCGGCGTTTCGCCCGGCGACCAGCACTTCGAAGCCGGCGGCCGCGGCGCGCCTGGCGATTCGGCCGCCGAAGGTGCCGTAGCCGCCGAGGATCAGAACGCGTTTCACAGGATCCGCGCCCGATCCTCGTCCCTTGGCATCCAGCACGCGGTGCGCCTGCCGAAGAGCCGGTAACGATTGCGCGCCACCAGCCGATACAACGTGTCGCGCAACGGTCGCGGCACCATCCTCAGCGCCCGTGCAGCGCGCCACGGCCATCCGAGCCCTTCGCCGATCGCGATCGCCGCGTCGGAATGCGTGAGCAGACGCCCTTGCGAAAGCACGAGAAGGGTCTCGTAATCGCCGTTCGCAAGGCCGAAATGCCGATACAGCGCCTCTCCGACCGGTCCCTGCGCCGTCGTCAGCCGAAAGGCGGCTTTACGATCGTGGCGGAGAACGAATTTCGCGTTGGCCGAGCAGAGCACGCACAGGCCGTCGAACACGATCAGCGGCTTCTCGTCTGCAAACGCCGGCACGTTGGGGTCGGCGCGCCACGAATAGGCCGGGCGGTGGTTCTGGCTGGCCACGATCAGGCCGTTGCTGGACGCACGAAGGGGATGTCCAGGCTGCGCCGGGTCGCTGCACGCCAGAGCCATTCCAGCGGACCGAATTGGAAGCGACCGAACCACCAGCGTGCGAGGACCAGTTGCACGGCAAAGCTGACGAGGCCGAGCAGCAAGGCCTCGCGGCCGCTCAGATCGTCGTGAAGATCGAGCCCGAAGCCGTAGAAGACCGGCACGAAGACCAGCGACTGGCCGACATAGAGGCTGAGCGTCATCCGGCCCGCCGGTGCGAGATGCCCGAGGATCCGGCCATGAAGCGCCTGGAAGATCTCGACGAACAGGACGATCTGCAGCGCGAGCGAGCAGAGCGCGATCCATCCCGAGAGCAGCCACCCCACATTTGCAACGACCGCGGCCGGCGCACTCGGGTCGACCGCGGCAAGCAGCCAGGGCCTCGACGCCCACAAACCGACCATGATCACGCCCGCCGCTCCGCCGATCCACCTGCGAGGGTGCACGAAGCGATCGGGCTCGGAAAAGAACCGGATGCGTCCCAGCACCAGGCCCACCAGGAACAGGCCGACGATCTGCAACAACCGACCGGTCTCGACATAATAGGACCAGGCCGAGATCCGGCCGGCGAGAAGATTGACTCGCAGGACGTCGGCAAAACCACCGTCGGTCAGCATCGCGGTGCCGGATTCCGCCATGAACAACGGCGGTGCGTTCGCCCATTCCGCCCCGGCGGCTGCGGCCATGGCGCGCGCGATCAGCGGCGGTTGCAGGAAAGACAGAGCGGCAATGACGATGAGGAGCCTGTTGCTCCTGATCCTGTCGAAGGCCAGCAGCATGAGCCCGAGCGGCGCCAGCAACTGAAGGATGTCGCCGCGATAGACGAGGCTGTGCGCGATGCCGATCAGCAGCAGCAGGAACAGCCGCCACGCGAACCGCGCCTCGGGCGCTTCGCCGCGCGCACGGGCGCGCTCGAAGATGAGCGAGAAGCTCAGCCCGAAGCACAAAGCGAACAGCGCGAACGCCTTGCCGGCGAACAGCGCGAACACGGTATCGAAGGCGAGGCTCGGCTGCGGATGGGCCCAGTGGAGCTCGAACAGCTCGACGCAGTGGACGAGGAACAGCCCCATCAACGCGTAGCCGCGCAAGGAATCGATCAACTGGAGACGGTCTCCCGGCGGCGTCATTGTCCCTCCCGAATGTGCCCGATGGGCACGTTAGAGGCGCAATCGGAGAGGGCAAGCGATCGCTGTGCGCGGCGTCGCCAAAGCGATTTCGGACCGGCTTTCGATTCGACCGGTTGGGCGCGAGGCCATTGTCAACCGCGGCACTTAGCTATTCTTCTGCTGTTGTCGCTTCCATGTCGTCGACTCAGAAATGACGGCGAAATGCGAACGGCAGGCATCGACCGGACCACCGGAGGGCTCCTTCAGACCACACTGCTGAGCGCAGATTGCAAGGAGGCACAGGTGCAATTGGAACTTCATCACAGCAGCGCGAAACGGCACCATCCCTTCGGTCAGGAGGACGGCCCGCACGGCGTGCTGACGATCGCCGGCCTCGACAATTCGGGGCCGCGGCACTGGCAGAGCGCGTGGGACAGGCTTCCCCATTTCAACCGTGTGGACTTCGGCGAGTGGAACGAGCCTCGCCTGCACGATTGGGTGCCCAAGCTCGATCGCGCCGTTCGCGAGGCGCCCCGCGGCGTCGTGCTGGTCGCGCATAGCCTCGGCTGCGTAGCGCTCGCCTGGTGGGCGGCCCTCTCGTGGAGCGAAGCCTTCCGCGAAAAGGTCTGCGGCGCACTCCTCGTCGCCCCGCCCGATGTCGACGCCGAGGATGTCGATCCGCGGATCCGCGACTTCCGCCCGATCCCCCGGGTGCGGCTGCCATTTCCCAGCCTCGTCGTGGCAAGCCGCGACGATACCTATTGCAGCTTCGCCCGGGCGCAGGAGATCGCCTCGGCCTGGGGAAGCGAGTTCGTCGACGCCGGCTTTGCCGGGCACATCAATGCCGAATCCCCGGTCGGCGCGTGGGCGGAGGGGCTGCCGCTGCTCGCCCGTCTGACCGGCCACAATCCGAACCTGCTCGTCGCCGAACTGGGCCTGAGGACCGCTTTTGCCTGAGAGCCTTTCATGAGCTTGGGCAGCCTTCGCGAGGTGGGCTGCTCTCGAGGCGCCCCGGACGACGGACCGGGGCGCCTCGAACCTTTGCGTGCGGCAGTGCGCACAGGAACATTTTTTGACGGAGCCTATTGTCAACTAATTCGGTTGAGATACTACTGCACCACGAATCGACACAAGTCGACGAGGAGGATTCGATGAGCGACATGACGTTCGGAACCAGGCCGCAGCCGCTTCAGGCGCTCGACGAGGCGATGCGCGTCGTCCGGGAGAAAGCGGGCTCGGTACGCTTCGGGACGATCACCCTCACCATTCACGAGGGTCGTCTCACTCAGCTTGAGGTGACGGAGAAGCGTCGCTTCGGCGGTTGACCGCAGGCAGACCGATGGCAAAGACGGCGGCCGCAGCCCACCCGAGAAAGTCCCGTGAATGGACGGCTTCAGCCTGTTCGATCTCCTGCCGTTCATTGCCGTTGGATTTGCCGCCCAGATCGTCGACGGAGCGCTTGGCATGGCATTCGGCGTGATCTCGTCGACCTTGCTGCTGAGCCTTGGCGTTCCGCCCGCCGCGGCATCGGCCGGCGTGCACACCGTTGAAACCTTCACCACCGGCGTCTCCGGGTTCAGCCATATCCTTCATCGCAACGTCGACTGGAAGCTGTTCGCGCGCCTCGTCATTCCGGGCGTGATCGGCGGCATCATCGGCGCCTATCTGCTCAGCAACATCGACGCCGGCGTCGCCCGCCCGTTCGTGATGGCCTATCTGGCGATCATCGGCGTCTACCTGATCTGGCGCGGCTTCCATCTCACCGGTGAGCACAAGGCGGCACGCATGGTCGAGCCGCTCGGCCTTGCGGGCGGGTTCCTCGATGCCGCAGGCGGCGGCGGCTGGGGCGCGGTGGTGACCGGCAATCTGCTGGTTCAGGGGCACGAGCCGCGCAAGACGATCGGCACTGTCAGCGCGTCGGAATTCGTGCTGACCACCACCATCTCGGCGACCTTCATCGCCAGCTTGGGCTGGTCGGCCTTCACCGAAGCGACGCTCGGCCTGCTGATCGGCGGCGTCATAGCGGCGCCGCTCGGCGCGTTCGTCGTCAAGAAGGCGCCCGGCAAGGCGCTGCTCATTTTCGTCGGCTGTCTGCTTACCGTCACCAGCCTGTACGGAGTTTATCAGGCGCTCGGCTGAGCGCCGCATCCCAAACATCCACATCATTCGATGCCGACCGGACAGCCGGAGGCGTCGCGATCCATCAGGGGAGGTTCTCGTGATCGCACGCTTCATTCTGCTCGCCGGTACCGCATCGGCGCTCGTCGCCGTCGCACCGGCAAACGCCCAGGACCAATCACCGCCGGAGGCGGACGCCGGCATCGCGGACGCCACCACCGGCAGCGCGGAGGCGGCGCCGGCGGTCGCGTCCGAAGACGGCATCGTCATCACCGCGCGCCGCCGCGTCGAACAATTGCAGGACGTGCCGCTCGCCGTGTCGGTGGTCGGCGGCGATCAGCTGGAACGCACCGGCAGCATCAATGTCAGCCGGCTGCAGCAGATCCAGCCGTCGATCCAGTTCTTCACCACCAATCCGCGCAACTCCGCCGCCAATATCCGCGGCCTCGGCGCGCCATTCGGCCTCACCAATGACGGCATCGAACAGGGCGTCGGCATCTATATCGATCAGGTCTATTACAGCCGCATCGCGGTCTCTACCTTCGACTTCCTCGATGTCGAGCAGATCGAGGTGCTGCGCGGCCCGCAGGGCACGCTCTACGGCAAGAACACAACGGCTGGCGCGATCAGCATCACCACCCGGGCGCCGACGTTCGAGCCGGAAGCACGGCTGGAGCTCTCGATCGGCAACCTCGATTACGTCTCGGCGAAAGGATCGATCTCGGGCCCGATCATCGACGACAAGCTCGCCGTCCGCCTCGCCGCATCCAAGTCCCACCGCCGCGGCACGATCTACAATCTGTTCAGCGATCGCTGGGTCAACGAGCAGGACAATCTCGGACTTCGCGGTCAGATGCTGTGGCGGCCGACGGACACGCTGAACGTCACTCTGTCGGCCGACTACAACCGCCAGAATCCCGAATGCTGCGCCCAGATCTACGTGCGCACCGGCACCACCCAGCGCCCGCTCAACCGCCAATACGCGGCGCTCGCCTCCGCCTTCGGCTACGCGCCGCCGAGCACCAATGCGTTCGATCGGCTCACCGATCTCGATACGCCGCTCGACGCTTTCCAGGAGATCGGCGGAGTCGCCTTGCGCGCGGAATGGGATATCGGCCCGGGCACGCTCACTTCGGTCAGTGCCTGGCGCTTCTGGAACTGGGGCCCGTCCAACGATCGCGATTTCACCGGGCTTCCGATCACCACCGTTTCGGCCAACCCGTCCAAGCAGGATCAATATTCGCAGGAGCTGCGCTACGCCGCCTCGGGCGAGTCGCTCGACTACGTCTTCGGCCTGTTTGCCTACCATCAGAAACAGCATACGACCGGTGCCCAGGAGCAAGGGAGTGCGGCCAGCCGCTGGCTGCTCAACCCGGGCAACGTGCCGCCGGGCTCTCCCGGTTGCGCCACCCCGACCGCGAATGCGTGCAACCCGGCGGTGTTGAACGGCCTGCGCTCCGAGAACGACATCCGGCTCAAGACCACCAGCCTCGCCGCATTCGGGCAGCTCAGCTGGCACGTGACCGACCGGCTCAGGCTCCAGCCCGGCCTGCGGGTTAATTACGACAAGAAAGACGGCTCCTACGTCGCCGTGGTCACCACCGGAACCGGAAGCACCGTTCTCAACAACGATCAGCGCGGCGTGCTTGCCCCGCAAAGCTATGACGCGACGTTCAGCGACTGGAACCTGTCGGGAGATTTCACCATCTCCTACGACGTCTCCGAAGACGTTCTCGCCTATGCAACCTACGCCAAGAGCTTCAAATCGGGCGGCATCAACCTTGCCGGATTGCCGCTCGACGCAGGCAACAACCCGATCCTCAGCGCGAGCACGGTGAAGCCGGAGAAGGTCGATCATTTCGAAGTCGGTCTCAAGACCCAGTTCCTCGACCGCAAGGCGACCTTGAACCTCGCCGGCTTCTGGACCGAGATCAAGGACTATCAGGCGACGGTGACCAACGGCCAGCTCGGCGTGCTGCGCGGGTATCTCGCCAATGCCGACAAGGTGCGGGTCCGCGGCATCGAGGCCGATTTCTCGGTCCGCCCCTCCAGGCGGCTGAGCCTGTATGCGAGCGGTGCCTTCACCGATCACGAATATGTGAAGTTCGTCGACGCCCCCTGCCCGCCCGAGCTTGCCGGCGGCGCCGCGGCCAGTGCCGCCAACCCGGCCAGCCCGGCGGGAACCCCGGGGGGGTTCAGCCCGGCCAATTGCGACATTTCGGGCCAGTGGCTGCCTGGCATCTCGAAATGGGCGGCATCGTTCGGCGGCGAGTACAACCAGCCGGGCACGTTGCTGGGCCGGGCCGGCGAAGCCTATGTCGGCGTCGATGCCAGCTACCGCTCGCGCTTCTCGTCCAATCCTTCGCGATCGGCCTATACCGACATCGAAGGCTATGCCCTCGCCAATTTCCGGCTCGGCTTCCGGACGGATGACGGCTGGAACATCTTCAGCTGGGTTCGCAATGCGTTCGACAAGAAATATTACGAGGTGCTGGCCACGCAATCGGGCAGTACGGGCCTGGTCGTCGGCCAGCCGGGCGATCCCCGGACCTACGGCGTGACGGTGCAGGCGCGGTTCTGAGGAGGAGCGGGATGTTCATTGTCGGGGAACCTGTCGAACAGCCCCGCCACGGCATCCCGCTCTCCGAAGCCGTCAAGGTTTGGGCGCGCGTTGCCGCACTGAGCTTCGGTGGGCCGGCGGGGCAGATCGCGGTCATGCACCGGATCGTCGTCGAGGAGAAGAAATGGATCGGGGAGCACCGGTTCCTTCATGCGCTGAACTATTGCATGCTCCTCCCCGGTCCCGAAGCGCAGCAGCTGGCAACCTATATCGGCTGGCTGATGCACCGCACCAAAGGCGGGCTGATCGCGGGCGGGCTGTTCATCCTCCCCGGTCTGGTGGCGATCATGGCTTTGTCCTGGCTTTATGCCGCCTTCGGCAATGTCGGTCCGGTCGCCGCCTTGTTCTTCGGCCTCAAGGCGGCGGTGCTCGCAATCGTGCTCGAGGCCGTGAAGCGGATTGGCAGTCGCGCCCTTCGCAACGGCGCGATGCGGGCGATCGCTGCCGCCGCATTCGTCGCGATCTTCCTGTTCCACGCGCCCTTCCCTTTGATCGTCTTCGGCGCCGGACTGGTCGGCTGGCTCGGCGGCCGTGCCGGTCTCGAGGCCTTCGCCATCGGCGGCGGACACGGCTCCGGCCCCGGCCCGATCGTCGAGGATAGCGAGACGGTGCTCGGGGAAGAGATCCCGGCCCATGCCCGCCCGGACCTCCGCTGGTCCCTCAAGGTCAGCGCAATCTTCCTGCTGCTCTGGCTCGCGCCGGTCGCCCTGCTATTCGGCCTGGCCGGCCCCGACAATGTTTTCACCGACATCGCGATCTTCTTCTCGAAGCTCGCGGTGGTCACGTTCGGCGGCGCCTATGCCGTCCTCGCTTATGTCGCTCAGGAAGCCGTTGAGGGCTACGGCTGGCTGCGCCCTGGAGAGATGCTCGACGGCTTGGGAATGGCGGAAACGACGCCCGGTCCGCTGATCATGGTCACTCAGTTCGTTGGTTTCATGGGTGCATCCCGCGCCGCCACCGGTCTCCATCCTCTTGTCGCGGGCACGCTTGGCGGCCTGGTGACCACCTGGGTCACGTTCGTACCCTGCTTCCTCTGGATCTTTCTCGGCGCGCCGTTCATCGAGAAGCTTCGCGGTAACGCGGCGCTTTCGGCAGCGCTCTCCGCAATCACCGCGGCGGTGGTCGGCGTCATCCTCAACCTTGCCATCTGGTTCGCGCTGCACACGCTCTTCGCCGAGGTGCGGCCGTGGTCGTTCGGAGCGGTGAGAACGGAACTGCCGGTACCGGCCAGCCTGAACGGCGCGGCCCTTGCCCTGACTGTCGCGGCGATCATCGCCATGTTCCGGTTCAAGGTTGCGGCGTTCAAGGTGCTTGCCGCCTGCGCCGCAGCAGGTATCGGCTGGTGGGCCGTCACCGGCGCCCGGTAAACAGCCGATGCCGCGCCTTTTGCGCAAAGAATTGATCCAAAGTGGATCGGCTGTGGCCGCGAAGCCGCATCCTTGCGGTAAACAGTGTGTTGACCACGATATTCAGCAACACGGCACATGAACCGCTGTTAAGGTTGGCGCGTGTCAGTGTTCGGCACGTCCTGTTGGGAGGGCAAGTGGTGGTCCTCGAATGTTGCGTGTATTTGGTCGAGGACGACGAGGCAGTCGCTCGATCGCTGATGGTGCTGCTGCAGATGCGGGACCTGAAGGTGGATCATTTTGCCTCCGCGGACGCATTCCTTCGCCGCCGCCCGCAGTTGCCGCGCGGCTGCGTTCTGCTCGACGTCTGCCTTCCGGGGATGGACGGTCTCTCGGCGCTGCGGGAACTGAGGCGACAATCGTGCGACTGGCCTGTGATCATGATGACCGGCCATGCCGAATTCGATCTGGAAGTGGATGCCAAGCGGCTCGGCGCGACCAAGATCTTGGAAAAGCCCTTCGCGCCCGACGTTCTCTTCGCCGAACTTGATGAGGTACTCGGCCTGGTCGTGGCTTGAAACGGCTGGAAGTGTCGGAGCCGGGGCTGCTAGCCCCTCAGGCGTTGGGCGTCGGCTGCGCTATGAGGAACGACTTCGCGTCGGCAGCCGTGGCTTCATCCTCGTGGACCTCCGCCATTAGCAGCAGAAGGTCTATGCCCTCGGGGTAAGCACAATCTTGGGCAAGGAGACGGTAGTGAGAGGCACGCCGCCGCAGCTCGTCGGCAGCAATCTTTCCGGGAACATCACGCATCACCCGTCCAACGCGAAGTCCGGAACGCCGTTCCCGGCATTTTCGTACGGTGCGAC
The DNA here is from genome assembly GCF_003012735.1 of Allosphingosinicella deserti. Taxonomy (GTDB): domain Bacteria; phylum Pseudomonadota; class Alphaproteobacteria; order Sphingomonadales; family Sphingomonadaceae; genus Allosphingosinicella; species Allosphingosinicella deserti. The sequence continues at coordinate 863,562 of NZ_PXYI01000001.1, read as the reverse complement.
GAACCGTTCACCCGCGCCGGCTCCGCCCCGAGCGCGCTGCACACCTCCGCTCACGACGGTTATTCCGGAGGCGGTACGACCATCTTCACCTTATGGTTACCGTAATCTGCAACATCATCCGTTCCGAGGGCTTGGGAATTGCGATGGGCATCATCACCCCGTTTCCGCAGAACAGATCGATCGAGGAGGAGAACGCCCGCATTCTCCGCGAGGTTGGCCATTTCCTCGCTGCGCATGCGCTGCGCTCGACGCCGGGCAATTATCGGCTCGCCTTCGAGCAAGTCGCAAATCCGAATTCACCGCTCGCCAAAGCGATCGAGGCGGCAACGTTCAACGGCGTCAGGCTGCTGCAGAGCGAAGCCGATCGGCTGCTCCGGGAGACCGCCGGCGACGAGGACGACGCCAGGCGTCCGGTGCGCCCGCAGACGGAAGAGCTCGATCTTGCCTTCCGCCAGATGGAGGCATTTGCGCGCACGATCGAAATCGTCCGCCTCGAAACCGAGGATTATGGGCGCAACCTAGAATCGGGTGCGGCCGCCATCGAGGAGGTTGGCGATGTCTTCGCCAAGGCCAGCCTGCTTGCCATCACCAGCGAAATGCTCGCACGAACCCGCCTTGCCGAGACCAGGCTCGCGGAAGCGGAACGGGAAGCAAGTGCGCTCAGGGAGAAGCTCGCCGCCGCGGAGCAGGATGCGCGCACCGACGTGGTCACCGGCCTGCTCAATCGTCGCGGGTTCGACATGCGCTGGCAGGCGCTGGAGCGTGAGAACGCCGCCGTAAGCATCGGGCTGTGCGACGTGGATCGATTCAAGCAGGTCAATGACGGGCACGGGCACGAAGTCGGCGACCGAGTGCTGAGGGTCATCGCCGATACGTTGCGCCACTTCTGCGGCGGCCATCTCGTGGCGCGGTTCGGCGGCGAGGAATTCGTCGTCGTGTTCGAGAAGGTGCGGGCCGCCGATGCGGAGCGCTGTCTCGAGCAAGCAAGGATGGAGCTCGAGCGACGAGTCCTTCACGACCGCGACAATGGCGCGCGGATCGGCATCATCACCTTCTCGGCCGGGATCGCCGAGGGGCGTGCCGGCGCGACGCCGCTGATCAGCCAGGCCGACGAGCTTCTCTACCGGGCCAAGAAAAAGGGCAGGAACCGCATCTGCCGTGCATGACGGCATCTGCATGTCCCTGCCCGGAGTGAGACCCTATCGTTGATCAGTAGCGCAGGCGCACGCCGAAATAGAATTGGCGTCCATTGTCGTACATTGCCCGGAACCGCGTCTGCGTTCCGGCATATTGGAAAATCTTGTCGTTGGTCAGATTGACCGCGTCGAACGTCAGGGTGACGTTGTCAATCACGTCGATGTTGATCGACGCATCGAGCGATTCCGTCGATCCCTGGTTCAGCGGCGTCGCCCGGTCGATGTTGATGAAGAAGCTCGAGCGGTAATTGTAGGCCAGGCGCGCGCTCAGCCAGTCATTCTCGTAATAACCGGTGAGGTTGAGCGAGTGCTTGGAATTGCCCGGGATCGGATCGCCGCCCGAGGAGCTTGCGTCGGAATAGGTGTAGTTGGCCTGCACGCCGAACCCGCCCCACACCGGCCGTGACGCCTGGATCTCGAAGCCCTTGTTGGTGCCGCCGCCGCCGTTCGAGCGCCGGTTCACGTCGAACACGCAATTGTAGAGATTGTCGGTGGAGCCCGCCACCGGCGTGCAGCGTGAGAGGTTCGGAGTCGCGGTCTGCACCGGGAAGATGCCCTGCGTCGTGCTGTTGACGATGTAGGACTCGATATCCTTGTAATAGAGCGCGAGCGCGACGATCGTGTCGCGATCGGGATACCATTCCAGCGACACGTCGGCCGTTGTCGCACGAAACGGATCGACGAACGGATCGCCGGCATCGGCGGTGAGTGTTCCCGGATTGAGGCTCACCCGCGGCACGATGTCGGTGAAGTCGGGGCGCGCCATGGTTTCGCCGGCGCCGAGGCGCAGGACGAACTGGTCAGACAGATCGAACTTCACATTCGCGCTCGGCAGCACGTCGGTATAGGAGCGCTCGACGACGACCGGGATGAAGTCGCCGAACGCGTTTGAGATCGCCCCCGGTCCGGCCGCGCCGACGATGTTGCCGCGCGACGTCTGGTCGGTCCGGATCACCCGCACGCCGATATTGCCGCTCCACTTGCCGCCGTCCTGCCCGAGCGTCGCCATCACGTAGCCGCCATAGGCTTTCTCGTTGATCGAGTAGTTTTCCGGCGGATTGGGGATCCGGGCGCGCACCTCCGCCGGCAATGCGAAGAAGGTGTTGCGCAGTTTCTTCCGGTCGATCTGAAAGAAGTTCGTCAGCGTTCCCGGCTCGGCAAGGTCGTTCAGGAAGTTGCTTGGAGTAGGCTTACCGGCGAAGAAGGGCGACGTGCACGGGCCGCCGCATCCGGACGCCAGCAGCGGCAGGAAGAAGCCGCCATAGGTGGTCGCATCGAACCGGGTGACGCGATCGTGGTCGGTATATTTGAGGCCTGCGCTCAGCGCGCGGACCGGGCCCCAACCGACCTCCTGCTCGAAATCGAGATAGGCGTATTTTTCCTTATCGTCGTTGGTAATCTTGTGGAGCGATGCGAAATCGAACGCGAGATCGCTCGGATCGGTGGGATCGACGCCGATGAAGGTCACCTGCGGCACGCGCCCGGTCAGATTGAAGTCGAACGCACCGGGAGCGCCGCCCTCGTAGAAAGGCTGCGACTCGGTGTCGCCGCTCGCCTTGGTGTAGCCGAGCTTCAGGTGGATCTTGGAGGTCTCGGTCGGCCGGTAAACGGTATCGAAATCTGCGGACCAATTTTCGGCAAAGGCCTCGCGGTCGATCGCGTCGTACACGACCGCGCGTCCCCCTGGTGCCGAGGTGATCCGGCCTTTCACCACGGTGCCGTCCTCAACGGTGGCATTGGTCAAAGTGCCGCCGCCGCCCAGTGCGTTGCTGCCCCAGGCCAGATAGTTCTGGTTAAAGTTGTTCGCGCCGAAATGCGAATAAAGGCCGGTAAGGTTGATCTCCAGCTGATCCGACGGGCGGAATTGCAGCGTGGTGTTGGCGCCGTAGCGTTCCCGCTCCTGCTGGAACAGCGCCGATCCGATCAGTGACGGCACCTGCGCCGTCCCTGCGGGTGCCCCGGCCGGTGTGAAATAGCCGAGCACTTCGACACCGTCGCGGCGGATGTCGCGCTTCTGGTAGACGGCTCCGAACAGCAGCCCGATCGTCTCGGCCTCGTTCTTCCAGCTGATCAGCGCGGAGGCCTGCGGATCGAGCGAGTCCGATTTCTCCGTATAGGCACCTTGCAGCGAGCCGGTGAGGACGAAGGGCGCGAGATCGAGCGGATTGCGGGTATGCACGTTGATCGTGCCGCCGATGCCGCCTTCCTCGACGTCGGCCTGCGGGCTCTTGTAGACGTCGATCTGGCCGACGACGTCGACGGGCAGAGTGAGATAGTTGAAGCTTCGCGTTGCGGCGAGTTGTTCGAGGATGAACCAGTCCGCCGTCGCCACCGCATGGCCGTTGAGCAAGGTTCGGGTGAGGTTCGGGGCAGTACCCCGGAGGCTGACCCGCTCGCCTTCGCCGAATTCGCGATTGATGACGATGCCCGGAATACGCTGCAGCGCCTCGGCCGCATTCTTGTCGGGGAACTTGCCGATATCCTCGGCGGTGATCACGTCGGAGACGACATCCGACTGGCGTTTGGCCTCGATCGCCTGGCGCAGAGAGCCGCGAATGCCGGTGACGACGATTTCGTCCTCGCTCACCGATTGGGAAGACTGGGTTCCGCCTGGAGGCTGATCGCTCGGCGCGCCGTCACCCCCGCTCGCCTGCGCCTGCGCCGCCCCGCTTGCTCCGATCGCCAGCAAACTTGCCGACGCCACCATTATCGTGCGCAACACCATTTTTTGTCTCCCTGCTATTTTATCGTATGATTGGTAGTACCCTCTTTCGTATTCAACACTGATTGGATATGACCATCCTCTCTTTGCCGGAACTCGTCAAGCGTGCAGAATTCACCTCCCCCGCAAAAGCACTGGCTTTTGGTACGCCATTGGTCCTATGTTACCGGAAATATCGGGGAGAGGTCGCGATGAGCTTGATCGACAAGATCGGTGCGCTGGACAGCGGGCTCGAGACACCGCTCTACCATCAACTCCGAAAGGCGATCCGGCAGGCGATCGAGAACAATGTTCTCCGCGCCGACGATCCGCTGCCTCCGGAGCGCGATCTGGCGGAGCAGCTTGCGGTGTCGCGGATCACGGTGCGCAAGGCGCTTGATGGTCTCGTCGCCGACGGGCTGCTCACCCGCCGGCAGGGCGCGGGAACCTTCGTCGCCCGCCGGGTGGAAAAGAGCTTCTCGATGCTGTCCTCGTTCACGGAGGACATGGCGGCGCGGGGGCGCACGTCGCATAGCAAGTGGCTGAGCCGATCCGAAGGCGCGGTGACTCCGGACGAATCGCTGATGCTCGGGCTCAGCCCGGGCACCCGGGTCTATCGCTTCAGCCGCGTCCGCTATGCCGACGAGGAGCCGATGGCGCTGGAGCAATCGACCATCTCCGGCTTCTGCCTGGCATCGGCCGACGATGTCGGAGAATCGCTCTACGAGGCGCTCGATGCCGCCGGCTGCCGGCCGAGGCGCGCGCTGCAACGGCTCCGCGCCGTGCTGTTCAACGAAACCCAATCCGCCTTGCTCGGCATCCAGCCGGGATCGCCCGGGCTCTTCATCGAGCGGCGCGCGTTCCTGGAAGATGGTCGCGCCGTTGAAACAACCCAATCTTACTATCGCGGCGATGCCTATGATTTCGTCGCGGAACTGAACGGATGAAAATGAACGCTTCTCTGTCGACCCAAAGCCGCATGTTCTCCGAAGCCGCCGAGGCAGCGGATGCCGTCGCTCGTCAGCACGATGAAAGCCGTGCCCAGTTCCAGCGGATCGGCGCGCGGCTGCGCACGCTGAACCCGCAACTGGTCGTCACCTGCGCTCGCGGCAGCTCCGATCACGCCGCGACCTTCGCCAAATATCTGATGGAAACCAAGGCAGGGGTCACGACGGCGTCCGCGGCGCCGTCGATCACCTCGGTCTACGAAGCGAAGCCGCGGTTGGACGGTGCCCTGTGCATCGCCATCTCCCAGTCGGGCAAGAGCCCGGATCTGCTCGCTTCGGTCGAAACTGCGCGAAATGCGGGCGCCTACGTCATCGTCCTCGTCAATCAACCCGATTCGCCTCTGGCTGCGCTCGCCGACGAAGTGATCCCGCTCAACGCCGGACCGGAGCTCAGCGTTGCCGCCACCAAATCCTACATCGCATCGCTGACGGCAATCACCGGCCTCGTTGCCGAGTGGGCCGATGACGATCCGCTGCGCGCGGCTCTCGCCGAGGCACCTGCCCTGCTCCGCCAGGCCTGGGACCTCGATTGGAGCCCGCTGGTCGATCTGCTGCGTGAACGCTCCAACCTCTACACGATCGGCCGCGGCATCGCCCTCGGCGTCGCCCAGGAAGCCGCGCTGAAGCTCAAGGAGACCTGCGGGCTCCACGCCGAGGCCTTCAGCGCCGCCGAGGTTCGTCACGGCCCGATGGCGATCATCGGCAAGGGCTTTCCGATCGTCGTCTTCCGCCAGCGGGATCGGACCGCGCAGGGCGTCACCGATCTCGTTGCAGAGCTGGTCGCGCGCGGCAGCCACGTCGCGGTTGCTGGCGAAGGGCCTGCCGGTTCGATCACCCTGCCCTGCGTCGACTCGCACCCGGCGCTCCAGCCGATCCTCCAGATCCAGAGCTTCTATCGCGCCGCAAACGCCCTTTCGTTCGCGCGTGGCTTCGATCCCGATCGGCCGCCGCACCTTTCCAAGGTGACGGAGACGATCTGATGGCCATTGCGCTGACCAACGGACGCGTCCTCCTCGACGACGGCTTCCGCACCGACACCGTTGTCATCGTCGACAAGGGGCGCATCTCTGCCCTTGTTGGCCGTGACGACGTTCCGATCGGCATGGAGCGGCGCGATCTCGGCAACGCGTTGCTCGTCCCCGGCTTCATCGACACGCAGGTGAATGGCGGCGGCGGCGTGCTGTTCAACGAAACGCCGACAGCTGCGGGCATCGAGGCGATCGGCAAGGCGCATCGCCCATTCGGCACCACCGGCTTCATGCCGACCCTGATCAGCGACGATCTCGAAACCGTACAACGCTGCATCGCGGCCGTTGATTCCGCGATTGCCGCGAACGTCCCCGGCGTGCTCGGCATCCACATCGAGGGGCCGTTCCTCAATGTCGAGCGCAAGGGCATTCACGCTGCCGATCACATCCGCCGGGCCGATCCGCGCGACCTCGCGATCCTCAAGACTGCCGGCCGCGGCAAGCGGATGGTCACGCTCGCGCCGGAACGGATCACCCCCGAGGCGCTGCAGGATCTTGCGAAGGCCGGACTGCTGGTCTGCGCCGGCCACACCAACGCGAGCTACGAAATCATGCGCGAGGCGCTTGATCGAGGCCTGCGCGGAGTCACCCATCTTTTCAATGCGATGTCGCCGCTCGGCAGCCGCGAGCCGGGCGTCGTCGGCGCCGTTCTCGACGACGACCAGGCCTGGTGCGGAATTATCGTGGACGGCGTCCATGTCTCCCCGGTGGTGCTCGGGATCGCCCTTCGCGCCCGCCCGCGCAACCGCTTCATGCTCGTCACCGATGCCATGCCCACCGTCGGTGCCGCGACCAAGTCCTTCTCGCTGCAGGGGCGGACGATCAACGTCCAGGGCGGCGTCTGCGTCGACGATGCCGGCACCCTCGCCGGCTCCGATCTCGATATGGCCGGCGCGGTCAGGAACGCCGTCGCCATGCTCGGACTCGATCTCGCCGAAGCGGTGCGGATGGCGAGCCTGTACCCGGCCGAATTCCTTGGCCTCGGCAACGAGCTCGGTCGGATCGCGCCCGGCTATCGCGCGAGCCTGGTTGCCGCCGACGACGATCTCCAGGTGCTCGAAACCTGGATCGACGGCATCGACAGCCGCGCCGAAGCCGAGGCCGCTTATGCCTGACGTTGCCGGGGGCCGTTCGTGAAGGTCGCCGTCCTCGGCCTGGGGGATATTGCGCGCAAGGCCTATCTCCCGGTCCTGACGGCGCTTCCCGGAATCGATATTCACCTCGCCACCCGCAATCCGGACATCCTCCGATCGGTCGGCGAAGCCTATCGGATCGAAAAGAGATTTGCCGATCTCGAAGCCCTGATCGGCGCCGGCGTCGATGCCGCCTTCGTCCATGCCGCGACCGCGGCGCACCCGCGCATCGTCGAACGCCTGCTCGGGGCCGGCATCCATGTCTATGTCGACAAGCCGCTCGCCGACACGTTCGGGGAAGCGGCGCGCTTGGTGCAGCTCGCCGACACTCACGAACGATCGCTGATGGTCGGGTTCAACCGCCGCTACGCTCCGGCCTACGCAGCGCTCCGCGACCGCCCGCGGGAGATCGTGCTGATGGAGAAGAATCGCCACGATCTGCCGGCACCGCCGCGCCGCGTCATCTTCGACGACTTCATCCACGTCGTCGACACGATCCGCTTCCTCGCCGGCGGTGCGATCGAGCGGATCGAGGTCAACACGCGAATTGTCGAGGGCGCGCTCCACCATGTCCTGCTGTCGCTGTCGGGCGACGGCTTCACCGCGATCGGCATGATGGCGCGGAACAGCGGCAGCAACGAGGAATTCGTCGAGGTGATCGGCGCCGGTGAGAAGATCCGCGTCGACAATGTGCGGGAGGTGACCGAACATTCCGGCGGCCGGCGCGCGTCCTCCCCACCCTCGGACTGGACCGCGGTGACGGCCGCGCGCGGCTTCGATCCGATCTGCCGCGCTTTCCTCGCCGCCGTCGCATCCGGCGCGCGGCTCGATGCCATGGACGCGCTCGAAACCCACCGGCTGTGCGAGACGATCACCCGGGCGGCCGAGCAAGGCCGTGACGGTGCGATCCCTCTCTGAGCGGCCTCAGGGGCGCAGCGTCTCCGCCATTTCGGAATAGTTTCCGGGGCTGACCAGCCATTCGGCATGGTCGTCATAGTCGAACTTGATGTCGATCTTGGGGCCGGGGCGGGAAATCTGGACGAGGCAGCGGATCCAGCGATTTCCGCCCTCGGCCATCACGTCCGCGAGGTCGCGTGCGCGTTCGATCACGTCGAAATCGTCCGGCGTCTCGGCCTCCCATTGGCCATCGGCGAGATAGATGTAGCCGTACATCCGCTTGCGCTGCGCAACCTCGATCACCAGCGCGATTCCGCTCCAGTCGCGCTCGGCATAATTGGCGTCGGCGATGATTGCCTGGCCGATCTCGTGCACCAGCGCGTCGGCGCGGGGCTGGTCGAACGTCACACTGGTCATTCCGATCACCTCAACCATTGCCGACGCAAGTGCCGTCACTTGCCGAGCAGCTTGTTGATGTCCGCCCTCGAAACCCGATCGAACACCTGGCCTGCCGCATTATCGAAAAGTTCGCTGTTCTTGAACACCCGTTTGCCGCTTGAATCGAACACCTGATAGACGACCCCGACCTGGTTCGGCCGATCCGCCGTCCCGCCCTTCAGCGCGACGTTCACCTTCACTGTGGCACCCGCCTCGATCCAGGCGGCCCATTCATTCTCCATGGTCTTGTAGGCGGACCGGTTGAAGTTGAAATTCTGCGGGAACATGTTGACGGCGCCCTGGTCCGCCATGAAGCGATGGCCGATGATGTGGCCGGCATCGTCGTCGGCAACGCCGCGGCCACGGACCTCGTCCTGTGCCGAGAGCTCGTCCTTGCCGCGCGCGGTGCCCTTGGGCTGGACGTCCGAGAGGGTTGCCGAGGCCGACGTGGGCCGTCCGTTGGCGTCGATCGTCCAGGTCGCCTGATTGTTGCCGAGCGTCGCACTGCGCACGCCGGAGGCGGCGACGCTGTCGGCACTGCGCGCGGCCGGCGACGAGAGGTCGTCGATCTGCCGTTTCATGCTGGTCAGCGTGTTGCGTGCCGACTCCGGAAGCGCATTCAGCATGCCCTCGGGCGCGGCACCGATCGCGTCGGAAATCTTCTTGAGCGCGGGGCCGGCCGCCTTGGCGAAGGCGCTGTCGGTCCTGGCGAGCTCCACCGCCTTCATCACCGTCTCGCCCCATTTACCGAGCTTGCCGAGCTTTGCGGCATCGCCGAGATAAGGGACCATGCTGACCGCCGAGATCCCGGCGCCAAGCCAGTCGCCGCGGAACAGCGAAACGATGCCGTTCGCACCGTCGGAGATCGGGGTCGGATCGAACAGCCCGGCAACGTCGAGCCCCATCTGGGTCAGATCGAGCGCAAGCTCCTTCTGCGCCTCGTTGAGGCCAGCGGGCGCGGCATTGCCCGCCCGCTGGCCGGAGGAGATCGCATCCGGAAGCAGCCTGTCGAACTCGCCGCGCTGAACCGGACTGAGGTCCTTGCGCGCTGCGTCGATTGCATCTGCCGCCCCCTTGGGGTCGCGTAGCGCAAGCTGCGCGAGATCGCGGGTCAGACCCGCGACGTCAACGCCGCGGCCGTTGCGGTTGGCGACGACCAGCGCCTCGCCGAGCCCACTGCTGTTGGACAGGCTTCGTGCCGCGCTGCCTACGCCGTTGACGCCGTCAATCATCTCACGCTCCTCGATCCGAAATCACGCCAGCAGCATCTGGCGCAGCAGCTTGGTCGATTCAAATCCGCCGGCCTGGGTTCGCGCGGACGCATCGAGTCCGGCTCCGAAGAGGCTGCCGAGGAAGAGGAAGGCGCCGATCGCGGTCCCAGCCTCGGCGAGGCTCAGCGCCTCGCTGCCGGGGCCATACAGGGCGCCCGGGCGGGTGATGTCGGCTTCGGCCTGGGTCACCTTCTGGCCGAGTTCGGTCTGCCAGCCGGCGGCATTCTCGTGCACGGTAAAGCCGTCACGGTGTGCCGCATCGAGCGCATGGCCGTTGGTCGACACGCTCACCGACAGATCGCCGAGCTGGTTCTGGCTTATACCGTCGATCACCACCGCATTGTCGCCGCGGGTCACCACCACCTGGCTCGCGACGTAAGCGTTCGGATTGCCGCCCCATTGCTCGGTGTTGATCGTCAGCTTGGTGCCGTTGGCCAGCTCGAAAGTCGTCGTGCCGTAGAAGTCGAACTGATGCTTGCCGTTCACGTCGACATGGGGGTCGCCCCAGATACGCGTGCTCTGGCCCGTCTCGGCATTGACGATGGTCATCTCGCTGTTGCGCTCGTCGATCTCCAGCCGGTAGCCGTCGCCGAGATCGACCTTGGCCGTATGCTGGCCGGAAATCTTGGCGGTGAAGCCGGCCTGCTGCTGCAGTTCCGCCGGTGCCTGACCCTGGCCCAGGCTGCCGAGGCGGATGGCGAAGGCGGCAGGCAGCATCGCGAAGGCAAGCGGCCCCGCGTTCAGAGGCCGAAACGCGCCTGCCAGAATTCCGGCCGTCATCATCAAGGCACTGCTATTGGCGGCCAGATTGGCACTCGCTGCGAACTGAGCCGACGCACCTGCCGAAATGTTCGTCATGTCTTGGTCCTCCTGATGCCGAACTGGCGTTGATCTGGAGGATGAGGTGCCACGGGTGCACGGCCGCCACACTCAGCGGATCGCTTAGATAACCTAAACGAATCGTCTAGGGACGGCACGGCGAGTCCGTGGCATCAATGCTGAGCTCCCGCGCGTCGTTGTGCGGGGCCAGTGAACGAGGGCAGGATGAACGTCGCCGATTTCGCAACGCGCAGCCATAGCATCAATCCCGCGAATGCAATTTCGGCGCGCCCGCGCGACGCCGCGAACGACTCGTTCCAGCAGCAGCATATCCCGCCTCGCGAGGCCCTCGCCTGGCAACAACCGGCGCCGCCGGTGCAGTTCGCCCCGCCGGCGATCGCACCGACACGCGTCGAAGGACCGACCGCCCTCGCGGCCGTGGGCTCGCCGGAAGGCCCGACGACGCGCGAACTCGCCCTCCTCGCTCAGGACGTCTACAACGACATCCCGGCCCCGCCGCCCGGTTATCGCGTCGCCACCGACACCGATCTGTCCAGCATCGGCCTCAGGACGCAGGATCTGTCCTCGCCGCAAAGCGCCTTCCGGGCGCGGGTCTACGTCAAGGAAGGCGATGGCGGCCCGCAATATGTGGTCAGCTTCCGCGGCTCGACGGACGGCAGCGACTGGAAGGCCAACGCGCAGCAGGCGGTGGGCCTGCCGTCCGATCAATATGCCAAGGCGCTGATGGTGGCCAAGGCCGTCGGCCGCCATCCCAATGCCGACGTAACCATCACCGGCCACTCGCTCGGCGGCGGCCTGGCCTCGGCGGCCGCACTGGCCAGCGGCCGTGATGCGGCCACCTTCAACGCCGCGGGCCTTAGCGACAATACGATCCGTCAGGCGGAGGCGATCCGCGCCGGCAACGGCGGCGCCGCGCCCGATATCGCCGCCTTCTACGTTCGCGGCGAGATCCTTTCGGCGGTCCAGGACGGCGGAGATCGCGTCGCCGGCGCGATCTTCGGCGGGGTGCTCGGTGGAATCTTCGCGGATGCGCCGGAAGCCTATGGCACCCGCATCCAGCTCGATGCCGAGCGGCCCGAGGGCACGCGTTGGTATCAGGACAATCCCGTCGCCCGCCACGGCATGGATTGGGTGCTGAGCAGCCTCGGCGGCAATTGACGAACCTTGCCGAGACTGCCTACAGGCTGAAGCGGTGAACCGCCGCCTGCGTATCGCCGCTGCCGCCATGCTGGCGATCGCGCCAACCGGGGGATGCATGGCCACCGAACCTTCCTGCTTCACCAATCGCGCGAATGTGATCCTGCCGGATCGCAACCGCGTGCTCGCCAACGTCAGCAACGGCGCGTCGGGCCGCGCCATCGCCGAGGCGCTGCTCGACGGCCGCGTCGAAGACGCGCAGGCGATGCTCGCCCGCGACCCGCGCCTGATCGACACCGTGGTCACCCACGATCCGCGCATGCCCGAGCCGCCGACCGGCCAATATGGCGACCTGCTGACCCTTGCCGTGTCGCGCTGCGACCATGATGCAATCGCGATGCTGCTCGCCGCCGGCATGCCGGCCGACGGGGTGCGTCCCGGAAGCGCGCTGTCGCTCGCAATCCTCGCCGACAGCCCCGAGCTCGCCGAGCGGCTGCTTCAGGCCGGCGCCTCGCCGGATCCGCAAGCGGGCAAAGGTGGCGAGGATCCGATGCGGGCCGCGATCAGCTTCTCCCACATCGGCGGCGTGATGACCCTGCTCCGCCACGGCGCCGATCCGCGCTGGGCGGATCCCTTCGGCATCGACCGCGTTCGCCTCGCCCTCGATGCCGAACAGGCCGATATCGCCGAGTTGCTGGTCGAGAAAGGCGGCACCTTGTGGAGCGTCGCCGAGGACGGCAGCATGGCCGCCCACGAATTGCTCGCCGAGCCGGTGATCTTCACCAGCGCCGAAATGAAGGCGGCACGGACGCGGATGCTCGAGCTGGCGCGCAGAAGTCCGATCGGCTGGCCGCCTCCGGATCGCTCAACCATAAAGCAGATGGTCGTCTCCGGCGCCTGGCCGACCGCGGCGATGGCCAGGGCCGGCATGAACGTCGCGCCCGCAACCCTCGAGCGAATGCGCCAGACCCGCACGCACTGAGGGTGTCGTGGGGCGATCTGCTTGCACAGGCCTTGAGTGCACGTCCCCGGTGCGGCGCAGTGATGCCCGCGAGGCAGGTGCGCCAGCGATTTCTCAGGCTGACCCTGCCTAATCGCGGAAGAGCAGCGGTGCGAATTCGTGCAGGCTGCGCCGCCAGGTCTGGAATTCGTGCCCGGTTTCCGGCGAGACATAGAAGACGCTGTTCAGGCCTGCGCGCTTCAACGCCTCGGCATTCGCCCTCGGGTCGGCCGGCGGGACGCCGGGAGGCCCCCGCATGGTTCCGCCCTCGAGTTCGCGGCTGCCGAAGCTGACGAAGGTCAGCTTGATCTTGTCGCGAAAGCCCGGGATCTTGTTGACGTCTTCGAGCGACACGCTGCCGCCGCTGAACAGCCCGATATAGGCGAATGTATCCAGGTTCGCGGGCACGATCAGCTTGGTCTCGAAGCCGCCCATCGACAGGCCGGCCATGGCGCGATGACGCTGATCGGCGAGCGTGCGAAATTGGCGATCGACATAGGGGATCAGCTCCTTGACCAGAACGGTTTGGAATGGCCGGATGTCGAAGCTCGAGAGCCCGCCCGGGCGGCCGGGAGTGACGTCATTCGTCATCCCGTAGGTCATGACGATGATGAATGGCCGCGTTTTGCCGGCGGCGATCAGATTGTCCAGGATCAGGTTGGCGCGGCCCTGGTTCGACCAGGCCGTTTCGTCCTCTCCCCAGCCGTGCTGCAGATAGAGCACCGGGTAACGATCGCTCTGGTTCTTCTCATAGCCGGGCGGCGTGTAGACGAAGGCGCGGCGTTGGGTACCGGTGCTTGGAGACGGAAACAGCACCTGCTGGACGTGGCCGTGAGGAACATCCTTCAACGCGTAGAAGTCCGCGTCCTTGGCGGGAATCTCGATCCCGCTCTCCCAGCGTCTGGAGCCGAAGAAGTTCAGCGTGCCCGGATCGTTGAAGGTGCCGCCGTCCACCGTCAGCCGATAATAATGAAAGCCTTCGTCGAGAGGCCCCGCTGTCGTCCCCGTCCACGCCCCGTCGGGCGCCTTGGTCAGCGTCGTGCCGCCGCGGCCGCCAAGGCCGAGGCTTACCTTCACGCCCTGCGCCGCGGGCGCGACGATGCGGAAGCGCGCATGGCCTTGGGAATTCACCTGCGGATAATCCTGGCCGGGCTGGTTCAGCGACGACGGCTTGAAATCTTCCGCCACCGGCGCGGTAACGGCTTGGGCCGACGCCGCTCCCGCCGGCGCCGAGCCGGCCAATGCCGCAGCGATCAACATAGATGCAAATGCTGGCTTCACGATGATGCCTCCCTTCTTTGCAGCGCGCCCGCTCGCGGGCACATTCGAACGCCGGACGAGCCATGCCCACAACACCGTTTCGGGCGTGGGGCACTCGGCCGATCTGATCTCGACAGCTCAGAACTTGAACCGCACGCCGGCCCGGTACACCCGGCCAAGCTGATCGTAGAGCGCCGGATTGTTGAAGATGGTGGAGCGTGCGGGGGAACGATCGAACAGATTGTCGACCTTGACGTAGGCGGTGATCTGATCGGTGAGATTGTACGTGCCTCCGAGGTCGACGTAGAATGCGCCGCGGATACGGTTGTCGTCGATCGTGGGGCGAGCCGCCGTAGAGGCCGGGCAGTTGGTCTGACAGACGACATATTGATTGCCGATCGTGCCGCTGCTGAACCATCTTTCCTGAACCAGCAGCGAGAAGCGGTCATTCTCGTAGCTCTGGATCGCAAGCCACTTCCAGTGCGGGGTCGCGCCCAGATTGTTGCCCGCCGTGTCCGTCGGGATGGTGCCGGGGAGCCCGGTGTCGGTCACATATTTGATCACATGAGTCGCCAGGCCCCGGAGCACGAAGCTTCCGGGAAGACCTAGCGGCCGCTGCCAGCGATAGCTCGCCTCGATGTCGAAGCCCTCTGTGTCGATCGAGGCGAGATTGAAAGCCTGGACGTTGATGAAATTGGGGCCGGCGCTGTTGTTCAGGTTGAACACGTCGCAGGTTTCCGGAAGCACGTTCTGGAAGCAGAGCTGGACGATGTCGGCGGGGGCGATGCTCGAGATGACGTCTTTGATCTTGAGCGTGTAATAGTCGAACGACAGGCTGAGGCCAGGCAGCCACGACGGATTCGCCAGGGTGATGCCCGCGGTGGTGTTGCGGGCGATTTCGGGCGTCAATTCGGTGTTGCCGATCGTGTTCTGGATCACCAGGACATTGGTGTTGCGGAATGGATCGAAGAAATTCGGCAATGTCGTCGTCACCGGGGCGGCGAACAATTCGGAAAGGTTCGGCGCACGCACGTCGCGCGATGTGACGGCGCGAAGTTTCAGGCCGTCGATCGGCAGGTCCCAGGTGCCGCCGATCTTCCACGCCCACACCTTGCCCGACGTACTGTAATCGGTCAGCCGGACGGCGCCGTTGATGTTCGCATTGCCTGCGGCCTTCGAGGAGATGAGCGGCAGATTGGCTTCGAAAAAGCCTTCCTTGACGCTGTAGGCGCCGCTGCCGTTCTTGTAATTGCCGGCATACCAATTGTTGCCGCCGGCGAGCAGAACGGGATCGGCCGGGTAGTCGGCATTGGGCGGCGTGGCTGCGAAGCCGGCGCCGTAGGGATCGGCGCGCACAGTATAGAATTCGTGGCGATATTCGGCGCCGACGGCGATCGCGAGCGGACCCGCCCACAGATCGATCGGCGATCCCGAGAGGCTGACGCTGACCACGTCCTGCGTCTGACGGGTCCGTTGAAACGGCCCGTTCTCGGGCATGATGTAGCGCAGCGCCGCCTCCGACGGATTGCCGCCGATGATGTTGAGCGGCTGACAGCCGGCTGCGCGCGCCGCCGGGTTCCGGCAGACGATCGCGCCGTTCTCGGAGATTGCATCGATCGCCTGGTTGAAGCGAGGCGACAGCAGGATGTTGTTGACGTCGATGTCGGTGTAATTGGCACCACGCTCGTAATATGCGTCGTAGTTCCAGGCCGTGCCGGCCGCCTGGAACTGGCCGGTCGCGCCGACCACCAGGCGGTAGAGCCGTCGATCGGTATGGACGCGCGTATTGCCGAGCGCAGCGTTGCTGGTGCCGTACTGGAAGCTGGTGATCCCCGCTGCGGCGCACGCCGCCTGCACCGATGCGGGCACATAGGGGTTGGCGCATTGCAGGGTGAGGCCGGGCCGGTTCTGTCCGTTGACGGGCTGGTTGCTCGTTTTCACCTGGCCGACGTTCAAGGTGAGGTAGAGCTCGTTCTCCGGCGCGATCTCATAGCCGATCCGGGCATAGGTGTTCAGCCGCCCGATCCTGGATTTGAGCGAGCGGCCCGCATCGACGTTGCCCGACAGATCGCCGCCGAGGCAGAAGCCGGGATAGCAGCCGATCACGGTTCCCGCGGCATTGCGGGCCGGAACGCCGTTGGAGCCATATTGAAACTGGAACGGGTTCCCGGCTTCGTCGAAGGCGGTGCCCTGCAGCGGACCGGCGGTGATCAGGCCATATTTGGTGAAGGTGGTGGATTGGGCAAAGTCGCGGACGAGATATTGCGGCGCGCCGTCGTTCAACACGCCGCGGTTGATCAAAGTCGTCTGGACGAACCAGTCGCGGCCGTTGGCGAGCTCGATGCCGAACTCCCCGCCGCCGACGCCCTGCTCCTTGCCATATTCGGCACTGGCGACGATGTGCAGCCTGTCGTCGAGGAAGCTGTCGCCAACCGCCAGCTGCACCAGCCCCTGCGCGTCATCGCCATAATTGGTGATGCCGCCCTGGATGTTGCCCTTGATGCCGCGAAACCTTGTGTCGGTGATGAAGTTGACCACGCCGCCGACCGCGTCCGAGCCGTAAGAGGCCGACGCGCCGCCGTTGACGACGTCGACCCGCCGGACCAGCAGTTGCGGGAACAGGCTGATATCGGGAACGCCGGTGACGTTGGCGCCGACCACCCGCTGCCCGTCGAGCAGGGTCAGCGTGCGGATCGCACCGACGCCGCGCAGCGAGAACGAACTGAGCCCTTGTTGCCCGCTCGACGTGCTGAAGGTGTTGACCTGCGTTCCGCTCGATCCCTGCAGAGAGGGAAGCTGGGCGATGGTCGTGAAGATGTTGGGCTGCGCATTGGCGGCGATCTGCTCTTCCCCGATCACCGTGGTGGGAGTCGGCGCGGTGAAGCCGGTCACCGACAGACGCGTCCCGGTCACGACGATCTCGCCCGCGTCGCCCGTGCCCGGCGTCGGCAGGGCGCCGTCGGCCAGCGGCGCCTCGGCACCGGCCGACGGGCTGGTCTGGCCTTCGGTCTCTACCTCGGGCTCGGCAGGAGGCAATTGCGCGAGCGCCGCCGTCGGAAGCATGCACGCCGCCATCACGCCCGCACCAAGGGATGCGGTTCTCAACATCAATCCCTTGAGTCCTGCCTTCTTCAAAAACATTCGGGGCCTCCCATGATGGCTTGCTGATCGTGTTGCCGTTGTTTTTTTGGCGCACAGAAGCGTAACGCCCGATTGATTTCGGTACGCCGCTGCGAGCAATGACGATTTCGATGAACATGACTCTGCATTGCCTGCCGACACAGTCATGCAGTTACCGTGTCTGCGGCCTTGCGAGAGGACGTGAACGAATGCCTCACCACATGTGGCTAAGGCAGCGATCCTACGTGATGTCTGTGCGCTGGTTCTTCATGGGTTCCCTCTCCGGATGCTTGCACGCACCTTTGGTCGCTCGATTGTTCGAGTCGCTTGTCGCTTCGACTGCCAACCAGATGACTCTGGTGTGGATGAATGTTCACGTTAACATGGACGCTACGCCGCACCTCTTTGCTTGTCAATACTCGTACAAATAGACGAACTCGGTGGCTGGACGGAGCGGCTTCCACGGCTATAACCACGGACAAGGCTTCGCTTCCCTTCAAGAGCGCCGCCCCTCCAGCGCGGCTCGGCGTCGGCCGAGATGTCGATGTTTACGTTAACGGAGAAGGCTGTTGCCCAGGACTGGCATCCCTCACTTGCGCTGGACGATCATGGCCTTGTTCGTCGCCGCCATGATCATAAATTACCTCACCCGCGCCGTGTTGGGTGTCGCCGCGCCGCTGATCCTCGAGGAACAGTCGATCAGCACCGAGCAATATGGCTGGATTACCGGCGCATTCCAGGTGGGGATCATGTTCCAGCCGCTCGCGGGCTACCTGCTCGACGGCGCCGGCTTGCGGCTTGGCTTTGCCGCCTGCGCCGCTTTGTGGTCGCTGCTGACCATGGCGCACGTTTTCGCGAACGGCTGGCTCGGCTTTGCGATGTTGCGCGGGATGCTCGGCCTGGCCGAAGGATCGGCCCAGCCCGCCGGCCAGAAATTGATCGCCGAGTGGTTTCCGGCACGCGAGCGCGGACTTGCCGGCGGCATCTACAATATCGGCGCGTCCTTCGGTGCCATTCTCGCGCCGGGGTTAGTGGCCTGGGCGGCGGCCATGCACAGCTGGCGCCTGGCATTCCTCGTGGCCGGTGCCTCCGGTCTCGTGTGGGTGGCCGCCTGGCTTTGGTGGTACGACACGCCCCAGCGCCACCGCTTCATCCGCCCGAAGGAACAGGCGCAGATCGCCGATGGGCAGGAGGCCAGGCTCGCCGCGGGGGACAAGCGGGCGTCGATTCCATCGCTGCTGCGGCGGCGTGATCTCTGGGGCATCGCCTTGCCGAGGATGTTGGCGGATCCGGTCTGGGGCATGCTGTCCTTCTGGATGCCGCTTTATCTGGCCCGCGAGCGCGGCTTCGATCTTACCCAGATCGCCCTCTTCGCCTGGCTACCCTTCCTCGCCGCAGACCTTGGCTGTCTGTTCGGACCCGCCGTCGCCGCCTTCCTCCAGCGTCACGGCGTCTCGCTGATCGACGCACGCCGCTGCGCCTTCACCATCGGCGCCGCGATGATGATCGGCATGGGGTTCGTCGGGTTCGTCTCCAGTCCGTACGCGGCAATCGCTTTGCTCTGCCTCGGCGGCTTCGCGCACCAGACGCTGTCGGTGTCCGTCATCACGATGGCGTCCGATCTGTTCCGTCGCAACGAGGTCGCCACGGCGACCGGATTGGCCGGTCTAGCCGGCAATTTCGGGGTGCTGGTTTTCTCCCTGCTGCTCGGCGGCATGGTCGATCAGGTCGGCTACGGCCCCTTCTTCATCCTGCTCGGCGTCGTCGACCTCGTCGGGGCGCTCATTCTCTGGACCCTGGTGCGCAAACCCGCATGACTCACATCCGCAATCCGATCCTGCGGGGCTTCAACCCCGATCCTTCGATCGTCCGCGTCGAAGGCGACATCTACATCGCGACTTCGACCTTCGAATGGTTTCCAGGCGTGCAGATCCACCACAGCCGGGATCTTGTCCATTGGCGCCTGGCGGCGCGTCCGCTGACCCGAGCCTCCCAGCTCGACATGCGCGGCGCTCCGGATTCGTGCGGAGTCTGGGCGCCCGATCTCAGCCACGCCGATGGCAAGTTCTGGCTCGTCTACACCGACGTCAAGCGTTACGGCCGGACGACCGTAAACGGCGCCGCCGGTGCGTCGCTGCGCGACTTCCACAATTATCTGGTGGTCTGCGATCGGGTCGACGGCACCTGGTCCGATCCGGTGCACCTCAACAGCAGCGGATTCGATCCCGCACTGTTTCACGACGACGATGGTCGCAGCTGGCTGCTCAACATGCTGTGGGATCATCGGCCGGGCCGCGGGCGTTTTGCCGGGATCGTCGCGCAGGAACTCGACCGAGAATCGCTCCGTCTTGTCGGTGAGCGGCGCCTCATCTTCGCCGGCACCGAGCGCGGATTCACCGAAGGACCGCATCTCTACAAGCGCGGCGGTTGGTACCACCTCCTCGTCGCCGAGGGCGGCACGGGCTGGGATCACGCCGTCGTCATGGCGCGCTCCCGCACGCTCTTCGGCCCCTATGAGGTCCACCCCGATGGTGCCGTGCTGACGTCCGGCGGCCGTCGCGAAGGGCCGCTCGCGCGCGCCGGCCACGGCGATCTGGTTGAACTCGCGGACGGCACCACATGGCTTGCCTATCTGTGCGGCCGCCCGCTCGCCGGGCGTGAGCGCTGCCCCCTCGGGCGCGAAACCGCAATCCAGCCGGTTCGCTGGGGCGCGGATGGATGGCTGCGGACGATTGCCGCCGATGCGGAGCCCGATTCCGCGCCACCCGCCCCCGGTCTCGAGCCGGCGCCCTGGCCCTTAAGCGCCTGGGACGGCAGCTTCGGTGGTCCGGACCTTCCTGTCGACCTCCAATGGCTTCGCACGCCCGAGCCCGCGTCGATCTTCAGCCTGGAAGCGCGACCGGGCTGGCTGCGACTTTTCGGCCGCGAGACGATCGGCAGCCATTTCAGCCAGGCTCTGGTTGCCCGAAGGCAGGAGCATTTCCGCTACACCGCCACGACCTTGCTGGACTACGATCCTGCCCATTTCCAGCAGGCGGCCGGGCTGGTCTGCTACTATAACGGCACCAAATTCCAATATCTCCACGTCACGCGCGAAGACGGGGTGAGGCGACTTCAGATCATGTCGGCGCAGCCGGAGGAAGGATGCACGATCGAGCTCGCCGTGCCCCGGCTTCCGGACGGCGAGATCGAGTTGCGCGTGGAGGTGGATCACGACATCCTTCGCTTTGCCTGGCGAGCAGGCGGTGCGGAGCAATGGCAGATCCTGCCCCCCGTGATCGATGCCAGCATCCTTTCGGACGAAGTGACGCTGCCGGGTCTGCCGAATTTCACCGGCGCCTTCGTCGGGCTTGCCTGCCAGGATGTCTCCGGTGCCGGGCGTGCCGCCGACTTCGCCTGGTTCCGCTACGAAGGCAGCGACACTCCCGGCTCCTGATCAGGCGTCCGGATCCGATCGGGCGTCCGCGCCGCCGAGCGGCGCGGCCAACGATTCCCGTTTGACGATCGAATGGTCCAGGATCTTCGCCCGGCACGTCGCGACCGTGCTCCCGGCCGAAGCTGCTGCGGTGACCGCCGCGAGTGCCTCCGCGGCAAGGCGCCGCAACGGCTGATGGACGGTGGTGAGCGGTGGCCACAAAGTCACCGCCGCGCTCGTATCGTCGAACCCGGCCACCGTGAGTTCGCTCGGCACATCGAGGTGCCGGCGGTGGGCTACGGAGACGATGGCGGCCGCCATGTCGTCGTTGCTCGCGAAGATCGCGGTCGGGCGCTCGTCGCCGCCGAGAAGCTGTTCTCCGGCCACCAGCCCGGACGCGTAGCTGAAATCTCCCTGCGCCACCTTGACCTCGACGCCGCCCACCTCCCTGATCGCGGCATAGAAACCCGCCATGCGCTCGGCGCTCGCCGTCTGATCGGGATTGCCGAGGACGAAGCCGATCTTGCGATGGCCGAGATCGAGCAGGTGCCGGGTCATCTCGAAAGCCGCGCTGCGATCGTCGATGCGGACGCAGGCGACCCCGTCGACGTCATAGGCGCCGATTGCGGCCACGGGCAGCTCCCAACTCCGTACGGCGCTCAGGACGGAGCGGGTCTCGCCCAGAGGCGGCGCGAGGATGACGCCCGACAAAGCGGACTTGCGAAATCGTTTCAGCGCCGCCTGGGCCGGGGGACGACCGCCCTCGCCCTTGAGCAGGACGAGGCGCGCCCCGGTGGAGGAGGCCTCCTCGTAGATGCCGGTCAGGAACTCGCTCATGAAGGCGGCGCTCGGATTGGAATAGATGATCCCGATGCGCAGTTCGGCGGACCTGACGAGACTGCGCGCCGCCGTGTTGGGCGTGTAGGCAAGCGCTTCGATCGCGCGTTCCACGGCAGCGCGGGTCTCCGGGCGGACGCTGCTGCGCCCGTTGATCACGCGCGAGACCGTCATCGCCGACACGCCGGCGCGGCGTGCGACATCGATGATCGTGGCACCACGTTCCGACCGGCCGTTTCTTGCCACGATGCCCCTCTTCCACTTCCCGCGTCCCGATCGTCCGCTACGACATGAGGCGGATGGCGAGAACCGCAGAAATGCGCTGATCGTCACGTCGGGAGGCGAAGCTCCGTCATCTTGCTCTAAACGAATCGTTGAGAGACACCGGCGGAACCGAATGCGATCCATTCTTCGACGGTTTACGGAGGCGAGTATGGTCGAGTCGGTTACTGCGGCGCGCACGCAATCGATCAGCAGCGGCGGCAATAGCAGCAGCAGCGCCAACAGCTACACGGTCAAGCGCGGCGACACGCTCTCCGAAATCGCCGCGGCCAACGGCATCTCCCTGTCAGCGCTCCGCGCCGCCAATCCCCAGATCTCGAACCCGAACCTGATCTTCGCCGATCAGACCATTGCCATTCCCGGGGGCGGCGCCGCACGTGGCGGCGCAGGCGCAGGCGGCAGCTACAGGGTACAGCCGGGGGACACCTTGTCGGGGATCGCTGCGAAATTCGGCCTCAACTGGCGCGATCTCGCGCTCGACAACGGCCTTGCCAACCCGCACCTCATCTTCCCCGATCAGACGATCCAGCTCGGCGGCGGCGCACGCGGCGGTCAGGCCGGCGGCGCCGGCAGCGTCGGCGGTGTCGAAGCTCCCGGCGGCACGGGCAACGGCCGCAACCCGGCCGACATCGCCAAGCAATATCTCGGCCGCAATGCCGCCGATCTGCGCGGCGACCGCAGCGACAATCTGCCGATGAACGCCAACGTTCCGGCCAATATCTGCTGCGCCAATTTCGTCTCGGCAGTGCTGACCGAAGCAGGGCAGTTGCCGGGCAATCTCCACACCGATTCCGTCAAACAGCTAAACTCCACGCTGCGCGGACGCGGCTGGACAGAGGTCAGCGCGTCGCAGGCGAAACCGGGCGACGTCGTCATCATCCAGGGCGGCGGCGTGTCGCACACCGTGCTCTACGCCGGTGACGGCAAGACGATCGGATCGAACAACCGCAATCCGGATGGCAGCCAAAAGGTGACCTACGGCGATCTGTCGTGGGCGCTCTCCAACGGCGGCAAGATCCTGCGGGCGCCCGCCAGTGTACGGGATCAGGGCGTCACGCCGGCGGCGGCGGACGGCACGGCGCGTACCGGCCAGGTCGGAACCGCCGCCGCCACCCGCGAGGGGCGGATCGATCAAGCGATGGCCTTCTTCCAGAACCAGGGATGGACCCGCGCGCAGGCCGCGGGCATTGTCGCCAATCTCGATGCGGAGAGTGGCATGAACGCGAACATCCGCCAGCATGGCGGCGGCCCGGGTTACGGGCTCGCGCAATGGGAAGGCCCGCGCCAGGCGGCCTTCGCCGCCTGGGCCGGCCACGATATCCGCAGCTCCACCTTCGGCGAGCAATTGCGCTTCATCCAGCACGAGCTGTCGACGTCCGAGCGCGGCGCGGGGCAGAGGCTGCGCGGCGCCGCCAATGCCGGCGACGCCGCCGCGATCGTCTGCCGCTATTATGAGCGTCCCGCCGACATCGTCGGCGATTCCGCACAGCGCTCACGAATCGCTGCGGCGATCATGCAGCGATGAGCCTGGCGCTGATCGCCGCGGCCCTGGCCGCGGCGGCCGAGCCCGCGACCTGCGTGTTCGACACGGCGCCGCCGGAGCCGTGCCGGATTGGCTTCTCCGTGGTCAAGGGCGCCACTCGCATGCAGGCGCGAAGCAACAGCGGCAAGCAGGCCGTGTTCGTCGGCAAGCGCGGATCGGGCTGGTGGTCTGGCACCCTCGACGGGAAACCGGCAATGGCGCACGAACTCAACCGCGGCAACGTCGTCTTTTCGACCCACGATCTGGGCCGCTCTTTCCAATATTGGACCAGCGGCAACGAGCACGGAAGTTACTGATCGGACTTCGTTCCCAGGTGACAGCCTTTATGGAAACAGGGCCTTCGGGGCGCCGTGCTTCTCCGGCCAATCGGCCCAGGCGACGTCCGTCGGACCGACCGCAGTGTCAACGACGCGCCACTGGCCGCCGTTCAGGCGCAGCAGAGCGGCGTAATCCTTCGAGATCATGCCCTGGGCTTCGGCCGATGCCAGCGGCGTTCCGGTGAAACTGATCGGGCGTCCCGAGCCGTCCTGCATCGCCGCAATCAGGAACGCCCAATCCCCCTGCCGCTCGAGCGTTCGCACCACGAATGCTACCGATTTTCCGAGCCGCTTTGCGACTGGCTCTCGGGCGACGTCGAGAATGCGCGCGCGCTCGGCATTTGGCATCTGGGTCGCGGTGGCGGCAAGACCGGCGGCGAGGGTCACGAACATTCCATCTCTCCCGAACGGGGCTTTGCCGTGCGTAACATCCCCTAAGCGATTCGTTGAGCGCGCAAGGCCGCGAGATCCGCTATTCACGCCATTATGTTGCAGGCATCGGACGAGTACGAAAGATGATTCAGTCGATCGGCAGTGGCCGCGTTCAAGGCGCCTCGCTCGGCGCCACCGGCGGCGTCACGAACAGTCCCGCGGGCTACGCCGCCGCCGCGATGACGTCTCTCTCCAGCCGCGTGGCGACGACCATCTCCCGCGAGCTCGGGCTCGCCGGCGGCGGCGCGGCGGCGGGCGGCAAGATCGTCGGCGGCAAGGCGGGCGATCATTATGGCGTCGACGCCCTCGCCAGCGAACTTTCCAACCTGGTCCGCGCGAGCCCCACCGATGCCGGGCGCATTTCACGCGCCCTGCACGAATTCACCGGGGAACTCGCATCCCTGCTTGCGGCCCGGCCGAACAGCAGCGTCCTGTCGGCGGTGGCCGACCTCCATTTCAACCTGACCGACCCGGACGGCCGCGCTGGCTGCACTGATGCCGATTATGCGATCGCTGCCGTGGACGCCGCGGTGTTCCGGCTGCGCGAGGATGCCCCGTGGAAACCGGAGCTGTAGCGCCCGCCGCCGTCGACGGGATCGGGTTCGGCAATGCAGGCGGCGATGGACAGATCATCGCCGCCGTCGTCCTGCTCGATCCGATCGCCGCGCCCGCGGACAGCGATGCCGCCCTGCCGAGCTCGGTCGACGTCGCGTTCTACGTCGCACCGGCTGAGGGCATGCCCGCGATTTCGGGGCCGCCGGCCTTCGAAGTCACCGCAGTGGCGATCGGCAACGTCGTATTCGATCTTTCCGACGGTTACTCGCTGTCGATCGACGAACTGCAGTCGGCGGTCTTCGTCGCCAATGCGTCGACCGGCGAATCGATTCTCGTATGGGGCGCAGCCCAGATCGCGCTCGATGGCGCCGACGCTGCCCGCTTCTGGGGAACCACCAGCGTCGAGCTCGCCAACGGCACCAAGATCACCATGGAGACTGCGGTCGATGCGATGATCGCGGACCTGTTCCGGCTCGACAAGCTGACGGTCACCCGCGAAGACCGGGCGATGGTGATCACCGGCATCGCCGAGACGATGCTCGGCGACCTCGCCGTCGTGCAGAGCTTCGAAGGCGACGCGATCGATGCCGCAACTCGCGACGGCCTCACCATCGTCAGCGATCTGACCGGAGGCTGGAGCGACGAATATGGCAACTCCGTCGATCAGACCGTTCTTGACGAGACCGCGATCGGCGGACTCTACGGTCCCGGCAAGGACACGCTGAGCCTTGGCGAGATCAGCGAAGCGATTTCGAGCTTCGTCGCGTACAATCAGATCGACTCGCTGATGCTGACCATCGGCCGCAACCAGCCCAGCGACAGCGATCGCCGTCCGCAGGCGAACGACATCTATCGCGCGATGGCGCTCTACGCCGGCGAGAACGCGGCCCGCGCCGGCGACTGAACGCCGATCTTGCCGATCCGCAGCTGACGGCGCACCAGCCGCTCGCTCAATTGCTCGCTCCACTGCGCAGCGACCGTCGGCGGCACGGCGCTGCCGGGGATCAGCGAGATGTTGATCTGGCCGGCGAGATCGCGTCCCAGCACAGCGCCTTCGATCCGGTAGGCGCCGAGCGGCAGCGACAGATGGACCTCCGGATCTGCGCCGGTCTTGACGACTTCGGCAATCGCCGCGGCGATGCGGTCGAGCTGGGCATGGAGCGCCGAATCCACGTCTCCGGCCGCCATTGGTGAGTCCGCCGCGCCGATCGCCGCGAACTCGCGCGGCGGCGCGGCGATCGCACCGAGATCCGCGAGGGCTTCGGCAGCCCGCTCCTTGGCCAGTGGCTTGCCGCCGTGCCGCGACAGCGCCTCGGCAAAGGCGCGGCGGTGGCTGGGCAGCGCTTCCGGCACCACGCCCGGCTGCGCCGCCGGGCGGAGCGGCGAGAGCGATGCTGTCCTCGGCGACGACGGCCTCGGCGACCCTGGCGGCGCGCCGTTCACGAGGCCCGCACCCGGGCAACCGGGGCCTCCGTCTCCAGCCGATCCTCGGCCCGCCGCTGGTCGGCACGAACGCTGTCGCGATGATGGGCGGCGATGACGTCGCTGCGGACTTGGTGACGCGCCAGGGCGCCGACCGCGTGGAGATGCGCGTCTCTTGCGAGGTCGAGGCGGGCGGACCGATCGGAAAGCTCGGCGACCGCCCCGGTCTCGCCGGCGATGGTGCGATCGAGCCACAAACGCGCCTGCGCGCACGCCGGCGTGCTGACGAATGCGGCCCGCGCCTCGCGCCGCGTTGCGGCCGCCGCCTCGCGCTCCTGCCGCGCGCGCTCGGCCGCGGCCAGCGCCGCCTCGCAGGCTTCGTGGGCCTCGGTCGCCGCACGGGTCAGCCTCTGGCCCCGCACCTCGGCGATCCGCGCGAGCATCGGGCCCCGCCGGTCAGCGGCCATGATTCATCTCCTCGAAGGTTCGGAGCCGCGCGATGCACTCGTTGAACGACGCGCGATCCTCCCGGGTCTGACGCAGAAAGGCGTTGATCGCCTGACGTTCCGCCAGGGCACGGTCGGCAAGCTGGTCCCGTCCCGGCTGATATTCGCCGATCTGGACAAGCAGTTCGATCTCGTCGAGTTTGGCCAGCATTGCTCTGAGGCCGGTGGCGGCGCGCTGCTGACCGGATCCGGCAAGCTTGGTGAACAGGCGCGACTGGCTGCCGAGCACGTCAATGGCCGGGAAATGCCCCCGCGCGGCAAGCTTGCGCGACAGGATGATGTGGCCGTCGAGCAGCGAGCGGACCTCCTCGCCGATCGGATCCCCCTCCTCGTCCTCCAGCAGCACGGTATAGAGGGCGGTGATCACGCCGTCCGCCGACGCCCCGCTGCGCTCAAACAGGCGCGGCAGCTCGGCGAAGACCGAGGGCGGGAATCCGCGCCGTACCGCCGGCTCGCCGGCCGCGAGGCCGATCTCGCGCAGCGCGCGCGCGAAGCGGGTGACGCTGTCCATCAGCAGCAGCACGTGCCGGCCCTGGTCGCGGAGCCCCTCGGCGATCGCGGTCGCGACGTGCGCCGCGCGGACCCGCTCCATCGCCGGACGATCCGACGTTGCCACGATCACCACGGACCGCGCGAGCCCATCCTCCCCCAACGTCTCCTCGACGAATTCGCGCACCTCGCGGCCGCGCTCGCCGATCATCGCAATCACGATCGCGTCGCATTGCGCCTGGCGCGCGAGATTGGCGAGCAAGGTCGATTTGCCGACCCCCGCGCTGGCGAAAATGCCGACCCGCTGGCCGACGCCGACGGTCAGCAGCCCGTCGATCGCACGAATTCCCGTCTCCATCGGCCGGTCGATCGGTCGCCGCCCCATAGGATTGGGAGAGGTGCCGTGGATCGGACGGTCGTCGCCGCGGCGCACCGGCCCCAGGCCGTCGAGCGGCTGCAGGCGGGCATCGAGCACCCGTCCGAACATGTCCGGTCCGAAAGGCGTTCGATCGTCGCCGCTGCGCAGGATGACGTCGCTGTCGAGCGACAGGCCGCGCAGATCGCCGAGCGGGGTCAGGATCGCGCCGCCGTCGGCAAGGCCGACCACTTCGGCCCAGAGCGAAAAGCCGGTTTCCGCATCGACGATCTCGCAGCTCTCGCCGATCCGA
Source organism: Allosphingosinicella deserti (assembly GCF_003012735.1). Taxonomy (GTDB): domain Bacteria; phylum Pseudomonadota; class Alphaproteobacteria; order Sphingomonadales; family Sphingomonadaceae; genus Allosphingosinicella; species Allosphingosinicella deserti. Next base: position 836,068 of record NZ_PXYI01000001.1, on the reverse strand, counting down.
GCGCGCACCCCCGACACCCGCAAGGTCGTGCCGATCGCACCGACAATGCGGCCATGCTGTTCGAACATCGGCGCCGCATCGAGCGCGCGGACGAGGGCGAGCGTGTCGGCGCGACCGGTCATGCGGCGACGCCCCAGCGCTTGGCCAGCGAGTCGAGCTGAACGGAAAGGCTGGCGATCACCTGTCCGGCACTGGTCCGCACGACGCAGTCGCCGGAACCGAGGCTCGGATCCTCCGCGATCACGACATGGCTTCGCTCGCCGAGCCGCTCGGACACCCTGGCCGCGAGGTCCGCCGGCACGAACACCGTCACCGGACCATCGGCCGGCAGCCGCGCGAGCGTGCGCTCGACCATGCGCGGCACCAGCGCCTCATCCTCGAGCTCGCCGACGATCGCCCGAACCGCGGCATAAGCGGCTTCGGCGATGTCGCTGCGGCGCGCCTGTTCGTGCGCCTCGATCGCGGTGGCGAAGGCTGCGACCTGCTCCGCCAGATGGTCTCCGATCGACGCCCGCGCCTCCGCCAGCCCTTCCGCATGGCCGTCGCGCCGCGCGGCGTCTGCGTCGGCGAGCGCCTGGTCGCGGATCGTTCCGGCTGCTGCCAGCAGGGCCGCCGCATCGGTGAAATCGCTGCGTTCGGCGCGCTTGATCACCGCGCGGTCGCTGGCGAGCAAAGCAATCTTGTCGGCATGAACGAGGTGGAAGGTCACGCCAGCGCCCTTTCGATCGCATGCGCCCGCAGCACCAACCTGCGCGCCTGGTCGTCGTCGCGCGCGCCCGGGAAGGCGGCGGCGAGCGACCGCGGCAGAGCCGCCTCGAGCAATCCCCTTCCCTCGTCGAGGATGCGCTCCGGCGGCGGGAGTGAGGCCGGGCCGTCCGCATCGGCATCGGCGTCGCACGCGGCGTCGAACAGGTCCTCGCCGAGCAGCTCGGCGATCGTCGCGAGCTTGGGGCCGGAGAGTTCGGCATCGATCGCCCGGCGATAGCGGAGCAGACCGGCAAGCGCGGCGATCCGCTGCCGGCGGGCCTCCGGTTCGGAGAGCCAGTCCGGGATCTTGGCCAGATCCCCGTAGCTCGGCCCCGGCTGGGTGCCGATCCGCCGCCCGAACCGCGCGCCGCGTCCCACCGGCACCGCTTCGGTCAGCAACGCATAGCGCCGGCGGCGCATCTCTGGTGTCACGGCCGCACCACGTCCGGCAGACCGGGGCGGCGACGGCGCATCCGCAGCAAGGCGAGGCCGGCAAAGGCGAGCACCGACACCGCGACGACGACGACCAGCCCCCGCACCAGAGCGGAAATCGAGACGCTGTCCTGATTCTGGGGCAGCATCGGCAGGGCCTGCGCGGGCACCATCACCACCGACACCCGATCGTAGGTGAGGCCGTCGATCGCGTTGGTGACCAGGGCCTTGATCGCGCCCGTCTGGCTGCGCAGATCGAAGCCGGTACGGTATTTGACGAACACCGACGCCGCCGAAGGCTTGGCCTCGCGCGACAGGGGGTCCGCCTCCGGCATGGTGAGGTGGACTCGCGCCTGGACGACCCCGTCGATGTCGCTGATCGTCCGGCTCAGCTCCTGCGACAGCCCGTAGATCAGCCGCGCCCGCTCCTCGAGCGGGGTGGAGGTGAAGCCTTCCTTCTTGAAAACGGTGCCGAGATTGTCGAAATTCTCGTGCGGCAGACCTTGGGCGCGCAGCGTCTCCACCGCCTTTGCGAAATCGCCCTGGCTGACGGTGATGCTCCAATTCTCCTTTTCGCCCTGCACCTTGCTCGCCTGGATCCCGGCCTGACTGAGCACCGCGACCATCTCGTTCGCCGCATTTTCGGTCAGCTTGCCATAGACTTCCTGGCGGCCGCAGCCCGAAAGCGTCAGCGCGGCGAGCAGCAGCAGGGGCGCGGCGGCGCGCCCCTGCCAGCGCCGGGCGGACGTGCGACGGGAAAGCGCCTGCCCGATCATTGCTGCTTGAACAGCTGCTGCACGCCATCCGAGCTCCGGTTGGCGATGTTGGACGTGAGCTGAGCCTGGAACATGAATTCCGAGCATTTCATGGTCAGCTGGACGATCTCGCCGGGGGTGAGCTGGCCGCCGCTCGCCTCCGCCGTTTCCGCATAGCGCGACACCGACCGCGCCTGCACGTTGACCTGATCGAGCGCGCTGAACATGCCCTTGATCGCAGGCGGCAGCGGCCCGGCGGGAACGACTCCATCGAGCCCGCCGGCGCGATCGACCGCGGCCTGGAACCGCCCTTCGAGCTGCGGGCTGGTGCCTCCGCCGCCGGGCGGAAGCAGGTCCATGGCGCGATGCCCGGCACCCGCGCTTGCCGTGCCGCCGGCCGGCCCGAGAAGCGCACCGATCGCTTCGATGCTCATCGTCAGTTCTTCCTCGCCATCGTCTCGAGCGCCTTGGAAACGCTGTCGATCGACGTGTGGGAGCTGTTGGCCATGAACGTCATCCGCATCGATTCGGTGGTCAGCTGAGTGATGTCGGAGGGCTTGTCGCCGCCCTGCGAGACGATGTCGGCCTGCTGGGTGATCGCGTCCGCCTGGGTGTCGAGCGCCTTGCCCCACGCCTGGCTGAACGCTTCGAACCAATTGCCTTTGCCGCTGCGGGCGTCGGTCGTGCCCATGTTGCCGAGCGAGGCAAGCGTGCCAAGCGATGCGCTGGTGATCGGGTTCGTCATGACTGCGTCTCTCCGCTGATCTCGCCGCCTTCGGTGACAGTCTGGTCCTGGGCTGGCGGCAAGCTTGGCCCCAGGACGAGTTCCTCGATTCGGCCGTCGCGCTCGAAGGTGGCGCGGCCGTGGCCGATGGCGACGATGCGGTGGCCGGTGGGCACCTGCGCCCCCGCGAACCAGCGTGTTCCGTCCGCCGTCGTGATGTAGCCCGGATCGCCGTCGACGAAGCTGGCGAGGCCGTATTCCGATCCGGAAAAGAAATATTGGAGGTCGCGGTCGCCGCGGCCCGCGTCGGCGGCGAACTGCACCCGGCTGATTCCCGGCACGTCCTCCTTGATCAGCCGCGCGAGCTCCGCCTGGCGATCGGCCGGCAGGAACTCGGCGTTGATCAACAGGCTGTGCCCCCGTCTCGGAACCGCTTCCCCGTCGACGCCCTGCGCCCGCAGCAGATCGGTCGCGGCGGCGGCAAGGCCCTCCATCGTCTGGACGTCGAGCGTCGCCATCCCGATCCGCTGCGCGACGATCATGCGGAGATTGGCGAGCGCGGCGTCGTCCTTGACGATCCCGCGGATGATCGGCCCGTTCGGTCCTTCGGTGACGGTGAGGTCGCCGAAGCCCGCGGCGGCCAGCGTCATCCGATCCGTACTGGCGTCGTGAAGCTGGCGCGAGACCCATTGCCCCGCCGGTGCCGCAAGCGTCAGCAGCAGCAACAGCAACGCCGCGATCGCGGCATAAGCCGGCCAGCGCCGCTCCAGCGACAGCGCGCCGCGCATCGGATAGAGGCGCGTGGCGATGCGCTCGCCGATTGCCGCCTGCTGGCGAGCGACGTCGGCGGGCGCGCCGCCGACCGGCGTGATCATCGAGGAAAGCCGCGCCGTTTCGGCCCAGCGGTCGGAGGCCGGGTCGCCGATCGCGACCGCGAAGTCGCCGATCATCATCGGCACGTAGGGCGGCAGCGCCACCTGCTCGCCCGCCGTCACCGGGCGGCCGAGCAGGCCGATCTGCCCCGCTACAACCCGCACAGTTGCGACCTCGTCGCCGAGATCGAGCTCGAGCGAAACCCCGCGGGTCGCCGGATCGCGCAGCACGATGTCGTGATCGAAACCGTGGCCGACGCGCACGAACTTGCCGGTGTGCAGCCGATGCTCCGCCCCGCTCAGCCGGCCGCTGAGCACGCGCAGCACCGCGGTGCCGACCATCAGGGGGGCGAAGGGTGCGTTCATCGGCGGGCCCTCTTCTTGCCCTTCTTGCCGGCGGCCTGGAGCTGCTCCAGCGGGATCGGATTGGTCGGCACCGGCCCGGCCAGCTGGGTGCGCTGCGACAGCACCCGCGGCGTGATCAGGAAGATCCGCTCAAAATGCTGGTTGCCCTTCTGGCGCTTGCGGAACGCCTGACCGAGGATCGGAATGTCGCCGACTCCGGGCACCTTGGATTTGTAGTCATATTGGGTGTCCATGGTCATGCCGCCGATCAGCAGGCTCTCGCCCTGCTTCACCACCGCGCTGGTGTTGATGCTGGATTGCTTCACCGCCGGGATGCCGTCGACGATCAGGCCGGTCGGGGAGCCGTCGAGAATCTCGATCGAGAGGCGGGTGCGAAGCTCGCCGCCGTCGAACAGAATTGACGGATTGACCCGCATCACCATGCCGGCGGTGACCGGGAACAGGTCGACCTGGCGGTCGCCCGCGACGCGCACATAATATTGGACCTGGTTGTTGAACACGGCCGGGATGTTGTTGAGCGTGCTCAGCCGTGGCCGCGACACGACCCGCAGCGCACCGGTCTTTTCGAGCGCGGTGATCCGCACCGCGAACAGATCCAGCGATCCAGTCAGGTAACCGGCAACCGCATTGCCGCCCGAGAAGGTCTCGCTTGGATTGGTGGCATTGCCGCCGAACAAGGCGCCGAGGCCGCCGGTGCGGAAGCCGAAGTCGAGGCCGAGTTCCTTCAGCCTGCTGGTGTCGAGCTCGAGGATCGTCGCCTCGAGCTCGACACCGCGCGGTTCGACGTCGAGCGCCCGCACAATGTCCTCGTAGACCGTCATCGATTCCGGACGATCGCGGATCAGCACCGCATTATTGGCCGGATCGACCTCGACCCGGGGGCCGTTGACGTCGCGCGCCGAGGCTTCCCGAACGACCACAGTGTCCAGCCCCGGACTTCCCTGCTGGTCGAAGCTGCGCTGCGACTCGTCGGGCGGCACCGCATTGAGGCCGCGGCCGCCGAGCCGCGGCTGCGACTGGCGCTGGATGTCGAAATTGCCGCCGCTGGTGGACACGGTGTTCGACGGGCGCCCGTCACCCATCATGCCGCGCAGGATCGAGGCGACACCGGGAATGGTGATGGTGCGGTCGAAGCTCTTCTGGATGGTGTCGTCGGCACGGGCGTAGCGCAGGTAGAAGATCCGCACTTCGTACGGAGACCGCGTCGTCGCGGCGCTAAGCGTGCGCGAGCGAAGCGGCGCGCTGGTCACCGTCGCAAGCGCATTGGGGGCGAGCAACGGCGAGATCAGCGGCGCGTTGGCGGGTGTCGTCGATGCCTGGATGACGGCGGGGCCGGACTCGGTCGGTGTCGTCCCGGCGAGCTGGGCGATGCGGTCGAGAAAGGCCGGAACGCCGGTGGCGCTCACCCCGTTCGACGACGCCGCGACCTTGTTGGGTCCGTCGATCAGCCGCAGCTTGCGGGCATCGCGCACCACCCCGGCGGGATTGGCGGACGCGAAGCTGCGCGACTGGACCTCGCCGACCGAATAGACCCGCACCACCGCGCCGTCGTAAAAGGCGACGAGGTTGAAGGCGCGCGACAGCTGCGACCAGATCTTCTTCGGCGTACCGCTGAAGACGCCGTTCATCTTGCCGGTGATCGCCGAGCTGACCTTCACCTGCAGCCCGGCCTGGCCGAACAGATCGGCGATCGCCGCGTCGACGCGCTGATCGCGCGCGGTCAGCGTGATCGGCTTGTTCGAAAATGGAACCGGTTCCGCGGCTGCGGGAACCGACATCGCCGCGGCGCACGCCAGGATCAACAGGGAACAGGACGATCGGATCATAGAGCAAACTCGTCTTGCGCCTGGCTGGCCAGGCTCTCTGGGGCGGAATTGAGCTCGCCGACGATGTCCAGCGGCACCGCGGGGTTGAGCTCGTTGAACGAAATGACGGGCACCTCGAAGAGATCGCCCGCGATCAGCAGCCGCAGCGGCCGGCGAAGATCCTGTGCGGTGAGGATCGCGCGGGCGCCGGAGGCGGCGATCTGCTCGGCGAGCAACGTGTTGAGCGCGCGCATCTGGTGCGGGTTGATCGCCAGCCGCATATGGCCGTCGACCGGCGTCAGCGTCTGCCGGATGATGTCCTCGAGTGCGGTGCCGACGATCAGCACCCGCAGCCGGCCATCCTCGCAGAGCGGCGCGATCAGGTGACGGCGCATCGCAACTCGGACGCGTTCCGCCATCGCGACGGCTTCGCGCTCATACTGGCCGACTTCGCCGATGGCCTCGATCGCGTCGCGGAAGTTGCGCAGCGGCACCCGCTCCTCGGCGAGCAGCCGCAGCACTTCGCCGATCCGGCCGGTGGGCACGGCGCGGACCGCTTCCTTGACCACTTCGGGATGGCTGTCGCCGAGCCGGTTGAGCTGGTCCGTGACCTCCTGCAGGCCCAGGAACAGGACCAGGTTGCGCGCCAGCAAATGCTCCACATAGGTGCCCATTGTGCCGACCGGATCGACGCCTTCGGCAGCGCCGGCACCGAGCGGCGCATCGTGGGCGGCCAGCATCCATCGGCCTTCGCCGAGCTGGGTGTCGGACACGATCCGCAGATCGGGGATGGCGACGCCGCTGCGCTCCTGCAGAAGGGCGACGCCGCTGCGCACCCGCTCGGCCAGTGCCTGGAACTCGGCACCGTCGGCGGCGAAGCCGACGGTCAGCCGCAAGGCGTCGAGCGTGGGCAGCGCCCGCGCTTCGATCAGTGCCTCGCCGACAACGGCGGCATCGTTCGGCGCTTCGATGCCGAGCTTGCCGCGGATCCACGCGCCCGAAGTGGGGTGGCTGAGCGAACCGCCGACCAGCAGGGCGATGGCCAGCGCGAAGAAGATCAGGGTCGGGAAGCCGGGGATGAGGCCGAGCAGCACGGCGAGGCCGCCGGCGATCAGCAGGACGTGCGGCTTGCCGGATATCTGGCGGGCGATGGCCGGGCCGAGATCGCGATCCCGGTCCTCGTCGGTGGTGCGGGTGACGAGCAGGCCTGCGGCCATGGCCGAGAAGAGGGCGGGGACCTGGGCGACCAGGCCGTCGCCGATCGTCAGGATCGAAAAGGTGGTCGCCGCTTCGCCCGCCGACATGTCGTGATAGAGGGTGCCGACCGCGAGGCCGCCGATCAGGTTGACCAGCACGATCACGATCGAGGCGATCGCATCGCCCTTCACGAACTTCATCGCGCCGTCGAGGCTTCCGTGCAGCTTGCTTTCGAGCTCCAGCGTGCGGCGCTTCTCGCGCGCTTCGTCCTTGGAGAGGATGCCGGAGCGCAGGTCGCTGTCGATCGACAGCTGCTTGCCGGGCATCGCGTCCAGGCTGAAGCGGGCGGCGACTTCGGCGACTCGCTCGGCCCCCTTCGAGATGACGATGAACTGGACGATGGTGATGATCAGGAACACCACCAGGCCGACGACCAGATTGCCGCCCGCGACCATCTCGCCGAATTGCTGGACGATGTCGCCGGCATCCATGTGGGTGAGGATCATCCGGGTCGTGGAGATGCTGATCGCCAGCCGGAACAGGGTGGAGAGCAGCAGCACGGTCGGGAAGGTCGAGAAATCGAGCGGCTTTGTGACGTACAGGCTGCTGAGCAGCAGCAGAATGCCGATCGTCATGTTGATCGCGATCAGCGCGTCCATCGCCAGCGGCGGGATCGGCACGATCATCAGCATCACGACGGCGATCAGCACGCCGACGAGCAGCATGTCGGCGGCCCGGATCGGGAGCGCCCGGATGCGGCGGAACGACAATGCGCGGGCCATGATCAGCGTGTCCCGACCGCCTGTTCCGCGACAAGTTTGTTGTACCGGGCCATCACCTGCCGGACATAATCCTGAGTCTCGCGGTAGGGCGGCACCTTGTTGCCATATTTGCGCACCGCGCCCTCGCCGGCATTGTAGGCGGCAAGCGTCAGGGTGAAATCGTTGAAGCGGCCGTGGAGTTGGCGCAGCAGCCGCGCGCCGCCGTCGACATTGGCCTCGGCGTCGACGATCGCCGCGCCGCGCACGTTGAGCATGCTGGCTGTGCCGGGCATCAGCTGCATCAGACCGCGCGCGCCCGCATGGCTGGTGGCCGTGCGCTGGTAGCGCGATTCCTGGTCGATCACCGCGTGGAGCAGCAACGGATCGATGCGGTGGCGCGCCGCGACTCGGCTGATCATCGCGTCATATTGAGTCGTGTAGGACATCGGCCGCATCGCGAGGATGCTTTCGGCCTCGATGGCCGGCAGCGTTCCAGCGATCGCGGCTGCCTCCTCCGCCGGCGCCGGCGGCTCTTCGGCGACCGGTGCGATCGCCGCGATCCGCATCGGCCCGCTGGCCGGTATCTTCTCCGCGAATTTCCGCGACGCCGCGATCTTGCTCTCGTCCCTCAACGAACCGGAAGAGGTCAGGAACACGGACGCGCCGCTGCGGCCCCGGGACTCGGCCGGTGGCGCGATCCGGATCTCGGGCGCCGGCGGCACCTCCGCCGCCGTCGCCGGCGCGATGATGATGTTTGAACAGTCGGCAAGCGACTGAATGCCCGCGAGCGACGCTTCGTCTGCGACCCGCAGCGGCGCAGTGAGTGGACAGGGTGGCGGCGGCTTGGGCCGATCCTTCGCTTCGGCAGGCTGCGCCAGGGCGGCCACGGTCACGAGCCCGGCGCCCAATGCCTTATGGAACAACTTCGTCATTTCGCATCGCTCCCCAGACTATCGGCTCTTTTGCGGCCAACAGTTGCGTCTTCACGATGCCCCACTGTTCCCGACCTGCTCGTCCGGGAACTCCTTAAGCTTGTCGGCCTTTTGTTGCGTTTTCAAGTCATTAGCCATATTTATTTCCGGCATGTTGCACACGGCCAATCGTGCTTTGCCTACGATGAACCGTTTGCTGCGGTGGAACTTTCTTTCGTTACGGCTGCACTTACATCGGTGTTGATACGCCTCGCCGCGCGCCGGCCACGTCTCATCGTGGTTCGAATCAAGGCTTTCAGAGACAATCGAGGCACTTAAGGGTGATCCCGAATGCTCCGTGTGCAAAATCGGTGATTGACCGGATGGGAGGATTTGCGGGATCAAGAGGGGGTCGGCCGTCCCGCCCCACGGACAGTTGACCGTATGACCTGCTCGGGCTGGCGAGACCATCGTTCTGCGTTTTTCTTGCGCATGCGACGATCTCGCGCAGGGGAGATACGCAAGAGTGGCCCAAGGCAATGACAGTGCCGACAAGAACGAGCTACCGACACCAAAGAAGCTTCGGGACGCACGCAAGAAGGGCGATGTCGCAAAATCGAAGGACTTGGGCACCGGGCTGCTGACGCTGGCCTGGATGATCCTGTTTCTTGCCGTGTCCGGCTATGCCGCAAGCCAGCTCGCTACTCTGGCGTCCGAAACCATTAGCGGCGCCACTTCCCTGCCGTTCGACACGGCGGCGACCACGATCGGGTGGAGTGCCGCGACGACTCTTCTTCGCATCACCTTGGCGACCCTGGTGCCGGTCGCTGTGCTCGCGACCCTGACCGAATTCCTCCAGGTCGGCCCGATGGTCACCGTCGAGAAGATGAAGTTCGGCCTTGAGAAGATGAATCCGGTCGAAGGTCTCAAGCGCATGTTCGGCAAGGACGGGCTGTTCGAACTGGTCAAGACGCTGATCAAGGCCGGCCTGATCTGCGCGATCATCTATCTTACCTTCCGCAGCGCACTCGAGGGCGCCGGCCAGCTGGTGCGACTCGCCGGAAGCTCGCCGATCGACAATAGCGGGCAGGTCGCCGCAATGGCGGTGCTCAGCCAGACCTATTCGCTGACCGTCCAGATGCTGGCGATGGTCGTTGCAGTATTCCTGTTCGTCGCCGTCGCCGATCGGATCTACGCCAAGCACAGCTTCATCAAGAAGATGAAGATGAGCCGCCGTGACATCAAGCAGGAGCACAAGGAGGACGAAGGCGATCCCCAGGTCAAATCGATGCGGCGCGAGATGCACCAGGAATGGGCGAACCAGAACACGATGGGCGCAACCCGGGGTTCGGCGGCCTTGCTCGTCAATCCGACCCATATCGCGATCGCGCTCGATTACGATCAGGAGACCTGCCCGGTGCCGGTGATCGCCGCCAAGGGCATGGGCGATGTCGCCGCCGCCATGCGCGAGGAAGCGGAGCGCGCCGGCGTGCCGATCATCCGCAACATCCAGACCGCCCGCACCCTGTGGGCGCGCGGCGAGATCGGCGAGATCGTTCCCGAGGATCTGTTCGACGCGATCGCTGCCGTCATCCTCTGGGCGGCCAAGGCGCGCAGCGGCGAGGCGCCGATGTGGCACGACATGGACGGCCCGGCGCTGCGCGCGCCCGCGCTCAACTGACATCAGGAGATCTGGAAACGACATGGGAATCGGAGCGGTACTTTCGTCCATCATTGCGATCGTGATCGCGCTTGCGCTCGTGCTCGGCATGGCGTGGGGCGTGATCTGGCTGCTCAAGAAGGTCCAGGATCGGCAGTTGGCGGCGGGCGCCGGTGGCGAGGATGCCCAGCCGATCCGCTTCCTGCGTTCGATGCCGCTCGGCCAGCGCGAGCGGGTGGTGCTGATCGAGGCGCGCGGCGAGACGATGCTGGTCGGGGTCACCGCCGGCTCCATTACCCTGCTGGCGCGGTGGCCCGGCGGCACGCCGCTCCCCGCCGAGGCCACCTTGAGGAGCCTGTGATGGCGACGATGCTCCGGGTCGATGCGCTCGGCGCCCTCCCCCGTCTGGATCCGGCGGCCTCGGCGCTCGGCGATGCCGTGGTCGCCCTGCTGGAAGCGCAGGGGCTCGACACGATGATCGTCCGTGCCGCCGCGCCCGGCGCCTGGTTCGGTTGCAGCGATCATGTGCGATTCCGGCTCAGCGGCGGCCTGGTGCTCGATCCGGCCCGCATTGGCGACGCGATGAATATCCTCGACGACGCCGATCCGTTGCTCGTGCGACTCGAGCAGATCCTTGGCCTCTCGCTGGAGCCGGCCGACATCGACGGCGGCGCACCGGAGCGCTGCGTCGTGCTCGAAATCCGGGGCGACTGCACGACGATGGAGATCGCGGTCCCCATCGATCATCCCCAGGGCCCACGCTGGCATGAGGAGGCCAGTGCGCTCGAGCCGGCGCCGGCGTCGCTGCCCGTCCTGCTGCACGTCCTCGTCGACGGCCCTCGCCTGCCGATGGCGGAAGCCGGCGCGCTCGAACCCGGCGACCTCGTCCTGCTCGGCGCCCGCGCAGTCGCGGCGCTCGAAGCCGGCCCGGTCGGACGTTTCGCCGGACTGCTCGATTTCACCTCGGGAGGTTTCACCCTGCAACCACAAGGAACCACGATGGCTGCTGACGGATCGGGCGCGGCGACGTCCCGCGACTTCGCCGTGCCCCTCACCCTGCGCCTCCCCGATCGGATGACCAGCGCCGCCAGCCTTGCCGGCCTCCGTCCGGGAACCGCCCTGCCGCTCGGCCCGCTGACCGACGGCATGCCGGTCGAATTGCTGGTCGCCGGACGGGCCCTCGCCCGCGGCGAGCTGGTCCAGATGGGCGACCGCTTCGCGGTGCTGATCGAGGAACGGGTCGGCATCGACGACCGGGCGCCGCCGCCCGCCGGCGATGGCGATACGGTTCCAGCCGATCCGGAGGCCGCCGCGTGAATCTCGGCGAATTCACCCCCGGCTCGGCGCTGGTCACGGTCATCCTGATCTCGCTGGCGCCGTTCTTCGCGGTGATGGTCACCAGCTTCACCAAGATCGTCGTCGTGCTCAGCCTGGTGCGCAACGCGCTCGGCCTTCAGCAGGTGCCTCCCAATCTCGTCCTCAACGGCCTCGCGCTGATCCTGTCGGTGTTCGTGATGTACCCGACGCTCGAGAAGATGCAGGCTGCGGCGACGATCGATTCCCAGGCGGTGCCGACGATGCCCGGGGATCCGGTCGCGGCGGAGAATCCGATCGAAAGCAACGGCGACATCTTCGCGACCGCCGACCGCGCCAAGGAGCCCCTGCGCGAATTCCTGATGAAGCACAGCGATCCACGGGAGCGCGCCTTTTTCCTGCGCACCCAGCAGCGCATGGGCGATCCGGGAGTCGTCAGGCAATTGAAGGAAAGCGACTTCGTCGTCGTCATCCCCGCTTTCGTGGTCAAGGAGCTGAAGCTCGCCTTCCAGATCGGCTTCCTGATCTTCCTGCCCTTCCTGGTCATCGATCTCGTCATTTCCAACATCCTGCTGGCGATGGGCATGATGATGCTGTCCCCGGTCACGATCTCGCTGCCGTTCAAGATCCTGCTGTTCGTTCTGGTCGACGGCTGGGTGAAGCTCAGCCACGGCCTGGTCCTGTCTTATGCGTAGGGCGCGGCGATCGATGGAAGCAGGGGCGCGGTGACCGACGACGTCATCACGCTGACCACGCAGGCGCTGTGGCTGGTGCTGCTGCTGTCGGCGCCGCCGATCATCGCCGCGTCGGTGGTAGGCCTGCTCGTCGCCATCCTTCAGGCCGCGACCCAGCTGCAGGAGCAGACGCTGCAATATACGCTCAAATTCTTCGCGATCGTGGTCAGCATCTTCGTCACGGCCAGCCTGATGGCCGGAACCCTCTATTCCTACGCCGACGCGATTTTCACCGGCGTTCCGGGGGTCGGCCGATGATCGAGGCGGTTCCGCCCGGCGTCGGCATCCCCTTGTTCGCGGCGATGCCGTGGCTCGATCAGCTGCTCACCGTCGGAGTCGCGGCGACCCGCTTCGCCTTCGCCTTCGTGTTCGTGCCGGTTTTCTCGCGCGAGGTGATGCCGGCGACGGTGCGCAATTCGATCATCGTCACCTTCGGCCTCGTCGCGCTCTCCAGCCAGCCCGATTTCGCACCGGCCAATCTGACCGCGATGGACTGGGCGACGATGCTGTTCAAGGAAGCGGCAGCGGGAGGCATTATCGGCTTGTTCTTCGGCACGATCATGTGGGCGATGTCGGGCGCGGGCGAGCTCATCGACACCAAGGTCGGCGCGACCATCGGCCAGCTCGTCGATCCGCTGAGCGGCTCGACGACGTCGCTGACCGGCATCCTGCTCGGCCGTTTCGCCGAAGTGGTGTTCGTCAGCGCCGGCGGGCTGACCCTGCTGGTCGGCACCGTGATGGGCAGCTACCTGCTCTGGCCGCTCGGGCCCGGCGGGCTGGCGATCGACATGCGCGCCATCCAGTTCTTCGAAGGCGAGTTCGGACGGCTGTTCGCGCTCGCCTTCCTGTTCGCGGCGCCCGTGCTCACCGTCCTCTACGTGATCGACGTCGGCATGGGGTTCCTCAACCGCTTCGCCCAGTCGTTCAACGTCTTCTCGATGTCGATGCCGATCAAGGCGGCCGCAGCCATTTTCGTCGTCATCCTCACTTTGCCGCTGCTCGCCGAGGCGATCATCGCCGATCTCGGCTCCCGGGAGGAGATTTCCGGCGGCGTCCTCCAGCGCACGGCCCAGCCGCGATGATCGGCGCCAACGCCCCCCAGAGCCTGCCGCGTGCAGAAACCCGCCGCGACGCCGGGCCCGACAGCCAGGAGCTCGCGCGGCTGGTCGAGCAGCTGCGCGAGGCCGAGGCGCGGCGGGACGCCCACACCCGCGAGATCCTGATCGGCGAATTCACGGTCGCCGGCTGGCGGGTGCCGTTGCTCCACATCGCCGGCCTGCAGACGCTCACCCGCAACGAGGCGGCCGTGCTGCGCTTCCTCGGCTGGGGACGCGCCAACGGCGATATCGGCACCTTGCTCAACATGACCGAGAATACGGTCCGCACGCACATGAACAACGCCATCCGCAAGCTCGAGCTGGACGGCGTTCGCGAACTCAACAGCCTGGCAGGACTGCTCTTCCTGCCGCTCGAATGACCGCGCTCCTAAGCGAATCGTTTAGGCGATCTAAACGATTCGTGGAGCGCGTCCCCGGGGGAATTCCGGCAATTTCTCCTTGTCGCGGCAGAAGTCGCAACCGGCCAGCTCCCCGCACGGAGCGCGAAATTCGAGTGTGAAAGGGTAACCACATGAGCATCCTCGGCGGCATCACCGGTTCGTTCCTCAACCCGGTCAATTTCGGCCTGCTCGCGGCGGGGCCCGCCGGCTGGGCGGCACTCGCGACCCGCACCCTTGGCGCGGCGATCGTCAAGGAAGTGATCGGCCAGCTCGGCCAGCAGCTCGGTCTGCCGCCGGCGATCACCAGCATGGCCCAGAACGCCTTCTCGGCGGCGACCGGCACCACCGGCGGCCCGGCCAATATCGGCGAGGCGGTCGCCCAGCTGGCGCAGGATTTCGGCCTCTCCCCGTCGCAGCAGGGGGAACTGACCCGCGCCGCGCAGAACGATCAGCGCGAGATGTTCGACAAGCTCGCCGACGCCTTCAAGAGCGGCAAGGAAATGGCCGAATCGAAGAAGTCGCGCGGTTCCAAGGCCGGCGCCAGCTGGCTGCAGGTCATCGCCGACTCGATGGCGCAGGCGCTCGACAAGAAGGTCGAGGACATGGACAAGATGGCCAAGGCGCTCGACAAGCAGGGCAGCAACAAGTCGGTGTCGGCTTCGACCGACCTGCAGGTCGCCGGCCAGGAATTCTCCTACCTCATGAATGCCAGCAGCACCGTCATCAAGACGATCGGCGAAGGTCTCAGCGGTATGGCTCGTAAGCAGTAAGCGTCGCTTTTCCCCCTCGGGGAGGGCGGACTTCGGTCCGCCCTCCTTCTTTGCGTTTTTGGAGGTTCACATGAAACGTGCACTCGCTCTCTTCGTCAGTCTCGGCATCTGCGGATCGCCGGCCATCGCGCAGAACATGGGCTGGAGCACGATCATTCCGTCGGTCACGGGCACCGACACGCTCGGCCTGACCTTGCGCGGACAGATGCAGGGCCAAGGCAGCGACCGCAGGGTGTCGCCGCGCAACAACCTCGTCGCGCCGAACACGGCTGCGCCGACCGCGGCCAACCTCCAGGCGCTCCGCTTCAAGCCGTCCAAGCAGCGCCGGGCCGCCAACCTCGCCGCCTTCGTCGAGAAGACCCGGGCGATGGACAAGGGCAATGCCGAGGATCTGCAGCGCCTGTTCTCGTCGGGGGATTTCATCGACAAGATCGGCGGCGCGATCGCACCGCTCGGCCTCAGGACCGACAATGTCGCCGATGCCTATGCGATCTGGTGGATCAGCGCCTGGAACGCGACCCGGGGCAATAATGATTCGCCGAGCCGGACGATGAGCGAAGCGGTCAGCGCGCAAGCAGCGCGCGCGATCAGCGCCACCCCCGAGATCGCCGGGGCGGACGATGCGGCCAAGCAGGAATTCGCCGAGGCCCTGCTGATCCAGATGACCCTCGTCGACACCGCCGTCGAGCAGAACAAGAACAACCCCGCCCAGCTCCGCGCGCTCGGCTCCGCCGTCGCGCAGGGTGCCGAGCAGATGGGAATCGACCTGTCCTCGATGCAGCTGACCGAGAACGGCTTCGTCCCGGCCGGCGGCGCCGAAGCGCTACCGGCTCGAGGCAGCGCCGCGGACTCGACCAGCCTGGCCGCCTCCGGAACGGCAACGGCGCCCTCCGAAGACAAGAAGCCCCTGCCCTACGGCATCGCCGCCGCCGCGGCCGGATTGGGCGCCGGCGGCTGGATGATCCTCCGCCGCCAGCGCGCCTGAACAGGCTTTTTTGGAATAGAAGGTCGGGCGGCGGATGACGCCGCGCGACCGAGCAACGTCAGGCCCAGCTGCGGGGATCGGCGCCGGCACAGCCATAAGGCGGCACCTGTTTGCCGAAGCGCTCTTTCAGCTTGCCGCATCCCCAGCTGCGCACCGGCCCCGGCATATAGCCGTTCAGCATGATCCCGACTTCGTCATAGGGCGTGTCCGAGCTCGCGACGTAGCGATAGTAGCGCCCGCCGATCATGATCACGACACCGATCAGAATCACGCACACGACCTGCAACAGCTTCTTCATTCGTTCTCCCCTTTTTCAGACGGCCGCGCGTCGCAGCAGAAGGCGGGGAATGCAAGCGGCGCCGTAACGATCGGTCGCCGCGGCGGATCAGTCCTTGCAGACCTGGACCAGCGCCCAGCCCATCGCGCCGCCAATGTTGGGGACGTTCTGGTTCTCGAGCTCGATCCGCTTGCACGGCTTGCCGTAGCGGTTGAGCAGCTGCGGCGCCGCGCCCGCCTCGGGAGCTCGGGAGGCCTCCCTCTCCGGCAACTGTGTCGAACCGCGCGAGGGTATCGAGTCCGAAGAGGCGCCGCCCTCGGCCGAAGGGCATACGCCTTCCGCCGCGAACCTCTCCTCGTATCCGCTTCTCACCCCCTGCGCCCACGCATCCGCCATCGCCTTGCCCTCACGCTCCTGCATCCGGGCATAGCCAAGGACGAGCTCACGTCTCTCCGCATCGGAGAGATGCTCCAGCCAGCATTGCGACTGCGCGGATTGGACCGATTGCGGGGGCTGAGCGGGCGCAGCCTGCCCGCAGGCCTTGAGGGCGAGCGCCAGCAGCGCCATCGCAATCGCTCGTCTCACCAGCATCTCCTCATGCGGACCCTAGCGACACGTCACGGGTCCGTCTGTGTGCCGAGTGATTGTCGCCGCGACGGCTGCACGCTTCATCCTGTTCGCGCCTGCAGGTCAGGCAGGCAGCGCCTGCTCGAGCGCCGATCCGGCCAGGCGGGCCGTGGCAAGGAGCTGGTCGAGGCTGTGCCCGTTCCGCGCCTTGGCCGAGAGTCCCGACATGGTGGTGCTGACGAAGTCGGTGATCCGCTCGGCATCCTCGGGGTGGCGCGCGGCGACATAGTCGCGGATCATCGCTTCCGCGGCGAGGTTGAAGCCGAGCGCCGCCTCCCGCGCCTCGGCATCGTTGCAGCGCGTGCCTTCCAGCACCAGGCAGCCGGCGGCGCCGCACTCGGCGGCATATCGGCGCGCGGCCTCCTCGAGCATGGCGGCGAGCGCCTGCGCGACCGGACGATCGGGGCGCAACAGCTCCTCAAGGGGAATGGCGCCGGTCTCCGCCCACCGATCCAGCACGCGGGCGTAGAGGCCCGCCTTGTTGCCGAACGCAGCGTAGAAGCTCGGCGGGTTGATCCCCAGCGCCTCCGTGACGTCGGCGACGCTGACCGCATCATAGCCGCGCGCATGGAAGAGCTGCTGGGCCGTGGCCACCGCGGCGTCCGGATCGAAGCGGCGGGGCCGGCCCCGTGGTTTATTTGTAGTTACCATTACATAAGTCCTTGACGACTCATTTGCGAAGTTTATGTAGTGCGCCCTACATTAAATCTCAAGGAAATGACATGGCTGGGTTTCAAGGAAAGTCCGTTCTGGTGCTCGGCGGCAGCCGCGGGATCGGCGCGGCGATCGTGCGGCGCTTCGCCGACGAGGGTGCGAAGGTCGTCTTCACCTTCGCCGGCTCGCCCGATGCCGCCGAGCGGGTTGCGGCCGAGACCGGCAGTATCGCCGTCAGGACGGACAGCGCCGATCGCGACGCCGTGATCGCGCGGGTACGCGACAGCGGTCCGCTCGACGTGCTGGTGGTGAATGCCGGCTTCGCCCTGTTCGGCGACGCGCTGGAGCAGGATCCGGACGAGATCGACCGTCTGTTCCGGGTCAACATCCACGCGCCCTACCACGCCTCGGTCGAGGCGGCGCGGCACATGCCCGACGGTGGGCGGATTATCGTCATCGGCTCGGTGAACGGCGACAGGATGCCGGTGCCGGGCATGGCCTCCTATGCGCTCAGCAAGTCCGCTCTCCAGGGCATGGCGCGCGGCCTCGCCCGCGATTTCGGCCCGCGCGGGATCACGATCAACGTCGTGCAGCCCGGCCCGATCGACACCGACGCCAACCCGGAAGACGGCCCGATGCGCGATCTCATGCACGGCTTCATGGCGATCAAGCGCCACGGCCGCCCCGAGGAGGTCGCCGGAATGGTGGCGTGGCTCGCAGGGCCGGAGGCCGGCTTCGTCACCGGCGCGATGCACACGATCGACGGCGCCTTCGGCGCCTGAGGCACCATCGGCACGGGCGAAGGCGGCAGCAGCGTCGCCCGTGCCGCACTCGATCGGATCGGCCCGACACCGATCTCGGCCGGACTTGTGGAAAGCTTCGGGCGGGCCTTACAGACGCAGCAGAGTAGGATCGGAACCTGACGGAGTTTGACGCGGATGAAGCTGCTGTTGGGCGTCTTGCCGATCCTTGCTTTGGCGGCATCCTGCTCCCAGGCAGAGGAAGGATCTCCGCAAGGAAGCGAGAAGCGCCTCTGCACCGCTGCGGAGGCCGGAGCGGCAACGGCCGCCAGGGCCACCGAACTGCTGAATACCGTCAAGGAGAGCGACAGCAAGACTCGTGATGCCGCCTGTGCGCGGTTCGCAGAGGTGATCGAGGACGGACGAAAGGCCAACATCGCCGCCCTACCCGGCTGCCGCTGGGACAACAGGAACAGCAACGGAAACCCGCACTTCCTGATCTCCCTGCATCTCACCCAGCTCAAGGGTCAGGCGAGAGCAACATGCGGGAACCTGGACTAGGCCTACCGCGCACCGCACGTGGGCGGCATCGGCCACTGGCGAGGCTGCTCAAAACGGATCAGGCCCGGAGGAAAGCGCCTTGGGAAGGCGCAGCGATACCAGTGCGACCCGCCACTCAGTGGCGAGCGAATCTCCCACTCCTGCGCGCCGACGCATGTAGGGTTTAACGAAGTGCTTACCATCAGCAGCTTAGCCGCTACGCACGATCTGCCTTGCAGAATTCAGTAAGCTCAGCCGGTGGGTGCCATGCTCGTTTCCTCTTCGGACAATGCCTATGCGAGCCAGGTCGCCAATGCCGGCCCGCCCAAAGCGCCGGCCGCCGCCGATGCGCCTGCCGGCCCGGCATCGGCCCCTCTACCGGCCGTCACGACGCACGTATCCGCCTTCGCAAGCCGATTGAGCAGAGCTGCGGCCGATTTCGATGCGCGGACCTCGAAATTATCTCACGACGCACTCGGCGACAAGGTTCGCGCCACCATCGCCAAGATAGCTTACACGCTGACGCCCGACAGCCTCGCGGCCATGGCGCGGGAGGTTCCGGATCCGGCGGACGCCGAATCTCTTGCATCCGCTGCGGCAGCGAACGCCTATGTCGCCGACCTGAGCCGGCCCAACCCGTTCGCCGGCCGCTCGCGCGATCAGCTTTCCGCGATCGTCAACGACGAGAGCGGCGCGTTCACCACCAACGAGAAACGTGCCGCCTACCGCCAGGCCTATGCCGAAGAACAGGCATGGCGGTCCCGCGTCGTGGCCGACGGGATGAACGAATATCATCGTACCGGAAAGATGACCAACTTCTTCGCTTCTGCTCTCGATCATTTCAAGGCGCTGCCCCGCGCCGAGCAGTCGCTTTACCCGAGCGACTATGCAGACGATTTGCAGGACAAGGTGGCGCTGGACTTCAACTATTTCACGCACATGCCGAACGACTTGCCAGGAAAGGCGAAAATCTCGCTTGCCAATCTGAGATCGATGGCGCGTTTCGACGACTGAGCCAAATCGCCCTCGTGAAGTCGGCAGTTCAAGCCGGGACATGTACCGCCCTGAAGGACAGGAATAAGCGGCCGACCGGCTCGGAGCGCGTCTTGGGCGTCGATCCGGCGCAGGCCACAGGTCGGTGATGCTGCGGCGCGAGAGCCGACATGCGCCACACCGTCCGGCGATCGCCACGCGAATGCCTTGGCAGGAGGAACCCGGTCATAGTAGTGAGTTCCGGGGACACTTTGATCATCTTCTGCCATCCGCTGTGTACGCGGCTTCTGACGGGGTTTGGCGGGCCGGAGCGGCCGCGCCAGCGTCTTGTCCTGCTGCGCAATCCAGCTGCTGGTTCCCAGCGGCCGGCCGGTGCGCAGCCGCGCCTCGATCGCTTCCGCCAGCAGTTCGCCCTCCGTGCCGACCATCCCCGCCTCAGCCCGTGACGCAGCATCGCGCGCCAATCCGTCGCATGCTGCGACAGCGCAGCAACGTCGGCCAGCCTGTCGCCCTTCGCACGCCGCCCGGCAACATGGCTGCGTGCACTCGACCAGCGCCAGTCTTCCGCACGCTCGACAAGCCCTGCCGCAACCGGATTGCGCTCGACGTACCGCACCGCGGTCATGAGGTGCGCATCGTCGATCGGCTAGCTCGCAAAGCGCCCCTGGAACAGGTAGCCGCGAAACCCCTCGCGGAAGTTGACGTGGCGTGTGTAGCGACGATGTGCCTCGGCCAAGGCCGCCCGCAGCCCGTCGGCGGTCTCGGGAACCAGGATCAGATGGACATGATTGTCCATCTGACACCAGGCGAGACAGCGAACATCCGCCGCCGCGCACCCGTCGCGCAGCAGATCGAGATAGAGCGAGCGGTCAGCGTCCTCGGAGAAGATCGGCAGCCGGCGATTTCCACGCTGCGTCACGCGATGGGCGACACCGGGAATAACGATGCGGGCGAGGCGAGCCATGTACGATCACAGCCTGACCGATATGGAGCAATCAACTAGTGTGTCCCCGGAATTCGTGCAGCCTGCTTCAACCCGGAACCACGGTCAGCCTTTCCGATATTCGCGTGCCTTGTCAGCGCTGTTGCCGCCCGCTGCGACCGCTTCGCGGAGCTTGGCCCAGTCACGAATCTCATGATCCTCGCTGAGGCTGATCCGGTTCCGGTCTGGGCAACCCATATTTTCCTTATTGTCTGCACGCTTGGAAATACGACCTTGGTAGCAGGTGACCTTGCACCGTTTGCGCCGTAACGATCTGCTTTGCTGGGGAATCGACCCTCGCGAAGAGGATGGGTCAGCCTATGCGTGCGCTTTTCCTGACGGTGCTTTTCCTGGTGACGGCGGGGCCAGCCCTTGCCCAATCCCGGTCGGTCTATCAGAACGCCCCGGACGAGCCGCGCGCGGTGACGGTGAAGGCGCGCGCCGACGGCCGCGCCGATGACACGGCCGCGATCCAGAAAGCGCTCGACGCGGCGCGCGACCAGAGTGGCCACGGGATCGTCTTCCTCCCCTCCGGCCGTTATCGCCTTACCCGCACCGTGGTGGTGCCGCCGGGGGTCCGCATCTACGGCGTAGGCCCCACGCGCCCCGTCCTCGTGCTCGCGCCCAACACGCCTGGCTTCCAGAAGGGCGTGTCGACGATGGTCGTGTTCGGCGGCAACCCGCAATATCAGCCCGGCAAGCCTCCGGTCCCGGTGCCCACGATGGTGCCGCGCGACCGCGAGCAGCGCGACGCGCATTCGGGCACTTTCTACTCCGCAATGGCCAACATCGATGTGGAGATCGGCGCCGGTAACCCGGCCGCCGCGGCGATCCGCTTCCGCATGGCGCAGCACGCCTTCCTCAATCACATGGACTTCCGCATCGGATCGGGCTTCGCCGGGGTCTACCAGGCGGGCAACATGATGAAAGACGTTCACTTCCATGGCGGCCGATACGGCATCGTCACGGAAAAGACGTCGCCCGCCTGGCAGTTCACCCTGGTCGACGCGACCTTCGATGGGCAGCGCGACGCGGCCATTCGCGAGCATGAGGCGCGGCTCACCATGGCCAACGTCGCCATCCGCAATACCCCCGTCGGGATCGAGATCGACCGCGGCTATTCCGACTCGCTGTGGGGCAAGAACATCCGCTTCGAGAATGTAAGCCGGGCGGGCGTGATCATCTCCAACGAGGACCGGGTGTTCACCCAGATCGGCTTCGAAGCCGCGGTGGCGAGCAACACGCCGGTCTTCGCGCGCTTTCGGGACAGCGGCAGGACGGTGGCCGGAAAGGGACGCAGCTACGAAGTCGCCTCGTTCAGCTATGGTCTCCATCTGCCCGGCCAGGGGCGTTTCGGGGAGTACAAGACCGAGGCCGAGATCCGGCCGATCCCGGCGCTGCCCGCGCAAGCCCAGGTCATCCGCGACACCCCGCCGATGGGCGAGTGGATCAACGTCAAGACGCTCGGGGTCAAGGGCGACTGGGAGACGGACGACACCCCCGCGATCCAGCGCGCCATCGACACCCACCGCGTGCTCTATTTCCCGATCGGTCACTACCGCGTGACGGATGCGCTCAAGCTGCGCCCCGACACCGTGCTGGTGGGCCTGCATCCGGCGATCACCCAGCTTTCGATCCCGGAAGACAATCCGCGCCATGCGGGGGTGGGGACGGTCGTTCCGATCGTCGAAAGCCCGCGCGGCGGCGACAATATCCTGAACGGCATCGGCCTGTTCACCGGCCGCATCAACCCGCGCGCATCGGCGCTGCTGTGGCGCTCCGGTGCGAACAGCCTGGTCGAAGACGTCAAGATCGCCGGCGGCGGCGGCACCGTGACTCCCGACGGCAAGCCGCTCTATTTCCGATCCACCCGAGGCGGCGATCCGATCCTCGACGACCGGCTCGACGGCCAATATCCGAGCATCTGGGTGACCGATGGCGGCGGCGGCACCTTCGCCGACGTTTGGAGCCCGCAGAACTTCGCCTCCGCCGGCTTCTACATCAGCGATACGAGCACGCCGGGACGGATCTACGAAGTGTCGGTGGAGCACCACGCCCGCAACGAGTTCGTGCTCGACAATGTGCAGAACTGGGAGTTCTACGCGCCGCAGACCGAGCAGGAGGTGGGCGACGGGCCGAACGCGATCGGGCTGCAGATCAGCAATTCGAAGAACCTGCTCTTCGCGAACTACCACGCCTATCGCGTGACCCGGACCTATCACCCGGCGCGCAGCGCGATCAAAATCTACAACTCGTCGGACATCCGCTTCCACAACCTGCACAGCAACGCCGAGAGCGGCGCGGCGCTGTGCAGCGACGACATGTGCGGCACCTATCTTCGTGCGAGCAAGTTCGCGTTCGAGAACGCTATCGAGGACGTGACCAGCGGCATCTTCACGCGCGAGCGCGAGTTCGCCAAGCTGCACATCAAGGGTGAGCAGCAAAGTCCCCGGACATCCGAGCTGGCAGGGACGGGCGAGCTCAGGAAGATCGCCGACGGCTTCTTCTCCATCTCAGGGGCGAGCGTCGGCGGCGACGGAACGCTTTATTTCGTCGATCGTCGCTTTCAGCGCATCCACCGCTGGACCGAGGCGCGCGGCGTCGAGGTCATCCGCGACCACCCGCTCGATCCCGTCAATCTGGCGGTCGACCGGTCGGGACACCTCATGGTCGTGTCGGGACAGGGTAAATATGCGACCGTCTATTCGTTCGATCCCAACGGGCCGAAGGACCAGTTGACCGTCATCAAGCCGACTCCCGTGCGTCCCGGGGGCACGGCCAAGGTCGCACTGCCGGCGAATTGGTGGAACAACGGCGAGTTCCGCGATCAGCTGAACCACGACACGTATCAGTTCACCACCCTGGCGGAGATGTTCGCGCGCGATGTCGGAACGCCGAAGGCCGAGGAATATGTCTCGCCCGACGGCAGCCTGGTGCTGCCCGCGTTCCCCGTGTGGCAGCAGGGCCCGATCGACCGCATCGGCTGGCGCTGGACGGACAGCCTCAACACGACGGGCCTGCTCCAGGCGAGCAAGGGCGAGCGGGTATTCGTGTCCAACAGCTCCGAGAATGTGACCTACAGCGCCGTCGTGGGCGACGGCGGCACGCTCACGGATCTCCGCCTCTTCGCCAATCGCGGGGGCGATAGCGTCGCTACCGACCGGCGCGGCCGAGTGTTCGTCGCCAACGGCCAGGTGTTCGTCTTCGCGCCCGATGGTCGCCAGCTCGGCCGCATCGACGTCCCCGATCGGCCTTTGCAGCTGGTGTTCGGCGGCGAGGGCGGCCGCACGCTCTTCATTCTCACCCACCGCAGCCTGTACGCGGTGGAGCCCTGACGCCTTCGATCGTGATCGTAGATGTGGCGCTTTCATCGTCGGCTTGAGCCCTTGGATGCAACCCGAGCCGGACCGACGCTGCCGTGACTGACCGGCCCCCTGAGGGGGCCGGTCGAGCGGGAGACCCTCGACGCGATCATGGCGGGCGCCGTCCTGGTGGTCGACCAGGTCACCTCGCCCGAACCGTTTCTGCCCCAGCTCGCTCCCGCCGATCGGGAGCGAGTTGACGCCTATGTTGCCCGCGCCTCGGCGGAGGCGACGTTGCGTGCTAGCCGCCGATCGGCAGCTCGCGACCAACTCACGTCGTTCCGATGCGATCGCTCGAACGTCCGCTGATGCCGGAACCAGCCGTTCGCCTTCAGGTAACAACATCTGCCCCTCTTTGATCAACGGGCTCGATAGTCCGTCGGCGAGGCTCCTGTTGCCTTGCGGAAGGCAAGAGCGAAAGACGATGCCGTTTGGTAGCCTACCACCAGAGCTATGTCGGTGATGCTCAGCCTGGTCTCGCGGAGGAGGCAACATGCCCGTTTGATACGAGCCCTGATTAGCCATTGATGGGGAGTTTGTCCGGTTGAGCACCTGAATGCGCGACAAAAATGAAAGCGGCTAACATGGGCGATATTGGCGAGTTCCTGGAGGCGGATTTCGTTGGAAAGACGGTCCTCGATATAGCTAGTCACGCGCCGCAATTGAGCGGGAGTCAATCCTCCTTTTGCGCCGGAGCAGTCGTGCGGGAAGGTGACGTGGCGACGAAGGAGTTGTAAGCAAAGGAGGTCCACCAAGTGCTCCATGAATAGCTTCGAGGCGACATCGTCGACATCTCTCTCGCGCGCGATCAAGCTGAGAATGTTGAAGAGCTTTGGATCGTCTGATTGGAGGCTCAAGATCAGCTCCGGCGTGCCGCCTCGGCCGACCTCCTCTGCGCAACGTCTTAATCTTTCCTGACCGAGGAAGACGTTCGAAACCAGCGGCGACCCGGTGCACGTCCACCAACCGTCGGTGCCACTTGGATTGATGATGATGGTATCCGTCTTTGAGCGAACGTGCAGGCGTTGGCCCGCGGTCTTGAGCGCCGTCGTGCCCTCTCCAGAAAACACCGCACCGATGATGTGGTGACGCATGGGCCTGCAGTAGGCATCGTGCGGCTGCTGAGGCCACGGCGGCGCGATCTGCGTGTCGCCCAGGAATGCTGCGCCGATCAGTGGCGGGGCAGCACCTTGGATGCGTCCGATTTCGGCCGGTGTGTTCACCAAACGAAGTTTCGTCACGGCATCGTCTCCCGATCCCACCACGTCGCTGCATCAAAAACTGAAGTGCATCATGCTGCAACGACACGCGTGCTCAGGTCGACGCTCGCAGGCCGCTGGTCCGCCACGCGCGCGTCGCAGCAGCGCACGATTTGCGACGAGATGATTATAGCAATCCAGGACGCGGCTCAGCAATCGGCGAACAGCGACGGCGAGTGGTCTGCGCTAATTTGCGGCTCTCATCATGGCAGGAGGGTCGAAAGCATGTCCAAAACCATTCTGGTTACCGGCGCAGGATCCGGCTTCGGCGAAGGCGCAGCGATCGGGATGGCCCGTGATGGCCATAACGTGATCGCGACGGTGCAGGTTTCGCCTCAGGTGATGCCGCTGCGCAGGAAGGCAGCGGAGCTCGGCCTGCACAACCTGCGCGTCGAACGGCTCGACCTGACTGATCCCTACGATATCGAACAGGCTGTGGGCTGGGACTTCGACGTCCTCTGGAACAACGCCGGCCAAGGCGAAAGCGGCCCGGTGTGGGAGATCCCGATCGACCTGGTGCGGCGGAATTACGAAATAAACGTCTTTCTCCCGCTGATCCTCACCCAGAAGGTGGTCCAGAAATGGGTGGCGCAGAAGCGCCGTGGGAAGCTCGTCTTCACCTCTTCGATGGGCGGGCTGTTCACGCCGGCCAACTGGGGGACCTACGTGTCGACCAAGCATGCGCTCGAGGCGATCGCAGAGGCGCTGCAGCAGGAGCTGCGCCCGCACGGCATCCTGGTTCAGACGATCAATCCCGGAGCCTATTACACGGGCTATAACGAGACGATGGCGGACAATGCCTTCCGTTGGCTCGACGACAGCAAGAACGTCACAAAGCGTGCGGACCTGCGCAAAGGCTTCGACGATTTCTTCGCGACACCGGAGGGACGGCTCGATCCGCAGGAGATGATCGACCGGATGATCGAGCTCGTCCCTGCCGACACCGGCAAGTTCCGCAACGTCGTTCCCAAGGCGATTGAGGACATGCTGAAGATTCATCAGCAGCAAGCTTGGGAAAACCGCATCGAGCTGGAGTCGCCGCTCGTCGCCGAGATCAGGGCGGAGCCGCGCCAAGCCTGATCCAAGGAGGCTCGCATGACCATCACCCAGACACGCTGCGAAGCGGCGATTGCGGCGGCTATCACCGAGGCACGTGCCATAGGTGTTCCGATGAACATCGCGGTGCTCGATAGCAGCGCGAACCTGAAGGCGTTCCTCCGGATGGACGGGGCGCTGCTCGGATCCGTCGACATCGCGTTGAAGAAGGCCCGCACGGCCGCACTGTTCGGCATGAACAGCGAAGCGGTCGGTGAATTCTGCAAGCCCGGAGGCACGTCTCCCGGCCTGGACGCCACGAACGGCGGCCTGGTCGTGTTCGCGGGCGGCATGCCTCTCCTCTCTCCCGGCGGGTCGATGATCGGCGCCGTCGGTGTTTCGGGCGGCAGCGTGGCGCAGGATGCCCAGGTTGCCGCCGCAGCAGCCAACACTCTCCCGGAGGAACCGATATGCTCAGTCTTGCTGCCCACCGGGCGAGAGGCGCCTGTTATGGCTTCGCCCTCTCAGCCTTCCTCGCCGTCATGAGCCCGCCCGCAATGGCCACTTCGGCAGCAGTATCCTCATCGATCGAGGAGGCGAACCGAGCCGCGGTCGCGCGCAGCTTCGAAGCCTGGAGGACCGGCACGGGGAGCCCTTATGATCTGCTGGCGCCCGACGCACAGTGGACGATCACCGGCAACTCGGCGGCGGCCAGGACATATCCGAGCCGCGATGCCTTCATCGACGAGGTGATCCGCCCCTTCAATGCCAGGATGCAGGCCCGCTTGGTACCAGTCGTCCGAAAGATCTATGCTGAAGACGACACGGTTATCGTGTTCTTCGACGCAGCCGGCACTGCGCGGGACGGCAAGCCTTACACCAACACCTATGTCTGGATATTGGAGATGGACAACGGCCGCATCGTGCGCGCGAACGCCTTCTTCGACAGCATAGAGTTCGACGATCTGTGGGGCCGGGTGAAGCTCGCGCAGGGCAGCGCGGGCGGCGGTACCAATCCGTGACGACGCTCCGTCCGCATGCGGCGGCGGCCGGCGTCACGGCGGACGCAACGCGGCTGATCGCCTTCGGCGACGCATTCTTCCCGATCGTGCTCACGCTTCTCGTGATCGAAATCCACAAACCGGACGCGGCACCGGGTGGGCTGGCCCAAGCGCTCGCTGCAGCGTGGGCGTCATACGCCGCGTTCGCGCTAGCCTTCGTCTATGTCGGTGTGATCTGGCTGAACCACCACGGCCTGTTCCGGCAGGTTGCCCGCGTCGATCGAGGCCTGAACGGGATCAACCTTGGAATTCTCGGCACGGCCGCGTTGATCCCCTTCCCGACTGGCGTCCTTGCCGAGGCGCTGCAGAGCGGCAACACGGCAGATCAGCGGGCGGCAGTAGTCCTGTACGGCGTCTTCGCAGCTCTGATGTCGGCGGCATGGGCCCCAATATTCCCCTACCTCGAACGGCATCGCGAACGACTCGCACCCGCGGTGCCCGGCGGCTACTTCAGGGCACAGCGCAGCCGCCCGTGGTTTGGCGCAGCCGCCTACGGCTTGGCGATCGTCGCCGGCACGATCGGCTCCCCGTGGCTCGCGGTGGTCATCTTCCTCCTCATCGTCCTCTATCATGCATGGACGAGCGAGGGTTTTGGAACTTGGGCGTAGCCTGCACCGGAGCAGGCCGCTCGCACCGGCAGTGTTGTCAATCGATCCGTGGTTATGGGAGATAATTGTTCTCCGCCTACGGAGTGGAGTGGAGCGAAGCGGATCCGCTTCGCTCCCGTCGCAAGCCGTCCCGTTCGAATACCCTGTGTCTAGAAACTCGGCAGCTCGCGACCAACTCCGGTTATTCGGTTCCACTTGGCGAACGGCTGCTCCTGGCAGAATCAGCCCGTAGCGTCTCGTAGACTTCACGAACGCCTCACCGCGGAGGCTTCTGTAACTTGCCTGTGACTCCGCCCGAACTTCTTCGGTGATCCGTCCTCGCGATCTGGTCCCGCGCCGGGAAACAGCAACTCAAGCGGGAGACGTGCCGACGCGGAAGCGAGGGTACCATGCTCGGAGCCCATTTAGCTGCACATCTGCGGCATCTCGTCCTATCCCTGTCGCTTTTGTCGGCGAGCATCGCGTCGGCTCATCTCCTCGGCGAGACCCGGGAGTTTGGCTTCTCCCGCGTGAAGACTGCGTCCCGAACGCGCGCGTGGGGGAACGAACCGGCCGCGCTCGCTCTGTTCGCCACGCCAGCGATTGCGCGGTGCGCGCGCACCGGAAACGGCACAAGCGCGGTTAAGATCGGGCTCAGCGCCCCATGGTGACGGATATCGCTCCAGAACCGCGTGTAGCAAACGGCGCGGCCGAGCCGATGCCGCCGGATCGCAGGCTGTTGCTCGCAACTGCGCTGGCCGCGTCGCTTGTCGTCAACCTTTCGGGCCAACTCGTGCCGTTCAACATCGCCGACATCGCGGGAAGGGTCGGCGCATCGGCGGACGAAGGCTCGTGGTTGGTCACCCACTATTCGATGGGTCTCTTCTCCGGGGTCGTCTTCGCCTCGCCGCTCCTCGCTGCCTTCGGCCTCGGCCGATACATGGCGGCAAGCGCCCTGCTCTTTGCGATGACCGCAGTGGCCGCAGCCGCTGCTCCGCCGCTGCCCTGGATGATCGCCGTGCGGACCCTGCAGGGTTTTGCAGCCGGCGGGTTCGGGCCGATGGCGTTCGTGGCGACGTTCATGACGATGTCGGGACCTCGCCTTCGATTTGGGTTGTCACTGCTCGCGATCATCCTGATCCTGCCCACCAGCCTCGGGCCCCCTCTCGCCGGGTTGCTCGAAGACAGCCTCGGCTGGGAAGCCTTGTTCCACTTCCAGGCAGCCGGCGGCGGCCTTGTGGCGATTTTCGCGATCCTGCTGGTGCCACGGACGCCGATTGCTTGGCCGGCCCTTCGACGAGACTGGATCTCGTTGCTGCTGCTCTGCGCCGCCCTCGCCTCAACCCTGCTGGTGCTCGGCCAGGGCACGCGCCGCGACTGGCTCGACAGTCCTGTCATTGGTTGGGCAATGGCGACCGGCGCGGGTGCCTGGGCCGGTTTCCTCCTGACCCTGTGGCGATCGCCAGCGCCACTACTGAGCCTGGACCTCCTCGCCCGGCGAAGCTTCGCCGTGCCGATCACGCTGAACCTCCTCTTTCGCGTTGGTTTCGCGACCACGGCGTTCCTCGTCCCGCAATTCCTGATCCTGGTGCAGGGCTATCGCCCACTCGAGCTTGGGCAGCTCTACCTCTGGGCTGCCGTGCCGCAATTGCTCGTTTACCCGCTCGCCTGGTGGCTGCTCGGGCGGATCGACGGCCGCCTGATCATTGCCTCCGGGCTGGTCCTGTTCGGGCTTGCTGCGGTGCTTGCCGCCGGTGTCACGTCAGAAACGGGCGCCGACGACTTCCGGCTCGCCATGGCCTTGGCCGGTGCCGGCCAGACGCTGTTCCTGGTGCCGAACCTCATTGCCGGCGGTATCCAGCTGAAGCCCGCCGACGGTCCGACGGCATCGCTCCTGTTCAACGCGACCACGCTCGGCGGGACGAACATCGGGGTAGCGCTCGCCACCGAATTCGTGACGCAAAGACAAAGATTTCATCTCGGCGCGCGCGCGGAGAGCGCGGCCGCTTACGGCCCCCATCCGGAGCCGCTCGAGAGTTTCGCCGCGCAACTCACATCGCGCATTGGCGACGATGCGATCGCCGCCGTGCGCACCCTCGCGACCGTGGCTGACGCGCTTCGCCGCGAAGCCTGGGTGCTTTCCTTCGAGGACGGCTTGCTGGTCGCCGGTGGCCTGCTCATCGTCAGCGCCGCCGGCGTCCTGCTGCTTCAATCCCCTTCCCTCCCTCACCCGACGCGAGGCTCCCGATGACACTCTCGAAATCCGCCGCTGCGGCTCTGCTGCTCGCCATCCTCATATTCGCTGGAACGGCCTATCGGCTCGTCGGCGCCGGCCATGCCGGCGGAACGGACAACGCTTATGTCCGTGGCGACGTCACGCCGATCAGCACCAAAGTCCCCGGGCTCATCGAAGACGTGCTCGTCGCCGACAATCAGCAGGTCCGCGCGGGGGATATCCTGTTCCGCCTTGATGACCGCGAATATGGGGCGCGTGCTGACCGGGCACGCGCCGCGCTTGCCGCGCGGCGCGCCGCGATCGTCCGACACGATCGCAGCCTCGAGCTGCAGCGGGCGAACATCGGGCAGGCTCGCGCGGCGGTGCGGAGCGCAGGCGCAGAAGTCGACCGATCGGGAAGAGAGCTTGCGCGGATCCAGGTGCTGCGACGGGACGGCTGGGTCACGACGGCGCGCGGCGACGACGCCGCCGCCGACAGCGAGAAGGCGCTCGCTGGCGTCTCCGGTGCCGAGGCGGCGCTGACCGCTTCACGCGATCAATATGATGTGATTGCAAGCCAGCGCCTACAGCTCGTCGCCGAGGTGGAAGCCGCCGAGGCCGAGCTGCGCTTGGCCGAGCTCGACCTCGAGAGTACGATCGTGCGGGCACCCGCCGATGGCCGGGTTGCTGAGCGTCAGGTGCGCAAGGGCCAGTATGTGCGTCCTGGAACCTCGCTGATTGCGCTTGTCGCGCGGGAGGTGTGGATCGTCGCCAACTTCAAGGAAACGGAGCTGCAGGGAATCCGGGCTGGCGAGCCGGTCACGATTTTGGTGGATTCGCAGCCGGGCCGGGCCCTTGCGGGCCGCGTTGACAGCCTGTCGCCTGCCAGCGGAGCTCAGTTCGCACTGCTCCCGCCGGACAACGCCTCAGGCAATTTCACGCGCATCGTGCAGCGCATACCGATCAGGATCGCGGTTCCCGGAGGCCAGCCGGGAGTGGACGAGCTTCGTCCAGGCATGTCCGCGCGCGTCGCCCGCGGCGAAACTGCTCGCCATTGGCAAGTGCGTCTTCGTCGCTGATCCTGGCACATTCGGCGTAACTTCCCGCCTCTCTTCAGCGAAGACACGGTAGAAAAGGAGCGTTTCCCATGAACAGGAGCACGCAACCACCGCGTCCGCCGCAAGCCAATCCGGCTCCGCAGGACAAGGCCCATCAGCTGATGTCACTCGTTGCCCACGCCGGCAAGTGGCTGGCTCAGCCCGGGCCGCGCAATCAGCCGGGCTGAGAAGAAGACCCCTTTTCGTGATGAACTTCGCTGGTCGGCCGGCAAGGCTGAGACTGGACGATCGGCAGAGCGGCTCGCCACCAGTGCGCCCGTATGCGCCGTCCGACGATCATCAGACAATAGCGGCAGGGCTCGGCCATGGCTCGGGCCCAAGATGGCCTGACTGTCCTTGGGTCCGCGCCCTATGCCGCGCGTGCAGGAGCATTGTCATCCGCGGCGCAGGCAAGGCCGGCCTCCCCCCACATTGATCGCCGAATTCGCGGACGTGGAAAACATCTGTAACCGACCAGCCCTGCCACGGCGAACTCCCTCACAGGCGCAGCTCAGAAGCGCCTTCACCTGGTCTCCAGACCACAGGGAGGAACAATGATGAAAACTCTCGCAAACCTAAAGTTGATGCTGCTTCTGGCCGTGTCCACGCCCGCGCTCGCCAGCCCCGCAACGGCGTCAGGCGAAGCCCGCGCGCCCACTGCCACGACCGCGCAAGCGGTCGACGAGACCACGCCATCCGCGAAGATCCGCGTTGTTCGGAAAAGCGAGCGCTACTGGAAGATCACCTTCGCGAATCCGCCGCTGAACCTGATCGGACCCGCCGAGGTCCAGGAGCTCGGTCGCATCATGGACCAACTCGAGGCCGATCCACGCGTGCAGGTCGTCGTGTTCGACAGCGCCATTCCCGGTTCCTTCATCAATCACTACGATCTCGGTCAGCCGCTCGAAGCTTCGACCGGCCTCAAAGCGGGTCCAACCGGAATGCACCCGGTGCCCGATTTCATGGTGAGGCTCAGCAAGCTCCCGGCGATTTCGATCGTATCGATCCGCGGCCGTGCCAGCGGGATCGGAAGCGAGCTGGCTCTTGCGGCCGACATGCGGTTCGCCAGCCGCGAGAAAGCCGTGCTGTCGCAGTTCGAAGTCGGTGCCGGCTTCGTTCCCGGCGGCGGCCCGATGGCCCGCCTGCCGCGCCTCGTCGGCCGTGGCCGAGCGATGGAAATCCTGATCGGAGCCGACGATTTCGACGCCGACACGGCCGAGCGCTACGGGTACATCAACCGAGCCCTTCCTGACGCCGATCTCGACAGCTTCGTCGACGCGCTCGCCACGCGTATCGCCTCGTTCGACGGCCACGCGATCGCTGAGACCAAGAAGCTCGTCGATCTGGCCAGCATGCCGCCGGACGCCGAGATGCAGCCCGGCTGGGAAGCCTTCATCGAGTCGGTCCAGCGGCCCGCTGCTCAGTCCCGTCTGGAAGCGCTTGTGAAGAAGGGCCTGCAGAAGCCCGGCGACGTGGAGCGAAACCTTGGCCGCCACACGGCAGGGTACAAACGTCCGTCCGAATAATTACAGCGTCACCAGGCTCTCTAGGGCGCCGTCGGACCTTCCGGCGGCGCCATTTATGCGCGCCTCGCCTAGGCCGGCGGTGACGGACGGCGAAGGCGCAGGCCTGCCCAGAAAAGCAGGACGGTACCAAGGCCGAACACCAGGTCGAATGCGACATCGATGGAGATCTCGATGATGTCGAGTCCGGCGAGACCGCTCCCCTTGAGCGGCAGCACGACGAGCCAGAAGACGAGGAGCGAGGCGAAGCCGAGCGCGAGCCCGCTCGCGGGGCGGCCAAGCAGAGCCGTCAGACGCGGCTCGACGAGTCCGTACGCCATGCCCCACAGGCCGTCCCAGAACATGTTGTTCACTGTGGTGGGCACGGCGAGCGGCGGCACCGGCTCGAGGCTCCAGATGAGTTCCGGAAGCAGGCCGGCCCAATGGAGCATCGTGCCGAGCGCGCCCTGGAAGAAGAGGTGCGAGAGGGCACCGGCGCCGAAGCCGAGGAAAAGGCGTGTCTTCACTCTGGTCATCGCAGTGGCTCCCGGTGAAACGCAGGCCGGCGCCGCGTTCGGCACCGACCTGACAGGTTGTTCGAAGGTGAATGGAGATGGGTTCAGCCGAACCAGGACAGGAAGCGCACGAGCTTGCGGGTTCGGGAGCTGAACAGCTTGGGCGTGAAGAAGCTGGCGGCAGCCCGTTTGCTGATCTCGCCAAGCGTCGGATAGGGAGCGATCATGCCGGCGAGCGCCTTGACGTTGAGGCCCTGGCCGATCGCGAGCACCCAGAGCTGGATGAGCTCGCCAGCCTCTGCTCCGAGGATCGATGCGCCGACAATCTTGCCCGAACGAGTCGTGATCGCCTTGATCAGCCCCTGTGTCTTGCGATCGGTCTGGGCACGATCATTCTCGTGGTAGGGCCAGCGCAGGACGACGAGATCGTCGCCATGCTTCGCACGTGCCTCTGCCTCCGTGAGACGGACATGGGCGAGCTCCGGATCGGCATAGGTCACCCACGGGAGCGCCCGATAGTCGACCTTGGCCGGCTGGCGGAACAGCGCATTCCGGATGACGATGCCCGCATGATAGCCGGCGACGTGCGTGAACTGCGGACCGCCGGCCACGTCGCCGATCGCGAACACGCGGCGATTGCTGGTGCGCAGCCGGGCATCGACAATGATGCCTTTCGGCCCGTACTCGATGCCGGCTTTTTCGAGATCCAGTCTCTCTGTGTTCGGCCGCCTGCCGGCAGCGACCAGCAGGTGCGATCCGAAGATCCGCTCTTCTAGACCCTCGGAGTTGCGGAGAAGGACGGTAACGCCGCCGCGGCCGTCCTCGACGCGCGTGATCGAGACCCCTTCGCGAATGGCGATGCCTTCGTCCACGAGGCGGCTGCCCAGGAGCGATACGAGTTCGGGATCGTCCTTGGGCATGATCCTGGAGGCTTCCAGCACGGTCACGTCGGAACCGAGGCGGCGATGCGCCTGCGCCATTTCGATGCCGATCGGGCCTCCCCCGATGACGATCAGATGACGTGGCAATTCGGTGTTCGCGAACAGCGTCTCGTTCGTGAAATGGGGCACCTGGTCGAGCCCCGGGATCGGCGGCACTGCCGCTCTGGAGCCAGTCGCGACGACGATGCGCCGTGCGCGGATACGGGTTCCGTCCACCTCGATTTCGCTCGGGCCGACGAACCGGGCAGTGCCCTGGATGACCTTCACGCCAAGCGCTTCGAAACGCTCGATCGAGTCATTGGGCGCGATCGCGGCGATGACCTCATGGACGTGCCGGTTGACTGCGCCGAGGTCGACGTCCGGCAGCGCATAGTCCACGCCAAGCGCCGCTTCGCTCCGCCAGCGGTAAGCCGCCTTGGCCGAAGCGAGCAGTGCCTTCGACGGAACGCAGCCGGTGTTGAGGCAGTCGCCGCCCATCAGATGCTGTTCGATCAGCACGGTCGAGGCGCCCAGCTGGGCCGCCCCGGCGGCCACCGACAGGCCACCCGAACCAGCGCCGATCACCGCGATATCCACATCGAGGAAGGTGTCGCTCATGGCAGTTTCTCCAGATGCGCCGCCGGGCGGCGGACGCGCTTGAGGACGACCGGGATCATCGCCAGCAGGGCGAGACCCGCGATCGGGATGATGACGTGGGGCTGGAGCAGGGCGGAGCCGTCCGGCGTGCCGCCGGTTGCAAGGACTGCACCGAGCCCGGTTCCCACGCTGGCAAAGACGAAGGCTCCCGGGATGATACCGAGGAACGTGCCGCCGACGAAGGTTGATGTCCGCACCCCCAGGAAAGCAGGCGCCAGATTGACGAGCCAGAATGGGAAGAGCGGCACCAGCCGCAGCACCAGCATGTAGCTGACCTCGTTCTCGCGAAAGCCGGCTTCGAGCTTCTGGAGGAACGGGCCTGCCCGGGCGCTGAGCAGGTTGCCGAGCACGGTGCGCGCGGCGAGGAAAATCATCGTTGCGCCGAGGGTCGCTCCGATCACGTTCAGTAAGCCGCCCCATAAGGTGCCGAACAGGAAGCCGCCGACGGTCGACAGGAGCAAACCGGTCGGCATTGAAAACGCCGTGCTCAGCGCGTAGACCAGTACGAAGAGCAGCGGGGCGGCCCAGCCGAGCGCCCCTACCCGATCGACAAGCCACACGCGGTTCTCGGCAAGTGCTGCGAAGCTCAGATAATCGAGGGCGTCGGTCAGCTTCAGGGTCAGGGCGACGGCGGAGACGCCAAGCGCCACAAGCAGAAGCCTTCCTGTCACGGAATTCAGTACAGACGCAGGCCCGCTTCGGCCGGCACGTGCCGGCCGCTCGAAAGGTATCGGTGCCATGATGGGTTCCTTTTTCCGGGTCGAGGCCGGGCCGGTGCGACACGCTTGGCGCGGTCAGCCCTGGCGAGCGTTCAGCGATACGCGGGCAGGTTGCGGCACGAGGCGGAGCCCGGCGCCGAACAGAATAGCGAGCCCGATACCGAAGATCAGATGAAAGCCGGTGTAGACGACCACCAGGTTCGGTACGAAGCCTTCGACGATCTCCGCGCCCTTCAGCGGAAGCACGATGAACCAGCGCACCAGCATGGCGGCAACGCCGAACAGCAGCCCCCCTCCGATACGGCCGAGGCGGGCCGTCAGCCGCCGCTCGAGCAACGCATAGGCAATGCCCCACAGGCCGGCCCAGAAAGCGAAGTTGAGAGTCGTCGGCACGCCGAACGGCGGCAGCGGCTTGAAGCTCCAAGGCAGGCCCGGGATCATGTCGGCGGAGAAGTAGACGACGCCGAGCGCGCCCTGGAAAACGACGTGGGAGAGCGCTCCGGCGGCGAAGCCGAGCAGAATGCGAGCGGGAATGTTGGTCATGATGGTTCCCCAATCGAAACAGGTTGCCACAGACATACGCCGGATCAGGGAGTCAGGTTACGGATCGGCGGGGATCGACCCCGTCTGCAATTCTATCGGAAGCGATGCCACGCGCCGAAGCTGCGTTGCGCGATCGTAAGCACGCAAAGGCTCGCATAGATGACTGCAATCGTCGGGAAGTAAGTCGGAAAGAGGCTCATCAGGATGAAGGCCGCAATTGTCTCCGTGCCCTCCGCGATACCCGTATCGTAGAAGAAGCTCTTCCGGCCATGTGCCGCCGTCTCGATCCCGCGCTTGGCGGCAAGCGTGGCGAACGCGAGAAAGCTGATGCCGGTGAGGGCGAAGCTCGCAACCAGCAACAGGGCGGGCACCAGGTTCGACGGAGATGCCAGGCCAAAGCCCACGGGCACGGCCACGTAGAAGACGAAGTCCGCGACGATATCGAGGTAGCCGCCGAAGTCGGTAAGGCGCGACGCCCGGGCAATGGCTCCGTCGAGACCGTCGAGCAGGCGATTGACTAGGATCAGCAGGAGGCCGGTCCGATACTCGCCCTGTCCGATGGCCGCGGCCGCGGCGAGGCCGACGACCATTCCTGCCATAGTGACGCCGTTCGCACCGATGCCGCGCCCGGCGAGCCACTGTCCGATCGAATTCAGTGGGACATCGATGATGGGTCTGAGGCGTGCATCGAGCATGACGGGGCGCCTCAGGACCAGGTCACGAGGCCGATCACGGCGCCCGTCATAGCCGATGCCATGTTGCCGGCGATCCAACTCTTCATGCCCAACGCGGCGACCATCGGCCTGCACCTGACGAGGCGGGCCGGCGTTGCGCTGCACGAACGGATTGCCGCCGCCGAATTGCACCTGATTGGAGGTGGTGGCGGCTCAGGCTCACCGGGCGATAGCGGTTGCGATCAGGTGCATTTGCGGCGCCAGGCCGAGCATGTCCGGGCTGAAGCCGATGATTGCGACGGCTGCCGAAGCCATTGCCGCGCCTGCGCCGACCGCAACAGTCACCCAGCGAGGCAGAGCGGAGCCTGAACGGTCCGGCCCGGATCCAAGCTGCGGGCGGTAGCGGCTTCCCGTGTCGGCAACTAGCCGAAGACGAGGCGCGCTTTCCCGGGAAGCCTTCGGCCCCGGCTCGGAGCTCGCCGGGCGGCTTGAAAATCCGTTCCCAGCATTCGGGATCAGGCGAAGACATGTCACGACATATTCCTCCTTGCAGGCTGGGAGTTCCTCCCGGCTGATCACTGCCGTCAGGCGATTTCGACCAGCGCCGGACGGGCAAACCGCGCGAACGAGGCCTGTGCGGCCTGCTTCTCGAACCCTTCCCAGTCCCGGACCTGCGGGATGGAAGGACGTGCCGTCGTGAAATCCTGATCGAGGGCAGCCAGCGCCTGGTCGACCATCGCTTCCGCCAGGAGCAGGACTTCCTGGCTCAGATCCTCGAGCGCGTCGCCGGCAACATGCCAGACGGCACTGGCGGCGGCATCGGGAACGACCATCTGGATGCGAACGCCCCGGCTGTGCAATTCCTCGTGGAGCACCCGACCGATATCTAGGAACAGGGCCTTGCCGCCGTCCTCGGTCCCGGGAATTCCGGCGGGCATTGGCGGTGCGACCGGCGCTACGTTCACGATCGTCCCGACGCCCCGTTCGGCGAAGCCACCGGCAGCGGCATAAGCCAGCCTGGCCGGCACGCCGACGTTGCGAGCGATGAGATCTGACGCATGACCCGATCCGGGGGAGAAGGAAGGTACGCGGGCACCCGCGCTGCCATTGTTGACGAGCGCCGTCAGCCGCTCCTCGAGGATGAGACGGTCTTCGACGGCGGACAAGCCCGAGGGCGTGCCGGGGTCGGCAGCCAGTATCTCGACGTTCCGCCGAGTGTCGCGCTTCAGCCACTCGGCCAGTGTCTGGAGAGGCCGGCTGTCCACCAGGATGAGGTCGTAGCCGCGACGCGCCAGCCGGTGCGCGTAGATGGCTCCGATGCCGGACGCCGCGCCAGTAACGAGGGCGGTGCCTTGGCTGACGATGCGGATCATGGCGACACTCCTTGCCAGAGTTAGACAGCCTCTCATTCGCGGCAGTGTCGGCCCGAGTTACACGGGTGCGGCGACGGCGAAGAACGGCCTCGATCCAGCCACCTTGCCCTCGCGGCGTTGTCCGGATCGCACATGTGTGTTGCCGGCTGCGGCAAGGGCATGCGGGCCCGTACTCGGCAAAATCGTCGCAGCCGGCGCAAGGCATCGCACGATTCGAACAGTCCCCGCATTCCACGAACGGCACGGACCGGAGTGGCTTCGTAAATAACCGTCATCGCCCTCTTTCCGTTGGAGGAAAAGATGACCATTGCAACGCAAGCCGAAACCCGATCCGCCCGCAGCCGCTCGACGGAAATGGAGCTAAAGTCTCGCATGCTCGAAGGGCTTGACGGAGACGGACGCTCCCATGCCGCTCTTCTTCGAGCAGCCACGCCTCTGCTGAGGTCGTTCTTCGGACGACGGCTTCATGACGATGTTTCGGAAATAGAAGATCTGGTGCAGGAGACGCTGATCGCTCTGCACACCCGCCGCGGCAGCTTCGATCGGGAGCGTGCCTTCACGCCGTGGCTATTCTCGATCGCCCGCCACAAGCTGGTCGATCATTTCCGCCGCGCCGTCCGGCACCAGCCGATCGACGGACTGGAGGATATTCTCGTCACGGAGGGTTTCGAGCAAAGCAGCAACGCAGCGATGGACGTCGACCGGCTGCTGCAGACTTTGCCGGCCAAGCAGGCTCGCGCCATTCGCGAAACCAAGATCCACGGCCTGAGCGTCGCCGATGTCGCCGCACGCGTCGGGATCAGCGTCTCCGACGTCAAGGTTTCCGTGCATCGAGGCCTTAAAGCGCTCTCCGGCTGCTTGGCGACAGAGCGATGCCGCTGACCACCCAGGCATGGTCGTTCCGAACGGTGAGCGCTGTAACCGATCGGCCGTCGCGGGCGAACTCACCACTTGGCGACTGGAAAGGACGCGGCCATGGACACTGATGCTCTTATCGAAGCGCTGGCGCGCGATGCGAAGCCGGTTCCTCGGCGATCGTTCGAACGCCGTATGGCCGCAGGCCTGTCGCTCGGCGCCTCGTTCGCCTTCCTGATGCTCGTCACCGGGCTGGGCATCCAGCACGATCTTCTCACCGCCGCCGTCACTCCCGGTTTCTGGGGCAAGGCTGCCTATACTTCGTCGCTTGCAATGATCGGGTTACTGCTCTCAGCGCAACTGGCCCGCCCCTCGACGCGCCGGTTGCGGGGCGCCTGGCTGGTCGCTGCGCCGATCGCCCTGCTGGCGGTATTCGCGGCGGCCGAGCTCGCAGGGATCGATCCGAACACGCGGTCCGGCCTCGTTCGCGAACCCCTCTGGACGTGCGTTCCGCTGATCCTCGCGCTCGCCGTTCCGATCTTCATCGGCCTGGCCGGGGCGATCCGCCAGATGGCGCCGACGATGCTTCGAGCGGCCGGTGCCGCCGCCGGTCTTGCGACGTCCGGGCTCGCTGCGACCCTCTATGGGCTCTACTGCCAGCAGCTCTCGGCCACCTACATTCTCACGCGCTACACTCTCGCAATCGCGCTCTTCTCCGCGCTGGGCGCGCTCATCGGTCCACGCCTTTTCCGGTGGTGACCGACGGGCGCCTCCCGCAACACGGCTCGTAACCCTGCGGGGACAATCGCCGAACTTGGGAGTGACCATCCATTCGGATGCCACCAGACCCAAGCGAGGAACCCTAATGAGCAAGATCGACAAGCTTCTCTACACCGGCCGCGTGCGCACCACCGGGGGCCGGGAAGGCGCTTCACGCGCTGACGACGGACGCCTCGATGTCCGGCTTTCACACCCCGGCGCAGCCGGCAGCGGCACCAACCCCGAGCAGCTGCTCGCAGCCGGCTGGTCCGGCTGCTTCCTGTCTGCGATCCAGATTTCGGGAAAGCAGCTCAGGATCGCGGTGCCCGCCGACCTTTCCGTGGACGCGGAGATCGATCTCGTCACCAACGAGAACGGCTATCAGCTCTCCGCCCGGCTGAATGTCAGCCTTCCCGGCGTCACTCCCGAGGACGCGCGCAAGCTGGTCGAAGCCGCGCACGAGACCTGCCCCTACTCCAAGGCAACGCGCGGCAATGTGCCCGTCGAGTTGAACCTCATCTGAGCAGCCGAGAAGGAACCGGCGCGACCGCAGCCCTGCGGCGGGAGCCGGTTCCTCCTCCCTCCAGTCGACAGCGATCAGAAGGGAATTGCCATGAACAGATTCGTGAAGACATTCGCCGCACTTGCAGCCGCGTCGATGCTGACCACCGGCGCCGCGGCTCAGACCGCCCGCGACGTGCGTGGGGTATCCCCGTATGAGAGCCCGAGGGACCAGCCCGCTCCGAAGCTGGTCGTCGATCCGCCGCTGCCGGAGCCGCTGACCTTTGGTATTTTCCAGGCTCAGTACCGGGTCGACAATCTGCGCATCGTGCCGGTGTTCGGCGCCGAGGCGGTCCAGGTATCCCCGCGCATCGGTCACCTGCATATCATCGTCGACGACCTTCCCTGGTGGTGGGCGGACGCAAGCGACAACAATACGGTCGACCTCGCCGGGCTCCCGCCGGGACCGCACAAGGTGACGATCAAGCTCGTCGACCCCGACCACAAGGTCTTCCCGGGCCAGGTCAAGGTGTTGAACTTCATCGTCCCCGAGCACCAGCAGCACGCCCACTGAACCGAACCACGTCTGTGCGCGGCCGGCTTCGCAGCAGCAGGTCGCGCATAACTGCCTTCGGGTCAGAGGCGCCGGCGGAAATCGCTCGGCGTGAGGCCCACGGCCCGTCGAAAGGCCGCCGTAAAAGAGGACGGCGTCTGGTAGCCGACAGAAAGCGCTATCTCGGTGACGTTGAGCAGCGGATCGCGCAGCAGATTCTGTGCCCTCTCCATCCGCTCGGCAACCAGCCAGTCGTGCGGCGTCCGCCCGGTCGCGAGCCGGAAGGCAGTGCCGAAATGAAAGCGGCTCAGCGAAAGCAGGCCCGCCAGCTCGTCGAGCCCGATCTCCTCGTCCAGGTGCTCGCGCATATAGGCGGTCACCTTCCTCACCTGCCAGTCGGCCAGGCCACGGCGCGGCATGTCGATCGTGAGCGCCCCCAACGAGGAATGGCCGCGCACCAGCTGGGTGCAAAGCAGGTCTACCGCCTGCTCAACGAACAGGCGAGAGGAGTTCCCCTGAACGCCGGCCTCATGGCTCAGCATCTCCAGCAGCCGGGCGGAGATCTGGTCCTCGAATGCGACACGCCCCAGAAGCTCGACCTTCTGGCCGCGCGCAAGCTGATCCGACGCGGCCTGCAGGCGGGTGTCGGGCAGGTAGACATGGCTGACCTCAAGGCTGCCATCAATGTCCCACCGACCCTCCTGTCCACGCGGGATGACGGTGATCGCGCCGCTCTTCGTGCGCGAAGCCACCCTGCCCTGGTCGGTGCGCCAGACGATGTCTCGCGACGCATGCCCGTAAAAGGTGAGAACGACATGCGTGTCGAGCGGCGGCAGATTGTCGTGAAGTTCGCCATGGGCCCAGCGCCGCGTGAGCCGCGTGTCGCAGGCAAGGACTTCCTCGACCACAACGGGCGCGTGATCGAGCACCTGAGCCATCATCGCGATGGCCTGCGCCGGAGCGGGGGCAGGCGCGTCGATTGCAGCGGCGGGCGCTCGGAATTGCGTGTCCAGAATAGCTCGCAAGCGGAGGCTCCTTGCCAGGGAGGGCGAACGAAGCGACGCCATGATTATAGATCAACTGCCGCCGTAGCGCCAGAATCGCCGCTCAGAATGCTTGCTGGAGTTCAAGGGCAAGCAGGTCGACCAGGCGGGCGGCAGGCAAAGCGCGGGCCAGCGGTGCTCCCTGCCCTGCCCAATGGGCGCCGAAACCGAATTCGCCCCGACGCTTAGCGGCCGCGTGCAGCGCCTTTCCCAGGTCGTAGGCGATCGGATAGTCCGGTATCCGCGCTGGAGCGATGTCGCTTCCGAGCCGGGTGAACCCATTGGCCAGGCCGCGTGCCGGCCGCCCGGATACCGCGCGAGTCATCGTTGTATGCAGACCCGAGTCGCTCGCGAGCGCGGCGCGGTAGGCCTGGTCGGCGAGGCTTTCGTCCGTGGCAATGAAGGCGGTGCCGAGTTGTGCTGCCGAGGCACCAAGTTTCAAGGCTGCAGCTATGCCCGCCCCGTCCATGATGCCTCCCGCGGCGACGATCGGAAGATCGATGGTGCGAGCAAGGAGGCGGGTGAGTGCGAGTGTGCCGATCGCGTCGTCTGGGGCATCAGGGTCGAATGCGCCGCGATGACCGCCCGCTTCCCATCCCTGTGCGACGAGGACCTGCACCCCCGCCGCCGCCGCCTGACTCGCTTCGGCGGGGCTCGTGACGGATGCCAGCAGCACGATCCCGGCATTCCGGAGTGCCCGGATTGCCGCTGCGCCGGGAAGCCCGAAGTGGAAGCTCACGACCGGCGGCCGCGCTTCAAGCACCATCGCAAGCATTTCCTCATCCTCTACGACGCTGCGATAGATTTCCGTCAGCCTGTCGGGCGGGGAGGCGCCGAGCTGCTCGAACAGCGGGCGGAAGCGCTCGATCCAGTCGGCTTCGACCTCGGGCCTGGTCGCTGCTGGACGATGGCAGAACAGATTGACGTTGAGCGCGCCGCCTGAACGCTCTCTCGCTTCCAGGATCATGGACCGCGCATCCGATGGCTTCAGCGCTCCGACGGCGACCGATCCCAGGCCCCCTGCCCCCGTGACGGCAGCGGCCATCGCGGGCGAGGAGACACCCGCCATCGGTGCTTGGATTATCGGCAACCTTATGCCGAGCAGCTCAAGCAGATAGCGGGTGTCGCTCACAGTCAGCCTTCCTCGTTTGCCTGCGCATTCCGACTCTCGGCCATGCGCCTGCGATACTCGAGCACGGGAAGTCCGCCCCAGCCCCAATCCTCCATCTCCACTTCCTGGAAAATGACCCAGGTCCATTCCGGAGGCTTGCCGAGTACGTCGTAGAGCACCTTGCTCATGCCCTCGTAGATGGCTGCTTTCTGTTCGGCCGTGACATGATCGATACCGAGTTCGGTACCTTCCTTCGTCACCTGGACTGTGATGATCGGCATCGCCCTTCTCCTCGGTCTGGAGCGTTCAAAAGCCGGCGTACTGGCCGCCGTCCACGTGCAGGGTCTCTCCGGTCACGAACGGCGCGTTCTCCAGGTACAGTATCGCACCCACGATGTCCTCGATTTCGCCCATATGGCCGACCGGGTGCAGCGCCGAGAGGAATTCGTGTGTCTCGACGGGATGCAGCGGCGTCTTGATGATGCCCGGAGATACCGTGTTCACGCGGATACCGCGGGTGGCATATTCGATCGCCAGGCTCCTGCTCGCGGCCGCGATCCCGCCCTTGCTGAGGGACGCGAGCACCGACGGCACCTTCGCCGTGGGGTGCTCGACCAGAGTCGTCGTAATGCTCACGACGTGGCCGCTGCCCTGCTTCTCCATCGCTTCGATGGCGGCCTGCGTGGTGAAGAAGAAGCCGTTCACGTTGGTCGAGAGGACCTGGGCATATTGGTCGGCGGTATGATCGGCAAAGGGCGCCGCCAGGAAGATGCCCGCATTGTTGACGAGCGTATCGATGCGGCCGAAGCGGGCAAGCGCTTCGTCGACGACGCGCCGGCCGGTGGCGGGATCACCGATGTCTCCGGCAATCGTCAGCAGGTTGGGGTTGCTCGACGGAGCGATCGAGCGGGAGGTGCCGACGACGCTGTAGCCTCGCTCGAGATAGGCTTCGACGAGCGCCGCGCCGATACCCTGCGATGCGCCGGTGATGACGGCGACTTTGCGTCCGATGCTCATGATGCTTGTCCTTTCCGGTTGAAGAGAGGTGCCACTCTGTCGGGCCCCTGCAGCAATTCTCCGGACGGACCCGGAAGGTTACGCGGCCGGGCCGGCGATAATCAGGAACCGAGGGCGATCGTGCAGGGTGGATCAGCGCGGTGTCGTTGCACACCGCTTGCGGACATAACGTGACGTGCCGATCCGCCCCCCCCCCCGAGGGACGGCACGGATCGGCACTGAGGCCTGGTTCAGGCAGCCAGGGCCGCGCCGACGCGATAGCGGTCGGCGGGCCGCGCGAGCGAGAGGTTGGGCTGCAACGCCCGGCGCGCCGACTCGAATCGATCCCAGTCGGCGACATCTGGAAGCGACGGGATGGTGACGAGCTCGCCATGGCGAAGGCCGGCAAGCGCGGCGTCGACCAGGTTCTCGGCGCTCATCACGATCTCGGTCGGCAGATGCTCGACCGGCGTGCCCGCCACGTCCCAGAAACCGGTCGCGGTAGCCCCGGGCAGCACGGCCTGGATGGTAACGCCGCGGCCGGCGAGTTCGTGATGGAGGGACTGCGAGAAAGCGAGCACGAAGGCCTTGGTCCCGCCATAGACTCCGTTCAGCACTTCCGGTGCTACGGCCACCACGGAGGCGACGTTCACGATCGTGCCCGTCCCGCGTGCGACGAAGCCGGGGGCGGCCGCATGAGCGAGGCGCATCAGCGCGGTGACATTGAGGTCGATCATCGACTGCATCGTATCGACGTCGCTTTCGATCAGCGGCGCGGTGGCGCCGACGCCGGCATTGTTGACGAGCAGCGTTATATCTGTGTCCGTGCGCAGCCTGTCCTCGACCCGCCGCAGATCGTCGGACCGGCCAAGATCGGCCTCGATCACTTCAATGGAGCGCGCAGTCCGGTCCGCGATAAGGCCGGCGAGGCGCCGAAGCTTGTCGCCGCTGCGCGCCACCAGCATCAGATCGTAGCCTTCACTCGCGAGGCGTTCGGCATAGACCGCCCCGATCCCCGACGAGGCGCCGGTGATGAGGGCTTTGCCCTTGTTCGATAACGTCATGTCACTTCTCCTGCTCGGCCGGGATGCTCCCGTGCCGCCAAAATCGATCCGTCGTTCGGACTTGTGT
The DNA here is from genome assembly GCF_003012735.1 of Allosphingosinicella deserti. Lineage (GTDB taxonomy): Bacteria > Pseudomonadota > Alphaproteobacteria > Sphingomonadales > Sphingomonadaceae > Allosphingosinicella > Allosphingosinicella deserti. Next base: position 791,256 of record NZ_PXYI01000001.1, on the reverse strand, counting down.
CCCGTCGAGCTCAAGCGGCCTTCGAAACCGGTTCGTCGGACCGGCAGAGCGTCTCCGCTGCCCGGGCATGCAGCGGCGCAGACACCGGCCGTGGCAGATCCGAGTATCCGGTCTCGATCACGATGTCGGAGCTGGCCGCCAGCAGCCGGTGGACCGGGCAGCGGTTCGCAATGTCGAGCAGGCGTGCCTGCTGGTCCGCATCGAGCTCGGGGTCGAGGCGGAGGAGAAGGTCGAAGCGATCGCGTCCGCTCGCCGAGGCCCGGCTATGCCGGACGCTCGCGCTCAGGCGCCGCATGGGCCAGCCCTTGCGGCGCGCGTAAAGGCGCACCGTCATCACGGTGCAGGATGCAAGCGCCGCACCGACGAGTTCGAACGGATCCGGGCCGGACGAGAGACCGCCGACCGAGATCGGCTCATCCGCGAAGAAGGCGGTCTCCCCGGTTCGCACGCTCACCTGGAACGAGCCCACGCCCGTTTCCTCGACGAACACGGCTTCCTCATCCTTGCGCATGGTTCCTCCTATCGGCGGCCGCTGGCCGCTCACGTGATCCGCCAGACGGCGGCAATTGCTCCTTGGCTCCCGTTCCTGCCTCAGGCCGATCAGGCCGGAGCGAAGTCCGAGGCGTCGATCGCGAGGAGCAGGACGTCAGGCCGAACGTTTACGGCCGCCCCGCCCGGGTGGACCCGTCGGGTCTTCGGCGGCGGAGCTCACCGGTAATCGACAGTGTCGACGCCACCTTGTCGAGCTCGTGCCAGCACTCCAGACTGCCATGCGCTTCCACCGCGTGGGACAGGAGCGATGTGATGCTCTGATGTTTCATGACCCACATCTCTCCTTGGATGGCTCCTCGAACGAGCCGGGCTTTCATGAGAGGAGTTCGGGAAATCCGGCGGGCTCGTTACAGAGGCGGCCGCCTCCACCCGACCATTTTCCCGCACTCGAGACAGAGCCGACGCGCGGAGCGCGCCAATCGAGGCGCGCGGCCAACATCCTCGGTTGCTGAAGACGCGTTCACTGCGGGGCGGTCCCGCGGCCGGGCGGCGCGCGCGGCCGCGAACCTGCTATCGGAACGCGGCGCGTATCTCTGCCGAAACGCGGGCTGGCGCCTGCAGGTGGGGATAGTGGCCGACATCGGGCATCAGGATAAGCTCGGCTTCGACGCGTTCGGCGAATTCCACGCCCATGCGCTCGTCGATGTAAAGGTCCTTCCGGCCCCAAATCACCTTCAGGCCGGCCGTTCTCAGCTTCCCCGCGTTCTTCTCGAGATAGGCCTGGTCGCGGGTGAAGCTCGCATAATAGTGGTAAAAGGCGTCCGCCGACGACATGTCCCCGGCGTCCCAGCCAAGGCGCAGGTCCTTTGCGAACTCGTCCGATATCTCGAAGCGTTGGCTATCGGGCAAGCCGCGATAGAAGGTGCCGGCGAGAATCTCGTCGCGCGTCCTGTTCATGTGTGCACGCACCGGCTCGGCGGTGGCGGGAGATTTCAGGCTCTGCAAACTCGGGTACATGTATCCCGGCCGATCGAACGGCGCGAAATCGCCAACGATGATGCGCCGGGCGCTTCCGGGTTCATCAAGCGCGAGGAGCAGCGCCGGCAGCGCTCCGATATCGGTCGCGTAGATGGTGAGCCGCGACCGATCGATGCCTGCTGTCGCCAGATACGCCTTCAACACCCGCGCATAATCGCGCGGCGCGTAGCCGAAGCGCTCGGCCGGAGGGCGGGACGACAGGCCATAGCCCGGCCAGTCGAAGGCATGGACCTCATGGGTCTCGGCCAACGGAGCCGCCACTGCGTCCCAAGCATGCACCGTCTCCGGGAATCCGTGCAGGAGAAGAACATAACCCTGCGGATCGGGCGTGCGCCAGATTGCGCGCCGCAGCGTCACGCCGTCGCTGATCTCCACGGTCGAGATCTCCTTTGCCGAACTTTCTGCGGCGGCAGGAGCGGAAACGGAAGAGGCGCCGAGCGCGAGCGACAGCCACACCGGCAGGAAGGATCGTCTGAACATGTTTCGGTTGCCTTTCAGCGACCGATACGGCCTGGAGGCCGGACCGGTTACAGGGACCGCAGTCGGTGAGTTGGCGCACGGTCGATCTGGAGGAACTCGGCGCCACAGGTTCGAATCGTGTCGAGCGCGCCAGTTTCCCGCCAAAAAGATGTTGCCTGACGATCCGCGAGGAAACGCATATCGAACGTTTCGCTTGGCTTTCGCGACACTGTTTGAATGATCGCGGGACGCTCAGCCTCGCGGTGGACCAACTGCAAGTGCTGCCGACGAGGCGCCAATCGACCGGAATCGGCGGGTGGCGAAAGGCGGACTGGACGCCTTGAAAGCGGCATGCCCGCCCTTATCGCGCATGGGTCGAAGACAGCTCCCGACCAAAGGCGGCCGTCGCCGCGCAGGCCAGTAAACGGCAGCTTCTGGCGGAAGCCGCCGTTCACACCGCGCAAACCCGCCGGTCGGCTCAGCGCCAATCTCGTCCATCCCGAACCGCTGGGTCAAACCGCAGAGCCGGTTGCATGCGATCGCGAGCTCTTTGTGAACCGGGGCGGCTGGTCCGCCGTGGGTCATCAGCGGCACGCGATCATGTTGTCGCGAGCGCTGTTCACCTCAATCCGCTGAGCCGAGCATACCATCCGGCTCCTTTCGAGTAGCCCCATCGCTCTCATCGCGGCCATTCCGCCCCATGAGGCGTAGCCCTCCTCGACCGCGATACTGGCGCGAGACGCGGAGGGGGGTGGCGAGGTATACCGAGCCTATAGCATGGGAAGTCGGCTCGGCTTCGAGCCTAGTGGAAACGCCGCATCGATCCGGGCAAACTCGGCTTGGGTCAGCTTGAGCGCGCCGGCGCCCGCGTTATCGGCGGCGTGTTCAGGGCTGGACGCCTTGGGGATTGCGAAGCAGGTTGGCCGCCGCACGAGGAAGGCGAGCGCCACCTGGCGCGCGGTCGCGCCCTGGCTTGCCGCGATCTCCTCCAGCACACGGCCGCCGGGTGAGCGTTGGCCGGGGAAATTTCCATGACCGAAGGGGCTGTAGGCAACGACCGCGACACCGCGCTCCTCGCACCAAGGCAGCACCGCGTGCTCGATCGCACGCTCCTCCAGATGGTAGAGTACCTGGTTACAGGCGATGCGGCCCTCGCCGCCGGCCGCCCAGGCCGCTTCAAGATCGGGCACATCGAAGTTGCTCACCCCCCAGGACAGGATCTTGCCCTGCTCGCGAAGCCGCTCGAAGGCGGCGAACGTGTCCTCGAGCGGGTGCGAACCGGGCCAGTGCAGCAGGTAGCAGTCCAAACGGTCGGTGCGCAGGCGCGCGAGCGAGCGCTCGCAAGCCGCCACCGTCCCGGCCCGCGAGGCGTTGCTGGGGAGGACCTTTGAGACAACGAACAGCTCGTCACGGCGGCCGATAATCGCCTCCCCCACCACCTCCTCGGCGTCGCCATACATTTCGGCGGTGTCGATGTGGGTCATGCCGAGGTCGAGACCCCGGCGCAGCGCGGCGACGGCAGTGGGCCGGTGCGCGTCGTCGATATACCACGTGCCCTGGCCAATAACCGAGACGTCGCGGGGAACAGGGCCGAAAGGGCGTCGCTCCACGCCGGTCACGGCGCGAACACGGCTCGGAGGCAGCCATCCTCCTTGTGCTTGAACATGTGGTACCCCTTCGGGCTCTCCTCGAGGGAAAAGCGGTGGGTGGCCAAAGCGGCTGGCGTCAGCTCGCCGCGCTGAGCATGCTCGAGCAGGCGCGGGACATAAGCCTGGCCGTGCTGCTGGGCGGTTCGAACCGTGACGCCCTTGTTCATCAGCAACCCGAGCGGGAACTTGTCCATCAGCGCGTAGACGCCGAGGATGGAAAGCGTACCGCCCTTACGGACGGCGAGCATGGCTTGCCGTAGCGCGGCGCCACGGTCCGATTCCAGGTAGAGCGCCTGCTTGACCCGGTCATAGGCGTGCTGGACGCCGGTACCGTCCGCCTCCATGCCGACTGCGTCGATGCAGGCGTCGGGGCCGCGTCCGCCGGTCAGTTCCTTGAGCGCTTCGATCACATCCACCTTGGTGTAGTCGAGCGGAATGGCGCCGAAGGCCTCCGCCTGCGCGAGGCGCTCGGGATAGCGATCAATGGCGATCACGCGCTCGGCGCCGAGGATCATCGCGCTCTGCTGCGCCATCAGGCCTACTCCGCCGCAGCCCCAGACCGCGATCACGTCGCCGCGCTGGATGTTGCAGAAGTCCGCGCCCATGAAGCCGGTCGGCGCCGCGTCCGAGATGAACAGGGCGTTCTCGTCAGACAGGCCGTCGGGGACGAGGAAGCAGTCCGTGTCGGCGAACGGCACCCGGACATATTCGGCGTGCGAACCCGCATAGCCGCCGAAGGCGTGCGAGTAAGCGTAGATGCCGCCGGTCGGATAGCCGAGCAGAGGCTCTTGCAGCTCGGGTTTCGGGTGGCTGGTGTCGCACAGCGAATATTGGTCGTGCTGGCAGTACCAGCATTGGCCGCAGGCGATGAAGGAGGGAACGACGACGCGGTCGCCCCTTTTTACCTTTGTCACCTCGCGCCCGACATCGACGATCTCGCCCATGAATTCGTGACCCAGAACGTCGCCCTCGCGCATCGTCGGGATCAGGCCATCAATAAGGTGCAGGTCGGACCCGCAGGTGGTGGTGAGACGGACCTTGAGGATCACGTCCCTAAGGTTGAGGATCTCGGGGTCGGCGACCGTCTCGACGCGAAGATCGTTGACGCCGTTCCAGCAGAGTGCGCGCATCGTCTTGCTCCTAGCGGTCGGTGCCGCCCTTGCGGGCGGCGGGTTGCGGATCGGTGGTGGGGATTTCGCCGGTGAGGGCGAGCGCGCGGAATTTGTAGAGCGCCTTCAGCACGATCTCGCGAGGCACGAGGTGGAACAGCTTGCTCAGCGCCTGGCCGAGCGGGCCACCGGGTGGATCGAACCGCACGTCGAGGTGGAGCTCCGTGCCGCGATCGCCCGGTGCGGGCTGGAAAACCAGCACGCCTGCGTTCGCCACGTCGGCGCCGTCGGAGCTGGACCAGCGGAGCTCGTTCGTGCCGCCGGCCGCAAGCTCGGTGCGCCAGCGGTATTCACCTCCGGCCGGCCCGTGAGCGACCCACTCGGCGGTCCGCTCATCGATCGGCGTCACGTCGGCGAAATGCGACCAGATGCGGGACTGAGTATCGGGGCGAAGCCAAAGGGTGCGAAGCTCGTCGGCAGGCCTGCCGATCGTGACCGCAGCACGCGCGTCCGCGTCCAGGCTGGAATCGTGTGTGACGGCGTTCATGGAAATCTCCATTCTGCTGAAGCGATGTCGGTGGCTCGGGTAACGGGAGATCTTCGGCTCCGAACCTCAGCCGTCGACTTGGCCGCCCCCGCCCGGAAGTTTGTAAGCGAGCACCTGGGCGTGCTCGATCTTGGGGATGCCTTCCAGCAACTCCGGCGTCTTGGCGATCAGCCCGCGCCCGACCTTGCCGGCAAGGTGTGCCAGCCGCCCTTTCTCGCCGGGAAAGGTGTCGAAGATGGCGAAGTCGTCATGGCCGAGACGCACGGCGTACCAGGTGGTCGTGTCCTGCTCCTCCATGACGGCCGACAGCCCGTCGCGAAGGAAGCTCTCCAGTTCGGACTCCTTGCCGGGCTTCGCTTGCAGGCGCACGAACAGCGCCTTGTTCACGGGCGGGCTATGGTCGTCTGCCATGATGGCGCTCCTTTCTGATTGCCTTGCTCGATTTCGACACGGCTACAGCGCTGCTGGCGACCCAAGCGCGTGGACGGAGTTGAGTGACGCAAGAGGTCACGAAGCCACGCCACGGCCGCTCGGCCGGTTGTGAACGCGATCGAGATAATAGCCTGCGAGCAGCGCATGGACTCGCGCAGTATCGGGATGGTTCGCCAGCTCCGCGCGCCCGAGCTCTTGTTCGGCTCGCTCTTGGAAGTAGTCCACATCCTCCCGGGACCGAGTTTCGCCATGACGCCAATGGCTGGTCGTGGCGCGATCGGCACCTTGCGACGCGCCCTCGTCTGGGCGCGGATCATCACCCTCAGACCGCATTGCCGGCACCCGCCTGCGCACCCCCGGCCGCTCCTCGCCGGTCGATCTCGTCGATCCCGTAGCCCAAGAACGGTGCCACGCGGCGGACGAGCGGTTCCCACTCGCGCCGAACCTCGAGATATCGTTCGACCCCGTCCGGCCGTGCCGCGATGTTCCCCTCCCGCAACATCGTCAGCGCGGCGGCGTAGCTTTGCCGGCTGCGGCCTTCGGCTTGCCAGTCTGCTTTCCCTCCGCTGGCGGTCACGAAGTTGCGATCGAGTGTCTGGAGCAGCATCAGCGCGCCATGGTGGAGACTGTCGACCGGGGCCGAGCGGATCACCGCGGCATAGCGCTGCGGGTCGAGCGCGGTCCGGATCAGGGCGACCAGATCGAGCAGGACCAGACTGGATCGCGACACCGAATAGAACGGCTCGTCGAACCGGAAATAAAAGAGCAGAGGGTAGAAATGGTGCGCCTCTTTCACAGCCGCGAGCGCGCGCGAAACATTGCCGAGTTCGCTCGACGTGTTGCTACTGTCACCATCTGGTATGACCCGCGCCAGCATCTGGGCGGCATCGCCAGTGCCGCCGGTCATCAAGTGGATGGTGAGGGCCAACGCGTTGCGTTCTCGCAGCGCCGAGTAGATTTGCACGATGTAGCTCAGCACCAGCGACAGCACCGACGCACCGATTAGGGAGTTGAGCAGGTAGAGGAGGCGCGTACCGGGCGAATGCGGGGAATAGTCGCCACTGCCGACGATCGAGAGGCTGTTGCCGGCGACCAGAAGGGCTGTCACGAAATCGCGGGGGGTGTCGCCGCTCGACGGGCGGATGGAGTCGCCCAGTTCAGGGCGGATCAGCAGCGCGGAGCCGATCGTGAGGCCGAGCGCCCAGAAGACGATCAGTGAGACGACGATCAGCGGGCCGGCGAAGGTCAGCACTTTGGCCCGGCGGCGGCCGAACAGCCCCGCGATGACTCCCTTCAGCGCCCAAATTGCCCGGTTCCAGTAAGGCGCGATCAGACCGGTGCCGGCGCGCGCGTAAAGCACCGTCAGGAAAATATCGACAAGGAAGAGGACGACCAGCGCCGCCCCGGCGATCTGTTCGAGTGTCATGTGCGGCGCCTCGTTCGTTCCGAACCTATGCCGCCCGCTCCGGCACCGCGTGGGCGACCCGGCCCTCCGCCCGGTAATCGGCCGGGATGTCGAAGTCCTTGCGCGCAAGGCCGCGAGACGCTTGGGCACCGCGCGGCAGGCCGCTCCGATCGGAGTAATCGCGTCCGCTGCCTGGTTCGCGGCTGTGCACGGACTTGGTCCCGAAATAGGCGAACAGGTCGAGCAAGGTGATCCCGACGACGAGCGCGGTGGCGATTGCGGCATTGTCCCGCTTCGGATTGTCCGAGCGGAGCGCCAATGCGAGCGTCCCGAGATCGAGCGCATCGCCGCCGATCCGGGAGGCGAGGCCGACCTGCTTGTCCACCGAGAGCGTCGGCACCGCGCTCGCGATCTCGCGGACGCCATAGGCTCGGATCAGGCCTTCCTTTCCCTCGAGCCCGAGCGTGCGCGCGATACGGCCGGGCGCGACCAGCTCGGCAATGCCGAGTCCGATCGAGAACCAGCCGAGCGCCCGCGCCAGCCGGTCGGGTCCGGTGAGGGAGCTCGGCCCCTTGCGCTCCACCCTCGGGTCTCCCTCCGAGCGGGCGATTCCTGTAACATTGGTGAGTGGCATTTGCTTACCTTTTCAAGCTGAACGGATCAGGGCCGGAGCATCACCTTGATGCAGCTGTCCGACTTGTCGCGGAACGTGCGGTACATTTCCGGACCGGCCGACAGATCGACCTTGTGGGTGATCACGAAGGAGGGATCGATCCGGCCGTCCTCGATCATCCGCAGCAGATCGTCGGTCCAGCGAGGCACGTGCGCCTGTGCCATCCGGAAGGTCAGGCCCTTGTTCATCGCCTGGCCCATCGGAACCTTGTCGACGAGGCCTGTATAGACGCCGATGATCGAGATGACCCCTGCGACCCGGCAGGCATAGATCATCTCGCGCAGGACGTGCGGCCGGTCATTCTCGGCCAGCAGCATCTGCTTGGCGCGATCCAGGATTGTGTCGGGTTGACCCATACTGACGTGAGCTTCGGCGCCGACCGCGTCGATGCATTTGTGCGGTCCTTCTCCGCCGGTCAGTTCGTTGAGACGCGCGATGACGCTTTCCTCCTCGAAGTTGATGGTGATTGCGCCGGCCGCCTCCGCCATCGACAGCCGCTCAGGGAGATGGTCGATCGCGATCACCTGCTCGGCGCCGAGCAAGATTGCCGAGCGGATGGTCATCTGTCCCACCGGACCGCAGCCCCAAACTGCGACGGTATCCCCGGGCTGAATGTCGGCCTGGACCGCCGCCTGCCAGCCGGTCGGCAGGATGTCGGACAGGAACAAAAGCTTCTCGTCCTCGATGCCGTCCGGCACCTTGATGTGGGTGGTGTCGGCGAACGGCACCCGCAGATATTCGGCTTGGCCCCCAGGGTAGCCGCCGGTGAGGTGGGTGTAGCCGAACAAGCCGGCCGTGTGGTGGCCGAACGCCTTATCGGCGAGTTCGGCCTTGCGGTTCGTCCGGCGGCAGACCGAGAAGTTGCCCTTGCGGCACTGCTCGCACTCGCCGCACTGGATCGTGAAAGGGATGACAACCCGGTCACCGACCTTGAGCGAGCCCTTGGCGTCGCTGCCGACCTCGACAACCTCGCCCATCGATTCATGTCCCAGGATGTCGCCGGGCAGCATGGCGGGGATCAGATTGTGAAAGAGGTGAAGGTCAGAGCCGCAGATCGCGCAACTCGTGACCTTGATTATGGCATCGCGGGGATTTTCGATGGAGGGGTCGGTCACTGTGTCGTACCGGACGTCCTCCTTGCCGTGCCAGACTAAGGCTTTCATGCGAATCTCCTCTCGTGTGCCGAACGAGGCAATCGAGATGCCGCAGGCCGATGGGTACTCGGGTGATCCCTAGGGAACCATACCTAGCCGCGAGGCATTGCCGCCCCGGCGGCAAACCGGCGCGCGGAGGTCGAGCAGGATGTCGGATTATCTTCCAAATCCAAGTCAAGTCGCACCCGGGGCGGGCGCGACCAAGCTCGAGACCGCGCCAAAGCCAACCGGGTCGGCGCCCGATGCGCTCGCGGGCAAGGTCCGGTTCTTCGAAACGACGCTGTCGTCCATACCTGATTTCGTCTACGCCTTCGACCCGCAGAAACGGTTCGTCTATGCCAATCCTGCGATGCTTGGGCTGTTCGGGCTTTCCGCCGACGAGATGCTCGGCAAGACCTTTCCGGATCTCGGCTACCCCGCAGAGCTTACCGAGCGGCTCAATGGGTATATCGACCGGATCCTGAGGAACGGAGTCACTGTCGAGGAAGAGGTCTTCTACCGCACCCCGACCGGCTACACCGCTTATTTCGACTTCCTCTGGGGCCCGGTGCGGGGCCCGGATGGCTCGGTCGAGTTGGTCGTCGGCGTTTCGCGCGACAGCAGCGATCGCCATGCCGTCGAGGAAGCGCTGAGGACCAGCGAAGCCCGCCTGCGCGCCGCGACGGAGCTGGCGGGCCTTGGGGTCTATTCCTGGAATCCTGTCACGCATGCCTTCGACTGGGACGAACGGATGCGTGCGCTGTGGGGGCTCCCACAGGAGGCGGACGTGAACAACGAGGTTTTCGAAGCCGGCCTCCATCCGGACGATCTGCCGCGAGTGCACCGAGCGATCGCGGCCTGCGTCGATCCGGCCGGCGACGGGAGCTACAATCTCGAATATAGGGTGGTCGGGCGCGACGACGGCATCACTCGGTACATCGCGACGTCGGGGCGGACCACCTTCTCAGAAGGGCGCGCCGTCGTATTTATCGGCGCCGCCATCGACGTCACCGCCTCGCGCCGCAACGAGGCGGCGATTCGCGCGAGCGAGGCGCAGTTCCGCAGCTTCGCCGAGAACAGCAGCAACCTGATCTGGATCGGCGATCCGGCCGAACGCCGCGTCCTCTATCGCAGCCCTGCTTATGAGAGGATCTTCGGCGTTGCGGGCTCGGAAGCCCCTCTGGATCTGGACGAGTGGATGGACGTCATTCATCCCGACGATCGACAGCAGGTCGAGCACAGCTTCGAATCTCTGATTGCCGGCGAAGTCGTGCAGTTCGAATACCGGATCGTCCGTCCTTCCGACGGTGCGATCCACCTGCTTCGCGAGACGAGCTTTCCGATCCTGGACGAGCATGGCGCGCCGACCCGGATCGGTGGGATCACTGAAGACCTCACCGGTGAAAAGGTTCGTCACGTTTACATCGTCTGCAAAGGGGCCGCCGAGGCTCGCCGGCTCGCCGGAGTCGTGAGGGCCGATGGGTATCAGGCGCGGATCTTTCAAAGCGGCTCCGCCTTCCTCCAAATCGCTCCGGCGCTCTCCCCCGGCTGCGTGCTGGTCGACCTTCGTAAGGGGAGGAATGAAGGGCTCTCTCTCCAGCGGGAACTCAAGGCGCGATCGATCTCGCTGCCGACAGTCGCCCTCGACGCGCCCGGAGCGGAGGTCGGAGCGGCGGTCGCCGCCATGAAGGCGGGCGCCTCAGATTATGTCATATTGACCGAAGACGATTCCCCGGGTGGTTCCCTGGCGATGGCGATCGCGGACTGTCTCGGCACGGTTGGGCACATCACGCACGACGACGATGGAGGCGCCCGGGTCAGCGCGCTCACTTCTCGAGAACGTGAGGTGCTCGCTGGTCTCCTCGATGGAGGAACGAACAAGTCGATCGCGAATAAGCTCGGTATCAGCCCGCGCACCGTGGAGCTCCACCGTGCCAGTGTCATGAATCGCCTCAACGCAGGTAGCCTTACGGAGCTTCTCCAGATTGCGCTGTCCGCAGGGCTTGCACCATCAGGCAGCCGTGGCCGAAACTGAGTCCAACTTCCTCGTATTCAGACGAATGCAGTGGTGATCACGTGGGCGTCGTCACGCAACGACGGCTTCCCGCCGTTGGGATCGAAGAACAGACGGTCCGCTTGCGACCAGATCTGGTCGCTCCCGCGCAACCGCCGAACGGCCGCTTTTGGCGAACCGGTCATTCCTCGGCAAATGTCAGCTTCCGCTCGAGAACCTGACGTTCGTGCGGGCAAGCACCGTTCGGGCCAGCTACAGCGTGTTCCGACCCATAGCTGCCGTCCGCTCGGACGGTTACCCCCTTCCCTGGCGAGGCTGAATAGCAGAATGACCGGAGCCTTCGGACATTTGCTCGCCCTGCGGTTCTCGGTCGTATGCCGCACCGAGATCGTGGCTTGGACCGATTGACAGCGCCGACTTCATCCTCTTACGTGTCGACGGGAAGTGCAGGGGGAATTCGTGAAAGTGCATAGTCTCCGCCTTGGCGCAGTCGCGCTAAGCGTGGTTGCGGCTGCCGTCGTACCTGCGGCGCCAGCTTCGGCCGAAAAGCCCGGCTCAGCACACGTTCAGTGCGATGGTCAGCCGAACAATGTTACCAGCGGTGAAACCGCCGCTCGTTTGCTTGGCGCCGTTACTCTGCTCGGATTGTTTGCGCCTGCTCCCGAAGCACCGGACGCTTCCAAACGCAAACATGGTGCCGCTGGCGTGGCCATCTGCACCTCTCTCATCGAGGGGGAGAGCCGGGAGGCGAACGACAAACGCCGTCTCGGACTCATTCTAGGCCGTGCCATCCACCAAATCGAAGCAAAGAATTATCAGGAGGCGATAAACGACGTCGCTCTGGCGCGTCGGGAAGCTGAGGCCGCCGCGCTCACTGACAATCCCTATTTCATGCGCTCGCGCGGTCTCGCGTTCGATCTGGTTGAGAGCGCGGCGTTGGTGCGCATGGGTCGTACCGTCGAGGCCCGTGACGTCAGCCTTCGGAACGTCGCGGCGCTCCAATATTCGCTTTTCCCGCTCCTCACGACGCCTACCTTCGCCGACCTGATACCGACCATGTCGGATGATGAGGACCGACTGCTACAGTGGCAGTCGCGGCTTGCACCGACCCTCGCCCAGCGACGCGCCGATCGGCTCGATCTTGCCCGGCGGTTCGCCGATTCGGCGCGCGTGCATGATGCCTTCGTCGAATTCGATGCCGAGCATTCCCCGGAACTCAATAGCTCGTTGGCGATCGCCCGCGCCGCAGTCGCTCACGGGTTGGCCGGCAATCATGAAGCCGCCGCCGAACGTGCTCAGGCCGCGCGCACGAATGCCGAAGCCCGCAAGATTGCAGGTAAACCTGAAGACGACACCGCCGAATTCGTCGAAATGATGGACCTGTATGAGATCCTGCAAACGGAGCGCCGCGGCGACATAGGGGCGGCGCGGCGGCTGTTCGCGGCGCGTTCGCAGTGGGTCGGCGCCTCGCTCGGTAGCGTTATGGAGGTAAACCGCCGCCTGCGGCAGGGCGCCAGCCCTGAGGAACTCATCGGCGGCCTGGCCAGCGACAGCGACGCCCTGTGGCGTGATCGTTCCAACGCTATGCGCGCCGCACTCGTCGCCAACGACGACGACAACAAGACGCTGTTCGCGCTCACACCTGGGCTGCGGCCGTCGTCTGCGTACGAGGCGCTGTCCAAGAATGTTTGGCGAGTCGACAAGTCAAAGCTTGTACTCAAGCTTGAAATGCTGGACTCCACTAAGACGAAGATGGAGTTGCTGTTCCTGCCGCTGGCTGATCCTGCCACTGCCATGGAGGGGTACGTGTTACACGCGGCGCTGCTCGCTAAGTCTCGCGGACATAATGGGTTTGTGTTCACGCCCCTGATCGGCAACAACATCGTCGGCGCCTCGTTTCGCAGCGGCAATCGCGGGGAGAAGGGCTTCCCGGAGGATCTATTCATTTCCGCGGAAGACGTTATTGCAAAGCTCTCGGCTGTGATACCTGACCCTGTGGAGCTTCAGCAACGGCGCGAGAACCGCTAAGGGAACTGGTACCGTAGCCAACAAGCCTCTGACGGTGTGCTGACGGGAGCCCCATTTCGCCGCTTCACCGACTTCCGCTTCGCCGGCGTCCATAATCCCGCCCATACCCGCTTAATACGCGGGCGACGATCGCCGGCGGCGCTCGCTCGGGATGGCCGCCCACGAAGGGTGGTACCGGCGCATATTCGAGACGAGCGTTCGCGGCGTGATCGCACGCCGCGGCAGCGAACGTCAGCTTGCGCCCGACAGGCGGACCATCGCGCTTCGCCGACGTGGCGCCGGCTCCTACAGCCGACTGCGACCCGTTGCCGACATTCCGGATCGGTGCAAGACTGCTTGGATGCCTGTTGCTCAACCGCCGCTCCCGGCCGAAAACCCCGCACCCATAGGGCCAGAGGATGCTCGGTTCATCAAAGAAACCGTGGCGCGCTTTTACGGCCCCGACGCGGTTGTGCGAAGCTACGGCCCAGAACCTAGGCGTTTGAAGCTGCATGTGGAGATCCGTGGAGAGCCCGGCATGGAGCGATATGACTGCGCAGGGGTGCTGTACGCCCGCCTAGATCGGGAGCAAATTGCCCTTGAAGTGACAAAGCACGGGACCGCGCCCCGAGGCGAAGCGAAGATCGCCTACCGGCAAGGTGTCATCCTCTAGGGTCTTGAGAACCACCCTCCGCGGCTATTCCCCGCGTGATCGCCATGCGATCCGGCGAAGGTCCGCTTCCGCGCGGCACCCTGACGTTCGCCGCCGGAGTGCGCCATGCGGGAAGCTAGGACGTGCTGCGACCCTTTCCAGATGTCACCTAATCCTCGCCCCCGAGGCCAAGGTCGTCTAAGGATCTGAAGCGACCAAGGCCCAACCGATCGAACTCGTCGCTATCGCCCTCTGGAAGGACACCCAGTCGCGCCAGCCCCGAGCTAATGGGTGACTTCCGCCTTTGATTATCCTGGCCGTGAACCAGGCGAGAAAACCACGAGGGCTCGGGGGCAGGTGTCAGGTTGGATTCGTTGTCGGTCCAAGCTAACCCGCCGCTCTCGAACAACGCCGCGCTCTGGCCGCCCATTCCCCCGAAATAGTCAGTCTCGATATAGAGGGCTCGGCCTCCATTCAAGGCCTTGGCGATCTCGCCCGCCATTGTTGCGGTCAGGTAAGTGAAACCCTCTAAGGGACCCTCTTCGGACATCGCGAGCACGTCCAGGCGCTGCTCGTCCAAGGGGACGATCACCAATCCGTGCTCCAGACGCGTAGGGTCGGGCTGGCCAAACCGGCTGGCAATGAGCTGCTGCCGGTTTCGTGGACACCGAGATAAGGTGTTTATGGAACTGGAGGGTATGGCTGGAACGACGAAGACACAGCCGGGAGTTCAAGCTTGAGGCGGTGAGGCTGGTTCGCGAGCGCGGGGTGTCGATTGCACAGGCCGCGCGCGATCTGGATTTGCACGTGAACGTGCTGCGCAAATGGGTCCGGGAGTTTGAGGCGGATGCCGGCGCGGCCTTTCCCGGCCACGGCAATCTGAAACCCGAGCAGCAGGAGATCGAGCGGCTTCGCCGCGAGCTCGCCAAGATGAAGGCGGAGCGTGACATCCTAAAAAAAGCAGCGGCCTACTTCGCGAAGGACTCGATATGAGGTTTGCCTTCGTTGCGAAGCACCGGGGGATCTGGCCGATATCGTGGATCTGCGAGGCGCTCGGGGTCTCGCGCAGTGGCTTTCATGCCTGGCTGAAGCGTAGTCCTAGTGCACGATCGAAGAGCGACGAGAAGCTTGGCGCCAAGGTACGTGCCAGCTTCGTTGCAAGCGACCGCACCTACGGTTCGCGCCGCGTCTGGCACGATCTCCTGGCCGAAGGCCTTTCATGCGGCCTTCACCGGGTCGAACGGCTGATGCGCCTCGAGGGCCTTCGTGCAAGACCGCGCGGCGCAGCCTGCCCAAGGATGACGGCACCCGTTCGCTGATCGCCGACAACCTGCTCGACCGGCAGTTCTCCGCCGAGCGGCCGAACCAGAAATGGGTGGCGGACTTCACCTACATCTGGACTGGGCAAGGCTGGCTCTACGTAGCGGCTGTGATCGACCTGTTCTCGCGTCGGGTGGTCGGCTGGTCGATGCGCGAGACGATGACCGCGCAGCTCGTCACCGATGCGCTGATCATGGCGATCTGGCGTCGCGGAAAGCCGCACGCCTTGCTGCACCATTCGGACCAGGGCAGCCAATATACGAGCGAGCAGTTCCAGCGGCTGATGGCCGACAATGGCGTATCATGCTCGATGAGCCGCTCAGGCAACGTCTGGGACAATGCAGCGATGGAGAGCTTCTTCTCTTCGCTCAAGACCGAGCGCATCGCCAGGAAGGTCTATCGAACCCGCGACCAGGCCAAGGCCGACGTGTTCGACTACATCGAGCGCTTCTACAATCCCAGGCGCCGACACTCGACCTTGGGGTACCTCAGCCCCATCGACTTCGAGAAGCTGTCTGAGGTAGCCTAGCCTATCTTAGTGTCCATCAGACTGGCAGCAGCTCATTTCGCCTGGCCCGTGTTCCTGTCGGACTCCCTAACCTAGTCAAGGGCCTGCGTTCGCTCCGACGGAGGTTTGCGCGCCAACCACACCTGGGTGAACGCCTCTTGCGCGAAATCCAGCAGCTATCCCGGTGGTCGCACTGGGTGTGCCGTTCAATACCCGGTGCTTCTAGCGACCTGATCACGGGCTCGCAGAGCAGCAGGTGCCGCGAACATCAGGATCGCCGCCCCGAGTACACACAATCCGCCAATCACGTACAGCGCGGGAGTAGCGCTGCCACTAACGTCCTTGATGCGGCCTACAAGCAAGGGGCTGACAATCCCACCGCATTGGCCGAGCGTGTTGATGAGCGCGATACCTCCCGCCGCACCTGCGCCTGTAAGCAGCTTGGGCGGTAGCGCCCAGAAGGCGGGGATGGCCGCGATGATCCCTGCTCCGATCAACCCCAATGCAAGAACAAGCCCGCCAATCGAACGATCGAACAGCCCGGCCCCGATGAATCCGGCCGCGGCAGCGATTAGGCAACCCACGACATAGACCCGCCGCTCGCCGCTTTGATCCGATAGGTAACCAATCACGATCATGGAGCCAACTCCGCAGACATAGGGGACCGCCGTTAACATGCCGGTCGCTAGAGCGCTCGTCACACCGGCGGAACGAATGAGGTCGGGCGCCCAGAAGTTGAGGCCATAGGAACCTATCTGTATAAGAAAATACAGCAGGCCAAGCAGCAGCACCGCGGGTGAACGGATCGCATCAAGCAAGGAGTGGCTTTTCCCATCCTGCTCCGTTTGGACGATCATGGTCGCCAGCTGGACCTTCTCGTTTGCATCGAGCCAGCGGGCATCATCGATCTGATTGTCGAGAAAACGTAGCACGACAAGACCGAGCACGACGCACGGCAAACCACCAAAAAGGAAAAGCCAGTGCCAGCCTGCCAGGCCGTAAAGACCGTCACTCCACGCAAGGATCGCACCCGCAAGCGGCCCGCCGAACATGCCTGAACAAGCTGAGGCGACGAACAGCGCCGAAGTGATACGACCGCGGTGCGAGGTGGGAAACCAGGTAGACAAATAATAGATTATGCCGGGCGCAAAGCCCGCCTCCATAGCGCCGGTCACAAAACGTAGAGCATAGAATTGCCAAGGACTGGTCACTAGCACCATCGCGGCAGTAGCAAGGCCCCAACTTACCATGATGCGGGCGATCCACTGCCGCGCTCCGACCTTATAAAGGAACAGGTTACTCGGCACCTCACATAGAACATAACCGACAACGAACAGGCTTGCGCCCAGACCGTAGGCGGTGTTGCTGAGGCCAAGATCCGCGGTCAACTCCGCTTTTGCGAAGCCAATGTTGATGCGATCAAAAAAGGCGAAGAAGTAGCTGATCATAATGAGCGGCATGAGCCGCCACGCGACTTTACGGACCAAGCGCTGTTCGCTCTGCGCCAAGGCCGAATCTAGGGATGTCGATGCAGCAGGCATGATCGGCCCTTCTCGTCCGGCGCCTTCAGGCGGCTACAACTGAAACGGGAATAGGATGGAGATCGCCTGCACAGCCCGCCTGCGCCACCTGTCCCGGCACGTCGTGCCCTACCAGCTGCGGCAGCGTACGCGACAGGGCGATCAACGCGCCAATGTCGAGGCCAGTCGGAATCCGCATAGCTTCGCACATGGCAGCGGCGTCCTCAGTGCAGATGTTACCGGCGGCACCGGGGGCGAAGGGGCAGCCGCCCAAGCCGCCGAGCGACGCGTCAAAGCGGCGTACACCCGCTTGATACCCCGCCAGCAGATTGGCGAGGCCGACCCCCCGCGTGTTGTGGAAGTGCAACGTCAGCCGATCTCTATCGAGCCGTTGTAGAACTTCGCCGACTAATGTCTCAACTTGGCGCGGATTAGCGACGCCGGTTGTGTCGGCAAGTGTGATGCCGTTGCAGCCTAGTGCTAAGAGCCGATCCACAAGCGCGAGGACACGCTCCGCCGACTGCGCTCCCTCAAATGGGCAACCGAACGCAGTGGCGACCGTGCCATTGAGCGACACGTGCCCGCCTTCAGCGGCGCGTGCTATGTCGGAGAAGGCAGCGAGCGACTCGTCCGGGGTCATTCGCATGTTTGCGCGGTTGTGCGTTTCACTGGCAGAGACGACCATGTTGAGTTCGTTCGCGCCAGCCTGCAGCGCTCGCTCTGCGCCGTGAAGGTTCGGAACCAGCGCCACATAAATAACACCGTGCTGCCGCTTAATGCCGGAGAATACGTCGGCCGCATCGGCAAGAGCGGGCACGGCCCTGGGCGAGACGAAGCTCGAGACCTCGATGCGGGTGAAACCAGCGGCGGAGAGCCCATTGATCAGATGGATCTTGTCGGCGGTAGCGACGAAGCGCGGCTCGATCTGGAGGCCGTCACGCGGCGAAACCTCTTGAAGGCGGATAGGTTCGGTCGGCCAAGTCATGCAACCGCTCCGTTCTCAAACAGGCGAGCTACCTCGGCCTCGTCATAGCCAAGGTCGTGGAGCACGGCACGACTGTGTTCACCATGCGCAGGGCCGTTCCAGCGAACACCGCCGGGCGTCGCAGACAACTTGGGAACGATGCCCGGCATTGCTAGCCTCGTGCCGTCGTGCAAGACGGTGGGCAGAAGCATCTCGCGCGCCTGGTAATGGGGATCCGCGACGATGTCGGCCGCAGAATAGATCCGTCCTGCCGGAACTTCCGCCCTCTCCAACGCCGCCAGGATTCTTTTGGTGGTGAGGCCAGTGGTCCAGTGGGTGATCGCGGCATCGAGTTCCGCATTTCGGGCGACGCGGCGGTCGTTGGTGGCTAGGGTCGGATCGTTCGCCAGATCGGGGCGATCAATCGCGATCATGAGTCGACGAAAGATCGCGTCGCTGTTGCCGGCGATCACAACATGGCCGCCGTCCGCCGTTTGGTAGGTGTTCGACGGACTTATGCCGGGCAGCGCACCGCCCGACCGCTCGCGCACTTCGCCGAGGAGGGTATACTCAGGGATCAGGCTTTCCATTACGTTGAGTACGCTCTCGACCAACGAGACGTCGACTACCTGTCCCTCTCCCGCGCCGCTCTTGACCCTGAGCAATGCCATAAGCGCACCCACCACGCCGTGCAGCGAGGCCAATGTGTCGCCCAGGCTGACACCGACACGGGCAGGTGGGGAGCCAGGCTGGCCCGTCGTATAGCGGATGCCCCCCATCGCCTCACCGAGAGCGCCAAAGCCGGGTCGATCGCGATAGGGTCCATCTTGACCGTAACCGGAGATACGCACCATCACGAGGTTAGGATTGGCTGCGGACAGAGCTTCCCAGCCGATGCCGAGCTTCTCCAATCCGCCGGGCCGGAAATTCTCGATCACCACATCGCAGGTTGCAGCAAGACGCCGCACCACTTCGACACCGTCGGGAGACTTGAGATTGAGAGCAACCGACTTCTTGTTGCGCGCTTGCAGATACCACCAAAGAGAAGTGCCGTTGTGGAGCTTGCGCCACTTGCGCAAAGGATCACCACCACGGGTGTCCTCAATTTTGATCACCTCTGCGCCAAACTCAGCGAACAGCCGCGCCGCAAAGGGGGCAGCGACCAATGTTCCCAGCTCGAGCACCCGAATGCCCGCCAGCGGTCCCGACACTCAATCTCTCCTGCAGTTCTTTGCCTAGGTATGCGGATGGGTATCAGTCCGACAGCCGTACCTCGCGAAGCAGCGTTCGTGAATCACGAACTCGGCCTGTCGTCGCCAATCCGCTGGTCCGCTGAGAGGAGGTGCGCAAGCAGCAGCTGCGCTGCAGCCGACAGTTGCTGATCGCCGCGCCGGACAATGACGATCTCCCGCCGGGCCCAGTCGTCGGCTAGCTCCTCATAATGGAGGTTCATAGACGGTCCAAGAATGCGGAAGACCGGTTCCGGAATCAACGCGATACCCAAGTTCGACTGAACGGTACGGCACACAGCGTCGAAACCAGGGACGTGGATGCGTCGCCTGAGTACCTGCGATGCCTCGCGTGCGGCGATCAGCGATCGGGTGAAGATCGAGCTCTCCGCATGAAGGCCGATATGATCGAAACTAAGTGTGTCGGCAAAGGCGAGTGGGCCGGTCCCGGCGAGAGGATGATCCTGTCGCATTGCCAGCACCAGCCGATCGCGACGGTAAGTCGTCGCGACCAGCCCGGGCTGTTCGGCATCGGCTGAACAAATGCCAAGGTCAGCCCAGCCTTCGGCGATGCCCTTCATCACCCGACTGCTCGGCCGCTCCTCTAGTTCGACCTTGAGGTCGGAATGCGCGATGAAGAACCTCTCCAAATCCTCTGGCAGAAAGGCGATGATTGCCGATAGGTGGGCAAGGATCCGAACGTGTCCACGCACCCCTTCGCGATATTCGGACATTTCGGCCGCCAGTGTGGCCGCCGCCAGCAGGATGCGCCGCGCATGCTGGATCATGCTTTCCCCTGCAGGTGTCAACGTCATGCCCTGCGCGTTGCGGTTGAAGAGCGATGTGTTGAGAGCAAGTTCCAGGTCGGACAAGCGCTTGCTCGCTGCTGAAGTGGCGATGCTTTCTCGCACCGAAGCTTTCGACAGGCTCCCTTCCTCGGCGACGGCGACCAGCAGACGCAGTGTGGTTAGGCTCAAGCGATCGGGGTTGATGCTACTCATCTCGGCTCCTCCAACCTACCGCCTTCGCGTTTCGCGAATGGCCATTCTTAACACACGGCTTCTTGGTCGCGTCAACCGGCAGTAGCTGGAACACATGAGCGGCGTCCGACCGCACAAGTAGGCAATGAGGGGATGACCAGATGTCGAAGGCCTTACCACAGCTCCGTCGGGGCTTGTTGCTCGCCAGCGCAGCCTCCATCGGTATCGCTTGGCCTGTGTGGGCGCAGAGCCCTGTTGCGCCGCAAACTAATCCAACGGCACAGGTCGGCACCGCCGAAGCAGGGTCTGCGCCAGCTGACGCCGATCTTACAAGTCAGAGCGCATCAGGGAACAATCTCGAGGAGCCCGAAATTGTTGTCACAGCGCAGAAACGGGTTGAAAGGCTTCAGGACGTCCCGCTTGCAGTGACCGCGCTCAGTGGCGATCAGTTGGCGCAGCGGCAGACCAACGATACTCAAGGCTTGGTTCAGGCGGTGCCCTCGCTAAGTTTCCAGCAGGGCAGTAACCCAACCAACACAACGTTTCGGGTCCGGGGTGTCGGAACTACGCTCTTCAGCCAAGGCGTCGAACCCTCGGTCTCGGTAGTTGTCGATGGCGTGGTGTCCGCGCGTCAGGCGCAGAGTTTTGTCGATTTCGCCGACCTTGAGCGTATCGAAGTTCTGCGCGGGCCTCAGGGCACGTTGTTCGGTCGCAACTCCACCGCCGGCGTCATCCACATCATAACGGCTCGTCCCTCCCGCGATTTCGAGGGACGGTTTGAGGCGTCGATCGCAGAAATGGACGAATATCGAATCAAAGGTACTGTCTCCGGCCCAATAAGCGACACGGTCGGCGCCCGCGTCACCGGATATTACAATAGTGTTGGCGGTTATCTCAACAACGTGACCACTGGTGGGGAGTCTGGCGGCAACGAGGGTTATGGTGTTCGTGGCAAGCTTGAATGGGATGTGACAAGAAATCTCAATTTCCTGCTGTCGGCCGACTACCGGAAGAGCAACGCCGCTTGCTGCCGAACCTTGCTGTTTAGCACGCAGAATCCCTCTCTTGCAGCACTTTATGCCCCGGTCGTCGCGACCTTCCGCAACCGCGACGTGCTGGAGAATGTGCCTACGAGCTCGTCTACGGAGCAGGCGACATTTTCAGCTCAGGGCGACTGGGATTTGGGTGGGGCGACGGTCACATCCATCACAGCCTACCAATCCTTCGACAACTATGCGCAAATTGATAATGACAGCTTAAACACACCCGTGCCGTTGTACGTGGGCGGCGGGAACAATCCGGCCAAGTATGACGACCAGTCCGGCACGGTGAAGCTCCACAACTTCACGCAGGAGCTGCGGGTTGGCTCCGATGGGTCTCGGGATCTCACCTACGTTGCGGGCGTCTTCTATTCAAAGCTGGATCTTGATCGCACTTTCCGGCGACGGCGCGCGGTTTGCGCGACAGGCCTACTCGGCCAGCCGTGCGCGGCAGCCGCTACCACCTTCCAATCGGCTCAACACGTTGCTGAACTATCTCAGGAAAGCATCGCTGCGTTCGGTCAAGCCGAATATAGCATTCTTGATGGGCTGAAGGCGATTGGAGGGTTGCGGGTTCAGTACGAGAAGGTATCGGTCCGGGGTTCGCGTACTGCGCCAATTCTGCCAGGAGACGTCGTGTTCCCGGCACACAATCCAGGGTCGGGCTTTCGCGAGGCTAACGACACGGCGGTGACTGGAAAAGCGGGGCTTCAGTATGAATTCAGCCGTTACGCTCAGATCTACGGCACGTATACGCGCGGGTACAAAGGTTTGGGCTTCGACACTGAAATCACCGCCGATTTCGCTAATCAGCTTGCGGTGCAGCCGGAGCACGTCAACGCATATGAGATTGGTTTCAAGGGTCGAACTGCCGATAACAAGCTAAGCGTCGCGGCGGCCTTGTTCCTAGCCAACTATTCGAACCTTCAGGTTCAAGCCAACCGATCAGATGTAAACACCGGCGTCGTCACATTCGTTCAGACTAACGCTGGCTCAACCCGAACCAAGGGATTTGAAATCGAGGCAACATTGCGGCCCTCTTCGTCATTTTCGGTTGATGCAGCCGTGACCTATATCGACTCCAGTGTTGACGTGGACGGCCTCAATTGTCCGTTACAGTTCCAGGCTGCGGCACCAGTCCTTACCGACGACTTCCCAGTTAATAGCTGCTATCGTCGGCGCTTTACGGCTCCGACTGGCACGGTCATAACCTCCGGCCCAATCCAAGACATCCGCGGCGGTACGCTGCCTGCTGCCCCGCGTTGGCGTATCAACCTATCGCCGCGCTACGAGCACGACCTCCCTGGCACAAAACTGGCGGGCTTCGTACAGGTCAACCTCAACTTTCAAAGCAGGCAGCAATTTGCGATCGAGCAGGATTCGTTGCTGGTCCAGGATGCGTATGCGCTGGTGGACATGAGCGTGGGCGTAAGCGACCAAAATGGCAGCTATACTCTGACGATGTTCGTGGAAAATCTATTCGATGAAAATTACACCACAAACCTGCAGCACGGGACGCTACTGGCATCGACGGCAAGCCCGTTCGACATCTATGGTCAAGTTAACAAGGATGCGAACCGCTACTTCGGCGCTACGCTCGGTGTGCGGTTTTGATCGAAAGAATGATGCAATGACAAACAGTCTGGGCTGGTTCAGGGCGGTATTTACGAGCGGGACAGCCCTGCTTGCATTCGTCCCGGCCGAGAGTGTCGCCGGGCAAGACGCACCGGTCGCCGCATTATCTGCCGCCCACCCGTGGCAGGACGAAACGCTCGATGCTGACCGTCGCGCAGCGCTGTTGGCAGCTGCAATGACGCTAGAGGAGAAGGTGTCGATTCTCCATGGCGGAATGGGACGGACACGGCTCGGTCTTCCCGCGCCTGCTGGTGCGCTCGGCTCAGCCGGTTACGTACCCGGCGTGCCCCGACTGGGCATCCCAGCGCTTCAGCAAACCGACGGTGGAATGGGCGTCACGAATCCCGACAATGCCCGGCCCGGTGATGCAGCGACAGCCTTGCCTTCGACCTTGGCCACAGCCGCGACGTGGAACCGCAGCCTGGCCTTTCAGAGCGGAGTCGTTCTGGGAGACGAGTCCTGGCGCAAGGGTTTCAATGTCATGCTTGCAGGCGGAGTCAATTTGCTCCGCGAACCGCGCGGCGGCCGCAACTTCGAGTACCTCGGCGAGGATCCGCTACTCGCCGGCACGTTAGCTGGCGATATCATACGCGGCGTCCAAAGCCGCAACGTTGCCTCGACCCTCAAGCACTTCGCAATCAACGACGAGGAAACCGACCGGTTCTCTGTTAACATCGTAATTGACGAGGCGGCCGCGCGTGAAAGCGACCTGCTCGCGTTCCAACTCGCAATCGAAGGCGGAAAGCCCGCATCGGTTATGTGCGGCTACAACCGGGTCAATGGCGCATATGCATGTGAGAACGATTGGTTACTCAACACCGTCCTGAAAAAGAACTGGGCCTATCCAGGCTGGGTGATGTCGGATTGGGGCGCGACCCACGGTGTTGATGCAGCGCTGAAAGGACTTGACCAGCAATCTGGCGAACAGCTCGACCATGCACCATATTTCGCCAATGAACTGCTCGAACAGGCGCAGCGTGAACCCGCGTACCAAGCGCGTGTCGATGATATGGTGCGACGCGTTTTGCGCTCACTGTTCGCAGTCGGCGTCTTTGACAGCCCGCCGGTGAAATCTGCGATCGACTACCAGGCCAACGCGCGCGCGTCACAGCAGGTCGCCGAGGAAGGAGTGGTACTGCTCAAGAATGCGCTTGGTCTGCTGCCGTTGCAAGATGTCGAGCGAGTGGCCATCATCGGCGGCATGGCTGAGTTCGGCGTCCTTGCCGGGGGAGGGTCCTCCTACACAACCGCCATTGAGGGACCGGGCATTCAAATCCCGGCGATGGGCGTAGCCGCAACCGGCGGGGTGCCCCGAACGATGATCTACCATCCCTCATCACCGTTTGCTGCGCTCAAGGCACTGCGGCCGGACATAAGCTACAGCTTGAACGATGGCGCTTATCCCGCTGCGGCAGCTAAGGAGGCGGCCGCGGCCGACGTGGCAATCGTTTTCGCTACGCAGTGGGCGACAGAGGGTCGCGATCTCGTTGACCTCTCGCTTCCCAATGGACAGGACGCGTTGATTGCAGCGGTAGCGGCTGCCAATCCGCGCACAATCGTGGTGTTGGAGACCTCCGGTCCAGTCGCGATGCCCTGGATTGGTGCGGTCGGAGGCGTTCTGGCGAGTTGGTATCCGGGCGGACGAGGTGGACAGGCGCTTGCCAACGTTCTTACCGGTCGGGTCAATCCATCGGGACGGTTGCCGGTGACCTTCCCGGTGTCTGTTGCGCAATTGCCGCGGCCAACACTGACCGGTGCCGGCCGACCTGCAGTCCGCCCCAAGGAGGACGCTCCTTTCGTATCCGTCCGCTACAATGAGGGCGCGGACGTCGGTTACCGCTGGTATTCGCGTCGCCGGATTAAGCCACTGTTCGCCTTTGGCGAGGGGCTCAGCTACACGTCGTTCGCGTATTCCAATGTGAAATTTTCCGGTGGTCAGACGGTAACGGTTACGTTCGACGTGACGAATACCGGTTCGGTCGAAGGATCTGACGTGCCGCAACTTTACCTCACAGCGATGCCGACCGGAACACAACGGCGTCTACTTGGATGGGATAAAATCCGGTTGGCGCCGAGGGAGACGAAACGCGCAACAATTGTCGTAGATAGGCGGCTTCTCGCTACCTTCGATACAGCAGCGCAGCGATGGGCAATCGCTGGCGGATCGTACAATATCGCTCTGGGACGATCGGCAGAGTCCTTGGCGATGTCAGACTTAGTTACAATCACCGCTAGTACTGTGGCGCCTTGACGCCGCTTGGCATAATCAAGGCGCGGGTCGGCTGGGTGAAGGTCTTGTCGACACCTTGGAAACACTGTCGGCGGCGATCGGCGAACGCATCGTACGGCTGGTCGCAATCATGTCCATGCCGAGGTCCATGCTCGTAGTCCGCGCGTCGGGCGCGAAGGATGTCCGTTGCTGGCCGGACCTGTCGTTCGACAAGTCGTGAGCGAACGACTGCTTCGTCCCCACTTCGAGCCGCTCGTACTGGTCAGCTGCTCGCCATTAGGGCGGTTCTTGACGTGATAGGCATAGAGACGTGGCACGAGGGCCTTGATGATTGTCTTGGGATCTTCTCCCGCGGCAACGGCCCGTTAGAGATCGATCTCAATCTTTACCAGTGCCGGATCGGTTTCCGTGACGAGCATGTCGAACAGGCTGCTATGACGAGACGATGCTGCGCTTCAAGTGTTGAGCGAAACCGTGCACAGCGGCGCGCCCGCGCCGGGCTTCCTGCGCCAGACCTACCACGCGAGTGTGGCGTCGCTGATGGGCGAGGATGCGATGGACAGCGGCCGGCCGGTAGATTGGCCTTCCTCCCTCGCCGATGTTTGAGGCCGTCGGACTCTGAGTTGGCCAATGTAGCGCGTATCGATCTCCGCGGCGGTGGCGCTCGCGCCTCGAATGGTCGGCAGATGCCCATTCTGAGGCACAGTCGAACCCTCACCATGAAGGCGCGAATTCCGGCAAAGTTTGATCTCGCGTCGCGTCTACGCGGTGCGCATCCCGGCATCGAACACCTCCATCGTGCGCCGTTGCCGGAAGGAGCGGCCGCTTACTCTCAACCTTGTTCCTGCGGACGCGCCAAACGACATCACTCTGGTCCGATACACCCGGTCCTCCCCCGCCCGCACCAGACCCCAACGTTCATCTTCCTTGAAAAGTTGTGACGAGTTTTTCCTACTGCGACGCAAGGCGTCTGATCCCTAGCTTCGGGTCAGACAAATCCCATGATGGAGCGGAAGAGATGCTTACCCAAAAGACGGCGGACCGGGTCCAGGCGCGACCCGAGGCGCGCAGCCTCGTCTATGTTGGAGGCGGTTCGGGACATGGCGAGATCCTGCGCCTGATGAGCCCATCGGATCTGGGCGAGCAGCTGAAGCCGTTCGTCTTCCTCGACCTGTTCGCGGGCGACATGCGTCTGCTGCAGCACGCGATGCCGCTGCATCCACATTCCGGTATTGCGACCGTCACCGTCTTTACCGAAGGCGATGTCATCTATGACGATCCTCAAGCGGGCACCGGCACACTCGGCTTCGGCGGCGTCGAATGGATGCGTGCCGGCGGCGGCGTCTGGCACGGCAAGGAATTGACCGCGGGCGAGTCCGCTCGGATCCAGGGGTATCAGCTTTGGGTTGCGTTGCCGCCCGGCCTCGAAAACGGTCCGGTCGAAAGCCAGTATGTGGAGGCGAACGCCACCCCCCAGGCGGGCCCCGCACGAGTCATCCTCGGCTCGCATGCCGGTGCCACAAGCCCGGTGCGTTCACCGGACGGGATCGTGTATCTGCTGGTACAGCTTGTCCCTGGCGAGCGGTGGTCGTTCAAGCCTGCGGCCGGACATCGCGTCGGCTGGTTCGCCGTCGCCAAAGGTGCGGTCGACGCCGGCCGTACAGTCAAACGGGGGCAGATGGCGATCTTCGCCGATGGTGAGGACGCGATGCTCTTCGAGGCGGACGCCAGCGACGGCGCTACCTTCGTCGTCGGCGCGGCAGTTCCGCACGATCATCCGCTCTTCCTCGGCTACTACTCGGTACACACGTCTGCAGAAGCGCTCGCCGCCGGCGAGCAGCGCATCGCTGAGCTTGGTGCCAGGCTCGCGGAAGCGGGTGATCGCAGGACCGGCTCCGGCAACGTGCCGGTATTCCGCTAGGCTCGCGCAGCACGCGCGGCCCGCGCCCACCGCGGATCGTGCGTGCGCAGCGATGAGGATGATTCCTCGCGCTGTCTTCTCCTGGCAGCGTCCTCGTCATGCCAGACGACCGGTCGGGCCAAGAGCGGCCGTTCGTACGGGTGGCGGCTCACGCCCCGCAGCGATCATGATGAAGGTCTGAAATCACGCAGCTACGGCAATCCGCCGCCATCTGCTGCAACCTGCGCGCTTCTTCGGAACGGTCCGATGTCATTGAGGGTCCGGGCAATCGCTTCATTGGCCAGGCACCCGCCGTCAGGCCGGTGACGAGCCGTCAACGATCGCGGACCGTTCAGGCCATGCCCTGATTGGACAGCGGCCGGACAGCCGCTTGGTCACACCGGGGGGACGTGACGCCGACAGAATGTCAGCTGGGTGCTTGGGGGCCTGTAGGTTGATCGGGCAAGCGTCCTGCGAGCTGTGCGATAGCCTCGCCGGTGAACGAGTTGTGGTTCACGCCGTCAATCTGCACGGCCCTTTCCGGCGTGAGAACCGCGAGCAGGCGATGCTCGACGTCGAGATCGCGCCATGCGCGAACGGCCGTCTCGAGGCTCGTGACCTCGGCCAACTCACTGTCGCCCCGTGGAACGTTTTCGAGCGCCGCGCTCATCCGCCAGTCGATACCGGAGGGTGCCTCCTCACCCCATGTGCCTTCCGTCAATTCCAGATGTCCTTTCAGTTATCGTTGCGTCCAGCGCTCAGACACTCGAGGTCTTGCCGGGTTCCCAATGGCGCGCCCCAAAGACCGCGACCATGGGAGTGAGCGTCTGCATGCACCCAGGCTCCCGCAGTGCCGCCTCGATGCCCCCTCGGGACCATCGGGCAGCGAGACCAGGGCACGGCTTCACGGAAGAAGCCGGCGGCAAGGTCGCAGCGGGCGGCGTGTTCGCCTTCCGGTTGACTGCGAGCCAGCCATAACGCCGCAAGGCGCTCATGCTGGCCCTTCAGCGGGCGTGTTCGGCCCTCCATTCCATCGCCATGCGCAGCCGGTTCTCGATGCTCGGATGCTCGTAGAACAGGACCTCCTCGAGCGGAGACGGCTGCGGCGCCCGATATGAACTTGTAGCAAGCAGGGCCCGTGCAGCGCCGTCGGGCTCGCGCGCCAGCTCGAGGCCATAAGCATCGGCATCGTGTTCGACCAGACGCATGGCGGTGTTGACGATCGGCGTGGTCAGCAAAGTGAAGATTGCGGAGATGGCAAGGAGCACCGGGATACCGGCAGGATCGGCGATGCCGGCGATCCTGGTGGCGCCGAACAGCCGAACCGCTTTGGGAAAGAGCAGTGCGGCCAGCATCAGGCCGACGCAGGACAACAAGGCCACTGCCGCTGCGAGCTGCGGCACATGGTGATGCTTGTAGTGGCCGATTTCGTGGGCGACGACTGCGCGGATGGCGGGAAGATCGACCGGCTCGCGCAACACCGTGTCGCTGAGCGCGATGCGCGCGGTCCCGCCAATTCCGGCTACGCTGGCCGTGTACCGATCGGTCTGCTTCGACCCGTCATAGACGAGGATTTCCTCCCGCTGCAGTCCTGCCTGCCTTGCAAGATCCTCCACCGTATCGTGCACCGCGCCGGGCTGCAGCGGCTCATATCGGTTGAACAGCCCACCGGCCAATGGCGCCAGGATTATCCCCGCGGCGATCGCCGCGGCTGACAAGCCCGAGCCCCAGATCCACCAGCGCCTCTGGTCGCGCCGGATAATCGCGTACAGAGGCACGAACAGGATTCCGCCCATCAACGCGCCGGCCAGTGCGCTCACCAAGGCCTGCGTGAGCCAGGCGCCGGTTGACACATTGGTCAGCCCATAAGCGCGCTCCCGCACCAGATCGGCATAATAGGCCCACGGAAGCAATATCACCGATTGAAGAAGAAGAGCGCCGGCGCCGACAGCGAAGACGGCGAAATTGCGCCTCTTGCCGTCGCGCTCGACCGCGGAGCGCAGGCGCGGCAGCAGGCCGGTGCGAAGGATGATCACACAGGCGATCAGCGTGGCGAGCTTCCCCGCCACCAATACCCAATGCGCGCCTTGAGTATAAGCGTTAGCGGCGCTCACCGCGGACGGCGAGAGGCTCGACAGATAGGCGGCTGTCGCAGCAGCGGGATCGAGAGCAGTGGTCATTCTAATTTTCTCCAGAGGCGGAGCGGCGACCGATGTTTCCGATCTGGAACAACAGGTGCCGGCAGCCCGCCATGATGAAATCCGCTTCGGCCGGGCCAAGACCGAGCGCGATGGGCAGGACGCTCCTGGCGGCGCGCTCCAGCGCTGCGAGCCGCGTGCTCATCGCAGCGGGCTCCCAAGGTACGGCACGCTCCCGGCGCGCCGCGAGGTGGGAAGGCGCTGGCTGCGGCCGACCCCGCTCGCGATGAGGAGTCCCACGGGATTGGCGATCGCGCGGCCGACGAGCGGCGAAATGCACATCACGACCGTGAGGGCGTCTGAAAGCCACAGTGCGGCTTGCGGCCGCCATCGGGTTTGTCGACATATCATCAGCACCTCCACCATTCGAGACGGTGGGAATGTGGCGGAAGCGCATGCCCCGCGGAATCACACCCGGGGCCATCGCGGCCATACCGGTGTATGGTGCGCACCGCCGCGCCGATCCGGCGTAGATCGCGTCCGGCGGCGCGTCGTCACCGGCGTGTGATCCGGGTGGCGGCGTAAGGAAGCTTCACCTGAAACAGCGTACCGCCGCCGATCCGCGGCGCAGCCCGGATCGACCCGCCATGGGCCTCGACGATGCCCTTGACCACGGACAGGCCCATCCCCATCCCATCGGGCTTGGTGGTGAAGAAGGCGTCGAAGATCCGGTGCGCCTTGTCGCCGATGCCAGGCCCTGTGTCGGCGACCTCGATCATCAGGCCGGCCTCGCACGCATAGGACGCGATGGCGATTCGGCGCGCGCCCTCCGGCTGCTCGTGCATGGCTTGCGCCGCGTTGACGATTAAATTGATCATGATCTGCTGGAGCTGAATGCGATCGGCGTGGAGGAGCGGCATGCCGGGCGCTGGCGACAGGGAAATCGTCGCCCCGAGCGCCGCCGTCTGGCGCCGGGTGATCTCCACGGCTTCCTCTATCATCTGGTTTACGCAGAAGTCGGTGCGGCTGGACGTGCCCTTGACCGCCATCTGCCGGGTTCGTGCGATGATCTCGGAAGCACGGGTCGCCTCGCTCATGATGCGGTTGATGGCGGAACGCGCCTCCTCGATCTCGTGCTCCGGGCGATTGAGCCAGCGCAGCGCGGCATTCCCGTTGGCGACCACCGCGGACAAAGGCTGGTTCACCTCATGTGCGATGGAGGCCATCAACTCGCCCAAGGTCGCCACCCTCGCCGCATGCGCGAGATCCGCCTGCGCTTTTGCAAGCTCGCGTTCGCGAGCGACGCGTTCCGAAATATCGACCATGCCGACGACGACGATGACCTGCTGGCTCGGTGTGTTCGGGAAAGCGCAACTCAGCAGCACGTCCAAAGTGGAACCGTCCTGCCGGCGCACGACGGTTTCGGTCTCGTAGCTCTCCTCGCCGCGAAGATAGGCGAGCAGGTTGCGGTTCCAGGCATCGAGATGTTCGTCGGGACACCAGTCTCCGAGTGGGCGCCCGATCGAAGACCCGCGCTCGACCGCCAGCATTCGGCACGCTTTCTCGTTCAGATCGAGCACGGGCGTGACCGCGAGTGCCTGACGGACGAACGAAAGGTCGGCTTCGACATGTGCAAGCACGTCCCGCCCCTCTTCCGTCATCTGTGCGAGCATCGCGCGCATGTTGGAGAGATCGATTTCCCAGAAACCGACGGCGGTGCCGTCGAAGACGCTGCGGAAGCGGTGCTGGTCGCGGCTGCGGTCGAAGACCAGGGTGTGGAAGCCCTCGAAGCCGGCCGGCCCGAACCTCGGCACATAGCGTATCGCGCCGTCCCGCCATCCCCCGTCGCGATATGGCACGGACGCTTCGAAGGACACCTGCTCGCCGGCAGCGACCCGTTCGAGGTGCGGCAAACGCTCGAGATATGCGTCTTCGCCGAGGAAGTCGCGCATGTGCATGCCGACGAGGCCCTCTGGGGATCGACCATACCAGCGCAGATGATGATCGTTCGCATAACGGCAGATGTGATCCGCGTCGAAGAACGAGATCAGGGCCGGCACCGCGTCGGTGGTCGACTGGCCGTAGTCCGGTCCCGGTGTCGTCGCTGCCACATCATCCATGCGTATAGGTCCCGTTGACGGCTTGGCCTGCGACGGCCAATTTCGGCTGGTGATGCAGGCAGTTGAGAAAAAGTCGGAAGGCAGCGGCCCTGTGGTCTTCATCGTCGAGGACGATGCGGGCCTTCGCGTGGGGCTCGACGCCCTGTTCCGCTCGGTAGGCTATGAGACGCGGCAATTCGGGTCGGCGAGCGAGTTTCTTCAGTCCGGCAGCACGCGGAGCCCCGGCTGCCTGGTGGTCGACGTCCGGCTTCCCGGGATGAGCGGTCTCGAATTCCAGGAGAAGCTCACCGCCGCCGGTATCACGATGCCGGTGATCCTGATGACCGGGCATGGCGATATCCCGATGACGGTACGCGGCATGAAGGCGGGCGCAGTCGACTTCCTGCCCAAGCCGTTCCGCGAGCAGGACATGCTCGAGGCGGTGGCGACGGCGCTCGCGAAGGACGCCGCCGACCGCGAGAAGAGGCGCGAGACCGACGCATTGCGCGAGAAAGCGGAGTCGCTCAGCGCCCGCGAACGCGCGGTCATGATCCGAGTCGCCAAGGGCAAGATGAACAAGCAGATCGCGTTCGACCTCGGCGTCAGCGAGATCACTGTGAAGATCCACCGCGGCAACGCGATGCGCAAGCTGGGCGCGCGAACGCTTGCCGACTTCATCGGCATGGTGAACGCGCTCAATCTCGGCGCCTGACCGCCGCCGCGGGCACGCGCTTGCTCGCGCCTCACTCATCGTCCGGAGCTCGGCAGGTGCAACGGCAGGCCCGGAGCGGCGGCCGCGACCCGTTCGATGGTGCCGAACTGCACCTCGGTGATCAGCAATTCGGCGTCCCGGACGCGGAAAGCGACGTTGGTCGGGCGATCGCCGTTAGTGGCGATGGCGGGCAGCACCGCGCCGCTTCCGTCGACGACCGCCACTCTCCCCTCGCCGTAAATTGCGCAGAACAATCGGCCATCGGCGTCGAACGCCATGCCGTCAGGGCCGCGGAAGCGATCGGCCGGATCTTCTTCCGACACCTGCGCGAAGACCTCGGGGGCGAGACCGATCTCCTGGCGGTAGATCCGGCCGGTGAGAGTCTCGGTATAATAGAGGGCGTCGTCGGGGCCGAACGCCACCCCATTCGCAAAGCGCAATCCGGTCTGCAGTCGCCGGACGACCGTTCCGCGAACCGGATCGATCGCGAACAGGCGACCGTCATAGTCGGCGCGGGCGAAATCCTGCCGAAGGTCGGGACCGACGAGGAGGTCGCCGCGCCGCATTCCGGAATCCGACATGTAGAGAAGTCCGTCGGGTCCGAAGGCGAGATCGTTCGGATAGAGGAACGGTCCCTGCCCGTCTCCGTCGAGGCGCATGACGACGCGCCCGTCAGGGGCGATCCGAAGCAGGCAGTCGCCGCCGCCCGCCACCCAGAAATGATCGTCTCCGTCTATCGCAAGGCCCGTCGGCCTGCCGCCCGGGCTTGCCAGAGCGCGGCGGCGGCCGTCCGCGGCAACCAGCGTCACGCTGGCGCGCTCCGCGCCCATCTCGACCAGCGCGACCGATCCGTCGGCCAGCGCCACGGGGCCTTCGGGCTCGCACAGGCCCGCGCAGAGGATCGTGTTGGGCCCCTCACGCCGAGACATTCCTGGAAGGCGTCCGCGCGCATCCCCAGCGGCAGGCGCGGCAGCGGCGTGCTCTCGTTCATCGCTTGCCGTCGACTGGCGCATTGGCGGAACCCCGGATCCTGCAAATCATGGAACGTGCCGGAGTCAGCCTGTTCGCCCCCACCTCTTCCGACACTGGGCAGAGTAGCGGCGGGCGCTTCGCACCCTCAATTCCCGAATGGAGGGGGCCTCGAAGTCCCTCGACAGAGGGATCGACAATCGAACGCGAACCGGCAACCGGCTGACAGGCCAATCCGGCTGGCCGCTCCGCATGCGCATGCAAGACGGCGCACCGGTCCCGATGGAGAGATGCGTTCGAAATGAATATGATAGCCAGGAGGCCGATACGCGTGCTCGTCGCCGACGATCACCCGCTCATCCGGCTCGGGGTCGCGTCCGTGCTCGAACACCAGCCCGACATGGAGCTGATCGGCGAAGCGGAAGACGGACTCGAAGCCGTCGAGGGCTTCCGCCGGCTTCGGCCGGACGTCGCGCTGATCGATCTGCAGATGCCTAGAATGGGCGGACTGGACGCGATCGTTGCGATCCGGGCGGAATTCCCGTCGGCGCGCCTGGTGGTGCTGACGACCTATGCCGGAGATGCGCAGGCGCTTCGGGCAATGAAGGCCGGCGCAACCGGATATCTGCTCAAGAGCACGCTACGGCGAGAATTGCTCGACGTGATCCGCGGTGTCCACGCCGGCGGCATTCATATCCCTCCGGAGATCGCGAACGACATCGGCATGAACGCGATGCGCGACACTTTGTCCGACCGTGAGCTGGAGGTGCTGCGTTGCGTTGCCCGCGGGCTTGCGAACAAGGGCGTCGCGCGCGACCTCGGCATCACCGAAGAGACGGTGAAGGCGCACGTGAAGAGCATCTTCGCGAAGCTCGGGGTTGCCGACCGGACCGAGGCGGTGACGATCGCCGCGCGCCGCGGCATCATCGATCTTTCTCCAGGCAGCGGCCCGCTCTGAGCCGGCTCTGCCTTCGCCCCCGCCTCAGGTGCGCCAATGCCGCCACCCCGGCTTTCAGGCGCGGCAGTGCCGCGCAATGCCAACCATCGACGAATCGGAGCAACCATGACCAGCAGACAGGTCCCTCTCGGGTCGGGCTACGGCCCCTTCACAACTGCCGAACAGGTGATCGCCGGCATAGACCTGACCGGCAGGACCGCGATCGTGACAGGCGGCTCTTCGGGGCTGGGCCTGGAGATGGTGCGCGTGCTCACCGGGGCCGGCGCGCGAGCCGTCATCCCGGTTCGCGACGCGGAGAAGGCCAGGCGTACCCTTGGCGGCATGCCGAATGTGGACGTGGACACGATCGAGCTCGCCGACCCGGCATCGATCGATG
The DNA here is from genome assembly GCF_003012735.1 of Allosphingosinicella deserti. Lineage (GTDB taxonomy): Bacteria > Pseudomonadota > Alphaproteobacteria > Sphingomonadales > Sphingomonadaceae > Allosphingosinicella > Allosphingosinicella deserti. The sequence goes on along the minus strand of NZ_PXYI01000001.1, from coordinate 757,068 downwards.
CCTTCGCAGCCCGCTTCCTGTCGAGCGGCCATAGCCTCAATATTCTGATCCACAGCGCCGGGATCATGGCCTCGCCGCTGGAACACACCCGAGAAGGCCATGAAATGCAGCTGGCGGTCAACCATCTCGCGCCGTTCCGCCTGACGTGCCGCCTGTTCCCTGCGCTGCGGGCGGCGAAGCGCGCGCGAGTCGTGTCGCTTTCGTCGCGCGCCCACCGCATCTCGCCGTTCGATTTCGAGGATCCGGATTTCGCCATGCGCCCCTACGAGCCCTGGACCGCTTACGGACAGTCCAAGACCGCCAACGCCCTGTTCGCCCTGGGCCTCGATCGCCGCGGCGAAGTGCACGGCGTGCGCGCTTTCTCCGTCCATCCTGGCTCGATCCTGACCGATCTCGCGCGCCATCTCAGCCGCGATCAGGTCGCCGCGTTCGGAGCGCTGGACGATGGCGGGGAACCGCGCATCGATCCCGCTAACGACTTGAAGACCGTGCAGCAGGGTGCCGCAACCGCGATCTGGTGCGCGACCAGCCGGGCACTCGACGGCCTCGGCGGAGTCTATTGCGAGGATTGCGACATAGCGCCGGTCCGCGACGCGGCGGACAGCAGGAAGGACGGAGTGAGGCCATGGGCGTCGGATCCGGATCTGTCGGAGAAGCTGTGGGCGCTCAGCGAGAATATGACCGGAACCCGGCTGGATGCGTGACCCGGAAACACGCGACACGGTACACCCGGGAGCGGAGTCCTTTCGGTCTGCGACATGCTTCCGCGGCCCGGCGTTCGTGCAGCAGGGGCATTTGAACGTCGATCGGGGCGCGCGGCCCGCGGCCCCAACGCCGTGAACGGATCCGATCATCTCCTCTCGGCACTCCTGCCCGTCATCCTGCTTCTCTCGTTCGGGATCGTCGCAGCGATCGGCTCGCGATCGCTGCACCTCAGCCCGATCGTCGGCTATATCGCCCTTGGGCTGGTGCTCCGTCTCTCCGGCTTCAACCCCGGGCCCTCCGGACAGACGATCGCCGTGCTCGCGGAGCTCGGAGTGCTGTTCCTCCTGTTCGACATCGGACTTCATTTCTCCTTCGCGCGGCTGCGGACCCAGGCCGGTGATATATTCGGCTTCGGACCGGCGCAGGTGCTGCTGGCCGGCCTTATGCTGGCGGCAGCGGCCCGGCTAAGCGGATTGCCATGGGGCGGCGCGCTGCTGCTCGGCGCCGCGCTGGCGCTATCGTCAACCGCGGTCGTGGTCGGGTTGATCGCCGAGCGCCACCAGCAGGACTGTCCTGTCGGGCGAACGGCGACCGCAATCCTCGTCTTCCAGGACGTTGCCGGGATCTTCATCCTGATCGTCGCCACGTCGCTCCAGGACGGCGGAGCCCCGCTCGAGGCAGGCCTTGGCGCATTGGCGCGCGCGGCGCTGTGCTTCTGCGCGTCGCTGTTGCTGGCGCGCTTCGTGGTGCGCCCGGTCTTCGATTTTGTCGCCCGAAGCCGAAACGAGGAAGTCTTCACCGCCGTGGCACTGCTGGTCGCGCTCGCGGCGGGATGGGCGACGGGCAGCATCGGCCTGTCCGTCACCCTCGGCGCCTTTCTGGGCGGAGCGATGCTTGCCGATACGCCCTACCGGTCGATCGTCCAGTCGGAGATCAAGCCGTTCCGGGGCCTGTTGCTCGGCTTCTTCTTCGTCTCGGTCGGCCTGTCTCTGGATATGCCCACGCTCCTCGGCGCGTGGCACCTCGTGCTGCTCGTCGCCTGCGGGCTGCTGGCGATCAAGGTCATCGCCAATATGCTCGCCAGCCTGATCTTCCGATGGTCGGTGCCGGGATCGGTGCAGCTCGGATTCCTGCTCGCGCAAGGATCCGAGTTCGCCTTCGTCATCCTCAGCGTGCCCGGTGTCCGCGCATCGGTGGGCCCCCAATGGTCATCCGTCGTCGTCGCATCCGTTGCCGCGACCATTGCAATGACCCCCGGGCTCGCATCGGTCGGGCGCTGGCTCGCGGGAAGCCTGCGCGCGCGCCGCCGGCTCGCACACGATCCCGAGCTTCAGCCGAAGGCGCTGATCGGCCCGGTCATGATCCTCGGCATGGGCGAGGTCGGACGCGCCGTCGCGGACGCCTTGATCCATTTCGACCTCGGTTATGTGGCGATGGATACCGACCAGCGCCGGTTGGCCGAAGCGCTTGCCGACGGGTACCGGGTGGAGTTCGGCGATCTCAGCGACCCGCGGATCTGGGAACCCGCTGCGCTTGCTGGCCGCCGCGTCAGCGTCCTTACTGAGCCCTCGCTCGAGATATCCGGCCGGCTCACGCCCCTCACGCGCAAATATTTTCCCGGGCTGCTTCGGATCGCGGTGGTCGGCGATGCCGCGGCCGCGATCGGCTTTGCCAATGTCGGTCTCACGCCCGTCATCGAAGTGCCCGGCACCGGCGGGCTTGAGACCGCGGCGCGCGTGCTCGAGGCGCTGGAGGTGAGCGCCGACGAAGTTGCATCCTGGGTGGTGGGGCGCCGCGCAATCCTCGCGGGCGATGAAAGCCCGGCAATGGCGGCGGCATTGGCCTGACCGACCACGGCCGATCGACTTTCGGCGCGCGGGCCATGCTGCCCCGACTTGGTGCCGCGGCGCTCCGATGGGCGCCGATCCGCGCATCGCCGCAGCGGCGAGACGCTCCAGCCGCAGGCCGCGCGGTTCGAGAATGTCGACGCGCCCGTTTCTTCCGAGACCCCCTTCCCCCTCCGGCGCCTGCCGCCCGATCAAGCGACGACGCTTACCGGAAAATGCCAGGCCCTTAGTTCCCGCTCTTCAGCCGGTCTGGTTCCGGTGCCTGCTCCCACCCGCCGCCGAGCGCCTTGAACAAGCTGATCTGAGCCTCGGCAACGGCGCGCCTGGACTCGGCCAGTTCGGCTCTCGCCGTGGCACGGTCGCGTTCAGAGTCGATCAGCAGGAGGAAGCTGTCGGCGCCATTGTCGAAACGCTGTTTCGAAAGCGCCGCGGCCCGCTCGCTGGAGCGCTCCGCCCGCTCGAGCACGACATTGCGTTCGAGTTCGCCTTTGTAGCGTGCCAGCGCCTGCTCGACATCGCGAAGCGCAGCCAGCACTGTGCCGTCGAACCTCGCCAGCGACGCATCGGCGCCGGCCCGCGCCTGCCGGATGCGGGCCCGTGCCACAGTCCGGTTCGGGAAATTCCACGAGATCAACGGCCCGACCGAGAAGCTGAACCCCGACGGCTTGAACGCGTTGCCGGGCGACGTGCCGCCAAAGCCGATATTGCCCAGCAGCCGGATCGAGGGGTAGAGATCCGCGACCGCCACGCCGACCCGCGCCGTATCGGCCGCAAGCGCCCGTTCGGCCGCCCGAACGTCCGGCCGCCGGGCCAGCAGGGTCGCACCGTCACCAATCGGGATCGGCGCATCGAGGCCGGGTGGAGCGACGCAGGCCGCAGCATCCGCGTCCAGGTCCTCGGGCGGACGCCCGGTGAGTGCCGTCAGCGCATAAAGCGAGGCCCGGCGTTCGGCCTCGAACGACGGCACCGTCGCCTCGGATTGTGCTAGGACGACGTCGGCGCGCCGCACGTCGCGCTCGGTGCCCCTGCCGGCGCTGGCCAGGGACTGCGTGAGTTCCAGGGTCCGGCGCTGGAGCGCCGCCGTCTCGGCTGCGACATCGCGCTGCGCGGCGCTGCTGCACGTCTGCACATAGGCTCTGGCAGTCTCGGCGGCGATGGCCACCCGCGCGGCATCCAGCTGCGCCGCCGCAGCCTCGACATCCCCACGCGCCGCCTCGATCGCGCGGGCCACGCCTCCGAAGAGATCGACCTCGTACGACGCATCGAAACCAGCCGAGTAATAATCGGTCTGTACCGACCGTGCGCTGCCACTGGCGGAGCCCGCCGGGTTTCCTGCGGGAGAGACACGAGCATAGGTCGCGGAACCCTGAAGACCGGTCTGCGGCAGGCGCGCACCGCGCTGTTCGGACAGCACGGCACGTGCCTGGGCGAGGCTTGCCGCCGCGGTCCGCACGTCCGGATTGTGCGCGAGCGCCTCCGCTACCAGCCGGTCGAGAACCGGGTCGTCATAGAGTTGCCACCAGCGCGGCGGCAGCGGTCGCGGGTCGAGTTGCGCACCTTCTTCGATAAAGCGGACGCTTCCCGGGCGGGTGCGAGCCACCTCGGGCACTTGATAGTCGGGTCCCACCGTACAGGCGGACAGGCTCATGGCGGAGATCAGGATCAGCTTCTTCACTGTGCGCTCGCTGCATCTTGGTTGAGGGGCCGCTTCGTTCGCATCGAGCCGATCTTACGCGACAACCAGTCGCCGCCCTTGCGGCTGATGACGTAGAAGCTGGGGGTGAACAGGAGACCGAAGGCGGTCACGCCAATCATTCCGAAGAACACCGCGACCCCGAGCGCCTGACGCATTTCGGAGCCCGGGCCGGTGCCGACCACCAGCGGCAGCACCCCGAGGATGAACGCGATCGAGGTCATGATGATCGGCCGAAGCCGCTGCTCGGCCGCGTGCTTGGCGGCCTCGTGCATCTCCATCCCGGCATCCTCATTCTGCTTGGCGAATTCGACGATCAGGATGGCGTTCTTGGCGGCCAGGCCGATGAGCACGATCAGCCCGACCTGGGTCAGGATATTGTTGTCCATTCCCATCAGGTTCACGCCGACGATCGCCGCAAGCAGGCACATCGGCACGATCAGGATCACGGCGAATGGGAGGACGACGCTCTCATAATTGGCGGCGAGGAGAAGGAAGACGAAGAGCACGGCAAGGCCGAAGACGAGCGACCCCGTATTCCCTGCCTGCTGCTGCTGGTAGGCGAGATCGGTCCACTCGAACGACATCCCGGTCGGCAAGGTCTCCTTCGCGATGGCGGCCAGCGCCTGCAGCGACTGGCCGCTCGAATAGCCTCGTGCGGTGTCCCCCTGCAGCTCTGCCGAAGGGTAGAGATTGTAGCGCACAACCCGGTAGGGACCTGCATCGTTCTTCAGCGTCAGCACCGCGTCGAGCGGCACCATGGCGCCGGAGTCGGAGCGCGTCTTGAGGCGGCCGACATCGGACGCCTGGTCGCGATAGGGCGCATCCGCTTCCGCGGTGACCCGGAAGGTTCGCCCGAGCAGATTGAAGTCGTTGACATAGGTAGAGCCGAGATAGGTGCCCATCGTCGAGAAGACGTTCTCCACCGGCACGCCCAGTTGCTCGGCGCGATCGCGGTCGATGTCGGCATGCAGGCGCGGAGTGCGCACGCTGAACGTCGTGAAGGTGCTGGACAGCCCCTCGGTCTTGTTGGCCCTCGCCGTCATCGCGGTGGCGGCGCTCTCGAGCGCCTTGTAGCCGAGCCCGGCCCGGTCCTCGATCATCATCTTCCAGCCGCCGCCGGTGCCGATGCCGCGCACGGGCGGCGGCGGGATCAGCAGGACGTTTCCGCCGGTGATCGTGCCCAGCCGCGCGCGTATTTCCGCCGCCACCGTATTCGCATCCGGCCGGGTTCCGATCTTCTTCAAGGTGATGAACATGGCAGCCGCATTGGGCGCGGACGTCAGGGTCGCGCCGTCGACGCCGGCAAATGCAACCGTATGCTCGGTCGCCGGGTTGCGCAGCGCAATCCGGTTCACCTCGTTCATCACCTCGTTGGTCCGCTGCAGCGACGAGCCCGGGGGAAGCTGGATTGCGGCGATCAGATAGCTCTGATCCTGCGCCGGGATGAAACCGGTCGGGGTCGCCGAGAACCGCCAAGCGGCGATGCCGATCAGGCAGGCATAAGCGATCCCGACGATGATCAGCGAGCGCACGGCGCGGGCGGTGAACCGGCCGAAGCGCCTGGCCAACGAGTCGAAGCCCCGGTTGAACCCCCGCGCGAAGCGAACCGGTAGGCCGAGCACACCGGACCGCGGGGCGGCATCCAATTTGGGCCTCAGGACGATTGCGGCAAGTGCGGGCGACAGGGTGAGCGACACGAGTGCCGAAATCACCGCAGCCGACACGATGGTAAGCGCGAACTGCTGGTAGAAGGCACCGGAGATGCCGGGGATGAAGGAGGTCGGGATGAAGACCCCGCTGAGAACCAGCGCGATCGCGATCAGAGCCCCGCCGACCTCGTCCATCGTCTCATGCGCCGCCTGTCGCGGCGTCAGCCCCTTTTCCTCCATCAGACGCTCGACATTCTCGACGACCACGATTGCGTCGTCGACGACGATCCCGACCGCAAGCACCATCCCGAACAACGAAAGGTTGTTCAGGCTGAATCCGAAGGCGGCGAGACAGGCCAGCGAGCCGATCAGCGAGATCGGAACCGCGATCAGAGGGATGAGCGCCGCGCGCCAGCTCTGGAGGAACAGGATGACGACGAGGCCGACCAGGATGATCGCTTCGAACAGGGTCCGATACACTTCCTCGATCGATGCCGAGATATAGTCGGTGGGGTTGTAGGGGATCGTGTATCGCAGGTCTGCGGGGAAGGTCCTGCTGATCTCCTCCATCTCGTGCCGAACGGCATCGGCGGTCGTGAGCGCATTCGATCCGGGCAGCTGGGTCACCGCAAGCGCGACCATCGGCTCGCCGCTCAGGGCCGCGTTGACGCCATATTCGCGGGCGCCGAGCTCGACTCGGGCCACATCCCGAAGCCGGGTCAGCCGGCCTTCGGAATCGCGCTTGACGATGATCGCGCCGAATTGCTCCGGCGTAGCAAGCCTGCCGTCGGCCTGGATGCCGAGCTGGAATGCGGTTCCGCCCTGGTTGAAGGGCGGCTGCCCGACCGACCCGACCGCGGCCTGCGTGTTCTTGCGCCTGACCGCCGAGACGATCTCGTCGACGGTAAGGTTGCGCGAGGCCGCGCGATCGGGATCGATCCAGACGCGCATGTTGGTCTCGCGTGCGCCGAACGCGCGAACGCCCCCGACGCCGGGAATACGCACCAGGCGGTCGATGATCTGGGTCGTCGCATAATTGGAGACATATTGCTGGGAGAGGCTGTGGCGGGGCGAGGTGAGCGCTATCGCCATCAGGATATCCGGCGAGTTCTTGAGCACGGTGACGCCGATCTGGCGGACCTGCTCGGGCAAGCGGGGCTCGGCCACCGACACCCGGTTCTGCACGAGGACCTGCGCCTGATCGATGCTGACGCCCTGCTTGAACGTCACGGTGATCGAGAGGCTGCCGTCGCCGGTCGCCGACGATGCCATGTAGATCATGCCCTCGACGCCGTTGATGGCTTCCTCGAGCGGCGCCGCCACGGTCTCCGACAAGGTCTCGGCGGTGGCGCCCGGATAGGTTGCGCTGACGACCACCGTCGGCGGGGCTATTTCGGGATATTGCGAGACCGGCAGGCCTGGGTAGGCGACCAGTCCGACGACCACGATGAGGATCGAGACCACGGCGGCGAAGATCGGCCGTTCGATGAAGAAATGCGGGAATTTCATGAGATCAGCCTGCCGTCGCTTCGGAGGGGAGCGGCGCCGTTTCGGGAACGGCGTTCGGCGACGTGTCCTGCGCGCGGGGTCTGAGCGGTACCTTCCGGGAATCCACCTCCATTCCCGGCTGCAGGAGCGTGGCGCCTTCGATCACGACCCTGTCGCGTGCGGAGATGCCGCGGCGGATGACTCGCAGCCTCTCGACCAGAGGCCCGGTCTCGACCACCTTGTTCTCCGCCTTGCCGCCGGCACCGACGACATAGACCAGCCGCCGCGTCTGGTCGGTGAGGATGGCCTCGTCGGGGATCAGCAGCGCCTTGTAGCGGCCAGATCCGAGCAGCCGGGCGCGTCCGAACAGGCCCGGCGTCAGGAACCCGTCCGGGTTCGAGACCACGGCATGGGCACGGATCGTGCCCGAATTGCCGTCGATCGTATTGTCGACGAAGCTCATCTTGCCGCGCCAGCGATAGGTCGGCTCGTCGGCGAGCTGGATGTCGACCGGATTGGCGGCGGTTCGCGACGAGCCTCGCTCCCCTGCCCTCGCCTGTCGCATATATTTCAGGTAGAGGCTTTCGGCTCCGTCGAAGGAGAACCAGATCGGATCGGTGGAAACGATGCGGCTGAGGACGGTCTCGCCTGCGGAAGCATAATTGCCGGGACTGACGCGTCGATCCGAGATGCGGCCCGACACCGGCGCCCGGATCGTCGTGAATTCGAGGTTCAGCAGCGCGTTGCGGACATTCTCCTGCGCCGCCTGGAGGTCGGCCGCGGTCGTGCCGACGACCGCTTGCTTCTGCTCATATTCCTCGCGGGAGATCGCCTGCGTCGCCAGCAAGCGCTGCGCGCGTGCGAATTCGCTGCGGGCATTGTGCAGCGTCGCGGCGGCCTTGGCGACCTGGGCGCGCGCCTGGCCGAGCGTCGCCCGATACGGCCTCGGGTCGATCACGAAGAGCGGCTGACCCTTGCGAACCGCCTGGCCGTCAGCGAAAAGGACCCGATCGATCGTGCCAGACACGCGCGGCCGCAGCTGCACGTCCTCGATCGCCTCGAAGCGGCCCACATATTCGTCCCAGTCCACCACCTCCCGCTCGAGCGGGGTCGCGACGGTGACCTTCTGCCGTGTCGGCGCTTCCGGCACGGGCTTCGAGCAGCCGGAGGCGGCCAGGGCGACGAAAAACGGTACCAGCGCGCGGCGCCGGCGAGAGTGAAGCGCGATCATGGGTCGGTGAGCCCTTTGGGTGGAATTGCCCGAAGACTGCCCGACCAAGCGCGCCATGAATGCCTATACCCGCGTATGTCCGGCCTGAACCCGCGTCTGGTATCGTCGGGCGCGCTCGCCCGTGCCGGGATGTCGAGCAGGAAGAGGCGGGCGCCGCCGCTGCACTGCCCGGCGTCCGCGCAGCCGGCTAGACGCGCGTATAACTTAGCGTCGCGTTCGGCCGGGCCTAACGCAGCCGTCATTGCTTCGTTTGCCCGGAAGGATTGCCATGACAGCCGCCACCCCAGACTGGTCCGGGGCCTTCCGCGACGATCCGGCAGATCCTTATGCGCGGTGGGCACAGACCTTTCCCGACCTGCCGGAGGACATGGTCGAGCGCGCAGCATCCTATGGCGTCCTCGAAGCCGTTGCCGAGGGAACACGCCTCGCCAGTCCGGGCGACCGGTCGGTCGACTTCTTCATCGTGCTCGACGGCGCGATCGAAATCTACGAGGCCGGGGCCGGCGGCGCAGAAAGCCTCGTCGTTCGCCACGATCGCAACCAGTTCACCGGCGAGCTCGATCTGCTGAATGATCGTGCGAGCCTCGTCAGCGCCGTCGCGGTCGAGCAAACGCGTGTCGCGAGGCTTGACCGCATTTCCTTTCGCCGCCTGCTGAGCGGGGAACCGGACGTCGCGGAGATCATCATGCGAGCCTTTATCCTGCGACGGATCGGGATCATCCGGCACGCGCATGGAAGTGCCACCCTCCTCGGCATGCGAGGGTCGGGCGACACGCTCGCCGTACAACGCCTGCTGACGCGCAATGGCTATCCGGTCCGGCTCGAGGATGCGGTCGACACCGAGCACGGCCGGGCGCTTGCTGCGCAGCTCGGCCTGGGCGATGCCGACCTGCCGGCGCTGATCCGTCCGGGCGGCGAGGTGCTGAAGAGGCCGTCCACGCGGGCCGTTGCGGATGCGATCGGGTTGTGGGAACCTGCGGATCCGGCGAAGGTGCATGACGTCGCCATCGTCGGCGGGGGGCCGGGTGGCCTGGCGGCCGCCGTCTACGCGGCCTCCGAGGGCCTCGGGACCATCTTGATCGAGGAACTCGCGCCGGGCGGCCAGGCCGGCACCAGCAGCCGCATCGAGAATTATCTCGGCTTCCCGACCGGCATTTCGGGTCAGGCGCTGGCCGGCAGGGCGCATGTCCAGGCCCAGAAATTTGGCGCGCGTCTCGCCATCTCGAGGCGCGTGGTCTCGCTCGAGTGCGCAGAGTCCCCTTTCCGTCTGGTGCTGGACGACGGGAGCCGCGTGAGCGCGAGAAGCGTCATCGTGGCGAGCGGTGCCCGCTATCGACGCCTGGGAACGCCCGACGACCTGCATTATGAGGGCAAGGGCATCCATTATGCCGCGACTCCGATGGAGGCGGTGCTGTGCGCGGGCCAGGAGGTTGTCGTCGTCGGCGGCGGCAACTCGGCCGGACAGGCGGCGATGTTCCTGTCGCGTATCGCCTCCCATGTGCACATGCTGGTGCGCGGCGAAGGCCTGGCGGCAACGATGTCCGATTACCTCGTGCAGAGGATCAGATCGTCGCCGCGCATCACCCTGCATGCCCAGAGCAGCGTCACGTCGTTGACCGGCGAACCCTATCTGCGAAGCATCACCTGGGGTAACAGGCAGTCGGGCGCGGTGGGCGTGATCGAGGCATCGAACCTGTTCGTGATGGTCGGCGCCGAGCCCAACACCGGCTGGCTCGGCGACTGCGTCGCACTCGACGATCGCGGCTTCGTCCTCACCGGAACTTCTTCGGGGGCCTCAACCTCCAGCCCCTTCGAAAGCTCGCGGCAAGGTGTCTACGCGATCGGCGACGTGCGGTCGGCATCGGTCAAGCGCGTTGCCTCGGCCGTCGGCGAAGGCTCGGTGGTTGTCTCCGCCATCCACCAGTATCTCGAAACGCTCCAACCCGGGAGATCGTGATGGACGAGTGTCCTCATGTGCAGACCATCAACAAGGTAATGCCGAGTGCGCGCGGATGCGAGGAGTGCCTGAAGACCGGCTCATGGTGGGTGCATCTGCGGATCTGTCGCGCTTGCGGCCATGTCGGGTGCTGCGACCAGTCGCCGAACCGGCATGCCACGGCTCACTTCCACGCGACCCGCCATCCCGTGGTCGAGGGATACGACCCGCCCGAAGGCTGGGGCTGGTGCTATGTGGACGAGCTCTTTCTCGATCTCGGCTCCGACACGACTCCGCAAGTCGGCGAAATTCCGAAATTCTTCTGAGCCTCGACCTCATGCTCGGCTAGCTGGCACCTGTTTCCGGCTTGGGCGTCAAGATGACGCCGATCCGTTCTCGGCAGCCCACGCGGCGGCGAAACCTCGGCGTGTTCGCTCCCGTGGCCGCGTCGTGCCGGGTCGCATCCAGCGGGACGCCCGCAAGGGCCCGATCAACTCGCGCGCCGTCCGGCATCGGCTTCATGCGGCGCCATTTCCATGTCTTGCCGGTGCATGGAGCCGAAGAACCTCACGTACCTTCGTCCGAGTCAGGCCGGCTGCGATCGCGCCATTGACCTCGATGCGCACGGCGGCCGCTTTGCCCGCGCGGGCGACAATCGCGAGCCTGCGGATTGCCTCGAGCTGCGGATTGGACAATGGTGCCGGCAGCCCGATGGCGAACAGCCGCCGGAGCGTTCCCAGAAGGCCGTTTCGCGAAGCCAGCGCCTCGGCGCCATCGGAAGCTCCGATCGAAGCCGCGGCAAGTTCCAGCGGATCCAGGTCCCTGCTGTGGGGAGTGACAGCCCCTGCGGCCCCCTGTTGCAGATCCATTGGGAAGGCAGAATGAGGCATTGTGCGTCTCCGGCGCTGTTCCGATCACCGCCTTCATCGCCGAGGACGCTTCTGGTTTGAATCATCCTTGTCGGCTGCCGGTTAGTCCGAAGGGAGCGGCACGTCATACGTGAGGATAAGGCGGCCGGCTGCCCGACAAGAAAGCGGGCCCGCGTCGCGAGCCCGCTTCGAACAACGGATACCGGAAACTAGGCCGCCGCATCACCAGGTGGCACATCGATGAACACGTACATGCGGCTGACAACGTTATCATGAAGGTGGACGACGTCCGTGCCGGTGGCGAGCGGCGCGCCCGCAGGTCCCACACGCCATCGACCGATGGCGACGCCATGGTGATGAAGAATCGGCCCGGCATATTCGAGCCGCGCCACCGGGCCAAGGATGGCGTGAAGCTCCTGCACCCTGTTCGCAATCGCCTCCGGCCCGATCGCCACGCCGTCAGGCTCGTAGAGCGTCGCATCCGCCGCATAAAGTTCGGCCAAGGCTTGCCGTCTCAGTCCAGCGTCCCGCTCGTTCCAGACCCGATTGATGCTCTCGTGCAGCAGGTGCTCCAAATCTGACTCAAGCGTACCATCCATGTTCAGTCTCCTCATGCAGCCCCGCGAAAGGGCCGGTGGCCACATCATCGCCACTCCAGGCTTCCCCTGAAGCGAATTGCACTGTTTTCGTCGGTCTGCCTGGCTCCGCCAGCCTCGTCCCTCAGGCAGCCCGAAGGTCGGGAATTCTGCCGTGGGCGGCGATCCTGAAAAGCGCCCCCGACAGCAACGTGCTCACGATATCGGACGGGTTCGCGAACGCCTTCGAGGCCGAACCGGGCCGCAGCGATTCCTGGAAGACGGTCACGAGCACAAGCAAGTCGGACTCATGGTTCTTCGGAATCACCCGATGAGCCTTGTCAGCACGGATCGCGTCAGAGCGCCGAACGCGAGCCCGGAGGTTCACGAAGCCCCTTACCCCGCGCTCCTCGAAGCCTCAGAGCGCCGCAGGATAGTCGAGATAGCCCTCGGGCCCTTGCGTGAACCAAGTCGCCATGTCGTCGGACGCAAGGGGAAACCCTTCGGCGATCCGGCGTGGCAAGTCCGGGTTCGAGATGAATGGCCGCCCGAATGCGACGGCGTCGCCGACGCCCGCCTTCAGATCCGCGTCCGCTCTCGCGGCATCGAAGTCCGAGTTGAGGATCAGCGGCCCCTTGAAGAAGGGGCGAAGCTGCGGCGCGAGAGGCGCCATGTCCCCGACCCCGAACGTTCCGTCGACAGGAGGTTCGCGCAGTTCCAGGTGCGCGATGCCGATCTCCGACAAGGTCTCGAGTGCGGCCGCGAACAGCGGCAGCGGATCGCTGTCCCTGACGCCTTGGGTCTCGCCGTTCGGCGACAGGCGCACCCCGGTGCGATCGGCGCCAATCGCCTCCGCCACCGCTTCCGTCACCTCGCGCAGGAGGCGGATGCGGTTCGCGATCGAACCGCCATAGTGGTCATCTCTGAAGTTCGCGCTGTCGCGAAGGAATTGATCGATCAGATAGCCATTGGCGGCGTGGATCTGGGCGCCGTCGAACCCTGCTCCAAGCGCATTGAGCGCACCCTGGTGGAAGTCGCTCACAATCGCAGGGATCTCGTCTGCGTGGAGGTGGCGCGCTTCGTCATAGGGCTGGCGGCCGTCATAGGTGTGGGCGTGGCTGGGCGCTGTTGTCGCCGATGCGGAGACGGGGCGCTCGCCCTCGAGAAAGCTCGAATGGACTGTCCGGCCCATGTGCCAGAGCTGCACGATGATGCGGCCGCCCGCGTCGTGAACGGCATCCGTCACCTGCCTCCACCCGGCAATCTGCTCTCGGGTCCACAGACCCGTGGCATAGGGCCAGCCCAGACCCTGCTGCGTGATTCCGACCGCTTCGGAGATGATGAGGCCGGCGCTTGCGCGCTGCCGGTAGTAATCGGCCATCATCGGTGTCGGAACGTGGTCACGGGTGCCGCGCGCGCGGGTCATCGGAGCCATGAAGATCCGGTTCGGCGCCTTGATCGCGCCGAGCTCGATCGGGTCAAAGAGCGACGTCATTTCGCTGTCCTTGGTAAAAAGTCAGAGTCAGGGATTGAGGAGATCCATCTCCGGCGCACTGGCGCCGCCCTGTGCCTGAGAGACCAGGCTGTACGTGGTGAGGGGGCCGCGGAACTGCTGAAGAAGTCCCCCTTCATCCAGTCTGCCGAGGATGATCGGGGTGAACCCAAACGCTCGGATGAGCTCCGCTATCTCCGCATTGGCATCCACGTGATTGCCGGACACGAACAGGACGCGGCTTCCGTCACGGCCGTCCGAGGCCTCGCGACCGAGAACCCGCGCCCAATTATGATTGAAGGCCTTGACCACCCGCGCGCCCGGCGCGTGATCCTCAACGATCTCGGTCGAGGGCCGGCCACCAAGGTCGAGCGGGGAGAAGTCGGAATAGTTCAAAGCGTTGGTGGTATCGACGAGGATCCTGCCATTCCACGCACCCGCTTGCTCAAGCGCCGACGGAACGGCATCGAAGGGTGTCGCCACGATCACGATGTCAGCTTTCAGCGCGTCCGCGAGCGGTTTCGGCACGATTGCGGCCCCGAGTTCCTGCGCCAGCGGTTCAACCGCCTCCGGCCCGCGGCTGTTGGCAACGGCCACCGGTGTGTCGATGCGTGCGAACTGACGGGCGATCGCGCTGCCGATCGCGCCCGATCCGATAATGGCGTACTTCATGAAAATTCTCCGGTTCGGGCGGTCGGTGAGTTGGCCGCCCTCGATCGGAGAAGTGCCTCGTCGAAACGTTGTTCGAAATGCTACCTGCAGGTCGCAAACTCATACGCGCGTATAGAAGCCTCCTCAGGCCGCGGCCGGGAGCATGAAGGCAAAGCGCGCGCCCCCGCCCTTGCGGTTGCACGCCCCAATCGATCCTCCATGCGCTTCGATGATCGTCTTCGACACCGACAGCCCCATGCCCATTCCCGTCTCCCGGGTGGTGAAGAATGCGGCGAACAGTTGCGACGGGTCGTCGCCCACGCCCGGCCCCGTATCCGAGACCGCCACTTCCACATGTCCCGCGGCCGCACGGGTGCTGACCGCGACCACCCGTGGTCCGTCACGCTCCGCCATGGCCTGGGCCGAGTTGATCACGAGATTGATCAGGACCTGCTGCAGCTGGATCCTGTCCGCCTCGACCCGCGGCAATCCGTCGGCGAGTTCCAGCGCCAGCTCGGCTCCCAGATTGGACACCTGCCGCCGCACGATGTCGACCGTGTCCTCAACCATCTGGTTGAGATCGACCCGCGTCAGGGTGCCGACGCCCTTGCGCGCAAGCGCGCGAGTCCGCGTGATGATCTCCGCGGCCCTCGAGCATTCGGACATCATCCGGCGAATGGCGGATTCCACTTCCTCCATTTCGGGATCGGGGCGCCCGAGCCAGCGGAGCGCGGCATTGCCGTTGGCGAGGACCGCCGCGAGCGGCTGGTTCACCTCATGCGCGATCGAGGCCGTGAGCTCCCCAAGCGTCGCAACGCGCGATGCATGCGCCAGATCGGCCTGCATCCTGGCAAGTTCGTGCTCCTTGCCGATCCGCTCGCTGATGTCGGTCGTCCCGACGATGACCGCGGTCTCGCCTGGTGCGTTCTTGGCAAAGGCGCAGGTCAGCGCGACATCCAGGCAGTTGCCGTCCGACTTCGCCATGACCGTTTCGGTCTCGAAGGACGAGGCCCCCGACAGGAAGGCGAATAGATTCTGCGTGAAGGCGGGGAGGCTGGCCTCGCAGCACCACCGCCCGAAAGGCTGCCCGCGGGCAGCCTCGATCTCGATGTCGAACATTTCTGCGGCCTTGGCGTTGATCGCGACCACGGGCGTTCGATCGAGCGCGCGCCGGACGAAATCGGGATCGGAGGCCAGGTGAATGCGCAGCGAATTCGCGTCGGTTACGCCGGCGTCTCCCAGCATCCGGGCGAGGATCGCGAGGTCGACGATCCAGAATCCCAGAGCCGTCCCGTCAAACACGCTGTGGAATCGATGATGCAGCTCGGCGACGTCGAAGGTGAGGATATACAATCCCTCGAAGCCGTCCGGTCCCATGCGCGGGACGTACCGCACGTCCGCCTGCCGGTAGGTGCCGTTGCGGAGCGGCGAGAAGGTCGTGAAGGCCGAGATTTCGCCGCGCCGGGCACGCTCGAGATGCGGGCTGCGCGCCGCGAAGTCCTCCTCGCCGATGATCTCCCGCAAGGACTTGCCGACCATCCACTCGGGCGTGCGAAGATACCATTCTTCGAGATACCGGTTCGCGAACCGGCAGACGAGGTCCGTGTCGAAATAGCAGAGCACCGCCGGCACGGCGTCGACCATGCGCCGGAGTTCGTCACCCGAGATGGAGATTCCCCCAGGGGCGCCTCCTGCCGAAGGGCCGCTGCGCTCATCGCGATCGAAAGCGTTGTCCATCCGGCCTCCCTTGAACCAAAGGTCGGGCGCGATCCACCCTCGTCACGGCGATCGGACTATCGGGATGTAGGGCATGCGGCAAATGTCGGCGCTGGTAAGAAACCTAGCCGCGCGTATAGTTTCGCGCGATCGCGTCTCGGCGCACTCATGCTTCGTTGACATCCCGCCGGAACACCGGCGCCGGGAAGGAAATTGGAATTGTCGCAAGAGCCGCTGGTATCCATCGTCGACGACGACGCAGGCGTCCGTTCGTCGCTCGACGGGCTGGTCCGAAGTCTTGGATATCGTGTCGCGCTGTTCGACTCTGCCGAAGCGTTCCTGTCGTCCGAAGCAAGGGACGGCAGCCATTGCGTCGTCAGCGACGTCCAGATGCCCGGCGGAATGAGCGGCATCGACCTTCTTAGGCGGATGCATGACGCGGAGTGCGCGGTGCCGGTGATCCTGATCTCGGCCTTCACGACCGATGCGCTGCGGGAACAGGCGCTGGCAGCAGGCGCCTATTGCACGCTCAAGAAGCCGTTCGATGGTGAAGACCTCGTCACCTGCATCGAGCGGGCGCTGGCCGCCTGACCCTTGCCGGAGCGCGTCCGTCTTCGGGCGGCAGTCCGTACACAATCCGTCAGGACGCGATGACCAGCAGGCTCGACGTGGCGCTCGCGTAGAGCTTGCCGTCGCCACCGAGGAGCTTCGCCTCTGCAAAGGCGACGCGGCGGCCAATCGTCACCACCCTGCCCTCCGCACGCACCGTACCGACCTCCGGTCTAAGACCCCTGTGATAGGCTGTTTTCAAGTCGATGGTGGTATAGGTCTGATCCGCCGAGAGCAGGCTCAACACGGCGAACCCGCACGCGGTGTCGAGCAGCGTCGCAATATAGCCGCCGTGCACGAAGCCGGTTGCGTTCATTGCATGCCGGCCGAGCTCGCCGCCGCAGACCGCAAAGCCGCGCTCTACCTCGAGAAGTCGGAAATTCAGCGCCTCGCCGATACCGGGCGGGCGCCCGTCGCCAATGAATGCGCGCGCAGTATCGAAGCCGTTGGGAGCGCTCATGGGTTTTCCAGTCCTTCTATCATGATGCAAAGCTTAGACTCAGCGTTGCTGGACCTGCACGATCTTGGTGGAAGCGCCATCGCCACCCTCCGCGATCACGAGATTGCGTCGCGGTACCGACGCTTCGGACGAGACGAGCTGCCGGATCGGTCCGACCGCATTCACGATCGCCGATCCGGCAGGATTCGTCATGAACTTGGCGAGCGGCTGCAATGCGCCGCTGCCGTCCCCATGTTCCGCAAGTGCGAGCACATAGGCCCGTTTCGGGGCGAGCCCGGTCACCGCGGCCTGGAGGACCTGCGTCAGCCCCTGGTCGAACAGCGTCACGCTGGTTGCGACAGCGCCCTCGAGCGTAACCAGCTTCAGGTGCGCCGCGGCGCCGGCGAGGCCGAGCGGCTGCAGTCCCGCGCGTCCGTCACCGCTTGGCACCCCGCCGGCCACATAGGCGATCGCCTGCGGCGCCTGGCCGATCGGGATCTGCGCGACGACCTTGTTCGTCGCCGTGTCGATTGCGGCGAGCGCGTCCGCATTCTCGAGCCCGACATAGATGCGCTTGCCGTCGCCGGACGGCCAGATTCCATGCGGAAGACTGCCGACCGGTATGGTCGCGAGCTGGCTGAAGTCGTCGGTCCTGAAGACCTTGAGCTGGTTGCTGCCGCCGATCGTGACATAAGCGAACTGCCCGCCTGGGGTCCGCGCAAAATTGACGTGATTGGTGATCGGACCGGTGTCGATCTCCTTCAGAATCGCGAATGGAGGCCTCGCCGAGAAGGCGATGGTCTTGCCGACATCCTTGAGGGTGAACCAGACCTGCTGCCCGTCCGGAGTGGCCGCGATGTTCGGGCAGAAGGGGCTTGGCTGCTTCACGGTGCCCACACGCTTGCGCGACTTGACTTCGAACACCGCGAGCTCGGGATTGAAGGACGAGCAGACATAGGCATAGCGCCCGTCCGGCGAGAAGATCGTCATGCCGGGCCCGCCGGGGGTCTTCACGCGCGCCTTCTCCGCGAAGGTCGAGGCGTCGATCACCGACACATAATCTTCGCCTCGGACGGTCACCCAGACCTCCCTGCCGTCCGGAGTGAAGAAGGCTTCGTGCGGGCTGCGGCCGATATAGGTGGTGTGCCTGACCGCATTGGTCGCGGTGTCGATGAAGGTCACCGAATTCGACCCGATCGACACCACGGCGAGCTGCCGGCCATCGGGCGAAAAGCCGAGCCCGTGAACGAGAACCTGTCCCTTGTAGAGAGGCGAGAGGTTCATCGGCTGCGGATCGCCCAGCCGAATGACTCCGAGCAGGCTGTTCGTGGAAGGGTCCACGACCGAAACCGTGTTCGAAAATTGCTCCGCCGCATAGATGCGGTCTCTGGGACCGGAAGGCGTGTCCGGCTTCGCCCAGGGCGCCTGCTGGGCGGCCGCGCCGCAGCTGATGGTCAGACCTGCCGCGGCGGTCAGGAGCATGGCGATAGGTTTCATTCCGCACGTTCCTTGTGATGCTGGTGCTGGGCCGTCGCCGGGCCGGGGACGGTCGGAACGGGAGCCGTCGCGGGGAGCGGCCGGCCAAGGGCCATGCGCATCGCCGCGATCTCCTGCCGCTGATCGACGATGATCTCCTGCGCGAGCCGCCTCAGCTGTTCGTTCTTGCCGTAGCGGAGCTCCGCGACGGCCATGTCGATCGCCGCCTGGTGGTGAGGCTCCATCATCGCGACGAAGTCGATGTCGACGTCTCCGGTCGGTTTGGCGTCCATCGAGTCCGTCATCCGGTCCATCGCCGCATGCATCTCGCGAAGAAAGGATGGAACCTCTTCAGCCGCGGATGCAGTGGCGGCAAACAGCAGTGCACAAAGCGCCGCCACGGATCGGCTCCGCCCGATCTTCCAGGATTTCGAAGCACGCTCCGATGTTCCGGATCTGCCTGCGATCTTCATATGGTCTTCCTGACTCGAACGGATCGCCACGCGACCGACTGGGGGCGTTGCTCTCCTGCGCCGCACCCTCACTCGTGACGGAGCTCGCCGACGTGCTTCGCACTGACAGTCGACGGCTTCGAACCGAACCGGGCCGTCACATAATTTGCCACGTCCGCTATCTCCTTGTCCGAATAGCTCTGGCGGAAGCTCGGCATGAATCGGCGAGGAGTCCCCGGCGTGCCCGCGCCCTGCAGGATCATCAGCGCGACGTTCGCCGCGGTGGCATCGTTGACGGCACGATTTCCGCTGAGCTGGGCCTCACCGACCATCGCCCCTGCGCCGTTCCAGGCGTGACAGCCCGAACAGGCGTCCGCGAAGATGCGTGCACCGTTGCCGCTATAGCCGGCACCGAGCGACGGTTGCCCCGGAGCCGGCCCCGCCGCCTTTGGCGTGTCGTTTGTCCTGCGCGCCGGGATCGTTCGCAGATAGTTCGCGATCGCGGCGACATCGCTCGGCGTCAGCTTGCTGAAGCTGAGCTCGACGGCTTCGGCCATCGGTCCCGATGCGACCCCGCGACCATGGGCGTGCCCGGACTTGAGATATGCTGCGATTTCGGACGGTTTCCAGTCGCCGATCCCGCTGTCGCGGTCGCTGGTAATGTTATACGCGTTCCATCCTTCGGCGACCCCTCCGGCGAACTTGTTCCGCGTATCCATCGCCTGCGCGAGATTGCGCGGCGTGTGGCACTCGCCGCAGTGGGTGGGGCCCTCGACCAGATAGGCTCCGCGATTCCATTGCGCGCTGCGTTCCGCGATCGGCCGGAAAGGCTTTCCCGGATTGAAGAAGCCGCTCCAGACGGCCATCAGCCAGCGCTGATTGTAGGGAAAGCCGAAGCTGTTCGGCCTGTTGGCGAGCCGCACTGCCGGGATCGTCTCGAGGTAGCGCCGGATCGCCAGAACGTCCGCGTCCGGCATCAGGCTGTACGAGGCGTAAGGAAAAGCCGGGTAGAGCCGCGTGCCGTCGCGTGAGATCCCTTCGTGCACCGCCCGCAGGAAATGCATATCGTTCCACGCACCGATGCCGGTTTCCCGGTCGGGCGTGATGTTGGGCGTATAAAGCGTTCCGAAAGGAAGCTTGAACGGCCTTCCGCCCGCGAACGGGTGCCCCCCTTTGGCGGTATGGCAGGCCATGCAATCGGCGGCCTCGGTCAGATACTTGCCCCGGGTGACCACGTCCGCGCCGTCCAGCTCCGGCGGGACGCCCGTCGGATTGCGGCCCGGATAGGCTGCCAGTTCGACCTGGTGGCCGCCGGCGAAGGCGAGCGGGGCCGGCAGGATCAGCACGCGCCAGGCGATCACGCCGCAGAGCAGGAGGGCCGACGCCAAAAGCGGCAGCCGATAACGGCGTGCTCCCGCGGTCACGTCCGCTTGCTCCTTGCTTCGATCTTCATGCTGGCGGCTCCGACTTGCGTGTCGGCGCAGGCGGTACAGGCGATCGATGCAGCGGACACTTATACCCGCGTCTAGTCGCATCCCCCTGTCGAGGGATCGGCGCGCGTCGGGCTGAGGGGAACGGCCGGGGACGATACGCGGGTATGATTGCGGCCGCCCGCCCGGGGGTGATCTTTGCCCGCGAAAGCGATGCCGACAGTGGCGCGGCGCTTCGCGAAATGCAGGGATCGAAATGGCCAGTTTTGACGTGAATGGAGAGCAGGTCTCGGTGGATGCCGAGCCCGGCACGCCCTTATTGTGGGTCTTGCGCGATGATCTGGGACTGACCGGAACCAAGTTCGGCTGCGGGATCGCGCAATGCGGGGCTTGCACCGTCCACGTGAATGGTGAGGCCACGCGATCGTGCCTGCTCCCCGTCGAGGATGTCGAGGGCGCGAAGGTCACCACCATCGAGGGGCTGGGACAAGGGGGATTGCATCCCGTCCAGCAGCTCTGGCTGAAGCACCAGGTGCCGCAATGCGGCTATTGCCAATCGGGCATGATCATGGCGGCTGCGGCATTGCTCGCCGAGACTCCGAACCCGAGCGATGCCGATATCCTGGCGCGGATGACCAATATCTGCCGGTGCGGAACCTACTCGCGGGTCCGGGCGGCACTGGAGGAGGCGCGCGGCGGCGCGCGCATGGGAGCGCCGGCATGAACAACCCGACCCTCGGCAGGCGGCTGTTCCTTCAATCCTCGATGGCCGGCGCCTTCATGCTCTCGTTCCCGGTCCTCGCGACCGGGCCGGGGCGGCGAGACGAAGGGTATCGGACTGCGTTCCTCAAGATCACCGAGGAGGACGAGATCATCATCATCTCGCCCCTCGCCGAGATCGGTCAGGGCACATCGACTGCTCTCTCCATGGTGCTCGGCGACACGCTCGACGCGGACTGGAGCAGGATCCGGGTCGAGCTCGCCTCGGTCGATCCCGCCTATAACAGCCCGATCCTGTTCCAGCAGCTGACCGGTGCCAGTACCGGCACGTCGGGGTTCAACGGCCCGTTCCGCAAGGCCGGGGCAATCGCCAGGACGATGCTGCTGCAAGCGGCATCACGGCGGTGGAAGGTTCCGGTCGAACGGCTTCGCACCGAAACCGGCCGCGTGATCGGACCGAGGGCCGGCATGGACTCGCGCTATGGCCAGCTCGCCACCGCGATCGCGCGCCTGCCCGTCCCCGACACGCTGATCGAGCGCACGGACGACCGGCCGCGTTTCGAAGGCAGCGCGAGGACGCGCCTCGACCTCCCCTCCAAGGTCGACGGCTCGGCTCGATATGCCGTCGACATCCGCTTGCCCGGGATGCTCTACGCGGCTGTCACGTCGGCGCCCGTGTTCGGGGGCACCCTCAAGTCGGATCGCCGCGCCGAGGTCCTCAGGCGCAAGGGCGTGCGCGGGGTGGTCGATCTGCCGAACGGCATTGCCATCGTCGCAGATCGATGGTGGACGGCGCGAACGGCCCTCGACGCGCTCGAACCTGCCTGGGCGGAAACCCCGCACGACGCCGTGGACGACAAGGCGATCTTCGCACAATTCGAGAAGGATTTCGCGGCGCAACCCGGCGTGACGGTCGAAACACGCGGGGACCCCCGCGGCATGCTCGCGAAGGCGCAAGAGGTGATGACCGGGCGGTTCGAAGTCCCCTTCCTTGCCCATGCCACCATGGAGCCGATGTCCTGCGTGGCGCGGGCGGAGAACGGCCGCGGCGAGATCTGGATCGGGTCGCAGCATCCGGCGAACGCGCGCGCGGCGGCGGCCAGGGTTCTGGGCGTTCCCGACGGCCGGGTCGACTATCATCCGCTGGTCGCCGGCGGAGGGTTCGGAAGGCGCCAGGAGACCGATGTCGTCCAGCAGGCGATGATCGTGGCCAAGCAGTTCGCGCCGCGCCCCGTCAAGCTGATCTGGACGCGCGAGGAGGACGTGTCGCACGATTTCTATCGCCCGGCGGGCATCTCCGAGATCAGGATCGGCTTCACCGGGGACCGCATCGACGCGTACAGCCACCGGCAGGTGACTCCGTCGATCCTACCGCGCATGTATCCGGTCGCGATGAAGGCGTTCGACAGCGTAGTCACCGACGCAGTCGTACCGCCTTACGAATTCGAGCATGTCGACGCGCGATGGGTGCGCAGCGAAACCCATGTGCCGGTGGGCATGTGGCGCTCGGTTGGCGCATCGCAAACCGTGTTCGCCATCGAGAGCTTCATCGACGAGGTCGCGGCCGCGATGGGCGTGGACGAACTCGCGCTTCGGCGAAAGCTGCTGGCGAACACGCCCCGTGCGCTCGCGGCGCTCGACAAGCTGGTCGAGATCAGTGGCTGGCCCGGGCCCACCGCGTCGGGCAGCGCGATCGGCATCGGCATCAGCCACAAATGGCAGGACTGCCTCGTCGCGCAATCGGCGCAGGTGGCGATCCGCGACGGAAGATACGTCGTCGAGCGCATCTGCACGGTCGCCGATCCGGGCAAGGCGGTGAATCGCGACGCAGTCGTCGCGCAGATGGAGGGCGCGGCGATCTGGGGCCTCTCCTCCGCGCTGTTCGGACAGATCTCGATTGCAAACGGCCGGGTGCAGGAGAGCAATTTCAACGACTACCGGGTCGTGCGGCTGTCTGAGACTCCGATCCTCGACACCGTGATCCTCGAGGGCGGCGATCCGATCGAGGGCACGGGCGAAGGCGGGTCGCCGAATGTCGCGCCTGCGATCTGCAACGCGATCTTCAAGCTGACCGGCAAGCGCATTCGCCGCCTCCCCATCCTCGACCAATATCTGGACGGCTAGGCCGCGACGGTGAAGGCTCCGACCGGCGGCAACGCGTCAGCGGTCCGCCATGGCGTTCAGCGTGCGGCGAAGGGGCGAAGGACGCCTCTGCCGCAGATAGGCGACGCGCGCGGGCACTTCGAGCACGATTCGCGCGCCGTCGTTTTGGGCGGTCTCGATGCTGAGCGCGCCGCCGACGCGCTGCGCCCGCTCCGCCATGCCGCGCAGCCCGAAGTGACCCTCCCGTCCGCCCGCGGCTATGATCGCCTCGTCGATCCCGACGCCGTCGTCTTCGACGGTCACGAGGAAACGGTCAGGCCTAAAATCGATGTTCACGGCGATGCGGGATGCGCCGGCGTGCCGGGTCGCGTTGAGGATGGCCTCGCGGGAGATCTTGAGCGCCTCCTCCGCGACCAGCGGCTCGACCAGCTTTTCCTCCCCGTCGACCGAGAGGAACAGAACCGGCCCCGGCTCGCGCCTCAGCCCGGCGATGAATTCCTCGAGCTGAAGAGGCAAGCCGGTCACACGCGCACTGCGCAGGCCTGCGACCTGCTCGCGCCCCTCGACGAGCGCCGCCTCTGCCTGATCGAGTGCCTCGTCGATCTCGCGCTTCGTCGCCCGGTCGAGCTCGGGGCGAAGCGCCAGACCGTGGAAGCGGATCATCAGGCCCTGGATGCCTTGCAGCAGCGTATCGTGCAGATCCTGCGCGATCCGCTCGCGCTCGGCCAGGCGCGCCTCCATCTGTGCACGGATGCGCCGGGTGAGATATCGAAGACGCGCCGAGTAGAGCATTGCGGCTACGCCGCACGCCGCGAGACCGCAGAGACAGAAGAATGGCCAACTCTGGACGAAGGTCGGGGGTATCACCACTTTCAGCGTGGCGCCGGTGCGATTCCAGGCGCCGTCATTGTTCGCGGCAATGACGTGGAACCGGTAAGTGCCCGGCCCGAGCCGCGTGTAGAATGCCTGGCGCCGGCTGCCCGGATCCACCCAGCCGTCATCGACGCCCTCCAGCCTGTAGCGGAACTGATTGCGCGCCGGAACGGTGAGGCTGAGCGCCGTATAGCTGATGGCGAGGCTGGAAGTGCCCTCCGCCAGGGTCAGCTCGCGGGGGTCACGCACGTTCAGATCCCCTGCTGTCACGCCGGTGATCGAGACGACGGGCGGGATCTTGTTCCCCTTGAGACGCGACGGATCCAGCCGGAATGCACCCGTGCGGGTCAGGATCCAGAGTCGCCCGTCGCCTCCCACGGCGATTTGCGTGCCTCGGATGCCATAATGCTGGGGACCGCTTGCAAGCCCGTCCCGGCTGTCGAAGGTGTCGGCCGTCACTGGGGAGCCGGGATTGTCGAACGCCCGGTCGAGCTCTGCAGTCTTCACACGAACGAGACCCGCCGTAGCGAGCAGCCAGGTGTCACCGGCCGGAGTCTGCACGGCATCGCGCAGCCGCGCCGCCCAGGGATAGCGGCCTGCCCGGATCACGGAGATCCTGCCGTCGCGAATTCGAGCCACGCCCGTGGTGCCGTTCACGAGCACATAATCGAGCACCCGGGTCAGGCCATTGACGTATCCGATGCCAAGACCGGCCGCGCTTTCGCTGCGAACCGACGTCCCCGAGATGATGCCGAAGCGAGCGCCGCGAATGTTGAAGACGACGCGCCCGTCAGGTGCCGTTACGACTTCCTCGGTTCCGCCGCCGCCGAGCCCTTTGCTCGGCACCCGATGCCAGCCGGTTGCATCGTGCCAGCGCAACGCATTCTCGCCCGTAAGCCACAATCGGCCCTGCGCGTCTTCCGTGCAGGCATGGATCGGGCCGGGAGGTCCAGGGATCGGGATCCGACCGGTTTCCGCGTCGCCGAGCCGAACCGCATGGCCGGTATGGACGAGCCATATGGAGCCGTTCCGCGCCGGACAGATGACCTGAAGCTGCCCTTTCACAACCTTGCGGAGCTTCGGAGCGGCGCCGGCGCGGATCTCGTATATGCCTTCTGCGCTTCCGATGTAGACGGTGCCGTCCGCCGCCTGCGCGATCGTCATGCTGCCGCGCGGGTTCACGGGGACGTCGCCCTCGGCGACGATCTCGATCGGGCGGAAGCGGTCGAGCCCCTGCTCGGTTCCTATCCAGACATTTCCTTCCCGATCCACGAGGATGGCATTCGTCAGGTCCGAGGTTAGGCCATCCCTTGCCCTCAGCAGCTCGAGAGTGCCGAGGCTGTCATCGTCGCGTGCGCGGGCATGGAAAATTCCCCCGGAGCGCGAAGTACCCCAGAGAGCGTTCCGATGGTCGAAGCGGATCGTGGGATAGACGAGATCGGGGGCGGCCGGCAGGGCAACAGCCGCCAGCTCCGACCCCAGCCGGCCCGGTAAGATCCGTCCCGTTCCTTTCGTGTCCGACAGCCACAGGCGACCGCGCCTGTCGTTCGCCACGGCGGGATATCGGCCGCGGGTCGGGAAGGTTGCGAAGCGGGTCGAACCGGGCGCGAGACGCAAGGCGTGGCTGCTGAGGTCACGGGGATCCCAGAGTCCGAACCAGAGTGTGCCGTCCGGGGCAGAATAGCCGTTGAAGAGCGCGCCGAATGGGAGGGCATATTCTTTCTCGACGCTGTCCCAGCGGCCCTTGCGGTAGCGCCACAGCCGGTTTTCCCAGCCACCCCAATTGGCCCAGATGGTCCCGTCGCGCGCTGGCATGATCCCCAGAATGATGGGCGGCGGGTCCGGCATGGCCGTGTCGACGACCTTCCCGCCGCGATAGACCGCGATGCCTCCGCCCTGGTCGTAGCCGATCCAAAGGTTGCCCCTGAAGTCCACCGCCAGGGCACGCGGGGCACTTCCGAGCCGGGTTTGCAGGCGCGGCGAAGACACACGCTCGAAGTGCACGCCGTCGAAGCGGAATAGTCCGTCCTGGCCGGCGACCCACAGATAGCCGTCCGGGGTCTGGGCGAGCGCGCGAATGCCTTCCGGCGCCCCGTCGTCCCGGGTCCACGAGGAATGCTTGTAGCGGGCGAGGTCGGGCGTGGCGGCAAGGACGGGCGTGGCGGCGACCAGCAAGGCTGCGAGCAGGACCCGCACGCCGCCGGCCATCCGCCCTGCACCATCCAGAACCCGGCGCATCGCGCTCACCGCTCGGCCTCCGGGCTCTTTGAAACGTGTTCGGGTCCCCATCTCGGCCGCTCTTCGCCCATGAGTCGTGCCGCGAGTACCTATACCCGCGTATATTGGTGACCGGAGCAGGCAGCCTCCCCGGCCGGTCAGGTGGCCCAATGGAGCGGGCCGGATTGGCGAAATCCGGCCCGCTCGGCGTGCCGAAGGGGGGCATTCCGGCACGCCTCGCACCGGTACCGGGGCTTGATGGCCCGGTGCGAGATCCGCTACCGCATCTCCGTGACGCACCCACCTGGACGCGAGGGGCACCGGTTCATGCTCGCCTATTCCGGTCACGCGGGCGGCGGGGCGATCGAGCCGCAACCCGCCGCCGGCATTCCGGCACGGCAATCAGCATCCGAGCGGGGCAGATGCGGATCGATGTAAGCTGGGATTGCATCCGCGCCCCGTCAGCCGGCATCCGGACGCGCGGGATATTGCGGAACATCAAGCGCCCGGGTCCACGCGATGCGTCGTTTGGTGAAGATTTCCATGATCGGCGGGATGATCGCCTCGGGATGGTCGAGCGCTCCCATCATCACGAACACGGTGCCCGGAAAGCCTTGCAGCTGATTTGTGAAGACGCGCGCGCCGCAGGTCGGGCAGAAGTTGCGCACCAGCGTGTTCCCGGAATCCGCGGTATACTGAAAGCCCTTGGGTTCGCCGCTGAGCAGCACGAAATCCTCTTCCGGCACCGACAGATAGGTCGACATCACGCCGCCCGACGATTTCTGGCAGTCGATGCAATAACAATCGGCGACGAAGGTCGGATCGCTGCTGAATTCGAAGGTGACGGCACCGCAGCTGCAGCGGCCCATGTGCTTGTTCGCCATTTTGCCTCCTGACAATGACGCAGTCCTCCATTGCATCGCGCCGACGGCGTCCGTTGCTGCGCGGCCCGTGTGGAGATTGCTGTATGTTCTTTGCTGACCTTGCGGCAGGGATCCGAGGCGGCATAGTATACGAGTGTATATTGGCCCACGCGCGACCGTGGCTCACCGGCGAAACGCTTGGCCTTCGTACTTGAGGGCATTTTTCATCGAGCGCGATCGCCCCACGCCCGGTTCGGCGGCGACCTTGACGATCGTACCATCAATGGGCCGCGTCCCTTCCCCTGCGGGGCGCTTCGGCACCCGGACACTATACGTGGGGATCAGGCTAAATCAGCAGCCGAGCGATTTAGGGGGGAAAAAACAGCAAGGAACTCTTCGACATGACCATTGAGGTGAAACGCGTCGCTGTCGTCCAGTGGGAGGATGGCCTCATCCCGGTTGGCGACGAATGGACCGCAATCGAGGACTCTGTCCGGCTGGCCGGGCCCGACATCCTCGTCACCAACGAACTTCCGTTCGGTTCCTGGATCGCAGCCTGGTCCTGGTTCGACCAGGAACTCGCCGACAGAAGCGTGGCGGATCATGCGGCCGGAATGGCAGCGTTGCGTGCGTTGCAGGTTCCGGCGATCGTCTCCTCTCGGCCAGTTATGGAAGACGAACGCCTTGCAAACGAGGCGGTCCTCATCGACCCGTCAGGTGTCAGGGGTTTTCACCGCAAACAGTATTATCCTAACGAGCCAGGCTGGTACGAAGCAAATTGGTATGGCACACAGGCCCGGGACTTCAGCACCTTCGCCGCCGCCGGGCTGGAGCTCGGTGTTCTCCTCTGCACCGAAGCCATGTTCAACGAGCATGCGCGTGCTTACGGCCGCGCCGGAGCTCACCTCATCGCCATTCCCAGGGCGACGGGGTCGTCGGTTGAGGACTGGCACCTCGCGGGGCGCATGGCTGCACTGGTGAGTGGCTGCTACGTCGTGAGCTCAAACCGCGTAGGGAGCGGCACGCACGGTGGACCGTTGTTCGGCGGCGAGGGCTTTGCTTACGCCCCCGACGGACAGCTGCTTGGTATCACCACGGCCGAGAGTCCGCTGTTCGTGTTCGAACTTAACCCTGCCATGGTTCGAGATGCCCGGAAACTCTACCCCCGATATGTGGCAGAGCGATCCTGAGGTTGACGTCGGGAACTTCCGGAGAATCTTTGAAGCGCATGTCCGCAACCGGTGCGACTCGAACCGTGCCTGAGTTGCTCATCAGGATGTCGGGGCCGCCGAAGCGATCGACAGCCCTTGCAACTTCTGGCGCGAGCGCCGCCGAGACTGGCCCGGCCCTCTCGATTGCGGCAGCCGTAGCGCCGACGTCTCGGATTTCACTATCGATCATCGGGGAGCGCCTGCGAGGACCGCTGGATGATTGCCACGACAGAGGCTTTCCGTCTCGGGCGATCTCTACGCCGACGCCGCGGCTTGCCTTGGTGACCACGGCTCGGCTTCGCCGCAGGAACCACACCAATTTTATCTTGACCTCAAACAAGGCGGGAAAGGCGGCACGCTGACCGGAGCAGGCCGTATGGGCGCTAGGCTCCCTTCGCGCGTGCCCCCAGTTCGCCAGTCCGGTTGTTCAGTGAGCGCGCCCAATACGCAACCAGATTACGTATGCGCGCGCCGCTCCGCGCAACGTGCGACGCGCATCCCGCCATCACTTCTCCTCGATGAAGATAGAAACAGCGACGTCGGCATTGGCGGACAGTCGCACCCGGTTGTCCTCGACCCCGGCAACAAGCCCGATTGCGACATAGTGATGATGATCCTGGTGTCCGACGGCATAGTCGGCCTTGGTCAGTTTGACGCGTTCGCCTTCGATCCGATCCACCGTGCCGACATGCACGCCGTCGGCGCCGATGACTTCCATATCCGGAACAATCTGCTCGAGTATCATTCTGCTGGCTCCTTTAAGCGAAGGCGCGCCGATGCGGCCGCCCTGGTCGAGGGGATAGCCGAACTGATCCGCCTCAACCCTTGTCCCTCGGGATGCAAAGATCATACCTGGGTATGACCGTCCCCTCGCGCGCACCGATACTGCGGGCATCCACATCAACGGGGTCTGGCTCCCCGGCTGCGCGCACCTGCGCGGATCACGCAAGCTGAACGCGGGTATGATCCGCTTATGCCTTTGTCTGCGAACCCATACGCTTGCCTACGTGAGCCAGTGCACGATGCCCATTAATGGAGCGCCTTCAACATCACAGCGAAGAAGCAGCCCGATGAGCACGATCACGACCCAGGACGGAACGACGATCTTCTACAAGGATTGGGGTGCGGGCCAGCCAATCGTCTTTTCTCACGGATGGCCGCTCGCAGGCGACGCATGGGACCATCAGATGATGTTCTTCGGAACGCGCGGGTTCCGGGTGATTGCGCATGATCGCCGCGGACACGGCCGCTCCGAACAGACCTGGCATGGCAACAATATGGATCAATATGCCGACGATCTGTCCGATTTGCTCGAGCAGCTGGATCTCGACGATGTCATCTTGATCGGCCACTCGACCGGCGGTGGCGAGGTGGCACGCTATATCGGTCGGCACGGGACAGCGCGGGTTGCGAAGGCAGTGCTGTTGGCGGCGGTGCCCCCAATCATGGTGAAGAGCGACCACAATCCCGAAGGGACGCCGATCGAGGTGTTCCACAATATCCGTGCGGGCACGCTGAAGGACCGGGCGACCTTTTTCAAGGAGCTGTCGATGCCCTTCTACGGCTTCAACCGGGAGGGCGCGTCGATAGCCGAAGGCTTGCGAGACACGTTCGAGCTGATGGGGGTCCAAGCCGGCATAAAGGCCGCCTATGACTGCATCCGTGAATTCTCGGAAACGGACTTCACCGAGGACCTCAAGAAGATCGATGTGCCGACGCTCGTCGCGCATGGCGAGGACGACCAGATCGTCCCGATCGAGGCTGCCGCGTACAAGACGATCAAGCTCGTGCCAAACGGTACGCTTAGGACCTATCCAGGCGGCAGCCACGGCATGGCGCAGGTAACGCCAGACGACTTCAACCAGGACGTCTTGGACTTCATCCGCGGATAATTGCTGGGCGGCGGTGGCTGCTCCGGCGCGTTCTGCTTGCAGAGCGCGGACCTTCGATCAGCGCAACCGCCGCCATCCCTCTGTGCCGAATTGACGACCGGTACCGTCCTGCGATCGGCCGATTGCGTGCTACAGATCGGTATCAGTAGCAAAGCTCGAGCGAACTTCACCCGACGCAAAACTACAGCGGTATACGACCAATCCACACCGTCAGCGACACGGATGCGAACGTCGACTTTCGACAACAGCTGCCGTTCACCGCGGCCCCTACGAACGGCAGCTTCGTTCCAGAGCCGGTCGTCCCGTCGGACCGGATGCCGAACATGAATGGACGGCAGCATCTGGGATAGGTCGTGCTTAACCGCGAGCTCTCGCGCTGAGCCTACGGGCCGCTGAGCACGGTCCAGGAACCGCCGGTCAGGCTCAGGGCGGCACGAGGCGCGGTCTATCCCGTCCAGACTGCTCACGCGCGCACCCGGCACACGCCTCCCGGCAGCCACGCCTCGCCGGCATCAACCCCCTTGCACAGGCCCACGCGGGCCGTCATCCTCATCCCGAGAACACTCCCGCATCTCCAGAGCCGCGCCGCCTCGGCGCCTGGCTGGTCACTGGCGTCCTGACAGTTCCAAAATCTTCGCCTGGTTCACCCTGCGGCGCGGCTATTCGCGCGATGTGCGGATCGGCGCCTTCCTTCATCTCGGAACGAGCATCTTGAGCGCGATCGCCGCGATGCTCTCCGTCTGACGCTAACCAAGGGATCCGGACGAAAGCCTCTCCCATCGGTGATCGGGCGAAAGTCTGCAGATCGAGGCGCTCGATGCGACCGGCCGAAGAGCGCCGTTTTGGAACCGCCGGTCATGTCCGGTTGGCACGAGGCGCGGTCTACCCGATCGAACCACGCACGCCGCACCCAAGCCCACGATTGCGCTATTCGCAACAAATGTCTTGCCCTCAGCAATCCACGCTGATAGAACAAACAGCGAACGCCGATGAGCATGGGGCGACCACGCCTCGAGCCCGTTCCGTCTAAGGAGATCGCCATGCCGGATCCCGCCACCGCTTTTCCCCGCGCCACCACCGGCCAGTTCCTCCCCGGCCGCAGCGGCAATCCGGCCGGGCGGCCGCGCGGCGCGCGCAACAAGGTGTCGCAACTCATCGAGTTGCTGAACGACGGTGAGGAAAAGGCGCTCGCGCGGGCGGTGGTCGATCGCGCGCTGGCAGGCGATCAGGTGGCGCTGCGCGCCTGCTTCACCCGGCTGGTGGCCCCGGCCAAATCGTCTCCGGTCGAGATCGACCTGCCCGTCACCGCAACGCGGGCGGACGTGGCGGAGGCGAGCTCCGCGTTGATCGCGGCCATGGCCGCGGGCGAGATCACGCCGCTCGAGGCGGAGCAGGCGATGAAATTGCTCGTCACCCACTCCAGGCTGCTCGATGCCCGCGACCGCTCCGCCGGTGCCGCAGAGAGAGCCGCCGAGGACGTCGCTGCAGGGAGCACCGCGACCGCCGTCGCGCCGGCCCTTTCCGGCCGAGCAGCAGAAGCCGGCCCGGCAGCAGCCGCACCGGCCCAGCCGGTTGCGACGATGCCCGAACCAGAATGCTGCAGCGACGCGGTCCCGGCGCGGTTAAGGTCGCAACCGCGTACGCGCGCGCCCGCGCCAGCGGCGGCGCAGGGTTCGGCGTCCACCTGTATCTCACCTGTTATTACAGGCGCCGACACGCCTTCGGCTAGGTGCCGATCGATCGGTCGTGCAGGCGCGTTCCCTCTGGCCATCCCGGCGGAACGTCAACGCCCGCTGGACACGGCGCGCCCCGGCCGGCGCGCCACGCTGCTCGGGAGCGCAGCATTCGACAAAGCCTGTCCCGATAGACATGTTGGCCCACGGACGGATGACGGTCTTCCATTTCCGCCGCCGTCCGTGCGTCCCGCTGGGCCCCGCCCACCCAGGCATTACGGCTTCGTGCCGAGTGTGACGCTGTCCAGGCCCTGAGGGCAAGAGGTCTACTTTTCCAGCCTGAAGACGCGTGGTCCACTCCTCTGCCGCCGGGGCAACGCCCTTTCTTGAAGGCAAAGGTCCAGCAACGAACAGGACCGGCGCGCTGCGCCGCCCTCCGATCCGGTGCGCACCTGACGCGCGGTGTTCCGGAATCCAGGGCGGCCGTCGCGTTGGCTATGCGCTTGGCGGACGGGAGCAGCGCCAGGCAGGCCTCTCAGCCGGATTCGCCCCGGAAAATCGATCGGAAGAACGCTCGATGCGGCGGCGTCCACCTCCTCAACTCAGCTTAGCCGCAACCGGGCTTGGAGCGCCGCCGAGAGCCTGATCAACTTAGGTTGGAGCGTTTAGCTCCGGCCTGAGGTGTGAATCCGGCTCCCAACCAAGGACGAGGGCCTGATCCGATCATGCTCTACGCGCTCCGATAGGGGACTCACTCCACCGTGACGCTCTTGGCCAGGTTGCGCGGCTGGTCGACATCGGTGCCCTTGGCGACGGCGACATGATAAGCGAGCAGCTGCACCGGGATCGCATAGGTCAGCGGCACGATCAGCGGATGAACTTTCGGCATTTCGATCGTCGCCAGCAGGCGGTCGTCGGCGGCCGCGGCGAGGCCTTCGGCGTCCGAGATCAGCACCACCTTGCCGCCGCGCGCCTGGACTTCCTGCATGTTCGACACCGTCTTCTCGAACAGCGGGCCCGAGGGCGCGATCACGATCACCGGCACATGCTCGTCGATGAGCGCGATCGGCCCATGCTTCATCTCGCCGGCGGCATAGCCTTCGGCGTGGATGTAGCTGATCTCCTTCAATTTGAGCGCGCCCTCCATCGCCATCGGATAATCGGGGCCGCGGCCGAGATAGAGGACGTCGCGGGCGCGGGCGATCAGCGGCGCCATTTTCTCGATGTCGCCGTCATGGGCGAGCGCGGCGTTCATCGCTGCCGGCGCTTCGGAAAGGTGGCCGACGATCTCGCGCTCCTCGGCCTCGGTCAGCCGCCCCTTGTCGCGCGCCACCTTGGCGGCGAGCGCGGCGAGCACCGCGAGCTGGCAAGTGAAGGCTTTCGTGGAGGCGACTCCGATCTCGGGCCCGGCCCGGGTGGGAAGCAGCAGGTCGGCCTCGCGCGCCATCGAGCTGGTCGGCACGTTGACGACGACAGCGATGCGCTGGCCTTCGGCGCGGGCGTGGCGAAGCGCCGCCAGCGTGTCGGCGGTTTCGCCGGATTGCGAGATGAACAAGGCAAGGCCGCCGGCCTCGAGCACCGGCTGCCGGTAGCGGAATTCGGACGCGATATCGAGCTCGACCGGGACCCGGGCGAATTGCTCGAGCCAATATTTGGCGACCATGCCGGCATAGAAAGAGGTGCCGCAGGCGACGATGGTGATCCGGGGGACGTCGGCGAAGCTGAAATCCATGTCCGGCAGCGCCACCTGCTGCTCGTAGGAACGCAAATAGGATTGCAGCGTCTGGGCGACGACCAGCGGCTGCTCGAAGATCTCCTTCTGCATGTAATGGCGGTGATTGCCCTTCTCGATCCGCGCCGACGACGCACCGGAGAGCACGACCGGACGATCGACCTTGTTGTTGTCGCGGTCGTAGATGTCGGCGCCGTCGCGGCTGATCACCGCCCAGTCGCCCTCGTCGAGATAGGCGATGCGCTGGGTGAGCGCGGCCAGCGCAAGCGCGTCCGAGCCGAGATAGGTCTCGTCGTCGCCATAGCCGAGCGTCAGCGGCGCGCCCATGCGGGCGCCGATCAGGATGCCGGGGAAGTCGCGGAACAGAATGGTGATCGCGAACGCGCCGTGGAGACGCGGCAGCACCGCAGCGACCGCCTCGCGCGGATCCTTGCCGAGCTTCAGCTGATGGTCGACGAGATGGGCGACGACCTCGCTGTCGGTTTCCGACCGGAAGACGCGGCCCTCCGCCTGCATCTCTTCGCGCAAGGGACGGAAATTCTCGATGATGCCGTTATGGACCAGCGCGACACCGTCGACGATGTGCGGATGGGCATTGCCGACGGTCGGCGCGCCGTGCGTCGCCCAGCGGGTATGGGCGATGCCGACATCACCTGGCAGCGGCTCGTCGGCGAGCACCGCGGCGAGATTGTCGAGCTTGCCCTCGGAACGCCGGCGCTCGAGCCGTCCGTCGACCAGGGTGCACAGACCGGCGGAATCGTAGCCGCGATATTCCAGCCGCCGAAGCCCGTCCATGAGCCGCGGCGTGACCTGCGCCTTGCCGACGATCCCGATGATTCCACACATAGACTAAATCGCTTTCTTCTTGGCGCGCATCGCCGCGCGGAACCGCGCCGCCCAGCCTGGCTTCACTTGCTGCGCCCCGCGCGCCACGGCAAGCGCCCCCGCTTCGACGTCGCCCGTGATCACCGATCCGGCGCCGACGATCGCGCCGTCGCCGATCGCCACCGGCGCGACCAGCGCGCTGTTCGATCCGACGAACGCGCCCTCGCCGATCACCGTCCGATATTTGAAGAAGCCGTCATAATTGCAGGTGATCGTGCCGGCGCCGACATTCGCGTCCGCGCCGACATCGGCATCGCCGATATAGCTCAGATGATTGGCTTTGGCGCCGGTGCCGAGCCGCGCCTTCTTGATCTCGACGAAATTGCCGACCTTGGCCCTGTCGCCAATCTCGGCGCCCGGGCGGAGGCGTGCGTACGGCCCGATCTCGGCGCCGGTGCCGACATCAGCGCCCTCCAGATGGCTGAACGCGCGCAGTTTCACGCGCTCGGCGATGCGCACGCCCGGCCCGAACACGACATTGGGCTCGACGATCGTGTCGCGGCCGATCTCGGTATCATGAGCCAGGAACACGGTTTCCGGCGCGACGAAGGTCACTCCTTCCGCCATCAGCTCCGCGCGCCGCCGCCGCTGCCAGATCGCTTCCAGCTCGGCCAGCTCGGCGCGGCTGTTGACCCCGGCGACCTCGTCCGCCTCCGTCTCGATCGCCGCCGAGACGCGGCCGACTGCCGCCGCCAGCATGACGATGTCGGGCAGATAATATTCGCCGGCGGCATTGTCGTTCTCGACGCCCGAGAGCAACGGCCACAGATCCGCGCCGCGCGCCGCCATCAGGCCGGAATTGCACAGGTTGAGCGCGCGCTCCTCCGGCGTCGCATCCTTATATTCGACCATCTTGCGGATCGTGCCGTCGGCATCGGCGACGATGCGGCCGTAGAAGAGCGGATCGGCCGGCCGGAAGGCGACCACGACCACGGCCGGCGCGTCCTCGGCGCGCAGCCGCTCGAGCATCCGCGCCATCGTCGACGGCCGCACCAGCGGCGCATCGCCGTAGAGGATCAGCACGTCGCCGTCGAAACCCGCAAGCGCCGCCTGCGCCTGGAGCACGGCATGCGCGGTGCCGAGCTGCGGATCCTGAACGACGACCTCGCCGCCATGCCGCGCGACCAGCGGCTCGACCTGCTCGCGACCCGCCCCGACGACGACCACGGTGCGCGCGGCCCCGAGGCCCTCGACGCTGGCGAGAAGATGCTCGAGCATCGGCCGGCCGGCGACCGGATGCAGCACCTTGTGAAGATCGGATTTCATCCGCGTTCCCTTGCCGGCGGCAAGGATGACGGCGGCAAAAGGCCGTGACGGGTTCATGAAGCTCCCTCTTTGCTCAAGCGCGCCCATCGCACGGAAATCTTGCCATTTCCATAGCGCGAACGGATGGAGCCGCCATGGCTCCCTTTCCCTTCGACACCGTCGTCTTCGATCTCGACGGCACGCTCGCCGACAGCGCGCCCGATCTCGCCGCGTCGCTCAACCACACCCTCGCCACACTCGGCCGGGCGACGCTGAGCGAGGCGGCGGTTCGCACGATGATCGGCAACGGGGTCCGCATGCTGCTCCGCCGCGGCCTCGCAGCAACCGGAAGCGCCTCCGACGGAGACGTGAACCGCGCTTCTTCGCTGTTCATGCACTTCTATGCGGCCCACATTTGCGACGCCACCCGTGCCTATCCCGGCGCCGGCGCGATGCTCGATACCCTCGCCGCCACGGGCGCAGCGCTCGCCATCTGCACCAACAAGCCGGAGGCGCTCGCGCGCGCCCTGATCGATGCGCTCGGCTGGTCCGGCCGCTTCCGGGCGATCGTCGGCGGCGACACCCTGCCGGTGCGCAAACCCGATCCCGCGCCCTTGCTGGAAGCCGTGAGCCGGGCAGGCGGCGGCCGGGCCGTGCTGGTCGGCGATTCGATCACCGATGCGGAGACGGCCGCCGCCGCCGGACTACCGCTGGTCGCCGTCAGCTTCGGCTATCGCGATCGCCCGGCGACGGCGCTCGGCGCCGCCGCCGTGATCGACACCCTCCGCGATCTGCCGGAAACGCTCGCGCGCCTCTGATAAGGGTCATTCCGCCAGGAAGGCCTTGAGCTTGGCCTGGAATGCGGCAGGCTCGTCCCACATGATGAAGTGGTAGCTGTTGGGCACTTGCTCCAGCTTCGCCTGCGGCGCGTTGGCGTAGGAGAGCTTGTAGAATTGCGCCATTTGCGCGTCGTTCACCGGAGCGTTCGGCGCCCGCGCCCAAAGCACGGTCATCGGCACCTTGATTCGGGCCAGGTCCGGCCGAAGATCGGTGGTGATCAGATCATACATCGCCTGACCGGAGGCTGTCGCATCGCTGTCGAGCGAGTGCTTGACCGCAAGCGGGCGCAGGCTCTCCGTGCGCACCATGTTTGCGATCGTCTGCTCGAGCTGGGCCTTGCGCGCATCGCCGGTGGAGGTTCCGATGCCTTGGCGGATCTGCTCGGCGATCGGGCGAACGCTGTCCGGGGTTGCGTTACCGCCGCCGAACATCGCGCCCATGAACGGCAGCATGTCGACCACCATCACCCTGGACACGCTGTCCGGATGCCGGCTCGCCACCATCATCGCCCAGGCGCCGCCCAGCGAGTGGCCGACGATCGCCGGCTTGGCGAGCTTCGTGGCCTGCATGTAGCGCGCGATCTCGGCAGCGACCGGCGCCACCACCGGACCGCTGGCATTCGCGGCGGCCGGCTTGCCGGCAAAGCCCGCGACATGGACGAGGTGGTAGCGATAGCCGGGCACCGCCTTGACCGTGGTGTCCCAGACCTCGGGCGACGAGCTCAGTCCGGGGATCAGAACGACGTCCGGGCCCTTGCCGCGCACCTCGACACTGATCCGGTCGCTTGCGAATTGCGGCTCGGCGGCGTGCACGGCGGTGGCTGCGAACGGCAGCAGGAGCCATGCCAGAAAGCGTAGCATAAGGTTTCGTCCCTGTGATCGTCGCCAGCCCCAATGCGGCGCGTGGAGAAGCTGCGGCGAGACGGGCGTGAGGTCAAGGCGCGCTTCGCGGCGGCCAGCTCAGCGCCGGGCCTTCTCCAGCAGATGCTTCGCCAGCATCATCGGCGGCATGCGCAGCCAGTGCGAGCGGACATAGAAGCCGAGGCGCGTGCCGCGGCGGGTGGCGCGGCCCCAGCCGTCACGGGCGAGCAGACGGCGTTCGTACAGCGCATCGCCGGCGGACCGCCCGGCCAGCGCCTGCTCGACCGGTGTGCGGTAAAACCGCGCCGCGAGCCTCAGCGCGCGCTGCAAGGGCGCGAGAAGGTCGTGACGGCGCGCCCGCGCATCCAGCCGCGACCAGAAAGCCGGCGTCTCGGTGAAGCTGCGCAGCAGCCGGTCGATGTCCCACAGGTTGCGCAGCCCCCCGGCGAGATCGCCGTCGGCGAACAGATGGGCGACGGCGTGCAGCACCATGTCCTCGGGCGCGAGGATGCGCAGACCGTCGCCGAGCGCGACGCTGTCGTCGATCATCGCCTGCGCGTCCGGCGTCCGCCGCGCCGTCAGCGGCAGGATGGTGTGGTGGACGTCGATCATCCGGTCGCGCTCGCGGTGGATCAGCGGCGGCAGCTCGTGCATCCAGGTCCGGTAATAATGATCGTCATACGCATTCTCCTTCACCCATTCCCAGCCGGCGCCCAGCAGGGCCTCTTCGACACGGGGGAGCGCCGTCCGGGGCACGAGAATGTCGAGGTCGCCGATCGACCGGCCGAGCGCGGGCGGGAGCCCCGCGGCGGCGTACGCGGTGCCCTTGAGGAGGACCACCGGAATGCCGGTGTCGGCAAGCGCGCGCCGCGCCATCTCCGCCTCCCACAAGGCCTGCGTCCGCGCCTGGGCGGCATCGCGGCGGGCATCCAGCAGGATCGACGCGACCTTGGGGGGAACCGGCGAGCCCTCCAGCCGGAAGGCAAGCGTGCCTCCGAGCGATTCCGCCCGCGCCGCGCACAGCAACGCGGTCCAGTCACGCACCTCCCCGATGCGCGACGGATCCGCCAGGATCCGGGTAAGCAAGCGCGCGTCGTTCATGCGCGCGCCGCCCACAGCCGCTCGACCATTGCGATCGCCTCCGCGCTCGATCCGTAATCGATCGCCCGCGCCGGGACTTCGGCGACGAGGGCGGTCAGCGCGTCGAAGCCCCGCGCCCCAAGGCTCACATAATTGGTCGAGGCCTGGGTGAGGCGGACGAACACCTCGGCGGCGCCGACCGGCCGATCCTCTGCGGGGAAGTCGCGGCCGTAGCGCGGAAACAGGATCAGGGCCGGGCGCGCCGGCTCCGCCATTCGGGCGATCGCGTCGGCCGGCGGGCGGAGGTGGCGGATCATGCCCTTGGGCGTGCCGCGCAGCACCGGGCCGAGGCGCCCGGGATCGGCACCGTCGAACAGCGCCAGAGCCGCATTCTTGAGGCTGATCGCGCGCGGGAACGGGTGGAGGAACCCGGTCTCGGGATCGAGCAGGCCGAATTCATCGCCCATGAACCGCCAGCCCTGCTCGCCAAGCAGGGCCGCCAGCGTCGATTTGCCGGCCCCGGACGCGCCGGTCAGGATCAGCGCCTCCCCGTCGCGCGCGACGATCCCGGCGTGCAGCAGCAGATAGCGTTTCTGACCCAGCGCCATCTGCAGGTTCATGCCCATTTCGGCAGCGAGCAGCCCGAGCGGGAGCGGCAGCGGCGCGGCGTCGGGGAGCGTATAATCGCCGCGGATCGCCACCGACGGCCGGGCGAAGCGGCGCCACGGCGTCGCCGGCTCCAGGCGCACGGTGAAGTCAGCGACCTCATCGGCAGCCGGATAGCCCGCGTAGAGCCGCTCCAGCTGTGCCAGCGGCTCTCGCCAAGCGGATCCGATGCGGAAGCTGACGGGCCCGATCTTGAGCGCAAGCGCGTGCCTCACACCCGTCGCACCAGTCCGGCGGCTTCGAGCTCCCCCAGGCGCGCGGCGATCGCGGCGGCCGGGTCGTCGGCCGCGAGATCGAAATGCTCGGAGATTCGGGCCAGCACCGCCTCGGCGTCGCCCACTTCGCCGGCAAGCGCCGCGAGGATTTGTGGCCCCGGCGGCGCCAGCAAATGGGTCATTCCGGACGGGCGATGATAAAGGACGATCAGCCCCTCGAGCGGTACCGATTGCACCTGATCCTCGGGATCGGCGATGTAGCGGGGACCGGCCATGCCGGCCCGGGTCGGATCAGCGCGGCATCTGCAGCGAGGCGTAGCAGGTAAATCCGCTCATCCCCGCCTGCAGACGGCGAATGTAATTGGCATAGGCCTGCGACGCCTCGGCATTGAGGCCGGCCGGGGTCGGACCGCCGTTGAGCAGCACCTTGGCCTCCTCGCCGGTGATCGGGCGGGGCGCAGGCGGGTAGGCACCGGCGGTGCCGGCCGGCACCAGCGATCCGTCGGCGGCGATGTAATTGCCGCCGGCCTGGGTCGACGGCACGGGGATCTCGCAATTGAGCACCGATCCGGCGGTCTGGGCGAGCGCAGGGCGGATCGTCACCACCGTCGACGCCGCCGCGGCACCAAGCGCCAGCACGGCCCTGCGGCTCGGCCGGTCGCCGCTCTGTTCGCCGATCTCGCTCTCCGGTCCGCTCATGCGCCCTGCTTTTATGCCAAGCCCCTTTCATAACCGTAAATTGCGAAAAGAAGCACCCTCTCGCGATTCTGCCTCGTCCCACCGAGAGACAGGGAGAGAAATCGTTGCGGTGGCGTTTGGATTTTGAGGTCGCGGCTTGGCGGCCTGACTCACCAGGAGGAACCTATGAGAGCCATTTTCTTTGCGGCCGCGATCGCGTTCGGCGGCACTGCCATCGCCCAGACCACCAGCACCACCGGCGCCGAGCCGGGTGCAGCTGCGACCGACACGCAAACGGCCACCGACACCCAGACCGCACCGGACTCGCAGGCGACGACCGGCACCGCCGCCGATGCCGCCGCGACGGAGACCCAGTCGACCACCAGCACGACCGCCACGACCGACAGCGCAGTGGCGACCGATGCCGCCACCGCCACCCAGTCGGGCGCGATGACCACGGGCAGCGCCGCCGGCGGCGGCACCGTTGCCCCCGGCAACACCGCGCCCGAACGCGACGCCCGCGGCATTCCGGTCGTCTCGGATCCGGCGACCGTCCCCGCCGGCGTGAACGCGGCGCCGGGTGCCGGCACAGGTGCGGGCGCCTCTGCCTTCGCCACCCAGCCGAGCACCGAGAATTACCCGACCTGCAGCCGCACCGTCACCGACAATTGCGTGCAGGGCTACGAGCGCGGCCGCCGCAAGTAGCTCCACGTACAGGAGGGCGCGCCACCCCGGCGCGCCCTCTCCTTTGAAGATCCTCCCTGCTCGCCGCGTTGGCCGAAGGCTGTTGGAGGGGGGGTCCGAGCCCCCCGCAGCCTCGGGATCGCCCAAGTCCAACCGGCCCCGCCTTTGACGACGTCCCGATCGGGATCATGCCTCCCTTCCGCCTCTGGCCCCGCTCCGAGCGATCTGCCATCACCCGCGCCTCGACACACAGGCAATGGAGCGGACATGAGCATCACCTTCGACGGACGGGTCGCGATCGTCACCGGCGCCGGAGGCGGGCTCGGCCGGGCTTATGCGCTCGAGCTTGCCCGGCGCGGCGCGCGGGTCGTGGTCAACGATCTCGGCGGCGCCCGCGACGGGTCGGGCAGTTCCGATGCGGCCGCGAAGGTGGTCGAGGAGATCGCGGCGGCCGGCGGCACCGCCATCGCCAACGGGGCCAGCGTCACCGATCCCGAACAGGTCGAGGCAATGGTCCGCTCCGCGCAGGAAACCTGGGGCGGAGTCCATATCCTGATCAACAATGCCGGCATTCTCCGGGATCGCAGCTTCGCCAAGATGAGCGCTGACGATTTCCGCAGCGTCGTCGAGGTCCATCTGCTCGGCTCGGCACTCTGCACCAAGGCGGTGTGGGAGATCATGCGCGCCCAAGCTTATGGCCGCATCCTGATGACCAGCAGCTCGAGCGGGCTGTTCGGCAATTTCGGCCAGGCGAATTACGGCGCTGCCAAGCTCGGCATCGCCGGTCTGGCGCGCACGCTCCACCTCGAAGGCGCCAAATACGATATCCGCGTCAACACGATCGCACCGACCGCGGCCACCCGCATGACCGAGGACATCTTCCCGCCGGACATGCTCGCTTTGTTCAACCCGGACAATGTGGTTCCCGCGGCGCTCTACCTCGTTTCCGAGGACGCTCCGACCAACATGATCGTCGGCGCCGGTGCCGGGGTCGTCCAGGCCACCTACGTCACCCTGACCCAGGGCTATGCTTTGCCCGAGGGACGCAGAACGGTCGAGGAGGTCGCCGCCAACTGGGACAGGATCACCGACCGCAGCGGCGAGATCGTGCCCCAGTCCGGAGCCGAACAGGCGATGACCATCCTGCGCGCGCTGCAGGCAACCCAAGGCACATCCTCAGCGACATAGTGTATTGCCACACCAACACACGTAGTGGTAGGATCCCGCCGTCAGGGAGGGTCGGACCATGTACAGCGATACCGATATCGAAAGTGCAGTCTCCGCCGGGGCGATCAGCCCCGAAGCGGCACGTTCGCTCAGGAACCATGTTGCCGGGCAGCGCGCGCTGCCGGCGGTGGATGAAGAGCATTTCCGGCTGATCACCGGCTTCAACGACATCTTCGTCGGCATTGCCGCGGCGATCCTGCTGGTGGCGGTGGCGTGGATCGGCCAGTCGTTCGGCCCCCGGATCGACGGCGAGGGCCCCTCGCCCTTCGCCGGCCTGTTCGCGGCTGCGACCGCCTGGGGGCTCGCCGAATTCTTCACCCGCAAGCGGCGAATGGCGCTTCCCAGCATCCTGCTGCTGCTCGCGTATACCGGCGGCATCCTGGTGCTTGCGCTGAGCAGCATCGTTCTCGCGTTCGGTGAGGCACGATTCGAAAACAATCAGCCCGCGATCATGCTTGCGGCCGCTTCATCCGCAGCGATCGCTGCCGGCGCGACCTGGCTCCACTGGCGCCGATTCCGAGTCCCGATAACCGTCGCCGTCGGCGCGGCGACCCTGGTCGGCGTCATCCTCG
Organism: Allosphingosinicella deserti; assembly: GCF_003012735.1. Lineage (GTDB taxonomy): Bacteria > Pseudomonadota > Alphaproteobacteria > Sphingomonadales > Sphingomonadaceae > Allosphingosinicella > Allosphingosinicella deserti. The sequence continues at coordinate 714,571 of NZ_PXYI01000001.1, read as the reverse complement.
CCCTCGTCGCTTACGCGGTCGGGAGCGAATCGATGACCGAGACCGTGATCCTCACCGCAGCACTTCTGCTCGGCGTCGGCGTGTTCCTGTTCGCGATGTGGTGGGACGGATCGGATCCGCGCCGCGAGACCCGACGCTCCGACGTCGCATTCTGGCTGCATCTGCTGGCGGCGCCGTTGCTGGTCCATCCGATCTTCACCCTGCTCGGTCTCAACGACGGCAATGCCAGCGTCGGCGAAGGCATGCTGGTGCTGCTCGTCTACGGCATACTCGGGATCGTGGCGCTGGCGATCGACCGTCGCGCCTTGCTCGTCTCCGCTTTGGCCTATGTGCTGTGGGCGCTGATCGACCTGTTCGACCGCTTCGACGTTGTCGAACTCAACTTCGCCCTCGCCGCCTTCGTCATCGGCTCGGCTCTGCTGCTACTCTCCGCCTTCTGGCACACCGCACGTGCCGCGGTCGTCCGGCCGCTGCCCCGCGGCCTGCAGGACCGTCTGCCGGTGCTCGACCGGATCGCCGACGTCGCCTGAAAAACAGAGAGCGCAAACCTCAACGGCCGGAGCGCTGCTCCGGCCGTTTCCATATCAGCACGAGCCAATCAGCCGTCCACGACTTCGTGGAGAAGCCGAGAGCGGCCGCCCATCTCCTCGTCACGATACTAAACACCCGCGCCGAGGCTGAAATCCGCCGCCCCCGACTCCTCCACGGAGCCGTGGGCGGGAGGGATCAGGCCCATGTGCGCCCTCCGCCCTCCCGACGTACGAGGCCGGACGGCAGGGATGCCGGCCGACCCCTTCCTGGTCAGTAAGTCGACAGGCGCGACTGTTGCGACGAGTGGCCGCCATTGCGGTACAATATGTCCCGCGCCGCTTCGTTCGAGATCGTTCCGCCGAGCGTATCCACCGAGACGAGGATGCCGCCGCTGCCGAGGCGTTCGCCGTAATAAGCGGCGTCCTCCTCGTCGATGCCGTGCTTCATCAGCGTCTCGTTGAGGGTTCCCGCCGCCGCGCCGGCAGCAGCGCCGATCGCCATCGCTCCGGGCACGGCGGAGGCGGCGATCGCCCCCGCAGCGACCAATGGCCCGACGCCCGGAATGGCGAGCGCCGCCACGCCGAGGCCGGCGCCGAGCGCACCGCCGCCGAGGATCCCGCGCAGCACGCTGCCGTGAGCCTCATGCGATGTCTCATCGACGCCGTCGACCCGTTCGGTCACGCCATCGCCGTTGGTCACGACCGAGAGCGCCTGATCGGGAACGCCGGCGCTGCGCAGCTCCGCGATTGCACGTTCCGCTTCCGCGCGGCTGTCGAAGATGGCCGAAGCCAGTTCCATGCTCATGATCTTGTCTCCTGCGTTCAACGAACCGAACCGCGGCGAAAGAGGTTGACGATCGCCAGCAGCACGACGGCGCCGACCAGCGACACGATGACGGACTGCACGCTGATCTCTCCGCTGGTGATCGGCGCACCGCCGATCAGCGGCGTGATGATGAACCCGGCGAGCAGGGCCCCGACGATCCCGACGACGACGTTGAGGATGATGCCTTGCTGACCGTCGGTGCGCATGATCAGGCTGGCGACCCAGCCGATCAGACCGCCGACGACAAGAAGCAGGATGAAGCCCATGGATGTTCCCTTCGTTGAATGCTTGATGGCGGTGGAAACGGGCGCCGGGCTTCGAATGTTCAGATCGGCCGAAGCGCTTCCCGAGCAGACACTGGTGCGGCAGCACTAAGGCCGATGGTATTGCGCCTCGGAACAGCGGCGCGCCTCGAGCGCTTGGGAGGACATGTCCGATCCGTCACGAGCCCCCCACGTACCGACGCTGCGCCACCTCGAGCAGCTGATGTCGCAATTGCTCGACGGCGTGATCCTCGTCGACCCGACCGGGACGATCCTCAGCGCCAACGCCGCGGCGCTCCGCATGCACGGCGTTCGCGCGCTCGACGAACTCGGATCGACGGCCGAGGGCTATGCGAAGCGTTTCTCCTTATGGTCGATCGAGCATCGCCCGTTGAAGCATCGCGACTATCCGCTCTTCCGGCTGCTCGCCGGCGACACCTTTCCGGATCTGGTCGTGGGGGTCGCCCCGGCGGGCGAGGACCAGGTGCGCTGGGTCCACCAGGTGCGCGACGTCGTCATGGACGTGGACGGCGGCGAGGCCGACTATCTCGCCCTGGTCCTCAGCGACGTCTCGGAGCGCTTCGATGCCGAGGCCCGCTTCAAGGCGATGTTCAACGCCAATCCCGCGCCGGCCATTCTCGTCCGGCTGCGGGATCGCAGGATCGCCGAGGCCAATCCAGGCTTTCTGGCGCTGACCGGCTTCGCTCCGGAGCAACTCAACGGCAAGACCCTGTCCGGCCTGGACCTGCTCGGAAGCCTCCGCGACCCCCAGGCAGTCAGGCAGCGGATCGAAGACGGGGAGATCGTCGCGCAGACCAGCGCCGAATTGCTGGTCGCCGATGGATCGCGGCGGCTGGTGCTGTTCGCAGGACAGCCGATCGACGTCACCGACGAGGATGCCATTCTGCTCACCTTCGCCGACCTCGAGCCGCGGCGGCAGGCCGAGGCGGCGCTTGCCGCGAGCGAACATCATCTGTCGGCGGTGTTCGAAATGGCGCCGGTCGCCATGATGGTCACCCGCGACGCCGATCACCGCATCTCCAGGGTCAACGCGGCCTTCCGCAAGCTCACCGGCTACGAGGGCGATGATGCACTTGGCCGGACCGCCCATGAGCTGCAGCTTTGGGAGAGCGCTCAGTCTCGCGAGGCGCTCGACCGCGATCTCGTCGAGCAGGGCAGCATCCGCAACCAGGACGGTCGCTTGCTGTCGCACGCGGGCGACGCCGTCGACTGCCTGGTGTCCGCAGAGACGATCAGCGTCGACGGCGCGCCCTGCGTGCTCTGGGTGTATCAGGACGTAACCGAACGGCGGCGCAGCGAAGCCGAACTCGCCGACGCCATCGACGAGGTGATGAAGGATGCGAGCTGGCTCAGCCGGGCCATTCTCGACAAATTGGCGACCCTGCGCAGACCCGAGGCCCGCGCCCCCGCGGCCGACCTCAGCCCGCGCGAGCGCGAGATCCTCGAGCTGATCTGCGACGATCTCGACGATGGCGCCATCGCCGAACGCCTCGACATCGCCCGCAACACGGTCCGCAATCATGTCGCAAGGATCTATGCCAAGATCGGCGTCAGCCGCCGCAGCGGTGCCGTGGTCTGGGGCCGGGAGCGCGGAATGGGAACACGCGCCTGAGCACGTCCTGGTGGGGCAACATGTCCCACTCCGCCGCCCCAGGCCGCTGCATCGTCAGCGCTCCCTCATCCCCCAAGGCTCGACCGACTGCCCTCCGAAGATGCGGTCCCTGGGCAGATCGAAGATGAAATAGGGGCTGAGCAGCGGCAATGCGCCGGCCGCCTCGAGCTGCTGCTGCTGGGCCTCGGTGAAGCGGATGTCGAGCGAGGCGATATTCTGCTCCAGCTGCGCCACCCGGCTCGCGCCGATCAGCACGGACGAGACTCCGGGCCGCGCCATGAGCCAGGCGAGCGCCACCTGCGCCATCGGCCGGCCGATCTCGCCCGCGACCCCGCGCAGCACGTCGACGACGTGAAAATTGGCCTCCGTGAACAGCATTCCGCCGAACGGGTTGTCGCCGTTCAGCCGCCCGTCACTCCCATCCGCCGCGGTATCGCCGACGCGATCGGGCAGGCTTCCTGCGGGTCCCGCGTCGGCCAGCTTCTCGCGTCCGTATTTTCCGGTCAGCATGCCGGCGCCGAGCGGGCTCCATGCGACCAGGCCCATGCCGAGCGCCTGTCCGGCCGGCAGAACGTCCAGCTCCGCGCCGCGATCGAGCAGTGAATAGGAATATTGCAGGCCAATCGGCTCCGGCAGGCCGTGGGCACGGGCCAATGTCGCGATCTGGGCCGCATACCAGGCCGGCGCGTTGGAAAAGCCGTAATAGAGGATATCGCCGCGGCGCACCGCATCGGTGAGGGCGCGGAGCACCTCCTCCGGAGGCGTGGTGCGGTCCCAGACATGGGTCCAGTAAAAATCGATGAAGTCGGTGCCGAGGCGCTTCAACGATCCTTCGATGCCGTCGCGGATGTTGCGGGCGGAATTGCCGCCGGCGAGCGGCGTGCCCTGGCTGCGGGGAAAGCCGGCCTTGGTGGCGACGACCATCCGGTCGCGATTGCCGCGGTCGGCGATGAACCGGCCGAGCATCGCCTCGCTCTCGCCGCCCGAATAGACGTCGGCCGTGTCGACGAAATTGCCGCCTGCCTCGACATAGGCGTCGAAGATGGCGCGCGAGGTCGCTGCATCGGCCCCCCAGCGCCCGGCGCCGAACGTCATCGTGCCCAGCGCCAGGGGGCTGACGACCAGTCCCGAGCGCCCCAAAGTGCGATAGTTCGTCAGGTTCATTGCTGCATCTCCCGTGATAACGACCGGAAGATGGCACCATGATCGCCTCAGGATTAGAGGCCGTTCGCGACAAGGGGTTGTGAAGGAAATGCAGCAATGAAACGAGGAGGCCTCGACGATCTCGCAGCGTTCGCAGCTGTTGCGAAGGCACGCAGTTTCACCCGCGCCGCAGCCACGCTGGGCCTGTCGCCCTCGGCTCTCAGCCACGCGATGCGGGCGCTGGAGGCGCGCCTCGGCGTGCGCCTGCTCGCGCGCACCACCCGATCGGTGGCGCCGACGGCAGCGGGCGAGCGCCTGCTGCGCTCGCTGGACCCTGCGCTGGCCGAAGTGGCGCGGGGGCTTGCCGCGCTCGACGATTGGCGCGGCGCGCCGTCGGGCGCAGTGCGGCTGACCACCTTCGGCTATGCTGCGCGCACCATCCTCTCCCCACGGCTCCCCGCTTTTCTGATCGAGCACCCCGACGTTTCGGTCGAAGTCATCGTCGACGATCGTCTCGTCGATCTGGTCGCCGGCGGATTCGACGCGGGCATTCGCCTCGGCGAAACCGTCGATCTCGACATGGTGGCCGTTCCGGTCGGCCCGGAATTCAGGACCGTGGTCGTCGGCACGCCGGACTATTTCCGGCGCCATCCGCCGCCGCGACATCCCGGCGAGCTCGAGGCTCATCTCTGCGTCAATTATAGACTGGTCGGCGGCGGCGGGCTCCTTCCCTGGGAGTTCGAGCGGGACGGCACCGAGCTCAGGCTGCGCGTCGCCGGCCAGCTCATCGTCAACGACGAAAATCTCGCCGGTGCCGCGGTCCGCGCAGGGGTCGGCCTCGGCTACATGATGGCGCACGACGTCGCCGACGAGATCGCGGACGGGCGGCTCATTCAGGTTCTCGCCGACTGGTGCCCGCTTTATCCGGGCTGCCATCTTTACTATCCGAGCCGGCAGGTCACCCCAGCTTTACGGGCGCTGATCGACGCCCTGCGGTGGAGCGATCGCTAGGCTGATCGGCGAGCCCCGGCCAGCCTGCGGGCGCGGCCATCAGGAACTGTCCCGGGCTCGCGACCGAAAGCCTCTTCCCACCCGCACGGCCTCTGCTAGCCTGATGACCGTCCGGGGGGAACATCATGAACAACAGCGCACTCAACGACATGGCGCATTTCGCCGGCGCCGCGGTCGCCGCACTGGTCCTCGGTCTCCTGCTCTCGTGGGCACTGGACCGGCTGTTGCTGCGGCGGCTAATCGACGACCGCATCGCCGGCATCGCCCTCAGCTGCGCGATCGCCTTCGTGCTGCTGATGGCGGGAACCACGCTGTTTCTGACCCTCACCCTGGCCGACTACATCGTTCCTGGCATTGTCGTCCCGCCCATGGGCATCGCCTTGAGCTACCTCGCCGGCCTTGCGGTCGCCGGAACGCTGAGGATGTGGGCGTACGGCAAGGCCTATGAGGAAGGCGACGAGCAGCTCGTCTTCGATCCCGATCATAGCGACCACAGCGTCTACGACGCCCAAGTGGTCGCCTTCGACGAGCGTTATGCGGGGCGCAACTATCTCGTCCGCCACTGGGCCGGCAATCTGTCGCTGCCGATGTCCTACTGGGTGAACGGCGCCCTGCTCTCGACCCTCATCCTTGCCGGCACCCGTACCCTTGCGGAGCGCATCCAGAGCGGATCGGGATCGCTGCAAGGGCTCGCGATCGTCATTCTCGCCTATCTGGGCATCTCCGCAATATTGTGGGTGTGGAGCTCGGTCGGGATCTGGCGCTCGGCTTACTGGCACCGTCGCCGCGGCGGCACGCCGGCCTGGGCCGTCGCGGCGCGGGCGATGCTGGTCATCACCGCCGTTGCGACGCTTCTGCGATCGGGGGACATCGCGCTGCAGGCGGCGGAGTTCGGTCAGCTCGCGACGGGCCGCGATTCAATGGGCGCGATCGCCGACATGACGGTGTCGAAGAACGGCCGCGAGCTGATCCTCGCCGGCAGCATCGCAAGCGGCGCCGCGAAGCGCTTCGAGACGGTGCTGCAGGCCCATCCTGGCGTCACCGTCATCGTCCTGACCTCGCCTGGCGGACGCATCCTCGAAGCGGAGCGCATCGCGGCAATCGTGCGGGCGCGGCGCCTGGACACGCGGGTCGACAAGGCATGCATGTCGGCCTGCACCAACATCCTGCTCGCCGGCCGAGAACGCACCGCCGAGGAGAGTGCCCGTATCGGCTTCCACGCGCCGAACTTCCCCGGCTTCAACGCGGCGGAGATGCAGGCGAGCGTCGCCGCCATGCGCAACGCCTATCTTGCCGCAGGCGTCGATCCCGCGTTCGTCGCCCGAGCCCTCACCACGCCGGCGGAGACTATGTGGTTCCCGAGCTTTTACGAGCTCGAGAGCGCAGGCGTGCTGACCGGATCCGAGATCGTCATTCGGCGTGCCGGTGCGACGGCGCCGGTGCCGGCGCTCGACGCAGCCCAGATGCAGCGCGAGTTGCAAGCCGCCGCCGCGCAGACCAACGCGTCGGCGCCGACGAGACTCGATGAAGCGACGACATTGACCCGCGCCACCGCCTCGGGCCTCACTCTCACCCATTATTACATGATCGAGGGTGCGGAAAATCTCGACGTGGCGGACGGCAGACGGGTCATGACCAAAATGCTGAGCGCGCAGGCCTGCCGTCAGCCCCAAGTGGCGAAGGCCCTGCGGGACGGCGTTCGCTTCGTCCACTCCTATAGCACCACCAACGGCCGCCACCTGTTCGACGCGGAAGTCACCAGCTGCCCGAAAGCCTGACCCGGACAGGAGCGAAGGGAGTGGCCGAGAGCAGCCCCCGAAGGAGTGAGAACTTCCGGTGACTGTTGCCTTTGGAACACGGTACTTCTGATTTATCCGCACTATCTTGCACAAGCATCCAATATCTTTCATCAGCCCGCTCCTGGTCGCCGGAAGTCGGCGGCCACGAGGGGGTATTTACATGAAGAAAATCGCGTTGATCGCGAGCGCTGCGATATTGCCGCTCGCTGTTCCCAGTGTGGCCTATGCGCAGGAGACTGCGACCGCCCATCCTTACGTTGGCGTGCAGGTTGGTCTTCACAATCTCGGCATCGACACCGACGACGTCGACACCGGCGGCTTCGACATCGATGATTCCGGCCTGATCTATGGCGCCTATGGCGGCGTCGACTTCGATCTCGGTACCTCGGCGGTGATCGGCGTCGAAGGCAATTTCAATCTCGGCAACGGCCCGATCGATTCCGACTACGGCATCGCTGGCCGCGTCGGCTTCCGCGCCGGCACGGGCACGGTGGTCTTCGCCCGCGCCGGCTATCAGTGGGTCAATATCAGCGGTGCGGGTCTGCTCGGCGTCGACGAGGACCTGATCGACGACGACGACCTGGATGTCGACGACACGATCGGCGATTATCTCGTCGGTGTCGGAGCCGACATTGCGGTCGGCCAGAAGGTGGGTATTCGTGTCGCCGTGGACACAATTTCGTTCGACACTCTGCGCCCGACCATCGGAGCGCACGTCCGGTTCTGACGAACATCCGGACAATGCAACGAAGCGGCCGGTCGTATGACCGGCCGCTTCGACGTTTTCACGAACTTACCGAGATGACTTCAAGCACGTAGGGGCCGCCGTCCCCCAAGCGGACGAGCGCCGTCGAACACGTAGCCCGAGACAGGTGGATCATGCTCTCACTGACACTGCCTCACCGCGGCTCCTGTGCCGCAGGCGTCAGCCGACCACCTTCATCAGTCGGCGCTCGACCGGCGCGAGGACCGGGCCCAGTTCATGGCCACGGCGAAGCACCATGCCGCCTTCGTTGACCAGCGCCCACATGCCCTGTTTGTTGCGCAGCGACGGCCGCTTCTCGATCTTGAATTCGGGACGCTCGGCGCTGCGACGGAACGCCCAGAAGGCGGCATGATCCTTGCCGAATTCGAGCGCATAATCCTTCCAGAAGCCGGCGGCGACCATCCGGCCGTAAAGATCGATGATCCGGCTCAGCTCGGCCCGGGTGAAGCCGATCTGAGGCGAGGAGCCCCCCGGAAAAGGGTAGACGTCACCCATCAGGCGCGGCCACGCTCCTTGTCGACCGAAACGCCGGCATCCCGCTCCTCGAGCAGTTCGGCAAGCCGCTTGCGCAGCTGCTCGACCTCGCATTGCAGGATCTCCAGCTTCTGTGTGGCGGGATCGAGCGTCTCCGAGCAGGGTGTTCCGTAGGGCAGGAAATTGCCGGAGGTGCGGTCGACCGAGACCAGGGTGGAACGCGCGGGGATGCCGACCATCGTCGCGCCTTCGGGCACGTCACGCGTGACGACGGCGTTGGCGCCGATGCGGGCGCGAGCACCGACCACGATCGGGCCGAGCACCTGCGCCCCGGAGCCGATGATCGCGCCGTCGGAGATCGTCGGATGGCGCTTGCCGGGTTCACCGTTCGCCGGATTGGTGCCGCCGAGCGTCACCTGCTGGTAGATCGTGACCTCATCGCCGATCACCGCCGTCTCCCCGATCACCACGAAACCGTGATCGATGAAGAAATTGCGCCCGATGACGGCACCCGGATGGATGTCGATGGCGGTGAAAAAGCGCGCGACATGGTTGATCAGGCGGGCGAGGAAATAAAGTTCGCCGCGGAACAGCCAGTGCGCGATCCGGTGAAGCCCGAGCGCCCATACCCCCGGATAGAGGAGAATTTCCCACCGGGTGCGCGGCGCCGGATCACGGGCCTTGATCGAATCGAGATAGGAGACGAGACCCGCCAGCATCAAATGTCCTTCGAACCGCTCAAGCGGCGCAAGATAAGCTGCCCGCCGACGAATTGCCAGTAGAGGCGGAGCGCTCGAGCACATTGTCCCACGTTGGAAGACCGGCACGCTTGCTCTTGTGCATGTGCGAAGGCTATCCCGCATCCATGGTATACGAAGGTTCTCGCCGCTGATGGATCCACTCGCCGCTTCGATGCCGCCAGAGGAATTGCGCCGGGCCATGGCCAAGCTCGGCTACAAGACGCACGGCGATCTCGCCGAAGCGATTGGCGTTTCCCGCTCTTCGGTGAGCCTGTGGGTGCAAGGCAAGGTCGGCGTTCCACGCCCCGTCGCAATGCTGATCCGGATGATGCTGGCGGCGCAACGCCGCAACTTCTAACCGGCCAGGTGACGATTCCCTGCAAATAGGATCCCGTCGAGCATAAACGCGCCGGCCACCGCCTGGCCGCGTCCGATCCTGACGCAGGCTCCGAAACCTGCCATATTCCCTCTCAAGTCCATCTCGAGCCCCTCACGGCAGCGGTGAACATTTCACGTTGTGCGCTGCAGCACCCGCACGCAAGCTGCCGGTTCGGGCGAAACCGTCCAACGGAGAGACGGGATCCCGAAAACAACAAGGTCGCGTACGGCCGAACAAGGGGGACTCCCGATGCACCTCACACGAACTTCCAAGGCGCTTATCGTCGCCGTAACCGTGGCAGCGGCCGCGCCGGCAGCCGCCGAAGACCTGGGCGGCGGCTTCAGCGTCAACGGCGGCGCCACCCTGGTTTCCGACTACCGCTTCCGCGGCATCTCGCAGACCGACAAGAGGTTCGCCGTCCAGGGCAGCCTTTCGGTGTCCCACCAATCCGGCCTCTACGGCAGCGTCTGGGGCTCCTCTATCGATGACTATGTCGCCGCCGGATCCGATCAGGAGATCGACTTCGTCGTCGGCTACAAGAAGACGTTCGGTGGGACCACGATCGATGGCGGCGTGCTCTATTATTATTATCCCGGCGGCGGCAACGCCAACACGGACTTCGTCGAGCCCTATATCTCGGTCTCGCACACCTTCGGCGCCGTCACGGCCAAGGCGACCGCCAATTATGCGCCGAGCCAGTCCGCGCTGACCATCGGCAGCGGCGATGAAGACAATCTCTATCTCGCCGCCGATCTTTCCGGCGCTCTGCCCGGCACGCCGATCAGCCTCTCCGCCCATCTCGGCCACAGCTTCGGCCCGAGCTATCTCACCATCGGCGACGAATATACCGATTGGAGCCTGGGCGCGTCCTACACGCTCAAGAACCTCACCTTCGGCGTGTCGTACGTCGACACCGACGGGACGTTCATCACGCCGAGCGGCCGCAATGCCAGCAAGGCCGGCGTCGTCGCGTCGGTCGGCGTCGCATTCTGAAGGGGGACGGCATGAAGCTCATCATTGCGATCATAAAACCATTCAAGCTCGACGAGGTGCGCGAGGCACTCTCGAGCATCGGTGTCCAGGGCATGACCGTCTCGGAGGTCCGCGGCTTCGGCCGGCAGAAGGGCCAGACCGAAATCTACCGCGGCGCCGAATACGTGACCAACATGGTGCCGAAGGTTCGGATCGAGATCGTCGTCGCCGCCGATCTTGCGGGCCGCGTCGTCGAGACGATCGAGCAGACCGCCAAGACCGGCTCGATCGGCGACGGCAAGCTCTTCGTCCTCGACGTCGAGCAGGCGCTCCGGATCCGCACCGGTGAGACCGATCACGATGCGCTGTGAGGCGCGGGGCGTGGATGGTGGGCTGCGCACAGCCGCCGGCACGCCGGGGAACAAGGGGACAGGAGCAGGAGCGGCCACCGAAGCCGAACTCCGGCCCGAAAGCAGAGGGACAATCATGAAGCTCGCAACTCGGATTTCAGGAGGCATGGGCGCGCTGGCGCTGAATGCCTTCCTGGCGATGCCGGCCTGGGCACAGGACGCGGCGGCGCCCGCGGCACCGGCGGCACCTGCCGCGGCGTTCACGCCGACAGCCGATATGGTGAACAAGGGTGACACCGCCTGGATGCTGATCTCTTCGGCTTTGGTGCTGATGATGTCGATCCCGGCCCTTGCACTGTTCTATGGCGGCCTGGTTCGCGCCAAGAACATGCTGTCGGTACTGATGCAGGTGCTGACGATCGTCGCGATCGCCTCCCTGGTCTGGGTCGGCTGGGGCTACAGCCTCGCCTTCACCAGCGGCAACCCGTTCGTGGGCGGCCTTTCCAAGGCCTTCCTCGCCGGAGTCGACGGGACCACCCTGGCGGCAACCTTCTCGAACGGCGTCTACATCCCGGAATTCGCGTTCGTCGTGTTCCAGATGACCTTCGCCTGCATCACTCCGGCCCTCATCGTCGGCGCGTTCGCCGAGCGTGTGAAATTCTGGCCGCTGATGCTGTTCGTGGTAATCTGGCTGACCGTGGTCTATTTCCCGATGGCCCACATGGTCTGGTATTGGGCGGGTCCGGATTTCCTCGCACCGACGGTGGTCAAGGACGCGGCCGGCGCGATCGTGTCGCAGGATGCCGGCTATCTCTGGGGAATGGGCGCGCTCGATTTCGCCGGCGGCACCGTCGTCCACATCAATGCCGGCATTGCAGGCCTCGCGGGCTGCATCGTGATCGGCAAGCGCCTCGGCTACAAGGCCGAGCCGATGCCGCCGCACTCTCTGGTCATGACGATGATCGGCGCATCCCTGCTCTGGGTGGGCTGGTTCGGCTTCAACGCCGGCTCCAACCTCGAAGCCAACGGCGTCACCGCGGTGGCCTTCATCAACACGTTCGTCGCGACCGCCGCAGCGGCGCTGGCCTGGGCCCTGGTCGAGCAGATCGTCCACAAGAAGCCGTCGCTGCTCGGTGCTGCCACCGGCGCCGTCGCCGGCCTGGTCGCGATTACCCCGGCCTCCGGCTTCGGGGCGCCGGTGACCTCGATCATCCTCGGCGCCGTCGCCTCGGTGGTCTGCTTCTTCTTCGTCACCACGGTGAAGAACAAGCTCAAATATGACGACTCGCTCGACGTGTTCGGCGTCCACTGCGTGGGCGGCATCGTCGGCGCGATCGGCACGGCGATCGTCGCCGATCCGGCGCTCGGCGGACAGGGCTTCTTCGACTATACCGTGATGCCAGCGGTTCCCGGTGCCTACGACATGGGCGCCCAACTGATCACGCAGTTCAAGGCGGTTGGCCTCACCCTTGTGTTCTCGGGCGGCGTCTCGCTGCTGCTCTTCTTCGCTCTCGACAAGACGATCGGGCTTCGTCCCGCCGCGGACTTCGAGCGCGAAGGTCTCGACATCAACGAGCATGGCGAGCGCGCGTACAACCCGTAAGCGTTGCAACCCCTGACCGCCTGCGAGCGGTTGCCGAAGCGCCCCCGGGACCCGTCCCCGGGGGCGTTTTGATTTGACGTGGATCTGCCTCAGCTCTCCCGGCGCGGGCGACCGGACTGGAGCAAGCGCTGGCGGGAGGTGTTGCCCGGCACGGCGATATGGGTGGCCGGATCGAACTCCTTGCCGACGCCGGGGCTGCCTTGCGGAACCCAGATCTCGATCATCGTCTCGCTGTAGCCGCGCGGCAGATAGCGAATCCAGTAACCGTCCGGATGATGGCTCCAGCGGCCCTCGGGGATGTCGAGGCTGCCGGGCCCGATCGGCGCCATCCCGGCGAGTACCGCGGCGCGTTCGAGCTCGGCGAAAGTGGTTCCGGGCGTGGTCAGCATCCGCCGCAGATCGGCCTCGGCTTCCATGATCGTGCGCAGCGGTTCCGGCACTCCGCCGATCGCATTCTGCAGCGCCGGGCCGCTCAGGATGTCGAGCGCCGAGCGGTTCAAGGAGGCGAGCTGGCGCGGGGTCAGCAGCCGCGCCGCCACCGTTTTCAGATTGTTGCCGAGATCCTCGAACTTGGCGCGTGAGAGGATCGCCCACAGCAGGGCCTGAATGTCGTGCTGATCGATGTCCGGATGGTTCACCGAGTTGCGGACGATGGTCATCACCGCGTCCCTGGCACTGCCTTCGGGCGGGGCGTAGAGATAGCCCTCGCCGCCGCCCGGCCCGTGGGTGCCGGCATGCAGACAATAGCTCTGCGCCGCCATTGCCCAGTAACCCGGCTGCAGCACGAAGCCGCCATTGGGCGTGCGCTGAAGCTCGGCCAGCCCCCTCTTGGCTTCGCGGGGGACGAACCCGTCCTTGCTCGGATCGCCCCATTTCGCATCCGGCAGGGCGGTGGTGATCGGCCCCTTGCCCTTGAGAATCTTGCCGACGCCGAGTTCGCCGCCCAGGCGGCCGGCGACGTCGCGTAGCGCGCCGAACTGGGCGGGGGCCGAGGCGGGGGTGAAAGCGGTCACGAGAACAAGGGCGGCAGCGGCCGCGCGGAACGACTTACGCAAATGCATGGAAATAATACGACCTTTCTGTGTCCGGTTCGGAAGAAAGATCGCGCCTGGGCGCCCCCCTTTCCCCCGCACGCCGGTTAGCGGGCGGATTGAACTGCGACTACGCACAATATGATTATTGACGGCTTTTCGACGCGGCTCGTCGATTGCGGCCACCCGGCGGTTGCATCCGGTCCCCGATTCGCATTAGCGACTTGGCCATGCCCGTATCCGCGTTCCTGCCCGTGCTGCTTCTTGCCCAAGCGCCGGCCGATCTCGCCCCGCCGCTGCCGGACGGCGTCCGCGCCATCATCGAGGCGGCGATCGCGAGCGGCGATGCGAAGACGATCGAGACGGTGATCCGCCTGGCCCGGGAAACGCACCCCCTTGCCGGTGCCCAGATCGATGACATGCTCAAGGTCTGGCGACTGCAGGTTGCCGAGGCCGAAGCGGCGCGGAAAAAGGAACATGAGGAAGAGCTCGCCAAGGCCGGTCTGTTCGACAATTGGAAGGGCCAGGTCGAAATCGGCGCCTCGCGCTCGACGGGCCAAACCAGCTATGTCGGATTCTACGGCTCGCTCGGCTTCAACAAGGAGGGGCTGAACTGGCGGCACAAGATCGATGCCCGCGCCGAGGTCCAGGACGGCCGCAACGTCGTCAACACAGAGCGCTTCATCGCCTCGTGGCAGCCCAATTACAAATTCGGTCCGCGCCTCTACACCTACGGTCTCGCCCAGTTCGAATCCGACCAGAACCAGGGCTATGACAGCCGCTACACGCTTGGCGGCGGGCTCGGTTACACGATCATCACCAGCGCCAAGGCGAAGCTGGAATTCGAAGGCGGGCCCGCGCTTCGCCATGTCGAGCCCGTCGAGCTTCCGGCCGAGACCAGCCTCGCGGCGCGCGCCTCGGTCAATTTCCGCTGGGCGATCGCGCCGACGCTGGAGCTGAAGCAGACCAGCGCTTTCTATCTCGAGGACGGCCAGAGCAGCGCCAACGCCCTCACCTCCCTTGACGCCAAGCTGCTCGGGCCTTTGAAGGCGCGCTTCTCCTACGATGTCCGCTACGAGGACAGGATCGGCGCGGGCGGCAGCAATATCGATACGCTGAGCCGCGCGACCCTGGTCTACAGCTTCTGACTCCGTCGATCCGGATCCTGCTCCGTCGGCGTCGGAACGGCCGCGCGAAAGCCGCCTGCCGTAATCCTCCGTTCACCGGGCGAGTCTACATTGCGTATGGGCGCCGAATTCCTATGTAAGGAACAACGTGCTTAATGCCGAGCGCGATGGCCGGCGGCTGACCCTGTTGGAGGGTGCCCGGGACATCGCTTCGATGGGAGTATTCATGCCCGACAATCGCGACAACCGCAGCCCCGACAAGGACCCGCAAAATGGCGGCGGTAATCCCTGGATGAAGAGCCTCTTCATCTGGGCCGGTATCCTCCTCGCCTTGATCCTGTTCGTGCAGATCGTCGACGGCGGCAGCCGCGGCGCCGGCGCCAACGGCATGGCCTATTCCGAATTCCTCAACCGTGTCGACGAAGGCTCGGTCAAGGAAGTCGCGATCAGCAAGGAAGTGATCTCGGGCAAGCTCACCAATGGTGAGACCTTCCGCGCCAATGCGGTGCCCGATCCCCAGCTGACCACGCGTCTTCGTGAAAAGGGCGTTTCGTTCCAGGGCGAGCCCGAGCCGCAGACCAGCGTTTGGCTGATCCTGCTCTATCAGGCGATGCCGTTCCTGCTGATCCTTGGCGTGGCCTTCTTCATCATGCGTCAGATGCAGAAGAATGCGGGCTCCGGTGCGATGGGCTTCGGCCGCTCCAAGGCGAAGCTGCTCACCGAGAAGCATGGCCGCGTCACCTTCGACGACGTCGCCGGCATCGACGAGGCGCGCGAGGAGCTGCAGGAGATCGTCGATTTCCTGAAGGATCCGACCAAGTTCGCCCGCCTCGGCGGCAAGATCCCCAAGGGCGCCCTGCTCGTCGGCCCTCCGGGTACCGGCAAGACGCTGCTCGCCCGTGCGATCGCCGGTGAGGCGAACGTGCCCTTCTTCACCATCTCGGGTTCCGACTTCGTCGAGATGTTCGTCGGCGTCGGCGCCAGCCGCGTCCGCGACATGTTCGAGCAAGCGAAGAAGAACGCGCCCTGCATCGTCTTTATCGACGAGATCGACGCGGTCGGACGCCATCGCGGCGCCGGCCTCGGCAACGGCAATGACGAGCGCGAGCAGACGCTGAACCAGCTGCTCGTCGAGATGGACGGCTTCGAGGCCAACGAAGGCATCATCATCATCGCCGCGACCAACCGTCCGGACGTGCTCGATCCCGCCTTGCTCCGTCCCGGCCGCTTCGACCGCCAGGTCGTCGTGCCGCGCCCCGACATCGAGGGCCGCGAGCGGATCCTTGCCGTCCACATGAAAAAGGTGCCGCTGGCGCCGGACGTTGATCCGCGTACGATCGCGCGTGGCACGCCCGGCTTCTCGGGCGCCGACCTCGCCAACCTCGTCAACGAGGCGGCGCTGACCGCGGCCCGTAAGGGCAAGCGCCTGGTTGCGATGAAGGAGTTCGAGGAAGCCAAGGACAAGGTGATGATGGGCGCCGAGAGGAAGTCCATGGTCATGACCGAGGACGAGAAGAAGGCGACCGCCTATCACGAGGCCGGCCATGCCCTCGTGTCGCTCCATGTCCCGGGCTGCGATCCGCTCCACAAGGTCACGATCATCCCGCGCGGCCGTGCGCTTGGCGTGACCTGGAACCTGCCGGAGCGCGACCGCTACTCGATGTCGATGAAGCAGATGAAGGCACGGCTTGCGCTCTGCTTCGGTGGCCGCATCTCCGAGCAGCTCATCTACGGTGCAGACGAGCTCAACACTGGTGCCTCCAACGACATCCAGCAGGCCACCGACATGGCCCGTTCGATGGTGATGGAATATGGCATGTCCGAGAAGCTGGGCTGGCTGCGCTATCGCGACAACCAGGAAGAGGTGTTCCTCGGCCACAGCGTCGCCCGCAGCCAGAGCGTGTCGGAGGAGACCGCGCGTCTCATCGACAGCGAGGTGCGGCGGCTGATCGAGGAAGCGGAAGCGACGGCGCGCAAGGTGCTCACCGACAAGATCGACGAGCTCCACCGGCTCGCCGGCGCGCTGCTCGAGTTCGAGACGCTGTCGGGCGAGGAATCCAAGCGGGTGATCCGCGGCGAGGATATCGGCCGCGAGGATTCCTCCTCGCGCCGTCCGAGCCTGCCGACCGCCGGCTCTTCGATCCCGAGCACCCGCAAGCCGCCGCGGGGCCCATTCGGCGATCCGGCACCACAAGGCGCCTGAGCCAGCGAAAGCGCCTCGATTTCAACACTTTTCACTGCATGATTGAGAACGGCCGGAGAGCAGACCTCTCCGGCCGTTCTTGCGTTCGCATCACGAGCGCTCTCGGTGGAGGGGACATGAAGACCAAATTGATCGCGGCCGCCTTGCTCGCTGCGGCGCCGGTGACCTCAGCCAATGCGATGAACGTCGCCGATTTCCTGCTCAAAGCCGACGCACTCGAGAAGAAGGGAATGATGGCCCTGTTCTCGAGCGACTACAAATTGCTCAAAGGTGAGGTCGAAACTGCCTCGAAGCAGTTGCGCTCGGAGCGTCTCGCGGCACAGAAAGCCGGCCGCAAGCCCGCTTATTGTCCACCCGCAAAGGGCGGCGGCCTGACGCCCAACGAGATGCTGGCGCAGCTGCGAACCATCCCCGCAGCGCAGCGCAGCCGGGTGGAGCTGAAGGACGGCCTCAAGGCAGTGCTCTCCCGGAAATTTCCCTGCAGCTGATCAGTCGATCGGCTGCCGGCGGCGTCGGCAGGAGAAAGAAGGATTGGAACGACGAATATGCGCCGAGCGCGCTCGTCGCTCTATCCAAGCACGCCCATCAGGATCAGCAGCGAGAAGAAGATGCTGGCTGCGACGAAGGCGAAGTTCAGCAACATGAAGGTCCGCCACAAAGCGCTGAATCGGCTGAGTGAATAGGCTCCCCTCAGCTGCCGATACATGTGCAGCGGCGGCACGATGAACATCGCGGTTCCGGCGAACGCCTGGCCGAGCGCCAGCGGGCGAAGCAAGGTCAGGACGATGTAGCCGAGGCTCATAAAGGCGATGGAGTATGTCACGAAGACGACGTGGTCGTACGCCTTGAAGCGGCGGTACCGCGCCTTGTGGAGGAACAGCAGCCAGAGGAAGGGCACCGAGATCGGGATCAGCGCCCAGGAAAATTTGTAGGCGTTCGATTGCAGCTTGTAGAGAAGCAGCGAGGGGTTCCTGCGCCCCTTCTCGAATGCCTTGTTGAGCCAGGCGAGGCCGGTCGGCGCGTTCGAAAATCCTTCGGTCACGTCCGAGTCATTGTTTTCGTCGGCCGCTTGCGCCTTGTCCCGGGCTTCCTCCTGGTTGGCGAGCCGCAGCTGAAGCGCATGAGCTTCGGTCATTAGCTTCAGGCCGAGACGCTCACCGGAAATCTGCTTCTCGATGTCGGCGGTCGGCTTACCCGTCTTTCGCGCCGCTGCGAGCTCCGCACCCAACTCCTTGAGCTTGGCCTCGCTCTCTGCCTTGTCCGACCGGAACTGCGCGGTGGAATCGGCGCGCTCCTGCGCCGGCGTTCCCGAGGACAGGTTGAACGGGCCGCCGATCCAGTTGATCGCCGCAAACATCAGGAACACGGAGAAGAGGAACAAGGCGATCGGCGAGACGAACTTCGCGCGTTCGCCATCGATATAGCGTCGGGTCAGCTCGCCGGGACGCCAGGCCAGCATGGGCAGGGTCCGGAAGATCTTTCCTTCGAAATGGAACACGCCGTGCAGGAGATCGTGGCCGAACGCAGCCATCGACCGGTGGACATGGGCACTCTGACCGCATTCGTAGCAGAAATGCCCGACGAGCGGCGTCCGGCAATTCAGGCACGCCTCGCCGCCATGGCCATGCGACTCGCCGCTCGCGGGCTCCACCGCGCGCGCCACTGCGAGCCCGGTCGCCACCTCACACACGCCTTCGACAGCCGTTTCCATCTTTTCCCCCTCTGCGCGACTTTGGCCGGGAGATTCGATTCCGTCGAGACGGTTCGTCGAGCGCCGCCGCAGTCGAATGCGGTGCGTTGCAGCGAAACCACGCCGCTGCCGCCGTTCCGCCGCACGCCAAGCGGGCTCCGACGCAGACAGTTCACCTTTTCGCGCCGGCCATGCTATCGCCCGCGCGTGACCAGAACAGGCCTGCTCGGCGGCTCCTTCAATCCTGCCCATCGCGGCCACCGGCGGATCAGCATGGGCGCGCTCCAAGCGCTCGCGCTCGACGAGGTCTGGTGGCTGGTCTCCCCGGGGAATCCGCTGAAGCCGAAGCAGGGCATGGCACCGCTCGCCGTGCGCTACGCCTCGGCGCTGCGCGCCTCACGCGGGTTGCCGATCCGCGCCACCGCGATCGAGCGGGAGCTCCGCACGCCCTACACCTATGACGTCCTGCTCGCCCTTACCCGCCGCTACCCGAGGCGGCGTTTCATCTGGCTGATGGGTGCCGACAATCTCGTTCAATTCCATCGCTGGAAAGACTGGCGGAAAATAGCGCGTCTCGTGCCGATTGCCGTGGTCGCGCGTCCGGGGTATGATGGCCCAGCCCGGGCGGCTCGCGCCATGGGCTGGTTGCGGCGCTCCGTCCGGCCCGCAGCTCTTGCCAGGGACTGGACACGGTGGAGACCGTCGGCACTCGTGCTTCTGCAACTGCCGCTCGATCCGACTTCCGCCACCGGCATTCGCGCCGCCACTCCACACTGGCACCTCTCGTCCCTATATTCGTTGAAACCCCTGGCCCTGCGCGACGGCGTGACGCGCAGGCCGATCCGTTAAGGAGGCACATTGCCCGAATCCGACACCGCTCCCCCGTCCGGCGGAGCAACCGAACCGGTCGAAGCCCTGCACGAGCTCGTGCTTCGGTCCCTCGACGACGACCAGGCGCAGGACGTCGTCACCATTCCCCTGGGTGGGAAATCGAGCATCGCCGATCACATGGTGATCGCGTCGGGCCGCTCGACCCGTCAGGTCGCCTCGATGGCGCAGAAGCTCCAGCAGCGGATCAAGGAAGATCTCGGCCGCAGCGTTCGGGTCGAAGGGCTTCCGGTCGCCGACTGGGTGCTCATCGATGCGGACGACGTGATCGTGCATCTGTTCCGACCCGAAGTGCGCAGCTTCTACAATCTCGAGCGCATGTGGGCGTTCGAGGAGAATGCGCCCGCGGCCAGCGCGGCGCGCTGAGCGTCTGAGGGGGATTCTGCGGCGAGTTGCGTGCGGGGGCACAATTGCGCCCGGGCGACGATGCCGCCGACGACGCGGTTCGGGAGCGGGCGCCGCTTTCACCGCCGCGCGAAGAGGGCTACTCCCGGCGGATGCTGCTTCACATCGTCGCCCGCGGTAAGATCGGCCGCAGCCCGGAAGGCGAGCTGGTCGAGCGCTATTTGAAGCGGATCGCCTGGCCGACCAGGCTTACGGAGCTTCCCGAAACCGGCGGCAAGCTCCCGCCCCCCGCCGAGAATATGGTTACCATTCTGCTCGACGAAAAAGGCGAGCAGCTTGGTTCGCTGGCGTTCGCCAAGCGTCTGGAACTGTGGCGAGACGGCGGCAAGCGGGAAGCGCGGTTCCTGATCGGAGGTGCCGACGGGTTCGGCGATGCCGAGCGCTCGGAGGCCGATCTGCTCTTCGCGTTCGGCAAGGCGACATGGCCGCACCTCCTCGCACGGGCAATGCTCGCGGAACAATTGTTTCGCGCCACCTCGATCCTTGCCAACCACCCCTATCACAGAGAAGGATGACGCGATGCGCCGCCGATTCCTCTCCTCGCTGCTGATCATGGCGGCTCTTGCCGGCGGCGGCTGGGCGGCGGCACAGACTGTGGGCGGCGGTGGCAGCGCGACCGGGAGCCTGGCGGCGGCAAAGGCGGAGGCGGAGCAGTCGCGCCGGCGATCGGAGTTGCTCGAGCGGCAGGCGTCCCGCGCCAACGGTGAAGCAGCAAAGGCGCGCGCGGACGCCGCGGCATTGGCCTCCCGGATCGAAGCCGCCGAGGCCGACATCACCGCGGGAGAGACGAGGGGCAGGATCATCGAGGCGCTGCGCCGCGCCCAGCGCGCCCGGCTCGCGGAGAAGCAGGCGCCGCTGATCCGGCTTACCGCCGCCCTGCAGACGATGGCGCGGCGGCCCTCGGCGCTGGCGCTGGTCCAGCCGGGGTCGGTCAACGACCTCATCCGCGTACGATCGCTGCTCGCCTCGACCCTTCCCGTCATCCGCCGGCGCACCGCCGAACTCCGCGTGGAGGTCGAGCGCGGCAATGCTTTGCGCCGACAGGCGGCGACCGCGATCGCCGCTTTGGAAGCCAGCCGCGAGGACCTGAAGCGCCGCCGGATCGCGCTCGCCCAGCTGGAGCAGCGCCAGCGCGCGCGATCGGAGAGCCTCCGAGCCTCCGCGCTCACCGAGGGCGATCGCGCCCTCGCCTTCGGCGAAGAAGCGCGCGAGCTCGCCGCGCTTGCCGGAACCGAGCAGTTCCAGGCCGGCCTCAGACAGCGTCTCGCCCAGCTTCCCGGCCCCCTTCTCCGCCCCATCGCCGGCGGCAGCGCACCGAGGCCCTCCGCCCCCGCCTACACCCTCCCCGTGCAGGGCCGTGTCGTCACCGGCATGGGCGAGATCTCCGACGCCGGCGTGCACGCCCGCGGCCTGACCGTGGCGACCGCCGCCGCAGCGCAAATCATCGCCCCCGCCCGCGGCCGCGTCGCCTATGCCGGGCCGTTTCGCGGCTACGGATCGATCGTCATCCTCGATCATGGCGGCGGCTGGACAACCACGCTGACCAATCTTGCCGATGTCACGGTCAAACGCGGCGCGCTGGTCGACGCGCGGGCGCCGATCGGACGGGCAGGCTCGCGAAACCCTCAGATCGGGATCGAACTTCGGCGTAACGGCAGCCCCTTTCCGATCGCCCCGCTGATCACCATCTCATGATCCGGGGAGCGCTTCCGGCCGCGCGAGCGAACGGAGGGATGAAGGCGCTGTTCGTTCACCTGCCGTTGCTTTTCGGACGCTACAAAACCCGGTAAAGCAGCGACAATTGGAAAGGCCCTGATTCCTGGTTTCGGCGGACGCGCACCGGCGCTGCCACCACGATCGGTCAGGGCGAGGCATCGACCAGCAGGATTCATCATGGCCAGCAATCTCTTCCGCGCTCTCGGCCTCGTCAGCGCCATCGCGATCATTCCCGCTGCGACGGCGGCCTTCGCGTCGGCCGAAGCCGACAGCATGCGCGAGTTCGACGAGTTCATGGGCGTCTTCAACCGAGTTCGCGCCGACTATGTCGAGAAGGTGGACGACAAGACCCTGCTGCGGGGCGCCATCGACGGGATGCTCGCCAGCCTCGATCCGCACAGCTCCTATCTCGATCAGAAGGGCTATCAGTCGCTGATGACCTCGACGGAGGGCGAATATGGCGGCCTCGGCCTCAACGTCACGCTCGAGGACGGTGTCGTCAAGATCGTCGCGCCGATCGAGGATTCTCCGGGCTTCAAGGCGGGCCTGAAGGCAGGCGATTACATCACCCATCTGAACGGCAAGCTGATCTACGGCGGCGCGCTCGACGAAGCCGTCGACCAGATGCGTGGCGCGCCGGGTACCACGATCAAGATCACCGTCCTGCGACCGGGCCGCGAGAAGCCGTTCGACGTAACGCTCACCCGCGCCAAGATCGAACTTCCTGCCGTCAAGTGGGAAGTGAAGGACCGGGTCGGCATCATAAACGTCAACACGTTCAGCCGCACGACCACCCAGGAAGCGCTCGCCGCGATCGCGGCGATCGACAAGTCGCTCGGCGGCCCGCCGACCGGCTATATCGTCGATCTGCGCTCAAACCCGGGCGGCCTGCTCGATCAGGCGGTCGGCCTTTCCGACGTCTTCCTGGAACGCGGCGAAGTCGTGTCGCAGCGCGGCCGTGCCAAGAACGACATCGAGCGCTATTATGCCGAGCCTGGCGATGCGACGCGCGGTCGTCCGATCGTGGTGCTGGTCGATTCGGGCAGTGCGTCGGCCGCCGAGATCGTTGCTGCGGCGCTGCAGGATCACCATCGCGCGATCGTCATGGGCGAGCGCAGCTTCGGCAAAGGCTCGGTCCAGACCCTGCTCCCGCTCAGCAGGGACACGGCGTTGCGCCTCACCACCGCCCGTTACTACACACCGTCGGGACGCTCGGTGCAGGAAGGCGGCATCGTTCCGGATATCGAAGTGCCGCAGCTCTCCGATCCCGATTACAAGTCCCGTCCGCGCCTGCGCGAGGCGGATCTGCGCCGCCACCTGATCAACGAGGTCAAGGTCGACGAGTCGGTGGTGCAGGATGACGGCAAGCCGGATCCGCGCTTCAGCGCGACGCCGGACGAGCTGAAGAAGAAGGGCATCGACGACTTCCAGCTTCATTATGCGGTGCAGACCATCGCCCGCCTTGCCGGGCCGCGTACCGCAACCGCGGCAGCAGGTGCGGCGCCGAAGGGCGGCACGCGTTGATCGGAGCCGTTCTGGACCAGAGCCGGTGACAGCATTGAATCAGGCGAAGCTGCTCGCCGTCCTTGTTCCCGGCGCGCTGCTCGCCGGCGCCTATGGCTCGGAAATCTGGGGCGGGCTGTTCCCGTGCGAGATGTGCTGGTGGCAACGTTACGCCCATTTTACCGCACTTGCGCTGGGGCTGCTGGCGCTCGCCGGCGCTCGCCTCCCTGACGGCGGTCGCAGCCTGGTGTGGCTCGCCGCCTTGGCGATCCTGACCAGCGGCGGCATCGGCGCCTATCATGCGGGCGTGGAAGCGGGTGTGTTCGAGGGCTTCACCCAGTGCACCTCCGCGGCAGGGGGCGGATCGCCGGCAGACATGCTGAAGAGCATCCTCGACGCACCTTTGATCCGCTGCGACCAGGTCCAGTTCGAATTCCTCGGCATTTCGATGGCGGGATGGAACGCGATCATTTCGATCGGGTTCGCTCTTGTGATCTTGTGGCTGAGCTTCAGGAAGCCTCGGAGGAGCGCATGACCGACATGCACGACGCTCAAACCGCGGAACGCGCCGGGATGGCCTTGCGGCCCCGCTGGCGCCCCGGCGACAAACGCCCCGACATCGAGTCCATGATTCGCGTCGATCAGGCCGGCGAGTATGGCGCGACCCGCATCTATGCCGGCCAGCTCGCGGTGCTCGGCCCGCATCCCGCCGCGCGAGCGATCGCCCGCATGGAGAGCCAGGAACGGCACCATCTCGCCACCTTCGACGACATGATGATCGAACGCGGCGTGCGGCCGACGCTGATCCAACCAATCTGGAACGTCGCCGGCCACGCGTTGGGTGCGGTCACCGCCTTCCTCGGCCCAAGCGCGGCAATGGCTTGTACCGCCGCGGTCGAGACCGAGATCGACAAGCATTATGAAGACCAGGTGCGAAGCCTGGGTGTCGACGAGCCGGACCTTTCCGCCACCATCCGCCAATTTCAGGCCGAGGAGCTCGAGCATCGCGATACCGCGCTCGCCGCGGGTGCCGAGGACACGTTCGGCTATCCCATATTGTCCACGCTCATTCGCGCCGGCTGCCGGGTCGCGATCGCGATTTCGAAGAGGATCTGACATGAAGCTCGCTTTCGCCGCCGCCGGTGCCCTGATCGCCCTTTCGGCGCCCTCTCTGGCCCAGGAGACCGCCGCCGCGCCGGCGGCCGAGGGAAGTGAGCGGGTCAACCAGCTCATCGTCTACGGCGACGATCCCTGCCCGCAGAGCACCAACGATCAGATCAATGTCTGCGCCCGCAAGCCGGAGAGCGAGCGCTACCGAATCCCGGAAGCGCTGCGCGGCAATCCCAACGATCCGGCCAACCAAGCTTGGGCGACCAAGGCGACCGAGCTTCAATATGTCGGCCGTTCCGGGATCGGCAGCTGCTCGCCGGTGGGCGCCGGCGGCATGATCGGCTGCTACAACGATCTCGTTCGTCAGGCACGGGCGGAACGGGCCGGCCGCGACGAGGTCAATTGGAACCGGCTGATCGAGGAAGCGCGGCAGGAACGGCTCGGCCGCATCGACGCCGAAGCGGCGGCGGTCGAAGCCGATCAGGCGCCGCCCAGGTAACGACCGCGTCCGGCCCTCGATCCGGAACAAAGGGTGCGCACGGGCCTTCTAGTTTGCAAGCTACGAACTGGAGGCCATCATGAAAGCCGCCCTTGCGACGCTGGTTCTCGCCGGCTCCGCCTTCCTCGCCGTCGCGCCGTCGCTGGCGCAAACCGACGTTGCCTCCGCCGAGCGAATCCGCCGTGTGGTCGTCTACGGCAATGATCGCTGCCCACGCGGCGCCGAGGGGGAAGTGGTCATCTGCGCCCGCCGGCCGAGCGGCGAGCGCTATCGCATCCCGGAAGAGTTCCGCGACGACACCAGCAACGATCCCGCGAGCACCAGCTGGGCCACCCAGGCCGAAAGCATGGAGTTCGTCGGCCGCACCGGCATCCAAAGCTGCTCGCCGGTCGGACCAGGCGGAGCCAGCGGCTGCCAGATGCAGCTGATCAACAGCGCACGCGCGGAACGTCAGGCGCAGCCGACCCAGCCCCGCTAAGAGCTGCCGCTGAAAAGGCTGCTCACCCCTTCTCCGCCGCCACCCAAGCGTCGACCTGCGCCTCGAGCACGTCGAGCGGCACCGATCCCTGCAGCAGCACCGCATCGTGGAAGCGGCGGAGATCGAACTTGGTGCCGAGCGCCTGCTCGGCGCGGGCTCGAAGCTCGCGGATCTTGAGCTCGCCGATCTTGTAGCCGAGCGCCTGCCCGGGCCAACTGATGTAGCGGTTGACCTCGGCATCGATGTTCGCGTCGGACAATGCGGTATTCTCGCGCATGTAGGAAACCGCGCGTGCCTTGTTCCAGCCCTTGGCGTGAATACCCGTGTCGACCACCAGGCGCGCCGCCCGCCACGCCTGGTAGGAGAGCTGGCCCATCTTCTTCACCGGCGTGTCGTAGAGGCCCATCTCTTCGCCAAGGCTCTCGCCGTAGAGGCCCCATCCTTCCGTGAAGGCGGTGAAGAAGGTGAAATAGCGGCGGAACGGCGGCAGATCGATTTCCTGCTGCAAGGCGATCTGGTGATGATGGCCCGGTACGGCCTCGTGCAGGGTGAGCGCCGGTATTTCCCAGAACGGGCGCTGATCGAGCTTAGACGTGTTCACATAATACGTACCGGCGAGGCCGCTTTCGGGAGCACCCTGCCCGTAATAGGCCGTTGTCGTTCCTTCCGCGGTCTCCGCGGGGATCTCTCGGATACCGTAGGGCAGCCGCGGCAGCGTCTTGAACAGCCCCGGCATCTTGCCATCGATCGTTTTCGCAACGCGGGCACTGGCGCGGAGCAGCTCCTCGGGGCTCTTGGCGTAATGGATCGGATTCGTGCGAAGATCCTGGATGAAGGCTTGGCGGGACGCGAAGCCACCGTCCTTCGCCACCTTGTCCATCTCGGCATTGATCCGGGCCGATTCCCTGAGGCCGATGTCGTGGATCTGATCGGGCGTGAGCGCCGTGGTCGTCTCCTGCCTCACGCGAAAGGCGTAATAATCCCGCCCACCCGGCTGGGCCGAGACGCTGTCCGATTGGGCGCATTTGGGCGCGTAGGTCGTGCGGTAGAAAGCGGCGTGCTTCGCATAAGCAGGATTGAGCACGTCGCGAATGAGCGTTTGCGCGCGCGCCTGGAACGCGGTCCATTCGGCCTCGCTGACGTCGACCGGGCGATTGCCTGTGAATGGTTCGTAGAAGCGCGAGCTTTTGGGATCTTCGGCGATCACGCCGGTGATCGACTTCTCGGAATTGCCGAGGACGGAACATGGCAGCACGTAACCGCCGCGGACCGCCGCCGCGGTGATCTTCAGCGCCTCGTCATTCATCGCCGGATAAAGTGCCAGGCGCTTCAGATAGCTTTCGAAATCCGCCTTGGTCCGGAACGGAAGGCCGCTGGCAAGACCGGCAAAATTCTGGTGCCAGCCGGCGTAGGTGGTGAACAGCATCACCCGCTGGCCGAAGCGGTTCGCCTCGACGCTTTCCGCGAGCGATCGCTCGAGGATCGCGCGGCTGGTGCGCTCGCCCGGCGTGAGCCCGCCGTCCCCGAGCGCATCCAGCCGATTCAGGAAGGCCTGGGCTTCGCCGGCACGACGGTCCGCGGCGGCAAGGCTCAGATCCTCGAGACGATCGTCATGATCGCGCACTCCGAGGGAGGTCGCATAGGTCGGGCTCTCGCGCAGCAACCAGGCATAATGATCGTCCAGGATCCGCCTGAAATCGTCGGACGGTGCGGCCGCGAGCGGGCTCGACGAGGCGAATGCTGCAGCGAGGGCAAGAGCGGCGAAACGGGGCATTCGGTGACTCCGGCGATGGGGCGATGGGCACATCTAGCCGGAGGGTGCGAACCGGAGAAAGCGAAACGTTCGCGCGGGTCGCCCGTTGCGCCGCTGTAACCATCACGGGAGATCATGATGAGCGACAATGTCTACAAGATCGTCGAAATCGTCGGCAGCTCGCCGACCGGTATCGAGGATGCGATCGAGAAAGCGATCGAGCGCGCCGCCTCGACCCTGCGCGACATTCGGTGGTTCGAGGTCAAGGAGACGCGCGGTCATGTCGAGGACGGCCGGGTCGCCCATTACCAGGTTACGCTGCGGATCGGATTCACCCTCGACGGCTGATCGGAGGCCGGACGCGCAGCCGCGCTCAGCGCGTGCCGCGCGCCAGTTCAGCGTCGAGCGCAGACGCGGCCAACGCGCTGCCCTTCGCCAGCTCGAGCGCGGCGCTCGACGAGGCGGGGATCTCATCGACGATATGCACCGATGCGCCAAGGCTGGTGGCGGAATAGAGTTTCCGTGCGAAGGCGGTCGGCAGCCGCACGCAGCCATGCGACGCCGCATAGCCCGGGATCTTGCCCGCATGCAGGGCGACTCCGTCCCAGGTCAGCCGCTGCATGTAGGGCATCGGCGCATCGTCGTAGAGGTTGGACCTGTGGTCGACCTTCTTCTGCAGGATCGGGAACGTGCCGGTCGGCGTGTCGTAGCCCGGGGCACCGGTCGACACCGTCGAAACCCCGATCAGCGTTCCGCCGCGGAACACGTAGGCGGTCTGCAGGGGGAGGCTGACGACGATTTCGACGGCGCCTGCGGATGCCAGCTCGGGATGCCAGACATATTGGCCGGCATCCAGCGTCAATGCTTCCATGTCGAGGGGAGAGGAATCCTGCGCTGCCGCCGACGAGAGCGGTGCAAACCCGATCAGCAGGGCGCAAATCGCCCCGCAGACAAACGAACGCCGTCCGCGCATATGAGATACTCCACGCTACTGACTTGAAGTCGGCACTCCGGGTTGACGCAAGCGCCCCGATCCGACATCCTAACCTGCAGCAAGAACGTCGCAGGCTTGTCTTTGTTGCGACAAACCATGGTTAATGCTTGACACCCGTGAATATGTCGGGGGGCACGCTTTCGATCGTCGTCGCGGCGAGCCACGGCCCACGGGAGCGGCCGAGCAGCGCCGGCCAGTACCAGGCCGAGGCATCGGAGAAGCTCCCGCCCCGGGCGTCGACGATCCGTTCGCACACCTTCACGCTGGCGCCGTTCCGGCTTGCGCGGAAGCAGGAGGCAAGCGCCCCCGAACCGCTGGACATCATCGGCAGCGGCTCGATCGCGTAGCCGAGCGCGCGGAAGCAGTCGCCGGCGGGGTGAAGCTGACGGGTTGCCGTCGCGACCGAGCGCAGAACGATCTGGCGGCGCCCGTCGCTGAAGCGCGCGATCCGGCCGGGAAAGTCGCGGGCGAGACGGGCATCCTCGGGTGCCGGCGCCATCGGAGCCAGTGCGCGGCCCTCATATCTGGCGGGCCACTTGACCTCCGCGGGCGGCTGCGGTGCGCCGCGGCCCAGGAACGGGGCGCTTGTGGCGGCGAGCGCGGCAGCAGCGAGGAAAAACATGCTTGGCTTTACCATGCGCGTGCCTTCCACCGGCTGCCGCCAACGACGGCGGCCGCGATGAACGCGAAGGCGACGATCCCGATCGCCTCGTGCGCCCACGGCAGCCCCGGCGTCAGCAGCCCGGTTTCGAGATAGAAGAGACTTGCGGCGCGAACGCCGTTGCCGGTCACCGCGGCCGCAAGCGCGGTGCCCAGCAGCAGCGCGTAGCGCGCGGTCGAGAAGCGGCCAGCGATGCTGACGATGCTGGCCAGCAGCAAGGCGGCCCACAGCATCCGCACCCCGCTGCACGGCGCGTCGAACTGGATCAGCCGGCCGTGCCAATCGAGCGCCACGCCCTGGAGACGCACGGAGAGGCCATTCATCTGCAGCAGCGACACGGTCAGCATCGCCGAGGCGCGCCGCAGCGGGTAGGCGAGCAGGAAATCCATGGTCGGCAGGATCGGCAATGCCAGCAAGGCCGCGGCGAGCAGCGGCACGCGCGGCAGCGACCGGGTTGCTTCGGGAACGGCGACGATCACCACGGCCAGCATTGCAGCCGCGATCTGGAGCAGAGCGGGCCCGGTGAGCGTCGCGGCCGCATAGAGGCACAAGAGAGCGGCCAGGCGCCCGACTCGGATCGGAGCATTGCGCGTTGCGCGGCCTGCCGCCCACAGGCCGATCGCCACGGCGCCGAGAAGCAACAGGCCCGTCGCATCCTCGATCCGCGAGGCGAGCAGCCGCCAGGCATCCCAGCAGGCGGCCCCAACCAGGCCCAATGCATGGGATCGCCGCATCAGCCGAAGACCGCGACCCGGCGCCGCTGCACCAGCCAAAGGCCGGCGCAGACCAGGATCGCGAGCAGCGCCCAGACTTCAGGTTCCGGCACGGTCGGGACGTCGTCCGCGGAGGGCACCGGCAAGCCGTTGGCGCCATAATCCTTGTCGGTCTCCAGCACGACCGCGCCGGTGAGCGGGGTCACGAGGTTGAGGCGGTGCGCCAGACGGATGGAGGCGTCCTGATCGGCAGGCTTCGTCCCGTCGTCGGCGGCGATGCGACCCGCCGCCCAGAGCCGCACGATATGAGCGGAGCCCTGCGCGCGCCTGGCAGGGACCTCGTCCCGCGACACCGTCCAGCCCTGGCCGCCCACCGCCTTGCGCACTGCGTCGCGGAGATCCGCAGCCGGATCGCCGGACGGCAGGATTTCGGTCGCACTGTCGAACCAGCGCGATCCGCTTTGCACCAGCGCCCGCCCGGCGACAGCCTGGTAGCGGATCAGCCTCGGCCGCTGCGATGCGCGTTCCAGCCATTGATCGAGCTGGGCGCGCGAGCGCTCGAACACGATCGGCTGCGGCCCGTGGACCCAAAGGATCGCAGAGCCGGGCGCGGAGGCTGTTTCCACCGCCTCGATCAGCGCCGGGACATTGTCCTCGCCGCCGGCGAACGGGGATCTGGCGATCACCTCGACGAACCGCGCCCGTTGCGCCGGAGACCAGGGTGCCGGCGCCACCGTCGATCGCTCGCCGTCCGCGATGACGAGCCCCACCTGCAGGCCGCGGGGCAGCCCATCCAACGCTCCGCTCAGCAGGCTGGCCGCCGCCCGGTTCTGCGTCGATCCGTCGACGACCAGCATGAGCGCGCCCGGCGCGGCGAGATCGGCAGGCGCGATGCGTTGCGCGATCGCGATCGGCGCGAGCCCCGGCGCGCCGCTTACCTGTCCGATCCGCTCCAATGGCGCGGTGATCCGCGGCGCCGCGATGCGGGGGCGCCGGGCGAGCAACGTCTCGTCGGCGATGGCCGCCCGCAGGATCCTGACACCATCGCCGCCGAGGATCGGACTTGCGATCGGGCCATCGCTTTCGATCCACACCGCATGCCGCAGATCCGGCGCGATGGCGAAATTGCGCTCGACGATGGCGGGCAGAGCGAGCCGACGGCGCCCGTCCGGCGCGATGTCGAACGGCGCCGTGAAACCGACGCGCAGCATCATCGAATTTCCGGGCAGGATCGGGAAGGCCTGGATCAGCAGGCGCTGGGCGCCGTCGGTGGTCACCAGCAAGGGATCGCGCTGCGCCGAAACCACCGCCGAATAGGCCGCCCGTGCTGCACTCCGGCGCGCGACGCTCGCCTCCCTCGGCTCACCGTTGACCCACAAGGTCGCACGGGATGCCACCGCCCCTTCCGGAAGCGCAATGGTGAAACGTCCCTCGCTCTGCGCCGGACCGGCATTGCCGATGTCGAAGGTCCACTCGAAATAGCCGAGATTGTCGGCGGTTGCGATCGAGCCGTCCAGACGCGAGCTGATGAGCGACAACCCCTCCACCCGGCCGCCGACGCTCTCTCCGCCTTGATCCTCGTCCCATTGGAACCGCCGGTCGCGGCTCCGTCCGAGGCCATCCGTGGGCGAAGCTTCGGCGCTGAAGGGCGTTCCAGTCACCCGGTAGTAAAGCTCGCGGGCGGCCGTGGTGCGGGGCTGGTCGGAGCCGCTCAGGCCATTGCTCCACGAGGACAGGAGGAAGCTGGCAAGCCCCGTCGCCCGATTGGTGTCCCCATGCGCAAGTCGGAGCAGCATGTCGGTGTCGCCGAACTCCCGAGTCAGCGCCACCGCGCTGCGCTGCTGCTCCGGAGTTCCTTCGTAGCGGTTGAGCGCGAAATAGGTGGCGGTGGCGGGGAGATCGACGAACACGAGCAGCAGAAGCCCCGCTGCTGCTCCTGCGAGCCCGTAGAGCCAGCTTCCGGAACGATCGGCCATCAGCGAAAAGGTCCAGCGGAAGGCGTAGAACAGGGATGCGAAGGGGGCGAACGGCAGCAGGCCGAGCCCCAGCAGCAGGATCGCCACGGCGGCGAACGGAAGGATCGGCAGCAGCAGCAGCGCGTAGGCTGCGGACACGACGATCGCCGCACCACCGCCGACCAGGAGCCAGAGCGAGCCCGTCGTATCGCGTCTCTGCTCCCGCCAGAGCAGCCAGTTGATCGCGGGGACAGCGGCGACCAGCAGGACATGCCCTATCGAGGGCAGCGGATCGAACAATGCCTCGGCGCAGAGGCCGGTGACGAGTTCGACGATGATGACGACCGCCGGAAACAGCACCGCCGCAATGAAAGACCATTTTCCCGGCGCGTGCTGTTCCTGGACATACGACATTGCGGCATCCCTCTTCCGTGAGGTGCCGTGATCGGCGATCGCCGTGGATGGATCGTCCGCGGGTCTTCCGGTTTCGATGAACTCCGTGTCAATTTCCCGTGCAAGGGCCGGAAGCCTTCATTGGGGCTATGCCGTCCACCAAAGATCACTCTAATGATCCTTCCGACAGCCAGACGGATCGGGGGCGGCCATCATCTTCTCGTTTCGAGTGCTTAGAATGCTTGCGCGGCTCGGCGGCGCCGCCGAAGCCGATGCCGTCCGGCGTCGTCTCGCGCCCCGAAGCGACCCGCTGCCCCCGCGCTTTCGGGTGGAGCGTCGTGCCGATCGCAAAGCGATCGAAGCCTGGTGGCAGGAGCGCGAGAGCGATCCCGCGGCCATTGCCGATCCGGCGACACTCGACACGGCATCGCTCTACGGCGCGAATATCGAGAACATGATCGGCACGGTGAAGCTGCCGGTGGGCGCAGTCGGACCGCTTCGCGTCAACGGCCTTCATGCCCAGGGCGATTTCACCGTGCCGATGGCAACCACCGAGGCGGCGCTCGTCGCCTCCTACGCCCGCGGCGCCGACGTCATCACCCGGTCGGGCGGAGCCTCCGCGGCCCTGCTCGCCGACGGCGTGGTCCGCTCCCCCGCCTTCGTGTTCGCGGACATCGGAGAGGCCGGCACGTTCGTCGCCTGGGCGGCGGAGCGCACCGAGGCGCTGCGCGCGGCGGCCGAGGCGACGACGCGCCACGGCAAGCTCGAATCGATCGAGCCGTTCATCGACAACGACGTCGTCTTCCTCGTCTGCCGCTACACGACGGGCGATGCCGCCGGGCAGAATATGGTCACGATCGCCACCGAGGCGCTGTGCCGCGCCCTGCTCGAAACCTGTCCGGTGACGCCGCGATGCTGGTTCATCGAAGGCAATTTCTCGGGCGACAAGAAGGCAAGCTATCTCGGCCTGATCACCGGACGCGGACGCAAGGTCTCGGCAAGCGTGATCATTCCCGAGGCCCTGATCGAGCGCCGCCTGCACGTGACGATCGAGCGCATGCTCGATTATGCGCGTGTCGCGCAGCTCGGCGCGATGCTGTCGGGGCAGATCGGTGCCCAGGGCCATTATGCCAACGCCCTCGCCGCTTTCTACATCGCCACCGGACAGGATGCGGCCTGCGTCGCCGAATCCGCCACCGGCCTCACGCGCATGGAGCGGCGCGGGGACGGGCTGTTCATGTCGGTGACCCTGCCCAATCTGCTCGTCGGCTCGGTCGGCGGGGGCACCGGCCTGCCCTCGCAACGCGCGGCACTGGAACTGATGGGCCTTGCCGGCGCAGGCAAAGCCTCGGCACTGGCCGAAGTTGCCGCCAGTCTCTGCCTCGCCGGGGAGATCTCGATCATGGCGGCGCTCGCCGCCGGAGACTTCACCCGCGCCCATCACAGCCTGGCGCGCGGGCGGCGATGAGCGACGCCACGATGCGGCTGGCTGGACGGCTGAACCTGTACCAGCGCGAGCGCTTCCCCCTGGCCCGTACGAGCGCCCTCGTCCTGGTCTTCTCGGCGGCGAGCGTCAGCGCCTCGGCCCATCTTGCCGGGCGCGCGCCACCGGACTGGCCGACCTACGCTGCCGCCTTCCTCGTCACCTTGCTGTTCTTCTTCCAGCTGCGGGTGCTGGACGAGATCAAGGATGAGGAGGACGATCGGCGCTACCGCCCGGAACGGCCGATCCCGCGCGGGCTCGTGACGCTCCGGCTGATCGTCGGGCTCGGTATCGCCTCGGCGCCGATCGCGGCGATCGCCTGCGCGGCGATCGACCCGCGCATCCTCATCCTCCTGCTTCTGGTCTGGGGCTGGATGCTGCTGATGGCGTTCGAGTTCTTTGCGCCCGCCTGGCTGAAGGCCCGCCCGTTCGCCTACATGATCTCGCACATGCTGATCATGCCGGCGATCGATCTGCTGGTGACCGGATTCGAATGGATGCCCCGGGGCGGCGCGCCCGCGGCGCTTGGCCTGTTCCTGCTGCTCAGCTTCGCCAATGGCTGCGTGCTCGAGATCGGGCGCAAGCTGTGGGCGCCGGAGAATGAGCGTCTTGGAGTCGAGACCTACAGCGCCCTGCTCGGGCCCCGTCGCGCCGGCCTGTTGTGGATGGTGTGCATCGGTGCGGCGCTCCTGCTTCTCGCCACCGTCGGCGCGGCCACCGGTGCACCCGTCGTCACGGCCGCGATCGGGATCGTCGCCGCGTTCCTCGTCTGCCGCGCGGGCCAGGCCTATCGCAACGATCCGAGTCCCGCCCGTCAGAAGTCGGTCGATACGGCTGCCGGCCTGTGGGTGTTCGCTTGCTACGCCGCGGCCGGTTTCTCCCCGTTTCTCGAGGGTCTTTGGGCATGATCGTGGACATGCAACACGCGGCATCCGATCCGTCCGTCGGCGGCAAGGCGGGAGCGCTCGCGCGGCTGGACTCGGCCGGCTTCGACGTCCCACCCTTCTTCACGATCGTCGGCACGCCCGATCCTTCGGCTCTTGCCTCGGCCCTCGCGGCGCTGGGTGCCGGACCTTATGCCGTGCGATCGTCGGGCCTTCAGGAAGACGGCGCGGCGCACAGCCATGCCGGACAGTTCGAGTCGATCCTCAACGTCGGACCGGCCGATGTTCCGGCGGCGGTCGAGCGGGTCGCCGCGTCGGGCGAGCGTGACGGTATCGCCGCCTATCGCGCGGGCCACGGACTGGAGGGCGGTGGACGGCCGGCGGTGATCGTTCAGGCCATGATCGATGCGGAGTTTGCGGGCGTCGCCTTCTCCGCCGATCCCGTCACCGGGCGCCGGGACCGTATCGTGATCTCCGCCACCGCAGGACTCGGCGACCGTCTCGTCGCCGGAGAGATAGACGGCAGCACCTGGTGGATCGACACCACCAGCGAAAGGGTTGCAGACGCGAGCGGGGACGATGCCCTGCTCTCCCCGGCCCAGCTCCAGGCCGTGGCGGCCCTGGTCCGGCAAGTCGAGGCGGCGTTCGGCGGGCCGCAGGACATCGAGTGGGCCTATGCCGGCGACCGCCTTCACCTCTTGCAGGCGCGCCCGATCACCTCCCCAATCCGGGAGGCGCCGATCGCCGATGACGGTATTGCTGTGTTCGACAATTCGAACATCGTCGAAAGCTATCCGGGGATCGTCTCGCCGCTGACCTTCACATTCGCCGCTTATGCCTATGCGCGCGTCTATACCGCCTTCGTCGGCCTGCTCGGGGTCTCGTCGGCAGCGATCGGCGCCAATCGCAACGTGTTCGAGAACATGCTCGTCCGGGTGAACGGTCGGGTCTACTACAATCTCGGCAACTGGTACCGCGCGCTCGCCTTGCTGCCCGGCTACGCACTCAATCGCGGCTTCATGGAAACGATGATGGGCGTCGGTGCGCCGCTCCCTGCCGAAATGGCCGCGCGGCTCGAGGTCGCCCCTGCCACCGGATGGGCGAAGACACGCGAATATGGCCGGCTTGCGAAGGTCGCGTTCGGTCTCCTCCGCGAAGCCGTCGGCCTCCCCGCACGGGCACGCGATTTCCGCCTGCGGCTCGACCGCGCCCTCGCGGCCACCACCCCGGAGCGTCTCAAGGCGATGCCGCTGACCGAGCTCGCCGCCGAATATCGCCGGATCGAGAGCGATCTCCTGGATCGGTGGGACGCGCCGATCGTCAACGACTTCCTGTGCATGATCGCCTTCGGCGCGTCGCGGCGCCTGCTCGAGACGTGGCTGGCCGAGGACGGACTGCAGATCCACAATGACGTCCTGATCGGCCAGGGCGACATCATCTCCGCCCGTCCGGCGCAGTTGATCCGCGCGATGGGCGCCCGCGCCGCCGACGATCCGGGTCTGATTGCCGCCCTCGAAGCCGATGATCGGGCCGCGCTCGCGGCCAGTGCGATCGCGCCCGACATCGCCGCCTATGTCGCCGAATTCGGGGACCGCTGCACCGAGGAGCTGAAACTCGAAAGCGTCACCCTGGACGAGGATCCCCGCTCGCTCCATGCGGCGATCGCTGCGGCGGCACGAAGCCGCGCCGCGCCACCCGTCCGCAATTCCGATCCTTTCGCCCGGCTTCATGCCGGCCTGCGCGGCCGGCCATTGCGGCGGATGGTTGCCGGGGCGCTGCTGCGCTGGACCAAGAACCGCGTCCGCGACCGCGAAAATCTTCGCTACGAGCGCACCCGGATCTTCGGCCGCGCACGCCGCCTGCTGCTTGCGGTCGGCCGCCAGTTCCACGCCGCCGGGCTGGTCGAGGATCCCCGCGACGTCTTTCTGCTCACCATCCAGGAAGTGCTCGGCACGATCGAGGGGTTCGCGGTGAGCTTCGACCTTGCCGGCCTGGCAGCCCTCCGCCGCGGCGAGATGGAGCGCGCTGCCGCCAGCCCGGATCCCGGAGAGCGCCTCATCGTCCGCGGCGGCGCCTATACGGCACTGACGGCCCTTTCGGCCGCACGTTCCGAGGAAGAAGGGACGGAGCGCAAGGGCACCGGCTGTTCGGCCGGCCGTGCGACCGCCGTCGCGCGGGTCATCGCCGATCCCCGCGGCCAATCGATCGCGGCCGGCGAAATCCTCGTGGCGCGCCACACCGATCCGGGCTGGATCGCCCTGTTCGCAAGCGCGTCGGCGATCGTCGTCGAGCGTGGCAGCCTGCTCTCGCACTCGGCGATCGTCGCACGCGAGCTCGGCATACCCTGCGTCGTCGGCCTCAAGGGCGCGACCGACTGGATCCGGGACGGCGAAACGATCGAAGTGGACGGTGCCAGCGGTCTGGTCCGGCGGTGCGCGCCATGACCACCGAGATCGCCGGCAAAGCGCGGTTCGAGGCGATCCGCTACGCACAATTGTGGGAAGATGCCGACATTCTCTGCGAGGCGCTTGGCCGGCGGACCGGCGGAACCCTGGTCTCGATCGCGTCGGCTGGAGACAATGCGCTCGCCATGTTGCTCTGCGATCCCGCGCGGGTGATCGCGGTCGATCTCTCCCCGGCCCAGATCGCCTGTCTTCGCCTCCGCATCGCCGCCTGGCCGGTGCTCGACCATGGCGAACTCGTCGAGCTGCTCGGCTTCCGGCACTCGCAGCGCCGCGGCGCCCTGCTCGATCGCGTGCTCGCCGCTGCCGACGCGGACACCGCCGCTTTCTGGGAAAGGCTGCGGCCGCAGGTGATCGCGCATGGCGCCGGCGCGATCGGGAAGTTCGAACGCTATTTCGCGCTGTTCCGTGACCGGCTGCTGCCGCTCGTCCACTCGAAGCGGACGGTCGCAGCGATCTTCGAGCCCCGAAGCGCCGAGGAGCGCGCCCGCTTCCTCGACAAGCGATGGAACAATCGCCGATGGCGCTGGCTGCTCAAGGGCTTCTTCTCGCGCCGCGCAATGGGTGCGCTCGGCCGTGACCCCGCCTTCTTCGATCATGTCGAGGGCAGCGTCTCCGATCACGTCGCCCGCCGCATCCGCCATGCCTTCGTTGACAACGATCCCGTCGCGAATCCCTATTTGCGCTGGATCATGACCGGCGCGCACGGCTCGCGCCTGCCGCTTGCATTCCGGCCCGAACATCATGCGACCATCGCAGATCGGCTGGACCGCCTGGACGTCGTGCTGGGCACGATCGAAACGCTGGCCGAAGGAGGGCTGCGCGCCGACGGCTGGAACCTGTCGGATATCTTCGAATATATGTCGCCGCAGTCGTTTGCCGCAACCTATGGCGGGATCGTCGACGCCTCCAACCCGGGCGCACGGATGGTCTACTGGAACATGATGGTGCCGCGCAGCCTGCCGCCGGAACATTCCGGCCGCGTCCATCCACGCCCCGACATCGCGGCTCCGCTTGCCGCCCGCGACCAGGCCTTCTTCTACAGCCGCTTCATCGTCGAGGACGTCCGCTGAGCATCCCCATCGCCTTGCTGATCCTGGCGGGGTCGATCGGCGCGCTGCTCGGCGTGATCGCGCTGGTGCGGCACGTCGGCCGGAATCTCGCCTGGCTGCCCGAGGTTCAGCGCAAGTGCGTGCACATCGCCATCGGCCTCTACGCGCTGGTGCTGCCGTGGCTGTTCGACTCCGCCTGGCCGATCGTTCTCCTGATCCTCATCGCGCTCGCGCTGATGCTGTACCTGCGGACGCCCGCGTCTCGGACGACCGGCCTCGGCAGCACGATCCATGCGGTCGAGCGCCGCTCCTTCGGCGACGTCTGGCTGGCGCTGGCCATCGGTTTCGTCTTTCTACGGTCGGGCGACACCTACATCCTCTATGGCTTGCCGGTGGCGGTGATCGCCCTTTCCGACGCGGCCGCCGCGCTGACCGGCACCACCTACGGACGCTCGCGATTCCAGCTCGAAGCAGGGGTGAAAAGCTGGGAGGGCGTGGTCGCCTTTTTCGCGGTGACGTGGATCGTCGCGATGGTGATGCTCCTCCTGCTCACCGATGTGCCGCGCCTCAACGTCGTCGTGCTCGGCGTCGCGATTGCGGCGTTCGGCGCGGTCGTCGAGGCGGTCTCGTGGCGCGGACTCGACAATCTGTTCGTTCCGGTGTGCATCCACTTCTTCCTCGCCGGATACCTCTACGCGACACCGGAGGCGCTCGGGCTCCTCGCCCTGATCTTCTTCCCGGCGGTGCTCGCGGCGGCTATGCTCCAGAGAAGGCTCGGTCTCAGCGCCCATGCGAGCCGGGCATTCCTGATCGCGATCTTCTTCTTCCTGGGAGTCAGCGGTCTGTTCGGCACCATCCTGCCCTTGCTTGTCATGGGCGCGCACCTGATCGCCCGCCGCCGCAATCCGTGCCGCGGCGAGCATCCCGATCTCGATCTCATCGCCACTTTGTGCGGCACCGGGCTGATCTGGTATTTCGTCGGCGAGAGCACGGAGCGATCGGGGATCAATCTCTACAATCTCGCGATGACCGGCATTCTCCTCGCTTATGTGATGATCGCGCTCGGATGCGACCGGCGCTGGGCGCTGCCTGCCTATGTCGCAAGCCTTGCCCTCTATGCCGGGCTGATCGCGGTCGGCCCCGCTTACGGACGCTGGGTCTTGTGGGCGAACTGGATCGCGGCCCTGTCGCTCGCCCTTGTCCTCGTCACATTGCTGGCGCGGTCCGGCTGGACGGAGCGGTGGCGGGGGCCGAGAATTGCAGCCGTCGCGAGCATCGTGCCGATGACGGCCTATCTGACGCAGGCGGTGTTCCGATGACGGATTTCGAGCTCTCGATCGATGGTGCGCGCTGCCGGGTCTGGCCGGACGGCCCCTTGTGGGACAATAAGCCGGCCGCGGCGATCGGCAGGCTCGCATTCGACAACCCGGATGCTGGCGCATCCTTGCTGCGCCTTGCCTGCACAAGGCTTCAGGGATCCGGTAGGACGGCGGTGCTGGCGCCCATGGATGGCGACACCTGGCACCCCTATCGCGCCGTGACGGAGAGCGACGGCTCGCCGCCGTTCGCGCTCGAGCCGGTTTCAGGCGCGCACGATGTCGAAGCGCTGAAAGCCGCGGGCTTCGGCCCGGTGAGCCACTATGTCTCGGCACGCGCGCCGGTTCCTGAGCCCGGCCTCCCGGCGCCTGAAGTCCCCGGGATCATCGTTCGCCCCTGGGACGGCAGTGGCGCCGACGCCCTGCTCGATCGCCTGTTCGCACTCGCGGCGGGATCGTTCGCCGACAAATCCTTCTTCAAGCCGATCGGGCTGGACGCATTTCTGGCGCTATACCGTCCCCTGCTCGGCGCCATCGATCCGCGCTTGGTGCTGTTCGCGTTCGGCGAGACGGGAGACCTTGCAGGATTCCTGTTCGGCCTTCCGGATCTCGCCCAGGGTCCCACCCCCAATTCGGCGATCCTCAAGACCTATGCGAGCCGCCGCACCGGAATCGGCCACCTGCTCGCGCACGCCTTTCACGAACAGGCTCGGAACCTCGGCTACGGCAACGTCATCCACGCGCTGATGCACGTCGACAACATCTCGGCCGATCGCAGCGTCAAGCATGGCGGCAGCGTCATGCGCCGTTACACTCTGTTCGGCCGCCGGGACGGCGGGTGAACGTCCTCGAAGCCTTCGCACGGCAGGTTGCCGACCATCCCGATCGCCCGGCGATCATCGATGGACGCGGCCGGACGACCACCTATGTGGAGTTGGACCGTCGCGCCGCCGCGCTCGCCTCGGCGTGGCGGGCACGGGGCCTGAAGCGCGGCGACCGGGTTCTGATCGCCCTCCCGCTCGACGCGGACCTCTATGCCGGTCTCGCGGCCTTGTGGCGGATCGGGGCGGCCGCCGTCCTGCCGGAGCCCGCGCTTGGCCTGTACGGCCTCCGCCACGCCGTCGCCGCGACAGCCCCGCGCGCCCTCCTTGCCGCCGGTCTCTACCGCCTGCTGCCCTGGATCGCGCCTGCCGTTCGCCGAATTCCGCTTCGGCTCGGGCTCGGCCACGCCGCGGGACATGCCGATCCCGAAGACGTTCCGCCCGACACCCCCGCCTTGATTTCCTTCACGAGCGGAACATCGGGCGCGCCCAAGGCAATCGTGCGCACCCACGATTTCCTCGTCGCGCAGGATGCCGCGGTTGCCCCGCTGATCGACGCCCGCGGCCGGCCCGAGGTGGACCTCGTCGCCTTCCCGGTGTTCGTGATCGCCAATCTCGGCCAGGGGATCACCTCGGTGCTGCCGAACTGGCGGCTGCGCGATCCGGCCGGGGCAGCCGGCGCAGCGATCCGCAGCCACGCCGAGCGTCATGGCGTGAGCCGGCTGCTGCTCAGCCCGGCCCTGGCTGAGCGGCTCGCCAAGAGTGGCTTCCCGTCAGGCGCGCACACCTTGTTCACCGGCGGCGGCCCCGTCTTCCCGGATCTGGTCGCCCGCATTGCGGAAGCTGCACCGGCGCTGCGGACGGTGTCGGTCTACGGCTCCACGGAGGCCGAGCCGATCGCCCATGTCGAAGCCTCGCACATCTCAGCCGGGGATTGGGCGGAGATGCGGCGCGGCGCCGGCCTGCTTGCCGGCACCCCGAGCGAAAGGGCGCGGGTGCGAATTGTGGAGGACGAGATCTGGGTGGCCGGCGGCCATGTCGTCTCGGGCTATCTCGATCCGGCCCATGACCGCAGCACCAAGGTGCGCGACGATCAGGGAATCACGTGGCACAAGACCGGGGACGGCGGCCGGTTCGACGAGGCGGGTCGGCTGTGGCTCCGCGGCCGGATTGATGCACGGGTGGGCACGCTCTGGCCGTTCGAAGTCGAGGCGCGGTTCCGCCTGCTTCCCGGCGTCGAACGGGCGGCGCTGTGCAGCCGGGCTAGCCGCCCCGTGGTCGCCATCGAGGGCGATGCCGCTTGCCTGCCGGTCTGGCGAGACGCTGCAGACGATATGCGGGCCGAAATCGTGCACATATCGCGCATCCCGATGGACCGGCGTCACGGCTCGAAGGTCGACAAGCCTGCCTTGCAGCGCCTCGTTGAGCGCTGAACCGGTTTACGGGACCAGGGTCACGTCATCCTCGCCGAAGCGCAGGCCGACGGTCAGCAGCGCCCGGAACTCGTTATAGCCGCCGCGGCCGGGAAAGAAGGCGTGGAAGAAAAGCTGGGGATTGCCATTGACGCCCGGCGCGACCGAAGCGTGGCCTGGCGCGACCCAGCTCTCCGTCGATTGCAGCAACGGCTCGGCCCGCTTGCGATAGGGACCGAGCGGGTGATCGGCGACGGCAACGCCGATCCCGTAGGACGGCGTGGTAAAATCGTTGCCGGCATAGAAAAGCCAGTAGCGCTCGTTCTGCCGGGTCACCCACGGCCCCTCGATCAGATGGCCTTCCCACTCGAGATCGTTGGCGAGCACTTCTGTGCGGACGCCGACCAGGGATTTGCCGTCCATCGCCAGCGGCTGGGCATAAACCGGAGTCCGCATCGCCTTCAGGATCGTGTCGGCCAGTCCCGACTCGCGCAGCACGTGCTGGACCTTGGGCCAGGAAGCCAGCGCAGCGCGGATCAGCGGCTGCATCAGGAAGAAGCGTTCCATCGGCCGCCGACCGTCGGCCCACGGCTTGATCGCCGCGGCGAAGGCGGCGGTTCTGCGATCCTGCTCGGTCGAGAACAGGCGCTCAATCAAGTCGGGATGGTCGCGCAGCAGTCCGGCAAGCGGGCGCGGCCAGAGGCCGTTCGTGTCCTCTTTCCAGAACAGGATCGGGCAGCCGTCGGCATCGATGAAGATGTGCGCGTCGATGACGCCGCCGCCGAGCAGGGGCCGGCCGTTGTCGACCCATGGGCCGGCAGGACGATCGCTCCGGGCGAGGCCGATCGAGAGGACGTTGTCGGTGCCCCGCGCCGTATAGGTCAGCCAATATTCGTCGCCGACCCGCGCCATTTCGGGGGCCCAGAAGTCGCCGACCTGCACGCCCGAAGCGGCCCACACCGGAGTTTCGCCTTGGGGGAACACGAAGCCGACCGGCGCCCAGCCTTCGAGATCGTCGGAGCGGAGGATCGGAAAGGCATCGGGCGCGTCGTTCGACGTCGCGACGAGGTAATAGCCTTCGTCGGTCTTGAGCACCGCCGGATCGCCATAGCCGCACAGGATCCGCGGCGAGAGATTTTCACGGATCAGCGGCCGCCAGGGGGGCTCGCGGCGGCCGTCCGGTACGCCGTCGAAATGACGGGGCAGCCGCGTTCCGAAATCCCGGGCGAGTTCCGCGTAGAAGTCGGCGTAATGATGCTGCTCGCGCCCGCCGATGCGATAGCGGCGCGGCGCGCCGTCGCTGAGGGTAACGACGAGGACGGTTGAATCACCGTCTTCGCTGGGCTGGACGTCGAAGGCGAACGGCGTTTCACTGCTCATCCGCCGCGCAATAGCCGCGATCGGCGGCTGCCTCCAGCGTCAGCGGCAACTCGGCGCCGGCGCGAGGGAGAACGACAGGGCGCCACGGATATTTGTGCCCTTCTCCGTGAGGCCAGCATGAAGGTATCGGCACCTTCCCGTCGGTGTCGCAGCCTTTGCTCCCCCAGCCGGAAGCCCCCCCTTGCGGCTTTGCCGCGGCGGCGCCGTCTCATTCACTGAGACGTCGACCCGTCGGTCGCGCGCGGTAGGGGAATATTCATGGCTGGTGCCAGGTGGCGCGTTGGCAGCGTGCCGGAGGGGGAGACGCCGCTTCCCCCGTCTCGGGATCGGGCCAGAGATGCATGGACTCGCGACGCGATGGCCCGATCGCTGGAGGATGCTGCGTCTTCCGCCGGCGATCTGAGGCTCGAAGAATTCGCCGGCTGTCTTCCCGCCCTGCCTGGTCGCTTTGCGCCTTGAGGCAGGGGGGCTGATACCGACCCTTGTGTTCCACCGGGCGATCCGAGCGATACACGCCCGCGAGTCCCGCCGAGTCGCGAACATGTTCATTTCTTTCCTCTATACCTGTTATTGCAGTGAGCGTTCCGCGCATGTTCCTCCTGCTGAGCATAGTTAGCAGGTATAAGCAGTTCCACCTGGGTCAGGCAAAGCACCTAAAGCAGTGATTACAATAGGTGTTTCTCGGTCGATTGGGAATGCGAGGTTCTGGAACCACCTTATCACCATTATGGACATGTTCCGCTTTCGAGCGGTGTTGCGCCGACTTTGCTCCAATGTTAAGTTTGGAGAACAGTTCAGCTCGCGAGTTGGAGCTCTACATATCGGACTCGTTGGCGCGGATCTTCCCGGCGCGTCCGATGTCGTGAACTCAGACATCCTGCCGCACTCGCCACCGGCAAGTGAGAGCGTGATCGCGAGGCAATGCAACGGTGATTCGCTTGAGGCGATAGCCACCTGAGCGCTCTTGCGAGAATAGGCAATATATTAGCAGCCAATAGCTAATATAACGATTGGCTCAAACGACGTTATTTTGATACATATCACCGTAACCATGCATTTCTTTATTGACTGGACCAGCAACGTTACGTTTATTATGCATCGATCACATGACTCGCTATGATCTGCTCTTCTCAGTATGCGAATGCAGTTTCGAAGGGTTAGCAGATCACGATCAAATAATTGGCAGCGGTCATATTCGTCTCATTTCGAAGTCCGCCAAGGAAGGGTCTTGCGCTGCCGCAAGGATCACAGGCAGCCAAGCATGCACCATTAGGCCTTGTGCTTGTTTGATGCAGAACTTCTGGCGCAGTCGCGCACGTGGAGTGCGCTCACCTGCGCAATGTTTTCGCCGCCCGGGCATGCGCCTGGAGGGGCGTCACCGTATGCCTGACCGCGACGTCGGCTCCAGGCAGTTTGGAAACGCTTGCACAAAGGGGACGCGTGATGCCAGTCGCAGTGAGCTATCCCGGCGTCTATATCGAAGAGATTCCCAGCGGGGTGCGGACGATCACCGGGGTCGCGACCTCGATCGCCGCCTTTGTCGGCCGCACCGCCAGGGGTCCGATCAACGAGCCCGTCGTGGTCAACAGCTTCGGCGACTTCGAGCGGCGCTTCGGCGGCCTCGCCGTCGATCGGCCGCTCAGCTATGCCGTGCGCGACTTTTACGTGAACGGCGGCGGTCAAGCGCTGATCGTCCGCCTTTTCACCAATCCCGACGCACCGGCCGACGCCCTTGCCCGGCTGAATGTCGACGGACTCGTGCTGGCGGCGGCAAGCCCGGGAACGTGGGGT
Organism: Allosphingosinicella deserti; assembly: GCF_003012735.1. GTDB lineage: Bacteria > Pseudomonadota > Alphaproteobacteria > Sphingomonadales > Sphingomonadaceae > Allosphingosinicella > Allosphingosinicella deserti. The sequence goes on along the minus strand of NZ_PXYI01000001.1, from coordinate 670,362 downwards.
CGGAAGCTGCGCGCCACGATCGATACCGACGTTTCGGAAGAAGTCCGCGCCCGGCTCGCCCTTTCGGCAACGGACGCGCTGTTCAATTTGACGCTGCGCTACGGCGATAGCAGCGAAAAGTTTCTCAACGTCGGTGTCGCAGACAATTCGCGCCGCATCGACCGGGTGCTTGCCGCGGAATCCAATCTGGCCGTCTGGTCATCGGCAACGCCGCCCGACCCGGCCACCGACAAGCTTCCGCTGCTGGCGAAGGCGGTCACCGCGTCGCAGGCGCTGAAGGATGCGCTCGCCGCCGACCCGCAGGTTCCGGCAGACATCGACAAGGCGCGCAGCGACCTTTCGAAGGCGAACCTCGCGCTCAGCGATCCTGCGGGCCAGGCCGAGGGCGAGCTCGCGGCGGCGGTCGCCTCCGGCGATCTGGCCAAGGTCACGGCTGCGCGCGAGAAGGTGCGCGCTGCCGAGCTCGCGATGAAGGGCGATGAGGGCAAGCCGCTTGACGCAGCGGCGTATATCGGCACGCAAGCCGACAAGACGGGCCTCTATGCTCTCGACAGCGCCGATTTGTTCAACTTGCTGTGCATCCCCCCGGACGTCCGCGGCGTGAGCATCGGCGCGACGGTCTATCAGAGCGCGATGGAATATTGCCGCCGGCATCGCGCGATGCTGCTCGTCGATTCCCCGTTCGAGTGGAGTGCGAACCCGGTCACCGCACCGGGCGACGCGGTCGCAGGCCTCCCGGCGCTCGGCCTCAGCGGAGACGGAGCCCGCAATGCCGCGCTCTACTTCCCGCCGCTGCTCGAGGCCGATCCGCTCCGCGACGGCCAGACCGACCTGTTCGTGCCCTGCGGCGCGATCGCCGGGATCATGGCGCGGACCGACAGCACCCGCGGCGTGTGGAAGGCGCCCGCAGGGCTCGATGCAGCGATCAACGGCATCCAGGGACTCGCGGTCAAGCTCAACGATGCCGAGAACGGGATGCTCAACCCGCTCGGAATCAATTGCCTGCGCGCTTTCCCCACCAACGGGCGTGTCGTCTGGGGCGCACGCACGCTGCGCGGCGCCGATCAGCTGGGTGACGAATATAAATATGTGTCGGTTCGCCGGACAGCCTTGTTCATCGAGGAAAGCCTGTATCGCGGCACCCAATGGGTCGTCTTCGAGCCCAACGACGAGCCCTTATGGTCCCAGATCCGGCTCAATGTCGGCGCGTTCATGAACGGGCTGTTCCGCCAGGGCGCGTTCCAGGGGAAGACTCCGGCCGAAGCCTATTTCGTCAAATGCGACAAGGAAACGACGCCGCAGAACGACATCAATCTGGGGATCGTCAACATCGTCGTCGGCTTCGCACCGCTCAAGCCCGCCGAGTTCGTGATCGTCAAGCTTCAGCAGATCGCTGGACAGATCCAGGTCTAGGGGAGGCAGTAAATGGCACAGTTCAGCGTCAATGCGTCACGCTTCGATCCTTACAAGAACTTCAAGTTCCGGGTGAAGTGGGACGGGCGGTATGTTGCCGGCATCAGCAAGGTGACGGGTCTCAAGCGCACCACCGAAGTGGTCAAGCACCGCGAAGGCGGTGATCCATCGAGCAGTCGCAAATCACCGGGCCGGACCGAATTCGATGCGATCACGCTCGATCGCGGAGTCACCCATGATGTCGAGTTCGAGCAATGGGCGAACAAGATCTGGAATTTCGGATCGGGCCTTGGCGCCGAGACTTCGCTCAAGGACTTCCGCAAGGATCTGATCATCGAAGTGCTCAACGAGGCCGGGCAGGTGGCGCTCGCCTATAAGGTCTTCCGGTGCTGGGTGTCCGAATATCAGGCGCTCCCCGATCTCGACGCAAATGCCAACGCAATTGCGATCCAACACATCAAGCTCGAGAACGAGGGCTGGGAACGCGACTATGAAGTCGCCGAGCCTGCCGAACCGACCTTCACCGAACCCGCCGCCTAGTCCGATGGCGGCGCCGGACCCTTCCGCGATCCTTGACGTATGGGAACGCGGCCTCGGGCAGCCGCTGCAGCGCCAGGTCGTGGCGCTGCTCGCCGCCGTGAGGCCGGGGACCTCCCAGTCGGATATCGCCGCGCTGCCGCTCGGCGCGCGCGACGCAATGCTGCTGGACTTGCGCGAGGAGCTGTTCGGGCCGGCGCTCGCCACGATTGCCACTTGCCCGCAGTGTAGCGAACAACTCGAGGCGAATTTCGCGCTCGAAGATGTCCGCGTTTCTCCGACCGCCGCCGCCGAGGTCGATCTGGTGACCGTCATTGCCGGGCGCGAGATCCGGCTTCGACCACCCGCGACCGCCGACCTGCTCGCCATCCCTTCGGGCGCTGATGCCGAGGCGGTCCGGACGATCCTGCTCGAGCGCTGCGTAACCGGGCGCGATGTCGAGGGTAAACCGGTCGCGGCCGCCGCCTTGCCGGCAGCGGCGATCACGCCGATCATCCAGAGCATGGCCCGCGCCGATCCGCAGGCAGTCGTCGAGCTCAACCTCGCCTGTGCCGCCTGTGGTCATCACTTCGTCGCGATCTTCGACATCGCTGCCTTCCTGATGCGCGAGATCCACGGCTGGGCACGACAGATCCTGCGCGACATCGACAGCCTGGCGCGCGCTTATGGATGGCGCGAGGCGGATATTCTCGCGCTCAGCCCGGCGCGCCGCCAGATCTACGTCGAGATGGCGGCGTCATGAGCGGGGGCGGCGCCGACTTCCTGTCCCTCGTTGCCGCGCGGGCGATTGGCGAAATGCCACTGGTGGAGCCGCGCCTGCGCTCCCGTTTCGAAGCAGAAGCGGGTTCGTCGCGTCTGCGTGCCGACTCAGACGACCGCATCGAAGAGGCCGTCGAGACTCAAAGTGGGTGGTCGGCGCCCGCACTCCGCCGGGCCGCGATCGGCCCGCAAGCCGGCTTGTTGCCGCTCGTTCCGGACGTCGAGGAAGCGCCGCCCGCTCCTCCGGTTGCGCGGCGGCCCCGGCGTCCGCTCGAACCCGACGGAGATCCGCGACCAACCGCAATGGAACCTGACGCCCGGTCCTCGCCTGATCGCAGTCCGCGCAACGTGCCGCACGCCGAACCTGCGATGCTCCCGGTCGCGCCGCCGCCAATCCTCGCCACGCCGATGCCTCCACAGCAGCCCATCGCGGCCGAGGCGCCGGAGCCCCGCCTCGCGCCGCCCAAGCGAGATGCGCCCGTCGCTGCACCACCGGCCGTCGCTCCACCCGCCGCAGCCACCCCCGCGCCCGCGCCGGCGCCGAGTCGCACACCGACGAGGCCGGAGCCGACGCCGCAACCGGCGCCGCCGGTGCTCCGGCCGGTCGCAACACCGCAAATTGCGCGTGAGCCGCGCCGCGGCGAACGGCGCCGTCCCGAACCGCTTCCGCCGCCCGAGACCGTGGTCAACATCGTCATCTCCCGGATCGACGTTCGCGCGCAGGTTCCCCCACCGCAAGCCGCGCCTGCGAAAGCCCGCGTCGCAGCACCCGCGCCGCAGAGCCTGAGCGAATATCTCCAGCGCCGCGAGGCTGCGCGATGAGCAATGCCCGCGCCATCGCCGCCGCCACGGCCACCCTGCGCAACCTGCTGCTCACCCAAGTGCCGCTGATCGACAGTGATCTTTCGGACATCGAAGTCACCACCCAGCCGCTCGACCTCGCGCGCAAGAACATCACCAAGGCGCAGCTCAACTTATTCCTCTACGAGACCCCCATCGCCGCGGCGTGGCGCAACCACGACGTGCCCGGGATCGTCCGCCCAGGCGAGACCGGCACGCCTCCACTCGCAATCAGCCTGCGCTATCTCCTCACCGCTTACGGCCGCGGGGAGTCCGACAATGACGGGACCAGCCACCGAGTTCTCGGCAGCGCGATGGGCCTGCTCAACGATCACCCGCTGCTTGGGGCGGCCGAGATCTCGGCGGCATTGGCGAACAACGATCTTGGCAATCAGATCGAGCGGGTCCGGATCACCTGGCATCCGCTCGGTGTCGAGGAGATGTCGAAGCTCTGGACGATCTTCCAGACGCAATATCGCCTCTCCGCCGCGTACGAAGTCGGCATCATCCTGATCGACAGCCGTCGCCCGGTGCGCGCACCATTGCCAGTGCTCAAGCGTGGATCGGAAGATCGCGGCGCAATCGCTGTCGCTGGGCTGGCACCGGTTCTGGAACGGCTGACGCTTCCGCGATCACAATCGGCGATTCGGCTCGGCGAAGATTTCGATCTGATCGGCAGCAATGTCTCGGCATCGGACAGCGAGGTTGTGATCAGCAGCGCGCTGCTCGACGCCGACATCGTGCTCCCTCCGTCGGCGAGCGATCGGCCCGACACGCTCAGCGTGCACATCGACGATGTCGCCGACGACCCGGATGCCTCGTCGCGCTGGCATCCCGGTTATTATCTGCTCGTCCTGACGCAGGCGCGCCCCGACGTCCCGCCGATTTCGAGCAACGCGGTGGCGCTGGCGCTAGCGCCGCGCATCGTCGTGACGCCGCTTGCCGCCGCTCCAGGCGACGTCGCGATCACCATCCGATGCGCTCCCCGTATCCGCGACGGACAGCGCGTGCTGCTGCTGTTCGGCGATCGTCAGGTCAAGCCCGACAGCGTCACCAACCCGGCCGACCCGCAGCAGCCGACCGAACTCACGTTCACCGTGCCCGACGTCGCCGCTGCTGGCGATTATGTCGTGCGGCTGCGCGTCGACGGGGTCGACAGCATCCCTGCCATCTCCGCGGGGACTCCCCCGCTCCCCGCTTTCGATCCCGCACAGACGGTGGTCGTCGCATGACCGAGGTTGACCGCTGGCTCGCCGCGAACGGCGCCTACCTCAACCGCGAGCTCATCGCATTGCGTAAGCGGATCGTCGCTCTTGCCGAGCGCGCGGAAGCCCATGATCCACCTGCGCCTGCCGTTGCGGTCCAACCCAAGGCCGCCGGTCTGCGCCGCTGGTTCCGCTCCGGGGATTCGTCACGCAAGGCCGAGCCGGTCGCAGCGCCGGTCGACGCGCTGGCAGGCCCCGAAGCCTCGGAGGACGCGGCCGAGGCGCCGGACACGCGCTACGTGCCCGCACTCGCAGTGCTCGCGCAACGCCTCGGCCTCAGCGATTTCGAACGGCAGTTGCTGCTGATGTGCGCCGCCATGGAATTCGACACCGGCTTCGGCGCATTGTGTTCCCGGGCACAGCGGGGAGCGAGCAACAAAGGACCCACGTTCGAGCTCGCGCTTGCCGCGCTGGAGAACCCGGCCTGGGACGTGATGTCGCCCGAACGGCCGCTGCGCTATTGGCGGCTGATCGAGATCCACCAGCCCGCCGCCCAGCCACTGATTGCCAGCGCACTTCGCGCCGATGAGCGAATCGTCAATTACATCAAGGGCCTGAACTATCTCGATGACCGGCTCGCGCCGCTGGTCGAGACCATCGTCGTTGAGGGAGGCGCGGCATTGCCGCCCAGCCAGTTGGCCCTCGCCGACGCGATCTCCGACTGTCTCGCCGACGGCGCCCAGCCGCCCTTGTTCCAGCTGCTCGGCGATTCGGCCGCGTCGAAGCTCGCCGTCGCGCGCGAGGTCTCCACGCGCGCCGGCATGCGGCTGTACCGCCTGCGCGGCGAGACCGCGCCCGCAGCGCAAGGCGACAGCGAGACGTTCGTGCGACTGTGGCAGCGAGAGGCGGCATTGCTTCCGCTTGCCCTCTATATCGACGCCGAAGATGTCCCGCCTGCACAGGTTCAGGCGGTCGAGCGGCTGCTCAACCGCTGCGGTGGACTCGTCTTCGTCGCCTCGAGGCAGGCGTGGCGCGACGTTGTCCGGCCCAACATTGTCTTCGAAGCCGCCAGACCGCTCCCGGCGGAGCAGCGCCAGTTGTGGATCGATGCGCTCGGCACCGATGGCGGAAGCCAGGCCGACTTGCTCGCCGGGCAATTCAACCTCGATCAATCGGCGATCGGCGCGATCGCCGCGGGTTCAGCGGCGAAGGACGGCGACTCCGCACGGCGCGACGAGATGCTTTGGGCCGCCGCGCTCGACCGGACTCGCCCGGCACTTGATCAGCTTGCCCAGCCGATCCAGCCCCAGACCGACTGGGACGACATTGAACTGCCGACGCGCGAACGCGCCCAACTCGCCGAGATCGCCGCCCAGGTACGAAATCGCACCGCCGTGTATGACGATTGGGGGTTCCGGGCCCGGCTCAGCCGCGGGCTCGGGATCAGCGTGTTGTTCGCCGGCGACAGCGGCACCGGCAAGACCATGGCGGCCGAAGTGCTCGCCCGCGAGCTCAAGCTGCTCCTCTATCGGATCGACCTGTCGGGCGTGGTCAGCAAGTTCATCGGCGAGACCGAGAAGAACCTGCGCAAGCTGTTCGACGCGGCCGAGGATGGCGGCGCGATCCTGTTCTTCGACGAAGCCGATGCGCTGTTCGGCAAGCGCAGCGAAGTGAAGGACAGCCACGATCGCTACGCGAATATCGAAATCAACTATCTGCTACAGCGGATGGAAGGCTATCGCGGCCTCGCGATCCTCACCACCAACATGAAATCGTCGCTCGATCAGGCGTTCGTCCGTCGGCTGCGGTTCATCGTCAATTTCCCCTTCCCAGCCGCGGCCGAGCGCGCGGCGATCTGGCGCAAGGTGTTTCCGCCGGCCGTCGATACCGCCATGCTTGATTTCGGGCGATTGGCCAGGCTCAATCTCACCGGCGGCAGCATCCACAATATTGCGCTCAACGCCGCCTTTGCCGCGGTTGCGTCGGGTGGAAGCCTGACGATGCCGATCGTCCTCGAAGCAGCCCGCAGCGAGTTCCAAAAGCTCGACAAGCCGATCAACGACTCGGACTTCCGTTGGCTGGAGAGCGTGGAGGGCGCGGCATGATCGTCAACCTGCAAATCGATCGGCTGGTGCTCGAGGGTCTCCCCTACGGCTCTCACCACGCGCCGCTGATCCGGGCCGCGGTCGAGAGGGAGCTGGCACGGGTGATTGCGCAAAACGCTCTTGAGAGTGGCCTTCGGCTCGGTGCTGTCGCTCGGGTCGGCACCAACCCGGTCCGCACCCAATCGGCGCCGGTCGAGAACACCGCCACACAGATCGCCGAAGCAGTCTTCGGAGAACTCGTTCGATGAACCGCCTCTCCGTCCATAAGGGTGAGCCCCCAGCGGCCGCTGCTACCCCAAGGCTGCCCCTGCTCCAGCCCAAATGCGCTTGTCGGGGGGATATGTCGACCGGCACGTGCACGTCGTGCAGCAAGCCTGGAGCGGGGCACTCCGAGGACTTGGGCGGCAACGGTGCTTCGATCGAACTTCCCACTGGGTCTAGTCGGATGGCACGATCCTCGTTCACGCCGCGTAACTGCTTCCATGCTCGTCGATCGGGCGAGGCGCGCCTCGGCCCGCTAGTGCAGGCGATAGTGAAGACGGGACTGGAGCGATTGATCCGGGCGGCGCCGCTCCGAGGGATCAAGAGCGCAAACGCCAGAAGCTGGGGCCAACAGGTGGGCCAATCGACTTGCGAGGAAATCGAGCGATGACGCGGGAGAGTTTGCAGCGGGTCGCATCCGGCGCTTCAGCCCACAGGACGCTTGGCCCGGGGCTGCTGCAGCGGCAATGCGCATGCGGCACGCACGCGCCTGGCGGGGGAAGCTGTGCGAGCTGTAACGGCAAGAAGGACGGCCTGTTACAACGTGATCCCGCGCAGTCGACTCATCCCTTACCGCTCCCGCCGATAGCGCCGCTGGTGCAGGACATGCGCCCGAAGAGCGACGACGAGATGAACGAAGAAGCGCTCAAGAAACTTGCCGAAGCCTTCCTGGAAACCAGCGTTGGGAAAGGAATCAAGGATCGTATCGTTCAAGGCTTGTTCGGGTCGGCGCCGCAGATAGTGGCGTCGGGATCCGTCGCTCTGGCAACGATCGGAACGCTCGCGATCAAGCACCAGAAGCTGCCTGCGCAGATTCCGGCGATTCCGCTCGACTTCCTGAAGCCTGGATTGAGCGTGGAACTGACCTGGAACGGCCCGGTCGACAAGCCGACCGACGGCATGATCACGATCAAATTCTCTCCCCCCAATGCCGTCAAGACGCGCGACTATGCTGCCGAGACGCGCAAGATGGCGGCGGACCAAGCCCGCTTTCGCGAAGGCCTCAGATTCCCACCGAGCTCGCCGGAAGCGGAGCGGGAGGCCGAATTTCAGCGCAAGATGCTGCCGCGCTTGGGTGGCGTGGATATCGAGGCAATCATCAAGCGCTATCGCAATCTCGGCGTGGCGCCTCCGGTGCCGGGCAATCTGCAATTGACGCTACCCGAATTGCTGCAGCCGCCGAAATTGAATTCGCCTTTCGGCGACCAGTTCAAGCTGCGCGCGCCCGAGCCCCTGCGTTTGAAGGACGACGAAGCATTGCAGCGAAAGCTCAGCATCGGAGCCTCGAACGATCCGATGGAGATCGAGGCCGATCGGGTCGCCGATCAGGTGCTCGCGGCGTCGCTTACTTCCGGGATCGGTGATGCGCGGCCGATCATCCAGCGTTTCGCCAATGGTCCGCAATCCGAATCTTCTGCCATCCCGAATAGCGTCCACCATACGCTCGCCAGCAGCGGCGCGCCCCTCGATCAGCAATTGCGGCACGATATGGAGGGCCGCTTCGGCCACGATTTCAGCGCAGTGCGCGTCCACACCGGCACGTCTGCGGCGCAATCGGCCCGCGACGTCAGTGCTAACGCCTATACGGTCGGCAACGACATCGTGTTCGGCCCAGGCAAATTTGCGCCGGGCTCCGCCGGCGGGCGACATTTGTTGGCGCACGAACTGACGCATGTCGTGCAACAAGGTGGTGGCGGTGAGCGTGTGCAGCGTAAACCCGTCGACGGGACGCACCCGCTTGGAAGCAGCCGCAGAGAAGCGGATCAGGATAAAGGCTCCACTCGGGGCGGAGCGACCATTGGCGATGCTGCGCAAAATCTTCCAGCGGTGATCGAGCCTGTCCTGGACGCGCCCGGTCAGCCGCTCGATTCGAATACGCGCGCGTTCATGGAGCCGCGTTTCGGCCACGATTTTAGCAGCGTCCGCGTTCATGACGGCGCGGCGGCGGCAAGTTCCGCGCGGGCAATCGACGCGCTGGCCTACACTGCCGGACACCATGTCGTATTCGACCGCGGCCGCTACGCGCCGGAGACAACCGAAGGGCGCGCGCTCTTGGCGCATGAGCTTGCCCATGTCGTTCAGCAACGCTCGATGCCCGGAACGGACTTCGGGACCGTCGGTGCCACGCCCGCGGCGGAGCAAGAGGCGGACGCCGCCGCGGCCCGCATCGTCTCCGCTCGCCCTGCCGGGCCGATCCCCGCAGCCGTCGCGCCATCCGCCGGACATGCTATTGCGCGCGCGAGCCCCGATGCAGTCGGTTATGTCATGCGGCTTGGAGAAGCAGCGCGGACCGGACTTCAGTTCTGGCCAACGAACGTCGTGGACAGCGTCGTCGGGCCGGTCTCGGTGCGAGGCGGCCTATACGACAGCGGCGCCGACCGCCTGAATGTGATCCTCGGCGAGAATCTGACGCCCAATCGCGTTGCGGCACAACTTCTGCCGCTCTGGACAACCGCGACTCCGTTCACACCGCCCGGGGCCGCGGGGCCCCTGCCGCTCGACATCATCACTGCCGCCGAACTTGCCCGGGCGCTGCTGGTCTATAATCAAACCTTCCTGCCGGTTCCGGCGATGACGAACTGGCGCGCTGGCCTGCGCGTGCCGCTACCGGTCCAAATCGATAGCGCCACGCACATCGCGACGGTCCACCCGCTGCAGATCCGCGCGCTCGCGAGCGGCTTCGATCCCGCCTGGGTGCCGTTGCTGGACCGCGCAGCCGGCGCAATCGGCGCACCCAATGTCGCGACGATCCAGGCTGCAGTCGGCCTGTTCCTCGTGGCAGAAACAACACCCCTGGCACGCGGCATCGGGCTGAACGCGCGCGCCGTGACCAACGCAGTCGCCGAGCGCCCGTTCATTCAGGAGGCATTCCGCCAGCTCGGTGCGGCAGGGTTCGACGTTGCTCTCGAATTCATGAACAACTTGCGCAATCCCGAAGCCGCTTTGCTGGCATCGCAAGCGGACGGCGCTGCGATCCTTGCCACTATACGAACAGCGCTCGGCACCGCACCGGCTGTTCTCACGACGGCGCAGCAGGATGGTGTCACCCGCGCAAACCTGATGTTGGCCGCGGTCGCTGGCGTAGCGGCACGCGCCGCGCCCGGAGACGCCCGTGCGCGCCCGGAAAAGACGATCACCGTCGATACGCTCAAGCTGGATGGCGCTACGCACAATCCGGCCGACGATGTGCGCGAAGCCGACGCAATCCTGTCGCAATGCAATGTCCGCGTGCGGCATGGCGTGTCGAGAGAGGCGACGCCCGTGCAGACCACCGGGTTGATCAACGACACCGATTTGCGGTCGGGCAACAATTGCGCGTCGCCTGGTCGCGAGGAACGCGCCCTGTTTGTCGGGGGCGCGGCTGCTTTCGGCTTCGGCGCGCGATTTCAGGCCTTCTTCGTCCACAGCGTCAGTGGAATCAGCGCCAGCGGTTATTCTTGCCTCTCGGGAACTGCGCATGCGGCAATGCGCAATAAGATCGTCGTGGTCGACACTGGCGACACCGCCACGCTGGCGCACGAGCTCGGGCATATCCTGATCAACCTGGGCCCGCATACTGCCAGCGGGCTGATGAGTCCTCGCCCCGCTGCCCCGGCGATGCGATCGCCGCAGGTCACCAACCCACACTGCACGCGTCTGTACGACAATGTTTGAGGCCGCCGCATGACCTCCTTCCCCCGCTCGCCGCGCCTGATCAAAGGCGGCATCGTTCTGCTCGATCCGAGATCGGGCGCGCTGCTGCGGACGATTGCGTTGCAATACAACCCCGACACGCTGACCCGCAGCCTCGCAATTCAAGCCGTGGGCGAGGGCGACCGGCTCGAGGCGATGCGGCTCAAGGGCCCGCCGACGGAGACGATCAAGCTCGAGGCCGAGATCGATACGGCCGACCAGATCGAGTTCCCGGATCAGAACCCGGCCGCTGCCCAGCTCGGAATCTTTCCGCAACTCGCCGCGCTGGAGACCATTATCTACCCCACCAGCGCCAGCCTCCAGTCCGCCGAGAGCCTGGCGCGATCGGGCACGCTGGAAATCGCTCCGGCGGAATCCCCGCTGACAGTGTTCGTGTGGAGCAAGACCCGCGTGCTGCCGGTACGCATCACCGAGTTCAGCATCACCGAAGAGGCATTCGACCCCAATCTGAACCCGATCCGCGCCAAGATCAGCCTCGGCATGCGCGTGCTGTCGGTGAGCGATCTGCCTTCGGGGCACAAAGGCGCGAGCCTGTTCATGGCCTATCTGCAAACCAAGGAACAGCTCGTCCAGCGCAGCCCTGGCGCCGCGCTCGGCACATTCGGGATCGGAGCAATCGGATGAACCTGCTGTTTCCACCGACCAGCCGCTACGCCGCCGTCGAGACCGCGACGATCGAGGATTCCGACGGCACCGTCACGATCTATCTCCGCCGTCGTTTTCTGCCCCAGCCCGCGCGTTTCGCAACGGTGCGCGAGCATGTCGTCTCGCAGGGCGAGCGGCTCGACAACGTCACCGCCCTCTACTTCGACGATCCCGAGCAATTCTGGCGGCTCTGCGACGCGAATGGCGCGATGCGGCCGACCGATCTGCTGGCGCGGATCGGGCGCAAGCTGCGCATCACTCTGCCCGAAGGCGTGCCGGGGGCGCCCAATGGCTAATCTCACCCTCTCCCTGCTGATCGGACCTGCAGTGCCGATCCCGGCGCCGCAGGACGTGATCGACGCGCTGACCGGGATCACCGTCAACCACGATGCCACCCGCAGCGGTTTCCAGCTCACCTTCGCGGTGAGCAAGGACTCGCCGTTGCTCACCACGATGCTGCCCGTGGGCTATTTCGACCCGATCTCCACCCGCGTCGTGATCATCGCCACGATCGGCGGCTTCCCCCATGTCCTGATGGATGGGCTGGTCACCCAGCAGCAGCTGCAGCCGTCCAGCGACCCGGGGGAATCGACCCTGACCATCACCGGCGAGGATCTGAGCGTCGCGATGGACATCGTTTCGCTCACCCGCCCCTTCCCGGCGATGAACGAGCTCGCTATCGTCAACCTGATCCTCGCGCCCTACCTCGCCCTCGGCATCGTGCCGATGGTGATCCCGCCGATCGTGCCCATCGTCCAAACTCCGGTCCAGGGCTGGGATACCCAGACCAACCAGACCGACCGCGCCTATATCGGCCAGATCGCCGCACGCTGCGGCTACGTCTTCTTCGTGCGCCCGGGCCCGCTGCCGCTCCAGAGCGTCGCCTATTTCGGCCCGGACGTGGACCTGCCGATCCCCCAGCCGGCGCTGTCGATCAACATGGACGCGCATACCAACGTCGAATCGCTCAGCTTCACGCTCAATGGTCTCGCCAAGAAGATCCGCGTGTTCACGATCTTCGATCCGTTCACCCGCAAGATCCCGATCCCCGTCCCGCTGCCCAACGTCAACGCGTTCAAGCCCCCGCTCGGCCTCCGCCCCACTCCGCCGGCGCGGATCGAATTCGACACCGCCAGCGCCAAGCTTTCGCCCGACAAGGCGGCACGCAACATCCTCGGATTCCTGCTCAACAAGGACAATGCCGCGGCGATCAGCGGCAGCGGTTCGCTGGACGTGATGCGTTATGGCCATGTGCTCGAACCGCGGATGCTGGTCGGGGTGCGCGGCGCGGGCCTTGCCTATGACGGCCTTTATTATGTCGACAGCGTCACCCACACGCTCAAGAAGGGCAGCTACAAGCAGGATTTCACGCTCTCGCGCGATGGCCTGATCTCCAACACCCCACTGGTGCCGGCATGAGCGGGCCGCCTTTCTGGGGAAAATATCGCGGGACGGTGCTCAACAACATCGACCCGGAGATGCGCGGCCGTCTCAACTGTATGGTCCCCGACGTGCTCAGCGTCGTGCCCTCGACCTGGGCCGAGCCGTGTACGCCGCTGGCTGGGCCGACAGGACCGCCGATGGGCGTCTACCTGGTCCCGCCGATCGGTGCCGGCGTGTGGATCGAGTTCGAGCATGGCGATCCCGATTACCCGATCTGGGTGGGCTGCCGCTGGGGCTCCACTGCGGACGTGCCGCCGATGGCCAAGGCCGGGCTGCCGCTGAGCCCCAGCATCGTGCTGCAGACTGCGGGCCAGAACATGGTGGTGATCAGCGATCTGCCCGGCCCCGCCGGCGGAATCATGATCCAATCGGGCGCATCGATCGTATCGATCAATCAAACCGGGATCTCGCTGGTCGCGCCCAAGGTCGAGATCACCGCCGCGACTATCAATCTGCTTGGGATCACCGACGTCAACCAGGGTGCGCTCAAGGTCACTTAGGGGAGGGATTCGCAATGCCGGGTTTCATGCTGCATTCGGGTGCGACCGTGCTCTGCACCCACGCAGGCATGGCGCAGCCCACTGCGCCTTTTCCGCGCGTGACCGTCAGCGGCCAGCCGATCGTGACCCTCGCCTCTCCTTATACGGTGGCCGGCTGCACCTTCCCGGCAATGAGCTCGGGCGCGCCGCCCTGCGCGACGGCCCAGTTCGTCAGCTCGGCGATCCGCGTGACCGCGATGGGCCAGCCGGTGCTGCTGATGGATAGCCAGGCGACGTGCATCCCGACCGGCACGCCGCTGATGATCGTCGCCACTCAGCCCCGCGTCTCGGCAATGTGAGGGCACCATGAACATCGCCTTTCCCCTCCATTTCGACAGCCGCGGCCGCACCGCCGCTTGTGGCGACGATCGTCACGTCCGCGACATGATCGAGATATTCCTGTTCACCAATCCCGGTGAGCGGGTGAACCGTCCCGACTCCGGCAGTGGCCTGCTCCAGATGGTGTTCGCTGCGAACAGCCCCGAAGTCGCCGCCGCGCTGCAATTCACCGTTCAGGCCGGGCTCGATCGCTGGCTCGGCGACCTGATCGAGGTCCGCAACCTCGAAGTGACCAGCGACGATGCCAAGCTCACCGTCGACGTCACTTACGCGGTCCGACGGACCGGAGACGTCGTCGAGACCAGCTTCGAGAGGAGCATCCCATGAGCGGTGACGAAGCCTTCTCCTGCCGCGTAGATCAGCGGCGCCGACGCTTGTTCGACAATCCCGACTGGAACGGGCTGGACTATCTCGACGTCGCCGACGACCAGATGTCGCTTTGCCTTCATTTCTTCGACGGCATTCCCAAGGGGCTCACTCCTGACAATGTCCGCGTCACCGGCGGCCAGCGGATCCGCGACATCAAGGTGGTCCGTGTCGCTCTGGACCCCTCGCACGACGAAGAACTCGACGACTGCCTCAAGGTCACGCTCGATCGTCCCGGCGACTTCTCGACCTACACTTTGTGCCTGCTCGACGTACCTGGCATCGATCCGCGCTTCCGCTGCCTCGACTTCAGCTTCAAAACCAACTGCCCGTCGGATGTCGATTGCGGCGCGCTCGTGCGCTGCCCACCCGAGCTGCGGACCGCGCCCGACATCAATTATCTGGCGAAGGATTATGCGAGCTTCCGCCAGTTGATGTACGATCGTCTGGCGCTGATCCTGCCGGAATGGCGCGAGCGTCACGCCCCCGATCTCTGCGTCACTCTCGTCGAGCTGCTTGCTTATGCCGGAGATTATCTCAGTTACTATCAGGATGCCGTCGCCACCGAGGCGTATCTCGACACTGCGCGCCGGCGGCTCTCGATCCGCCGGCACCTGCGGCTGATCGATTATGCGCTGCACGAAGGGTGCAACGCGCGTGCCTTCGTCACGGTCGACACCGACATGGATTTCACGCGGGCCTCGCCGGACGACTTCTTTTTCGCCACGAGGTCGGAGCGTATCGACCCGAATGCCGGCGCGCTTATTCCGCCGGAGCTGTTCGCCGAGTTCGGGCAGGGCACGCAGATCTTCGAGCCGCTCGGCCTCGAGGGTCCCATCGTCTTCCGCGCTGCCCACAGCCGAATTGCCTTTCACGATTGGGGCGACGGTGAATGCTGCCTGCCGATCGGAACGACCCGCGCCACCCTCGTCGATCCAGCCACGCCGGGCGAAGGCGGCGATGACGAGAGCGCGCGTCGGCTCGCGCTCCGCCCCGGCGATTATCTGGTCTTCGAGGAAGTGCTCGGGCCCCGCACCGGCGACCCGGCCGACGCTGACGCCGCGCACCGCCACGTCGTCCGGCTCACCCGGGTGACGCCGAACCAGGACGCGCTGCTCGATGTGCTGCTCGTCGACGTCGAATGGAGCGCCGAGGACGCGCTTCCGTTTCCGCTCTGCATCTCCACCCGCCGCCCGGCGCCCGATTGCGACAGCGTCCGCGACGTCAGCATCGCGCGCGGCAACGTGGTGCCCGTCGACCATGGCGCTACCGGCATTCAGCCGCTCGGTCCGGTGATCGGAAGGGAGCTTCCCGGCGACTGCGCGTGCAAAGGCAGCGTCATCGAAGTCCGCCGCGAGGCCGCGGCCTATGCGCCCACGCTCGATCGGGCACCGCTTACCTTCGCGGACCCGATCCTGGCTTCCCTTTCGGCAGCGGCGCTGTCGATCCGCGACCCGCGCGCCGCGCTTCCCGCAATCCGTCTCGCCGACGGAGCGTCGAACTGGTTGCCGCGCCGCGACCTGATCGCCAGCGGCAGCGACGATCGCGATTTCGTCGCCGAGATCGATGATGACGGCTTTGCCCATCTCCGCTTCGGCGACGGCCGCCACGGACGCGCGCCGGATCTCGGTTCGGCACTGCTCGCCACCTATCGCAGCGGCGGCGGGATCGCGGGCAATGTCGGCCGCGAGGCAATCGGCCTGCTCGTCCTGCGCGACGCCATCGTGGAAGGTCCCACCATCACGGTCCGCAACCCGCTGGCCGCGCGTGGCGGCGCCGATCCCGAGCCGGTCGCGGAGGCATGCCTGTTCGCGCCCGGTATGATCCAGTCCCGTCGCGAGCGCGCGATCATCGCCGACGATTATGCCGAACTGGCCGCCCGCGAGGCGCCACTTCAGGGCGCCGCGGCGAAGCTCCGCTGGACCGGAAGCTGGCACGAGGCCCGGGTCGCGATCGACCCCCTGCGCCGCACCGAGTCTTCACCCGATCTGATCGGCGACGTCACCAAAGCCCTCGAACGCTACCGGCGGATCGGCCACGACGTCGTGGTCACCGAGGCGCGGATCGTGCCTCTGCGCCTGGCGCTGCACGTTTGCGTCCTGCCCCATTTCAACCGCGCGCATATCAAGAGCGCACTGCTCGACATCTTTGCCAATCGCCTGCGAATGGACGGCACGCCGGGGTTCTTCCACCCCGACAATTGGCGTTTCGGCCAGCCGGTCGCTTTGTCCCAGGTGATCGCCGCGGCGATGGCAGTGGACGGGATCGAGACGGTGCGAGTCACCGCGCTGCAGCCGCTCGACCGCCCGGGCGACACCAGTGCGCTCGACACCGGCCGATTGGTGCTGCGCCCCGGCGAAATCGCTCGGCTCGATAACGATCCGAACTATCCGGAAAACGGCCGGCTCGAATTCGACATGGGAGGTGGGCGATGAGCTGCACGTGCGGATGCTGCGACGGCCTCCACGCCGTGACGCCGCTGCCGATCGACAACCGTCCAGGGCTCAACGCACTCAACACCAGGATCGGGACACATTCCAGCTTCCTCGAGACGATGCTCGCCCGACTCTCCTCCTCCGATTATCCCGAGCTCGCGGCGTTGCGGACGCGGGATCTCGGCGATCCGGCAATCGCGATGCTCGATGCCTGGGCCACCATCGCCGACGTGCTCTGCTTCTATCAGGAGCGGATCGCCAATGAGGGCTATTTGCGCACGGCCACCGAGCGCCGCTCGCTCGTCGAGCTCGCCCGACTGATCGGATATGTCCCGCGTCCGGGCGTCGCTGCCAGCGTCTACCTTGCCTTCGGCCTCGAAAAGGATGCCGCCCCGGTGGTGATCCCCAAGGGCACCAAGGCGAACAGCATACCCAATCCCGGCGAGACGATGCAGGCCTTCGAGACCAGCGAGGACCTGCCGGCGCGCTTCGAATGGAACGCGATCCACCCTCGCCTGACTCAGCCGCAGATGCTGCGGATGATCGTCCAGGATGGCCTCTTTCTGAAAGGCACCGCGACTCGACTGAAGCCCGGCGACATGCTGCTCATCGGCGAGACGGGCGCTGTCCTTTGGCCGATCCGGATCGCCACGGTAAAGCCCGACGAGGTAGCGCAACGCACCCACGTGACGCTTGCTTCTCCCAAGCAGAGTTCGAGCGAGCCGCCTGTCGCCGACACCGGCAACGCGCCGGTGCTCGACGCAGCGTCGCTCGATGCGCTTCGCCGGCCGCAGAGCCGTGCGCCGCGGGGCAGCGCGCAGTTGGCGCGAAGCGTCGCGAGCAGCTTTTCCAGCCGGGCCGATACCCTGCCCAAGCTGCTCGCCGATTCCGATCCCGCGCTGGCACGCTCGCTCTATTCAGCGCTGCGCAACGCCGGGCCGTCAGTCCCGCCGACGCTCGAAGTGTATGCGATGCGGATAGAGGCGCGCCCGTTCGGGCATAATGCGCCGCTCAAGCTCACCAAGGTCGGCAGCGAGAGCGAGCCCCCGACTTTCGCGGAATGGGTTCTCAATTCCAGCGACAACACGGTCCATCACTCATTTCAGATTGCGCTCGATTCGGACTATGACATCGCGCCGGGCACACGCGTGATTATCGAACGGGCCGATCTATCGACCGTCTCGCCGCCTTCGTCCGCAACCATCCGCCGCCAGTCGCTCGCTGCTTTCGGGCTGTCGGGCAAGTCGCTCGTGATCTCGTGGGGCGACGAACATCCGCAGTGGCTGAATTACAACGACGATTTCAGCATGGTGCGCGGCTCACGGGTCTATCTCGGCAGCGAGAAGCTCGAACTCACGGACGCGCCGATCACCGACGATGTGTTCGGCGACGTCATCGAGTTGGACGATCTGTACGAGGGCCTCGATTCCGGTCGTTGGCTGATCGTGGAGGGCGAGCGCACCGACATTCCGGACGGCAAGGGCAACCCCATTCCCGGCATCCGAGCCACCGAGCTGGTGATGCTCTCGGGAGTCGAGCAGACGGTACGGACCGTTGCCGTGCACAACAACGACGACAACGACAACGACAACGACAACGGCAGCGACGACAACGATGACGATGACGATGAGGACAGCGACAGCACTCCCGGCAAGGAGTTCGCCGCATTCAGCACGGTGCCGAACGGGTCCAACGGCGGCGACCCACCCGAAACGGAGCCTCAGGCGGGAGACACCTATCATTCGGTCGTAAGGATCGCCGCCTCGACCGCCACGGGGATTGCGGGGCTCGCGTATCGCTACAAGCGGGACACCGTGACGATCTACGCGAACGTCGCGCATGCGACGCATGGTGAAACGCGCGCCGAGGTGATGGGCAGCGGCAATGCCGCGCAGCCGCTCCAGAGCTTCCTCCTTCGTCAGCCGCCGCTTACCCATGTCTCGGCACGTACTCCGTCGGGTATTGCCAGCACGCTCGAAGTTCGCGTGAACGATGTGCTGTGGCGCGAGGTCTCGACGCTTGCCGCGGTGGACGCGACTGAGCGCAAGTTCACGACCAAGACCGGCAACGACGACAAACCCGTCGTGATCTTCGGCAACGGCAGGCAAGGCATGCGCCTGCCGACCGGACGCGAGAATGTGAAGGCACGCTACCGCAGCGGTATCGGCGCCCCGGGAAACGTTGCCGCCCGCCAGATCAGCCTGCTCGCGTCCCGTCCCTTGGGGGTCAAGGACGTGATCAATCCGATCCGCGCCTCCGGCGGTGCGGATCGCGAAAGCATCGAGGCCATCCGCCGCAACGCACCTGTTGCAATCATGGCGCTCGACCGGCTGCTCTCGACCAGCGACTATGCCGATTTCGCGCGGGCCTTCGGCGGGATCGGCAAGGCCTCGGCATGGCGGACCGGCAACCGCATCACCGTCGTCGTTGCGGGCGTCGACGACGCGCCGATCGACGAGAGCGCGGACCTGTTCGCCAACCTGAAGGACGCTCTCCATCGCTTCGGCGACCCGATGATCCCGCTGACGCTTGCGGTACGCGAACGGCGGAGCATCGTCACACAGGCAGGCGTGCGGATCGATCCCGACTATCTCTGGGAAGCCGTCGAGCCCAAGATCCGGGCCGCGATGCTCAGCGCTTTCGCGTTCGACGCGCAGGAGCTCGGCGCGCCGGTGTTTCTCAGCCACGCCTTCCGGGCAATCCAGCGCGTCCGGGGCGTGGTGTCAGTCGATATCGACGTCTTCGACGCGATCACGGGCGAGCAGATCCTCGGCGACGGTGGGGTGAAGCTGGCCGACACGCTCAACCAGGCCCGGCCGAGGATCAGCGTCGAACGGCACCAGATCGCCTATCTCTCGCCCGCGGTTCCCGAAACGCTGATCCTTCAGGAGCTTCCGTCATGAGCCTCCAGCCGCACGCGCTCTACGAGCTGCTGCCTGACTATCTTCGCCGGCGCGATGCCGACGCCGGCTACCCGCTGCGCGGGCTGGTCACGCTGATCGGCGAGCAGGTCGACGCTGTTGAAGGCGACATCACCCAGCAATATGCCAATTGGTTCATCGAGACCTGCGCCGATTGGGCCGTACCCTATATCGGTGATCTGGTGGGCTATCGGCCGGTGGCCGCCGCCGGGCGGGCACGCACCCCGGCAATCACGCCACGCGCCGAGATCGCCAACACGCTCGCCTGGCGCCGCCGCAAGGGCACGCTGGCGCTGCTCGAGGAGCTCGCCAACAGCATTTCGGGCTGGCCCTCGCGCGCCGTCGAATTCTACGCGTTGCTCGCGCGCACGCAGCACATCGCGCATGTCCGCCCCGAGCGCGGCCGCCGTCCCGATCTCCGCGACAGCGATTCCCTTGCCCGCCTCGGCACACCCTTCGACTCCATCGCCCACAATGTCGACATCCGCCGCCACGGCCGCTTCAACGTGCCGTCGGTTGGCATCTTCGCCTGGCGGCTGAGAACCTACAGCGTTACGCACGCCCCGGCTTACTGCGTGGAGAGCGAAGGCTCTCAATGCTACAGCTTCAGCATTCTCGGGAACGACAGCCCGCTTTATGCCCGCGCGGTACCCGAGACGGTTCCGACAACCATCGCCGGAGAGGCCAACCTTCCGGTCCGCATCCGCCGCCGCGCACTCGAGCATCGCCACGACCACGGCACGCCTGTCGTTCACGCGAGCGAAGCACTCTATGGCGCAGGCAAGAGCCTGGCGATCTACGCGCCTGATTGGCCCGAAAAGGGCGCACCGCAGCCGGTTCCGGCGGCACGCATCGTCCCTGCCGATCTCGCCGACTGGCATTACCGAGCCGGCCGCGGCCAGTTGCTCGTCGATCCGGAACGCGGCCGCATCCTGTTCCCGGTCCGCCAGCCCCCCAAGCACGGGGTCTGGGTGGACTATCGGACGGCGTTCTCCGCCGACATCGGCGGCGGAGAATATCACCGCCCACTCGCACAGCCGGCTGCTTTCGAGCTCTACCAGGTCAGCCGCGACCGCATCGGCAAAGACATCCACAAGTCGATCACCGCCGCGCTTCAAGCATGGCGCGAGGTACGAGACCATCGTGCGGACCGCCCACGCGCCGCAGTGATCGAGATCCTCGACAGCTCGGCCTATAGCGAACAGCTCGCGCTCGAACTGGCTGCGGGTGAGTATCTGCAAATCCGCGCGGCAGATCGTACGCGCCCTGTCATCCGCCTGCTCGACTATATGGCGGATCGGCCCGACGCCTTCACCGTCACCGGCAAGGCGGGCAGCCGCCTGGTGCTCGACGGCCTGCTTGTCGCGGGGCGCGGCATCCAGATTTCCGGTCCCGATCGCAACGATGAGGAACGCTTTGCCGAGGGAGATCTGTGCGACGTCACGATTCGACATTGCACACTCGTCCCGGGCTGGGGATTGACCTGTGACTGCGACCCGAAGCGCCCGAGCGAGCCCGGGCTCGAACTGATCGACAGCAATGCGCGCATCCGGATCTCCGCATCGATCATCGGCGCTATCCAGGTCGTTGCCGATGAAGTGCAGAGCGATCCCGTCGAAATCCTGCTCAGCGACAGCATCGTCGATGCAACGAGCGACCAGCGGGCCGCCATCAGCGCCAACACCCTGCCCCTCGCCTTCGCCAAGGCTTCGTTCACGCGCTGCACAGTGTTCGGCCGTGTCCAGACCCATGCGATACCGCTGGCCGAAAACAGCATCTTCACGGGCGAGGTCCGCGTCGCCCGCCGCCAGCTCGGCTGCATGCGCTTCTGCTACGTCCCCCCCGGATCGCGTACGCCCCGCCGCAGCCACTGCCAGCCCGAACAGGCCGGCGCCCGGCCGGGAGTCGATCCGGCGATCGAGGCCGCACGCGTCCGCCCCCATTTCAACAGCATCCGCTACGGCAACGCCGCATATGCGCAATTGTCGCAATGGTGCGCCGTCGAGATTCGCCGCGGCGCCGACGACGAGTCCGAAATGGGCGTCTTCCACGATCTCTTCCAGCCGCAACGGGAAGCGAGCCTGCGAGAGAGGCTGTCTGAATATTCCCCGGCGTCGACCGAACCCGACGTCATATTTGCCAATTAGGAGGCCGTGATGAAGGGCGATTTCTCTCGCGACAGCTATCATGCCGGCAGTCAGTACAGCCGCGTTCTGATGCAGCAGGGGCGCGTACAACTCGACTCCGACTGGAACGAGCAGACCGCGATCCTGCTTGGCTATATGCGCGCGCTGACCCGAGACCTGTTCGGTCCGGCCGCAGGGCCTGCGACCGAATGCGGCTTCCAGATCGTCAGCGCCGAGTCTCGCGCCTCGCTTTCTCCGGAGCGCGCCGCCGAGGTCGACGCCATCTTGAAGGCGGAGAAAGGCGAACTGGGGGACGACGATCTGCTGATCCTGCCCGGCCGCTATTATGTCGGCGGACTGCCTGTCGAGGCCGGGGACGCGATCCGCTACCGTGCCCAGGGTGGCTTCCCCTTCGGCGAGACGCCCCCGGACTCGCTCCGCCAGCGCAACTGGCTCGCCTATCTCGACGTCTGGGAAGACTATGTCTCGGCCGATCAGGATCCGTATATCCGGGAGGTGGCGCTCGGCGGGATCGACACGTGCGGCCGGGCGCGCATCCGCTGGCAGGTGCGCCTGCTGCTCGACATCGACGATCGGTCGGCGTTCGACGCGCTCGTCGGACTGGGATCGGGGCGCCTCCGCGCGCGTGCCAATCCAAGCGAGGGATCGGACTCGCTCTGCTCGATCGCGCCCGACGCCCGCTACCGGGGTGCCGAGAACCAGCTCTATCGGGTGGAAATTCAAACCGGCGGCGACGCCGAAGAAGAAGGCAGCGGCGCGACCTTCAAATGGTCGCGGGACAATGGCGCGATCACCTTTCCGGTCCTGTCGAGCAACGGCAATCGCATGGTCCTGGGTCATCTCGGCCGGGACGAGGCGACCACGTTGGTCGAGGGCGACTGGGTCGAGCTGGTGGACGATTCCGCCGGGGCGGCGGGCCTGCTTGCGCAGGTCGCGAAGGTGCAGCGTGACGACTTGCGCGTCGAGCTTTCGCTGCCCAATGGCTCAGCGCCATTGCCGACCTATTCCGAGGCGGAGGCGCTGGGTCGGCACGCGCTGCTGCGCCGATGGGACCATCCCGGCGACCCGGCGAAGGCCGGCGGCGCGATCGCGATTGCCGAAGATGTGGAGATCGAGTTGGAGGCTGGCGTGAAGATCACCTTCGAGCAGGGTGGCGCCTACCGCGCTGGCGATTATTGGATGATCCCGGCGCGTATCCTGACCGGCGAAGTGGAATGGCCAGGGCTCCCGGGTAACCCTCAATTCCAGCGACCGCATGGCCCGCAGCATCATTATGCACCGCTCGCGGGCCGGATTGCCAATGCGGCGGGTACCTCCGAGTTTTCCGATCTACGCTGCTGCATCCAGCGTCTCCCCTGTCGTATCGAAGATCGGGCAACGGGTGGCAACAACGCTTTGACCGGCACGGTCAAGGGCGAAGCCACCAGAGCCGGGACGGCCGCCAAGCCGGAGGCGGCCAAGAAGCGCTAGCGCCACTCACCCCCGCTGCAGGCACCGCGGGAAAGAATCCTTGCCCGGTGAATTCAGGGCGCGACCACGGTTTCTATCTTGGATATCACATCCGGCAGGCCGCTTCGCGGACCGGCGCCGCCGCGACCTGGTGGAGGCGCCGTGCCCGCTGGAGAAGCTCGGGCGCCGTTGCGAGTCCACCCGTCCGCAGAGGCGTCAACCGCTCCCGGCCGGTGTCGCGATTGCAAAGATACAGTAGAGCGCGGTTTCCCTCGCCCCAGACGATGCCGGTGGATTCGGATGTGCCGACCGGGACGGCTTGACGCTGCGCCGTTCGCTGCAAAGCGACGCCCCTCCATCCAGCCGCCGCGGGAAGATCGATCGCCTCGGCAAACGTCGGCGCGACATCGATCAGGCTTGCCGGATCTCGTGCGGGATAGGCTCGGTCGCGCGCGTCATAGAGGAGGAGCGGAACGGCGAGCGTCGGAGGATCAGCCTCCCCGCCATGATAGAGGAGACCGCCCTCGGATGTGCGCTGCCCGTGATCAGCGGTGATGATGACGAGTGCGTCTTCGAACAGGCCTTTGCGGGCGAGAACTTCGAACGCCCGGCGAATGATCTCGTCAGCCTGCCGGACCCGCAGATCGTATATCCGTCGATAGTCCGACTTGCCCGAGGGACTGAACAGATAGGCACCGACCATTCCGCTATCGTCGGGGGTTACCCGAAAGTCCGGGTGGATGAAGGAGCCGGCGTGGGTGGACATCAGGTGCATGTACAGAAAGGTGCGTCGCGGATCCGGAACCTGCAGCGTTTCAAGCGTATCGATCGCCCGCCAATCGTTCGGTTGCGTGCCGGACGGCTGATCGGAAATGCTGGTGATCGGGCCGCCGAGCAGAGTCGTCAGCCCCCCGAAACTCGCATGCTGGCCTGCAAGGACCAGCCGGATATCGTAGGAATGCGCCGCAAGGAGATCGACCAGGGTGTCCGGCCGGGTCCCGAAATCGTTCCAGCTCCGCGACGCGAGAATGCTCATGATCCCGCAGAAGGAAAAGGTGCAGGTGGCGTAGCCGTCGAACTTGTGCAGCTTTCCCTGCGCATCGAGGCTGCTCAGGAACGGCGTGTTCGTGAGTTCGTCATTGTAGACGCCCATCCGGTCGCGGCGAAGCGCGTCGACGACGATCAGGACCAACGGGCGGCTCGCCGCCGGCGCCGGCTTTCGGATCGTCGGTCGATGCGATCGTCCCGGTGCACGCGCCGCCGCCAGCAATTCGGGTGGCGCGATCTGGAAGACGGGCCTCAAACCCTCGAGAACAGGCTCGCCGCCCCTGACGCCGAGGGGCACCATGCCGACGGCCGCATAGGTGCCGACCGACGCAGCGGCGAGCCCCACCCGACCGCTCACCCGCAAGGCCCCAATGCGCACCCGGATTCGCGCCAGGCGGCGCGAGAGCCGCATCAGGAGACCGCCAAGCGGCCAATAGAGGAGAATATGCACACCGAACACCAGCAGGACGGCAGCGGCAAGCCGCAACGGACTGATCCCGATATTGTCGAGAAGCGACAGGGCGAGAGGAGTCGCACGAAAGATGATCAGGGTGGGTGCCGGATTCCCGGTGAGATTGATGAAGATGGCCTGGTAGATGTCGAACAGGGTCAGGATCGTGTGGACGGCTGCGAGCAGCACCACTGCCAAGGTCACGCGAACGGCCTCGAACCGGCGACCGGCACCGAGTAGCGTGAGGATCAGGCCAAGCATGCACAGAAGGGAGAAAGCCAGCGCGAAGTGCAGCAGCACAGCGAGAGGTCCGGTGCCGGTGCCTGCTTGCCAGAAAAGCACGAGCCGCCCGGACGTCTGAACCAGCCACAAGGCCGCGATCAAGCCTGCATAGGCCATTCGAAACGGGCCGTAGATACCGGAAGTGCCGCGCTGCCCGCTTGCTCCAGCGACTCGATCGCTCACCATGATGCCCCCACCCCTGCTCCGACCGGGTGTAGCGCATCTCAGCGTCGCTTGGCACCACGCAGCTTCGCCGCGGATCCAGCCCTTCACGATCATGACCGACAGCTGAGGCAGTTCGCGCCTGTCTTGACGGCGCCTGCCGCGAACCGATCCATGCCAGGAACGGCGGCCTTTCCCGCGATCGGGGATTTATCGACACTGCTCCCTAGAAGGAGAGTGTGGTGCCAGGAGAGGACTCACAAGATCTTCACAAGCGCTTGTACTTGCTCGATTTCTTTGAAGACGCGAGACATGGCACCAACAAAAATGCCAACATTTCGCCGAGATAATCTGGTCCACTGTGGACCGAGTGGAGACGATTATGGCCGTCGTTGCGTATGGATCGAGTTCGATTCGCATCAGGCGCTCGCCAACGCCGGCCAGAGGGAATGGTGGGCACGATCATCGACGCCGCTCCGAGTGAGGGCAACGATCAGGACGCCTCCCGCTACTTCCGGGTCTCCTTACAGACGTTCGTCTGCATCGAGGGCTTGTATTCGCATTTGTAGCCGCATTCGTAATCGCCGCCATCGGGCTCGGGATAGGAGCGCAGCCTCGAGATCGCCGCCTCCTGACACTGCTCGAAAGTCTTGAAGCCCGTCAGCCTCTCACTCTTCGTCCGGTTGTCCCAATCCTCGTAGACCCACGCGGTCCAGATCGCCGCCCGAGTGTCGCATCCGACGAGCGCGAGCAGCGCGGCCGCGAGCAGCACCTTCCTCATCCTGTAAACCTCTCCTGTCTCTCCCCACGGGCGTCATAGCAGGGTCAGACCCTATCCAGCAGGTCGGGTCCACAGATGATCGTGGGCGCCGACGAGATACTCGAAGCGATGCGAGAGGGTCTCGATGACGTGAACTTGTCGAACAGGAGCGAGCGTAGGGCGGGAGGCTACCGTGATTTTCCCGTAAGTGTTTGATCGTTATTGGGTTTACCAGGTTAAAAGAAGCTTCGCCTCCACACTTTGCCCCACATTTGCGGTCGGCTCTTCTGGCACGGCTCCGGACATCAGGGCTCCCATGCGAATCACTCGCGGCAGTGTCGTAACGCGTCAACACGCGTCGCCGCTCACCGATATTGCCGATCCCTGAGGAGGCGTTACCGATGGAGGGCATCTGCCCAAGGAAGTGCAAGCTTTGGGACAAAGCGGCCGATCGGTGCTGGGAACTCGAACGGCTGGTCCTCCCAGAACCTGACGCTCGCCGGCGTAGCCACTCGCGGTCCTGAAGGAGCAGGTCTGGCCGGTTGCTGACTGGCGGTATTTAGCTGGCTAGTGGCTGAAACCGACATCGCGAGTTTCAGCTCGAGCCTAGAGGACTGATGGGTCCTCAGCGCGAGCTGACGGCGCGAAGCTCTTTGCCTTCCCGCGTCACGCGCAGTCCAAGCCGCCCGGCCAGCGGTTCGAGCGCATCGAGGACCGCTCCCTTAAGGTAACCGTCCTCGAGTCGGCCGTAGGCTCTGATGAGGGAGTCGGCTGCCTCTCTGGTTCCCCGCCCAGCGATCACGCTCGCTGCTGAAGACGACATGTTGTAGTCCTCCTCGGCCAGCAATTCGAGGAGACGCGGGAGAGTGAGCCGGTTGGGCCCCTTTTCCAGCTCCTCGATGGCCCGCCCGGCGGTCGACGCGTCCGCCGCGTGGCTGTCGGCGGGTTCCTTCAGTGCATCCTCTAGGAGAACCGACAGATCCGACGCTGAAGACGCCCCGATCCGGATCGCTTCCAGCGCGAGACGTAGCCGCTCTCGTGCCGTGTAGCCGCCGAGCGAGAGCCACCGCCTGATGAGCTCGAGGGGAATCGCCCGTCCGGGGTGTGGCGGGATCGGGTGAAGCGTGCCCGATCGGAACGAGAACATTTCCATGCGGTAGGTCAGGCCCGTGATCAACGAATGCGCGATCGTCAACCGGTCGGCGGGGGACCAGTCCCGGGCCTCGATCAGTTCGACAGCGCGCTCGACCGGCCCGCGCCGCGGCACATGCCCGAACATGATCGCCACGGCGGCCACCATCTGTGCGTCCGTGGCCGACATACGCTCGACCAGCGGGTCGATCAGTTCCCCCGCGCCGGCGGCCAGGGCGAAGAGTTCCGCGCGGTCGCGCAGAGCGTTGGGCAACGACTTGTCGCGGGCCAGCTCCTCAATGCGGCCGCGCTCCTTCGAGCGGAGCCAGTCCGCCAGTAGGTAGTCCAGCGCCTTCTCGCGCGCTTCATCCTCCAGATCGGGGTCCAGGAGTAGCCGGAGCGCCGCCTCCGTGCTCATCGCTGGGACGCTCAGCGCCCGCGCCGCGGAACTACGGTGCTCGTAATCGTCGACGCGGAGCGCCTCCGAGATCAGGCCTTCGATCACGTCCTCGACCGGCGCGTCCGTATGCACCCAGGCTGCCAGCCTGA
Source organism: Allosphingosinicella deserti (assembly GCF_003012735.1). Taxonomy (GTDB): domain Bacteria; phylum Pseudomonadota; class Alphaproteobacteria; order Sphingomonadales; family Sphingomonadaceae; genus Allosphingosinicella; species Allosphingosinicella deserti. The sequence continues at coordinate 642,883 of NZ_PXYI01000001.1, read as the reverse complement.
CCCCGATCGGAAGTTCCTCATTCGAGAAGGCGTCGTGGGCGTCGACTTCGGGGACCGACCCGCGGCTCATGTGCAAGATCAGCGCCGTGATAGCCCCGGATGCGCCGTCTGACGGGTTGGTGAGCGCCGCGCCGACATACATCGCGAAGACCGGTCCTCCGATGCGGTTCACCTCTCCCTGGAGCTCGCCGATGTTCAACATGTGCTCGATGTCACCGGCCAGCAGCCGCGCCATGACATCCAACGTTAGCGCCTGGTCTCGGTGCCGCGCCAGAATCGCGTCCGAGCCGTGGTGAATGAGGTGCCGGTCGCCAAGTCGCTCGCGAACTGCCGGGTGGAGGGGCTGCGAGAACGCGTCGATGATGATGCCCGCCACGAGCTCGGCGGTCCGCCAGGAGGTCCGGCCCCAGATCGCCACGAGACGGTCGCCCACCTCGTCTCGGAGCCCTGCCGGAAGCCGCATCCCGTTCGAGACGCAGCGTCCTGTGAGGCGGAGCGCGGTGTGGAAGGCGTCGTCAGTCGTCGAGAGCAGATGCCGCACGAGCGGTTCGGGATCGGGATGCCGCTCGAGCGCAAATTGGATCGCCTGGGCCCACGGACGGTGCGCGATCATCTTAAGGCGCGCCTCCAGCTCCGGCGCGTGGTTTCGCAGCAGCTCGGTCGATGCCAGGAACTCCTGCACGATCGGGAACGGGAAGTCGAAGCGCACTGCGTTGACCCTCCGTATCACGCCCCGGCTGAGCAGGGAGCGGCGGACGACGTCAGGGCCGACTTCCGGTGCTAGGTGGTGGGTGCACCCGTCGAGTGCCTGCGCGCCCATGCCCACATCGTCATCCTCCAGCGCCTCGAACGCGGCGCGCTCGGCGATCTTGCGCAGGGTGGTCGGATCGACGGCCTCGTCCTGCGACGCCTTGTAGTCCTTGGGGTTGAACAGGACTTCGAGATAGGTCTCGAGCAGGTCGCTCCTGCTGATGTTTCTCTCCTCCTGCCGGAGCACCAGCATCAGCGCGAGGAATATCGGGATGCGTACTAGGCGGTTTAGGTCGGGCCGCCCGCGCAGGCGTTCGCGTATCAGCGCCGGCAGTGCGGGTTCGCCCGGCCGGTAGAATTCGACGTAGCGGTCTATCTCCTCGTCGCTAAGGGGTGCCAGCTCAAGGACGCGCACACCTTCGGGCATGGCGAGGGCCGCGGGATCCCGCACCGTCATGAGCCATCGCACCTGAGGCGAGCTGGCGCGGTAGTCGGACAGTTTCTGCAGCACCGCCGACCGCCGCGATCCTGAGACCTCGTCGAGTCCGTCGAGTAGCAGGACGAGCGTGCCCGCGCCGGCGGCGGCGGCCCAGTCTATGCCTACCCCGAACGCCGAGTTGACCTCGTTCGCGAGGAACTCGGCGATGCCGGAGCCGGCGTCCGCCAGTTCGGGAATCCGTATGATGGCTGGAAGGAGCCCGTCGTTTGCGAGCCTCGCCGCGATCGCCTGGACCAGGGTCGACTTCCCGAACCCCGGGCCGGCGATGAGGACAACCGAATCCAGATCGGCGCTGGGGAAGTTCCGGAGTGTCTCCGCGGCCGAGTCCCCCGCTTCCCGCCACCGCGGCGCGTCGTCGTCGAAGTCCGGCTTGCGGCCGCGGTCGTAGGGCAGGCAGCGCGGCCACAAGAAGTCGTCGCCTATCGGTCGGCTGAAGCCGGTGCCCGGCAGCGTCACGACGGCGGACCTCGCAATCGCTCCGCGATAGCGTGGCGCACCCCACGACTCAGGCGAATCGATGCGGATGTCCCAGTCCGCGCGCAGGCGGTCGTAGAGTTCGGCAGGCGCGAATCGCTGGCGGATGGCGGCGCCCTCGAGCGCGATTCCGGTAAGGACGGCGTGGAGCCGGTCCGGCGACTGGTCGCACGCTGGCATCCAGAGCGGCGCATAGTCGCGCGCCAGCCCTTCCGCAGGCCAGATGTCGACGTCGAGCTGCTGACATACGTACAGTGCTAGAGCGTGGTCGCCGCCGAGCGCGGCCGCTATCGCGATAGCGAGGCGGCGCTGCGGCTCGTTGAGCCTCTGGTGCCACTCCCCGACGTCGGGCTCGTCCGAGCGCGTGCAGATTTCCCTGAGGCGGGTTGCCATCGTCGTGGTCTCGCCGATCGCGAGGGAGAGCGAGTCACCGGGGCGGAAGTCTGTTGTCACCTGGTTGGCGAAGGCCTTCCACATGCCCGTCCACGCGGCGCCGTTGGTGGCGAGCGCGCGCTTCGCCTGGATGAAGAGGCGGCGGCCGTCTGCCATCTCGACGAGCGCGTCGTCGACCGCTGACGTCGCCTCGATCCTGACCGATTCAGGCCGGTCCTTCGGCGGCCGGGGCCGCTGGTCGAGCATGCGCCCCATGTAGAGGGCCGCGACCTGGTCCTGGTAGCCGACACCGCCCTGGGTCGCCGCGCCCCCGCCCTCCATCAACGCGCGTCCAGGCCGTCCGACCGCCCCTTGCGCTCCAGGATGCGCGTCTTCGACCCGGCCTTGGCGTCGTCGATCGCTTTCCTTACCTCGTCAATGTTGCTCAGGCAGATTTGCGCGCGGGTCGGCGGCAGGTCCAGGTTCATCCGCATGATGAAGTAGTAGGCCATGGACAGGCGGACATCAATCTCGCGGCGACCCTCCTTCATTGCGTAATCGCGCTGGATGGCGAGGCTTTGCTCCTCGGTCATCGCGGACCTTTGCTGGCCGGGACTGGTGGAGCTCCTCACCTCGGCCGAACTGCAGGACGAGCAGTTCCAGCAACCCTCCGGCCGGTATCGCGGCTATGCTGGCACCGCGCCGTCCTCGCGATCATCGCGATATTGACCTTCGCCGGCGCGCTGTTCGGGACATTCGCTTTTTCCAACGTGGTTCAGACGGATGTCGGGGCATGCCTCTCGGGGCGATCAATCATCGGGAACGCTGTGTAGCCGGGGGCAAGACATGTCGAAACGTGTTAGACACTGCTACGGCAGGGCTTGGGGGCTACCAGCGCGGTGAACGGCGAGTTTCGGGGTGAGCCGACGTTCCAGCCACTACCTGACAACGGCGTACAATGGTCGCGTGCCGTCGAAAGGGGAAGCAAAGGTATGCTTCCCCTTTCGCGAGCTTATGGCTTCGCAGCGACCGGCAGGCGGAATGGCGCGCCGAGGCGATTGAACGCGTTCATTGCCGCGATCGCTAGCGTGAGATCGACCAAGTCCTTGTCAGCAAAGGCGGCGGCAGCGGCGGCATAGGCTTCGTCTGAAGCATGGGTCGTGCTGACATTGGTCACTTCCTCCGCCCAGGCCAACGCTGCTCGATACTGGTCAGAAAACAGGTGCGGCACCTCCGCCCAGACGGGGACCAGCGAGACCTTGTCGATCGCCATGGTCTTGAGCAGATCACGGGTGTGCATATCGATGCAATGGGCGCAGCCGTTGATTTGCGACACTCGTAGAAAGATCAGATGGATCAGCTCTTCAGGAAGCTCAGTCTTCCTGGTCACATAATGATGGATACCGAACAGAGCCTTGGCGCCCTCGGGCGCAATTTCCGACCAGTTCAAGCGCTTCATCTCGGTCATGCTGCTTTCCTTGCAATCGGCGCCGAGCATCGGCGCTCGCTGACTTGACGAGGTACGCCGGTGCATCGTGACATTTTGAAGCAGATTTTTTTTCGTTCCCGCCTTCGTCCCATGTCACACCGGAGGCGGCCATCTCGTCATGCAGGCAGTCACTTGCATCGGAGACATGGACATGAAGATCGTTATTATCGGCGGCACCGGACTGATCGGCCGACCCCTCGTCGGACTGCTGCGGGCCGAGGGTCATGAGGTCGTCGCCGCATCGCCCAGCACCGGCGTTGATGCCCAAGCCGGAACAGGCTTGGCTCGGGCGCTGACAGATGCTGCGGTGCTAGTTGATGTCAGCAATGCTCCTTCGTTCGATGATGCGGCCGCTCTCGCCTTCTTTCGCGGCACCACGGCGAACCTGCTGGAAGCGGCCCGCGACGCCGGGGTGCGCCACTTCGTCGCGCTCTCGGTCGTCGGCACGGATCGCCTTCAAGCCTCGGGCTATTTTCGTGCCAAGCTAGCGCAGGAACAGCTGATCGCCGCTGGCGGCGTTCCCTACACGATCGTGCGGGCCACCCAGTTCTTCGAATTTCTGTCAACCATCGCGGACGGCTATACGCAGGGCGACGCCGCGCACTTGCCGCGCATTGCGCTCCAGCCGGTCGCTGCCGCCGACATCTCGGCCCTGCTTGCCGAGATAGCCACGGCTGATCCGGCAGATGGCATCGTCGAAGTCGCGGGACCCGAGCGCGCGCCGCTCGCGGAATTCACCGCCAGCTGGCTTGGCGCGCGAGATGATCCGCGCCGGATCGTCGTCACGGACGATCGCAACTATTTCGGCGCCCCCGCCGACGACCACACGCTGGTGCCTAGAGAGGACGCTCGGATTGCGTCTACGCGTTTTGATGCGTGGCTTGCCGCTCAGTCGCAGGGGCAGGCATGAACAGGCGCCATCCTATTGCGCTGGCGGTAGCGCTCGGTCTCGGGGCCATAGCCAATGGCTTGTTCATGCTGATCTCGCCTGCGAACTGGTACTTCGCGGTCCCGGGCGTCACCACCACCGGCCCGTTCAACCAGCACTTCCTGCGCGATATCGGACTGATCTTCCTTCTAGTCGGTATCGCGATGCTGACGGGTGCCGCGCGGCCGGCGGCACGCGTCACGCTGTGGTCCCTCGCTGCGCTCTGGCTTGGGGGCCACGCGCTGTTCCATTTCTGGGAGGTGGCGGTGGGCATCTGCGGGACGGGCGCGCTGGTTCAGGATTTTCCCGCAGTGACACTTCCGGCTATACTGACGGCCGCTCTCGCCCTGTGGGCGTGGCGCGATGCGGCAGGCGGCAGTCGCCGGTCGCATCCGGTGGAGGACTCTCGTGCCGCCCAATGACGGACGCCTCGCTGGTTTCGAGGCCGAGCGGCCAAGACTGCTGCGTCTTGGCTATCGGATGCTCGGATCGGTCAGCGAGGCGGAGGATGTCGTTCAGGAGGCCTGGCTGCGATGGGCGGCAAGGGCGGAGAGCGTTGACACGCCGGCGGCCTATCTGACCCGCGTTGTTACGCGTCTCTGCCTCGACCAGCTCAAGTCGGCCCGCGCACGCCGGGAGACCTATGTCGGGGCCTGGCTGCCCGAACCGCTCATGGGCACGACCGAGGCGGAGGAGGCGATCGCCGATGACGTGACGCTCACTCTGATGCTCGCCATGGAGCGCCTGTCGCCGCTGGAGCGTGCTGCCTTTCTGCTCCACGACGTGTTCGACATGGCGCTGACCGATGTCGCGACGACATTGGGGCGGGAGCCTGCAGCCGTGCGACAGCTTGCCTCGCGCGCACGCAAGCACGTGCAGCATGCGCGGCCACGTTTTACCGTAGAGGCGACGGAGGCCGATCAGATCGCGCGAGCCTTCTTTTCTGCTGCGCGCGACGGTGACACGGTCGCATTGTCGGCATTGCTGGCGCGCGACGTCGAGATCCATTCCGATGGCGGCGGCAAGGTCATCGCTTTCCGCAATGTGGTGCGTGGGATCGACCGAGCGCTTCGCTTGTTCCTCGGGCTGCGTCGGAAGTACACGTCAGCGCCGACGCTGCTACGCACCGCGACCATTAACGGCCTGCCCGGCTACATCAGTATCGATCGGGGCGACGTGCTCCAGACCACTGCGCTTGATGTACGCGATGGCCGCATCATGGGGATCTATATAGTTCGTAATCCTGACAAGCTCCGCCATGTGGCGGCAGCTTTCGGCACAGACGGTCATCCGCAGCACAGCCACTGAAGGTCGTGAATTGGTCGGGAGCTGTCGTTGCGAGTGGGCGGGGCGAATAAGCGCGGCGGTCATGAGCGGAAGCTGCGTACTCCGCCATCCGGCCGGCCACCTAGGCGTAAGGCTGGCCGGAGCCGATGGCTGTTTACAGCCGAGGACATGGCGAGACCACCGTCCGTCGGCACCTAGCGGAGTTGGCAGATGTCCATGACGTCCATATCGCCATAATCTTGGTTCTCCCCCGCCATCGCCCAGATAAACGTGTAGGCACGGGTAGCCACGCCCATATGGATTGACCAGGGCGGAGAGATCACAGCTTGCTCGTTGGCGAGGACAATGTGACGGGTGGCCTCTCCCTCGCCCATGAAGTGCATTACTCGATCCTGGGTGTCGCCGAGTTCAAAGTAGAAATAGATCTCGCTCCTGCGCGCATGGACGTGCGGCGGCATCGTGTTCCAGACGCTGCCGGGCTTCAGCGTCGTCATTCCGAGAACCAGCTGCGCACTATCGCAGACGCCGGGGATGACGAGTTGGTAGATCGTGCGATCATTGGCCTCCTCCATGCTCCCGCGCTCGAGCCGATTGGCATCGACAATGGAAACCTTGCGGGTTCGGAATGCGGCGTGCGCGGGCGCCGACACCAGATAGAAGCGCGCGCCATCGCCCGCGAACTGCACGTCGGCCGCGCCCATCGTCACGTAGAGGCAATCCTTTGGCGCCAGCGTGAACAGCTCGCCATCGACCGTCACCGCTCCTTCGGCGGCGCCAACGTTGACTACCGCCAATTCGCGACGCTCGAGAAAGGGATGACCCGCAGTGGACGCGGGCTCGACCTGCGCGGGGAGAACCACGCTGCCATGCTCCACCACAACGCCTCCAATCACCAGCCGGTCTGCGTGCGTGTAGTTGAGGACGCATGCGCCCGGTCGGAACAATGTGTCGATTAGGTAGAGCGCGCGCAGCGTCTCGGTGGGCGCACCCTGCATCACATCGGGATGGGTGGCGTAATAGGTTCGTTCGAACATGTTCGTCTTTCGTTTGAAAAGCTCGGCCGCCTTGACGTCGGGAGGGGCGGGGCAGCGCGCCAGCAGACAGTCACCGGCGATCGAGGAACACCGGCTGGGTGAATGCGCCGTTGGCCGCGACATCCCACACCTCAAGCCGGGCCCACTTGCGCCCGCCGAGATCGATTTCCCTAGTGATCGTACGGCTGCCGAACGGCGCTCCGTCGGTCAGATCGATGCGATCGCGGAAGACTCGGGTGCCGTCACCGCTCACGATTTCCGCAAAGGCTAATGGAAACGTCCACTCGATAGTTGCCCGGACTTTCGCCCGCGTGCCGGCGGCAGCGGTTTCGCCGCTCTGCGCGCCATCGACGGTGAAGCTCGGGATCAGGACCTCGCCCGTAGTCGTGAAGAAGTGACCGCCGCGGACCGCGTCCAGCACCGAGCTCCAGCCGCCCGCATGGGTCGGCAGCGGTCCGTTCAGCCGCAGATAATTGACGTTCATGTGCGCATAGAGCTCACTGCGACGGTCAATCTGGAAAACGTCGACTTCGCCTGGCGTGATCTTGCGCTCTCCGGGGCCCGCCGCCCAATTGTTCATGTCATCCAGCAGGTCGAGGACACGGGAGCCCAGCCGGGGCTCGGAAAGGTCGGAGGGCATTGCCTTCCAGGCGCCGCCGAGGAAGCGATCGCTCTTGAAGAAGGGTGCCTCGCGGTAGGCATCGGGGAAGCCGAACGAGCTCTTGATTCGTGGATGAGCAGTCCACATCAGCCCCCGTTCGACCTCCATCAGTTTGAGGACGTCGTCGGACGACCCCACGTGATAGACCTTGCCGAGCACCGGATCGTCTTCGACGAACGGCTGACCTTCCTTGCGATCGAGCGTCCAGTAAACTGGTTTCGGGAACATGCTGAGCCAATGGCCGCCCAAATGCACGTTCGGCTCCTCGCCCGGTAGTAGCAGCAATTGATCGTCGGAGAGTCGCGCCGTCTCGCCGTGAATCGTCTTTAGCAGGGTGAGCCGGTCTCCGGCACGATCGAGCTCCTTGTTTCCCAGATGCAGCTCGGCGAGATGAACGATCTCGACGTTCATCGCCTTGAAGCGTGAGACGAACTCGGGAGTTTCAAGGCCGGCAGGCACGCCCGTCGATTGCTGGAAGCGCGCACGATTGAGGAAGTCGACCGCGTGTTCGACGTGATAATGGCTGGTGAAAGTACGGTGCCCGGCCAGCGCCTTGAAGCGATCGCCGCGAGTCAGCGCCAGTGCCGCCTGGCTGACGGTGGCGGCATCGCCCTGGTCGGCCAGGTAGAAGATACCCATGTCCTGCATCGTGCCCGGCTTCGCATTGACCCATGGCACCCAGCGTCGGTCCCCCTCCAGGGTCTGACGCACTCCGAAGCCCGTGCGCCCGGCAAGCACGCGATAGTCGCTGCCGTACCAGGCGCTGTTGTCGTTGTTGGCATAATCGACGGGGTAGAAGAATTGGTGCGGCGGCGGCACGATCGCAAGCGCGCCGCCGGCCGCTCCTTCGGCGACGATCATGCGCGCGCGCACTTCCGGGGCGGCCGCCGGCCTGCGGGCGTCCGCGCCTTCGCGCCGCACCAGGGTGTCGGTCAGATCGGTATAGGCGATCGATCGCCACGGCATCGCGGCCGAGGTCGGTGCGGTAAGTCCGGCATCGAACGTGTAGGCCGTTGCCGGTCGCTGGGTCGACATCACCATCGCTGCCCGGATCAGTGGCGAGCCTGGATAGATGGTAAATTCGAACGTGCCCGAAAACGGTCCCGCGGCCGCACCGCCGACCGTGACCTTGGTGTAGCCCCCATCCTTGCGGACGCTGATACCGTCACGCCGCAGCGTGAGTGGGAAGGCTTCGAACGGCCGCTCACGAGGATTGTCGAAGAACACGGTCCATCCCTGCTTGAGATCGCGCGTGCCGACGGTCACCACACCCGCCGGATCGACTCCCGAGAGCACGGCGCGGCCGCCGATCGCCACCGACTGGATCAGCGGACGATCGCGCTGGAGCGACAGCACCAGCTCGCCGCGCACCGCGCTTCCAGCCGGCCAGTCGATCGTCACCGCATCTGCGGCGCGAGTCACCCGCACGTCTCCCGACAGCGCCTGCGTCGACCGGCTCAGCTTGGTGAGGCCCCCCCCAGCCGGCGCCGCAGCCAGCGGTGCCGCGATGCCGGCCAGAGCGAACCCCACTCCCAGCCATGTCATCCTGTGCTTTTTCGAACCGCGCAAAACGTTTCTCCTGTATCATCCGGTGATGCGAACCCTGCTGGGCCGCCCGAGCCCTCCCCTCCGTCCGTCATCGGCGGGGATCGGGCATATCGTTCCTATTCCAAGCCTCAGAAGCTGAAGCGCACGCCGAGCGAGTAGGTGGTATCATCGTTGCGGACCTCGCGCGGGAAATCCGGACGGGTTTCGAAGTTGATCGTCCTCTGCCCGGTGATGTTGGTCCCCGCGAAGCTGAGGGTGATGTCGGGTGTCAGGTCGTAATTCACGCCGAAATCGAGACGTCCGGCCGCGCGGATACCGTTCAGGCCGACAGGAAGCGAGACCGGCCTGAGCGACAGGCCATTGGTGATGTCGCCGTCGAAATAGCGCGAGCGGTAGGTGTAGATCACGCGCGCGGAGATGCCGTATTTCTCGTAGATCAGGCCTATGTTGTAATTGTATTTCGAGACGCCGAGCAGCGACAGGCCCTGCAGCCGGTCGTCGGGGGTGGTCACCTCGCTATCGACGATGGTGAAATTGCCGAGTGCGCCCAGACCGTCCAGCCCTTCGGGCAGGAAATCAAAGAAGATCTGGCCGCTGAGCTCAAGGCCCTTGATCGTGGCCGAGCCGAGATTGCGCGGCGTCGAGATCACATATTGAAGGCCGTCGATGGTGCGAACCTCGGTTCCGGTGACCACGCGATCGGTAATGTCGCGGTAGAATGCCACCGCCGACACGTAGTTGCTGCGGCCGAAATAATATTCGAGCGAGGCATCGAAGCTGTCGGCCTTTTGTGGCCGAAGATCCGGATTGCCGCCCGAACCCGAATTCTGGATGGTGTTGACGTAGGACACGACGTAGCTGAGCCCCGGATTGAGCTGCGAAAAGCTCGGCCGCGACAGCGTCTTGGAATAGTTCAGCCGGGATTGCAGCCCGCCACCGAAGTTCACCCGTGCGCTGGCATTGGGCAGGATGTCGGTGTCGCTGGTCGAGCGGTTGACCGCAACCACCGTGAAAGTCCCGGTCGCCGGATCGGTGACTCGGCCGGCACCGGCGATCGTGCGGTCGGTGCGGGTCAGGCGGGCGCCGACCAGGCCGTCGACCTCGATCCCGTCGGTGAGCGCGAAGGCATAGCGAGCCTGCACGAACCCCGCGTAATTCTTCTCCTGCGCGTCGTAATCGCGGGTCGGATCGAATGCCGGCCTGTCCGGCGATATCCGGTAGAGCGTGCGCAGCTGCCGCTTGATATCCTCCTGCATCAAATATTCCGGGTCGATCTGCAGGTAGCCTGCACCATCGTTCATCTGCGGCACGCCGGGAGCCTCGACGAGGATGTTGGACGGCAGGCCCGCCGTGGCGAGCGGAGTGACGAACGATCCGCCCGGTGCGGGCGGTCCGCCGAGATATTGTTCGAACCCCGCCTTGCGCCGGGCAACGCGCACACCAGCCTGGATATAATCGATGAAGCCGCCGAAATCGTATCTGAGGTCGCTCATCACGGCCCACATCGTGCCCTTGCTGCGATTGATATCCTCGGTCATGCCGTTGGTGAAGGCGAGGCCAGCAGGGTCGTTCATCGGATTGCCGGGCATCGTGGCCTTGACGACGTGATTGTCGTCGCGGACCTGGATCAGCTCGGGGATACGCTTGCCGATGTCGACGCGGAAGCTGTCGTTGCGGTTGGTCGAGGATTCATAGGAGATGTCGGTGTTCCAGCTGAGCGCCCCATATTGCTTGTTGAAGCCGGTCGCGATCACGAAGATATCCGTCTTCGCCTTGTTGGCGACGCTCGCGGTGTAATATTCGATGTTCCTGGCGGTATAGCCGGTGGCGTTGCAGAGGCGCTGTATCGTGCCGGTTCCCCTGGGATTGCTTTCGGAGCGGACGTTGGACGAGAAATAGCCGTCTGGCCCCACCGCGAAGTCCTCGCACGTATCGCCGGCCTCGGCGACGAAGGACGTGCCGGTAAACGCGCGAAAGGTGGGGCGAGCCTGGTAGACGTTGCCGCGAAAGCCGGCATAGAGGCCTTCCAGATAGATCTTGCTGGTCTTGTCGGGCGCCCATTCGAGCGAGAAATTGCCTTGCGGACGTTCGTAATGGCCATGTTCGACGCCCGCGGCGAACCCGGTCGGAGAATGGAGGTTCGGGGACGTGCGGCCAGGGGCGACGTTGGTGCTGCGCGTCCAATCGTTCCAGGCAACCGGACGGGCATATTCGTTGCGCTGGTAGGAGATGCCGACCATCGCCGCGATATCGCCGATGCCCGTGTTCCAGCGGTTGGCGACGAGGCCGCTGACGGCGGGATTGAACGTGTTGTCCGATCCCGCTTCCTGCAAATAGGTGACACGGCCGCTGCCGGACAGCGTCAGTTCCTTGAAGTCGAGCGCTCGGCGCAGACGCAGATTGACCCCGCCGCCGACCCCGCCTTCGATCCGATCAGCCGAGTTCGACTTGTAGACGTCGACGCCTGCAAGAGCCTCCGCAGGCAGATCCTGGAAGGAGAACCCGCGCCCGACCCCGGTGAAGATCTCGCGCCCGTTCAGAGTCGAGATGATGTCCTCCAGACCCCGGATGCGCGCCCCGACGATCTCGTTGTTGCCGCCGACCACCACCTGAACGCCGGGGATGCGCTGCAACGCGGACGCTGTGGTCAGATCGGGGAGCTTGCCGATGTCCTCCGCGACGATCGAGTCGACTACGTTAACCGCGGTCCGCTTGATGTCGGCGGCGGCCTGCAGGCTCTGACGGATGCCGGTGACGACGATCTCCTGCTCCGAAGCGGAGTCAGCTGCCGCGGGCGCGGGTGGGGCGACTTCCGGGGCGTCTGCCGCCTGGGCGGAGGCCGGCGGCATCCCCACGATATGGCCGGCCATGGTCAGCAAGGCGGCAGATGCACACCGGTTCAGCATTATATTCCCCTCTCTGATGTTGTCATATCTTTTTACTTAATCAGGCAGCGGCGCCGGCTGCCGCCCCGTCCGGGAGCAATGATGTGCACCCAGCGGTGCCGCCTTTCGGCGCGGCGGACCGGCGAGATCGGTGCGCTCCGCTCGCAAGAACTGCCGCCGCGCCAGCGGCCTGCCGGGATGAGCAGCACGGACGCGCGACATGCGTCGACCCCCGCTCGGGTAAGCAACAACTCACCCGACCTTCCGCCTTCTAGGCCAATGCTTAGCTTAACGCGCTCAGATGCGCCCGCGACACGGGACAGCCTTATGCTCGGAAATGCCTGACGCTCCTCTCCACTGTGCCGAGAACGATTTGTGCGCCACGCGTGCGCTCAAGCCGATCACCTGCAAAGTCGGTCGACCGGTGGGCGGGTTCTTGCCGTCCTCATCGGTCGATAGCCGAATCACTATCATCGGATTTGTTATCATACAAGTATCTCTTTCTTGCTTGAAGAAGGCGGAGTGAAGCTGAGCGAGTGCACGCTGGAATACGCGTTGCCGCAAGGCCTCCCGCCGCCTGCTTGACGGGGCACACCGACTCTCGCCTCGGGGACTCGTCCTGGTTCGACGGGCCTTAGACCTCCGGGATCATCCTTCTGGTGCCGTGCCGCGCCGATGGATCAGCTGTATGCGAGTGCGAGATCTGCCATTCCAATCCGCGCCGAGGCAGTGTCGGCAGATCCATCATCAGAATGTTGTCATATGAGTTGTGGAGTTTGCAGTGGCGACCTATGGAGCTTTGGGTTTGCCCGGACGACGGAGTGAGTGGCTTAAGTATGTGGGCGCGATGAGAGGAGGACGGCCACGGGATATGGCCAAGATTCGATCGTCCCCCCGGCGTCCGTGAATACGAGCAGGCGTCCGGCCGAACAGGAGGGGAAGACATGATCGGAATGAAGCATGTGTTGCTTGGCTTCACCGCCCTCGCGCTGGCGGCGCCGGTCTCGGCGCAGGCGCAGGCCCCGGTGCAGGCGCAGACCGGTGCACCAATCTACACCAGCGATCTGATCACGCGTTGGGGCAAGCAGGTACGCCCCGACAATGCCTGGCGAAGCTATCCCCGTCCGCAGATGAAGCGCGAGCGCTGGCTCAATCTCAATGGGCAGTGGGATTATGCGATCCGCAACAAGACGGCGCCGATGCCGGCAACCGCCGACGGCAAGATCTTGGTTCCTTTCGCGGTCGAAGCGAAACTGTCCGGTGTCGCGCGATCGGTGCTGCCCACCGATCGGATCTGGTATCGCAGGAACTTCGCCGTGCCGGCGGAGTGGCAGGGCCAGCGCGTGCTGCTGCACTTTGGCGCCGTTGACTATGAAGCGCACATCTTGGTCAACGGCTCGCTGGTCGGCTCGCATCGTGGCGGGTCCGACTCGTTCGCACTCGACGTGACCGACTATTTGCGCTCGGGCCAAAACGATCTGGTCGAGCAGGTAAGCGATGTGACGTCCGCTGGAGCGCAGCCCCGGGGCAAGCAACAGCTCGACCCCAACAGCATCTGGTACACGCCGGTGAGTGGCATCTGGCAGACGGTATGGCTGGAGCCGGTACCGCCGCTTCATATCGAGGACGTGAAGATCACGCCCGATATCGACAAAGGCGAGCTGGCGGTCGACGTTGCCCTCAACCACAGCGCGACCGATACCGACGCGGTGCGGATCACTGCCTCGTCGAGAGGTAGGAAGATCGCGAGCGTGATCGTGCGGGGCAACCGCCCTGGCCGGCTGGCGATCCCGGACGCGCGCCTGTGGTCGCCGTCCGACCCGTTCCTGTACGACCTCAAGCTGGAACTGGTGAAGGTCGCGAATCCACTAGTCGGTTACACGGACAAAAGCCCGCATCAGTCGCGCGGCGACGTGATCCTGACCGAGCGCGAGGCCGCCGCATACCGCGACGCAAGGGTCGAGGGCGCACCGACCGACACGGTCGAGAGCTATTTCGGCATGCGCAAGAGCTCGCTAGGGGCCGGGCCGGTCGCGGGTCAGCCGGCGCTGCTGCTCAACAACAAGCCGCTGTTCCAGAACGGCACCCTCGATCAGGGCTGGTGGCCCGACGGACTGCTGACGCCGCCCTCCGAGGAGGCGATACGCTGGGAATTGGCGTATCTGAAGAAGGCCGGCTTCAACATGCTGCGCAAGCACATCAAGGTCGAGCCGGCGCAATATTATTACGAGGCCGATCGGATGGGCATCCTGATCTGGCAGGATATGCCCTCGGGCGCGGAGAATGACAGCCTCGACCAGTTCGTCCGCCCGTCGTCGCAATCCGAAGCGGTGATGCCGCAGGAGACGACAAACGCGTTCGAATATGAGCTGACACGGATGATCAGCGACCTGCGCAACCACCCGTCGATCGTGACCTGGGTCGTCAACAACGAGGGTTGGGGGCAATATGCCTCGACGCGCCTAGGAAAGATGGTGCGCGATCTCGATCCGAGCCGCACCATCAACAAGACCAGCGGCTGGACCGACACCGGCGATGCTGGGACTGATATGTACGACATCCACAGCTATGAGGATGTGCCCAACGCGCCGTCCTACCAGGCCAACCGGGCGGTGGTGATCGGTGAATATGGCGGAATTGGGCTACCGCTCGAGGGGCATGTGTGGAGGCCGGAGATGCGCAACTGGGGATACCAGACCGCCACGGACCGAAAGGACTACGCCCACCGTTATCGGCGCAAGTTCGACGAGATCGTGCGCCAGGCCCGCGAGCGCGGACTCAGCGCCGCCGTCTACACGCAGACCAGCGACGTGGAAGGCGAAGTGAACGGACTGCTGACCTACGACCGGGAGGAGAGCAAACTTCCGGTGGAGGAATTCGCGCGCATCCATGCTCCCTTGGTGCCGCCGGAGCAAAGAAAGTGACCAAACTGCGCGGTTACGGCGTCGGAAGGCTAATGTCCGGACTTAGCACGACCGCTCGTTAGCTTCGTGCCGCCGAACGCCTCGAACTGGTCGCAAACTGCCGGCGCAAGAACCGCCTGGGCACGTCTCGAACGCGGGGGCGCACTGAGGTGCCTGGTGAGCCTAGAGAGGCGACGGGAACGGCCCGACTAGGACCAACGGCAGCCCTGCAGCTCCGGCTTACATCCCGATGCTGAGCCCCCTGCTCCGGCCCCGGCCGATCATCTCTCCCAGGCTTTGCCCAACGCTTCGCTCCGACGTTGCAGGGATGCCAAGCGCCTGTTTCCGGTTCCGCAGCAATGACTCGACCTGTGGATCCCGGTCGAGGCTCTTGGCCATGTCGAGCATACGTCCGGCGACCCTGTCAGCCCGCGTGTCCTCATGATTTCGAAGTAGCAGCCGCCGCTGCCGGTCCAGCGCCTGCCAGCGCTGGACGAATGTATCGGCGCGAAGCTGGGGATCGACGCGCAGCTCGGACTCTAGCTGCATTGCCCGGATCGCAGCGTCCGTGCGCCCCTTTGCTGCGTCCTCGACCAGCCGAAGATCGCCCATCATTGCGGTCTCCAGATCCAGCGTTGCCTTGGGACGGATCGCATCGAGGGCGGCCCGACTGGCAGCGAGTTCGCTCCGCTGCTCTTGCGTGTATGGATCCCCGACGCTGTGATGGAAGCGCATGAGCCGCACGATCTTCGCGTGGCGCTCGACGGCACGCGGGAGATCAGCGGTCCGGTCTGGCGCCATAGCGTTCGGAGATGTCGGAAGCTCAGGTGTGGAGACCCGCAGTTCGAGCCCGTCGAAACGGCCGCGGACCTGCTCAACGAGCGTCCGGTCCGGCACCGGCTGAGGCAGCCGGATCTCCCTCCGATCCGCGAAAGCGCGGGCGTAATCAGACGCCATGTCCTTCATGCGCTCCCGCGCGAGCGTGCGGACAAGGCGACCCTGATCGGCAAAATCGTCCCGACCGTAATGCAGGTCGACCTGGTCTCGGTGGCGCGACAGCGCCACGTAGGCGGCGTGACGGTCGAGCCCGGGCGTCGCGAGCACATGCACCCGGTCGACAGTGACACCCTGCGCCTTGTGGATTGTGGCAGCATAGCCATGATCGACGTGCGCATAGTCCTTGATGTCGAACGCCACGGCCCTGCCATCATCGAGGAGCACCGCCATGCGGGCGCTGCTCACACTTTCCACGCGGCCGAGTGACCCGTTCTTTACCCCGAGGCTGCGCTCGTTCTTCAGGAACATGATCCGGTCACCGGCCGCGAAGAGCCGTTCGCCCCGCTCGGTGGCGACCGTCACCTCATCGCCAAGTTCGCCCCTGTCGAAGAGCCGCTTGCGGGCGAGACCATTCAGCGACTGCACCTCGTCGTTCGTGTGCGTCAGAATGATCCGGCTCGCCTCGGGGGCAGCAGCCCGGTCCCGATCCCAACATTCGATGAGTTTGGCGCAGGCATCGTCGCGCGTGTCTGCCGAATGCACATGACCGCGCTCCACGTAGGCCGCAATCGCCTCGTCCGTCCGCCCGGTGGCGAGCTGACGCGTGGCATTTCGCTGCCACTGATCGCGTTGCCGGCGAATGTCCGTGATCTCGACACTGCCATGCCGCTCGGCGATGGCGCGGAAGGCAGCGCCGGCCTCGATTGCCTGCAGCTGCTCGGGATCCCCGACCAGCACGACCTTGGTGCCGCGCTTCTCGGCTTCCGAGACAACGCGCTCCATCTGCCGTGTGCCGATCATGCCGGCCTCGTCGATGACAAGCACGTCGCCCGGTGCGAGCAGGTCCCTTCCCTGCGCCCACTGATGCTCAAGGCCCGCGATCGTCCGCGCCGCGATCCCTGAGCCGGCCTCCAGGTTCTCGGCCGCGATGCCGGACAGGGCCGCGCCCTGCACCCGGTGCCCTGCAGCTTCCCACGCCTCTCGCGCGACGCCGAGCATTGTCGACTTACCAGTGCCGGCATAGCCGATGACGTTGCTGACGCCGCGCGCGTCCGTCACGTGCTCAAACGCGCCGCGCTGCTCGCCCGAAAGCACGAGACCACGTGCTGCGGCGCGGGCGAGTGCGGCCTGGCGACGGTGCTCGGTCACCCCGTGATGACGGTGTGCCTCAAGCCTGATCGTCGCGCGCTCGAGCCGCTGTTCGGTCTCGATCATCTCCCGGCTGGTGAAACGCTCTTCGCCGCGGCCGTCGCGGCCAAGGGCAACTAGTTCCGGCGCCGCCCTCACGGCCGCCATCACTTGGTCGAACTGCTCTTTCCCGTCACTGTGCCGATGCACGAACATCGCCAGGTCGCGCGTCGTAAACGTTGCCTGCGTGCGTGTGATCGCGTCTAAGGCGAGCGCAGGGCGCGTGAGCAGCTTCTCGCCGTTCGAACGTGCGATATCCCGATGCTCGTCGACACGCTCAAGCTGGAGCCCCTGCCCGGCCATCCGCGCCGCCGCAGGGCCGATCTTGTTTTGAGGCTCGAGGTCGATACCCTGCGCCTCAAGCGAGCGATGATCGACGCGTGCATCGATGTCGAGTTCGGCCAAGCGCTGGTTGACGTGGTCGGCCCAGGCTTCGCGCCAATGCTGCAGCAAGTCGGTGCGGTTCCACTCGCGCTCCTTTGCGCCGAAGCCGTCCTCACCAACCTCCCGCATCGTCAGCATGACATGCGCATGCGGCTTCGGCTCGCCGTCGGCGCCGACATCCCGATGCACGTTGAGGTCCGCGACCATACCGCGCGCCACGAACTCACGCTGCACGAAGTCGCGCGCAAGCTCGATGCCCTGCTCGGACGTCAGCTCCCGCGGCAGGGCGAACTCGATCTCTCGCGCAAGCTGCGCGTCGATCCTCTTCTCTCCGGCTTCGACCTCGTTCCAGAGCCGCTCGCGATCCGAGAGATGCTCCGGCGCGCCGTCCGGCAACAGCACTTCGGAGTGGATGACGCCCGCCTTGTTGGAGAAGTCGTGATGCCGCTCTAGCCGCTGATCGTGCAGGCGAGATGCGGAGCGATAGGCAGCGGCTGCAAGCGCGCTGGATCCATTCGCGCGGGAGATTACTTTTGCCGAGAAGTGGTAGATCGCCATGGCGGCAATCCACTTACACCCGAAAAGCGACGTCGGCACGACGTATAAGCGCGCCCTCAAGAGATTTCATCTGTTTCGGGAAGGGTTCGTCCCAGTGTGTACCACGATATTTACGCTAATCGAAAGCGCCTCTAACTGATCTGTCCTCTACAAGACAAAGAGGACATCAGCATGCGCAAACCTCGTGATTACGATGCAGAGCTGAAGGCGCTTGACGAGCGCGCACGATCACTGCGGGAGCGCAAGCAACGGCAATATGGGGAGCTCGTCACCGCAACGGGCGCGGACGTCCTCCCGCTTGACGTACTCGCCGGTGCATTGATCTGGGCGGTCGAGGCTGCGGACGCGCCGACGAAGGAGGGCTGGCGGCGGCGCGGAGCCGCCTTCTTTCGCCCTGCGCGGCGGACTTCGAGCGACGCTGCTGCAGGTGCTGCGAGCGGACCGGAGAGCGTTGGCGGAGCGTCGTCGCTGTTCGGCGGCGAGAGCGCGTGACGACACACGGGCGTGGATGATGCAGCGGCGCGAGCGGACGCGGCAGCTCATCGAGCTTGGTGGCCTGCTCGTGAAGGCCGACCTAATAGCGCTCACGGAAGATGACCGCGCAGTGATCTTCGGCTTTCTGCTCGAAGTGGCGGCCGCGCTGCGCAGCGAGCGGCGCGAGCAAGTTCTCACGTTAGCGCGGCGGCGCGGTAAGCGTGGGTTTGCCGAAACGGCCAAATCGTCCGCACGCGGCAACTAGTGACGGGCCCCGCGGTTCTGGCTATGCGCCCCGGCGCCAAAGGTACGCGTAACCAATGATCGGAGAGAACATGGCACAAGACCCGGCACTCATTGAGCTGACGGCGGATGTCGTTGCCGCCCACGTATCAAACAACAAGGTTGCGATCGGGGATGTGGCGACGCTGGTGGCGAATGTTCACGCCGCGCTTTCTACTCTCGGTGCTCCCGCGCCACCACCAGAGCCGGAGAAGATAAAGCCCGCGGTGTCCGTACGTGCGTCGATCAAGCCTGAGGCGATTACCTGTCTCGCGTGCGGCAGCAAACAGAAGATGCTGAAGCGTCACCTCTTGACCGCACACCAGCTTACGCCGGCGGAATATCGCAGCCAGTTCAGTCTGCCCGCCTCTTATCCAATGGTCGCACCGGATTATGCCCAGCAGCGCGCGGAACTCGCGAAGCGGATCGGGCTCGGATCGAGAGGACGCGGCGCGAAAGGCGCGCGCAAACCTGAGAGCGACGGGGCCCCCGAAGCCGAAACTGTGCCCGGGTCGAATGAGCCGAAAGCCGGCGCGCCTCGTCGGAAGGCTTCCTCCGACGCTGCCACGTCTGCCGATCAGCCGAAGCGGCGCGCTCGCGCGCCGAAGGCCGCCGACGCTGTAGCAGAGGCTGCTTCCGACAGGCCGAAGCGGAAACGCTCCCGGACGCAACAAGAATAGAAAGCGAGCGCCGCCCGATCCACGATCGGGCGGCGCGAGCCGACTGCGGTAGGAACGAAGGTTGAAGGGCCGGCATGTTCACATCGGCCTCTCCAACGGTGCGCGCGTCGAACGCTGGCGCGTCATCCCCCGCGTCTGTCACCCCGACGACTACGCGGACGCGTTCCGGATGCCGCCTTCAGTCTTGGCTGCGTCGGCGCGCAATGCGGCAATCCGCTCCCGACAAAGATCTGCGACAATGTCGCGCAGCTGTGAGATCGATGCTGCAAGCGCCTCGAGATCCTCAGCGGTGATGGCGTAGCTGGCCGAATAGCGTGCCTCGACGTAGGCCCGCTTCAAGCGCTCGAACCGCGCACGGTCGACCTTCGTAGCTCGCGGCCAAGCCGGGACAAGCCGCGGCTCTTTGTCCTCTGCGAGCGAACGGAGGAACTTGATGTTGTGCGATCGGGGAAAATAGAGCGTGCGCACCAAAAGAAAGCAGATGTACAGGCGCTCGGTGGCTTGGTGCAGCATGAACGCGGCGTCACGTAGCACGCCATTGTCAACGCTGGTGCGGGACAACGACATGGCGTGATCGGCTAGTGGAAGCCACTGGCTGAAATACTCGTCCGCCATCCGGCATGCGTCTGTTGCTGTCAGAGGCATCGGCATCGCCAACGAGTGACACGGCAGCTCGTAGAGCGCGATGCCGTCGCGGGCGATGTCGGTCCAGAAATACTCCCCGCGCGATAGGGCCGTGTTTACCTCGTCGAGCGAATGGACGATGATGTTGACCGGCCGTCCGATCGCAGGATCGCGGGCGATCCGATCCTCGGCGACATACCAGTAATCGGCGATGTCGGTCAGGTCCTCATGGCTGACGACGATCAGCAGATCGAAATCCGATTGGTAGCCGTTCTCCGGCTCGTCGACCCAGTCGTCCCTCGCGTAGCTGCCGAACAGGATGATCTTGTAGATCTTGCCATTGCGCTTGTGCGGCTTCGTCGCGGGCAGGATCGCCTTCTCGAACTCCTCCAGCAGGATCTCGCGCACGCGCTCGAGTTCGCGCTGCTGCCGCTCCGGAAGATGGTCGAGTTCCGATTTCATCACCTGCCTTCCTAGCCCGGACGCGTACAGGCGCCAACCTCGCCCGCACGTGGCAGGCGCGGCTTGGCGATCACGAAAACCATCGTCGAACGCGGGACCACCAACTTTGCAGCAGCGGCCTTTCATCACCTTCGACGCTGCTGCAGATGGCAAACAGCGCGCGTGCGACATGCTGCTCGACATCTGCGACGCGAAGCGCCCTCGCCTCCGCAATCTGAACATAGCTTTGGCCATCGCATCGGTGTGCGAGGAATATCTCGCGCGTGGGGGACGGGAGTTCGATGATTGCGCGCTCCAGGGGACGCAGCGACTGCCGGTTCGAACGAGAATCTGCATCAACGGCCTCAAGTCGGAGGGATCGCTCGAGAGCCTCTGTTGCGCGCTCCTCCAGGCTGCGTTTTGCTCGACGGATCATGCCGCCTCTCCCGCATCGGCCTTGGCGGCCGCAAAGGCGAGCAGGTAATCGGCCGCCTTGCTGGCCTGGCTCGCTGCACGAAAGATTGCTTTCTCGTCGCCGCGCAGAACCTCAAGCCATGCGCCGATATAGTCGGAGTGGCGCACAGTCGGCGTGATCGACAGCGACGCGCAGGTGAAGGCACTGGTCAGCTCGGCAACGAGTTCTTCCCGTGCATAAGCAGCACCGCCGAGAAACCCGCTCTGGTCCCGATCAAGCCGGCTCGCATGTCCCGTCCAGTGGCCGAGCTCGTGGAGCACGGTCCGATACCAGTTGATCTGGTGCGGGTAAAATTGCTGCGGCGGAACCTGCACGAAGTCGGGATCGGGCGCGTAGAAAGCGAGCCCTCCGCCAATCCGCACGTCGGCGCCTGTGGCCGCAACCAGTGCTTCGGCATGCGGGATTATCTCGCGTTCGCCGAGCGCCTTCGGCGCGCTGGTCAGATCCTCGGGCAGCCCCTCGCATTGGTCGACGTTGAAGACGGTGAAGCGCTTCAGGAACGCAACCGCCCTCGCCTCCCGATCTTCGTCGCGCGCTTTGTCGACCTCGTCCTTGGGCGTGAACCGGTCCGCATAGCAGACGGTGGTTCCCTTCTCGCCCTTGCGCACGTGTCCGCCGAGCGCGAGCGCCTGCCGAAAGGTCAGCCAGCGCTGCGAGGAATAGCCGCCCTCGATGACAGCCGCCCACAGGATCAGGACATTGATCCCGGAGTAGCGTCGGCCGGTCCCTCCGTTGTGCGGCATCGCCGGCCCACACCTGGAGCTGTCCCAAGGCTGCACCCAGGGAAGCCGCCCCGCTTCCAGTTCGGCAATGACGCGCTCCGTGACTTCGGCATAGAGGCTGTGGCGATCGTTACGAGGCCTGGTCCGCATGATCCTGTCTCCTTCAAAACCACCGCAACCGGCGCCGGAGTGGCGGGGGTGGGCGGCAGGAGCGGACCGGCAGACCCGCCGACCAAGGCGGGCTGCACCGGAACGGCCGCAACGAAGAGGAGGACCTCGCGCGGGACGCGCGAGGTTGCGGCTCGCCGCGGCGGGGCTACAGGGCAGCGACGCCCACCCACGCCACACCGCGTGCCGGAGGCACAGCACAACGCCGCCGCGCATCGCGCAGCGTCCACATGCCGGCTCGGAGAGTCGGCCAAGCTCACCTGAAAGCTGAGACGCTATCTCGCGGACGACTCGGGATTGAGAGACCCGCGCTGGGGTCGAGCCCGCACGCCTTTCAGGCCCAGCCACCCCACGCCGCAGTCAATGGAGAGGGCCTGTTGGGGCTGATGGGGGCAGACGGGGGCAAGCCGGGCCCGCCCCCTTGCCTGCCGCCCGCAAGTCCCGATCATGCTCGCCAAGATCCAGGACAACCCGACAGGAGCAGATCATGACCGATACGTCCGATCGCATTCTCCGCCTGAAGTCCGTTCTCGAACGGACAGGACTCAGCCGCTCAACGATGTACCGGAAGATGCAGAACGGCACGTTCCCGAAGAACATCCAGATCAGCGCCCGCTGCACCGGGTGGCGCGAGTCCGCCGTCAACGAGTGGATGCGCAACCCGATCTTCTATGATGCCGCGGATCATGCCGGTGGCAAGGCCGATCACGGCCGCTAAGCACTCAGAAGCGGACGTTCGGTTCAAGCAACTTGTACGTCCGCTTTGGGGCATCGAAGCGGACCTTCGGCAACCCGCACGCGGAATGGCGGCTACGGACCCCGAAAGCGATCGCCCAGTGCTCACCCGGCCTATGTCCGCTCGTGAGCTGAAAAGTGGGCGATCAATGGATGGCCATGATATACGACGGCTCTCGTTCCTTCGGGCAAGTCATTTCGCCCGACGATAAAGCCAGAGACGTACCTCTGGTCTCGTGTTCTTCTCAGACACCCGCCTGGCACGTTCGTCGAACGCATCGCTACAGCGCGTTTCGACCCTTTCCAGACAATCGCACGACCAATTCGGGTTGCGGCCCTAGAAGCGGTACTCCAAGGTTGCATTGAAGCGGCGCTGACGGGGATCTCCGAGCAAGCTGTAGCCCGTCTCCGTATAGAACGGCTCCTCGACCGTGGTGACGATAGGAGGGGATCTGTCAAACAGGTTCTGGACACCCAATCTGAGTTCCAGGCTTCCCCTCCCAAGAGCATTGGGGCTGAACCGATAGGCTGCGGCAAGGTCAACGTAGGCCTGGGCTTCGACATACTCAGCACCCTGCAATCGCACGATCCCTTCGGCATCCGAACCGGTGGCTGGAACAGCGGGAGTGATGCGGTAGCGGCCGTAATACTGACCGTCCAAGCCGATCCAAAAGGGTCCTCGCTCCCATTCGACGCCGGCCCGACCCCGCCACTTCAGTGCACCATCCGCAGCATCCGCGAAGTCATACCATCGCCCAATCGTATCGAAGCGACGCTTGTACGTCGGTTGCCAAGCGGCCGTCCCTGTCAGGCGCAGCGTGCCCTCTGCTACGTCGGGGATCTCGTACGCGGCTTTCAGATCCCACGCATCCAGGCGCGTTCTCCCTATGTTCAGCGCGGTCGTGTCGATGCGGGTGATCAGACCGGCCGTGTAGCCAAGCGCCGCGTCGGCAGCAGTGAGCGGCAGCCTCTGGATACGGCCAGGGAAGCGATCCTCGTTCGCCAGGAAGAACGGCACATTGGCAAGACCGGTCAGGTATCGAAGCCCGTTGGTGGAGGTCAGGACCACCTCGTTCTTTTTGTCCAGGCGAGTGAAATCGAGCGAGAGGCGCGCGCGATTGTCAGGACTGGTGTAAACCAGGCCTAGCGACAATGTGCGGGCACGCTCGGGCCGCAGGCTTGGTGACCCGCCGACAATTACGGGCACACCAAACTTAATGAAGCTCCCGCCGCGTTTGGCGTCTAAATATCCAAACAGTGTTGTTACCCGCGATGTGAGCTGGTCGACGCTCGGGGGCAATACTCCTGTGCTAACGCTCCCTCGCAGCATCCAATACGGGAGTGGATCAGAGCGGAAACCGGCAGTGTATACCGTGACTGCGTTATTCACAGTCACGAGGTTACCGTATTTGGATCCTCCTTCGATTTGGCTTGGCACCCGCGTCTCGATGCGGTCGTGACGCATCGCAAGCTGCAGTTCGAGGTTCTTGAGCGGTCCATACATTTTCCTCGGTCCGCAGATCGGGGCACGTGCCTCCGCATAGACGGAGAGCGCCTTCTGGGACACGTCCGGTGTCGGTTGCTCTTCGATGCCGTCGCGCGGGCCCAGAGTAACTACAGAAGCAGGAACACGCTCAGATCGGTGCTCTCCCAGGACGGAAAGTGTCGTTGGGCCGCGTGGCAGGTAGATAAGCGGGCCTGCAAACCTCATCGAGAATTGGGAAAGCTTGTTCGAGACTTCATGACGGTATGTGTTTGGCTCTCGGTACTGGTCGAGAGCCGACAGGAAGCTGGCATAATCCTGAAAGGGATTCGGCACGGGGCGGCCTAAGGGGTCCATCTTGCCGAAAGCGCCGTCGAAGGCCTCGGTCGACAATCTGTCACCTTCGAGGTGTACAACCTCATTGGATCCCCCGAATAGATACTCTACATTTGCCCGCCAATCCTTCGGCAAGTCGAGGATTGCTCCGGTCGTAATGCGATAGACCGACGATCGATTGGCGCCGACGTTCTTGAAGCCGGGTTGGGGGAAGGTGACTTCTACCGAGTGCTCGAACGGGTTGGCTGAGGCGGGGACGACAGTATGCTGCAATGTGGACGGCAGGACCGAACGCGCGCGGTTGCGTAGCCAGAGCCCGTCAAAGAAGACCTCTACGTTCGAGATCCTTCGCCGGGCATTCAGGAGCAGAGAGGTTCGGCTGCTTGCCGGCAGCAATGATCGCTCCGTTCCGTTTGCATCGGGAGAGAGCGAGAGATCAATGGTGTCATCATTTGCGATCATCGTCGCGTAATCTGCCGCTGGCCCGACGGGGAAGTGCGTGATCGAACCTGCGAGGCGCGACGCAGCTTCAGCGTCGAGGCGTAAAGGCAACGAGCTAAATACGTTGACCGAGCTGCTTATGGGAAGCTGTCTCACGAACGTTTCGGAATCGTTTTGCAGTTTCAGCCTGCGGGCTCGAACGGTGTAATCCCGATCGCCGAAGGTCAGGCTTTGTGTCACTGCGTGGCCGAAGACGACCATAATGTCGGTCTCCCCGCCATCCGGGGTAAAGCCAAAACTGCCATCTACCCGCTTGAAAAGCGCGTCGCCGCTACCGGCGATCCCTGACGTGACGGACAATGTGCCGCCTCGGTAGTCGCGATCGATGACGAAGTTGACGACGCCGGCGATCGCACCGGGGCCATAGATGCCGCCCGCAGCCGAGGTCAGAGTTTCAATGCGCGAGAGTGCCGCAAGTGGCAGAGCGTTGATGTCGGGTTGATTGAAGCCATTGTCGATACTGGGAAGGGACGGAAGCCTGCGTCCGTCGACCAAAATCAACGTCTGCCGTGCACCAAGACCCCGGAGGTTCAGTTCCGAGCGAGCGCTGCCCAGATTGTCGAGGCTGAGCTGGGATGGCGTTGCCATCTGCCCGTTGGCGGGTAGCCGACTGCGTAGGTAACCCTCCGCCGTTTCGGCATGGGCGTTCTCCACCTCCCGCCGGCTTGCGACCTGATAAGGCAGGATGTCGCCTTCCGTTCGCCGAATATCAGCATTCTGCGTCCGCTGTCCGATCACGAGGATCTCGGGTATCGATCCCTCGTCGTCCCGTTCGCCCGCATCGGCAGCCGGAGCCGGGACGATGACGATCGCACCATAGCCGCTGCGTCTATAGGACAATCGCGATCCGGTCAGGAGCCGCTGCAAAGCCTCGTCGATCGTGAGGCGCCCACGGACAGCCGGCGCCCGACGTGCTCGGACCAGCTTCGATGAGAATAAGAGGTCCACGCGCGCCTGTCCTGCCAGCTGGGACAGCGATCGTGCCAGACTCTGAGCTGGCAGGTTGACCATGAAATCGGCAGCATGAGCCGTCGCCGGACAAGCCGACGCGGCGAGGAAAGTCAGCGAGAACCCCAGTGTCGACCGAAACATGCCCGTATGACGCGTTGGCTAGCTAGAACCCTGCAGGAAAGGAAGTGGGTTTGAAATGCTCCTCGGCCCTTTCCCCACCTCCTGGACGAGGGCTTCAGCGGCGATGGTAGCTTCCGCAATTTTTCTGAGGTGACCTGACCGCGGCGATGTCGCTGAGCTACGCCGAGCCGCGGTTTCAAATCCGCTCCTCCGGCAATGTCGTGTGACGGGAATGTCTCGAATCCACCTCCCCGGCTGTTCCCGGCGCGATCGCCGGGGACCCGGCGAAGGTCCGCTTCCGCGCGGCAGCCTGACCTTAGCCTTGGGCATGTGCCAGATCGGGCGCTACGACGCGCTCCGGCCCATTGGTCGGAATGACTTTCCTAGGTCACTCACTTTGCATCGTCGTCCGGCCTCGGCGACGCCCGGCAGCACGCTGGCGGCGCCCAAGCGGCGCGGCGGCGCGAGCACTCGTACTGGACTTCGAATACGCTCATCCTTCGTCGGAAGGTTTCCTCTTCAAAGCGTCTGCTTACTCGAGACCTCCAGATATCAGGGACAACAGAACGTTCGCCGCAATCCCCTGGGTTGTGCGCCCGCGCTGAACTTCGAGCGCCATGACCTCCGCAGCGCCCATTAGTGCGATGCAGAGCAGGTGAAGGGCGTTGTCTTCCCTGCTGGAAAAGGGACGCAGCGCCCCGGCCATGATCTCGGCATAGCGACCAACCATCAATTGCTGATGGGCCATCATCTCCTCGCTGCCCTTGAGCGCGGCGGAGATTGCCGGCCCCTCGGGCCCTAGTTCGGCAAGGCAGTTGAAGTAAGCTTCGCTTATCACCCGGGCGGTACCGGCCAGATTGTCGGGTGCCGTTTCGAGTGCGGCTCGAAGCGCACCGACGTAACGCTCTTCCAAACGTTGGAAGAGTGCGACCAGCAGTCCGGCACGCGTGTCAAAGTGATCGTACACGACCGTGCGGCTAACGTCCGCCTTGGCCGCCAGTCGGCCGAGAGTGAGTTCATCCGCGCCCTCTTCGCGGACGATCGCCATGCCGAGCTCCAGGAGCTGCTCGCGTCGTGTGTCTCTGGAAAGCCTCAACTTCGATCCTGCCTCTTGCAATGTACGATTTGTACATACACTATGTACATACGTAGCAAGAAGGAGATAACGATGAGCGACGTGAGTGTCATCGGCCTTGGTCGGATGGGAAGCGCGCTCGCGCACGCCCTTCT
Source organism: Allosphingosinicella deserti (assembly GCF_003012735.1). Taxonomy (GTDB): domain Bacteria; phylum Pseudomonadota; class Alphaproteobacteria; order Sphingomonadales; family Sphingomonadaceae; genus Allosphingosinicella; species Allosphingosinicella deserti. Next base: position 615,705 of record NZ_PXYI01000001.1, on the reverse strand, counting down.
GGCAAGCGGCCGGGATGTGGCCGTGTGGAACCGGAGCCCTGAAAAGGTTGAAGCGTTCGTTGCTGCGGGCGCCGCGGGAATGCTCAATCCGGCAGCAGCCGTCGCCGCCGGTCGGCTGGTGGTCATCTGTCTCTCCGACTATGCGGCGAGCTTCGCCGTACTGCGCGAGGTCGCCGCGGCCAACGAGCTAGCCGGCCGCCTCATAGTGCAGCTGACGTCCGGGACGTCGGCCGAAGCCCGTGAGATGAGCGCCTGGGCCGCGTCGCACGAAGCCGCATATCTCGACGGAGCAATTTCGGCGTGGCCCAGTCAAATCGGAGGTCCTGAGGCGGCCATAATCGTATCGGGCGAGCAGGCGCTATACGACGAGGCGGCGCCGGTGCTGACATCGCTTGCCGGAGGGCTGACCTTTGTCGGCGCAGACGTTGGTCATGCCAAGGCGCTCTTCAGCGCAGCCCTCGCATACTTCGCCGGACACTGGATCGGCTTCGCCCAGGGCGCGGCGATCTGTCAAGCGGAAGGGCTCGACACGGCCGACTTCGGGCAGATGATGGCAAGGCTTTCCCCAATGTTCGCCGCCGACATGCAGCACATGGGGAGGGTCATCGCCGAAGACGGCTTCAGCGCCGCCGAAAGTACCATTGCATCGGTCGAAAGGGACATCCGCCGCCTGATCGGCGTGTCATCCGACCTCGGAGTCGAAACTGCCTTTCCGCGACTTGCGGCCGACATCTTCCAACGCGCCCGGGATGAGGGGTTTGGCGGATATGAACATTCCGGAGTGATCAAGGTGCTGCGCAATGCCGGACGAGCTGTACCGCGTGTAATCGACGACGCCGTGATCGCCTGAGCCTAGAGCCGGAGCCGATGACCGACGCGCCGACCTCTTGGCATAGGTGCTCGACGAGAAGGACGGGCAGGTTTCCCGCTGCCGCCTCCAACACGAGGAAACAAAGATGCAGGACGGAATGCGTCTGACCCGTACGGCCAGGACCAACGGGCGGCCACCGGTCGTAATCCGACCGGCTATCCTCCCCAATGACATTGCGGAGATCCGCGCGCTCGACACGTCCTTCACGACGGAGTCGATCCATGACGTCTGGGCGAACGACGATGGGTTTTCGCTCAGATCCAGACCGCTGGATGCCCCGCTCCTGAAGCGCTTTTCGCTCGATGATCTGGAAGCGACAGACCGACCCTGGGACCGAGGCTGGGTCTCCTTCGACGGCGCAAGCGGCAACATCAACGGCTTTGTCGCCACCCAGTTCAAAGCCTGGAACGCCCGGCTGGCTGTCTGGCACCTGTATGTGGCCCCAGATGCTCGGCGGACGGGTATTGGACGTGCGTTGATCACGTCCGTTTCAACTTATGCACGGGCAGTGGGCGCGAGACGTCTGTGGGTTGAGACGACGTCTGTGAACGTCCCGGGGATCGCTGCCTACCGTGCCCTCGGCTTCTCTCTCACAGGCCTGGATTTGACGCTTTATGAAGGCACATCAGCGGAAGGCGAGATCGCTCTTTTTCTAAGCCGTCCAGTCTGATCGTCTGAGTGGTGACGGCGATCGTAGCGCAACTGGATGATCGACTGGTTGCATTTCCACCTTCCCTGTCGTCCGCGCCGCACTGCCAGACCTCGCCGGCGAATGTCCGCCCCCGCGCAGCAGCCTGACGCCGTTCCCGTGTGGGTCAGATCGAGACCGTTGGTCGGCTTGCGACCGAGGCTGTGTGAAAACGCGGCTTCGCGTCAGCGCCGTAGAAGATTTTGCCCGAGCGATCCCGCGGAATGCGCCGGTTGGCCACTTCGGCGGAGGCAACTTGCTCTCGCAAGCGGCATTGGTGGATCATCGAAGCCCGATGAGAAACGCGAGTAGAAGATTATGCTACCGCCATGACTCAGGAAGGAGTTTTCACACAGCCTGCACCCTTCCCTGTCGTTCCCGGCAACGATCGGTACCGCCGCGCCCTACGTCCGCTTTCGTCAGGCAGGGTGGCGATCGCGCCGTCAGCCCCTGCCCTGAATGCTCGCCACGTGACACGAGAGTACACCCACTTCCTGCACCGCACAGGAACCACAAAGGTCGCTTAACCACGCCACTCGGCTGTTCCCGCCGCAATTGATTGCGCTGGCGCCGAATGTCGGTTCGGCGACGCAGCCCGACGGCCCGCGCGAGCGTCCGCCGGATACTTCGGTCACTCGGCAGACGAAGGCTCCCTCTGCGACTCTGACCGAGGCCCTTTCAACCCGGTGATCTACTGTGGCAGGTGTGGCAGCCGATCGATTTGCCAACGGTGTTCTGCCTCAGCATCATAGCCTGCGGCTTCTATCGCCTTTCGAGCGTAACTCGCCGCGTGCGGTGCGTGAGCCGCGACGTGTGCCGTCGCCGCTGCATGGGCAGCCGCCCTGGCCGCTGCCACAGCTGCTGGACTTGCCGACTGCCGTGCGGCGGCATGGCTGGCAAACGCCAGCTTCCTTGCCTCTACCACGGTCAAATCGTCGCCCTGCCACCGCCTGGCGGCTTCTATCGCGTGGCGGGGGCGAGCATCGGCCGGCCTTTCCGCCTCGAAAAGGGCAAGGACGCGCTCCGCGCAGTCGGCAGCCCATCCAGCAAGTTCATGATGCCGGTTCAAGCGCACCCTCCGAACAGCCAGAATCGCTTCGACACTCGGAGGTAGCGCACCGTCACCTAACGACCAACCCACGCTGAGGGCAATGACCGCTTTCCGCCCTCCCCTGTCGTTCCCGGCGCGATCGCCAGGCGACCCGGCGAAGGTCCGCTTCCGCGCGGTACCCTGCCGTTCGACGGCGGCGCTCGCCATGTGGGGAGCTAGGACGTGCTCCGACCCATATCGGACATTGCTCAAGGCTTGCGCGCGTCGGCACGCGACCACTTTCTTTTACGGATAGACAGCATCTCGGTTGCCGGTAAGCCGTGCTCATGTACATTCCCACCGTTCAAACTCACCGGCTTGTTCTTCGTGCGCCTAGCGCAAAAGACTTCCCGGACTACCGCGACTTTTATGCAGATCCCGAAGCGTCCAGATTCTACGGCGGCCCCCTGACGGCCGCCCAAGCGGGGCGGAAACTCGCATACGACCTTGGACACTGGCCATTGCGCAGATTCGGCATGTGGTCGGTTGTCGAGAAGGCCAGCGGCGCAATGGTAGGCGGGTGCGGCATTGTCTGGCCGGAAGGCTGGCCGAGGCACGAGCTCACTTGGTGGATAGTGCCGAGCGCTCGGCGTAACGGCTACGCGGAGGAGGCGTCGCGCGCTGCTATTCTCTGGGCGCACGAGACGCTCGGCTGGAGCGAGGTCGAAACACACATGGATGATGAGAACGAGGCAGCGCGGCGGCTGGCTGAGAAGCTGAGCGGCTCGGTGGTGGCGCGACAAGCCTTTCCTGACGGGATTGAGCGCAATGTGTATGCGATCAGGCCGTTAGATTAGGATGCAATGTCCGCTTTTCACACCCTGCCCGGCTGTTTCCGGCGTGATCGCACCCCTCATTACCTGAACGTCCGCTCTTGTTAGAAGCAGACGTTTTTCAACACTATCCACCCTCTTCGGCTGTTCGCGCGGCGATCGTTCAGGCCGATCGCGAAGGTCCGCTTTCGCGCCGCGGCGCGACAGATCGGAATGGCGGCCCATGGCCTTGGCGACCATCACCGCCCTGACGAGGTGATTGGAGGCGATAGCGCCCGTGTCGGCCCTGAGCTTATCTTTCCCCGCCCGTGCACGGGAACGCCTGATGGCGTCAGCGGAAAGCACCGGGATTTGGCGGAAGGTTCCCAATCCAAAAAAATACGCTGATATGACACAACAAGCCGAACAGAGCGTACGCGGCAGCCTTGAGCAGGTGGGACCGTTTCCCGGTGCGGAGGGGCTTCCAAGCGAAGCCGATGCCAAGTGTCAGAGAGAGTGGCGTGGCGAGGGTCGCTACGACGCCGGTCGCCATCTCGGCGCCAGCGATTGGAGAAGCCGGAAAGGCCCACAGCATAGCAAGGACGGCTACAAGCAACGAGTGCATAAGCGCCACTGCGCAGACGATGATCAGCAAACCCGCCAGGATCCGAACCCAAGGTATCACCACCCACCAACTCCAAGCAACGTCTCTACGGCGGCGTAAGTTAGCCACCCATGCGGCGGAGCCACAGAGCCAATCGAGGCAGGACCACGGCTAGTCTGAACCCGGCCCGCGATCGCCCAGAGCCGGTTCGTCCGTGGCCCGCAGAGCCGCGGCAGACTGCCTGGACGGTGCAACTCCGATGTTTTCGCATGCCCTCCGTGCGTGCTGATGTCGAGCGACCGATGTCCGACTCCCACCCGATACAGCTGTTGCAGCGGCCGACGCCCGGCAGCGGCGCGAATGTCGGCTCTCTGGCGGCAGCCCGACATCCGCCGTCATGAACAGCAGCTGCCGAGCACGTTCAGCGTTTCATCGCTCTCTTGGTCTTAAAGAAAGCCTGCCCCGTACGGCCGGCGCGGCGTTGGCGATGTTTGTCATGCACCGGCCCAGCTGGGCCCCTCCTGTTGCGTGTCGAGGGCGGGGTCGCTGTCCGATTGGATGGCGGCCCCGAACCTCTGACCGTCTGGTCCCGGGTAGAATCGCCGGGGCGCTGAAGGTCGTGTTTTGGCGCTGAGCTGCCGGCCAGCCTGCTTGATTGAATGACCGCCTCTGCGGCGATGTTGCGGCGCATGGGATGTCTGGAATCCACCCTCTTCGGCTGTTCCCACAACGATCGCCGCCGTAGCCGGCGAACGTCTGCTCACGCGCCGAGCCTCGACGTCAGGCTAGCGCGCCCGCCAGATCGGAACAGTCAACTGGCTCCGACCCGTTGCGGATATCGCGCCTCCACGACATGCTGGTCGGCCACGACGCGGATGAGGGGGAGACCCGTGGATCTTAGCATACGGAGCTTGCACGGCGCGTGCCTGTGCGAAGCTGTCGAGTATGTCGTGCAGGACGCATTCGAGTATGCGTTGAACTGCCACTGCTCGCAATGCCGGCGGGCCACCGGATCGGCGTTCAAGCCACTGGCCGGAATTGCTCGGGGGGAACTGAGCTTCGTCCGCGGCGAAGCTGCTACGATGACCTACGGGGACGCGGACGCTCACGACGTGCACTGTCGCACCTGTGGTTCGCTGCTCTTCTCAGTCGTTCGAGAGGGGGCTTACGCTCACGTTCCACTCGGCGGGCTCAAGGACGAGCCGACCCTCAAACCATCGATGCACATTTTCGTCGGCTCAAAAGCGGCGTGGTACGAGATCACGGATGATCTGCCCCAGCACGATGCCTTTCCGCCGGACTGATGTCTGCATCCTACCCCTTCTCGGCCGTTTCCGACGCGGTCGTGAGGCAGCGCCACGGATGTCGGCTCTCTTGCGGCAGCCTGACATTCGTCGCGGGCGCGCGCGTCAGCGAGCCCTGATGTGCTGCCACGCTATTCAGCTGTTCCAAGAGCCTTGGCGGAAGCAGACTTTCGTACGCTGCCGCTGTATTCTTGCTGCATGTTCCGCCAGATGCCCGCCCGTCTTCCCCCGATCGAACTCTCAGAGGCGGACACGCCGGCAGTCGCGAGGCTGTTTGACCGCTCCGCTGACTATTTTCTCTTGCAAGGCGGCACGGCGCCGACACTGACCGACGCTCACGAACTTCTCACAGACGTACCCTCTGATAAGGATGCTCACGATCAAACCGTTTTGGCGTGGAAAGGCGATGACGGCCGCTTCGCGGTCGCAGCGATTCTCCGCGATCACCCCCAGGTTGGCACATGGTACCTCGGTTTCATAATCGTGGAGGCATCTCAGCGAGGTCGGGGCTTGGGCCGATCAATATATTCGGCGATTGAGAATTGGGCGACGGAGAAGGGAGCCCGTGAAATCCGGTTGGCCGTTCTAGAGGCGAACCAAAGCGGCGAACGCTTTTGGCGATCCTGCGGCTTTAGCGAGCTTCGGCGTCTCGGACCGGCTACGTTTAAGACGAGGAGCCATCGTCGGATTGAGCTTAGCCGCCGCATCGACGAAGGCTAGCTTGTGAGCGCTATCCCTTAGCTATCTGACCGCAAACCACAAGCTCATGCCGCCAGGGCTACGCCCGATTCCCCCCATTTCAGCCGCTCGCGCTCTGTTCGACCGCGCCGCTGGCGAAGGTCGGCATTTGCGGCGCAGCCCGACGTCGGCACCGTCACGCAGTCAAACCGGGACGTTGGGCGGGTCCGACCCGAATCCGACATCACTCGCGGGGCGGGATCGGCAACAAGTGTGCACTGGTAGGCGTTCAGCGGCCTATCTACCAGTCCGAAGGCGTCATTCACTTCTTGTGAATTGCCTCGTCCTGCTTGCTGATACAGATGTCTGGCATGGGGGCGAACGAGGCCACAGGCGTACGGGTCCGGATGGGTTGCGGCTGGATCATGCTCGCGGTCCTCACGATCTCAACCATCGGCGACGAAATCTCGCTCATCACGTTGATTTTTCGCGCCGCCGATAGCGAGACGCGCTTCGCAGTGCCAATGCTGTTAGTCGCGCAGTTGCTCCCCGGCCTTGTTGCCGCACCGTTCGTAGGCCGGCTCATTGATACCCGCGACGCCGGCAGGATCCTCGTAGTCACCGCGCTGGTGCAGGCAGGCCTCCTCGTATGGATAGCCACCAATTCGGAGCTTGCGCCTACCCTGCTGGGAGCCAGCTTGCTCAGCGTCTGTTTTGCAATCAGCGGGGCGGCGACCTTTGCGCTCATACCAGTGCTGGCTGCAGCACTAGGAATCCCGCTCAATCGCGCCAATTCGGCGCTCGAGCTTGTACGGGGCGCCGGGATGCTGGCAGGCCCGGTTGCCGGCGGAGTCCTGATTACCTCCATCGGGGCTGGTAACGCACTGCTCATCGACGCGGCCAGTTTCCTCCTGCTGGCTTTGGTCCTACTAGCAGGCGGTCTGCGCCGACCGGTAGAAATGGCCGTCGACGAACCGCGGACTCTCCTCGCCGAGTACTGGCCGATCCTTCGTAATCGGCCAATCTCGGTGATGACCGCCTCGCTCGCTCTGGAGGTGTTCGCCTCTGCTATCGCAGACGTAGCCTTCGTGTTCCTCATCACTGTGACGCTGGCGCAAGGCTCCCTGGCATTCGGTCTGGTGACGGGTAGCTGGGCCGGTGGAATGATCCTTGGCGCGGCCGCTGCAGGTGCGCGTCCGATCTCTCGGCCTGCCCCGATCGCCTTCGTTGCGGCGACGGCTACCGGCACAACCATGCTCGCCATCGGAGCTGCCGGGCTGCTTGACGTCGCCAGCGTCCTGGTAGTCGGCGTGGTGTTCGTGCTCGGCGGGATCGCCAACAGCGTTCACAACGTGGCCGTGCGAACCATGCTGCAGCAGGAAGCGCCGCCGGGCCAACACGGCAAAGTCGCGGCTATCTACAGCGCGGTTACGAGCGGCGCAGTCATTCTCGGCTACGTCACCGGCGGGCTTTTCACGCCCAACAATGCGGTCGGTGCTTACCTCGTTGCGGGTTTGATCGGCATCTCCGCGGGTCTCGTTGGATGGCGGCTCTTCCGTGTGTTTGGCCGCTAACCCGATACACTCTCCCTGACGCCGCTGGCGCGATCGCCAGTCCCGGCCTGCACTATCGGTTCTAACCTCGGGCGTGCGGTTGCCGCGATGTGGTCAGACAGGCGGGGATGGCCGACCACCCTAGGCACCACCGGCTCCCGTCTCGAAATCCTGTTCGATCTGCTGCAGCATAAAGCTCCAGGCATTTGCGGTCGGCCCGATATAGTCGGCCCAGCGCTCGTCCATCCTGTGCACGATCGTGGCACGGCAGCCGTTCTCGATAGGCTCAATCGTGAGGGTGACGGTGGAGTTGTTCTCCTCTTCCTCCTCTTCGCTGGTGAACCAGCTGAAGACGAGGCGATGGGGGCGGTCGATCTCCAGATAATAGCCCCAATGCACGGCCTCGCCATCCTCGCGCATGTCGGAAAAGGTAAACTTGCCGCCGACCCGGGCGTCGATTTCGACCTTTCGAATATCGAAGGCCGGCATCCCGGGGACCGGCTGCGCGGCCCAGGAGCGCACCTTCGCCGGATCGAGCCATGCATCGAAAACGCGTTCGGCAGACGCCTTGAATTCGTGCACTGTCTTAGCTTCAACTGTCGCCGGCATGTCTGATCTCCCTCGTAAGCGCAGGCCCCTGGGCCGCATCCTCGGCCGTCAAAAGATCATCGATCGCCTGCAGGCGGCTCGTCCAGAAGGCTTGCTGTGACTCGATCCACTGCTGCGCTTTGGTTAGCGGCTCGGGTGTGAAGCGGATGAAATGCTCGCGACCGGAAACTCTCCGTTCGACCAGCCTGGCCCGCTCCAGCAGGCGGATGTGTTTGCTTACCGAATTCAGCGAGATCGGGAAGGCCGCAGCCAAGTCCGTGACGCGGGCATCGGACTTCGCCAAGCGGCGCAAGATGCTTCGCCGAACGGGATCGGCGAGCGCCATCAGCGTTCGGTCTAGATCAGCAACACCTTCCGTGTATCGCATCATTCACCCTTTTGGGTGAATTACCGATAGGCGCGGCAGGCGTCAACTCGAAGACGCTTGGGAACGCGAATTAGAGGTGGCGCTCGGGTCAGCTTGACGGCGCTCGGGTTGTCGGTGCCTTAGTGTTTCGGCAGGGTCGCAACCGAAGCAAGGGGCTCCAAGCGGACGAAGGCCGTGCTGCTCGTGACCCGGGCCCGCTGAAAATGCTTGCTGCGCATGGCGCGTGTGAATCAAAACATGCAAGGTCGCTTCCACTTCGACCATGGGCATGCCATCGGACTGCGTGCTTTCGGAAACCAAGCCCCCCAGGATATTGGCTCTGTCCGCAACCGCCGCGGCTTGGCCCCTCGCGCTCAAGCTCGGCGTGGCAACGCTTCTCGTTGCCTCCATGCTGCTGATCAGGCTGGCCCTAGATCCGTACGTCGCCGCCTACCGTGCGCTTTTCTTCTTGCCCGCGGTCGTGGTCGCGAGCGCTATTCTGGGCCGCCCTACCGGGCTCTATACAGCGCTCCTCAGCACCTTCGCCGTCCTCTATTTTCTGACCGAGCCAGCCTTCTCCTTCGCCATACAGGATGAACGTGCTGGTCTCGGACTGGCCCTCTTCCTAAGCATCTGCGTCTCTCTCTCCGTGTTCACGAACTCTCTTCACTCTGCCCTTCAGCTGAGTTGGACACGAGCCACTCGGGCGGAACTTCGCCTGGCAGAACTCCAGCACCGGATGCGCAACAATCTCCAGATCGCGTCTGCCCTGCTGATTCGACAGGGCCGCGACGCAAGCGAGGAGACGCGGACAGCGCTAAGAGCCGCCGCCGACCGCATCGGCAGCCTTGCCTCGATCGAGGATCGCACGAGCCAAGCCTTATTGGTCGGTGATGTGGACACCCGAGCCTTGATAGAGGGCCTTTGCGCAGACATCCGTGAGAGCTTGGTTGGCATCCGCCCGATCGCAATGGAGGTCAAGGTCGTCGCCGACCGGCTGCCCGCGGCCGACGTTCCTCCGCTCGGATTGATCATCAACGAGCTGGTGACGAACGCAATGAAATACGCCTTCCCGGACGACCGTGTTGGGACAGTCTGGGTCAATTTCATCCGGATTGATGACGACTTCGAGCTCACTGTCGCGGACAATGGAATCGGCATCCATGGCCGCGGCAATTCGGAATCCGGCGGCCTGGGATCGGTCCTTATCCGGGCCATGGCCGGCCAACTCGGCGGTAACGTGGAGCAAGGCACGGCCAAGGTCGGAACGAGCTGGATCGTGCGTCTACCCGCAAGAAAGCGGAACTAGCGCCCGTCAGCAGCCTCTTTCGCTTCACGCGGCTCGGGCGCCAAAGCCGGCGCCGATGGGCTGCATCTGCTCATCAATTCAACGCCTGACTGAGCAGCTTCGCGAATGTCCCGGCGGTATAGGGCTTTGGGACGAAGACGGCATCAGGCGGCAAGTTCGGGTCTCCAACAGTGATATGGCCCGAGGTGATGAACACCTTCAGATGTGGCCAGCACGTCGAAATCTGTCGCGCGAGTTCCAGCCCGTCCATCGTTCCCGGCATGCGAACATCGGTGATCACTGCGCTTACTTCGGGTCGATCGCGCAGCATCGCCATCGCGACGTCGGCATTCTCTGCCTCGACAACACAAAAATGATCGGCGGTTAGCTGGTCAGCTAGCATCATGCGGATCAAAGCCTCGTCCTCGACAACCAGAACGCATGGACTTGCCATGGTAGTAAGCCCTTCGACCTAGGCAGGAAGCTGCACCGACACGAGGTCCTAGTACGGTATCGCTGCCCTGCCAATCTAAATCAGTCCTGATTCAAAACCGTAAGGATCGACGCCTTACCCTGATATGCACTTTCGATTGCTTGGCCGCTGGACAGCTGTAAGCCGCTGCTTAGACCGGCCGAGGCTGTGCGGCTTGCTGAGCCCTCGGCCCTGGCGGCAGCTCCGTCGGATCAGCATAGCGAGTCCATACAACGTTCTTCCTTGCGGTCGTCGACGTTATCTGGTGTTCCTCGTCGTCGGGGGGATCGAGGTAGACGTAGCTTCAGATGAATTCTCCCGACCGCTCCACCATGAACGAAGCTGGCCGCTTGGCGGCGCTCCAACGCTACGATGTGCTCGACACCCCTCCTGACGGCGCGTTCGATCGCATCACTGCCATGGCAGCGAAGCTGCTCTCAGTTCCCATTTCGATCATCAGCCTGGTCGATACCGACCGGATCTGGTTCAAGTCCCGTCATGGAGTGGATGCGGAGCAGATTGACCGGTTGCCGGGTCTGTGTGCGTCGGCTGTTCTTCAGGATGACCCGTGGGTTCTCACGGACGCGCAGCGCGACACTCGCGCTCTGGCAAACCCGCTTGTAGCCGGAGAGTTCGGCCTACGCTTCTACGCGGGCGTCCCGCTTCGAACCAGCGACGGCTTCAATCTGGGCACGTTGTGCGTGATCGACCGGGAACCCCGCGAGGTGACCCAGGAGGAATTGACGCTGCTGAGCGACCTGGCCGCGTTGGTCATGGATCAAATGGAGCTTCGTTTAGGCGCGCGCCGAGCGGTTAGCGAGCTGACCGGGGTGCTGGCCGAACGGGACCAGCAAACGGAACGGGCGCAGCGCGCTGAGCGTGGGCTGAACGCGGTGCTCGACAACGCGAGCGTTGCCATTCTGATGATGGATGCGCAGCAACAATGCTCCTACATGAATGCTGCCGCGGAGAGATTGACGGGTTACACTCTCGCGGAGACCCGAGGACGTCCCCTCCACGACGTCATCCATCACACCCGATCGGACGGTACGCCCTACCCGCTTTCGGAATGTCCGATCGATCGGGCCTTTCCCGAGAATAGCAATGTGACTGGCGAGGAGGTCTTCGTCCGGAAGGACGGCACGTTCTTCCCGGTCGGGTTCACGGCCAGCCCTATCCGGGATGAGCGGTCGAATACCGTGGGGACGATCATCGAAGTCCGGGACATCAGCGCAGAGAAAGAGGCAGAACGAGCACTGCAGGCGCAAACGCGACACCTGCAGATCCTGAACGACACTGGAGCCGCGATTGCCGCAGAGCTCGAGCTGGAGCGCATCGTTCAGCTGGTCACAGATGCAGGCGTGCACCTGACGAGGGCGCAGTTCGGTGCATTTTTCTACAATGTGATCGATGCCGCTGGGGAGAGTCTCACGCTCTATACCCTGTCCGGCGCCCGTCGTGAGGATTTCGAAAAGTTTGGTCATCCTCGTGCAACGGAGGTGTTCGCGCCAACCTTCAACGGCGAGGGCGTGGTTCGTTCCGCCGATATCACGGCCGATCGTCGATACGGGAAGAACTCGCCGCACCATGGCATGCCGACGAACCATTTGCCGGTCAGAAGCTACCTCGCTGTTCCGGTGATCTCTCGTTCCAGTGAAGTGATCGGCGGCCTCTTCTTCGGCCACCCCGAGCCGGACGTGTTCGGTGAGGAAACCGAGCGCCTGATGGTTGGGGTCGCAGGGCAAGCAGCGGTAGCCATAGACAACGCCCGCCTGTTCGAAGCCGTACAGCGCTCGAACCAGACCCTTGAACGCCGGGTTCAGGAACGCACCAGCGCACTCGAGGAAGCTCACGAGGCGCTCCGCCAGGCGCAGAAGATGGAGGCTGTCGGCCAGCTCACCGGCGGCATTGCCCACGACTTCAACAATCTGCTGACGGGCGTGATTGGCTCGCTGGACATGATGCAGCGGCAGATCGCGAAGGGTGAAACGAACAAGATTGAGCGTTACGCAACCACGGCGATGACCTCGGCCAATCGCGCCGCTGCGCTCACCCATCGCTTGCTTGCCTTTTCGCGTCGGCAGCCGCTCGACCCGAAGCCGGTGAACGCCAATCGGCTGGTGACCGGGATGGAAGAGCTGATCCGCAGGACAATCGGTGAGTCCGTTGCCCTGGAGATTGTGACCGCCGGCGGCCTCTGGCAGACACTCTGCGACCCGCACCAGCTCGAAAGCGCCATCCTGAACCTGGCGATCAATGCGCGTGACGCGATGCCCCACGGGGGGGTGCTGACCATCGAGACCTGCAACGCGCGACTGGACAACGCCTACGCGGCCAAGCAGCGCGACGTGACTCCCGGGCAGTATGTCTGCATCTGCGTGACGGACACTGGGTCAGGGATGACGAAGGACACGATCGAGAAAGCCTTCGAGCCATTTTTCACGACTAAGCCAACGGGCCAAGGAACCGGCCTCGGATTGTCGATGATATACGGGTTCGCCCGACAATCGGAAGGCTATGCACGTATCTACTCGGAGCTTGGTCAGGGCACGACCGTTAAGCTCTACTTGCCTCGCTACTACGGTGAGGCGGAGGGAGCCGAGGAGGAGCATGGCGAACTCACGGACGCACATCGCTCCGAAACCGGTGAAGTCGTTCTCGTCATCGAAGATGAGACCTCCGTACGCGAGCTTGTGGTCGACGTGCTCGAGGAGTTGGGATACCGGGCCGTACAAGCCGCGGATGGACCCTCCGGCCTGAAACTACTGCAATCAGACCTTCGTGTGGACCTGCTGGTCACCGATATTGGCCTCCCGGGGCTCAACGGGCGGCAGGTGGTCGATGCGGCTCGCCTTCAACGGCCAGACCTGAAGGTGTTGTTCATGACGGGGTACGCAGAAAACGCCACCATCGCCAACGGCTTCTTGGAACCCGGGATGGAAATGATTACCAAGCCGTTCGCCATAGATGCGCTCGCCACTCGCATCCGCGACATGATCGAACGCTGAGAGCGTGGCTCTGTAGCGGCGGTCATCGAGGTGCTTAGGCTGCCGGTTCTATGCGGTAGGTCTCAGCGCCCCCAACCTTCCACGATCCTCCGGCTTCCCGTAGCAAACCACGATGGCTGCGGACCGCTGCGGACGCACCTGATCGGGCGTGGCTCGTACGACGACGAGTTCGCGGGCGCACCGTTCAGACGATGTATCAAGCACTCATACGGCAACGATATGCTAAGGTGGATAGAAACATTCCCCTTATGCGAGGATTGATCATCGATATTCGGCAGAAGCCTGACGAAAGACCTATCGCCAAGAGCCGATTGTTGCCTCGGTCGGCCATCAAGGCGGTTGGGGCTGGCGCTGTTAACCGGCGGCCTCTTCCCAATCGGCCACCTGTTAGCCGAGGTCGGTCCTGCCTTGCGATCACGCAGCTTTGCGTCTCCACCACAACCTGCGGCATCAAAGCGCGAGGCACCGATGAACATTGAAACCGAGGTGCGGGTCAATACGATAGAGGACCTTCAGGCCCTCTACGGAGAGGTTTCATCACCATCCGTTATCAAGGTGGTCGATCATATCCATGCGGTGTATCGGCCCTTCATCGCAGCCTCGCCTTTCGCTGTCCTGGCTACATCTGGACCGAACGGGCTGGACGCGACGCCCCGCGGTGACGCGGCGGGATTCGTCCATGTTGAAGATGCCAAGACAATTCTCCTGCCGGACCGACGTGGCAACAATCGCATCGATAGCCTACGCAACATCATAGTTGACCCACGAGTAGCGTTGCTTTTTCTCGTGCCCGGGATAGGCGAGACACTACGGGTGAATGGAACAGCAGAGATTTTGTCCGGACCGGCTTATCTCGCGCGCTTTTCCGTGGCTGGACAGATGCCCAGGTCTGTACTCCGTATTACCGTGAGCAGTGTCTTCTTCCAGTGTAGCCGAGCAGTGATCCGATCAAGCATCTGGAACCCCGCCACGCACATCGATCGTCAAAATCTTCCGAGTGCCGGCACCATTCTTAGCATCTTGTCGAAATCGGAATTCGATGGCGAAGGCTACGACCAGGCGCTTCCCCAGCGTTTGACCGAAACCCTCTACTGAGGCGGGCTCGGTCATCGCCGAGGGCAACCCAGACTTCCGCGAAACGCCCTAGCGCACGCCATCATCTTCCATCGCCTACGCCACTCCGCCTGGAGGGCACTCGCCGTTCCACGTTTTCAAGTGCGCATTCGATTGGACGCAGCTCCTGTCCGGTGGCGATGATCGCGTACCAGTCCTCTTCGATCTCAGTGACCAAATGGCCCGCCTCCGTCTGCAGGCGCCTCATGCCTTCGATCCAGGCTGCGCTGAGACAGCATGCTGTGTTCTCGAACTCCCTGATCTCCAGCACGGTGACAACCTCACCGTGCTGGTCCATCATCTTCCAACGTGCGATTTCCTGATCCATACTCAAGCCAACTGAGGGATGATGTGCGTGTTTGAGAAAGCGTGCGTTTTCCGCGACGTATTTGTTCCTTGATGTGAACGGTTTTCTTAGCCTGGGCGTATTGCCTCATGTGCTTATGCCCGTGGGACCAGACGTGTCAGGCACAAAATACACCGTCGGAAGAGCGCTCGCCGAGCTCCGCAACGCCACCTAGGCCGACGCTTCTTCCAGCATTCGATCGATTATCGTCCGCGTTGCCTCGTCCCAGACCGCCAGAACACGCTCGGGACACCGGCCGAAGTACGTGGCCAACGCATCGCCGCTCCAGCGATGCAACGCGAAACCGGGCGCACCCTGCTCCACAAGCGGGCGACCGTCTGGAACACCGCGTTGCATCGGTGCGAACCCCAAGCTGAGGTCCGAGGCTGAGGACGGGCAAGTCAGAACCGGCGTCCCCTGCCAACGGAAGACGCCGCCCAAGTGAACATGCCCCGTGCACAACGCGACGATTGAACTCTGCCCGAGAGCAGATCTGATCCGCATCGCCCACTCCGCAGAAGAGCCTGGGTCGATCCATGGGATGCCGATATCGCACGGAGGATGGTGCATCATGATCAGCACGGGCTCGGTGCCCAGCTCAGCCAGTTCCCTTCTCAGCCAATCGGCGCGAACCGAGCAGTAAGATCCTCCTTCCCGGTCAGGTGAGTTCGTGTCGAGCAGGATCAGGTGAAGGCCACCGAGAGCGATCCTGCTTTGAACGAAGCCATCGGTCGCCGGTACGTCGGGGAATACCTCTAGGAAGGTAGCGCGAGCGTCGTGGTTGCCGATGGTGAGATGCGCCGGGAACGGGCAGCGTTCAAGCGCCTTTCGCAGCAGGCGATAGCTTGGTTCAGCGCCGTCGTCCGTCAGGTCCCCGGTCACGACCAACCTATCGGGCCGGGGCTCCAGCGTGTTCAGATGCTCGATGACGGACAGGAAGCGTTGGTTGTTCGGGTGGGCCGCGTCGGCATGCAGATG
The DNA here is from genome assembly GCF_003012735.1 of Allosphingosinicella deserti. Classification (GTDB taxonomy): domain Bacteria; phylum Pseudomonadota; class Alphaproteobacteria; order Sphingomonadales; family Sphingomonadaceae; genus Allosphingosinicella; species Allosphingosinicella deserti. The sequence continues at coordinate 600,005 of NZ_PXYI01000001.1, read as the reverse complement.
CGGATCTGAAATCTGTGCGATAAACATTTTATCACAGAAGCCTTTTCTTTTCCGAATTGGTGGCGGAGCGATGCAGCGCTCGCGTCGTCCCGGCGTGGTAAGGATTCCAGCCAATGCGCCTGGCCAGACTGCGGGCGCTCCAAGCGGCTGACTGGCCGAAATGGGATCGGGTGCTTGCAGGTGCGAGGCCGAAATGTAGCGCGCCGCTGATCACTGGAGAGCCAGAGCGAGTTCATCATCGCGGTCAGAGGCGACCCGAACCAATTGCTTGCCGATGTTCCGACCCTCGAAAAGCCCTTGCAACGCCCGAGGCGCGGACGCGAGTCCTTCGGCAATGGTTTCCTCGAACTGGATAAGCCCCTGTGCCAGCCATGAGGTTAGATCGGCAAAAGCTTCAGGAAACTCGGCGAGGAAGTCCAGGAAGATGAAACCTTCCATCTTCGCACGTTTAAAGGCCAGCTCCATGTAGTTTGCCGGCCCTGCCCCGTAGCTTTTCTCGCCGTACCCAGACGAGATGCTGCCATTAAGAACGACATGTGCGTGGGGCGCAATCGCACCAAGAGCTGCTTCCAAGACGTTTCCGCCAACACTGTCGAACACGATGTCGAGTCCAGACGGCGCAAATGCTTTGAGGCCTGCCGCAAGATCCTCCGATTTGTAGTCGACGCAGCCGTCGAGGCCGGCCACCTCCCTGACCCACTTCGCCTTCGCGGGACCACCAGCCGAGCCGATCACATGGCAGCCGTTGATCTGCGCAATCTGCCCGGCGATCGAGCCGGTGATCCCCGCGGCTGCCGACACAAAGACCGACTTGCCCGTCTGTGCCTGTGCCACGCGCGTCATTCCGAAATATGCGGTGAGGCCGTTCACTCCGAGAACGCTCAGAAATGCGCGAGGCTCAACCCCCGGCGGCGCGACGTTCAAGCCGCCGACGCCGCTCTCGCGCGCCACCACATAATCCTGCCAGCCCGTTAGGCCGTAAACCCAATCACCCACTCGGTAGAGCTGCGACCGTGACCGAACGACCTGGCCGACGCCGCTCCCGCGCATCACCTCCCCTAAGGCAACCGGCTGCACATAGGTGGCGCTCGGGTTCAACCAGGTTCGTTGCGTGGGATCGATCCCCAGCCAATCCACCCGGATCAGTGCCTCGCCCTCTGCGAGTTCCGGGACCGGCCCCGTCCGAAGTTCGAAATGTCTGTCTTCTACGGGTCCGGAAGGCCTTGCCCGCACTCTGAGCTGACGGTTGATCACGGCCGCTCCTCCTGATGCTGACCAGCGTGCCGGGCTGGAGCCAAATTCCGATGCAAGGGCAGCACGGCCCGAACTGCGGGATCGCGAAGCCACAAGCCAGCCCACATGGCTGCCCCGAGATAGACGCTGAACAAGCTGTGACTGAAGAAGGGACTGGCAGCGCGAAGGTGCGTTGCCATGGCGCCGCCGAGCAGCCCAGTCATCAGCACCGCGCCCAGCAGGCTCGTCCGGGACCACAGGAAGAGGAGCAGGCACGCAAGCTCCACGAGGCCGATCGGGAACGCGGCAGCAGGCGGCCATCCAAGTTGGACGAGCCTTTGTGAAGCGACCTGCGCTCCAAGCAACTTCGGTGCGATAGAGCCGCCAGCCATGAACAATGCAAAGAGTGTAGTCAGCACACGGCCGGACCACAAAGCGGTAGGGATTCCTCGCTGCATCTGTGTGTGCCTCATCATGAATTTCGAAATGCGTGTATGGAGCCTAAGCCGAGGGTCACGAGCGCGAGACCGGCGATCTGGGCGGCGCCAGGAGACTTTCGCGTCAGGAGCGCCACCAGCAGGACGGAGACGCCGCTCTGAAGAGAGCTGAGTACGCTCACCAGTGCGACTCTCCCGGTCGAGAAGCCCCAGGCGAGCGCGAGGAAACCAGCAATAGCAACGACGGCCGCCGAGAAGGCCGGGGTAGCCGCGCCGACGGAAGCGAACCGAAGAGGTACCTTCATCGCATAGGCTGTCAGCCCAACCCCGCCAAACCCTAGCAGGTAGTAGACCAGAACGGAGCTATCGGCCCAAGTGCCGGAGCTGCGTACAGGCCGAGGAGCCAGAAGTGCGTACCGTAGAAGGACGCAGCCGCGACCGCCAGGAGTATAGACTTTGTCGCAGAACTGCCTGCAGTGCTGCCAGTCGCCTGCGACGGGGCGTAGGCTGAGATCATCGCGCCCGCGGCGCAGGCGGCCAGTCCCGTTGCGCTTCCTGTATTCAACGTCTGACGCGTGAGCGCGCCGAGCACCACGGTCACAGCGCCGTAGCCAGCCGTGATCGGTGCCACCACGGTGATGTCACCGAGTTGCAAGGCACGATAAAGACACGCAGTGGCGACCAGACCGAACGCCCCTGCCAGCACAGCAGCGATCCACGCCAATGGAGAAGCCTGCGCAAGCGCATCGAGGTCATAGGCAAGCAGCACCCAGGCCCCCGACGCCAGCATCCCAAGCAGCTGAGAATAGAACATTGTGCGCAGAAGGCCGGAGAGGCGGGTCGCGCGTTGGGCTAGTACATCCGTAAGGCCCCACAGGATGGCGGCTAGCAGACCGAGCGCAACGGCGAGTACGAGCATTGCGCTCAGAGGGCGGTGGACTGATCGGTGTTGACGGGCGACTTCGTCCCTTTGAGCAGCGCTACGATGGCCATTCCATGGCCTCGGCCGAGGCCAAAATCCGCAGCAAGCCACTCCAGGATCGTCCCCGCCTTGACACCCTTCCGCAGCGTCCCTTCCCCGGTGAAGCCCTTCTCTTCCGCCAGCCGGCGGAAATCTGCGGCTGTGTTCCCGGTCTTTGATTCGATGTTGTCGAGATAGGCTTGGAAAGACATGGCTGCTCCTCGTGATTGCGAGGAGTATCATCCGGGTAATAAACTTGCCCGCAAGTGCCGAAAGTTAGATCAAGCCGATCCAATATCGTGATCAGGCCGCCCGCGTGCCGCGGCCGCGCGGAGCATCGCAGTGAACGCTTCGGCTACAGGCCCCAGCGGGTCGTCCAGCCTCCTGGCAAGGTATGCCTCGGATATGACTTGGCTGTTGCGCCCGAGCGCGTGCGTGTTGAGCCGCATCAGTCGCCCCTCCAGCAAATCCCGCTCGACTTGCCACAAGGGAAGTCGTCCCCAGCCGAGGCCGGCTCGGATGAGTGCATGCTTGGTGTCCTGGTTGCTTACCCGGCAGGTCTGAGGCGACAACACCCCGAAGTCACGGCCCTCCGTGAGCGACGTTGGATCCGACTGCACGATCTGGAGGTGATCCGCGATGTCGAGCAGTTCGAGCATCTGTTCCGGCGCCCTGTCCGCCAGAGGGTGCCCCGGCGCAACGACCGCGACGAGTTCGATGGAGGACAGCGCTTGGATCGCCACACGCGGATCGCGGAAATCTTCCCCGACAATCACCGCCAAGTTGCAACGTTTGTCGATCAGCGCGCTGATCGGACCTCCCAAAGGTTCGACTGAGAGTCGAATTGCGACGCTGGGAAAGGCTGTACGCAGGCTGCTCAGCGCCTCGGCAACGTCTGCGATTGGGAATAGCGTATCCACCGACAAGGAGAATTCGAGTTCAACACCGGCGCCGAGGCCCCGCGCCCGGGCACGCATCGTGTCAACGCGAAGCAGCACGTCCCTTGCATTGGTGAGCAGCGCCTGCCCCTCAGCGGTGAGTAGCGGCCGATGCCCACTCCGGTCAAACAGCGCCACCCCCAACGCAGCCTCAAGATTGGCGATCGCGTTGCTGACGCCGGACTGAACGCGAGAGAGACGAGCTGCCGCCGAGCGGAAGCTCCCGGTCTCCGCTACGGCGACGAAAGTGCGGATCTGGTCGAGTGTCATTGCGTCGAGCATTCAAAGGTCCATCCAGCAAACGAAAACAGCTCGTCGAGGAGCAGGCTCGGAGGCCTCCGGGGAAGTGACGGAGCGCTCGTGGCGGTTGCAGGCGTGGTCCTGCTGCCAGCGAAGACGTTGCGCCGGCCGCTCTCGAGGCGGTTCAAGGCTTCTCGACATTCTTCTCGCCCCTGTTTCGGGTGATCCGCTTATGTGATCAAACTTATCAACAAGGCAGCACTTTTCCTGATCATGTCCAGAGCTAGATTTGAAGGGTCGCACACGCGGCATTCTGAGGAAGGAACCATGGCAAAGCTCGACCACTCGCGATTCCAAACTAGCGGTGAAGCGGACATGCCGCTCGACGTCGCGGCATATCTCTCGCGGATCGGCCACGATGGGAGGGGCGGCCCCGGCGCCGACCTGCTCCGGGAGCTGCAGCGCGATCACATCGCCGCCATTCCGTTCGAAGCACTCGATGTCCTGACCCAGGTCGGCGTCGACCTGAGCCCGGGTCATGTGGAGGAGAAACTCGTCGCGCGACGCCGGGGCGGCTATTGTTTCGAACAGAACGGGCTTTTTCGCCGTGTGCTGGAGCACGTCGGATTTGAAGTGGAGCCACGGATCGCCCGCGTCGTCTGGGGGGGCCGGGACGAAGGCGCATGGCCGCTTCGTACCCACATGTGCCTCCTTACCCGACTGGCCGGCGAGGAGTGGCTCGTGGACGTGGGTTTCGGTACGGCCGTACCGACTGGGCCTCTCCTGTGGAACAGCGAAGCGGTTCAGCCGACGCCTCTCGGTAGCTACCGCTTGTCTAACACTCGCTTCGGCAAGTTGCTCGAGCTGAAGCTCGCCGACGAGTGGGTTCCGGTGTACGAGGTCTACTTCGAGCCACCAATGAACATCGACCTTGAGGTCGCGAACTGGTTCACGTCGACGCACCCGATGTCGATCTTCACCCGCCATTTGATCGTCGCCCGGGTGACTTCCGAGAGCCGGATCTCCCTCTTCGACAGGGAACTTACGGTTCGCGGCGCAAAGGGTGAGGTTCATCGCGAGACGCTCGACTTGGCCGGCGTAGAGCGCGTGCTCGGAGAGACTTTCGGCCTTCCGGTGGAAGACAGCTGGTGGCCGGCCCTGAAGCGGATCGCTTCGTAGGGAGCTTTGGGCTCCACGTTCCATCGTGCGTGATTGGCATCGTCCCAGGCGGCGCTATTTGCCTCGCCACCTGCTCCGAAAGCGGAGGCTGGTGTTGTTAAAGCGCTCGTCCGATTGGCGAGGAGAAGACAACGCCGCTGCGCGGATGATAGTCGGCATGGCTCCTGAGCCGGGGCGGCAGCAACGCTCGTAGACATTCGTCAGTGCATCAGGGCCGCGGGGAGACGTACCGCGACGCGAAGCCCGCCGCAGGTGCGTGCGCTTAGGACGAGGCTCCCTTGATGTGCACGAACGATGCTCCTGACGATTGCCAAACCGAGACCGACGCCTGAGTCGCCTGTGCGAATTCGCCCGGCTCCCCGCTGGAACGGCTCCAGGAGGACGGGGATCGCAGCAGGCTCGATGGTGGGTCCAGAATTCTCCACTGTGAGCAGCGCTGCATCAGGCACAAGACTGGTTTCGACCCAGACTTTACCGTGCTGAGGCAGATTGTGCACAATGGCGTTGTGAAGGAGGTTCGTCGTCATTTGCAGGAGCAGTGCCCCGGATCCGACCACTGGCGTGACGGTGGAGGAGCTGTGGAGGGCGACTCCGCGTCTTTCCGCCAAGGTAAGCAGTGTTTCCGCGGATTCTTCCATCAGCAATGAGAGGTCGAGCGTTTCTCGTGCGAAGGCCCCCTGGTCAGCACGGCTGAGCATGAGCAGCGCCTCGGTAAGATCGATCGCCCGGGCATTGACGTGATGGAGGCGGCCAATGAGTTCGGTCCTAGCTCCGCTCGGATCCTTGAGCGCGACTTCGAGCAGTGCCTTGGTGGTCGCCAGCGGAGTGCGCAGTTCGTGTGACGCATTGGCGGCGAACCTTCTCTGTTCCGCAATCGTGTGCTCAAGCCGTGAGACCATGGTGTCGAAGCTGTCGGCGAGTTCATGGAGTTCGTCTCGCGGCCCTTGCAGTTCGATACGATGGGAGAGTGAGCCATTCGCGACAATGCGGGTGGCATGAGTTATGCGTGCGAGCGGAGCGAGCATTCGACCGGCAAGCAGCCAACCACCGAGGAGCCCGAACGCAAGCAGGAACGCCAAGGCCACGACGGCTGCAGGAACGAAGATGCGTGGCCCGAAATTGCTCGGGTCGAAAACGCGCAGGAAATCGGAAAATCCCGGACGGAAATTGCTCGCGGGCACGCCCCGCAGCAGGAACACCCAAACCGCGGCGAGGAGCAAAGCGCCGGCTATCATGAGGAACCCGGCGTAACTCAGTGTGAGCTTCATGCGAACGCTCAGCCCGGTCGCTCTATCCACTCGGATCCACCTCACCCCCCACGTTCGAGCGAACGTCAATACGATAACCGGCACCAAGCATTGTGGTGATCAGCCAAGGCTCTCCGAGCCGCTTGCGCAGAGCAGATACGGTGATGCGGACCGCGTTGGTGAACGGGTCCGCATTCTCATCCCAAGCGCGTTCCAGCAACTCCTCAGCGCTGACGACTCCTCCTTCCGCAGCCACGAGCACTTCAAGCACGGCAAACTGCTTCCTGGTCAGTGGGACGTAGCGGCCGTTCCGGAAGACCTCGCGGCGGAACGGATCAACACGAAGGCCCGCAATCTCCCTGATAGGAGGCCTGCTATGCGCGCGCCTGCGGTCGAGCGCTCGAAGCCTAAGGACGAGTTCTTGTAGCGCGAACGGCTTCGTGAGGTAGTCATCGGCGCCGAGCTCGAAACCTGAGGCCTTGTCGTCCAACCGATCGGCAGCAGTGAGCATCAGGATCGGCATGCCGCTTTGCGACGCAACGATGCTTTTCGCGACCTCGTCACCTGAGAGCCTTGGGATGTCGCGGTCAATTATCGCGATAGCATAGTCGTTGATGCTCAACAGCTCCAATGCGCTGTAGCCGTCGCCCGCAACGTCAGCTGAAATTGCCTCGAGTCGGAGGCCGTCGCGGATAGCTCCAGCGAGATAGGGTTCGTCCTCGACGATCAAGACACGCATGCAACCTCAGTACTATGAGCAGCAGCATATCGTCAGCATATCTAAAATTTCGTACGTTCTGACAACGCCGAGCCGTCTGGAATGGCGACATGACGTTCTACCATCAAGTACGGACGGCGACCCGCCGACCCCGATCGATCAGCTGCGCTCCCTTTGTAGTGCTAAGTGGAGTCCTTTTCAGCCTCATTAGCGATCCGTCGGCGGCCTCGCTCCCGGCATCTTCCCCCGTCCAAACTTCCTGCGACACTTCGGACCAGCCGCATCGCGGACGCGAAATGCACGAACGAGGGCCTGTTGCGGCACCGGCAAGCGTCTTCGAGGACGAAGTGTCTGGCGCCGCGATAACGAAGCACGGATCGGAAAGGGGGGCTGCTCGATGGGTGGCTTCCACAGCGAGTTCTCCGCATGTGGCCGGCGATGCGGCCTGCATTGGGCTTTCGCAGGCAATGGTTTGGCCATCCGAGCACGGCGCCGACCACGGACTATGCCAGATCCATGAAAGTGGGCGATGGCATCTCGAGTTAGGCGCCAGAACGACCGCCCACGGCTGCCCTCTCCTATTCCCCGACCTTTCGCTTGATACCAGGATGCAACAATGATCGGCCAGCGCCCTCCTGCTCCGCGAGGAGGCCTGCACTCTGCCGAGGCCGCCGACGTTCGAAAGGATGTTTTCCAAACGCCGGCCGCGAGCGCGCGGGCTCTGACGAAGACTTTCGGCCGGGGTGAGGCTAAGGTGCATGCCCTGCGCAGCGTGGACCTCGACCTCCCGCGAGGCCGGTTCACCGCGATCATGGGGCCGAGTGGGTCGGGCAAATCCACGTTGATGCATTGTCTGGCTGGACTCGACCAAGCTGACAGCGGCGCCGTGACCATCGCTGGGACGGACCTCGGCTCGCTTGACGATGACGAGCTGACGATTTTCCGTCGTGAGCATATCGGCTTTGTGTTTCAGTCCTTCAACTTGCTCCCCATGCTCACTGCAAGCCAGAACATTCTCCTTCCGTTTGAGTTGACGGGTTGCCGGATAGACGAGGCGGCACGCGCCAGGGCGGCCCATCTCGCGGAGGCGCTTGGCGTGGCGAACAGGCTGGCCCATCGACCCGCCGAGCTGTCGGGCGGGCAGCAGCAGCGGGTTGCTATAGCAAGGGCCCTGCTTTTGAGTCCCGATCTGCTTTTCGCCGACGAGCCGACCGGGAACTTGGATAGTGCGGCGGCGGCCGGGGTGCTGCACCACCTGCGCCGCACAGCGCACGAACTCGGTCAGACGGTAGTGATGGTCACTCATGATCCGGTGGCTGCCAAATACGCCGATGACGTGATCATCATGCAGGACGCGAGGATCGTCTGATGCGTACGATCTTCCTTGCGTCCTTGCGCACCTTCGGCCGCAGGTACATCGCCGCGCAGATCGCGGTGAGCGCTTCAGTCGCTTTGATCGTTGTAATCGGCGTGCTCATCGCGGGGGCTCGCGCTGGGATTATGGCAGCCGATGGAGCCCCCTATCGTAAAGCCGACTACGTCATCCGGGCGCCGAAGGACGATCCTCAACGGCGCCCATCCTGTTGCCCGGGAACTCTGAACACCGCGGCGGCGATCGATCTGATTGCTCGACTGGGGGAGAATGCATCCGGGCTCGGCCGCGTCGCGCTGCCTCTACGGCGGCAGGATGGGGCGCCTCTTCGCTCGGGCAACCTGCGCGACGAAACGACAGTGGGGCCGATCGCCAACGCGAAGGAATTGCGCTGGCAGGCGCTTGTCACCGGTCGGCTCCCAGCAGGGATTGGCGAAGTGGTGTTGCACGTGTGGGATGCCAACGCCATGAATATTGCGATCGGAGATCGGATCCTCGTCGGAGAGGGCCCCACTGTAGCCCCGCTGGAAGTCGTAGGGTTCGTGGAGTCGCCCACCACCTGGACCCAGGCTTCGATGTACGTCACTTGGCGACAATATTTACAGTGGCGTGATCATCCCACTTTCCACATCGGAAGCGTGGCAGTGCGCGGCAAAATCGGGCGGCTCCCTCAAGGCATGACTGCGTATGCCCCGGAGGCGTACGTGACCGAAAGCCTAGCTCGACTCAACAATGGCACGGACGCATTGGCCTTGCTGTTGCTACTGTTTGTCTGCGTCGCGCTCTTCATCTCCATCATGGTCGTTGCAAACACCTTTTCGATCCTGTTCGCGCAACGCTGCCGTGACTTCGCGCTGCTCCGCTGCGTCGGCGCCACTAAACGTCAGGTCACAAGCTCGGTATGGCGAGAAGCAGCCGTCATAGCGCTGGTGGCGTCCGCTGCGGGGACACTCATTGGCGTCGCACTGGGTTACGGACTGATCCCGCTGGTCAACGCACTCGCCCCTCGGACTCCCATGGGCTTCCCCAGGTTCCCCGCGTTTTGGCTGCTAGGCGCCTCCGCCCTCGGGCTGGTGGTCACCATGATTGCTTCGTTGGTGCCGACTCGGCGCGCGGTCCAGATGAGCCCGCTGGCGGCGATGAGGCCGGATGTCCCGGTGGATATCCACACAGCGCCGGGCCGGTTTCAGCTGGCTCTGGCGGTCGCCCTTCTGGTGACGGGGCTCGTCTCGCTCGCGTTCGCGATGATAGAAGACAGCAAGGTGCTCATGGTCGCGGGCGGCGCCTCAGTTATTGTCACGATCCTGTTGATCGGACCTCTGTTCATCCCCCCGATGGTCACGGCCTGCGGTACCCTGCTCGGCAGGTACGGCAGGTTGGCCGCGGCTAACGCCGCGCGCAATCCACGCCGCACCGCCACTACCACTACTGCCCTGCTAATCGGCGTTACCATGACTACCGCAGTGCTCACAGGTCTGGCCACTTGGCGGACGGCCATCGACGCGCACCGCGATACGCGACTTCCCATCGATGTTGCGCTCACCTCCCTCAACAAGCCGATTTCGACGACTCTCCTGACTCAAGTCCGCCAAACGGCGGGAGTGGAGCACGCCATCGCCGTGAACGGAGCGGTAGCCCGGATGACTGGGTTGGACGCTCCCATCCCGGTCCTCGCCGCCCGAAACGCGGAGCAGGTAGCCCGAGATGGCGGACGCTTCACCAAGGTGGCTCCGGGAACGATCGCTCTCGACCTCGACAGCTTTGCCTCTCGCGGTGGGACACTGAGGATTCGGCCCGGTAGCCGGGTGACCGTTCGCGTCGGCAATCGTCAGGCGGATTTGAGGGTTGTCCTCCTGAGCGGCTGGGGCAAAGCTGGCGTGATCGCTCCCGAGACCTTGAAACTGCTAACGGATAGTCCGGAGCCTCACGTTATCTGGGCTCGAGGCAGCCGTGGGGCCAACTGGCTTCAGCTCGTTGACGATCTCGACGAGTTGGCGGATGCGACTGGCGGGACGATCGAGGACCGTCTCCAGGCACGGGCCGCAGGAAACCGCCAGTTGGACGTCCTCGAATGGTCGGCCCTCGGCCTCCTCGGCATCTCCGTAGCGATTGCCCTCGTGGGTATCGCTAACACCTTAGGCCTCTCGGTTCTTGAACGCGCACGCGAAAATGCGCTGCTGCGCGCACTCGGGCTCACCCGCAAGCAGTTACGGCAGATCCTCGCAGCCGAGGCGCTGCTGTTATCGGTCGTGGCGACCCTGCTCGGCATGAGCATCGGCATCGTCTTCGCATGGGTAGGCTTTGAGACGTTCGTGGTGCGAGCTCTCAGGGCAGCGACAATGGAAGTGCCGTGGATATCGCTTAGCGTCGTCATGCTGGTAGTGGCTCTCGCCGGGCTGCTCTCCAGCATTATTCCCGGCCGTCAGGCTGCGGCGGTGCCTCCGGCTGCGGGGCTACTTCTAGATTGATTCGGTCGAGATCCATGACCAACCAGATTCCTGCACTCAGAGAGGTACAGCCCGCTTTGTCCAGCGGCGAGGGCGGCGCTAACCGACTTTCGGCTCAGGCTCAGGTGATTGGACGCGCTCGCGCTTGCTCCAGTCGCGCGTACAAGGGTTGTGATTGGATTCGCCGGACCGCGACCTCTGCCTCTGCGGCATCTCAGTAGGAGTACAACATGAGATCACTTGGCTTTCTTGCCGCGGCCGTTTTCTTGTTGATGCTTGGCATCACCCCGGACACAGGCGCGCTCGCCAGCCCGCAGATTTCCATGGACGACCCTTTGACAGTTCACCGGCAGGACGTTCGCATCAAGGCTGGGGGTATTCATCGACTCCCAAGTTCAAGGTCGACACCATGGCAGATACGATCGAAGCAGCGATGCTGCCGAACGTCAGCGGCTTCGCCTATTCGATCTACAAAAACGGAATGGTGAGAAAGGAGGGCGGCGCTGGTTTTGCACGCTCTGCGCCTGACGGCTTTCGCATGCATGGTCCGATGCAGCGCAACAACCTAGCCAGCACATCCAAGGCGTTTACGGCGATCGCAGTGCTGCAGCTGATCGAGGCCAACAAGAGCAAGGGCGTCGCCGTCGATACAAAGATCGGAGCCTACTTACCAAAGTTTTACAAGGCGGGTCCCAACATCGCCGGTCTGAAGTTCTCGGAGCTGCTGCGCCACAGGAGCGGGCTGGCCGTTGGTGACATGAACAGCCAATCTCTTCTGAACTTCTCGGGAGTCGCAAAGGTTGTGGAGGCGGGCGTCGGCCCGCGCCCGGTCGGAGGCGGTGAGAGAGCCCGCGACTATGACAATGTCAATTATGCCCTCCTGAGGGAGCTGCTGCCCGCATTGTGGGCTGAGTCGGGGCAAGCGCCCCCGGCGATCCCCTCCGGTGAGGTGAACGGGATCATCAATCCAATTGATGTCGGTTCCGTTCTCCTTCGTGCTTTGGTGACCGACCGGATCCTCAAACCCGTTGGGATCTCGGAGCCGCTGCAATGCAAGGCTTCGGCCTCGAAGACAGGCACACGTTACTACCCCCTGGCTGCGGGTCCAAACACGGTAGGCGTTCTTGGAACCGATCAATCCTCCTTCTGTGGGAGCGGCGGGATGCACCTGAGCACCAACGATATGGCAAAGGTCCTCTCCGCATTGTTCCACTCGGAGAAGCTGTTGCCGGCCCCCGCCCGGAAGACCATGATCGACAGGGAGCTCTCGTTCGATCCCTTCACAACTTCACGCGGGGTCGCGCTGATGCGGGCAGGCTCAGTCGGAGTTGGCGGCGGTGCCGGCACGAAGGCGTGTATGATGCACTTCCCGGACGGAACGGACGCCGCGCTTGTGCAGAATTCGCCCGACAAGCCGGATCGCTCGCCCTGTACGGTGCTAATCAATGCATTCGAGGCAGCCTGGAAGTAGTGGATCAACGCGTGTGGATTCGGCGAAGGCGCCGATCCACACGCCTGGTTGCTCGCTGACGCCGTTTGGTCACCCAAGTGCTTGGGCGGGTGCCAGGACAACATCCCTGGCGTCTCGCTCGTAACGATCTGCCAGCTTCAGCAAGCCCTGTCTCGCGGCGGGGTTTCGGATGTCGGCAGCGCTGCGGTGGCAGTCGCGAGCCTGTGCTTCGAAATAGCTTCGATGGTCCATCGAGAGGCAGCCTCCAGTCAGCAAGTGCTAAGTGCCTGTCTTTGGCCGAGATTGGAACATAGTAGTTCCCGCAGGGCCGTTTGCAGATTCGCTGGACGGTGTGCTCCGTCGGACGAACCCGGCCTTCCGATTCACTCAATTGCATGAATTCGCTGGCAGGACGCCTATCTACGCGATGGGACGGCAGAAGGAGCGACGCGGGGTTGGATGTATCCTCCTCCGACGGGTAGGGCTGATATGAAATCTCAAGATGTTGAATATTATCAGAAAAGAGCTGAGCAGGAGTTGGAACGAGCACTCGCTGCCAGCCACCCCGTGGCCGTAAGCAGCCACTACCGCCTCTCCGCGATGTACCTCGATCTCGTTCACGACAGCCCGGCGCGACCAACGCGACCTCGGAACCCACTGCAAAACTGAATCCACGTCCCGCTTCGGTGGCGGCCTTCATTCCTGGATGGTCGCTCTCCGCCTCGAGCTAACGCGCGCGATCGATTCCCGCAGGCGTGCAAGCTCCTGTTTTGCGCGCTCCCGGCGGCGGCCATCCTGTTGCTCCTGCTCCCATTCGGATCGCAGCGTGTACCGTTCGAGTTCGGGGGGCAAACCTGTCTTCGGCATAGCGTCCGTGCTCTCTCCACGAGAGAAAGCGCTACGGCGGCAGGGTAAACAAGAGGTTAACGGCACGACTAAGCCCGCGAGATAGTACGCTTTTCCCGAACACGTGAGGTGCGGTGCGCGGGCGCATCGGGTCTTCGGGCAACTCGCCTCCAAAGCGGCTGAAGCGAACCGATGCATACCCAAGAGGGCCGGACGCGCAGACGCTCTTTCAAGCATACTGCGCCGGCATCAAACTGCTCAGGATGTTCAAAGAACCCGCTGACGAGGCCAAACGCAGCAAGGAGATCGCGCACGGGCTCCTGGAACATCGTTCTCGAAGCCGTGGCCGATCTGTCGGACAGTCTGGCGCAAACCGGCAGGCTGGTTCGCTGGACTGGGACGACGATCTCCTGAAGCCCAGGCCAAGTTCACCGCACAATTCGCGAAGTCCGGTATCGACGCCAAGGAAGCAGCAGCGCGTATCGCCCGAGCCGCGGAACCGTCGAGTGAATGGGAGGGACCTCGTGGTTCGGAACGGGGCGCGCATCCTCCGCGTTCCAACCCTATATCATTCCACCGGCAGAACGGCTTCTTTCGATGACCCAAAGCAGATGGCTTCGGCTCAACGACAATTCGCAAGGATCGGCTAAGCCGCGACACGGCTCGAGCGCGAAGAAGATCGCGCCGCGCTCGTGTCCGCTTCTTGCCTCCATTCTGCTGCTCAGTTCGTGCGGGAAGGCCCCTGCAGAACGCGCCGAAGCGGCGCCAAGCTATCCACAGCAGATTGTTGCTAAACATGCCGTATCGCTGGACGAATGCTTTCCCGAGATCGGGCTTGCGGACACCCAGGCGCCCACCGGGGCTGAAGCCGGTCTCGAGAACGCATATGCCATCGTGGCGATCGATAGTTCGGGCTCGATGGCCGGCAACGCAGGCGGGCAATCCAAGATGGCAGCGGCACGATCCGCAATCACCGGCTTCGTCAACAGCTTGCCAAGCACGACACCCGCCGGTCTGATCGTCTTCGGTCACGCTGGATCCAATGCCCTCCAAGACAAGGCCGCGTCCTGCAGTGCGGGTGCAACGTTGCTTGTCTCGCCGGTGCCGGATCGAACGCAGATCACGAGGCAAGTAGACACACTCTCCCCCGCCGGGTGGACCCCACTCGCGGCTGCGATCGAGACCGGTGCCGATGCGCTGGGGAAGCTCGGAGATGGCCCTCGCATTCTTTACGTCGTTTCCGACGGGATCGAAACATGCGGAGGTGATCCCGCCGAGGCCGCCCGGAATGCCAATGGCGGAGCACAGAGGGTGGTCGTGAATGTGATCGCCTTCGGTGTTCCGACCGCCGAGCAGGCTCAGCTGCGATCGGTGGCTGCGGCCGGTGGTGGAGAATTTCTGACGGCCGATGATGCGTCCAGCCTGGAGGATACGCTACGAAAAGCCGCGGCGGCAAGAGTTCGGCAGTTTTACCTGCAAACCGCAACGACCCGCGCCGCAAACGTGGTTGCAACCGGCGGCACGATTTCCCGGGCAACCCAGTGCGTGAAACGGAAAGTCGCGATCGAGCGGGAGGCGGCACTGGGGACGATCGCGCAGGACGAGAAAAGCGGCCGGTTCCCGCAGCCCGAAGTCGACGCTGCGCGCGCTGCCATCAACAACCGCGGGAGTGAGGCCCTGAAGATCCTAGTTGCCTATTCCGAAGCCGCCGCTGCCAAGGAAAGCAATCAGGCAGACGCATTGTGGCGGAGATTTCAGGCCACACGACAAGCTGAGCTTTCTGGGCGGTAGTGGCTTCGCGGCCTAGAACCTGACGCGGGCAGTTCATGGCTCCGCCCGGCTCAAGAAGATGCGGCGGAAGTGATTAGCCTAAGCCAAAGTGCGAGCGCGCGGGAGCACGGAGGGTGGCCATTGCGCACGGTCTCGCCTGATCTCGGCACCGTCGTGCGCCGGATCGAGACCTGCAACGTGGTCTGATCCTAAGCGGACGTTCAGCCGTTCTGCGTCTCAGCCGCCCTATGATTGATCTGCACAGAGGGTACCGCGCAGATGAACGCACGCTTTCGAGGCCGTTCAGGACTGCATCAACGCCAGCGGCCTAATCAGAGTCATCCAGCGTGAGGCTAACGGGCTGCGCCGGCCCAAGGAGAAAGAAGATGCTGAAGAAAGCCACCCTCGCCGCAGCCGGGCTCATGACTGTATTCACCGCCTTCCCCGCCGCTGCTGATGCCCGCCCTCGCGATCGTGGCCACGGCTACTACAGTGACGGAGGCTATGGCCGAGACGGCTACTATCGGGATCGCTCCGATCGCCGTTCCTACCGCAACAATGGACGCTGCCGGTCTGGCACGACCGGTGCTGTTGTTGGCGGCGCCGCGGGAGCACTGCTCGGCCGGGAAGTTGCCGGCCGCGGTGATCGGACGCTCGGCACCATCCTCGGCGGTGCCGCCGGTCTGCTGGGTGGCCGGGCGCTCACCCGCGACAAGAATTGCCGCTGAAGAACCAAGCAAAAGCCACGGCAGCGCTCTTCAAGGGGCTGCCGGGCTGCCTCCCACTTCGGACCATGTCGCGGATCATCCCGGTCGGCTACTCCCGCCATGTCCGGCTGGGGAGACGACGATCGTCGGCTTCCGTGCGGCGACCTGACGTTGGCACCGCCACGCTGTCAGAACCGTGCGGTCGGCCGGCTGGCGACCATGACCTTCCATTCGCTTTGGCCTGCGGTGCGGCCGCCGGGTCCGGATCCAGCCTGCTCCTGACCAGGACAGGTCGACGGGGCAAAGCCTTGGCTCACACGGTTGCAATCAGAAGAGCCAGCGCCGCGCCCGTGCCAAGGCCGAAGAGCGCGAATAAGACTCCAAAAGCTCCCATGCACCCGAATATGATCCTGCCTTGACCGAAGAAATCTTCCACGAGCACGCGAGTGGGATCGGCGGGATCGTAGAGAATTGTCACCGCCTGGCCCATTCGACCGGGTGCGGGTGACCGTCCTTGGTTCGTCTCGACTTCCGCAACCTCGCCCTCAGTGGTCGTGAAACGGACAACCGGAAAGCCGATGAACGACGACTCCGCCCCAACGCCTACGCTGCGCCAACGCACGTCAGTCAGAACGCCCGAAACCCGCGTTGCAGACTTGACGAAACTCTCATCGATCGGTCGACGACGGAAACCCCATACGGCAAAGAAGATGCCCGCCACGACAAACCCTGCGGGCACCAGCAGGAATTGAAAGAGTACCTCGCGCATGCGGACTACAACGCGCGTGCCGAGGCGATGTTCTCGTCCGGTCCCCAGCTCCGCGGACGGGCTCCGCGTCGATTGGTCTTCCTCCCTTCGAGGCCGTGTTGGGTGGCGGCACAATTCAGGTGAAAGCTGTTCGCGGCGATTGCCGGCTGCGCCGGCATGAGTGCTCTATTTCCGCACGCAGTGCAGGCGCGTGGATTGCGGCGGTTCAACGGCAGAGGCGGGAGCGCGGAGATCTCCACGTCACGCAGCTTTCGGCTATCACCGCATGCAGGGCCGAACTGACCCGTCCTCACCTGCTGACGCAGATCGAGCACTAGATTTGCACGATATGGAGCGCGATCTCCAGTCGAGGAAATCATCGCGATGCTCCGGCGGCGATCCTAGAGTACGCGACGGCAGCCGAGGATGCGATCGCTTGCAATCGCAGCTTTCATAAGATGAAGTCGCCGGGCGTCATCGCGACATAGCCTTCAACGTAGATCGAAAAATCGTAAAGCCGGTCCCCGTCGGTGTCGCCCCACACCTGCACCTCCGCCGGTCGACCGTCGATCACGACATTGATATATTTGAGCTCGCCCGGTTGTCCGCTGAAGGCGTTGGAGCCGATCCATCGAAAACTCTGGTTGCCGGCAACGTTTTCGTTCGCGTCGATCAGCGACAGATCGATTTTGTCGCCGGTGAAGTCGACGATCCGCGACACATAATTGCCTTTCGCCCACGCATCGGTGAACTGAAAGACGTCATCATTCCCGCCGCCCCAAACCAGCTCGCCATCCTGAAGCAGGTCGTTGCCGAGACCACCAAATAACCTGTCGCCGCCGATCCCGCCATAAAGCCGGTCGTTGCCGGCTTCGCCCCTGAGCGTATCATCGCCGCTATTGCCGTAGATCCGATCCGCACCCTCGCCGCCGGCGCCGATATCATTGCCTCGTCCGAGATGGATCGTGTCCGCGCCGCCGGAACTGTAAACACTGTCGTCGCCGTCATAACCGTAGATCGTATCGGCCCGGTTGGTGCCATTAATATGGTTGCTGCGGGCATTGCCCTTGATCACCGCCATTTGACCTCCAGCGCATTGTTGGTGAACCGCCAGCGCGCGGGCGGGGGATCGGCTCCCGGCAACGCGCCAGGGCGAGACGAACCGGGGCCGGAACGTTCCGCGTGAGGAGGCAGGCAGACCTTCCCAGTCTTGGAGCTCGAAGGCGGTTCACGCGGAGTTCCCAGCACCGTGCAGCCGTCCAATAAGGAATGCCGCGCAAGGCGCGGAATGAGCTGCTTTTGAGCCCGCAATCGCATTGCCCCCACGCCGTCGCCCCGCGGAAGAAACCAGCTAGAGACTCGGCGGCGAGGATCACGACGTTCATCGGCCGGGGCGATAGAGTTCCGGCGGCCGATCAGGAGCAACGACGTAGGCAGAACCTGGGTTGCGCGAGAACTCTCCAGGGCGACTGATGTCCCGGTCGGCAGCATCGGCAACTTCAAACAACATCTCGCCAAACGCATAGTCGTTCCGAACCGAGGCACCGTTGCGTGACAGTGCCACAGCGAAGCTGAGAACGTCGTCTCGCCCGGCCATATGGAAGTCCTGCGTACCCCAAGGATCCCTGCCAAACGTCTCCGCGGCCGCCTGGAACTGCCCCTTCATCGCACCCATCTGACATTGGTTGTAGGTCAAGACTAAAGTCGTGCCGGGGCGCAGCCCATCTTCGCGGGCGCTGCTGGCGCTGCCGCCGAAGGCGGCGTGCAGTAACTGCCTGTTGTCCTCGGTCACTTTTACCGTGTAGCTGTATGTGCGGTCGGTGGTGCGCTCCCGTCCATCAGCGCCAAAAACCCGATTGATCGTGACCGGCACGGAATTGTCGTAATAAATAGTGTCGCTCACGGTCATGGAGCCGTCAGGCTTGCGCGAGACGGTCTGCACCGAGGAGTTCTCTCGCATCCCCAGCTCGGTGGTCAGCGGGCCGACCCCGATCTGCAATCCGGTCGAGGAGACATATTCGTTTGTGGTCACGTTCTGGGTGTCGAGCACTTTAGTCTCTGGGCCCGAAAGGTCGAGTTGCTGCTGGAGCAGAACGTTCGTCCGCAGCTGGTCCACTCGGGCGAGTTGCGCGCTCACCGGTCCCGTGTCGATCCCGACACCACTCGATCTCTCGACCGCCTGGTACGGCCCGACGGAAACCTGCGCCTGCTTTCCGTCACCGCTGCGCTGGGTTTGAAGCGTAATCCCGCTCTCGAGACGCACGCTCTCGGTCATCAGCACGTGGCGAACCTTGGCCTCCAGCTGCGTTCCCACGAATTGGCCGAGATCGACCTTCACCTGCACGCCGGGAGGAATGGACCGCGGATCGAACGGGTTGATCTTCTGCAGCTGTTCACTTGGAACGCCCTCGGGCGCGATGATCTCGAAATTGGCGACTCCGCCTGCGGAAGCGGTGGCTTCAGCCGACGCCTTCTTGCCGTCAGCGCCGACTGTCGTTCCGACGCCAACCCGAATGCTCGCGGTATAAGTCACGTTGCCGTGCTGGGTCTCGCGCCCGGTGCCGAGCGTCACTGCGGGTCCGGTCAATCCGGGCTCCGGAACGAGCCCAAGTTCGAACTTCACGCCTGTGCCTCCGCCCGGCGATGGGCCCGCCGGTTGCGGGCTTGGTGGGGGCGGCGGAGGGGGGCTGGGCTCCAGCCTTCGGGCGAACAGCGCAGCTGCCGACCCAAAAGTGCGCATGGACGAGCCAATCGCGGCGAGCGACATCTCTATCTCCTATTCCTCAGCCGGGAAGGAGTAGCCCCTTGGATGATGGGCGTACCATAAGCGATTCGTTTAGATGATCTTTGGAAGCTGTTCGTGGGGGCGGAGCCGCAACGGCCAACGTCTTCTCGCGGGCGACACGCGGACCCGCCCGCCGCCGTGCGGCGGATCGATACGGTAGGCCGGCTCCGACCCTCAACGGGAGTAGCAGCGATGCTGCCCCCTTGTGATCGTCGAGGACTGCGCAGTGGCCCGGCCCCGCCAAAGATCTCCATCCATCAGTTGGGAATGGAACGATAACGTTCAGGTGAGGCACTGTCCTTGCGTGCCGCATCAACTGCGTTGAAGATGGACGTGTTTTCCCTATCCGGGGAAGAGAGTGAAGAGTTGGAGATGGAGTTTTGAACCGGGCATCTTTGCTGACCGCCGTCGTCGCGCTGGTGGCTGAAGCTTCGCCAGGACCGCCGGAGGCACAAACCGCGTCCGCTGGACTATACCGCCTCCCCTATGCGTCTGGCACCCCTGTGTCCGTATTCGACGACGCCAAGACACACCGACCACCAACGCGCATTGATCTGGTTGGCGAGCCGAGGGACGGGAAAGCACATCATATAGTCGCCGCCGCTGACGGCGTCGTGATGGCCGTCCAGGATGGGTTTAGCGAGCGCCAGAGCCGGCGCGCCGCGGTAGACTGTCGAAATAACTTCGTCTGGCTTGCGCATGCCAATGGCGAATGGACCCTTTACGGTCACATGCGAAGGGGCTCGAGCAGCAAACAAGCCGGGTTGAAGGTCGGAGACAGAGTCCGCTCAGGCCAGTACATCGGAGACGAGGGAGATGTTGGCTGCGCGATGCTTTCGCATCTCCATTTCGAAGTTGCGGTGCCCAAGAAGGATCAGCCAATCGATGCGGGCGGCTTTCTCATCGACAATGTTGGGAGCTCCCGAAACAGGGTACCGCGCTTCTGCGCGCCGGCACCGACCGAGCTCGTAAAGCATCGAAGGTACACCGCTTTAGCTTGTCAGCTCCGTGCCTCAAATCCCAGGTCGGAATGACCCACGATGGCCTCGGGTCTGCCCATGTCACGAAATCCTCACCACCTTCTCGTGTTTTCTCTGACTGATCGCCTCTTCTAAGCGGCGCGAGCGGGTGCAGCAGCGAACGAAGCCGCCGCTCGCAGGCGGTTCAATTCATCCGACCACGCCTGCATCATTCGGATCCGCTCAGGCCAATACTCACCGCGCGCGTAGACACGGCGCACTGCGTTCGCGTCAACATGGCCGAGCTGGCGCTCGATGGCGTCTGCCGTCCATCGACCAGATTCGTTGAGGAGCGTGCTGGCCATTGCGCGAAATCCATGCGCCGTCATCCGGCCCCCTCCATAGCCAAGCCGCTGCAGCGCGAGGTTGAGCGTGTTCTCGCACATGGGGCGATCCCGCTTTCCCTGGCACGGAAAGACGTATCGCTGCCCTGCCGTGACCGGCCGGACATCGTCGAGGATGGCAAGCGCTTGTCGGGACAACGGAACGAAGTGCGGCCGGCGCATCTTCATCTTCTCCGCGGGGATTGCCCAAACCCGCTCCTTGAAGTCGAATTCCGCCCACTCCGCGTGCCGGAGTTCGCCCGGACGGACAAACAGGTGGGGTGCAAGACGCAACGCGGCGTGCGTTACCCGGTACCCGTCGAACGCATCGATCGCCTCCATAAGCTCCCCCACCTCACGCGCGTTCGTGATCGCGGCAAGATGCTTGACCTTGGGCGTTACGAGGGCGCCGCGAAGGTCGGCGCAGACATCCCGCTCCGAGCGCCCGGTTGCGACAGCGTAGCGAAACACTTGCCCGCACGTGCCGCGCAGACGCCGGGCGGTCTCATGATGACCCTTGGCCTCGATGGTCTTGAGCACCTCATAGACTTCGTGGGCCGTGATTCGGGCTATCGGCCGGTCACCGAGCTTCGGATAGGCGAAGTCCAGCAGCCATTGCTGCTTCTTGAGCGTGATATCGGCCCTTCCCTCTCGCTCGCATTTGGAGAACCATTCCTGAGCGATGACCTTGAACGTGGCCTGCTCCGCAAGCTTAGCGGCACGTTCCTCCTCTCTGGCAACAGCCACCGGATCACGCCCGGAGGCGAGCATCTTTCGCGTGGCGTCGCGCTTCTCGCGAGCAGCAGCAAGACTGACGTCCGGATAGACGCCGAGCGCCATCGTTCGTTGCTTGCGATCCCAGCGGTAGGCGAGCCGCCAGTAGCGCTGTCCCGAGGGCTGAACGAACAGGTAGAGGCCGCCGGAGTCAGCGACCTTGTAGGGCCGGTCCCGCCCCTTGGCATTCTGGACCTGGAGAGCGTTGAGAGCCACGTTGGTATCTCCGCCTGTTGGTATCGGAAATACCAACATCGGTACCAACAGCACCGTGGGACTCTATGGGTCCCAATTGGATCTCCCGAGCCAAGTAATGGCAGAAAACTGCGGAATTTTCAAGTTTTCGGGAGGATATGGCACCCCCTGAAAGGGGGTGCTTGGTGCCCAGGAGAGGACTCGAACCTCCACGCCCTTGCGAGCGCCAGCACCTGAAGCTGGTGCGTCTAC
The DNA here is from genome assembly GCF_003012735.1 of Allosphingosinicella deserti. Taxonomy (GTDB): domain Bacteria; phylum Pseudomonadota; class Alphaproteobacteria; order Sphingomonadales; family Sphingomonadaceae; genus Allosphingosinicella; species Allosphingosinicella deserti. Next base: position 578,364 of record NZ_PXYI01000001.1, on the reverse strand, counting down.
CAATTCCGCCACCTGGGCACGGGGTAGTGGCGGCGAACTAGGGGCGCTCGCCGCGCTTGTCAACGTGCCAGCGAGCGGGCAATGGGGCACGCGACTTCAAGGCGTGAAATAAGGGACGTTCGATGGACCGCGTGGTCACTCTTTTCGGCGGCGGCGGCTTCCTTGGCCGCTATGTCGCACAGTCGCTGTTCGGCTTGGGCGCCCGGGTGCGCGTCGTCGAGCGCGATCCCCGCAAGGCCTATTTCCTGAAGCCGCTCGGTCCGGTCGGCCAGATCCAGTTCGCGTCGTGCGACATCCGCGACGCGGCGCGGGTGCGGGCCGCAGTCGAGGGCAGCGACGCGGTGGTCAACCTGGTCGGCACCCTCAAGGGTGATTTCGAGGGCATTCATGTCGACGGCGCCCGCAACGTCGCCGAGGCGGCCCAGGCCGCAGGCGCCGACGCCCTCGTCCACATCTCGGCGCTCGGCGTCGATGTGAAGAGCGAATCGGCGTATGGCCGCTCCAAGGCAGAGGGCGAACAGGCGGTGCGCGCCGCCTTCCCATCGGCGACGATCATGCGCCCGTCGATCCTGTTCGGGCGCGAGGACAATTTCGTCAATCGCTTCGCGGCGCTCGCCCGGCTGGCGCCGGCACTGCCGGTGATCCGCGGCAAGGCCCGCTTCCAGCCGGTCTATGCCGCCGAAGTGGCCCGCGCGATCGCCGCTGCTGCCTGTGACCCCACGACCCATGCGGGGAAAGACTACGAGCTCGGCGGGCCGCAGGTGCTCACCATGCGCGAAATCATGGAATTCGTCTGCAAGAGCACGGGGCACAATCGCTCGCTGATCGACGTGCCCGATGCAGCCGCATCGGGGTTGGCGCGGCTGACAGGCTGGCTTCCCGGCGCGCCGCTGACCTGGGATCAGTGGCTGATGCTGCAGAAGGACAATGTCGTGTCCGAAGGTGCGCCCGGCCTCGAGGCGTTCGGGCTTCCCAAGACACCGATTGCTGCAGTTGCGGAAGGATGGCTGCTGGCTTACCGTCGCCACGGCCGCTTCGCTGCCAAATCACCTTATTGAGGCCCGAAGCTTTGCACGGCGCACCGCCGCCGTGCTGAGCAAGTGGGTGGACGCCCTGCCCTCGGCATGCCGAGCGGCGAAGCGCATTCGGACGGACCATGGACGCAAACCTTCTGACCATCATCCTGCTCGGCATCGTCGAAGGCGTCACCGAGTTCATTCCGGTCTCTTCCACCGGCCACCTGGTGCTTGCGGCCGAGCTGCTCGGCTTCAAGAGCGGGGCCTCGGGGACCTTCGAGATCGTCATCCAGCTCGGCGCGATCCTGGCGGTTCTGGTGCTCTACTGGCGCCGGTTCCTGGACGTCGCGATCGGCCTGTTCCGCCTCGATCCGCAGGCGCTGATCTTCACCCGCAACATCCTGCTCGGCTTCCTGCCGTCGGCGGTGGTCGGGCTGATCGTCTATGACGGCGTCAAGGCGCTGCTCGAGAGCCCGATGACCGTTGCGGTCGCGCTCGTCGTCGGCGGTATCGCGATCCTGATCCTCGAGCGACTGATCAAGAACCCGCGTGTCCACAGCGTCGAGGCGATGAGCTGGAAGGTCGCGCTGGGCATCGGCGTGGTCCAATGCCTGTCGATGATCCCCGGGGTCAGCCGATCCGGCGCGACGATCATGGGCGCCCTTTCGCTCGGCGTCGAGCGCAAGACGGCGGCCGAGTTCAGCTTCTTCCTGGCGGTGCCGACGATGCTCGCCGCCTCCGGCTACGATCTCTACAAGACCAGCGAAGCACTCGACAGCGGCGCCATCGGCACGATCGCCATCGGCTTCGTCGTATCCTTCGTGGTTGCCCTGGTGGTGATTCGCTGGTTCATCAACATCGTTACCCGCTACGGCTTCGCGCCGTTCGCCTGGTACCGCATTGTCGCCGGCACCGCTGCCGCGATCTGGCTGATGGCGCGCTAAGCACCCGCAACCTCTCGGAAAACGCCGCGCTTGAACCTTATTCAGCGGCGGCTCATCCCTTATTGTCCATAGACGGCAACCGATTCGCACGGAGATGCGTTTTCCCCGTGCCGCCAAGGACTTAAGGAGGCTTGTCCGATGCGTAAGCTGATCATTGCCGCAAGCACGTTCGCGCTTGCCGCGCCTGCCTTCGCTCAGGCCTATCCGGATCCTCGCGACGACGAGGTGGTCCGCAGCCTGCCTGCGCCTGGCGAGATCGATGCCATGGGCGACCGCGTTGGTGCCATTGCCGATGCCATTCTCGACACGCCGGTCGGGCCGCTGCGCGAAGCCATCGAGGGCCGCAGGCTCAGCCGCCGCGAACGCGACGAGACGCTTGGCGACGTGGCCAGTCGCGACGATCCCTATGCCCGCGACCGGGTCCGCGACGAGATCGCCATCGCAAGCGCCGGGGTCGGCTCCGCGGTCGAGCAGCTTGCCGTGCTTACGCCCGTCCTCCGGCGCTCGCTCGAAGATGCAGCCCGGCGTATGGAAGACGCGATCGCACAGAGCAGGGCGCGCCGCGGCGAGCGCCGGTACGACCCCGATCTCGAAGACGACTGGGAGCGCTGAGCCGGGATTGCGATTACACCTCAGATCGGCGTAGTTTTCGCGCGCTTCGGCGGCTAAGACGGCCGGCATGTGGCAGCTCTATCAATTTCCCCTTTGCCCGTTTTCGCGCAAGGTTCGGCTCCAATTGGGCGAAAAGGGCATCGCGCATGAGCTGGTGCGCGAAAATCCCTGGGCCAATCGCGACGAGTTCATGGACCTCAATCCGGCCGGCCAGACGCCGGTGCTCGTCGAGGAATCAAAGGGCCTCGTCCTGATCGATTCGAACGCGATCTGCGAATATTTCGAGGAAACGGTCGATCGTGCGCCGATGCTTGCCGGCGGCGCAGCGGCGCGGGCGGAAGTTCGGCGGCTCGTCGCCTGGTTCGACGAGCGCCTCTATGCGGATGTCGTCGGCCCGTTGATGGAAGAGCGGATGAAGAAGCGGCTGGTCAGCCGCGACGCGCCGGACACGCGGATTCTGCGCGAGGCCATGAAGACCGCCAACGCCCATCTCGATTATATCGATTACCTGCTCGATCATCGCCGCTGGCTCGGCGGACCGGTGCTGAGCCTCGCCGATCTCACCGCGGCCGCGCATCTGTCGGTGGCCGATTATCTGGGTGGGATCGACTGGCGCGGCCACAAGCAGACCACCGACTGGTATTCGGTGATGAAGTCGCGGCCGAGCTTCCGAACCCTGCTCGGCGAGCGCATGGAGGTGATCACACCTCCCGCCCATTACGACAAGGTCGACTTCTTCTAGATCCGATCGCCGCTAAGCGCTGCGGCGCGCCGTCAACAGATAGTTGAGTGACTTGGTCTCCGAGAGGTGGAAACCGCGCGCGGGGCCCCAGCTCAGACCGGTGCAATCGATCGGATCGAGGCCCACGTCGCGCAGGACAGCAGTGAGCTCTTCCGGCGTCAGGAACTTGTCCCAGTCGTGCGTGCCGCGGGGGATCTGGCCGGTTCCCTCGGCTGCGGTGATCAGCATGAACCGGGACAGCCCGGTGCGGTTGGGAGTCGACAGGATCAGCAACCCGTCGTCGGCAAGCGCATCGGCGAGCCCCTGGAGATATTGCCGGACGTCGGACACGTGCTCCACCACCTCCAGCGAGGTGATGAGATCATAAGGGCCGGAAAGCGCCTCGATGCTGCCGACGCGATAATCGATCTGAAGCCCCTGCCCCAGCGCATGCTCCCGCGCCGCGGCGATATTCTCGGGCGCCGGATCGAGACCGGTAACCTCCGCGCCGAGCCTGGCGAGCGGCTCCGCAAGCAACCCCGCTCCGCAGCCGACATCGGCGGCGCGGCGGCCCTTGAGCGGGCGGATGTCGCATTCGTCGAGGCTCCAATGCTGATCGAGCCGATCCCGAATGTAGGCGAGCCGCACCGGATTGAGGCGGTGAAGCATGGCCGACGAGCCGTTCGGATCCCACCACTCGGCCGCCATGCGGCCGAAATGGGCGGCTTCGTTGGGATCGATGGTGGTGCCGGGGGTCGGATCGCTTGCCATGGTCATGCCTGCTCCCTATCAGGGCACGAGTCCGTTTCCCACGGCGAAACGGCCGTGCCGGGATCAAAACCGGCAGACGCGACATCGTTTCCCTCTTCAGCCCGCGCGAAGGCCTTCATGGACTATTTTACGCACCAGGGCGGCGCCCTTCATTGCGAGGACGTGCCGCTTTCCGAGATCGCCGACGCGGTCGGAACCCCGGTCTATGTCTATTCCTCGGCGACAATGGTACGCCACGCCCAGGTATTGCGGCAATCGCTGGAGCCGCTCGCCGACCCGCTGATCGCCTATGCGGTCAAGGCCAACCCCAACGCCGCCGTGCTGGCGACGCTCGGTGCCGAAGGCCTTGGCGCGGACGTCGTCTCCGGCGGCGAATATCGCCGCGCGCTCTCGGCAGGGATCGCGCCGGAAAAGATCGTCTTCTCCGGCGTCGGCAAGACCGAGGAGGAAATGGCGCTCGCCCTCGAAGGCGGCCTGTTCCAGTTCAACCTGGAATCGGTCGAGGAAGCGGAAATGCTGTCGGCGGTGGCGACCCGGCTCGGGCGGCGCGCCCCAGTCGGCTTCCGCGTCAATCCGGACGTCGTCGCAGGCACCCATGCCAAGATCTCGACCGGCTCGGCCGAAAACAAGTTCGGCGTGCCCTTTGCCGATGCGCTTGCCGCCTACCGCCGCGCTGCGGAGCTCCCCGGGCTCGATGTTCAGGGCGTCGCCGTCCACATCGGCAGCCAGCTGACCAGCCTCGATCCGCTGGAAGCAGCCTTTACCAAGGTCGGGATGCTGATCGGCAATCTACGCGACGCCGGCCACGTGATCACAGTCGCCGATCTTGGCGGCGGGCTCGGAATCCCGTACAATTCAGATCTCCCCTCGCCCCCGTCGCCCGAGGAATATGGGGCAATGGTACGGCGGGTCGCCAGCGGCTGGAACGTGCGCCTGGTGTTCGAGCCCGGTCGGCTGATCGTCGGCAATGCCGGCGTGCTCCTCACCCGCGTGATCCGGGTCAAGCCCGGCTCCACCCACCCGTTCGTGGTCGTCGACGCGGCGATGAACGATCTGATGCGGCCTGCCCTTTACGACGCATGGCATTCGATCGAAGCGGTAGCGCCGCATGGCAGCAAGGCGACGGTCAACGTCGTTGGTCCGGTCTGCGAGACCGGAGACACGTTCGCAATGGGACGCGAGATGGACACCGTCCAGCCGGGGGAACTCGTCATCTTCCGCACTGCCGGGGCCTATGCGGCGGCAATGTCCAGCACCTACAATTCGCGGCCGCTCACGCCGGAGGTCCTCGTCCACGGATCCGATTGGGCGGTGGTTCGAAAGCGCATCGACATCGACCGGCTGATCGCCGCAGATGCCGTTCCGGAATGGCTCGTCGCAGCACGCGCCTGATTCCCCTCACCTCCGCCGCTTGAATGTGCGGCGGCAATTGATAAGAGCCGCAGCCCAATGGCCCGTATCGTGATGAAATTCGGCGGCACTTCGATGGCAGGCATCGAACGCATCCGCCATGTCGCAAGCCTGGTGAAGCGCGAGGTCGAAGCCGGCAACCAGATCGCCGTCGTCGTGTCGGCGATGGCCGGCGAAACCGATCGGCTGGTCCAGCTCTGCCGCGAGGCGGCGTCGCTCTACGATCCGCGCGAATATGACGTCGTCGTCGCTTCCGGCGAGCAGGTGACGAGCGGGCTGCTGGCGATCACCTTGCAGGGCATGGGGCTCAACGCCAAATCCTACATGGGCTGGCAGCTGCCGATCCGGACGTCCGGCCACGGCGCCGCACTCATCGAGGGCATCGACGCCGCAGTGCTGGAGCGCGTGTTCGACGAGGGCGGAATTGCCGTCATCCCGGGCTTCCAGGGCGTCACCGAAGCCGGCGACGTGACCACGCTCGGCCGCGGCGGATCCGACACGTCGGCGGTGGCGCTCGCCGCCGCGATGAAGGCCGATCGCTGCGACATCTACACCGACGTCGACGGCGTCTACACCACCGATCCCCGCATCGTCCCGCGCGCCCGCAAGCTGCCGATCATCACCTACGAGGAGATGCTCGAACTGGCCTCGGTCGGCGCCAAGGTGCTCCAGACCCGCTCGGTCGGCCTCGCCATGCGCGAGAACATGCCGCTGCGGGTGCTCTCCTCCTTCGATGACCGTCCCGGGACGATGGTCGTCGCCGACGAGGCTCTCGAGGAATTCGACATGGAACGGCAACTGATCACCGGCATCGCCTATGACAAGAACGAGGCGATGGTCACCCTCACCGGCCTGCCCGACAAGCCTGGCACCGTCGCGGGAATCTTCCTGCCGCTCGCTGACGCCGGCATCAACGTCGACATGATCGTGCAAAGCGTGCCGCAGCCGAGCTCGAAGAGCGATCTGACCTTCACCGTGCCGGCCGCCTCGCTGCCGCAGACCCGCGCGGTGCTGGAGAAGGTGCGTGAGACAATGGGCTTCGACGGCCTCGTCACCGACACCAATGTCGTGAAGGTCAGCGCCGTCGGCGTCGGCATGCGCTCCAATGCCGGCATCGCTGCGCAGATGTTCGAAGCGCTCGCCGCCCGCAACATCAATATCCTCGCCATCACCACCTCCGAGATCAAGGTCTCCGTGCTGATCGCCGAGGAATATACCGAGCTCGCGGTGCGCGTGCTGCACAGCACCTACGGGCTCGACGCGGAGACCAGCGCGTGACCAGCGAAGTCGCCGTCGCGGCGGAGCAGACGTCCGCCGACATCGGTCACGATCGCCTCGCGCGGCTGATGAAGCGCGGCACCGATTTCCTCGGCTGCGACGTCGCGGTCCTCGGCGGCGCGATGAGCTGGATTTCGGAGCGCAACCTGGTCTCCGCGCTGTCCAACGCCGGTGCGTTCGGGGTGATCGCCTGCGGGGCGATGACACCCGATCTGCTCGACACCGAAATTGCCGAGACGCGAAAGCGCACCGATCGGCCGTTCGGCGTCAATCTCATCACCATGCACCCGCAATTGAGCGATCTGATCGACGTCTGCGCACGTCACGAAGTCAGCCATGTCGTGCTCGCCGGAGGCCTGCCGCCGCCCGGTTCGATCGACCGGATCAAGGGCAATGGCGCCAAGCTGATCTGCTTTGCGCCGGCGCTCGCGCTCGCCAAGAAGCTGGTTCGCTCGGGCGTCGACGCGCTGGTGATCGAGGGCATGGAAGCGGGTGGCCATATCGGCCCGGTCTCGACCTCGGTGCTGGCGCAGGAGATACTGCCGCCGCTCGCCGCCGATGTGCCGATCTTCGTCGCCGGCGGCATCGGCCACGGCGGGTCGATCGCCGGCTATCTCGAAATGGGCGCCGTCGGCGTTCAGCTCGGCACCCGCTTCGTCTGCGCCAACGAATGCATCGCCCATCCCAATTTCAAGAAGGCTTTCATCCGCGCTTCGGCCCGCGACGCGATCACCAGCGTGCAGATCGATCCGCGCCTGCCGGTAATCCCGGTCCGGGCGATCAAGAATCGCGAGATGGAGAGCTTCGCCGCCAAGCAGCGCCAGGTTGCCGACCTGCTCGATCAGGGTTCGGTCGAAATGGCCGAGGCCCAGCTGCAGATCGAGCATTATTGGGCGGGCGCGCTCCGCCGCGCAGTGATCGACGGCGATGTCGAGACCGGATCGGTGATGGCCGGCCAGTCGGTGGGGATGGTCAAGGAAGAAGCGCCGGCCGCGGAGATATTGCGCCAGCTGATCGACCAGGCCGCGCACGCGCTGGAGCGCCGCTCGGTCTGACCTTCGCGCGGCGCAGGCCGTTCCGGATACATCTTCACTGTATCGGCCTTGGCTTCCGGTCACGCATTCTGTTAGCGCAGGACCAACATGCCGACTTCCGCCGCTTCCGCCCGCGAGATCCTGACCGGACTTCATGATGTCATGGCTTCGCGCGCCGCTGCGCAGGTCAAGCTCAACAAGGTCGTCAAGATCATCGCGGAAGCGATGCGCAGCGAAGTCTGCTCGATCTACCTGCTGCGCGACGGCGTGCTCGAACTGTTCGCCACCGTCGGCCTCAACCAGAGTGCCGTCCATGTCACCAAGCTCGGCATGGGCGAGGGCCTCGTCGGAACGATTGCCAAGCAGGTTTCGGTGCTCAACCTCGCGGAAGCCGCGAACCATCCCGAATATGCCTATCGGCCGGAGACCGGCGAGGAGTTGTTCCACAGCTTCGCCGGCGTGCCGATCGTCCGGCGCGAGCGCGCGATCGGCGTGCTCAGCGTGCAGCATGCCGAGCCCCGCGCCTATGACGAGATCGAGATCGAGGCGCTGCAGACGGTTGCGATGGTGCTGTCGGAGCTGATCGCCAATGCCGGCCTTGCCGACCAAGCCGCGTCGGCTTCCGAAATCGCGCGCGACCAGGGTTCGGCGCGGCTGGCGGGCCTGCGCCTGGTCACCGGCATGGCGGCCGGAGTCGCGGTCTTTCACCAACCGCGGGTCACCATCGAGCATACGGTCGCTGAGGACACCGAGGCCGAGCGCCACCGCGTCTATTCCGCGTTCGGCAAGATGCGCGAGCAGATCGACAGCATGACCAGCGGCGCCGAATTCGGCACCGCCGGCGAGCATCACGACATTTTAGAGACATACAAGATGTTCGCCTACGACGAGGGCTGGTCGCGGCGGATCAACGAGGCGATCGACAGCGGCCTCACCGCCGAGGCCGCGATCGAGCGGGTCCGCCAGCGCATGCAGATGCGGATGCGCGACATCGACGATCCGTTGCTGCAGGAGCGGATGCACGATCTCGACGATCTGTCGAACCGGTTGCTCCGCATCGTCTCCGGCCAGCTCGGCACCGCGGCCCAGATGGGCTTGCGCGGCGATGCGATCCTCGTCGCCCGCAATCTCGGCCCGGCCGAGCTCCTCGAATATGATCGTCGCCGCCTGAAGGGGGTAATCCTCGAGGAAGGATCGCTGACCGCGCACGTCACCATCGTCGCGCGGGCGATGGGAATCCCGATGCTCGGCCGAGTCCGCGGCATCCGCCAGGCCGTGTCCGAAGGCGACGAGATCCTGCTCGACGGCAGCGAGGGCGCCGCCTTCGTCCGCCCGACGAGCGCGGTCGAGGAAGCGTTCACCGCCAAGCTTGCCGTGAGCCAGAAGCAGCGGGCGGAGTTCGCCGCCTTGCGCGATCTGCCGGCGATCACTGCCGACGGCACCCGCGTGACCGTGATGGTCAATGCCGGCCTGCGCGACGACGCCGCGGCGATCCATCTCGTCGGTGCCGACGGCATCGGCCTCTTCCGCACCGAATTCCAGTTCCTCGTGTCGGCCGCGTTGCCGCGCCGCGAGAGTCAGCAACGCCTCTACCGCTCGGTGCTCGAAAGTGCCGGCGACAAGCCTGTGATCTTCCGCACCCTCGACGTCGGCGGCGACAAGGCTCTGCCCTATCTTCAATCCGGCGACGGCGACGATCAGGAGGAGAATCCGGCGATGGGGTGGCGGGCGCTGCGCCTCGCCCTCGATCGCGACGGGCTGCTCAAGGCGCAGGCGCGCGCATTGCTGGAGGCCGCGGCGGGCCGCCAGCTCAACATCATGTTCCCGATGGTCTCCGAACCGTGGGAGTTCGACGCCGCGCGCGAGATCGTCGAGCAGCAGAAGAACTGGCTTGCCGAGCGGCGCAAATTATTGCCGAGCCGGATCTCCTATGGGGCGATGCTCGAAGTTCCGGCGCTGGCCGAAACGCTCGACCTGCTGCTGCCCAAGATCGACTTCCTGTCGATCGGCACCAACGACCTCACCCAGTTCCTGTTCGCCGCCGACCGTGCCCATCCCAAGCTTGCCGAGCGTTACGACTGGCTCTCTCCGGCGATCCTGCGCTTCCTTGCCCGGATCGTGCGCCAGGCCTCCGCAGCCGGAGTGCCGGTCGGCGTATGCGGCGAAATGGGCGGCCGCACCCTCGAGGCGATGGCGCTGATCGGGCTTGGCATCGAGCGCTTTTCGATCACCCCGGTTGCGGTCGGCCCGATCAAGGCGATGATCCGTTCTCTCGACCGCTCGGCGCTGCTGCCGGTGATGGAACAACTCCTGGCGACTCCGCCTTCCGACATGCGCGGGACGCTCAGCCGCTGGGCCGAGGACAATGGGATCTTTATCGGCTAGACTGAGGGCCTGCACCGCTCGGGGCGGACCGACCCTGAATTTGATCGCGGACGTGGGTGAAACGGCCGCAAACGTTGACATCGGAGCCATGCTCCTGTGTCATTGACGATAACAGATATGAAGCTCGGCATTGTAAGGGGCGTTGATGGCGGACACGGTTCAGGATCAGGCGCATGAGGGAACCGTCGGCGATCGGCTGCGTGCCGCGCGCGAGCAGAAAGGCCTGACCCTTCAGGAAGTGGCGGTCCAGACTCGTATCCCGATCCGCCACCTCGAACATATCGAACGCGGCGAATGGGACGCCCTTCCCGCCGCGACCTACAGCGTCGGCTTCGCCCGTTCCTACGCGCAGGCGGTCGGTATCGAGCCGTCCGATGTCGGCGCGCAGGTCCGCGAGCAGATGGGGTTGGCCCGCGGCCCTTCGGGACCGATCACCGCCCATTACGAGCCGGCCGATCCGGCCCGGGTGCCGCCCTGGACGCTGGCGCTCGTTGCGCTGGTGATCGCGATCCTGCTGATCGGCGGATATTATCTTTGGCGCGACAGCGCGGTCGACGATCCCCTGCCGACGACCGAAATCGTCGATGCTCCGGCGCCGCAGCCACAGGCGCAGCCGGTGCCGCAACGTCCTGCCGCTGCCCCGGCGTCCGGGACCGGCCCGGTCGTGCTCACCGCGATCGAAGACGTCTGGCTGCGGGTCGACGAGCCGGGCGGATCGGCCGCGCTCTACCAGGGCACGCTCAAGGCCGGCGAACGGTTCGAAGTGCCCGCCTCTGCACAGGCCCCGCAGGTGCGCACCGGTCGTCCGCAAGCGCTTCGGGTGACCGTCGGCGCAACCGCGATTCCGCCGCTCGGCCCACCGGACCGCACCATCTCCAAGGTCAGCCTGCGCGCCGTCGATCTCGTCGCACGTGCGCAGGGCGCGCAGACGCAGGGCGGCGCAGCGCCGCCCGTGCCGGTCCAGCCCGATCCTGCTCCTGGCGCGACGGCACGCTGAATCGAGCCTTTCTTAATGCTGGTGACAGCCAGTCGCGGCTAGTAGAAGAAGCGTCAGACTGAGAGCGGGGAATATTCATGCGTTTTCACCTTCTTGCCATCGTGCTGATGGCCGGCGTGGCGATGCCTGCCAGGGCCCAGCAGGCGGACCGGATCGATCGCCGGGTGGATCGGCTGGAGCAGGAAATGCGCGCGGTCCAGCGGCGCGTCTTTCCGGGCGCCAACGCGCCATATGTCGGCCCGGAAATCACGCCGGCGACCCCAATCGTCGAGCAGCAGGGCGTTCCCGCCGGGACTGCGGTCTCCGACCTGACGGCCCGCGTCGACGCGCTCGAATCGCAGCTTGCCGGGCTGACCGGGCAGATCGAGCAGAATGCCAATCGTGTCCGCCAGCTCGAGGCGGCGTTCAATACGCTGCGCGACAACACCAACTCGCGTCTAGAGACGCTCGAACGGCCTACCGCCGCGCAGCCGGAGGCGGAGACCGCTCCGGCTCAGGCGACGACGCGTCCTGCCGCTCCGGCTCCGTCCACTCCCGCCCCCGCCGGCAATACGGCCTCGTCCGCCGACGAGGCCGAAGCGGCCTACAATGCCGGCTACAAATTGTGGGAACAGAAGAAATATGGGGAGGCGCAGAAGACGCTGGAAAGCGTCGCCAAGAAGTGGCCCAAGCACCGCTTCGCCAGTTGGGCCGCGAACCTCGCCGGGCGCGCTTATCTGGACGATGGCAAGCCTGCCGCCGCTGCCAAGGTGTTCCTCGCCAATTACCAGGACAATCCCAAGGGCGAGCGCGCCGCCGACAGCCTGTTCTTCCTCGGCCAGTCTTTGGTCGCACTCGGCAAGCCCGGGGACGCGTGCAAGGCGTATGACGAGCTGCAGGACGTCTACGGCGCTACGATCCGGGACTATCTGAAGCAGCGCCTGCCGCAGGCGCGCAGCGCTTCCAAGTGCCAGTAAGCACGAACACCACCCTCTGACGTCCGGAATCGCGGAGCGGTTCGATTACGGCGATCTCTCAATCCTTGGCGTCTTGCGCCTCGAGCGCGTCCGCGCGAGCATCATATTCGCGTGCCATCTGGCGAAGCGTCTCGATCACGTCCGGCGTCGTCACCATGGCGGCGAGACGCCGGCACCGTGCCGCCTGAGCCCTCAAGGAGGCTGCGTCTTCCATCCTTGCCCGCATGGTCCTCTCTGCCGGATCACATCACGAAATCGCGGCGAAAGAGTTCGTTCCGGCATCTTTTTGCGACGAGTCCGCTGTTGCGCGACGGACACGGCCAATGTGGCGACCGGGACAGCCGCCGCTCGATTGCCGCAGGTTCCCCCTTCCGGTATGATCGCAAGCGAGGGGAAGGACGGGGAGTTACTTCATGAACAGCAAACGGGTTGCGCTGCTCGGCGCAACGGCCGCCGTTGCCGCATTGGCGATCGGGACGGCGCACGGCCAGCAGAAGGCCGGCTCGACGGCCACCTACTGGATGAGCGCGGACACGATGTCCGGCATGGGTGCGATGGCGGCAGGCGGCACCGGCGGCATGGTTTCCGCGATGTTGGGCGGCCGCGGTGGATCCGGTTACGCACATAATCTGACACTGCAACTCGGCACCGGCCAGCGCCCGACTGGGGAGCCGAGCGCCGAGCATATTCCGCCTGCCGGACTGCAGGCGGGACCGAGCCTTCCGCTGGTCACGCCCAAGACGGCACCGAGAACCAGCGGACCGACCGAGCCCTGGCGCAATATGGAGAAGCCGAAGGGGCGCATGCTGATCTACTGGGGGTGCGGGGAGCATGCGCGGACGGGGCAGCCGGTCGTGCTCGACTTCGCGGCGATGAGCGCCGGCAAGATGCCGCCAGCCTTCGCCACCACCAGCTTCAAGTTCATGACACCGCCGTCGCCGGCAACCGCCGCAACCTATGGCGATTGGCCGAACGACCGGTCGAAATCGCGCATCCCTGCCAAAGGCTCGCTGGTCGGTGCCCATGTCATCAAGGGCAATTACACGCCGGACATCAATTTCACCCTGGCGCCCGGGCAGGATTTTCTCGCTCCGGTGAATCTCGTGGCGAACAAGGCCGGCCCGTCCGGAGCGGTGCCGCTCGCCTGGAGCGGGGTTCCGGGGGCGCAGGCATGGCTCGCCGGAACGATGGGCTCGGGACGGAATGGTGATTTCATCATCTGGAGCTCGAGCGAAGTGCAGGCGATGGCGATGATGAGCGACTATCTGGCGCCGGAGGAAATCCGTCGTCTTGTCGCCGGCAAGGTGCTGATGCCTGCAACGGCAACCAGCTGCACGGTTCCGGCGGAGGTCGCGAAGGCCGCTCCGCAGTCGATGCTCAGCCTCGCGGCCTTCGGCAACGAGGCGAATTTCAGCCATCCGGTCCGGCCTGCCCGTGCCCCCGCTTCGTGGCGGCCCGACTGGACTGTCAAGCTGCGTACCAAATCCTCCTATACGGGCCTGCTCGGCATGAACATGGCCGATATGATGGGCGGGCGGGATTCCGGCAGCAACGACGGCGATGGCGCCGATGCGACGCCGGCCAAGCCGGAGACGACCAAATCGAAGCTCAAGAAGGGACTCGGCAAACTGTTCGGGCAATGATCCCCTCAGCTCCTCCCCGGGACGCCGGGGAGGAGCATAAACGGTGCCGGCCGAGCAGGAGCGCGCGCACGCTGCCGTGCCCGTGAAAGCTCGCGACCAGGAGGTACGGCAAGGTGAACAAGGCGCCGAGCGCGAGCGTGGCGAACGCGCACGCGACACCGGTTGCAGGACTCCGCTCTCGATAAATCATGCAGGCGCCGAAGAGCATACGGGTTTCAAGATCTGCATAGAATTGCGCGCGCCAGGGATGATCGAGATCGGTCACGAAGGTTGCGACCGCTGCCGCCGGTCCCTGCTCGGCGATCGCGGTGCCGGTGATCGCAGCAACGACGCTCCAGCCGAGTACAATGACGAGTCGAAACAGGTTATCCGACACTCTCCTGCCCGTCCGGTGCTCGCCAGCCCATCGCGGACGTGTCGCAGCCGGTGGGACTTCCGGTTAGAAGGACGCCATGACGACTCCCGTTCCTGAACCCAAGTGGGTCGAGCGCTTCCGACACGATCTTCGGGCGGCCGCCGGAGGCGAGCCGGAGCGGATCGGCGTGGCCGTGTCCGGGGGGCCGGATAGTCTTGCCTTGCTGCTCCTCGCCGCGTCCGCCTGGCCCGGTGCCGTGGCGGCCGCGACGGTGGACCACCAATTGCGCAGCGAAAGCTCGCAAGAAGCCGCTTGGGTCGCACGGACCTGTGCGGACCTCGGTATTCCGCATCGCATCCTCCCCGTCACGGTCGCGGCCGCGTCCAGCGTCCAGGCCCAGGCGCGCGCGGCGCGCTATGCTGCGCTGAGGGTCTGGGCCGAAGACGAGCGTTTGTCCGTCGTCCTGACCGGCCATCATGCCGACGATCAGGCCGAGACGCTGATGATGCGGCTGCTGCGGGGATCCGGTGTAAGCGGCCTTGCCGGCGTGCGGGCCCGGGCACCCTTTGCACGCAATGCCTTGCTGTGCCGACCGTTGCTCGGCTGGCGGCGTAGCGAGCTGGCAGCGATTGTCTCGTCCGCCGGTATTCGTGCGGTAGACGATCCGAGCAACCTGGACGAGCGCTTCGACCGCGCCCTGATGCGGCGTCGCCTTGCCGAAGCAATCTGGATCGACCCGCCGGCGCTCGCCCGCAGCGCTGCCGCGCTCGCCGAAGCGGATGACGCACTCGACGCGATCGCCGGCGCGCTTGCCGATGAACGCCTTTCCAGCGGCGATGGCTGGGCGGTGCTCGCCCCCCAAAATATCCCCCGGGCCTTGCTACGCCGGCTCGTCCGCCGTGCCTTGACCCACATTTCTCCCGGAGCCTCTCCACGCGGGGATCAGCTCGGCATGCTGATCGATCAACTCATCGAGGGTAAGACCTGCAACGTCGGAGGCGCGTTGTGCCGCGGCGGCGAGCACTGGCGCTTCGAGCGGGAGCCGCCGCGCCGGACCTAAAGCCTGTCGGTCAACCGGCAGATATCCACGCGGAGATCGCGACCAGGAATAGCCCCCGTGGCCTCGAACGAGACATGCGCCCGGTCGTCGGGTTGGAAGCGGGGCCATCGCGCGAGGCCGGGCCGGTTCGGATCGCCGGACAGGACGAAGCGGCTCCAATATTCGCCGAGCAAGGCGCCCGACGGCAGACGCTGATCGCCGTAGATATAACCGAGTTCCGCCGAGTGGCTGGTGCGGCCGCCGCCGGGCGCGAGATCGAACTCGTAGCGCCACACCGGAGCACCCTTTTGCGCCATCAGCGACGCCATCGCGCCGGCCGGACAGCGGAAGGTGACGTCGGTGGCGATCTGATCGTCGCGTGTGCCCATGCGCGGATCGGCTGCGGGATCGGGGTGGTCCAGCCGATAGAAGGCGCGCGCCTGCGCCTCGTTGGTCCCAAAGGCCCGCGCGACGAAGGAATCGCGGTGCGGCCGGCCGCCGGGAAGCCCAAGTTCGAAACGGTTGCTGCCGATGAGGAGCGGCTTGCCGGGACCTTCCTGCAAATGCGCGCGCGGCGACACCGTGAACACGCGGCCATCGATCGTCGTCCGCAACCAAAGATAATCGTTGGCCTCTAGCGCCTCGTCATGCAGGCCGAGATCCGCCTTGAGGAGCGCGGGAACCGACGCCGCGCGCAGCTTCGCGACATCGCCTCCGCTCTGCAGCAAGGCATCGACCTGATCGCCGAGGCGCTCCGCCTCCTCGCGGCTACGCCACGGGAGGCCGAAACCCGGCGTTCCGCTCTCCATCACTGCGCCTGCGAAAAGCGAACGCGCAGCCGGGGCGGCGAGCAACAGGCCGACGTCCTGCGATCCTGCGGATTCGCCACCGATCGTTATCCGCGCCGGATCGCCGCCGAAGCGCGCAATGTTTCGCTGCACCCATTCCAGCGCAGCAACCTGGTCCATGAGCCCGTAATTTCCCGAGGCTCCGCCCGCTTCCCGGCCGAGGCCGCGGTGCGACAGAAACCCGAAGATGCCAAGACGATACCGGATCGCGACCAGGACGATGTCGCCCCCGCCGAAGCGTGAAGTGACCATCTCGCCGGGCGAGCCGGCACGATTACTGCCGCCGTGGATCCAGACGAAGATCGGCCGCTTGCCGTCGAGCCCGGGCGTACGGATGTCGAGGGTCAGGCAATCCTCGTCGCCCGACACGAAATCGGCGTGGTTCCAGCCTTGATCGTTCTGGATGCACGCGGCCGCCCGCGCGGTCGCATCGCGAATACCGCGCCACGGCTGCACGGGCGCTGGCGCAGTCCAGCGGCGCGATCCCACCGGCGGCGCGGCAAAGGGAATGCCGCGAAACACCAGTGCATGATTGTCCTCGCTGCCGCGTACGCGGCCCCCGTCCACGTTCACGGGTGGAGGTGCGGCGGCGATAAGCATCAATCCGGCCATTGCCGCCGTCAGGGCGCGTGCGATCATGCTTATTCTCCCATGCTGCCGACCTCATTGCAGCGCGAAGAGGCGGCGTCAAAACTGCATGGCTTGCGCGGCTGCCCAGCCGCTCGCCCAGGCCCATTGGAAATTGTAGCCGCCAAGCCATCCGGTCACGTCCACCGCTTCGCCGATGGCGTAGAGGCCGGGCACCGCCTTGGCTTCCATGGTCCGGGAGGAGAGGCCGTCCGTGGAAATGCCGCCCAGGGTCACCTCTGCCTTGGCGAAACCTTCAGTGCCGCTGGGCGTGAAGCGCCAATCGGAAAGCGCGCGTTCGCTGTCGCCAAGGATGCGATCGGAAAGATTGGCGAGTTCGCCCGAGGCCAGCAGACGCTCCGCAAGCGTCTCCGCCAGGCGCTCGGGCAGCATCCGGCCGAGCACGGCCTTCACGGTCGTGCGCGGCCGCTCGCGCTTGGCAGCGATCAGCCAGTCCCGCTCGACGTCGGGCAGGAAGTCGATGCCGATCTGCTCGCCATGGCGCCAATAAGAGGAGATTTGGAGGATCGCCGGGCCGGACAGGCCCTTGTGTGTGAACAAGGCGGCTTCGCGAAACCGCGCCTTGCCCGCCCTGGCGACCACGTCCGTCGCAACACCGGACAGCGTTCGGAACAGCACTTCGTCGCCGCCGAGCGTCAGCGGGACCAAAGCCGGACGCGGCTCGACGACCTTGAGGCCGAAGCGACGAGCAAGATCATAAGCGAAACCGGTCGCCCCAAGCTTGGGGATCGAAGGCCCGCCCGTGGCGATGACGAGCGTCGGGGCAGCGAATGCGGAGCTGCCATGATCGACCAGGAACAGCCCGTCCGCGTGGCGAACTTCACCGACAGGGTTGCCAAGGCGCAGCGCGACCGAGCCCTTGGCGCACTCCTCAAGCAGCATCGCGACGATCTGCCGTGCGGAACCGTCGCAGAAAAGCTGGCCCAGGGTCTTCTCGTGCCAGGCGATTCCGTACGCGTCGACCAACGCGATGAAGTCATCCGGTCGGTAGCGGCCAAGTGCAGATTTGGCGAAGTGCGGATTGGCCGAAATGTAGCGGTCGGCAGCCGCGTCGACATTGGTGAAGTTGCAGCGGCCACCGCCGGAAATCAGGATTTTCTTGCCCGGAGCATCGGCATGATCGAGCACCGCGACCCGCGCGCCGCGCTGTCCGGCGACGGCAGCGCACATCAGCCCGGCGCCGCCCGCACCAAGGATGATGGCATCATGATGTTCAGGTCGCACCATCGGCTCCGCTCGTCGCCACGCCGCACAAAACAGAACGCCCGCCCCGGCAGAACCGGAGCGGGCGTCACGTCAAGTTTCGGTCGGATCAGGCGTCCGCAGCAGCCTTGCGCGGACGGCCGCGACCACGGCCAGTGGCCTTGGCGGGCTCAGGTGTCGGTGCCGGTGCGTCTTCGCCGCCCTTCTTGCGGCCGAGACCGATCGAATGGGCGAGCGCGCGGCGCTGCTCGGAATAGTTCGGAGCGACCATCGGATAGTCACGCGGCAGGCCGTAATCGGAGCGATACTGCTCCGGCGTCATCTGGTGCGCGGTCATCAGGTGGCGCTTCAGCATGCGCTGCTTCGCGCCGCATTCCATGCAGACGATATAATCGGGTTTGATCGACGCGCGGACCGAAACCACCGGGGTCTTGTCTTCCTGCTTGGTTTCCTGGGTCGGCTTCTCGAGAGCGGAAAGCGCTTCGTAAACCCGCTGGACGAGATTGCCGACATCGCCGACGGCGACGTTGTTGTTGGCGACGTGAGCTGCCACGATATCGGCAGTCAGTTGCACAAGTTGTTCATTTTCCATTGCACTCTCCGTGGTCACGCGATGCGTCTCAAATGAGAATCATGCCCGAAGCAACTTTTCCGAATTGATTCGGTTGCGGCGCTACTCGGCCACTTCGCGTCAATAGCCAAGCCCTATTGTGCTTAACCGTATTTTTCCGAGGAAGTTGTTGGAGGCGAGAAAGAGCGTACGGCCGTCTTCCCCGAACGCACAATTGGCGATCGCGGTACCAGTGTCGATCCTGCCAAGCTCCTTGCCGGCGGGCGTGTAGACATGAACGCCGCCCGGACCAGTGGCGAAGAGATTTCCCTTTTTATCGATTGCCATACCATCCGGAAGACCCGGCAAACCGGACTTGGCCAGTGCGGTCAAGTCGGCAAAAACCCGTCCTTCACCAATGCTTCCTGCTTCGGAAAGTGGGAAGGCCATGATCACGGCGCGCTCCGGATCCGAATTGGCGACGTAGAGCGTCCGTTCGTCCGGTGAAAGGATGATCCCGTTCGGGAAGCTCATATCCTTCACCAGCAGCTCGACATCGCCGTTCGGCCGCAGCCGGTACACGCCGTTCCAGCCGAGCTCCTTCAACGGCGAATCATTGATACCTTCAAGCCCATAAGGTGGATCGGTGAAATAGATCGAACCATCGGAGGCGCGGACCATGTCGTTCGGTGAGTTGAAGCGTTTTCCTTCGAATCGTGTTGCCAGGAACGTCTTCTTCTTGGTCGCGAGATCCAGCTGCGCGACCGCACGGTTGCCGTGATCGGCAACCAGGATCGAATTGCCTGGACCGGGGATCAAACCGTTCGAGCCCGGCTCCCGAAACCCCTTGGCGTCCGGCCCCGAAAAACCGGAAGGCTCGAGAAACACCGTAAGTCCGTCGTCCTCGGACCAGCGATACATTTTGTTGGCGGGAACATCGCTGAGCAGCAGATATCTGCCGTCACGGATCCAGACCGGGCCTTCGCTCCAGGTAAACCCGTCGGCGAGCTTCTCGATCTTTGCGTCCCCCGGGACCAGCGCCGCAAGGCCCGGTGCAGGGCTGACGATCTTCCCGACCGTCTCGTAGGACGTCTTCGAACCCTCGACGCTCATGCACCCTCCCGTTGCCAGCAGGCCTCCGAGAACGATCATCCGCACGCACTTCATCAGGATGTTCCCTCCCTCTTCCCGCCGTCCGACCCGCTTCAACCCACTCCGCACGCATCTGTGTTCGGAGCGATGAAATGGCCCGGCGGGCCTTGTCGGAGGGCAGGTGCCGCAAAACGGCAGGGAAGATCAAGGTCAGGATGCAAGCGGCTCTTCGGCGCGGGTGAACTTCGTCGTTTCGATCATCGGCGCGCCGCAAATTTCGGACGCGGGCGGCGGACGGTGGCCGTGACTCGTCAGGTGACCGAGGCACATTTCGAGCACGAATTTCGCGCGGAACAGGGCGTCCTCCTCATCGTCACCCTCGGCGACCGCCTGCGGCAGATCTGGGAAAACGGCGCGCACCCGGCCCTCCCGCGTTGGCACCAGGCGGACCGGGTAGGCCAGCATCAGGAGGCGCTCCGGCCAAGAGGCAATGTCAGGATCGGACGCTGATCTTCATCGAGCACTTCGATGGTGCCGGCGCACGGCGCGTCGCCGGAGAGCCGGGCCGTCTCGACGAGATCGGCGACGAGACGCTCGGCCTCGTCACGTGCAGCCGCGTCATCGGCGCAGACCTGGCCGGTAAGATCGGGCACTTCGTAATCCTCGCCGCGGAGATGAAAGTAGAAAGTGGGCGTCATCGCCTGCCTCGCTTGCGCTGTCGCTTGCCTCCCTCGCATCCTCTACTCATGACCTGGATCAAGGTTTCTGAAGAAACGCGGCCGAAACAAAAGATAGGCAGCCGCCCGAGCCGGGCAACCAAGTACGGGACGCGCTCGTTCACCGTCCATGCCGCAAACCCTTTCCCACCCTTTGATCGACACAAAGATGTGTCGGGCGGGCTCGATCGCGGCCTTCAAAGCCCGGGCAGCGACGGTCGTTTGCCTGCTGCTCTTGGCGGCATGCGGCAAGGCGGACGATCGCGCGCAGGCATCCGATCTCTCGGCAAACGAGCTTTACAACCAGATCGAGGACGCCCGGGTCTCGCAACCCGAGCAGGAGTCGCGAGGCCCACGCCTCGACAGCCTCGCCGAGCGCGACATTCCAGCCGGCTTCACCGCCGGCGCGCATTGCAGCCTGCGCCAGAGCGATCGCCTGCTCCTCGTTTCGAATACGTCCGGCGGGCTCGCCCGGATCGACGGCCGCGTTACCCGCCTCCGTATCGGCGGTCCGGTGGGGATTTCCGGCGGATTCTTCGTAGCCGACGGTGCGAGCGTCAGCATCGGCCGGGCGGTGCGGGCTCCCGGGCAGGCGAACATGTCTGAAGGCCCGGCGACTGTCAGCGTCGGCGGGGCACCCGATCGCCCGATCGAGAAGATCGAGGCTGAGTGGGCCTGCCGTTAAGCCGACGCCTCCAAGTACGCCTGATAAGCTTCCGAGGTCCGTTGAACCAGGTGCCATGCTCCGCGTGCCTCTGCTGTTCGGCGCCAAACTCTTTCCTTGCTCGTTGCGCTCAGGCGCAGCGCGGGCCGCTTATCGGGAACCTTGGCTGCATCGTTCCGTTCCAATTGCATTCCCCCGATCCATGAAGAGAGACTATGATGTCGCACATCCCCAATTCCGCAATGCCGCACGCAGCCCCGAGCGAGAAGAAGGCGCCTGCCGAGCAGCCGAAATCGAGCATCGGCAGCCGGAGTGCGAAGGTCGCGGATCTGGTACGCGAGAATCCGAAGACGGCGATTGTAGCCGGTGCTGCGGTGGTCGCTGGCCTCGCAGCGGCAGCCGCCATCCCACTCGTCCGCGCGCGCAAGAGCGACAGTGAAAGCGCCGGCGCCAAGACCAAGAAGACCAAGCAGAGCGCCTGATGCGGAGCGGGAGCAGCGGCCCGGCTGCTGCCCCGCGCCTGCAACAACGTCTCCGAGCCCGATGTCGCCAAGTCGATCTGCGCGGCATCGGCTCGCCCGGATCCGGCCATGGGTGACGCTGACCGCGACAAGATGCTGCGCGATATGGCCGCCAATCGCGGTTGCCGGCTGGTCAA
Source organism: Allosphingosinicella deserti (assembly GCF_003012735.1). Lineage (GTDB taxonomy): Bacteria > Pseudomonadota > Alphaproteobacteria > Sphingomonadales > Sphingomonadaceae > Allosphingosinicella > Allosphingosinicella deserti. The sequence goes on along the minus strand of NZ_PXYI01000001.1, from coordinate 556,824 downwards.
ATCGCGGCGCCGCACCCCGGGTGTCGGAGATTACGGCCATTATGGCCTGAAGGACGCGGCGTCCGATACTGAAATATTCGGCTTCGGGCCGGATGGGCTGACCGCTTCGCCCGAGGCGATCGAATCCTTCCTTCGCAAGGGGCTCGTCGCCGATTGGAAGAGTTCCCTTGCCGCCGCCGAGCCGGCGCCGCAGACGAAGTCCAAGCCTCGGACCGACAACGTGGCACCCGAAGCGACGCAGGCCGCCCGGCCGCGCGCCGCGAAGGACAAGCGTGTGCGCCCCGCCGCGGAGCCGCCCCCGACTCCGCCGCCACCGCCGCCGCCGAGCGCAAAGCCAAAGCTTAGGATCGTCGAGAGTGCAGTAGCAACCGTTCCGGAAACCGGTCCGCCACCACCTGATCCCCCGCGTGTCGCTCCCCCGCCTCCGGCGCCACCGCCTCCCTCTCCCTCGCGGCCGATCCTCAAGATCCGCGATGCACGCCCGGCAGATGCCCAGGGACTTGCCGCCTTGCTCGGCGACACCGGGGATGCGAAGACGATCGCGGTGCGCATCAGTGCACAGCGAAAGGCGGGCGAGCCGCCGCTCGTTGCCGAGGAAGATGGCGCCATTCTCGGGTGCCTCGCCTGGCACGCACTGCCTCTCCTCCAGCGGGACGCGCCACTCGGCCGTATCACCTTCCTGCATGTCGCACCGCCGGCGCGGCGCCGCGGCATCGGTCGCGCGCTCGTCGAGGAAGCCGAAGCGCGTCTCGCCGACGCGGGCTGCACCCGGGTTGAAGCGCTGGCGGAGATCGAGATCGGCGCGGCGCCCGATTTCTTCCGACGGCTTGGCTGGACCCGCGCGACCTACCGCTACGCGCGCGATCTCGACGTTTGATCTCGCGACGCGGGAAGGCTGCGCAACCGCTCGGCCAGACACAGCAACGCCCCCATTGGACTTGAACAGCACACAACAAGGCGGAACGGAAGGCGGACTGCCGTCCGTTGATCCGATGCAATCCGCACTTTCCCGACAGGAAGTCGAAATGCTTGTTCTTGCGTACTTGTTGCCTTTGCTGCTGATCAGCGCGGTCTTGACCATGCTGCGCATCGCCACGTTCTGCCGACGTTACAGCCGGAGCTGAACCGGATTGACCAGCAACGCGAATTATTCACGTCAGGTCTGCGGCGCTTGACCTGATGTCACGTCGGGGCAATCTATGATGCAGTGCAACATGGAGTGAGTCTCGATGGACCAGCCATTTCTTCGTGTTCGTGCCTCTCGGGAGCGCGCGGCCTGATGGCGAGCCTCCCGGCAGCCGTCGCGACCAGCGGCTTCAGGCTGGTGACCTGCTCGCCTCGCACGCCGTGGGGCATCCACCCGAACCTGCAGAATGATAGCTGCCCACGCTGCGGCTGGAGCCGGTACGAGGACCGCGGCCCACGCAACCGCGGTCAGCTGTCGGGCCGGGCCTGACACGCTTCAGTTCACCGCCTTCGCAATCGGTCGTGCATCGCGCCTCATCCGGATAGCGCGACCCGGAACTTGGCGCTGGCAGCCAGGTCGTGCGAAATGTTTGGCCCTATGACGTCTCAGGCGGCCTTGCGTTGCAGGAAGCTCCGCTCACGTTCGATCCAATGCGCAAAGCTCGGCCGCGACAGGATTGCCGCGATATAGGCGGTCGTCTTCGGATAAGCATCCGGATCCGGTGTGGCGCCAACATGTTCAAGGTTCGCAAACGGGCTCGCCACCGCGATGTCCGCAAGCGTCAGCCGCCCGTCGACCAGAAAGCCATCTTCAGGGATGGTTCGCTCTAGATAGTCGAAGATCGGAGGCAATTCCTCTCGCTGCGCGCGGGTGGCGGCCTTGTCGTCACCCGCCAGGCCGAGGAAACGCGGCGCGACGACTCGGTTGTAGAACAAGGTTTGCCCTGGCGACATCAGGATCGTGTCGGCGAATTCCTCGTACCAGATCGTGCGTGCACGCGCCTTCGGCTCTGCGGGAATCAGCGGCGGATCGGGCTGTAGCGCTTCCAGATACGTGACGATCGCGGTCGAATCGCAAATGGTGAAATCGCCGTCGCGAAATCCCGGCATCTTTCGGAACGGGCTCGCCTCCAGGAATTCGGGCTCGTCCGAACCGAGACCCACCGTTCGATTTTCGATCTCGATGCCCTTCTCGGCTGCAAAGGCAAGAACCTTGCGGACGTAAGGCGATAAGGAATGGCCGTAGACGATCATTGCAAGCCCCCGTTTCGGATCCGCGGAGACACCTACGCCGATCGCCAAAGGGGGACAAGCGCTTCACCCTTTCGCCAGGATCTCGGGCAGGGTGACGGGGCGCCAGGCCCAGACATCGACTCCGACATCGTGTTGGCGCGGCACCGGCTTCAGCTTGCCGTGACTGTGGCCGTGAAGGTCGATCGCTCCCTTGTGTTGGCCATTCCAGCTTCGGAAGGGATAGTGGCAGAGGATGATCTTGACGCCCTCCTGGTCGATCTCGGCATAGTCCTGCACGCTTCCCCAACCCGCGGAACTGAGCGTTCCCGGCGGATCGTTGTTGCCGCGCACGAGATGCTTGGTGCCGTTCAGCCGGCCGAGCAGTGCCGGCACGTCCGCCTCCTTGCGGGCAAAATCGCCCAGGTGCCAGATCTCGTCCGCCGGCCCGACGCGTGCATTCCATGCCTCCACCAGCACCGCATCCATCTCCGCGACAGATGCGAACGGCCGCTTGTGGATGTTGATCGTGCGGTGATCGCCGAAATGGGTGTCGCTGGTGAAATAGACCGTCATGCACGCGCAACGCCGCGCGATCGGACTGGTGCCCCGCCTCTTGTCAGCCCGGCCGCCCTTGCCCAGAGTAAGGAACCGAACAGGTTGGGGAGTGGCAATGATCACGCGCATCCGGGAAGTCCGTCGGTCGCGGAAGCTGACCCTGCAGGACGTCGCCGCGCGCTGCAGCCCGCCGACCACCCCACAGACGATCGGAAGGCTCGAGACCGGGACCCGCACCGTGTCCGTGGGCTGGCTGAACCGGATTGCTGCCGCACTCGATGTCGAAGCCGGCGACCTGGTGCGATTGCCCGATCGCGAGGATGTTCCCGTCGCGGCCATGCTCGGCGCGGATGGCGCCGTCGCGCCCAGACGCGAGCAGATGTCGCTGCAGCCGCGACCGGTTCCTGACAGCGTGGCGATCACCGTCTCGGCCGGAATCGGGGACTATCGTGCGGGCGACCAAATCTGGCTCAGCCGAATTCCCCCGGACGCGATCGGCAGCGCCATGAACCGCGATGTCCTGGTGCCGCGCCCGGGGGGCCGCTTCCTCTTCGGACGCCTGATCGGGCGCGAGGCCGGCAAGCTCCACATCCTGCCTCTGGGCGCCGGCCAGCGGCAATTGGTCGTCGCCAGCCCGCCCTGGGCGGCCGTCGCGGTGACGTTGATCAGGAGCTTGTGAGCGAGCGTGGCGTTGACGCGATACGCCGCGGAGACTCGCCTTGTTCTTCTTCTTCTCGAACCGCTTCGGCTGCCTGGGCTCGCTGCTCATCACCGCTGTGGGTACGTTCGTCCTGCTCGTGCTGATGGGCTGGATTCGGCTTTGATCCGCAAAGATCCGGCGTCCCGTCGCTAATCCGCGTCGTTCCGTCGCCACGATATGGCCGCGCCGACGCGGCCCGCTAGCCATGGACTCCGGCCGTTCGCTGTACGCGGCGGCGGCCAGAACGGGGATTCTCATATCGGCTGCCCCTACGGCGGCACACCTCTCAGGAGTCGGGATGAACATCGTGAACAACATGAAGCTTTCGGTCGCCGCTTTCGCCCTGGCGGCCGCGCTTCCGGCCGCGGCACAGCAGCCGGCGGCACAGGCGGCCGTGGGGCCGGGGACCATCGTCAAGGACGACAAGGGCGCCGAGGTCGGCACCGTCGCCCGCGTGGAAGGCGAAACCTACATCATCAAAACCGACAAGCATGAAGTGCCGATCGCCAGGGCGTCCGTGACGCCGCACGAAGGCGCCCTGCTCTTCGGCATGACCCGCGATCAGCTCAACGCCGCGGTGGAACAGCAATTGGCCAAGAAGGATGCGGCGATCACGACCGGTGCGACCGTGCTCGGCTCGGCCGGCACCCCCGCCGGGACGATCGACGCGGTCGATCCCGAATTCGTCACCTTGAAGCTCCCGTCGGGCAAGGCAGTGCGCCTGCCGCGCACTGCGCTTGCGCTCGGCCAGAGCGGGCTCGTCACCGGTGCCACTGCCGAACAGCTTGAAGCGGCCGCGGCAAGCGCCGGCACGCAGTAAGAGAAAGAGGGGAGTCCGTCGAAGCGTCGAACTCCCCTCTCCATCTTGACCGCGCACGCAAAGTCACGCAAACGCGCCCTTCCCGCACAGGGCGCTTAGCTCAGTTGGTAGAGCATCTCGTTTACACCGAGAGGGTCGGCGGTTCGAGCCCGTCAGCGCCCACCAGCGAACCCGGTTCGCGATGGTTCGGACAGGCAAGCGGCCCGCGGCCCTTCGCCTCCATCTCTGCAGAACTGTTGCGATAATGCCCTGATCTGCTGTCCAGCGCAGCTCAAGCTTTCGCCCTGCCGACGATCGAGCCGCGTAGACTCACTGCATTCTCGCCCACCACGCGAGTGTTCTGGGACGTGGCTCGCCCACCGGAGTGACCAGCCCAAGGCCACTGATCGCGTGGGAAAGCCACTCGAAATCTCGAAACCGCCCGTCTTGCTCCATTTCCGCCCACAAAAAGCGGAGCAACTGTTCCGGCGGTTCACGCTCCGGTCCAGGGGGAGCGAAACATCCCCTGGGGGGCTCTTCTGCCGAGACCGTCACGTCGTCAAACACGTAGATGCGAACCCAATATTCCTTGTCGTCCTTGTTCACGATGACGAACCAGCAGTGATGCTCATCATCCGGTTCGACGCTTTCTTGAACATAGCCTCCCCTTGCCAGCATCTCGATGATCACCTCGGCGACGTTCCATCCCCCAGACGCCTCAAGATCGTCATCGGGCGGCCTTTGTTCGGGGAAGTCATGCAGGCACTCGATTCCGCCTGGAGCGTCGGTCGCGCGGGCCCCGTCGCTGGTTCACGTTTGCTCACCTTACCTCCACCTACGGCTCCGTTCTCAAGAACCACAGGAGGACAAAATAGAAGTTCACTATTCGTTCCAGCTTTCAACTTGCAGGAAGTGAAGGGTCGTGATTTCGTCCGAGCGATCGCACTAGCAACGGTTAACGCCACTTGCTGTGGCCTTCGCTGAATGCGCGTGGCCCGTCCCAGAGTCAGGGGTTGGGCCCGCGGCGGACACCATCCAGCTTCGGGCCGCGCGTTGGGCGGCGGCGATCTGGGCCATGGTCATGTCGACGGCGAGACTTGCGCGCGCTTCGGCGGCGCTGGCGTGGCCGGTCAGCGCGGCCAGGTTGAAGCATTTGTGCGCCTCGACGATGTCGACCGGCTTGCCGCCGGTTCCCGTTGAATAACTGATCCCCAGATCGAACAGGATGTCCGCGTCGCGCGCGCACGGCACCGGGCCGCTCGCGGGCATGGCTGCCGCAAGTGTCGTCATGTCTTCTCTCCGCATTATGGCGCGCGCCCTGCGCACCGAAATTCATTTCCAGCAGCCGCGCTGCGGGACCGCGCGCAGGCCGTCGTGCCGCGAACCTCGGCGGCCTCATCCTCAGCATTGCTGCGCAGCAATCGCGCTAAGCGCGCGAAATCAGAGGCTTGCCGACATTGCTACCGACAGATGCTCCATTTCCGTTTGAAAACAATGGTTAACGCCGGAACCGCAGCGCTGCCGCAGGGTTCCTTTCATGTGCAGGTTCAGTGGGTCGGCCTGCCGGAGGTCAGATGGCCGAACGCGTCTATATCGTCGATGAAGATCGAGGTTGCGCCGCCTCGATCGCGCGCACGCTCGAAGCCGCAGGGTATTGGGCGTTTACCTATCCGACACCCGATGCCTTTGCTCAGCTGGCGGCGGACCGGCCGCCCGGCTGGCTGCTGATGGATGTCGGTGGCCCCGGTGCGGAACGGATCGGCGCGATCCGTGCGCTTCGGGAACGCGGTTATGATTGGCCGATGATTGCGATGTGCGCGGTACCGGATCTGCCGCTCGCCGCCCGATCGCTCCACGCCGGCGCACGGGATGTCATCGTAAAGCCGTTCACGCCCGGGGAACTGATCGAGATGCTCCGCGCCGCTGCCGCCTTGCTCGACTGAGAGTCGGCACTCCCTCTCGCCCTGGTCAGCTCGCGTCGGCGAGCGCCTGCATCAAACGCCGAAGCTGCCGCGCATCCCCGCCGCCGCTGCCGCCGCCATCCAGCAATGGCGCAATATGCTTGTCGACGTAGCGCGAGCCGCCCGAATACGACAGCGTCCAATCGTCGAACATGCGGCGATCGATGGGGATTGCGTCGACAACAGTGACTTGTTCGTGCCGGGGATCGCGCGCAATCCGTGCCATCAGCGCGTCGACGACGCCGTCGGCACCCTCGAGGATCTGGGCAAAGCGGGTCCGCGTGAAAACTAGGGTGCCGGTCACGCCGAGGTCGGCGTTGCGCGCTCGGGCAGTCGAGACGATCCGCTCAACCTCCGCCTGTTCATCGCCGGGCGCGAGTGCACTTGCGCTCGCGTAGAGAAGCGACTTCAAACCAATGCCTTTCCGTTCCCCTTCCCGGCCGCCGATCGCCAACCGTTGAGGCGGAGCTTTCGGAACAAAACCAAGGCGGCTGCGAGAGGTTGCACCCAAGTTGCCTGCGCGCGGCAGCATTTCGACCCGAACGGAGACAGGCTTGTCACGGCAACCAGCCTTCCTGTGCAGACACAAGCGCCGAAAGATCGGTCGATTCCCGCGAGGCGCGGCACCAAGTTCGAGTTGGATTCTGCAATCCGAGACGCTGACGGCATTTAGTCTATGCTCCTGGCGCATTGTCTTCGGCAATGTCGTCTCAAACGCTTGACATGGAGTCTCATTCGAGTGCCTGCCGAATGCATGGATCGCCCTCGCGTCGAATGGACACTCGCCTTGCTCTCGATCGGCGCTGCGATCGTGACGCTACTGGCCGCGGCCATATTGCGCCCCTACGATCCGCGTGCGCACATGCTCGCGGCAGCCTTGATGAGCCTGTCGCTGTGGCTCGTCATCGGCCTGTATCCAGGACGCGACTGAAGGATCCGGCGCCGTTCCACGGACCCGAGGCCTCGGCGAGAGTTCAAATCGAACGCGCGACGAATACGACCAGATAGGCTGCGGGTACGAGCAATGCCTGTGCGACCAACGTACCCGCCACCCGGCTGATGCTGAGCGCGACGACGGCGCGGCGGAAAGCCGGCTCGCTGACCCGGCCATCGACAACGTCGTCGGTCATCACCGACAATTGTGGGTCGATGAACACGAACAGCAGCAAGGTCGCCACTCCGTTTACCACCGCCGACAGCGACGAGGCAGTCACGCGGAAATCCGGTTCGAGGTAGCCGGCGTAGAACGTCGCGTAGATCCCGACCGTCAGCAATGCCTGCGCGGCAACGTTCATCGCAATCACGCGGATCGGTAGTCCGGTGCCGCCCTTCAGCGCCGTCACCTGCCGGACTCGCGGCGGGGTCAGCGCCTCCCTCACGGCGCCGAGGCCTCCTTTGGCAAAGCCATGAAGAAGCATCTTCGCAATCGATCGATGCACCTGGAAATGCAGCACGGCACGGCTGAAGAGGCGTTGAAACGTCGGCACGGCTAGCGCGCCGACGAGCGTCGCCAAGGTCGCCGTCAGCAGTATCCAGCGTAGATCGGACAGGACGTGGGCGGTCAATGGAGAGGCGAGATCCTCCTCGATCCTCTTGGCGAGGAACGGCCCTTGAAACGAGTTCGAGGTTCGCGAGACCAGCACGAGGATGTTGAACAAGGCGAAGGATATCGCGATCCGGCGCGTCCGCACGCCCGCAATCCGCACCGCATAAGCCAGCGCCCCGATGAGGTGGATGACAAAGGTGAGCGCGCAGATCGCCAGCAGTTCGAGGTCCACCTTGTTCTCCCTTTTCCGCAAGCTGATGCCGCCGTGGCTGCGGCTCTGCAAGCTGTGGCCTTCGCCGTCCCACGGCACGCGCGCTGCCGCGGCGGGGTGCCAGAAAAGACGGGGCGCCCGTCTGTCGCCGGGCGCCCCAGTTCTACCGTCCAGTGCCTGGTAGGGAGACCAGACGTGGAATCAACAGACTGATCCAGGTTAGGTTCCCCAACCTCGCCAGCACATCGGAGAACCTTGTGAATGCGGGAAAGTCCGCCCAAGCCCTTCTTGTCTGCCCAAGAGAGCGCCAAGATGGCATTTGCGTAAATCGCACCGCGTTTCAAGTAAGTCAAGCGATTTTCGCAACAGAGTTTCTGCCGTCGCACCATAGCCGGATTGTGTTTAGGCTTCGATGATGTTCGCCAATCCATCCGAGCGGCTCATCCGCGTCGACGCCCATGACGATGGCGTGAACCGGTGGGAGATGGCGCGGCTGAGAACGGCCAGCGCCTTGGCGGGCCTGGTGACCTCCTATTCGGACTATTGGGAAGAGACTGGCGGGTTCACGACCCGGCGCGAATTGCCGAGCATCGATCCTGTGCTGATCGTCAATCTGGGCGATCCGATCGACATTGTCGACGGCAATGGCGAACGCATCACGATACGCGCCGGGGAGGGCTTCGCCGGCGGCGTTCATCTGCGGCACGCGCTTGCCCGCTCGAACGGAACGCAGGCGGGAGTTCACGTCCACATGCCCCTGCAGACGCTCGGACGATTGCTCCGCTTGCCGTTGGGCGAGATGGTCGACCGAACCCTGCCGCTGAATGTTGCGGCGGGGGAATGGGGTCGCACCTTGTGCGCCCGGGTTGCGGAAGCGACCACGCCCCTGGATCGTGCCGCCTTGCTCGACGGCATGCTGAGTGAGCGGCTCTCGGATGCAGCCGCCGATCCGCTCGTGACCTACCTTTCGGCGGCACTTCACCGATCTGCCGAGGAGAAGGTCGGCGACCTCGCCGCGGACCTCGGGTGCAGCCGCAAGCACCTCAGCGTCCGCTTCCGCCAGGCGACCGGGGTCAGCCCGCGCCTCTACCGCCGCCTCGCCCGGTTCGGACGGTTGACCGCGCAGCTGCAAAGCGGAAGCCGAACCGAATGGGCGGCGCTCGCACTCGAAGCAGGCTATTTCGATCAGCCGCATATGCTCCGCGACTTCCGTGAGTTCGCCGGTGTCACGCCGCGCATGTTCCTCGCCCGCTCTCTCCCCAACATGGGCGGATTGGTCGAAGACTGAGGTTACAAACGTGCAATCAGGGCAGCGATCTTTCTGACAAGCAATGGCCTCCCCAGATGACAGGAGCCAAATCATGACGTTACGCCCCGGCATAATCGCCAATCTCAGCTACCGGGACGCGCCCGCCGCCATCGACTTGCTTTGCGCTGCATTCGGCTTCACCCGGCATGCCGTTCATGCGAGCGAAGACGGCGTTAGCATTCAGCACGCCCAACTGACCCTCGGCGACAGCATGATCATGCTCAACACGGCACATTCCAACCCGTTCGGGATGGCGACCCCCGCGGAGACCGAGGGCCGTGTCACCTGCATCCTCTATGTCGTGCTCGACGATCCGGACGCGCACCACGCTCGGGCCGCCGCCGCGGGCGTCGAGATCATCAATCCGCCGCGCGATCAGGATTATGGCGGCCGCAGCTACGAAGCGCGTGACTCCGAAGGGAACGTTTGGAGCTTCGGCTCCTACGATCCCTGGGCCACCGGCTGAACGTTCGCAGGTTTCGCGACGGAGGTGTCGGGGCCGGGTGATCTCCACTCGCCCCTGAGCACCGCCATGATCGCGGTATCCCAGCGTTCGCTTCCGACACGGGTGGACGAACGCCGCACGCCTTCGGTGACGAAGCCGAGCCGACGATAGGTGCGGATCGCCGCTCTGTTCCAGGCGTACACGTTGAGTTCGAGCCGCTCCACCTCGTGGTGAGCAAAGGCCCGGTCGACGACCTGCCGCACCATCGGCACCGCAAGCCCCTGACCGCGTGCATCGGGCGCGATCGCCACGCGGGCAAGGCGGGCGCTGCCGTTCCGCCAGTCGAACGCCAGCTGCACATGCCCCACCGGGCGATCCGCATGAACGCCCATCCAGCACAAGCGGCCGGGAGGGGTGCCGGCGCCTTCGTCGATCATCGCCTGCATCTGATCGCGGCGCAGCGGATGTTCGAGGAACGGACCACCCCATGAGACCAGCTCCGCCTCGGTGGCGAACCAGCCGGCGAGGACTGCGAAATGTTCAGGTGCGAAGGGGATCAGACCGAGCGTCATGAGTATCAGGATAACCGCATGATGCCGTTGCGCCACCCACCTGTCGCAGATCTTTGTCGCCCTGTTGCCCCGGGGCGCCTTCCCGGTCACAATCGCTGACCACGCAAAGAGGAACATCCGGTCATGAGAGGCCTTGTCCTGCCCTGCATCCTTGGCCTTGTCGCGTGCAGTGGTGCCGAGCCCGTGCAGCAGTCGAACGAGGACATGCCCACGGCGCAGACCGCTCCGCAGCCCGCTGCCACATCGAACATGTCTTCGGAGGGAAGCGCTTCGCCGACGCGCGGGACCGCCCCTTCCTCCCCCGACCAGCCGCTTGCCGCCACCGGATGGGGGCCGCTCCGCATCGGCATGAGCGTCGCCGAGGTCGTTGCAGCGCTCGGTCCGGATTCCAATTCCGGCGCCGTTGGCGGCCCCGATCCGGAGGCCTGCGATCAGTTCCACCCGGCCCGTGCTCCGGAGGGACTGTTGGTGATGATCGAAGACGGCAAGCTGACCCGCATCTCACTCATCGACGGCGCGACGCTGCGCACCGATCGGGGCCTCGGCGTCGGCGACAGCAAGGCGAAGGTGGTGAGCACATACGGGGCATCTGCGGACGAGACGCCGCACAAATATGAGGCCGCGCCCGCGGTCTATGTCACCGTCTGGAAGGCTGGCGGCGGCACCGGCGACTATGTCCAGAACGCCGCTGCCCGGGGCATCGTTTACGAAATCGGCGCGAACGGACGGGTGCAGGCGATCCACGCCGGCGGTCCGAGCATCCAATATGTCGAAGGCTGCGCCTGAGCCGAATCGCGCGTCGTGGGCGAAGCGGCGGCTGCGCCGTTCGCCAGAAGCGCTTCGGCTGCCTCTTTCGGAAGTCCGTGCGCCGATGATAGGAGAGGCCATGGACCGTCGCGCGACCCTTTCCTCCCTTCTCGCCTTAGACAGGCCTCTCTCGGAGCTGAACCAGGCACTCGATGCGCTGGACTGGAGCGACCAGCCGGCCGAGACCCTCAGACGCACGCATCTCGCGGCCGTGCTTCGCCGCTACGCGTCCGCAGAGCTGAGCGCGGAGGACGTCGCGCAATGGGCGAGCCTGGTCGAGAGCCGGGAAGATCTCGGCTTCGAGCCGCGTCACGAGGAGGCGATCGCCGACGCCTTGTTCGATCTCGGCAATCCCGATCTGCAGGGCGACTTGCATGACATCGTGGACGACCTGCTGGACGCGCTCGACGACTGAATCCGGGTCTCTCCGTCCGGCCTGCCTCGCACGCGAAGCTTACGCTTCAGGCGAAGAGATCGCGATCCTCGATCGTCTTGAGCGGCTCCGGCACGACGAGTTGCGCATGCGCCTTGTCCTCGCGCTCCTCGCCGCTGAGGTGGTGCGACGGAAGCATCGAAAACCAGAATTCGCAATAGCGCGCCGAGATGCGCATCGGCATCTGCCAGAGCGCGAGGAACGGATCCGTGGGCGGTCGAGACGGCATATATGCCTCTCCTGTGTCCGGGACTCGAAAGTGAATTCCCAAGCCCCATCCACGCCATTGTGACGGATCGCTGGCGCTCGGGCAAGCGACCTGGCTCGTTGCGCCTGCGCTTCGAACAGGGTCCCCGCGCGGCTTGACGCCGAAGGCCCGGGACGTTCCCGCCCCGGGGCCTTCGGCGCCGGCTTAGAAGCGGCTGCCGAGCACCGCGCCGATGATCCCGCTGGTGATCGCAACAAGCACCGCATCATTGCCCGACTGGACCCAGCGATAGCCGCGCGGGGCGTCGGAGAGGCGGTAGGCGCGGGGATTGTTGATCACCCGGTAGTTGCGGGCATAGCGGCTGTCGAACCGCTCGCCGCGGCGGAAGCTGCGATAGCTGGCGCGGTCGTCGCGGCGCACCTGCTTCACATTGACCACCTGGCGGCCGTTGTTGCGCTGAACGACGCGGGTGGTCTCGACCCGCTCGACCCGGCCGCGATCATTGTCGTAGCGGCCACCCGGTGCGGCTTCGGCGGCGACGGGAACGGCGACGACGGAAGCGGCGACGCCGGCGAGGATGATCTTCTTGACGGTCTTCATGCTCTGTCTCCTTGGTGCGCCGTCATCCGGCGTTGAGAGACATCTGGGCCTCGCGCGTCGCGGAGCTTTGTCGAAAAATCCGGAAAAGTGTCGCAACGTGTCGCAATCGCTCCCCTCCCCTTCAAGGGGAGAGGCCGGGAGACGGGCAGAGTTGTCGGGGAATTGGAGAGATCGGGGGACTCGACCGGCTCCCCCACTTCCTGCCCTCTCGCCTGAACGGGAGAGGAATCACCCCTGCGGGCGGCGATCGATGACCGTGTAATGCGCCGCGCGGGCATCGAAGCGTTTCAGGACCGCACGTGCCGCCGCAGGAACGTGGCTGATCTCCGAATCGGGCCCGACGAATGCCTCGATCGACGCGAGAGAGTCGAACCACATGATCGTCTGAAATTCGACCTCGTCCGCTCCATCGCGCCGCATCAGATCGATATGACGAAAGCCCGCTATTTCCATCGCCTCGATGCCCGGTATGACCTCGCCGCGCACCACATGCTCGTAGGCGGTCGCGTTCTCGACCGTCGTCCAGCCCTTCCAGATCCGGCAAATCATGCTCTCTCCCTATGCCGCCTTCAAGCCCTCGCCGCCACGCGTCCGGCTCCGCTCTCAGGAGACTACACCGTCTTTCGCGCAGGAGTCGCCTCCCCTCAGATGCCGGGCGATCGGCGCACAGAGGCTGACCAGGATCTGGCTCCCGCCGGCGAACACGAGGCTCGCCGCAATGAAATAGCGCAAATCCGCGGTTACGCTCGACTGCGCCTTGGTGAACCCGGTGCTGAGGGAAGCAAAGGGCAGAGCGGCCAGCACGGCGAACATCGTCACGATCAACAAAATCCCGACGGCGGCTTCACCAAGGCCGCGGCACAGCATCCACCCCCGGCCACGCGCCTCGATCAGCATGCCGACGCCGCCGGCACTGACGGCACGAACCGCGATAGCACCGATCAGCAGCAGATTGAGCCGGTGGAGCGGTGCCGAGGCCGCGATCAGCAGCATCGCCCCAGCAAGTGCTCCGCCGATGCCGAGGACCAACGCCGCGAGACGATCATCCCGGACACGCTCCCGCGTCGCCGCCATGATCTCGAGCGCCGAGGCGAGCAGATAGGCGCCTCCGGAGATCCTCAGGAATCGGTCGAGTCCTGCGGACGGGAAAAGCAGCAGCGCGAAACCGAGCGCAATCGCTGCGGCGCCTGCGGCCAGGCTCACGAGCCATCCCGTGCCGCCCGTCGCTGTCGCTTCGTCTGTTTCGGCCATATTTCTCGCTGCGATCGGCTGGCCGGGAGCCCGCCGGGCCATGCGCCCTTGTTCACCCAAAGACCAAAGCAGCATTCTGTTCCCGGTCACGGTGTCGCGGAGAAAGGGAAATGAAAAACAGGGCCGCCGCATCACCTGGGTGATGCGGCGGCCGGTACGCTGACAGGGTCCGCCGGATCAACGGCTCGAGACGAGCAGCTCTCCTGGCTCCGGACCGGGACCAAATACGCGGTCGAGATAATAACCGGCGAGCCGGTAATGGGCGCTCACGGCAGCCTCGTGGTGCGAGGCCTGCGCGCGGCTGATCTCCTCCTCGGCCCGGCGAGAGAAATAGGCCTGATCGTCTTCCGACATCGATCCCTTTCCGAGTTCGAGGAGCTGGACAATTCTCAAGGTTGAGAGGCACTTTCCGCTGCCAACGCGACCTGCTCACCGAGCGACGCTGCGGACGCGCTGCCGTGTCCGAAAGCCGCCTCGCGAACCGAGCGCGGCACCCTGAAGCGAACGTCGCGGCCGGCAACTTCACCCTTGGCGCGGCCATCGGTGGAAACAATGAAATGGAAAGGCTCGCTGGTCTCGATGAACCGCCCCTCGAGGTGCAGCGCGCCCTCGCCGTCGATCGATCTCGTATATTCGGCAGTCACCCCATCGAAGGAGATGCGGTTCGCCGCCGGCTGGGCAGCGGCGGCAGTGGCAAGCGAGAGTCCGGCAAAGCCGAGTACGAGATGTTCGAGCATTTCAAAGCCTCCGGTCACAGGGAGCTTCCAGGGTTCATCCTCTCGCCCGATTGATCGCCGATGCCCAAGGGCAGCGCAAATGCATATTGCGCTGCAGCAAGTGCATCTTGTGCATCGCAGCAAAAGGTGTGGGATTCCAAGAGAAGACGCATGATCGGCGATGGGAGGGCGGGCTTGCTTCAGAGCGATGGACGGGCGATCCTCGCTCCACGCACTGCGCATCGAGAAAGTGACTTCTATATATGAAAGTGATGCGCTAAGCTTGTCCCGCACGGTCCGCCAGAGACCGGCACGAAGGAGAAGGGCATGGCCGGAAGCGGCAGTGACGGGGCGAGGACCAGACTTGCCGTCGGGTTGATCGTCAGCCTGTTCTTCCTCTGGGGGATTGCGAACAACCTTAATGACGTCCTGATTCCGCACTTCCGAAAGGCGTTCACCCTCTCCGATCTGGCGTCGGGCCTCGTCCAATCGGCTTTCTATCTCGGCTATTTCCTCATCGCCGTGCCCGCAGCCCTGTTCATGCAGAAATACGGCTACAAGCGCGCGGTCATCTTCGGACTCTGCCTTTATGGCGGCGGCGCACTCCTGTTCCTGCCGGCATCCCAGGCGCAGAGCTACGTCTTCTTCCTCGCCGCTCTGTTCGTCATCGCCGGCGGCCTCGCCTTCCTCGAGACGGCCGCGAACCCGATGGTCGCCGCACTTGGCCCTGCAGAGGATGCGGAGCGCCGCCTGAACTTCGCCCAGGCGTTCAATCCGCTGGGATCCATCGCCGGGATCCTGATCGGGCGGACCTTCATCCTCTCCGGGATCGAGCGGCAGCCCGAGGAGATCGCTGCGATGAGCTCCAGCGCGGTCGCGGCCTGGCGCGCGGAGGAGGCCGCAGCGGTTCAGATGCCCTATCTGGTGATCGGTCTCGGCGTCCTGTTCTGGGCTCTGCTGATCGCCCTCACCCGCTTTCCCGCGATTGCCGGACGGCAAGTGGCGGGAGAGAACTCGAGCCAAGTGGGCGGTTTCCGAGCGCTCTTCCAGCGCCCTCTTTATCTTGCCGGCGTGCTTGCCCAATTCTGTTACGTCGGCGCGCAGGTCGGCCTGTGGAGCTACACGATCCGTTATGTGCAGGAAGAGGTCCCCGGCACCGGTGAAAAGCGTGCCGCCGATCTTCTGATCCTGGCCCTCATTCTGTTCATGGTCGGTCGCTTCGCGGGAACCGCACTGATGAAAAGGATCGAGCCGCTGCGCTTGCTCGGCCTGTTCGCGTCGATCAATGCCGCACTCGCGCTCGTCGCCGCGCTCGCCGGCGGCATCCTGGGGGTCGTCGCGCTGACCCTCGCCAGCTTCTTCATGTCGATCATGTTCCCGACGATCTTCGCGGCCTCGCTGCGGGGCCTCGGGCCGCTGACCAAGCTCGGATCCTCGCTGATCGTGATGGCGATCATCGGCGGAGCGGTGATCACCGCAGCAATGGGGCTCCTCTCCGATCTTTCCGGAACGATCCGTCTGGCGATGCTGCTGCCGGCCGGCGCCTTCCTCGTCGTGCTGCTGTTTGCCCGGCAGTCGGCTCGCGTCCCGGCATGATCGATACGCATGTCCACGTCTGGCAATTGGGTCGGAACGGCTGCCGCTGGCCGACTGCCGCCGAGCTCCGCCTCTACCGAGACTTCGACCTGGACGAATTCTGGGAGACGGCGCTGCCGCTCGGCATGACCGCCGCCATTCTCGTCCAGAGCCAGGAGAGCGCTGCCGACACGGAGTGGCTGCTCGGGCTGGCGGAACAGGAGGATCGAGTCGCAGCGGTGATCGGCTGGAGCGATCTTGCCGCACCCGGTGCTTCCCGCCGTATTCAAGCGCTCGCACTCCACCGGAAACTCGCCGGAATGCGGCCCATGGTCCAGGATCGGCCCGCCGACTGGTATGACGATCCGGATCTTGCACCAGGCCTCGCCGCACTCGCCGATGCGGATCTCTGCCTGGAGGCTCTGGTCCGCGAACGTCATCTTCCGGCGCTTGCCCGGCTCGCCGCGCGGCTTCCGATCCGGATCGTGGTGGATCATGCCGCAAAGCCGCGCATCGACGAAGCGGACGGGTTTGCGGCCTGGCGGGCAGCCATCGCCCCACTTGCCGATCAACGCCATGTCGCCGTGAAGCTTTCCGGTCTGCTCAGCGAGTGCGGGTCGGCGGGCGCCGATGCGATCCCGCCTTATGTGGAGGCGCTGATTGCCCTATTCGGAACGGATCGGATCATCTGGGGGAGCGACTGGCCGGTGCTGAACGCCGTTTCGACGTACGCGGGCTGGCAGGCCCTTGCACGCCAGCTCGTCCCTGCATGCGCGCAGGCCGCGGTGTTCGGCGGAAATGCAGGCCGCATCTATCGGCTCACGGCGGAGATGCTCGCGTGACCGCCTTGGGGCTTCCCGCCTACGGCATGGGCTGCGCCGGCATCGGCAACCTGTACGCGCCCGTCAGCGATTGCGAAGCGCACGACACCGTCGCCGCGGCGTGGCAAGCCGGGATCCGCTATTTCGACACCGCGCCGCATTACGGCTTCGGCCTTTCGGAATGCCGTCTGGGAGCAGCCCTCGCGGCCATCGACAGCAAAAGAGAGGCAATCGTCTCGACCAAGGTCGGACGCTTGCTCGATCCGATCGAAGGCTGCGGGGGCGAGCGTCACGGGTTCGTCGATGCAGCCGCGTTCGAGCCCCGCTTCGATTATCGTGGAGACGCGATCCTGCGCAGCGTGGAGGAAAGCTGCGCCCGTCTTCGCCGCGACCGGATCGACATCCTGCTCGCCCATGATCTCGGCGCGCTCACCCACGGCGCAGCCGGCGACCGGCACCTGCGCGACTTTCTGGACAGCGGCTATCCGGCGATGCGCGCCCTCCGCGATCAGGGCGCGGTTCGAGCGCTCGGCCTCGGGGTCAACGAGACCGCAATCTGCCTGGATCTGCTCGCCCGAGTCGAGCTTGACGTTATTCTCCTTGCCGGCCGGTTCACCCTTCTCGACCAGAGCGCACTCGATCGCTTGCTGCCGCGCTGTCTCGAGAAAGGGACAAGGCTGATCGTCGGCGGTCCATATAATAGCGGCATCCTTGCCCAGTCGACGCGAACGGTCCGTGATCTGCGTTACGATTATCGCGCACCGCCCGAGACCATCCTGCTGCGCGCCGCGGCGATCGAGCAGATCTGCGATGATCATCATGTCCCGCTCCCCGCCGCGGCCTTGCGGTTCCCGCTCCGCCATCCCGCGGTCGCGAGCGTCATCCCCGGGCTGGTCGGAGAGAAACAGGTCGAGGAGATGATGGAGCGGCTCGCCTTGTTGATCCCCGACGCACTCTGGACCGCCTTGCACGAGGCCGACCTGGTCCGGATCACCGAGCCGGAGGCGGTCGCGCTGCCATGAACCCCGTCCGATCCCGGGCATCACCCCTCATCGCCCTCAAACTCGCAAGCAGTGCCCCGTGCCGCTTCACCGTGGAAGCTTCCTGATGTTCAATGCGTTTCTCCGCTCCGATGGCCGCAAGGGTGTCCGCAACGTCGTCGCCGTCGCCTATCTCGTCGAATGCGCGCACCACGTCGCCCGGCGCGTCGTCGACAAGGCCGATCATCCCGACGTGCAGTTGATCGGCTTCCCCGGATGCTACCCGAATGCCTATGCGGCCAAGATCATGCGCGCCATCGCAACCCATCCGAATGTCGGCGGCATGGTGATCGTCTCGCTCGGCTGCGAAAGCTTCGATCGCGAGGGGCTGCGGGATGCCGTGGCGGCCACCGGCCGTCCCGTCGAACTGCTGGTAATCCAGCAGACCGGCGGCACCGCAGCCACCATCCAGGAGGGGCTTGCGGCGGTCGAACGGGTTCGCACCGCGGCCGCATCGGCACCACGTGGGCCGATGCGGATCGACGAGCTCATCGTCGGCACGATCTGCGGCGGGTCGGACGGCACCAGCGGCATCACCGCCAACCCCGCGGTCGGCCGCGCCTTCGATCGGCTGGTTGCCGACGGCGCCACCTGCATCTTCGAAGAGACCGGGGAGCTTGTCGGCTGCGAAGCGATCATGGCCGAACGGGCGGTCACCGCAGAGCTCGGCTCCGCGATCGAGGCCTGCGTCCAAAAGGCCGAGACATATTATGCGGCGATGGGCTTCGGCAGCTTCGCCCCAGGTAATGCGGAGGGCGGCCTCACCACGATCGAGGAAAAGTCGATGGGCGCCTATTCGAAATCCGGATCGTCACCGATCAGCGGCATCATCAAGCCGGGCGACCTGCCCCCGACCGGCGGGCTGTTCCTGCTCGACGTCGTGCCCGACGGCGATCCGCGCTGGGGCTTTCCCAACATCTCGGACAATGCCGAAATCGTCGAGCTGATCGCCTGCGGCGCGCATATGACCTTGTTCACCACCGGCCGCGGTTCCGTCGTCGGATCGGCGATCGCGCCGGTGATCAAGATTTGCGCCAATCCTGAGACCGCGCGCCGGCTTGCCGCCGACATGGACGTCAATGCCGGCCGCATCCTGGAAGGCGAGGCGACGCTGGCCGATGTCGGCGACGAAATATATGCCCAGGTCCTTGCGGTCGCTGGCGGCGCGCGCACCGTCTCGGAAGCTCTTGGCCACCAGGAGTTCATCCTGACCTACAAGGCGTTCGATCCGATCGGCCCCTCCTGCCTGCCGACGGCGGCAAGGAACGCGGCATGAGCGGGCGTCTGGCAGGCAAGATCGCGTTGATCACCGCGGCGGCCCAGGGGATCGGCCGCGCCTCCGCCGAATTGTTCGCTTCAGAGGGTGCGATCGTTCATGCCGTCGACATCAACGAACCGGGGCTCGCCGCCCTCGATTGCTGCACCGCGCATGTCGCCGATCTCACCGATGCAGCCGCGATCCAGCGCTTGCGGGAGTCGGTCGGGCCTGTCGACATCCTGTTCAATTGCGCCGGGTTCGTTCATTCGGGCACCATTCTCGATTGCGACGAGGACGCCTGGGCGTTCTCGAACGCCATCAACGTCACCGCCATGTACCGGACGGTCCGGGCCTTTCTGCCGGCGATGGTGGAGCGGGGTTGCGGATCGATCGTCAACATGTCGTCGATCGCGAGCTCGGTGAAGGGAATTCCCAACCGCTTCGCCTACGGCACGACCAAGGCCGCGGTGATCGGTCTCACCAAAGCCGTGGCCGCCGACTTTGTTCAGCACGGCGTGCGCTGCAACGCGATTTGCCCGGGGACGGTCGATACGCCCTCGCTCCAGCAGCGGCTCCGCGACACCGGCGATTACGAAGCGGCCCGGGCGGCCTTCGTCGGCCGCCAGCCGATGGGCCGCCTTGGCCGGCCTCAAGAGCTCGCGGCGCTGGCGCTCTATCTTGCCGGCGACGAATCCGCGTTCACCACCGGCACCGTGCACGTCATCGATGGCGGCTGGGTCAACTGAGCCAATCGACGGAGGGAACACAGCATGGGCCGCCATGTCCTTTTTCTCGATTTGCAGGAGGACGCGGATCTGATCGCCGCGTACGAGGCGCATCACGCGCCGGGATCGGTGCCCGAAGACATCCTCGCCAGCATCCGCGCGTCGGGGATCGAGGAGATGGAGATCCACCGTTCGGGCAACCGGCTGGTGATGATCATCGAATGCAGCGCGTCCTTCGATGCCGCGGCGAAAGCCGATGCCGATCGCTGCAACCCCGCGGTCCTCGCTTGGGAAGCCGCTATGGACAGATACCAGAAACCCCTGCCGTGGGCTGAGCCGGGTGAAAAGTGGATTGCCGGCAATCCGATCTTCACGCTGCCTGGGCGTTTCGCCACGCTCTGATATCTCCAATCTCGCGACGCTTGCGTTTTGCGGCCCGCCGCTGTCATGGGTGCGTCCGCTCCGGTGAGAGCCGCAAGGAGGTTGGGTGCGAAAAGGGCTGATACTTGCCGGTGGCGCGGGAACGCGACTGCATCCGATTACCTCCGTAACGAGCAAACAGCTCATGCCGGTCTACGACAAGCCGATGATCTACTACCCGCTTTCCGTGCTGATGCTGGCCGGGATCCGGGAAATCCTGATCATCACCAGACCGCACGATCAGGACGCCTTCCGATCCCTGCTGGGCGACGGGGGGCAATGGGGCCTCGATCTCCATTATGCGGTGCAGCCGGAGCCTCGCGGGCTCGCCGACGCGTTCCGAATAGGCGCGGAATTCATCGGCCACGGCCCGAGCGCGCTGATCCTTGGTGACAACATCTTCTATGGCCATGATCTTGCCGGGCTGCTGCGACGGGCGGATCGCCGTCCGGCGGGTGCGACAGTCTTCGGCTATCAC
This sequence comes from Allosphingosinicella deserti, assembly GCF_003012735.1. Classification (GTDB taxonomy): domain Bacteria; phylum Pseudomonadota; class Alphaproteobacteria; order Sphingomonadales; family Sphingomonadaceae; genus Allosphingosinicella; species Allosphingosinicella deserti. Next base: position 536,195 of record NZ_PXYI01000001.1, on the reverse strand, counting down.
GTCGCCGAACCGGAGCGCTACGGGGTGGTCTCGTTCGATGCCGCCGGGAAGGTCATCTCGCTCGAAGAGAAGCCGCTCCGCCCAACGTCCAACTACGCGGTCAGCGGCCTCTATTTCTACGACGAGCGCGTGGTCGACTATGCCAAGGCCATTCAGCCTTCCCGCCGCGGCGAGCTCGAGATCACGGACGTCAATCGGCTTTACCTGGACGCCGGCGATCTGAACGTCGAGATCATGGGTGCTGGCTATGCATGGCTGGACACCGGCACCCATGCCTCGCTGCTCGATGCTGCCTTGTTCACCAAGATCATCGAGGATCGACAGGGCCTCAAGATCTGCTGCCCCGAAGAGGTCGCGTGGCGAATGGGGTATATCGACACCGAACAGCTCGTCTGTCTCGCGGAGCCCCTCCAGAAAAGCGGCTATGGCGATTATCTGCTCGGGCTGCTTCAAGGCGGCCGCAGCCGGTGAGGGTGGTCGTCGACACGCCTTTACCCGGCCTGAAGCTGATCGAGCCGCGCCGCTTCGAGGATGCCCGCGGGTTCTTCTTCGAAGCCTGGAATGCCCGCAGCTTCGCCGAGCACGACATCCGTGGGCCGTTCGTCCAGGACAATCATAGCGGATCGGCAAAGGGGGTGCTGAGGGGTCTCCATTACCAGATCGCTCAGCCACAGGGTAAACTGGTGCGGGTCGTGCGCGGTGCGGCCTTCGACGTTGCGGTCGACATCCGCAAGAACGCGCCAAGCTTCGGCCGATGGGCCGGGATCGAGCTCAGCGCGCAGAATGGACGGATGCTGTGGATCCCGCCGGGCTTCGCCCATGGCTTCCTCAGCCTCGAGGACGATACCGAACTGCTCTACAAATGCACCGACTTCTACGCTCCCGAGCATGAGCGATGCATCCTCTGGTCCGATCCCGAGATCGGCATCGCCTGGCCATTGGACGCGGGCGCACGTCCGCTGATGGCAGCGAAGGATCGCGACGCGCCGTTGCTCAGGGATGCCGAGGTGTTCGTGTGACCGTGCTGATCCTGGGCGCAGCTGGCCAGGTCGGCCGCGCGCTGATCGCAACCGCCCCCGCAGGGGCCGAGACGGTCGCGCTCGGCCGCGACGAATGCGACGTCTCGGACGAGACCGCGGTCGCGGCAGCCGTCGCCCGCTATCGCCCTGCGCTCATCGTCAATGCGGCCGCCTACACAGCGGTGGACCGTGCCGAAGCGGACGCCGAATGGGCGCACTTGCTCAACGGAATGGCGCCCGGCTGGATCGCGGACATCGCACGCAAGGCCGGCAGCCGGATGATCCACATTTCGACCGACTTCGTTTTCGACGGAGAGGCGTCTCGCCCCCTGCCGGTTTCTGCCCCGACATCGCCGATCAGCGTTTACGGCCGCACGAAATTGGCCGGAGAAGAGGCCGTCACCGCAGCAGATCCCGATGCGCTGATCGTGCGCACTGCCTGGGTGTATGGACGTCATGGGTCGAATTTCCTCAATACCATGCTCCGCCGGATGAACGAGGGCGGAGACGTTCCCGTCGTCGCGGACCAGACCGGCACCCCCACCTGGGCCAACTCGCTGGCCGCGGCGCTCTGGGCCCTCGGCCGAACAGAGGCCCGGGGCATCCACCACTTCACTGATGCGGGTAGCGCGACCTGGTACGATTTCGCGGTGGCAATCGCCGAAGAGGCAGCGGCGGTGAGCCTGCTGCGCGACATCCCGCGAATAGTCCCGATCTCGACGGCCGAGTATCCGACGGCGGCACGGCGGCCGGCATTTTCCGTGCTCGACACGAGCGTAACCTGGGGCCTGATCGGCGGCCCTCCACCGCATTGGCGCGCCAATCTGCGCGCCTGTCTGCGGGACGATCGCTGATGCCGCACCTGCTGATCACCGGTGGTGCCGGCTTCATCGGCGCGAACTTCGTCCGCTATTGGCGTGATCGTCATCCGGAAGACGCAATCACGATTGTCGACGCGCTGACCTATGCCGGCAATCCGGCCAATATCGAGGGAGTGCCCGGCGTTCATCTCGTCGTGGAGGATATCCGCAACACGCACGCGATGCGGGCCCTGCTTGCTGAACGCAGCATCGATACGATCGTCCATTTTGCCGCCGAGAGCCACGTCGATCGCTCGATCGATGGCCCCGACGCCTTCATCGAAACCAACGTGGTCGGTACGCACAGCCTCCTCAAGGCCGCCAAATCCGTCTGGCTGGACCGGGGCAGCGGTGTTCCCCATCGCTTTCATCACATCTCGACAGACGAGGTCTATGGCAGCCTCGGACCGGACGACCCCGCCTTCACCGAAACCACTGCATTTGCGCCGAACTCGCCTTATTCGGCGTCGAAGGCCGCCAGCGACCACCTCGTCCGCGCCTATCACCACACTTATGGTCTGCAGACGAGCACGAGCAATTGCTCGAACAATTACGGCGCCTATCAGTTTCCGGAAAAGCTCATCCCGCTATTCCTCATCAACTGCCTCCATGGCACCGACCTTCCGATTTACGGAGACGGGATGAACGTGCGCGATTGGCTGCACGTCGAGGATCATTGCCAAGGCATCGAGCGGGTGCTGGTCCGCGGCCGGCCTGGCGAAACCTACAATATCGGCGGCGGCGACGCGCTCCCGAATGTCGCCGTGATCGATGCGATCTGCGCCGGGATCGATACTGCATTCGAAGCCGATCCCTCGTTGGCGAGGCGCTTTCCGGATGCTCCGGCGGCTCGTGGGCTCCCCTCGGCGTCGCTCAAGTCTCACGTTGCCGATCGCGCCGGACATGATCGGCGTTACGCCGTCGACGACAGCAAGGCTCGCAGCGAGCTCGGCTATGTGCCTGGCCGTGCCTTCCGTGCGGGCTTGCAGGAGACCCTCGCCTGGTACCTTGCCAACGAAAGCTGGTGGCGCTCGGTGGCCGACGGAAGCTACCGCTTCAGTCCTCCGGATCAAGCTGAGCGATAGAAGCTCAGTGTTTGATACCGTTATGGGAAAGCGGACTGCGTCGACGAAGCCGTTCGCTTCGAGTGCGGCTGAGGCCGCCTTAGTCTTCCGCTCGATCATGGCGGGTTGTCAAAGGTCGTCGAAGCTTATGCGCGCGAGACAGTCTGCCGTTGAACGTCCGATGGCATGATTGCGCGCACGCGACTGGCCATCATTGTCGGATCAGCCGCAGGCGCGCATCCGACTCCGCGGTGCCGAAGGCGCTCGCTGCCGTATCGTCCGTGGAGCCGTCGTCACCGACGATCACCTCCAATCGACCGAAGGTTTAGCCGAGGACAGAAGCAAGCGTCGAAGCGATGATGCGGATTGCCCGAACGCCGGCACGATAATCGAAACGAGCGCCGCGGAGGCATTTTCAGCCGCCGCCCTGCGCAGACGCGAGCCCCTGCCCTGATCGGTCAACCGCTATCCCTGCCGGCGAACGCCGAACTCTCGGCACGGAGGTGTCCCTCTTCGAAGAAGAGTATGCGTTCGGCCGGTGCAAGCGAGCTCGCCCGATGCGCCACGATGATCAGGGTGACACCCGGCAGTTCACCCGCGAGCCGGTTCATGATCGCGGCTTCCGTCTTCTCGTCGAGTGCGCTCGTCGCCTCGTCGAGGATGAGGATGCCGGCGTTCCTATACAGCGCGCGCGCAAGGCCGATCCTCTGCCGCTGCCCACCCGAAAGGCGAACGCCGCGCTCGCCGACCAGCGTGTCGTACCCGGCGTCGAAACGACGGACAAAGCCGTCCACTTCGGCGATCGACGCGGCCCAGCGAACCCGATCCATGTCGATCGCGTCGGGCGCCGCGCCGAACGCGATGTTGGCGGTAATAGTGTCGTCCGAGAGAAAGATCGTCTGCGGAACGTGGGCGAGGTTCGCTTGCCACCCGGCCCGCCGGGTGGCGTCCAGGAGGCGCCCATCGATGCGGATTTCGCCTTCGCCCGGAGCGAGCAGCCCCATCAGCAGATCAAGAAAGCTGCTCTTGCCGCTGCCGGTCGGCCCCGTGATCCCGATGCGCGCGCCGGCCTCGATCGTCACGCAGATATTCTGAAGTGCCTGTCGGCCGTCCGCATAATTGAACGACACCCGATCGAAAACGATGTCGCTGAGCAAGGGCTCGGGCGCCGCGTGCAACGGACCTTCGAGGATCGGAAGCTGAGAGAGGCGGAGCGCGTCGAGCAGAGAGTGGAGGTTGCCGCGAGATTGGCCCCATCCGAAATAGGCCTGCTGGGCGAGCGGAAGCAGCCTCTGTGCGCCGAGCGCCATTGCGCCCAATGCCGGGATCGCCGTGCTCAGCCCGCCGGGGCGGGCGCTCAGAACACTTGCGACGATCACGAGAATGATGATCCCGGCGGTCTCCACGACATAACGCGGCGCGTTGACCATGAACCCATGAAGTGCATTCCCCCGGCGATACAGGGCATCCAGCTTGGCGAACCGCGATTCGAAGACCGGCTGCGATCCTTCGAGCAATATGTCTCGAATCCCCCCAAGACCTTGCTGGATCGCCGCCGTCCGTTCCGTCATCAGCCGTGCGACCATCGCGGAATTGCGACGAAGCCTTCCGGCGGTCGCCCAGGCGATCGCTGCGTAGGTGGCGATGATCGCGAACGACGCGACGAAGATCGTAACGGGATCAATGACGACGAAGAATAATATGATCCCCGTGGCGAGCATCGCCGCGACCACGCCCTGCATCGTCGGCAGCAGGACGTTGAACGCCGCGCGATGCACCTTCTCCATTCCGCTGAGGCGTTCGCTGCTGCTGCGGATCAGATATTGGCTGTAGGGCTGTCGAAGCATGCGGCTGAACACCGCCGTTCCAAGATCGTGACCGACTGCCATCGCCGTCCATTGAGTGAGCCAGGTCAGCAACAGCCTCATGCATCCCGCGCCGATTGCAACGATCGCCAGCAGGCCCGCTGCCAGCGGCAGCAAAGGCAATCCGGTTGCTCGAAGCAGCGGCGCAAGCGCACGCTGGAGCCAAAGCACGCCGTCCGGGTTGGCAGCGGCTTCCAGGAAGGCCAGCACCGCGCCGAGGGTCAGCATCTCGGCCGCCGCTCCGGCGAACATCGCGATCAGCAACAGCCATAAGCTACGCCGCCGCGAGCGGCTCAATTGCCGGTACAGCGTGCGCAGCGCGGCTGCCGCCGATGGATCTTGCGAAGAAAGCATGGGCTGCTTGTGTCACAAAGGCGGCAAAGTTCCAGATCTTTCTCGCCGACGCCTGCCAGCCTTCACCGGCGGCTGCAGAGCGGCTGGTGGTGGAAACGGAGGCCAAGCCGCCCTCGGCATTGCGGTTTCGTTCAGCCTTGATCCGGCAGATCCGGCAGCGGCAACCAGTGGGTGGGCCAAGCATAGAGCGCGTCGGTATAAGGATCCATGAAGACCTGCCATGCGCCTTCGGGTCCGGTGCCACCGACCAGCACGGCGATGCAGCATCGCCCCTCGGACACGATCAGAAGCGGCCCCTCGGGCAAAGGATGATCGTCAATCGGACGCCACGATTGTTCCATCCAACCTCCCGACGCAGAATAGCACGCACGTCGGCCTTCTTCACCCGCGCTGAGTTCTTGCTCTTGCTCTGACAACCCGGCGATGTCCACCGTAGCGCCCTATCCCGTACCGGCCGCGCAACCAAGTGCCGCGACGAAGCGGCGAAGATTTGTCCACGCGCAGCTCAGATCCGAAAAGCTCTGAGACGTGCGAACAGCCCTTCCCGGCTCGTCACTCCGACCTTCACGTAGATATTGCGGATATGGCTGCGAATCGTTTCGATGGACAGCCGAATGTCGGAGGCGATCTCGTCAGCGGTCATCCCGTCCAACATCTTTTGCAGCACCCGCTCCTCGCTGCGGGTAAGCTGGAAAGCCGTCTCGATATCGGCGAAGTGGGCGACGTGATCGACACTGCGATGAAAGGAGATGCCAACACAGCCGCCTTGTGGGTCCGGACCGAGCCGGCGTCCACGCAGCAGCAAATGGCCACTTCCATTCTCGCAGGGAAGACAAAGGGTCGACACCGATCCGCCGCAATGTTCGACGAATCGTGCCAGGGCCGCCTGCGCGGTACGCTGAGCCGTCACCAGCACACCGTCCCTCAGCGCGAGATCCGTCGCTGCATCGAACGCGCATCTCGCCGCGCCGTTCGCCCAGAGCAGTTCCAGCGTATTCGTCACCAGAAGACGCGCAGTCTCTTCGAGCGCCAGCCAGCGCAAGGCGAGCGATTCGGCTTTCGGCCGTTCCGCGACCGGAACCGGTTCCGCATCAGGCATGTTCCCCCCCGTTTTCATTATCTTATCGGAAACGCTGCCCCCACAGCGCGCCCCCGGCACATTGCTAAATCATTCCCGGTGTACGTCCAACTCCAAAGCGTTCGCACCGTCCCGATGCGATGCGAAATGGGCTTGTCCACGGCCAAATCTGCGCCGTTTAGCACCCCAGGTTCGCAACCTCTCGCCCACAACCTGTCTCTTATCGGAACGCGGCACAAAGACATGAGCTAAGCTTGCTATCATTACGTATCACTAACAAATTGGACTGACAGGAGAAATTTCCGGACGTTTCCGCCAGAAACCGCAAACCTCACCAATGTTGGGGATGCCACCCTGAGGGCAAAACCCCTAACAACTCGTTCACCTCACCAGGGCACGGCGAATCGACTTCGCTCCGCCGCACGCTGGGGAGGCGGCCGCACACCCGGGGGATGATGGGATTGGCGGCGACTAGGGGGAATGGGGAAACACTCGATGCGACACGCAGTTGCGGCATTTGCCGCATTGCTCTTTGCCGCGCCTGCCGCCGGGGCAGAGATCGACAACGTGAAATCGTTGGATCTCGAAGTTCGGGGCAGAATTGCCGAGCATTGCGCAATGGGAAGCATCGGCGACATGGACTTCGGTGACATCATGCGCCCGGGCCTCGCCGCGACGGCCCAGCTTCAGCTCGATTGCAACATACCCTTCACGATGTCGATCAAGGCTCGGAATGGCGGCTTTGCGCATGCGCAGATGCCGATGGGCCAAGGACCTTATGCTGGAACGCTGCCTTATAGCATCGGCGTCCGAATGCCGATCCGCCGCCCGCAGCCGGCGACGCTCAGCAAGGAATTCGAAAGCCGTCAACTGCTCAGCGGCGCAGCCTTCTCGACGAATGAGGGCATTGCCACCGAGGGAATGACACTCGCGATCAATCTAGGCGCCGCCTCCGGCGAAGCGGGATTGCTTGCAGGCAATTACAGCGAAACAATTATTATCACCGTAACTCCGAATTAGTTTTTGTATTTGGTTGGCGTTACGCACGTCTAGTGACTTGCGGGTCTGAGTTAAACGCCAACTGAGCGTACCAAGCCCGAACACACGTCGTTCAAGACTCGCTCGGGCTTGAAACACCCGCAGCTTCATAATGTCGCTGCATGACAACAGACGAACTGGCATTCCGCCGGGGAGCTGTTTCGATAAAATGGGGAAGTAAGCTATGAAGAAGATCATCACCGCCGCTCTCGCAGCGACCGCAATGCTCGCCGCCACCTCCGCCCAGGCTCAGACCAGCCAGCGTCACTATGCCGGCAACATCGTCGGCATCCCGTTCACCTCGACGAACCCGAGCGGCCTTGGCCTTCTTGCGGCCGAATTCGGTTTCGCCGGCGGCATCGGCACCCGCTACACCGCAAATGCAGGCGCACTCGGCAATACTCAGACCGCGACCCCGACCGTCGCCACCGCATTCGCGCTGACCGGCAGCGTCAGCAAGGATTGCTCGTTCTACGCCGGCAACAACGCTTCGGCGACCGCGATCGATTTTGGCACCATCGGCGTCCGCACCGGCAACAATGAGAACGTCAGCGATGCGTTCGAAATGGTCGGCCCAGCGGTGGCCGCGATCAACAGCGCGACTGCCGGCTGCAATTTCAACAACAGCGTCACCCTGACCAAGTTGAACGGCAATCAAGGCCTCAAGAACTCGGCGCCCGGCAGCTATGACTCGGCGCAGTTCCAGGCGAACATCCCCTACACCGTGCAGGCCAACTGGACCGGCACGCCGCAGGGCACCACCGCCAACGGCATTTCGCAGAGCCTGACCGTGGCCGACACGTCGGGTACCAACTCGGTGAACCAGGGCGCGTGGCGCTCGGCCTTCGCGATGGCGATCACGGCGGCCCCGGTGAACAAGGGCCTCGTCGCCGGCAGCTATTCCGACACTCTGACGCTGACCCTCGCGGCTCAGTAATCATCTGATCGGACGCTAATCTGGAAGGGGAAAGAGCAATCTTTCCCCTTCCTTAGCACTTCGAAGACAAAAAGAGACGGATGTAAATTCCGTTCGGGTGGGGCATGAAAGCGTTCAACTATTTTCCGGGCGCGCTCTGGCGCGCCGTTACCATCGTCGCGCTTGGCGTGATTGCTTCGACTGCGGCGCTCGCCATGCGCGTGTCCCCGATGGTTCTCGAAATGGAGACGCGCGGCTCCGGAGCCGTCGGACGGCTGGAAATCCAGAACCTCAATCCCGGCAAGCTTGCGTTCGAGACGCGCGTGACCCGAATGGAATTCGACGAGAACGGCACCATCAAGGAATCGCCGGCCGACGAGGACTTCCTGGTCTTCCCGCCACAGGGCGTGCTGCCCAACAACGGCCGCCAGGTCGTGCGGCTGCAATGGGTCGGTCCGCCAGAATTGCCGGCGTCCCGAGCTTATTATGTTTCGGTCAATCAGCTTCCGGTCGCCCTCGACGCCGCGCAGCCCAACACCAACGGCGCGCAGGTCCAAATCGTTTACCACATGAAGGCCTTGGTGGTCGTCGCTCCGCCGGGCGCCTCGCCCAACATCGAGGCCGTGGCAGCGCGACCCATCGAATATCAGGCCCCGGCCCCGCCGGGGGGCGGCGCTGCGCCGCCCCCCGGGCCGGGCGTAGAGATCACCCTGAAGAATAGCGGCCGCCGCCACGCGATGATGGCCGGCATGGGCTGGCGCCTCGACGGCACGGATGCCCAAGGCAAGGAGATGCGGATCGACGTCAAACCCGAAGAGCTCAACCGCGTCCTCGGCACCGGCTACGTTCCCGCACTGGGCGAGCGCACCTTCAAGCTTCCCCTGGTGGAAGCGTTCGCTGCGAAGCCGATCAAGGTGAGCTTCATCAAGTGAGAGGGTCGGCGCTCCTCTGCACGGTCGCGTGGACAGCGCTCGGCGCCAGTCAAGCGATCGGGCAGGCGACGGTACCGCTTCCCGGCCAGCCCGCGCGGGGCGCGCCGGTCACCACCCCGGCCGCTCCGGTGGAGACGTCTTCCCAGCCGCCTGCGACGGTGCCGCTTCCAACCGTCGGCGTGCCGCAAGTTCCGCTTGGCCGTCACGGTCGTCCGGACATCAACCCCTACGAGCGCGACGTCGACATGACGGTGCCGCTGACCTACCGGAACCGCGGGCTCGGCGACATTCCGGTCAAGCTGACCTTCGACGACCGGTTGGTGGTCGAAACCGAAACCTTCATCAAGCTGATCACGCCGCTCTTGAACGATCAGGCATTGGCGGCGCTTAAGACAAAGCTTACCGGCAAGACGTTCACGGCCGAAGATCTGGCCGCCACCGGGGTCGCTCTCGAATACGATCCCTCGACATTGTCGGTCGTGGTGCTGCAGATCGATCCGTCCCAACGGTCCGTAGAGCAATTGTTTGCGCCGCCGCGTGCGGACCGCGACGACATCAATCTTCAACCCGCAGGTTTCTCGGCCTATCTCAACCTCAACCTGATCCAGAGTTATTATTGGGAAGGGGATGGCACCGACCCACCCACCGTCGCCCTCAACGGCGCGATCCGGTACAAGGGGATCGTCTTCGAAGGTGACGGGCAGTTCTCGCAGGAGCTTGGACTGAACGACAGCAGCTACCGCTTCGACCGCAACTTCGCCCGTTTCGTGTATGACGAACCCGACGATTTCCGCCGCTGGTATCTGGGCGATCTCACGCCCGAGACCCGTGGCCAACAGAGCTTCGTGCAGATCGGCGGTATCGGGGTCACGCGGCAGCGCCGCCGGTTCAACAGCTTCCGCTCGGCGGTTCTTCAGGGGAACCGCCAATTGGTCCTGCAACGGCAATCGACCGTCCGCGTGATGCGCAACGGCGTGCTCTATCGCGAGCTGCGGCTCGACGCAGGATCCTACGACTTCAGTTCGCTGCCGCTCGTCACCGGCAGCAACGATGTCCAGATCGAGGTCCGTGACAATGGCGGACTGGTCCAGAACCTGTCCTACCAGACTTATCTCGATCCGATCGATCTCGATCCAGGCGATCACGAATTTGCCGCCTATCTGGGTCCGACGGATCGGAGCTTCGGCCGGTCACCCACGTATGGAGGGCCGGTCGCTTTCTCCGGCTTCTGGCGGAAAGCATTTCTGGATCGTCCGGCGATCGGAGTGGGGCTGCAGGCAAGTCGGAAAATCCAGACGCTGACCGGGCAAACGCAGTTCGTGCTTAGTCGCGGCGGTCGCCTTCTGCTCGACGGCGGCGTCAGCAACGCGGACAATGTCGGCCAGGGATTCTCGGCCGGCTTATCGTTCGACCAGTTGATGGACCGCGGCGGCCGTATCGACGGGTTCACGATCCGCGCGGATTATCTCTCCAAGAAGTTCGCGACCCTCGGCAATCCGGAGGGGATCAATTCCACAGCCTGGTCGCTGAGCAGCCAATATTCCCGCACCTTCAGCGACAAGCTGCTCGGCATCATCACCGCCTCCTACCTGTCGACCCGCGGCAATCAGGGCAACAGCTACCGCATCGGGACATCGGCTTACTACCGGTTTTCCCCGAAATGGACCGTCCGTGCCGGCGTCGATTACACCCGCTTTCCAAACAGCTTTGCTCGCGGCGACGGCCTCGGCTTCACGCTCTCCATCGCCTTCCAGCCCGATTATCGCCGCCGCGCGGAGCTCCGGCACGAGAGCAGCACCGAAACCACCCAGCTTTCCTACACCCAGTCCAATCTCAACGAGATCAACAGCGTCGGTTTCGGGGGGCTCGTCACCCGTCAGGATGAGGAGGTCAGCGCCCAGGGCTTCGCCGACTATGTCGGAAATCGTTTCGATGCTTCGGTCAGCCACGCCGCTTACGGTCAGGGCCTGTCGTCGTTCGGCAATGTCAACGTCAGCACGGTGCGTGTCGGCACCACGCTCGCGTTCGCGGACGGGCATTTCGGCGTTGGTCGACGGATCAACGACAGCTTCATGCTGCTCTATCCGCACGACAATCTCGGAAAGCGGAGCGTCGTCGCCGGACAGTCGCTCGCCAAGAACGACTATATCAGCAAGAGCGGCACGCTCGGTGCGGCAGTGAACAATTTCCTCAGTTCCTACGTCGCGCAGTCGGTAAGCTACGACGTCGACGATGCTCCCACAGGCTATGATACGGGGCCAGGCGTGGTCAGGGTAAAGCCCCCGTACCGCAGCGGCTATGCGATGCGGATCGGCACCGATGCGTTCGTAAGCGCCGTCGGCACCCTGGTTCTTGCCGATACCAAGCCGGTCTCGCTGGTTGGCGGCCGAGTCTTCGCGCTAGGCGAGCAAGCAGCGGAGCCGGTGCCGTTCTTCACCAATTCGGTGGGAAGGTTCGCGATCGCAAACCTCTTGCCGGGACGCCGCTACCGTGTCGAAGTCTACGGCATGCCGCAGGGGTTCGAATTCGAGGTCCCCGACGCATCCGATGGCCTCGTTCAGCTGAACACCATCACCCTGCCGAAGCCCAATTGAGGTGCTGACATGACACGCTTCCCTCTCCTGCTGGCATTCACCATCGCCGCTGCGATCGGCGCGGCACCCGTCGCGGCACAGGAACAGGGCAAGCCGGGCGGTGGCGTGGACAACAGCGCTTGCCGCCTTCGCATCGACACGAGCGCCGGTAGCTGGATCGTGCGCGGCTTCGATCCCTTCGGGAGCAGCGAAGGCTCGGGCACATTCGAGCTTACGTTCACCAACGAAGGGGAAGGCGAGTGTGCCTTCTTCCCGATCTTCATGGCGGATCAGGAGCCGTTCGGCCTGCAGACTCTGAACGGCAAGCGGGTGCCCTATGCGCTATTCGATCTGTTCGGATCCTACGAGGCCACGCCGCGCACCGGGCGGACCGTTCAGACGCCAACGCGCAGGCCCGTGGTAGTGGCACCGCATAGCCAGCAGGTCGTGCAATATCGCTTCATCGTCGCAGAGGACGCGCTCCAGGGCGACGGGCTGTTCGACCAACGCGTGCAGGTGGAGGCGGAGGACGGCAACGGTCGGCTGCTCGCGAGCCGCCAGATCATTCTCGGCATCGAGGTGCTGCCGTCGGCAACGCTGGGACTTTCAGGTGCCTATGCGATCAACAACGGTCAGGCGCTGGTCGATCTTGGGCAGCTCGAAGAGGGACTTGCGCAAGTCCCGCTCCAGCTACGCGTGCAAAGCACCCGCCGCTATTCGCTCAACGTCCAATCGCGGAACAATGGCAGGCTGCGCCTGGGCAGCACCGAGTGGTACGTGCCCTATCAGCTCAGTCTCGGCGGCCAGTCTGCGTCGCTCACCACAGGCCAGGCGGATGTTTCCAGCCCCCCCACCAACGGCCTGACCCGCAGCTCCTTGCCCGTGCAGTTTCGCATCAGCGACCCTTCCGGGCATCGGGCGGGCGTTTACAGTGACATCATCACCATCTCGGTAGCGCCGCAATAACAAGGACTTGGAATTGAATTGCCGGTGACCGCACCGCGGGGGCCGTTCGTCGCATCACTTTAACCGTTGAGTTAGGTTCAGCGTTTACACCCTCCGAAATCGCCCTGTGCCGGCGCTGGAAGGTGGAACGAAGATGCGTAAATTCGCTGCGGTCATGGCCGTGACAATTCTCGCCAGCGCGACGCCGAGTGCGCATGCAGAGACATACGGCTATAATCTTAGCCTGACCGTCGCCACCCATTGCACGGTCTCTCATTCCCCGATTGGAGCCAGCGCGGGCAATTCGGGTGAGATCGTGCTCGGCCAGATCCAGGAATATTGCAACGCACCGAACGGCTACGACGTGATCGTGAGCTACACACCGGGTACGCTCCGCGGTGCGGTGCTCTCTGCCGGCGAGGACCGCGTAGTGCTAAACGGATCCGGGGAGGCCGTGCTCAGCCGCTCGATCGGCCCTCGCAAGCGGGAGCGGATGCTCATGGCGGTTCCGGGAGACGCCGGCTTTGACACCAACATGCTGCAATTGCGGCTGCAAACCGCCTGAGCCAGATCGAGGCGCTCCGGCGGGAGCAGGATGAACCAAGACGGGGTGCCGATCCGCCCAGGATCGGCACCCCGCATTCGAGAAGGTTTGTCGATCAGAGGCTGTTGATGACGCCTTTGACTCGCCCCTTCAGCTCCTGCCCCTTGCCTTTGACCTCCTGGGCGGCACCCTCCTCGCGCACGCGCTCATTGGCGCTGCCTTGCTTGAGGTTGCCTGCGGCCTGGTTGGCCGCCCCTTTGACTCGATCCGTGAACTCACCCATGTCGGCTACTCCTTGTTCATGGGTTCAACGAAGGAGCCCATGAGGTCGTTCCGCAAGCGAACCATAAGCGACGACTGCGGCGATTGCCAATTCCGATCATTGCGTAGATAGGCATGGGTGGGACGAAGGCGCCTGGGAACGATCGGGCCGTGTGCGACACGCCGCCGATCCGCAACTCTTCGATCCTCTCGGAAGCGCAGCTGCGTTTCCAGCATCTTTCCTCTGGCTGGACCGCATCATCATGCAGCTACCCAAATTCCTACGGCTGGCGTCGCAGGACATGGCCATCGATCTCGGTACGGTGAACACCGTCGTGTGCCTGCGCGACAGCGGCATCGTTCTCAACGAGCCCTCCGTGGTTGCGATCGAGACCATCGACGGCGTTCGGCGGGTCAAGGCCGTGGGGCGTGACGCGAAGCTGATGATGGGCAAGACGCCCGCGAGCATCCAGGCGATCCGACCGCTACGCGACGGCGTGATCGCCGACATCGACGTCGCCGAACAGATGATCAAGCACTTCATCGACAAGGCGCATGGGGGACGCTCGCGCCTGCCCCGCCGCCCCGAAATCGTGGTCTGCGTGCCCTCGGGCTCGACTTCGGTGGAGCGGCGCGCGATTCGCGACGCCGCCAGCAACGCGGGTGCCTCCAAGGTCTGGCTGATCGAGGAACCGATGGCAGCCGCGATCGGCGCAGGCCTGCCGGTCCTGGATCCGGTTGGAGCCATGATCGTCGACATCGGGGGCGGCACGACCGAGGTCGCGATCCTGTCGATGCGCGGCCTGGCCTACAGCACGTCGGTACGGGTCGGCGGCGACAAGATGGACGAAGCGATCATCAATGCAGTTCGCCGCAAGCACAATCTGATCATCGGCGAGGCGACGGCGGAGCGGATCAAGATGGCGCTCGGCGCCGCACTTCCCCCGACCGGAGACGCGCCGACCCTGACGGTCCGCGGTCGCCACCTGGCGGCAGGCATGCCAAAGGAGATCACGATCAGCCAGATCGAGGTCGCCCAGTCCCTGTTCGATGCCGTCGCCCAGATCATCGGCGCGGTCCGCACGGCGCTGGAGAATAGCGCGCCCGAACTCGCCGCCGACATCGTCGACAGCGGTATCGTGATGACCGGCGGCGGCGCTCTGCTGCAGCGGCTGGATCAAGCCTTGTCGAAGGCCACGGGCCTGCCCGTCATCGTCGCGCCCGATCCCCTCACCTGCGTCGCGCTCGGCGCCTGGCGCGCCCTCGAGGACCCGGAGTATCGCGCCGTGCTGATCGAAGGCTGATCCGATACGATTTGCGACAGAATTGCCGATTGCCCGGCACATCCGCGCGACAGCAGGGCTGCATATCTCCTCTCACGCCTTCGGGCGTCGGACCATAGTCGAGGAGTTAAGTCATGCGTAAGGTCATCGTCGCCGCAGTCGCCGTCGCCGCCGCTTTCGGCGCCACTGCCCCCGCCTCCGCGCAGGCGTGGCGGATCCAGCCGGCCGTTCAGCGGCAGATCCAGAACGACATCAACCAGCTCGATCGCCAGATCGCGCGCGCGGTACAGCGCAAGACCGTCTCGCAGCGCGAGGCCACCGGCCTGCGCCGCGACGCCATGAACCTGCAGCGCAGCTACAATCGCTACACACGCGGTGGGCTCGACCGCCAGGAAGTGGCGCAGCTCGAAAGCCAGGTGAACCGCCTGCACCAGCGCCTGAGGCTGGAACGCCGCGACTGGGACGGCCGCCGCGGCTGATCCGCGGAACAGGTAGGAGGGGGCGTCGTTTCGGCGGAGCCCCCTCCTGTCACGATCGGTCTGGCACTGCTCGTTGTTCGAGCGTGATTTCGCCGCGACGGCGGACCAGTGCTTCCGGCATTTCCTCGCGGATGAAGGCAAGCATACGTTCGCGTAGGTCGCAGCGCAGGTCGAAGGCTTTCGAGGCATCAGCGGCAGTGACCAGTGCCCTCACCTCGATTGCATCGGCGCTCATGTTGGTGACCTGGAGATTGAAGAAGCGTCCATCCCACAATGAGGCGCCCTTGACGATCTCTTCCAGTTTCTCGCGCAGACGCGGAATGTCGGCAGCGGGATCGAGGTGCCAGAACACGCTGCCGAGCAACTGGCTGGTCTTCCTGGTCCAATTCTCGAAGCTCTCCTCGAGAAACTTCGACACGGGAACGACCAGGCGCCGCTCGTCCCAGATCTTGATCACCACGTAGGTGAGGCGGATCTCCTCGATCCGACCCCATTCTCCGTTGACGATGACGACGTCATCGATACGGATCGGCTCGGTGAAGGCCATCTGGATGCCGGCGATCAGATTCTTGAGCGCCGGCTGCGCGGCGGCGCCGACGGCGAGGCCGGCGATGCCTGCGGATGCGATCAACGTAACGCCGACGTTGCGCACGCTCGGGATGCTCATCAGCATCATGCAGATCGTCACCAATAGGACAAGGAAGACCGCAATCCGATACAAGATCCCGGCCCGCGTGCGTCGACGTCGTGCGCGAAGGTTGTCGGCCACGCTGATGTCGGTGCGCACCTCGACCGACGCCATCCAGCTGCCGAGCAACGCGATCGCCGTCCACCCGACGAGCGCGGGGAAAAGGAAGCTGGCGATGCGGGTCCAAGCCCTCACCCCTGCGTCGCCCAGCGCCATCGCCGGTTGTACGGCGGACAGCGCAAAGGCGACCAGCAACCAGAACGAGGGCCGATGGATCCGGCGGATGACCAGATCGTCGAGCCGCCACGGTGTACGCCGCCCGGCCCGATACGCGATCCGGACGATGATCCAGTGCAAGGCCGCTGCGGCCACGACAGCGGCAAGGCCGATCGCCACGTTCCCGAGCCACAGCGGAACCACGCCCGCAAGTCGCTCCATTCCAGTCTCCTCCTCCGCAGGCAGAGCTGAACGGGGGGAGCGCTGGCCTGTTCCCCGTCATGGCGTTTCGAAGAAACGCGGCTGCGACCGTCAGCCTTCGCCAGGAAGCGCCAATGATCCTCTGGGAGCGCAGAAATCCGCTGGGGGCTTTCTGCTTAGCGAGGCAGCGCAGCGATCATGAGATCGACCTCTCCGGTTGCAACGACATCGGCGATTTCGGCCCCGTCACCTGGTACATTCGGCACCGCCTCCATAAGGCCCACGGGTGGTGCGGTCACCACGATACCGGGCGAAACGGTGTGGCAAGCGAACAGGATCGCGCATCCTCATTGGTGGCTGCTGCGAGCAGCTCCACAACATCCTCCCCGCTTCGCAGCAAGCTTGCCGGCGCATCGGCATGTGCGCGTGATTTTGGCCGCTACCGTGATCCGGGAAGTTAGCAATGCGCGATTATGGATGGTACACCGCGGATATCGACTCCAAGCGAGGCGAGGCGCGTCCGAGCGCGAGCTTCACCAGCACCAGCCAAAGCTGGACCGGGCCCGCACTTTCCGCCAAGATCGGCAAAGCGGAATGGCCCCAGGCAATTCCCGATCAGAAGAACGAGAAGAGTCATTCACCAGGACACATTGTATCTGCTCGAGGACGACCCTGCCGTCGCCCTGTCGCTCTCTGCCCTTCTCCGCGCCGATCGGCTCGAAGTCCATCATTTCACCTCGGCGGATTCCTTTCTCGAAGCGCTTGGATCATTGAAGCCGGGTTGCGTCCTGACCGACATCCACATGGCCGGAACCAACGGGATTGCCGGGATACAGGAACTGCGCGCCCGCGACATCCAGTGGCCAGTGATCGTGATGACTGGCTCCCTCGACGAGGATGCCGAAGCGCTGGCGCGTGCCTGCGGCGCCGTCGAATTTCTGCACAAACCGTTCGGACGCGAGGAGATGGTCCGGGCCATCCGGCGGGTACTGCCGCTCGTTCCCCACGCATAAGAGGCGTCTGGGACGATCAGGTTGCGGAACGCGCCGACGGCCTCAACCATCTGCCCGCCCCCTAATCGGCTCATGGTCGTTGATCGCTCTCGTGCGGTGACCCAATGACGCCCGGATTGACGGCCTGCGCGTGCGAGTTCCGGCGGGTCAGACCGAGAGCAGGGATCGACCATCGACCACTGCCATCCTGCGAAGTCCAACACCGTTGGCTTGCATTCGACTCGGCAGGGCAGTGCTGCGAATCCCGGGTGGCGGGGCCTCAACCGTGGGGCAGAAGACTTGATGCTACGGCGAACTCCCAAGCCGGTCTTTCCGGCGGCATCGTCCCCTGCAATTTTTTTGTTATTCGGAGCTCAGCCGTAGCGATTCGTGATTACGCGAATGCCAAAAAAAAGGCCAGCGCGAACGCTGGCCAAGTTTCATTAGGAGAGGATGCCTGAAAGGCCCGCTCTTTGTGCATCGCAGCAAAGGGTCGTGCAAGTGCAAGGATGGCCAAGGCGATTGCAGTTTCTGCACCTGCCTTCCCCATGTCTTGTTCGTGGCCGCTGGTCAGGCTTGGGCAGAAAGGCCAGGGAACAGGGCAAAGCGCTTGATCATGATGCAATCGACGCGCGTCCGATATTCCTCGTAACAATCCATTCCGGCGCGAATGATCCCCATCTGCGGGGCGGCATCGCCCCTGATCGGAACCAGGGTGATCGGCGTCGAAGCGGGAATGAGCTGAGATCCGGAACCGACGACCAGGGTCGTCAGCACACCATTCATGTCTCCATGGATGGTCGGACGGCAGAGGAGCGCCATCCGATATTGCCCCTCCCAGCTTGTCACGAGGTAGATGTGCCCCGACAAAGCGGGAAACGAGACCACCCCTTTCTGAGTGAAATCGCTGTCGAGGCGCGCGGATTCGGCGAACTGGAGCAGGTTGCGCTCGCCATCCCACGAGATGAAGGTCCGATAGGCATAGACGGCGCCAGGCTCATCGATCGAGGCGCGCAAGGTCAGATAGTGGCCTTCGAGCCAGCGTACGCCTGCCCGGCCATAGGCGCCGAGCTCTTCCGGCGCCAAACCGTTGTCGGTTGGGGCGGGCGCCGGAGCTGCAGGCACGTCGCGCAGCCGAGTCGTGAGCGCTTCTTCGAGCCGAACCACGGTCCCGAGCGTGAACGGACGGCGGCCGGAAAGCGCCTTCTCCAGCGTCGATATGCTGATTTTCGCCTCGTCGGCGAGCCATTGGCGCGAGCGCCGGCGTCGCGCCAGCTCCTCCCGCACCTTGGTCGCCACGGCATTGCTTTGTCCGACGTCGAACTCGTCGTGCATGAACCCACCCGCCTTTGTGTGCGCATTTCCGCACAAATCCGCACATCTCGTCAATGGATGATCGTGTAAAGCCGGCATTTACTTCGGCGATGCGGCGATTTGCCGCCATGTCCCGTCGCGACTCTCCCCAGGGAAGGCGCATAGCGATCTCAGAGGACAGGAAGGAACGGAGCGATGACGCGCTGGAGCATGGAGGCGATCAGGTTGGGGGCAGGATCGATCGGAATCGGCCTCGTGTCGCTGATCCTCGTGAGCACCCATCTGCTCTCCGGCGTGATGCCGTTCGCCTGAGCCCCGGGCCCAAGGCGCGTCGCAAGGATCAGATCATGAATCCGGTAACGATTACGGACGCGCTGTCCGCGGCTAAGGACTCGCACCACCCGCCCGCCGGTCTTCGCGCCGGATTCGACAAGCTGATCCGGACGTCGCTGTTAGGGCTCACCATTGGGGTCGTCTCTGGTGCGCTCGTCCTGTCGCCATCCCTGATGTCGCCTCCCGCGCGTGTAACTCGGGCCGCACCGAGTGCAGCCGAAATCGAGCAGGCCGTCGCCCAGGCCGAAGCGCAGGGCATCGCCGCCGGTGCCGAAATCAGCACGCATCCTGGCCGCTGACCCGCAAAGGCGTAGAGTGTGGGAGCCCACGGCATTTGGCTTCCGGTAGGATCCGCGGCACCGTCTTGCATCGGCGCTGCGGCCATGCTCCTAAGCCTCGATACGATCGAGGAAGAGAATGCGGTTTCTGCTCTGCGTAACGGCCCTGGCCCTGCTTGGCGCGACGGCGCCACCGGCTTCCCCTGCTGCCTCTCCGCTTCCATTGCCGCTGAACGTCGGCGGTCGCGTGATCAAGGAGGCGGACGGGAGCCTCAGTTTCGGCTGGCCTGGAACATATTTCGAGGGCCGGTTCCGCGGCAGGGCCGTCCGGGTCGTGTTCGATGCGCCGGCTGAGCATCTGCGCCTGTTCGTGGACGGCGCTTTGAAGCGTACGTTCGTCAAACCAGGCAAGGTGGACCTGATCGTCGATAATCTGGGCTCCGGCGAGCACGACGTCCGCCTCGAGAAACTAACCGAAAGCCAGACCGGTGGCGGTCGCTTCATCGGCTTCTATCCAGCGAAGGGCAGCATTACCCTGCCAGCGAAGCCGCGCGCCCGGCAGATCGAATTCATCGGCGATTCCTACACGGTCGGTTACGGCAACACGTCGGCGAAACGCGCCTGCACTGCGGACGAAATTCACGACACCACCGACACCCAGCAGGCCTTCGGTCCTCTTGTCGCACGTCATTTCGACGCCGATTACCGCATCAATGCCTATTCGGGCTTCGGTATCGTCCGCAACTACAACGGCAGCAGCCCCGATCTCAGTCTGCCGATCTTGTACCCGCGCCTGAAGCCCGACGATCCTGCCCACGAAACCGACGATGTCGGCTGGAATCCCTGGATTATCGTGATCAACCTCGGCACCAACGATTTCTCCACTCCGGTGAAAGCTGGAGAGCGCTGGGCCGATCAGGATGAACTCAAGGCCGCATACCGGACGCGCTATCTTGCCTTCGTCCGCGAACTTGGCTCCCGGCACAAGCTAGCACGCTTCATCCTGATGGGCTCCGACACATTCTTTGCAGAGATCGAGACCATCGCCGCCGCTCTCCGCACCGAAATGCCGGATCGCGTGCAGGCGATCCGCTTTCGTGGTCTCGATCTGGCCGGGTGCGATTGGCATCCTTCGATCGCCGACGACAGGCTGATGGCAGGGCTGATCCAACAGACGATCGGCTCTTTCTAGATTCCGGAGAGACGCACGAATTTTCGGCTGCCGCTTGCATTTCTGCAGGTTGAAGATATATCTTGATGCAATTAGTTTCGAATGGAGTGATTTAATCATGTTTCATATGCATGGATGCGGCGAGCGCCGCGGCGGGCGTTTTGCGATGCGTGGCCATTGGGGTCATGGCGGCGGCGCGCCCTGGGCCGGGCGTGGCGAAGGCCGCCGCCGCCGTATGTTCGATGGCACGGAGCTCCGCCTGGTGCTGCTCAAGCTGATCGCCGATCAGCCCCGGCATGGTTACGATCTGATCCGCGACATCGAAGAGCGGACGGCGGGCGCCTACGCCCCGAGCGCAGGGGTGATTTACCCGACCTTGACGATGCTGGACGACATGGGGCTGATCGCCGAGGAAAAGGCGGAAGGCACCCGCAAGCTGTTCTCTGCAACCGATGCCGGACGAACCGAGCTCGACACGCGGGCCGAAGAAGTCGTTGCCCTGTTCAAGCGCCTCGAGGGACTGGGCGCGGAGCGCGCGCGGGTCGACCGGACTCCGCTTCGCCGCGCGATGGGCAATCTCGAGAGCGTCTTGCGCGACAGGGTCGGCCGGGGCGACATCGCGGCGGCGACCGTTCACGAGATCGTCTCGCTCCTCGACGAGACGGCCCAGAAGATCGAGCGGCTCTGAAACGTGCCGCGATTGGAAATCTTGAGGCGGAGGCTCGGCATCGCGCCTCCGCCGCCGGAGCCTGCTTCTGCCGCACGGCGCAGCAGGCAAGGACAGCGAGTGGCAACGAGGTGAGAGAATGAGTTTTACGCACAGCGCGATCGCGTCTGTACCGACCGCCAGCGGCAGCCGCTATCTGCAGCAGCTCTGCAAGCATTGGGCGCACAATCTGGAAGTCGCCTACACTCCGGAACGTGGCACAGTGACCTTTCCGAAGGATGCTCGCGGCGCCGACTATCCCGGTGACGGGCTGGCGAGTTTCGGTGCGCAGGCGGAGACGCTCGAGGTCCGCGTCGATGCCACGTCGCCCGAGCAGCTCGAAGGCCTGAAAGGCGTCGTCGCGCGCCATCTCGATCGCTTCGCTTTCCGGGAGGCTCCGCTGACCTTCGATTGGCGCGACGTCGGCTGAAGCCGGCTACTGCGCTCGGGCGGGCCGCTTGCCGGAAGCGATCATTTCGGTTCTATGTACGTCCATATGCATGACCGACGCACTGCGATCACCGGCCTGGCGGCACTTGCCGCAGCGCTCGCCCTCCCCCTCCACGCCACCCGCGCCGCGAGCAGCCCGACGGTGCGCAAGCCACCGCGCCTCCGGCCCGGCGACACGGTCGGCCTGATCGAGCCTGCCGGCTTCACCGATGATGCTTTCGATCTGGCGCTGGTCATGGAAGCGATCGTCGCGATGGGGCTGGTGCCCAAACCGGCCCCGCACCTCCTTGCCCGCTATGGCTACCTTGCGGGCAAGGACAGGGATCGTGCAGCCGACGTCAACGCAATGTACGCCGACGACAAGGTGCGCGCTGTCTTCGCCGTTCGCGGCGGCTGGGGATGCGCGCGCATCCTGCCCTTCCTCGATTTCGATCTGATCCGCGCCAATCCCAAATTGCTGATCGGCTTCAGCGACATCACCGCGCTGCACATGGCATTTGCAGCGAAAGCCGGCTTCACCACCATCCACGGCCCCAATGCAGCAAGTTCGTGGGGCAAGCTCTCCTGGGACAGTTTTCGCGGCGTCGCCTTCGATGGAGCGATGCCCGTGTACAGCAACCCGCAGGGGACAGACGACCGGCTCGTGCAGCGTGCGGGACGAATTCGCACCTTCCGGCCGGGCAAAGCGAGCGGCCGCCTCCTCGGCGGGAACCTGACCGTTCTGACCGCCTTGATGGGCACGCCCTATCTGCCAGACTTCAGTGGTGCGATTCTGTTCATCGAAGACACGGACGAAGCCGAATATCGGATCGATCGCATGCTGACCCAGCTTGCGCTCGGCGGCGTGCTCGGCAAGCTCGCCGGCGTGGTGTTCGGCCAATGTACCGATTGCCGCAACACCGGCCCTTCCTATAGCGGCTTCACCTTGTCCGAAGTCTTGCAGCAGCAACTCGCGCCGCTCGGCATTCCCGCGTTCCAGGGCGCGCTGATCGGCCACGTCGCGAACCAGTTCAGCATCCCGGTCGGCGTCCGCGCCGAGATCGATGCGACGTCCGGCACGATCCGGATGATCGAGCCGGCGGTGGTCTGATCCGGACCTCGATGGAGACATAGGTGACGACGATCAGCCACTATCGTGACGCGCATTTCGATGGCGTCGATGCCCTCTGGCGCGAAGCCTTCCCGAACGATCCGCCATACAATCGTGCCGAACTGGCCATTCCGGCCAAGCTCGCAGTCCAGCCGGAGCTGTTCCTCGTCGCCGAGGATGAGGAAAGGGTCGTCGGCACCGCCATGGCCGGATATGACGGCCACCGCGGGTGGCTCTATGCGGTCGCGGTGCGCGGCAGCCATCGCGGACGTAAGATCGCCGCTGCGCTGATCAGGGAAGCGGAGGCAAGGCTCGCCGCCTTGGGCTGCACAAAGGTGAACCTGCAGGTGCGCGCCGACAACGATGTGGTCGTCAATCTCTATGCAAGTCTAGGTTACGAGATCGAACCGCGCATCAGCATGGGCAAGCGCCTCTGACCGCAACTGTCGCTGGCAGTATCATGGTCGCGCCCGGATCCGGGGCGGAGGCTGCTTGAACTGGGAGACTGTTGCGGGAGGCGCGTCCTGCGCGAGGATTTCAGGCTGCCTTTCGCCGGGATGGAGACGCCGGCCGCACAGGTTCGAACCCGGCTGGCCGGTTCATCCGGCGTGCGACATACGGGAGATCCGCCGGCGCGCAGGTGCGCACGGAGAGGATGCGCTCGGGCGAAGGACTGGCGATCAGCCTGCCGTCCAGTGCGGCGATAATCCGCGCCCAGTGCCCTGCTATGGTGCTCGCCAGGGCGCCCATGCCCGCGAGGAGCATCAGGATGAAGAAGATGGGGAAACCGATCTCTGCCATGACCGCGTGAACGGTCTAACCGGCGTATGGTTCCCAACATCCTGAGATTCCAGCATGTTTCCTGGGCAGATATGAAAACAGGCATGCAAGCCGGAGCTCCATGCCTGTCTTCGTCAGCCGTACGGGGTTGCTCAGCCGACCAGGGCCGGCTCCGCAGGATTCGCAGTGACCGGTGCCTTCACGCGCGGTGCGATCGGGCGGAAGGCGATATGGAGGACGACGTCGGCCTGCACCGGCGGCGGCGGCACCAGCAGGAATCCCGCTTCTTCGGTGCATTTGAGAAGCCCCGGTGCGACTTCCTCGATACCTTCGAGATGATAGGGTGCGGCAAAATCCTTCGATGCGTGCATGCTGCGAGGATTGAGGAAGGTCGAGGCTGGCGTGAACCACACTGCCTCGATCTGCAGCCACTCATATTGCTTTGCGAACTGGGCGCCGATGGCAAAGCGGCCGCTGCCAACCGGAATGGTCGCGACGAAGAAACCCTCATGGGTCGGCGTTGCGTGCACGACACTTTCGCTGAGCTCGTTCCCGTCGGCGATCATCACCGGCAGCACGATGTGGCGATCGCTGAATTCGCTATGCTGGACGTCGAGGCGGAGGCGCCAGCTTGCCATCGCCATCAAGGTCAGCGGGAAACCCTGCCCGCGCAGCTCGGCCGGCAGATACATGCGCTCGCTATGCTTGAGGTAGAAAGGCCCGCGCCGCTTCAGCTCACGCTCGGCGACCTCCGGATCGAACAGCTTCACGTGCGAGGAGGTGCCAAGATTGATGTCGTGGTCGAACGCCTCGAGCACCGCCAGCTCTTCCTTCGTCGGCAGGAACATCAGGCGGATCAGGGTCGCGGCCGCGCCGTGCGTCCAGGCAACATCGTCCGATTGCGGTCGGCGGTGCGAAGCGCCGGCAACGTCCCTGGCGAACTGGACGCAGGCAGCCTGGACTCGGTCGCGGGTCCGAGTCTGCGAGTCGCTGATCGTGTAGTCGCGGCGGATCGGGGAACCGCCGGGATCGTAATCGATGACCGAGCCCTGGCTCACGGTGGCGAGCTGCTCGATCACCGCGACCACCGATCCGAGCGCATCGAGCGCACGATCGTCATAGTTGCGCCGATCCATGAAGCCCTTCTTGTCGAGACCGCTCACCTCGCTTTCGGCAAGCAGCAGATAGCGACCGGCAACGTGGACCCCCAGCGCTTCGGCCAGCACGCGGTCCACGCGATTCTGCACCGATCCGTTATAGCCAAGATCGACGAGCATCAGCGTCTCGCCCGGCTGGATGCCCGTCGCGGCGCGGACATGCTCGATCATTCGATCGCAGAAGGCGCGCGAGCGGCGCATGATCACGTCAATCGTCTGCGGCTTGCTGAGGTAGCGGAACAGGGCCTGGTTCTGGTCTCCCTTTTTCGGAAGCGAACGGATGATCCGATTGGCCTCGGCCGGCGGGAACAGCAAGCGGGCGAGCGTATAATCCGCAGGATAGCCCGAAAGGGTTGCAACCTTGGCGTAGCGCGTCACCGCATCCTCGGTGGTCAGCGTTGCCGCCGACGAGGTCAAACGGCTGATCTCGCCACGCGACGCGTTGGCGCTTTCCGGCGCGATCGCTTGGTGAACCAGGTGCGGCAGGTGACCGTCGCGCAGCAGGAACAACATCCGCACCGGCTTGCCGGTACGCTGCTCGAGATCGGCAGCCTCGTCGAGCAGCCAGCGTCCGAAGCCATAGAAGACCGGGCCAAGCGCGGCATAGCCGAGCGCGGAGGTCGGATCGGAGAGCAAGGGCTGGGCGATCGACAATCCGGCACGATGGGGCTGGTAGGCCGGCATCGAACCGCGCACTGCCGCGTTGAATACCGACGCGCCGACGGTCTCCAGGCGCAGCCGCTCCTTCGTGGCTTCGTCGAACTGCACGAGGTGCAGGGCCGAAATGCCGAGGCGGCTCGGTGAGTCGAAGTCGGCCACCGGATTGTCGCCGAGGTGCAGGATGCGGGCCGGCTCGACACCCAGTTCGGCAAGCACATCGACGAACAGTCCGGCGGCCTTGGGCTTGCCGTAATCCGACGAACAGAAGATCCGGTCGATCAGCGCGAGCACGTCCTCGCCGGCGGAAAGGCGCAGAAGCTCGGTGAGCTGGGCGTTGTCGAGGTAGGTGTCGGAAACGATGATGACCTTCAGGCCCTGGGCCTTGGCGCGGTCCATCAGCTCGACGGTCGGTCGGAATGGGAAACAGTGACGCGCTTCGGCGGCAAGCTCGCGCGCGATGGCGGCGCTGCGGACGGCGTCGTCCGCGTTGGTCATCAGCTTGGTGTAGATCTCTTTGAAAGTGACCTCGTGCCGCTCCTCGTTGATCCGCGCCTCGGTGCGTGCCCGGCGCTCGCCCATGATGCGCTGCCCCGGATCGATGCCGTCCTGCACCAGGTCCGCGAACACGTCGTCGGGCTGATGGACGTTGCGCCACAGCAAGGTGTCGAAGCAATCCAGCGACAACACCGCCGCTTCAGGATTGTGGTCGAGCGCGGTGGGGAGTTGGTGCGGCAGGATCGAGCTGCGGTGCATAAGGGGCGGGTCCTTGTCCGGAAACGGCGTTAACCGTTACTTCATAGGACGGTGCGGCCGTGCCCGTGCGGAACACCCGGAAATTTTTGCCGACCTACTCCGCCTTCGATGCCGCAGACCTTCGGCTGCGGTCGTCGAGGAAGCCGCTGTCGATCAGCCAATCGTGCAAACGGTCGGGCCAGTGCAGGATCGACAGCAGGTTCGATGCCTCACCGAGGTTGAAGGCGTGATCGGCATTGGCATACATGTGAAGTTCGGCTGGAACCCCCGCCTTGCGCAATTGCTCGTACAGCGTGACCGCGGGCTCGGCGCAGCATTGATCCAGTGATCCCGCAGCGATGAATGCCGGCGGCGCCTCGGCGGCGTCGTTGGCCGGGATGCCGAGCGGACCCGGGAAGACCTGAATCTGGAAGTCCGGCCGGGCATTCTCGCGATCGATCGGGTCGCGCGGCGGCGGCAGCGCGGCGGCCGGCTTGTTGTCGGCGAGCATCGAGACGAGCTCGCCCCCCGCCGAGAAGCCCATCACCCCGACACGGTTCGGGTCGAGATCGTACTGCTTCGCATTGGCGCGAACCCAGCGCACGGCCCTTCGCAGGTCACCAAGTGCATCGCCTTCGATCGTGTAGCGGCTGCCCTCCTCGCGGGCGAGGCGGTACTTCAGGACGAAGACGCTGATCCCCATCCGATTGAGCGCCTGCGCAACCGCAATCCCTTCGGAGGTCCAGACGATGATCCGATGTCCCCCGCCCGGAACGACGACGACGGATGCGCCGTTGGCGTGACGGGGATCGGCGGGGAACACGGTGAGCGAGGGGTTGTGGACGTTCTTGATCCAATAATCCTGGGCCTGCTCGGCCTCTCCGCGGCGGCCCTCCGATCCCGGCGCCCCGCTCGTCCATAGCGGCACTGTTGCCGGTGTTTTCGGCACCTGTGCCAAGGCGGCAGACCCGAGCAGGCACGAGGCCGCGAGCAGAAGAAGCCTCATCATCACCATCTCCCGTCATTGTCATGCCGCTCTTTCGGAGGCGCTTGGCAAGCATGACGGCTTGGCTATGTTAGCGCTAGCATAAAACAGGGAGGATGCGATGCGAAACGGCACGCGAACGATGATCGGGCTGCTTCTGTGCACGGCAGGAGCGGTGTTCTCGCAGGCATCGGGGGCGCAGACCACCGCCCCGCGGCTGACGCTCGGCGACGGCGGCTATTACGAAAGCGCCGGGGTCAATTGGCTGGTGTTCAGCAATTGGTATGACGGCCTGTTCGCCGACTCGAAAATCAGCGGCGTCGAGCTCATCCAGCAAGGCGCCCGCACCGCCACCAATGGCGATGTCCGGCTCTCCTCGACGCCCGGACAGTGGGATGCAATCGGGCGACTGGTCGAACGCAAGGTCGATCCGAAAACCGGGGTGATCGAGGCCTCGCTCGAATATCCCGAGCATCAGTTTCGATACACGATCCGTGCGGAGCCGCGCGGCGATGCGCTCCGGGTGACTGTCGCGCTGCCGCAGGCCCTTCCCGCAGCGCTGGAAGGCAAAGCCGGCTTCAACCTCGAATTCCTGCCGACCGCCTATTTCCGCAAGAGCTACATGGCTGACGATAGGGCCGGCATCTTCCCGCTCTATCCGGCAAGCACGATGATGCTGACGGCCGAGCGCAACCCGGCCAGCGGCCGCAGCGACGGTCCTGGCGCCGAACCGCTGCCGCTGGCGACGGGGAAGAGCTTCGTGCTGGCGCCGGAGGATCCCGCCCGCCGGGTCAGCGTACGCACCTCCGAGGGCACGATCCAGCTTTTCGACGGGCGCGACCAGGCGCAGAATGGCTGGTTCGTGCTGCGCTCGTTGCTGCCATCGGGCCGCACCGGAAACGTGCTCGAGTGGACCGTCGAAGCGGCCGCAGCGCCCGGCTGGTTGCGGCCACCGGTGATCGGCCACTCCCAGCTCGGCTATGCGCCGGCGGAAAAGAAGGTCGCGACCATCGAGCTCGATCGCGGCGACCGCCGACGGCTTGCCCCCAGACTGCTGCGGCTTTCGGCAAGCGGCGCCGCCGTGCCGGTCAGCGTCGGACCTGCCAAGGCGTGGGGCGATTACCTGCGCTATCGCTATCTCACCTTCGATTTCTCGAACGTACGCACGCCCGGCCTCTATCAGCTCGAATATGGCGATACCCGTACCGCACCCTTTCGGATCGGTGACGCGCTCTACGACGATGCCTGGCACCCGACGCTCGACGTCTATTTCCCGATCGCGATGGACCATATGTTCGTCAACGAGGCCTATCGGGTCTGGCATGGGGAGCCGCACCGCGACGATGCCCGGCAGGCTCCGGTCAACCACGAACATATCGATCTGTACCGGCAGGGCCCGACGACCGACACGAAGTTCAAGCCGGGCGAACATATTCCGGGCCTCAATGTCGGCGGGTGGCTCGACGCCGGCGATTTCGACATCCGCACCCAGACGCAATATGCGGTGATCCGATCGATGGTCGAAAGCTGGGAGCGGTTCCGCCCGGCCCGCGACACCACAGCGATCGATCAGGAGCGCCGTCGGGTCGAGATCCATGTTCCCGACGGCGCGCCCGATCTGCTGCAGCAGATCCGCCACGGTACCCTCCAGCTCGTCGCCCAGTTCGATGCGGTCGGCCACGCAATCCATGGCATCGTCGAACCCGACGTCGGCCAATATACCCATCTTGGCGATGCTTCGACCAAGACCGATGGCCTCGTCTACGATCCAAAGCTCAAGCCCGGCGAGCAGAAGAACGGCCGCAGCGGGACGCCCGATGACCGCTGGGCCTTCACCAGCCGCGCCTCCGCGCTGAATTACGGATCCGCGGCGGCGCTTGCGGCGGCAAGCCGCGCGCTCAAGGGCTTCGACGATTCGCTCGCCGCCCGATGCCTCGACATCGCCGAGCGCGTCTGGAAGGAGGAGCACAGCCATGCGCCGAATACCTTTCGCCACGGAAATACGACCGGCGGGCCGCTCGAAGCCGAGGAGCTCGCCGCCGCCGTCGAGCTGCTCGCCGCGACGCGGAAATCCGTGTACGCCGAACGCGTCCAGGCGCTCTGGCCCACCATCGAGAAAAGCTTCACGCGAGACGCCGCGACCGCTGTCGCCGCCCTCCCCCACATGCCGGCTTCCTATCGGGCCGCACTGGAGCCGGCGGTGCGCGCCTGGGCAGCGGAGTCGGACAAGATTGCCAAGGCCAATCCCTATGGCGTTCCGATCACGACCGGCGGCTGGGCCGGCGGCGGCACCGTGCTAGATTATGGCCTCGCCACCTACGCGCTGCACAAGGCGTTCCCGGAAATCGTCAAGCCCGACGCCGTCTTCCGGGCACTCGCCTTCATCCACGGCAACCATCCGGGCTCCGACATCTCGTTCGTCTCGGGCGTCGGTACCCAGTCGAAGGAAGTCGCCTACGGCAACAACCGCGCCGATTTCAGCTTCATTGCCGGCGGCGTCGTACCAGGGGTGCTGATCCTCAAACCCGATTTCCCGGAGAACAAGGAGGATTGGCCGTTCCTATGGGGTGAGAACGAATATGTCGTGACGGAAGGCGCCGCCTACATCCAGCTGGTCAACGCCGCGCGCGATCTGCTTCGCAACCGCTGAGGGCCTTCGATCGAGATCGGCCGTCGCATTGCAAAGGGTGGGCCGAGGCGGAGCGTGGGGCGCTTCACCTCGGCCCGTGGCCGGCGATTCGGTGGAGAGACGAGCCGGCCGAGCCCGCCTTTGCCGCGCTCCCCGTCGCTTCGCCATTGAGGGGAAATACGACGGGCCACCCGGCCGAAAGCCCATGTTTCCGCCGCGCTGTGGTGGACGTAACGCTAGCCTCATGTCCGATCATCTGGAGAAACTCGGCCGTCAACGGCTGCTGGCGCAGGAGACGCTCTGTCGGAGCCTTGTGTCCGAAGCTGCCGACGACGAGCTGCGCCAGACCCTGCAGGCGATGGCTGAGGTCTACGCGCAGGCAGCGCGGGCAGCCGAGCTGGACTCTCGCGCGGACGTTCGCTGAGCCGCGACGGGTGCCGCTTGCACGGTCAATGAGGCGCAACGGACGGCGGCGATGTCGCAGGGTTGGTCGCTGCCACCTCGGGCACGGGATCAGCCGACTCAACCGCGACACTCTGGGCCTTGAGCCGGGCGTTGACGCCTTCGATGCGATTGACGAGTCCGCCAAGATAATTGCCGAACTTCGCGTCCGGTTCGAAGCGCACCGATTGCAAGCGGCCGGCAGGTAGTGCGGCGGGGACCGCGATGTCCTTCGGGCCGCGCGGCTCGAACCGGACGCGGATCGGCGCCACGTCGGGCCGTTTGGAAAAGGGCCCGAGCAGCGCGCCCTTGAACAGGCTCCCGACCGTCGGTGGCCTGTCGCCCTCCGCCCAATCATCCTCGGCGACGACGACGCCGAGATCGGTGATCGTCCCGGGCGCCAGATCGAATGCGTACGAGCCAAGCGAGAAAGAGGTATTGCCCCAGCCTTGAACGACCCATGTGTCGGGTTCCAGTTCCAGCAGGAACAGGCGCGATTCCGCGGCTTTGACCAGCGGCTTGTTGCGGAAGCCTTCGACCGCCGATTGCTTGGCCGGCAGCGAATTCTGCTTTGCCCGCCCAAGGCCGCGAATGTCCCCGAGAACGCGATCGTAGCGGGCGAGCACGAGCCCCTGGTCGAGCGGCATCGTCTTCCGGGAGCCCGGTAAGCTTGCATAGGGATTGGCGCGCAGCCGGTATTCGACCAGGACATAGGCCTTGGCCGGGTTGAGGACCGTGGGAACGGTCTTGAGCGGTTGCGCCATGGCGCCCGATCCGGCGGCAAGCGCAACCGCCGCCATGGCTGGTACGATCCTGGTCATTTCGGCAGAGCCTTTCCCGGCGGCGCGTCCGCTGCGGCGAGTTGGTAGAGGCGATCGAGGCGCGCATCCTTGGACAGCGCGCCGAGTTCCTTGCGCAGCGGCCCGGTTGCCTTGATCCGGCGATAGCCCTTATCGGCCATGCAGGTGCGCAGCACGCTGTCGATCATCTTTCGCTTCTCGCCGGATCCGAGCAAACCCGCGAAAAACGCGCCGGCCGCCGCCGCATAGAGGTTGGGCGAATAGACGAAGTGGCGCGGTGCCTGGACGCCTTCGGCGAGGCCGACGCATTCGGCGAGATCGGTCGCGAAGCGCTCTCGCGCGATTCCCGATTGATGGAAGTACACCGGCTCCGCCGCACCTGCCGGTGCTGCTGCGCATGCCGTCAGCGCCAGCACAAGGAATGACCTTGCCTGCATATCAACAGCCCCCCGGCGCAATTTCTCGCGCATTACCCCTGTTGTGCAACAGGTTATCCGAGGTTGCCGGATCGCGCAATCGGTCTGGTCGAGCGCGTTCGCTCTCCGCGCACGGTGGCGAGCAATCCTTCGACGGCAAGCTTGAGCCGATCGAAGTCCGCCGTGGTCGGGAAAGGACCGTCCGCGTGCACGCCAGCATGCACCAGACGCGCATTGATCAGCCGGTCGAGCCAGGCGGGATTGTCCTGTGGAGACCAATGGGTGTCGACGACCAGGCTCTGAACCGCCTCGTAGGAGGCTCGTCCGGTGGCGGCGATCGCACGATCGAGGCGCTGGAAAGCCAATCCGCCGGGATCAGCCCCGCCGCCCGTCAGCCCCCGTCCCCGCCGGTCGACACCCTCGTAATTGGCGACTCCTGCGGCGGTTGGATAATTACTCCAGTAACGCGCCGCATAGCCCAGACCAGCGTCGCGGATCGCCGACGGATCGGCATCATGGCCGTCGAGCAGCCCTACCGCCCACGCGCGCCCGATCGCTGAATCCCGCACCCATTGACCGGCCTTGCCGCCCTGGAAAGGCTGGAAGCGCGCGGCCAGGGCGGCGATGCGGTCATTCCCCTGTTCGCGGACAGGCCGCAGCCTGCCGCATTTGTACCGCGCTCCCGCTTTGGGTTTACGCCCTGCCTTGCCGCGCCCGCTCGCCACTTACATCTCCATTTCACCGCGCATCGGCCCATTTGCCGAGTCGCCACTCATATTGCGAATTTCGCACTTGATTCGCAAGCGGTTTATTGCGATATTCGCCACATAATAATGGCGCGAGCAGGTCCATGAACGTCGAACAACTGAAGCGACTGATGGAGGAGCGGGGCGAGAACCAGGCGGGGCTCGCGCGTCTCATCGGGATCACGCCGGACAAGATGTCGAAAACGCTGAGCGGCAAGCGCAATCTGAAGCTGGAGGAAGGAAACATTCTCCGGCGCTATTTCGGCTTGGACAATGACGAGGGCCGTCCGGCCCGGCCCCACATGCTGCCGATCGTGGGTTTGGTGTCCGCCGGCGCCTGGAAAGAGGGTTTCGAGCATGTCCGCGGACACATGCCTAGCCCCGACAGCGACCTCAGCACCGATGCGTTCGTCGTCATCGTCGAAGGCGATTCGATGAACAAGGTGGTCGACGACGGCGAGGCGGTGATCGTCGATCCCAGCCGGCGCGAGCTGCTGCCGCGGCGCTATTATGTCGTCCGCAACGCCTCCGGCGAAACCACCTTCAAGCAATATCAGGATCAGCCTGCACGCCTCGAACCATGCTCCACCAACAAGGAGCACAGGACGATCTACCCCGGCCAGGAGGAGTTTATCGTCATCGGGCGGGTGCTGAAGGCGGTTCGCGACCTCTGATGCGAACAGCCAGCCCAGGGCGCTCAGCGTTCCGTGCCGCGCGCTCCCGGCGTCGCCGATCACACGATCAGCGGACAGATCCGCTGGGCGGCCTTGAGATAGGCCTCGAGCCCCGCCGCAGCTTCGTCGGACAGCTCGATGAACACCCGCCGGCCGTCCTGCGGATCGGCCACCCGGACGAACAGCCGCTGGTCGGTCATCGTCTTGATCCAGCGAAGCGCCGTTGTTGCTGGCACCGCGGCGGCGATGCAGAGGCTGGACACGGCGACGCGCTGCCGTTCAAGCCGGGCCGCATAGAGATCCAGCAGCATGTCCCAGGCAGGGTCTGCGAACATCGCGCTTCGGAAGAAATGATCGCGCAGCCGGCGCACGCGGATCACCGATCGCACCAACGCGGCGTCGATGCGCATGCCCTCGTCCCGCTCGAGATCCTCGGGTCCGTCGTCTTCCGACAGGGAGGCGAGGATGTTAGCGATTCGCCCGACCTCCTCGCTGAGTTGCTGCAGCCGCGGCCCACCATGGTTCTTGGCATCGTGGAAACGGACCGCACGGGGCACCGCCAGATCTCGGAGAACCAGAAGGAGACTGGCTGGATCGTTCGCGATGATGGTTCGAATGATATCGTTCGAATGATTCCGGCCCAGGTCATGATCGGCACCAGGGGAGACCACCACGACCGGCATTGCCGGATCGAGCTTCGCACCCTCCAGCGACGAGAGGATTTCTCCGGATGATGCTGCCGAGTCGGCAATGACGAGAATTCCGTCGGCCGGAACTGCGCGCGCAGCGGTGACGGCCTTCCCCGGCGAGGTCGCCTCCCCAAGGACCCGGAAGCCTCCCGCGGCAGCCGCGCGCCGCCCTGTCTGGATCGCTGGCTCGTGCCCGAACAGAAGCAAGGACGGCGCATCATCATAGATGATCGCTGCCCGTCGATCCCTGCTACACTCCGCTCGCGACCGCATCGTCCGCCACTCCTGCTCGGACGAAGATTATCTCCACTTTCGAGCGGCGACAGCCATGCCTTGCTCCATTTCGGAGCAGCTTTCGCGCCCGCAGCGTGACAATCCCCGCCTGTGATCCGCTGCCCCAGTCTGACCCGTCGATCTACCCGACCGCGCCAAGCAACGGACCTTGCTGTCTTTTTTAACCTGCTTTTGCCGTCAAAGCGAATCCTCTTCGCTGGTTGAAATCACCGAAGCGGAGTTTTTTTCCGCAGCCTCTTCACCTCAGCCCACAGGTAATCCTCTCAGATATCCACAGGCGGCGTTCCTGTCTCCCGGTCGAACCGTGGGCGGCTTTGGTCGCATGGACATCGCTTTTCCTGCGCCGCGCGGCAGCGTAGGTGTAAGAAAAGATCGGGGGGAGGAGCCATCATGCGCAGGATCGGGCTGATCGCGGCAAGCATATTGCTGCCCTGTGCCGCAGCAAGTGCCGGGGCGAGGCCCGCCGACGCTGCAGCGGCGCTGGCGGCGAGCGGACGGCCGGCCGACGCGGTGGAATTGGATGCGAGTCGAAAGCCTGCCGAGGTCCTGCACTTCCTTGGCCTCGAAGTCGGGGACCGGGCGCTCGATCTGTTCGCCGGGTCCGGCTATTATACCGAGATCATGGCACGGGCAGTCGGTCCCAAGGGCCTGGCCCTGGCCTGGAATCCTGCCAACTTCTCAACCGACAAGAGCCGAGCCGCCTGGGCTGAGCTCAAGGCTCGAACGCCGAACGCTGGTATCTTTGCCACTCCCGCCAACGCCGTGTCGTTACCGAGCCAGGCGTTCGATTTCGTCCTTCTGCACCTCGTCTACCACGACACCTACTGGCAGAGCGCTCAGTATAATTTTCCACGCATGGACCCGCCGGCCTTCCTGCAGGCGGTCTTCGAGGCGACTAGGTCCGGCGGGATCGTCGGCGTCGTCGATCATGTCGGCCCCGCCGGCGACACACGCGAGATCGTCGAAAAGCTTCATCGCATCGATCCAGCCAGGGTACGTGCCGATTTCGAGGCCGCCGGCTTCGTCTTCGACGGGCAGAGCGATCTGCTTGCGCTTGCCGAAGACGATCACAGCAAGAATGTGTTCGACCCCGCCATCCGCGGCAAGACCGATCGCTTCGTCTACCGTTTCAGGAAACCCGCGCGCTGACCGCACCATCGTGTCGGCGACGGCTTGTCGAAGCGGCCTTGCCCCGCCTACGACGGCGATCATGAGCGAATGGACGATCGGCATCATCGGTGGCTCCGGCCTGTATGAACTGGACGCGCTGGAGGACGCGCAATGGATCGCGGTCGACACGCCTTGGGGTCCCCCTTCCGACGAATTGCTCGTCGGCCGCCTGCACGGACACAAGTTCGTCTTCCTGCCGCGCCATGGCCGTGGACACCGCATTCCGCCCGGCGATCTCAACGTCCGGGCCAATCTCGACGCCCTGAAGCGCGCCGGTTGCACGGATATCGTCGCGATCTCGGCGATCGGCTCGCTCCGCGAAGAATTGCCGCCCGGACGCTTCGTTGTGGTCGATCAGTTCATCGATCGCACCGTCGGCCGGGCCTCCAGCTTCTTCGGCCCGGGGCTCGTCGCCCACGTTTCGATGGCCGACCCCGTCTGCCCGCGTCTCGCCGAGACCCTTGCGGGCGCGGCAGAGGCCGCAGGCGCCGCGGTAACCCGCGGCGGCACCTACCTCGCGATGGAAGGCCCGCAATTCTCCTCGCGTGCCGAGAGCGAACTGTACCGCCAATGGGGCTGCGACGTGATCGGCATGACCGCGATGCCGGAAGCGAAGCTCGCCCGGGAGGCGGAGCTTCCTTATGCGCTCGTCGGCATGGTCACCGATTACGATTGCTGGCGGGTCGGCGACAAGCCGGTCGAAGTCGCCGAAATCATTGCCCAGCTGATGGCGAACGCGGTCACGGCGCGCGCGATGGTGGAGCTGTTCGCCAAGGCCCTGCCCGCCGATCGCGAAGCCTCGCCGATCGATACCGTGCTCGATCAGGCCCTGATCACCGCACCGGATGCGCGCGATCCGGAGATGTTGGCAAAGCTCGACGCCGTGTGTCGCCGGGTGACCGGCCGCTGACGCCCACCAGGCGCCAATCCTCTTAACCTGGCTCAATTGCGGGATCGTTTCGCGGCCAGCCCCGTTCACCGGTCATTCCTCTCCTCAGCTCCTCCGGAAGAATGATTCACAGTCACGCTATGAACAAGGCGGCCGCCTGATGTGCGGTATTGCCGGTGAGGTCCGTTTCCGCTCCGGCATCGCCGATGCCGCGGCGGTCGCCACGATGATGAGAAGCCAGTCCCGGCGTGGCCCGGATTCCTGCGGACAGCTGATGCGCGGCCGGGTCGGTCTTGGCCATCAGAGGCTCAAGATCATCGATCTCTCGCAGCGCTCGGCCCAGCCAATGGCCGATCCGGAGCTTGGGCTCGACCTCGTCTTCAACGGCTGCATCTACAATTACCAGCCGCTGCGCGAAGAATTGCAGGGGCTCGGCTACCGCTTCTTCTCGGGCGGCGACACCGAGGTGATCCTCAAGGCATGGCATGCCTGGGGGCGTGACTGCGTCCGCCGGTTCAAGGGCATGTTCGCCTTCGCCATCCATGAACGGGACAGCGGCCGGGTGATCCTCGCCCGCGATCGGTTCGGCATCAAACCGCTTTATTATTCCGCCAAGCCGGACCGGCTGCGCTTCGCCTCGACATTGCCCGGGATCGTCGCCGCAGGCGATCTCGACACCGGCATCGACCGCGATGCACTGCATTTCTACATGAGCTGGCACGCAGTGGTGCCGCCGCCCTTCACCATCCTCAAGGGCGTTCGCAAGCTGCCGCCGGCCACCGTCCGAATCTATGACGAGGATGGTGCGTTCGAGGATCACCTTTACTGGGATCCGCCCTTTGGTCCGCAGGACGGCGATGCGGGCCGCAGCGACGCCGAGTGGCGGGAGATGCTGCTCGACTCATTGCGCACCGCCGTCGAGCGCCGGATGGTCGCGGACGTGCCGGTCGGCGTGCTGCTCTCGGGCGGGGTCGATTCGAGCCTGATCGTCGGCCTGCTCGCCGAGATGGGGCAGCACGGCCTGTCGACCTTCTCGATCGGCTTCGAGGAAGCCCATGGCGAGAAGGGCGACGAGTTCGTCTATTCCGATCTGATCGCAGGCCATTACGGCACCAACCATCACAAGCTGTTCGTGCCCTCGGAAGACCTGCTGCGCGAGCTCCCCGGCGCGATCGAGGCGATGGCCGAACCGATGGTCAGCTACGACAATATCGGCTTCTACCTGCTCTCTCGCGAAGTCGCCAAGCACATCAAGGTGGTCCAGTCCGGACAGGGTGCGGACGAGGTCTTCGCCGGCTATCATTGGTATCCGCCGATGGCGGGGCCCGGCGATCCGGTCGACACCTACGCCCACGCCTTCTTCGATCGCGATGCCGCAACCCTGAACCGCCATCTCGGCGCGGAGTGGCGGAACGGCGGCAGCGGTCCGCTCGACTATGTCCGAGGCCATTTCGCCCGCGCCGGCGCTGCCGATCCGGTCGCCAAGGCGCTCAGGATCGATTCCCACGTGATGCTCGTCGACGATCCGGTGAAGCGGGTCGACAACATGACGATGGCCTGGGGCCTCGAAGCACGAGTGCCGTTCCTCGATCACGATCTTGCCGAACTCGCCGCCCGAATCCCGTCCTCACTGAAGCTCGCCGGCGGGGGCAAGGGCATCTTGAAGGATGTCGCCCGTCAGGTGATCCCGTCCGAGGTGATCGATCGCCCGAAGGGCTATTTCCCGGTCCCGGCGCTCAAATATATCGATGGCCCCTATCTCGATCTCGTCCGCGACGCGCTCTCGAGCGCGCCGGCGAGGGAACGCGGACTGTTCTCGCGGGATTATCTCGACATGCT
Organism: Allosphingosinicella deserti; assembly: GCF_003012735.1. Lineage (GTDB taxonomy): Bacteria > Pseudomonadota > Alphaproteobacteria > Sphingomonadales > Sphingomonadaceae > Allosphingosinicella > Allosphingosinicella deserti. The sequence continues at coordinate 498,644 of NZ_PXYI01000001.1, read as the reverse complement.
GTTCGCGGATCCGACCGGACATATCACGCCGTTGCGCGGCTCGGAGCTGTGGCAGGTGGGCCTGATCGAACTCTGGCTGCAGTCGCACAGGGTCGGCTGATGGCCAGTCGCACCGATCATCATCGCGGGCGCGCCGCCCTGTTCCCGTTCCTCAAGAATCCGCACGGACCGCAGCCGCGGGCGAACGCGCTCGCCGACTGCGGCTGGGGACGGATCCTGTTCGCGCACAGTTTCGAAAATGCCGAATATCTGCTTTCGGAACTGCGGGCCGAAGGGCCGGAGCAGCGCGACATCGCCATGTACGTGACCGATCCGCATGTCGTGCTCGCGGCCGCGCCGGCCGAGCTCTTCCTCGATCCCTCGCACACCTTCCGCTTGACGCTTGCCACCTACCGGGCCGCGGGCCGACGGCCTTCGGGCTTCTTCGTCCGGCGTCTGGTGCCCGACACCGACATTGACGGGGTCAACCGCCTCTATGCCCTGCACCGGATGATCGAGGTGCGGCCCGATTTCTTCGAGCAACATCGCAATGGCCGGCTGCTCACCTATTTCGTTGCCGAGGACGAGGAGACCGGCGCCATCATCGGCACCGTTACCGGGATCGATCATGGCTGCGCCTTCGACGATCCGGAGAAGGGATCGTCGCTGTGGACGCTTGCCGTCGACCCGCAGACGCCGCACCCCGGCGTCGGCGAGGCCCTGATCCGCTGGCTCGCCGAACATTATATCGCGCGGGGCGCGGCGACGATGGACCTGTCGGTGCTGCACGACAATCATGGGGCGATCGGACTATACGAGAAGCTCGGCTTCCATCGGCTGCCGGTGTTCGCGGTCAAACGCCGCAACGTCATCAACGAGCGGCTGTTCGCCGGCAACGATCCGGCCAAGGCGATGAACCCCTATGCGCGGATCATCATCAACGAGGCCCGGCGCCGCGGCATCGGAGTCGAGGTGATCGATGCCGAGGGCGGCCTCTTCGAGCTGCGCTCCGGCGGCCGCAATATTCGCTGTCGCGAATCCCTGTCAGATCTCACCACCGCGGTGTCACTGTCGATCTGCGACGACAAGGCGATGACTCGCCGGATCGTCCACGCGGCCGGTGTGTCGGTGCCCGACGAAATCGAAGCCAACGATGTCGAGGCCGTGAAGGCGATGCTGGCCAAGCACGGCTCGTTGGTCGTCAAGCCGGCGCGCGGCGAGCAAGGGCGCGGCGTCGCCGTCGATCTCGACACGATCGAGAGCGTGGAGACGGCGATCGCCATCGCGCGCCGTCACAGTGATCGCGTGTTGGTCGAAAGCTTCCACAAGGGCGATGATCTCCGTCTGGTGGTGATCGGCTACAAGCTGGTCGCCGCCGCCATCCGGCGCCCGGCCGAGGTGATCGGCAACGGCCGCGACAGCGTCCGCCAGTTGATCGAGCGGCAATCGCGTCGCCGCGCGGCGGCGACGGGCGGCGAGTCCAGGATCCCGCTCGATGCCGAGACCGAGCGTTGCGTCGCCAAGGCCGGCTATGGGCTGGACGATGTCCCTCCCGAGGGCGCCGCCTTCGCGGTCCGCAAGGCGGCGAACCTCCACACCGGCGGCACCATTCACGACGTCACCGCGCTGGTCCATCCGCGCCTCGTCGAGGCGGCGATCAGAGTCGCGAGGGCGATCGACATTCCGGTGGTCGGAGTCGATTTCATCGTGCCCAATCCGACCGAGCCCGACTACGTCTTCATCGAGGCCAACGAGCGGCCCGGCCTCGCCAATCACGAACCGCAGCCGACTGCGGAACGCTTCGTCGACCTGCTGTTCCCGCTCAGCATGCCCGCCGCCGCACGCACCGCCAGGAGGGCCGATGCCGCTGCCCAACATTGATACCGACTATCTTGCCGACCAGCTGCAGCGGCTGCTCGCGATCCCGAGCCCGACCGGCTACACCGATCCGATCGTCCGCTATCTGTCGGAGGAACTGGAGCGGATGGGCGTACCCTTCTCGGTTACCCGCCGCGGCGCCATTCTCGCTCTATACCGCGGGCGCGAGGTCGAGGGCGCGCGAGCGATCGTCTCGCACCTCGATACGCTCGGCGCGACGGTGAAGATGATCAAGGACAATGGCCGGCTCGAGTTGGTGCCGGTGGGCACCTGGTCGGCTCGGGCGGCCGAAACGACGCGCTGCACCATCCTCAGCGATGAAGGTGCGTTCCGCGGCACGATCCTGCCGCTCAAGGCCTCGGGCCATACCTTCAACGAGGAAATCGATACCCAGCCCGTCGGCTGGCAGCATGTCGAGCTTCGGGTCGACGCCGATTGCACTGATCGCAAGAGCGTCGAGGCGCTCGGCATCAACATCGGCGATCATGTCGCGATCGACACGGGTACGGAATTCCTCGACAACGGCTACATCGTATCCCGCCATCTCGACGACAAAGCCGGAGTGGCCGCGATGCTGGCGGCGCTCAAGGCGATGGTCGACGACCGGGTGCGCGTGCCCGTCGATATCCACTTCATCTTCACGATCACCGAGGAAGTCGGATCGGGTGCATCCGCAGTGCTGCTCGACAACGTCGTCGCAATGGTGTCGATCGATAACGGCACGACCGCCCCCGGCCAGAACAGCGCCGAATTCGGCGTCACGATCGGGATGGCCGACCAGGTCGGCCCGTTCGACTATCACCTCACCCGCAAGCTGATCCGCCTGTGCACCGACAACGGAATCCGCCACCAGCGCGACGTCTTCCGTTACTACCGCTCCGACAGCGCATCGGCCCTCGAAGGCGGCGCCGATGTCCGAACGGCCTTGATCACCTTCGGCATCGACGCCAGCCATTCCTATGAGCGGATCCACATCCATGCGCTCAAATCGATTGCCGAGCTGACCTATCTCTATGCCGCGAGCCCGGTCGAGATCGCCCGCGACGTGGAGGAGCTTGCGGGTCTCGAGGGCTTCACCGAGCAGCCCACCGAGCCTGCGCCGCATAGCCACGACGATCCGTCAACGCACGGCTGACCCCCTCCGATCACACGAAACAGGCAGGGTCCCCGGCCGCGGTCAGCCGCTTTTCCCCTTCCTCGCCGTCGAGCATTGCCGTGGTCTGGATCGCGTCATCCTCGGGATCGCGCATGTCGAGCCGCAGCGGATCATATTGCGCGACGCTGCACAGGCGACGCCAGTCGGTGATGCGCATGCTCTCGCCCTCGATGCGGATCACTTGCGACAGATTGAGCAGGGCGAGGGTTCGCTTCACCTTGCACAGCGGCACGTCCAGCGTGCGCGACAATTCCTGACGCGGCAGCGGAAGTGAAGCGTCGCGATCGGCACCGTGGCGGCCGAGCTGAAAGCCGAGCTCGCACAGCAGATAGGCGAGGCGCCCGCGCGTATTCCGGCGGGTATCGTCCGCGCGCTCCGCCGCCGCAGCCGTCGCCAGCGCCGCCCGCACCTTCCATTCCTCGTCCTGGGCGTCGCTGCGGACAAACAGGAACGGCAGAGCGGAGACGGATGAAGGAATGGAGGACGAGAAAGCAGACGCGAAGGGAGTGAGGAAGGACGTTGCCAATCAAGCTCTCCGAAGCGGCGCGGTCCGAAACGGAGTGCGCCTTTTTTCTTCCGGATCAACACTTTGAGAGCGCTTCGCGTTCCTTGCCATCAGATTAACAAGGATCAATCCCCTCTCCGACCCACATGGTCAGACGAAGATCGACCAGCCCGTCCGCTCGACCAGGCGCTCGAGTGCCACCGCCCCGACCAGAGACGTGCCGGCATCATTGAGCCCTGGCGACCAGACGCAGACCACTCCGGTTCGGGGCACGATCGCCAGGATCGCGCCGCTGACCGCGCTCTTGCCCGGCAGACCGACCCGGAAGGCGAAGTCGCCGCTATTGTCGTAATGGCCGCTGGTCAGCATCAACGCGTTGATGCGGCGTGCCCGCGACGGCGTGCAGACCACGTCACCCTTGACCGGATCATGCCCGTCGAACGCGAGGAACAACGCCGCCTGGGCAAGCTGGCGGCAGCTCATCGCCACGGAACATTGACGATAGTAAAGCGACAGCACTTCCTCAGGCGGGTTCTTGAGGTTGCCGAACGCCGCGATGAAATGCGCGAGGCTGCGGTTGAAGGCGCCAGCGCGGGATTCCGACATGGCGATCGTCTCATCGATGCCGATTTCGCCGGCGCCCGCGCGCTCGCGCAGGAACTGGAGCAATTCCGAACAGGCCTCCTCGCGGCCGCGCCGCCCGATCAGCTGATCGCAGACGACAAGCGCGCCCGAGCTGGTCAGCGGGTTGCGCGGCTTGCCCTTCTCGATCTCGAGCTGGATGATCGAGTTGACCGGAGATCCCGCCGGTTCTCGCCCGACATGATTCCAAAGCGCCGACTTCACGTGGTGCAAGGCAAGCGCGAGACTGAACACGTAGGAGATGCTCTGGATGGTGAAGGTTTCGTCGCCCTCACCGGCGACATAGGTGGAGCCATCCGCCAGTGCGATCGCCAATCCGAACGAATGCGCATCCGCCTCGGCAAGCGCCGGTATGTAGGACGCGACCTTGCCGGAGCCACGATAGGCGTGAACGTCCCCCACAATGTCGTCGACCAGCGCCTGATAATCCATTCCCGTCTCCCGAATGCGTCGCTCGGCTCCACGCCGGCTGCTCCCCCCTTGCAACGCGGTTCCATCCTCGGCGCTCCGCTGGCCGAACGTTTCTGACCCGGAATGGCAACAGCCTGCCGTCTCGTCCGCATCGGCTTCACAGGCGGTCGGGATAATCGGGCTGGATATCGGTCGGAATGTGCGTCGTCGTGGCGAGCACGGCCTGCGCGTGATCGTCGAGCCTGGCGTAGCGCTCGAAGAACGCCTTGGTGCCCTCATAGTCGCCGTTGCCTTGCAGGCGGACGAGATCGGCGACGAGCTCGCGGACCCCCGCCTCCAGCCTGGCGTAATCGACCCGGAACCGCCCCACGGAGCCATCCCAGGTGAAAGCGCCCTTGTCCTTAAGATAGCTGTACTGCATCGCCGCGCCGCGCCCATGGGCCTCGTCGACGCCGAAGCGGACCGCGCGGAAGATGCCGGCGAAATAGGTGGCGAGCATCTGCTCGCGCTCGGCGGACGGCATTTCGCCGCGCTTCATCAGATAAAGGATGTTCCACACGCCCATCACATCCGCCTTGGCTTCCTCGCTTGCGGAATAGACGTCCTTGAGCTCGGCATTGACCGTCGTCTGACGGCCGCCGACGCTGATCGTTCCGGGCCCGAGGCTGTGCGACAGCTCGTGGAACAGCGTCTCCTCCTCCATATATTTCTTGGAGACGAGCCGCGCCTGCTCCGGCACCAGTACGAAGGACGCCATCGGCCCCAGGATCCGCTCGTATTTGGCGCCGAGCACATTGGCCAGGATCACCTTCTTCGCCCCCTTCTGCTCGCGGACTCGTTCGTCGTTGGGCAGGTTGAAGGCGACCGTCTGCACGCCGGGCACGTTGTCGCCCCCGCCATGGACCTGATCGGCGACGAGGATCGGCGAGGTGAACGGGCGATTGAAATTCTTGTACCTTTCCTCGACAGGAAGATTGCGCTCCATGTCGGGCAGCAAGGTCTTGTACTTGGCGAGGGCGGCACTTTCCTTGGGGTTCTGGACCGTGACGAAGGCCTCGAACGCGGTCTTGGTGCCGTAGAGCGTATCGGTATAGACTTCGTACGGCCCGATCACGACCTCGATCGGAGTCCCCGAGACTTCCATCCAGGCGAGCTCCGAGGGGTAATAATCGTTGGTCCGGAACGCCTTGGCACGCAGGGTCAGGAAGGTCCGCAGGCTCGTGTTGGAAGTCCGGGCCGCCGCCTGTTCCAGCAGGCGCGCCGCCGGCTCCAGCCACTCGCGATATTCGACGCTGTAGGGAATGGCGACCAGCTTCTCTCCCTGCCGCCGAACCACGGTGTAAGGCGACGTGAGCGCCTCCTTCTGCTCCGGATTGGCGGCGAGATAGGCATCGAACGTCTCCTTGCTGAGATCGCGCGGGTAGAAGCCGGCGCCGGCCGGTTGCGGTTCATCGCCGTAGAAGGGCCGGTTCTCGGCAAGCGTGTCCCAGGGCCCGAAATGCAGATCGAACATGTCGAGCAATTGCGCCGCGCGCGGGTCACGGCTGCGCTCGATCTCGGCCCGGATCGTCGGGTTCTCGACCGAGCGCTGGCGCAGGTAGATCGGGTTCATCAGCTCGGCGGCGCGGATCAGCAGATTGGTTACGGTCCGCTCCTCCGAAGTGAGGAAAGCCGTATCCGCGGGCATTGCGATACGGGCGATTTTCGCCCGCTGGGCCGCGAGACCATAGCCCTCTGACCACGCTGGAGCGGCGGAGACGGGGCGCTCGCTGACGGCGCCGGTGCAGCCGGCGGTGGCAAGCATGAAGGCGGCAAGAGCGGCGTTGCGCATCGAACTCTCCTGGACGTTGTTTGTTTTCCGCAGGGTGATAGCGGGCGAGCGGTGTCGAGGCAAAAGCCGGTCGCGCCGAGACGTTCCAGGGGGACGGCCGATGCCGTCGCCTGGGTTCGCGCGCCGCTGGACTTCCCCGCCGCATCGGCGCAACTTTCTCGATCCGACTCGGGGAAGGAGAGGCCATGCCGCTGTACAGACTCTGCTTCGAAGACCATGATCGCCGGACCGAGGAAGAGGTCGGCTTTTTCAACGACGAAGGCGCGCTCGCTTATGCCCGCCGTCTGTCACGGGGCCGCCCGGTCGAGCTCTGGCGCGGGGAGGCCCTGGTGCATCGCGACCAGGAAATCGCGCGAGTCCGCACCGCCGAACCCGCCTGAGCCGACCTTCGATCCCGATCGTGCCTGCACGCAGCGTCAGCTGAGCAGCTCGTTCCCGGACGACATTCCGGCCTGACGATCGAACAGCCGTCGATATTGCCCATCTTCCCGCTCGAGCAACGCGACGTGGGCACCATCTTCGACGATGCGGCCCTTGTCGAACACCAGGATACGATCGAGTGCACGGACCGTGGAAAGACGGTGCGCGATGACGATCGCGGTTCGGTCGATCAGCAGCCGCTGGATCGCGTCCTGGATCAGCGCCTCGGACTCGGAGTCGAGGCTCGACGTCGCCTCGTCGAGCACCAGGATCGGCGCATCGACGAGGAAGGCCCGCGCCAGCGCGACACGCTGGCGCTCACCGCCGGAAAGCTTGACCCCGCGTTCTCCGACCAACGTTCGATAGCCCTTCGGCAATGCGGATATGAAATCGTGCGCATTGGCGAGTTGGGCGGCGCGCTCGATCTCGGCATGGCTCGCATCCGGCCGCGCATAGGCGATATTCTCGGCAAGGGTGCGGTGGAAAAGTACCGGCTCCTGTGGCACGATCGCGATCTGCCGGCGAAGCGACATCTGTTGCGAGGCGGCGATGTTCTGACCGTCGATGCGGATCTCGCCGGAGCTGACGTCGTACAGCCGCTGCAGCAGCTTCACGAACGTCGTCTTGCCGGATCCCGATCGCCCGACGAGGGCAACCCGTTGTCCGGCGGGGATCCGCACGTTCAATCCGTCATATAGCGGGGTTTCGTGACCGCCGTAGCGGAAGGTGACCGCGTCGAACGTAATCTCGCCGCGCATGATCCGGATCGGCCCGGCGCCGGGACGATCGGCCACGCCGAGTGGCTCGTCATGGAGCCGAACGAGTTCCTCCATCTCGTTCACGGAGCGCTGAAGCTGATGGACGTGCTGGCCGATGTCGCGAAGGTAGCCGTGCAGCACGAGGTAGCTGGTCAGCACGTAGACGACGTCTCCGGCGCTTGCCCGGCCGATCGACCACAGCCACAGCGCGGTGCCGGTCACCCCTGCCCGCATCAGCCACAAAAGAGCGAACTGGCCCGAGCCGCTCCAGGTGAAGAACATCCAGGTCCGCGTCGTCCGCCGGCTCCATTTTTCGAGCAGAGCGGACAGGCGCGCATCTTCCCGCGCCTCGCCGCCGAAGGCCTTGACCACGGCATTGGTGCCGATCGCGTCGGCGAGCATGCCGCCCAGACGCGTGTCCCACTCGTTCGACAGCCGCGCGGCGGGGGCGAGGACGTGGGTCGCAAGGATGACGGTCAGCCCGGCATAAAGGCAGGCGCCGATCGCCATGACGACGCCGAGGACGGGCCAGTGAACGCCCAGCAGCGCCACCGTGCCGATCAGGACGACCAACGACGGAAGCAGCGCGAGCAGGAGCACGTCGTTGAGCGTGTCCAACGCCCACATGCCCCGGGTGATCTTGCGCACGGTCGATCCCGAGAAGCTGTTGGCGTGCCAGTCGGATGAAAGCCGCTGCACCCGATAGAAGGCGTCGGCGGCCGTCTCCCGCATGTTCGATTGCGTCAGGGGAACGACGCCCCACCACGCCAGGTGCCGGAGCACGACCATGATCACCCCGAGTGCCGCAATCGTTCCGAAGGTCACCCACGCGGCATCGGCACCGTCCGGTCCGGATCCGAGCGCGTCGATCATCCGTCCGGCGAACAGCGGAACGAAGACCTCCGTGATCGTTGCCGCAGACATCGCGGCGCTCACGCCCGCCGCCAACGCCGGGCGGCGGCGCCATTTGCCCCAGGCGAAGGCGAAGACGATGCGGAGCGCCGAGCGCCCCTTCAGGTGGTTCACAGCCATAGATTGCCGCACCTGCTTGAGCGTGCGTCCCTGGATCGAGATTGCAGATGGAAAGCGAAGCCGCGCTGGAGGGCGGCGGGGGGCGTCAGCCGATGACGCCGCGTCCGCAGGAAAGCGGATTGCGATTTGCTGTCATCAACGCCCTCCTTCCTCTTGTGGAACGCCCATAGCCCAGCGGATACGATTCTGCCACCCCACCCTTGCCCAGGAGCTATCACCTGGGCGAGGGTTCTTCCGCACAAATGCGCACATCTCGTCACGGGACGCCGCGTCTTACGTTTCGAATCCCGCTATTCCGGCAAGGATTTGCGGCGAAAGACCGTAGTTCTACCGCCTTCGCCGCGGCAAGGTGTGTTCAGCGGGACAGAGAGGTCACGGCTCCGGGGGTGGAGCAAAGGCTGGGTGAAAGGATCGTTGGGGGACGGTTCTTGCGTCGCTGCAAAGGCGAACACCCAGCCGTTTTTTCTCTTTCCAGCCTGCGGCGGACGCCGCCCGCCTCGCAATCCGGCACCGACGACGTCGGCCGCGTTCGGAATCATCGCCGGCCATGCCGGCCGCTTTGCAATCAGGAAGGAAGAAGAAATGGTGCCGCTCAATGACCCGCTCGTTGCTTCGTCCGACGAGCAAGACGGCCGGATCGTCCAGCAGCAACTGCGTGCCAACCTCAGCCGCTCGATCGATATCTGGCTGCGCCGGACCCATGCCGGCGGCAGTGCCGAGCCGCGCGCCGCGGCGCGGAGCAACAACGACACCACGCCGTCGAGGACCGCCGCCTGAGGCGTCCGCCCCATCAGTCCAGGTTGGACGGCATCTCGCTATTCAATTGATATCCTGCCGCTTGAAGCTGACGAACGTCAGCCCTGCTACGCCCACCACCCAGGCGCCGACCAGGGCGAGGGATGCCGGCCAGGACCAGGCGATTGGCTCCAGTTCGGGTAGACGGGTTTGAGAAGCGGAGCCCTGGCCGAGCCAGCTCGACAGATTGTCGAAATGATAGCCGGGGAGCAGCTGGTACAAGCCCCAGACGAGCCGCGGCGCGTAGATCGACAGGATCGGTGCAAGACCGAGAAACGCCTGCTCCGCGGTTACCGCCACCAGCCCGATGACCAGAGCTGCGATCGTCGAGCGCGTCAGCACGGCGGCAAGGCTGGTATAGGCGATCGTGACCAGCACCGGCGCCAGTGCCGCGACCGCGCCGAGATATTGCGCCTTCGCAAGCGCCGCGGCCGTGATCCCCTCCGGGATCGGTGAACCCAGGACGACGTCGCCGATCCAACCCATCAGCAAGGTCAGCAGGCCGGTGAGCAGGAAGGCGCCGTAGAGGAACAGGAACGTCATCGCGAACTTTGCGGCGATGAGGGCGCTACGGGAGCGATGCGGAACCACCAGCTTCCACGTGTTCCAGCCATATTCCCCGGCGAAGACGAAGGCCGCGAACGCCGCGATCAGATAGCGGCCGAACATGTGCGGCGGCACGTACCAGATAGCGGCCGTGCTCTCGATCCACTTGGACGCGGCCGGCGCTGCCGTCTCCGGCCGCGCCTGAATGAGACCGACGCAGATCAGCAGCACCGACAGCAGCAGGAAGCCGATCGGGTAGATCCACACCAGGAACCAGGTGGCGCGGTGACGCCGGAATTTGAGCGTCTCGGCGGCAAAGGCTTCAAGCATCGGCGGCCTCCTCCTGCGTGATGGAAAGGAACACCTCCTCCAGATTGCGGCGCTCCGGCGTCAGGCCGAAAATGTCGATTCCTGCCCCGACCAGCCGCCTTACCACTTCGGGCGCCTCATCCTGGGTGGCGCGGACGAGGATCGTGTCTCCGTCGGGTTCGACCGCCCAGCGCTCCTCGATCACGGACCTGGCAAGCTCCAGCGGCGCCGCCTGAAGGCGCAGGCCTTCGTCGGCAGCCAGCAGGTCGCGGATCGTCGCTTCGCGGATCACCTCGCCGCGGCTGATGATCGCGATCCGATCGCAGACCTGCTGCACTTCGTGGAGCAGGTGACTGGACAGGAACACCGTCTTGCCGTGGTCCGCCGCCAGGCTGCGGATCAGCAGGCGCATCTCCTGAATGCCGGCGGCATCGAGGCCGTTCACCGGCTCGTCGAGGATGACGAGATCGGGATCGCCGAGCAGGGCGGCGGCGACTCCGAGCCGCTGCCGCATGCCCGTCGAATAGCCTTTCACCCGCCGTTTGGCCGAGTCGGAGAGGCCGACCTGCTCGAGCAGGGCGTCGATCCTGTCCGCGCCCGCGCCATGCGTTCTGGCGAGCACCTCCAGATTCTTGCGGCCGGAAAGGAACGGATAGAAAGCGCCGCCGTCGACCAGCGATCCGACCCGCCGAAGGACCGCTGGATTGTTGCGGAGCGGTTCGCCGAACAGATGGATCTCGCCGGCGCTCGGAGAGATCAGGCCGAGCAGCATGCGGATGGTCGTGCTCTTGCCGGCACCGTTCGGCCCGAGAAACCCGTAGACCTCGCCGGCGCCCACCGAAATCGAGACATCCTTGACGGCCTGCACGCCGCCTTTACGTCCGCGGTAGACCTTGCCGAGGTCGACCAGCTCCAGCACCGGCAATGTCATGCGCCCCCTTCGCGGCCGAGACCGCCGCCCATCTCTCCCGAAGATGTGTCACGGCCAGCGGGTGGAGGCAAGTCGCCCGGCATCAGAGCCGGCAACCTTGGGGTGGCCACGTTGACATGCGTGGCCTCTGAAGCGTCAGCGCCGCCCAGCCAGCCTCGTGCCGCCCTCGCCGTCGCGCCCGTAGATATCGTCACGCAGCGCGATCCCGTCCGGGGTCGGCGCAACGGTGAGATAGGTGATGTAGACCGGGACCGGCGACTTCAGCGGTACCGACTGCTCGGGGGCGTTCGACTTGGTCGACGGCACTCGTCCGAACAGCCAGCGGCCAAGACGCCGCGCGTCCTCCAGGCGGACACAGCCCGCGCTCTGCTTTCGGTCGGCGGCCCCAAACAGCCGCTTGTCGGGCGTGTCATGAAGGTAGACGCCGAACTGATTGGGGAACATGAACTTCATGTTCCCCATCGAATTCTTCGGTCCGGGCAATTGCCGCATCGGCACCTCCACCTCGCCGCGGGCGACCGCGCGCCAGTCGATCGTCTTCGCGTCGACCGGCTTCGCATTGTCCGACCAGTCGGAAAGCACCTGGTAGCGTTCGGCACGAAGGTGATTGAGGCCCTGCGACAGCACCTTGGGCGCAACCCGGGTCTGAACGAGGTCGGGCGGCACGTTCCAGTACGGATTCAGCACGGCGGAGCGGATGTAGGCGGCAAGCATCGGTGTCGGTTCGGTGACGCGGCCAACGATCACCTTCATCGAATCGACGGGCCGGCCATCCTGATACATCCACAGCCGCTGTGCGGCGGCGTCGACCAGAACATAGCGGTTGGCCGCGGTGGGCAAGGCGCGCGCGCGCTCCAGATTGAGGCGGAGCTTGGCCGCAAACGACCGTGCGCCGCTGTTGAGAATATCGATCGTGGCCGCATCGGCAATGCCGGTCGCGGTCAGGCCGTGGCCGGACTGAAACGCGCGTACCGCAGCCGTCGTCGCGGCATCGAACACATCGCCGGCCGGCAGACCAAGCCGCACGCGGAGATCCTCGACACGCTCGCCGCGCGCTCCCGCGCGCAGCGGAGTCGCTTCGGAGATGCGCGTCTGCGGAAGATCCCCCCAGCGATCCTGCCAACGCACATACGCCTCGCGCAGCTGCTCGTAGAGCGGGTGCGTTCCCAACGCCTCTTGCATCGACGCGCTCTTGGGCCCGACCCCGGAAGCACGGTCGAGCGCCGTGCCCGGCGAAGGTGCGGTCGGGATCAGCGCGGGATCGACATAGACCATGTCGGCGGCGCGGCTGCGGCGTAGGTCACGGGCATATTTGAGGAATGCGCGCGACAGCTGCACCTCGGCCCTGGCAAGGTCCTTCGGCGAGGACGCAGCGTCGTCGAACGCCGCACGCAGGCGCTTCACCTGATAGTCCCGAGGATCGAGCCCGTCGGCATCGGCCGTTTCGAGGCGCGCCAGCACATCCTCGGCCGCATCGGAGAGGCGCGAGCCCTCGGACCACAATGGCGCATAGTTTCGGGCGGCATAAAGCTGCCGCATCGTGCGATCGGAAGACGCGCGCACCTCCCCCTCGAAGATCGAGGAGGGAGAGGCCGCGTGCAGAGGCTCCTGCCAGGCGGCCTGCGAGGCTACGAGCAGCAATGCGCCGAGCGCAACCACTCGCGCGGCGCAGCGCCGCGTCTTCCGACCCTCCTTCATCCGCGGATCAGCCGCGCTCGCCGCGCCTGCGGTCCGTCGTCGGTGCCGGGGCTTGGGTTGCGCACGCGGCCGTGCTCGGCAGGCTCTGCACCTGATTGAGGTGCATCTGGATCACCGGCACAGCCTGCGACGCCACCGTGCGCAGCGCCGGCCGGTCGCCGTCCTGCGAGTAGGTCTGATGCAGGGTCAGCGCCTCCTGGTGCGCCGTGGTCTGCTCGTTCCGGAACGCGGCTTCGAAGCCGCCCGGGCCCGTCGCCTGCAAGCGCTGCAGCATTTCCATGTGGCGCGGCATCATCTGCGGCGGCGGCGGCGTCACGCCATCCGTCTGCGCGGCCTGAGTCACCTGCGCGGTGGTGCGGGTGTGATCGTCGACGAGCATCTGGGCGAATTGGCGGACGGCCGGATCGCACGACCGCTGCAGGGCCAACTGGCCGGATTGAATTTCGAACATGTCGCTGCTTGCAGCGGTCGAGACATATTCGGTTGCCGGCATACCGGCGGGCGCCGCCTCGCTCGGGGCAGCTGCGGTTTCATCCTCGGACGTGGACGAACAGGCGGTCGCGAGCAAGGCCGCGCTTGCCGCGAGCAAAAGAGTTTTCATGTGTTCCCATCTCCCTACGAGGTTCTTTCCCCGCTCGGCATACATACGATGCCGACGCCGCTCGGTTCCGCGCAAAAAAAGAACAGGCGGTCGTTGGGCTTGGAACAGCTGCGGCTACAGCATGCCGTGGGTCCCGATTGGCCGGTCTATTTCCCTCCCGACTTTGGGAGGGGACGCATCAGATTTGCCACTGCCAACTCACCGACCTTGCGTCCGATCTCTTCGCCCGCCTCATTCGAGAAGCGGTAGTGAACGCCGCCAAGTGTGCGCGACAGTGAGACTTCGCGGACCCAATCGTCGAAGGTCGGCAGCACCTGCACGTTGCTCATCTGGATGGAGCGGGAGGCGACCCGGACCCCGCCGGGCGGAGCATTGCCGACCTCCGCTTTGAGCACGGCGGCTGCGACTGCCGCGTAGGTGCAATGGCCGCACGGATATTCCGGATGATTGGGCGTCGGAACCAACGGCTCCCAGGCCGGCTCCGGCGCCGTTGCGTCGTTCCCGTCCGTCTCGGCGCTGCGGATGGCGATCACCGGCCGCCAGAAATTATAGTGAAGCTTGGCTTCGGCAGTGGCCATTCCGGCATCGTCGGCGGACATCTCGAGCAATGCGAACAAACGTGCATTCTGGACGAGTGAACGGCCGGGAGCGTCCGCGATCATCCGGAACGATGGCATCATGTTCGGCGTGATCCGGTAACGGGCCATCAGCGTTTGGTGCGGTGTGCGCTCGGTGCTGGTCTTGCCGCCGAGCCTCTTCACCTCGTCATAGTCCCGCGCCCATCGGGCGCTGTCGAGCGCCGGCGGCGGGCCGGGCCGCACCGCATCGACCCGCTTCAGCACCCACGGCTTGAAGGCGACGTCGAACGGCTCGATGACCGGCATCTGCACGGCCGTCCACACACCCGGCTGGGCGCGGGGCTTGTACGGATTTTGCGTGATTGCGGGGTCGATGCCCCCTGCGGCAAGCGCTGCCTTCGCCGCTTCATCGCCGATCGCCTTGCCCTTTTCACGGGCGGACACGTCGCGAATGCCGTCGAGCGCGAGCAGCCAGCTCTCCTCGAGTGCGGTCTTCTGGCTCGGGAAATGGGCGAGGAGAACCTGGTAGGCAGCCGTCGCAGCCGCGGCATCCTGCGACGCCTTCGGATCGCCGGCAGGAACGCCAAGATAGCTTTCGTAGCGTCGGTCGATCGCATTCAGGGCCTCGAACATGGCGAGCGCGACCTGGGTCGATGCCCGGTCGCGCTCAGGCGCTCGCGGTGTTCCGGTCGGCGTGGCCGCGGTGATGACGCCATCGGCAAACCCCATCCACTCGCAGACCACGTCCGCCGAAGCCGGTGTCGCCGCGAACGCAGCCAGCGCTGCCCCAAGTACGAACTTCAACGCTTTCATCGTCGAATCTCCCCACACGCGAACGTGCAGGATGGACCCCTCGATGAAGCCTAACAATAGTCTCGGACTAAAAATTCAGCCGAAGATGGAGGAAAAAGCGCCTCGAATGCGGACAACATTCAGTACGCCATGACTGTTATCAGCTAATAGCCACGTTGCGAGGCATCGACGTTACTGCCGACAACCTGCCGATGATCGCGTCGTGTGACGCCGCTTCCTTCACTCCCGCGCCAGCCGCCCCTCCTGAGCCTTGAAGTAGAACTGGCTGGCGACCAGCCAGCCCTTGAGCGGGCGCAGCGGCAGAACGCAGGTGACGATCAGCAGCGGCAGACCGGTAACGACGTGCACCCACAATGGCGGACTGGCGAAGATCTCCAGCAGCAGGATCCAGAGCACGGCCGGAATGCAGGTAAACATCTGCACGAAGAAGGCGGGCCCGTCGGCCGGCTCGGCGAAGGAATAATCCAGGCCGCAAACCTCGCACGCGCTCCGGATCTTCAGGAATCCCTGGAAGATATGGCCCTCGCCGCAGCGGGGGCAACGGCCGAATGGCCCCGTTTTGTGGGGATCGAGCTTTGGCCAGACTTTGCCCTGCGCGTCCACGAAGCGCGCCTCCTCCCTGTCGATCACCGGATGCCATCCATACAATATTGCAAGTTTGTATGCATGAATATATATGAGAAAGCCATACAGATCAAGGGAGATGCAGTGACCTGGAACCCCCAACTCGCTACTTCGGCCGGCCCGATCTACCGGGCGATCGCCGACGCGCTGGCCCGCGACGTGGCGAACGGCCGGATTGCCGCGGGGGACAGGCTGCCGAGCCAGCGCGAGCTTGCCCAGGCACTCGGCGTCGATCTCACCACGGTGACCCGCGCTTATGCCGAAGCGGCGCGGCGCGGGCTGATCGACAGCGACGGCCGGCGCGGCAGCTTCGTCCGCGGCACCGCTGTCGTTCCGATTGCGCCGGCGGCACTTGCCTCCGAGGCCGCAAGCGGGATGAACATGCCTCCGGAGCCAGAGGGCGGCCAGCTGCAGCGCGCGATCATGTCCGGCATCCAGGCCCTGTTCGACGGCGGAGCGCCGTCGCTCCACTATCAGCCGAGCGGCGGAAGCGAGGCCGATCGTGCCGCGGTCAGCCGGTTCCTGGCGCGCACGATCCCGGGCATCATACCCGACGAACTGGTCGTCACCGCCGGCGCGCAGAACGGCCTCCACGCCGTCTGTGGGTTGCTGCTTGGCGGCGGCAAGCCCGTTGCGGCGGGCTGCTTCACTTACCCCGGACTGATCGCCCTCGCCCGCCGATTCGGCGCCCCGTTGCTGCCGCTGGAGGTGGATGGTGAAGGCATTCTCCCCGACGCCATCGAACGTGTCGCATCACGCACGTCGCTCGCTGCGCTGTACGTCATTCCGACCAACGACAATCCGACCACCGCGACGATGAGCCTTCGCCGGCGGGAGGACATTGCCGACGTCGCGCGCCGTTTCGGAATCCCGATCATCGAGGACGATCCTTACGGGCGTTTGCCGGACGATCCCCTTCCCCCGATCGCGGCTTTGGCGCCGGAGCGGACCTGGCATGTCACGAGCGTCTCCAAGATCCTGTCACCAAGCCTGCGCGTCGGCTTCGTACGGGCACCCGACGTGCGCGGAGCGGCACGGCTCGCCGGCGATATCCACGAAACCGCAATCATGCCGCCACCGCTCAACCTCGCCTTGGTGACGCGCTGGCTTGCGGACGGAACGTTCGTGAGACTGGTCGCAGCGGTGCGCGCGGAAGCGGCCGCCCGCAGCGCCGCCGCGGCGAAGATCCTTGCCGGTACTGATTTGCGCCATCGGCCGGAAGGATATCACCTTTGGCTTAAGCTCGATGCCGGGCTCGCCGCCGCCGATCTCGCGGCGCAGGCTGTTGCATCGGGTATTCCGGTGGCGCCGGGTTCGAGCTTCTGCGCCGGCGCGGAGCCGCCATACCAGGGGCTGCGCATCTCCCTCGGTGGCTCCCGGTCTCGCGACGCCGTGCTCCGCGAAACCCGTCGTCTCGATGCGCTCCTCATTCAGGCCGCGCGGCGTGGCCATGCCTTTGTTTGACGGGTCGCGTTAGGCGCCGGTTAAGCTTGGCTCGGCGAGATTACGCCTTCCCGGAAGGAGCCTGCCGATGCGCTTCTCAGTCTTTCTCTGTATCCTTGGCCTCGCTGCAACCGCGCCCGCTGCCGCCCAGATCGCCGGGCGTCACGATTATGAGAGTGTCGGACCTGCCAACCCGTTCATCGGTGACAGCAGCCTCGGCGCCCCGCCGCTCAGGGGCGAGTTGCGAGGCATCCGCGACGGAGTCGACCGGGCGCGCGCAAGCGGAACGATCAGCCGCGGGGAAGCGCGCCGTCTCAACCGGGAGGCGCGCCAGATCGGCAGGCTGGCCGGGCGCTACGGGCGAGACGGGCTCTCCGGGGCGGAATCGCGGGAGCTTCAGGCGCGGACCCTAGCCTTGCGCAGCGCGGTGACTCGATCCCAACAAGGCGCCGCAGCCGGGCCGCCGGGGGGCCGCTGACGGACACTTGGATCCGAGGGCTCGCCGCGCTGTCCCTTGTCACTCCCTCCCTGTACGGCCGACGCGTGAACCACGCCGAACGCACCCGTTTCATCGAGACGCACCTGCCTCTCGAGCCGCTCCCGTTCGTACCGGAGATACGGTTGCATCAGGCGAAGCCGACCAGCGGGCTCGGCCGCCTCGCTGCCGAGGATGATGCGTTCACCACGCCTTACTGGGCCTACGCCTGGACCGGCGGCCTCGCCCTGGCGCGCTTTCTTCTCGACAATCCCGAGCTCGTCGCCGGGAAAGAGGTGCTCGACCTTGGCTGCGGATCGGGGCTGGTCGCGATCGCCGCCGCGAAGGTCGGCGCGGTCTCGGTCATGGCAGTCGACGTCGATCCCTATGCGATGGTCGCGGCCGGACTCAACGCCCGCGCCAATCGGGTCGAACTCACCCTGCGTCACGAGGACATCACCCGCGCCCCCCGGGCCGGAGCGAACCTCGTCCTCGTCGGGGACCTGTTCTACGATCTTGATCTTGCAGCCGGGGTAACCGCCTGCCTCCAGCGATGGTCGACGGCGGGCGCGCAGGTGATCGTCGGCGATCCTTGGCGCCGCGGCCTGCCGGTCGGAAACCTTCGTGCCCTCGCCAATTACGAAATCGCCGAGCGCTCCGGCGGCGTGAAGCGCCGCACCTCGGTGTTCGCGTTCCTGCCGAACTAGGCGAAAAGGCGCATATGGCGGTGCTCCATCAACCCGGCCGTCGCTGAGAAAAGGATTTGGTCCGGGGGCTCACCGCGTGCGGAGGACCGCGGCACCGCTCTGCTTCCAAGACGTCAGCGCATCGACGGCGGCGGGATTGCCGACGACATGTGCCTCCAGGAATGCCAGGCTCAGTTTCACCACGTTCGACAGTGCCGCATCTTCGGCCGGATCGCGTCCAGCAAGGCCGTGGGTCACGCCCGTGCCGATCCAGGCGTATTTCGCTCCTGCCGGAGCGGCCTCGAAGGGTAGCAGATGTGCCTTCCAATCCGCCGCGAAACCCGGGACGACGTCCGCATCGCCTGTCACCATCAGCAGCGGCACATCCAGAGTGGAGAAGCTTGCCGGGTTGATCAGGCCGGGGATCGTTCCGGGAGAGGAAAATGCTATCACAGCCTTGATCTGTCTGCTCTTCGCATGAACCATAGAGTCGAGCGCTCCGCCCCCGATCATGGCGGTCAGAGAACCATAAGAATGGCCCGCGGCAGCATGTGGGAGTCCCGGCGCGGCCTCATTCGCCCAAGCTTCGGCGGCAGCGAAATCGGCGATTCGAATTGGGAATGCGGTCTGGAGACCGTGATCGGGGCCAGGGTGCTTGAACGAATCCGTGTGCAGCGGCGCAACGACGAGGAACCCCGCCGTCTTCCAGGTTTCGAGCAGCTTCTCATAAGCCGCCGGCGCGCCGTTACCGCCATGCGAAAAAATGATCACGGCCTTGGGGGCTTCTGGTCGCCATACGCTCAACGTGAGATCGCGTTGATCAGCCTTGATCGTGACCGTCTCCGGGGCCGCAGAGACCGGCTGCGCAAAAGTCGCCGATAGCAGTCCGATGCCCCCAAGAATGGCGCGCCGCAAATGCCCGAATATCTGCATGATGTCCCCCTCGGCACCCTTGCTCGCTCGGAACGGCGACTTTGTCCAGAGCGTCCGTCCGCCCTCATGGCTCAGGCTGCGTCGGTGAGGCGGCTGCGAATCAACAAGGTGTCGATTTCCTCCGCAGGCATTGCGGGTGCGAACAGGAAGCCCTGCATCTCGCTGCACCCTGCGGCCTCCAGGAACCGGCGCTGTTCCGCGGTCTCGACGCCCTCGGCGGTGACCGCAAGACCCATTGCCTGGCCGAGCGACAGAACCGCAGACACGATCGCCGCCGAGTCGACGGTCTGCCCCAGCGCCTGGATGAAGCTGCGGTCGATCTTGATCCTGTCGACCTCGAAGCGGCGCAAATAGCTCAGCGACGAATACCCGGTCCCGAAATCATCGAGCGCTATGGTGAATCCGACGCTGCGCAGCTGGGTCAGCGTCGTCCTGACCAAGGCATCGTCGTCGAGCAGGATGCCTTCGGTGACTTCGAGCTGGATCATGCGCGCATCGGCGCCGGTCTCCCGCACGATGCCGGTCAACGTCTCGAACAAGTCCGCCGATCGGAATTGAACCGGCGACAGGTTCACCGACACGACCAGATCCGGCCATCGTCTCGAGGCGATGCAGGCCTCCCGCATCACCCACGCGCCGAGACGGCGGATCTGGCCGGTTGCTTCCGCGATCGGGATGAATTGCTCGGGCGCGATCGCGCCGCGGGTCGGATGAGTCCATCGGGCAAGCGCTTCGACTCCGACGATCTGATGACCTGCGCCCGAGATTTGCGGCTGATAGTGGACGGAGAGCTCGTCCCCCCGGTCGAGGGCACGGCGGAGATCGTCCTCGATGCTGCTGCGCAGGCGGACGGTCGCATCCATATCCGGCTCAAACACCCGGAAGCAGTCGCGCCCATCCTCCTTGGCCCGGTACAAAGCGATGTCAGCCTTGCGCAGCAGCTCCGTCCGGTCCGTCCCCGACTCAGGCGCGAAAACCACCCCGATGCTGACTCCGACATGGGCCTCCGATCCAAGCACCGGGAAAGGCGCGTGAACCGCCATCAGCACCCGTGCGCACAGAATCTCGATTTCCGCCCGCGCGCCTGCGCCGGTGAGCAGGATACCGAATTCGTCGCCTCCCAGGCGCGCGATCGTGTCCCCCTCGGCGAGCAGCGCGCTCAGCCGGCGGCCGAATTCCTTTATCAGGGCATCGCCCGCGAGATGGCCGAGCGTATCGTTGACGTTCTTGAAGCGATCGAGATCGAGCAGCATGATCGCCACGCTTCCGCCCTGCCGCGCCTCCACCAGCGCGTGGCTCAACCGGTCCTCGAACAGAGCCCGATTGGGCAAGGCCGTCAGCGGATCGTGGAAAGCGAGATGCTGCGCCTGGGCCCGGCTCGCTTCGAGCTCGAGCCTGCTGCGAAGCACGCGGCTAAGCAGCCACAGCAGGACCGCACCGACCAGCAGCAGTGCCACCGCAAGAACGGGCACCATGCGATCGGCAACCTGCCGGCCGGGCCGGAACGCGGTCCATTGGATGTAGCCGACGATGTTCCCCCTGGTATCGCGCAGCTGAAGGCTCGCATCGCTGCTTCTGACCGTGGAAAAGCTGGCCGCATCGATCCCGTAGATGGACGACAGGGTCTGGAGAAAGCTCCCGTCCATGTAGCGGACGATGACGTGCAGCCGCTCCGCGCCCGGAGCAAGCGCGACCTCGCCGGTTTCGGAAAGGATCGGCTTGACGCTGACGATCGCCGGACGGCCGTGAATACGGGTGAGCCCACTGGCGCTCGGGGTCAGTTCACCCGGCGGTGCCGCCGTGTCTCCGCGCTTCAGCCGGCGATGGAGATCGGCCGCGAATGGCAGCACCGCCTGCGACACGGCGGAGAATGCCTCCGGCGCATGCCGCTTCCCATCGACCATAGCATACAGTGGCCGCCCGGCGTGATCGAGGAGATAGGCATGGTCGTATTTGTAATAGGTGTAGAACCAGACCCCGAGATTCTGGTCCATCCACTCGGCGTCGAGCGGGGTTGCAATCGACTTTTCTGCGGCATCGTCCCAGTTGGTCGAGGCTTCCTGGGTCTTGCGGATGTCCGCCCACCCCTGCCGGAGCCCGATCTTCGCCAGGCGCGTCTGCCGCGCCACCGCGGCCTCGTCGGAGCCCGCCGCCGACATGCTCAGCACGGCACCAACGAGCAAAGCGAGCGCGATCATCGCGGCCGCCGCGGGCAGCACCACTTTCGTCAGCAGTAGATGCCGACGATCCTCGATCAACGAACCGGCCATCAACGATCGGCGCTAGCGGCAATTGGTTAATCCGCCGCTTACTCTCCGGCCGTAGATTCGCGAGGCGTTTCGTCTCAGCGGACGGTCGGGGACATGGCGTCGCGCAAGGGTTTGAACTCGTTGCCTTCGTTCCAGGTCGGCCACGCCGCGGAATCGGCCAGCTCGCTGCCGAGCGCAAACGCCACCTGAGCCTCCTGCGCAGTTCCCGCAAACGTCCAGGCGGCACTGAATTCGTCGCACGGCTGGTGGTAGCAGCGGGCATTGTAGGCGGAGACGATCGCATCGCCGGCCTCGCGTCCGCCTTCGACCAGATCCCGGCCGGCGCGGAAGGACAGGGCCGGCACGCCGCGCCGCGCGAACGGGAAGTGATCGGACCGGAAGTACCAGCCGGCTTCCGGGTTCGGCTCGGGATCGGTGCGCAGTCCCTGCGACTTCGCCACCCGCGCGAGATCGGCCTCGAGCGGGGTCCGCCCGCCGCCGACCAGCTCGATGTTGCGGGCAGCGGGCAGCACCAGGTGCGGATCGAGATTGATCACCGCCACGGTGCGGGCCAGCGGCGCGAGCGGGTGCGCAGCGTAGAAGTTCGCACCGAGCAGGCCCTTCTCCTCGGCCGTCCAGGCGGCGAAGACGACCGTCCGCGCCGGCCGCTTGCCCGCTGCGAAGGCACGCGCGACCTCGAGCAGTTCGGCGGTGCCGGTCGCATTGTCGATCGCGCCGTTACGGATCGTGTCGCCGCTGCGATCGGCCCCGTTACGTCCATTCGCGTCCCAATGCGCGCCGTAGAGGACGATCTCGTCCGGCCTTTCGGCGCCAGTCAGTCGTGCGATCACATTGCGGCTGGTGAAGGGTGTCGCCTTGATCTCGCCTCTGGCAGCGAGCGATGCGCCGGCGAGCGGACGAGCGCGAAAGGCGGGTTGTCGTGCCTCCTGCTTGAGTCGAGCGAGATCGAGCCCGAGGTCGCGAAGCAACGACAGCGACCTGTCGCGCGAGAGCCAGCCGGTCAGCTTCATCGCAGATGGCGCAAGCGGCGCGTACCCCATCGCCGGCAACGCGTCGCCGCTGCCGACCTGGGCGAACGGATAGCTCGCCGCAGCCTCTTCATGAATGACGAGGACGCCCGCGGCGCCGGCCTTGTCGGCAGCCTCGAACTTGACGCCGACGCGGCCCGAATAGGCCATCCGCCGCCCTTCGAAGCCGAGATCGGCACCCGCCTCGAAATCGGGATCGTTGGCCAGAACCACCGCAATCTTTCCCTTCATGTCGATGCCCGCATAGGCGTCCCAACCGCGGGCAGGATCGACGATGCCATAGCCCGCGAAGACGAGCTCGGCGCCGGCGAGCGCGGTCGCACCGGCGTTTCTCAGCGAAAGCGTCGCGTCGCGTCCAAGCGTCAGCGGGATCGTTCGCCCCGTCACCGTGAGCGCCATCGTCGCGCCGGGGAGACGGTCCATTCGGACCAGCGGCACGTCCTGGTACCAGCCGCCATTCTCACCCCCGGGCTGCAGGCCGGCCGCCGCGAAGCGGTCCGCAAGATAGGCGATCGTTTTCGACTCACCCGCCTCACCGGGGCCACGTCCGGCGAAATCGTCGGACGAGAGCTGGAGGACATCGGCCTTGATCCGCTCTGCGGAAATGGCGGGGGATCCAGAGACGGCGGCGGGAGCGGCGGCAAGCGCCAACAGCAGGAAGAGACTCATGCGGCGAGTGAAGCCGCCGCCGCTCCGGAAGGCAAGGAACATCGCACGGCTTCGCCGCCTGCGGACCCCGCTCATTCCGGCCGCGGAACTTACGCCCGAAAGCACGTGTTTTGTT
Organism: Allosphingosinicella deserti; assembly: GCF_003012735.1. GTDB lineage: Bacteria > Pseudomonadota > Alphaproteobacteria > Sphingomonadales > Sphingomonadaceae > Allosphingosinicella > Allosphingosinicella deserti. The sequence continues at coordinate 475,518 of NZ_PXYI01000001.1, read as the reverse complement.
GCGGGTGGAGCTTCGGCTCCGAACGTTGCGTAAACAGGAGAAGATGGCGATGCCGAGCGTCCCGAATCTGGAAGCCCTCGCCCGGATCGGCTTTGCCGCACGCGGCATCATGTACATCCTGATTGGCATTCTGGCTCTGTTCACGGGGCGCAGCGAGGATGGCGCCGGCGCTCTGGAGCAACTGAACAGCGGCTTCGGACGGGTGCTGCTCGGCGCGATGGCGGTCGGGTTCCTGGGCTACGGCTTGTGGCGCATCTCGGACGCCATCTACGACAGCGAAGGCCATGGCAGCGACGCCAAGGGCATCGCCGTTCGTCTCGGCGGCGCTGTCAGCGGGGTCATCCATCTCGGCCTGTGCATCGTCGCTGCATCACTGACGTCGGGCTCGGGAAAAGGCAGCGGTGGCGACAGCACGCAGCAGGGCGCAGCTGCGACACTCGATCTGCCAGGCGGAGAGATTTTGGTTCTGATTGGCGGAGTGGTGCTCCTCGCCACGGGGGCACTCCAGCTGGTGAAGGCCTGGCGCGCCGATTTCCTCCGAAATCTCGATGGGGAAGCCGCACGGCGGCCTCAGATCAAGGCGCTGGGCCAGGCCGGATTCGCCGCCCGCGGGATCGTCTTCCTGGTGATGGGCTGGTTCCTGCTTCGCGCAGGCTGGGAAAGCCGCTCGTCCGAAGCCGGCGGCATGGGCGAAGTCCTGGCGTCGCTGAACCCGACGGTCCATGCTTTGGTCGCCGCCGGATTGTTGCTGTTCGGGATCTTCAGCCTGGTCGAGGCGCGCTATCGGCGGATCAACGATCCCAAGGTGCTTGAACGGCTGCGCAGCAGCGCTTCGCGCATCAAGCCGGCCTGAGACGCGCAGGCCGCCTGCGCCCAAGCGAGCCCGCCGAGCGCCGGGGCGGATCGAAGATCCTTGTCAACTGAACTGGTAGAGTATTATCTCTGCTCCTGATCGTGGAGCCGCGGCGCCGATTCCGCCCACGCTCATTGCTGCCGACCGGACACCCGGAGGCGTTCGCCACACAAGGACTCTTCCGTGGACGCACGCGCCTTTTCCGAAGCTCCGGCATCGCATCTTCCGATCCCTCCCGAAAATGCTTCGCCGTGGACGACGCGTGCCGAGGCAGCACTCTCCGAATTGCGTGGGCTTCGCCTGGCCGCACGCGGGAAGCGCGCCGAGGAAGCGGCTCCGCTCTTTCCGTCCCGGTCGGCGCTGGCCGCTGCCGTCGAGCATCTCTCCGCCGCTTTGTTCCCGCGCCGTCTCGGCCGGTTCGGCGGCTCCGCGGTTGCCGAGGATGCCTTCGTCCGCGAACAGCTCGGCGAAGGGCTGCGCCTCCTCCACGACGAGATCGCCGCCGAGCTCGCTTACTGGCAACCGGAAGCGCGGGTCCCGTTTGATCCCGATCACGCGGCGACGATCGTCACCCATTTCACCGCCACCATCCCAAGCATCCGTGCGCTGATCGATAGCGACGTCGAGGCAGCCTTCCTCGGCGATCCCGCCGCGCGTTGCGCAGACGAGATCCTGGTCTGCTATCCCGGCGCGCTCGCATCCCTTCACCATCGCATCGCCCACGCGCTGCACGGCCTTGGTGCGCCGATCTCGGCCCGCATCATTTCCGAGCTGGCCAACGAACGCACGGGGATCGACATCCATCCCGGCGCGACGATCGGGCCCTCCTTCTTCATCGATCACGGCACCGGGGTGGTCATCGGCGAAACCGCGATCATCGGCGCGCGGGTCCGGCTCTATCAGCATGTGACGCTCGGCGCACGAACCCCGCTCGGTACGACCCGGCCGTCGGTGCGCGATCGCTACGCCCGCCACCCGATCGTCGAAGACGATGTCGTTATCTATGCGGGCGCCACCATCCTCGGCCGGGTCACGATCGGTCGCGGCGCGACGATCGGCGGCAACGTCTGGCTGCTTGCCGACGTGCCCGCCGGCAGCGTCGTGCTTCAGCCGGCGGCGGGCATCGTCGAGCGCGCTTCGGCCGCAGCGGTCCGCGAGACCCTGGCAGGACCCGCAACATGATCCACACCTCCCTTCCCGTGCAGGCCAAGCCGGTAATCGGCGTTCTCTGCTGCAACGAGGAAGCCGGGCGCCCGGTCCAGGCGGTCGCGAGCCGCTTCATCGAACCGCTGGCCCGGCTTGCGGGCGCCGCGGTCCTGCTCGTGCCTGCGCTCTCCGATCCGTTCGACGGACGGGCGGTCGCGCGCCGGCTCGATGGCCTGTTGCTCACCGGATCGCGGTCGAACGTCGCCGCGCACCGTTATGGCGGCGCCCACGGCGACTTCCCGATCGACGAGCAGCGCGACGAGGTCGCGCTCGCGCTCGCAGCGCACATGATCGAGGAGGGGCGGCCGGTCTTCGGCATCTGCCGCGGCCTCCAGGAGCTCAACGTCCTGTTCGGCGGGACCCTCGAACAGCTCCCCGGCCATCATCGTGAGGATAGCGACGACCTTCCGTTCGAACATCTGTTCGCGCATCGCCACGAGGTCGATCTGACCGAAGGCGGCGTGTTCGCGTCGGCGGCGGGGACGCGGCGGATCAGCGTCAATTCGGTCCACCATCAGGGGATCGGGCGTCTCGGCACCGGCTTGACCGTCGAGGCTATCGCTGCGGACGATGGCCTGGTCGAGGCCTTTTCCAGCCGTCCCTGCGGTGCCGACCTGCTCGCCGTCCAGTGGCATCCCGAGTGGGAGACGGCGCGCTGCGCCGCCAGCGGCGCCTTCTTCAACCGCATCGGCGAGGGTCTTCGTGCCCAGGACGGTCCGTGGGTCGATTTGCCCCAGCACAGCATCACCATCGTTCCAGGAGAGACAGGATGAAGGCTTCGAACATTCTCGATACGATCGGCAACACGCCGCACATCCGGATGAACCGGCTGTTCGGCAATGCCGAGGTGTGGGTGAAGTCGGAGCGGTCCAATCCCGGCGGATCGATCAAGGACCGCATTGCGCTGGCGATGGTCGAGGATGCGGAGCGCTCCGGTGCGCTCAAGCCCGGCGGCACGATCGTCGAACCGACATCGGGCAATACCGGCATCGGCCTCGCCATGGTCGCGGCGGTCAAGGGCTACAATCTCATCCTCGTCATGCCCGAGAGCATGAGCATCGAGCGCCGCCGGCTGATGCTGGCCTACGGTGCCAGGTTCGATCTCACCCCGCGCGAGAAGGGCATGAAGGGGGCGATCGAGCGCGCCAAGGAATTGCTCGGCGAGATCGAGGGCAGCTGGATGCCGCAGCAGTTCGAGAATCCGGCAAACGTCGACGTCCACGTCCGCACCACCGCCCAGGAGATCCTCAGCGATTTCCGGGATTCTCCGATCGACGTGCTGATCACCGGAGTCGGCACCGGCGGGCACATCACCGCCTGCGCCGAAGTGCTCAAGAAGGAATGGCCGGGCCTCAAGGTGTTCGCGGTCGAGCCGACCCTGTCGCCGGTGATCTCGGGCGGCCAGCCCGGCCCGCACCCGATCCAGGGCATCGGCGCCGGCTTCATCCCCGCCAACCTCCACACCGACGCGATCGACGGCGTCATCCAGGTCGATGCCAACGACGCCAAGGAAATGGCACGCCGCGCCGCCCGCGAGGAAGGCACGTTAGTCGGCATCAGCTCCGGCGCGAGCCTCGCCGCCGTCGCACAGAAATTGAAGGAAGTGCCCGAAGGCACCCGTATCCTCGCCTTCAACTACGACACCGGCGAACGCTACCTGTCGGTGCCGGAATTCCTCCCCGAACAATAAGACGTCTCTCCCCTTCAGAGAGAGGAAGAGCCGCAAGGCGGCGAGGAGAGGGGGAGTCGTCGTGCGCCCCTCGTCCCCTGCGCCGCGCTTTCGTCAGCTTGCCGCAAGCTGCGCCATGCTACAGGCTCCCCTGCCGGCGGGGCGAAGGATGCTCCGCGCCGGCTGGGGAGGCCTTCGTACAGCCCGTGCGCGTCACATCTCTTCGTCGCCTGATCGCTGCGTTCCTGCTGGCCTTGACCTTGAGCGTGCCGGGCACCGCGCTCGCCCAGGCCATGGGCGGGGCAAGCACGGCCGCCCCCGGGCTGGTGCCGACGATCCTTCAGCGGCCCGCCGAAGCGCTGGCGCAGGATGCCGCCGAATATGCGCGGCAGCACCAAGTCGCGCTCGACGAGGCGATCCGCAGGTTGCTTGCACAGGAGGAAAGCGTCGCCGTCACCGACGAGATCCGCCAGACCTATGCCGCGCGTCTGGCGGGTATCGCGATCGAGCACGCGCCCGAATACCGAATCGTCGTCCTGCTCACCGGGGCGGACCCGGTGCCGGACCGGGTGATCCGCGCCGGCAGCATGAACGTCCCGATCCTGTTCCGCACCGGTGCCGCCGCCACGGCCGCCGAGATCGTCGACGCGGTGCGCCTGCACGCCGGCGAGATCCGCGCCCAATTGCCCAGCGCCGTCGGCATGGGTCTCGATCAGCGCACCGGCGAGTTCGTGCTTATGGTGCGGCGTGCCGATGCCGACCGCTTCGGGGTCCCCGAGATCGAGCGGCGCCTGAAGGACGGGCTCGGTCTTCCGGCGCGTGTGCGTGTGCTCGATCGGGCGGACCAGAATAGTGCGGTGGAAGGCGGTGCCCGGGTCGAAGGACTCGATGCGGTGACCGGCAATCGCGGCTATTGCACGACGGGATTCGTGGTCACCGACGGCGCACGCACCGGCATCGTCACCGCCGCCCATTGCCCGGACACGGTTACCTATTTCGATCCGGCCGGCGGCAAGACCGTGCTCCCGTTCGGTGGTCAGTGGGGCTGGAGCTTCCAGGACGTACAGCTCCACGTCAGCGATCTCGCTCAGAAGCCGCTCTTCTACTCGGACACCAAGAAGACGGCCGCCCGGCCGCTGACAGGGGCACGCAAGCGCACCAGCACCCGCGCCGGCGACTTCGTCTGCCATCGCGGCGAGCGCAGCGGTTACAGCTGCGCCGACGTCGAACTCGTCGATTATGCGCCACCGGGCGATCTCTGCGGCGGCCCCTGTGCGCCCGTCTGGGTCACCGTTGCCGGCCCATCCTGCGGCAGCGGCGACAGCGGAGGCCCCGTGTTCACCGGCGGGACCGCATTCGGCATCGTCAAGGGCGCGAGCTACGATCGCCGCGGCCGCTGCAACTTCTATTACTACATGTCGACCGACTATCTTCCCGACGGCTGGTCCCTGCTCACGGACCAGCCGCAGGAGGGCGCGCCGGCACAGACAGCGCGCGTCGCGGCAGGTGCGCCCCGCGCCTCCGGGATCAGCGCGCGGCGCTGAAGCGGATCGGGCAGGCCCCGCCGGGCAGTTCCGGCGCGGCACCGAGCCGTTCGGCGATGGCGAGCAGGCGGGTGACGTCACCGCCGGCCTCGGCTGCCTCGAGCGCCGCATCGGCGGTTTCCGCACAGATCTGATCGGTCGTCGCATCGGCGCCATATTGGTTTGCGAGCGACGTCGTGAAGCGGTCGTAGGCGCTCTCCCCTTCGCTGCCGAAACCGGCCGCGAACTGTGCCTTGAGCACGCCGTTGGCGGCCTGCAGCGTCTCGCGGTTGACGGTGACGAAGCTGTTATACGGCGCGAGCACATCGATGCCGAACGCCTTGCAGCGAAGCGTCGCCACCATAAGCCGTGATTGCAGATCGCGCACGCGCGCCGCCGCCGCCTGTTCGCTGTTCCAGCAGCCTGCGTCCGCCAGCGCCGGCTGCGCCATCGCAATCGCGACAAGTCCGATGCCCGCCGCCAATTTCGTCCCCAACCCCGTCATCCCGATCACTCCATCGTCCACACGGACCCGCTTTCGCGTCCGCGAACGAGGCTTGCGCATTTGCGGTAAGCAAAGCCTGACCGGAGATGGTTAACCTCTTGAGACTAGTAGTTTTCCTGAGGAGCTTGGGCGGCTTGGCCGGAGCGATGCAGAGCAGCAGACGGGCGCGGGCGCTGCAAGCGAATATCTCTTCACAAAGGCTTCTCATAAGTGTCATAAAGATGTAACATTGTTTTTTCGGACGTGGAGATCGCCCATGAAGATGCCCGTTCTTGCAGCTCTCTGCTGCGCCTCGCTCGCCGCCTGCGCGTCGAACTCGTCGCAGGTGGCCCAGATGGAACAGGGCTATGCGCCGGGCGCGCTCGGCGTCGGAGCGATCGCTCGTGCCGATTGGGAGAAAGCGGAAACCCTGCTCACCGCCCGAAATTCCTCGGCCAGCCGCGATCCGGCCCGCCTGATCAATCTCGGCAAGGTCTACATGGAGACCGGCCGTGCGGATCTCGCCGTCGCTACGTGGGAACGGGCGTTCGCGTCCAAGCACCACCATGAGGTGGAAACGGCGGACGGCCGGATCGTCTCGACCCAGGATCTCGCCCGTGAGGCCCTGGCGCGCTACAGCCCCACAGTCGCGTCGCGCTGATCGCAGCCGGCTACCGTTGACCCTGTCGGCGCTCAGCTTGCGCTGATGCGCTGATCGGCGGCATAGCGGGCAGGCGAGGCCGGCTGCTCGGACCCGTCATTGCCGGCTGCGGCGACGATCAGGATGCCCGCGGCGGCCGCCCCGGCGAGCGCGGGCTCGATCACCGTCAGCCGACGCTTGGAGGCCAAGGGAAGCGCGATGATGTCGGCGCCCTGCTCCACGGCATAATCAATGCCGCGAGCAAGATCACGCTCCAGGATCCGGCACCGCGCGGCGCAGGAACCATCCGCATCGACCCGGATGGACAGGATCGTTGCGTCGTAGGCGACGCCCATCCCGCCGCTGCCGTCCAGCCGGGCGCCGAGCAGGCTTGCGGTCTGCCGGCCGTGGGCGCCGATCGTCTGAGGGGCGCGGCGATCCGCGAACCACGTCGATCGACCGATCGGAGACGTTGGCCAGCAGATCGGCCGGCCCGCCGTCAATGCCGGTGTCGAGCAGGGCGATGGTCACGCCCTTGCCCGTCGCACCCTTCCGATAGGCGCGATCGGCCCGGATCGCGCGAACGCCCCAGTTCAGGCGGTATTCCAAACTGCGCGTCCGCAGATGGCTGAAGGTCCTCGCAGACTGGCTTGCCGTCTCGGTGCGCGCATCGACACTGGTCGGGGCGAATGCGAGGCTGGCGGCAAGCAAAGCGGAGAGAATCGAGCGGCCGCCGACGATGCGCGGCAGCGCGTGCAGAAATGCGGTCACGAACGGATCCTGGAAGGCCTTGGCCGGCGGCCAAGCGACTTCCCGGCAATCTAGGAATTGCCACCAAGCCGTTGAAGAGAAACCGGAATCATACGGTATCTCGAAAGCTCAGGCGCTCCGCGTCGGATCGGTGAGCGGCTCGGCGATCTCGCGTGCGCCCGGCGTGCGGCTTGCCGGCAGGCGGGTCGGCTCGCGCTCGATCATCCGCCGCACGACCGGCGGCCCCTCCCCGCAATGCAGCGCCCGGAGGCTCTCGGGAATGCCGGCATCGTCCTTGGTCAGCCGGTTGTTATGGCGAATGTAATCGAGCCAGGTCGGCGTGTGGTAGCGCTCGATCCAGATGTTGCGGTCGGAGAGATCGCGGAGCAGCGTCCAATGCAGGGCGCCGTCGCGGCGCCGCACCCGGCGGCGCTCGGCCATCGCCGCGAGGAAACGCGGCACGTCGCGCTGACGGATGCGATATTCGATCGTGACGACGACGGGACCGGTGCGCGGCTCGACCGGCACTGCGGTCTGCGGCGCGGTCCATTCGCGCAACGGGTCGAGATCGATCTCCGTCACCGGCGGCAATCGCAGCTTGAGGCCGACGAGCGCGCAGACGAGCTGGAGCCCTCCGGCGACGAGCAAGGCGGCTTCGATACTGCTGGTTTCGGCGGCGCGGCCCCACACCCAGCTGCCGATCGCCATGCCGCCGAAGGCGCACATCTGGTAGATGGAGAGCGCGCGGGCGACCACCCACCGCGGCGAGCGCAGCTGCACCGTGACATTGAAGGTGGACAAGGCCATCACCCAGGCACCGCCGGCGAGCAGCAAGCCCGCCATGGTGAGCAGCAGGACCTGGCTGAGCGCGGCCGTGCCCGCGCCGAGCGCGAAGCAGACGCAGGCCAGCCGCACCAGCCGCTCCGACGACACGAGCGCCCGCAGGCGGGCGCTGCCGATCGCGCCCGCGACCGCACCCCCGCCGAAGCTTCCGAGCAGCAGACCGTATGTGAGCGGCCCTCCCGCCACCACGTCGCGGGCGATCAGCGGCATCAGGGCGGGCACGGAACTCGCCGCGATTCCGAAAAGGACGCTGCGCACGAGCACGGTCTTGATCGGCGGCGACATGTTGACATAGCGCAGGCCCGCCGCAATCGCGGACCCGAGCGTCTCCCGCGGCAGCGTTCGCGGCGGCCGCTGCGGCTTCCAGCGTAACAGCACCACCAGCAGCCCGACATAGGTGAGCGCATTGATCGCGAAGGCGGCGGCGGCGCCAGCGGCCGCGACGATCGCACCGCCGAGCGCCGGGCCAAGGCTGCGCGCGATGTTGAAGCCCATGCTGTTCAGCGCCACCGCGCCCGGCAGATCGGACCGCGGCATCATGTCGCCGACCGACGCCTGCCAGGCCGGGCTGTTGAGCGCGGTGCCGCAGCCGATCAGAAAGGTGAACAGCAACAGCAGCCAGGGCGTGATCAGGCCGAACCAGGCGCAGGCGGCGAGGGCCGCCGATACCAGCAGCATGAAGCTCTGTGCCGCCAGCATCATGCCGCGCCGGTCGAACGTGTCGGCCAGCGCGCCGGCAACGAGGGCGAGCAGCATGATCGGCAGCGTCACCGAGGCCTGGACCAGCGCCACCATCTCGGCCGAATGCGAGATCGAGGTCATCATCCACGACGCGCCGACCGATTGGATCATGCCGCCGAAGTTCGACACCATGCTGGCGAACCAGACGGCCCGGAAAACCGGGTGGCGCAGCGGCGAGAGCGAGGACTGGGGACGGGGCGGATCGGTCATCGTTTCGGCAACGCCGCTCCGTCAGGAAAGATCAAAGCAGCGGAGCGCTCATCCGACGACCAGTACTTCTGAGTCGATATTGTAGCTGACCAGCTTGGTCTCGCTTCCGCTGCTCGAGAAGACGAACGTCTCCCCGGCCTCGCCTTTGGTGAAATGCGTCTTGTAGCTCAGCGCGACGTGGCTGCCGCCCGGATTGATGTTCACATTGACGCCTTGCTGACGTGCCTCGCCGGCGGCACCGAGCTTGCGGTGAATGGCGGCGAGAAATGTGACGAAATGATCCTTCGTCTCGCGCGCTTTCAGTTCGGACGACGATTGCTCGTAAATCTCGGCATATTTCTCAGCGTTCAGCAGCGAATGAAAACGCGCAGCCTCGTTCTGGGCCGCTGCGATCTTTTCACCGGCGGAGCAACCGCCGAGCACCAGACCGAGCACAATCACCAGCAGAACGCGTACCATGTTTTTCCCGTCGACCCCTGTTGACTCCGCCGGTCTCGTTACGCGTTCGAAACCGGCGGCGCCAGCCTGTGGAAATCAGCGGTGCCGGTACTGCAGCGGCAGGAAGATGTCGGTGATCGCCTCATGCTCCGGCACGTCCGGGAAGAAGCGGACGCGCTGCACGAACAATGGTGCGTCGCGCGGCTCCTCGCCGCTGCTCGGCAGCCAATTGCCATAGAGGTATGCAATCGCAGCGCGCAGATCGTCGCCCGATCCGACGAGACGCAACACCGCGCAACGCCCACCGGCGATCTCGCTGTCGAAGATGCCGGCATCGTTCGGCACGATCGGGGCCGAGATTTCCGCGCATAGATCGAGACGATAATCGTCGGCGGCGCTCGTCTCCGGATCGTTGTGGAGGATGTTGAAGGTCGCGCTCGCCGGCGGCCGTACGCCGGTCTCCTTGCGCCACGCGATGAAGCGCTTGATCGTGTCGCCGATGGTTCGCGGATCGCCGCGATGCTTCAGGATCGCGACACGGGTTGCGGGAAAATCGACTATTCTGATCTGGTCGTCGGTCGGCGTGCTCATCTGGTTCGTCCTTGCTCGGTGGAACGGCGCGTAGGCCGCGTGCCACGGGCTCCAGTCCGGCTGCTTTCGAAACGCGCGCGGGCTCTGGCCGAGCCGCTCCTTGAACGCGCGGGCGAAGGCCTCCGGCGCTTCGTAGCCGCTGTCGAGCGCGATCTCGATGATCGGCACCTCCTCGCGAAAGACAAGGCGGTAGGAAGCGCGCTTCAGCCGTGCGAGCTGGACGTAGCGGTGGACGCTCAACCCGAACATCGCCGAAAACTGCCGATGAAAGTGGTGCTTGGAGAAAGCCGCGACGGCGCTCAGCGCGTCGAGGGTGAGATCGCCGTCGAGGTTCCGATCGACATGATCGAGCACCCGAAGCATCCGCTCCCGATAGGCTGTAGCCGCCGTGGAATTCACTTCGCACCTCCGTAACGGGTCCGAGCTAGCAGCGCGGTTTTGCGCGTTCCTGACCGATCTTGCTGACTTTCCTGCAATCGTCCGCTCCAGCGGATCGTCAGCCGGATGGCCGGTCGAGCACATAGACGCGCTGTCGCTCGGGACCGCGCGCCGCGCCCCTCGCGGGGCGGTCGAAGTCGAGACCCTCACGGCGCCGCATGCCGAGGCGTTCCATCAGCCGCCACGAGGGGCGATTGGCAGCGATCGTCCATGCGGCGACGCGCATCGCGCCTGTGTTCGCCCACAGCCACACAAAGCTGGCCTGGGCGGCCTCATAGGCATAGCCCTTCCCCCAATCCGCCTCGGCGATACGCCAGCCTGCTTCGTACATGCCTTGGACCGGCGTGCCGCGATAATCGTCCGCGATCCGCACGCCGCAGCTGCCGATCAGCCTGTTCTCGCCGCGAAGCTCGACCGCCCAATAGGACATTCCGTTCCTCGCTTGGTCGGCGATGCGCTTGTCGACCAACGCTTCGATGGCAGCACGATCCATCACGCCGCCGACATGGGCCATCATCCTTTCCGTGTTGAGGATGGCGACGAACATATCCTTGTCGTCTTCCCGGCACGGGCGCAGCCGAAGCCGCTCCGACAGGATCATCGTCCGGACACTCCGCTCGCGATTGTGATCAGCGCGAGGCGAGGATCATCAGGGTCGACGTGCCGTGGGCAAGGATCTTGCCGTCCCCCGAGAGCACCCGCGCCTCGGCGGTGGCGATCTGGCGCCCGCGGGTCACCACCCTGCCCTCGGCGCGGATGGTGCCGCCGTCCGGGCGGATCGCGCGGGTGAAGTTCACCTTGGTCTCGACGGTGGTGTAGCCGATCCCGGCCGAGAGCATGGTGTGCACCGCACAGCCGGCGGCGCTGTCGATCAGGGTCAGCGCGACACCGCCGTGGATGCTGCCGAGCGGATTCAGCAGATGCGGTCCGACGTCCATCTCGAAGATCGCCAGCCCCTCCTCGACCTCGGTGAGACGGAATCCCAGCGTCCGCGCGATCGTCGGCCCGGGTACGAGGCCGGCGATCATCCGCCGCAACAATTCGAGGCCGCTGAGGCTCTTCAGGTCTTCGGCGCTCGCAAGCCCGTATTGCACGTCCATAAGCTCTCCCGTCCGCAACGCGATGCGCATTGCGACCGGCATCATGGGACGAAGATCGAGCAGCGTCGAGGGATCGCGCGCCTTGTCGTCGCGCGTCAATTCTCGATGATGTGGGGAGCGGCTGGATGCCCGACGAGGATTCGAACCTCGATTGACGGAGTCAGAGTCCGTAGTCTTACCATTAGACGATCGGGCAGCGCCGGGCCGCCAGATAGGAGGCTGCCCCTCGGCGGTCAAGGCACAAACGCCGACTAGGTGTTCCTACGACAACTGGCTCCGAAACGGCGGCGCCCGTGCCTTGCCGAACCCGCGGCCGCGCTGTACCACGTCCTCAAGTCAGGTGCGGCACCCGCCGTACCGCAAGAGAATATAGAGTTTACGCATGGCGCAGCAGGCCGGTACGGCACCGCTCACGCCGGCAGCAGGCCCGGCGCCGGCGGACAGAGAGCCGCCCTCCGCGCGTTACGGCGCGAGGGCAATAAGACACACCTATGGCGCGCTCGATCTCGGCACCAACAATTGCCGGTTGCTGATCGCGCGCCCTTCCGACGACGGATTCACCGTCATCGATGCTTTCTCGCGGGTGGTTCGCCTCGGCGAGGGCCTGGCGGCGAGCGGCCGGATCAGTGATGCGGCGCAGGACCGTGCCGTCGCCGCGCTCGCCGTCTGTGCCGACAAGCTTTGCCGTCGGCGAGTGACCCTGGCGCGCTCGGTCGCGACCGAAGCCTGCCGCCGCGCGGCCAACGGCCGCCACTTCGTCGAACGAGTCCGCCGCGAAACCGGCATCGTGCTCGAGATCATCGCGCCCGAAGAGGAAGCGCGGCTGGCGATGCTCGGCTGCCATCGCCTGCTCGAGCCCGGTGACGGCCCTGCCCTCATCTTCGACATCGGGGGCGGCTCGACCGAGCTTGTCCTCATCGACACGGACGGTGAGGCCGCGCCGCGGATCAAATGCTGGTGGAGCGCGCCGTGGGGAGTCGTCTCGCTGACCGAGAGTGAGGGCACCGCCTTCAACGACCCTTCCGAGCGGCTCGCCGCCTACGGCCGGATGAAGGAGAAAGTGCGTCACGCCTTCCGCCGATTCTCCGAGCTGCTGCCGAGCGAGCGCAACAACATCCGGCTGATGGGGACGAGCGGCACCGTCACCACGCTCGCCAGCGTTCATCTCGCGCTGCCGAGCTACGATCGCCGCGCGGTCGACGGGCTGATGGTTCCCTCCGGTTCGATGCGGTCGGTCAGCGAGATGCTGTCCAAGATGACCCATGCCGAACGCTCCGCTTTGCCCTGCATCGGCACCGAGCGGTCGGATCTGGTCGTCGCCGGCTGCGCAATCCTCGAAGCGATCATGGACATCTGGCCGGCGCAGACGCTCGGCGTTGCCGATCGCGGCATTCGCGAAGGCATTCTTCGCTCGTTGATGGCGAAGGACGGACATATTTCGTGAGCAAGGGCATCAAGACGCGGGTCAAGACCGCCAAGGGACGCAAGATCAGCTCGACCCGGTGGCTCGAGCGGCAGCTCAACGATCCCTATGTCAAGCAGGCCAAGGCGGAAGGCTACCGCTCCCGCGCCGCCTACAAGTTGATCGAGCTCGACGAGCGCTTCGGCTTCCTCAAGGGTGCCGAGCGGGTCGTCGATCTCGGCGTCGCGCCCGGCGGCTGGACCCAGGTGGTGCGCAAGCGCCTGCCGCGGGCGGCGGTGGTCGGGATCGATCTTCTGCCCGCCGATCCGATCGACGGCGCAATCCTCCTCCAGATGGACTTTCTCGCCGACGAGGCGCCTGATCGGCTTCGCGAGGCACTCGGCGGCCCGGCCGACCTCGTTCTCTCGGACATGGCGGCCAACACGGTCGGGCATCCCCAGACCGATCATCTGCGCACCATGGCGCTGGTCGAGGCAGGTCTCGACTTCGCAGCCGAAGTGCTGAAGCCCGGCGGCGTCTTCGTCGCCAAGGTTCTCGCCGGCGGCGCCGACAACAATCTCGTGGCGGAACTGAAGCGCCGATTCACCACCGTCAAGCACGCCAAGCCCCCGGCCAGCCGCAAGGGCTCTTCCGAATGGTATGTGGTCGCGCAGGGCTTCAAGGGACGGGCCGAGGACGAGCCCTTCGGGGAGGGCTGAAGCCGCGTCGTTTCCGGCGGATGTCCACGTGCGCCGACATGAGCAAGATGTGGCAAGCACCTTCGGCGGGGGCGGTGTTAGCCTCGGGATCATGCTCCGCTCATCTCCATGGCTTTTTGCCGCTTCCGCACTGACCGCACTCGCCGGGCCTCTCTCGGCACAAAATCTGCCCCGGCGCGCCAGTCTGGGCGTCGCCATGGCCACGCCCCCGTCGGCGCTCCAGGGGCCGCCGATCGTCGATCGCGTCCTGCCCGGACAGACCGCGGAGCGGCTCGGTGTCCGCCAGGGCGACCGCATCATCGCCGCCGGCGGCAGGCCGGTCGCAACCGGCGAGGATGTCGTCGCTTATGCCGCCACGTTGCTGACCGGCGATCCTGCCGAACTGCAGGTCCAGCGCGCGGGCAAGGTCCTGCGCCTGCGCGGCAAGGCGCTCAGCCGGCCCTACGAACGGTTCGACGGTGCCGAGGTCACCTATGGCGCAGTGTCGTTCCGCGGCGGGCTGCTGCGCGACGTCCTGGTCACGCTCGCCGGAGCGACCAGGCCGCCGGTCGTCTACCTGATTCAGGGTTTCACCTGCTCGACCGTCGAATCGCCGCCGCAAGGGGCCTATCACCGCCTCGGCGAAGCGCTGATCCGGCGCGGCATCGCTTTCTATCGGGTGGAGAAGCCCGGCGTCGGCGACAGCCGAGGCGGCCCGCGCTGCGTCGACACCGGCTATGACGTCGAGCTGGACGCGTTCCGCACCGCCTATCGCCACCTCACCGGAACGCTCGGCTTCGATGCCGATCGGGTGTTCATGCTCGGCCACTCTCTGGGCGGACTCGAAGCGCCGATGCTCGCCGCCGAAACGCCGCCGCGTGGCGTCGCCGTCTATGGCACGGTCCTGCGCAACTGGGCCGACTATCACCACGATGTCGACGTCTATCAGAATTACCTGACCGCCGGCACCGATCCCGCCGCCGAGGCCGAGCGTGCCGAGCGCAATCGCGACACGATCCGGGCCTTCTACTTCGATCGGCTTTCGCCGGCCGAGATCACCGCGCGCGACCCGGCGGCCGCGCAGGGGCTGCGCGATCTGTTCGGCTGGGACGGCGGCGAGAACATGTTCGGCCGCCATTTCAGCTTCCTCCAGGATCTCTCGCGCCAGAAGCTCGTCGACGCGTGGCGGAAGACCAGGAGCAATGTGCTCGCTTTGTACGGCGAGACCGATGTCGTCGCCTTGTTCGACAGCGACCACAAGATGATCGCCGACATCGCAGACTTCCACCGGCCCGGCTCCGGCCGCTATGTCGAGATCGCCGGCACCGATCATGGCATGAGCATCGTCGGCAACCGGCGCGAACTGCGCGAGAAGACGATCGCCGCCGGGTCGCCGCCTGCCGGAGAGTTCAACCCGAAAGTGGCCGAAGCCCTCGCCGCCTGGGTGGAAGAGTCGATGAAGACGCCGCCGGTTCGCACCTTGCCCGAGCGAACGATGCCCGCTGCGACGATCGCTGCACAGTGAGCGCCCGTTTCCCGGCTGGGGTCGATCGGCCTCAGCTCTTGCGCGCCTCCGCGATCGCAGCCTTCAGCGCGTCATAGCCGACGGCGCCGTGGAGCACCTCGTCGCCGACGATGAACACCGGCGTGCCGTTGCCGCGCACCGCCTGTGCGAGCTGGTAGTTCTTGGCGAGCTCGGCGCGGGCTTCGCCCGACGCGATCACCTGCTGGACCATGTCCGCCGTCAGGCCGACGTCGCGCGCCGCCTGCTCGATCGAACGCTCCGTCGGCCGGCCGAGCGCGTAGAGCCGCTCGAAATATTCGTGGAACTTGCCGGCCTTGGCGGCGGCGAGACTGACCTGCGCGGCTTTCTCGCTGTCCGGCCCGAGCACCGGCCATTCCCGCCAGACGACCTTCAATTTCTTGTCTTCGCCAAGCAGCCGCTCCACGTCGGCATTGCTCCGGCGGCAGTAGCCGCAGCTATAGTCGAAGAATTCGACCAGGGTGACGTCGGCGTCCTTCGCGCCTCCCCAGGCCCCGGCGAACGGCGTTTCATAGGCTGCGCGATTGGCATCCACCGCCTTGGCCGCCTCGCGATCCTGAAGCCGCTCCATCGCTTCCGGGATCACTTCGGGATGCTCGAGAAGATAAGCGTGGACGATCTTCTCGATCCCGACCCGATCCCTGCCCTCGCCGCTCCCCTGCGCCCACAAGGCGACGGCGCCGCCGCCGACCAGCACGCCGATGACGCCGGCGATCAGGCCGCCTTTCAGGCCGCCGAACCCGCCCTCACTTGACGCCATCGCTTCCCTTCCTCTTCTCGGTCTGAACCGCGGTGCGCGAGACCATCGCGATGTCCTGCGCACGCAGCCAGTCGATGGTCCCGGTCGGGATCGCATGCAACGCCTGCTCGGCATTGGCCAAGGCAAGCCGCGGCTGGTTTTCCAGATTGTAGCGTTCGGCGGTGGCCAGGGCAGCGCGGCCGTGATCGCCTTCGCGATCGTAGACGATGCCCAATTGGTACCAGGCGAACGGATTCGAATTGTCGCGGCTGATCGCCGATTTGAGCACGTTCTTCGCTTCCACGAAATTGTCCGGCTTCTCGGTCGCGATCAGGGCGTGGCCGAACAACGATGCGATCAGCGGCTCGTTCGGAGCCCGCTGCACCGCCCGCCGAAGCGATTCCAGTGCCTCGTCGGGACGCCCGGATTCGAGCAGTACCTGCCCCCTCAGCTCCAGATAATAAGGATCCTCGGGCGTGGTCTGCAGCAGGCTGTCGATCTCGCCGAGCGCCTTCTCCGGGAAGGCCGTCTTGTGAAAGGCATAAGCCCGCGCATAGCGCGCCTGCACCGTCTTGTTATATTCCGGGTAGAGCGCGAGGATCCGCTTAGGATCGTCGACAAAGCCGGCAAGCTTCGCCTTGACCCGCTGGAAGCGAGCCTCGAGCGCCGGGTCGCTCGGCTTCGCCCACGCCGGATCGTGGCTGTAGACCTGTTCCAGTGCCTGGATACGCTCACCGGTCAGCGGGTGGGTGCGGGCATAGCTGTCTTCCTGCGGGATGGCGTAGCGGAATTCCTGATTCTGCAGCTTCTTGAAGAAGGTCAGCGAACCTTTGCCGCTGATCCCCGCTTTGGTCAGGAAGCTCGCACCGGCCTGATCGGCTGAGGATTCCTGCGTTCTGGTGAACGCCAGGAACTTGCCCATCGCGGCCTGCTGGCCGGCGGCCAGGATTCCGGCGCCGGCATCGCCTGCCCCCGCCGCCATCGCCGCAGCGCCAAGCACCAGCGACAGGATCATGATCCCCGTTGCCGTCTTGATGCCTTCCTGAAAGCGCAGGATGTGGCCGCCGGTGATGTGGCCAAGCTCGTGGGCGATGACGCCCTGGACTTCGTTGGCGCTGTCCGCGGCGGCGATCAGGCCCGAATGGATGTAGACGATCTGGCCGCCGGCGACGAAGGCGTTGATCGACGGATCGCCGATCATCACCACCTGGACGTTCTCGGGCCGGAGCCCGGCCGCCGCGATCAGCGGCCGCGACATGTCGCGGAACAGAGCTTCGGTCTCGGCGTCGCGGAGGATCGACTGGGCGGCGGCGGGCTGCGCGATCGCGGTAAAGCTGAGGATCAGCAGCATCAGCAGCCGAGCGAGGGTTCGGCCGTAAAGTGGCCGGGTGCGGTGCGCTTCTGGCATTTCGGTTACCTATCGCTCGGGCGCTGAACCGAAGATGAGCGCCCCGCAATATGCGAGGCGCTCATCAATTGGGTCTCAGTTGCCGAAGGTACGCTGCCACCAGCCCCGGCGCGGCGGCGAGGACTCGCCACCGGTGTCGGCGGCGGCTGCATCGGCGCGATCGTTGGCGGCCTCCGGCGCAGGTGCGTCCGCAGTGTCCGCGGGAGTTGCCTCCGCCGCCGGCGCTGCCGGCGCTGCCGCTGCTTTGCCTGCGGTCTCGGCGGGCTGAGCGTCGTCGGTCTTCTTGCGACGGCTGCGGCGCTTCGGCTTGGCAGGTGCCTCCTCGGCGGCCGGAGCCGCTTCGGCCGGAGCTTCCGGCTCGACCACGGCCGCAGCGGCGATCGCGTCCGCCGGAGCGGCGTCGGACGGCACGGCTTCCGGTGCGTCCGCATCCGCCTTCTTGCGCGCACGCGGGCGGCGGCGAGTCTTCGGCTTCTCCTCGGCGACGGGGGCCTCCTCGACGGCCGGAGCCTCCTCGGCCGCGGCCGGCGCGACGTCCGGCTGCGCGGCGGGCTCGGCCTCGGCCTGGGCAGGCGCGGCAGCCTCGGCGGTCACCGCCTCGGAGTCGGCAGGCTGCGCATCGTCCTCGCCGGAATCCTCATGGTCGCCCTCGCCATGCTCCTCGCGGCCTTCCTCGCCTTCCCTGCGACGGCCACCGCGACGCCCGCGCCGGCGCCGGCGCTTGCGGCCACGCTCGCCGCCTTCGTCGCGCTCGCCGCGCTCCGGGCGCTCGCGCCGCTGCTCGCGCGGCTCTTCCTCGGCGGCCTCTTCCTCGGCCTCCTCTTCCTCGATCTCCTCTTCCTCCTCGGGAAGATCCTCGTCGTCTTCGTCGTAGACCGGCGGAGCGATCGGCTCGAAGCGCGGACGGGCGATCGGCGGCGGGCCCATCGACTCGACGACCATGCGGGCGCCTTCGAGGCCCTCCTCGATCAGCACCTCGACGATGACGCCGTAACGATCCTCGACCTCGGCGATCTCGCCGCGCTTGCGGTTCAGGACATAGATTGCGGCTTCACGGCCGGCACGAAGCACGATGCGGCTGCCGCGGCCGCGGGCCGCTTCGTCCTCGATCATGCGCAACGCCGACAGGCCGGCGGACGACGCCGTGCGCATGAGGCCGGTGCCTTCGCAATGCTGGCACGGCTTGGTGGAAGCTTCGAGCACGCCGGTGCGCAGCCGCTGGCGGCTCATCTCCATCAGCCCGAAGGACGAGATCCGGCCGACCTGGATGCGGGCGCGATCGTTCTTCAGCGCCTCCTTCATCGTCTTCTCGACCTTCCGGATATGGCCGTTCGATTCCATGTCGATGAAATCAATGACGACCAGGCCCGCCATGTCGCGCAGCCGCAGCTGGCGCGCGATCTCGTGCGCCGCCTCGATGTTGGTGGCGTAGGCGGTCTGCTCGATATTGTGCTCGCGGGTCGACCGCCCCGAGTTGATGTCGATCGAGACCAGTGCCTCGGTCGGATTGATGACCAGATAGCCGCCGGACTTCAGCTGCACGACCGGCTGGTACATGGCGGCAAGCTGGTCCTCGACTCCGAAGCGCTGGAACAGCGGCACCGGATCGGAGTAGCCGCGCACCTTCTTGACGTGGCTCGGCATCAGCAATTTCATGAACGAGCGCGCGGCCCGATAGCCGTCCTCGCCCTCGACGATGACCTCGTCGATGTCGCGATTGTAGATGTCGCGGATCGCCCGCTTCACCAGGTCGCTGTCGCCGTAGATCAGCGCCGGCGCCGCGCTTTGCAGCGTTCGCTCGCGGATCTCGTCCCACAAGCGCGCGAGATAATCGAAGTCGCGCTTGATCTCGGTCTTGGTGCGCGACAGGCCGGCGGTGCGGACGATCAGGCCCATCGACGTCGGCAGAGCGAGATCGGACATGATCTGCTTAAGGCGCTTGCGGTCGGCGCCGTTCGAGATCTTGCGGCTGATGCCACCGCCGTGGCTCGTGTTCGGCATCAGCACGCAGTAGCGGCCGGCCAGCGAAAGATAGGTGGTGAGCGCCGCGCCCTTGTTGCCGCGCTCTTCCTTGACGACCTGAACCAGCAGCACCTGCCGGCGGCGGATCACGTCCTGGATCTTGTAGCGGCGGCGAAGCGCCTGGCGCTTCTTGCGAAGCTCGTCGGCGGCGCTTTCCTCGGTGCCGCTGGCATTTTCCGGACGGGCCGCCGGAACCTCGTCGGAATGCTCGGATTCGTCGTGGTCGCCTTCGCCTTCGTCCGCACCGATCTCCTCGATCGGACCGGCATCCTCTTCGAAGCCGTCATCGTCTTCGTCGGATTCGTAGCGGCTGTCCTCGGCGGCGCGAAGGCGCTCTTCCTCGGCGGCATGCTCCGCTTCCTCGCGAAGCAGGGCTTCCCTGTCTTCCCTCGGGATCTGGTAATAATCGGGATGGATCTCGCTGAAAGCGAGGAAGCCGTGGCGGTTCCCGCCATAGTCGACGAACGCCGCCTGCAGCGACGGCTCGACCCTGGTCACCTTGGCGAGATAGATATTCCCCTTGAGCTGCTTGTGCTCCGAGGATTCGAAATCAAATTCCTCGATCCGGTTTCCCTTGACGACGGCCACCCGGGTTTCCTCGTGGTGGCGCGCGTCGATCAACATGCGCATTGTCATTGATGTCACTCCACGCGCGCGCCGCAGCCTTGGGGGCGTCGCGACACGCGCGTTCGAATATGGACGAAGGCGGCGCCGATCGGGCGCACGCTTTCTGTGTCCGGGTTGAAAACAGTCTGTCCGTGTCTGCTGCTCGTGCCTGGGGCGTCGTCATCGCCGGCCCCGCAGCCTCCAACGCCACGCCGGTACCCCTGAGGGGGCGTAGCCAGTTGGAGGAAAATAAGCTCATGCAGCGTCAACCTTGGTGTCCGGCGCGCACAGCGCCGGCGCGAGAACTCTCGGCGAGATGAGAAGGGCATTGGCGCACTTCAACATTGTGCCGAAATTGACTGCTAGCATCTCACTTGTTCAGCTTCAACCGGTCAGACCGTGATTTTCGCTGGACCGGCGGCAATCCGGCACGGCAGATACGCCCATGTCCTTCTTCCTGGCCTTCCTCTCGGCGCTGATGGCGGCGCTCACCGGCGGCGGCGGCGAATCCTCGCAGAGCGAGGGGGTGACGATCCCCCTCGACCAGGCGGGGACTCCGCCGCCGTCCGGGCCGCTGCCGACGATCTACGGCTCGAAGGATCCGAAGCGGCCGCTGGTGGTGCTCGATCCCGGCCACGGCGGGCGCGACCCCGGCGCAACCTCGCCGTTCGGCGGCCGCCGCGAAAAGGACGTCACCCTTGCCGTCGCCCGGGCCATCCGCGATGCCGTGGCAGCCGGCGGCCGAGTCCGCATCGCCCTCACCCGCGAGGACGATCGCTTCATCATCCTGGGCGATCGCTACGAGATCGCCCGCCGAATGGGGGCGAGCCTCTTCATTTCGATCCATGCGGACGCGGCGCCGAGCAACGACGGCGCGCGCGGGGCAACCATCTATACCTTGTCCGAGGTCGCGTCCGACCGCCAGGCGGCGTTGCTCGCCCAGGAGCAGAACGAGGCGGACCGGATCGGCGGCGCGCCTCTGGTCGAGGATGCCGGCGTCAATCGCATCCTCATCGATCTCGCCCAGCGCGACAGCATGAACGTCTCCGCCCGCTTCGCCGCTCTGCTTCGCCGCGAGGCCTCGGCCTACTTCCCGTTCCGGCCGGATTACCATCGGTTCGCCTCGCTGATCGTGCTGAAGGCGCCGGATGTGCCGTCCATTCTGTTCGAGACCGGCTATCTGACCAACGCCACCGACGTCTCCTACATCCACTCGCCGGAAGGGCAGAAGCAGATCGCGCTCGGCATGAAGAGCGCGATCGAAACCCACTTCGCTCGCCGGACGATCGAAACCGCCGGGCGCTGACATGCTTCACCCCCGCGGCATGATCGGCTAGGGCGAGTTCCGAACATGACCGCCGAAACCTCCACCCGCTTCACCCTCCACCGCGACGCAGGCGCGCGCTTCGGAGGTTTTTTCCGCAACCTCTGGGGTCGGCGCTGGGTGAGGAGACTCACCTTTGTCGCCGTGATTCCGGTCCTGCTCTACTGCCTATTGTGGCTGCTCTTCGCCCGCGATCTGCCGTCGGCCGAATCGCTGCTGACCTATCAGCCGCCGCTGCCGACCAACGTTCGCGACATCAACGGCGAGCCGGTCCAGACGTTTGCCCGCGAACGGCGGATCGAACTCAGCTACGATGAATTTCCGCAGCGGCTCATCGATGCCTTCACCTCGGCCGAAGACAAGACCTTCTTCAGCCACGGCGGCATCGACTATCCGGGTCTGGTCGGCGCGGTCGGCGACTATGTCTCGAAGGTCGGCAGCGGCGCCCGCGCCCGCGGCGGATCGACGATCACCCAGCAGGTCGCCAAGAATCTGCTGCTCGGCGACGAATATTCCGTCACCCGCAAGATCAAGGAGGCGTTCCTCGCCCGCCGCATCGAAAGCGTGCTGACCAAGCAGCAGATCCTGGAATTGTATCTCAACCAGATCTTCCTCGGCCGGAACGCTTATGGCGTGCAGGCGGCGGCCCGCGCCTATTTCGACAAGGACGTCACCGATCTGGCTTTGCACGAGGCGGCCTATCTCGCCATTCTGCCCAAGGCGCCGAGCAATTACGATCCGAGGCGCAATCGGGAACGTGCGCTGGAGCGCCGCAACTGGGTGCTCGGCGAGATGGAGCGCAACGGCAAGATCTCGGCGGCCGAGCGCGCGGCCGCGCAGGCGGAGCCGCTCGGCACCGTCCAGTTCGCGCGCAACACGGTGCGCAATTTCGGCGGCTATTTCATGGAGGAAGTCCGCCGCCAGTTGATGGAACGCTACGGCAGCGAGACCGAGAAAGGGCCGAACGGCGTCTATACCGGCGGCCTCTGGGTCCGCACCTCGCTCGACGTTCCCAAGCAGAAGGCGGCCGAGACGGCGCTTCGCGACGGCCTCGTCCGCTACGATCGCGGCAAGGGCTGGCGCGATCCCGGGCTGTCGGTCGACATCGGCGAGAATTGGGCGGCGCAGCTGGCACGCGCCCCGATCGGAGTCGGCTACGAGGACTGGCGGGCCGCAGTCGTGCTCGACAAGGCCGGCGGCAGCGCGACGATCGGCTTCGCAGACGGCACGCAGGCAAGCCTTCCCGCCTCCGCGGCATCGATGCCCAAGCGCGGCACCGCGACCGCAGCGTTCAACTTCTTCCGCCCCGGCATGGTGATCGTCGTCAAGAAGGAGGGCACCGGTTACACGCTTCGGTCCATCCCCGAGGTCCGCGGCGGCATGGTGGTCGAGGAAGTCGCGACCGGCCGCATCCTGGCGATGCACGGCGGCTTCGACGCCAAGGGCGACGATTTCAACCGGGCGGTGCAGGCGCAGCGCCAGCCGGGTTCGACCTTCAAGCCGATCGTCTATTCGGCCGCCCTCGACAACGGGATGACCCCGGCCTCGATCGTCATCGACGGTCCCTTCTGCGTCTGGCAGGGTGCCGGGCTCGGCCAGAAATGCTTCCGCAACTTTTCCGGCGGCAATGCCGGACCGCAGACCATGCGCTGGGGAATCGAACAGTCGCGCAACCTGATGACGGTGCGCACCGCGAACCAGACCGGCATGGACAAGGTCACCCGCCTCGCCCGCATCCTCGGAGTTGGCGAATTCCCGAACTATCTGTCGATCGCGCTCGGCGCCGGCGACACCACCGTGCTGAAGATGACCAACGCCTTCGCCATCCTCGCCAACAACGGCAAGCAGGTAACGCCGAGCGTCATCGACTATGTCCAGGACCGCAACGGCAAGGTCATCTTCCGGGCCGACACCCGGCCGTGCGAGGGCTGCCTCGCGCCCGATTGGAACGGCAAGCCGATGCCGCGCCCGCCGCTTCGCACCAAGCAGCTGATGGACCCGATGACCGCCTATCAGATGGTCCACATCCTCGAAGGCGTCGTCCAGCGCGGCACCGCCCAGGTGCTGCGCGATCTCGGCCGTCCCTTGTTCGGCAAGACCGGAACGACCAGCGGGCCGACCAACGTCTGGTTCATCGGCGGCTCGCCCGACATCGTCTCCGGCATCTACATGGGCTTCGACAATCCGCGGCCGATGGGCGGCTATGCGCAGGGCGGCACCCTCGCCGCGCCGATCTTCAAGCAATTCGCCCAGGTCGCCTTCAAGGACGTGCCGCCGGTGCCTTTCCGCGCGCCGGCCGGGATTCGCATGGTGAGGATCGATCGCCGCTCGGGCCGCAAGGTGTTCGGCGAATGGCCGACCGATGAACCGAAGGCGGCGGTGATCTGGGAGGCGTTCAAGCCGGAGAGCGAGCCCCGCCGCACCGTCCAGCGTTACGGCACCGGCGGGCCGCTTGCCGCCACCGCGCCGGCCGCACGCCCTGCGCGCCGCGCCGCGGCACCCCGCCCGCAGACGAAGACGCCTTCGACCAGCGAGTTCTTGTCAAATCAGGGCGGCATTTACTAGGGCCGGTCCTGACCCCTCGGCCATGAGGCCGCTGCTGCGTGACTGCGCGGCGATGATGAAGTGATTGGAGAATTCCGATGCGCGCCGAAGCGCAAGCCCATGTCGACCAAATTCGGTCGGCCCTCGCCCTCCTCCGCCGGTTCCTCGACTGGGACCGCGCGCTGGCACGCCTCGACGAGCTCAATGCCCGCGTCGAGGATCAGAGCCTGTGGAACGACCCCAAGCTCGCGCAGGATGTGATGCGTGAGCGCCGCCGCCTCGACGAGGCGATCGGCGCCACCCGCGGCATCGAGAAGGAGCTGGACGACACGATCGAGCTGATCGAGATGGCCGAGGCGGAAAACGACAGCGGCCTCGTCGACGATGCGATCGCGTCGCTCGCGCAGCTCGCCGAGCGCTCCGAGCAGGACAAGGTCAAGGCCCTGCTCGCCGGCGAGGCGGACGCCAACGACACCTATGTCGAGATCAATTCCGGCGCCGGCGGCACCGAAAGCAACGATTGGGCGGGCATGCTCCAGCGCATGTACACGCGCTGGGCCGAGCGCCACGGCATGAAGGTCGAGCTGATCGATTATCATGCCGGCGAGCAGGCCGGGATCAAGTCCGCGACCCTGCTGGTCAAGGGTGAGAACGCCTACGGCTATGCCAAGACGGAGAGCGGCGTGCACCGCCTCGTCCGGATCAGCCCCTATGACAGCTCGGCGCGGCGCCACACCAGCTTCGCCTCGGTGTGGGTCTATCCGGTCGTCGACGACAATATCGAGATCGAGATCAACGAAAGCGAGCTGAGGATCGACACCTTCCGGGCCTCGGGCGCCGGCGGCCAGCACATCAACACAACCGATTCGGCCGTTCGCATCACCCACTTGCCGACCGGCATCGTCGTCCAGAGCCAGGCCCAGCGTTCGCAGCACAAGAACCGCGCGGAGGCATTCAGCCAGTTGCGCGCCCGCCTCTATGAGGCCGAGCTGCAGAAGCGCGAAGCGGAAGCCAACGCGACCAACGCGACCAAGACCGACATCGGCTGGGGCCACCAGATCCGCTCCTACGTCCTTCAGCCCTACCAGTTGGTAAAGGATCTGCGCACGGGCGTGACCTCCACCGCGCCTTCGGACGTGCTCGACGGCGATCTCGATCGCTTCATGGCCGCGGCCTTGTCGCAGCGAGTCACGGGCGAAAAAGTCGACGTGGAAGATGTCGATTAAGACACCCCGCCTCCCCCCCTCCTCTGCAAAGGCCCTGCCCTTGATGGAGGCAGGGGTGGACCGCCCTCGGCGATGGTCATCCGGGATCCGGCGGCTGTGCCCAGCGGGCGCTCCCGCTCTGCTCGCGACCGCCGCCCTCCTCCTTGCCGGCTGCGAAAAACAGCCGCCGCAGCCGATATTCCCCAAGCCACAGCGGCCGGTCTCGCCGATCGTCTCGCCCCGCTTCTCGAACGAGGATGCGCGCGACCGCATTGGTGAGGCCGACACGGTGATGAAGCTCGCCGACATTCGCGCCGGGATGTCGGTCGCCGACATCGGCGCCGGCGAAGGCTATTACACCGTCCGCCTTGCGCCGCTCGTCGGCAAGGACGGCCGCGTGCTCGCGCAGGACATCGTGCCCAAGACGATCGAAGGCTTGGCGCGCCGCGTCCAGCGCGAGAATCTCGACAATGTCGCGGTGAAGACCGGTGAGCCCAATGATCCCAAGCTGCCCGAACGCTCGTTCGACCGGATCCTGATGATCCACATGTATCACGAGATCGAGTCGCCCCTCGAATTCCTCTGGCACATTCGCGACGACGTGAAGCCGGGCGGCAGGGTCGTCGTCGTCGACGCCGACCGCGGCACCGATCGTCACGGCACGCCGCCGCGCCTGCTGATCTGCGAATTCGCCTCCCTCGGCTTCGAGCTGACCCGGTTCGAGCGCCTGGCCGATACCGAAAGCTATTTCGCCCAGTTCGAACCCAGGCAGAAGCGCCCGCAGCCGGACGAAATCCCGGTCTGCCCGGCCGGCTGAGGCGATTCTACAAAAGCCCGAGTCCGCGAAAACTCGCCCACGAATCGCCCGCAAAGATCAAATGATCGTACACGCGGATATCCAGCGCCTTCGCGATACGCACGAGCAGTGCGGTCGCGGCGACATCCTCCTCGCTTGGCCGAGCCGCGCCGCTCGGGTGATTGTGGGCGACGATCATCCCCCGCGCATCACGCTCCAGCGCCGCGCCGATGATCGCCCGGAGCGGCAAATCGGCCTGGTCGATACTGCCCGGATATTCGCTGGTGCCGAGCAGCCCGCGGTCGGCCCCGAGGTGCAGGACGACGATCCGTTCGCCTGCAAGCGCGTCAAAACGGGGCCGGAGCAGTTTGGCGGCATCATCGGCCGTGGCGATCACCGGAGCGTCCATTGTGCCACGCTAGCCGATCCCCACCACCTTCCCAACCTGCGTCCGCACCGCCATACAGACGCCATGAATCCCTATCTTCAGCTCCTCTCCCGAATCCTCGACGAAGGCGTCAAGCAGGAGGATCGCACCGGCACCGGCACGCTTGCCGTGTTCGGCCACCAGATGCGGTTCGATCTCTCCGAAGGCTTTCCGCTCGTCACCACCAAGAAGCTGCACTTGCGGTCGATCATCATCGAATTGCTTTGGTTCTTGCGCGGCGAGACCAATATCGGCTGGCTGACCGAGAATCGCGTGCGCATCTGGGATGAATGGGCGGACGAGAATGGCGACCTTGGCCCTGTCTACGGCAAGCAATGGCGCGATTGGGAAGGCCCGAATGGCCAGCATGTCGATCAGATCGCCGAGCTGATCGCCCTGATCCGCAAGGATCCCGCGTCACGCCGCCAGATCGTCTCCGCGTGGAACCCGGCCGAGCTCGGTCGAATGGCGCTTGCCCCCTGCCACTGCCTGTTCCAGACCCAGGTCGCGAACGGCCGGCTCAACCTCCAGCTCTACCAGCGCAGCGCCGACGTGTTCTTGGGCGTCCCGTTCAACATCGCCAGTTACGCGCTCCTCACCCACATGCTCGCCCAGCAATGCGGGCTCGAGCCCGGCGTGTTCGTCTGGACGGGGGGCGATTGCCACCTTTACTCCAACCATCTCGATCAGGCCCGACTGCAACTGACCCGCGAGCCTCGGCCGCTGCCGACCCTCACGATCACGCGCAAGCCCGACGCGATCGATGCCTACGCGTACGAGGATTTCGAAATCACCGGCTACGATCCGCATCCGCATATCAAGGGCGAGGTCGCGGTGTGAGCCGGGAGATCACGCTCGTCGTCGCCCGCGCCGACAATGGCGTGATCGGCAAGGACGGCACGCTCCCCTGGCACATCCCGGCCGAACTCAAGCATTTCAAGCAGGTCACGCGCGGCACCGCGATGATCATGGGCCGCAAGACATTCGACAGCCTGCCGGGATTGCTTCCCGGGCGACGGCACATTGTGCTCACCCGCGATCCGGCGTGGTACGCCGACGGCGCGGAGGTGGCGCACGACGTCGGGAGCGCGCTTGCCGCTGCGGGAGACACGCCGATTTCCGTCATCGGCGGCGCCGAGATCATCGCCTTGTTCGAGCCGGTTGCGACCGCGGCCGAGCTGACCCAAATCCACATGGCGGCGGAGGGCGACACCGTGATGGCGCCGCTCGATCGCGCGCGGTGGCGGGAAGTCTCGCGAGAGGAGCATGACGCCGCGGACGGTCTTCCGGGGTTCAGCTTCGTTCGGCTGGTCCGCGGCTAGGCAGAGGCGCAGCCTTTTCCTATAGCCGGCGCATGGAGCGGCTGGACGGCGGCTCGGCGGTTCCGCAAGCGCTTCGCGGGGGTATCGTCGCGCTCGGCAATTTCGATGGATTTCACGAGGGTCACCAGGCGGTGGTCGGCCGCGCCGTTGCGCGCGGCCGTGCCGAAGGGCGCCCGGTGCTGGTCGCGACTTTCGATCCGCACCCGGTGCGGCACTTCAAGCCCGATGCACTGCCCTTCCGGCTGACCACGCTCGACCAGCGCCAGCGCCTGTTCGAAGCGGCCGGCGCCGACGCGATGATCGTCTTCTCGTTCGACGATGGTCTCGCCGCCACCACGGCCGAAGGCTTCGTCCGCGATCGCCTGCTCGGGCTGATCGGCGCCGCCGGCGTGGTCACCGGCGAGGACTTCACCTTCGGCCGGGCGCGCGGCGGCAACGTTTCGGTGCTGCAGAGCTTCGGCGCCGAACTCGGCTTCTCCGTCGATGCCGTCGGCCCGATTGTCGAGGATGGCGAACCGGTCTCGTCGAGCCGGATCCGCGAGGCGCTGCAGGCCGGTGACTGCGAGACTGCGACCCAATTGCTCACCCGACCATTCGCGATCGAAGGCGTCGTCGAGCATGGCGACAAACGCGGCCGCACACTGGGCTACCCCACCGCGAATCTCGCGCTCGGCACCTATCTTCGACCGCGCTTTGGAATCTATGCCGTGCGCGGACGGCTGGAGGACGGCCGCGTGCTGAACGGCGCCGCCAATATCGGCGTCCGCCCGACCTTCGATCCTCCGAAGGAATTGCTCGAACCCTTTTTCTTCGATTTCAGCGGAGATCTGTACGGCCAACGGCTCGAGGTCGAGTTCGTCTCCTTCCTCCGACAGGAAGCCAAGTTCGACAGCCTGGACGCGCTGATGGCGCAGATGGACGAGGACTGCGCAGAGGCCAAGCGGCGCCTCGGATGAGGGTTTCCCGCTGGGTCGGCGGAGGCATTGCCGTCTTCGCCGTCGCCGTTTCGCTGATCAACGCCTCGTGGATCGCGCCTACCCCGCGCAACCGCCTCACCCTGATTGCCCATCACGGCCTCGCCCAACCGCTTGCCGACGGTCCCGAGGACGGCTGCACGGCGGCCCGCATTCGCTCCAATGAAGACAATAAGTATATCGAGAACAGCCTTCCCTCGCTGTTCAAGGCCACGCGCATGGGGGCGGCGGTGGAGCTGGATGTGCAGCCGACGGCCGACGGGCAGATGGTGGCCTTCGGGGATCCGAGGCTCGATTGCCGCACCAACGGCAAGGGCCCGGTCCGCGCGCAGCCGCTCGCTGCGCTCAAGACCCTCGACATCGGCTATGGCTACACGGCCGACGGCGGCCGCACCTTCCCTCTTCGCGGCCGCGGCGTCGGCGGCATGCCGACGGTCGAAGAAGTGCTGCGCGAAGTCCCTCAGGCCAAGCTGGTCTTCCGCTTCGCCGGCAGCGATCCGCGGGACGCCGATCTGCTGGTCGCAGCCTTCCGCCGTGCCGGCATGCCGATCGATGCCCGATACGCCTTTCACGGTCCACCCCCGATCCTGGCACGCATGAAGGCGCTCGCTCCCGCCGCCTGGACCTTCGACGGGCACACGGGGAGCGCCTGTCTCGGCGACTATCTGAAGGTCGGCTGGACCGGCTACGTGCCGGCCAGCTGCCGCAATACGACGATCTTGATCCCCATCGATCGCCAATGGACGATCTGGGGCTGGCCCAACCGCTTCCAGAAGCGGATGGCCGATGTGAACAGCCGGCTGATCATGGTCCAGGCAAGCCGAAACGGCAGGATCGTCGGCATCGCGCGCGCGGACCAGCTCGGTGACGTGCCTCGCGATTTCCGCGGCGCCCTCTGGGTCGAGGACTTCTACGAGATCGGTCGCGCGCTCGGGCGCTAGACGCTTGCCCGCGCGACGGCTAAGCCCCGGCACGACATGTCCGAAAAACCAGATACCCCGAAGCAGGATTGGCGCGACACGGTCTTCCTGCCGAAAACCGATTTTCCGATGAAGGCCGGCCTTGCCGCCAAGGAGCCGGCGATCCTTTCGCGCTGGGCGGAGGAAGGTCTTTATCAGCGGCTGCGCGAGACCCGCGCGGGGCGCGAGCGCTTCATCCTCCACGACGGCCCTCCTTACGCCAATGGCGACATCCACATGGGCCATGCGATGAACAAGGTCCTCAAGGACATCATCGTCCGCTCGCAGTCGCTGCTCGGCAAGGACGCGCCCTATGTCCCGGGCTGGGACTGCCACGGCCTGCCGATCGAGTGGAAGATCGAGGAGCAATATCGCAAGAAGAAGCTCGACAAGGATGCGGTGCCGCCGCGCGAATTCCGCGCCGAATGCCGCGCCTACGCGGAAAAGTGGGTCGGCATCCAGGCCGAGCAGTTCCAGCGCCTGGGCGTGATGGGCGAGTGGGACAATCCCTATCTCACCATGAAGTTCGAGGCCGAGGCCAAGATCGTCGAGGAGCTGCTCAAATTCGCCGAGAGCGGCCAGCTCTACCGCGGCGCCAAGCCGGTGATGTGGTCCCCGGTCGAAAAGACCGCGCTCGCCGAAGCCGAAGTCGAATATGAGGAGATCACCTCCACCCAGATCGACGTCGGCTTCGAGATCGTCGAGAGCCCGATCCCGGAGCTGATCGGCGCCCAGGCGGTGATCTGGACGACCACGCCATGGACGATCCCGGTCAATCAGGCTTTGGCTTACGGGCCGGACATCACCTACGTGCTTGCGGAAGCGGGAACGCGCAGGCTGCTGGTCGCCGAGGATCTGCTCGGCGCCTTCGGCGCGCGGCTCGGCGAGGCGGTGACCCCCACCGGCGTCCAGATCCGCGGCGCGGATCTCGCCGGCACGATCGTCCGTCACCCGATGCACCAGCTCGGCGGTTTCTTCGCCAGGCCGCGGCCGATGCTCGCCGGCGATTTCGTCACCACCGATGCCGGCACCGGCCTCGTCCACATGTCGCCCGATCACGGCGAGGACGATTTCCTGCTCTGCAAGGCGAACGCCATCGATCCGGTCTTCGCCGTCACGGACGACGGCCGCTATCGCGACGACTGGGGCTGGCTCCCCGGCGGCGGCAGCGTGATCAATCCGAAGTTCAACGCCCCCGACGGCCCGATCTGCACGGATTTGCGCGAGGCCGGCGTTTTGCTCGCCGCCTCCGCCGACTTCAGGCACAGCTATCCGCACAGCTGGCGCTCCAAGGCCAAGATCATCTTCCGCTGCACGCCCCAATGGTTCATCCCGATGGACAAGCAGGGGGGAACCCCCAACACCGTTCGGGCTGAGCCTGTCGAAGCCCTCCCTTCGACTTCGGCTGCCGAGCACGAAAATCATGGCGTTCGACAGGCTCAGGCCGAACGGAGCGGGTCGGAACTTACTTCGGACACGCACGGGGCCGGGAACGGCACCCTCCGCCAGATCGCCATCTCCGCCATCGACGAGACCCGCTGGGTTCCCGAGAAGGCGAAGAACCGCATCAGCGCGATGGTCGAGGGCCGCCCGGATTGGGTGATCAGCCGCCAGCGCGCCTGGGGCGTGCCGATCGCGCTCTACGTCCATCGCCAGAGCGGCGAATATCTGCGCGATGCCGCGGTCAATTCCCGGATCATCCGCGCCTTCCACGAAGGCGGTGCGGATGCGTGGTTCAGCGCCGATCACCAGGCGCTGCTCGGCAGCGGTTATGCGCTCGACGATTACGAGCCGATCGTCGATATCCTCGACGTCTGGTTCGATTCCGGATCGACCCACAGCTACGTCGTCGAGGCCCGCTACGGCGAGGGCACCCGCGCCGATCTCTACATCGAAGGCTCGGACCAGCATCGCGGCTGGTTCCAGTCGTCCCTGCTTGAGAGCTGCGGCACCCGCGGACGTGCGCCCTATGATGCCGTGCTCACCCACGGCTTCGCGCTCGATCAGAACGGCCGCAAGATGTCGAAGAGCCTCGGCAATGTCGTCGATCCGCTCGCCATCATCCGGGAAAGCGGCGCCGACATCCTTCGCCTCTGGGTCGCCTCCACCGACTATTTCGAGGACGTGCGCATCGGCAAGGAGGTGCTCGCCGGCACCGGCGATGCCTATCGCAAGCTCCGCAACACCTTCCGCTATCTGCTCGGCGCACTCGCCGATTTCGACGAGGCGGAGCGCCTGCCAGCGGCCGAGATGCCGGAGCTCGAGCGCTGGGTGCTTCATCGCCTGGCCGAGATCGACGCCGAGCTCAGGGAGGCCGCGGACGGCTTCGAGTTCAACCGCTACACGCGGCTGCTCACCGGCTTCGCCAACGACGATCTGTCGGCCTTCTTCTTCGATATCCGCAAGGACGTGCTCTATTGCGACATCGGCCCCCATCTGCCGCAGGGCTCAGTCACGCGCCGCGCCTATAGGACGGTGCTCGACACGGTCTTCCATGCCTTGGTGCGCTGGCTGGCACCGGTGCTCTGCTTCACCACCGAGGAAGTCTGGGGCACCCGCTATCCGGACGGCGGCTCGGTCCACCTGCTCGAATGGCCGGAGATCGACACCGGCTGGCGTGATCCGGCGCTCGGCGCCAAGTGGCAGCAGATTGCAGCGACTCGTCAGAAGGTGACCGAAGCGATCGAGCCGCTGCGCCGCGGCAAGGAGATCGGATCGAGCCTCGAGGCGGAGGTCGTCGCGCGGGTGTCGGACGAGACGCTCGCCGGCGCTTTGTCGTCGATCGACTTCGCGGAAATCTGCATCGTCTCCTCGGCCTCGGTCGAAACCGGCGAGGATGGCGTCTCAGTCACGAAGACGGAGAAGGAAAAATGCGGCCGCTGCTGGCGCTATCTGCCGGAAGTTCCCGAAGAAGGCGCGCTCTGCGGACGCTGCGAAGAGGTGCTGAATGGCTGAGCTGAATGCGACGGATCTGGAGCGGGTCAGGCGCAACCGCAAGCTGGGTCTCACCATCGCCGCGACCGTTCTGGTGCTCGATCAGGCGAGCAAGTGGATCGTCACCTACGTGCTGCAGCTCCAGCAGCAGGTGGTGATCAACCTGGCGCCGATCTTCGATCTGCGCTGGGTTGAAAATCGCGGCGTGTCGATGGGCTTTCTCACCGCCGGCAGTCCCCTCGAACGCTGGCTGCTGGTGGCGATGACCGGCGCGATCTCGATCTTCGTCGCGACGTGGATGTGGCGCGAACGCCGGCGCGACGATGCGATCGCCCTCGCCTTCGTGCTCGGTGGCGCGCTCGGCAATATCATCGATCGAATCCGGCTCGGCTACGTCATCGACTTTGCCGATCTGCATTTCGGCGATATCCATCCCTTTTTGGTCTTCAATGTCGGCGATGCAGCGATTACCATCGGCGTCCTGTTACTTTTGGTCCGCGCGCTGTTGACGCGCGACCGCACGCCCGCCCCGGAGGACAAGTGAACATGCGTAAGATCAACATCGCCCTCGCGGTCATGGCGGGAAGCGTCGCTCTCGCCGGCTGCGGCTCGAGCGGCGTCCTCGGCCGCGATCGTCCCGATGAATTCGCCGTCGCGCGCAACGCGCCGCTGGTGATTCCGCCCGATTACTCGCTGGTGCCGCCGCGTGCGGGCGAGCCGACGCCGCAGGGCGCCGACGCGCGCACCCAGGCGCTCGAGGCCTTGTTTGGCGGCCCTGCCCCGCGCAGCGATGCCGAGCGCCAGCTGCTCAATCAGGCCGGCACCGCCAGCACCGCCGTCGGCGCGCGGTCCGTGGCCGGCGATCCCGAGACCAATGTCGTCGACAAGGGTGCGACCACCCAGACGATCCTCGCTGCGCCGGCCGGCGCCGGGCGCGACGCGACCGTCACCACGCCGCAATAATCCGGATACCGATTTCTGATCGATGAGGGCGGGAGCGCGACTGCGCTTCCGCCCTTTCCGTGCCGGGCATTGACCATTCCTTAGCGGTCGCTGCCGTACAGCCGGCGTACGATGACGCCGCAAGTCGCTCCCTTCCTCACTGGTGCCGCCGATGCCGGCGCCGAAGTCACGCAGCTTCGTCAGGTGCTGGCGCTGGTCGAAGAGATTGCCGGCCGGACGCCCACCCGGCTCGACACCAACATCCTCGACGAGGCCGCACGGGTCAGCGCTGCCTACGGCAATGCCCTGCCGATCGTGCAGAAAAGATTCGACGCACTCGCCACCCAGACCGCGACCTGGGCCGCCGCGGGAGTCTCAGCGCTGATGAAGATCAGCGAGGCGGATCGCCCGACCGGCCCCGCCGCCGCCAGGCTTGCCGACGAGCTCCGCAAGGCACTGACCCGGCTCGGCGAGATCGTTTCCGCTTAAGGCTGCGTCTGCTGCCCTGCAGTGACTGGCAGCGAGGCGGGCCATTCCTTCACCCGCACGTCGCGCTGCGGGAATGGCAGCTCTACGCCATTTTCCTTGAACAAGACCCACAGCCGGTTGAGGATCTCCGAGCGGACGCTGCCGATGCCGGCTTCCGGATCCTTCAGCCAGATCAGGATGTCGTGATTAACGCTGTTCTCGCCGAACGCGGTCAGCCACACCTTGGGTGCCGGCGCATCGAGCACCCGGTCGGACGCCGCGGCCGCCTCCACCATCAGCCTCTGAGCAAGCGCCAGATCGCAGCTATAGGCCACTCCGACCGGGATGTGCACGCGCACGTCCCGGCTCGAATAGGACCAGTTCTCGACCTCCTGGGTCATCAGATTCTCGTTCGGAATCAGATGCTCCTTGCCGTCACGGGTGACGATCGAGACGGCACGCACGCCGATCTTGTTGACGTGGCCGACCGCCTCGCCGACGACGATGACGTCGCCCGGCTTGATCGATCGGTCCATCAGCAGGATGATCCCGGCCATGAGGTTGCCAAAGGTCTTCTGGAGGCCGAAGCCGATCGCAAGGCCGAACGCGCCGGAGAAGACGGTCAGCGCGGTCAGATCGATACCGAGCACGTCGATGCCGATGAAGAAGGCGGCGATGACGATCGCCACGGAGGCGAGCTTCTGCGCGAGCAATTGCTGGGTCGGATCGAAGCCCGACGCCCGTCGAATGGAGGTCGCGATGATCCGGTTGAGCAGTTTGACGATTGCGTAGAGTGCCGCGACGGTGACCGCGATCTGGACCAGACTGAGCAGAGAGATACGCATGCTGCCGGCGTCGAAACCAACCCGGTTCAGCGTGTCGGTCACCGGCTTGAGCCCGCCCACCGCACGGGTGAGCAAGGCGACGAAGGTCACTGCGGCAAGCAGGAACGCGATCAGCCGCGGCATGGCGAGACCGCGCAGGATGCCGAGCACGAACAGGGCGCAACCGCCGGCGATTGCGATGCCGAGCACGATTTCGCCGAGCGGGCGCCATGCATCCGCGTTGAGGATGATCGCCAGCAACAATGCGAAGATCAGATAGCGGGTGAGATCGCACATCCGCGGTCCGAGCGTCTCGCCCCGCGCGCCGGCGCGCTGCTCGGAGAATTCGGTAAGCCAGGGCCCGATCTTCCGCGCCGTGACATGGGCGATCAGCCAGGCGAGGGCGACCGCGGCGACCGCCGCCGCGGCGACGATCCAGTCTGAACCGGTGGGCCAGCTCACTCCAAGGCCCGCCAGCCAGTTCCTCACGCGGCATCTCCGTAACGGGCCAGCCCGCGCGCCAGGTCCTCGATCAGATCGTCGACATCCTCCAGGCCGATGTGGAGGCGTACCCGCGGTCCATCCGCCTGCCAGCGAGTCGCCGTGCGAAGCCGATCTGCATCGGAAGGCGTCGCCAGGCTCTCGAACCCACCCCAGCTGTAGCCGATGCCGAAATGGGTGAGGCCGTCGATCAGAGCATCCCGCGCATCCGCATCCCCGCCTTTCAATTCGAAGGCGAACAGACCCGAGGCGCCCTTGAAATCGCGCGCCCAATATTCGTGCCCGGGACAATCGGGCAATGCCGGATGGAGCACCCGCGACACCTGCGGCTGCTCTTGCAGCCAATGGGCGACCTTGAGCGCGCTCTCCTGATGGTGCCGCAGCCGAACGCCGAGCGTCCGCAGGCCTCGGGTCGCCAGAAAGGCGTCGTCGGGGCCGACATGCTGGCCGAAGACCTGGCTGGTCCGCTCGACCTTCGGCCACCAGCGGGCATTCGCCGTGACCGTGCCGATCATCGCATCGGCATGGCCGACGATATATTTGGTCGCGGCCAGGATCGCGATGTCGACTCCCGCGGCGAGCGCCTGGAACAGCACCGGCGTCGCCCAGGTATTGTCGATCAGCGTCACCAGCCCCCTTGCCCTCGCAATCTCGCAGAGTCCGGGCACGTCCTGGACCTCGAAGCTGAGCGAGCCGGGGCTTTCGAGGAAGATAGCCTTGGTGCGCTCGCCGATCAGCGCTTCGATGCCCCGACCGATCAGCGGATCGTAATAAGTGACCGTGATGCCCATCGGCGTCAGCACATTGTCGCAGAAGATCCGGGTCGGCGCGTAGGCACTGTCGACCATCAAGATTTCGTCGCCGGGCGAGAGCACCGACATCAGGGCGATTCCCACTGCTGCCGATCCTGAGGGGAACAAGCGTGTTCCCGCCGCGCCGGGCTCGAGCTCCGTCAGCGCCTCCGACAGCGCCCATTGGGTCGGCGTACCGTTGCGGCCATATTGCAGGCGGCCGTGCTTCGGCGGGTTCGACGCTTCCATGTCTGCGACCGTGTCGAACAGCATCGTCGAGGCACGCCAGACCGGCGGATTGACGATCCCGGTCGTCCATTCGGGCTTGCGGCCGCCTTCGACGATCTTGGTGTCGAGGCGGCGCTGCTTCGGGTCGCTCATCCGATCTCCTTGGGTGTTTCGGGGTCGGCGCCCCATTCGGACCAGCTGCCGTCGTACAGCAGCACGTCTTCCTTGCCGAGCAGATGGGCGCCGAACAGCAACACGGCGGCGGTGACGCCCGATCCGCAAGTCGTCACCATCGGCTTGGAAAGGTCGACCCCTGCCGCATCGAAGGCCGCACGCAGGGCATCACCACGCTTCCAGCTGTGATCGGCGTTGAACAGCTGCCCCTGAGGCAGATTCTTCGATCCCGGGATGTGACCTGAAGCCATGCCGGCGCGCGGCTCCGGTTCCTCGCCGGTGAAGCGGCCAGCCCCCCGGGCGTCGACGATCTCGTGCGAGCCGGCGCCGATAAGGCTGGTCACCACCCTTCTGTCGGCGACGCCGCCGGGGCTCCGACGGGGCGTGAAGTGGCCGTGGCGCAGCGTCGGCACGCCGCTCTCGACCGGCCGCCCTTCCGCCGTCCACTTCTGAAAGCCGCCGTCGAGGATCGCGAGACGACGGGTTCCGAACAGTCTTAGCATCCACCACGCCCGGGCGGCGCTGTGCAACGGGCTGTTGTCGTAGACGACGATGCGCTGGCCGTCGCGCAGGCCCAGCGCCTGCAGGCGGCTTGCGAGCTTGGCTTCGCCGGGCAGCATGTGCGGCACCGGATTGGCGGTGTCCGACACCTCTTCAAGATCGAGGAAGACGGCGCCCGGCACATGCGCCGCATCATATTCGGCGCGCGGATTGCGAGGATCGCCGGGCAGCAGCAGGGTGGCATCGACGATCGCGAGATCGGATGCACCGAGCTCATCCGCCAGCCATTCGGTCGAAACGAGCGATTCCATTGTCTCAGATCCTCAACCCTGGGTGGGCTCGATAACGCCGAGCCGCTCCAGCGTCGTCAGAAATTCCGCGACCTCTGTGACCGGCGCCGCGCCGACCGTCGCGGAAAGATCGTCGGCGATGTCCTGGATGGAGCGGATCCCGTCGACGAGGTTCAGCGCCTCATAGCCATAGCTCGCGCCCGCCCATTGCGGCGCCCTGGACAACAGGGCGGGCCGCGGCAAACCCTCTTGCTCGAGCCGGTCTTCGAGCCAGCTATAGCCGAACCCGTCCATTGGGCCCTTCAGCCGAGGATTACGCTGGTAGGTGGTCTTGAACGCCGGCTCGGTCGGGGTTCCGCGCCCTTCCGGACGGAGCGCCGGCCTGGTCACGCCGAAACGGCCGAGGGAACGGGCGACATCGACCTCATAGGAACCGCTCCATCGCCACAGATTGGCCGCCTCGACCTCCGACATCGTCAGCGCACGCCGGGTGAGATCCGCCTGCCGCTGCTGCGTCTCTGCGGACAGCAACTGCACCAGCTCGCGGCTTTCGGTCTCCAGGTTGGCGAGCACCCAGGCCGCCCCGGCGGCGATGAACATCGCGCGCTTGAGCTTGGTAGGATCGATATTGGCCGGCACATCCTTCTGGGTATGGATGTAACGATCGGGCCAGTCTGCGACATAGAGAACCGGCACCCGCCAGCTCCCTTCCGCCCACACCTGGTGATCGCTGCCCTCGCTGAAGCCGCCGATCCTGGCATCGAGCGGATTACGGGTGCCGCCCGGCTCCACCATCTCGAAGTCGGCTGCGCCGGTGTTCGCGTAGGCGCTCGCCTGTGCATTCACCCAGCGCGCGATCGCGAAGCCGACATCCCCGACGAAGCTGGGCAAGCTCGGCGGTGCCCCCTCGACCAGCAGACGGCTTTTGGTGATGTCGGTGTTCCCGCCGATCATGTCGAGGTGGATGGTCGCCAGCGCGCGCTTGGCGAGTTCAGGGCGGGCGTCGAGGAGAGCGATCGTGCCTTCGATCTCGGCCGGCCACACGAAGCGGATCGTGCGCTTCGGCGGCTTCAGCCTCCCTTGCGAGATCAGTCGGGTGAAGGTCCGGGCGATTTCGAGGATGCCGGAGCAGCCGCTGGCATTGTCGTTCGCGCCGGGCGACGGATGATCGAGGTGGCAGGAGAAGACGATTTCGTGCGCTTTGTCCTCGCCCGGGATGATCGCGGTCGGGATCAGATAGGCGCCCGACGCACGACCGGCCTCGACCGCCGCGCGAAGGCGCACCGTCTTGCCGGCGGCCATCCGCTGCTGCCACGCATGGGCCTGGGCCGGCGAGACCATGAAGGCGAAGGTCGGATCGGTCCAACTGCTGAGATGGCCCCATCGGATCAGGCTCTGATCCTCGCCCCACCATCCGGTGCGCTGGTTCTGCGCCCACGAGACGATGCCGGCGGCGCCCCGCTCGGTCACGGCGAGGCGGGCGACCGCCTCGGGCTGCGAGGAGGTGAGGACCAGCTTGCCCCGAACGTCCTTGCCCGCATAATCGGCGGATGAGCTGCCGGCCCCGACGTCGACCAGCGCCGCCTCTGCGCGTCCGCTGACGCTGTCCTGCGCGAGGATGATCGGCTGGTCCGCCCATGACGCGATCCGCACCGAGTCCGTCCAGAGCCCGCCGAGTTCTGTCTGCTCCCAAAGCTCGGCGGAGCGCGCGTTCCAGGCCGGGCGCGAGCACTGGGTGCCGTAGAAGATCTTGCCGTCCGTCGGCAGGCGGATCATCTCCACGCCGGATAGGCCATAGGCCTTGAGCCGATCCACCATCAGGCTGGCGGCCGCCGCATAGCCTTCCGATCCGCGCATGCGGTGGTGCAGCGACAAGGCCTCGATCGTCCGCTTCGCCGCCGCACCGGAAATCTCCGACGCAAGCGCGCGTGTCTCCGCCGCGGTCAGCAGAGGCGCCTTCGGCTCCTGCTCCGCGGCCGCGGCCGGCGAAAGGGAGAAGGCTGCAGCGATCGGGAGCACAAGGGCGCGCATCTATTGCCTCTCGAACCGACGGAAGAAGCTCTGCGGCCCCCAGCGCGGCCGATCCGGCGCGTTGGCGACTCGCAATCCCAGTTCGGCGACGAAATCGTTGAGGCGGACCGCATCGATCTTCTCCACCGGCTGCCACAGATCGTCGGTCGGCGCATGGTAGCGGGTCGAGCGCCAGCTCCGCTCGATCTCCGCTTCGGGCGTGCCGCGGGCGAAGCCGAACTTGAAGGCGAGCGAGGGTACGCCCTCGCGGATGAAGCTATATTGATCGGAGCGCACGAAGCTGTTCCGGTCCGGCCAGGGATCGGGAACGAGCGGCAGTCCCATCGCCTGTCCGACCTCGGCCGCGACCGTCCCGAGGCTGCTTTCCTCCCCACCCAGGGCAATCACGCTCTTCAGCGGAAAAATCGGCAGCGCCATGTCGAAATTGAGGTCGGCGACGATCGACTCCGGCGCCACGCTCGGACGCAGCGAAAAATAGCGGGAGCCGAGCAGCCCCTTCTCTTCCGCGGTCACGAACACGAACAGCAACGATCGGCGCGGACGGATCCGTCGTTCCCGATAGCTCTTGGCGATGTCGAGCAGAGCGGCGACGCCGGCCGCATTGTCGAGCGCACCATTGTAGAGCCCATCGCCGTTGATCGGCGTGCTGACGCCGAGGTGGTCGAGATGCGCGGAGAAGACGACATGCTCCGCCTTGAGCGTGGGATCGCTGCCGGGAAGCCGTGCGACGACGTTGGGCGCGGTCACACGATTGTGGCGGGTGACGATCTGCGCGCGCAGCGCCTGCCTGAGGTCGAGCCTCGGCAGCGGCTTCGAGGCGTCGGCAAGCGCGCCGATCTCGGCGAAGCTGCGGCCGGAGCGCGCGAACAGCTTCTCGCTCGAGTCCGTCGCAAAGCTCGCGTTGAAGAACGGCGTCTTGACGTCGCGGAGCGCGGGATCGGCGAAATACATTCCGGATTGGTCGGCCTGGGCCACCGAACGCGCCCACGGCGTCTCGACGGCCTTGGGCGCAGTCAGCGAAATGAGGCCGATCGCACCGCGCTCCGCGAGCAAACGGGTGCGTTCGCGCCGTGCATGGGCCTTGAGCGCGCCGGAGATCTCGGCCGGGCCGCCGCTGATCACAACCGCGACCTTGCCCTCGAGATCGACGCCGGCAAGGTCGTCATGGCCTGCTTCCGGGATGTGCAGTCCATAGCCGATGAAGACGAGCGGGGCGTCGACACGCGCGGGCCTTGGCCCGTCGCCGCGTCCGATGATCAGGTCTTCGGGGACGGAAACCGGCAGTGCGGCGCCGCCCGCGACCAGCGCGGCACTGGACGCAGCATGATCGACGAACTGCTCCTCGAACGCCACCGGCTGGAAGAAGCCGTCGGTGCCGGCCGGCTCGAGCCCGATCGCCTGCAGCCGCGAGACGACATGATCGGCGGCGCGCTGGTACCCCGGCGTGCCGGTGAGCCGCCCCTCCATATTCTCGTCCGCGAGCGCGGCGACGTCGCCCCACCAGCGCTCCGCCCGCTGCTCCTGCGTCGGCGGCGGCGGAATTGTGGCGCAGGCCGAAAGCAGCAGCGGAAGAGCGAGGAAAAGGCGCATATCAGGCTCCACGACGGGGCAAGGCGAAAGCTGGCACGGCCGGTCGACCCGGCCCGAACGGGTCAGCGGTTGCGGATGAACGCCCTTATGTCCCGGCTGAGCTTGGTCCGGTCCTCGTCGCGGACGTACATCATGTGACCGGAGCCATAATATTCGAAATGGACCCGGTCGGCGGGGATTCCGGTGCGGCTGAGGCTGAATTCGGCGCCGAAAAAGGGCGTTGCGAAGTCGAAATAGCCTTGGCCGACGAACACCCGAAGCCCGCTATTCTCGCGCAGGGCACGGCCGATATAGGGCGCGACATTCTTGTAATATTTGCTGTCGCCGCCGCCGCCGCCACCGAGATCCCAATTCCAGTCGCCGACGCCGCCGATGGTCGAATAATGCCGATCGGTCCGGAACTTGAGGTCGCCGCGCACCCAGCTGTTGAGGGCGGCGGTGTAGCCGGCATCGATGCCGTAGAAAGACGGATCATTGTCCGGGCCTTCTCCGGCGCTGTCGTAGTCGCGCCCGGTGTAGCGCGCGTCGAGGCGGCCGATGGTGAGACCGCGGTCGCGCAGCAGCTCCTTGTAGAAGCGCTGGTCGGAGACCCTGAGATCGGCTTCGTCGAGATAGGTTTCCGAAAGCCCGGTGAAGCGCGCCAGCCGGCGCCGGATCGCCGCGCGCTCCTCGCCCTGGAGCTTCTGCCCCTTGAGCAACGCAAGCGCATAGTCGCCGGCGGCAAAGGCCCGCGCCTCCTCGACGAACTGTTCCAGCGTTCCGGCATCCGCCGGCGCCTTGCCGTGGTGGTGGGCGGCCGCCGCCATGGAAGGCAGGAACAGCACATAGGGCATCTCGTTGCCGGGCACGCCTGCCTGGGCGCCGAAATCGAGGATGGTGGAAATGAGGATGATGCCGTTCAGCGAAACGTCGTTGTAACGGC
Source organism: Allosphingosinicella deserti (assembly GCF_003012735.1). Lineage (GTDB taxonomy): Bacteria > Pseudomonadota > Alphaproteobacteria > Sphingomonadales > Sphingomonadaceae > Allosphingosinicella > Allosphingosinicella deserti. The sequence goes on along the minus strand of NZ_PXYI01000001.1, from coordinate 433,867 downwards.
CTTCGAGCTCGTTGACGACGGCTGCCGACCGGGTGGTGCCATAGCTCTCGCCGCCGAGATATTTGGGCGAGTTCCAGCGGCCATTCTCGTTCAGCCAGATGCGGATGAACTCGCCGACCGATTTCGCGTCCGCTGTGACGCCCCAATATTCCTTCGGCTCGGTCTTGCCGAGGGCATGGCTGAAGCCGGTGCCGACCGGATCGATGAAGACGATGTCGGTCACATCGAGCAGACTGTCGGGATTGTCGATCAGCGGGAATGGCGGCGCGCCGTCGTCGCGGGCGTCGGACGGGATGGCGACGCGCTTGGGCCCGAACGCCCCCATGTGCAGCCAGAGCGAACCCGATCCGGGGCCGCCGTTGAACAGAAACGCGACAGGGCGGTTCGGATCCCGCGGCTCCTTGACGTAAGCGACCGAGAAGATGCTCGCCTTCGGCGTTCCGTCCTCGGCCTTGAGGTAGGTCTCGCCCGCGGTCGCGCTATAGGCGACGCGCTGCCCGCCGAACGTGCCGCTATGCCGGGTCACCGAAATCGTCGGCGGCGGCGTCGGCGCGGCGGCCTCCTTCCGGTCCTGAGCCGGGCCGTCTTGGGCAGCGAGCGGAGCAGCGAGGCAGAGGGCAAGCAGCGCGGGAGCAAGCGTCTTCATGGGGGCGGAAGCGACCTCTCGGTTGAGTGGAATTCTGCGGAAGGCTAGTGGCGGGAGCCTACCCTGTCCATCGCCTCACCCGGGCTTCGAGAGTTGGCGCCCGAGTGATGCAGCCGCGCCACGTCCGCCTGACGTCGAAGCTCCGCATCGGCTCCGCCTTCACGCGGATGCGGGTGCGCTGGCGGGCGGCAGAGTGAAGCAGAGCAGCGCGCCTTCCGCCCGCGACTGATCGATCCAGATCCGCCCCCCAAAATTGTGGACGATCGCGCGCGAGATCGACAGGCCGAGGCCGAGCCCTTCGCGCTTGTTCGACGACAAGGGCGCGAAAATTTCAAGCAGATCGGCGGGAACGCCCGGCCCGTTATCCTCCACGCAGACCTTGATCGTGCCGTCGCTCAGCCGCTCGCTCGAGACTGCGACATGCGGCGCCCGCGCCGTCGCGGCCGCCTCGCAGGCGTTGCGCAGCAGGTTCATCAACACCTGCTGCAACTGGATCTTGTCCGCAGCGATCCAGCACGCATCGGCGCCGAGGCGGTGAACGATGTCGACACGCTCGATGCCGTTGGCCATGCGCACCAGCGAAATCGCATCCCGCACCACGTCCGGCAGATAGGCGACATCGTCTCCGCGCGGCTTCCGCGCGATCATGTCGCGGGCGCGGCGCATGATGTCGCGGGTGAGCATGATCTGTTCCTCGACTTCGTCGAGCGCGTCGCGGATCAGCTCCTCATCGCCGGGCGCCCGGCGCCGCGCATAGGCCTTGGCGCCGAGCAGGTAATTGGCGGCGGCGGTCAGCGGCTGAGCGAGTTCGTGCGCGATGGTGGCGGCCATCGTGTTGATCGCGTCGACCCGCGCCATGTGGGCGACCTCCTCGCGGAGCTGCTCGTGGACCTTTTCGTCGGTGACGTCCTGGTCGGTGCCGATGATTGCGCTGACCAGCCCCTCGTCGCTGAGCACCGGCGAGAAGACGAGCCGCCGGTTCGACGGACGATCGGGTATCGGCCAGACGAGGATCTCGCATTGATGCGCCTCCGCCAGCCGGATCGTCGCGGCGAGCGCGCCCGAGAAGCCGTCACGGCAGCTCTCGTCGACATAGGCGAGCACCGCGTCCAGCGTGAGCTGGTGATCGCCGGGCGGGCGCCCGTACATCTCGCACAGCTGGGGCGACCAGGTGAAAAGCTCCATCGCGACATCATAGTCCCAGTCGCCGATTCGCCCGATCCGCTGGGCCTCGCGAAGCTTGCGATTGGCGGCGGCAAGCGCGGCGACGGCGCGTTCGCGGCGAAGGAGGCCGAGCGTGGCCGTGGAGGCAAAGGCGAGGATCGCCAGCGTCAAGGCCGACATTCCGAGATAATAATAACGCGAGCGGCTGCGGATCTCCTTCAGCACGTCCGCCTCGCCGATCCCGACGGTAACGAACACGGGATAATTTTCCAGCCGCCTGTGGCTGAAATAGCGGCGGATGCGGTCGAGCGCCGCCGGCCCGAGATAGGTGCCGTTCGGGTCGCGCATCTGGCGTTCCATCACCAATTTGCCGCGCAGATCCTCGCCCCAGCCGAGCCTGTTCCCCTGCCGCCGGGCGAGCGTGATCCCGTCGAGCCGGATGGCCGAGATCAGATCCTCAGGCCGGATCGCCGCGCCGCGGGTGAAATCGACCAGGCGTTCGACCGGCATCTCGACGATGACGGCACCGGCGAACCGCCCGCCGCGGAGCGGCAACGGCCGCGCGAAAGCGATGACCGGCCTCCGCGATGTTTCGGAGAGTCGCGGCGCGTAGATCGACATCCGCTGCGTTCCGCCCAATCGTACTGCCTTGAACGTTGCGCTGGAGGTGATCCCCAGCGGCACGGCGCCGGGCACCGTGGAATAGCGAACACGCCCCTCGGCATCGACGATCATGACCGCCGAAAAGAGCCGATCCTGCGCGACCGGATCCGACAGCAAGCGCGGCGCGGCCGCTGCCGCGCCGGCCTCGATCGGCGGAGCATGGGCGATGATGTGGAGGGCGGCGAAGTCCGCGGCCTCCAGCGTGCGGGTGACATATTGCTCATAGGCGATCGCCCGGTTGCGGTTCTCGCGCAGCGCCGCCTCGATCGCGCTCGAGCGTTCGAACGCGAGCTGCGAGAGCGTCGCCGCCCATAGCAGCAGGATGAGAATGATGCTGCTTGCGCAGACGAGAACCGCCGTCGGCCTGCTCGACAAAGACGGATGGCTGGCTGGCATGGCTGCGCGCAAAGATCCCGACGGCGTGTCCCTACTGGGCGACAGCGCCCCCGGGACAGTGGCAAGACGCAGGCGCACGATAAAGCGATGCGCTCGCTCTTTCCATCTAAAGGACGGATTTCGTACGATTTCGAGAAATCGGTGGGGTGGGCGCGTATCCGCTCCGCCGTGCGCCGCTCGAAGGCAGCCGATCGCACAGTGTGGAGCGCATGCCCCGGTCCTCGGCGTGCGGGCCCCTGCAGCGGCCTGCTCGCGCCGATACCCGCCCACCGCACCCCTCCGGAGCCTCGGGCGGACGCAGCAAGTCGGCTCCGACGTACGCGATTGCGGAACACACAGGACCGGATCCAACGTGCTTCGGGTAGCCGATGACGATCTCGATTCGTCCAAGCGCGAGATCGGGCGTCATCAAGCGGATCCGGAATCATCCCGCCGCGTGAACGCCAAGGGTCGCCCGGGCGGAAAACCGGGATCCACTTTTTCGCCCGATGCTTTACAGGGCGCGGCATGGATCTCACGCATCTCGGCCAGACGAGCGCGCTGCCGACTTCCCCGGAGGACGCGCGGCTCGATTACGTCCCCAATCCGCGGCTCGGCCGCCTCTATCTCGTGCGCTTCACCGCGCCCGAATTCACCTCGCTCTGCCCGGTCACCGGGCAGCCGGATTTCGCGCACATCGTGCTCGATTATTGCCCCGGCGAGACGATCGTCGAGTCGAAGTCGTTGAAGCTGTTTCTCCATTCCTTCCGCAACCATTGCGGCTTCCACGAGGATGTGACCGTCGGCATCGCCGAGCGGCTCGTCGAGGAGATGCGGCCGACATGGCTCCGCATCGGCGGCTATTGGTATCCGCGCGGCGGCATCCCGATCGACGTGTTCTGGCAGACCGGCGCCCCGCCCGACGGGCTGTGGGTGCCGGATCAGGGCGTCGCAAGCTATCGCGGGCGCGGCTGAGGCGCAGGCGCCCCTCTGCCCGTACCGCTTCGTCGACGGGCAAGAGACTGACCACCTGAGGGCGAAGCGTCTAGCTCCAGCCTGAGGTGTGAATCAAGCTCTCAACCAGGGACGAGAGCATGATTCACGGATCAGGATGACTCAGCCTGATCCGATCATGCTCTAGGAATACGCCATCGCTGAAACGTCCGGCAGAGGGAGGGCGCATCGCGTCCAATCCCGTTGGCGCGCGTTGCAGCAGCGAACGGAGGCGCGGAGCGCCGTTGCGGATTCGGGAGAACGCGCCCGTCCCAGGGCTGCGACGGCGAAGCACGAGTTGGCGGCATCACCGGGATCGGCTGCCGCCTAGGCGGATCCGCCATGGTCAATCATGCAAAGCCCAGGCGTTCGGCGCGAACCTCGTCGAGCATCTCCTCCGCCTCTTCGTCGCCGGCCGCGACGGCCTTGCACAGCCAGGCCTCGGCGCTGTCGAGATCCTTCTCGACCTCCCGGCCGATCGCACAGACGAGACCGAGTCGACCCATGGCGCGCGCGTCGCCGAGCCCTGCCGCGGATTGCAAAAGCTGAAGGCCGCGGATCGCATCCTTGGGGACGATCTCGCCGAGCAGATATTGCTGTCCCAGGATGCTGATCGCCCGTACGCTGCCCGCGTCGGCGGCCTTGGTCAGCCAATCCATTGCGGCATCCGGGTCAACCGGAACGGCGCCGCCCCAAAGATGCTCCGCTCCGAGATCCGCCATGGCTTCGGCGCTGCCATGGTCCGCGGCCCGCCGGGTCCATGCAAAAGCCTCTTCCCGGTCCCGGCGCACGCCGCGGCCGTGCAGGTACATGATTCCGACGCTCCGCTCGGCATTGGCATCGCCGCCCTCCGCGCAGAGGCGGAGCAGCCGCAACGCTTCGGCGGGATCCTCCGGAACACCCCGGCCCTGATCGTAGAGCATCGCCAGCATGAACGTCGCATCGAGATCACCGGCCTCGGCCTGCTCCTTGAGGCAAGCGACTCCGGCATGTTGCAGCGCGGGGCCCGGCGGACCGAAACCCTCCAAGCCCTCGATCAGCCTCCGGACAAAGCCCGGTGCCGGGATATGCGGTCCTGTTTCGCCGAGCTGCGCCTCCCGCCCGATCTCGGCGGCTGCGCCGACCTCTTGCCCGTCAGGCGCAGCCGCTTCCCGCGTTGGTGTGTCGTCACGGTTCGCAGCTTCCTCACGGTACAAGGCGGCCAGTCGCTCGTTCTTCTCCACGCCATGTCCGTTGGCAAAACAGGCGGCAACGTTCCGAGGGGCCTCGGGATCGCGGCCGGCGGATGCCCGCACGTACCAGCGAAATGCCTCCGCCGGATCCTCAGGCACGCCCAAGCCCTGCTCGTACATCGCACCGATGGCGCGTTCGCAGGCGGCGTACGGCTTGGCTGCCCCGGCGCGGAATATCCGCATCGCTTCGTCATAATCCTTCTCGATGCCCCGGCCGTCGCGATACGCCTCGCCGAGGATCAGCATCGCGTCCCCATAATCCCCATCGGCCGCGACCCGCAGCCACTTCACACCTTCCTTTGGGTCCGGTGCGACCGAATCGCCATCGCCCTCCAGAAGCGTGGCGCCGAGGAGCAGCGCGCCCAGCGGCTCCCCTCTCTCCGCGGCTTGCCGGTAGTATGAGATTGCCGCCGGCGGATCTTCGGGTACGCCGCGGCCGATGTGGAGGAGCTCGCCGATATGGACGAGCGCCTTGAGCGACCCCGCATCGGCGGCGACTCGGAACAGCCGCATCGCTTCGGCCGGATTGCGATATTCGGGATCGCCGAAAGCATATTGGACGCCGAGCATTCGACCGGCTTCCGGATCCCCCTCCCCCGAGAGTCTCTTCAGGATCGATGTCGAGGTGGCGAGATCGCCCCGCATCAGAGCCTGTTCCGCCTCGGCTATTCCCGGCGACCGAAGCACGGCGCGCTGCACGGCGCGAACGACATTGGCCAACAGGGTCGCCACCGCCTGCTCCTTCCCTCGTGTCAGAGTCTCAAGGATGTCCGGTCACCGAGGTTGCGCCGCCTGGGTCTCGCAAAGGAACTGCCGGCTCGGCAGCTTCCCCGGCGACGACAGGAATCTCGGGATGCCGTGCCCTGAACGCGGCGAGCACCTCAGGTGCCTTGGCGGCGTCGGCATCGATCGCTTTGCCCAGCCAGCGCGCCGCCTGCTGCAGATCCGCCGCGACCCCGTCGCCCCGCTCGTAGGCGAGCGCCAGTACCAGCATGGCGTCGCCGTCGCCGCGTTCCGCCGCGCGCGCGAACAGCCGGACGCCGGTCGCCGGGTCACGTGGACCGCCGTCGCCCAGCATCCACATCTCGCCCAGTTCGACGAGACCGACCCGGTCGTCCGTATCGACCGCCTGCTGGTAGAGGCGGCGCGCCTCCGGGGCATCGACGGCGACGCCATACAAGCCCATGCGATAGGCATCGCCGAGCATGACGAGGCCGATCGGGCTGCCCAGCGCCACGGACTTGCGATACCAGGCCAGCGCTTGCGCCTCGTCGGCGCGGACCGTCACCCCGTCCCGGTAGAAATTGCCGACATCAACCGCCGCCTCACCGCTGCCATGCGCGGCCGCGGTGCGGAACCAGGCCATTGCCCTGGCGAGATCGCGGCGCACGGCCTGACCGTTCTGGTACATGATCCCGATGCTCCGCTCGCAATCGGCACTGCCGAGCGCCGCACAACGGTGGAAGAGCTTGAGCGCCTTCGCATCGTCTTCCGCGACGAAGCGTCCCTCGTCGTAGAAGACACCCAGCATGAACATCGCATCCTGGTCTCCCCCGTCCGCCTCGCGGGTGAGTCTGACGACTGTATCATCCACGTCCTTCTGCTCATCGGCGGTGAGCGGCCGATCCGGCGGCGCAGCACGTCCCTCGGCATCGAATGCGAGCCATCCCGTGACGCCGGCAGCGAGAAGAACCAGCAACAGCAGCATCGGCCACGTGCGAACATGTCGCGAGCGCCGGCTCTCGGGTTCGACCCTGCTGGCTCCATTGTCGGCGTGGCATGAATTCGGCATCGCGCGCCCCTCTCGTCAAGACAGGATGGGGGCAGCGGCCCACGCCGCTCGCCCCGTACGCCAAGCACACATCGAACAGACAGGGATACGCGCAGTCCGGACCGGCCTGCGAAGCAGATGCACCGGCCGCTCGGTACACCGAGCGGCGAGCCTCAAACCAGAACGACTCGGGCCAACTTCCTAAAGTCGTTCACCTCTCGTTCCTAGCATGATCGCCGGGCGGAACAAAGCATCATTCCGGAACAATCGCCAAACGCTTGGATTGGCAGCGACCCCTGCCCGAACGAAGGCGCGCAACCTGTCGGGAGCGCCGCTTTCCGGAGCAGCCGACGTCCGTATCGTCTCGTAACGCCACCAAGGTCAGGCCCTGTCGCTCGAGCGGCCGCCCACGCCCGTATCCGCATAGTGGCGCATCTCGGCGATCTCGCCCACATAGGCGCGGATGGCTGCAAGAAACGGCGGGAAGTGCGCCGAGCGCCGAAAGCCGCGCATGTGCGCGTCCGCCGACTCCCAGCGGATCCGCAAGATCAGGCTGTTGGGGTCCTCGACGCATTGGGTCAGCTCATAATCGATACACTCCTGGGCCGCGTCGAGGTGCTTGGCGGCCTCCCGATAGGCGCCGATGAGGGCGTCGGGCGTGTGCGTGGTCAGAGCGTAGCGGACATATTCGACGATCATGGGCTTCCCTCCTCCCTCATGAAGCTGAACGCAGCGATGCGGGGTGCGCTGCGCCCCGAAACCTGCCGTCATCCCCTGCAGCAAACCAGGCGGCGGCGAGCGCGTGGCGTTTCTCATACCGCGCCGCCTCCCCTGCTGATATGACGAGTGAAGCAGCCCGCCCGACCGGGTTCAACGCACCAGTTGGTAAGGACTTCGGTGAGCAGGCGCTTTCGCAAGCAATATGGCTGCCCGGTCGAGCTGGCCGTGGATGTGCTCGGCGGCAAGTGGAAGACGGTGATCCTCGCCCGGATCAAGGAGGGGCCTCTTTCTTATGGCGGCCTGCGCAAGGCCATTCCCGGACTCTCCGACAAGGTGCTGAGCGACAAGCTCAGGGACCTCATCGAGCTCGGCGTGATCGAACATGGCGGCGCGCCCTCCGATCGCAAAGTCTACGCGCTGAGCCGGCGCGGCCGCGACCTCGCCCCCGCGCTCGAGGCTCTCTACCACGCCGGAACCCAGCTCTCCCCGGACCTGGGTGTCTCCTTCGCCCCGCTTTCTCCGGGGCATGATAGCAACTAGAATGGCGCCGCTGCGTACGGCGGCGCGCCCCCTTAATCGGCTCCGCGCAGCTTCAGATCCGCGAGCAGCCCGGCGGCTTCGTCGTCCCCGGCCTCGATCGCCTTGCGGAACCAGGCCTCCGCCGCCTTGCGGTCCACCGCGGTCCCGATGCCTTCCGAGTGATTGATGCCGAGATAACGCATCGCCAGCGCATCGCCGAGCGCTGCAGCCTTTTGGTACAGGCCGAGAGCGGCGGGAGGATCGGCCTTGGTGCCGATGCCTTCCTCGGTCAGCGCGCCGAGCTGGGTGAGCGCATCGGCATCGCCGTCATCGGCGCTCCGCCGGATCAGCGCGAAGCCCCTGCCGACATCCTTGGCACCGCCGTCTCCGTCGATCAGCATCGTGCCGAGCAGATAGCGGCCGCGCGAGTCGCCGAGGCCCGCGGCACGCTCGAACAGGCGCCGCGCTTCCTTCGCGTCCTTGTCGATGCCGCGGCCGTTGAACGTCATCACACCCAGGTTGGTGATCGCCGTCGGCTCGTCGAGGTCGGCGGCCTTGCGGTACCAGGCCACCGCCTGCGCGACGTCCTTGGCCACGCCCTCGCCCACCTCATAAGCAAAACCGAGGCCGTTCATCGATCTCGCGCCCCCACGTCCGGCACCCTTGCGGTACCATTCGAACGCAGCTTTCAAATCCTTGGCGACCCCGCGGCCGTTGGCCAGCGCATAGGCATAGCGCTCGATCGCGTCGACTTCGCCCGCGTCGGCGGCGCGGCGATAGAGATCGGCGGCCCTGGCGAGATCGACGTCACCGCCCGCGCCCCATTCCAGCATCTCGCCGAGCCCGGCCAGCGCCGGCCCGGACTCGGCCGCGATCGCCTGCTCGTACAGGCCCCGCGCCCGCACCGGATCCTCCTTCATGCCGATGCCCCAGCGATGGGCTTCGGCGAGGGCGGTCAGTCCGCGCGCGCTGCCGGCATCGGCGGCCTTCCTGTACCAGGCGAGGGCCTGCGCCTCGTCCTTGGCGACTCCGGTGCCATAACGGTAATCGTGGCCGACATCGACGAACGCCTCGATATTGCCGTGCTCGGACGCGGCCTTGAACCAGCGGAAACCCTCTCTCTCGTCCTTGGCCACCCCACGCCCGAGATCATACATCAGGCCGACGCTGCGCTCGCAATCGCTGTCGCGCAGCGCCGCGCACTGGCGGAACAGGCGAAGCGCTTCCGTGTCGTTCTCCTCGACACCCTGGCCGTAATCATGTGCGACGCCGAGCAGATAGATCGCCGTGGTTTCGCCGTCGGCGGCGGCGAGCTTCAGCCAGCGCACCGCCTCCAAATGGTCGACCGAAGTGCCGACGCCGCTGCGGATATTCATGCCGAGATACAGGCGGCCGAGCGAGTCGCCCTTGTCCGCCGCTTCCCGATAGAACGTATTGGCCTTGGCGGGATCCTTGGCCACGCCGCTGCCATTTTCGTGCATCAGCCCGATCTCGACCAAGGCCCTGGTCACGCCTGCATCGGCCGCCAGGCGGAGCAGGCGCAGCGCCTCGCCATGATCCTCGGCAACTCCGCGGCCACGATTGTAGACACCGGCGAGCAGCAGCGCAGCGTTGGCGTCGCTACGCTCGACCAGCGGCCGCAGCAATCGCGCCGCTTCGGAATCCTCGCCCGCCGCGACCGCGGCCTCGGCGGCGGCGAGCGCATCCTGCGGCTTGCCCGCCTCGATCGAAGCCGTCGGCACGGCACCGTCGGCGACGCTGACCGCCAGCGCGGCGATATAGATCAACATGTTCGAACCCCCTTGCCCGAAACGCGGCGTATCGCCGATGCGGAGCCGAAACAAGAATGTCGCAGTCGCCTCCCTGCAGGTCCGAACTTGGGACGTTCATTCCCGGCACGAATCCTCGCCCGATGTGGCACTTCTCGCGAGGCAAGCTATGGAAGCGCCTGCGAACGGGAGCGGATGACCTTAAGATGTTGCGAGCATTCTCCACCGAGCAGGGAAATGTCACACTCGATCCGGGCGCCTCGGCCACCTTCCCCGCCCATATGCCCTGGATCGATCTCCTCTCTCCGTCGCGAGAGGAAGAGGTTTTCGCCGAACGCGCGTTCGACCTCGCCATCCCCACGCGGGAGGACATGGTCGAGATCGAGCCTTCGAGCCGTCTCTATCGCGAGAACGGCGCGCTCCATCTGACGGCGACGGTAATTGCCGGGTTCACCGAAGGCGATCCGAGAACGGTTCCGATCAGCTTCGTGCTCACCAAGGAGCGTCTGATCACCGTTCGCTATGACGATCCGCTCTCCTTTCGGGCGTTCATCTCCCATCTCGATCGGCAGCCGGAACTCTGCCGATCGCCCGCATCCACGTTGGTGTTTCTGCTGGACGCCGTGGTCGAGCGGACCGCCGACATTCTCGAGGAGGTCGCCCGGATGACCGAGGAGGTGTCGACCGCGGTCTTCCGCCGCGGCCGCGGGCCCGACCGGAAGCGCATGAGCAACGAGACGCTCGAGGACATCCTGCTTCAGATCGGATCCGCGCAAGGGGTTCTTTCGAAGGCGCGTGAAAGCCTCTCCAGTCTTTCCCGGATGCTCAGCTTCCTAGCCTTCTCCCTTCCCGAATACGAAGCCTCCGAGGCGCCCCACCTCAAGACGGTCTCCCGGGATGTTTCCTCTCTAAGCGATCAGGCCGCCTTCATGAGCTCGAACGTCACCTTCCTGCTCGACGCCGCGCTCGGCCTGATCAACATCGAGCAGAACGCCATCATCAAGATCTTCTCGGTTGCCGCCGTGATCTTCCTGCCGCCCACGCTCGTCGGCACGGTCTACGGCATGAATTTCGAGCATATGCCGGAGCTGAAATGGCTGTTCGGCTATCCGATGTCCCTGGGGCTGATGGTCGTCTCCGCGATTCTTCCCTATCTGTGGTTCAAGCGGAAAGGCTGGTTGTAAGCCTTCCCGCCGACGGGCACCGCGTAATCACATCAGGCTAGTAGCCGCGACAAGGCGCGACAGCCTTCAGAGCCGTCCCTCGGCCTGAAGCGTCCGAAACAGTTCGAACAGCCAGTCCGCGAACACGCGCACGCGCGATGAGGGGAGGCGTCCGCTCGGATGGAGCACCGAGATCGGCAGACGCGGCGGCGGATGGTGGGCGAGCACCGCCACCAGCGCGCCCTCGGCCAGTTCACGCAGGACGCGGTAACGCGGCACCTGGATCAGACCCAGTCCTGCGACCGCGGCAGCGGTATAGATTTCGGCGCCGCGCACGGTGATGTCATAGGGCATCATCACTTCCCGCACCGCGCCGTCTTCGATGAAGTCCAATGCGTAAGGCTGGCCGTTCGCCGAAGCGGTATAGGCGACCATGCGATGCTGCCCGAGCTCCTCCAGCCTCTGCGGCACGCCGAAGCGCCGGAGATAGTGCGGGCTCGCGAGCGTCGCCTGCTCGGCCGAGGCGACCTGCCGGCCGGTCAGCGATGAATCGGGGAGAACGCCCGCGCGGAGGACGCAGTCGATGCCTTCTGCGACCAGATCGACCATCCGGTCGGTCTCGCTGAGACGAAGGGCGATACCCGGGTGGCGCGCCATGAAAGCGGGCAGTGCGGGCAGGACGAAGAAGCGCGCCAACGTGCCCTGCATGTCGACGCAGAGCGGGCCTTTCGGCGCGCCGTCGCGGAACCCGCTCTCAATGTCCTCCAGATCCGCCAGCAGCCGGACGCACCGGCGATAATAGGCGACACCGTCCTCGGTCGGGCGGACGGCACGGGTGGTGCGGTCGAGCAGCCGAACGCCGAGCTGCGCCTCCAATTGCTGGATCGCCCGGGTAACGCTTGCGCGGGGAAGCTGCAGATCGCGGGCGGCGCTCGCGAAATTCGCTCGCTCGACGATCCTGACGAACAGACGCATGACATCGAACCGGTCCATGCCTCTCACATGCGCCGCGCCGACCCGGGCATCAACGGTGGATTGTTGTCGCCGCTGGAATGCTCTGTTCAGCCGGCCACGGCTTCACCAATCGTCCTGACTCGATATTGTTGTCTGCAGAACAACGCGGCGTCGCCATCCGCGTCGGCCGAGAACTCCAACCCGAAAGCAGGAGCAGTCGCATGTCCGACGCGCCGGAGCCGGATCGTGTCATAGTCAGCCGCCGCGAGGCGCTCGAGGTGGGCGCCGGCATCGCCGTTGCCGGGCTGGCCGTGCCGGCCGAGGCACAGGCCCCGGCCGCGCCCCCGGCGCGCTCGATCGGACCTGGTACCACCCTCCCGCTCTCGACCCGCATCAATGGCCGGCCCGTGTCCATCGACATCGAGGCGCGGACCTCGCTGCTCGATCTGTTGCGGGAGCGGCTCCGCCTGACCGGCACGAAGAAGGGTTGCGACCACGGCCAGTGCGGCGCATGCACCGTGCATGTCGACGGACGCCGCGTCGCGTCCTGCCTGACGCTGGCCGCCAAGGCCGAGGGCCGCGAGGTCGTGACGATCGAGGGGATCTCGGACGGCGAGACGCTCCATCCGATGCAACAGGCCTTCATCGATCAGGACGCGCTGCAATGCGGCTATTGTACGCCCGGCCAGATCATGGCCGGGATCGCCTGCGTCCGCGAAGGTCATGCCGGTTCGCGCGCGGAGATACGCGAGTTCATGGGCGGAAACATCTGCCGCTGCGGTGCTTATGTCGGGATCGTGGCCGCGATCGAACAGGCCGCCACCCAGATGCGGCGGAGCTGAGCGATGCGTCAGCTGACCTATGTCCGCGCCGAGACCATCGACGAAGCGATCGCAGCGCATGGCCGGGCGGGCGCCCAGGCCCGCTACATTGCCGGCGGCACGACATTGTACGATTTGATGAAGCTCGGCATCGAGCAGCCCGCCCACCTCATCGACATCGCCGACATCCAGGGTTCGGAGCGCATCGACACGAACGGCGACCGGCTGTTCTTCGGCGCCGGCGCCCGGATGGCGGACGTCGCGGAGGACCGGGTCGTCCGCCGCGACTATCCGGTCCTCGCCGAAAGCCTCGCCAAGGCGGCCTCGCAGCAGCTGCGCAACATGGCGAGCGTCGGCGGCAACCTTCTTCAGCGAACCCGCTGCCCCTATTTCCGCAACGGCGCGGGCGGAGTCTATCCGTGCAACAAACGTGAGCCCGGCACAGGCTGTGCGGCGATCGGCGGTCTCGATCGCGGCCAGGCCGTGCTCGGCATCAGCGAGTCCTGCACGGCGGTCTCCCCTGGCGACTGGCCGGTGGCGCTGACCGCGCTCGACGCCGAGATCCTGCTGTCGGGTCCGGCCGGTCCGCGCAGCGTGCCCGTGGCGGATTTCTACCTGCTGCCGGGCGGCACGCCGCATCTCGAATTTGCCATCCGCCCCGGCGAGATCGTCACCGGCATCGCGGTTCCCAAGACCGATGCAGGCCGGCGCTCGACCTATCACAAGATCCGCGACCGCGAGACCTATGCGTTTGCGCTCGCCTCCGCCGCCATTGCCTTGTCGATGGACGGCGACCGCGTCCGGCGCGCGCATGTCGCGCTCGGCGGAGTCGCCACCCGGCCCTGGCGTGCCCGCGAGACCGAGGCGCTGCTGGAGGGGCAGCGGCTCACCCGCGAACGCGCCTTGGCGGCCGGCCGCGCCGCCTTTGCCGGGGCCCGGCCCGGAACGCATAACGGCTTCAAGGTGGAGCTCGGTGCGCGGACGATCGCCGACGCCGTGATGATCGCAGCGGAAAGGAACGCCTGATGGCCTTCGAACCCAATCCGGATCGGCCGAGGATCGATGCCCGCGACAAGGTGCTCGGCAAGGCGCTGTTCGCGGCCGACCGCGAGGTGCCGGGCCTGCTGCACGCGATGACCGTGCCCGCGGCCATCGCCAAGGGCGCCATCGAAGCGATCGACGCCGCGGCGGCGGCACGGGTGCCGGGGGTGGTACGAGTCTTCACCTGGCGCGATTTCGCCGACATCCGAGAAACTCCGGCCACCCGCGGCGGCGGCGGCGAGGTGCCGGGCTACCAGCCGATGAAGCGGCCTGCGATCCGCCATCGGGGCGAGCCGGTGGCGCTGGTCGTCGCCGAGACCCTCGAAGCGGCGATCGAAGGGGCCGAGGCGGTGCGGATCCGCTACCGCGCCAGTGATTTCACCGGCTGGCACGACCGGCCCGGCGCCGAACGCGAGCCGGTGCAGACGGATCGATCGGCGGGCGATGCTCCGCGCGCGCTGGCGGCCGCCGCCAGGAGCATCGACGTCACCTACGATCACCCGCAGCAGCATCACAATCCGATCGAGATGATCTCGACCACCGCAGCCTTCGTCGACGGCAAGATCGTGGTGATGGAAGGCACCCAGAATGCGGCGGCCTTCAAGTTCGGCCTGGCCGGCATGCTCGGTCAGGATCCTGCGATGCTCGAGGCGAGCAGCCCCTATGTCGGCGGCGGTTTCGGCCAGAAGAACCAGTTGCAGGAGCAGACGGCGCTGGTCGTCCGTGCCGCGATGCTGCTCAAGCGCCCCGTGAAACTGGTCATGCCGCGCAGCCAGCTCTTCCACACCGCCACCTACCGCCCGTTCAGCCGCCACCGGATGCGGATCGGCGCCAGCGAAGCCGGCAAGCTCGAAGCGGTGCTCTATGACGTGGAACAGCAGAACAGCCGGTTCGACCAGTACGCGTCGGCGCATGGCGAGCATGTCAGCCGCATGTACGCGACACCCAATTGGCGCTCGACCAACCACCGCGTCCGCATCGACGTGCAGTCGCCCGCCCAGCAGCGCGCTCCGCACGAGCACCCTTCGAGCTACGCCACCGAATGCGCTTATGACGAGCTCGCTTATGCGCTCGGAATCGATCCGCTGGAGCTGCGGCTGCGCAACGATGGTGCGATCGACCCGATCAGCGGCAAGCCGTTCACGTCGCGCCGCCTCGCCGAATGCCTGACCCGGGGCGCCAAGCGCTTCGGCTGGGACCGCCGCACGCACGAACCCCGATCGATGCGCAGCAAGGATGGGCAACTGATCGGGCTCGGAGTCGCCGCCGGGGCGTATAAGGCGTCGATGGCGCCTGCGGTCGCCCGGCTGCGCGTCGCCGCCGACGGATCCTCCTATCTCGCCGTCACCGGTCAGGAAATCGGACAGGGCATGCGCAGCGCGGTGGCGGCCGAGCTGATCGACGTCCTCGCCATCGATCCGGACCGGCTCGAGATCGCGATGGGCGAGACCGCCGCCGCGCCCCAGCATCTGACCGCTGGGTCCTGGGGCGCCGCCAGCGCCGCACCGGCCGCCCGCGCGGCCGCGCTTCAGCTGCGCGAGCGTCTGGTCGAACTGGTCGGTGCCGAGCGCGCGAACGGCCCTGCCCACGAAGTGCTCGCCCGCGCGCGCCGCCCGTTCCTCGAAGTCGAGGTCAGCCATCGCGGCCTCGATCAGCCGGAAGCTGTTATGGACCGGCTGAATCGCGGCCTCCCCGCGCCCGCCGGCCCGGATTATGAGCGCTTCACCGCGTTCAGCTGGATCGCGCATTTCGCCGAGGTCCATGTCGAGCCGACGACCTGCCGCATTCGCGTGCCCCGCGTCGTCAGCGTCTGCGACTGCGGCCGCGTGCTCAACCACCGCACGGCGATCAGCCAGGTTCGGGGCGGGGTCGTCTGGGCCTTCGGCGCCGCCCTGCGGGAGATCGGCGAGGTCGACCCGCGCTTCGGCCGTGTCCTCAACAACGATCTTGCCGACTACGTCCTCCCGGTGAACGCCGACATCGGTGACATCGACGTCGAGCTGCTCGACGAGCCCGATATCAACCTCAACATTTCGGGCGCGAAGGGCGTCGGTGAAGTGGCGATGGTCGGCGCCACCGCGGCAATCGTCAATGCGGTCCACCACGCCACCGGCAAGCGGATCCGCCATTTGCCGATCCGGATCGAAGACCTGCTCTGAGCCTTCAATGAAACCCCCGCGGCCCGGCCGGCCATGATCTCGGAGCCGCGTAAGCCGTTCTTCGTGGTCTCGACATGAGGAAGGCCGCGGCACGAATGCCGCGGCCCCGCCCTGCTCGCACTCTCAAACAGGGGCCGATGCGGCGACGATCGTGCTACGCTGCCGGCTTCAGCATCCCGTGCATCTGCATCCAGCTTGCGAACGCAGCGAACCAGTTCGTGCTGGTCGTCGTCTTCGGATACATGCCGAAGCCGTGCCCGCCCTGCTCGTAGAGGTGGAATTCGACCGGTCGTTTCGCGGTCATCCAACTCTCGATCAGGCCCATGCCCTTGCCGGCGAACAGCGGATCGTCGGCGGCGATCGCGGCGAACATCGGCGGGGCGTCCGCAGGCACCGTCACCGCCTCCAACGAGCCGTAGACGAGTCCGATGAACGCGGGCTTGGCATCCTGCCCCGCCAGCGTCGTCGCCATCGTCAGCATGGCACCGGCCGAGAACCCTACCATCCCGATCCGGCTGGGATCGACCCGCCACTCCCCCGCCCGCTTGCGGACGAGCGCGAAGGCCGCACGGGCGTCGGCGATCTGCGGCGCCAGATTGGCGATCGCCGCCTCGGGCTTGAGGCGGGTCGTCGGGCGCGCGGCATTGGCGAACATCGCCGTCATCGAGCGATCGAATTCCGCCATGTCCTGCGGGGTCTGGTTCAAACGGTATTTGAGCACGAAGGCGGCGACGCCGCGCGCCGCCAGCGCCTTGGCGACGTCGGACCCCTCATTCTCCATCGACAGCGTCCGGAAGCCGCCGCCCGGCGCCACGATCACGGCCGTGCCGTTGGCCTTCGCCGGATCCGGCAGATAGGGCGTCAGGGTCGCGACCGTGACGTTGCGCGCGAACAGGCTGCCATATTGCTGGTGCCACACCTCAGGCGCCGTCGCGTCCGGCAGCGGACCGGTTCCGAGCACGATGGCGTTCGGCTGCGCCGGAATCGCGATCGGGATCATCTTGTCGTCCTGCGCATGCGCCGGCGACGTCACTGCGAGCGCCGCGATCGCGAAGCCGAGGATCGAAAGCCGTCCTCTCTCAAGCGCCTTTCCAATTGTCCCCTTGGCTAACATAGCACGCTCTCCTCTTTCTTCTCTCTTGATGGGTAGCCGCCCGGATCGCACCGCGAGGTTCATTTCAGGAAGGCCGCTTCGGCCCAGGTCGCAGGCTGCGGAGTTGGCTGGCGCACTGCCCCGTTGCCTGCGCGCGCCACCAGTTCCACGATCCGGACCTTGGCAACGTTCGCCTGCAGCGCCTCCGCCGGGGTGCCGAAGACCATCGCGCCGGATCGGGCGAGCAGCTTGCCGTCGCCCCACACCTCGAACACGACCGGGCCGTCGCTTGGCCGCCCGGAATCGTTGACGCCGACCATCGCGTTGAAGCGGGAGAAACCCGCGTTGCGCACTTCGAGACGTGACCCGGCAAGGATCCCGATGCCGGTATCATAAGGCTTTCCGGCAATGCGGAGCAGCTTGCCGAACGGCGCCCGATCCGCCTCGGCACCGCCCCAGCCGCCATATTGGACATGCTCGCCGCCGCCGCGCGTTCCCACCCACGGGGTGATCGACTGGTGGATGGTCGGATCGGGCAGCGGCGCGGGAACTCCATCGACCGCGGGATTGATCCGCCCGGGCTGCTCGGAAAGGTAGAGGCCGTCGGCAAGCCGCCGTGTGCCGCCGGCGCGAAATACCCGGGTTTCGTGCGCGGCCAGAACCAGCTCCGTATCGCCGCGAAAGCTGCTTTCCTCCTTGCTCCACAGATCGCGGAGCCGAACCTCGCTGGTCGCGAGCAGCTTCAATTGCTCGGCCGTCAGAATGGCCTTGCGCGGCGCCCCCGTGCGATTGAAGAGCGCCACCGCCTTGCCGCCGTCGGCGAGCGTCTTGACGAAGATCTGGACCTCGTCGGAATCATAAGCGAGGACGGCCTGGTTCCCCGCCGGATCCTGGTTGAGCGCGACGATTTCCGCATTGCCGAAGATGGCGAGCAATTCGGGGGTCAGCTTGCGCAGATCGTAGCCGATGATCAGAGGCGAGTTGAGCATGGCCCAAAGGCTGAAATGCGACCGCGCCTCTACTTCATGCTGCTGGTCGAAATCGCCGGTGCCGACGAACAGCATGTCGGCGTCGTTCCACGACCCTGGGTGGGCGTAGAGCGCGCGGTGGGTGACCGTGTCGAGGTTGGTGAGCATTCGGCCCCAGAGCGGCTGAATGTCGTCGCTGGTCCGCGACATGTTGCCGACGTCCTTGCCCCAGCTGCGGACGTCGCCCGCCCCCCAAAGGCACAGCGAGTAGACATAAGGTCGGCCGTGGCTGTGCACGCGAAGGGCCCGGCCAACCTCGGTATAGAGCTTGCGCACGCCGGCAACGTCCGACGCGCCGAGCGACTGCATGTCGACGAGCGGCGGCAGCGCCCGGTAGAGGCCCGACCGGACCCGCGGCGCATCCTCCGGCAGGCCGCGCACGCCGCAGCCATCGACCTTGATGAGATCGAAATTCCACTCGGCGAAGAACAGCCGGATGTCCTGCTCGATATGCCCGTAAAGCCCGACTTCGCGCTCGGCGACGCTGCCTTCCGGCTGGTTCTTGAAATCGGGCGTGTAGATCTGGCCGCAGCTGTTGCGGCCGAGATCGGAATAGATGCCGGCCTTCAATCCCATGGCGTGGAGCCGGTCGGTGAGCGGACGGAAGCTGGGATTCTTGCCGGTCGCCGCCGACGGGAAATGTGCGGTGCGGATGATCAGCCGCCCATCGGATTCGCGCCGCTTCAGCCACCAGCCGTCGTCGATGTTGACGTAGCGATAGCCGAGCCGGGCGAGGCCGGTGTCGACCAGTGCGCGCGCCGAAGCGAGCACCTTCTCCTCGTCGACGTCGCTGTTGAAGGCATTCCACGAATTCCAGCCCATCGGCGGCACCGGCGCATGCCCATCTGCATTGGCGCTCCAGCGGCCCGTCGGCGCGAGCGGATCGTTCTGGGCATGCGCCGACGATGCGAGAGCCAGGAGCGCTGCTCCGGCAAAAGCGAGTGTTTGTCGTTTCATTTGGGCAGCTCCGCCGATTCGCCGGCTTCGAAGTTCGCCGACTCCCCGGCGACGCCGGCGCCGGGTTGGCCGGAGCCGATTGTGACGCGGTAGCGGCCGGCAGCCACCGAGCGCTTCCCCTCGACGGTCACCGAGCTGAGATCGCGCGGCGTCAGGTCGAAGACCAGCTCCCGCGACTCTCCCGGCCGCAGCGACACCCGCTGAAAGCCGCGCAGGGCGATGCGGGGCGTGCCGGGCCGATCGGGAAATTCCAGGTAGAGCTGCGCCACCTCGTCGCCCGCGCGGTCGCCGCTGTTGGTGACTCGCGTCGCGACTCGCAGTCCCTGCTCCGCACCGCCTTGTGCAGGCGCGAGCGTCAGCGGCGTGTAGGCGAAGCGCGTGTAGCTGAGGCCGTGGCCGAACGGGTAAACGGGCGTCCCTTCGAAATAGCGATAGGTGCGCCCGCGCATCGCATAATCGCCGAACGGCGGCAGATCGTCGATGCTCTTGTAGAAGGTCAGCGGCAGCCGTCCTGCCGGATTGGTGCGGCCGGTGAGGATGTTGGCAGCGGCCAGCCCACCGGCCTCCCCCGGATACCAGGCTTCGAGGATGGCGGCGGCATTCTCCTTCGCCCAGGAAAGATTGATCGGGCTTCCGTTCATCGTCACGACGACCAGTGGCTTGCCGGTCGCCCGCGCCTGTTCGAGCAGGGCAAGCTGATCGGCCGGAAGATCGAGCGTCGTCCGGTCACCGCCGGCGAAGCCCGGGACCGTCACTCCGGTCTCTTCGGTCTCGAGGTCCGCCGTGAACCCCACCACGGCAACCAGCACGTCCGCCCCGGCGGCAGCGCGGCGCAAGTCGGCCTCGGGCGTTTCGGACACCCGTTTCCAGACGAGATTGACGCCGCCGCCGACGACCTTGATCGGGTAACGCCGCCCTGCCGTGAGCGGCAGCGTCACCAGGCCCGGCAGGTCGTTCCAGCGCGCCTTGCGGCGATCGACGATCTGCTTCCCGTCGAACTCCAGCGTCGCGCCGGCTCCGGCCAGACCGATCCGATAGACGCCGGTGACCGGCGGCACGAGGAAGCCGGTATATTCCGTGCCGTGCACGTCCGCGACCTGCCCCAGCTCCAGGTTGCGGTCGCCGATATCGGGCTCGATCCGGGTCACCACGGGGCGGCTCTGATAGCGGACGGCCGCAATCGCCGCATCGCGCGTGCCCGGCGCGAATCGCGCAGGCAGCGGCGTCTCCGGGTTGAAGTAACGCACGCGCACCCCCGGCTTGCCGTCGGGGGTACGCAGCGCCGACCGGGGCACCCGATCGCCGTCGGTGAGCGACGGGGCAAAGGGCACCAGCTCCACCTGACCAGCGCCAAGCGTTGTCCGCAGGCCCTCGTACACTGAAACAGGCGGCCCCGACAAAGTGGAGGAATAATTGCCGCGCAGCACCCGCGTGGCATCGCCGAGCGGCCCGACCACGGCGACTTTCGTGCCCGGGCGCAGCGGCAGGATGCCGTCATTCTTGAGCAGCACCATCGAACGCTCGGCAGCGCGCACCGCGATCTTGCGATGCTCGGCGGTGGCAATGGCGCTCGGCGGGACCGCCGGCGGCGCACCGGCCAGACCGGGCAGGTCGCCGGTGCGGTAGCGGGCGGCGAAAAGGCGAACCAGGCTCTCGTCGATCTCGGCCTCCGTAAGGAGACCCTGCGCCAGCGCGTCGCGATAGCGATCCTCGAGGCCGGCGGTGTCCGACAGCGTCGCGCCGTGGCATTCGCTGTCGACGCCTGCCCGCATCGCCGCCGCTACCGCCGCAGCGGCGCTCGGCGCATATTTGTGGTTGTCGGCGATGTCCTGGACGGCGTCGCAGTCGGAGACGACGTAGCCCCGGAAATTCCAGGCACGCTGCAGATGGTCCTTCAGCAGCAGATCGCTTGCGCAGGCGGGCTGCCCGTCGACGCGGTTGTAGGCGCACATGATCGATCCGGCACGGCCCTCGACGATCGCCGCACGAAAGGCAGGAAGAAAGGTGTCCTCCAGATCGTGCGCGGATACGAAGACGTTGGCTTCGTGCCGGGTCGATTCCGGACCGCTGTGCACCGCATAATGTTTCGGCGTGGCGATCACGTGGGGACGCTCGGCGTCCGGTCCCTGCATCCCCTCGACGAATGCCACCCCCATGCGCGCCGTCAGGAACGGATCCTCGCCATAGGTCTCCTGCCCACGTCCCCAGCGCGGATCCCGGAAGATGTTGATGTTCGGAGACCAGCTGTCGAGACCCGTCCCCATCCGCCCCGTCCGCCCGGTTCGCCGCGCGAGCGTGTGAAGGCCGCGAACCTCGACGCTGATCGCGCCGGCGACGTCATGGATCAGCGTCGTGTCGAAGCTCGCCGCAAGGCCGATAGGCTCGGGAAAATTGGTGGTCGGCACCGGGCCAAGCGCGCCGTGCAGGCTTTCTGTCCACCAATTGTAGGCGGGGATGCCGAGCCGCGGGATGGCGGGAGCGACGTTGAGCAATTGCGGCAGCTTCTCCTCGATCGTCAGGCGTTCGACGAGCGTACGGGCCTTGCGCACCGCATCGTCCGCAGCGGCAGACGACGGCGCAGCCGCCGCGGAGGGAGATTGCGCCGCCAGGGGCGCCGCGCCGAGCAGGATGCCGGCCAGTGCGAGCGGCGTCATCGTCACCATCGTGGTCACGGTTGAACAATCCCGGCCGGTCTGAACGGCAACGCTCGGGCGAAAGACGACATCGGGTATTTACTCCAACACATTCAGACAGGCTGCAGGCCGTGCGCGACGATTTTGGCGATCAGCTCGCGATGCCGCGGAAGACCGGCGAGGAGGCGCTGCCGCTGAGCCCGGTTCTCGCGCTTGGCGCGCCGTGCAGCCTCCGCATCCGCGTCCCCGGTGCCCGGCATCAAGACGGTGCGATGGCCCATGCCGTAGAGCACATATTGGTAGCTTGCCGATGGGAACACTTCCTCGGCGCGGTCGAACTCGTCGATGTTCCAGGGGACCTGGAAGCGCCAAAGCTCCATCAGATCGCGCAGTCGCTCCGGGATCGTCTCGGGGCGGACGTTGTCGCGCCAGAAGTCGCTGTCGGTGCGCCTGGTGAGCGCATAATGCAGCTTTAGGAAGTCGATGATCCGGCCCCAGCGATAGAGCGTCGTCTCGTTGAACCGCCGCGCCACCACGTCCATCACTTCGCGGCACGGCGGCAGCTGATCGGCGATCATCTTCGCCGACAACTCGATCAGCACGATTGCCGAGGCCTCAAGCGGCTCGAGGAATCCGGCGGCAAGACCCGCCGCCACGCAATTGCCCTTCCAGAATTGCTCCCGGTGACCCGACCTGATCGAGAGGCGCCGCACCGCAAGATCGTCGCCGCGCGGGCCGAGATAGGCGCGGAGTTCCCGCTCGGCGTCCTCCGGCGAAATGTGCGCACTCGAGAAGACGTGGCCGACCCCGCGCCTTGTGGGGAGCCCGATGTCCCAGATCCACCCCGCCGACTGCGCCGTCGAGATCGTGTGGCAGGCGATCGGGTCGGCCGGCTCTTCATAGGGTATCTGCACCGCAAGCGCGCTGTCGCAGAACAGGGTGCCGGCACAGCTTCGAAACGGCACATGCAGCGCCTTGCCGATCAGCAAGGCCGAAAAGCCGGTGCAATCGACGAAGAGATCCCCGGCGATCGTCTCACCCTGGTCGGTGCCGAGACTCTCGATATCGCCGTTTTCTGCCATCGAGACCTGTGCGACGTCGGCCAGCACATGGCGCACGCCCAGCACGTCGCGGCAATGCCGCTGAAGGAAGTGGGAGAATTTGCCGGCGTCGAGATGATAGGCGTAGTTCGCGACCGCCTCATATTCAGGCGTTGCGATCGTCTTGGGCCCGAGCCCGTCGTCGCAAAGACGTCCCTGCGGCGTGACCGTGTCGCAGAAACTTTCCCCCTCGGGGTCCGCCAGCCAATGCTGAGCAAGGTTCACTTGGCCGAAGCTCTGGGGAAGCATCAGCGGGTGATAATAGCCGTCATCTTCGGCCCCGGTGGTCCAGCGGCTGAACCGGGCGCCCTGCTTGAAGGCGGCATCGCATTGCCGAAACAATTCGGTTTCGGAAACGCCGATCCGGCGCAGGCTGTTGCGCAGGGTCGGCCAGGTGCCCTCGCCGACGCCGATCGTCGGCACGTTCGGCGATTCCACCAGGGTCACGGTGAATCCGTGCGGGCGGCGTTCCTGATGCTTCGCCGCGATCAGCCCCGCGGTCAGCCAGCCGGCCGTTCCTCCGCCGACGATGACGATGTTCTGAACCGGGGTCATCGATCCTGTTGCCCCTGAAAAAAAGCGGTGGAGCGCGATCGGGCTCGCGCTCCACCCAGTGGGGATTGGTTAGAAGCGATAGCGCGCGCCGAGCGTGTACCGGCGCCCGTAATCGAATACGTCGAGCAGTTGGTTGGCGTAGCGCCCGTGGGTGCTTTGCTGATTGTTGTTGATGTTCAGCGCCTCGCCGAACACGCTCAAATTCTTGGTGATATCGAAGCTTGCCGTCAGGTCGATCTGGAAGCTCTCGTTGACGAAGGTCGGCTCCGCACCGAACGAACCGGTATTCTGGTTCTGGCCGAATTGCAGAAGATATTTGTCGCGCCAGTTCATCGCAGCCCGGATCTGGAACCCGTCCTTGTCGTAGAAGCCGACGAAATTGGCCGAATTGGCAAGTCCGGTGACCGCGAACCCGCTCTGCGAGATGTCGGTGTCGTCATAGGGACGGTTGGTGTCGACGATGGTGGCATTGGCCTGGAAGCCGAAGCCGGTGTCGCCGAACACATGCTGCCAGGCGACTTCGACGCCGCGCACCGTCGCGTCGGGCCCGTTGACCTGCTGCGACACGGCGAAAGACGCCTCCCGTCCGGTGGTCGGATCGATCACCCCGTTGATACTCTGGCGAGTGACACCGGCGATGATGAAGTTGCTGACGTTCTTCAGAAAGAAGTTGACCGCGAAATAGGAGTTTCGGCGGTAGTACCATTCGGCTGCGACGTCGAAATTGTCGGCGAGATAGGGGCGAAGGTTGGGATTGCCGCCGCTCGCGGACAGAGCGTTGACGCGCTGGCCGTTGCCCACGTTCAGCACCGGGTTGAGCAGGTTGAGCGCCGGCCTCGTCAGCGTTCGCGAGGCATCGAAGCGCAGGATGAGATTGTTGGTAAGCTCCAGCTTGGCGTCGATGCTCGGCAGGAAATAGGAGTAACTGCTCTTGCTCTCGACCGGTTGGATCTCGGTGTAGTTCGGGATGCTGAGCAGGGTCGGATCGGCCGCGCTCGGCACCAGCACCAGCGGCAGCCGGCCCTGCCCGATCGCCCGCAAATGGGTGTTTTCGTTACGAACGCCGGCATTGAAGTGGAAGGGCATGCCGGCAATGTCGGCCTGGAACTGCACGCTGAGGAACAGCGCCCAGGTCTTTTCCTTGACGTCCAGAACGCTGCCGGGATCGACCTGCTCGTCGAACGTACCGGTGAACCCGGTCACGCCACCGTAATTGTAGCCCGGGATGTTCTGCGTCTGCGGATTGCCGAGGCCCGACAGATAATTCTGATATGCGACCGGATCGAAGATGAACACCGACGGCGGCAGGCTGCCGTTGAACCCGGGAATGAAGTTGTCGAGGCTGATCGAGCCTTCGTAAAGGCTGGCGGGTAGCGGTGCGATGCCGGATCCGCGTCCCGAAGGCGCTCCGTAGCCGGCATAGGCCTGCCAGAAATTGTTGGTGAACGTGCTCTGGTTGCGGAAGCGGAAGCGGTCCTCGTAATATTGGCCGCCGGCCTTGATCGTGAGATTGTCCTGCTTCCACGTCGCGTTGCCGCGGAATTGCAGCAGCTCGTCCGTATTGTGCTGCGTCTGATTGACCGTCACATGCGAACCGATCACCGACGTGTCGGCCCAGCGCGCGCCGTTTCCGACCGGTCCGAAATTGCTGATCGTCGGAAAGGCATCCTTGCTGTCGCCATCGATCGTGAACCGCAGATTGTTGCTCAGCAACCCGCCATAGCCGATGTCGCCGTTCAGGCTTCCGATCGAATCCCCAGGGTTAAGCCAGCTCTTTGCGTAGGCCACGTCGCCTTCGAACGACAGATTCTCGCTCGCGTCGAACTTGACGTTCAGCCCGGTCTGATTGGTCTTGAGGATCTGCTTGTTCAGCGCCGCCGTGAAGTCCGTCGGAGATCCGGCCTGCGTGAAGTCGATCGCAGTCCCGTTCTCGTCCAGCTGCACATTGCGCAGGTCGCTCTGGTTGAACCAGACACCGAACGCATAATTGTTCTGGGTCACCTTCTGGCGCGAATAATTGTTGTCCAGGGTCACCATCAGCGCGTCGGACGGATGGTATTGCAGCGAGATGCGGGCATCGACGCGCTCGTCCTGGACCCGCTGCTGCTCGGCGCCATATTGCTGCGGGAACCAGCCGACCACCGTCTTGTTCTCGGGCGCGAGCTGGGCCGGGGTACAGCTCGGGGTGAGCTGGCACGGCGCGTAGAAACCGCCCGGCCAACCCGAGACGTAGACTCGGTTGGTGTCGGTGTCGCGGCGCGTATAGATGACGTCGGCAAGGATGCCGATCGTGTCGTCGGCAAAGGTGTTGCTGACCAGCAGCCCCCCGGTGGGCACGACCTTTCCGGCCCGATCCTGGATCGATCCGGATGCGGTTGCCGCGGCGCGGAAGCCCGGGTGATCGAACGCGTTCGGGAAGGCGATGTTGACTGTCGCACCGATCGAGCTGGACGCGAGCGAGACGTCCGGGGTCTTCAATACGCTCAGCTGGCCGATGAAGTCGACGCCGACGGTGCTGAAATCGATCTGACGCCCGCCGGTGGCAGTCGAGATGCGCCGGCCGTCGTATAGGGTCGTGTTGAAATCACCGCCAAAGCCGCGAACGGTGATGCCCGTCGGCTCGCCGCGGCTTCCCGATCGCTGGATCGAGACACCCGGCAGACGCTGGAGCGACGCAGCAACGTTCGAATCGGGAAACTTGCCGATATCTTCGGCGGAGATGACATCCACGACTCCGGAAGATGTTCGCTTCAGATCGAGGTTGCGCTGCAAAGACCCGCGCAGGCCGGTGATGATGATCTCTCGTTCGGCGTCGGTGACACTTGCCGGAGTGCTTTGCACCGTGTCCGACGGCGTTCCGAGCTCTTGCGACGGGGCGGTGGGTTGGGCTTGATCCGCCGACGCGATCGTGGTCGACTGCACCGTTGCCGGAGTTGTCGGGGTTTCCGAAGCATTCTCCACGCCTGCCTGGGCCTGCGCCATTGCCGGAACAGTCCAGGCAAGAACTGCCAGACTGCTCGCGCTCAAGAAATTCAATGAGATTTGACCACGGCTCCGCAAGCCAGTGGCGCACGTGTTCACGCCCATCGCAAGTTTCCCTCCTAGAAATCCGCCCGCACTTCTTTGGTGAGTGCTGGTCGGCCGATGCGTGGTCAGTTCAGACCGCCGGATCTTCGATCTGGCCATCCATCCCTGCCACGTTAGCGCTACCATTTCATACTGCAAACGCTTGCGCAAGCTATTGTCTGAGTTTTTTTGAAAATGCCTTTGCGACGCCTTGGCAGGGCGATAGTGCCGTGCTCAACTGGCCGGAGCCGGAGAAAAGAGGGGCTGAGGGGATGCCGAAGTGGGAATTGCTGGACCATCAGCAGCATGCAAAGGTCCGGATCTCTCGTGCATGCGACGAGTCGCGGCACTTTGCTCAAGTCGTTGCTTCAGAGTTCGTCGAAGCGTCGATCCACTACCCTGTCGTATTCACCAAGAACGCGGAGACGGGCGCGTTCTACGCAGGCGTTATCATGGGACTCGAGCAGGGGCGCAACCTGCTTACCAATGACGGAGCGCTTCCGGGCTATCGACCTGCCGACCTTGAGCGGCAGGGCTTCTTCGTAACAGACGACAATATCGTGATTGACCTGGACAATCCTGCATTCTCAGCCAAGGATGGACTGCCGCTCTTTGAGGATAATGGGGAGCCGAGTCCGATGTTGATGCGCGTGCAACGCGCGCTAGGTGTCCTGCATGCCGGACTGCCCGATACCGAGGCGGTGATTGGCCGCCTTGTCTCTCATCGACTGCTGGAACCGATCGACGTTGTTTTAAACTTCGATGACGGCAAACCGATTCGACTCGATGGCCTCTACACTGTCAGCCTGGATAGCCTCCACGCCCTCCCCGATGCTGCGGTGCTGGACCTTTTCCGTGCGGGGGACCTTCAGCTCGCTTATTGTCAGACAAGTTCGATTGGGCATCTTCGCACGCTCGCGAAAATCCGCAACGATCGGCTGCCCGGAGCGGCGCCGTGAACGCCCACCCCCGGGAGGCAGGTGCCGAGGACGTTCGAGATCCGGAACGCTTTCGCTCGGAGATCATGGAACGATGCCAACCCGTGATCCTGCGCGGAGTGGCATCCGAATGGCCGTTGCTGGCGGGCGCCGACGCCGCTGAGGTGATCGCGCGACTCGGGGAATATGATGGCGGGAAATCCGCCGAAGTGTTCGTCGGGAAGCCGGAGATCGGCGCCCGCTATTTCTATGACGAGAGCCTTGCCGGGTTCAATTTCGAGCGCGCCGAGATGCCGCTCTCCGAGGCGCTGCTTCGGATCGTCGAGACCGCGGCGGTACCGGGCCGCGCGAGCCTGTACATGGGCTCGCTTCCAGCCGAATCCTACTTCCCGGGCATCGAGCAGATGACGCGTCTGCGCTTCCTTCCGGAAACCGTCCGACCCCGTTTCTGGATCGGCCATGCGTCGAGCGTCGCCTGTCACTATGACGTGATGGACAATGTCGCCTGCGTCGCCGCCGGCCGGCGACGTTTCACCTTGTTCCCCCCGGACGCGATCGGCGATCTCTACGTCGGCCCGATCGACCACAATATGGCCGGGCAGCCCGTGGCGCTTGCGGTCGGCAGCGGCGACAAGGATGAACGTTATCCGCGCTTCGATCGCGCCCGAGGCCGGGGCCTGGTCGCGGAACTCGGGCCCTGCGACGCCTTGTACGTGCCGAAGCTGTGGTGGCACCAGGTCGAAGCTCTGGACGACCTCAACGTCCTCGTCAATTTCTGGTGGGACGGTTTCTCCTCCGGTCCCGATCAACCCTACACCGCCATGCTGCTTGCGATGATCGCCATTGCCGAGCGGCCGCCCGCCGAGCGCGCAGCCTGGCGGGCCTGGTTCGACCATTATGTGTTTCGCCCGAACGGCCATCCGCTCGATTTCCTGCCCCCCGAGCAACACGGCGTGCTCGGCGCGCTTGCGAAAGGGAATTACAGCCGCATCCGAACGACGATCATGCGCCTGCTGAGAGGCGGGTAAGCGGCGCATCGACGACCTCGCTTGCCTCTCCCCCCTTTCTCGACGCAGACCGTTACGATAGCAGCGGAACCTAGCGCGGAACGTAGACCGGTATGTAGGTCGTGGTGGTCGTTGTCGTGACTCCATATTCGCCCGGCGCGAAACCGCGGTTCCAGCGGATCCGGGCCTGCTTCGTTTCAGGGTCGTAGCTCAGCACGGTGAACGACGCGCCGAACAAATTCACCTCTTCCGGCAATTTCTTCATGCTGATCACGGTGCGGCCGTTGTTGAAGAAGAGCGGCTCGCCGCTTTCGACGACCTCCAGGTCGATGCCGATGTTGTTGAACCAGCCGACCTTCCCGCTGAAGCGGAGGCGGATCTCACTGAGGCCGGGCAGCGGCAGATCCCTTTCGACGGAAATCGGAGTCGGCGTGATGTCGATCGGCTGCAGATCTTCCTGCTTCTTGGCGCCGGCGAGAAAGGCCTTGTCCACCAATCCATCGGCGTCGCTGTCCGCCAGGCAGAATTGGGTGTTCACCTCGGTCCTCTGGGCGCTCGCGAACAGCGACAAGGTGAGAAGATTGGCGATGCCCTTGGCGGCGTTCCAGTTCCTCTCCATCGGCGCACAGAACACGCCCGCCTCGCCGAGTCGCTCGGCGGCGGTGCCGCCGACCGTGCGCGCGACGTTCAACTGCATGCCCTTGGCCAAGGTCGCCGTCTTGCCCGCAATGGTCAGCTGGAGATCGCCGCCGAGCTCGGCGACGAAGGAGCGGCCGACCGGACGACGATAGAAGATGTCGCCCTTGCCAACAGTGAATTCGCTGCCCGGCGCGATGCTGTCGTCACCGGGAAGGATCCGGTTCTTCGACGGGGTGATGTAGTAGCCGGATGCGGCACTGAGCAGGAAGGCCGCCGGCACGAGGCCGGCGAGCGCAGAAGATCGTTTCATCGAAAGCCCCCGAAACTGCTTTGTTCAGCATAATAGGATCGGGGCCGCTATCCACCTGCATATCCACGCATATTCGAGTTGACGGAACCGGCGAGCACGGAGGCGGCGCGATGAGGATGCAGCGGTCAGATTCACGGATTAGGGTCAACGATCTGGGCGCAGCGAATCCTTGATCTCCAACTTCGTTCATGATACGTTCCGCCGTTGATCGACCCGTGGTGATGCGTTCGGATCCTTGAATCGTGAAACAACAACCGACGCGAGCGGCGACGTGGGGAGTCGTGTCGCGTGCTTGGCTTCCTGTGGCCGCTGCATCACCACCTGTTTTAACAGGTGAATTACAGGTGAAATCGGGGTGTGCAGCAGACGTGGGTGGGTGCGCCACACGTTGGCGAACCGCTGGTGGCTTAGAATGTAGTTCGCCCTCCTCATCCGGCGCCCGTGCCTGTAGGCAGCGTTTCGAACATCGTGAGCGAGACGTATGACCATTGCCATCCTCGGAGCCGGATCGATCGGATGTTTCCTCGGCGGCGCCTGGTCGGCGGCAGGCGTGCCTGTGCGCTTCATCGGCCGGGCGCCGATCGGCGAGACCATCGCCGCGGACGGACTGACGCTGACCGATCATTCGGGGTGGCGGGTCCGGCGCGGACCCGATCAGGTCGAGTTCACGACCAATGCCAAGGCGCTCGCAGACGCGGAGATCATCGCCCTTGCCGTCAAGAGCAACGCCACGGCCGAGGCGGCGAAGCAGATCGCCAGGCACGGCCGCAAGGGGGCAGTCGTGATCAGCCTCCAGAACGGCGTCAGCAACGTCGCCACCCTGAGAGAGGCGCTCGGCGCACGGTTCGAGATCGTCCCGGCGATGGTGCCGTTCAACGTCGCCTATCTCGGCCACGGCCGCTTTCACAAGGGCGTCGCCGGGGAGGTCGTGGTCGAGGACACGCCCCGCACCCGGGCCCTTGCCGAGCAGGTGGGCAAAGGGCCCGGGGCGCTGGGTCTCGCCGACGACATGACCGGCATTGCCTGGGGCAAGCTGCTCATCAACCTCAACAACGCGGTGAACGCTTTGTCCGGGCGAACCCTGCTCGAGCAATTGCGCGAGCGCGACTATCGCCGCGTGGTCGCCGCCTCGATCGTCGAGGCGCTGGACGTGCTCGCGGCGGCAGGCATCGAGCCGGCGAAGATCGGGCCGATCCCGCCGCAACTGCTTCCCCACGCCATCGCCGCGCCCAATCTCATCTTCAACAACCTATTCCTCAAGGTGCAGAAGATCGATGCCAAGGCGCGGTCGTCGATGGCGGACGACCTTCGCGCCGGCCGACCGACCGAAATCGACTATCTGAACGGCGAGGTCGTCAGGCTCGCCAAGGCGCAGGGGAAGCGCGCGCCGGTTAACGCCGCGATCGTGGATCTGGTCAAACAGGCGGAACTCGGCATCGAGCATCTCTGGAGCCCGGAGGATTTGCGCGCCCACGTGCTCCAGGGCCACAAGGTCGCCCCGGTCTTCGGCTACTGATTTGACAAGCGGCCATGTGCCGCGCAGGGGCGGAAAAAATCTCGCCTTTTCCGGAGCCTGCTTCATGCGTCTCGCTTCCGCCGCATCCCTCGTCGCGCTTTCGGTCTCCCTTGCCGCATGCGCGGGCACCGCCACCCGGCTGGCGACCACCGGCACCCCCCCGACGACGATCCCGGCGGCGGCGGCCGATGTCCCGACCCAGCTTCCGCGCAATGCCCGTCCGCTGGCCTACCGGATCTCGGTCACGCCCGACGCGCCGAACCTTCGCTTCAGCGGCATCACCGCGATCGACGTCGACGTGCTGGAAGCGACCGACACGCTGACGGTCAACGCCGCCGATCTCGAATTCCGCTCCGTCCGGATCGAGACACTCGGGGCGGATGGCAGAGTCAGTCCGCGCGCCGACGGGACCGGCCGGGTCGCCGTCGATGCCGAAAGGCAGACCGCCACCATCCGCTTCGGCGCGCCCCTGCAGCCGGGCCGCTACCGCCTGACCTTCGATTATTCCGGCAAGATCTACAGCCAGGCCGCCGGCCTGTTCGCGCTCGATTACGCGAGCGGCAGCGGCAGCAAGCGTGCGCTGTTCACCCAGTTCGAAGCCCCCGATGCACGGCGTTTCTTCCCCGGCTGGGACGAGCCGCAATACCGTACCCCCTATACGCTCGCAGTCACCGCGCCGGCCGATCAGGACGTGATCAGCAACATGCCGCAGGCGGGAGTCGAGACTCGGCCGGACGGCACCAGGACGGTGACCTTCCAGGCCACGCCGCCGATGTCGAGCTATCTGCTGTTCATGGGCGTCGGCGAGTTCGACCGTATCACGACCACTGCCGCGAACACGGAAATCGGCGTGGTCAGCAAGCGCGGCGACGGCGAGAAGGGCCGCTGGGCGCTCGAAAGCTCCGCCCGGCTGCTGCCCTGGTACAATCAATATTTCGGCACGCCCTATCCGCTGCCCAAGCTCGACAATGTCGCCGGACCGGGCAGCAGCCAGTTCTTCGGCGCGATGGAGAATTGGGGTGCCATCTTCTCGTTCGAATCGGTGCTGCTCGTCGATCCGGCGATCACCAGCGAGTCCGCCCGCCAGCGAATTTTCGAGGTCGCGGCGCATGAAATGGCCCATCAATGGTTCGGCGATCTCGTCACCATGGCGTGGTGGGACGATCTCTGGCTGAACGAGGGCTTCGCCTCGTGGATGGCGACCAAGGCAACGGCGGCGCTGCACCCGGAATGGGAGCCTGAGCTCGGCATCGTCTCCGGCCGCGAATCGGCGATCGGCCTCGACAGCGTCGCCACCACCCATCCGGTGGTCCAGCGCCTGACCACCGTGGAGCAGATCAGCCAGGCGTTCGATTCGATCACCTATTCGAAGGGTGAAGCGGTGATCACGATGCTCGAGGACTATGTCGGGGAGGATGCGTGGCGCCGCGGCGTTCAGGATTATGTGCGCACCCACAAGCTCGGCAACACCCGCACCGACGATCTCTGGGCCAGGATCGAGTCCGCCGCCGGCAAGCCGATCACGGCGATCGCGCACGATTTCACGCTGCAGCCCGGCGTCCCGCTGATCCGGGTCGACGAGGCCGTGTGTAGCGGCGGCAGCACCCGGATTTCCCTCCGCCAGGCCGAGTTCACTCGAGATCGTCCCGACAAGGCGCCGCTCGGCTGGCGGGTTCCGGTGATCGCCGCCACGCTGGGCGGCAAGCCGGCCCGCGCCCTCGTCGAGGGTGGGCGTGCCAGCGTCCAGGTGCCCGGCTGTGGCACCCTGGTCGTGAACAGCGGCCAGACGGGCTATTACCGGACGCTCTACACGCCGGCGATGCTGGATCGGATCGCGGCCTCGTTCGCGCAGCTGAAGCCCGTCGACCAGATCGGCCTGCTGGCGGATCAATGGGGTCTTGGCCTCGCGGGCTATCAATCCGCCGCCGAAGCGCTCGATCTCGTCGATGCGGTACCGGCGAATGCCAATCCGCAGGTCTATGGCCGTCTTGCGGGGATCCTCGAGCAGCTCCACGGCCTCTACGACGGCGATGCGGCGCGGCAGGCGACGATCGCGCGCTACGCCTCCGCCAAGCTGTCGCCGATGCTCGCCCGGATCGGCTGGAACGCCAAGCCCGGTGAGGCGCCGACCATCCCGGTGCTCCGCTCGGAGCTGATCTCGACGCTCGGCGGCATGGGCGATCCGGCGGTCGTCGGCGAAGCGTCGCGGCTGTACGCAACCAATGATCCGATCGCCGCGGCCGGGCCGATGCGCACCACCATCCTCGCGGTGGTCGCACGCAATCTCGACGCGGCAGGCTGGGACCGCCTGCGTGGCCAGGCACGGGCAGAGACCAATCCGCTGGTCAAGGCACAGCTCTACCGGCTGCTCGGCAGCAACCGGGACCCCGCCCTCGCGCAGCGCGCACTGGCGCTGGCGCTGACCGACGAGCCCGGCGCGACGACCAGCGCCGGCATCATCAGCGCCGTATCGGGCGAACATCCCGATCTCGCCTTCGATTTCGCGATCGCCAACCGGGCCAAGGTGGAGGCGCTGGTCGACATCTCGTCGCGGTCGCGCTTCATCGCCCAGCTCGGCGCCGGCTCGGCCGATCCGGCGATGGTGGAGAAGATCGAGGATTATGCCCGCCGCTATCTCACCCCGGAATCGCGCCGCCCGGCCGACACCGCCATCGGATCGATCCGCGACCGCATCCGCGTGCGCGCCGAGCGCCTGCCGGACATCACCAAGTGGCTGGAGACGAAGCGCGGCTGAGCGGGGCGAGGCCTCTCACGAGCAGTCCGGCTCCATCGCCTGTCCCCGTTCGGGCCGAGCCTGTCGAAGCCTTCCCCTTCCCTTCTGGGGCGACGGGAAAGAGCTTAGCCTCCCCCGCGCCCGAACGGACAACCTAAGCCGCAGTCCGCGCGCTGCGCCGGTACAGCCACAGCGCCAGCAGCGCGAACAGCAACGTGCCGCCGCCGACCGCATAGGGACGGAAGCCGTCGCCGACGATGGCCAGCGGCGCGGCGCTGCCGGTACCGACCACGATGCCGGCAAGCAGCACGCCGAACAGGCTCTCGCCGACGATCAGACCGGTTGCGGCGAGCACGCCCATGCGGCGATAACCTTCCGGGTCGCGGGCGCGGTTGGCGCCGCGATCGTAGATCCAGCCGGCCACGGCACCGACCACCACCATCAGGGTGGTCGACATCGGCAGGTAGATGCCGATCCCGATCGCCAGCGGCGGCAGGCGGGTCTTGCCGGCGCGGCCCAGGGCTGCGTCGAGGAGGATCAGCGCGATGCCGAGCAGGACTCCGTAGCCGATCATCCGCCAGTCGAGCGCACCGCCGAGCACGCCCTGGGCGATCGCCGAGATCAACGCCGCCTGCGGCGCAGGCAGCGCCTCCGGCCCGGCACCGGGCGCGCCGGCAAAGCCGTAGCCGGCATTGAGCAGGCTCAGCACCGGTGGAATGATCGCCGCCCCGAACAGGACGCCGAACAGCAAGGCGACCTGCTGCCGCCACGGAGTCGCGCCGACCAACTGGCCGGTCTTGAGGTCCTGGAGGTTGTCGTTCGAGATGGTGGCGATACCGAACACGATGCCGGTGACGATCAGCGCATAGGCGACCAGGGGCCGGCTGGCCTCCGCATCCTGGCCGGCGCC
This sequence comes from Allosphingosinicella deserti, assembly GCF_003012735.1. Classification (GTDB taxonomy): domain Bacteria; phylum Pseudomonadota; class Alphaproteobacteria; order Sphingomonadales; family Sphingomonadaceae; genus Allosphingosinicella; species Allosphingosinicella deserti. Next base: position 399,391 of record NZ_PXYI01000001.1, on the reverse strand, counting down.
GACGACGACGAGCAGCAGCAGCGACGATCCGATCGCCGACAGGATGCCGATGCCCGAAACCGGGCTGTTCGAGGCGCCGATGAGCCCGGCCATATAGCCGCACACCGCAGCGATGAATGCGCCTGCGACGAGGATGAAGATCAGGCTCAGCGCGATGACGAGGGCGGTGCTCGGGCCCGCTGCATCGCCGAGCTCGACGACGAGCAGCCAGGCGATCGGGATCAGGGCGATCAGTGTTCCGAAGCCGAGTGCCGAAATCGGCATGTCGCGCTCGCTCAGCGCCAGCGAGGCGCCCTGCCCGGCCCGGCGCGCACGCGAGGCGGCGATCGCGCCGGTCAGGCCGCGGACGATCGGGCCGATGATGCTGAGTAGGGTCCACACCGCGGCGACTCCGATCACTCCGGCGCCGAGGAACCGCACCTGGTGCACCCAGACGTCGGTTGCCAGCTCCTCGGCACCGATCGCGCCCGCGTTCGGCACCATCGCACTGAGCAAAGGCACGGCGACTCCCCACGCGATCAGCAGGCCAAGCCCCATGGCGAGGCCGACGGAGATGCCGACGAGATGCCCCGCGCCGAGCAGCGCGAACTGAAAGCCGGGGTTGAAGCCGGTCACCGCCGGCCCGAAGCGGAAGAAGGTCGCCGCGTCGGCCGCCGTCAGCCGCATCGCCGCGAGCAGCGCGAAGAAGGAGGAGACGAGCGAGCCCGAGACGATCGCCATCAGGCCCTTGCTGCTTTCCTCGGCCCCCTGGCGCGACGCCTCGCCGACCTTCAGCACTTCGGCCGCGGCGACGCCTTCCGGGAACGGCAAAGGCGAATCGGTGACCAGCGCACGACGCAGCGGGATCGAGAACAGCACGCCGAGCGCACCGCCGAGGAAGGTGACCAGAGCCGTGGTCCAATAGGGAAAGCCCTGCCACCAGCCGATCATCACCAGGCCCGGCAACACGAAGCAGATCGCCGCCAGGGTGCCGGCCGCGGAAGCGACCGTCTGGACGATATTGTTCTCGAGGATGTTCGAGGAGGAGAACCAGCGCAGCACCGCCATCGAGATGACGGCGGCGGGGATCGAGGTCGCGAAGGTCAGGCCGACGCGCAGGCCGAGATAGACGTTGGCGGCCGTGAACAGCAGGGTGATGACCCCGCCGAGCAGGATCGCGCGTACGGTCAGTTCCGGCAGTGCCTGCGTCTGTTTGCTGTCGCTCATCTCACCTCCCCCTGAACAGGCCGCCGAGCAGACCGCGGACGAGCGATCCGGCGATGCGGTTGACCACTTGCCGCTTCACGGCCTTGCCGACCTGGCGCACCATCTCGTCCTGGAACGAGGGATTGGCCCTGCGCTCGCGCGCGGCTCGCGCGTCCTGCTTGGCAGCATCCGCCTCCGCTTTGACCCGCGAGGCCGCCTCCGCAGCGGCCGCGGCGCGGGCCGTCAGGATCTCGCCGGCGGATTCGCGGTCGACCGCTTCGTCATATTTGCCGGCAAGCGGCGAGCTCGACACGAGCAGAGCCCGCTCCCGCGCTTCGAGCGGACCGAGCCGCGAGCCGGGCGGCGCGATCAGCGTCCGCTCGACCGGAGTCGGTGCGCCCTCCGCATCGAGCGTCGAGACCAACGCCTCCCCGACCTTCAGCGCCGGCAAGGCGTTTACGACGTCTAGGGCAGGATTGGCCCGGAAGCTGTCGGCGGCCGCCTTCAGCGCCTTCTGCTCCTTGGGCGTGAAGGCACGCAGCGCGTGCTGGATTCGGTTGCCGAGCTGTGCCGCCACCTTCTCCGGGATATCGGCCGAGTTCTGGGTGACGAAATAGATGCCGACACCCTTCGATCGGATCAGCCGGACAACCTGCTCGATCGTGTCGAGCAAAGCCTCGGGCGCGTCGTCGAACAGCAGATGGGCTTCGTCGAAGAAGAAGACGAGCTTCGGCTTGGCGAGATCGCCGACCTCCGGAAGCTCCTCGAACAGCTCCGACAGCAGCCACAGAAGGAAGGTCGCGTAGAGTTTCGGGCTGGTCATCAGCCGGTCCGCAGCGAGCACGCTGATCAGCCCCTTCCCGGCCTCGTCGACGGCGAGAAGATCGGAGATCGCCAGCGCGGGCTCGCCAAAGAACAGATCGCCGCCCTGCGCTTCGAGCTGGAGCAGCTGGCGCTGGATCGCGCCCACCGATGCCTTGGTGACGTTGCCGTAGCGCGTGGTGAGAGCCGCAGCATGCTCGCCGACGTGAGCCAACAGCGCCTGCAGGTCCTCGAGGTTGAGGAGCAGCAATCCTTCCTCGTCGGCGAGCCGAAAGGCGATCGCCAGCACCCCTTCCTGCGTCTCGTTGAGCCCGAGCAAGCGGGCCAGCAGCAGCGGCCCCATCTCGCTCACCGTGGTGCGGATCGGATGTCCCTGCTCGCCATGGAGATCCCACAGCAGGACCGGATTGCCGGCATAGCCGAAACCTTCGAGCCCGATCTCGGCGGCGCGGGCGACGAGCGCCTCGTGCGCTTTGGCCTGCGCGGAGCCGGGCATAGCGATGCCGGCGAGATCGCCCTTCACGTCGGCGACGAAGACCGGGACTCCCGCCTGCGAAAAGCCCTCGGCGAGGCGCTGCAAGGTTACCGTCTTGCCGGTGCCGGTCGCGCCGGCGACCAGGCCGTGGCGGTTGGCGAGGGCGAGGAGGAGGTGCTGCGGACGACCTTCCGCAGCACCGATCAGGATCGCGTCATCCGCCAACAGCCAGTCTCCACAAACGAATTGCCGCTCCTATCCCGGCGGGGAGAGGAGCGGCAAGCCATGTTCGACGGAGACGCAGGTCCTGCCTTCGGCGGATCGGGACGCGAAGGCCCCGATCCGGATCGAAAGCTTAGCGCGCCGGTCAGCGCGCGCGGGAGAGCGCGATGCCGATATAGGCCGGCGGATTGTTGCCGCGCCGGACCAGCAGCAGCACCGTGTTTCGGCCGGCGGCGCGCGCCGCGGCGACCGCGGCTGCGGCCTCCTCCGGCGTGCGCGTCGCGCGCTGGTTGATCGACAGGATGATGTCGCCCTGCTGGATCTTCGAGGCCGCATCGCTCGACGGGCTCACCGACGCGACGACGAGGCCGCGCAGGTTGACGTCGTTGAGCCGCAGCGACCGGGCGATCTCCGGCGTAAGCGACTGAACGGTGACGCCAAGGCTCTCGCGCGCCGACTTCTGACCGGTCGACTGCTCCGATTCCGAAGGCTCCGTCACCGGGGTCTCGTTCTCGATGCCGTTGAGCTTGGCCAGTTCCTCGTCGGTCGGGCGCTCGCCGACCGTGACCGTCACCGTGCGTCGCTCGCCGCCGCGGATCAGCTCGATCGGAATCTTGGAACCGACATCCAGGTTCGAAACCAGATAGGCCAGCGACTGATCCGGGGTGACCGGCTGGTTGTTGACGCTGATCACGACATCGCCCTGCTGGATGCCGGCGCGCGCAGCGGCACCGCCCGGGGTCACGCCGCGGATCAGCTCGCCCCGATTCTTCGGCACGTTGAGGGACTCGGCGATGTCCTCGGTGATCTCCTGCAGGCTCACGCCGATATAGCCGCGCTGCGGGCGCTGGCCCTTGCGCAGCGATTCAACGATCGGCGCCGCCTGCTCCGCCGGGATGGCGAAGCCGATGCCCACATTGCCGCCGGTGGGCGAGATCAACGCGGTGTTGATGCCGACGACGTTGCCGTTGAGATCGAACATCGGGCCGCCGGAATTGCCCATGTTGATGGACGCGTCGGTCTGGATGTAGCGATCGTAGATGCCGGCGCCGATATTGCGGTGGAGCGCCGAGACGATGCCCGCGGTCACCGTGCCGCCGAGGCCGAACGGGTTGCCGATCGCGACCACCCAGTCGCCGACACGGACCGCCTCACGCCCGGAGGCGAAGCGGACGAACGGCAGGTTGCTGCCCTTGATCTTGAGCACCGCGAGGTCCGACGCGGCATCGCGGCCGACCAGTTCCGCCTCGAACTCGCGGCGATCCGGCAAAGTGACCGTGATCTGATCGACGGTTGCGCCGCTGCGCGAGGGCGAGACGACATGGTTGTTGGTGACGACATAGCCGTCGGCCGAAATGATGAAGCCGGAGCCAAGCGAACCGCCGCGCTGGGTGGCGGGCTCGTCGCCACCGCCGCCGCCGTCGGGAACCGGTGCGCCGAAGCGGCGGAAGAATTCCTCGAAGCCGGGCGGCAGCTGCCGCGACTGGCTTACCTGGACGCTCTGCTTGGTCGAGATGTTGACCACCGCCGGCTGCAGGCGTCCGGCGAGATCGGCGAAGCTCATCGGAGCGCCCGGACGGGGCGCCGCTGCGGCCATGCTGCCCGGCTCGTTCTGGGCGGTCTGCGCGCCAACCGGGCCGACCGTCAATGTGGCGGTTGCGCCGCCGATCAGAAGGGCAGCGGTCAGGCCATAAACGTAACGCACTATGGGAATCCTCCTCTTGAGATTTGCCCGGGCGGGCAGGAACCCGGGGGTGATCAGGAATGTCTCGCAATCATGTGGTGCGGCTGAACCGGATTTGAATAGGGCCGCCGCTTACCGGCGGCCCGTAAATTCGCGCAAATATTCGTTCTGCGGCGAGAGGATAACGCTCGAACGTCCCGATTCCGGAGTCTGCGCATTGTTGACGAACGTGGTCTCGTAGGACTGCATCGCGCGGTAGAATTCGTAGAAGTCGGGATCCTTGCCGAACGCCTCCGCATAAATGTTGGCGGCCTCGGCATCCGCGTCGGCACGAACCAGCTGCGCATTGCGCAGGCCCTGGGCCTGGATCGAGCGCGCTTCCTGCTGGCGTGCGGTCCGCATCCGGTCGAACGCCGAGTCCAGCGGCGCGCCTTCCGGAAGGTCGGTCCGCTTGATCCGCACGTCGATCACTTCAGCACCATATTGGCGCGCGACCCGGTTCAGCGCGACGGCAATATTTTCCATCAGCTGCGAGCGCTCCGGGCTGAGCAGAGCCGCCGACGGACGCTTGCCGAGCTCGTTGCGGAGCGACGAGCCGAGGATCGGCCGCAGCTGATCGCTGACATTCTCCGCGCTGCGGGCGGTGATCACCATCCGCACCGGATCGACGATGCGGTAGCGGGCGAAAGCATCGACCTGGAGCCGCAGCTGATCGGTCGACAGGACCTGCTGGCGCTCCATGTCGACGCTCTGGATGCGCTTGTCGACCCAGACGATCTGCTCGAAGAACGGCACCCGGGCGATCAGGCCGGCATGGGACGTTCCGAACGTCTCGCCGGGCTGATAGCGGTTCACGGTCCGCTGCACCTTGCCGAAGCTGGTGATCACGGCCTGCTTGGTTTCCGGCACCACCGAGAAGGTGCTGCCGAGCAGGATCAGGATGAGGATCGCGATGAACGCGAGGGCGATCGGGTTGCGAAGCACGCGGCTCATCGTTGCGGCGCTCCTTCAGCGGCCTGAGCCTGGGCTTGCGGCTGCGCCGGCGCGCGCCGCTGGATTTCGGGCAGCGCCAGATAAGGCGTAACGCCCGGCGCCTCGATGATCGTCTTGTCCACTTTCGAGAGCACTCTTTCCATCGTCTCGTAATACATGCGGCGGCGGGTGACCTCCGGCGAAAGCTTGTACTGCACGTAGACCTTGTCGAAGGCCGCCGCTTCGCCCTGCGCCTTGTTGCGCAGCTGCAGCGCATAGGCACGGGCATCGTTCATGTAGCTCTGCGCCTGCTGCTGGGCCGCCGTCACCGATTTGAACGCCTCGTTCACCGCCGCGGGCGGATCCGACTGCTTGATCGCGACGCCCTGAATGCGGACTCCGGCGCCGTAGCCGTCGAGCAATTGCTGCATGCGCAACGCGACGCGCTGCTCGATGTCGCTGCGTCCGGCGCCGATCGCATCGTCCAGCGACACGCTCGCCACCACTTCGCGCATCGCACTTTCGGCGATCTCGCGGATGGTGCCTTCGGTGTCCTCGATCTGGAACAGGAAGTTCTGCGGATCCTTGATGTTCCACCGGACCTGATAGGCCAGGTCGATGATGTTCTGGTCGCCGGTCAGGATCAGGTTTTCCTTGGCCGGATCGGGCGAGCCGATATCCACCGCCCGGATTTCCTCGACGTCGAGTTCCTCGACCGATTCGAACGGTGCCGGAAGGGTGAAGCCGATGCCGGGGCCGAGCGTGCGGCTGTAGGCGCCGAGCAGGGTCACGACCCCGCGTTCCTGCGGCTCGATCCGGTGCACGCTGGTGAACACCAGCCAGAGAACCAGGAATGCGCCGAGGCCGTAGAGCCAATAAGGCCGTCCATCGCCTTGCGGCAGATGCCCGCCGAAGCGCTGCCGGCTCTTCTTCAGGAAGTCGTCGAGAGAGGTGACGTTCGGGCCTGCGCCGGGGCGGCGCTTTTTCGGAGGCTCGCCCCACGGGCTGCGCGGGCCGCTGCCGCCGTCGTCGCCGCCGCCGGAGCCGGAGCCGCCGCCGGAAGGACCCCAAGGGCCGCCACGATTCTCATTGAACACGGCGCCGGAACGCGCGCCCCTCCCGAAGATTTTGCTCATGAAGACCTTTATAGGTAGCGGCTATCGGGAAAAACAGTGGCAAGCGCCGCGCGCTCGCCTATCTCGCACGTCATGAACCAAGACGAAGCCGCATTCCACACCGCCCTCGAACGCATCCCCGAGGCGAAAGGACGCATCCAGTCCGCCCGCCTGAAGGAGAATGCCGCCAGCCTCGTCGTCGATGCGACCGGCCTCTCCGCAGAGGCACGCTCCACCCTCGAGCGCCGGCTGAAGGGCGGCTTGACCGGCATTGCCGGAATCGCCGAGGTCCGCATCGCGATGACCGAGGAGAAGGTGAAGCGCATCATCCTCGCTGTCGGCAGCGGCAAGGGCGGCGTCGGCAAATCGACCGTTTCGGCCAACCTCGCCATCGCCCTCGCCCGCGCCGGGCGCAAGGTCGGGCTGGTCGACGCGGACGTCTACGGCCCCTCGCAACCGCGGCTGCTCGGCACGAGCGAGAAGCCGGAGTCGGTCGACAATCGGATCGTGCCCGTCGAGACCAACGGCATCCGCATGCTGTCGCTCGGACAATTGGTCGAGGGCGGCAAGGCGCTTGCGTGGCGTGGACCGATGGCCGCCGGCGCGCTCGGACAATTGATCGAGGGCGACTGGGGCGACACCGAGATCCTGGTGGTCGACCTTCCGCCCGGCACCGGCGACATCCAACTCTCACTGGTCCAGAAGTGGACCCCAACCGCCGCCGTGATCGTCTCGACCCCGCAGGACCTTGCACTGATCGACGCCACCCGCGCGATCGACCTGTTCCGCAAGACCAATATCCCGGTGATCGGTCTGGTCGAGAACATGTCCGGCTATGCCTGTCCGCATTGCGGCGAGATCTCCGATCCGTTCGGTGCCGGTGGCGCCGAGGCTGCTGCCGGCGTGATGGACATTCCGTTCCTGGGCCGGGTTCCGCTCACCCTCACTATTCGCCAATCCTCCGATGCCGGCACGCCGCCGGCGTCGGGCGACGGCGAGGAATCGCGGATCTTCCAGGCGCTCGCTGCGCGGGTGAGCGAGGCATTGAACCGGATGTAGCGCCCCGGCGTTGCACCTCCGAAACAGACCGGAGGACTTCCCATGCCGCTCACCGCTGAAGCCGACATCAAGGCGCTTCTCGAATCGACGCGGACGATCGCGCTGGTCGGCGCGTCGGACCGGCCGGACCGGCCGAGCTACAACGTGATGAAGTTCCTGCAGGACTGGGGCTATCGCGTGCTGCCGGTCAATCCGCAGATTACCGGCGAGCATGTTCACGGCGAATATGTCTGGCGGGAGCTCTCGCAGATCGGCGAGCCGATCGACATGGTCGACATCTTCCGCCGGCCGATGGCGGCCGGAGAAGCCGTGGACGAGGCGATCGCCGCCGGCGCCAAATCGGTGTGGATGCAGATCGGCGTGATCAACGAGGAGGCCGCAGCCCGCGCCGAGGCCGCCGGGCTCAAGGTGGTGATGAACCGGTGTCCCAAGATCGACATCCCGCGTTTCGGCGTGCGGCGGGTCGAGCCTGCGGCCTGATTTTCAGGGTGAAGATCAAGATCTGAAAACCCCGTTCGGGCTGAGCCTGTCGAAGCCCCCTTCCTTTACCTTGGGTAAGAAGCACGAGGGCTTCGACAGGCTCAGCCCGCATCAGTGACAGCAGCCTAGGACGTGCTCAATCCCTCATCGCGCGGCGAGCAGCATGCCGTTCGGTCGCTCGGACCGGCCCGGTCGCAGCATCCTCACCTCGCGTTTGGCGAAGTCCACCGACACCCGATCGAACAGCATCAGCGCGTCCATGCCGAGCAGCAACGCCGGCCGATCCATCAGGTCGAGTTTCTTGAACGGATGAACGTCGGCAAAGGCGATCGGCATCTTGCGGATGTCCACGCCGCCGATGCGGATGTTGCGGGTGATGGTCTGGTCGGCGATGATGGTGCCGCCGGTGACGCTGGTCATCTGAACCGGCGTGGTGGTGCCGAGCCGCCTCTTCTTCTCGAGCTTGCGGCGCAAGGCACTGTTGCCGATCGTCGCCTGCGATCCGGTGTCGACGATCACCCAGACTTTCTGGCCATCCACTTGGGCATCGACCAGCACCAGGTGGCCGAAGCGATTGCGGGCGGTTATGACAATCGCGTCCCTTGCCCAATTCTCGGCGCGCTTCTGCGACGGCGTGACGGTCATCTGCTGGCGGACGAAATCGAACGAGACACGCTGCGTCTTCAGCGAATCGACTCCCAGCATGCCCTCGGCACCCAGGTTCCTGCGCGAAAGCGCTGGGGCGTGGATCGCGTGCACCTGCTTGCCGCCGACTTCCAGCTCCGGAATGATCACGGTGCCGATGTCGCTGACCTCGCTCATGCTGTGCATGCGCGCAGTGCGGCCCTTGCCGAGATCCAGCGTTGCGGCGAGTTCGCGTGCGATTACCGTCCGTTCGGCGCCGGTATCGACGACGAATCGGTAGGGGCCGCGGCCGTCGATGCTGACCGGCACCGTCATGCGCTGGTAGAAGTCCACGTCGTAGCCGAGCACCGTTCCGTCTTCCGGTGGAACGTCGGCCACGGGGGGCACGACGGTCGCGGCCGGGGCCGGTGTGGCGGGAACCGGCGCCTGGCTCTGCACCGGGGACACGAGCAAGGCCGCGCAGGCGGCGGTTGCTGACGACAGCACACGCTTCATATGTCGCTCTCCTAACGGAGCGACACTACGCCTGATTTCAAGCAGAGTCGAAAGTTGAAGCTGCCGGGGCCGGTTGCATCGCGACGAAGCCTGCGTTCAGACCGCCGCCAAGGCCCTCTCCCGCAGCCTTTCGACCGCGTCGGCATGGATTGCCGGAGTCGCGACCAGCACGCCGAAGGCATTGCCAAGGGCGGTGTTGAAGGTGAGCGGCTGGCCGAAGGCGCCGCTTACCGATGCACCGGCTTCCTCGGCGATCAGGGCCGCGGCGGCGATGTCCCATTCGAAGCCCCATTTGGTCGTCGCGACCAGATCCGCCTCTCCGGCCGCGACCAGCGCCATCCGCAGGGCAATCGAATTGGGCTTCGGCACCAGCACGAGATCGGCGTCGGGCGCGGCAAGCTGGTCGGCCGGTATGCGGGCGCCGGCAAGCGTCGTGCGACCGCTCACCCGCAGCCGTTCGCCGTTGCGCCAGGCGCCCTGCCCCTTGGCCGCGCGCCAATGTTCGCCGCGCATCGGTGCGTCGAGCACGCCGAGCAGCGGCTTGCGGTCCTCGACCAGCGCCACCGACACCGCCCAGCCGCTGCGGCCGCGCAGATAGTCGCGGGTGCCGTCGATCGGATCGACCACCCACAGCCGCGACCGCTCGATCCGATCGGAATCGTCGACCGTTTCCTCGGACAGCCACCCGGCCCCGGGATCCAGCGCCGACAATTTGTCGCGCAGATAATTGTCGACCTCGATGTCGATCTCGCACACCGGATTGCCCGGCGCCTTCTCCCAGCGCCGGAAGCTGCCGCCGCAGCGCGACGCGGCGAGGCGCGCGGCGTCACGGACGATGCGGGAGACGTCTTCGAGCATCAGGCGCCGGCGATGAACATGCCGTCGATCCGGATCGTCGGAACGTTGACCGCGCGGCGGAATTCGAGGTCGCTGGCGGGGACGAGCTGCCGGAACATCTCGATCAGATTGCCGGCAATGGTGATCTCGGAAACGGCCGGACCGATCTTGCCGTTCTCGATGATGAAGCCGCTGGCGCCGCGGCTGTAATCGCCGGTCACCATGTTCACCCCCTGACCGATCAACTCGGTGACGTAGACGCCCTGGGCGATGTCGCCGAGCAGATCGTCGACGGCGATGCTGCCCGCTTCCATATGGACGTTGGTGGCGCTCGCCCCCGGCGAGCCGCCGACGCCGCGGGTAGCGTGGCCGGTCGGCGCGAGGCCGAGCTGGCGCGCCGAGGCGCTGTCGAGCAGCCAGCTGGTCACCCGGCCGTTGGCGACCAGATCGGCCGGCGCGGTCGGCAGGCCTTCGCCGTCGAACGGCTTGGAGCGAAGGCCACGCGGGCGGTGCGGGTCGTCGCGGATGACGATGCTTTCGGCGAAGATCGCCTCTTCCTCCTTGCCGAGCAGGAACGAGGTCTTGCGCGCGATCGCAGCGCCGGTGATGGCGCCGATCAGGTGACCGATCAGGCTGCTGCCGACCCGCGGGTCGTATATGACGGGCATCGCCCCGCTGGCGAGCTTGGCGGGATTGAGCCGAGCGACGGCGCGTTCGCCGGCAAGGCGTCCGATCGCGTCGGGCGCATCGAGATCCGCATAATGACGCGCGCTATGCTGGGCATAATCGCGCTCCATCTGGGCCCCTTCGCCGGCGATGACGCTTGCCGATCCCGAATAGCCGCTGGTCGAATAACCGCGGCAGAAGCCGTGGCTGGTCGCAAGCGCGATCACCGATCGCCCGGCGCTGACGCTGGCGCCGCCGCTGTTGGTGACTCCGGCGATGGCACGCGCCGCATCCTCGATCTCGAGCGCGCGCTGCTTGAGCTCGGTGGGCAGCGGATCGCAGCCATCGTCGCCGTCCACGTCCGGCCCCTCGCCGCGCATCAGCCGGTCCTCGGGGGCGAGACCGGAATAGGGATCCTCGGGCGCTTCGCGGGCCATCGCCGCGGCGCGCTCGACCAGCGCCTTCAGCGCTTCGTCGGAGAGATCCGACGAGGATACGCTGGCGGAGCGCCGGCCGACGAACAGGCGAAGGCCAATCTCCTCGCCTTCCGAGCGCTCGACATCTTCGAGCGCGCCGAGGCGGAGCTGAATTCCGGTCGAGGCGTCGGCGACATAGATGGCATCGGCGGCATCGGCGCCGGCCTTGCGCGCCCGCTCGACGAGATCGGCGGCGCGGCTTTCGGCTTCTTTGGGGGTCAACATCGCCGCGAAGTAAGGCGGCCGGCGCGCAAAGTCTAGGAAGTGCCGACCACCACGCAGGCAAGGAACATCAGCAGGCCGGCAAAGCGGTTGGAGCGGAATTTGTGGAGCGCGTCGTCGCCGTCGGCCGGCTTGAGGGTCGCGGTCTGGTGCAGGAGGTGCGCGGCCATCGGCAGCAAGGCGATCAGCGAAAGGCCGTCCGGGCGCTCGCGCCACAAGGCAACCGCCCAGAACAGCAAGGCGGCGAGGTAGAAGAGCGTCACGCCGAGTCGGGCGTGCGGGCCCAACGCCAGCGCCGACGAGCGCACGCCGACCAGCGCATCGTCTTCGCGGTCCTGCAGCGCATAGATGGTGTCGTAGCCGATCACCCAGCAGATCGACCCGCAGTAAAGAAGGATCGGGGTGAGCGAGATCTCGCCGGTGACGGCCGGCCAGCCGACCAGAGCGGCCCAGGAGAAGACGAGACCGAGCCAGGCCTGCGGCCACCAGGTGATCCGCTTCATGAACGGGTAGGCAGCGACCGGGGCGAGGCTGCCGAGCGCGATGATCTGGGCGGTGCGATCCAGCTGCAGCAGCACGACCAGCCCGATCAGACTGAGCGCGACGAGCAGCACCCAGGCCCCCGTGACCGTCGCGCGCCCGCTGGCGAGCGGCCGCAGCCGCGTACGCTCGACCTTCCTGTCGAGATCCTTGTCGACGATGTCGTTATAAACGCAGCCGGCGCTGCGCATCGCCCAGGCGCCGAGCGCGAGCCACAGGATCAGGGGGAAGCCGCGCGGTCCCAGGCCCGCCAGGGCGACGCTCCATGCCCCCGGCCAGAACAGCAGCCAGGCGCCGATCGGGCGATCGAGCCGCATCAGCGACGCATAGGGACGCACGCCGGCCGGGAGCGCGCCGATCAGTCCGCGCTGCTCGGAATCGGGAACGATGTCGCTTTCGCCAGTTGCCATGGCCCGACAATTGCCGCCACAGCAGACGAATGTCGAGAAAGCATCCGCCCCTTCCAGCCGCCGCAGGGATGATCGGCTGATGGCCGCGACTCCGGCCTGGCCGCCCTCCAGCCTGCCGCGCCTGTTCGTCGAAGCGCCGCTTGCCGCCGGATCGACGCTGACGCTCGACGGTGCGTCGGCCAATTATCTCGGCAACGTGCTCCGCCTCGCGGCCGGGGCGCAGGTGAAACTGTTCGACGACGTCAGCGGCGAATGGCTCGCGGAGATCGCCGAGGCGGGCAAGAAGAGGATGACGCTCACCGTCGTCGAGCAGCTGCGCCCGCGCGAGCCGGTGCCCGATCTGTGGCTGGTCTTCGCCCCGATCAAGCGCGGCGCGATCGACTGGCTGGTCGAAAAGGCGACCGAACTCGGCGTCGCCCGGCTGATGCCTACGATCACCCACCGCACGATCGTCGACCGGGTGAATCTGGAGCGGCTCCGCGCAAACAGCATCGAGGCGGCCGAGCAATGCGAGCGCACCGCCCTGCCGGTGCTGGACGCGCCCGAGAAGCTCGCAGCCCTGCTGCGCGCCTGGCCCGAGGATCGCATCCTGTTCTTCGCCGACGAGAGCGGCGGCGTGCCCCTCCCCGAAGCCGCCGCGGCCGGCGCACCCCGCGCCGCCATCCTGATCGGCCCGGAGGGCGGCTTTACCGACGACGAACGCGCCGCCATCCGCGCGCTGCCCCAGGCGCGCGGCGTCGCGCTCGGCCCCCGCATCCTCCGCGCCGAAACCGCGGCGGTCGCCGCCGTCGCGGTGTGGATGGCGACGGCCGGCGACTGGAGCGCGCCGCCGGTTCGCTGAAAGCCGCTGGCGGGCGGCCCTTGCCATCGCTAGATGGGCGGCGATGACGACGCGCACCGAAACGACCCGCCAGGACCCGCCGATCGAGAGCCGGGACGATCTCCTGTCGCCCTTCCGCAAGGGCGAGAAGCCCGAGACCGCGTGGCGGATCGGCACCGAGCATGAGAAATTCGTCTATCGCCGCGCCGATCACCGCGCGCCGTCTTACGACGAGCCCGGCGGCATCCGCGACCTGCTCAATGCCCTGACCGAGTTCGGCTGGACCCCGGTGGAGGAAGGCGGCAAGGTCATCGCGCTCGCGGGGCCGGACGGCAATGTCAGCCTGGAGCCGGCCGGTCAGCTCGAGCTCTCCGGCGCCCCGCTCGAGAACCTCCACCTCACCTGCCAGGAAGCGGGCCGGCACCTCAATCAGGTGAAGGCAGTCGGCGACAAGCTCGGCCTCGGCTTCCTCGGCCTCGGCATGTGGCCGGACAAGACCCGCGCCGAGCTGCCGACGATGCCCAAAGGGCGTTACGCGATCATGCTGCGCCACATGCCGCGGGTGGGATCGCTCGGGCTCGACATGATGCTGCGCACCTGCACGATCCAGGTGAACCTCGATTATGCGAGCGAGGCGGACATGGCGCAGAAATTCCGCGTCGGCCTCGCCCTCCAGCCGCTCGCCACCGCTCTGTTCGCCAATTCGCCGTTCACCGAGGGCAAACCCAACGGCATGCTCTCGTTCCGCAGCCACATCTGGTCCGACACCGATCCGGCGCGCACCGGCATGCTGCCGTTCGTGTTCGAAGACGGCTTCGGCTACGAGCGCTATGTCGACTATGCGCTCGATGTGCCGATGTACTTCGTCTACCGCGATGGCGCCTATATCGATGCGGCCGGCCTCTCCTTCCGCGACTTCCTGAAGGGCGAGCTTTCGGTTCTGCCCGGCGAGAAGCCGAGGCTTTCCGACTGGAACGACCATCTCTCCACCGCCTTCCCCGAAGTGCGGCTGAAGAGCTTCCTCGAAATGCGCGGCGCCGACGGCGGCCGCTGGAACCGGATCTGCGCGCTGCCGGCTCTGTGGGTCGGGCTGCTCTACGATCAAAGCGCGCTCGACGCGGCGTGGGACGAGGTCAAACACTGGTCGCTCGAGGAGCGGCAGCGGCTGCGCGACGAGGTGCCCGGGCTGGGCCTTCACGCCCGTACCCCGTCCGGCGAGAGCCTGCGCGATCTCGGCGCCCGCGTGCTGGACATCGCAGGCGGCGGCCTCAAGGCCCGGGCCCGGCTCAACGCCGCCGGCGACGACGAATCCGGCTTCCTCGAGCCGCTGCGCGAGATCGTCAGCCGCGGCACCAGCCCGGCCGAAGTCCTGCTCGACCATTATCACGGCGCGTGGGGCGGAGACGTCGGCCGCGTCTATGAGGAGATGAGCTTCTGAACGCGCTCCGCACGCTCTATCCGCCGATCCAGCCGCACCGATCTGGGATGCTCGAGGTCGGCGACGGCCACAGCCTCTATTGGGAGCAGAGCGGTAACCCGCAGGGCAAGCCGGCGGTGTTCCTGCATGGCGGCCCCGGCGCGGGGTGCAGCCCGGACCATCGCCGGCTGTTTGATCCGGAGCGCTGGAACGTGCTGCTGTTCGATCAGCGCGGCTGCGGCCGATCGACCCCGCATGCGAGTTTGGAGGCGAACACCACCTGGCATCTGGTCGACGACATCGAGCGGCTGCGCAACCATGTCGACGTCGACCGCTGGCTGGTGTTCGGCGGCAGCTGGGGCTCGACCCTCGCCCTCGCTTACGCCCAGACCCATCCCGAGCGCACCACCGCCCTCATCCTGCGCGGCATCTTCGCGATGCGGCAGCGGGAGCTCGACTGGTTCTACCAGGACGGCGCCTCGTCGCTGTTCCCGGATGCGTGGGAATCCTTCCTCGCGCCGATCCCGGAGGCCGAGCACGGCGACCTCGTCGAAGCCTATCGCAAGCGGCTGACCGGCGACGATGCCGACGCGCGGCTGATCGCGGCCAAGGCATGGAGCGCCTGGGAAGGCTCCACCGTCCGCCTGCTCCCCGATGCCGGCCTCGTCGCCGCGGTGACCGCCGATCGCTTCGCGGTCGCGATCGCGCGGATCGAGAACCATTATATGGTCCACAAGGGCTGGATGGAGGAAGGCCAGCTGATCCGCGACGCAGGCAAGCTCAAGGACATACCGGGCGTAATCGTGCAGGGCCGCTACGACAGCTGCACCCCGCCGGTGACCGCCTGGGACCTCCACCGCGCCTGGCCGGAAGCCGAGCTCCACATCATCCCCGACGCCGGCCACAGCTATAACGAGCCCGGCATCCTCGACCGCCTGGTCCGCGCCACCGACCAGTTCGCCTGAGCGCCACAAGCCGGAGACCGGACGGACCCCGTATGCGCGTGTCGCAAGGGCGTACCGGCCGGCCGGCTTCGAAATCCCATCGCCCCATCAGGCAATATTGGTGATTTAAATGTCCCGGTGCCCTGTCGGGTCCGTCTGGAGATTGCGTATCGGGATAGCTGCCGTTCACAGCAGGGTGGAGATCGCAGCAGACGACCAGGCCCGGTCGTGCCTGCGCAACTAGGCGGATGACTGCGTCTGGCGAAGTTTTCCGTGAATGCCTCCCAAACCGCTGGCTGGATTAGCCAGATGTGGACGGTCAGCAGCCACCCTGCGCGGCCGGGATGGAGAGGACGAAGGTCATGCCGCGGCCGTCGTTGGGCGCGGCGGCGAGGCGTCCCCCGTGGGCGAGCGCTATCTGGCGAGAAAGAGCAAGGCCGATGCCAGCGCCGTCTTCCTTGGTCGTGTAGAAGGGGACGAAAATCTCCTCGATCCGGTCGGGCGGAATACCCGGTCCGTCGTCGTACACCGAAAAGCACAACTCCGCATTCTTGACCGCGCAGGCGAAATGCACAGAGCCGCCGCCCGCCTCGGCGGCGGCGTCGCCGGCGTTGCGAAGCAGGTTTAGAAGCGCTTGCCGCAACAGACCGGCATCCGCTTCGAGCGGGACGGCGGCGGGCGAGCAGGCAGCGGAGAACGCGATGCCGCGCCCCCGCACCTGCGCTTCGCCCAGCACCTTCATGTCTTCAAAGAAGGTGACGAGGTCCAGCAGCTCGAACGTGGGATTGGGCAGATCCGCGATGGCGCGATAGCGCTCGACGAAGTCGATCAGGTGCCGGCTCTGCCGCGCGATCGTGTCAGCCGCTGCGCCGACCTCCGGCCTCGTGTCGCCGCCGGCCATCCGCGCAAGGCTCTCGGCCAGCGACGCCACGGGCGTCAGGGCGCTCATCATCTCGTGGGCGAGCACGCGTGTCATGGCGTGCCATGCGCCGACCTGAACCGCGTCCAGCTCCCCCGCGATCGACTGCAGTGAAACCAGACGGTGGGTCCCGCCGTCCGGGATGGCAACGGCACCCACCCAGACCAGCATGGAGCGGCCATCCGCTAGTGCGATGATCCGGCGGCCGCCGATCGGCAGGCCGAGGACCTCGGCCGCCGCCGGTCTGTCCAAGGCATCCTCCAGTCGCACCGCCTCCCCGGAGAGGGCCCGCGCGGCGCGGTTGGCGAAACGGATGCGGCCGTCCGGGCCAAGTGCGAAGAGTGCTACGGTGACCGCGTCGAGCAGCGCCAAGGCCTGATCGAGCTGCTGCGCCCGCGCCCGTTCCTCGATGGCCGGCGAAATCCGGGCGTCTTCGCGGCTGCGGAGGGCGACCCGGACGATGTCGACCAGCAGCAAGGCAGCCGTGGCCGCGAGCACGGAGGCGCTGGCAAAATGCCTGGTTTCCGTCAGCAGCCGGAACAGGAAGGCAACTGCGATGCTCGCGAAAAGAAGTCGCCAGCCGACAGCAGAGACGGTGCCGAGCCGAGCGTAAGCGCTAGAGCCCATGCTTTGCCATGCGCCGGTAGAGCGCGGGGCGGCTGAGGCCGAGTTCCGCCGCGCTGCGGGCGATGTTGCCGTCGTGCCGTTCGAGTGCGCCGGCGATGGCCGAGCGCTCCATCGCATCGAGGCTGGTGCCGGCGCGCGCCGCCCCGGTACGGCGAGCTGCCTCGCATACTGCGGCGACCAGCGCCTCGTTGCGCCAAGGCTTCAGCAGGAAATCGTCTGCGCCCCGCTTCAGGCTTTCGACAGCCAGCGTCACGGCGCCGTAGGCCGTCATCAAGATGACGGCGAGCGCCGGATCGGCAGCTTTGATCGCGTCGAGAGCGTCGATGCCTTCGCGTCCCGACCGTTCGCCGGCCGTGAAGTTCATGTCGAGCAGCGCACAATCGTATCGGGTGGAAGCCATCAGCGCCGGCACCGCCTGGGGCGATGCGGCACTCTCCACCCGCGCGACCCACGGTTCGAGTGCGAGCGCCACCGCCTGATGCACTTCGGGCTTGTCGTCGATCACCAGAATGGCGTTCAGGCGTTCCATGGCGCGAGCGTAACCGCCGAAAGGCCGCTGCTCAATATGTCCGGATACGGACGCTTCCCGCAGCCGGCCTGCATTGGGCGAGCCCTATCACTCTGATCCACCGCGTTTTTTCTGCGGCCCGATTCGCGGTACGATCCATTCATGGATCCGTTTCTTCAGATCAGCTCGCTTTCCCGAGCCTACCGCACCGGCGAGGTCGAGACGCAGGCGCTCGATGCGATTTCCTTCGAAGTCGCGGCCGGCGAGTTCGTCGCCCTCATGGGGCCGTCCGGCTGCGGCAAATCCACCCTGCTCAACATCTTGGGCTTCCTCGATACGCCGGACGCAGGTTCGTACCGGCTGCGGGGTGAGGAGGTGGCGACGCTCTCCGACACGCAGTTGACGCAGCTCCGGCGTGCGCATGTCGGCTTCGTATTTCAGAACTTCAATTTGATAGACGAGCTTAACGTCGCCGAGAACGTGGAGGTGGCCTTGCTTTACCGCGATGTGGATGGACGGCGCCGGCGGGTGGATGCAGTGCTCGAACAGACCGGGCTCACACACCGCGCCCGACACCGGCCTCGGCAGCTGTCGGGCGGGCAGCAGCAGCGGGTGGCCATCGCCCGCGCGCTCGCGGCGAAGCCAGACCTCATCCTGGCCGACGAGCCGACAGGCAATCTGGATAGCGCCAACGGCGCAGCGGTGATCGACCTTCTCAAGGACGCGGCAGCGGCAGGCACGACCGTGGTCATGGTGACCCACTCCGCTCTCCATGCCGAAGCAGCGGACCGGACGATCCGGATGCTCGACGGGCGGATCGTCGGGGAGACGCGGCTGTGACCCGGCTGCTGCACCATTGGCTCGTCGCCTGGGGCCGCAACCTGGTGGCCAACCGGCTCCTTGCCGGCATCGCGACGGCCGGTCTCGTCATCGGCCTCGCCGGCGCGATCCTGATGGCGCTCGTCGCGCGGGTCCCGCTCACCTATAACCATGTCGTGCCCGCGCACGCGCGGACCTATCTTGCCGTCTCGGTCGTCAGCGCTCCGGGCATGGTGCCGGACTATCAGCAGAAGAGCCCGGCTGGCGCGGCGGCGCTCATCGAGGCGAACGTTGGGGAGGTCGAAGCCGCAGCGCGGCTGCTGGAGGCCGAAGCGGAGCTGCGCCGCGGCGGTACCGCGCAGACCGAGGCGATCTACTGGGCCGATCCCGATTATTTCGATGTGGCGCGCTTTCCCGTTCTCAGCGGCGACCTCGCTTCCGCGCTCCGCAGCGGCCATGGCCTCGTCATGACCGAGGCGATGGCGCGCAAGCATTTCGGTCGTGCCGAAGCGTTGGGCGAAACCATCGATGTCGCGGGGCAGCCGATGGTGCTACGCGCGGTCATTGCCGATCTGCCGCCCGGCAGCACCGACCTCACTGCAGGCATCTTCGCCTCCGGCCTTGCCGCGCGGTCCGGCCTTGCCCTGATGCAGGCGGATCAGCCGGGCGCCTTTTCGATCACCGTGCGCACCTACATCCGGCTGCGGGCGGGCATCGCGGCCGAGCAGGCGGGAAAGGCGATTCAGCCGGTGATCGCCGGACTGGTGCCGCCGCCGGTGCGCGCAGCCTATCGGCTCGAGCCCGTCCGCATCGACCGGCTTGCGCTGCACGAGGGCTTCCATCCCGGCGCGCGCGAGCGCCTGGTGATCGGCAGCGTGGTCGCGCTTCTGGTCCTGCTGATCGCGACCGCCAATTTCGTCAACCTGAGCGTCGCCCTCGCGGAGCGCCGGCGACGCGAGATCGGCATTCGCAAGGCGAATGGCGCCGGCCGCGGCCATGTTGCAGGCCAATTTCTCGCCGAGACGGTGCTGACATTGCTGCTGGCGACCATTCTCGCGCTCGCGGCGGCCGAATGGCTGCTGCCGGTGGTCAACGGCTTCCTGGGAACCCAGGCGCGCCTCGATTATGTCGAAGATCCTACTTTGCTGCTCTTGCTGCTGTCGGCGGCTTTGCTTCTCGGCCTTGCCGCAGGCGCCTACCCGGCCCTCCTGCTCTCCTCCATGCCGCCCGCGGCGACGATTCGCGGCAGCGACGTCGCGCCGGCGGGCGGCGGGCGCATGCGCAGCGCGCTCGTCACCGCCCAGTTCGCGATCCTCATCGGCCTGATCATCGCCACCTCGGTGGTGCACCAGCAGCGGCTGTTCGCGATGCGCGAGGCGCTTCGCATGAACATCGACCAGGTGCTGACCGTCACCGCCCCCTGCCCGGCCGCGTTCGTCGCGGAGGCCGAGGGGCTGCCGCGCGTGCGCGCCGTTTCGTGCAGCAGCGAGAGCCTGCTCAGCGGAAACACCTTCCTCCCGCTCGAATGGCGGGGACGGCAGTTGGTGGTGCATGTCGTTTCGGCGCTGCCGTCGATCTTTGCCCTTTACGGCGTGCGGCCGCTGGCGGGGACGCTCTCCGCCCTTCCGCCCCACGGCGAAAAGACGGTCACCCGCGTGGTGATCAACGAAGCGGCGGTACGGGCCTTCGGCTTTGCCTCGCCTGCCGCCGCGATCGGCGAAGCGCTGCCGGTTCAGGGCGCGTCTCCGGGCGGCGCGACAGGTGCGCAGGTGGTGGCCGTCGTTCCGGATTTCGCCTTTCAATCGATCGAAAAGCCGATCGAGCCCACACTCTATTTGCCCGAATCGCCCGAAATCTGGAACGGGGGGCTGGTCTCGGTGAAGCTGGACGGCCGCGACATGCCGGAGACGCTCTCGCGGATCGACAGGCTGTGGCGGGACACCGGAAATGCGGGCCCGATCGAGCGTGCCTTCGTCAGCGAGCATATTGAGCGGCTGTACGCCAGCCTAGAGCGCAATGCGCAGCTGTTCGCCGTCTTCTCAGGCCTCGCCATCTTCCTGGCCTGCCTCGGGCTCGTCGGCCTCTCGCTCTCGGCGGCACAGCGGCGGACCAAGGAGATCGGCCTTCGCAAGGCGCTGGGGGCCAGCACCAGGCAGATCCTCACGCTGCTTCTCTGGCAGCTCAGCCGGCCCGTCCTGCTCGCCAATCTCCTCGCCTGGCCCGTAGCCTGGTGGCTGATGCGGCGCTGGCTGAACGGCTTTGCCGAGCGCATTCCGCTGCATCTTTGGCTCTTTCCGGCGGCCGGGCTGGTCGCGCTTGCCCTTGCGCTGGTCAGCGTCGCCACGCTCGCGTACCTCGTGGCACGGCAAAAGCCGGTGCACGCGCTCCGTTACGAGTGATCGGGCGTTCTCGGACGCGTTCAACACCGCCAGCGGCGTCTGGCTCACGGCGGCCTCTGCCCGCTCGAACAGAGGGGTCGCCATCACGGTGGTGACGATCGCCATCAGCACCAGCATCGAAACCATGCGTCGGCCCCGTGATTCCCTTCTGCAGGCCGATAGTGACGATGATCAGCTCCATCAGGCCACGCGCGTTCATCAGCGCGCTTATCCCGGGAGCCGTGCGATTGTCCTCGCCGGCGATCCGGGCCTCGGCATCGCAGGCGCATGATCCGACCCGGCGGGCGTGCTTGTGCGTTCTTGCCGGCGACGTGCGGAGGGTCATTCGCGCCAAGTGTGGAAGATCGACAACGTCTCCGTCTCCAGAGAGGAATGGAGGCGTCTTCGTTGCGTTACACCGACTTTTGCGATGCAAGGGCCCGGAGCGTGCGCGTTGCTGGGTGGATCCGACGATGATAGCTTTGTTCGACGCCGTTCCTGACCTCGCTCAGCAAGGATTCGTCTCATTCATCTGAACGCGGAACCAGCGGAGACGGGTTTGAAGGCGCTGTTCTTCGAGAACCGCCCGATCCTGCTGCGATTTCTCGCCGCCCGGCGGGCGACTCCGGACGAAGCCGACGACGTGCTTCAGGATCTTTTCGTGCGGCTCGAGACGCAGGTGATCGGCCCGATCGCACAGCCAATTCCCTATCTCTGCCGGATGGCGGACAATCTGCTGGTCGACCACCGGCGCTCGGCCGCAGCCCGTGCGGCGCGCGAAGAAGCCTGGACCGGCACCCAGTTCGGGTCGGAGGTGGACGACAGCCCCTCGCCGGAGCGGCAGTTGATCGGCCGCGAGGCGCTGGCGGCGACGACTCGCGCGCTCGCGCAGTTGCCGGAACGCACGGTCGAGATCTTCCGCCGCTTCCGGATCGAGGGCGCGCCGCAGCGGCAGATCGCCGGCGAGCTCGACATCAGCGTCAGCGCGGTCGAGAAACACCTGCACAAGGCCTATCAGGCCATTGTCGCCGCCAAGGCGAGTTTGGATGCGGCCAGCCTGGATGGGGAGAGTCCGCATCCGCTCCGTTCTCAGTCGAGAGGGAGCGACAATGACTGAGCAAAAGCTGCTGACGGTCCGGGACGAGGCGATTGCCTGGCATCTGCGCCTTAAGGAGGGCAGCACCGAGGATTGGGACGCGTTCATGGCGTGGCTGGAGGCCGATCCGGCCCGGTCGGACGCCTATGATGAGGTGAAATTCGCGGACGCCGCAATCACGGCCGAGATGGTTCCGGCCGCCGCAATCCCGGTCGCCGCCATCCTTGGTGCGGCCATCCCTGACGCGGCCAATGATGAGGGCGAGGCTGGTTGGCGACCGGCGCACGGCCGGTGGCGCTGGGCGACCGCGCTTGCCGCCATCGCCGCGATCTTTCTGATCGGCTTGATAAGCATCCAGTCGTTCACACGGGGCGCGAGCAAATACGAGGTCGCAACCGGCCCCGGCGAACGGCGCACGATCGCGCTCGGCACCGGGGACAGCTTCATGCTGAATGGCGACACGCGGTTGATCCTGGATCCGAGTGATCCGCGTTCGGCGGAGATCGCGGCCGGCGAGGCCACGTTCGTCATTCGCCACGACGAGGCCCGCCCCTTCGTCGTCACGGCCGGCCGTCACCGCGTCATCGATGTCGGCACGGTCTTCAACGTCGCACGCGACGACCGGCGTTTTGCCGTCGAGGTGATCGAAGGCGCGGTCGCCTATCGACGAGCCGGTACCGACGTCGCGCTGTCCGCGGGCCAGACGCTCGAGACCGGCGACGATCCGGGTGCCGGAGTCCGGACCGGCCGGCGCAGGCCCGAGGAGATGGCCGGATGGCGGCGCGGGCGCCTCAGCTACAGCGCCGCGCCGCTGGAGCGGGTGGCGCGCGACCTGTCGCGTACGCTCGGCACTCGGGTCATCGTCGACCCCGCGGTGGCCGCGCTGCCGTTTACCGGCTCGCTTCGTGTCGATCGCGACGCCCGGGAGAGCGTCGACACTTTGGCGGCGACCCTGGACCTCAGGGTGCGTCGCGCCGGCGATGGCTTGCGGATCGAGCCGGGGCCCGGTGCGCCGCGCTGACCTGCTCCCCGTCCTGATCGTCCCGCTCGCCGCAGCAACGCCCGCGGATGCGCAGGAGAGCGTGCAGATCAACCTCCCGGGCGGACGGCTGAGCGACGCTCTCATCGCTCTTGCCGGGCAGACCGGGACGAGCATCGGCACGAGCGACACCGGTCTGTCGACGATCCGAACGCCGCCGCTGCGCGGTCGAATGACGCTGGGCGCCGCGCTCGACCGGCTGCTGGCCGGCACAGGCTACCGCTACCGGTTCGCGGGCCCCCGGATCGTCCGCATCACCCGCGCACGCCGGTCGGAGCGCGCGGACCGGCGCCGTCCGTCACCCTCCCCGACACCCGCACGCGTCGTGCTGCCGCCGCGCCCCCGTCCCCCGGAAAGAGAGATCGTGATCACCGCCAGCAAGATGGGGGTCGCGCTCGACCGCTTCGGCGGGACCGCGCATTCGGTCGATTTGGACGAGAGCGATGCCGGTCGCTTCGGCGCGCGCGCCACCGATGCAATCCTCGGACGGCTGCCGATGCTCGCCTCGACGAGCCTCGGTCCCGGGCGTGACAAGATCTACATCCGCGGCCTTGCGGACAGCAGCTTCAATGGTCCGAGCCAGTCGACCATCGGCCAGTATCTCGGCGAGGCCCGGCTCACCTTCAACGCGCCCGATCCCAACCTCAATCTGTACGACATCGATCGGGTGGAGGTGCTGGAAGGTCCGCAGGACACGCTCTACGGCTCGGGCTCGCTGGGCGGCATCCTGCGCCTCGTCCCGAACGCCCCCGATCCGTCGCGCCAGTCCGCTTCGGCTGCAGCGGGACTGCTCGTCACCCGTGACGGAGGCTGGGGCAACGATCTGGCGGCGATGGTCAATGTGCCGCTTGCACGCGACCGGATCGGACTGCGTCTGGTCGGCTACGGATCCACTGATCCCGGCTATATCGACGATCTTCAGCGCGGTCGTCGCGACGTCAACCGGACCCGGAGCTATGGTGGGCGCGCCCGTCTGCGCTGGGAGGCCGGCAATGACTGGCGGATCGAGATCGGCGCCCTCGACCAGTCGAACGTCGGGCGGGACGGTCAATATGCGCTGCGCGGGGGGCCGCCGCTGACGCGCCGGACGAATTTCGCGCAGCCGTTCAACAACGACTATACGATGGGCGACATCACCGTCCGCAAGCAATGGGAAAGGACCGAGCTGGTCTCGGCGACCAGCTTCGTCGATCATAGCCTCGCGAGCAGGTTCGACGCGACCGGCTTTCCAGGCACGACCGGCCCGCAAGTCTATGACGAGACGGTCGGCATCAGGCTCGTGTCGAACGAGACCCGTTTGTCGCGGCCCGATCGCGACGGCCTCGGCTGGCTGGTCGGATGGAGCCTCCTTCTCGGCGAGAACCGGATCTCCCGCGAGCTCGGGCCGCCCGGCGCGCAGAGCGCCATCACCGGCGTACGCAACGAAACCGGCGAGGCCGCTTTGTTCGGCCAATATGGCCTGCGCCTGACGCCTCGGCTGAACCTTACGCTCGGCGGCCGGCTCACCTTCGCCTCGTCGACCGGCGCGCCCATCGATGATCCGGATGAGGAACGGGAGGCAAGCCGAATGGACGTCTGGGCCGCCCCGATGGGAGAAGTGACCTGGCGGCCGGGCCGGCGGCTCACCCTCTACGCACGCTATCAGGAGGGATTTCGCGCCGGCGGACTGGCCCTGTCGCCGACCGGCGCACCGTCGACGGCGCAGCGTTTCCTGTCGGACAATCTCGGGTCGTTCGATGTCGGCCTGCGCTACGGGCGGCGCGGCGTCGACCGCTTCTCGCTCGCCGCCGCCGCGTCCACCGCGACCTGGGAGAACATCCAGGCGGACCTCGTCGATGCGCGCGGACTGCCCTACACCACCAATATCGGCGATGGTCGCATCCTCAGCCTGGAACTGGATCTCGTGTGGCGCGCGACACCGTCGCTCAGCCTGGAGATGGCCGGGTTCCTCAACGACAGCGAGTTGACGACGCCGGACGAAGGCGTGATCGGCATCGACGACGACAGTCTTCCGAATATCGCCCGCACCGGTGCCCGCATTGCCGCCCGCTACCGGACCGAGTTCACCTCCACGGCCTCGCTCACCCTGGACGGCTCGGCGCGCTACGTCGGTCGCTCACGCCTCGGCGCGGTCGCTCCGTTCGATCTCGTCCAGGGCGGCTTCGTGAACGCCCGGATCGGCGCACGCGTGGATCTGGGTCGTCTGGGGATGACGCTCGACGTCGACAACATCGCGAATGTGCGCGGAAACCGCTTTTCCTACGGCAACCCCTTCACCTTGGCGCAGGGCAATCAGATCACGCCGCTGCGGCCCCGCACGTTCAGGATCGGCCTCGATGTCCGTTTCTGAACCGCCAAGGCGTCTCCTCGCGTCCATCCATGACGTCGGCCCACGCTTCGAAGCCGAGATCGACAGGCTTGCGGAAGGGTTCGAACGCCGGCTCAGCGGCCCGCATTTCGCGATGCTCGTCGTTCCCGATCATTGGAGCGAAGCGCCGCTTGCCCGCGACGCCGCCTTTCAGGCGCGGCTGCGCGGATGGGCCGACCGGGGGGTGGAGATGTTCGTCCACGGCTGGAGCCACCGCGACGACCAGCGTCATCGGGGCGCTCTTGCCGCGTTCAAGGCCAGGCGCATGACCGCCGGCGAGGGCGAGTTTCTGGGGCTCGGCCGCGCCGAGGCCGCACGGCGCATGCGGGACGGCCGCGCCCTGATCGAGGATGTGATCGGTCGCCCGGTGGCGGGCTTCATCGCGCCCGCCTGGCTCTACGGCGAAGGCGCGATCCGGGCGCTCGCCGATGAAGGCTTCGCGCTGGCGGAAGACCATCTGAAGGTCTGGCGGCCCGTCGATGGCGCGACCCTGGTGCGCGGACCGGTCGTCAGCTGGGCGAGCCGCAGCCGCGCGCGCAAGGCGAGCTCGCTTGCCTTCGCCGCGCTCGCCAGGTTCGCGCTGCGTCCCCTTCCAGTCGTCCGGCTCGCAGTGCACCCGGGGGACACGACCTCCCCGGCCTTGCTGGCCGATATCGACCGCACGCTCGCAGCCTTTCTCGCCGACCGGGTCCCCGGCCGTTACGGCGATCTGATGGGGAAATGAAGGAACGGCTCCGTCTCGGGTTGAACGCCCGAACGGAGTCGATGCGTGCAGTCCGCCTTGCGTGTCCTTGTCTGTCTTCACAGTTTCGAGCCCGGCGGGGTCGAGCGCGTCGCGCTGCGCCTGTGCAAGGCCTGGCAGACGGCGGGTGCCGACGTGACGGTACTCCTCGGACGGGCCGACGGGGCGATGCGCGACGAGGCGCCGGCGCTCGACTACGCACTTTATTCGTCCGGCACCATCTCGACCGCGCGGTTCGAAACGCTGTGGATGATCTTCTGCCTCTGGCGCCGCGTCCGCGCGGTCCGCCCGGATGTGATCTTCTGCGCCGGCAACAGCTACACGGTGGTGGCGGTGGCCCTTCGCCTGCTGCTCGGGCGTGCGTGCCCGCCGTTCGTCGCCAAGGTCAGCAACGATTTCGACCGGCCCGACATGAACGCCGTCGCCCGTCGCGCCTATCGGCCCTGGCTCAAGCTGCAGGGCCGGCTGATTCCCCATTGGGTGGCGATGGCCGGGTCGATGCGCGACGGCATCGCCGTCGCCCTCGACATTCCGCCGGAGCGCGTCACCGTCATCGACAACCCCGTGCTCGACGGAGCGGAAGCCCGGCGCCTCGCGGAGGCGCGCGACCTGGCCGTGCGCTACGGCGCGAAAGGGCGTCTGTTCCTGTCCGTTGGGCGTCTCGTGCCGCAGAAACGGTTCGATCTCCTCCTGGCTGCGTTCGCGCGCGCTGGTGGCCCGGACGACCTGCTGGTCATTGTGGGCGAAGGACCATGCCGGGGCGCGCTCCAGGCATTGGCACATCGCCTCGGCATCGCCTCGCGCCTGTCGCTGCCGGGGCATCAAAGCGACACCGCAAGCTGGTACGCCCGCGCCGACCTGTTCCTTCTGTCGTCCGACTACGAAGGCGTGCCCGGCGTGGTCGTCGAGGCGATGGCGGCGGGACTGTCGATCGTTGCGACGCGAAGCAGCGCCGCGCTGGACGAACTGCTCGGAACAGACAGCTTGGGACGGAGCCGCTTCGGCCAGCTCGTCGACCGCGGCGACGTCGATGCCCTGGCGGCCGCAATGGCGAGACCGGGCGCGGCGCCGGACCGTCATTCGCTTCGCGCACAGGCCGGACAATTTCGGGTCGAACGGGCGGCGCCCGCCTATCTTCGCCTTCTTCGAATGGCTGCATATCCGGATCAAAATCAGGGTGAGTGGGGAAATCCCGAATGTGCTCCGTCTACGGGCATGAGCACCTCCGAACCCGCTTATGTATCGGACTGACGCCGCGACCGGCGAGCTGGTCGGCGGACCCTATCGGGCGCCCGATCCGGCGCGGTCCGACCCAACGCCGCCCGACCCTGCGCTACGGTTCGATTTGGCGCGGGCCGATCCTGCCCCGCTCGATGCCTCGCGGCAGGGCTGGCTGCATCGGCTCGGGGTCGCCATTTCGGGCGCGGTCCTGGTCGCGACCCTCCTGCAGCTGCGCGAGGTCCGGCCGGCCGAGCTCATTGCGCTCCTGCCCGATTCCGCCGCTTTCTGGATGACGTTCGCCGTCTCCTACTTCGTCCAGATCGTCAGCGAATGGGCGATCTACCGGCGCTTGTGGCACATCCCGGCCTTGGGCCTCGTCGCCCTCACCCGCAAATATATCGGCAACGAGATTCTCTTCGGTTATATCGGAGAGGTCTATTTCTACACCTGGGCGCGCAAGCGCGCGCAGATGACGGGGGCGCCGTTCGGCGCGATCAAGGATGTCACCATCTTGTCGGCGGTCGTCGGCAACGTCTTCACTCTGATCCTGATGGCGATGGCGTTTCCGCTCCTGGGGGAATTGCAGCTCAGCCTCGGTGGCGAGGCCCTGTATCTTTCCGCGATCGTGCTGGTCGCGACCTCGCTTGCCGCCTTGCTCTTCCGGCACCGGCTCTTCAGCCTCCCCGCCGCCGACCTGCGCTTCGTGATCGAGGCGCACGCGGCGAGGATCATCGTCAAGACGGCGCTGGCGTCTTTGCTGTGGCACCTCGTCCTTCCCCAGGTGCCGATCGGCTGGTGGCTCATCCTCGCGGCGCTCCGCCTGCTGCTGTCGCGCCTGCCCTTCCTGCCGAACAAGGATCTCGCCTTCGTCGCTTTGGCGGTCGTCGCGATCGGACACGACAGCCAGATCGCGGCCATGCTCGGCATGATCGCGGCGCTGCTGCTCGCCACCCACATCCTTCTCGGTGTCGTGCTGACGGCCAGCGAGCTTGCCGGCCTGAAGGAGCGCCCATGATTATCTCCCTCCTGCTCGCCGCCCAGCTCCCGTCCAGCCCGTCGCTTGGCGTTGCCGAGGGACGGTGCCGCGCCAACGAGCCGGGGCCGGCGATTCTGGTCGAAGTGGCCGGGCTCAAGGATCGGCAGGGGTTGCTGAAGCTCGAAGCCTATCCCTCCAACGATCGGGATTTCCTCGCCGACGACAATGTCCTCGTCATGGCCCGCAAGGTCTTCCGCCGGGTGACGGGTCCGGTGCCCGCACGCGGCGGGGTGCAAATCTGCATCCGGATCCCCGCACCGGGCGCCTACAGCCTGTCGCTCCTTCACGACCGCGATTCCAACCGGAAGTTCGGACTGTCGGTCGACGGCGTGGGGTTTCCGAACAATCCCAGGCTCGGCCTTTCTCGGCCACGCGCGGCGGCGACCCGGGTGGTGGCCGGGCCCGGCATCACCCGGATCCGGATCGTCATGAACTACCGCCGGGGCACGTTCTTCTTCGGCCCATTGAAAAGGTGACGCATGAAGATCGTCGACGTTTCGGCCTTTTACGCGCCCGAAGGCGGCGGCGTCCGCACCTATGTCGATCAGAAGCTCGCCGCCGGGCCCGCACTGGGTCACGAGATCGTCATTCTCGCCCCGGGCCCGGAGGACCGCAGCGAACTGCGCGGGCGGGGCGCGCGCATCCAATGGGTCGCCTCGCCGCGCTTCCCGTTCGATCGAAGATATCGCTACTTTGCGGACGCCGCGACGATCCATCGCCATCTCGATCGGGAACGGCCGGATTTCGTCGAGGCCTCTTCGCCCTGGCGCAGCGCCTCGGCCGTCGCGACCTGGCCCGGTGATGCGGCCCGGGCCCTCGTCATGCACGCCGACCCGATGGCCGCCTATGCCTATCGCTGGTTCGAAGGGCTGGCGAGCACCGCCACCATCGACCGCAAGCTCGGCTGGGTCTGGAATCACCTGCGCCGCGTCAACGGCGCTTTCGATCTGGTCGTGAGCGCCAGCGACAGCCTGTCGCGGCGCCTGGCCGCGGCGGGCCTTCGCCGCGTCGCCACCCACAGGATGGGCGTCGAGGCGGGTCTGTTCTCGCCGGACCGGTGCGATCCCGCCCTACGCGCGCGCCTGCTCGCGCGCTGCGCGCTGCCGCCGGATGCGACCCTGCTCGTCGGCGTCGGCAGACACGCTCCGGAGAAGCGCTGGCCGATGATCGTGAAGGCGGTGGTGGCGGTGAGCTTCGATCATCCGGTCGGCCTCATCCTCGTCGGCGACGGGCGCGATCGCGCGCGGACCGTCCGCGAGATCGATGGCAATCCGCACATCCATCTCCTGTCACCGATCGCAGACCGCACCGCGCTTGCGCGCCTGCTCGCCAGCGCCGATGCGCTCGTCCACGGCTGCGAGGCGGAAACCTTCTCGATGGTCGCGGCCGAGGCGACGGCGTCCGGCCTGCCGCTCATCGTCCCCGATCGCGGCGGCGCCTCCGACCATGCCCGCGCCGGCGGCGGCCTCTGCTTCGCCTCCGGCGATCCCGCCGACGCAGCCCGCGCCCTCCGCACCTTCGTGACCAGCCCGAGGATCTCGCCGGAGGTGCGGCCAATCCGGACCATGACCCACCATTTCGGCGACCTCCTCGACCATTATCGGCATCTGGCCGCGGCCCGTCGTCAGGCCGCCTGACATGCGCCGGGAGACCTTCTTGCCAGCGCTCGCGGATGCGCCCCGGGACAATAGGGCTGGAGCCCTGGATATGTGGCGCAGCGGGGCCTCCGCCGGCGGAAACTCTCGAACCCCCGTTCCTGAGGCGCGTTTCCGGATCGGAACGAGGCGGCTGGCAAATGTTCTGCCGGCTGCTGCTCTGGGCAACCCGGAATGCAACGCGACACGATTGAGCTAGCGCCGCCTCTGGGCCCACCAGGATCCTGCACTCTCAGTCGCTCAACCGGAAGAGATCGACCGCCTTAGATAAGCGATCAGTTCACGGCCTTCCTGCGGCCGAAGACGACCATCACGCCCCGATACCCGTATCGCATAACGTGGATGAGGGCTTGCTCGACGGCGCCCAGGCCCGCCCGCTGCTGAAAACGCATCATCTGAAACGCGACTAAAGCGTAGAACACGACCAAAAAGGCGTGGGCGGCCGGTGCAACGGGCGCCAAACGGTCTTCGATCAGCGCCGAGAGCCGCCAGAAGAGGATGATCTCGATGATGCCGACGCCGAGACCGATCGCCGCAAGTGAGCGCTTCGGCGGCACGCCGTGGACGAAGCCGAAGAGCGGCAGGATGCAGCACAGGATCGCGGCGGCGGCCCGCGCCGAGACCGAGGCGTGCGCCATCGCGACGTCGATCTCTGCGCTGCCATCCCGTGTCGGGTCGAAGTCCAGCAACTGACCGAGTGAGAATCGGTCGAGGCGCTCGCGGGGCGGCTGCCTGGGCGGGCGTTGCCGCTCGGACACCGGGATCGCCAGGCGAAGAGCGCGGAAGCGCAGAACCCGGGGTTCGCCGGACTGGCTGCCCCAAATTGCGGTGACGTCGTTGAGGGCCACGACGACATGGTCGTCGGCGGACAGATCGAGCGTCGCCCGATTGGCCATGGCGACCATGTGGCGATGATGGAGCACGACATCTTCGACCCTGCCGGACGCGCCGTCGATCCGGGCGAAATAGAGCTGACTGTCGCGGCCGAGCCGATGCGACACGCCCGGCTGGATCGAATAGCCGAACTGTCCCGTCCGCACCGCCATGCCGATCGAGTCGAGTTCGCGCTCGCCGGCCGGCTGGACATAGCCCCTGAGCCCGACCAGCAGCGCACAGGTGAGGAGTCCGAGCGCCGCCGGCCCCATGAGCAGCCGGCCATTGCCGATACCGCTGGCGGCAAAGACGTCGAGCTCGCCGGCCCTGGCGAGGCGCCGAAAGGTCAGGGCCGTCCCGAGAAAGAGGCCGATCGGAAGCGCGATCGCGATATATTCCGGCATCAGGCTGGCGAGCGAGCGTGCCAGCACGCTTGGGGCCTCGCGAATGCCGGCAATCTGGACGAGCAGCCGCGGCGTGGTTTCGACGCACAGGAGGAACATGACCACGCCGACGACGATCGCCTGCCAGCCGATCACCTGGCGAAGGATATAGCGATCGATGAGCAGGACCCTGGGCAGCGCGCGAGCTCCAGGGATCACGCCCACGGCTCGAAGCTTTCGTTGTCGCATCGCTAACGCCGAAAGCCGGGCATCACTCATCGGCGCGATGCTCCGGGCAAAATTGCCGCCTCTGTTCGGCCGTACGCCTCATCCCGTGCGTTCCGCGTCGCCCACAGCAGCAGCCGGACGAACAGCGCCCAGCAGCCCCGATCGACACTGGCGACGCGACGGAGACAGGGCTGACGCGCGGCCCCGCCGACGATCGGCTCCGCGGCCGAGTGCGCCGGGACGCACCCGGGTGTGTCGGGTAAGGGAAGAGACTCTTCTGTCACACCTCAAGACGGAGCGGGGCCGCCCGATCCACACTTTGCACGCTGCGCGCCGGCGTGCCGAGGCGAGCGGCTCGTGGCGCTAGACATGCACCTCGGCGAGTCGGCTGACGGTCGGAGTTACGTCAAGCGTCCCGACATCCACTCAGCAGGGTAAAGTACTCCCGGGGGTCCATGCGGCCGATGGTCGGAGTTAAGTAACGATAGTCGGAGTTAAGTAAAATGTCCCCGGGATTTACCAGGCTTCAAGGTTCTCACGGCGGTCGATCTGATCGGCCAACCGGGCGCAGTCGTCCTGCACGCCGATAGGATCTCGTTCGAAGTCAGCGGTTACTGATGCTGTGGATCCGCTGCCCGCCGCCGCCAGGAGGCCCACTGCCGAGCAGACCCAAGGTCGAACTTGTCGAACGACAGGGGAACGACCAGTCGCACGGCACCGGCAACCCCGGTATATCGAGCCATGCTCGTCGTCGATCGCCTCAGCCACGTCTATGCAGATGGTACCCGCGCCCTCGATGCAATCACCCTCCCCATCGAGCCGGGTTTGTTCGGGCTCCTCGGGCCGAACGGCGCCGGCAAATCCACGTTGATGCGGATTCTTGCGACCGTCCAGTCGCCGAGCGACGCTGGACAGATCCGCCTCGACGAGATCGACATGCTCGCGGACCCGCTTCGTCTGCGTCGATCGCTTGGCTACCTTCCGCAGGAATTCGGGGTTTACCCGCATGTCAGCGTGTTCGCGATGTTGGACCACCTCGCCCTGCTCAAGGGGGTGGCCGGGCGGGCTGAGCGACGGGATCTCGTCGATCATCTCCTGCGCGAGGTCCACCTTCACGAAGTCCGGCACAAGGCGTTGGCAAGCTTGTCGGGCGGGATGCGCCAGCGCTTCGGACTGGCCCAGGCGCTGATCGGGGCGCCGCGGCTGATCATCGTGGACGAACCCACTGCCGGCCTCGACCCTGAAGAAAGGTTTCGGGCACTCGATCTGCTCGCCGCTGCGGCGCAGAACGCGATCGTGATCCTGTCCACCCACATCGTCGCCGATGTCGCGTCCCTGTGCGAGCGCATGGCAATTCTGGCAGGCGGACGCCTGCTGATGACAGGCTCGCCAACAGCGCTCGTCGAGGCCTTGGCAGGGCGCGTGTGGCGCAAGCAGGTCGAGAGGAGCGAGCTCGCCGGGTTGGGCGACCGGCTGCTGTCATCCCGGCTGGTCACAGGCCGTATCGTTGCCCACGTCCTCTCGGAGCACAGTCCGGGCGCCGGGTTCGAACCCGTCGAGGCAACGCTGGAAGACGGTTATTTCGCCGCCCTCGCGCGCAGAGGGGGATGAGGCCTTGCTGATCTCTATCGCCATGTTCGAGCTGCGCCAGCAACTGAGCGGACACGTATTCCGCGTCGTGTTCGCGATCTCGATGGCGATGGTGCTCGGCTCGGTCGGCATCGACGCGCTCAGGGTCGGTGTCGATCCAGGCGGCTTGCGCAACGGCGCCGAAGCGATCGTGCAGACGCACCTCCTCTGGACATTGTTCTTCATGTTCACCACCGCAGCCCTCGTCGCCGATGCGGTGCTGCGCGACGAATTGGTCGGCTTCGCGCCAATCCTGCGGGCAGCGCCGGTGCGGTGGCGCGATCTGGTCCTCGGGCGCTTCGTCGGCGCGTTCGCCGCGATCCTCCTGTGCTTCACAAGCGTGCCAATCGGCATCGTCGCGGGATCGGCGATGCCGTGGGTGGCCGCCGGTTCGGTCGGCCCGGCCGATCCGGAGTCGTTCGCCTTCGCCTTTTGCGTGATGGCGATCCCCAACCTGCTGCTCAGCGCCAGCGTCGGCTTCGTCCTGGCGACGCTGGCGCGTTCGCTGGGCGCCGCGCTGGTCGGCGCAATTGTCCTGCTGATCCTTTACGGCCTCGGCGCCAGGGCCGGGGCGGTGCTGTTGCCACTGTTCGAGCCCTTCGGTTTTGCCGCTTATGACGAAGCGACCGCCGGCTGGGGCGGGGCCCTGCTCGATGCCGCCGTGCCATGGGACGCGCCCGGCCTTATCGCGAACCGCCTGTTCGTGCTCGCAATGTCGGCCGCCCTGCTCGGCGCTGCCGCGATGCGCCCGCACAGCGCCGTCTCGCGGCCGTCTTCCGCCGACCGGCGGATGCAAGCGGTCGATCGGGTACCTGCTGGCGGATGCGAGGTCTCGACCGCGCCGCTGGTGCCCTCTTTCCGGCGTCAGTTCCGGGCGCGGCTGGTGCTGGAGGTCGGTCAGATCGTGCGTACGCCGGTGTTCGCGGCTTTGCTGCTGCTCGGGATCGCTAATGCGGCGGCGGCGATGTGGCCGGTGCGGACCAGTGCCGATCCGCGTCTCGTCGTTGTCACCCTGTCGAAGGCCTTCCAGCCGGCACCGATCGTCGTGGCATTGTTTTTCACCGGCGAGCTGCGCTGGTCGGAGCGCGAGCGCGGACTTGCTGCGCTGTTGGCCGCCACACCGCTAAGGTCCGCGGCCTTCCTGCTTCCCAAGTTCCTCGCGATTGCGATCGTGCTGGTCGCGATGATCTCGGCTGCCGCGATCACCGCCCTGGTGCTCCTTGCCATCGGCGGCGGCATCGCGGCCTCGTCTTTGCTTCCAGCCTGGTTCGGCGCGGCCTGTTACAACGCGCTGATGTTCGCGATCGTGGCGATGTTCCTCCAGGCGATCGCACCGGACAAGCTTGCCGGCTGGGGCTTCACCGTGCTGTTCCTGGTCGCGACGTTGACGCTGGACCGGCTCGGCTACGTCGATCCGCTCTATCGCTACGGCCGTTATCCAGGCTGGCCGCTTGCGCCAGGGAATGGTGCAGCGCTGCCCGCCTGGATCTATCAATGCTGGTGGGCTGCCGTCGGCGCCTTGCTGCTGACACTTGCCGTCGCGGTTGCGAGGCCGACAGGGCCGGCATACCAGCCGATGCGGCTCGCTCGCGCACGCCCGGGACTCGGTCGCCAGCGCCGATCCTGACCATGTGCGCTCACTAAGGCGCTGAAGCCCGGCGATGCCGTGAGAGGAGACGCATCATCCGTGACGCGGCGGGTTCAAGCAGGCTTGTTGCCGGCACCTGCTGCCTGGCAGTGGATTCTCTCGGAGCCGAAAGCGCGCCGGAAGCTTGCGACCAATATCGGCCGTGAGCCGCCCAGACGCGAACCTCCGATTGCGACAAAACCAAATGCTCCCCCGGATGTGAGCTGTTCGAAGCGTGCGCTCCTGCCGACCTGGACCCGCTGTCATAAGCACGTTCAAGCAGGGGAGAAGGCCGATGAAGCGGAAGCCTAGCGGCAGTAATCCGTACCGGCCCAGGCGCTGGTCAGCCGCATCCACGGCTCCCGCTCGGGTGCGAGAATCAAGACCACGCTCTTCCTTCCTTTGGGCGCCGCCTGCAGGTGCGCGCCACCGGGAACGATGTAGCTCTCGCCGGCCCGGATCGTGTGTCGCTCCGTTGGCGTTTCCGTGCATTGCTCGCCATCGATCACGTAGAAAGCCTTGGGTCCTGAATAAGCGTGAGCTCGCGTCCGCATTCCAGGGGGGAACCAAGACTCCATGAAGCGAGCGACGATCGACCTTCCAGGTTCGAGTCGGAAGGGCCCGGCAACGTGGTGCGGAGGCAGGACTGGCTCGATCTTCTCGGACGAAAGAACATAAAGCCACCAGCGACCGTGGGCCTGAACAGCTTCACTCCACGCCCGTCCCTTCGCACCGGCTCTCGCAACCTCCTCGGTTTCTGCGGGGACGATATGCCAGTAGAGCGTCGCGGGTGGCGAGCCGATTTCCACTTGCGTCGACAAGAAGCAGCCGGGTTTGCCGACATTCTCCTTCGCGGGCCCAGTACAAGCCCCCGGAACGGCGGGCACCTCCTTCGCGAAAATCGCGAAGCTCGCCAAACCTACAGCCAGCATCATCGTCTCTCCACCTCAGGTGAGAGCAGCATCTCATCTGTGCTGGAGACCTGCAATGTCTCCTCACGACCAAGTCCGGTCGCCCCCGCGTGGGTCGGCGGACGGCAGCGTTCGCTGGAACCCGCCGTTCACCGATCATGTCGTCGATCGCAGGGTCGCATCAGGAGGCTGGCCGACGGCTTTTGACCGCTTGCCTCATGAGCCACGGTGCCACTTCGTAGCTCAAGGGGATCGGGACGGCGTGCCGCAAGCTGCAGGCAGGGATCGGGCCCGCGTGCCGCTCAGCCCGGCAGCAGCTCAGACGCTGAAATCAGCTGTCCGCCCGGTTTTCTACTTACAAGCGCGCGCAGTGTAGCGAGTGTCTTTCCGGACGTACTCGCCCGCCACGCTGCAGAACCGCGGCAAGCGCATCCGTTCCCGACGAACGTTGTCGGTCAGGAACCCTCGAGCATCGATCGGACCTTCGGCGGTTGGAACGGCCACCTCGAAGTGCAGGTGCGAGAGCATCGCGCAGCCGACATCGCCCTCGTCGCCGAGATACTGACCCGCTCTAACCTTGTCTCCTACCTTCAGTCCCGCCTTCGCGCTGCTGCTACCGCTGCGCATGTGCGAGTGGAGCGTCCACTCGCCGTTGACGTGTGATAGCCAGAGATAGTTGTTCCGGCAGAGTTCGGCGGCTCGGCCGCTCTGTTTCTCTTTGTATCGATCGACCAACGCCATGATGGTTCCGTCGGCTGCCGCCACGATCCGATGCGGCCCGCCCGTGCGGGGCTCGCCGATCAAATCGAGTGCCCCGCCCGGCCGATGTGTATCCGCGTCATCGAACACGGAAAGAGTCGTGCCATCGGCATAAGGGAGCCGGTACGATCCCTCCGACTGCCGTGAGACTCTCCCCTCGGGGGGCTGCGAGAAGGCCGGCGAAATGCCGATCGTCACGGTGGCTAGGACCGCCACATATTTGTACAAGATTCGTGTCACTCCCGATCCTCGGCCAACGGCGTCCACCAGGGCGTACGGCATCGCAGCCTTGCGGTCGTCAAAACGCCCCTTTGTTCTGGCGTCGCGCTCAAACTCAAACTTTTCGGCCGGCAAGTCGCGCATTTATCAGACGTTGCGCTGCGAAAGCCCGGGCATAAGCGGGCCGAACCTCCCCCCGGGCTGCATAGGCAGCACGCTTCTCAATATTCGTCCAGGCCGGCGATTGGAGTTAAGTGAAGTGTCCTCGGGATTTAAGTGTCCCCGGGGTCGGGATCCCGGGATTTTAAAGTGTCCGCGGGGCCCACCGGAGTTCCATGGCCGTCTTATACCCGATCCCAGAGTAGAACCTCCCGCGCGCGTTCTTCCAACCCCGTAGCGCTCAGCGGTTGAAGCGCGGGAACGCGTAACCGCCGTAGAAGCGATCCGCGACGTTGCCGATCGTCGATCCCCAAATGGGCGTATGCTCGTTTCCCCAACTTACCACACGCAGGTTGGTCGGCGCAGCGCGATACTCGGCGCTCTGCCGGTTAGCCGCCGCCGCTGCACCATATGCATCCTGCGGAATCGTACCTGCTCCGAACGGCCGGGCACGTCGCAGCCGGGCGAATTCGCCGGGCGTCATCGCGCTACGGCCCTTCGCCTGGATAAGCGGCCGCATCTCGGGATCGATCACCACCCAATGCCGCTGAGTGATAGACTGGCCCCCGCCGCTCAGCAAACTGGCGTCGATCTGCATCACTAGCCAGTGGCTGCCCCACAGGTCCAGTAACTCCAGAAGGTCTTCCATCGAGCCGTTCATTAGTCCTTGGCCGACAGAGTCGAGCCGCGCAGACGCCCCCACCGAAGCGAACCAGCGGCGGATCATCCAGGGCCAAGTAATGGCAGAGAACAGGTCGGATGGCGTTGCACCAGTGGACGGCGCGGCTCGGTTGCGCCGCGTCGCTGCGCTCAGGCTCGCCATCATCATCCAGTCGAGGTCGGAGATCCGCGATGCCCGGCCGCTCCTTGCTTGAATATCGCGTAACGAGTCGCGAGTTGTTGCATTTACGACGATGCTCACTCGCTCATGCGGCGATGCGAAGTTGAACGGCTCCCCGCGCCAAACGGCAGTTGCATAAGCGACGTACCAGTCTGGGCGATCTTCGAGCAAGCAGTAGAGAAAGGCGGCACAACCGCAATAGGATGTGGTGCGCTGGTGCGGAAGCGATGCCCCGTTCAGCCGTTCGTTGAGCTGACGCGCAAGTTGCGCCCGTGTGACAGACCAGCCGGCCGGGCTCTGCTGGCGCCGCACCTCTTGCGCAGGCGACATCGCCCGGCCCGTCGGCCGCCCCTCGTTTTCGAATGCCGCAACCAGCGCTTTGGCGCGGGGCAAATAGCGCGAGGTGATCCGGTTCACCGCGCCGACTCCGGGCGGCTGGCCTCGAATTGCGCGCGGCGCTCGATCGCGTCGCGCACGCCATTTGCATAGGCGGTAAGAGCGGCCGCCACCGCCATCCCAGACAGGATACAGGCGGCGCCGAAAGCCGGACCGCGCCAAAAGCGGGGCTTGTCTGGGACCCTGCCGACATCACCTCGCCGGCTCGGCGCGAGCAAGAACACCGCGGCGACCAGCGGCACGACAAAGTTGAGGCCCAGAAACAGCCATTGAGACCAATCTGGGTCCGACTCGAGAAACGCGAGCCAGGACACCAGCTCAAGAAGCCCCAGCACGAGCCACACCCAGCCGACGAGCTGCATGTTAAAACCTGCGTCGCGCACCCGACGACGTGCTTCTACGCCAAATTTGCCAATTGCCGCGCCGGCGATCGCGCCCACCAGCACGTTGACCAAGATGCCATGTTCCCAACGACTAAGGGTGCATGTCCAAAGCACGAGCAACGTCGCCAGCCCGACGACCAGCATTCGGGATATCGAGCTGCGTCCTTCTGAGGAGAAGAAAGTGACCAGCGCACCATTTGCGCCCACGTAGGATCGACCTTCAGCCGGAGCCGTCATGCAATCACAACCCCCAACACAAATTTGAGCACTGCCAATCGTACAAGTCAGGTCCGCCCGACCGAGAACATCTCGTTACCGATACATGCGCGGTACCTCGGATAACGTCAATGCGCGGTTCCACACGCTCCGGCCCGCCAAACCAGTCCGAAGCCGCGTACACGGTCGATCGTCGGAGTTAAGTAAAGTGGCTTCGGAATTTGACGGTATTCCCTGGGCGCTCCGTCACGGCTTGCCTGTCACGGATCGAACAATCCGATGGCCGGAGACGGATCATGCCGCTCTCAGCCACCACGGCTCTTGACGGGCGAGCGCGCCGGACTGCTCGACGCGGCGGCGAAAGCCTGTAGGCTCGGGCATGCCCTGCCGCGAGGAGATATCATGGTCCTGAAGCCGTTCGTGCGTTCCGCCGTCGCCGCCTCCGCGCTCGTTGCTGCGGCGTCCGCCTCGGCGGCCGAGCGTCCGCGAGTCCGGGAGGCGGGCATCCGCATCGGCGTGCTGGAGCCGGGGCCTCTCAATGGGATCACCGACGTGGCGGGGGTGCAGGTCGGTCACACAACCTTGATCGAAGGCACCGCCGTGAGGACCGGCGTCACTGCGATACGGCCGCACGCGGGCAACCTCTTCCAGGACAAGGTGCCGGCGGGTTTCGCGGTGGCGAACGGTTTCGGCAAGTTCATGGGCTCGACCCAGGTCGCAGAACTTGGCGAGATCGAGACTCCGATCCTGCTGACCAACACCCTGTCGGTGCCCGAGGCGGCCGCTTCTGCCATCGAGTGGACGTTGGAGCAGACCGGAAACGAGCAGGTCCGCTCGGTCAACGCGATCGTCGGCGAGACCAATGACGGCGCCCTGAACGACATCCGCCGCCGCAGGGTGACGAAGGCGGATGCGCGCGCCGCAATCGACGCCGCCCGAGGCGGGCCCGTTGCGGAAGGTTCGGTCGGCGCGGGAACCGGCACCGTCGCGTTCGGCTGGAAGGGCGGGATCGGAACGAGTTCGCGGCGGCTTCCGCCGAAGCTTGGCGGATATACGGTCGGGGTACTCGTCCAGAGCAATTACGGAGGCGTGCTCAGCGTCGACGGCGTGCCGATCGGCACCCTGCTCGACAACTATTATCTCAAGGACGAACTCCATTCGGCAGCGGGGGACGGTTCGGTGGTGATCGTGATCGCTACCGACGCGCCCTTGTCGGATCGCAATCTCGAGCGGCTCGCGCGCCGCGCCTTCCTCGGCATCGCACGCACGGGTTCACCGATCACCAACGGCTCCGGCGACTATGCCGTCGCATTTTCCACCGCCCAGAGCGTGCGGCGCACGCCCGAGCGGCGGAGCGATGTCGCCGCGATCGCCGAACTTCCCAACGATCGCATCTCGCCGCTCTTCCAGGCGACCGTGGAGGCAACGGAGGAGGCCGTGCTGAATTCGATGTTCCGTGCGGTTTCGGCCGAAGGCAACGGAGCGCGCATCCAGGCCTTGCCGCTGGAGGAAGTCCTTAAGCTACATTCGGAAGCACGCCGCACACGCTGATCCGGACGAGCTTCCGGGTGCAGGCCACCTGCCGCGGCAAGACCGGGAAGTGGTACCGCTCGATCAGACGCTCGCATCACTCGCGCAGGAAGCTGCGGCGTGGCCCGCGTCTTTGCTTCCGCGCTTCCAGGCACGTCGCCGATGCACGCACCATGCCTACTTCGGCGAGGGGGGGCGCGGCTCTTCGGAGTTAAGGAAAGTGTCCCCGGAATTCCTCTCGCGGATCCGCAGGTAGCCCCCACTGAAAGCAAGAAAGGGTTGGCCAAGGCGGAAGAGCGGGCACACCCACAAGCGACCAAGCTGATGACGAAGCTCCGCGTCGCATTTCCGTCAGGGGGGAACACAACCCCATTGCAATCCACTCCCCAATCGCGTTGTCTCTCCCGACAGCCGAGCGGCAAACCGGGGAGAGCCCGCACGATGGACGTTCTGAAGGGCTTTTTCTCCGCCCGGGGCAGCACCTCGCGCCTGCGCCTGCTGGCATTCCTCGCGGCAGCGCTGCTGCCAGCTTGGATCGCCATCCTGCTCATGCGCGACGGGACCGTCCTGGTGGTCACCCTCGCCGGCGCCCTTCTCGGCCTCACCACGGCAAAGCTGGTGATCGAAGCCGCCCGTCGTCGGCAGGACATGGGAAAGCGCGCCGCCCCGGCACTCGTCCTGTTGGCACTGGCAGCCGTCGCGGCGTTCGCCCTCGCATTTTACGGCATAGCAGCGGGACCGCGCTTGCTCTCCTACGTCGCCTTGCTGTTGTTCTTCGGGGTGGCCGCGTTCCTGTTGTTGGGCACTCCCAAAGTTGATCTGGCCAGCCAGCAGGCATCGTCCCAAGGCGGCCGAGCGGGGCCGATTGTCGCTATTTTGCTGACGGCGCTCGGCGCCTCCCTCGCTTATGCAGGCTATCGGTGGACCGAGGGCGCCGCGCAACAACGGGCACAGGATCAGGCCGTTGCCGAACAGCGCGAGCTTCACGCCCCGGAAGACAGTGGCGTCGATAATCTGGAGGCGATCTACGCCAAGGAGCATGCGCAATGACGATCGCTCAAGGACCACGCCTCAAGGCTGCGCAAAACATCGTGAGCCAGTTCTCCGCAAACGGTAATCCCAAGCCGGGCAAGAGCGCCGCCGCGACGCAAACCGCGGCGGCCGGCCTTCAGAAGAGTCCCGCCGGCTGGCCCATCTCCCGCAACGACCTGGTCACGCAGCTTAACCGACGGTTGCAGGGTAAGGATCTGCCCCGTCAGGTCGGCACCTCTTATTGCGGCCCGGCCGCCTTCCTCTACTGCCTGCTGGAGGATCGCCCGGACCTATATGTCAGCTACGCTATCAGTCTCTGGCTGAAGGGCGAGTATGATTTTCGCGGCAAGGCCGGCATCGTGGAGGTCGACAGCAGCATCGGCACGCGCACCGCACTCACCGAGGCACGAAAGGCCCAACCCGGCCGCGCGCTGATCTCCGATCTCGACTGGATGACGATGGCGTCGCTCAGCGCTTCCACGCGCCCGGTCGGCTGGGTGTTCGGACATCCCAAGCCCGATGATCAACTCGGATCGGTCACCTACCCCGATGTCGTCAAAGCCTGGTTTGCCGCTGTCGGCGGCAGCCTGCGCGGCGACACAATGGGCCAGGGCATCATGAAGAGCCCAGTGTCGGCCAACCTAGGCCTGCTCAAGCACTGGGTGAACAGCTGGATCGTCCTCCAGATTGACTCGAGCCTGCTCAGCGGCGGCGGCACTAACACGTTCCGGAAGCGGCACTGGGTCGTTGTGAACCCCCATCGCCGCCCCCTGATCCAGGCAGGCGAAGGCGGCAAAGTCGTCCCGCTGGAAGACGCGCTCAAGTCGGCCTCCCGCCCTGGCGTTGCCGACATGCAGAATTGGCGAACCAGCCTGTATTTGGTGAGTTGGGGTAATGAAAACAGCGCGCTGCACACGCCCAAGCTGGGGCACCTGCACGGACGCCTGTACGGCGCCTTTGCCTTTGCGCGTTTCCGCTGATGCCGGCGATCACCCAAGCACAAGTATCGGAACCAGCACGCCCCAACGACGCGGCCAAGCAGGAGCCTGCCGAGGCGCTGTCTGTCCAGACGGCGCTGATCGACACGATCATGGGGAAGTAGGGCCACGCCCACAAGACGCGCCCCGCGCGTCCTGGAGCGTGAAGGACGAAGCATCGATTCACACCGCCGCCGGTCACAGCTAATCCCAACATCCTCCACCGTCCGGTGCGCGCCACCGACCCGTTCACCGGCGCCTGAACACGGGCCAGGCCGCCGGCCTGACCCGCGCCATCCTCAGAAACGCTTGCGGATCGTGCCGAACACCTGGCGGGGCGATCCGGCCTGCAGGGTGTTGTTGAGCGAGGCCGCGGTGTTGAAAAACTGGCCCGATCCCAGCGCTGCGATATATTTCTTGTCGAACAAATTGGCCGCGTTGATCTGCAGCTCGAAGCCGGCGAGCGGCCCGCCTTCGGGAAAGCGGTAGCCGAGCGCGGCGTCGAACAGGACGTAGCCGCCGACGGTGACGTCGCCCGTATAGGTGACGTTGCGCTTCGACGTGTACGATCCCGCGAAATTGCCGAAGAACCGCCCGTCGTCGTAATTGAGCTCGCCCTTGGCGAGGTGCGCGGGCGTGTCGACGGTCCGCACGCCTTTGGTAGCGACGAGCGCGGCGCCGTTGACGGTGTCGTCGTCGTAGGTGCTGTCATTGTACGAATAGGAGCCGATCAGCGACACCGCCCGGCTCGCCCGGTAGGTGGCTGCGATCTCGACGCCGCGGCTGGTGACGCTGCCGACATTCTGCAGGATGCTGGGATTGCCGAGGATGTTGGCGCCGCTGAACGCGGCGAGCAGCCGGTTCTCGAACTTGACGTCGTAGAGCGCGAGGACGCCGCGCACCGGCCCCGTCTCGAAGCGCCAGCCGGCCTCGATCGTCCGCGACGTCTCCGGCTTCAGCACGTCGCGGATCGCCTCGAAGCCGACCTGGGTGGTGCCGAACGGCCCGCGGAACGAGCTGATGTAGGCGCGCATATTCTCGGCATAATTGGCGAAGAATTCCTGGCCGCCGGTGCGGTAGGTGGCGCCGATCTGCGGCTGGAACCAGTCCCTGGCGGCGATCTTGCCGTTGATGAACGGCGTGCCGGCATTGGTGGTGATGCCGTTTTCCACCCGCGCGCCCTTGAAGCCGCCGGCGATGGTCAGCGCATCGCTCAGCCGCCAGCTGTCGCTGACATAGAATTGATTGGTGACGGTGGTGAGATCGGTGAGGAAATCGGAGCGGAACGGATTGGCGAGGAAGTCGGTCACGTCGGGCCGGTTGCTCTGACTGACGGCATAATAATTGCGATCGGTGATCGCGTCATTGTCCTCGTGCCAATAGCCGGCCTGGAGCGTGTGATCGCCGAGGGTCGCCGTGGCGTTGACGATGCCGCCGTCGCGGTTGATGCCATATTCGGTGGTGCGCACCGACAGCGGGAAACCGTCGGGCGAGAACACCGCCGGCGTGTAGATGCCGCCCGAGCCCTTGTCGTCATGGTGGTAATAGGTCGCCGAGACGGCGAGCCAGTCGGTCACCGGCACGGCGAGGGTCAGCGCGCCGAGATAATCGCTGCGCACCCCGCCACTGTCATAATAAGTGTCGTTGACGTTGGTGTAGGGGGTCGGGAAGACCAGGCCGGCGGTCGGGAAGGGCAGCGGCCGCTTTGCCGCCGACGCGGTCTGGTTGGCGCTGATCTGCGAGAGCCGGACGGCGGTGTCGAAATCGGGGCGCAGGAAATCGAGATCGTAGCCGATCCGATCCAGGGTCGCGGGCGACAGATCGGCGTAATTGCGCTCCTTGTGGAGCGAATAATTCAGCCAGCCGGTCAGGGTCGCGGCACCGATCCGCTGGACGATCTTGCCGTTGATCTTGCGATCGGTCTGCTGGCCGTAGCCCTTCCACTTGTCGGCATCGTGGTAGACGCCCGAGAGGGAGATGCGGGTGCCGGTGGAGAGCTCGCCGCTGTCGATGCGGCCGTAGAGATGGACGGTGTCGTACATCCCGTAGGTGGCCGCGATCTCGCCGCCCAGTTCCTGCGACGGTGCGCGCGATATGAATTCGAGATTGCCGCCGAGATTGCTGGTGGAGGCGATGGCGAGCGAACCGGCGCCCTGCGACACGTCGACCCGCGCGATGTTCTCGGCCGCGATCGCGCGGCTGATGTGCA
Source organism: Allosphingosinicella deserti (assembly GCF_003012735.1). Lineage (GTDB taxonomy): Bacteria > Pseudomonadota > Alphaproteobacteria > Sphingomonadales > Sphingomonadaceae > Allosphingosinicella > Allosphingosinicella deserti. The sequence continues at coordinate 355,125 of NZ_PXYI01000001.1, read as the reverse complement.
GGCCATTATGGTTGTTGTAGAACATGTCGCCCAGGGGCACGCCGTCCAGCGTGTAGCCCATCTGGCTCTGGTTGAAGCCGCGCACCGAGAGGCGGGTGCCGAGCTCGTAGCTGCCGAACGGATCCGAGCTCTGCAGCGCGACACCGGGCAGGCGGGCGACCGCCTTGAGCGGCGAGCTTCCCGGCGGCAGGATGTCGAGTGCGGCCTCGTTGATCGTCTGTTCCTGGCGGACCTTGCCGGTGCCGTAGATCACGATCTCCTCGCCCTGCTCCGCAGAGGCGGCGGGATCGGCGGGCGAGGACGCGTCGGCCGCGGCCTGGGCGTGAACGGCGGGCGCGGCGAGCAGGGCCAGGGACCCGGCCGAAGCCAGGAGCATCGTCTTCGAGAGCACGTTTTTTCCTCAATCAGGGCGCCATCTGGGGCGTCTGCCGGCGCCCTAGGCCGCGGCCGCGACAGGTTGGTGACGTGGGGATTTCAGTTTCATGACGCTACTTGGTCACATTCCCGTCATCGGCCCCGCCTACCGAGGGCGCGTGACTTCGACGGAATGGCATCGGCGGGCGATCCTCGCCGCGATGGCGGGGCTCGCCGCCGCCCCCGCATGCGCGATCGATTTCGGCGCGCGCAGCGACACGGATCCGTTCGGCCTCGGCGTCGCCAGCGGCGACCCCAGCGACGACGGCTTCGTGCTGTGGACCCGGCTGGTCGGGCCCGGCGCGACCGCGCTGGCTGCGGCGCCCGTTCCGGTCCGCTTCGAAATCGCCGCCGACCCGGCCTTCCGGACGATCGTCCGCAAAGGCAGCATCACGGCCCATCCCGAGCATGCCCACAGCGTGCATGTCGAACTGGCGGGCCTCACGCCGGGGCGGCCTTACTGGTATCGCTTCCACGCGCTCGGGGCGACCAGTGCCGTCGGGCGGACGGCAACGGTGCCGCGAACCGCCGATCGGCTGCGGCTGGCGGTGACGTCGTGCCAGCATTGGGAGCAGGCCCGTTTCGGCGCCTATCGCGACATCGTCGCGCAGGCGCCGGATCTCATCCTGCAGCTCGGCGATTACATCTACGAGCAATCCTATCCGGGCCAGCCAGTGGTGCGCGCGTTCGGCGCGCCCGATCCGATCGATCTCGCCGGCTATCGCCGGCGCCACGCCCTCTACAAGACTGATCCGGACCTGCAGGCCGCGCATCGCGCCTGCCCCTGGCTGGTGACCTGGGACGATCACGAGTTGCTCAACGATTATGCCGGGCTCGCCAACCGTGACGGGGTGCCGCCGGTGCTGTTCGCCAAGCGGCGGGCGGCCGCCTACCAGGCCTATTTCGAACATATGCCGATCCGCCCGAGCCTGTGGCGACGCCGGCCGTCGCCGCGCCTGTTCCGCGCGGTCGACTGGGCGGATCTCGCCTCTTTGTCGGTGCTCGACACGCGTCAATATCGCAGCGTGCCGCCCTGCGCGGAGCCGAATGTCGCCCGTAACGTGCGCCTCGAGGGCTGCGCCGCGGCGAGGGCGCCCGCTGCCACGATCCTCGGGCGCGACCAGGAAGGCTGGCTCTCCCGCCGCCTCGCCGGCGAGCGGCGGCCGTGGACCCTGATCGGCCAGCAGGTCTTCTTCGCACCTTTGTTTCTCGACGGCGAGCGGCGGGCCACGTTCAGCGATCAATGGGACGGTTATGCCGCCAGCCGCGACCGGCTGCTCGCCGACCTCGCCGGCCCGAACGTGCAGAGCCCGGTCGTGCTGAGCGGCGACGTTCATTCCTTCTGGGTCAGCGATGTCAGGGATCGCGCCGGCCGGCCGGTGGCGAGCGAGATCGTCACCTCGGCGCTCGCGGCCGCCTCGCCGCCCGCCGGGCGCTTCGGCGACGCCCGCGCCAACAATCCGCACATCCGCTTCAGCGACGTCGAGCAGGCCGGCTATGCGCTGCTCGATATCGGCCGGCGTGCCTTGACCGCCGACCTGCGCATCGTCGAGGACCGGCGCCGCGCCGACAGCCGGGTGCGCAGCATCGCGCGCTTCGGCATGGCACAAGGATCGAAGAGGCTGGAGGCCGTGTGACCCGTATTCCGCGCCGTCATTTGCTGAAAGGCGGCCTCGGCGCCGCCGCGCTCGCCGCATTCCCGCCGTCGATCGCGCGGGCGCTCGCGATTCCCGCGGACGTGCGCACCGGCACCATCCGCGACGTCGAGCATATCGTCATCCTGATGCAGGAGAATCGCAGCTTCGATCATTATTTCGGCACCTTGCGCGGAGTCCGCGGCTTCGCCGATCCGTTCCCGATCCCGGTGCCCGGACCGGCTAGAGATGTCTGGCAGCAGGCCACCGGCACCGATGGAGGCGCGCGCGCGGTCTCGCCCTTTCACCTCGCCACGCAGCGCGACTGGGCGCTGATGCGGATGGAGGGGACTCCGCACGGCTGGCCGGATGCGCAGCGGGCCTGGGACCAGGGCCGCATGGCCCACTGGGCCGCGCACAAGACCGAGCGTGCGATGGGCCATTATGGCCGCGAGGACCTGCCCTTCCAGTTCGCGCTCGCCGATGCCTTCACGCTCTGCGACGCTTATCATTGCTCGGCGCAGACCGGCACCAACACCAACCGCCTGTTCCTGTGGACCGGCACCAACGATCCCTCCGGCCGGAACGGCGGCCCGGCCATTGCCAATTCGCACGACAGCTTCCCCGCCGACGGCGGCGCCGCCGAACCTTATTCCTGGACGACCTATCCCGAGCGGCTGCAGGCGGCGGGAATCGACTGGCGCATCTACCAGGACATGGCCGACAACTTCACCGACAATCCCCTGGTCGGCTTCGCCAGCTTCCGCGCGGCGCATGCGGGGGCGCCCGGCGCCGATCCGCAACTGCGCGCGCGGGCGCTGACCACGCGCGGCCTTGATACCCTCCGCTCCGACGTGCTCGCGGGACGGCTTCCGCAGGTGTCGTGGATCATCGCCACCGCCGCCGGCTCCGAGCATCCGGGCCCGTCGAGCCCGGCGCAGGGCGCCGCCTACACTGCCGAATTGCTCGACGCGCTGACCGCCGATCCCAAGGTGTGGAGCCGCACCGCCCTGCTGATCATGTTCGACGAGAATGATGGCTTCTTCGACCACGTTCCGCCGCCGGCCCCGCCGTCGCGCGACCCCGCCGCCCCGGCCGGCCTCGCCGGCGCGTCGACCGTCAGCATTGCGGGCGAATATCACGACGTGCCGAGCGCGGCCGACGCCAAGGACGACCTGGAGGCGCTGCGTGGCCGCCCCTATGGCCTCGGTCCGAGGGTGCCCTGCTATGTCGTCTCGCCGTGGAGCAAGGGCGGCTGGGTGAACTCGCAAGTGTTCGATCATACATCGGTGCTTCAGTTCCTGGAACGCCGCTTCGGCATTGCCGAGCCCAACATCTCCCCCTGGCGCCGTGCGATCTGCGGTGATCTCACCTCCGCCTTCGACTTCGCCCGACCGAACGAGACACGGGCCGGGCCCCTGCCCGACCCGCGGCCCGCCGCCGCCCGCGCCGCGGCGATCAAGGGCCAGGTCACCCCGGCCGCACCGGCGAGGCCGCAGCCGCTCCGGCAGGAGCCGGGCACCCGCCCCGCACGTCCCCTGCCCTACGATCTCGACGTGGCGGAAGCGCGCCACGGCCGCACCCTCCGTCTGACCTTCGACGCCCGCGGAACTGCCGGCGCGGTCTTCCACGTCTACGACCGCCTCGTTCTGGACCGCCTTCCCCGCCGCTACACGGTGGAGGCGGACAAGCAACTGGCGGGCGCCTGGGACGCGCACGGACCGGATGGCGCCTACGATCTCTGGGTTTTGGGGCCCAACGGGTTCCACCGCCATTTCGCCGGCGACGCCCGCGACGCGGCACTGACCGGGCGCCTTTCCTGGCGGCTGGACGCGCCGGCGAAGGAGATCCGCCTTACGTCGCCCGACCCGGCCGGATTGGTCGTCACGCCGGGTGCCCGGAGCGACCGGCATGCCGCCTGGCCCGCGGCCGATTCGCGGCGCGCCCCGATCTGGTCCGTGCGCGAGACCGACGGCTGGTACGATCTCACCCTTACCTCCCCGGGAGCGCCACGCTTCCTCCGCCGGATCGCGGGCAGACTGGAAGCCGGTACACGATCCTGAGGCCACGGCCCCTCCGAGCCTCGGGACGCGTGTTTCCGGGTCTCACGTGCGAACGAGCCCGGGTGCAGCGCGCATGATCTCCGCAGCAACGGGCATGGCCGTCAGCCGAGCCCCGAGGGGACCTATGCCGGGAGGAGCGTGAAGCAAAAGGCCGTGCCGGCCGGCAGACGCTCCATCCAGATCCGCCCCTTGTGGTTCTCGACGATCGTCCGGCATATCGAGAGGCCGACACCGAGGCCGTCGGCTTTCGTACTGTTGAACGGCGAGAAGAGATCGGCCTTGTGCGAGTCCGGAATGCCGGGGCCATTGTCCTCGATCCGAACCTCGACCATCCCGCGCACGATATCCGCATTCATGGTGAGCGATCGATCGGCCTGGCCGGCGGTGGCATCGGCGGCGTTCCTGATCAGATTCTGGAGGACCTGCCCCAGCTGGATCGGGTCTCCGACCACGAGAGCCGCCCATGGCATGATCTCGATCCCCAGAGTGAAGTCCCAGGCCGCGCCATAAAGGCGCAAGACATCATCGACGATGGTTCGCAGGTCGACCGCATGGTGCGCGACCGCATGCGTCGACGCGGCACCCCTGACGCTTCGAATGACGTCCGACACCTGGACGAGGCACAGCTCGGCCAGTTCGACGGCCTTGGCGAGCTGTTCGATCTCCGCGCATCTTTCGTCCGGCAACGATCGCCGTGCGACGGCGAGATAATTGTAGGCTGCCGTCAGCGGTTGCGCGAGTTCGTGAACCACCATCGCCGCGGTCGTTCCCATCGCGCTGACCCTGCCGAGATGAACGATGGTCTGGCGCAACTTCTGCACCTCGGCCTCGCACTCGGCGAACAGATCGAAAGAGATTTCGCGTTCGGCGCTCGTGTTGGCATGCAAATACATCGGTTCCTCCATTGCGTTAAGCGGGAGGAATCAACTTCTCTCAGCCACAGGATTGCTAAATAGGGCTCCCGTGATTCGTTGAATATAGCACGTATGTGCTTCAATCCGCATCGATTTCTTTCAAGCGCCATTGGGACTTTTCGCCGGACAGGCCGAAGGTCACCAGACCGCTTCTTCCCGCTATTGTTTCGCTAGGCATGCGAACAGGCATGGCCCCGCCTGTCGCATCGCCCTTCCGCCCTCATCCGCGCTGCGCCCGACCGCCCATTTCGAGCGCATTCACCAGCGCTTCCACGAGCGTTTGCGACAGCCATTCCTCGTAGCGGTCGTGCGTCCACCCGCCGCCGACCACGAGCATGCGATAGACGTCGCGGCTGGTGTACATCCACAGGATCCGCCGCGCTTCGGCGAGGCTGATGCCGGGCTTGGCGAGCCCGGCGGCGAACAGCCGATCGAGCCGCTCCTCCTGCATGGCGTAGCGGGCCTGTTCGAACTCCTCCTCGATCGTCCGCAGGGCCGGCGCATAGCCCGAGACGTTCCGTAGCGGGCCGAGCTCGCGGCTCTCGCTTTCGTAGATCGAACGGGAGACCCGTGCGGTCAGCGCGATCGCCTCGACCGGGTCGCCGACGTTCGCCAGAATCTGCTGGGCCGCCTGGGTGCTCGGGCCGAACAGCGCCTGCTCCATCAGGCTGCGCAGGATGCCTTCCTTGGACTTGAACACGGCATAGACCGTCGACGCCGAGACCCCGGATTGCCGGGCGATCTCGGCAATGGTCACCGCCTCGATCCCGTGCGTACCGAACAAGGCGCGTGCGCGGGTGAGGATGCGCGCGCGCGTCTCCTCCGCCGCCTCCGCCCGGGCCGCCGAAGAATAGGTCCTTTTGGTTTTTGACTCATTCATTGCAGCAAGCTACATCCAATTAGCCAGATGGGGCCAACACAGAGGGATCAGCGTGGACACATTCGTCGAGCAAGTTCAAGCCACAGGCTGGGCCGCGCCCGCCGCCTGGACGGCGATCCTCGCCACCCTGGTGTCCGCCGCCGCGCTGCTCGGGCTCCATGTCGTCAGCCCCGAATTGGCGCCGTCGTGGCGGATGGTGAGCGAATATGCCAATGGCCGATATCCGGCGCTGCTGACCCTCACCTTTCTCGCCTGGGCATCGGCCTCTTTCGCGCTGATTGCGGCTTTGTGGCCGCTCCACGAGACTCTCCTCGGCAAATGGGCACTCGCCCTCCTGCTTGTCGGCGGCGTCGGACAGACGATGGGCGGACTGTTCGACATCAACCACAAGCTGCACGGGCCGGCGGCGATGATCGGCATCCCTGCGCTCTGCGCGGCGTGCGTGCTCGTCACCTTGGCCATGGCGCGCCGGACCGACATCGCCGCGCCGCCGCTGTGGAGCGCGCATCTGCCCTGGATCGCCTTCATGACCATGATCGTGGCGCTCATGCTGTTCTTCGGCGCGCTCAAGGCCGCGGGCGTCGAGATGTCGCGCGACGCGGCGCCGCTCACCGCCTTGCCCGCCGGGGTCAGCGGCTATGTCGGCTGGGCCAACCGGCTGCTGTTCGCCGCCAGCTATCTCTGGGTGATCCTGGCCTCGCTGCGGGTGCTTCACGCCGCCAGGGTGGGCCAGGGCTGAGCGGGCGGCGGCGTGCCGGGGGGGCACGCCGCCTCCGCTTGGCGCTGGGCGTCAGCGCAGCGCCGCCAGCACCGCGTCGGCCAGCGGCGCGCTGGAGGCCGGGTTCTGGCCGGTGAGCAGGTTGCCGTCGCGCACCACGTGGGCGCCCCAGTTGGGCCCCTTTTCGTAGCGTGCGCCCGACTTGCGCAAGGTGTCTGCGAGCAGCCAGGGAGCGTTGTCGGCGGTGCCGAGCTCGACCTCCTCCTCGTCGCTGAACGAGGTCATCGCCCGGCCGGCGAACAGCCACTCGCCGTTCGGACCGCGCGCCGCGAGCAAAGCGGCCTGGCCGTGGCAGACCGGGGCGATCAGGATGCCGGCGCGATCGGCTTCGGCGAGGATGCGGCCCATGTCGGCATCCTTGTAGAGGTCCTCGACCGGACCGTGGCCGCCGGGAATGACGATCGCGTCGTAGCGGCGACCGTCGATGTCGGCGAGCACCAGCGGGTGAGCAAGGCGATCGGCGATCGACTCGAGATAGTGGCGGAAGTGATCGACATTGGCCTGGCCGACGACATCCGGGTTCATGCTGTGCGGATCGATCTTCGGCGCGACGCCGCCGGGCGTGGCGATGTCGACCGTGCAGCGTTCGGCGACGAACTTCTCGTCCATGACGACGAATTCCTCGGCCCAGACGCCGCTCTGATATTTCGAGCCGTCGGCACGGGTCCAGGTGTCGGCGGCGGACAGGACGATGAGGATCCTGGTCATTGTGCATCTCCTTCTGACGGGCGCCGCAGAGCATTGGGCTCGTGGCGGCGCGTGGGTGCCGAGGACATCGCACCTCCCTTGGGCTGAGGCGGTCCGCCGGACGCACGGGCTCGCATGCACGGAGACACCGTCTCCATGCTGGATTGCCGCTCATCTGGTGGACGCCTGCCATAGCCATGAGGCAGGTCGATCTCTCTCGACGCCTCCGAAATAGAAGAAGACCGCAGCGGCGACAAAGACTTTGCATGTCCAGCTGCCATGCCTGTAAGGCATGGCGAATGGAGCTTCGCCACCTTCGCTACTTCGTTGCCATCGCCGAGACGGGGAGCCTCACCGAGGCCGCGCAGGACCGGCTCCACACGTCGCAACCGTCGCTCAGCCGGCAGCTCAGGGATCTCGAGCTCGAGATCGGCGCGCAATTGCTGGTGCGCGGCCCGCGCGGCGTGACGCTGACCCCGGCCGGGCGCGTGTTCCTCGACCATGCGCGGCTGACCCTGCTTCAGGCCGGCGAGGCCGTCGCCGCCGCACGCCGGGCAGCGCGGCCGGTCAAGGCCAGTTTCGCAGTCGGCTTCCTGACCGGCCAGGAGGTCGAGTGGCTGCGACACGTCACCCATCTCTTGCGCGACGAGCTGCAGTCGATCGATTTCCGGGTGACCAGCGACTTTTCCCCGGCGATCGGCGCTGCGGTGCAAAGCGGCGAGATCGACCTCGGCTTCTCGCGGATCGAGCCGCAGCCCAACGTCACCTACAAGATCATCGCGCACGAGCCGATCGTCGTCATCCTGCCGCGCGAGCACCCGCTCGCGGCGCGGCGCGAAATCGATCCCCGCGACATCGATCCGCAGGGGTTCATCGGCTATTCGGATACGCCGCACGTGCTGCGCGGGATCGTCGAGCGCTATTTCGCCGAGCGCGGCCTTAGCATGGCGCCGACCCATTTTCTCGACAGCTATGCCACCGGCATCTCCCTCGTCGCCTCGACCAAGAACGTCACCCTGCTGCCGGCCTATGTGAAGGCGCTACTGCCCGCTTCCCTCGTCAGCCGCCCGCTCGCCGGCAACGGCCCGGTGATCGAGATCGCGGCCGGCTACCGCGCCGACAATCCGTCGCCGGTGCTCGCCGTGTTCCTGCGCAACATCGACCGCCTCGTCGCCGCGCGCGCAGCGGAAACCGGCGGCGGCTGAGGGAGTATCGAGGGAGCCAGCGGAAGTCTCAGTCGGAAAGGTCGAGATCAGATCAAGTGCGCCGAACGGACTAGCCAGGGCAATCGCTGTGTCGTTTTGGGAGCGGTGACACTCCGATCAGCCTTGTCCGCCCGTATGTTGCTCGCGATACCCGTCCCGGGGTCAGCCACGTCGGCTGGCGGGAAACGGGGACTTTCGTTGAAAAAGATCATGATCATGCTCGCAGCCGCGGCGGCTGTGAACCTCGGCGGCTGCGCGACGGTCGTCAATGGCACCAAGACGGACTACAAGACCCAGACGCGTCCGGAAGGGGCAAGCGTTCGGTTCAGCAACGGCAAGACGTGCACGACCCCGTGCGAGATCGAGCTTCGGCGCAAGGACGATCTGCGGGCGGACATCACGCTTGCCGGCCACAAGCCGACCTATGTGCTGATCCAGTCGAAGCTCGGCGGATCGACCTTCGGCAACATTCTGCTCGGCGGCGGCGTCGGAGCAGTCGTCGACGGCGCTAACGGAGCGAGCAACCGGCTTCATCCCGCGCCGCTGATCGTTCGCCTGGCTCCGGAAGGATCCGACGAAGGCGCGGTTCTGCTCGACCGAGAGGGCAAGGTCATGAAGACGGTGAAAGCGCACAACGATTCGGTTCGCGTCGACGTCGCCAAGACCGTCGGTCCGCGGCTGGCGGGCCTCGAAGGCAGCGATCCGGAATAAGCGCGTCAACGGAATTTCGGGTCGGGCTCGGATCAGCCTGGCCCGAATATCCGCCGCGGTTTCGATGCCACGACGTGGGCCTTACCACCCCTCGCGTCCTTCATATTCTTCCTCCTGTTCGTTTGCGCTTGCTCCCGCCGACACGGCGTGCACAGATGGTTCCGCGAACCCGACCGCTTTGAACCGGGCCCACCCGACAACCACCGGAGCCCCCATGATCTCCGAGCTTCCGATCGGCCCCGCGCTCAGACGATTCCGGCGGCTGAACATGGTCAAGCAAAGCGCGGTGGCGGAGGCGCTCGGCGTTTCCCAGGGATGTGTGTCGCGCTGGGAGAGCGGAAGCCACCGGCCGGATGCGGCGCAGCGGGCGCGGATCGTCGCGCTGATCTCCGCCTCGGTCGGCAACGATCATGATGCCGGGCTGAAGCGACTGGTCGAATCCTCGCAGCGCCCGGTCCATCTCATCTGCGACGCAACGCACACCCTCCTCGCCGCATCCCGCAGCCGAGCGGCAAGCTGGCGGACCGACATCTCCGACCTCATTGGCAGGTCGCTATGGCGCTTTGCCAGTCCGGAGATCGAGGCCGCGGAGGCGGGACTGTTCGAGCGCGGCTGGTTCGAGCGCCCTTATCAGACACTCGAGGTGCGCACCGAGGGCAACGGCCGATCGGACGTTCCGGTGCCGCGGAGCCATATGCTCTGGGAAACGCTCCCGCTCGCCGATGGCCGGGTCGGCCGTCTGACGACGACGATCGGCTGACGCACACGCATAATCTATTCCTCTCCTCCACGGCCCGGCAGCGATAGGGTGACGGGATGAGAAGCGATCACCCCCTCAATCCCCCTGTCGACCCAACCCGGCTGGAGGGCATCCTCGACTTCCTGCAGTCGGCATCGGCGCTGAAGGACACGTTGCGGACGGGCCGGACCGCCAGCGGCCGTCAGGAGAGTACGGCCGATCACAGCTGGCGCCTGTGCCTGCTGGCCATGCTGCTCGGTGACGACCTCAAGCAGGTCGATCTTCTCCGGCTGCTGCAGCTGTGCGTGGTCCATGATCTCGCCGAGGCCATTACCGGCGACGTGCCCGCGCCGCTCCAGGCTGCCGACGACGGCAGAAAGGAACGGGAGCGGGAGGCGCTTCGCGAACTGTGCACGCCCCTTCCCGAAGACCTCCGGCAGCGCATCGGATCCTTGTGCGCGGACTATGATAGCGGCTGCTCGGCGGAGAGCCTGATGGCCAAGGGCTTGGACAAAATCGAGACGATGCTGCAGCATCTGATCGGCGCCAACCCGCCCGGCTTCGACTACCGGTTCAATCTGACCTACGGCCGTCGGATCACCGATTGCCACCCCGTCCTGCGGCAGATGCGGTCCAGCCTCGATACGAAGATGCAGGATCGGATCAGTGCCGAGCGCCCGAAGGGCGGCGTTGCGGAGGAGGTTCGGCGGATGGAGGGCGGCAATTGAAGCCCGCATTGAAGCGTCGTTCGCGCCCGGCACGTTCTTTCAGCGCATGTCCGCCAATGCCATCGCAAACAGGATCACGGCAGCAAGGCCAAGGCCGCTTCGCACATGATGGATTTTGCCCCACGTCACCAGCAGCTTGCGGCTCGCCGGCCCCGCCTCACCGGGAGAGATGGCCTTGAGCCGGCGGTTGGTCGGCATGATCGCCAGTAATGTGAACGGCCAGTTGGCGAGCAGGGCCACGCTCCCCGCAACCCACAACCCCGCGCCCGACAGATACCAGGCGGCAAGGCCGGCCAGCCCGCCGGCGACGGCCAATCCGGATTGAAGCGGCAAGGCCCGGCTGTAGCTCGGCTGCCACTGCGCGAGCAGAGGTGCGTCGTCGAGGCCAAGACGTGCCGGGTGTTCGACAAGGCTGATATAGCCTGCCGCCCCGGTGAACAGGGCTGCACAGACAAGGGCTGCAATCGAGATCGGTACCATCGGATGTCCTCGGCATCAGCCGGGAAAACGCCAAACGAATCGCCAGCGTCTTCCCAAGCCATTGGGTCAACGCCGCGGCTGAGAAGAACCCGGGATCCGGGCGCAGGAGCTACCGACCTGCAACTCTATTTTCGGCCTGTTCTTTATCGCAGCCGGCCTTCGTGATGACAAGCACTGAGGTTCGTCGACCCGCCAGCCAGGCAAGCCGCGGTATCCTACCACGCGCCTCAATGCAGAGCCCGGGCTTGACTCATCATTCCCTCCTGGCTCCAAATCGAGGTCTTCACGCGAGGTGCACCGATGTCAGATGCCGAACCGAACTCCGCAGGCGTCGCGGAGCCGGACCATGATCACCTGCTGCGCTCCAATCTGGAGCGCGTGTTCAACGAGCGGGATGCCGCGCGGCGGGCGGAGGCGATCGCCGAGCTCTATGCTGCCGACCCCGTGATGTACGAACCCGATGCCGTGATCCGCGGCCGCGACGCCATTTCCGACGTTGCCGGCGCCCTGCTTGCCCGCTTCGGGGCGGACTTCCGATTCGTTCCACAGGGCCGCGCCCTTGGCCATCACGGCATGGCATCCTTGCCCTGGCGTGCCGGTGATGCCGGCGCAGAGCCGACCGTCGCCGGAATCGACACCGCCGAGATCGTCGACGGCAGGATCGCGCGGCTGTGGGTGCTGCTCGACCTCTAGAGCGGCGTCAACTTCAGGTCCAGGCGCCACGGCGTGCCCGCGCGCGCATGGCGTCGATGAACAAGCGGATCGACGGCATGGAGGCGCGTGCGGCCTCGTAGAGCAGGCTGACCGGCAGCGCAGGCGGCGCGCGATCCGCGAGCACGGGCACGAGCCGTCCGGCGGCGATCGCGTCGGCGACCTGATAGCTCAGCAGGTTCGCCAGCCCCAGGCCCGCTTCGGCGGCCCTGATCTCCGCATCGATGCTGTTGACGGTGAGCCGCGGCGCCACTTCGACGATCGTGCGCCCGTCGGCTCCGAAGCTCCAGGCGCTGGCGACGCGGGCGCCGTTGCCGAGGATGCATCGATGCCGGCGCAGATCCGCCGGATCGAAAGGGGCTCCATGTTTCGCCAGATAGGCGGGGCTGGCGACGATCGTCTGCCGTACCGCGCCGATCGCGACAGCCCGCAAGGCGCTGTCTGCAAGCACACCGATCCGAACCGCAACGTTGATTCCTTCCTCGACGATGCGGACGTTGCGATCGACCAGCATCAGCCGCGCGCTGAGTCCGTCATGCGCCGCCAGCAGATCCTCGATCTCCGGCAGCACGTGCAGCCGCCCGAACAGGACCGGCGCGGTGACGTAGAGCTGACCGCGCGGAACCGATCGGCCCCCGCCCACGATCTGCTCGGCCTCGCGCAGATCGGCGAGGATCCGCCGCGCCCGATCGAGAAAGCCCGCACCTTCGTCGGTGAGCGACACCGCGCGAGTCGAGCGGTGGAGCAGGGTCACCCCGAGCCGGCGCTCGAGCCCGGCCACGGCGCGAGTCACCGCCGCCGGTGACAGGCCGAGGCCGCGCGCCGCGGCGGCGAAGCCACGCTGCTCGGCAACCGCCACGAAGACCGTCAGCCTCTCGAAGCGGTCCATCGTTCCTCCTCGTGCAATGGTGAACCTCGTTTCTCGGCCATTATCACCATTTCGGCAACGTTCTACCTTCGGGGCATGGCAGCGACCTATCTCCACAAGATGTTCGGCCCGGGCGCTCGTGCGCTCCAGCAGGCGGCGGGCTCCCGCGACTCCTATGCGCGCATGGAGGCGAAAGCCGGCGCGGCCGACCTTCTCACCGATCGGGAAGCGGACTTTCTCGCCGCCCGGGACAGCTTCTACATGGCCTCCGTCACCGAGGACGGCTGGCCCTACGTCCAGCATCGCGGCGGACCGACGGGCTTTCTCCGCCGGATCGCCGGCAACCGGATCGGCTTCGCCGACTATGACGGCAACCGCCAATATCTTTCGGCCGCAAACCTGAACGCGGAACCTCGCGTCGCCCTGTTCCTGATGGATTATCCGAACCGGCGCCGGCTGAAGCTGATCGGCCGGGCGCGCGTCAGCATCGATCCCGCCGACCTGGCGTCGGTGACGACCGAAGGCCCCGAGGCGGAGCGCGCCTTCCTGATCGACGTGATCGGTTTCGACTGGAACTGCCCGCAGCACATCACCCGGCGATTTACCGAAGCCGAGATCGCGGGGGCCACGCGGCCGCTGCTCGCCGAACTCGAGAGCCTGCGGGCGCGCGTCGCCGAACTGGAAGGACAAGGATCATGAAGCTGACGCGCGGAGTCCACCATATCGGCCTCACCGTGCCCGATCTCGACGCGGCAAAGACCTTCTTCTGCGACACGCTCGGCTTCGATCAGGTGGGCGGCGTGCCCGATTACCCTTCCGTCTTCGTCTCGGACGGCGCGATCCTGCTGACGCTCTGGCGGGCCGCCGATCCGATCACGGCGCGTGCGTTCGATCGGCGTGCCAATATCGGACTTCACCACCTGTCGCTCGCAGTGGCCGACGATGCAGCGCTCGATGCAGTCTGGGAGACGGTGCACGCTCACCCGCAGGTGACCGTCGATGTTGCGCCGGAGCCGATGCGGCCCGGCTCGGCGACGCGGCACTTCCTGGTCTTCATTCCGGGCGGCATCCGCCTCGAATTCGCCACGCCGTTCGCCTGATCCCTTCACCGCTCTTTGCCGGCGACCTCGGTTACGAGGAATCGCGCATGATCGGCGCGGTCGGAGCGCGCACCGGGGCTCGTGGCCGAAACCTGGCCGCTCAGCGGGTCGACGGACAGATAGCGGTTCGTGGCCAGCGACATCAGCATCGGCTCGCCATAGACCGTCTCCATCCACTGGAAGGTCTCGCCTGCGCCCGGGGCGCCGGGTTTGAGCCAGGCGTCGCCGGTCGCGTTGATCGACAGATGGGAATCCGCAAGCGCGAGCGCGACCCGGCCCGCGCCCATGTCCCGGACCCGGAAGCGGGCCGCCTCGCCGCCGCTCCGGACGAGGATCGAACCTTCATGCGCGCTCAGGGCCATTGCCGATCCCTGCGGCGTGAGCGTCACAACCCTGCCGAGCGGCACCGGCTGCATCAGCCCCTTGGACTTTGGCTCCGCGACTGCGAAGCTGTCGAAATCGGCATAACCGCCTGCCCGCCCACGATCGTTGAGGGCGAACAGCGCGTAACGGATGCCCTGAAAGGTGCGGAGCTGGAAGGCCATCACGAACGGATCGCCGATCGGCGTGAAGCGCCGGCCGTCGAGGCTGTAGGAAAAGCGTGCTTGCTCGGTGAGGTAATCGCAATCCGCGCGCAGCCAGATCCGCTTGCCCGCAAATGGCACCCGCACGCGCGTGTCGTCCTTCTGGTCGCGGAACTCGATCGCCAGTGCTCCGCCCTCACGCCGGACCCCGAGCGTGCGCCATGGGAGGCCCAGGAGCGCCAGCCCGGCGATGTCGCCGTCGCGAAGACCGTTCGTCTCGAGCACAGTGGTCGGTGACGAGCGCGGTCCGATCGCGCGCTGGGTCAGCGAATTGCGGGCCGTCAGCAGATCGGTGGCGGGAAGCGTGTGCAGCCGCAGGAAACCGGGCCGTTCCCGCAGCGACCAGCGTTTGTCGTCGGGAAGATGGTTCCATTGCCAAACCCGCCCCAGATCCGGACCGGTGAAGGCATCGTCGCGCGCATAAGGCGCGAACGGCTTGGCGGTTGCGCCGCCCGCCGGCTTGATCCACGTCCGCGGCGTTCGCCCGAGATTCCCGGGCAGTCCGAAAAAGGGCCAGCCGTCTTTCCACGTCACCGGCGACAGCCCGGTCAGCCGTCCCAGCGAGTTGAAGTCGGTCATCGAGAAGCCCCACCATTCGCCCTTCGGCGTCTGCACGAAGCCGCCCTGGTGGAGAACGTTGCGCCCCGGGGTGGTCGTCGGCGGCACGATGTCGAACGGGGGCTTCGGCGCCCCGCGGTGACGATATCCCTCGGCGCTCCCCCAGCCCTCGTCGAGGCTGACGGCATGGTTGACCTCGTAAGGGCCGTAGGGCGTGTCCGCGCGCGCCATCGGCATGCGCATCCGCCCCGAATACCACGCGCTGGTGATGTAGTAGCGGCCGTCGATCTTGTAGAGATGCGCACCCTCGCCCATCCCTTGGTCCGCGTGGATGATGACCCGCTCGCTGCCCGGCACGATGTCGTCGAGCGCGGCATTGAGCTGCGCCATCCGCACCTCGCGATAGCCCCAGACCACATAGACCTTGCCGTCGTCGTCGAACAGCACGCCGAGATCGTGGAGCGAGCGCTTCATCGGCGTGCGCGTCCACGGGCCCGCGGGATTGGTTGCGCGGAAGACCTGGGTGGTATGCCCGTTGATGTTCGAGAAGATATAGAAGACGCCGTCGTGATAGCGGAAGCTCGGCGCCCAGATGCCCTGCCCGTACATGCTCTTGCCGCCTTCCAGCCGCATGTCGGGGCCGAGATCCATACGATCAAACGCGTAGCCGAGCAGTTTCCAGTTCACGAGATCGCGCGAGTGGAGGATCGGCAGCCCCGGCATGACGTGCATCGTCGTGCCGGTGAGATAGTAATCGTCCCCCACCCGGATCAGATCGGGATCGGAGAATTCGTCGTAGAACAGGGGATTGGTGAACGTGCCGTCGCCATTGTCGGCGGTCCAGGTCTGCGCCGCCGCGGGCAAGGTCGCGACGCACAGCAAGAATCCCGCCAGAAGCCACGTCGCCCACGCCATGCCGCTCTCCCTGATTTCGTGGCGCGCACTTTGGCGGGCGAGAACCGTGTCGGCTAGTGTCGCGCCTAGCGCCCGGTGATCAGCGGCCCGGCCGGCGGCGGCGGAAAATCGAGCGGGGCGACCCGCGCGCCGGGCGTGCCCGCGGTCACGGCATCGTAGATCGCAAGGCCAAGCGGATTGTGGGCGATCAGCGTCATCGCGGCCTGCGTCGCGAACATCGCGCCGATGCCCCACCACCAGGCGGGGTGGACGCGACCGCGGCGGCGCAGGTCGGCGGCGATGCCGATCGCCGGCCACAGCATCAGCGCCGCAAATACCGCCGAGCCGGCATGCGGGATCAGCAAGGGCATCGGCAGCAGCCGGCCGAAGGCGGGGCCGGTGAGCATCGCCATGCCGCAGACATGAAGCCGGCGGTGCCAGTCGGTACGTCGCCGCAGGATTATCGCGGCGGCGGTGAGACCGGCGAAGCAGAGCACGCTCAGCGAATTCATCACCAGGAAATAGGCAGGCTCGAAGAAGAAGGGCGCGGTGCCGTTCCGCACCATGTTCGCGGTGGTGTAGATGCCGACGCCGACCATGGCCGCGGCCCACGCTGCCCCGATCCAGCCGAGCCGCCGGTGCAACGCGAGCGTTCCGCGGGTGACGAGGACATTTTGAGCGACGTAGAGCGTGACCCAGCCGAAGAACAGCAAGGCATGCAGGTGAACATGCACGGGCGAGGCGAAGCTCGAGCGGCCCATGGCGAGCTGCAGCGAAAAGCCGGCGACGACCGTAAGCGCCATCGCAATCGCCAGCATCAGAAAGAAGCGGTCGTCGCGCCCAAGGCCGGGCAGTCCTGTCGTCAGCGTTGCCATGTTTCCCCCCATGAACTTGCACGTTCGAAGGTACAGGAATCGGCTGCGGGCCGCTACGGCTTGCTGACAGCGAAATTCTGTGGATCGGCCTGGTCGTTCCCCGACGGTGAGACGTCTCCCGAAGCGCCGGCCGACGAATGTCCGGCGCGCCTAAGGCAGGCTCATTCAGCCTCACGGGCAAGGCCGAGCCGCGCCAGCACCGCCTTCACGTAGCTCGGCCCGACCTGCACCACGGCGCCGTCCCGCATCTTGAGAGCGATCAGTCCGCGCCCGAGCCGCTGGACCCCCGCAACCAGTGCCGGCCGAATGAAGGTCGAGCGGTGGACGCGCATCAGCGCGCCGGGATCGAGATAGTCTTCGAGCGCGGTCATCGAGATGCGGTGGATGTAGCTGCGGGTGGCGGTGTGCATCAGCACATAATCCTTGGCGGCCTCGATCCATTCGATCTGGTCGACCGGCAGACGAACCTGTCCGTCCGCCACCTGGACCCAGATCGCGTCCGCGCCTCGCGGGACGTCGGTCTGAGGCAAGGCGGCGAGCCTGTCTTCGGCATCACGTAACAACCTCCGCCGCCGGGCTCGCCCGACGGCTTGACGCAGGCGATCGAAGCGCACCGGCTTGAGCAGATAATCGGCGGCCTCCACCTCGAAGGCGTCGGGGGCATATTGCTCGAACGCGGTCACGAAGACGATCTCCGGCCGCTCCGCCTCGGGCAGATCGGAGGCAACCCGGAGGCCGCTTTTCTGCGGCATCGAAATGTCGAGCATGACGAGATCGGGGCGCAGCTTGCCGATCTGCGCCTCCGCCTCCCGTCCGGTCGCGGCGGTTCCGACGATCTCGGTGTCGTCGATATCCTCGAACAGCGTGGAAAGCCGGCGCAGCGCCAGGGGCTCGTCGTCGACGAGCAGCACCCGCAGCCGGCTCATGCCGCCCCCTCCGGAAGGGATGCGCGTCGCCGCGCGAGCGGGATGCGCAGGATGGACACGAAGCCGCGATCGCGCCGTGCCGTTTCGAGCGTGCCGCCGCTTCCGTAGAGCGTCTCCAGCCGCTGACGGATGTTGGCGATACCGAGGCCGGTACCAGGCTTGGCCGGCGCGTCGCCGGGGACCGCGTCGTCCTCGACGAAGATCACCAGCATATCACCGTCAGTGGTCGCCTCCACCCGGACGGCGACAGGCTCGGCCGACGGCGCGACGCCGTATTTGATCGCATTTTCGACCAAAGGCTGAAGCACGAAGCTCGGCACCAGTGCGTCGTTGAGTTCGGAGGGACAGACGAACGCGACTTCGAGCCGCTCGCCGAAGCGTGCGCTCTCGATCTCCAGATAATGTTGCAACGTGGCGAGTTCGTCCTCGAGCGCGATCAGCGCCTCGGGCGCCGCTGCCAAAGTGGCGCGCAGGAATTCCGACAATTTGCCGAGCATCGCATCGGCCGGTTCATAGTCCCGAGTGACGATCAGCGAGGAAATGGCGTTGAGCGTGTTGAACAGGAAATGCGGGTTGAGCTGGTAGCGCAACGCCGCCAGTCGTGCGGCGCTCGCCGCGGCGTCGGCCTTGCTCGCCATTTCGCGGGCGCGTGCGAGTTCGCGTTCGCGGTCGCGCGCCAGGTTGTTGGCTTCGATCACCGTGAACGCCGCCCCAAGCAGCGCGAATTGCCAGACGAGCGCGGCGAAATTGTTGGTGGCGCGAAGGCCGAACGGAGCCGGCTTCTGCGGCGAGACGGCGAGGCGCGCAATCCATTCGCTGGTAGACGCATCGACAAGCGCGAGCATGCCGGACATGGCGAATACCGCGCCGCCGAGCGCCGCCAGCCGAACCGCCGGGTGGCGGCTGCGGGTGCGCCGAACCACCACGTAGACACCGGCCGAAAGGATCGCACCTATCGTGCAGATGATCAGAACCGTGAGGAACACATAGAGCGTCACGCCGCTGAACACGTGGAAGGGGATCAGGTACAGGACGGCCGACAGCGCCCAGGTCGCGATCGTGAGGGCGATCGCTTGCCGCACATCCGTGCGGGAAGAAGCGGGGATCTCGTCTGTCATGCCGCCCGGAATACAGCATTCCCGGATGGCGCGCGTCCAGCCCGGTCGCAGCGTCGACCGGCTTCATCGCTCGCCTGCGTCCTCGGCGCGGCCGGAGCCGGACCGGTCGCAGCGCCGGTGCCGGGCGCAGCGGAGGGTCCTACCAGACAGCTCGGCAAGCACGGCGGAGGGCTCGACATGAACAGGATCACAGCATTGGTGGCGGCAGCCGTCTTTGTACCGGCTTCGGCGGCACACGCGCAGCCAGCGCTCGATGCGGGCACGGTCGCGGCGATCGAAGCGGTGGCGCGCGACTATGTCGAGGGACAGCTGGAGGGCGACGCCAAACGGGTCGCAAGCGCGCTGCATCCCGATCTGGCCAAGCGTGCCGTTGCAAGCGAGAGCGCGACATCGCGCGAGATCTTCCCGCTGCGGCGGATGTCCGCCGACGAACTCACCACCCTCACCGCCCAGGGGGCTCTCAAGACGCCGAGGGCAGAGTGGAACCGATCGGTCCGCGTCCTCGACATCTCCGGCAACGCCGCTGTCGCACGCGTGGAGACGCCTTGGTTCGTCGATTTCTTCCACCTCGGCCGGTTCGGTCAACGGTGGCTGATCGTCAACGCCCTGTGGGCGCCGAAGCCGTCCGCCGCCCCGCCCGCCGCCAACGCAAATCCTTCCCGATGAGGTTTTCCATGCGCATCGCCCTTACCGCCTTCGCCTCCGCCCTTCTCGCCGCGTCGACCGCAGCCGAAACCCTGGAGGTGCTGCCGTCCGGACATCCAGTCGCCCGGGTCAGCATCGACGGATCGGCGGCGAGGCGCTTCGTCATCGACACCGCCGCAAGCACGACCACCATCCTGCCCGCCCTGCGGGCGCAAATGCCCGATCTCGTCGGCAAGGCGGGCGGAGCCCCGTTGAACGGAGCCTCCGGAACGGTGGAGATCGAGACAGTGGCGGTCGACCGGATCGAGGTCGACGGCTGCAGCTTCGAGGATGTCGAGCTCCTTCTGCTCCCGCCCGGACCGGTGGACAAGCTCGGCGTCGACGGGATCCTCGGCGCCGACCTGATCGCCGACTTCGCGGTCGAGATCGATATCCCCGCCCGGCAGTGGCGCCTCGCCGCCGCGGCGGATGCGGCAATGCTCGAAGGCCTTTCGCAAGGCGTGCCGTTCGTCCTGGACGCGCAGCGAGCACCTCGCCTCACCATCCGCCTGAACGGTATCGAGGTGCCGGCGGTTCTCGACACGGGTGCCCGCGGGACGATCATCAACTGGGCGGCGGCGCGGGCAATCGGCCTTTCGCCCGACAGCGCCGGTCTGACCAAGGCCTCAGACGTGAAGGGCGCAAGCGCGCATGCAACCCCCAGCATGCAGGCGCGGCTCGCCGAACTGGCCATCGGGGAGTCGCTGATCACCGGCCCGAACGTGCGGATCGCCGATCTGCCGGTGTTCAAGGTCGTCGGCTTCGCGGCGGACCAACCGGCGGTCATTCTCGGCATCGACATGTTCGCCGACCGCCGGTTCGTGATCGACCATCCGGGACTGCGTCTTCACGTCTCCGAGGCGAAGGCCGCGCCGCCGGCCACCTGAGCGCCGACGCGAAACCGGGGCAGATGATATCCTGCCGCGCTACGCGGTCGCTGCACCGCTTCCGCCGGCTATGATCCCGCCTGGGCTG
This sequence comes from Allosphingosinicella deserti, assembly GCF_003012735.1. Taxonomy (GTDB): domain Bacteria; phylum Pseudomonadota; class Alphaproteobacteria; order Sphingomonadales; family Sphingomonadaceae; genus Allosphingosinicella; species Allosphingosinicella deserti. Next base: position 334,599 of record NZ_PXYI01000001.1, on the reverse strand, counting down.
CGGCTATGCTCCCGGCGTCCGGGGAGGAGCGCATGATCATCAGGTATGCCGTGTCGATCGCTCTGGCCGCATGCCTGCCCGCCGTTGCTGCGCCGCCTGGACCCTCCCAGAATTTGGTGGCGGCCCAGTTCGACGGCATGAAGGCGCTGGTCGGGATCTGGCGCCCTGCCGATGCGACCGACTCCCCTTTGCGCATTCGCTTTTCGCTCACCGCCGGCGGCACCGTTCTGGTCGAGGAGTGGACCCGAAACGGCCGGCCGCACTCCCTGACCCTCTATCATCGCGACGGCGCAGGATTGATCGCCACGCATTATTGCCCGCAAGGCAATCAGCCCCGTTTGACTTTGCTCCCGACCAGCCAAGGCCGCCTGCTCCGCTTCGAATATCGTGACGCCACCGATCTCGACCCCGAGAACGAATCCCACGTGACGGCGCTGGCGTTCGATCTCTCCGACCCGGCGCTGCTCCTGCGGAGCGAGAGCTATCGCAAACGGGGTGTCAGCGCGCCCTCGGAACTCCGGCTCGTTCGGGTACAATGATGGCTTTGGCGCGCTCCCGCCATTGGGCTCTCCAGCTTCCGATGCACATGCCCCCTGTTTCGATCCATCGTGTCGATCTCCGGGACGCGGACCCAAACAGCGTCGGCACGGTTCGCTTCGAGGAAGCGGTCGAGATCCGACCGTCGGCGACGCAGAGTAGGCGCCCGCTCCCTGCGGATTGCCGCCGGGCTGCCAACCTGCAAGACCATCCGGGTGAATGTCCTCGTGTACATCGGCGCCGCGCTGGCGGAGATCGCCGGCTGCTTCGCGTTCTGGGCCTGGCTGAAGCTCGGCAAGTCACCCTTGTGGCTGGTTCCGGGGATCGCCTCGCTCTGCCTTTTCGCCGCGCTGCTGACGCGCGTTGAGGCGGAGCATGCGGGACGCGCCTATGCCGCTTATGGCGGTGTCTACATCCTCTCGGCGCTGCTCTGGCTCCGGCTTGCCGAGGGGGTGCGTCCGGACCGGTGGGACCTGATCGGCACCGCCATCTGCCTTGCCGGCGCGGCGATCATCCTGTGGGGGCCGCGGCCGTCCTGACCGCATGCACCAAGGCACGCGCTGCGCGCGGCGCGGCCATTTGCCTTGGCGCCGCCGAAGGCGCACTCTCCGTTCCACGCAACGGAAGGAGAGCAAGCCATGGCCACTGCCCTGTCCTCGTCGGTTCCCCTCTGGTTCAGGCTCGCGGCGCTGCTCGCGATCGTCTGGAACGCGTTCGGGGTTGCCATGTATCTGAGCTCGGTCGGGCTGTTCGGCGATCCGGCGGCCGGGCTGAGCGCGGCCGAGCGGGCTGCGGCCGAGACCATTCCCCCCTGGATCACCGGCGCGTTCGCGATAGGCACGTTCACAGGCCTCGCCGGCAGCATCGCCTTGTTGCTCCGCAAGGCCTGGGCACAGCCGCTGCTGATCGTCTCGCTGGTCGCGTTGCTGATCCTGGAAGGCTGGATCGTCTTCGTCAGCGGCGCACTCGAGATCTTCGGACTCGCGGTGCCGATCATGGTCAGCGTCGGCGCGCTGCTGCTCGCATGGCTTGCGACCCACGCCCGCAGCCGCCGCTGGCTGACCTGATCGGCCTCAGCCTCTAATGCGCCGCCCCCATCGGAACGGCGGTGCGGGGTTTCGGCACCAGCCAGATGATCGCTGCAGCCACTGCGAAGAAGCCGGCGGCAACCATGAACAAGTGGTTGGTGGCGAGCATCAGGCTCTCCTGATCGAGCAGGCGCTCGATCATGCCCCACGCCTGGCTCTCGCTGAGGCCGGCGTGGCGCAGCCGATCGACCGTGCCGACGGTATCGTGGAGTTCGCCGACCAGCTCGGCACGGTTGCCGTGCGCCTGATTCTCCCAATAGGTTGCCGCCACCGAGGTGCCGAACGCGCCCGCCAGGGTCCGCAGGAAGCTCATCAGGCCGGCCGCCGACGCCGTCTCCCGCGGTTCGACCGCGCCCAGGGCGAGCGTGGTCAGCGGCACGAAGAAGAAGGGCATTCCGATCCCCTGCAGCAGCTGCGGCATCGCCAGGGTCCAGAAATCGGCACCCGTCGTCCACTGGGTGCGCAGCAGGGAGGTCATCGCCAACCAGCTGATCCCGAAACAGACGAGGGCACGTGGATCGACCTTGTTGGAGAGGCGCGCGACGACGGGCGACAGGATCAGCGCGAACACGCCGTTCAGGGCGGTGATATGGCCCGCCTCGGTCGCAGTGTAGCCGAGCGACGTCTGCAGCCATTGCGGCAGGATCACCACACTGGCGAAGAAGGTTGCGAAGGTGAAGGAGAGCGCAAGCACGCTGAACGAGAAGCCGCGGTGCCGCAGCACCTTCAAATCCACCGCCGGATGCTCCTCGGTCAGCTCCCAGGCGATGAACACCAGGAATCCCACCACCGCGACGATCGCGAGGGTGACGATCATGCCCGAGGCGAACCAATCATGCTCGCGGCCGAGATCGAGCATCAGCTGCAGCGCGCCGACCCACAGCACCAGCAGGGACAGCCCGACCGTGTCGATCGGCTGTTTCTCGGTCCGAGTCTCGGCGGGGCCGAGCAGGCGCAGCGCCGCAAAGACGGCGAGCGCCGCGACCGGGAGGTTGATGAAGAACACCCATGGCCATGACCAATTGTCGCTGATCCAGCCGCCGAGGATCGGGCCTGCGATCGGCCCGACCACCGTCGTCATCGCCCACATGCCCATCGCCTGGGCGCGCTTCTCCGGCGGGAAGATCCGCAGCAGCAGAGTCTGCGACAGAGGCATCAGCGGCCCGCCGCACAGGCCCTGGCCGATCCGGCAGGCGACCAGCATGGTGAGCGAGCTCGACAGGCCGCAGAGCAGCGAGAAGAAGGCAAAGCCGGCCAGCGAGAAAGCGAAGCTGCGGACGGCGCCGAAACGCTGAGCAAGCCATCCGGTCAGCGGCACGACAACGGCTTCGGCGACGGCATAGGAGGTGATCACCCACACGCCCTGCGATGGCGCGATGCCGAGGCCGCCGGCAATGTGCGGCACCGAGACGTTGGCGATGGTGGTGTCGAGCACCACCATGAAATTGGCGATCGCCAGCGTGAAGCCGGCGAGCAGCAGCCGCGCCCCGGTCAGCGGCTGAAAGGTATCCGGCTTGCCCGCCATGACGCGGCTCAGCTCTTCGCCGAGACGTCGATCTCGGCGTCCATCGACAGGCCGACGCGCAGGGGATGCGCCTTCAATTCGCTGGCATTGAGCGCGATCCGCACAGGCACGCGCTGCACCACCTTGATCCAGTTGCCGGTCGCGTTCTGGGCGGGGATCAGCGCGAAGGCCGATCCGGTGCCGCCGGCGAAGCCGGTGACCCGGCCGTGATAGACGACATCGTCGCCGTAGAGATCGGAGGTCAGCCGCACCGGCTGGCCGACCCGGACGTTGCGCAGCTGGCCTTCCTTGAAGTTCGCATCGACATAGACCTTGGCCAGCGGCACGATCGTCATGATCTGCGCACCCGGACTCACCTGCTGGCCGAGCTGGACCTGGCGGCGTGCGACCACACCGTCGATCGGCGCGCGGATGCGGGTGCGGGCCAGCGCGAGCTTCGCCTGCTCGACCTTGACGCGGGCGGCTGTGACTTCCGGATTGGCGCCGGCACTGGTGCCGCCGGCGACGGCGCGGTTGGCGCGGAGCTCGCCCTGCGCCGCAGCGCGGGCCGCAAGCGCCTGCTGCACCGTGGCGCGGGCCGCGGCGACGTCGGCGCGGGCGGCGGCCTCCGCCTTCACGGCGTCGGTAATTTCCTGGCCGGACACGGCGCCGGTGCCGCCGACGCTGCGGCGGCGGGCGAGATCGGTCTGTGCCTTGCGCAGATCGGCCTCGGCCGACCCGAGTTCGGCACGGGCGCGGGCGATGTCCGCTTCCCGCGCGGTCACCTGCGCCGCGAGGGCGCCGCCGGTGGCGCTGGTCTGACCGAAGCGGTTCTCCGCCTGGGCGAGTTGCGCCTCCGCTTCGGCGAGCGCGTTGCGGGCATCGGCATCGTCGATCACGACCAGCAGATCGCCGGCACGGACCTGCTGGGTGTCTGCGACATTGACCGCCTGAACGGCGCCGCCGACGAGCGGAGTCACCTGGGCAACGTCGGCGCCGACATAAGCATTGTCGGTCGACACCTCCTCGGGCCCGAACATCGTCCAGCCGCCGTAGGCGACCGCCGCGAGCGCGACCGCGCCGCCGATTCCGGTCAGCAGCTTCTTGCGCAAGGCCTTGCGGCCGCCCGCCGGCGCCTTCTGCTCTTCGTTCGTCATCGTCTCGTCCATTGCAAAATCAGCTTCGTCCAAATCCGCCGCCGAGCGCGCGGACCATCGCCACGTCCAGGCTCAGCGCCCGCGCCTCGAGCTCGGCGACCGTCCGCCGGCGCGGCAACAGATCGTCCTCCGCCGAGAGCAATTCGATGCGGGTGATGAGGCCGGCCTGAAAGCGGCTGCGGGCGGCGGCATAGGCCTGTTCGGCATCGGCCAGCGCGGCACGTGCCTCGGCCAGCCGGCCGGCGAGCGCACGCTGGCTGGTCACCGCATCGGCGACCTCGCGAATGGCGGTGGTCAGGGTGTCGTTATAGCCGGCGACCGCCTCGTCATAGCGGGCACGCGCCGCCTCGTAGCGGCCGCCGAGCGTACCCTGGTTGAACAAGGGCAGGCTGATCGCCGGGCCGGCGTCGCCGAAGGTCGAGCCGGTGTCGATCAGCTTGCCGAGGCCGAGCGCCTGCAACCCGATCACCCCCGACAGATTGACGTTCGGGTAGAAATCGGCGCGGGCGACCTTGATCCGGCTTGCGGCCGCTTCCGCGCGCAGACGGGCGGAGACGATGTCCGGCCGTCGCCCGACCAGATCGAGCGCGAGATTGGCCGGGATCCCGACCGGGTGGAGCGCGGTGACCTGCGGCCGGACCAGCGCTATGCCGCGATCCGGGCCAGCGCCGAGCAAAGCGGCGATGGCATTGCGGGCAAGGCCGATCTGCTCGTCGAGATCCTGGAGCGATTCCCGCGCCGCACGCTCGGCCGAGGAGGCCTGGCTGAGCTCGCCGCCGGCATTGAGCCCGGCGCCGACCCGCTGACGGACCAGCGCAAGGCTGTCCTGGCGCACCCGGAGCGCCTCGGCGGCGACGTCGCGGGCGGCGAACAGCCGGGCAAAATCGACATAGGCCTGGCCGAGAGCAGTGGTGAGGATCAGGCGCGAGGCTTCGGCATCGACCTGAGCGGCTTCGGCCTCGGAGGTGGCGGCGGCGAGCGCGGCCCGGTTGCGGCCCCAGAGATCGAGATCGAGGCCGACATTGAGCGCGGCGCGGCCGGTGGACAGCACGCCGCTCGGCACGAATTCGGGGGGGATGCCCATGTTCTCGCTCTGCTTGGTCAGCGCCGCGCTGCCCTCGAGACTGGCGGAGAGATCGGGGCCGCCGGGTGTCTGCCGCACCAGCGCCTGCGCGGCGCGCACCCGCGCCGCAGCGGCTTCGAGACTCGGCGACGCGGCCAGCGCCTCGTCCATCAGGCCGGTCAGCTGGGCGTCGCCATAAGCTGCCCACCAGCTGCGATCCGGCCACAATGCTGCGGGCCCTGACAAGCTCTGCGCCGTCTCGAAGGTCTCGGCCGGGCGCAGCGCCGGAGCCGCACCGAGCTTTGGCACCGAAGCGCAGCCGGCGAGCAGAAGTGGAACGAGAAGCGCCGTTGTGACGGTGCGCGTGCGATCATAGTGAGACATAAGGAACCGTACTGCCTGGTACGGCTGTTAGATGGCATCATGCGCGCCCTTGTCAAGAAAAAATCGTACCATATAGTATCATAATGAATGCGATACCGACTCGCCGCGAAGCCCGCCGGCAGGAACGCGAGAAAGCGATCCTGGAGGTGGCACGCGATTCCTTCCTGAAAGAGGGCTATGCCGCGACCTCGATGTCCGCGATCGCAAGTGAACTCGGCGGTTCCAAAACGACCTTGTGGAGCTACTTCCCGTCCAAGGAAGCGCTGTTCGCTGCCGTGCTGGAGGCAGAGATCGGCCGTTTCCGCGACGAGCTGATCGCGACGCTTGCGCCGTCCGGCCAGGTCGAGGACACGCTTCGGCGGTTTTCCACAGCGTTGCTCGGCAAGATCACCCATCCCCACTCTATCCGCCTCCACCGCATCATTGCAGGCGAGGTCGAGCGCTTTCCCGAGATCGGCCGCATCTTCTACGAGCGCGCGCCTAAGCAGACCCAGAAGCGCCTGGCCGGTTACCTCGGCGACGCGATGGAGCGCGGCCAGTTGCGCAGCACCGATCCAATGCTCGCCGCGCAGCAATTGGTCGCCCTGCTCCAGGCGCAGCTTTACCCACGGCGTCTGTGGGGGGTCGAGACCGGCACCCAAGGCAGCATCGCCGACGAGGTCGAGGCCGCCCTCGACACCTTCCTGCGCGCCTATGCTCCGGATGCGGAATGAGCAGATCCGCGCTCACGGCTTGAGTCTTTGCCCTACCCGAGGCTAGCCTCCCGGAAAATGGAAGGGGCAGGATGGCGACGCAGATGGATCGCGGCGAGGCGGACGCAACGCCGCTCAAGCGGGTGGTGGCGGCGAGCCTGATCGGCACGACCATCGAATGGTATGATTTCTTCCTCTACAATTATGCCGCCGCGATCATCTTCAACCGGCTGTTCTTCCCGACCTTCGAGCCGCTGACCGGCACCCTCCTCGCCTTCACCACCTATGCGCTCGGCTTCGTGGCGCGGCCGGTGGGCGGTATCGTCTTCGGCCATTTCGGCGACCGCATCGGACGCAAGAAATTGCTGATGCTGAGCCTGATCCTGATGGGCATCGCCACCACCTTGATCGGCCTGCTGCCGACCTATGCGAGCATCGGCATCTGGGCGCCGATCGCCCTCGTTGTCCTCCGCCTCGTCCAGGGCTTCGCGGTCGGCGGCGAATGGGGCGGCGCGGTGCTGCTCGCAGCCGAGCATGGCGACGCCGCCCGCCGCGGCTTCTGGGCGAGCTGGCCGCAGGCCGGGGTCCCCGCGGGCAATCTCCTCGCCGTCGCCGTCCTCGCGCTGCTCGCCGCCTTCCAGAGCGATGCCGATTTCGTCGCCTGGGGCTGGCGCCTGCCGTTCGTGCTGTCCGCATTGCTGGTGGTGATCGGCTGGTGGATCCGGACGGCGGTGGCCGAAAGCGCGACGTTCCGCGATGCCGTGGACGCGGCCCCCGCCCTCCCAAAGGTGCCGGCCCTGGACGTGTTTCGGGAGCGCCCGCGCAGCGTGCTCACCGGCGCGGGCCTGCGGCTCGGCGAGAACATCTCCTACTACATCATCACGGCGTTCTCGGTGACCTATCTCACGGAAGTCGCCAGGCTCGACCGCGGCACCGCGTTGAACGCCACCCTGGTCGGGGCGGTCGTCCATTTCGTTGCCATCCCCCTGTTCGCCTGGGCGTCGGACCGGATCGGCCGGCGCCCGGTCTATGCGTTCGGCGGGCTTGGGCTTGCCGCTTTCAGCTTCCTGTTCTTCCCGATGCTGGCGAGCGGGCATATGGCATCGATCGTCGCCGCGATCGCGATCGCGCTGGTGCTCCATGGCGCGATGTACGGCCCGCAGGCGGCGTTCATCGCCGAGCTGTTCCCGACCCGGATCCGCTATTCGGGCGTGTCGATCGCCTACCAGCTGACCTCGATCGTCGCCGGATCGCTGGCGCCGATCATCGCGCTGGCCCTGTACCAGGAAACGAAATCGGCAACGCCGGTGGCACTCTACGTCGCCGCCGCCTGCCTGATCAGCGGGGTCAGCGCATTGCTGGCGCGGGAGACGAGAGGCATCGACCTTGCGCACATAAAATAAATCACCAGAGCGGGCCGACCCTGCGTCCGAACCTGTCGGTGCTGACCATCGGCGCGCCGCAGATGTCGGAGGGCTCCGGGATCGGCCGGGCTTCGGCCGCGTAGCCCGACAGGACGACGTCGAGGACTTCCGGCGCCCGATCGAGTGCGGCCTGCTCGCCTTCCGCGCAGACCACGGCCTCGGGCACGTCCGGGAAGGTGACGAGCACCAAACCCTCTTCGCCGGGCGTGATCCGTGCCGGGTAAGTTGGCATGCGCCTCTCCAACGCTACTGCGCCTTGTCCAACGCCATTGGCGGTTCCCGACGCACGAGGGCGAGCAGAGTTCCCCTTTTATTTCCGGCACATCGGGATCGACGGGCGACCGTTGAACCCCGCTTGGAACCTGATGCAGGTTAGTACGTTACCGCAACGAGCCCTACCCGGTCACGCGGGCTCCCTAGCGGACGCCCCAGCTCTTGCACCGGCTGGGGCGTCCTTTTGGAACGAGACCCAGAGAAAAGGGGACATTGAATGAAGTTCATGCTCAAAGCCGCAGTCGGCGCCAGCCTTCTCGCCCTCGCCGCCTGCGGCGGCCAAGGCGACGACAGCCTCGGCGACAACGTCGCAGACAATGCCGATGCCGTTGCCGACAACGTCGAAGCGGTGGCCGAAAACACCACCAACGAAGCGGCTGCGGACTCGCTCGAGGAAAATGCCGAAGCGATCCGTGAGAACGGGCAGGCCCAGGAAGAGGCGATCGACGACGCCGACGTGAAGGCCAACACGCAGTAAGATCGCGATTTCTCCCTTTCCGCGATCGATGCGCCCCGGGTGCGTATTTCCCGGGGCGCTTCTTTGTGTCGCGAGACGATCGCGGAAAGGGACATTCCGCCGCCGACGCCCGCCCTTAGAGGCGGAACGGCACCAGCTTCCGTCGTCCACGTTGCCGGTTTAAGGACGCCATCGTGGCAGACCTTTTCGCGAACGACGAACCTTCTTCCGCACCGCCGACGGTGCCGGATACGGCACCGCTTGCCGACCGCCTGCGCCCACGCACCCTCGACGAGGTCGTCGGCCAGGAGCATCTCACCGGGCCGGACGGCGCGATCGGCCGCATGGTCGCCGCGGGACGGCTTGCCTCGATCATATTCTGGGGCCCGCCCGGCACCGGCAAGACCACGATCTCGCGCCTGCTCGCCGATGCCGTCGGCATGCGCTTCGTCGCGATATCGGCGGTGTTCTCGGGCGTCGCCGATCTCAAGAAGGTGTTCGCCGAGGCGCGCGACTTTGCCCGAATGGGCAAGCAGACCCTGCTGTTCGTCGACGAGATCCACCGCTTCAATCGCGCCCAGCAGGACGGCTTCCTGCCCTATGTCGAGAACGGCACCGTCGTCCTAGTCGGCGCCACCACCGAAAATCCGTCGTTCGAACTCAACGCCGCCTTGCTGTCGCGGGCGCAGGTGCTGATCCTCAATCGACTCGATTCCAACGCACTCTGCCTGCTGCTCGATCGCGCCGAGGCGTTGATCGGGCGGCCGCTGCCGCTCACCCCCGAAGCGCGCGACGCCCTGGTGGCGACCGCCGACGGCGATGGCCGCTTCCTGCTCAACCAGGCCGAAACCTTGTTCTCGATCGCGTTCGACGCTCCGCTCGATCCGGCGGCGCTCTCCGCCCTGCTCCAGCGCCGGGTCGCAGTCTACGACAAGGACCGGGAGGGGCATTACAACCTCATCTCCGCGCTCCACAAGGCGCTGCGCGGCTCGGATCCCCAAGCCGCGCTTTACTATCTCGCCCGTATGCTGACTGCCGGGGAGGAGCCGCTCTACGTGCTACGCCGGCTGGTCCGTTTCGCCTCCGAGGATATCGGCCTCGCCGACCCGCAGGCGCTCGTCCAGTGCCTCGCCGCTAAGGATGCGTACGATTTCCTCGGCTCGCCCGAAGGTGAGCTGGCGATCGTCCAGGCCTGCCTCTATTGCGCGACCGCGCCCAAATCGAACGCCGCTTATGTCGCGCAGAAGGCCGCCTGGCGGAGCGCCAAGGAAACCGGCTCGCTGATGCCGCCCAAGAACATCCTGAACGCGCCGACCCGGCTGATGAAGGACATCGGCTACGGCAAGGATTATCAATATGATCATGACGCGGACGGCGGCTTTTCCGGCGACGATTACTGGCCCGAAGACATGCAGAAGCAGGATTTCTACCGCCCCGTGGAGCGGGGCTTCGAGAAGAGGATCGCGGAGCGAATGGCCTGGTGGGAGGAGCGTCGTGCTGAAATGCGCAAGTAGGATCCTGGTGCTGGCCGCCATCGTCGCTACGCCTGCGGCGGCGCAGGACCAGGCGCGATATACCCGCGCGCTCGCCGCCGGCTACAAGGCCGCGTTCCTGTGCAGCGACATCTTCAACGCCGGGCAGACGGAGGCGGTGATCGCCGCCGACGATCTGAAGCGCATCTATCCCGAACTCGAGCCGATCATTCCGACGCTCGAGACCCGGATCGATCGCGCCGCGAAAACCGTCAGCGTTACCTTCGATCCTGCTTTGCCGCCGCGCATCGCGGCCTGGCGTCCGAATCTCGGCTGCGCACAGCTGCCGATCGGCGCGACCGCCGAAGCAGCGGTCCGCCTCCCCCGCCTTGCCGACGATCCGCCCGTCGCACGCGCCGATGCCAAAGCGTGGCCGGACGGCGATCGCAATGCCGCGGCGAGACCGAAGGGCGACACGGCGGCACTCACGAGAGCAGTCACTGCGGCGTTCGATCGCGGCAGCTACGGCCAGGGCAGCGAGACGACGGCAATCCTGATCGTCCAGGACGGAAAGATCGTCGCCGAGCGCTACCGCGACGATTTCGACATGCACATGCCGCAGCGGACCTGGTCGGTCGCCAAGAGCATCGCGGGCAGCGTCATCGGCGCCGCCGTCCAGCAAGGCCTGTTCGACGTCAACGCCCCTGCGCCGATCCCGGAATGGCAGGCCCCCGGCGACCCGCGCGCGGCAATCACCACCGACAGCCTGCTGCGCATGGCCAGCGGCCTGCACAGCGACGCCGCCGGCAATCGCACCGACGCCGTCTATTTCGGCGGCTCGACGGTGACCGAGGACGTCACCGCATGGCCGATGGAGGCGGCGGCGAACACCCGCTTCCGCTACGCCAACAACGACATCCTGCTCGCCGTCCGCGGGCTGCGCGCCAAGCTCGGCAACGGAGACCGCGCGCTGGCTTTCCCTTTCCAGAACCTGTTCTGGAAGATCGGAATGACGCGGACCATCCCGGAGACGGACTGGCAGGGCAATTTCATCCTGTCGTCGCAGGTGTGGACGACGGCGCGCGATCTCGCCCGCCTGGGCCTCCTCTACCAGAATGACGGCCTTTGGAACGGCGAGCGCATCCTGCCGACGGGCTGGGCTGATTATGTTTCGCGCCACGGCCCCGCCCAGCCGGCCTCGGGCTATGGCTATGGCGCGTCCTGGTGGACTTTTCCGAAGGACCTCGGGATACCCGCCGATGCCTACATCGCGCAGGGCAATCGCGGCCAGTATCTGGCGGTGATCCCGTCGCGCAAAATCGTCATCGTCCGGCGCGGCTATGACGGACCGGGGACCGCCTTCGACCAGAGCGCGTTCATCGTCGATATTCTCGCCGCGCTGAAATGAGCGCCGCACCCTTCCGCAGCTGGGACGATGTCGCCGCCTTCGCGCTTGCCCTGCCCGATGCGGAAATGTCGACATCCTATGGCCGGCCGGCGATCAAGCTGCGCGGCAAGGGCTTCGTCTATCCGGGGCGGGAGGCGGACAGCTTCGCGGTGTCTTCGCCGCTGCCCGAGAAGGAAATTCTGATTGAAACCGATCCCGACACATTCTGGGAAACCGACCATTATCGCGGCTGGCCGGCCGTGCTGGTCCGCTATGACCGGCCCGATCGTGCGCGGATCGAGGCGGTGATCACCCGTGCCTGGTGGGACCGGGCGAGCAAGGTGCAACGCGCCTCCTTTGGAGAGCGCCCCTGATCGTCGCTCCGCCGCCTCTCGCCCGCTTCGCAGCGATCGACTGGTCCGGCGCCAAGGGCCGCAAGCACAAGGGCATCGCGGTCGCCTCGTGCGAGGCGGGCGACAAGGCACCGCGACTGGTCCGCCCCGGCCATATCTGGTCGCGCACCGAAGTTCTCGAATGGCTCATCGAAACTGCCGCCGAGGCGCCGACCCTCTACGGTTTCGATTTCAGCTGCGCGCCGCCGATCATGGAGCGCGGTGCTTATTTCCCCGGCGAGACGGCTCCGCCCGCGAACGCCCGCGCGCTCTGGGCCTATGTCGACCGGCTCTGCGACGACGAGGATCTCGGCGCAGCCAGCTTCATGGAGCAGCATCACCGCCGCCACTTCTATTTCGGCGCTGCCGACGGTGTAAAAGCGGACTTCCTCCATCACCGCGTCTGCGAGCATGCCTTCAATGCCACCGGCGGCGGCAAGGCCTCCACCCTTTACGACGCGGTCGGTGCTGCGCAGGTGGCGAAGGCAAGCTATGCGGGCATGCGGCTGCTGCACCGGCTCGGCGGCAAAGTCCCGGTGTGGCCGATGGACGCGGTGCCGGCCGCCGGCAGCCTCGTGGTCGAGATCTACACGCGCGCGTTCATCCGTCTTGCCGGCCTCAGCGGTCGCAAGGTGCGCAATCGCGCCGATCTCAATCTGGCGCTGAAGGGCCTCGGCAGCCGCGCCACGCGCCTTGCCGCCGATCCCAGCGATCATGAGACCGACGTGCTGATTGCGGCGGCGGGAATGCGCGCGATCGCCGGCGATGCCCGCTACTGGAACCCGCCCCAACTGACGCCGGAACTGGCCGGCACCGAGGGCTGGACGTTCGGTGTGCTGTAGGACGGCCGTCCGACGCCTGCTCAGGCCCCTCGTGATTGATTCAGCGCCTGATTCACACCTCAGGTTGGAGCCAAAAGCTCCACCCTGCGATGATCAGGCTCTGAGCCGATAGCCCACCCCCGCCTCGTTTATCAGCAGCACGGACTTGCCGGAATCCGCCTCCAGCTTCTGGCGAAGCGGCCGCATCACCACCCGGAGATATTCGCTGCGCTCCGCCTGCGCCTTGCCCCGGATCGTCTCGAGCAGATGGCGGTGGGTGATCACCCGGCCCGGTGCCGCGGCGAGCGCCGCGAGCACGGCGTAGATGCACTTCTTCGCCCTGCCGCCGCACCAGCCGCGCGGCGAGATCGATGTCGACGTCGCGAACCGTCTACGCTGGACGCTCCGGGGGCGGCGCGATGGCGCAGCGCGGCGCGGGTCCGCGCCAGCATCTCCCCGGTGTCGAACGGCTTGGTGAGATAATCGTCGGCGCCGAGATCGAGCGCCGCGACTGTCTCGTCGACCGCGTCGCGCGCGGTCACCATCAGCAATCGCGCCCCCGCGGCCTTGATCAAGGGGATCAGCTCGAGCCCGTCGCGATTCCGAATCCGCCATGGAATTCTTCAAGCTGCCGACCAACCGCGTCATCGAGCTCGGCAGCCAGGTGGAGATCTGAGCGATGCGCCGGCGCGGGTCAGCCGCGCCGGCGGCGCTTGCCGAGGCGCCGGGCATTGGCGGTCGCCGTCTTGTGGATCGGCCGCATTGCCGCTCCGGGCGCCGCCCAGAGCCGAGTCATCGCGTCCGTCCAGCGCATGAACGTGTCCACCGTCGGCTCGGTGGTGGCGGCGAGCACCGCCACCTCTTTCTGCCAGACCTGCCACTCGGCCGCGAGCACGTCGCCGGCCTTGCCGAACGCGGCGACCTTCTCCGGCACCATCCGCGAGAGTTCGCGATAATCGCCATCGAGCGGAGCCCGCGCGGCAGCGCCCATCATCCGCCCGCGAGAGCGGATCACCGCGTCGGAGGCAAGCATCAGCTCCGCCGAGCGAAGGCCGGTGGCGAACAGATCGAGCGCCGCCTCGTTGAGCTTCAGGGCCGTGTAGAATGGGAGCATGTGATTACCTTACAGGACGGTGGCGAAGCGCATGAGCGCCGCCGAAGATCCGCTTACGCGATCGGGCCTTGCGAGAACATGTCGCTCCGCTGCCGGGAGCGCCGCGTCTGCGCGAAAGTTCATTCACCTGAGCGCGCGATCCTGTAGGCTCCGCGCCATGACGCTGGCCGCCCGCCTGAAACCTGGAGAGACGCTCGGCGACAGAGTGATGAAGGTTGATCATGCCGGCGAGCATGGCGCGATCTGCATCTACCGGGCGCAACGCCTGCTCGCCCGCTGGACTGCGCCGGACATGGTCAGCGAACTGGAGGATTTTCTCACCCACGAAAGGAGGCATCGGCGGTTCTTCGGCGACGAGCTAGCGCGCCGCGGCGCGCGGCGCTGCCGTTCGTACCTCTTTTGCGGGCTTGGCGGCTTCGTCCTGAGAGCGGCGACCGGGCTGGCGGGCCGAAACGCGATCGCCGCCACCACCGTCGCGATCGAGCGGGTCGTGCTCCGCCACATGCATGCCCAGCTGGCGGCGCTCGCCGGAGTGGACGAACCGGCGGCGAATGCCCTGCGCAACGTGATCGCCGACGAGCAGGCCCATCACGATCGCTCCGTCGCGCGGCTGCCCCCAAAGAGTATCTGGCCGAGGATCGTCGATCCGATCGTCGCGGTCTCGACCGAATGGATAATCCGGCTCGGCATGCGCCTGTAGCGGCGCATCGGCGGGCGAACGGAAACCCGCGACGCGGCGTCGCCAGAGTCTGGACCTTTGCGGCGAATTTGAGCATGGGAGAGCGCACGCCGGGTTAGCTCAGCTGGTAGAGCAACCGCCTTGTAAGCGGTAGGTCGTCGGTTCGAGTCCGACACCCGGCACCATCCCGACCGACCCGTGCTGGCGTCTTTCTCGGGGGCGTCATCGTGACGCCGCACAGATGGGCAGAATGGCTCGCACGGGCCACGGTTCATCCGATCTCCCGCAACGTACCGGCATGCCGCGGGAGCAAGATCACGCGCCGCCGGTTCCTGCCCGCGTCAACGCGAACGGCCGCGGATCAGGCGAAGCGCCTGCCACCGGCCGCGCAAGCGAACACACCAGAAGGAGTATGGACATGAAGGCTGCTGCTTTCACGATGGCGCTGCTGTTGAGCGGCGCGGCGATCGCCCAGACCACCGACACCGCCGCCGGCGCCGGCTCGAGCGTCGGCGCTGACACGAGCGCGACGATGAGCACCGACACTGGCACGCAGACGGGCAGCGCGCTCAGTTCCGTCACCGGCGCCCAGACCGGCACCGCGACGACCAGCGACTCGGATGGGCAGGGTGGAGAAACGACCGACGCGGCCGCAGCCGGCGATATCAGCGCGCGGACGGGATCGAGCGTCAACGCCACCCTCGCCTCGTCCAGCCAGATGGTCGAGCCGCACAATGCCAATCCGGAGCGTGATGCCCGCGGCATTCGGGTGGTGTCCGCAGCGGCGATGGTGCCGGCCGGCTTCAACGGCACCGCCGGCGGCACCGCGACGGGGGGCCCTTTGCTCGATCCGGCGACCGGCCAGGCGGTGAGCGATCAGCAATCCTATCCGGCCTGTTCGTCGAGCGTCACGGACAAGTGCCTGCAAAGCTACGAACGCGGCCGGAAGTCCTAGCGCACGATCGGATCAGGCTGCATCAGCCTGATCCGTGAATCATGCTCTCGTCCTTGGTTGAGAGCCGCCTCCAGCGACCAAAAGCCCGCTTCGCCGTCACGCGGCGGGGCGGGCTTTTGCCTGGACGAGTGCCGAGCTCCGGTCGGCCGCCCGGAAGCCGGGCGGACTCGGCACCCTATTCGGGGACCCCTAAAGCCTTGGCGATGGAGGCCCAGGGGACGAGCTTGAAATTCTGCGCCGCAGGCGCGTTGGCGCCGTCCTGGGCAACGAACAGCCCACCCGGATAAGCGGGGCCGAAATCGCCGAGCGCGAGATCGATGCCGTCGGTCTCCTCGGTCGATCCGACGCTGCCCGGTGCGATCCGGAACCGCCCGACATAAGCCTCGTCCTCGAGCCGGTAGGCGGCATAGGCATTGTCGCCCTGGCTCGAGACGAGGAGGTAGCCGCCGCGCGCACCTGCCGGCGCGATCGCAACCCCTTCCGCATCGGCGACGATGTTCCGGCCGTCGGCGGCGGCGATCTGCACCGGGGCGGGCGAGCCGCTCGCCGCCGCATCGAACCGCCAGAGGCCGACATCCTCTTCGGCGACGTACAGACGTCCGGTGCGCTCGTCGGCTGCGCATCCTTCCGATTGGGTGCCGAGCTTCATCGACCGGACGATCCTGCCGACAGGCGCCGTACCGTCGACATCGATCCGCACCTGGTTGATCGTCCCGTCCTTCAGCACCGCGAAGGCATAAAGACCCGTGCTGTCGCGGAACAGGCAGATGCCATAAGCCTCGCCGGCACCCGCCTCCACCTTGCCGAGCGACGCCAGCCTGGCGGTCGCCGGATCGAGCCGGAACAGCGCGATCCGCGCGCGCACCGGATCGTTACGGTCGCTCGCCGCGACCAGAATACCGGCGGTGCCGGCAATCGCCACGTCGCTGCGAAGGTCGACATTGTTGACCAGCCCAGCATCGTGAAAATCGCGGACCTTGCCGTCCAGTGCGTAAACATAGACTCCGGCCTTCTTGTCGGTGCCGACGATCAGGCTCGCGGTAGGATCGGCGGGATTGCGCCAGATGGCGGGATCGTCGGCAGCATCGACCGCGGCCGTTCCGACGGGCGCGGTCTCACCCGCTGCCTGCACCGTCGCCGCCGGCGCGGCATTGGCGATGCGCTGCTCCAGCGGGATTTCCGCAGTCGATGCGGCGCACCCGCCGACCACAAGCGCGCCCAGCGCCGTCATCGAGATGTAACAAGATCGAAAAGAGGCGGTCACAGGCGGCTCCTAAAGGCGTGTCCAAGGCCGGTTACCCCGGCTTCTTGTCAGATCCATTACACGCATCGCCTTGGGGGCCTCATGAAACTGAAACTTTTTTGTCTTGCGGGCTGCGCATTGCCCGCGCTGGCCGCTCCCGCAGTCGCGGCGACCGGGGAAGACTTGGCTCCCAGCGCGAGCGTTGCCGCGGAGGTGACGGCCACGGCGACCGCGACCGCGACCGCGACCGCGACCGCGACCGCGACCGCGACCGCAACTGCGGACACGCTCGCCGAAGCAGAGTCCGCAGGCGATGAACTGATCATCACCGGCCGCCGCCCGATCGCGGAATCCGAAGCCGCGGCGCTCACCGTCCAGCGCAATTCGGATTCGCTGGTTACCGTCGCGGCGTCCGATTCCGTCGGCCGCCTTCCCGATCAGAACATCGCCCAGGCCGCCGGTCGTCTGCCCGGCGTCGCTGTGCAGCGCGATCAGGGCCAAGCCCGGTACATCAGTCTGCGCGGCGCGCCGATCAACTGGACGACCCTGTCGATCGACGGAATTTCGATCGTCAGCCCCGAAGGCCGCGACACGCGTTATGACAGCATCCCGTCCGCGATCGCGTCGCAGATCATCGTCCGCAAGGCCGTGACTCCGGACATGACCGGCGAAACCGTTGCCGGCAACGTCGACGTCAAGACGCGATCGGCGTTCGATTATCCCGGTTTCCACGTGGCAGGGAAACTCGGCGGCGGCTATGTCGAGCTTGGCGACCGCCAGGAATATGAGGGCCAGTTGGTCCTTTCGAACCGGTTCAACACCGGCATCGGCGAGATCGGCGTGCTGGTATCCGGCAGCTATTACCAGCGCGACATGGTCACCGACAATTTCGAGACCGATTGGGAGACGGTCAGCCAGGATCGCCAGCCCGGCAATGCCGACCGGATCTGGGGCCGCGAGACCGAAAACAAGCTCTACCGCCTAACCCGCAAGAACTATTCCTATTCCGGCCGCCTCGACTGGAAGCCGGCCGACGGCCACCGCATCTTCCTGCAATCGATCTTCACCACCTTCACCGACGACGAAGCGCGCGACAATTACATCTTCGATCTCGACGACCGGCAGAGCGACCTCAACCGTCCGGCCAGCCCCGCCTGCACGGTCGCGCCGTCGACGACCTCGCCGACCAGCGGCTATGCGGACGTCTGCATCGGCAACACGCCGCTTCAGGGAAATGTCTACGGGATCGACATCAATCAACGCGCGACCTTGCGCGCCTTCGAGCAATCGATCTTCACCAACACGCTCGGCGGCGATCACGAGTTCGGCGCCGACGGCGAATGGGCTCTCGGCTGGCGGCTGAACTACACGCGGGCGAAGGACGATCGCTCGGTCGTCGGCGAAGCGCGCTACGACAGCCCGTCGACGCGAACGGCCCGCCCCACCGTGGCCTATGATTTCACCGATCCGCAGCTCGCGCGGGTGCGCCTGTTCCGGACGCTCAGCAGCGGCGGCCAATTCAGCGCCGGCGCGCCCGTCACCAACATCGACGATTTCACCCGCACGCTGACCTCCCTGACCTCGAGCGACTTCGTCGACGTCACCAAGGCTTATACCGGCAAGTTCGATCTCAGCCGCACGCTTGCGCTGTTCGGCGGCGAAGGCCGGATCTCAATCGGTGGCCAGTTCGATCAGCGCACCAAGGAAGCCAACGAGGCGCAGCTGTCGATCACCGGCGCGCAGGCAGCAACGCTGGGTATTCCCACCACCTTTGCACCGGTGTCGCTCGACACCCCGTTCAAGGGTGAAATCCCGCTCGGCTACACCTTCCGCTATTTCGACACGGACGCGATGCGCGAGAATGTCCGGCTGGCCGACACGATCGCCGACTACGTCCCGCTGACGGCCAACTTCTACAATGTTCGCGAGCAGGTGTTCGCGGCCTACGCCATGGGCCGCGTTGGCTATGACTGGGGCAGCATCCTCGGCGGCGCGCGTGTCGAGCACGTCAAGAACCGTGGCCGGGCGTTCGTCACGCTGGGCGGCGCATCGACCCCGATCGAGGTCGAGAACGATTACACGTTGCTGTTCCCCAGCCTGCACGTCAATTTCGACGTAGCCACGGACAAGAAGCTCCGGCTCTCGTTCAACAGCGGCGCTGCGCGTCCGGATTACGATCAGCTGCGGCCGAATTTCACCTATGACGATGCCAACCTGACGGTTTCCGGCGGCAATCCGGAAGCCAAGCCGGAACGCGCCTATGGCGTCGACGCCTATTTCGAATGGTACATGCAGCCGCAGGGCTATCTGATGGTCGGCGCCTTCTACAAGAAGTTGAAGGACGTGCTGTTCGACGACACGCGGACCTTCGGCCTCGACGTCCTCAACAGCGGCGGGGTCGATCGATCGCAATATACGTTCGGGACGATCACGAACGGCGGCAGCGGCCACATCTACGGGTTCGAGGGCGCGATCCAGCAGCAGCTGGAACCCTATACCGAGCAACTCGGCCTGCCGGGTTGGCTCGGCGGATTCGGCCTGTCGGCGAACGTGACGTTGAACTGGAGCCGGGCGACCACACCCGACGGCAGCAAGGTGCAGCTTCCCGGCACCTCCGACGTGGTTTTCAACGTCGGCGGCTATTACGAGAAATACGGCCTTTCGATGCGCCTCAATTACCAGAAGCGGACGGAGTGGCTCGATGCGCTCGGCGCCGATGCCGATGGCGGGAACCAATTTTGGGCGAGCGACGACGAGCTCGATTTTTCGGCTCGTTACGCCGTGACCCCGAACTTCGAAGTCTATGTCGATGCTTCCAACCTGCTCAACGGTGCCGGCCGACGCTATGTTCGGGAGTCGCTCTACTCGCTCGAGTGGGAGCGGTTCGGGCGCCGCTTCACCGGCGGCGTTCGGTTCAACTTCTAACCGAGGCGGATGGGCGAGCGCACATTGCCGGGTTTTATCTTCCGGGTTAGCGTTTGCCCATCCGAGTCGCAGAAAGCAGAGCCATGGACACGACGAACGCGCTCAGTCCGGTCGAGAAACGGTGCCTCCGAACACTGGCTTTCGCACTCGATCAATATGAGCCGTTCGTCGCGCTGTCGGTGCCCGAGCGGACGCTGCGCCGCCTGATGGACGAAGGTCTCGCCGCCGAAGGGCCAAGCCTTCGTCCGGCGGTTGCGCCCAAGGGCTACAAGCTCACCGATCGCGGCTGGGACACCGTCCGCCAGGTTTGGACCCGCTGAGACCACAGCGGGCCCGTTTGTCCGACGTCGAGGCCTGATGCCGTGCCGGCTCATCCGTGAATAGACCATCGCACGGCTGTCGAGCGCCCGCACCTGAATGGTGAGAAACCGTGCAGGCGCCGCCTTGCCGGTGGCGACTTGCGCGGTGGGCGCCGGCTCTGCCACCGTCGTCAGAATGAACCCGAGAGCCACGATCTCCCTTGCTGCCGCTCGCCGCATCGCGCTCGCAGCGCAGGGCTTCGGCGTGCCACGCCCCGCGATCAGCGGCCCGCGCGACCTGGCACGCACCGTCGACCGGCTCTCGCTCCACCAGATCGACAGCGTCAACGTGGTTGCGCGGGCCCATTATCTGCCGGCCTTTTCCCGGCTGGGCGCGTACGATCAGGCCCTGCTCGATCGTGCGGCCTGGGGACCGAAGCGCGAACGCAGGCTCTTCGAATATTGGGCTCACGAAGCAAGCCTGCTGCCGATCACTCTGCACCCCCTGCTACGCTGGCGGATGGCCGCCGCCGATCGCGGGCAATCGGGCTGGAAGAGCATGCGGCGCTTCGCCGTCGAACGACGCGCCGAAGCCGAAACCGTACTCGCGCGCATTCGCGGCGAAGGGCCGCTCGCCGCCTCCGATTTCGACAATGGCAAGGGTCGCGGCGGGTGGTGGGAATGGGGCGACGGCAAGGTCGCGCTCGAATTCCTGTTCTGGGCAGGGCACGTCACCACACGCACCCGGCGCGGCAATTTCGAGCGCGTCTACGATCTTCCCGAACGCGTGATCCCCGCCGCTATCCTGGATCTGCCGGCGCCGAGCGAGGCGGATGCCCAGCGGCAGCTCGTCGAACGCTCGGCCCGCGCGCTGGGCATCGCCACCGCCGGCGACCTGCGCGACTATTTCCGGCTGAGCCCGGAGGCCGGGCGCGCCGCGATCGCCAGCCTCCTCGAGGAGGGCACATTAGTGCCGGTCGCGGTCGCCGGCTGGCACCAGCCTGCTTACCTCCACAAGGATGCGCGGCATCCCCGCCGGATCGAAGGACAGGCGCTGCTCGCGCCGTTCGATCCCCTGGTGTGGGAACGGTCGCGCGCCGAGCGGCTGTTCGGCTTTCGCTATCGGATCGAGATCTACACGCCGGCCGAAAAGCGGGTGCACGGTTATTATGTCCTGCCATTCCTGATGGACGAGCGGCTGGTGGCGCGGGTGGACCTCAAAGCCGACCGGCAGAATTCTCAGCTGATCGTGCGCAATACGAGTTTCGAGCCCGATGCACCGGCCGAGACGGGAGAACGGCTCGCCACCGAGTTGCGGCTGATGGCCGGCTGGCTCGGTCTCGAGACCGTCTCCCCCGGTTGAAACGACCGGCCGGGCCTCACGCTCGTTGCACAGCCGAAAGAAGCGTTTTGTTATGCAACCAACCTCGACGAAGTATGTTCTACGGCGCGACGGGCTGCCCTCCACGGGCCTCCAGAGCCCGCGTTGATTGGAGTAGAACATGAAGAAATTGCTTCTGGCCGCATTGTG
Organism: Allosphingosinicella deserti; assembly: GCF_003012735.1. Classification (GTDB taxonomy): domain Bacteria; phylum Pseudomonadota; class Alphaproteobacteria; order Sphingomonadales; family Sphingomonadaceae; genus Allosphingosinicella; species Allosphingosinicella deserti. The sequence goes on along the minus strand of NZ_PXYI01000001.1, from coordinate 313,202 downwards.
CGTGGCCGGCCTCCCCGCTGCGGCTTCGGCCCAGGACAGCTCGGCTCAGGACATGTCGGCTCAGGACACCTCCGCTCAAGACGCGCCGCAGGACGCCGCACCCGACGGCAGCCCGGCGTTCGGAATCGAGCCTTATGTCGGCGTCCTTGGCGGGTATCACGACTTCGACCGCGCGAGCGAGTTCGGCAGCTTCCCCGGTGACAGCGGGCCGCAGGGCGCCCTCGTCAGCGGCATCGCGGGCCTCAACGTACCGCTGGGCCCGGTCTTCGTCGGCGTTGAAGGCAATGCGTCCAAGGGCGTCAGCGGCGACATCGATTGGGAATATGGCGTCCGCGGCCGCGCCGGCGTGCGCGCCGGCGACAGCGGCATGATCTTCGCCTCGGCCGGCTATCAGTGGGTCGAAGGGGAAAAGGGCTACGGCAACAACAAGGATTGGGTCTACGGCCTCGGGGTCGAAGTCGGCCCGAAGGACATCGGCCTCGGCGGCATCACCGGCAGCAGCGGCGTGCGTCTGCGCCTTCAGGCCGAAACCTATGATTTCGACAGCATCCGGCCGATGGCCGGCGTCGTCTTCCACTTCTAATCCAGTGCAGCGGGTGTGCCGCAAGCACCCCGGGCAAGAATCCGGAAGGCCGGGGCGGCGACGTCCCGGCCTTCACTGTGTCCGCAGCCGATGATCGATCGCGTAGCGGCCGGCACCAAGAGTCGCGAACAGCAGGCCGAGAAAGACGAGGATCAAGGCGGGCCACCAGCCCGGGAAATCCTGCGTCCAGTGGACCATGACGCAGGCGACCACGAAGACGAAGGTGATGAGGAGCCCCGCCCAGCGGGTCAGCAGGCCGAGCACGAGCAAGATGCCGCAGACGAACTGCGCCCAGACGCACAAGGGGGCCAGCAGCGCGGGTGCGGCAAAGCCATGTTGGGAGAGGAACCCCGCGAACTCCTGCATCCGCGCCGCGCTGAAGACGTTGTCGTGGCTTTGCCAGATCAGGAATGCGCCAGTCACCAGCCGCAGGAGCAGCAGCCCGAGATCACCGAAGCCGGCAAGCGGCGTAAGCAACAGCAGATCCTTGCGCATGACGTCCCCCGCCCGGAGTTGCGAAGCTCGGCACGGCGAGCCTTCTCTCGGATCACCATCGTAGCCTGAATTCCGGCTTCGCGCATCGGCCGATGTGCGGCTTGATCCGGCGCAAGATTACATCCGGCGGGCGCGGGACGCAGGGGCGCTGAGATCGACGGGATCGACGAACTCAAGCCCGGCTCGGCCGTCCTTCGCCCAACGGACCACTGCAGGGACCAATTTGTTGTCGGCGATGTCGACCTGCAGTTGCTGGCCGGCGCTCAGCGGCAGATCATAGCCGTCGATCATCAGCCCCTTTGTGGAAATGTCGCGGATCCGCGCGGAATGGGACCGGCCGTGAACTTCGAGCCGGGTCGATCGCAGCAGTTTCTGCCGTGACAACCGGCTGGTCTTGAGTCCGACCGGAGTCGCCTCTGCGCTGTTGGCGAGCGAGGCCGCGACATCATCGCCGCTTACCGGGCGCCCGTAGACGAAGCCCTGGATGTGCGAGCAGCCGAGCCGCGCGATCAGTTCGATCTCATCCTGCGTTTCAACGCCCTCGGCCGTCGTTTCCAGCTTCAGAGTGTCGGCAATGGCAACCACGGCGCGGATGATCGCCGCATTGCGCGGATCGAGGGCAGCGCCCCTGACGAAGGATTGATCGATCTTGATCTTGTCGAACGGGGCCTTCTTCAAATAGGCCAACGAGGAATAGCCGGTGCCGAAATCGTCGAGCACCAGGCGAAGGCCCATCTGCTTGAGCGAGCCGAGCATGCGTTCGGTCGACGCGTCTTCGTTGAGGAAGATGCTTTCGGTGATCTCGAGTTCCAGGCGGTCGGAGGCAAGGCCGGAATTGGCGAGTGCGCTGGCGACGATCGCGGGAAGCGCCTGCCGGGCGAACTGCACCGGCGAAACGTTGATCGCGATCCGCACCGGCCGCGGCCAGCGCGCCGCGGTGGCGCACGCGGTGCGGAGCACCCACTCTCCGATCGGATCGATCAGGCTCGAATCCTCGGCGATCGGGATGAACTCGGCGGGTGAGACGGCGCCGAGCCGCGGGTGATTCCAGCGCAGCAGCGCCTCGTAGCCGACCACCGCCTTGGTCAGCGTACTCACCACCGGTTGGTAGGCGATCCACAATTCGCCGCGGTCGAGCGCCTGGCGAAGATCGTCTTCCAGGATCTTGCGGGTCTGTGCCTGCCGCAGCAGCTCGGTGCGGAAGAAACGGTGCCGTCCCCTGCCCTCGGCCTTGGCATCGTAGAGCGACAGATCGGCGTTGCGGATCAGTATCTCGGAATCGCTGCCATCCTCTGGCGCGACGGCGATGCCGACCGAGCAGCCGATCGAGATGTTGCTGCCGCTGATGAAGTAAGGCTGCGACAGCGACGAGATGATGCGCTGGGCGAGATCTTCGAGGTCACTACGATTGCCGTAATTGGAGACGATCACCTGGAATTCGTCGCCACCGAGACGGCCGACCAGTCCCTTGTCGGCGACACAAGTTTCCAACCGTTGCGCGACCACCTTGAGCAAGGCATCGCCGGTCTGGTGGCCGAGCGTGTCGTTGACCGCCTTGAATCGATCCAGATCCAGCATGAACAGGGCCGCGGGCCGGTGATTGCGCTCCAGCTGCATGATGATCTGATCGAGCGACGTCCGCATTCTCGCCCGGTTGGCAAGACCGGTCAGCGAGTCGGACAGCGCCAGCCGCTTGATCTCGGCATCGGAGCGCCGCTCCGCGGTGAGATCGGCGCCGTGGCCGACGAAACCGCGGAATTGCCCCATTTCGTCGATGTGCGGCCGCCCCGAGATCGTCCAGATCCGCTCGGCACCATTGCCTCGCGACCGAACTTCGAAGCCGGCGAAGGAGGTGCGCGCATTCAAGTGGAAATTGAGCGTGCGCTCGGAGCCCTCCAGCTCGCCGTTGACCTCGAACAGCTCGGTCAGCAATCGCCCGACCGCCGGCTGTTCCACTTCATCGAGGAGCTTTGCGACCTTGCCGGAAAGATAGACGATGCGCCCGGCACGATCGCTTTCCCAGAACCAGCCGCTTCCCTGCGCTTCGAAGCTGTTGACCAGCCGCACCGCAAGATCGGGATCCAGTTGCTCGGCGAGCGCCCGTGAAGCCGCTTCGGCTGGACGCCCTCCGAGACCGAATCCGTTCACCAGCCGCGTCAGGCTCATATGGTAAGCTCGATACCGAGGTTAGAGGGCCGTCAGACAAAGCACCGGCCGATATGCCGTGCCTCCCCGTCTTCGCACGGCGATCTTCCTAAAGGATTAATCCCAGCGGATTCGGAGACACTGCCGCCAGCGCGAGGCGCGCTGTGCAGTGCATCGGGCACTACCGGGGCGGGCTGCCTCAGCGCAGGTAGCGCAGGGCGAGAAGAACCCCGATCACCAGGGCGACGGCCGCGGCGAGGAACAGCCAATCCATGTGCCTGGCACGGCCGACGAGCCGGTGGCGGGCCGGATGCGAGAGGCCGAGCATGCGAAAAAGCTTCTCCAATGGCCCTCCCGGAGCGATCGTGGTTCATGCGACGCGGCCGCGGCAACGATCGCGCAGCCTCATCGCCTCCCGCATGACATGGGAGCCGGCCGCGAGCGGACGGCTCCCTGGCCGGTCAGAATACGGCCGCGGCGCTCCCCGCGTCGAAGCCCTTGGGATCCTCGCCGTAAGCATTGGGTCCGCGAGTCCCTTCAAGAACCATGAAGACCAGCAGGACGAGCCCGAGGAGCGGGACGAAGCCAAGCAACACCCACCAGCCGGACCGATCGGTGTCATGGAGGCGACGCACCGATACGGCGAGGCCCGGAACGAGGAAACCCAGCCAGAGAAGGACGGTAAGCGGCCCATAGAAGCCAAGCACCATTCCTGAGAGCCCCAAGATGTTCTCAAGAAACACGGCTGCGAACAGGCACACCAGGTTCAGCAGGACGAAGCTCCAATATTCCTTGCGGCGGGAACGGCCAGTGAAGTCGGCATATTTCTTGAAAGGCAGCGTAGCCCATTCCATGATATTCCCCCTTGTCGTGCGTTCATCGGGAGCAAAGCTTACCCTGATCCCGGCACGAAGGCAAAGCAGTTGAAACGCAAGGTTAGGGCAACGCTCCCACGGCTGCGTCACGCTCATTGGCGGGTCCGCCGCGACGAGGTTGAACGGGATCACCCATTCGGACATTGAACCGCCGAAGACAGCCATCGGAAATCCCCGTGCACAGCCAGACTTCCGCCGACGACCTGACTCACAGCCATCGTTTCAGCCACGACGACGATGGCCGAAGCGAACGGCGGACGTTGCTTGTCGTCGGTTTGACCGCAACGATGATGCTCGCCGAGATCGTCGGCGGTGCGATCACCGGCTCGATGGCGCTGCTCGCCGACGGCTGGCACATGGGAAGCCACGCGGCGGCGCTCGGGCTCGCCGCGTTCGCATACCGCTTCGCCCGGCGCCACGCGCACGATCGGCGCTACACGTTCGGCACCGGCAAGGTCGGGCCGCTCGCAGGGTTTGCAAGCGCGATCGTGCTCGGCCTCATCGCGCTCGCGATGGCTTATGAATCCGGGCAGCGCCTGCTGACGCCGCTGCGCATCGAATATTCTGAAGCGATGACCGTCGCCGCGGTCGGGCTGGCGGTGAACCTCGTCAGCGCGCTGCTGCTCGGGGGTCATCACCACCACCACCATGGCGACGACGGACATGACCGCGCAGGGCACCAAGGGCACGATCCGGGTCACGATCACGGGCGCCACGACCATGAGCACCATCATCACGATCACAATCTGCGCGCGGCCTATGTTCACGTTCTCGCCGACGCGCTGACCTCGTTGCTCGCCATCGTCGCACTTGCCGGCGGAAGCTGGCTGGGGCTGTTCTGGCTCGATCCCGTGATGGGGATCGTGGGTGCCGGAGTGATCCTGTGGTGGTCGTGGGGCCTCGTACGCGGCGCGTCACGAGTACTGCTCGACGTGGAAGCGAGCGAAAGCCTCGCCAACCGGATCCGCGGCCGTCTTGAAGCCGATGCCGACAACCGCGTGATCGACCTGCATCTGTGGCAGGTGGGGACTGGCCACCTCGCCTTGATCGTGTCGGTGATGACCCATCATCCCCGCACGCCATCGCACTACAAGGCTTTGCTGAACGACATCGAGCCGCTCGCGCATGTCACGGTCGAAGTTCATCCCTGCCAGGTCCGCGAGGTCGCCGCCCGCGCGTGACGTGCTTCAGCTTCGTGGGTTCGACCTGCGATAGATCGCGGCACGAGGACCCTTGATCTCGCGTGCGCGGAGACACGCTCCGGCCGAACCGCTCCACCGCAGAAAAAGAGTGCCGCTCCGGCGGGATGAACCGGAGCGGCACGACGCTGCCCGCGTAGGGACCACGCGGGGGCGTTAGGTCAGAACGTCAGATGCGCTCCGACGGTGAAGGCCCGTCCGATCGGATCGTAGATCGTCGGGAAGGTGTTGCCGCTGTTGTACGACGTGCCGCCGACATTGGCGCCGACCAGAGGCGGAGCCTTGTCGAGCAGGTTCTCGATGGTGATGGTGATGTCGAGATTCTCGGCAGGACGCGCACGGAACGTCAGGTCGAAATAATCATAAGCTTTGATCTTCCGGAACGGTTCGAAGACCGTGGTCGGATTGGGTCCACCCGGCTGCGGCGTGTCGAGCGGCTGGATGGCTGCGGTCGTGAATGGTTCGAGCTTCACCGACGAGACGTGGTTCCAGAGCAGCGAGACGTCGACAGCCTTGGTGGAGTAGGTGACGCGGCCATTCCATTTCCACTCCGCCCGCGGATTGGTGCAGTTGGTGCTGTAGAAGCCGGTGCAATCGCGGTTGATCGACAGCTCGTTGGCCTGGAAGTGATAATAATCGAGCCAAGTGCCGTTGAAGCCGAAGCGCAGCTCGCCCGGATCGCCGTCGAACATTTCGGAGAGCTTCAGCCGATAGGTAATTCCCAGGTCGACGCCAGCCGTCTCGATCTGGCCCAGGTTCGAATAGCCAAGGATCACGCCCGGCGTATCACCCGCTCCGTTGAGGCTGCCGTTGAGCGGGTTGCGCCCGATCAGGGCACAGAAGTCGTTCAACGTCTGCGACGGATTGAGGGTCGACGAGTAACAGCCGTTGAGGATGTCACCCTGCGCCGGCTGCGTGATCGCGTCCTTCACGACGATGTTGAAGTAATCGAGCGTGACGGCGAGGTTCGGCAGGAAGCCCGGCATGAAGACCGCGCCGAGCGTGTAGGTCCGTGCCTTCTCGACATCCAGGTTTGGATTGCCGGCCGTGGTGACGTTGATCTGGCTCGAAGACGGCGTCGAGATCGAGCCGTAGGTGCCCGGAGGCGCCCCGGTGCCTTCGCAAAGAACCCGGGATGCACTGGGATTGGCACCGGCGCACGGGTCGACGGCAAGGTTGCCAAGTCCCTGAACCGGCGACTGGAAAAGCTCCTGGATGTTGGGCGAGCGAACAGCGCGCTGATACATGCCACGGAATTTGATGTCGCGAACCGGGGAGATCGATCCGCCCGCTTTCCAGGTCGTGCTTCCGCCCGTCGTCGAGTAATCGGAATAGCGGATACCCGCCTCGATGCTGGCGTTGTAGATGAAGCTCTTTTCGACCAATGGCACCAGCAGTTCGCCGAAGACCTCCTTGACGCTGATCGTGCCGAAATCCGGCGGTGTGCGGGCACCGGTGCCGAGAACTTCGCCCTGGATCTGCGAAGGCGCGTCCGGATTGCTGCGCGCCGAAACCTTGCGATATTCGGCACCGAGCGCGAAGCCGAGCGGCGTCTCCGCGAAGGGGCTTTGCAGCGAGAAGAGGTCGCCGGAGACGGACCCAGTCACCACCGTCAGCTTGGTCGTGCGGCGTATCAGCGCGTCAAGATCGAAGAAGGCGATCATCTCGGGCGTGATGCTGCCTTCGGGCCCGAACAGGTTCAGCGGCACGCAGCCGTTGGAGGCGTCGGTGCAAACCGGAGTACCAGCCCCGTTGCGATACGCCCGCAGCGCTTGCTGCACGCGGCTGAACGATCCCCAATTCTCACGGGTCTGGTTCTGGGTGGTCTCGCCATGTTGGCCCGATATGTCGAAGCGGATGTTCTCGGTGATGTCGCCGCGAAGCCCGGCCTGCACCTGGAACATGGTCGATTCGACCGCGTTGCCGCGCGGGCCGTATTCGGTGAAGCGTCTCTGGGCGATGACCGGTATTTCGATATAGCCCGGTGTACCGGGGCCGCCGACCGCCGCGCCGGCGGCCGCACAATTGGCAGCCGAGATCGGCTGAATGCCGGTGACTGCCGGATTTGTGTCGAACGCGGCGCAAAGCTGGTTGCGCGCCGCGGCCGGAAGGTAGGGATTGTTGAGCGAAAGCTGGTACGTATTGGTGAAAGTGGCGCTCGATGCGAGCTGGATACGGACGTCATTGCGAGTGAACATGCCGCTCGAATAGACTTCGATGCCGGGCGTGACTTCGTAATGCGCCGCAGCATAGACATTGTAGCGTTCGAGCGGTGTCTGGAAATAGGTACCGATATTGCTGTTGAACGTATCGCCTTGCTGGCCCGCACGCAGGCGGCCGGTCGAAGGATCGAATGCTGCGCCGAATCCGGTGTTCGCAACCCCCAGAGCCGCCGCGTTGGGCGACGTGAAGATCGTCGGCACACTTGCCAGAGATCCCGAGAACTGGCCGTTTGCCGACAGGATCGGGAACTCGCCGATGTTACGGTCGGTGGTCAGCAGCGGATCCGACTTGGTGTAGCCGAGCGCCAGCACCGCATTGCCGCGCCCGTCGGCAAGGTCGGAACCGATCACGAGATCGGCGCGGAACAACGCGGAGTCGCCGCGCTCCGAGATCCGGTACGAGGAGCTGAGGTCGACGCCGCTGAAGTTGCGACGCGTGATGAAGTTGACGACGCCGGCGACGGCGTCGGCGCCGTAGACCGAGGATGCGCCACCCGTGGGCACGTCGACGCGCTCGACGAGCGCCACCGGAATGGTGTTGAGATCGGTGAGGTTGTCGAGGCCGAACGGAACGATACGGCGGCCGTCGAGAAGAACGAGCGACCTGTTCTCGCCGATGCCGCGAAGGTTGATCGTCGCAGAACCGTCACCGCCATTGTTGACAGCCGGTCCAATCGACGGACGCACCGACGGCAGGTCACGAAGCAGTGCCTCCGCGGTGGGTGCTTGGCGAAGCTGGATCTCTTCCTGGCCGACAACCGTGACGGGGCTCGAGATCTGCAGATCGGGTCGCGCGATACGTGAGCCGGTGACGACGATTTCGCCGCCTTGGGCGGCCTGCTCCTCTGGAGCGGGCACGTCCGGCGAGGCCTCGGCCGGCTCGGCTACCTGTGCAGCGACGGGCCCAGCCGCCAGAAGAAGACAGGCAAGCGACGTCGACGCAAACAAGGTGCGCTGTAAAATTTTCGACATTCATCCCCCTTCGTCGCGGTTATCGCGACGTGACCTTATTCGAGGTAACCGGAAACATCCCCGCCCTCGCCTGCAGGATTGCGCACTCACTTCCGCCAACCAAGACGAAAAATTAGCAAGATCGGATAATTGTCGGTTCAGTTGCCGTTCAGCAACAGACTGGCCGATTGCGGGCGAACGGGCGCCACTATGCGGATCTCATGGATCCTGTGTCGAGACGGTGTTTTGCGATAGCGGGCCAGTCACCGCGTCACCTCAAGCGGGTTCGAACCCCTCCGCGGAAGCTCTTCGGATCAGTGCCAGGACATTGTCGATCAGCACACGCATGGCGAGATCGGCGCCGTCCGCGTCCTGCGCCGCAATGGCGCGCAGGACGTCGCCATGCTCCTTGAGATTGGCCGTACCCCCGAAATGATTGGTGAAGGCGATCGAGCGGCTGAGCGCCGTGCGGATCAGTTCCTCGAACTGCAGGTAAAAGGGGTTTGCTGCGGCGGCGAGAATGGCGACATGAAAATCGATGTCCGCTTCCAGCGCGCTGCCCTCTCCGCTTTCCGCCGCCTCCATTCGCGTCAAGCCTTCCGCGATCCGGGCGATCGACTGCCGCGTGGCGTTCAGCGCCGCCAGGCGCGCTGCGGTCGGCTCGATCGCAAGACGCAATTCGGTGAAATGCTTGAGCAGCTCGAGCGAGAATTCCCGCTGCAAGAGCCAGCGCAGCACGTCGGGATCGAGCAGGTTCCAGCGCTCGCGCGGCTGGATGACGGTGCCGACCCGCCGGCGCGCGCTGAGCAGCCCCTTGGCGGTCAGCATCTTCACCGCCTCGCGGGTGACCGAGCGGCTCAGGCCATGTTGCTTGGCCAGCTCGAACTCGGTCGGGAACGGACCCTCGAAGCGCTCGCCGACGATCGCCTGGCCGAGCGTTTCGCGCAGTTCGTGAGTCAAATTCCGGCTTGCAGGCCTCCGCCCGCGTCCCGCTTCACGCGCAAGCAAGGTCATATGCGCACGGCCTCGGGCCACCGACGGGCCGACCAGACGCTTCCTCTCCGCTGAGGACCTGCCTTCATTGCGGACATCCTCTCTTTTGTCTTGTTATCGCTAACATAGATTGCGAAGGCTGGGGTTCGCAACAGTAAAGCGGCGAACAGCTTGGATATGGAGCCGGGGATGCTTTCCAGACGTGACCTTCTGCGCACCGGCATCGCAACCGCTGCCATCACGCCGGCCATCGCCGGGGCGAAGGCGCCAATCGCGGCCGACTGGCAGTCGCTGGCTGCCGCCTATCGCACGCCCGATTGGTTCCGCGATGCGAAGTTCGGCATCTGGTCGCATTGGGGGCCCCAATGCGTCCCCGAATATGGCGACTGGTACGGTCGTCAGATGTATATCCAGGGCAATCACGTCTACGATCATCACGTCCGCACCTACGGCCACCCGTCGAAGGTCGGCTTCATCGATCTGATCGGCAAATGGACTGCGGAAAAATGGCAGCCCGAGGCGCTGATGGGGCTCTATCGCAAGGCCGGCGCCCGCTATTTCATGTCGATGGCGAACCATCACGACAATCTCGATACGTTCGACAGCAGCCACCACGCCTGGAACACCTTACGGGTCGGCCCCAAGCGCGACATCGTCGGCATCTGGGCCCGGCTCGCGCGCGATGCCGGCATGCGCTTCGCGGTCAGCAACCACAGCGCGCACGCGTGGCATTGGTGGCAGACCGCCTACGGCTATGACGCCGAAGGCCCCCTGAGGGGCGTTCGCTACGACGCATTCCGCCTGCGCAAGGAGGATGGTCGCGGGACCTTCTGGGAGGGGCTCGATCCGCAGGAGCTCTACACCGGCCCTGCCTTCGTTCCGCCCAAGGGAATCGACAGCATCGCCGCGCTGAATGCGTGGCACGATTCGCGCGACGGTCAGTGGATGGAGCATGCGCCGGCGCAGAATCCCGCCTTCGTCGCGAAGTGGCTGCTGCGGCAACAGGATCTCGTGGCCAAATACCGGCCGGACATGGTCTATTTCGACGATTATCGGCTCCCGTTCGGCCAGACCGGGATCGACGCTGCGGCCGATTATTACAATCGAAGCCTCGACTGGCACGGCAAGATCGACGTCGTGCTCACTGCCAAGCGCCTGTCGCCCTTCCAGCGCCACGCCATCGTCGAGGATGTCGAGCGCGGGTTCATGGCCGACATCCAGCCGCTGCCCTGGCAGACCGACACCTGCATCGGCAATTGGCATTATGATCGGCCGCTGTACGAGCGTAAGGGCTATAAGAGCGCCAAGAGCGTGATCCAGCGTCTGTGCGACGTCGTTTCCAAGAACGGCAATCTCATGCTGTCGATCCCCCAGCGCGGCGACGGCTCGATCGACGATGAGGAGGAGAAGATCCTCGGCGAACTCGCAGGCTGGTTCGCGCTGAACGGCGACGCGATCTACGGCACCCGCCCATGGCGCAGCTTCGGCGAGGGTCCGACTAGGCCGCCGGTGGGCATGCAGAACGAAGGCGACGCCAAGCCCTTTACCGCTGAGGACATCCGCTTCACCGTCGGCCGCGGCGTGCTCAACGCCTTCTTCCTCGACTGGCCGGAGAGAGAGAGCGCGATCGCATCGCTTGGCGGCCAGGCTTTGCCAGGGGCCGGGATCGAGCGGATCGAGACGATGGCCGGCCAGCCGGTGGCGTTCCGCCGAGAGCCGAACGCGCTGCGGCTGACCGTGCCGCCTGCCGTGTCAGGTGCGTTCGTCCCCGGCGTTCGGATCTATGGGCGCGGCCTGATCTAGACCCAGGACGAGAGGATGATTCACGGATCAGGCGGATTCAGCCTGATCCGATCTAAGGATCCTCCCCGGCACGGGGAGGATCTTCAGGTCACCGCTTTACTTTCACCACGTGCTGCGCGCCGGTGTAGTTCACCGTCGCATCGCCTGCGCCGTCCAGGTCCAGTGCGCGTGCCTTGCCCGGGCGGATCCAGCGAATTTTGAAAACCCGGTTCTGCGCCATGTTCGGGAAGCTGCCCTCGCGGCCCCCGATGGTGAGCGTGCCCGCCCGCTCGTCGTAACGGATCGGAATGCGCGCGAAGGCGCCGTTCAGATATTGGCGGCTGACGCCGTCATCCTCGTATAGCGAGAAGCTGCCGTCGGCGCCGGTATAGACGTTGAGCAGGATCGGGCCATCCGCCTTTTCGGCGGTGCTCTGAACGGCGGGACCGATCGGGATGATCGATCCGGCGCGGACGAACAGCGGCATCCGCTCGTAGGGCGCGGCCGCGCGGATCGTCTTGCCGCCGGTTTCCGACTTGCCGGTGTAGAAATCGTACCAGCTGGTCCCGGCGGGCAGGTAGACCTGCCGCTCGCGCGCCTTGAACCGGGTCACCGGCGCGACCAGGAAAGCAGGCCCGAACAGATATTGGTCGTTGACGTTCCAGCCGGCGCGATCGCCCGGAAAGTCCATCGCCAGGCCGCGCATCATCGTGCCGTCCTTGTGGAAGGTGTCGGCGGCGAGCGTGTAGACATAAGGCATCAAGCGGTAGCGAAGCTTGTCGTACCACTCCATCGACCGGTACATCGGCGATCCCGCCGGAGCGATTTCGTAGATTTCCCGCTTCGGTGCCTCGCCATGGCTGCGGAACAGGGGCGAGAAGGCGCCGAACTGGAACCAGCGCAGGTTGAGCTCGCGCCATTCGTCGAGATGCTTCGGATCCTGCTTCGTGTAGCGATCCTCGAGCGCGAAGCCGCCGATGTCGTGCGTCCAGTTCGGAACTCCGGACATGGAGATGTTCACGCCGGCAGAGATCTGATCCTTGAGATCGTCCCAGCGGCTGGCAACGTCGCCCGACCACAGGGCCGAGCCGGTGCGCTGAATGCCACCGAAGCCGGAGCGGGTAAGGATGAACGGCCGCACGTCCGGCTTGTAGCTCAGCCAGCCCTTGTAGACGCCTTCGGCGTGGACCAGCGGGTAGCTGTTAAACAGGGCGCCGCCAGGCCCGATCGCCGTCGGTCCCATGCGGTAGGCGCGCTCCTCGACCGACAGGTTGGAGTGGATGTCGGGCTCGGTCGCGTCCATCCACCACGCATCGACGCCGAGCACGGCCAGCCGCTCCTTCATCTGGCGCCAGTAGATGTCGCGCCCTTTGGGATTGTAGGCGTCGTAATCCGTGTTGAGATAACCCGGCCCGACCCAGTCGCGCTCTTTCGCCTCGAGATTGCGCGTGTAGACCGCACCGGCCTTGGCGAGTTCCTTGTAACTGTCGGTGGTCGGATAAAATTTCGGCCACACCGAGATCATGAAGCGCGCGTTCAGGGCGTGGATGCGGTCGATCATGCCCTTGGGGTTGGGGAAACGCTTCGGATCGAATTCGTGACTGCCCCAATCGTCCTCGCGCCAGTAGAACCAATCCTGTACGATGTTGTCGAGCGGCAGCCCGCGCTTGCGATATTGCTCGACGACGTCGACGACCTCGTCCTGCGTGTTGTAGCGCTGGCGGCTCTGCCAGAAGCCATAGGCCCATTTCGGCATCATCGTCGATTTGCCGGTGAGCTGGCGATAGCCCGAAATCACGCCGTCGAGATCCTGGCCGCCGACATAATAATAATCGATCGCCTTGCCGGCTTCGGAGGCGAAGGAGATCGACCGGCGATCGGCCTCGGGCAGCGGATCATTGTGGAGCAAGGCGATGTAGCCGGCATTCGGCTCCCATTCGATCCGAACGTCCGCAGGCCGGCCGGCGGCGAGCTCGACATCGAAATTATGGTACCAGGGATTCCAGTTCTGGCGCCAGCGCTGCAGCACTTCCTTGCCGTCGACGAACACCTTCACATAGCTCGACGAATACAGGCGAAAGCGGTGCAGGCCGGAGGCGTCCGGAATGATCTTCCCGGTCCAGATCACCCGCTGGGTCTGAACCGCGACCCCGGCGGTGTTCTGACCGCTGGTGCCGGCAACGGTCTGCGCCTTGGCGGCCGCCGGCCACTTCGCCTGATCCTTAATATATTGGTAGTTGATGACCTGCTCGTTCTGGGTGACCGCGAGGCGATCGCCGAGATAATATTGCGCGGTCCAGCCCGGACGGCCCTGCCCATCCGTCACCTTGAGCCCGGTTTTGCCTTCGCCGATCAGGCTGTACGGCTTGGGATTGCCGAAGCGCGTGATCGAATTGTTGTCCCACAGGATTCCGTAATTGCGGGTCGAGACGAGGAACGGGACGGCGATGTCCATATTGTGCTGGGCGAGTTCGACGTCCTCGCCATTGTAATTCATCTGGCCGTTCTGGTGCTGGCCGAGGCCGAACAGACCTTCATTGGTGTTGCGATTGAACTGCTGGCGCGTGGCGAGGTATTTCTTGCCTTCGACGGTCACCGGATCGAACGAACCCGGAGCGCTTTCGGCGAGGTCCAACTGCCCGCCCGCGTCGACGAAGGTGACATTACCGTCGGCGAGCGACACGCTTGCCCGCACCTTCTCGGTGGTCAGGGTGACGACGCCGTCCTGCTCGCTGACCGCGAAGCCGCGCGCCTGCGGTACGGCCGTCACCATCAGGCTCGGCGGCACATCCAGATTGCCGTCGGGAACCGCGGTCACGCGGACGATCGAGTCGCCATAGACTTGCAGGCGCACCAACTTCTCCGGCCCGTGATCCGGCGTGACCACGATGCCGGTGTCGGTCTTGCGATAGCTGCCGGCAGCGAGCGCGCTGCTGCTCGCCGCGGCAAGCGCGGCGACGAGGACCAGGCGGCCCGGGCGGAACGTGGATCGGATCTTCATGAATTTGCCCCAATCAATTGCGGTTTGTGCCGAGCGTGACGCGAAGCAGCATCGGCGTGCCGGTGAAGTTGATGCCGTAATCGGTCTGATCCCCGTTCAACACCCGGCGCATCTGCCATCGGCCATCGGGAGCAAAGCTGCCCTCTTCGACCCGCAGCACCGATCCGCTCTCGCCGGCCGCGGGCTTGTCCAGGCCGAAGCGCACCCGAACGTCCGAGCCGGCGATGACGATCTCGTTGGGGCCGGTCTGCGCCGCGACCATGCCGCCCACCGGCTTGCCCTTGGTCGGATGGGGATCGGCCTTGAGGTAGGGAGCGTCGCGCTCGCCGAATTCCCACAGCTCGAACTGCGCGGTCACCCGCCAGCGCCCGAGCACGCCCGATTGATCCGCCGCATCGGCGCCCTTGGCGGCGCCCCAGGTCGGGCTGGTGCTGGCGATCCGCGCCCATTGCCGCGCAATCGGTGCGAACAGCCGGTATTTCGACGCGAAAGCTTCGAGCGTTTCCTCGTCGAGCACCTTCGCGCCCAGCGGGTAGTTGGAATAGCCGCTCGCATCCATTCCGAAGGGCGCGAAGCCGATGCCGCCGCGGCCGAGCGTCGGCCAAAAGAAGCGGGCATAATCGGCGGCGTTGCCGATTTCGGGCACGAGCAGCGCGTTGTCCGGGCGCGCATAATGATCGAGATAGGCGATGACGGCTTTCTGATCGCGGTTGTAGATGTCGGGCGCCGTCGCGTCGACGCTCGGCGCCGCCGCCTTCCAGATGTCGATCACGTTCCACTGGGGACCACCGGTGGCGGAATTGGCAGCCGACTTCGCGTCGAACGGATCGCCGAGCGACGCATTGACGTACATCGGCAGCGGCTTCACCTTCTTGCCGGCCGCCGCGATCTCGTCGACATAGCGCGCCATGTGCCAGGTGGTGAAGGCCTGCTCGTCCAGCCCTTCACCGAACACCTGACGCCACGTTCCCGGGCGCTTGCCGAGCTTCTTGACGAGGTCGGCAGGCACCTGGCCCTCGAACAGCTTGCGCGGCTCCGGAGCGTGGTCGCGCATCAGCCCGTAGCTGCCGAGCTCGTTCTCGGGTTGGACCATGATCACGGTATTCTGCGGATCGTTGTCCTTCAGATATTGCATCAGGCGAACGAACGCCTTCTTGTCCGCCTCCAGGTTGGTGCGCGAGTGCGGCGACAGCACATAATGCGGCGTGCCGTCCGCCTTCACCATGTGCGGAAACCTCTTAGAGTCCGTCTTTACCCACATCGGTGTGTAGCTCGCGCCGGTGTTCTTCCAGGTTGCAAACCACAGCAGGACCAGCCGGACGTCGTTCTGCCGTGCCTCGCGCAGCAGGACATCGAGCCAGGAGAAATCGAACTGGCCTTCCTTCGGCTCGATCTGCTCCCAGGCGACGGGAATTTCCAGCGTGTTGGCATGGATGCGGCGCATCACCGGCCAGACGGTCGGCAGCATCGCGGGGTAATTGCTGCTGTTATGCGCCTGGGCGCCGAGCATCAGATAGGGCGCGCCGTCGACGATCAGCGCGTGCTTGCCGTTGCGGCTCTCGATCCGCGGCGGAGTGCTGTCCTGTGCCGGCGCCGGGCTCGCCACGGCCAAAGCCGCCATCGCCAACGCCGCAACGGCTCCTTCCCATCGAGACATTCGCGTCGGCATTCTGATCCCTCCTGCAACCTGCGCCTGCGCACCTCACCGGCAGCGGCACCTGTGGTAGCGGTATCAAAGTCGTCGAACGGCGCAAACCTTTTTATCTTATTTATTCTGGCGTCGCAGAGTCCAGGCGATTAGGTGTGTGCGGAAGCAACGAGATCGGGTGAGGAGAGCAAGCGTGCGACGAAAAGCGATCCTGTTGGCAGCCTTTTTGCTTTCGTCCGCGGCTTGCGGCCAGGCCCAAACCGAACCCAGCGCGGAGCAACGCGCCCGCTGGGCCAGGGAAGCGGAAGAGAGGACGCACAGCGACTGGGCCTATCTGGCGCGCTACCTCGATGCCAACGCCGCTTTGACCGCGGACGCCGGGCAGCAGCGCATCGTCTTCCTAGGAGATTCGATCACCGAAGGGTGGGTGTCGAAGATGCCCGGCTTCTTTACGCCGGGGCGGGTCGGCCGCGGCATCAGCGGCCAGACCACGCCGCAAATGCTGGTGCGGATGCGCCAGGACGTGATCGCGCTGAAGCCGCGCGTCCTCCACATCATGGCCGGCACCAACGACGTCGCCGGCAACACCGGCGCGACCACGGACGAACAGATCCAGGACAATATCCGATCGATGACCGAGCTTGCTCAGGCGCACGGCATCCGCGTGATCCTCGCCTCGATCCCGCCGGCGGCCGATTTCCCGTGGAAGCCAGGGCTCAACCCCGGCGTCCGCATCGAGCGGCTCAACCGCTGGATCCAAGCCTATGCGAAACGGGCGGGAGCGGTCTACGCGGATTATTGGAGCGCCACGCGCAGTGGGCTCGGCTTCCGCGACGGCCTTGCTTACGACGGCGTCCATCCGACCGAGGCGGGCTATGCGGCGATGGCGCCGGTGGCCGAAGCGGCACTCCGCCAGGCCCTCGCCCTTCCCTCGCCCGGCACTGCAGTCCGCTGCGCCAGCGCCGCCAATCCCTGCTGATCAGAGCCGCCGACCCTCGTGCGTCCGCGACCTTTGTCTCTGCTGTGGCTGATCGGCGCCGCGGCGATCGTCGTGGCTGCGCCCGCAGCAAGCGCCGAGCCGGCGTCGACTCCCTATCGGTGGCGCAACGTCAAGGTCGGCGCCGGCGGCTTCGCGCCGAACCTTGTCTTCAGCCACGCGGAAAAAGGACTCGCTTATCTCCGCACCGACATGGGCGGTGCCTATCGCTGGGACGATGCCGCGCGCCACTGGATCCCGCTGCAGGACGGCAATGCGGTCGGCAGTTACATGGGCGTCGAGAGCATCGCCGCCGATCCCACGAATCCTGAAAAAGTCTATCTCGCGGCCGGTATGAGCTATTGGGGCGAGGCCGCGATCTGGCGCTCGGCCGACCGCGGCAAGAGCTGGGACATCGTGCCAGTGCCGTTCAAGATGGGCGGCAACGAGGATGGCCGCGGCCTTGGTGAACGGCTTGCAATCGATCCGAACCAGAGGTCGACCTTGTTCTTCGGCTCGCGCCACGACGGCTTGTGGCGCAGCGCCAACAGCGGCCGCACCTGGGCGAAGGTGGAGAGCTTCCCGCATCCGGGCCTTGGCGCGCCGGAGGCGCGACGACAGACCCATGCCGGGGTCAGCTTCGTCGTCTTCGATCCGGCCTCGTCGACGATCTTCGCCGGAGTTGCAGACCCGACGCGGGCCGGCGTCTATCGTTCGGACGACGGCGGCCAAAGCTGGCGGACGGCCGAAGCCAGCGCGGGACCGGAGATGCTGCCGGTCAAGGCGGACCTCGCGCACCGGACATTGTACGTCGCCTATGCGACCGGGATCGGCCCCAACGGGATCGCGGGCGGCGCCGTCCGCGCGCTCGATCTCAGGCACGGCACCTGGCGCGACATCACGCCCGATCGCGGCGCTTCGGCGGAGGGCGGCTATATGGGGCTCAGCGCCGATCGGCAGCGGCCCGGCCGTGTCGCCGTGTCCAGCGTCGATCGCTGGCAGGCCGGCGACACGATCTGGGTGAGCGACGATGACGGCCGGCATTGGCAAAGCCTGCAGGAACGCAGCCGCCGCGACATCTCGGACGCGCCCTGGCTCGCCTGGGGACATGAGGAGGCCGAGTTCGGCCATTGGACGGCCGGCCTGGCGATCGATCCGTTCGACAGCGGCACCCTCGCTTACACGACCGGCGCAACCGTCTACCGGACTCGCGAGGGCACTAAGCCGGCCGGTACGATGACGTGGCAGCCGTGGATCGACGGCATCGAGCAGACCGCCGTGATAACTTTGATCAGCCCGACGGCCGGCGCGCCGCTCATTTCCGGATTCGGCGATCTTGCCGGCTTCGTTCACGATCGGCTGGACGTCGCACCTGCGACGATGCACCTCGTGCCCCGCCTCACCAACACCAACAATCTCGACTATGCCGGGCTGAAGCCGGATGTGGTCGTCCGTAGCGGCACGCTCCATGCCGAGCAGCCGCAAGGCGGCGCCTCGCTCGGCTATTCGGAAGATGGCGGACGCACCTGGCGCGCGCTGCGCGTTCCGGCGCTCGACGTCGGCCACGAACCGTCGCGCCGCTACGACCTGCGCGGCGATGCGCCGATCGATGTCTCGGCCGACGGTGCGACATTCATCGTCGGAACGCCGATCGCAATGGTGACGCACGATCGCGGACGGACCTGGGCTGCGGCAAAAGGCCTGCCGCTCGGCGCCCGCGCGATCGCCGACAAGGCCGACCGGCGCCTCTTCTACGCGATCGATTTTGACGGAGGCCGCATCTACGTAAGCCGCGACGGCGGCCGCAGCTTCGCTCCGGCCGCCGCGCACGGACTTCCCGCCGACATCTCCAAGGCGCGGACCCGTGGCCGCGAGGACCCGTGGCCAATGGTCGCGGTCCCCGGCCGCGCCGGCGCACTGTGGTTCAATCTCGGTGGCCGCTTGTGGCGCAGCGAGGATCACGCCGGGCACTTCCGTCTCGCGTCGGGCGCCGACATCGCGATCGAGGGATTCGGCCTTGGCCGCGGCGCGGACGGAAGCGACGTTCCGGCAGTCTACGCCGTCGGCACCCGCGCCGGGCTTCGCGCCATCTGGCGGTCGCTCGACGGAGGAACGCAGTGGACGCGGGTCAACGATGACTCCCACCAATGGGGCCTCCGCTTCCGTACCGTCTCCGGGGATCCGCGCGTGTTCGGGCGGGTCTACGTGGCCACGGACGGACGCGGCATCATCTGGGGAGAGCCTGCAGAGGCGCGCCGGAAATAGGTGCAGACACCAGCGCACGACTGGCGCCGGCCATGATCTCGCATGGTGCCTGCGGCGTTCGACTTGACGACTTCAGACTTGATCTCAAGTCTCGTCTTGCCCCGGACGATCCAGTCTTATCGATTTCGGACCGATCACCTGATTTATTCCTTGGGTGCGATTGACTCCGTAAAAATACGTAAGTAGCTGAGCCACTTAGCGGATGGACGCCGAAGCAGGATTCGCTTCGGCCCGGGCGGTGGGGGATGAACATGCCTTGTCGACGACAGCTCGTAGCAGCCGTCCTCTGCGGCCTTCTGGGTTGCGCTCCCACGAGCGCTCGAAGCGCGACGCCGCCGCTCGTCTGGCAGGAGGCCGCGCGTCTGCAGATCCTTTGCATTGTGGCGAGCGACTCCCGCGATCGAATGCGCGTGCAGGCCGACCTTTGCGAACGCGTCCGCAAGATCGCTTCGCAGGGCGCGACCATGCCGGTCGCGACCCTCCCGATCGGCGATCCCGCAATCCTGGCGTCCGAAGCGGTGACCCTTCTCGTCCATGCCTCGGTCCGGCCGGTCACCGGCGATCGCCTGCTTGCCTTCACCGTTCGACCCTACCGTGTCTCCGCGGACCAGAGCGGGCCGTTCTTCGGCTCCGCGCCGCGCGCAGTTGCCATGACCGACCCCGCCGCACTCGACGAAGCGCTCACGGAAGCGCTGTCGGAGACGCTGCCGTGGCGCCCGAAATTGGACGGCCCGCGGCCGCTCCAGTGACCAGACCGATAACCAAGAAAGAGGATTTCGAATGAGCGAGACCATCGTTGCGTCGACACATAGCGAACTGGCCGGCTGCAGCTGTGCTGTCTGCACCGGAGTGACCGATCCTTCGGGCGCATCACTCGATCCGCAGGCGGGCGGCACCGCCAACAACAAGCCGATCTGGACGCCCGAGCAGATCGCCGCCTATCTCAACCGCACCGGCGGTCAGTGGGGCGACGGCGCCAACGACCTGATGACCCGGAGCGGCGACAAGAGCGTCATCACCTTCGGCTTCCACGAGGACCAGCAGAGCCTCGAAGACAATGGCTACGTCTACGAGAGCGGCGGTACCACTTACGGCCTTGCCGAATATTTCCAGTTCGCGGCGTTCAACACCGCCCAGCGCGATGCCACCCGCGAAGCGATCGGCTATTGGGACGACATCATCGCGGTCTCGTTCGCCGAGACCAGCGCCTATGCGGGCGACATCAATTTCGGCAACCTCACCAACTCGCCGAATACCCAGGCCTATTCGCGCATTCCGACCGCGGCCCTCGGCACCACATTGGGCGGACAGGTCGCGGGCATTGCCGGCGATATCTGGGTCTCGGTCAGCCAGGCGAGCAACTTCCAGTTCGACGAAGGTCTCTACGGGCTCAACACGCTGGTTCACGAATTCGGCCACAGTCTCGGCCTCTCGCACCCAGGTGCCTATAATTTCGGTCCCGGCTTTTCCGTGACCTACGCGAACGGCGCCGAATATGCGCAGGACGCCCGCAATTATTCGATCATGTCCTACTGGAACCCGCGCGATCTCGGCTCCACGGCCAGCGGCGTGCCCACCCGCGATTTCGACTGGAGCCTGATGGCGATCGCCTATGGCGCAACCCCGATGGTCCACGACATCCTCGCCGCGCAGATCATGTACGGCGCCGACATGACCACCCGCACCGGTGACACGGTCTACGGCTTCAACTCCAATGCCGGCCGCGATGCCTTCGATTTCGCCAAGACGCCGTGGCCGACGATGGCGATCTGGGATGCCGGCGGCAACGACACGCTGGACGCGTCCGGCTTCAAGGTGGAGCAGGTGATCGATCTCACGCCGGGATCGCTGAGCAGCATCGGCGGCATCACCTATGAAGACGCCCAGACCCAGCTTACCTTCGCGCAGGTCAATGCCAACCGCGCGGCGGCTGGCTATGCTCCGGTCACCCAGGCGACCTATGACGCCAACATGGCGGCGTTCGCAGCCGATCCGAGCTGGCGCGGCCGCCTCACCGACAATGTCGGCATCGCCTACGGCGCGGTCATCGAGAATGCCGAGGGCGGATCCGGCAAGGACACCATTACCGGCAACGTCGCGGACAATCGCCTCAACGGCAATGCGGGCAACGACATCATCGAAAGCCGCGGCGGCAACGATGTCCTGAACGGCGGCGTCGGCGAAGATCTGATGAAGGGCGGTACCGGCAACGATCTCTACTTCGTCGACACCGCGGCGGACACGGTCGTCGAGCTTGCCGGCGAAGGCACGGACACCGTGTCCTCGTCGATCAGCTACACGCTCGGCGACAATTTCGAGAACCTGATCCTCACCGGCGGAGCGACCGACGGCACCGGCAACAGTCTCGACAATGTCATCACCGCCAACGCCCTCGCCAACCGGATCGACGGTGGCGTCGGCGCCGACACGGCCAGCTATGCCGGCGCAAGCGCGGGCGTAATCGCATCCCTGCTCCTCGGCTTCGGGCTGACCGGCGATGCCAAGGGCGATCGCTACGTCGCCATCGAGGGTCTCGAAGGCTCGAACTCCGGCGATGCGCTCACCGGCGGGTTCGGCGCTGACAGGCTCTCCGGCCTTGCCGGCGACGACATTCTCGTCGGCCTCTCGGGCAACGATACGATCCTCGGCGGCGCAGGTGGGGACGGGCTCAGCGGCAATGCCGGCGCCGATTCCCTCGACGGCGGCGACGGCGACGATCTGGTGTTCGGCAACGAGGGCAACGATCTCGTCCTCGGCGGTGCCGGCAACGATCTGGTCAGCGGCGACGACGGCGACGACCGAATCGACGGCGGCGCCGGCAACGATTTCGTCTCCGGCGGCCAGGGCAAGGACGTGTTTGCCTTTGCCGACCTCGGCGGCCGCGACGAAATCGGCGACTTCCGCAAGAACCAGGACAAGATCGATCTCAGCGGCCTGGATGCGGACAGCGCGACGGCCGCCGGTGATGCGTTCCACTGGATCGGCAAGAATGCATTCAGCGGCGAAGCCGGCGAACTCAGGAGCTATCGCGAAGGGCGCGACTATTTCGTCGCCGGCGACGTGAATGGCGACGGAGTCGCCGATTTCGTGATCCAGACCAACATCCAGATCGTGCAGACCGACATCCTCTTCGCCTGAACGAACGCGCCCGGGCCTCCAGGAAAGCGTCCCGGCTCCGGCCGGGGCGCTTTTCTTTTGCCGCCTGTGCCTTGCCACCTCGCTGCCGCCCCTTTACCCCTTCGCAAAAAGGAGCGTTGGATGCGGATCGCGTGCCTCGGCGGAGGACCTGCCGGGCTCTATTTCGCGATATCGATGAAGCTGCGCGATCCCGCGCATGAAATCGATTTGTTCGAGCGCAACCGCGCCGACGACACGTTCGGCTGGGGGGTCGTCTTCTCCGATCAGACCGTCAAAAACCTGATGGCCAACGATTCCGCCTCGGGTGCCGTCATCCGCCGCGAATTCGCCCATTGGGACGATATCGACGTGCATGTGCACGGCGAGACGATCCGCTCCTCCGGCCACGGCTTCATCGGTATCGGCCGCAAGCGATTGCTCAGGATCCTGCAGGACCGTGCCTGCGACCTCGGCGTCGTGCTCCACTTCGAGCATGAGGCGGAGCCTGCACTGGAAGCGTGGCGCGGTTACGATCTCGTCATAGCCGCCGATGGCGCAAACAGCCGCGTGCGCAGCCGTTACGCCGAGCATTTCGGGGTTGATGTCGATGTCCGCCGCAACAAATTCTTCTGGTTCGGCACGTCCAAAGTGTTCGACGCCTTCACCTTCGCCTTCGAACAGACCGAGGCGGGGTGGGTCTGGGCGCACGCCTACCGCTTCGGCGAGGGCCAATCGACCTTCATCGTCGAAATGGCGCCGGAGACCTGGGCCGGGCTCGGCCTCGATGCGATGGACCAGGAGCAGGCGATCGCGCTCTGCGAGACGATCTTCGCCCGCTATCTCGATGGTCATGCGCTTCTCTCGAACGCGCGGCACTTGCCGGGTCCCGAAGCTTGGCTCAACTTCCGCCGGATCGTCTGCGACCGATGGTCGCACGGCAATCTGATCCTACTCGGCGATGCGGCGCACACCGCCCATTTCTCGATCGGATCCGGAACCAAGCTTGCCCTCGAGGATGCGATCAAGCTTGCCGAAGTGCTCAACCGCCCCGGCCTGTCGCGAGAGGCGGCGCTTGCCGAATACCAGGCCGAGCGCAGCGTCGAGGTGCTCAAGCTCCAGAACAGCGCCCGCAATTCCACCGAATGGTTCGAGACGATTGACCGGTACCTCCCGTTCGAGCCGATCCAGTTCGCTTATTCGCTGCTCACCCGATCGCAGCGGGTCAGCCACGAGAATCTGAGGCTGCGGGATCGGCAGTGGCTCGAAGGCGTCGAGCGCTGGTTCCAGGCGCGGGCGCTGGGCGTGCCGGTCAACGATCCCGCGCCGCCGATGTTCGCGCCCTATCGGCTGCGCGAGATGGGGCTGGAAAACCGGATCGTCGTCTCCCCGATGGCGACCTATTCGGCCACCGACGGAACACCGAACGACTTCCACCTCGTCCACTACGGCGCCCGGGCGCAGGGCGGCGCCGGGCTCGTCTACACCGAGATGACCTGCGTCTCGGCCGAAGCTCGGATCAGCCCCGGTTGCGCCGGCCTCTACGCGCCGGAGCATGTCGCTGCATGGCGGCGCATCGCCGACTTCATTCACGCGAACAGCCGTGCCAAATTCTGCCTGCAGCTGGGCCATTCCGGCCCGAAAGGCTCCACCCGCGTCGGCTGGGAAGGCTATGACGTGCCGCTGGACGGCGGCAACTGGCCGGTCATGGCCGCATCCGACGTGCCATGGAGCGCCGCCAACCCGGTGCCGCAGCCGATGACGCGAAGCGACATGGATCGAGTCCGCGATCAGTTCGTCACGGCCACGCTGCGCGGGCACGAGGCCGGCTTCGACATGGTCGAACTCCACTGTGCCCACGGCTATCTGCTGTCGAGCTTCATCACCCCGCTCACCAACCGTCGCACCGACGACTATGGCGGCAGCCTCGCCAACCGGCTGCGCTTCCCGCTGGAGGTGTTCGCCGCGATGCGGGCGGCGTGGCCGGCGGAGAAGCCGATGTCGGTCCGCATCTCCGCCAACGACTGGATGGGGGAGGACGGCGTCACCCCGGCCGAGGCCGTCGAGATCGGCCGCGCCTTCGCCGAAGCGGGCGCCGATCTGATCGACGTCTCCGCAGGCCAGACCTGGGCCGAATGCCAGCCCGTCTACGGACGCATGTTCCAGACCCCGTTCGCCGATCGTATCCGCAACGAAGGCCATGTCGCGACGATGGCGGTGGGCAACATCTACGAACCGGATCACGCCAACTCGATCCTCGCCGCCGGCCGCGCCGACCTGGTCGCGCTCGCCCGGCCGCATCTTGTCGATCCGATGTGGACCCTGCGTGCCGCCGCCGGCCACGGCTATCGCGGCGTAGCGGTGCCGCCCCCTTATCTGCCGGGGATGGCGCAGCTGGCGCGGAATCTTGCCAGGGACGCGGAGGTGCGCGGGTGACGAACATCCCTCACCCTCGCGCCGCTTCGCGGCAGGCCCCTCCCTCTCCCCACGTGGGAGAGGGACTTTTTGACCGCTGCCTTCCACTCTCCCATCTGGGGAGAGGGGAAGGCCCAAGCCGCAAGGCTCGGGAGGGTGAGGGGTCGCAATGAAGCTCGCCAATCACCACGCGCTCATCACAGGCGGAGGTACCGGCATTGGCGCGGCCATCGCCCACGCGCTTGCCTCCGAAGGCGCCAAGCTTACCCTGCTCGGCCGCCGCCAAGATGTTCTCGAACGGACGGCCGACGCACTCCGCGCCGGCGGGACCAAGGTCGCAACCGCAACCGCCGATGTCACCGTCCATTCCGATGTCGAAGTCGCGTTCGCCGCCGCGCGCGCCGCCCACGGCCCGATCACCATCCTCGTCAACAATGCGGGTGCGGCGCAGGCCGCGCCCTTCGGGAAGGTCAGCGCCCAAATCTGGCGCGGAATCATGGCGGTCAATCTCGACGCCGTGATGCTGTGCTGCCAGGCGGCCCTCGCCGATGTGACCGCGGCGGAGAATGGCCGCATCGTCACCATCGCCTCGACCGCCGGGCTCAAGGGCTATGCCTATGCTGCGCCGTATGTCGCCGCCAAGCACGGCGCGATCGGCCTGATGCGCGCGCTGGCGATCGAGCTCGCGCGCACCGGAACCACCGCCAACGCCGTCTGCCCCGGCTTCACCGCGACCGACATCGTCGAGGAAGCGGTGGCGAACATTGCGGCCAAGACCGGCCGCAGCGAGGCCGATGCGCGTGCCGAGCTCACCAAATTCAATCCGCAGGGACGGCTTGTCACTCCCGACGAGGTTGCCGCCACCGTGCTCTGGCTGTGCCTGCCGGAGAGCGGCGCGGTCAACGGCCAGGCGATCGCGGTTGCCGGCGGAGAGGTGATGTGAGGTTCGATCCGGAAGACTTCGTGCCCGCGCACTTCCTGTGGACGTTCGACGGCGGCGTCGCGACGATCACACTGAACCGGCCCAAGCGCAAGAACCCGCTCACCTTCGAAAGCTATGCCGAGCTGCGCGACACCTTCCGGGCCCTCGTCGGTGCCCGCACCGTCAAGGCGGTGGTGATCGCCGGAGCCGGCGGAAATTTCAGCTCCGGCGGCGACGTGCACGAGATCATCGGGCCGCTCACCGAGCGGGCGATGCCCGGCCTGCTCGATTTCACCCGGATGACCGGCGACCTCGTCAAGGCGATGCGCGCCTGCCCGCAGCCGATCGTCACCGCCATCGACGGCATCTGCGTCGGCGCGGGCGCGATCGTCGCAATGGCCTCCGACATCCGCCTCGCCACCCCCGAGGCGAAGACCGCCTTCCTGTTCACCCGCGTCGGCCTCGCCGGCTGCGACATGGGTGCCTGCGCGATCCTGCCGCGCATCATCGGCCAGGGCCGCGCCAGCGAATTGCTGTTCACCGGCCGGGTGATGACCGCCGAGGAAGGCGAACGCTGGGGCTTCCACAACCGGCTCGTTCCCCGCGAGGCGCTGCTCGCCGAAGCTCAGGCACTCGCCCACGGCCTCGCCGACGGGCCGACCTTCGCCCACGGCATCACCAAAACCCAGCTCGCCATGGAATGGAACGTCAGCCTGGAGACTGCGATCGAGATGGAAGCCCAGGCCCAGGCGATCTGCATGGCGACCAACGACTTCCGCCGCGCCTTCGAAGCCTTCGCGGCAAAGCGCACGCCGGAGTTCGAGGGTGATTAGACTGCCCTCACCGTCCCACCCGGCTGGCGCCGGGCGGGCCCCTCCCACTCCCCAAGTGGGAGAGGGGCAATCGGAGACCAGTACCCCCTTCGGTGGCAGGCAGGCGAGTCAGACGTGAAAGCCAATCTCTCCTTTCTCGATTGGCCGTTCTTCGACGACAGCCATCGCGTGCTCGCCGAAAAGCTCGAAGCCTGGTGCGTCGCCGCGCTCGACGATGACGAGCCCGCGGACGTCGACGCCGCCTGCCGCGATCTCGTTGCAAGGCTCGGGGCGGCGGGTTGGCTTCGTTATTGCGTGCCCGCCGCTTATGGCGGCATGCACGAGACGCTCGACGTTCGATCGCTGGCGCTGATCCGCGAAACGCTCGCCCGCCACTCCGGGCTCGCCGATTTCGCCTTCGCCATGCAGGGGCTCGGATCGGGCACGATCAGCCTGTTCGGCAGCGACGCGCAGAAACAGACCTATCTTCCCGCCGTCGGCCGCGGCGAGAAGATCGCCGCGTTCGCGCTGACCGAACCCGAGTCGGGATCGGACGTCGCCGCGATCGAGACGGCTGCCGTCGCAACCGACGGCGGTTGGATCGTCGACGGGGTCAAGACCTATATCTCGAACGGCGGCATCGCCGATTACTACATTCTGTTCGCGCGCACCGGCGAAGCGTCTGGTGCCAAGGGTCTTTCGGCCTTTCTCGTCGATCGCGGGACTCCGGGGCTCGACGACGGCGAACGGATCGAGGTGATCGCCCCCCACCCGCTCGCCACTCTGCGGTTCTCGGCGATGCGGCTCCCGGGCAATGCCATTCTCGGCGAAGCGGGCCGCGGCTTCGCTCAGGCGATGGCAACGCTCGATATCTTCCGTACCACCGTCGGCGCCGCTGCCCTCGGCTTTGCCCGCCGCGCGCTCGCCGAGGCGACCGGGCGCGCGCTGACGCGGCGGCTCGGCGGCGGAATGCTCGCCGACAATCCGATCACCCAGTCGAAGCTCGCCGAGATGGTGCTCGACGTCGAAACGTCCGCGCTGCTGATCTACCGCGCGGCCTGGCTCCGCGACGTCAAGCGTCAGCGCAACAGCCGCGAGGCGGCGCTCGCCAAACTCCACGCCACAGACAGCGCGCAAGACGTGATCGACAAGGCGGTGCAGATCTTCGGAGGCCTCGGCGTCACCCGCGGCGCCGCGGTCGAACGTCTCTATCGGGAGATCAGGGCCTTGCGCATCTACGAGGGAGCCTCCGAAGTGCAGAAGATCGTGATCGCCCGCGCCCATCTGGCGGAGCACCGGAGATGAGGACCTTGCTCCCGCCGGGCTGGCCGCGGCCCAAGGGCTATTCGAACGGGATCAGTGCCAAGGGCCGCATGATCTTCACCGCGGGTGTAGTCGGCTGGGACGAGACCGAGCGCTTCGTCGCGCACGATCTCGCCGGTCAGTTCGCCCAGGTGCTGCGCAACACGCTGGCGATCCTGGCCGAGGATGGCGCCGGCGCGGAGCATATCGTGCGGATGACCTGCTACGTCACCAGCTGCGAGGATTACCGGCAGAGCCTGACCTCGATCGGCGCGGCCTGGCGCGAGATCATGGGCCACAATTATCCGGCGATGGCGGTGGTCCAGGTGTCGCGCCTGGTCGAGGATTATGCCCGCGTCGAGATCGAAACCACGGCGGTGGTACCGGATTGATGCCGCGCACGGCGCATCTCGACACGTTCGTGCGGGATCGCCTGCCGCCACCGGAGCAGCAGCCGGAATTTCTCTTCGATCTGCCCGAGCTCCGCTACCCCGAGCGCTTCAATGCTGCCGCCGAGTTGATCGGCACCGGCGCCGACGAGGCATTGGCCGTTCTGAACGACGCGGGCACCTGGACCTACGGCGAGATACGGGCGCTCTCGAACCGCATCGCGCGCCTGCTGACCGAGGAGGAAGGCCTGGTGCCCGGCAATCGGGTGCTGCTGCGCGGTCTCAATGGGGCGATGCTGTTCGCGGCATGGCTCGGCGTGCTCAAGGCCGGCGGCATCGTCGTCGCGACCATGCCGATCCTGCGCCCGCTCGAACTCGGCACGATCATCGGCCGCGCCCGGATCAGCCACGCCATCGTCGATCGCCGCTGCCTCGAGGATTTCGCAGTCGCCGCGGCGGCAGGCGGGCTGATCCGCTCGACCCTGGTCTATGACGGCGACAGCGGCAACGGCGCGCTCGAGGAGAGACTGCGCAGCGTCACGGCCGACTTCCAGCCGGTCGACACCGCCGGCGACGACGTCGCCCTCATCGCCTTTACCTCGGGCACCACCGGCAATCCCAAGGGCTGCGTCCACTATCATCGCGACATCCTCGCCTGCGCCGACAGCTTCGCGCGCCACATCCTGCGGCCCCGCGCCGGCGATCGCTGGACCTGCTCGGCTCCGATCGCCTTCACCTTCGGGCTCGGCATGCTGCTCATCTTCCCGTGGCGCTTCGCCGGCACCGCAGTGACGATCGAGCAGCCCGGACCGGCACCGTTGCTGGACGCGATCGCACGGCATGCGGTCACCACCCTCGGCACCGCGCCCACGGCCTATAAGGCGATGCTCGGCACGCTCGGTGGCAGCCGGTTGCCGGGCCTTCGGACCTGCGTCTCGGCCGGCGAGCATCTCCCCGCCGCCACCTGGCACGCCTGGCATGACGCCACCGGCATCGAAATCGTCGACGGGATCGGCGCGACCGAAATGATGCACGTCTTCATCTCCGCGGGCGGCAGCGACATCCGGCCCGGCGCGACCGGCAAGGCGGTGCCCGGCTACCGCGCCTGCATCCTCGATCCGGAGGGAAGACCGCTCGTTGCTGGCACCGGCCGCCTGGCCGTAAAGGGTCCGACAGGCTGCCGCTATTTCGACGATCCGCGCCAGCGTCTCTATGTCCAGGAGGGCTGGAACGTCACCGGCGACACCTACCGTGCCGACGAGGACGGCTATTTCTGGTATGTCGCCCGCTCCGACGACATGATCATCTCGTCCGGGTACAACATCGCCGCGCCCGAGGTGGAGAATGCCCTCTATGCGCACCCCGCGGTGGAGGAATGCGCGGTGATCGGCGTGGCCTGCGAGGAACGCGGCCAGAAGGTGAAAGCGTTCATCGTCGCGGCCTCGGGCCACGATGCGGGAGCGGAGCTCGCCGCGATCCTGCAGGCGCATGTGAAGGCGACGATCGCACCCTACAAATATCCGCGCGAGATCGAGTTCGTCAGCGCCCTGCCGAAGACGGCGACCGGCAAGCTCCAGCGTTATCAGCTTCGCCGCGCATCCCGGAACGGCGCGGGCTGATCAGCAGGCCTGAGGCTGCGCAGTTCCTTGCGTCGCGCTTGGCAGCTTGCGCACGCCCTCGAGACATTTCGAAGCCGCCGGTGCAGCCTCGGTCTTGGACGCGGCACCCGGGGCCGCAGGCTTGGCGGCCGGGGCCGAGCCGGCAGGCGCCGGCAGGCCGGAGAGCGCCCAATGGAGGCTCTTGCTGGCTGGATCGCCGCCCCGCGCCAGGGCCGCTTCGGTCGCCGCCTCGCGGGTCATCGGCTCGTAGCGGCGGATCACCGGCCGCTTGCTGATGTCGGAGGTGAGCGCGCCGGCGGCCGACGTGGCGGGAACCACGCCCGGCGGCAATTCGCCCTTGGCCGCAGCCTCGGCTGCAGCCAGCGCGGCGGCTTCGTCGGTGGTCGTCTCGACGGCGCCGGCCAGGCTCGACGGATCCGACGTCAGCGAACGCATCAGCGCGATCTGCGGCTCGAGCCCGGCAGGACGGAAGCGGAACGCCGGCGGACGGCCCCAGCCGCCTTCCCAGCGATAGAAAATGTGGGTTCCGACATTGGCGAGCTTGGTCAGGCTCGAGCTCCAATAGGGCACGACCCAATTGGTGTGGTAATGGGTCGCCCAGCCGACCGGCGCGTAGACCTTGCCCGCAAGCGCTTCCTCGGCGATCGCGCGCGCCCGCGCCCACAAGGCGGCCATCGGCGTGCGGCGAATGGCGCCGTCGCAGGTGAAGGTGAACTGGCAGCCGGTCGCCCGCTCCGAGCCCTGGAAGACGACGCCGCAGACGCTGCGTGGGTAAGCCGGATGGCGGGCGCGATTGAGCACCACCTGGGCAACGGCACGCTGGCCATCGACCGGTTCGGTCGCCGCCTCGTAATAGACGGCCGCGGTCAGACATTCGAGCGCACGCAGCCGATCGACCGGCGTCGCAAAGCTGACGCCGAACGGCCGCGCGGCGGGATTGGGAAGGTCGGAGATCGGAACCGCGGCATTGATCGTCAGCGCGTCAGAGGGAGCGACGTCGCGGAAGCGCATCGGCTCGGGCTCCGGCGGTATGCCGAGGCCGGGTATGTGCGGCTTGGCACCGGGAGTGGCGGCATGGGGAAGTGCGCGCTGCGGTTGCAGACCTGTCAGGCTAAAGCCCGCGATCAGCCAAAGAAGAGCCGCCAGCCCGAGCAGAATCGCCGCCGGCCATTGACGCTTTGGAGACGCGTCTGCCTCCAGGGCGGGCAATGCGGCAGTCGACGACAGCATCCACTACTCCAGAAAGGTCGGGCCCTTTAGTCCCCGTAGCCGTGCGTGGCAAGCAAAGCAGGGTGCAACAGCTTCGCGCAACGAGAGAGGGGCTCGCCAACAGCCGCACCCGCTAAGCCCACGAAATGGGCGGAGAACCCGATTTTTGCAACCGCATCGGGACAAACCGACGCGAGGCTTCGATCAGCGGCCGAGATAGCGCGCGCGGAAATCGTCGGCGAACGGGGTGAGCCGGCCGCCTGCGATGGCCGCGCGGAGGTCCGCCATCAGTGCCTGATAGAACTGGATATTGTGCTCGGTCATCAGCATCGCGCCCAATATCTCTCCGGCGCGAACGAGGTGGTGGATATAGGCGCGCGACCAGATGGCGCAGACCGGACAGGCGCAATCCGGATCGAGCGGGCGCTCGTCCTCGCCGAACTTCGCATTCTTGATGTTGATCGGGCCGCTGCGGGTGAAGGCCTGTCCGGTGCGCCCGGATCGGGTCGGCAGCACGCAATCGAACATGTCGATGCCACGCTCGACCGCGCCGACGATGTCGTCGGGCTTGCCGACGCCCATCAGATAACGCGGCCGATCCGCCGGAAGCATCGGCGCTGCGAAGTCGAGGGTGCGGAACATGATCTCCTGCCCCTCGCCGACCGCCAGGCCGCCGACGGCATAGCCGTCGAAGCCGATCTCGATCAGCTTCTCGGCAGAAATCTTGCGAAGATCCTCTTCCATCGCGCCCTGCTGGATGCCGAACAGAGCGGACCGGGCGGCATGCTCCCCGCCCGAATCGAAGCCGTCGCGCGAGCGTCTGGCCCACCGCATCGATCGCTCCATCGAGGCCGCAGCCGAGTCGCGGGTCGAGGGATAGGAGGTGCATTCGTCGAACGCCATGACGATGTCGCTGCCGAGCAGGCGCTGGATCTCCATCGAGCGTTCCGGCGTGATCATGTGCGCGGAGCCGTCGATATGGCTCTTGAAGCGAACCCCATCCTCGCTTTTCTTGGTGAGCTCGGACAGGCTCATCACCTGATAGCCGCCGCTGTCGGTAAGGATCGGGCGATCCCATTGCATGAATTTGTGCAGTCCGCCCAGGCGCGCCACGCGCTCGGCACCGGGGCGAAGCATGAGATGGTAGGTGTTGCCGAGGATGATGTCGGCGCCGGCCGCGCGGACGTCGGCGGGCTTCATCGCCTTCACCGTCGCGGCGGTGCCGACCGGCATGAAGGCAGGCGTGCGGATGTCGCCGCGCAGCATCGAGATCGTGCCGGTGCGGGCGGCGCCGTCGGTCGCGGCGATCGAGAAGGAAAAACGGGAGGAGGTCACGGGAGCTGGGCCTTAGGCCGCCCCGGCAGAGGGTTCAACCCGCCGCTGCCGCCGATGCGGCGTGCGCGCTTCAAGGGAGACGATCAATCGTCAAGCATTTCCCGCACCTTGGCGGCAAGCGCCTGATAGGTGAACGGCTTGGGGAGGAGGTCGACGCCGGGCTCGAGCCGCCCGTCGCGGACGATCACGTCGCGCGGATAGCCGGACATGTAGAGGATGCGCAGGCCGGGCGAGAAGACCCGTGCGGTTTCCGCAAGCTCGCGACCAGTCATGCCGGGCATGATCACGTCGGTGAGAACCAAAGCGATCGCCTTGCCGCTGTGGCGCAGGACGTCCATCGCATGCGCGGGATCGCGCGCCTCCAGCACCGCGTAGCCGAGCTCGCGAAGCCCCTCGACCGCATAATTGCGGACATCCTCGTCATCCTCGACGACCAGGATCGTCTCGCTGAGCCGGCCCTGCTTCGCCTCCTGCGCCACCTGATCCTCACCCTCGACATGAGAACCGTGGAGGCGCGGAAGCAGAATCCTGATCGTCGTGCCTTCCCCGACGGTGGATCGGATCTCCACTTCGCCGCCCGATTGGTGAACGAAGCCGTAGACCATCGACAAGCCGAGGCCGGTCCCCTTGCCGACTTCCTTTGTGGTGAAGAACGGATCGAAGGCGCGCGCGATCGTCGCCTCGTCCATGCCGCCGCCGGTGTCCGAGATCGAGATTGCGACATAATCCCCGATTTGCATCGAGGAGTGGGCGGAAGGCGCGGTCACCCGCTCGTTGGTCGCGGCGACGGTGAGGCTCCCGGTACCGTCCATGGCATCCCGGGCGTTGACGACCAGGTTGAGGATCGCATTCTCGAGCTGGTTGGCATCGACCTCGACGCGCCACAGATCCGGCGCGATCCGCGTCCTCAACGAAATCCGCTCGCCGAGGGTGCGGGTCAGCAGATCGTTCATCCCGTCGACCAGACGCCCAAGATTGACCTTCTTGGGATCGAGCGGCTGGCGGCGCGAGAAAGCGAGCAGGCGCTGGGTCAGCGATGCAGCACGCTCCGAGCTCTTGAGGGCGTTGCCGAGCGCGCGACCGACGCGCGCGTCGGCGTCCTCGGCCAGGCGCCGCGTCGCCATGTCGATATTGCCGATGATCACGGTCAGCAGATTGTTGAAATCATGGGCGATGCCACCGGTCAGCTGGCCGACCGCTTCCATCTTCTGTGCCTGGCGGAGTGCGTCCTCGGCCTCCTTGCGGCTCGCAATCTCTTCCTCGACCCGCGCCTCGAGCGTCTCGTTCAGCTCGCGGAGCTGCTCCTGAGTGTGACGGGATTCGGTGATATCGTAGATCACGCCGACATGGCGAACGCCGCCGCCCTCGATGTCGCGAACCGCTTCACCCCGGAGGGCGATCCAGCGCTGCACGCCGTCATCGGCGCGGCGGATGCAGATTTCGGCGTAATCGACTCCGTGCTCCGGATTGGTCACCCCGTCGAAGAGCGGCGGCTGGCCTTCGTTGACGGTGCGGTTGACCGTGGCCACCGGCAGGACCCCAGCGGGGTGGAGGCCGAGCAGACGGCAGAATTGCTCGGAGACGGCGACCGTCCCGAAGCCCGGCACATGCTCGAAGGTACCAACACCGCCTGCGCTCTGGGCGATGCGAAGACGCTCCTCGATCCGCTGGCGCGCCGTGACGTCGATCAGAATCCCGGAAAAGCGAACCGGCCGCTCGTTCAGATCATAATGACAACGGCCGTGTGCCTCGACCCAGCGTACCGATCGGTCTGCGGCACGCAGGCGGTAGCTCTTCAGGAAAACCTCGGCGCCATGGAGCATGCCGGCGACGGCGATGCGAATGCGCGGCGCATCGGAGGGATCGATCGCGGCGAAGAACGTATCCGTCGGCAGCCCCTGAGCCGCCTTTTCCGCGTCAATGCCATAGAGCGCCGCCAGACGGGGATCGAAGTAAAGGCGGGCGGCCTCGATGTCCCAGTCCCAGGCGCCGGCGGCACCCGCCGCGGCCAGCGAAACGTTGAGCCGTTCGCCGAGATCGGCGAGCGTTCCCGGCTCGCGCAGGGCCGTCGTGCCGAACAGGCCGGTGAGATCCGGGGGAGTCTCAGTCAAGGCAAGGACATCCGGTCATTGCGGCGCCTCGCCCACAACCTCCGCGATGAACTGACCCAACAGATCCTTGAGGGTCGCCAGCGACGGCATGTCCATCATCATGGCGATGTAGCCGCGCAGATTGCGCTCGAGCACCGTGAAATTGATGTACAGGAACAGCACCAGGCCATCCTCCCCCGCCTCCGGGTCGGGATTGAACAGATCGGATCCGCCCCCGCGAAAGACGACCGGAATGGACATGGTCAGCGGCCGCTTCAGCATGTTCGCCATGGTGGCGAGGCAGCCGTTCAGGATGACGTTGCCGGTCTCGGAAAGTGCTTCCTCCTCCATTTCGACGACTTCCTCGGGCGACAGCTCGTCTCCGGTGACGGCGCGCACCAGGTCCAGGCTGTTGTCCTCGGGGAAGATCAGCATCGCCCGCCCCGAAAAGGCGCCGGCAAAGCTCTGACGGACGGCGACCAGTTCATCGCTTTCGCGCTCGCCGAGCAGGGTCGCGGCGCGCTCGCGGGTGACGATCTCGACCGCTGGGACCGACAGCAAGACCTGCTTGCCGACCATCTTGCGAAGTGCTGCGGCGGCGCGGCTGACGCCGATATTCACGACTTCGGTGAGCGCATCCTGCTCGAGCTCGGTAAGCTCGATGCCGCCCACGATCACTTTCCGACCGATTTGAGACGAAGAGAGGCTCCGGAAATGAAGCCCTGCAGCCCTTCGGCAGTAAGCGGCTTGGCGACGAACGAGGCATTGAGCGCGCGCGCCCGGGCGATGATCTCGTCCTGGATATTGGCGGTGATGATCGCGATCGGCATCGTCGGGTGCATGTCGCGCAACTCCCCGGCGAGAGTCAGCCCGTCTTTCTCTTCCATGTTGAAGTCGATAAGCGCGATGTCGATCGGCTCGGCGGCAACGATATCGAGGGCCTGGGCAGCGCTTGCCGCCTCCACCCGGCGCCAATCCGGCTGGAGCTGGGTCAGCGCCTTGCCTGCGTTGATCCGCGCGAGCTTGCTGTCATCGACGACGAGGACGTTTACCGGCATGAAGACTTTCTGCACCTGAATAACGAAAACTCGATCAGGCAGACGCCCGACCAATCCGCTTCCTAAAGCAGATAACTCGGGCAATGCGATGGAAAAATGGACTTTATCCCGTATTCCCATCCGGATTGGGCTGCGCCGACAGGAACGGCAGCAACCAGGTGCCCAGGAATCCACCTGGTTCACCCGTGATCGGCACCGGTGCGGCCATCAACAGCTGTGCCAAAGCGGCATGGAGATGCTCGCAGCCGCCAAGATCGACTCGCACGTCCGCCGTCGACAAGTGGCCGAGCAGAATCTCGGCCTCCTCGACGCCGCACCGCCCCTCGAGGTGGATGGTTTTGTCACGCAACGTGATGCTCATCCGATCACCTCACCCAAATCGAGAACCAGCAGCACGCTGCCGTCGCCCAGCAATGTGGTTCCGGACACGCCGGGCATGTTCGCGAGCAGGCCGGTCATCGGCCGCAGCATGACATCGATGCGCTCGCCGAATTCCTCCACGGCGATTCCGATCGGGCCATTGCCGGTGTCGACGACGAGGATCTTGAGATCGACCGCCTGATCTTCTGCCGGAAGTCCCAACAGGTCGGCGAGCGAAAGCAAAGGGATGGTGCGGTGCCGCAGCACGAATGCGTGCGCGACGCCGACCGGCTTCACCTGCTCTCGGCGGATGCGAATGGTCTCGGCGACCACGTCGAAGGGGATTGCGAACCGATCTCCGCCGCAGCCGACGATCAGGATCGTGGTCAGTGCGGCCGTCGCCGGAAGGCGCAAGGTGACCGCGGTGCCCTCGCCGCGCCTGCTCGCAACCGACACACGCCCGCCGAACCGCTCGGCCGCGGCCTTGACCGCATCCATGCCGACGCCGCGCCCGGAGATTTCGGTGACTTCCGCCGCGGTCGAAAAGCCGGGCGCGAAGATCAGCTGAATGGCGGCAGCCGCGTCGAGCGCGTCTGCCGCGGCGAGGTCCACGATGCCGCGTTCGACCGCGACCCGCCGTACCCGATCGGCATCGATGCCCGCCCCGTCGTCGGCAATTTCGATCATGATCTGGTCGGCTGTGTTGCGCGCGGCGATCGTCAGCCTTGCCCGCTCCGGCTTGCCCGCGGCACGGCGCGCGTCCGCGGACTCCGCGCCATGATCGATTGCGTTGCGGACGACGTGGAGGAGCGGCTCGAACAGCGAGTCGGCGAGGGCCTTGTCGATCCTCGTCTCCTCGCCGGTGACGACGAGATCGAGATCCCGGCCGAGCCGCGCGGAGATATCGCGGACCATTCGGGACAGCCGCCGGAACACGCGGGTGAGCGGCACCAGCCGCACCTCCATGACGGCATCGTGCATGCCGGCGACCAGCCGGTCGGTCGTCGCCCCGGCGGCGCGGATCGCTCCGGCCAGCACCGCGGGCTCGGCGCCGCGCTCCGCTTCGGCGGCGAGATGGGCGAACTTGTTCTTGGCCACGACCAGCTCGCCGATCAGATCGAGCAAACGATCGATCTGCGCGGCGTCGACCCGGATCGTGCGCGACCCGGCGTCCACCGAGTCGCCCGTCGCGGGGGCGGCCACTGCTTCGCCTACACGTCGGGCGACGTCGACGATCTCCACCTGATCCGGAAGAAAGCGGAACAGCTGCCGGAGCTCGGTCGCAGGCGCGCTGCTGATCGCCTCTATCTCGAGGTTGCAGCGGTAGGGATCGAAGTCCGCAAGCGTCGGCCAAGGCTCGCGCGGCCCCACCGCCAAGGCCACGAGCCCGGGAATGGCCGCGGCGAGCGCCAGCGGATCATCGCCGCTGAAGAAGCAGTCCTCACGTGGCGTGTAGCGCAGCACGACGAGCTCGGAGGGAGCAGCGGAAACCGCGTCGGCATGGCGGGCGAGAAGCGCGTCGACCCAGGCCGGCCTATCGCCCCTCTCCCCCGCCATCGACGCACCGGCGTCGGCGCCATCGCAGGCGGCCAGCTGGTTAGCGATCCGGACCGCCTCCCTGGGTGCGTCCGGCGGCAGCACACCGGAGCCTTCGAGCGCATCCACCCACTGATCGCAGCGATCGAGACAGGCGAGCAGCGCCCGTATTGCTTCGGAACCGAGCGCTCCGCCTCGCCCGCGGGCCGCGCCGAGCAGATCCTCGGCTGCGTGAAGCATCGCCGCCATCGGCGCGAGATCGAAGATCGCAACCGAGCCCTTCAACGTATGGACGGCGCGAAAGGCGCTGTCGATGCGGGCGGCAGCATCCGCCCCGGCTTCGAGGGCAAGCAGATCCTCGGTCCCGCGCGCGATCAGCTCGCGCCCTTCGATCAGGAATTGCTCGAACAATTCGTCCATCAGTTCCGCCTGTAGACGATCGCATCGTCGAAGCGCCGGAGTTCGAAGGCATTGGAGATGCGGCTCATCGACTCGGTATGGCCGAGGCACAGATAGCCACCCGGGTTCAGCGCCTCATGGAGGTGCGCGGCCGCAAGCTTGCGGCTTTCCTCATCGAAATAGATGAGCAGGTTACGGCAGAAGATAACGTCGAACCGGCCTTGCGCGACGACCGAGGGGCGGTCGACGAGGTTGGTTGCGGTGAAGGTCACCGATTCCTTGAGGTCCTGGATGATCTCCCGCTTGCCCTTCTTCTCGGGCTCGAAATAGGTTTCGAGCACATCCGGCGGTAGCTTCGAAAGCGCGCGCGCGCCGTAGCGGCCGCGGAGCGCCGCCTCGACCGCCTTGGTATCGATGTCAGAGCCGACGATCTCGATATTGTAAACGTCGACCATCGCCCAATTCTCGAGCAGCCACAAAGCGATCGAATAAGGCTCCTCTCCGGTCGAGCAGGGAAGCGACCAGATCCGGATGCGATCGCCGGGGCGGTGATCCCTGACGACCTCCGGCAGGATCGACCGGCTGAGACAGCGCAATTGATGCTCTTCGCGATAGAAATAGGTCTCGTTGACGGTGAAGCTGTTGATCAGCGCTTGCGCCTCGTGCCGATCGCTCCGCAGCTTGGCGAAATAGTCGGTAAAATCGCGGCTATCGGTGGCGCCGATCCGCTCGGCCACCCGCCGGTCGATATAATAACGCTTCTTTTCTTCAAAGAGCATGCCGGTGCGCTGGTAGACGAAGTCGCTGAGCCTGGTGAGTTCCTCGGCGCTCAACACGGGTGCGCTATCGTCCGCGCTCACAAGGATGCGACCGTCTGAATCAGCTGTCGGCCGAGCTGCTCGAGGGGTGCGACGATGTCGGCGCCGCCGGCTTTGACCAGTTCGCCGGGCATGCCCCACACGATTGCGCTCTCCTCAGCCTCGGCGAGGGTGCGGCCGCCCCGCCGGCGAAGTTCGGTCATCGCCGCGGCACCGTCATTGCCCATCCCGGTCATCAGCACACCGACCAGCCGGTCGGCGGAAACGATGTCGAGCGCACTCCTCACCAGACGGTCAACGCTCGGATGCCATCGATAGCCGGCGTCGGCGGGCGCGGCCGCCGCGACCAGAATGCTGCCCTGCCGCCTCAGGATCATGTCGGCGTCGCCCCGGGCGATGTAGACGTTGCCGGCTTTCACCGGCGTCGGCGTGAACACCTCCGAGACCGCCAGCGCGCAGATCCCGCCCAACCGCCGCGCCAGCGCGCCGGTGAAGGAGGCGGGCATGTGCTGGGCAACGAGGATCGGCCAGGGGAAGTCGCCGGGGAGTCCGGTGAGCAGGGCATCCAGCGCCTGCGGACCGCCGGTCGACGTCCCCACCAGAACGATCCCGTCGGCCGTCGGCCCCTTGCGTTTCGCCGCGGCCGGAATTTTCGAGTCCGAGGGCGAAACGCGGCGGGGCAGCGGCCGGCGCGGCAGCCCAGCTTTGGCCCGGACCCGGTCGCGAAGCCGCAGGCTGGACTTCAGCCGAGCGCCAGCGGCGGCGCGAACCTTCTCGACCAGGCGCGGCGCAAGCGTTTCGATCTCGAGCGACACCGCGCCCTCGGGCTTGGGAATGAAATCGACGGCGCCGAGTTGCAGCGCTTCCATCGTCTCCGCGGCACCTTCTTCGGTGACCGCCGAGACCATCACCACCGGGCAAGGCCGCTCGACCATGATCCGATCGAGGCAGGTGATACCGTCCATCCGGGGCATGTTGATGTCGAGCGTCACGACGTCTGGCGCGAAGCTCTGCAGCCTGTCGAGCGCCTCCGCTCCGTCGCGCGCGAAGGCGACGGCGAAATCTCCTTCTGCCTCGAAGATGTCGCCAAGCAGGCGGCGCATCAGCGGCGAATCGTCGACGATCAGGAGCCGGATCATGACGGTGCCAAGTCGGCCTTTCGCATCTCGGCGAGCAGATCCCGTTCGGCCCTGTCGAGCAGCTCCTGCGGATCGACGAGCAGCACCATTCGGCCTTCCGCATCGAGATTGGCGATCCGGTCGATCACCCGGCCCTGCGCCGCGCCGATCTCCG
Source organism: Allosphingosinicella deserti (assembly GCF_003012735.1). Taxonomy (GTDB): domain Bacteria; phylum Pseudomonadota; class Alphaproteobacteria; order Sphingomonadales; family Sphingomonadaceae; genus Allosphingosinicella; species Allosphingosinicella deserti. The sequence goes on along the minus strand of NZ_PXYI01000001.1, from coordinate 273,396 downwards.
GCGCCATGCGGAGCCGTTCGGCAGGCACGCGCAGGACCTCGGAAACGGCATCGACGATGAAGCCGGCTTCGGCCTCGCCGATGCGAACGATGACGATCCGCCCGCGAGAGGCCGCCGCGCGTGCCGTCTCGAACCGGCGGCGCTGGTCGATGATCGGGATCACCTTGCCGCGCAGGTTCATGATCCCTTCGACAAAGGCGGGTGCCTTGGGCAGTTTCGTCAGCCGTTCAGGCACGCGCACGACTTCGACGACGCTTTCGATCGGCAGCCCGTAGGCCTCGTCCGCCAGCGTGAAGACGACGAACTGTTCGATGCCGCCGCTCTCTTCCAAATCCACGCTTCGTTCCTCTTCGACCTCGGTCGCGTGCAGCTGTGCCGCCAGTCCCTCCTGCAGGAGGTGATCGGTGGACAGGATCGAGATCAGCCTCGCACCCTGGTCGAGCCGCCCGATCGCCTGCACCTGCGCTTCGTGCCGGCCGCGGGTCAGCACTGGGGGTACCGGATCGATATCCGCTTCGGGAAGCCGGGCGATCGCGCGCAGTCGGTCGACGATCAGGCCGGCGCGCGTTCCGCCGAGCCTCGTCACGACGATTCGCCGCTCGCGCGAAGCGCCTTCGCCGGCGAGCCCAAGCAGGACCGGCAAGGACAGCAAGGGCAGCAGGCGGTTTCGCAGCGGAATCACCCCGACCATCGCCGCGTCGGTACGCGGGATGGCGGCGATATCGTCCGGAAGACGCATCACCTCGTGGACGTCGTCGAGCGGCAGCGCGAATTCCTGGCCGGCGATCTCGAAGCTGGCATAGGCATGCTCCAGCGCCTGTTCGGTCGACTGCGAACGTGCAGGCGCGCCCGCACCGGCCGTTGCGGATCGGCTTTCACGCACGCCGCCGAAAATCGGATCGAGCAGCGGCTGGAGATCGAGCAGGCGCGCGCCCTCCTCGCCGGCCCGGATCCCGGCCAGCGGCACCAGCGCGGATACCTGGTCGACAAAGAGTCCGACCGGCGCCGAACCGCCGAGGATGATCACTTTCTCCCCCTCCGCCGCCGCGTCGCGTCCCAGCAGGACGGAAAGCGAGACGATCGGGATCACCGCGCCCCGCAGATTGGCGACGCCGGCGAGACTCTGCGGCGCCAGCGGTACCCGAGACACCGCCGGTGCGCGGATCACCTCGGCAATATCGGCGGCGGGAAGCGCCAGACGCTCGCCCGCCACGGTGAAGGTCAACGCCTGCGTTGCGGCGATATCCTCCACCTCAGCTTGCCGATCGATTGAGCTCGTCGGCGAGCGCGGCAATATCCTCGATCGCGGCCGCGAGATCCTCGGCGCCATGGGCCTGCTGCCGTGCCGCGGCCGACGCCTGCGCCGCCGCCGCGGATGATTGCTCGGCAACTGCTGCAATCTGCTGCGTGCCTTTGACGACCTCCTGCACCGCACCGAGGATCACTTCCGCCCGCCCGACGATGGCGGAATTGCGCGTCTGGAGGGTATCGACCCGCTCCGCCATCGCCGCGAACCGTTCCGAAATCTGCACGTTGCGCCCTGCTTCGTTCTCGGCGAGCATACCCGTCTGATCGAGATCGCGGCGGACGATTCCGATCTGATCGCGCATCGTCTCGACCATGTCGCGTGCGCGCGCGGCATTGGCCGCGGATTCGCGGGCAAGCGCGCGGATGTCGCCGGACACGATGGCGAAACCGGCTCCCGCCTCGCCGGCGCGCGCCGCTTCGACGGATCCACTCACGGCCAGCATGTTGGTCTGGAGCGCGATCAAGGTGACGTTCTCGATCATCTTCTCGACCCTGCGGCAGGCCTGATCGAGGTCCACCACCAAACCGCTCACGGCCTGGGTCTCGCGGAGACCGGCGGCGACGCCCGACATCAGGTCGCCGACCTTCTCGCGGCTGTCGGAAAGCAGAGAGCGCATTGCACTCGCGCGCGCCTGTGCGTCCTCGGCAAGCGCGCGGCTCGCTTCCGCGGAACGCTCGATCTCGCTCATCGCGCTGTTCGCCTCGAGGGTCGTCGACGCCTGGATCTCGGCGCCCCGGCTGATCTGCTCCACCGCAGCCATGATCTGGGTGGCGGCCCCGGAAAGCTCCTGCACCGTGGCGGACAATTCCTCCGCGGACGAAGCAATCTGCTCGGACTCGGCCCCGCTCCCCTGGCCCGCCTGAAGCACGGACGCCACGGCGGCAAGCGCGTGCGCCGCCGTCTGGCTCTGATCGAGCGACTGGGTCTGCTGGTCTATCGCACGCTGCGCCTCGGCGGCTGCGGCGGCCTGCTCCTCGGCGGCGCTCGCCACCTGTTCGGCGGCGCGCTGCGCTTCGCGTGCCGCCCCTTCCGCCTCGACTGCAGAGATCAGGATCGATTGCGCACCGGCGGCAAGCTCCGCCATGTCAGTGCGGATGATTGAGAGCGAGTCGGTCGCGGCGGCGCCCGCCCCGGCCTGAGCTTCGGCGGCGGCGGAGGCGGCCCGGATCCGCTCGGCGACAGCCCGGACGGAGCTTGCGATTTCCCCCGAGGCGTCGCGGATCTCGATTGCACTCTGCTCCGAGCTTTCGGCAAGCGCACGCACTTCGTCGGCAACCACGGCAAAGCCGCGTCCATCCTCGCCTGCCCGTGCCGCTTCGATCGCGGCATTGAGCGCGAGCAGGTTGGTCTGGTCGGCGACCTCGCTGACCGTTTCGGTGATCTCGCCGATCTCGCCGGCCTGACGCTCGAGCGCCTCCGCGAGCGTGACAGAGGCAAGCTGGCGCGCGGCATTGGCGCGGAGAACGGCCGTCGAATCGAGGATCGCCGCCGAGCTCTCGGCAACCGCGGTCTGCAGCGCCTCGGCATTCCTCTGCGCCTCTTCGGCGTCGCTGCGGGCGCCGGCGAATTCGGCGCTGAGCTGAGTCACCGCGGCAAGCGACTGGGCGGAGGCGCCGGCAGCCTCTTCGGCGCCGCTTGCGATCTGGGCCATGGCGCGCCGCAATTCCTCGGCAGCCGCCGTGGCCTCGGTGATTCCGCTCGCCAATTCCTCGCTCGCCGCACCGATGCGCTCGGCCGCGAGCCGGCGGCGGTCGCCCGGCCCGGCACTCGTCCCACGGTTGCGCGACTGCGGCTTCGTTGGGGCGGGAACCGGCGCTTGCTGCGCCGGGGACGGCGCGGTCTGCGCTTCCCCTGCGACCGGCTTGCGCCGCCCACGTCCGGCCACCGTTGAAGTCTTCACCAAGGCCACCGCGCTCTCCCTGAAGCCGCAGACGCGGCCCCGTACGAATTGTCCCGCTACGCGCGGGACGCTCCGTCTACGACGGATCGCCGGGGTTTAGCCACCCTGCTGAGCCATGCGAACAAGATCGCGACGGACGGGTACCTGGGGCGTCAGGGAGCCCCGCCGGGTTCCTGCGTGTCAGCGCGCGTCGCGGCGATCGCGGCACTTTCCTTCTTGAGCGGTCCCGACACCGGGCAAACCTGCTGCAGGTAGGAGTTGAGCGTGTTGGCGACGCTCTCCGGCACCAGTCGATAATGTACGAACTGACCCTTCTTCTCGCTGGTGACCAGGCCGGCATTCTCGAGAATGGAGAGGTGCTGCGACACCGCCGACTTGGAGATGTCGAACCGCGCCGCAATCTCCCCCGCGGTCAGATCGGCATGGGCGAGATAGGCGAGGATCTTTCGCCGGACGGTCGAGGAGAGAGCTTCGAATACGCGCTGCATAAGCCGCATTTAAGCATTGACTTAACCACTTGCAAGGCTGAGAAGGATAGGAGTTAAGTTATCACTTAATTCCTTAGGAGCTGTCGATGCACGATCATGCCGATCCACATGCCGTGAATTCGCTCGTCGCCGAGGATGCCGATGCATCGGCCGGGACGGTGCGCTGGGATCCGCTTCACTCGCTGTGGAACGGCACCATGTTGCTCGCGACCTTGGCGCTGGCGCTGCCGCTCCTCACCTGGGGCGCATTCCTGCTGTTCCTGCTGACCACAGGGGCCGGCCTGCTGCTCGGCCACTCCGTCGGCTTCCACCGGCGCCTGATCCACGGCAGCTTCGAATGCCCGCTCTGGCTCGAGCGGACATTGGTGTGGGTCGGGACCGTGGTTGGAATCAGCGGCCCCTTCTGGATGATCCGGACCCACGATCTGCGCGACTGGGCGCAGCGTCAGCCGCACTGCCATGATTATCTGGCCCACCGCCGGCCGATGCTGATCGACGCCTGGTGGCAGATGCACTGCCGGCTGGAGCTCGCGCAGCCGCCGCGTTTCGATCTCGGCCGGATCGGACGCGATCGATTCTACCGCTTCCTCGATCGCACCTGGATGTTGCAGCAACTGCCGATCGCCTGTCTCCTGTTCGCCGCAGGCGGCTGGAGCTGGGTCATTTGGGGCGTCTGCGCGCGGATCACCGCGTCGGTGACCGGCCACTGGTTCGTCGGACACCTCGCCCACCGCACCGGGCCACAAAGCTGGATCGTCGATGGCGCAGGAGTCCAGGCGCACGACGTTCCCTGGGCGGCGATCCCGACGATGGGTGAGGCATGGCACAACAATCATCACGCTTTCCCCGGCTCCGCCCGGATCGGCCTTTATCCGGGCCAGAGCGACTGGGGCTATGCGTTCATCCTGCTGCTCCAGCATCTGGGCCTCGCCTGGTCGATCCGCACGCCGGACACCCTCGCGGTGCGCAAGGCGCTCTCGCCCGCGCCGCAGTCGGCATCCACCGGCGCATGCCTGCCCGTCTCCGCATCATGAGCCTGCGTACGCTCGGCAGATTGCTGGGGGCATCCCTGCTGGCGGCGCCACTCGGAAGCCTCCTCGGGAGCATGGTCGTGTTTCCACTCTTTTCCGAGCCATGGGACATGGTGATCGCGATCCTCTGCGCACCGGTCGGGATGATCGTCGGGGCACCCTTCTGCCTTGCCGGGGCGATCGTGATCGGAATTCCTGCGACATGGCCGTTCCGGCGGATCATCTTCAGGCACCCGCGATCGAGCATCCTTGCGTACGGCGCGATCGGTGCCGTCATCGGAGCCGCACTTTGGGTATTCGGCGGCGCGGCGGAGCCGACCTTCCTCGCTGTCGGCGGGCTCTATGGCGCAGCCAGCGGCGGCGCTTGGATCTGGACACTTTCCTTCATGCGGGAGTGGCTTGATCCTGCGGGCACTTGATGGTCACAAGAGTCGCGAGGGAGAGAGATGTGGACAAACTTGCCGGGCGCATGCCGATGCTGCTGGGGCTGCTGCTCGCGAGTGCGTCGCCGGCGGAGGCGTTGGGGCGCTGCTGGCTGCCCAGCTGGGCCAGCGCGCAACAAATTCCGGAGGAGCGAAACGCCCTTCCGACGGCCGACCTCGCCGATGCGACCTTGCGTCAGATCGTTCGGGTCACCCTCGGCGGCAAGGCGGTTCGACTCCGCATCTCCAATCAGTTCGGCACCGCTCCGCTGCGGATCGGCGCGGCGCATGTCGCGCTCAGCGCCGATCCGGCGACGCCGCGGCTCGGCAGCGGTGGTCACCCGCTGACCTTCGGCGGACGGGCGTCGATCACCGTGCCGGCGGGTGCGGACTATCTGTCGGATCCGGTCGCGCTCGCGGTGCCGCCGCTCTCGCACCTTGCGGTCTCGCTTTATCTTCCGGAGGCACCCTCCCAGCAGACGAGCCACCCCGGATCGCGCGCGACTTCCTACCTGCTCCACGGCAACGCTGTCGGCGCAGGCGATATGCCGGGCGCCAAGACCGTCGCCCATTGGTACCAGCTTGCCGCCGTCGAAGTGGATACCGCGCCCGGATCGTCGGCCATCGTCGCCCTCGGCGATTCGATCACCGACGGCTATGGCGTGCAGCCCGACACCGATCTTCGCTGGCCCGACCATTTCGCCCGGCGTCTGCAGGACAACGCCAGGACCAGGCTCTTCTCCGTGCTCAACCACGGCATCGGCGGCAACCGGCTGCTCGCCGACGGGGTGGGCCCCAATGCGATGGCGCGGTTCGAGCGCGCGATCGCGCAGCCAGGCGTCAGCCACGTCCTCATCCTCGAAGGCGTGAACGATCTCGGCACGCTCGGCCGCGACGGCGGCGGGGCGGAAGCGTATCGCGACCTCTCGGACCGGATGATCGTCGCCTACGCGCAGATGGTGCGGGCGGCCCGCGCCCGCGGTGTACGCGCGATCGGCGCGACGATCATGCCCTATGGCGGATCGGACTATTATCGCCTCACCGAGCCCAGCGAAGCCGCGCGCCAGGCGGTCAACGCGTGGATCCGATCACCGGGCAACTTCGACGGGGTCGTCGATTTCGACGCGATCATGCGCGATCCCACAAACCCGCAGCGGCTCCGCCCGGACGTCGACTCCGGCGATCACCTGCACCCGTCTTTGGCCGGCTATCGAAAGATGGCGGACGCAGTTCCCCTCAGTCTGTTCAGCGGCCGGGGGCCGCAGCCCGGCTGCCGACCAACGCGCGACTGAAGCCGCTATTTGCCGGTGAACAGAAACCCGACCGCGGCCATGATGCACAGGAAGGCGGCGGCGTGCCGCCAGTGGAGCGGCTCGCCGAGAAAGATCACCATGAAGCCGCCGAAGATGATCAATGCGATCGCTTCCTGGGTGATCTTGAGCTGGGCCGCCGACCAGCCGCCGGAATAGCCGATCCGGTTGGCGGGAACGGCGAGGCAATATTCGACCAGCGCCAACCCCCAGCTGATCAGGATGACGAGCAGGATCGGCTTGTCCATGCCGCCGCGCAGATGCCAGTACCAGGCGGCCGTCATGAAGACGTTGGAGAGGATGAGCAGCAGGATCGTGGGCATGGTCAGCGCATGCCACGGCGGGGCTCGCCTCGCCAGCTACGCCGTGACGCTCGCCGGTGCACCGGCCCGGGTCGCATAGCGCCTGGCGGTCAGCGCAATCGGAATTCCGACGAGGATACAGTGGGAGAAGAGCGCATTGGCTATGCCGTAGGCGGTGCTCGGCAGCGGCATTTCCGGGAAGCGGAGCGGCCGGACGATCCAGTACATGATGATCCAGAGCAGCACGCCGTAGGCGATACCAGCGGCGATCGGATGCCGCATCAGGATGGTAATGCGCGGCGCGATCAGGATGTAGGCGGCCACCATGCAGGCCATGATCGCATAATGGACGGCGAGCCCGACCAGGGCCCACCCGGCGGTCGCCGTCGGGGCATCGCCAAACGGCCCGCTCGCGACGAACCGCAGCACCTGGACGGGCGCCATTCCCGCGATCCCCGCAAACACGAAGGCCGAAAGGATGTCCAGCGTGCCAGCGACCAGCGTCGCCACCATGATGGCCCGCGGCGCATTCGCGATCATGCCTTGCGGATTTGCCTGGTGCATCGCCCTCTCCCTGAGCTGTCTGCCTGGCAGGATCATGCCTCCCGCAGCATCCGGACGCGAGTCATTTCGGATGCGATCCGCGTTGCGCCGCCGGGATCCATCAGGAGCGCCGATCCGGCGATTTTTCCTTACCTTTTCGGCGCACGATCGGATATCGGCTGGCGCAGAACGGATCACTGGATCCCATTTCCTTCCCGATCCGACTATACGCAAATACCCATAGGAGTTCATCGTGTTCACCGGATCGATCACCGCCCTTGTTACGCCGTTCCGGGACGGGAAGGTCGATGAGATAGCGCTGCAGGACCTCGTCGAATGGCAGATCGCCGAGGGCTCGAACGGGCTGGTGCCTTGCGGCACCACCGGCGAATCCCCGACGCTCACCCATCCGGAACATCACCGGGTCGTCGAGATCGTCATCGAGGCGGCGGCTGGTCGGGTCCCGGTGATTGCCGGCGCGGGATCGAACAGCACCGAAGAAGCCGTCGAACTGTCGCGCCATGCCGAGCAAGCGGGCGCCGACGGGCTGCTGATCGTGGCGCCTTATTACAACAAGCCCAACCAGGAAGGGCTGTACCAGCATTTCCGCTGTATCGATGCGCGCGTCGGCATCCCGATCATCGTCTACAACATCCCCCCGAGGAGCATCGTCGATATTTCCGTCGAGACGTTGAAGCGCATCCATACGGATTGCACCAACGTCGTCGGAGTCAAGGATGCGACAATGAACCTCAATCGCCCCTCGCTTGAGCGGTTGGCGTGCGGCAAGGAGTTCAACCTGCTCTCGGGCGAGGACGGCACGACGCTCGGCTACATGGCGCATGGCGGCCACGGCTGCATTTCGGTCACCGCCAATGTCGCGCCGCGGCTCTGCGCCGAGTTCCAGCAAGCGTGCCTGGCGGGAGACTTCGCCGCCGCGCTGGCGCTGCAGGACCGGCTCATGCCTCTCCACCGCGCCCTGTTCCTCGATCCGAACCCTGCCGGACCCAAATGGGCGCTGCAGCGGCTCGGCCGCATCCACGCCGAAATCCGGCCGCCGCTCGTCGGCGTCACCGACGCGGTCGCCGCGGAAATCGAGACCGCGATGCGGGTGGCCGAAATCCTGGACTGAACGAGGGGGTAAGGGTGGAAGTTTTCGTTCCGAGCCGAGACGACCCCGACGCGATCGCACTGATCGCGCAGTTGAAGGAACTCGGGCTCGCCGGGCGCGACGCCGCCTATCTCGCCTGTGTCGTACCACCCTCCCCTTCCGATCCGTCGGCGCGCGAAAACTATCTTTCGGAATTCCGCTTCATGGTGCGGCCCGATCGGCGTGCGGAGGCGGCCCGGTTGGTCGGGCTCGAGAACTGGTAGGCGCAGACATGGCGGCAATGACGAGCGGATATCGCGGCAATGGGCGCGTACTGACGGCGAGCCTCGTCGGCACCGCCGTTGAATTCTACGATTTCTACATCTACGCGACCGCCGCAGCGCTCGTGTTCGGGCCGCTGTTCTTCAGCGCGAGCTCTGAATCGACGCAGCAGCTCTTTTCCTACGCGAGCCTTGGTGTCGCCTTCCTCGGCCGTCCGATCGGCGCCAGCGTGTTCGGCCATTTCGGCGACCGCATCGGCCGCAAGTCCACCCTCGTCGCGTCGCTGTTGCTGATGGGCGGATCGACGATCCTGATCGCGTTCCTGCCGACCTACCAGACGGCCGGTTGGGTTGCGCCTTTCCTCTTGTGTCTACTCCGCTTCGGCCAGGGCCTCGGGCTCGGCGGCGAATGGGGCGGAGCGGCACTGCTGGCGGTCGAGAATGCGCCGACGGGCTATCGCGGACGCTTCGGAATGTTCCCCCAGCTCGGCGCTCCGGTCGGGTTCATCGCCGCCAATGGTCTGTTCCTGATCCTGGGTGCCCTGCTCGACGACGCCCAATTCTCCGCCTGGGGATGGCGCATTCCTTTCCTGCTGAGCGCGATCCTGGTCGGGCTCGGTCTGTGGATCCGCCTGAAGCTCACCGAGACGCCCGCCTTCGCCGCGGCGATGGCCGAAGCGCCGCCGCCGAGCGTGCCCATCGCCGAGCTGTTCCGGTCGCATCTGCGGGCAACCCTGGCCGGCACTTTCTCGGTCGTCGCCTGCTTCGCGATCTTCTATCTCACCACCAGCTTCGCGCTCGGCTACGGCACCAAGACGCTCGGCCATTCCAAGGAAGCCTTTCTCGGCGTCCAACTGGTCGCGATCCTGTTCATGGCCGGCGGCATCGCCCTCGCCGGCAGTGCGTCGGATCGCTGGTCGACCCGGACGGTGCTGATCGGCGGCTGCCTGGCCTCGGTGGTCATCGGTCTGCTGATGGGTCCGCTCTTCGGCGGCGGCACCCTCTTGCTCGTCGGGTTGTTCCTCTCGCTCGCTCTGCTTGCGATGGGATTCGTCTACGGTCCACTCGGCGCCTTCCTGCCCGAGCTGTTCCCGGCGCGGGTGCGCTATACCGGGGCGTCGCTCACCTTCAACGTCGGCGGCATCCTCGGCGGCGGCCTCGCGCCCGTTGCAGCGCAGTGGCTGGCGGAGCGTGGCGGCCTGTTCTACGCCGGTCTCTACATCAGTGCCGCGGCGTTGATCAGCCTGGTTGCGTTGCTTGCGGTACGGCCGGCAGGCAAAGACACCGCCTGACCTCAGGCCAGGAGCCGCTCCCGCCCCGGGACGACGAGTGATCCGCCGCTGCGCAGCAGGCGGAGCAGGTTGGAGAGGTCCTCGGCGGGCACCGCTTCGCTGTACAGGAAGCCCTGGAATTCGGAGCAAAGCTCGCGCTGAAGGTGGCTGAGCTGCTCGCGGGTCTCGACCCCCTCGGCGACGCAATCGAGGCCCAGGTTGCGGGCAAGGCTCAGGATCGAATGGACGATCGCGGCGGTGCTCGAATGGGTCGTCAGATCGCGCACGAACGAGCGGTCGATCTTGATGCGATCGAGCGGGAAGCGCCGCAGATAGGAGAGCGAGGACCAGCCGGTGCCGAAGTCGTCGAGCGACAAGGTCACGCCGAGCGCCTTCAGTTCCTGCATGATCCGCAGGGTCGTCTCGGTCTCGTCAAGGGTGAGACTTTCGGTCAGCTCGAGCTCCAGCCATTGCGGATCGAGGCCGGCGAGGCGGAGCGCCTCCCGTACCGTGCCGACAATGTCGCCCCTGTAGAATTGCTGGGCGGAGAGATTGACCGCGATGCGGATCGGCGGCTTGCCCTCGGCGTGCCAGATCGCGCATTGGCGGCAGGCCGTCTCCAGTACCCAGCGGCCGACATCGACGATCAGCCCCCGCTCCTCGAGCAGCGGAATGAACAGAGCCGGGGAGACGAGGCCTTCGGTCGGATGGTGCCAGCGCAGTAGGGCCTCGACGCCGGTCAGAACTCCGCTCTCGATCGCGATCTGCGGCTGATAGTGAAGCGCGAACTCGCCGCGTGCGGAGGCGCCGTGCACGTCGTTGGAGAGCGTGTGCCAACGCTGGGCGGCGGTGCTCAATTCCTTGCAGAAGATCTTGTATCCGGCGCGGCCGCTCTCCTTGGCGGAATACATCGCCGTGTCCGCAGCCTGGAGCAGCGCCCCGGCATCCTCGCCATCGCCCGGGAAGAAGCTGATGCCGATGCTGGTGCCGACGTGCAGGCTGCGTCCCTCGACGAGGAACGGCTCGGCGATCGCGGCGAGCACCTTTTCGGCGACTGTCTCGGCGTCCATTGTCTGGGCGACGTTGGACAGAGCGATGACGAACTCGTCGCCGCCGAGCCGGGCGGCGGTATCGCTGTCGCGCAGGCATCCGCGCAGCCGCGTCGCGACCGCTTCGAGCAACTCGTCTCCGACATGATGGCCAAGCGAATCGTTGATCGTCTTGAAGTGATCGAGATCGAGCATCAGCACGCCAACCTTGCTGCCGTCCCTGCGGGCGTGGGCGATCGCGACTCCCAGCCGATCGGCAAGCAACGTGCGGTTCGGCAGCCCGGTCAGCGCGTCATGATGGGCGAGATAGCGGATCCGGGCCTCGGCTTCCTTGCGCTCGCGAACGTCGCGGAAGTTGAGCTGGATGATGTCGCTGTTGACGTCCTGGTAGAAGCTGCCGATCACTTCCACGTCGATGGGGGCGCCGCCCACCGGGACCACCGCCCAATCCCCATAATTCATGTAGCGCGCATGGCGGATCTCGTCGATCGCCGTGCCGGAGGCGTTGACCTTCTCAAAACCCGGAACGTCGATCAGACGCCGGCCGATCAGCTCGTCCGGCAAGCGGCCGAGCATGCGGCCCATGGCGGGATTGACGTCGGTGATCGCGCGCGATCGACAATCGACCAGCAGGATGCCGTCAGTGGACGTCTCGAACAGGCGCCGGTAGCGCGATTCAGAGGCGACCAGGGCCTGCTCGACCGCACGGCGTGCGTCGATCTCGTCCTGCAACGCCGTGTTGCGCGCATGCAGCTGTTGCCGGGCGCTGCGCAGCGCCAGATGGGTGTTGACGCGCGCGACCAGCTCTTCGACCTGAAACGGCTTGCTGACATAGTCGATGCCGCCGGCCGCGAATGCCTTCACCTTGTCGCTGACATCGGCCAGCGCGGTCATGAAGATCACCGGAATGTCGCCGGTGTCGGGCGTTTCCTTGAGGCGGCGACAGGTTTCGAACCCGTCAATCCCGGGCATCATGACGTCGAGCAGGATGAGATCCGGCCGGAGGAACTCGGCCCGCTTCAGCGCTTCCTCGCCGCCAAGCGCGACCGCAACCTCGAATCCGATATCCTCGAGATGATCGACGACGACGCTGAGATTCACCGGATTGTCGTCGACGATCAGGATCGTCCGCCCACTCGCCCCAGAAATGGTGGAATGCTGCATGGTCAAGCTGCCTGACGTGCGTTCAGATGATAAGAAACGAGGTCGAGAATGGCCGGCGACTGGTATCCGGCGGCAAGCGTCTTCAACCGCTCGGCAAAGGCGCCGCAATGCGGATCTGCGACTGCCAGATCGTCGGCGAACTTGCGGATTGCGCGCATGTTGCCGGCCAGCGCCAGCTGCATCAGCGTCTCCAGCTGCGCGCTCGGCGGCGGCACGATGGCGCCGTCCTTTATCGCCTTGGCCTCGACGATGACGCCGTGCGTCCAGGCGAGGGCGAGTTGGCTGGCGAGCGTCGCCTTGAGATCCTCGGCAAGGATCGGACTCGCCAGGAACGCCGCGGCACCGGCCGCGAGCGCCCGCTTACGCGTCTGCGCATCGGGATTGGCCGAGAAGATGATGACCGGCAGATCGGCAAGGTTCGGATCGGAGCGCACGCGCCCCGCGAAGGCACATCCGTCCATGACCGGCATCTTGAGCCCGGTCAGCACCAGATCGGGGCGGGCGTCAACGATGCGGTCCAGCGCTTCGGCGCCGTTGGCCGCTTCATCCGTGCCGAAGCCCAACTCCGCCAGCGTCGTCACCAGCAAGGCCCGGTTGGACTCGTCATCGTCGACGACGAGCAATCTGCGCCGCGGCCCGGCATAGCCGCCGACCGCTTCCGCCTCGGTCCGCTTGGGCGCCGACAACGCAGAGACCGTCTCGAGCGGAATGTCGAACCAGAAGCGGCTGCCCTCCCCTTCGCGGCTCTCGACCTCGATCGTGCCGCCCATCAACGCGACGATCCGCCGGGTGATGCTGAGGCCTAGCCCGGTTCCGCCGGCGCGGCGCTCCGCGTCGCCGACCTGTTCGAAAGCCTCGAAGATCAGCGGAAGATGCTCCGTCTTCATGCCGATCCCGGTGTCGCGAACCTCGACCCGCAGGCGATTGCCGCCGGCCTCCGCAGTGGTAGCGGACACGACGAGCGAAACCTGCCCGGCACCAGTGAACTTGAGAGCGTTGCCGAGCAGGTTGATCAGCACCTGCCGAAGCCGCTTCTCGTCGCCGATCACCGTCTGCGGCACGTGATCCTCGAGCGCGCACAAGAAGGCGAGACCCTTCTCTTCGGCACGGATCCGCATGATGTTGGCGACCGTGCCGATACAGGCATGGAGATCGAAGCTCGCGGGCATCAGCTCCAACCGCCCGGCCTCGATCTTCGAAAGATCGAGGATGTCGGTGATCAGGGTGAGCAGATGGGCGCCGCTCTGGTGGATGGTCTGGGCCGCCACCGCCTGCCGATCGGTAAGCGTCTCGCGCTCGAGCAACTGGGCGTAGCCGAGGATGGCGTTGAGCGGCGTTCGCAGCTCATGGCTCATGTTCGCAAGGAAGGCCGATTTCGCCGCGCTTGCGCTTTCCGCCATCGCTTTTGCCGCCTCGAGTTCACGGCTTTCCTGCACCTGCCGTTCGTGCCGTGCCTCGAAGCTGCGCCGGACCTGAAAGAAGCGGTGGATCAGGAAGCCGCCGATCAGCAGTACCCAGATGCCGAGCAGCAGGAGGTAATATTGCGCCTGCGAAATCTGGCGGCCGGCGAACGTGATGCTGTCAAGTTCAAAGTCGTAATGGCCGACGGCCGCATCCGAACCGGGCTGCACCTCGATCGCGGTGACGTTGTCGATCCGCGGCGCCGCGACCTCGGCCGGCAGATTGTTCGCCGCCGCCCACCATTCGGCGACAAACAGATTCTCAAGGTTTAGCGTCACTGTCTGCTGGCCCTGGCGAACGGGAAATTCGATCTGGTTGGGCTTGCCGCCCGCCACCTTGTGCCGCGGATCGTGGTTGATCAGCGCGACGCGCATCTTCGACGCCGCTCCGGTGTAGCGGACGTTGAGCGTCACCGTCTGGAATTTGGAGAAATCCAATCCTTCGCCGCGATCGCTCTTGTCGAAGATCATCCCGTAGCCGCAGAATGGATAGGCATAGCCTCCACGAAGCTCGCAGGACCACCGCATCACGCGCTTCGGGTCCAGCGTGATCGTCGATGTCCCGCCGCTCGGCGCGTCCGTGTAGGAATAGGGAGCGAAGGATGCCAGATTGCCTGGCGTAATCGACAGGGACTTGGCGGTGAACAGCCCCTGAAACTGGACCGCCGCAAAGGTGACCAGCAGAAGAACGAGGATCGCAGCCTCGAACTTCAGCCGGGAGATGAGACGAACCGGGTCGTCCCCTCGTCTGCCATCCACGCGCTGCGGCTGCTCGGGCCAACGCCGGACATGCACGTCGTGCGCGGCTGCCCTTACCGGCAGCTCTGATAGCGGCTTCGTCATCCCACCCCTTCCCAACGGAGAAAGGGTAAGCGGCCCGGCTTAATTGCGCCTCTATGTCAGCCTAGGGGTTTCGCCGTAATGCGGCTTTCATCTCCGTTAAACATCACGAAACGGGTTCGACCCGAACCCAGTCGACATCGACCCAGCCTCGCTTGGCGACCGGGGCCACGCCCCTGGAATAGGCGAACAACGCAGGCCGGGATCCCTTCCACCAGGAGAAGCGGGCAAGCGGGATCGGTGCGCCGAAAGGCTTGAAACTTCTGCCCGCATCGAGGCTGTAGGAATAGCGAACCGTCTGATCGCTTCGCACCTCGGCGCGTAGATCGACGGTGGCGGCGGTCACGACGGGACCTTCGCTCTCCTCGCCTTCGATCGCCAGTGTGATCCGCCGCTCGCCGCCCCGGGTTGCGACGATGCCGATCCAGCTCGGGCGCACGCCGAACAGGCTGAGCCCCGCGCGCTGCCCCTGCGCCAGGTGGGAGACGTCCAGACGCGCGGTGATGCGGCTTTGCGGGCCCTGCAGGATCTGGGTCAGCGTATTGCGCGCAGTCACCAGGTGGTCCGCCGGAAGAGGATGCAGGCGCAGGAAACCGCGGCGCGCGGCAAGGCTCCAGTTCCTATCGTCGGGATTGTGGTTCCAGGACCATTGCAGGCCAAGCCTGCGCCCCGAGAAATCGTCGGAATCCTGGAGTCGATCCCGCGTCGGCCGGTGCCCCGTGTCCGGCATCGCATGAGTGAGAACCGGCTGGCCGGCAGTCTTGCCCGGGATCCGATCGCCGATCACCGGCCAGTCGTCGATCCAGCGGACGGGCTGGAGGTGGACGATCCGGCCGAATGCGCCGCTGCTGTTGAAATGGGCGAACCAGCCCTGCCCGGACGGAGTCTCGACCCAGCCGCCCTGGTGCGGCCCCTGCACCGCCGTGGCGCCGGGCTCGAGCACCACCCGCCATTCAAAGGGTCCGGTGATGGTGCGCGCGCGTCCGACCGCCTGCGGGCCCTTTTCAACCCCGCCGATTGGCGCGAAGATATAATAGAAGCCATTGCGCTTGTAGAGCTTGGGCCCTTCGAGAACGGGCAGCGCGATCTTGTCCTCGGCAACGACGATGCCGTCGTCGAGCACCCGGCGCCCGTCCGCGCTCATCCGGTGCAGGATCAGCGGCCCGGCGCCGACCTTGCCGAGGATCAGCCAGGCCTGACCGTCCTCGTCCCAGAACGGACACGGATCCTCCAGCCCGGCTTTGGCGATGACCGCGACCGGTGCGGTCCAGGGGCCTTCGACGCGGACAGACGTCGACATGAACACGCCTTCGTCCGGTGTTGCCCAATAGACGTAGAAACGCCCGTCATGGTGCCGGATCGATGGCGCCCAGACGCCGCTCGCATAACGCGTGCCGCCGATCGGCTTCGAAATCTTGTCGGTGAGCGTGTGCGGCCCTGGCATGTCATATTGCGGCGCGAACGGAAGTTTCGGAAGGACATGGCCGGCAATCGTCCAGTGGACGAGATCCCTCGATCTCAGCACCGGTATTCCGGGTGAGAAATGGAAGCTGGACGCGACCATGTAGTAGGTCTCGCCGACGCGGATCACGTCGGGATCGGAATAATCGGCGTAGAGGATCGGATTGGAATAAGTCGGGCGCGGTGCCGACGCGGGCTGTGCCGGGAGCGCGATCGTCCACGCTGCGAGTACAGCCGCAAGCGCCCGAAAATGGCGCATCTTCCCTCCTTTGTCTCTCATGGCAGCGGCCGGATATTCTCGACCTGCACTCTCCAGCCCTGTTTCGGGAAGCCGGGCGCATGGCCGCTCGAGCCGTCCCAGCCTGCGGCCATCATCCCGACCGCGAGCAGCAGCGATCCGTTGGACGGGAAATAGGTCTCGGCGGCGCGGCGAAATCCAGGGCCGTCGGGGCTTTCCCCGGCACCCGCACCCGGCACGAAGGCGGCGGCATGCTCCTCGAGGTGAACGCGCGGAGTCATGCCGCTGGCGCCCCAGCGGTTGTTGGGCAGATCCTTGAACAGCCAGTCGACCGCTTTCTCTGGCTCGCCGAGGCGAGCCGCAGCCATCGCGACCATCGGAAAATCCCAGCCCCAGGTCTGCCGCGTGTCCCAATGCGCCTCGGTCGCCGCCAGGGTGCGGCGCATCGTCGCCGGATCGGTTCGCGCGCCGGCGATGAGGCCATAGGCCATCAGGAAGGACGGATGGTCGCGGTTGAGGCAGGTGGGTGCGGTTGCATGGCGGCTGCACTGCGGCAATGCGGAGATCGTCCAGAAATCAGGCGCGCTTTCGACGGGCAGATAAAGGCCGTTTCGTTCGGGCGGCGGCGACAGCTTCGCGATCACAGCGTCCCAGTGGGCCTCCCGGGCAAGACCCCGCCGCATCCGCCACGCTTGCGCCGTTTCCAGACCCCAGCGGAAATATTCGATCTCGAACGTCGGATTGAGCGTCGTCAGCGGCGCGTGATTCTCCTGCACCGGAATGATCGGCGGCCCGAGCCGATAGCGGCCGGACGAAGCATCCCAGCGCGGCCAGGTAGCGAGCAGCCTGGCCGTCTCCTCGACCACTGCCGCGTAGCGGGCGAGGACATCTGGCGACGGTCTTGCGCGGTAGACGAGCTCGGCAAGATAGATCGGATGCGGCTGCTGCCACATGATGAATGGGTTGATCGTGCTCGGGCTGTTGCGCCCTTCCGGCCCCACCATCTTCGGCCACCAGGCACCGTCGACCTTGTGCCGCCGGGCTTCCGCCTGCGCGCTGGGCAGATGCTCGAGATACCAGCCGAGGCTGCGTTCGAGCCGATCCGCCTGATCCCAGGTGGCGAAATGGCCGGAATGCCAGGCGTGCATCTCGAGGTGGAACTTGCCGTTCCAGCTGTTGGAGAAAAGGCCTTCCTCCTGCGGCGGGACCTCGCCCGCCTGGTTGATCGCCGCGAGGTAGCGCGAGAGGATGACGCGGCGCTCCAGCTCGGCCGCGCGCGGATCGGTGCTACCGGAGAAATCGATCGCGCCGCCCGTAGTCCAATAGGTCTGCCAATGCGCCGCGACATCGGCGGTGGCGCGCGCAATGTCGATGGCTTGCGGGGCCGACCGTTGCTGCTCGAAGCTCACCGAGACCAGCAGCCGGTCACCTCTGCCGGCGATATGCACCGTGTGCGGGCCACGTATCTCGATCCGCGCGCTGGGGGACAGGATCTCGGACCAATAGACCGTGTCATCCAGCCGCCGCTCGACCAGCATCCGGCCGGGCGCCTCGGCAGCGACGTTCGTCCTGTGCGCCGAGTCCCGGGTCCAGTCGGACGGATCGGGATTGAGCTTCGCCGCGACGCCGGGGAAGCGGACGTCGACCCCGATCCGGCCCGTCGCCACGAGCGGTGAGCGGATCGAGATCAGGACCATGTCGCGGTCCGGGTGCACGCGCGTTTCGACCGCCACATCCTCGCCGCCGAAGCGGAAGCGGCTGGAGAGCGTCCCGGTCCACAGATCGAGATGCTGGCGCGTGGCCGAGATGTCCTCGAACGTCGCGGCTTTTCCGTCGGCCCCGACCATCGCCAGCGCGATCCGGCCAAGCGAGAAGCGATGCGGATTCTCTCGAAGCCAGGTGAGCGCCGGCCGGCGCTCCGCCTCGGACCAGTCGTGCATCCAGGCATAAGGCTGCGTGCCGCGCTCCGGCACGGCGACATCGACCAGTCCGTCCGTCTCCGAATAGCCGTTCGCATTGGGGAAGCTGTGCCACGCCCATTGCGCCATCGTCAGGAGGGGGGCGAGCGCGGAATAACGGTCCGGGAAGGTCTGCAATCCCGTGATATCGGCGGTGAAGCCCAGTGTGCCGTTGCCGACCATCAGCGGCGCGTGCGGGTCGATCGCGTCCAGTTTCGGGCTGTGGCGCGTGACCAGTGCGCGGCGGTCGATCGGCTCTGCGGCCAGAGCAACTGAGGCGAAGCCGAGCAGACCCAGCAGGCCCAGCAGTGCGGCAAACCCCTTGCCCACGCGCATCGCCTTCACCGGTTCAGCGCACCACCCGGGGCGGCATCGGCACCGGCTGGCTGTGGCTCGGCATCGGCGGCAGATCGGGCCTGCGCAGGCCGGTGACGAGATCGGCGATCTTCACTTCCTTGCCCGTCTTGAAACATTGGTTGGCGGCGATTCCGATCAGGATCGAGCAGGCGCCGGCGCGCTCGTCGGCGGCGCGCAGCAACGGATCCTCGGGCGCCGCGGGATCGAACAAATCGGCGAGCATCACCGCATCACCGCCGCCATGACCGCCTTCGCCGGTGCGGACCTTGATCGGCCGCGGCGCGCCGCGCAGCGGTACGATGCGGGTGGTCACCGCATCCTCGTCGCTTGCGCCCTGCGCCATCGTCGCGCCGGCGACATAGGCCTGCTCGACGACGGAATGTTCCAACCGCCCCTTGGTACCGTTGAAGGCCACGTGATAGCCTTCCCAGGCATTGAAGGCATTGAGGCTGTAGGACAAGGTCGCGCCGCCTTCATAGCCGACGATCACGTTCATCGTGTCCTCGATGCTGATCTCCGGCCGCCAAACGCATTGATCGCGGAAATAGCCGTCGTAGCGCTCATTATCGACGTACAGCGCCTTCAGCCCCGGATCGGCGGCGATATCGAGGTAGAAATTGCACTTGTCCTTTTCGGGGCAGGTTCGGCAGCGTTGGTGGGGACCGGAAAGCCCCATCCGCCGCGCCGTTTCGGGCGTGTAGAATTGGCGCTTGCCCTTGGCATCGACCGTTGCCGGTACGTCCGACAGCCACCAATTGACCAGATCGAAATGGTGGGTCGCCTTGTGTACCATCAGCCCGCCGGAAATCGCCTTGTTGCTGTGCCACCGACGGAAATAGTCGGCGCCGTGGACGGTGTTGAGCAGCCAGGTGAAATCGACCGAGAGGACATCGCCGATCTCGCCCGCCATCAACATTTCCTTCACCTGGGTGCGGAACGGCGCGTAACGATAGTTGAAGGTCACCCGGACGTGGCGACCGCTGCGCTTCACTGCGTCGAGGATCGCCTGCGCCTTGGCGGCGTCGGTGGTCATCGGCTTTTCGGTGATCACATCGATGCCGGCATCGAGCGCGCGGACGATGTAATCGACGTGGAACGCGTCCGGCGTGGTGACGATCACCGCATCGGGCCGATGATCGCTCAGCATCCTCGCGAAATCGGCGGCGAGATAGGTCTTCGGAGCGGGGGCTCCCGCTTCGGTGGCGCGGCGTGCGGCGTAAGCGAGGCGGCCGGGATTGGTGTCGCAGATCGCCGCAAGTCGGCTCGTCGCCTTGTGCGGACCCCAGATCGCATCCTGGAACATGCGCGCGCGGCTGCCGCAGCCGACCTGCACGAACGTGCGCCGACGCGCCGCCGCCGCCTGCGCGGGAACCGGCTGCAACGAAGCGGCCGCCGCCGCTGCGCCGCCCACCAGCCCCGCCATAACGGCCCGGCGGCCGACGCCCTGACTGCCGCCCCCCTGATTGTCGCGCGTGCGGTTGTCGGCGCCGTGATCGTCTGAATGCTGGTCCATCTCACCCTCGTCCTCATCGAGGACGCCATCCACGCAGCGCCCTTCGGTTCCACAAGATGGCCGACAATCCCAACATGCGCAACACTCAATCAAATATCTGACATAGGTAAAATTAACTCAGACATAATTCCCTGATCAACTTGCCGAGCCGCAGTCGAACCAAGTTGATCCCGAGCGATCGAAACTAACGGCGCAACTTAGTCTTGACGTTCAGCCTACCACTTTGTAGTATTGCGTCTCAACATATGGGATATGGTTCATCCGCAGCAGGCGCCTGCGGGGGAGGAGAATTGCGTCCAATCCACGCTGCCGCGGCAGCCCGGCGACAAGACCGGGCGCGGCACGCGCTCACGAAACGCCAAGGGGAGGATATGATGACCAAGACTTCCGAAAGCCTGCTGCGTACAACGGCCCTGCTGGCGATCGTCACCGCATCTCCGGCGCTCGCCGGCCAGGCAGCGACGCAGCAGACGCAAGATGCAGTGGCGAGCCAGTCTGAAGACACGCCCGAAGCGCGCTCCGACGAGGGACCGATCGTGGTCACCGGCTCGCGGATCGCGCGTGAGGGCTTCGATGCCTCGACTCCCGTCTCGCTCGTCGACCAGACCGACATTCAGCTTTCGGGCCGGACGAACCTCGAGGAAATACTTGGCGAAACCCCGCAATTCATTCCGTCGACCAACGGCGGAGCCACAGGCAATACCGTTCCGGGCGGCACCGCGGACATCAATCTCCGCGGCTTCGGCGCGACTCGCAATCTGGTGCTCGTTAACGGCCGCCGCTTCGCGATCTCCGGGCCCGACCAGGTCACCGACATCAACACCATCCCATCGTCGCTGGTCGAGCGGATCGAGATCGTGACCGGCGGATCGTCGGCCGTCTACGGTTCCGACGCGATCACCGGCGTCGTCAACTTCCTCATGCGCGACGATTTCGAAGGGGTGGAACTTCGCGGTCAGCATAATAGCGACAGCGCAACCTGGACTCCGAACTACAGTGTCGACCTGACCGTCGGCGGCAACTTCTCCGAGGGCCGCGGCAACGTCGTCGTCTCCGCCAATTATCTGAAACGGCGCGGCATAACCCGTGGGGATCGCGGCGGTTTCGCCTTCCTATCGCTGCAGGACGGCTGCGTCGCGCCCGGGACGGGAAGTTCCCGCACGCCGGGCACGCCGTTCCCGGTGCCCGGCGGCCAGACCTGCAGTCAGGCCGGCGGCGAGCCCGGCTTCATCGCGGGCGGCAGCGGCGACATCCCGAACGGGCGCTTCTCCGGCATCCCCGCCTTCGGCGGCGCCAATGCGGCGCTGAACGAGGCCTATGCCGCGGCCGGGCTGAGCGGCCTCGGATCCCGGGGCTTCACCTTCGATGATGCCGGCGCGGCCGCACGGCCGGCGCTCACCCCGCAGGACGACTACAACCTCGCGCCCGACAATTATCTGGTCGTCCCGCAAGAGCGAATGATGATCAACAGCTTCAGCCATTTCGATTTCGCGCCCGCGATCACCGGCTATCTGGAGCTGCACTACAGCCGCAACACGATCGCAGCGCAGCTGGCGCCGAGCAATCTCGGTGTGCCAACCCTGTTCGACGTCAACAATCCCTACCTGACGCCGCAATTGCGCGAAGTGCTGCGCCAGCTCGATCTTGCGGAGACCGGCACGACCACGGTCGCCAGCGGCCCTGCGCGGCGCACCACCGTCCGCGGCGACGGCCTTGCCGTGATCACCGCCGGCCGCCGCTATCAGGAGGTCGGGCCGCGCCAAGCGGACACGATCCGCAACACCTACCGCGCCGCAATCGGCTTCCGCGGCGATATCGGCGATGCTTCCCCGGGCTTCCTGCGCGACCTGAAGTACGACGTCTATTACAGCTACGCGCGGACAGACACGACCGAGAAGCTTGAAAACGCGCTGTCGCGAAGCGGCATCCAGGCGGCCTTGCTCTCCGTCGGCGGCGCCCCGCCGGTCTGCAACATCTTCGGCCAGAACGTCTCGGACGCGTGCGCCGATGCGGTGCGCGTGCGCGCAACCAACAACACCAGTGCAAAGCTGCAGGTCGCGGCGGCGACGCTCGCCGGCACGATGTTCGACATGCCCGCCGGCCCGGTCGGCTTCTCGCTCGGTGTCGAGTGGCGGAAGTCGAGCGCCGAATTCTCGCCCGATCAGGTGCTGAGCTCCGGCGACGTCGCCGGCTTCAACCCGGGCCTTCCGACGGGCGGCAGCGTCACCGCCAAGGAGATCTATGGCGAGGTCCGAATCCCACTTCTCGACGAATTGCCGCTCGTCCAGTCGCTCACCGCCAACGCCGCGTTCCGCTACTCCGACTATGACCTGTCAGGCGTCGGTGGGGTGTGGACCTATCTCGGCGGGCTCGACTGGCGGGTGGACGACAATATCGCCTTCCGAGGGCAATATCAGCGCGCCATCCGGGCACCCAACGTCAACGAGCTGTTCGGGGGCACCCAGCGCATCGTCGGGAGTGCAATCGATCCCTGCTCAAGCCGCCAGCCGGTGAGCCAGCAGAATGCGGCCGTGCGCCAGGTGTGCATCGCCACCGGCGTTCCTGCGCCTCTTGTGTTCACCGACGGGGTCCAGCCCAATTCGATCATCCCCGGCGATTTCGGCGGCAACCCCAGCGTCGGCGAGGAAGTGTCTGACACCTGGACGGTCGGCGCGGTGCTGACCCCGCGCTTCCTTCCGAACCTTCGGATGAGCGTCGACTATTTCAACATCAACCTGGAAGGCGCGATCTCGCCCCTAGGCGGCGGCCTGAACAACACGCTGAACCTCTGCTACAACATCCTGCAGGATCCCGAGAGCGAGTTCTGCCAGGCGATCAACCGCGATCCCAACAGCGGCGCGATGAACGATCCGTTCGTGCCGCAGATCCGCAGCGCCAACACCGGCGCGCTCAAGACCTCCGGCATCGACTTCGCCCTGCGCTACCGCATCGATCTCGCCTCTGGCCTGTTCGCGGGCGGGAGCCGGATCGACATCAGCACCGACTGGACCTGGACCAACGAACTCACCTCGACCCCGGTGCAGGCCTTTCCCGACATCAAGAATCACTGCGTCGGCGCGTTCGGCAGCACCTGCGGCGAACCGGTGCCGGAATTCCGCGGAGTGACGCGGATTTCCTGGGACACCGGGCCGCTGACACTGAGCGGCCGCCACCGCTTCATCGACAGCGTCACCGTCGACCGGTACCTGCTGCCGTCACGCGCCGGCACGACCGCCCCTGCCCTTGCCGACCTCGTCTATCCCAAGCTCCCGGCGAAGCACTATTTCGATCTGTCCTTCACCTACGATCTGCTGAACAACCTCCAGCTGTTCGGCGGCGCCAACAACATTTTCAACGCCAGGCCGCCGGTGGTGGGCAGTTCGCAGGTCCGCAACAACACCTTCGCGGCGACCTACGACACGCTCGGCACGGAAGTCTTCCTCGGCGCCAGCGTGAAGTTCTGAACGGACCCCATCCGCGTCACCTGAGAGGCGGAGCGGCGAGACCCGCTTGCCTTCTTTTTTACCTGCGAATGCCTCTGGTAGCGTTAACATCGCAGGTCTATGCTCCCCAAAAAACGAGAAGAGGGAGGATGTTTGTGAGTCGGAAGATCCTGATCGCCTGTGCCCTGCTCGCGTCCGCAGCCCAGCCGTGCGTGGCGCTTGCGCAATCCTCATCCGCAATCCTACCGTATCGCAATCCTGCGCTCAGCGTGGAGCAGCGCGCGGCGGATATCGTCTCGCGGATGACGCTGGAAGAGAAAGCGCGACAGCTCGGCCATACCGCGCCCGCCATCCCGCGCCTCGGCGTGCCCGAATATAATTGGTGGAACGAAGGGCTGCACGGCGTCGCGCGCGCCGGGATCGCCACCGTCTTCCCGCAGGCGATCGGCATGGCCGCATCGTGGGATGCGCCGCTGATGCAATCGGTCGCCGACGTGATCAGCACCGAATTCCGCGCCAAATATGCCGAGCGCGTGCATCCGAACGGCGGCACCGACTGGTATCGCGGCCTCACCGTGTGGTCGCCCAACATCAACATCTTCCGCGATCCGCGCTGGGGCCGCGGCCAGGAGACCTATGGCGAGGATCCCTATCTGACGTCGCGGGTCGGTATCGCCTTCATCCGCGGCCTGCAGGGCGACAATCCCAAATATTTCAAGACGATCGCCACCTCCAAACATTATGCCGTCCACAGCGGCCCGGAATCGAACCGCCACAAGGAGGATGTCCACCCCTCCGCGCACGATCTCGAGGACACCTACCTTCCGGCATTCCGCGCCACGGTGACGGAAGGGCAGGTCTATTCGGTGATGTGCGCCTACAATGCCGTGGACGGGATCCCCGCCTGCGCCAGCGAAGATCTGATGGACACCCGGCTGCGCAAGGACTGGGGCTTCAAGGGCTTCGTCGTTTCCGATTGCGGCGCCGCCGCCAACATCTTCCGCGAGGACAGCCTCCGTTACACCAAGACGGCGGCCGAAGGCGTCGCCGCCGGGTTCAAGGCCGGCATGGACCTGATCTGCGGCGACTATCGCAACAACATGAGCACCGAGCCCGAGCATATCGTCGCGGCGGTGCGCGCCGGGCAGTTGCCGGAGGCGGTCGTCGATCAGGCGCTGCACCGGCTGTTCGAGGCCCGGATCCGGCTCGGCTTGTTCGATCCGCCGGCGTCCCTGCCCTTCGCCGGCATCACGCCGGCACAGAATGACACGCCCGAACATCGCGCGATGGCGCTGAAGATGGCGCAGGCGTCGATGGTGTTGCTCAAGAATGACGGGCTGCTTCCGCTGAAGCAGGCGCCGAGGCGGATCGCCGTGATCGGCCCCAATGCCGACAATGTCGATGCGCTGGTCGGCAATTATAACGGGACGCCGTCGGCGCCGGTGACCGTCCTCGCCGGCCTTCGCGCCCGATTTCCAGATGCGCAGATCGAGTTCGTCGAGGGTACCGGACTCGTCGGGCCGGCCGCGCCGCCGGTGCCGGATGCCGTCTTCTGCACGGATGCGTCCTGCAGCACACGCGGCCTCAAGGCGGAGATTTTCCGCGGCCCCAATCTGGAAGGCGCCCCCAGCGAAACCCGCACCAATCCCAATGCGGCGTTCGACTGGCAGGGCGACCGTGAAAGCTCGATCCGCTGGACCGGCACGATCACGCCGACCGAGACCGGCGAGCATCGCTTCCGGGTCGCCAGCGACAACGGCTACCGCGTGTTCATCGGCGACACGGCGGTGGTCGACGAATGGGGCGTCGGCGACGCGCCATCCATTCTCGACGGCGCGATCCGGCTCGAGGCCGGCAAAAGCTATCCGATCCGGGTCGAGGCCTTTCAGCGCGGAGTCCGCGGCCGCCAGAGACTGCTCTGGAGCACGCCGAGTCAGAACGGCAACGATGCCGTCGAAGCCGCGCGCAAGGCGGATCTGGTCGTCTTCGCCGGCGGTCTTACCGCCCGGGTCGAAGGCGAGGAGATGAAGGTGGCGGCCGCCGGGTTCGCCGGCGGCGATCGCACCAGCATCGACCTCCCCGCACCGCAGCAGAGATTGCTCGAGCGCGTGCACGCG
Organism: Allosphingosinicella deserti; assembly: GCF_003012735.1. Lineage (GTDB taxonomy): Bacteria > Pseudomonadota > Alphaproteobacteria > Sphingomonadales > Sphingomonadaceae > Allosphingosinicella > Allosphingosinicella deserti. Next base: position 247,849 of record NZ_PXYI01000001.1, on the reverse strand, counting down.
GTCGGCAAGCCGGTCATGCTGGTGCTGATGAACGGCAGCGCGCTCGGCGTGAACTGGGCCGACAAGAACGTGCCCGCGATCGTCGAGGCCTGGTATCCGGGCGGCGAAGGCGGCCATGCCGTCGCCAGATTGCTTGCCGGGGATTTCAGCCCGGCCGGCCGCCTGCCGGTGACCTTCTACAAGTCGGTCGACCAGCTTCCCGCCTTTTCCGACTATCGGATGGCGGGGCGCACCTATCGCTATTTTGCCGGCGAGCCGCTCTACCCGTTCGGCCACGGCCTCAGTTACACGCGCTTCCGCTACGCCAATCTCAAGATCAGCGCCGCAACGGTCGCTGCCGGAACGCCGCTGACGGTGACGGCGGACGTCACCAACGACGGGCCGGTGGACGGCGACGAGGTCGTCCAGCTCTATGTGTCCCATCCTGGCAAGGCAGGCGCGCCGATCCGGGCGCTGCAGGGCTTCCAGCGGGTGCCGCTCAAGCGCGGCGAAACCCGCACGATCAGCTTCATCCTCGACGATCGCGCACTGAGCATCGTCGACGATCAGGGCATTCGCAGGATCGTGCCCGGGAATGTCGATCTGTGGGTAGGCGGCGGCCAGCCGGTGTCGCGCGCCGGCCTGCCGCAGGTCGCCGGGGCCAGGGCGCAGGTGCGGGTAACTGGATCGAGGACCTTGCCGAGATAAGGATCGGGACAGCGCAGGGTCGGCGGGACGGAACGCCTCTATAATGATCTCAGACACCTAGCCGTGCTGGAACCATTTTGCCTCACTCTCGTCCCAACGCCGCCGCGGAGGCACCTGCCTCATTTGCCCGCCGACACATGCCGGCGGCCGTGATCGCCCTCATGCTGGTGATGTTGGTCACCCAACTCGCCGGCTTCGTCTACACGTCGCGGCAGCAGCAGGCGGTCATCGAGCTTCGCAATCAGACTCGTGAAATGCGGATCGTGCAGCAGGCGCTGGTCGACAAGAAGTCCGCGGTGGAGGACTATCTCCTGACCGACGATCTCGACCACCTTCAGGAATTCCACTTGGCTTCGCGGGTTCTGGAAGCCGAGGACACCGATACGCTGCGCCGCCTGGACGCATTCCGGGTTCGGCGCGACACACCCTCAGCGTCGCAAACCCTGCAGTTGCTCGATGCAGCCTGGATCAAGGGCATCGAGCTCAGCCGCGACGGCCGGGCCGCGGAAGCGCACAATTTGCTGGTCAGCGACGGCATGCACGGAATGGTCGAGAGGGTGCGGGGGGAGATCAACGATTACCTTGCCGCTCGCAACGCCCATGGCGAACGGCTCGAGGCGAATATCTCCACTGGGCGGACGGTGGTGCTGGCGCTTCAGATCGTGAGCGGCGGATTGACCGTGCTCTGCCTATTCGTCGCCTTCCGGCTCGGCCGCAGCGAGGCGAATGGCCGGCGTGAAGCGATGACCCAAGCGCTGGAAGCGCATGGCCGGGTCAAGATCCTGTTCGAGATGGCTGACATCCTGCAAAGCGCGACCGGCTACGAGGACGCCAACGCCGTGTTGCGCTCATCCGCGAGCCGCCTGCTTCCGGACCTCCACGGATGCCTGTACGTTTTCAACAATTCCCGCGACCGCCTCGACCTCCTCACCGAGTGGAATGGCGAACGTGCGGACCAGCAGTCGATCGCGCCGGGCGCGTGTTGGGCGCTGAAGCGCGGCAAACCTCACGTCAACACCGATGCACCATTTTCCCTGACCTGCGCCCACCATAGCGGTGACCAGCAGGTGCTAGAAGTTCCAATGATGGCACGCGGCGAATTGTACGGCCTGCTCACCTTCTCCAGTCTGAACACCAATTCCGTGCCGGATCAGAAGGCGAATGGCGGCATCATTTCAGCTCTCGCCGATGCGATGTCGCTTGCGCTCTCCAACATCGCCCTGCGCGAGAAGCTTCGCAACCAGGCACTGCGCGATCCGCTTACCGGGCTCTACAATCGCCGCTACATGGAAGACATGCTCGATCGTTTCGTACTCCTTTCTGCCCGCACCGGGACGCCGGTTGGCCTGGTGATGATCGATCTCGATCACTTCAAGCGCCTCAATGACGAACATGGCCACCTGCTCGGCGACACCGTGCTGCGCGCGGTCGCGCAGACGATCAAGGAAGGGCTTCGCGAGACCGACATCGCCTGCCGCTATGGTGGCGAGGAATTGATCGTGCTGCTGCCGGACTGCACTCTGGAAGATGCGGCAGCGAAAGCTGAAACGCTGCGGGCACGGGTCGAAGCCCTGTCCGATATCCATGGCGTGCGAATCACCGCGTCCTTCGGCGTCGCCGCGTCTCCGGAAACGGACTCCTCTGTCCGGGACCTGATCGCCTCGGCCGATGCCGCGCTCTACGAAGCCAAGCATGCCGGGCGTAACCGCGTCGTCGCGACGGCGGCGCGGGTCAGGGACACGCTCGCGATCGCAGCCGAGTAACCCACGCGTCTCGGATCTGACCCGGCGGAACCGTCCAGGCCTCCGGACGTCCAAACCGCATGAACTTCGAAATCGCCCATCTCGGCCTCGTCGACGAAGAACTGATCGCTCCGGAAATAGCGGCACTGGAGCTTGCCGCGCTCGATCATCCCGGCGTGGATCTCGATTCCTATTTCGACATTCTGTCCGAGATTGCGGAGGAACTCGCCGAAACCGGCGCGGCCGCCGTTACCGCGCCCGAGCAGGCTTTGGCGCTCGCCGAAGTGATCGGCGCCAGTTACGATTTCGATGGCGATCGCGAGGCCTATGACGATCGCCAGAATGTCGACATGATCCGGGTCATCGACAGGCGGCGCGGCCTGCCGATCAGCCTGTCGATCCTTTATGTCGGCCTCGCCCGGCGGATCGGTTGGCCGGCCGACGCCTTGAACACGCCCGGCCATGTGCTGGTCCGGATCGGCCAGGATACCGCGCCATTGCTGATCGATCCGTTCAACGGCGGCACCATCGTCAACGCAGACCGCCTCGCCACCTTGCTCTCGCACGCGCTCGGTACCGACGTCAGTCCGTCGGCCGAGCATCTCTCGCCGATGTCGAACAGGGCGATGCTGGTCCGGCTGCTGATCAACGAGGCGACCCGCGCCGAGGCCGCCAGCGATCCGGACCGTGCGCTGACCCTTTTCGAGCGGATGACGGTGGTCGCGCCGGAAAACAGCCAGGCCTGGTGGGAGCGCGCCCGGCTTGAACTGATCGGCAACGATCCCGCCGCCGCGCGCGCCAGCCTCAGCGCCCTACTCGAGATAACCCGCGATCCGGACATGCGCGCCCACATCAGCGCGATGCTGGACTCGCTGGCGCGGCCGAGTGCGTAAGGGGCGGCGAACGTCGCCAAAACCGATAGCGCGCAATCGCCGCTAGTCGCGCCCGATCTCGCGCCAGCTCGTTTCGCCGACCTCGACTCCGTACTTCGCGGCAGCCGCCCTGATCCGCTTCCAGGCGGCGTCGCGCTCCTCGTCGCTGACGCCCTTCACCTGATTGAAGCGGGCGATGGCGTTGCGAACGTGGCTCGCATTTTCGAGCGGCTCCTTGCGCTCCTTCGGGAAGGCGAAGGCACCTTTGTCGAGGTGGTTGCGTTCGTCCGCGCTGAGCTTCGCCGTGGATCCTCCTGTCGAGACGTCTTGGACGGGACGACGGTCAGGTCGTCGCCAGCGGCGCGTCGGCGGCTTCGACCAGACGGATGAATTCCTCGGTGAAGGCGGGAATATCGTCCGGCTTGCGGCTGGTGACCAGATTGCCGTCCCGCACCACTTCCTGATCGACGACGTTCGCCCCCGCATTCCTGAGGTCGGTGCGGATCGAGGGCCAACTCGTCAGCGTGCGGCCGCGGATCACGTCCGCCTCTGCGAGCAGCCAGGGGCCGTGGCAAATCGCAGCGACCGGCTTCCCCGCCTCGACGAACGTCCGCACCATCGCGACAACCGTGTCCTCGGTGCGCAATTTGTCCGGGTTCTTGGTCCCGCCGGGCAGCAGCAGCGCGTCGAAGGCGTCGGCATCGACGTCGCCGATCTCCACGTCCGGAGCGATCCGCGCACCTTTGTCGCCCTCGATCTCGTCTCGGGAGAGTGAGGCAAGCGTCACCGCAGCCCCACGCTGCTTCAACGTGTTCAGGGGATCGATGAGCTCCGAATCCTCGAAGCCGTTGGTGGCGATGATCAGGATCTTCGCTTCGGAAATGCCCGGCATCCGCTTTCTTCTCCAGCAGGATCTGTGGACTCAACCGGCGAAGCTCGCCGCCGTTCCGTGCTCCCGTCGATCCCGGCCGCAGCCTCTTCCACCCTGCTCAGGGCAGCAGCAGCGAGGCGTCGCCGTAACTGTAGAAGCGGTACTCTTCCGCGATCGCATGCGCGTAAGCGGCCTGCATCGTCTCACGGCCCATCAGCGCCGAAACCAGCATGAACAGTGTCGATCGCGGCAAATGGAAGTTGGTCAGCAGGCCGTCCACGGCGCGAAAGCGGTAGCCGGGAGTGATGAAGATCGCCGTATCGCCTTCAAACGGACGGACGATCCCATCCTCGTCGGTGGCGCTTTCGAGCAGGCGGAGCGAGGTGGTGCCGACGGCGACGATGCGGCCGCCGCCAGCGCGCGCGGCATTGAGGCGGTCGGCGGTGGCGGCGTCGATCCGGCCCCATTCGCTGTGCATGCGGTGATCGTCGGTATCGTCGGCCTTGACCGGCAGGAAGGTGCCGGCGCCGACATGGAGGGTCAGCGTCTCGTGCGCGATGCCGCGCGCGGCCAGCGCCTCGATCAAGCCCGGCGTGAAGTGCAGCGCTGCGGTCGGCGCGGCGACGGCGCCCTTCTCGCGGGCGAACATCGTCTGGTAATCCTCGGCATCGCGCGCGTCCGCCTCGCGACGGGCGGCAATGTAGGGCGGCAGCGGCATCCGGCCGGCGCGCTCGAGCAGGATCTCGACCGGCTCGTCGCCCTCGAAGGAGAGCAGGATCGATCCGTCATCGGCCTTCGCCCCGGCAAGCGCACTGACCCCAGCGCCGAATTCGATCCGGTCGCCGTCCCGGACCCGCTTGGCATTGCGGACGAAGGCGCGCCAGTCGCGCGGCCCTTCCCGCTTGTGGAGGGTCGCACCGATGCGCGCGTCGCCGCGGCGCCCCTCGAGTTGGGCGGGAATGACTCGCGTGTCGTTGAACACGAGCACGTCGCCGGGCTGCAGCAGCTGCGGCAGATCGGAAACGATGTGATCGGCAAGGCCGTCGGGCCGGACGCGCAGGAGCCGGGCACTGTCGCGCGGCTCCGCCGGCCTCAGCGCGATCCGCTCGGGCGGAAGCTCGAAATCGAAGAGATCGACGCGCACATTATTGCTGCCTGGGCGTACCCTGGGGCGACGGCGTGGGCGCTGGCGCAGGTTCAGGCGCCGGCTGCGCTGCGGTCTGCGGCGCCTGGGGCTCGGGAGCGGACGCCGGCGCTGGGGCTGCTGCCCCGTTCGGACCGCCCTGGATCGGCAGCAAGGTCGGTCCCGCCGGCGGCGCGGCCTGGTGGGCGGCCATGACGGCGGCAACCTCGGCAGGAGTCGCCGGGGGGACATTGTCGGCGCCGATCGAGGCCTTGATGATCCGCGACGGGTTCATCGGCGGCTCGCCGCGCTCGATCGCATCGACATAGTTCATCCCCGAGACCACCCGGCCGAAGACGGTGTATTTGTTGTCGAGGCTGAAGCGCGGCGCGAACATGATGAAGAACTGGCTGTTCGCGGTGTCGGGCGCATCGGTGCGGGCCGCCGAGACGGTCCCGCGCACATGCGGCAGCGCGTTGAACTCGGCCTTGAGATCAGGAAGATCGGAGCCGCCGCTGCCATCGCCCTTGGGGTCGCCGCCCTGCGCCATGAAGCCATCGATCACGCGGTGGAACGCGAGTCCGTTATAGAAGCCGCGGCGGACGAGCGTCTTGTAGCGCTCGACATGACCCGGCGCGACATCCGGACGGAGCTGGATCGTGACGCGGCCACCGGTCGACAGATCGAGCACCAGAGTGTTTTCCGGATCGAGCGGCGGCGGCACAAACGGCGTTGCCGCGGGCTGCTGCGCGGACAGCGCGCCCGCAAAGAAAAAGCCCATCAACAGGGCGACAAGTACCTTGATACGCATGAATTCCATATTCCCCGGGTATCTCGCATTGTGCCCCTGGGGGCGGCGAGGATCAAGAGCCTTTGCGGCCGAGCTTCTCGACCCGCGCAGCGACGTCCAGCGCCACGCTCGGAGTCACGAACTTGCCGATGTCCCCACCATAGAGCGCGATCTCCTTAACCAGCCGTGACGCGATCGGCTGCAGCGACACGTCGGCCATCAGGAAGACGGTCTCGATCGCGGCATTGAGCTGCTGGTTCATGCCCGCCATCTGATATTCATATTCGAAATCGGCAACGGCGCGAAGGCCGCGGACGATCATCGAGGCGCCCTGCCGCTCGGCGAAATCCATCAGCAGGGAATCGAACGACACGACCGAGATCACGCCCTGCATGTCGGCCAGTTCGCGGAGCACCATCTCCATTCGCTCCTCGACCGTGAACATCGGCGACTTGGAGGGATTGGTGGTGACTCCGATCACGAGCCGGTCGACGAGCTTGGCGCCGCGGCGGATGATGTCGATATGGCCGAGCGTGATCGGGTCGAACGTACCCGGATAGACGCCAATTCTCATGATACCTCCCCGGAACCGCGCGCCGATCTAGCGCGCTTCGCGGCGCTTGTCGAAGTGCGCGTCAGTGGTCGCGCTCGACCGCAAAGCGCGCGATCGCCCGCAGCAAATCCGCCTCGGCGCCGTAGCTCGCCAGATATTCGATGCCCTGGGCGACCAGCAATTCGGCCTGCTGCCGCGCACGATCGCGGCCGAGCAGGGTGACGAACGTCTCCTTGCCCTGATCCCGATCCTTGCCGACCTTCTTGCCGGTCTTCTCCTCCTCGCCTTCCTCGTCGAGGAGATCGTCGGCGATCTGGAAGGCAAGGCCGACGTCGCGCGCATAGCCGCGCAGCTTGGTGCGGCCCTCGGGCGGAATCCGGCCCATGATCGCGCCGGCCTCGAGACAGAAGCCGATCAGCGCACCGGTCTTCAATTGCTGCAGGCGGGTCACCGCGCTGAGATCGAGCGCGCTCTCGGCCGCAACCATGTCCATCATCTGCCCGCCGGCCATGCCCGACGGACCGGCCGCGCGGGCAAGCTCGCCGATCAGCTCGGACCGCACGAACGGGTCCTCGTGGGTCGCATCGTCGCCGAGGATCTCGAAGGCGAGCGCGTGGAGGCTGTCACCGGCCAGCACTGCGGTCGCCTCGTCATAGGCCTTGTGCAGGGTGGGCTTGCCGCGACGGATGTCGTCATCGTCCATGCACGGCAGATCGTCGTGGATCAGCGAGTAGACGTGGATCGCCTCGACGGCGGCGCCGACCCGCAGCGCCCTCTGACGATCGACATGGAACAGGCCGGCCGAAGCGGTAACCAGCAACGGCCGCAGCCTCTTGCCGGCACCGATCGCCGCGTAGCGCATCGCCTCGAACAATCGCGCCCGCGGATCCGGCGGGACGGCGAGCAAGGCGTCGAACAGGCTGTCGATCTCGGTACGGATGCGCTCGAACGCCGGATCGAGAATTGTGTCGGCCATGGCGCGCGAACTCAGGCGGGATCGAACGGCGCGGTGCCCGAAGGCTGACCCTCGCGGCCGATCTGGATCTTCTCGATCCTGGCCTGCGCGGCCTGTAGCCTGGCCTCGCATTGCTGGCGGAGGCGATCGCCTTCGCCATAGAGCTGGATCGACTCGTCGAGCGACGCGTCGCCGCTCTCCAGCCGGCGGACGATCTCCTCGAGACGCTTCAGCGCGGCTTCGAAGGAGAGCTCGGAAATGGCGTCATTCTGGTCGGACATGACTGAAGCATTGGCGCCGCCCTCTTCTCCGGTCAACCCGGCGCAGGCGCGGCACGCATTCGTGGTGCGCGGTCGGTCCCGTGCGTTTGCCGCCGGCGGCCCGGCGGCTATGAGGAACCGCCGAGCGGGGCGAGATTTCGAGGAGGGCATCATGACGCAGGGCGAGCCGCCAGGTCCACACGCCTCCATGTTGGCGGTTCCCCAGGCGCTCGCGCGCTTCCTCGAGAGCAATGACGAGAGCCTTCTCGATGGATTGTTCTCGGAACACGAGGTCACCATCCTGGAGAATTTCGCGCCGCACCTTTTCCAGGGGCAAGGGGGCCTTGGCGCATGGCGAAGGCTCATGGCCGCGCATGTCGGCAAGATCGACCAGCTCCGGCATCGCTTCGGCGCCGCCCAGGATTATGCCCCCAGCGCCGATCAGGCGTTCTTCACCCTGCCGACCATGTGGACCGGCATTCGCGACGGCGTGCCGTTCATCGAGCATGGCGGATGGTCGTTCCTGCTGGTTCGCGAAGACGGCTGCTGGCGGATACGCGCTTACGGCTGGGCTGTGACCAGCGTTCAGGCCTGACGACGCGGCACCGAAAAAAGGGACCCGTTCCGGAATGGCGTGCATTCGGGAACGGGTCCAAAGGCGGCGCTGAGAGGACTTGCTGCCGCCGAGGCTGAATCAGGGCTCCGCAGCGTAAAGACTGTGATGGGTCAGGATGAACAGGGTGCGCCCGCCGGGTCCGCCGAACAGCAATTGAAGTGGACGCTCGGGCACGTCGATCCGGCCGGCTTCGCTACCGTCGGCGTTGAACACGAAGATCTGCCCGTTGGCGATGTAGACGCGGCCGTCCGATCCGCGCACCACGCTCTCGCCGCCCCGGTTGGCGAAGGGCTTGAGCTCGGTCACCGCGCCGCCCGGTCCGAGCAGACCGCTATAGGTACGGTCCTCCGAACCGTTGCTGACGAATACCCGGTCGCCGACACTGCCGGTGACGAAGCCGTAGGTGTCGAGCGTGTCGGAAAAGCGCCAGCCGAGGAAATTGGTCGGGCCCTGCTGCCAGACGCGGTAGGCGGGCAGAACCAGGCTGCCGTCTGGCGAGACATATTCGCGCGCCTTGGGCACCGCCATGTCGCGCGCGAACATCTCGGCCAGTGTGGTGAACCGGTCCGTCGCCGGATCATATTGATCGCGAAACTCGCCATTGTTCCAGAAGCTCGAAGGCAGTGCGACCCGGCGGCCGCTGCGATCCGAGACCGGCGTCGGCGCGATCGTCTCCACCTTCTCGGGCTTTCCCGGCTCGATGGCATAGACCGTCGCCTCGGGTCGGTCCGAGGACAGGACGAGCAGATTGCCGCTCTTGTCGACGGCGAGGTTGACCGGATCGAGCGGTGCGTCGGCGGCGATCGACAGCCCTTCCGCGGCGGACCAGCCATGGATGCGCTGGAAGTAACGGTCGACGAAGTAGAGCTTGCCGTCGGCGTCGACCGCGCCGCCGCCGGCCGAGTAGAAACCGTCGGCGAGTTTGCGGACCGGGGCGAGCGTCGGCGTTGCCGGCGGTGCCGGCGCGTTGGTGATGTCGAGCACCGCGAACTCGCGTTCGCGCACTTCGAGGCCGCTGGTCATGTCTTGGATGGCATTCTCGTACGGATATTTGCTCGCCCGCAAATAGGTGCCGCAACCGTTCGCGTCACACGTGGCAAACCCGCTCTCCGCGTTGACATGGACGTTGCGGAAGCGAATGTCGGTCGATCCGTAGAGCCGCACCGCGGCGGGCGCCGGCTGGAGCGAGCGGGTGACCCGGTAGCCGTGATAATTGGCGAACAAGATGTTGCGCGAATTGCGCACCTCCAGCGACACGGCGTTGCGGCTTTCGCCGGCTTCCTCCTCGGTCTGCGGCGCCAGGAACTCCCAGTTGCGCACGCCGTCGAGCACGATCTCGGCACGGGCATGATGCTCGGCCGACATTTCGTAGACGAAGCCCGGCGTGCTGGTGTTCGAGACGAACATGCCGGACTGTGCGAAAGTGCTGGGAGTCCACAGATTGTTGAAGGTGCCTCCACCCCCGTCGGTGACCCAAAGGCTGGTATATTGGCCGTCCCAGCGCTTGCGCGGATCGGGGTCGGCTGTGTGGTTGGCATTGTAGGGATCGATGCGGGTGCCGTCGGCGGCGTTGGTGCCGTGGCCGCCGAGGAAGCGCACGTCGTCGACCAGCGACGTTTCGCCGGCCCGCCACAGCAAGGCGGTCGCACGCGGGTTGATGCCGCCGGTGTCGAGGCCGAGCCCCGAGACGATCGCATTGCCGCCACGCGCGCTTTCGAGCAAAGCGCGCGGGCTGCCGATGCCGCGATAGGCAGGGCTGTCGTCGCCGAGCGTGATCCGGGTGAGGCTCGGATGCAGGCCGATCAGGACGCTGTCGGGCCGCAAGGTCAGGCGGTCGCTGACCTGGTAGAATCCGGCCGGGAAATAGAGCACCCGGTGGGTGTCTATCGCGCGCTGGAGCGCGGCAGTGTCGTCGCTGCTGCCGTCGCCCTTGATGCCGAGAGTGCGCACATTGGCCCAGGCGGACATCGCCGGCAATGCGCGGATCGCGGGCCGGCGGCGGGCCGGCAGCGACCGCATGGGCGCCGCGTCCATCCGCGTCTCGAAAAGGCCGGTCTGGCCGAGCGCAGGGACGGTGAGGCCGTAGGTGAATTCCTTGACTCGATAGCGCGCGGACGGGCCCGAAACGGTCTTGCCGCTGTCGCGGAACCGGGCGAAGACCGGCGTGCCGCTGGCAACCGCATTGTCGAACCCGATCTGGGTATAGGCATTGCCTTCGTTGCTGATGATCACGCCGGCCCGGGCGACATTCTCGAACCGGACGTCCTTGCCCCACAGCCAGTCGCCATAGCCTTCGTCGATCTCGATCCCGACGGGGACGTTGCGGAACACGGTGTTGACGAGGGTGAGCCCGGCTTCGTGCTCGCGGATCGCAGCATCGCGCTGGCCGTCGAACTCGGAATCGAGAAGCGTATACTGCCAGGCTGCCGAGGGCTTCTCCGTCAGGATGCCGTAGCGCCCGCCGAAGAAGCGCAGATTCTGGCCGACATTTCCCACCTGGTAGATGCCGGCGAGCGCCGAGCCCAATCGGAAGTCGATGTGGCTGAGAAAGGCATGCTGGGCCGTGTGGAAACGCACCGCCGTGGCCGCCGGATTGCCCTCGCCGATCTCGAAATCAATGTTGGACAGCGCCGAGTAGAAGGTGCCGGAATTGGCGTCGGCGATATTGGGGTTGAACGGCACGCTGGTCGGCGGCGGCACCGGCACCTTGGGTGGCGCGACCACGCCGCCGGGGCCGGGTGCGGCCCCGCCGGGCCGATTGCCGGTGAAGAAGACCATCGAACCGACCCCGCGCTGAAAGCCGGGCGTGTTGGCGCCGAGCAGCACGACCGGCCGGGTCCTGCCAGCGCCGAACACCCGCACGCCGGGCCACACGAACAGGGTCCTGCTGATCCGGTAGCGGCCTGCCGGAAGGAACACGATGCCGCCGCCGCCCTTGGCCTCGGCGGCATCGATCGCCGCCTGGATCGCTGCGCTGTCGTCCGCAACTCCGTCGCCGACGGCCGTGACCGTCACCGCGCGCGGATCAGCGGGAATCGCCGTGAAGCTCGACGGGGTCGCCGCGAGCGCCGGTGCGGCGCCCCCCATCAACAGCAATGCAACGATCAGCCTGGTTGTCACGAAAGTCTCGCCCTCTTCATTGATCACGCCCGACGACGAGAGGCGCATTGCCACCCTCCTCGACCGCTGATTTCGTGGAGTAATCCGTCCGGCGACGGCCAACGACCGCGACCTTGGTCGTAAGCAGCGCCTTCAGGGCATCAGCCGCTTGCGGCCCTGGGACAGATGCCAGCGCATCGCCAGGGCGGCACCGTCCCCGTCCTGCGCCCGGATTGCGTCGACGATCGCATCATGCTCACCCATCATCGCCGCGATCACCTCGGAAGGGCGGGACCGCGAGATCTCGACCCCCGCCTTGAGGATCTTTTCGACTTCGTCGTGAAGATGATCGAAGATCGATACGAAGGCGGTGTTCGCCGTCGCCTCGGCGATCGCGCGGTGCAGCAGCCAATCCTCGTCATGGGCGGGTGCGCTGGACAGCAAGGCGGTGCGCAGCGCCGCGAGATGGTCCTCGATATTCGCCATCTGCTCGCTCGACCGGCGGTGCGCCGCGAGCCGCGCCGCTTCCGCCTCCAGCACGAAGCGCACTTCATAGGTGCCGAGCGTCGCGGCGAGCTCTGCCATCGGCATATGAGCGCCAAGCCGCGCCGACGGGCGGCGCTTGACGTAAGAGCCGGCGCCGCGCCGCGCTTCGGTGATGCCGTCCGATGCCAGCCGCACCAAAGCCTCGCGAACGATGGTGCGCGACATGCCGAACATCTCGGCGAGCCGCGCTTCCGAGGGCAGCCGATCGCCGGCCACGAGATTGTCGTCGTTGATGATCTGGACGATGCCCGTATAGGCGCGGTCCGCGAGACGTCCCTCGTTCATCGGCGGCTTGACGAGCATGACAAAGTCCCGGGCGCGGTCATGGTCGGCCACGGTAACCCGGTGCCGCCGCAAAGGCGAGCCCGTCGGGGAAGGTCGCCGCTCGTCGCCCCGCGGTTCGAGAGGCGCCCCGCGCACAGGAGGCATCCAACCGGCGCATCAGATGTCCAACGCTGTCATTTTGATGTCCCCCGGTTACCGCCCCGCCGGATCGAAGCTGTAGGACAGGTTTATGCCGTTCAGCAACAGAAATGGCTTGATCCCCCCCGTTTGGTGGGATCATAGTGTGGATCTGTCCAACTGATTCTGACCAGAGCGGCGCGGTTCGGACCGATCAAGTTCCGCGGGCGGCATGAGTCCCATGCACCCGCCGGTGCGTTCCGGTTTCGGCCGGTTGAGGGAGGATGGCATGCAAGGGATCATGGAGCCCGCCGCCACTGTGGCCGACACGGCGGCATTCGAGACGCTCACCCCCACTCAGTTGAAGGTGCTGCACGGCGTTCATTCCGGCCTGCTCAACAAGCAGATCGCGTTCGATCTCGGCATCGCCGAGGCAACGGTGAAGGCGCACATGACCGCGTTGATGCGCAAGCTCAATGTCCGCAATCGGACCCAGGTCGCGATCGCCGCCCATGCGCTCGGCGGCCGCGACTTGATGGCTCAGCGTTAAGTCGAGGGTCAAGCGAAGCCCTGACCTGGGGGACGGCGGGCGTGCGCCCGCCTGCCCTCAGGGCACCAGCGCGTAGAGCGAATGATGGGTCAGGATGAACAAGGTCCGCCCATCCGCACCGCCGAACAGCGATTGCAGCGGGCGTTCGGGAACGTCGATCCGCCGGGTGAGCGTACCGTCGGGCGCGTGGACGAAGACCTGGCCATAGGCGATATAGACGTTCCCCGTAGCTTGCCGCGCAACGCTTTCGCCATCGCGCTCGGCGAACACCGTGAGATCGGTCACCCGGCCGCCCTCGCCGATCAGTCCGCGATAGGTCCTGTTCTCCGAGCTGTTGGCGATGAACACCCGTTCGCCCGGCTCGGCAGTGACGAAGCCGTGGCTGTCGAGCGCATCCGACCAGCGCCAGCCCTGATGATCTCGACCAAGGTTGTAATGGCCATTGATGGCAGCCCGCCCGAACAGCATGCGCTGCCCTGAGATAAGGAGAAACTCTTGCCCCACCGAATGCTCCTCCTTGCCGCAGCCTTGCTGCTGTCCGTGCACGCGCCGGTGGCGGCGCAAAGCGCCGAGCCGGTCTCGGTCCCACTCTGGCCGGCCGGCGCTCCGGGCTCGGAAGCCCATCGCGGCGAGCCTGAGCGGATCGAGAACACCTATGTCCACAATGTCCATGCGCCGTCGCTGACCGTCTATCCGGCGGCCCCCGGCCACGCCAATGGCAGCGCGGTGATCGTCGTGCCTGGGGGCGGGCACCATATGCTGGTCTGGATCAACGAGGGCGTCGGCCCGGCCAAGGCCTTGAACCGCTACGGCGTCACGACCTTCGTGCTCAAATATCGCCTGGCTCGCGAGCCTGGCTCGACCTACGCGATCGAGCGTGAGGCCACGGCGGATCTGGCGCGGGCGGTGCGCTGGGTGAGAAGCCACGCGGCCGAGTACGGCATCGATCCCGCAAGGATCGGCGTGATGGGCTTCTCCGCTGGCGGTGAACTGGTGTCGCTGGTCGCCGACAATCCCCTTCCCGCCATGCCCGCCATGGACGCCATCGATCGCGCCAGCGCCCGTCCCGATTTCCAGATCCTGATCTATCCCGGCCCGCTCGGCACCCCGGCCAGGCTTCCCGCGGGTGCGCCGCCGGCCTTCCTTGCCGCAGGCAGCCTCGATGCCTGCTGCACGCCGCCGGTGATGACGCTCTACACGCAGTTGCGGAATGCCGGCGTCTCGGCGGAGCTGCATCTGTTCGCCGACACCGATCACGGCTTCAATCTCGGCACGAAGTCCGAGCGGATCTCGATCCTGCACTGGCCCGACCGATTGGCCGACTGGATGAGCGACGGCGGCTGGTTCCGCTCGCGCACTCCGACAAAGCCCTGAATTCGAAACCGCCGCTCAGGCGGCCCGCCACCAGGAGACGCCGTCTACCGCGTCGCGAACCGCTTTGCCTTCGCGCTCGAGGTGCCGCAGATGCGCCAACGCTTCGCCGGTGGCCATGCCGTAGACCCGGTCCTCGATGCGGCGCGCGAACAGGGTTCCGAAACAATCGACCGCCCGGCGCGGCTCGCCAATGCGGGTGTGAAGGGCGTCGAGGCGGTCACGATGGCCGTATTCGAGCGCATCGAGACGCGCATGGAGGCCGGTGAACGGCTCGCCATGCGAGGGCAGGACGAGCAGATCCCCGGGAAGTCCCCGCATCCTGTCGATCGAGTCCAGCCACTCGCCGAGCGGATCGGCCTCGGGCTCGCTGAGCCCGAGCGAAACATTGGAGGTGATCTTGGGCAGCACCTGGTCGCCGGCGATCAGCAGGCCGCCTTCCTCATCGACCAGGCAGAGATGCTCGGGGCAATGGCCGGACCCGATCACCGCGCGCCAGGTCCGGCTGCCGATGCGGAGCGTGTCGCCGTCCGTCACCCGCACGAAGCCGACCGGCACCGGCGTCACCACCGACGCGAACCGACCCCAGCCTTTGGCGCTTTCCGCCGCGATCCGGTCCGCGTCCCAGCCGGCCGCCCGCCAGAATGCAATCGCCTCGGGCGGGGGCGCATCGCGCACGTCGACCGCGAGCATGCGGGCGTAAAGCCATTCGCCGCGGGTCATCCAAAGCTTCACGCCGAAATGCTCGCACAGCCAGCCGGCGAGGCCGACATGGTCAGGGTGGAAATGGGTGACGATCACCCGCGTCACCGTGCGCCCGTGAAGCGGCCCGGCCAGGAGCGCCTCCCAGGCCGCGCGGCATTCGGGGATGTCGAGCCCGGTGTCGACGAGCGCGACCCCCTCGCCATCGTCGAGGGCCCAGATGTTGATGTGCTTGAGCGATCCGGGCACCGGCAGCCTCGCCCAGCCGATGCCGGGCGCGACCTCGATCAGCGCGCCGGTTTCGGGGGCACGGCGGCCGAACGGATAGGTGAGCTGCTTGTGGGTATAGGGTTCGTCCGGGCCCGCCAGCGAAATGTCTGACGCCGGCGGCTCGGACGAAGCGTCAGCCATGCCCGGGGCCGTGCCGGGATCAGCTCTTGAACGGATCGATGAAGCCGAGCCCGTTATCCTCGGCGGCATGCGCCGCCTCGGCGTCGCGGGCGGCAGCATCGCGCTCGCGGCGAAGCTCGGAGATCAGCGCGGCGCGGTCGCCGTCGAGCGTCAGATCGTGCTGCGGCGGCTCGATGCCGGCCTGCTTGGCGGCCTTGGCGACGAACCCGTCGAGCTCGCGCTGCGAACAGAGGCCGAGCGTCACCGGATCCTTGGGCTGGATGTTGGCGATGTTCCAGTGACTGCGATCGCGGATCGCGGCGATCGTCGTCCGGGTGGTGCCGATCAGCTTGGAGATCGCGCCATCCGAAATCTCCGGATGGTTGCGGATGATCCAGGCGATCCCGTCCGGCTTGTCCTGGCGCTTGGAAACCGGCGTGTAGCGCGGACCCTTGGTGCGGCGAGTCGGATCCGGCTCCTTGTGGATGCGCAGGCGATATTCGGAATTTTCCTGGCCGCGCTCGATTTCGTCGAGGGTGAGCTCGCCGGCACGCACCGGATCGCGGCCGGTCAGCTTGGTGGCGGCGGTGTCGTCGGCGATCGCCTGGACCTCGAGAATGTGCAGCCCGCAGAAATCGGCGATCTGCTCGAAGGTCAAAGAGGTGTTGTCGACCAGCCAGGACGCGGTCGCATGGGGCATGAGCGGCTGGGCCACGGATCGTCTCTCCACAAACAATAAGGGCCGCCCCTTCCCGGAGCGGCCGAACATGCCCGATCATCTAGTCCACCCATGTGGCAAGGGCAAGGAGATTGGATCCTTTTCGCCCGAAATCGAGAGCCCGGGACGCCGCCGCCGCAGACTTGCCGCAATCGGAGCACGAATCTGCCCGGAACCCGGCGGAGGCTGCCAGTAGACATCAGGGGAGACAGTTCATGAAGACCGCGATCATCGCATTCCTGCTCACCGGCCTGTCGGTGGCGGCGACCGGGCGGGCAGCGGCGGCCGAGCTTATCGATGCCGCACCGGCCACGCCGCAGCGCGGAGCCTTTGCCGGTGCCCGGCTGCGGGTGCCGTTCGGCGGACACGAACCCGCCCGCGCGGGCTTGGCGCTTGCCTCGGTCGAGCGTACGCGTGAAACCGGCGCGACGGCACTCGCCACCGGCCTCGAGCTCGGCTTCACCGGCCGCGGCAGACTCGCGCTCGCCGCCGGCGGGCGAACCTTGCGCTTGGACGACAAGCGCAAGGCGGGCGTCTCGACTCTCGGCTGGGTGGCGATCGGCGCCGGTGTTGCGATCATCGCCGGGGGCCTCCTGTTCCTCGACGCGGTGCGCGACTCCAGCGATTGAAGAAGATCCACCCCCTGCCCCTCCACGAAGTCGTGGAGAGGCAGGAAGAAGGCGGCACTTAAGCGGATTGCTGCCGTTCGGTACCCCGGAAGGCGAAGGCGCTATTAGGGGCTGAGCCCGTCACGATTCCCCTTCAGCCCCTGCTGGAGTGGGCAGGGGGTGGCCCTTCTTCTCTCCCGCGCCCGCAGCGCGGGCGTTGGTGGCGGGAAGGAGGCGCCCTTATGCGTCCATCGCCACATATCCCGGAGTCGCGGCGACGCGCGTAAGCCAGGCCTGCACCGCGGGATAGGCGCCGAGGTCGAACCCGCCTCCATCCGCGACATGGGTGTAGGCGTAGAGCGCGATGTCGGCGAGCGTGAGCCGGTCGCCCACGAAGAAGGCATTCGCCGCGAGATGCTCGTCCATCAGTTCCAGCGCCGCCGCCCCGGCGGCGCGTTTGGCCTCGATCTGGCCGCGCTGCGCCTCACTGAGCGCCGCCTCGCCGACGAACGTCAGCCAGAAGCGCAGGGTGGCGACATTGGGCTCGTGACTATATTGTTCGAAGAACATCCAGCGCAGCATGTCCGCCCGGTCGAACCGATCCTCCGGGACCATGGACGATCCGTCGGCGAGATAGAAGCAGGCGGCATTGCTTTCCGGCAGAGAGCGGTCGACGATCTGCAGCACCGGGATGCGGCCGTTGGCGTTCACGTTCGCCAGGAATTCCGGCGTACGTGTCTCGCCTTTGAGGATGTCATATCCGCGCCGCTCGAGCGCGATGCCGAGCAAGGCCGCAGTCAGCCTGATCTTGTAGCAATTTCCGGACTGGGAATATTCGTGGAGGACATAGGCCTCGGTCATCGTGTCGATCCTTCTTGGGCACGAACACGCATCGGCGCTCGCCTCACAAGCGCGCATGCGGGCTCCTGCCCTTGTCTGTTACACGGTCCCCGCCCCCGTGTGGCCCAACATCTCGGCGAAGTCCACCGCCGCCATATGGGCGAGGCCGAGGCCGTGTTGCACGCTCTGCTCAGGCCACGGTCAGCACGATCTTGCCGACATGATCCCCCTCTTCCATCCGCCGGTGCGCGTCGGCGGCCTTGGCGAGCGGAAACAGGCTGTCGATGATCGGCCGAATCTCGCCGCGGTTCAGCAGCGGCCACACCGTGTCGCGAAGCGCCGCCGCGACGGCGGACTTAAAGACGATGTCGCGGGCGCGCAGCGTCGATCCGGTGAGCGTCAGCCGCTTGCGCATGATCGGCCACAGCGGCAGCTGCGCCTCGGCGCCGCGTTGGGCGGCGATCGAGACGTGGCGGCCGTCCTCGGCCATGCAGGCGATGTTGCGGGGCACATAATCGCCGCCGACCATGTCGAGCACCACGTCGACGCCGCGGCCGCCGGTGATCGCCTTCACCTCCGCGACGAAGTCGGCGCTGCGATAGTCGATCGCGTTGGCCGCGCCGATCTCGAGCGCACGCCGGCATTTATCGGCGCTGCCCGCGGTGACGATCACCCGGAGGCCGAGCGCCTTGCCGAGCAGGATCGCGGTGGTGCCGATGCCGCTGGTACCGCCATGAACGAGGATCGTCTCGCCGGCTTTGGCCGCGCCGCGCTGGAAGAGATTGCTCCACACCGTGAAGAAGGTCTCCGGCAGGGCCGCGGCCTCGACGAGCGAGAAGCCGTCGGGCACCGGCAGGCACTGCCCGGCCGGTGCGGCGCAATATTCGGCATAGCCGCCGCCGGAGACAAGCGCGCAGACCTCCGCGCCGAGCAGCGCCGGGTCAGCGCCTTCCCCGACCGCGACGACCTCGCCCGCGACTTCGAGCCCGGGGATGGACGGCGCGCCGGGCGGCGGCGGATAGAAACCCTGCCGCTGGACGATGTCGGGCCGGTTGACGCCGGCGGCGGCGACTCGGATCAGCACCTCGCCCGGCGCCGGCTGCGGCAGCGGCCGGTCGACGGGGACAAGGAACTCGGGCCCGCCGGCTTCGGCGGGATCGATGGCGGTCATGGTCTGGGGAAGCGTGGTCATCGCGCCACGCTCGCGGGGAAAGCAGCGACATGCAAGCGTTGCGCGGTTGACAGTCGCCGATGCGAGGCGGAACCTCGCCGCCATGGATCTCGAAGAGCTCTTCCCGGACAAACCGGGCGACCCGCTGACCCTGCTCGTCAAGCAGGATCTCGACCCTCTCTCGGTGGACGAACTTCACGCCCGCATCGCGGCTCTCGAAGGCGAAATCGCCAGGGTAAGGGCCAAGATCGACGCGGCGGTCAATCATCGCGCCAGCGCCGAAGACCTTTTCAGAAAATGAAACCTTTGGGGGAACATAATGGGGTTCCCTCACCTTTTTCAGGCACCTGCTTGATCGGGCCGGGAGAGACCCAACATCAGGGCAAACGGGCCGTCCGTTCGGGGCCGGCCCCCAGGAGTAGCTAATGCCGTCATTTGCCCGCGAACTCGAGCAAACCCTGCACACGGCGCTCGCCGAAGCGAGCGGCCGCAAGCATGAATATGCGACGCTCGAGCATCTTCTTCTCGCCCTCATCGAGGACACCCATGCAAGCCGGGTCATGAAGGCCTGCGGGGTCGACTTGAACGAGCTTCGCGAAGCCGTCCGCATGTATCTCGACAACGAGCTCGAAGCGTTGAAGGTCGAAGGCGACACCGATCCTTCGCCGACCAGCGGCTTCCAGCGAGTCGTCCAGCGCGCCATTCTCCACGTCCAGTCTTCGGGCCGGGACGAGGTGACCGGCGCCAACGTGCTGGTCGCGCTCTTCTCCGAGCGCGAATCCTACGCCGTTTATTTCCTGCAGCAGCAGGACATGAGCCGCCTCGATGCCGTCAGCTATATCAGCCACGGCGTCGGCAAGGGCGACACCCCGGCCGAGCCGGCCGAGGTCAAGGGCGCCGAGGAAACCAAGCAGGAGGACGGCAAGAAGAAGTCGGAATCCGCGCTCAAGCAGTTCACCGTCAACCTCAATGAAAAGGCCCAGAACGGCCGCGTCGATCCGCTGATCGGCCGCGGGCCGGAGGTCGACCGTACCGTGCAGATCCTCTGCCGCCGGTCGAAGAACAACCCGCTTTATGTCGGCGATCCCGGCGTCGGCAAGACCGCGATTGCGGAAGGCCTGGCGCGCAAGATCGTCGAGGGCGAAGTGCCCGACGTTCTGAAGGAAGCGGTGATCTACTCGCTCGACATGGGGGCGCTGCTCGCCGGCACCCGCTATCGCGGCGATTTCGAGGAACGGCTGAAGGCGGTCGTTACCGAGCTCGAAAAGATGCCCCATGCGGTGCTCTTCATCGACGAGATCCACACGGTAATCGGCGCAGGCGCGACCTCCGGCGGTGCGATGGACGCGTCCAACCTCTTGAAGCCGGCTCTGTCGGGCGGGACGATCCGCTGCATCGGATCGACCACCTACAAGGAGTTCCGCAACCATTTCGAGAAGGACCGCGCCCTTCTCCGCCGGTTCCAGAAGATCGACGTCAACGAGCCGACGATCGAGGATACGGTGAAGATTCTGGCCGGCCTGCGGACTGCGTTCGAGGAACATCACAACGTCAAATACACGCCGGACGCGATCAAGGCGGCGGTGGAGCTGTCGGCGCGCTACATTAACGACCGCAAGCTGCCGGACAAGGCGATCGATGTGATCGACGAAGTCGGCGCGATGCAGATGCTGGTGCCGCCGTCCAAGCGCAAGAAGACGATCACCACCAAGGAGATCGAGAGCGTCATCTCGACCATGGCCCGCATTCCGGCGAAGAGCGTGTCGTCGGACGACAAGAAGACGCTCGAGCATCTCGAGCGCGATCTGAAGCGGGTGGTGTTCGGCCAGGACGATGCGATCAAGGTGCTCTCGTCGGCGATCAAGCTCAGCCGCGCCGGCCTTCGCGATCCGGACAAGCCGATCGGCAATTACCTTTTCTCCGGCCCAACCGGCGTCGGCAAGACCGAGGTTGCCCGTCAGCTCGCGACGATCATGGGCATTCCGCTGCAGCGGTTCGACATGTCCGAATATATGGAGCGGCACTCGGTCAGTCGGCTGATCGGCGCACCTCCGGGCTATGTCGGCTATGATCAGGGCGGCCTCTTGACCGACGCGGTCGATCAGCATCCGCACAGCGTGCTGCTGCTCGACGAAATCGAAAAGGCGCATCCGGATCTGTTCAACATCCTGCTGCAGGTGATGGACAACGGCAAGCTCACCGATCACCACGGCAAGACGGTCGATTTCCGCAACGTAATCCTGATCATGACCACCAATGCGGGCGCCAGCGACATGGCGCGCGAGGGTGTCGGCTTCGGCAACCAGACCCGCGAGGGCGAGGACGAGGAAGCGATCAAGCGGATGTTCACGCCGGAATTCCGCAATCGCCTCGATGCGATCGTGCCGTTCGGCTATCTTCCGCCGGAAGTGGTCGCAAGGGTCGTGGACAAGTTCATCCTCCAGCTCGAGCTGCAGCTGGCGGACCGCAACGTCCACATCGATCTCGACGAGGAAGCCAGGAAGTGGCTCACCGCCCGCGGTTACGACAAGCTCTACGGCGCGCGTCCGATGGGCCGCCTCGTCCAGGAGAAGATCAAGCAGCCGCTCGCCGAGGAATTGCTGTTCGGCAAGCTCGTCCATGGCGGCGAGGTCAAGGTGACGATCAAGGACAACGCCCCGTCGTTCGAGATCATCCCCGCCCCGCCCAAGCCCTCCAAGCGCAAGGGCAAGAAGGTCGAAGGCGAGCAGGACCAGCCGGCCGAGGAAGGCAGCGCCGAAGAAGGCAAGGCCGAACAGGCCTGACACCTGGCCTGACACTCGTTCGCATGAGGAAGCCTCTCCCGCGCCCGCGGGGGAGGCTTTTCTCTAGGTTAGAGCGATTTCCAGTCGGACGAAACCGTCCGACGACTCGAAAATCGCGGGACTGCAGGGATCTGGAGCAGGCGTTCCGCCGCTCTGGAGGTCATTCACAAACCTAGGCGGACCGCGCTCCACTCCTCCCAGGCGCATGCAGGATCGATATCCTGATAGCCGCGCGATTCGACGATCTTGGCGGCGACGTCGCTGGGAACCATCGTGCATTGAGCGGTGTCGCGGATAGCAAGTACTTCGGCTTCGGTCAGCGGAGAGCCTTTCTCTTGTTCCCGGTTGAGCAATACCGCCACCAGCGCAGGTATCGGCATGATGACCAAGCCGCCTTCGCTCATACCAGCTTCTCCCTCGGCTCTCGCTTCGCGGGCTTCCGCAGCTCTTCCGTTAGACGCCCGGGGCGGCGGCGACCATGGTTTCCGACACGAGAGGAAGAATGGTGGGAATGCGCCGGTTTCCTACCCGGGGTGCAGTCGGGGGTGCTGGCCGCCGCCAGGGGGGGAACGGCGGCCAGCGACCGCGCGGCTCAGCCTGGCAGCGAGACCGCATCCGTAACGTGGATGATCCCGTTCGACTGCATGAGATCCGCGGTCGTGACGGTCGAGGAACCGCCCGATGCGTCTCGAAGGACGACCTTGCCATTGGACAAGGTCGCGGTGAGCGATCCGCCCTGGACAGTGGTCAGAACGGCCTGACCCCCGCCTGCCGAGATCTTCTCGATCAGGGACGCCGCATCGACCTTTCCGGCGACGACATGATAGGTGAGGATCGACGTCAACTGGCCCTTGTTCTCGGGCTTCAGCAGCGTGTCGAGCGTGCCCGCCGGAAGTTTGGCGAAGGCGGCGTCGGTCGGCGCGAAGACCGTGAACGGTCCGCCGGAGGCAAGCGTATCGGCCAGCCCCGCCGCCTTGACGGCGGTAACCAGCGTCTTGTGCTGCGGAGAGGCGGCGGCTGCTGCGACGATCGTGCCGCCGGACTTGGCGGCGTGCTTGTGATTGTCGGCCAGAGCAGGTGTCGCGACGGCCGAGACGGTGGCTGCCAGAAGAGCGATGGAGGCGATGCGAGAAAATGTCATGAAGCGGTTCCTTTTTCAGCCCCCGCCGAAACAGAAATTAGGCCGCGTCAGCCTGGCTATCCATACGGACTTAAAACGGTATCAAAGCCCCGCTTCGACGGCGATCCGGATGGCATCGGCCGTGGTCGTTGCACCCAGGCGCTGCAGCAGCAATTCCCTGTGCATCTTCACCGTTTTCTCGCTGATCGAGAGCGCGTGGGCGATCTGCTTGTTGCGATAGCCTTTTCCCATCTGCTCGAGCACCTGGCGCTGGCGCGGCGGCAGATCCTGTACCAGCGCCACGGCTCTCCTCTGCCGGCTGATCGAGAGGCTTGGTCCCTCTTCGCCCAGATCCACCTGCGAGCCGAGAAAGTGAAGCAGCTCGCCTTCGGAGTCGAACAGCGGCGTCACCAGCACCGCGTTGCGAAACGGCGACCCGTCCTTGCGATAGTTCAGGATGTCGACCAGCACCGGCCGCCGGCTGGCAATCCCCTGGCGGATACGCTCGGTCAGCCAGGGCTCGGTGGCCGCGCCCGCCAGGAACCGGCAATTGCGGCCGACCACGTCGGCCTCCGCATAGCCGGTCAGCGCGCAAAAGGCCGGATTGGCCACTTCGATCGGATTGTCGGGTCGGCGCGGATTGCTGATGACGCTCGCAATCGGACTGTAGCCGATGGTCGCCAGAAAAGCTTCGTCGTCGCCGGATTGCTGCACGCCCGCAGCCTAGCATCGCGCTTCGATCAACAGAAGGGTCGGCGGTTCATGTCGAGCTTCGGCTCAGAGCCTCGGACGAGAACCGTGCAGGAGAGCCCAGGCACTTGAGCCCCCGATGTTGGGGCCGTCGAGTCCCAAAGCCCACGCAGACACTGATAAGGCTCCCGCTGCGGTCCGGTGCTGGCGGCACTCCCCCGGATCCCCCAGCAACAGCTTGACCGGGCTGGATTGAAAAGGTCGTTCAAAGGGTTAGAACACGGTCGAACGCCCCCGGAGAACGAACATGCACCGCCGTCAGTTTCTGTCCTCCGCAGCAATGACGGCGGTCGTCGCGTCCCTGCCTGCAGCCGCCCGCGCGCAAGCCGCCAAGCCCAGCACCGCAGACGCGAAGCTGCGCGCCATGCTCGACGGCTTTTTCTATGCAAGGCTCGAAGACTCGCCGGAGGACGCGACCTCGCTAGGGCTCGACACCGGCACCCGCAGCCACTTGCGGGGCAAGCTCTCCGATCTCTCCCAAGCCGGTGCCGCCCGCCAGCGCGCCCGCGCCAGGGCCGATCTCGCCCAATTGCGGACGATCGACCGCAAGGCGCTGAACGACGCATCGAAGCTCGACGTCGAGATCGTCGAATACAGCCTGGAGCGGGCCATCGGCGGCGCCCGGTTCGGCTATGGCGAGACGATGGGCCGCTTCGCACCCTACATCCTCTCGCAGCTTTCCGGCGCCTATCGCGACGTCCCCGATTTCCTTGCCAACACGCACGAGGTTCGCAACGCCGCGGATGCTGACGCTTATGTCTCCCGCGTCGAGGCCTTTGCGGCCGCGATCGACCAGGAAACCGAGCGCCAGCGTGCCGATGCCGCGAAGGGCGTGTTCGCGCCCGATTACATCCTCGACACCACGTTGAAGCAACTGGGGCAGGCGCGCGACGTCGCCCCGGCGGAGACCCGTCCGGTCACCGACCTCGCCGCCAAGCTCAAGGCGGCCGGGCTGCCGCCTGCTCGCACCGCCGCCGTCGAGAAACTGATGGCCGAACGCGTCTTCCCGGCGTTGGATCGCCAGCGCGCGCTCGTCACGGAGCTGCGGAGCAAGGCCGTGCACGACGCCGGCGTGTGGCGGCTCCCTGATGGTGAGGCCTTCTACGCCGCCGCCGCAAGTGCCGCGACCACGACCGAGCTCACCGGGGACGAGATCCACCGTCTCGGGCTCGAACAGGTTGCCGAAATCCAGGCGCGGATCGATGGGATCCTCAAGGCGCAGGGTATGAGCCAGGGGAGTGTCGGCGAGCGGCTGGTCGCATTGAACCAGCGGCCCGACCAGCTCTTTGCCAACACCGATCCCGGCCGCGAGGCCTTGCTCGAGGCGTTGCGCGGGCAGATCAAGTCGATGGAGAAACGGCTTCCCGAGCAGTTCGCCGTTCTCCCCAAGGCGACCGTCGAGGTGCGCCGCGTGCCGGAGGCGATCCAGGCGGGAGCACCGGGCGGCTATTACGAAGCCGCCTCGCTCGACGGATCGCGTCCGGCCATCTATTTCATCAACCTGCGCGACACGTTCGACCGGCCGAAATTTGGCCTTGCGACCCTGAGCTACCACGAAGGCGTGCCCGGCCATCACCTTCAGGTGATGTCCGCGCTGGAGAGCGACGACATCCCGCTGATCCGCCGCCGCGGCGGCTATTCGGGCTACACCGAAGGGTGGGCGCTCTATTCGGAGCAGCTCGCCGACGAGATGGGGATGTACGAAGACGATCCCTTGGGACAGGTCGGCTATCTTCAGTCTTTGCTGTTCCGCGCCACCCGGCTGGTGGTCGACAGCGGCATGCACGCCAAGCGGTGGAGCCGCGAGAAAGCGACCGACTATTTCCTCGCCACCACCGGCATCGCCCGCGGCCGCGGCCAGGGCGAGATCGACCGCTACACCGTCTGGCCGGGACAGGCGTGCAGCTACAAGATCGGCCACACCGTCTGGGCGCGGCTGCGCGACGAGGCGCGTGCCAAGGCGGGCGCGAACTGGGATCCGAAGCAATTCCACCGCGTGCTGACTTTGGGCGCAATGCCGCTGACCGTGCTGGAGCGGATCGCAAGGGCGAGGATGGCGTAGGGTTCTCGGCACTGGCGATGCCGGTGTGAACGCCGACGCGAGCGCGTTCGGGCGGCTGACGGGCATGGGGCGCCACGGCGGCGCCTTCTTAGCGCGGGGTCCAAGCCTGCCAATTGGCGTCGGCAAGCTCAAACTGCCGCCGCAATTCCTGCTGCATCGCCGTCACGTCGGCGGCGGTCGCGCGCGGCCGTGCCGGTGCACCGCCAGGGCGTTGCGCCATCCCTGGATCGGCGCCGGGTCGCTGCGCCGCAGCTGCCGGGGTGCCGGGCCGCTGCCCCGCGCCGGGCCGCTGCCCCGGACGCCCCTGTGCCTGCGCTTCACCATGGTCCTGTGCCTGACCAGGACCTCGACCCTGGCCTTGTCCGGGCCGCGCCGGGGCGGCCGCGCGCAACTGATCGATCTGCGCCGCTGTGATCGTTGCGCTGCGGTTCCAGATCCGTACTGCGGAGCCGACCGGGATCAGCGCACCGCCAAAGCCGAGATCGCAGCTGTAGCTGCCGCGGGCGCCGCTCCACCGCATCGTGCCCGATCGGGTAAGCAGATCGGCCAGCCGCGCCGCCATCACCACTCCGGCATCGTTCCAGTTCTGCAGATGCGGACGGTCGCCGACCGGACCTCGGAACGCACCCGAGGCAATGCCGGCGGCGCGCAGCGCATCCCAGAAGGGCGTCGTTTCTGCAGCGCCGAGAGCGTCCATCTGCCGCAGCCAGGGATTTTCGTTCTCCACGACCGCGCCGTTGGCGCGCAGCCAGCGCAAACCTTCGAAGCCGAGATCGACCGCCCCGCCGAAATTGTGATTGCTTTCTCCGGGACCGGCATTGGTCACGCCGCGCCCGCTCGTTCGCAGATCATATTGTTGCTGGAAGGTGCGCCGGTCGCCCTGCGGATCCACTCCGATCGCGATGCGGTGATCGGTGAACATGCGGTTGATCGTGGCATTCACTTTGGCGCGAAACACGGCAGTGAAGGTGTTGGTCGCGGCCGCATTCAATTTGGCCTGCAGCTGCTCCTGCGTCGCCTCGATCCAGATCGTCCGATGTCCGGGCATGATGCGCAGATTGGCGAAACCTGCCGGCATCGCCGCGACCAGGGCGGCCCAGGTGGTATCGTTCGGAGCCACGGTTCCGGCCGTGGCGCGTCCGCCGGCTGCGGTGATACCATGATCGTTCTGAAAGGCGGTGATCGCCGCCGCAGTCGACGCCGCGAACGTGCCGGAATAGGCCGGCAGATAGGGGCCTGCGGCGCGTGCCGGGGTCGCCGGCCGGCCACCGGCCGCCGGCCGGGCCGGCGCTGCGGGGCGCGTGATCTTCACCAGCATGGCCTGCACCAGGGCGACGTCGCTGACGGCATTCGCCGCTCCCGTCCCGACCGGACCCGCGATCAACTGCATGTCCCTCGTCTCCTATTCGTAGCAGGTAAACGGCAGCTCCGCTTGTCCCCTCGCCGCCGCGTTGGACGCCTTGGTCGTCCCCGACGCCAAGCGGGCGCGCAGCGTAATCGTGGCGCATCCGATATCGTCGAGCCAGAAGCCGACATGGGTCGTACCGTCCTGCGCCACCGGTCCAAGCCGCGCGCTGCGATCGAGCAGGACCCGCGCAGCGCGGCCGCGGACGGACGCCTCCGTTGCGACCAGATGCACCCGCGCGCCTTCCGGCACCGCGGCCTCCGCTCCGAAGGCAATGCGCACGACGACGAGGGCGGAGACGGCGGAGAGTGGTCCGGCCGGCACGTTGCCGAGCTGATCGGCATTGGCCATCACGTCGGCGGAGAGCTGGCCGGTGCGGCTGTTGAGCAGGAACGCGGAAAAGCCGGCCACGCGCGGCGGTTCCGGCGCGGCTGCCGCGACCAGTCCGGCCAACAGCATCGGGACCGCGAGCAGACGGTGAACAAGCATGGACGCGCGACTCCGTGACTCGCGACAGATCAGATCAGGGCCGCGGGCAGGTGTCAACGACGGAACCAAGACATTGTCCGCGTGCTCGCATCTTGGTGGGCAGGAAAGTTGCGCCTTGTTGTTGGCGTTCCAAGACTCCGCAAATCGCCCGGTGCTCGACTTCGACGAATTTTGCCTCGCGATCACCGGTCTTGGGGCGGCACTCCAATGAGGTCGTTACGACATCGAAGACGGAGCACGCGCGGCCGCGAGATACGATCTTCAGCGGCCACGAAACCCCTGCGCGCAAGGAAGAACCAGGCGCTCCTATGTCACTGCCACGGCCGCGCTTCCGACGCTTCACGGGTCGAGTTCAGAGCAGGTTACGCAACATTGGCGCCCGCTTTCTCCCGGCTCGAACTGGTCGTTGCCATCGCCTCCTACGTGCTCATTCGCCCCCGCACGGAGACAAGGCATTCGAACCCTCTGACCGCCGTAGCGGCTAATCGGCCTATACCGACGGATGGGCGCTCTATTCGGAACAGCTCGCCGACGCGATGGGGACGCGCGAAGGCGATCCGCTCGGCCAGGTCGGCTACCCCCAGTCGCTGCTGTTCCGCGCGACCCGGCTGCTGGTCGACAGCGACATGCACGCAAGGCGCTGGCGCCGAGAGAAAGCGATCGACGATTTCCTCACCACCACCCACATCGCCCAAGTCCGCGGCCAGGGCGAGATCGACCGCCACATCATCTGGGTCCAACTGCGCGACGAGACTCGTCCCAAGGTCGTAGCAAACTGGGATCCGAAAGAATTTCACCGCGTGCCGACGCTTGGCGCGATGTCGCTGACCGTGCTCGAGCGGATCGCGCGGGCTCGGTGGGCGTCAGGAGCAGCTTCTTCGGCGCTTTGCGCACTCGGGTGGCCTGCGCGTTCCGGCGCAATGCCCGGCTCCTAGGGCGAGCTTGTGCGTTGCACCCGCAAAGGAGAAGCCAATGACGATCGATCCCAAGCCAGGCAACGAACCTGATTCGAAGGACATGTCGGGCGCCCTCGACGGTGACGGCGAGGCGCAACATCATTCGACCACCCTCCCGCACCTGTCCGAGGAAGCGGAGGAGGAGGCCGCAAGGCTCGGCGATTTCGCCTAGGTCCGTGGTCGCCCCCGGTCGAGCACTTCAACGCCGCAACGCTCGACGGACGCTGCGCGCCGTGCCAGATTGACGCTGGACGGCCACGCTGCGGATCGAAGGAGACCTCATGCCGATTGCGTCTTTGCTGCTTTTGCTCGCGTCGGCCCAGAGCGCTGGCGTCGGGCCGATCGAGGTGACCCCGACGACGATCGACATCGCCGGGGCCGATCACAAGATGACCTTGCCGTGCAAGGGTCGGGCAGTGATCATCGCGGGGAGCGGCCACGTGATCCGGCTCACCGGAACCTGCGCCAGCCTCGATGTCTCGGGTGCGGACAACAAGGTGACGGCGAACCTCGCTCCTGGCGGGTTGCTCACCGTGGCAGGGTCCGATCACGAGGTCCGATATTTCTCGTCGGGCGAGGTCAGGCGCGATCTTACGGGAGCCGGCAACAGGGTGGAACCCGCGGGCAAGGCGCTCGACTGACCCGTCGAATTCGCTTGCACTGCTCTTACGGTCTGAGTCGATCACGACGAGCTTGCGGGCCAACACCTGACACACAGCCCATCCTTCGGATTTGCATTTCAACATGCTCGGCCTGAGAGCAGGATACGCAGCGGCGGCGGTTGCCGTTTTCGGCCTGGAGCTGTTCATCGCCCTCACCGTCGAGGACCGCATCATACGCCCGTTCGGCGGCGACAGTCTTGCCGTGGTGCTCGTCTATCTGGTTCTCAGGGCCGCGTCGCGCATTGAGGTCCTTGCCGCGACGGCTCTTGCCTTCGCGATCGCCTGCGCAGTCGAAATCGCCCAGTGGCTCGACCTGCTCGACACGATCGGCCTGCGCGGCAACCCGATCGCGCGCGTGGTGCTCGGCGCCAGCTTCGATCCGATGGACCTCGCTGCTTACGCATTGGGTGCCGTTCTCATTCTGGTGGGTGAGAGCCTGAGAAGGGCGATCCGGCGCCGAGCGCCCGGCTGACGTCTTTCCAGCCGAACCCTGCCCCGCTAAGCCTCTGCCAGGACAATCCGGAGGGTGGACGGCATGATGTCGAAATGGTTGGCCGCAGCTGCGGCGATTGCGCTGCTCGGTGCCCAGACGGCGCCCGCCTTTGCCGCCCCCAAGAGCGCGTCCGCATCGGCGACCGTGCGCATCGACAAGCAGCGGATCGATCGCGCGCTCGCCGAGATGGTCTCGAGCGGCCGGGCGATAGGCGTCTCCGCTCTGGTGTTCGAGAATGGCCGGGAAGTCTATTTCGGCACTTCGGGCTTCGCTGACAGCGAGGCCAAGCGGCCGATGGCCCGAGACACGCTCGCGCAGATCTTTTCTATGACCAAGCCAGTGACCGGCGTGGCGCTGATGCAGCTCTGGGAGCAGGGCAAGTTCGGGCTGGACGATCCGCTCGCCCGCTATCTTCCGGAATTCGGCGTCACCAAGGTGTTCGCCGGCACCGACGCCGCCGGAAAGCCGATCCTCAAGGCGCCCGACCGGCCGATTCTGATCCGCGACATCCTTCGCCACACCGCCGGCTTCGGCTACGGCCCCGGCGAGAGTTTCCCAGAGCAGGAATTCGGACGGCTGGATCCGATACCGCTGAAGCTCGACATCGATCTCGCCGAGTTCGGGCGGCGGCTGGCGCAGGTGCCGTTGCTGTTCGAACCGGGCACACGCTGGCATTACAGCGCTGCCGTGGACGTTCAGGCCCTGCTGGTCGAGAAACTCTCCGGCCAACGGTTCGAGGATTACGTCCGGGACCATGTCCTGCAACCACTCGGCATGCGCGAGACCGGCTGGACCCAGCCCGAAGGACGGTTCGGGCGGCTCGCCGCCGTCTACGCGAAAAAGCCGGGCGGAACGCTCGATCGGGTTCCCGATGCGGATAATCGCCGGCTGAACTTCGCGCCCAAGACGCTCACCATGGGCGGCGCCGGCCTCGCCTCGACTGTGGACGATTACATGCGCTTCGCCACGATGCTGCTGAACGGCGGCAACCTCGACGGCGTCCGCATCCTCAAGCCGTCGACGGTGAAGCTGATGGCGACCGACCAGCTCGATCCGCGCGTCACCGAGCGTCTGTGGCTGCCGGGCAAGGGCAATGGTGGCTTCGGCATAGATTTCTTCGTCCGAACCGGCCAGCCCAAGGATGCTCAGGAAAACCGGGGCACCCTCGGAGAGTTCTTCTGGGACGGCATGGCCTCCACCCTGTTCTGGGTCGATCCCGCCAACAAGCTCACCGCCGTGTTCTTCGTTCAGACGGTGCCGTTCGACGGCAGTCTCCACCGCGACTTCCGCAAGGCGGTCTATGGTCCCGATTATCTCGGGCCCAAGGGCGATTGAGCCGACTTCGAGCTAACCCGTGCGATCGTGAGAGAGCCCGATGGCCAGCCGAAGCAAACATTGGTGAGGGACGCTGGTAATCCAGCAATGGTGGACATCCACCTCGGTGACGAGTGGGACGAGGACCTGATCGCGGCCATCGATGCCGTTCTGCAAGGCATCGGCGCAGAACGAATTTCCAAGCACGGCAGCATCGCCGGCAGCCAGGAATGGTCGTCGTCCGAGTGGCGGCTCGGTGAACAGGTCATCACCGTGGAGCGCGAGACCTATATGGGCGTGTCCCTCGTTGGTCCGCCGGCCTTGACGAACGCCGTCGCCGCGGCGGCTCTGGCGAGATGCGGTCGAGCGCCGCTTTGATCCACTGACCGGGTCGTCCTCATCTTCGCCACATCCGACCAGAGGGTCGAACGCACACATCGCTCCTGCCCTGATCGATGCGGAGCGAAGCCGCGCCCTTTTCTCCAACCGGCGCTGAGGGTTGCGTGATCAAAGCTTGCCTTCCCCTGTCTAGGGACGTTATCACATATCAAATGGCCCGATTGCTTCCTCTCCTGCTTCTGCTGGTGTTCGTCGCCGGCAACGGTCTGGCGGCGCCCTTTGCACTATGCCGGCACGCGGATGTGACCGCGCACGCCGCTGCGCGGACAAGCGAGCAACTCATCATCTCTCTTGCGGCGCATGGCGAAGAGGCAGCGGAATCGGCCGGGGAAAAGCAGGGAACTCTGGCGGATGCTGCTGCGAGCGCCCTTGCCGGCGCCCTGCTCCCCGACGAGCCTGCACTCTCCGGCATTTCGGCACGGGGCGCGATGCGCATCCGCATGATCGCGGCGGAGGCGCTCTTCAGCCGAGTCATCGGCCCCTTGCTGGAGCCGCCGCTCGGCTGAGTGCGCATCGGAATGCGCCGCGATCAGCGTTCGCTCGTGTCGCGGCACATGCCCCCTGAAGCCGATCATCGAGCATCAACAGCCGGGCGACATTCTCTTGCCCGAGGCTGGCGCCGGTGAAGCGCCACACGGCCGTCAGTGCACGGCCGCATCGGACGGAATTCTTCCATGCCACGCGTGCCACGTCTCGCGCCCGCCGCCGCAGCTCACGCTGCTCCGGATGCGGGCCAGTCCCGTAGTCAATCGCCCGCGATTTCGTCTGGCACCCCCAGCCGCCATGTCCCCATCGACGCTCTTCGCGGCGTGGTCATGCTCGCCATGCTCGTCGACCATGTTCGGGAATTCTTTTATCTGCACGCGCAGGTCGCGGATCCGATGGATCTCGGCACTACGCCCCCGAGCCTCTTCGCAAGCCGCCTCCTCGCCCACCTCTGCGCACCGATCTTCGTCGCACTGACCGGCTTGTCGGCCTGGCTGTACGGCCAGCACCGAGGCGGCAAGCCAGCCGCGGCGGCGTTCCTGTTCAAACGAGGCCTCTTCCTGATCGTCCTCGAACTGACGGTGATCAATTTCGCGTGGACCTTCTCCCTGCCGCCGCAGACCATCTTCCTCCAGGTGATCTGGGTCATCGGCCTGTCGATGATCGCGCTCTCCGGCCTGCTCTGGCTGCCGCGTCCAGCCCTGCTCGCCATCGGGCTGTCGATCGTCTTCGGGCACAATCTTCTCGATCCCATTGCCTTTGCACCGGGAGAATATGGGCACGCTCTTTGGGCGCTTCTCCACGACAGGGGCTACATCGCGCTCAGCGACAGCGTCCGCGCGCGTAGCTCCTATCCGCTGCTCCCCTGGATTGGCGTCGTCGCACTGGGCTGGAGCGCGGGGACATGGTTCGGAAGCGATATTTCCGCCCCGACGCGGAGAAGAAGGCTGCTCACCGTCGGCGTCGGCGCTTTGGTACTTTTCCTCTCGATGCGCGCCGTGAACGTCTACGGCGATCCTCATCCCTGGGAACTCGGATCGTCACCGGTCGAGACGGCAATGAGCTTCGTCAATCTGACGAAATACCCGCCGTCGGCCGTATTCATCCTGCTCACCATCGGCACCGGTGCCCTGTTGCTGGTGCTGCTCGAGCAAGCGCCTGGCCGTGCACTCGGGTGGATCGCGGTGTTCGGGGCGGTCCCGCTCTTCTTCTATATTGCGCATCTTTATCTGCTGCACCTCCTCAACCTGCTCGCTCTGAGCAGCCTCGGTCCCAATCATGGGCGCTTGTTCAGCCTGCCCAGCGTCGCGGCCCTGTGGCTCCTGGCCGGGGCAGTCGCGGCCCCACTCTGGTTCCTGTGCCGCTGGTTCGCGGGCGTCAAGCGCCGCAGCAATTACGCCCTGCTCAGCTACCTCTGATGCGGATGCGCATCCGCATACACTCACCTGCAATTCTCGGAGTATCCTCGTGTTCGATCCGTTCATGTCCGCGCTCGCCTTTATCTCTGCAGCCGACGGAGAGTCGGCGCCCGTCGCGAGCGATCCCGTCCTTGCGGCTCGACCTGTCGAGACCGACGCCCAGGAAATCGTCGTGCTGGGCACTCGCACCGTACCGGCCGATCGCACCTTGTCCTCGGACATGGTCACCGAACGGATGTCCCCCTCGAGCCGTTCGCTGGAGCGAGACTTGTTGACTGCGGCCAGCGCCTATCGTCTTTCGGATGCGCTGGAGCTGATCAGCGGCGTCAGCAACCAGAACAATCGCGGCGGCTTCCTGGACAATTTCGCGATCCGTGGCTTTCTCGGCACGCCCGATGGCGGCGCCGAATATTATGTCGACGGATTTCTCGCCAACCGCGGCATGGGCCCGCCGCGCGATCCCGCCACCGCAGAGCGGATCGAGATGCTGAAAGGCCCCGCCGGCGCCTTGTTCGGCGACATCGATCCGGGAGGGCGGGTCAACATCGTCTCCAAGACTCCGCGCTTCGATCCGTCGGCTCACTTGGTCCTCACCTACGGCGCGTTCGACACCAGGCGGGCCGAACTGGACGCGACCGGCCCAATTACGGGGACACTTGCCGCACGGATCGTCGTGGCGGCCGAGGATAGCGATGGCTGGCGCGACTTCGTGCCCCTCAAGCGGCGGGTCCTCGCGCCTTCTCTCACCTGGATGCCGCTTCCAAAGGTGCGATTCACCTATGTGGGTGAGTTCACCGAGTTCGATGCCCCGTTCGACCGCGGGATCCCCGCGGTGAACGGCGATGCGAATGCCCTGCCGCGCGACAATTTCTATGGGGAGCCGGCGGACGGCGTCACCCGCTTTCGCAATCAGCGCCACCAGCTCACGACTCTCGCGAACATCGGCGATCGCCTGATCCTGAACGGAGGCATCGCTTACCGAACGGGCTCGCTCAAGGGCTTCTCGTCGGACCAGTCGAGGCTGGTCGGTCGCGCGCTCTGGCGCCAGCGCCGCCAACGCGATTTCGAGGTGGAGGACCTCTCGGCACGGCTTGAGCTCACCGGCGCGCTCGGAGAACACCGTGCGAGCATCGGCGTCAAGGCTTACACCCTCGACTATCAGGAACGCTGGATGCGCCGCAACCCGACCGCAGCAAATCCTTACCCGATCGACATCTACGATCCCGTTTATGGCGGCTCTCCGCCCGCCTTGCTCCCGTTCATCAACAATCACGAAACGCGCCAAGTCGCGACATTCTACGTGCAGGACATGTGGTCCATGAACGATCGCCTCACCGTTTCGGCCGGGGTCCGCATCGATGCCTACCGGCAGAAGATTCGCAATCTGCTGACGAACCGTACGGCAACGATCACTGACGAACCGGTCAATTTTCGCGTCGGCGTCCGTTACGAACTCAGCCGGATCTTCGCGATTCAGGCGAACTGGGGCGAAAGCTATCTGCTCAATTCCGGTACCGGGCGGCTCGGCGACGGCTTCTCACCCGAGCAGGGGCACGGCTACGAACTCGGGCTCACCGCAGCCTGGCCGGGGATCGATCTGGCGCTCACCTGGTTCGACATCGCGAAGCAGAACATCCTCACCACCGATCCGGTCGACGCCAGCTATCTGGCGCCGGTCGGCAAGCTGACCAGCCGAGGCATCGAGTTCGATGCTTCGGTCAAGCTGGCGCAGCGATGGCAAGTCGTCGCGAATTACGCCTGGACTCCGGCGCGGGCCGACGACGCCGCCTTCGCGACCGACGCCGTCCTCAACGTTCCGGATCATTCCGCGACACTGTTCGCAATCGCCCGCTTCCTCGATGCGCAGAAGCGGGGCGTCTCCGTAAGCTTCGGGGCAAGCTACGTCGGAGATCGCGCGGGCGGGCTCGACGCCAACGCTCCGAGGCTTCCGGCCTACGTCAAAGCCAAGGCTGCGGCCGAGTACGCCTTCTCCCCTCAGTTCAGCGTGAGACTGGAAGCCGACAATCTTTTCGACAAGCGTTATGCCCAGAGTTCCTACAGCCCGGTCTGGATCTATCCCGGGGCTCCGCGCACCGTTCGCGCCTCGGCACGTCTCTCCTTCTAGCCGGAGCTCCGCTTCGCGCCGGATAGTCTTGATGTAGCGGGAGCGGTGGAGGCGTTCGGATCCCGGCGCCGCCTGACTCAAAGCATGCCGTGCGCAGCCTCTCGCTCCCACTGAAAGCCCGACCTACCGCCTTTGTTAACGACAAAGTTGATGTTCATTCGATAATTAGCTAATCATCTAACCATGAGTCGCGTGTTCAGGGCCCTTTCGGATCCAACCCGCCGACGCGTGCTGCAATTGCTGCGCGCGGGGCCGATGAGCGCGGGCGACCTGTGCCTGCACTTCGACGTGTCGAAGCCGACCATGTCGGCGCACTTCTCAGTGCTGAGGGAGGCCGACCTCGTCCATGCGGAGAAAGTCGGCAAGTCCATCCTCTACCATCTGAAGCTGTCCGTGCTCGAGGAGGCGCTGCTCGGCTTCGCTCAATCGTTCGGCCTCGGCGTGGAGCCGCCGGCGGTCGCATCGGACATAGTGGAGACCCAGCGATGAACACTGTGCGCACCGAACTGTTCGTTGGCCTCGCCTGGGCCGGCGGTCTGATCCTGCTGGCACTCGCCGCCAGCCTCGCCCACCGGCAGGACATCATCAGCCACGATACGACCCTTCGGCTGGTCATCGGCGCCAACGGACTGATGATCGCCTTTTACGGCAATCGCGCCCCCAAGGCGTTGGCGCCTACCGCCTGCGCCAGGCAGCTGGCACGCTTCGCAGGCTGGTCGATGGTTCTGAGCGGCCTCTTCTACGCCGGGCTGTGGGCCTTCGCCCCCATTCCGACGGCGGTGACACTGGGCACCATCGCCGTCGCGGCCGGTGCCCTCGCCACGCTGAGCTATGGATTGGGGCTGCGGGCGCGCGGACATGCGGAGAATTCCGGCGCTCGTTGATGCGCCCACTATCGGGGCGGCGCAGACACGTCGGACGAGATGCACGTGCCGCCACCGGTAACGACGGCCGTTATCGAAGCGGCACGTGCTCGCCTCCGATCCACACCCCGGTCTGTGGGCTGCGTTGCTGTGCGTCGGCTGTCGACCAGGCCCCTGTGCCGATGCCGGGGAGCGCGCCGGGATCAGGCGACCTGCTGGTCAAGGAAGGGTTCACAGCGCATCGTTACACCGTCAAATGACCGGGGCTGTGCCAGTCCGCCCCTCAAGGGAGAGCGAATGAGGTTTGTGCTTGCCGCTGCGTCCGCATCTGTCCTGGCGGCCATCGCTCCCGCCGAGGCTGGACCGCGCGGTCGCGAGCAGGACGTGCTTCGCGAGGAGGTCGAACGAGGGCATATTCTTCCCCTTTCCGAGATCCGGCAGCGCGTCGATTCGCAGATGCGCGGCGCCGATTATCTCGGTGCCGAATATTTCGGGGAGGAACGCATCTATCGGCTGAAATATCTGAAAGCCGGGCACGTCCTGT
This sequence comes from Allosphingosinicella deserti, assembly GCF_003012735.1. GTDB lineage: Bacteria > Pseudomonadota > Alphaproteobacteria > Sphingomonadales > Sphingomonadaceae > Allosphingosinicella > Allosphingosinicella deserti. Next base: position 211,114 of record NZ_PXYI01000001.1, on the reverse strand, counting down.
GGATCGATGTCGATGCCAGGACCGGGCGCATCCTCGGCCGCGCCCGCCCCTGATCCGATCGAGTCCCGCCCACCTTTGCCGCACCCACGGGAGCGCCCTTCACGTGCTGCGGGTAGCCGCTGCGCGCACCAGCCATCTGCTCGGATCGGCCGACTCGCTCGACGCCGCCAAGCACAAGATTACGGCTTCTGTTCTCGTCATGTTCACGGTATCGTGATAGGCGCTCGCACCCCCTGCCGGGATCGGCCCGCTGCGGACCGACAGCGCAGGACGGGCGCTTTGCAGACAGTCCGGCCGGGCGCTACGATCCGCCGGCGCAAGAAGGGGAGCAACGATGACCGAGTCTCTTACGCTCTACACGAACCCGATGTCGCGCGGCCGCATTGCCCGCTGGATGCTGGAGGAGGTCGGCTGCAGCTACGACACCGTCTTGCTCGATTACGGCACGACGATGAAGGGCGCGGACTATCTCGCGATCAATCCGATGGGCAAGGTGCCGGCGATCAAACATGGCGACACGGTGGTGACCGAAGCCGCCGCGATCTGCGCCTATCTCGCCGATGCCTTTCCCGATGCCGGCCTGGCGCCGCCGCCGGGCAATGCCAAGCGCGGCCCCTATTATCGCTGGCTGTTCTTCGGTGCGGGCCCGGTCGAGGCCGCCGCCACCGCCAAGTCCCTCGGGTTGCTTGCACCGGCCGAGCGCGCGGCCAATGCAGGATATGGCACGTTCGACGATGTTCTGAAGACGCTCGAAACGGCTGCGAGCAGCGCCAGCCCCTATTTGTGCGGCGAACAATTCACCGCTGCCGACGTCTATCTCGGCGCCCAGATCGGCTGGGGCATGATGTTCGGCACGATCGAGAAGAGGCCCGCCTTCGAGGATTATTATGCCCGCATCGCCGAGCGCCCTGCCGCCAAGCGCGCCGCCGACCTGGATGACGCGCTGATGGCGCAGGTCCAGCCGCAGCCGCAGGCGTCCTGAAATGGACGATCCCCTGCGCAGCGCCGCGATCGCGCTCTACGACCGCTACACCCATGAGACGCTCGATCGTCGAGCCTTCATGAACGAACTCACACGCCTCGCCGGCGGCACGGCCGCAGCGTCGGCGCTGCTTGCCGGGATCGCCGCCGATCCGGCCGCCGCAGCGCTCGTTCCGCCCGACGATCGCCGGATCGAGGCGGCAGAGACATCCTGGCCCACCGCCGCCGGGCGCACGATGAAGGGCTATCTGGCTCTTCCCAAGGACAAAGCGAAACACCAGCCGATCGTCGTCATCCACGAAAATCGCGGCCTCACCGATCATATCCGCGACGTTGCCCGGCGACTCGCCGTCGCCGGCTTCACGACGCTCGCGCCCGATTTCCTGTCGCCCGCGGGCGGGACGCCGGCGGACCAGGACAAGGCGCGCGAGATGATCGGCGCGCTCGACATGCCGGCCGCGGTCGCGGACGGCGTCGCCACTCTCGCTTTCCTGCAACGGCACAAGCGGTCGGCGGGTCGGGTCGGCGTCACCGGTTTCTGCTGGGGCGGCGCGATGGTCGATCGGCTGTCCGTCGCCGCGGGCAAGAGCCTAGGCTCCGCCGTATCCTTCTACGGGCCTGCGCCCGATCCGGCGGAAGCGTCCAAGGTTCAGGCGGCCGTCATGCTGCACCTTGCGGGCCTCGATCAGCGGGTGAATGCCACCGCCCTGCCCTGGGCCGAAGCGCTGAAGGCGGCAGGGAAGACCGTCGAACTGCATGTCTACGAGGGCGTCAACCACGCCTTCCACAACGACACCTCCGCCGAGCGCTACGACTCGGCGGCGGCGAAGCTGGCATGGGACCGCACCCTCGCCTTCTTCCGCGCGCACCGGGGCTGAGTTCAGGCTCCAACCGGTGCTTCCGCAAGCATATGAAAAGGGCCCGGCGTTGCCGCCGGGCCCTTTCTCGTCTTCAATTCTCTTCTTTTGCTTAGTCGCGATTGCCGAGAAAGCTGAGCAGGAACTGGAACATGTTGATGAAGTCGAGATACAGGTTGAGCGCGCCGAGGATGGCGGTCTTGCCGAGCATGTCGCTGCCCTCCACCTGGAAATAGATGCTCTTGATCTTCTGCGTGTCGTAGGCGGTGAGGCCCGCGAACAGCAGCACGCCGACCGCGCTGATCACCAGGCTCATAGTATCCGAGCGCAGGAAGATGTTCACCACCGACGCGACGATCAGACCGACGAGGCCCATGATCAGGAAGGTGCCGAAGCCGGACAGATCCTTCTTGGTCGTATAGCCCCACAGGCTCAGCGAAACGAACGCGGCCGACGTGGCGAAAAACGTCGCGGCGATCGAGCTGCCGCTGTAGAGCAGCGGGATGATCGACATCGACAAGCCCATTACGGTCGCGAACGACCAGTAGAAGGCTTGCAGCCCACCCAGCGACATGCGGCTAACGCGTGCCGCGAGGAAGAAAACCATGATCAGCGGCGCAAACAAGACCACATATCTGAGGATGCCGCCTCCGTAGAAAATCTGCTGGGCAATGCCGGTCATCGCAGCGGCGTAAGCGACGATGCCGGTGAGCAGAACGCCTGAGGCCATGTAATTGTAGACGGACAGCATGTAGGACCGCAGGCCCGCGTCGACACTGACGCTGTCGCGTCCGGCCGTCGCTGCCCCGAAAGGCGCTGCGGTTCCGCGCGGGTCAAATCCGTTAGCCATTTGGAACTCTCTCCTTTGACGGCAACCAGTCACCGTTGGGCACCAATATCGTGTGCTTTGCGCTGCGATTCAAGGAAAACTGGTTTCACGCCGGTCCGATCCCGCGCTATCGCCGACCGATGATCCGCTTGTTCGTCGCGATCCGGCCGCCGGCGCCGATCCGCAGCCAGTTGCTCGATCTGATGGGCGGTGTCCGCGGCGCCCGCTGGCAGTCGGACGATCAGCTCCACCTCACTCTGCGCTTCATCGGCGAAGTCGATCGCCACACGGCCGAAGATGTCCACGCCGCACTGGAGTCGGTTCGGCATCCGCGTTTCGCCCTGTCGTTGAGCGGTGTCGGCGCCTTCGATCGGCGCGGTCAGCCGACCGCCCTGTGGGCCGGGGTCTCGCCCCACGATCCGCTGAAGGCGCTCCACAAGAAGGTCGATCAGGCGATCGCGCGCGCCGGGCTGGAGCCGGAGCGCCGCGCCTATAGCCCGCACATCACCCTGGCCCGGATGAGTCGCGGCGGCGGCCCGGTGCAACCGCTGATCGAAAGCGCCGGCAACCTGTCGAGCCCGCCTTTCGAGGTCGGGGACTTCCGGCTCTACGAGAGCAGCCTCGGTCCGGAAGGCGCAGTCTACAACGTGGTCGCCCGTTACCCGCTCGGTTAAGCGAACGAGTTCAGGCTCCTAGACGGGCAAACAGCCGTTCCACCATGTTGCCGTAGCTTCCACCGAACAAGCGCAGATGCACCAGCGCCGGGAACAATTGATAGGCCGCCTGTCGCTCCGGCCAGCCGGGAGCAGGCGCGCCATAAGCCTGCCAGAAAGCTTCGTCGGGCGTGTCGAAAAGGGTCAGCATGGCAAGATCGACCTCGGCATCGCCATGGTAGCAGGCCGGGTCGATCAACGCCGCCAGCCTGCCCTCACGCACGAGGATGTTCCCGGTCCAGAGGTCGCCGTGAAGGAGCGCCGGCGGCGGCGCAGCGGGCAGGATCGCTCGCAAGTGCGGGCCGAGCGCCGCCATGCGGTCGCGCCACGGGCGGTCAAGCACTGCGGCGGTTGCCTTCAGCCTCTGCTCCAGCCAGAAAGCGGGCCAGTCACTCCCCTGACGATTGTCGAGCGCCACCGTGCCGAGCGCGTAGTCGACCGGCCAGCCGTAGAGATCGCTGGAATGGCCGTGAAGGAGCCGCAAGGCCGCGCCGATCGAACGCCAGGCCGAAGGACTGAACACGCGGTCGTTGGCGACATGCTCGATCATCAGCACGCCGCCCAGTTCGCCTTCGACATGCGGCGCCGGGACGCCGGCCCCGGCGATTGCCCGCAGCATGGTCGCTTCGGTGCCGACGGCGGAGCTTCCCTTGGCGACGCTAATCCGCCCGTCGGGGCGCCGCACCAGCAACACCTCCGACAGATCGCCTCCGGCGAGATGCTCGAAGCGATCCTCCGCCATGCCGGTGACCGCTGCGACCCGGCGGGCGAAGAAGCTCATGCTTGCTCCGCGTCGATGATCGTGCGCGCGAGCCCTCGAGCGCCGGCCAGCGCATCGGCCCAGGCGATATCGAAATGCTCCTCTTCGCCATGATAGGGATCGGCCACCGCATCGCCTTCGCGGCCGGGAACATGATCGAGCAGCAGCGAAAGGCGTGCTTTCGCGCCGCCCGGCTGCATCCGCCGCAAATCGGCGAGGTTTTCGCGATCGAGCGCGACGATATGGTCGAACCGGTGGAAATCGGCCGGTGACACCTGGCGGGCGCGCAGATCGCCGATGTCCACGCCGTTGCGCGCCGCGACTGCGATCGACCGCCGATCGGGCGGCCTGCCGACATGCCAGTCGCCGGTGCCGGCCGAATCCACCTGGACGTCGAAACCGAGCCGCTCCGCCTCCGCGCGGAACGCCGCTTCGGCAAGCGGCGAGCGGCAGATGTTGCCGAGACAGACGAAGAGAACCGAAACCGCCATCCGGCCGAGCCTTGTTGCCAATCCGCGGCGCTGTGCTAGCCATATGATCAGACAATAACAACGAGGGCGAGGATATGGCGTCGGAAGCAGCCGAGACCCCTGAGATGTCCGGGCGAGCGGGCCGGCCGGGAGTCGGCGCCTATGCCTGGTACGCCCTGTTCGTGCTCGTGCTCGTCTACATCATCAACTTCATCGACCGGCAGATCCTCTCGATCCTGGTCGGCGACATCAAGCGCGATCTCGGAGTTTCGGATGCGCAGATCGGTTTCCTCTACGGCACCGCCTTCGCAGTCTTCTACGCCCTGTTCGGGATACCGCTCGGCCGCCTTGCCGACAGCTGGTATCGCGGCCGGCTGATGGCCATCGGCCTCGCGCTCTGGTCGTCGATGACTGCGTTTTCCGGCTTCGCCTCGACCTTCGGGATGCTCGCGACCGCGCGGATCGGAGTCGGAATCGGCGAGGCGAGCGCCTCCCCTGCCGCTTACTCGATGATCTCCGACAGCTTTCCCAAGGAGCGCCGCGCCACCGCCCTGTCGATCTATTCGAGCGGCCTTTATATCGGCGGCGCGCTCAGCCTGCCGATCGGTGGCCTGATCGTCAGCCGCTGGACGCACGCTTATCCGGATCCCGCAACGGCGCCGCTCGGTCTGGCCGGCTGGCAGGCCGCCTTCCTTGCCGTCGGCTTGCCCGGGCTGCTGCTGGCCCTGTGGGTGCTGAGCCTCCGTGAGCCGCTCCGCGGCGCGTCCGACGGCATGCCGCAGGCTGTGGTTCGCCCCAATGCCTGGGCCGATTTCGGGCGTGAACTGGCCGCCATCCTGCCGCCGCTCACCTTGATCAGCGTGTCGAGGATCCCTGGCGCGCTCAAGATCAACCTGCTCGTTCTTGCGGCAGTCGTCGCCGTTGCATTCGGGCTTATCCGACTCACCGGCGATTGGCCGCAGTGGAGCGCCTACGGGCTTGGCGTCTATTCGGTGTTCTCCTGGATACAGTCGTTGAAGGCGCGCGACAGGCCGGTCCACCGCTTGATCTGGGGAACGCCGATGGTGGTGGTGTTGACCTTTGCCTTCGGAAGCATTTCGTTCGTCACCTACGCGACGTCGTTCTGGCTGCCGCCTTATGTCGAGGCGACCTTCTATTCCGGGCCGCTCGCCCGTGCGCATTTCATCGGCGGCATGACAGCAAAGGAAGAAGTCGGCTTCATCATCGGCTGGTCCGCTGCCTTCGCCGCCGCCGCCGGCGTCATCCTCGGAGGCTATCTCTCGGACGTGTGGCGGCAACGCGATCCCCGTGGACGCCTCTACGTCAACATGCTGAGCGTGGTCGTGCCGATCCCCTTCGTCGCGTTCATGCTGAATACCGACAGCGTGGGTGCGCTCTACGTCGTCAATCCGATCGCCCACATGTTCGCCTCGGCGTGGGTGGGGGCGGCGGTGGCGACCTTGCAGGATCTCGTGCTGCCGCGGATGCGCGCGACCGCGGGCGCGACCTACATCCTCGGAACGACGATGGTCGGCCTCGCACTTGGACCCTATTTCGCGGGCAAGATGTCGATGCTGACCGGCGGCCTCGGCACCGGCATCGCCTGTCTGTTCGTGATGCCGCCCCTGACCCTGCTTGGTTTGTGGCTCGCCTCCCGCCGCATCGCCGATCTCGAGGCGACCAAGATCGAGCGCGCCCGCGCTGCCGGGGAGCCGATCTGACGCGAGGCGGTGAGTTCTGAAGGATGGATCCTGGGTCGGCCCCGAAGGGGCTCGGAGTTTTCGGGCGCAATCCCCGCGGGGGATCCTCCTGACTCCGCTCGGGCACGCTTCAAGCCAAATCGACCGAGGCGTGCTTGCGCTCGGACGTCCACCCGCACAAGGATGTGCCCGATGTTCAGACCCGCCCTCATCCTCCCCCTCCTGATCGCCGCCTGTTCGGGTGGTGACGAGGAGACTGCAAACGCAAGTGCTGCGGCGAGCCCCGCGCCCCCCCAGGCGAACCCAGTCCAGGCGCAGACGTCCCCGCCCGCCGCAATCGCGGACAGCCACACCCCCGCCAAGCCGAGCGAGTTGCGCACGTTCGGCGACTGGGCGGTCGGCTGCGACAATGGCTTGTCGTGCACGATGGCCTCGCTCGCCCCCGAGGACCCAGGCTTCGCGGACATGACGGTGACGATTGCCCGCGCACCGGGAGCCGATGGAGCCATCGCGATCGACGTCAGCGTGCAGGACCGCGATGACGCAGACCTTGAACTCGCCGTTGATGACGGCAAGGCCGTCAAGGCGGCGAAGGGAAGTGTCGGGGGCGCCGATGCGCGGCGGCTCGCCGTGGAGATGGTGGACGGCACCAGCCTCACCGCCCGCGATGCGAGCGGGAAGGCCATTGCTTCGATCGCGTTGAAGGGGGCCGCGGCGGCATTCCGCTATGTCGACGACAAGCAGGGTCGGGCGGGCGGCACCACCGCGATCGCAGCGCGCGGCTCGGCACCAGCTGGATCGGTCCCGTCGGCGCCTGCCTTGCCCGTCATCGTCTCGCCCAAGCCCGGCGGCACGCCCGTCACTCTGTCGAAGACGGAGCTCGCCGCCTTGCGCAAGCGCGCCGAGTGCGACCTCGAGGGTATGGGCCTCGTGCAGGATCCGGAGATTTCCGCACTCGGCGGCGGGAAATCGCTGATCGTCCTGCCCTGCTCTTCGGGTGCCTACAATTTGATCGCCGCCTTGTTCGTCAGCGACGGCAAGACGATCGAGCCGGCGCGAATGGACACCGACTCCGGGATGGGGCCGGTGGACGAGCAGGGCGGCATTCCCGATGTGGTCAATGGCGGCTTCGAGGACGGTATCCTCTCCAGTTATGCCAAAGGCCGCGGCATCGGTGACTGCGGGATCACCCAGAGCTTCGTCTGGGACGGCAGCCGCTTCCGGTTGATCGAGCAGGCCGAAATGGGGGAATGCCGCGGCAATCCCGAATTCATCACCACCTGGCGTGCCCGGGTCGTGCGCCGCTGAGCGTCGATGTCAGCAGCGCGCTTGGGCTCGCCATTGCCCCGCCGCTTCTGTACCGTCGCGACCGAGGTGAATGATGAAGCCGAATGACTGGTTGGCCGTCGGTGAGGCGGAGCTCGATACCGTGATCGCCTTGCGTCGGGCGATCCACGAGGATCCCGAGCTCGGGCTCGACTGCCGGCGGACGGCCGACAAGATCAAGGCGGCACTTGCCGGCCTGCCGCTCGAGATCCGCGAAGGGCCCTCGACCAGCGGGCTGGTCGCAATTCTCCGCGGCGGCGGGGACAATGGCCGCTCCGTGCTGCTGCGCGGTGACATGGACGCGCTGGCGATGGAGGAAGCAACCGACCTGCCGTTCGCCTCGCGCAACGCCGGGATGATGCATGCCTGCGGCCACGATGCTCACACAGCGATGCTGGTCGGCGCGGCCCGCGCTTTGTCCGCCCGGCGCGAACAATTGCCGGGTGCGGTGGCTTTCATGTTCCAGCCTGGCGAAGAGGGGCATCACGGCGCTCGCTTCATGATCGAGGACGGGCTGCTCGACGACGTGGTGGCAGGCCGGCGCCCAGACGCGGCCTTTGCGATCCACATCTGGCCGACCCTGCCGCACGGCGCCGTGGCGACGCGAACCGGCCCCCTGCTCGCTTCCGCCGACATGATCGAGGCGACGATCACGGGCAAGGGCGGCCATGCCGCGATGCCGCACGACAGTCTCGATCCGATTCCGGCCGCCTGCGAGATCGTGATGGCGCTCCAGGCCCACATCGCCCGCACGGTGCCGCCGACCGATCCCGCGATCCTGTCGATCACCAAGATCAATGCCGGGACGGCGCACAACGTCATCGCCGGCAACGCCCACCTGCTCGGCACTTTGCGGACGCTTTCCCAAGAGCGCCGTCTAACGGAGCAGCAGGCATTCCGGCGGATCGTCGAGCACGTCGCGGCCGCGCATGGCATGACGGGCGAAGCGCGGATAAAGGAAGGCTATCCCGTCACGATGAACGATGTCCGGGCGATCGATCTCGTGCGCGACTGCGCCGAGACGCTCGGCGGCGGCTGGATGGAGCTTTCAGCACCGGTAATGGGCGCCGAGGACTTCGCCTATGTCCTACGCGAAATTCCAGGTGCGATGGCTCTGCTCGGCGTTGCTCCGCCGGGCAGCAATGCCGCCGCCAATCCGCCTCTTCACAACAGCCGCATGCAGGTCGACGAAGCCGTGATGGCCAAGGGTGTGGCGCTCCACTGCGCCTTTGCCGAACGTTTCCTGGCAGCAGGCTTCGCATGACCGGGCAGGTGCGCCTCCCCGGTGATGCGGCCGCCCCACTTCGCCGATGTCGCCGCTGGCATCCGATCCGCGGACATGATTGAATGCGATGGGGACGGCAGCATGGGAGAAGGAGAAATCATGGCCGGTGAGGGAGAGCATCTGCCGCAGGACATCGTGAGGCGGAAGATCCTGCGCGATCCGCAGGCGCAGCAGGATTTCTCGCGCAACGGCTTCGTCGCGATGCCGATGCTGTCCGAAGCCGAAGTCGCGGCGCTCTCGACAGCCGCTTCGGCCTTACGTCCGAACGATGCGTTCGATCCGCGCCGGCCGAACTGGCGTGCGGCCAGCTATCATTGCTCGTTCCTCGATACCAATCGGGATTACCGGCGACGCGCGTTCGAGCTCATCAGCCGGACCTTCACCGCCCACGTCGAGCAGGTGCTGCAGGATTACCGCATCATCCAGTGCAATTTCTATGTAAAGCCGGCCGGCCGGGGGAAGTTCAACCTGCATCAGAATTGGCCCCTCACCGCAAATCTCGACGAAACCAGCGTTTCGATCTGGTGCCCGCTCGTGGACGCAACCGGCCACAATGGCGGGCTCTGCGCCGTACCCGCTAGCCACAAGATCGTGCCGCACGTTCAGGGCCCGAACACGGATCCCTATTTCCAGGGCCTGGAGGAGCGGATGTGGGCGGCAGGAATGGTCGAGACCTTCTCTGTACCCGCCGGATCGGCGGTCATTTTCGACGACGGGCTCATACACGGCTCGCCCACCAATCAGGGTGAGACGCCGCGCTTTGCCGTTCAGCTGATGTGCGTGCCGGCCGAAAGCACCCCCGCTTATTATCGGGATATTGGTGGCGGACGCTTCGAGGTCGTCCGCGCAGATGTCGATTTCTGGCTGGAGAACGACATCAAGGATCTGCTCGACGGCAACGCAGATTGGGAAATGCTCGGGGTAGTCGAGGGTCGGAACCGGCAGGTCGACTTCGACGAGCTGACGGACCTTCTCACACGGAGCGACGATATCCGGCGCACCAGCATCGCTCTCCATCCCGTGGTCGATGATGTTTCGGAGCCGCCACGCTTCCTGCCGCGTTGGCTCGGCAGGAAGCGGAGCGCCTGATCCGCACCACTGCTGGAGCCGCTTGGGGGGTGGGTTGCTTCGCCTCCCCTGCAGGTGGTGCGCGTCGGACGGCGCCTTTCGCCGGATAGGCGCCGCACTTCGATTGGGTCGCGCGCCCCGCCTGTTCCGCAGTTCGCGCTCCCGTGTTGAGGTCAGTCCTTCATGCCTCGGGTCATCAGGCGTCAGCCGAGTACGCCGCAGGCGATCCGGTTACCGGAATTGCCGGAGGGATCAGTGCGATAATCGTCGGCGCTTTGATGAACCACGATCGCAGCGCCATCCTCGTCGAGCAGGGGATTGGCGCCGCCGGAGAGAGACGCACCGGCGATCACATATTCGATGCTGCCGCTGCCGTCCGCGCCGACAAGCAGGTTCGGGAGATCTCCCTTGTGGGTTCCTTGCGGATTGTCCTTGCCGTGCTGCCGGCCGGTCGGATTCCAGTGGGGACCGGCGGTCGTGAAGGCCGGTGCGTCGCATGCGCCGGTGGTGTGGACATGAACTCCGTAGGCGCCTTGCGACAAACCCGCGGCCTCGACCCGCACGCGGAGGGAGTCGCCCGCACCTTCGACGCTCGCGCGCGCCACGCCTGCCCCGCTCGGATTTCGCAATTCGGCACTCGCGGCGGGCGCCGCCGCGGACTCGCCCGGGGCGGGCCCGTCTCCGTTGTTCGTCGCACAGGCGCCCAGCGCCAGCAAAGGTAAAGCAAGCCAGAGACCTTGCTTCATAGTCGTATCTCCCTGATGGTTAGAGGCGTGAACGATCAGCCGGCGAAGCGGTTTCGACGGACGCTTGAGCCTGATCAGCTTGGGTGGAACTCACAGCTCCGACCTGAGGTGGCAATCAGGCCCTAAACCAATGGCGAGAGCGCCGCCGGACAGTCCCTGCTGCGGAGGTCAGGCACGCAGCGGCCGGCCGATCGAATAGCCTTTCAGTCCCGCCGCTTCGAGATCCTGAGGAGGATAGATGTTGCGCAGATCGACGAGAATCGGTTGCTTCATCGTACGGGCGATCCGACCGAGATCCAGCGCGCGAAGCACGTCCCACTCGGTGACCAGCACCACTGCATCGGCACCCTCGGCCGCCGCATAGGGGTTGTCGAAGAAATCGACATCGGCCATCAGCGGCCGCGCCTGCTCGATTCCCTCCGGATCGAAGCCGCGCACCCTGGCGCCGCCATCCTGAAGGGCCTGGACGATGCTGAGCGAGGGCGCGTCGCGCATGTCGTCGGTGTTGGGCTTGAAAGTGAGGCCCAGCAAGGCGACGACAGCACCGCGCGCATCCCCGCCCAGCGCCTGGATGACCTTGCGCCCCATCGCACGCTTGCGGGCGTCGTTCACCGCGACCACGGATTCGACGATGCGCAGAGGCGTTTCGGCATCCTCTGCGGTTTTCAACAGAGCCAGCGTGTCCTTCGGGAAGCAGGAACCGCCATATCCAGGCCCGGCGTGCAGGAATTTGGATCCGATACGGTTGTCGAGTCCGATCCCGCGCGACACCTGCTGAACGTCGGCCCCGACGACCTCACACAGATCGGCAATTTCGTTGATGAAGGTAATCTTGGTCGCCAGGAAGGCATTGGCCGCATATTTGGTCAGCTCGGCCGTGCGGCGGCTGGTGAAAAGCAAAGGGGCCTTGTTGAGGTAAAGGGGCCGGTAGACCTCGCGCATGATCTCGGCGGCCTCCTCATTCTCGGTGCCGACGACGATCCGGTCGGGTCGTTTGAAATCCTCGATCGCAGCGCCTTCGCGAAGGAATTCGGGATTGGAGACGACCCATGCACGGGCGTCCGGTCGCACTTCGGCGAGGATGCGCTCGACCTCGTCCCCGGTGCCGACCGGCACGGTCGACTTGGTGACGATCGCGGCGGGCCCGGTAAGTGCTTCCGCGATCTCGCGGGCAGCGCCGAATACGTAGCTCAGATCGGCGTGGCCATCGCCGCGCCGCGACGGCGTGCCGACGGCGATGAAGATCGCTTCCGCCCCATCGACTCCAGCCTTGAGATCCGTGGTGAACGACAGGCGGCCGCCGCGCACGTTGCTCGCCACCAGGCGATCGAGCCCGGGCTCATAGATCGGCATGATGCCGCGCTTCAGCGCATCGATCTTGGATTCATCCTTGTCGACGCAGACCACGTCGTGACCGAAGTCGGAAAAACAGGCTCCGGACACGAGACCGACATAGCCGGTCCCGATCATGGCGATACGCATCGACGTCCCCCAAGTGGTTGAAGTGCGGCTCGCTTAACGCAGCGCCTTTGCTCGTCACAAGGCTTTTCGCGGCGCTCGGACCGTTCCGCCGGGCGCGATCGCACGGTCATTCCGGGATCACCGGTCATGGAGCGGCGCATCGGCGCAGGCCCGCAATCGCAATAAAAAAGGAGCCGGCCCCTTGGGGACCGGCTCCAATTTTCGTGTCTTCCACCCGAAGGTGAAAGCCCTTCTTACCAGCCGGAGCCGGGTCCGAAGTTGATTTCCACGCGGCGGTTCTGCGGTTCGCGCACACCGTCGGCAGTTTCGACGAGCGGACGGCTTTCACCGAACGCTTCGCTGGTGATCGAGCCTTCCGGCACGCCACGACCGGCGAGGTAGGAGCGGACGTTCGCAGCACGGCGCTGCGACAGACCGACGTTGTACTGGTCGGAACCCGAACGATCGGCGTGACCGGCGAGAGTGACCGAAGCCGAACCGCCCTGCTGGTAGGCAGCAGCCGCGTTGTCCAGGATCGCAGCCGCCTGGGGCGTGATGTCCGCCTTATCCCAGTCGAAGAAGACCATGAACGGTCCCGGCGGAGGAGGCGGCGGCGGCGGAGGCGGCGGCGGGGGCGGAGGAGGCGGCGGCGGCGGAGGCGGCGGCGGCGGCGGCGGCGGGGGCGGCGGCGGCGCACCGAAGTTGAAGGTGATGCCGCCGAGCAGGCTGTGCGAACGGAAGCGTGCTTCCGTGTCCGCACCGTTGAACGCCACCATGCGAACGTTGTCGACGTTGAAGAACTTGTACTTCAAGGTCACGTCGATGTTGTCGCTGATCGCCTGACGAACGCCGGCGAAGACCTGCCATGCGAACTTCGAGTCGGAATCGTCCAGGAACGGCGCGCTGTTGTCGAACACGCGAGCGTTGCTGACCTTGACGCGGGCGATACCGCCACCGCCACCGACGAAGCCGCTGAGGCCATCGTCGTCGCCGAAGTCCAGCATGCCGTTCAGCATGAAGCTGAGCGCGCTGGTGCTGCCACCGGCGGAGTCACGGCTTCCCGGGAACGCCGTCGGGTTCTCGCCGGGGAGGGCGATCCGGGTGTCGAAGCTTTCGATGTCGGCCTTCTTGTAGGACACTTCGCCCTCGAGGCGGAATCCGCCGAGGTCGTAACCCACGAAGACACCGCCGTCATAGCCGTATTCATGATCGAGGGTCATGGCGTCTTCGGTAGCACCGATGTCAACGTCCATATCCTCGACGATCATCCCACCGAACTCGCCACCAACGTACCAGGCGCCATCGCGCGCAAAGGCCGGAGTTGCGAGCAAGGTCGATGAAAGCGCCACTGCGATGGCGAGCTTCCGCATAACTTTCCCCTTTCCATTACGTTCCAACGGGAACGACACTGAACCAATACGGTAAGCGGAGTTTCCGTGCAAGCACGCTTATCCCCACCCATGTTGCCGAAAAGCCGCACCGCGGAAATGCCCCGGATTGGCTCTCGTCAGACGGGCCCTCAAACGAGACGCCCGTGGGTTGGTTTCACGCCGGGAACAAATTTCTCAAACTCTGTGCGAACTGTTGCCGAAATGTCGCACAGTCCACCCCCCCTTGCAGCCCGTTCAGAGCGGAATTTACTATTCTTCAGAATTACTTGCGCTCATCTTCGACCGGCTCTTTCTCTCCCACCCCCGGCAGCGGGTCTCGTTCGCCGGGGAAGGCCTTACAAGCTTCCTCCGAAATCCGGACGGGCGCCGCATCCGTTCCGTCGTCGATCTGCCCCGGGCAAAATGACGCTTTCCTTTTTCCGGAACCTGGCTCACTCTCGGTGGCATCAGAGCCTTAAGTGATTGGAGTCGACGATGATTTCGATTACACTTGTAACCGCGCTCGCGCTTGCTGCGGCCCCGCCCACGCCGGGAGCCTCCGTACAGGCCCGAAAGGCGTACAGCGCCTGTCTGCAGAAGCTGATCAAGGCCAAGACCGAAGCCAAGCTGGACGCGAATGCGTTCGCAGCGGAAGCGAAGACAGGTTGCGCCGCAGAGGAGGCAGCCTTGGTGAAGAGCCTCGTCGATTACGACATCGCCATGGGAAGCAAGCGCGTGGACGCTGAAGACAGCGCCAAGCTTCAGGTGGAGGACTATCTGGCGGGTGCCAGCGACACTTATGCTACCTATGTCGCTCCCAATTGAGACTGGAACGGCAGACTAACAGCCCCCGATCGTCCTTCTGACCCCTTACCGAGCGACGCGATACTGCGGTTGGTTCGGGCAAGTAACGTCCCGATTGCCGCCCCAGGCGGGCTGCCCTTCCGGCCCGCTCGACGGGACGATAGAACGCGGTCATGGATCTCGATCTGCATGGCGCGGAGCGACATGGCGGCGCGTTGAACGCGCATGACCTGGACGGGCTGACTGCGTTCGTCGAGGGCGTCCTCCGCGGACGTCCCGGCGCGCGCCTGACTGAAAACGGCGGGTTTCGCGACATGCTGACGGTTCCCGATGCGGTCGCAGCGACGCGGCTTGGGCCAAAGGCGCGGCCGGTGCGCGCCATGCTGTTCGATAAGTCAGCGGCCCGGAACTGGTCGCTCGGCTGGCATCAGGATCGAACCGTCGCCGTGCAAGCGCAGGCGGAGGTTCCCGGTTACACCGCGTGGACGGTGAAGCAGGGCATCATCCATGTCGTACCGCCGGTCGCGTTGCTGCAACGCATGCTGACGATGCGGATCCACCTCGATCCGGTCGGCATCGACGCTGCCCCGCTGCTGATCGCGCCGGGTTCGCATCGCCACGGCCTCATCCCGGAGACTGCGGTCGCTGGGATGGTGACCGACGCCGGCATCGCGGCCTGCCTTGCAGATGCGGGAGACCTATGGGTCTACGCGTCGCTGATCCTGCACGCGTCGGAACGGAGCCGAGCCGATCGTCGACGCCGCGTCCTGCAGATCTTCTACAGCGCCGACGATCTGCCGCCGCCCCTCGAGTGGCTCGGCGTCTGATCGCAGCGTAACGGCGGCCGAAAGCACGGCCCTGCTGCGCCGCGCCTCGTCGTTGATGGCCCGCCCGTTCCGATCAGTCGCGGCGCTCGGCGAGCCATGTCCGGGCCTCGAGGGTGAACAGCGGAAAAAGGCTGGCGACCTGCAATCCGGCCTGCGCAAACGCCAATGGCGGTGAACCCGCGATGCTGCCCTGCCACAGGCTCACGAGGACCAGCGGCAGGCCGGCGACGCAAAGAAATGTGAGCACCCATTTGGCGGACGCCTGGCGCCCGCGCGAGACGAGCAGGGCCAGCCCGGCAAGCGTTGCAAAGGTGAGCCCGAGAAGCGTCAGCATCGCGCCGGGCCCGTGACCCTTCGCCGCCGCACGTCCGACCAGGTCCTCCCAGCCGAGCCACGCCTGGACTAGGCCGAGCCCCAGACTGGAGAGGAACAGACGCTCGAAGGTCGGAATGCTGCGTGGCCGCATCGGAACGCCCTGCCACGCAGTCCTCCGCGGCTCAACCGACCTCCGTCACGCCTTAGAGCCTGATCATCTTGGGTTGGAGCGATCCACTCCGATCTCAGGTGTGAATCAGGCTTCAAACCAAGGACGAGAGCATGATTGACGGGCAGGCTGGTTCAGCTGACCCGAATGATGCTTTGGGTCAGAACGGCCGCTCGCCTTCGACATTGCCGGCGGTAAGGTAGCGGCAGACGAGGATCTCGTTGTCCGCAGTCTCGGTGAGCGCGCAACCGACCCGGCCGGTGTCTCGCCACATTACCTGGGTATAATGGCCGACATCGTCGAGATTACCGGTTCGGCTATTGGCCGGGAAGATGCCCGGCTGATAATGCTTTTTCTCCTCGATCCACATCCCGACCATCGATTCCGGCGAATAATAGCCGCGTGTGCCAAGCCACAGATTTTCGCCCTGAGGATCGACGTCGTCCGGATCGTCCGGGGAATGCTCGATATCGTCGATCCCGGCGAGCGCGTCGCCCCATTCGCCCGCAACTGCGACCAGTGCATCATCCCACAAGAGTGGCGGCAAGCCGGCGGCGGTGCGCTCGAGATTGTGGGCGGCCAGCAGCCTGGCGTCGAGGCTGGTCAGCCGTCCGGTCGCACCGCCGAGCAACGGTGCGACAAGCATGATCGCTGCCGCCAAACCTGCCCGTCGCAATCTCGCATGCCCCTTGCCCATAGGTGGAGCATGGCGGAAAGCGGTTATGCGGCGGTTGAAGCCGGCGGTTTACGCCGGCTTCACCACGATCGGGCGGGACTCGGTCTCAGTCCTTGCCGCGAGTTTCCTGCTCGATCTGCACCGGGCTGATTCCACCGGGGGGTCGACCGGTGCCGGTGCCACCCGAGGCTCGAACACCGCCCATGCCGCCGGGAGAGCCGGCGTCGACTCCGCCGAGCCCGTTTCCGCCGCCGCCTTCGCTGCGCATCGCGCTGGCATCGCCGGTGGCCGATCCTGCACCGGTCATGCCGGCCCCGGCTGCCCGTCCGTCGTCGGCCCGGCCGCCCAGCCGGTTGGCGAGCTCCTGGCCCTGTCCTTCACCGCCGCTGGTGGCATTGTCGCCGATGGTGAGCCCGCCGGTATCGTCCTGCCCGCCGCTCGCCACGCCGGCCACCCCGGCACCGACTCCGGTTCCGGCGCCGACATCGAAGCCCCCGGTGCCCCCGGTTCCGCCGCCAGTGCCGCCACCAACGGCGCCGGCCTCGTTGCCGGACGTTTCCACGACGCCTTCGAAGCTGCCGCCGCGTGTCTCGCCAGCGAGTTCGCCGAGACTACCCTCCCGCCGGGGGCCGCCTTCGCCGCCCGTGCTCTCGGCCGGGCCGCCTCTATTCTCGTCCGAAACCATTTTCGCTCTCCTCGAACATCATCGGGAGGGCCAACGAAAGCGAGCGCGAGCGGGTTCCTACTCGGCCGCTTGGGCCTCGTGTGCAGCAGGAACCGGGCCGAACAGCTCGGCCGCCTCCGGCCTTTTTGGTGCCCCACGCCGGGAGTGCGGACGTGGCGGCATCTCGGCTGCGCCGCCGACGACATCCGGCGGCTCCGGGAGCATTCTGGAACCTTCCTCGCGCGCGGCCGCAGCGCCATGATCGGACGGCCCCTTGCGCCGTCTAAACCGGCCCTCCACCTGCGCGCCGGCGGCAATTCCGAGGCTTTCGTAGAGAACGTCGCCTGTGATCCTGGCGGACGGTTCGAGCGTCAGGGTGCCGGCCTCGACCGCACCATCGACCAGACCGCCAAGCCGCGCCTCTTCCACCAGCAGATTGCCGTGGACCGCACCGCTGCTGCCCTGGGTGAGCGTACCACATCGTATGTCGCCATTGACGATCCCGTCGACGTGCAGCCGTCCGCTGGTGACGATGTTGCCGGTGACGATCACCTCCGGCCCGATGAACGAGAAATCGCGCTCCGCCTTCGCCCCGCGTGCAAACATGCTGGCCCTCCCGAGACGATCCATCATGGCATGTTTCGATCTCGGATCAAGCGGCGGATGATCCCGCCGCCGCAACGACCCACCGCGCCCGCGACACGGTACATGTAGGCGACAGCTTTGCCGCTCTAAATCCGCAATCGCCCGGGGGCGGGTATCGCATCAAGCGGGGGGACGGCGGCGTCGGAAAGAGTTCGACGCCTCAAGGGGAATGTCCATGAAGTTCAAAATCGCACTCGCCGCCGGGACCGCCCTGCTGATCGCAGCGCCGGCCGCAGCCGCCGATTTCTCCGGCCTTCGCGCGGAGATCACGACCGGCCGTGCCAGCGACGCGGTCGAGACCGACCTCGACAACGGCACCAACCCATTCAGCCGCAAGCAGGACGACGTCTCCTTCGGGCTCGAGGCCGGCTACGATCTCGATCTCGGATCGGCCGTCGTCGGACCCTATGTCGGCGTCGATTTTCCGAACGTCGATGATTGCGACGCGGTCTTCGGCTCGGACGAATTCTGCTACAAGGCGAAGCGCAATTATGCGCTCGGCGCCCGCGCCGGATTCAAGATCGGCGGGCCGATCCTCGCCTACGGCAAGGTCGGTTATTCGAGCGGACGCTTCAAGAGCGTCTATACCGACCTTACCGATCCGAGCGCCGATCGCGAGGGCAGCGACACCCAGCGCGGAATTCATTTCGGCGGCGGCGTCGAAGTGGCGTTCGCGAGTCTCTATGCGAAGGCCGAGTATCTCCGCACCGAATATGACGAAGGCGATCTCGGTCACGACGTCGCCCGCAACCAGCTGAAGCTCGGCGTCGGCCTCCGCTTCTGATGTAGCGAGGGGCTCCGCGCTCGGAGCCCCTCCTGTTCAGCGCAGTGGCCAGACGGCGAGGATCAGCGGCACGCCGACCACCACCACCATCAGGCTGAGCGGCGCCCCAAGGCGGGCATAGTCGCTGAACCGATAGCCGCCGGGGCCCATCACGAGCGTGTTGCACTGATGGCCGATCGGCGTCAGGAAATCGCAGCCCGCGCCGACTGCAACCGCCATCAGAAAGGCTTCCGGCCGATAGCCAAGCCCGGTGGCGAAGGTCGCGGCGATCGGCGCCATCACCAGCACCGTTGCCGCATTGTTGAGGAACGGCGTCACCGCCATGGCGGTCACCAGGATGAGGCCGACCGCACCCCAGGGCGGCAGGGTCGCGGCGATCGAGGACAGCCACTGGGCGATCAGATCGGTGGCGCCGGTCGTGCGAAGGGAATCGGACACCGGGATCAGCGCCCCGATCATGATCAGGATCGGCCATTCGATCCGCTCATAGGCTTCGCGCGCAGGCAAGGCGCCGGCAAGCATGATCAGCGCCGCCGCCCCGAAGAAGGCAATCGCGACCGGCAACACACCGAACGCCGTCAGCGCCATCGCCACGGTGAGGATCCCGATCGGGATCAGGCCGCGCCGCGCCGCGCCGAGCCGCAGCGGGCGTTCCGCAAGCGGCAGGCAGCCGAGCTCGCGCAGCCGCCCCGGCAAGGTATCGAGCGGCCCCTGAAGCACGATGACGTCGCCCGGGCGCAGCACGATGTCACGCAGCCTGGAGACGATGCGCTCGCCGCGACGCGACACCGCGATCAGGTTGACCCCGTGGCGATCGTGCAGGGCCATGCGCCCTGCGGCTTGACCTGCGAGCACGGAATCGCCGCCGACCACCGCTTCGATCACTCCGACATTGGCGGTGCCTGCCGTTGCGGCGGCCTGGCGATGTTGCCCTTCCAGCTCTAGGCCGGCGGCGGAAATCGCGCGTTCGAGCGCGTCGGGGTCGCCTTTCAGGGTGAGGACGTCCCCTGCCCCGATCAGCGCATCGGGAAGCGGCATGGCGCTACGCCCGTCATAGCGATGAATCCCGGTCACGGCGATCTCGCCTTCGACCATGTCGCGAAACTGCGCCACGGTGAGGCCCTCGGCCGGTGAGCGCGCAGGGACCTCGGCCTCGGTCGCATAATCCTCGATATCGAGCGCCTCGCCCATCGTCGGCGCGGCCCGGCGCCCGGCCGGTAACAACCGATAGCCGAAGCGCAGGAAGAGGAAACCCGCGGCGGCGAGACCGAGTCCGACCGGGGTGTAGTCGAACATACCGAAAGGCTGCCCCGTCATCTCTTCGCGCACGCGGCTGACGATGATGTTGGGCGACGTGCCGACGAGCGTGATCAGGCCGCCGAGCAGCGATCCGAACGCCATCGGCATCAGCATGCACGACGGCGAACTGTTCGACTTTTTCGCCATCTGGAACGCCGCAGGCATCATCATCGCCAACGCGCCGATATTCTTGACCAACGCCGACAGGATGGTGACCGATCCGACAAGCAGGCTGAGCTGGGTGCCGAACCGGGTCGTGCCGCCGGCCAGCTTCGACAGCACCATCTCGATCACGCCGGAACGCTCGACCGCGGCCGAGATGACGAGCGCGGAGGCGACGATCACGACGATGTCGTCCGAAAAGCCGGTAAACGCTTCCTTGGGCGTGACGATGCCGACGGCAAGGCAGGTGAGCAAAGCCAGGATGGCGACCAGATCGAAGCGGATCCGCCCCCAGACGAAGAGCAGCATCATCCCCGCGAGGACCGCGAAGGCGAGCATTTGGGGGGTGGTCATGGAAGGCTTTCAGGTATGCGAGGAAATCCGGTAACGCCGCAATGTCGCCGTGGGTCCAACTTCCGGTTGCTTTTCAGGTATATAGTGGCGCTTGACAGCCCGCCCCCTACGTCCTGTGCCAAAAGAAAAAGGGCGCGGCCCGCACGCGAGCCACGCCCTTCGTTGTCGCTCGGAAGAGCGGGTCAGTTCGACGCGAGCGACGCTGCGGTGGGCCGATCGTTCAAGGCCGCGAGCACCTTGGCATCACGCGTGTACATGTCGTCGTAGCGGGCGAGATCGCCCTCGTCGGTCGCGGCAACCGAGAAATAAACGATATAGACCGGGATCGGCGTGGCGACATTGGCCTGCACCGTCTTGCCGGACTTTACGGTCGCGGCGACCTTGTCACGGCTCCAGTCGGTGCCGTCGAGCAGAGTCGCGGCAAAGCCGACCGCGTCCTCGGTGCGGATGCAACCATGGCTGTAGGCGCGAGCCTGCTTGTTGAAGAGGTTCTTCGCGTTGGTGTCGTGGAGGTAGATTGCGTGCGGGTTGCCCATCACCAATTTCACCCGGCCGAGCGCGTTCGATGGTCCCGGAGGCTGGCGATAGCGCACGCCCCCGCCCGGAAGCTTCACCGAGACATAGCCCTTCTTGCCGCTGACCTCGCGCGAGATGCTGGTCGGCACCTCCCACCAGGGATTGAAGATCGCGCCCGTGATCGTCGCATTGAGCGACGGGGTCGGCGTCTTGATCGCACCGGCGACGGCGCGGCGGCGATCGAGCGTGCGGCCACCCTCGACCAGCGCCACAGTATAGGCCGGGACGTTGACGATCACATATTTCTGCCCGAGATCCCGCGGCAGCCAGCGCCAGCGATCGAGATTGGTGCGGATCTTGTCGCGCGCCAAGCCTTCGTTCTTGGCGAGCGCGGCCTTGAGCGCGGCATATTGCGGATGCGTCGGAAGCAGCGACCGGAGCGTGTCGCTCACCGTCTCGCCGGCGGTGGCGCGGGTAAGCAGATTCTGCTGATCGTAAACCGTCCAGCTGTCGTCCTGCACGAACCAGTCGATCCGGGCGGCACCGCGCACATGGCCGAACATCAGGTCACCGGCGACCTTGAGGAACGTGTCGGTCGCGATTGCGCTGAGATCGTCGCTCTTGTCGTCGATCGCGCGGCGCAGACGATCGGGATTGTAATCGGAGGGATCCAGGCCTTCCGCATCGATGCCGTCGACGAAGGCGAGCAGTTCCTCGGCCTGCTTGCGCTTCCACTCGGCCGCAAGCACCGGCGCCGGCAAGGGCACCGCCGTCGGCGCAGCCGGGGCGGCTGCCCCGGGGGTCGTTGCCACCGGGGTGGCGGCGGTGCGCGCGGGCGTCGCCGTCCTGGGCAGTGCAGTGCCCGGAGTAGGGGCGGTCTGGGCAATGCCGGCGGCAGCCGTCGACAACAGGACAAGCGGCAAGCAGATACTGCGATACATGGGCCATTTCCCTAATAGCGATGGACGGCCGCACATCTGATGGCGGCACCGCGTCCCCTCGGCCAGTGTCCTTTACCCTGAGCGGCCTTCGTCATCAAGAACCGAACAGGCGTTGAAAAACAAAAATAAATCGGCCCGCATCATGACAGTTCGGGCAGATATTCATACTTTGCTCAGCGTCAGGTGGGTCCCGCACGATCGGCTTTCAACCCGCATCAATCCGTAGCGACGTCACACCGGACGAAGCCGAAATAGGTCGCGATCGCGGCGAGCAGCAGGTGCAGAACCACGTCCGCTCCATAGAGCGGAACCAGGCCAAAGGTGGTGTGCAGGCCCGGGACCAGGCCCATCACCGTGAACAGGGCGTAGATGATCGCCACCGCCTTGCCATAGGTGCGTGCGCCGCCGAGGCTCCGCGCGGCGGCAAGGCCCCACAGGCCGAAGATCAGGTGCACGATGTTGTGGAGCGTGTTGACCGGAAACAGTCCGAGTTCGTGGCCATAACCGTGCACGACGCTGAGATCGCGATCCGGGCTCGCGGCCGTGGTGAGGCCCGGGATGAACCCGCCGACCCCGACGATCAGGAATATGACACCGAAGACGCGAGCGAAAGTCCGGATGTTCATCGGACGATCTCCCTGTGAAACCACGCAGATGGGCGGCGCACCCGGTTACCCGCGCCACGACCTCCTCATTCGCCGGAGACGATCACCCAAGAGCGACCGTTCGGCTGCGAAGTTCCGGCGGCAAAGCGGGCGATTGCCGCGGCAATCTTCTCGCCTCCGGCAACCGAAGGCTCGATCGGGTTGGCATAGTCCTCGTCACGGTCGCAGATCAGGCGCAAGTCGATCAGCGTCGCCCCGCGCGAGAAGACGGTGCGGGTGATGACGTCGTTGAAGATTGCGAGGGCGGTGCGGATGATCCGCTGGTCCGGCGCCGACGGCGGCGTGTCGTAGATGGTGCAGAAGGCGGTCGGCAGGCCATGGGCGATCACGGCGTCCACCATCGTCGCATAGTCGGCCGCAAAGCGGCTCTGTGCCGCCTCCAGCATCGACACGGCTTCGCCGACGCTGGCGACGCTTTGGCCGAGGATGTGCGACGCGCCCAGAGCATCGTTACCTCCGGCGCTGACCACCAGATGTCCGGCGTCTGCGGGCAGCCGGGAAAGCTGCGTCAGCACCCCGCGCGTCACCGCGCCATCGATCGCGAGCAGGCTCGACTTCGCGGAGAAAGGAAGCTTCGCCCGAACCTGCTTCACGACGTCGGGTCCACCCGGGACGTAGGCCGCGTTGTCGAAAATCGAATCGCCCAGAAGAATGACGTGGCTCATGGCGCCACAAGGGCTCAGCCGCCGATCAGTTCCGTCGCGGCAACCGCAAACGCGGCCCCCTTTGCCGGATCGTAGCCGAGATACAGATCCGGCTCGATCAACTCGATCTCGATCAGCATCGGCCCGGAGGGACCGTGGACGAGATCGACACGCGCGTAGAGCAACGGTTCTTCGATCTGCGCGAGCACCCGTTCGGCGACGGCGCGCTCGTCCCGTGTCGGCACGTGGGCGGTGATGATCCCGTCATATTCCGGCTGGACCCGAAAGTCCCCCGGCTGCGGCCGCTTGGCAATGGCATGGCTGAAGCGCCCGCCGAAATAGAGGATCGAGACTTCGCCCTCGCTCTCGATCTGCGCGAGATAGGGCTGGATCATCGCGGGGCCGCTGGGGCCGCCGGTCAGCGGATCCCCCGGCGACCAGCGGATCGTTTCCCACGCGCCTGCCGAGATTCGCGGCTTTGCCACCAACCGATCCGTGCCGAATATGCGCGCCGTCTCCTCCAGCAACGCGGCATCGATCCGCTCGGCATAGACGGTGGGCACCACCGGTACGCCGCGCTCGCCGAGCCGTCCGAGATACGCTTTGTCGGAGTTCCAGATCAGCACCGAGGCCGGGTTGTGCAGCCGAACTCCGGCGGCCGCCCAGGTCCGAACGGCGTCGACCCAGCGTTCGTGCGCGCGCGGATATCCCCAGGCGAGCAGCGGCAGGACCAGATCGAAGCCGGTGAGATCACCAGGATCGGTCCAGACTCGCTGCTCGACGGCGAAACCGGCGGCGCGGAGCGGCGCCGCATTGATCTCGACGACGTTCGCCCAGCGCACTTCGTGGTGGAGGTCGGCCGGATCGGGCGTGAGGATGGCGAGGCGCGGCATCGGCTCAGGGCATGTTGAAATTGATGCCCTGCGCAAGCGGCAGGTCGCGGCTGTAGTTGATCGTGTTGGTGGCGCGGCGCATGTAGGTCCGCCACGCGTCGGAGCCACTTTCACGCCCGCCACCGGTTTCCTTCTCGCCGCCGAACGCACCGCCGATCTCAGCGCCGGACGGCCCGATATTGACGTTGACGATGCCGCAGTCCGAGCCCGCCGCCGAGAGGAAGGTCTCCGCCTCACGAATGTCGTTGGTGAAGATCGACGAAGCAAGGCCCTGGGGCGCGTCGTTATGCGCGGCGATCGCCTCGTCCAGCGCGGCATAGCGCATCACATAAAGGATCGGCGCGAAGGTTTCGGTGAGCGTCACCGGCGTCTGTCCCGGCATCTCGACGATTGCCGGCCGCACGTAATAGGCGCCATCCGATAGTTCGGCGTGCAGCCGCTCGCCGCCTTGCACCGTCCCGCCTTCGTCGCGCGCGCGGCCGAGCGCCGCCTGCATCGCCTCGAACGATCCTCGGTCGATCAGCGGCCCCACCAGTGTGCCCTCCTCGAGCGGATTGCCGACCGCGACGCTCGCCCAGATCTGTCGCAGCCGTGGCACCAGCCGATCGTAGACGTCCCCGTGCACGAACAGCCGCCGCAAGGTCGTGCAGCGCTGGCCGGCGGTGCCTACGGCGGCGAAGGTGATCGCGCGCTCGGCGAGCGCGAGGTCGGCCGTAGGAGCGACCACCATGCCGTTATTGCCGCCGAGCTCGAGCAGGGTGCGGCCGAACCGCTCCGCCACCCGCGGCGCCACCTCGCGCCCCATCCGCGTCGAGCCGGTCGCCGACAGCAAGGCGACCTTGGCATGATCTACCAGAGCAACGCCACTCTCGCGCCCCCCCTGCACCACCTGGCTGAGATCGGCCGGCGCGTCGCCGAAGCGCGCGACGGCGCGCTCGAACAGGGCCTGGACGGCGACGGCGGTGAGCGGCGTCTTCTCGGACGGCTTCCACACCACCGCGTCTCCGCAGACGAAGGCGAGGCAGGCATTCCACGCCCAGACCGCCACCGGGAAATTGAAGGCCGAGATGACTCCGACGACGCCGAGCGGATGCCAGGTCTCCATCATCCGGTGCCCCGGCCGTTCGGTGGCGATGGTGAGGCCGTAAAGCTGGCGCGACAGGCCGACGGCGAAATCGCAGATGTCGATCATCTCCTGGACCTCTCCGAGCCCCTCCTGGAGGATCTTCCCCGTCTCCAGACTGACGAGGTGTCCGAGCGCCTCCTTCTCCTCGCGCAGCACGACTCCGAACAGACGGACGAGTTCGCCGCGCCGCGGCGGCGGAACGCTGCGCCAGGCGAGATAGGCAACGTGCGCCCGCTCGACCGCTGCATCGACATCCGCCGCCGAGGCGGTGCGCACCGAACCGATCCTGGCCCCGTCGATCGGCGAGCAGGAGTCGAGATCCCCGCCGGGCGCATCGATCCGCAGGCGAGCGAACAGGGATGCGGCTTCGGCGGCGGAATGAAAGGTCACGAGATGCTCCGAAAAAGATCGCGCCGCCTGTATCAGCGGCCGCGCAGACCTGTCGAGCGGCCGCGGGAGGAGCAGCAACGCCGCGATCGGCACGCCTCCGCAACGGCTTGGCCCGCATTTCGTCTCTCTCACCGCAAAAGCCCGTCATCGCAGTCGCTTCTCGCCAGCAAAGGCGCAAAGCTTCGACAAAGACGTAAGCGCTTGCTTTCCGGGGAGGATATCGGTGCTGAAGCTCATCGTCGTCGAGGACGAGCGTCAACTCGCTCTGACCCTCAAGCAGTTGGTCGAACTGAACCCGCGCTACCAAGTTGCCGCAATGGCGGACGATCTCCCGAGCGCCCTTGCTGCCGCCGAACAGCATCGTCCGGATCTTGCCCTTGTCGACCTTCAGCTCGCCAATTGCTGCAGCGGCTTCAACGTCGCATCCAAGCTCCACGATTTGGGCGTGCTGTGCCTGTTCGTCACCGGCACCGTGCCGAGCTTCCCACTGCCCGATCTCGCCATCGGCTGCCTCGCCAAGCCGTTCCGCGAGGACGATCTCGTCCGTGCGCTCGCCGAAGCCGAGGATGTCGTGCGCGGCCGCAAGAAGCTCGTCCTGCGCGAAAGCCTGCCTCCCAAGCTCCAGCTCTATACCCAGAAGCCGGTCGCTCGCGCGGTTCCGGATTGGACCGCGACGGCACCACCCCGCGCCTCCTGGCGCGCCCGCCTTATGAACCGCCTGCGCCGCCCTGCCCACCTGCACGGCGCGGACGGCTTTCACTGACCGTCAGCCGCCGCCGGGTGCCTTGAGCCGATTGGGCGGAGTCTGCGAGGCGGTCTTGTCGTCCGGAAGGCCGCGCTTCCAGTCGATCCGGTAAAGATCGAACCGGCGATCCGCCAGGTTGCGCACGGTCCCTTCTGCGCGCGCCCAGGTAAGATCGGCGAGATTGACGTCGGCGATGGTCAGCGTCTCGATATTTTCGGTCGCTTCCGCTGCGATGCCGTCCCGTGCGAACGGAAAGTCGCAGGGCGTGAGGATGCAGGATTGCGCATATTGCACGTCCATATTGTCGACCCCGGGAAGGTTTCCGACGTTACCGGACAGGACGACGAAACATTGATTTTCGATCGCGCGCGCCTGGGCGCAATAGCGCACGCGCATATAGCCCTGGCGGTTGTCCGTGCAGAACGGAACGAAGATGATCCGGGCTCCCTCGTCCACCAGACGACGGGCGAGTTCGGGGAACTCGCTGTCGTAGCAGATGAGCACGCCGACCGGACCGATGTCGGTCTGAATCACGTCGACCGAGCTGCCGCCCTTGATCTTCCACCAATAGGCCTCGTTGGGGGTCGGGTGTATCTTCTCCTGGGCGTGGACCGATCCGTCGCGCAGGCAGACATAGGCGACGTTCTGGACGCTGCCGTCGGCAATGCGGGTCGGATGCGAGCCGCCGACGATGTTGATGTTGTAGCGCAACGCCATGCGGGACAGCTCGGAAACGATCGGCTCGCGATGGGCGGTCATGCGATCGATCGCTTGGATCGGCGACAGCGTCTCGGTTTCGAACGAGAGCAGCGACATCGTGAACAATTCGGGGAAGACGACGAAATCGGCGCGGTAGTCGGCTGCGACGTCGACGAAATATTCCACGTTCTGGACGAACTCCGCGAAATCCTTGACCGCGCGCGCCTGGAGCTGGACTGTCGCCAGGCGGACGCTCTCGACACCTCGCGGCACCCTGAAGGCCGCTGGCTCGTCCGGATCGACGTAGGGATTGCGCCAGACCATCTGCGCCGCATAGCCTTCCGAGGCCTTGTCGAACGGGAGGTAATTCGGGATCACACCGATCGGAGTGAAACCGTTGGCAAGCTGGAAGCCGATGACCTGATCGCGAAACTTGCCCTCGCGCACGCCGGCCAGATAGGCGTCGGGGCCGTCGACCTTGGACTTGACCCGCGCATAGCCGGGCATGCGGCCGCCGAAGACGATGCCGCGCAGCTCCAGCCGTTCGGCAAGCGCGCGACGGGCTTCGTAAAGGCGCTTGCCGATGCGCAGGCCACGCTTGCGATCGTCAACCGCCATCTCGATGCCGTAAAGCCAGTCGCCGGTCGCATCGTGACGGCTGCCGAAGCCATTTCCGGTGATCGTCGCCCAATCGTGCGGCGCAAGGGCGATCGCCTCGTCGATCCGGGACGACGCGCAATAGCCGACGATCGCGCCTTCGAAGACCGCGACGAACTGCCCGTCCGGGAAGTTGTTGATCTGGCCGAGAATCTGGCCGCTATTGTAATTGCCCATGCCGGGATAGGCACGCTCGATCAGCGTCAGGATGCCGGGAACGTCCGCGGCCACGGGGTTGCGCACTTCGAGCGTCGCGGGACTGTTTTTCTGCATCTCGGCGTTCCTGTGTCGACCGCGGCGGTGGACCGCATGCCGGGCCGTGGGCCATTCTCAAACGTGCAAGGCAAGCAGAAACCGCGCCGTAAAGGCGCCGCCGCAGTCGTGCCGCGGGGGACTCAGGCCCCGACGCCGCGGGCCGTCACTTGATCGCGAACTGCCCGGCTTCGGCGCCGAAATGCTCCTTGGCATGGGTACGGGCCGCGGTCGCGGTCTTGAACGTCTCGGGCTGGAGCGTGGACGTCACAAGCGGGTAGTTCTGCGAGTTGTAACGTGTCTCGCGGATGGTCAGACGGACATGGCCGTCCTCGTCCTTGCCGATCAGATAGGGGCGCATTGGGGTTCTGGACATGGGGATTCCTTGGCTGGATATTGCTGCTGGCGGCTGCCTGAGAGCGGCCGGGCTGCGTCAGGCAACTCGCGCGTTCGCCTTTTCGACGATCAGCTCTGCGCGCATCTTGTCGCCACGCTCACTGCGTGCAGCCATTTCGGTCCAACGCGCTTCGGCCTGGAGCCAGCGCTTGCGAACATTGTCGAGCGTTGCCGCACCGGCCGATGCGCGCGCTTCGCGGGCGCGTTCCAGGTAGAATTCGTGCTGTGTCGACATGCTGGCTCCTATCGCAAAAAAAGGCGGATGCCGGTGGCACCCGCCCAATGTTGTTCTCCGCCGAAGCGGAGACCGCGGTTCAGGCGGACTGCAGGTTGACCGCGCTGGTCTTGCCGCGACGATCATTCTCCAGCTCGTAGGAGACGCGCTGCTCCTTCTCGAGCGTGTGCATCCCGGCGGCTTCCACCGCGCTGATGTGCACGAATGCATCGTTGCCGCCGGCTTCATTCGTGATGAAGCCATAGCCCTTGGCGCTGTCGAAAAATTTCACGGTGCCGATCGGCATAAGCAATTCCTTCTTGAATATAAGGGCCGACGATCGGCCCTCTGGCGCTAAGAGAAGCGAGAGAAGGAAATGGCAGCCGCAAAGCTCCGAAGACCGTCAATTTGCGACTGTAGCAACCCCGATATAGCCGCTCGGCGCCAGATTACCAGTGGCAACATTCTCGAATCTGGGTCTACACCGCAGAATCTTGGGAGAAACTTCGGCAGCGAGGCGTTTCATCTGTCCATTGCGGGCCGGCAGTCGGTCAGACGAGGGCCGACGGAAGCTCTCTGAAGCAACTCTGCCCGCGATGGCAAGCTCCCGTTCAACTTCCATGGTGTCTTGCCGCAACGCCCGCTACGGCGATCCCATGCAGCCTCTGCTCTCCCGCAGCGTTCTCCATTCTCACCTTCGATTCGAAAGCCCCTCCTTGCACGCACCGCTCCCCCGCTCCTCCGAAGTAGATCCTCGCGCGTTGCTGAAGGAGGTCGCCCCGTTCCGGCAGCCCCAACAGGGCCGCAGCCTCTTCGAACTCGCCGTGACCGCGGCTCCGTTCGCGGCTCTCTGGCTGCTGACCTGGGTTGCGCTGGAGGCAGGGCTGATGATCGGGCTCCTGCTGGCGGTGCCGGCCGGCGCTTTCCTGCTCCGGCTTTTCCTGATCCAGCACGATTGCGGTCATGGTGCCTTCTTCCGACAGCAGAGGAGCAATGACTGGGTGGGCCGCACCCTCGGCGTGCTGACCTTGACCCCCTATGAGTATTGGCGTCGATCGCACGCCATCCATCACGCCAATACCAGCAACCTCGACGCGCGCGGCGTCGGCGACGTCGATACACTTACCGTGGCTGAATTTCATGCCCTGAGCCCGGCGCGTCGCTTTCTCTACCGCCTGTACCGGCACCCGATCGTCCTGTTCGGAGTGGGACCCGCCTATCTTTTCCTGCTTCGCCACCGCTTGCCGATCGGGATGATGCGCAAGGGATGGCGGCCGTGGCTGAGCGCGATGGGAACGAACGCGGCCATCGCCGCAGTGGCGGGCGTGCTGATCTGGGCGATCGGCATCAAGCTGTTCCTCCTCGTCCACCTTCCCATCACCCTGGTCGCCGCCTCGCTCGGCGTGTGGTTCTTCTACGTGCAGCATCAGTTCGAGCACACGCATTGGGAGTCGGGTGACGACTGGTCGTTCCACGCCGCCGCGTTGCACGGCAGCTCGCATTACGATCTGCCGCCGGTGCTGCGCTGGCTGACCGCCAATGTCGGCGTTCACCATGTCCACCATCTTGCCGGCCGCATCCCCTTCTACCGGCTGCCGGAAGTCCTGCGCGAGGTTCCGGCGCTCGCCGCGATGAGCCGCGTGACGATCCGCGAGAGCTTCCACGCAGTTCGTCTGGTGCTTTGGGACGAGCAGAAGCGGCGCCTGGTCACCTTCGCCGACGCCCGCGCCGGCTGACTGCAGCTATTCATTGACGCCGCGTGCGATTGGGCAGCTCCCGGGTCATTGACCGGGCGGTCCCATCCCCCGGACACAGCATGATCTTACATCAGCTGCCGCAATTGCGGCGGGAGATGTCGCGAATGACCTTAAGCCGCCGCCCTACCACGCCGTCCGCCTTCCTGGCGCCCGACTCGATAGAAAGGCGCGAAGCGAGAAGGTCAGCCCCGTGGGCCGAGGGGCCGATTGCGACCGGATGTTGATGAGAGAGGCGTGCGCCGGCGCACGACGCGACTTCGGAAAGCCTCCCGTGCGGCGATCAAGTGGGTGAGATCGACGCCGATGCCGCGCAGGACTTCCGGCGACACCACGGTCTGCCATTCGCTGGTGCATGCACCGTCCCGGATTTTCGACACGGCCCAAAGCTGCGGGCCGAGAGGGCGTACGAACAGGTGATCGAGCCGCCCGTCCGGATAGTCGACCAAGTCCGCAAGCTTGTACATGTCGTACTCCCAAGGTCGGCGGCATAGTCACCGATCCCGAAACGGATGGCAATTCGCCTGCAAGCAGAATGGTCCGAAATGGCGGACAAATTCGGTCCCCTTTCCTGCCGCGCAGTCGAAGCCGTTAGCACGGGCCCCGGCCCCGCGCGCCACAGAGAAAAATGCCGGATGATGATCGGCCGCCGGCGGGCGATCATCATCCGGCATTGTGCATCGGGTCGTCGCAGCCGCTCTTCCGAAGGCGGCCGAGGACCGGCCCCGAGGCCGGTCCTTGTCCGCCTCAGAAGAAGATCTGCGCGGCGATGGTCTCGGCGCTGCTCGCCGTCGACAGTTCGAGCCGGAAGTCGGCAACTCCGTCGCCGCTCGTGTCGCCTTCAAGGACCCAAAGGCCGGGCGTCGACTGGAAGGCTCGAAGTTCGCCCGCCAGGCCCGAGAAGGCGGAGCCGCCGACGAATGAGAACGCATCGTCGGTGCCGGTGAGCGGGTTGGCGTCGATCCCGGCGAGATCGATCCGGTCCGCTGCGGTCAGATCGAGGATTCGATCGGACGCGCTCACGCTCGAATGGCTCACCGCACGATAAACGAACCGATCGATGCCGCCGCCCCCGGTGATCATGTCGCCACCACCGCCAGCCATGATCCAGTCGAAGCCGGAGCCACCGACGATCGTGTCCGCGCCCGCCCCGGAAACGATGTTGAAGTTGCCGTTGGTCTCCGCGGCCGCGTTGAACGACAACGTCTCGTTCGCCTGCAGGCCTCCACCGAGGACCATCAGGCTCGCCCCCGCTGCGACGTTCGCATCCACGGTCGTGAGCGCATAGCTCGTTGGAGCCGTGTCGGGGACGGTACCGCCAGTTACGACGCTCAGGCGCTCGATCCCGACCAGCGAGTGGGCGGCGAACACCAGATTGTAATTGCCGATCAGCCCGACCGTGTCGGAGCCCGCACCGCCGTCCGTCCGATCGGCGGCCGTCATCTCGGTTCCGTACCAGATATAATCGTTGCCGCCGCCTGCGGTGACGCTGTCGTCCCCGCCGCCGTCGAACAGCACCATGTCCGCACCGGCACCGAGCTGGACGACATTGTCGCCGGCATTGTCCCGGATCGCTTGCCCGGTCTGACTTGTCCCGGTGAGCTTCTCGACATATTCCGGGATCAGATAGAAGGACTGGTCCGGTCGATGGCCGAGCGAGGTGCGAACCTCGTCGGTGCCGCCGTCGATGGTCTCGACGACGATGTCGGAATAATTGTCGACCAGGTAGATGTCGTCCTGCGACGTGCCGAGCGAGGTCTCTCCCGGCGCCGGCGGAGTGGGCCCGGCGACCACTTGCGGTAGCCCCTGGCCGGCGAAGGTGATGCTGTGGGTTCCGTTCGACAGGGTGGTGATGCCGTTCACCGTGCTGAACAGATAGGTCGAGACGTCGGCGCCCACAGGGAGCTCGATGACGTCCACGGGCCGCAACGTCCCCACGATCACATCATTGCCGCCACCGGAGCGGAATACGATGCGATGCGCCGACTCGAGGGTCGAGATATCGATCGTGTTGTCGCCCTCGTCGCCGTTGATGGTGATCGTGTTGAAGTTGAGGCTGGTCCCGTTGAAATTGCCGATGATCTGGATCGTGTCGCCGGCAACCGGCCCGCCCCCGCCGGGCGCGGTGACGTTCAGCGTATTGATGTAGAGCTCCTCGATATTGTCGAGCTCGGCGATGATCGCGGCATTGTTGGTGCCGTTGCGGGTGATCACGACTTCCGTGCTGGCTGCCAACCCGGTCATCCCGGCCGCGACCGCCGCCGCACGGGTGTAGATTCGGAACGCCTCCACGCCAGCTGCCCCGACGACTGCAAAGGTGTCGATGCCGGCACCACCGTCGATACTGTCTCTTCCGCCGGATGCTGCGTCCTGGATCACGATGTCGGCGCCGCCTGCGCCATTCACCACGTCGTTGCCGCCGAAGCCGAGAAGGAGATCGTTTGCGGCGGCGCCATTGAGCGTGTTGCCGCCGGCAGTGCCGAGGCGCAGCACCAGCGACTGGGCGCCGAAACGGAGCTGTTCGATGCCGTTCAACGTGTCGGCGCCGTCCGTACCGACACCATCGGTGACGACCAAATTCGTCCCGGAAAGCGAGAAGCGGTAGTTCGCCAGCGGACCGGAGAAGATTGCGACATCGTCGGCGGCGCCACCGTTCAGGGCATCGTTGCCGGTACCGCCGTTCAGCTGATCCATGCCGCCGTTGCCGTTCAGCACGTCGTCGCCGGCATTGCCGTTCAACGTGTCGTTGCCGCCGATGAAGAACGGGGTCACCCCGTCGGCAATGTCATTTCCGGCCGTGCCGTTGAACGTATTGTTGGTGAGCGGAACGCCGTCCCAATCGACGCCGGTTGGACCGGTCCCCGCCGACGTCAGCGTTTCGAGCGTCCCGTTGCCGTCGGTGAAGCGGACCTGGACCCGCAAGCGGAGCCCGGCCTGATCGCCGAACGAGGTCAAGGCATTGTTGTCGGGCGTGAAGGTCGCGCCGGTTCCCCCGGCGATATTCGCCCAGGTCACCCCGTCGGCCGACGATTGCCACTGGTAGCTGAAGGCGCCCAGCCCGTCCGGGTCGGCGATCGAGGCAAGGTTGAGCGTCAGCGTCTGACCCTCGGTGGGTGTCAACAATCTCTCCGCCTGCAGAGGCGGGAAGGTCCACAAAGTACCGCATTTTCAGCACGGAATCTTCTTCAAAGGATTGCCTATACCTTTTGGCTTAGAACTCCGTGATTTGGCCATCACTCAGCTTCGCTCGGGAGCCGGCATGTTCGAGTGGACGAGAGGCTGGGCGCACCTTGGCCGCGCCTTTTGCGCGCGCGCCATGCGGGAGCTTCGCGGACGCTTGACTTAGATGCATATTGCGTCTAACTAATGCGCATCGCGCACGTAAGGGTTTGAGAGTGACAGAACACGACTTCCTGGAAAGCTATGACCCGAGCGCCTTCGATCGGCCATCCGTCACGGTCGACCTGGTGCTGATGAGCATCGTCGGTCGCGCACCGGCGGTCCTGCTGACACGGCGGCAGGAGCATCCCTTCATCGATCATTGGGCACTTCCGGGCGGGTTCGTGCGCATCGACGAGAGCCTCGACGACGCCGCCCACCGCCTGCTCCGGGAGAAGGCGAACATGGCCGACCTGTATGTCGAGCAGCTCTACACCTTCGGAGCGGTCGGCCGAGATCCCCGCATGCGGATCATCAGCGTGGCCTATTTCGCCTTGCTGCCGGCAGAGCGCTTCGCAGCCGCACTCGCGGCACGAGAGGGGCTCGCGCTTGCAGCACTGACGCTTCCAGACAAGGCGGCGACCGGCGCCCCCGCCGAAATTCGGTCGGCTGCGGGCGAGCCCCTCCCCCTTGCCTTCGATCATGCCGAAATCCTCGGCCACGCGATCCGCCGGCTGCGCGGCAAGCTCGATTATTCTCGCGTCGCCTTCGCCCTGCTGCCGGAACGGTTCACCCTGCGTGCGCTCCAGGATGTGCACGAAGCGATCCGCGGCGAGCAGCTCAACAAGCCCGCCTTCCGCCGGCGCATGCTCGATCGGGGTTGGCTGATCCCGACCGGAGAGCGGGAGACCGGCGCCTCGTTTCGTCCCGCTGAACTTTATCGCTTCAACCCATCCGACAAAGGAGACATGTGATGGCACACATCAAGAATTTCGGGTTGGTGGCACAGCTGCGCAGCGATGCCAGCAGCCACGTCATCCGTTACCGCAACGGCCGCATTCGGCAGAGCGGGCGCGGACTCGTCTTCTGGTTCCGGCCGGAGACCGCGAGCATCGCCGAACTGCCGATGGACGACCGCGAGATGGCGCTGTTCGTCAAGGGCCGCAGCCAGGATTTCCAGAGCGTCGCCGTCCAGGGAACGCTGACCTGGCGAGTCGCCGACCCCGAACTACTGGCCAGCCGCGTCGATTTCAGCATCGGCCTGTTCACCGGCGCCCACCAGGCCGAGCCGATCCAGCGGATCGAAACCCGGCTCGCCGGCCTCGTCAACCAGGCTGCGCTCCAGCATCTTGCCCATGCGCCGGTCCGCGCCTTGCTCGACGCCGGGCCGGAGCCGCTGCGCCGCGCGCTCGAGGTGGCGCTCACTGCCGATCCTGCCGTTGCGGACATCGGCATCGAGCTGGTCGCGATCCGCCTCACCAATCTTGCGCCGACGAGCGAGCTCGAACGCGCGCTGCAGACTCCGACCTTCGAGGCGCTGCAGCAAAAGGCCGACGAAGCGACCTTCGAGCGGCGCGCACTTGCCGTCGACAAGGAACGGGCGATCGCCGAGAACGAATTGTCCAATCGCACCGAGCTTGCCCGTCGCGAGAAGATGCTGATCACCGAAGAGGCCGACAACGCGCGCAGCCGTGCCGCAGGTCTCGCCGAAGCGCAGCAGGTCGAAGCCGCCGCCGAGGCCGATCGCATCCGCACGGTCGAGAGCGCACGCGCCGAAGCCGAGCAGGCGCGCATCGCCATCTACCGCGATCTGCCGCCCGGCGTGCTGCTCGGCCTCGCAGCGCGGGAAGCCGCGGGCAAGCTCGACACGATCGAGCATCTGAACGTCACGCCCGATCTCCTTGCCAGCCTGGTCGGCGAATTCCGCCGCGCCCCGGCCATCCTGCCGGTCCCGTAAGGCCGGCGATGGCGACCAACCCACCGCGCGCGGTATTCGTCACCCGGGAAAGCGACTACGAGTTGCTTCTCGCCCGCCACGCTACCCGCGAACAGGCGCGCTTCTTCCTGGAAAGTCGCGGCCAGAGCCTCGCCTCGCTCGAGGCGCGGCATGCCGAGCGGGAGCGCGCGCTCCACAGCGCTCGCGCCGCGGTGTCGCGCGACTGGCGTCAGACCCTGGTCCGCCGCGCGGATCTCGATCGGTTCCTGTTCGGTCCGGAGGATGTCGTCGTTGCCGTGGGCCAGGACGGCCTCGTCGCCAACGTCGCCAAATACCTGTCCGGCCAACCGGTGCTTGGCGTCAATCCGTCCCCCGATCTCTATGACGGCGTGCTCGCGCGCGTGCCGGTCGATCGGCTCGGCCGATTGCTGCTACAAGCCGCGGCCGGCGATGCCCAGCTCGAGCGCCGGACGATGGTCGAGGCGGTCCTCGACAATGGCGAGCGGCTGCTGGCGCTGAACGAGATCTTCGTCGGCCATCGCAGCCACCAGTCGGCACGCTATAGCCTCGATGCCGCCGGAACGCACGAGGATCAATCGTCGAGCGGCCTGATCGTCGCTTCCGGCACCGGCGCGACTGGATGGGCGCGGTCGATCATGGAAGCGACCCGGCAGCAGGTGTCGCTCGCGGTCGAAGAACGCGCGGTCGCCTATTTCGTCCGCGAACCCTTTCCGAGCATCGCCACCGGCACCACGATGCGGTGCGGCAAGCTCGCCGATACCCGGCTCGAGATCACCTCGCGCATGAACGACGGCGGCATCATCTTCGCAGACGGAATCGAGCAGGATTTCATCGGCTTCGATTGGGGACGCCGGCTGCGCGTCGGTCCGGCCTCGCACGCCCTCCATCTGGTCACCGCCTGAGCAACATTCTTTGGATCGCCGCTTGCGACACCGGGCACTCCCGCGCGGCGACGCCTGGTCGCCGGCTCCGCCTCAAAGCC
The DNA here is from genome assembly GCF_003012735.1 of Allosphingosinicella deserti. GTDB lineage: Bacteria > Pseudomonadota > Alphaproteobacteria > Sphingomonadales > Sphingomonadaceae > Allosphingosinicella > Allosphingosinicella deserti. Next base: position 174,859 of record NZ_PXYI01000001.1, on the reverse strand, counting down.
GATCGAGCTTGCGGAAGACTTTGCGGAACAGCTTCTTCGCCAGCTTGCGCCCGAGCTTGCGACCCAGTTTTCGAGTGAGCTTCGACGTGATCATCGCGTGACCCTCCTTGGTGTACTATTTGTATAACACACCTTGTCGGAGGGCTCAAGCAGCCCGTCGCCGAACATAAGCCCGCCCGATCTCACGCGCCGCCTGTATGCCGCCGCAGAACGAACGATTAAATTCAACAAAAACGATTAAAACTGTCACAACCTGCCGCCATCGGCCTCCCTGTCGCCCGCGCGGCGTCACGCAATGCAATTCTGGGGGGCTTATGCTCAAGACGATATTCGCCGGTACGGCGCTTTCCGCCATCTGTTCCGCAATCGCCGTCCCCGCCCGGGCACAGGACGCCGAGCCGGCGCAGCAACAGGAAGGCGCGGTCACGCCGGCCGACACGTCCAGCGTTGCGGAGGCCGGAAACGGCTCGGACGAGATCGTCATCACCGGCTCGACCCGTGCCCAGCGGCGCTTCGATGCCTCTTTCGCGATCAACACGCTGTCGCGGGAGGACATCGAAAAGATCGCCCCGGTCAACTTCGCCGATCTGATCGGCCAGCTTCCCGGCTTCCAGACCGAGATTACCGGCGGCGAGGTCCAGAACATCTATCGCATCCGCGGCCTGCCCAATGATGGCGGCTTCGTCAGCTTCCAGCAGGACGGGCTGCCGCTGTTCCACGAGAATGACGGTGTCTTCTTCCGCGGCGACGCCATCCTGAAGGCGGATCTGATGACCGACCGCGTAGAGGTCGTGCGCGGCGGTCCGGCACCCGTCTATGCGAGCTATTCGGGCGCCATCGTCAACGCGATCACGGTAACGGGCGACGAGACGCCGCGAGGGCGGGCGCAGGTGACCCTTGGCGATACCGGCCTCTACCGGCTCGACGCCTATCAGGCGGGTCCTCTCGGCAAGGACACCTATTATGCAATCGGCGGCTTTCTCCGCCACCATGACGGTTATCGCGACAATGGCTTCGCCAACGACAAAGGCGGGCAGATCCGCGCCAATCTGAAGCACGATCTCGCCAATGGCTCCGTCAAGTTCAACGTCAACTACGTCAACGATCACAACGTCTTCTACCTGCCGATCCCGATTGCGGACCCCCGTGATCCAAGCGTCTCCCTCGATCCCTATATCGATTTCTTCACCGGAACGATGAACTCGCCGGCGCTGCGCAAAGTCAACTTGCTGTGGCGCGACGGTGCCGGTCAGATCCAGAGCCGCACCAGCGATCTGTCGGACGGCCGTCACATGCGGATGGTCAATGTCGGCGCCCAATATGAAGGTGATTTCGGCGGCTGGCTGGTCCAGGCCAAGGGTGGCTTCACGCGGGGTAAGCTCGATTTCACCGCTTTTTATTCGACCACCAACCCTGCCGATGCGAACGTCTTCGCCAATTCCTACCTGGCACGATCGCGCACCGCGTTCGGTAACGTCGCCTCGCTCGGCTACGTGCTCGCCGGCACCACCACGGCATACGATCCCTATGCCGCTTCGGGCCTCGTCATGCAGGGACAGTATCGGGACATTCATTCAAAATTCTATTCCGGGCAAGGCACGCTGTCGGTTGCCAAGCGCTTCGAGACCGGCCTCGGCAGCCACGATCTCAAGCTGGGGCTTTATGCCAGCGCCTATGGCGAGGACAGCCGCACCACCTATCAGAATTTCCTGATCGAAGTGGCGGGCCAGCCGCGCACCCTCGATCTCGTTGCCTATTCCGCCACCGGCGCCGAGCTCGGACGGGTCACCGACAATGGAGTGCTCAATTATGCGGCGACGCTCAACCAGGGTGATTCCGATGCCACCATGTACGCGCTGTTCGCCAACGACACCTGGGAGATCGTTCCCGGCCTCCGCCTGGACGGCGGCATCCGTCATGAACGCTACAGCTACAAGGGCTGGGCCGCACTGACGACACAGGTCAATCTCGGCGACCCGACGACCCTTGCCGACGACGCTACGCGGGCGTTCACCGGCGCGATCGTCAACCAGAAACTCAAACCGAACGTCACCAACTGGACCATCGGGGCGAATTACGATTTCAGCAATCATGTCGGTATCTACGGTCGCGCCTCGCACCTCGAAACACCGCCCAACATCCAGACAGTGATGTCGATCAACCCGACGATCCTGACGACGGTGGCGGACCAGTATGAAGCCGGGCTCAAGCTGGCCTGGGGCCGCTCCTACCTTTACGTCACCGGCTTCTACACCAATTTCGATCCGCTCAATGCCTCGTTCCTCGCCTTCGACCCGACCACCGGGCGCAACGACGTCAACGTACCCTTCATCGGCGAAGCGCAGGTGAAGGGCGTGGAATTCGACGGCGCATGGGCAGTGACGCCATGGTTTTCGCTGAACGGCGCGCTGACGATCAGCGATCCCAAGTACAAGAATTTCGAGAGCGCCACCGGCGCCGACCCGGAACAGGCCGAGGGCAATCAGATCGTCCGCCAGCCCAAGATCTACGGCAACATCCGCCCGAGCTTCGATTTCACCACGGCCGGCACCGAAGTCTCGGTCTATGGCCGCTACACCTACATGGGCAAGCGTTACGTCGATCTCTACAACAACACGGCGCTGCCGTCCTACGGCACGGTCGGCGCGGGCGTGACGCTGCGCCGCGGCCGCTGGCAGGTACAAGTCGTCGGCGACAATCTGTTCAACGCCCACGGCCTCACCGAAGGCAATACCCGCACCGACTCGCTGAGCGGACAGGGAAGCAGCGAAGCGATCTACGGCCGCCCGATCTTCGGCCGGAATGTTCGCCTCGTCGTCGGCACCTCGTGGTGACCGGCTGGCGGTGCGGACTGGCGACGGTCGTCGCCGCCATCCTCGCCGCCACCCCGGCCGTAGCCGGGGTGGATACTCCGCCTGCGGCACCAACGGACACGGTGCCGGACAGGCTCGCCCAGAACCTCTCCCGGCGGCTCTTTCCGGTGTTGAACGGTGCAGCCCGTCCGGACAGCCTCGCAACCCTGGCGGCGCGGCTAGAAGTGCGGCGCGTGCTTGCCGATCGTGCGGGGCGGCGTCAGGCGTGCGGCACCGAGACCCTTTGCCAGGCCAGGGCAATGCTGTGGCAGGCGGCCGAAATCGAAGTGATGACCTCCGCCCTGGCTTCGCTCCCCGGCGTTCCGGCGCCCGAGGATGGCGTAGCGAACGGCGTCGGCCGTGAGCTGCGCGGCCTAGACACGATCATCGAGACGTATGCGCTCGGCGGCGTTCCCGCCTACCCGGCGATCGACGGCTCCGGCATCCCGGCCGATGGTCCGGAAGCGCAAACCCGGACGAAAGCGGCCCTTGCGCTCGCCCAAACGCCGCGGGCCGGATCGCTGCAGGCGCTCGATCCGTCGATCGAGTTCGCCCTGGCATTGCTCGACACCAATGATCGCACCGACGCGATCGGTTTCGAACCGATCTCAGCCGGCCTCAACGAACCTGCCTTTGCACGCGCCAGGACGCTAGAATGGGCGCGCTACCGTTACAGCGCAATGGTCGTGACCGGGGTGGGGCCCGAAGTGCCCGAGATGCCGCTCAGCCCCCTCGGCAAGCTGCATCTGCGGCTCGCTGCGAACCGCTTCGCGCGCGGGGACATTCCGTACATTATCGTCACCGGCGGCCGTGCCAATCCGCGCGCAACCAGGTTCACCGAAGCGGAGGAAATGCGCAGCGCACTCATCCACCGCTACGGCGTCCCGGCCGAGGCGATCGTGATCGAACCTTATGCGCGGCACACGACCACCAATCTTCGCAATGCCGCACGGCTGCTGATGATGCTGGGCGCGCCGCTGGCCAAGGACCTGCTGATCGTCTGCAATCCGGTGCAGAGCGCCACCATCGAGGGCCCCGCCTTTGCGGCGCGGAACCTGCGCGAGCTTGGCTATCTTCCCGGTAGGGTCGGCAAGCGAGTTTCGCCGACCGAGCTCGAATATCGCCCATCGTCCGGATCCGCGCGGATCGACCCGCACGACCCGCTCGATCCCTGACACAGCCACGGAGACCCGGATGCGCCACCTCTTTCTCGCAGCTCTCGCCGCCCTCCCGGTCGTCGCCGGTCAATCCACCGCCGCCCAGGCTTGGGGCGAGCGCGCGCATGCCGTCATCGATCGGGCCGCGATCGAGGCCATCCCCGACGACGGGCCGATCTTCCTTCGAAAGCAGATCGATTTCATAGCCGGATCGGCCTCGCTGCCCGATAGCTGGCGCGGGAATTCGGAGAATTTCTCGAAGATCGAAGAGGATCCGAACCACGGCTGGTTCAAGGAGCAATTCGCGTTCCTGCGGCCGATCCCGCGCTCGCGCTACGAGTTCGTGCTCGCGCTGCACAAACAGTATGACCGGATCAAGGGTACGGATCCGGAAACCGCCGGGCGGACCAACATACGCTGGACAGGGACCCTGCCCTACGCGGCGATCGAGGCCTATGACCGGCTGGTCGTGTGCATGCGTGCCGTGCGGGCCGCGCAAAATGAAGGCCGGGATTCGACGTTTCCGGAGCAGCATTGCGCCTTTCAGGTCATCCGGCTCGGCCATTATATCGGCGATGGATCGCAACCGCTGCACGACTCGATTCACAGCGATGGCTGGCGCGGCGACAATCCCCAAAACTATACCCGCGATCGCTCGATCCACGGCCGCTTCGAAAGCGGTTTTGTCGACGCGATCGCCCTCAGCACCGGCGACATAGCCGGCCGGATCGGCGCTCCCGGACATCGCAGCGGCGACATGTTCGATGCGATTCTCGCCTTCCTGGACGAGGCCGCGGGCAAGCTGGACTCCGTCTACACGCTGGAGAAGCGAAGCGGCTTTGCCGATCCTGCGGACAAGGAAGTCCGTGCGCTCGTGTACGAGCGCACCGCCGCCGGGGCATCGATGCTGCGCGACATGCTCTGCCGGGCATGGGAGGAAAGCGCGGCCGTACCTGCCGCCGTTGACCCTTCACCGCTGGATCCGGCCAATCCCCGATACAATCCGGAAACCGGCTCAGCACCCGACTGACCTCGAGGCGCTTCGCTCTGCGGTGCTTGGAAGAAGGAATTCACGTATATTTCACGCGGAGCCACGCCTGTTGAGAATGCCTTCGTCGGATCTGCCCGCATCTTCCGGATCGCTCAGGATCGACGATGAAAAACTCAAGACGTTTTTGGCAGGGCGCGCTCGTCGCCTGCTCCGTCGGGGCAGTGCTCGCAGGCGGGCCGGCATGGTGCGCCCCCGTGCCGAGCAACGCGCGCGAGGACGAGACCGACTTCGAAGCGGCGCTTACGCGGCAGCAACCCCGGCCTAAAGCCGCGCGACCGAGCGGGCCCAAGCCGGCGTCTTCGGACAGTTCGGCGCCGGCGCCGCAAGCGAGCGCCGCGCCCGGCACGCTTCCCCCCGAATGGCGCAGCGTTAGCGCGATCCGCGATCGCGACACGTGGATGAGAGCGACACGCGACGCACGCGACGGGCGCCTGGATCCGTTTGCGCTGGTCGAGCAGGTCACCGGCGGAATACCGTTGCCGCCGGGTGCGCGCCCGGCTCGGTGCCGATACACGCCGCTGCGCCTTCTCTACACGAGCGGCAGCCCGGTTTCGGCCGAATATGATCGGCTGAGAGTGCAGGCCGCGAAGGACAGGCCCGGCGGGAAGGACCATGTTCGCTTCTACATGGGGCACACGGCAATCGCGGTGGCGGCGACACAAGCCAGGATGGATGACTATGAGCGCTTCTACCTGTCACAGGGCTTCGAGCGGGTTGCCGGCCACGCGAAGCGGACGCGCGAGCAGCGGGTGTTTCTCCGGCCATCCCCCGCTCCTGGCAAACCGGCACTCAGGATCAGTATCGTCGCAGATGCCTATAGCGAGTTCAGCAATTGCGCCGATCAGGGCGTGATCATCCCCAGCGGACCGACTTTCGACGTGACTCTGGAGCCTTGACCGGCCGCGAGACCAGCGCCCGCGGCCATGCGGTTGAGAAAGGAAGTCAGGCGCAGCCGTCGGGCGGCGAGTCCCGGCCATGCTCTGCAGCGATCCCCGTCAGCTTCGCCAGGCGCTGATATTCTCCATCACGGCCGCGGTAATCCGGGTGCCGCTGTTGGTGACCACACCGCCATAAGCATGGACGGCGACGACGTAGCGGGCACCGTCGCGGATCATGTAGGCGGGCGCGCCGCTCTGGCCTCCGACAGTGTCGATCTCGTAATTGACCTTTGTCGAACCGAGCGCCGCGGTCTTGCGACTGTCGTGCCACAACGTCCCCTGCTCCGCGCCCTTCTTGTCGACCGGATAGCCGGCAACGTTGAGGATTGCGTCCTTCAACACCGCGTCGGGAAAGACGCCGTAGCCGAACCAGCCGACCTTGCCGCCGAGCTCGTTGGGAACGATGATCGCCGCATAATCGAAGCTCTCGTCGCCAGTGTCGGCCCAACCCTTGACCGTCCAGAAGCGGCTGCTGGTGACGGAGCCGAACGGCAGCGCGGCACCGTTCCGGCCGGGCATGACCTGAATGCTCTTGACCCAGCCCTCGCGGTTCGGGCGGCCGCTATTCTTGACGTAGACGCAGTGCCCCGCGGTGATCAAAGTCCGCGGACTGACGAACCAGCCGGTGCCGACGAATTGCGCGCCATCGTTCGCGGTGATGAGGAGCGACGCGATTGCACGATAGGGGTAGCTCGACGTGTCCGTGATGCGGACTCGCTCGTCCGTGCCAAGGATCGCCTCCAGCGCGATCGCATCGTCGTTGAACGAGGCGGCGCCGATATCCTGGAGATGCTCCGTGCGCGGCGCTTCGACCGGCGCCGAGTCCATCGCCGGCGCGCTTTCGGTCGCAGCCTTCGCGCCGTCCTTCTCGACCGGACCATCGGCGGCGAGTACCCCGCTTTCGGTTCCGGTTTCGGGCGCTGCGACCACTTCCTCCGACGGCCGGCTCTGCGACGTCAGATTGCTGACCGGGAAATGCGGGTCGTTCGGATCGCTTGCCATGTCCCCTCCTCTGCCTCTCTTTGCCCCCGTGGCGCTGCTGCCTAATCTACCATGTCCGCCCAGGCGAGGCCTGCCTCATTCATGCCTGACCGGACCAATCTCCTCTGCCGCGACGCGCCAAAAGGGTTGATCCGCATGGTCCGCCGCTTCGGCATAATGGCGGCGAAGCGCGTCGCGATACTGCGCGAGATCCTGGGCCAGCAGCCAAGCATAGCGTGCCTCCGCCTGCCGCCCGCGCCCCTCGCAGGCATCGGCCGCCGCATAAGCGGCGAAGATGCCTGAGCGTAAAGCCGCTACCAGGCCGCGCGAGGAGAGCGGATCGGCCGCGAAGGCGGTATCGCCGGCGGCGAACCAGCCCGGCCCGCAAACCGGCGCCAGCGTCACCGTGCCGGCCGGCCGCGCGGCGGCGCCGAGCTCCACCGCGCCGTCGCCGAGCACTGCCCGCACATGCCGGGTCGCAGCCAAGGCGCCGTACCAGCCGCACGCCGAGCGCAGACGGGCGGCGCGCGCACTGGCGGCGTCGCTTATGCAGGCGATCACCCGCTGACGACCCGGCAGATCCGCGGTGTACCACCATCCCTCCGGGCGCGCCTCGATCAGGGTGCGGCCGTCGGCGGCCGCATCGGCGAAGAATCGGAGGAAGGCGGCGCGGCGGTCGTGCGCTGTGACGCCGGCGCCGAGCGACCGCGCCAGCCGCCAGCTCCGGCCGGTCGCCCAGATCAGCAGCCGGGCATCGAGAACGGCGCCGCCGGCTGACCGCAGCCGCCAGCCGAACGGGGTTGCGGCGGCACCGGCGACCGGCCACCCGCGGCGCAGATCGACACCGGCGGCCGCGGCGCCGTCGGCCAGCAACCGGTCGAAGCGGGCGCGATCGAGGTGCCATCCGTGGCCCGCCGCCGAGAACAGGCTGTGGCGTTCGGCGAGGCTCTCACCGGCCCACGCCGACGCGGTCGCCAGCGATGGCGTGAACGCTTCCGCCGCGAACTTCGCGCCGAGGCCGAGACTGTCGAGCAGTGGCGCCGCCAGTGCGGGAAGCACTTCTCCCGCCTTGAGCCCGCGATGATCGCCCGCCTCGAGCATCACCACCGTGAGATCCGGCGAATGGCGGCGAAGCGCGAGCGCGGCCGCCGATCCCGCCGGACCGCCGCCAACCACCGCGACGTCGTAGAGCGGCGGCGTCACTCCGCGGCCTGGCGCACCGCGTAGAAGGAGGCGACCTCCCCGGCGGGACCGCTTCCATGAAAAATGGTGCGGGTGACGGAGCCGACCAGCGCATCGACCTGCTGCCCCTTCGCGCTCGCCGGCCAATCGGGCACCAGCCAGGCGATGTAATCGTAGACCCAGGGAACGCCGTCGACATCGCCCTTGCCCTGGAAACGGACCTGCATCGGCGACCCGAAGCCGAAGCTGCCGCGCAGCGTCAGCGACCAGCCCGGCCCGCCGATGGAGCCGCCAAGCTGCGCCGGCCCCGCCTGCTCAATGGTGAGCGTGCCACGACCGAATTCGAGCTTGTCGAAATCGGTTGCGAGATCGGGATCGTTGAGCAGGCTGCGATAGGCCCAAATGCCGACAAAGGGATTGCTGGTCACGGCTCGTCTCCACTGCGTTCCACGCTGATATATTTGTTGTCGGGGGAGGAGGAATCGACGTCCTCGTACGGATTGCGGATGACGAAGCCGAGCTTCGACCATTCGGTCACCATCTTGAGGTCGCCGGCAAGCGTCTGGGAAACGCCGCGCGACCAGTTGCGCATTTCGTAGGTGCGCTTGCCGCCGATCATCACCGCTTCCCAGACCTGCATCGGGCGGTGGACCGGCCACCACAAAGTCTCCCACTGCCTCTGTTCCTGGGCAAGCAGGCTGTTGTTCGGCCGGGTCGGATCGATCGCGTTCCAGGCGGTGTAGGTGACGTCGATCGTCTGGGTGGAGCATTCGTTGAAGTCCGCCTGCCACGGCAGGCCGGACGTCTTGGTGAGATCGCCGGGCTGCAGGCCGACATCATAGTCGCTGCCCTGGGAGAGGTCCTGGTCGGCATAAGCGACATAGGCCTCCTCGCCGATCACTGCGCCCCAGCGATTAGCATTCTCCTGCGCCGGCGCGAGCCGGAATGCAGCGAAGCCGGGATCGGCCTTGAGCCGGTAGGGCTCGCGCCAGATCGCGGGGTTGCGGATGATCCAGGTGACTTCGCCGCCCGGGCAGAAGGCGCCGCCGAGCAGGTTCGACAGCACGCCCCGATCGAGATCGCGGCCGGTCTTGGCGGTCCAGCCTTCATAGGGGCGCCAAGGATCGATCTTCGGCACCCAGCCCTCGGCGACCTCGTCGATGAACTTGCCCTCGGCCCATTGCCGCAGCAGAAAGAGCTGGGTGTCGGTGAGCCGCAGGAACTTGCTGACCGTCTCGTTGCTGATCGGATTGTCGCCGGCGAGAAGCGGCATCAGCGGCAGGTGATAGGTCCGCGTCGAAGGATTGCCGCCGAGCACGAACACATTCTCCTCGCCGGGCTTGCGCAGCAGATCGAACAGGTAGCGTCGTGCCGGACCGGCCGGATCGGCGGTCGCGTCGATCACCGCCTGGTCGAGCGCGCGCTGCAGAAGGATGCCGGCGCGATGTTCCTGCGCAACCCGTCGGATCGCGGCCGCGATCGGCTCGTCGGGATCGCCCTCCCCAGCCCGGGCCGGCGGCTCCTCGCGGGTGGTCAGCCGGGCCGTCTTGAGCAAGGCCGGCGGCGGATCCGACAGCCGCTCCGCGAGCATCTTCACCGCATTGCGCACCGCCTGATCGAGGCCGGCCTCGGCATCGGCATAGGCCGCGCTCGGTGCGGTCTCGTTCTCGCGGAACACGCTTTGCCAGCGCAGCGCATAGGCCTCCGGGGCTTCGTCGGTCAGCGGCGGGCAGACCGCGGCGACAAAGGCCAGCGCCGCCGCCGCGAGCATCGGCGCGGCGTCCTCGCCGGCGGCGAGCGCGCCCGGACGCGAGCTCGCGTCGAGCACCATCATCGCCGGCTCCAGCGCACGCTCGAAGAGCAGGCCGGAGGCGTGGTCCTGCACCGTCTGATGCTGCCGCTTCGCCTTTGCCTTTGGGACGACCCGCGGCGGAATACAGAGCCGGTACGGATCGAAGGTGCCACGCTTCGACTGGTTGTGCGGGAAATTGCTCTGCTGGAGGATGTTGGTGAAATAGGTGTGCTCGTCCGGCCGGACCAGGATCGTCCAGATGTCGCGCCAGAACCACGGCCGATAGTCCTCATTCCACTCCCGCCGCCCGGCTTTCCAGTGGAGCAGGGCCGGTCGGTCGGTCGGATCGATCCGCTGCGGGGCCGAAAAGCTGCCAGGCGCTCCGAACATGTCGGGCCGGTCGGCGAATTCGCGGATGGCGAGATCTTCGACGACGTCGTCCAGGGTGATCATGTCGAGCACTTCGGGCGCGTAGCGTGGATAGCCGACAAGCACCCACGCCGGATATTCGACGTCGACATAGCGAAGCTGGCCGACATTCGTGGCATCGATCACCAACCGCGCCATCACCGGGCCGTCTGAAATGTCGTCGAACCAGCCGTCGGTATTGGCGTAATGATCGATCCGCGGCTGCCCGAAATCGCTCTTGTAGGAACCGCTGCGGCCATGGCCGCCGAGGACGAGCAGCCGGCCGCTGTCGTCGGTCAGGATCTCGCCGAGCGTGTCGATGTCGTGGGGACGCAGGCCCTTGGGCGGGAAGGTGTCGGCGTAGAGCGGGTTGCCGCCGCGGCTGAAGCTGGCGCGCCGACGGCTGGTGAGATCGACCGTCTGCGGCCCGGCGTCGATGATCAATTGCTGACGTGCCGCCGGATCGGTGATGTCGGCGTTGCGAAGCCGCGCATCGGCGGGATAGCCGGCTTCGCCCTGCAGCGCGTTGAATTCGTACCAGCTCGCTTTCTTGTTCGACAAATGGACGCGCCACTGGATGTCGGCGAGAACACCCTGATTGCCGCCGCCGGCGACCGGATCGCCGATCTTGAGCGGCCGCCCGTCGGGGCTCTGCTCGTCATAGACCCAGATCTGGAAGCGCGCGGCATTGCGCTTGATCCGCCCCTCGGCATCCTTGAACCTCTGGATCGGCTGTTCGCGCCCGACATCGCCGTTGCCCTGCGCGTCGCAGGCGATCGGCAGCTGTGCCGGACCTTCGGGCGAGATGCAGAATTCGTCGGGACTGTCGCCGAGACGGGCGATCCCGATCCCCGGATGGATTCGATAGATCGGTGTCGACCCCATGATTCTCTCCCCCCTTGCGGCCTGCCCAGCTCAGTCGAGAAAGTTGAGCGACACGCCGTCCAGCCGCAGCAATTCCTTGTCTTCCTGGTAGGCGCCGCCGATCACCACCAGGGTGACCGTCAGCGCGCTCGCGCCGGCGTCGAGCAGACGGCGGACCGTGCGGGTGACGTCGATCCGGTGGTTGCGCGGCGTGTTCATGCTGCGTGGCCGCATGTCGTATTTACGCGGCTCCGCATCCGGCAGGTCGCAATGGCCCGGCCCGCCATAGCATTCGCCATGACCGAACACGGCGGCATAGCCGGCATAGCCTTCGTGGGTGAGCGGCGTGGTGCCGTCGGCATCGGGCACGTTGAGGAACACCCGGATGAAGCAGGAGCGCGGCAGTTGCGGCACCCGGTGCAGCCGCACCTCGGCGCTGCGGAAGCCCTTGCGGACCGGTTCGGGCACCGGCATCGAAGTCGAGACGAAGCGGCCGACCGGCCGGTCGAGCCCGACCGGAACGATCGTGCTGCCCCGGACATATTCATAGCCGAAGCGATGTATGTCGATCGTGTCGCGCACCGCATAGCTCCACGGTGTCAGCACCGCATCGAGGCCGACGGGGAGGCTGTTCGGATGATCTTGCTGCCACACCGACCACAAGCGGTCGATGTTGGCGTGGATCGGCCAGAAGATCGGATCAAAGGACGCAGTGAGATTGCTGAGCATGTCGCCGACCGGCGGCTGGCTGTAGAGATCGGCGCGCTTGTGGAACCTGCGGCCGGTGACCCGCACCGCCTGGTTGCGGGTGTCGGCGTCGAGCGCGCCCGCCGTCTTCGGCACGTCCGGATTGAAGCCGCCGGTCCAAATGTGCATCGTATTGTGCGGATTTTGATCGAGGAACCCGAAACTGTCGACGTACAGGCTGCCGCCTCCGAAATCCCGGAAGGTGCGCAGCGACAATATCTCCTCGATGTCGGTCGGGCTCGGATAATGGTAGTGGATCCGCTCGTTGATCGTCACCGGCTTGCCGTCGATGAAATATTGGGCGGGATAGCGAAGCGGGTACCACAGCGCGTTGGAGGCGAGCAAAGCGTCGATGAAGCGGTTGCGGTTCTCGCCAAGGATGTAGTCCGGGCCGATCGCCTGCTCGACCGCGGCGAAGAAATCATGCGGCCGGGTGAACCGGGTTCCGACGATCGGCCTCAGTGGATCGGTCGGAATATCGGCGCGGGCGAGGATCTCCAGCGACGCCTCGTCGAGATAGGCCTTGAACGAGTCCGGTATGATCCGCCCGTTGGGCGGATCATCGCTATAGGCAGGCGCCGAAAAGTCCCAATAGGGCATCGTCACGTCGGGGCAGAAATCCTGCAACACCTGCTCGAATTCGTAAAGATAGATGCGATGCCACGGAAGGAAACGTTCCCAGCCATGCTGGCAGTGATTCTGGTGGATGAGCGCGAGATTGTTGTAGTTGCGGACGTCGCCCACCCATTTGTTGAGCGCGTACATCTCGCGAAAGGCGGCGCGCAGCCGCTCGTGCTGGCCCTCGCTCATCGCATCGATGTCCAGCCGCTGGCGCAATTCGCCTTTCTGGTGACGGTAGGCGCCGGGATCGGAGGTCGGCGCGAATTCGGGGCCGGCCAGGCCGGTAACCTTGATCCGCGCGTCCGCCGGGACTTCGACATTCTCCGCAATGGTCAGTTCGGCGAACGGCGCATCTGGGCAGCCTTCGTCAATCCACGCCTCGATCCGATCCACATCGGCCGGGTCGACGGCATCGCCGCCCCATGGCAGCCGCACGAACCGGCTGCCGTCGAACGGCGCCTGCCCGCGCAGCCCCTGGACGAGGGCCGATCGGGCGCCGCGCCCGGATCCTGGCGCAGACTTGCCGCAGCAGCTCCCCACCGGCGCGATCAGCGCCAGGCCCATCAGCCGGGCATCGAGGAAGGCGCCGAGCGGCAGCGTCCAGAAACGGCCGAGGCCGCCATGATCGGAGCTGCTCTCGCCCGCCGCCTTGTCAAGCACCGCCTGGACATCGGGGTAGAGAAACGCGCTTTCGGCACCCGCCTCAGTGGTGGCCATTGGACGGACCCTGATCCTGCAGCTGATTTCCGGGCGCGCCGACCTCCCCCGCGGGAAGGACGATTGCGACATTCTGCATCATGCCCTGATCCTCATGGTCGAGGATGTGGCAGTGGAGGACGAACTCGCCGATGTAGCGCTGGTAACGGGTGCGGACGGTGATCGTGTAAACGCCTGGATTGGTGCCTGGGAGCAGGCTCTTCACCATCAGCGTGTCTTTCCAGACGCCTTTCAGCCCCGGATATTGGGGATCGGCCAGCTTGCCGCCTGCATTGTCGATCGCCCCCGGTGCGCTCACATCCTTGCCGCTCGGATCGAGAATCGAGACGATCTGGAACGGATTGACGTGAATGTGGAACGGGTGGCTGACGAACTGGGATTCCAGCGACCATTGCTCGACCGCACCAAGGCTGAGCTGCCGATCGATCCGGTTCGGATCGTAGGGACGCGGCTCGTAATCCTGGCTGCCGATCTCGAACATCGTGCTCTGGGTGCTGACATCGATGTTGAAGGTGAGGTTCTGATAGCCGGTCACCTCCTTGTCGCCGACATCCGGGTGCGGCACGAATTTGGCGAGGCGGAAATTGTTGCTGAGATCGGCGATGACGTCGTCCCGCACGTCAGGCGGCATCAGCCGCTGGGCACGCTCGACCAGCGCCTTCTGGACGTAGGTTCGCAGATCCGGGCCGGTCGCAACGCCGGTTCCGGCGGTAACGATGGCGAGCAGCCGCTGCGGCACGTCGTCACCGCCAACACTGCCGGCCTCGGGGGTCTCGACATCGATCGCGCAATAATCGCGCGCCTCGGGAAAGGCGACCAGCGCATCGAAGCGATAACCCGGCTGGAACGTCGCGAGTTTGGTGTCGAGCGCAGCGGCCATGGTCAGCCCGTCGGCGGCGACCAGCTGGTAGGGGATCGGGGCGCCGGTGCAGTAGAGCTTGACCCAGCTGTCCATCTGCTTGGCGGTGAGGTTTTCCGGCCTCGTGATCCCTGCCTTGAGCGGCCGGAATTGCAACGCGATGGTGTCGCGGACGCCGCCATGGATCATGCGCCAGCGCTGGATCTCGCCCTGCGCGGCGGCGATCCTGGGCAGCACCTCGCCGTTGATGCTCGTGAACCGACCGGATTTGCCCCAGCTGCCAGGGCCGAACGCCGCATAACTTTCGATCTTGCCGGCCTGGTTCGAGGGGCAATCATAGGTCTGGTTGGGGCCGGTATCGGGTTGCGACGGATCCTTCAGGCAATAATATTGGATCTGCTGGAACACCATCACCTGCTCCTTCATGTCCTTGAGCAGGGTATCGAGATCGCCATTGGCCTGCGGCGTCGGCGGCCGCTCGCCGCGGATGACCAACGCGCCCGCCATCCCGCTCGACACCTGCAGGGCGGTCGAGCCGTGGCGGTGGGTGTGGTACCAGAAGGTGCCGGCCGGATGATCGCCGGGAATGTTGTATTCATACTGGAATTTCACGCCCGGATTGATCGACAGCAGGACGTTGTCGCCATTGCCCGACGGATTGACCCACAGGCCGTGGCTGTGGAGGTTGGTGCCGTTGAAGCAATGCGGGATGTTGATGTGGTGATCGCCGGCCGCGCAGCTTGCGTCCGGGGGAAGACGGTTGTTGAGCGCAATCCGCACCGTCTCGCCCGGCGCCGCGACGATCATCGGCGAGACGAACGGCGCGCGCGGCGGCGGCGGCGGATCGGTCGGATCCGCGTAGCTGCGAAGATGGACCTTGTCCCACACTCCGGTCGCCGGATTGAATATCTCCCCGTCGCGATAGACGATGTCGAGGTTGAGCAATCTCTCCTTGCCGCCGGCAAGGCCAGGCTGGGCCAGCAGCAGCTTGGACGGCTTGTCGGGCGCGGCGCCGAGTTCCGGCGGATTGGAGACGACACGCGCATTGTCCTGCGCGACCGCCGGCTGCGCCCACATCAGTGCCGAAGCCAGCGCCATTCCGCTCACGATCCAACGATCGGACTTCAAACCCAATCTCGCCATCTTCCCCCCGCTCCCCGGCGGACATGACCGCCGTTCTCAGCAGAGTAAGGCAGGAACGGATGTTTCGGGAGCGAGAATAGTGGATTTGGTCCGAAACAGATCAGACTTGTCTGCGGCTCTGTTTTACTTGAGGAATCTGGCCATTTCCGCCCGTGCGGCAATCAACGCGTCGGCACCGGCCGCGATCGTCTCGGGCTTCTTGGCGAAGCACAAACGAACGATGCTGGTTACCGGATCCTCTGCATAGAAGGGCGACAGCGGAATCGCAGCGACGCCGAATTCCCTGACGATGCGATCGCAAAAGGCGGCGTCATCGAGCGTGATCCCGGAGGCCGGCAGGTCGACGCACAGAAAATAGGTCCCCTCGGCGGGCAGAAGATGGTAGCCGCCGTCGGAGAGCCGGGCGGTAAGATCGTCCCGCGACGCGGCGAAACTGCGACGCATCGTGCCAAAATAGGCGCTGTCCTTGCCGAGACCGTAGCCGACCGCGGTCTGGAGATTGGGCGGGGTCGCATAGGCGACGAACTGGTGCGCCTTGGAGATCGGCACAGCGAGTTCCGGCGGCGCGACGATCCAGCCGACCTTCCAGCCGGTGAGCGAGAAGATCTTGCCGGCCGATCCGACCTTCACCGTCCGCTCCGCCATGCCGGGCAGCCGCGCCAGCGGCACGAAGACGCGGCCGTCGAACACCACATGTTCCCAAACTTCATCGGTGAGCGCGATCGCATCGTGGCGAACGCACGCGTCTGCAAGCAAAGCAAGCTCGCCCGCGTCGAACAGGCGCGCGCTTGGATTGTGCGGATTGTTGAAGATGACGAGGCGCGTGCGCGGGCCGAATGCGCGCGCCAGCGCTTCTTCCGTGATCCGCCAGTCCGGCGGGGTCAGCCGAATGAAGCGGGGAATGCCGCCGGCGCGCAGCACCAAAGGCAGATACGCGTCGTAGAGCGGCTGGAACAGAAGCACTTCGTCGCCGGGTTCGACCAGGGCGAGGATCGCCGCGGCGAGCGCCTCTGTAGCGCCCGAGGTCACCGTCACGTTCGCCGGCGAAACATCGATCTGCTGATGCGCGCTATAATGCAACGCCACCGCCTCGCGCAGCATGGGCAGGCCGAGCATCGGCGCATATTGGTTCGAGCCATGGAGCAAGGCGTCGGCAGCGCGGGCGACGACATCGTCGGGCCAGCCGAAATCCGGAAAGCCCTGACCGAGATTGACCGCGTCATGCTCGACGGCAAGCGTCGACATCGACGCGAAGATCGACGTCGGCGTGTTGGCAAAAAGCGGGTTCATCCTGTCTCCGATCGCATTGCGCTCGAGACGCGGTCAGAGCCGCTCGAGCAGGCCCATCGCGGCGGCGGGGGCACGCTCCTTGGCACCGTTGATCATGAACACGTAGACATCGCGCGGCCCCGCCGCTTGATGCTCGGCGCTGTACGGATAATCCCGAGGGCAAATACCGCCGGCCCAGCCCCGCGCCACCTCCGCCCAGCGATCGAGCTCGGCCGGCGAATATCCCTGAGGCTCCTCGCTGCGCGCGCCGAGCAGCCGGGCATAGACGAGGTCGCCGCTCATATCCGGCACGCATGGAAATTCCTCACCATCGCCGAACACGATTGCCACGCCCGCAGCGCGCATCATTTCGACGAAGGCCGGATCACGGAAGCTTTCGTGGCGTGGCTCGACGGCATGCTGCAGCTTCACGCCGGCGACCTCGCGTGGGAGCAACGACAGAAAGGTGCGGAAATCGTCGGGATCGAACTTCTTGGTCGCCATCAGCTGCCAGACGATCGGCCCGAGCTTGTCGCCGAGTTCGGTGAAGCCCTGGTTGCAGAAGCGCTCGATCCCCTCGCCGCCCTCCCCGAGCACGCGGCGGTTGCTGCAATAGCGCGATCCCTTGAGCGCGAACTTGAAGCCGTCCGGCACCGCCTTCGCCCATTTCTCGTACGAAGCCGGCGATTGCAGCTTGTAATAGGTGGCGTTGATCTCGATCGCGGTGACGTGCTGCGCGGCATGTTCGAGCTGCTTCGTCTTGGCGAGCTTGGGCGGATAGAATGTCTCGCGCCAGGGCTCATAGTCCCACCCGCCAATGCCCACCCGGATCGTGCCTGCGCTCATCGCCTCTTGCTAGCCCGGCCGCGGGTACGGCTCAACCGCTTTGCGACGCCGCTTGATCGGCACGCGCGGCGCGGGATAAGCGCGTCTCGACACGGATGAGGGATCGGCATGAAGATCGACCGGCGGGGCGCGATGGCACTGGGAATGGCGGGATTGGCGGCGGCGAGGGCAGCGAAGGGACAGCCGGGCAGCAGCGGTCGACCGGCGGATCCGGCTGAGACGATCCACCTGTGGCCGAACGGCGCGCCGGGCGGCGAGCGGGTGCGTGTTACGGCGAAAGTCACCGAGCGCAGCACCTCGCCCGAGTTCCACGATCGCTCCGCCGCGCATACCCGTGATCCGAGGATGATGGTGTACCGACCCGCGAAACCCAATGGTGCGGCGATGCTGCTGATCCCGGGCGGCGGATATCGCTATTCGGTGCTCGACAAGGAAGGGACCGAGATCGCCCTGCCCTTCAGCCAGGCCGGCATCACCTGCTTCGTCCTGCTCTATCGCCTGCCCGCCGACGGGTGGGCGGCCGGCCCCGATGCGCCACTGCAGGACGCGCAGCGGGCACTACGCATCATCCGCAGCCGCGCCGCGGAATTCGGTGTCGATCCGAAGCGGGTCGGCGTGCTCGGCGCCTCGGCCGGCGGCCACCTCGCAGCGTCGCTGTCCACCGGCGCCGATCGCAACGTCTACGCCCCGGTCGACCGGCTCGACACCGTGCCGGCACGCCCCGATTTCGCGCTGCTTCTCTACCCGGTCATTTCGCTGTCCGAGCCGTTCGTCCATGCCGGATCGCGCAAGGAATTGCTCGGCGTCGCGTCGGCCGCGGAGCAGATCAGGGCTTATTCGCCGAACCTGCAGGTGCGCGCGAACACGCCGCCCACCTTCCTCGTCCATGCTTATGACGACGGCGCCGTTCCGATCGAGAACAGCTTCCTCTATTCGGAGGCGCTCCGTTCGGCGAAAGTGCCGGTCGAGACCCACTATTTCGAGGAAGGCGGCCACGGCTTCGGCATCCGCCAGACCAAGGGCTTGCCCGCGGCGAGCTGGCCAACGCTGTTCCTGAACTGGGCAGGCCGCCGCGGCTATCTTGGGCCGAGCGCCTCGATCAAGACCGACTGAAAGCGCGCGGGCGCCTCGACCTGGGGCGAATGGCCGAGTTCGTCGAGCCGCACCAGCCGCGCACCGGGGATCCGGGTGACCGCCTCTTCCGCAGCCTGGGGCACAGTGCGGACCTTGGCCGGAACCGGCGCGGTGCCGCCCCTGAAGGCGGTGAGGTCGCGCTGACCGATGATAAGGGTCGTCGGCACGGCGATCCGCGGCAGCTCCGCCGCGACCGGCTGGGTCTGGATCATGTCCGAAAGCCGCGCCTGGGCATCGCGGACGATGTCGCCGTCGGGGCTCGCATATTGTCCGGCGAGCATGGCCACCCAGCGATCGTAACCGGGCCGCCATTCGCCATGATAATAATTGCGCAGCTGATAGGCCTTGATCGAACTGGCGTCTGTCTTCGCCTCCTCGGCACGAAGCGTCCCGAGATCGGCATAAGGCACGCCCTCTGCCAGCGTGTCGTTGAGGCCTAGCGGATTGACGAGGACGAGCTGTGACACGCGCGCGGGATGCAGCAAGGCGAAACGGACGGCGATCATCCCCCCGGTCGAATGCGCAACCAGCGTGACGGGTCCGACGCCCGCGCGATCGAGCAGATGCCGGGTGAGCGTCGCCAGGCTGTGAAGGCTGTACTGATAGCCTTTCGGCTTGGACGATTTGCAGAAGCCGATCTGATCCGGAACGATCACCCTGAAACCGCTCGCAGCGAGGTGACGCGCCGTCTCGCCCCATGTCGCCGCGCAGAAATTCTTGCCGTGGAGCAGCACGATGGTCCGGCCGTTGGCGGGCGCTGTCGGCGCGACATCCATATAGGCCATTCGCACCGCCGTGCTTTGGGACTCGGTCTCGAACCAGCGTATCGGATAGGGATAGTCGAAGCGCTCGAGATCGGCGCCGAGCGGTCGCGTTTGGGCCGCGGCGATGCTCGCCGCGTTGGCCGCAATCGTCGCCGCCGCCATCATCGCCAGTCTCGCACGCATCAGGAGTCTCGCACGCATCAGGTCTTCGGCCTCCAGGATCATCGTTCACCGCGGGCGAAACGCACGGATGCCGCCCCGGGTGCCTTATCGATGACAACGGTTACCATGCATGATAACCCTGTCATCGGCAGCAAGGGAGGGACGGATGCTGAGCGAGGCAATCGCAGCAGCGCTGGCAACGGCGGCAGCGCCGCCGATGGTCGTCATCGACGAGACCAAGGTCGTGCGCGAGGAAGCGCCGCCGCACGGCGCGATTGGGATGAGCACCGCATACCGGATCAGCGACGCCGCGCCGGGCCGCAAGATGGAGTTCAGGAAGCGCGTGCTCCACAAAGGCGCGGCGATCGGCCTGCACCCGATCGCCCATGACGAAGTCTATTACGTCCTCTCCGGCGAAGGCGAAGTGGAATCGGACGGGGTCAAGGCACGGCTGACCTCCGGGATGACCGCCTACCTCTACGACGGCGCGGATGTCGGCATCCGCCAGCTCGGCAACGAACCGCTGGCGCTGATCATCTCCTACCCGCTCGAGCAACGAACGGGCGCACCGAAGCCATAGCCTCGCGCGCGGACCGTCAGCGTTCGGGTCGGAGCGCACCCATCAGCTTGACCATGTTCGCCATGTAGGTGGCGGTCGAGATGCCGGTCACCGGATGGTCGGTCGTGTACGGCGAGGTGTCGGTTTCGTCGCCGACATGGGTCGATCGGAAGTCCCCCGGGGCCGGAGTCGGCGAACCATCGCCCTTGTAGGGATTGCTCGTCGCCTTGAGCGGCGTCGGCCACCAGCCCTGGCTGTTGAGGCTTCGGATAAGATCGCGCGGCGTCGCCGTCACCGATCCCGCGTTGAGATCGGAGCCGACCATGCCGCCGCTGACGAAGAAGCGCGGCAGCGGCTTCGCATTGGCCGCGAGCAGCGGCGAATCCCTGGTCGCCTCGGCGACCGGCAGCGCCTTCAGGGCTTCATAGTCCCGCCGCAGCCGCGGGACGTCGATCGAGCGGAAGGCCGAATAATGGCCGAGTGTCGCCTCCGGGCTGTAGTCCCAATAATAGGTGCCGTTGACCACGTTCGAGCCGCGCCGGTGAACGTAGACCGGCTTGTTGGTGCCGATCTCGATGAAGGTCGGAAAGCGGCGGCTGCCCTGCCCCTGGCCCTCCGCAAGGCGGACGCTGTCGAGCCAGTCCAGCGCCTCCGGGATCCGCGCGAGGAAGCGGCCGTCGCCAGTCATCCGATAGAAATTCATCAACTGCTCGACATTGTCGGCGGTGGACGCCGTGTGCAGCGCATTGGGCTCGTAGGTTCGCGCCGCCGCCGGCTTCAGATCGAGCGTATATTGCAGCGCCCAGCCGGCCTGCGGCGCTGCTTGTTGAGTCAGCAGGTAGACGTTCATCCCGCGGGTAATCGCGTCGAGCACACGCGTATCGCCGAGATGCTGATAGGCCATCAGCAGGAATTTGACGTTCTCCGCCGCAACTTCGTCGTTGAACGTGATATAGCTCTGATAGCCGGGATAATTGGGATCGAACGGCCAGCGCTGGGGCCAGCCGCCGGCCGGATATTGGCTGTCGAGCACGAAATTGACCGCTTTCTCGAGGGCCGGCCGATATTTCGGATCCTGCTTTTCCAGATAGATGCGCAGCAGGAATTGCGCGGCTTCCGACGTTCCCATGTCGTCGAAGGTGCTGTTGTCGGCGTAGTGCTGAAATTCCTCCATCCGCCAGGCATTCTTGCCGATCGTCTCGTACCAGTGCCTGGTTGCTGCCGGTCCGCCGAAATCGATGAAATAATGCCAGCCGCCGGAGCGGTGCTGGCCCCGGATCAGCGCCCCCGCGACTGCCTCCGCGGCCTGATAATAATAGTCGTCCCCGGTGGCGTGATATGCATCGAGGAACAGGTGGCCCATCGTCGCCGTGCCCGGCGGCTGGACCCAGATCATGTTCGGAGTCGCTTCGATCTCGCCCCAGCGGCGCGACATGTCCGGCAGATAGGACCAGACATAACCGCCGTTGGTCGAAGCCTTCTCGACCATGAAGGTGGTGGCGCGCTTCATCGCCTTTTCGATTTCCGGCCGCGTCTGCGCCGCCGCGGGGACGGTGGACACGGTGGCGAGAAGAGCGAGAGCGAGAAAGCGCGCCTTGAACATCATCTGGGTCGTGGCCTTACATCTTGAAGCGGGCGCCGAACTGGATCGTGCGGCCGAAATGGTTGTACTCGTAATTGCGGTTCGCATCCTCGTCGGTGAAGCGGTCGCGATAATCGTCGGTCAGGTTGATCGCTTCCAGCGAAAGCTCGATCTGATCGGTGATCTTGTAGCGAACCGAGGCATCGACGTTGATCGACGAATTATAGCCCTCGAACAAATTGCCGGTGGCACTGAGCGGCGTGCTCGGATCGAGGAAGCCACTACGATAGCTCGCCGAGACGCGCGCGCTGAAGCGGCTGTCCTCGTAGTAGAGCGTTCCGTTATAGGCACGCTTGGACAGGCCCGACAGGGCGTTCGACGCCGTCACCGGAACGTTGGGGCCAAAGGCGAAGCTTGGCGCACCGACATTGGCCACCGTGACCGGCCCGGACAGGCCGTAGGTGGCGCTGGAGTCGATGAAGGTCGCGTTGACGATGCCACCGAAATTCTTGAGCACGCCGGGCAGGAAGCTGAACGGTGCCTGCAGCGAAACCTCCATGCCCTTCACCTTGGCGCCGCTGCCGTTGATGAACGTATTGATCGTCCACTGCTGACCTTCCGGATTGATCGCCGCCGGCGAGCTCGCGGGGATCACGCTGGTCGGCAGGCCGGTGGAGGCGAAGGTTCCGGTGATGGTGCTCGCCACCGGGAAGCTCTGGATGTCCTTCTTGAACAACGCCACCGAGAAGATCGACTGCGGCGCGAAATAATATTCGAACGCGAGGTCGTACGCCGTCGCGCGGAACGGATCGAGGAACGGATTGCCGAAGTTGATTCGATAGTTGAATCCGTCGACTGCGCCGCCCGGGGTCAGCTGGCCCAGCGTCGGACGGGTAATGACGTTCGACACGGCCGCACGGACGATGATGTTCTCGGTCGGGAAGAACGCGATGTTCGCAGCCGGCAGCCAGTCATTGTAGCTACGATCGATCGACACTTCGGTGCCGCTGGTAAGCCCGCGCGACACCTGATCGGTGTGCACATAGCGCACGCCGGCATTGGCAGCATATCTGAGGCCGGCGATATCGCCCTTGAAATCGAACTGAACATAGCCGCCGGTGACCTTCTCGACGACGCCGCGAGTGTTACCCGCATCGATTGTCGGCGTGCGCGAATAGAGCTTGGTGAAGTCCGCAGCAGCATCGAGGTTGGGGACCAGCCACTGGGTGGTCGTGCCGGCCGGCTGGCCCGCTTTGCCGAGCTCGAACAGTTCGCCCAAATTGGCGGCCGGGAAGCCGTAGATCGCGGACGGCCCGAATGCCGAGGAAGGCGAGCAGTTGATCGTGCCGAGCACCCGGTCGACGCCGCCGTTACCGCACACCACCGTATCGCGCAGGAAGCCTTCGGTATCGAAGGTGAAGCGACGGTAGACCGCACCGGTCTTGACGGTGAAGCCGTCGGCCACGTCCCACTCGGTGCGCAGGCTGAGCGTTCGAAACTTGTTGACTGTGTCGGACGGACGATCGCGAATTTCCGCCAGCTGGAAATTGGCAGGATCGGTGACGCTGGTGCCGAACGAAAGCACCGGGCTGCGCGAATCCGTATAATCGTAGGAATAGCCCTGCGCGTCGCGGTCATCGAACACGAACGTGGTCTCGACCGGGATCGAGGCCGTCGACTGCGACATGCCGCCAAGCAAGGTGAAGCGGAAAGTATCGGAGATGTCCTGATCCCAGGTACCGCCGAACTGCCAAAATTCGGTCTGCGACTTGCGGAAATAATGTTCGGTGCGCACCCAGGCGTCGTTGAACGTGCCGCTGACCAGGTTGTTGGTTTCAGGATCGATCACGGCGTTGATGACGTCGATCGAGCGCTCGTTCGAGCGGAACAGGACCTCGGCCCAATTCTCCTCTCGATTGGCCTTGAAGTTCGAATAGAGGCCGTCGAGCGAGATCTTGGTGGCGTCGCTCGGCTCCCACTGGATGCTGCCGGTGATGCCGAGGCGCTTGCGGCTATGCTCGACTTCGCCGTAGCGCGGGATGCGCGGATGGAAGGCAAGCGCAGCGGCATCGCAGGCAGCGCTCGATCGATAGGTGCCGCCGGCGTTCGGACGCGGGGTCGTGTAGACGAGGTTCGCGCCGGTGCCGGTGGTGTTGTAGAAGCAAGGCGTGCCGTTCACCGAGTCGAACCGCGCCTGGGCCCAGCGGACGGTGTTGTTGCCGAGTTCGAGGGTCTGGTTCTCCTGATAGGCGGCCGAGACGGCAAGGCCGAGCGTGCCGGCGTCGTTCTTCCACGACAGCAGGCCCGCCAGGCGCGGCCCGAGATCCTTGCTGAGCGTGTTGTAGCTGCCCTGCGCCGATCCGACGATCGTGAAGCCGGCCTTGCCGCCGAGCGGATTGCCGGTGTTGAGATCGACGACCGCCCCCAGCGAGCCTTCGTCCAGCGATGCTTCCGCCGTCTTGTGGACGACGATCGAGTTGAACAGCTCCGACGCGAACACGTTGAAGTCGAACTGGCGATCGCGGTTCGGGCTGGCGCCGTCGGTGGAGGTCGCAACCGTTTCGAGGCCGTTGACGCGGACGCGGGTGAATTGCGCGCTGAGACCGCGAACTGTGATTGCCCGCCCCTCGCCGCCGTCGCGCTGGATCGAGATGCCGGGGATACGCTGCAGCGATTCCGCGAGATTCTGATCGGGGAATTTGGCGATGTCCTCCGCCACGATCGCGTCGACCGCCGAGACGCTGTCGCGCTTGACGTTCAGCGCTTCGGCAAGGGAGCGGCGAAACCCGGTGACGACGATGCCTTCCTCGTCCGGCGCCGCATCGGCCGCCTGCTCGCCGACATCGTTGCTGTCGAGCGTCTGAGCACCCGTGCCGGGAGCCGCGGCGCTCGCGTCCTGTGCCCAGGCAGGAGTCGCGAAGCCGGTCATGGCGAGGATCGAGGCGGCGCCGAGCAGCCTACGCATGATTGAGCCAGCCTGATGATCTGTGCGCATGTCGTCTCTCCCTTCGTGATGCGCGCCGCTCCGGGGCCGACGCGTAGATCCGATGCTGACACCGGTGTCGCCGCAGTCGCGCAAGGCGCGCCTGCTGCTGCCATACGGCGCGAGCGAGGGGGTTTGGCGAATGCCCGTCGACCATCCTCTCCGCGAGGCGCCCGGCTTATGCTGCCGTGGTCGCCATCCGTGTGACCCGCCTAAGTAACCGGTGTCATCGCTACACTTCCTGAAGCGGGGGCTGGTTCCTGTCAAGAGCAATGGAGGACCGCAGGACCTCGGGCAGCGCCGGCGTCAAACGCCGTGCCTAGGAAAGATTGCCGACCTCGACACCAACGATAGTCCGCGAAATTCCGTGCGTTGGAAGACTTAGGTGCCAGCGGACAGGGCCACCGTCGACGTCCGGAAAGCGGCATTCGGAGCGATGCGGTTCGCCCGCAACAAGCTTTGCGCCCCGATTTTTCCCTCCCGTTGCCCGATCGCAACAGTCGCGTTCGCCCCCGGAAAGCCGCGTCAGCCTGGATCCGCCCGACCCGAACATCCTCTAAGCGGCCTCCAGGGCTTCGACGACTCGCCCGTTCACTCGGACATTGTCGAGGCGGAGCCCTTCGGTGTGGCGAAGGATGCTCTTCTCCGTCACCCCGCCGAAATCACAGTCGCGGAGAAGTATGCCCTGAACCGGCGCACCTGGGAGGCCTTGGGAGTCGATGATCCGAACCGCTTTCTTGGCCCGCAGCCGCTCAACGACGATGTTGCGCAGCTGCGGCTTGAACGGGCCGTTGCCCCCTTCCTCGTAATTGAAGTCGCAGGTGATTGCAGCGCGTCCGACCTGGCCCACATCGATGTCGCGATAATGGAAATTCTCGAGCAGCCCGCCGCGCAGTGCGTTGTTCTTGAAGCGGATCGCATACCAGAGATCGGGGCTGTCCATCCGGCACTTCTCGGCGAACACCCATCGCGCCCCGCCCGAGATCTGGCTGCCGACGACGACGCCGCCATGCCCTTCCTTCATGTGGCAATTGCGGATCAGGATGTTCTGCGAGGGCGCGGCGAGCCGGCGCCCATCCGCGTTGCGGCCGGAATTGACGGCGATGCAATCGTCGCCGGTGTCGAACATGCACCCTTCGATCAGCATGTGATCGACCGATTCCGGATCGCAGCCGTCATTGTTGGGGCCATGGCCTTCGACGCGAACGTTGCGCAGGGTGACGTTTCGGCAGAGGACGGGATGGATGTTCCAGAAGGGTGAGTTGATCAGACGCACGCCCTCGATCAGCACGTTCTCGCAGGCATAAGGCTGGACGAAGGACGGCCGCAGATAGTGGCCGTCGCCGAAGCGGCGCTTCTCGACCGGCACCGCATCTTCGGCCATCTGGAACAGGATCGCCCGCGACTTGCGCTGGTCGGGCATCCCCTCGCGCCAGCCATGATCGATGGTGCCGCCCCAGCGACCCTTCCACGACCACCAATGCTGCGCGTTCGCCTGGCCATCGAGCGTACCGCGGCCGGTGAGCGCGATGTTCTTCTGCCCGTGCGCATAGAGGAAGGGCGAGTAGTTGATCAGCTCGATCCCCTCCCACCGGGTGAACACCATCGGGTAATCGGCGGGATCGGTGCTGAAGGCGAGCGTCGCTCCGTCGGCGAGATGGAGCTCGACATTCGACTTGAGGTGCACGGCGCCGGTCAGGAACCGGCCCGCCGGTACCAGCACGCGGCCGCCGCCGGCTTGGCTGCAGGCGGTGATCGCCGATGTGATGGCGGCGGTGCACAGGGTTCGCCCGTCTCCTTTGGCGCCGTGCGCGACCACGTCGAAGGTCCGCGCGGGAAATGTCGGCGGACGCACGCGCGCAGCGATTTCGCTGGCGCGGCACCACGGATCGGTCTCGGCTGCGAAGGCGGCGTGCGGCAGCATCGCTGCAGTGGCCCCGGCGCCGGCATAATGAAGAACTTCGCGGCGCGACGGCGTTGCGATCATGATCCTCTCCCAGGCACCTCTGCGGGCTCTGACACCGGTAGCGTCGCCGCGCTCCAGTGTGAGGTCAAGCACTTCCTCGGCCGGTCAGGTTCCCGGCTGGATATAGGGTACCCGCGCAAACAGCTCGCGCTCCCATTTGCGGGGATCGTCGATCGCGCGTGTCTGGACGTCGAAAAGCATCGTCGCGCGACCGGGGATCCGATAGTGCGGCCAGGCCGGCATGCCCGGATGGTTGGGATCGCCGGAGCGGGCAAAGGCAAGAAAAGCGTCCATCACGCGGCCGCTCAGCGCCCGGGCATCGACGCCCGTCCCGGTGATCGAGCCTTCCGCGTCGAGCGTTCCGAACGACAGGGGGATGTCCATCGTGTGCGGTGCGCCGCGCCACGGCTCGACCGGCGACTGATAGTCGACCTGGTAGACCCAGGTCGGCGTGCCCGCGGCGGCGCGGGCGTCCGCTTCGATCACCTGCCCCGGCCAGCTCCGCCCCGCCGTGGTTGCCGCATAGAAGATCCGCTCCGGAGACCAGTCCGGGAACCGCGTGCGATACTGGGCGACGATCCATTCGGGGTGGAGGTCCATGCGCAGCTCCGGAACCATCCGCTCGGCGAGGTTCGACCAGTCGAGCCCGGCAAGCTTGGGGCCCTTCGGATCGATGAAGGCGCGGGTCTCGTCGCGCGTGTTGCCGAGCATCATCGGGATCGCATTCGACTGCGGATGGGCATCGGGCCAGAACGGGTGGCGCGTCAGCCACTTCATGTCGAGCACCGGGCCGAAATAGACGGAACCGCCGATGATCGGATCGGTGGCGGTGAGGCCCTCCACCAGCCGTTCGACGGGGATGGTCGGCAGATCCGCGGGACCGATCTTGAGCGCCTCGAGATAGGCCCGGGCGCGGGCGGTGGCGTTGAGCGGGCCCGAGGCGGTGACCTGCTGCCCGCTCATCGTGATCGCGCGGTGGAACAGCCCTTCCGCCGCGGGCATGCCCATCAGGGTAGCGATCTTGGCGCCGCCGCCGGATTGGCCGAACACGAGCACCCGTCCGGAATCGCCGCCGAAGGCCCCGATATTGTCGCGGATCCACTGCAGGGCGAGCACGAGATCGAGCTGGCCGAGATTGCCGCTGTCTGGGAACCGCGCGTCGAGCCTTGCGAGATAGAGATAGCCGAGCGCGTTGAGGCGGTGATTGACGGTGACCACCACGGCATCTCCGCGTGCGGCGAGATGGCGGCCGTCGTTAAGCGGGTCGGCAACGCTCCCGGTCGAATAGGCTCCGCCGTGAAAATAGACGAGCACGGGGCGCTTGCCGCCGGCTTTGGCCTCGGGCGTCCACACGTTGAGGAACAGGCAATCCTCGCTCGTCGGGCGATAGCGGTCGCCGCGCTGCGGCGCGGACGGGCCGAAGGCGGCTGCGTCGACGATGTCGCGGCTCGACACCGGCGCGACCGGCGCCTTGAAGCGCTCGGCCGTGCCGTAGCGGATGCCGCGGAACACCGAGACGCCGCTCTCGCGACGACCGCGGACCCGGCCCAGGCTGGTGGTGACGACCGGCGCCCTGGCCGCTGCACCGGCAGCGCCCGGTACCAGAGCGGCGGCGCCAAGCAGCGCTCCGGCGCCCACCAATGTGCGTCGGTCGATCATCCTCTTTCCTCCAGAATATCAGCGGCGGACGTCGAGCTCGCCGGCCAGGAATGATTCGATGTCGCGGGTGGTGAACAGGCTCGCGTCGCCGGGAAGGCTGTGCTTGAGCGCCGTCACCGCAAGACCTGAGCGAACCGTCCAGTCGAGATCGCGCTTGGTCAGCACGCCGTGCAGGATGCCCGCCGCGAACGCGTCGCCGCCACCGATGCGGTCGACGATGCCCGACACCGCCACTTCCTCGGTCTGCGCCGCCCCCTCGCGGCCGTCGATCCGGGCGGCGATGCGGTGGGTATCGGCATCGACGACGTGGCGCGCGGTCGAGGCGATCAGGCGCAAGTTCGGGAAGGCTTCGAAGGCGGCTTCGGCCGCCTCTCGCCGGCGGTCGGCACCGTCGCCGCTGAACTCCGATCCGAGCAGAAGCGAGATGTCGCGATGATTGCCGAACAGGATTTCGGCCCTGGCGACGAGCTGCGTCAGGATGGTCCGCGGATCGCTCGGCCAGCGCTGCCACAGTTGCGCGCGGTAATTGCCGTCGAACGAGATCGGCACGCCGCGTTCGGCCGCGGCTTCGGCAGCGGCCAGCGCCATCTCCGCCGATTGCGGCCCGAGCGCCGGCGTGATGCCGGAAATGTGGAACAGCGAGGCGCCGTCGAGCAGCGCATCCCAGTCGAAATCGGCGGCGGTGGAGAGCGCGAAGCTGCTCGCATCCCGATCGTAGACGATCTCCGACGCGCGCAGGCCCGCGCCCGGCGCCAGGAAATAGAGGCCGAGCCGTCCAGGCCCGGTGCTGACCGACGAGGCATCGACCCCGTAGCGGCGCAGGTAGCCGCGCACCGCGTCGCCGAGCGTGTTGTCGGGAACGCGGCTGACCATTGCCGTGGCATGGCCCAGCGACGCGAGGCCGACCGCGACATTCGCCTCGGCCCCGCCGATGACGACATCGAGCTTTGGGCTTTGCAGGAGCAGCTCACGCCCCGGCGCGCTGAGCCGGAGCATCATTTCGCCGAAGCAGACGACCCGGCCCGGCGTGCCGCTCATCGTGCCAGCCAGCCGCCGTCCACGGCGAGGACGTGGCCCTGGATGTAATCCGACGCGGACGAGGCGAGGAACACTGCGGCGCCGCCGAGGTCGGATGGATCGCCCCAGCGTGCGGCGGGAATGCGCTCCATGATCTGGCGGTTGCGAGTCTCGTCGGCCTGCAGCGCCGCCGTATTGTTGGTGGCGATATAGCCGGGCGCAATCGCGTTGACGTTGATGCCCTTGGGCGCCCATTCATTGGCGAGCAATTTGGTGAGCCCGGCGACGCCCGATTTGGACGCGGTGTAGCTCGGCACGCGGATGCCGCCCTGGAAGCTCAGCATCGATGCGATGTTGATGATCTTGCCGCGGCCCTGCCCGATCATGTGGCGGCCGGCCGACTGGCAGAGGAAGAAGACCGACTTCAGATTGGTGTCGATCACCGCATCCCAGTCTCCCTCGGTGAAATCGACCGCATCGGCGCGGCGGATGATGCCGGCATTGTTGATCAGGATATCGAGCCCGCCGAGCTCGGCCAGCGTCTGATCGACGACGTCCTGCACCGGCGCGATCGTCGACAGATCCGCCTTGACCAGGATCGCGCGCCGGCCGGCGCCGCGCACCAGCTCCGCGGTCTCGTCGGCACTGGAGCGGCCGACCAGAGCGACATCGGCACCGGCCTGCGCCAGCGCGACGGCGATGCCCTGGCCGATGCCGGTATTGGCGCCGGTGACGACGGCGACTCGCCCCGTAAGATCGAATGGATTGGTCACTGCTTCATTCCCCACATCGTTCGCCCCGTGCCTGTCGAGAGGCCTTCCTTCGCGCGTCGCGGAGCAAGGAAGGAAAGGGTTTCGACAGGCTCAGCCCGAACGGAAATTGTGCCTGGACGCGATGCTCAGGCCAGCTGGCAGATGTCGAGGACGTTCATGTCGGTATAGTCCTGGTTCTCGCCGGCCATCGCCCAGATGAAGGCATAGGCCTTGGTGCCGGCGCCCATGTGGATCGACCAGGGCGGGCTGATCACCGCTTCCTCGTTGGCCAGCACGATGTGACGCATTGCCTCGCCTTCGCCCATGAAGTGCATGACGCGGTCGTTGTCGCCGTCGAGCTCGAAGTAGAAATAGATTTCGCTGCGACGCTCGTGAATGTGCGGCGGCATCGTGTTCCACACCGAACCGGGCTTCAGCACGGTCAGGCCCATGACCAGCTGGGCGCTGTCGCAGACGCCGGGGATGACGAGCTGGAAGATCGTCCGCTCGTTCGATTCCTCGAGGCTGCCGCGCTCCAGCGCATTGGCGTCGGCGATGCCGAGCTTGCGGGTCTGGAACGCCTTATGCGCCGGGCAGGACGCGAGGTAGAAGCGCGCGCCCTGGCCCGAGAAGACGACGTCCTTGGCGCCCATCGTTACGTAGAGGCAATCCTTGTTGCCGAGTTCGAATGCCTCGCCGTCGACGGTGACCGTGCCGGCGGTCTTGCCGACATTGACGATCGCCAGCTCGCGGCGCTCGAGGAACGGGTGGCCGACCGCGGAAGCCGGCTCGGTCTGCGCGGGCAGGCTGACGTCGGTGGAACCGACGGCGACGCCGCCGATCACGAAGCGGTCGGCGTGGGTGTAGTTGAGCACGCACTCGCCTTCGCGGAACAGGCCGCCGATCAAATAGCGGTCACGCAGCTCGTCGTTGGACACGCATTCCATCATGTCGGGGTGGGTGGCGTAATAAGTGCGATCGAACATGGAGGTCTCCGTCATGGGTCAGGCCCGCCCCTCGCCGCCGCCTGGCGGGAGGAGATCGGGCGAAAGGAAAAAGGTCTCGGCGATCACGCCGCCGCGGCCTGAACCTGGTCGAGCCGGTAGGCGCGGCGGACCAGGCCGTAGGTGAGCTCGTGGGCGAGCTCGGCCGCTTCCCAGTCGAGCAGGCGATGCTCGGCGACGAGGCGCGCGAGGAAGGCACAGTCGACACGCCGGGCGACGTCGTGACGCGCCGGGATCGACAGGAAGGCGCGGGTGTCGTCGTTGAAACCGACCGTGTTGTAGAATCCGGCCGTCTCCGTCGTCATCTCGCGGAACCGGCGCATCCCTTCCGGGCTGTCGTGGAACCACCAGGACGGGCCGAGCTTCAGGCACGGATAATGGCCGGCGAGCGGCGCCAGTTCGCGCGCATAGACGCTTTCGTCCAGGGTGAAGAGGATGATCGACAGGCGGGGCTCGTTGCCGAAGCGATCGAGCAGCGGCTTCAGCGCATGGACGTAATCGGTCCGGGTCGGGATGTCGGCGCCCTTGTCGCGGCCATAGGCCTCGTGCAGCCAGCGATTATGGTTGCGGCACGATCCCGGATGGATCTGCATCACCATCCCGTCTTCGACGCTGAGAGCCGCCATCTCGGTCAGCATCTGGGCGCGGAACAGCTCGGCATCTTCAGGGGACCAGGTGCCGCCGATGATGCGGGCGAACAAGGCCTCCTTTTCCACCTGCGGCAGATCGGCGGTGCGCGCCGTCGGGTGGCCGTGATCGGTCGCGGTCGCGCCGGCGGCGCGGAAATCGGCCCGGCGCTTGCGGTGCGCGGCCATATAGCCGGTCCAGCTGTGGACATCTTCGCCGGAAAGCTCGGCGAAGCGCGTCAGCGCACTGGCGAACTCCTCATGCTCGGGATCGATCACCGCGTCCGGACGATAGGTGGTGACCACCCGGCCCGCCCAGCCGGACTGGCGTATCGCGGCGTGATACACGAGATCCTCGTGCGGCCCTTCGGTGGTGGCGAGCAATTCGATGTTGAAGCGCTCGAACAGGGCACGGGGGCGGAACGCGGCCGTCGCCAGCGCTTCGTTCAGCCGGTCATAATAGAGATCTGCGGTCGACGCCTCGAGCGCGACATCCATGCCGAACACTTCAGCGAAGACATGGTCGAGCCACGTTCGCGACGGAGTCCCGCGGAACAGATAATAATGCGACGCGAACAGGCGCCACGCCTCCCAGGGATCCGTTGGCGATGCACCCGCGCGGCTCGGCACGCCCAGTCTCTCGAGCGAAAGCCCCTGGCTGTAGAGCATGCGGTAGAGATAATGATCGGGTGACAGCAGCAGCTCGGTCGGGTTGGTCCAGTTGGCGTTGCTGGCGAACCAGGACGGATCCGTATGGCCGTGCGGGCTGACGATCGGCAGGTCGGCGATCTCGGCATAGAGCGCACGGGCGACGTCGCGGGTCGCGGGATCGGCGGGGAACAGCCGGTCGGAATGGAGCGTGAGGGGCCTGGGCATCGCTTTCCTAAACGCTTGGGGTGATCTCGCTGCCACCTCACCATCCGGTAACCGGTGTCAGGAGCCAGTGCAAGGGCCCGTCGCTGGTAACGCGATGCGAATGCGAATGCGAGTCCATCGAAGCCGTCGGCGTCACTTAGCGGTTCGGCAGCACGAAGATCCGTGATCAGAAACGGATCTCGTCGTCGCGTTCGAAGAACGACCACCCCTTACCCCGTTCAGCAAGTGGTGGATGGCGCCCCTCTTCCATCCACAACTTCGTGGAAAGACAGGTGGCGCTTCCTTTCAGCTTAGCCAGGAGGCCGGCTTCACGTCTTCGGCGGGGTCACCGACGCGCGTTTCACCAAGGTCGACAGGAACATCGACGGCTCTGACACGTCCGCCTCCGCTTCCGCGCCGCCCACCGAGACCAGCAATTTCAGCGCCGCCGAGCGCGCCATCGAGACGATCGGCCAGCGCACGGTGGTCAGCGGCGGCCAGATATGGGCCGAGATCGGCGTATCGTCGAAGCCGATCACCGAAAGCTGCTCCGGCACGTCGATCCCCCGCTGGCGGGCGGCATGGACGACGGCAGCGCCCATCTCGTCGTTCGAGGCGAAGATTGCGGTCGGACGCGGCGAGAGATCGAGCAATTTCTCGGCCGCGGCGAGGCCGGAGGCGAAGGTGTAATTGCCTTCCGCGATCAGGCTGCGCGGCAGCTTGATCTTGGCTTCGGCAAGCGCATCCTCGAAGCCCTGGCGGCGCTCGGTCGCCGAGCGGAAGCCGTGCGGGCCCGCGATCAGGCCGATCGACCTGTGGCCCTGCTCGATCAGATAGGCAGTCGCGCCGCGCACCGCCTCGCGATCGTTCGACGCGACCATGTGATCGGGATCGTCGAGTTCGGCCGAGCCCATCCGCACGTAGCGGCAGCCGACTTCGTCGCAGAGTCTGGCGAGCGCGTCGTTCTCCGAGATCGGCGGCAGCAGGATGACGCCGTAGAGTCGCTGGCGCTCGAGGAAGTGGCGGACGTCGTCGAGCATCGCCGCCGAGCCGCGGTCGACGGGACGGACGATCATTTCGAAATCGGTGCCCTGCAGCGCCTCGAGTATGCCCTGCTGGACATTCAGCACCATCTGGGCGTTGGGATTGTCGTGGATCAGCCCGATCAGAAAGTTGGTCCGCAAAGCGAGGGCGCGGGCCTGCGGGTTGGGCACGTAGCCGAGATCGCTTATGACCTCGAGCACGCGCCTGCGGGTTTCGTCGTTGAGCAAGGGAGAGCGGTTGATGACACGGCTGACCGTCTTCTTCGAGACACCCGAGAGGCGGGCGACATCGTTGATCGTCGGCTTGCCCGTGCCGCGCCGCCCAAATGGCACCTCTTCCGACTTGCTGCTCACAGATGCCTCCCCTTTGCTCTTCCTTAGCGGAGCTTTGGCGCCCGCAAAAAGGCCAAATGCGTCAAAGCCTTGTTCCAGGGCCGCGGAGTTCGTATATGACACCGGTTTCCAGATGATACAAATCGGATGACCCACAGCATTCTCCTCGCCACGCCGGCGCAAACGCGCGCCCTCCTCCGGCTCGATCCGCGCGACGACGTCGCGACGGCGCTCCGCCCGCTCGAACCGGGCGAGCGGCTCGAGGTCGACGGCGAGATCGTCGACGTTCGCGAGGCCATTCCGTTCGGCCACAAGGTCGCACTGCGCGATCTTCCCGCCGGCGCCGAGGTGCGCAAGTTCGGCTGGCCGATCGGCGCGCTGACCGCCGCGGTGCGGGCCGGCGAGCACGTCCATGCCCACAATGTCGTGACCCAGCTCGAGGGCGTCGAAGGCTATGGCTACGCGCCGTTCCGTGAGCAGCCGGTGGCGCCGGGCACGGCGCGCACCTTCCTTGGTTACCGCCGCGCCGATGGACGAGTCGGCACCCGCAACGAGATCTGGATCCTGCCGACGGTCGGCTGCGTCGGGCGCACCGCCGAGAAGATCGCGGCGATCGCTCATGCCCGCCATTCCGGCACGATCGACGGAGTCCACGCCTTCGCCCATCCGTTCGGCTGCTCGCAGCTCGGCGATGACCTCGGCGGCACCCGCAAGATCCTGGCGGCGCTCGCCTGCCATCCCAATGCCGGCGGAGTCCTGCTGGTCGGCTTGGGCTGCGAATCGAACCAGCTCGACCGCCTGCTCGAGGAGGTCCCTGAGGCGCTTCGCGGCCGGATCCGAACGTTGCGCGCCCAGAGCGCCGAGGACGAGATCGAGGAGGGAGTCGCGCTCGTCGATGCCCTGGTCGCGACAGCATCTTTGTCGACCCGCCAGGAGGTACCGCTCTCCGAACTCGTGCTCGGGCTCAAATGCGGCGGTTCGGACGGCTTCTCGGGCCTCACCGCCAATCCCCTGGTCGGGCGCATGGCCGATCGCGTCATCGGCGCCGGCGGGTCGGCGATCCTCAGCGAGATCCCCGAAATCTTCGGTGCCGAGCGGCTGCTGATGGCGCGCGCCAAAGACGAGCATGTGTTCGATTCCGTCGTCGGCGTCGTCAACGACTTCAAACGCTATTTCCTCGCCCATGGCGAGCCGGTCTCGGAGAATCCGTCACCGGGCAACATCGCCGGCGGGATCACCACGCTCGAGGAGAAATCGCTCGGCGCCGTCCAGAAGGCCGGCCGCTCCGCGCTCGAGGACGTCATCCGCTATGGCGAGCGAGTGCGCCGCAAGGGCCTCACCTTGCTCGAAGCGCCGGGCAACGACGCGGTGTCGTCGACCGCGCTCGCCGCCGCCGGGGCGACCGCGATCCTGTTCACTACCGGCCGCGGCACGCCGCTCGGCTTCCCGGTGCCGACGGTGAAGATCGCCTCCAATTCCGATCTCGCGCAGCGCAAGCGCGGCTGGATCGATTTCGATGCCGGCCAGGTGCTGACCGACGGCGTCGACAAGGCCGCCGAGGCCCTGCTCGATCGGATCGTCGCTATCGCCGGCGGGGCAGAAACCGCGGCCGAGCGCAATTGCGAGCGGGAGATCGCGATCTGGAAACGGGGCGTGACGCTGTGACGGCGGCGCCTTATGGCGTCGCCATGCAGACTGGAATCGTCCATTTCGGCCCCGGCGCCTTCCACCGCGCGCACCAGGCCGCCTATATCGACACTATTCTCCAGAGCGATCCGCGCTGGGGCATCGCCGCGGTGTCGCTGCGCTCCCCCGGCACGGTGGAGGCGCTGAAGGCGCAGAACGGGCGCTACACGCTTGCGATCCTCGATGCCGAGACGCGGTTCCGGACGCTCCAGGCCCACAATCGCTTCTTCGGCCCCGGTGAAAGCGAAGGCGTGCGCGCATTGCTGCGCGACCCCAGCGTCCGGATCGTCTCGAGCACGGTGACCGAGAAAGGCTATTGCCTCTCCGGCGACGGCACGCTCGATCTCGGCCATGCCGACATCGTCCACGATCTCGCAACGCCCGAAGATCCGGTCAGCATCGTCGGCTGGCTCGCGCTTGGCCTCAAGGATCGCCGCGATGCCGGCCTGCCCGCGTTCACCGGCCTGTGCTGCGACAACATGGTGTCGAACGGCAAGAAGCTGCGCGCCGCGGTGCTCGCTTACTCCGAGCGGCTCGATCCGGAGCTTGCCCGCTGGATCGCCGATGAAGCCGCCTTCCCGGATTCGATGGTCGATTCCATCACGCCGGCAACGGACGATCGGCTGCGCGCACTGGTCGCCGCCGAGACCGGGTATGACGACATCATTCCGGTCAGCCGCGAAGCCTATGCCTCCTGGGTGATCGAGGACGTGCTCCCCGAAGGCTCGCCCGATTTCGCCTCGGCCGGCGTGGTCCTCGCCAAGGATGTCGGCGCCTGGGAGCGGGCCAAGCTGCGCATCCTCAACGGCGCGCATTCCAGCCTCGCCTATCTCGGCCTGCTGATCGGGCACGAGACGGTCGCGGACGCGATGGCCGACAGCGAATTGGCGGCCTTCGTCGAAGCGCTGATCCGCAGCGACATCATTCCGTCGCTCGAACCCTCCCCGCTCGACCTCCAGGCCTATGCCGGCGAGATCCTCGATCGCTTCCGCAATCCCGCAATCGGCCACAAGCTCGCGCAGATCGCGTGGGACGGATCGCAGAAGCTCCCCTACCGCCTGCTCGATACGATCCGCGAGGCACTCGAATCGGGTCGCAGCGTCGATCGTCTGGCGGTGCCGATCGCGGCATGGATCCTGTTCGTGCGGCGCCAGGCCCACGCAAGCGCTGCGATCGTCGATCCGCTCGCTGCGCGGCTGACCGAAATCGGGGCTGGCGAGCACGCCGCCGAAGACCTGCTCGCCCTCCGCCAGATCTTCCCGGCAAGGGTGGCGGAGGACTCGACCTTCCGCGATGCCGTGCTAAGCGCGGTTTCCGCAATGCGGCAGGAAGGTCCGCGAGCCCGCCTGACGCCTAACGCCTGATCTTGAGGAGCTTTTGAATTGGCCGACATCGACCGCATCCTTGCCGCCGCGCCCGTCATCCCGGTGCTGGTCATCGACCGCGTCGAGGATGCATTGCCGATCGCGCGCGCTCTGGTCGAAGGCGGCCTTCCGGTGCTCGAAGTGACAATGCGTACGCCCGCCGCGCTCGACGCCATCCGCGCGATGAAGGAAGTCGAAGGCGCGATCGTCGGCGCCGGAACGGTGCTCAACCCCAAGCAATTCGATCAGGCGGTGGAGGCCGGATCCGAGTTCATCGTCAGCCCCGGCCTCACCGAGACGCTCGGCCGGGCCGTTCAGGATGCGCCGGTGCCGTTGCTGCCGGGCGTGGCAACCGCCGGCGACATCATGCGTGCGCTCGACCTCGGCTTCACCCGCCTCAAGTTCTTCCCAGCGATGAGCTCCGGCGGCATTCCGGCGCTGAAGGGCTTCTCGGCCGTGTTCGGCGGCGTGCGCTTCTGCCCGACCGGCGGCATCACGCTCGAAACCGCACCGGATTGGCTTGCGCTCAAGGCCGTCGCCTGCGTCGGCGGCAGCTGGATGGTGCCGGCCGGAAGCGTCGATCCGGACGCGATCCGGGAACGCGCGCGCAAGGCCGCAGCACTGCGGCCGAGCGCCTAACCTCCGACGGAATCGAGGCGGGCGCCAGGCTCTAATTCTGAGGGGCGGCCGCTAACGATCCCGCAAGCTTCGAGAGCAGCTGCGCAAGCCTGCTCTGCTCCTCCTCCGTCAGCGCATCCAGCAGGCGCGCCTCGATCGCCATGTCCTCGCGGAACGCCGCCTCGGCTCGCGCTCGGCCCTCGCCGGTGAGCTGGACGGGCAGGCTGCGCCCGTCCTTCTCGGCGGCGACCCGCTCGATCAGGCCGGCTTTCTCCAGGCGCGACAGCCGGTCGGTCAGCCCGCCCGACGAGATCATCAGCGATCGATACAATTCGGTCGGCCGCAGCCGGTAGGGCGCGCCGGCGCGCAGCAGGGTCGACAGCACGTCGAATTCTCCGGTGTCGAGCCCGTGCCGGGCGAACACCGCCTCGATCGCCGGCCGCGCGGCCAACGTTATCCAGCGCGCGCGGCCGAGCACCGCCATCCCGCGGGTGTCGACGTCCGGCAACTCCTGTTCCCATTGTCGCCCGCGCAGCCCGACATGATCTTCAAACACGGCGTCGGCAAATTGTCTTGACGTCAAGATGATTCTCCAATATCTCGATGTCGAGATAGTCAGCCGTGCGTGTTTTCTCAACCTGCAAACAGAATTGTGGAGGGCGACGATGACCGAAAAGACCAAGGTCCGAATCGGATGGCTGCTGACCGGGCTGTTCGCCCTGTTCATGCTGCTCGCCTCCGTCACTCCCAAGCTCCTCCAGCTCGACGTCGCACGCGAGGCGATCGCAATCGCGGGGTGGGACGGCCGCCACCTGCTGCTGATCGGGATCATCGAGCTTGTCTGCTTGGCGCTCTACCTGTTTCCGCGCACGTCCTTGCTCGGTGCGGTGCTGATGATGGGCCTGCTCGGCGGCGCGATCGCCTCGCATCTTCGCGTCGGCAGCCCGCTTGCCAGCCACACATTATTCGGCGTGTATCTCGCCGCGTTCATGTGGGGCGGTCTGTGGCTGCGCGACCCCGCCTTGCGCGCCCTGTTTCCCTGGCGCGCCGCACCGGCCGGCACACGTTGACAGAGGAGGACATCATGGCGTTTCCACGCATCGAGCATGTCAACGTTACCGTCACCGATCCGGAGCGGGTCGCCGCTTTGATGATCGATCTGTTCGGATGGCGGATCCGCTGGCAGGGCCCGGCACGCGACGGCGGCCGCGCGATCCATGTCGGCTCGGCCGATCATTATGTCGCACTGTACACGGGTGATCGGGACCATTACGGCCCGGACGATTTCGCCAAGGGGCGTCCGCTCAACCATATCGGAATCGTGGTCGAGGATCTCGATGCGGTCGAGCAGCGCGTGCTTACCGCGGGCCTCCTGCCCTTCGCACATGCCGAATACGAGCCTGGGCGTCGATTCTACTTCCTGGACTATGACGGTATCGAATATGAGGTCGTCGCATATTCCTGAAAGCAGCGGCCCGCAAAAAGGCAGTCGCTCCTTCAGGCGCGACGACATCGCGCAGCTTCGAAGAGGCTTCACAATCGCCGACAGTTGCGTATGACACCGGTTTCCAATACGCTTGCGCAAAATAGAAGCGAGAGTGAGCCTGTGACCCTTCTTTCCGATGCTCCGGCGGACATTGCCGGACGTTTTCTCGCAGCACGCCGCGCTGCCTCCGGCCTTTCCGATTATCCGGGAATGCTTCCCGAGACGCTCGACGCCGCCTACCGTGTCCAGGACGAGGCGATTGCCGCCTGGAACCAGCCGATCATCGGCTGGAAGGTCGGCCGCATCAATGCCCCGCTCGACGCGCGCTACGGCGCCGACCGGCTCGCCGGACCGATCTTCGCCAGTGCGCCCGGCGGCACCGACGGCGCGGCCCCGGCGATGCCGGTCTTCGGCGCCGGCTTCGTCGCCGGAGAGGCCGAGTTCCTGCTTCGCATCGCCCGCACTCCGCCGCAGGGGCACAGCCGGTTCACGCTGGAGGAAGCCGCCGATCTGATCGAAGCGGTGCATGTCGGCATCGAGATTGCGAGCTCTCCGCTCGAGCCGATCAACCGCATCGGCCCCCCGGCCGTGATCTCGGATTTCGGCAACAATAACGGCCTCGTTATCGGCGCCGAGATTCCGGACTGGCGAACGAGCGGCTTCGAGGGATGGGAAGTCGAGACCTTCATCGACGGCATCTCGGTCGGCACCGGCAAGGCGGCCAACTTCCCCAATGGCGCGATCGGCGCCGCCCGCTTCCTGTTCGAGCTGATGGCGAAGCGCGGCATCGCACTGCAGCCGGGCCAGTGGATCTCGTCGGGCGCCGTCAGCGGAGTTCACGACGCCCGCCCCGGCCAGCGCGTCGAGGCGCGCTTCGGCAGCCACTATCGGGTGGAATGCTCGCTCACCGAGATGCGCGGCGCCTGAACGATCTGCCGCGGACGGGGAGCGGCGGTTTCCGTCCGCGGATTGTCGGGTCGTCCGCGGATCAGTCGCCTGCCGCGACCAGAGCCTGCCCGTAACGGTCGAGCATCGTCGCTGCATCGGTGCCGACCGACGAAGCGACGTCCCGATCCAGCACCGCCGCAATCTCCGACATGTATCCAGCCGCCTCCGCCGGCGAGAGCACGCCCTTGCTGACCAGCATGGCGAAAATGGCCGACGTGGTGATCGACTGGACCTCGATGATCCCACGCAGGGCTGCGGAGACGTCCGGCGCCGGCGCCACGCCGTTGTGCCGTCGTTCGGGGAGGGGCTGATCCTTGGGTGTCTGACGATTGAACAGAAACTTATTCATTTTACGCCTTAACTGGGTCCTGAGCGCGTGGCTTAGACGAGCAGGCGACTCGGCACCACGCGCCATGTCGCAGCAACACACCTACCGGCCGCATCAACCCAGAAGCACCGGCCCCGATCCGCTTTCCGACAGCACGTCCCCCGGGTTTCGCAGCGGGCAGGCCGAAACCGACAGGCACCCGCAGCCGATGCAGCCGTCGAGCTTGTCGCGGAGGTCGGTGAGGAGCGCGATCCGTCGGTCGAGATCCTCCCGCCAGCGCTCGCTCAAGCCCCGCCAGTCCGCCGCATTGGGCGTCCGCCCGTCGGGCAGGCTCGCGAGCGCATCGCGGATGTCGGCCAGCGGAATGCCGGTGCGCTGCGCGACCTTGATGATCGCGACGCGGCGGAGGACGTCGCGTGCGTAGCGGCGCTGGTTGCCGCTGCTCCGCCAACCGCGGATCAGACCCTTCGCCTCGTAGAAGTGAAGGGTGGAGACGGCGACGCCGCTGCGGGCGGCGACCTCGCCGACGCTCAGGCTTCTGCCATGGTCTTCGGGAGCGATGCGCACCATCTACTTGACCTCAATCTATGTTGAGGTTCTATGAACTGGCTCCCCGATGATTCGCAAGGAGCCAGCCGATGCGCAAAATGATGACTGTGGGCGTGATCTACGGCAGCACCCGGCCGGGACGCTTTTGCGACCGCGTCGCGCGCTGGGTGATCGAGGAAATCGAGGCGGACGGCGCCTTCCTGGTCGAGGCAATCGATCCGCTCGATGCCGCGCTTGCCGATCCGGACTCGGTTCGATCCGCGATCGCCCGGTCGGACGCATTCGTGATCGTCACCCCGGAATATAATCACTCCTACCCGGCGCCGCTCAAGGCGCTGATCGACGGCGCGTCCTCCGAGTGGCACGCCAAGCCGGTCGCCTTCGTCTCTTATGGCGGCGGATCGGGGGGGACCCGCGCGGTCGAGCACCTCCGCGGAGTCTTCGCCGAGCTCCATGCGGTCGGGCTTCGTGACAGCCTGAGCTTTGCCAATGCCTGGGAGCGATTCGACGCCGCCGGCCGCCTGATCGAGCCTGAACGGGCGAGACGGACGATGGCAGTGGTCCTTGCGCGCCTGCGCTGGTGGGCCGGAGCCCTCCTCGTCGCGCGCAGCACGATGCCCTATGCGGAGGCGGCATGACCATCATCGATCCAGCGGCCGCGCCGCGCATCCTCCTCGTCGGCCGCAGCCGTGACGTCCTCGACATCGTGCTTCAGGAGCTGCGGGACGCCGGATTGGACGTCAGTGGCACCGCCGATCCGGAAAGCGCGTCGGAGCATTTCGATCCCCGGGCTTTCGACATCGCAGCGCTGGGTGGCGGATTGCTAGGACCGGGCGGCGACGCGGTACGCAGCGCGCTCAAGGCAGCCAATCCCGATCTACGCCTGCTCGACGTCACCGCCCCAACGGCGACTCACCGCATCATGGCCGAACTGGAGCAGCGCGGCTCTCCCGTCGATCTTGAAGCTTATTGCGCGCGGATCGGCTATTCCGGATCGCTGACCCCCACCTTGGAGACGCTGCGTGCCCTGCACGCGCATCACATCGCAGCAATCCCGTTCGAGGCGATCGACGCACTGCTCGATCGCCCGATCGACATCGCACCCGCGTCCGTCGACGCCAAGCTGATCGCGGGACGCCGCGGTGGCTATTGCTTCGAGCAGAACGGCCTGTTCCAACGCGTGCTCGCCGCAATGGGCTTCGCCGTCGAAGGGCTGATCGCCCGGGTACGCTGGATGCTGCCGCCCGGGGCGCCGCCACGCCCTCTGACCCACATGGCGATGCGAGTGACGATCGACGGGACGCCCTGGCTCACCGACGTCGGCTTCGGCGGCAACGTGTTGCCGACGCCGATCCGCCTGGACATCGAGGGGCCGCAGCAGACGCGGCATGGCCCTTACCGCCTCGTCGCGTTCGGACCCGTCACCTTGCTCCAGGCGCGGCTCGGCGAGCGTTGGGAATCGCTGTACGACCTGCAGCCGCTGCCCGCCGCGCGATCGGACTATGAAGTCGGCAACTGGTTCA
The DNA here is from genome assembly GCF_003012735.1 of Allosphingosinicella deserti. Taxonomy (GTDB): domain Bacteria; phylum Pseudomonadota; class Alphaproteobacteria; order Sphingomonadales; family Sphingomonadaceae; genus Allosphingosinicella; species Allosphingosinicella deserti. The sequence continues at coordinate 132,491 of NZ_PXYI01000001.1, read as the reverse complement.
CCTCGCGGCATCCGAGCTCGCATTTCCGCCATCAGCTGATTGCCGCCAAGACGACGCCCGAGGCGCGCTACAACCTGCTCGAAGGCAGACTCACCGTGCGCCGCCCCGGGGCGCCGGCCGAGCAGTCGCACCTCGACGCGATGGGCATTGAAGCGGTGCTCGAAGGCACGTTCGGGCTTCCCGTGGAGCAGTCCTGGCGCCCTATCATTGAGCGGGCGGCAAGCGTAACCGCTTAGAGGAATTGCGACGGGTCTAATCCTCGCCGAAATTTCGCGTCAGCACCGGGCCGAGCACCGAATGCGCATCCGCGGACTCGGCGATGGCGTGGATACGCGGGCAATTCTGCGCGAACCAGGCGCGGCGCGGCCGCCAATGGGTCATCACGCCGAGATAGACGTCGAGCGCGGAGAAACGTTCGCCCAGCGCCCATGGCCCCTCACCGAGCTCCGCCTCGAGCTGCTGCCACAGCTTGCGGCGATAGCCCCCGACCGCCTGGGCGAAATCCTCGCGCTCGGAGCGCACCCAGCGCTCCGGATAATCCGCGAAGGTGAAAGTCGGATAGACGTTGGCGACGATCCAGACGAGCCAGCGCAGGAAGAAGGGCCGCTCGGCAGCGCCCGGCGGCGGCGCCAGGCCCGACTCCGGATGCAGTTCGGAAAGTAGCAGCGCGATCGCGGCGCTTTCCCGCATGACGACACCGTCGGGCAGCACCAGCGTGGGTACCTGGGCCAGGGGATTGTAAGCGAGGAGCCGGTCCCGGGCGGCGCTCGGCGTGTCGAAACCATCGACCTCGACCAGCTCGTACGGCGCACGGCAAAGCTCGAGCAGCGCTTCGGCCAGCGCCGATCCCCAGCCCTTGACCCCGAACAGCACGTATCGACCCGAATCCGCCACGCGCATCTCCTTCGTCGCGCTCCTGCCATCTCACACGGCGCCCGCTTTGCATGCCGCCTGCGCGGCAGCAAGCCACCACCGAGTTCAAACGCAAGCGCCGGGACGCGGCTACCGCCGCGCACCTTTAGTCCGGCAGCGAACATCATCCAGGAGACACAGAATGCAAGCGCGCTTCATCGGACTTGACCCTGCCCCTTTCCGCCACCTGTTCGGCTTGTCCGACGAAGCGCTTGCGCAGCAGGGCGCCATGCGCATCGCTGCGGATTCAAAACCCGGATTCCCTTGCCGGATCACGTTGCGTGACGCCGAGCCCGGCGAATCAGTGCTGCTGCTGACCCATCACCATCTCGGGGGTGAGACGCCCTACCGCGCATCCGGGCCGATCTTCGTCCGCGAGGGCGCGCAGAGCCCCTATTCGGATACCGCGCTCCCCGCCGACATGCGCGCCCGCCTTTACTCGGTCCGGGCTTACAACGGCGCCGACATGATGATCGCCGCGGAGGTCGTCGAAGGCGAGATGCTGAAGCGCGTGATCGCCGGCTTCCTCGAACGCGAAGACACCGCCTATCTCCATCTCCACCATGCCCGCCGCGGCTGTTTCGCCTGCCGGGTGGAGCGCGCCTGATTTATTCCGCCGCTCTCAATTGTTCGCCGACCTCGTCCGTCGGTGGATCGCCATAGACACGGTCGAAATAATAGCCGGCGAGCAGGGCATGGGCACGGGCGGCGTCCGGATGCGCGGAGGCCCGTGCGCGCGCCAACTCCCACTCGGCACGCGCCAGATAATAAGGGCGATCATCCCTCGGCATGAGTCTCAGTCTCCGGCGAATGCGGCAAATGTGCACTAACCTCGATCAGCCTTCCAGCCGCTGCAACGCATATCGGCTCGGCAGGCGCTCGCCTCGCCGCCCTTCGCTTCCGACTGCCCCTCGCCGCGCCGAAGCGACGTCGGCGCGGGAAGCGTCGGTTGCGATCAGCCTCGGAGCGTCGGCGACGAAGCGGTTGAGCACGCCGTCGGCGATCTTGACCGGGCCGTCGAAGCGAGTCGCACCGGGGATCGACTGGATCGCCGTGGCTTCCGCCGCCAGCCGCTGCGCCTCGGCGAACAGGCGCGGTGCCGCACCGCTGCCCGCATTGGCGGCGTCGAGCCCGGCCGCGCTGAGCTGCAGCGCCCGTCCCCAGCCCTGCATCGCCTGCAGCCACGGCCGTGCCTGTTCGGCAAAGCCTGGATCGGCAACCCCGGCGCGGATGATGTCGGGCGCCGCGGCAAAGGCATCGGCGCTCCGGGCGAGCGCGGCGATGGCCTCGGCACGCGCCGCTGCGTCGCCGCCGGCGATCGCCTCTCGCACGCCGTCGAGCATCGCCTTGAGCCGCGGCGCCTGCTCCTGCCAGGGCTGGCTGCCGAAGGTCGGCGCAAGATGCTGGGTGTCGAAGAAGGTCAACAAGGCGTCGGCCACCCGCGCATCCCCTGCGGCAAGCTCGCGTGCGGCGGCGTGCCAGGTGCGCTCGGCATCATAGCCGCGGTCGTTCCACGCAAAGGCGGTCAGGCCCATCACCGCGACGCGACTCGGCACCTCCTGGTTCATCGGGTTGGAGACGATCCCGGCCAGCTCACCGGAGAGGCCTGCCTCGCGCTTCGCATAGGGCGCGAGCAGCAGCCTGCCCGTCGACTGGCCGTAATCGTTGACCGGATAATTGTCCCACAACAAGGTCTTGCGGCCGAATGCCTTGGTTGCGGCGCGCGCGTCGGGGATGGAGATGGCGGGCGGCACGACGTCGGTTCCGGTCCATTGGACGATGATCCGCGGATCGAGCCTGGTCCGCAGCGCGGCCTTGTAGGGGCTTTCCTTGGCGTCGTAATATTCGGTCGGGACCATGATCAAGGCGGCGGTGGGATCGTGACGGACAAGCTCCGCCTGGACCCCGTTCAGAAGATCCGCCTGCGCGATCCCGGCGGCCTGGGCACCGGAAGGGCCGAACGCCGATTCATCGCCAGCGCAATTCCACTTGGTATATTCGATATCGTCGAGCGCGACGTAGAAGCTGCGCACGCCGAGCGCACGCAGCGCCTCGAACTTTCGATTCAGCGACTGTCGGTCGGCCGCGTCGGAGAAGCAGATCGAGGGGCCGGGTGAGATCGCATAGACGAAATCGACATGGTTGCGCCGCGCGGTCGCCGCCAGCGCCCCAAGCGCGGACAACGTCTCGGCCGGATAGGCCTCGCGCCAGCGATCCCGTGCATAGGGATCATCCTTCGGGCTGTAGATATAGGTGTTGGCCTTGGTGCGGCCGAGGAATTCGAGATGCTTGGCGCGGTCCGCCATCGTCCAGGGCTTGCCGTAAAAGCCCTCGATCGTGCCGCGGATCGGCATCGCCGGATGATCCTGGATGACCAGCGTCGGGAAGGTGCTCCGCTCGGTCAGCTGGCGGAAGGTCTGGACGGCATGAAACAGCCCGTCACGATCCTGGCCGGCGAGCGTGATAAGCCCGTCCTCGCCCGCCGCGGCGATGCTGGCCAGGGTATAGCCTTCCTTGTGGCCGTCCGGCAGCGCCTTGCTGCGCTTGAGCGCGTCGCGAACCACCGCCGCCTCTGCGCTGCCGAGGACGATATGGGTGCGATCGATCGCACCCGGCAATCGCTGCGCGGTCGCGATCCGCTCCACACCCGCGGCGGCAAGAACGTCGCGCACCAGAGCGATCGTTTCCGCATCCGTGCCCGGTGCCGCGACCAGCACGACCGATGTGCCGAGCCGGACCTCGCCGGCCTTCAAGGTTATCGAGACGGGCTCGGGAAACAGCGCGGGCAAGGTCGTCGGCGCCGCCTCTGCAGCGCCCGTCGCCACGCCTGCAATGCCCATCGCCAGGGCTGCCGCCGCTCGGAAAGGAGCGCCGAACCTGGTGCTGCGTGACGTCATCGCGATCTCCGGTATTGAACTGGTACTATTCAGGTCCGTAGAAAGGTATGCGTCACGCTGCAAGCGTGCGTCACGCTGCAAGCGGCCGCACGTTCGATGCGGCGATGTCCGATCGTTGAAGATCAGCCGAGATGTCCTCCCTGCAACGCCTTGAGCGCTGCGCCCGTTCGGTCGCGGGCATGGAGCTTCAGCAACAGGTTGGAGACGTGGTTCTTGACCGTCCCTTCGGCGAGCGCAAGCAGATCGGCGATTTCCTTGTTGCTGTAGCCAGCGCAGATGAGGTGCAGCACCTCCTTCTCGCGACCGGTGAGGGCCTCGGCGGTGGCAGGGCCCGAGGTTTCCAAGGGGCTGCGGCGGATCGCGGCCATGAGGCTTTCGGTCATGGCCGGCTGATATGCCGTCTTGTCGTCTGCGAGGGTCCGTATCGCCTGCGCCAGGTCTTCCAGCGACACGTCCTTCAGCATCAGGCCCTTGGCGCCGGCCTTGATCGCCGCGATCGCGGCATCGCCGTCGTCGAACGTCGTCAGCACCAATGTCGGCGGCAGCGCATCCGCGTCGCGCAGGGCTTCAAGAACGGCGATACCGTCGAGGCGCGGCATCCGGACGTCCAGAAGGAGAACGTCGGGCCTGAGCGCCGGGATCGTTTCCAGCGCCTCCGCGCCATCGCACGCCTCTCCGATCACCGCGATATCGGGCAGCAGTTCGAGCAGACCGCGGATGCCCTGGCGAACCAGCATCTGATCGTCGACGAGGACGACGCGGATCATCGGGCCTGGATCATGCCGCGCTCGGCGGGCTCGACGGCAACCAGGCATCGATCGTGAAGCCCACGTCGCGACCGGTACGGACCGCCAGTCTGCCGCCGAGACACTCCATCCGCTCCCGCATTCCCACCAACCCGGACCCCGGAGCGGCCTCGGTGCGCACCGGGCGTCCATCGTCGCGCGCGACGAGACGCACGCCGTCGCCGTCCGGCGTTACCTGAAGCCATAGGTTCGACGCGTCCGCATGCCGGATCGCATTGGTCACGCTTTCCTGAGCGCACCGGATCAAAGCGTGCGCCTGTTCGGGGCCGACCCGCACGTCGGGAGAGATGTCGACATGGATCGCCGGAGCCGGCACGCTTTGCGCCAGCGCCTCCAGCGCAGCCCGCAAATCGCAGCGCTCCGCTTGGCGCAACGTAGCGACGACGTCGCGGACCTTGGCGAGGAGGTCTCGGGACAGGCTCTTCGCCTGCATCACATGATCCTTCGCGCGGCCCGGCTCGGTGACGTGGCTCGCGATCTCGAGCTGCAGGCCGAGCGCGGTCAGCTCATGCCCCCAGGCATCGTGCAGCTCGCGGGAGATGCGGAGGCGCTCGGCGCCGCGCGCCGCGTTGGCGATAATCGCGTGCGCGGACCGCAATTCCCGGTTCGCCTCGGCCAGGTCTCGAGCCGTTTCGCCCTCGCGCCGCAGGGCCTGCGCGGTGAATACGAGCAGCAGCTGCAGCGCAACGGATTTGCCGATCACCCAGCACAGATCCGGATTCAGCGTTTGAGCAAGCGTGGCGACGACCGCCAGCGTCTGGAACGCGACCCATGCAAGCGCTCTGGCCGGGGCGGTCGCCATCGCGGCCTGCCACGCGATGATGATCAGGAACGTCGACATCGCTGCCCACGGAACGATGATCGTCATCGCCATGACCAGAGCGAGCTGGACGCACAGCAAGGTCCAGTGGAGGACCGGTCGCAGCGTCAGGGCCATTGCGGCAAGGATCGACGCGCCGAACATCGTGAAGGGGACGAGCCAGAGCGGCGACACGGGCGCATTGCGGATCATCCCGCCGCTCAAGATCCTGTCGAGAACCGGCCACCCTAGGGCCAGCCACACGGCCAGCGCCGCAATGCAGAAGATCCAGCGAGGCGGATAGCCGGGCCGGCCGGCGATGAAGGAAGGCTGCCACAGGGCCGCGCGCCTCGCCAGCGGCCGAAAGTCACGGCCCGGCCGTGCCGAGGCGCGATATCCCTCAGCCGCCCGCATATTTGACCGAGCAGCCATAAGGCCGGCTGGTCGCGACCGACACGGCCTTGCCGGCCTTGAGCTCGCCCAGAGCCGCCAGCACGTGATTGCGCGCGCCCGGGATGTCGGCCTTGTTCGCCGTCGCCTTGTCGTCGATCCCTCCGGCATAGACCAGCTTGCCGGCTTTATCGATGACGTACATGTGGGGCGTGGTGACGGCGCCGTAACGCTTGCCGGCGACGCCTTGTGCATCGAGCAGATACGCGCTCGGCTGCGCTTTCTGGCCTGCGACGAAAGCCTTGGCCTGCGCGCCGTTCATGTGGCCCTGCTGGCCCGCTCCGCCGGAATTGATCGACAGCCAGACGACACCGTCCCTCCGCGCGGCGGCCTGCGTCTTCTGCATGTTGCCGCTCTCATAATGCTTCTTCACATAAGGGCAGCCGGGATTATTCCATTCCAGAACCACGACCTTGCCCTTGAACTGATCGAGGCTGACCGTCTTTCCGTTCGCATCGGGAAGGCTGAAGCCGGGTGCCTGGCTGCCGATCGGCGGTGCGGCGAGCGCCGTCTGACAGCCGAGCAGGAGCGCAGCGGCAATCGGGAACAGATGCTTCATCTTGGCCTCCTCTGTGGTGTCACGTTCCAAGCCCGGTCAGATCCCCGACCGTCAGAATCTGCGGCAGGATCTTCGCCTCCTGCCCCGGCGCGTAATAGAGATAGAGCGGCACCCCGGACCGGCCGTGCTCGGCGAGAAAGCGGCCGATCGCCGCATCGCCCCGCGTCCAGTCTCCCGCCAGCACGGCGACGTTGCGGCTCGTGAAGCTCTTGGCCACTTCCGACCGCGCCAGCACGCCCTTTTCGTTGACCTTGCAGGTGATGCACCAGTCGGCCGTGAAATAGAGGAAGACCGGCCTCCCTTGGCTGCGCAACGCGGCGAGCTTCTCGTCGCTGAACATCTCGCCCTGGAGAACTGGCTGTGCCTTGGCTCCGGCAGGTGCCTCGAGCGGCACGATCAACATCGCGGCCAGTGCGGCGGCAAGGGCCGGCGCAAGCGGCAGCCAGGCACGCGGACGCCCCTGCCGCACGCCGACCCACCAAAGCCCCAGGGCGAGCAGCAAGGCGGCGCCGAGACCCAATGCCATCGCATCGACCCCCGCCTGCCGCCCGAGGATCCAGGCAAGCCCCAGGGCGGTCAGGAACATCGGGATCGAGAGGATGCGGCGCAGCCGGTTCATCCATGCGCCGGGCTTCGGCAGCCGGCGCCGCAACGCCGGCACCAGGCCGAGCAGCAGGAAGGGCAGAGCGAGCCCGAGTCCCAGTCCCGCAAATATGGCAAGCGCCGCGGCGGTCGGCAGCACCAGGGCCGCTCCGAGGGCTGCCCCCATGAAGGGCCCGGTGCACGGCGTCGCCACGAAAGCCGCCAGCGCACCGGTCCAGAAGGCCCCTTGTGCCCCGCTCCTGCCCGCCAACCGGCTGCCGCCGCCGATTGCCGGAAGCTCGAACAGGCCCGCCAGGTTGAGCCCGATCCCGGTGACGAGCAGCAGCAGGACCAGGATCACGCGCGGATCCTGCAGCTGAAAGGCCCAGCCCACCGCCGCACCGCCGGCGCGCAGGCCGAGCAGGATGCCGCCGAGCGCGAGGCAGACCAGCACGACACCCGCCGTATAGGCCAAGGCCTCCCGTCGCGCCCCGCCCTCATCCGCCCCGGCCTTGGCGAGGCTCAGCGCCTTGAGGCTCAGGATTGGAAACACGCAGGGCATGATGTTGAGCAGGAGGCCGCCAAGGATCGCGCCGGCGAGCGCCGCGACGATGACGCCCGGCCCGCCCGCCTTTTGGCCACCCGTGGCACCGATCGGCTCGCCTGCGGCCGGAACCATGCCGGGCCTGGCGGTCAGCAGCAGCCCCTGGCCCTTGCCGATCGTCAACAGTCCCGCGATCGTCGCGAGACCGGCCGCATTCGGACCCGCTTTCGTCTCGACGATCAGCAGGTCGCCGGCGCGGCTCACCGTCTGCACGGCGCTGTGATCGAGGCTGCCATAGTCGAGCGGGAAGAAATAGGGATCGGCGACCGCCAGAGTGGCGGGAAGCGGTATGCCGATCCGCGCCCGGCCATTCTCGACCACGAATCTGCCGTCGACGCCCAGGGGCTTCGGCATGGCGGCTTCGAAGGCATCGAAGCGCGGGTCCTTCACTGGCGGGCGCCCCGCCGCTCCCGCGACGATGTCCATCGAGACCTGCGCACTTTCCGGAACGCAGATCTTGTCCGTGCAGGCGAGGAAATCGAGCTTCGCCCCGAGCGGCAGCCGCGTTCCCGGCGCCACGTCGGCCGCCACCGTCAGCTCGGTGAGCAACGCATGTTCGTGCTCGTAGACATAATTCATGATCCCGGCGACGATCAGCCGTTCCGGCACGGGATAGCGGAGCGCGCCGACGGTCACACCCTTCGGCAAATCCCAGGCGATCGTCGCTTCCGCACCGGCATCGCCGGGATTCTTCCAATAGCCGTGCCAGCCGGGCTTGGGCTTCATCACGATCGCCACCGGGATCGATGCGCCTGCCGGAGCTTCGCTCGCGCCCGGCAGCAGCGACACTGCCACATTGCTGCCCGGCGCCGGCTGCGCCCGCAGCGGCGTCTGAAGCCCGATCAGCACCAGCAGGGCCATCACCCATCCGCCCAGGCGCGCAAACTCGGGCATGAATCCCCGATAGCGCGGCCACCCGGCGGCGCACCCCGCAAGGGGCGCTACGACCGAGGACCTCCGATGATGCCGATTCCGATGATCGCCTGCCATGGATGCAATGCTGTCACAGCCTGCGGCATCTTACCATATGCCGAAGGTCACGATTTCCAAGTGTTACCTCCGGCAGGGCCCACTCCGTGGGATCTCACGGACGTCATGCCGGGTCACCTCACCTGCGGATGAAGGCAGCCAGCTCTTCCGGAACTCCGTTCGGGAAAGCGTGCTTGAGATGGTCGAGGAATGCCGACACCCGGGCGCTCAGCAGTCGCCGCGAGGGATAGAGCGCCCACAAGGCGATATCCGGTCCATCCACGTCGCCCCACGAAATCAATGTCCCGTCCGCGAGGTCATGACTGACCAGCGACACCGGCAGACGGGCGGCGCCAAGGCCCGCGCGCACCGCGTCGCGAACCATGACCAGCGACGACAGGCTGAGGACCGGGTCGATTGCGATGCTCGATCGGCCCGCAGGCGTCTTCACCGTCCAGGCCGAGCGGTCGCCGCCTGCCCGCACCACCGCCGGAACGGCACTGCCGTCCACCGGTCTCGCGACGGCGGGACTCGCCACCACGACCAATCGGTCGTGCAGGAACACGCGGCCGATCAGGCTCTCGTCCGGATCCGGATTGACCCGGATCACGAGATCGTAGGCCTCTTCGATCATGTCCACGGGCCGGTCTTCCGCCGTCACTTCCAGCCGGACCTCAGGATAGGCCAGGGCGAAGTCGGCCGCGAGCTTGCCCATCGCAGTCTGCGAGAAAAGCAAAGGGGCGCTGATCCGCAGGCGCCCACGCGGCCTGTCGCCGCGCGAGGCGATCGCCGCCGCAGTCTCCTCCAGTTCGATGAGCAGCATCCCGGCACGCTCGGCAAGCGCCCGCCCTTCTTCCGTCAGTTTGAGCGCGCGCGCACCGCGCTCGAAGAGGCGCAGGCCAAGGCTCGCCTCCAGCTCCGCCACCCGCCGCGACAAGGTCGCCTTCGGCCGTCCCGCCGCACGGGCGGCCCGGCCGAACCCGCCATGGCGCGCGACCAGCGTGAAATCGGCAAGCGCAAGCAGATCCATATGTTCCACCAGTGAGACGATGTGTCCAGATATAGCGTCTACCGGCTGGAATGTGGATCGATCATTTCGGGGGTGCCAGATGGCTCAACCCAAGGAGTGACCCCAATGACCATTCTCGTTACCGGTGCGACCGGAAATGTCGGCCGCAATGTCGTCGACCAGCTTGTGAAGCGCGGCGCCGACGTGCGCGCCCTGGTACGTGATCCCTCGAAAGCCGGCTTCCCGGCCGGCGTGGAGGTCGTCAAGGGCGATCTGCTCGACGTCGACTCGTTGCGCAGCGCTTTTGGCGGCATTTCCACGCTCTTCCTGCTGAACGGCGTGGTGGCGGACGAATTCACGCAGGCGCTGGTCGCCCTGGCGATCGCCCGCGAGGCCGGGGTGAAGCGGATCGTCTACCTCTCGGTGATCCACAGCGACCTGTACGTGGACGTGCCGCACTTCGCCGGAAAGTTCGGGGTCGAGCGGATGATCGAGCAAATGGGTCTTAACGCCACCATCCTCCGTCCGGCCTATTTCATGAACAACGACATCACCATCAAGGACGTGGTGACCCGTTACGGCATCTACCCGATGCCGATCGGCGCGAAGGGCCTGGCGATGATCGACGCCCGTGACGTCGGCGAGATCGCCGCCATCGAGCTGATCCGCCGTGAGCGAGCCGACGCGCCGCTGCCGCTTACCCGGATCAACCTGGTCGGCCCGGATACGCTGACCGGCACCGATGCCGCGGCGATCTGGACGGACATCCTGGGTCGCCCGATCACCTATGCAGGCGACGACACCGCCGGCTTCGAGCAGAATCTCCGCCAGGTCATGCCGCACTGGATGGCTCTCGACATGCGCCTGATGGCCGACCGATTCCTGACCGACGGCATGGTTGCCGACGCCGGCGACGTCGAGCGCCTGACCACCCTGCTCGGCCGCCCAATGCGCTCGTACCGCGACTTCGTCGCGCAGATCGCGGCCTGAGCGCTCCAGCCTCTTCAACCTACAATCCAGGGAAACATGACATGATCTATTCGACCGCGACCGTTCCGGTAAATCCGGATGGCGAGATCAGACTCACCCGCGATCAGGTCTGGAAGGGCCTGGTTCTGAAGGCCCGCGACGCCCGCTTGTTTCTGCCGCCAGGCCTTTGCACCCGCTGCGACGTCGTCGAGGAGAGTGGGACGCACCTCGTTCGCGAGGCAACGATTGCGGGCGCAGACCTGCGCGAGATCATCGCCTTCGAGCCGGAGCGCAAGGTCACCTTCTTCCAGGCCGGCGGCCCGCGCGAAGGCGCGATCGTTAACGAATTGTTCGAGGACGCGAACGGCGCGCTGCAGCTCCGCTTCTATTGCTATCTCGGTCTCCGCGACAAGGCGCCCAACGGGCCCGAAGAGCAGGCCGAGCAGGCCCAGTTCGACAGCGATAACGGCTACAGGAGCGCCCTGCTTTCGACGCTCCAGCGCACTCGCGAACTGCTCGTCGAGGGGAGGCTGTGATTTCCGCGGCGGTGGTACGGCCCATCGGGCAGTGCCGCCGCCGACTGCTCCGTGTCGGGGAGACGCCTGAATGCGACTCAATTGCCACGGATGTCAGTAGATTGATTTCGGATATGAACCGAATTGCCCTTCGGGTGTTCCACCGCCTGACGCCGCGACCGAAAGCAACCGGAACGGCAGAAACTTTCATCGCCACGAAGGCCGCTTCCCGCTAGGGACACGAAGGCTGCAAGACAGGGGTTCCGACGCATGACCATGACGCGAACGACGGCACTCGCCGCCGCATTCATCCTTCCGCTCCTCCTGCCCTCGGCGCCGGCCGTGGCCCAGGACGATGGCGGAGCGCAGGAAACCAAGGCGCCCCGGCGCTACCGCGTCGGCATCGGCGCGCAGGCGGTGCCGAGCTTCCCCGGCTCCGACGATTACAGCATCCGGCCGATGATCGATTTCTCCTATACCCGCGAGGACCAGTTCGAGTTCGAGGCACCCGACGAGGCGATCGGCCTTGGTCTGATCAAGACGGGCACGTTCGAGGTCGGACCCTCGCTGAACATCGAGGGCAAGCGCAAGCCGAGCAAGGTCGGCGCGCCCGTCGACAAGGTGAAGACCACGGTCGAGGCCGGCGCCTTCGCCCAATTGTACGTGGCACCGAACTTCCGGCTACGCGTCGAAGGGCGGAAGGGCCTTGGCGGGCATGACGGATGGGTCGGCAATGCCGGCGCCGATTTCGTCCTGCGCGACGCCGATCGCTATCTCTTCTCGATCGGACCGCGTGTCACCTTCTCCGACGCCAAGTACAATCAGGCCTATTTCGGCGTGAACCCGCGCGAGAGCGCCGCAACAGGGCTTCCCCTTTACGATCCCGACGGTGGCGTGCAGGCGGTCGGCGGAACCGCCGGCCTGCTGTTCCAACTCGGCCGCAACTGGGGGATCATGAGCTACGCCAAATATGATCGTCTGATCGAGGATGCCGGCAAGTCGCCGCTTGTTCGGACCTATGGCAAGCGCGATCAATTCTCCGGCGGCCTGGGCCTCACCTACACGTGGGGCGGTTCGCGCTGACGCGCCTGAGCACACATGAATAGCGGGCGGGGTGCCTCGGCACCCCGCCCACCGTCATTCCAGTTCGTTACTTCTTCGGAGTCGCCTTGGCCGCGGCGGCTTCCAGGTCGGCCTTGGTCGTTCCGATCACCAGGCCGCTGCTGTTCTTGCCGAAGCTACCGAGCGGGATCTGGACCCGCGCCGTTCCGGTCGAGACGACGGCACCCTGCGCATTCGCCGACTCGATGGTTCCGACCGCGCCGCCGGCCTGATCGAACACCTTGGCCCCTGCGGTCACATCGGCGGCGGTTGCGAGGCTGACCTGGTCGGACGCTGCGCTCGCTCCGGTCGTGACGCTGCCGGATCCCTGGGTCGTGTCCGTGGTGCCGGTCGTGCCCGTCGTCGAGTTCGCACCAGTGGCCGAAGGCGTGCCGGTCTGCGGGGTGCCTGCTGTGGTGGCCTGATCGGTGCCGGGCTCAGCGACCGGCTGTTCCGGAGCCGTCTGCGGTGCGGGCTGCTGGCCGGCGGCCGGCGCGCTGGTCTGCGCAGCGGCGATGCCGCTAGACGCGAGCAAGGAGGCGGTGAGCATGATCGTCTTGATGTTCATCTGGGATCTCCTCGTATCCAAACAAAGGTGGGGCTGTCAGCCACCGGGAAAACATGTCTGCGGGGGGAAACGTGCCTGAGTGAAGACCAGGGGAGAGTCTTCGAGACGACGCAGAGACAAAGGCACGAGTCGCCGACTGTTCATGTCGCAAGCAATAGTGCACGGCGACACGACATGTTCCATTCCGGCCATGGATGCAGGCATCGGATCGTCCTGCGCCATAGTCGTTTCGGCGCAGTAAGCAGCTATGTCACTTTTGTTGCTGGAGGGGGAGACGATCCTGCCGCTCAGGCGATCAGGCGAGCCCGAGCCCGTCGAGCAGGAGCTTGGTACCAGCGACGATCATCAGCCAGTAGACGATCACGTAGAAACGCTCCGGCGAAACCTTCCGGACCAGCTTGACGCCCGCAAGGCTCGACAGGACGGCAAGCGGCAGCAGCATCGCCGCGGTGACCGCGTTTTCGGTCGTGAACTGACCAAGCGCGAGATAGGCGGGCACCTTGATCCAATTGACCACCGCAAAGAAAATCGCCGAGGTACCGACAAACACGTCGCGGGGCAGCTTGCGAGGCATCACCCACATCTGAAAGGGCGGGCCGCCGGCATGGGCGATCTGGCTGGTGAACCCGGTAGCAACTCCGAAGAGTGCCCCTACCCAGGCCGGCGAAGTGGACGAGGCCGCGATCCGTCCGCCCCGTTCGGCCCACAGGCGATAGGCACCGAACAGGATCGACACCGCGCCGAGGGATGCCATCACGGCTGCGGAGGACACTGCGGCGGCAAGGACATAGCCGAGACCGATACCGGCGACCGCGCCCGGCAGCATCGCTTTGAGGATCCAGGCATCCCAGCTCTTCCGAAACGCCGCCACCCCGACCACGTCCTGCGCGATCAGGATCGGCAGCAGGATTGCCGCGGCCTTGACCGGATCGCCGGTGCCGAGCGCCATCAACGGCGTCCCAAGCGCGCCCAGCCCGGAAAAGCCACCCTTGGCGAGACCGATCAGGATCACGGCCGGTATCGCGAACAGGAGAAAGTGCAGATCGAAGCTCATCGGCTCCCAAGGGAAATTGACGGGCGCATAATGGCGCGGCAGCCTCGTAGAGCCGTATTGCGCGCCGTGGAAGCCTCTGGCGCTTTCACCACGGACGATCGCACTCTAGGAAGCGCGCATGCCACTTGTCCCTGAAAATGCGGAGCGCGGCGTCGCGCGTGTGCTCGCCCCGATGCTCGCGCTTGGCTTTGCGGCCTTGCTCCTCGCCGCGGCCGCGGCGGCATGGTTGCAGAGCCGCAATCAGGACAATGCCGCCGCGGTGGAGCACACCTTGCTGGTCGATGCGAAGATCAGCGACTTCGCGACCCTGGTAGAGCGGTCGGAGACGGGCCGCCGGGGCTATCTGCTGTCCCGCGATCCTGCCTTCCGAACGATTTTCGTCAGCGCGGCGGCAGGATTGCCGGCCCTGGCGGAGGACATCGCGAAGGTCACCGCCGACAATCCGCGCCAGCAGGCGCGCGCCATTCGCCTTCGCACCCTGCTGCGGCGCCAGCAGCTCCTGCAGGCACAGACGATCGAGCAGGTGGCCAGCGGCCGGGCGGCCGACTTCGCCAATTTCAACCAGGATCCCGGCGTTGCGCTCACCCGGCAGATCCGGGCAATCGCCCAGAGCATGCGAGACGACGAACGCGCGCTGCTGCGGCTGCGCAACGAGCGTCAGCATGCGACCCTCGCCACCTTCTACACGGTGCTGACCATTGCCGGATTGCTGCTGGTCCTCGTCGCCGCCTTCACCCTCGCCGTCATGCGGCGCTATACCGGCCAGCTGTCGGCCTCGCGCAACGAGCTGCGCCGCCTGAACGGCGATCTCGAAATGCTGGTGCAGGAACGCACCAGCGAATTGCAGCGCGCCAATCAGGAAATCCAGCGCTTCGCCTACATCGTCTCGCACGATCTGCGCTCGCCGCTGGTCAACGTGATGGGCTTCACCGCCGAGCTCGATGCCGCCCGCAAGACGATCGGCGGCTGGATCGACAGGATCGAGGAACAGGCGCCCGAAAGCGTTCCCCAGGAAGCGCGGCTGGCGGTGCGGGAGGACCTTCCCGAGGCGATCGGATTCATCCGCACGTCGACCCAGAAGATGGACCGCCTGATCAATGCCATTCTCCGCCTCTCGCGTGAGGGACGGCGCGCTTTGACCCCTGAGCCGCTCGACATGAACGCCCTCGTGCAGTCGATCATCGACAATCTCCACCAGCGCGCCGCCGATGCGGGGGCCGAAATCAGCGCCGCCGCCTTGCCCGACGTGGTCAGCGACCGCGTCGCGCTCGATCAGATCCTGTCCAATCTCGTCGAAAATGCCGTGAAATATCTAAAGCCCGGGCGGCCCGGGATCATCCGCATCAGCGGCCATCGCGACGGTGCGCGCGCGGTGTTCGAAGTCAGCGACAATGGCCGCGGCATCGATCCCAAGGATCATGAGCGGATCTTCGATCTGTTCCGCCGCTCCGGCGCGCAGGATCAGCCCGGCGAAGGCATCGGCCTCGCCCATGTCCGGGCGCTCGCCTATCGGCTCGGCGGCGTCATCGACGTGCGATCGCAGCTTGACCACGGCGCCACCTTCCGGCTTTCAGTGCCGCTCACTCTCGAGGCGGGGAATTACGCAGCATGACCGACCATCATCCCGTCAACATCGTCATGATCGAGGACGATGAGGGCCATGCGCGTCTGATCGAGAAGAATATCCGCCGTGCCGGGATCTCGAACAACATTCGCCATTTCACCGACGGAACGTCTGCGCTTCAATATCTCTACGAAGCTCCGGAAGGCCCGGCCCGGAACGGCCCTGCCCTGATCCTGCTCGATCTCAATCTGCCCGACATGAGCGGCACCGATATCCTGGCCCGGATCAAGAGCGAGGGGCCGCTGCGGCGCACCCCCGTCGTGGTGCTCACCACCACCGACGACAAGGTCGAGATCCAGCGCTGCTACGATCTCGGCTGCAACGTCTACATCACCAAACCGGTCAATTACGAGAATTTCGCCGACGCGATCCGCCAGCTTGGCCTGTTCCTTTCGGTGATCCAGGTGCCCGACGTGGATGACCAGGCTTGAGCGAGACGCCGCAGGCACGCATTCTCTATATCGATGACGACGACGGTCTTCGTCGGCTGATCCAGCGCGCGCTCCGTCGCCGCGGTTTCGACGTCGACCTTGCAGCCAGCGGCGGCGAGGGCGTCGCCAAGGCTCGCGCGGGGGCTTACGACCTTATCGCGATGGACCATTATATGCCCGGTCAGGACGGTCTTGCCACCCTCTCCGCGCTCAAGTCGGTTCCGGACTGTCCACCGGTGGTCTACGTCACCGGCTCCGACGAGACCCGGATCGCCGTCGCCGCGCTGAAGGCCGGGGCTGCCGACTATGTGGTGAAGTCGATCGGCGACGACTTTTTCGATCTCCTCGCAAGCTCCTTCACCCAGGCGATCGAGCGGGTTCACCTGCGAAGCGCCAAGGAACGCGTCGAGGAGGAGCTTCGCGCCAGCAACGCCCGGCTCGAGACCCTGCTTCGCGAGGTCAATCACCGCGTCGCCAACAGCCTGCAGCTCGTCTCCGCCTTCGTGCACATGCAGGCCTCGCTGCTCAAGGACGGCGCAGCGCAGGCGGCGCTCCAGGAAACCCAGCAGCGGGTCCAGGCGATCGCCCATGTTCACCGCCGCCTTTATTCGTCCGGAGACGTCGAGTTCGTGTCGATGGACGAATATCTGCGTGCGCTCGTCGCCGAGCTCGAGCAGACCTGGTCGACACCGCAATCGCCACGTCGGCTGACGCTCGGTGCCGATCCGGTCCGGCTCACCGCGGATCGTGCCGTGTCGCTGGGCGTCATCGTCAACGAACTGGTCAGCAACGCCTGCAAATATGCCTACCCGCCCGAAACCGACGGAGAGGTCCGCATCCGCCTCTCGCGGGAGAGCGAGCACGAATTCCTGCTCAGCGTCGAGGATGATGGGGAGGGCCTTCCCAGCGACGGATCGATCAAGGGCACGGGCCTCGGCACCAAGCTGATCAAGGCCATGGCGAAGAGCCTTCAAGCCGATCTCGCCTACGACACGGACCATGCCGGCGTTCGCGCCCTGCTCCGCGCACCCGTCTGATCACGCCGCCGTCAGCGCGGGCTGGAACGGCCGCGCGCTCGCGCTCGGCGCCGCGGCCGACGAAGTCCGGGTCGATGCTGACCGCGCCGGCCCCATCCTGCTGTGGAGCGGGTTGGCTCGGATGGCGATCGCCGGCGTGCCGCCCGCCCGGGTGATTTCGGTCAGCAATGTCGATCCGTCCGCCGAGATGCTGGCCCGGCGTGGCGCGGCAGCATCGTCATTGCCGTCGATCAGCCGCACCCGGCGGGTCGCGCGATCGAAGACGTAGATCCGCCACAGATCGGCGCTCGCGCGGAGCCCCGGAAGCCGGCTGCTGAACGCGACGTAGCGGCCGTCGCGCGAGATCGTGGGCTGCTCGGCATGGCGGCAGAACAGGCCCAGAGTCTCGCTGACCTCTTCGATCAAGCCCGTCGCGCGGTCATACAGGCGCACATGCCGCTCACCGCTGTCGGTCTCGAACGCGATCAGCCGACCGTCGCCTGTAATCGCATAAGGCCGGCCCGCTCCGACATTCCGCGGCAAGGTCGTAATCGGCAGCGCCGTCGTGCGGCCCAGCGCGCGCTCATGGACGAAAAGGCCGCCGTCGGCGGTATTGCAGAAAAACAAGGTGCCGCCGTCCGCGCTCATCGCGATCGCCCGCCCTGCGCCGTTCGCGGGGCCGTTCACCTGGATGAGGCCCGGTCCGGCCCGGTCGTACAGAAAGATGTTGGTCTCCCCGGGGGGGCCGGACGCGGTGACGGCTGCGAAGCCGATCTGGTCTCCCGTCCCAGACACGGCGACCTCGAGGATCTGCGGAAGCGTCCCGGCAATGGCATCGAGCGCGCCGTCGGCGCCAAGGCGGAGCAGCCTGCGCCTTCGAAGCTCGTAGACATAGAGATCGGAATAGGCCTTGAGCGACAGACCGCCGTCGTCGGCGCTCCGCTCCGGCACCGCGTGAACGAAGGCGAGAATCGCGCCGTTTGCGCTCAGGGCGACGTCGCCGATCCAGGCGGGGCCATCGCCGATCGGGCACGGAGTGCCTCCCGGCCTCAGCATCGTCTCCCGCCGGGAACGCCGATCGACGAGGGTCAGTTCGGCCGTGTCCGAACCGGGCCGAACAAAGGCGATCAGCGACCCGTCGCCATTGATCGCCGCCCGGCTGCTGCCGAGCGCAGAACACGCCTCCGCCATTTGTCTCCTGCCTTCACCCCAATTGCGGCTTCGGTCGGGAGGATGGCGATGTCGTCAGCGCCGATCAGCGTCGCTGCGCCGAAAAGCGCAGAGGATGAGACGCAGATCCGCAGCGCGCGACGAACGTGCGCCTGGGCGCGACGAAGGGAGGCCGTCCTGGAACGAGAAAAGGCGCGAGAGCCGGGCTCCCGCGCCGTTCCGGTGTTGCGACCTGGTTAGAAGCGGAAGCCGAGGCCGGCGACCGTCTGGAAGCCGTCGACGCCGGCTTCGTAGTTCGAATAACGCTGCTCGAGATTGACGAACACCTTGGGGCTGACCGCCACCTCGACACCCGCGCCGACGCGAACGCCATCGAGGTGATAGCCGGTTCCCGAGCCAAGGTTGGAGTAGCCGGCGAGGCCATACAGGAGCGCGTTGTTGCCGACCGGCGCACCGGCGCGGGCGACGATGGCGAGCTCGCGGCCCGTATCGTCGCTGTCCTGATACTCGCCGGTGATGCCGACGATGGCGTTGCCGAGATCGTAATCGTAGCCGACATTGGCGCCGTAGGTGAACGTGTCGGTGCCGGCGAAATCATCGTCGGCAACGCCGACCACCGCGCCGACGCGCGGACCCGCAAAGTTCGCGGCCGACGTCTGGGCGTAGGCGGGTGCGGCGAACAGGGTGGCGGCCGCAAGCGCGAGCGGGATCATTGTCTTCATGTTGGGTGACCTTCAAAATGTCCAAGCTTCGAACGAAGCTCGTTCGAGATGGTGCGCGAAGTTCAGTGCACAAATGCAACTAAGTTTGTAGCACGTGTTAAAAATGCATCCCGCAGGTCTGTGCCGGCCACGCTTGCCGCCACGTACCGCCCGATTTACCTAGATCATCCCAAAGATCAGAGTGGAGCAGACCCAATGCGGCGCATCGTTTCAACAGCGGCGATCCTCGGCCTCGGCCTTCTGGGCGCATGCAACGTCAACGTCGACGACAAGACCGAAGCCGCAGCAGAGAATTCGGCGGAGTCGCTCGGCAACTCGATCGAGTCGATCGCCGAGGACGCCGGCAACACGCTGGAGTCGACGGCAGGCGTCGTCGGCAACGAGCTGGAGAAGGCGGGCGACGCGATCGACGACCAGGCCGGCGAACTCCGCAACGGCGTCGACGTCGACATCAAGGTCGGCGACGGCAAGGCCGACGCCAACAGCCACTGACCGGAGCGGCGGCGGGCGGCGATCCTGCCGCGCTGCCCCTTCGCTCGGCGCCTCAGCCCGCCGACTCCGCCGCCACCGCGAGACGTACCTCCCGGGCAAGCGCGACCATTCGTGCCGCCGTCTCGCGCTCGCCCATCACGACATGACGCGCGCCGAAACGCTCGAGGAAGGCGACCTCCTCGTCGGAATGTGCCCGGGCAATGATCGGCAGCTCCGGATTGAGCGCCCGCGCGCTTTCCGCGATCGCACCCCCTTCGAAGCCTTCCGGTATCGCGATCAGCAGCTTCGACGCCTCCTCGACCCCGGCCTTGCGAAGGATCTCGCGGTCGGTGGCGTTGCCGAGGATCGTCTCGATGCCCGTCGCACGCGCGGCGCGCGCGACATCGGCTTGGTCCTCGATCAGCAGGAAGGCACGCTGCTCGGCCTGCAGGTTTGCCGCGATCAGCTTGCCGACTCGGCCGTAGCCGACCAGGAGGACATGTTCCTCGCGCCGCGCCTGCCGACCCCTTTCCTGCTCGGCATGGGTCTCGGCCGCGGCACCGCTGACGCGCTTGCCGCGGGCGCCGACGAGCCCGAACAGGAAGGGATTGATCAGGATCGAGAGAATCGCGCCGGCCAGGATGAGATCCCGCCCCTCCTCCGGCAGGATGCCGAGGCCGGCGCCGAGCCCGGCCAGGATGAACGAGAATTCGCCGATCTGCGCAAGACTTGCGGAAACGGCGATCGCGGTCTCGGTCGGATGGCGGAAGGCACGGACGATCAGGAAGGCGGCAAGCGACTTGCCGAACACGATGATCGCCACCGTGGCGAACAGCGGCAAAGGCTGTTCGACGAGCACCTTCGGATCGAACAGCATGCCGACCGAGACGAAGAACAGGACGGCGAAGGCGTCGCGGAGCGGCAGCGTCTCCTCGGCCGCCCTGCGGCTCATTTCGGTCTCGCCGAGGATCATGCCGGCGAAGAAGGCACCCAGCGCGAACGACACGCCGAACACCAAAGCCGCGCCGAACGCGACGCCGAGCGCGATCGCGAGCACCGCCAGCCGGAACAGCTCACGCGATCCGCTGTGCACCACCCAGTGCAAGGCCCAGGGAATCACCCGCCGGCCGACGATCAGCATCAGCGCGACGAAGCCGGCGACCTTCAGCAGGGTTTCGAGCACCGAGAGCAGGACCGCGCCGGAGGTCTGCGTGCCTTCTGCCGCACCTGCTATCGCCGGCAGCAGCACCAAAGCGAGGACCATCGCAAGGTCCTCGACGATGAGCCAGCCGACGGCGATCCGCCCGCGCTCGGTTTCGATGAGATTGCGTCCCTGCAAGGCGCGAAGCAGCACGACCGTACTGGCGACCGAAAGAGCGAGGCCGAACACGAACCCGCCGAGCAGCGGCCAGCCGAGGCTCCAGGCGAGCGCCATGCCCATCAGGGTGGCGACACTGATCTGGACGATCGCCCCCGGCAGAGCGATGTTCTTGACGGCGAGCAGGTCCCGCAACGAGAAATGCAGGCCGACCCCGAACATCAGCAGGATGACGCCGATCTCCGCGAGCTCGGCAGCGAGGTTGAGATCGGCGACGAACCCGGGCGTGAACGGGCCGACGATCACGCCGGCGAGCAGATAGCCGGCGATTGGCGAAACCTTCAGCCGGTGCGCGAGCGCGCCCATCAGGAAGGCGACCACGAGGCCCGCGACGATGGTGCCGATAAGCGGCGTATGATGCGGCATAGATGTGTCTCCGTATCGGATCCGTGGCGGCGGCCGCCCGCGAAAGGAAGCCCGCCGCCACGTCTCGCCTCAGCCGATTCCGGCGTCCCAAAGCAGTCCGCACAGGATCGCAACGAACAGCAACACGATTGCGACCACCACATAATCCCGTTTCTGCAGGCCGAGTTGCTGGCGGTGGTCTATGCGGAACCGATCGAGCTGCGGGCGGATCGCGTCGATGCCGGTAAGCAGGCCGGCATCGAGCGCCGGCGCCTTGCGGAGATACTGAAGGATGTCCTGCCGTTCGTCGGCGTCGATCCCGGGGTAGCGGGCAAGGAGGCCCTGAACGTGGTGCAGCCGCTCGGGATCGGCGGCAATGCTGTTCTTGCGCAAAGTCTGTTCCATATGTCTGATCCGGATTGCGCACGCGCCGGCCTGCCCGTGCGCGCGAGCGCACGCGGCAGCGCGTGCTGTGTCGATGTCGGTGAGGAGCCGGGCGAGCCCGGGATCAGAGGCGCGGCGGGGCGCGCGCGTCGAACGATTGCCGCGGCGACGACGCGATCGGTGCGGTCGTCGTGCACGGCCGATGCGGCGCCGGGCGGCGGCCGAGCATGGCAGCGAAGAACAGGCTCGCGGCGAGCAGGAGGAGAGCGGGCGGGCCCCGATGTCCGTCGCCGGTGTCGGTGGAAGGCCGCGCTGCGGCCACGCCGTCCGACAAAGCATCTTCTCGGGAGGGACTGAGCGCCACCTCGGCGGTGGTCGCACTGAACGCAGAGCCGCTGGTGCGGGCGAGCGGCGAACCCACGGGAAGCAACGCATGCGCGAGGATCGACGCCAGCAGCAGCCAGAACGCCATCATCCACCTGCCTCCCGCTACCGTCAAAATCGCTCCCTTCGCGTCCACGTTCCTCGTTCAATGTAGGCGCAAAAGCCGGATACGCAAATCCTCGAGCTCATGCCGGCTGCCGCAGATGATCGCATCGTTGCGGGATCAGACTCGACCATTGCAACGCAGCGAAGCACGACCGGCAGCAGTTCCGCCGGCACCGGAACAGCCGGCAACGGCTTTCATCCGTGCCGTCCGCGCGCGATCCCTGACAAGTCGCACACAGGGCAGCTTTCCCTTGCGCAGGCTGTGACGTAAGAGCCGTTCGGTGTCGGCTCTGATGCCGCCCGGATGATCCTTACACGATCTCGAGCCGGCCCTTCATGCAGATGGGCTGGTTCAGGTTGAAGAAATTGGGCGAGGTCTTCATCACGGCGTGGTGGATGTCCTGGAACTGCTCGGCCGTGCCGGGCCCGCCGATCCGCACCGTGTAATCGAGCTGGCGATAGCCCGGCGGGATGGCCTCATCGAGGCCGAGGAAGCCGCGCAGATCGAGCTGTCCCTCGGTGTCGATCTCCAGCGTGTCGAGCTCGATGCCGCGCAGCGCCGCGTTGGCGACGTAGCCGACCATCATGCAGGCGTTGAGCGCTGTCATCAGCAATTCCTGCGGATTGGGGGCGCTGTTCTGCCCCATCAGCTCGGCCGGCTCGTCGGCGACGACCTTGAAGCGGCGGTCGATCTGTGTCCCGCCGAGCTCGTAGCCTTCGACGATCGTCTCGCTGCGAGTCTGGCCGGTCCAGCGGGTCTTGACCTTGAACCGGACGATCGCCCGGGCGGGATCCTGGCGGACTGCGCCGACCATGTCCTCCAGGGCGGAGAGATCGAGGCCGTTGACGCGGCTTTCGAAAATCGTTTCGGTCATGTCATGTCTCCCGGGTCAGAGGTTAGTGAAAGAGCGAAGAAATCTCGTCGAGCTGCGCCCGTGCCGCGGGCGCGATGTGCGCCAGGGTGGCCTGAAAGCGCGGGTGGGCCATTCCGGAACCAAGAAAGGTCCACCGGGATGATTGATGCTGCTGCGCCTGGAGGGCAGCTCGCTCGCTTTCGCCGAGCCTGAGGCCGCACGCGTCCTCAAGCGCGCCGAGATTGAGCCCCGCCTGTGCGGCGAGGCCGTCGTCCATGAAGCGGATGATCGAGACATAGTCGCCGAACGCCTGTGCGATCTCGTTCGCCGACAGGCGCTCCGCCATCGCCTCGACCATCAACGTGTCGAGCCGGGCATGCTGGGCCTCCTCCATCCAGTGGTGGCGCAGCAGGCTCTTCATCAGCGGATCGAGATCCGCATCGTCGCGGATGCTGCCAAGATAATGGGCCTGGGTCATCCACTCGAGCTGAAGGATGAACAGGGCGACGCCGAGCGGGTGATGGCTCAGCACCTTCGCGGAGATCGCCTCGCTCGGCCCGATCATCGCGCAGTCCGTGCCGAAATCGCGCGCGAATGCCTGGTGAAAGCGTCTGAACAGCTGGATATGCTTCGCTTCTTCGCCGGCGAACTGAAGGAGCGCACGAATACGGTCGTCGTCCAGCCGCAGGTCGGCGCGAACATGATCCAGGATGAACGGGAGGATGAACTCCTCGACCAGACCGAACATGCTGAGATATTCGTGCGCCCTGACGTGGTTGAGCGCCAGCCGCTCATTTTCCGCGAGCCCCGGCGCCGCCGAGGTGCGGGCAAGCGGCTCGGGCAGGAACGGCCGCTTGAAATCAAGCGCCGCGCCATCGGGAATGACATCCTCGATGCGCCATGCGGCGCGTTGGGAGGAGGCGAGAATCGCATCGTAGGTGAAGGTCCGGTGCATGCATTGCTCCTGCGGACGGTGGTTTCGGAAGAATGCGTCCGCGCTCAGGCGAACGGCCCTGCGGCGCCGGTCACGGCGACCGCGCTGAACATCAGGGCCAGAAAACCGGCGAGGATGCTCGGCATCATGCTGCTCACTTTGTTACCCATCATCTTGCTCACTGCCTTTCCCTCTCGATCGAGGCTTCTGCACCGCAAGCGTGGAAGCGATCGTTGGAATCGGCGTGTGAATTGTCGTGGTCGGCCGGTTCTGGTAAATTCCAACGATGCCGGGCGGGTCGCGGACGACGCTCTCCCTACATTTGCTGGGGACGATGGCCCTCGAGCGCGAAGGAGAGCCGGTGGCCCTCCCCGCCTCCAAGAAGACTCGCGCCCTGCTCGGCTACCTCGCCGCGAACGACCGCAAGGTGCGCCGCGAGCGTCTCTGCGAAATGTTCTGGGAGGTGCCCGACGATCCCCGCGGCGCCCTGCGGTGGAGCCTGTCGAAGCTGCGCGGACTGATCGACGATGAGGGCGGGTGCCGGCTGGTTGCCGACCGCGAGGAAGTCGGCCTCGATTGCAGCGCCCTGTCGGTCGATTGGCGAACCCTCCGCGACGTGGCTGCCGGCGACATCCGCAAGGTCGATACGCCGGTGCTGGAGGCCGCGACGGCCGCGTGGGGCGACTTTCTCGAGGGTTTGGAGCTACCCCGCTGCGACGATTATCAGGCATGGCTGATCGCCATGCGGGAAGATGCCCGTAAACGCTTCGTCGCTCTCCTGCGCGAGCTCGTCCAGCGCCCGATCGATCCGGAGCGCGCGCTCGCGCTCGCGCGGCTTTGGACGACGCTCGACCCCTATGACGCGTTGGCCCGTGTGGCGTTGATCGATCTTCTCGATCGGCTCGGGCGCCGAAGCGAGGCCGATCAGCAGCGGATGCTCGGCACCCGCAAGCTCGACGAGGCCGACGTCCCCGTGCCGCCTTCGCTGCGCGGCGCGGTAGCGGTCTCCGAATCAGCCCCGCCTTTGCCTGTCCAGCACGTCAAATTCTGCACGGCGTCCGACGGGACCGGCCTCGCTTACTCGATCGCCGGGGACGGACCGCCGCTCGTCAAGACCGCGAACTGGCTCAACCATCTCGAGCAGGACTGGGAAAGTCCGCTCTGGCGGCACTGGATCCGCGAGCTTGCGACCTACCGGCAGATCGTCCGTTACGATGAGCGGGGCAACGGCCTCTCCGACTGGAACGCTGCCGAGATTTCGTTCGAAGCCTTCGTCGACGATCTTGCCAGCGTCGTCGACGCCGCCGGACTCGAAACCTTCGATCTTTTCGCCGTATCGCAGGGCTGCAGCGTGTCGATCGCTTATGCCGTTCGCCATCCCGAGCGCGTCCGCCGCATGGTTCTCTACGGCGGCTATGCGGTCGGCTGGAAGCGTCGCGGCACGCGCGAGGAGGTCGAGCGGCGCGAAGCGATGATGATCCTCACGCGTCAGGGATGGGGCAAGAACAATCCCGCCTATCGCCAGATGTTTACCACTCTGTTCCTGCCCGACGCCTCGCCGGCCGAGGCGGACTGGTTCAACGAGTTGCAGCGCGTTTCGACCTCGCCGGAAAATGCGGTTCGGCTGCAGCATGCGTTCGGCGACATCGATGTCGAATCGCTGTTGCCGCACGTGCGCGTGCCCACCCTCGTCATCCATGGGCGCGACGATGCCGTCGTGCCGTTCGCCGCCGGCAGGCGACTCGCCGCGGGGATTCCGAACGCGGAATTCGTCCTGCTCGAAAGCCGCAACCATTTGCTGCTCGAGACCGAGCCTGCCTGGCCACGCGCGGCCGCATGCATCAAGGAATTCCTTGCCGGCCCGTAGCGTTCCGAGTCGGACCTCTCGGAGCGATGGTTGGAAGGCGATTTGACGATGTTTCCGTCCGGCTTCACCCGCCTCGTCTCTGCGGGTCACCGGACTGCCGCAACCCGCTTGACTTTCTTTGTCTACCTTTTAGGTTGGGATTGCTGAACGAGAGCAATGGTCAGGCTCCGCGCACCCCCGGGTGCGAGCGCGACCCGCGGTTTTTGACGGAATGCAGATTGCGCCGCGTCATCAATGGCTAAAGCGCACGAGCCCTTGCCGGACAGCCGGGCGGCCTCGTGTTTCCAGATCGAAAGGAACACCGATGAGCCTGCAAGCACCCATCTTGCGCCTTCCTTCTCCCGCGGCCTGTCGCCGCTGTTGTTGAGGCCTGGCGGCAGATTGCCGCTTCCCTGACCTGATTGCTGCGTCTGCGCGTAATCGCGTGGCGCCCGGGCGATAACCTCACGGCCACCGCCACAGCGCGTGGCGGAACCCTGGTGCGCGCGCCTCGCCGGCCGTCGCAATCGACATCTCCGAGTCACAGTCCGCGGACCCGTTTCCGCGAAGGAGCCCCCATGTCCACCGACACAGCTACCGCCTCCGCCAGCATCACCGACACGCTCTGGTACACGCGCTGCCCCGTCCCGACCGCGCTCGGCATCGCCGTTCAACGCGGCTGGTTCGCGGACGAGTTCGCCCCGGACGGCATCACCTTGAAGTCGATCCAGGAAACGAATGACGCCGCCGCGCAGGAATCCCACTTCGATCACACGCTGCCCAGCTCCTTCCGCCAGGGTGGCAACATTCCGGCGATCTGGGCTCGTGCCCGCGGCCGCGACACGCGGGTGATCGGCCTGTCCTGGACCGACGAATTCCAGGCGATCCTCGCACTGCCGGAAAGCGGCATCCACAGCGCCCGCGACCTTCGCGACCTCAGGATCGGCCTGCCGGTCAATCCGATCTCGATCGACTTCAACCGCGCCTCGGCCCTGCGCGGCTTCCACGCCGCACTCGGGCTGGAAGGGCTCAGCCTCAAGAATGTCGACTGGATTGACACGCGCAGCAGCGAAGCGCCGGACAGCGGCACACGCAGCATCGCGACCGGGGACGGCGTCCGCCGCCGCCTGCGCCACGGCTATCAGGCGGAGACGCTGGCGCTGCTGCGCGGCGACGTCGACGCGATCTACGTCAAGGGCGCGCTCGGGCTCGAAACTGCGCGGCTGATCGGCGCCCGGATCATCGCCGATCTCGGTAGCCATCCCGATCCGGAGGTTCGGGTCAACAATGGTACCCCGCGCACCCTGACGGTCGATGCTGACCTGATCGAGGCCCGGCCGGATCTCGTTGCACGTTTCCTCGCCCGGGTCGTCGATGCCGGCGACTGGGCGCGGGCCCATCCCGAAGAGACGGTCGCCTATATCGCGCGCGAAACCGGCTCGACCCCGGATTGGGTCCTTGCGGCCTACGGCGCCGACGCCGCCCAGAAACTCGGCACCTTCCTCGACGACGATTCCGTCGATGCGCTGTCCGATTTCAAGGACTTCCTGTTCGCGCACGGCTTCCTGGAAGCCGATTTCGATGTCGCCGACTGGATCGATCCACGCCCGCTCGAAGGCATCGCCCGCCGAACGCGCGACGCCGCCTGACACGAAGAAGACCACCCGCCGGTCGGCGCCCGCACGGGACGCCGTCGGCGGGCAAGGGGGAAGAAGGAAAGAACTTGGTGCATAAGGGGATTCATCTGGCCAGTGTCGCGTCGCTCGCCGCACTTTCTGCCGGCGGCGCGCTCGCCCAGGAACGGACGGCAGCGCCGCCGCAACTGGCCTCGGCCGAGGGCGTCGCGACGGCAAGCGACGCCGACACGGCCGATTACGGCGCGGCGATCGTCATCACCGCCAACAAGCGCGAACAGAGCATCCAGGACGTGCCGACCGCGGTCACCGCGCTTGGTGCCGACACCTTCACGTTGGGCGGCGTCGGCCGATCGGCCAACGAAGTTTTGAACTACGTTCCCAACGCCTCAGCCGGCGCCCAGCAGCACGGCCGCCCTCGGTGGTGGATCCGCGGCGTCGGCGCCGGTCAGCAGCAGCAGGATCTCGCCAATCCGGTCGGCTTCTATCTCGACGAAATCTACATCAGCAATGCGAGCGCGACGGGGCTCCCGCTCTTCGATGTGGAACGCGTCGAGGTGTTGCGCGGGCCGCAGGGCACCCTGTGGGGCAAGAACACCACCGGCGGTGCGATCAGCGTCATCAGCAAGCGGCCGTCGCTCGATCCGGTGGACGGCGAGAATTACGTCAAGCTCGATTATGGCCGCTTCGACGACAAGATCATCGAAGGCGGCGTCGGCGCCGCGATCGTCCCCGGTGCCCTGGCCGCCCGCATTTCCGGCCACATCGAGAACAAGGATGGCCGCTACGAAAATCTGTTCACCGGCGAGAAGGACAATGCGATCGAGGACAGCGTCGTCCGAGCGCAATTGCTCGGACGGTCGGGCGACGTCACCGCGCTCGTCTCGGCCCACTACCGCAAGTACAAGACGTTCGGCGGCTATTGGGCCACCGGCAGCTATGCCGCGAACGGCGTACTGCGCAACGGCTATGTTCCGTCCACCGACCGCGATGTGGTCGACACCAATGCCGACGACAACAGCGATGCCGAGCAATATGGCGGTCTGTTCCGCCTCGATTGGGATTTCGGCGGCCTGACGCTGACCGCCCTCACCGGCTTCGAACGCTACGCCTCCACCAGCACCAACGACAGCGATTATACGCCGTTGGAGATCAGCCGCGGCTATGTCGACTCGGTCAGCCGGCAATGGAGCCAGGAACTGCGCCTCGCCTCGGCGCCGACCGGGCGCTTCAGCTGGATCCTCGGCCTTCATTATTTCAATGAGAAGATCGATTCCTTCGCGGCCTCCGCCACCCTGCCCGACGGGTCGGTGCCGTCGCGTCCCGGCGACACCGCGCCGAACGCCTACAGCCGCACGATCTACGATCACAAGGCGGAGAGCGGCGCAGTCTTCGCCAATGCGCGTTACGCACTGAGCGACGCGTTCGACCTCAATGTCGGCGCCCGCTTCACCCGCGAGACCAAGACGCTCGCCTTTGCGCGCAGCGCCTCGCCCAACGGAGCCGCGGCCCGGTGGAGCGACACTGCGCGGTGGTGGGAGAGCTACACCGGCACCTTCGGCGGCGCCGGCACCTTCTCGGGCGATCTGAAGCGCACCTGGGATGCCTTCACCTACGACATCACGCCCTCCTGGCGGGTCGCCCCGAACCATCTGCTTTACGCCAAATATTCCCACGGCGTGAAATCCGGCGGCTTCAACACCGCAGCGCAGCTGCCCGCGGCCCTGCAGGTGGTCGCTCCGGAAAAGCTCGATGCCTTCGAACTCGGCTACAAATCCGAATGGTTCGACGGCGCGCTGACCTTCAACGCGTCGGCCTTCCACTACGAATATGACGACGTCCAGATCAACGTCGTCGGGCCCAACCCCGGCGCCGTCGGCGGCGCCACCACCTCCTATCTGCAGAATGCGCAGAGCGCCCATGTCGACGGCGCCGAGTTCGAGATCGCGGCCCACCCGATCGAAGGGCTCAGTCTCAATGCCGCGATCGGCCTGCTCGATACCGAATATGATTCCCTGCAGGTGGTGAATGGCGGCGCCGACCTGTCCGGCGCGGAATTCGTGCGGTCGCCGCACCTCACGCTGAACGTCGGTGCGCTCTACGCCATCCCGCTCGCCAACAGCGGCGAGATCCAGCTCGCCGCGGACGCGCGTTACCAGTCGCTCCAATATTATTACATCACCCCGCAGGACAATGTGAACCGGTTCCTTCTGAACCAGCCTGGTTACACGCTGACCAATGCCAGGATCACCTATTCCGCCCCAGGCGAGCGTTTCTCCCTGACCGCCTACGTCAACAATCTGTTCGACGTCGACTATCGCAACCACGCTCTGCCGCAGGCCAATGCCGCCGCCGCCATCACCGGCGATACGATCCAATGGGGTGAGCCGCGCACCTACGGCGTCGCACTGGTGGCACGCTTCTGATGCCCCTCTTCCAACCCTCACCCAAGCCCGAACGGAGGCCGAAATGACCGCCTATCCACGCGAGATCTGGTACACGCGCTGCCCCGTCCCGACGCCGCTCGGCATCGCCATCAACCAGGGCGTGATCGAGCAGGATTTCGGCGCGCTCGGCATCGACGTGCGATCCATCCAGGACAGCCAGGATCCCGAAACCCGGGCGAGCCATTACGATCACCACCTCGCGCACAGCTTCCGCCAAGGGGGCAGCGTGCCGGCGATCTGGGCGCGCGCCGCAGGCGCCGACACCCGGGTGATCGGATTGAACTGGGTCGACGAGAGCCAGGCGATCCTCACCCTTCCCGCCTCGGGTATCCGCACGCCCCGAGATCTCAAAGGGCGGCGCATCGCCCTCCCCCGCCGCGCGGCCGACAAGGTCGACATCTTCCGCGCCACGGCATTGCGTGCGCTTCTCGCCGGTCTGTCGCTCGGCGGCGTCGCCGAGCAGGACGTCGAGTGGATCGACATCGATGCCGGCGATCCGCCGGTCGGCGAGGGCGAAGCCCGGGTCGGTGCGAACAGCCGCCGCGGCTGGCGCGGACGCCCGCTCTACGCGGCCGAATTCGGTGCCCTCGTCCGCGGCGAGGTCGACGCGATCCACGTCAAAGGCTCGCTCGGCCATGAATATGCCTTCCTTGCCGGCGCGCACGTCGTCGTCGACACCGGCTTCCACCCGGATCCGAAGATCCGGATCAACAACGGCACGCCGCGTCCGCTCACCGTCGATACCGCCACCGTCGACCTCTATCCCGATCTTGCCGCCCGCTTGCTCCGCCACGTCCGTGCTGCCGGCGATTGGGCGGAGAACCATCCGGCCGAAACGCTCGCCTACATCGCGCGGGAGACCGGATCGCCGGAGCAATTCGTCCGGTCCGCTTATGGCGGCGACACGCTGCACCGGCGCCTCAAGACGGATCTCGATCCGGGCGCCATCGACGCTCTCGCCGATTTCGCCGGCTTCCTGTTCGATCGCGGCTTCCTGCCGGTGCCGGTCGATGTTCCGGCATGGATCGATCGCCGGCCGCTCGACGCCCTGACGCAGCCGTCGCACGCTGCCGCTCGATCGCTCGAGGAGGTTTCGGCATGAAGCCGCGATCGATCCTGATCGGCGCGCTCGTCCTGCTCGTTCTCGGCGGCGCCTTGCTGTTCCAGTTCGGGGGATCCGAGGGATCCGCCACGAAGCCCGACGGAAAGCCGACGACCCTGACCATCGCCAGCATCGCCTATCCGCATCAGGGCGAGCAGCGCTACCAGGGCCAGACCGCGATCATCCAGCAGCAGGGCTGGCTTGAGGCAGAGCTCGCCAAGCGCGGGGTCAAGCTCGCCTGGTTCCCGGTGCCGACCGCGGTCGGCGGTCCGATGATCAACGAAGGCTTCGCCGCCGAGCGCATCGACTTTGCCAGCTATGGCGACTTTCCGGCGATCATCGCGGCGTCGGGCGGTGTCGACCTTCGGCTGGTCGTTCCGGTCGGCCGTGGCCAGAACGTCTATCTGGTCGCCCGCAAGGACCTCCCCGCGCGCAGCGTCGCCGATCTCAAGGGCAAGAGGATCGGCCTGCATCGCGGCCGGCCCTGGGAACTGCCTTTCTCCAAGCTGGTCGGGCAGGCGGGCCTCAAGCTCTCCGACTTTCAGATCGTCAACATCAACCCGCCGGCGAGCCACGCCGCCCTTGCCTCGGGTGACGTCGACGCCGTCGTGCTGCTCTCCGATGCGCATCTGCTCGAGCAGAAAGGCGTCGGCCGCATCATCTGGTCGACCAAGCAGGCGCCCGAGGATTGGAAGATGCGGGCGGAGCTGTTCGCCCGCGGAAATTTCGTCGACTCCCACCCCGATCTCGCCCGAATCGTCGCCGAAGCCTATGTCCGCGCCGCTTACTGGTCGTCCTTGCCGGAAAACCGTGACAAGGTGATCGAGATCGCCGCGCGCGCCGAGACTCCGCGCAGCGTCGTCGAGGCCGAATATGCCGAGCCGCGGGTCGGCTGGCGCGATCGCTTCTCGCCGCTCTACGACGAGGCGTTGGTCGGCCATTATCGCGAAGTCGCCGATTATACGTTCCGCAACGGCCTCGTCCGCTCGAAAGTCGACGTCGACAAATTGCTCGATCGCCGCTTTGCCGCCGAAGCGCTGCGCGATCTGAAGCTCGAAGGCCATTGGCCGCAGCCGCAGCAATCGGCCGCCGCATCGTCCGCGCGAGGCGATCGCTCGTGAACGACCGGCGCTTCATGACCAGCTTCGTCCTGCTCTCGCTGGTGAGCGGCCTTACCGTCGGGCTCGGCAAGGTGGTGACCACGCTCTACGCGCTGCAGCTCGGCGCCTCGCCGTTCCAGATCGGGATCGTCTCGGCGATGGAATCTGTCGGCATGATCCTGGTCACCGTCCCCGCCGGTTTCCTGATCGCCCGCTACGGCGCCCGGCCCATCTACTTCGCGGCGAGCATGGGGCCGCTGCTCGTCAATCTGCTGATGCCCTTCTCCGCCTCGTGGCTGGCGCTGGCGCTCGGCCGCTGGGTGATCGGCCTGTGCATCCCGTTCCGGATGGTATCGATGAACTCTGCCTTCCTCGAGCGCCTCCGCGGCGAGCGGGAGACTCGGGGCGGCTGGTATCGGGGCTCCCTGACCGCGGGCCTGTCGATCCTCGGCCCGGCCGCGGCCGCATTCCTCGCGGCCCGTGGCAACGTCACCATCGGCTTCCTGCTGGTCAGCGTGCTGTTCGGGCTGATGGCGCTGTTCAGCCTGTCCTTCCTGCCCAGCCGCGACGTTGTTCCCCTTGATGACGCACAGCCCGGCTTCCTCGCCGAAGTGACGGCCTTGCTGCGCGATCCCAACATCGCCGACACCTGCATCGTCGAATTCCTCAATGCCGCGACGTCGGCGCTGTTCGGCACCTTCATCATCCTTCTCGCGCTGGCGCTGCCGCCGCTTAGCGAACAGGACGGCATCCGGCTGATGCTCGTCCAGGGCGCGACCGCCACGATCATGCTGTTCGTCGCCGGAACCCTGGTGCGCCGCCTCAGCCGCAATGCGGGCTATGTGGTCGGGCTGGTTCTCGGCAGCTTCGCCTTGCTCGCCTTCGGCTTCGGTGGCGATTTCGCCGCGCTCGCGCTCGGCGCCGTCCTGCTCAGCGCCGGCGCGGCGATCGTCCATCTGATCAACGTCCGCGTGCTCGCCGGCCTGCCCGGGGGCAAGAGCAAGGTCGCCGGCCTCTACAATCTCGCCTCGATGACCGGGTCGTCTGCCGGAGCGCTCGGTGGTGGGCTGATGACCAAGATCCTGCCTCTGCAGACGATGTTCCTGCTGTGGCTTCCAATCCTTCTCGCCGGCGCCGCGGCGGTCGGCCTGATCCGCCGACGCCATCCCTCCCACCTCGCCGCTTCGGAGGCGTGAATGACCTCTAACCTCTCGCGCATCGGCTTCGGCCTCGCACCCCTGGTGGCTCTGCTTCTGCTCTGGCAGGCAGCGTCGGCCGCGGGACTGTTCCCGCCGCAGGTGCTGGTCGCCCCGGCCGACGTCGTCGCCGCGCTCCTCGCGATGTGGCGGAACGGCGAGCTTGTCGCCCACCTCTCCATCAGCCTCACCCGGCTGCTGATCGGCTTCGGCCTGGGCGCCGCGGCCGGTCTGGCCTTCGGAACCGCTTTGGCCCTCTCGAGGCTCGCCGAGGCCCTGTTCGGTCCGCTCTTCCAGGCGCTGAGGCAGGTGCCGGTGCTCGCCTTCCTGCCGATGCTGGTGCTGCTGCTCGGCATCGAGGAACGGTTCAAGATCGTCGTCGTCGCGATCGCCGCCTTCTTCCCGGTCGCACTCGCCGCGTTCGACGGCGTGCGCGGTGTTCCGCGCAGCCATTTCGAGGTGGCGAAGCTCTACCGCACCCCTCTGCTGCCGTTCCTCGGCCGCATCCTGCTGCCTGCGGCGACTCCGCCGGTGCTGACCGGGCTTCGCATCGGCCTCACCCGCGCCTGGCTGGTGCTCATCGCCTGCGAGCTGCTCGCCGCCGGCAGCGGCATCGGCCAGATGATGGAAATGGCCCGTCAGCTGTTCCGCATCGACGTGGTGCTGGCCGGCGTGTTCGTCAGCGGTCTGATCGGCTTCCTGCTCGATCGCGGGGTCAAGCTGATCGAGCGGCGCACCTTGCGCTGGAAGGCGGCCTGACATGCGCGCCCACCGCCATCCCGCCGCCCGCGTTGCGCTCGGCTTGCTCATCCCGATCCTGCTGCTCGCCTTATGGCAGGCACAGGCGGAAGTCGGCGGCGCCCGTGCACTCGCCTTCGTGCCGCTGGCATCGATCGCCGCCGCCTTCGCAGAGCTCGCCGCGTCGGGCCAATTGCTCACCGATGCGGTGACGACGACGTCGCGCGCGCTCACCGGACTCGTGCTCGGTGCAAGCGCGGGCGTGCTGCTCGGCATCGCGATGGGCCTGTTCCGGTCCGTCGACCGCCTGATCGGCCCGCTCTACCACGCCATCCGCCAGGTCCCCCTGCTCGGCTGGCTTCCGCTGATCGGCCTCTGGGTCGGCAATGGCGAGGCCGCCAAGCTGCTGATCGTCGGCCTTGCCGCATTCTACCCGACGGTGCTCAACACCTACGAGGGGATCGTCCACGCCGAGCGGCGCAACACCGATGTCGGCGCGCTGTTCGGGTTCAGCCGCGCACAGCTGCTGCGCCACGTGCTGCTCCCCGGCGCGCTGCCGCTGATCCTGACCGGGCTCAGCCAGGCGATCGCCTTCGCCTGGATCGCGACCATCGGCACCGAATTGCTGCTCGGGGCGGGCGCCGGTCTCGGGGCGACGATGAGCCTCGCCCAGGCGCAGCAGCGCATGGACGTGATCCTGGTCGCGATCGCGATCACCGGCCTGATCGGCTTCACCCTCAACACCCTGTTCGCACGGCTGCGCGGCCATCTGCTGCGCTGGCAGCCGGCGATCGCCTGAAGGAGACGGCGCATGAATGTCACCACCCTGTTCGACACGCCCGCCGCGGCCAGCCCGCCGATCGACGGTGCCTTGACCATCGCCGGCCTCTCCAAGGACTTCACCGTCGGTGGCCGGTCTTTGCCGGTGCTGGACGGGATCGATCTCGTCGTCCGGCCCGGTGAGTTCGTCAGCATCGTCGGGCCGAGCGGCTGCGGCAAATCGACCCTGCTGCGCCTCGTCGCCGGCCTCGACACCGATTTCGCCGGCGAGATCCGCCTCGACGGCAAAAGGATCACCGGCACCGATCTCGATCGGGGGCTGATCTTCCAGGATCACCGGCTGTTCCCGTGGATGACGCTCGAGGAGAATGTCGGCCTCGCTTTGCTCAACAGCAGCATCCCCAAGGCGCAGCGTGCCCGCATTGTCGCCGAGCATATCGCCCTGCTCAATCTCGCCGGGTTCGAGAAAGCCTATCCGCACCAGCTCTCGGGCGGCATGGCGCAGCGCGGGGCGATCGCCCGGGCGCTGGTCACCGAGCCCAAGCTGCTGCTGCTCGACGAGCCGCTCGGTGCGCTCGACGCGCTCACCCGCATCCACGTCCAGACCGAGCTCCAGCGCATCTGGCTGCGCCAGCGCTCGACCATGCTGATGGTCACCCACGACGTCGAGGAAGCCGTCTATCTGAGTGATCGGGTGATCATCATGGGCGCCAAGCCGGGCCGTATCCGCCGGATCGTCGACATCGATCTGCCCCATCCGCGCGAACGCTCGCTGCCGCAGCTCCATCGCCTCCGCGACGAAATCCTTGCCGAGCTGATCCAGCCGGTTCCGACGCCGGGCGAGCCCGAGAACCTGGTGCGCCTGCCGGTGCGGGAGGCGATGTGATGGGCCGCACTGCCGATCATCCGATCGAACCCGTCTTCCTCGACCGCTGGTCTCCGCGCAGCTTCTCGGGCGAGCCGGTGCCCGATGCGGTGCTCGCCAGCGCCTTCGAGGCCGCACGCTGGGCGCCTTCCGCCTTCAACGCCCAGCCCTGGCGCTTCTTGGTGGCGCGGCCCGACACGCCGGACTGGGTCGACTTCGTCAGCCTGCTGGCGCCGTTCAACGAACGCTGGGCGGCGCAGGCGTCGGCGCTGATCGTCATCGTCTCTGCGAACAGCACGGAGCGGCGGGGCGCCGTCATCCCGAACGCGACGCACAGTTTCGACGCCGGCGCGGCCTGGGCCAATTTTGCCCATCAGGCGCTGCTGCTCGGCTGGCATACCCACGGCATCGGCGGCTTCGATCGGGAGACGGCACGCTCGCTGCTCGGCATCCCCGACGATTTCACCGTCGAGTCGATGGTGGCGCTCGGCCGCCGTGCCGGCCTCGACGCACTGCACGCCGATTTCCATCCGCAGGAACAGCCCAACGGTCGCAATCCGATCGATCACTTCGTGTTCGGCGGCCGCTTCGAAACGCCCCTCTTCAGCAAGGAAAGGAATGCCGCATGACGATCAAGGCCTATTGGCGGCTCGACCCGACGGCCGAGCCCGGCCGCGCCGAGCCGAGCGCATGGGCGGAAACGCTCGCCCGCAATGTGCGCCCGATCTCGATCAACCGCTTCGATCATTATGCGCAGATCGCCCGCGCGGCCGCGCTCACCGGCTTCGACGGTCTGTTCATCCAGCATCGCTCCGACGGCGACGACAGCCAGATCATCGCGGCGGCGGTCGCGCGCTCGGCGCCGAAGCTCGGCCTGGTTCCCGAATTCCCGGCATCGGTGGGTTCGGCCGTCTACGCCGCCAAGCAGGCAGTGACCTTCCAGCGGGCGGTGCATGATCGGCTCGGTTGGGCGATCGCGCCCGATGGCGATGCCGATGCACGCGCCGCCATTGCCGATCCGGTGCTGGAGGCCGATCTGCGTGCGCGGACCGAGGAATTTCTCCACGTCGCCCGCGGCGTCCACGGCAGCCAGCCGTTCGATTTCCAGGGTCGCTTCTTCGAAGTGAAAGGCGGCGGGTTCGAGCAGCCGCTCGCCGGTGCGGCCTTCCCGCGCGTGTTCCTGCGCGGCGAGCAGGAGGATTCGCTCGCTCTGTCGGCGCGTCACGCCGACGTCCACCTCTTCGCCCTGCAGCCCGTCGAGGCTCTGCGGGCCAAGATCGAGGATCTCGATCGGCTGGCGCTCGCCGCCGGGCGCAACGTCGAATTCGGCATTTCCGCAACGCTCGCCGCCCGCGAAACCGCCGAGGATCTGCAGCACACGCCCGCGGCCGACATTGCCGGCACCTATGACTTGGTCGCGGCGCAGCTGGCCGAGCTCGCCGCTGCCGGCATCGGGCACTTTGTCCTTTCTGCCTCGCCCTCGCTCGAGGAAACCTACCGGGTCGGCCAGTTCGTGCTGCCCCGCCTTCGTGCCCACCAACCAACGCTGCGCGCCGCAGCCTGAGGAGACAGAGCATGGCCATCGACTTTTACTGGCGGCTTCCCACCCACGGCGACCACGCGACCATCCGCCGTGGCTCGCTCGATCGCGGTGACTGGTCGCCGCTTGCCCCCGGCAACCAGACGCCGGGCCTCACCGCGGACGGCGAGGAGGACGGGTATCGCTACATCGATCATCTCGCCGAGATCGCCAAGGCGGCGGAGATTTCCGGCTTCATCGGCGGACTCATTCCGTCCTTCCCGACCACCGACGACCCCTGGGTGATCTCGCCTTTGCTGGCGCGCGAGACCAAGAGCTTCCGCTTCATGATCGCCTTCCAGCCCGGATTCCTCAACCCTGTGCAGGCGGCGCGGCTGTCGGCGAGCCTGCAAAGGGCAACCGGCGGGCGAACGGTGTTCAACATCATCACCGGCGGTGGCGGACCATCGCAACTGTGGTGGGGTGACAGCTTCTCGCATGACGATCGCTACGGCCGCACGTCGGAATTCCTCGACGTCTTCAAGGGCGTGTGGAAGGATCCGGGCTTCACCTATGACGGCCGCTTCTACAGCGTCCGCAACGGCGGCCTCGCGCCGCTGCTCGGTGCCGAGGACATCCCGGAAATCTGGTTCTCCGGCTCCTCCGACGCCGCCCTTCAGTCCGCGGCCAGGCACGCCGATTACTATCTGTCCTGGCTCGAGCCCTATGATCAGCTCCAGGACAAGTTCGCCCGCGTAAAGGAGCGGACCGCGCAGCTCGGCGGCGAGCAGAAATGCGCGATCCGGGTCGATCTCGTCGCCCGGCCCACTGAAGAGGAAGCCTGGCGCGACATCCGCATCGGGTTCGAGAACGTCACCGACGAGACGAGGGCACGCTGGCGCGGACAGCCGACCGACAGCGTCGGCGCGGCCCGTCAGGCGGCGCTGCGTCCGACCGAGGCGAAGCGCTGGGACGAGCTCGTCGTCGGCAAGAATTTGTGGGGCGGCTTCAACCTGCTCCGCGGCGGCCCCGCGCTCGGCATCGTCGGCAGCTACGAACAATGCGCCGAGCAGCTGGACGAACTGATCCGCCGCGGAGCCGACGCCTTCATCCTCGCCGGCACCCCGCACCTCGAAGAGGCCTACCGCGTCGGGGAGGAAGTCCTCCCCCTCCTCGGCCGCGCCGCCACGGCAGGGCTCCTCCAGGCCGCCGAATGACATCCCTTCACAGGAGAGCAAGCATGACCGACATCAACTCCGCCATTACCGACTTCGCCGCGTCGGCAATTCGCGACGCCGCCATCGCCTTTCGCGGGCTGCGCGAGACCGGCACCATTGCGCCGAGCGGCACCGTCAGTTTCGTCGAGCGGGTGCCCGGCGAGCAGGCGGTGATCTCGATCGGCTATCCGGGCCCGTTCGCCCCCGATGCCCCGCTCGAGCCGACGATCTTCGCGCTCGACGGCGAAGTGCTCCAGGGCCCGCCCAACGGCAATCTCGGCGGCGGCCGCTATCTGCCCCTGTTTCGGGCGCATGACGACATCACCACCGTCAGCCACGTCCATACGCCCTATCTCGGCGCCTGGTCGCAAAGTCACCGGGCGTTGCCGATCCTCTACGTCCCGGTGCAGCGCTGGACCCGCTCGCGCGAGCTGCCGATCTACATCGATCGGCGCCAGGGCGAAGCCGCCTTCATCCTCGAGGTGCTGGAGCGCGATCCCGGCGTGCCCGCCATCCTCGAGGCCAATGGCGGCTCGACCGCCTGGGGCCGCAAGGGCCTGCTTGCGCTCGCCAACACTATCGTCCTGATCGAGGAAGGCGCCCGCTTCCAGGCGATCGCCGAGACGCTCGGCGGGTCCAAGGATTACGGCCCCGGCGTGCTCGAGCAGCAATGGAAGATGTCTGGTCTGCTCCAGCCGAACGAGGTGATCCAGGCAATCGCGGCCGAATAGCGTTCCTCCCCAGCGGGTTTCGTCCTCCTCGGCCCGCTCGACTGGGCCGCGCCGTCCGTGGTGGTAGGCGCGGCCCCTTTTTCCGGCCGGACGGGGAGATCCGGCGATCAATAAGCAGCAATTCGGGCAGCGACGATGACCGCAGACAAGACACCTCTTCCCCGCCAGATCCCCAGGGGCCCCGCCGACGATCGATCGGTCGATCAGGCGGTGGACGCGCTCCGCGCCGCCATCCGAGACCTCCGCTTCGGGTCGGTCTCGATCAAGTTCCACGACGCCAAGGTCGTTCAGCTCGAAATTACCGAGAAGAGCCGGCTCTGAGGCGCAGGCCGGCCGATCCTCAGCTGCCGACGGACTTGAGCGTGATCGGCGGGGTGTGCTGGCCGATGCGCGAGAGGATCCGCACCGCCCGCGGCTTGATCAGCTTCATCGCGTGCGTTTCCCAATCGGCGAAGCCCCAGGCCGACGGGTCCTCGCGGGAGACGATCTTGAGATCCTCCGGCATGTCGCCGAGATCGATTTCGTAAAGCGCGATCGGACGCCGGGTCACGGCCGAGAAGAAGGGCCGCACAACCGGACGGGCGAGCACGGTTCCCGCTTCTTCGGACACCACGGCGAGCTCGTCGGAGCTCAGCCGCACCAGCGATCCGACCGGATAGATGCCGACGCAGCGGATGAAGGCGCGCAGGATGGACTGGTCGAAATGGCCATCCCAGCGGAACATGCGGGCGAGCGCTTCCGCCGGCGGCCAGGCACGGCGATGCGGCCGGTTGGAGGTGATCGCGTCATAGACGTCGCAGACCGCCGCCATCCGGCCTAGCAGGCTGATCGACTCACCCTTGAGCTGCTGAGGATAGCCGGATCCGTCCATTCTCTCGTGATGATGCAGGATCCCGTCGAGCACCCGCGCGGAGAGCGCGTCGATGCCCTCGAGCTTCACCGGTCCGGCTTCCGGATGCTGTTGCAGCCGTTCCGTCTCGGCGGCCGAGAGCGAGGCCGGCTTGTCGAGCAGTCCCGGCGGCGCGTCCGCCTCGCCGATGTCGTGAAGCAGACCAGCGAGGCCCGCCTCCCGCACCCCGGGTTCGTCCATGCCCATCTGCAGCGCCAGGGCGACCATCATCGCGGAGACGGCGATCGCGTGGACATAGGCATATTCGTCGGCCGCCTTGAGCCGGGCGAGCGTCATCAGCGCGCTGCGATTGCGGAGCACGGATCCGGTGATCGCGGCGACCACGGGCTCGATCCCCTCCAGCCCGGTAAGCCGGCCGAGCTTGGCATCCTCGATGAACGCGGCGACCGCGATCTTGGCGTCGTCGAGAATCCGCTCCGCCTGCACGAACTCCGCGCTTGGGCTACGCGGCGCATTGGCGACGCCCGGCGCGTCGGCCTCCGTCGCAAGCATCGCCTCGGCATCGGCGCGCACGGCCTGAACGTCGCGGGCGATCGCAATCGGAACCGGCTTGGGCGCCGGTCCGAGCCCCTTCTTGGGATCGATCCAGATCCCGGTGACGCCGCTTGCCTTTAGCAAGGCCAGGTCGGCGTGCCTCTCGAGCAGAAAGCGGGAGCGCCAGAAGGGATGATCGAGCCACGATCCATCGATCGCGGTCACGAACATTCCCAATCGAAGCTGTTCCGGCGTAATCCTCAGCAAGTCTCGTATTCCATTGCAGGCGCCGATGAGACGCCCCCGCGCCTCCCGAGCCTTTTATCCTGTGCAGGGAATCGCGCGCGCGCCGGCCGGCGCCGCCACTACTCCCGAGTCGCCCCTTCCGAAAAGCAGCGTCTCTCTGATTATAGACGCAGCCGCACCCCACCCGCGCGCCGGTGCCATCCAATTTGTGCCCCAGCCAGGTCGAAGGCCGCAGCCGCAGCGCCCGGCAGCCCTCTCTCCGCCTTCGATGCCTATTACCGTCATACCAGCGAAGGCCGGTATCTCAGGACCAGAGCGCACAGGCCCCGGCCACACGCGGCGCGAGCCTTCGACGACATACCGGGCATGCGCCGTATGACGAAGAGGAGCCGGGTAGCTCGGCGACGGCCGCCGAGGCCAAGAGCGGCGAACTCCCCGCCCCCGCTTCCCGCTCCGGCCACCCGTTTACGTAATCTCCCCGGTGAGATTGCTAACAGGCCCTTAGAGGGAGATGCCTAGGCGCTGTTGGCCAAGGAAATTCGCGCGACCGCGCCGACCATGGGGATGTTTCTTTGACCGGGGAAAAGGCGGATTCGTTTCGAGGGGCATCGGCCGGGGGGCCCGGCGACGACGTCGAGCGGCCGAACAGAGCCTATCTGTGGCCGATCGTCGCGATCGTCGTGATCCTGGTCGTCATGGTCACCTCCGCGGTCGCCGGGTTCGTCTATATCGAGCGCGAGCGCAGCCATGCCGGCGCGATCGTCACCGAGCTCGAGCAAATCAGGAACTATCGGTACGGCGTGACCAACCAGATGGAGTCCGCCCGCGGGTACGCAACGACCGGAAACACCGCGTTGCTCAAGACGTTCTTCGGGGCGTCCGACATGGTCTCCGAGAACGTGCAGGCCCTGCGCCGCCTCGCTGCCAAATCGCCGGGCCGTTCGCAGGCCGATCCGTTGAGAATTGCGCGCCAGCTGGATGGCCTCTGGTTGCGCAGCATCGGCCTCGCGCGGCGCGGTGCGCGTGTTGAGGCGGACGCCCTGCTGAACAGTCCAGAGGCTGTCGAGGCGCTCGCCCGCATTCGCAGCCAGCTTGGGCGATACGAAACCGAAGCACGCGAACGGCACGCCGAGCATGACCGCCGGCTCGGCTTTGCATGGCATCTGGTAATCGGCATTCAGATCGTCGGCGGCTGTCTTTCGATCGCCGGCCTCGCCGCTTCCTATCGTCACGTCAGCCGCGACGCGCGCCGGCGGCGGCAAGCCATGCGGCAGGCCGAGATCCTGTTCCACATGGCCGACGTCTTGCAGAGCGCATCCGGCCAGGAGGATGCCAATGCCGTGCTCGGTGCAACCGCCCGCCGGCTGCTGCCCCACCTTTCCGGCGCGCTCTATCTGTTCAGCAGCGCCC
Source organism: Allosphingosinicella deserti (assembly GCF_003012735.1). Lineage (GTDB taxonomy): Bacteria > Pseudomonadota > Alphaproteobacteria > Sphingomonadales > Sphingomonadaceae > Allosphingosinicella > Allosphingosinicella deserti. The sequence goes on along the minus strand of NZ_PXYI01000001.1, from coordinate 90,664 downwards.
GCGACCGGCTCGTCCTCAGCACCGCCTGGAACGAGCATGACGACGACATCGCCCCGCCGAACATCCTCGCGTCCGAATGCTGGGCGGTGAAGCGCGGCAAGGTGCAGGCGAACTCGCGCTCCGGCGACGCCTTGCGCTGTGAGCATCATCTGAGCGATGGCGCCGCGATCGAGGTGCCGATGGTCGCCCGCGGAGAGGTCCACGGCCTGATCCGCTTCTCGGCCAACGGCCCTGCCCAGGAACAGGAGCTCGCCGAAGCGGCGACCCTGATCTCGGCGCTGACCGATGCCGTCTCGCTGGCTCTGTCCAACATCGCCCTGCGCGACAAGCTTCGCTCGCAGGCGCTCAAGGATCCGCTCACCGGTCTCTACAACCGCCGCTACATGGAAGACAGCCTGCAGCGTTTCGTCTCGCTTTCGCAGCGCAGCGGCACACCGGCCTCGGTCGTGCTCATCGATCTCGATCATTTCAAGAAGCTCAACGACGAGCACGGCCATCTGATCGGCGACACGATCCTGCGCGCGGTTGCCGACACGGTCTCGGGAACCTTGCGGGAAAGCGACATCGCCTGCCGCTACGGCGGCGAGGAATTGCTCATCATCCTGCCGGACTGCGCACTCGCCGACGCCGTCTACAAGGCGGAGGTGATCCGCGCCCGCGTCGAGACCCTGTCCAACGTCCACGGCGTGCGGGTCACCGCATCGCTCGGTGTCGCCTCGTCGCCCGAGAACAGCAACACCGTCCAGGATCTCATTCTCCAGGCCGACACCGCGCTCTACGAAGCCAAGCGCGGCGGCCGCAATTGCGTCCAGGCCGCGGCCGCCCGCCCCAACAGCCTGGAATTGTCGGTCGCCGCCTGAGGGGCTCGGCGCAAGCCGGCTCCGATCCCGAAGCTCCGCCGCTTGGCGAATGAATGACTAGCCGCGGCCCGGGCGTGTGGGTAGCCTTGCCCTTGTCCGCGCCTTCTCCCTTTGCAAGCAAGCGGGATTGCCCTCTGCCATCGCCGGTGCGGACGCTTCCGAGGTTGAGCAATGCGTGACAGACCGAGACAAGGCGTCGTTCTTCTTATCTTGATGGTCGGCGTTTCGCTGTTCCTGACGGCACACGCTTCGGTCGTTCGTGTGGATTTCGATGCTTGCTTCGGGAACTATGGAGCATCCATCAACGGCGAGCGCCCTTTTCAACGGGTCGCAGAAATGTCGCTTGGCAATCTGGTCTCCGCGACGTTCCGGGCCTTTTCGACGGAGCACCTCATCGTTGCAGCCCTGGGACTCCTTCCCTTGTCGCCGTTCCTGGTGGCATGGGCGTTTCCAAGGAAAAGGGGGTCCGGGAGATTTTGGATCGCTTGCGCGTCCCTCGCGGCTGGTCTGATCGTGTACTGGACGTTCACGAGCCGGCTGATGGATTTCTACGACTGCGACCTCAACGGTGAGAGCCTGGCACTCTTGCTCGCGCCCATCCTGTACACCACGCTGAGCGTGGTCGCGGCTCTCGTCCTCGCCGTTCTCCGGTGGGTCACCGTGTTGATGACCGATCGCGAGTGAGGCGCCAGGCTGCCGCGGCGCTTGTCGGCTGCGAAGAATCGCTCGGAGCGAATCTCCATTCCGGGGCGCCGATCGATGAAGGCTCAGAGAAGAGAAGACCCAACGCTACGCCTGCCTGCACGGCGGCGATCATCCAGAGTTGGGTCGAAAAAGGCTGCTTGCGCGTCTTGTGGCGAAACAGGTGGCGGGCGAGGAACGCGCCCGGCGTCCCGCCGATCAGCGCGAGGCCAAGCAGATTGGCTTCGGGAATGCGGCGCTCGCCAGCCCGGGCGCGCGACTTGTCCTGCCAGAAGCGGAGCATCGTCCAGCCATTGAGCGACAACAATGTCGCAGCCGCGATCGGGATCCAGGGGTTCACGACCCGACTGCCATCCTTCGCTCAGAAAAGCTTGCGGATGCGGCCGTGCTCGCCGCGCATCTCGGCCTGGACCCTGGCCCAGTCGTCGGCATTTCGGACGTCGTCGATCCCGATCGGATCCCAGCGCGAAACCGGGCGGACGTGGTCCTCGGGCGGAGTCCGCGCTTCCTTGACGACGAGGTCGTGCGCGACCGGATCGTAGAAGCTGAGCCCGCACTGGCTGCCGCTGCTCCACACGACGGCGGCGAGCACTTCGAGATCGCCGCGCTGGAGCAGGATGTCGCGGCCCTGCGCAGGCAGGTTGGCGCCTTCGGCCATCGCGCCGGTGCAGGAAAGGTTGCGCAGCAGTACCGGGATCTTGCCGGTCGTGGTGACCAGGGTCGCGTTGGCGTGCAGCCGCGCGCGCGGGGCGGCGCGGCGTCCGATCGGCGATTGTCCGAAACTTTTGAAGGCCGGATTGGTGGCCATGCAACGAGTCCTTCTATGATAGGAAGGTCCTACGTCCGCATGGCTAAGATCGTGTTAACCCTGGCCACCGTGCGATTGCGTCAGGGATCCTACGCAGCCTCCGCGATCGCCCCGCCACCTCAACGCCCGGCGGCGGCAAGGCGGGTGACGAAGGGGCCTCACGCCCGAGGGGTCATCCGTTCAGATCAGTGCGCCCATTCCTGCTTCAGCACCTCGGCGCGCTTGCCGTTCCATTTGATCTCGATCTTGCGGCCCTGGGGGTCGCCGCCCTTGGTGCCGAACAATTCGTAGATGACGAGCCCGTCGGCCTGGCTGCTTTCGATCACCCGATTGGGCGTGAACGCCGAATCGTGGGCGGCCGCCGCCCGGCGAACGGGTTCGGGCGCGATGGCGAGCGGGATGTCCCGCTGGGTTTCGACGACGCGCCAGCGTCCACCCTCCTCCATGATGTCGAACTCGATCTCGGATCCGTCGGGAAGCGTGCCTTCGACGTCGAAGTAACGGCGTCCCTCGCGAGTCTCGGCTTCCGCCTCGACCGGGGTGAAGCCTGGGCGCGCGGCCTTGGCGGCGTCGAGCACGGGTGCCGGCACATCGCCAAGCGCGACGTCCGACTTGCCGGAGGTGGCGACCTTTCCGTCCTGCGCCGCCGCCGGGTCTGCCCCGGCCGCGAGCACGACACCCGCGAAGACCAACGTCATCGTCCTCATCATCATCTCCTTGCGTGCCACATCCTGCTTCAGCCGGATTGTGCATGACACCGGTTTCCCTTACAACCTTCGCGGAGACTCCGTAAGAGGGGTCCGTGGAGGGATTGTCCTGATGGCCAAGAGTTTCGAGGAGGCGGCGGAGACCGGCGCCCCGAATGCACGGGTCGGACGCGTTCGCTGGGTGATCGTCGCCCTGCTGTTCGCCGCGACCGCGATCAATTACGTCGACCGGCAAATGATCGGGCTGCTCAAGCCCACGCTCCAGGACGAATTCGGCTGGACCGAGACGACCTACGCCGACATCGTCTTCTATTTCCAGCTCGCTTACGCGATCGGCTACATCGTGTTCGGCAACGTCGTCGACCGGGTCGGCGCACGCCTCGGTTACTCGGTCGCCTTCATCGTCTGGACGGCGGCGCACATGCTCCATGGCGCGGTGAGTTCGGTGTTCGGCTTTGCCGCCGTGCGCGCGATGCTCGGCATCGGCGAGAGCGGCAACTTCCCGGCCGGCCTCAAGGCGGTGACCGAGTGGTTCCCGAAGAAGGAGCGCGCCTTCGCCACCGGCCTGTTCAACGCCGGCGCCAATGTCGGCGCGATCATCACCCCGCTGATCGTTCCCGCGCTCACCATCGCTTATGGCTGGCGCGGCGCATTCGTGATCACCGGCGCGGTCAGCCTGATCTGGCTCGTCGCCTGGATCGCGATCTATCGCCGGCCCCGCGAATCAAAGCGGCTATCCGCCGCCGAGCTTGCCTATATCGAAAGCGATCCTGCCGATCCCGCGCACAAGGTGCCGTGGATCCGGCTGATCGGCCGCAAGGAAACCTGGGCATTCGCGATCGGCAAGTTCCTCACCGATCCGGTCTGGTGGATGTTTCTGTTCTGGCTGCCGGACTTCCTGGTCAAGCGCCACGGCCTCGACCTCAAGACCTTCGGCCCGCCCTTGGTGGTGATCTACGTCGTCTCCGATGTCGGCTCGATCGTCGGCGGCTGGTTCTCCTCGCGGCTCATCCACCGCGGATGGACGATCAATGCGGCGCGCAAGACCACGATGCTGATCTGCGCCTTGTGCGTCACGCCGATCTTCTTTGCCCAATATGTCGATAATCTTTGGGTTGCGGTTGCGATCATCAGCCTGGCCACGGCCGCCCACCAGGCGTGGTCGGCCAATCTCTACACGCTTCCGTCCGACATGTTCCCGCGCAAGGCGGTGGGCTCGGTGATCGGCATCGGCGGCACCGCCGGCGCGGTCGGCGGCATGATCTTCTCGCTCTACATCGGACAGGTGCTGGAGCGGGTGGGCAGCTACCAGCTGATCTTCATCGTCGCGGGCGTGGTCTACCTGCTCGCGCTCGGGATCATCCACCTGCTCTCGCCGCGCCTCGACCACGCCGACGTCGCGGACGCCTGAGCCGGGCGGTCTGGCGCCGCAGAGGGGCTCGGCCGCCGCCGGGCCCCTTTTCGTTGGACTGGGCCCCTTTCCTCCGCGCGCGCCGCGGATGCGCTTCCGTGCCAATCATCCCTTTGATCGCCTGACCGCGCCGTCTATAGCCCTCGCAACGGCTGCCTGCGTCACGCGGAGCGCCGGAGGCAGGCACAGCCGCAGTCGAGGCGCCAGGAATTGAGCATCTTCACCCAGATCGATCGCTACGTCGCGAAGCAGATCTTCGTGCCGCTGCTCGGCACGCTGACGCTCGCGGCGATGCTGCTCATCCTTGAAAAAATGCTGAGATTGTTCGATTTCGTCGTCAGCGAAGGCGGGCCGGTGCAGGTCGTCTGGAAGATGCTGGCCAATCTCATCCCGGAATATCTCGCGCTCGGCATTCCGATCGGCCTGCTGCTCGGTGTGCTGATCGCCTTCCGCAAGCTGGCTTTGTCGTCGGAGCTCGACAGCCTGCGCGCCGTCGGTCTCGGCTACGGCCGCCTGCTGCGCGTGCCGATGCTCTACGCGATCGCACTGATGGCGCTCAACCTTGCCATCGTCGGCTTCATCCAGCCCAAGGCGCGCTACGCCTATGAGGAATTGCGGTTCGAATTGCGCTCCGGTGCGCTCGGCGCCTCGATCAAGGTTGGCGAATTCACCAATCTCGGACGGCGCATGACCCTCCGGGTCGAGCAGAGCGAGAATAATGGGCGGCTGCTCCACGGCGTTTTCGTCCGTGCGGAAACCAAGGACGGCAAGACGCTTGCCGTCACCGCCGATCACGGCACGTTCCTCGCCACCGACGATCCCGACACGATCATCCTGCGCCTTGCCAACGGCCGCCTGGTCCACAATGCGCCCAATTACCAGGCGCCGCGGGTGCTGAGCTTCGCCGCCCACGATCTTCCGATCGATCTCCCGGCGATCGAGCGGTTCCGCGGGCGGGGACATGGCGACGAAGAGGAGCTCACCATTCCGGAGCTCGTCCGCCAGGGCCATTCGGAGGCGCTGCCGGCCCAGACCCAGTCGGCGATCCGCGCCAATTTCCACTATCGCATGGTCGAAGTGGTGATGATGCTGCTGATGCCGGTGCTCGCGATCGCGCTGGCGGTGCCGCCGAAGCGCAGCACCTCGGGTCTCGGCATCTTCCTGTCGATCGTGATGGTGGTCACCTACCACAAGGTGAACCAATATGCGGAGCAGATGGGCGGCCAGGGCAAGCTCGATCCGATCCTTGCGTTGTGGACCCCGTTCGCGATCTTCGCCGGCCTCATCTTCTGGATGTTCTGGACGCTGGCCTACACGCCCGGCGGCCAGCCGATCGGCGCGCTCGAGCGGGTCACCGCCAAGATCGGCAAGGCGATCGGCCGCATCCTCCGTTTCGGCGGCGCCCGCCGCCGTCGCAGCGAGCTCGCACCCGCCGAATGATCAACGTCCATTTCTTCCCGTCCCGTCGCATCGCCTGGTACATGGCGAAGATGTTCCTGCTCCGCAGCCTTGCGGTGCTGGCGGCCCTTGTCGTAATCCTGATGACACTCGATCTGCTCGGTGAATCCGGCAAGATCCTGCGCGTGCCGGGCAACGGCGATGCCGAATTGTGGCGCTACGTGTCACTTCGGGTGCCCCAGCTGATTGCCCGCTTCCTGCCGTTCGCGGTGCTCCTCGGGACCCTAATCGCCCTCGCCACCCTCAACCAGAACAGCGAAGTGGTGAGCATGAAGGCGGCGGGCATCTCGGCGCACCAGATCATCGCGCCGCTGATCCTCGCCAGCCTGGTCGTCGCGGCGTTGAGCTTCGTGTTTAACGAGCGCATCGTGACCCGCGCGACCCAGACGCTCAACGCCTGGACCAAGGTCGATTACGGGCCGGTGCCCAAGGATACCGGCATCACCCCGAACGTGTGGGTTCGCTTCGGCGACGATCTCTTCCTCGCGCGCGAGGTTCGCAGCGACGGCGGCGTTGCCCGGCTTTCGAACGTCACCATCTACGATCGTCGCTGGGAAACCCTGCAGCGCATCGTCAACGCCAAATCGGCGCGCCCCGAAAACGGCGCGTGGCGCCTTGAGCAGGTCGAAACGTTCGACGTCGACAAGGGGACCAAGAGCAATCAGCCGAGCCTCCTCTACGGCAAGGGCCTCGATCCGACGCAGTTCACGCTGTCGGACGTCAGGGCCGACGAGCAGCCCTTCGCCACCCTGCAGGCGGCGATCCAGGATCTGCGGATCGCGGGCCGCCCCACCTCCGAGCTCGAGACCGGCTTCTGGCATAAATTCTCGGGGCCGCTCTCGGCGGTGCTGATGCCGTTGCTTGCCGCCGTCGCGGCCTTCGGCCTGGCACGCTCGGGGCAGTTGTTCGTCCGCGCGGTGATCGGCATGGCGCTCGGCTTCGCCTATTTCGTCGTCGACAATTTCGCTCTGGCGATGGGCAATCTCGGCGCCTACCCGCCGCTGCTCGCAGCCTGGGCGCCGTTCGCGCTCTTCCTCCTGATCGGCGAGACCGTCCTCATCCGGACCGAGGAATGAACGAGGATCTCGATGCGCAAGCCGCGCCGGTCACCCGGCGCGACGTTGCTCGTGGGGCCGGGCTTGCGGGTCTCGCCCGGCTGAGCGCGCTGATCGATGCGGTCGCGCAGCCGCTGTATACCTGGCTGTTCGGGCTCACCGGCTACGGCATCTATGTCGCCCTGTGGGGCGCCGTGAACATGGCGTCCAACCTCCTCGATCTGTCGATGACCAGTGCCCTGCAGCGCCTGGTGCCTGCGGAAGCCGACGAGGATCGGATCCACGGCGCGCTCAAGGGCGCGCTGCTGATGGCGGTGCTGCCGTCGATCGGGATCGCCGCCTTGGTGTCGTGGCAGGCGACCGCCGTCGCCGGCCTGTTCTCGGCCGCGCCCGAAGATCTCGCCCATCTGCCCCGCATGGTCGGACTGTTCATATGGGCGCTGCCGATCTGGATCTTCATCGAAGTGTCGACCTCGGCGGTGCGGGCGCGCCGCGCGTTCGGGCCGGAAATCCGCCTCCGAGTCTTCTGGGAGCAGATCGCACGCATCGTGTTCGCCTGCGGCTTCTTCCTGCTCGGGCTCGACAGTCTGGGGCTCGTCATTGCCCATCTCTGCTCGCTGACCCTCACCGGCCTGCTCTGCATCCGCCTGCTCGGCCGCTATTTCTCCCTGAAGCGCCTGGTGACGACACCGCTGCACAAGGCGCAGCTCCTCGATCTGCTCGGCACCGGACTCGCGCTGCTGCCGGCGACGGCGTCGCGCCGGCTGCTGATCGATGCGCCGACGGTGGTGCTCAACATGATGATCCCCGGGGCGCGCGGCGCCGCTGCCGCCGGCCTGTTCGAGATTGCGCGCAAGATCTCCACAGTCCCGCTCGCCGTACGCCAGGCCTTCCAATATGTGATGGCGCCGCTCGCGACGGCGCAGGCCGGAGTCGACCGTGCCGCGATCGGTCCGCTCTACCATTTCGCCTCGCGGGTCTCGACCGCCCTGGTCGTACCGCTCGCGGGGCTGCTGATCTTCGCCGGCACCGATATCCTCAGCCTCTACCGGCACGAGGCCCGCGAGGCGCTGCCTTTGCTCTACATCCTCGTCGCCGCCCGCGGGATCGAGGCGATCGTCGGGCCGGCGACCCCGATCGTCGAGATGATCGGGCACCGGGTGCTGCCGTTGCTCAACAGCCTGATCGGAGTTTTCGTCTGGGCGGTGATGATCATCATCCTCGTGCCGACGTACGAGGCTTATGGCATGGCGATCGCCAATGGCGTGGCGACCGTCGCGACCGCCTACGCCGCGATCGTGGAGCTTCGGCTTTCCGACAAATTGTGGCCGTTCGACCGCAAGCTCGGCCAGGGCCTCGGAATCGCGCTGTTCGGCACCGCGCTGATGGCGGCCGCCGAATATTGGCTCGACGGTCCGGTCCGCTTCTCGATCGTCTTCGTGCTGTGGGCGGCAACGAGCTGGGTCGCGCTCCGGCTCGGCCTGACCCGTTCCGACCGCAAGGCGCTCGGCGGCCTCTCGCGCAAGCTGCGCCTGATCTGATCCGATTTGGCGGCGATCGGCCGGTGCGGATCGGCGCCAACGCCTCAAAACTGCCTTATTGAGAATTCAGGGATGCGGGCCATATAGGACGGATATGCGGGACTACGGCCCCGCGGCTCAGAAAACCGAGGAATTACAAAGGTGAAACTCGCACACGCTGCCCGCCCGAGCTTCTGGAGGCGCGAGCATCATCTGGACAAGATGACGTTCAAGGAACTGGTCGTCGCCTATTTCCAATATCCGGCGATCATTGCCTATCTTGCGCTGTCCGCTGCGGCCATCGGGGTGTTTGCCTATAACCCGGCGCCGCTCGCGCCGACGGTCATCGCCGTCGCCGTCGCGACCTTCGTCTATCCCCTGGTCTGGTACGTCCTCCACCGCTGGGTCCTGCACAGCCGCTGGATGTTCAAGGTGCCGATGCTCGCCGCGACCTGGAAGCGGATCCATTACGATCACCACCAGGATCCGAATCACCTCGAGGTGCTGTTCGGCGCGCTGCACACCACCCTGCCGGCAATCGGCGCGGCGACCCTGCCGATCGGCTGGATCATCGGCAGCTTCTGGGATGCTCCGATCGGCGGTGCGATGGCGGCCTTCGCCACCGGCCTGCTGACCACCTGCTTCTACGAGTTCGTCCACTGCATCCAGCACCTCGCCTACAAGCCCCGCGCCAAGGTGCTGGTCGAGATGAAGAAGCGGCACATGGCCCACCATTTTCATGACGAGAATGGTAATTACGGGATCACCACCTTCTTCTGGGACAAGCTGTTCGGCACCTTCTACGATCGCTCCGAGCGGCCGAAGAAGAGCCCGACCGTCTTCAACCTCGGCTATACGCCCGAGATCGCCGAGCGCTATCCGCAGGTCGCCCGCCTCTCGGGCGGCGTGGCGACAGGCCACCCGCGCAAGCGCGGCGAATAAGGTCTCCACGAATTATGACGAAGGGCCCCGATCGGGGCCCTTTTTCGTAACACCTGCGCCCGGGCAGGGATCGTGACACGAACGCATCCACCGGCTACCAAGCGCGCCATGGCTGAGATCACTATCCGCGCGGTCGAAGGTGCCCGCGACCGCAAGGCGTTCGTCGACTTCGCTTTCTCCCACAATCGATCCGACCCCAACTGGGTCCCGCCGCTCAAGACCGAGGTTCACGGGCTGCTCGATCCGCGCACCAATCCCTGGTTCGAGCATGCGGAGGCCAGGCTCTTCCTGGCGGAGCGCGACGGCAAGATCGTCGGGCGGATCTCCGCGCAGGTCGATCAACTGGTGCTCGAACATATGGGTGCCGGGCTCGGCCAGTGGGGCATGCTCGAGGCGGTCGACGAAGCGGTCGCGCATGCATTGCTCCATCGCGCCGAAAGCTGGCTCAAGGGGCGCGACATGACCCGCTCAATGGGGCCGTTCAGCCTCTCGATCTGGGACGAGCCGGGTCTCCTCGTCAAGGGCCACGATCATCCGCCGACGGTGATGATGGGCCACAACCGTCCCGAATACGAAGCCTGGGTGGAACGCTACGGCTATGAAGGCGTCAAGGATCTCTACACCTACGAGGTTCCGATCGCGGACGGCTTCCCGCCGATCGTCGGCCGCATCGTCGCCTCGGGCGAGAAGAATCCGCGCATCCGGATCCGCAAGGTCGACAAGAGCAAGTTCGATCAGGAAGCGGAGCTGATCCTCGGAATCCTCAACGATGCATGGTCCGACAATTGGGGCTTCATCCCGCTCACCCCGTCGGAGATCGCTTATGCCGGTAAGAAGCTGAAGCCGATCGTCTTCGAGGATCTGATCCGGGTCGCGGAGGTCGACGGCGAGCCGGTCGCCTTCATGATGACCTTGCCCGATCTCAACGAATTCACCCGGGATCTCGATGGGCGCCTGTTTCCGTTCGGCTGGGCCAAATTGCTGTGGCGGTTGCGCAATCCGAAGGTCCGGTCGACCCGCGTTCCGCTGATGGGGGTGGTGAAGCGCCTGCAGGCCTCGCGCCTCGCCAGCCAGCTCGCCTTCATGCTCGTCGAACATATCCGCCGTGACGCGATCTCGGTCTACGGCGCAACCCGCGGCGAATTCGGCTGGGTGCTGGAGGATAACGGCCCGATGCGATCCCTGTCCGACGCGCTCGAAGCGAGGATCAACAAGGTCTATCGAATCTACGAAAAGGCGCTCTGAGGCCCAATCGTGCAGGTTCGCGGCCTCAATCACCTCACTCTCGCGGTGCGCGATCTCGACACGTCGACCGCTTTCTACGTCGATCTGCTCGGCTTCGCCCTGCGCGCGCGCTGGGATGACGGCGCCTATCTGGAAGCGGGAAGCCTCTGGCTCTGCCTGTCGCGCGACGATCACGTCACCGGCAATCCGGACGCCACCTACACGCACTTCGCCTTCGACGTCGCACCACCCGATTTCGAGGCCCTCGCCCGGCGCGTCCGGGCCCATGCACCGATCTGGAAGGACAATCGAAGCGAGGGCCAATCCCTCTATTGTCTCGATCCGGACGGCCACAAGCTCGAGCTCCACTGCGGCACCCTCACCTCGCGGCTCGAATCCTATCGGACCCGGCCCGGAAGCAGTGTGCAGATCTTCTGAGTGGGCCGCCGGCCTGCCGCAGGTCTCCTGAACCGATGGCGAGCGAGCGTAGGCAAAGCTGATCCGAGCCGCAGTTTTCCTTTGCCTCCAGACACTTGCAGACCGACCATTCAAAGCCGTTGTCACTGCAGGAGATTGTCCATAAACGACCATTCCGAAGCGATGATCTTTCACCAGAAGCGGGAGAATTAGGGGTGTTTCAAGACAAGGTCCGGCTGTTCGTTCTTGCGGCGCCCGCTCTTCTGCTCGCGCTCGGCGGTTGCGACGGAGCCGGCACGGGCGGCAACACCAGCAGCGCCATTCCCGGCGTGCCGACGGCCGAGGGCAAGGATCCCGCACAGGCCAAGCTGGACGCCTATACCGAGGGCTATAACAAGCTGATCGGCACCTTCGGCCTGCCGGAGACGGCGGAAAATTATGCGAAGGAGGACATCCCCAACCAGTCGCCTACCGACAACGTCTCGATCAGCAGCGGCTGGCTCGAAGCCGCGCTGACCAAGCTCAAGGAAGGGCGCGCGCTGCCCGGCGGCCCGGCCGATCTGGACAAGGCGGGCGATGGCCTGATCGCCGCGCTCGACAAGGTCGTCACGCACGTGAAGGCGCTCTCGGTCTACTATGACAGCAAGGCGTATCGCGAGGACAAGCTTGCCCGCGGCAAGCAGGAAGATGCGGCGATGCGCGCCGAATTCCAGGCTGCGCTCGCCGCCGCGGAGAGCTTCGACACGATCCTCAAGCGCGAGCGTGACGCCCGGGCCGCCGTCGAAATCGAGCAACTCAGGAAGGACGGCAACATCCTCGCTTATTCGACCAAGCTCGCCGTGCAACGGTCCGAGAGCCTGATCGACCTGTTCGCCAAGCCCGAGGACGTCAAGAATCCGCAGATCCTCGCGCGCGGCACCGCCCTGGTCGGCGAGATCGAGAAATTGCTGACCGATCAGCGCGCGGCCTATGCCGCCGCCAAGGCCGCCGCCAAGACCCCGCTCGAGGCACCCTCGTCCAGCTACGAGAGCGCCGCCGGCGACCTTACCGATCTGGTCGGCAAATTCCGCGACCTCAAGCAGAGCGGCGACGTCGAGAATCTGAACGACATGGTCGAAGAATATAATGACGCGATCGAAAGCCTGAACAACATCCGCTGACCGGATCTCGGCAGCGCACCAAACGTCCGCGTCCCGCAATCGAGTTCGATCGATCGATCGCATTGCGGACGATCGGCCACGGGCTAGGATGTACGGATGGGTGCCTCTGACGGCCGACGCGGCCACCTGTTTCGCCTGGACTGCCGGATCGCGCGCAACGCGACCCGGGCAGCCCTGGCCGGACGGCGGGATCGGCTGAATGCCGGCTTCATGCTCGTCGTCGTCTTGGCGGCCTTGCACGCCTGGTTCGCAGGTCGATCGTGGCAGATCGGGGCCTGGGCGGCGCTTGGTGGCGGAGCCTGCGCAGGTGTGGCCGCAGGACGCCTGATTGCGGCGCGTCTCCATTTCCACGGCACCGATGGCCTGCTCGCGGCCCTTGCCTTGCGCCCTTCCACCGGCCGTCACTATCGGCTCGCCGCGCACGGAATCGGAGTCGCGATCCTGGCGACGATCACGCTGATCGCCCGCCCCTCCCTGCTGATCGTCAGCCTGCCCGCCTATCTTGCCGGTGCGGCCGTAGCCCACCTCACAGCCATGCTCGCACCGTCCGGAGCGGTCTTTGCCAAGGTCCGCCTGGGATGGACGATAAGGATATGGCTCCACCGCCCCGGCGCCGGGATGACCGCCGCCGCCGCCGTGCTTCTCTCACTGGTCGTGACAGGCACGCTCTCCTCCAACGCCCGGATCGCAATCGTCGGCATCGAGGCGGTTATTGCGACGCTGGCGCTCACCAGCGTCGACCACCCAACGGTCCGGTTCATGACCGTCGCCGGACAAGGGTCGTGGCGGATCGTCGCCCACCATGGCCGAAGCATGTTGCCGTTCGTCCTTCTGGCGGTGCCGATCACCTGGCTCATCCTCGGTCCGCTGGCGGCCGGGATCGTCGCCGCGGCGTGCGGCGCCATGCTGCTCCTGATGACGATGCGCATCCTCGCCTACCGACTTCACGGCAGGCGATTTGCCGATCTGCTCGTGTCAGTCTTCGCGGGAATGCTCATCCTGACCGCGTACATGCTGCCACCGGCTTTACCAGTCGCGGCCCTCGCCATCCTCTGGCATCTGCACCGCCGGGCAGCCGCCAAGACTTGGCTGCTCGGATGACCGCCGCCCTCCGCCTCTCCGGCGTGACCGTCGAGCGAGGCGGTCAGCCGGTCGTCGAGGCCCTCGATCTCTCGGTGCCGCAAGGATCGTGGTTCGGGGTCATCGGTGCCAACGGATCCGGCAAGACCAGCCTCCTTCGGGCCCTTGCCGGACGTCTGCCGTTCGCCGGCGGATCGTGCCGGATCGAGGACCAAGAGCTGGCTGCCGACCGTGCGGCCCGGGCGGCGCGCTTCGGCTTCGCGCCTCCCGGCGACACGCTGCCCGATGCCTTGCGCGTCCGCGACGTTCTCGAATGCGTCGGCGGCACGATGGAGGAGGTCCGCGCGCGGACAGGGTCCGTGTACGCCGCCTTGGGCCTCGGCGCGCTCCTCGATTGCTGGATCGGCGACTGCTCGGCCGGAATGCGGCAGCGCGTCGCGATCGCGGCGGCATTCGCGGGCGGCCACAGGCTCGTGATCCTCGACGAGCCGTTCAACTGGCTCGATCCGGTGGCGGTCTTCGACCTGCGGCGGGCGCTGCGGCAGCAGGTCGAGGACGGCCTGACGCTGATCACGGCGCTGCACGATCTCGGTACGCTCGCCGCAGCCTGCGATACCGGCCTGATGCTCGCCGGCGGCAAGATCGCGATGACGCTGAGCCATGACATGCTCCGGGCGGCCGGCGCCGACCCGCACGCGTTCGAGCAGCGGATGATCGAAATCCTGCGATCCTGAACGACGCCGTCCGCGATGCTCTCTGCGCAGCAATCAGCGCCGCGTCGCGCCCTCATTCCACCGGATTGGCCCGATGGGTCGTCACCGACGTTTCGTAATCGGCGATGATGCCGGGTCCGTTGACCTTGGTCTCGTCGGCCGTCTGCGCCGGATAGCTGGTGCGGAGCGACTGGGTCATCGCCTGGTCGATCGCCTCGCCGACGCTGGTGAGTTGCTCGAAGGCGGCGTTGACGTCGCCTTCCGCGGCGTCGGTCGCCTTGCTGCCGAGATGCTCCCAGAATTTGTCGACCAGCGTGCCGCCGAACGCCTCGCCCAGCGGTCCGGTCTTGCCGAGAACCTGATCGGTGAGCAGGTCGGTGATCATCCGGACGTTTTCGATCTTCTGTTCGCTGCTGTCGGTCTTGGAATTGACGTAGTCGGCGGCGGCGCCCTGCATCGAGCCGAGCAGGGTGCCGAACTGCATCGCAGCCTCGGTCCGCTGCGCCTCGTTCGGCGCGAGTGCGCCGGGGGCGGCGCCCACGATCTTGCCGAGCCGCGTCATTTCGTTCGAGATCGCACTCTGGGTGGTGGCGCGGTTGTCGAACTCGCTGTTCAGCATCACGTTGCGCATGAAGCGCTCGGTCAGCGAGTGATGCGGCGTGGGCGGGCTGGCGTCGCCGCGATCGTTCCAGCTTCCGGCGTAGGTCGCCTCCTGGTTCAGCCGGGAGATATGGCGGTCGAAATAGGCGCCGAGATCGTTGAGCCCGGCGGAGCGATCGAGCGACCCGGATTCGCCGCTCATGTCGACCATCGCGCTGAACACCTTGTCGACCTTGGCCTGGTCGGGGCTCCTGTCGGTGCCGGCAACCGCCGAGGCCATCGCGTCGAACCCGCCGCGGCCAGCCGGCGTCGTGCCGTAGGCGTTCATCGGCAGGCGATCCATATGCTGCATCAGCTGCGCCGGATCGGGCTGATCGGCGACATGCGCCACGATGCCGTTGGCCGCGGCGGAAAAACCGTGCTCGGCGGCCATGCCGGCGAGATCGGCCGCAGCCGTCAGCGCGAGCACGCCGCGCGTGCCCTCCTGCGTGTTGATGTCGTAGCCGTTGCGAGAAGCCGCATTGCGGAGGTCGAAGGCGACCTGCTGGAGCAAGGCGCCGTCGGTGACCTTGCTCAGCAACTGGCGCACGCCGTCGGAGCCTGCGTTCTTCGACGGATCGACCAGCGCGTAGATCTGATCGGCGCCGAGGCGCCCCGAATCCACGTTGCGCCCCATTGCGGCAGTAACCTGGTCGCGAAGCTCCGGGGTGGCCGCGCCGGTATAGGCGACTCCGATCTCTTCGAGCGCTGTCACCAGCTCGCCGCGGGCGCGATCGTCGAGCCCGCCGGCCTCGGTCCGGAACGACGGGTCGGAGCCGCTGGCGAGATCGACCACGCGCGCGACATATTCGTCTTTCTGCGCCTGGGAGAGCCCCGGATCGGCCATGGTCTCCTGGATCACATAAGCGGGGTCGCCGTGATATTCCTGCGCGAAGCGTGCGGTCTCCTGGACCGCCTGTTCGACCTTCGGATCGGGCGCCTTGGTAGGGCAGGGCGCGAGTTGCTGCGCACGTGCCGACTCGACGACGCTCGATCCACCGCCACCACCAACATCCAACATGCGACATCCTTTCCTGCGCCTGCTTTGGGCCCGTTCTCCCAGCCTGTGGGCGCGGGGTCACTAAACGATTCGTTGAGGCGCTGGATGAAGCGTGCAAGGTGGACGACGAGTGTCGACGGCTCCGATCCGGGTCGGAAGGCGCCGGAGCCGATGTTCAGAGCTCTCCCCGACGACCCCCTGCCTTCGTCGCAAGGGCTTCGGCCGGAAGCCAGTCATATCCCGGTCCGCGCCTGTGCAACGTGCCGACGCCGGGGAAATCGAGATGGGGGGCGGCCAGCAGCCGTCGTTCGCGGACGGCGCGGTCGAACTGCCGGTGCCGCTGCTCGCGGGCAAGATCCTGGCGCACATCGTAGGTGATGGTCACCGGCGGGTGGGCGAGCTGGACCGGGCCGATATGCACGATATCGCCCCAGAATTCGATGCTCTGGCCATCGCTCTCCACCCGGTAGAAGGCGTGCCCCGGCGTGTGGCCTGGTGTCGGAAGCGCAGTGACGCCCGGAAGCAATGGCGTGCCGCCGCGAAAGGTCGCGAGCTTGCCGGCCGCCCTGTAGAGGCCAATCGTCTGCCGCGCCTGTTCGAAATGAAAGCTCTCGAGACCGGGATCGCCTTCCCGATCCAGGAACAGGGCAATATCCTGGGCGCCGACATGGACGACCGCGTTGGGGAAGAGTCTCCGGCCGCCGATCGCGATGCCCCCCGAATGGTCGGCATGGATATGGGTCAGGAGAATATCGTCGATATCCGCCGGAGAATAGCCGGCGGCGGCGAGGCTGTGCAGCAGCCTCCCTCCCTGCGTTCCGAACAACGCGCCCGCTCCGGCGTCGATCAGCACCTGCCGAGATCCGGTGTCGACGAGAAAGGCGTTGATCGAGACCGGCACCGGATTGGGTTTTCCCGCCGCCCGCAGACGTGCGTCGATCACCGTGTGTGCAATGCCCTTCAGCAGGGGATGGACATCCAGCGGAACCGTGCCGTCGCGAAGCGAGAAGACGTCGAACCGGCCCACCTTGAAGCGGGCGAAATCGGCATGGCCGGAAAGAGGCGGGGACGGCGGCGCGGACCAGCCGACCGCCGAGCCGGCGAGCGCGAGCGCGCCAAGCGTCGCAACAAGCATCTTGATCATCCGAACCTCCAAGCGGTTTCGCTCCCAGGAACGAGATCTGCCGCGGACGGGGCGCGCCCCGCCCGCCACACCTATTTGCCCCACTCCGGACCACCGTCCGTGCAGGTCTGACCACCATCCACCGCAAGGGTGGCGCCGGTAATCCACAGCGCCTCGTCGCTGGCCAGAAACGCAACGGCGGCTGCGACCTCCGCAGGCTGTCCGGCGCGCCGCAGCGGGATCCGCTCCCACGCTTTCTCCAGCAGGGCCTCATCGGCCATGATCTCGTCGACCATGCCGGTCACGGTCAGACCGGGGCATACGAGGTTGGCGCGGACTCCGTACCGGCCATTGTCGCAAGCGAGCGAGCGGGTAAGGTTCGCGACCGCGGCCTTGGCGGCATTGTAACCGGCATGGCTCCAGCCGCCGCCCAGCGACGAAACCGAGCCGATATTGACGATGGAGCCCTTGCTCTCGCGCAGAAGCGGCAGTGCCTTGCGGCTCATGTAGAAGATGCTGTCCACGTCCGCGCCGAAGCAGGCACGCCAATCCTCGTCGGATGTCTCGTCGACCGTGCCGACGAGGTTCATTCCAGCCGCATTGACCAGCGTGTCGAGCCGGCCGAACCGGGCCGCAGCGACATCGACGAGGGAGTCGCAGTCTGCCCGAAGGGACACGTCGGCGGGATGCGCCACCACCCGGTCACCGCCGCCCAGCTCTGCAGCGGCATTCTCCAGACGCGCGCGATTGCGGCCGGAAATCACCACGGACGCGCCTTCTTCCAGAAGCCGCTTCGCAATCGCGGCGCCGATCCCGGAACCGCCGCCGGTGACGATCGCCACCTTGCCCTGAAAACGTTGCATGTTCATTCTCCTGATGGCTGCCGCGCGCTTACGCGCCGTCCCTCTCGGCCGCGGGGAAGTCGGCGCCGCGCGCCACCTGCTCCCAGGCTTCGAACTCGGTCTTCATCTGCGCGATTTTCGCCGTCGCCACGTCGAATGCCTCGTTGCCGAGCAGCAGCCGGTGCGGCGGGTTTGCCGAGAGGATCGCGTCGTGGATCGCGGCCGCAGCGCGGGCCGGGTCACCGGCCTGCCGGCCTACGGATTGGTGATAGGCTTCCCGTGCGGCGCCGGCCGTCCGCGCGTAATCGGCGATCGGCGCCTGCGTCTCGTTCGACGAGCCCGCCCAAGCGGTTCGAAAGCCGCTTGGCTCCACCGTCATCACCCTGATGCCGAGCGGTTCGACCTCGGCCCGCAACGTCTCGGAGAGGCCCTCGAGTGCGAATTTGCTCGCCGTGTAATAGCCGACCGCCGTGAACCCGGCGAGACCGCCGATCGAGGTGAGATTGACGATCGCCCCGCTGCGCCGGCGGCGCATGCCGGGCAGCACGGCGTGGATCATGTTGGCCGCGCCGAAAAAATTCACGTCCATCAACTGGCGGGCGTGCGTCTCGTCGGTTTCTTCGACGGCTGCGAAATAGCCGATCCCGGCATTGTTGACGAGCACGTCGATCCTGCCGAAATGGCCGATCGTATCAGCGACGGCCTTGTTGCATTGCTCGGGATCGACGACGTCGAGAGGCAGCAGCAGCGCCTCGCCAAGCTCCGCCAGATCGGCAAGCACGTCGATTTTGCGGGCCGTGACCGCCACCTTGTGCCCCTCCCGCAGCAGATGCTCGCTGATTGCGCGGCCGAAGCCGCTCGAGCAGCCGGTCACCAGCCAAACCCGTTTGTCCTGGGTCATGTTCGGTTTCCTTGAATGGTGTGCCGGTGAGCCGACCGCGCTAGGCGCGGGCGGCATATTGGCGGATTTCGACATCCCCGCCGCATAGCTCCGGGACACGGGCCATGAATCCGGCGACGTAGGAGGTGCTCATATGCGCGTCGAAATCGGCGCGGGAACGCCAGTCTTCGTGCACCATCCAGCCGTGCGGATCGGCGCTGGATTGATAGATTTCGTAGCGCAGACAGCCTTCCTCGGCGCGGGTCTGCTCCACCAGCGCAAGCAATCCGGCACCAAGATCGTCGGTCCGGCCCGGCCGGGCGACGAAGAATGCGACGTTGATCAACCTGTCCATCGTCCCGTCCTCACTTGATCTGAACGCTGAAGCCGCCGTCGGCCATCACCACCGCGCCGAGGATGAAGCTCGCCCGGTCGGACGCCAGGAAGGCGACGATCTCGGCGATTTCCCGGGGCTGCGCTGCCCGTCCGATCGGAGCGCCCTTGCCATGCTCGGCGAGGAAACCCGGCCCGTCGTCGAAGATGTCGTTCAGCAAGTTGGTGACGACATCGCCGGCGCCGATCGCATTGACGCGAATGCCATGCTCGGCGACCTCGAGCGCCAAGGTTCGGGTAAGCTGGGCGAGAGCGCCTTTGGAGGCGGTGTAGGCCGCAATGGTCGGAAAGGCGAAGTAGGACGCGTAAGACGCGATGTTGACGATCGACCCGGACTTGTTCGGAATCATCGCCTTCACGGCTTCGCGCGAGTGGAGGAAGGATCCGGTGACGTTGGTCTCCATCACCCAGTTCCAGTCGTCGACGCTCATCTCGACGACCGGCTTGTAGACGATCCGCGCGGCATTGTTGACGAGGATGTCGAGCTTGCCGAAGTGCTCCTGCGCGAGCGAAACCGCAGCAATTGCGCTCGATTCCTGCGAGATGTCGGCGACGAGCGGTACGATCCCGGGTCTCGCGAGCTTTTCGACCTCTGGGCTGATGTCCTCCGCGACGACTTTCGCCCCGCGCTCGTGCAGCAGCTCTGCCGTCGCGCGGCCGATACCGCTCGCAGCGCCGGTGACGATTGCTACCTTTCCTTCGACTTCATCGACAATGCTTCTGCTGGTCATGGCAAACTCCTTACCGATTCTTAAAGCCCGCTCGTGAGGCTGCAGGTAAGGCCGAAGCAGAGGAGCGTTAATGCGCCGAAATCCGTACGGGTCGTTCAGCTCAGTTGAACAAAGCATGCGCCTCGAGGCGTGCGGGCCGCCGCGCCTTTCGGGCAGGCCCGGTGAATTGCTCTCCCGCGCGCCCGCAAGACTTCCCTTCTCGAGGTCGGTCGGCTAGCGGCAGGCGCGGCCGGCAAGCACATGCGTACATCCTTCGTGGCGATCCCTCTTGCATTCATCGCCGCGGTACCCGCGTCCGCGGCTGGACGCGCCGCCACGTTCCGGATCCAGCTTCCGCCGCAATCTCTCGCCAGGTCGCTGTCCCAGCTCGCCGAGCGGGCGGGCGTCGAGCTTCTCTTCTCGCCGGCCCTGATCGGCCGCCGCCGCGCGCCTGCGCTCAGCGGGCGCCTGTCCCTCGACGAGGCACTTGGCAGGCTGCTCCAGGATTCGGGGCTGACGCACCGACATGGCGCAGGCGGAACGGTGCTGATCGTCCCTGCCCCGCAGCGCCCCAGAGCGCTGGCGGCAAACGAGGCGCCGGTGCCCGAAATTCTGGTGATCGGACGACGATCCCAGAACGCCGACATTCGCCGCACCGAGAGCGATATCCAGCCCTATCAAGTCGCCACGCGCGAGGACGTCGCGGGCTCGCATGCCGACGACGCGGAGAGCTTTCTGCGCACCCGATTGCCGGTGAACGCACAGATGTCCGGTCCCGCACAGCTGACCTTCGACAATCTGGGCAGCGCGCGGTCCCAGATCAACCTGCGCGGCCTTGGCCCAAGGCAAACCCTCATCCTTGTCGACGGTCGCCGTCTGCCATCTGCACCCAGCAGCGACAGCGGGTTTTACCAACCAGACATCAACGCGCTTCCGCTCGCTTCAATTGAAAGGATCGAAACGATCACGTCGACAGCGGGCGGGATTTACGGGCCGGGGGCGACGGCCGGAGTCGTGAATTTCGTTTTGGAGCGTGACTATCGTGGAGGTCGAATCGCCGTCAGCAACGGTGCGACGAGCCGAGGAGACGCGCCGGAGCAGAGGATCGATGCTAACCTCGGCTTTACGCCAGACGATGGTCGAACCGACATCATGCTGACGATCGGCCATTCGGAGTCCGCCGGCCTGGCGTTCGGAGACCGCATTTTTGCCTATCGCGCGCGGGCACTGAAGGCGCGGAACGATCTAGGCCAATTTCTCAGTCAATACCCGACGAGCGCATCGATCAACGTCCTTGGAGGCTCGCCCCTGTTGGGCCGTTCTCCAGTGCCGCTCACGCTGACGTCGAATGGCGGCACGCCGCTCGGCTCCAGCATCACGCATGCTCCCCTCGCACAGGTGCAGGATCCGTCCGTGCTGCTGAGGAATGCCGGCACCATCGATCTATCGCTCTCGCCCGATGCGAATGGAGCGAAACGAACGCTGCTGCCGGAAATCAGTCGCACCGCCATGCTGCTCAACGTGCGTCGTGCCATCGCCGATGGTGCGGAGCTGTTCGTCGATGGTCTGTGGATGCGCAACACGGCCAGGTCGGTCGTGCCTTGGTACATTCAGACCGCTGCGGTCTACGATCCGGCACTTAACCCATTCGAGCAGCCGGTAACGGTGACCTTTCCGATGCCGGGTTTCGACAACGTCCTGAAAAATCGGACACGCTCTTTTCGGCTGACGACAGGGCTGATCCTTGATTTGTCCCGAGGTTGGCGGGCGAATATCGACTACACGATCGGCAAGGCTCGCGAGCGAGCCTTGCTGACGGGCGACAGCCCGTCGCAAGAGGCCTTCGAAGGATTGTTGGGTTTCCCCAGCGCAAAGACTGTCCCTAACCCATTCTCCAATTATGCCGGCTTCCAGTCCGCGCTCGACGCGTATCGAAGGCCAAATCGCTTCGAATTCTCGTTGGAGAACCGGTTACGGCAGCTGTCGGCCCGCGTCGCCGGCCCCATCTTTGACTTGGCCGGCGGACCGTTGACCGTGTCCATGCTTGCGGAGGATCGAAGTGAACATGTTCCGGGATCCTCACTCACGGAAACTCGGCTGGACCGGATCGTCGAAAGGCCATTGCCAGAAGTAAGGCAGCAGGTCCGGTCCTATTATGCCGAGTTGCGGGCACCCTTGCTAAGCTCAGCAAGCCAATGGGCTTGGCTGCGCTCACTGGAGGTCCAGCTCGCGATCCGGAACGACCGCTATCGCAATACGGCACCGTCCGAGAACGAGCGAGGCGGTGCCCTGTTCGAGACCCTGGCCACATCGGACCGTAGCACGACGGTCTATACAGCAGGCATCCGCTTCCGCCCGGCTCCTACCATCTTGCTCCGGGCAAGCCTCAGCACTGGCGTCCTACCCCCAGGTATCGACCAGATATCTTCGCGGGTTGTTCCCTATAACGACGTCGCGCGTGACCCGCGACGTGGAGGCAGTCCGATCGAGCGGCACGTATCGGTCGTGGTTGGTGGCTCACCGGATCTCGAGCCCGAGCGTGCGCGGAGCTTCTCGGCAGGAGCCATCCTAACCACACCTGACGAGAAGCTCCGCTTCTCCATTGACTATACTCGCCTCGAGAAGGTGGGCGAGATCGCTCTCACATCGGCGAACGGCCTGCGCTATCTCACCGATCTCGGGGAGATCCGATATTTTCTGGCAAACGAGGATCGCTTCCCGGGCAGGATCAAGCGGCAGCCGCTCACCGAGGCCGACGCCGCACGCGGCTACACGGGCGGATTGATCACGCGGATCGATACCACCGCCCTCAACATCGGCAGCACCCGCATCGATGCCGTGGACCTCAAGGGTGAGTATCTGTTCCCGGCCGGCAAGGGCGGGCAGGTTCGCCTCGCGGGGGCCATCACCTGGCAGCCGACCTATCGGCGGCGGTACGACACCGCGGGGCCCTGGTACGACCTCGCCAACCATTTCGACGGTGCGTTGACCTGGCGCGGACATGCCGGGGTCGAGTGGTCGCGCGGACCGTTCGAGATCGGGCTCGATGGCCAATATTACGGCCGCTACCGCGTCATCTCGCACGGCCGGTTCGCCGAACTTCATGCCGAGGAGACGGAACGGCTGCAGGGATCGAGATTCATCCGCCCGCAATTCTATCTCGATCTCGCGGCGGCGTACCGCTTCCCTGCCGGGCGCTGGACCCGCGAGCTCCGTTTCGGCATTCAGAATGTGCTCGACCAGTCGCCGCCGATCGTCGCGACGAACGACCAATATTTCATGTACAACCAGACGGGCTACAGCCTGCTCGCCGACGCCCGGCGCCGTCGCTTCGACGTCACCATCGTCCAGCGTTTCTGATCCCCGATGCGGCTTTTCCAAGCAGCTGCGTCTACTCCGACGGGCGACACTTCGAACGGGACCTTCCGACCAACATGGCGAGCAGCCGGATCATGCTGAACACGGATCCCGATGGGGAACGTGCTCGCGCGCTTGCCCTTCAGTCGGAGGCGCTCCGGCGATCGCTGAGCAGCTATTTCGCCCGCAGGGTGGTCGATCGCACGGAGGTCGAGGATCTCGTCCAGGAAGTCTTCCTCCGGGTCGTGCAGCGCGACGGTGCCGACAGCATCGAGCACTTCAACGGCTACGTGTTTCAGACCGCGAGAAGCGTGTTGGCGGACCGGCAGCGACGGCGCGCTGCACGCCGCGTCGACGCGCACGTCGCCTTCGACGCGGAGCAGCACGGCGGCGAAGACGTGGATGCGGGCCGCCGGCTCGAGGACAAGGCGGAGCTCCGCGCGGCCACCGCGGCCCTTATGACGCTGCCGGAGCGCACCCGGACGATCTTCATCCTGAAGCGGCTCGAAGGCATGCGGCACCGCGACATCGCCTCTCGTCTAGGGATCTCGGTAAGTGCCGTCGAAAAGCATATGCTGCGCGCCGTGCAGCATCTTGCGGCCGAGCTTGGAGGGGGACGATGAGCGAGATGCGGATCACCCGCGCCCGTCTCCAGGCGATGACGGCGGACGAGGCCGCTTCCTTGTGGCTGGTCGCCCGGGAGGAAGGCGGCGCAACGGCCGAGGCTGGACTCTTCGAGGAATGGCTGGCCGAGCGCGAGGAGCACCGCAAGGCCTGGGCTGCGGCGACGCTGGCCTGGGACATGTTCGACGGCGGCGCAGATGACGACAGTCTTCAGGCGCTTCGGCAGGCGGCGCTCGAAGCCGGCCCCGATCGACCGATGTGGCGGCGCGCCGCCCCAGGATCGATCGCAGCAGCAGCCGCCGCCGCCGCCCTGATCTTCGGGTGGCAGCAGTTCGGCTCGTCCAGCGCGCCGGTTTCCGGACCGCACGTGGTTGCGTCGGCCGATCCGCTGCGAACGATCGGCAAAGTCGATTTCGCGACCAGGATCGGTCAGCGTGCAAGCGTCGATCTGCCCGACGGAAGCACGATCGCCCTCGATATCGACAGCGAGATCGACGTCGCTTTCCAGGACGGCCGCCGCTGGGTGCGCCTGGTCAGAGGCCAGGCCTATTTCGATGTCGCACCCGATGTGCGCCGCCCCTTTTCGGTGGAAGCGCGGGGAAGGATCGTGACCGCGATCGGCACGCGCTTTTCGGTGCGGAGCGATGCGTCCGAAGTGCGCGTCGTGCTGGTGCACGGCAAGGTCGTGATACGCGCCCGCGATAACGACCAAGTCCGTTTCGCGCTCCGTCCTGGACAGGAATATCGAAGCCGCGGCGGCAGCGAGTCCGTCTCGCCCGCGAAGCCGGGGCAAATCGAGGCATGGCGAACCGGCTACCTGTTGTTCGACGAGGATCGGCTCGCCGACGCGGTCGCCGAGGTCAACCGCTACAGCAAGGATCGCCTGGTCGTTCGCGATCCAAAGGTTGCCGACCTTCGTATCACCGGCCGCTTCCGCGCCGGCGATCCGGCGCGTTTCGGGCGAGTTCTCGCGGAGATCTATCCGGTGCGGCTCGTGCGTCGCGCCAACGGAGACATCGAGATCGTCGCGCTACCCCGCTGACCGGTGGGGCGATCGACGCTCGCCTTCACAAAGCGAGCCAGAGACGTGCGGCTTTCGCGGCCGCCTGCGTCTTCCTTGTCGAGGGGCGCCATCGGCTGTCCTGCGCCAGGAGGTTATCGTGTACGGACCGTTGCATCTCGCCCGAGCGCGCGCCCAGGCATCCCCCTGGATCTGTCGCTTCGTGACCGGTGCGCTGTTCGCATGACCCAGACCCTGCCCTCCGCCGGAACGCGCCGCGCGATCAGGGCCACTGATTTCAACCAATTATGCGCGCTCGCCAAAGTCGCCCGGAGCGGCAGCTTCTCCGCGGCCGCGGCGGAACTCGGCGTATCCCGCTCCAATCTCAGTCAGATGATCCGCGATCTCGAGGAGCGCCTTGCGTTACCGCTCCTCCAGCGGACCACACGCAGCGTGCGTGCGACCAGTGCCTGCGAGGTCCTGCTCGCCGGATTCGAGCCGGCGCTGCTGCAGATGCAGGCCGCGGTGGAGGCTGCCAAGCTCTCCGCCGGCATTCCCGCAGGGCGGATTCGGCTTCACGTGCAGCGTCTCGCCTACGAGCTGCACGTCCAGCCCAACCTCGCGTCCTTCATCGACCTTTACCCAGAGGTCGAGCTCGACGTCGCCGTCGACGATGCACCGGTGGACATCGTCGCAAGCGGCTTCGACGCCGGGATTCGCTTCACCGACATGCTGGACCAGGACGCGATCGCGATCCGCTTGGGTCGGAGCATGCATCATCTGACGGTTGCGTCTCCCGATTATCTCGCCAAGTTCGGCGCTCCGGAGACGCCCGAGGATCTTCACCGACACCGCTGCCTCGTCTCGCGCCTGCCCGGCCGGCACGGTATTTACGAGTGGCGCTACCAGCGGTCCGGCAAGCGGATCGCGCCGAGATTGGCGCAGTCCGTCGTCGTCAGCGATTGCCATGCCGCCGCCGAAGGCGCGGTCGCGGGCGTCGGGATCGCGTATTGGGTGGAGCCTGCGCTGACCGACCGGCTGAAAACGGGCGCTCTGATCCCCTTGCTGGCGGATTGGCAGACGCCCGCTGCTGATTTCTCCTTGTTCTTTCCGGCACGCCACCGCCGCAGCAAGGCCATGCAGCTTTTCGCCAAGCATCTGATCGAACGTTCGCGACGGGACGTGGATGGGAATGGCGCCGGTCGTGCCGGTGGCGGGATCACAAATTCTGCGGCTTGAACGCGGAGCGGCGGCTGATTGTTCGACCACTCACCATGAACGCGCCCTCGCCGAGATAGTGCATCGTCTCCGGCGTCTGACTTCCGCCCGCGACGTGGGCCTTCACCACCTCCCAGACGAACAGGCCGTAACGGTCGATCAGGCTGTCGTCGTGCAGCCGGCACTCGAAATTGGCGAAGCATTCGGCGATCATCGGCGCCGCGACCAGGGTTGCAGGCACGGGGCTGAGGCCGAACGTCTCGAACTTGTCGATGTCGGCACCGCTGCTGTTGCCGATACCCACAACCTGCTCGATCATGTCGACAGTGGGCAGATTGATCACGCATTCGCGACTGTTTCGCAGCATTTCGAAACTGTGGTCACCGTCCCAGATGTAGCAGGCGAACAGCGCCGGCGAAAAGCCGAGCATCATGTGCCACCCCATCGTCATGATATTGTCTGATCCCCGGTCCCGCGCGCTCACCAGCACCACCGGACCCGGCTCCAGAAAGCGCCGGATCTTGTTGAGCGGATAATCGATCTTCCGCACCATGTGTTGATCTCCTTCAGGCCATGCATCGTGAATTCGTGCCTGAGTCAACGCTCCTGCGCGCTTGCGGATTGTTCAGGGGGGCTGAACGGGTTGTGCGGATAAGCGGGGATTATCCGCACGATCCGCATCGCTATCCAGAACGGGACGCGCACGGCGCACCATCCCGAGATCGGAGGAGACAGCGATGACGACGACCGACAACGCGCAGCGCATTCGGCAGCTCTACGAGGCTGTCAATGCCAAGAACCTGGAGACCATACGCGGTTTCGGCTGCCCGGAAAGCGCCTGGCTCGACGTACCCTTCGCCTTCACCTCGACCGGCGAGAATGCGATCATCGATCCCTGGAAGGCCTGGTTCGACATCTTCCCCGATGCGACCTGCGAGGTGCGCTCGCTCGACACGGCCGGAGATGTGGTGATCGCGCAGGGTGTCGGACGCGGAACCCACCAGGGGCCGTTCAACTCGCCCGCTGGTTTGTTGCCACCCTCGGGCCGGTCGATGGAGGTGCAGTTCTGCGACGTCTACCGGCTGCGGGACGGCAAAATCGTGCGCGCGGATTCCTACTTCGATTTCTTCGGCCTGCTGAAGCAGCTCGCCCCCGGCGCGCCTGCGGACAGCTGAACCGCACAACCCGCAATTCCGGCCACTTCGTGCACCCGGCGGTCACGAGGCCACCCCGTCGCAGCGCCTCACCGATGCGGAGAGGCCTCACACAACAGAAGGATCATTCGATGAACACCAACAGCACGGCCTATCAGGGCCTCGGGGCGATGCTGACCCCGGACAATTGCGCGCTGATGCTGATCGATCACCAGCCGTTCCAGGTCAGCGGCGTCAAGAACATCGATGCCGCACTGATGATCAACAATGTCGTGGCGCTCGCGAAATCGGCTAAGGCCTTCGGGGTCCCGACCTTGCTGACGACCGTCCTCAAGGATCGCGGCGGCAACCTGATCAAGCCGCTTCAGGCCGTGTTCCCGGAGCAGGTGCCGATTGATCGGACCACGATCAACACCTGGGAAGACCGGAATTGCGTCCGCTGGTTCGAGGAGACCGGCCGCAAGAAGATCGTCATCGCCGCGCTGTGGACGGAAATCTGCCTCGCTTTCCCCGTCATCCACGCTCTGGGAGAAGGCTATGAGGTGTATTTCGTCACCGATGCGTCCGGCGGGACGAGCGTCGAAGCGCATGAAATGGGCATTCAGCGCATGATCCAGGCCGGAGCGATCCCGATCACCTGGGCGGTCTTCGCTTCCGAGCTTCAGCGCGATTGGGCACGCACCGAAACCGGTGCCGCGCTCGCCGAGATCCTGCTCGATCACGGCGGCGCTAGCGCCACCAACCTGGCCTGGGAATGGCAGCTGCTCGGCCTTGATCAGGCAGCCTCCTGACGCGCTCCGGGGGGCGGCTGCCACGCAGCCTCCTCCCGACAGTCGTACTTTGCCGTGCACCTGCACTCTTTCGCCTCATTCCAGGAGCGCCCCAATGGCCAAGATCCTCGTTCTTTATTATTCCTCCTACGGTCATATCGAGAAGATGGCGGAAGCGGTGGCGGAAGGCGCACGCCGCGGCGGCGCCGAAGTCGACATCAAGCGCGTGCCGGAGACCGTTCCCGAAGAGATTGCGCGCAACGCCCATTTCAAGCTCGATCAGGCGGCACCGATCGCGACGGTCGCCGACCTCGAACATTATGATGCGATCGTCGTCGGCACCGGCACCCGCTTCGGCCGCATGTCCTCGCAGATGGCGGCCTTCCTCGATCAGGCCGGCGGCCTGTGGGCGCGCGGCGCGCTCAACGGCAAGGTCGGCGGCGCCTTCACCTCGACCGCCAGCCAGCATGGCGGCCAGGAGACGACCCTGTTCTCGATCATCACCAATCTCTTGCACTTCGGAATGACGATCGTCGGTCTGCCCTACAGCCATGCCGGCCAGATGAGCGTCGACGAGATCGTCGGCGGCGCGCCTTATGGTGCGACCACCGTCGCCGCCGGGGACGGATCGCGCCAGCCGACCGAAATCGATCTCAATGGCGCGATGCACCAGGGCGAACTGATCGCGATCACCGCCGGCAAATTGTTCTCGTGATACCCGCCCGATGCGCGCGCGGGCGCCAGCGATATCTGCTCGAGCCTGAGTGCATGGAAGGAAGATCCTGATGATCGGAACCACCTTGTCTCCGGAAGATGCCAAGGCGATCGTCCGCCGCAACACCGAGGAGGTGCAGAGCAAGGGCGACTTCGCGCTGTTCGAAACATTGTTCGCCGACGACTTTCGGGATCGCACCCCTCAGCCCAACATGAGCCCCGACAAGGACGGCGTGCGGATCCTCTACAAGCGGCTGCGCGCTGCCTTTGGTGACTTCCATGCGGTCATCCATTGGCAGGCCGCCGATGGCGACATCGTCACCACCTTCAAGACCTACCACGGTGTCCACCGCGGCGAGTTCCTCGGCATCGCCCCGACCGGACGAACGATCCAGTTCGACACCGTGGATGCCATGCGCATCGTCGATGGGCGGATCAGCGAGCATTGGGGCGTGGCGGACCTTTACGGCCTCGTCCGCCGCCTCACCGAGCAGGCTCCGCCGTCGTCCGGAGAAGCCGCATGAGCGTGGTGATACGCCTGCGCCAGCCTGGCCCTTCCTCCGTGCTCACGGCCGAGGACGAGACGGTGGGCGCCCCCGGCCCCGGCGAGGTCCGCCTCCGCCACGAGGCGATCGGCGTGAATTTCCTCGACACGATGTTCCGCAGCGGAGCCGTCGAAGTACCGCTTCCGTTCGTCACCGGCATTGAAGGGGCGGGCGTGATCGAGGCCATACACCCCGACACGCGGGGCTATTCCGTAGGCGACCGGGTCGCCTATTTCTTCGCCCCGGGCGCCTACGCCGCAATGAGGCGCGTCGCCGCGGAGGCGCTGGTCCCGCTCCCTGCTGACGTCGGCTCGACGACCGCCGCAGCCATCCTGACCAAGGGCATCACGGCCTGGCTCGCGTTGCGTACCCTGTTTCCCATTACCGGTGGAGAAACGATTCTGGTTCAGGGGGCGAGTGGCGGTGTCGGCTCGCTGGTCGCCTTGTGGGCGAAGTCTCTCGGCGCGACGGTGATCGGGACCGGGACACCGGAGAAGGCTCCCGACGTCGCCGCCCGGGTGGACGCATTCATCCCGTCCAGCCTGCCGGATGCCGCCTTGCAGATACGCCACGCGGCTCCGCAAGGCGTCGATGCGGTGTTCGACTTCATCGGCAAGGCTGCGCGGGATGCCACTATGAAGAGCGTCAAGGACGGCGGTACGATCCTCAACATCGGTGCGGCCTCGGGGGGCTCCGACTTCGATCCCGATCTTCTTCACCAGCGTCGCATCCAGATCTTGCGCGCAAGCGCTGCGCAAGCCGTCAAGGGAGAGATGCTGCAGCATGCCGCGCACGACGTCTTCGCGGCCTATCGAAGCGGCACGTTCGGCGAGATCCGCCCCCACATCTATCCGCTCTCCGATGCGCCGAAAGCGCACCAGGACATCGCCGATCGCACCAACAGCCGATTCGCCATCCTGCTGCCGTGATCCGCGCGGAGGGCGGCGGCGCCGGACGTTGTTCCTGGAGCGGGATCGGTTATGGGGCGGCGGCGCTCGCGCGGCGAGGCTGATGGAGGTCCGATGTGCGGGGAAGCCAGTTCGTACAGCTGCAGGCGCTGGCGGCGATCGTCGAGGCCGGGAGCTTCTCGCGCGCCGCTGCCCAGTTGCAGATATCGAAATCGGCGCTGAGTCAGCTCATCCGGGCGCTGGAGGATCAACTCGGTGTCCTGCTGCTGAATCGAACCACGCGCAGCGTGGCGCCGACGGAGGCGGGGCAACGCCTCCTGGACCGGTTCACGCCTGTCATGGAGGAACTGCAACGCGCTCTCGACGAGGCGCGTAGCGCCGGAAGCACGCCTGCGGGCGTTTTGCGGATCCACGCGCAGAAACTCGGCTACGATCGCTACCTCAAGCCGATCATCGGACTTTTCTGTTCCGAATATCCCGCGATCGTCCTCGACATCACCATCGACGACGCCCCGATCGACATCGTCGCCGAAGGCTTCGACGCAGGCATTCGGCTCGGCGAGCTTCTCGATCAGGACATGATCGCGGTTCGCCTCGGCGCGGAGATGCGCCAGATTGCGGTGGCCGCCCCCTCTTATGTCGCCGAACATGGCGTCCCCGCCCATCCGCGAGACCTGCTCGGTCACCGCTGCATCAGCTTCCGTTGGCCGGGTCAGGACGCGATCTACAGCTGGGAGTTCGCCGAGGGCGACAGCTGGTTCTCGGTCGCGGTCCCGAGCATTTTGGTGATCAACGACCAGCGCGCGACCATCGACGCTGCCGTCGACGGGGCTGGCATCGCATTCTGGGTCGAAAGCGAAGTCGAAGCGCTGATCGAGGCCGGCAAACTGGTGCCCCTGCTGGAGGCGTGGAGCAAACCCTTTCCGGGCTTCTACCTCTATTTCCCCGCGCTCAAGCAGCGCGCACCGGCGCTGAAGGCATTTACGAGCTTCCTGCGCACACATGCGCGTTGATGGCGCACCCCGGAAGGCCTTTCGCGCCGAGAGTGCAGACCACCGCAACTGTTTCGCGCCCGCGTCGTTCATCGCGCGACCGCAATTGCTTCAGGATCTCGCGATGAAGTTGACCGCCCCCGCTCTCGCTCTCGCCGCCGGCCTCGGCCTTGTCGCTTGCGGAGGGCAGCAGACGCCGGCCGAGAACACCGCCGACGCGCTGGAAAATGCGGCCGAGCAATCGACTCCCGAAGCCGCCGCCGTTCTGGAAAACCAGGCGGACCAGATCCGCGACTCCAATGGCACGCAGCCGATCCAAGAGCCGGGGTCCGCAGGCCAGCAGGCGCTTCAGGATGCCGGCAATGCCCAGGCCGCGACCGCCCAGCAGCCCGCGCCTCCGGCGCAAGGCGCCAAGCCGCATGCGGCCGGCGATCCGGTCCCGCCGCCCAAGACGACCGGCGCAGCACCTCACGGCAGCCACTAAGCCCCCGCTCAGCTTGCCGCGGTAATCCGCGCGAACGGATCGGCGCCGAGCGAATGGCCCATCGGGCCATGGCCGGCGCCGAATCCGGGTGCGGCCGCGATCGTCGCCTGAACATAGGCGCGTGCGCGGTCGACCGCATCCTCGAGGGCCATGCCGGCACCGAGCCCGCAGGCGATCGCGCTGGCCAAAGTGCAACCGGTGCCGTGGGTGTTGCGTGTGTCGACCCGTGCCGACTGCCACCGCCGCGGCTCCGTGCCCGCACGGACGAGCAGATCCTCGAGCATATCCCCCTGCAAATGCCCGCCCTTGGCGAGCACCGCGGCGCCCGTGCGCTGCGCCAGCGTCTCGGCGGCAGTGGCAAGGTCGTCGACGCTCTCGACTCTGCACCCGGCCAGCACCGCCAGTTCGGGCGCGTTGGGCGTGACCACCGTCGCCACCCGCAGCAGCCGCTCGAACGCGGCCACCGTGTCAGGGTCGGCGAGCACCGATCCGCTGCTCGCCACCATCACAGGATCGAAGACGATCGGAATTGCACCAAGTCGCTCCAGCCGTCCAGCGAGCGCATTCGCCGTCTCGGCCGAGCCGATCATGCCGAGCTTCACGACATCGACGCCGAGATCGCCGATCACCGCGTCGATCTGCGCCAGCACGAAATCGGCCGGCACCGGCATCACCCCGGTCACGCCGAGCGTGTTCTGCGCGGTGAGCGCGGCGATCGCGGTCATCGCGAAGCCGCCGAGCATCGTCACCGTCTTGATGTCGGCCTGGATCCCGGCACCGCCGCCGCTGTCGGATCCGGCGACGATCAGCACTCTGGCGGGGTTCATCGCGGCGTCGGCGGACGCATCAAGCCGCCTTCACCGCTTCACAGATCGAATCGACCACATCCTCGACGAGCTTCTCGTCCTCGCCTTCCGCCATCACCCGGATCAGCGGCTCGGTGCCCGATTTGCGGATGACCAGCCGACCGACATTGTTCAGGCGCTTTTCCGCCTCTGCGATCGCGGCCTTCACAGCCTCCGTCTCGAGCGGCGCGCCGCCGCCGAAGCGCACGTTCTTCAGCAGCTGGGGCAGCGGATCGAACGCGTGCAGCACCTCGCTCGCCGGGCGTCCTTCCTCGACAAGGCAGGCGAGGATCTGCAGCGCCGCGACCAGACCGTCGCCGGTGGTCGCATAATCGGAAAGGATGATGTGCCCGGATTGCTCGCCGCC
The DNA here is from genome assembly GCF_003012735.1 of Allosphingosinicella deserti. Lineage (GTDB taxonomy): Bacteria > Pseudomonadota > Alphaproteobacteria > Sphingomonadales > Sphingomonadaceae > Allosphingosinicella > Allosphingosinicella deserti. The sequence continues at coordinate 58,042 of NZ_PXYI01000001.1, read as the reverse complement.
GACGTTGAAGCCGCCGGCGCGCATTCCCTCCAGCACGTAGCGGTCGCCCACCGCGGTGCGCACCAGATCGAGCCCGTTGGCCTGGAGAAAGCGCTCGAGCCCGAGGTTGGACATGATAGTGGCGACGATGCCGTTGCCTTCCAGCAGCCCGCGCTTGGCCCAGGACAATGCGATCACCGCCATCAGCTGGTCGCCGTCGACGAGCTTGCCATTCTCGTCGACGATGATCACCCGGTCGGCGTCGCCGTCGAGCGCGATGCCGAGGTCGGCACCCTCGGCGACGACCCGCGCCTGCAGCGCCGCCGGGGCGGTCGATCCGCAGCCGTCGTTGATGTTGGTGCCGTCGGGCGTGACCCCCATCGCGATCACGTCGGCGCCGAGCTCCCAAAGCGCCGAGGGCGCCACCTGATAGGCGGCGCCGTTGGCGCAATCGACGACGATCTTGAGACCGTCCAGCCGCAGTTCCTCGGGAAAGGTCGATTTGGCGAAGTGGATGTAGCGGCCCCGCGCATCCTCGATCTTGCGCGAGCGGCCGATCGCCGAGGCATCGACCAGCTTGGGCGCTTCCTCGAGCAACGCCTCGATCGCAAGCTCGTCGTCGTCGGACAGCTTGTAGCCGTCCGGCCCGAACAATTTGATGCCGTTGTCGTAATAGGGATTGTGGCTGGCCGAGATCATCACGCCGAGATCGGCACGCATCGAGCGGGCCAGCAGCGCAACCGCCGGCGTCGGCACTGGCCCCACCATCACCACGTCCATGCCGACGCTGGTGAAGCCGGAGATCAAGGCGGTTTCCATCATATATCCGGAAAGCCGCGTATCTTTGCCGATCACCACGCGGTGGCGATGGTCTCCGCGCTGGAAATGGGCGCCGGCGGCCTGGCCGACCCGCTGGGCCATCTCGGCAGTCATCGGATGCTGATTGGTCCGACCGCGAATTCCGTCCGTCCCGAAGAACTTACGACCCATATGCTTACCCCGGATGTTGCGCCGAACATCGTCGTCGGCTGATTGCGCCGGTCATAGAACGGGATCGCGCGAGGGGAAAGCACCCGGCCTCCCGCAACCTTCTTTCGTGCGCCGCATTTGAGCCCGGCTCCCTTCCGCGCTCCGGCGGACGTGGCTAAGGAATGGGCATGAACCAGGCCAAACGCATTCTCGGCTCTCTCGCCATCGGCATCCTGCTAGGCATTCTCAGCGCCCGCTACGGCAGCGGTTGGGTCGAGAGCGCCATTTCTGTCGCCGAGCCGATCGGCACGATGTGGCTGGATGCGCTGCGCATGACGATCATCCCGCTGATCGTCTCGCTGCTCGTCACCGGCATCGCCGCGTCCGCGGAAGCGGCGCGCGCCAGCCGCCTTGCTTTCCGCGCCGTGATCCTGTTCATGGCGGTGCTGTGGAGCGGCGCGATCATGTCGGCCTTCATGACTCCCTTCCTGTTGCGTCTGTGGCCGATGCCGGCCGAGGCCGCGGACCGGCTCAAGACCGCGCTGACCAGTTCGACCGACAAGGTCGGCGAGATCCCGACGCTCGGCCAGTTCCTCACCTCGATCATCCCGACCAACCCGATCGCCGCGGCCGCGAACGATGCGATCCTGCCGCTGATCTTCTTCACCGTGGTGTTCGCCTTCGCCCTCACTCGCCTCCCTCCGGCGCAGCGCGAGCTGCTGACCAGCTTCTTCCGCGCGATCGCCGATGCAATGCTGGTGATCATCAACTGGGTGCTGTGGCTCGCCCCGCTCGGCGTCTTCGCCCTCGCTTATGTCGTCGGCGCCCGTGCCGGGCTCGCCGCGTTCGGGGCGCTGATCCATTATGTGATCATCATCGCAGCGATCGGAACGATCGTCTGGATCGGCGCCTGGCCGCTCGCTTATTTCGGCGCGCGCATCGGTCCTCGCGCCTTCACCCGCGCGATCGGCCCCAGCCACGCCGTCGCGATCAGCACCCAATCCTCGCTGGCGTCGCTGCCGGCAATGCTCGGCGGCGCCGAAAAGGTCGGTGTGCCGGTGGCGGCTTCGGGCGTCACTCTCCCGCTTGCCGTCGCCTTGTTTCGGGCCACCGGGCCGGCAATGAACCTGGCGGTCGCGATCTACGTCGCCAACTGGTTCGGAGTGCCGATCGGGCCGATGCAGATGGCGGCGGGAGTCGCCGTCGCGGCAACCACCACGTTGGGATCGATCAGCCTGCCCGGCTCGGTGAGCTTCATCAGCGCGATCGGCCCGATCTGCATCGCCATGGGCGTGCCGATCGAGCCGCTGGTGCTGCTCGTCGCGGTGGAAACCCTGCCGGATATCATCCGCACCACCGGCAACGTCGCCATGGATGTCGCGACCACCGCCACCGTGGCGAAGCGGTCGGGCTTCGACGAGACCACCCCGCTCAGCGATCAGGACCGGCTGCTGCAGGAAGAGCCCGCCTGAAGGCGATCAGTCGAGGCCCGCTCCGGTAAGGGTCGCGATCGGCGAGACTTCCGGCGCGTGCAGCCACGTCGCGACCAGCCAGAAGGTCAGGCCGCCGCCGAGCGCGATCCAGCCGGGGAAGGCGGATCGCCAGGCGAGCTTGCGCGTGGCCACCGCAGCAAACGGCACGAAGCTCGTCCTCCGTTCATAATCCACCCAATTCTGCCCGACGACCGATCTCTTCTTCCGGTCCTGGCCGATCGAGCCGGCCATCGCCAGAACGAGGATGCCGATCGCCACGATCAGGTTGCGGGGAGACCAGGACAGGCTGATGTGGACCAGCGCCCACAGGGCGAAGCTCCAGTTCATCGGGTGGCGCGTGATCGCATAGACGCCGCGCGGCGGCTCTCCGGCGCGCTTGGCGGCGCCGCGAACCGGAAAAGCGGGATTGCGGATCAACGATCCTGCCAAAAGCACGCAGGCGAACAGCATCACCGCCGAGGCGACCGGCCACCACCATCCGGGCGCGATCCACAACGGCATCGAAAACTCGATCGCGCGATAGGCAAGGATCACCCAGCCCAATGTCAGGATGGCGACGATCGAATAGAGCGCGGTGAACCCCGCCTCGCCCAGATTCTGGACGAGGCGGAGGCGAAGCGGGTGAGACAAGGCAAGATGGGATCCGACGAAGCCGGTCGTCGCCAGCGCAAGGCCGGCGGTATCGATCACCGTTCGTAGGCCTTGGGAAGCGCGCCCTCGCTCACATTGCGGTAGCGATCCCTGAGCTTGGTCTGGTGATTCTGCAGCGGCTGCTGCACGCCGTCGATCATCACCATCACCGGTGCGGATCCGTTCTCCAACGGATCGCCGTCCCAGATCACCACGTCGGCGCGGCGCCCGGCCTTGAGCGAGCCGAGCTCGGCGCCGAGGCCGAGCGCTTCGGCCGGACCCGAGGTGATCATCCGCAGCGCCTCACCCCAGGCCACACCGGCCGCGCCGGGCACCTTCTGGAGCGCGACGAGGTTGCCGGCATATTGGGTGGAGAGGCGGATCTGGCGGCTCTCCTCGTTGTTGATCAGGCCGAGCGAGACGTCGACGCCTGCCGAGCGCATCCGCGCGACATTGGACTGGGTGGCGGCGAGCTGCTCGAACGAGGACGGCAGGTCGTTCAGCGCGTTGGCGATCACCGGCACGGCGGCAGCGCGGATCCGCTCGGCGACGGTCCACCCCTCGGTCGCGCCGACGAGGACGAGGCGGAGGTTCGGGAATTCGCGCTTGAGCGCCAGCACCTGGAGGATGTCGCTGGCGCGTTCGGCGTGGACGAGCAGCCGCTGCCGCCCCTGCAGCACCGGCACCAGCGCCACCGCGTCGAAGCGGGTGAGCAGCACGTCCTCGGAGCGCTGCGCGCCGGCGGCGAGCAGGCGGCCCTCCGGCACTTCCTCGAGCGGCAGGTCGCGCTGGTCGCTCGCCCGCGGTTCGCGGCTCGCCGTACCACCACCGGAAATGCCGGTAGTGCGGCCGAGATCACGCGCCTCGCGCAGCGCATTGCGGAACAGCACATGCGCCGAGGCGCGGCTGCCGCCCGCCTCGTCCGCGCCGGCCTCGCCGAGCTCGACATATTGGAAGGCACGGGCGCGGGTGATCGGCTCCATGTCGGCGCCGAGATCGATGATCGCGCCCTGCCCTGCGAAGATGCTGCGCGCCGTTTCGGGCGCCACCACCGCGCGGGTGACGCCGCCGGTACGGCTGACCGCAACGCCGGCCGCCCTGGGATTGATCGCCGGCGCGACGTCGATGGCGGCGCTGAACGGCGAGTTGCCGGCCGACGTGTCGTTGGTGGCATTCACCGCATCGACCTCGACCAGGCCGACGCGCGAGAAACCGGCGACGATCCCGGGCGTGACCCACCGGCCCGCGGCGTCGACCTGCTGCGCGCCGGCGGGCACCGCCAGGTCGCGGCCGGCCGCGACGATGCGGCCGTCGCGGATGATGACGGTTCCGCCCTGGATCGGCTCGGAGCCGTCGCCGAGGGCAACGTTGCCGCCGGTGATCGCAATCGTCTGGGCAAAGGCTGGGCCGGCGGCGAGGCCGAGGGCGAGCAGGACGGCGCTGCGCTTGATGCTGTCGATGGCGCTCACTTCACGTCCCCTTCGCCGGGCTGGCCAAGCTCGAAATCGGTCACCGGGCGGCGGCTAGGATCGGCCGAATCGTACATCAGCGCGCCGTCGATCCAGACTTCCGCGGGCCGTGTGTAGACGCTGAACGGGTGGCCGTTCCACAACACAACGTCGGCCATCTTGCCGGGCTTGAGGCTGCCGGTCTTGTCGGCGACTCCGATCGCCCGCGCGGGGTTGATCGCAAGCCAGGTCCAGGCGACCTCGTCCGGGATCTGGATGCCGACCTTGCGTCCGAAGGCGAGCGCCTTGGCCGCTTCCTGGTTGAGCCGCTGGATGCCGTTGGGATCGTCGGAGTGGACGATCGTACAGGCACCGGCATTGTGGACGAACGGGATATTCTCGTTGATCCCGTCATAGGCTTCCATCTTGAATCCCCACCAGTCCGCCCAAAGCGCCGAGCAGATGCCGTTCTGCTTGAGCAGATCGGCAACCTTGTAGGCCTCCACGGCGTGGTGGAAGGTCGAGACCTTGTAGCCGAACTCCTTCGACATATCGATGATGTTGGCCATCTCGTCGGCGCGGTAGCAATGGTTGTGGACCAGGATGTCGCCGTCGAGCACGCCGCGGAGCGTGTCCATGGCGAGATCGCGGGCCGGCATCTCGCCGCCGTCTTTTTCATATTTGTCCCAGCGGCGCCTATATTCCTGCGCCCGGGCCCAGGTCTGCCGCATCACGGCGACATTGGCCATTCGGCTCGCCGGCATCTGGTTGCGGCCGCCATAGACACGCTTCGGATTCTCGCCGCACGCCATCTTGAGGCCGTAGGGTGCACCCGGGAACTTCATTTGCTGCATCGTCCGGCCCGGCACGTTCTTCAGGGTCACCGAGCGGCCGCCGAACAGATTGGCCGATCCGGGGAGGATCTGCAGCGACGTCACCCCGCCATTGGTGAGCGCGCGGGTGAAGCCTGGATCCTGCGGCCAGACGCTGTGCTCGGCCCACACTTCCGGCCGCACCGGGCCGGTCACCTCGTTGCCGTCCTGGTGCGCCTCGACCGAGGGCGAGGGATAGTCACCAAGGTGGCTGTGAACGTCGATGATGCCCGGAGTGACCCATTTGCCGGTGCCGTCGATGCGGGTCGCCCCATCCGGGATCGGCGTGTCGGCGCCGCCGACCGCGCGGATCACGCCGTCGGCGAGCACGATCGTGCCGTTCTCGATGCGCCCGCCTTCGCCGTCGAAGATCGTCGCCCCGGTGATCGCCGTCACCACGCCCGGATAGACCTTGTAGGTCGAGGGGAAGGGATCGCGCGAATAGGTCGCCGGCTTCGAACGCGCCGGGCCGTTGCTCGCGCTCTCCGGGGCTTTGCTTTCGGTGCTGGTGGTGGCGCAGGCGGCGAGGGCCGCCAGGAGGGGAAGAAGAAGACCCTTATTTGACACCATGCATCCACTTCTTGAGCAACGGCGAGAGGAGGAGGAGGAGCAGGCCGATGCCCGCCGAAACGAGGCCGATCGTCCAGAAGACGTTGCTGTAGGTGTCGAGGCTGACCTTGAGATTGGTGACCTGACCGCCGACGGTCTCGACGCTGGCAACCTGGGCGACGATGCCGGCGACATATTGCGCGACCGAGATCGACAGGAACCACACACCCATCATCATGCCGACGATCCTGGCGATCGACAGCTTGGTGATCATCGACAGGCCGACCGGCGAAATGCACAGCTCCGCGATCGAGTGGATCAGATACAGGCCCGCAAGCCAGGCGAGGCCGACCTTGAAGTCGGGACCGGCCGAGGCCGCACCCCACACCAGGAACAGGAAGCCCGCGCCGACGCCCATCAGGGCGATGGCGAACTTCACCGGAATGGTCGGCTCCACGCCGCGCTTGGCCAGCACGTTCCAGAGAATGCCGAACACCGGCGCCAGCAGCACGATGAACAGAGCGTTGAAGATCTGCGTCTGTCCCGCCGGCATGATGTAGACCGGCATCGCGCTCAGACCCTCGCGGGCGAAATGAAGCCCGACCACGATCGCCGCGGCGAGGCCCAGGAAGCCGAACCCCATCGTCCGCTTGGTCTCGCGCGGCTCCCCGAAGGCGAAGAACCACCAGGCCAGCGCGCTGATGCCGCCGGCGAGCAGAATAGCGACCAGATAGTAGGTGATCGGCGCCGCGCGGAACATCGCGAACAGCGGGCCGGTCCATTGGATGGCGAGATCGGTGTTGCGGTCCGCGAACAGGGTCAGCGACGATCCGGCCTGCTCGAACAGAGTCCAGAAGACGACGTTGAAGATGATCAGCACCATCGCCGCGACCATCATCTGGAATTCGGCGCGCGAGCCGTTGCGCCACGACCAAATGAGGATCGCCGGCACGCCGATCAGGAACGTTCCGAACAGCACCTTGCCCATGATCGGCAGCGAGAGGATGTATCCGACGATCCCGGATCCGGCTTCCGGCGCCACATAGTTCATCAGATTGCTGAACAGGAACCAGACCACCGGCACCGCTGCGATCGCGGAAATGTAGATGATCATGTCGCGCTCGCCGCCCACTCCGGCAGGGCGTTCGCCATAGCCGTTCAATCGGCCGCCATCGAACTGGATCAGCACCCACGAGAAGAGCATGCCGAGCGCCGCCAGGCCGAAGCCTGCCCACGGGCCGACCCAGACGTAGAGAAGCGGGCAGAAAAATTGGGAGATCAGGGATCCGAGATTGATGCCCATGTAGAAGATGGTGAAGCCGGCGTCGCGGCGGCGATCCCCCTCGGCGTACAGCGATCCGACGATCGTCGAAATATTCGGCTTGAAGAAGCCGTTGCCGATCGTGACCATCGAAAGGCCGGCGAGCAGAAGCATCGTGAAGAAGCTGGAACGCTCGCCCTGCGATTCGAAGCCGCCTGCGGCGATCCGCCGGGTCTCGGTTCCGTCGGTGGCGAGCAGCGACACCGATTTGTCGTCGTTTCCGCGAATTTGCAGACGCTGGTCGCCGGCGACCAGATATTGCGGCGATCCCTCGGCCGCACGATCGATCTGGACTTCGTAGCGTTGCCCGTCGACCAGCGCGTACGGCTTGGCGGCATCGCCGCCGAAGCAGAGGGTGAAATAGCCCAGCGCCATCAGCACCGCGCCGAATTTGACCGAGCGCTTGGAGCCGAGATATCGGTCGGCGAGCAATCCGCCGATCAGCGGGGTGAGATAGACCAGCGCGGTGAACCCACCGTACAGGCCGGTGGTGGTCTGATCGCTGAACAGGAAATGCTGCGCGAGATAGAGCGTCAGCAGCGCCCGCATGCCGTAAAATCCGAACCGTTCCCACATCTCGGTGGTGAACAGGCGCTTCAACTGTCGGGGATGCTCGAACCAGGTGTCGTTATCGCTTCGTGAGACGCCGGGGCGCTCGCCCTCGGTCGTGTTGTCGGCGGCGACATTCACCATATACGGAACTCTCCAGGAGGCTGCCGCGAAGGGCGCCAGGGGGTAAGTGCAATCGGCGCACCCTAGCGGGCAATTTGGCCTTGTGAAGCGGATTGTTGCAACATCTCCAGACTGCTAGCGGGGGTCGCGATGTTCAACGATGCCTCTTCGCCCGCCACTTTGCTGCGCACCCGCCGCTCCGGACGGCCGCGCGATCTCGTGGCGCCCGGCCCCGATTCCGCCCAGCTCCGCCAGATCCTCGAAGTCGCGATGCGCACCCCCGATCACGGCAAGCTGCACCCCTGGCGGTTCGTTCACATTCCGCAGCAGGCGCGAGAACGATTCGCGTCGCTGCTCGGCCGCGCCTATCGCCATGAGCGTTCCGAACCCGGCCGTCTCGAGCTCGAAGCGAACGAGCGCTTCGCGCGTCAGGCGCCGGAGCTCGTCGCCGTGCTGTTCACCCCCGTGGAGAGCGTCAAGATCCCACGCTGGGAGCAGGAGCTTTCCTGCGGCGCAGCCTGCATGAACCTGCTCCATGCCGCGCATGCGATCGGCTTCGCCGCCGGCTGGGTGACCGGCTGGGCCGCAGCATCGCCCGAGGTGCTGCAGGCGCTCGGCGGCAAGGACGGTGACAGGATCGCCGGGTTCATCTTCATCGGCACCCCCGCTGCCGAACTCGAGGAACGGCCGCGGCCGAATTTCGATGACGTGGTCAGCACCTGGAACGGCTGAGCGGCCGGCGCTTCGTCGTACTAACGCCGCTTTACCGTACTAACGCCAGCTTGACCCCCTTGCCGTGTTAGTACACTATGCCACATGTGAGCAACGAAGACCGTCCCGTCTACCTTCGCCTGCGCGACACGATCGCGGCGATGATCCTTGAAGGAAAGGTGCGCGAAGGCGACGCCCTTCCCTCCGTCCGCAGCCTCGCGGCGGAATATGGCGCCAATCCGCTGACCGTCGCCAAGGCCTACCAAACTTTTCAGGACGAGGGCCTCGTCACCGTCCGGCGCGGAGTCGGCATGTTCGTGTCGGAAGGCGCCGCCGAGCGACTCCGCGACACCGAACGCCGCGATTTCCTCGAGCAGCGCTGGCCCGGCATTGCCGCACAGATCCGCCGGCTCGGGCTCGACGTCGAGGAACTGGTCGGCCGCGCCCTCGCCTGAGCGTCGGGCAGGCTCAACCGGATGCGGAATTCATTCCTCGCACGCGTCGCCGCCGCCACCCTCCTTGTTGGTGTCGTGCTCGCGTCCTGGGGCTATTGGAGCGCGGTATCGAAGCCGACCGTTCGGCGCGCGAACGTCCTGCTGCCCGGCCTCCGCGGAGCGCCGCTCAAGCTTCTCCTCGTTTCCGACATCCACGTCGCCGGGCCCGATATGCCGCCGGAGCGGCTTGCCCGCATCGTCGCCCAAATCAACGGCCTCAAGCCCGATCTGGTGCTGATCGCCGGCGATCTCGTCGGCGACAAGCCGGTCGGCACGCACACCTACACGGCCGACGAAATCGTCGCGCCGCTCGCCGGCCTCAACGCCCGCCTCGGCGTCCTTGCGGTGCTCGGCAATCATGATCACTGGCGCAGCGCGACAACGATGCGGAGCGCTCTCGTCCGCGCCGGGGTTCGCGTACTCGACAATAGCGCAGTGCGCGCAGGACCATTGGCCGTCGGCGGGGTGGACGATGCCTTCACCGATCATGACGATCTGCCCGCGACTCTCCGTCGGATGCGCGCGATCGGCGGCATTCCGATCCTCCTCTCCCACAGCCCGGATCCGTTCGCGGACGTCCCGGCCTGGGTGCGCCTCACCGCGGCGGGCCACACCCATTGCGGACAGATCAGCCTCCCGGTCATCGGGCCGCTCTCGACCATGTCGCGCTACGGCAACCGCTATGCCTGCGGGTTGATGGCCGAGCACGGCAAGACGCTCGTCGTCGGCGCAGGTGTCGGCACCAGCGTGCTGCCGCTGCGCATCGGCGCACCGCCGGACATGTGGTTGATCCAGGTTCGGGGGCGCTGACGCCCATTCTCGTGCGGCTTGCTCGCGCGACAGGCCCCGTTCATCTCAGGTTGCCCGTCCTGCCGCTAGACTCGCCGCTTCGTCAGCGGGTAAAGGACGCGCGGGCAAAGGGAATTCCCAATCGACATGCTGAACTTCCGCCGGAGCCTCAGGGCCGCCGCAATCTCGTCTATTCTGGCCGCCGCGGGGAGCAATGCGGCCTTCGCGCAGGACCAGGCGCCGACGACGGTCGGCCCGCCCGCGCTCAAGGACTTTCAGCTGCAGGGCGAGCGCACCACGCCCGGTCAAAGCGAGCGGCCTCCGGTCGCCGGTCCGGAAATCACGCCGGCGCCTGCGATCCCGACCGTGCAGCTGCCCCGGCCGACCACGACCGCTCCGGCGCCGCAGCGGCCCACCGCGGCCACCCCGCCTTCGGTTGCGCCGGCGCCTGAGGGTCAGCCGGCTGCGCGTACGCCGACCCGTCCGACCGAGCGACCCGCGCCGTCCGCCCCGCAATCCCAAGCTGCCCCCAGCGCCGGCGCTGTGCCCGAGCCGGCGCCTTCGGCGACGCTCCCGCAGCCGGGTCCGGCACCGGCGGCACCGGCGCCCGTTCCGGTACCCGCCGATCCGACATCGCCCGCCGCGCCCGCCGCAGCCGCGCCTTCCTCGGGCGGAAACGACTGGGGCTGGCTGTGGCTCGCCGTACCGGCCGCAATCGGCCTGATCGCCTTCTTTGCGCTTGGCCGCCGCCGGCGCCAGGTGCGCGTCCGCGACACGGAGATCGATTACCGCACGACCGCGGCGGAGACGCCGCGTTCCGTGCCGCCCCGGGCCAAGCCGGCAGCACCTGCCGCTCCGCCGGTGCCGCGTGCCCGTCTCGAAATCGAATTCCGCGCCGATCGCGCGGCGGCGACCGACACCGAAGCGCGGGTCCATTTCGACATGGTGCTGCGCAACGTCGGCGACATCGAGGCGCGCAACATCCGCATCGACAGCCGGATGTTCAACGCCAGCGGCGAGAGCGAGATCGACGGCTTCCTCAAGGGCGCGATCCACGAGCATAGCGGATCGCCGCACGTCACCATCGAGCCCGGCAACACGCTCGAGCTCGCCAGCATGCTGTCGCTGCCCAAGAGCGAGGTTCGCGAGATCGAGCTTCAGGGTCGCCGCGTGTTCGTGCCGGTCGTTGCGATCAACGTCGCTTATGATTGGGCGGACGGCGGCAAGGGGCGCACATCCCGGTCATGGCTGGTCGGCCGCGAGGCGGAACAGCCCTCCGCCAAGATGGGTGCCTTCCGCCTCGATCTCGGACCGCGCATCTATCGCTCGGTCGGCCAGCGGCCGATGCGGCTCGCGAACGTAGCCTGAGCTCAGGCGGCGAACGCTTCCTCGTCTAGCGCGTAGAGTGCTGCGGCGCCGGCCGTTGCTGCGGCGGCGAGGCCGCTTGCTTCGGGCACCATCTGATCGAGATAGAAGCGCGCCGCCGCCCGCTTCATCGTCGCGAAGGCGGGATCGAGCCCCTCCTCGCCGTCCAGCGCGACGAGTTGCCGCTTCATCAGCCATCCGCAGACGACGGCGCTGAGCAAAGTCAGGAACGGGTAGGAGCCGGCGAGACGATCGTCGGCCGAGGCCGACAGCAGGTGGCGCGCGATGGCATCGGCGCTGTCGGTCAGCGCCAGCAGCGCAGGCTCGTCGACCGCATCGGCGCGGACCTCGGCCAACAAGGCGGCAAGCACGCCGCCGCCGTCCATCGACAGCTTGCGTCCGACCAGATCCGCGGCCTGGATGCCGTTGGTGCCTTCGTAGATCGGCGCGATGCGGATGTCGCGAAGATGCTGGGCGGCGCCGGTCTCCTCGATGAAGCCCATGCCGCCGTGGACCTGGACGCCGAGGCTCGCCACCTCGACTCCGATGTCGGTGCCATAGGCCTTGACCAACGGCGTCAGCAGGTCTGCCCTGGCCTTTGCCGCCGCATCGCCGAGCGTGGCGCGGTCGGTCTGGCCCGCGGCATAATAAGCGAGCGCCCGCGCCGCCTGGGTCAGCGCCTTCATCCGCAGCAGCATCCGGCGCACGTCCGGATAGCCAAGGATGGCGGCCGGCGCGCCCTCGCGGGCACCCTGCACCCGCTGGCGGGCATAGGCGACCGCCTGCTGGGTCGCCGCCTCGGCGATCGAGACGCCCTGCAGGCCGACGTTGAGCCGGGCATTGTTCATCATCGTGAACATCGCCCGCATGCCGCCATGCTCCTCGCCGATCAGCCAGCCCCTGCAGCGCCCCTCGTCGCCATAGGACATCACGCAGGTTGGCGAGGCATGGATGCCCATCTTATGCTCGATCGAAACGCAGCGGACGTCATTCGCTTGCGCCGGCCTGCCATCTGCGTCGAGCAGGAATTTGGGCACCAGGAACAGCGAAATGCCGCGCGTACCGGCGGCACCGCCGGGGGTGCGCGCAAGCACGAGATGGACGATATTGTCGGCAAGATCATGGTCGCCGAAGGTGATGAAGATCTTCTGGCCGGTGATCGTGAAGCTGCCGTCGCCGTTCGGAACCGCCCGGGTCTTGAGCGCGCCGACGTCGGAACCGGCCTGCGATTCGGTCAGGTTCATCGTGCCCGTCCATTCGCCGCTGATCAGCTTCGGGAGCCAGGTCTGCTGCAATGTCTCCGAGCCGTGATGCTTGAGCGCTTCGACCGCGCCCGGGGTCAGCATCATGATCAGCGAGAAGCCCATGTTCGCCGAGCCGAGATCCTCCATGACGACGGTCGCAAGCGTCAGCGGCAGCCCTTGCCCGCCATGTTCGGTGGGCCCGGCCAGCGTGCCCCAGCCGCCTTCGACATAGGCCCGATAGGCTTCGCGGAAGCCCTGCGGCAAAGTGACCCCGTCTGGTGACCATTTCGCACCCACCTGGTCGCCGATGCGGTTGAGCGGCGCAAATTCGCCCGACGCGAACGCTCCTGCCCCCTCCACGATCGCCTCGACCAGATCGGGCGTCGCTTCGGCGAAGGGCGCATGCGCCGCCAGTTCGTCGATGCGGACGATGTGCCGGAGCAGGAAGCTCTGTTCGGCGACGGGCGGGGTATAGCTCATGGCGTCCTCAGGTTGCGCGGGCGGAAGAGGCGCTATAGCGCGCAGGGGTGGACCCGCAAAACGCAGCGATCGAGACCCGAATCCTCCCTTACGGTCCGGCCGCGATCGCCGAAGCCGCGCGCCTGATCCGCGAAGGCCGCCCGGTCGCGGTGCCGACGGAGACGGTCTACGGTCTCGCCGCCGACGCCGGCAGCGATGCCGCGGTGGCCGGCATCTATGCCGCCAAGGGCCGTCCCGCCTTCAATCCGCTGATCGTCCATGTTCTCGACCGCGAAGCGGCCGAAGGACTCGCCGAGTTCCCGGGCGCCGCCCGCATCATCGCGGACGCATTCTGGCCGGGCCCGGTCACCCTCGTGCTTCCGGTCAGGGGCGGGTCCGGGCTCGCCGCGGCGGTAACCGCCGGCCTGACGACGGTCGCGTTGCGCTGCCCTGCCCATCCCGCGATGCGGGCTCTGCTGCAGGCGAGCGGGCGGCCGCTGGCGGCGCCGTCCGCCAATGCCAGCGGCGCGATCAGCCCAACCCGCGGCGAGCATGTCCTGAAGAGCCTCGGCGGCCGGATCGAGCTGATCATCGACGGCGGCGAGACCGCGCACGGGCTCGAGTCGACGATCGTCGGCTTCGCGGACGGGCGGATCACATTGCTCCGCACCGGGCCGGTGCCGTTCGAGGATCTGGTCGCGGCCGCCGGCCTGCCGGTCGGCGAGGCCGGGGAGACAATTCAGGCACCCGGCCAGCTCAGCAGCCATTATGCGCCGTCCAAGCCGCTGCGCCTCGATGCCGTCACAGCGGAGGCGGACGAATGGCTGATCGGGTTCGGCGCCGTGTCCGGCGACGACACGCTCAGCGCTTCGGGCGACCTCGCGGAAGCGGCGGCGCGCTTGTTCGGGGCGCTGCACCGCGCCGACGCCGCCCAACAGCCGCGCATCGCCGTGGCACCGGTGCCGCGTGCGGGCGTTGGCGCTGCGATCAACGATCGGCTGAGCCGCGCCGCGGCCCCGAGGGACTGAAACAAGGAGCGGCTTGATGCCCGTCGCACTGCAAGCCGGAGCCTGGGGATTGCTGAGCGGCTCGGCCCTGCTGATCGGCGCGCTGGTCGGCTGGTTCCTGCCCCTGCCCCGCCGGCTCATCGCTGCGATCATGGCGTTCGGATCCGGCGTGCTGATCTCGGCATTGTCGTTCGAGCTGGTCGACGAAGCCTGGCGCCAGGGTGGCTTCGTGCCGGTCGCCGGCGGCTTCCTCGGCGGCGCCGCCGTCTACACCGTCTGCAACCGGCTGCTCAGCCTGTGGGGTGCCAGGCACCGCAAGCGCTCCGACAAGGGGCTGCGCGATCAGAACGAACAGCAAAATCAGGAAAATGGCGGCGCCCTGGCGCTCGGCGCGCTGCTCGACGGCATTCCGGAATCGATCGTCATCGGCGTCAGCCTGCTGCGCGGCGAGGGCGTTGGCCTGGTCGCAGTCGCCGCCGTGTTCCTGTCCAACCTTCCCGAGGGGCTCTCCAGCGCCGCCGGCATGAAGAACGAGGGCAAGAGTGCACGTTTCGTCTTCTTGCTGTGGGGCGCGATCGCGCTCAGCGCCGGGCTTGCCGCGTTCGCGGGCTATCTGCTGTTCGCCGGCGCCGGCGGCGGCAGCATCGCCGCCGTCCAGGCGATCGCCGCCGGCGCGATTCTGGCGATGATCGTCGACACGATGGTGCCGGAGGCCTTCGAAGGCACGCAGGATTATGCCGGAATGATCGCGGTGGCCGGTTTCCTCACTGCCTTCACCCTGTCTCGTCTCGGCTGAATGTCACGCGCGCTGCGCAGCGCGCAATAAACCCTGTTCAGAAGTCAGAAAGCCGGAGCCACGCATCTAAAATGCCAATGGTTCCCACGTGTTCCGGCCCCGCAGCGTGGTCCGGCGGTGGCAGGCGAAATCGAGATCGCTGCATGCAGAGCAGTTCGACAGGACGTTCACTATCGACATCCGGCAAAGCCGGATTGCTGCGAAGCCTTCGCTTCGAGGCCGTGATCGTGTGCCTGCTCGTGCTTACCCTTCTGGCCGTGGTTTTCGAGGATGCGATTCTCCGCCAGGAGATCCGCTTCTCTCCCGCGATCAAGCCCGATTATGTCGGTTACGCCTATAGCGACGAGCAGATCGGCGGCACATCGTCCGTCACAGCGGACGCCCGCGAGCCGATGGCATGGCGCTGTGCGCTGCGACGGACGGTCGAAATCCCCTATTGCGGCTACGAATTGCTGTTCGATGCCGAAAATCATCAGCGGGGGATCGATCTGTCGAACGTCACCAGCATGAAGCTGAAGTTCGATTACAAGGGACCGAGCCGGACCGTTCGCGTGTTCTTCAAGAATTACGACCCGCGCTACAGCCTTCCCAAGCGCAGTGAGACCGCAAAGTACAACCAGATCGAATTCGATTATCCCCGCGGCACGGAAGAGGTGACTCTCGCGCCCGACAATTTCAGTGTGGCGGAATGGTGGGTGACCCAGCATCACGTGCCCCCTGAGCTCAGCCGGCCGCAATTCGACAACGTCATCTCGCTGTCGATCCACACCGGCACCGTCCCGGGCGTCGGCGAACACGCCTTTCGGATCCGCGAGATCGTCCTCGAAGGCCGGCGGCTCGGCGCCGCCCAATGGTATCTCGGCATCATCGCCGTCTGGCTGGTGCTGATCGGCGGCTTTCTGTTCTACCGTATCGCCCATCTCAAGGAGGAGATCGCGGCGCGCGAGGAGGCTGCGGAGCGCGAAAAGACGATTCAGGATCAACTCATCTACGTCAGCCGCGTCAATGCGATGGGCGAAATGGGGTCGGCGCTGGCGCACGAGCTCAACCAACCTCTCGCGGCGGTGTCGAACTACATGTCGATCGCCAAGCGCCTGCTCATCCGTCAGCGCGAAGGCGATGCGGCGCAGGCGCTGGATGCGATCGGCGCTGCCCAGGAGACGGCGCTGCGTGCCGGCGAGATCATCCGCCGGCTCCGCGAGATGGTGCGCGGCAGCGTCACCAGGCAGGGCGAGCGGCTGGCCGAGATCATCGACAAGATCGGCAGCATCGCTTTCCTCGAGGCCGATCTGCAAGGCATCCGCCACCGGGTGATCGTCCACGATCCCGACGCCCACGTGCTGGTCGATCGGATCCAGGTTCAGCAGGTGCTGCTCAATCTCATCCGCAACGCCTTCGAGGCCATGCAGGGTTCGGCGGTGCGATCGCTCGTCGTCGAAACCCGAGCGGTGGACGGCCCCATGATCGAGATTGCCGTGAGCGATACCGGCAGCGGCATCCCCTCGGACGCGCAGGACATGCTGTTCACCGCCTTCCGGACCACCAAGAAGGACGGGATGGGCATCGGCCTGTCGATCTGCCGGACCATCGTCGAAGCGCATGGCGGCCGCATCTGGGCGGAGCCCCGCGCGGGCGGCGGCACCGTCTTTCGGTTCACGATCCCGGAAGCTGCCGAGACCGAAGACGTCAGCGCGAAGGCGGCCTGAACGCGCGAAGGTAAGGCGGTCTCAACCCTTGCCGCGACAGCCAGCAGCTCGCCACCGCTCTGGCAGGCGGCGCCGAGCGGCAGCTCAACGGTCGTCGCGCGGGATGCCGATGTCGATCGGCGCACGATTGCTGCGGCGTTCCATTCGCCGCACGCGGCGCAGGCGCAGCACAACGGCAATCACGCCGACGACGACAAGTGCAAGAATGAGGTAAGCGATGTCGTGTCGTTCGGCGATGGTCATGCCGAGATGCTGCGTCGGATGCGGTGAAAACGCAAGTTACTTCATTGCCTTGCAGCATGGCCGCGGTGCAACGCGCGGCGTGGGCCGGGTCCGGAGCGCTACCGCTCCGGACCTCGCCATCCTACTCCGCTGCCGCTTCGGCCTTGACCCGATCGGCGAAGCTCTTGCGGAGCTTCTTGAGCTTGGGCGGGATCACCGCGAGGCAGTAGGAGTTGCTCTGGCCCTCGCCGTCCCAATAATCCTGGTGGTAATCCTCGGCCGGCCACCAGTCGGAAATCGGCTCGATCGTGGTGACGATCGGCGCCGGCCAATCGGGCTGAGCCCGCTCGATCGCGCGGCGTACCGCCTGCTCCTGCGCCTCGTCGCGCGGGAAGACGGCCGAGCGATATTGGGTGCCGATGTCGTTGCCCTGGCGGTTGCGCTGGGTCGGATCGTGGGTGCCGAAGAAGACGTCGAGCACGTCGTCCAGGCCGATCGCATCGGGATCGAAGGTCACCCGGATCGCTTCGGCATGGCCGGTGTCGCCGCCGCAGACCTGCTTGTAGGTCGGGTTGGGGACCTGCCCGCCAATATAACCGCTTTCGACTTCGGTGACTCCGATCACGTCCTTGAACACCGCCTCGGTGCACCAGAAGCACCCGCCCGCCAAAATGATCTGCTCGCTCGCCATGTGCTGAACTCCTTTTCGCCTCAGATAAGGCGCGCCGGCGCAACGGCAAGCGTGGCTTAAGCGCGCGGCGCGGGCGGCAGAAGCTGGCGCACGGACGGCATGTCCGCCCAGGGATCGGAACTCTGGCGTGCGATCAGGCCCGGCACGGTGGCGATCGTGTAGGCGCACGGATCGAGCCCGTTCTTCACCTGCGCCCAGGTCAGCGGCATCGCCACCGGCGCGCCTTCCCGCGACCGGGTCGAGTAGGCCGCCACCGCTGTGGAGGTCGGGTCGTTGCGCAGATAATCGATGAACAGCCGCCCGGCCCGCTCCGCCTTGGAGATCTTCGTCAGATATTTGCCGGGCGAATCCGCGGCCATCTCGGCCGAAAGCCCCTTCGCGAAGCTCTTCACGTCCCGCCACTCAGCCGTCGGCTCGATCGGCACGACGACGTGCAGGCCCTTGCCGCCGGTGGTCTTGACGAAGCTTTGGAGCCCGATCGCCGTCAGCCGTTCGCGAACCTCCTTCGCGGCGGCGATCACGCTGTCGAAGCCGAGCCCCTCGTCCGGATCGAGATCGAAGATGATCCGGTCGGCGCGGTCCGGATGCTCCACCGTCACCGCCCAGGGGTGCATTTCGAGCACCCCCATCTGGACCAGTGCGATCAGCCCCGGCACGTCCTTGATGTAGAGATAGGGCTCGTCGAATCCGGGGATGACGATCTCGCCGAGCTGCTCGGGCACGCCGGATCCGGCGTGACGCTGGTAGAAGCATTTCTTGCCTTGACCGGTCGGGCACCGCACCATCGTGATCGGGCGGTAGGCGACCTGCGGCAGGATCCGCTCGGCGACGGCGACATAATAATCGGCGAGGTCGCTCTTGGTGATGCCCTGCTCCGGATAGAGGATCTTGTCCGGATTGCTCAGCCGAACGCCTTCGACGAATCGCTCCTCGCTCATTGTCCGCTCTCCAGTCCGGCAAGCTCCGCCGGCCGCGCCTCCGGCTGCAACTGCTCCATCCGGCATTGCTCCGGCGCCTTGTCGGGCCGCCAGCGCAGGAACTTGGTGCCGTGCCGGAAGCGATTGCCGGTAACGTGGTCGTAGCGCACCTCGGCGACGAGTTCGTGGCGCAGCGGCTGCCATTCGCCGGTCCGCTCGGTCGACCAGCGGCTCGGTCCTCCCGGTGCATCGCCGGTGAAGCCGGGCGGGCCGATCAGCGCCTCGAGCCTGGCGGTCAGCGCGGCGCGCTCGTCGGCGGCGATCGCTGAGGTGAAGCCGACATGATCGAGCTTGCCCGCGTCGTTGAACAGGCCGAGCAGCAGCGAGCCGACTTCGCGGCTGTTGGCGGCATAGCGGAAGCCGCCGACGACGCAGTCCGCAGTGCGCAGCTGCTTGATCTTCAACATCGCGCGCTCCCCCGGCTGGTAAGCCGCATCGGCACGCTTCGCGACCACCCCGTCGAGCGCGCCGCCGGCCTGATTCAGCCAGCCCTGCGCGACTTCGCGATCGTCCGTGTAGGGCGACAGCAACAGGTCCTCACGCCGCTCGGCGCGGTGGACGATCTCGAGCGCGCGCCGGCGATGGTCGAGCGGCGCATCGAGATAGCTGGTCTCCTTCGAAAAGAGCAGATCGAACAGCATCAGCTGCGCCGGCGTCTCTTCCGCCAGCCGCCGTACCCGGCTCTCCGCCGGATGGAGGCGCAGCTGGAGGGCGTCGAACGACAGGATGCCGCCGATCGGGATGATCAATT
Organism: Allosphingosinicella deserti; assembly: GCF_003012735.1. GTDB lineage: Bacteria > Pseudomonadota > Alphaproteobacteria > Sphingomonadales > Sphingomonadaceae > Allosphingosinicella > Allosphingosinicella deserti. The sequence continues at coordinate 38,897 of NZ_PXYI01000001.1, read as the reverse complement.
CGCCGTCGAGCACGATCCGGTCCGCCTCCATCGCGCGAACGCTTTCGACGACTTCCGGGAAATAGCGGCCGAGCGGCTTGCCCGATTTGGACTGGAGATGAACCTCGCCGCCATCGCGGTAGACGAGGCATCGGAAGCCGTCCCATTTGGGCTCGAATCGCCAGCCCGGATCGGTGGGCAGAGCGTCGACGAGCTTCGCCTCCATCGGCGGCAAACCGGGTTTGACGGCCAGGGATTCGAATGCGCCCATGCCGCGAAGACGCGCGCACATCCGTTCCGGTTCCGAACGGATATGCGGCGAACGGATTCCCTGCTGCGGTGGATGGCCCTCCTCGCGCCGTTTAAGTCGTTGAGCGGGCTGCACGGTTTTGCGACAATGGACGTTCATGGGAGGGTGCTTGTGACGCTTACGCGTAGATCGCTTCTGAACGTTGCCGCCACCACGGGTGCGGCCGGCCTGTTACCGTCGAAAGTCTTCGCGACCGTTGCGCCGCCGCAGCCCGCAATCAACCCCGCTCTGCGTGCCCGCGCGATGGCCGCATTGGAAGCCAATCGCAGCCGGCTCAGGAATGCCGACGTGATCGGCATCGCCGATTTCGGCCGGGTCTCGCGCCAGCCGCGTTTCTACATCGTCGATCTTCGCTCCAACTTCACGACCGAGCATCTCGTCGCCCATGGCCGCGGATCGGATCCGAGCCATCTCGGCTGGCTGGAGCGCTTTTCCAACGACGTCGGATCGGAAGCGACCTCGGAAGGCGCCTATCTCACCGGCAATTCCTATACCGGCAAATATGGCTGGTCGATGCGCCTGTTCGGGCTCGATCCCAGCAACAGCAATGCCGAGGCGCGCGCGATCGTGATCCACAGTGCCTGGTATGCCGAGCCCAAGGTAGCGGAGACGTTCGGCAAGCTCGGGCGCTCCGAGGGCTGCTTCGCGCTGCCCGGAATCAGCCACGCCGAAGCGATGACCCGCCTGGGCTCGGGCCGTCTCCTTTACGCCGAGAAGGTTTGAGGCATCGCGCGCAGGTCCGCAGACCTGGACATCGCGCTGCTCCAACCGACTCGCAATCTATGGATTCGGTGGCCACGCGCCCGGGTTCGTGGCCGGAACGCGATCAGGAAGCGCATTCACGAGATTGTTCCCGATCCGGCACACCGCTCCGCCGAGTCGTGTGCCAAGCGCGACGAGCCGAACTCGGCGGCACGGCAATCCCGGTGCAATTCATTCTAAAGTAACCACTTTTCCGCTAGATGGCTTTGCCAGAAGCGGAGGGAAAAGCATTGATTTACTCGCGCAGGCAGTTGCTTGGTGCCGGTGCTGCGGCCGGCCTGATCGCCACCGCCGCCAAGGGTGAGACCCTGGCCCAGATCGTGTCCGGCCTGAATGACGGCAAGCGTGCGGCGATGCCGCGGCCAGCCTCTGCGCCTGTGGCGGCCCGTCCCCGCGTGCTCGTCGATCCCGTGATCGATCCCCGTTTGCTCGCCCGCGCCCGTGCTGCGTTCGACGCCAATCGCGGCCGCATCCGCCACACCAATCTGGTCGGGATCACCGATTTCTCGCGGGCTTCCCGCGAGCAGCGATTCTTCATCCTCGACACCAATACCGGCAAGGTCTCGAGCCATTATGTCGCGCACGGCCGCGGCTCCGACCCCGATCACAGCGGCTATCTCGAGCGCTTCTCGAATGCGTTCGGATCGAACGCGAGTTCGGCCGGCGCCTACATCACCGGCGAATATTATAACGGCAAATACGGCCGCTCAATGAAGGTCAAAGGGCTGGAGCCGCGCAACAATAATGCCGAAGGCCGCGCGATCGTCGTGCACAGCGCCTGGTATGCCGAGCCGGAAGTGATTCGCGAACACGGCAAGCTGGGTCGCTCGGAAGGCTGCTTCGCCCTCTCCCACGCCAGCCTCCAGGAGGTGCTGCGGCGCCTCGGCCCAGGCCACTTCCTCTACGCCGACAAGCTCGCCTGAGCCACGGCTCAGGTTTCACGCCCCTTGGAGCCCGGACGGGCTAGCTGCGGCATCTCCGCCCGTTCCGAAAGCCACCTCATCCACGACTTTGTGGAGGGGGCAGGGGGTGGCCCGTCTTTGGTTCATCGCTCACCCGCCGCCCTCGAACGCAGCGATGCACGCCAGTGCCGCGTCGCGTCTTGGCGCAGCCGCGAACCGCTCGGTCCGCCCTGCCCCGAACAGCCCGTCCATTCCGAGGTCGACGAGGTGGCGATAGCCGATATGGCAGTTGCAGGTCGCGCGGGTGCAGGGCGCGGGCTTCAGCCTTGAGTCGAAATCGGGATCGTAGATGTTGCCGATCGGCGCGTCGATGAAGTGGCAGCGCCGCGCCTCCCCGTCGCCGCGCACCGAAATGGCGGTGTGTCCGGCCGCACAGGCACGTCCAAGGCTGGCATATTCGCGATTGTTGAGTTCGAACAGCGGATCGACGGCAACCAGCCGCTCGATTTCCGCCGGCGCGTAACAGCCCTGCAGGCTCTCCTCGGCATTGACCCACAGATAGGTGCGCGTTGGAAGCTCAGCCCGCAGCCGCTCGATGGCGTCGAAATGGGATCGCAGCGCCACCACTCCGACACTGTGCCGCACGCCCAGGGCGGCGAGCTCGCGGATCCTGGCGACGAACCGCGCCCGATCCGTCTCGCCGGGGTGGAAGGTTGCCCACAGGGCTACCCGCCGCGTGTCGCAATCGGCCAGCCAGCCGGTCGCACCCGACAAATTGGTCTGGATCGCCACCGTCTCGACTTGGGGCAGATGGGAAAGGCGGGTGATCGTCTCGCGATAATAGCGCCGGATCAGCGCCTCGCCCCAGGGCGTGAACAGGATCGCGACACGGCGCGCCCGGGCGGCCACCCAGCGTTCAAACCGTTCGAGCGCCGCCCGATCCGCGGCGAGGGTCGCGCGGCTGTCGCGGCGCTTGGCGAAGGGGCAATAGCCGCAGGCATAATTGCAGCCCGACAGCGGCCCGCGCCACAGGATCGAAAGCGTCCGCGGATCGCTCACGCCACCTGGGCCCCCCGCAACCGCGCGCGCACCGCGTCCGAATAGAATAAGGGCGGGATCGCGTCCGAATGCTCGAGCCCCGTGTCGGTGGGGCGAAGCAGATCTCCGTGTTGCTCGATCAGGCCCATCTCCCCGATCCGATCCAGCGCAGAAAGAGCCGCCGTCGGTGCCGTCCCGAACAGCTGGGTGAACCGGACGATGTCCAGCCCGTCGCGGCGCAGGATCGATTTCAGTACGTAGCGTCGCATCGCCTCGTCCGCATTCACGGCGATACCGTGATACGCGAAGCGGAAGGCGTCGCTTTCGCTTGCCGCGAAATCGTCGAGGATGTCGAGCACGCCGCGCCGCGTCACCGCGTAGCGCGTCGAATAATGCGCCTTCGCCGTGTAGGAGCGCGCGCCCGTGCCGAGCCCGAGCACCCCGTCTTCCTGGCAGCTGAACTCGTCGCTTGGCGCAGCCCCGCCCGGCAGCCGGAACGCGCGCATCGAGATCTGCTCATATCCCGCCTCGAGCAACAGATCGCGCCCGACCCGGTAGAGCACGCGGCGATGCTCGTCCTCGACCCGGCCGCGCCGGTCGAGCCCTGTGCGGGGCCGCACGTAGAGCGGGTAGAGGAACAGTTCCTCCGGCGCCCAGTCGAGCGCGCAGCGCAGCGAATGGCGCCAGCTCTCCGCGGTCTGATTCTCGGCGCCGTAGATCAGATCGATATTGAGCCGCCCGAACGCATGGTCGCGGATCGTGTCGAGTGCCCTGGTCAGCACCGCAGGTTCCTGCGGCCGGCCCATCGCCCGCGTTTCCGCCTCGATGAACGATTGCACACCGATGCTGATCCGGTCGACTCCCCAGTGCGACAGCAAAGCGATGGTCTCCCGCGTCGCCGTCTTGGGGGAGGTTTCGATCGCCGCGGGAAACCGGCGCGGATCGGCGTCGAGCCGCGCCGCGATCCGCTCGAGCAAGGCCTGGAGCATCGCGGGGCCGAGCAGGGTCGGCGTGCCGCCGCCGATCGCAAGCTGGATCGGCCGCACGGGGCCGAGTTCGTCCCGCACCGCCTCGATCTGCCGGTCGAGCGCGGCCATGTAGCGGTCGATCCGCGACTGATCGGGATTGGCGGAGGTGAACAGATTGCAAAAGCCGCATCGCATCTCGCAGAACGGGATGTGGAGATAGAGAAAGATGCGGTCCATCCGCTCCTCCGCCCAGATCTCGCGCAGCGGGATCGGTTGGGGAAATGGGCGATAGGCATTCTTGTGCGGATAGCCGTAGGCATAATCCTGGTAGAGCGGCCCCAGATCCGCCGGCACGGCCCGTTCGACTATGCGTGCCTCGCTCACGCGGCCGGCTCCGTCCGGTGCGGCAGGATCATTTGCGCATAAGGCACGTCCCACACGCTCGGATGGCCGACGCGATGGCCATGATAGCCGTCCTCGCCGAATGCGGTGCCGTGGTCCGAACACAGGATCGCAAGCACCGGCGCCCGCCTCTGCATCGCGTCGAACAAGGCCGGCAGCTGCCGGTCGACCTCGGCGAGCGCGGCGCGCTGGCTTGAAGGAGTATCGGCGCCGCCGCCGCTGTAGAAATGATGCGGCGGGTGGCACGCGGCGACGTTCACGAACACGAACAGCCGTTGCTGCGGCAGCTGCGCCTCGATCCGCGCGACCGCGAGCGCAACCTGGTTGGCGGCCGAATCGCGGCAGCCAACGCCCAGGCTCTCGTCCCACCAGCTTTCGTCGAACAGGTCCGGAAGCACCGATCCGAGCGGTGATCTCTTGTTGAAGAAGCCGGTGCCGCCGATGCAGATCGTGCGATAGCCGCGCCCTGCAAATCCGGAGACGATGTCGGGCGTGTCGAACACCAGGGTCCCGGCCCCGGTCGTCTCGCTCCCCGGAAAGCGTGCCGCGAACAACCGGTCATGGGCGTCCGGCGCCACATCGCGCGGTGCGGCCGGAGTCGGCAGGAAGCCGGCGAAGAAAGCTTGGTGCGCCGCGAAGGTGAAGCTCGCCGGCGAATGCCTTTTCTCCCAGGCACCGCCCGGCAGGAGCGCCGCCAGATTGGGCGTTTCCCCCAAGGCCAGCGCCTCCGAAGCGACGTCGTAACGCAGCGTGTCGAGGGTTACGAACATCAGATCGTGCGTGCCCAGGCACGCGGCGGCATCGATCCGGATCATGCCGCGTCGCTCGCGGCGGCCGCCCAGTGTCGCGCCACGAGGTCGAGCTGCGCGTCGTAGGGGGTCCTGCCGGCGACGTTCAGATCCTTGACGAAATCGCCGAACACGTTCGCTTCCAGCAGGCGGTGCTGCCGGCCATCGTTCAACACTGCCACGTCCACTCCGATCGCATCGCTCGCCGGAAACAGCGCCGCCGCGCGCCGCGCCGAGGCTTCCACCTCCGCCCATGCCTCTTCGCCGATCCGCTCGACAAGCCTTGCGATCGGGTGCCGCGCGCCGCCGAGATGGAGGTTGGTCATCGGGTAGCGGCTCGTCCGCAGCACCGGAAACGGGCCGGCGCCCCTCACCCACACGATCCGCACATCGGCGGTGCGCCCGGCGATCGCGATCTTCGGCACCCACGCTTCGACATGCAACCCGAGCGGCGCCAGCCGGTCGATCAGTTGCCCGATCGCACGTGGGTCGGTCAGCCGCCGCACCGCACGGGTCGCCTGCACTCGTCCGCCGACCGCCACCGCCGTCGTCATAGCGGCCCACTGGTCGCCGTTTCTGGCGAGCGCGACCATCCCTGCCGCCGCCGAGCCGTGCCGCAATTTGACGAACACCCGCGACATCCGCGCGCGCGCCATTGCGTCGGCAAGCGCATCGAACCCGTCGATCCCCGTCAGCACCCGCGGCACCGGCAGTCCGGCTTCGGCGAACCGCTTCGTCGTCTGGGCCTTGTCGAATGCGCAGGCGACATCCGCCGCGCTCGTCGAGATCGCTGGTTCGGCCGCGTGCGCGATGGCCTCGGCCAATTCTACCCCGGCAATCAGTCCGAACGCGACCTGTCCCGGCGAACCGATATCGCCCTGCGCGAGCAGCTCCTCGCTCTCCTCCGGCACCGTCTCGATCCCTGCCGCGTCCGCCGCGGCGGCGCCCGCCTTGAGCAAGGCGCCGATCGCACCGACATCCTGATCGGGCGTATCGATCCGCAGAGTGCCGCGACGCGGGAGCATCTCGGCCAGCCGCGCGGGCTCGGCCAGAAACCTGTCCCAGCCGATCACGTCGGGCGCCGTGCCGAACCGGTCGATGCAGGCCCGCGCGAACGCGTCATGGCGTGGCCCCGATGCCGCGCCGAGCACGACCAGCCCCGGGTTCGTTGCGCCACGCGGCGCGCGCTTACTCGCTGACGGCAACGTAATAATGGGGCTCGCCGTCCCAATCGTCGGGTTGCTGCGGGTCGTCGGCGATCAGGTTCGGGGTCGCGGCACGCAGCAACTCCACCGCGGCCGGGCTGACATAATGGTGGGAAATGTCGAGCTTCTCGAGCGTGCCGAGCCGCCCGGATTGCGCCAGCGCCCGCGCGCCGGCATCGGTCAGCGTGCCCATCGACAGATCGAGGATCCGGATCCGATCGAGCAGCGGCGAGGCCGCGAGCGCCGTGGCGAGCTCGTCGCTATACTGGCTGTTGCGCAGTGCCAGCGTCTGGAGGCCCGGAAACAGCTTTCCCGCGAACAGGTCGGCGAAGTCCGTCACCGAGGTGTCGGCACCATAATCCTCGGTGCCGAGCCACAGCTCGAAATGGCGGATCGGCGCCTCGGCGGCAAGCGCCTCGCGCACCACGCTGCCCGGCAAACCGCCGGCCTGGATCACCAGAGTGTCGAGCATCCGATGCCTGATCGTGCCCAAAGCGAGCTTGTTGCCGCCGCGCACCCAGAATTGCTCGAGCTGGGGGAAGGCGTTCCAGATCGTCGAATAATCGCCTTGCTCGATCCAGCTTATCTCATTCTCTTCGGAGATGATGTCGCCGAAAAACAAGGCTGCGAGCGCGGGGAGCTTGTCCTTCTGCGACACCAGCAGCTCGACCGCCGGCGCGGGGCTCACCTCGTAGCTTTCGCCATTCTCCGCCCACAGGCCGAAAACGAGTGCGCGTGTCGACCCCACGCCCGGCGCTTCGAGCATCGTCGCCAAAACGTCCCGCAGCGTCCGGGTCTCGCCATATTCACAGCGCAACCGGGGCGCGACGACTCCGAAGTCGCTGATGTCGCCTGCCCCCGTGAAGTCGACGACATGCTTGCCGGCGAACGTCTCCAGATTGGCGCTTACGGTCATTCGATCTGCTCCGATGATTGCGCCGCGGACTCTCAATATCGCCCAGGTGAAGTCAACGTCGGAATGATGACAGCAGCCGGGACGTGCATGGGTGCATGCGCTCGCCGCGTTCCGACCGGTCCTCACCCCTCTGGACTGAGGACCGGCCAGCACTGACATCCCCGACATTTCCAATCGCCCCGCTTGGTTGGACGCCCGTGAAGCCTTAGGCTCTCGCCGATGAGCAGTATCAGCCTCCTGACGAGCCTTCTGGTTCTCGCCGCCGCGGAGCCGGCGACGGAGGCGCCCGGTGCGGGTTTTCAGGTCGATCGCTACGCGGTCGCGCTCCGCCCCGATCTGGCGACGAGGTCTCTCTCGGGCACGGAGACGATCGTCGTGCAGAGCCACTCCGATCGGCTTGCGCAGTTGTCGTTCACTGCGAACGCCTTGCAGATCAGCGATATGCGCGTGGATGATGTGCCGGCGCCTGTCTCCTCGACCAAGGACTCGATCCGGGTCAGCCTGCCGCGCCCGCTGCGGAAGGGCGACAGAGCGACGTTACGCTTTCGGATCCGCGGCACCCCGGCGCGCGGCATCACCGCCCTGGCCGGCGGCCTCTACACCAGCTATTTCGCCTGCGATTGGATGGTCTGCCTTCAGGACGCACCCGGCGACAAGGCGCATTTCGATCTCGATCTGTACCTGCCCCAAGGGATCGATGCGCTGGGCGTCGGTCGCGCAAGGCCGCCGAAGAGGCTGCCCGGCGGCCTGGCGCTCCATCGCTGGCGGTCCACCCGCCCTTATTCCCCCTATCTTTATGCCTTTGCCGCCGGCGCGTTCCTCCGCCATTCCGCGCGCACCCCGCAAGGCGAACTCGTCTATCTCGATGCAACCGGCGGCAAGGCCCAACTCCCCGATTTGTTCGCGCAAACGCCGGCAATCGTCGCCTTCCTCGCGAACAAGGCCGGAATGAAGCTGCCCGATGGGCGCTACGCGCAGCTGCTGGTGCCGGGCGGCGAAGCGCAGGAAGCCGCGGGCTTCTCGCTGATCGGCCGCGCCGAGTTCGATCGAGAGCGTGACGACCCGGCCTCCGCCTGGATCGTCACCCACGAACTGGCCCATATGTGGTGGGGCAATCTCGTCACCTGCGCGACCTGGCAGGATTTCTGGCTGCACGAGGGCATCGCAACCTTCATGGTCGCGGCCTGGCAGGAACGGACTTTGGGCGCGGCGGCCTATCAGCGGGAACTCGACGTCGCGCGCGGCAGAGTGGCCCGAATCCGCGCTTTAGGCTTCGACAAGCCGCTGGCATGGGGCGGCAAATACCCCTCGCTCGGCGCCCGGCGTGCGGTCCAGTACAGCAAGGGCGCGCTGTTCCTCGCGCATCTCCGGGAGTTCGTCGGAGACGAAGCCTTCTGGAGCGGCCTACGCCGCTTCACGCGCAAGCATGCCGGTGGAACCGTGACCAGCCGCGATTTCCAGCAGGCCATGGAACGGGCCAGCGGACGGGATCTCCAACCGACGTTCAGGGAATGGGTCTACGGCGAGTAAGCGGTGGCGGAGTGCCGCCGACGCGGCAACGCAGGACGTCCGAGCAGCCGAATATCTGCGATACCCAGCTACAGGAAAAGAGCCATCGGCAAATCGGCTTCATAGCGTCCATCGGAAAGCCGAAAGCGTCGTTCGAACCGTCCCTCCCGGCGGAAGCCGACTCGTTCGTAGAGACGGATTGCATGGGTCAGGCCCTCCCTCACGACCAGCTCGATTCGCTCGACGGGTGGAGCCAGCGCGCGGGCGGCCGCGATCAGCTCCGCGAACAACCTGCATCCGACACCGCAGCCTTGCGCCTCCGGTGCGACTGCAATCGTCAGGTCCCAGAGTACATGCTGGAATTGCACGGAGGGCATCCGGCTGGCCTTGATCACGCCGATCAGCCGAGCGCCGGTGAAGGCGCCGATCGCAACGCCCCCTGCCAACGCGCCGGCGAGCGCCTCTTCCATCCAGGGCAGGTCCATTTCGCTTGGCAACCGGCCGAGGCCGCCTTCGGCGCGCCGCATCACTGCAAGAAGATCCGGAGCGTCGCTCAGGCGCAACGGGCGAAACGCAGGGTCGGTCATCGCGCTCTCATCTGTTTGCATTGCGGCTGGGTCCGACTGCTGCCGGTTAGCCGATCGCCGTGGTTCGTGTCTGCAAAGGGTGCCCGCGAAAAGGCCGAAGCCGCTCGCCGACAGGACCATCGGATTTGCAGCCGGCACCGTGACACGTAATGGGGGCCGGCATTGCTGCCGGCCCCCATTGTCCCAGATCCATGCAGCGCCTGCCGGCGCGGCGCCCGCTGGGCGGGAGGTCGGGTCGGGCGCACGCGCCCGGCCGTCCCTGGTTTCGAGGTTCGGACCGAAGGTCCTCCCTCCGGGTCCCGCCGGGGCCGAAGCCCCGGCGGTTCCCTCAGGGTCGCGTTGAAGGCCGAAGCCTGCGCCGCTTCCCGTCTCCGATGTCCGGCTGGCCGGAGCCAGCCTTGTTCCGAAGGTCCGGCATGCGATCGAAGCCGAAACTCCGATCCTCTCGCCGGGCCGGTTCCGCGTCGGAGCCGAGGCCCCGTCGCTGTCCCGTTCGGGACGTGTCCGGAGCCAGGCTCCGTGTCGTCCCTGCCGTCGCGGTCGGGCCGAAACCCTTCCGATCCGGTTCGATGTCTCGTCCGCGCTGCCGAAGCCGCGAGGTCGACCCATCTTTCGAGGGCGGTCCTGAATGCCGAAGCATTCATTTCCTCCTCCCGATTGCGTCCGTGCCGAAGCTCGGTCGCATCCGGTCGGCATTCCCAGGGTAGAACCCTCGGTCTGCCTGACCGCGTCCGTGCGCGCCGGGGCACGTCGGCCTGCGGCCGGCGCCTGCCCGCCGAAGCGCTCAGGTGCCTTCCCAAGGTCGTCGGGCACGCCCTTCGATCCTGGACGGCGGTCCGTTTGCCGAAGCATTCGGATCACCTTTCGGCGGTGCCGCTCGAGCCGAAGCTCTCCCGGTTCCGCCCGGCGTCTCGTTCACCCGCGGCTCTCGAGACCGTCCGGTTTCGTCTGAGCCGAAGCTCGTCCCGATCCCATTCGGCGCCTCGTTCGCCAACGGCGTTCTCGACACCTTCCGGTTCCGTGAAGGCCGAAGCCCCCGGGTTCCGAATTCGAGCCCGTCCGGGCCGAAACCCGTCCAGTCCCACGGTCCCGAAACTCGCGTTTTGGGATCCCGTTCGGCGTTCGTTTGGAAAAGCGAGCTTTTCGTTCCGTCCGCCTCGCCGCGTCCGTTCCGGGGGCGATTCCCCGTCCCTTCCGAAGCGTTCGGCGATGCCGAGCTCGGGGAGCTTTGGCATCACCTCGGTGCTCTCGACATCATCGGCCATCAGCCTTGCGGCCTCTGTGCGCTCGGCGTCGCAGCGTCCCGCGTCTCCGGTCCGGGTCCGCCTCGTCTCCGAGGCCTCTCCTTTCCGGCTACGAAATGGATGCTGTCACGAAATCCGAGTCGCACAAAGCGAATTCAGCCTGTGGATAACGGGGATAACGGGGGTTATTTGGGATCCCATACGGATTGCCTCACCCGCCCCGAGACTTACCCGACAAACCCGCGAACCGGACTCATCTCCGGCTCACCGCAATCAGGTTTCGCTGCTCTCCGGCGCCCGCGGTTCGGGCTTGCGGCCGCGTGCCCGCTGGCGATCGCCGACGCCCTCGATCGTGCGCCGCGCAAGATCGACGGCGAGGCCCTTCAGGGTGTCGCCGATCGGGTTGGCGTCCGGCCGCGGCCGAGCGCTCCTGCCGGCTGCTTGGCTCGGCCCGTTCCTGTCGCCCGCAGGCGCGCGCAGCGCCGCAGCGGCCGACAGCAAGGCTGCCGCGACGACTTCACTCACCACCGGATCCTTGACGAGCTCGATCGCCTTCTTGCCGGCCTTGCGGAGCTCCTTGGGCACCTTGATCCCGCCGAATTCCTTCGGAATCGGGTTGGCCCTGCCGCCGGTCTTGCCGGTGGTCTTCTTCTTGGTGTCTTTCTTCTTGCCGTCTTTCGCCATCAAGGCCTCCTTCATTCGACGATGATCGTCCCGTTCATTCCGGCGACCCGCTGTGCGACATTGCCCCCACGCATCTTGTATCGCCCGGCCTTGGGTACAAGGACGACGGTGCGGGTCGACAGCGACGGCACCATGATCGCGCCCTTGGCGACGGTGCCGCCATCCCGCTGGCGAAGACGGGCATTCTTGAAGAAATCCTCGGCCGAGAATTTCAGATCGCGATTGCTGTTATTGACGAAACGCAGGCGCACCGGCTCGCCGCTCTTGAGCCGCAATTGGCCGGGCGCAATGTCCCAGGTGGTGAGCAGGACATCATATTCCGGCGCCATTCGCCAATCCTGCGCGGCCGCGGGCGAAGCAGCCAAAAGAGCCAGGGTCATCAGCAACGGCCGCATCATCGAATTCTTCTCCTGCACGCATTCGGGTTTAGCATGTCCTCCTCAACGCTAGAAGCAGCACTCCTTTCCCGGCGAAACCCCGTCCCGGTCCGGCTGGCCCTCGGCGCGCATCGATCCTAAGGAATGCGCATGAACCGCCTGCCAGTCCTCACCGCGATCGCCTTGATCGCCGCCTCCGCCGCACCCGCCGAGGCCAAGCTCTCCGCTGCCGAAAGCCGCATCGTCCGCACCGTCGATCGGGAACAGGCGCGTACGCTCGATCTGCTCGAGAAACTGGTCAACCAGAATAGCGGCTCGCTGAATGCGCCGGGGGTCGAAGCGGTTGGCCGGATGATGCGCGCGGAACTGGAGCCGCTCGGCTTCTCCGTGCGCTGGGTGCCGATGACGCAGGTCGGCCGTGCCGGCCATATCGTCGCCTCCCGCCGCGGAAACGGCAAGGGCCGGAAGATGCTGCTCATCGGCCACCTCGACACGGTGTTCGAGCCCGATTCCCCTTTCCAGCGCTTCGTCCGCAAGGATGCCGATACCGCGGAAGGGCCTGGCGTCGGCGACGACAAGGGCGGCATGGTGGTGATGGTCGCGGCGCTGCGGGCGATGCAGGCGGCCGGAACGCTCGCGGCGGCCGACATCGAGATCGTGCTCACCGGCGATGAAGAGGATGCCGGCAATCCCGTCTCGATCGCCCGCCGCGATCTGATCGAGGCCGGCAAGCGCGCCGACGTCGCGCTCGATTTCGAGGGTCTGTCGCGCGAGAACGGGCAGGACATGGGCTCGATTTCGCGCCGCGGCTCGGGCAATTGGGAGGTCCGCGCCACCGGCCGCACCGGCCATTCCAGCGGCGTGTTCAGCGCATCGTCGGGCAATGGCGCGATCTACGAACTCTCGCGAATTCTCACCGCCTTCCGCACCGAATTGCCGGAGCCCAACCTCACCTTCAACGTCGGGCTGGTCGTCGGCGGCGCCACCGCGTCGCTCGACGAAGCCGGCATCCGCGGCACCGCGACCGGCAAGACCAACATCATCCCGGAGATCGCGATCGCCAAGGGCGACATCCGCGCCCTGTCGCCCGACCAGTATAAGCGCGTGACCGACAGGATGCGCACCATCGTCGCCCGCCACATGCCCGGCACCGGCGCCGAGATCAGCTTCGACGAAGGCGCCTACCCGCCGATGGCGCCGACCGCGGGCGGCCGGGCGCTGCTCGACCGATTGAATCTCGTCAACCGCGACCTCGCTCTTTCGGAGATGGCGCCGATCGATCCGCTGAAGCGCGGTGCCGGCGACATCGGCTTCGTCGCGCAGGATGTCGACGGCCTCGTCGGGCTCGGCGCGGCCGGCGGCGGCTCGCACGCGGCAGGCGAGACGATCGACATCCCCAGCCTGTGGCGGCAGGCGAAGCGCGCAGCGATCCTGATGACCCGCCTGTCGCGCGAGAAACCCTGAGCAAAACGGACGCAAGTTCCGCCCGAAATGCAACCTACCGCCTTGTAGACAGGTCGGATCGGGTCCAACCTGCCACCCTAGGCCCGCCGCCAGAGCGGTCCGAGAAGGAGGGGTATATGTCGCGTTCCCGCTTTGCATTTCCGTGCGCCGCCGCCGCAGCGGCGCTCCTCTGCGCCGCGCCGGCCGCAGCGCAGACGGTCGACCGCATCGTCGCATTCGGCGACAGCTATGCCGACGACGGCAACTTCTTCGAGCTGACTAACATTCCGCGTCCGGCAATCTACCCGAACGGCCGCTTCTCCAACGGCACCAACTTCGTCGACACGATGGGCCAGTTGCTTTCGGTGCCGATCGATAATTTCGCCATCGGCGGTGCCTTCGCCAACAACGGCAACATCAACGGTGCCGCATTCCCCGGTTTCGTCACGGAATATCAGTCCTTTCTGGCCGGCGGCGGACCGGCCGCTTTCCCGCGTGTGAGCGGGCGCCTCGATGCCAATGATCTCGTCGTCGTCTCGATCGGCGGCAACGATGCACGGGCCTATGAGCGCAGCCTCGGCCCGGCCCCAACCGCCGCGCAGGTGCAGGGCCTCATCGCCGGCGCACCGGCCCAGGCGCAATTGCGCGTCGGCGAGACGATGACTGGCATCAATGCCCTGGTGAATGCCGGCGCGCGCAACATCACCTTTCTCGCGGGCGATGTCGGCCGTCTGCCCGAAGTGGCCGGCTCGCCCATCGCCCCGATCGGCACTGCCTACGCCAACGCCTTCAACAGCGGCATTCAGACGCGTCTCGCAGAGACGGCCGCGAACGGGGTCATCGTCGATTATCTCGATCTGTCGCAGGTCGGTTCGGCCGTCGAGCGCAACCCCGCCGCCTTCGGCCTGATCAGCGCCGGCGCCTGCCCGGTCGCCTGCGTCACCACCGATCCAAGCCTGCTCGACAAATATCTTTTCTACGTCGATCAGCTCCACCTGACCTCGGCCGGCTTCGCGATCGTTGGCCGCTACGCCGTCCGCCAGCTCGAGGCACCGCTGCACTTCCAGGCGCAGACCGATCTCGGCCTGCAGGCGGCAAGCAGCTTCGGCAGCACGCTCCAAGGCCGCCTCGATCTCTCGACCGCGCGGACCGGCGACAATGGCAGCGGGCTCTCCGTCTACGCCATGGTCAACGCGGCAAGCCGCAAATTCGCTCGCAGCGCCACCAATCTCGCCTACGATACCGACACGTTCGGGGTCACCGCCGGTGCCGAATATGAGCTCGGCAGCCTGATCTTCGGCCTCGCACTCAACCACAGCCGTCCCCGGGCCGACATGATCGCGGGCACCGGCAAGGTTCGCGCCAAGGCGTGGCAGGTCGGCGGCTATGCCGGCTGGGCCGATAACGGCGCATTCGTCCAGGCTCATGGCGGCATCGGCTGGGTCGATTACGACATCACCCGAAATGCGGTGATCGACGAAATCACTGCCGAGGCGGACGGCCGTACGATCATGGCCGGCGCCAAGGCCGGCTATCTGCTCGATCTCGGCGGCTTCAGCCTCGGCCCGGTCGTCGGCCTGCAATATGCCAAGGCGAAGATCGACGCTTATTCCGAAACCGGCGATGCGGTGCTGACCCTCGATGTCGACGACCAGAACGTCAAGGCACTGGTCGGCAGCGCCGGCCTCGAAGCTCGCGGAACGCTCGATGCGGGCGGTCTCGCCGTCCATCCCTTCGCCGCGCTCACCGCCGAAAAGGATTTCGAAGGGGACGGCCGCACGATCCGCTACGCCGGCACCGCCTCGCCGGCGATCGTCAACAGCTTCGTGCTGCCCAATCGTTCCCGGGACGTCTACGGCCGCCTCGCCGCGGGCGCGCGCCTCTCGCTCGGCGAAGCGGCCTCGCTCGCCGTCGAGGGCAGCACCAGCTTCTCGCAGGACGGCAGCGACGACATTGCCGGGTTCGTCGGACTCACCGTTGGCTTCTGAGGCGCTCGATCATCGCGGACAAGGCTGTGCACGGGCGGAGGGGCGCCGATGACGCTTCGTCGTGCCATGCCGTCGTTGAGAGCGTAAGAAGTACCAGGATCGCATCGGGGCAGGAGTGAGCAAGGAACGTCACAAACGTCATGCCACGTGGCGGGCGCTCGGCGGGCAGCCGCTGATCACCCTTGCGACACACGTGGAAAAGGAGCTCGTGCGCGAACTCCTGGCGGTCGGGTTCGAACACGCTGATGTGTACATGCGCGATCCCGCCGATCCCGTCAGCGGCAGGGAAATCCATCTGGAGCGCGCGGCGCGAGGCGACATCCAGTCCATCACCTTCGCCTTTGACAAATATCGCAGGCCTGCTTTCCAGATCCATATCCAGCAGCGGAATGCCGGGGCACCGGGTGATTTCGTTCGTGCGGCGAATCTCGTGCGGCGCCCTCATCAACATCTGTACTTCTGGGGCAAGCCTTGGTGGCTGCCGGCGCGCTTCTGGTCGGACCGTATGTCTCGCCGCACGGTTGCTTATCTGGTGGGCAAGCTTGATCAAGCGCTGGCATTCCTCGACGACGGACATCGTGGCCCGAACATCAGTCGCTCGACCGACAGCATCACAGCGAAACCGGAGTAGGAAATGAGAAGAACGTTCGTCGCAGCTCTGTCCGCGCCGGCCTTCGCCGTCACCGCACTCGCGGCGGCTGCGCTCCCGGTCGGGGCGCCCGCCCCGGATTTCTCGCTCTCGGGCGCACTCGCCGGCAAGCCCGTCACCTTCTCGCTCCAGCAGGCGCTGCGCAAGGGACCGGTGGTGCTCTATTTCTTCCCGGCCGCCTTCACTGCCGGCTGCACGGTCGAAGCGCATCTCTTCGCCGAAGCGACCGACTCGTTCCGCAAGCTGGGCGCGACCGTCGTCGGCGTGACCGCCGGTAATGTCGAACGAGTCGCCGAATTCTCCACCGCGGGATGCCGCGACAAGTTCGCCGTGGCGGCCGATCCGGGCGCCAGGGTCGCCGCCCGCTATCTGGCAACCAACGGCCGTGCCGACGCGCCACTGTCGAGCCGCACCTCCTACGTGATCGCACCGGGCGGCAGGATCCTGCTCAGCTACACCGATCCCAACCCGCAGCAGCACGTCCAGCGCACGCTCGCGGCTGTAAAAGCGTGGAAAGCGAAACGCCCCCGTTGAGGGCGGTTGATCGCGGCAGGCCATGCACCGGATCGGCGGAGCTCAACTTGTCCGGCGGCAGCACGCTCGGACTGCGCTTATGGTGCAGTCTGCGCTGGCCGCGAAGCAATGCTATCGGACGAAATAGCCGACGACTTTCCAGCCGGACGGCTCGCGAACCACGATCACCGTCTCGAACGCCTCGGGCTTGCGCGCATAAGCGGTGCGGAACTGGATCACTTCATAGACCCCGGCCGGAGCCCCGGGCAGGCTCGTCGTCGGGGCGACGCTCACCAGCGTGCGGGAGGACATCTGGCCGAGCGGCTGCAGAACCGCCTCCACGGTCGATGCCCATTGCGCCTTGGTCAGCTGCGACCGGAACTGCGATCCCGCCGCCTCCCAGCTCTGGTCCCATGCTCCGCGGTCGATCAGAGCCATCCAGGCGCGCGCAGGGACCAAGCCTCGCGATTGTGTCTCGGCAGCGGCAGTCGCGGCTGCCGCCGCTTGCGTTCCACGGACGGGGCTCGCCCCGTCATTTCCCTGCAGCGCAAAGGTGAGAACGGCGCCTGCGATGATCAGCGACATGATGAACATCCCTCCTCCAAACCAGACGAAGCCGATCGCTCCGCCGCGCCGCCGATGCGGCCCGCCGGGTCCTTCCATGTCCTTACCGCTGGGAACCACCCCAAATTCTTTGTCCCCGAGCGGATTGGGGTCCTGCCCCTCCAATGCGGCAAGGCGTCTCGCCGCTTCGCGGCTGCTCGAAACGCCCAGTTTGCGGCGGGCGTCTCGCAGGCGCTCGTTGACGGTGTGCACGGAGAGGCCGAGCGACGCGGCAATGGATTTGGCGTCATGGCCGGCAAGGAGCAGACGCAGGGTCTCTTTCTCGCGTTCGCCAAGAGCAGGGAAACCGTCGTTCATTCGCGTTGGTCGGACTTCCCCATGCTGTTCCTGAAACCCTACGCGATCGGCTGGCGGCTTTCCACCTTCGGACGGCCGTGGCCTCCGTCCGACCGAAGCCGGGCGAGGCGCTTTACAGGTCCGCGCAGTGGAACTGCTTCTCCTTCGCCGCCGTCCATGCAATCATCCCGCGGGATGCTTCGGGGGCCAAATTGAAAAACTTGAACTCGATCGCCGCGACGCGGGCCCTTGCCCGTCTCGCCACCATGGCGGCCGCTGGCGTGCTCGTCCTCGGCGGCGCGGTGCCGGCGCAGGCTGCAGCGCACTCCAGGGCAGGTGCAATCGACACTGCAGCGCTCGACCGGCTGGCAGAGCAAGCTCACGCGCGGGGCCTGTTCAACGGCACCCTCCTGGTCGCCCGCAACGGCAGAATCGTCTATCAGCGCGCGACCGGCGTCGCCGATGGGGCTCGAACACGGGCGCTGACGACGCGGGATCGGTTCGGCATCGGCTCGATCGGCAAGGAATTCAGCGCGGTCGCGCTGATGATGCTCGAACGCCAGGGCGCGCTTCGGCTGGACGATCCGGTGTCGCGGTTCGTGCCGGGGCTCCCCGCCTGGGGCGATCAGGTGCTGGTGCGCCACCTGCTCGATTACACCAGCGGCCTTCCCGGGCTGCGGCCGAATGCGGCGGGCGACTCATTGCTTGCAGATCTGCGCGCGCTGCCGGCACTGCAATTTGCGCCTGGAACCGGCTATCTCTACTCGAACAACAACATCGTGCTTCGGCGCTCCGTGCTCGAGGCCGCGGCCCGCACCAGTTTCGCCGATTATGCACAGCGGATGCTGCTGCGCCCGTGCGGCATGCGCGACGCGGTCATCGATCCTCCGCCCGGTGCCGCCGACGTCGCGGCGGCGTTCGACAACGATTTCGTCGGCGATGCCGCAGGCGAGGCGATGCCCGGTTTCTGGATCCGGGTAACGGCGAACGATCTCTACCGTTGGAGCGAGTGTCTGAAGTCGGGACGGCTCCTCCCCGTCGAGACCCTCGCGCGCCACGCCAACGCCGATCCGAAGAAGGACGGCGCGCTCGGACGAATCAGCCTCGCGAACGGAGCGATCCAGCGCCATCGCCACCAGGGCTCGAGCTACAATTTCGAAGCGTGGCTGGAAGCCGATTGGGCCGATGGCACGACCGTGGTGGTGCTGACCAACAACAAGAATTTCCGGGTCGGCGAACTGGCCCAGGCCGCGTTCGATATTGCCGGCGGCAAGCCCTATGTCGTTCCGAAGCGTTCGATCTTCCTCGCATTGCGCGACCGGATCGCGAAACAGGGCTTCGACGCGGGTATGGCCTGGCTCCGCACGCTGCCGCAAGCCGAGGCGGAGACGTACGATCTCGCCGCCCAGGAAGGCGATCTGAACCGAACCGCTTATTATCTGCTGCAGAACGGCAAGCGAGACGACGCCGTGCGGCTCTTCCGCCACATCGCCGACGCCTATCCCGCCAGCGCGAATGCATGGGACAGCCTGGGCGAGGCGCTCGAGGCCGCCGGGGAAGGCGAGGAGGCCCTGACCAGCTACCGCAAGGCCCTTGCCCTCGACCCGGCGCTCACATCGTCGCGCGATGCCGTCGCGCGGCTGTCGGGCCGCTGAGCAGGTATCTTGCGTGGATAGGGCGCAGCGAGCAAGACGAGAGGCCGAGCCATATGCGAGTGGGCTGCACATTTGAACATCCGGAGGCAATGACGTGCAACAGGAACCAGCGCGGGAAGAGAGTGAAGCTCAGCCTCGGCGGCGACCCCTCCGCCGCTGGGGATGCCTCCTGGCGGTGATCCTCCTCCCGATCCTCCTCCTCGGCCTTTATCGCTACGCCATCTCTCAGGGGACGGCGCAATCGGTGAGTTTCCAGATATGATGCCAGGCGGAGCGGCAACGATGTCCCACCGCGGAGTACGGGACATGCGACCATCGATCATCGCTTTGTGCGCCCTGTTCGTGTCCTCCGCCACGGCTTCGCAGACCCCGGCCCGGACCCCGGTCATCGACATGCACATCCACGCTTACGGTGCCGGCGGCGAGGGGCCGCCTTCCTATGTCTGCGTGCCATTTCCGAAATGGCTGCCGCTCGATCCGGGCAAGGGCGGAACCGGCCTGCCGACGTACATGAAGGAGATGTTCGGCGATCCCGCCTGCCCAAACCGCTTCTTCTCCGCCGGGAGCGATGACGAACTGCGCACCAGGACGATCGCGGCGCTGCGCCGGAACGACGTCTATGCAGTGGCCGGCGGGACGCCTGCCTATGTCGACCGCTGGCTCGCCGACGAACCCGACCGCCTGATCCCCGCAGTCGGCGCGGGCGCGCCCGATCGGCTGCCCTCAATCGACGAGTTGCGCAAGCGCCACGCAGCCGGACGCCTCAAGGTCCTCTCCGAACTCAGCTTCCAATATCAAGGCATCAGACCCGACGATCCGCGGATCGAACCTTATTGGTCGCTTGCCGAAGAGCTCGACATTCCCGTCGGCATCCACATGGGTCCGGGTCCGCCGGGCATCACCTATTTCGCCACCCCAGGCTACCGCGCGGCGCTTTCGGACCCGCTGCTTCTCGAGCCCGTGCTGGTCAGGCATCCGAAGCTGCGCGTGTTCGTGATGCACGCCGGCTATCCGTTCAAGGACCAGATGATGGCTCTGATGGCCGCCCACCCCCAGGTCTATGCCGAATTTGGCTTCCTGACGGCCGGCTACCGCGACAGCGATATCTGGCCCTATCTGCGTGCCTTCATCGACGCGGGCTTCGAGGACCGCATCCTTTACGGGACCGACCAGATGGTGTGGCCGGACCTCGTCGACGCGAGCCTCGTGCGTGTCCGGAAAGCCCCTGGCATCAGCGCGGCGGTGAAGCGCAAATTCCTTTACGAGAACGCCGCTCGCTTCCTGCGGATCGATCCGGCGGGCGTGATGAAGTAGGGTCCCGCAAAGGGAGCCCGTAGTTCGGGCGGCACCGGGCGATAGCGAGTCCGTGGCCGCCTTCGACACCACCAACCATAACGGCGTCGAAGGAACGGTTCATGGGCATTCGGTTCGCACACAGGAACCGGTCGCCTGCGGCCACTTGATCAGACCTCCTCTCCGCGCCACATGGGCCCTATGCTGATCCAGACCGAAACCACGCCCAATCCGGCGACCCTGAAATTCCTGCCCGGCCAGAAGGTCATGGACGCCGGCACCCGCGATTTCGCCACGCCCGAGGATGCGGAGGTTTCGCCGCTCGCGGAGGCCTTGTTTTCGCTCGGTGACGTCGAGGGCGTGTTCTTCGGCCGCGACTTTATCTCGGTCACCGCCGGCCCCGGTGCCGAGTGGCGGGATCTGAAGCCGCAGGTGCTCGGCATCCTGCTTGATCATTTTTCGAGCGCTGCCCCGCTGTTCCGCGCCGCGACCGCCGCCGGGATCACCGTCGACAGTCCCGAGGATTTCGGCGACGATCCCGCCGATGCCGAAATCGTCGAGCAGATCCGCGAGCTGATCGAGACTCGCGTTCGTCCGGCCGTTGCCCAGGATGGCGGCGACATCGTCTATCGCGGCTTCCGCGGCGGCACGGTCTTCCTGGCGATGCACGGCGCCTGCTCCGGCTGTCCGTCATCGACGATGACCTTGAAAAGCGGGATCGAAAGTCTCCTCAAACATTATGTTCCCGAGGTCGAAACCGTCGAAGCTGTCTGATGCTTCTCGCGATCGACAGCGCGACGGCCGCCTGCTCGGCGGCGCTGATCGACGGTGACGCGCTGCTCGACGAACGCTTCGAGCTGGTCGGGCGCGGCCATGCTGAGCGCCTGCTGCCGATGATCGAAGAACTGCTCGCCGGCCGCCGTCCCGCCGGCATCCTCGTCGATTGCGGCCCGGGCAGCTTCACCGGCGTCCGCGTCGGCCTGGCCGCGGCGCACGGCCTGGCGATCGGCTGGGGCATACCCTTGTTCGGCTATTCGTCGATGGCGGTGCTTGCCGCGACCTGCGTGCAGGAGTCGCTTGCGGTTGCGCTGCATGGAGGACATGGTCAGCTTTTCGTGCAGAGTTTCACCCATGCACCACTCGAGCCCGTCGACGCGCTCCGATCCCTTCCTCCCGAAGACGCCGCTTCGTCCGTGGCCGAAGCGCTGGTGATCGGATCCGGCGCGCAAGCGCTGGTCGAAGCCCGCGGCCGAGGCGAGGCGCGCGATGCCCTGCCCCGCGCCGCGGACGCGCGCTTGCTCCCGCAGGCGCTCAGGAGCCTACCCGCCAAGCCGCTGTACGGCCGCGCCCCCGACGCGAAGCCGCTGCCGTGACCACCGAAGAGATACTCGTCGAGGAAGCCGGCGTCGCCGATCTCGAGGCGGTGATGCGGGTGATGAACGACAGTTTCGATCCCGCTTTCGGCGAGGCCTGGACGGCGCCGCAATGCGCTGGATTGCTGCCTCTGCCCGGCGTGTGGCTGACCCTCGCCCGCGATGCGAACTCGCGGCCGCTCGGCTTCGCACTCAGCCGAGTGGTCGCCGGAGAAGCCGAATTGTTGCTGCTCGCAGTGCGCAACTCCGCCCAGCGCCGCGGTGTCGGTGCACGCTTGATCGAGCGGTTCATCTCCGATTCCTCGGTACGCAATGCCGAACGTCTTCATCTCGAAGTCCGCGACGGCAATCACGCCATTGCGCTCTACAAACGCTACGGCTTCGGTGAAGTTGGGCGCCGCAAGAACTATTATAGCGGGTCTTCCGGCGAGCGTTTCGATGCGCTCACCCTCGCGCGAAGCACAGATATTCGCCGTACCTGATCTCCAGATCGCGATAAGGCTTGTAAAAACATCCAAAACGGATCATTCCGGATCCGGAAGGGGTGTCTTGTAACCTCGTGGGAACAGCGGGCAGGTAAAATGGCTGAGAATAGCGACACGACTGAAACTCTGGTGACCCTCACTGCCGACATCGTGTCGGCCCACGTCAGCAACAACAGCGTCGCAGTGAACGACCTGCCGCAGCTGATTCAGAACGTACACACCGCGCTGATTGGTCTCGGGACCAAGGCTGAGCCTGCGCCGGTGAAGCAGGACCCTGCGGTTTCGATCCGCGCGTCGGTCAAGCCCGATTTCATCGTGTGCCTGGAAGACGGCAAGAAGCTGAAGATGCTCAAGCGTCACCTGATGACTCACTATCAGATGACTCCGGACGAATATCGTCAGAAGTGGGGCCTCAACGCCGACTATCCGATGGTTGCCCCGAACTATGCCGAGCAGCGCCGCTCGCTTGCCAAGAAGATCGGCCTCGGTACCAAGCGCCGCAAGACTGCGCCCGCCAAGGCCGCGCCGGCCAAGGGCTCGCGCCGCAGCTGACGCTTCGACTGGCATGTGGCGGAAGTGCGATGCGCTTCCGCCCTTTGCCTCCCTCCCCGCCTCACCCGCGATCGACGGGCGAGCCGCTCGCCGCGCGAAGCGCACCCCCGGTCTTCATGACGCGCGCGCTGCACCTTGTTCGGCCGGTGGATTCGGCTAAACCGGGCGGCGAATGACACGCAGGATCGACATCGAGGCGCTCTGCGCCGAAAAGGGGCTGAGGATCACCGAGCAGCGGCGGGTGATCGCGCGAGTCCTCTCCGAAGCCGAAGACCATCCGGACGTCGAGGCGCTGCATGCCCGCGCCTCCGCGATCGATGCCGGCATTTCGATCGCGACCGTCTACCGTACCGTCCGTTTGTTCGAGGAAGCGGGTATTCTCGAACGCCATGATTTCGGCGACGGCCGCGCCCGCTACGAAGCGGCGGATGCGACCCATCACGATCACCTGATCGACGTCGAGACCGGCAACGTCATCGAATTCGTCGACGAGGAACTCGAGGCGCTGCAGCGCAAGATCGCCGAGAAGCTCGGCTTCCGCCTCGTCGATCACCGGATGGAGCTGTACGGCGTCGCCGTCGACCGCAAGATCTGAGCCGGAGCGGCAGCGCGTGTGATCCGCTTCGGCCTGCGCATTGCTGCGATCATTCTTACCCTGCTCGTCTGCCTGCCGCTCCATTATGCCTGGAAAGCGGCACGCGCCCGGTCGCCCTGGCCGCGCCGCTTTCTCGGCGCAGTCGGCCGCATCGCCGGCATGAAGGTCGAAGTCCGCGGCACGCCCCTGCCCTCCCACGTTCTCTACGCCGCCAATCACCTGAGCTGGCTCGACATCATGCTGATCGCCGGTGCGAGCGGCGCCGCCTTCGTTTCGCGTGACGATGTCGAGCGCTGGCCGGTGATCGGCTGGCTCGCCGGGCTCAACGACACGGTGTTCGTCGATCGCTCGGATCGGCGCGCCGTCCATGGCCAGGCGCAGACGCTGCGCGGCGCGCTTGCCCGGGGCCAGCCCGTCGCCCTGTTCCCGGAAGGAACCACCGACGGCGGCACGTCGATCCTGCCGTTCCGCGCCAGCCTGTTCGAATCGCTTTTCCCGCCGCTGCCCGGGATCCGCGTGCAGCCCGTCGCCATTGATTATGGGGCCGCCGCGACGGACATCGCGTGGGTCGGCAAGGAAAGCGCCGGCGCCAACGTCCGCCGTGTGCTGTCGCGGCACGGGACCGTTCCGGTCATCCTCGATTTCCGCCCGCCCCTCGATCCGGCCGCGGCGCCGGACCGCAAGGCGCTGGCCCAGGCCGCGCGCAGCGAAATCCTCTCGGTGCTGCACCCTTCCGAAGCTGCAGCGGATCGCCTATAGGCGCGCGATGGACAATCCCCGGACTTTTCACGTCAAATCCTTCGGCTGTCAGATGAACGTCTATGACGGCGAGCGGATGAGCGAATTGTTGCAGGCTGAGGGCATGACCGCCGCTGCCGAGGGCAGCGATGCAGATCTGGTCGTGCTCAATACCTGCCATATCCGGGAACGTGCGTCGGAGAAGGTCTATTCGGATATTGGCCGCCTGCGCCGCGACGACGGCAGCCGGCCGATGATCGCGGTTGCCGGCTGCGTCGCCCAGGCCGAGGGTGCCGAGATCCCGCGCCGCGCGCCCGCAGTCGACATCGTCGTCGGGCCGCAGGCCTATCATCGCCTGCCCGAGCTGGTCCGCAAGGCCCGCGGCGGCGAAAAGGCGCTCGACACCGATATGCCGCTGCAGTCCAAGTTCGGTGCCCTGCCGGCGCGCCGGCGCCAGGGCACCAGCGCCTTCCTCACCGTCCAGGAAGGCTGCGACAAATTCTGCACCTATTGCGTGGTGCCCTATACGCGGGGCGCCGAAGTCTCGCGCGGCTGGGCTGCGATCGTCGATGAGGCCAAGGCTTTGGTCGATGGCGGTGCCCGCGAAATCACCCTGCTCGGACAGAACGTCAACGCCTGGGAAGGCGAGGATGAGCGAGGCCGGCTGCAGGGCCTCGACGGCCTGATCCGCGCGCTCGACGCGCTGCCCGGCCTGGAGCGTATCCGCTACACGACCAGCCACCCCAACGACATGCGCGAGGGACTGATCCGCGCCCATGCCGAAGTCGCCAAGCTGATGCCCTATCTCCATCTGCCCGTGCAGTCGGGCAGCAGCCGCATCCTGAAGGCGATGAACCGCAGCCACACCGCCGAAAGCTATCTCGACGTGATCTCGCGGGTTCGCGCCGCGCGGCCCGACATCGCCATTTCGGGCGATTTCATCGTCGGCTTCCCCGGCGAGACCGAGGCCGATTTCGAGGACACGCTGAAAATCGTTGCGGCGGTGAACTACGCGCAGGCTTACTCGTTCAAATATTCCCCGCGGCCGGGCACTCCGGCCGCTGCCATGAACGAGCAGGTTCCCGCTGAAATGATGGACGAACGGCTGCAACGGCTGCAGGCTCTGCTCAGCGAGAGATCGCTCGCATTCAACCGCGCGACGATCGGCAAGCGCACCAGCGTGCTGATCGAGCGTCAGGGCCGCAGGCCGGGCCAGATGCTCGGCAAGTCGCCCTGGCTTCAATCGGTGCATGTCGAGACGGAGGCGAAGATCGGCGAGGTAATCGAGGTTGAGATCGAAGGGGCACTGCCCAATTCGCTGGCCGGCCGCATGCTGACCCTGACTCCGACGGCGGTCGCCGCCTGATGGCTCAGAAACGCAGCCCCGAAAGCGCCGCGCCGCGCGCGCGCCTGGAGATCGAGTTCGAGCAGCCGCATCTGCTCGGGCCCTTGTTCGGCGAATTCGATCGCAACCTGGTCTCGATCGAGGATCGGCTCGGAGTCTATATCGCCGCGCGCGGTGCACGCGTCCAAATCGAGGGCGAGCCGGAAGCGGCGGCCCGCGCCCGCGACGTGCTGCTCGGCCTCTACAACCGTCTGGACGAGGGCCAGGACGTCGATACCGGCATGGTCGAGGCGGTGATCGCCATGTCCGGCCAACCCACTTTGGAGGGAATCATTTCGACCGACGTCGCCGAACCGCCCAAGGTGATGATCCGCACGCGCAAGAAGACGATCGTGCCGCGCTCGCAGATGCAGGCCGTCTACATGGAGGCGCTGGCGCGCGACGACATGATCTTCGCACTCGGCCCCGCCGGCACCGGCAAGACCTATGTCGCCGTCGCCCAGGCCGTGCAGCAGCTGATCGGCGGCTCGGTCGACCGCCTGATCTTGTCGCGCCCCGCGGTCGAGGCCGGCGAGCGGCTCGGCTTCCTGCCCGGTGACATGAAGGAAAAGGTCGATCCCTACCTGCGCCCGCTTTACGATGCGCTCTACGACATGCTCCCCGCCGAGCAGGTCGAGCGCCGCATCGCCAGCGGCGAGATCGAGATCGCGCCGATCGCCTTCATGCGCGGACGCACCTTGTCCGATGCCTTCATCATTCTCGACGAAGCGCAGAACACCACGCCGGCGCAGATGAAGATGTTCCTCACCCGCTTCGGCATGCGCAGCCGGATGGTGATTTGCGGCGATCCGCTGCAGGTCGATCTTCCCGATCCCGGCAAGTCGGGCCTCGCCGACGCGGTCGGCCTCCTCGAGGGCGTTCAGGGCATCGCCACGGTCCGCTTCGGCGCCGGCGACGTCGTCCGCCACCCGCTCGTGGGCAGGATCGTCGAGGCCTATGAGGGCAAGAGGGCATGATCCTCGTCGAATCCGACGTATCAGGGGAGTGGGACAGTAGCACCGGCCTGCCGGCCTTGGCCGAGCGGGCGGTGCGGGCGGCGGTCGCCGCCAGCGACTGGAACGATCTCGGCGACAGCCCGCTTGCGGTCGAGGTCTCGGTCAAGTTCACCGAGGATGACGAGGTTCATGCCCTGAACGCGCAATATCGCGCCAAGGACAAGCCGACCAACGTGCTCTCCTTCCCGATGATCGAGGCGGATCTGCTCGACCGGATCGTCGCTGCCGGCAAAGGCGAGGTTCTGCTCGGCGACGTCGTCCTCGCGCGCGGCGTGTGCGCCGCCGAAGCGGCCGACAAGGGCATCTCGATCGACGACCACGCGGCCCATCTCGTGGTACACGGCACCCTGCACCTCCTCGGCTACGACCATGAGGAGGGCGAGGAGGAAGCCGAAGCGATGGAAGACACCGAACGCCGTGCGCTCGCCGCTCTCGGCATCGCCGATCCCTATTCGACGGAGGTTCAATCCCAATCCGATGCCTGACGACGAGGATAGTCAACCCGAGACCAGCGAGGCCCCGAGTTTCTGGCGAGGCCTGCGCACCTTCCTGTTCGGTGAGGAAAGCGAGGCAACGCTCCGCGCGGAGATCGAGGAAGCGATCGAAAGCCACGAGGGCGAAGTGCCCGCGGTCGGCGATCTCTCACCGATCGAACGCCAGATGCTCCGCAACCTGCTCCACTTCGGCGAGAGCACGGTCGCCGACATTGCCGTGCCGCGCGGCGACATCATTGCGGTCGACAGCGAGATCAGCTTCGAGGAGCTGGTTGCCGCCTTCGTCGAGGCGCAGCACAGCCGCCTCCCCGTCTACCAGGAGAGCCTCGACCAGGTGATCGGGATGGTCCACGTCAAGGACGTGTTCACCGTGCAGATGACCGGCGCCGAGCCGCCGGCCGACATCGCCACCCTGCTCCGCAAGCCGCTTTATGTGCCGGAATCGATGGGCGTGCTCGATCTGCTGGCGCGAATGCGCGCGGAGCGGGTCCACCTCGCCATCGTCGTCGACGAGTTCGGCGGCACCGAGGGCCTCGTCACCATCGAGGACGTGGTCGAGGAGATCGTCGGCGAGATCGAGGACGAGCATGACGAGGCGGCGCCCGGGATGCTGATCCCGATCGAGGACGGCATCTGGGACGCCGACGCCCGCGCAGAGCTCGACGAGGTCGCCATCACCATCGACGGCCGCCTCGCCACCGAGGAAGATGTCGACACTCTGGGCGGCCTCGCGACCGTGCTCGCCGGTCACGTGCCCCAGCAAGGCGAGATCGTCGAACATCCCTCGGGCTGGCGCCTCGAAGTCACCGAGAGCGATTCCCGCCGGGTTACCCGCCTCCGGTTGCATGCGCCGGAAGAAACCGCCCTCATCGAATAGGCCGCACCCAGATCCTCCCCGCTCGCGGGGAGGGGGACCAGCTGAAAGCTGATGGAGGGGTTCCGAGACCCACACTGCCGCTGGAACTGCAGGAGCCGAGCGGATCTCGCCCCCCTCCACCGCACTTCGTGCGGTCTCTCTCCCCGTTCCGCGGAGGACCTGAATGTCTCGCGGATTCACGGGACCAAAAACCGGCCGATCGGCCGTGCCTTATTCCGGCGCCGGCTCCCGAAGCAGCGGGATGATCAGGTCGATGAACTCCTCGGTCTCGAACGATCCCGCCTTGGCGAAACGCAGCACCCCGGCCCGATCGATCACGTAGGTGGTCGGAACGCCCTTCAGGATCGGATAATTGCCCTTGATGCCGCGCGCGAGCGGATAGGACAGCACCGCCGCCACCTTCTTCAGTGCATAAGGCTGCACCGAATCCTCGGTGGTGACGCCGAAGATCTCGAAGCCATGCTGCTTGTAGCGGGCGTGGAAGTTGCTCATCATCGGCATCTCGGACTTGCACGGTCCGCACCACGTCGCCCAATGGTTGATCACCACCACCTTGCCGCGCATTTCGGCCAGGGTCACCTTCTTCTTGTCGAAGGTCGTGATCGTGAAAGCCGGCGCCGCAGCCCCGATCTTCGGCGCCGCCCCTACCGGCGAAACCGCCGCCACGGCAACCGCCGCAGCCACCAATCCATAACGCATCAGAAGCCCCCCTCCGCCCCCAAGCTGCGACGCGCCCGACCTTGTGTCAATGTCGCCGGACATGCTCCAACCACAACAAGCGCCTCAGACGCGAACTTGGCCTTGCGGCCGTCGCCCTCTACGTTCCCGCCGATAGGGCCGATCTGCCCATTCCCTCACGAAGCCACGAAGATGCACGAGGCCGCGAAGCGGCCTTGCGTCCCGCGTTCCTGAGCCCTCCGTAAATGTCCGCCGGCTCGCGCTCATCTTACCGAATTGGTCTGGGCGGCAGGCATGCAGACCCGCCGACATTGCAAGCACCCGAAGCCGCTGCTCTAACGGCGGCAGGAGGAGCCATGGCCTACGACAACATCCGGGTCGAACAGACCCCAGCCCAGGTCGCTGCGATCACGCTGGCGCGGCCGGAGCGGTTGAATGCGTTGACGATCGGATTGCTCGACGAGCTCCGCGACGCGGTGATCGAAGCCGGGCAATCGGGCGCGCGATGCCTGCTGATCACCGGCGAGGGACGCGGCTTTTCGAGCGGGGCCGATCTCACCGCGGCCGGCGGGCTGCCCGAGGATGCCGGCGCCGCGCTGGAGGCGCATTTCAATCCGCTGATCGAGGCGCTGTTCGCCTGCCCGGTCCCGGTCGTCGCAGCGGTCAACGGCCCCGCCGCGGGCGCCGGCTGCTCGATCGCGCTCGCCGCCGACATCGTCATCGCCGCGCGCTCCGCTTACTTCCTGCAGGCGTTCGTCAATGTCGGCCTCATTCCCGATGCCGGCGCGACCTGGCTGCTGCCGCGGCTGGTCGGGCGGGCCCGCGCGCTCGAGATGATGCTGCTCGGCGAGCGCGTGTCGGCCGAGCAGGCCCAGGCCTGGGGCATGATCGCGCGGGTGGTCGACGATGCCGATCTCGCGGCCGAGTCCGCCGCGCTCGCCGCCAATCTCGCCAAGGGGCCGACCGTCGCGCTCGGCCTCATCCGCCGGCTCGCCCGCGACGCCGAGCAGCTGTCGCTCACCGACGCCCTCGCCGCCGAACGCATCGCCCAGCGCGACGCGGGACGCAGCCGGGATTTCGCCGCCGCCGTCGCCGCCTTCCTGCAGAAGCAGCCGCCCCGCTTCGAAGGCCGCTGACCCGGGATCCGGCCGCCCGATTGCCTCCCTCCGATGCCGCGCCTAAGGGACGGCAAGCATAAGAGAGGATGAACATTCTTCATGGCGACCAGGATCGACGAGCTCGAATCACGCCGTGCGGCGGCCCAGCTTGGCGGCGGCGAAAAGCGGATCGAGGCCCAGCACGCCAAGGGCCGGCTGACCGCACGCGAGCGGCTGAGCGTGCTGCTCGATCCCGGCAGCTTCGAAGAATATGACATGTTCGTCGAGCACAATTGCGCCGATTTCGGCATGGACACGCAGAAGATCCCCGGCGACGGCGTCGTCACCGGATCGGGCACGATCAACGGCAGATTGGTCTACGTCTTCGCCCAGGATTTCACCGTGTTCGGCGGCTCGCTCTCCGAGCGCCACGCCCAGAAGATCTGCAAGATCATGGACATGGCGCTGAAGGTCGGCGCGCCGGTGATCGGCCTGAACGACAGCGGCGGCGCCCGCATCCAGGAAGGCGTCGCCAGCCTCGGCGGCTATGCCGAAGTCTTCCAGCGCAACGTGCTCGCCTCCGGCGTGGTGCCGCAACTGAGCCTGATCATGGGCCCCTGCGCCGGCGGCGCGGTCTACTCGCCGGCGATGACCGACTTCATCTTCATGGTGAAGGATTCGAGCTACATGTTCGTCACCGGCCCGGACGTGGTGAAGACGGTGACCAACGAGGTCGTCACCCAGGAGGAACTGGGCGGCGCGGTCACCCACACCACCAAGTCGGGCGTTGCCGATGTCGCCTTCGAGAACGACATCGACGCCCTCCGCGCCACCCGCGACTTCTTCGATTTCCTGCCGCTCTCCAACCGCCACGATCTGCCGGAGCGGACCTGCACCGATCCCTGGGACCGGATCGAGGACAGCCTCGACACACTGATCCCGGACAGCGCCTCCAGGCCCTACGACATGCACGAGCTCATCCGGAAGGTGGTCGACGAGGGTGATTTCTTCGAGATCCAGCCGGCCCATGCCGCCAACATCATCGTCGGCTTCGGCCGTATCGAGGGGCGCACCGTCGGCATCGTCGCCAACCAGCCGATGGTCCTCGCCGGCGTGCTCGACATCGCCTCGTCCAAGAAAGCCGGACGGTTCGTGCGCTTCTGCGACGCCTTCGACATCCCGATCGTTACCTTCGTCGACGTGCCCGGCTTCCTCCCCGGCGTTGCCCAGGAGCATAACGGCATCATCAAGAACGGCGCGAAGCTGCTCTTCGCTTATGCCGAGGCGACCGTGCCCAAGATCACCGTGATCACCCGCAAGGCCTATGGCGGCGCCTATGACGTGATGGCCTCCAAGCATCTGCGCGGTGACTTGAACTATGCCTGGCCGACCGCCGAGATCGCCGTCATGGGCGCGCGCGGCGCGGTCGAGATCATCTTCCGCAAGGATATCGGCGATCCCGACAAGATCGCCGCCCGCACCGCCGACTATGAATCCCGCTTCGCCAATCCGTTCGTAGCCGCCTCCAAGGGGTTCATCGACGAAGTGATCATGCCCCATTCCACCCGCCGGCGCATCGCCCTCGGCCTTCGCAAGCTGCGCAACAAGCAACTCGAAAATCCGTGGAAGAAGCATGACAACATTCCGCTCTGAGGATATCCTCGTCGGGATCGTCGCGCTTGGCCTGCTGCCTTGGATCGGCTGGACGGTGCGCCGCGGCCTGCGCGCCGGCCGCCTCCCGATCGGCCGCGGCCACATCGTCCGCACCGAGCGGCCGGGCGCCTTCAACGCCCTGCTGTTCTTCTACGGCGTCGCGGCCCTGCTGATGGCTGCGATCGCGCTCGATCTCCTGTTCCACATCGACTTCGGATTCCGCTCATGACCCTCGGCCGCCTCAACCATGTCGGCATCGCCACGCCGTCTATCGAGACCAGCATCGCGCTTTACCGGGACCTGCTCGGCGCGACCAAGATCCACGATCCGTTCGATCTTCCCGCGCAAGGGGTGCGTGTGTGCTTCGTCGACATGCCGAACAGCCAGATCGAGTTGATCGAGCCGCTCGGCGAAGCCTCCCCGCTCCACGGCTTCCTCGCCAGGAACCCCGCCGGCGGCCAGCACCATATCTGCTTCGAAGTGCCCGACATCCACGCCGCCAAGGCGGAGATGGAAGCCAAGGGCGCGAAGGTCCTCGGCGAGCCGCGAATCGGCGCCCACGGCACCCCGGTGATCTTCGTTCACCCGAAGAATATGGGCGGCGTGCTCGTCGAGCTGATGGAGACACCGAAGGGGGCGCATTGACTTGGCGCTGGCATGCACGGGGGCGGAGGCGTAGGATTTCGTCATGACCGAGCCCGTCACGATTGCGCTTAGTGGTGCTGACCTCGCCGAGCTTCGCGCATGGGCGGAGACGAGCGAGAGAGACCTCGAATCACTGCTCCAGGAAGCGGTGCAGGAGTATCTTCAGCGCGGACGAGCCTGGATTGCCGACACCCGCAAGGCAGAGGCATCGCCCTTCCACGATCTCGCCCGGCTCGAGGCAGAGCTGCGAGCCAGGCGCGCACACCCACGTCGAGCTTGATAACGGCACGGCTTCGGAAACACCATTCGCCCCGAGCTTGTCGAAGGGTCTCCCTTGCTGTTTAGGGCGTTGAACAAGGAACGGGCTTTGACAATGACGGGGTGCCGCTGACCCTGACAGCGGAGGAGCCCCGTCATCAGCCGGAACGGATCGAAACATGTCTGAGAAACGCGTCATCCAGATCACCGGCCAAGGTAGCGGCGACGCGTTGCAAAGCACCCACTGAGCAAGAACCGCCTGGCCTTTGAGGCACCGTTCGCCCCGAGCTTGTCGAGGGGCCTTCCTTGTTGTTTAGGGAGTCGAACAGGGGCTTCGACCGGCTCGGCCCCGAACGGATCGAAACATGTCTGAGAAGCCCATCATCGAAACCAACACCGGCGAGGATTCGGGCGCAGTCGCGGAAGGCGCCGCGCCGAACCAGCGCGCTGCGACACCGGCCGCCACGACTCCCACCCGCGCAGATTGGGATGCCGCCGCCGCCAAGGAGGTCAGGAACAAGGACCTCACCTGGCACACGCCCGAGGGCATTGCGGTCAAGCCGCTCTACACCGCCGCCGACAGCGCCGATATCGATCCCGGCCTGCCCGGCTTCGCGCCCTTCACCCGTGGTCCCTATGCCTCGATGTACACGGGGCGGCCCTGGACGATCCGCCAATATGCCGGCTTCTCCACCGCCGAGGAATCGAACGCTTTCTATCGCCGCAATCTCGCCGCCGGTCAGAAAGGGCTGTCGGTCGCCTTCGATCTCGCCACCCACCGCGGCTATGACAGCGATCATCCGCGCGTCGTCGGCGATGTCGGCAAGGCCGGGGTCGCGATCGACAGCGTCGAAGACATGAAGATCCTCTTCGACACCATCCCATTGGACACGATGAGCGTGTCGATGACGATGAACGGTGCGGTGCTGCCGGTGCTCGCTTTCTACATCGTCGCC
The DNA here is from genome assembly GCF_003012735.1 of Allosphingosinicella deserti. Classification (GTDB taxonomy): domain Bacteria; phylum Pseudomonadota; class Alphaproteobacteria; order Sphingomonadales; family Sphingomonadaceae; genus Allosphingosinicella; species Allosphingosinicella deserti. The sequence goes on along the minus strand of NZ_PXYI01000001.1, from coordinate 5,984 downwards.
GCCGAGGAACAGGGCGTCTCCCAGGGCCAGCTTTCGGGCACGATCCAGAACGACATCCTCAAGGAGTTCGCCGTCCGCAACACCTATATCTACCCGCCGGCGCCCTCGATGCGGATCGTCGCCGACATCATCGCCTACACCTCGCAGCACATGCCGCGCTTCAATTCGATTTCGATCAGCGGCTACCATATGCTGGAGGCCGGCGCGACCGCGGTGCAGGAGCTCGCCTTCACCCTCGCCGACGGCATGGAATATGTCCGCGCCGCCCGCGCCAAGGGGCTGGAGGTCGACGCTTTCGCGCCGCGCCTGTCCTTCTTCTTCGGCATCGGCATGAACTTCTTCATGGAGATCGCCAAGCTCCGCGCCGCCCGCACTTTGTGGCACAGGATCATGGACGATTTCGGGGCGAAGACCGAGAAATCGAAGATGCTGCGCACCCATTGCCAGACGTCGGGCGTGTCGCTGACCGAGCAGGATCCCTACAACAATGTCGTGCGCACCACGATCGAGGCGATGGCGGCGGTGTTGGGCGGCACCCAGTCGCTCCACACCAACAGCTTCGACGAGGCGATCGCCCTGCCGACCGACACTTCGGCCCGCATCGCCCGCAACACCCAGCTCATCCTCGCCGAGGAGAGCGGCATCACCAACGTCGCCGATCCGCTGGGCGGCTCCTACTTCATCGAGAGCCTGACCAGGGATCTCGCCGACCGCGCCTGGGCGCTGATCCAGGAGGTCGAGGCGATGGGCGGGATGACCGCCGCGGTCGCCGAAGGGCTGCCCAAGCGCCGCATCGAGGAAGCCTCCGCCGCCCGCGCCGCCAGCGTCGATCGAGGCGAGACGGTGATCGTCGGCGTCAACCGCTACCGGCTCGACAACGAGGCGCCGATCGAGACGCTCGAGATCGACAACGCCCGGGTTCGCGCCGGCCAGATCACCCGCCTCGATCGAGTCCGCGCCGGCCGCGACGAAGCTGCCGTCCAGGCCGCGCTGCAGGCGATCCGCGACGGCGCCGCCGGCGATGCCAACCTCCTCGCTTTGGCCGTCGACGCGGCGCGCGCCCGCGCCACCCTCGGCGAAATCTCGTCGGCGATGGAGGACGTGTTCGGCCGCTACGACACGATCCCGACTCCGGTGAGCGGCATCTACGGCGCCGCCTACAAGGGCGATGCCCGCTGGGGCCGTGCCGAAGAAGGCGTCGACGCGGTCGAGCGCCGGCTCGGCCGCCGCCCCCGCATCCTGATTGCCAAGATGGGCCAGGACGGTCATGATCGCGGCGCCAACCTCGTCGCCTCCGCATTCGGCGATCTCGGATTCGACATCGTCTCCGGCCCGCTCTTCCAGACTCCCGAGGAAAGCGCCCGCCTCGCCGTCGACCGGGACGTCGACGTCGTCGGTGCCTCCAGCCTCGCCGCCGGCCACAAGACCCTGGTCCCCGAACTGATCGCCCAGCTCCGCGCGCTCGGCCGCGCGGACATCAAAGTCGTCGTCGGAGGAGTCATCCCGGCACGCGACTACGACATGCTGCGCGAAGCCGGAGTCCAGGCGATCTTCGGCCCCGGCACCAACCTGGTCGACGCTGCCGGCGAAGTGCTGAAACTGCTCGGCCACAACCTCCCGCCCCTCGACGAGACGGCGGCGTGAGCGAGGCTCACCCGATCCTTCCCGATGCTCCCCGTCCCCCTCTTCCCCTCCCTATCCGGGAGGGGCTAGGGGTGGGTCAGGTGCAGCGGGGGCTCGATGCCCCCGGTGGCGCTCGCTGGGCCGCAGGGCTCGCTGCGCTTGCACCCACCCCCTACCCCCTTCCCTTCCAGGGAGGGGAGACGTTGCTGCCAGGAAATTCTTCAATGACCCTCTCCTCACACGACCGCACCGACTGGACCCGCGCGGAAATCGCCGGGATCTTCGACCGCCCCTTCCTCGACCTCGTCTCGGAAGCGCAAGCGGTCCACCGCCGCTGGCACGCGCCGAACGAAGTCCAGCTCTCCACCTTGCTGTCGATCAAGACCGGCGGCTGCGCCGAAGATTGCGGCTATTGCAGCCAGTCGGCCTTCGCCAAATCCGGCCTCAAGGCCGAGAAACTGATGAACGTCGACGCGGTGCTGGCCTCCGCCGCCGAGGCCAAGGCGGCGGGCTCAGGCCGCTTCTGCATGGGTGCCGCCTGGCGCGAGCCCAAGGAGCGCGACATGGACGCGCTCTGCACGATGGTGGCCGGGGTCAAGGCGATGGGCCTCGAGACCTGCATGACTTTGGGCATGCTGACCCGCGAGCAATCCGAGCGGCTCGCCGCCGCCGGCCTCGATTATTACAACCACAATCTCGACACCTCGCCCGAACATTATGGCGAGATCATCACCACCCGCACCTATCAGGAGCGGCTGGACACGCTCGAAAATGTCCGCGCGTCGGGCATGTCTGTCTGCTGCGGCGGCATCGTCGGCATGGGCGAGACCCGCGAGGACCGGGTCGGCTTCCTCCACGCCCTCGCCACCCTGCCCGCGCATCCCGAAAGCGTGCCGATCAACGCTCTCGTGCCGGTCCGTGGCACCGTCCGCGGCGATTCGATGCTCGCCGGCCAGCATGCGAAGATCGACGACATCGAGTTCGTCCGCACCGTCGCCGTCGCCCGCATCCTGATGCCGCGCTCGATGGTCCGGCTGTCCGCGGGCCGCGAGAGCATGAGCGAGAGCACGCAGGCACTCTGCTTCCTGGCGGGCGCGAACTCGATCTTCACCGGCGACAAATTGCTCACCACCGGCAATGCCGGCGCCGGTGCCGACGCCGAATTGTTCGCCAAGCTCGGCCTGCGCGCGATGACCTCTGAGGAGCCGGCCCGGGTGGCGGCGGAGTGATCCTTCCGCTCGCGGATGAGGCACAGAATGAAAGAGGCGCGGGCACACGCGCTCATGAGGAAGCCTGAATGTTCAAAAAGATCCTGATCGCGAACCGCGGCGAGATCGCCTGCCGGGTGATCCGCACCGCCAAGAAGATGGGCATCGAGACGGTCGCCGTTTACTCGGATGCCGACGCCCGCGCGCCGCACGTCCGCATGGCCGATCAGTCCGTCCGCCTCGGCCCGCCGCCGGCGAGCGAATCCTACTTGAATGCCGAACTGATCATCATGGCGTGCAAGGAGACCGGCGCCGAGGCGGTCCATCCCGGCTACGGCTTCCTGTCGGAGCGCGAGAGCTTCGCGCGCGCCCTTGCCGACGCAGGCATCGCGTTCATCGGACCTCCCCCAAAAGCCATTGCGGCGATGGGTGACAAGATCGAATCGAAGAAGCTCGCTAAGGCGGCGGGGGTCAATGTCGTCCCCGGTTTCCTCGGCGACATCGCCAGCACCGACGATGCGGTGCGGATCGCCGGCGAGGTCGGCTATCCGGTGATGATGAAGGCCTCGGCCGGCGGCGGCGGCAAGGGGATGCGACTTGCCTGGTCCGAACAGGACGTGCGCGAAGGCTTCGAGGCAACCAAGCGCGAGGGCCTCGCCAGCTTCGGCGACGACCGTGTGTTCATCGAGAAATTCATCGAAAGCCCGCGCCACATCGAGATCCAGCTGATCGGCGATCAGCACGGCAACGTCCTCTATCTGGGCGAGCGCGAATGCTCGATCCAGCGCCGCCACCAGAAGGTGGTCGAAGAGGCCCCCTCGCCCTTCGTCACGCCGGAGATGCGCCGGGCGATGGGCGAGCAGGCGGTCGCGCTCGCCAAGGCGGTCGGCTATTTCTCCGCCGGCACGGTCGAGCTGATCGTCTCCGGCGCCGATCCGACCGGCAAGAGCTTCTACTTTCTGGAGATGAACACCCGGCTGCAGGTGGAGCATCCGGTCACCGAGGAAATCACCGGCCTCGATCTCGTCGAGCTGATGATCCGTGTCGCCGCCGGCGAGAAATTGCCGCTGACCCAGGATCAGGTGCAGCTCAAGGGCTGGGCCGTGGAGAACCGAGTCTATGCCGAGGATCCCTATCGCGGCTTTCTGCCCTCGACGGGCCGCCTCGTCCGCTATCAGCCGCCGCGCGAGAAACGCGGCGCCGACGGCGTCACCCGGGTCGACGACGGCGTCTTCGAGGGCGGCGAAGTGTCGATGTTCTACGATCCGATGATCGCGAAACTGGTCACCTGGGCACCGAGCCGCGAGGCGGCGATCGACCGCCAGATCGACGCGCTCGACAGCTTCCGCCTGGAAGGCATCGGCCACAATGTCGATTTCCTGTCCGCGCTGATGCAGCATCCGCGCTTCCGCAGCGGCGCGATCACCACCGGCTTCATCGCCGAGGAATATCCCGAAGGCTTCGCCGGCGCACCCGCCGATCCGCTGCTGGTCAAGGATCTCGCCGTGATCGCGGCGCTGATCACCGTCGAAACGGAGGCCCGCGCCGCCTCGATCAGCGGCCAGCTCGGCGGCGCCATCCCCCCTCCCGACGAACATATCGTCCGGGTCGCCGGCGCCGAGCACCGCATCCGCTTCGAAGGCTTCGAGGGCGGCGTCATCGCCCAGGTCGACGGCAATGCCGGCTGGGAAGTGATCGCCCGCTGGCAGCCGGGACAGCCGCTGATCAAGGCTCGGGTCGACGAACGCAGCCGCACCGTCCAGGTGGCGAAAGCCGGACGCCAGTGGAAGCTCACCACCCGCGGCGCCGCCCACATCGTCGACGTCCTGCCCGCCCATGTCGCCGACCTGTCGCGTCACATGATCGAGAAGGTGCCGCCGGATCTCTCCAAATTCCTGATCTGCCCGATGCCCGGCCTGCTCACAGCCTTGAACGTCGGCGAGGGCGACGCCGTCGAAGCCGGCCAGCCGCTCGCCGTCGTCGAAGCGATGAAGATGGAGAACATCCTCCGCGCCGAGAAATCCGGCCGGGTGAGAACGGTCTCCGCCAAACCCGGCGAGAGCCTCGCCGTGGACGCGGTCATCCTCGAGTTCGAGTAAGCACCGCTCGGTCTCGTCCACATCATCGGCAAGACGTGTCGCATCCTTCATGCGGCCGACCTCAATGAAGGGCGGAGCAGATCATGCGCCGCTTTTAGCCGGCCGTGTCGGTGGTCACATTGTATTTCCCTCGTTGAGCAATACGTCGAGCCGGTCCGATGAAGTGGCATTCTCCTCACCAAGCGTGCTTTTGCTTCTTGATGTGCCCATTTCGTCGGCCACGTTCGCAGACGGCGGCATACCCTCTCCGGAGTTCTTCATCCGCCACTCCGCCTCGCGGGCCATTCCTGCTTGCCAGCTAACCACCGCAAAGCCGAAGGCCGTACCCGCAACAAGGAAGGCGAAGGCGACCAACAAGCCACTTTTGCTCCCAAGTTCGCCGCTGCTGGCCGAACCTGGGGGCGGTGGCCCGTAACGATTTGCGCGTCCCATCCCCGGGCGCAGCAACAGCCAGGCAAGCGCGGCGCCGGCCACTGCCTGCATGGACCAGAACGCAGCATTGGCGCCGTTTGCCATCCAGTAGACGCACCCGAACATTCCCAGCGCCAGAGCGCTTGCGCCTACGAGCAACCCGAGCCGACCAGACTGGCCGCAATCGTGAATCCGCCGTACGCATTCGGTAGCCAGCTTTGCGCCGACGAGGCCAAGTCCCGCATATACCGACACCAATGCGGCCCCCTCTGCGTACCGCAAGGTCACCACACCCGATACTACAAACCCGAGACTCAAGATGAACCATGCCAGCCACCGTGCGACACCGGAACGCGCTTCGAAGGAGAAGAAGCGAATGAGCCACATCGGATACTTACTCCATAGGAGTCATGGGCCCAGGAACAGGCAAGCTGATTGTACATACAGCATAATTCATTCCAGGCAGGATCGTCCCCTCTTGTCGATGGGCGTCAACTGAACGCCAATGTCGGTCCTTAGAGCATGATCATCTTAGACTGAAGCATATCCGCTGTTTGCGAGGTAGTTTGCGCATTCGACGGGGTCGAAGCAGTCGAGGAGGGTTCCGATGCGCTTCCAGCAGGCTTCGACGGTGCGCTCCTCG